>NZ_JACHGN010000063.1 GCF_014202315.1 Thermocatellispora tengchongensis | reverse complement strand
GGTTGCGTCCACGGAAGTGGTGTACGAGTTTGACCTGGTCACAAGCGCGGCGTCGTGAAAAGACGACGGCCATCGCGTGATCCTTTCGAGTAACGAAGATCAAGATCGAAGGAGATCACGACGATGGCCGCAGACAGCAGTGTGACGCCCGGGCAATGGCTGGCCAAGCAGCTTGAAGCCAGCGAGCCAGATATGTTGCGATCCATGGTGAAGACCATGGCCGAGGCGTTGATGTCGGCCGAGGCCGACAGCCTGTGCGGCGCCCCCTACGGCGAACGCAGCACCGAGCGGACCAACCGGCGCAACGGCTACCGCACCCGCGAATGGGACACCCGCGCAGGCTCGATCGAGCTGGCCATCCCCAAGCTGCGCGAAGGCTCCTACTTCCCCGACTGGCTACTGGAGCGGCGCCGCCGGGCCGAGCAGGCGCTGATCAGCGTCGTGGCCACCAGCTACCTGCTCGGCGTCTCCACCCGGCGGGTCGACAAGCTCATCGAGCAACTCGGCATCAAGCACATCTCCAAAAGCCAGGTCTCGCAGATGGCCAAGACACTGGATGAGCAGGTCGCAGCCTTCCGCACCCGCGCCTTGGACGCCGGCCCCTACACCTTCCTGTGGCTGGACGCCCTGACCCAGAAGGTGCGCGAGGGCGGGCGCATCATCAACGTGCACGTCCTGGTCGCGACCGCCGTCAACGCCGACGGCCGGCGCGAGATCCTCGGCCTGGACGTCACCAGCGCCGAGGACGGCGCGGGCTGGCTGGCGTTCCTGCGTGGCCTGGTCGCTCGCGGCCTGTCCGGCGTGCAACTGGTCATCTCCGACTGCCACGCCGGGCTGGTGGCCGCGATCGGCGCCACCTTGCCGGGCGCGACCTGGCAACGGTGCCGCAGCCACTACCTGCGCAACCTTCTGACCTGCGTGAACAAGTCCGCGCAGCCGTTCGTGGCCACCCTGGTGCGCACCATCTTCGATCAGCCCGACGCCGCCTCGGTGCGCGCTCAGCA
>NZ_JACHGN010000062.1 GCF_014202315.1 Thermocatellispora tengchongensis | reverse complement strand
TGGCGGGGCCGGCGGTCACGACGGGCTGCACGACCGTCAGCAGCGCTATGACGATCATCGTGACGGCTCTTGTGACCAGATGGCGACGTGGACGCGGGGGGAGGGAAGCGAGGCTCTTCACGGATACTCCATTTCTGTTAGCGCTAACAATATTGGCTCTGTAGACCACCATGAGGGGGCGGGGGAACGGTGGCCATCACTATGAGTCCGGTACGGAAGTGAGTCAAGGCTGCGCGGATGACCGGCGCTGGACCGCGGTCGCCGTGAGTCGAAGGGGCGGCGTCGGCGTGAGTCCGTCACTGAAGGCACTGGCCATATCCAGCGTCAATGCCGGCTCTCGATCCGCCGGGGGAGCGAAAATTTCGCGTATTGCCGCGTAATTTTCCGGCGAATTGGCGTTCGGCGGTTCTGGTTCTTCGCCTGCGATGTTGTTCGCTGTGGGGACCTGTATCGGACTGACTAGGCGAATGTGCAGCCAGAATCGGTGGCAAACATTTCAGAGTATGTGCGAAACTTTCGGTGGTCTATGGAGAGGCTGAAAGTTTCAATCTCAACGATGATCTTTGAGGTGGCACAGAGGGGAGCCTTGACCGCCGGCGGTGCGATGAAGCTCGGTCGCGGCCTCAGCGTCACCCTGGCGGCTCCGGTGTCACGATGAAAGTTTCACCGTGGTTTTTGCGGGTTTATCCGGCCGTGTTCAGGGCTTTGGCAGCCGCCTTTTCTCGCCCCTTGACGAAACCGCGAGACGGCGCGGACACTGGGCGGCGATCTCCCCGGAACGTCCGCGTGATTCATCACCACGCCATGACTGTGAACGCTAACAATCAGCGCGATTCTCACCTGTCGGCGCCTCGTCTCGCCGGCCCTCCAGGAGAGGACTTCGTTCGATGGATGGATTCACAGGCTCGATCGCAGGAGCACCCAGACCCCCCTCCTCAGGCACCCGGCACGGCCGCGTGCGTGCCGCCACGGCCGCGGTGATCGCGGCACTGCTGGCGGTCTGCCAGCCCGTCGTGACCGCCGGCCCCGCCG
>NZ_JACHGN010000061.1 GCF_014202315.1 Thermocatellispora tengchongensis | reverse complement strand
CCTGGTTGCTGTCTCAGAATCACATAGTGGACGCGAGCAAAACTGCTTTGTGGTCAAGTCCTCGGCCTATTAGTACCGGTCAGCTCCACACGTTACCGCGCTTCCACCTCCGGCCTATCAACCCGATCATCAACCGGGAGCCTTACCCCTCACGGGTGGGAGACCTCATCTCAAGGCGAGCTTCCCGCTTAGATGCTTTCAGCGGTTATCCCTTCCGAACGTAGCCAACCAGCCATGCACCTGGCGATACAACTGGCACACCAGAGGTTCGTCCGTCCCGGTCCTCTCGTACTAGGGACAGCCCCCTTCAAGTCTCCTACGCGCGCAGCGGATAGGGACCGAACTGTCTCGCGACGTTCTAAACCCAGCTCGCGTACCGCTTTAATGGGCGAACAGCCCAACCCTTGGGACCTACTCCAGCCCCAGGATGCGACGAGCCGACATCGAGGTGCCAAACCATCCCGTCGATATGGACTCTTGGGGAAGATCAGCCTGTTATCCCCGGGGTACCTTTTAGCCGTTGAGCGACACCCCATCCACACGGTGGTGCCGGATCACTAGTCCCAGCTTTCGCTCCTGCTCGACCCGTCGGTCTCACAGTCAAGCCCCCTTGTGCACTTACACTCGACACCTGATTGCCAACCAGGCTGAGGGAACCTTTGGGCGCCTCCGTTACCCTTTAGGAGGCAACCGCCCCAGTTAAACTACCCACCAGACACTGTCCCCGATCCGGATAACGGACCCGAGTTAGACATCCAAAACGACCAGAGTGGTATTTCACCAACGACTCCACCCGCACTAGCGTGCCGGCTTCACAGTCTCCCACCTATCCTACACAAGCCGCCCCAAACACCAATGTCAAGCTGTAGTGAAGGTCCCGGGGTCTTTCCGTCCTGCTGCGCGAAACGAGCATCTTTACTCGTAGTGCAATTTCACCGGGTCTGCGGTTGAGACAGCGGGGAAGTCGTTACGCCATTCGTGCAGGTCGGAACTTACCCGACAAGGAATTTCGCTACCTTAGGATGGTTATAGTTACCACCGCCGTTTACCGGCGCTTAAGTTCTCACCTTCGCC
>NZ_JACHGN010000059.1 GCF_014202315.1 Thermocatellispora tengchongensis | reverse complement strand
GCGTGAATGCCACGACTTCGGCGGTGCACTTGAGCCCCGCTACATTGTCGGCGCAGAATCACTTGACCAGTGAGCTATTACGCACTCTTTCAAGGATGGCTGCTTCTAAGCCAACCTCCTGGTTGTCACTGCGACTCCACATCCTTTCCCACTTAGCACACGCTTAGGGGCCTTAGTCGGTGGTCTGGGCTGTTTCCCTCTCGACTACGAAGCTTATCCCCCGCAGTCTCACTGCCACGCTCTCACTTACCGGCATTCGGAGTTTGGCTGACGTCAGTAACCTTGTCGGGCCCATCGGCCATCCAGTGCTCTACCTCCAGCAAGAAACACGCGACGCTGCACCTAAATGCATTTCGGGGAGAACCAGCTATCACGGAGTTTGATTGGCCTTTCACCCCTACACACAGATCATCCCCCAGGTTTTCAACCCTGGTGGGTTCGGGCCTCCACCCAGTCTTACCTGAGCTTCACCCTGCCCATGCGTAGATCACCCCGCTTCGGGTCTACAGCATGCGACTCAAACGCCCTATTCAGACTCGCTTTCGCTACGGCTCCCCCACACGGGTTAACCTCGCCACACACCATAACTCGCAGGCTCATTCTTCAAAAGGCACGCAGTCACATCACACACAGCCGAAGCTGCGTACGCTCCTACGGCTTGTAGGCACACGGTTTCAGGTACTATTTCACAACCCCTCACCGGGGCGCTTTTCACCTTTCCCTCACGGTACTCGTCCACTATCGGTCACCAGGGAGTATTCAGGCTTACCAGGTGGTCCTGGCAGATTCACACAGGATTCCTCGAGCCCCGTGCTACTTGGGATCCCCTCCGGCAGTCGGCAGAGTTTCACCTACCCGGCTATCACGGTCTCCGGCACCCCTTCCCAGAGGCTTCGGCTACCCCACCGATTTATCACTGCCCGGGAAGACGGCGGTCTCCCCAAGAAGGTCCCACGACCCCGCATACGCAACGCCCGCCGGCTATCACACGCATACGGTTTAGCCTCATCCGCTTTCGCTCACCACTACTCACGGAATCACTATTGTTTTCTCTTCCTACGGGTACTGAGATGTTTCACTTCCCCGCGTTACCACCAACCGCCCTATACATTCAGACGGCGGCAACACCACATGACTGGTGCTAGGTTTCCCCATTCGGACATCCCCGGATCAACGTCTGGTTGGCGACTCCCCGAGGCTTAACGCAGCCTCCCACGTCCTTCATCGGCTCCTGGTGCCAAGGCATCCACCGTGTGCCCTAAAAAACTTGGCCACAAAGATGCTCGCGTCCACTATGCAAATCTCAAACAACAACCAGCGACCA
>NZ_JACHGN010000058.1 GCF_014202315.1 Thermocatellispora tengchongensis | reverse complement strand
CCTTGACCGAGCGGATCAGGAGCTGGGCCACGTCCACGACCTCCAGCGACTCCTTCGCCTCACCGGAGTTCTTCTTCTCCGCGATCGCGTCACCCAGCATCACCAGGCAGAACGGGCACGCGGTGGACACACGGTCGGGATCGGTGGTCAGCGCCTCGTCCACCCGCTCGGTGTTGATCCGCTTGCCGATCCGCTCCTCCATCCACATCCGCGCGCCACCGGCGCCGCAGCAGAACCCGCGGTCCTTGCACCGGTGCATCTCCTGCGTCCGCACCCCCGGCACCTTGGCCATGATGTCGCGCGGCTGGGCGTAGACCTTGTTGTGCCGGCCCAGGAAACACGGGTCGTGGTAGGTGATCTTCTCCTCGACCGGGGTGATCGGGGTCAGCCTGCCCTCATCCACCAGCCTGGCCAGCAACTGGGTGTGGTGAATGACCTCATACGTGCCGCCGAGCTGCGGATACTCGTTGGCCAGGGTGTTGAAGCAGTGCGGGCAGGTCGCCACGATCTTCTTCACGCCCGCCTCGTTGAGCGTCTCGATGTTCTGCTGGGCGAGCATGTTGAACAGGAACTCCATGCCCAGCCGGCGCGCCGGGTCGCCGGTGCACGCCTCCATCGGGCCCAGCACCGCGAACTTCACCCCGGCGATGTGCAGCAGCTCGGCCACCGCCTTGGTGGTCTTCTTGGCCCGGTCCTCCAGCGCACCCGCGCAGCCGACCCAGAACAGGTACTCGGTGTCGGCGGGCATCTTGTCATCGACGATCTCGACTTCGAAGTCGAGTTCTTCGATCCACTCGGCCCGCTTCATCTCCGACATGCCCCACGGGTTGCCCTTGTTCTCCAGGTTCTTCAGCATCACCCCCGCCTCCGACGGGAACGACGACTCGATCATGACCTGGTAGCGGCGCATGTCCAGGATGTGGTCGATGTGCTCGATGTCCACCGGGCACTGCTCCACGCACGCCCCGCAGTTGGTGCACGACCACAGCACGTCGGGATGGATGACGCCGTCCTCGCCCACCAGCGGCTTGTCCAGCAGCGCCAGCACGTCCTGGTGCAGGTCCTTGCGCTGCTCCTCGCTCGCCATCAGGTACGGGGCCACCTTGAAGGCGTGGTCGCGCTGGTCCAGGATCAGCATCTTCGGCGACAGCGGCTTGTCGGTGTTCCACGCCGGGCACTGGGACTGGCAGCGCCCGCACTCGGTGCAGGTGTAGAAGTCCAGGAACCCCTTCCACGTGGTGTCCTCGATCTTGCCGCGGCCGAACACGTCGGTGTCGGGGTCGGCCTCCTCGAAGTCGAGCACCTTGCCGCCGCTGCGCATCGGCTGGGCCGCGCCCAGGCCGTCGGGGCGGCGGGAGAACAGCACGTTCAGCGGGGCGGTGAAGATGTGCAGGTGCTTGGAGTTCACCACGATCACCGAGAACACCAGCATCACGCCGATGTGCAGCAGCAGCCCGACCGGCTCCAGCACCTCGTTGACGCCCTCGCCCAGGGGGTGCAGCACCGCGGCGGCGGCCTCGGAGGCGAACGCGCCGC
>NZ_JACHGN010000057.1 GCF_014202315.1 Thermocatellispora tengchongensis | reverse complement strand
GAGCAATGATCGAAATCTGTGGATCTGACGGGAAGGGGTGTACCTTTCCCGAATCATCTGATCATGGTTTCGAGATAGGCCGACGTTGCCGCGTCGGTCGGGAAGGCACACCCCGTGTCGCTTACCGTAGTGCCCGAACTGCCCGCTGACGACCATGCCCCGGCGGGCTCGGCGTCGCTGATCGACCAGATTCTCCGTGAGGGCGCCCGCAATATGCTCGCCGCCGCGCTGCAGGCCGAGGTGGACGCCTACATCGCCGCCTTCGCCGACGAGCGTGACGCGGCCGGCCGCCGTCTGGTCGTGCGCAACGGCTACCACGCCCCGCGTGAGCTGCTCACCGGCATCGGCGGGATCGAGGTCAAGGCGCCGCGGGTCAACGACAAGCGCATCGACGAGGAGACCGGCGAGCGTAAGCGGTTCTCCTCGGCGATCCTGCCCGCCTGGGCCCGCAAGACTCCGCAGCTGAGCGAGGTGCTGCCGCTGCTGTACCTGCACGGCCTGTCCACTGGTGACTTCGTCCCGGCGCTGGGCCAGTTCCTCGGCTCCACGGCGGGCCTGTCCGCCTCCGTCATCACCAAGCTCACCGAGCAGTGGAAGGGCGAGCAACGCGCCTTCGCCGAACGCGACCTGTCCGCGGTGGACTACGTCTACCTGTGGGTCGACGGCATCCACGTCAACATCCGGCTGGAGGAGCACAAGCTGTGCCTGCTGGTGATGATCGGGGTGCGCGCCGACGGGCGCAAGGAGCTCGTGGCACTGTCCGATGGCTATCGCGAGTCGACCGAGTCGTGGGCCGATCTGCTGCGCGATGCCAAGCGGCGCGGGATGCGGGCACCGGTGCTCGCCGTCGGGGACGGTGCGCTCGGCTTCTGGTCCGCTCTCGCGGAGGTGTTTCCGCAGACCAGAGGCCAGAGGTGCTGGTTTCACAAGATTGCTAACGTGCTCGGGGCCATGCCGAAGTCGGCCCACCCTGCCGCCAAGAAGCACCTGGCCGAGATCTGGAACGCCGAAGACCGGGACCACGCCGAACGCGCGGTCAAGGACTTCCAGGCCGCCTACGGCGCCAAGTATCCCAAGGCCGTCGCCAAGGTGATCGATGACCTGGACGAGCTGCTGGCCTTCTACGACTATCCCGCCGAACATTGGGTTCACCTGCGCACGACCAACCCCATTGAGTCGACCTTCGCCACCGTCCGCCACCGGACCAAGGTCACCAAGGGGCCGGGATCCCGCGCCGCCGGCCTCGCCATGGCCTTCAAGCTGATCGAGTCGGCGCAGAAGCGCTGGCGGGCGGTCAACGCGCCACATCTCGTCGCCCTGGTCCGCGCCGGGGCGAGGTTCGTCAAGGGCAGGCTCGTCGAGCGTGAGCACGTCGCCGCAGCATGAGCGATCAGGTAGAACGCCCTCTGCTCTTCCTTGATGTCGATGGGCCGCTTCTTCCCTTCGGCGACAACCTGCGACGCCAACTGTCACTCACCCCGTCGCCCTCACATCTATCGCGATTACGACCTGAGGTGGGACCTCTGCTGGCGGCGCTGCCATGCGACCTGGTCTGGGCCACCACCTGGGAAGACATGGCGAATTTGGAGATCTCACCACGACTCGGGCTCCCGCGACTTCCGGTCGTGGCCTGGCCGGAGACTTCCGGCGAGCATGAACGCGAGGACCACTGGTTCGGACTCTGCTGGAAGACCCGGACCCTGGTGAGCTGGGCGGACGGCCGCCCGTTCGCGTGGATCGACGACGAGATCACCAGCGCCGATCGAGACTGGGTGGCCGAGCACCATCGCGGCCGTGCCCTCCTCTATCACGTCGAGGCTTCCCGAGGACTCACCAACGCAGACTTCGCGATCCTCAACGAATGGCTACGTTCGACCTGAGCCACCCATGATCCACAGGATTTGACAATTGCTC
>NZ_JACHGN010000056.1 GCF_014202315.1 Thermocatellispora tengchongensis | reverse complement strand
TCGCCGAGCGACTGATGCTCTCTCCTCGCACGGTCTCCTCCCATTTGTACAACGTGTATCCCAAACTCGGCGTCAGCAACCGCAACCAGCTCCGCGATCTCTTCGACGATCTGTGACCGCCGCGGTCCGCCGTACGGTCGGGGCGCCCTTCGAGCCCGCCTAAACGTATCTGAAGGTGGCACATGGCTTGTCGCACAAACAATCGTCCCACGGGCGGGTCCCCTCGCAACGGCTCCGATGTATCTGGATGCGAGTGATCTCGTACCATCCGGCGCCTTCCCTGTCCCGCACGGCGTGATATGTGCCCGCTGGGAGGTACCTGGACTCCTCGGGGCCTGTTCTCGTTCTCCGGTACCAGACCGTGACGCTGTTGCCGCCCGCGCTGATCCCGACCACGCCCTGGATACGCGTCGCCGTACTTCCCGCATTCGCCAAGCAGATGAGGGAACCACGCCCATCCTGCTGCGTGAGTATGTAGGTGAACTCGCGAAGCGGGTTGTTCCGGCTCTGGCTCCAGGGGCATTCTTCCTGTCCCCGCACACGGCCGATCACGTGTGCCCCGATGGCGGGAAGGACCATTGCGTTCGCCGCGACCGCCAGCGTGACGGCACAGGCCGTAAGAGCCGCGCGAAGGGGGAACTCCATGTCTCTCCAGTCCTGTTCCTGATTGGACGCGGTAACCCTGACGTCGTTTTCTGCTCGTTATCAAGCTCATTTCCTGTTCACCTCCGGCAGCGGGGCGCACTCTTCATTGCGCAGGCAGGCAACCGGACAGGTGCCGGCCAGGAAATGACGTGTTGAATGATCGCGCGGAGCCATACTCTGCGGAGGCGCGCCCTCGCCCGTCCCCTGACCGGGCGGCCGCCGTTTAAGCCCAGTCATCTTACGGATGCCTCTGGGGCCGCCGGTTGGGACGCTGAACCAGACCGTTCAAAAGGAGCATCATGCACAGTCCCTCTCGCACTCGCCCGGCCCTGCGCACCCTTGTCACCACCGCCTTGGTCCCGGTCGTGGTCGGAGCCCTGGCCGCCGCCACGCTCACCGGCCCCGCCGCCGCGTCGGAAAGCGCCGGTACGGCCGAGGCCAAGCCGACCGTCGTACTGGTGCACGGCGCGTTCGCCGACGCCTCCAGCTGGTCGGGTGTCGTCTCGCGCCTGCAGCGCGACGGCTATACCGTCGTGGCCGCGGCCAATCCTCTGCGCGGGCTGGCCGATGACGCCGCGTACGTGCGCAGCGTCCTCGACACCGTGACCGGGCCCGTGGTCCTGGTCGGCCACTCCTATGGCGGCTCGGTCATCAGCCAGGCCGCCGCCGGCGACCCGGACGTCAAGGCGTTGGTCTACATCGCCGCGTTCATCCCCGACGTCGGCGAGAGCGCGAGCGAGCTGGCCGGCAAATTCCCCGGCAGCACCCTGGCCGAGACGCTCAGCACCAGCTCCTACCCCCTGCCCGGCGGCGGCACGGGCACCGAGCTGACCATCAAGCAGGACAAGTTCCGCAAGCAGTTCGCCGCCGACGTGCCCGCCCCCACCGCCGCGATCATGGCCGCCACCCAGCGGCCGGTCTCCACCTTCGCCCTGGAGGAGAAGGCCACCAAGGCGGCCTGGAAGGACATCCGCTCCTACGCTCTGATCGCCGGCAAGGACTACAACATCCCGCCCAAGGCCCAGCAGTGGATGGCCGAGCGTGCAGACGCCCGAACCGTCACCGTCAAGGGCGCCTCACACGCGGTCTCGGTCTCCGAACCGGCAGCGGTCACCGACCTCATCCGCCGCGCCACCCGCGACGTCCGCTGAGGCGCACCCGGGAACGGCCTCCTGGAAGGCGATCAGCGGGGAGCCGAGGCGCCCGCGGTGGCGGGTACGAGGAGTTCCTGCGCCAACCGCCGGGACTCCTCGCTGATCGGGGCCGGGGCCAGGGTCACCGGGTCGATGTTGACGGAGACGCGGCGCCCGTCGGCGTACAGGAGGCTCCGGTCGGGCGAGAGCAGGCGGAAGCCGTAGATGACGCTGCTGCGGCCGATCCCCTCCAGCCAGAAGTGCACGACCGGTTCGCAGACGCCTGTGATCGGGGCCTGATAGGTGATGGAGAGCTGGCGGACCACCATCACCTCCTTGATCGCCGACTGCGAGAGGTCGGAGTTCCACCCCTTCTCTGTCCAGTAGGCGACTATCGCGCGGTCGACCAGCGTGCCGTACCGAACGTGGTGGAGCATTCCATAGGGGTCGAGGTCGTCGAAGTAAACCTGTACGGACATGTAACGGCCATAGGACGGAGCAGTCACCGGCAAGTCCTTCGTCGAAGTTACGAGACCTAAGGAGCATGCAGCGCGGAGAGGTTCAATTTGCAGGCCAGTTCCCTGCCACATGGGAGTCACCGCCTGTCCATAGGCCGCCATGCCGGTGCGGTACGAGCCCGCGGGCGCGGTTTTCCCGATCCGCCGTGCGAGTGACCGCGAAGGGTCAAGAGCGATTTCTCGTTAGGCTCGTCGCATGGGGTTGAGCGGAAACTTCGCGTCACTGGGCGCACGGTTGCGCCAGGCGCGGACACGCGCGTTCGTCGGCCGGTCGGCGGAGGTGGGCGAGTTCAACAAGGCACTGGAGTCCTTCCCCGCATCCCCTGCGGTGTTCTATCTGCACGGTGCGGGCGGGATGGGGAAGTCGGCATTGCTGCGCCGGTTCGCCGACCTCGCCGGAGCGGCCGGCCGGCGGGTGATCCAGATCGACGCGGGCCTCATCGACCTCTCCCCGGCCGGCTTCGCGGCGGAGGTTCCCGAGCCGGATGACCGGCTGGTGCTGCTCGTCGACGGCTTCGAGCAGGCACAGGGCCTGGAGGGGTGGCTACGCGACACCTTCCTGCCCGCTCTGCCCGGCGGCGCCATCGTGGCGCTGGCCGGGCGCAGGCCGCCGGACCCGCACTGGCAGGCCGACCCCGCCTGGGCCAGCACGCTGAGGGTGATCGCCCTGGGCGACCTGCCGGAGCGGGACGCGGCGGCCCTGCTGAGCCTGCGAGGCGTACCGGACGAGCTGCATCCGGCCATCCTGGCCTTCACCAAGGGGCATCCGCTGGCGCTCAACCTTGCGGCGGCGGTGACGAACCGGCAGGGCGGTGGCGAGACCGAGCGGTGGACCCCCGGCTACGACCTGATCGCGACGCTGCTGTCCGGACTGATCGGAGAGGTCCCGTCCCCAGCGCACCGGCGGGCGCTGCAGGCGTGCGCGTACCTGCGTACCACCACCGAGGAGCGACTGCGTGTGTTCGTGGCGGACGCCGACCCGGCGGCGCTGTTCGACTGGTTACGGGAGCAGCCGTTCATCGAGACCGGGCCGCAGGGGCTGTCCCCGCATGATCTGGTCCGCGAGATCCTCCGCGCCGACCTGCGCTGGCGCAATCCCTCCGAGTACCGGCGGATGCACGCCGAGATCCGCACCTACCTGCTCGGCCGGATCGAGGACGCGCCGGAGACCGAGCTGGCCTCGACGATGCGCGAGCTGATGTTCTTCATGAGCCACGGCCACCTCGCACGCTACCTCTGCCCTGTGCCCCCGGCCGGTGAGGTGTACGAGGACGCGACGCGCCCCGAGGACCACGCGGCGATCCTGGAAATGACCGCTCGCACCCACAGCCCCGAGTCGGCCGAGATCGCCGCGTTCTGGCTCGACCGGCGGCCGGAGGCGTTCACGGTCTACCGCGACGCGATGACCGGCGCACCGCTCGCGTACCTGGCCTGGCTGCGGGTGAGCGACCCGGCCCCGGACGAGCTGACCACCGACCCCACGGTCGCGGGGGGGGGGGGGGGCGCCCCCCCCCCCCCCCCCCCGCCCCCCCCCCCGCCCCCCCCCCCCCCCCCGGTGGCGGGGTTAGCGGCCCACCACCCCCCCCAAACCCCCCGCCCACG
>NZ_JACHGN010000055.1 GCF_014202315.1 Thermocatellispora tengchongensis | reverse complement strand
CCGCCGCCACCACACGCGCCGCCTCCTCCCGCCGGCCCGTACGATGCGCCGCCACCGCCAGGTCGGCGATCACCCGATGCGACAAGAAGTAGTGCGAGGGAGCACCGTCCTCGCCGAAACACTGCCGCAAGTGACGGAAGGCACCATCGAAATCCCCCGCCGCCGCGGCGGCGGCGCCGGCCGCGCGCAGCAGACGCGTGTGCGTGGCCCGATTCTCCTCCAGCCCGACGGCCATCCATGCCGGGTCGGCCGGCATGCCGACCCGCTGTCCGCGCAGGGCGGCCAGGGTGATCCGCAGCGCCTCGGCATCGATCTCCAGGTGCCTCAGCTTGTGGACGGCCGCCAGCGTCGCCGCCCTCTCCAGTTGCTCGTCGGCCTCCGCCCACCGGCCGGTGTCGATCAACGCCGAGCCCATCGCCGTGAGCGAGGGCGCGGCGGCACCCATGGAGCCGTACGCCGCCAGCATGGCGAACGCCTGCCGCCAGGACTCCACGGCGAGGTCGGACTCGTCGGCGTACCAGGCGACCGCGCCCAACCCGAGCAAGCGGGTCCTGTCCGCGACGTCGTCCTGCGCATCCGGTGGGTTCGGCCTTTGCCGGATCCGCCGCAGCAGTTCGGGAGCGGTCCTCGGATCGGCCCCGGCCAGGGCCGCGGCCCGCACCGCATCGAAGGTTCCGGTCACGCTGAGCTCGGGGTAGAGCGTGTCGCGGCCGGCGGCATCGATCGTCTCGGCAAGGGCCGCGATCGGAAACCTCATCTCGGGCAGTCCCGATTGGAACGCGATGGGGTGCAACGTGCCCGCCAAGGCGAGCGTCACCATGCCATCGCGGTGCTGATCCGGATTCACGACGCTCATCAGCACCTGGAACGCCTCCCGTTGGTGGCCGAGCAGTGACAGGGCCGAGCCTGCCCCGCACGCCGCGATGCCGAGCAAGTTCGGGTCACGAGTCAGCGCGACGACCTTGCCGTACAGCTCGCGGGCCCACGAGGGATCCCCGACATTGTTGACGGCCCGCAACGCCTTGGCATACCGGCGCGCCCCATCCTCACCCACCGGACTGCACTCCGCAGCACGCTCCAACGCCCGCGCCGCCGCGAAATAGCCACCACGCCGCAAAGCAAACTCCGCACTGTCCTCCAACGCCGCCGCCACCACCTCATCCCGCCCCAGACACGCCGCCGCCAAATGCCACGCCCGCCCAGCCGGATCCGACACCAGCACACCCGCCAAATCCCGATGCACCCGCTGCCGCACAAAAGCCGGAGCACCCTGATAACACCCCGCACGCACCAACGGATGCCGGAAAACCACCCGCCCCCCCACCACGCTCACCAACCCCGCACCCTCCGCCGGAGCCCACACCGAAAGATCCCGCCCCACACCCGCCGCCGCCATGATCGTCGCCAGGTCCTCACACTCCGACGCCGCCGCATACACCATCAACCGCCGAGTGACCTGCGGCAAAGCACCCAGACGCGCCACGTACATCTCCTGAATCCGCCGCGTCTGCGACAACCCCCCACCCGGCAACGCCCGCGCACCACCCACCCCGGCCGCCCGGCACAACTCCACGATCGCCAGCGGATTCCCCCGCGCCTGCTCCAGCACATCGATCCGCGCCCGCCCCACCGGCGCAAACGGCTGCGCATCCACAAGCTCCGCCGCCGCCTGCTCCGCCAACGGCCCCAGCAACAGCGTGGGCACATCCCCGGCAACACCCGCCGGAGGCGACTGCCCGCGCGCCGCAAGCAGCACCGAGACATCCTCCATCGCCACTCGACGCAGCACAAAGCGCAGAACGTCCAGAGAATCCCGATCGAAGTGCTGGACGTCATCGACGGCCAGCAAGACAGGCCGCTGCGCGGAGACACCGGTCAGCGACGTCAGGACCGCCGACCGCAGCATCGGGCCCGGCCGCCCGCCCTTCAGACCAAGGCCCACCGCGCTCTCCAGCGCCTCCCGCAGATGCCCGGCGAGCGTGCCGGCCTCCGGCAGAATGGGGAGAAGCAACTGGTGCAAGGACGCGAAGGACTGTTGCGACTCCGCCTCGCTGCCCCGGCATGTCAGTACGACCCATCCGCTGCCGCGCGCGTGGTCGGCGGCGGCCGCCATCAAACTCGTCTTGCCCGTGCCGTCCTCACCGAGTAGGAGCAGCGTCCGCGATCCGCGGTCCTCCGTCTTGAGGATGTCCAGGACACGACGCATCTCGGACCTTCGGCCCACCAGCGGGCTCTGCCCCGCGGATGGCGCTGCGCCCGCCATCTCCACGACGCCTGCTCCGGAGGCGTCGGTCGATGGTGCGGGAGGGGCACAACCGGTGAGTTCGTCCACAGCAGGCTTCCTCCCGTCGCATCGATGGTGCGAGGCCGGCGACTGCTCGACCGTTCCGGTCAAAGCGCCGAAGCGGATGTACGCATTCTGCATCTTCCTCATCGATGGTGGTCGCCTCGTTCTCGGGAAGTTCGATGAGCCGGCCGAGCGGCTGACCATCGGTGGCCCGCTCGTGGTCAGGTGTTGAGCTGTGAACTGAAGAACCCGTGGATGCAGAGTGTCCGTGTCGAGATCGCCGCCGGCCGGTGGAACCGCCCGGCCACAGAATCCGAGCCGGAAGTGGACATGAAGGTGATCTGCATGCCGGACGGCTCCGCGGAGCCGTCCGCCCGAATCCCGCACTCCAGCGAAGCCGTGCGGCGCTGGCCCACGAAGGAATCAGGCACGTGGCGATCGACGCGCTGACCGAGGTCGCCGGGTACTGGATGGACCTGACGGGAATCTTCGCCTTCGCGATGTCAGGGGCGTTCGTCGCCGTACGCAAGGACTTCGGTGTCTTCGGGGTGCTCCTCCTGGCCGAGGCGGCCGGACTGGGCGGCGGCCTGTTCCGGGATCTGATCATCGGGGTCGTTCCCGTCGCCTTCATCGACTGCGGCTATTACCTGACGCCCGTGGCCGCCGCGCTGGTCGTCTTCTTCAGCTCGCGGGTGCACCGTCACGGCAGGTTGCTCGCGGTCATCGACGTGTGCGACACCGCCGCTCTGGCGCTCTTCGGCGTCAGCGGGGCGGTCAAGGCACTCGGACACGACTTCGGCCGGCCGAGCGCCATCGCGCTCGGTGTCGCCAGCGCCGTCGGCGGCGGCATCCTGAGCAGCGTACTGGCCCGGGAGGTCCCACCTCCGCTGCGCTGGGAACAGGATCTGTACGTCCTGCCCGCCGTCACCGGTGCGGGCTCGGCGATCCTGCTCGACACGTTCGGCGTGCTCAACGGCATCACCGCGCCGTGCGCCGCGGTGCCGGCCTTCGGCCTGGGGCTGCTCGCCACGCGCCGCCGTTGGCGTACGCCTCGCGCCCGCATCTGGCGTAACCCGTTCTCCGGCATGCGTCACCAGCCCTCACGGGCCCGGACGGCATCGACGGCCGACAGTGAGAAGACGCAGTCGATGGGCCCGTTCGACGAGTGGCGCGCATGAATCGCGGCCACCACGGTCGTTGCAGCGAGGCCGTGCCGTCGCCGTGCCGGGGTGGTCACCTCCTTGGCCTCAGTCGCCGGGTCCGGTCCCCCCGGCGGCGGAGCCGTTCAGCTCACGCCGCCACAGGTTCTCCGAAACGAGGTCGGTCGCGCGGCGGAGGTGCCGCCGATAGGTGCTGAACGGCAGGTTGAGGCGCTCCGCGGCGGCCTCCTGTGTGGACGCGCCGTGGAAGTAGGTAGCGGCCAGTACCCGGTGGAACTTGGGCGAGGCGGTGTGCAGGTCGTCGACCGCCTCGGCGAGCAGGTCCCGGAGCGTGTTCACCTCACTCCCCGAGTCGGGCGTGGCCTGTGCCACCATCCGTGTGCCCAGCAGCGGGCTGGCCGCCAGAACGTCCGGCCGGCGCCAGGAACGCAGGGCCTCGTGCACGGCGGCGTCGAACTGCTCCCGAGACAACACCGTGAACCGCGGCGTCTCCTCCGTCGCCGGTGCCGGCGCCAGGGCCATGAAGTCGATCGTCTCCAGCCAGGTGCGGGGCGGGACGGCGCGCCAGTCGTGGGCGTACAGCGTGTAGTGGCCCGTTCCGGCCGCGACCTGGCCGACGGCTGGATGCTGCAGACATTCGTGCAGCGTGGTCCAGTACGCCGCGTCGTAAGCGCACAGGAACGACCACGCCATCCGCTCCGAGCGCAGCCAGAGCGTGAGGACCCGCTGGTGCAGCAGAGCGCTCGCCGGATTCGTGCGGTGGTCGGACGCGTACACAGCGAAACGCGACAGCGCGAGGTGCTCTCCGGGGCGCAGCGGCGCGGGGGGGGGGGGGGGGGGGCCCCCCCCCCCCCCCCCCGGGGGGGGGGGGGGGGGGGCCCGCGGGAGCGGGGTTCGAGCCGGAAACGGGTCCGTGGCCGAAGGCGGGCGGCTGCGCCGGCCTGGCGG
>NZ_JACHGN010000054.1 GCF_014202315.1 Thermocatellispora tengchongensis | reverse complement strand
TTGGTGGAGCCGGGGACGGGTGCGATCAAGGCGATGGCGGCCAGTCGTGAGTACGGTCGCAACAAGGCGCGCAACGAGATCTCCTACAACCTGGTGGCGGACGCGGCGCATGGGGGTGGGGTGGGGTTCCAGGCCGGGTCCACCTTCAAGACCTTCACGCTGCTGACGGCGCTGAAGGAGGGGATGCGGATCGACGACGGCTTCACGGCCGGAGCGGGATTCCGGGCCTCGGGCTACTCGGCCTTCAAGAACTGCAAGGGCGAGAACGTCGGCGACCCCACCCACACCGTGACGAACGACGAGGGCAGTCCGGGCTGGAGGACACTGCAGACCGGCACCTGGGGTTCGGTGAACACCTTCTTCATGGTGCTGGAGCAGCACGTCGGCCTGTGCGACACGGTGGAGACGGCCAAGTCGCTGGGCATCCACCGTTCCGACGGGCTGAAGCTGCAGGAGTACGAGACCTTCACCCTCGGCATCAACGAGATGGACCCGGTGACGGTCGCCAACGCCTACGCGGCCATCGCGGCGCGCGGCAAGTACTGCGCGCCGATGGCGATCACCGAGATCACCGACCGCTACGGCACGGCCACCACCTACAGGCCACGATGCCGCCAGGCCCTGGAGCCCGAGGTCGCCGACGCCGCCGCGCACGTGCTGTCGGGGGTCTTCACCCGGGGCACCATGCGCGGCGTGGGCGGCGTCGGCCGTGACGCGGCCGGCAAGACCGGCACCACCGACGACTACGCCACCGCCTGGTTCGCCGGGTTCACCCCGGATCTGGCGGGCGCTGTGGGCATCGGCGACCCGCGCGGGTCGAGCGAGCACAAGCTCACCGGCGTCACGATCGGCGGCAGGTACTACGGCGCGGTGGCGGGCGCGAGCCTCCCGGGCCCGATCTGGAAGGACACCTTCCTGGCCGCTCTGGAGGGCTCTCCGCCCAGGTCGTTCACCCCGATCGACACCGCGCGGTTCGGCGGCTGCGGCCAGAGCTGCCGCCCCGACCCGGAACCGTCCGAAGACGAACCCGAGGACGTGACCGAGGACGTGATCGAGGAGGACCAGGAGGACTAGGCCGTGGGGACGCGCTGGAACGCCTCGGCGTAGCGGCCCTCGGGCAGGCCGCCGGCGCGGGCCAGCGCGCTCCAGCGGGACCGGACGAAGTCGTCGAAGTCGTCGCGGTGGGAGACCTGGCTGACGTGGGCGTGCAGCGCGGCGAGCTTGCGGTCCAGGACGTCGGTGATGTCCACGTAGTGGTCGGGGGAGGGGCCGCCGGTCAGCCACACCTCGCGCACGGTCCAGGCGTCCAGGCCCTCATCGCGCAGCAGCTCGGGGAACGCGTACGGGTTGCGCGCGTCGGGGTAGACCGCGTCGAGCGCGGCCCCGCCCACGGCGCGGTGGTCGGGATGGCTCGGGTAGACCACCGCGTAGTTGCGCTCCGGGCTGTGCGTGATGACCAGGTCGGGGCGCACCTGCCGGATCACCCGGGCGATGTCGCGGCGCAGGCCGAGGCCCGGCTCGACGGTGCCGTCGGCGTAGCCGAGGAAGCGCACGTCGGTCACGCCGATCGCCTTGGCCGCCGCGATCTGCTCGCCCCGGCGCAGCTCGCCCATGCCGCGGTTGTCCAGCTCGCGGTCGAAGCCCCCGGCGTCGCCGTCGGTGACGACGAGGTAGGTGACCTCGATCCCGCGCTCGACGAAGCCCGCGATCGTGCCGGCCGCGCCGAAGTCGACGTCGTCGGGGTGGGCGGTGACGGTCAGGACCCGGCTGATCTCGTCGTGGACCTCGCTGTCTGCCGGCACGCACGCCTCCCGCGGTCGAGTTGTTCTTCGTGCGGCGCAACACGGCGTACCGCGCGACTATTCCGGTGCGGGCACTGGTTGTCGGTGCCCGGCCATAACCTAGGGACGTGCCCACCGTCTCTGTTGACCACCCCTTGCTCGACGGCCTCAACCCGCAGCAGCGCGACGCGGTCGTCCACCACGGCAGCCCCCTGCTCATCGTCGCCGGCGCAGGCTCGGGCAAGACGCGGGTGCTGACCCACCGCATCGCGTACCTGCTGGCCGAGCGCGACGTGCGGCCCCAGGAGATCCTGGCGATCACCTTCACCAACAAGGCCGCGCGCGAGATGAAGGAGCGCGTGGACAAGCTGATCGGGCCGCGCTCCAAGGCGATGTGGGTGATGACCTTCCACAGCGCGTGCGTGCGCATCCTGCGCCGCGAGGCCAAGCACCTCGGCTTCCCGAGCAGCTTCTCCATCTACGACCAGGCCGACTCGCAGCGGCTGATGGCGATGGTGTGCCGCGAGCTCGACCTCGACCCCAAGCGCTACCCGCCCCGCTCGTTCTCGGCACAGGTCAGCAACCTGAAGAACGAGCTGGTCGACTACGAGACGGCCGCCGACAAGGCGAGCACCCACCTGGAGAAGACCCTGGCCTCGGCCTACCGGGCCTACCAGGAGCGCCTGACCGAGTCGGGCGCGATGGACTTCGACGACCTGATCATGCTGACGGTCAACCTGTTCCAGGCGTTCCCGCAGGTGGCCGAGCACTACCGGCGGCGGTTCCGGCACGTGCTGGTCGATGAGTACCAGGACACCAACCACGCGCAGTACATGCTGATCCGCGAGCTGGTGGGCCACCCCGAGATCAAGACGGTCGACGGCGACGTGGTGCGCGAGGGCGTGGAGCGCTCCGAGCTGTGCGTCGTGGGCGACGCCGACCAGTCGATCTACGCCTTCCGCGGCGCGACGATCCGCAACATCCTGGAGTTCGAGCGCGACTACCCCGACGCGCGCACGATCCTGCTGGAGCAGAACTACCGCTCCACCCAGACCATCCTGAACGCCGCCAACGCCGTCATCTCCCGCAACGAGGGGCGCAAGCCGAAGAACCTCTGGTCCGACCAGGGCGCCGGGCCCAAGATCGTCGGGTATGTCGCCGACAACGAGCACGACGAGGCGATGTTCGTCGCCCAGGAGGTCGATCGGCTCTCCGACGACGAGGGCGTGCAGCCGGGCCAGGTGGCGGTGTTCTACCGCACCAACGCGGCCTCCCGGGTGTTCGAGGAGATCTTCATCCGCACCGGCCTGCCGTACAAGGTCGTGGGCGGGGTGCGCTTCTACGAGCGCAAGGAGGTCCGCGACCTGCTGGCGTACCTGCGGCTGCTGGCCAACCCCAACGACGTCGTGTCGCTGCGCCGGGTGCTGAACGTGCCCAAGCGCGGCATCGGCGAGCGGGCCGAGGCCATGATCGAGGCGTACGCCGCGCGCGAGCGCGTGCCGTTCTGGGAGGCGCTGCGCCGCGCCGAGGAGGCCCCGGGCATCGCCACCCGCTCCCTGAACGCGATCAAGGAGTTCGTGGCCCTGATCGAGGAGCTGCGGGTCAAGGCCGAGGGCATGCCGCCCGCCGCGCTGGCCGAGGAGGTGCTGCAGAGCACCGGCTACCGCGCCGAGCTGGAGGAGTCCGGCGACCCGCAGGACGAGAGCCGCCTGGAGAACCTGGACGAGCTGATCTCGGTGGCCGCGGAGTACGAGGAGGCCAACCCCGAGGGCACGCTCACCGACTTCCTGGAGCAGGTGTCGCTGGTGGCCGACGCCGACCAGATCCCCGAGGGCGACGGCGGGCAGGGCGTGGTCACGCTGATGACCCTGCACACCGCCAAAGGGCTGGAGTTCCCGGTGGTGTTCCTCACCGGGCTCGAAGACGGCGTCTTCCCGCACATGCGCTCACTGCACGAGCCGCGGGAGCTGGAGGAGGAACGCCGGCTGGCGTACGTCGGGATCACCCGGGCGCAGCAGCGGCTCTACCTCACCCGCGCCGCCGTGCGCAGCTCGTGGGGCGGCGCGCCGTCGTTCAACCCGGCCTCCCGGTTCCTGAGCGAGGTGCCGGGCGAGCTGGTCGACTGGCGCACCGACCCCGAGAAGAGCGCCTGGCAGGCCGCCACCGCCCGCCGCGGCGGCGCTCCGGCGGGCTCCGCCGGGGCGGGCGGCCGGAGCGCGGGCGCGGGCGGCGGGGGCGGCGCCAAGCCGGTGCCCAGCCTCGACCCCGGCGACCGGGTCACCCACGACAAGTTCGGCCTGGGCACGGTGATCTCGGTCGACGGGGTCGGCGACAAGGCCAAGGCCAAGATCGACTTCGGCTCGGCGGGGGAGAAGACCCTGCTCCTGGTCTACGCCAAGGTCGAGAAGCTCTGATCCGGGCGGCTACTCGGCGAGCGGGTTGAGCGGGATCGGCATCTCCGGCACCTCTCCGGTGAGCTCGTCGCCGGTGGCGACCTGGCTCGCGGGCGGCGGGGTGATTCTCACCCTGCCGCCCCAGCCGGCGAAGCGGGTGTCGGTGACGTACGACGTCTCCACCGTGGTCGTGCTCACCAGGGACGCGGTCCACGAGCTCCACGAGCGGCGTACGAGCTGGTCGGAGCCCAGCCACAGCCGCCAGGAGATCTTGACCTTGGCCGACTTGCCGGTCGGCTTGCGCTGCCCGACCATGGCGCGGAACGACGGCGATACCCGGTACAGCTCGGCGAAGGTGATCGTGCCCTGGTAGAGGGTGGTCCGCACGCCGTCGTACGTGCCGCCGGGCCGCTTGACCGAGGCCCTGGCCAGCACCGCCTTCAGCGTGCCCGGCTCGATCGGGTTGACCGTGGCCGTGGTCGCCACCGGCAGGATGCTCTTGTCCTCCACCAGCGCCCACTTCTTGCCCTCGGGGATGAAGGAGGCGAAGATCCCGCCCGAGTAGTACGCGCGCCCCTTGAAGGTGAGCGCTCGCGTCGGGGCGGCGAAGTCGCCGAGGTCGCCGAACTCCTCCTCCAGCTCCTTCAGGTCGCCGAGGTCGGTCCTGGTGGTGATGTCGGTCGCGGTGACCTTGCCGCCGCCGAACGCCAGGGTCCCGGTGGCGGTGGCCGCGATGCGGCTCTTCTTGCCGTTGACGTAGGTCCGGGTGGCGTCCTTGACCGTGATCCCCCGGCCGACCACCAGGTGGCGTTCGAGCGCCTCGACCGGCTTGACCGGCTTCGCCGAGTTGGCCGACTTCGCCGAAATGGCAGACTTGGCCGACTCGGCGGCCGTGCCTTCCGTCGCGGCAGCGCTCGCCGCGGTGGCCGTGACGCCGGTGGTCAGGGCCGGCGCCACCAGGGCCATGGCCAGCACGGCGATCCGTCGCCTCATTGCAGGTGTCCTCCCGTCCGTGCCCGTGCCACGTCGCGCCGGGCTGTCGCGTGATCTTCGCAGGATGAGGTCTCGTTCCCGTCACGACCGCCCGTCTCCGGCTCGCGGAACCGGTCGAAACGGGCACGAGCCCGGCGAGACATCCTCGCCGGGCCCGCGCCGCGCCGCCGGTCCCGTTTCCGGTTCACTGCGGTAACCGGGGGAGCCGAGGCTACTGAATCGGGTTGAACTCGGTCGGCAGCTCGGGCAGCTCCTGCTCCACGGCGTTCTCGTCCACGATCTGCGCGGCCGGCGGAGCCTTGACGTACGTGCCGCGGCCCCAGTCGCTGTACCTGGTGTCGGTGCTGTCGGTCAGCGTGGTGGAGCCGATCTTCTCGGTGTTGGTGGCCAGAACGCGGCGGGGCAGGCCCTTGCCGTCGAACCAGATCTTCCACGAGATCTTGGACTTGGCGGAGCTGCCCGTCGGCTTGCCGAACTTGGTCCGGTACGACGGGGACAGCTTGTAGAGTTGGGCCAAGGTGATCTTGCCGCTGTAGACCGTGGTGCGCGCACCGTTCACCACGCCACCGGGCTTGCCCGAAACTCCGGCGAGCAGGTTCTTCACCGTCGTCGGGTCCAGGGCGTCAACCGGCTGGGTGTTCGGGATTTCCATGTCCTCGGCGGCCTTGCCGGTGACCCAGGTCTTACCGTCGGGCAGGACGTTGGTGTACTCGGGGTTGGTGAAGTAGGTCTTGCCCTTGAGCTGGATGACCCGGGTCGTGGACGTCAGGGCCTTCAACGGGTCGATTTCGGCATTCGCGGTGTCCTTGAATTCGTCGCTCTCCCGCAGGAGCTCCTTGAGCTCCGGATCGAGCTGGTAGCGGAAAGAAACGTCCGCTGCCGCGGGCTTTCCCTTGCCGAATTGATAGGCGCCGTTGCTCTTGAGGGCGATCAGGGTCTCGCCGTTGCCGGCGAGCCTGGAGACCTCGGTGAACTTGACTCCGTAACCAGGGCTGACGTACTTCTTCAGGGCCTTGGCGGGGTCGACCGGAGCGGCAGCCTGGGCGCTTGCGGGGGTGGCCGTAGCCAGCGCAGGCGCGATCAGCGCCGCGGCCAGGACGGCGATCAGTCGCCTCATTCTAGTGGATTTCCTCCCGTGGTTGCCCGTGGTGATCCACAGGCGTGCCCGGAACATAATGGCGACCAATGATCACGAGAGTATCACGGTATTCGGGATTTTTTGTGGACGCACGGTATGTGTTCGATGTATCACGCAGGTTCTGTTCGCGGTCAACCTCGGTCGTGTACGCGGTAAGCCTGAACGGTTACGCTGCGAGAAAGTGGAACGTTGTAATGGGAGGTCTCGCATGGAGACGGCGCCGAGGATCAGGGTGGTCATCGCCAAGCCGGGGCTCGACGGGCACGACCGCGGCGTCAAGATCGTGGCGCGGGCGCTCCGCGACGCGGGCATGGAGGTCGTCTACACCGGGCTGCACCAGACGCCCGAGCAGATCGTGCGCACGGCGCTCCAGGAGGACGCCCAGGCCATCGGGCTGTCCATCCTGTCGGGTGCCCACATGACGCTGTTCGCGCGGGTGCTCGACCTGCTGCGCGAGCAGGGCGCGTCGGACATCGTGGTGTTCGGCGGCGGGATCATCCCCGAGGCCGACATCCCCGAGCTGACCCGGCTCGGCGTCGCCAGGATCTTCACGCCCGGGGCGAGCATGGAGGAGATCGTGGAGTGGGTGCGCAGCGCGGTGCCGGCGCGCGTCTGACACCCGATATAGCCGCATTTATCACGCTTTAGCGTGATCTCACGGCGCGATGACCAGCGCCAAAGTCGGACCCGATGGCCCCGGCACTTATCCCGGGAGGCTAGGCTGCACACGCGAAAAACGCCAGGCTTCCGGCAGTTCATGGATGACCCGGGCCTGGCCCGCCGACCAGACCAACGAATCATCAGCAAGCCGGACAAGCAAGGACGGACCCTCGTGGACCTGTTCGAACATCAGGCGAAGGAGCTCTTCGCGGCGTACGGCATTCCGGTGCCGCGCGGCATCGTCGCCCACACGGCGGAGGAGGCGCGCGAGGCGGCGCTGCAGCTCGCCGGCCGCGTCGTCGTCAAGGCCCAGGTCAAGACCGGCGGCCGCGGCAAGGCGGGCGGCGTCAAGCTCGCCGAGGACGCCGCCGACGCCTACCAGAAGGCCACCGAGATCCTCGGCATGGACATCAAGGGCCACACGGTGCACAAGGTCCTGATCGAGGAGGCCAGCGCGATCGCGGAGGAGTACTACTTCTCCTTCCTGCTCGACCGCGCCAACCGTACCTTCCTGGCCATCTGCTCCGCGTCGGGCGGCATGGACATCGAGGAGGTCGCGCACACCACCCCCGAGAAGGTGGCGCAGATCCCGATCTCCCCGCTCACCGGCGTCGATCGCGCCAAGGCCCGCGAGATCGCCCAGGCCGGCGGCCTGCCCGCCAACGCGGTCGAGGGCGCGGCCGAGCTGATCGAGCGGCTGTGGTGCGCGTTCGTGGACGAGGACGCCACGCTGGTCGAGGTCAACCCGATGATCCTGGCGGCCGACGGACAGGTGAAGGCCCTCGACGGCAAGGTGACGCTGGACGACAACGCCGCCTTCCGCCAGCCCGACCACGAGGCCCTGGCCGATAAGGCCAGCGAGGACCCGCTGGAGGCCGCGGCCAAGGCCAAGGACCTCAACTACGTCAAGCTGGACGGGTCGGTGGGCATCATCGGCAACGGCGC
>NZ_JACHGN010000053.1 GCF_014202315.1 Thermocatellispora tengchongensis | reverse complement strand
TCGATCGGGTCGCCCAGGGTGGTGCCGGTGCCGTGCGCCTCCACCGCGTCCACGTCCGCCGGTGTCAGGCCCGCGTTCTCCAGCGCCTCCCGGATCACCCGCTGCTGGGCGGGGCCGTTGGGGGCGGTCAGGCCGTTGGACGCGCCGTCCTGGTTGATCGCGGTGCCCCGCACCAGGGCCAGGACGCGATGGCCGTTGCGGCGCGCGTCCGAGAGCCGTTCCAGCAGCAGCAGCCCCGCCCCCTCGGCCCACGCCGTGCCGTCGGCCGCAGCGGCGAAGGACTTGCACCTGCCGTCGGGCGCCAGGCCGCGCTGCCGGGAGAACTCCACGAACCCCGAGGGCGAGGTGAGCACCGCCACCCCGCCCGCCAGCGCCAGGTCCGACTCGCGGCTCCGCAGCGAGCGCACCGCGAGGTGCAGCGCGACCAGGGACGAGGAGCAGGCCGTGTCCACCGTGACCGCCGGGCCCTCGAAGCCGAAGGTGTAGGCGATCCGGCCCGACACCACGCTGCCGAGGTTGCCGACGCCGATGTACCCCTCCAGCTCCTCCGGCACCCGGTCCAGCCGCGCGTAGTAGTCGCGGTCGGACAGCCCCGCGAACACCGCCGTGCGGCTGCCCCGCAGCGACTCGGGCAGGATGCCCGCGTTCTCCAGGGTCTCCCAGGCGGTTTCGAGGAGGATGCGCTGCTGGGGGTCGGTGGCGAGGGCTTCGCGGCGGGAGATGCCGAAGAAGGCGGGGTCGAAGGCGGCTATGTCGTGCAGGAAGCCGCCGTGGCGGGTGTAGCTGGTGCCGGGGTGGTCGGGGTCGGGGTGGTAGAGGGCGTCGAGGTCCCAGCCGCGGTCGGCGGGGAACTCGCCGATGGCCTCATCGCCGTTCTCCAGCAGCCGCCACAGGTCCTCGGGGGTGGTGATGCCGCCGGGCAGGCGGCAGGCCATGCCCACGATCGCGATCGGCTCCCTCGACCGCTCCTCGATCTCGCGCAGCCGCTTCTCCGCCTGCCTCGTCTCCGCGATCGAGCGCTTCAGGTACGCGCGCAGCTTCTCGTCGTTCGCCATCTGATGATCAGTTCCTGTCCAGGAGGTCGAAGAGCTCGTCGTCGGTGGCCGTGTCCAAGTCGATTTCCAGGTCGCTCCCGGAATCGAGGGTGTCGGGGGTGTCCGGGGTGCCCACGGTGTCGAGGCGGGCGAGCAGCGCCTTCAGGCGGGCGCGGACGCCGGCCGCGTCGCCGTTGAGGCGGTCGGGGATCAGGGCCGCTTCGAGCCGGGCCAGCGCGGCGGGCACGTCAACGGGCTCCCCGTCCGACTCCCCCTCTGATGGCCCGCCGGTGGGGACCGCGGTGAGGATGTGGTCCGCCACGGCGGCGGGCGAAGGATGGTCGAAGATCAGCGTCGCGGGCAGCGGCAGGCCGGTCGTGGCGCGGAGCCGGTTGCGCAGGTCCACGGCCATCAGCGAGTCCAGGCCGAGCTCCCGGAACGCCCGCGCGCCCGGGACGGCCTCCGGGTCGTCGTGCCCCAGGACGGCCGCGACCTCCGCGCGCACCAGGGCGAGCAGGGCGGTGCGGCGCTCGGCCGCGTCCAGGCCCGCCAGCCGCCGCACGATCGGCGGCCCCTCGTGTGGCGCGGCGGCGACCTCGCGCGGCCCGCCCGTCGCCCGGACGCCGGAGCGCGCCGCGTCCAGCCAGAAGCGCGAGCGCTGGAAGGCGTAGGTGGGCAGCTCCACCCGGCGGGGCCGGGACTCCGCCGTCGCGGCCGTCCAGTCCACGGGCACACCCCGTACGTACGCCGCCGCCAGCGCGAGCAGGAAGCGGTCGCGACCCCCCTCGTCGCGGCGCAGCGTCCCGGTGACGGCCGCGGGCGGCCCTCCGGCGTCCTCCAGGGTCTCCTCCACCGCCGCGGTGAGCACCGGGTGCGGGCTCACCTCGATGAACGCCGTGTGCCCCGCCGCGGACAGGCTGCGGATCGCGGCCTCGAACCGCACCGGCCGGCGCAGGTTCTCATACCAGTACGCCGCGTCCAGCTCGCCGGCGCCGATCCACTCCCCGGTGAGCGTGGACAGCATCGGCACCGACGGCTCGCCCGGCCGCACCGGGGCCAGCGCCTCCGCGAGCGGGTCGCGGACCTGCTCCACCTGGGCGGAGTGCGAGGCGTAGTCCACCGGCACGCGCCGGTTGCGCACGCCGTCCGCGTCCAGCTCGGCGAGCGCCTCGGCCAGCGCGTCCGGCTCGCCGGAGATCACCACGCTGGACGGGCCGTTGATCACGCCGACGGACAGCCGGCCCTCCCAGCGGGCGAGCCGGGCCTCGGCCCGGTCGGCGGGCAGCGAGACCGACGCCATCGCGCCCCGCCCGGCGAGCGCCAGCAGGGCCCGGCTGCGCAGCGCCACGACCCGCGCCCCGTCGCGCAGCGACAGGGCGCCGCAGGCGACGGCGGCGGCGATCTCGCCCTGCGAGTGCCCCACCACCGCGTCCGGGCGCACGCCGTACGACCGCCACAGCTCGGCCAGCGCGACCATGACCGCCCACAGCGCGGGCTGCACCACGTCCACCCGATCGGCAGGCGGCGCGTCCGGCGCGCCGCGCAGCACGTCCAGCAGCGACCAGCCGGTGAACTCCGCCAGCGCCGCGCCGCACTCGGCGAGCCGCGCCGCGAACACCGGCTCGGCCTCCAGCAGTTCCGTGGCCATGCCGGTCCACTGGGCGCCCTGGCCGGGGAAGACGAAGACGACCTTCCCGGTGGCGTCGGCGGTGCCGCGCACCACGTTCGCGGGCAGCGCCCCCTCGCCCGCCAGCGCGCGCAGGCCGGCGAGGAAGCCCTCCCGGTCTCCGGCGACCACCACGGCCCGCTCGGGCAGCGCGGCGCGGGTGGCCGCCAGCGAGTACGCCACATCGGCCGGGGCCGGTGCGTCCCGGCCCTCCAGGTACGTCGCCAGCCCGGCCGCCTGGGCGCGCAGCGCCTCGGGCAGGTGCCCGGACACCACCCACGGCAGCGCCCTGCCGCCGGGCCCGGCGGGCTCCTCCACAGGGGCGGGGACGGCCGGAGGCTCCTCGATGATCACGTGCGCGTTGGTGCCGCTCACCCCGAAGGAGGACACCCCGGCCCGTCTCGGCCCGCTGGTCTCCGGCCACGGCCGGGCCTCGGCCAGCAGCTCGACCCCGCCGCCGGCCCACTCGACGTGCGGCGACGGCTCGGTCACGTGCAGCGTCCTGGGCAGCAGGCCGTGCCGCATCGCCAGCACCATCTTGATCACTCCGGCGGCGCCCGCCGCGGCCTGGGTGTGCGCGATGTTGGACTTCAGCGAGCCGAGCAGCAGCGGCCGGTCGGCGGGCCGATCCCGCCCGTACGCGGCGATCAGCGCCTGCGCCTCGATCGGGTCGCCCAGCGTCGTGCCGGTGCCGTGCCCCTCCACGGCGTCCACGTCGGCGGGGCCGAGCCCGGCGTCGGCGAGCGCCCGCCGGATCACCCGCTGCTGGGCGCTGCCGTTGGGCGCGGTCAGCCCGTTGCTCGCCCCGTCCTGGTTGACCGCGGAGCCGCGCACGACGGCGAGCACCGGATGGCCGTTGCGGCGGGCGTCGGAGAGCCGTTCCAGCAGCAGCAGGCTCACACCCTCGCCCCACCCGGTGCCGTCCGCGTCCGCCGAGTACGCCTTGCACCGCCCGTCCGCCGACAGCCCGCGCTGCCGGGAGAACTCCACGAAGATCGCCGGGGACGCCATCACCGCCACGCCCCCGGCGAGCGCGAGGTCCGACTCGCCCGCCCGCAGCGACTGCGCCGCCAGGTGCAGCGCGACCAGGGAGGAGGAGCAGGCCGTGTCCACGGTGACCGCCGGGCCCTCCAGCCCGAACGCGTACGCCACCCGCCCGCTCGCCACGCTGCCCGCGCTGCCGTTCGCGAGGTAGCCCTCCAGCCCCTCCGGCGCCTCGTCCAGGCGCGGCGCGTAGTCGTGGTACATCACCCCCGCGAACACGCCCGTACGGCTGCCGCGCAGCGACAGCGGGTCGATGCCCGCCCGCTCGAACGCCTCCCACGCGGTCTCCAGCAACAGCCGCTGCTGGGGGTCCATCGCCAGGGCCTCGCGCGGGGAGATCCCGAACAGCGCCGCGTCGAAGTCGGCCACGTCGAGCAGGAACCCGCCGTGCCGGGTGTAGGTCTTCCCGGGCCGGTCCGGGTCGGGGTCGTACAGCTCCGCCACGTCCCAGCCGCGGTCGGCGGGGAACTCCGAGACCGCGTCGCCCCCGGCCTCCAGCAGCCGCCACAGCGCCTCCGGGGAGTCCAGGCCGCCGGGCAGCCGGCACGCCATCCCGACGATCACCACCGGGTCGTCGCCGGTGGCGGCGCGGGCCGGTTCCGGCGCCGCCTCGGGCGCGCCGCCGAGCAGTTCCGCCAGCAGGTACGCCACGATGTCGCGCGGGGCCGGGTGGTCGAAGGTGAGGGTGGCGGGCAGGCGCAGCCCGGTGGCCGCGCCGAGCCGGTTGCGCAGCTCGACCGAGGTCAGGGAGTCCAGGCCGAGATCGCCGAGGGGCCGGTCCGCCGGGATCGTGGCCGGGGCGGGGTGGCCGAGCACGACGCCCGCCTCGGCGCGTACCAGGTCGAGCAGCAACGCCTCGCGCCGCTCGGCGTCCAGCCCGGCGACGCGGGCGGCGAGGCCGGAGGCGCCGGCGCCGTCCGCCGCCGTCCTCCTGGCCGGGCGGACCACGCCGCGGAAGATCGGCGGCACGTCCTCCGCGCGGGCGTTCGCGTCGATCGGGGCCGGCAGGAGATGGGCGGCGCCGTGGCCGCCGAAGACCGCCGCGTCGAACAGGGCCAGACCCTCGCGAGTGCCGAGCGGGCGCAGGCCCTGCCGGGCGAGGCGGGCGCGGTCGGCGGCCGTGAGCCTCCCGGTGATCCCGGTGGCCTCCTCCCACAGCCCCCAGCCGAGGGACAGCGCCGGGAGCCCCCGCGCGGCCCGGTGCGAGGCCAGGGCGTCGAGGAAGGCGTTGGCGGCGGCGTACCCGGCCTGGCCGGCGCCGCCGAACGCCGCCGACACCGAGGAGTACAGGACGAACGCGTCCAGCGGCAGCCCCTGGGTCAGCTCGTGCAGGTGCCAGGCGCCTTCGATCTTCGGCGCGAGGACGCCGGCCAGCCGAGAGGCGGTGAGGGTGGGGATCGTGGCGTCGTCCACGATCCCGGCGGCGTGCACCACGGCCGTCAGCGGGTGCTCGCCCGGTATCGCGGCGAGCAGCCGCGCGAGCGCGTCCCGGTCGGTCACGTCGGCGGCGGTGACGGTGACCTCGGCCCCCAGCGCGGCCAGCTCGTCCAGGAGTTCGGCGGCGCCGGGTGTGCCCAGGCCGCGCCGGCCGGTGAGGTGCAGGTGACGCACGCCGTGCCGGGCGGCGAGGTGGCGGGCGAGCAGGGCGCCGAGCCCGCTCACCCCGCCGGTGATCAGCACGGTGCCGTCCGGGTTCCAGCCACGGGCGTCCGCCTCCGGGGTGGTCCCGGCGTGCCGTTCGAGCCGCGGCGCGAGGGCCACGCCCGCCCGCAGCGCGAGCTGGGGCTCCCCGGACGCGAGCGCCGCCGCGACCGCGTCGGGCAGGGCCCCCTCGGCGCCGGGGTCGGTGTCGAGGTCCGCCAGCAGGATGCGGCCGGGCCGCTCGGTCTGGGCCGAGCGGACCAGGCCCCACACCACCGCGGACGCCGGGTCGGGGGCCTCGCCGCTCACCGAGACCGCGTTCCGGGTCAGCACCAGCAGCCGGGCCGTCTCCGGACGGTCCGCCGCCAGCCACTCCTTGACCGCGGCCAGGGCCTCGCGCGCCGCCTCGTGCGCCCCGCGTACCGGGTCGGCGCCGAAGCCCGCGGTCAGGTCCAGCGTGGTCACCTCCTCCGCCGGGCGCGGCGGCGCCGCCGGGGAGACCGGCAGCGGAATCCAGCCCGGCCGGAACAGCGAGTCCCGGCCCGGGGCCCGGCCGGCGCGCACCCGATCGGCGGTCACCGGCCGGAGCCGGAGCGAGCCGATCTCGACGACCGGCCCGCCGGCCGGGTCGTCGGCCCGCAGCGACAACGCGTCCGGACCCGAGGTGACCACCCGCACCCTCAGCCGGGTCGCGCCGGAGGCGTGCAGCCGCACCCCGTTCCACGCGAACGGCAGCCGCGCCTCGCCGGGCCCGGCGGCGTCCAGGGCCGCCAGCGCCGCCACGTGCAGCGCCGCGTCGAGCAGCGCCGGATGCACCCCGTACGAGGCGGCGTCGGGCCGCCGCTCCTCCGGCAGCGCCACCTCGGCGAACAGCTCATCCCCGCGCCGCCACGCCGCGGCCAGCCCTCGGAACGCGGGGCCGTAGTCCAGCCCGGCGCCGCGCAGCCGCTCGTAGGCGTCGCCGATGCCGAGCGGCGCCGCCCCCTCCGGCGGCCACTGCCCTGGTTCCGGATGCCCTGGATACGGATGCCCTGGTTCCGGATGCCCTGATTCCGGCGCGGACGCGCCGGACGCGGCCAGCACCCCGGTCGCGTGCCGGGTCCACTCCGCGTCCGAGCCCGCGTCCGAGCCCGCGCTCTCGGGCCGGGAGTGGATCTCGATGGCCCGCCGGCCGCCCTCCTCGGCGCCGGCGTCGATCCGGATGTGCGCTGCCCCGTCCAGGACGAGCGGGGTCTCGATCACCAGCTCGTCCACGGCGCCGAGCCCGAGCCGGTCGGCGGCGTGCAGGGCGAGTTCGAGCAGCGCGGTCCCGGGCACGACGACCTCGCCGTGCACGACGTGGTCGCCGAGCCACGCGTGGGTGGCCGGGGCGAGCCTGCCGCTGAGCAGCAGCCCGCCGTCCGACGAGGTGGCCGCCGCGCCCAGCAGCGGATGCCCCGCCGGGTCCAGCCCCAGCCGCCCCGGATCGGCCCCGCCCGCCTGGGGCTCCACCCACAGCCGCTCCCGCTGGAAGGCGTAGGTGGGCAGATCGACCGCGCGGGTGGCCGGGGTGTGCGCGGTCCAGTCCACCGGCGTGCCGTGGACGAAGGCGACGGAGACCGCCTTCAGCGCGGTCGCCACGTCCGGGCGGCCCTTGCGCAGCAAGGGCGCCGCCGTGACCTCGCCGCCGAGCAGCGCGGTCAGCACGCCGTCGGGGCCGATCTCCAGGTAGGTCGTCGCCTCCGTCGCGTGCGCGGCCTGGTGGAAGCGGACGGGGTTGCGCAGGTGGCCGGCCCAGTACTCGGGGGTGAGGTCGTGTTCCGGTCGTCCGGTGAGGTCGGAGACGAAGGGGATGGCCGGTGCATGGAAGGTGATGGCGCCGATGGCCTCGCGGAAGTCGTCGAGGATCGGGTCCATGTGGGGGGAGTGGAAGGCGTGGCTGACGGTCAGGTATTTGATCTTGTAGCCGCGTGCTCTGAAGTCCTCGGCGATGGTGTGGACTGCTTGGGTGTCGCCGGAGATGACGGTGGAGGTGGGGGTGTTGAGTGCGGCGATGGCGACGCCGGGGTGGCCGTCGATGGCCGTGGTGATGTCGTGTTCGGTGGCGTTGATGGCGGCCATGGCGCCCTGGCCTTCCGGGAGGGAGGCCATGAGCTGGGCGCGGGCGGTGATGAGGGTGATGGCGTCCGGCAGGGTGAGGATGCCGGCGGTGTGGGCGGCGGCGATGGCGCCGATGGAGTGGCCGGTGACGACGTCGGGGTGGATGCCCCAGGTGGTGAGCAGGTGGGTGAGGGCGGTTTGGAGGGTGAACAGGGCGGGCTGGGTGTAGCGGGTGTTGTCCAGCAGGTCGGGGCGGTCGAAGACGATCTCCTGCAACGGCAGCTCGAAGGCCGCGGAGATCTCGTCGAAGCGGGCCGCGTAGGCCGGGTAGGTGTCGTAGAGGCCGCGGCCCATGCCGGCGTACTGGCTGCCCTGGCCGGTGTAGAGGAACGCCGTGCGCGGGCTCGGCGTGGCCGTGCCCACCGTCAGGTCCGGGTGCGGTGTGCCCTCGGCCAGCGCGCGCAGCGCTTCCACCGAGCCTCCGGCCACGACCGCGCGCTCGCCGAGCACCGTCCTCGTCGTGGCCAGCGAGTACGCCACCCGGGCCGGGGCGTGGTCCGGGGTCAGGTGCCCGGCCAGCCGGGCGGCCTGGTCGCGCAGCGCCTGCGGCGTGTGGCCCGACAGGACCCAGGGCACCGGCGTCGCGGACGGCGCCTCCGGCTCCGGCTCGGGATCGGCGTCGGGGGGCTGTTCCACGATCGCATGGGCGTTGGTGCCGCTGACGCCGAAGGCCGAGATGCCCGCGCGGCGTGGGCGGCCGGTGTCGGGCCAGGGGCGGGCCTCGGTGAGCAGTCGCACGTC
>NZ_JACHGN010000052.1 GCF_014202315.1 Thermocatellispora tengchongensis | reverse complement strand
AGAACCTCGCCGGTCAGGGCCGACACCAGCGGCACCGATCCGTTCTGCGGGCTGATCCCGTCCAAAGCGGCCAGGATCTCCTCCCGCAGGGCCTCGACCTGCGGCCCATGGGAGGCGTAATCGACCGGCAGCAGGCGAGCCCGGACACCGTCCCGCTCGCAGCCGGCGGCCATCTCTTCGAGTGCGGCGACGTCTCCGGAGACGACGGTGGCCTCGGGCCCGTTGATCGCCGCCACCGACACCCGGCCGTGCCACGACGCCGCGCGCGCCTGGACCGCGTCCGCGGGCTCGGCGATCGAGAGCATCCCGCCCCGGCCCGACAACGCGGTCAGCGCCCGGCTGCGCAGCGCCACGACCTTGGCGGCGTCCTCCAAGGACAGGATTCCAGCGACGACCGCCGCCGCGATCTCGCCCTGCGAATGCCCGGCCACCGCGCCCGGGTTCACTCCGGCGGCCTGCCAGACCGCCGCCAGCGACACCATGATCGCCCAAAGCGCCGGCTGCACGACATCCACCCGATCAAAGCTTGGCGCGCCCTCCCGCCCGGCCAGCACATCACCCAGCGACCAGTCCACATACGGAGCCAGAGCCCGCTCACACTCGGCCAACCGGGCCGCGAACACCGGCGACGACTCCGCCAGCTCCCGGCCCATCCCCACCCACTGCGACCCCTGACCGGGGAACACGAACACGACCGGACTCACCGCACCGGCCACCCCGCTCACCACACCGGCCGACGACTCACCCGCCGCCAACGCCGCCAACCCCTCCCGGCCCGCGCCGAGGACCACCGCCCGATGCTCGAACGTCGAACGGGTGGTCGCCAGCGACCAGCTCACATCCAGCGGATCGGCATCCGAAGCGGCGTCCAGGTGCGCGGCCAGCCGGGCGGCCTGGGCCCGCAGCGCCTCCCGGCTCCGCCCCGAGACCAGCCAGGCCGGAGCCTCGGTCAGCACCGGCGGGGTGGTGTCCGGATGTTCCTGGTCCGGTGTCTCGGGCTCGGCGGCCGGAGCCTCTTCCAGGATGACGTGGGCGTTGGTACCGCTGATCCCGAACGACGACACTCCGGCCCGCCGAGGGCGGTCGGCGGCCGGCCACGGCACGGCCTCGTTCAGCAGCCGAATCCGCCCGGCCGACCAGTCGATGTGCGGCGACGGCTCATCGGCGTGCAACGTGGGCGGCAGCAGACCGTTCTGGAGCGCCAGCACCATCTTCATCACCCCGGCCACCCCGGCGGCGGCCTGGGTGTGGCCGATGTTCGACTTCACCGACCCCAGCCACAACGGCTGATCCTCCGGCCGGTCCTGCCCGTAGGTCGCCAGCAGCGCCTGCGCCTCGATCGGGTCACCCAGCACCGTGCCCGTGCCGTGCGCCTCCACCGCATCGACGTCCGCCGCCGACAACCGGGCACTGGCCAGCGCCGCCCGGATCACCCGCTGCTGCGACGGACCGTTCGGCGCCGTCAGACCGTTCGACGCGCCATCCTGATTCACCGCACTGCCACGGAGCACCGCCAGCACCCGGTGCCCGTTCCGCCGCGCGTCCGACAGCCGTTCCAGTACCAGGACTCCGGCGCCCTCGGCCCAGCCCGTTCCGTCCGCGTCCGCCGAGAACGCCTTGCAGCGGCCGTCCTCCGCCAGCCCTTCCTGACGTGAGATCTCGGAGAACGCCGCGGCGACGGCCATCACCGTCACCCCGCCCGCCAGGGCGAGCGAACACTCCTGCGATCGCAGCGCGTGGGCGGCCAGGTGCAGGGCCACCAGCGACGACGAACACGCCGTGTCCACCGTCACCGCGGGCCCTTCCAGGCCCAGCGCGTACGAGACCCGGCCCGAGATGACGCTCGGCGCCGTCCCGGTCAACTGGTAGATGCCGGACCCGGCGGCCGCGCTCGCCGGGTACCCGGAATAGGTGCCTCCGGCGAACACCCCGGTGGGCGATCCTCGCAGTGATTTCGGGTCGATCCCGGCGCGTTCCAGCGCCTCCCAGGAGATCTCCAGCATCAGCCGCTGCTGCGGGTCCATCGCCAGCGCCTCGCGCGGACTGATCCCGAAGAAGCCCGGATCGAACTCGGCCGCGTTGTGGACGAACCCGCCCCGGCACATGGTGGAGTCGGAGTCGATCTCGATCTCGGTTTCCCAGCCCCGGCCCGACGGCAACCCGGAGATCGCGTCCGTGCCCGTGGCCAGCAGCTCCCACAGGGTCTCCGGGCTGTCGGCGCCTCCGGGGAGCCGGCAGCTCATCCCGACGATGGCGACGGGCTCCACCTCGCCCATCTCGAATTTGCGCAGACGTTCACGGGTGTCATACAACTCGGCCGATACCCGCTTCAGGTAGGCCAGAAGTTTTTCATTCTCTACCATCAGTGGTCTCCTTCAAGTCCAGTGCCGGATGCCCGATGAGCATCGGAGCTACGGCACCCCGAGTTCTTTGTCGATGAAGTCGATGACCTCATCGGCGGTCGCGGCATCGAGTTTGCCGACAGCCTCGTTCTCCTTCGGGATGTCGTCAGCACTGATCCATTTCGAAAGGAGGGTCTGCAGGCGGACCGTGATATCCGCGCGAATATCACTGCCTGCCGGTATGGCCGAAAGAGTGGATTCCAGTGCGTCGATTTCGGTGAACACCGGTGGCGCCGTGTCCTCGTCCTGGCGGATCGCGGCCCGAAGATGGGCGGCCAGCGCCGCCGACGTCGGGTAGTCGAAGACGACGGTGGCGGGGAGCCGCTGACCGGTGGCGGCGTTCAACCGGTTCCGCAGCTCGACCGCGGTCAGGGAATCGAACCCGAGGTCCTTGAACGCCCGCCCGGCATCGACCGCCGCGGCGGAGGGGTGGCCGAGCACCGACGCCGCCTCGGCCCGGACCAGATCGGTGAGCCTCTGCTCCTGGGCCGCCCGGCTCAGGCCGGCCAGGTGGCGGGCGAGATCGGTGCCGGCCTGCTCCTCATCGGGCGCCTCGGCGGCCGGGAGGGCGCGGACCTCGGGCAGGTCGCGTACGAGCGGGACCCGGCGCAGGTCGCCCATCCGGGACGCCGCCCGCGTCCAGTCCACGTCCATCACGGTCAGCACGCCGTCCGGACCGGCGTCGTCCAGCGCCTGCCCCAGGACCCGCAGCGCCAGGTCCGGGTCCATCGCCCGCAGCACACCGCGGTCGAGCCGCTGCCGCACCGCCTCGCCCGACTGCGCCATCCCGCCGCCGGCCCACACGCCCCAGGCCAGCGAGAGGCCGGGCAGCCCGCGACCGCGCCGGTTCCGCGCCAACGCGTCCAGGTACGCGTTCGCCGCCGCGTAGTTGCCCTGCCCGCCGCCGCCGAACGTCCCGGCCGAGGAGGAGAACAACACGAACGCGTCCAGATCCACAACGGCGGTCAGCTCATCCAGCACCGCAGCCCCGCCCGCCTTCGGCCCCAGCACCGTGGCCAGCCGCGAGACGTCCAACCGATCCACGACCCCGTCATCCAGCACTCCGGCGGTGTGGACCACCGTCCGCAACGGCGGCCCACCCGCCGCCATCGCCTCCAGCAGCCCGGCGACCTCCGCCCGGTCGGCGACATCGGCCGCGACCACCACGGCCGCGGTCCCGGCCTCGGCCAGCTCCGCCGCCAGCCCCGCCACACCCACCGCACCCGCGCCCGAACGACTGCTCAGCACGACCCGCTCGGCCCCACGCCCGGCCAGCCAGCGCGCCACCCGCGCACCGATCGCACCGGTACCACCGGTCACCAGCGCCGTCCCCCGCGCCACCCACCCCGGCCCGACGCCGGGAGCGGAATCGGCCCGGACCAGACGACGGCCCAGGACTCCCACATCCCGGATCGCCACCTGATTCTCCCCGCAACCGGACAACACCGCGCACAGCCGGTCGGCGGCCCGGTCGTCCAGGACGGCCGGCAGGTCGATCAGCCCGCCCCAGCGGTCGGGGTGCTCCAGAGCGACCACCTGCCCCAGCCCCCAGACCTGCGCCTGGAGCGGAGCCGTCACCGCGTCGGCGGGGGCGGCGGCCACCGCTCCCCGGGTGAGCACCCACAACGGCGCGGTAAGCCCGGCGTCACCCAGCGCCTGAACCAAGCCCAGCGTGCCCGCGACCCCGGCCGGCACCACGTCGAAGCCGGGCAGCGCCCCCTCACGCAGCGCCAGCAGCGACACGACCCCGACAGGCACGCCATCGGCCAGTGCCTCGCCGATCCGGGCGGCGATCGACTCACGGTCCACATCGTCGGGACCCAGCTCGACGAGCACGGCCTGCGCGCCCCGGGCCGTCAGCGCCCGGACACACTCCTGGGCCAGTTCGTCACCGGCACCGACCACCAGCCAGGTCCCCACCGGCTTGGCCGGCGACGGGTCGTGCACCGGCGCCCACGACGTCCGGTACCGCCAGCCCGCCGTGACCGACTCCTCCCGCTCGCGGCGGCGCCACGAGGTGAGCATCGGCATGAGGCCGTCGAGCCGTTCCTGATCCTCCACGGCCAGCGTCTCGGCCAGGGCCCGGACGTCGCCGCTCTCGATGGCCGCCCAGAACCGCCTCTCCTCGGCACTTTCCGGACCACGGTCGGTGATGCCCGCCGGGCCGCTCGGCTGCTCCGCGTGCACCCAGAACCGTTCGCGGGCGAACGCGTAGGTGGGCAGTTCGACTCGCCGCCCGGCCGGCAGGACGGCGGTCCAGTCCACATCGACGCCGTTGACGTGGGCGCGGCTCAGGGCGGCCAGCAGGGAGCTCTGCGCGGGCGTGTCCGGACGCTGGAGCGGGATGAACACCGGTTCCGTCGTGCCGTCGAACTCGTCGAGAGCGGCCGGGCCCATCGCCGACAGCGTCCCGTCGGGGCCGATCTCGATGAACACCGAAACACCCCTGCCCGAAAGCGTGGCGACGGCGTCGGCGAACCGGACCGGCTCACGCGCCTGCTGGACCCAGTACGCCGCGTCCGGGACCGTGATGACGGCACCGGTCAGCGTCCCCACCCAGGTCACGGCCGGTGCCGCGTGCTCCAGCCCCGCCGCCACCGCACCGAGATCGTCGAGCATCGGGTCCATCAGGGCCGAATGGAACGCGTGGCTCACCCGCAGCCGGCGCACCCGCCGGCCCCGCTCCCGCCACATGTGGAGCGCCGCGTCAACGGCGGTCTCATCGCCCGAGATCACCACCGACGACGGGCCGTTCACCGCCGCCACCGACACCCGGGACGCCTCGTCCAGCGTCGCGAGGATCTCCGCCTCGCCGGCTTCGATCGCCGCCATCGCGCCGCCCTCGGGGAGGGCCTGCATCAGCCGCGCCCGCGCCGCGACCAGCCGGCAGGCGTCCTCCAGGGTGAGGACGCCCGCCGCGTACGCCGCCGCGATCTCCCCCACCGAGTGACCGGCCACCGCGTCCGGCACGATCCCGGCCGCCGCCAGCAGCGCGACCAGACCCACTTCGACGGCGAACAACCCGGTCTGGGCGAACACGGTCTGATCGGCCCGCGGATCGTCCTCATCGCCGCTGAGGACGACGTCCCTGATCGGAAGGCCAAGCTCCGCCTCCAGCAGCCCGCACGCCTCGTCGAACGCGGACGCGAACACCGGCGACGCCGCATGCAGGTGCCGGCCCATCCCGGCCCGCTGCGCCCCCTGACCGGCGAACAGGAATCCCACTCGCGGCCGGCCGCCCAGCACGGTGCCGGTGACCACACCGGCCGCCGGCTCGCCGGAGGCCACAGCCCTCAGGCCCGGCAGGAGGTCGTCGCGGCCGGCCCCGGCGACGACGGCGCGGTGCTCGAACACCGAGCGGGTCGTCGCCAGCGACCAGGCCACATCGACCGGGTCCAGGTCCGGACGCGTGATCAGGTGGGTGTCCAGCCGCCGCGCCTGCGCGGACAGACCGCCGGAGGTGCGCCCGGACAGCAGCCACAGCGGCCATGGGTCGGCCAGCACCGCCGGTCCCGAGGGCGGACCGCCGACCTCGCCGTCCGCGGCCGGGTCGGGGGCTTCCTCCAGGATGACGTGGGCGTTGGTGCCGCTCATCCCGAAGGCCGACACCCCGGCCCGGCGGGGGCGGTCGCCGGCGGGCCAGGCCACGGCCCGGTTCAGCAGGCGTACCTCGCCGGAGGACCAGTCGATGTGCGGCGAGGGCTCGTCCGCGTGCAGGGTCCGCGGCAGTTCCTGGTGTTGCAGGGCCAGCACCATTTTGATCACGCCGGCCATCCCGGCCGCGGCCTGGGCGTGACCGATGTTCGACTTCACCGACCCCAGCCACAGCGGACGATCCTGCGGCCGGTCCTGCCCGTAGGTCGCCAGCAGGGCTTGGGCCTCGATCGGGTCCCCGAGGGTCGTGCCGGTGCCGTGTGCCTCCACCGCGTCCACATCGGCGGCCGACAAGCGCGCGTTGGCCAGCGCCGCCCGGATGACCCGCTGCTGGGAGGGACCGTTGGGCGCTGTCAGCCCGTTCGAGGCGCCGTCCTGATTGACCGCGCTGCCCCGGACCACGGCGAGCACCCGGTGCCCGTTGCGGCGGGCGTCGGAAAGCCGCTCCACCACCAGGACGCCCACGCCCTCGGCCATGCCCATTCCGTCCGCTGCGGCTCCGAACGCCTTGCAGCGGCCGTCTTTCGCCAGGCCGAGCTGGGCGTTGAAGCCGGTGAACATGACCGGGGTGGCCGCCACGAACGCGCCGCCCGCCAGCGCCAGCGTGCATTCGCCCGACCGCAGCGCCTGGATTGCCATGTGCAGCGCGACGAGCGAGGACGAGCAGGCCGTGTCCACCGACACCGCCGGCCCTTCCAGGCCCAGCACGTACGACATCCGCCCGGACAGCACGCTGCTCGACGTGCCGGTCAGCAGGTGCCTCTTGTCACCGTCCGCTTCCTGCTGCCGATCGAGGCCGTATCCGGACCAGGAGGCCCCGATGAACACGCCGGTCGGCGACCCGCGCAGGAGTCCGGGGTCGATTCCGGCCCGCTCCAGGGCTTCCCAGGAGGTCTCCAGCAGCAGCCGCTGCTGCGGGTCCATGGTCAGGGCCTCGCGCGGGCTGATGCCGAAGAATCCCGGATCGAACTCGCCCGCGTCGTAGACGAACCCGCCGCGAGGGACCTGCCCCGGCTCGGAGGCCGCGTCGTAAATGGCCGACATGTCCCAGCCGCGGTCGGTCGGCAGGTCCGAGACCACATCGGCGCCGCCCGCCAGCAACCGCCAGAAGTCCTCCGGACCACGCACCCCACCCGGGAAACGACACCCGATACCGACGATCGCGATCGGCTCATCCGAAACGGCAGCGGTCACGACCGCGACCTCGTCCCGATCACCCAGCAGCCGCGAACGCAGGAACCCTGCCAGCGCCGCCGAGGTCGGGTAGTCGAACACCAGCGTGGCCGGCAAGCTCATCCCGGTCGCGGCGTTCAGCCGGTTGCGCAGCTCGACCGCGGTCAGGGAATCGAACCCGAGATCCTTGAACGCCCGCCCGGCCGCCAGAGCCTCAGGAGAGGAGTGGCCCAGGACAATGGCCGCCTCGGTCCGCACCAAGTCGGTCAGCATCCGGAGTTGGTCGGCTCGGTTCAGGCCCGTCAGCCGGGCCATGAGTTCGGTACCGGCGGTTCCCTGCTCAGCCGCCGGCTCGCTGAGTGCTTCCCGGGCTTCGGGCAGGTCACCGATCAGCGGGCTGGCCCGGTGCACGGTCAGCACCGGGGCGAACCGCGCCCAGTCGATGTCGGCGACCGTGATCGGCCCCTCGCCCTGATCCACCGTCTGCGCCAGCACGCCGATCGCGAGGTCGGGGTCCATCTCCCGCAGGCCCATCCGCTGCAACATCGCCCCGGACCAGCCCTCGGCCATCCCGCCGCCGCCCCACAGCCCCCACGCCACCGACGTCCCCGCCAGCCCACGCGCACGGCGGTCCTCCACCAGCGCGTCCAGGAAGGCGTTGGCGGCGGCATACCCGCCGAGGTGGGAGCTGCCCCACGTCGCCGCACCGGAGGAGAACGTCACGAACGCGTCCAGATCCACCGCCAGCGCATCCAGATGCGCCGCGCCACCGGCCTTGGCCGCCATCGACACGCCCAGACCCGCCACGTCCAGGTCGGCCAGCGCGTCACCGCCACCCACACCGGCCGCGTGGAACACCGAACTCACCCCGGGCCCGCTCGCACCGATCCACTGGATCAGGGCGGCCACCTCGGATCGGACGGCTACATCACCGGCCAGCACCGCCACCGACGTCCCCGCCGCCGCGAGTTCCGCCGCCAGGGTCGCGATCCCGGTGGCAGCCGGACCGGAACGGCTCGTCAGCACCACCCGCTTCGCGCGCCGGGTCGCGGCCCAGCGGGCCAGCCGGCCACCGATCGCGCCGGTTCCCCCGGTCACCAGAACGCTGCCCCGCGGCGCCCACGCACCCCCGCCCTTCGGCCGGGGAGCGCGTACCAGGCGGCGGGCCAGCACGCCCGTGTCCCGGATCGCCACCTGGTCCTCACCCGACCCGGCCAGCACGGCGCACAACCGCTCCGCCGCCACGCCGTCCAGGACCTCGGGCACGTCGATCAGGCCGCCCCACCGGTCCGGGTGCTCCAGACCGGCGACCCGCCCCAGCCCCCACACCTGGGCCTGCGCCAGGCGGGCCGGTGCTCGCTCAGGCCCGGCCGCTCCCGAGGTCAGCACCCACAGCGGCGCGGTCGTCCCGGCGTCGCCGAGGGCCTGGATCAGCGCGACCGTGGCGGCCAGACCGACCGGCACCACCGGAGCGTCCGCCGGCGGCTCCTCGTCCAACGCCAGCAGCGACACCACCCCGGAGACGGCCTGCGTCCCGACGGCTTCCCGCACCCGGGCCGCGAGGGCTTCCCGGTCCGTCGCCGAAACCTCGGCCAGCACGACATCCGCGCCATGACCGGCCAGCGCCTGGACGCATTCACGAGCCGAACCCGCGCCCGCCGACCCGGTGACCACGAGCCACGTTCCGCTCAGCACGGCCGGGCGGCGATCGGCGACCGGAACCCAGGAGATCCGGTACCGCCAGTCCGCCGTGAGCGACTTGTTCCGCTCCCGGCGCCGCCATGACGCCAGTGCCGGCAGCACCTCCTCCAGGCGCTGCCCCTCCACCGCGAGGGTTTCGGCCAGGCCGGCCACATCGCCGTCGTCCACGGCCGCCCAGAACCGATCCTCCGCCGGGTCGCCGGCCCGGGTCCCGATGGGAGCCGCCGTCATTCCCTCGACCCAGTACCGCTCCCGCGCGAACGCGTACGTGGGCAGATCCACCGGCCGTGCGGGCGTCAGCACCGCCCGCCAGTCCACCGGCACACCCCGGACGTGCACCTCGGCCAGGGACCGCACGACCCGCTC
>NZ_JACHGN010000051.1 GCF_014202315.1 Thermocatellispora tengchongensis | reverse complement strand
CCACGACGGGAGACCAGCACCAGATCCCGCACCCCGTGCACGGTCACCAGATGCCGCGCCACCAGACGGCCCAGCGTCCCGGTGCCGCCGGTGATGAGCACGGTGCCGTCCGGATCCCACTGGGGGCGGGGCACGGTGAGCACGACCTTGCCGATGTGCCGGGCCTGGCTGACGTGGCGGAACGCCTCGGGCGCGCGGCGCACGTCCCAGGTCGTGCGGGGCGGCAGCCGGAACGCGCCGGAGGCGAACAGGCCAAGGACGTCGGCCAGCATCCGCCGGACCGAAGCGGGCTCGGCCCGCATCAGGTCGAACGGCCGGTACGCCACCTCGGGCAGGCCGGCCGGGTCGCGCAGGTCGGTCTTGCCCATCTCCAGGAACCTGCCGCCGGGCCGCAGCAGGCCCAGGGAGGCGTCCAGGAACTCCCCGGTGAGGGAGTTCAGCACCACGTCCATGCCGCCGGGGAACCGGTCGGCGAACTCCAGGGTGCGCGAGGAGGCGATGTGGTCGTCGTCCAGGCCGAGGGCGCGCAGCGCGTCCCACTTGGCGGGGCTGGCGGTGGCGAAGACCTCGGCGCCGAGGTGCCGGGCGAGCATGACCGCCGCGGTGCCGACACCGCCGGTGGCCGCGTGCACCAGCACCTTCTCCCCCCGCCGCAGCCCGCCCAGCTCCACCAGTCCGTAGTACGCCGTCAGGTAGGCGATCGGGACCGTCGCGGCCTCCTCGAACGACCACTCGTCGGGGATGGGGGCGAGCAGGTCGCGGTGGGCGACGGCCTCCGTCCCGAACGCGCCGGGGAACAGGCCGAACACCCGGTCCCCGGGGGCGATGCCGGTCACGCCGGGCCCGGTCTCGGTGACGATCCCGGCGCCCTCGCCGCCGAGCGGCACGTCGTCCGGGTAGAGGCCAAGGGTGATCAGCACGTCCCGGAAGTTGACCCCCGCCGCGCGGACCCGGACCCGGACCTGGCCGGGCCCGAGCTCGGTCACGGGCGGCACCGGGGCCAGGGTGAGGCCGTCCAGGGTGCCCTTGACGGGTGCCTCCAGCCGCCAGGCGGCGGCTCCGGCGGGCGGGACCAGGGCCGGGGCGACGCGGGCGAGCCTCGGCGCGTACGCGGTGCCGCCGCGCAGCGCGAGCTGCGGCTCGCCGCCGGCGTCCGGGAGCAGCGGTGGCGTGCCGGCCGTCCAGGCGTCCGGGTCGTCCACGTCGAGCAGGGTGATCCGGTCCGGGTGCTCGGCCTGGGCGCAGCGGACCAGGCCCCACACCGCCGCGGCGGCGGGGTCGGGCGCGGGATCGCCGGGCACGGCGGCCACCGCGCCACTGGTCACGATCACGATCCGGGAGTCGTCATCCCGGGCCAGCCGGTCCCGCAGGACGGCGAGCGTCCGGTGCACGGCGCCGCGCGCGGCCTCGGCCGGGTCGCCGGCCTCTTCGGGCAGCGGGCCGCAGTACGCCACGGCGGTCTCCGGGGCCGCGGCGGACCCGGCGGGCACGGGTGTCCACTCGACGCGGAACAGGGAGCCGGCGCGGGCCGCGCCGCCAGTGGCCGGGAGTGGCCGCAGGACCAGGGACTCGACCGTGACGACGGGCTGCCCCGCGGTATCGGCGGCGGTGACGGACACGGCGTCGGGGCCCGCGGGCGACAGGCGTACGCGCAGGGCCGAGGCCGCGGTGGCGTGCAGGCTCACTCCGGACCAGGAGAACGGCAGCCGAACCGCCTCCCCCGGCGCCGGGGGCGTCGCGACCGCGAGGGCGTGCAGGACCGCGTCCAGCAGCGCCGGATGCAGCCCGTACGCCCCCGCCTCCGCCGCGGGCCCCTCCGGCAGGGCCACCTCGGCATAGACGTCTTCTCCGGAGCGCCACACCGCCCGCAGCCCCCGGAACGCCGGGCCGTAGCCGAGCCCGGCGGCGGCGAGGGCGTCGTAGCAGCCGTCGATGGCGACGGGCTCGGCGCCGAGCGGCGGCCACGCGGCCATGGCCTGCCCGGCGCCCGCGCCCGTCGTCAGCACGCCGGTCGCGTGCCGCGTCCACTCCTCGCCGCCGGAGGCGCTGGAGTAGACGCCGAGCGTGCGCCTGCCGGTCTCGTCGGCGGGGCCGAGGAGGATCTGCACGGACACCGCGCCCCGTTCGGGGAGGGCGAGCGGCGCTTCGAGGGTCAGCTCCTCGATGCGGTCGCAGCCGACCTGGTCGCCCGCCCGTACGGCCAGTTCCACGAAGGCCGTGCCGGGAAGCAGCGGGGTGCCCGCCACGGCATGGTCGCGGAGCCAGGGGTGGGCGTCCAGGGACAGCCGCCCGGTGAGCAGCAGGCCGTCGCCGTCGGCCAGGGACACGGCCGCGCCCAGCAGCGGGTGCCGGGCCGGGGCCATGCCCAGCCCGGTGGCGTCGGTGCTCGGGGGCGCGTCCAGCCAGTACCGCTGCCGCTGGAACGGATACGTCGGCAGGTCCACCCGCCGCCCCGGCTGCACCGCCTCCCAGCGCGGGTCGCTTCCGCGCACGTGCAGCTCCGCCAGTGCGGTGAGCACGCTCACCGTCTCATCCCGGTCCCGGCGCAGCAGCGGGATGACCGGCCGGTCGGGGACCAGGGCGGTCAGCACCGCGTCCGGCCCCACCTCCACCAACGTCACATCCCCCGGCAAAGCCTCGATCGCCTGCGCGAACCGCACCGGCTCCCGCACCTGCCGCACCCAATACGCCGCATCCGGCACCACCCCCAACGGAATCGCAGGCGGGTGATAGGTGATGCTCTCGGCCACCTGCGCGAAGGCCGGCAGCATCGGCTCCATCCGCGGGGAGTGGAAGGCGTGGCTCACCCGCAACCGGCGCATCCGACGACCGCCGAAGTGCGCCTCGATCCGGGCCACCTCATCCTCGTCACCGGAGATCACCAGCGCCCGCGGCCCGTTGAACGCCGCGATCGCCACCCGGTCGCTCAGCAGCGGGGATACTTCCTCCTCGGTGGCCTCCAGCGCGCACATCACCCCACCGGCCGGCAGCTCCTGCATCAACCGGCCCCGCGCCGCCACCAACGCGCACGCATCCGCCAGCGAGAACACCCCCGCCACATGCGCCGCCGCCAACTCCCCGATCGAATGCCCCACCAGGTAATCCGGGGTGATCCCCCACGACTCCAGCAACCGGAACAGCGCCACCTCGACCGCGAACAGGCCCGTCTGCGTGTAGAGCGTCTGGTCCAGCAGGTCGCCGCCGTCGGCGATCACTTCGCGCAGCGGCCGGTCCAGGTGCTGGTCCAACTCGGCGCACACCGCCGCGAACGCCTCGGCGAACACCGGGAACCGCCCGGCCAGCTCCAGGCCCATCCCGGCCCGCTGGCTGCCCTGACCGGAGAACAGGAAGGCCCGCTTGCCCTTGGCGGGCGTGCCGCGCAGGACGCCCGGCGGGGTCTCGCCCCGGCTGATGGCGTGGAGGGCCGTGGTCAGGCCGGCCCGGTCCTCGGCGACGACGGCGGCCCGGTGGGACAGCGCCGGACGCGTGGTGGCCAGGGAGTAGGCCACGTCCCGCACGTCCGCCTCCGCCACGACCGGCAGCAGGCGGGCGGCCTGCTCCCGCAGCGCGTCCTCGCCGCGGGCGGAGAGCACGCAGACGACGGGCCCGCCGGGGCCGGCGGCCGGGGGCTCCTCCTCCGGCGGGGCCTGCTCCAGGATCACGTGCGCGTTGGTCCCCGAGATCCCGAAGGACGACACGCCGCATCGCCGCGGCCGGTCCTCCCCCGGCCACGCCACGGGCTCCCGGACCAGTTCCAACACGCCCGACGACCAGTCCACGTGCGGGGACGGCTGGTCCACGTGCAGGGTCGGCGGCACGGTTCCCGCCCGCATCGCCATGACCATCTTGATCACACCGGCCACGCCCGCCGCCGCCTGGGCGTGCCCGATGTTGGACTTGACCGAGCCGAGCAGCAGCGGGCGCTCCCGCTCGCGGCCGTAGGCGGCCAGCAGCGCCTGGGCCTCGATCGGGTCGCCCAGGGTGGTCCCCGTGCCGTGCGCCTCGACCACGTCCACGTCGCCGGGCGACAGACCCGCGTCGGCCAGCGCCTGCCCGATCACCCGCTGCTGCGACGGCCCGTTCGGCGCCGTCAGCCCGTTCGACGCCCCGTCCTGGTTCACCGCGCTGCCGCGCACCACCGCCAGCACCCGATGGCCCAGCCGCCGCGCGTCCGACAGCCGCTCCACCACGAGGACGCCGACGCCCTCGCCCCACCCGGTGCCGTCCGCCGACGCGGCGAACGACTTGCACCGGCCGTCCGGCGCCAGCCCGCGCTGGCGGCTGAACTCCACGAAGGTGTCCGGGGAGGCCATCACGGTGACGCCTCCGGCGAGCGCGAGGTCGCACTCGCCGCGCCGCAGCGACTGGACGGCGAGGTGCAGCGCGACCAGGGAGGACGAGCAGGCGGTGTCGATGGTGACCGCGGGCCCCTCCAGCCCGAAGGTGTACGCGACCCGCCCGGTGGCGATGCTCGCCGCGTTGCCGTTGCCGATGAAGCCCTCCAGCTCCTCCGGCACGGCGTGCAGCCGGGAGTGGTAGTCGTGGTACATCAGCCCGGCGAACACCCCCGCCCTGCTGCCGCGCAGCGCGGTCGGGTCGATGCCGGCCCGTTCGAACGCCTCCCAGGAGGTCTCCAGCAGCAGCCGTTGCTGCGGGTCCATCGCCAGCGCCTCACGCGGCGAGATCCCGAAGAACCCCGGATCGAAGTCCGCGGCGTCGTACAGGAAGCCGCCGAACCGGGTGGAGGACGTGCCTGGCCGGCCCGGGTCGGGGTCGTAGAGCGCGGCGAGGTCCCAGCCCCGGTCGGCGGGGAACTCGGAGATGGCGTCGCGTCCGGCGGCGACCAGCTCCCACAGCCCCTCCGGGGAGGACACCCCGCCGGGGAACCGGCAGGCCATCCCGACGATCGCGATCGGCTCGCGCCCGGCCTCCTCGAACTCGCGCAGCCGCCGCTGGGCGTCCTGGGCCTCGGCGATGGCCCGCCTGAGGTACTCGCGCAGCCTCTCCTCGCTGGCGTTCGGCATCGGTGTGTCAGCTCCCCAGGTTCTCTACGAGGTCGAAGAGTTCGTCGTCGCTGGCCTCGGCCAGGTGGGCGCGGGTCTCGGGCGTGAGCCGCGACACCAGCGCGCGCAGCCGGGCCACGATCCGGTCGCGTGCCTCCTCGTCCGGCGGCTCGGCCAGCGTGGCCTCCAGCCGGTCCAGGGCCTCGGCGGCGGGGTCGGGCGCGGCGCGGCGCAGCCGCTCGGCCAGGTACCCGGCCAGGGCCTCCGGCGTCGGGTAGTCGAAGACGAGGGTGGCGGGCAGGTCCAGGCCGGTGTCCGTGCGCAGCCGGTTGCGCAGCTCGACGCCGGTCAGGGAGTCGAAGCCCAGCTCCTTGAACTGGCGGTCGGGGTCGATCTCGCCGGTGCCGGTGTGGCCGAGCACGGCGGCGACGTGCGCCCGTACCGCGTCGAGGAGCGCCGTGGCCGCCTCGGCCTCGGGCATGGCGGCCAGCCGTTCCGGCAGCCCCGGACCGCCCGGCGCCGCGCCGGCGCTCTGAGCGCGCTCGCCCGGGACGGGCACCAGGCCGCGCAGCAGCGGCGGCACGTCGCCGGGCCGGGCGCGTACGGCGGCGAGGTCCAGGCGCAGCGGCACGGCCGTGGGGCGGCCGTCGGCGAGGACGGCGTCGAACAGGGCCAGCGCGTCGGCGGTGGCCAGCGGGAGGGTGCCCTGCCTGGCCATGCGGGCGCGTCCGGACTCGCCGAGCCGCGCGGTGATGCCGCTGTCCTGCTCCCACAGGCCCCACGCCAGCGAGGTGGCGGGCAGGCCCTCCCCGGCGCGGCGGCGGGCCAGCGCGTCCAGGAAGGCGTTGGCGGCGGCGTAGTTGGCCTGACCGGGGGTGCCGAAGGCGGCGGCGGCCGAGGAGAACAGCACGAAGGCGGACAGGTCGTGCTCCCGGGTCAGCTCGTGCAGGTTCCAGGCGGCCTGCGCCTTGGCGCGCAGCACGCGCTCCACGCGTCCGGGGGTCAGCGACTCGACCAAGGCGTCGTCGGTCACGCCGGCCGCGTGCACCACGGCGGCCACCGGGGGTTCGGCGGAGGCCAGGAGGGCGGCCAGCGCGTCGCGGTCGGCGGCGTCCACGGCGGCGATCCGGACCCGCGCTCCCAGCTCGGCCAGCTCCCGGGCCAGCTCGGCGGCGCCGGGCGCGTCGGGGCCGCGGCGGCTCGTCAGCAGCAGGTCGCGTACGCCGTGCTCGGTCACCAGGTGCCGGGCCAGCAGGCCGCCGAGCGTGCCGGTGCCGCCGGTGACGAGCACCGTGCCCCCGGGCCGCCATGCCACGGTGCGGGCCGGGGCGAACGCGGACGACGTGGACAACGGGGCCGGTCGGGTCAGCCGGGGCACGTGGAGGCCGCCCGCGCGGATCGCGACCTGCGGCTCGCCGCTCGCCAGCGCGGCCGGGAGCAGGCGCGCGTCGCCGTCGCCGAGATCGGCCAGGACGAACCGGCCCGGGTGCTCCGACTGGGCCGAGCGCACCAGGCCCCACACCGCCGCCCCGGCCGGGTCGGCGCCGGACGGGAACGCGCCGCGCGTCACGACGACGAGGCGGGAGGAGGAGAACCGGGGCTCGGCGAGCCAGGTCCGCACGGCGGTGAGAACGGCCGCCGTCGCCTCCCTGGCCCTGGCGGACGGATCGTCGCCGGCCGTCTCGACCGGGAGGAGCACGGCGTCCGGCACGCCGGTGGCGGGCACGGCGTCCAGGGCCGGGTGGCGAGCCGCGTCCAGCGCCTCCGCCAGTTCCCGCACGCCCTCCCCGTCGCCGAGCACGGCCCAGGTCATGGTCTGCTGCGCCGGCTGTGCCGGGCCGGGTGGGAGCGGCGTCCACTCGACGTCGAACAGCGTGTCCCGCACCGATGCGCGCGCCGCTCCCGGGTCGAGGGGGCGCAGGGACAGGGAGGCGACGCCGAGGACGGGCCGTCCGGCCTCGTCGGCCACCAGGATCGCCGCCTCGTCCTCGCCCGTGACCGTGACGCGCACGCGCAGGCGCGGCGAGGCGGGCCCGTGGCGGTACACGCCGCGCCACGCGTACGGCACCCGCGCGGTCCCGCCGCCGGGCGGCGCGAGCACGTGCAGGGCGGCGTCCAGGAGTGCGGGGTGCAGGGCGTGGCGGGCGGCGTCCGCGTGCAGTTCCCCGGGCAGGGCGAGCTCGGCGTACACGGTGTCGCCCGCGCGCCAGGCCGCCGTCAGCCCGCGGAACGCGGGGCCGTAGCCGAGCCCGGCCTCGGCGAGGGCGGCGTACAGGCCGTCCAGGTCCACCGGCTCGCCAGGGGGCGGCCACGCGCCCGGCATCGCGGCCGGTTCCGCCGGGACCGCGGTCAGGAAGCCGGAGGCGTGCCGCGTCCAGGGGTGCGTGTCGTCCTCGCGGGCGTGGATCGCGATCTCGCGCCGCCCGTCCGTGCCGGGGGCCGAGACCCGCACCTGCACCCGCAGCCCGCCCTTCGCTGGCAGGACCAGCGGGGCGTGCAGGATCAGCTCCGCCACGCCGGCGCACCCGGCGTGCTCGGCGGCGTGGCAGGCGAGGTCGGCCAGGACCGCTCCCGGTACGACCGTCGCCCCCGCCACCGTGTGGTCCGCGAGCCAGGGGTGGGTGTCGAGCGAGAGCCGCCCGGTGAACAGCATTTCGTCGTCGTCCCCGGCCAGGGACACGGCCGCGCCGAGCACCGGATGCCCGGCGGGGGCCAGCCCCAGCATGGCCGCGTCGGTGCTCGGGGGCGCGTCCAGCCAGTACCGGCGCCGCTGGAACGGATACGTCGGCAGGTCCACCCGCCGCCCCGGCTGCACCACGTCCCAGTTGAGGTCGCTTCCGCGCACGTGCAGCTCCGCCAGTGCGGTGAGCACGCTCACCGTCTCATCCCGGTCCCGGCGCAGCAGCGGGATCACCGGCCGGTCAGGGACCAGGGCGGTCAGCACCGCGTCCGGCCCCACCTCCACCAACGTCACATCCCCCGGCAAAGCCTCGATCGCCTGCGCGAACCGCACCGGCTCCCGCACCTGCCGCACCCAATACGCCGCATCCGGCACCACACCCATCGCAATCACCGGAGGGTGATAGACGATGCTCTCGGCCACCTCCGCGAAGGCCGGCAGCATCGGCTCCATCCGCGGGGAGTGGAAGGCGTGGCTCACCCGCAACCGGCGCATCCGACGACCGCCGAAGTGCCCCTCGATCCGGGCCACCTCATCCTCGTCACCGGAGATCACCAGCGCACGCGGCCCGTTGAACGCCGCGATCGCCACCCGGTCACCCAGCAGCGGCGCAACCTCCTCCTCGGTGGCCTCCAGCGCGCACATCACCCCACCGGCCGGAAGCTCCTGCATCAACCGGCCCCGCGCCGCCACCAACGCGCACGCATCCGCCAGCGAGAACACCCCCGCCACATGCGCCGCCGCCAACTCCCCGATCGAATGCCCCACCAGGTAATCCGGGGTGATCCCCCACGACTCCAACAGCCGGAACAAGGCCACCTCGACCGCGAACAGGCCCGTCTGCGTGTACAGCGTCTGGTCCAGCAGGTCGCCGCCACCGGCGATCACCTCGCGCAGCGGCCGGTCCAGGTGCTGGTCCAACTCCGCGCACACCGCCGCGAACGCCTCGGCGAACACCGGGAACCGCCCGGCCAGCTCCAGGCCCATCCCGGCCCGCTGGCTGCCCTGACCGGAGAACAGGAACGCGACCGGTCCCGGGGCGGCGGTGCCGGTGACCAGGCCCGGGGCGCGGTCTCCGGCCGCCAGGGCGGCGAGGCCGGCCAGCAGCTCGTCCCGATCCGCGCCGATCACGGCGGCGCGGTGCTCCAGTGCCGTACGCCCGGCGGCGAGGGTGTGCGCGATGTCGGCGGGGGCGAGTTCCGGGTGCCGCTCCAGGTGGGACCGCAGCCGTTCCCCCTGGGCCCGCAGCGCGTGCTCGTTCCCGGCGGACACCGTCCAGACCACCGGCCCGCCGGGGGCGGCGGTCTCGGCCTCCTCTTCCGGCGGGGCCTGCTCCAGGATCACGTGCGCGTTGGTGCCGGAGATGCCGAAGGAGGACACCGCCGCCCGGCGCGGACGCCCCCGCTCCGGCCACGCCACCGGCTCCCGGACCAGCTCCAACGCCCCCGACGACCAGTCCACGTGCGGGGACGGCTCATCGACGTGCAGGGTCGGCGGCACCGTGCCGGCCCGCATCGCCATCACCATTTTGATCACACCGGCCACGCCGGCGGCGGACTGCGTGTGCCCGATGTTGGACTTGATCGAGCCGAGGAGGAGCGGCCGGTCCCGGTCGCGCCCGTACGTCGCGATGAGGGCCTGGGCCTCGATCGGGTCGCCGAGCGTGGTCCCGGTGCCGTGGCCCTCGACCACGTCCACATCGTCGGGCGACAGCCCGGCGTTCGCCAGCGCCTGCCCGATCACCCGCTGCTGCGACGGCCCGTTCGGCGCCGTCAGCCCGTTCGACGCCCCGTCCTGGTTCACCGCGCTGCCGCGCACCACCGCCAGCACCCGGTGACCCAGCCGCCGCGCGTCCGACAACCGCTCCACCACCAGCACCCCGACGCCCTCACCCCAGCCCGTGCCGTCCGCCGACGCCGCGAACGACTTGCACCGGCCGTCGGCCGCCAGCCCGCGCTGCCGGCTGAACTGGACGAACGCGTCCGGCTTGGCCATGACCGCCACGCCCCCGACCAGGGCGAGGGAGCACTCGCCGTGCCGCAGCGCCTGCGCGGCCAGGTGCAGGGCCACCAGCGAGGACGAGCACGCGGTGTCCACGGTGACGGCGGGGCCCTCCAGGCCGAAGGTGTAGGCCAGGCGGCCGGAGGCGACGCTGCCGGAGTTGCCGATGCCGATGTGGCCTTCCAGCTCGGGCGGGGTGGTGTGCAGCCGGGCCGAGTAGTCGTGGTACATCATGCCGACGAACACGCCGGTGTCGCTGCCGCGGAGCGAGGCGGTGTCGATGCCGGCCCGCTCGAACGCCTCCCAGGACGCCTCCAGGAGGAGCCGTTGCTGCGGGTCCATCGCCAGCGCCTCACGCGGCGAGATCCCGAAGAACCCGGCGTCGAAGTCCGCGGCGTCGTACAGGAAGCCGCCGAACCGGGTGGAGGACGTGCCTGGCCGTTCCGGGTCGGGGCTGAACAAGGTGTCCAGGTCCCAGCCGCGGTCGGCCGGGAACGGCCCGATGGCGTCGCGCCCGGACGCCACCAGGTCCCACAGTCCTTCCGGTGAGGACACGCCGCCCGGGTAGCGGCAGGCCATGCCCACGATGACCACCGGGTCGCCGGCGGGTTCGGCCCGGGTGCGGGCCGGGGCGCGGGCGGGCAGGGAGCCGGACAGCTCGGCCAGCAGGTGGCTCGCGAGCGCGGCGGGCGAGGGGTGGTCGAAGACCAGCGTCGCGGGCAGGCGGAGGCCGGTCGCCGCGTTCAGCCGGTTGCGCAACTCGACCGCGGTGAGCGAGTCGAAGCCCAGGTCGCGGAAGGGACGGTCGGGGGCGACCGAGGCGGGCGAAGGGTGGCCGAGCGCCGCCGCGGCGTGCGTACGGACGAGGTCGAGGAGGGCGCGTTCGCGTTCGGCGGCGGCCATCGCGGCCAGGCGCTCCCGCAGGGAACCCCGCCGGTCCCGGCGGCGGGCGGGGCCGCGCAGCATGGGGGACGGCGGGTCGGCCTGGGCGCGCGCGACCGCGAGGTCGAGCCGGAGCGGCAGCACGACCGGCTCGGCTCCGGTGAGGGCGCGGTCGAACAGGTCCAGGGCGGTGGCGGTGTCCAGGGCGCCGAACCCGGCGCGCTCCCATCGGGCGAGGTCGGCCCGGCCGAGGCCGCCGGTGATCCCGCTCCGCTCGGCCCACAACCCCCACGCCAGCGACACCCCAGGCAACCCCCGCGCACGCCGCCACGACACCAACGCGTCCAAGAACGCGTTCCCCGCCGC
>NZ_JACHGN010000050.1 GCF_014202315.1 Thermocatellispora tengchongensis | reverse complement strand
TCGCCGAGCGACTGATGCTCTCTCCTCGCACGGTCTCCTCCCATTTGTACAACGTGTATCCCAAACTCGGCGTCAGCAACCGCAACCAGCTCCGCCACCTGCTGGGCGACCGGTGACCGTCACGGCGGGGCGTCCGGCGTACACGTGTCCGTGGCCCTCGCGAACCGCGGAAGGCGCGGGCCCTGCTCGTTGACCACCATGACGACAGAAAAGGTGAGGCGTGTGAGTTCCGAGCCCGGCACCGGCCCAGGACAGCCCGACCGTTCGGACCTCGTCCTCGACGCCCTCGTCCAGCGGCTCCTCGACGCCTCGGCCGCGCCGCCCTACCTGCACCAGCTCGGCCCGCTCGACGGACGGCAAGCACTGCTGGAGATCCAGGGCCATGCGCACGAGGACCTCGGCGTGGACGCCGAATACGCCGTGGCGCCGGTGGGCCCTTCCGGGCTCACCGGCTTCTGGATCTTCCGGCCGGTATGCGCGGCCGGCCCTTTGCCCTTGGTCGTGTACCTGCACGGCGGCTGCTGGATGCTCGGCGACGCGCAGACCCACGCGCGCATGATCTGCGAACTCGCTGCCGCCAGCGCCGCCGCGTTCGTGGTCCCCGAGTACACCCGCACGCCCGAGGCCCGCTACCCGGTCGCGCTGGAGGAGTCGTACGCGTTGCTGACCTGGGTCGTCGAGCAGGCCCCCGGCCTGGATCTGGACGGCCGGAGGCTGGCGGTGGCCGGCGACTGCGCCGGCGCCACCATGGCGACGGCGCTCACCATGATGGCCAAGCGGCGCGGCGGCCCCCGCATTCGTGCGCAGCTCCTGTACTACCCGACGACCGCCCCGTACTGCGACACCGCGTCCCGGAAACAGTTCGCGTCCGGCTACCTTCTGACACGCGCGGCTTTGGAGTGGTACTGGCAGCAGTACATCGACGACGGCGGTGAACTCGCCGACCCCACCGCCTCGCCGCTGCGCGCCACCGCGGCGGACCTCGCGGGACTGCCTCGCGCGCTGGTCGTGTCGGCGGAGGCCGACGTCGTACGAGACGAGGCCGAGCAGTACGCCCGCATGCTGCGGGAGGCGGGAGTGCCGGTGACCTGCGTACGCTACCTGGGGACGATCCACGACTTCGCGTTCCTCGACCCGCTGCGTGACAGCCCGCCCACCGTGGCCGCGCTCAGGCAGGGCGGCCGCTTCCTCGAAGACGCCCTGGCCGACCGGCGCTGACACCGGCAGCCGGCCTTGCCCACCCGCGGAGGCGCCGGCTCCCGCTCTTCTCCCGGGCTGCCGCCGGCGACACGTCAGTCAATTTACTGATGTGTTCGAAAGGCCCGATTGCCAGGCTGAGGGGGCGTGACACCGCGGCGGCGACACGTCATCCACAGAGAGGGGAAGAGGCGAGGATGTCCACGCACAAACCCGTTCTTGAGAAGGCCGCGCTGGCCTTCACCGAGGCCACCGCCAACCCGCCCTACCTGTTCGATCTCGATCCCGCCGACGGCCGCAAGGCCGTGGACCAGGCTCAGACACCCGAGATCGAGGTGCCGGGCACCAGCAAGGAGATCCTCCCGGTCGCCGATGGGCTGACGGTGAGCGTGTTCCGGCCGGCGGGCGCGACCCCACCCCTGCCGGTGATCATCTACGTGCACGGGGCCGGCTGGGTGTTCGGCAACGACCACACCCACGGCCGTCTGGCCCGTGAGCTGGCCCTCGGTGTCGGCGCGTCGGTGGTGTTCGTCAACTACAGCCCCTCTCCCGAGGCCCGCTATCCGGTCGCGATCGAACAGGTCCACACAGCCGCCCGCTGGGTGGTCGAGCACGGCGCCGACCATGGACTGGACGCCTCCCGCCTGGCGGTCGCCGGGGACTCGGTCGGCGGCAACATGGCCATCGCGCTGACCTTGATGGCCAAGGAACGCGGCGGGATCCCGCTGGCCGCGCAGGTGCTGTTCTATCCGGTCACCGACGCCGCCTTCGACACCGGCTCCTACCACGAGTTCGCCGAAGGGTACTTCCTGCGCCGCGACGGCATGCAGTGGTTCTGGGACCAGTACACCACCGATCCCGCCGAGCGCGCGCAGATCACCGCCTCGCCGCTACGGGCCGGCCTGGAGGACCTGGCCGGACTGCCCCCGGCACTCGTCATCACCGCCGAGGCCGACGTGCTGCGCGACGAGGGCGAGGCGTACGCGAACAAGCTGCGCGCGGCCGGCGTGCCGGTCACCGCTGTGCGCTACCAGGGCATCATCCATGACTTCGTGATGCTCAACGCCTTGCGCGGCACCTCTGCCGCCGAAAGCGCCATCCGGCAGGCCATCGATTTCCTGTCCACCGCTCTGAAGACCGGCCAGGAGGGGTCATGAGCACCATCGTTCTCGTGCATGGGGCGTTCGCCGAGTCGGCTAGCTGGAACGGCGTCATCACACGGCTGCACGAGCACGACCTGAACGTGATCGCCGCCGCCAACCCACTGCGCGACCTGCCGGGCGACGCCGATGTCGTTGCGGGCGTGATCTCCTCCCTCGACGGCCCGGTCGTCCTGGTCGGCCATTCCTACGGTGGTCAGGTCATCTCTAACGCCGTCCGTGGCGACGACCGGGTCAAGGCGCTGGTGTACGTGGCCGGGTTCGCGCCTGAGGAGGGCGAGAGCATCGCCGAGCTGAGCAGCCGCTTTCCCGGCAGCACGCTGGGTGACACCCTGAACGCGGTCACGCTGCCCGACGGCAGCACCGATCTGTACATCCGTCAGGAGCGCTACCACGCGCAGTTCGCCGCAGACCTGCCGCCCGAGCGCGCCGCCCTGGACGCCGTGACCCAGCGCCCGCTCAACGATCGGGCGCTGCACGGAAAGTCCGCTCCGCCGGCCTGGCGGGACCTCCCGTCCTGGTTCGTCTATCCCGAGCTTGACTTCAACATTCCGCTCGCCGCGCACCGGTTCATGGCCGAACGGGCCGGCGCCCGCGAGCAGGTGGAGATCGCCGGCGCCTCCCACGCGTTGCCCGCTTCCCAGCCCGCCGCTGTCGCGGACGTCATCCTCACGGCCGTCCAAGCCGTGGCATGATCGCCCTCCCCGGGCCACGCCTCGGCCGCCGCGGGGATCGGTAGCTCGGTATCGGCGAGGTTCGGCGGGTCGCTCCTGGAGGGCGACCCGCCGAACCGTCTCTCATGCGCTCGTCGTTCTGTCTCCGGGCCGTGGGGCCGGCGCGACGAGGTCGCGCCTCTTTGCACCAGCGCGACCCCTTTGCAGCAGCGCGACCCCTTTGCACCAGCGCGACCCCCGACCGGGCCCTCCCCGCCTACGTCTCCGCGGACGGCCCGTTCTCCCTCCCCGGGATTCCAGGTGCGCCCACGCCGGACCGTGGGCCGTGCCACCAGGGCGGCCTCCTTGGTTGCACCGTCAAGGAAGTGAATACGGGATGGGCGGTCAATGGCCTGTTCGACAACGGCCGTGCTCCATAGCGTATGGAGTGTCAAGCCCTGCCCCCTTCCCACAGGTGGGAACGTTGCCGGGCGAAGGGTGCCCAGGGCGCCGAGCCGCCGTGATTCCCCGGCGGCCGGGGCCGAACGCCCTGGCGGACGGCCGTACGAACGATCCCGAAACCTGAGGAGACCTTTGCCATGCGTCCCCCCGGAGGAACGACGCCCCGTCCACTCATCGTGGGCGCCACGGAACCGGCCGGCATGCGCGCCCCCGACGCCGAGCGCATCGTGAGAGATCGGAGGCTCAAGCGGTGAGCATGCCTGTCCCCGGCCCCGCTGGGCTGCCCCTGCTCGGATCGGTGCTCGACCTGCGGCGCGATCTGATGAACACCTTCCTTCGAGCGCAGCGCGAGCACGGGGACGTGGTCCGCTTCACGGCCGGCCCGCCTGGTCTGCGCGCGGTGCTCTACGGCGTGTTCTCCGCCGACGGGGCGCAGCAGGTCCTCGGCGGCGACCCCGGTCGTTTCCGCAAGGACAACGTCTTCTACAACGAGGTCCGCGAGTGCGTCGGCAACGGGCTGCTCACCAGCCAGGACGCCGACTACCTGCGCCAACGCCGCCTGGTGCAGCCGTTGTTCACCCGCCGCCAGGTCGATCGGTACGCCACGGTGATGTGCGAGGAGACCCAGGCCACGATCGATCGATGGCGGGCCGCACCGAACCGGACGATCGACGTGATCGACGAGATGACGCGGCTCACGCTACGCGTCGTGGGCCGCGTCCTGTTCGGCGCGGATGTCGACGCCGCGGTCGATGTCGTACGGCGGAGTTTCCCGGTGATCGGTGAGTACACGCTGCGGCGAGGAAACGCCCCGGTGCGCGTCCCGCGCCAGTGGCCGACGCCCGCCAATCGCCGAGCCGCTGCCGCGCAGCAGGAACTGTACGCCCTGTGCGACCAGATCATCGCCGCCCGCCAGGCCGCCGGCGCCGGCGGTGACGATCTGCTCGGCCTGCTGGCGCGGGCCACCGGGCCGGACGGCGACAGCCTGGACCCCGCTGAGATCCGCGACCAGGTGCTGGTCTTCCTGCTGGCGGGGTACGAGACCACCGCCACGTCCCTGGCGTTCGCGCTGCACCTGCTGGCCCGCCATCCCGAGACACGGGAACGCGCCCAGGCGGAGATCGACGCAGTGCTCGGCGGACGCATGCCGGAAGCGGCGGACCTGGACGCGCTGCCGTACACGACCATGGTGCTCAAGGAGGCCATGCGCCTGTATCCGGCGGCTCCGGTGATCGGCCGGATGGCCGTCACGGACGTCGAGATCGGCGGACACCGGATCCCGTCCGGAGCGAACGTGCTGGTGAGTCCGTGGGTCACCCACCGCCACCCCGCGTACTGGGAGGAGCCGGAGCGGTTCGATCCCGAGCGGTTCACCCCGGAGCGGGAAGCGGCTCGGCCACGGTACGCCTGGTTCCCCTTCGGAGGCGGGCCCCGCGCGTGCATCGGCAGGCACTTCTCGATGCTGGAATCGGTGCTGGCGCTCGCCATGGTCCTGCGGACCTACGACCTCGACGCCGTGGACACCGCGGTTCCGCTCGAGCAGGGCATCACCCTGCGGGCGAAGGGACCCGCAAGGTGCCGTCTCACCGCGCGACAGCCCCGCCCCTGAGAAGGTGAGACCCGCGGGACGACAACCCGTCATACAGTGGCCGCCCGAAGACGTGCGGAGGCTGCTTCGCGGCGCTGATCCGCGGCACAAGGCCGACCTGTACGCGCAGATCGGCTTGCAGTTGACGTACGAGCCCGATCGTAAAACGGTGATCGCCCGAACAGAAGTCGGGCGATCATGTAGCAGTTGTGTCCGAGGGGGGACTTGAACCCCCATGCCCATCACTGGGCACTAGCACCTCAAGCTAGCGCGTCTGCCTATTCCGCCACCCGGACTGGTGTGCATGACGGGGGATGCGCTCCCTCGTCGGCGGACCCAGGTTAGCAAACTCTGGGGCGTGCGTCATACCGCGTTCGAGCGGGACCGATGCGTGGCGGGTGGGCGGGTGTGCCCGGACGTGGGTGGACGGGCAGGATGGGGCGCGACACGTAGCTGAGCTGAGGAGTCGGCATGACGAGACTCAAGGGTGAGGACGAGGTCGTCGAACTGTGCCGCGACCTGATCCGCATCGACTCGACGAACGCGGGCGACAACGCGGGGCCGGGGGAGCGGGCGGCGGCGGAGTATGTCGCGGAGAAGCTCGCCGAGGTTGGGCTGGAGCCGCGGATTCTGGAGAGCGACACGCGGCGGGCCAACGTGGTCGCGCGGATCGAGGGGGAGGACCCGGGGCGGGAGGCGCTGCTCCTGCACGGGCACCTCGACGTGGTGCCGTTCAACGCGGGCGACTGGACGCGGCATCCGCTGAGCGGGGAGGTCGCCGACGGGTGCGTGTGGGGGCGCGGCGCGGTCGACATGAAGGACATGGACGCCATGATCCTCGCGGTGGTGCGGCAGCGGCTGAGCGAGGGGCGCAGGCCGCCGCGGGACGTCGTGCTGGCGTTCACGGCCGATGAGGAGGCGGGCGGCAAGTACGGCGCGCAGTGGCTGGTCGAGCGGCACCCCGGCCTGTTCGAGGGGTGTACGGAGGCGATCGGCGAGGTCGGCGGGTTCAGCGTCAGCATCGGGGAGCAGAAGCGGCTGTACCTGATCGAGGCGGCGGAGAAGGGCATCGCGTGGATGCGGCTCACCGCGCGCGGCCGGGCGGGGCACGGTTCGATGCTCAACGCCGACAACGCCGTCACCGAGCTGGCGGAGGCGGTGGCGCGTATCGGCCGGTACGAGTGGCCGGTACGCCTCACGCCGACCGTACGGGCGTTCCTGGAGGAGACGTCGGCGGCGCTGAACCTGGAGTTCGACCCCGACAACGCCGAGGCCACCGTCGCCAAGCTGGGGCCCCTGGCCCGGATGATCGGCGCGGTGCTCCGCAACACCACCAACCCCACCATGCTGGACGCCGGCTACAAGGCCAACGTGATCCCGCAGGAGGCGACCGCGCACGTGGACGGCCGGTTCCTGCCGGGCTACGAGGACGAGTTCTTCCAGACGCTGGACGAACTGCTCGGGCCCAACGTGACCAGGGAGTTCGTCTACCACGACATCGCCGTCGAGACCGGGTTCGAGGGCCCGCTCGTACGCGCGATGGCCGACGCCCTCGTCGCGGAGGACCCGGGCGCGCACGCGGTGCCGTACACGCTGTCGGGGGGCACGGACCTGAAGGCGTTCAGCCGCCTGGGCATCCGCGGGTTCGGGTTCGCGCCGCTCAAGCTCCCCGCCGACCTGGACTTCTCGGGAATGTTCCATGGGGTGGACGAGCGGGTGCCGGTCGATTCGCTCCAGTTCGGGGTACGCGTCCTTGACCGGTTCCTGGACCAGTCCTGAGAGGTTCCGCGAAAAGCCGTTGCACTGACGATGAGTAGTGCTAACGTGACTGTCCGTTGAACAGGGGACCGTCAGGTCCCGCCCGTTCATCGCGTCGGCTCGGGTCGTTCCGGGCTGCTTCCGGCGGCGGTGGCGTGCGGGCCTGCTTTACGAGCCTGAGGAGGTCACGTGGTGCGCACGCCTGCCTGGCAGCGCGACGGACGGTCGTCCGCCGTCGCGCGGCGCGTCCTCGTGACCGAATCGGATCCGGCCGAGTCGGAGCCGACCGCTTCGGCGTGGATCGCTTCGGCGTCGGTCGGTTCGGCGTCGGTCGGTTCGGAGCGCGCTGCTCTGTGTGAGTTCGCGGCCCGCCGGGGTCGTGTCATGCGGCGTGCGTCCGCGGTCTGCCATGCCGTTCGGCGGGCGTCCGTGACCTCGTGGGGTCGCGGCGCCGGGTGGGCCGGTTCCGGTCGCGCTGCTCGTCTCCCGCTCGCGGCCGACGCCGGCCACGAGCACATCGCGCACGAGGATGTCACCGTCCGGGCAGACCGGAGGGCGTGGTTCGCGGCCGATGGCCGGCGGACCCTCGTGCGGGCGGTCGCCCTCGGCGCTCTCATGGCCGCCGGCTGGCTGATCGCGGTCCTCCTCGGCCTGCTGGCCGGGGCCGCCCCGGCCTCCGCCGACACGTTCGCCGCCCGCGATGCCGGCCACACCGGCATCGCGGCCGCCGTCGCTCCAGACGGCGGCATCGCCGAGGCGGCGACGACGGGTGTCGGCGACGGCGGGGACCGGCCACCGTCCGGCGGCCTTCCGGCGGAGCCCGGGATCGACGGGTTCCCCTTGATCGGTGGCATCGCCGCCGCGGGAGAGTCCGCGGCGGGCAACGCCGAGGCGATGGCGGGGCGCGGCGTGGACGGGCTGACCAGCCAGTCGACGCCGGTTCTGCCCGCGCCTTCCACCGCCGACGTCGGCGCAGGCGCCGACGGGTTCGTGCCTCACGGCGGCGGTGGCCCCGGCCAGTTCGGGCCGGGTACGGGCGACGTGGCCCGGTCGACGTACGACCCCCACGTCCTGGTGCGGCGCGCTCCTCTGGCCGCCGTGCTGCCCCCGGTCGTCCGCACAGCGGCGGACGAGCCTTCGTTCTCCCCTGACTGAGCCCGCGCATCCGATCCGGCACCGCCGCGAGGCGGGCCGGGCCATCGAGACCGTGCGCTCGCAGGTTCGCGTCCGGGCGCAGACCGGCCTCACCCGCACGCGGGGTGTGCACCACCGCTTCCACTGCTCGTGGTGCCCCCACTCGTCGTCCGTGGTTCGCGCGGCGCACCGCATCGGCCCTCATCAGGGTGATGCGGGGCCGAGGCGGCGGCGGTGCTCACGCTCTGCCGCCCCACCGCTCCCACAGCCACAGCCGTACGCACGCGTGTGCGGTGCGCAGGCCGCGTACGGATCGCCACAGGTTCGCGTGGACGGAACGGGCAAGGGCCCGGTCTGGCCGCGGGTGTGACCCGCGGGCATGACCGAACCTTCGAACCTCCGTACCTCCGTTGAGGGCCGAGGGCCTCCCGGTCCTTGCCCGGCACGCCCTGCGGCACCCGGCTCGCCGAGACGCCGGGCTGAACGTCAGCCCGAATCGACCATCGAACGATCGAACCATCGATCAACGATCCGGCGATTCACCTTCTCACCCTCGTACCGGCCCTGACGGCCTCCGCTGTGCGGGTCCCCGATCCGGGTCCCGCCGGGCCCCGGCCGCGTACGAGACGTCAGGTAACCCCCCAAAGAACCACATAGGAGCATGTATATGCGTACGTGGACGAAGGGCAAGGCTCCCGCGGCACTGCTCGCGGTGGCCGTCATGTCCCTCGGCAGCGGTACGGCCGTCGCCGACACGTCCGGCAACGGCGGAATCGGCAGCGGCAACCAGATCGACCTGCCGATCTCGGTGCCGATCGACATCAGCGGCAACTCCGGCAGCGTGCTCGGCAACTCGGTCGCCGACTCCGAGGGCGGCGCCACGGTCCACAACTCCTCCCCGGCCGGCACCGGGAACCGCACGTCCGGCAACGGCGGCGTGCTGAGCGGCAACCAGGTGAACGCGCCGATCAACCTCCCGGTGAACGCCTGCGGCAACGCCCTGGCCGTGATCGGCAACTCCGACGGGAGCTGCAAGGGCGGCGCGGCCGTGCACAACACCGGCAAGGGCGGCTCGGGCGGCAACCTCACCGACGGCGACGGCGGCGTGCTGAGCGGCAACCAGATCGTCGCCCCGATCACCGCCCCGCTGAACGCCTGCGGCAACGCGGTCGCGATCTTCGGGAACGCCACGGCCGGCTGCAAGGGCGGCGCCGTGGTCAAGAACACCGGCCGCGGCTCGGGCGGCAACTACACCTCCGGCACCGGCTCGGTGCTCGGCGGCAACCAGGTCGTCGCCCCGATCACCGCACCGGTGAACATCTGCGGCAACGCGGTGGCCCTGGTCGGCAACGCGTTCGCGGGCTGCAAGGGCGGTGCGACCGTCTCCGACGGCCCCGGACGCCCGAAGGGCCGCTATGCCAAGGCCACGACCAAGCGGCACCTGCAGGGACCGGGAGGCAACGACACCGACGGCCGCTTCGGCGTCGGCAGCGGCAACCAGATCGTCATCCCGATCACCGCCCCGATCGACATCTGCGGCAACGCGGTCGGCAACGCGACCGCGGGCTGCGTCGGCGGCAGCACCGTGGACAACGCCCGGGGCGGCCACGGCGCGGGCGGCAACCGTACGTCCGGGATCGCGGGGGTGCTGTCGGGCAACCAGGCCGTGGCCCCGATCACCGCGCCCGTGGACATCTGCGGCAACGCGGTGGCCCTGGTCGGCAACGCGTTCGCGGGCTGCAAGGGCGGCGCGTCGGTCTCGCGGAACGCGCACGGCGCGGGCGGCAACCGTACGTCCGGGATCGCCGGGGTGCTGTCGGGCAACCAGGCCGTCGCCCCGATCACCGCGCCGGTGAACGTCTGCGGCAACGCGGCGGCCGTGCTCGGCGACGCCGCGGCGGGGTGCCTGGGCGGCGCCCGCGCCGGCGACCCGCTGCCGGGCTCCCGCGGCCCGCTCTTCAAGCACGGCAAGACGATGGTCAAGGGGCCCAAGGGGCACGACTCCGGCTCCCTGCTGCCCGAACTGCCGATGGTGCCGTCCGTGGGCACCCTGAACGGCGCCCCGGGCGCGGCGGCGGTGACCGGCAACGTCCAGCAGTTGCCCGAGCGGCTGAAGAGCGTGCCGGTCGCCTCCGGGATCTCGGCCGACACGACCAATGGCTCCGGCCTCACCGGCGTCACCGGCCTGACCGAGACCGCGGGCCTCGCCGGGGTCGCCGACGTGGCCAAGGTCGGAGATGTGGCCAAGGTCGCGGATGTCGCGAGCGTGGCCGACACGGCCGGCCTGGGCGGGGTGGCCAAGCAGGCGGGCCTGCCCGACCCCGGCACGCTGACCGACGTCACGACCGTCACCAAGGACCTCGGCCTGCCCGAGCTGCCCGGCCTCCCGGGCCTGCCCGGCGCCCCCGCCAAGCCGCACACCCCAGTGAAGCCCGGCAAGCCCGCCAAGCCCGGCAAGCACGGCAAGCCGGTGACCAAGGGCAAGAACGCCAAGCCCGCCAAGGTCATGACCGCCAAGGCCCCCGAGGGCCACGAGCCGGCCTCCGGCCCGCTGTCCGTCGTCAACCCGGCCACCGACCTGGTCCGCTCCACCCCGGTCGGCCAGGCCGTCGAGCAGACCACCGCGTCGCTCCCGGTCGGCGGCCTGATGAGCGCCGAGCAGCCGACCGGCCTCACCGGCATGAACCCGAGCGCCCTGGTCGCCCTCATGCTGGGCGCGATGTTCGCCGCCTCCGCCACCCTGTTCGCCACCGCCCGCCGCATCCGCTTCGGCCGGAAGTGACGAGGCCGGGATCGGCGCGGCCGGCGTAGCGCGGCCCGGTGGTAGCACGGCCCGCTGGTGGTGCGGCCCGGTGGTGGCACGGCCAGCGGTGCAGGGCCCGGTAGCGACCGGCAGCCGGTGACGCGGCTCGGCAGTGGGCGCGCTCGGCAGTGACCGGTCGGTCGCGATGCGGCCCACGCCCGTGCGGCTGACGCCGACAGGGCCGGGCCAGGTAGGCGGGCACCACGCCAGATCATCACCAGACGCTCTGTCGCCCCGCACCACAACGACGCGGGGCATGACGGAGTAACCACTTTGCCCGTTCCGGGGGCGCGGCCCGGGACGGGCAAAGTCATGTCCGGGGGAGGAGGGATAAGCGGGGACTCCTGGCGTGGTCGGCAGCTCGGGGTGCCGGTGTGCGCGGGGTGGCTGGGAAGTCCGGGAACGCCGGGAAGGCTGGGAAGGTTGGGAAGGTTGGGAAGGGCCGGGGTGGCTGGCAAGGTCGGGGTGACTGGGAAGGGCGGGGGCCGGGGAAAGGCTGAGGGGCGGGAAGGCCGGGGCAGGGAAGGCTACCGAGGGCGCGGGGCGGGCGGGCGACCCGCCGTGGCGACCGGCACTGACGCGGCACCTGATCGCCGTGCGTCCGGTGGATCCCGCCACGGCCTCTGCCGATGCCCTCCCGGCAGGTGGCCGGGGATGCGGGGCGTGCGGGCACGCCGGCTTCGGCTGGCGCACCTGCGGCTGGGGACGTGGTCACGTCCACGGACGTGGTGTATGAGTCGATCTCCGCGTGATCCTGTTTCTGCAGGTTAAGCGGTAAGTGTCTGCGGAAGCGGGTTCTGAGTG
>NZ_JACHGN010000049.1 GCF_014202315.1 Thermocatellispora tengchongensis | reverse complement strand
GCGCTGCTGCCCGCACCGCGCCACCACGATCGTGCAGGCCATCCTCGTCCTGCAGCTCATCGAAGAAGGTCGCTACTCAGGATGAAAAGTGCTCATTGTGCACCGCATGATCGTGGTTCTTCGCTGCGACGGCCGCGATCTGCTTCTGAGTACTGCCGAACGCGGCCATGTGCGCTCGAGCCATCGCGGCGTAGATGTCCATGAAGATGCTGCGATCACCCGGTTCGGCGCCGGGCTGCTCTCCTCCGAGCTCGCTCAGCACCCGATGCAACTCGTCAGGTCTGGAGACGTCGTATGCGCCGTTGAAGACCGCCATCGACCGGGATCGGTCACCGACATTCATCTTCTCTACGCCGACGGCCAGGGCCACGTCGGCGTTCCCGGAGCGCACCTGTGCGATCGCCAGGTTCAGGGCCGAGGATCCAGAGGCGCACGCGTTCTCAATGTTGAACAAGGGGATCCTGTCGACACCGATGCCGGCCAGAGCGATTTGTCCCCCGACCATGTGTTGTCCCTCGAGCGGACTCTGCGTGGTGTTGGCGTAGAAGACGGCATCGACGGCGGCAGCCGCAAGGCCGGCGTCCTGCAAACAGTCACGTACGGCCTGTTGAGCCAGCTGGGCCACGGATGACGAAGTGTGGACGGCAAAGGGCGTCATGGAGACGCCCGCTATGTAGACACGCTCAGTCATTGACTCCACTCCAGCTTCCGACGGGGGCGGGTATGGCTGTTCCGGTCGAGGGCGGCGCTTCCGTGACCGTGTTCGTGAGACTGCCGATTCCTTCCACCCAACTCGTCAGGATGTCGCCCGGCCTGAGGAAGGTGGCGGGCTTCTTGAATGCGCCGACGCCGGAGGGCGTCCCCGTGAAAATCAGGTCGCCCGGATAGAGGGTGCACACGCTGGAGAGGTACTCGACGAGGAGCGGCACAGGGAAGATCAGGTCCGATGTCCGGCTTGCCTGTTGAGTCTCCCCGTTGAGGGCGCAGCCGATCTCGAGATCATCGGGATCTTCGAACTCGTCAGGAGTCACCAGGGCCGGTCCGAGAGGGCCGAACGTCCGCCGCGACTTCGACAGCGAAAACTGCGGGTGGCTGCCGTCGAACTGCAGCACCCGGTCCGTGATGTCCTGCCCGACGGTGAGTCCGGCGACGTAGTCCCACCCGTGCCCTGCGGGCACGTGGTCGGCGTGCTGCCCGATTACTGCGACGAGTTCCACTTCCCAGTCGATGCTGTCCGACGGCGCCTCGATCGACGCGGTGGGGCCGGTCAGACACGATGGAAATTTCGTGAAGATCAGCGGCCGCTTGGGCGGCTCCGCCCCTGCCTCCTCGATGTGGAGGCGGTAGTTGGCACCCACGGCGAAGACCTGACGCGGGGAAGGAACTGGAATACTCAGAACTTTTTCACCTAGGTCATGGAATTCCTCGTCCGCGGCGTTCTGATATGCCGAGTTCAGCTCTTTCCATTGAGTATACATGGATGTGGGATCTGCGAGAACTTTACCCCCGGAAACTGTGGCGGCATCGGCATAACGCCCATCGCGAAGAAAGGCGGTACGCCCCTCGACCACTCCAATGCGCATTCTCTCTCCCAGTGAAATGGCGCCTATGTCCGACGTCCGCTGAAATCCCCGTCCGTCTCGGCCGGCAGGCCGATAGGAACTTCGGCTTCCTGGTCGCTCACCGATCCGGTGTGCTACCAGGGTGTCGCTGCACATCTCATCGTGTGAGCACGCCTTCTTGGGCTTTCTCAGAGGGGGACGACGACCGCGTCCGCGGGGATGTCGTCGTGATCGACGGCGCTGCCCTTCTCGCGCCAGATCTCGTAGGCGATCTCGCGGGCGATCTTCCCGTCACGCATCTCGAACATGTGGATAAGGCGCGCACGAATCTTGGTTCCGACAGGGAAGGGGAGATTCGGCATCCTGTCCCCGATGACCTCGCACTCTCCGATGTGGTCGGTGAAGACCGAGGTTTCCGTGGCGACCTGCCGAAGCAACGTCAGTTGCGTGATCTTGACCGTGGCGAAGATGTCGAGATAGGCCTCCTTCACCGCTGCCGAGTTGTAGTAGACCTGGCCGCGCGAGGGTGCCTCCCAGACGATGTCATCGGTGTAGAGCGCGATCGCCTTGTCGACGTCGTCCGGGTTTTCGTTGTGGAAGTGTGCCTCCACTGTTTCCAGATTCCGCTGGATGACGGGGTTGACGGTGTCTGACATGGGGATCTCCTAACCTTTCGCTTGAGTCTGTTGAACGTCCGTCCTGTGAAGCCCCAGAAGCGAGCTTCCGAGCAGGCCGGCACACGCGCCGTCACTTGGGCTGCGCTGCGAATAAGTAGTCGGTGGCAAGGCCCTGCTCGGACAGCAGCTTGGCCAGCATTGCGATCTCCTGCCGCTGGCGTTTCGTGGCGGTTTTCCGGAAGTTCTCCTCAACGAGCGGCTGCCGGCGCAGGACATAGGACCGGCCGGCCTGCGACGGCGCGCATCACATCTGTGTAAGCAATCGACGCTTCGCTGAGCGGGCGCGTGGAGTGCACAGATACCGGCCTCAGCTTCCCAGAATCGAACGCCGAGGCAAGGTCGCGAAGGACCCCTGCGGCGTCATACATCGTCAGGCGCGCGGTGTTGAGACCCACGAGGAGGAGGTCATTGCGGTAGAAGGAAAGGACATCGAGCGAAATCGGTTGCTCGGCCGGAGAGCTGAACACGCACAGTCCTCCGCCGGCCTTCAACGCTCCGAGCAGCGCGTCGCTCATCGCACCGCCCACCGCATCTACTGCCGCGTCCGCCCCTGCGCCGTTCGTCAGTTCTCTGATCGAGCGAGTGACGTCCATGCTGTCCGTGCGGACGATGTCCTCGTACCCGAAGTCGTGGCAAACCTGGGCTTCAATGCGGTCCTTGACGATGGCGACGACCCTCGCGCCTTGCAACCGCGCCAGCTCGCAGGCGGCTCGTCCGACGCTGCCCGCCGCCCCTGTGACAGCCACCCAGGTGCCCTTCAGCCCTGAGCGCCCAGTCGCCCGCATGATCGCGCATTGAGCAGTGAAGTACGCCAAGGCCGAAGCACCCGCGTCAACGGTTTCCAGGGCAGTGGGGATCTCGACCAGCGCCCCCAGCGGAATGGCGACGTATTCAGCGTGTGTGCCATCCCGGGTTACCCCGAGGTCACCGCCTCCTGCCCCCCATACACGCCTGCCGACCCACTCCGCAGGTCCGTCGACCACCTCGCCGGCGTACTCGCGGCCTAGGACGCGCGGGTAGGGGCCCGGAATCACCCCTTGACAGGCCAGTACATCGCTTCTGTTCACTCCGGCGGCACGTACCGCCACAAGCACATCGGAGCGGCTCCGCGTCGGCAGGTTCGCTGAGACCGGGACCAGGTCGGCAGGCTGCAGTGGCCCGGGCACTTGCAGCGCAGTCATTGTTGGCACCATGCCTGTCTCGTCCTTCGGGTTCTCGGCGTCGATCGTTACCTGCGCCATCTATCTGGGTGATCGAGGGCGGAAAGGGGCCTTATCCCACGAGGATTCGATGGCCCCTGCCGGGTGCATTCATGGATCCAGTTCCAGTTCGGACTCGTACCGGGCAGACCGGTACCGCGCTGCGTCGAACTCGCCGTCGGCGCTCAGCGCCTCGCCGCCTTGACCTGGGCGTGTTCTAGCCCCGAGTCCCTGAGCGCCTCGTCGATTGCCGCGCGCGCCAGCTCGGACACGTCGCGGTCCTCGTGCAGACCGAACGGTGTCATCCCGACACCGGCCGGCCACACCGATTCGTTCATGCCCCCATCCCAATCGCCTTCAGGCGCGTTGTCATTGGAGAGATCGACAACGGCCCACCGCGCGACGTTGGGGATTCGACCGATGACTTCGACCTGCTCACGGCCGACGGTGATCGATCACCTTCACCTGATCCATGTGGCTCTGTCGACTCACTCTGAATCGTCGTGATCGTCGCTGGCCGGCACCGTCTCCAGCACCCAGGCCAGTTCCACCAACGTGTCGATGGCCGTCAGGCTCCGGCCGGTGAGTTCTTCGAACTTGCGGAGTCGGTAGCGCAGTGTGTTGACGTGGACGACAAGCGCGTCGGCCGTGCGCGCGATGCTCTGCCCATGGGCCAGGTAGGCTCGAACGGTCTCTTTGAGGAGCCTGCCGAACTCGCCTTCTTCGCGCAGCGGGGCCAGGTACCTGCGCACCAGCAGTTCACCGACCTGGGGCTCGTGGACCGCGGCGAGCCGCCAGGACAGGTCCTCGATGCCGAACACGCCGGTGCGGTCCAGCCTGCGAGCGGCCTCCAGTACCCGGCTGGCCGTGGCGAAGGAGGTGGCCATGTCCGCCAGCGGCACGGCGTCGCCGATCCCCACGACGACGCCGTCGAGCGGTGCGGGCCGCCGGGCGACGATCCCGGCGCAGTGACCACCGATCATGCCGACGAGGGCGCGCCGTGCGGGCGTACTGCCGAGCCGTTCCAGCGCCCGCCGTACCGGCTCGACGTCCTCACCCCCCACGTGCGCCCGCACGGCGTGGTAGCAGGAAGCGGTATCGAGGCCGTAGAACCCGCAACTGCTCGTGAGCCCGGCGGTTTCGAGCGTGCCGGACAGCAACGCGTGCAGCAGTTCCGAGCGCCGGTGCGCCTCGCGCAGCGCGTTGTCGATGCCCAGATTCTGGTACTCCAGGGCAACCCGCGTGGTGAACGCATCGCTGAGTGCCCACAGCAATTGGGCGCCAAGCAGGACGAGACGGGACGGCACGCCGCCTTCCTCGGCCAGTTCGACGAACCGGTCGTGGATCACCCCGATGTTGCACCGGTAGGCACGCATCATGTCCTCGATCGGGACTCCCTGGCTTGCGCGCTCCCGCACGGTGATCTCGGCGGCCGGCGCGAGGTCGTCCTGTGTCGGCGCGACGCCGGACCGCAGCGTCTCCACCGCGGCGTCCAGGTTGCGCCGCCCCGACGCCTCCAGGTTGCTCACCGGAACGGCCGCGTACGACGGCAGCTCGCTCACCAGCGTGATCGTGCGCTCGGTCAGCATGCCGATCTCGCCGGCCAGCCGGTCCACGGCTCGGTCCAGCGCCGCGCGGCCTTGCGTCGGCCCGGCGACGGCGTCCTTTCTCGGCACTGCCCTCACCCCACCTGACATGCGATCTCACTGAACCGGGTGAACCCCATCCTGGCTCGCGGCCCAGCCGGGGGCAACCGAGGTCGTTGTACGAATGCACAACGGGTGAAGAGAGCGTGTTGGCCGGTTGGCCGTCGACGCAGCGCGCCACGCGCCGGATTGTTGACCCTGCATCCGCTTCGCGTCCCCCCTGGAGTTGGCAATGACGGCCGTACGACACGAAATGTCCGACCGAGCCTCTCGTGCCCGGCAACTTGCCGCTGCCGCGATCGGCAACCTCGTCGAGTGGTTCGACTGGTACGCCTACTCGGTACTGGCGATCTACTTCGCGGACCAGTTCTTCCCCTCATCGAGCGGGTCGGGCGTGGTGTCGCTGCTCGGCGCGCTCGCGGTGTTCGCGGTCGGCTTCTTCATGCGCCCGCTCGGTGGGCTGCTGGTGGGAGCCCTGGCGGACCGGCACGGCCGCAAGATGGCGCTCACTTTCACCATGTCGCTGATGGGCGGCGGCAGCCTGCTCATCGCCCTCGCGCCCACGTACGCCCAGATCGGGGTGTTCGCGCCGGCGCTGCTGCTGCTCGCCAGGCTGGTGCAGGGCTTGTCCACGGGCGGTGAGTTCGCGTCCGCGTCGGCGTTTCTCGTGGAGTCCGCGCCGCCGGACCGGCGTGGGCTGTTCTCCAGCTTCTTCCACGTCAGCGCCAACATCGGCAACCTTGCCGCCTTGGGGCTCACCGCTCTGCTGGCCACCGTGCTCACCGAGGAGACCATGAGGTCCTGGGGTTGGCGGGTGCCCTTCCTCGTCGGGGCGTCCGCCGCGCTCGTCGGCCTGTGGATACGCAGGCGGGCCGAGGAGACGCACATCGAGGCGGAGGAGATCAGGGCGGGACGGGCCCGCAAACCCGCGATGTTCGAGTTCGTCCGCCACTATCCGCGCCAGTCCCTGCAGGTCGCCGGGATCACTGTGGCACCGGCGTTGATCTTCTACGTGTGGGCGGTATTCCTCCCGACCTACGCGCAGCTCACGGTCGGCTATGACGAGGCCCGGTCGGTGACCATCGCCGTCATCTCGCTGGTGTTCTTCACCGCGCTCCAGCCGTTGTTCGGCATGCTGTCCGACCGGATCGGTCGCAAACCCATGCTCCTGGTGTTCGCGCTCGGTTTCACCGTCGGCACCGTCCCGCTGCTGAACGGGATCACCACGAGTTTCGTGAGCCTCCTTTTCGTCCAGTGCGTGGGCCTTGCGTTGCTCGCCTGCTACACCTCGATCGCGGCGGCGGTGATGGCCGAACTGTTCCCCGCCCGGGTGCGCGGAGCCGGCATCGGTTTCCCCTACGCGGTCGTGGTCGCCGCGTTCGGCGGCACCGGCCCCTACGTCGCCACATGGCTGCACGGCATGGGCAAGACAGGCCTGTTCGCCTGGTACATCGCGGGCTGCGCGCTGGTCTCGCTGGCCACCTACATGACATTGCGGGAGACCCACCGCGCGCCCCTACCGGCATAACGGAAGCGACCCGACGACCAGACAACGCACTCAGGAGAGAGCTCTAGGCCTCCGCGCCGGGTGCCCCGGTCTTGGCCCCAGCTGCCACTCCTTCGCCGGACAGGAGGCGATCGATAAGGGCCTTGAGCGTCTTGGCGTCGTCCGGGCCGAGCCGGTCCAGCAGGTGACGTCGGGTGGCCGTCTCCAGTGTCGGCAACGTCGCGTCGATCGTGTGCCTGCCTGCCGGGCGTAGCGCGACCTCCATCCCGTTCGGGACCTTGTCGCGGGCCACGTAGCCGCGGTCGGCCATCCGGGTCAGCAGGTGCGACAGTCGTGTCCGGTCCCAGCCGAGGGCGGCGGCGAGGGCGTTCTGCCGCAGACTTCCGCCGGACTCGTGCAGGCAGACCAAGACGCTCAGTTCCGGCTCGGAGACGCCGGACGCCGCAGTGGTTTCGGCGATGACGGCGGCACGGACCATCTCATGGGCGCGTTTCCATCGCAGCCACAGCTCGGTCGCCTCACCCGGCCCAAGTGTTGACATATCAACACCCTTCTCTCTAGTGTTCGACCCGACCATACGGCTCGATGTACAAGGACTTCTCCCATGCTCGATCCTCGGCGGCACTACGCCAGCCTGCGCCTGGTGGCGCTACTACCCCTCCTTCTGTTCCTCCCTGCCGTGATCGCCTTCTTCACGGACCCGCAGGTGGCGTGGGGAGAATACCTGGGTGTCTTCTTCCACCTCTCGATCCTCTTTCTGGTATCGCGCCTGGAGGCGGCGCCCTGGGCCAAAGCCGCGGGCTACGGCTGGGTGGCGCTCGACGTACTCGCCGGCATCCTGATGATCAACGGGATCGAGTACGAGACGGCCTGGGCGGTCCGGCTCGGCGGCCACGTCCTCGCCGGCGTCTGGATTGTGGCGAGTTCCCTGGTCAGCCGTTCCTGGCCGGTCCGCGTGGTCGGCGTCATCACGGGCGTCTGGCTCGCCGGCTACTCCTTCGTCGGCACCCTTCTCGCTGAGGAATTCCTGCGCCCGGCCGGAATCATGATCCTGGTCTGGTTCGCCCTCCTAGCGATCTTCCACCGCGACGCTCCCGGGCACCCGGCGGCACCGACCAGCCCAGCGCCGGCCTGAAGCGCGGTATACCCACAACCCGGCGAGCCCTCGCCGCCGGGTTCGCGCGTCACCCGATGGGCAGATCACCCGCACTTCATTGCTACCGGAACCCCGGTTCGCCGCCGGGGACGATGGCGGCGGCCGTAGGCCCGACCTGGCTCAGTGGGCTACTGCTCGAAGACGCGGTCCACGACCGCGGCCACTTCCGTGCTACCGGCGCGGAAGTAGCGGCCGCAGCAGGAATGGGAACGCGCCGAAGCCCTGGCCAAGGCCAACCGGGAGGTGGCCCTTGAGCGGCAACCGAACGGCCAGAGACGTTAGCGAGCCGCCAGGGCTCGGATTGCCGTCACTGGCCGTTCCGATGCAGGTGGTCGCCGGGACGGGGGAGCCCCGCTCAGTCGATGAGCGCGGTCCGGCGGAAGGAGGTGGCGGCGGCCTTCAGGTCCGCGAGGATCTTGCGCCAGTCGGCGGTCTCGTTCTCGTCCATGGCGATCCAGTTCTGGACGGCGAACTCGCTCGCCGGGGCCGGTGCCCACCCGGAGCCGCGGATCCAGTTGCCGGGCCAGTAGTGCCCGCACGCCTCGACGCCGAGTTCGAAGGTGACGGCTGCGGCCTTCTGCTTGAAGGTCTCTGAATGCCAGGCGCCCGAGCGGGCCATGCCCACGGTCTGGCCATGAAGATCGACAGCCCAGATAGTGATCAAGGGATCCCCTGGCCGCAGGGCATAAGAAGGTGGAGCGGGTGACGGGAATCGAACCCGCGCTGTCAGCTTGGGAACTACACCGATCGCGGCACGTGAGGGCTCTGAGCTGGGCGGAAACTCGGTCGTGAGTGACCGTGATTGACCCCTCGTCACCCTGTCTAATTGCACGCTAATTGCACGGCGATCAGCCCTTGGACTGGGGGTTTTCGCGGGGCGCGCACTCTGCCTTCTGATCATCAGTCCGCCGCCATCCCGCCCGAAGGGGAAGCGGGCCGGGGCCAGGGGGACAAGGTGGAGCGCCCCACCGGACGAACAACCTTGTCCCCATGGCCTTGGTCTGCTCGGCTTTGCCCGGGACGATGGCGGGCGGGATGATCAGGCTTCCACGTCGGCCACCTACGGACCTCACAGGCGCGCGGTGATCATCACCGGTGCTGGAGTGCCTCCGTCGAGGCAAGTCTGCGCCGAGGCGGAGGTGTCGCCGGCACCGGATGAGTCCATCCGCCACATGGCGACCGACTACCTTGCCCGGGAGGAGTTCGAGAACCTCCCCGACCTGGGCCTGTTCCTCGCGAGCTTCCGGGACATGGGTTTGCGTAATCGGTAGGACGACCTCTAGCGTGCCTAATACTCCAGCCGCACTTATCGATCTCTGAGCTGTCGTCGCTGGTAGTGGCTTTGCCTGGCACGGGCTTGATGGCGTCGTCGCCAGCGTGACCAGTGCAAGATGTGGGGTCGGCTGGTAGGTGGCCGGGTCAGCAGGGCGAAGACGCGGCGGATCTCGTTGGCGGAGATGTCGACGAGCGGGCCGGTGCCGGCCGGTGTGTGTCTGGCGCCCAGGGCGGCACGGGTCACGGCCAGGAAGGCCAGGGCGAGCATGGCGAGGGTGATGTAGCGATACCAGGCGGGATAGAGGCGCACCTGGTAGTGGTCGAAGGCGGCTTCGTTCTTGCCGGTCTGGAAGCATTCCTCGATCGTCCAGCGGGCTCCGGCTACTTCGACCAGGCGCTGTAACGGAACCGGCCGTGGCGTGTGACACAGGTAGAAGGCCAGGTCGCGGGGGTTGCTGAGCGAGCGGCGGACGAGCAGGTGGTGCGCCGGGCTGCCGGTGGCGACCAGGGCCCAGGCGTAGCGCCGATCGCCCTTGGCTCCCGGGCCGCAGGACAGGCGCTGCCATCCGGTTCGAGGCACCTTGCCGGCCATGATGTCGGCGCGGACCTTGCCGGCGCCGGTGGTGATCTGGTGGGCACGGGAGACCGCGAGCACGTAGGAGATCTGCTGGTCTTCCAGGTATCGGCGCAACGGTCCGTTGTCGCCGTAGGCCTCATCGGCGGTCACCCAGCCGAACGGCACGCCGGCCGCGAGCGCCCGTTCGATCATGGCCTGCAGGAGCTGAGGCTTGGTGGCGAAGCCGACCTGCTCAGGGACACGGGCGTCCGCGCAGCGCTCCGGACGGGCGATCCAGGAGTCTTTGGGCAGGTAGAGCTCGCGATCCAGCACGGCCCGGCCACGGCTGGAGGCGTAACCGAGGAACACCCCGATCTGGCAGTTGGCGACCTTGCCGAGGGTCCCGGTGTATCGCCGCTGCACTCCTGCTGAGTGGGTGCCCTGTTTGGCGAAGCCGGTGTCGTCGCCGACCAGTACCCCGTCGTGCTCGCCCAGATGCTGGATCAGGTAGGTGCGGATGTCGTCACGCACGCCGTCGACGTCCCACTTGGCGGCGTTGAACAGCCGCTGCATGCCATCGGGGGTGGCCTCACCGGCGTACTCGGCAAGTGACCAGCCGTTCTTACGCTCCAGCCCGGACAGCAGCTCGCCGACACATGCACGAGCGCGCTGCCGGACTTCGGGGCGTCTGAATCGACCGGCTACCAGCGCGAACGCGTCATCCAGACCAGCCTGGAGACGAGCGGCGCTGAGATGTTCTACCCTGGCCAACGCGGCCACCGCATGATCTTCAGTTCCATCACACCTGAATGATCACAGCGGTGGCCGTTCCTCGTTCACAGGGGAGTACGCGTGGGTACGTATGTGTACCCATAGAGCGGCATGCTCTACCGCGCTATAGCGTGCACCAGCTCACCGGCGACGCCTCGGACCGCCTCTGAAGTGCGGCTGGAGTACTAAACGGTGTAGGCAACCTGCCTGGACGCAAGAAACTGTCACACCTGCCGGTCACACTTCAGCCCATGGGCGTTAGATCAGACTTCTCATTGGACCTACAGCTTGAGTACGTTCACAAGCAGGCGGCCAGCGACGAGGTGAAGCGAGCGGTCACCTCCGTGCTCCAGCACATGCGAACTGGACGCGGCGGCCACCGCAGGGGCGGGAAGGTGCTCGTGCAACTCTTGGCACAGGCGCGCGGGCACGCAGCCTCGGTCGGCGAGTGGGAGGTTGTGCGGCTGCTGCAGGACTCCCTGGATTACGCCGAGGAACGTATCCTGCAACCGGAGTTCAACGAGAGATACCGGCTTTTTCAAGACGGAATACGCAATCGAAGCTTGCGGCAGTTTGTGGCGAACATGCTTGAAATCAAATTCAAGTACGTCGCCGAGGCGGGGCGCGAGTTCCTGGACCAACACCCCGGTGCAGATGTGGATGATCTGCTGGCCTATATCAACTCGCTTAGCCATGACGCTCGGTATCTCGTAGCACCGGAAGGCCGGCCAGGGCGATACTCGCTCTTCCGCGGCCGGAGGGAGACGATGGTGTGGCTGGAGCGTGTGCTCCAGGAGCGGGTTGATATCGAAGACCCGGAGAAAGCCGCTCAGCGGATTGCCGCGTCACCAGAGGCATGGGCTCTCCTAGCCGCTGATTCAGATGGTCAGATGATCCTCCGGGCATCCCAGCTTCAGCAGCGCTCGGCCCGCCTGGCAAGCCTGCGCAAAGTGGTGGAGGACAGGACCGCCACGGAACTGGACCTACAACGGGCGCTGGAGGGGCAGCACTGGATCTTCGGTGGGCGTTTCGTCGGGGAAGCTGCGCATCGCAGGTTGGTGTCGGGTGACGAGGTTGACCTTCCTCTGATCCGCGGCGATGGAAGTCTTCACATCGTCGAGCTGAAGCGGGCCATGAGCATGAAGGGTTCTCTGGTGAAGCGACATCGCGGAGCTTGGGTACCTACTGCTGAGGTGCATGATGCCGTCGGCCAAGCCGTCAACTACCTTGTCGGGCTAGATGAGAACCGTCAGCAGATCTTCGAAGACTTCGGCATCGAGACACGCCGAGCAAGCGCTGTCGTTCTGATCGGCCATCCAGCCGTCCAGCCGAGCGTGCCGGAACGGGAGATCAATGAAGCGCTTCGGACGTGAGCAATGATCGAAATCTGTGGATCTGACGGGAAGGGGTGTACCTTTCCCGAATCATCTGATCATGGTTTCGAGATAGGCCGACGTTGCCGCGTC
>NZ_JACHGN010000048.1 GCF_014202315.1 Thermocatellispora tengchongensis | reverse complement strand
TCGATCGGGTCGCCCAGGGTGGTGCCGGTGCCGTGCGCCTCCACCGCGTCCACGTCCGCCGGTGTCAGGCCCGCGTTCTCCAGCGCCTCCCGGATGACCTGCCGCTGGGCGGGGCCGTTGGGGGCGGTCAGGCCGTTGGACGCGCCGTCCTGGTTGACGGCGGTGCCCCGGATCAGCGCCAGGACTCGGTGGCCGTTGCGGCGCGCGTCCGAGAGGCGTTCCAGCAGCAGCAGCCCCGCGCCCTCCGCCCAGCCGGTCCCGTCGGCCGCCGCCGCGAACGCCTTGCACCTGCCGTCGGGCGCCAGGCCGCGCTGCCGGGAGAACTCCACGAACGTCGCGGGCGAGGCCATGACGGTGACGCCGCCCGCCAGGGCGAGGTCCGACTCGCCGTTGCGCAGCGACTGCACGGCCAGGTGCAGCGCGACCAGGGACGAGGAGCAGGCCGTGTCCACCGTGACCGCCGGGCCCTCGAAGCCGAAGGTGTAGGCGATCCGGCCCGACACCACGCTCGGCGCCGTGCCCGTGATCAGGTACCCCTCGACCTCGCTCGGCCCGGCCCCGGTCACGTAGTCCTGTGGGCTCGTGCCCGCGAACACGCCCGTCCTGCTGCCGCGCAGCGTGGCCGGGTCGATCCTGGCGTTCTCCAGGGTCTCCCAGGCGGTTTCGAGGAGGATGCGCTGCTGGGGGTCGGTGGCGAGGGCTTCGCGGCGGGAGATGCCGAAGAAGGCGGGGTCGAAGGCGGCTACGTCGTGCAGGAAGCCGCCGTGGCGGGTGTAGCTGGTGCCGGGGTGGTCGGGGTCGGGGTGGTAGAGGGCGTCGAGGTCCCAGCCTCGGTCGGCGGGGAACTCGCCGATGGCCTCATCGCCGTTCTCCAGCAGCCGCCACAGGTCCTCGGGGGTGGTGATGCCGCCGGGCAGGCGGCAGGCCATGCCCACGATCGCGATCGGCTCGCGCCGCGCCTCGCGCACGCCGTCGAGCTCGCCGCGGGTCTTGTGCAGCTCCTGGGTCACCCGGCGCAGCAGGTGCCGGATCTGGTCCTCACTCACAGGTCGGCCTTTCGGGTTTCCATCGGTCAGGAGATGCCGAGCTCGTCGCTGATGAAGCTGATGAGCTCCTCGTCGGAGGCGGTGGACAGATCGCTCCCGCCGGAGGCGGCCGGGGCGTCCTGTTCGGTCAGCCGGCGCAGCCGGTCCAGGGCGGCGCTCCGGTCGGCGGGCCGTACCCGCGACAGCAGCGCGGCCAGCTCGCCGACCCGGGCCGCCACGGCGTCGAGAGGGTCCTCCTCCTGCGGCGCCAGCAGGTCGTAGAGGTGGTCCGCCAGCTCGGCCGGGGTCGGATGGTCGAACACGAGCGTGCTCGGCAGGGTCACGCCCGCCGCCTTCGCCAGCCGATTGCGCAGCTCGACGCCGCTGAGCGAGGTGAACCCCTGGTCGCGGAACCCGCGCCCGGCGTCCACCTCGGCCGGCGAGGCGTGGCCGAGGACGGCCGCCGCCTCCGCGCGTACCAGCTCGCGGAGCGTCCGCCTGCGTTCGGGCTCGGGCAGCGCGGCCAGCCGTGCGGCCAGGTCCGGGCCCTCGCCCTCCTCGTCCGAAGCGGGGCCCGCCAGCTCCGACAGCAACGGGCCCGGCCGGGACGCCGCGACGGCGGCCCAGTCGGCCCGCGCCACGATCAGCGTGGTCTCGCCGCGGTCCAGGGCCTCCCCCAGCGCCGCGACCGCGAGGCCGGGGTCCATGGGCAGCAGCCCGGAGCGGCGCAGCTCGCGCTCGGCCTCGGGGCCCGCGATCCCGTCTCCCGCCCAGTGCCCCCAGGCGATCGAGGTGGCCGGGAGCCCGGCCGCGCGCCGGTGCTCGGCCAGGGCGTCGAGAACCGCGTTCCCCGGGGCGTAGTTGCCCTGGCCCGCGGTGCCGATCACGCCCGTGACCGAGGAGAACAGCACGAAGGCCGACAGGCCGAGCCCGCGGGTCAGCTCGTGCAGGTGCCACGCGCCCCCCGCCTTGACCCGGAGCACGCCCGCCATGCGCTCCGGGGTCAGGTCGTCGATCAGCGCGTCGTCCAGGACGGCCGCCGTGTGCACGACCGCGTCGAGCGGATGCTCCGGCGGGATCGCGGCGAGGACGGCGGCGAGTGAGGCGCGGTCGGCCACGTCCGCCGCCGCGATCGTGACCTGGGCGCCGAGCTCCGCCAGCTCGTCGCGCAGCTCCGCCGCGCCGGGGGCGTCCTCGCCCCGGCGGCTGACGAGCAGCAGGTGCGGGGCGCCGCGCTCGGCCAGGGCGCGGGCGACATGGCGGCCGAGCGCGCCAGTGCCCCCCGTGATCAGTACGGTGCCGCGCGGCGTCCAGCGGCCCGGTGCGGGCGAGGTGCCCAGGGGCGCGGGCACGAGGCGGCGTACGCGGAGACCGGCGGGGCGGACGGCCAGCTCCGCCTCGCCGTGCCCGCCCGTGAGCGCGGCGGCGGCCAGGGCGGCGGTGCGGGCGGCGGGCGTACCGGGGAGGTCGAGCAGCCCGCCCCGGCGCTCCGGCCGCTCCGCGGCGAGCGGCCCGCCGAGCCCCCAGGCCAGGGCCTGACCGGGGTGCCGCACGACGTCGCCGTGGTCGTCGCCGCCCCCATGGTCACTCTCGCCGCCGGTCGAGACCGCCTGGCTGGTGACTGTCCACAGCGGCCCGGCGATCCCGGCGGCGTCCAGGTGCCGGATGAGCGCCACCTCGGCCGCCCCGCCGCGCGGCAGCGCCGGGTGGCCCGGGTGCGGCCGGTCGTCGAAGGAGAGCAGGGACACGATCCCGGCGTACCGCGACGCCTCCGGGAACCCCTCCCACGCGGGCTCGGCGGCGTCCACCGCGACGCGGGTCACCGCGCCGCCGCGTTCCGTCAGCGCCGCCGCCAGCGCGGCGGCCCAGGCGTCCGCGCGTCCGCCCGCCGGCTCGACGAGGAGCCAGCCGCCCGCCGCCGTACCCTCGGCGGGCACGGGCAGCGGGCGCCAGACCACCCGGTGCCGCCAGGAGTCGATCAGCGAGCGCGGGTCCCGCTCGGCGGCGCGCGGCGCGTCCAGCCAGTACCGGCGCCGCTGGAACGCGTACGTGGGCAGCTCGGCCGGGCCGACCTCCGGGATGTGCGCGGTCCAGTCCACCGGCACGCCATGGGCGAAGGCCACGGCGGCGGCCGTGAGCGCGGTCGCCGCGTCCGGGCGGTCCCGGCGCAGCACCGGCGCGGCGACCGCCTCGGGATCGAGCAACGCCGTCAGGACGCCGTCGGGCCCGATCTCCAGGTACGCGGTCGCCTCGGTGGCCCGCGCCGCCTCGTGGAAGCGGACGGGGTTGCGCAGGTGGTCGGCCCAGTAACCGGCGCTGAGGGCGTCTTCCGGGCGGCCGGTGAGGTCGGATACGAAGTCGATGGCCGGTGCATGGAAGGTGATGGCGCCGATGGCCTCGCGGAAGTCGTCGAGGATCGGGTCCATGTGGGGGGAGTGGAAGGCGTGGCTGACGGTCAGGTATTTGATCTTGTGGCCGCGTGCTTTGAACTCCTCCGCGATGGCGTGCACTGCTTCGGTGTCGCCGGAGATGACGGTGGAGGTGGGGGTGTTGAGTGCGGCGATGGCGACGCCGGGGTGGCCGTCGATCGCCTTGGTGATGTCGAGTTCGGTGGCGTTGATGGCGGCCATGGCGCCGATTCCGGTCGGCAGGGAGGACATCAACCGGGCGCGGGCGGTGACCAGGGTGACGGCGTCGGGGAGGGTGAGGATGCCGGCGGTGTGGGCGGCGGCGATGGCGCCGATGGAGTGGCCGGTGACGACGTCGGGGTGGATGCCCCAGGTGGTGAGCAGGTGGGTGAGGGCGGTTTGGAGGGTGAACAGGGCGGGCTGGGTGTAGCGGGTGTTGTGGAGCAGGTCGGGGCGGTCGAAGACGATCTCTTGCAGGGGGAGGTCGAAGGCGGTGGCGATTTCGTCGAAGCGGGTGGCGTAGGCGGGGTGGGTGTCGTAGAGGTCGCGGCTCATGCCGGCGTATTGGCTGCCTTGGCCGGTGTAGAGGAAGACGAGGCGGGGGTGGTCGTGGGCGTGTCCGGTGGTGAGGGCGGGGTGGGGGCGGTCGTGGGCGAGTGCGGTGAGTGCGTCGGTGTGGTGGTGGGTGATGACGGCGCGGTGGGGGAAGAGGGTGCGGGTGGTGGCCAGGGCTCGGGCGATCCGGGCGGGGTGGTGGCCGGGGGTGAGGTGCGCGGCCAGCTTCGCCGCCTGATCCCGCAGGGCCTGCGGGGTGCGGGCCGAGACCACGTACGGCGGCGCCGCCGTGGCCGGCGGCTCCGGCTCGGGGTCGGCGGGCGGGGCCTGTTCCACGATCGCGTGCGCGTTGGTCCCGCTGATGCCGAACGAGGACACCGCGGCCCGCCTCGGCCGTCCGCCGTCCGGCCACGGCAGGTTCCGCGTCACCAGCTCCACCGTCCCCGCCGACCAGTCCACATGCCCGGTCGGCGCATCGACGTGCAACGTCCTGGGCACCACGCCGTGCCGCAGCGCGTAGATGAGCTTGATCAGGCCGGTCACACCGGCCGCCGCCTGGGTGTGGCCGATGTTCGACTTCACCGAGCCGAGCAGCAGCGGCCGGTCGGCGGGCCGGTCGCGGCCGTACGTCGCGATGACGGCCTGGGCCTCGATCGGGTCGCCGAGCGCGGTCCCGGTGCCGTGCGCCTCCATCACGTCCACGTCCGCGCCCCGCAGGCCCGCGTCGGCGAGCGCGTCGTGGATCACCCGCTGCTGTGCCAGTCCGCTGGGGGCGGTCAGGCCGTTGGACGCGCCGTCCTGGTTAATCGCGGTGCCCCGGATCAGCGCCAGGACGCGGTGGCCGTTGCGGCGCGCGTCGGACAGCCGTTCCAGCAGCACCAGGCCCACGCCCTCGGCCCACGCCGTGCCGTCGGCCGAGGCGGCGAACGCCTTGCACCGCCCGTCGCCGGCCAGCCCGCGCTGCCGGCTGAACTCGGTGAACATGCCGGGTGAGGCCATCACGGTCACCCCGCCGGCCAGCGCCAGGTCCGACTCGCCGGCGCGCAGCGACCGCACCGCGAAGTGCAGCGCCACCAGAGAGGAGGAGCAGGCCGTGTCGATCGTCACCGCCGGGCCCTCGAAGCCGAAGGTGTAGGCGATCCGGCCCGACAGGACGCTGGTCGCCGTGCCGGTGAGCGCGTAGCCGCCGGCCTCCTCGCCGCTCTCGTGCAGCCGCGGGCCGTACTCCTGCGGCGTCGCGCCCACGAACACCCCGGTCCTGCCGCCGCGCAGCGACTCGGGCGGGATGCCCGCCCGTTCCAGCAGCTCCCACGACGTCTCCAGCAGCAGCCGCTGCTGCGGGTCCATCGCGGCGGCCTCGCGCGGGGCGATGCCGAAGAACTCGGCGTCGAACCGGGCGGCGTCGTGCAGGAACCCGCCCTCGCGGACGTAGGACGTGCCCGGCCGCCGCGCGTGCGGGTCGTAGAGCGCGTCCAGGTCCCAGCCGCGGTCGGCGGGGAACCCGCCGATCGCGTCGGCGCCCGACACCACCAGGTCCCACAGCTCCTCCGGCGTGCTCGCGCCGCCCGGCCACCGGCCGGCGGCCGCCACGACCGCGATGGGCTCCTCGTACGCCGCCGCGCGCCCGGCCGGTGCGACCGGTGCGGCCGCCTCCCGCCCGCCGTCCAGGAACCGGGACAGGGCGGCCGGGGTCGGATGGTCGAAGGTGACCGTGGCCGGGATCTCGCGGCCGGTCGCCGCGGACAGCCGGTCGCGCAGCTCGACCGCGCCGAGCGAGTCGAGCCCCAGGTCGCGGAAGGTCAGGTCGGGCGCGACCGCCGCCGGGCCGGAATGGCCGAGCACCGTGGCGGTGGCGGTCAGGACCAGATCGAGCGACGAGGCGTCCGGCTCCGGGGTCTGCTCTGGTCGTGTCTGTTCCCGCCGTGTCTGCTCGCGCCTCGCGGCGGGCGGGGGAGGGGCCGTGTCCCCGGCCGTGTCCCCGGCCGTGTCCCCGGCCGTGTCCCCGGCCGTGTCGAGCCAGTGGCGTTCGCGCTGGAAGGCGTACGTGGGCAGCCGCACCCGCCGCCCGTCGGCGGGCAGGACGCCGGACCAGTCCACCGGCACGCCGTGCGTGTGCAGCCGCGCGGCCGAGCGGAGGAACTCGGCCAGATCGCCCCGGTCGCGGCGCAGCGAGCCGGTCACGACCCCGCCGCCGCCCGCCGCGTCCAGGATCTGGCTCAGCCCGACCAGCAGGATCGGGTGCGGGCTGGACTCGACGAACACGTCGTGCCCGTCGGCCAGCGCGGCCCGTACGGCCCGCTCGAACTCGACGGTGTGCCGCAGGTTGCGGTACCAGTAGCCGGCGTCCAGGCCGGAGGTGTCCAGCGGCCCGCCGGTGACCGTGGAGTAGAAGGCGACGTCCGTGCTGCGGGGCGCGTGCGCGGCCAGCGCGTTCAGCAGCCGGTCGCGGACCCGCTCGACGTGCGGGGAGTGGGAGGCGTAGTCGATCCTGACCCCGCGCACCGCGACGCCCTCGGCCTCGTAGGAGGCGACCAGCTCGTCCAGCGCGCCGGCGTCGCCGGAGACCACCGTCGCCGAGGGCCCGTTGACCGCGCCGACGCCGAGCCTGCCCGCCCAGCGGCCCAGCCGCTCCCGCACGACGTCCACGGGCAGGGGGATCGACACCATGCCTCCGCCGTGGCCGGAGATGGCGGCGATGGCGCGGGCGCGCAGCACCACCAGGGCGGCGGCGTCCTCCAGCGACAGCGCGCCCGCGACGTGCGCCGCCGCGATCTCGCCCTGCGAGTGGCCGATGACCGCCGAGGGCGTGACCCCGAACGACTCCCAGAGCCGGGCCAGCGCCACCATGACCGCGAACAGCGCCGGCTGGACCACCTCCACCCGCTCGAACGCGCCGGCGCCGGGCTCGCCCCACAGCACCTCGGCCGGGGACCAGTCCACGTGCGGCTCCAGCGCCCGCGCCACCTCGCGCAGGCGGCCCGCGTACACGGGGGAGGACCGCGCCAGCTCGCGCCCCATGCCCAGCCACTGGCTGCCCTGCCCGGGGAAGACGAACACCGCGCCCCGCCCGCTCCGCGTCCGGCGCACGGCTCCGCGGACCGTTCCCGGTCCGGGCGTGCCCGCGGCCAGCGCGCGCAGCTCGCGCAGCAGCTCCGGCCGGTCCCCCGCGACCACCACGGCCCGCTGCTCGAACGCGGTGCGCGTGGCGGCCAGCGAGTACGCCAGGTCGGCCGGCTCGGCGTCCTCGGCGCGGCCGGCCAGCAGCCCGGCCTGTGCCCGCAGCGCGTCACCGCTCCGGGCCGACAGCAGGAACGGCAGCGGGGCCGCCTCCCGGGCCGGAGGCGGAGCCGGGGACCCGGCGGGGGCCGGGGACTCCGCGGGGGAGAGGCTGGACAGCACCAGATGGCAGTTGGTGCCGCCCATGCCGAAGGAGCTGACCCCGGCGATCAGAGGCTCCTCCGGGCGCGGCCAGGGGAGCGCCGCGTCCGCCACCCGGAGGTTGAGCGCGTCCAGGTCGATGCTCGGGTTGGGCCGGGCGAAGTTCAGGCTCGCCGGAATGCGCCGCTCACGCACCGCCAGGACCGTCTTGAGCAGGCCCGCGATGCCGGCCGCGCCCTCCAGATGGCCGAGGTTGGTCTTGACCGAGCCGACGAGCAGCGGCCGGTCCGCGGGCCGGGCGCCGCCGAGCGCCGCGCCGAGCGCGCGGGCCTCCACCGGGTCGCCGACCGCCGTGCCGGTGCCGTGCAGCTCGACGTACTGCACCGCGCCCGGCCCGACGCCGGCCTCGGCCAGCGCCAGGCGGATGACCTCGGCCTGGGCGCGCTCGTCGGGCACGGTCAGCGCCTGGCTCGCGCCGTCGTTGTTCACCGCGCCGCCGAGGATCACCGCGTGCACGGTGTCGCCGTCGGCCAGCGCCCGCTCCAGCGGCTTGAGCAGCACCAGGCCCCCGCCCTCCCCCCGGACGTAGCCGTTGGCGCGGGCGTCGAAGGTGTGGCAGCGGCCGTCGGGCGACAGGCCGCCGAACCGCTCCGCCGTGAGCGTGCTCTCGGGGACCAGGTTCAGGTTGACCCCGCCGGCGATGGCGATCTCCGACTCGCTCCGGCGCAGGCTCTGGCAGGCCAGGTGCACGGCCACCAGCGCCGAGGACTGCGCCGTGTCCACGGTCAGGCTGGGCCCGCGCAGGCCGAGCGCGTACGACAGCCGGTTGGCCAGCAGGCCCTTGTTCAGCCCGGCGAGGGTGTGCCGGGTGATGGCCGGCTCGCCCGCCCGCGCCACCAGCGTCGCGTAGTCGGAGCCGATCGCGCCGATGAACACGCCCGCGCGGGCGCCGGCGACGGCGGCCGGGACGACGCCGGCGTCCTCCAGGACCTCCCAGCCGAGTTCCAGCGTGAGCCGCTGCTGCGGGTCCATGGCCGCGGCCTCGCGCGGCGACAGGCCGAAGAACCCGGCGTCGAAGCGGTCGACCTGGTCGAGATACCCTCCCGGCCGCTCCGGGTCGATCGGCGGCCCGGCGGCCAGCCGCGACGCCGACGGCGGCCCGATCGCGTCGCGCCCGGAGCGCAGCAGCTCCCACAGCGCGTCAGGATCGGGCGCGCCGGGCAGCCGGCAGGCGAGCCCGATCACCGCCACCGCGCCGCCCCCGCCGGTCGCGGCCGCTTTTCCCTCGTGAGCCATATGTCGGTTCCGCCTTCAGGTGCAAGGTGCATCATGAGAAAACGAGTACGGCGCGGGAGATTGCCGCGAAAATGCGCGGACCCGCGCCCGTGGCGCTTTTCGACGGTTGCACGGCGGGTTTGTCATCGTCAAGAGTGACCCTGGTCACCCGGGTTCTATTCCATTCGGTTCGTGAAATGTGAATCATCGGGAAATGTAATTGGACGGGTTCGGGGCGGGCTGCCTAACCTGAATACCGATGCGCGGCGAATTCGGCCGATGCGGCCGTTGACGAGGTGAGGAGAAATTCATGACCGTAGCCGTCGCGCCGGTGGTCGAGCCCGATCCCCGGCAGCCCGTCGCGCGTCTCGGGCGCCTGCTCGATCCCGGCTCGGCCGCCCCGCTGTGGCCCGAGGACGGCAGCGGGGTGCTCGCGGTCAGAGGCCGGATCGACGGCTGGCCCGCCGTCGCCTTCTGCACCGACGCCACGGTCATGGGCGGCGCGCTCGGCCTGGCCGGGGCGCGCCACATCGTCGCGGCGGTGGAGGAGGCGACGCGGCTGCGCTGCCCGGTCATCGGGCTGTGGCACTCCGGCGGTGCCCGGCTCGCCGACGGCGTGGAGTCCATGCACGGCGCCGGCCTGGTCTTCGCGGCGTTCACCCGGGCGTCCGGGCGGGTGCCGCAGATCTCCGTCGTGCTCGGCCCGGCCGCCGGCGCCGCCGCGTACGGGCCCGCGCTCACCGACGTGATCGTCATGACCGGCGCCGGCCGGGTGTTCGTCACCGGCCCCGACGTGGTCCGCAGCGTGACCGGCGAGCAGATCTCGATGGAGGACCTCGGCGGCGCGGACGCGCACGGCCGCAGGTCCGGGGTCGCCCACGTCGTCGCCGCCGACGAGGACGACGCCTACCTCCGCGCCCGGCGGCTCGCCGGGCTGCTGCGCCCGTCCGGGCGGTTCGACCTGGCCGGGCTCGCCTACGAGCCCGCCCGCGACCCCGGCGCCCTGCTGCCCGAGACGGCGCGGCGGGCCTACGACATCCGCCCGGTGATCCGCGCGATCCTCGACCGCGACGGCGACACCGCCGCCTTCGAGGAGGTGCAGGCGCGCTGGGCGCCCAACATCGTCGTCGGGTACGGCCGCCTGGCCGGCCACCCCGTGGGGATCGTGGCCAACAACCCGCTGCGCAAGGGCGGCTGCCTGGACTCCCTGTCGGCGGAGAAGGCCGCCCGCTTCGTACGCACCTGCGACGCGCTGGGCGTCCCGCTCGTCGTGCTGGTGGACGTGCCCGGCTACCTGCCCGGGGTCGCCCAGGAGTGGGGCGGCGTGGTACGCCGGGGCGCCAAACTGCTGCACGCCTTCGCCGAGGCGCGGGTGCCCCGGATCACGGTCGTGGTGCGCAAGGCGTACGGCGGGGCGTACATCGCGATGAACTCCCGCTCGCTCGGCGCCACGGCGGTCTTCGCCTGGCCGGACGCCGAGATCGCGGTGATGGGCGCCGACGCGGCGGTCGGCGTCCTGCACCGCAAGCGCCTCGCCGCCGCCTCGGAGGAGGAACGCCCGGCGCTGCGCGCGGCGCTCGTGCGCGAGCACGAGCGGGTGGCGGGCGGCGTACGGCGCGCCCTCGCCCTCGGCGTCGTGGACGAGGTGATCCCCCCGGCCGCCACCCGCCGCCGCGTCGCCGAGGCCCTGGCCGCCGCCCCCGCCACCCGGGGCAGCCACGCCAACATCCCGCTGTAGCCGGGGCGGACGACGCGTCCCGGGGCGCCGCCGGCGGGCTCGCGGAACACCGTGGTCAGAGCGCGTGCCCGCCCGCGACCTGGAGCACCTGGCCCGTGATCCAGCGGGCCTGGTGGGATGCGAGGAAGACCACGGCGTCGGCGATGTCGTCCGGCTCGCCCACGCGGCCCAGCGGCACGAGCGCGGTCACCCGGCCGATCAGGTCCTCGCCGATCCAGCCCGTCTGCACCGGGCCGGGGGCCACGGCGTTGACCCGGATCCCGCGCGGCGCCAGGTCCAGGGCGGTGGCCCGGGTCAGGGCCTCCAGGGCCGCCTTGGAGGTGCCGTAGCCGATCTGCCCGGGGAAGGCGCGGGCGGCGTCGGTGGTGACGTTGACGACGCACAAAGGCGCCTCCCCGTCGTGCCGGCGCGCCACCTCGGCGGTCAGCAGGGCGGGCGCGACCGCGTTGACCCGGTAGTGGCGCTCCAGCGACCCGGCGGTCAGAGCGTCCACGGTGTCGGGCGACTCGCAGTGCGCGGCGTTGTTGACCAGCACGTTGATCGGCCCGAGGAGGCCGGTGACCGACTCCACGAGAGCGCGGGGCGCGCCGGGCTCGGACAGGTCGGCCTCGACGGCGACCGCTCCGCCGCCGAGCTCCCGCGCCAGTTCCTCCGCCGCTCCCTCGGCCGGGGTGACGTGCTCCCACTCGGCGCCCTCGGGCGCCGGCGCGTCCCGGCCGAGGTAGTGCACGGCCACCCGCGCCCCCTGCGCGGCGAAGGCCCTGCAGATGGCGGCCCCGATGTTCCCGGCGCCCCCGGTCACCAGCACGTTCCGCCCGGCGAGTCGGGTGTCGAGCACGGTTCGTCTCCTCGGCGTGTGGGGTCTCTGGTCGCGGGCGGCGGCCTGGTCCATGCGGTCCCACTCGGACCGGGCGCGCCGGTGCCGGCGGTCGTGCGGTCGTGGACGACGGCCGCCGCCCTCGGGCGGGGTCACGTCCGCTCTCCCGCCCTCCGGCATCCTCGTGACGCGCATTCTGCCAGGCCGGGCTGCGCCGGGCGTAACGCGCCGTGGGGCGCCGTCACGCCAGCTCGTGCAGGACCGCGCGCATGTGCTCCAGCGCCCGGCGGCCGTCGGGGTCGGGCTCCTCGTCCGGGACGCGGCCGAGGCCGGCGGCGATCCTGGCCCGGGCGTCGGCGACCTGGGTCCGCCAGACGGGGACGTCGAGCAGGCCCGAGGAGAGGTAGGCCAGGATGCGCGCGCCGTCGGACAGGCGGCCGAGCGCGGCCATCATGGTGACGAACTCGACCGAGGCCACGCAGGTGGCGTACAGGTTGTCGGTGTCGAGCAGGTCCTCGACCTGGGCGCGCAGCAGCCGGAAGGCCCGCCGCCGCTCCCCGCGGCGGAACAGCACCCGCGCCTCCACCGCCTTGTTCGGCGAGAAGGTGCGCTCGGGCAGCTCGACGGCGACCGCCTCGCCGAACAGCCGCTCCGCGCGCTCGCGGTCGCCCTGGAACGACGCGGAGTAGCCGAGCAGCATCAGCGCCCAGTTCAGCAGGGTCGGCGGCCCCTCGGCGCGGAACCGCTCCACCAGAGCCGAGACCAGCGCGTCGCCCTCCGCGAGGCGGCCCTGGAACACCACGCCCGAGGCGGTGTCCAGCTCGACCCGGACGGCCAGGTCGTGCTCGCCGCGCCGGCGCAGCTCCGCCGCCGCCGCGGGTCCCCAGGTCACCAGCCCCCGATGGTCGTCGTACAGGGAGGCGCGCGCCTGGCGGACCCGCGGGTCGGCGGGCTCGCCGTGGCGGGCGGCCAGGCGCTCGTACGCGGCCGGGTCGCGGGCCAGCTTGTACCGCTGCGCCGCCCACACCAGCCCGAAGATCCGTAGCTCCTCGTCCTTGGGGGGAGCCAGGGCCAGGACGCGCTCGGCCCAGTCGCCGATCTCGGCGCGGGCCCGCAGCACGACCTCCGCCACGACGGGGCGCACCAGCGCGTACGCCAGACGGGCGTCCCCCTCGGCGCAGGCCCGGCCGAACGCGGCCCGCAGGTTGGGCCACAGCTCCTCCACGCGGGCCACGCCCTCGGCCTCCGCCGGGCCCGTGAGGAGCCGGTGGACGCGGGTGACCTCGTCCAGGCACCACCGGGTGTGGCGCCCGGCGATCACACCGGCCTGACCGGACTCGGCCAGCCGTTCGGCGGCGAACTGGCGCATGGTCTCAAGCAGCCGGAAGCGCCGCCCGGACGGGCCCGGCTCCACGACCACCATGGACCGCGCGACGAGGGCGTCCAGGACGAGATCGGTCTCGCCCGTCTCTCCGGCGGCGACCGCGCGGGCCGCGGCGAGGCCGAACGGGCCCGCGAAGACCGACAGCCGCTGGAACAGCGACCGCTCGGCCGGTCCGAGCAGGTCGTAGGACCACTGGACGGTGGCGCGCAGGGTCCGGTGGCGCCCGGCGCCGGTGCGCCGCCCGCCCACCAGCAGCCGCAGCCGGTCGTCCAGCCCGGCCAGCAGCTCGGCCGGGGAGAGGCTGACGGTCCTGGTGGCGGCGAGCTCGATGGCCAGGGGCACGCCCTCCAGGCGGCGGCAGATCTCCGCGACGTCCTCGCGGCCGGCTTCGGGGGCGAAGACGGACGACACCGCCGACGCGCGCTCGGTGAACAGCTCGACGCCCGCCCCGATGCCGAGCGGCGCGACGGCGATGAGCCGTTCCAGGCCGTGGCCGAGGCCGAGCCCTTCGCGGGACGTGGCCAGCACCTGGACGTCCGGGCAGCCCTCGGCGACGGCCTGGGCGAGCGCGGCGGCGCCGTCGATGACGTGCTCGCAGTTGTCCAGGACGACGAGGGCGCGGCGCGGGCGCAGCGCCGTCACGACGGACTCCGTCCGGATGCGCCCGGCGCTCTCCTTGATGCCCAGGGCACCGGCCACGGCCCGCGGCACGTCGCCGGACGAGGCGATCTCGGCCAGGTCGATCAGCCAGGCGCCGTCGTCGAAGTCGCCGCGCCGCGCCGCCGCGACGGCGAGGCGGGTCTTGCCGATCCCGCCGGGCCCGACCAGGGTCACCACGGGGTGCCCGGCCAGCGCGCGGCCGACGGCCTCAAGGTCGGCGTCGCGGCCGATCAGCCGTCCCTGCCGCAGCGGCAGGTTGCCGCGGCGGCCGTCGCCGGCGCGCAGGGGCGGATGGCCGCCGTCGTCGACCTGGAAGACACGCTGCCGGGCCGCCACGCCGTCGAGCCGGTACGCGCCCAGGTCGCGCAGGTCGTCGCGGTCCAGCAGCGCGGCGGTCGCGGCGGACACCAGGATCTGGCCGCCGTGGCCCGCCGCCGCCAGGCAGGCCGCCTGGTGCACGGCGGGACCGAAGTAGCCCTGCCCGCGCCGCTCGGGCTCGCCGGTGTGCAGCCCGATGCGCAGCCGCGGGCCCGATCCGGACGCGCGCAGGTCCTCCGCCCACGCCACCGCGTCCGCGGCCCGGTGGAAGGCGGCCCCGAAGGAGTCACCGCCAATGGCGAACAGGTGGCCGCCGTGCCGTGCCGTCGCGGCCTCGACCGACTCGGCGGGGCCGGCGCTCGTCCACCGTCCCCGGCCCTCGACCTCGCAGAAGCCGAACGTCACCGTCCCCGCGGGCAGGCCCGCCTCCCGGGGACGCGGGGCAGGCGCCCGCAGCCGCTCGTCGTGGCCGAGGATCGAGGACTCCAGCTCGCGCAGGCGGGGGCCCGGCTCCACGCCCAGGTGCTCGGCCAGGGCGCGGCGGGCCGTGCGGTAGGCGGCGAGCGCGTCGGCCTGGCGTCCGGCGCGGTACAGCGCCGTCATCAGCAGCGCCCACAACCCTTCCCGGAACGGGTGGCCGGCCGTCAGCTCCGTCAGCGGGCCGACGGCCGCGGCCGGGTCGGTGCGCACCCGGCCTTCCAGGTCGGCCTCCACCGCCGACAGCCACCGCTCGACCATGCCGTCCACGGCCGCCGCCATGCCCGGCACCGCGAGCCCGGCCAGCGGGTACCCGGTCCACTCCGCCAGGGCGGCGTCCAGCTCGCCGGCGTCGAGCAGCCGCTGGAACCGTACGACGTCCACCGCGTCGGGCGGCACGTCCAGGCGGTAGGCGCCGCCGATCCGCGCGATCGCGCCGGCGCCGAGGCCGCGGCGCAGGCGGGCGATGTACGACTGCAGGGTGCGGCCGGCGGTGCGCGGCGGGTCCTCGCCCCACACCAGCTCGACCAGCCGCCACGCCGGCACCGCCGCCCCGGCCGACAGGGCGAGCGCCGCCAGGACCGCCTGGCACTTGGCGGGGCCGACGTCCAGCGGCTCGCCGCGGTCACCGGTGGCGCGGACCCCGCCGAGGAGGCGGACGCGCACGCCGCCCGCCGTGCCCGCCTCCCTCGACCCGATCACGGCCCTCCTCGCGGTGTGCCCGGCGCTCCGCGAACGCTCAACCGGAGCACCGCGGGCCCGCAACACGTCTGCGGCACGGTGGGGGAATGACCACACCTCGCGTCAATGGAAGCACACGTACGCGGCCGGGCGGGAGCCTCGCCGCCCCGCAGGAACCCCCGCACCCGGCACCGCGCTCCCGCCCGAAGGCGGCGGCGTCATGAAGGCGATCCGGTTCGACGCCTACGGCCCGCCGGATGTGCTCCGGCTCCGGGACGTCGCCGTCCCCGGCGTCGGCGACGGCGACATCCTGGTCCGCGTCCGGGCCGCCTCGGTCAACCCGTGGGACTGGCACCACATGCGCGGCAAGCCGTACTTCATGCGCCTCCAGGCCGGGCTGACCCGTCCCCGGGCCAACCGGCTCGGCGTGGACGTGGCCGGGCACGTGGAGGCGGTGGGCCGGGACGTCACCGCGTTCCGGCCGGGGGACGAGGTGTTCGGCTTCTGCGAGGAGGGCTTCGCCGAGTACGTCCGCATCGGCGAGCCCGAGCTGGTGCGGCCCAAGCCGGCCCGGCTCGGATTCGAGGAGGCGGCGGCGATCCCCCTCGCGGCGGGCACCGCCCTGCACGCGCTCCGCGACCGGGCGCGGGTCCGGGCCGGGCAGCGGGTCCTGGTCAACGGCGCGGCGGGCGGGATCGGCACCTTCGCGGTGCAGATCGCCAAGGCCCTGGGCGCCGAGGTGACCGGCGTGTGCGGCACTGGGAACGTGGAGCTGGTCCGCGCGCTCGGCGCCGACCACGTCGTGGACTACTCCAAGGAGGACTTCGCCCGCGCCGGGCGGCGCTACGACGCGCTGATCGACCTGGTCGGCAACCGGAGCCTGTCCGACCGCCTGCGCGCCCTGACCCCCAAGGGGGCCCTGGTGCCGGTCGCGCCGGCCCCGGGCCAGTGGATCGGGCCGCTGTGGGGGGTGGCCAAGCCGCTCCTGGCCGCCCCCTTCGTCCGCCGGCGGCTGCTGCCGTTCCTGTACGCCCCGAACGGCGACGACCTCGCCACGCTGGCCGGTCTCGTGGAGTCCGGCGCGGTGACCCCGGTCATCGACCGCGCCTACCCCCTGCACGACCTGCCCCAGGCCGTGCGCTACCTGGAACAGGGCCACGCCCGGGGCAAGGTCGTCATCACGGTGTGAGCCGGCCGGCGCGGGTGGCCGGCTACCCCGGCGGCTCGCGCTCCCGGCCGTCGTCGTCGCCGGAGTAGGCGAACGGGACGAAGCCGAGCTTGTCCAGCCGGCGCCGGAACGCCTGCGGCAGGCCGGAGACGGTGATGGTGGCGGGCGGGGCGGCGGTGACGAGCTGCTGGGCCGAGACGAGCGCGGCCAGGCCCATGGAGTCCCAGAAGGTCATGCCGGACAGGTCCACCACGATCCGGGCGGCGGGGCGTTCGGCGAGCACCGACCCGACGGCCGCGGTCAGGCGGGGGGCGGTGCCCTGGTCCAGGTCGCCGGTCAGCTCCAGGCGGGTGGCGCCGTCCTCGTCGCGGCGGGTGAGGCGGAAGGCGGGGCGCACCGGCGGGGGCAGGGCGAAGGTGACCGTGGCGACCGGTCCGTGCGGGCCGGCGCGCACGGTGTGCTCGTCGGCGGTGCAGGCCACGATCCACAGCCCGTGGCCGTACTCGTACGGCCACTCCGGCACGGCCCCCGGCTTCGCGTCCGGCTCTCCGTCAGGCACCCGATCCGGCTCTCCGTCGGGCACCCGATCCGGGTCTGCGTCCGGCTGACCGTCCGGCGGGCCCCCGGTGTCGCTCACCTCGCAGTACAGCGCGGCGCCCGTGTGCCAGATCCGGACCCGGCCGGTCATGGAGCCGTGCAGGATGACGTTGGTGGCGAGCTCGTGCACCGCCAGCACCAGGTCACCGGTACGCCCTTCGGGCAGGCCGGCCCGCGAGGCGTGCGCCTCCAAGGTGGCGCGCAGGGCGTACAGCGAGTCGGCGTCGAACGGCTGGTCCAGGATCGGCGGCCCGCCGGTGCCGCCCGGGCCGCCCCCACCGGCGGCGGCCTGCCGGCCTGTGAACGCCGGCTCACCCGTCATGGCCGGTCACCACGGTGACGCCGGGCACCGCGGCCGCGCCGAGCAGCAGGAACCTCGACACGATCGCGGGGTTGCAGCGCAGGGCGATGCCGCGCGGCGGGGCCAGGCTGCGGGCGGCGTCGATGATCATTCGGGCGCAGTGCACGTCGATGAAGGACAGCTCGGACATGTTCACCGTGATGTCGCCGTCCACGCGGATCGCCTCGCTGAGCGCCAGGGCCAGCGGGCTCTCCGCGGCGCGGTCGATCTGCCCCGCCAGGCGGATGCCCGGCGGGGCGTACTGGCGGCAGATCCGCAGCAGCGGGTCGTTGTGGTAGGTCGAGGCGGCGACGGAATGGGTGTGGAAGGGCGCCACCGAGGCCAGGGTGACCGGGTCGAAGCGCTCGCGGTCGTACTGGCACAGGACCGACGCGGAGGCCCCGGAGAGCGCGGTGGCGATCTCCTCCTCGAACGCCGGAAGCTGCTCGATGCCGCTGATCGGGCGCAGCGCCCAGCTCATGTCCAGGGCGACGCGTAAGCCGGAGTAGCCCTCGCGGGTGGTGTCGTCGATCTGCTCGCGCAGCCAGTCCATCGCGCGCTCCACCTCGAACGCCTGCCCGGCGAGCAGCCCGTCCTGGTGGGCCGCGACCGTGACCCGGCCGGCCTCGGCCGCGGCGCGGGCGGCGGCGCCGCGGCGTACCAGCTCGGCCAGCGCCCGCTGCGGGTCCTCGGCCAGCCAGACGACGCGCTGCCCGCCGGCCAGCCCGTCGCGCACGTACGCCGCGGTCAGGTCGAGAAGCTCCTCCGGCTCGCCGAACGTCAGGCAGGCGTGGTCGTTGATAGCCAGATCGGTGATCTGCGTTTCAGCGCTGACCGTCACCACGCCACCTTCCGGATCGCGGCCGGTACCCGGCGCCGAACCGCTGGGTGACCAACAGTAGTGACCTGTGGCCCCCGCGACACCCGAGTCTCGCTCCCCCACGAGGGGACCGAGCACACATATCACACCATAAGGCGACGCAGCCGGAGTGGTGCTGAATTTCGCGAAATCCGGATCGGGCTACGACACTCGACCCCTGGGTCCGGGCCGGGGCCCGTTCCTCCCGTGTGGGGCGCACGCTCAGGACAGCAGCGCGGTGCGAAGCTGGGTCAGGACCTTCTTCAGCAGCCGCGAGACGTGCATCTGGGAGATGCCGAGCTCTCCGGCGATCTCCGACTGGGTCATGTTCC
>NZ_JACHGN010000047.1 GCF_014202315.1 Thermocatellispora tengchongensis | reverse complement strand
CGCGCACACCGCGTCGAACGCCTCGGCGAACACCGGAAACCGCCCGTACAACTCCCGGCCCATCCCCAACCGCTGCGCCCCCTGCCCGGTGAACAGCACCGCCAGGCCGCCCGTGGGCCGGGCCTGGCCGCCCGCGCGGCCGTCGGCGACCGCGGCCAGTCCCGACAGCAGCTCGGCGCGGTCCCCGGCGACGACGGCCCGGTGCTCGTGGAGGGCCCGGGTGGTCGCGAGGGTGTGGGCGATGTCCCGGGTGCTCACGTCCTCGTGCTCGCGCGCGTACGCGATCAGCCGCTCGGCCTGGGCGCGCAGCGCGTCCGCGCTCCGCCCGGAGATCACCCACGCCACGGCCGGGTCGCCGGCGGGCACGGGGTCCACGGCCGGTACGGGCGTCTCCGCCGCTTGTTCCAGGATCAGATGCGCATTGGTGCCGCTGATCCCGAACGACGACACCCCCGCACGCCGCACCCCCGGCCAATCCCACCGCCGCGACTCCCGCAACACCTCCACCACACCCGAGGACCAATCCACATGCGGCGACAGCTCATCCACATGCAACGTCCGCGGCAACACCCCATGGCGCATCGCCATCACCATCTTGATCACACCGGCCACCCCCGCCGCCGCCTGCGCATGCCCGATGTTCGACTTCACCGACCCCACGAACAACGGCCGATCCCGCTCCCCCCCATACGCCGCCGTCAACGCCTGCGCCTCGATCGGATCCCCCAGCGCCGTCCCCGTCCCATGCGCCTCCACCACATCCACCTCCGACGCCGCCACCCCCGCATTCGCCAGCGCCTGCCGCACCACCCGCCGCTGCGACGGACCACTCGGCGCCGTCAACCCGTTCGACGCCCCGTCCTGATTCACCGCCGACCCCCGCACCACCGCCAGCACCCGACGCCCGTTCCGCACCGCGTCCGACAACCGCTCCAAAAGCACCAGGCCGACCCCCTCCCCCCAGACGGTGCCGTCGGCGCCGGCGCCGAACGCCTTGCACCGGCCGTCGGCGGCCAGCCCGCCCTGGCGGCCGAAGTCGGCGAACACGCCGGGCGTGCACATGACGCTGACGCCGCCGGCGAGCGCGAGGTCGCACTCCCCCGTGCGCAGCGCCTGCCCGGCCAGATGGATCGCGACCAGTGAGGACGAGCAGGCGGTGTCCACGGTCACGGCCGGCCCTTCCAGCCCGAACGCGTACGCGACCCGCCCCGACACCACGCTGGCCGCGTTGCCGATGCCCAGGTGCCCGTCCACGCCCTCGGGGATCTCGCGCAGCATGGCGATGTAGTCGTGGGTGTTGGAGCCGACGTAGACGGCGGTGCGGCTGCCGCGCAGCGTGTCCGGCACGATGCCCGCCCGCTCGAACAGCTCCCAGGACGTCTCCAGGACGAGCCGCTGCTGCGGGTCCATGGCCAGCGCCTCGCGCGGCGAGATGCCGAAGAAGCCGGGGTCGAAGTCGGCCGGGTGGTCCAGGAAGCCGCCCACCGGGGCGTACGGGTGGCGCGGGTCGGGGGTGAAGTCCCAGCCTCGGTCGGTGGGGAAGGGCGAGACGGCGTGCACCCCGTCGCGCACGGCCGCCCACAGCTCCTCCGGCGAGGTGACGCCGCCGGGGAAGCGGCAGGCCATGGCGACGACGGCGAGCGGTTCGCCGGTGGGGGCGGCGGGGGCCGCGGGCGCCTCGCCGTCGTGGCCGTGCCCCAGCAGCTCCGCGAGGAGCCGGCCGGCGAGCGCGCGCGGTGTCGGGTGGTCGAACACCAAGGTCGCGGGCAGCCGCAGCCCGGTGGCCGCGGCCAGCCGGTTGCGCAGCTCGACGGCCGTCAGCGAGTCGAAGCCGGCGTCCTTGAACGCCCGCTCCGCGTGGACCCCGTCGGGAGAGGGGTGGCCGAGCACGGTCGCGGCGTGCGTGCGCACGAGGTCGAGCAGCAGCCGTTCCCGGTCGGCGGCGTCGAGCCCCGCCAGGGTGGCCGCGAGCCCGCCACGCTCCCCCGCCGGCGCCGCGGTGACCACGCGCCGGACGAGCCCGCGCATCAGCGGCGGGACCTCCTCGCGCCAGGCGCGGGTGTCGAGGCGGGCGGTGACGGTGGTGGCCTCTCCCGCCGCGAGCGCGGCGTCGAACAGGGCGAGCGCGTGGCCGGTGCCGAGCGGCCGGACGCCGGCGCGGGCGAGCCGGGCGAGCTGCGCCTGCCCGAGGCGGCCGGTGAGCCCGCTCTCCTCCGCCCACAGCCCCCACGCCATCGAGACGGCGGGCAGGCCGAGGTCGCGGCGGTGCTCGGCGAGCGCGTCCAGGAAGGCGTTGCCGGCCGCGTAGTTGCCCTGCCCGGCGCTGCCCAGCACGCCGGCGGTTGAGGAGAACAGCACGAACATGGCGAGTCCGGCGTCGCGCGTCAGCTCGTGCAGGTGCACGGCCGCGTCCACCTTGGCGGCCAGGACGCGCGCCAGCCGCTCCGGCGTCAGCGACGCGACGACGCCGTCGTCGGTGACCCCGGCCGCGTGCACGACCCCGGCCAGCGGCACGCCGGCGAGCAGGCCGGCGAGGGCGTCTCGGTCGCTCACGTCGCAGGCGGCCACGCGTACGCGCGCGCCGCCGGCCTCCAGGTCGGCGAGCAGTTCCCGCGACGCCCGGCCGGTACGGCTCACCAGCAGCAGATCGCGCACGCCGTAGCGGCCGACGAGGTGGCGGGCCACGATGCCGCCGAGCGTGCCCGTGCCGCCGGTGACCAGCACGGTCCCCTCGATCGGCGCGGTCTCCCCCGGGACCCGGCCGGGCGCCCTGGCCAGGCGCGGGACCGTGACCAGGCCGTCTCTGATCCTGAGCTGCGGCTCGTCCAGGGTGAGCGCGCCGGGGAGAAGCTGGAGGGACGACGGGCCGCCGTCCAGCTCGACCAGGGTGATCCGGCCCGGCTGCTCGGCCTGCGCCGACCTGACGAGGCCGGCCGCGGTCGCCTGGGCGGTGCCGCCGGGCGGGAGGAGCACGGCGAGCCGCGAGGCCGCGAACCGCTCGTCGGCCTGCCAGTCCTGGATCGCGCGCAGCGCCCACTGGGCGCAGGCGTGGGCGTCGCCCGCCAGGCCGCCGCCGGGTTCCGGGCAGCGGGTCAGCACGACGGCGGGCGGCGCCGGGTACGCCGCCGCGAGCTCGTCCAGGGTCGCGTACCGCTCCGTCACCGCCGGGTCTCCCGGGTCGCCGAGCCACGCGACCGAGAGCCCCGCCCCATCGGGCACGGACACCGCGGTCCACTCCACCCGGAACAGCGCGTCGCGCACCCCGCGTGCTCCCGTGCCGAATTCGCCGGACTGGTCGTACTGGCCGAACTCGACGGACTCCACGACGGCGACCGGGCGCCCGTCGGCGTCCGCGATGGCGACCGACACGGCGTCCACCCCCGCGGGCCTGATCAGGACCCGGACGGCCGTCGCGCCGGCCGCCAGGACCTCCATGCCCTTCCACGCCACCGGCTCGCGGTCCGACACCGTACGGAGGGCGGCGTCGAGCAGGGCGGGGTGCAGCACGAACCGGCCGGGTTCCCCGGCGGGCAGCGCCACCTCGGCGTACACGTCGTCGCCGCGCCGCCAGCTCGCGCGGACGAGCGGGTGCCCGCTTCGCACGGGCGTGGCGTCCGGGGGCGGCCAGGCGCGCAGCTCGGCGCCGGCCGGTGCCGTGGAAGTGGTGAGCGTGCCGGTGGCATGGCGGATCCAGTCGGCGTCCTCGTCCTCGGGCCGGGAGTGCACGCTGACCGTACGGCGCCCGGCCGCGTCCGGGTTGCCGACCGCGACCTGGATGCGCAGGCCGCCGCGGTCGGGCAGGACGACCGGGGCGGTCACGGTCAGCTCCTCGACGCGGTGGCCGCCGGTCTCGTCCCCGGCGCGTACGACCAGCTCGCCCAGCGCGGCGGTGGCCAGCCGCCCGTCCTCGGTCAGCCAGGGCTGATCGGTCAGCGCCAGGCGGCCGGTGAAGACCACGCCCTCCCCGCCGGCCAGCGTGACCCGGGCCCCGAGCAGCGGGTGCTCGGCCCCGTCCACGCCGAGTCCGGCCGGATCGGCGGCCGGGACGGGCACCAGCCAGTACCGCTCCCGCTGGAACGGGTACGTCGGCAGGTCGATCCTGCGCGCGGGGGGCACGACGGCACGCCAGTCCACCTCGATCCCGGCGGTGTGCGCGCGGGCCAGCGCCTCGACGAACCGGTGCGAGTCGCGGCGCAAGGTGGGGATCACATGCGGGTGCTCGATCGCCTGGGTCAGGACGGGGTGGGCGCTCACCTCCACGAACGCGTCGAACCCGTCGCCGGTCAGGGCCTCGATCGCCTCACCGAACCGCACCGGGTTGCGCAGGTTGGCATACCAGTACTCCGCATCCAGCTCACCGCCGCTTGTCCACCCGCCGGTCACGGTTGACCACATGGGCAGCTCGGCCTCCCGGGGCCGGATGTCCGCCAGCTCGGCCAGCAGCCGCTCGCGGATCGCCTCCACCTGCTTGCAGTGCGAGGCGTAGTCCACCCCGATCCGGCGCACCCGCTCATCTGCCAGCAGCTCATCCACCGCACCGGAGAGCACGATCTGGCTTGGGCCGTTGACCGCCGCGATCTCCACCTCCCGGCCCGCGATCAGCTCCTCGGCCTCCGCGAGCGGCATCCGCGCCACGGCCATCCCGCCCCGGCCGGACAGCACCTCGGCCACGGCACGGCTCCGGGCGACCACGATGCGCGCGGCGTCCTCCAGGGACAACGCGTCGGCCACGCACGCGGCGGCCACCTCGCCCTGGGAGTGGCCCACCACGGCCTGGGGCTCGACCCCGCACGCCCGCCACAACCTCGCGAGCGAGACCATGACCGCGAACAGGACCGGCTGCACCACATCCACCCGCTCCAGCTCGGCCCCCGACCTCAGGATCTCGATCACGGGCACGCCCAGGGCCTGCTCGCACTCCGCCATCGCCTCGGCGAACACGGGAGAGGAATCCAGCAGCCCGGCCGTCATCCCGGCCCACTGCCAGCCCTGGCCGGGGAACACGAACACGGCCTTGCCCGAGCCCGGCTCCACCGGCTCGATCCCGGCCAGCCCGGCGAGGGCCGCGTCACCATCGGCCGCCAGGACCACGGCACGCCGCCCCAGCACCGGCCGCGACAGCAACGACCACGCCACGTCCGGCAACGGCTCCCGCGCCAGCACCGCGCCGATCTGCCCGGCGACCGCCCGCAGCCCGGCGTCGTCGTGGGCCGAGAGCACCAGCGGCACCGCGTCGCCGGACACGACCGGCTCCCACTCCGGCGCCGGCTCCGGCTCGGCCGATGGGGCCTCCTCCACGATCAGATGCGCGTTCGTCCCGCTGACGCCGAACGAGGACACCCCGGCCCGGCGCGGCCCCGCCGACTCCCACGGCCGGGCCTCGGTCAGCAGTTCCACCGACCCCGCCGACCAGTCCACGTGCGGCGTGGGCTCGTCCACGTGCAGCGTCTTCGGCAGCACACCCTGCCGGATCGCCATGACCATCTTGATCACGCCGGCGATCCCCGCGGCGGCCTGGGCGTGCCCGATGTTGGACTTGATCGAGCCGAGCCACAACGGCCGTTCCCGGCCCTGCCCGTAGGTGGCGAGCAACGCCTGCGCCTCGATCGGGTCGCCGAGGGTGGTCCCCGTGCCGTGGGCCTCGACGGTGTCCACGTCGGACGCCGACAAGCCCGCGTTCGCCAGCGCCTGCCGGACCACGCGCTGCTGGGCCAGGCCGTTCGGCGCGGTCAGGCCGTTCGACGCGCCGTCCTGGTTGATCGCCGAGCCGCGGATCACCGCCAGCACCGGATGGCCGTTCCGCCGGGCGTCGGAGAGCCGTTCGAGCAGCAGTACGCCGGCGCCCTCGGCCCAGCCGGTGCCGTCGGCCGCCGCGGCGAAGGACTTGCAGCGGCCGTCGCGGGCCAGGCCGCCCTGCCGCGAGAACTCGGTGAAGCCCGCGGGGTGGCCCATCACGCTGACCCCTCCGCCGAGCGCGAGCGAGCACTCGCCCACCCGCAGCGACTGGCAGGCGAGGTGCAGCGCGACCAGCGACGCCGAGCAGGCGGTGTCCACGGTCACCGCCGGCCCCTCGAACCCGAACGTGTAGGCGACCCGTCCGGTGATCACGCTGGGCACGTTGCCGATGGCCAGGTAGCCCTGCAGTTCCTCGGGGGCCTCGTCCACGCGCGCCACGTACGCGGAGGACACGCCGCCGACGAAGACGCCGGTGGCGCTGCCGCGCGCCGAGGTGATGTCGAGGCCGGCCCGCTCGAACGCCTCCCAAGAGGTCTCCAGCAGCAGCCGCTGCTGCGGGTCCATCGCCAGCGCCTCACGCGGCGAGATGCCGAAGAAGCCCGCGTCGAAGCCGGCGACGTCGTACAGGAAGCCGCCCTCGCGCACGTAGGTCGTGCGGGCGCGCTCGGAGGCGGGGTCGAAGAGGCGGTCCAGGTCCCAGCCCCGGTCCTCGGGGAATCCGGCGACGGCGTCACGGCCCTCGGCCACCAGCTCCCACAGGTCCTCCGGCGTGGCGACCCCACCCGGGAACCGGCAGGCCATGCCGATGATCGCGATTGGCTCGCGGTTCCGTTCCTCGCTCGCGCGCAGCCGGCTCCTGGCCTGCCGGAGCTCGCCCATGACACGGTTGAGGTATTCGCGGAACTTCTGCTCGTCAGTCGCCATTGCCCTCTCCACGCAAAGCCTTCGGGGGGTCGGACGGTCACCGGTCGGTTGTGCCGAGCTCCCTGTCGATGAGGTCGAACATCTCGTCGTTGCTGACGGCCGCGAGGTCGCCGGCCGCGTGGTCGCCGGCGTCCTGCTGGCGCCACTTCCACACCAGGGCCTCAAGCCGGGTGACGGCTTCGGCCATGGCGTCGGAGTCCGGCGGCAGCGCGGAGAGCGCCATGTCGAGCTTGTCCAGGTCGTCGAGCACGGCGGTGCCGGGATCGTCCCCCCACTGGCTCTGGAGGTACGCGGCGAGCGCGCTCGGCGTGGGGTGGTCGAAGACCAGTGTCGCGGGCAGCCGGAGCCCGGTGGCGGCGTTGAGCCGGTTGCGCAGCTCCACCGCGGTGAGCGAGTCGAACCCGAGGTCCTTGAACGACTTGCCGGTGTCCACCACGGCGGGCGAGGAGTGCCCGAGGACCGTCGCGACGTGCGCGCGTACCAGCTCGACCGCGCGGGAGCGCCGCTCGGCCGGGGAGAGCGCGTCGAGCCCGTCCGCCACGGGGATGTGCGCCGGGGCGGACGCGCGGCGGGCGAGCAGCCTCGGGGCGGGGACCAGCTCGCGCAGGATCGGCGGCACCTCTCCTCCGGCGGCCTGGAACCCGGAGATGTCGAGCCGGGCGGGGATCTGGACGGGGAGGTCGGCGCGGACCCCGGCGTCGAAGAGCGCGAGCCCCTGCTCGGCGGTGAGCGGACGCATGCCGTTGCGGGCCATGCGGGAGATGTCGCCGGCGTCCAGATGCCCGGTCATGGCGCTGGCCGACTGCCAGAACCCCCAGGCCAGCGACACTCCCGGCAGGCCCGCCGCGCGGCGGCGGGCCACGAGCGCGTCCACGAACGCGTTCGCCGCCGCGTACGCCGCCTGCCCCACGCCGCCCACCACGCCGGCGACCGAGGAGAACACCACGAACCAGGCCACGTCTCCGGCGAGCTCGTGCAGGTTGACGGCCCCGTCCACCTTGGGCCGCAGCACCCGGTCCACCGCCCCCGCGTCCAGCGAGGCCACCAGGCCGTCCTCCACCACCCCGGCCGCGTGGATCACGCCGGTCAGCTCCACGCCCTCCAGCACCTCCGCCAGCGCGGCCCGATCGGCCACGTCGCACGCGGCCACCCGAATGTCGGCGTCCAGATCCCCCAGGCCCTCCGGCATACGACCCGAACGGGACAGCAGCAACAGCCTCCGCACGCCGTACCGCGTCACCAGGTGACGGGCCAGCAACGAGCCCAGCATCCCGGTCCCGCCCGTGATCAGCACGGTCTTGTCCGGGTCCAGCGGCCGTGGCATGCGCAGCACGATCTTGCCCACATGGCCGGCCTGGCTCATCCAGCGCAGCGTCTCGCGCACCTGGTGCACGTCGCGCACCGTCACGGGCGGCAGCGTCAGCGCGCCCTCGGCGAACATGTCCATGACCTCGTCGAGGAGCTCGCCGATCCGGTCCGGCCCCGCCTCCGCCAGCTCGAACGCCCGATACCCGATACCCGGAAGACTCCCCGGGTCCCGGACGTCGGTCTTGCCCAGCTCGACCAACCGCCCGCCCTCGCGCAACAGCCCGATCGAGGCGTCCAGCAACTCGCCGGACAACGAGTTCAGCACCACATCCACCCCGCCAGGGGCCAGCCGGCGGAACCGGGCGGCGAACTCCACCGACCGCGACGAGCCGATCTCCTCCTCCGCCAGCCCCATCGACTCCAGCACCGGCCACTTGGCCTCACCGGCCGTCCCCAGCACCCGCGCCCCCAACCGCCGCGCGAGCTGCACCGCCGCCATCCCCACACCACCCGCGGCCGCGTGCACCACCACCGTCTCCCCGGCCCGCACCCCACCCAGATCGGCCAGCGCATACCACGCGGTCGTGAACGCCACCGGCACCGCCGCCGCCTCCTCGAACGACCAGCCCTTGGGCACCGGCACGAGCACCCGCTCGTCCGCCACCCCCAGCGGCCCGAAGCAGCCGGCGACGAACCCCATCACCCGGTCGCCGACGGCGCACCGGGTCACATCCGCCCCCACCTCGGTCACGACACCGGCCGCCTCGCTGCCGAGGGCCGCTCCGCCGGGGTACATGCCGAGCCCCACGAGCACGTCGCGGAAGTTGACGCCCGCCGCCCGGATGGCGACGCGTACCTCGCGGGGTCCCAGCGGCGCGCGGGCGGCGTCGTCGCCGATCACGGAGACGGCGTCCAGGCTGCCCGCCGCGGTCGTGTCCAGCCGCCAGCCGTCGCCTTCCGGGGGCACCAGCGCGCCGGTCGTCCGCGCCAGCCGCGGGCACAGCACCTCCCCGTCGCGAACCGCGATCTCGGGCTCGTCGCCGACCAGCCGGTCCCATGGCACCAGCCCGCCGTCCACGTCCACCAGCACGATCCGGCCGGGGGCCTCCGCGGCGACCGACCGCATGAACCCCCACACGGCGGCGCCCACCGGGTCCACATCCGGGCAGGCCACGGCGCTCCGCGTCACGAGCACGAGCCGCGACATGGCGAAGCGCGGCTCGGCCAGCCACTGCCGCACCTCGGACAGGACCGAGACGATCGCGGCGTGGGCGTCGGCGGCCATGACGCCCGGGTCGGACCCGCCGCCGGCGCACAGCAGCACGACGTCGGGGATGCCGGCGACCTCGTCCAGGTCGGCGTACCGGTCGAGGTCCAGCCCCCACAGCTCCAGGTCCGCCGCGATCCCGAACGGGTCGTCGCCCACCATCGCCCAGCGCCCGCCCAGGCCGGCCGGGAGGTCCGCGGCCCGCCACTCGACCCGGAACAACCAGTCGGGGTGCGGGGCGACCGCGGCTCCCATGGGCCGCAGCGTCAGCGTACGAACGGCGGCGAGCGGACGGCCCGTCACGTCGGCCAGGCGTACGGACACGGCGTCGGCCCCGGCCGGAGAGATCATCACCCGGGCGGCGAGGGCGTTCGCGGCGTGGACGGTCACGCCCGTCCAGGAGAACGGCAGGCGCACCTGATCCCCGGGGTCGCCGTCGGTGAGCCCGATGGTGTGCAGCGCGGCGTCCAGCAGCGCCGGGTGCAGGAGGAACCCGGCCGCCGCGTCGCGCGCCTCGTCCGGCAGCGCGACCTCGGCGAACAGCTCCTCCCCGCGCCGCCACGCCGCGCGAAGCCCGCGGAAGGCCGGCCCGTACCGGTACCCGATCTCGGCGAGGGTGTCGTAGAGCCCGTCCACCGGCACCGGTTCGGCATCCGCCGGGGGCCACGCGCTCAGGTCGAATTCGGGCTCGTCGCTCGCGGCGTCGATCACGCCCACCGCATGGCAGACCCACTCGGCCGCCTCGTCGGTGCGGGCGTGGACCTCCACCTCACGCGCACCGTCCGCGTCCGGCTCGCGGAGCAACACCTGTACCTGCACGCCGCCGTCGGCGGGGATCGTGAGCGGGGTGTGCAGGGTCAGCTCGGCCAGATGGCCGCGGCCGGCCTCCTCTCCTGCGCGCAGGACCATCTCCGCCAGGGCCGCCCCCGGCAGCACCACCACATCCCCCACCGCGTGGTCCCCCAGCCAGGGATGCGCGGTCAGGGTGATCCGGCCGGTGAACACCACCTGCTCGCCGCCGGCCAGCGCCACCCGCGCCCCGAGCAACGGGTGATCCGCCCCGTCCACGCCCAGCCCGGCCGCGTCCACCTCCGGCGAGCCGCGCAACCAGTAGCGCTCGCGCTGGAAGGGGTAGGTCGGCAGGTCGATCTCGCGGGCGGGCGGGACGACCGTGCGCCAGTCCACCTCGATCCCGGCGGTGTGCGCACGGGCCAGCGCCTCGATGAACCGATCCGAGTCGCGCCGCAAGGTGGGGATCACATGCGGGTGCTCGATCGCCTGGGCCAGGACGGGGTGGGCGCTCACCTCCACGAACGCGTCGAACCCGTCACCGGTCAGCGCCTCGATCGCCTCACCGAACCGCACGCGCTGACGCAGGTTGGCATACCAGTACTCCGCATCCAGCTCACCGCCCTGTGCCCAGCCGCCGGTCACGGTGGACCACATCGGCAGCCCGGCCTGGCGCGGGGTGATGTCGGCGAGCTCGGCCAAGAGCCGGTCCCGGATCGCCTCCACCTGGGCGCAATGGGAGGCGTAGTCCACGCCGATCCGGCGCACCCGCTCATCTGTCAGCAGGTCTTCGACGGCGCCGGAGAGCACGATCTGGCCTGGGCCGTTGACCGCCGCGATCTCCACCTCCCGGCCCGCGATCAGCTCCTCGGCCTCGGCGAGCGGCATCCGCGCCACCGCCATGCCGCCCTTACCGGACAGGACCTCGGCCACGGCCCGGCTCCGGGCCAGCACAACCCGGGCGGCGTCCTCCAGGGACAGCACCCCGGCCACGCACGCGGCGGCCACCTCACCCTGGGAGTGCCCCACCACGGCCTTCGGCTCCACGCCGCACGCCCGCCACAGCCGGGCGAGGGAGACCATGACCGCGAACAGGACCGGCTGGACCACATCCACCCGCTCCAGCTCCGCACCCGACCGCAGGATCTCGGTCACGGGCAGGTCCAGGGCCTGTTCGCAGTCGGCCATCGCCTCGGCGAACACCGCGGAGGCATCCAGCAGGCCGGCCGTCATCCCGGCCCACTGCCAGCCCTGCCCGGGGAACACGAACACCGCCCTCCCCGAGCCCGACTCCACCGGCTCCACCTCGGACAGACCGGCGAGGGCCGCGTCACGATCGGCGGCCAGCACCACCGCACGACGATCCAGCACCGGACGCGACAGCAACGACCACGCCACATCCGCCAGCGGCTCCCGCGCCAGCACCGCGCCGATCTGCCCGGTGACCGCACGCAACCCGGCATCGTCGCGGGCCGAAAGGACCAGGGGCGCGACATCGCCGCGCAGCACCGGATCGGCCGCGGGGGCCGGTTCCGGCGCCGGCGCCTCCTCCACGATCACGTGGACGTTGGTGCCGCTGACGCCGAACGAGGACACTCCGGCCCGCCGGGGGCCCGCCGACTCCCAGGGCCGGGCCTCGGTCAGCAGTTCCACCGACCCCGCCGACCAGTCCACGTGCGGCGTGGGCTCGTCCACGTGCAACGTCTTCGGCAGCACCCCGTGCCGCATGGCCATGACCATCTTGATGACACCGGCGACACCCGCCGCCGCACCGGAGTGGCCGAAGTTCGACTTGATCGAGCCCAGCCACAGCGGCCGTTGCCGGCCCTGCCCGTAGGCGGCGAGCAACGCCTGCGCCTCGATCGGGTCGCCGAGGGTGGTTCCCGTGCCGTGGGCCTCCACCGCGTCCACCTCGGAGGCCGGCACGCCGGCGTTCGCCAGCGCCTGCCGTATGACGCGTTCCTGGGCCAGGTCGTTGGGGGCGGTGAGGCCGTTGGATGCCCCGTCCTGGTTCATGGCGGAGCCGCGGACGACGGCGAGCACCCGGTGGCCGTTGCGCCGGGCGTCGGAGAGGCGTTCGAGCAGCAGGACGCCGACGCCCTCGGCCCAGCCGGTGCCGTCCGCGGCGGCGGCGAAGGACTTGCAGCGGCCGTCGGGGGCCAGGCCGCGCTGCCGGGAGAACTCGGTGTAGATGCCCGGATAGGGCATCACGGTGACGCCGCCGACGAGCGCCATGGCGCAGTCGCCGGCGCGCAGCGACTGGCCCGCCAGATGCAGCGCGACCAGCGAGGACGAGCACGCGGTGTCCACCGTGACGGCCGGACCTTCCAGGCCGAACGTGTACGCCACCCGCCCGGAGGCGACGCTCGTCATCGCCCCCGTGGCGAGATAGCCCTCGACCTCCTGCGGGGGCCGGCCCAGCCGCTCCACGTACCCCGACGAGATCGCGCCCACGAAGACGCCGGTGCGGCTGCCCTTCAGCGCGCGCGGGTCGATCCCCGCCCGCTCGAACACCTCCCACGACGTCTCCAGCAGCAGCCGCTGCTGCGGGTCCATCGCCAGCGCCTCACGCGGCGAGATGCCGAAGAACCCCGCGTCGAACTCGGCCGCGTCGTACAGGAACCCGCCCTCACGCACATAGGACGTGCCGGGGTGGTCCGGGTCGGGGTGGAACAGCGCCTCCAGGTCCCAGCCGCGGTCCTCGGGGAAGCCTCCCACCGCGTCGCGTCCCTCGGCGACGAGGTGCCACAGGTCCTCGGGAGAGGTGACCCCGCCCGGGTAGCGGCAGGCCATGCCCACGATCGCGATCGGCTCCCGGAGCGCGGCCTCCGTCTCGCGCAACCGGTCGCGGGTCTGCCCGAGCTCGGCGGTGACCCGCTTCAGGTAGCCGAGTAGCTTCTCTTCGCGATTCGACATGATCAGCGCTCCTGGTCGGGCGAGGACGGCGACGGCTGGTCACGGTTCACGGCGTCCCCAGCTCCTTGTCGATGAGGTCGAACATCTCCTCCGCGGTGACCGATTCGAGGTTCTCCGCGGCCAGCGCCCCGGCCCCGGCGGAGGGCCTGGCCCGCCACCGGTCGAGCAGTCCCTGCAGCCGCTCGGCGATCCGGTCGCCGGCGTCGTCGCCGGGCTGGAGGCCGGTCAGCAGCTCCTCCAGCCGGTGCAGCTCGCCCTCCGCCGACGCGGCGCGATCGGGCAGGAGCCGGTCGCGCAGGTACCGGGCGAGGTCGGCGGGGGTCGGGTACGTGAAGGCGAGCGTCGCCGGGAGCCGCAGCCCGGTGAGACCGTTCAGCCGGTTGCGCAGCTCCATCGACGTCAGCGAGTCGAACCCGAGGTCCTTGAACGCCCGGTCGGCCTCGACGGTGGTCCCGTCCTGGTGGCCGAGCACGGCGGCGGCGTACGCCTGGACCTTGTGCAGCAGCAGCCGGTCGGCCTCGGCGGGGGACAGCGCCGCGAGCCGCCGGGTGAGCGCGAGGTCGTCCGCGGCGGTGGCGGCGGTCCTCCTGGCGGTCCTGCCCGGGGATCGGCCCACCCGGTCTCCGAGCACGGCGGGGTCGTCCGGGCGGAGGAGGAGCACGACCGGCTCGCCGAGGGCGAGCGCCTGGTCGAACAGCTCCGCCACGCGCCCGGCCGGCAGCGGGGCGAAGCCGTCCCGCGCCGCCTCGTCCCCGTACGGCCCGCAGGCCAGGCAGGTGGCGGGCAGGCCGTCCGCGCGGCGGCGGGCGGCGAGCGCGGCGAGGAAGGCGCCGGCGGCCGCATCCCCCGGGCGGCCGGAACTGCCGAGCGCGCCCGCCTCGGAGGCGAGCAGCACGAACCAGTCCGGGCGAAGGCCCAGCTCGTGGAGCCTGACGGCCCCGTCCGGGTCCCCGGCGTACACCACGCCGGAGGGGCGCGCCGCGACGATGGCCCCGGGCTCGTCGGGGAGCACGGTGACGGCCGCGTCCGGAGTGTCCGCCCAGCCGGGGTGGGTGACGACGAGGCGGCCGCCGTGCCGGCTCGCGAGGTGGCGCGCGATGGTCGCGGCGAGCCCGGTGGGCGGCCCCACGACCAGGACCTCCCCGTCGATCCTCGGGGCATCGGAGCGCGGCTGCGCGGGGACCAGCCGGGGCACGAGGACCGCGCCGGCGCGGAGGGCGGCTTCGGGCTCGCGGCCCGCCGTCGCCGCGAGCATGTCGGTGTCGAAGGCGTCCGCGTCGTCCAGGTCGATCAGGGCAAACCGGTCGGGGTGTTCGGCTCGGGCGGAGCGGACGAGCCCGGCCACCGAGGCGTGCGCGGGGTCCGGACGCGGGTCCCCGCGACCGGTCGTGACGGCGCCGCGGGTGAGGAAGACCAGCCGGGAGGAGGCGGTGCGCTCGTCGGCCAGCCAGCGGGCCAGCGTACCGGCCGCCTGCTCGGTGAGGACGCGTGCGGACGCGGCGAGCCCGGCCGTGTCGTCCGGCCGGCCGAGGCGGTAGAGCACCGTGGCCGGGAGCGGCGCGTCGTGCGCGAGCAGGTCGCGGGGGTCGCCGAGGACGGCCGGCTCCGCGCCGGCGGGCGGGGCGATCTCCGTCCATTCCAGCCGGTACGCTCCGCCCGGCTCCGGCTCCGCCACGGCGCCGAACGACAGGGACTCGACGACGGCCACGAGGCGGCCGGAGTGATCGGCGAGCTCGGCCGAGCAGGTCCCGTCCGCACCGGGCGTCAGCCGTGCCCGTACGGCGGTCGCGCCGGTGGCGAACACCGCCACGCCGTGCCACGAGACGGGGGCCGCGGCGTCGGGCAGGACCGGACGCAGGGCCGCGAGCAGCAGGTCCGGATGCAGCAGGAACGCATCGGGCTCCCGGCCGTCGCCGCCGGTCAGCGCCGCCTCCACATGGAACACCCCACCGGCCCGCCATGCGCGGCCCTGGGCCGTGCCGCCGTCGAACGGCTCCGTGTCGGCCGCGTGTCCCCAGCCGTCGAGCGCCCAGGCGGCCTCCTCGTCCGTGTCGTACGCCGCCGCCTCCACGGCGCCGGTCGCGTGGCGCGCCCACTCGCCGTCCCCGGCCCGGGTGTGCACGACGACCTCGCGCCGCCCGCCGGGACCGGCGGCGCGCACGGCCACCTGCACGTGCGCGGCTCCGCTGACCCCGTTCTCGACGGTCAGCTCGGCGAGCCGGCCGCAGCCGACCTCGTCGCCGGCGCGGACGACCATCTCGGCGATGGCCGTCGCGGCGTACTGCGGGGTGGCACCGGCGGGGAGCCGCTCGTTCAGCACCACACCGCCACCGTCCGCGAGCACGACGGGACCGCGCGCGGCGTCGATCCCGGGAGCGGCCGGCCAGTAGCGGCGTCGCTGGAACGGGTAGGTCGGCAGGTCGATCCGGCGCGCGGGCGGGACGACGGTGCGCCAGTCCACCTCGATGCCGGCGGTGTGGGCGCGGGCCAGCGCGTCGATGAACCGGTGCGAGTCGCGGCGGAGGGTGGGGATGACGTGGGGGTGCTCGATCGCCTGGGCCAGGACGGGGTGGGCGCTCACTTCGATGAACGCGTCGAAGCCGTCGCCGGTCAGGGCCTCGACCGCCTCGCCGAACCGGACGCGGTTGCGCAGGTTGGCATACCAGTAGTCGGCGTCCAGCTCACCGCCGCCAGTCCAGCCGCCGGTCACTGTGGACCACATCGGCAGGTCCGCCTGACGTGGGGTGATGTCCGCCAGCTCAGCTAGCAGCCGGTCCCGGATCGCCTCGACCTGCGCGCAGTGTGAGGCGTAGTCCACGCCGATCCGGCGCACCCGCTCATCGGTCAGCAGGTCATCCACCGCGCCGGAGAGCACGATCTGTGCCGGGCCGTTGACCGCCGCGATCTCCACCTCACGGCCCGCGATCAGCTCCTCGGCCTCGGCGAGCGGCATCCGCGCCACGGCCATACCGCCCTGCCCGGACAGCACCTCGGCCACGGCACGGCTGCGGGCGACCACGACGCGGGCGGCATCCTCCAGGGACAGCGCCCCGGCGACGCAGGCCGCGGCCACCTCTCCTTGCGAGTGGCCCACCACCGCTCGCGGCTCGACCCCGCACGCCCGCCACAGCCGGGCGAGGGAGACCATGACCGCGAACAGGACCGGCTGGACCACATCCACCCGCTCCAACTCCGCACCCGACCGCAAGATCTCGACCACGGGCACGCCCAAAGCCCGTTCGCACTCCGCCATCGCCTCGGCGAACACCGGGGAGGAATCCAGCAGCCCGGCCGTCATCCCGGCCCACTGCCACCCCTGCCCGGGGAACACGAACACCGACCTCCCCGAGCCCGCCTCCACCGGCTCGATCCCGGACAGACCGGCGAGGGCCGCGTCACGATCGGCGGCCAGTACCACCGCCCGCCGATCCAGCACCGGCCGCGACAACAACGACCACGCCACATCCGGCAAGGACCGCTCAGCCAGCACACCCGCCACTTGACCCGCGACCGCACGCAGCCCCGCATCATCCCGGCCCGAGAGCACCAACGGCACCACATCACTCCGCAGCACCGGATCGGCCACCGGCACCGGCTCGACCTCCGGCGCCTCCTCCACGATCACATGCGCGTTCGTGCCGCTGATCCCGAACGACGACACCCCCGCCCGACGCGGACCCGCCGACTCCCACGCCCGCGCCTCGGTCAACAGCTCCACCGCACCCGCCGACCAGTCCACATGCGGGCTCGGCTCGTCCACGTGCAACGTCTTCGGCAGCACCCCGTGCCGCATCGCCATGACCATCTTGATCACACCGGCCACCCCCGAAGCGGCGGCGGTGTGCCCGATGTTGGACTTGATCGACCCCAGCCACAACGGCCGCTCCCGCCCCTGCCCATACGTCGCGAGCAACGCCTGCGCCTCGATCGGGTCACCGAGGGTGGTCCCCGTGCCGTGCGCCTCCACCGCGTCCACCTCGGACGCCGACACGCCGGCGTTGGCGAGCGCCTGCCGTACCACCCGCTGCTGGGCGAGGCCGTTCGGGGCGGTCAGGCCGTTGGAGGCGCCGTCCTGGTTGGTGGCCGAGCCGCGGACCACGGCCAGCACGTGATGACCATTCCGCCGGGCGTCCGAGAGCCGTTCCACCAGCAGCACGCCGACGCCCTCGGCCCAGCCGGTGCCGTCGGCCGCGGCGGCGAAGGACTTGCAGCGGCCGTCGCGGGCCAGGCCGCCCTGGCGGGAGAACTGGGTGAACCCGGCCGGGGTGGCGAGCACGCTCACGCCGCCCGCCAGTGCGAGATCGCACTCGCCCGCGCGCAGCGACTGGCCGGCGAGGTGCAGTGCGACCAGCGACGACGAGCACGCGGTGTCCACCGTCACCGCCGGGCCCTCGAACCCGAACGTATACGCCACCCGCCCGGAGATCACGCTGGTGACGCTGCCGGTGAGGGCGTGGCCCTCGGCCCGGGGGTCCTGGGCCGAGCCGTACCCGGAGGCGGAGGCCCCCACGAACACCCCGGTGCGGCTGCCGCGCAGCGTCGCCGGGTCGATGCCGGCTCGTTCGAACAGCTCCCACGAGGTCTCAAGGACGAGCCGCTGCTGCGGGTCCATGGCCAGCGCCTCGCGTGGCGAGATGCCGAAGAAGCCCGCGTCGAACTCGGCCGCGTCGTAGAGGAACCCGCCCTCGCGCACGTACGACGTGCCGGGGTGGTCCGGATCGGGGTGGAACAGTGCGTCCAGGTCCCAGTGCCGGTCCTCGGGGAACGCGGAGATCGCGTCCGTGCCCTCGGCGACCAGCCGCCACAGGTCCTCGGGGGAGGCGGCCCCGCCGGGGAAGCGGCAGGCCATGCCGATGATCGCCATCGGCTCGTCCGTGCCGGTCGCGGCGGCGGCCGGCGCGTCGGTGGCGGCGGGCAGGCCAAGGAGTTCGCCGTGCAGCTCGCGTGCGAGCGCGGCGGGGGTGGGGTGGTCGAACACGAGCGTGGACGGCAGCCGCAGGCCGGTCGCTGCGGCCAGCCGGTCGCGCAGCTCGACCGCCGTCATGGAGTCGAAGCCCAGGTCACGGAAGGCCCGCTCGGGCTCGATGTCGCGGGCGGAGCCGTGCCCGAGCACGGCCGCGGCCTCCGCCCGCACGAGGTCGGCCACCAGGGTGTCGCGCTCCCCGGGGGACGCGGCGGCGAGCCGGCGGGCCAGGCCGGGCTCGCTCTCCCGCCCGGGGTCCGGCTCGGCGGGGCGGCGCCCGGCGTCGGCCAGGCCGGCGATGAGCGGGCTGGGCCTGCGGGCGGTGAAGCCCCGGACGAAGCGGTCCCAGTCGATGTCCGCGACGGCGACGGCGGTCTCGTCCAGGTCGAGCGCCTGCCCCATCAGGGTGATCGCCCGCGCCGGGTCCATCGGCACCAGCCCGTGCCGGCGCAGCCGGTCGCCGGTGCCGTCGCGGGCGACCATGCCGTCGCCGTCCCACGGCCCCCACGCGATCGAGGTGGCGGCCAGGCCGCGTGCCCGGCGTTGGGCGGCGAGCGCGTCGAGATAGGCGTTCCCGGCCGCGTACGCCCCGGCGCCGCCGCTGCCCCACACGGCCGCGACCGAGGAGAACAGCAGGAACGCGTCGAGCCGGCGGTCGCCGAAGAGGGCGTCGAGATGCCGGGCGCCGTTCAGCTTGGCGTTCACGACCGCCGCCAGCTCGTCCGGCGCCGTCTCGGCGATGGCGCCGTAGTGGGACACCCCGGCGGCGTGCACGACCGTCCTGATCGGAGGACCGGCGGCTTCGATCCGCCGGACGAGGTCGTCGAGAGCCGCGTGGTCGGCGACGTCGCAGGCGGCGACGGTGACGCGGACGCCGGACGCGGAGATCTCGCCGACCGGCTCGGCCACGCCGGGGGCGTCGGGCCCGTGCCTGCTCACCAGCACGATGTGCTCGGCGCCGCGCCCGGCGAGCCAGCGTGCCACGCCTGCGCCGAGGGCGCCGGTGCCGCCCGTGATCAGCGCGGTGCCGGACGTCCGCCAGGTGCGGCGGGTCTCGGGCGCGCCGGCGCGCACTAGCCGCCGGGCGAACACGCCCGCCGCGCGGACGGCGGCCTGATCCTCGGTGCCGGTGAGGACGCCGCACAGGCGCCGCAGGGCGCGCTCGTCCACCGCGCCGGGGAGGTCCACGAGGCCGCCCCACAGGTGGGGCAGTTCGAGCGCCGCCACCCGGCCGAGGCCCCAGGAGGCGGCCTGGATGGGGTTGGGCAGCGGATCGTGCGGGCTCACCGAGACGGCGCCCCGGGTGAGGCACCATATCGGCGCGGTCAGCCCGGCGTCGGCCGCGGCCTGGAGGAGAAGGGCGGTGCCGGTGACTCCGGCGGGCCCGCCGGGAACCGCGCCGTCGGCGAGCGCGGTGAAGGCGAGCACGCCCGCCACATCGCGCGGCAGCAGGCCGGCGAGCCGTTCGCGGTCAACGTGCTCGCCGCTTTCATCGTCTTCGGCGGGGACGAGGGTGCGCAGGTCCAGCCCGCATCCGGCGAGCCCGTCCGTGACGGCGGCGATCCAGGGGTCCGCCGCGAGAGCGCGCGGGACGACGGCGAGCCAGGCGCCCGCGGGGGTGCCGGTGGGTTCGGGGCGGGCCTGCCAGACGGCCCGGTAGCGCCACCCGTCCGCGGAGGGCGGCGGGGGCTCCAGCCAGAAGCGGCGCCGCTGGAAGGCGTAGGTGGGCAGCTCGGCGGGGCGGGCGCCCGTGCCCGCGAAGGCGGGCGTCCAGTCCACGTCGGTGCCGGTGACGTGGAGCGCGCCCAGCGCCTGCTGCAGCGCCACCGGCTCGGGCCGGTCCGCGCGCAGGGCCGGGACGACCACGAGCGCTTCGCCGGGGGCGAGCACGTCGGAGATCATCGGCGCCAGCACGGCGTCGGGTCCCAGCTCCAGGAAGCGGCGCACACCGGTGCCGGCCAGCGTCCGCACGCCGTCGGCGAAGCGGACCGGCTCGCGTACATGCCGCACCCAGTACTCGGGGGTGGCGATCTCCTCCCCGGCGATCCGCCCGGTGAGGTTCGACACGACGGGTATGCGCGCGGGCCGGAACGACAGGCCGCGCACCACCCGGTCGAACTCGTTCACCATGCCCTCCATCCGTGGCGAGTGGAACGCGTGACTCACCCGCAACCGGCGCGTCTTGCACCCCCGCTCCGCGAACAACGCCGCGACCTTCAGCACCGCCTCCTCATCCCCCGACACCACCACCGACCGCGGACCGTTCACCGCCGCGACCGACACACCCCCCTCCCCCGCGAGCACCGGCACGACCTCCTCCTCGGACGCGGCCACCGCCACCATCGCGCCGCCCTC
>NZ_JACHGN010000046.1 GCF_014202315.1 Thermocatellispora tengchongensis | reverse complement strand
TTCCCGAGGACTCACCAACGCAGACTTCGCGATCCTCAACGAATGGCTACGTTCGACCTGAGCCACCCATGATCCACAGGATTTGACAATTGCTCTCGGACGTTCAACACGCACGTGAACCGGGTTGAGGTCATCACGTACAAGGAGCTCATCGACAACGCCAGACGCTCCCTCGGGGACCTCTGAGACATAGTGGCTGCGTCGTGACGCCGGAGTGCCAGCGCCTCAGGTCGCTGAGTGGGCGGGGCACAGCGTGAACGTCCTACTACGGGTCTACGCGCCTGCCCTCGGCCCACCCGAAGTGGAAGCGCGCCGAGGCCTCGGGAAGGGGATCATAGTGCTGTGGGCTTCGGGAATCGAACCCGCGCTGTCAGCTTGGGAACTCTTTCAAGATGATTGGCCTCTGAGCAGGGGAAACGCCGACCTGGGCATGTGCCGGTCTATTGACCGTGAGTCCCAGTGACTCACCGCTGGTCACTACGAGAACGGGCACGCAGCGGGCACGGCTTACGGCCATTCGATGCGGACAAGGTAGACCTCGCGCTGCCGGTCCAGGACCACGTACGTGGCAAGGCCGCGCTCTCCGAACGGGTGCGTAAGCATGTTCGCCCGGGGATTCGCAGAGTTGTACGGGTCTCCACTCCAAGGAGCGGTCTCCAGCAGCGCGAACAGATCCGCGAGCGGATGCAGTGCGTGATCGGGTAGCGCGGTGATCTGTTCGTCGGCTACGGGATCGATGATGAGCTTGAACACCTAGACATCGATCCCACGAGCAGCAAAGATCTCCCGCCACGGTCTCCCACGAGGAACGGGCTCGCCTGCCAATGCCTGCTGGGCGCGGACGTGCATCTGACGGCGCCCCTCGGGATCCTTGGCGGTGTCACACGCGGAGATCCACCAGCGGTGCACGAAAGCGTTCAGCACTCCAAGATCCAGGCCTACCCTGACCTCGTCGAGCACGGCCTTGAGCCCGGCGTCGAAGGCCTCGCGATCTTCTGGGACGACCAGCGCGGCACGGATGGCCCGCAGGTTCTTCTCAGGCAGAGGCGCACCGACGGAGATGAAGTCCTGCGGTTGTGCGGTCATACCCGCTCCCTTCCTCGTCCTCTAGAGCCTACAGAGGAAGGGCGACATCCTTCATGCACACATGATGAGGTGGGCCTGTCACAGTAGGAAGTGCGGGTGCGATAGTGCTCCTGGCCGCGTTCGCGAGCTTCCGGTGGGGTGAAGTCAGCGCGCTACGCCGGATGGATGTCGATCTCACAGCTCGAACTGTGCGCGTCCGCGTCGCCTTCGTCGAGCGGTCAACGGGCGGGTTGGTGCTGGGTCCGCCCAAGTCCAAGGCAGCCCGGCGGACGGTCGGCATTCCGCGGAGCATCGTCCCCATCCTCCGAGAGCACATGGACACCTACGTCCAGGACGAGCCGCACGCGCTCATGTTCCCGGGAGGGTCGCGTCCGAGGGCGGGCCGCTTCGCCGAAGCGGCTTCAACAGCCGTACGCGGTGGCTCGACGTGGTCAAGGAACTGGGCCTGCCGGGGCTCCACTTCCACGACTTGCGGCACACCGGAAATATGCTGGCCGCCGAGTCCGGCACGGGTCTTAAGGACCTGACGGCGCGCATGGGACACGACAACGTCAGAGCGGCCATGATCTACCAGCACGCAGTCAGAGGGACCGACGAAATGATCAAGGACGCCATCGTCGGCAACTCGGCATCCGAGACGAAGACGGCCGCGAGGGCGAGGCCAGCGCGCTGGTCCCGGCAGGGTGATCAAGAGCTAATGGCCCGAGAAGATCCACAAGCCCCTAGAAACGATCAAGGCCCAGGTTGGGATCATGTCCCTGACCTGGGCCTTAGTGTGTGGAGCGGGTGACGGGAATCGAACTGGACCGGTAAGGAGGTTCTCACCTGCAGGTTCGCTCTTTTGGCTGCTCGGGGCGACCAGCTTGGACCGGGTTCTGCGGGGTTCTGTTGGCTCTCGCCGGCCCGGTGTGCCCACGCGGGCACACCGATGATCTATGTATTTGGGGTTGTCAGTCCGAGGACTGAGCACCACGGAATGTACCCGCCGTGTACATCCCAGCCGCCTTAGGAGGAGGCGGGGCTGATGCGGGAGTACTGCGCCTCGAACCAGTCGGCGGCCATGTCCGTTTCCGTGATCCGTCCTATGAGTTCCAACGCCAAGGGCGTCTCGGCGGCGACCTGCAGCGACTCCGCGGCCGAGAAGGTGCACGGGTCCGCAAGCAGTACCAGCACCACGCGCGCCGGACCGGCGTTGCGTGGAGCGGACGCGGCGACCACGGCCACTATGGAATGGGTGGCGTGGTACAACACGGAGAGGGTGCATTCTTACTGCGGGAACGTCCCTCCGGCCGGGTATGTGGAGACGTTCCACCGGCCGGTTGCCGGCACCACCGCGGCGACCGAGAACCGACCGATCTAGCCCCCAACTTCGCCGGGGCGGTCCACTCCCAGTCCCATGTTGTTCGAACAGGGTCGGCATATCGACATGCGGGAGGCTGGCGATCTCGGCTCGCGGTGGTCACTGCCGGCCGCAGTCATGCTGCGGCCGGCTGACCGGCAGGAGACGGTGTCCGGAGCGCCATATCGTGCCCGGACGTCGCCGTGGTGCGGTTACCAGGTGTTGAAGGCCGAGAGGCTGCTCAGCGCGCGGTGCGGGGTGTTGTAGTCGAAGAAGGTGGTGTCCTCCACTGCGACGTCACCGCCGACCACCCAACCATTGGGATCGGCGCCGGTGCCGAAGTCGATCAGGATCGGGTCCCAGTAAGAGATGCCGGCGACCCTGCCGGTGTTGTACATCGCGCGGATGTACTCCTGCATGTACCTGAGCTGCCCGGACGTCGAAGCGCCGTAGTTCTCCGGGCCGTCCGCGTCCAGGCCGTTCCCCTGGATCAGGGTTTGTTCGCCGGCGCCCTGGGCGCTCAGTGTCCATGGGTAGCCGACCTCGCAGACCAGGACCTGCTTGCCGCTCGCGGCGGCGGCCCAGGTGGCGAAGTTGGCCAGGGACGCGATCGACATGTTCGTCCAGAACGGGTAGAGCGAGATTCCCATGAGGTCGTACGACAGCCCGTGCGTGACCGCGCCGTTGATCCAGTTCGTGTAGAGGGTCTTGTCGGGGGTGGTGAGGTGAATGACGATCTTGCTCTTCGGAGATGCGGCTCTGACGGCGTCTGACGCCTTCTTGAGGAGCCCGTAATAGTTCGCCGGAGAGGAGATTCTGCTCACGTCCATGACCACGTCGTTGATCTCATTGCCGATGGACACGAAGTCGGGCGTGACTCCGTTGCGGATGAGGGTGTTGAGCACGTTGGCGGTGAAGGAGTAGGTCGCGCTCTCCAACTGGCTCTGGTTGTAGCCGACCCAGGCGGCGGGGCGTTTCTGCAGGCCAGGATTGGTCCAGAAGTCGCTGTAGTGCAGCGAGATGAAGGTCTTCATCCCGCGGGCCTTGGCGTCCTTGGCGTTCTGGACAGCGTCGTTCAGGTCTTGCCACCCCGGCTGGAGTTTGTAGTCGGTCCCGTCCACGTTGACGGGGTTCCCCGGCTGGTTGTAGATCCGGATCCGGGCGAGGTTGAAGCCCTTGGCGGCCAGGATGTCCAGGACGTCCTGCTGTTTTCCTGAACTGTTGGCCCAGGTGCCCCCCATCGCCGCGGTCATCCGCCGGTAGGTGACGTCACCGCCGACCGGCAGGTTCCCGCCGGAGCCGGGGGTGATCCTTGTGAAGCTGAAGTCGTCGGCGACCACGGACGAGGTATTGGAGTTGGACCAGATGCCGACTGTGCACGAGGCCGACCGCACGGAGACGGCCAGACTCACCTGTACCCAGGAGGAGCTGACGGGCAGGTCGATGCTCTGGCTGGTGTCGCCGCAGCCGTAGGCCTGCAGACCGGCGCTTGACACCCCCCAGTTCTTGATCCAGGCGGTGAGTGTGTAGGTGCCCGCGGTCAGTCCGGTGAGTGTCTGGACCGTGTTCACCGACCAGGACGCGTTCGCGTGGTGGGCGAGGTTGGTGGAGCCGGAGCGCGGATTGGTGGTCTGGGTGAAGGCCGCGCCGGACGTGCCGATGTTCGTCCAGCCGGTCAGGCCGCTCTCGAAGCCTGGGTTGGCCAGCAGATTGGGGCCGGCGGCGTTCGCTGGGATGGGTTGGGCCATGGTGATGGTGAGGAGGGAGAGTGTGGTCGCGCTTGCAGCGGCTGCCCAGCGCTTGAGATGTCTCACGGATCGCCTCCATTAGGTGGTGCATGGGCACACGGGGGGTGGGCGGCCGCGAGGGCCGCCGGATCGGCGAGTGATCCGGAGTCGAGAATTAACGAAAAAGATACTACTAGTCAACACTTTAGTATTATTAGTTGGCTACCCGCTGCACGGTGGCCACTGGGTTCGGTGCTGTGACCTGCTGATCTTCGTCTCGGCCTTGCCGGCTTGCAGGGAGGGGTTGCCGGCTGCCGTCCAGAGAGGGTCCTCCCCGGGCGCTGTGTCAAGGCCCCGGGCCCGGTCCTGATCGCCGGGTGCCGTCCTCGGTGGGGCCGTCTGACAGGCGTGCGCGGACTCCCTGGACGGGCATGGCGGCTCGCCGTGCTGCCGCCCGGTGCCACGCGGACCGGTCTCTCACAACTTAGTGATCACTAATAGTAGTATTTATTAAAAAACTCGTAGTATCGTTCCTTGTGCCCTTGCGTGGACGCGCGGCGCGGGGGAGCGCTGTGCGCACACGTTGAGCGTCGGCGCCGACATGGTACGGTTCACCGCCCGCGCGTCCCCTACCTGGACAAACAGGAAACGGAGTCCGAGCAGTGCTGCGACTCAGCGTCCCGGGAGAGCCCGCCCCTCCGCTGCGGGATCACCTCGCGATGGGCGACACGCCCGACCGCGCCGACGCCATCACCGTCAACTCGCGCCACCTGAGCCGGGATGGCCGCCCCTGGTTCCCGATCATGGGCGAGTTCCACTTCAGCCGCTATCCCGCCGAGGAGTGGCGGGAGGAACTACTGAAGGTCCGGGCAGGTGGCGTGACCGTCGTCGCCACCTACATCTTCTGGAACGTGCACGAGGAGCGGCGCGGCGTCTACGACTGGACCGGCGATCGCGACCTGCGCCGGTTCGTCACCACCTGCGCCGACCTCGGGCTGGACGTGGTGGCGCGGATCGGGCCGTGGGGCCACGGCGAGTCGCGCAACGGCGGCTTCCCGGACTGGTTGCTGGCGCAGGACTGCGCGCACCGCACCGACGACCCCCGCTACCTCGATCTGGTCCGGCCCTGGTACGGGCAGATCGCCGTCCAGCTGCGCGGCCTGACCCGGGACGCCGGCGGGCCGATAGTCGCCGTCCAGATCGAGAACGAGCTGTACGACCAGCCCGGCCACCTGCTCACCCTCAAGCGGCTCGCGCGGCAGGCCGGAATCGACGCGCCGCTGTGGACGGCGACGGGCTGGGGTCATGCCCGGCTTCCCGAGGATGAGCTGATCCCGCTCTTCGGCGGCTACTCCGAGGCCGCCTGGGACACCGCGCACGACGGCTGGCCGCAGCAGAGCCGAGCGCACTACTTCTTCGGGCCCGGTCGCGACGACGACTCGATCGGCGCCGACCTGCGCACCCCCGAGACCGCCTCCTCCGACACCGACGAGAGCCACCTGGAGCGCTACCCGTTCGCCACCTGCGAGCTGGGCAGCGGAATGTACACCTCCTACCACCGGCGGCCGGTCGTGGCGGCGGAGGACGTCGCCGCCCTCGCGCTCGTGAAGCTGGGCAGCGGGTCGGCCTGGCAGGGGTACTACATGTACCACGGCGCCTCGCAGAAGATCGGCGAGCTGTCCACGCTGCAGGAGTCACATGCCACCGGCTACCCCAACGACTGCCCGGTGGTGAACTACGATTTTCAGGCGCCGCTCGGCGAGTACGGGCAGTTCCGCCCTTCCTACGCCCGCCTGAGGATGCAGCACCTGTGGTTGGCGAGCGACGGTGCCGACCTGGCCACGATGGCGCTCACCATGCCGCCGGACGCACCCGCCGACACCGCCGACCGAAGCGCGCTGCGCTGGGCCGTGCGCTCGGACGGCCGTTCGGGCTTCCTGTTCGTCAACAACCACCAGCCGGTCGAGACGCTCCCTGAGCACGAGGGCGTGCGCTTCACCGTCGAGCTCGGCGGCCGGGAGCTGGTGGTCCCCCGCGAGCCGGTGACCGTGCCCTCCGGCGCCTTCTTCGTCTGGCCGCTGGCCCGGCCGGTCGGCGGGAGCGTGCTGCTGACCGCCTCCGCGCAGCCGGTGTGCGTCCTCGACGACGACCGGGGCCCTGTGCAGGTGCTGGCGCAGACCGCGGGCATCCCGGTCGAGCTGGTCTTCGACGGCGGCACCGTGCAGCAGGTCGAAGGCATGGCGACGGTCACCCGCACCGGGGAAGAGGTCGTGGTCACCGGCCTGCGGCCGGGGCCGGACTGCTGGCTACGGCTCATCGACGTCGCAGGTCGCTCGGCTCACGTCCTGGTACTGGACGAGGAGAGCGCGCTGTCGGCGACGCGCGTCCGGCTGTGGGGCGCCGACCGCCTGGTGCTCAGCCCCCGGCCCGCGGTGGCCGAGGACGATCGGCTGGTCCTGTACGGGGGAGGCGCCGGCGACCGGGTGCGTATCTTCCCGGCGCCCGGTGCGGGGTTCCATGGGTATCGGGTGACACAGGAGGACGGCTTCGCCGTGGTCGAGCTTCCCGAACCGGCCGTCGAGCTGCCGCAGCCTGCCGTCGAGCCGGTCAGCGAGGCCGGGCCACCCAGGAGGCCGGTGATCGACGAGACCTCCGGCCGGGCCTCGGCCCCCACCGACGCCGACTTCGCCGAGGCGGCCGTCTACCGGATCACCATCCCGGAGGAGGCCCTGGCCGGGGACGACGAGGTGTTGCTGCGCCTGGACTGGACCGGCGACGTCGGGCGCGCCTACATCGGCGGGCGGCTGGTGGCCGACCAGTTCTGGTACGGGCCCGCCTGGGAGATCGGGCTGCGCAGGTTCCGCAAGGAGGTCCTGGAGCACGGGCTGGAGCTGCGGCTGCTGCCACTGGCCGCCGACGCGCCGGTGTACCTGTCTCCGCAGGTCCGCCCGGCCGCCTGGCCCGAAGACGGCGTGCTGGAGCTCCGCTCGGCACGGCTTGTGCCGGTGCCCCGCACCGTGTTGTCGGCGGGCGACGGAACCTCGTGACCGCATCGCTGACGGAGGCCCTGGCTGTCTGCCCCGTCATCGCCAAGGTGCGCGACGCGACCGGGGCCCGCTGAGATGAACGTCTCGGCACCGGCTGAGCCGGCCCGTAGCAGGGGCGGCTCAGCCGGCGGCGTCCTGGGCGCCGCCGGCGTGCAGCTTCTTCGCGATGTCCACGTCCTCGATGGAACGTTCGATGAGCGCCCGCATCGCCGCCTCGGCGGCCCGCGGGCGCTGTCTGCGCACTGCCAGCAGCACTTCGGCGTGCTTGTCGGCGGACTCGCTGGTGAGCGTGGCGTGCACGAACTGGTCGCGCAACCGCAGGCCGACCTCGATCACCATCGCCATCTGCGCCATCAGCTCGTTGTGCGCGGCGCGCAGCATGGCGTGGTGGAAGGCCAGGTCGGCTTCCACATGTTCGGCGGTTTCCTTCCCCGTCGCCTCGCGCATGGCGGCCAAGGCGTCCTCCAGCGCCGCCAGGTCGCGGTCGGTGCGGCGCAGGGCGGCCATCCGGGCCACGGCCGGCTCCACCGTCAGTCGCACCTCGCCGAGCTCGTCGAGGAAGCGCTCGTCCACCCGGTCGGCGAACCGCCAGCGGAGCACGTCGGCGTCGAGCATGGCCCACTGCTCGCGCGGCGCCACGAACGTGCCGCGCCGAGGCCGGGCGCCTACCAGCCCTTTGGCCGTGAGCACGCGCAGCGCCTCACGCACCGCCGTGCGGCTCACCCCGAACCGCTCCTGCAACTCCACCACGTCGAGGTCCTCATCCGGCGCGATCTCGCCGCTGACGATCGCCGTGCCGATGCTGAGCACCACACGGTCGTGGGCGCCGGCCCTCCCGATCTCCGCCATGCCGGAATCATCCCATGCCCGCACGCCTCGCCACCGCCCCCGTAGTCCGCTCAGGTTGCCGATAAAGCATACTAAAGTAAAAAGTAATAGTATTAATCGTTGACACGAGACCCACTCATGGGCATGCTGCTCGTCAAGTCCCGTATCGGGCGCCACCTCCCACACCGAAGGAGTCGCACATGACCGGCATATCGCGGCGAACGTTTCTGCGCCGTACCGGCATGGTCGGCGGCGGCCTGCTGGCCTCCGCCGCCCTCACCGCCTGCGGGGGTAGTAGTGGCGGCCAAGCGGTCTCGTCTGGAAAGGTCGACCTCGGCGTCTGGACTCACGACCCCGGCTATGTGAAGACCTTCACCGAGATGGCGAAGAAGCTCACCGACGCCCCGGGCGGAAAGTACGACTACAACCTGAAGTTCACCCAGGCCGACAGCGAAGCGCTGGTCACCCGCATGGTGTCCCAGGGTGCCGCCGGCACCGGCACTCCCGACCTGATCGGCATAGTGATCAGCGTTTTCCCCCGGGTGATGAACGGCGGCATCGGCAAGCAGCTCCTGCTCGACCTGGACTCCACCATCGCGCCCGTCAAGAACGACCTGCTGCGCACCGCCCCCTACACGATCGACGGCAAGCTCTACGCCCTGGAGTCCGACACCTGCCTCAGCGTCCTGTACTTCCGCGAGGACGAGTTCAAGAAGAACGGCATCCCCGAGGACGTCGGCACCTGGGAGGAACTGGCCGAGATCGGCGCCCGGCTGCACCAGAAGACCGGCCAGTCACTGGGCATGGTCTCAACCGGCGACAACACCTCCGTCACCAACCAGTTTCTCCAACTGCTGTTGCAGCGCGGCGGCGGCTACTACGACGAGGGCGGCAATCTGATCCTGGACTCGCCCGAGGCGGTCGAGGTGCTCGACTTCATGGCCAAGGGCGTAGCCAGCGGATTCCTCATCAGCCTGCCCGACCCCTACGGCGCTCCCAACACCGCCGCCCTCAAGAACGGCAAGCTCATCGCCACCGTCATGCCCAACTGGTACAACATCTATGGCCTGCAGAGCTACGTGCCCGAGCAGAAGGGCAAGTGGCGCATGCGCAACCTCCCCCGCTTCAAAGGCGGCGGGCACATCGCCTCCGCGCTCGGCGGCACCGGGTTCGCCGTGCTCAAGGACAAGCCGGGTACCACCGCGGCCACCGAGCTGCTCAGGCAGACCTACCTGACCCGTGAGGGGCAACTGCTGCGCTTCCAGAAGGGCGGCTTCCTGCCGACACTCAAATCGCTCTACCAGGACCAGGAGTTCCTGAGCACCGAGGACGAGTACCTGGGCGGCCAGCGCTTGTTCGACATCTACACTCCCGCGTCGCAGGACAGCCCCACCTTCTACCAGAACGCCAAGCTCAACGTGCTGATCGAAGCGCTCGGCGGCCCGATGCTGGAGACCCTGCAGGGTAAGAAGAAGGCCGCTGACGCGATCAAGGAGGCCGTGGCCGCCTACAACGCCAAGAAGGGCGGCTGAGGTGGCGGCGGTCACCGAACGCAGGACAGGCTCAGGCGCCCCCGCCCGGGGCTCGGGCCTGACCCCCTACGCCTTCATCTCGCCGTTCTACCTGCTGTACGGGCTTTTCATGGTGGTCCCCATCGGGGTCGGCCTGTACCTGAGCTTCACCGAGTGGGCCGGCCTGGGCACCCCGCTGTGGATCGGCCTGGACAACTACACCAGGTTGCTGGACGACGGCAGCTTCCGCACCGCCGTGGTCAACACGCTGCTGTACACGCTGTTCGCGGTCTTCGTGGTGGTGCCGACGGCGCTGCTGGTCGCCCAGGCGCTCAACGCGCGCGGGCTGCGCGGCCGGGACTTCTTCCGGCTGACCTTCTTCATGCCGGTCGTGCTGTCGCCGATCATCATCGCGCTCGTCTTCACTTTGGTCTACGACCGGGAGTTCGGCCTGCTGAACGCCGCTCTGCGCGGCTTCTTCGGCTGGGGCGGCATCGACTGGCTGGGTGAGCCGAGCTGGGCCAAGGTCAGCGTGATGTTCCTGGTGCTGTGGCGCTGGACCGGCTACCTGACGATCTTCTTCCTGGCCGGGCTGAAGAACATCCCGCGGGAGCTGTACGAGGCGGCCGAGATCGACGGCGCGGGGCGGGTGCGCAGCTTCTTCACCGTCACCGTGCCCATGCTCCGGCCGGTCACCGCGTTCGTCGCGGTCACCGTCCTGGTGGGCACCGCACAGATCCTGGAGGAACCCATGCTGTTGACCAAGGGCGGGCCGGGGGAGGCGACCCTGTCGGTCGCGATGTTCATCTACCGCGAGGCGTTCACCCGCCAGCAACTCGGCTACGCGGCCGCGGCCGGGGTGGTCATGTTCGTGCTCGTCTTCGCGGTCGGCCGGGCGGCCGGCTCGCTCTTCGGCGTGGGGAAGGGCCGGTGAGCGCCATGGCCACCCGCCCCGCCGGCACCGCCACCCGCCCCGCCGCCGGCGCGCCCACCGTCCCGGCGGGCACCACCCGGCGGCGCCGGCCCAGCGGCTCGCGCGGCCTGCTGTACCTGTTCCTCGTCGCGCTCACGGTGATGTTCGCGCTGCCGCTGCTGTGGGCGGTGACCTCGTCGTTCAAACCGCGCGGCGACATCTTCACCTACCCGCCGCAGCCGCTCCCGATCCCGTTCACGCTGGAGAACTACACCCGGTTGCTGGAGACGCAGCCCTTCTGGGGCTGGTTTCTCACCAGCACCGTTGTCGCCGTGCTCTCCACCACGCTGTCGGTGTTCGTCTGCTCCCTGGCCGGCTTCGCCTTCGCCAAGTACCGGTTCCGGGGCAAGCGGATGCTGTTCGACGTGATGTTCAGCTCGCTGGCGGTGCCGTTCGCCGTCATCGTCGTGCCGCTGTTCGTGGTGTTGGTCAAGGCCGGCGTCACCAACGTCTACTTCAGTCTGATCGTCCCGTGGGTGGCCCCGGCGTTCGGCATCTTCATGATGCGCCAATACGTCGAGCAGGCCGTCCCCGACTCGATCCTGGAGGCGGGGCGGCTGGACGGCGCCTCGGAGTTCGGGCTGTTCCTGCGGGTCGTCGTGCCACTGCTGCGCCCGGCGCTGGGCGCGCTGGCGGTGTGGAGCTTCCTCAACAGCTACAACAGCTTCTTCTGGCCGCTGATCGTCGTGTCCGACCCGGCCCAGTACACCCTGCCGCTGGGCATCCAGGCCCTCTACGGAGCCGAGGGCCGCCAGGTGGACATGGTGTTGGCCGGCTCCGTGCTCGCCGCTGTGCCCAGCCTGATCATGTTCCTGCTGCTGCGCAAGCAGTTGCTCGACGGCCTCACGGCGGGGGCCGTCAAGTCATGAGGAGTCACCCGTGAGCAATCCGCTCCCCGCTCATCTGCCCGACAGGCTCACCGTCTGCCTGTGGGACTTCACCTGGTACACCCGCACCGGCCCCGGCGAGCCGTTCGAGGACCTCGACCGCGCCTTCACCGAGGCCGTCGCCCGCGGCTACAACACCGTGCGGATCTGCGCCATGCCCTACCTGCTCTTCGGGTCCGGGCTGGACACCTCGTCGCTGACCTTCGCCCCCTTCGGGAACGGCTACGGCATGCGGACCCGCTGGTACGACGTGCGGCAGACCGCCACGCTGGACGGCCGCGCCCACCTGCTGGCCCTGTTCCAGGCGGCCCGGCGCCACGATTGCCACGTGATCGTCTCCTCCTGGGAGTACCAGCAGAGCTCCAGCTTCCTGGCCGACCCCTCCTGGCACGTGGCGCTGCGCGCGGTACCGGCCGAACGGCGTGCCGGCGCACTGGCCGATGCCCTCGCCGACTTGGTGGACTTCCTGGCCGAGCACGGCCTGGCCGACCGGATCGCCTTCGTGGAACTGCACAACGAGATTCAGTCCACCTGGCTCACCGAGGCGCTCGCCCCCGGACAGTCCCCGGTGCTCGGCCTGCGGCCGTACCTGGAGAAGGCGATAGCCGCGTTCAAGGCGCGCCACCCTGGCCAACTGGTCACGGTCAACTACGCCCGGGTGCCCGCGGGGGAGATGCGCGGCATCCCCGCCAACATCGACGTCGCGGTCTTCCACCCCTACGTGTACGGCGTGCTGGACGAGCTCATCGGCACCTTCGCCCTACGCGACACCTCCGTCCCGTTCCCGCAGGAGCGGGCCGCACGCGAACTGCTGCGCCCGGACGCCCCGCCGCTGGAGGAGTGGCGCCCCGAGCAGGAGTGGCGCCTGGCGGCGACCGTCGTGCCGCGGCGCGAGGTCTACCTGCACGACTGGTGCGACCCGCAGCGGTTCGACGCCTGGCTCTACGACCGGTACGCCGCCTATCGGTACGGCATGGCCGAGCGGCTGCGCATCTGGATCGAGGTCGCCGCCGATTGGGCAGCCGAGCGCGGCGTGCCGCTGGTGCTTGGCGAGGGCTGGGTCGGCTACACCCCGTTGCACGGCACCTTCGAGGAGGGGCCGGTCGGGGCCGCGATCTGCCTGGAGGCCGTCGGTCACGCGAGCCGGGTCGGGGCGTGGGGCACCGTGGTCTGCTCCAACGCGGCCCCGCAGCACCCGATGTGGGACGATGTCGCGCTGCAGACCGCGGCGAACCGGCTGTTCACCCGAGCCGCGTGATGCGCCGCTTCGAGGGACACGCCGCCCTGGTCACCGGCGCGGCCTCCGGTATCGGCGCGGCCACGGCACGGCGGCTGGCCGCCGAGGGCGCCCGGGTCCTGTTGGCTGACATCGCCGACGAGGCCGGCGAGCGCCTGGCCAAGGAGATCGCCGGCGCCGGCGGGGACGCCTCCTACCTGCACTGCGACGTCTCCGCCGGCGACGACTGGGCGGTTGCCCGGGAGGAGGTGCTGGTCCGCTACGGCAGGCTGGACGTGCTGCACGCCAACGGGCCTGGCAGGGTGGTGCGGTCGGTGCCCCTGCATGAGCTGCCCGAGACCGACTGGGACCTGCAGATCGCGGTCTCCCTCAAGGCCGCCTACCTGGCCGCGCGGACGCTCTACCCGTTGCTGGCCGAGAGCGGCGGCTCGATCGTCATCACCTCCTCGGTGCACGCCCGCACCGGGATCCCCGGCTGCGGCCCGTACGCCGCGGCCAAAGGTGGCCTGGAGTCGCTGGCCAGGCAACTCGCCGTGGAGTACGCCCCCCGGGTGCGGGTCAACTACGTCGTCCCCGGACCCATCACGAGCCCCGCCTGGGACGGCATCGGCGAGGACGGACGCCAGGCGACCATCAGGGAGACCCCCGCGGGCCGCTTCGGCCGCCCCGAGGAGGTGGCCGCGGCCGTCGCGTTCCTCGCCTCACCCGAGGCCTCGTTCATCACCGGCGCCGGTCTCAACGTCGACGGCGGCTGGAGCGTCTCGACCACCTCCTCCTAACGGAACGGATGACCATCACCATGAAGATCGTGTCCATGGACACATTCCTGGTCCCGCCACGCTGGTTGTTCCTCCGAATCCGGACTGACGAAGGCATCACCGGATGGGGCGAGCCGGTGGTCGAGGGACGGGCGGCCACTGTCCAGGCCGCCGTCGCCGAGCTCAGCGAGTACCTGATCGGTGAGGACCCGATGCGCATCGAGGACCACTGGCAGGTCCTCACCAAGGGCGGCTTCTACCGCGGCGGCCCGGTGCTGTCCAGCGCGGTCGCCGGGATCGACCAGGCCCTGTGGGACATCGCCGGCAAGGCCGCCGGGCTGCCCGTGCACATGCTGCTCGGCGGCCCGGTCCGCGAGAGGGTGCGGATGTACGCCTGGATCGGCGGAGACCGGCCCGCCGAGGTCGCGGACCTGGCCAGAGCCCAGGTGGAGGCGGGCTTCACCGCCGTCAAGATGAACGGCTCCGCCGAGCTGACGGCCATCGACACCCCGGCGCAGTCGCGTGGGATCGTCGAGCGGGTCGCAGCGGTGCGTGAGGCGATCGGCGAGCACAACGACGTGGTGGTGGACTTCCACGGACGGATGTCCACCGCGATGGCCCGGCGGGTGCTCCCGCTGCTGGAGCCGCTCATGCCGCTGTTCGTCGAGGAAGCCGTGCTTCCCGAACACAGCGACAACCTGGCGGCGCTGGCCCAGGGCACCTCGATCCCGCTGGCCACCGGGGAGCGCCTGTACTCGCGCTGGGACTTCCGGGCCGTACTCGGCCGGGGGATCGCCGTGGCGCAGCCCGACGTCAGCCACGCCGGCGGAATCTCGGAGGTCCGCCGGATCGCCGCCATGGCGGAGGCCTACGACGTGGCGATGGCGCCGCACTGCCCGCTCGGCCCGATCGCCCTGGCCTCCAGCCTGCAGCTCGCCTTCGCGATCCCGAACTTCCTCATTCAGGAGCAGAGCGTCGGCATCCACTACAACGAGGGCAACGACGTCCTGGACTACCTGGTCGACCGCGGGCCGCTGACCTTCACCGGCGGCCACGCGGCGCGCACCGCCCTGCCGGGGCTGGGCATCGAGGTGGATGAGCGGGCGGTGGAACGCATGGCCGCGCAGGGGCACCGCTGGCGCAACCCGGTCTGGCGCCACGCGGACGGATCCTTCGCCGAGTGGTGAGCGCGTGGCGAGGCCGCGTGGTGCGGGCCGGTCGGCGTGGGAGCGGCCGGGTCCGCGGCGGAGGGGCGGACCCGGCCGATCAGCGGCTCAGCCGGCGTACGCCGCGGTGGGCAGTCCGAAGACCCCGGGACGGACACGGAAGAGCGCGCCCGCCCCGGGCTCGGGCTCGTCCATGCCGAAGCGCGAGGTGGTCACGTACAGGTCGCCGAGATCGTCCCCGCCGAACGCGCACGCCGTGACCTGGGCGGCCGGCAGCTCGATCCGGCCGTCCAGACGGCCGTCCGGCGTGTACCGGTGCACCGCGCCGCCGCCCCACAACGCGACCCACAGGAAGCCCTCGGCGTCGACGGTGAGCCCGTCGGGGGAGCCGTACCGTTCGTCGACGATGACCGCAGGGCGGCGCCCTGACAGGCCGGCCTCGGGGTCGTGGTCGAAGGCGTCCACCCGGCCGGTCGGGGTATCCACGTAGTAGGCCGTCGCCCCGTCCGGGCTCCATGCCAGGCCGTTGGAGATGGTGACTCCTTCCAGCACGGTGTCGACGGCTCCACCTGGGGAGAGCCGGTACAGTGCGCCCCGGCCGGGGGCGGCGTCGTACGCCATGGACCCGGCGTAGAAGCGGCCCTGCGGATCACACGCGCCCTCGTTCATCCGGGTCCCCGGCGGCAGGAACGGTGGCAGCACCGTGACCCGGCCGTCCGCGTCGACAAGCGCGAACCCGCGGGACACGCCGACCGCCATGCCGCCTCCCGCGCGGGGCCGGACCACGGCCGCCACCTCGTCGACGTGCTGCCGGATGACCTGTCCCGACGGGTCCAGGGCCAGTACGTCGCCGGCCAGCATGTCAACCCAGCGCAGGCCGCCCCACTCTTCGGCCCAGACCGGGCCCTCGCCGTGGTGGGCGCACGGTCCGGTGAGCTGCTCGACGTCGGACACGATCGTCCCGCCCTTCCCCGGGCTGCGGAGCCCGGCCAAATAGTAGTACTAAAGTATTGACTAGTAATATCATTCTCGTTAATTCTCGTGGGGCGGCCCCGCGCCGCACAAGTGAGAAGGAGCCCCCCATGAGACATCGAGACGCGATCGCCGCCTGCCTTGCCGCGGGCGCACTCTTACTGGGTTCGCTGAACGCGGCCCCGGCCGTGGCAGAGACCGCTCACACGCCCACCGCTGACCTCGTCAATGGTGGATTCGAGGCCGATGGCCCGGTCGGTGGCAAGAAGATCACCGGCTGGAAGGTCAAGGGCGGCCCGGCCGGAGTCGCGGTCGCCGAGCCGGGTCGTACCGGCCGGTACGCGCTGGCCCTGACCGGATCGCGGCCCTACACCGCCGAGGTGGAGCAGACCGTGACCGTGCCGGACGGCTACTACACCGTGAGCGCCTGGACCCGGAGTGGCGGTGGCCGGCAGGCGACCTACCTGTCGGCGGGCGGTCCCGGCAGCCACGACGCCCGCACCAGCCTGCCGGTCTCCTCCGATTGGAAGCAGGTCGTCGTCCGCGGCGTCCACGTCACCAAGGGCCGGCTCACCGTCAGGCTGCACTCCAGGGCGCCGGCCGGCGCCTGGAGCAGTATCGACGACGTCCAACTCGTCCCGGCCACCGGGCCCTATGAGTTCCTCAAGGGCGGCGACATCACCATGCTCAACTGGGTGGAGGACAGCGGCGGCATCTACCGCGACGCCAAGGGACGTCCCCGCGACCCCATGGACATCATGCGCGACAACGGCGTGAACGTCGTGCGGTTGCGCCTCTACAACGACACCGGCCCTGATCACCCGCGCATCGGCTACCCGAACGACCACCTGCCCGAGGGGTACCAGGACGAAGAGGACATGCTCGACCTGGCCCGCCGCGCCGCCGCCCACGACATGCAGATCCAGCTCACCTTCCACTACAGCGACTACTGGACCAACGGCGAGATCCAGGACATCCCCAAGGACTGGCGGCACGTCACCGAGCTGAGCGAGCCGGAGGCGATCGAGGCGCTGGAGAAGTACGTTTACGACTACACCAGCCGGGTGCTGAGGCGGATGAAGGCCCAGGGCACCACCCCACAGTTCGTCTCGCTCGGCAACGAGATCCAGGGCGGCCTGCTGTTCCCCTACGGCAAGTCCTGGGGGCAGGACGACGCCTTCGCCAAGCTCGGCCGTTTCCTGAAGGCCGGCTACCGCGCGGTCAAGGACGTCTCACCCGCCACCCAGGTGATCATTCACATCCACGACGCCGGCGACGATGACGAGTACGAGTGGTTCTTCGGTGAGCTGGAGAAGCAGGGCGTGCCCTACGACCTCATCGGCTCCTCCTACTACCCGTACTGGACCAAGAAGGACGTCGCCACGGTCCTGGGCTTCTTCGACCGGGTCAGCGCCCGCTTCGGCAAGAAGATCATGGTGATGGAGACGGGCATCAACTGGAACCCGGTCACACATGACGGGATCGAGGGCCAGCTCCTGGACAACGGGCCGGTGCCCTACGGGGAGACCCGCGAGGGGCAGCGCGACTTCCTCTACGAGTTGTTCGCCGGCCTCAAGAGCGTCCCGGACGGCAAGGTCATCGGAGACCTGTACTGGGATCCCGTGATGATCCCGGCCGATGGTGTCGGCTGGCAGGTCGGAGCGGAGAACGTGGTCAGTAACACCACACTGTTCGACTTCGATGGCAGGGCGCTGCCGGCGATGGACGCCTACCGGTACAACTAGCGTCAGCCGCGCGGGCGGCCGGTGCGCACGCGCCGGCCGCCCGTACGGAGACGCGTCCGCGACGGTCTGTCACGTCGGCTCAGGGCGCAGGTTCAAGGCCGCGGAACGCGGATCTGGACGGGTGCAAGGGCTTGTCCCAATTCGCGACGTGGACCTCTGCGACCTCGTTGGCCCCGACTTTCCAGCTTGGGTGCCGCTCGAAGAGAAGCGCGTCGTGGCCCGGGATGATCCGGTTCACCTCGCCCTTCAAGTATTCGTAGATCTGTCCGTAGGTCATGAGCATGTTGTACGTATTGCCGTTGGTGTAGCCGCTGGGCCACATCTCCTCGACGTTCGAGTACCACATCACCGCGTCGCCGGCGACGACGAACGGCCCCGCCGATGTCTCGACCGACAGCCATTGCGTACCGAAGGTGTGTCCGTCCTTCGACAGGTGCCCGCGGATGCCCGGCGCGAGCTCCTCGTCATCACCGACGAACTTGAGTCGGTGGTCACGGGCCAGTTCGCCGAAGACTCGGGCGTCATCACGGTCGAAGGAGGAGGTGATCCAGCTCCTTTCGCCCAACGGCGTGTAGAGGTCGGGCAGCGCGAGCGCCTCCAGCCAGCCGCGGTACTCCTCCAACTGCACGTGCACGTCGGCGTTGGGGAACGCCCCGACGTTGTTCGCGTGATCGAAGCTACGACTGTGCTTGTGCCCGGCCAGAGACAATACGTCTAGGACGAGCCATGGTCATGATGGCCTGGTTGGTACGCAGCTTGTCGGGGGTACCGCGGTAAGCCTGGATCGCGGCGAGCAGTTCGCGATCGGTTCGTAGAGTCAACTTCGGCTCGATGAGTTCCAGGAGGGTGTTCCAGTGTTCCTGGGCCAGGCGAGTCTGTAGCCGCCCCGCGATGGTGGTGTCGGCAAAGGCGCGTAGTGCCTGGCCAGCCTGCTGGGTGTCGAACTTTTCGATGAGTCCGCGATAGATGGGGTCGGCGGCCCATGAGACACCGTGCCCGTTGGTCAGGAAGACCTCAACCACCGCGTTCACGTACTTGGCCGAAAGGGCGGCCGGGACACTCCCACGTTCACCCACGAGAGCTTCAAGCTGGCGAGCTGGGACGGCCTCGTTGGTGAAGTTGTTCCATCCGTGGTGAGCGGTCAGGAGCGCGTCTATGGCAGCGGCCAACTCGGCGGCACGGACTGGTTCGGGCAGGAAAGCCGCAGCATCCACGAGATCGAACAGTTGTCGTGCCCTGGCTGCTTGACCATGGTCGGCGTTGGCGACGAAACGGGCGATCCTGGTGCCAAAGTCATATCGTGCTTCGTCGGACACATAGGGCCATAGCTGAGGCCACAAGAGCCGGACGTTGTCATCGACTTCAGGAGTAGTGGCTGGCCCGACATAGATGCCGAACAAGCCAGCAGCCAAGGCGTCGGCCCGGTCTCCGGTAAGGCGGTCGAAAAAGGCGGCGGTGGCGGCGATCTCCTCCGAGGTCAAGCGGGCTTTCTTGATGTTGCTAAGGAGTCTTCCCGTCTCGGCCGTGACATTGTCCAGCGGCAAGGTGATCACCTGCTTGATGCAGGTCTCCAACCAGGTCACCAACTGCAGGCCGGTCAGCTCATTGTGGTTGGGGTGCGCGGCGCTGGCGTGATTGCGCATGTATCGGACGCTGTCGAGCTGAGCATGACCGACGTCACTCAGCAACCCGATGTCCCTGGACGCCCGCAGGAGATCCACGTCCTGGATAGCCGACAGATCGTCAACCGTCGATAGGTGCTTGCGCTTTTCCGGGGAGGTGACGGCGATGTCAAAGAAGTAGGCGAGATCGAAGCCCGCCACTCGTCGCCGCAACTCGGCGACCGTTTCATCCCACAGATAGTTCAGCGCGGCGTCGAACAGCCCTGCCGCCGCCGCCGCGATCATCTTGCTGATGTAGTACGAACGACCTCGGATCTCGTGGCCCAGGCTGTCCAGGGCGTCGCCAAGGTTCTTCAGCACACGCTGACGCTCCGCCATGCCCACCAGGACGCCATCGACAGGCAGGCCTGCCGACTCGATGCTTTTCAGGAGCATCAGCTCGAAACGCTCCAGGCCCGCAGCGACCTCGGAGTTGGCGTCTCGTCGCTCAAGTTCGGACATAGCGCCACGGTAGATCAGCGGCGGGCAGTCTGCGAACAAATAACAAATCAGCCTCCTCGGGGTCACAGCCAGGGCTCCGGTAGCGCGGTGTTGACGCCTGACTGTCCGTTGCGGTCCGAGATCATGTCCCTGGCCAATTGCCTGGTAGCGGTCCTGCCGACGCTCAGCCTCACCGCGCTGCTCGGCACCGGACTCGGTAACCTGTTCACCGGCGCGGCGCTGCCGTACCGGATCTTTCTGCCGGCCGTCGCCGTCTCCCTCGCCCTGACGGTCCACGGTGCGGTGCCGGCCACCGACGCCGTAACCGGGCGCGCCTCCAGCATCACCGTCCGCGAAGCGCTTGCCTACCTGTGGCTCATGAGACCCGGGCAGGGCATCAGGAGGGAGGCGATGCTGAGCAGGGCACAGACGCCCAGGATGTGCAGCATCGGCCAGCGCAGCACGAACGTCATGACAGCGCGGCGGTGGTGATGACCAGTGCCAGGACATTGACGCTCGCGAGGTCGGGCACGTGGAGGTGCAGCGGGCCGTAGGTCTCCATCTCGGTCGTCGCGAACAGCATCTGCTGGGCGAAGTAGAGGGCGAGGCTGGCGATGACGCCCACGACGGCGGCGGTGACGCGGTCAGCGCGGCGCTGATGGGTGTTGTGCCGCAGCCGCTCGACGTAGCGGGCGCCGAGGAAGATGAACAGGAAGCAGGGCACGAAGGTGACCCCGGGGTCAGCAGCGCCCCCAGCAGCGCCCCGGCCCACGGGGCCAGAGCGCTCCAGGGTCGCGGTACGCGGCGAGGAACGCGACGAACTGCACGACCATGATGAGCGGGCCGGGGGTGGTCTCGGCCAGGGCCAGGCCGTGCACCATCTCACCCGGGGTGAGCCAGGCGTAGGTCTCCACGGCGCGCTGGGCGACGAAAGCCAGTACGGCCGGGGCCGTCCCGGCGAACAGCGCGGTCACTACCGTCGTGTCCTGCTAGATAACGTAGACGGCCGACAGCACCAGCAGCGCGAGCATGCCGGGGAGCACGAACAGGGTGTCGGCGACCAGGCCGCCGCGGAGTGCCGTTCAGCAGCCAGCCCACGTCGCCAGATCAGGGTAGCGCGCGAGGACGACGGCTACTACAAGTGCCACAACTGCGGGAGGCTACTCACACAGGCCGAGCACGATCGGGAGCTCAGCGAACAGGCCGAGGAGCATGCTGAGAGCGGGCGCGGAAATGTGCCATGATTTGGCTCCTATTCAACGATATTGGGGACCTGAGCCAAGGACGATTGCGGAACAATTGCGATCCAGCACACCAAGTGAATGTCGTCCTCCCTGATGGGCGGAAGCGGCTCAGGGGCAGTCTGGCGGACAAGGCCAAGTCGATCGGCGAGCTCCGCCAGATGATCCACGCGCTGCCTAACCGTGCCCTGATAAGCCAAACCTTCCCGCAGCGCGCGCTGGATGCGAGGGCTGTAGGGTGCCTGGAAACGCTCGACGAGCTCGTCTTGCCGATCACCGAGGTGAGCGCCGTACTGGCGGACCAGTTCGGCGGCATCCCGCATCACCCTGGGGATGGGCGGCTGTAGGTTGGCCGGGTCGGCGTTGTGCATCCAGGTGGCGAGGATGTGACGCTTGGCGTGCGCCCACGCCGGGAACGCCGCCTGGTAGACGGCCTCAACCAACTCGGCAGGCGTTTCGGGGCCGCCAGGGTCGGCGGCGTCCAGGCAGGAGAGGGTGTCGTCGATGACGACCGGGTGGCCCTGCTCGTTGCATGTGATGGTGAAGTCATCGTTCAGGGGAACATACCGGAACCACGGCCGAGAGTGATCACCGATGCGGGCACAGAACACCAGGCCGGGCTGTGCCCCGCCGGCGCGGGCGAAGCCGGTGCCGCTGCCCCAGGGCAGACGCAACACAGCCTCGCGGAGCTCGGGATTGGCGAGCTGAGATTGATACCGACGCCGGTATTCCTCACCGGACAGGGCCGACGCTCCGCCGGTTTCAAAGAGGGTGGCGTCCTCCCGGCGGAGCCGATCGATTTCCTCGCGGGTCTCGGTGAGGTTGACCTCGCGGCCGATGAACCCGGGCAGAACTTCTCCAACACCGGTCGCGGCCGAAGCCTGCTTGAGCTTGCGCTGCAGGCGCTCTTCCAACCCCAGGAACCGTTCGAGTTGCTGGTCTGGAAAGAAACAGCGCAGGAATACCTCACGGTGTTCAGAACCGATTCGGTCGATTCGGCCGTGCCGCTGGACGAGCCGCATGGGGTTCCACGGTAGGTCGTAGTTTATGATGTGCCGAGCTTGCTGCAGGTTGACGCCTTCCGCGAGCACATCAGTGGCGATGATCAGGTCGTACAGGTCCTCCGCGACCCCACCGCCTGCGGTGCGAGGGGCGAAGCCAGCGATGACCTGGGAGCGGCCAGTTCGATCTGGGCCAGCGGCGGTCGTGATCCGGCCGCGGTAGCAGGCGAGCCGGGGATCGGATTCGGTGGCGGTCAGCAACCGCCCGTGCACGTGCTCGACAGTGTCGGAGTAGTAGGAAAAAATCAAGACCTTGCGCTTGTCGCGGGCCTGCTGTTCGGTGATGCCTTCGGCCGCCGCTTCAGCGGCGATGACCGCGAGTTCCTCAACCAGCGCGTTGTGCCTGCTCCTGCCTGCGGATGGTCCTCATCAGCTCGCGGGCCCGGGATGCCTCCTGCGACGCGAACTGCGGATCGGAGCTCGGCCGATGCCGGTCGTCCGCCAGTTCGGTCTCGGTGGTCACGGTCGATCTCGCGGGCGCGTAGCAGGAGCGCGGGAGTCAGTGCGGCGGCAGGGGCGACGGGATCTGGGTGCGGGTCCGGACTCGGACTGTCCTCGGCGCGGTGCACGACTGGTGCGGTCTGGGCGTGGTGCAGGCGGCTGAGCAGGTACGGTCCGACTTCGGACCAGCCGATCAGTAGCAGGGGTCCGACGGCGTCGAAGGCCGCCTTGCCGTACTGCCCTTGTATCGCCGGTTCGGCGACGTTGAGTGCCAGGGTGGCCAGCCCGGAAAAGGCCAGCAGGAGGCGGGCGGGGCGTAGTTCAGCGGTCGTGACGCCCATGAGGGTCAGGTGCCTGATGCCGACGATGAGTCCGATCACGGATAGGTCGACGGCGGGGCCGATCAATGGGGCCAGCCAGGGGGCCACGCCCAGGCGCAGGCCGAGCGCCCAGACGTTGCCGAAGGAGAAGGCGAACGTCAGCAGCGCGATCGTGATCATCGTCGTGGTGACCGTGCGCCTGGTCAAGGCGTCGGCGGACGGTCGCCGCCGGTGATCGTCCGTGGCCGGGCGGTCGCATGGTCGGGGTCCGTCCGGTGGGAGGAGGGCGGTCCGGGGCCGGTCCGGGTCCGGACCGGGCAGCAGCACGAGCGGGTCACCGCCGGTGGGGGTGCGTACGTGCGACTGCCGGCCGCGCTGGTTCACTGGATCACTCCTTTCCGGTTCAGGCGATCGATCGCAGGGGGCGTGCTCCGCCGCCGAGCGCGCGGTCGATGGAGTCGATGAGGTCCTGGTCGACGTAGGGGAGTAGGTGGCCGTAGCGGTCGATCGTGGTGGTGATCGACTTGTGGCCCATCCGGCGCTGGATGGCGGCCATAGGGATGTTGTCGGAGATCAGCCAGGCGACGTGAGTGTGGCGCAGGTCGTGGATGCGGGGGCGTTTGGTCAGGCCGCGGCTGATGGCGTCCTCCACCGCCGGGATCCAGCGGCGGTCGTAGAAGGAGGAGTGCCGCCACCACGATCCGGTGGGGGACTTGAAGACGAACTCCTCGGGGTACTTGCCGGCGATGTTGGGTGCGATCGCGTCCATCACCATGGGGGACAGGGCGATGGTGCGGCGGGACTGCTTGGTCTTGGGCGGGCCGAGCTTGAAGGTGTTGTCGGGCTGGCGCTTCCACGCCCGCCGTACGCGCAGGGTGGGCACGGGGCGAGCGAAGGGTTCGATGTCGCGTACCTGCAGGGCGGCGAGTTCGGCGTAGCGCAGGCCGGTGCCGACGAAGACGGTGAGCATGTCTCGGACGTCGGGCTTGGCGCAGGCGCGCAGGAGGAGGAATTCCTGCTCGGTGAGGAAGATCATTTCTTCGTCGCCTTCGCCGTCGTCCAGGCGGGGGAGGCGGGTGCGGGCGGCGGGGTTGGAGGTGCGGATGGGCGGGACGGCCTCTACGGCGCTTTGCAGGATGGTGTACAGCAGGCCGTGCAGGTTCTGGATGGTCTTGGGGGCCAGGGGGCGGCGTCGCCATTGGCGGGGGTTGTCGGGGTCGGGGATGCCGCGGTGCAGGGTGTTGACCCAGGCGGAGACGGTGAGGCGGTCGAAGGTGCCGCTCTCATCGCGCAGGTCCAGGGCGCCGAAGGTGGGCAGGATGTGGTTCTTCAGGTCGCGCTGGTAGTCATGCCGGGTGCGCTCTTCGATGCCGGACAGGCCGGCGAGGAAGCGCTGGGCGTAGTCGGCGAACAGGGCCGGTTCGACGGCGGGTGATGGCGGGGGAGTGTCTCGCTCGCCGGGGGCCGGTGCCCACCCGGAGCCGCGGATCCAGTTCTCGGGCCAGTAGTGCCCGCACGCCTCGACGGCCAGTTTGAAGGTGACGGCTGCGGCCTTCTGCTTGAAGGTCTCTGATTGCCAGGCGCCCGAGCGGGTGCCGCCGAGTTGCCAGCGGACGCGGTAGTGCAGGCCGTCGCGCTTGGTGGATCTCTTCTCGATGCTTGCCACGGAGCCAGTTTCAGTTGGTCAGAGGGCATGCCAAAGGAAATCGAGAAGATCATTTAGTGGGCCGTATGCCCACGGTCTGCCCATGAAGATCGACAGCCCGGGAGGTGATCAAGGGATCTACTGGTCAGAGGGCATATAAAGGTGGAGCGGGTGACGGGAATCGAACCCGCGCTGTCAGCTTGGGAACTGCATCGATCACGGCCCGATGGGGTGCTGAGCTGGCCAGAAAGCCGGACCTGAGTGACCGTGATTGACCCCTCGTTACCCCCCTTAATGGCCCGCTAATGGCCCGACGATCAGCCCGTCACCCTGGGGGTTCTCGCGCGACGCGCGCACCCTGCCCACCTGATCATCCCGTCTGCCGTCGACCCGCCCGAAGGGGAAGCGGGCCTGGGCCACGGGGTCAAGGTGGAGCGCCCTACTGGACGAACGACCTTGGCCCCGTGGCCCTGGTCTGCTCGGCTTGTCCCGGGTCGACGGTGGGCGGGATGATCAGCTTTCCACCCCAGCCACCTACGCCCCTGACACCCGGCGCGGCGATCATCTCGGAGTCGGAGCGCCCCCGCCGGAGGCGTCCCTCTGCCCCCTTGTGTTCGAGAATGAGGCTTTTCCAACCTGATCGCGCAGGTCAGCAGGGGTGGGGCCGGGACCGGGTTGGCATGACAAGAGGCTCCCGGTAAGACAGCAGTCGACC
>NZ_JACHGN010000045.1 GCF_014202315.1 Thermocatellispora tengchongensis | reverse complement strand
GGGGGGGGGGGGGGGGGGCCCCCCCCCCCCGGGGGGGGGGGGGGGGGGGGGGGGGGGGGGGGGGGGGGGGGGGGGGGGGGGGGGGGGGGTGGGGGCGGGGGGGGGGGGGGGGGGGGGGGGGGGGGGGGGGGGGGGGGGGCCGCGCCCGTGGTGGCGACACGGGCGCGCCCGGTGCGGGTTAGGCGTTGGCCTTGGCCTCGTCGGTGGCTTCGGCCTCGGTCTTGGCGTCGGCCTCCCTGGTCAGGGCGGCGATGATCTCCGAGACCTGCTCCCAGGTCAGGCCGCGCTCGCTCATGACGTCGTCGTACGTGTCGGCCGTGTGCGGGGCCTTGAACTTCTCGGCGAACTTCCACGTCAGGCGGACGGCGGCGACGTCGGCTGCGCGCTTCGCGGCGGCCTTGCGTCGGGCCTCGATCTCCTTGCGGTACTCCGCCATGGTCGGAAGCTCCGCCAAGAGCTTCTGAACGGTCGGCGCGCTGGTACCGGGGACCTTGCCAAGCTCGGTCAGGGTCGCCTGACCGAACCCGACCTGAGCGGCCACGTGCATACCGATCAGGGCGTACGTGCTGAACTTGACCGCGTTCTTGCCGGTGCCGCGCGTCGCGATGCACTCGGCGGGGAGGTCGGCCAGTTCGTCACCGGTCAGGATGCGGTCGGCGATGCTGCTTTCGTTGTCGGCGGCGGTCAGCTCGTCAAGGCGGCCGGACGCGGCCAGCCCGATCACGACGAACCCGATCGGGCGGGAGACGCCCATGCGGGCGAACGTCTTCGGGTGCTTGGCGGTGACGTCCTCGATCGCGTCGAACAGGGCGGCGGGGTTGGTGTTGACCTGCACTGATCTTGCCTTTCGTGGTGTGCCCGCCCGGACGGTTCGGGCGGGCGGGTCGGTTAGAGGTCCTGCGTGTCGTCGATAGCGGGGCCGCTATCAGCGTTGTTGGTAGCGGTTTCGCTATCAGCGCGGGCGCGTCGGCGGCGGCGTCGCCACCTGATCACGAACCCCAGCGCTACGGCTGCGACTGCGGCCACTACGGCGAGCCACGGCAGGGCGGGCGCGTCGCTGGACGTGTTCGCCGCGTCGATGTCGCCGGGGGCCGGGCTGTCGGACGGTCCGGCCTCGCCTTGGGTGCCCTGCGGTCCGGTGGGACCGGTCGGGCCGGTGGGGCCGGGCTTGCCGGACGGTCCGGCGCTGCCCTGCGGTCCGGGCTGTCCGGGTGGGCCTGCGGGTCCGGTCGGTCCGGGCTCGCCGGTGCCTGTGGGTCCGGTCGCGCCGGTCGGGCCGGTCGGGCCGGGGCTCCCGTCGGTGCCAGGCTTGCCGGACGGTCCGGGCTGTCCGGTCGGTCCGGGGTCGCCCTTCTCGCCCTTCTCGCCCTGACCGCCCTTGTCGCCGAGGTCGCCCTTGTCCCCCTTCTCGCCCTGCGGGCCGGGGTCGCCCTTGGGGCCGGGCGTCGGGACGTAGGACGGCGCAACGGTGGTCACGGGTCCGGGTTCGCCCTGCTCGCCCTTGTCGCCCTTCGGGCCGGGGTCACCCTTCGGGCCTGGGTCGCCTTGGGGTCCGGGAGGTCCGGACGGTCCGGGGCTGCCCTGCGGCCCTTCCGGTCCGGGAGGTCCGGATGGTCCGGGCTCGCCTTGCTGTCCGGGCTGGCCCTGGGGTCCGGTGAGACCTTGCGGTCCCATGGGTCCGGCGGGTCCGGGCTCGCCTTGTGGCCCGGCGGGTCCGGGCGGGCCGGGCGGGCCGCTCACGGTCACGGTGGGGGCGGGGTCGTCTGCGATCAGGCGCGTTGCGCCGGTCACGCTCCCCGCGAGTGTGTTCGCTACTAGGAGGGCGGCGGCTGCGCCTGCGGCCAGCCACGCCATCCGTTCGCTCGTTCGTATCTGCACATGACAAACAGTAGACCGATGTAGACATTCGGGGAACCGAACGGGATAACGATTTTCTGGCGACTTGATCACAGTCCGATCACATGTCTTCCCACTGGTCAAGGCATGGATTCGAGCAGGCAGAGCCAAGGATTCGATAATTTGTTCGATTCAAATGGGGGCCGGCCAGAGAGTAATTCGAACGCATGTTCGCATAACCGGCGGTGCGGCTGATCATCTACCTTGGCAGCGATTCGGACATTTCGCCGCCCCGCGCCCCGTCGTCCACCCCGCCCCAACCCCGATCATTGTTGATCTTGCTTGAAGCTCTCAAATCGATGCAGAGCGTCTTTTGATTCAGGGGGTACTCCTGGTATCGACCGACCGGTGTTCGTCCACCTCCGTGAAGCTCAGCGCGTTCTGCGCGGTGCGTCGCGTCGCATTTGGTGCGTCAGTTGTCTCTCGGTGCGTCGCGAGCACGCGAAAACCCATCAGCGACGAGAGGGGGGTGCTCGGCTCGCGCTGATGGGTTTCCGGCTTGTTTTCGCTGCCCTGTGAGGGGTTTTCCGCCTGGTTTCAGGCTTGCGCCTCGTGGTCAGGTTCCGCGTTTGCGCTGATCAGGAGGTCGGCATGTCCGCCAACGCTGCGTGCTGTCGCAGCAGCACCTCGAGGGCCTGGGCGCGGCGGATCAGTTCGGCGAGTTCGTCGGCTTCCCCCACGAGCTCGTCAGGGTCGCTGATCTGCCCGTCGTAGGCGTCGTTCTCGTATCCGCTGCTGCCCGGGATCGCGCCGCTGAACGGGTAGCCGTCTGAGCCGGGGATGAAGTCGGCGACGTGTGCTCGCAGCGCGTCGCGTTCGGCGGGCAGGACCATCTGCGGCCAGGTGTCGCGGACGGTGAGGGCCCATTCGTAGGCGACGGGCCAGGGCTCACTGTCGCGGTACAGGTCCCAGTCCTTATCGAAGTTCTCGCAGGCGGCGGGTGAGAGCGCGGCTCGGAAGGGCTGGAATTCGGGGATGTCGGCTGCGGGCGGTAGGTCGTCTTCGAGTCGCTTGACGAAGGGGTCGTCTGTGGCTTCGGCTGCGGCGAGACGTGGCGCCTTCTGGGTGATCCATGCGTGGTAATCGGCGGGCTTGTGAGTGCGGCAGGGGGAGATCCACCCTTCGTCGCCGTCGCAGGGGCAGGGCGTTTCGGTGGTCATGCTTCATCCTTTCGTGCTTTGGCGTCGGCTGCGCAGCCTCGACAGGGCTTGTCCTGGTGGTGGATGGGGCAGCGGCCGGCCGCTGGTGTAGGCGTCTCAGTCTGCCTCTGCGGCAGGTACGGCCGGGGGTCTTTCTCCAGTGCTCGCTTGACGTAGGCGGTCTTGTGCTGCACGCGGCCTCGCCCTTTGGCGAGGATCGTCTTGCGGACCCAGGCGGCGTGCTCGGGGGTGACGGGCTGCGCCGCGAGCGGAGCGAGCAGGCGCATGACCATCTCATCTACTTGACGAAGATCATCGTCGTCATCCTGTCCACCCACCGGGTACGGCGAGATAGATGACTGACTAGATGTATTTGCACTTGGGACGGGACGGGACGGGACGGGGTTACGAACTTCTCCCGAACTTCGCCCGAAGTTCTCCCGAACGTTCGCTGTGTGTTCGCGCGAACGCTGTGGGGGTTCCAGCTCGCGCGGTCCGTCTGTCTCCGCAGATGAGGCACCGTCTTGGCGTCGGCGTGCGCGGAGCTTCCGCATGCGCTCGCGTGCAGCTTCCCTGTCTGCGTTCACCTCCTCAGCCGTGGGGTTGTAATCGATCCAGTCATGGAAAGTGAAGCCGTTGTCAGCTTCAATCCACAGGCCCGCCGCGACGAGTTCCTTCGCGAGGCGGGCCGCCCCGGGCATCAGCCGGGGCAGCACAGCCTTCGGGATGAACCCCTCGGTCAGGTTCGCCGACGACCAGGACCCGGCGATGACCCACAGACCGAGCGCGGCCGCCTTGGTGGTGAGCACCTTGCGGTGCGAGTGGAACCCGTCATCGACTCGAAACCACGGCACGGGGTCCGCCTCTCCTTCACGTGCTGGTTTGATCAGTTGGAGCTGGAGCCACCGAGGGAAGAGGCGTCCCGCCACGATAGCGGTCTCGCTATCAGCGCTCATCTGGCTCGAGGTGACCTGCCGGTCCTGTCGTACTCCGTGCGCCTACCCGGGTCGGACAGGACGTGGTACGCCTCCCCGATCTCCTGGAATCGCGCGGCCACCGCGGGGTCGGGGTTGACGTCGGGGTGGAGCTGGCGGGCCAGGCGCCGGTACGCCTTCTTGATGTCGTCCTGGGTGGCGGTCCTGGTGACACCGAGGAGGTTGTACAGGTGTCCGGCCGGTGGCGGCGTGCTCTTCGGCGGGTTGGGCGGTGGGGGCTGGACGCGCGGTTTGCCGGTGCAGGTCGCTGCGTGCGGCATCATCCGCTTCTCCGAAGGTGCGAGCGGCCGGTCCGTGGTGATTCGCCTCGACCGCAGAACCCCGTGGACGTCTCTCCACACGGCGGTGTTGCCCTGCGGGTGCGGGGCGGGGTCCACGGGGAACGCCAGGCCGGCGCCGCTGCGGGTCCACCGGACGTTCTTCCCGCACGGCAGCTTGTCACGGGTCCCGGTGCAGGGCTTGAGGTCAGCGCGGGATAGCACGCCGCTCCCCTGTTTCGGGATCGACCTCGGCCACCATCCGCAGCTCACAGTAGTGGCCCAGGTGCCCGCACTTGGTGCAGTTCATCAGCCCGCCAGCAAGGGCGTCCAGGTGCTCGGCGCAGGCCGCCTCGTCCTGGATGTGTTCGTGCACGCACGCCGTGGTGCGGACCGCCACCGCGTTGGCTGGGCAGGGCCCACGGAACAGCACGACGGCGTCGCAGGCACGGACGGTCATGAGGCGTCCCCGTACCGGGCGAACACGGCGTTGATCGCGGCCAGCTCAGCCTTCGCCTGGTCCCGGTCGGCCTTGACCTCGTCCAGTTCTACGAGAAGCTTGTCCCGGTCGGCGCGAACCTCGTCCAGCGCGGCGCGTGCGACGTCCCGATCGCGGACCGCCTGGTCACGCTCGGCTTCCGCCCGCTGGATGGCCTGCTCGAACCCGATGAGGGCCCGCAGGGCCGGGCCCGCGGTGGCCGGCGGCGCGGTCGTGGTGGCCGGCGTCGGTGCAGGGGTCTTCGCGGGGGCCTTCGCGGTGGACGCGGCCGCGACGGTTCGGGGATCGGGCTTGGGCGCGGTCTTCGGCGTGGTCTTGGTGACGGTCAGGCCGCCGTTGTTCCACTCCAGCGCGATCCACCACACGGGTGGGGTCGCACGGGGCCGGTGGCAGCGGGTGTGCTCGGTCCGGTTCAGGTACTGCCGGACATCCTTCTCGTGCAGAGCGTCCCAGTCGGAGCAGGCGGCCTTGATGATGTCGGCGAGGGCTCCGCACCACTGGACGCCGACGACGCCGCCGTTGGTCAGAGGCTTGTCGCCCTGCTCACGGGCCGCGTCCCGCAGCAGCCCCCACAGGGCCTCGGCATCGGCAGCGACGTCGCGGGACTTGCTCCGGATGACGTGGGCGGACTCGCCGATCGTCGGCACAGCAGTGTCTCCTTCGGTGGTGGCGGCGGTGTTCTTGGTGAGGTGGGCGATCACCTCGGGCTCGCGGGCGTGCAGCATGTCCGCGAACGGCTTGGCCTCAACAGGGCCAGGGGTGTGGAGGATGCCGCCCGAGACGTACGGCCTCAGGCCGTTCGCGTAGGCGGCGGCGAGGAGCGCTTCGACGCTCCACCAGGTGCGGGGCATGGTGTCGGCTTTCTCAGTGGCGAGGTCGGTGGCGGCGACCATGGAGGGCTTTGTGGGGTGGTCCTGCAGCAGGGAGCGGATCTTGGTCTTGTAGTTGTCGAGGCCGCGGCCCATCGCCTGAAGCGGGATTTCGCCGGTGCGGCCGTTGGCGGGGTTGGTGATCAGCCACTTGCCGTTGGCGAGCTTCATCGTGAAGCCAAGGCGTTCCGTCTCGGCTTCGACGAGCTTCTTGACGTCGGATTTGCTGGTCATGTGGCGGCTTCCTTCCGTACGCGCAGGCCCATGTACTCGGCGTACGCGGCGGTACCGGCTGCGCCTTTGCTGTGGGGGTGCAGGTGGGCCAGGACCTCGAAGTCGCCGCCGCGTCCCACGGCGAGGCCGAGCATGAACCCGTTGCGGTACGGCCCGGCCGCCCTGGACAGGGCGGGGATGTGCCACGGCGCGGGGTGCGTCTCGACGGTGACGCCGACCGTGTTGTTGGCCCACTCGTAGGTCCAGCGGTCGCCGCCGGGCGGGTCGTCGGTGTCGGGGTTGTATCCGACGATCACGTGAAGGCGGCCGCCGGCGCGTGCCCGCTTCTCCTCCAGGTCCTCGCGGACCCGGTGACGGGCGGCGCCCCGCCACCCGGTGTAGACGAGGGTGACGGGGCGCGGCCGGGACAGGGCTTCGAGCTCGGCCCGGAAAGCGTGCCGGATGTAATCGGCGGCTTCCGGCGGGACTCGCTGGTCGTCGAGGATGCGGGCGAGCAGGTAACGCAGGTGGGCCCGCTCCCCCGCCGTCAGGTGGTCGAGCATCAGCCGCCGCCTCCGCTCCCGCGGCCCCCGAATCCGCCGCGCACGATGACCCGTCCGGATCGGGAGGTGATCCCGACGTCGCCCGGGCGGATGGTCGAGCCTCCTCTGATGCGGCCGCCCGAGGAGGACCCGCCGTACACCCACACGTAGCCGGAATGGGAGCCGCCGTCGCAGAACCGGTCGTCCACCGGCTGGTAAGACCCGTCAGGGGCAACCGACGAGGTGTCCACGCAGTCGGCGGTGATGGTCTCCTGCTCGTCATTATTGATGGCGGCGACCACGGCGGCGCCGATGACGAGCGCGGACACCGTGGCCACGCTGCCCACGAACACCGCGTCCGACGACATCCCGCGGCGCCTGCGCCGGTACCCGTACCCGCTCATCGGCTTCCGCCCTGGTGGGTGCAGGTGTCGGCGGTCTCGCCGTGCAGGGCGAGGTGGTCCGCGCACGGCCAGGTGGGGCAGGTGTCGTTCGTGCAGTGGGTGAGGGGCCGGGGCGCGCACATCGGGCACATGATCAGGACTCCAGTCAGCCACTGCTTGCTGTGGTCGTGGCAGGAGACCCACGTCTCGGTCGTGGTGGGCTGGTGGCGGGCGTCTATGCGAGCGAAAGCTGTATGAAGGTCCGCGTCTCGGCGGCCATCGGCAAGCAGCTCGTCGAGCGCGCCCGTCCAGCTCGTGAAGCGAACGGCCCGATCGTCGAGGTACGCCTTCGCTGGGATCTTCCGGTTGGTGACGAGCAGGCGGCCGCGTTCGTTCCAGAACTTCACGGGCACGTCGTCGATATCGACGATGAACCCGCGCTCACGCAGCCACATGGCGACCGGCAGAGGGCTGCGGCTGGTGTGGATGAACACCGGGTGGTGATCCATGAGGGCGCGCAGTCCCTCGAGGGCGCCGGGCATGGGCTCGTCGTAGATCGTGCCGTCCTTCCAGCCTTGTCGGTAGGCGTGAATCACGCCGTCGAAGTCCACGCCGATGGCCATCCGGTACTTGCTCCTTTCGACTGCGGCCCAGTTCACGGGCTCGTCGATGATCACGAGGGTTACGCGCTGGCCCCGCAGTGTGCGGCGGGCCTTCATGCGCTGCTTGATCTGCTGTTGCGTGGGCGGAGTCCATCCGTGCCAGCCGGCCTTGGAGGTCCACCGCTGGAAGTGGCCGCGCTGCGCGAGCACGTGCTCAGTCATGGTCTCGGCGCACCCTGCGCCTCTCCCGGCGCGACATGTGAAGCTGAATGCCGTACGCGCCGCCGCGACGGTGCGCGATCCACTCGGCCTCGGCGTAGCCGCCGGGTTCGACGCCGATGGTCCGTGCGGTCTCGACGAACTCGGTCATGGACATGGGGAACATGCGGGCTTCGTCATCGAGCCACACGACGTAGCTGGCGGCGCGGCCGCGGGCGAACTGGCCGAGCTGGAGTCGCGCGGTGAACGGCTCCGGAGCGCGCCACATGATCTCCCCTTCCGGGGTCCATGCGGCGCGCAGGAGGTTGCCGAACTCGTCGTACGGCACAAGGCCGTTCTCGTCGAGGTCAGCGGCCATCGGCGTCTCCCTTGCTGAGCTGGGCCAGGGCGTGGCGGGCGATGTCCGCTCCCCGCAGCCCGGTCGGCCGCTCAGGGTGCGGGGCGGGCCCAGGGCTTGCCGGTGGGGTGTGCCTCCACCCGTTGGCACGGAGCCAGGTGATGAACTCGAACGCGAAGTCGGTCGTGCTGGCCCGGTCCTCGGGGTCGGCGTGGTCGCGGTCGTAGACGCGGTGCGCGAGCGCCTTGATCGCGGCCTCGATGTCGAGGGTTGTCACGTTGCTCTCCTTTCTCGTGCGGCTTTCCGTTGCTGGCTGCGCCGGTGCGCTGCGCGTTCGTCCTCGTCCAGTCCTCCGGCGACGCCGTACTGGGGGGCGCTGACCCGCAGGTGGAAGTCCAGGCATTCGCTCTGGACGGGGCAGCCGCGACAGACCTGCTTGGCCCGCTCGACGCGGGTCTGTTTCTCCTTGGCCGTCTCGCGGGTGTCGCCTGGGCCGAAGAACAGGGCCAGGTCCTGACCTCTGCAGGCGGCTCGCCGCCGCCATGCGTGCGGATCGGCCATCAGCGCCTCCGCTCGATCAGCCCCATCTCGCGGGCGGCAGCGCTGTACCTTTCGGCCTGGCGTGTTGACACCCGCATCTCGGCTGCGACCTGCTGCAGCGTCCGGCCGTTGTTGAGCAGGTCCGCGCACTTGTGGACCTTCGCGAGGCTCCGCGCCGTGACCGGCATCCAGGCCGGCCCGGTCTCGGGTCGTATGACCAGGTATCCGGCGGTGCCGAGCGCGTCGAGGATGTCGTCGGCGCTGGGCGTGGCCGTGGTCAGGGCTTCGGAAATGACGTCGGTTGCCGTGTCAGCCAAGGCGTACCTCCTCGTCGGGCCTCTGATAGCGAATTCGCTATCGGCTGGCGCTCATAGCAGAGGGCTCCCGTGGGGGTTCGTGGGCGGCTCCTCGGCGGTGAACAGTCCGTCCTGGTAGCCGACGACTCTTTCGCCGACGACCACCGGTTCGCCTGTGGCCGTGCTGCAATCGCAGACGTGGTCGCAGATGCAGCCGCCTGGAGTCATGCGGACTCCCGCAGCTTGCCGAGGTTGATCTTCGCTCGGATCAGGGCCTGCTCCAGCGCGTGCCAGGTGATGCCGAGCCGTTCGGCGAGGCGGTCCCGGTCGATCTCCTCGGTCTCTGGGTTGATAGGCGGGTCCGTGGCCAGGATGAACTGGATGTCCTCGATCAAGACCTTGCCGTTCCGCACGGCCCGCATTCCTTCGAGGGTGCCCCGCTTGCTGAGCCGTTGCAGGTGGGTGTCGCACAGCAGCCGCTCGTCCTTCGCCCCGTGGATGCAGGTGGGGTAGGAGCAGCGGACCATCTGCCACGGCTTGGCCTCGGGGTCGTCGATGGCGTCGGCCCACGCCGCCGCTGGGTGCCAGCCGTTGGTGGCCGCCTGGTTGCGGGAGCTGGTGACAACAGCCGGGCGGCAGTGCTCGTACGGGTCACGCTGGATCAGCTCCAAGTACACGTCCCGGATCAGGCGCGCGGTCCGCAGCAGAACCGTGGTCCTCTCGCCTCGCCGCAGCTCCTTAAGCCCCGTCCAGTCGGCCCCTGCCTGGTCGGCCACCTGCTGCATCGGCCACCCGGCGACCGACAGCGCCCGCAGCCGCCGTGTGGATCCCACCGCGTTGACTAGATAGTTGTCCGGCAGGTCGTCCACGGTCACCGTGAGGAGAGCGTCGGAGGTCCGAGCCGTGATCCGGGCCGGCGGGGGAAGCCGCCGAGACGGGGTTCCCTCGGCGATGTGCTTTACCGTCGTGGCGCAGACCCCAGCAAGCTTGCCGATCGCCTCGTAGCTGACGAGCCAGCTCTGGTGTAGTTCCCGCACGTGCTGACGCGCCTTTTCAGCATCGACGAGGCCCTGCCAAGTGCCCGCCTTGATTTGCCTATCGCGCTCTTGCCAGTAGCGACGCCGCGCTTCGGCGAACGCATCGCGAGTCACCGGGTCACCTCCGGCCAGCCCTTGACGCGCTCCAGCACGTCACGCTGCGACTGGGGGACCTTCACGATGGGCTGGCCGAGCCATTCGCAGCCCATCGCGCGCATCCACCAGGCGTCGCATTCGTCCTCGGTCGGGAACACGAGGCCGGTTCGCCCCTGGGCGCTGGTGGCCATCTGGCTCTTGGTGGCCCCGCCGTGGCCGGTGGCGTAGATCTTCACGTGGGTGGGGTTGATCAGTGCGATCGGGACGCTCGCGCGCCAGCAGGCGAGTCTGATCAGTCCGCCGATCTCCGCGAGCCTGTGGACGGGGTTGCCCTTCATGCCTGCGGCGTAGTCCTCGACGACGAGGAGGGTCGGCTGGTAGTCGTCGAGCAGGGCGCGGAACGTTGTGTCGATGTGGTCCATGCGGACCTGGTCGTCGGCCAGTGTGCGAGCCCGCTTGGTCACCTTGGGCGCGCGGATCGCGACGGTGGTGTTGTCGGGCAGCGCGACGCCGGACTGCTCTGCTGCCAGGTCGAGGCCCATGACGCGGTGCGTCATCTCCACTCCTCTGGGGGTTTGATGACCTTGTGCAGGTCGTGATCAAGGAAGAAGTCGGACCACATGGCCGGGTCTGCGGCGACACGTTCGGCCGGCCGGGTGGCCCGATGGTCGCGGTTGCTGCGGAGGCGTCGCCGCTCAGTCCGCTGGGCGAGCAGCGCTAGGACGACCAACCCAGCGGCGGCCAGCACGCTGAGCGCGCCGATCGCCGCCAGGATGTTCGCCACCACGATCACGCCGCGCCGTTCGCGTGGAGGGCGTCGAGCTGGGCGCGCAGCGCGGTCTTCTCGGCGGCGGAGGCAAGCAGGTCACGCTCGGCCGACTCGGCCCGCTGCGCCTGAGCGTCCCGCTCCTCGATCATCTTGTACACCAGCTCGGAAGCGGACTCGTACTGGGCGCGCAGCGCGGCCATCTCGGCCTCCACGTGGCGGCGCACCAATTTGATGCTGCCGATGAGGCCGAGCATGATGCCGACGTACAGACAAACCACGGCGATGACGAGCGCCCACACGCCGCCGAAGACGACGAGGCCGCCGAAGAACGCGATGGCCACGCCGAACAGGAGAGCCTTCTGGTACGGCTGGATCTTCACTGCGACCGTCTCGAACTTCACTTCGTTACCTCGCCCGCGAAGCCCTCGCCGGGCTTGTCCGTGCGCAGCACGTCCACGATGGAGGGCGGCAGCTCCACACCGTGCTCGCGGAGGGCGGTGACGAGGGATTCGACGTCGGGCAACTCGCATGGGGTGTCTCCGATGGAGAAGACCGTGCCGCGCTCCTCCCCGCCGGAGGCGTGAGGGTCGAACGCCGTGGCCCAGTAGGTGTTGCAGGGGGCGTCCCAGCCGACCGCGGTGATGCAGCTCTCGGGCGCGCCGGGGGCGTTGGGGATGGTGTAGCGGCTCATGAACTTCCTTAGTGATCGTCGTCGGCGCGGGCCTGGAGGATGGCGACGCCATCGTTGGTCGACTTGGCCAGCTCGAACGCGGCGGCGTATCCGGGGAACCCCTCGGCCAGTCGGAGGCGGTTGGGTGCGTCAGCGGCGTCGAACGTGGCGAGGAGCTTCTGGACGAAGGTGTTGCCGGGCCAGCCGCCCCGGCCGATGTGGAACAGGACGTGTGCGGCAATCTCCGGGGTGATGTGCGGGTCGCGGTGCATGCGAACTCCCGTGGCGGTGGTGTCGGTCAGATGCGCGAGGTCAGGTGGTGGCGTTCTCGCGGGCGCGCTCGTCGGCGTCGAGGCGGTGCAGCGCGGCCACGATGTCTCCGCGCCAGGCAACGACGCAGTTGGACAGCCGGTCAGCGATCTGCAGGGCCTCCAGCAGTCGCTGCCGATCGGTGAGTTCGGCCGGGAGTCGGCGGTTCCCGATGGCCAGGACCGTCTCCTTGTCGGTCAGCCGGTGCTCGATCGTGGCCGGGACGACGTCGTCGTAATCGACGGTGATCGTTTTCATGGAGTTCTCCTTTGGGGGGACCCGGCGCCCGCGGCCGCGCGGACGCCGGGCGGCGGATCAGGTGAGGTAGTCGGGCTTGAGCGGGGCGTAGGGGTCTTCGACCTCCTCGCCGTACCAGGCGTTCGCGAGGCGGACGGCGACCACCCACGCGGCGTCGTCAGCGGTGCGGGCCAACGGGGTGCCGAACTGCGCGGACTCGGCGATGCTCCGGTGCGCGTCGCGCAGGCGCTCCAGGCGTTCCCGGAGCTCGTCGAGTTGCATGCGAACGTGCGCGTACTCCTCGCGAATCGTGGGCTCGGGCACGTACAAGACGAGCATCCGGAATGCCTTGCAGGTCAGGCAGTCGCGGCTGCGGTCGCACGTACCGGCGTGCTTCGCGATCTCTGCGAACACGGCGGCGCGCTTCTCGCGCTCGCGCTTGACGCGGGCGAGCCGGTCGGCGCGAAGCGCCGCCCGCTGGTCGTTGGTCAGCCCCATCACGCGCCGCCCTCGGTGGGCGCGCTGTCCAGGGTGACCTCGCTGTTGTTGAGCTTCTGCAGGAACACGTCGTAGTCGGCGTTGGACGCCTCGCCGACCGGCTTCTTCATCTCCCGGGTGAACACGGCTGAGAGCTGCTGGTTGTTGCCGCCGAGGTCGGCCCAGACGTTGACGATGCGCTGCTGCAGATCCGCGCGGCGGGTGGCAGCCTGTTGCATCAGCTTCTTGATCGCGTCAGCGACCTGCGGGGCGTTCAGCTCCTTCGTCGAGGTCACCGTCGCGTCGAGGTTGTCGGCGATCCACGCGAACCTGGCCTCGTCGTTGGCCTTCGTGGAGCCTTTGCCGGTGTGGACGGTGACCCCGGCCTCGCCGAACCACACGCCAAGGTCGCGCAGCGCCTTGGCGGCGGGCTTCGGCTGCTCCTCGTCCTCGACGACCACCGCGTCCACGATGTCGCCGTCGTCGGCCGCCGCGGTGCTCTGCTCGCGGGCGGCCTCGAGGAGCACGTCGGCTCGCTCGGACGCCTTGCGCGGTGCGTCTGAGATCGGGCCCGCCGCAGGCTGGCCGAGGTTGTCGGCGAACGACTGGAGCTGCTGCAAGGTTGCGGCCTTCATGGTGGTTCCGGTCCGCTGGCGGAACGCGGTGTGGAGCTGGCTCGTCGTCCCAGACCATGCGGTCAAGATGTGCTTGCGCAGGCGGTCCGCTTCGGGGGCGCTCGCCGCCGGCGGCGCGTCCGACCCCTGCGAAGGGCTGTACGAAGGTTCCTGCTCGCGTGTGGCCTTGGGCTCGTCCGGCTGCGTGGCCGCCGGGGCGGGCTGACCCTGCGGTGCCTCCTTGCTCTGCTGCGAGGGGAAGGTGGCGACGCGAGCCTTGGCCGCGGCCTCCACTTCCTCTCCTCGACCCTGCCAGGCGGGGTCGAGCTTGGACGTCCTCCAGATGGCCACGACCGCGTCTCGGTCCGTAGCCGCCTCGATCATCGCAAGGTAGTCGGTCGCGGGCGCGGCCTCGATCGCCCGCTGGCCGCCCCGGCCCAGCTCAGCGCGGCGCGCGACCTCCCCCGACATCAGCTCGTCGAAGCTCGCACCTTCCATCGTCAGGCCGGGCACCATGTACGTCGTCGGCTTGGGCCGCCCGGTCTCCTTGTCGATGATCGTGCCGCCGCGCTCGGCGATGTACAGCCAGGCGTCCACGTAAGATCCCGCGTGCGCCAGGAATTCGGCGGCGTTTGGCAGCTCAGCCGCAGCGTTACCGCCCTTGCTGTCCAGCCGCCATAGGCCCAGGCTGCGGACCTCCTTGAGGAAGACGCCGAGCCTCGTGTGCGGCTTGCACAGACGGTGCTTGATGTCGCGGTCCGCGCCGCACAGACACGGGCCGACGAACGGAGGCTGCATTGCTACGCCCGTGCAGCGGCGGACGCACAGCTTGCCGTCCCAGAGCTCCATGTTCTGGCTCAGCCCGTTGGGCGGGACGATCACGGGGATGCGCTGCGCGTCGGTGACGACCTCGAACTGCGGGCCTTGAGGTGACTCCCACGACTGGACCTGGCCGCCGTACAACTCGGCGACGCCCTCGATCATTTCCTTGGACGGGCTCGTGAAGCGGAACGTGTCGATCTTGCTGGGGTACTCCTTGCCGTTCTTACTGATCTTCTTCACGCCGAGGCGAATCCGGCCGTCCTGCCAGTGACGGCGCTGCAGCACGGAGGGGTCGATCGGCATCAGGCGGCGTCCTTCCTGGTGGTGTTGGCCGGCGGCTGGATCGGCTTGTAGCCACGTAGTTCGAGCCCGTGGACGTAGTGCGCGAGCGGCAGCAGCCCGCAGAACGCGTCAAACGCGTCGCGGCCGGCCGGGAGCGGCACGAAGCCGTAGCCGTTGGTGCGGAGGTTGAGGATGGCCGTCCCGACGAACTCGGGGACGGGAAACTCGTGGCTGGAGTCGTGCGCGTCGGTCTCGCCGTACCTGCACTCGGGCGGGCACACCAGCGCGACCTCCGCGTGCCGCAGCGCGGCGAGCTGCATCACGTAGTCGTCGTAGACGGCGCTGGCCGACTTGGTGAGGCTCGTCTTGATGTCGATGAGCCACAGGCCGGATGGGGTGGGGATCGGGGCGGCCGGGACCGCGCGGGGCTTGAACCTCGGGACGATCGGCGACGTCGGGCTGTCGAAGTGCAGGTAGGCCCAGATGTCGCTCGTGCCCCCGTAGGGGATGGTGCGGTTTAGGACCGTGCACTCGGCCGCCTTGATGTCGCGGCGGATGTCCACGCCGAACTCCCGCAGGAACTTCTGATAGGCGTCCACGAACGGCGCGGCTTCCTCGTCCGGGATGTACGGGGCGCCGAGGTTGATCGCTTCGGCGATGCTGTGGACGCGGCTCCCGAGGTCGGCCTTCTTGTCCCACTGGAGGCGGTACTGGCTCTTGGCCAGTTTGATGAACTCCTGCATGTCGTCGGGGTCGCCGGCCGCGCGGATCGCGTCGGGGAGGTTGTCCATCAGCCAGATCGCGGTGTCCCTCGCCGCGGCGGGGGCCAGCGCCTCGATCATGTGCTGGTCGATGGCGTTGGTGACCGAGACCACCATTTCGCCGGTGGCCGGGTCGCAGTAGTAGCGGCCGCGGTTCGTGGGGACGGCGTGCTGCGGGTCGTACTGGTCACGCTCGTCTTCGAGGATGGTGATGCTCACGCATCACCGCCGACGTGCGTGTCGTAGTCGGCCTGGCCGAACCGGTACTCGTTCTCGGTCATGAGGTCGAGTTCGGGGCCGCCGCGGTAGCTCGGCCAGCGCGGCGCGGGGAACGTCTCGGGCGAGTGCTGCTGTTCGTCGGTCTTGAGAGCACCGATGTAGTTGGTCAGCTCCGTCTCGGTGGGGAGCGCGATGTTCGGTGGGGTCACTGGTGGTCCTCTCCGTATTCGGCGGCCAGGAGCTTTCGGCCGGTCTCCTCGATGAGCTGGGCGGCGGTGTCGTAGTCGCCGAGGACGTCGGCGAGCAGGCCGGTGAGCGCGGTCTTGGCTTGGAAGTCCCAGTGCTCGGCAGCTCGTGTGGCGATGAGCTGCACCAGGTCGTCGAGAGTCGGCGCTGTGGTGGTGTTGGTCATGCTGATTGCGGTTTCGCTATCGACGGGCGAGAACGAATTGGGCGTGGACTCGGATGATCTTGGTGCCGTCGCCGTTGTCTACGGTGCGGGTGGTGGCGCGGTAGGCGCCGTCTTCGATGCGGCGGAAGCCGCGGTAGCCGTTCTTGACGGCGTTGAACAGGCGGTTGGAGGCACGCCTGCCCTCTGGGGTGTCGGGGTTTTCGGCGACGACCGCCCACTTGCCTGGGTTGTTGCGGAGTTCGGTGGCGATGGGCGCGTAGTCGTCGTTTGCGGGGGTTCGGGGGGCTGGATCTTCCCAGCGGAGGATGCCGGTGGGCATGCCGCTCCGTTCGTTGGGGCTGTGATGCAGGGTCGGGCGGTACGTCCGCGCGACCCCTATTTCGGTCGCACACGTAGGTACCGACATAACCGACACTATCGTTTTGTGACGCGTCTAGCAACGTCTGACGCGTCATTTGCGTCATCGCAGCTACCACGCATTGGTCACGCAGAGTAATCAATGCATCGGAGATCTCATAGGACGTGCTGACGCGTCAGTTGGTACTGTTGCGCCGAGCCCGTATTGACGCATCAGCCACGAAAGGACACGCGTGGCCGACATCAGCCAGCCCTCAGATGTGGTTCAGTTCACCATCAGCCGAAGGGAACAGCCAGGACCTCTACGGCGGCGCATCTCCATCCGCGCCGCCGCCAAACGCGCGACGGAGTTGTCCGGCGAGCTGTTTTCCGAGGTTGCATGGCGACGCATCGAATCAGGCGACAAGGACCCGCAAGATCTAGAGATCGTGCTCATGGCGGCCGCGATCAACGATCTGGCGAACGAAGTCGTCATCAGCCCTGACGACCTCGCCGCGCATGGCCGGCCAACGGCGGCCGAGATGTTCCGCGACTGGATTCGAGAGAGGACCGTGGCCGATCCAGCGCTTGCGGGCATCGATCCGAACCTCACGCCCGAGTCACTCCAGCAGCAACTTCAAGCGATGCTCGGCGAGATCCGCGCACTGCCGGGCATCACCGCCACAGAGCGGGCTCAGATGGAGAAGGTCCTGTTGTCTCACCTGGAATCGACACTCAAGGCGTACAGCGCCCAACTGCGCATCCTCCGGCCCAAGTAGCCGTCAGTTCATCCAGTGGCGCGACGCATGGGCGCCGAGTTGGTACAGCGTGGTGACCCCGGCCTTGCGCTTCAACTCGTCGAGACGGCGATTGACCGTACGGGGGTGGACCCCCAGCGCGCTGGCGATGCGCTCGACGTGGGCTCCTGCTGCAAGCATCTCGACGATCACCATCTCGTCGGCGTCCAAAACGCCGGTGCCGGTGAATCGGCCGGGGTCGGGCTGGAGCGGTAGCGCCCGCTCCCATTCGGCCTCGAAGACCTGGACAAGGAAGTCCAGCAGATTGCCCGGGTGGACGAGCAGCATCTGGCTGACGTCGTGACCCTGCGGGTGGACGTCGTGATCCCGCGCGTAGCGGGGCGTTATCGCCATGCGCCGATCCCCGATGAGAAGCTTGTGCGGCAGCCGGTCAGCGAGCCGGATCTCACACCCCCGGTCGAGGGAGTGGTGCAGCCCTTTGATCGCTGACTGGCTCTGGAACACCTTCCACTCACAGATGACGCGGCACTTCGCCGGATGGTTTACACGGTCTGGCCCTCCGCTCGCGCCGGTCTTCTCAGGCGGGCTGAGCGCGAGGAACGGCGCGGTGATGAGTTGCATGATCTCGTGCTCGGCCGTGGCGTTCAGGTCCTCATACCAGTGCTGGACCTGCTCGCGGTGGGTGAGCACGGTGATGACGTCCCCACCGGCCGGGTGGTGAGCGTTGTCATAGAGGCGGTCCAGCTCCTCCACGTACGACCGGACCCGCCGGAGCTCCGCCTCCTGCTCGGTGAGCACACCGTTCATGGCGATCGATGGGCGCCGCGCCATCAGGGGAGTTCCGTGCACGAGTCCCCGGACTGTCAGCTCGTACAGGTCGTCATGGACGTCGTCGCCGAACCGCTCCTGCAGCGTGTGGACGCTGGTGGGGCCGGTTGCGAGCAGGTGCCGGTAGAGGCGTTCCTGTCGAAGGCTGAGGCCGGCGATCCTGTGCGGCACGTCTGTCTTCCCTCCCCCGATGACGTGGCGGTTTGCATCGTTTCAGCGAGAAATAGAGGCGGTTCCTTGCCGCAGTTCCTCCAGCACGCGTGCGTGCTTCCGCGCTACCAGGAGCGTCTGCCGCGCCAAGCGGATCCGTCGCCGCCACCGCAGGAGGTGAACGGTGACGGGGATGGGGACGGTAGCGGTCCACAAGCTCACCAGCACCAACGAGGCCGCGCCGAGAGCTTCATGGGTGTACAGGACGAGGAACGAAAAGGCGGTCGTTGCCCAGCTCGTGATCGACATGGCGGTCAGGCTGAGCAGCCACATGCGAATGGTGTGGCAGATCACATGGTTCTCCGAGACTGGCTGGGTCCTTGCTGTCGTCCGGCCCGCTGTGGCGGCTACATGCCGCCCATGTGGGCGTTCTGCGCCGCAGTTGGGACGCCGATAGTGCGACTGGGCGACGGCACCGCAGGGGCGTCGGTCTCCGCAGGCGAGGCCGGCTCGGTCGCCGTGACGCTCGGCTTGGGAGTCGTACGGACGTCGTCGGCGTAGGCGATGCCGGGTGCCATCGTGAGCAGAGACGCAGCGGTCAGAGCCACAACGTGCCTGGTCAGGCGCGGGAACGGTCTCGTGATCATGGACATGCAGGGTCTCCCCCCGGATTGGAACGGTACGAACCAAAAGGATGCGGACACCCCGTTGACATTTAGCCACCCAAGGGCGTCACGCGGCGAGTGACCATAAAAGTATCTTTACGGAGAGTTGTCTACATTTCCGGGCAGCATCTTAACGACATGGCACTTCTCTGACACGGCTTACGCCGGGTGACGCGTTGGGCCAAGTGCGCGCTTGTCAGACGGGGATGATAGAACGCTGGACAAATCGTTCGTCGAGAAAGGCAGGACCATGAGACCAGCGGTCGCGGCCCTCGGAGCGGCCTTCGTCATCGGCACTTTGGCGTTCCTGGCAGTCGTCGCCCACATCGTCATCAACGGCGCCCCCCACATCGAGCACATCGCCATCACGGCAGGATCCTGCCTGCTCACGTGCACAACAGTGATGCTGGCCGTCCGCTGGCGGCCGCACATCAGCGGCATCACCACGCCCGCAGATGTTTACGAGATGGGGTTAGAGCAGGTCAGCGATCGGCGCTGACACAAAAATGGCACGTGATGATGTCGCTGTCCGATCGCGACTGCACCGCGCGCCGTTACGAATTCCCAGCCAACACTCAGGTCAACTCGTGGTCGGCCATTTATCGCGACTTGCGACGAATGTCCCAATCGCGGGTACGGTGTAGACCCACCCCTGCTCACGCAGCAGAGCGAGGGCCGCACGGACCGTTTTCTTGGCGACGCCGTGTTCTTCCATCATCTCCGTCTCGGAGGGCAGCACCTCGTCTGGCTGATAGCCGCCACGCTTGATGCCCTCGGCGACGGCGGCCGCGACCTTTTCGAACGGCCACGGCTCGCGGATCTTCGGGGCGTCCTCGGGGCCAACGTAGGAACCTTCGGGGCGGACGGTGTAGATGACGCCTTCCTCGCGCAAGATGGCCAGCGCCTTGCGCACCGTCAGCCGCGACGCGCCGTGGGCCTCGCCGAGTTCGGCTTCCGTGGGCAGCGCCTGGCCGGCCCGAAGCACGCCGTTGTCGATGTCGGCCCGGATGGCGTTGACGATCACCTGGTAGATCGGCACCGGGCCGCGGGGGCCTCGTTTGGTCATGACCGAAGCATACATGTGGGGTACCTTCACATACATCCAGAGAATCAGTAGTCATGGCGGGGAGTGGTGATCCCCGGGACAGGGGAAGCCCCGGCGCCAGCGGCGCCGGGGCTTCCTCGCGCATTGTGCAGATACGCACGCCAAGCCTACGCCGTGCCGCTTGTCAGCATCGGCGGGCCGGGGAGCGCCGCCGCGCCGCGCTGGTCATCGGCGGGCACCGCGGATGGCGTCGTATACGTCACGGACGAGGCGGGCGTCGCCGAGCGCGGTGTGTTTGGTTGCCGGGTCCTCTGCGACGCCGACGATCTCCCAGGCTGGGCTGTCGGCGGCGCCGACCAGCCAGTCCTCGACGTACGGCACGGCCGTGGGCTCGAATGCGTCCTCTACCTTGCCGTCGTAGGCCGCGAGTCGGCCGTCGATGTAGCCGATCAGGAGGTCCCGGACATTGATCATTCGGTGGTGGGCGGTGAGGATCTGCCCGTGACCCCTCAGGAACTTCTCCAAGAACTTCCGGTCGAACGCCGGGTTGTTTGCAACGATCGTCGCACCGTCCAGGCGGCGAGCAAGCTGCGCCGCGATGGCAGCGGCGCTCCGATCCATGTAGTAGTCGCCCGGCGCCGGCGGGTTTCCGGTGTAGCGCTTGATCCAGGCGGCCCCCTCGGGCGCTTCGGCGCTGGTGCAGAGGATCTTGCCCATGCCCATGTTCACGGTCGTGACGCGGGACCGCTCGTAGTACCGGCCGATCTGCACGGAGGCTGGGCTGGCCTGGGCCAGGTCAGGACGGACCTGGTACCAGAAGCCGCAGTCGTCTCGGCCCGGCTCGCGGAGGATGAGGAAGATCTCCCACATGTCGCCGGTTCGCTCGTCGAGGTCGGTCGTTTCGGTGTCAAGGAAGGCGAGCTTCTTCATTGATCTCTCTGTTTGTTCGGAGGGAAGGAACCCCGGCCGGCGTCGGAGGGCCGGACGGGTCTCGCTCGTCGCGCTGCCCCGCCCAGGCGGACGGGGCAGCAGATTTCGGTTTCGCTATCAGCGGTAATAACCAGGGGATTTGTCGCCGCCGTGGATGCGAATCTGGTACTCCTCCTCGGAAGTGAGGAGACGGGCAGTGAGGGTTTCGATGCCCTCGCGGCGCGCTTTCCAGATCCGATGGAAGCCGTCGATCGGCATGTGGCCCAGGTCCTCGATCGGCGCAATGATGAGGGGCTTGGTCAGGTCAACGGTGGCGGCATGGGCCTTGTCGATCCGGACGAAGGCGAGCCAGGTGGCTGCCTCGGCGACGGACACGCTGATGGTGTCCCGGCCCGTCGTGATGCGTTCGGCCTCGGTGATGTCCCAGGCGTAGGCGAGGAAGTGAAACCTCTCTCGCCGCACGGCAGGCTGGGCGGTCACCGGTCCTCCTCGTTGAGGGCTGCGGTCAGGCTGTCACGGAGGGCGGTGGCTTCGGCCTCGGTCATGGAGCGCAGGCTGCCCTCAAGGGTTCGGTTGCCGGGTGTTGAACGACTTTGAAGATGCCGATGTAGTGGTCGGAATGCGGCATCCTGTCTGCCGACAAGATCGGATGCATGTTCCCGGGAGCCGGTGAGTTCGTCGGCGGCGGCACCTTGCCGACGAAGGGCATGCAAAGGCCCTCCCGGTGTCTCTTGGCGGATTCGCCCGGGAGGGCCGTGATGCGCTCGGAGGCGCTGTGCTCACGGTAGGGGCGAACGCGGAAAAGGTCGAGCGGCAGCTGTCTGCCCGGGAGTTGGCGTGCCCGGATTGCGGGGCGCCGTTGAAGCCGTGGGGGTGGGCCCGGCCGCGGACGTTGCGCGGCGGCGCGGCGGCGGTGGTGGTGGTGCGTCCGCGGCGGACTCGTTGCCTGGGGTGTGGTGTCTCGCATGTCCTTCTCCCGGTGTTCGCGCTGGTCAGACGGGCGGATCTGGCGGAGGTGATCGGGGCGGCGCTGGCGGCCAAGGCGTCCGGGCGCGGGGTGCGGCCGATCGCTGTCGAGCTCGGGCGGCCGGTGGAGACGGTGCGCGGCTGGCTGCGCCGCTTCGGCGGGCGGGCCGAGCTGGTGCGGGCGCGTTTCACCGTGCTGCTGGTCGATGTCGGGGTCGATCCGGTGCCGCCGGCACCGGCCGCCACGGCGTTCGGCGATGCGGTCGCCGCGGTGTTCGGCGCGTCGGTGGCGGCGGCCTCGCGGTGGCCGGACGTCGGCAAGGTGTCGCCGTGGCGGATGGCCTGCGCGGCCAGCGGCGGGCGGCTGCTGGCGCCGTCCTGGCCTTGATCAACACGCAACACGAGCCGACCCTGATGATCGTCGGCCGGTCTCTGCGAGCCTTCGCTGGTCATGTCCCATGACCAGTGACCAGGAAGGCTGTGTTGACCAAGAAAGACGACGACCAGGTCGCCCGGCTGGAGCGAGCCCGCCAGATCGGCCTGTTCCGTTACATGCTCATCCGGGAGGCGGCCGATCCGTCGCTGACCTCGCGTCAGCGCGGCGCGCTGGTGCGCGCGATCGCCGGCGTCCCGCATACCGACCCCGACGGGCGCACCATCTGGATCACCCGCTGGACGCTGGATCGGTGGATCTCCGACTGGCGCAAGGGCGGCTTCGACGCGCTGGTGCCCTCGCCGCGCCAGGCCCAGCCGCGCACCCCGCCGGAGGTGTTCGAACTGGCCGCGGCGTTGAAGAAGGAGAACCCCGCGCGCACCGCGGCTCAGATCCGCCGCATCCTGGTCATCCAGCACGGCTGGGCGCCTGATGAGCGCACGCTGCAGCGGATGTTCGTGCGCACCGGTCTGACCGCGCTGCGCGCCCCCGTCGAACCGGCGGTCTTCGGCCGGTTCGAGGCCGAGCGCCCGAACGAGATCTGGACCGGCGACGCGCTTCACGGGCCCCGGATCGGCGGGCGCAAGACCTACCTGTTCGCCTTCATCGACGACCACAGCCGGGCGATCGTCGGGCACCGGTGGGGGTTCGCCGAGGACACCGTCCGCCTGGCCGCCGCGCTGCGCCCCGCGCTGGCCTCGCGCGGCGTCCCCGAGTACGTCTATGTCGACAACGGCTCGGCGTTCGTGGACTCCTGGCTGATGCGGGCCTGCGCCAAGCTCGGCATCAAGCTGGTGCACTCCACCCCAGGCCGGCCGCAGGGCCGGGGCAAGATCGAACGCTTCTTCCGCACCGTGAACGGCGAGTTCGTCGTTGAGATCGCCTCCGGCGAGGGCGAGGTCGGCCGCCAGGTCGGCACCCTGGCGGAGATGAACCGGCTGTTCACCGCCTGGGTCGAGGGCGTCTATCACCGCCGCACCCACACCGAGACCGCGATGGCGCCGCTGGCGCGGTGGATGACCGGCGCCCCCTACGCCGTCCCGGCCCCCGGCGACCTGGCCGAAGCCTTCCGCTGGTCGGAATGGCGCACCGTGTCCAAGACCGCCCTGGTCTCCCTGCACGGCAACCGCTACCAGGTCGAACCCAGCCTGTCCGGCCGCCGCGTCGAGCTGGTCTTCGACCCGTTCGACCTGTCCTTCCTGCGAGTGCGCTGCGACGGCGCCGACGCCGGCACCGCGCTGCCGTTCCAGATCAACCGCAACAGCCATCCCAAGGCCCGCCCCGAGGTCCCCGCCGAAGAACCCAGGCCCACGACCGGCATCGACTACCTCGGGCTGATCGACGCCGCCCACAGCGCCGAACTGGCCAACAAGGTCAACTACGCCGCCTTCGCATCCGACCTCGACCCCGTCATCGAGCCGCCCAGCGGCCCGGCCGGCCCATGACCGCCCGTCCCAGCCCTCTTCAGGAGTCTCCTTGTGATTGAGAAACTGCAGGCCCACTACGGCTTTTCGCGCATGCCCTTCGGCCGCGACCTGGCGCCCGGCATGCTGCACCGCCACTCCTCGCACAACGAGGCCGTCGCGCGCATCTCCTGGTGCATCAGCGAACGCTCCATCGGTGTGGTCACCGGCGAGGTCGGCGCCGGCAAGACCGTCTCCGTCCGCACCGCCCTGGCCGGCCTGGACCCCTCCAAGCACACCGTCATCTACCTGCCGAACCCGATGATCGGCGTCCGCGGCATCCATGAGGAGATCGTCAACACCTTCGGCCAGCGCCCCGCCCACCTCGGCTCCCGCCTGGCCGTCCAGGTCGGCAAGACCTTGCTGGCCGAGCGCGAGGAGCGCGGACGCACGCCCGTCCTGGTCCTAGACGAGGCCCACCTGCTCACCTACGAGCAGTTGGAGACCGTCCGCATGCTCACCAACCAGGGCATGGACCAGGACTCGCCGCTGTCTTGCCTGCTGGTCGGCCAGCCCACCCTGCGCAGGACCATGAAGCTCGCGGTCCTGGCCGCTCTCGAACAACGCACCGCCCTCCGTTACACCATGCCGGGGATGACCTCGGCGGAGACCACCAGCTACGTCAAGCACCACCTGAACCTGGTCGGCCGTCCCGACCAGTTGTTCACCGAGGACGCGCTGGCCCTGATCCACACGACCGCGCGGGGATATCCCCGGGCCATCAACAACCTCGCGCTGCAGTCCCTGGTCGCCGCGTTCGCCTCGGGCAAGAACCTCGTTGACGAGGCCGCGGCCCGCTCTGCGGTGAGCGAGGTGGTCGACTGACCGACCGGCACCATGCCGACGAACGACGACACCTTGCCGATGAACACCCCGTCGCACACCCCCGCGGCGGGGTGTTGTTGTCGCAGATCGTTGGCATCTTCAGTGCCTGCTTCGTCGGCATTTTCAGCGCCGGGCAACAGCCGGGGAGCGGGTGGATCTCGAACTCGTCGGTACCGTCTATGTGGAGTATGGCGACGGGTGAGCCCGCGATGGTGTATTCGTGCGGTTCGGCGTTGGCGGACACGGGTTTCCCCTTCCGGGCGGTGTGGTGTTGGTGCTGGTAGCGGCTCGGCCATCAGGCGGCGGGAGGCGAATTGATCTTGAACTCTTCGCTCACCCCAAAGACAACATTCCATAGACCGCTATATACCTTATGTAGACCGATGGATATGGGCTACACACCGAGGGCGTACGCTGTAGGTCCCACACGACAAGACGACGGAAACGCCGTACGGTTGGTAGCACGCCACGCCACCACAGGAGTCCGCACCGCCATGCCACGCAGGTCCAATCCGCCACAGTCCGCAGCCGTCGGGCCGGATCCCGCAGCGGCACAGCAGCCGATAGCGGGACCGCAATCAACGGGCCGGGCGGCGCGGCGACGCAAAGCCAGATCCCCCCTCCTCCACCCCACCGTCGCCGCCCTGTACAAAGACATCGACGATCGCCTCACCGACGCCCTCGAGACCACCGGCATGGGCCTGCAGGACGTGTTCGAGCTGGCCATCAACACCTACTGCGACGCGCTGGAGCCGCCCATCCCGGCCAATATGCCCGCAGACGCCAACCTCAAGGTGCCGCGCGACCCCCACCAGCCGCCGCCTGGCACACCGGTTGATCGTCCCACCGTCAAGCCTTCAGCCGTTGTGCGGCTTGAGCGCAACACCAGGGCGAGGCTCGTCGCCGCGTGCGAGCAGGAGGAGATGGGCGGGAAGGCGATCATCAACGACGCCATCGAGGCGTACCTCGACGAGCTGAACTTCGACGGCTCCGAGTAGCGATGGGGGCGCGAGCCGTCCCCCGATCAGCTCGCGCCCCAACGTCATCCGCGCCGGCGGCGCGGCCGCTTCTTCTTCGGCGCGGCAGGCAGGGCGGTGCCGTACCGAGCGGCCTTGTCCCGCCAGTACTCGACGGCCTTCTCGGGGTTCGAGGCGAGCCGGTTGTTCTTCGCGGCGTCCTGGACGGTGCGCCGGAACTTCGGGTCATCGAACCTCTGCCGCAGACGCTCCAACTCCTCGGCGCTGAGCGCGTCCGGCTTGCCGACGTCGAGCGACTGCGCCAGCAGAGCGTGCCCGTCCGCGTCAGGCAGTAGCCCTTCCTCGGGGAGGCAGCCGTACGTGCACGGCATCGTCTCCGTGGCGCCCCACAGGCGGCACAGCATCGGGCGGATGTCGTACACGCTGCACTGGCCGTCCTTGAGCGCCGGGCAGGTGTAGTTGCCGGTCTCGACGAGCTCGGCCAGGCCGTCCTGGTAGTGCGGGATCTTCACGCCCCGCTCCCGGATTCGCTGGTGCTCGCGCGGGTTCATCCCGATCGGGCCGCACGCGTCCTGGCACAAGCCCTTGCACCCGGGCTGGGGCACCTGGGCGTACAGCTCCTCGAGGGCGGTATCCATCTGGGATCGCTTCATATGGTGTCCTTCATGAGGGGAAACGTCGGCGGCCCGCGCCCGCAGCGGACCGCCGACGAGCTGGTGTTACTTGTTGACGGCGTCCTTGGCTTCCTTGGCCGGCCGGAAGTTGAACACCCATCGGCCAGGGACGTTGACCTTCTCGCCGTTGTTCGGGTTCCGCGCCACGCGGCCCTGCCGGTAGACCTGCTCGAAAACGCCGAGCCTGCCGATGCGGACCTCCTGCCCGGTGGCGACCGTGCCGACGATGATGTCGATGAACGCCTCGACGCTGCGCTGGGCGGCCACCTTGGTCGGTGCATCGGTCCGCTTGGCGAACTCCTCCACGAAGTCCTTCTTGTTCATGCGCTGCTCCCCCGGCGTGACGGTTTCGTTGGTACAGAACGGTAGAGCACGCGTCAGACGCATAGAATACGTCAGACGCATCAAATGCGTCACTTCGCCGGTTGGCGGGTCACACGGCTTCCCACAAGGTGCGCGGGATGCCCTCGCTGCCCGTCGCACGCCGCGGGCGAGACGGCCTGTTCCAGCCGGGGCGGGGCCGTCGCTGAGCGATGACCCGCCACCCGGCAGCGCGAAGGCTCGCGCTGCTCTCGCCCACCCGGATGGACAGGCAGGACCAGTGTTCGCATGGGCCGACGCAAAGCGGGCCGTACATGACCGCCCGTAAAGTGCAGAAATCGTGACGATTCCTGCCAGGCATGAAATCGTTCGCGATTGGATCGCGCCGACCAGCAGTTTCCCCGCCCCGGTCCCGCAGGTCACGCCGGTCCCGTACAAATAACGGACACAGGCGATCTACATCATACTTCCGGGCTTCCCGTGCAGGTCAGCAGGCATAGACATGCAAAAGGGGCGGAGCTGGCTGGTTTCGCCATCCTCAACTCCGCCCCACCCCATACCGACACACCAGCAGAACTCAGCCGGAACCCCGCAATGTGTCGCGTAAAGGGTATTACGCGTCCGCAAGGCCATCCCCTCAGATCTGCTCGCGGACACCGTCGATGATAGCCCTTTGCCTACCGCCCTTCTGTCATTCCAGGACGACAGGCCACGCCTACAGTTTTCCAATTGTTCTTATAGGTATCAAGGCGACGGCGCTCCGCGCCGCCGCACGCCGGGGAGACGCCCGCACGAACCGGATCGGCCAGCGGGCCGGGCATGCGGCCTGGGGGCCGGTCCCGCCCGCGCCGCCCGGCCCGCACGGGCGCAACCCCGCCGCCCACCGACCGGAGCCGTCGCCGACCCAGCCCCCACCCGCCGACCATGGACGCGCCGCCGCCCTCCACGACCGCCCCACATGATCACTCTTAACTCGCCGCACCTCAAACGTGCCGCGTTATCCTGACGTCACACCGACGCGAAGGGTGATCATGGAGCGTGACCACGACCCCACCGGGTGGACCTTCCTCACCCGTCACGCCCGCGCCCTGATCCTGATCCACCGTGATCCACACATCCGCATCCGTGATCTCGCCACCACCATGGGCACCACCGAGCGCACCGCTCAAAACATCGTCGCCGACCTCACCGCAGACGGCTACCTCACCCGGTTCCGCACCGGACGGCGCACCACATACCTGATCGACTCCACCAAGAGCCTGCGCTACCCGCCAGCCGCCCCGCTTCCCGTCAGTGCCCTACTGGAAGTGTTCGCCGCCAGCGCGCCCCAGGCCATCACTCCGGCCGCACGCCCAAGCGCGCCCATGCTCTAGACGAAAACCCCCCGTTCGGGCAGGATGCAATGCACCGCGACGGCCGTTCTTCCCCTGCAATAACGGCCGTCATGCCCCTTCCGGTGGCGCCGGCTGAACTGCTTCGCAGCCCTACGGGTGACCTTCGGCCATTCAGCCGGCCCCACCTCCCCGCCGCACACCAACC
>NZ_JACHGN010000044.1 GCF_014202315.1 Thermocatellispora tengchongensis | reverse complement strand
GCCACGCTCGGCTTCTGGCTGGGCTCCGGCGAGGGCGCGGCGGCGGCGTTCACCGCGGCCGTGGCCGTGCTGATCATCGCCTGCCCGTGCGCGCTCGGCCTGGCCACGCCGACCGCGCTGCTGGTCGGCACCGGCCGGGGCGCGCAGCTCGGCATCCTGATCAAGGGGCCCGAGGCGCTGGAGTCCACCCGCCGGGTGGACACCGTGGTGCTGGACAAGACCGGCACCGTCACCGAGGGCGGGATGACCCTGGTCGCCACGCACGTGGCCGAGGGCGAGGACGCCGATGAGGTGCTGCGCCTGGCCGGAGCCCTGGAGCACGCCTCCGAGCACCCCATCGCCCAGGCCATCGCCCGCGCCGCCGCCGAGCGGGCCGGCGACCTGCCGACGCCCGAGGACTTCGCCAACGTCGAAGGGCTCGGCGTGCAGGGCATCGTGGACGGGCACGCGGTCCTGGTCGGCCGGCCCAGGCTGCTCGCCGAGTGGTCCCAGTATCTGCCGGTCGATCTGGAGCGCGCCCTGGAGGCGGCGCAGGCGGCAGGGCGTACGGCCGTCGCGGTCGGCTGGGACGGCAAGGCACGCGCGGTCCTGGTGGTCGCGGACGTGGTCAAGCCCACCTCGGCCGAGGCGATCCGCCGGCTGCGGGCGCTGGGGCTCACCCCGGTGCTGCTCACCGGCGACAACCGGGCGGTCGCCGAGGCCGTGGCGGCCGAGGTCGGCATCGACGAGGTGATCGCCGAGGTGCTGCCCGCCGACAAGGTCGATGTGGTCAAGCGGCTGCAGGCCGAGGGCCGCAGCGTGGCCATGGTCGGCGACGGCGTGAACGACGCCGCCGCGCTGGCCCAGGCCGATCTGGGCCTGGCCATGGGCACCGGCACCGACGCCGCCATTCAGGCGTCCGACCTCACCCTGGTACGCGGCGACCTGCGCGTGGCCGCCGACGCGATCCGCCTGTCACGCCGCACACTGCGCACGATCAAGGGCAACCTGTTCTGGGCCTTCGCCTACAACGTCGCCGCCCTGCCGCTGGCCGCGATGGGCCTGCTCAACCCGATGATCGCCGGAGCCGCGATGGCGTTCTCCAGCGTGTTCGTGGTCAGCAACAGCCTGCGGCTGCGCACCTTCCGCTGACCCACCGATCGCGCATCCCGGCCCGCTCCGGTAGCGGTGTGTCGGCCAGGCCGCGTGAGCACAGCGCGGCTCCGGCGCCGTCCACCGGTGCTGCCGGAGCATTCGCCGGGTGCCGCGAACAGAGCAGTTTTCGAGAAGGTCAGGCCGTTGACATGCGGCAACGCCCGATGGAAACCTCATTCCGGATCGGGACGAACCGTTTTCAGCGGAGAAATCATGCGTAAAATCATTTGCGGTCTCTTCATTTCCGTGGACGGCGTGGTCGAGTCTCCGGAGAAATGGCAGACCCCTTATTTCAACCACGAGGTCGGCGCCGAGCTCGCCAGGCGTCGCGCCGGGGTCGGCGCCATGCTGCTGGGGCGCAACACCTACGAGCGGTTCGCGGCGTTCTGGCCGCATCAGACGCAGGCGGACAACCCGATGGCCGACGCCATGAACAAGACGCCCAAGCTCGTCGCGTCCACCACCCTGGAGAAGGCCGAGTGGGAGAACTCCACGCTCATCCAGGGCGATGCCGTGGCCGAGCTGGCCAAGCTCAAGCACGGCGAGGGACCGGACATCCTCAGCACGGGCAGCCCCACCCTGGTCAGATCGCTGCTGCGCGCCGGGCTGGTGGACGAGCTCGGCCTCCTGGTCAACCCGATCGTCGTCGGCAGCGGCCGGCGGCTGTTCGATGGCGGATTCGGCGAGCTTCCGCTCAGGCTCCTGGACTGCCGGACGTTCGGCACGGGCGTCGTGGCGCTGACGTACACGGCCGGGTAGCGGGCAAGACAGCCGCATCGCGATACTTGCCCGCATGGGGAGCGTCCCGACGGAGAGGCGTCTGCTGCGCGCCAAGGATCTGATGGACAGCCGATATGCCGAGCCACTGGGCGTGGCGGACATCGCCAGGGCCGTGTACATGTCGCAGGCTCATTTCAGCCGCGAGTTCCGCCGGGCTTTCGGGGAAACGCCGCACCGATATCTGCTGACCCGCCGGATGGAGCGGGCCGCGGCGCTGCTGCTGACCACCGACCGGACGGTCACCGACATCTGCGCGCACGTGGGACTGCGGAGCGTCGGCGCGTTCACGACGAGCTTCGGGCGGACGTTCGGCATGTCGCCGACGGCGTACCGGGCGAGGTATTCGCCGGCCCTCCACCGGGCTCGCGTTCCCGGTTGCGTCCTGCGCGCCTGGGGACGTCCGGCGAGTGCCAAGGGGAGGGCTTGAGCGATGCGCCTGCGGCTCACGCACGCCAACCTGTGGGTGCCCGACCAGGACGAGGCACTGGCGTTCTACACCGCCAAGCTCGGCATGGAGGTCCGCGAGGACGTCACGATGCCCGAGATGGGCGGCTACCGGTGGCTGACCATCGGCCCGCCCGGGCAACCGGATGTCTCGTTCATCCTCAACGTCCCGCGGCCTCCGGTGGTGGACGACGGCAGCGGCGAGCAACTGCTCGAACTGGTGGCCAAGGGGATGAGCGGCGGGTTCCACCTGTCCACGACGGACTGCCGGGCGGCGTACGAGGAGCTCAAGAGCGTGGGAGTCGAGTTCATCGAGGAGCCGGAAGAGCGCCCGTACGGGATCGACGCCATGTTCCGCGACCCCTTCGGCCACCGGTTCCGCCTGGTCCAGACGTTCTGACGCCGGGCGACGTCACCGGCCACGGGGCCTCACATTGCCCGCTCGCCGGTATGACGCCCGGCGTCGTGCGTCTCGCCTGTTCGGCCGCGGCTCCTGGGCCGAGGCCCGCCGCGTCGCGCCCTGCTGCTGGGCGGCGCGGCGCTGGCGATGGTGTGGGCGAACTCCCCCTGGTCAAGCACGTACAAGGCGATTCGGACGTTCACCGTCGGCCCGGTGTCGTTGCGTCTGCGCCTCGCACCGGCGCCCCTTTTCGCGTTTCTCGCGGCCGGTGTGCAGGTGGGCGGGCCGAGCGGCGCCGCCGCGGCCATGACCGATCCGGTCGCCGTGGGCGTCGTCGCCGGCCTGGTCGTCGGGATCATGGCCGCCACCTGGCTGGTGGCCCGGTTCACGCGTGCTCACCTCGATGAGGGACTGAACTGGATCGACGTGCTGGGCCTGCCGATCCTGGCCGGCATCGGGTTCACGGTGTCCCTGCTCATCGGGGAGCTCGCCTTCGACGCCGGGAGCGACCGGGGCGGCTAGGTCACGCTGGGCGTGCTGGCCGGTTCCGTGGTCGCGGCGCTGCTGGCGGGGGTGATCCTGCGGCTGCGCGATCGTGTCCACCGGCGCCTCGACGAGGCCGAGACCGCGGATCGGGACGGGGACACCGTTCCGGACGTCTACCAGGCCGCCGCGGGCCGTCTTCGGCCCGGGGACGACGCGCGGCAGGACCTGCCCGGTGCCTCGATTGCCGATGGCCGGTAACCAGGAGTCCGATTTGTCGGTGTATATCTGCTTTCTTCTTGCCGGGGCACGTGCGTGGCGGCGAACCTGGAAGCATGACGGATCACTGGGACGCAGAGCATTCGCGCCGAGCCGCCGAGTCCGCCCACGGCCTTGACCTGGCGGGGATAGCGGCCCGCGCCAGTGCGGACGCCGGGGGCGTGCCTTCCCTGTGGCTGCGGGAATACCTCCCCCTCCTGGCCGAGGTCAGCATGACCGGGCGGGGTCTGGACGCGGCGGCGCTGTCGCGGATGCGGGAGTGCGGCGAGGCGGCGGCACGGGACGGCGTGCCGTTGCGAGCGATCATCGACGTGCACCTCAGCGCCACCTGGCTGGCCTGGCCGGCCCTGCCCGGGGTCGTCCGGGGCAGGCGCGCGGAAGACGTCCGCTCCGTCGGGGAGGCGGTGTTCCGAGCCGCCGACCGTTCGGTCGCGGCGCTGGTGGAGGGATACGAGGCGGCCCAGCGTCTGATGATCCGCCGCGAGGAGGCGCTGCGCCGGGAGTTCATCGACGACCTGCTTCATGGGCGGGGCGATCTGGGCACGCTCGCGGAGCGGGCGCAGCGCTTCGGGCTTCGGCTCGCCGGCGCCCACCTCGTGGCCGTCGCCGAGGCGGATCAGCCCTTCTACGATGGCGGCCCGGTCGCCCGGCACGTGGAGGCGGGTCTGTCGTCCCGCTTCGGCGCCCGCGAGATCCTGGTCGCGACGAAGGACGGCGTGCTGGTCTGCCTGGCCTCCGGTCACGTGCAAGGCGTGGGTGAGGCATTCGCCGCCCTTGCCGAGGAGGTGATGGCCGGGGAGCGGTCCCTCCGGATCGGCGTGGGGCGTGCCCATCCCGGTCCCGGTGGTGTCGTCCGCTCCTTCGAGGAAGCGCGCGGCGTGGTGTCGTTCGCGCGCCGCCTGGAACTGCCCGAGCGGGTGCTGTACGCCGCGGACCTGCTCGTCCTGCAAGTGCTCCTGAGGGACAACGCGGCGATCACCGAACTGGTCGAGTCCGTGCTCGGCCCCCTGCGGGCGTCCAGGGGCGGCCCCGGGGTTCTGCTCGAAACGCTGCTGGCCTACTTCGCCACCGGGGGTGTCGCCACACTGACGGCGAAACGCCTGCACATCGGCGTGCGTACGGTGACGTACCGCCTGGAGCGGGTCCGGCGGCTCACCGGATACGACCTGAGCAACCCGATCCAGCGGCATGCGGTCGAGACGGCGGCCCTCGGCGCGCGCCTGCTGGGCTGGCCCGGGGAGGACGCCACGAGCGCCGCCCGGCCTGCCACCACGTAGAGCCCCGATCACGGGCTCACTCGGCGTGGGCGTGGTGCCCGGCCAGCGCGCGGGCCCCGGCGCTCCCCTCCAGCGCGAGGGCGATGGCCCGGGGGTCGGCGGTGGCCGTGGCGGCGGCGTGCCCTTCCAGGTGAGGCATGACCAACCTGATCCTGACCGTCAAAGGCCGCAGGTCGGGCCGGTGGCTGCGCACGGGCCTGTTCTTCGGCGAGGACGACGGCCGCTACATCCTGGTCGCCTCCGGATCGGCCGTCACCCACACCCATCCGGACTGGTACCTCAATGTCGTGGCCAATCCGGGCGTGGGGGTGCAGATCCTCGCCGAGCGGTTCCGCGCCCGCGCGCGTACGGCCGAGGGCCCCGAACGCGACCGCCTGTGGCGGAAGATGACCGCGCTGGCCCCCGTCTACCGTACCTACGAGGCCAGAAGCCGCAGGCAGATCCCGGTCGTGATCCTGGAACGGGTCTGACCGGCGGCGGGCCGCCCGGGCGCCGCGTGTAGGGTGAGTGCCATGCCGGACGCGCCGCCCCGCCTTGAGCCGTTCACCCCGCGGACCGAGCCCGCGGCGCTCGACGACCTCCGCGCGCGGCTGCGCGCGACCCGCTGGCCCGACGCGCCCGAGGAGGCCGGGTGGTCTCTCGGGACCGACCTCGCCTACCTGCGCGAGCTGGTCGCCTACTGGGCCGACGGGTTCGACTGGCCGGCGCAGGAGGCGGCGCTGGCCCGGCTCCCCCGCTTCCGGGCCCGGATCGGCGGCCTCGGGATCCACTTCGTGCACGCCCGGGCCGCCGCGCCGGCCGGGCCCGTCCTGCCGCTGGTCCTCAGCCACGGCTGGCCCGACTCCTTCTGGCGCTACACCAAGGTCATCCCGCTCCTCACCGATCCCGGCGCGCACGGCGCCGACCCCGCCGACGCGTTCGACGTGGTCGTGCCCGACATACCGGGCTACGGGTACTCCGACCGCCCCACCGGCCCGCCGCTCGACTCCATCGCCGTCGCCGGCCTGTGGGCCGAGCTCATGAGCGTCCTCGGCTACTCGCGGTTCGGCGCGGCGGGCGGGGACCTGGGCAGCCATGTGACCCGCTACCTCGGCCTCGACCACCCCGGCCGGGTCGTGGCCGTCCACCGCACCGACGCGGGCCTGCCCGTCTTCACCGGCGACCCGGCCGATCTCACCCCCGAAGAGCGCGCCTGGTTCGAGCGCGTCGCGGCCTGGGGCGCGGCCGAGGGCGCGTACGCCGCCATGCACCGCACCAAGCCCCAGACCGCCGCCTTCGGGCTCACCGACTCGCCGGCCGGGCTCGCCGCGTGGATCGTCGAGAAGCTCCGGGCGTGGAGCGACTGCGACGGAGACGTCGAACGGCGCTTCACCAAGGACGAGATCCTCACGAACGTCACGCTCTACTGGCTGACCGGGACCATCGGCTCGTCGATGCGCATGTACCACGCGAACGCCGCGATCCCACCCGCGCAGCACGCCCGCCGGGTCGAGGTCCCGTCCGGTTTCTCCCTCTTCCAGGGCGACGTCGTCCGCCCGCCGCGGGCGTGGCTCGAACGCACCACGAACGTCGTGTACGTTGCCGAACCCGCACGCGGCGGCCACTTCGCGCCGTTCGAGGAGCCCGAGCTCTACGCCGAGGAGCTACGCGCGTTCTTCCGCCCCTACCGGGCGGCGGCAGGCTGAGGACTCCGGTCAGGACGTGCCGCGGGTAGGTGTGAGCGGCTTCCGGCGCGCCTCCGGCCGGAGCTCCGCCGAGGACGACCTGATCAGGCGATGTGCGGGAGGTGCTCCGGCTCGACGCGGCCGACCAGTGGTGCGCCGTTGAGCAGGCGATCCACCTCCGCGACGGCGAAATCGCCGAGGCGGCGCAGCTCGCGGCCCTGCGCGCCGGCCAGGTGGGGGGTGACCAGGACGTTGGGCATGGCGAGGAGCGGGTGGCCGGGGGGCAGCGGCTCGGGGTCGGTGACGTCGAGGATGGCGGAGATGCGGCCGGTGGCGCAGGCGCGGGTGAGCGCCTGGGTGTCGATCAGCGATCCGCGGGCGGTGTTGACGACGACGGCGTTCTCGGGGAGCAGGTCCAGGCGGCGGGCGTCGAGCATGTGGCGGGTCTCGGGCAGGGCGGGGGCGTGCACGGTGACGAGGTGGCTGCGGCGGCACAGGTCGTCGAGGCCGACAGGCTCGGCGCCGAGCCGGGCGGCTTCGGCGGCGTTCACGTACGGGTCGTAGAGCAGGACCTCGACGTCGAACCGCCGCAGCCGACGCAGGACATGGCGGCCGATGCGGGAGGCGCCGACCACGCCGACCGTGCAGTGGTGCAGGCCGGTGCCGTCGCCCGCCAGCCAGTCGGGGGGCGTGCCGGCGGTGGCGGCGGCGTAGCGGCGGGCGCGGCTGAACACCTGTTTGGCGCCGAGGACGAGCATGGCGATGGTGTAGTCGGCGACCGGGACGGCGTTGGCCTCGGCGGCGGACGACACGACGACTCCGCTCTCGAACACCACGGGATCGACGTGGGCCTTGACGGTGCCTGCGGCGTGCACGAGCGCGCGCAGCCGCGGCGCGGCCGACAGCACGGCGGCGTCGATGCGCGGACACCCCCAGCCGGTGATCAGGATCTCCGCCTCGGCCAGGGCCGCGGTAGCGGCGGGCCCGTCGAACGAGGTGAACGTCGTCGTCGGGTCGATGTCGACCAGTTGCCGCAACCGGGCGAGCAGGTCGGCGGGGAAGACGCCGCCGAACGCCCAGGGGGCGATGGCGAAAACTGCGACGGGTCGCCGTGGCACGAAGAGGACTCCCATCAGTGACGGGCGGATGTAAACGGTTCCGCATCACGCTCACTATACGAGAAGCCGCCCCGGCACCACACCGGCCTTGATCTGGACCGGTAGCGGCAAGTAGCCAGATCCTGACTATTGACGAGGTCATGTAAGCGTTTTATCTTGATGAACATTCTGTTTCGGGCTCGGCACCGCGAGAGAGGCGTAGCACGTGAGCATGACGCGGGTCCGCAGCGGCGCTGGAGCGACCAGCCCGCCGATGGAGAAGACACCGACCCCGGCGACCCGCATGGGCCCACTGGGCCGCATCCGGGCCGACCGCGTGCTGCTGGTCATCGCGGTGCCGGGCCTGCTGTACTTCCTGGTCTTCCACTACGGCGCATTGTTCGGCAACGTGCTGGCCTTCCAGAACTACATCCCGTTCCTCGGCGTCTCGGGCAGCGAGTGGGTCGGCCTGGCGCACTTCGAGCGCATGTTCGGCGACCCGGAGTTCTGGAACGCGGTCGCGAACACGCTGTTCATCGCCACGCTGCAACTGGTGTTCTTCTTCCCCGCCCCGCTCGCCCTGGCGCTGCTGCTGCACAGCATCGTGGGCGACACGGTCAGGAAGTTCGTGCAGAGCGTGGTCTACCTGCCGCACTTCCTGTCCTGGGTGATCGTCATCGCGCTCTTCCAGCAGATGCTCGGCGGGGCGGGCGTGGTCAACGGCTGGCTGTCGGACCTGGGCGCGGGCAGCATCTCGATCATCGGCAACCCCGGCGCGTACGGGCCGCTGGTGGTCGCCCAGCTCATCTGGAAGGAGTGCGGCTGGGCCACCATCATCTTCCTGGCGGCGCTGTCGCAGGTGGACGAGCAGCAGTACGAGGCCGCCGCCATCGACGGCGCCGGGTGGGGCCGCCGGCTGTGGCACGTGACGCTCCCCGCCATCAGGCCCGTCATCGTGCTGCTGCTGGTGCTGCGGCTGGGCGAGTTCCTGTCGATCGGGTTCGAGCAGTTCTTCCTGCAGCGCCAGTCGGTCGGCCCCGAGGTGGGCGAGGTGCTGGACACCTTCGTCTACTACACCGGCTTCGCCGGCGGCGACTTCGGGTACGCCGCCGCGGTCGGGCTGTTCAAGGGCGTGATCGGCGTCATCCTCATCTACACCGCCAACAAGGTCGCACACCGGCTCGGCGAGCAGGGGGTTTACAAGGCATGAGCGTCACCGGTGCACCGGCCTGGATGGGCCGCCCCAGCCCCGCCGTGCGCGTGGTCAAGGCCGCGGCGCTGACCGTCGTCGTCCTGCTGGTGATCTTCCCGCTGTGGACGGTGCTGGCCACCAGCCTGGCCGCCCCGGAGAACGTCATCGCCAACGGCGGCTGGGTGATCTGGCCGGAGCGGTTCTCCTTCGACGCCTACGCCGACATCCTGCAAGGCGGCATCATCACCCGGGCGCTGATGGTCAGCGCCGGGGTCACGGTGATCGGCACCGCGCTGAGCCTGGTGTGCACCATCGGGCTGGCGTACACGCTGAGCAGGCCGAAGGTCTACGGCGGCAAGCCGATGCTGCTGCTGGTGCTGTTCACCTTCCTGTTCCCGCCGGGGATGGTGCCGCTGTTCCTGGTCGTGCAGAGCACCGGCCTGGTCGACCAGTACGCCGCGCTGATCCTGCCGTTCCTGATCAACGTGTTCAACCTGGTCGTGATGCGCGGTTTCTTCCAGTCCATCCCGCAGGAGCTGCTCGACGCCGCGCGTATGGACGGCGCCGGCGAGCTGGCCATCCTGCGCAAGGTCGTGCTGCCGCTGTCCAAGGCGGTCATCGCGGTGATCGGGCTGTTCTACGCGGTCGCGTACTGGAACCGGTTCTTCGAGGCGATCATCTACTTCAACGACCAGACCAAGTGGCCGATCGGCACCGTCCTGCGCCAGTACGTCACCGGCGGCGCCTCCCTGTCGGAGACCGCGGGCGAGATGGCGACCGCCTCGCCGCAGTCCGTGCAGATGGCCGTCGTCATCCTGGCGACGCTGCCCATCGTGTGCGTCTACCCGTTCCTGCAGCGCTACTTCGCCAAGGGCGTCCTCACCGGGGCCTTGAAGGCCTGAACACCCCCCCACCAGAAGGATCTCGTCATGGACAATACGATCAGTCGTCGCGGCCTGCTCAGGATGGCGGGCGCGGGCGCGCTCGGCCTGGCCGCGGCACCGCTGCTCAGCGCCTGCGGAAGCGGGGGCGGCGGCGGGGCGTCCGGCGGTGTGTCCAACGCCGGCAAGCAGCTCGTGCCCTGGCCCGCGTACGTGCCCTTCGCCGGGCCGAAGCCGGACGCCCCCGGCGACGCCCCCGGCGTGCAGCCGCTCTACCTCAAGTACCCCGAGACCCTGACGCAGTCGGTGACCGACACCGTGGGCGACGGCTCCAAGGTGACCGCGCTGGTGGTGACGTTCGGGCCGCCGCCCGCGCCGCTCGCGCAGAACAGGTACTGGCAGGCCATCAACAAGGCGTTGAACGTCGATCTCCAGATCACCGTGGTGCCCGACCCCGAGTACGGCCAGAAGATGACCACGCTGATGGCCTCGGGCAGCGACCTGCCGGACATCATCATGTTCACCAACCTCGCGCTGCCGCACTCCCTGGAGTTCATCCAGGCGCAGTGCGCGGACCTGTCGGACCACCTGGCGGGCGACGCCGTCAAGCAGTACCCGAACCTGGCCAACATCCCGACCTACGCCTGGAAGGGCATGGGCCGGATCGGCGGCAGGATCTACGGCGTCCCGCTGGAGCGGCCCACCCCGGCCAACAGCCTGTTCGTCAACCGCACCCTCATGGACGAGGCGGGCATCCCCAAGAACTGGACGACCGAGCAGTACCTCGACGCGATGCGGGAGCTCAGCGGCGACCGCAAGTGGGGCCTCGGCTGGTTCAAGACCCTGTTCAGCGGCCTGGGCGGCATCACCTACCACGCCGGCTCGCTCGGCGCCCCCAACACCTGGTCGGTCGTGGACGGCCGGTTCGTCAGCACCATCACCACGCCACAGTTCGAGCAGGCGCTCGACGTCATGCGCAAGCTGGTGGAGGCCCGCTCGGTCTACCCCGACAGCCTCACCGTCAGCTCCACCGACATGCAGAGCCACTTCTACAACGGCACCGTGGCCTCGATCCAGGACGGCTTCGGCTCGCTGTCCGTCACGAACCTGGCCAAGATCGGCGACAGGTTCGAGCTCGACATGGGCTACCCGTACGGGCCGCAGGCCACGCCCTGGCAGAGCGCCGGCCTGTTCGGCTACGTGACCTTCAAGAAGGCCGCCCCCGAGCGGATCAAGCTGCTCCTGCGCATCTGCGACTACCTCAGCGCCCCCTTCGGCACGAAGGAGTACGAGCTGGCCAACTACGGCGTCGAGGGCGTGCACTTCACCAAGGACGAGGACGGCATCAAGACCACCGACCTGTTCGAGACCGAGAGCAACCTGTCGCTCCCCACCCGCTACATCGGCGCCGCACCGGCGGTGCTCTACCTGCCCGGCCACCCGGACACCGCCAAGGCCGTCCACGAATGGCAGAAGGCGAGCCTGCCCGGCAGCGTCGGCAATCCCGCCAACGGCCTGCGCTCGGCCACCCAGGTGAGCAAGGGCGCCCAGATGAACCAGATCCTGGGGGACGGCATCGCCGCGATCGCCTTCGGCCGCAAGCCGCTGTCGGCGTGGCAGGACATCGTGAAGCAGTGGCGGCAGGCCGGCGGTGACCAGTGGGCCGAGGAACTGGCCAAGGAGTACGCGGCCTCCCAGTGAGGCCGGCCGCCGCGCGGCCCTGCCCGCTCGTCCGGCACCCCGCGCTCGTGGCTGTGGCACCGATGAGGCGGCCGGTTGTGCAACCGCTTACCCGATGAAGATCGCTGCACGACCGGCAAGGCCCGCAGCGGGGCCGGCAGCGGGTCGGATACGTTTCCATTGATCGCGTCGCAGGACATCGCTCGGGCGGATCGCCGTCCCTGAGCGGGGTCGCGGACGAGGATTTGACACGGTGGCGGCCACGCGGAAGCATCACCAGCGTAAGCGGTTTACCAGTATGTTTCACCGCCAGGTGGAGGTGGCATGTCCCAGCGTGCGGCGGGCGGCGGCGAGGGGCGTCGGCCGGCGACGATCCGCGACGTGGCCGCGCACGCGGGCGTGTCCGTCGCCACGGTCTCCCGGATCCTGTCGGGCACCTACCCCAGCGCGCCCGCCACCCGCAGCAAGGTCATGCGCGCGGTCCGCGAGCTGGACTACGTGGCCAACGCCAACGCCCGCGGCCTGGCCGGGGCGAGCAGCCGCAGCGTGGCCATCATCGTCAACTCGGTCGTCTCGCCCCACTACGCCCACGTGGCGCAAGGCGTGCAGACCCAGGCCGCGCTCGAAGGCAAGCTGTGCATCGTCGGCACCACCGGCGGCGACCCCGAGCGCGAGCTGGCCACGGTCCAGCTCATGCGGCAGGAGCACGCCGAATGCGTGATCCTCGTCGGCAACGTCGTCAACGACGAGGCCTACCGCCAGCGCATGACCGAATACGCCCGCGCCCTGGCCGCGGCCGGCTCGCAGCTCGTCCTGTGCGGCCGGCCGGCGCTCGGCCCCGACGTGCCCGCCCTGGTCGTCGAGTACGACAACACCGGCGGCGCCTACGCCATCACCAGCCACCTGCTCTCGGCCGGCCACCGGCGCATCCTGTTCCTCGGCCGCCGCGACGGCTACACCACCCCCGACAGCCGCATCACCGGCTACCGCAGGGCCCTCGCCGACCACCGCGTCCCCCACGACCCCGGCCTGGAAATCGACGGGACGATGGAGCGCAGCGAGGGCTACCGGATGATCCGGCAGCGGCTGGAGGCCGGGCCGCCCGACTTCACCGCCGTCTTCGCGGGCAACGACCTCATCGCCGCCGGCGCCCGCCAGGCGCTGCGCGAGCACGGGCTCCGCGTGCCCGACGACATCTCCATGGTGGGCTTCGACGACCTGCCCCCCGCCGCCGACATCGACCTCACGACCGTCCACGTTCCGCACGAGGAACTGGGCCGCACCGCCGTACGCCTGGCGCTCCAACGCGACCCCGGCAAGATGGCCATGGCGCAACACGTGTTGCTCGGCACCCACATCATCGTCCGCGATTCCGTCCGCCCGCTCCGGCCCGCCGACGCCACGACCTGACCACGATCTTCCCGCGCTGCCGGCCGGCCTTCATCCGCTCGTACGCGGCGGCGGCTACCGGTGCTCCTCCTGCTTCTCGACGATGCCGCGGGCGTCCAGCAGGGCGCGGGCCTGCACCGCCCCGGGCACCGTCGGCCCCGCGGCCCGCCACCCGCCCGTCGCGTCCTGGCGTACGTGCACGCCGGCGCCGAGGAACACCACCACCCCGGCGAGGGCCAGCGCCCGCAGCTCCTCAAGCCACGCCCCGGGCGGGCCGTCCGCCATGAACGCCGTGAAGCCGTCCAGCCACGGGTCGGCATGGCGTGTCCCGGCCAGTGCGTCGCGCACGGCGCGCGCCATGTGCCCCACGGCCAGGTCGGCGCTGTGGGCGGGGTCGGCACGCCGTTCGACGTCGGCGCCGATGTAGCCGACCATCCAGCGCCGCAGGCCGGCGTGGTCGCCGAACCTGATCCCGGCCAGCGGGCGATCGAGCCGGTCCAGGTCGAGCCGGTCGGGGAAGCGCGGCACCGCCCGCCTGACCAGCGCCCGCATGGCCGCGCTCCCCCACTCCTGCGCCGAGTAGGCCCGTTCGAACTCGGCCCAGGTCATCCGGGCCCGCGAAGGGTGCGCGGTGAGCAGCTCGCGGTAGTAGGCGTAGGCGAGATCCTTGGCCACCAGGGGCCACACCTGCCGCCGGAAGTGCGCGGGGCCGCGCGGCAGCGCTTCGGGCGCGGCGAACCTGGGCCCGGACACCCCGTCGCCCCACAGGGAGTACTCGATCGCGGCGTGGTACGGCACCCCGCGTCCGGAACCGAGGTAGATCAGCGGCTCACCGCCGCCGGGCAGATAGACCGTCTCACCGTCGTGATCACGGACGAACCTGCCGCCTCGCCCCTCGGTCAGCTCCGCGAGCAGGCCGGGAAGCCCGGGACCCATCCCGCGGACGATCACAGGGCATCCCGCGGGCAGCCGGCCCGGCGAAAGATCCAGGGCGGGACGTTCGAACACCATTGCCGTGCTCATGATCCCCCTCCTCCTTTACCTATTTAAAAGGTAGGTAATACAGGGATCTCTGTCAACGCTGGGGGCCCAGGGGTCGCGTACCGGATCCGGACGCGGAACGGGTGCGGACCGACCCGGCATGCGGCTCACGGCCCCTCCGCGTCCGGCGGCGGTGGGATCGTCGAACCGGCCGACAGCAGCCTCTGCGCCAGGGCGTGACAGCGGCCCCTGAGTTCCGGCGGGTCGAGCACCTCGAAGTCGTGCCCCAGCAGGAGCACGTGCATGAGCACGAAGTCCAGGCTGTCAGCGCCACTGACCACCTCGCACCGCTCGCTCCCCCGCCCTCGCACGACGGCCGCCGACGGCGGAATCTGCGCGCGCACCGTGCCGGCCGGCGCGTGCACGAGGAAGCGGGCCCGGTGCGGATAGACCCGGCTCGCCACACTCTCCTGGACGTACGTCGCCGCGTCGGGCGCCGGACGCGGCTGGAAGCGCCAGGTCCGTGCGGACACATCGGTCATCCGGTCCACCCGGAAGCTGCGCCAGTCGTCGCGATCGAGGTCGTAGGCGAAGAGGTACCAGCGGCGGTCGGAGGCGACCAGGCGGTAGGGCTCGACCCGCCGCCGGCGCACCTCGCTCCCGGACGGGTAGCCGAAGCCGGCCTCGACCTCGTCGCGGCAGGCTCTGGCCAGCGTCATGAGCACCTCGGGGTCGATCGGCGTACGCCCCGCGCCGAAGGACTCCACCGAGCCGGACAGCGCGCGCACCTCGTGCCGCAGCCGGGCGGGCAGCACCCGGTCGAGCTTGGTCAGCGCCCGCAGCGCGGCGTCGCCGGCGCCGGGGACCCCGCCACCGGCGCCGGCGAGCAGCGAGACCACGGTGGCTATCGCCTCCTCGTCGTCGAGGAGCAGCGGCGGCAGGTCCTGTCCCGGGCCGAGCCGGTAGCCGCCGCCGACCCCCTGGACGGCGTGCACCGGGTAGCCGAGCGCGCGCAGCCGCTCGACATCACGCCGTACGGTGCGCGGCGTGACGCCGAGCCGGTCGGCGAGCTCGGGGCCGGTCCAGACCTGGCGCTGCTGCAACAGCCCGAGCAGGGTGAGCACCCGCTCCGTCGTACCGCGCCCGTCACCGCCCGCCACGTCCATGCCGTCCACCCTGCCAGAGATAGCGGACCGATTCTGTCCGCCAGGAGTGTCAGGGTGGACGGCATGGAGGTCCGCTGGAACCATCGGCGCGTCCACCTGCACACGAAGGCCATTGCGAACGGAGCAACCCGATGAGCCGCCACATCCAGGTCACCTTCGACGCCCACGACCCGCGGGCGCTGTCGTCCTTCTGGCGCGAGGTGCTGGGATACGTCCACCCCGGCCCGCCCGGGATCGACCTGCCCGAGGACGCCGACCCGCTGGCCGCCTGGGACGACTTCCTCGCCGGGATCGGCGTACCTGAGGAGCAGCGCAACACGAGGTCGGCCATCGAGGACCCGGACGGGCACGGCCCGCGGTTGTTCTTCCAGCAGGTGCCGGAGGGCAAGGTCGCCAAGAACCGCGTCCACCTCGACGTCCGTGTGGCTCCCGACCTCCGGGGAGAGGAGCGGATGGCGGCGCTGGAGGCCGAGTGCGACCGGCTGGTGGCCTTGGGAGCGACGCGGGTACGTCGCTACGAGCCCGCTCCCCCGCTGAGCGCCGGCTTCATCGTGATGACCGACCCCGAGGGCAACGAGTTCTGCCTGGACTGACGTGGCCGGACCGTGGTCGTGGCGGCCACGGTTCCGCACTTCGCGCTCTAAAAGATTGCATAGTCTGAAATTTTTGCCCCACCTCGTACGTTGTGCCCTCCGTGGACCGCAGTGACGAGCTCGGCCGGAGAGACCGGAAGAAGCTCGAAACCCGTGCGGCGCTGGAGCGCGCCGCCCTCAGGCTGGTCGCCGAGCGCGGCCTCGCCGGCGTCACCGTCGAGGACATCGCCGAAGCGGTGGACGTCTCCTCCCGCACGTTCTTCAACTACTTCCCGTCCAAGGAGGACGCCCTCATGGGGGAGGACCCGGGGGGCGAGACCGATCTGCGGGCCAGGCTGGCGGCCGTACCCGCCGCCGCGCCCGCGCTTGAGGCGTTGCGCCTGGTGCTGCGCGAGGAGGCCGAGCGCGTCCAGGGGCAGCGCGAGCAGTGGCTGCTCCGCCTGAAGGTGTTCGAGCAGAATCCGTCGCTGCTGCCGCGCCTCGTCGCCGGCGGGACCAAGGCCGAGCGCTCCCTGACGGCCGCCGTCGTCGAGCGCCTCGGCGCCGGTCCGGCCGCGGAGAGCCATGCCCAGCTCGTCACCGCCATGGCCATGACGGCCTTCCGCGTCGCGCTGATGCGCTGGAGCGCCGCGGGCGGCGAGCCGATGCTGACCGATCTGCTCGACGACGCCTTCTCCCGGCTGGCCGCCGGGCTGCCCGACCCCGGGCCCTCCGCTCACTGACGGTCCCCCGAACCACCGGCGCTCGCCGGAATGTTTCGGACGTCTCGTTCCAGACGACCGAGCTCTGACCCTGCCCAAGAGACACCTGTTTCTGCCCAAGAGACACCTGTTTCTGCCCAAGAGATAGAGGAAGAATGACCACCACCAGCGTGCAGCCCGAACCCCCGGCTGCGCCTCCCGGCCCCACCTCCCGCCGGAAGGTGCTGCAAGCACTGTCCGGGCTGATGGTGGGCATGTTCGTGTCCATCCTGGCCTCGACCGTCGTGGCCAACGCCCTGCCGCGCATCATCACCGACCTGAACGGTTCGCAGACCGTCTACACCTGGATCGTCACCTCGGAGCTGCTGGCCATGACGGCCACCGTGCCGCTCTGGGGCAAGCTGGCCGACCTCTACAGCAAGAAGCTGCTGATCCAGCTCTCGCTGGGCCTGTTCGTGGTGGGCTCACTGATCGCGGGTCTCACCCCGAACGTGGAGATCCTCATCGTCAGCCGGGTCGTGCAGGGTGTCGGCGCGGGCGGCATGAGCGCGCTCGCCATGATCGTGATGGCGGCCATGATCCCGCCGCGCGAGCTCGGCCGTTACGCCGGCATCTTCGGCGCCGTGTTCGGCGTCGGCACCGTCGCGGGGCCGCTCATCGGCGGCCTGCTCGTGGACACCTCGTGGCTCGGCTGGCGCTGGTGCTTCCTGATCGGCGTGCCGTTCACGATCGCCGCCATCATCCTGCTGCAGCGCACGCTCGACCTGCCGGTGACACGCAAGGAGGTCAAGGTCGACTATCTGGGCGCCTTCCTGATCACGCTGGGCGTCTGCACGCTGCTGGTGTGGTCCTCGCTGGCCGGCCACCAGTTCGCGTGGGCGTCCTGGTGGACGGCGGGCCTGGTGGGCGGCGGCCTGGCCGTCCTGGCGCTGGCCCTCTGGGTGGAGTCGCGGGCCGCGGAGCCGATCATCCCGCTGTCCCTGTTCAGGAACCGCACGGTCACCCTCGCCACCGTGGCCAGCGTGCTGGTCGGTGTCGCGATGTTCGGCGGCACGGTGTTCCTGTCGCAGTACTTCCAGGTGGCGCTCGGCAAGTCGCCGACGATCGCGGGCCTGATGAGCCTGCCGATGGTCTTCGGCCTGCTGATCTCCTCCACCGTCGCCGGCCAGCTCATCACCAAGTGGGGCCGCTGGAAGGGCTTCCTGGTGGCCGGCGGCGTCGTCATGCTCGCCGGGATGGGCCTGCTGTCCACCATCGACGGGCGGACCAGCACGCTCCTGCTGTCGGTGTACATGGCGGTGCTCGGCATCGGCGTCGGCGTGCTGATGCAGAACCTCGTGCTCGCCGCGCAGAACGACGTGCCCGCGCACGACCTGGGCGCCACCACCTCGACGCTGACCTTCTTCCGCAGCATGGGCGGCGCGGTCGGCGTCAGCGCCCTGGGCGCGGTGCTCGCCAACCGGATCACCTCGCTGATGGGGGAAAGGCTCGGCCCGATGGCCGCGGGCGGATCGGGCGCGGACCCCCACTCCGTCCCCGACATCTCCAAGCTGCCCGCCCCGGTGGTCCGCGTCGTCCAGGACGTGTACGCCACCGCCACCGCCGAGCTGTTCCTGATCGGCGTGCCGCTGACCGCGCTCGCGCTGGTGGCCGTGCTGTTCATCAAGGAGAAGCCGCTCAGCACCCTGTCCGGCGCGGAGCGGCTGGCCCAGGAGGAGGCGGCGGCCGTGAAGTAGCCCGGGGAGACCGGGCCGCGGGCCGTGGCACGCCCTCACTTGAAGGGGTGTACGGCCAGCATGGCCTGGTGCAGTTCGTCGGCCGTCGGTGCGGGCGGGAGCAGCGTACCGGCGGCCTCGGCACGGCAGGCGGACAGCAGGAAGCCGACCAGCCGCCGCCACGCGTCCGGCGCGGCGTCCCTCGTCGCGCGCAGGACGCCGGCGTTGGCCATCAGGAACAGCAGCAGGTCCTGCACGGTGAAGTCGGCACGCAGGGCGCCCGCGTCACGCGCCCGCGCGACCAGCGCGCCGAGCGCGCCCAGCGCCCTGGCCCGTGGCTCCTCCAGCCCCGCCGAGCTGGGGAAGCAGGTGGTGAACGCCTCCGTGACGCCCTGGTCGGCCGCCTGCATCGCGCAGATGTCCTCCACGCACGCGCTGAACCCCTCCCACGGGTCCTCGGCGGCCAGCGCGCGCTCGGCGGCCTCGGCGAAGGCCGTCATCTTCTCGGTCAGGATCGCCTCGACCAGCGCCGCCCGGTCGGGGAAGCGCCGGTAGAGGGTCGCGATGTTCACCCCCGCCCGCCTGGCGATCTCCTCCAGCGGGGCCTCCAGCCCCCGATCCGAGAAGACCTCCCGGGCCGCCGCGACGATGCGCGCCCGGTTCCGCTCCGCGTCCTTCCGCAACCCCCCGCTTCCCGCCATGGCCGACATTCTACGAAGTGCAGGGGTTCCTGCGGTTCTGCTACGGTTAGCGGCACATAAGCGAAGGCTCCCCTTCGCTTCTTCGCTGCAACCCCGAGGAATCACGGCGGACACCATGAACATCGCACTGTGGATCGTGCAGGCCCTCCTCGCGCTGGCCTTCGCCATCGCGGGCATCACCAAGCTCGTCCAACCGCGCAAGGACCTGATCAGTCACATGCACTGGGTCGAGGACTTCTCCGGCACCGCGGTCAAGGTCATCGGCGCGCTGGAAGCGGCCGCCGCCATCGGCCTGGTCCTGCCCGCGGCCACCGGCACAGCCGTCGTGCTTACCCCGCTGGCCGCCACCGGCCTGGCGATCACCATGATCGGCGCGGCGGTCACACACCTCCGGCGCAACGAGCCCTCGCACGTGATCGTCAACGCGGTGCTGTTCGCCCTGGCGGCCTTCGTCGCCTGGGGCCGCTTCGGCCCGTACTCCTTCTGACCGAGCAGTAGTCGCACGAAGTGGCATCCGCCGGCACGGCCGTGGTGACGTGTTGCGGGATGGCGGGGTCACGACGAGGTGGAATGACCGTTCCCGGGCGTTAAGAGGTGACCATCCCCTCATGTTCCAGGAAGGTGCGGACCTCCTCGGCCTCCGGAACGCCGAGCTCCCCGTAAAGGGCGAGAGCCAGCCGCCCGTGCTCGCGGGCCTGCTCCGACTGCCCGAGCGCGAGGTGGGCGCGCGCCAGCCCGTCGTGAGCGCGCGCCTGCTCCGGCCGGTTGCGGGTCAGGTCGGCGAGCGCGAGCGCGGCCGTGTGCTCCTCGACCGCCCGAGCCGGGTCGCCCGCCGCCTCGGCCAGCCCGTTGAGCGCGGCCGCCTCGTCGGCGGCGTTGCCGAGCCTGCGGTAGAGCGCCGCGGCCTGCTCGTGGCGGGCGCGTGCCTGGGCGGGCTCGCCCTGGTGCCGGAGGACGACGCCCAGGTGGTCGAGGATCATCGCCTCTCCGGCCGGGTTGCCGACCTTGCGGTGCAGCGCCAGTGCCAGGTCGAGATGGCGCCGGGCCTCCTCGGGACGGCCGGCCCGGTCGAGGACGAGGGCGAGGATGCCGAGCACGTGGGCCTCGCCCCAGGTGTCGATGCCGATCCGGGTGAGGTCGAGTGCCTGCTTGAGGTACTGCTCCGCCTGCGCGTCCTGCCGCCGGCGCAGCGCCACGTTGCCCAGGGTGAGCAGCGCCCGAGCCCGTTCGCCGGCGTCCTCGCACGCGTCGAGGGCCTGGCGGGCGTGCTCCTCCGCTCGCTCGTACTCGCCGAGCCGCCAGTACGTCCACGCCAGGTCGGTGAGCGCCCGCCCTTGGACCTCGCGGTCGCCGAGCTTGCGGCTGCGCTGGAGCGCCAGGGTGTGCAGCGTGAGCGCGTCGTCGTGGTGCGCCTGCCGGTCCAGGTAGGGGCGCATCGCCAGAGCCAGCATGCCCAGGCAGATCTCGGGCCCGTGGACGGCGGTCGCGATGATGTTGGAGCGCTCGGCGTCGAGCCACTCGATCGCCTCCGCGGCGTCGCGGACGGGCGGGATCGGGGCGGCCGGCTGGGGGATGCCCTCCCGCTGGGCGACGCTGTCGGGGAAGAGCCGGTCCATGGCCGCGCGGGAACGGTGCAGGTAGTAGGCGAGCAGCCGCATGACCGCGCCGTCGTCCTCGGCGATCGAACGGGCGTGCTCGCGGAGCAGGTCGTGGAAGGTGTATCGGCCCGGTTCGAGCTGCAGGAGCATGTGGGCGTCGAGGAGTCCTTCGAGAAGTTCCTCCGCTTCGTCGTGCGAGATCCCCGCCAGCGCGGCCGCGCCGTGCGCGTCGATGTCGCGGCCGGGCGCCAGCCCGAGCAGGCGGAACATGCGCTGCTCGGCCTCGTGCAGATGCTCGTAGGAGAGGGCGAAGGCCGCCGACACCCCGTCCAGGAGCCGGCGATGGTCCCGCAGCCGGCCGGCCAGGTAGGACACGGTCCAGCGCGGGCGGTGCTGGAGGCGGGCGGCCGAGATCCGGATGGCGAGCGGGAGGTGCCCGCACATCCGCAGCACCTCGCGTACGGCGTCCGGCTCGCGGTGCGCGCGTTCGCCCACGATCCGCTCGAACAGCTCGGCGGCGTCCTCCTCGCCCAGCGGATCGACCGACAGCGCGCGGGCGCCGTCCAGGTCCACGAGCCGCCGCCTGCTGGTGACCAGGACGAGGGTGTCGGAGTGCCCCGGCAGCAGGGGGCGCACGTGCTCGGCGTCGAAGGCGTTGTCCAGTACGGCGAGCACGCGGCGGCCGGCCAGCTCGGCCCGCCACAGGGCGCCGCGCTCGGCCAGGGTGACCGGGATGCGGTCGGCGGGCACCCCGAGCTGACGGAGCAGGGCCTCCAGCGCGGCGGCGGCGTCGATCGGCTCCCGGCCCGCGGTGTGGGCTTGCAGGTCGATGAAGAGCCGGCCGTCCGGATAGCGGGGGGCCAGCCGGTGGGCCGCGTGGACGGCGAGCGCCGTCTTGCCGATCCCGGCCATGCCGTCGATCGTGACGACCGCCGGCCCGTGGTACTCGCCCACGAGCCGCTCCAGCTCGGCCGCCCGTCCGGAGAAATCGGGAATGTCGTAGGGCAGGAAGGTGGAGCGACGCGGCGGGCCGGAGACCACTGGCGCCGCGTCCGCCAGGCGCAGGGCCGGATCGTCCGCCAGGACCGCCCGCTCCAGCTCGGTGAAGGCGCGCCCGGGGTCGAGCCCCTGTTCGTCCGCGAGGACCGCACGGTACGCACGCGCCGCGGCCAGGGCGTCGGCCTGCCGCCCCGCCCGGTGCAGGGCCAGGACGAGGTGGCCGTTGAGCTTCTCGCGCAGCGGGTTGGCGGTCACCTGGGCGGCCAGCTCGTCGAGCAGCTCACCGTGCCGCCCGGCGGCCAGCTCGGCCTCCACCAGGCGCTCGTACGCCGACAGCCGCCGGTCGTTCCAGAGCTCCCGGACGCCGCCGACGTAGTGCGCGTGCACGTCCTCCAGCGCCTCGCCACGCCACAGATCCAGGGCTTCGCGCAGCTCACCGGCGGCCACCAGCTCGGTGAACTCCTGCGCGTCGAGCTGCCCGGGCTCGGGCTGCGCGACGTAGCCGCCGGCACGCGTCTCCAGGAGCCGTACGGCTCCGGCGCCGCGCAGCACCTTGCGGATCGCGGTGATCGAGGCATGGATCTGCGATCGTGCGGTGTCGGGAGGGTCGTAGCCCCACATCGCGTCGATCAGCCGCTCGATGCTGATCACCCGGCCGGCGTTGAGCAGGAGGTAGGCCAGCACAGCCCGGTGACGTGGGGCGATGCCCGTCAGGGGCGCGCCGTCCACGGTCATCTCGACGGGGCCGAGAAGCGTGAAGCGCAGCATCGTCCCCCCATCACCGTCGCATCGTGGCCGCATAGCGAATGTATCAATCCGGGCAGCCACTCTGATCTCACCCCAACCGAGACAGAGGACACACGATGCAAGCCCGGATGAAGAACCCCGCCCTGATCATCCCCGCCGCGATGAAGCCGATCCAGGAGCTGATGAAGGCCGCACAGTCGCAGGGCCTCCCCCAGGAGCTCATGGAGATGATCCACCTGCGGGTCAGCCAGATCAACGGGTGCGGCTTCTGCGTGGACGCCGGCCTGAAGAACCTGCGCAAGCTCGGCGAGAGCGACGAGCGCATCGGCCTGGTCACCGCCTGGCGCGAGGCGCCGTACTACACCGACGCCGAGCGGGCCGCGCTGGAGCTGGCGGAGGCCGCGACCCGGCTGGCCGACCGCGCCGACGCCGTCCCCGACGACGTCTGGGACAACGCCGCCGACCACTTCGACGAGCGGCAGCTCGCCTCGATCCTGCTGATGATCGCCGTCACCAACCTCTTCAACCGCCTGAACGCCCCGATCCGGCAGATCGCCGGCACCTGGTAACCGGCCGGCCCCACGCAAAGGAGACACCCACATGTCCGTGGTCCGCTCGCACCGCTACTCCGTCGCAGACGCCGACCTGGAGGAGTTCCTGGCCCGCCGGAGCTCGCTGATCGCGACCGTCCGGGAGGGACACCCCGGGCTCACCCACGTCGTGCTGATCCGGCTTGAGGACGGCACCTACACCGACACCTGGCACTGGGAGACCGCCGAGCAGATGGGCGCGGCGCTCGCCGCCCTGCCCACCTTCCCGGAGGCGCCGCTGACCATGGCCCTCACCAGGGACGCCACCGCCCTGAACGGCCACGTAGCCGACGAACGGTGAGCGGGACGGGGATCTGCGCCGGGCGGCATCCCACGCGGGATGCCGCCCGGCTCCCCCGACGGAGACGAGCACGAGGGGAACGGGACGCCCGGGACCGGGCGTCAGGTCACTTCGGCAGCCCGGCGCGGATCACGAGCGCGTCGTGGTCGGTGTACGTGGCCGGCTCGATCTCCAGGGCCGGCGAGGTGAGGTTGCCGTAGGCGTGCTGGATACCCGGGGCCTGGGTGGCCTCCGCGTCGGTCAGGGTCCAGTGGTTCTGCGGCGCGCAGGAACCGCGCCGGTTGACGTCGCCGGCGAAGATGGTCGGCCGGCCGCGCGAGGCGAGCACCTGGGCCAGTTCGGCGCACTGGATCGAGTTGGTGGTACCGGGGGCCTCGCCGTCGGTGGACAGGTGGGTCGTGCACACGTCCACGCGGCGGGCGGTCGTCACGCACAGCCAGCGTCGCTGCTCCACCCCGCTGAACACGGAGAACGGCGCGTCCTCGGACGCCCGGATCGCCTCCTTGGTCAGCACGGCGTTGCCGAACACGCCGCGCCCGCCGGGCGTTCTGCAGTCCAGCGGGGCGCCGCGGTAGATCACCGTGGCGAAGCGGTAGTGGTAGCCGGTGCGCGCGGCGATCTCGGCCACGTCGCCGCTGCACGCCTCGTTGAGGGTGACCGCGTTGACGTCGTTGGCCTGGATGCGCTCCACCACCTCGTCCACGATCTTCGGGTACTGGGTCTTGGCGTAGCAGCCGGCGTATCCGCTCAGGCAGACGTTCATGTGCAGGAGCGAGTAGGGCGGTCGCGCCTCCTGCGACGGCGCGTCCTCGGGCGGCGTCACGGGGGAAGCCATGGCGACGCCGGGGGACAGCAGCAGCCCGGCGGCCAGCAGGCAGCCGAGCATCAGGGGACGCAGACGTACCAGTAGTGCAATCACCGCGCTATTGTCCGGTTCGCCGGAGAAGGCTCGAAAGGGTGCTCGAAAAGAGTTCACCGCCCTCTCATCCGGCCGTCACGGTCAGGACCGCCGTCGGCATCAGGACCTCCTCGGCGCACACTGGACGCGCTGCCGGAGGTGCTGACGGCGTTCACGGCCACCGGCGAGGGCGACGTGGTCACGGATCGCCCTCCCCCGAGCCCCGGGGGGCGGCGCCGGTGACGCGACGTACGATTCGCATGTGACCAGTAGCAGATCCGCCGACGCGCAGCACCTGCGCGACCTCGCGCGGCTGCGCCGTGTCCGCGACCGGATCGACCGGGAGTACGCGCAGCCGCTGGACGTCGAGGCGCTCGCCCGCGGCGTGAACATGTCGGCCGGGCACCTCAGCCGCCAGTTCCGGCTCGCCTATGGTGAGTCGCCGTACGCCTATCTGATGACGCGGCGCATCGAGCGCGCGATGGCGCTGCTGCGCCGTGGCGACCTCAGCGTCACCGAGGTCTGCTTCGCGGTCGGCTGCTCGTCGCTGGGCACCTTCAGCACGCGCTTCACCGAGCTGGTCGGCGTGCCGCCCAGCGTCTACCGGCGCGAGGCGGCGCGCGCGACGGAGGGGATCCCGGCGTGCGTGGCCAAGCAGGTGACCAAGCCGATCAGGATCCGAGAAGCGCCCGCTCCGGGGCCGCGCCTAGCCTGACAGGCATGGACATCACCATTCACACCACCGTCCTCCCGCACGACGACCCGGACGCGTCTCTCGCCTTCTACCGCGACACTCTCGGCTTCGAGGTCCGCAAGGACGTCGGAAGCGGCAAGATGCGCTGGATCACCGTCGGCCCGCCGGGCCAGCCCAGCACGTCCATCCTCCTGGCCCCGCCGGCGGCCGACCCCGGCGTCACGGAGGAGGAGCGCCGCGTCATCACCGAGATGATGGCCAAGGGCACCTACGGCTGGATCCTGCTGGCCACCCCCGACCTCGACGGCACCTTCGACAAGCTGCAGGCCGGCGACGCCGAGGTCGTCCAGGAGCCGATGGAGCAGCCGTACGGGGTTCGCGACTGCGCCTTCCGCGATCCCGCGGGCAACCTGATCCGCATCCAGGAAGTGCGCTAGAGGAAGCGCGTGCCGTCGCCGGTCATGCCGGGGTGGTTGTAGTACTCGGCGTCGGCCATGGTGTGGCGCTCCTGGCCGGTGCGGATGAGGACCGCGTCGCCGTCCTGGATCTCCCGGCCGGTCGCCTCGATCGCCGCTTGGAGCCCCTCGATCGGGATCGCGGCCCCCGGCTTCACCCAGCGGCGGACGTCCAGGACCATGCCGGGGCGGAACAGCTCGTCGAGGGAGATGTCGCTGATCGTACGGGCGGGCTTGCCCTCGGCGGGGCCGGTAGGCGCGGAGGCGCCGGCCTCGGCCAGACGCTCGCCGTCGTCGCGGAGCAGCGACAGCAGGGTCACGCCGGCGGGGAGCCCGCGCACGGTCCGGCCGTCGAGGAGGCCGGTGCGCGGCCCGGAACCGGCGTCCCGCGGAGAACACCGGCCTCGGGGAGGAACTCGGCGCGGTGCTCGGCACCGTGCTCGACGGAGCCCTCAGCCCGCCGGGCCCCGGCGGCGATGACCCGTGACCGGCGCCCGCTCGCGGCCCCCGGTCGATGAACGGGCCGGCCGGGCCGGGGGCTACCCCTTGGGCAGGGCGCGGAGGTTGGCGGCGGCGCTCTTGTTGCCCAGGGCGGCGGCGCGTTCGTACCAGTGCCTCGCCTGGGCGATGTCGTCGAAGTGGTAGTGGAGGCTGCCGAGTTCGTCCATCGCGTCGGTGTGCCCGGCGTCGGCGGCACGGCGCAGCCAGGGCTCGGCCTCCTCCATGTCGCCTGCGCTGATCAGCATGACGGCGATGATGTACATCCCCTCCGCGTCGCCGGCTTCGGCGGCCCGCTCGATCCAGGCACGCGCCTCCAGGGCCTCGGCCGTCTCCTCGCCGGGCTCCTGGTACTCGGCGTCCTGGCCGAGCAGGCCGGCCAGGGCCAGCATCGCCGCGGTGTCCCCGGCCTCGGCCGCCCGGCGTAAGGTCGCCTCGTCGTGTGTCATGGCCAGAAAAATAGCCCTTCGGGACCGGCGGCGGCGACGGGCGAATCGCGGAAGTCGTTCTTGACCTCCCCGGAGCGGACTCCTACTCTCCATTTAGGAAACTTTCCTAAGAGAAATCTCACCGTCTCCGCAGTGACCTGCCCTTTCCCGGGAGCCGCACCATGAGAACGAGATTGATCGCATCCACGTTCGCCACCCTGCTGGCGAGCGCCGCGCTGGTGGTCGCCACCGCCTCCGGCGCCTCCGCCACCCCCGCCGACTGCACGTACCAGATCTCCGGCCAGACGGCCTCCAGCTTCTGCGCCTCCGGCACCGGCGAGCACCGCGTCCGTGTCGTCCTGCGGCACTTCAACCCGGAGATCGGCCTGATCCCGATCACGAGCCCGTGGGCTCCCGTCGGCAGCGTCTCCTCCACCGGCATGCCGCCGCACCAGATCGTCAGCGTCTGGGTGGAGACCCGGGGCTGAGCATCGGCCCGGCGCCACCCCCGGCCGATGGGGGGCGGCGCCGGCCCGGCTGAAGCCTCCGCGAGGGCGCCGTCCGCTACCGAGCGCTCCCGGCGAGGTGCTCCAGGAAGAACTCGGTCATCAGCGCGAGGGTGTGCTTGAACTCCTCGCCGTAGACGACGAAGTGGCCGCCGGGCAGCGTGACGAGCCGTTTGGGATGCAGGGCCCGCTCGTACGCGGCGTACGCCAGGTCGCTGTGGGTCAGGATGTCGTGCTGGGCGACCACCAGGAGCAGCGGCGTGGGAGAGATCCGGGCGATGTAGTCGCCCGGCTCGTACCCGGAGATCGACTCCACCGACCGCAGCGTGACCTCGTTGCGCCAGGTCGCCAGGCGTTCCGGCTCGATCGACTGGTACCACTCGTACGTCTGCCGGTCGGCCAGCGCGGCGGGCTCCCCGGGCGTCGCGGTGATCAGCGGGATCATCGCCGGCGGCTCGCCCCGGAACCGGGCGAGCCGGTCGGCGTCGAAGGCCCGCCGGATCTCCGCCAGCGACTCGCTGGGGATGAACCGCGACAGTGTGGTCCCGCCGCTGATCACCGGCACCTGCGAGTAGACGGCCTTCACCCGCCGGTCCACGGCCGCCACGACCAGCACGTGGCCGCCGGAGAAGCTCGACCCGAAGATTCCGATGCGCTCGGGGTCCACCTCGGGGCGCGTGCACAGGAAGGTGATGGCGTCGCGGTACCCCTGGATCTGGGTCCACGGGTCCGCCTCCTGCCGAGGCTCGCCGTCGCTGGCCCCGAAACAGGCGTGGTCGTACAGGACCACCGCCAGCCCGGCCGCCGCCAGCCCCTCGGCGACGTCGTCGGTGTACTGCTCCTTGACCGCGCCGAAGCCGTGGGTCACGACCACGGCCGGGTACGGCCCGGGGGCGTCGTCGGGGGTGTACAGCCAGCCGCGCAGAGTCGTGCCGGCCGAGTCGAATTCGATGTCCTGACGCATTTCACGGTCCTTCCTGGTCTGCGGCGGGAGTCCGCCGCGGGACGGGGACGTGCTCTGGTCTTGCCGGGGTCGCGATCTGTGGTGGTCAGGTGTGGGCGAACGCGCCGCCGAGCGCGCCCGCGTACGCGGCGGCGGCCGCGGTCTCGGCGAGGGCGTCGTCCACGGGCCCGCGGGCGACGAGCATTCGGTAGTAGATGGGCGCGCCGACCGCGCTGACGACCGCCACGCCGTCGGTCTCGGCCGGAAGCTCGCCGCGTTCGACGGCCCGCGCGACGATCCGCGCGGCCAGCCGGTTGCGCTCCGCGATCACCGACGCCCAGGCGGCCGACGCCTCGGGCGAGCGGACGGCGGCGGCCACGACGCCCTCGATGACGGCCCGCATGCGCGGCTGCTGGTACAGGCGGGCGATCTCCAGCGCGAGCGCCCGCAGGTCGGATCGCAGCGACCCGGTGTCGGGGATCGGCACCTCGCTCTTGCCGATCTCGCCCAGCAGGTCGGTGACCAGCCCTTCCACGGTCCGCCACCGCCGGTACAACGTGGCCAGATGCACGCCGGAGCGCTCGGCCACCCGCTCCAGCGTGAGCCCGGCGTACCCGGCGTCGGCCAGCTCGTCCCGCACCGCGTCGAGCACCGCGGCCCGCGTGCGCGCCGTACGCCCTCCAGGACGGGCCGAGCCCACCTGCGGATCCCCGCCCATCCCGGCCTCCGTTCACCCGGCGGCGCCTGTGATCTGCTTCACAGCCTAACGCGAAAATCTCCGCATTAAAAGCCCTCTCGTGCCCGCGATCAGCCGAGGACGAACGGGAGCCTCGCGGCCATCTCGCCCAGTTCGGCCTTCTCCGCGGCGGTCGGGGCACGTCGTCCGGTGCCGACCAGCAGCGCGTCCGTGTCGGAGAACGACGCGGGGAACGCGGCGCCGGCGATCTTCTCCAGCATCGCGCGGGAGCGGGCGAGCCCTTCCGCGGGCGGTCCGGCCGCGGCCGGGAGGTGTGCGACCAGGTCGAGGTGGTGCAGCGTCCACTCCAGCACGTACGCCGAGAGGTAGTCGCCCGCGGTGAGGACCTGGCCGCGGGTGGCGACCCGAAGGCCCGGGTCGGCGAGTGCGGCGGCCCGGCCGGCGGCGGAGCCCACGTCGTCCAGGTGGAACTTGAGCAGCCGAGGCTCCTCGTACGCGGCGGCCAGCCGCACGATCAGCGCGTCGAGCGGGTCGTCGCCGGTCGGCGGCGTATCGGCGACCTCCCAGTAGGTCACCGCGTCGCGTGTCGGTTCGGTATCGGCGGGGGTCACGAGGGTGATCAGGACGTCCTGAGCGTCGATGACCAGGTGGCAGACCAGGTCCCGCACCAGCCAGCCCGTGCAGCCGGACGGCCGTGCGAAGTCCTCGTCGGAGAGTTCGGCGACCGCCGCGCGCAACGCCGCCCAGGAGCGTGAGAAGAGGTCCACCTCGGCACGGTAATGCGGTGCCGCGACGGCGGACAAACGCATTGGCCCGCCGGCCTCATGCTCAGACGGCGCGCAGGACCGAGACCACGATGCCCAGCACCACGGCGCCGTCGCCGTCGATGACGTCGTAGGCGGGATTGCGGGGTTCGAGGTACACGTGCCCGTCGCGCCGGCGGTACACCTTGACCGTGGCCTCACCGTCGATCATGGCGGCGACGATCTGGCCCGAGTACGCCTCGGGCTGCTGCCGCACCACGACGACATCGCCGTCGCAGATCGCGGCGTCGATCATGGAATCGCCCCGCACGCGCAGGCCGAACACGGTGCCGCGCCCGGTGAGGCCGCGGGGCAGGGTCAGCGTGTCGTCCACGTGCTCCTCGGCCAGGATGGGGCTGCCCGCGGCGATGTCGCCGACCACGGGCACGGTCACCAGGTCGCCGGCCGCCTGCGGCGCCGTGGCCCGCAGGAACGCGCGCACGTCGATCGGCCGGGTCATCGTCGCGCCCCGGCGGAGGAACCCCTTCTCCTCCAGGCTCTTCAGGTGTTTCGACACCGACGAGGACGACCGCAGCCCGACCGCGTCGCCGATCTCGCGCGTGCTCGGTGGATAACCGTATCTGACCACCCAGTCCCGGATCGTGGCCAGGATCCGCTGCTGACGCCGCGGCAGAGCCGAGGAGTCCAGGTACTCGAACATGTCGGGATCGTCGTAGGTGGTCACCCGCGAAATGCTAGAGGCCGGAGCGTACGGCCGAGCCACGGATGCGACAGGCCGCCCGCATCGCGTTCTCCCGCCAGGGCGCACAAGGCCGTCCGGGTGTGCCCGATCGCCCGGGTCCGGCAGGATGATCGCATGACGGTGAGGGACGGCAAGCGGTGGAACCACAACATCCACTACCACCCCCGCATCCTGCGCGCGATCCCCGACGGCGCCCGCCGCGCCCTCGACGTCGGCTGCGGGGAGGGCATGCTCGCCCGTGGGCTCCGGCTGACCGTGCCGCACGTCACCGGCATCGATCTCGACGCGACCGGCATCGGCCTGGCTCGCGAACACCGGGACGACATCGACTACATCCTCGGCGATTTCCTCACCCACCCCTTCGAGCCCGCCTCGTTCGACGTCATCGCGTCGGTGGCCACCCTGCACCACATGGACGCCGCCACCGGGCTGGCCCGCATGCGCGACCTGCTGCGCCCCGGCGGCGTCCTGGCCGTCGTCGGCCTGGCCCGCAGCGTCATGCCGGGCGACCTGCCGCGCGACCTGGCCGGCGTCGTCGCCGGCACCCTCCACCGCGCCGTGAAGGGCCACTGGGAGCGTCCCTCCCCCACGGTGTGGCCGCCGCCGGTGACGTATTCGCAGATGCGATCGTTGGCCGCCGAGATCCTGCCCGGCTCCCGGTACACCCGTCACCTGTTGTTCCGCTACAGCGTCATCTGGCGCAAGCCGCAGGAGTGACGCAGGGCCGACGCAGGACCGCACACCCGGCGGGCGCGTGGCCGGCAGACGTCAACGCCTGCCGCGACTCGGTGAGAGTTGACGAGCCCATCCGGCTGTGGGAACCTGAAGGCGGCACCGAGGTTGACGCTTATAGTGACTGTGGACGATTGTCGCTATTTGCGTTATGCTGCTCGCTCGCGCTGCCCTTTGACGCCCTGGGTTCCGCCGGGGCGTTTGGCGTGCGCGCAGTTCGATTCCATCCGTGCTCTCCGGAAGGACATCTGTTGGCAGCCTCGCGCAACGCCTCCGCCGTACCCGCCGGCCCCCGTCGCGTGTCCTTCGCACGCATTCGGGAGCCGCTCGAAGTTCCCGACCTTCTCGCCCTGCAGACCGAGTCCTTCGACTGGCTGCTCGGCAACGAGAAGTGGAAGGCCAGGGTCGAGGCGGCCCGCCAGGCCGGACGCAAGGACGTCCCGACCCAGTCGGGCCTCGAAGAGATCTTCGAAGAGATCAGCCCGATCGAGGACTTCTCGGGGACCATGTCCTTGTCGTTCCGCGACCACCGGTTCGAGCCGCCCAAGTACTCCATAGACGAGTGCAAAGACAAGGACATGACCTTCGCCGCCCCGATGTTCGTCACGGCGGAGTTCATCAATAACACCACCGGTGAGATCAAGAGCCAGACGGTGTTCATGGGCGACTTCCCGCTCATGACGCCGAAGGGCACGTTCATCATCAACGGCACCGAGCGGGTCGTGGTCTCGCAGTTGGTCCGTTCGCCCGGTGTCTATTTCGAGCGCAACGTCGACAAGACATCCGACAAGGACATCTACGGCTGCAAGGTGATCCCGTCGCGGGGCGCCTGGCTGGAGTTCGAGATCGACAAGCGCGACTCCGTCGGCGTGCGCAT
>NZ_JACHGN010000043.1 GCF_014202315.1 Thermocatellispora tengchongensis | reverse complement strand
CGTTACTCGAAAGGATCACGCGATGGCCGTCGTCTTTTCACGACGCCGCGCTTGTGACCAGGTCAAACTCGTACACCACTTCCGTGGACGCAACCGGGGACGTCGTGCTACGGACGCATAGGGCTGGGGACGCCGGGGAGCTTGGGGAGCCCGGGAACTCCGGGAACTTCGGTAACTCCGGGAGGGCAGGGAGGACCGGAGAGGTCGGGGCGGGGCCGGGAAGGTTGGGAGGCCGGGGCGAGGCCCAGAGATTGGGAGGCTGTGGGGATAGGGGCGGCCATGGGGATGCGGGAGGTCGTGGGGATGCGGGAGGTGGGATGGGGGGAGGCCGGGAGGGCTGGAGAGGGTGTGTTGTGGAGGTTTGAGGGGGTGCGGAATGGTGTCACTTGATCTGGGGCGTTGGGTTCCTGGACGATCTCGACCGGGCCCGGTGCTGGTTCAGCGGGCGTACCACCGCGAGCGGGCGCGTGACCGGGTCATGGCTCGCATGAGCAGTTGTGCCGATATCGACCAGGGAGACCAGAGTTGATCATCCGTCCCTACCGGGCCGCTGATCGGGATGCCGTTCATGACATCTGCATCCGCACCGCGGACGCCGGCGAGGACGCCTCGGGCTCCTATGCCGATCCCGGCATCCTGCCCGAGATCTTCGCCCACCCCTACTGCCACCTCGAACCGGGGCTGGCGTTCGTGCTGGACGACGGTGGCCGGGCGGTCGGGTACGTGCTGGGCGCCGCGGACACCGCCGTGTTCGCGGCCAGGTTCCGGGACGAGTGGCTGCCGCTGGTCGGCGATCGTTACCCGCCGCCGTCGGGTCGGCCGGTGACTCCGGACGAGGCGATGGCGTACCTGCTGCACACTCCCGAACGCATGGTGCTGCCGGAGCTCGCTGGCTACCCCGCTCACCTGCATATCGACCTGCTGCCGGGATACCGGCGGGCCGGGCACGGACGGGCGCTCATCCGTACGTTCGTGGACGCCGTGAGCGCGCGCGGGGCTGTGGGGCTGCACGTCGGCATGGCGACCGCCAACCGTCGGGCGCGGATCTTCTACGACCGGCTGGGATTCCGGCCGCTCGATGTGGCGGACCCCGGCCCGGTCACCTATCTCGGCCTCCCCGTTCCCATGTCGGCGGCCGACTGAGCGGGGCTTCGGGGGGCACGCCTCGGCGGGGCCCGGGAATATCGTGGCGAGCCGGGTTGTCGGAAACAACGGTATGTGGGCGGCGTACTGACAGGTGTGATCAATGAGACACGCGTGGAAAGCGGCACCTATGCGGACATGCGCGCAATTGCTCGCGATATCACGCGGGGTCACTTGACGTCACACCAGTGGGAACCGACCCAGCAGTAGTACTAGCCCTCCAGCGAGGCGATGTAACTCATACCCATCGGTCACATCGTGCGTTGCACACGTATGATCTTGCGGCGCAGGCGCACATGACGGGTGCCGTCGGGATACAGTCGCAGGCGGTCGAGCTCCCAGTCGCCGTACTCGGCGTGCTCGGTCAGGAGTTGCCGTGCGGCCTCTCGGGTGGTGTCGCGCGGGATGTACACATTCAAGTAGGAGTAGTCGGGCACAGCGATTAGTCTCCGAGGGTGGGCTAGGCGACGGTGGCACTGACTCACCCCTATTCTGCGTCCTGGTGGGTGGACCGGGAAGGGATCGGGTAGCCCGTGGGGATGGGAGACCTGTGCGACGGGTTACCGTCAGGGGGATCGTAGAGAACAGCGAGGTAGGAAGCAGCGTGCCAGCCAATAACGGCAACGCCGGCGGGACCCGCCTGGTGATCGTCGAGTCGCCCGCGAAGGCGAAGACCATCGCCGGGTACCTGGGGCGCGGCTATATCGTCGAGTCCAGCATCGGCCACATCCGGGACCTCCCGGAGCGGGCCGATGACATCCCGGAGCGCTACAAGGCCCAGCCGTGGGCGCGCCTGGGCGTCAACGTCGACCACGAGTTCGAGCCGCTCTACGTGGTCAACGCCGACAAGAAGGCCCAGGTCTCCAAGCTCAAGCAGCTCCTGAAGGACGCCGACGAGCTCTACCTCGCGACCGACGAGGACCGCGAGGGCGAGGCCATCGCCTGGCACCTGCGCGAGGTGCTCAAGCCCAAGGTGCCGGTGCACCGCATGGTGTTCCACGAGATCACCCCGCAGGCGATCCGGGACGCCGTGTCCAACCCCCGCGAGCTGAACCTGCGGCTGGTGGACGCCCAGGAGACCCGGCGCATCCTGGACCGGCTCTACGGCTACGAGGTCAGCCCGGTGCTGTGGCGCAAGGTCAAGCCGCGCCTGTCGGCGGGCCGCGTGCAGTCGGTGGCTACCCGGCTGGTGGTGGAGCGCGAGCGCGAGCGCATGGCGTTCACGGTCGCCCACTACTGGGACCTGTCCGCGCTGTTCGACACCGGCAAGCGCGATGAGGACCCGCGCGCGTTCACCGCGGCGCTCACCGCGGTCGATGGCAAGCGGGTGGCGCAGGGCCGCGACTTCGCCGCGACCGGCCGGCTGAAGTCGGCCGATGTGCTGCACCTGGACGAGGCCGCGGCGGGCGCCCTGGCCGGGCGGCTGCGCGAGTCGTCGTTCCAGGTCAAGTCGGTGGAGCGCAAGCCCTACACGCGCAAGCCGTACGCCCCGTTCCGTACGACGACGCTGCAGCAGGAGGCCAGCCGCAAGCTGGGCTTCTCCTCCAAGTACACGATGCAGATCGCGCAGCGGCTGTACGAGAACGGCTACATCACCTACATGCGTACCGACAGCATCACGCTGTCCGAGACCGCCGTGGCCGCCGCCCGCAGCCAGGCGATCAAGCTGTACGGCGCCGCGTACGTGCCGGACAAGCCGCGCGTCTACACCAGCAAGGTGAAGAACGCCCAGGAGGCGCACGAGGCGATCCGCCCTTCCGGGGAGGAGTTCCGCACGCCCGGCGAGACCGGGCTGAGCGGTGACATGTTCCGCCTGTACGAGCTGATCTGGCAGCGCACGGTGGCCTCGCAGATGAAGGACGCGACCGGCGAGTCGGTCAGCGTCAAGGTCGAGGGCGTATCCAGCAGCGGCGAGCGGGCCGAGTTCAGCGCGTCCGGGCGCACGATCACGTTCTACGGCTTCCTGAAGGCGTACGTCGAGGGCGCCGACGACCCGGCGACCGACCGCGACGACTCCGAGAAGCGCCTGCCCAACCTGGCCGAGGGCGACCCGCTGACGGTCGGCGAGTTGAACGTGCTGGCCCACGCGACCAAGCCGCCGGCGCGCTACACCGAGGCGTCGCTGATCAAGGAGCTGGAGGACCGCGAGATCGGCCGGCCCTCCACCTACTCCAGCATCATCGGCACGATCCTCGACCGGGGCTACGTGTTCAAGAAGGGCACCGCGCTGGTGCCGTCCTTCCTGGCGTTCGCCGTGGTGAACCTGCTGGAGCAGCACTTCGGCAACCTGGTCGACTACGACTTCACCGCCGAGATGGAGAAGGTCCTCGACGACATCGCCAACGACCGGGCGGAGCGGGTGCCCGAGCTGCGCCGGTTCTACTTCGGCAACGGCGACGGCGACGAGGGCCTGAAGGAGATGGTCACCGACCTCGGCGAGATCGACGCCAAGGAGATCAGCTCCTTCCCGATCAAGGGCACCGACATCGTGATCCGGGTGGGCCGCTACGGGCCGTACCTCGACCGCGACGGCATGCGGGTCAACGTCCCGGAGGACCTGGCCCCCGACGAGCTGACCGCCGAGAAGGCCGAGGAGCTGTTCGCGCAGCCCAGCGGCGACCGCGAGCTCGGCCGCGACCCCGAGACCGGGCGGATCATCGTCGCCAAGTCGGGGCGGTTCGGCCCGTACGTCACCGAGATCCTGCCCGAGGAGCCCCCGGCCGAGGGCGCGAAGCGGACCAGGAAGAAGGACACGGCCAAGCCGCGTACCGAGTCGCTGTTCAAGTCGATGTCGCTGGACACCATCACGCTGGAGGACGCGCTGCGCCTGCTCTCGCTGCCGCGTACGCTCGGCGAGCTGGACGGCGAGGTCGTGACGGCACAGAACGGGCGCTTCGGGCCGTACGTGAAGAAGGGCACCGACTCGCGGTCGCTGGCGTCGGAGGAGGACCTGTTCACGGTCACCCTGGAGCAGGCCAAGGAGCTGTTCGCGCGGCCCAAGCAGCGGGGCAGGGGGCGGGCCGCCGCCGCGCCGCCGCTGCGTGAGCTGGGCGACGACCCCAACTCCAAGAAGCCGGTGGTGGTGAAGGAGGGCCGCTTCGGGCCGTACGTCACCGACGGCGAGACCAACGCCTCGCTGCGCAAGGGCGACACGGTCGAGGGCATCACGATCGAGCGGGCCGCCGAGCTGCTGGCCGAGCGGCGGGCCCGGGGCCCGGCCGCCAAGCGCACCACCACGCGGACGACGAAGGCGGCCACGACCGGCGCCGCGAAGTCCACCACGGCCAAGTCGGGCGCGGCCACGTCCGGTGCCGCCAAGTCGGCCACGGCCAAGGGCGGCGCCGCCAAGAGCGCCGGGGCCACGAAGGCGAGCAAGGCGGGCGCCAGGGCCGGCGCCGCCAAGGGGTGACCCGGGCCGAGGGTCGCTGAGAACGGTCTCAGGTCCTCCGGCGCACTCGTCCGGCGGCGCTCGTAGCATGACGGCGCAGCCCGGATGAGAGATGCCTGGAGTGATCGTGGGGTTCGTCGCGGTTCTCGTGCTCGCGGTCGTCGGCGCGCACTACTACGTGTGGCGCCGGCTCGTCCGCGCCACCACGGCGCGGGGGAGCCGCGCGCGCCGGTGGCTCACCTCGGCCGTGGTCGGGCTGGGCCTGCTGGTGCCGCTGACGCTGGTGGGCGCGCGGGCAGGCTGGGGCTACTGGCTGGCCTGGCCGGGGTACCTGTGGATGGCGACGCTGCTCTACCTCACCCTGTGGACGGCCGCCCTGGAGATCCCCCGCGGGGTCGCGAACCTGGTGCCGCGCCGCCGTCCCGCCCCCGCCGTACCGGTGGAGGCGCCGGTGGAAGCACCGGTGGAGGCGCCGGTGTCCGCGGAGGTCGAGGCGGCCGTCACAGTCCCCGCCACGCCCCCCGACGCGCCCGTGAGGGCCACGGGCGCCGTCTCGCCCGGCCCCGCCCCGGAGGCGGACGCGCCGGCCGGGGGTGAGCCCGCCCCCGGCCCCGCCCCGGAGGCGGACATGCCGAGCGACCCCGGCCCCGCACCCATCGGCAGGCGGCTGTTCATCGCCCGTACGGCCGCCGCCGTCGCGGGCGTCGGGGCGCTGGCCACCGTCGGCTACGGTGTGCGCACGGCGCTCGGCGACCCGGTGGTGGAGCTGGTCGAGGTGCCGCTGCCCAAGCTGGACGCCCGGATGGACGGCCTGCGGTTCGCGGTGGTGAGCGACATCCACCTCGGCCCGACCACCGGCCTGAACCACACGCGGCGCATCGTACGCATGATCAACAACATGCAGGCGGACGTGGTCGCGATCGTGGGCGACCTGATGGACGGGACCGTGGCCGAGCTGGGCGGGCTGGCCCGCCCGCTTCGCGACCTCGAATCCCGATATGGGGCGTATTTCGTGACGGGCAACCACGAGTACTTCACCCCCGGCGGCCCCAGCGAGTGGATCGAGGAGCTGCGCGAGCTGGGCGTACGCCCCCTGCTCAACGAGCGCGTCGAGATCGCCCACGGTGGGGCCGTGCTCGACCTGGCCGGAGTCAACGACCTCAACGGCGCGACGGCCGAGCGCGACGGCCGCCCGGAGAACGGGGGCCCCGACTTCGCCAGGGCGCTCGGGGGCCGTGACGCCGCGCGCCCGGTGGTGCTGCTGGCCCACCAGCCCGTGCAGGCGGCCGAGGCGGCGCGGCACGGCGTGGACCTCCAGCTCTCCGGGCACACCCACGGCGGCCAGATGTTCCCGGTCAACTTCATCGTGCCGGTGCAGCAGCCGATCGTGTCGGGCCTGGGCACCGTGGACGGCACGAAGGTGTACGTATCGCGCGGCGCGGGCTACTGGGGCCCGCCGGTACGCGTCGGCGCGCCCCCCGAGATCACCCTGCTCCGGCTGCGGGCGACGTGAGGCCGCGCATACCGGTTCGGTAGCCGGGGGCCCAAATCGCCGTCCGATTCCTGCGCCGTAGACCATCGGCGTACTAATCTCAGGCGACGAGCGGCAGATCCGGCCCGCTCGACATCAAACCCCCAGCCCAGTGAGCACCTGGATACGCTGACACTATGACGACCCCTGGCCGGGCCCCAACTCGCCGCAAAGCCCCCCACGTGCTGGCAAACGCCCCGTTTCGCCGGCTGTGGACGGCCATGTCGGTGTGCAGCCTCGGCGACTGGCTGAACATCGTCGCCCTCACCTCGCTGGCCGGCAACATCACCGCCGGCCAGGGCTACCAGGCGCAGAGCCTGGCCATCGGCGGCGTCTTCGTCGCCAAGATGCTGCCCGCGATCCTGCTCGGGCCGCTCGCCGGCGCGGTGGCCGACCGCTTCGACCGCCGCCTGACCATGGTCGTCGCCGACATCTGCCGCTTCTCGCTGGTGTTGTCGATCCCCCTGGTCTACAACTACCAGTGGGTGATCATAGCGACCTTCCTGGTCGAGTGCGTCAACCTGTTCTGGGTGCCGGCCAAGGACGCCACCGTCCCCAACCTGGTGCCCAAGGAGCGGCTGGAGGAGGCCAACCAGCTCAACCTGCTGGTCACCTACGGCACCGCGCCCATCGCCGCGGTGCTGTTCGCGGTGCTGGCGCTGCCCGCCGACATGCTGGGCGGCATGCTGCCGTTCCTCGACGGCGAGCCCACCCGGCTGGCCCTGGTCATCAACGCGCTGGTCTACCTGGTCTCCGCGTTCCTGATCTTCACCCTGCGCGGCATCCCGCGCAACCACACCGGCATCTCCACCCCCTCGGTGCTGAAGCAGATCGTCGAGGGCTGGCGGTTCGTCGGCGGCAACCGGGTGGTCCGCGGGCTGGTCATCGGGATGCTGGGCGCGTTCGCGGCGGGCGGGGCCGTGGTGGGCGTCGCCAAGATCTACGTCGAGGCGCTGCAGGGCGGCGACGCGGCGTACGGCACCGTGTTCGGCGCGGTCTTCGTCGGCATGGCGTTCGGCATGTTCTTCGGCCCCAGGCTGCTGCGCGAGCTGTCGCGGCGGCGGCTGTTCGGGCTGGCGCTGCTCGCCGCCGGACTGGTGCTGGCGGCCATCGCGCTGATCCACAACCTCGTCATCGTCGTGCTGCTCACCGTCCTGCTGGGCTCCTGCGCCGGCATCGCCTGGATCATCGGCTACACCCTGATCGGGCTGGAGGTCGAGGACGGCCTGCGCGGGCGTACCTTCTCCTTCCTGCAGTCGATGGCCCGCGTGGTGCTGCTCCTGGTCGTCGCGGTGGCCCCGACCCTGGCCGGCCTCTTCGGCGAGCACCCGATCCGGCTGGGCCCCGAGATGGAGTACCGCTTCGACGGCTCCAACCTGGTCATGCTGGTCGGCGCGGTGCTCGCGGTGGTCGTGGGCGGGCTCGCGCTGCGCCACATGGACGACCGGAAGGGCATCTCGCTCGCGGCCGACCTGCTCGCCGCCGTACGCGGCGAGCGCTACGTCCCCGACACCGGCGAGCAGTCCCGTGGCCTGTTCATCGCTTTCGAGGGCGGCGAGGGCTCGGGCAAGACCACCCAGTCGCGGCTGCTGGCGATCTGGCTGCGCGACCAGGGCTACGACGTGGTCCAGACCCGCGAGCCCGGCTCCACCAAGGTCGGCATGCGGCTGCGCGCCATCCTGCTCGACGCGGCCCACCAGGGCCTGTCCGCGCGCTCGGAGGCCCTGCTGTACGCCGCCGACCGCGCCGAGCACGTCGAGAAGGTGATCCGCCCCGCCCTCCACCGCGGCGCGACCGTGGTCAGCGACCGCTACGTCGACTCCTCCCTGGCCTACCAGGGCGCTGGACGGGCGCTCGACCAGTCCGACATCGCCAAGGTCAACGCCTGGGCCACCGGCGGCCTCACCCCCGACCTCACCGTGCTCATCGACGTGCCGCCGTCGGTGGGCCTGGCCCGGTTCGCGTCCCCCGCCGACCGCATCGAGTCGGAGCCGATCGAGTTCCACGAGCGCGTACGCCGCGAGTTCCGCGCCCTCGCCGCCGCCGACCCCGACCGCTACCTCGTCGTGGACGGCACCCAGGCCCAGGAGGAGGTCTCCCGGATCATCCAGGACCGCGTACGCGAGATCCTGCCCGACCCGATCCCGCACGACTCCGAGACCGCCACCGGCACCATCCCCGCCATCCGCGACTGAGGACCGCCGCCGCGGGGCTACCCTTAGCCGCGTGGGAGTCTTCGACGACCTGGTGGGCCAGGAACGGGCGGCGGCGCTGCTGAGCCGGGCCGCGTCCGCCGCGGCCGAGGCGGTGGCGGGCGGCCGGGGCGCGGGCATGACGCACGCCTGGCTGTTCACCGGCCCGCCCGGCTCGGGTCGCTCGGCCGCGGCCAAGGCGTTCGCCGCCGCGCTGCTCTGCCCCGACCAGGGCTGCGGCCACTGCGACCTGTGCCACCAGGTCGCCATCGGGTCCCACCCCGACCTGGAGTCCGTACGCCCCGAGGGCCTGTCCTACAGCGTCAAGCAGACCCGCGAGCTGATCCTGCGCGCGGCGGGGGCGCCCACCCTCGGCCGCTGGCGGATCGTGCTGTTCGAAGACGCCGACCGCGCCACCGAGGCCGCCGCCAACGCGCTGCTCAAGGCGATCGAGGAGCCGCCGCCGCGTACGGTGTGGCTGCTGTGCACGCCGTCCCCCGACGACCTCGTCATCACCATCCGCTCCCGGTGCCGGGTGGTCACCCTGGCCACCCCGTCCACCGCCGCGGTCGCCCACGTGCTGGCCACCCGCGACGGCGTGCCGCCCGACCTCGCCGAGTTCGCCGCCAGGGCCGCCCAGGGCCACATCGGCCGCGCCCGCAGGCTCGCCCTGGACGAGGAGGCCCGCCGCCGCCGCGAGGCCGTGCTGTCCATCCCCGCCTCCCTCACCGGCGTCGGCGAGTGCGTCACCGCCGCCGAGCGCCTGGTCAAGACCGCCGAGGAGGAGGCCGCGTCCGCCACCGCCGAGCTGAACGAGACCGAGACCGCCGAGCTGCGCAAGGTCTACGGCGAGGGCTCCTCCGGCAAGGGCCTGAACAAGGGCCTGGTACGCGGCGGCGCCGGCGCCCTCAAGGAGCTGGAGGACAAGCAGAAGAGCCGGGCGACCAGGATCAAACGCGACTCTCTCGACGTCGCCCTGCTCGACCTGGTCGTCTTCTACCGCGACGTGCTGGCCGTGCAGCTCGGGGCGTACGACATCGAGCTGGCCAACCAGGACCGCCGCGCCGACCTCGACCGTATCGCCCGCGCCTCCACCCCCGAGCAGACCCTGCGCCGCGTCGACGCCATCATGCAGTGCCGCGAACGCCTGGCGGCCAACGTCAACCCGCAGATCGCGGTCGAGGCGATGACCATGGCCCTGCGCAGCCCGTCCTGACGCGCCGCCCGCGGCCACGTAGGGTGGGTGACGTACACGCGAGTGAGGAGGCGGGCGCCACCCCATGGGCATGATCATGGCCGTGAGCTTCACCCGGTACGGGCGGCTGTACTACCTCGACCCAGGCGGCCACAGCCCCAAGGTCGGCGACAAGGTCCTGGTGCCCACCGACTCGGGCCCCGAGGTCGCCGAGTGCGTCTGGGCCCCCCAATGGGTCAGCGAGGACATCGACGGCCTGCCCGTCTGCGCCGGCATCGCCACCGAGGAACACCTCACCCGCGACGAGTCCAACCGCCGCCGCCGCGCCGAGGCCCGCAGCGTCTCCAAGCGCCTGATCAAACGGCACGACCTGCCCATGAAGGTCGTCGGCGTCGACTACCTCGACGCCGACAACGTCTACACCGTCTACTTCTCCGCCCCCCACCGCGTAGACTTCCGCGCCCTGGTCCGCGACCTCGCCCGCAACCTCCGCGCCCGCGTGGAACTCCGCCAGATCGGCCCCCGCGACGAGGCCCGCCTCCAGGGCGGCATCGGCCCCTGCGGCCGCGACCTGTGCTGCGCCACCTTCCTGAAGGACTTCGAACCGGTCTCGGTCCGCATGGCCAAGGACCAGGACCTCCCGGTCAACCCCCTCCGCATCGCGGGCGCCTGCGGCCGCCTGATGTGCTGCCTCAAATACGAGCACCCGCTGTACCAGGAATTCCGGGCCGGCGCGCCCAGGATCGGCCTGTCCGTGGACACCCCGGAGGGCCCGGGGACGGTGATCGGGCACAACGTGCCGTCCGACTCGGTGGTGGTCCGGCTCAACGACGGCGGACGCCGCTGTGCGTGCTCCAAGGCGAGCGTGTGCTCGCCCCGCAAGCAGCACGACGCGATGTACGGCGCTGGGAGCGAAGACCCGGCGTGAGCGGCGGCCTCGGCGGCGTCGGGGTCAGCCGGGCGAGCCGTTGGTCCTGTGCTGATCGATCAGCTTGATGTCGTCGCGGTCCTTCTGGCGATCGAGTGTGCGCTTCCAGCGGACGACGTCGTGGAGCGACTCGTATCGGAGGCCGTCGATGAGATCGGAACGCGAGATGAGCTCGTCCACCGTCCCCAGTTCGGGGAACCATCCGTTGAAGATCTCGATCTCGCCGTCGAACAGCAGGACCCTGTCAACGCCGGTCCAGAAGGGCGCGGGTTCGGGCGGGGCGAACGTCGTGGCCTTCTGCCAGGCTCGTCCGCGGGCCACCACGTCCAGGTCGCCCAGTCCGTTCTTGATCCCGTGCGCGAAAAGCGGGCCGCTGCCTGCGATGACATAGTCCTCTGCGGGAAGGTCCAGTGACAGGAGCTTCCTGATCAGCGGGTTGTCCTTGGGCTGCATCGGCATCCTTCCTTGTCTCCGCGGTAGACGTGCACCACGAGCGGCTTGTCCACCCGTGCCCGTCACAGGTCCGAGGTGCGGGCATAGGATGCAACAGGTATGCGACCGGACAGTCAATCCGAGAACGTGCCGCCGCGCTCCGGCGCTGCGGCCGGGTCCGGCGCTGTGCGTGCTCCGGGGGGAGCGTGTGCGGACCACGCCGGGCGTACGAGGCGGCCCACGAGGATGCGTTCGATGACCCGTACGAGGACGGCCGCCCGGCTCGCGCTCGCCGCGGCCCTGGCCACGACCCTGACCGCCACCGCTTGCACCGGGGCGCAGCCGGGCGCCCTGTCGCCGTCGGCGCCGGCGACGACGACGGCGGCCGGAGGGGAGACCGCGCCGCCTGGGCTGGAGGCGTACTACACCCAGAAGCTCGCCTGGTCCGGCTGTGGCGACGGGTTCGAGTGCGCGCGGCTGGAGGTGCCGCTCGACTATGACGAGCCCGAGGGCGAGCGGATGAAGCTGAGCGTCATCCGCCTGCCCGCGACCGGTGATCGGATCGGCTCCATCGTCCTCAACCCGGGCGGGCCGGGGGGTTCGGGGGTCGGTTACGCCCGTGCCGCCACCTCGGTGCTGACGGCGGGCGTACGGGCGCGGTTCGACACGGTGGGCTTCGATCCGCGCGGGGTGGGGGAGTCCACGCCGGCGATCCGCTGTCTGACGACGAGCAAGCTGGACGCGTACGTGGGGCTGGACAACACGCCCGACACCCCCGGCGAGCGCACCGCGCTGGAGGAGGGGTCGCGCCGCTTCGCCTCCGGCTGCGACGCCGACTCGGGCAAGCTGCTCCCGCACGTCGGCACCGTCGATGCCGCCCGCGACATGGACATCCTGCGCGCCGCGCTGGGCGACAAGGGCCTGACGTACCTGGGCAAGTCGTACGGGACCTTCCTGGGCGCGATGTACGCCGACCTGTTCCCCACCAGGGTGCGCGCGCTGGTCCTCGACGGCGCCGTGGACCCCTCGCTCTCGCCGGTCGAGCTGAACGAGACCCAGGCCGAGGGCTTCGAGGTGGCGCTGCGCTCGTTCTTGCAGGACTGCTTCAACGACGCCGCCTGTCCCTTCAGCAGCCGTGACGTGGACGGCGCCATCGAGGAGCTCCGGTCGCTCCTCCAGCGCGCCGACCGCGAGCCCCTGCGCAACGGCCTGGGCGACGGCCGCCGCATCACCGAGGCGTGGGTGACGCTCGGCATCATCGCCCCCCTGTACGACCGCCGCTCCTGGCCGGTGCTCCGGCAGGCCCTGAGCCATGCGTTCAACGGCGACGGCACCACCCTGCTCCGCCTGGCCGACCTCCTCATCGACCGCCGCCAGGACGGCACCTACTCCAACCAGACCGAGGCCAACATGGCCATCAACTGCGTGGACAACGTCTACCCGCGCACGCCCGACACGTACGAGAAGGCCGCCGAGCAGGCCGAGAAGGAGGCCCCGCTGTTCGGCGCCCCGGTCATGTGGGGCAGCCTCCCGTGCGCGTTCTGGCCGGTCCCGTCCACCCGCGACGTGAAAACCCCGCTGGACGCCCAGGGCGCCCCGCCCATCGTCGTCGTCGGCACCGAACGCGACCCCGCCACCCCCTACCGCTGGGCCGAGGCGCTGGCCGAGGAACTCTCCTCCGGCGTCCTGCTCGGCTTCGACGGCGACGGCCACACGGCCTACATGACCGGCTCCACCTGCGTGGACAAGGCCGTGGACGACTACCTCATCAACCTCAAGCCCCCGGCCGACGGCACCCGCTGCCCGAAGGTGAACTGAATCCCAGGCGCGAGAACCGCCGGACTACCTGTAGAATCGTCCTGCCACGTGCGCCGCATGTGGCCTGCCGCCTTAGCTCAGTCGGCCAGAGCGACGCACTCGTAATGCGTAGGTCAAGGGTTCGATTCCCTTAGGCGGCTCCACCAGCGAGAACGCCCCGGATCAAGATCCGGGGCGTTTTGCTGTCCCGCCGGCCTCCCGTGCTCGCGCGCGTCGTTCACCCCGGTGCCAGGAAGGTCAGGTCGCAGTCGTACTGGGCGCTCAGCCGCTGGACGCGGGGGGCTGAGGGGAGAGGCCCGAGGTGATCCCTGAGAATGCGCCTGACGTCGGCGGGGTCGGCGGAGAGGGTGTGGACCACGCGGGACGAGCGGATCAGGGGGACGTCCTCGGCGGGCCAGTCGCTGGGGAAGGTGCCCACTCCGTCGCACAGGAGGGCGAGGGCGGTCAGGGCCGCTTCGAGGACGGTCGTCTGGGTGAGGAAATTGCTGAGGCCGAGGAAGACGTGCCTGCGGTCGGCGCCGGACATCGGCCTGGCCAGGGTGTCCAGTTCCGAGAGGCAGGCCAGGATCTCGGCGTCGTGGCCGTGGGCGGCGGTGAGGCCGAGGGGGACGGCGATGTACGTGAGCCACCGGAAGGCGGCCGGGTCGCGGTTCCGGTGCCAGACGTCCAAGGACAGGTCGCAGGCGGCGAGTGCGCAACCGGGGGCCGACTCGCGGACGGCGCGGTTGGCGACGTTGAAGGCGGCGCGGGCGATCTGCTGCGGGTAGGCCGGATCGAGGGCGGACGTCAGCAGGTTCAGGGCGCTGCGGCAGTCGGGCTCCAGGGGCATGGCGCTGATGAGGGCCTCGTGGACGTGGCCGCCGGCGTCGCCGTGGTGCCCACGGCTCAGCTCGACGAGCTCACGGATCGCGGCACGGCCGCGTACGACCTCGTTCTGCTGCTGGGCGAACACCAGGTAGTTGGTGTACGCCTTCCCCTGGTTCTCCAAGCCGGCGATGGCGGCGAATCCGGTCAGCTCCGCGGATTCGCGGGTCAGGGCGAGAGCGCGGTCGGCCGCGGGCCAGTCGCCTGCCTGGCAGAACTTCGTGACCAGGTTGAAGAGAAGTTCGGAGTAGCTTCCGGCGGTGAGGAGGGAGAGCGATTCCCGGACGGTGAGCAGGCGGGCCGCCTCCGCCTCCGCGAAGGCCAGCGCGACGTCGCCGGACTCGGCGTATTGGCCGGCGGACTCGATGAGAATGGGCAGCCCCGTGAAGAACGGCGATGGCGACGACAGGTCGAATTCCTCGACCATCGCGGCGATGAGGCGGGGCAGCCCCTGGTGCTCCGGGTAGTGCAGCATGCAGCGCAGCGCGAACTCGTTCGCGAGCGGATTGAGGCGGAACGCCGCGGCCACGACGCGATGCCCCAGATCCTCGGTGGACTCCGCATCCGGTGCTCGCGCGATCAGGTCCAGGGTGAACAGCTCGCCGATCGGGCCGGGTTCGAGCGGGGCCAGGCCGGGCGCGTCGGTTCCGGTGAAGGCGTGGTTGCGGGCGACGAGCTCGCGCCACCCGGCCGGTTCGAGCTCGGGCAGCAGGCCACTGTGCGGGAGCGCGTCGGAGGTGTCCCTGGTGATGCACGCGTACGCCAGTGCGGCCTCGTCCAGGTCGGTCATGTCCTGCCAGTACGACATCCGGTTGCGCCGCAGCACATAGCGGCCGATCAGCGCAGCGTCCCAGGCGCGCTGACCGGGCCCGGCCAGGGCGGCCAGCATCGTGTGGAGGGGCGATCCGGCGGAGGCGGGCGCCGCGGTGCCGCCGGGCACGTCCCGCGCCAGCCGGGCGGCATCGCCGGCGTCGAGCTCGCCCAGCTCGATGGCCGGCCCGGCGGCGGTGTCGGCGAAGAAGACGTCCCAGTCGGTCGGTTCGATCTTCAGCAGGGACTCTATCCTGGCGGCCTTCTCCCGGGCGAGGAGAAGGACGCGTACGCGGTCGGTCAGTTCGTCCGAGCGGGCGGAGAGCACGCGGACGATCTCCCGCACCGTGTCCTTGCGGTACTCGATCTCGTCCACGACGATCAGGGTCGGGCGGGCCGGGAGCCAGGACGACCAGGCGAACGGGACGTCCGGGATGAGGAAACCGGCGTGCCAGCCGTCGGCGGCGGCTTCCAGGCACAGTTCAAGGGCGAGCCTGCTCTTGCCCATGCCGCCGGCGCCGGAGAGCAGTTGCCAGCGGAACGGTGAATCCGAGGAGAGGAAGTCGCGTAACCGCCGTAGTTCCGGTTCGCGGCCCACGAGGGCCGTGGCTCGGGCGCGGAAGTTCAGGACGACCGCCGGGGTGGGACGGGTGAGTTTGGCTTCCAGGGGCGGGCCGCGTTCCTCTGGGGGCCGGTCCGGGAGGAGCCGGACGAGAGGGCGGGTGGCGTTCTCCGCCGTGAGCAGGTCGCGGAACGCGGGGCTGTCGGTGAGCGCTTCGAGCGGCTCGGCGTCGAGCTGGTCCACGCCGAGTGAGACCAGGTGTTCGCGGACCACGCCGACCAGGGCCGTATGGGCGAAGACGGCCGCGCCCGAGATGCCGGACCACGGGGAGGCGTGCGTGCCGGTGAACCGCGGTGTGGGCCCCTGGATGTAGAGCTTCAGACGGCCGCTCTTGATGTTGGCGCCCGCCGCGATGGTGCCGGTGAGCTCGACGGAGTCGCGTACCGACGCCGACTCGGCCGCCCGTGGCCAGCCGATCAACGCGAACCGCACCCCGCCCTCGGGCGGCAGGACGCCGAAGCGGACGGGGGCGACCCGCGGCCAGCCGTGGGTGTCGGCCAGGCGCAGCACCGCCAGGTCGGCCTCGTCGCGCAGGTCGAGGACGAGGGCCGCGGAGGCGGTGCGGGCGCCGCCGAAGCCGCGTACGGCACAACCGGCCGCGCGGCCGGCCCGCCCGAACAGGTGGGCACTGGTCAGCACGAGGCCGGTGGTGATGCGATAACCGGTCCCATACCCTTTGCGGGTGCGGCCGTCCGGCTCGGTGAGGTCGAGGAGGATCTCCACCACGCGGTCGGGCTGCGCGCTCATCGGCTACCCCGGATGGCCGTCTACGTCGTCTCCGGTGAGCACCGGCTCGTCGGCCGCGGTCTTCGGGTCGAGGCGCAGGCGCACGGTGTGTGTCAGGGAGCGGGACGTCGTCGCCTTGCCGTCGATCGAGGCGATCCAGAAACGTACGCCGCCGCCCGCCTCCAGGTCGCGCTGGACCACGACCTGGAATTCGAGTTCGACCGGCCCGAGGAGAAACCGGAGATCCTGGTCGCGTCCCTCGGCGACGGCCGCGGACAACTGCCGACGTAATGCGCGAATAGCGTCATCAATGCCGATATTGTCCACATTTACCTCTCTCCGTGGAGCGACCACACACCATTACGGCAGACCCCGGCCGGACGGAGCAAGACCTGCGCCGCGGTCCTCCTCGCGGGCCACCGACGACCGCTCCCACGGCTGGGGGCACAACTCGCAGTGGAGCACCGACTTCCGCCGCGACCACCTGGCCGACGGCCGGCTGCACTACAACGTGGAGGCGGCGCTGCGCCCGGATGACCGGGAAGAGGAGGACCTCGATCCGGCGTCGATGATCGAGCTGGTCCGGCATCGGTGCAGCACCGTCGTCGATCACGGCGGCGACCTGTACCCGTACCGGCATCACCACGTGGAACCGGCGCCCGCCTGCTGCCCCAGGCTCCCGTCCGACTCCGGACGGTGAAATCAGGTGAAGCCGCGCAGTTAACGCGCTGATCGACGTAATCTCCCCTCAAGCGAATCGTGCGGGGGCGCGGGACATCGATTGCGGAGGTCTGATCGCGCATGCCACACAGCCGCGTGTACGAGGTGCTGGATAAGGCGATACGCCGTCCCTCGCCCTTCGCCGCAGAAAGCGGCCGGCCGATCCTGATCTTCACCGGCGAACCCCAACTGGCCGGGCAGGCGGTGGAGACGGCGAGCAGGTTCCAGAGGCGGGCGCCGCATGCGGAGATCGATACCCAAGCCGCGTGCTTCTCGGACGTCACGGCGATCGTGAAGTCGCTGGCGGAAAACCTGGGGACCTGGGCCAGGGGCACGCTGCTCCCGCCTCCCCGCTTCCCGCTGACCCGATTCGTCCTTTGGGCTTGGCACGCACGCACCATTCCGGGCCATGTACCGGACCGCAACGCCTACCGGCAGTCCCTGTCCGAATGGCGAAGGACGGAGGCGCGCACCGGGGCGGCCCTGCGGCGCTGGGCCGACTACGTCGGCAGGACCATGACCGCCTGGCTGCCGGCCACCGGGGTGGCCGCGTTCGGGCTGCAGACTCTGATGGACGGCGTCAACCTGGTGCTCTGGCTGGTCAGCCCGGTCGTGGCCGTCATCTGCGCTTTGCTGCACGCGACGATGTTGGTCCGAGGCTGGATCTTCTACCGGTGGTTCCGCAAGGCGCCCTTTTTGAAGCGTGAGAAAGGCGAAGACCTCATCACTTATGCGATGCGCTTCAGGGGGCCTAAGGAGACCGAGGCCGAGCGGCAGGAGCAGGTCGAGCGACTGATGGTCACCGCGCTGCTGGAGGACCTCCGCCAGGCGTACCGGCGGCGCCTGATGCCCTGGCCCGGCTGGGGCCGCCACACCTATCCCGTGGTGAGGCTCAAGAACGCCGAGCCCGGTACCGCGGGCCGCCGGTTCGTGGAACTGGTGGACGAGGTCAGGGTCAGCACGGGACAGCGGGGCCCACTGCTGCTGGTCGTCTCCACGACGGAGCCGCCCATCGGGCATCGCGCCGAACTCGACACCCAAGGCGCGGCGACACTGGTCAAGATCTACGAGGCATGGCAGAAGATGGTGTGCCGGGTCGAGCCGAGCCCGTACCTCGTGATCAAGATTCACGAGGGCGACCTGCAACCGGGGGCCGACGGGATGGCACGGTTGTTTCCCGCTCGCCCCCTGATCTACTGGGCGGTGGTGCTGACGCTCGTGGCCGCGCCGATAACGGGGACCTTGTTGGTCAGTGTGGGGTGCGGTTCCGGACTGCACAGAGTGGCCGAGCAGTGCGTGGGCCTGGGATCGCTGGACAAGATGGAACTGCACGCGTACGTCGATCCGGTGGTGAAGCGGATAGAAGAGCAGAACGCCCAGATCCCGTTCGGCTCCAAGGTGTACACGATCGCCTACCTCGGCCCGCTGACGACGCAGCCCGGCTCACGATTCAAGGACGGCCAGATGACGGCGGTGGCGGGCGAGCTGGTCGGGATCGGCGCCTATCAGGACAGCTACAACAAGAGCAAATCCGAATGGAAGATGAAGGTCATCTTCGCCAACACCGGCCAGGACTTCGTGAGCGCCGAGCTCGCGGCCACCAGCATCGCGGAACGTGCGGGGGAGGACTCGTCGCTGGCGGCTGCCGTGGGGTTCGCCTGGAGCCGCGAAGAGGTCAGACGGGCGGTGGGGGTGCTGACGAGGGCGAACGTGCCGATGGTCAGCACGGTCACCACCGTGGACAAGATCGCGCACCTGAAGGGGAAGGAGAAGGGGCAGGAGGGCCCGCGGTCGGCCTACCTGTTCCGGCTCGCCGTCGTGGACAGCCTGCAGATGAAGGCCACGGTCCACTGGCTCGACACCCTCGGGCTCGCGCAGGGCGTGAGCAAAAGGCCCAAGGTGGCCGTCGTCTGGCAGAAGCAGCAAGGCGAGCTGTACAGCCGCGACCTGAAGGATCTGTTCTGGAAGGAGTACGAAGGGGAGAAGACGGAGCACGGTTTCACCGACGACGCCTCGCTCCATGCGGCGGTTGAGGACGCCTGCGTGTCGGGCGCGAAGGTGATCTACTACACGGGCAGGGCCGACTTCCTCGGCAGCCTCAAGAGCGCATGGGGTGCCGAATGTGAATCGCGGGGGGTCAAGCTGCTCGCGTCGGACGACGTCACCGGGGCGATCGCCAACGACGTGCGCGCCAAACCGGACAAACACGATGTGAGCATGTCCTTCGTATCGCTGACCGATGTCCGCGACACTTCTCTCAACCAGGGTCAGAAGACCTTGCAGCAGTGGGCGGCCGGCATGTCGTCCCCCATCTCCTTCGCGCACGCCGCGTTCGGCTACGACGCGGCCCAGGCCGTCGGCATCGCCTCGAAGGACTACGTCACGCAGAGCGGCACCGGCGGCATTCGCAGCGGCGTCCACTACAACCTGCGCGGCCAGGAGTTCGACGGCGCGACCGGCAAGGTGTACTTCTCCGCGGACGCCACCGACCACGACGCCCAGGGTCGCGAGGTGTGGCTCATGACCGTCGAGTCGGGCAAGCCGATCCAGGCGATACGGGTCTGCCGGCCCACCACCAAAGCGGCCGCCTGCGAGCCGCCGCCCGAGTGAGGCACGGGTCATGGCCCCTTTCCGGCGGCGACGTCGAGGAGGACGTCGGCGTGGCACGGCTGGTCCGGTCTGCACCAGCAGGCCAGGTCGTGGCCGGCGAGTTCGCGGCGGGCGGCGGCCACGAGGTCGGGGTGGTCGCGCAGGTGCAGGCGGTACAGCTCCATCATCTCGGCGCGGTCGTGCACCTTGCCGCCGCAGGCGCGGCACGCCTTGTCCACGGCGTGCGGGTTGGCGTACGGCGAGCGTTTCAGGCCGGGGGCGGCCCGGCCGACGTAGATCGCCCCCTCTGGGACGTGGCCGTGGTATCGGTCTCCTTCCACCCGGACTCGGTGCGGCATCGGTTCCTCCCTCCGGACCTCATGGAGGGGCTACCCGATCCGGACGACGTGCTTGCCGCGGACGCCGCCCTCCTCCAGCGCGCGGTGGGCCTTGGCGATGTCGGCGAGCGGGAAGACGGTGTCCACGACGGGCCGTACGGCGCCGCTCTCCACGTACGCCGTGAGGTCGGCGAGGAGCGGGTGGGTGGGATTGCCGCTGAAGAAGCGGACGCGGCGGGAGCCGAACACCGCCGAGGCGGCGATGTACGCCAGCGACGCCAACTGGCGCTCGGGGTCGAAGCTGACCGACACCATGCGCCCGCCGGGGGCGAGGAGCCTTCGGTACGCGCCCAGGCCGGGGCCGGGGGCGGTGTTCAGGATGACGTCGAAGCGGCCCAGGTCGGCGGGGGTGGTCACCCTGTGGTCGTAGACCTCCTCGGCGCCCAGTTCGCGGACGAAGTCCAGGTTCGCGGCCCCGGCCAGGCCGGTGACGCGGGCGCCGTACGCCCGGCCGAGCTGGACGGCCACGCTGCCGACGCCGCCGCTCGCGCCGCGTACGAGCAGGCGCTCGCCGGGGCGCAGGCGGGCCTTGTCACGCAGGGCGGTGATCGCGGTGGTGCCGACGCCGGGGAGGGCCGCGGCCTGGACCAGGTCGAGGCCGGCCGGGGCGAGGGCCAGACGGCGGGGGCGTACGACGACGTACTCGGCGGCGCTGCCGAAGGCGTACCCCAGCATCCCCCACACCCGGGTGCCCGGCGCGAGGGCGGTCATGGGGGAGCCCAGGGCCTCGACCTCGCCGGCGAAGTCGAGGCCGGTGCGCTTGGGGAAGCCGCCCGCCGTCGCGTACCGGGCGCCTCCCCTGCGGGCGAGCAGTTCGCCGCCGTTCACGCTGGTGGCGTGCACGCGGACCAGGACCTCGCCGGGGCCGGGGACCGGCTTGGGCAGCCTGCCCTCGTACAGGACCTCCGGGGGGCCGTACCGGTCGTACAGGGCTGCGCGCATCTCGTTGCTCATGGACGTCACGCTAGCCGGATAAGTGGAGGGCGTCGTCCGCTTAGGTTAATGTGAGAGTCATGGGCGAAGGTTCCTCTCGGATCGAGCTGCGCGCCGACGCGCGGCACAACCGGGAGCTCATTCTGCGCGCGGCGCGCGAGGCGTTCGCCGCGCGCGGGCTCGACGTGCCGATGGCGGCCATCGCGCGCCGGGCCGGCCTGGGCGTCGCCACGCTCTACCGGCGGTTCCCGACGCGTGAGTCGCTGGTCATGGAGGTGTTCGCGGACCAGTTCGCGGAGTGCTTCTCGGTCCTGGACGACGCGCTGACCGACCCCGACCCCTGGCGCGGCTTCCGCACCGCCGTGGAGAAGGTGTGCGCGATGCAGGTCGCCGACCGGGGGTTCACCGCCGCGTTCCTGACCGCCTTCCCCGGGGCGATCGACTACGAGCGGCGGCGCGTGGAGGCCGAGCGGGCCCTGGCCGAGCTGACGCGCCGGGCCAAGGAGGCCGGGCGGCTGCGGCCCGACTTCGAGCACGCCGACCTCGTGCTGATGCTTCTGGCCAACAACGCCGTCGTGGCCGAGGCGGGCGAGGCGGCCCCGGTCGCCTCGCAGCGGCTCGTGGCGTACTTCCTGCACTCCTTCCGGGCCGAGGGCGCCGCCTCGCTGCCGCCCGCTCCTCCGCTCAGCCTGCACCACGTCCACCGCATCCCCTGAGCTGTGCACCATGCACTGATGGTGAGACCGTGCTGTGCCGATCGCATCGTGACGTGACGCAGGCCGGTTCCTAGCCTCGGAGCACTACCTGAGCGCCGGAACCTCTGGGCGCTCTTGGTCCTCGGAGGCATCCATGGCATCTTCCTCCCTCGGCACCGACGACTACGCGATATCCCGGGTTCCCGCCCAGGCCCGTTACTCCTGGGTCTCCGTCGCCGTGCAGCGGTTCGGGCAGGTCTCGGCGCTCACCCAGTTCCTGCTCGGCGCCACCCTCGGGTTCGGCATGAGCTTCTGGGGCGCCTTCTGGGCGCTCACGTTCGGCGCGGTCATCCTCGAAGTGGTGGCGATCGTGCTCGGCGTGATCGGCATGCGGGAAGGGCTGACGACCTCGACGCTCGCCCGCTGGTGCGGGTTCGGGCAGGCCGGGTCGGCGGTGATCGGGCTGGCGATCGGGATCAGCCTGGTCGGCTGGTTCGGCATCCAGTCGGCGGTGTCGGCCGAGGGCCTGCACGCACTGCTCCCGGCGCTGCCGGTGTGGGCGTGGGCGCTGCTGTTCGGCCTCGCGGTGACCGCGATCGTCGTCGGGGGCTTCCACTCGATGGCGTGGACGGCGTACCTCACCGTCCCGGCCTTCGTGCTGCTCGTCGCCTGGTCGGTGGGGAGCGAGCTGGCGAACCACTCGCTGGGCGAACTCGTCGCCTCCGCCCCGGCCGGGCCGCAGCTCTCGCTGCTGGAGGGGACGACCCTGGTCGCCGGCGGGTTCATCGTGGGCGCCGTGATCACTCCGGACATGACCAGGTACAACCGGTCGGTGGCCGACGTGGTCAAGCAGACCGTGCTGGGCATCACGCTCGGCGAGTACGTGATCGGCCTGGTCGGCGTGCTCCTCGCGCACGCGGTGCAGTCGGCCGACATCATCACGATCGTCACCTCCACCGTCGGCTGGGTGGGGGTGCTGGTCATCATCGTGGGCACCCTGAAGATCAACGACTGGAACCTGTACTCCTCCGGGCTGGGCCTGGTGAACTTCGTCGGCACCGTCTTCGGGCGGCAGGTCAACCGCGGCCTGGTCACCCTGCTCATCGGCGTGGCGGGCAGCGTGCTGGCCGCGGCGGGCATCCTGAACAGCTTCACCGGCTTCCTCACCCTGCTCGGGGTCACCTTCCCACCGATCGCCGGCATCATGATCGCGGAGTACTTCGTGGTCCGCACCTGGCGCCGCGACCTGGACGCGAGCAGGGCGGACGGCTCGGTGCCGGCGCGGGCGCCGCGCTGGGTCCCGGCGACCCTGGTGATCTGGCTGGTCGCCAGCGTCGTCGGCCAGTACGTGACCTGGGGCCTGCCCAGCATCAACTCCCTGGTCCTCGCCTTCCTCCTGTACGTCGTGGCGGGCAAGGCCGGCCTGATCCGGGGGTATGGCGTCGCCGAGAGCGCCGACGGCGAGCGGGCGGCAGCCGCGTCCGCGACGACCTCCTGAAGTTCCTGGAAGGACCTGTTCATCTATGCGGATCGGAATCGACGTCGGCGGCACCAACACCGACGCGGTGCTCATGGAGGGGCGCAGCGTGCTGGCCGCGGTCAAGACCGCGACCACGCGCGATGTGACCAGCGGGATCACCACCGCGCTCGCCGAGCTGAAGCGGCAGCGGGCGTTCGACCCGGTGGCGGTGCAGGCGGTGATGATCGGCACCACCCACTTCATCAACGCCCTGGTGGAGGCCGACCGGCTGGCGCCGACCGCCGCGGTGCGCCTCGGCCTGCCCGCCACCGCGTCCCTGCCGCCGATGGTGGACTGGCCGGAGCGGCTGGTCCGGGCCATCTCCGGGCGGGCGTACCTGTGCCACGGGGGCCACGAGTTCGACGGGCGGCACATCGCCGAGCTGCGCGAGGACGAGATCCTGCGGGTGGCCGAGGACCTGGACCGGCACGGCATCCGCAGCGTCGCGATCTCCAGCGTGTTCTCCCCGGTCAACGCGGAGTTCGAGCAGCGCGCGGCCGAGATCCTCACCGCCCGGCTTCCCGGCCTGGCCGTGTCGCTGTCGGCCGAGGTGGGCCGGATGGGGCTGCTGGAGCGGGAGAACGCGACCATCGTCAACGCCTCGCTGCGCGAGCTGGCCGGCCGGATCGTGGACGGCCTGGCCGGCTCGCTGGAGGGCGCGGGCATCCGCGCGCCGCTCTACCTGAGCCAGAACGACGGCACGCTGATGGACGTGGACTTCGCCCGGCGCTACCCGGTCGCCACCTTCGCCTCCGGGCCGACCAACTCGATGCGCGGCGCGGCCTTCCTGTCGGGGCTGGAGACCTGCGCGGTGGTGGACGTCGGCGGCACGACCAGCGACATCGGCGTCCTGCGGAACGGCTTCCCGCGCGAGGCCACGACGGAGGTGAGCGTGGCGGGCATCCGCACCAACTTCCGGATGCCGGACGTGCTCAGCCTGGGCATCGGCGGCGGCAGCAGGGTACGCGAGGGCGCCGAGGTCACGGTCGGGCCCGACTCGGTCGGGTACCGGCTGGCCGAGGAGGCGCTGGTGTTCGGCGGGTCCACGCTGACCGCCACCGACGTGGCGGTGGCCGCGGGCCGGGCCGAGATCGGCGACCCCGGGCTGGTGCGCGGGCTGGACCGGTCACTGGTGGAGGCGGCGCTGCGCCGGATCGCGGGCGACATCGCCGAGGCCATCGAGCGCGTCCGCACCTCTCCGGACCCGCTGCCCGTGGTGGCGGTGGGCGGCGGGTCGGTGCTGCTGCCGGACGAGCTCGGCGACTCGGGCGCGGTGCACCGGCCGCGGCACTTCGCGGTGGCCAACGCCATCGGTGCGGCCATCGCGCAGATCGGCGGCGTGGTGGACCGGATCTTCCCGGTGGAGCCGGGGCAGCGGCGGGCCGTGCTGGACGAGGCCAAGCAGGAGGCCGTGGACAAGGCCGTCGCCGCGGGGGCCAAGCCGGGCAGCGTACAGGTGGTCGAGGTGGACGAGGTGCCGCTGGCGTACCTGCCGGGCAACGCCACCCGCATCAGGGTCAAGGCGGTCGGGGATCTGCAGATGGAGGCAGGGCGTGACTGAGGGGTTCATCGAGGAGCGCGATCTGGACGATGTCGCCGTCGGCGCGGCGATCCTGGGCACCGGCGGGGGCGGCGACCCGCACATCGGGCGGTTGCTCGCGCACGCCGCCGTACGCGCCCACGGCCCGGTACGGATGGTCGGCCTGGACACCCTGCCCGACGACGCGGTGACGGCGATGGTCGCCATGATGGGCGCGCCGACCGTGATGCTGGAGAAGCTGCCCTCCGCCGAGCAGGCGGCGCACGCCGTACGGGCGCTGGCCTCCTACCTGGGCAAGACCGTCACGCACCTGGTGTGCGCCGAGGCCGGCGGGGTGAACGCGCTGGTCCCGGTGGTCGCCGCCGCCGAGCTGGGGCTGCCGCTCGTGGACGCCGACGCGATGGGCCGCGCCTTCCCCGAGCTGCAGATGGTCCTGCCCACCATGTACGGCATCACCGCCACTCCGATGTCGATCGCCGACGAGAAGGGCAACCGCGGCATCTTCGACACCACGGACAACAAGTGGGCCGAACGCCTGGCCCGCTCGGCCACCATCGACATGGGCTGCTCCGCGATGATCAGCCTGTTCTCGATGAGCGGGGCGCAGGCGCGCGAGTCGCTGGTGCCGGGCACGCTCTCCCTGTGCGCCGAGCTGGGCCGCCTGGTACGCCAGGCGCGCGCCGCGCACCGCGACCCGGTCGCGGCGGTGGTGGACCGGCTGGGCGGCGCCGAGCTGTTCCGCGGCAAGGTCGTGGACGTCGGCCGGCGCACCGAGGGCGGGTTCGCCCGCGGCGAGGCCACGCTGGACGGGTTCGACGGCCACACGGGGGAGCGGTTCCTGCTGCGCTTCCAGAACGAGCACCTGGTCGCCGTGCGCGACGGCGCCGTCGTGGCCAGCGTCCCCGACCTGATCTGCGTGCTGGACGTCGAGGCCGGCACCGCGATCACCACCGAGACCCTGCGGTACGGCCAGCGGGTGCGGGTCATCGCGGCCCCGTGCGACCCGCGCTGGCACCGGCCGGAGGGGATCGACCTGGTCGGGCCCCGGTACTTCGGCTACGACCACGACCCGGTGCGCGTCGCCGCGGGGGCGATGGCGTGAGCGACACGAACGGGCACGGGCCGGCCTCGCCCGCGGAGGAACCCGTGTCACCCTGAGTGCATGCCTATCCGCTACCTGGGCGAGCAGGACGTCGACCACCTGGAACGCGGCACGGCCCTGCTCGGCTCCGGCGGCGGCGGGCAGACCGGCCTGCCGGCGCTGCTGCTGCGGCGCGGCCTGGCCGGGCGCCGGGTCGCGCTGCTCGACCGCGAGGACCTGCCTGGGGGACACGTCGTCCCCATCGGGCTCGTCGGGGCGGTGTCGGTGTTCACCGAGAGGTTGCCGTCGGGAGGGGAGTGGACGCGCGTGCTCACCGCCATCGTGGAGCGCACCCGGGTCCGCTGCGACGGGCTGATCTCGGTCGAGGCCGGCGGCGGCAACGGCATCATCGTGTTCGTCGCCGCCGCCGAGCTGGGCCTGCCGGTGCTCGACGCCGACCTGACCGGCCGGGGGCTGCCCCGGCTGGACCAGACCTCCATGGCCGCGCTCGGCGAGCCCCTCACCCCGCTGGCCATCGGCACCGCCGACGGCCGGCTGCTCGTGCTCGACGGCCTGCCGCCCTCCGCCGCCGAGCGGATCGTCCGCGCCGCGCTCAGCGAGTTCGGCGGATGGGCGGCCATCGCGCTGCGCCCGGTGCCGGTGACGGCGCTGGACCGGGTGGCCATCCCCGGCTCCCTCACCTACGCCCTGCGCCTCGGGGCCCGGCACGCGGCCTGCGCCCGCGGCGCCGCGCCGTACGAGATGGCCGGCTCGCTCGGCGGCCGGGTGCTGGCCACCGGCCGGGTGCTGGAGGTCGTGCGCGACCACGCCACCGCGGGCTTCGGCCGCGGCTCGGTGATCATCCGGGCCGACCGCGGCGGCACCCTGCTCCGGCTGGAGATGGAGAACGAGTACCTGCTCGCCCTCAGCGACGGCGAGCCCGTCGCGTCCACCCCGGACATCCTGTGCGTGCTCGACCGGGTCACCGGCGAGCCGATCTTCTGCGACACCGTACGCGCCGGCGCGGAGGTGGTCGCCCTGCACCTGCCCGGCCCCCCGTTCTGGTGGCGGCCCGAGGTCGTGGCCGCGGTCGCCCCCCGCGCCTTCGGCCTGGACCTGGACCCGGTGGCGCGGCCATGACCCCCGAGGCCGCCCCCACCCTGCGCGAGCTGCTGGGTCATCCCCCGCTCGCCGCCGCCACGTCCCTGACCGGCGACGCCGACCTCGACCGGCCGGTCACCGGCATCGCCCTGATCGACCCGTCCCAGGCCGGCTCCGTCGAGCCCGGCGAGATCGCGCTGTGCGCGGCCATCCCGCCCGGCTACCTCGCCGACTGGCGCCTGGACGCCGCGATGCGCCGCCTGCGCGACCAGGGCGCCGCCGCGCTGGCCCTGCCCGTGACCGGCGGCGAGACGCTGCTCGACGGCAGCCGCCGCCTCGCCCGGCACCTGCGGCTGCCGATCCTGGGCATCACCGCGCCGCCGCTGCGCTGGGCGGGCACCGCCGCCGCGTTCCTGCACGCCCCCGCCGTGGACGCGGCCGAGCACCTGCGCCGCGCGCACCGCGCGCTCACCCGCGGCCTGCTCGGCCCGCAAGACGTCGCCCGCGCCCTGGCCCGCATCCTGGACCGCCCGGTCGGGGTCCTCGGGCCCGGCGGCGACCCGATGGGCGGGGCCGTCCAGCCGCCCCCCGACTTCGACCCGTACGCGGCGGTGGCGCAGATCCTCACCGAGCACGGCAGGACCACCGTCGCCGTGCCGGTGCTGGACGCCTCGGGCCGTACCGTCGATCTGTGGCTGGCCGCCGCGCTCGGGCACGCCGCCACCGCGTGGGCCCGCGGCGTACGCGACGTCCTCCAGGCCGGGACCCTGGCCGTGCAGCGCTGGCAGGCCACGCGCCGGGTCGAGCTGGAACGCGACGCCCGGCTGCGCGCCAGCCTGTTCGGCGACCTGCTCGAAGGCAGGCTGGGCGCGGGCCACCGGTTCCAGCAGCGCGCCTCGGAGATCGGCTGGCGGCTGGACGGCTGGCACGTCGCCTTCCACCTCGCCGTGCTCGGCCAGGTGGACCTGTTGCGGCACACCGACGCCGTGGCCGCCGCACTCGCCGCCGAGCACATCGACGCCACGCTGGTGGAGCGCGGCGACGGCTGGTCCGGCTGGACGACCGGCCGCGCCGAGCCCGGCGAGGACGCCAACCGCGACCTCCTCGCCGCCCTGCGCCAGGTACGCCGCCGCCTCGCGGGCCGCTTCGACTGCGCGGTCGGCGTCGGCCGCGCCCACCGCGACGCCTCCGGCCTGACCCGCAGCCTCACCGAGGCGTGGGACGCCGCCCGGCTCGCCCGCGGCCGCCCCCAGACCGGCCGCCTGGTCCACATCGACCGCCTCGGCCTGGCCCAGCTCCTGGCCGCCTGGGCCGGCAGCGAGACCTTCGCGCCCGCCGCGACCCGGCTGCTGGAACCCCTGGAGTCGCAGCCCGGCGACCTCGTCGCCACGCTCGCGGCGTACCTCGACGCCGGGGGCTCCGCCGCCGAGACCGCCGTCGTGCTGGGCGTCCACCGCAACACGGTCGCGGCCCGCCTGCGCCGCATCGAGGAACTGCTCACGGTCGATCTGGCCAACCCCGATGACCGGCTCGCCCTCCACCTGGCCTGCCGGGTCACCCTGGACCGCGGGTCCGCATCCCCGCGATCGTGGTGACATGCCGAACTCCGCGGAAGGTCCCCCCGCTCCGGGGCCGGCCGAGCCCTGCCCGTGCGGGCACGCCGAGCACGAGGTGCCGCGCACGATGCGGGACGCCCTCGCCCTGGCCGGGCACCGCACGGCGATCGAGCACCTGCTCACGCCCGTCGCCCTGGACCCGTCCCGCTGGCTGGGCGTCCACCGCTGCGTCCGCTGCGGCCGGCACTGGGCCGAGGACTCCATCACCTCCGGCCACGCCGACCTCTTCTTCGTCTATCCGGTGCACACCGCCGACCCCCGCGCCTGGCTCGCCGCCGCCCACCCCCTCCAGCCGGACCACCTGGCCTGACGAGACCGCTTCCGCACACCCTCTGTGCGGGACGCCGATCTTCGGGGATCGTGGAGGAGATGATCCCCTAACGGCTCAAGGAGTGATCATGAACGGCTTCGGGCGGGCGATGGCGGCGGCCCTACTCGTGCTCGGAACCGGCCTGGCGGGCGGCGGCCCCGCGCAGGCGGCCGGCGTCACGGCGCAGGCGGAGTGGGTGTCGGGGGACCGGCCGCTGTGGCCGTTCACCAGCCTGGAGCAGGCACGCGCGTGGCAACGGCTCCGCGAGGTGACCGGGGACGGCTCCTGGCACCTCGACCCCGGACGCACCGCGCTCGCCTTCACCCGCAGGCACCTCGGGTTCACCGGGGTCGATGTGGAGGTGGGGCGGAGCGTGAAGGGCCGCACCGCCCTGGTCAAGGTGGGTTACCGGCACGCCGAAAGCGACAAGCCCGGCGTGGCCGCGACGATCCGCCTGGTCCGCCTGGGGACCGGTCCGGGCGCGCCGTGGGCCGTCGTCGGCACCGACGACGACACCCTGACCATCACCAGGCCCGCGTACGGCGCGTCGGTGCGCTCACCGCTCACGGTCTCGGGCCGCATCACCGGCGTGGACGAGAGCCTGCGGGTACGCGCCCTGGTACGCGGGGCCGACCGCCCGGCGGGCTCGACCTGCTGCGAGCCCGCGGGCGGCGAGAACGCGTCGTGGCGGGTGCGCCTGTCCTTCCGCGCCGCCCCCGGCACCCTCATGACCCTGGTCGTCTCCACCGGCGGCCACGTGGCGGAGGTCGAGCGCTTCGCCGTCACCGCCGTACGGGCCGCGGGCTGATCAAAGGCCGGCCCCAACAGGCGCACCCGACTGACAGGAGACCAGCCGCAGCAGGCGCCCGCGACCGACCAAAGATCATCGGATCAGGCGCCCGCGACCGAGCGGAGATCAGCCCGCCCGCTCACCCCTGCTTGAGCGCGGCGGCGATGGAGTCGGCCAGCGGCGTCGTCGGCCGCCCGATGAGCCGGCTCAGGTCGCCGGTCCGCCTGGCCAGCAGGCCGCGCCGGATCCCGTCGTCGATGGTCACGATGATCTCGATGACGTGGGCCGGCAGCCCCGCCTCGGCCAGCAGCTCCCGGTGCGCCTCGGCCGACAGCGCGTTGTAGCGGATCTCCCTGCCGGTCTGCCGCGACAGCTCGGCCGCGAACTCGGCGAAGCTCCACGCTTCGTCGCCGCTCAGCTCGTACGCGGTGTTCTCGTGCCCCTCGCCGGTGAGCACGGCCACGGCCGCGTCCGCGTAGTCCTGCCGCGCCGCCGAGGCCACCCGCCCGTCGCCCGCGCTCGCGGTGACGGCCCCCTGCGCGAACACCTGGCTCAGGTCGCCGGTGTAGTTCTCGGTGTACCAGCCGTTCCGCAGGAACGTGTAGGCCAGCCCGGAGGCGAGGATGACCTCCTCGGTGCCCTTGTGGTCGTCGGCGAGGGGGAAGTCGGTCTCCGGCCCGCCCAGGATCCCGGTGTACGCCAGATGCCGCACCCCCGCCGCCTTCGCCGCCTCGACCACCGCCCGATGCTGCGGCACCCGCCGTCCGGGCTCCGAGCCCGAGATCAGCAGCACCTTCTCCGCCCCCTCCAACGCCGGCCCCAGCGTCTCGGGCCGGTCGTAGTCGGCCTCCCGCACCTGCACCCCCAGCGCCGCCAGCCCCTCGGCCTTCTTGGGGTCCCGCACCGCGGCGACAACCTCCCCGGCCGGCACCCGCGCCGCCAGCCCTCGCACCACCAGCGTGCCGAGATGCCCCGTGGCCCCGGTGACAACGATCATCCCAAGCCCCTCCAATACCGCGCTGACGTGGACGGTTACCTTTTGTTGGTATCCCGATGATGGAGCACCCGAGAGCCCTCTACAAAAGGCACATCCATGTAAGCGACCCCTCGGGCCTGGCCTCCTCTCCATGCGCCCAGCGCCGCACGGCCCCAACGATGGCCCTGACGATGGCCCGACGCAGAACGACGGACACACCGCCGACCGCGCCGGCTCCGCCCAACCGGCCGACCGCCTTGGGTCGGGCTGCCTTGGGTCGGGCCGCTTTGGGTCGGGCCGCTTTGGGTCGGGCTGCCTTGGGTTGGGCCGTCTTGGGTTGGGCCGTCTTGGGTTGGGCCGTCTTGGGTTGGGCCGTCTTGGGTCGGGCTGCCCTGGGTCGGGCCGCCTTAGGCCGGGCTGCCCTGGGCTGGGCACATGGCCTCAGCCCCACCCGGGTCCATGGGCCCAGTCCCGGCCCCCTGGCGGCCCGAGGCCGGCCCGCTCCGACCCGCAACCCGTGCGCGGCCCGCTCCGACCCGCAACCCGTGCCCGGCCCGTAGGCTTCGCCGACCGCCGACCGCCGACCGCCGACCGCCGACCGCCCCGGGGCCTGGGTCGCCCAGGGGGCATTGCCACTCGTCCATACACCCGCCCTGGCCCTCGTGGACTCCGCCCGACCCGGCGTCCGCTCCAGCCCTGCGGGCTGCCGGGGCCTGGCACGTCGCCCCACACAGCCCTCGCTCAGGCCCACAGGCACCGCTCCGGCCATCCGGCCGCGCGGCGCTGTGTCGCGCCACCATGCCGCGCCGGTCAGGCCCGCGCTCGACCATGCCGGCACCGCGCCGTGCCCTGCCGCGCCGTGCCCTGCCGCGCCGTGCCCTGCCGTGCCGTGCCCTGCCGTGCCGTGCCCTGCCGTGCCGTGCCCTGCCGTGCCGTGCCCTGCCGTGCCGTGCCCTGCCGCGCCGGCCCCTGCCGCGCCGTGTCCGGCCATAGGTCCTGCCCCGGCTCATGGCCCGCTGCGGGCGCTGGCTTGTCGCCTCTGGCCGGATGCGTCCGAATTCGGGAGGAGGCGGCGGGAGGGCGTGTGGGTTCCGGTACCCCGTCCCATCCCGCCTTGTGGGAGATCCACCGTTGTCTGGGTGCTCCCCCTGGCCCCTGGAGCCCTATGGGGCTTGATATCGGATTTGGTTGTGGATCACGGGATATGGGGGATTATTGAATTTGCTGAGTGCCTGGTGGGTTTTGTGGGGGGTGTTTTCGGGTGGGTGATTGGTAGGTGGGGGCGATCCTGGGGATTGGGTTTCCCGGGGCGGGTCGTGGGGCTAGGATTCTTCACTGCCATCGGCTCTGCGGTGCGGTGGAGACCTCGCGTTTTTGCTGCCGGCCACCTCTCTGACCCGCGAAGGTATGCGATGAAGATCACCAGCGCGAACAATTGTCCGAATGGGATTCTTGGATTTCGCCCGGCTATGTCCAAAGAATGGTGAAACGCGGGGGCCTTCGGGGGGTGCTGCTCCTCGGGCCGCCCGCTGGAGGCAAGAGCACCATCACTCAGGCGCTGCATGACCTCGATCCCCGGTTCGTCCTGTTGCGGGTGCTCCGCGTGGGCGTGGAGCGGGGCGAGGAGTACCACGTGATCACTGAGGACCAGCTTCAGGTCCTGCGGGCGGCCGGGAGGATCATCCTGGAGACGCGGAACGGTGACCGCGGCTACGCCATCGACGCCCATCCCATCGACCACATGACCACCGCCGAGCTCATCCCCGTCGTGCACGTCGCCAACTGTGCCGACCTGCGGTCGCTCACCTCCTGGGCCGACTGGTTATCCGTGCTGCTGTGGGTGCCGCGGGAGGTGTGCGAGCAGCGGGCGCGGCGGCGGGGTGATCCGGACGTCGCCGAGACGCTCAAGGCGTGGGAGGAGGCCGCCGCCGACATCGCCGAGCACGAGTGCGACGGGCTGTTCCACCTGCGTCTCACCACCAGCCGCATGACGATCGAGGAGGCGGCGGGGCAGATCGCCGACGCCTTCACCGTACTCGGACGGTCCCCGTCGCGGGAGGGGATCGCCGGTCAGCGGCCGACCGCGTAACCCTGGGCGCCCCTGGGATTGGCGGCGGCCTTCAGGAAGTCCTCGCGGGCGACCGCGCTCAGGCGGCCCAGCGACCACGGGTCGCGGGGCTCGACGATGTGGCCCCGGCGGCGCAGCTCGGCGAGCACGGCCCCGGGCACCCGGTCCTCCACCGCCAGCACGCCCGGCCGCGACTCGCGCGGGTAGAACGAGCTGGGGAAGTGCTCGGAGTGGAACATCGGCGCGTCGATCGCCTCCTGTAGGTTCAGCCCGAAGTGCACCACCGACAGGAAGAAGTTCAGGCTCCACTGGTCCTGCTGGTCGCCCCCCGGCGTGCCGAAGGCGAGCCACGGCCTGCCGTCGCGCAGCGCGAACGACGGCGACAGCGTCGTACGGGGGCGCGCCCCCGGCCGCAGCGAGTTGGGCAGTCCCTCCTCCAGCCAGAACATCTGCGCCCGCGTGCCCAGGCAGAACCCCAGGTCGGGGATCGTGGGCGAACTCTGCAGCCAGCCGCCGCTGGGCGTCGCCGAGACCATGTTGCCGTGGCGGTCCACGACGTCGATGTGGCAGGTGTCGCCGCTCACCGCCCCGTCGGCGCGTACGGTGGGCTCGCCCGCGCCCGCCTGGGGGCCGGCGCCGACGCCGCGCGCCGCCGGGAGGCGGGGCGACCGGCCGCCCGGTGAGCCGGGGCGCTGGAGCAGGGAGGCCGTCGCGCCGATCAGGGCGCGGCGCTCGCCCGCGTACGCCTCGGCGAGCAGGTCGGAGACGGGGACCTCGGCCGAGTCGCCGTACCACGCCTCGCGGTCGGCGAAGGCGAGCTTGGCGGCCTCGGTGACGGTGTGGATGTAGTCGGGCGAGAGGTGGCCCATGGCGGTCAGGTCGTGCCCGGCGAGCAGGGCGAGCTGTTGCAGGAACACCGGTCCCTGGCCCCACGGCCCGGTCTTGCACACCGTGTGGCCGTGGTAGCCGAAGGTGACCGGCTCCTCCACGCCGGCCCGCCACGCGGCCATGTCGTCGCCGGTCAGCAGGCCGCCATGGACCTCGCCGGAGGTGTCGCGCCAGGCGGTCTCGGCGCAGAACTTCGCGATCGACTCGGCGACGAAGCCGGAGTACCAGGCCGCGCGGGCCGCCGCGATCTGGCCTTCGCGGGTGGGCGACGCCGCCCGCGCCTCGGCCACCACCCGCCGGTACGTCGCGGCGAGCACCGGGTTGGCCAGGCGGGAGCCGGGCGCGGGCACGGCGCCGCCGGGCAGCCAGGTGGCGGCCGAGGTGGGCCAGTGCTCGGCGAACAGCCGCTCCACCGTGCCGATCGTGGCGGCCATGCCGGTGACGACGGGCACGCCGCGCTCGGCGTACGAGATGGCGGGTTCGAGCACGTCGGCGAGCGGCCAGGTGCCCCAGCGCTCCAGGAGCAGCAGCCACCCGCCGAACGCGCCGGGCACGGTGGCGGCCAGCAGGCCCGTGCCGGGGACGAGGTCCAGGCCCAGGCCGGAGGTGAAGCGGTCGATCGTGGCCGCGGCCGGGGCCACGCCCTGGCCGCACACGACCGAGACCTTTCGCTCGGCCTCGCTCCACAGCAGGATCGGCACCTCGCCGCCGGGGCCGTTGAGGTGCGGCTCGGCGACCTGGAGCACGAACCCGGCGGCCACGGCGGCGTCGAAGGCGTTGCCGCCGCGTTCGAGCACGCTCATGCCGGTGGCGGCGGCGAGCCAGTGGGTGCCGGCCACCATGCCGAAGTCGCCGGTGAGCTCGGGACGGGTGGTGAACATGCGGGGGGCGGCCTTTCACGCGTGCCGGCCGGAGGGGACGGCCGTACGGCCATCATCACACGCGTGGGCGGCCCCGTGTCAGTCCGCTCTCGGGCTCGCCACCAGCGGCGTGTCCACCAGGTGCTCGATCAGGAACCACGTCTGCATCTCGTTGGTCCGGATGACCTCCGAGGCGAGCAGGTCGTTGGTGCCGTCGTCCCCCATCTCCGCCGCCCGCGCGGCGGCGTCGTGCGCGGCGACCAGGATCGTCTCGTGCGCCTCGACCAGGCGGGACAACATCGACGGCACCTCCTCGACGCCGTCGGGCGGACGCGGGATCACCGTGATCTCCGCGACGTGCCGCGGGTCGCCGACCGCGACCCCGCCCAGTGTCTGCACCCGCTCGGCCAGGTTGTCCACCAGTTCGAGTTGCTCGCCCGCGTGCTTGTCCAGCAGCAGGTGGAGCTGGTAGAACGTCGGCCCGCGCATCAGCCAGTGGTACTTCTTGTACCAGCTGTACAGGATCTGGGTGTCGGCCAGGATCTGGTTCAGCCGCTGGCAGGAGTACATCCGGGTCTCGTACGACAGGCCGAGCGGGAACATCCGCACCGACCCGAACGTCTGGATCTCCTGCGCGTCGGTGTGCAGCCACGGCTGGCTGCCGTCCGTACGCCCTCTGGCCGACGCGTGCGCCCGGGTGCTGCTCGCCGACGACCTGCCGGGCCTTCCGGCCGATGAGTTGTCTGGAGGCATCGCGATCTCCTCGCTGCTGGTTTTCCTCTCCCACGCAGGTCCCCCCGGTTGTGTCACGCCAAAGTCATGAAAACATCCCCAAACCGCCGCAAATCAGGACATCGCCCCGCAGTGGGCCGGGTGGAAAACCAGGTGCGGGGCGCCGGGGCGGCTGGGTAGCCTGCGCCGGGGGTTTGGTGGAGAGGGATCGGCTGTGGGACACGTTGAGGTCGGGCATCTGACGTATGTCCTGCCCGATGGGCGGGCGTTGCTGGAGGACGTGTCCTTCCGCGTGGGCGACGGGGTCAAGGCGGCGCTGGTCGGGCCCAACGGGGCCGGGAAGACCACGCTGATGCGGCTCATCGCGGGCGATCTGGAGCCGGTGGACGGCAGTGTCGCCAGCTCGGGCGGACTCGGGGTGATGCGGCAGTTCATCGGCGGCATCCGTGACGGGCGTACCGTGCATGACCTGCTGCTCAGCGTGGCGCCCGCACGGGTGCGGGAGGCGGCGGAGCGGCTGGCGGCGGTCGAGCTGGCGATGATGGAGCGCGACGACGAGAAGACGCAGATGCGCTACGCGCAGGCCATCGCCGACTACGGCGACGCGGGCGGCTACGACATCGAGGTCCTGTGGGACACCTGTACGGTCGCCGCGCTCGGCATGCCGTACGACGCGGTGAAGTACCGCGAGGTCAACACGCTGTCGGGCGGCGAGCAGAAGCGGCTGGTACTGGAGGCGCTGCTGCGCGGGCCCGACCAGACCCTGCTGCTGGACGAGCCCGACAACTACCTGGACGTGCCGGGCAAGGTCTGGCTGGAGCAGGTGCTGCGCGAGACGCCGAAGACGGTGCTGCTGGTGAGCCACGACCGGCAGCTCCTGGCCAACGTCGCGGATCGGATCGTCACCGTCGAAGCCGGAAATGTCTGGATTCATGGGGGCGGGTTCGCCACGTACGCCGAGGCCCGCAAGGAGCGCAACGAGCGCCTGGACGAGCTGCGCCGCCGCTGGGACGAGGAGCACGCCAAGCTCAAGCGCCTGGTCAACATGCTCAAGCAGAAGGCCGGCTACAACGACGGCATGGCCCCGGCCTACCACGCCGCCCAGACCCGGTTGCGCCGGTTCGAGGAGGCGGGCCCGCCCGAGGTGCCGCCGCGCGACCAGATGATCAGCATGCGGCTGCGCGGCGGGCGTACCGGCAAACGCGCGGTGGTGTGCGAGAACCTGGAGCTGACCGGCCTGATGCGGCCGTTCGACGTCGAGATCTGGTACGGCGAGCGCGTGGCCGTGCTCGGCTCCAACGGCTCCGGCAAGTCGCACTTCCTGCGCCTGCTCGCCGGGGAGGCGATCCCGCACACCGGGGTCGCCAAGCTCGGCGCGCGGGTCGTACCCGGGCATTTCGCGCAGACCCACGCCCACCCCGAGCTGCTCGGGCGCACGCCGTGCGAGATCGTGATGACCGAGCACGCCAGGCTGAAGAGCGAGGCGATGAAGGCGCTCGCGCGTTACGAGCTGGCCGGCGGGGTCGCCGAGCAGCGGTTCGAGACGCTGTCGGGCGGCCAGCAGGCCCGGCTGCAGATCCTGCTGCTGGAGCTGTCCGGGGCCACGCTGCTGCTGCTCGACGAGCCCACCGACAACCTCGACCTGGCCAGCGCCGAGGCGCTGCAGGAGGGCCTGGACGCCTTCGAGGGCACCGTGATCGCGGTCACGCACGACCGCTGGTTCGCGGCCGACTTCGACAGGTATCTCGTGTTCGGCGAGGACGGCCGGGTGTACGAGTCGCCGGAGCCGGTCTGGGACGAGGGCCGCGTCGCGCGCCCCAGGTGAGAGCATAAAGGCTTCGCCGGGTGCCGCGTGGCGCGGCGGCGCCGGGGGCGATGCCGGGTTATGACGGCAATGTGACGCAGCGTAGTCGAACTGTAAGCATGCCCGTGTTCGTCCTGGTCGCCGGCCTGATGGCCGTCGCCCTGGCCGGATGCTCCGAGGAGGAGCGGGAGAAGGTCTCGCCGCTGCGCCCGCTCCAGGTCAAGGAGCAGGCGTCGTCGGTGCTCAAGGGCGAGGGCGGGTACGTCGTGAACTGGGCGGGCGTGCTCGGCAACGCCAACCCGTGGCACTTCGGCGAGCACGTGGTCGCCACGATCGTGGCCAAGGACGCCAAGGGCGCCGAGGTCGTCCGCATGGACCAGCCGCTGGACGCCGTGCCGCCGCACGGCACCCTCGCCTTCAGCGGCAAGGCGGTGGCCAAGGTCAAGCCGGAGACGGTGTCCATCACCTACTCCCAGGCCAAGTGGAACCAGGCCGGGCGCATCCCGTCGGCGTTCCAGCCCTTCCCGGTCACCGACGTCGTGACCAAGCGGCAGAAGAACGGCGGCTATCTGATCAGCGGCCGGGTCGGCACCCCGTACGAGCGGGTGGCGGGCACCCTGGCGGTCACCGCGCTGCTGCGCGACGCGGCGGGCAAGCTGCTGGGCGGGGCGAGCACGTTCGTGGACGACGTGCGCTCGGACGCCAAGCAGCGCTTCATCGTGGCGCTGGACTCGGTGCCGAAGGGCGTCGCCAAGGCGGACGTCATCGCGCGTACGTGGGGCTCGACCAGCAGGCCGTACGAGGAGTTGGCCATGGGCGGGACCGTCCCGGTGCACACCGTGAAGCCGAAGACGCCGCCGTTCGCGAAGGACCGCGGGCGCACCCTGATTCCCGGCGTCGATACCCGCCCAGAATAGGAATCACCGTATTTACCTGATATTCCCAAAAAGCTGGACGTAATGCCCTTGCCGGTTCATTGACTTCTCACGGACAACCCATGTCATCGTCGCGGAATCGGTGGAACTAGTAGTTACCAACCGTTTACCATCCGTCACATGACTGATCGCGTCCTGGTCGAGGCCCTGCGCAGGCGAGATCCAGGTGCCCTCGCCGCGCTTTACGACACCTACGCCGAGAGCATCCACGAATTCTGCCTGCTGTCGCTGGGCAACCTCGACGGCGCTCAGGTCGCGCTGCGCGACACCCTGATCGCGGCCGAGGCGCACATCGCGGCCCTGGCCGATCCGGCGCGGCTGCGCGTGTGGCTGTTCACCCTGGCCCGCGCCGAATGCGGCCGGCGCCGCATGCCCGCGGCCCTCTCCGGCACGCCCCCGATCGCCGCGCAGGCGCCCGCGGTGCCCGACCTGGAGGGCGCCGCCTCCGCCGACCTGCGCTTCATGGCCTGGAACGCCGCCTGGAGCCTGACCGCCGCCGACCGCGAGATCCTCTACCTCACCGTCCGGCACCACCTGACCCCCGCCGAGATCGCCGTCGTGACCGCCTCGTCCGCGCGCGAGATCGAGGCCGGGCTCGGCGTCGCCCGCGACCGCCTGCGCGACGCGGTCACGGCCGAGGTGCTGGCCCGCAAGGGCCCCTACGACTGCCCCCGCCGCGCCGACATCCTCACCGGCTTCGCCGGCGAGCTCACCCCGGCCATGCGCGAGCAGGTCGTGCGCCATCTCGCCCGGTGCGACACCTGCGCCCCCCACCGCGCCCGCCAGGTCTCCGCCGCCAAGGTCTTCGACCTGCTGCCCGCGGTCCCGCTGCCGGAGTCGCTGCGGGTACGCGTGATGAGCTGCTTCACCGATCCCGAGCTGGTCGCCTACCGCCGCTACGTCGCCCGCCGCGTGGGCCTGCTCGACGCCGCCGGGTTTCCCGCCGCGGGGATCAAAGGGGATCGCCGCCGCCATCGTGTCGTCGCCCTGGCGCTGGTGGCTGCGGTCGCGACGCTGATCGCGGCGACCGCGACCGTGACGGCGGCCCACTGGGGCTCGGGCGGCCCGCCGCCCGAGGGCGTGCTCGGCGTCGCGTCCCGGGCGCTCCCGCCCACCGGGGGGCCTGCCGCCAAGCCGCCGCCCTGGGCGCCCGGCCCGCGCGAGGTCCCGGCCGACATGCACTCCTCCGCCGCCCGGAGCCCGGTCGATCCCGGTCTCCGGGCCACCGTCCCGGTTCCCGAGCCCGCCCTCTCGGCCGGCACCCGCACCCCCTACCCGTCCCCACCGCCGTCCCCGCCGTCGCCGTCGTCCAGGCCGTCCGGCCCCTCCGATACGCCCGCGACGGCTCCGTCCGCCCGGCCCAGCCCGCCGCCGAGCACCCTCGCCCCCGTCCCCGACCGTGACCGGGATCGGGATCGGGAGCGGGATCGGGGGCGTGACCGGGGCCGGGGCCGGGATCACGGCTGGGGGCACGACCGCGACCGGCCCCGTCCGCGTCCCGACCACCACCACGGCCACCCCAACCCGAAGCCCAGCCCCTCCGCGTCCCCGACCACCACGCCGTCCTCGCCCACCTCCTCCCCGCGCCCCACGCCCACCTCGGCCCCGCCGTCCCCCTCCACGCCGCCGCCCTCCGCGACCGCCTGAACGCCACACCGGGCTCACCCTCCGTGACAGAAATGTGTTCGTGGAGTTACATACGGGAATGATGGGGCCGGTGTGATCCGGCCCGACGGCGATGCGGTGCTCGGGGGAGCCGCCGCATCGGCGGGGGATGGCGAGCCGGAACGGGGGGAACGTGCGCGCCGAGATCACGATGCGGGTGGGGGTGGCGTGCGCGGTGGTCGCGCTCGCGTCCATCGCCTGCCCCGGAAGCCAGGCGGGCGCCTTCGGCAACGCCGCGCGGCCGGTGGCGTACGAGCCGGGGCCCTCGGCCGAGAAGGTGGCGCGGGCCCGGCGGGCGGTGCGCGAGCGCAGCGCCGAGTTCGGCGCCGTGGCCGCCCGGCTGGCCCAGGCACGGGCCAGGCTGGATGAGCTGAACGCGTCCGCGGGCCGGGCGGTGGAGGCGTACAACGGCGAGATGGTCCGCCTCGCCGCCGCCGAGCGGGCCCACCAGGAGGCGGTGGCCCGCCTGGGCGCGGCCGAGGCGCGGCTGGCCGAGGCGCGGGCCGCGGTGGCCGCGCTGGCGGCGCAGAGCTACGGGGGCGTGGACCTGAGCCGGCCGATGGTCACCATGATGTCCATGGGCGGGGGCGGGCTGCCGGGCTACATGCACCAGGCCAGCGTGCTGGAGCACCTCAGCGGCGCCAGGACCGAGCTGCTGCGGCAGATGCGCGACGCGCAGACCGTCTCGGCCATCCTGCACACCCAGGCGCAGGAGGCGTACGACGCCCGCCAGGCCGCCGCCGTACGCGCCGAGCAGGCCAAGCGGGCCGCGGCCGAGGCGGTGGAGCGGCAGCGGCGCGAGACCGGGGCCCTGGTGCGGCGCAAGCACGAGCTGGAGGCCCGGCTGGCCCAGGCCAAGTCGCGGGCCGAACGGCTGGCCGACCGGCGGGCCGAGGCGCTGGAGGCCGCGAGCCACGGCACCGGGCGCGCGCCCGCCTGGGCCAAGGCGGGGGCGCCGGCCCACCTGGGCGACATCGCCGCCGACTGGGCGCTGTCGCAGCTCGGCAAGCCGTACGTGTGGGCCGCCGACGGGCCCGACAGCTACGACTGCTCCGGGCTCACCATGCGGGCCTGGGAGCGCGCCGGCATCCGGCTCGACCACTGGACCGGCACCCAGTGGACCTCGGGCCCGCACGTGCCGCTGAACCAGCTCCGCCGCGGCGACCTGGTGTTCTTCGGCAGGATCACCGACGATCCCGGGGACATCCACCACGTCGGGATGTACATCGGCAGGGGGATGATGGTGCACGCGCCGCAGACGGGCGACGTGGTGCGCATCGCCCCGATCCAGCGCGCCGACCTCGTCGGCGCCACCCGGCCGGGGACGTGACATGACGGCACGCGCGACGGCACACGCGTGGGCGCCGGCAGTGGCACCTGTGGCACACGCGCCGGCACGCCGTCCGGCCGGCCGGGGGGAGACGGGGGAACGTCGTCAGTGCTGGGCGCCGGCCTCCTGGGCGCGCTTGACCGACGCCTGGATCTCGGCCTCGGCCTCGACCCGGCCGACCCAGTTGGCGCCCTCGACCGACTTGCCGGGCTCCAGGTCCTTGTACACCTCGAAGAAGTGCTGGATCTCCAGCCGGTCGAACTCGGGCACGTGGTGGATGTCGCGGATGTGCTCCATGCGCGGGTCGGTGGCCGGCACGCACAGGACCTTGTCGTCGCCGCCCTTCTCGTCGGTCATGCGGAACATGCCGACGGCGCGGCAACTGATGAGGCAGCCCGGGAACGTCGGCTCCTGCAGCAGCACGAGAGCGTCGAGGGGGTCGCCGTCCTCGCCGAGGGTGTTCTCGATGAACCCGTAGTCGGCGGGGTACTGCGTGGAGGTGAACAGCAGCCGGTCCAGGCGGATGCGGCCGGTCTTGTGGTCCACCTCATACTTGTTGCGTTGTCCCTTGGGAATCTCAACGACAACGTCGAACTGCACCGAGGTTCCTCCGCTCAAGCCCTCCGGGCACCCCGGCCGGGCGTTAATGTCTCGTAGGTTGTGCTACCCGTATCGGAAGAGGTCAGACGACATGGAACGGCGCGAGCGGTGGGTGGCCCTGGTCACCCTCGCCCTGCTGCACGTGTTCGTGGTCGTCACGGGTGTCTACGTGATCGCCAACGACGTCAGCCTGGACGCGATGACCGGGCGCGCACCACGTCCGACCGCGTCGGCGGAGCCGCCGTCCGTACCCGTGGTGACCGCGGGACCAGTGCTGGCCGCGGGCGGGAACGGTCCTCTTCCGAGTAAGGGTACTTTGGCCGCCAGGCTCGGTAAGGCGCTGGGTGACCCCGCGCTCGGCGACCGGGTGGGCGCGGCGGTCCTCGACGCCCGCACCGGGGCCGCGCTCTTCGGCTCCGGCCAGACCGTCGGCATCACGCCCGCCTCCACCACGAAGGTCGTGACCAGCGTGGCCGCGCTGGCGTCGCTGGGCGCCGACGCGCGGCTGGCCACCACCGTGGTGCAGGGCGGCTCGAAGACCTCGATCGTGCTGGTCGGCGGCGGCGACCCGACCCTGCAGGGGCCGCGGGCGCCGAAGGAGGCCCCGTACCCGAGGCCGGCCACGATCGCCACGCTCGCCTCCCGCACCGCCAAGGCGCTGAAGGCCGCGGGCGTCACCAAGGTCACCCTCTCCTACGACACGTCGCTGTTCACCGGCTCCCCCCTCGGGCCGGGCTGGAAGCCGGGGTACGTCCCCGAGGGCAGCGTCGCGCCGGTGTCCGCGCTGATGATCGACGAGGGCCGGGTGAGCCCCGACTCGCGGCAGCGCGTGGCCGACCCCGCCCGTACGGCCGCCGCCGCCTTCGCCGCCCAGCTCTCCAAGGCCGGCGTACGCGTCGTCAACAAGACGATCAAGCCGGCCAGGGCCGCCGCCGGGGCCAAGGAGCTGGCCAGGGTGGAGTCCGCGCCGGTCTACGCCCTGGTGGAGCGCACTCTGACCCTCAGCGACAACGACCTCGCCGAGGCCCTGGCCAGGCACGTCGCGCTGAAGGAGGGCCTGCCCGGCAGCTTCGAGGGCGGCTCGGCCGGCGTGCGGCGGGTGCTGCAACGGCTCAAGGCGGCCGACGGCATCCGTACGTACGACGGCAGCGGGCTGTCCACGCGCAACCGGATCACCGCGTCCGGGCTGGCCAAGCTGCTCGCGGTCGCGGTGTCGCCGGACAACCCGCAGTTGCACCCCGTGATCAGCGGCATGCCGGTCGCCGGGTTCTCCGGCACGCTCGGTCACCGGTTCGAGAGCAAGGCCGCCGAGCCCGGCGTCGGGCTGGTACGGGCCAAGACCGGCACGCTCAACGGCGTGAACACCCTGGCCGGGGTCGTGACCACCTCCGACGGGAGGCTCGTGACGTTCGCGTTCATGGCCGACAAGGTGCCGCCCGCGTGGGGCAAGGCGGAGGCGGCGCTGGACCGCCTGGCCACGATCGTCTCCGGGTGCGGTTGCTGACAGGTCGCGCAGAGTAATTCCGACCGGGTCGCGCGGGCGCGGCGACGACCACGTACGGTGGACGGTATGCAGGTGATCGACTGGGATCTCGCAGTCTCCACAGGAACGCGCCTGGTGCGCCCCGGGCCCCAGGTGAGCCGCGAAGAGGCACGCCAGGCCGTCAACGACCTCCGCCGGCTCTCCCGCGAGGCCGAAGGCCACGTGCGCGAGTTCACCAGGATCGCCGCCGACGCCTCGCCGCAGCCGGCGACGATCGTCGACCGGCCGGGGTGGATCAGGGCCAACGTCGAGGGCTTCCGCGTCGTGCTGGAGCCGCTGACCGAGCGCATGACCGCGGGCCGCGGCCAGGCCCCCGCCATCGTCGCGGCGGTGGGCTCGCGCATCACCGGGGTCGAGGTGGGCGCGGTGCTCGCCTTCCTCGCCACCCGCGTGCTGGGGCAGTACGAGCTGTTCCTGCCGCCCGACCCCACCGGCCAGGCCCCGACCGGCAGGCTCACCCTGGTGGCCCCCAACATCGTCAACGCCGAGCGCGAGCTGGGGGTCCACCCGCGCGACTTCCGGCTGTGGGTCTGCCTCCACGAGGAGACCCACCGCGTGCAGTTCACCGGGGTGCCGTGGCTGCGCGAGTACGTCCGCTCGCAGATGACCGAGTTCCTGCTCGCCGCCGACCTCGACCTGCCCACCCTCCTCGACCGCCTCCGCCAGGCCGCCGACGCCGTGGCCGACGCGGTGCGCGGCGGCGAGGGCAGCCTGATCGACGCCATCCAGACCCCCGAGCAGAAGCAGATCCTGGAGCGCCTGACCTCCGTGATGACCCTGGTCGAGGGCCACGGCGACTACGTCATGGACGCCGTGGGCCCGTCCGTGGTCCCCTCGGTGGCCGACATCCGCGCCAAGTTCCAGCAGCGCCGCCAGGGCGGCTCCCGCGTGGACCGCACCATGCGCCGCCTCCTCGGCCTCGACCTGAAGATGAAGCAGTACGCCGAGGGCTCCTCCTTCGTCACCACCGTGGTCGGCAAGGTCGGCATGGACGGCTTCAACAAGGTCTGGACCTCCCCCGAGACCCTGCCCACCGCCGCCGAGATCGCCTCCCCCGACCGCTGGATAGCCCGCGTCCTCGGCGACCCCGCCCCCCCGGCCACGGCAACCGCCAACGGCGCCTCCACCCACACCCCCGAACCCCAGGACGCCCCAGAACCCAAGGACGCCCCGGAACCCAAGGACGAACCCCCGCCCACCGGCCCCCAGACCTGACCCCCGGGCCCTGCCTCCCGGCCACTGCCCGCCCGGCCCAGAGACGATCCGGGGGGCAATCGCGACCTGCCCGGTGCCGGTGATGTCGGCGACGATGCGCGCCGCGAAGGTCGCGGACCTTGGAGTCGGCGCAACGTGAGGGAGCCGTGCGTGACTCCCAACCAGCGCCGGCATGCCAAGCCCGGGTCGTGCCGTGCCGGCTGGTGACCAGACCACGTCGTGCCGAGCCCCGAGCCTGGATCGTGCCGAATCGCACCGTGCAGGCCGTGCCCGGATCGTGCTTTGCGGCCAGGGACGTATGCGTGCGCCCGCCTGGGGCCTCGGTGCCCTGGGCGTGTTCGCGTGCCGCACCCCGCCTGTGTGCGTGCCTCCGGCCTGTGTCGTGCCCGCCTCCGAAACGCCCGGCTTGGCGCGGGTCCCGGCCTTGGCTTGTGGCCCCCTGGTGTCCGCGCCCCGCTGTGCGCCGCGCCTGGTCGTGTCGCGCCTCGCCCATGCCGCACCTGGGGCGTGCCGCTCGTGTGGTGCTGCGCTTGGGGCGTGCGCGTGCGCGTGCGCTCCGGCCCGGGGCCTGCGCCCGGCCTGTGCCGCGCTCCGCCTGATGCTCTCTCGCGCCGCTGCCGCCCAGCGTCTGTGCCCGAGGCTGCGTGCGAGCCCTGTTATCCGTACCGGGCCCGTGCTGTGTCCCCGCCCGTGCCGTATCCCGGTCGCTAACTGCACCCGGTTGGCACTCCCCGTCTGCCAAGGGTGCTGCCCCTGATCCCCCCTCTCCGGCCACGGCCCCCTCTCCGACCACTGGCACTCTCCGGCCACATGCCCACTTCGGGCACGCGCCCGCGTCCTGGCCCCGGTCCCCGCCCGTTCTGGCGCGCACGTTCGCCCTCACGCGTGCCTTTCGCCTCGCGCTCGTCATGCCGACCCTGGGGAGTGTCCGGGCAGGCGACGGTCGATCTTCCGTGGGTTGCGTCCACGGAAGTGGTGTACGAGTTTGACCTGGTCACAAGCGCGGCGTCGTGAAAAGACGACGGCCATCGCGTGATCCTTTCGAGTAA
>NZ_JACHGN010000042.1 GCF_014202315.1 Thermocatellispora tengchongensis | reverse complement strand
TCCCGAGGACTCACCAACGCAGACTTCGCGATCCTCAACGAATGGCTACGTTCGACCTGAGCCACCCATGATCCACAGGATTTGACAATTGCTCGCATGGGCTTGTGGCCGTTTCTGATCGACGAGTTGCCGTCGATGTTGATGACTGCCGTAGGGGTTTTCGCTGGTCTTGCGGCATGGACCTTGTGGAGGACGCGTCGGAGGCGGCGATGAGGCCGGGCGCGAGAGGAGGGGAAGGGAGATGGTCATGCGTCGGCGTTGCCTGGGCTTGCGGCTGCTTACCGGCACCCGTCCCGACCCTCACCCTCGCCGGACCCGTCACTGTCGCCGCTGGCGAGCGCGTCCGCCTGTTCCACCGGGGCTGGAGAAAGCCACGGGCGGCCAAGGTGGCATGCCGCCAGAGGCGCCCTGAGGGCGACTCGGGCGTGTGGCGGTCTGTCGTTTCCGTTTCCCGCGTACTGGAGGGCGTCCTCCCCGGCTCTTGGTCCACTCCTGCTCCTCCGTACGCCGGGTCGGCCCCCATGGCGCCCGCCATGGGTGGGCGCCAGGCGGGCAACTGGGTGATCGGGTAACGGGTGGGCGGTGTGGGCGCTAGCGTCGGGCGTCAGCCCGACCTAGAAAAGGACGTCCGAGCGGAGCGAGGGCCTTTGGCGCGCGGGACGCGCGCCCCTGGGTGGGCCGGCGTCAGCGGAGGGTGCTGACCAGGGTTTCTATGTGGTTGCGCCAGGTGGGCAGGGGGGTGGGGAGGGAGGCCGGGACGGTTTGGGTGAGCACTATGCGGGCGCCGCCGGGGCCGTTGCTCAGTTCCCAGCGGACCGTGCCCGCCGGTTCGCCGTCGTGCAGCCACTCGTACGCCAGCAGCTCCGGTGCCCGTTCTTCCGTCACCTTGCCTGGTGGTACGGCCTCGGGGAGGTACGAGGCGCCGCCCTCCGTGAGCGCGGTCCACACGGCGTCCACGGGGCGCATCATGATCTGGCGTTCGTAGCGGATCGTCCGGGTCTCCCCTGAGACGGAGATCGTGCCTTCGTCCAGGGCGAACTTCTTGATGTAGGACTCGTGCAGGTCGAAGGTCTCCTGCGGGCCGGGCAGTTCGGCCTCGCGGCCGTCGAGTGCCGCCTCCAGTACGGCCAGGCAGGTGTGCCAGCCGCTGCCGTAGCTCGCCGCGCCGTACCGGTCGTCGAAGACGTGGGTGAAGATGAGCAGGCAGCCGGCCGGGTCGGGGCGGAGCTCGAAGTGGACCAGGTCCTCGCTCTCGCGCTGCATCGACTCCGGCGCGCGCTCGCTGAAGGCGAAGACGTGCGGCGGGTCGAGTTCGGTGATGACGGCGTCCACCATGGTGCCCTGGCCGTCGTCGAAGCGGATCGTGCCGCCGACGTGCAGGTCCATCGCGGCGACCTGGAGCGGGTACCACCTGCTCAGCTCGGCGGGCTCGGTGATGGCCCGCCAGACCTTCTCGGGCGGGTGCTTGAGCGTGCGCTCCATCCGGAGCGCCGGGCGGCCGTCTACAATGCCGAGGCTTTCCTTCATACCGGGTAATATAACCATTCCCGTATATGCGTGCAACGGTATGTAGACTCTGGACGCTTGTGATTGACGCGCAACAGTCGGATGCCTAGCGTGAGTGCCGGATCAGGCGAGAGGAGCGCGTGCGTGTCGATGGGGCCCAGCAAGGAACGGGGGGCGGGCCCGCAGGGCGCCGACCTCGACGCGATCGTCGCGATCGACTTTCACACCCACGTCCACCGTTCGGTCTCCGGCGCCGGCAGCGGCGCGGAGGACCTGGCCGCGATGGCCTCCTACTTCAAGGCCGACGCCCGCGCGTACGACGTCGAGCAGCTCGCCGCCTACTACCGCGAGCGCTCGATGATGGCCGTGGTCTTCACCGTGGACACCTACGCCGCCACCGGGCATGACCCGGTGCCCAGCGGCGAGGAGATCGCGGAGGTGGCGGCGCGCAACGCCGACGTGGTGATCCCCTTCGCCAGCGTCGATCCCGCGCGCGGCCGGGCCGGCGTGCACCTGGCCCGGCGCCTGATCGAGGAGCACGGGATCGCCGGGTTCAAGTTCCACCCCAGTCTCCAGGGCTTCTACCCCAACGACCGGGCGGCGTACCCGCTGTACGAGGTGCTGGCCGAGCACGGTGTGCCCGCGCTGTTCCACACCGGTCAGACCGGCGTCGGCTCCGGGCTGCGGGGCGGCGGCGGAGTCAGGCTGAAGTACTCCAACCCGATGTACCTCGACGACGTGGCCGTGGACTTCCCCGACATGCCGATCGTGCTGGCCCACCCCTCCTTCCCCTGGCAGGAGGAGGCGCTGGCCGTGGCCCTGCACAAGCCGCAGGTCTACATCGACCTGTCCGGCTGGTCGCCGAAGTACTTCCCGCCGCTGCTCGTCCAGTACGCCAACACGCTGCTGAAGGACAAGATGCTCTTCGGGACCGACTTCCCGATGCTCACCCCGGAGCGCTGGATGGCCGACCTGGAGAAGACCGAGATCAGGGACGAGGTCAAGCCGGGGATCTTCAAGCACAACGCGGCCCGCCTGCTGCAGCTCGGCTGATCGCGCCCCGCGTACCGGGAAGGGTGGCCGCGGGCTCGGGAAGCGGGCATGCTGGCCATCGGAGACAGCCCGCGACGAGGGGGAGGGTGATCCGCGATGCCGGAGACGCCAGAGCAGTTCGACGTGATCGTGCTCGGGGCCGGTCCCGTAGGGGAGAACGTGGTCGATCGCGCCCAGCGCGGCGGCCTGAGCGTGGCCGTGGTCGAGCGCGAGCTGGCGGGGGGCGAGTGCTCCTACTGGGCGTGCGTCCCGAGCAAGGCCCTGCTGCGCTCGGTGGACCTCGCGGGCGAGGTGAGCCGGGTGCCCGGCCTGACCGCCGGGCCCATCGACGCCGATGCCGTGCTGGGCTGGCGCGACTACATGGTCTCCGGCTACGACGACTCCGGCCAGGTCGGCTGGATCGACTCGACCGGGGCCACCTTCGTGCGCGGCACCGGCCGCCTGGCCGGGCCGCGGACGGTCGAGGTGAGCACCCCCGGGGGCGGCACGCGTACGCTGCGGGCCGAGCACGCGGTCGTGGTCGCCACCGGCAGCGTCCCGGTGATCCCACCGGTCCCCGGCCTGGCCGAGGCCGAGCCATGGACCAACCGCGAGGTCACCGGGATGAAGCGGGTGCCCGACCGGCTCGTGGTCATCGGCGGCGGCGTGGTGGCCTGCGAGATGGCGCAGGCCGTACGCGGCCTCGGCGCGAGCGAGGTGACCATGCTGGTGCGCGGCGGCGGCCTGCTCGGCCGGGTCGAGCCGTTCGCGGGCGAGATGGTCGCCGAGTCGCTGCGCGAGCGCGGCGTGACGATCCTGATGGGCCGCAACGCCGAGCGCGTCGAGCGCCCGGAGCCGGGCGGCGAGGTCACCGTGCACCTCGACGACGGCACCACCCTGGTCGCCGACGAGATCCTGGTCGCGGCCGGACGCCGCGCCACGACCGCCGATATCGGGCTGGAGACGATCGGCCTGGACGGCTCGGGCCCGATCCGGGTGGACGACAGCATGCGCGCCACCGCCGTCCCCGAGGGCTGGCTGTACGCCGTGGGCGACGCCAACGGCCGCGCGCTGCTCACCCACATGGGCAAGTACCAGGCCCGGCTGTGCGGCGACGTGATCGCGGCCCGCGCCCGCGGCAAGCAGGACGACCTGCCCTCCATGCGCGACCGGGCCGACGCCCTCGGCGCGCCCCAGGTGATCTTCACCGACCCGCAGGTGTGCGCCGTGGGCCGCACCGAGGCGCAGGCCCGCGCGGACGGGATCAACGTCCGCGCGGTGGAGTACGAGATCGGCAACGTCTCGGGCGCCTACCTGCTCGGCGACGGCTACAAGGGCCGCGCCAAGGCGGTGGTGGACCAGGACCGGCGGGTGCTGGTCGGGGTGACCTTCGTCGGTCCCGGCACCGCCGAGCTGCTGCACGCGGCCACCATCGCCGTCACCGCCGGGGTCACCCTGGACGACCTGTGGCACGCCGTCCCGTCGTTCCCGACGGTCAGCGAGGTCTGGCTGCGCCTGCTGGAGGCGTACGGGCTGTGATCAGGCGGCCTCGCGCTTGGCGACGAGGGTGAGGACGTCGTACTTGGCCACCGACGAGCCGTCCTGCTTGGTCACGTCGGCGTCCCACCTGACCTCGCCGTACGCGGCGGCGTCGCGCGGGTCGATGTGCTTGGCCGTGAGCGTGACGGTCAGCTCGTCGCCCGGGTAGACCGGCGTGAGGAAGCGCAGGTTCTCCAGGCCGTAGTTGGCCAGCACCGGGCCCGGGTCGGGCTGCACGAACAGGCCCGCCGCCAGCGAGACCACCAGGTAGCCGTGGGCCACCCGGCCGTCGAAGAACGGGTTGGCCTTGGCCGCCTCCTCGTCCATGTGGGCGTAGAAGGTGTCGCCGGTGAACTCGGCGAAGTGCTCGATGTCCTCCAGCGTGACCGTGCGCGGCCCGGCCACCACGGTGTCGCCCGGCCGCAGGTCCTCCAGGTGCTTGCGGAACGGGTGCACGTCGCCGGTGTCGCGCGCGGCGCCGGGCGTCCACTGGCCGGTGATCGCGGTGAGCATGTCGGGGCTCCCCTGTACGGCCGTCCGCTGCATGTAGTGGGTCACGCTGCGGATGCCGCCCAGCTCCTCGCCGCCCCCGGCGCGCCCGGGACCGCCGTGCACCAGCATCGGCAGCGGCGAGCCGTGCCCGGTGGACTCCTTGGCCGCCTCGGCGTCCAGCACCAGCAGCCGCCCGTGCCAGGGCGCGACCCCGAGCACGACCTCGCGGGCGAAGGCCGGGTCGCCGGTCACCACGGAGCCGACCAGGCTGCCCTGCCCGCGGGCGGCCAGCTCGATCACCTGCTCCGCCGACGAGTACGGCATCAGCGTGCTGACCGGCCCGAACGCCTCGACCTCGTGCGGCTCGGCCCGCTCGGGGTCGTCCACCCGGATCAGGATCGGCGACATGAACGCCCCGCGCTCGGCGTCGGCGCCGACCACCTCGACCCGGTCGGGGTCGCCGAAGACCGGCGTGCCCGCCGCCAGCAGGGCCTTCAGCGAGCGCCTGACCTCCTCGCGCTGCGCGAGCCCGGCCAGCGCGCCCATCCGCACCGACGGGTCGGCCGGGTTGCCCACGGTGACCTTGGCCAGCCGCTCGGCCGCGGCCTCCGCGACCGCGCCGAGCAGCCCCTCCGGTACGAACGCGCGCCGGATCGCGGTGCACTTCTGCCCGGCCTTGACCGTCATCTCGGTGACGAGCTGCTTGACGAACAGGTCGAACTCGGCGCTGCCGGGCTGCGCGTCGGGGCCGAGGATCGAGCAGTTCAGCGAGTCGGCCTCGGCGTTGAACCGCACCGAGCGCCCGGCGACGACCGGGTGGGTGCGCAGCCGCTGCGCGGTGGAGGCGGAGCCGGTGAAGGCCACCAGGTCCTGCTCGGTCAGGTGCTCGAACAGGTCGCCCACGCCGCCGCAGACGAACTGCAGCGAGCCCTCGGGCAGGATGCCCGACTCGATGATCAGCTCCACCAGCTTCGCGGTCAGGTACGCGGTCTGGCTGGCCGGCTTGATCAGCGAGGGCACCCCGGCCAGGAACGCGGGCGCGAACTTCTCCAGCGGGCCCCACACCGGGAAGTTGAAGGCGTTGATCTGCACGGCGACGCCGCGCAGCGGGGCGTACAGGTGGCGGCCGGCGAACGAGCCGCCCTTGCCCAGCGGCTCGGCCGGGCCGTCGAGGAGGACCGCGCCGGCGCCGCCGGGCAGCTCGCGGCGGCCCTTGCTGCCGTAGGAGAACAGCACGCCGATGCCGCCGTCCACGTCGAACTTGGAGTCGCCGAGCGTGGCGCCGGTGCGCAGCGACAGGGCGTACAGCTCCTCGCGGTGCTCGCGCAGGTGGGAGGCGAGCGCCTTCAGCAGCGCGGCCCGCTGGTGGAAGGAGAGCGCGCGCAGCGCGGGGGAGCCGGTGCTGCGGCCGTAGGCGAGGGCCGCGGCGAAGTCGATCCCGGTGCTGGAGATCCGCGCGACCTCCTCACCCGTCACCGCGTCGTGCAGCGGCGCGCCCTCGTCTTGCGGGGTGTGCCAGGAACCGCCGACGTAGCTGCTGAGCGGGGTCATGAGGCGACCTCCTCGATGGGAATTACTTACCAACCATTCGTTCAGTTATGTTATATTCCCATCCGGCGGACGCGTCCAGAGGCAGGAGGACGAAGTGACGGAGGCGGCGACCGCGGCCCACGCGATGTTCGACGCCGACGTGGCGTCCCGATCGCTCGGCATCGAGCTGCTGCACGCCGGAGACGGCCGCGCCGCCGCGCGCATGGTGGTCACCGCGGCGATGCTCAACGGCCACGCGATCGGCCACGGCGGTTACGTGTTCCTGCTGGCCGACACCACGTTCGCGTGCGCGTGCAACAGCCGCGGGCCGGTGACCGTGGCGGCCGGGGCCGAGATCACCTTCGTCCGGCCGGTGCGTGAGGGGGACGTGCTGGTGGCCGAGGCGGCCGAGCGTACGACGTACGGGCGCAGCGGTGTCTACGACGTGACCGTACGCCGCGGCGACGAGGTCGTCGCGGAGTTCCGCGGCCACAGCCGGACGATCGGCTCGTGACCGCTCGGCGGCACCGGGACGCTACGCCCCGGCCCCGCTCGCGAGCCGTTCGAACAGCTCCATCGCCTTCTGGCGCACGTCGTCCGGGGTGATGCCGGCCAGCGCCGAACGGGCGTCGCCGATGTCGCGGGTCGTGGCGCAGGTGATCGCGACCGAGGCGGCGGCGGCCTGGTCGAGCGACCCCGCGGGCGCGTCGTCGGCCATCTGCTGCGCGGTGGCGGCGAGGTCGAGATTGTCGATGTCGTGCGCGTCGCTCACCGGGATCTCCTCATGCGTGTCGGCGGCCAAGGGTGTCATTCTCGTGTACCCAGGCCACGACGGTCCGCATCTTCGCCCGATGTCGCGGTTTGCTCCTGCCGCAGCCGCCGCTCGCGCCTGCCCCGCGCGATCTCGGTGCCGAGCGCGTCGAGCCGCTGCGTCCAGAAGTGCCGGTAGCGCTCCAGCCAGGCGTCCACCTCGCGCAGCGGCGCGGGATCGACGGCGTACAGCCGCCGCGTGCCGACCGCGCGCACCGTGGCGAAGCCGTTGTCGCGCAGCACCCGCAGATGCTGCGACACCCCCGGCTGCGAGATCCCGAACTCCTCCTGCACGATCGCGCTGATCTCCCCGGCGGCCCGTTCGCCGTCGGCCAGCAACTCCAGAATCCGGCGCCGCACCGGATCACCGAGGACATCGAAGGCGTGCACGTGACCATGATACAGTTATATAAGCAGGATCTAAAATAGCGTCACCGGCGCCCGGAGAGCGCGAGGTGGTCCTGAAGCTCGGCGTGGCGGAACTGGTAGACCGGGCCGACGGCACGCAGCAGACCGAGACGGTGGGCGTCCTCCAGGAAGGGCATCAGCCGCCGCGGCAGCCGCCGGGTTCCGGGCGGCAGGTTGACCGCGATCGCCAGGGTCAGCCAGGCGTGATGCCTGCCGGTGACGAGGCCGCCGATGAGCCCCACGACGAAACCCTGCGCCGCCCCGAGGATGGCGAGCCGGCCGAGGTAGGGGGTCCCCAGCCCCATGAGCCCGATCATGACGGCGAACACCAGCGCCGCCGTGAGTCCGCAGACGCCCGCCTTGACGACGGTGAGTCTCTCGTCGGCGCGGTAGGTGGAGATCGCACTGCTGGCCCTTCTCGTCGGCGCCGGGCGTTCCGTCCACGCGATCAGCCCCAAGGCGAACCCGCCGGAGATCGCGAAGACGAAGCCGTTCAAGGCGAGGGTCCAGATCCAGCGGCCGGGGGTGGAATCCGCCAGGAGTTCCTGCAACAGGATGTCCATGACCCCGAAGCCCAGTCCCGTCAGCAAGCCGAACAGCAGACCCTGCCTGATCTGGCGTCGCACGCGCTGAGTGCCGGCGGGAGTTCGCCGGCGAAGGCGGAACTCGGCCCGGCCGGGCGGTTCCTTCAGCCAGTCTCTGGCGAGGACGGCGGACATGATCCCTATCGTCAGCCCGACGGGCAGCGTGGCCGCGGTGCCCGCTTCGATGGGAGGCAGCTTCTGCGATAGCAGGTTGCCCCTCAGCCCCCAGACCACCGCGAGGAACAGCAACCAGCCCAGCGAGCCCGCGACCGCCCCGACCACGAGCTGCACCCGCCACGGGCGGATGGAGGCGCCGGCGATCCGCCACCAGGCGAGGTCGCGGGACCGGCGGGCGAGAAGGGCCAGATGGGAGAGCCAGCGCCGTACGTCGTCCGGATTCCATGCCCGGTGTGGCCGGAAGGGGCCGGCCGGGGTGTCCGCGGGCGGGCGTGTCTCGATGACGGCCGGGATGAGTCGTTCGTACAGGTGCGCCCGCAGCGCGTCCATCTGCCGGAGCCGAGGGTCGCGCACCAGCGGGGCCGGATCGCGCTTGCCGGCGATGTAGACGGCGCGCAGCAGCCAGAGCCCCAGTGGTGTGGACACGAGTTCGGTCAGGCAGGGGACGGTGTTCTTGGACAGGGCGAGCCAGACCTCCGTCCAGTCGTGCCGCGGTCTCGGGGGCAGGCAGGTGCGCAGATACTGGACCGCCGTCTCGGGCGTGATCGGCTGGGGTTCGATGACCGTCGCCGCACTGAGCACGTCTTCGGCGGCGTGGACGGCTTGCTCGAACTCGGCGGTGCGGCAGGTGAGGATCAGCCTGTCGTGCTCGCCCAACGACCGGTTCAGCGCCGCCAGGGTCTGGCCGCGGGCGTCCTCGGGAAGCTCGTCCAGCCCGTCGAGCACGAGGAACACCTCGCCTCCGGCCGCCAGCGCGTCGGGCATGTCCGGGCCGAACTCGTCCTCGCGCAGTCCTGGGTAGTCCGTGGCGAGAAACTCCGGCAGCCAGTCCCGCACCCGGGGGTGAGCCCAAACGTCCCAGCGGCTCGCCGGCGCCAGCACCGGGACGGGGTCGTCCTCCCGGCGCGTCCGCAGGAGTTCCAGGACCATCTGTATGGCGAGGGTGGACTTCCCCGTCCCCGGTGCGCCCAGGATCACCAACCGGCAGCGGCGCAGCCCGCGGAAACTCTCGATGAAGTCCGCCATCTGATCGCTCCCGCCGGAGAGCTCCCCGCCGTCCCCGATCAGGCAGGGATGGTCCATCAGTTCTCCGCGCCCGGTCGTTCGCCAGAGAATCGGAACCGGTTCGGGATCGTTCAGGCCGCGTATGGCCGCCTCGTTCTGCCACTGATCGGCGACCGATCTGGCCAGGGCGTCCTTGGCATGCCGGACCTTGTCGGGTGACGGAGCGACGGTGGGCCCCAACGACCGCCACAGTTTGCGCAACTGCCAGCTCAGCCACTGACCGCTGACACTGGCGACGATGGTCATCTTCTGGAGCGAATCCTGGACCCAGGCGAGCTCCTTGATGAAGAAACTCGCCAGAAGCACCAGGTTCACGGCGGTCCACAGCAGCCATCCCGCCGCCATGAGCCGCTTTCGCCACCTGGTCTTCCGCGGACCTGCCATAACACCATCGTGCGGCTGTGTCGCTCCGCCCGTTACCGGGTCGCCCCAAAACGAGCTTGATCAACAGGAAAGATGCAGGCGGGGATCAAGTCGAGGGTCAAGCGGCGCCATGCCCCACAATGGCCCGCCATGCCCCGTCATGCCCCGTCATCCCCCGTCATGCCTCGCCATGGCCCTGTCGCCGGCTGGAAGGGCGCAGCGAGAGGGCCGGGGTGGGCCCGGCCCTCTCGGCGTACTCGTGGCGGCCGTCAGGCGAAGGTGGTGGCCAGCCAGGACTGCCAGGCCTGCTCGGCCTCCTTCTCCTCCGGCTGGGCGGAGAAGTTGTGCTGCTGCACGATCACGGTGTCCTGGAAGCCGAGGAAGCACACGAGCAGCGCGTCGGCCGTGCGTACGCCGAGGAACTTGTCGTTGAGCGCGAACTCCACCACGCCCTCGGTCTCGGGCAGGCCGGGGATCGACAGGCGGGCCCTGTCGCCCTCGCTGACCGGGCCGGTCAGGCCGAACGCCGCGCCGAACGCGCCCCACGCCCGCGGCTGGTCGTGCACCTGCGGGCCGACCAGGAAGATGTTGTACTGCGAGCTGCGGCCGGAGAAGTGCGTGACGTACGCCGCCAGCTTGCGCAGGTACATCGCGTCGCCCTCGCGCAGCGCGTGGTACTCCGCCTCCCAGTCGTCGCCGAGGGCGCCGCTGTGCACCAGCCGGATCACGGTGCTGCCGCCGCCGCGCCCCTCGATGAGGTACTCGAAGGCCATGAACGTGCCGTCGGGGTTCTTCTCGCTCTGGTACGCCAGCCGCCTGCCCGGCTCCCACGCGGTGATCGTGGCCTCGCTGGTCTCGCCCATGAACTCCTGCCGGGTCACGCCGCCCTCCCGAGGCTCGAACTGAGAGCGGCCCATGAACCAGGAGTCCACGCCCGGCCCGGTGGCGATGGCGTCCCACACCTGCTCGGGGGTGGCGGTGACGGTGGTCTCGAAGCTGAGGTCGAACTCGTGCGCCATTTCACTGCTCCTTGGAGTCGTTGTCGTTGTCTTCAGTGCTGTCTTTGCCGGTGACGCCCGGGTGCATCGCGACGAGGACGCGGTGCGGGCGCCCGCCGGGGGCGTTCTCGTCGTGGTAGCGCGCCACGAGCCGGGTGACCGTGGCCGCCAGTTCCCGGGCGAAGTCCGCCCGGTCGGCGGCCGACGCGAACCGTACGTCCACGTCGATCGCGAACGTCGCCACCCGCTTGCGCTCGTGCGCCGCGCCGGCCACGAGCTGCCCCACCTCGCGGACCAGCCGCGCGGCCAGGGCGAGCAGCCAGTGCGCCGAGAGCTGGTCGGGCGCGCGCCCCGGGTCGGGCTGCACGGCCGCCAGCGCGACGGGGGAGATGACGTAGGAGGCGGCGCGTGCCCGCATCACCCGCTCGGTGACGTTGCCCTTCCTGCGCTCCTCGACCAGCCCCACCAGGCCGTGCCGCTCCAGCGTCTTGAGGTGATGGTTCACCTTCTGCCGCGGAAGGCCGAGCTTGGCGGCCAGCGTGGTCGCCGAAGCCGGGTCGGCGAGCTCGGCCAGCAGCCGGGCCCGTACCGGATCCAGCGAGACACCGGCCGCGGCCGGGTCTTCGATCACCGCCACTTCGAACATGGCTCAACCATGCCAGGAGGCTGTCAAGACAAAAAGAATTGTCGGTTCGGCGGATGTCGAGAACCCGCGATCCGCTTCGACCTTCCGGTGACCGAGGGACCGAGCCGGAAAGGATGACGACATGGCAGTCAAGCAACCGGAGACCACGCTCAACCCGGCGTACAGCGACACACACGCCACCGCCACCGACTGGGCCGAGGCGCGCGAGGCGCTGCGGCGTGCGGAGGTGTTCTGGCTCACGACCGTACGCCCCGACGGCCGCCCGCACGTGACCCCGCTGCTGGCCGTGTGGCACGGCGAGGCGCTCTACTTCTGCACCGGCCGGGGCGAGCGCAAGGAGCTCAACCTGCGCGACAACTCCAACGTCGCCCTCACCACCGGCGTCAACGCGCTGCACCGCGGCCTGGACATCGTCGTGGAGGGCCGCGCCACCCGCGTCACCGACACCGGCCTGCTCCAGGCCCTAGCCCAGGAGTGGGAGGCCAAGTACGGCCCCGAATGGCACTTCACCGTCACCGTCACCGTCACCGTCACCGGCACCGGCACCGGCACCGGCACCTTCACCGGCCCGGACGACACCGAGGCCCTGGTGTTCGAGGTCACCCCCACCACCGCCTTCGGCTTCGCCAAGGGCGGCCCGGAGGGCGGCGCATACGGCCAAACCCGCTGGCGCTTCTGACCCGTCCGCCGGCGACGAGGAAGGCCAGGTGGTCGCCCGCGACCGGACCTCGGCGGCCCAGCGGGGGCGGCGTCCCACCGGTCGGCGGTGGTGGCGGCCTGGACGAGGTGAGCGGCGGACTCGCGATCGCGGCCGAGGAGGACGGCCGGCTCGCCGAGCGGGGCTGGGTTCCCTGGGCTGCCGGGCCGCAGCGGTACGCGCGCGGCGCGCTGCTTGCCCGGCGCGCGTACCGGGGGTCGGTGGTCGGATCCGCTGGGGTGTGGATTTGTCGGGGGCGCCCGGTACCGTCGTAGGCGCGATGCTTGCGAGCGGGAACGGCACCGGGCTGATCGGCAGGGAGCACCCTGCCGCGATGCTGCGTGCCGAGATCGAGCGTGCCGTCACCAGCCACGGTGGCCTGGTACTGGTCACCGGCGAGGCAGGCATCGGCAAGACCACGCTGGTCGGCAGCGCCGTGGCCGAGGCCCGGCGGCTGGGGGCGCTGGTGCTCAGCGGCACCTGCTGGGATTCCGGCAGCGCGCCCGGCTACTGGCCCTGGGTGCAGGTCGTGCGGGCCCTGCGCCGCGCGCTGCCGGCCGAGGAGTGGGCCGAGATCGAGACCGCCGCCGGCTCCAGCCTGCGCGCCCTTCTCGGCGAGGCCGCCTCCTTCGGCCCCGCCCCCGCCCCCCTTCCCGGCTCCGCCGCGCTCCCCGGCTCCGCCCCCCTTCCTGGCTCCGCCCCCCTTCCTGGCTCCGCCCCCCTTCCTGGCTCCGCCCCCCTTCCTGGCTCCGCCCCCCTTCCTGGCTCCGCCACGCTCCCCGGCTCCGCCACGCTCCCCGGCACGGCCACGTCCTCCGGGCTGGCCGGGCTCCCCGAAAACGCTGCGTTCTCTGGAAACGCCGAGCTCCCCGGCTCCGCCACGCTCCCCGGCACGGCCACGTCCTCCGGACTGGCCTGGCTCCCCGAAAACGCCGTATTTTCCGGAAACGCCGAGCTCCCCGGCTCCGCCGCACTCCCCGGGGCGGCTACGTCCTCCGGGCAGGCCGCGCTCCCCGGGAACGCCGCGCTCCCCGGGAACGCCGCGCTTCCCGGTAACCCCGCCGTCCCCGGAAACCCCGGCCTCTCTGCAAACCCCGCCCTCTCCGGGAGCGCCGCCTTCCCCGCGAATCCCGCGCTCCCTGAGAGTGCGCCCGCCGAGTCGGCCGGGTCCGCTGATGGGGCCGCTTCCTCAGCAACAGCACCTCTATCCGCGCCATCTGCGCAGGCCGCGCCATCTGCGCAGGCCGCGCCATCTGCGCAGGCCGCGCCATCTGCGCAGGCCGTGCCGTCCGCGCAGGCCGTGCCGTCCGCGCAGGCCGTGCCGTCCGCGCAGGTCGGGACTGCCGGATATGTCGGGTCGTCTGCGCCTGTGCCTTCCGGGTCGGGTGGGCCTTCCGTGCCCAGCACGTCCTCTGCGCCCTCCCTGTCCTCTGTGCCCACCGTGTCCTCGGCTGGAGCGCTGGCCGAGGAGGCGGCGGGGGCGGCGGCGTTTCGGCTCTATGACGCCGTGACCGGGGCGTTGGTGGCGGCGGCGCAGGTGCGGCCGGTGGTGGTCGTGCTGGATGATCTGCACTGGGCCGATCCGGCCTCGTTGCGGTTGCTGGAGTTCGCCGCGCAGCACACCTGGTTCGAGCGGCTGCTGCTGGTGGGCACCTATCGGGACGCGGAGGTCGAGCCGGCCGGTCATCCGCTCCGGCCGTTGCTGCTGCCGCTGGTGGCGCGGGCGACCACGATCACGCTCACCGGGCTGGGCCGTGACGAGGTCGGGGCGCTCATGGCGCGTACGGCGGGGCAGGAGCCGCCGGGGGAGCTGGTGGCGGAGGTGCACCGGCGTACCGGTGGCAATCCGTTCTTCGTGGAAGAGATGGTGCGGCTGTGGCGTAGCGGCGGGCCGGTGACCGCCATCGCGCCGGGGGTGCGCGACACGCTGGCCCGGCGGCTGTCGTTGCTGCCCCGGCCGGTGGCCGAGCTGCTCACCACGGCCGCCGTGCTCGGTCGCGAGTTCCATCGGCAGGTGCTCGGGGCGGTGGCCGCCGAGCCCGTCGCGCACGTCGATCGGCTGCTGGAGCAGGCGGTCGCGGCCCGGCTGGTCACGGCCGGGGGCGGGGGCGTGTTCGCGTTCGCCCACGATCTGGTCCGCGAGACCCTGTACTCCGCGCTGGCCGCCGACGCCGCCGAGCTGTGCGCCCGGCACGCGGCGGTCGTGCACGCGATGGACGCCGCCCCCGATCTGGCCGAGCGGCACATGCGCCCGGCGGATATCGCCGGGCACGCCCACCTCGCCGGCGATCGGGTCGAGCCGGCCCGCGCCGTCGAGCTGCTGCTGGCCGCCGCTCGCGACGCCACCGGGAGGCTGGCCATGGACGAGGCCGCCGAGCACCGGCGCCGGGCGCTCGCGCTCGTCTCCGGCGACCCGCGCAAGCGCGTGGTGATCGCCCTGGATCTGGGCACGTCCCTGTATCACATGGGGCAGCACGCCGAGGGGCGGCGGTACCTTCGCGAGGCGATGACGGTGGCGCGCGAGCGCGACGACCCCGAGCTGCTGGCCCGGGTCGCCCTGGCGCTGCACGGCGGCTACGCCTTCGGCGCCGAGGGCGAGGCGCTGCTGCGCGAGGCGCACGCCCGGCTGATCGGGGCCGGCGAACCCGGGGAGGCGAGCATCGAGACCCTGGTCCGCGACCTCGCCCTGCACGCCGTCAAGCTGGCCCGGCGCTCGGGCGACGACGAGGCGCTGATGTTCGGGCTGTGGGCCTACCACGACAGCATCTACGGCCCCGGCACCGCCGCCGAGCGGACCGAGCTGACCAGCGAGCTGATGGAGGTCGCGCGGCGCGGCTCGGACGCCGAGCTGGAGTACTTCGCCGCCGCGCTGCGCTGGGTGGCGCTGCTGGAGCAGGGCGACCCGCACTACCTGGACCAGTACCGCGACTACCTCGTGCTGGGCGAGCGCAGCGACCTGCTGCGGATCGGCATGTCCTCGGCCATCGACGGGAGCATCATCTGCGGTGTCGAGGGCGACTTCGCCCGCGCCGAGGAGCTGCTCACCGAGGTCGTCGCGATGAGCGACGAGCACGCGCCGGAGCACGAGCACTTCGGCCACATGCTCGACCACCACCGCTGGTCGCTGCTGATGCTCCAGGGCCGCCACGACGAGACGGGCGACCTGCTCGACAGGCTGTCGCGCAGCAAGCACCCGTGCCCGGCGGTGCTGGCCGCGCTGACGGCGCTGCGCCGCGGCGACTCCGATCCCGCGTTGAGTCAGCTCGACGAGGCGGCCGTTCGGGGCGTGCCCGGCGACCCCTCGCTGCGCCCGCTGTGGCTGCGCTTCCAGGCCGAGGTCGCCGCGGCCACCGCCGATCCCGGGCTGTGCGAGCGGGCCCGCGCGGACCTGGCGCCGTTCGCGGAGAACGGTCACTGGCTGGTGTCCATGTACGGCTGGGACGTCAGCGGGCCGGCGGCGTACTGGATGGGGGTCGTCGAGGCGGCCCAGGAGCGCTGGGATTCCGCGATCGAGCACGCCACCGCCGCCCGGCGCTCCGCCGACCGGCTCCGTTCGCGCCCCTGGTCGGTCGAGGCCCGGGTCCTGCTCGCCCAGGCCCGGATCGCCCGCGCCGCGCCGGGCGACGCCGAGGCCGCCGCCGCGCTCCTCGACGGCGCCGTGAGCGAGGCGGCCGAGCTGGGCATGCGGCACATCCCCGAGGCCGCCGCCCGCGCCCGCGACCGCGTACGCCCGCCGGCCCCGCACGAGCCCGCCGCCCCGCACGAGCCCGCCCCGCACGAGCCCGCCGCGCCGAGCACCCCGGAGTTCCGCCGTGAGGGCCCGGTGTGGCGGCTGACCTACGCCGGCCGCACCGCCCACCTGCCCGACGCCAAGGGCCTGCGCGACCTGCACACCCTGCTGGGCAGCCCGGCGACCGAGCTGCCCGCCGTGCGCCTGCTCGACCCCGAGGGCGGCGAGGTGGTCGTCGCCGCCCGGCGCATGGGGGGCGACGACGTGCTCGACGAGGAGGCCAAGGCCCGCTACCGCGCCCATCTGGCCCGCCTGGACGAGGAGATCGACCGCGCCGCCGCACTGGGCGACGACGCGCGCGCGGCGGCGTACGACCGCGAGCGGGAAGCGCTGCTGGCCGAGCTGCGCGCCGCGGCGGGCCTGGGCGGCCGGGCCCGCCGGCTGGGCGACGAGGCCGAACGGGCCCGCAAGACCGTCACCGCCCGCATCCGCGACACGCTGCGCAAGCTCGACAAGGTCCACCCCGCCCTGGCCGCCCACCTGCGCGCCACGGTCTCCACCGGCTCCACCTGCGCCTACCACCCCGACCGGACGATCCCCTGGCGGCTGTGACCGCGGGCGCCTGTTCGCGCGGCCCCGGGCTGTGAACGCGCGAGGGGGCCGCGCCACCGCCGCGGCCCTGCGGGAACGCGCGAAGAGGCCGCGCCACCGCTGCGGCCCCGCGGGAACGCGCGAAGGGGCCGCGCCACCGCCGCGGCCCCGCGGGAACGCGCGAGTGGCCCGCGCCCGGCGAGGCGGGCGCGGGCCACTGCCGCGTACTACTTGCGGTTGTACAGGCGCATGGTGAGGGTGCCGAAGACCACGATGAAGACCGCGCCGGAGGCGAGGACCCAGGCGATCTCGCCGGTGGCGGTGGTGCCGGCCATCAGGGCGCGCACCGCGTCGACGAGCTGGGTGATCGGGTTGACGTTGACGAACGCCTCCAGCCAGCCCGGCATCGTCCTCGGATCGACGAACACGCTGCTGAGGAAGGTGAGCGGGAACAGCACCAGCATGCTGATCCCCATCACCGACTTCTCCGAGCGCAGCAGCAGGCCGAACATGGTCCAGACCCACGACAGCGCGAACGAGAAGCCCACCAGCAGCGCCATCCCGGCCAGCACGCCCACCGGGCCGCCGCCGGGGCGGAAGCCGAGCACCAGGCCGACGATCAGGATGACCACCGAGGCCATCGCGTAGCGGAACAGGTCGCCCAGCAGGTAGCCGACCATGGGCGCGGGGCGCCAGATGGGCAGGGTGCGGAACCGGTCGAAGACCCCCTTCTCGATGTCGGTCTTCACCGCCACGCCGGTGTACATGGTGATCTGCACGACGCTCATCACCATGATGCCGGGCAGCAGGAACTGCAGGTACTCCGTCGTGGAGCCCGCCAGTGCGCCGCCGAACAGGTAGGTGAACATCAGCGTCATCATGATCGGAAACGCGGTGACGTCGAAGAGCTGATCGGGCACGTGCTTGATCTTCAACATCGCCCGCCAGCCGAACGTCACCGACGCGGACCACGCGCTCGGCCGGGGCGGGCGGGCGCCGGGCATGAGCACGGCGCCCAGCGTGTCGGCGGCGGGGGCGAAGGTGGTGCCGGTCTCGGTCGCGGTGCTGCTCATGCCGCTGCCTCCTCGGTGGTCGCGGGACGGTCGGTGAGGGCGAGGAAGACCTCGTCCAGGCTGGGCTGGCCGAGGGAGAAGTCGTCCACGACGATGCCGGAGGCGGCCAGCTCGGACAGGGCGCGCGCCGCCTGCTCGGCCGCCGCCCGGTCGCTCTCCTCGCCGTTGACGCGGACGGTCAGCGCGACCGGGTCGGCCTCCAGGTAGACCTGCGCGCGAAGTTCCCTGGCCAGGACGCGCTCGGCCTCGGGGCGCTGCGCCGGGTCGCGCAGCCGTACGTGCACCGAGCCCGCGCCGACCGAGGACTTCAGCTCGCCGGGGGTGCCCTCGGCGATGAGCCGCCCGTGGTCGATGACCGCGATCCGCCCGGCGAGCCGGTCGGCCTCGTCGAGGTACTGCGTGGTGAGCAGCACCGTGGTGCCGTGGGCCACCACGATCCGGACGATGTCCCACACCTGGCTGCGGCTGCGCGGATCGAGGCCGGTGGTGGGCTCGTCCAGGAACAGCAGCTCGGGGGTGTTCAGGATGCTGGCGGCGATGTCGATGCGCCGCCGCATGCCGCCGGAGTAGTTCTTCACCTGCCGGTCGGCGGCCTCGGTGAGCCCGAACGCCTCCAGCAACTGGGCGGCCCGGTCGCGCGCGGCCGGTTTGGCGTGCCCGAGCAGCCGGCCGAGCAGGATCAGGTTCTCCATGCCGGTCATGTCCTCGTCCACCGAGGCGTACTGCCCGGTCAGGCTGACCAGCCCGCGTACGGTGTCGGCCTCGCGCACCACGTCGTGCCCGAACACCCGGGCCTCGCCGCCGTCGGGGCGCAGCAGTGTGGCCAGCATCCGCACGGCCGTCGTCTTGCCCGCGCCGTTCGGGCCCAGCACGCCGTACACGGTGCCGGCCGGGACCGACAGGTCCAGCCCGTCCACGGCGCGGTTGTCGCCGAAGGTCTTGACCAGGCCCGATGTCTCTATCGCCAGGTCGGTTGATCGCTTGCGCATGTGTGCTCCTTGAACTGGGTCACGAGGCGTACGGCCGGGCGGAGCGGGCCGCGCGCAGGGCCAGCCCCCACCAGGTGAGCTGGTCGAGCATGGCGGCGGCGGCGCGCATCTGGTCGTCGGTGCCGCACGGCCGGCAGGCGTCGTCGGTCTCGCCGTTGAACAGGTCGAGGCCGACGAAGTCGCGTACGGTCATCGCGTGCAGCTCGGTGAAGACGCTTCTGAGCTGCTCGACCGCGTAGACGCCCCGCGACCGGCCGCCGTAGGCCACGAACCCGACCGGCTTGGCCTGCCACTCGTCGTAGCCGTAGTCGATCGCCTGCTTGAGCGGGGCGGGGAAGCTGCGGTTGTACTCGGGACAGACGATCACGAACGCCTCCGCCCGCCCGATCTGGGCGGTGAAGGCGCACATGGCGTCGGTGACCCGCCGCGGATACCTGGCCGGGAAGTCGTATCCGGCGAGGTCGAGCACGCTGACGTCCAGCTCGCGCCGGCGCCGCGCGACCTCGGCGAACCACCCGGTGACGGCGTCGCAGACGCGCCCTTCGCGGGTGCTGCCCATGATCACTGCCACACGCAGCGGAGGCGTGCCGTTCAGGTCGTCCACGTCGCCCTCCTCCCGTCTCGCTCACCCGACAGGCGCGAGATCGGCGCGGGCGCCCGCTAGATCGGATCTAGCGGGCATGAAAAAGCGTGCCCCGCGCCGGGGAACATCCGGCACGGGGCACGCGGGGACGGGGATCAGTCCTGGTAGGTGCGGACGTAGTCGAACTTCGCCACGGCGCCGGCCCGGTTCATCGAGATGAGGCCGATCCTGAGCGGGCCCTTGGCGGGGAGGGTCCACACGCCGTTGTGCACCCAGTGCTCGCCGTCGCGGCTGGTGGCGGCGCGGACCTCGTTCTCGTTGTTCGCGGCGTCCTTGTGGTACGACAGGCGCAGCCACATCGTGTCGGCGGTCGGGCCGCCGAACATGGGGGCGTTGGCGACCGCGGTCGGCGGGGTGGTGGTGGGCCGCTCGCCCTCCTTGCCGAACTCGCTCATCTGGAGCACCGCGCCGTTGCCGCGCGAGAGCGGCAGCACCGAGTGCGCCATCTTGAAGTAGCGGTCGTCGTTCTCGTACAGCAGGATTCCGGCCTGCTGGTTGCCCTGCGTCGGCGCGAAGTGGATCTTCGTCTCGACGGTGAAGTCGCCTGGCGGCGCGTCGCGCAGCAGCACCGACGCCGTGTTGTTGCCGAGGTGGAGCTCGGCGTTCTGGGTGGGCCAGGTCAGCGCGCCGTCCGCCAGCGTGGCGCCGGCGGCCGGGCCGCGTACCCACGTCCAGGGCGCGCCCGGCTGCCCGGTGCCGTCGAACTCGTCGCTGTACGCCGGCAGCAGCGGGCCGACCGTCGGCTCGGGCACCCGCTCGGTCACCGGCGTGTACAGGGCGGCGGCCCCTACGTTGTCGGCGGCCACCGCGCCGCCGCGGGCGGCCACACCGACCGCGCCGCGCCGGGCCGCGGCCCGAGGCACCTCGCGCTCCTGCATCGCCACCGCGTCACGCATCCGGTCCGTGCTGACCTGCACCGACAGGCGCGTGCCGCGCAGTTCGGCGGTCACGTTGTGCCAGGTGTCGTACCGGAACCCGGCGGGCAGCGGGGTGGCCTGCTCGCCGCGGCTCCTCCCGCCGATCACCACGTCGGTCACCAGCGCGCCGCGCGCCCGGTCCAGCCAGGCCACGATGTGGTTGTTCGCGTTGACGTGGGCGAAGGTGAGCCCGGCCGCGCCGGCGGTCACCTTCAGGTCGGCCTCGGCCCGCACGCCGGCCGGCGCCCTGCCCTCCGACACCAGGTACGCCGTGCCGCCGCCGCCCGGGTGGGTCACGTGGCCGCGGGTGGTCTGGTCCTCGGCGAGCCTCCAGCCGCCGCGCGCGGAGCCCTCGGCGTGCCAGCGCCCGAGGGTTCCGTCGTTGAAGGCGCCGCCCGCCGCCAGGGTGGTGACCGGCGCGGGCTGCTCGCCCTCGGACGGCCCGGCTCCGGCGCGCAGCACCGGCCAGCCGTCGATCCAGTCGAGCCGGTCGATCAGCATGGGCCGCTTGGTCAGCCTGAGGGTGCCGTTCGAGGCCGGCTTGAGGTCCGGGTCGTCGGAGGCGATGCCGTGGTAGACCAGCCAGTCCTGGCCGGACAGGTCGGTGACGAACCCGTTGTGGCCAGGGCCGATCCAGCGGTTGCCGGTGGCCCCGGCGACGATGGCGCCCTTGCTGGTCAGCGCCATCAGGTCCACGCCCTCGTCGTCGGTGAACGGGCCGAGCGGGCTGGTGGACCGGCCCACCTTGACCTGGTAGCCGCTGTACGCGCCGTCGCAGCAGCCGGCGTCGGAGTAGAACAGGTAGTAGTAGCCGTCGCGCTTGACGACGAAGCCGCCCTCCATCCGGCGCCCGCGGGCGACCTCGGTGACGGGGCCCTGGATGCGGGTCAGGTCGGCGTTCATCTTGGCGACGCAGATCACGTCGTAGCTGCCCCAGTACATGTAGGGCGTGCCGTCGGTGTCGGTGAACTGGGCCTGGTCGATGTTGCCGCTGTTGCAGCCGCTCGGCCGGGGCAGCACCTCGCCCTCGTCGGTCCACGGCCCGGTCGGGGTGGGCGCGGTGGCCAGGCCGACGGTGTCACGGCCCGGAACCGAGTAGTAGACGTAGTAGCGGTCGTTGAAGTAGCGCACGTCGGGGGCCCACAGCCGCGAGCCGTTGTGCCAGGCCGGCTTGTTGGCCGGGGTGAACACCTCGCCCGCGTACTCCCAGGTCACCAGGTCGGCCGAGCGCAGGATCGGCAGCCAGCGCTCACCGTCCTCGCCCTTGGACTGGAACACCGGGTTCTGGGTGCCGTAGGAGTACCAGTAGCCGTCCTTGCCGCGGATGGTCACCGGGTCGGGGAAGGTGTCCACCACCCCGGCCGTGACGGGGTTGGCGTACGTGCCGCCGCCGTCCGCCACGGCGGGCGGGGCCGCCGCGAGCGCGCCGAGCAGCAGCGCGCCCGCGCCGAGCAGACGTAATGGTCGTGTCACTCCGGATGTTCGTGTCACTCGGGATGTTCGTGTCACTCCGCCTCCACGGTTTCGAAGGAGCTGAGGGTGGGGTCGTAGTCGGAGACGCCGATGTCGTACATGGGCGTCATCCAGTGGTAGAAGTTGTCGCCGCGCTCGCGCAGCAGGTCGTACAGGCGGCGCATGAGGCGCTGCCGCACCGGGCGCAGCTCGGGGTGCTGGTAGCGGTTGTGCAGCTCGTGCGGGTCGTCGAACAGGTCGTACAGCTCGTTGACCGACTCGGGGTTGACCACGAGCTTGTAGCGCTCGTCGCGGATCATCCGCTGCGGGTAGGGGAAGTGGTGGCCGTGGAACTCCGCCAGCAGCTCCGCGGGCCACTCGGGGTGCTCGCCGCGCACGAGCGGGACCAGGCTGCGGCTGTCCACGGCGGGGGCGGTGTCGCAGCCGGCCAGGTCCAGGATCGTGGCCGTGCAGTCGGTGAGGGTGACGAACTCGTGCCTGACCTGCGGGGACGCGCCTGGGATGCGGACGATGCCGGGGATGCGGTAGATGTCCTCGTACATGGCCGGGCCCTTGTCGTGCAGGCGGTGCGCCCCGGTGAACTCGCCGTGGTCGGCGGTGAAGAACACCGAGGTCTCGCCGGTGAGCCCCAGCTCGTCGAGCTTGGCCAGGATGCGGCCGATCTGCTCGTCGATCAGCGTCACGTAGCCCCAGTAGACCGCGATCAGCTTGCGGGTGACCTCGATGGGGATCGTGTCGAAGGTCCAGTGGGCGCTGTAGTTGCGCTGCACCGGCGGCTTGCCCTCGAAGGTCTCCGCGATCGAGGGCGGCAGCTCCACCAGGTCGGGGTCGTAGCGGTCGAAGTACTCATCGGGCAGCAGGTACGGCAGGTGCGGCCCGAAGAAGTGGGTGGCCAGGAAGAACGGGCGGCCGTCGGCGGCGTACCGCTCCAGGTGCTCGATGGCCCGGGTGGCGAGGTAGTGCTCGAAGGTCGCCTCCACCGGCTGGTGCAGCCGCGCGGCCAGCAGGTTGCCCGGGTTGCCGTTCGGTGTGGTGCCCCGGATCAGGTCGGAGATCCGGTACGGCGGCAGCCCGCGCTCCTTTAGGTAGGCCAGGTAGTCGGGGTGGTCCACCGGGTTGTGCCAGCCCGGCAGGTCGGGCCCGTCGAACCCGTAGGAGGCGGCGTTGCGGTGGGTGCCGCCGTGCCACTTGCCGATCAGCCCGAGCTGGTAGCCGCGCTCGCGCAGCGCCTGGGGGAAGGTGAACGCGTCCTCCCGCAGATCCTCCAGATAGCCGACGTTCCGCTCGTAGTTGGCCAGCAGCCGGTGCCGGAACGGGGCCATGCCGGTGAGCAGGCTGGCCCGCGCCGGGGTGCAGATGGCCGTCGGCGTGTAGAACCGGTCGAAGCGGGTGCCCGTGGCCGCCAGCCTGTCCAGGTTGGGCGTGGCCACGTGCGGGTTGCCGTAGCACCCGAGCGTGTCGACGCGGTGCTGGTCGGTCATCAGGAACAGCAGGTTCATCCAGCAAATGCCTTCGTGTAGAGGTCGCCGGTGTAGTACGTGGCGGGGTCGGGGCGCGACTTGAGCTGGCCGGTCCCGACGAAGAAGTCGCCGAGGCTGTTGAGCCACTTGGCGACGGTGCCGTCCTTGGTCTTGTCGACCAGGTCCTTGGTCGTCATGATCTGCACGTTCGCGGCGTCGGCGGCGACCTTGGCCTTGTCCAGCTTGAGCAGGGTCGCGGCCTCGGCGATGGCCTCGTCGGGGTGCGCGGCCCGCCAGTCGTTGGCCTCCTGCAGCACCTTGATCACCTTGTTGGTCAGCTCGGGGTCCACCTCGTTGCCGCCGACGAACGCGGTGGGGAAGGAGCTGTCGGGGAACTGCCTGGTGCTGGCGATCTCCACCAGGCCGGGCACCTTGGCCTTGATGTTGTCGATCAATGGGTACCAGATGCCGGCGCCGTCGATCTGCCCGGCCACGAACGCCGACACCACCGTGGCCGGGTCCATCGGCACCTTCTCGATGTCGTCGGCGGTCATCCCGGCCTGCTTGAGCGCCAGGTTGAGCACCATGTCGCCGGAGGTGCCCTCGGGCACGCCGACCTTCTTGCCCTTCAGGCCCTGGATCGAGGTGATGCCGGGCTGGGCGATGACGCGGTCGGCGTACGCGAGCGTGTTGATCGCGATGATCTTGGCCTTGCCGGAGGCGGGCAGCCAGAACGCGCCGGGGCCGATGTAGCCGAAGTCGAGGTCGCCCGCGCCGAGCGCCTGGATCTGCAGCGGGCCGTTGGTGAACACCTTCACCTCGGGGGTGAGCCCCTGCTTCTCCCACAGCCCCTGCTTGTCGGCGATGGCGAGCAGGCTCGCGCCGTTGTAGTCGCTGATGTAGCCGAAGCGGACGGTCGTGCTGTCGTCGCCGCTGCACGCGGTCACGGACAGTGTGAGCATGGTGACCGCGGAGGCGGCCATGAGGGCGCGACGAATCACACGCATGGCGGAGACGTCCTTTCGCGAAAGAGGGGTCAGGCGGCGGGCGCCTGGTGGTACACGGAGTGCCAGACCTCGGCCCGGATGCCGCTGAACTCGGGCGAGAGCCGCATCTCCTCGGTGCGCGGGTAGGGCAGGTCCACGTCCACGATCTTGTGGATGCGGCCGGGCCTCGCCGCCATCACCACCACGCGCCTGGCCAGGTAGACGGCCTCGTCCACGTCGTGGGTGATGAACATGACCGTGCGCCGCTCCTGGCTCCAGGTGTGCAGCAACTGGTCCTGCAACTGCACGCGGGTCAACGCGTCCAGCGCCCCGAACGGTTCGTCCATGAGCAGGACCCGCGGGTTCACCGCGTACGCCCGCGCGATGGCGCAGCGCTGCTTCATGCCGCCCGAGAGCATCTTGGGCAGCGCGTCGGCGAAGTCGGCGAGCCCGACCAGCTCGATCGCGCGCTCCGCCCGCGCCCTGCGCTCCTCGGGCGCGAGCCCGGCCAGCCGCAGCCCGAACTCGACGTTCTTGCGCACGGTCAGCCACGGGAACAGGGCGTACTGCTGGAAGATCACGCCGCGGTCGGGGCCGGGGCCGGTGACCGGGGCGCCGTCCACCAGCACCTCGCCGCCGGTGGGCTCGACGAGCCCGGCCGCCATGCTCATCAGCGTGCTCTTGCCGCAGCCCGACGGGCCGACGACGGTGACGAACTCCTCGTCCGCGATGTCCAGCGAGACGCGGTCGAGCGCGGTGAAGACGGTGTCCTTGAGCGGGTAGGTCTTGCTGATCTCGCGGAAAGAGATCTTGGCGGTGGTCATCGGCGCTCCTGCCAGCCGGTGAGGCGTCGCTCGGCGAGCAGCAGCAGCCGGTCCATGACCAGGCCGAGCACGCCGATCGCGATCAGCCCCACGAAGATCGTGGAGAGGTCGTAGTAGAGCTGGGCCTGCTGCATCCGGAAGCCGAGCCCCTCCTGGGCGGCGATCAGCTCGGCGGCGACGAGGGTCCCCCAGGCCGAGCCGAGCCCGATCCGCATCCCGACCAGGATGAACGGGGTGGACGCCGGGACCACCACCTTCAGGAAGATGGTCCGGTCGGACGCGCCGAGCACCCGGGCGGCGTTGATCAGCGTCTTGTCCACGTCCACCACGCCCTGGAAGGTGGACACGACGCTGGACAGGAACGCCGCCAGGAAGATCACGAACACCTTGGGCACCTCGCCGATGCCCATCAGCACGATCGCCAGCGGGATGATCGCCAGCGGCGGGATCGTGCGGAAGAACTGGATGTACGGTTCCAGCAGGCCGCGCGCGGTGGCGTACCAGCCCATCAGGAAGCCGACCGGGATGGCCAGCAGCGTGCCCAGCGCGAAGCCGACGAACACCCGGCGCAGGCTGGCCAGCACGTCGCCCAGCAGGGTGCCGTCGGCGATCAGCTCGCCGCCGCGGGCCGCGACCGTCAGCGGCCCCGGCAGGCCCTGCACGCCGACCGAGGCCAGCAGCGTCCACAGGCCCAGGCCGATCGCGACCGCGAGCAGGTTGAGCGCGATGGTACGGCGGGGTTTGCGGGCGGCGCGGCGCCCGTCGGGCCGCGCGGAGGTCTTCTGGGGTGATGCGGTGACCACGGTCATGGCTGCCTCAACTGATCGATGTGGTCGGGGATCTGCGGATACCTGGACAGCAGCGGTGACTCGTGCAGGACCAGGGCGATGCCCCCGAGGGCGCCGGCGACGTCGCCGAGGGTGCCGCGGCGCAGGCTGATCCGGTGTCGCGAGATCGGCAGGATGTGCGCGGTCAGGGTCCGCTCGATCGGGCCGAACAGGGCCGGGCCGGCCTCGGCCAGCTCGCCGCCGATCACGATCACGCTGGGCCCGATGGCGTTGCACAGCGCGGCGAGCACCGCGCCGACCTGGGCGCCGGCCTTGGCCAGTACGCCGAGCGCGGCCTCCTCGCCGGCGCCGGCCGCGGCGAGGAGGGCGGACACGTCGTCGGCCCGGCCGCCGGCGGCGCGGTAGGAGTCGAGCAGGCCCCTTATCGAGGCCACGGTCTCCAGGCATCCGGCGCCGCCGCAGTCGCAGGGCGCGCCGCCGGGCTCGACGGTGATGTGCCCGAACTCGCCCGACAGCCCGTACGCGCCGCGGTGCAGCGAGCCGTTCACCACCAGCCCGCCGCCGACGCCGTGGGACAGCCGTAGGTACAGCACGTCCTGCCCGCCCGCCGCCGCGCCCCAGATGGACTCGGCCAGCGCCGCGAGCCGGGTGTTGTTGTCCACCAGCACCGGCACGCCGAACCGCTTGACGAGCAGCTCGGGCAGCGCGTCCAGATGGCGGCCGTCCTCCTCGCCCTCCGGCTCGCCCACCGGGCCGACCACGCCGACCCCGATCGCCGACAGCGCGCCGAGCCGCAGCGAGCCGCCGGTGAGCGTGCCGACCAGCCGCTCGGCCAGCTCCACCCGGTCCTCCCAGGGGAGGTCGGCGGCGTGCGCCTCGCTGGCCGAGCCGACGATCTCGTGCGCGACGTTGACCGCGGCGACGTGCACCGCGCGCCGGGCGAAGTCGATGCCGATCGCCTGCCCGGCGTCCGGGTTGAGGGTGAGCGTCTCGGCCGGCCGGCCGCGCCCGCGCGGCGCCGCGTCCTCCTGGGCCGCGGTCACGACCGCGCCGCTGGCCATCAGCCCTGCGATGATGTCGTAGAGCGTGGTACGGGACAGGCCGCATCGTTTGCCCAGCTCGCCCCGGCTGAGCGGGCCGTGCTTGCGCAGCAGGTCGAGCACGAGGTCTTCGTGCCCGCGGCGGAGCTGCGCCAGGGGGCTACCGGATGGCTGCATAACGGAGAGTGTGCCGACGTCACGGGTTTTTCGTCAATAACCCGGAAAAAATATCTCACGGCGGGACGTCCCGGCCCGTGCGCGCCATCGCCGGAAGGACCGCCGTATGCCCGGCTCAGGTCCAGGGGGCCCGGGGGAGCACGGCGGTCACGACCAGGCCGCCGCCCTCGCGCGGGTGCGCCTTGATCGCGCCCCCGTGCGCGCGGGCCACCGACCGTACGATCGACAGGCCCAGGCCCGCGCTCTCGCCGGTGACCGTACGCTTGGCGCCCAGCCGCCGGAACGGCTCGAACAGCACCGGCACCTCGTACGGCGGCACCACCGGCCCGGAGTTGCTGACCTCCACCTCGACGTACCCGGGCTGCCCGGCGCGGCTGACGACGCGCACCCACCCGCCGCCGTCGTCCACGTTGTACCGGATGCCGTTCTCCACCAGGTTCTGCACCAGCCGTTCCAGCAGCATCGCGTCGCCGGCGGTCGGCGCCGGGCCCGTCGTCTCGTACACCGTGACCTTGGCCTTCTCGGCCTCCCAGGCCGTCTGCGCGACGACGTGCGTGACCACGTCGGCCAGATCGACCAGCGCCCGGTTGGCGATCTCGTGCTCGGTGCGGGCGAGCAGCAGCAGCCCCGAGATGAGCCGCTCGTGCCGGTCGTTGATCTGCAACAGGTTCTCGCCGAGCTGCTTGACGTCCGGCGAGGCCGACTTGCGGTGCATCGCCAGCTCGACCAGCGCCCGGTTCAGCGTCAGCGGCGTCCGCAGCTCGTGCGAGGCGTTGGCCACGAACCGCCGCTGCCCGTCGAAGGAGTGGTCCAGCCGTTCCAGCATGATGTCGAAGGTGTCGGCCAGCTCCTTGACCTCGTCGTCCGGCCCCCGCAGCGCGATCCGCTCGTGCAGGCCCTGGTCGGCGGCCGGGGCGGCGGCGATCCGGCGCGCGGTCGCGGTCACCAGCCGCAGCGGGGCGAGCATCCGGCCCGCGACCAGCCAGCCCAACCCGATCGCGAGCGCGCCGACCACCACCAGCGCGATGGCCCCCTGGGTCAGCAGCGAGGTCGTGGCCGCGTCGCGCAGCATGTCGCTCTGCTCCTCGGCCTGCCGGCGCACGACATCGGCGTTCATCGGGCCGCCGGTCACCGTCATCAGCACCTTGCGCCCGCCGAGCTGCGCCCGGACCAGCAGGTACGTGACCGCGAGCAGGAGCACCCCGGCGAGCAGGAACAGCCCGCCGTACACGAGGGTGAGCCGGACCTGGAGCCCGGAGCGCGGGCGCGGGCCCGCCGGCGTGGGCAGGTTCATCCGATCCGGTACCCCACGCCCGGCACCGTCTCCACGACCGGCGGGTCGCCGAGCTTGCGGCGCAGCTTGAGTATGGTCAGGCGCACCACGCCGGTGAACGGGTCGGCGTTCTCGTCCCACGCCTTCTCCAGCAGGGCCTCGGAGGAGACCACGGCGCCGTCGGCCCGCATCAGCTCGGCCAGCACCGCGAACTCCTTCTTCGACAGCGGCACGTACCGGCCGTCGCGGTACACCTCGCGGCGCGCCGGGTCCAGCGTGATCCCCGCCCTGCGCAGCACCGGCGGCGTGGCCGGGCGGGCGCGGCGGCCCAGCGCGTGCACCCGCGCGGCCAGCTCGGCGAACGCGAACGGCTTGGTCAGATAGTCGTCGGCCCCCAGCGACAGCCCGGTCACCCGGTCGTCGATCTGCGCGGCGGCGGTCAGCATCAGCACCCGGGCCGTCGAGTCCGACTCCACCAGCTCCCGGCACACGTCGTCGCCGTGCACCAGCGGCAGATCCCGGTCGAGCACGATCACGTCGTAGTCGTTGACCGCGATGCGCTCCAGCGCCGCCTCCCCGTCGAGCGCGACGTCCACCGCGTGGGTCTCCTCACGCAGCCACTCGGCGATCGCGTCGGCGAGCATGTGCTCGTCCTCCACCACCAGCACCCGCATGGCACCAGCCCTTCCGTTCTTCCGCTCAGGCAGATGGTGCCAAGAGCCGTGTTGACTCGCTGTTAGCGTCCCCCGCCGCCCGGCGGAAACAGGGGGGACAGGCGGAAACAGGGGGGAAACGGCCCACCCGGTTGCATCGTCCCCTGGACGGCCGGGCGTGGGACCCGGCCACGGATCGAGGAGACGATCATGCGGGGACGAGTTGTGGGCGTGGTGGCCGCGGCGGTGCTCACGCTGGCGCTCGCCGGCTGCGGAGGTGAGGCCGAGGGGGGCGGCGACGTCGCGTCCGTCAACGGCGCCGGCACGGCGAGCACGTCCGCCAGCGCCGCCCCCAACGCCGACGCCAAGCACGAGATGGCGCTGAAGTTCGCCCAGTGCATGCGCGAGAACGGCGTCCAGGTGGACGACCCCCAGCCGGGCCAGGGCGTCAGGATCATGGCGAGGAACCTGCCCCAGGGCACCATGGAGAAGGCTCAGGAGGCGTGCAAGGAGTTCGCGGAGGGGGCCGGGATCGGCCAGAACGCGAACCCGCAGCAGGCCGAGAACATGCGCAAGTTCGCCCAGTGCATGCGCGACAACGGCGTCGAGGCGTTCCCCGACCCCGAGGGGGCGGGCATCCGCATCACGCCGGAGGTCGGCGAGGACCCCGACTTCGAGGCCGCGCAGCAGAAGTGCGCCGAGCAGTACCTGCCCCAGGCGGGCCAGGGAGGCTCCTGATGGGAGCAGCCCCCGCCCGAGACACCCTCGACGACGTGGCCGCCGCGCCCCCGCGGCGGCGCGGCGGGGGACGGGGCCGTACGGTCGCCGTCGTGGTGGCGGTGGCGGCGGTCGCCGCCGCCGCGGCCGTGTACGCCACGGGGACCTTCGACGACGGCGCCCCGCAGCAGACCGCCAGCGCCCTGCCGCCCGCGACCGCGCAGATCAAGCGGGAGACGCTGCGCGACACCAGGGAGGAGGACGGCACGCTCGGCTACGGCCCCACCACCACGGCCGCCAGCAGGCAGCAGGGCACGGTGACCTGGCTGCCCGACAGCGGGCAGCAGGTCTCCCGGGGCGAGTCCCTGTACCGGATCGACGCCAGGCCGGTCACGCTCATGTACGGCACCACGCCGGCGTACCGCAGGCTCGCCCCCGGCATGGAGGGCCGCGACGTCGAGCAGCTCGAACGCAACCTCAAGGCGCTCGGCTACGACGGCTTCACCGTGGACGACGAGTACACCGACGGCACCGCGGACGCGGTGCTGGACTGGCAGGACGACCGCAACCTGCCGGAGACCGGCGTCGTCGAGCTGGGCCAGGTGGTCTTCGCCCCGGACAAGGTCAGGGTGGAGACGCTGGAGACCGAGGTCGGGCAGCCGACCGCGCCGGGGCAGAAGGTGCTCACCTACACCGGCACCGAGAAGGTGGTCACCGTGCAGCTCGACTCCGAGGACCAGCGGATGGCCCGCGAGGGCGCCAAGGTCACGGTCACGCTGCCCGACGGGAAGGACGTCAAGGGCGAGGTCACCGAGACCGCCACCGTCATCGTGCCCGGCGACGGCCAGAACGCCGAGCCCGAGACCAAGGTGGAGTCGCTGATCGAGCTGTCCGGCGCCGGCAAGGAGACCCGGGGCCTGGACCAGGCGGCCGTGGACGTCACCTTCACCGCCTCCCAGCGCAAGGACGTGCTCACGGTCCCGATCGCCGCGCTGGTGGCGCTGCGCGAGGGCGGCTTCGGCCTCCAGGTCGTCGAGGGCTCCGCCACCAGGTACGTCGCGGTGGAGACCGGCCTGTTCACCGAGGGCCGGGTCGAGGTCTCGGGCGAGGGCCTGAGCGAGGGCATGACCGTGGGGATGCCGCAATGACGCACCCGATGATCTCGCTGCGGAACGTCAGCCGCACCTACCCCGGCGGGGTCACCGCCCTGGCCGGGGTGTCGCTCGACATCGCCCACGGCGAGCTGGTCGCGATCGTCGGCCCCTCCGGCTCGGGCAAGTCCACCATGCTCAACACGATCGGGACGCTGGACCGCCCGACCGGCGGCACCGTGCGCATCGACGGCTACGACGTGGCCGAGCTGTCCGACAGCCAGCTCTCGGCGCTGCGCGCCACCCGGATCGGGTTCGTCTTCCAGCACTTCCATCTCGCCGCCAAGGTCCCGGCCGTGGACAACGTGGCCGACGGCCTGCTCTACACCGGCATGCGCAAGGCCGAACGCCGCCGCCGGGCCGCAGCCGCGCTCAAGCGGGTCGGGCTCGGCCACCGCCTGGACCACGAGCCGCACGAGCTGTCGGGCGGCGAGCGGCAGCGCGTGGCCATCGCCCGCGCCGTGGCCGGCGAGCCGCCGCTGGTGCTGGCCGACGAGCCCACGGGCGCGCTGGACTCGGCGTCGGGCGCCGGGGTGATGGAACTGCTGCGGGAGCTGAACGCCGCCGGCACCACCATCGTGATCATCACGCACGACCGGGAGATCGCGGCCGGCCTGCCCCGCCAGGTGCACATGCGCGACGGCCGCATCACCGCCGACAGCGCCGCGCCGCGGGAACTGGCCTCGGAGGCGGCGAGATGAGCGCGCACGACGCCCTGCCCCGCCTGGCCGCCGCCCGGATGCACTTCACCGACGTCGTGTCGGTCGGCGGCGTCGGCCTGCGCACGCGTCCGCTGCGCGCCTTCCTGTCGGCGCTCGGCATCGCCATCGGCATCGCCGCCATGGTCGCGGTGGTCGGCATCTCGTCCTCCTCCAGCGCCGGCCTGGACCGTACGCTCTCGGCACTGGGCACCAACCTGCTCACCGTCTCCGCCGGAACCACGCTGCTGGGGGAGGAGGCGAAGATGCCCTTCGAGGCCGAGTCGATGATCGAGCGCATCGGGCCGGTCGAGGCCGTCTCGGCGGTGGCCAAGGTCGCCGCCGCCAAGGTGTACCGGTCGGAGCAGATCCCCGAGCAGCAGACCGGGGGCATGACCACGTACGCCGCCCGCCTGGACCTGCTGCCCGTCGTCGGCGCCACCGTACGCAGCGGCGCCTGGCTGAACGCCGCCACCGAGAACTACCCCGCCGTCGTGCTCGGCGCGACGGCGGCCCGGCGGCTCGGCATCGGGGCCGCGTCCCCGGACGCCCAGGTCGTCATCGGCGGCGTCCGGTTCACCGTGGTCGGCATCCTGAACCCGGTGCCGCTGGCCGAGGAACTGGACAGCGGCGCGCTGGTCGGCTGGCCGGTCGCGCAGTCGCGCCTGGACTTCGACGGCCACCCCACCGTGCTCTACACCCGCGCCGAGGAACCCCGCCTGGAGTCCGTACGCTCGGTGCTGGCCGGCACCGCCAACCCGCAGGCCCCCAACGAGGTGGACGTCTCCCGCCCCTCCGACGTGCTGACCGCCAAGCAGGCCACCAGCCAGGCGTTCACCGGCCTGCTGCTCGGCGTCGGCGGCGTCGCCCTGATCGTGGGCGGCGTCGGCGTGGCGAACACCATGGTCATCTCGGTCCTGGAACGCCGCCCCGAGATCGGCCTGCGCCGCTCCCTGGGCGCCACCCGCGGCCAGATCCGCACCCAGTTCCTGGCCGAGTCGCTGCTGCTGTCGGCCATGGGCGGCGCGGGCGGCGTCCTGATCGGCAGCGGCGTCACCGTCGGCTACGCCCTGGCCCAGGACCTGCCCCCGGTCATCCCCGGCTGGGCGGTGGCCGGCGGCCTGCTCGCCACGCTGGTCATCGGCGCGGTCGCGGGCCTGTACCCGGCGATCCGGGCCAGCCGCCTGTCGCCGACGGAGGCCCTGGCCACCCCGTGACGCCCCGACCCGGCCCGCCGCGCCCGCCCGGCCGCGGTGCCGGCCCCCCGAGAGCGGCCGCCCTCGGGGGCTCGGTACCGTGGGTCGTGCTCACCCGGCCCTTGGGACGTGCCGTGTACGCGATGCGGTACGACATCCCCCTGCCGGCCGAGGAACCGGGCGACCGCTACCAGGTCCGGCGCCTCTCCCGCCCGCACATCGACGCGCTACCTCGGGGAATCTGACGAAGCCCGGCGGGGCCTGCGCGCGTACGCCTCGATCTCGATCTTCATCCGGGGGTCGGCGAGCCCGCACACCATCATGGTCGCCGCCGGCCGGACCTCCCCGAAGTGGCGACGCAGCGTGGGCCAGCACGGCTCGAAGTCCTCCCGGTCGGGCAGCAGGTAGCGCACCCGTACGATGTCGGCCAGCGAGCACCCCGCCTCCGCCAGCGCCGCCGCCACGTTGCGCAGGCACTGCTCGGCCTGCTCCACCACGTCGTCGGAGATCGTCATCGTCGCGTAGTCGAACCCGGTCGTCCCCGAGACGTGCACCCAGTCGCCGTCCACCACCGCTCGGGCGTACCCGATCTGCTCCTCGAAGACGGACCCGCTCAAAATCGCACGCCGCTCACTCACGCTGGGCACTTTAGGCTAGTAAGAGGGTTTCCGCGAGAAGACGGGCTCCACGCTGGTGCGGTCGTCGGCCGTCAGCAGCCGGCGTACGTTGCGGCCCGACAGATCGACCACCTGCACCACGCTCATGCCGTCCTCCTTCGTGGCCGCCCAGCAATACAGGTGGTTCTCGTCGTACCAGCCCAGGATGTGCGCGCAGTCGGTCTGCACCCGCCGCACCTGCGCCCCGCTGCGGGAGTCCCACAGGCACAGCAGGTACGGCGGCCCGTCGGGGCACGTCGTGACGAACCTCGACCCTGAGGGCGAGAACGGGTCGGTGTCGAGCTCGATGTCCCCGACGCCGGGGAGATCGCGCACCAGCTCCCCGCTGGGGGAGTAGAACCGCAGCGTGCCGCCCTCCACCGATTCCAGCGTGGTGACCACCTGGTCGGCGCCGGTGGCCCGGCCGCCCCAGTTGTAGCCGGTGAAGCGGACCCGGCTCTCGTCGATCCGCACCACCCGGGCGTCGGTGTCGCCCACGGTGACGATGGCGTACCCGCGGTTCACCCAGTTGCCCTCGCTGATCTCCTCGCTGATGCTCAGCAGCAACCGGGAACTGTCGCGCGACCAGCCCTCGATCTCCGAGACCAGCGGCTTGCGCACCGTCTTGATCGTGGTGACCTTGTCGCCGTAGACATCCCGGTCCACGATCTCGACGCCGTCGTAGCCGTCCTTGTCGTAGTTCTTCGGCACCCTGGCCAGCAGGTCGCCCGACGGCGAGGTGACGGCGTCCAGGTAGCTCGCGTGCTTCTCGAAGCCGCCGTCGTACAGGCCGGTGCGCGCGTACGGCACCAGCTCCTTCTCGCCGGAGTCCCACACCCGGTACGCGGTGAGGATGATCGGATCGCCCGGGTGCTCGTAGAGCACGACGTCGCCCTCGCCGGCCAGCGGCCGCATGGTCAGCCCCCCGGTCGGCACCGCGGCCACGGCGCTGGGCGTCGCGTCGGCACCGGCCCGAGCACCCCCGCCGTCCCCCCGGTTCACCAGCGCCACGACCAGGACCACCGCCAGCACGGCCGCCAGCACCCCACCCCCGGCCAGCGGCACCACACGCCGCCTGCCACGACCCGCACCGGCATCCCCAGGGACGGAGGCCACCGACCGGACATCGGCCGTGACCTCCCCCGCCAGGTCCCCCCCACCGGCAGGCCCGCCGTCGTCCGCCGACGTGTGGTCTTCCCCCACCCGTGAGGAGGTCCCCGCCGCGGCGGCGCCCTCCAGCAGCACCCTCGGCCCCGGCACCTCGTGCCGCAGCAGCCCGAGGATCACCTCCTCCGCCGTGGGCCGCTCGTCCGGGTCCTTGGCCAGGCACGCCTCGACCAGCTCGCGCAGCCGTCCGTCGAGCCGCGACAGGTGCTCCGGCTCGCCGTTGAGCACCCGGTTCAGCACCGCGGGCAGCGAGTCGCTGCCGAACGCCGCCTTGCCGGTGGCGGCGTAGATCATGGTCCCGGCCCAGGCGAACATGTCGGCCGCGGGCCCGGCCTTCTGCCCGAGGAACTGCTCCGGCGCCATGTACGCCGGAGTGCCCACCGGCGCCGAGCTCAGCGTGGAGGTCGCGTCCAGCGCCCGGCTGATGCCGAAGTCGATCACCCGCGGCCCGTCGCGGGCGAGCAGCACGTTGGCCGGCTTGAAGTCCCGATGCACGATCCCCGCCTGGTGGATCGCCGCCAGCGCCGTCGCGGTGCCGATGGCCAGCCGGTGCAGCGCCACCCCGTCGCGCGGCCCCTCCTCCGCCACCACCGCCTGCAACGAGGGCCCGTCGACGTACTCGCTCACGATGTACGGCCGATCCTGCTCGATCCCCATGGCCAGCACCCGCGCCGTGCAGAACGCCGCGACCCGCTGCGCGGTGGCCGCCTCGCGCAGGAAGCGCTCCATCACGACCTGATCCCCGGACAGGTCGGGCCGCAGCCACTTGACCGCCACCAACTCCCCGTCCGCGCCGGCGCCCAGGTAGACGACCCCCTGTCCCCCGTGCCCCAGCCGCCCGCGCAACTCATAACCGCCCAGACGTAAGGGGTCCCCCTGCCTCAACTCGGCGTAAGTCGGCATGGTGAAGATTCTGCCTCTTACTCCCGGGCCGGGGGCCAGGTGACGGCCGCGAACACCACCGAGCACGCCAGGAACCCCGCCGAGATCGCCGCCAGCCCGCTCCAGAACGACCCCAGCGACCCGCCGAGATCGATCCCGATCCCCGCCGCCACCAGCACCCCGGCCACCACCCCGAGGCCCAGCCCACCCCGCCACCGCCGCGGCCGGTGCGCCACGGCCGCCACCATCGGCAGAATCAGCGGGAACAACGCGATGGCCCACCCCGTCCTTGGCTCCCCGAACACCGCGATCCGCACCGCCGACACCAGCGCCGCCACCCCGATCGCGGCCACCGTCCACACCACCAGCTTGACCGGCCCGTACCCCCGCGAGGTCGCCTCGCCCTCGTAACCCCCCAGCCCGAACAACCAGAAGGACACGAACTCCCCGACGACATCCCCCAACCCCGCCCGCCAGTCGCGCGCCTCCTCCTCAGGCTCCATCGCACTCCTCCCGTCGCCGGCAATCACCCTAACCCGCGCCGGACCTCACCGATCGAACCCCGCGATCCACTGTGCCGCTGCCGCCCCCGCATCCCGCCCCACCGGCCGGTGCCGCGAAGGATGCAGCGGCAGACCGATGGCATAAGGCCGCGCCGGGCGGTCGTGTGGGTGGATGATTGAGCGGCGCCGTACCACCGTACGAACACGAAATGGAGCGGTTGTTGCGGACCTATTTCGAGCCGGACGAGGACGAGGAGTTCGAGGCGGCCAAGGATCTGCTGGTCCGGCGGTGTCTGGACTGGGCCGGTGAGCGCGGTCTGCCCGCCGACGGGCTGGTGCTGGCGGCGGCGCTGGACTCGCGTCATCGCAGTCGTGACGGGCGGCTGGCCTTCTGGAACGCCGAGCAGGTGCGGCGGTTCCTGCTGGAGTGGATCCCGCAGTACGTCGTCGCGCCCCGGGACGTGCTCGATGCCGCGCCGCGGAGCCTGGTGACGCTGCTGCGCTATCTCGCCGCGACGGGGCTGCGCGATCCCCGCGGCGCCAGCGTGGAGGAACTGTCGGCGGTCGTGGGCGAGACCGTGGCGGAGTATCCGGCGGCGCTGGACGATCCGGCTCGGCAGGGCATCGCGAAGTTCTGGGCGCAGACGGCGCTGGACAGCGGGGTCGATCTCACCAGGCCCAAGGAGCTGGCCCGGTTCCAGCGCGACCTGGACGCGGGGCGGGTGGCGTACGACGCCGACGCGCTTGACGCGGTGGTGGAGGCCCGGTTCGTCGGCGCGGGGCCGGATGAGGAGCGGGCGTATCCGCAGCCGCCCATCACCTTGCCGCCCGCGGCCGAGCTCGCCGAAGCGGCGGGGCGGAGCGAGATCGTACGGCGGCTCGTGGCCCTGGCCGAGTGGGCGGGTGCCGACGGGCGGGCGCTCACCGGCACCGGGAACCTGCGCCTGGCCGACGCCCGCGAGCTGGCCGAGCTGCTCGGCACCGGTGAGCAGGACCTGAAGGTGCGCAGCGCGGCGGAGATGCGCCGGGTGAACCTCATGGTCACGTGGGCGAAGAACGCGCGGCTTGTCCGGGTGAGCAAGGGCCGGCTGCTCCGGGTGGCGAAGGCCGCCCCGCTCCTGCGCGATCCGGAACGCCTGTGGATTCGGGCGTTCGAGGTCTTCTTCGACCTGGGCGCCGCGATCGGAGCGCCCGCTTCGGGGTGGGATGTCCAGTCCGTCCTGGTCGAGCTGTTCGACGAGGTGATGCCGGACGTGCTCAACAGCGCGTACGGCCTGCCGGGCTGGGTGCCGGTGGTCCGGTTGCAGGAGTCGGTCTGGCTCGCCTGCCAGGAGTACTTCCGCATCGGGGCCGGCATGGACCACAGCGACCGGGAGCAGGCGGACGAGGACCTCGTCGCCGCGCTGGAGGTGCTGGCCGAACTCGGCGCGGTGGAGCTGAGCCACGGCGTCGCCGACGCGCTGTATTCGAGCGACCTCGGCGACCTCGACCCGGACGAGCAGCCGCTGCCCTACGAGGCGCGCGCCCGTCTCCTCGAACGCCTCGCCGAGCCGGGCCTGCTCGTCCGGCTGACGCCGCTGGGCATGCGCGCCGTACGCGACCGCATGCTCGCCGACGGCCGCGACGCTCCGCTCGTCGGCGAACTGGCCGACGCCGCCCCGGCCGAGCTGCTCGGCGTGCTCGCCCAGCACTATCCGGAGGACGAGGCGGCGGCCGAGCTCGACGGCTGGCTGGCCGCCCACGGCGGCGACGCCGGGCCGCTGCTGGACGCCGTACGCGCCTGCCCGTTCCGCACCCGCGCGAGCGCCATGCTCGGCGTCCTGACGGAGGCGCGGCCCGGCGAGGCCCTGTCCCTGCTCCGGGACCTGCGCGGTGACCGCGTGCTGGGGCCCCTGGCCCTGATCGCGCTGTTGAACGCAGAAGAACTCCAGCAGGACGACCTGACCGCCGAGGAACAGGTGCTGGTGATGACCGAAGGTCTGCTCGGCCTGCTGGAACTGGCCGGTCCGGAGGAGGTCATCTCGCAGATCACCACGACGGCGGGGCCCAACGCGCCGCAGATCGTCGAGGCGATGCTGGAGTCCGGCCATCCGGCTGAGGTGAGCATGGCGGAGCTGCGCAGACTCGTGGCCGAGCGCCTGCGGGCCCGTCCGCACCGCTTCCGCCACATGAGCGCCGGCTCACGGGGCCGCCGGAGCGGACGGCGAAGGCGACCCTGAAGCGTCCAGTTCGATCACGGCGAACGCACCCGCCGAGGCCGTCGCGATGCCCAGCCCGATGGCCAGGCCCGAGGCCAGCGCGTAGTAGTCCAGAAGGTGGGCGCTCCAGGCGTAGAACGGCGTCATGATCGAGTAGAAGCAGAGGACTCCCGTGGCCAGGCCGACGGCCCAGGTGCGGAACCGGGCCCGGCCGAGTGTCGCACCATGGATCATGAAGAATCCGGCGACGGGCACCAGCACCAGGCCGAGGCCCAGGGCGAACGGGTTGAACGGGATGAAGAGTTCGTTCCTGATCTCGTAGAACGACCAGACCGCCGTCCACGCCAGCACCGACCCGATGAAGAAGGTCCGCCTGCGCACGCCGCATCCCACCGCCAGCAGCGCCGCCGCCAGGGCGCCCAGCACCGCCGCCCTGGGCACGTAGTCCGGGTACACGCCGGGCGCCGTCAGCGACACCGCGCTCGCGGCCTCGAACCCGGCCCCGTTCACACCGAGCCGCTGCCAGGAGCCCGCGATGTCTCGTACGGCGATGCCGTCCGCGCCGTTGGCCACGACCACGATGTGCCCGCCGGAGATCTCCCGCACCGCGATCCCCAGCGACTCGACGGGCTGGGCGTCCTGCTCGCGATCGGCGGCGTGGGCTCTGGCCAGCCGGTCCTGAGCAGCGAGGGAGACCTCCCACGCCGTCACCCACCGGCCGTTCCGCGACTCCTCGACCGCGAGCCTCCCGGGCACGATCCGGTAGCAGTGGCCGGGCACGCAGGCCGACCGCTTCGCCGTGGCGGGCGTCCGCTCGGACCTGCGCGACCAGGACTTCCCCGCGTCGGCCGAGGTGTGGCTCATCAGAAGTCCGCCTTGCCGCACGGCCACGACGAACTCACCGTCGATCACGTCCACGGCATAGGCGCTCTGCGGTATGTGGTAGCCCGGGGCGGTCGCCGCGACGGCGACCACCGTGACCGGGATCACCACCGCGACCCGCGCCAGCCGCTCGGCCCGAGGGGCGGGATGCCGCCAGGTCCACCAGGCGGCGTACAGGGCGGGCAGGGCGATGAGGTCGGTGGGGTCGGCCAGGACCTGCGACGGCCCCCAGACGAGCGTCCAGGCGTGGGAGGCAATCGTGGCACCGGTGGCGGTGGTCTTGACCAGCGTGAACACCACGCCGACCAGCAGGATGGACGCGGCCGGGCGGCGTACCAGCAGGCCGAGCAGGGGCGGGGCGACGATCATGCCGGCGACGTCGCTGAGCTTGCCGGTCACCACGCCCGGCCACAGCCACTTGAGCAGATGGTCGTTGAGCAGCAGGACCAGCGCGGCGCCGATGGTGAGGGGATGCCCGAGCCACGCCAGGGCCGAATGCCTCATGCCAGACATGATGGGGCCGGCGTGGCGCGTGATCCACGTTCGTGACCGATCCGCCGCCTAACCGGCCGCCGCGTCTCCACGTCCGCTGAAGCGGCGGTAGCTCCAGTCCACCAGCGGTTGCAGGACGGACATCAGCTCCTCGCCCTCGGGGGAGAGCGCGTATCGGATCTGCACCGGCGTGCTGGGGATCACGGTGCGCGAGATCAGCCCTTCTGCCTCCAGCTCCCGCAGGCGCTGGGCGAGCAGCCGGTCGGAGATCCCGGGCACCGAGAGCCGGTACTCGCCGAACCGGCGGGCGCCGCGCATGCCGGCGAGCAGGATCGCCCCCGTCCACCGGCGGCCGACGAGTTCGAGCGCGCCCTGGAAGCTGCGGCAGCTCGGCTCGTGGATGGTCAGGCGATCAGGTGCGGGAATGCGGGGCTGTGCTCTGGTGCTCACTTACCCGAGATTAGTAACTAATCCGGCGTTTGCCAAAACCCGCGCACATGCGGAGGCTGAATCCGTGACTGATTACGGACACCCCATCACCTTCGGCCTGAGCCTCGATCCCGACGTGGACCGGCTCGCCGAGACCAGGCGGCTGGCACAGGCCGCCTCTGACCACGGCCTGGACCATCTCGCCGTCCAGGACCACGCCTACCAGCCCGGCCACCTGGACGCCTGGACCCTGATCACCCATCTCGCCGCGGAGACCGAGCGCATCTCCTTCCTCACCGACGTCGCCGACCTGCAACTACGCCCGCCGACCATGCTGGCCAAGGCCGCCGCGTCCCTCGGCGTGCTCACCGGCGGCCGGATCGTGCTCGGGCTCGGCGGCGGGGCCTTCGCCGACGCCATCGCCGGCATGGGCGGCGTCCGGCGCGACGGCCCCGCGATGGTCGCCTTCACCGAGGAGGCGCTGCACGTCATGCGTGCCGCCCTGTCCGGCGGCCCCGTACGGCTGCTCAGCGACCGGCACCGGATCGAGGGGTACGCCGCCGGCCCCGTGCCGCCGTCCCCGATCCCGCTGTGGCTCGGCAGCCAGGGCCCGCGCATGCTCGCCGTCACCGGCCGCGCCGGCGACGGCTGGATCTCCCCGCTCAACATCTACGTCCGCCCGGACGAGGTCCCGGGCAAGCAGAAACTCATCGACGACGCCGCCCGCTCGGCCGGGCGCGACCCGGCGTCGATCCGCCGGATCTACAACGTGATCGGCACGATCGGGAACGTACGCGGCGGCCCGGGTCTGGCCGGCGACGTGCGCGTGTGGACCGACACGCTCACCTCGTGGGCGGTCGAGCTGGGCTTCGACACATTCATCTTCTGGCCGGTCACCGCGCATCAAGCGCAACTGGACGTCTTCGCCGCCGAAGTCGTCCCGGCCGTACGCGAGCGCGTCAGCGAGATCAGAGGGCAGCGATGACCACCTTGACGGCACAGATCGTCACTCCAGAGGACCAGCGGTACCGCCTGCTGAGGTCCACCTACACCACCGTGGGCAAGCCCGCGGCCGTCATACTGCCCCGCGACACCGCCGAGGTGGTGGCCGCACTGCGCTACGCCCGCGAGCAGGGCCTGCCGTTATCCGTCCGCAGCGGCGGGCACGGCCTGTCCGGACGCTCGACCAACAACGGCGGCGTGGTCATCGACCTGTCCGCCATGAACAAGGTCGAGGTGCTCGACCGCCAGGCCCGTCTCGTCCGGGTCGAGGCCGGCGCCCGCTGGGCCCAGGTCGCCCAGGCCCTCGCCCCGCACGGCCTGGCCATCAGCTCCGGCGACCACGGCAACGTCGGCGTCGGCGGCCTGGCCACCGGCGGCGGCGTCGGCTGGCTGGTCCGCCACTACGGGCTCACCATCGACCACATCCGAGCCGCCGACGTCGTCCTGGCAGACGGGACCGTCGTACGCGCCGACCCCTCCTTGCTGTGGCTGATCCGAGGCGCCGGGGCCGGGGCCGGCATCGTGGTGGCGTTCGAGATCGAGGCGATCGAACTGCGCGATGTCGGCTACGCGCAGATCGCCGTCCAGCTCGACCGTGACGGCGACGCGCTGCGCCAATGGGCCGACTACATGGCCACCGCGCCACGCGAACTGTCCACGGCCGTGACCTTGATGCCGTACGGGTCATCGCCGGCGGCGTCGATCACAGCCGTGGTCGCCGACGACAGCGAGCGCCGGATACGGGCCGCGATCGAACCACTGCTGGGTCTCGGGAACGGCGTGCTCGACAGCCACGCGCAGATCGTCCCGTACCCCGCCCTGGTCTCCACCGCGCACCTGCACCCCAACATCGGCCAGCAGCCCAACACGACAACGAACGGCCTGCTCACGACCATGACCGCCACCGACGCCGCCGCCATCGCGGCGATGGCCAACGGGCCGGTCCTGGTCCAGATGCGCTCGCTGGGCGGGGCGGTCAACGACGTGCCGGCATCCGAGACGGCGTACGCGCACCGGCACCAGGGCACCCTGGTCATCGCCTCGGTCTTCCCACCGAGGAGAGCCGAGAGGCTCGACAAGGCTTGGCGCGAACTCGCGGGGCGGGTGGACGGGGCATACGTCAACTTCGAAAGCCGCCCGGACGCCGACGCGTTCACCCGCATCTACCCCGGCGAGACGGGGGACCGGGTCAGTCGGCTATGGAAGCAGTACGACCCGGAGGGGATCTTCTCACCCATGTGGACGCCCTGACCATCAGGCATGGTCCCTCACAAGAGCGCGCTTCGCGCGATGGGTTCGGGGCTGTGTTCATCGGGGCTCCCGCCCCGAACCCCAAGCACGAGGGGCAAGCCCCTCGTGGCTCCCCGCTGGCGCCCGAACGTACAACGCTTACCTGGCCGGGAGCCCGCGCAACCCTCACTCTCTTGATGACCGGACCATCGGGATGGAGGATTCAGTAGCTGTCGCTCCAGCGATACCAAGGACCCTGGATGTGCTCAAACGACGAAGCCACCGACGGGTTCGAGTCATCGACCGGCACGTGCTCAGGGCTCCAGACGTAGCCGTAGGGGTCCACGCCGGGCCCATTCTCGCCCACCTTGAAATAGACCCGGTCGCCCTCTCGATAGATCGCCTGAAACTCGACCTCCCCGACCTCCTGCGGCCGAGTCGTTGCGCCGTCGTCCGATCCGGCCGTCCGGGCCACCTGCTCCATCTCGGCGAAGGAGCGCACGATGCGTTGATCCTCGCTGTGCCCGCAGGACGTTGACAATGCCAGTGCGACGCAGGCGACCAGTTTCCTCACGCCTCGATTGTCCCGTCTCAAGAGGTGCCCGCGGCGCCACTCCAGAACATCGCGCAGCGCGAGGAACATCGTGGGACGTCGCCTGCGGTCCAGTGGGCGGGCCCGACCGCAGGTGACAACCGCATCCAGATGCGAAGCAGGAACTCGAAGCCGCTAGCCTAACGGTTGATCTTGGTCAACCCCCTTCGACCCGAGCTCCTCATCCGGCAATCAGACCCTTCCGCAGGTCATGCGAGCGACCTGCAGCTTCAGATTGGAAGCGCTCACCCACTCGTAACATCAAAAATAAGCCTTTTCAACGAAAGTCTGTCTCGTTTCGGCCATACCAATACAGACTTCGGAGATCTCCTAAATGCGAGTCCTGGAGATCCCCGGGAAAGAGTCACTGTGATCAGTCTCGCCCGTCCCTGGAAGATGGCTGGTGAGCGTGGTACAAGTCATGGTGAATACTTGTACCTGTGTTCGCCTCGTACGTTTCTAGCGCTGTTCCGGAAGCCGACGCGAAAGGTTGTTCCGGGTAATGATCGCACTAAGAGCTTCTGGTGCTTCACCCCGCCGGCATGGCCGTAGAGATTCGGTCGCACTGCACATTCTGATAAAACTGTCCGTACCGGCGACATTGGGATTCTTTGCCAACTTGGTGGCGAATACGGTCTCCGACGGGCAAAAACTAGCATCGGTGCCCGGTCGTCTGGGCTGGTGGAATCTCCTACTGCCTTTAGGGGTTGGCTTGCTCATCTTCGACCTCATGAACGATATTTTGACCCAGCGCGCGGCCGCCGCCGCCGAGCGCAATGCCCATTTGGAGTCCCTGAAGCGGCTCAAGGAGAACAACAGGCAGATCATCTCGTCGCTCTTACAAATGATCGGCAGGAGTCCGCGACGGGGTAATGTCAACGTGCATCTCTTCTACGCCGACGTTCTTGATGGTCGAAGGGTGCTACGCAAAGATCGCCAAGTATATTACGAGTGCGAGGATCTTCCACATAATTATTCTCTCGATGTAGCGGACCCGGACACTGACGAGCTGGTCATATGCGAATCCTTCAGGAGTGATGAGATCGTCTATGAAGAGCTTCCGGCGACGCACCCCGAGCGTTATAACGCCAGAATCAAGAACAAGGTGGACCCACAGATCACGTGGGTTCTTGCCATTCCAATGCATCGTGAGAATGATGCGCCGGTGGGAGTTCTGTGCGCTTTCGGCAACAAGCGGGTGCTGGCGGACGCGGCTGTTCGTAGGAGCTTTCAGAGCTTGGCGGTAGGTGTGACGGACGTCATCGTCCGTCTCAAGGCGATAGAGGAGGAAGAAGAAAGGGCGACCGGGCGTGTATGACATACATCCGAGCGCATGGGCGATGACCGAGGCGATAAAAATCGCCGAACGGGCGGAGTCGTCGGGGAACTATCGAATCGGTGCCATAATTTTGGACAGTCGAATGGAGGTCATCGGATCGGCCTTTACTGAACTGCACTCACAGCCCGATCCGACCGCACACGCCGAAATACTCGCCCTTCGGCGTGCCTGCGCCGGCGTGAACAGCAGATACTTGCCCGATTGCTTTCTGTACACCACCTTGGAACCATGCCCCATGTGCACATCCGCCGCTATATGGGCAAAGCTCGAAGGCATCGTTTACGGGGCAACCCTAGAGGATGCCGCCGACTTCGCGCGTAGGTCCGGTCCGGGTTTCTCGTGGCGACAGATCAACGTAAAAGCGTCCTACGTGGTGGCCCGTGGCACGCCCACGCTCAGGCTTCATGAAGAATTCATGCGCGAAGAATGCCTCAACTTGGTCTCCCCCTAGCCCGTTCCGATGTACGAGCCATATGACTACGTTGTGACCTCGGGCGGCATACTGGGATCGTTCCGAGCCTATACGGAAAGCGGAGACATAGCTTTTCGGCCCATCTACCGGCGTTCCGGCGACAGATGGACCAAGTTGACACCACCTACAGCAGCGGCTCTACCTGGGCGCAGGCATCTTCTGCTCGACCGAGATTGTGCACTGGTACGAGAGGAAGAGGTGACGCTTGTGGCCTCATGGAGGTGCCACTCAGTGAGCACATCTAGGTCCGACCATCCTGCTGCTCTACGCGGCTTGATGTCCGAGTTGCGGTCCCGAGGGGCCGGCGTCTACCTCTACGGGTCGCGTCTGCTCGGGTGGCGGTCGGCCGGCTCTGACTGGGACTTCATCGTCGATCATCAGGGTGACCTCGCCGAACTGCTGAAAGGCTGCCAGGCCCGTCCCGGAACCTTTCTAGGATCGCGGGAGATCTCTAGTATCGCCGATTCGTATGAGGTCAACACGATCGGCTCGGTCAGTAGGGAGGATGTTCTTCAGATACTCGGTAGAAGCTGGTGCGCGCTGAGTATCGATGGGGCAGTGGTCGACTTCTTCCTCGCCGGCACCGGAACGAGAATTCCGGACATACGGCTGGATCGTTTCCCTCTGACCGATTGTGCGGGTGTGATCGAACCTAGTCTCGGGTCGAGCTTCCGTATGCCTCGCAGGGTACGTATACGTACCTCCACCATGCGGATAGTCAACCTTCATCACGTCTCCTGGATATTATGCGGGCTTGAACGAATGGCTGGATCCAGGGTGACGCTGCGGAATGTTCTAGTACGGGGTCCTTCTGATGTCTGGCTGAGCCCTTGGGTGTCCCAGCTGTCCCTTGACGTGTAGGGGTTGTGGTCGCTCATGGCACGCCACTTCAGCACCCACCGTATCGTTTGCTGGCGCCTCTCTCGCTACTGCAATCGAGCATGTCCATTCTGTCTGTCCACCAGCGGTCCGCGTATCAAGCATCCGGGACACGATCCGTTCATGGTGGCGAATCGTTTGCTTGAGCTAGGAGTGGAAAAGATCTCCTACTCTGGTGGCGAGCCCTTCGAGTATCCACTCTTCTCCCGTCTGGTGAGCCATGTCAGCGGACTCGGCATGCTCCAGCTCGTCACAACCAACGGGGATAGGCTGTCCACAGGCGTCCCCGACTGGGTCAAGTCGTTCGAATACATCAAACTCTCGTTCTATGGACCACGTCCCGTGCACGACCGCTTGATGGGAAGAGGGAACTACGATCAGCAGCTATCGTTGGCCGGCCGGCTCATCAGTGCCCACAATGTCACGGTCGGCGCCAACTACATGCTGTCAACGGAATCTGTGCATCATGTCCGGGAGTTCCTAGCCGACATGGCCGTGATCGGCTTCAACGACGTACTGTTTCAAACCTATATCTACAACCGACGTACGCATGTCGACAGCAGGTTCGCGCTTCACGATACGAAGCAAGTGATTGCGGGTTTGAGAGACGCAGTGTCCGGCTACGCCAATCGCCTGCCGGGAGGAATGAAGGCTCATGATTACTCTCAGCGGCATTGGTACATCGTGCTCGATGACTTGGGGCGGCTCACCCTTCCATCGAGTGCGACGGAGCCGGATTTCATCATGGGCCGGGTGACCGACGACGTGCTCCAGGTCGAACCCGAGGTGCGTACTTCGGCGAGGTCGGCACTCGAAACGATCTGGAAACGACGTTACGAGACGGATGCGATCGTGGATCTTTCATAATCTGTTGCTCGCAACCGTCTCGCCGGCCGGCCTGCACCGGCCGAGTTCACCTCGGCGAGGAACGGGGAGCGGGTCAGTCGGCTGTGGAAGCAGTACGCCCCGGAAAGGATCTTCTCGGCGATATGGACGTTGTGATCACCACGGCCGACCCTGCCAAGGCCGTGACCGCGCCCAAGCCGATGGCCAGCTCCGTGGCCACCGAGTAGTAGTCCAGGTGGCCCGCGCTCCACGCGTAGAACGGCGTCATGACCGAGTAATAGACGGCGATGGCGGTGGCCAGGGCTATACCGGACACCCGCAGCTTGACCTCGCCCAAGATGGCGCTTGCGATCATGATGCTCACCCCCGCGAACACCAGGACCAAGGCGAGCAGTAGAGCGTACGGGTCGAACAGGATCGGTGTGTTCACCCCTTGGTAGTACGACCGGACCCCCAGCCACACCAAGGCCGCAGCGAGGATGAAGCGGAGCTTGCGCACCCCGCATCCGAGCGCCACGAGCCCTGCCGCGACGGCCGCCAACACCGCCGCCTGAGGAACGTCGTCGGGGTATCGCCCAGGCGCTGCAAGTGACACCGCACTCGCGGCGTTGAACCCGGCCATGGTCAACCCCAGCCGAGCCCAGGCGCCCGAGGCGTCCCACACCACGATCCCGTCCGCCCCGTTGGCGACGATGACGACGTCCTCGCCCTGGACCGCGATCCCCAGCGACGCGACGGGTTCAGTGGTCGTGGCCTTCTCGATGATGTGCGCCCTGACAAGCCGGTCCTGGTCGAGCAATGATCGAAATCTGTGGATCTGACGGGAAGGGGTGTACCTTTCCCGAATCATCTGATCATGGTTTCGAGATAGGCCGACGTTGCCGCGTC
>NZ_JACHGN010000041.1 GCF_014202315.1 Thermocatellispora tengchongensis | reverse complement strand
ACAACGGCAACCTCGGCGCCGGAGCCTCCACGAGCTTCGGCTTCCAGGTCAGCCGCCCCAACGGCAACACCGCCACCCCGTCCGGCTACACCTGCGCCTCACCGTGACGGGCGCGGGGCCGCGCGCCGGTGCGGCGCGCGGCCCCGCCGCCGGGGTCGGCGCTCGATCAGCGCTCGATCGCGACCACGTCGTACGGCGTGTCGGGCGCCGGCGTGGTGGTGAAGCGGGCGTTGGGCAGGTACAGCCGGTCGCCGAACGCGGCGACGGTGGTGGGCACGTCGAAGCGCGGGTCCGTCAGCCGCTCGGTCACCCGGCCGGAGCGCCCGTCGCGGCTCATCTTGATCACGGCCACGGTGTTGAGCCGGTTCTGCACCACGTAGAGCGTGCGGCCGAGCAGCAGCAGCCCGTCGCCGTTGACCAGCGTCTCGCCGCCGAGGTCCACCTTGGCGGCGGCGCCGGTGTCCGGGTCCACCCGGAACAGGGCGCCGGTGTTGGACTGCACGATCAGCAGCGCCCGGCCGTCCGGGGTCTCGGCGATGCCGTTGGCGTTGATGCCGGCGCCGTACGCGATCTCGCCGGTGAGCGGGGTCTGCACCGGCGCGGCCGGCAGCGTCCCCTTGCTGCCGAGCGGCAGCTTGGACAGCACCGGGTTGGTGGAGTCGGTGAAGTAGGCCGCGTCCTTGGTCAGCACCACGTCGTTGACGAACGCCGCACCGGTGGCCAGCCGGTACGTCGCCAGCACGGCCCCGGTGCGCGCGTCCAGCACCCGCGCGTCGCCGCCGCTGCCGCCCGCGACGAACAGCCGTCCCCGGGCGTCGGTCTTCATGCCCAGCGAGGGGGTGCCCGGCCCGGGGTTGACGATCCGCCCCGCACCGGTGCGCAGGTCGGCCCGGTAGACGGCCCCGGTGGCGCGCGAGCCGAAGTACGCGTACGGGCCGGGCCCGATCGCGATGCCCTCGGGCTGGAACCCGGCGGGCAGCGGGAAGCTACCGGGGAAGGGCGCGGACTGGGACGCCTGCGCGGGGGCGGCGGCGAACACGGAGATCAGTGACAGCAGGACGATCGTGATGAACGTTCTGGATCGTGGTCTCATGCCGTTCACGATCGCGCGGAAAGCCCTCGGAGCGGAAGACCCACCGCAAAGTGCCCGTAAATCCCAAAACACCACATTGGTTCGCCACGCTCTGGGTATGACGCGCGCGAGCGACGGACCGGGGGCGCACGAGAGCCGGATCGACGGACGGCGAGCCCAGCGCCCGGAGGGCTCCGGGGACGACGCACGCGAGCGACGGACCGGGAGCGCACGAAACCGGGATCGACGGACGGCGAGACCGGCACCCGGAGGGCTCCGGGGACGACGCACGCGAGCGACGGACCGGGAGCGCACGAAACCGGGATCGACGGACGGCGAGACCGGCGCCCGGAGGGCTCCGGGGACGACGCGCGCGAGCGACGGCGAGAGCACGTGAGAACGGGATGACGAACGGCAAGCGGGGCGGGCGGAGGCTGGCGCGGCTGCGGGCGGGCGCGCGCGAGCGGTGGCAGCGGCTGGTCTACGTCGCGCCCACCATCGTGCAGACCGCCGTGGCGGCGGGGCTGGCCTGGGTGGTGGCGCGCGAGGTGGTCGGCCACCCGCGGCCCTTCTTCGCGCCGATCGCCGCGGTGATCTGCGTCGGCGTGGCCACGGGCCGCCGGCTGCGCCGCCTGGCGGAGCTGATGGCCGGGGTGACCGTGGGCGTGGGCGTGGGCGACCTGCTGATCTCGATGATCGGCTCGGGGGCGTGGCAGATCGCGCTGGTGGTGGCGCTCGCGATGGGCACCGCCGCGCTGCTGGACGGCGCCCCCCTGATCTCGCTCCAGGCCGGCTCCTCGGCCGTGCTGGTGGCCACGCTGCTGCCGCCGTCGGGGACCGGCGGGCTGGACCGCATGGTGGACACGCTGGTCGGCGGGGTGCTCGGCATCGCCATGGTCGCCCTGCTGCCCACCAGCCCGGCCGCGCTGGCGCACCGGCACGCCTCGGCGGTGCTGGAGGCGTTGGCCGACGCCCTGGAGCGTACGGCCGACGCCATCGAGGACGGCGACCCGGAACTCGCCGAACTGGCCCTGCGCGAGGTCCGCAAGACCCAGGGCGTGATCGACGAGTTCGAGGAGGCCGTGCGCACCGGCCGCGAGATCGCCACCATCTCCCCGCTGCGCTGGCGCCGCCGGGCGCAACTGCTGCGCTACGACGCCACCCGCGTCCCCCTGGACCACGCGCTGCGCAACACCCGGGTCCTGGCCCGCCGCACCACCGCCGCGCTCAAGGGCGGCTCCGACGTCCCCGGCCCGCTCGTGGACGCCCTGCACGCCCTGGCCCGCGCCTCCCTGCTGCTCCGCGACGAGCTGGCCACCGGCCGCGACCCGGAGACCGCCCGCCAGGCCGTGCTGAACGTGATCCCCCGCCTGCGGGAGATCCCCACCGGCCCCACCAGCTTCTCCGTCAACGTCATGACCGCCCTGCTCCGCTCCCTGATCGTGGACCTGCTGACCGCCACCGGCGCCGACCGCGAGACCGCCGCCGAGTCGCTGCCTCCCCTCGCCCCCTGACCGGCACATGCCCGCTGACCGGCACATGCTCCCTGACCGGCACATGCTCCCTGACCGGCACATGGCCCCTGACCGGCACATGGCCCCACTGACCGGACCCCCTGACCGGCACATGCCGCCCGGGCGGCCGGGATTGGCCGGATGGCACTACTGGCGTGACCCGGGCGGCGCCTAGCGTCTGGGGCTGTCCGGCAGGTCAGCAAGGAAGGCGGCGTGAGATGACGGCGTGGCTGGTGCGGTTCGGGGCGGTGTGCGGGTTCGTGCTGGGGTTGTGCATCGGGGTGCCGGGGGTGGTGGAGGCGTTCACCGGAGAGACGACGGCGACGAGCCTGGTGATCGGGATCGGCGGGACTCTGGGCGCGCCGGTCGTCACCGCGCTGTATCTGGCGCAGGGCGGCGGCCGGGGGTTCCACACCCTCGCGTTCGCGGTCAACATGATCGGGCTGTCGCTGTTCGGCGGCGTGGGGTTCATGCTGAACGTGGCGCTGTTCCACCTCGATCCCGCCGTGGCGGCCGAGGTGCTGGCCGGGCCCGCGCGGATCGCGGTCTACGGCGGCATGGGGGTGTTCGTGGCCGGGACGATCCTGTTCTGCGTGTCCATGGCGCGCGCCCGGGTGCTGCCGGCCGTGCCGGTGCTGGGCTACGGGGTGGCGCTGGTGCTGCTCGCCGCGCTCGCGCCGCTGCCCGACACCCCGCTGACCAGCCTGGTGCACCTGCTGGTGTGCGTGTCGCTGGTCTGGCTGTCGGCCGCGGCGCTGCGCGGCCCGGCCGCCGCCCCGGCGGTGCGCCCGGCCACGGCCGCGGCCGGGGATGCCCGGTAGCGGGCGGGCACGCCGGGAGGGGCGCGGCGCGCGTACGCTGGCGGTCGTGTCCCTCTCCCGGCCCGTCCCGTGGGTGTCGGCCGTGCTGTACGGCGCGGTGCTGGCCGCGGGGCTGTACGCGTGGTCGCGCGGGCTCGGCGCGACCAGCCTGCCGCTGTTCGCGGGCGGCCTGGCCGCGCTGCTCGCGCTCGACCTGGCCGAGTGGCGCCGCCACCCCGAGGGCGCGCCGCGCGCCACGGCGGCGGCGCTGCTCGCCGCCCGGGTGGCGCTGTACGTCGTGGTGGCGACGGCCGACGGGTCGGGGCTGGCGCGGGCGCTGTTCGTGCTGGTCCCGTTCACGGCGTACTTCGCCTTCGGCCGCGCGGCCGCCGTCGCGCTGGCCGTGGCCACGCTCGGCCTGGTCTTCGCGGGCTACGAGCTGGGCGCGCCGCGCTGGTACGCCGACATCGAACGGGTCTCCGACCTGCTGATGTTCGCGATCGGGCTGGTGCTGACCATGGCGATGGCCGCGGTCGCCGTCGAGGAGCGCCGCGCCCGCGCCCGGCTGCGCGAGTCGGGCGAGCGGCTGGCCGAGTACGCGGGGCGGGTGGCCGAGCTGTCGGCCGCGGCCGAGCGCAACCGGGTGGCCCGCGACATCCACGACGACCTCGGGCACGACCTGACCGCCATCGCCGTCCTGCTGGAGAAGGCCACCGCCTTCCGGGGCCGCGACCCCGGCACCGCCGACGCCGCGGTCGCCGAGGCCCACCGCGCGGCGCGGCGGGCGCTGGAGGGCGTGCGCCGCTCGGTGCGCATGCTGCGCGCCGGCGCCGAGGCCGAGCGGGTCCCCGAGGACCGCTTCGAGCTGGCCGCCGCGCTGCGCGACCTCGTCTCCCGCCAGGTGGACGACGGCAGGCTGACCGTGACGCTGGACTTCTCCGGCGACGAGCACGGCTACCCCGCGCCCGCGCTGGCCGCGCTCTACCGCGCCGCGCAGGAGGGGATCACCAACAGCAGGCGGCACGCGGCGGCCACGAAGGTGGTGGTGTCCGCGCACCTCGGCGATGACGCGGCCCGGCTGGTGGTGGCCGACGACGGGCGCGGCTTCCCGCCCGGAAGCGAGGGCTTCGGGCTGCTCGGCATGCGCGAGCGGGTGCGGCTCGCGGGCGGCCGGGTGGAGATCACCAGCGGGAGCGGCGAGGGCACCCGGCTGACGGTGACGATCCCGCGGGGGGCCAAGTGAGCGAGGCGGAGGTCCGGGTGCTGGTCGTGGACGACCAGCGGCTGATCAGAGAGAGCATCGCCTCGCTGCTGGACATCCAGCCCGGCATCGCCGTGGCGGGCACGGCCGGCGACGGGCGCGAGGCCGTGGAGCGGGCGCTGGAGCTCGACCCCGACGTGGTGCTGATGGACGTGCGGATGCCCGGCATGGACGGCGTCGAGGCGGTGGCGGTGCTGCGCGAGCGGGCGCCGCGGTGCCGGGTGGTCATGCTGACCACCTTCGACGACGAGGAGTACGTCGTGCGGGCGCTGCGCGCGGGCGCGGCGGGCTACCTGCTGAAGGACCTGCCGGCCCGCGAGCTGGCCGCGGCGGTGCGGCTGGCGCACGCGGGCGTGGCCCAGTTCGACCCCGCCGCGACGGCCCGCCTCGCCGCCGCGCTCGCCCGCCCCGCCCCGGCCACGGCCACGACCCCGCCCACGGCGACGGCCTCCCCCGACGGCGTGCTGACCGCGAGGGAGGCCGAGGTGCTCCGGCTGGTCGCGGGCGGCGCGACGAACCGGGAGATCGCCGCCAGGCTCCACCTGAGCGAGGGCACGGTCAAGAACCACATCTCCCGCATCCTCACCCGGCTGGACCTGCGCGACCGCACCCAGGCCGCCGTGTACGCCCGCGACCGCGGGCTCATCTAACCGGTCACGCCGCCGCCTTCTCCTCGCCGGCCACGGTCACCTCGCGCCGCTCGGTGACCCCGTTGACGGTGACCGCGATCGTCACCTGGCCGGGGCGCAGAGCGGTGAGCGTACCGGTGGCCGGGTCGAGGACCGCCGCGTGGCGCGCCTTGGCCCCGCTCCGCGAGCCGATGTGCAGGTTCGGCGAGCCGGACCAGCCGGCCGAGACCGGGTACGCCGCCGGCACCGTCCTGCTTCCCTGCGTGATGGTCGCGGCGACCCGGGCCGAGGCGCCGGGCCGGAGCGAGGCGGGGGCGTCCAGGGCGAGCCCGTCCACGTGCGGGCGCAGCTCGGCGGAGATCCACGGGGACGCGGCGCCGAAGCGGTCGCGCCGCACCCGCTCGGCCTCCCTTGCCGTGACCGGGTCCACGCCCCACAGCGACCAGCCGGTGAACCCGCCGTCGTCCGCGGGGGTGGACGGGGTCTTGGCCGAGTTGCCGTTGATCACGTACGGGACGGCGTCCACGCGGGAGGCGTGGAAGGTGCCGACGTGCGCGCCCACGAACGCGGCGCCCTTGCCCGTCTCGCGGCGGAACTCCGCGAGCCAGTCCTCCACCAGCGCCGCCTCCTTGCGGTCGCCTAGCCGGCTGGCCTTGGCCGGCGTCGGGTCGCGCGGCGGCACGTGGAAGACGACGACCACCGAGCCGACCCGGGGGTCCTTCTCGGCCGCGTCCAGCCGGTCGCGGAGCATGGCGACCTGGTCGAAGCCGCCGCCGCGCAGGTTCAGCCTGGAGGTGTCCAGGGTGATGAACCGGGTGCCCTTGTGGTCGAACGTCCCGTACGTCGCGCCGAAGGCCGCCTTGAAGTTGTCGATCGCGCCGCCCATGACCTCGTGGTTGCCCGGCACGTAGTGCACCGGGAAGGCGTCGCCGACCTCCTCCTCGATCACCCGCTTGGCCAGCGCGAAGTCCTCGGGGGACGCCTCGTCCACCAGGTCGCCGTTGATCAGCAGGAAGTCGGGGCGGGCGGCCTTGATCTCGCGCAGCGTGCGCCGGGCGCCCGCGACCAGGTCGCTGTCGGGGGCCCTGGCAACGAACTGGGCGTCCGACATCACCGCGAACCGCCACGGCATCGCGGCCACGTCCGCGCCGTCCGCCACCACCGGGTCGCTCACCCGGGGCCCGGCCGGGGCGGTGATCGAGGGCGCCACCTTGGCGGTCAGGCCGTCGATCACGATCTCGTTGGTGTAGGAGGCGGCGGCCTTGGTCTCGGCGACGTAGAACCGGCGCAGCCGCAGCGGGTAGGACACGCCCGCCGGGACGGTGAACTCGACCTGCCGCCAGCCGGTCCAGGTCAGGTAGGGGCCGCGCAGGATCTGCGACTGGCCCTGCCCGTCGTAGAACTCCAGGCTCGGCCACTCCCCCTTGCCGGTGGAGTTGATCCACAGCGAGAACGCCTGCGGCTGGCCGGGCACGGTGATCTGCTGCGGCGGGCTCGCGTACGCGGCGCGGGTGGCCGTGGACTGGGTGAAGTCGTAGGACAGCTTCAGCCCGCCGCCGCTCTGCCCGGGGACGGCCGACAGCGAGCCGGTCGCGCGGGCGGCGGCGAACCTCCAGGACGCGGCGTCGTCGAAGGCGGCGACCGGCACGTCCTCGTACCCGACCGTGACCGGCACCGACACGCTCGCCCGGCCGACCTTCGCGGTCACCAGCCCGGAGCCCACCGCCTTCTTGGCGGTGACGGTGAAGTGGCCCTGCGCGGAGGCGGTGACGTCGAGCAGCGTCTCGTCGTAGTCGAGCGTCACGTCGGCGGGCTCGATCGGCGCGGTGTTGCCCTCGCGGTCGTAGCCGACCACGCCGAAGGTGCCGCGCGCTCCCGCGCCGCCCAGGCCGACCCGGTCGGTGGTGGCGCCGATCCTGGTCAGGGGCTGCAGCACGGTGAGGCCGATCTCGCCCTTGGCGGCGCCGCGGAAGGCGGTGGCGGTGACCGTGCCGGGCGTCAGGGCCCGGAAGGTGCCGTCGGCGGCGACCTTGCCGCGGGCGGCGCTGCTGGTGCGCCACTTCGCCGCGCCGGACGCCGGGCCGTACGTCTCGTCGTAGCCGGCGGCGGTCAGCTTGCGGGTCAGGCCGGGGAAGACGCGGTCGGTGCGCCCGCCGGTGACCGGGCCCGCGCCCGGCGCCTTGACCGGGTCGATCGCGGTCTCCACCCAGTAGCCCTTGAGCCTGCCGCTGCCCTCGGGGGCGTACAGGGCCAGGCCGTTGGGCACGTGCCGCTCGCCGCCGTCGGACGGGCTGTTCTCCACCTGGGCCGTGCCGGAGCCGGGCTCGCGGGCCAGCATGGTGGAGGAGCCGCCGCCATCCAGGTTGAGCGCGTTGTGCGCGCCCAGCTCGGCCATCATCCGGCCCAGCTCGGTCAGGGTGACGCCGCGGCTGTCCACCTGACGGCCGTCCACGGTGAGCATGTACATCTTGCGGCCGTCCTTGGAGAAGCCGACCGCGGTGCGGGGGTGGGCGGCGGTGTCGGAGGAGACCTGCGGCACGCCGTCCCTGACCACGACCTGCGCGCCGCCGACGGCCGCGTGCACCGCGCCGCCGTCGGACGCCTTGGGCGCGTACGCGATCTCCACCCGGTCGCCGGTCTTGAGCGCGGCGAGCGCGGCGGCCCCGGCGTCGCGGCCGAGCAGCACGGTGGTGCCGGCCGGGATCGGCCCGGTGCCCGCCGTGGTGGCGACGCCGGTCACCTTCCCGTCGGTCAGCGTGACCTCGGTGACCGCGGACGCGCCCTCGACGGCGCGGGCCCGGGTGTAGGAGCCCCACAGCGAGGTGAACAGGCCGACGCCGCCGGACTGGACGATCTGGTTGAACTGGGTGAGCTTGATCGGGGCGCCGCCCTCGGGGGTGGCGGTGCCGTCGAAGGCCATGGACACCACGCGGCCCACGCCGTCAGGGGAGATCGCCACCGCGTTGGGGTGCCCGGCGACGGGCGACTGCACCAGGTTGCCGCTCTGGATGCCGATGCCCTGCGCGGCGCCTGAGTTGTTGATGTCGAAGAAGTCGCCGTTGACGGCCGCGACGGCCCGGGTGCGCCCGGCGGGGCCCGACAGCGGCTCGGTGCGGGACACCTCGCCGGAGAAGACGTAGTCGGCGCGCACTCCGTCCTCGCCGCCGCCGAGGTCGGCGGTGACGGCGTCGGCGCGCAGCCAGCCGGCGGCGTCGTAGCGGTCGAAGGAGGTGAGGGTGACGCCGGGCGCGACCGGCCGGGTCCGCCTCGCGGTGTCGAGGTGGGTCGCGCCGGGCGCGACGAGCAGCGTGGAGGGCTCGCGCAGCGACGACTCGGGCGGCGCGTCCTCGGCGACGGCGGTGGGCGCCGGGGTGGGCGCGGGCTCGGCGCGTACGGGCCCGGCGACACCGGCCGCGAGCACGAAGGCGAGCGAGACCACGCCCAGGGGGCGAAGTGCAGAGATCACGCCCGAACTCAACCGCGCCCTGGTTACTCCTTTCAATCTACAAAGATGTAGTGAAAGGAAATTTCACCTGTCCGCCACATGACCATCGGCAGGGTACATGCCCATTCCGCTATATACTTCTTAAGGCATACAAAGGAGGCCAGGATGCTGGGAGACCTCGTCGCCACCGACGACGGCCGGTTCGCGGTACGGTTCGAGCGGGTGCTCGACCACCCGCCGCAGAAGGTCTGGCGCGCGCTCACCGAGCCCGGCCACCTCGCCGCCTGGTTCCCCGTGCTGGTGGAGTTCCACGCCGTGGCGGGCGCCGCGCTCCGCTTCGAGCTCAAACCCGAGGCCAAACGGCGCTTCGACATCGCCGAGGACGAGGACACCGCGTCGTACGGCGAGGTGATCGCCGCCGACCCGCCCCGCCTGCTGGAGTACACCTGGGGCAACGAGATCCTGCGCTGGGAACTCCAACCGCACGGCGACACCGCCTGCCGCCTCGTCTTCACCAACGTCTTCGACGAGCGCGACACCGGCGCCCCCGCCGCGGCCGGCTGGCACGTCGCCCTCGACCTCCTCACCGCCGCCCTGGACGGCCGCGAGGTCCCCTGGTCCCCCTGGGACCGCGCCGACGAACTCACCGCCCAGTACGCCGCAACGCCCTACCGCTGACCGTCCCACCCGGTGTCCTCCCCGCAGGGATCGCCAGACACGGCCGGGCAGCACCCGCGCCAGGGCCGGAGATCAGACCGGGCGGAGTGCGGCGAGGGTGAGCGCCAGGTGGGCGCGCATCCGGCCGGCGGGCGAGGACAGCGAGAACCCGAGCGCGTCCTCGGCTCGCGCGATCCGGGCGGCGAGCGAGCTGTGGTGCAGGTGCACGGAAGCCGCGGCGCGCCGCACCGTGCCCTCCTCGCACAGCGCCCGTACGGCCTCCAGCGCCTCGGCGCCGTGCGGCCGTCGCGCCAGCTCCCGCACCGCCCGCACGTCGGGGAGGGCGGCGATGGCCTCGTCCGGCACGTGCTCGGCGATCAGCGCGAGGGCCCCGAGGTCGGCCCAGCGCACCACCTGAGCGCCGGGGCTCGCGCCCGCGAAGCGCAGCGCCGTACGCGCCCGTTCCCAGGACTCCGCCAACCCCGCCCCTGAAGCCACGACAGGACCCACCCCGGCCCGCCACCCGCCCGGCGCGCCGCACCGATCGGAGGAGACGCCCCCGGCCTCGGAGCCGGCGGCCGTGAGCACGGCCACGACACCGTCGATCCGGGCCGTACGGGTGTGGTGCCCCGCCGCCCGCAGCCGCCCCGCCAGCGCCGCGCCGTCCTCCCCGCTCCCCGCCACCGCGAGAACCTGAAGGCGCGCCCCCGGCCCGAACCCGAGCAGGCGCAGCGCCCGAGCGCGCTCGGCCTCCCCCGCCCCCGCGGACAGGGCCAGCTCCACCAAGGCCGGATCGCCACCCGCGAGCACCTGCGCCGCGGCCCGCTCCAACGTCACCGCGGCCGCCGCCGCGAACCGCTCCAGGACGATCGCGTCCAACGGGCGCGCCGGCCCCTCGCGCTCCAGCCACACCGTCCCCGCCCCGGCCCCGACCTCCCGCACGGCCGCCCCCTTGGGCGGCACCGCCTCCTCGACCGGCCCACCGGGCACGGCCCGCGGCCCCCGCCCGCTCGCGGCCTCCACCAGCCCCGCCGGACATTCGGCAAGCCGCGCAGTGGCCTGCACCAGCGCGGCGGCACTCGCGTGCCCGGCCACCAGCGCATCGAAATACGCGATGACCCGCACAGCGCTTTCAGCATCGGCGTCGAGCGCCGACAACCGCAGCAGCAGTCCCAGCACGGCCCCAGCGTACGCCGTACGCCTCCAGCGCGCGCCCAAGACGCGCACCACCCCACCAGATGTCCCCTCCGTGACCCGCGCCTGCCCCGGCACCGAAGCTTGATCTTTTTGGTGCCCAAGTGCAGCACCATCCCGAGCCCGATAGGCACAGTGTGTTGAGGGTGAGGCGCGACGACCACAGCATCCGCGCCGAGAAACCGCGAGAGCGTCCAACCACAGGACAATCACCGCACACCCCGGCAACAGTCATCGCCCGGCGAGACATCACATATTTTTGCCATTGCACTCAGCAGTGCCATTATGCCGTTTTCAACCTCACCTCAATCGGACGGAAGTCCTATGTCACCAAGCAGCCATGACACCATAGCCATTCCGATTCCTGCTCGGCACATCAGCCTTGCCATACCGTCCTGGCATGACGCGGGTCAAAGGTCACTGGCGAAGAAGTTCAAAGGGAACGCTTCACTGGGTGCGCCCTCACAGTCGACGGACTGCCATCGCCGGAGCAGGAGGCGGCATCACGTTAGCCATCCTCATCTATATCCTCGTGGCGAGCCTTCAAGCCGGGCCCAGCAGCTCCAGCGTCTCTACTCCTTCATCGATGGCTCCGGAATCGACTCTTTCCGTGCCCACCGGAAAGTACGTACAGCTGGCGCAGGCACTGCAAGCGGCCCGGCACAGAATAGGACTCTCACTGGAGGAAGTCAGCCGACAGACAGGAATACCACGTTCACAGCTATCCGATGCGGAGGCGGGAGCACTTATGCCAACCGCCGAACAGTTAGACACTCTTGGCAGGACCTACCAGTTGACCAGCAAAGAACGGAGCGACTTATTAGATCATCGCCTCAGAGCTGAAATCGGCATCAACTAACGGGTGTTGACGGCTGAGGTTACGGCGGTGAACGTCGGCTATACCGTCGCCGTACGCATCCGGCGGCCCGGAGCCGGGGCGGCACCTGGGGCATTACGCCATGGCCCGCAGAATCTCGATCAGCGCGGTGGTGGCCGGGGGTCTGGTGGGTCGCCGTATGTGACGGCATAGATCTGACGAGCGTTGTTGGGGATTTTTGTGGCGTGGATCCCGGGCGCCCGTTGCGCCGTGAGCGCGAGTCCGGGAAGCGTGCGCCCCCCATTCCCGACGCCACCAGCGACTGGATGACGACCATGTCGTCACTGGAGTAGGCGATTCGAGGCGAGAAACCGGCACGCCCGCATGCCGCGATCAAGGCTTCTCGGCAGCGTTCGCATCCGCCGCCCCAGGCTGAGCCGCGATGATCCTCAAGGCGTTGGCCGGGTTGGAGGCTGACGAGGTAGAGCGGATCGTCCAGTAGGTGCGTGAGCCGGAACCGGCGAATCCCCGGCGTTCACCCGTGCGTCCGCGGTGCCGCCGCATGCGGTAGATCAGCCGCGGCCGCGCACCTGGCTGGTCGGGGCGGGTGGCGATCAGGCCCGCGATCGATACGCGCCCGGTGCCCTTGACCGGCGGCGACACGATCGGGGTGCGCCCCCGCCAGCCCCAGGTGCGGCCCCTGGGGGGTCTCAGGGGTTGGCCGGCCTCGTCCTCGAAGCACACCCACGCACCCTGCTGCGCCACCGGCCTTTTATCATCGGCCACTGCTCGTCTACCTGCACCGGCACACCTGGGGGGACGCCGCCACTCCCGCGCGCGTTTGGTTCCACCAGCGAATCCGCCTCACCCGGCGATGACGGAGTCGCCGTCTCCGCCTGGTTCATAGGTGGGCCAGCAGCATGTCCAGTGGCCGCGGCACGCGATCGAGATCGAGTGCCGCGACGAACAGGCCGGCGTAGCGGATCTTGCGGCCACCGCCCGATCCCATGAAGCGGCGCAGTTGGTCGTGGGTGGTCCTTTCGCGCCATGCGGGTTGCTTCTGGAGCGTGCGAAACGAGCCGAGCTCGCCCTCGGCGTCGACAACGCGCTCAACGGTGGCGGTGCCGAGGGCGCGGATCAGCTCGTCCTCCAGGTCGGCGACGCACACGAAGAATCCGAGCGCCTCCAGATCGCTTCGGTCGAGGTCGGAGCCGAGGCCGCCGCGCTCCAGCCCTCTCCGGAAGTCGCCTTCCTCCCCGACGTCGCACAGACCCGCCAGCCGGAGGTTGCGACCGAGGGGGCCGAACCTGCGGATGTACGTTCCGATGTTCGTGGCACCGCCCATCGCCACAAGGGAGATGCCCTCGGCCGCCAGGTTCCGGCCACGGCGCTCGGCCAACGCTTCGATAACCGACTTGTCACTGGCGCCCTCGACCAGGACCACGGTCTGCGTGTCGCTCACGAGGCCAGCCTTGCACCGAACCTGGAGAGGTTCGACCCGTTTTACGCGCTGGGAGGTGACCAGATCACGCCCCTCAGGGTGAGGGAGACACCTCGGGGAGAGCCATCGGTGGCATGGTCCGAAGCCTCCACCCATGGACGCGCTGGCATATGCCGGCAAGCGTGTGCGCCGGCCCCGTCAACATGATCTGCGGTGCACAGCCTCAGCCGCGGGCACCGTTGCCGCTGAGTGCCGGAATGAAGATCGTGAAGACTTGTCAACATGCTCGTACGTTGGCAATGGGCGGATTGGCGCGGAGCGCGGGGGCGGGTGGGCGCCAGGCGGGTCACCACCTTGGCGGGCGGCGGGTGGGTCCGTGTGGGCGCTAGCGTCGGGCGGAGCCCGACACTGGAAGAGAGCGTCCGAGCGTAGCGAGGGCCTTTTCCCCCCGCGCGGAGCGCGGGGGGCGGGTGGGCGCCAGGCGGGTGGCCGCCACCTCCGTGGTGGCGGGTGGGCCCGCGTTACTTGGGGGTGTTGAGGGCGCGGTTCAGGACGGCGATGCGTTCGGCGGCGGCGCGGCGGCTGAGGGGGGCGGTGGGGATCAGGCCGTCGAAGCCGTGGAAGGCGCCGGGGTAGAGGTGGAACTCGGTGGAGACGCCGGCGGCGGTCAGGCGCAGGGCGTACTCGGCGCACTCGTCGCGGAAGACCTCCAGTTCGCCCACGTCGATGTACGCCGGGGGCAGGCCGGACAGGTCGGTGGCGCGGGCGGGGGCGGCGTACGGGGGCACGTCGTCGGTGCCGGCGCGGTCGCCGAGCAGGGCCTTCCAGCCGAACTCGTTGTTGGCGCGGCTCCACACGATCGCCTCGGTGAACTCGCGGCTGGAGGCGGTGATGTTGCGGTCGTCGAGCATCGGGCAGACGAGGAGCTGGAAGGCCACGGCGGGGCCGCCGCGGTCGCGGGCCAGGAGCACCGTGCCGGCGGCCAGGCCGCCGCCGGCGCTGATGCCGCCCACGGCGATGCGGTCGGGGTCGATGCCCAGCTCGGCGGCGTTCTTGGCGGTCCACACCAGGCCGGCGTAGCAGTCCTCCACGGGGGCGGGGTGGGGGTTCTCCGGGGCGAGCCGGTAGTCCACGGAGACCGCCACGCAGCCGACCTCCAGCACGTACGAGGCCAGCCGCGCGTCGTCCATCTCCGGCTCACCGATGATCATGCCGCCGCCGTGGATCCAGTACAGGCCGGGCAGCACGCCCTCGCGGCCCGCCTCGCGGTAGATCCGCACCCGTACGTCCGGCGCCCCCTCGGGGCCGGGGATGCGGCGGTCCTCGATCGTCACCCTCTCGTCCACGGCGGGGGCCATGGCCGCGCGCATCGCCGCGATCTGGAGCCGGATGTCCGGCAGGTCGTCGAAGCTCGCGGTGGAGAAGTCGGCGGCGGGCAGCGGGATGTCGGCGAGGGCGGCGGCCAGGCCGGGGTCGAGGTTCGGATGGAACGCCATCGGTCTCCCCTCTCGGAAGGGCGGGTGGGTCGGTCTGCCTTTGGGCGTCGGGGCTGTCTGGTGGTCGGGGCTGGTGATCGAGTCTGTCGGCTGCGGTCGGTCTGTCGGCTGCGCCCCGTCTGTCGGCTGCGGTCGGTCTGTCGGCTGCGCCCCGTCTGTCGTCTGCGGTCTGTCGGCTGTCCTCTGCGCTCGGTCTGTCGGCTGTCCTTTGCCTTGCGCGTCGGGCTGTCTTGTCCGCCGCAGGCGTGGGGCTGCTGGAGCGTCTGACAGAAGGATCGTCTGCGGCGTTGCCGTGCACAACCGCAACATGGCCGCGATGAGGACGGGCCCGTCCGCCATGTGGCGCGTCAGGTGTACGACCAGCCCGACCAGTGCTCCACCTGGACGACGATGACCGGGCCCTCGGGCGTGCGCTCGCGGTACTGGGGGTACTTCGCGGCCAGCGCCTCCAGTGCGGCCGGTTCGCGCGGCACGACCTCGGCCCGGCCGTCGGCCCTGACCCACCACAGCGCGCTCCAGTCGTCGTCGTAGTGGTCGGTGAGCAGGCACACGCGCGGGTTCTCGCGTATGTTCGCCAGCCTGCGCAGGCCCGTGGCGGTGGTCTTGGGTTTGTGGTCCACGGCCACGTAGACGGTCTCGCCGCGCATGGCGAAGGTGACCGGGACCAGGTGCGGCGTGGCGTCCGCGGCCGCGGTGGCGAGCCCGGCCACCCGCGCGTCGTGGAACAGGCGCCGCGCCCGGTCCGGTTCGATCCTCATCGTCCCAGCGTATGACCTGCTCTACGCCGGGGTGAGCCGGAGGGTGACGATCTCGAAGGGGCGCAGCGCGAGGGTGATCTCGCCCGGGTCGGGGGTGCGTCCTGCGGGTAGCGGGCGCTCCAGCAGGTCGCACTCCTGTACGCCCGACACCGGCAGGTGGCAGGTCAGCCGGGCCGCCGCCCGCCCGCCCAGCGACTCGTACAGCCGCACCACGATGTCGCCGGAGCGGTCGTCGGCCAGTTTGACCGCCTCCACCACCACGGCGGGGTCGTCCACCGCGACCAGCGGCGGCACCGCCCGTCCGCCGGGCACGGCGCGCGGGGGCAGGTTGGCGTGGTAGCCCTCGCGCACCGCGTCGCCGATCGCGGCGCCGGGGACGAGCGCGTACCCGAAACGGTGGAGGCCCTGGTCGGTCTCGGGGTCGGGGAAGCGCGGGGCGCGCAGCAGCGACAGCCGGACGGTGGTGGCGGTGCCGCCGCCCGTCCGGGGCTGCCGGGTGACGTCGTGGCCGTAGGTGGAGTCGTTGACGACCGCGACGCCGTAGCCGGGCTCGCCGACGTGGATCCAGCGGTGGGCGCAGATCTCGAACCGGGCGGCGTCCCAGGAGGTGTTGGTGTGCGCGGGGCGGTGCACGTGGCCGTACTGGATCTCGGAGGAGGACCTGTCGGCCTGTACGTCGAGCGGGAACGCGGCCTTGAGGATCTTCTCGGTCTCGTGCCAGTCCACCTGGGTCTCGATGTCGAGGCGGCGGGCGCCGGGGCGCAGCCGCAGCGTCTGGCGTACGGAGGAGGAGCCGAAGGCGCGCACGACCCGGATCGCGCCGGGGCCGGCGGGGGCGACCTCCTCGGCGTCCACCAGGTCGGTGACGGTGTTGCGGTAGAACGGGTCGATGTCCCAGGCGTCCCAGTGGTTCGGCAGGTCCGGGTGGATCTGCAGCAGGTTGCCGGCGGCGCCGGGCGGCAGCACCTCGCGTCCGGCGACCAGGTCGAGCAGGGAGACGACGAGGCCGCGCCGGTCCACCGTCACCCGCAGCAGGCCGTTGTCCAGCACGTACGTCCCGTCGTGCTCGGCCGCGGGCGGGGACGGCGGCGCCTCGCCGGTGAGCGCGGCGCCGAGCGCGGGCACCCCGTCGCGGGGGTGCGGCGCGGCGTTGAAGGTGACGGTGCCGCCGCCCTCCCCCGCCAGGGCCCGCAGCGCGCCGTCGATGATCTCCTCCAGCTCGGCGGCGATCTCGGCGTACGCGCGCTCGGCCTCGCGGTGCACCCAGGCGATCGAGCTGCCCGGCAGCACGTCGTGGAACTGGTGCAGCAGCACCCGCTTCCACAGCCGGTCCAGCCGGTCGTAGGGGTAGCCGGCCAGGCCGTGGGCCGCCGCCGTGGCGCACCACAGCTCGGCCTCGCGCAGCAGGTGCTCGCTGCGCCGGTTGCCCTGCTTGGTACGGGCCTGGCTGGTGTAGGTGCCGCGGTGCAGTTCCAGGTACAGCTCGCCGGACCACACCGGCGGGTCGGGGTAGTCGGCCTCGGCGGCGCGGAAGAACTCCTCCGGGGTGTGCAGCTCGACCCGGGGGGAGCCCTCCAGGTCGGCGGTACGGGCGGCGCGGGCCAGCATCTCGCGGGTGGGCCCGCCGCCGCCGTCGCCGTAGCCGAACGGGACCAGCGACCGTGTGGCGCGGCCCTTCTCGGCGAAGTTGTCCGAGGCGTGCGCCAGCTCGGTGCCGGACAGGTCGGAGTTGTAGGTGTCCACCGGCGGGAAGTGGGTGAACACGCGGGTGCCGTCGATGCCCTCCCACAGGAAGGTGTGGTGCGGGAACCGGTTGACCTGGTTCCAGGAGATCTTCTGGGTGAGGAACCAGCGCGAGCCGGCCAGCGTGACGATCTGCGGCAGCGCCGCGGAGTAGCCGAAGGAGTCGGGCAGCCAGACCTCGGCGGGCTCGACGCCGAACTCCTCGATGAAGAACCGCTTGCCGTGCACGAACTGGCGGGCCATCGCCTCGCCGCCGGGCATGTTGGTGTCCGACTCCACCCACATGCCGCCCGCGGGCACGAACCGGCCGGCGGCGACGTGCTTCTTGACCCGCTCGTACACGCCGGGGTGGTGCTCCTTGATCCAGGCGAGCTGCTGCGCCTGGGACATGGCGAAGCGGAAGCCGGGGTGGTCCTCCATCAGCGCGGTCACGTTGGCGGCGGTCCTGGCCACCTTGCGCACGGTCTCGCGCATCGGCCACAGCCAGGCGGAGTCGATGTGCGCGTGGCCGACGGCGGAGATCCGGTGCGCGCTGGCGTGGGCGGGGCTGGCCAGGACGCCGGCGAGCCGTTCGCGGGCGCGGGCCGCGGTGCCGGGGACGTCCTGGAGGTCCAGCGCGTCCAGGGCCCGCTCCAGCGCGCGCAGGATCTCGAAGCGGCGCGGCTCGTGCGTGCCCAGGCGGCGCATGAGGTGGTCGAGCACCTCCACGTCGCGGGCCAGCTCCCACACCTCGCGCTCGAAGACGGCCAGGTCGGCGCGGGCCAGCCGGTACATGGGGGCGGTGCCGGCGGTGCGCGGGTCGCCCAGGGGGGTGACGTAGCCGCGGTAGTCGATCAGCGGGTTCGCGGCGGCCTCGACCAGCACCTCGTACGGCTCGCCGGGGCGCGCCGCGACCGGCAGCCAGGCGTTGCGCGGGTTGAGGCCCTTGACCGGGGCGCCGTCGGGCGTGTAGGCGAGCCCTTCGCACTGGAAGCCGGGCCGGTCGGCGTCGAAGCCCAGGTCCACCACGGCCTCGACGGTCTCGCCCGCCCACTCGGCCGGCACCGTGCCGGTCAGGCGGAACCAGGTCGTGCCCCACGGCGGGCCCCACGGCTCGCCGGCGGCCGTGGGCGCGTACTCCTGCCCGGCGGCCTCGGCGAAGGGCACGGGCTCGCCGGGCGCGTGCCAGGCGGCGACCGTGAGCGGGACCGACCTGGCGTACACGGCGGGCCGGATGCGCTCCCGGAGCGCGCGGGCCAGGCGCGCCTCGACGAGGGCGCGGTCGTCATGCATCTGGGCTCCCGAGGGGATGGTGCCGATGGTCATCTCACCTTAAATATGGTTCTCGGTCATGAAATAGCCGTTGTTACTGCCACGAAGCGGTGGGACCATGCCCGCATGGCGTCATTCGCCGGCGGGAAGATCGAGGCGTACGCGGGCCCCGCGGAGCTGGGCGCGCCCGACGACCTCGAAGCCGTGATCGTCGAGTTCGTGCACGGGGCGCGGCAATCGCTGGACATCGCGATCCAGGAGCTGGACTCCGAGCCGATCGCCCAGGCCGTGCTGGACGCGCGGTTCCGCGGGGTGAGCGTGCGCATGGTGCTGGAGCAGGACTACCTGCTCACGGCCAAGGTGCCGAAGATCGTGGTCCGGGAGGGCGAGGACGAGGCGGCGGCCCGGCGCCGGGTGCAGTGGAGCGACGAGCCGGGCGCGCGCAGCCTGGAGGCGAACCGGCGCATCCTGGCCGCGCTGCTGCGCTGCGGCGTGGACGTCAAGGCGGACTACAACCCGGCGATCTTCCACCAGAAGTTCATCGTGCGCGACTTCCGGGAGAAGGCGACGCCTACCTCGGCGATCCTGTCGGGCTCGGCGAACTTCACCGGGACCGACTGCCACCGCAATCTCAATCACGTCGTGATATTTCATGATGTGTCGGTGTGCCGGGAGTACGCCGGGGAGTTCGAACGCATCCGGGCGGGCCGGTTCGGCCGCGGCGAGCACGGCAAGGTGCCCGCGGCGTACAACGTGGGCGGGGTGCCGGTGAAGGTGCTGTTCGCGCCCGACCACGCCCCCGAGCTGGAGATCATGAAGCAGATGCTCAAGGCGAGGCGGCAGGTGGACTTCGCCATCTTCACCTTCGCCGGGTCCTCCGGCATCGACGACGCGATGATCGCGCTGGCCGAGGCCGGGCGCACGGTGTCGGGGGCCATGGACCCCGGCCAGGGCGCGCAGAAGTGGGCGGCCACCCACGACCTGGACCGGGCGCGCATCGAGATCTTCTTCCCCAAGCGGGCGCCGGGGTTCGGCAAGCTGCACCACAAGCTGATGGTCATCGACGACTCGGTGGTGATCGCCGGGTCGTTCAACTACACGGCCCCGGCCAACAACTACAACGACGAGAACATCTTCGTGCTGGGCAGCCCGTACCCCGACCTGCCCCGCCGCGAGGGCGGCCCGCGCGACGCCGAGGCGTGCGCCGCGCTGGCGGGCTTCTTCCGTCAGGAGATCCGGCGCATCCAGGGGGCGGGCGAGCGCTTCACCGCCTGATCCCGGCCGGCGCACCGGGCCCCGGGCGCCGTGCGGCGCCCGGGGCCCGGGGATCGCGTCCCGTCAGGGGCGGGAGGTCACCGGGCGACCTTCAGGGCGTCCACGATGCCGGAGCCGTAGAAGCCGTTGCGGAACTTGCCGCCCTCGCACACGTGCGTGGCGGTCGCGGTCGTGCCGTTGGGCAGGTGCCGGGTGTAGGTGAAGGCGGGCGGGTTCGGGCAGGCCGTCTTGGTGGCGGTCGCCTTCAGCACCGTCTCCACGAACGCCGGGCTCAGCGTCTTGCCGCCGTGCTCGCGGTCGCGCACGCCGTACTTGCTGACGATGAGCGCGGCCACGCCCGCGGCGCGCGGGGAGGCCATGGACGTGCCCTGGAGGTACTGGTAGTACGCGCAGGTGTCGCCCTTGCAGCTCCGCACCACGTAGTCCACGTTGGGCGTGCCGTCGGGGTTCAGCTCACCGTTCGCCTCGGCGAGGTACTTGGGGTACGCCGACAGCGTCGCCTTGGTGACGTCCCGGGTGTTGTCCGGGGTGTCGTACACGTCGCCGCCCGGGGACGCGACGTCGACGTAGCCGTTGCCGTAGTCGGAGAAGTACGACTTGCGCTTGCTGATGCCCAGCGACGACACCGAGATCACGTGGTTGCCCTCGCTCGGCAGGGAGACGCAGCTCGGCGGGATGGTGCGGCTGTACGGCGCCTCGCCCGGCTCGCTGGCGAAGTCGGGGCTGGTGGCGTCCACGACCTCCTTGGTGTAGTCGAGGGCCTGGTTGCCCGCCGCCGCCACCAGCGTGACGCCGTTGCGGTGGGCGTAGTCGAGCGCGCGCTGGGTGGCGGCGATGATGGTGGCCTGCTCCTGCCGGTCGGCGGGCGAGTCCTTGGGGTTGTCGGTGCAGTTGAACAGCCAGGGGTCGATGTAGTAGCTCATGTTGGCCACGTCCACGCCGATGTCGGCGGCGTAGGTGAGCGCGTCCACCGAGGCCTGCAGGAAGAAGTAGCCCGAGTCCTGGCCGGCCCGCAGGTTCACGATCGACACCTTGGGCGCCACGCCGGCGATGCCCAGGCCGTTGATCGGGGAGGCGATGGAGGAGGCGACGTGCGTGCCGTGGCCGTTCTCGTCCACGTTCGCCGGGTCCTGGCAGGACTGGTCGGGCTCGGCCTCGCACGGGCCGTCCACCTCGTTGCCGTCGGCGTCCACCGGGATGTCCACGGTGAAGTTGCGGCTCAGCTCGTTGTTGAAGTTGGGCGCGATGTCGGGGTGGGTGCCGTCCACGCCGGTGTCGAGGATGGCGACGAGCACGCCCCGGTCGCCCTGGAGGTACTTGTGGGAGCCGTCGGCGGTCGCGTTGATCTGCTTCATGTCCCACTGGAGCTCGGCCAGCGGCTCCGCCTTGGGCTTGGGCTTGCCGAAGGTGCCCCGGGCGGGCGCGCCGTGCCCGGCCTTCTCGACCGCGGCCGCCTCGATGGCCTTGCGGATGCCCGCGGAGGTCCGGGCGTTGGCCGGCGCGTGGCCGATGGAGCGGTTGCGCGCCACGCCGGCGATGGCCTCCTGGTCCTGCGCCGCCGCCGCGAAGTCGGCGTTGGTGGTGGATACGGTGGCGACACCTACGGCGGCGTTCTCCTTCACGATCGTGCCGCCGGCGGCCTCGACGGCCTTCTTGGCCTCGGCGAGGTTCACGCCCTCCTCGTACAGCACGACGTACTCGGTCTCGGCGGCCGGCGCGGTTCGCGCGGGCCCGGCCGCCTGAGCCGGGCTGATCAGCGTTGTCATCGCGAGCGCGGCAACGGCGCCAATGACGATGCTGCGTTTCACACGTACCTCCGTGGGTTACGGGATATCCCTGTAAATCTGGGGTCAGGACCGCTGCAAGGCCAGTTGATCCACAAATTGGAATCAAGGCGTGATTTATCGGAAGTTTCGGGATTTCGGGGCGTTAACCAGCCGCCATTTCGGTCCCCCGCCGTCGCTCCGCTTCCGGCACCCTGTCACCCACCAGGACGCGCCGCCCAGGTCAGGGCCGGTAACGTTGCCCCGTCAAGGATTGATCGTGCAAAGGGGGTGGGGTGAGGTTCCGGGTGCTCGGCCCCCTGTCCGTGGTCGCGGACGGGCGGGAGGTCCCCATCGGGGGCAACAAGCTGCGCGTCGTGCTGGCCGGGCTGCTGCTGCGCGCGGGCGAGACCGTGCCCGTCTCCCGGCTGGCCGGGTGGCTGTGGCCGGACGACGGCGGCGGCGACCCCGACCGGGCCAGGGCCACGGTGCACAGCTACGTCAACCGGCTGCGCGGGCGGCTCGGGCCGGGCGGCGCCGTCGTGGTCACCGCGCACGACGGCTACCGCGCCGAACCCGGCGCGGGCGCGCTGGACCTGCTGCGCTTTCGCGAGCTGGCCGCCGCGGGCGGGCGGGCGGCGGCGTCCGGCGACCTGGAGGCCGCCTCCCGGGCGCTGTCGGAGGCGATGGCGCTGTGGCGGGGCGGCCCGCTGCTGGCCAACGTCGACTCGCCCGCGCTGCACGCCGAGGAGGTCGAGCCGCTGGCCGAGGAGTGGCTGCGCGCCCAGGAGCGCTGGCTCGACGTCGGGCTGCGCACCGGCAGGCACGCCGAGCTGATCGGGGTGCTGCGCGAGCTGACCCGGGCCCATCCGCTGCGCGAGCCGTTGTGGGAGCGGCTGATGCTGGCGCTGCACGGGGCCGGACGCCACGCCGAGGCGCTGCGCGCGTACCACACGCTGCGCGAGCTGCTGGCCGAGGAGCTGGGGGTCGATCCGGGCGAGGCGGTGCGCGCGACGTACCAGGCGATCCTGACCGAGGACCCGTCCGTGCGCGAGCCCGCCGCGCCCCCGCCGCCGGTCGTGGCCGCGGCCCCGGACGCCGGGTCGCGCCCCGGTCCCCCGGTGCCGCGGCAGCTCCGGCCCGACATCCCCGGCTTCGCCGGCCGCGCCGCCGAGCTGGCCACGCTGGACCGGCTGCTGGACGAGCACACCGGCCGCGGCGGCGCCGGGCTGCCGACGATCGTCTCACTGCAGGGCACCGCGGGCTCGGGCAAGACCGCGCTGGCGGTGCACTGGGCGCACCGCGTACGCGAGCGGTTCCCCGGCGGCCAGCTCTATCTCGACCTGCACGGGTACGGCCCCGAGCGCCCGGTCGGCCCGGCCGCCGCGCTGGAGACCCTGCTGCGCGCGCTCGGCGCGCCCCCCGACCGCATCCCGGCCGGCCTGGAGGAGCGGGCGGCGCTGTACCGCACGCTGCTGTCGGGCCGCAGGGTGCTGGTGCTGCTGGACAACGCCGCCGGCAGCGACCAGGTCAGGCCGCTGGTGCCGGGCTCCGACGGCATGGTGCTGGTCACCAGCCGCAACCAGCTCCGCGGCCTGGTCGTGCAGTACGGCGCGCGCCGGATCGTGCTGGACCAGATGAGCCCGGCCGAGGCGGGCGAGCTGCTGGCCGGGGTGATCGGCCCGGAGCGGGTCGCCGCCGAGCCCGAGGCCGCCGCGGAGATCGTCGAACGCTGTGCCCGGCTGCCGCTGGCCCTGCGCATCTTCGCCGAGCGCGCGGCGCGGTTCCCGCGCACGCCGCTGCGCAGGCTCGCCGCCGACCTGCGCGACGAGCGCACGCGGCTGGCGGCGCTCGACGCGGGCGACGGCGACGACACCGACCTGCGCATGGTCTTCTCCTGGACGTACGGCGCGCTGGAGCCGGAGGCGGCGCGGCTGTTCCGGCTGCTCGGCCTGCATCCGGGCCCGGAGGTGAGCACCGGCGCGGCCGGCGCGCTGCTCGGGGAGCCCGACGCGGGGCGGGTCACCCGGCTGCTCGACCGGCTCACCGCCGACCATCTGCTGCGCTCGCGCTCCCCCGGCCGCTACGACTTCCACGACCTGCTGCGCGCGTACGCCGCCGAGCGGGCGCGCGCGGAGGGCGACGCGGAGCGCGACGGCGAGGCCGCCCTGCGCCGCGTGCTGGACTGGTACCTGCACAGCGCCCTGGACGCGGCCGAGCACCTGCCCTCGGGCGGGCGCCCCTTCGCCGCCGGGCCGGTGCCCGACGGCCTGGCCCCGCACGACCTGCACGACGCCGAGGGCGCGGTGTGCTGGTACGAGGAGGAGCTGGCGAACCTGATGGCGGCCACCCACGCGGCGGCGGCGCGCGGCTGGCACGACCTGGCCTGGCGGCTGCCCCGGGCGCTGGCGCGCTTCTTCGACTTCCACGTGCCCGGCCGGGCCTGGGTGCAGGTGTACCAGGTGGCGGTGAACGCGGCGCGGGCGGCGGGAGAGCCGCTGGAGGAGGGCGTCGCGCTGAACCACCTGGCCCGCGCGCTGGCGCTGCTGGGCCGCCCGCGCGAGGCCGCGCGCCGGTTCGAGGACGCCCTCGCGGTCGCGCGCCGCGCGGGCGAGCGGGACCTGGAGGGGGCGGTGCTGGTCAACCTGGGCACGGCGTACGCCCGGCTGGGCCGCTCCGCCGACTCCACCGGCTGCTTCGCCGCCGCGCTCGCCCTGGCCCGCGAGACCGGTGACCGCCGCCTTGAGGCGGAGGCGCTGGACGACATGGCGCAGAACCACAACGCGCTGGGCCGGTACGAGGACGCGGCCTCCGCCGCGCGCTCGGCGGCCGAGGCGGCCACAGCGGCGGGCGACCGCTACCGCCGGGGCGAGGCCCTGCGCACCCTCGGCACCGCGTACGCCGGGCTGGGCCGGCACGAGGAGGCGGTGACGGCCTTCCTGGCCGCCCTGGAGGTGAAGCGCGCGTTCGAGGACCGCCGCGGCGAGGCCGACGTGCTGCACCGCCTCGGCCGCGCCCTCGTCGAGTCGGGCGACCCCGACGGGGCCCGCTCGCGCTGGCGCGAGTCGCTGGCCATCTTCGCCGAGCTGGACGACCCGCGCGCCGCGGACGTCCGCCGGAGCCTGGCGGAGACCGGCCCCCGTCCGGCCGCCGATCCCCGCCAGGAGACCCCCGTCACGTGAGGTCAGGTGATGCGTACGCTCATGGCGTCCATCTCCGTTCGCTCGCACCTTCGCGCGTTTCCCCGCGCGATCACGAAGCTACGGAGTGGCGCTGACAGTTCGCTCACAAAGCGCTCATAACCCGCACACGTGTACGACTGTCATATCTCATCGTCCAGATCGTCGGCCTCGTCGTCGGGAAGGTCGTACCAGTGGACGTCGCCGGGGTACTCCCCGGCGGCGGCCGGGGCCTGCTCGGGCCTGGTGCGCACCTGCATCACGGTCGCCGCCTCTCGTTCCGGGGCCTGGGCTGGTACACAATAATACCTACCTGCTTTACAGGGAATCCCTCAGGCCCCGGCGCACACGTCCCGGTACGGGATGCTCCCCAGGTGCTCGCGCCACTCGGCGCGGGTGAGGGTGCGGCCCGCGCGGGCGCACACCGCCTGGGCCGCGCGGGCCGGATCGACGGGCAGGTCCCACACCGTCCCGGTGTCGTTGGAGACCCGCAGCGTGCGCCCGTCGGGGGTGAAGGCCACCTCCCAGCTCCTGCCGTCGCCGATGCGCCCGAAGACGACCCCGGTGACGATCGGGCGGCGGGTGGCGACGTCCCACAGGCTCAGCCGCTCCCGTCCGTCGATCATCGCCAGCATGTCGCCCTTCGGGGAGAAGACCAGCTCACCGGCCTCTCGCCCGATGGCGGGCAGGTCCAGCGCGACCGGCGTCCGATCCGCCGCCTGCCACAGCGTCACGCCGCCGTCGGCCTTGCCGACGGCCAGCCACCGCCCGGTGGGGTCCACCGCGACCGCCGCCGTCACGCTCCCGGCCGGGGTGCGACCGGGGCCGATCGTCTTCCCCGTCGTCACGTCCACCTGCCGGCCCAGCTCCGAGACGATGTGGCGGCCGTCGGGCAGGAACGCGAACTTCCGCATAGGGGCCTCCAGCTTGGCGACCCCGAGCTGCCTGCCGGTCCGCGCGTCGAAGCGGTGCAGCCAGTAGTCCACCTGGCGCTGGGAGTTCTGCGAGTACACCGCGGCGTACGTCCTGCCGTCGGGCGAGAACGCCTCCCCCGTCGTGATCAGCCCGTGGGGGTGCCGGAAGTGCCACAGCCTGCGCCGGGTCGCGACGTCGTAGACGTCCACGGTCTCGTTCACGTGCGAGAGCGCCAGCAGGCGCGCGGCCGGGTCGAACCGGGCCTCCAGCACGGTGTTCTCCTGTGCCGGGACCGAGCCCAGCACCCGTCCCGCCGCGACGTCCCACAGCTCCACCCGCGGCTCGCCCTCGAACGGCTGGTACGCCAGCAGCCGGGCGTCGCCGCTGAGGACCACGAAGTTCGCGTCCGGCGGCGCGGGCCTGGGCCGTACCGGGAAGGCCAGGTCGATCGCGACCACCTCGTCGTCGATCCGGTAGCGCAGGATGCGCCCGCCGGGGTCGAACCAGGCGTCGGAGACCCGGCCGCGCGCGGTGTAGTCCAGCACCCGCTCGTGCCGCTCCACGTCCCACACGCGGATGACCGCGTCCCGGTGCGCGACGGCGAGCCCGCGGTCCCGGCTGAGCCGGAACCCGGCCGGCGCGCCGCCCGGCTCGTCGTCGTCGAGCCCGTCCCAGCTCCACCGGTACGTCCCGTAGTCGTAGTCGTCCTCCACGGCCTGCCTGATCCGCTTCCCCGTCCCGGCGTCCCACAGCTCGAACCGCTCACCGGCGCAGAACACCGCGCCGCCGTCGGGGCTGAAGCCGATCACCGGGTCCTCGCCGCCGCAGCCGGAGGGGAAGCGGGTGTCCCGCCGGAAGCCGGGCAACCGCCACACGCTCACCTCGCCGTCGGTCTCGGTGACCACCAGGTCGCCGGTGGGCCCGGGAACGACCCGTTGCGGATAGCCCCAGCGGGGACGCTCGACGCGGTCGCGGCCGAGGTCCCACACCCCGAACGACGCCTCGGCCACCGTGATGTTCAGCATCGTGTCGGAGCCGCCGAACTCCAGCACGGTCACGGCCGGGTTGTCGTCGATGGCCTCCTCGCCGACGAGCCTGCCGGTGCGGGTCTCGTAGACGGCCACGCTCTCCCCGGCGACCACGGCCAGCAGCCGCCCGGTGCCGCTCAGGTCGGTGGAGGCGACGCCGCGGGCCAGTTCGGGGGCGGTCCAGGACGCGACCTGCCTTCCGGTGGCGGCGTCGAAGACCCGTACCGTGCGCTCGGTCACCGCGGCGATCAGGCGGCCGTCGCCGCTGGTCGTGTTGACGGCCGCGCCCGGGGCGGGCGGCGGCCGGAACGCGGCGACCTCGCGCTGGAAGAGCGAGCCGGTCAGCGCGGCGCGGCCCTCGATGCCGGGGTTGAGCCGCCAGGCCGCCACGCTGAGCAGCATCGCCTTGACGGGATCCACCGTGCGCAGCCCCGCCACCTCTCCGGCCAGCTCGCGCGCCCGGCCCTTGTCGCGCTCGTCCGCCACCCGGTCGCGCTGCTCGGCGACCTGCCCGGCCTGGTGCACGGCGATGCCGCCGCCCGCCAGCGACAGGGCGAGCAGCCCGGCCAGCGCCATGGTGAGCAGGCGGCGCCGGTTGGACCGCCGCCGCACCAGCCTGCCGGCCTCGGCGAGGTAGTCGCGTTCGAGCGGCGTGAGCGTGAGGTGCCGCCGACCGGCGGCGGCCCAGTCGCGCGCGGCCTCCAGCCGGCTGCCCTGCAGCAGGTCGGCGTCGCGGCGGCCGTTGGCCTCCCACTCCCGCGCCGCCCGGCTCAGCCCGGCCAGCACGGGCAGGCCGTCGCGCTCGGCCTCCACCCACGAGCGCAGCCGGGGCCAGGCCCGCAACAGGGCGGGGCGGGCGAGGCGCACCTCACCGTCGCGCTCGGCCAGCATGTAGCCGAACACCTCCAGGATGCGCCGCCGCGCCTCCGGGTGCTCGGGCAGCAGCTCGGCCACCGGCGCGGGGCGTACCGTCTCCAGGCCGTCGGGGCCGATCGCGACCAGGCGCAGCAGCAGCTCGGGCACCAGCTCACGCTCGGCCGGGGAGAGCAGCGCGTACGCGTCCTCGGCCAGCGCGCCCAGCGCGGGCTCGGCCTCCTCGCCGCCGCCCAGCGCGGCGAAGCCGCGGGGCGGCGCGCCGCCCGCCAGCGCCAGCAGCAGCTCGCGCGCGGTGGGCCGCCCGGAGGGGTCCTTGCTCAGCGCGGCGGCGACCAGCGGGCGCACGGTGGGCGGCAGCGCGCCGAGGTCGGGGTCGTGGGAGAGCACGCGGTGCATCACCGCGCCCAGCGTCTCGGCCTGGAACGGGTCCTCGCCGGTGGCCGCGAACACCATGACCGCGCCCCAGGCGAACACGTCGGCGGGCGGGCCGGCCCGCCCGCCGGTCAGCACCTCCGGCGCCATGTACATCGGCGTGCCCGGGATGTGGCCGGTCGCCGACAGCGACATCTCGGCGGTGCGCGCGATGCCGAAGTCGATCACGCGCGGCCCGTCGCGGCCGAGCAGCACGTTGTCGGGCTTCAGGTCGCGGTGGACCACCCCGGCCTCGTGGATCGCGGTCAGCGCGGTCGCCACGGCCGCCGCCAGGCGATGCAGGTCGTCGCCGGTGAACCGGCGTCCGGCGCGGCGCAGGTCGGGGCCCTCGACGAACTCGCTGACGATGTACGGCGGCGTCGCGTCGGGGTCGGCGTCCACGACCCTGGCCGTGCAGAAGGAGGCCACCCGGCGGGCGGCGGCGACCTCCTTGGCGAAGCGCGCGCGCAGCCCGCCGTCGCCGCCGGCCGCGCGCAGCACCTTCAGCGCGTACCTGCCGCCCTCGGCGTCGTACGCCTCGTACACGACGCCCTGCCCGCCCGCGCCGATGCGCCCGGCCAGCCAGTAGCCGCCGATGCGCTCCGGGTCGCCCGCCGCCAACGCCTCCATCGCGCCCTCCTCCGCACGTTGGACGCGGGGCGGCGGGCGAAGGTTCTCGGCTAGACCGGGGGCGGGGTGACGCCGCCGTAGGAGACGGCGGCCTCGCGCTCCTCGGCCTTGATGATGTGGATGATGGCGTTGATCAGGGCCAGGTGGGTGAACGCCTGCGGGAAGTTGCCCAGGTGACGGCCGTTGACCGGGTTGATCTCCTCGGCGTACAGGCCGAGCGGGCTGGCGAAGGACAGCAGCTTCTCGCACAGCCTGCGAGCCCGGGGCAGCTCACCGATCTCGACCAGCGCCGACACCAGCCAGAACGAGCAGATCGTGAAGCTGCCCTCCTCGCCGCTCAGGCCGTCGTCGGTCTCCTTGACGATGTAGCGCAGCACCAGGTCCTCCACCGTCAGCTCCTCGGCGATGGCCAGCACCGTGGCGCGCACGCGCGGGTCGTCGGCCGGCAGGAACCGGAACAGCGGGATCAGCAGCAGCGAGGCGTCCAGCGCGTCGGTCTCGTAGTGCTGGGTGAACACCCCGCGCTCGGACACGCCGTTGGCGCACACGTCGGCGTGGATCTCGTCGGCCACCGCCTGCCACCGCGCGGCCAGCTCGGGCTCCTCGCGCAGCCGGGCCAGGCGCGCGCCCCGGTCGGCCGCCACCCAGCACATCACCTTGGAGGAGGTGAAGTGCTTCGGCTCGCCGCGCACCTCCCAGATGCCGCGGTCGGGCTCGCGCCAGTGCGCGATGGCCGACTCCACCAGGCGGCGCAGGATCGGCCAGATCCGCTCGTCGAGGCCGTCGCGCGACTTGACGTGGATGTAGAAGGAGTCGAGCACCGCGCCCCACACGTCGTTCTGACGGTGGTCGTAGGCGCCGTTGCCGACCCGCACCGGGCGGGCGCCGTCGTAGCCGTGCAGGTGGTCCAGGGTCTGCTCGGTCAGGTCGCGCTCGCCGTCCACGCCGTACATGATCTGCAGGTCCTCGTCGCGCTCGGCGACGTCGGCGACGAACCAGAAGAAGTCGTCGGCCTCCCAGTCGAAGCCCAGCGTGTACAGGCCCCACAGCGCGAAGGTGGAGTCTCTGATCCAGGTGTAGCGGTAGTCCCAGTTGCGCACGCCGCCCGGCGTCTCCGGCAGCGAGGTGGTGGCCGCCGCGACCAGGGCGCCGGTGGGGGCGAAGGTGAGCCCCTTGAGGGTGAGCGCGCTGCGCTCCAGGAAGCCGCGCCAGGGGTGGTCGGGGAACTCGCCCCGGGCCAGCCAGTGCTGCCAGTGGTGCGCGGTCCACACCAGCCTTCTGTAGGCGTCCTCGTAGGTGTACGGGGGCTCGTGCTCGGTCCACGACAGCGCGCAGAAGCGGGTCTCGCCCTGCTTGAGCAGCGTGCGGGCCATGGCCCGGCCGCCCTCGAAGCCCAGGCGCATGTCGGTGGTGAGCCGCAGCTCCACGCCGACGTCGGCGCCGTCCGCCGTGGCCACGCCCTGGTGATAGCCGCGGTCGGTGTAGCTCCACCGCGCGTGGTGGCGGCCGTAGTCGAACATCGGCTCGCAGTCCAGCGTCACCTGCACCTCGCCGCTCACGCAGCGGACGGTGCGCAGCAGCACGTGGTCGGCGTCGTAGTCGGTGGGCGCCCGGCGGTGCGTGCGCGACAGCTCGTCGGTGTGGTGCCAGGGCCCGATCAGCAGCACGTCGCGGACGATGATCCAGCCCGTCGGGGTGTGCCAGCTCGTCTCCAGCACCATCGTGCCGGGCAGGTAGCGCCGGGCGGCGGGCACCCTGACCCCGGCCGGCCCGAGGCGGAAGCGCCCCGCGCCGCGGTCCAATATGGCGCCGAACACGCTGGGCGAGTCCAGGCGCGGCACGCACAGCCACTCCACGTCGCCGCTCGGCGCCACCAGGGCGGTCACCTCGCAGTCGGACAGGAACCCGTAGTCCGCGATGGGCGGAAAGGGCGAGGCTCCGTTGAGGCTGTCCAAGCGGATATCCCCCATCATCATCCCCTCACGGTAGCGGCCCAAGATCGGCGCCGCATGCCGGACTCGCCATACAACGTGGCGCTCCTCCCGTTTCACCTAATCATGCGCCGGTCCTGGCGCAAGGCCGGCTCTGTCACAGGGTCAGCCGGTACATCGTCAGGGGCCGGCCGCTGGTGCCGCTGGTCAGGTTGCCGGTCCGCTCGGCCAGGCCCGCCAGTTCCAGTCGGTGCAGCATGCGCCGGGCGGTGCGCTGCTGGACGGCCAGCCGCCCGGCGATCTCGCGGGTGGTCACCGGCTCGCCGCCCACCGCCTCCCGGGCCTCGATCAGCTTCTCCAGGGTGGACACCGACAGCCCGACCCGGCGCGCGATCAGGTTCAGGCTCCGCGCGGGCGCGGGCGCGGCGGTGGAGTCGAGCACGATGTCGGTGCCGGCGTGCAGCGACAGCACCGCCACCACGCCGCCGATGCGCCGGGCGCGGGCCAGCGCCCGGCGGGCCAGGCTCTCGGCCTCGGCCGCGGTGCGGCCCAGCCCGAAGCCCGCCCGCGCGTACGCGTTGCGCGTGGCCAGGCGCGTCAGCATGGGCAGCGAGGCGAACCCGCCGGTGGCCTCGCGCAGCGGCCCGCGGGTGGTCACCACCATGTGCAGCCCGCCGCGGTAGGCCACCAGGGTGCCGCCCAGCGCGGCGCTCTCGCGCAGCAGGCCCTCCTCCACCTCGGTCTCCACCAGCCCGATCGCGACCTGGGCGTCCTCCCGGGCCCGGCACCCGGCCTCCGTCACCACCCGGCGCAGGGCCTCGCGCACCGAGTGGGAGGAGGGCACCAGGCGCAGCACCGGCATCTCGCCGTGCAGCGCCTCGCGCACCGACGGCAGGCAGGTGATGGCCGGGTGCCGGGCGCCGCGCCGGTGGAAGGCCAGCGCCGTCCCGGGCGTCATGCCGCTGCGGTACGGCAGCGTGCGCACCCCGCCGACCGGCAGCCCGGCCTCGGCGAAGGTGGCGGTGACGGCGGCGGCGGGCAGCGTGTCCACGGTGACCCTGGTCACGTCGTGCCCGGCGTGCTGCAACCGCACCAGCGCGCCGAGCAGCGTGGCCCCGGCGTAGTCCACGTACGCGGCGGGGAGGGACAGCAGGCCGGCCTCCCGCGCCGGCGTGTGCGGCACGGCGCCGGTGAACAGCCAGCCCTCGACCGCGCCCGCGTGGGCCTCCACGATCGCGGGCGCCTCCGCCTCGCGCTCGTAGTCCAGCCGCAGCGCCCGCACCCCCGGGCGCTCCTCGCACGTGGCGGCCACGTCGTCCACGAGATCATGGGGGCCGACGACCCCGATGACGATGTCCACCCACGCCTCCCGTCGGAACCGTAGGTCCTGTATGGGGAAACCCGGCCCCGAGGGACCGTGGCCCCATCCTGACGCAGAAGGCCGCCCGCGTCTTGGGCCCGCGAGGCGCCGGTATGCGGGCTCGGCCCACGCCCGGCCGGCCCGCACCCGGCCGGCCCGCACCCCACTCAGCCCGAGCCCGGTCAGCCCGAGCCCGGTCAGCCCGTGCCCAGGAGGAGGCGGGCGCGGGCGAGGTTGGCGGCCTCCTGCGCCGGGCCGCCGCCCTCGTGCCCGTTGTACGGCCACACGCGGATCTCCTTGGGCCCGGCGTAGTGGTTGTAGGCGGCGAAGACCGTGGAGGGCGGGCAGACCTGGTCCATCAGCCCCACCGAGAACCAGGCGGGCACGGTGGCGCGTGGGGCGAAGTTGACGCCGTCGAAGAAGCCGAGCACCCCGAAGACCTCCTCGACGCTCGCGCGGTGGGTGCGCAGGTACTCCGCGATCTCGGCGCGCGAGCCGGTGTTGCTGATCTCGGTGGCCCGGCGGAACAGCACCAGCGAGGGCACGTCGAGGAAGACCGCGCGCAGCGCCTCGGGGATCAGCCCGGCCACGGCCAGCCCGACGCCGCCGCCCTGGCTGCCCGCGGCCACCATGATCCGGCCGGGATCGACCCCGGGCAGCGCCGCCGCGGCCTCGACGGCGCGCACGGCGTCAACGTACACGCGGCGGTAGTAGTAGTCGTACGGGGAGCTCAGGCCGCGGGTGAGGAAGCCGGGCACCTCGGCGGTGGTGCCGCCGTACGGGTCGGGGGTGCGGCCCGGCACCCCCGAGCCGCCGCCCTGCCCCCGGGTGTCCATGACCAGGGTGGCGAAGCCCGCGGCCGGGTAGTCGAGCCACTGGTGCGGGTAGCCGCGGCCCATCTGGTAGCCCAGGTAGCGCACCACGCACGGCAGCGGCCCGGCGTCGGCGGGGCGGCGGGGGACGATGAACCAGCCGCCGATCCGGTGCCCGCCGAACCCCGAGAACGCGATCTCCGCCACGTCCACCAGGTCGAACGGGACGTCCTGCGGGGTGAGCACGGGGTCGAGGTCGTGCGCCCGTGCCTCGGCGAGCGTCTCGCTCCAGAACGCGTCGAACCCGGCGGGCTCCTCGCGCGGCGGCGCGTACGCGCGCAGGTCGTCGATCGGCAGGTCGAACAGGGCCACGGTGCCTCCCGAAGGTGCGGTACGGGCCTCCGGCGGGCCCGCCGCGGGGAAGCCTAGGGCCGCGCGCGGCCGGCCGTGCCGGGCGATCCGAGGACCCGCACCCGTCGCAGACGCTCGTGGCCCTGGCGCCGGCCGCGGTCAGTCCGCCGTACGCCGCTCCGGCTCCAGGCCGGGCTGCAGACCGGGCTCCAAACCGGGGCCGATCTCGACCCAGCCGCGGCGTACGGCCTCGACGCCGCCCTGGAAGCGCGTGGTGGCGCCCAGGTGGTCCAGCAGCTCGGCCACGCGCCTGCTGAACGTGCGCTGCGACATGCTCAGCCGCCGGCACGCGATCGTGTCGGGTGCGCCGTCGAGCAACTGCTGCAACGGGCCCACCAGGTGCCCGGGCACCTCGTCCCGCCGCACCCTGGGGGTGGTGGCGGCGACCTGGCAGGCGTGCTGCCGTCCGGCGGCGGTCATGGTCCTCCTCGCGCTCGTTCAGTCCACGTGCAGAACCAACCGCCTTAGAGATCACCATCGCCCGCCGCCGAGCGTCAAGTCAGAACCCCCCGACGGTCGGTCAGGGGGAGGTGTCAGCGCCGCGACCTCGGCGCCGACCCTCAGCGCCGCGATCTCAGCGCCGGGGCCGGATGCTGCCGCGGACGTGCACCGGGTCGCCGATCTGCGCGATCCGGTAGAAGCGGTCGGCGACGTGCAGCGGCATGCGTACGCACCCGTGCGAGGCGGGGCGCAGCGGCACCCTGGTGGAGCCGTGCACGGCCATGCCGCCGCTGAAGTACAGCGAGTTGTACATCGAGCCGAGCGGGCCGGTCGTCCAGCCGGCGGCGCGCCGGTAGAAGCGGAAGTCGCCGGTCGGGGTGACCGCGTCGCCGCAGTGCCCGTTGTGGCAGTACCTGACCTCGGCGCCGCTGGAGATATGCGAGATCAGCACCGGCTTGCGGCCCTGGTAGAGGGTCAGGATCTGGCGGGTCAGGTCGATCTCCACCCGGCGCCCTGAGGTGGCGCGGGCGAGGACGCGGGGCGGCCTCGGCCGTTCCAGCGCGGCCCACACCTCGGGCCGCACGTCGTTGCGGGGCATCAGGCCCTGGGTCTTCTGGAAGGCCCACAGCGCGAACCTGGTCTCGTCGCCGTACACGCCGTTGATCCGGCCCGGGTCGTAGCCGAGCCGGCTCAGCCGGGCCTGGAGGCGGCGCACCGCCTGGCCGCGGTCGCCGGGGCGCAGCACGGCGGGCACGTCCTGCTCGCGCCCCTCGTGCCGGTCACGCCGGTCGCCCTGGTCGTGGCGTTTGTGCTGCTTGTGCGACTCGGGACGCCGCTTGTCCCCCTCGGCCGCCTGCGGCAGCGGGCGGGGCGCGACGGGCACGGACTTGAGCACGGTTTCGGGCACAGGCTTGGGCACGGGTACGCGCACCGGCGCGGGAAGCGGCTCGACGTCCGGCGCGACGTCCACCTCGACGTCCGGCTCGGCGGCCAGATCCGGTTCCGGGATGGGGACGAGGTCGTCGTACCGGGTGCCGTCGCCTTTCGCGCCGCCTTTCGCGCCGCTCTTCGCATCCCCCTTCGCACCGCCCTTCCCGCCGCTCTTCGCGCCGCCTTCGGCGCGTTCGCCGGAGTCGTACAGGTCATCCGGGTCGTACGGGTAGCCGGAGTCGTACAGGTCGCCCGAGTCGTACAGGTCACCGGAGTCGTACAGGTCGTCGGGGTCCCGGTGCGGGCCGGAGTCCCGGCCGGGCGGTGCCGGGGCGGCGTGGGCGGGGCGCGATTCGGCGGCCGCGGTGATGCCCGCCAGGGCGAGGAGGAGGACGAGGGTGGGCTGCAGGTTCCTGATCACATCCGGATGGTTACCCCTATTGCGACCGGAATCCGATCAACCGCCGTTTCGCCACATCGCAAAAAATTCATCCGCCCCGACAAACCCCCCAAACCTCCCTTCATCGCCATTTGCGAAAAGTCCGATTCGAGCTAATAAACGGGCGTTTCCAATTGCATTCGGTTCCATTGCCAATTGTAAACGGATTGCTCGCGTCACCCCATGTGAAACCGGGTATCCCCTGTTCCGCTCCGCCATTGCGGGGCGGAAACCAGAGTCCGGTCCCCCGGGATCGCGATTGACACGGGAATCAGATGACTTCTCTCACCAAGGGATGGACGCGCCGCTCCGGTAGGCGCGTTCTGGCCCTGGCCGTCACCACGATGGCCGGAGCCGCTCTCGCAATGTCATATCCGGAGGCGGCCACCGCCAACGCTCCACGCGCGGAGACCGTCAACTCCCATTCTCTCGCCCCGGCCGGCGAGAAGCCGGTCCTCGGCGGCTGGCGCGGCTGCAGGGGCTGGGGCGGTCGCTGGTGGGGTGGCCGGTGCTGGGGTCACCGCCACCACTGCCACGGCTTCGGCCACCACCACGGCTGGGGCCGCTGGGACCGTCACCACTGCGGGCGTCACCACCACCACGACGACTTCGACGACGACTTCCACGACGACAGGCACGACAAGGGCAACAAGGGCGTCAAGCACAAGAACCGCCCGCAGCCCCCGGCCGAGTCCGAGACCCAGCCGAAGCCGCCGGCCAAGGACCCGCACGAGGACAAGGACTGGCACGACGACAAGGACTGGGACCACAACAAGGACTGGGACAAGAACAAGGACTGGGACCAGAACAAGGACTGGGGCCACGACGAGGACTCGAACGACGAGGACTCGAACAACGACGCCTGGTACTGGGACAAGAACGACGACTCCGACCACCCCTGGCACAAGTGGGACGACGACGACAAGGACGAGTCCCACAAGTCCGCCATCTGGCCGTGGAAGGACGGCGACCAGTGGTGGGAGAAGAAGAACTTCTGGCCCTTCAACGACGGGGACGAGCGCCGCGCCAGCGCGGCCCCGCTCAACGCCGCCAAGCCGATGACCGCGGCCAAGCCGATGACCGACGCCAAGCCGGTCAAGGCCCGCGCGGCCAAGCGCTGAGGACGCCGCGCCGCTTCACCAGGTGACCGAGTGCCGTGCCCGTCTCACGGGCACGGCACTCGTCGTGGGAGCGTCCGGGCGAGGGTGGATCTCCGGCGGGGCGGGATGGAGCGGGTGCGGCAACCCGCGCGGGCGTGACGCCCTCCCGCCCCTTCCTCCCCGGACGCGGCCCCATGAGCCCCACGCCCACTCGGCCCCATCAGCCCTATCCCCCTTGAGCCCCCTCGGCCCCCTCGGCCCCTCGTCCCCCTCGGCCCCTCGTCGTTGGCGGCGGGGCGTTGGCGGCGGGGCGAGTCGCGGACGGGTCAGATGAGCCAGGCGGCGGTGTCGGGGGGCAGGGCGCCGGCGTCCAGGGGGCCGCTGGCGAGCAGGACGCGGTCGTGCGGGGGAAGCGGGACCGCGGCCGGTCCCAGGTTGACGACGCAGGTCAGGCCGCTGTCGCGGGTGAAGGCCAGGACCTCGGGGGCGGAGGGCAGCCAGCTCATGGACCCGTCGCCCAGGCGCTCGCGCCGGATGCGCAGCGCGTCGCGGTAAAGGTTGAGCATGGAGTCCAGGTCCACCGCCTGGGCCTCGGCGGTGAGCTTGCGCCAGTTCTCCGGCTGTGGCAGCCAGGGCTCGCCGGTGCTGTAGCCGAACGGGGGCTCCTCGCCCGACCACGGGATCGGCACGCGGCAGCCGTCGCGGCCGGGGTTGGTGTGGCCCGAGCGGGTCCACATCGGGTCCTGGCGCAGCTCGTCCGGCAGGTCCTCGACCTCGGGCAGGCCCAGCTCCTCGCCCTGGTAGACGTAGACGCCGCCGGGCAGGGCCATGGCGAGCAGGGCGGCGGCGCGGGCGCGGCGGTAGCCGACCTCCAGGTCGGAGAAGACGCCGTGCTTGCGGTCGCGGTCGCCGTGGTCGAAGGACGTGTCGGCGCGGCCGTACCTGGTGACGGGGCGGGTGACGTCGTGGTTGGACAGCACCCAGGTCGGCGGGGCGCCCAGCGGCACGTGCGTGGCCATGGTGCGGTCGATGACCCGGCGCAGCGCGCCCGCCTCCCAGGGGCAGGCCAGGAACTCGAAGTTGAAGGCGGTGTGCATCTCGTCGGGGCGCAGGTAGCGGGCGAAGCGCTCCTGGTCGGGCAGCCACACCTCGCCGATCAGGATGCGATCGTCGTACTCCTCGGCGACCCGCCGCCAGGCACGGTAGATCTCGTGCACGCCGTCGCGGTCGGTGTAGGGGTCCTGCCCGTCGGGCTCGGCGTCCGGGTCCTTGACCAGCAGGGCGGCGGAGTCGATGCGGATGCCGTCCACGCCCCGGTCGAACCAGAATCGCAGCACGTCGTGGAACTCGGCCACGACCTCCGGGTTGTTCCAGTTGAAGTCGGGCTGCTCGGGCGCGAACAGGTGGAGGTACCACTCGCCGTCGGGCACCCTGGTCCAGGCCGGCCCGCCGAAGATCGACTGCCAGTCGTTGGGCGGGCCGTCGCCCACGCCGGGGCGGAACCAGAAGCGCTCGCGGGCCGCCGAGCCCGGCCCGGCGGCCAGGGCCTCCTTGAACCACGCCTGCTCGGTGGAGCCGTGGTTGGGCACCACGTCGATGATGATCCGGATGCCGAGGTCGTGCGCCTCCCTGATGAAGGTCTCCGCCTCGGCGAGCGTGCCGAACTCGGGGTGGATGTCGCGGTAGTCGGCCACGTCGTAGCCGCCGTCGGCCATCGGCGACGGGTACCACGGGTTGAGCCAGATCGCGTTGATCCCCAGATCCGCGAGGTACGGCAGTCGCGCCCGCGCCCCGGCCAGGTCGCCGACGCCGTCGCCGTTCCCGTCGGCGAAACTGCGCAGGTAGACCTGGTAGATCGCGGCTCCCCGCCACCACGTCTCGGGCATGCTGAACTCTCACTTTCTCTGGTAGGTGCGCGATCGGGACGGCGGGTCAGCCCTTGAGGCTGCCGGCCGTGAGCCCGGCCATGATGCTGCGCTGGAAGACGAAGAACACGACGATCGCCGGGATGCTGGCGATGACCAGGGCGGCGATGAGCACGTTCTGCGGCAGTTGCGCCGACAGCGACGCGATGCCCACGCTGAGCGGCATCTTCTCCTGGTCGGGCAGCACGAGCAGCGGCCAGACGAAGTCCTTCCAGGCCGTGACCACCGACAGGATCGACACCACGCCGATGATCGGCCGGGAGACCGGCAGCACGATCGACCACAGGATGCGCCACGGTGAGGCGCCGTCGATCTGCGCGGCCTCCAGCAGCTCGCGCGGGATGGAGTCGAAGAACCGCTTCAGCAGGAAGATGAAGAATCCGTTCGCGGCGGCCGGCAGCCAGATCGCCCACGGGGTGTTGAGCAGGTCCAGGTGGAAGATCGGCAGGTCCTTGACCGTGAGGTAGGCCGGCAGCAGGATCACCATCGGCGGGATCATCAGCGTGGCCAGCATCCCGCCGAGCACCAGCTTGCCGAGCACGGGCCGCAGCTTGGACAGCGCGTACGCCGCCGTCACGTCCACGGCCAGGGTGAACAGCCACGCGCCGCCGGCGTACAGGGCGGTGTTGCGCAGGAACAGGCCGAGGTCGAGCAGTTCCCACGCCTCGGCGTACACCCCCCAGTCGGGCGACTCGGGCAGCACGCCGGGCGGGATCTGGGCGAGTTCCTGCGGCGACTTCAGCGCGCCGGTGACCATCCAGAAGAACGGGAAGACGAAGGCCAGCGTGAAGCCGACGACGACCAGGATCAGCACGGCCCAGTACGCCGCCCGGCCGCGCCGGGTGGTGAGCGTGTGCGGCGAGACCAGGGTGCGCACGCCGTGGGAGGAGTACAGCCTGCCGCGCCGCCGTGGGCGCCCGCGTCGCGCGCGCGAGTGCTGCGCCGGCGCGGCGGGGGCCGGGCGCGGCCGGACGGTGAGGTTCGACATCGGTGCCGCTCCTAGGGCTGGGGGTCGCGGGAGACGCGCAGGTAGATCGCGGAGAACACCATCAGCACGATCATGAGCATCAGGCCCAGCGCGCCGCCGCCGCCCCACTGGCCGTAGTTGAAGGCGTACTGGTACATCAGGTACGCGACGGTGACGGTGGCGTCCTCGGGGCCGCCGCCGGTGAGCAGGTACGGCTCGATGAACACCTGCATGGTCGCCACGATCTGCAGCAGCAGCATCACCAGCAGGATCAGCCGGGTCTGCGGGATCGTGACGTGCCAGATCCGCTTGAACAGGCCGGCGCCGTCCAGCTCGGCGGCCTCGTACAGCTCGCCGGGGATGCTCTGCAGCGCGGCCAGGTAGATCAGGGTGCCGGTGCCCAGGTTCATCCAGGTGGACACGATCACCAGCGAGACGAGCGCGGTGGAGGTGGAGTCGAGCCAGGCCAGCGGCGGGATGCCGAAGACGCCGAGCACCTGGTTGAACAGGCCGGAGCCGGGGTCGTAGAACCACTTGAACAGCAGCACCGCGACCGCGGGCGGCAGCATCACCGGCAGGTAGACGATGAAGCGCAGGTACGCCTTGCAGTGCCGCAGCTCGTTGAGCACGATCGCGGCGGCGAACGGCACGGCGTACCCGATGACGAGCGCCAGCCCGGTGAAGGCGAGCGTGTTGACCCACGCCTTGACGAAGACCGGGTCCTCGATCACCGTGGCGAAGTTGTCCAGTCCCACCCAGGTGGGCGGGTCGATGAAGTTGGTCTGCTGCAGGGCGAGCACGACCTCCCGGACCATGGGGTACCAGGAGAAGAACCCGAAGCAGATCAGCGCGCCGCACAGGAACCCGTACGCGGTGAGGTTGCGCCGCAGGCCGCGGCGCAGGGCCCCCGGGTCGCGCCGCCGTGTCGCCCCGGCGGTCAATGTGGTCATGCGGTGAAACTCCCGATCTCCCGGGCGGGGTCCCGGCGCGGCGGCCGGGACCCCGCGGCGCTCAGCCCTGCTTGGCCAGGACCTTGTTGGCCTTGGCCTCGGCGTCGGCCAGCAACTGGTCGATGTTCGCGTCCTTGCGGGTCAGCACCGCCGACATCGGGGTGTCCAGGATCGCGTACAGCTCCTGCGCCTTGGGCGGCTCCAGCTTGCCGGTGATCGTGCCGGCCTTGGCGACGTACGCGGCGTAGTTCTGGGTCGGCACGGTCGCCGACTCCTCGCGCAGCTTCAGGATCTCCTTGCCGGGGGCGGTGTCGCCGTACAGGTCGGGGTACGGCAGGCCGACGGGACGGCCGATCTGCTTGGCCCGCGCGTAGTCGAACTGGCCCTTGCCGGGGGTGAGGAACTTGAACTCCAGCCAGGCGAGGCCGGCCTTGATCTTCTCGGGGGACGCCTTGGGGTTGAACATGTAGCCGTCGCCGCCCGACAGCGACACGGTGGACTCGGGCACCGGGGCCACGCCGTAGTCCTCGAAGTTGCCCTTGAAGTCGTTGTTGACCGCCTGCACCACGTCGGGGGCGCCGAGCATCATGCCGAGCTTGCCGCCGCCCATCATGCGCATCAGGTCCTCCCACTGCAGGAGCTGCTTGCTGCCCATGGAGTTGTCCACCCAGCGCATGTCGTGCAGGTTCTGCAGCACCGCCTTGCCCTGCGGGCTGTTGAAGGCGGCCTGCTTGCCGTCGGGGGTGACCATCTCGCCGCCGCGGGCGTACAGGGAGGCGGTGAAGTGCCAGCCGCCGGTGTTGCCGGCGGAGTACTCCCCGAAGCCGACGTAGCCGGGGCCGAGCGCGGCGATCTTCTTGGCGGCCTCGCGGACCTCGGCCCAGGTCGCCGGCGGCTTGTCCGGGTCGAGCCCGGCCTGGGTGAACAGCTTGCGGTTGTAGACCAGCCCCATGGAGTAGTTGTTGCGCGGCAGCCCGTACACCTTGCCGTTGGAGGAGAAGACGCTCATGACGTCCTGGCGCAGGTCGGAGTAGCCCTTGACGTCCTTGACGTACGGCGTGATGTCGGCCGCCTGGCCCGCGGCGATGATCTTGGCGACGTCGGTGAAGTAGACGTAGAAGACGTCCTCCATCGTGCCGCCCGCCAGCTTGGCCTGGAAGGTGTCGGGGTTGATGCACGGGAACGCGTCTTTGCCCTCGACGACGATGTTCGGGTGCAGCTTCTGGAAGGCCGCCACGTCCTCGTCCCACTCGCGCCGCTCGATCGCGTTCGTCTTGGGCGGCTGGCAGCCGACGGTGATGGTGACCTTCGCCCCTGCCCCCTGCGCGGGCGCGGTGGCGGACTCACCGCCGCCGCCGTCGCTGCCGCAGGCGGCCGCCAGGGACAGCCCGCCAGCCAGCAGCAGGCTCAGGCTGACGCGGTACCCGGTTCTCATAGGCCCTCCCAGGTGATGGCGGTGATGCCGTGTGCCCCACACCCTAAACAGGCCGAACAAGTTTCTGCAATGTTTCGACAGACTATTGCAAGATAACGACTCAATCACGCTGAGCGAGCAGCCGGGCCCGTGCCGGCCCGGTCGAGGCCCGCACCACGAGTTCGGGCTCGAACAGCAGCTCGTCGGCCGGGACCACGGCCTTGTCGATCTGCGCCACCAGCAGATCGACGGCCGCCCGGCCCATGGCGTCGATGGGCTGGCGCACGGTGGTCAGCGGCGGGTCGGTGCAGTTCATCAGCGCCGAGTCGTCGTAGCCGATCACCGACAGCTCGCCGGGAACGCTCACCCCGGCCCGGCGCGCGGCCCGGATCGCGCCGAGCGCGAGCAGGTCGCTGGCGCACACGATCCCGGTCACGCCCCTGCCGATCAGCCGGGCCGCCGCCGCGTGCCCGCCCTCCAGGGAGAACATCGTCCGCTCGACCAGCGCGCCGTCCAGGGGCACGCCCAGCGCCTCGGCCCGCGCCGAGAACGCCTCCAGCTTGCGCGCCGAGGGCGCGTGGTCGGCGGGCCCCAGCACCATGCCGATCCGCTCGTGGCCCAGCGAGACGAGGTGCCCCAGGGCCATCTCGGCGGCGACGGCGTCGTCGCAGGAGACCTGGGGGAAGCCCAGCCGCTCCACGGCCGCGTTCACCAGGACCGTCGGCAGGCCCCGCTCGCTCAGGCGCTCGTAGTGCTCGTGGGAGGCGTCGCCCTGGGCATACAGGCCGCCCGCGAACAGCACGCCGGAGACCTGCTGGGCCAGCAGCAGGTCCACGTAGTCGGCCTCGGGCACCCCGCCGACCGTGCGGGTGCACAGCAGGGAGGTGAACCCCTGCTGCGCCAGCGCGCCCCCGACCACCTCCGCGAAGGCGGGGAAGATCGGGTTGCCCAGCTCGGGCAGCACCAGCCCCACCAGCCGGGCCCGGTCGCCGCGCAGTTGCGTCGGCCGCTCGTAGCCCAGCACGTCCAGCGCGGTCAGCACCGCCTCGCGGGTCGCCTCGGAGACCCCGGGCTTGCCGTTGAGCACCCGGCTCACCGTCGCCTCGGAGACCCCGACCTTCTTCGCCACTTCTGCAAGCCGCCGCGTCATACCGCAAACTATACGCGGAGATTACGCAAATGATTGCGGTGTATCGACCGTTTTCTTGCGGCGACGTCGTCGTCGAGCGACCCGTTTACGCCTTCGCCGCCCCGAAGTACCATGCGCTCATGGGAGCGCTCCCACACGCTGCGTGGCACTGCGTGCACGTCTACTACCACGCCCCGGACAAGGACGGCCTGCTGCTGGACGCGGTGCGCCCGCTGTTCCGGGAGATACGGGCGCATGTGGAGGCCGCCTACGTGCTGCGGCACTGGCGGCAGGGGCCGCACCTGCGGCTGAACGTGCGCACCGACCGGCAGACCTGGGAGGGGTTCGTCCGGCCCCGCATCGACCAGGTGATCGGGGACTATCTGCGCCGGCACCCCTCCACCACCGTGCTGGACCAGCGGGAGAGCCTGGCCTGGCACCGCCTGCTGGCGATCAGGGAGCAGGAGCGGGGCCCGCTCACCCCCTGGCACCCGGACAACTCGATCCGCGACGCGCCGTTCGACCCGCGCGGGCATGTGCTGGGCGGCGACGCCGCGGTGGAGCTGCTGACGACCTTCTACTCCGACAGCACGCCGCTGCTGTTCGCGATGCTGGACCACGCCCGCGCCGGCCGGGACTCCAAGCGCGACCTGGCGGTGAACCTGCTGCTCACCGCCGCGTACGCGGGCCGCCCGCTCGCCGAGGGGCTGGCCTCCTGCCGCGCGCACGCGGAGGCGTACATCACCTGGTCGGCCGACCCCGGCGGCACCCTGGCCGCCTTCGACCGCGAGTACCGGCTGCGCCGCACCCGCCTGGTGCAGCGGGTCCGCCACGTCCTCCGCACCCTCGACGGCACGGCGCCGGGGCCGCACGAGAGGGGGACGCAGGAGGCGGCGGCGTTCGTACGCGAGTGGGCGGCGCTGCTGGCCCGGTACGCCCGCCGCCCCGAGGTCCCGGCCCCGCGCCCGCCCTCCTCCCGGCCGCTCCCCCGCCCGGTCACCCGCGCCGGGGACGCCGCGCTCGACTACACCTACCTGCACCTGGAGCGCCTCGGGCTGACCTCGCTGCAGCGGTTCTCGGCGCTGTACCAGGTCGCCAGGGCCGCCGGCGCCGTCGCTGCCGCCGCTGCCGCCGGAGAGGAATATGTCCCGGAAGAGCGGGCAGGACACGGCTCGTGGGGATGGGGGACCTGATCGGGCGCTGGCCGGTGTACCGGCAGCTCCGGGCCGCCCTGGGCGGCGCGCCCGGCGACGCCGACGGGCGCGGGGCCGCCGCGCGGTCACGGCGCACCGACGCCCTGGTCCCCCGCACCGGCGAGGCCGACTCGGTGGCGCGCTCGGTGTGCCCCTTCTGCGCGGTCGGGTGCGGCCAGCTCGTCTACGTCAAGGACGGCGCGGTCACCCAGATCGAGGGCGACCCCGACTCGCCGATCTCCCGGGGACGGCTGTGCCCGAAGGGAGCCGCGAGCAAGCAGCTCGTCACCCGGCCCGAACGGCCCACGAAGGTGCTGTACCGGCGGCCGTACGCCACCGACTGGGAGGAGCTGGACCTCGACGCGGCGATGGAGATGATCGCCGACCGGGTCGTGGCCACGAGAAGGGAGACCTGGCAGGAGCGCGACGGCGGCGCTGTCGTGCGGCGCACCCTGGGCATCGCGAGCCTGGGCGGGGCGACGCTCGACAACGAAGAGAACTACCTGATGAAGAAGCTCTACACCGCTCTGGGCGCGATCCAGATCGAGAACCAGGCCCGTATTTGACACTCCTCCACCGTCCCCGGTCTGGGGACCAGCTTCGGGCGCGGCGGCGCGACGACCTTCCAGCAGGACCTGGTCAACAGCGACTGCATCGTCATCCAGGGCTCCAACATGGCCGAGTGCCATCCGGTGGGGTTCCAGTGGGTGATGGAGGCCAAGGAGCGCGGCGCGAAGGTGTTCCACATCGACCCGCGCTACACGCGTACGAGCGCGATGGCCGACGTGCACCTGCCGATCCGGGCGGGCAGCGACATCGTCCTGCTCGGCGCGCTGATCAACCACGTGCTGCAGGGTGAGCACGACTTCCGCGAGTACGTCGTCGCCTACACCAACGCCGCCGCGATCGTCTCGGAGGACTTCCGCGACACCGAGGACCTCGACGGGCTGTTCTCCGGGTTCGACCCCGAGCGGGGCGCGTACGACCCGGCGAGCTGGGCGTACGCCGGGAGCGAGCGGCCGGAGCGGGCAGAGCGGGCCCATGGCGGGCGGGTGCACGCCGAGGCGGCGCGGCCCGACCAGTACGGCTCCGGCGGCGCGAGCGCGCCCGCCGAGCCCGAGCGGGACGAGACGCTGCGCCACCCGCGCTGCGTGTACCAGGTGCTCAAGCGGCACTTCTCCCGCTACACGCCGGAGGTGGTCGAGGAGCTGTGCGGCATCTCCCCGGAGGACTTCCGGCGCCTGGCCGAGGCCGTCGTGGCCAACAGCGGCAGGGAGCGCACCACGGCCTGGGTGTACTCGGTGGGCTGGACGCAGCACACGGTCGGCGTGCAGTACATCCGCACGGCCTCGATCCTGCAGCTCCTGCTGGGCAACATCGGCAGGCCGGGCGGCGGGATCCTGGCGCTGCGCGGGCACGCGAGCATCCAGGGCTCGACCGACATCCCGACGTTGTTCAACATCCTGCCGGGCTACCTGCCGATGCCGCACGCGCAGGTGAACCTGGACCTGGAGTCCTACCTCCGGCACGCGGGCGCGGAGACCGGGTTCTGGGGCAACAAGCGGTCCTACGTGGTCAGCCTGCTCAAGGCGTGGTGGGGCGAGGCCGCCACCGCGGACAACGACTACTGCTTCGACTACCTGCCGCGGCTGACCGGCGACCACGGCACGTACACCACCGTGCTCGGCCAGATCGACGGCACGGTCAAGGGGTACTTCGTGGTGGGCGAGAACCCCGCGATCGGCTCCTCGGGCGGGCGCACCCAGCGGCTGGGCCTGGCCAACCTGGACTGGCTCGTCGTGCGCGACCTGACGCTGGTGGAGACCGCGACGTTCTGGAAGGACGGGCCGGAGATCGCCACCGGCGAGATGCGCCCGCAGGACATCGGCACCGAGGTGTTCTTCCTGCCCGCCGCCAGTCACGTGGAGAAGGAGGGCACCTTCACCCAGACGCAGCGGCTGCTGCAGTGGCGCGAGAAGGCCGTGGAGCCGCCCGGCGACTGCCGCAGCGACCTGTGGTTCTTCTACCACCTGGGCCGGCTGATCAGGCGGCGGCTGCTCAACGACGAGATCGACCGGCCGCTCCGCGACCTGACCTGGACCTACCCGGAGATCGGGCCCACGCGGGAGCCGTCGGCCGAGGCGGTGCTGCGCGAGATCAACGGGGTCGGGCCCGACGGGAAGGCGCTGTCGTCGTACCTGGAGCTGAAGGACGACGGCTCCACGCGGTGCGGCTGCTGGATCTACTGCGGCGTGTACGCCGAGGACGTCAACCAGGCGGCGCGGCGCAAGCCGGGGCGCGAGCAGTCGCTGGTCGCCCCGGAGTGGGGCTGGGCGTGGCCGCTGAACCGGCGCATCCTGTACAACCGCGCCTCCGCCGACCCGCAGGGACGGCCGTGGAGCGCGCGCAAGGCGTACATAAGCTGGGACCCCGAGGCGGGGGCCTGGGTCGGCGACGACGTGCCCGACTTCGAGCGGGACAAGCCGCCCGGCTACCGGCCGCCGCCGGGCGCGACCGCCCAGGACGCCATCGCCGGCGACTCGCCGTTCGTGATGCAGGCCGACGGCAAGGGCTGGCTGTACGCGCCGTCGGGGCTGGTGGACGGCCCGATGCCCACGCACTACGAGCCGCACGAGTCGCCGGTGCGCAACACGCTGTACGGCGTGGGCTCCAACCCGGCCCGGCGGACGTACCACCGGCCCGAGACGCCCTACAACGACGGCGTGGAGCGCTTCCCGTACGTGCTGACGACGTACCGGCTGACCGAGCACCACACCGCGGGCGGCATGAGCCGGACCCTGCCCTACCTGGCCGAACTGCAGCCGGAGATGTTCTGCGAGGTCTCGCCGGAGCTGGCCGGGCTGACCGGGCTGGAGAACGGCGGCTGGGCCACCATCGTCACCAGCCGCACCGCGATCGAGGCGCGGGTGCTGGTCAGCCCCCGGATCAGGCCGCTGCGGCTGGCCGGGCGGACGATCCACCAGGTCGGCGTGCCCTACCACTGGGGCTGGGCGGGCGGCGGCGTGGTGACCGGCGACGCGGCCAACGACCTGATGCCGATCGTGCTGGACCCGAACGTCTTCATCCAGGAGAGCAAGGCGACGACCTGCGACATCCTTCCCGGCAGGCGGCCGCGGGGCAGGTCGCTGCTCGAACTGATCGAGGAGTACCGGCGTGAGTGAGCGCATGGGGTTCTTCACCGACACCAGCGTCTGCATCGGGTGCAAGGCGTGCGAGGTGGCGTGCAAGGAGTGGAACCAGATCCCCGACGACGGGTTCGTCTTCAACGCCACGTCGTACGACAACACCGGCGCGCTGGGGGCGAGCACGTGGCGGCACGTCGCCTTCATCGAGACGTTCACCGGCGACGGCGAGGGCGGCTGGCTGATGGCCTCCGACGTGTGCAAGCACTGCACGCACGCCGCCTGCCTGGACGTCTGCCCGACCGGGGCGCTGTTCCGCACCGAGTTCGACACCGTGGTGGTGCAGGCGGACATCTGCAACGGGTGCGGCTACTGCGTCCCGGCGTGCCCGTACGGGGTGATCGACCGGCGCGAGCGCGACGGCCGGGCCTGGAAGTGCACCATGTGCTACGACCGGCTGCGCGGCGGCCTGGAGCCCGCCTGCGCCAAGGCGTGCCCCACCGACTCGATCCAGTTCGGGCCTTTGGACGAGCTGCGCGAGCGGGCGGAGCGGCGGGTGGAGACCCTGCACGCGGCGGGCCGGGAGGACGCCCGCCTGTACGGCGCCGACCCCGGCGACGGCGTGGGCGGCGACGGCGCGTTCTTCCTGCTCATGGACGAGCCGGAGGTGTACGGCCTGCCCCCCGACCCGGTCGTGACGACCCGCGACCTGCCCTCGATGTGGCGCTGGGCGGCGGGCGCGGCGGCGGCGATGCTGGCGACGGCGGCGCTCTCGTTCACCAGGCGGGGTGGCCGATGAACCGGCGCGGGGACGGGAACTCCCGGGGGGACGCTGACACACGGGGAGAGGCCGGCGCACGGGGGGACGCGACCCCGCGGGGGGACGGGTCCCGGCGGGGCGGGGAGCGGGCGATGGTGCCGGAGGCCGACTTCCGTTCGTACTACGGCAGGCCGGTCATCAAATCGCCGATCTGGCATGAACCCCACATGCCGACATATCTCTATCTGGGCGGTGTGTCCGGTGCGTCGGCGCTGCTGGCCGCCGGTGCGCACCTGTCCGGGAGCCACCGGCTGGCGCTCACCGCCAAGCTCACCGCCGCGGCCTCGGCCGCCGCGGGGGCGGGCTTCCTGATCGCCGAGCTGGGCCGCCCCGACCGCTTCCTGAACATGCTGCGCGTCCTGAAGCCCACCTCACCCATGAGCATCGGCTCCTGGATCCTGGCCGCCCACGGCACGATCACGGCCGCCGCCGCGGGCTCGGCGATCACCGGCCTCCTCCCCCGCCTCGGCGCCGCCGCCACGCTCGCGGGCGCCGTCACGGGGCCGGCGATGGCGACGTACACCGGCGTCCTGGTCGCCGACACGGCCGTGCCCGCCTGGCACGAGGGCCGCCGCGAGCTGCCGTTCCTGTTCGCCGGCAGCGCGCTGGCGGGAGCGGGCGCGCTGGCCATGCTCGCCACCCCGTACGCCGAGGCGTCCCCGGCCCGGCGCGCGGCGGTGCTGGGCGCGGTGGCGGAGACGGCCGCGATGGAGATCATGCTGCGCCGGCTGGGCATGCACGCCGAGACGTATCAGCGGGGAAGCGCGGGCCGTCTCGTCCGTGCCTCCCGCGCCCTGGCCCTCGCGGGCGGCGCGGCAGCGGCGGCGGCGGAGGCGGCCAAGGCTGTGCCCCGGGCGCGCAGGGCCGGCAGGGCGGGCAGGGCAGGCAGGGCAGGCAGGGCGCTGAGCACGGTGGCGGGACTGGCGCTGACCGCGGGCGCGCTCTGCACCCGCTTCGCCGTGCTGCGCGCCGGAAAGGCGTCCGCCGAGGACCCCAAGTACACCGTGGTCCCCCAGCGCGAGCGGGTCACCGCACGAGCAGCGTCGCCTCACCGGGAGGGCGCGGAACCAGCTCCCCGATGACCGCGGCCCCCGGCACCTCCCCGGCCACCAGCAGCCCGCCCGACGTCTGCGCGTCGGCGAGCAGCAGCAGCTCCTCCTCGCCGGCGGCGGTGTCGAGGTGCGGCGCCACCCAGGCCAGGTTGCGCCGCGTCCCGCCGCTCACGTAGCCGTCGCGCACCGCCTCGCGCGCCCCCGCGACGTACGGGACGGCGGACGCGTCCACGACCGCCCGCACGCCCGAGGCGCGGGCCAGCTTGAACAGGTGCCCGAGCAGCCCGAACCCGGTCACGTCGGTCGCGCAGCGCGCCCCCGCCGCCAGCGCCGCCCGCGCGGCGTCGCGGTTGAGCGCGCACATCACCGCGACCGCCTCGGGGAACACCTCCCCGGTGGCCTTGTGCCGGTTGTTCAGCACGCCCAGGCCGAGCGGCTTGGTCAGCGACAGCGGCTGCCCGGCCCGCCCGGCCCCGATCCGCAGCAGCCGCCCGGGATCGGCGGTGCCCGTGACGGCCATGCCGTACTTCGGCTCGGCGTCGTCCACGCTGTGCCCGCCCGCGACATGGCACCCGGCCTCGCGCGCCGTCTCGGCGCCGCCCCGCAGCACCTCGGCCGCCACCTCCATCGGCAGCGTCTCCCGCGGCCACCCCAGCAGGTTCACCGCGAGCAGCGGCTCGCCGCCGACGGCGTACACGTCGGACAGGGCGTTGGCGGCCGCGATCCGCCCGAACGTGTACGCGTCGTCCACCACCGGTGAGAAGAAGTCGGCCGTGGCCACGACCGCCCGCTCCCCGTCCAGCCGCACCACCGCGGCGTCGTCGCCGTCGTCGAGCCCGATGAGCAGATCGTCGTCCGGCTTGACCAGCCCGGACACCATCGCCTCCAGCTCCCCCGGCGGAATCTTGCACGCGCAGCCGCCACCGCGCGCGTACTGCGTCAACCTGATTGTCATGGGGGTACCCTTCCCCGCTGGAGGCGTATTGCCCTGGCCGCCCTCCGCGGTGTCCCCACGGCCGTGGTCCGTCAGCCCGCCGCCGGTTCCACGTCCAGGACCGCCTTGCCCGCGATGCGCCGGTCCAGCAGCGCTCGGGCGGCCTCGGCGACGCGTTCCCAAGGCCCGCGCCAGCCGACCTCCGGCGAGAGCCGCCCGGCGGCCACGAACCCCAGCAGGGTGGCCAGATCCGGGCCGGCCTCGTGGACGTCGCCGAACGTGCTCATCGTCTTGGCCGGGCCGATGGAGAACATCGAGTACGGCGCGAACACCGCCGGCTCGTCCGACGCCCAGCCGATGTTCTTCACACCCCCGCCCGGGGCGAGGAGTTCCCAGGCCGCGGCCAACTGCGGCCCGCCCACGGTGTCGAGGATGAGGTCCACCGGCCGGTCGATGCCCTGCAGACCGACCACCACCTCGTGGGCGCCGAGGCCGGTCAAGCCGGCGGCGCGGGCCGGCGATCCCACCGAGGCGATCACATGGGCGCCGCCCAGGGCCGCCAACTGGACCGCGTAGCGGCCGACGCCCCCGGCCGCTCCGGTGATCAGGACCCGCCGGCCCAGGATGGGGCGGGAGCGCAGGGTGCGCAGGGCGGTGATCCCGGCCATCGGCAGCGCGGCGGCGTCGGCGAGGCCGACCTCGGCGGGGACCTCGGCCACCGCGGTGGTGTCCACGGCCATCCGCTGCGCCCACGCCCCGGTGCCGAAGGCCGCGACTCTGGCGCCCACGGCGGGTCCGGTGCCGTCGGCGGCGGCGCGTACGACGACACCGGCGGCGTCGTAGCCGTGCACGGTTCCGGCCGGACGGCGGCCGGCGAAGGCCACCTCGCCGCGGTTGAGCGATATGTGCCGGACATCGAGCACCACCTGGCCGGAGGCGGGCCGGGGTTCGGGGGCCGTGCCGAGCCGGAGGGAGCCGGGGGCGGCGGGATCGACGACGAGGGCGCGCATGTCCATACGAGGCTCCTTCGGAGACGACGTCATCCGGACCAGCAGTCCGGTTGACGCACGGTAGCATATGCGGACTGACAGTCCGTCTTGGTGGGGGATGCCGATGGCCCAGCAGCGAGCCGAACGCGCCGACGCGGCCCGCAACCGCCGCGCCGTGCTCCAGGCGACCGAGCGGCTTCTGGCCGAAGGCGGGGGCGACCACGTGTCGCTGGATCGCGTCGCCGCCCTGGCCGGGGTCGGGAAGGGCACCGTGTTCCGCCGCTTCGGCAGCCGCGCCGGGCTGTTGCAGGCGCTGCTGGAGGAAAGATCGCGCGAGCTGCGCGACGCGGTCCGGAACGGGCCCCCGCCGCTGGGTCCCGGAGCCCCCGCCCGGGACCGGATGCTCGCCTTCCTCGACCGGCTCGGCGCCATCGCCGAAGGCAACGCCGTGCTGCTGTCCGCGCACGAGCAGGCGTGCGCGGAGGACAAGTACGACGATCCCAGCTACCGGTTCTGGCACGGCCACCTCAGCGGCCTGTTCGCCGAGGGACGCCCCGATCTCGACTCCGGCTTCCTGGCCCACGCCCTGCTCGCCGTCTTCGACGGCGACCTGATCCGCCACATGACACCGCCCGGCGACCCCCGCCGCTTCACCCGCTCCATCCAGCAGATGGCCACGGCGCTGCTCGGATGACGATCCGGAAGGGCGCCCGAACCGGTCAGGAATCGAGAAGCGCCGCTCCCGAAGCCGCGGCTAGCGTCGTCTTCGTCGTTCGATCAGGACGTACCGAGCCACGACTTCAGGAGTGACCATGACCGGCTCTGCCACCCAGGGGATCAAGACCGTGCTGCACCCCGTGTCCGATCTGGAGAAGGCGAAGGCGGTGTACTCCGCCCTGCTCGGCGTGCAGCCGCAGGCCGACGGGCCCTACTACGTCGGCTTCGAGGCCGAGGGCCAGCACATCGGGCTGGTGCCGGGCGGCGGTCCGCAGGGCATGACCTCGCCGGTCGCCTACTGGCACGTGCCGGACATCGAGGCGAAGCTGGCCGAGGTCACCGCGGCCGGCGCCACCGTGAAGGAGCCCGTGCACGACGTCGGCGGCGGCCGCCTGGTGGCCACCTTCACCGACCCCGACGGCAACGTCCTGGGGCTGCTTCAGGACCGATGAGCACGGCTCCATCGCTCCCGCCCCGGGCCTTGACGGAGGCTCCACGGGCCAAAGCGACGGAAAAACCAGACATACTGCTCAAAGCCCGGCAGACCACGCCGGGCTTCGGATGCCGCGACGGCGGCCCGCGTACGACGGAGAAGGAGACAGGATGAGCACGGCCTCGAGTACGGACACGCGGTCGCCCGCGCTGCCCGCCGCCGACAGCCACGATTGGATCCGCGTGCACGGCGCGCGCGAGAACAATCTCAAGGACGTCAGCGTCGAGATCCCCAAGCGCAGGCTGACGGTGTTCACCGGCGTCTCCGGCTCGGGCAAGAGCTCACTGGTGTTCGACACGATCGCGGCGGAGTCGCAGCGGCTGATCAACGAGACCTACAGCGCCTTCGTGCAGGGCTTCATGCCCACGCTGGCGCGGCCCGAGGTCGATGTGCTCGAAGGGCTGACGACCGCGATCATCGTGGACCAGCAGCGGATGGGGGCCGATCCCCGCTCCACGGTGGGCACCGCCACCGACGCCAACGCGATGCTGCGCATCCTGTTCAGCCGGCTCGGGCAGCCGCACATCGGCCCGCCGAGCGCGTTCGCCTTCAACGTCGCCTCGGTGCGGGCCAGCGGTGCGATCACGGTCGAACGCGGCGGCGCGAGCAAGGCCGTGAAGCAGACCTACACCCGCACCGGCGGCATGTGCACCCGCTGCGAGGGCCGGGGCACGGTCACCGACATCGACCTCACCCAGCTCTACGACGACTCCAAGTCGATCGCCGAGGGCGCGTTCACCATCCCCGGCTGGAAGTCGGACAGCTGGTGGACGGTCCGGGTCTACGCCGAGTCGGGCTTCCTGGACCCGAACAAGCCGATCCGCGACTTCACCAAGAAGGAGATGCACGACTTCCTCTACCGGGAGCCGACCAAGGTGAAGGTCGAGGGCGTGAACCTCACCTACGAGGGGCTGATCCCCAAGATCCAGAAGTCGTTCCTGTCGAAGGACAAGGAGGCGATGCAACCGCACATCCGGGCGTTCGTGGAACGCGCGGTCACCTTCACCACCTGCCCCGACTGCGACGGCACCCGGCTCAGCGAAACCGCCCGCTCCTCCCGCATCAACGGCCTCAACATCGCCGAGGCATGCGCCATGCAGATCAGCGACCTGGCCGAATGGGTCCGCGGCCTGGACGA
>NZ_JACHGN010000040.1 GCF_014202315.1 Thermocatellispora tengchongensis | reverse complement strand
CACTCAGAACCCGCTTCCGCAGACACTTACCGCTTAACCTGCAGAAACAGGATCACGCGGAGATCGACTCATACACCACGTCCGTGGACGTGACCCTTCCGTGAGGCGGGATGGGGGCCGGAATCTGCGGAAACGCGGTCCGGGGCCCGGGAGGGGGTGGGGCGGTGGATCATGGGCTGGGGGCCTGAAGGTGGGCGGGCGGTGGGGGTGAGAGGCTGGCGGGGGATGGTGTGAGGGGGTGTGCCATGGGGCCGCGGCCGGTGGTGGCGGAGGTGCGGCGGGCCGTCCGGGAGGCGGTGGGGGATGTGCCGGCGGGGGCGTTGGTGTTGGTGGCGTGCAGTGGTGGGGCCGACTCGCTGGCGTTGGCGGCGGCGTTGGCGTTCGTGGCGCCGCGGGCCGGGTTGCGGGGTGGGCTGGTGACGGTGGATCACGGGTTGCAGGAGGGGTCGGCGCGGCAGGCGGCCGAGGTGGTGCGGGTGGCCGGGGAGCTGGGGCTGGAGCCGGCCGAGGTGCTGACCGTGACGGTGGGGCGGGACGGGGGCCCGGAGGCGGCGGCGCGGCGGGCGCGGTACGCGGCGCTGGACGAGGCCGCGGAGCGGCTGGGGGCCGCGGCGGTGCTGCTCGGGCACACGCTGGACGACCAGGCCGAGACCGTGCTGCTGCGGCTGGCGCGGGGGAGCGGGGTCAGGTCGCTGTCGGGCATGGCGGAGGTGGCGGGGCGCTACCGGCGGCCGTTCCTGGGGATCACCAGGGCGACCACGGCGGCGGCGTGCGAGGCGCTGGGGCTGCGGCCGTGGGAGGACCCGCACAACGCCGACGCCCGCTACACGCGCGTACGGGTGCGGTCGCGGCTGCTGCCCGCGCTGGAGGAGGAGCTGGGGCCGGGGGTGGCCGAGGCCCTGGCGCGTACGGCGCGGTTGTGCCGCGAGGACGCCGACGCGCTCGACGCCTGGGCCGAGTCGGCGTATCAGAACGTTCAGGCCGATTCTGCTATAAGCGAAAAACTGGGACCCCTGCCCGAGGGCTCGGTGGTGCTCGACATCGCCGCCATGGGCGATCTGCCGGTCGCCGTTCGCCGGAGGGTCCTCCGGAGGGCGGCGGTCGCCGCCGGGGCCTCTGCGGGGGCTCTGGGGGCCTCCCACGTGCTTCAGATCGACCGGCTGGTCGTGGAGTGGCGGGGGCAGCGCGGCGTGGACCTGCCCGGGGGGGTGGCGGCCTCGCGCCGGTATGGCACTCTGATACTCGCCAGGGGGCGCCCCTGAATCCGGTTACGACCGATTCACGGTTTCGGCCCATCCGAACTCGACCATTAGATAGGTCGGAGGGCGCGGCTCGTCGCGATCCTCCGGCCGACCTGCCCACGCCACACCGCACGTGAAGGAACACCTCAAGGTGGACGCAGCCGACATGGGCGCGGACCTGGAGCGGGTCCTCATCACCGAGGACGAGCTCCAGGCCAAGATCAGGGAACTCGCTGGGAAGATCGACGCGGACTACGCCGGTCGCGACCTGTTGATCGTCGGAGTACTCAAGGGCGCGGTCATGGTGATGGCCGACCTGGCCAGGGCGCTGCACATCCCGGTCCAGATGGACTGGATGGCCGTCTCCTCCTACGGCGCGGGCACCAAGACCTCGGGCGTCGTGCGCGTGCTGAAGGACCTCGACACCGACATCGCCGGCCGGCACGTCCTCGTGGTGGAGGACATCATCGACTCCGGGCTGACCCTCTCGTGGCTGGTGCACAACCTGCGCTCGCGCGAGCCCGCCTCGGTGGAGATCTGCGCCGCGCTGCGCAAGCCCGACGCGATCAAGGTGCCGATCGACGTCAAGTACGTCGGCTTCGACATCCCCAACGAGTTCGTCATCGGGTACGGCCTCGACTACGCCGAGCGCTACCGGAACCTTCCGTTCATCGGCACGCTCGCCCCGCACGTCTACGGCGGAGGCGCCTGACCCGGCGAGATCCGGAGGACCGAAAAGGGGACCGGAAAGTACGCCCTGCGCGAAGCGCGGCGTCCTGCGGGCCGACATTGCTCACACCGGCCGGGAACACCGGCGCGGCTGACGTACGTTGGTAGGGCAAGACCGGTGTACGCGGCGGTGACCCCGCCGCCATGCCGGTGTACCTTCTGACTCTCAAGGGGTGACCTGAGGGCCGCCCCCGGGTAGTCAGTCGGAGCGGTTTGGGATGCCGCGACCCCGGGTCCGCCCGGGGTGCCAGGCCATGGTCAGGAAGGGACGGGCCCGCCGGGGTTCCGCATCGGATGGATCTCAAGAGATTTACGCGTGGGCCACTCCTGTGGATCCTGGGCATCGTCGTGCTGCTCCTGCTCGTCACGACCATGTGGAGCAGCGACGGCAACTTCGAGAGGGCCGACACCTCGACGATCGTCTCCTGGATCGACGAGGGCCGGGTCTCCAATGCCAAGGTCATCGACAAGGACCAGCGCATCGAGGTCACCTTGACCGACGGCAAGCGCTACTACTCCTCGTGGGTGGCCGGTCAGGGAGTGCAGCTCACCCAGCAGCTCCAGTCCGCCAAGGCCGCGGGCAAGCTGCCCAAGGGCTACACGGTGGACGTGCCCAGGGAGAACTTCCTCCTCAGCCTTCTGGTCAGCTTCCTGCCGATCGTCATCATCGTGCTGATCTTCCTGTTCATCATGAACCAGATGCAGGGCGGCGGCTCGCGGGTGATGAACTTCGGCAAGTCCAAGGCGAAGCTGATCACCAAGGACACCCCCAAGACCACCTTCGCCGACGTCGCGGGCGCCGACGAGGCCATCGAGGAGCTCCAGGAGATCAAGGAGTTCCTCCAGGCCCCGGCCAAGTTCCAGGCGATCGGCGCCAAGATCCCCAAGGGCGTGCTGCTGTACGGCCCGCCCGGCACCGGCAAGACCCTGCTCGCCAGGGCGGTGGCCGGTGAGGCCGGGGTGCCGTTCTACTCGATCTCCGGTTCCGACTTCGTCGAGATGTTCGTCGGCGTCGGCGCCTCCCGGGTCCGCGACCTGTTCGAGCAGGCCAAGGCCAACGCCCCGGCGATCATCTTCATCGACGAGATCGACGCGGTGGGCCGCCACCGCGGCGCGGGTCTCGGCGGCGGGCACGACGAGCGCGAGCAGACGCTGAACCAGCTCCTCGTCGAGATGGACGGCTTCGACGTCAAGGGCGGCGTGATCCTGATCGCGGCCACCAACCGGCCCGACATCCTCGACCCGGCGCTGCTGCGTCCCGGCCGCTTCGACCGTCAGGTCACCGTCGACCGGCCCGACCTCGAGGGCCGCAAGGGCATCCTGCGGGTGCACGGCCGCGGCAAGCCGTTCGCCGAGGGCGTCGATCTCGACGTCATCGCGCGCCGCACGCCGGGCTTCACCGGCGCCGACCTCGCCAACGTGATCAACGAGGCCGCGCTGCTCACCGCGCGCGCCGACCAGAAGCTGATCACGATGGAGGTCCTGGAGGAGTCCATCGACCGGGTGATGGCGGGTCCGGAGCGCAAGACCCGGGTCATGTCCGACCAGGAGAAGAAGATTATCGCGTACCACGAGGGCGGTCACGCCCTGGTGGCGCACGCGCTGCCCAACTCCGACCCGGTGCACAAGATCACCATCCTGTCCCGCGGGCGGGCGCTCGGCTACACGATGACGCTGCCGATGGAGGACAAGTTCCTCGCCACCCGCTCCGAGATGATGGACCAGCTCGCGATGCTGCTGGGCGGCCGCACCGCGGAGGAGCTCGTCTTCCACGAGCCCACCACCGGCGCCGCCAACGACATCGAGAAGGCCACCTCCATCGCCCGCCGCATGGTGACCGAGTACGGCATGAGCGAGCAGCTCGGCGCCCGTAAGTTCGGCAGCGGCAACGGCGAGGTCTTCCTCGGTCGCGAGATGGGCCACGAGCGCGACTACTCCGAGAAGATCGCCTCCACGATCGACGAGGAGGTCCGGCGCCTGATCGAGACCGCCCACGACACCGCGTGGGAGATCCTGGTCGAGTACCGCGACGTGCTGGACAACCTGGTCCTGGAGCTCATGGAGAAGGAGACCCTCTCCCGCGAGCAGGTGCTCCAGATCTTCGCCCCCGTGGTCGTCAAGGAGCACCGTCCGTCCTACTCCGGTTACGGCAAGCGGCTGCCCTCCGACCGCCCGCCGGTGCTGACCCGCAAGGAGCAGGGCAACGGCAACGGCGCGCTGCCCGCCGGCACCGGGCTCGGCGAGCCGAAGGACGTCATCCCGCGAGACGGTGTGTAAGTGTGAGTTTCCCCATTGACGACGGTTCCACCCCGACCGGTCACCTGAAGGTCGACACGCCTCGGATCGAGCGGGCCGTACGCGAGATCCTCATCGCCATCGGTGAGGACCCCGACCGCGACGGCCTGCTCGACACCCCGAGCCGGGTCGCCCGCGCGTACGCCGAGCAGTTCGCCGGTCTGGGGCAGAAGCCCACCGACGTGCTGACCACGGTGTTCGACGCCGACCACGACGAGATGGTGCTCGTGCGCGACATCGAGGTCTACTCGACCTGCGAGCACCACCTCGTGCCCTTCCACGGGGTGGCGCACGTCGGCTACATCCCCAACGACAAGGGCCAGATCACCGGCCTGTCCAAGCTGGCCAGGCTGGTGGACGTCTACGCGCGCCGCCCGCAGGTGCAGGAGCGGATGACGTCCCAGATCGCCGACGCGCTGATGGAGGTGCTGGAGCCCCGCGGCGTGATCGTGGTCGTGGAGTGCGAGCACCTGTGCATGACCATGCGCGGCGTGCGCAAGCCCGGCGCCAAGACCATCACCTCGGCCGTACGCGGCGACTTCCGCAGCAGCGACAAGACGCGCGCCGAGGCGATGTCGCTGATCCTCGGCCGCTGAGGTCGTTCGAGGTCGCTTGAGGTCATTCGAGGTCGCATGAGGTCGCTTGAGGTCGTTCGAGGCTCTTGAGGCTCTGAGGCTGTTGAGGCTTGTGCGTCTGGGCGGGTTTGGAGCGCGGGCCGGCAGGGGGTCGGCGGGGGTTCGCCGGGGCGTGACATCGGGCTCGTCGATTCGTTATTTCCCGAGCGGGCCCACCGCGCCGAAGAGTGCCGGGCACGACCTAGGCTTGTCGGCATGACCACGTGGAGTGTGCCGCAGATGCCCGTCGAGGAGCGGTGCCTTGTGATGGGCGTGGTCAACGTCACGCCCGACTCCTTCTCGGACGGCGGGCAGTGGTTCGACGAGGACGCCGCGATCCGGCACGGCCTGGAACTGGTGCGCCAAGGCGCCGACATCGTGGACGTCGGCGGCGAGTCCACCCGTCCGGGCGCGGCCAGGGTGTCGCTGGAGGAGGAGCTGGCCCGGGTGACCCCGGTCATCGCGGCGCTGACCCGCGAGGGGGTGACGGTCAGCGTCGATACCATGCGGGCCGAGGTCGCTCAGGCGGCGGTCGAGGTGGGCGCCAAGCTGGTCAACGACGTCAGCGGCGGGCTGGCCGACCCGGCGATGCCCCGCGTGGTGGCCGCCGCCCGCGTGCCGTACGTCGTGATGCACTGGCGCGGCCACAGCCACGACATGGAGAGCCGCGCGGTCTACTCCGACGTGGTGACCGAGGTGCGCGAGGAGCTGGCCAAGCGGGTCGATCTCGTGCTGACCGAGGGCGTGGCGCCGGAGCAGATCGTGCTCGACCCCGGCCTCGGCTTCGCCAAGAACGCCGAGCACAACTGGAAGGTGCTGGCCGGGCTGGGCAAGCTGGCCGAGCTGGGCTACCCGCTGCTCATCGGCGCCTCCCGCAAGCGGTTCCTGGGCCGGCTGCTGGCCGGCCCCGACGGCCACCCGCGCCCGTTCCACAAGTGCGACGACGCCACCACGGCGGTGACGGCCCTGGCCGCGGCGGCGGGGGCGTGGTGCGTACGCGTGCATCACGTCGGCCCCAACGCCGACGCGGTGCGCGTGGCGGCGGCCTGGACCGGCGGGGGCGTCCGATGATCCCGATGGCGATGCGTGGAGGAGAGCGATGAGCGTCGACACGGTGGCCGTCGAGACGGTCAACCAGGCGTTCTACACCGCCATCGAGGAGGCCGACCTCGACAAGATGACCGACATCTGGGCGGTCGACTCCGAGCACATGCGGGTGAACTGCGTCCATCCGGGCTGGCCGATGCTCACCGGGCGGGCCGAGGTGCTGCGGTCCTGGGCGCTGATCATGGCCAACACGCCCTACATCCAGTTCGTGCTGACCGACGTCAACGTCACCGTGTTCGGCGACGTCGCGGTGCTGACCTGCGCCGAGAACATCCTCACCGCGGGCGAGGCGGGTGATGACAGCTTCGCCGCGGGGAAGGTGGTGGCGAGCAACACCTTCGTGCGGACGCCCGAGGGGTGGCGGCTGTGGATGTACCACGGCTCGCCGGTCCTGCCGGGCAACGACGACGACGAGGACGAGGAGGAGCCGGCGTGACACCGACCGCGGCCGAACCGGATCGGATCACCCTGTCCGGGCTGCGCGCGCGGGGCTTCCACGGTGTGCTGCCGGCCGAGCGGGAGCTGGGCCAGGAGTTCGTGGTGGACGTCACGCTGCGCCTCGACACCAGAGCCGCCGCCGCGGGTGACGACCTGGCCGAGACCGTCGACTACGGCACCCTCGCCGCCCGGCTGGCCCGGGTGGTCGAGGGCGAGCCGGTGCGCCTGATCGAGACCCTGGCGCAGCGCCTGGCCGACGTCTGCCTGGCCGAGGAGCGGGTGACGGAGGTCGAGGTGAGCGTGCACAAGCCCGGGGCCCCCATCCCGCTGCCCTTCGACGACGTCGTGGTGACGATCACGAGGAGGCGCGGATGAGGGCCGTGCTCGCACTTGGCAGCAACCTGGGGCGCCGGTTCGACACCCTGCAAGGGGCGATCGACGCGCTGTTCGACGCGCCGGGCCTGGAGTTCGTCGCGGTGTCGCCGGTCTACGAGACCGAGCCGGTCGGCGGGCCGGAGCAGGGGCCGTACCTCAACGCCGTGGTGATCGCCGAGACCGCTCTGGAGCCGCACGCGCTGCTGGAGCGGGCGCTGAACGTGGAGGACGCGTTCGGCCGCGAGCGCGGCGAGCGCTGGGGGCCGCGCACGCTCGACGTCGACCTGATCGCGGTCGGCGACCTGGTGGTGGACGACGAGGAGCTGACCTTGCCCCATCCGCGGGCCCATGAGCGGGCCTTCGTGCTGGTCCCGTGGGCCGACGCCGATCCCGAGGCCGAGCTGCCCGGCCGGGGCCGGGTGCGCGACCTGCTCGCCGGGGTCGCCGACCAGAAGGTACGCCGGTGCCCCGAGCGCCGCCTCCAGGTGCCGATGTGAAGGCCACCCGCCCGGTGGTGCTCATCGCCATCGTCGTCGTGGTCGCCGCGCTGACCTGGGTCCTGCTCAACCCGTTCTACAGCGACCTGCCGACCCTCCCGTGGACCGCGATCCCGACCGTGCTGCTGCTCGCGCTCGGCGAGGGCTACAGCGGCTGGATGACCAAGGCCAGGATCGAGCGCCGCGGCAACACCAAACCGGTCGAACCGCTGGCCGTGGCCCGGCTGGCGGCGCTGGCCAAGGCGTCGTCGTACGCGGGCGCGGTGTTCGCGGGGGTGTTCGCCGGCTTCGTGCTGTACGTGATGGAGCGGCTGGACCAGGACACCCCGCAGCGCGACTTCTTCATCGCGGGCGGGTCGTTCATCTCCTGCGTGCTGCTGATCTGCGCGGCGTTGTACCTGGAGTTCTGCTGCCGGGTCCCGGAGGACAAGGACGAGGCCGACCGGCACTGAGCGCGCGCCGCTGCTTTCCGATCACTTGTCGATGTCGCCCACCACGAAGAACATCGAGCCCAGGATCGCGATCATGTCGGCGACGAGGTGGCCGGGCAGGATCTCGCGCAGCACCTGGATGTTGTTGTACGACGCCGAGCGCAGCTTGAGCCGCCACGGGGTCTTCTCGCCGCGTGAGACGAGGTAGTAGCCGTTGATGCCGAGCGGGTTCTCGGTCCAGGCGTAGGTGTGGCCCTCGGGCACCTTCAGCACCTTGGGCAGGCGCTGGTTGATCGGGCCCTGCGGCAGCCCGCGCAGCCGCTCGATGCACGCGTCGGCGAGGTCGAGGGAGACCTTGACCTGGCCCATCAGCACCTCGAACCGGGCCAGGCAGTCGCCGGCCGTACGGGTGACGACCTTGACCGGCAGTTCGCCGTAGGCGAGGTACGGCTCGTCGCGGCGCAGGTCCATGTCCACGCCGGACGCGCGGGCGATGGGGCCGCTCACGCCGTACTGCATGATCGTCTCGTGGTCGAGCACGCCCACGCCGCGGGTGCGGGCCAGGAAGATGTCGTTGCCGAACATCAGGTCCTCGATCTGCGGCAGCCGGGCCCGCACTCCGGCGACGGCCTGGCTCGCGCGGTCGAGCCAGCCCAGCGGCAGCTCCTCCTTCAGCCCGCCCACCCGGTTGAACATGTAGTGCATCCGGCCGCCGGAGATCTCCTCCATCACCGCCTGGAGCCGCTCGCGCTCGCTGAAGGAGTAGAAGATCGGGGTCATCGCCCCCAGCTCCAGCGGGTAGGAGCCGAGGAACATCAGGTGGTTGAGCACCCGGTTCAGCTCGGCCAGCAGGGTGCGCGCCCACACCGCGCGCACCGGCACCTCCATGCCCAGCAGGCGTTCGACCGCGATCACCACGCCCAGCTCGTTGGCGAACGCCGACAGCCAGTCGTGCCGGTTGGCCAGCACGATGATCTGCCGGTAGTCGCGCACCTCGAACAGCTTCTCGGCGCCGCGGTGCATGTAGCCCACGATCGGCTCGGCGGAGCTGATCCGCTCGCCGTCGAGCGTGAGCCGCAGCCGCAGCACGCCGTGGGTGGACGGGTGCTGCGGGCCGATGTTGAGGACCATGTCCTCGGTGGCCAGCTCCTTCGCGCCGGCCCCCATGCCCACGATCCGCTCGGTGGTGCCCCGCTCCTGCTCGGTGCTCATATGCCTCATGCTGCCACGTCGCGGGCAGGTGGCAATGCTCCCCGTCGCGCCCGCTGTCAGCCCCCCGTCAGCGCCGCCCGGCGAGCTCGCGCAGCGCGGCGGTCAGGCGGTCCACGTGCTCCTCGGTGGTGCCCAGGCCGATGGACGCCCGTACGGCTCCGCCGGTGCCGGACGCGCAGTCGCCGTCGCCCAGCAGGTGGCGGACGAACGGGTGGGCGCAGAACCGGCCGTCGCGCACCCCGATGCCGTACTCCGCGGACAGGGCTTCGGCCACCTCGCGGGCCGTCCACCCGGCCAGCGTGAACGACACGATGCCCACCCGTGGGTGGTCCGGCCCCCACAGCGACAGCTCGCGCAGGCCCGGCACGCTCGCCAGCCCGGCGCGCAGCCGGGCGAGCAGCCGCTCCTCACGGCGTACCAGCGGGGTCCACCCGGTGGCCGACAGGGCCTCGCACGCGGCAGCCAGCGCGATGGCGCCCAGCACGTTGGGCGTGCCCGCCTCGTGCCGCTGCTCGGGGTCCTCGCTCCACTGCGGGGCGTCGGCCTCGGCCACGTCGCGGGAGGCGCCGCCGCCGCGCAGGTACGGCTCGGCCGCCGCCAGCCAGTCGGGCCGTCCGATCAGCGCGCCCGCGCCGAAGGGGGCGTACAGCTTGTGCCCGGAGAACGCCACGTAGTCCAGGTCGAGCGCGGCGAGGTTGAGCCCGCGGTGCGGGGCGAGCTGGGCGGCGTCCACCAGGATGCGCGCGCCGTGGCGGTGCGCGATGTGCGCGAGCGCGGCGATCGGCCACAGCTCGCCGGTGACGTTGGACGCCGCGGTGACCACGAGCAGCGCGGGCCCCTCGATCCCGGCGAGGGCGTCGTCGGCGGCGCGTACGGCCTCGCCGGGGAAGGCGGGCGGCGCCAGGCGCACGGCGCGGGGCCAGGGCAGCAGCGAGGCGTGGTGCTCGGTGTCGAACACCACCACGGTCGTGCCCTCGGGCAGGCAGCGGGCCAGCAGGTTGGTGGCGTCGGTGGTGTTGCGGGTGAACACCACCGCGTCGCCCGGACGGGCGCCGGCGAACGCGCGTACGGTGTGCCGGGCCTGCTCGTAACGGGCGGTGGTGAGCTGGGAGGCGTAGCCGGCCCCGCGGTGCACGCTGGAGTAGGCCGGCAGCGCCGCCGCCACGGCCTCCTGCGCCGCGGCCAGACAGGGCGCGCTGGCCGCGTAGTCGAAGTTCGCGTACGGCACCAGCCGGCCCCCGCGCACCGGGACCTCAAGGTCGGCGCCGAGCACCGCCGGCAGCGCGCGACCACCGGCCGGAACCCCGGGCCGAGCCCCGGGCTGAGCCCCGGATCGAGCCCCGGATCGAGCTGCGGCCTGGGCGCCGGTCGGAGCCTCCGGGACCTCGGCCTGGGCCCCGGCCGGAGCCTGGGGCTGAGCGCCGGCCCGAACCTGGGGCTGGACCTCAGGCCGGGCCTCGGGCCGAGCCTCGTGCCGGGCCTCGTGCGCCGGGGCGAGAATGCTGAGAACGGACATCGCCTGGCCTCCTTCGTGGGTCGTCGGACCCACGCCATGGCGATGAGGCACGAGCCCGCGCTTGCCCGGCGCGGTCGCGCCGGACCAGGTCCTCACCCGGGGCACCCCGCCGCGGACGCGAGGGTTGCCGGCCAGCGAGCCGGGGCTTGGCGCTGGCGCTCATGACCTTGGCCAGCACTATAACCCGGCCCCCCGCGTCGATCGCAAATCGGTAACCGGCGAACTTTTCTTCAGGCGAAGGCGTTGGGCGCTGAAAGAACCCGCAAAGTGAACCTTCTTCGACCCCATCCCGCCTGCCCAGGGAGGGAGCCGGGCCGAGATCCGGGGCTCCGGGAGATCGGCGAGAGTCGCGCCGATCCCCCGGATCGCGTATCGGCGCCGGGCGACACCCATGGGAGCAGGGCGGTCGCGGAAGGTACACAGACCGCAGACAACGGGCCGGAGGTATGACCCGATGGAGTGGCTGGCCGATCCGCAGATATGGATCGGATTCCTCACGCTGGTGGCGCTGGAGATCGTCCTAGGGATCGACAACATCATCTTCATTTCGATCCTGGCCGGGAAGCTGCCCCCCGAACAGCGCGACCGGGCCCGGGTGCTCGGCCTCGCCGCCGCGCTGGTCAGTCGGCTGGTGCTGCTTTTCGCGCTGTCGTGGGTGGTTCGGCTCACCGAGCCCCTGTTCGAAGTGTTCGGGCAGGAGATATCCGGACGCGACCTGATCCTGATCCTGGGCGGGCTGTTCCTGCTCGGCAAGAGCACCTTCGAGATCGGCGACAGCCTGGAGGGCAAGTCGGGCCACGCGGGCGGCAAGGTGGCCGCCTCGTTCACCGCGGTGATCATCCAGATCATGGTGCTCGACATCGTGTTCTCGCTCGACTCGGTGATCACGGCGGTCGGCATGGTGGACGAGATCGGCGTGATGATCGCCGCCGTCGTCGTCGCGGTCGCGGTGATGCTGTTCGCCTCCGGCCCGATCAGCCGGTTCGTGGACAGCCACCCGAGCATCAAGATGCTGGCGCTGGCGTTCCTGGTGCTGATCGGCGTGATGCTCATGGCCGAGGGCTTCGACCAGCACATCCCCAAGGGCTACATCTACTTCGCGATGGCGTTCTCGGTCGTGGTGGAACTGCTCAACATCCGCGCCCGCAGCCGCGCCGGCAAGCAGGACGCGGTGGCCCTGCACGGCCGCTACCAGGAGGAGGCAAAGAACGACCCCGTAGCATGACATAGTGCGATTCGATCCCTGGAATCCGGATTTCGTGGCGCACCCGTACGACGTGTACGCGGAGCTGCGCGCCACCTCCCCGGTGACCTTCTTCGAGCCCACGGGGCAGTGGCTGGTCGCCCGCCACGCGGACGTCAACGCCCTGCTCCGTGACCGCAGGCTCGGCCGCTCCTACCTGCACGTGGCCACCCACGAGGAGTTCGGCCGGGAGCCGGAGCCGGAGTTCCAGGCGCCGTTCTGGCGGGTGATCAGGGCCGGGATGCTGGACGTCGAGCCGCCGGTGCACACGCGGCTGCGGCGTCTGGTGTCCAAGGCGTTCACGCCGCGCATGGTCGAGTCGCTGCGCCCCCGGATCAGGAAGGTCGCCACGGAACTGGCCGAGGGCCTGGTGGAACGGGGCGGCGGCGACCTCATCGCCGAGGTCGCCGAGCCCCTTCCGGTGCTCGTGATCGCCGAGATGCTGGGCATCCCCGAGGCCGACCGGCACCTCCTGCGCCCCTGGTCGGCGGACATCTGCGGCATGTACGAGCTGAACCCGTCGCTGGAGGCCCAGCACACGGCCGTACGGGCGGCGGAGGAGTTCTCCGCCTACCTGCGCGAGCTGTCCCGCGCCCGCCGCGAGGCGCCCGGTGACGACCTGATCAGCGCCCTCGCCCAGGTGGTGGACGAGGGCGACCGGCTCACCGAGGACGAGCTGATCGGCACCTGCGTCCTGCTGCTGAACGCGGGCCACGAGGCCACGGTCAACGTGACCGGCAACGGCTGGTGGTCCCTGTTCCGCAACCCGGACGAGCTGGCCCGGCTGCGCGCCGACCTCTCGCTGCTGCCGACGGCGGTGGAGGAGCTGATGCGCTACGACACCCCGCTGCAGATGTTCGAGCGCTGGGTCCTGGAGCCCATCACGGTCCACGGCGTGGAGATCCCCCGGGGCGTGGAGGTCGCCCTGCTGTTCGGCTCGGCCAATCGCGACGAGGCGGTCTTCGACGCCCCCGCCCGCCTCGACGTCGGCCGCCGCGACAACCCGCACATCTCCTTCGGCGCCGGCATCCACTTCTGCCTGGGCGCCCCGCTCGCCCGGATCGAGCTGGCCGAGTCCTTCGCCGCGCTCCTTCGCGCGGCCCCCGGGCTCACCCTGGCCGAGGCTCCCACGTGGAAGCCCGGCTACGTGATCCGGGGGCTCAGCGCGCTCCAGGTGACCGTCTAGCCGTCCTTGGACGCCTCGGGCTCCGGCTGGGCGGCCGTGACGTCCGGGCGGCGGCGCAGCCCGGCGAAGGCGCCCCGCAGGACCTCGCCGAGGCGGCTGAACGGCGGGCTGGAGGCCACCCGGGCGGCCAGCGGGCCGAAGGCCGCGAGGATGAGGACGTACGTGGCGGCCAGCGGGCCGAGGTCGGGGTGGGCACCGGCGCCCACGGCCAGTCCGGCGATGACGATGTTGAACTCGCCGCGGGGGATCAGCGCGATGCCGGCCCGGGTGCGGCCCGCGCGGCCGATGCCCGCGCGCTTGGCGGCGTAGATGCCGGTGAGCAGCTTGGTGGCCATGCTGACCACGGCGAGCAGCACGGCCAGGCCGGCGACCGGCGGGATCGCGCCGGGGTCGGTCTGCAGGCCGAAGAAGACGAAGAAGACCGCGGCGAACAGGTCGCGGATCGGGGTGAGCAGGGCACGGGCGTCCTCGGCCAGCTCGCCGGACAGCGCGATGCCGACCAGGAACGCGCCCACCGCGGCCGAGACCTGGAGCTGCTGGGCGGCCCCGGCCACCAGCATGGCCAGGCCGATCACCTTCAGCAGCAGGACCTCGGAGTTGGGGCTGGCCACGAACGCCTCGATGTACTTGCCGAAGCGCAGCGCGACCACCAGCACCACGGTGACCGTGGCCAGCGCGATGGCCACCGTCAGGGCACCGCTGAGCAGGCTCAGCCCGGCCAGCAGGGCGGTGAGGATGGGCAGGTAGAGGGCCATGGTCAGGTCCTCGAAGACCAGCAGCGAGAGCACCACCGGGGTCTCGCGGTTGCCGATCCAGCCGAGGTCCGACAGCACCTTCGCGGTGATGCCGGAGGAGGTCGCGTACGTGACGCCGGCCATGGCCACCGCCGCCACCGGGCCCCAGCCCAGCATCAGCGCGCAGGCGGCCCCGGGCGCCGCGTTGAGCACCAGGTCCACGATGCCGGCGCGCGCGTTGCCGCGCAGGCTGCCGACCAGCTCGTCCGCGTTGTACTCCAGGCCCAGCGTGAGCAGCAGCAGGATCACGCCCAGCTCGGCGCCGACCGAGATGAACTCCTCGCTGGTGGCCAGCGGCAGCAGGCCGCCCTGCCCGAAGGCGAGCCCGGCTATCAGGTAGAGGGGGATGGGGGAGATGCCGGCCCGCAGCGCCAGCGCGCCGAGCACGCCGAGGCCGAGGACCACACCGCCGAGTTCCAGGAACAGTATCGCCGTCTCGTGCAATGCGCGCCCTATCCGTCGGCCAGGATCTCGGCCACGGCGGACGTGCTCTCCTCGCCGCCGACGACGACCACGACGTCGCCGGGGGCCAGGACGAAGTCGGGCGTGGGGCTGGCGATCACCTGGCCCCCGCGCACCACGGCGACGATCGAGGCGCCCGTACGGGTGCGCACGCGCGCGTCGCCCATGGGCCGGCCCGCGTACGGCGAGCCGGCCGTGATCGGAAGCTGGAGGCTGACCAGGCCGGCCACCTGCGCGTGCAGCTCGTTGAGCCGCTGCACGATGCGGGGCGCGCCCAGCAGCTCGACCAGGGCGTCGGCCTCCTCGTCGTTGAGCTGGACGGCGTCGCAGACCCGGTCGGGGTCGGAGGGGTCGTAGATCACCAGATCACGGCGTCCGGTGCGGTGGCTGACGATCCCGATGCGCCTGCCCGACCGGGTGGTGAACTCGTGTTTCAGCCCTATACCGGGCAGCGCCGTCTGCTCGATGTCCACGGGTAAGCCACTCTCTCTGAACTGCCTCTTACGCAATCCAGGCTATCGCGTGGTCCTACCGTGGCGTTTTCACAGCTCGATGTCCTGCGACAGCCAGCCGAAGCTCCCCAGGCCGCCCGGATCGATCAGCTCGGCCTCCTGGGAGGAGCGCGCCAGGGCCCGCAGGTACGTGCGCGGGTCGGTGTGCGCCAGCGCCAGCAGGGGGCGGGCGCCGGTCATCCCGAGCGCGCGCAGCGCCTCGCGCTGGGTGGTCAGCGTGGTCGAGGCTGTGGAAAACCCGCGGGCCCGCTCGGCCGCCGCCGCGCACGCGTCGAGCGCGACGTGCGCGGTGATATCGCAGGTTCCATCGGGAATGGGCGGTACGACCGACCCGTCGCGGTAGCCGGTGAGAGTGCCACAGAGCGGGCGGTTATCCACAGGGTGTGCATAATCAATCGCTATCGCCCGGCCCCGGACGATCCGGGTCACCACCCCCGCCCACGCCTCGTCCCGCGATCGGCCGATCTCGGCCCGCAGGCCCACCGCGGGCAGCGGCCACCAGCGCTCCAGCCACTCGGCGTCGGCGGGCTCGGGCGGCGGGCCGAGGCGTTCCTCGCCGGTCGCCGGATCGACCAGCACCAGGCGGGGCCCGTCGGCCGTCTGCTCGGCGAAGTCGAGCGGCACGTTGTCCAGCCACTCGTTGGCGATCACCAGGCCGGTGATCGAGCCGGGCGGCGCCGCGGCCCAGGTGATCGCCTCGGGCAGGCCGGGCGGCCGGTCGGCGAGGTCCACGGCCGTGATCGCCAGCCGCGCCGCCAGCGACGGGGGCGCGAGGTCGAGCACGTGGCGCACCAGCGTGCCCTCGCCCGCGCCGACGTCCACCAGATCGATCCGGGACGGCCGGCCGAGCCTGGCGTCCACGTCGGCCAATATCGTCAGCACCGCCTCGGCGAAGATCGGCGAGGCGCTGACGGACGTGCGGAAATGGCGTGAGGGCCGCTCGCGGAGGTAGAACCCGCCCTCGCCGTAAAGAGCCCGCTCCATGGCGGCGCGCCAGGTTGGCCACACGCCTGTTGACGCTATATCCCCGGCGTCCGCGGGGCCTTCACCGTTGAGCCAGATGGTCATGGCGCAACGATGACACGTACGGTCATCATATAGCTACACACTGTCGTCTCTTTGCGCTAACGTTGCCTGGCGTGCCGGAAGGCCCGGGCTTCCGGTGGCACGGCGTGCCGGAGGGATCGAGCCTTCGGCTGCGCACCGAAAGCATGTGCGGCGACGCGCCCCCGCGTGCGCCCCAGGAACGAAAGGAACCCTCGTGCTCAAGAAGCTCGGCGTCACCTTCGCCGTCGCAGGCATCGTCGGCCTGGCCGCCCCCGCCGCCGCCCACGCCGACATCGTCACCAGCGGAATCGGCGGGGTCCTGTCCGGCAACCAGGTGGTCGTCCCGATCGTCGCCCCGATCAACGTCTGCGGCAACGCGGTCGCGGTGATCGGCGGCGCCATCGCGGGCTGCAAGGGCGGCGCCGTGGCGGCCCACCACTGAGCCACCACCAGGCCACCACTGGGGCCGTCACCGGGGCCATCACCAGGCCACCGGTGAACTGAGCCACCACTGAACTGAGCCACCACTGAACCAGTGTCCGCGGACTCGCCGCACCTCTCGCGCGCACCCGGTCCGCGGGCCAGTGGACCCGCGTCTCCGGCTTCGCGCCGCGGCTCGGGGCGGAAGCCGCTCGGTGACGGACTCGCTGTCGTCCGTGGCCGGTCAGTCGGCGGATGGCCGGCCGCGCAAGGCCCATCCGACGCACGGCGCGCTCCCGCCCCTGGAGAGGGGTAAAGGGATTCAGACCCGCGGCCGGCGAGGCCGGAAGACGCGAGAACGGGCGCCGGGCCCCCACACGGGGCTCGGCGCCCGCTGCTTGAACCAGTTCCACCCGAGGCCATGAACGCCCGCTTCCTCATGCGTGGTGTTCCCGGAGAGCGAGCACGGTGGCCGGCTGAAAGAGGTTCTCCGCAACTGCGTTGTCTTCGCTCTGCGAGTCGGCCTCCTTCTGCTCGTACGGATGTATATGGGCCACCCCGGTTCAAGGGGCGTACCGTATGTCTGCCCTTATCCCTTATGTCGTTATCGCTGGCCGGGTACAGGGTTGGGCAAGAAACCGGAAACCACGGCCCAGGAGGCCGGGCGAGGTCCGTGGAGAGCGTGCCGCGCGTTGGCGCCGAACCGCTCCCGTTACCCTGGGCACCGAAGCGGGGCGCCGGGAGGTGGGGGCGCCCGGCGTGTCGAACAGGACGGGACGACATGGACGCTAGTGATCGTCCGGCACGGCTGGCCGTGGGGGTGCTCGGCGCGGGACGCGTCGGGTCGGTGCTGGGCGCGGCGCTCGCGGGCGCGGGCCACCGGGTGGTGGCCGCCAGCGGTGTCTCCGACGACTCCCAGCGCAGGGCGGCCGACCGGCTCGGCGTCACGCCGGTGTCGCCGGAGGACGTGGTACGCGAGGCGCAGCTCGTGCTCCTCACCGTCCCCGACGACGTGCTGCCGGGCCTGGTCTCCGGGCTCGCCGCGACCGGCGTGGACCTGAAGGGCAAGCTGCTCGCCCACACCAGCGGGGCGTACGGGCTGAGCGTGCTCGACCCGGCGGCCCACGCGGGCGCGCTGCCGCTCGCGCTGCACCCGGTGATGACCTTCACCGGCCGCGAGGACGACCTGCGCCGCCTGTCCGGCTGCTCGTTCGGCGTGACCGCGCCCGACCCGCTGCGCCCGGTCGCCGAGGCCCTGGTGATCGAGATGGGCGGCGAGCCGGTGTGGATCGCCGAGTCCGACCGCGCGCTCTACCACGCCGCGCTCGCCGGGGCGGCCAACCACATGGTCACGCTGGTCGCCGAGTCCTCCGAGCTGCTGGAGCGCATCGGCGTGGAGCACCCGGGCCGCATGCTCGGCCCGCTGCTCGGCGCGGCCCTGGACAACGTGCTGCGGCTCGGCATCGCCGGCCTCACCGGCCCGGTCGTACGCGGCGACGCCGGCACCGTGCGCAAGCACGTGGACGCCCTCATCCTCGCCGCGCCCGAGGCGGCCGACGCCTACATCGCGCTGGCCCGCCTGACCGCCGACCGTGCCCTGGCCGCCGGCCTGCTCAAGCCGGAGGCCGCCGAACGCCTGCTGGACGCCCTGGGAGGCAACATATGGACGTAGTGGTCGCGCACGACCGGGCCGGGCTCCAGGAGGCCCGTACGGCCCTGGGCGGGGCCGGGAGGCTGGCACTGGTGCCCACGATGGGGGCGCTGCACGAGGGGCACCGCTCGCTGATCCGGCTGGCGCGGGAGCGGGCGGACCACGTGGCGGTCAGCATCTTCGTGAACCCCCTGCAGTTCTCCCCGAATGAGGATTTTTCGCGTTATCCGCGGACATTTGACGCCGACCTGGAGGTGTGCGCGGCCGAAGGCGTCGGCATCGTCTTCGCTCCCTCCGATGAGGTGATGTACCGGCCAGACCGCCAGGTGTCGGTCTCCGCCGGCGAGATGGGCGCCATCGTGGAGGGCGCGTTCCGGCCCGGCCACTTCGACGGCGTGCTCACCGTGGTGCTCAAGCTGTTCAACCTGGTACGCCCCGACGTCGCGGTCTTCGGCCAGAAGGACGCCCAGCAGCTCGCCCTGATCCGCCGCATGGTGCTCGACCTCGACGTCCCGGTCGAGATCGTCGCCGGCCCCACCGTCCGCGAGCCCGACGGGCTGGCGCTGTCCAGCCGCAACCGCTACCTGTCGGCCGAGGACCGCGTGGTCGCGCTCGCCCTGTCGCGCGCGCTGCGCGAGGGCGCCCGGCACCGCGCGCCCGCCGACATCCGGCGCGCCGCCCGCGAGGTGCTCGACGCCGCGGCCCCCGCGCTCGCCCTGGACTACCTGGTGCTGGCCGACCCCGCCACGTTCGCCGAGGTCGGCGACGACCACGTGGGCGAGGCCGTGCTCGCGGTCGCGGCCAGGGTGGGCAGCACCCGGCTCATCGACAACATGGTCCTAACCTTGACGTGACCCTCGGCGACATTCGGCGTGCACGCCCCCCGGCGGCGCGACCGGCGAAAGGTGACACATGCTCAGGACCATGCTCACGGGCAAGATCCACCGTGCCACGGTGACCCAGGCCGACCTGCACTACGTGGGCTCGCTGACCATCGACGAAGACCTCATGGACGCCGCCGGCATCCTCCCCGGCGAGCAGGTCCACGTCGTGGACATCGACAACGGCGCCCGCCTCGTCACGTACGCCATCACCGGGCCGCGCGGCAGCGGCGTGATCGGCGTCAACGGCGCCGCCGCCCACCTCGTCCACCCCGGCGACCTGGTCATCATCATCGCGTACGGCCAGATGGACGACGCCGAGGCCCGCTCCTTCCGCCCCCGAGTGGTGCACGTGGACTCCGCCAACCGCGTGATCGCACTGGGCGCCGACCCGGCCGAGCCCGTCCCCGGCAGCGACACCCACCGCGGAGACGGCGCCCTCACAGCCTGACCTCCCCCGTCGGCGGCGTTCAGGACCCGGCCGCGGAAGCCCCGCAGGGGACCTTTTCGGTCGGCTCCGGTTTGGCGTCCTCCTCGCCGCCGACGCGGTGCCGCGGCCGGCCTGGCGGGCGGGCCCGGGGCAGGCAGAGGGCTGTGAACAGGCCTATCGCCATCGCGCCCGTCGCGATCAGGAAGGAAACGCGGAAGCCGTGCACGGTCGGGACGGTGACGCCGTTCACATGGTGCGCGGTCCCGGCGAGGACCATGCCGATGACGGCGCTGGAGACCGAGGAGCCGATCGAGCGCATCAACGTGTTGAGACCGTTGGCCGAGCCCGTCTCCGAGGCGGGGACCGCGCCGACGATCAGGGCAGGCAGTGAGGAGTAGGCGAGGCCGATGCCCACGCCCAGGATCGACGTGATGACGAGGCTCTGCCAGGGGGCGCTCATCAGGCCGAGGCCGGCGCCGTAGCCGATCGCGATGATCACCATGCCGAGGATCAGGGTGACCTTGGGGCCGTGCTTCGCGGACAGCCGGGCGTGGACGGGGGCCGTGAGCATCATGGTCAGGCCGAGTGGCGCCATGCACAGGCCCGCGACCACCATTGACTGGCCGAGGCCGTAGCCGGTGCCCTTCGGCAGTTGGAGCAGTTGGGGGAGGACCAGCGAGACGACCAGGAACGAGGCGCCGACCATGATCGAGGCGAGGTTGGTGAAGAGCACCGCGGGGCGGGTCGTGGTGCGCAGGTCCACCAAGGGTGCCTTGAGACGCACTTCCATCACGCCCCACAGGACGAGCACGACCGCCGCCGCGGCGAACAGTCCGAGGGTGGTGCCGGAGGTCCAGCCCCAATCGCCGCCCTTGGTGACCGGTAGCAGGAAGAGGACGAGACCGGCGGACAGCCCGATCGCGCCGAGGACGTCGAAGGTGCCCTGCGCGCGGACCGGGGACTCGGGGACGACGAGGAGGGTGAGGGCGATGCAGAGGACGCCGAGGCCGGCGGCGCCGTAGAAGAGGGCGTGCCAGTCGGTGTGCTGGGCGACCAGGGCCGCGGCGGGCAGGGCGAGGCTGCCGCCGACGCCCATGGAGGAGCTCATCAGGGCCATCGCCGAGCCGAGCTTCTCGCGGGGGAGTATGTCGCGCATCAGGCCGATGCCGAGGGGTATCGCGCTCATCGCGAAGCCCTGGAGGGTTCGGCCTGCGATCATCGTGAGCAGGTCGCTGGTGACGGCGCTGACGAGCGCGCCGGCGACCATTAGCGCGAGGCTGAGGATCAGCATGCGGCGCTTGCCGTGGAGGTCGCCGAGGCGGCCCATGATCGGCGTGGCGACGGCGCCGGAGAGCAGGGTCGAGGTGATGACCCAGGTCGCGTCGTCCGGCTCGGTGCCCAGCAGTCGCGGCAGTTCTTTGATCACCGGGACGAGCAGGATCTGCATCACCGAGACCACGATGCCCATGAAGGCGAGCACCGGGACGAGGGCTCCGCTCGCTCTGGCTGCGGGCCGGTCGGTCGATGTGTGCGTCATGAGGGACGGCCTCCAGGCCGGGAGGGCGGGGTGGGAGGCTCACTCGAATGCGGACGCACTCTGCTTCGCGCCGGCTGTCGCCCACCGGCCGAGGGCGAACCCATCCCCGTCCCGTCGGACCTCCACGACGCCCGGACCACCGAAGTGCGCGGGGACGAGCAGCTCCCGTTCATCGGCCGCCCGCCCGAGAATCCGCAGGCGGCTGGCCACCGCTTGTCCTGGGTCCAGGCAGGCGTTGCTGTTGCAGCAGGGGTCGAGAACCTGCACCGGGCTGTGCAGCAGATCTCCGACGAAGACCGCCCGGTCGCTCCCGGATGCGAGGCGCAGCACGGACGAGCCGGGAGTGTGGCCGGGCGCGGACTCCAGGGTGAGGTGTTCGTCGATGCGGTGGAGGCCGTCCCACAGCACGGCCTGCCCGGCCTGGTGGATGGGCGCGATGCTGTCCTCGTAGATCAGGCGGTCCACCTCATGCGCACCATTCCCGTACGCGTTGTCCGGACCGTAATGGAAGTCGTCGGCGGCCGGAATGAGGTACTGGGCGTTGGGGAACGCCGGTACCCACTGCCCGTCCGCATCGACGGTGTTCCAGCCGACGTGATCGACGTGGAGGTGGGTGTTGACGACGACATCCACATCCTGCGGGCGAACACCGGCCCTCGCCAGGAGGCCGAGGAGATCACTTCGAGAGTGGTGGAACGGCCCCATGCCCGGTCGTTCGCGCCCGTTGCCCGCGCCGGTGTCGACCAGGACGGTCCGCCCACCGCTGCGCAGCACCCAGCTCTGCAGAGCGAGCACCGCCAGGTCGCCGTCCGGCTCCCAGTGATCCGGCGCCAGCCAGTCCTCGTTGTCCTGCCACACATCGGCACCGGCTCCCGGGAACATGACGGAGGTGGGCAGGAACGGTTCGTGCCACTCGACGACCCGGATGACCTCGACATCCCCCAGCACCATGCTCTGCGCACGCTCGTTCTCGTTCGTCATGTGCTCGACCCTAAGAAAGATCGAACGAGCCTCTCAATGCGTGTTCAGCTCAATAAGATACGAATCCGTCTCACGCTTGCTGCGGGAGATAGTGTGGCTCGATGGATGTGGTGAGTGACGCGATCTCCGCCGTGCACCTCGGGCACCCGTGGTTCCACCGGGTGCGGACGAGCGGGAGCTGGTGCGCGCGGCTGGACCCGTACGACGGCGCGGGCTTCTACGTCGTCCTGAAGGGCACCTGCCGGCTACGGACCGACTCCGGCGCCCTGGTATCCCTCGGCGTGGGTGACGCGGTGCTGCTGCCTCATGGCACCGGCCATGTGATCGCCGATTCCTCCGTCGATGCGGCGGTCGCGGCGCAGAAGTCGGTGCCGTTCGAGCAGTGGCTCGCGGAGACCGGGCCGGGAGCCCGGCCCGACCGCGACGGGACGGAGATCCTCTGCGGCAAGTACTGGCTCGACTGCAGCCGCATGCACCCGCTGATGGCGGAGCTGCCCGAGGTCGTCCACCTTCCCGGCCGAGTAGGCGGCAACCTCGAACTCCGCTCCGCGATCGACCTGCTCGCCGGTGAGCTGGACGAGGTGCGGCCCGGCTCCTGCGTGGCGCTCCCGAATCTGCTCGACCTCCTCCTCGTCTACATGATCCGCGCATGGATGAGCGAGACCACCAGCGGGTCCTGGCCCGGCGCACTGGGCGACCCGGTGACGGCCGCCGCCCTGCGGGCGCTGCACTCGAATCCGGCCGCGCAGTGGAGCAACGATCGTCTGGCCGCGGAGGCGGGCGTCTCCCGTGCCACCCTGGTGCGCCGGTTCACCTCCCTGGTCGGCCGTCCCCCGATGGCGTACCTCACCTGGTGGCGCGTGATCCTTGCCGCCACCCTGCTCCGCGACACCAAGGAAACCCTGGCCACCATCGCCGGCCGAGTCGGCTACGGCAGCCCGTACGCGCTCTCCCACGCCTTCGAGAGGGAGTTCGGCACCACACCGGGGCGGTATCGAGCGCAGGCCACGGGGCGAACCGCTTCCGCCGCGGCCGGGGCGTGACGCGGCAGAACTCACCGCCCCCGCAGGCCATCCGACGGATCCAGCCCGCCCTGATCGGTTCCACCGGCAGGCGCAGGGACACGACCCGTCCGTCGCCGGCGTCTACCGGCACTCGCCGAGTACGAGAAGACCCGGGCGTGCCCGGAGGCAGTCGAGACGGCACACGCCGACTTTTAGGTGGGGGGTCGGGAATGGGAGGGTTTGGGGAGGGGTTATCGTCATGTTGACGTTTATTGGCGAAATCTAGCCCGGTGATCCCCTCCGGGCAGGGAGGTGGCCTGTGGGCGCCCCAACCATCCCCTCGCGTCTGACCGCGCCGCCGCCCGGATGGGCCGTGCGGGCCGATGTGGTGGTCGTCGGGTCCGGCATCGCCGGGCTGACCGCCGCTCTCCGGTACGCCGAGCTGGCTCCGGCGGCCAAGGTGCTCGTGGTCACCAAGGACGTCCTGTCGGCGGGGTCCACCCAGTGGGCCCAGGGCGGGATCGCCGCCGTCCTGGACCCGGGCGACTCGGCCGCCGAGCACCTGAGCGACACCCTGGTCGCGGGGGTGGGGCTGTGCGACGTGCCCGCCGTGCGGGCGCTGGTCACCGAGGGGCCGGGCGCGCTGCGCCGGCTGATGGCGCACGGGGCGCGCTTCGACCGTGACGCGGAAGGGGAGCTCCAGCTCACCCGCGAGGGCGGGCACCGGCGCAACCGGATCGTGCACGCCGGGGGCGACGCGACCGGGGCCGAGGTGCAGCGGGCGCTCGTCGAGGCAGCGCGCCGCTCGCACATCGAGATCATCGAGCACGCGCTGGTGCTGGACCTGCTCAAGGACGCCGAGGGCCGCGCCGCCGGCATCACCCTGCACGTCATGGGCGAGGGCGCGCGCGACGGCGTGGGCGCGGTGCGGGCCAACGCGGTCGTGCTGGCCACCGGCGGCATGGGCCAGATCTACTCCTCCACCACCAACCCGGTCGTGTCCACCGGCGACGGGGTCGCGCTCGCGCTGCGCGCCGGGGCCGAGGTGCGCGACCTGGAGTTCGTGCAGTTCCACCCCACCGTGCTGTGGCTGGGCGGAGGCGCGACCGGGCAGCAGCCGCTGATCAGCGAGGCCGTACGCGGCGAGGGCGCGGTCCTGATCGACGCCGCCGGCGAGCGGTTCATGCGCGGCGTGCACGAACTGGCCGACCTCGCCCCCCGCGACGTCGTGGCCAAGGCGATCACCCGCCGGATGCGCGAGACCGGCGCCGAGCACGTCTACCTCGACGGGCGGCACTTCGGCGAGGAGAAGTGGCGCACCCGGTTCCCCACGATCTACGCCGTCTGCCGGGAGCACGGCATCGACCCGGCGCGCGAGCCCATCCCGGTCGCGCCCGCCGCGCACTACGCGAGCGGCGGGGTGCGTACCGACCTGCGGGGGCGTACCACCGTGCCCGGCCTGTACGCCTGCGGCGAGGTCGCCTGCACCGGCGTGCACGGCGCCAACCGGCTGGCGTCCAACTCGCTGCTCGAAGGGCTGGTGTTCGCCGAGCGGATCGCCGCCGACATCCTCGGCAGCGAGCACGCGCCCGGGGAGCCGGTCCGGCCCGACGGCCCCACCGGGCTGGTCGATCCGCGGGCCCGCCCCCGCATCCAGGGCTGGATGAGCCGCGGCGCGGGCGTGCTGCGCAGCGGCGAGAGCCTGCGCGAGGTGGCCCGCGCCCTGGTGGACGCCCGCTGGACCCCGGTCGCCGTCGAGCCGTGCACCGAGTCGTGGGAGACGACCAACCTGCTCACCGTGGCGACGGTGCTGGTCGCCGCGGCTGCCCGGCGCGAGGAGACCCGCGGCTCCCACTGGCGCGAGGACCACCCCGAGGCCGACGACACGAGGTGGCTGGCCCACCTCGACGCCACACTGTCACAGGAGGGACTGACCATGACGTACCGCCCGCACGGAGAGCGCCGCACCACCCTGCCGCCGCAGGTCGAGCACGAGCTGACCCAGGCCGGTCTCGACCCGGCCGACGTCGTCGGGGTGTACGCGCGGGCACTGGCAGAGGACGTCTGGGAGGCGGGCGACGTGACCAGCCTGGCCACGATCCCCGAGGGCCGGGAGGCCGTGGCCGACGTCGTGGCGCGGGCCGACGGGGTGGTGGCCGGGCTCGCGGTCGCGGAGGGCCTGTTCGCGTACGCGTCGGAGGGCCGGCTCACGGCCGCGCGCCGGGTCAAGGACGGCGAGCGGGTGGCGCGGGGCGACGTGCTGATGACCGTCTCCGGCCCGGCCCGCGACCTGCTCACCGCCGAGCGTACGGCCCTGAACCTGCTCACCCACCTGTCCGGCATCGCCACCGCCACCGCCCGCTGGGTCGAGGCAGTGGAGGGCACCAACGCCCGCGTCCGCGACAGCCGCAAGACCCTTCCGGGCCTGCGCGCGCTGGAAAAGTACGCCGTCCGGTGCGGCGGCGGAGTTAATCACCGTATGTCCCTGTCGGATGCGGCTCTGATCAAGGACAATCACGTGGTGGCGGCCGGTGGCGTCGCGGCGGCGTTCCGCGCCGTGCGGCAGGCGTTCCCCGGGCTGCCCATCGAGGTTGAGGTCGATCGCATCGACCAGATCGAGCCGGTGCTCGCCGAGGGCGCCGAGGAGATCCTGCTGGACAACTTCTCGGTGGAGGAGATGGCGAGGGCGGTGAGAATGGTGGACGGCAGGGCACGCCTTGAGGCGAGCGGTGGCCTGCGCCTGGAGTCGGCCCGTGACGTGGCCGCGACCGGGGTCGACTACCTTGCGGTGGGAGCGCTAACGCACTCGGCGCCGGCACTGGACATCGCACTGGATCTGCGGGGGACTTGATGCTGCTCACGATCGACGTCGGCAACACCCACACGGTGCTCGGCCTGTTCGAGGGCGATGAGGTCATCGAGCACTGGCGGATCGCCACCGATGCCCGGCGCACCGCCGACGAGATCGCCGTCGTGCTGCAGGGTCTGCTCGCGCAGTCGCCGTTGCTGAAGAACGCCGACATCAGCGGCATCGCCATCTGCTCGACGGTGCCGTCGGTGCTGAACGAGATGCGCGAGATGTGCCGCCGCTACTACGGCGACGTCCCCGCGGTCGTGGTCGAGCCCGGCGTGCGCACCGGCGTGCCGGTGCGCATGGACAACCCCAAGGAGGTCGGCAGCGACCGCATCGTGAACGCGCTCGCGGCCATCCACCTGTTCGGCGGCCCGTGCGTGATCGTCGACTTCGGCACCGCGATCTCCTTCGACGCCGTCTCCGCCAAGGGCGAGTACGTCGGCGCGGTCACGGCCCCGGGCATCGGCATCTCGGTCGATGCCCTGGCCAACGCCGGCGCCCAGTTGCACAAGGTGGAGCTGATCCGGCCCCGCTCGGTGATCGCCAAGAACACGGTCGAGGCCCTGCAGAGCGGCATCATCTACGGCTTCGCCGGACAGGTGGACGGCATCGTGGAGCGCATGGCCGCCGAGCTGGCCGACGATCCCGACGACGTCACCGTGGTGGCGACCGGCACCCACGCCCCGCTGGTCGCCGCCGAGGCCCGCTCGGTGGACGTCCACGAGCCCTGGCTGACCCTGATCGGCCTGCGCCTGATCTACAACCGCAACGCCGGCTGAGCCGGCCCGCCGGGCCGCGTTCGGCGCGACGGTCGCCACGGGCACGACGCAATACACTCTACGGGTGACCGATGACCTGACGACTCCGACCGAGGACGTCCCGGAGCAGATGCGTGTGCGCCGGGAGAAGCTCGACCGCCTTCGCGCCGAGGGCGTCGATCCCTACCCGGTGAACTTCCCGCGCACCGCGACCATCGCCGCGGTCCGCGACAAACACCAGGGCCTCGAAGCGGACGTCGCGACCGGCGAGCGGGTGGCCATCGCCGGGCGGGTGATGCTCTCGCGGATCGGCGGCAAGCTCTGCTTCGCCACCCTGCGCGACGGCACCGGTGACATCCAGGTGATGCTCTCGCTGGACAAGGTCGGCGAGGAGCGTCTGGCGGCCTGGAAGCGCGATGTCGACCTGGGCGACCACGTCGGCGTCGAGGGCGAGGTGATCACCTCGCGGCGCGGCGAGCTGTCGGTGATGGCCGACTCCTGGCAGATCACCTCCAAGTGCCTGCGCCCGCTGCCCGAGAAGCACGCCGGGCTGACCGACCCCGAGGCGCGGGTGCGTCAGCGCTACGTCGATCTGATCATCAACGACGAGGCGCGGCGCATGGCGCGGCTGCGCAGCGAGACCGTGCGCGCCGTACGCGACTTCTGGTACGAGGAGGGGTACCTGGAGGTCGAGACGCCGATGCTGCAGCCGATCCACGGCGGCGCGGCGGCCCGGCCGTTCAAGACCCACATCAACGCCTACAACATGGAGCTCTACCTGCGGATCGCGATCGAGCTGTACCTCAAGCGGCTCGTCGTGGGCGGCATCGACAAGGTCTTCGAGATCAACCGCAACTTCCGCAACGAGGGCGCCGACTCCACGCACAACCCGGAGTTCACCATGCTGGAGGCGTACGGCACCTACCTCGACTACAACGACATGGCCGACCTGACCCAGCGCATGTACCAGAAGGCGGTGGTGGCCGCGCTCGGCACCACCGTGGTGGTGCACAAGGGCCAGGAGATCGACCTGGGCGTGGAGAGCTGGCCGCGGCTGCCGCTGTACGGCCTGGTGTCCGAGGCCCTGGGCGAGGAGGTCACCCCCGAGACCCCGCTCGACCAGGTCCGCCGCTACGCCGACAAGCGTGAGATCTCCTGGGACCCGAAGTGGGGCCAGGGCAAGCTGGTTCAGGAGATCTTCGAGGAGCTGGTCGAGCACACCCTGGTCCAGCCGACGTTCGTGATGGACTACCCGCTGGAGACCTCCCCGCTCACCCGCCAGCACCGCGAGAACCCGCTGCTCACCGAGAAGTGGGACCTCATCGGGTTCGGCACCGAGCTGGGCACGGCCTACTCCGAGCTGGTCGACCCGATCGAGCAGCGCCGCAGGCTCACCGAGCAGTCGCTGCTCGCCGCCGGCGGCGACCCCGAGGCCATGCAGCTCGATGAGGACTTCCTCACCGCGCTGGAGTACGCCATGCCGCCGACCGGGGGCGTGGGTGTGGGCATCGACCGCATGATCATGGCCTTCACCGGTAAGAACATCCGCGAGACCATTCTGTTCCCGCTGGTCAAGCCGGTTTCCTGATCGCGGTGGCCGCGCCGCGTCCCGTGCCGGGACGCGGCGCGGCGAAATGCCGGAGAAGAAAGTCGCGATTCCGGGGTCGGTCGCCGCTCCGGGGGCGTCGCGAGATAGTCACCGAATGTTCGGAAGAGTGCCGTCGCGCCGTCGCATTGTGCGGCGATTTCCGCCACGCGTTCCTCCGGCCGCCGGATGGCCCGCAACACGCTCGCGGGAAGAGTGTGCGGAAAACCTCATCTTTTCCGGAGAAATGAGCGTATGGCGCACCGGCGGTGTATGCCGTCCGTGAGATGGCCCCGCCCGTACGTCCCGCCGGCCACCCGTCGGCCACCCTGCCGACCGCCTGCTCGGCCCGCGCTCGGCCTGCTCAGGCCGCCCGGTCTGCCCGGCATGCCCGCGAAGACCCGCGACCGCGACCTGGGGCCGGCGTGGCCGGGGGGCGCTTCCGCGTGTCCGTCGAGGCGGTGGCGGAGGGCACAGGTAATCGCACCGACATATCGTGAGTAGTTCACATAGTGCCCTCTATGTCAACGCTTGCGGAACACTATACGGGTCTGTCCCGCTTGACGACCTTTCTCTATGCCGTTTACCGTTCCTGAGCGGGCACTAGACAGCAAGTACACCTCTCGTCGGCATCGTTGAGTTCCATGGGTTGGGTGAAGGGGGCTCCGATGGCATTTCCCAGGGTTGATTCCCTGCGTGAAGACGGCTCGGCCGAGGCGCAACTGCTCGGGTTGAGCGAGGACGATCTCGTCCTGCTCGCGGAGCTGGCCAAGGGCGTGACCGTCGATCGCGTCGGCCGCCGCCTGGACGTCAGCGGACGCACCGTACGCCGCAGGCTGCGCGGGATCTGCGACCGGATCGGCGTCGCGACCGCGATCGAGGCGGTCGCCTGGGCGGCGCGCAGACGGCTCATCTGAGCCGCGCGCCGCGCGATCGTGGCGCACCCGGCCCCTCCCGGCCCAGGACCCGCAGAACCCGGCCCGGCGGCGGCCGGGTTTCTCGCTGCCCGCTCCCGCCCGCGCCCGCCCGCGCCCCCCGGGGACCTGCTCGCGTCAGTCGGCGATGCGGACGGCCCCGGCGTACGGGCGGTTGCCGATCGGCGCGATGCGTACGACGTCACCGGTGCGCGGCGCGTGGACCATCATGCCGCCGCCCACGTAGATGCCGACGTGGTGCAGGTCGTTGTAGAAGAAGACCAGGTCGCCCGGCCGCAGTTCCTCGCGCTTGATGTGGGTGCCGGCCGTCCACTGGTCGCCGGTGTAGTGGGGCAGGCTGATGCCGACCTTCTGGTAGGCCCACATGACCAGGCCGGAGCAGTCGTAGCTGTTGGGGCCCTCGGCCCCCCACACGTACGGCTTGAGCTGCTGGGTGAGCGCCCAGCGGGCGGCCTGCGCGGCCTTGCCCTTGCCGATGATCGGCAGGTCGATCCTCCGGGCGGCGCCGGAGTTGCCGGTGCTGGCCAGCGCCCGGCGGAACAGGCTGCTCTCGGTCTGCTTGATCAGCTTCTGGATCTGGTCGCGCTTGGCGTCGAGGTCGCGGACCAGCTTGGTGACCTCCTCGGCCCGCGCCTTGGCACTGGCCTTGGCCCGCTCGGCGGCCTCGATGGCCTTGGTGACCTCGGCGACCTCCTGCCCCTGCTGCTGCTGGATGGCGTAGGTGGTCGCCGCGCGGTCGAGGAAGCCGTCGGGGTCGCCGGAGCCGGTGAAGGCGAGCGCGGTGCTCAGCCCGCCGCCGGTCATGTACGCGTTCTGCGCCAGCAGGCTGGCCTTGTGCCGCTTGGCCTCAAGGTCGGCCTCGCTGGTGGCCAGGGTCTTCTGCGCGAGGTCGGCGGCGCGCTTGGCCTGGGCCAGCCTGACCCGCTCGCCGTTGTACTGCTCGGTCAGCGAGCCGATCTGCTCGTGCATCTTCTCGACCTTGGCGGCCAGCTCCTTGAGCGAGGGCTTGGGGTCGGCGGAGGCGGACACGAGCGGCGAGCCGAAGGTGAGTGCCGCGACGGCGAGCGCGACGACCAGCACGCGGCGGACGAGACCGCGCTCGGGGCGGCGCGGGCGGGGTTCTCGGGGTCGTACGCGGGACCCGGCGCGGGCCCGTGCGTGCTTGCCCGCGTGCCGCTGCCCGCGCGTGCGCTTCACCAACCAAGCTCCTTTCATCGACGCCTACCGGGTTAGCTGACGGGTTCGGGCCGGAGCAGCCCTACCGAGCGGCGCTCGGATTCACCCCGGTTGCGGTGGGTCCCCGGTTTCCCGCGAGGTGCGGCGGCGGGAATTCGGCGTGCGGCCTTCGGCCGATGCATCGAAGCTGGACACTAGTGGAGCAGGGGTTCCTGCTCAACCAGAACTGCCAACTCTGTCGGGGTCGCACAACGCGCGCGCGTCAGGACGAAGGCCGATTGTCGCGTTCGTGGTACGGATTCGCAGGGTGCGAGAGCCTTGTCGCAGAACGTCGCCGGTGGACACTGTGACGGCAGTTAGGGGAGAGCCGGAATGGAACCCCGCCGAGCACGTACGCTGAACGTCCATGAAGCAGGTCGCGGAGGAACCGGCCGAGCCGGCGGCGCGCACGGAACCTACGGAGGGCGAACGTACCGAGGGCGAACGCACCGAGGGCACCGGGCGGCGCGAGGTGCCCCAGGTGCCCCAGGTGCCGCAGGTGGTGGTGCGGCGCGCCCGCACCCCCGACGTGCGCGTGATCCGGCGCCTGGTCGACACCTACGCGGGCGCCGGCCCCCGGCTGCTGGAGAAGGCCACCGTCACCCTGTACGAGGACGTGCAGGAGTTCTGGGTGGCCGAGTTCGACGGCAGGGTGGTCGGCTGCGGCGCGCTGCACGTGCTGTGGGAGGACCTGGCCGAGATCAGGACGGTCGCGGTCGATCCCGAGTGCCGCGGTATGGGCATAGGTCACGCGATCGTGGCGCGGCTGATCCGGACCGCGCGGGAGCTCGGTCTGCGGCGGGTGTTCTGCCTTACCTTCGAAGTGGAATTCTTCGCCAGGCACGGGTTCACGCCGATCCAGGGCACCCCGGTGCAACCGGAGGTCTACGCCGAACTCCTGGCCTCGTACGACGAGGGCGTGGCGGAGTTTCTCGATCTTGAGCATGTCAAGCCCAACACGCTGGGCAACACCCGGATGCTCCTTCACCTTGACGCCGACCAGAAGGGCTGACGGCTGAGAAAGGTGACTGTTGATACCTATATCGATACGTTGTGCACCAGCAAAGCATGTGAGCCTGACATACGCCGCATGCGCACTCGAAGCGAGGTGACACGGTGAGCACCCCCGGACAGCCGCCGTATGCACAGGACGACCCGGAGCGCAACCAGCGTACGTCGGGAGCTCCTGAGTACGGCCAGCAGAACTACGGCCAAAGCGCCAATCCCCCCGATCCAGACGTGACGGTCGTCGGCTACCGGACCGACCCGGGCGGCGGCTACGGCCAGCAGCAGCCCCAGTACGGCCAGCAGCAGGGTTATGGCCAGCAGCAGGGCTACGGGCAGCAGGGGTACGGGCAACAGCAGCCGCAGTACGGTCAGCAGCAGGGTTACGGTCAGCAGCAGCAGTACGGCCAGCAGCCGCAGCAGCAGTACGGCCAGCAACAGCCCCAGTACGGCCAGCAGCAGGGCTACGGTCAGCAACCCCAGTACGGTCAGCAGCCGCAGTACGGCCAGCAGCAGTCGTACGACCAGGGCTACGGTCAGCAGCAGGGCGGCTACGACCAGGGTTACGCGCAGCAGCAACAGCAGCAGGCGTACGGTCAGCAGCAGCCGCAGTACGGCCAGCAGCAGGGCTACGGCCAGCAACAGCAGCAGTACGCCCAGCCGCAGTACGACCAGCAGCAGCAGTACGGCCAGCAGCAGTACGGTCAGCAGCAGTACGGCCAGCAGCCCCAGTACGGCCAGCCGGACTACGGGCAGCAGCAGTACGGCCAGCCCGCCTACGCCCAGGGCTACGGCAAGCCGGCGGCCGGCGTGCAGCCGCCCGGCGCCCCGGCCCCCCTCGCCGAGTGGTGGCAGCGCCTCGTGGCCAGGATCATCGACGGCGTGATCCTGGGCATCGTGTTCTCGGTGCTGAACCTGGTGCTCACCGGAATCCTGGTCACCCAGGCGCCCTATGACCTGCGCACCGGTGCGCCTGCCGTCGAATCCGGCCTGTTCCTGGCCACCCTGCTCGTGTACGTGCTCGCCACGGCCATCTACATCGCCTACGAGTTCTTCATGCTGCGCATGAACGGCCAGACGGTCGGCAAGATGGTCATGGGCATCAAGGTGGTCCGGGTCAACGGCACCATGGCGCCCGGCGGCCTCGACACCGACGTCGCGCTCAAGCGGGCGGGCGTGCTGTGGGGCCCGTACGCCGCGAACTTCATCCCCTTTGTCGGATGGCTGCTCGCCTACGGCTTCTACATCGTCAACGTGCTGTGGCAATTCTGGGACAAGCCGCTGCAGCAGTGCCTGCACGACAAGGTGGCCGCCACCGTGGTCGTGAAGGCCAAGTAGCCGGGTCCCGAGCCGAAATCGGGGGTCGTCCGCCGTGCGGACGACCCCTTTTTCGTGCGCATATGCCTCCGGCCCGAGATGGCGGCGGCGAGCGGGGAAGGTGCCCCTTATGCCGACCCCACCGGCTTCCCGCGACCGCGGCGGCCGCCGCTCGCGCGCCCTTCTGCCGGCGATGTTCGCCCGGATGATCTCCAGGCCGGCCTTTGCCGTCTATGACGCCGCCTCGCATTCCCGCAACGGACGGACCGCGGGCAACAGGATGGGCGCGGATCGGGGCCGTCACGGCGCCGGGAGGCGTTCTGACAAGGGCCGTGCTCGCGAAAGGCGCGCTGCTCCCGGCGGGTCTCATGGCGCCGATGGGGATTGCGGTGACCAAACTGTTCCCGGGGCTCCCGGTCTTCGCCGCGGGCCCGTTCATCGCGGCCGGCAAGCCCTTCCAGCAGGGGTTGCGTGACCCGCCGAGGGACGCCATCGTGGAGAGAGTGCCGCCCTGACCGGCGTTTTCGCACGTTACGATCTTCGTGGAGGGGGCCCAGTCGGCTTTTCCCGGCCGATTTACAGACTCCATCCGGTAAGCGGGCTGGAGAGACAGCCATTAAGCTGGTCGGGCACGGAGAGGTAGCAGTTGCCTCCCCTGCGACACGCCGGGGCCCTCTTGGCGCTATCGTCACCCTGGGGGCCTCTGTGGCGCGACCGGGCGGGTCGCCCCCCGGGCCCTGATCCGGCTTGTGAATACCGTGCGTGCCTGCAAACACAGCCGACCCAGGAGCTGAGGACGAATGATGGATGTATTGTCCGCGTTGATACCCCCGGCCGTGGTGGGCGGGGCGTTCATCTACGGGGTGGTGAAGCTCCTGCGATCCGAAGCGGCAGGAAGGCGTGCAAACCGGCACGATGAGGTCCGGAAGCCTAACTGATCCTCTCACGTCGGGCGTCTCCCGGAAACCCTGTTGCCGAGTCGAATTGTGCCGGGGTTCTGTGGGGTATATGTTTGGCAGCGAATGAAACAATGCCTCGCGAAAGGAATGCTCTACATGGCCAAGCAGATCCAGGAGATTCTCATCGACGACCTCGACGGGGGCGAGGCCAATGAGACCGTCGCCTTCGCGATTGACGGCACGTCCTATGAGATTGACCTGAGTGACGTGAACGCCAAGAAGCTGCGGGACGCGCTGTCGCCTTTCGTGCAGTCGGCCCGCCGGTCCAGCTCCGTGTCCGCACGTCGCCGCGGCGCCCGCGGCGGTCAGCGCGCCATGACGCGGGAGAAGAGCTCGGAGATCCGGTCCTGGGCCAAGGCCCACGGTCTGCCGGTCAGCGAGCGCGGCCGGATCGCTTCTTCGGTCGTCGAGCAGTACGAAGCGGCTCACTAAAAGATCAGGACCGGGGCGCCGGGGGCGGTGGGCCCGCAACACCCCCCAACGGTGGCAGGTCCGATCTTTTGACGGAGCGTGCGCTTATGACGGCCGCCTAGGACCCCGGCGGCCGCCATAAGCGCATGATCGCGCGTGACGGTGGTAAACAGCCGTTCGCTTCGGGCGTATCGGGAACACCTCGCCCCCGAACAGTAGTTGGATGTGGGTGAACGCCCTGCTCTCGGGGAACGTCTTCTCCATAGGAGCACCGCTGTGGGAGGGGACAGGGTTCGCCGAGCCGGGGCTACCATGCGGAATGACGGGCCGGATCTCCCGCGCCCGCCTGACCGCTCTGTGAGGAGCGACGAGATGTTCGAAAGGTTCACCGACCGCGCGAGGCGGGTTGTCGTCCTGGCCCAGGAAGAGGCCCGGATGCTCAACCACAACTACATCGGCACTGAGCACATTCTTCTTGGCTTGATCCATGAGGGTGAGGGCGTTGCCGCCAAGGCTCTGGAGAGCCTGGGCATCAGTCTTGAGGGTGTGCGTCAGCAGGTCGAGGAGATCATCGGCCAGGGCCAGTCGGCGCCGTCGGGGCACATTCCTTTCACCCCGCGCGCCAAGAAGGTCCTTGAGCTGTCGCTCCGTGAGGCGTTGCAGCTTGGTCACAACTACATCGGCACCGAGCACATCCTGCTCGGCCTGATCCGTGAGGGCGAGGGTGTCGCCGCTCAGGTGCTGGTGAAGCTGGGGGCCGATCTCAACCGGGTGCGTCAGCAGGTCATCCAGTTGCTGCACGGCTACCAGGGCAAGGAGCCCGCGGCGGCCGGTGGCCCCCAGGAGGCCGCGCCCTCGACCTCCCTTGTGCTGGACCAGTTCGGCCGCAACCTGACCCAGGCCGCCCGCGAGGGCAAGCTGGATCCGGTGATCGGCCGCGAGAAGGAGATCGAGCGGGTCATGCAGGTGCTGTCCCGCCGGACCAAGAACAACCCGGTCCTGGTGGGCGAGCCCGGCGTGGGCAAGACCGCGGTGGTGGAGGGCCTGTCCCAGAAGATCGTCAAGGGCGAGGTGCCCGAGACCCTGAAGGACAAGCAGCTCTACACCCTCGACCTCGGCGCGCTGGTCGCCGGGTCCCGCTACCGCGGTGACTTCGAAGAGCGCCTGAAGAAGGTGCTCAAGGAGATCCGCACCCGCGGCGACATCATCCTGTTCATCGACGAGCTGCACACTCTGGTCGGCGCGGGCGCCGCCGAGGGCGCGATCGACGCCGCCAGCATCCTCAAGCCGATGCTGGCCCGCGGCGAGCTGCAGACCATCGGCGCGACCACGCTCGACGAGTACCGCAAGCACCTGGAGAAGGACGCGGCCCTGGAGCGCCGCTTCCAGCCCATCCAGGTCGCCGAGCCCAGCCTGTCCCACACGATCGAGATCCTGAAGGGTCTGCGTGACCGGTACGAGGCGCACCACCGCGTCTCGATCACCGACGGGGCGCTGGTGGCCGCGGCGCAGCTCGCCGACCGCTACATCAGCGACCGGTTCCTGCCCGACAAGGCGATCGACCTCATCGACGAGGCCGGCTCGCGCATGCGCATCCGCCGCATGACCGCGCCGCCGGACCTGCGCGAGTACGACGAGAAGATCGCCAACGTGCGGCGCGACAAGGAGTCCGCGATCGACGCGCAGGACTTCGAGAAGGCCGCCGCGCTGCGCGACCAGGAAAAGCAGCTCCAGCTCAAGCGCGAGCGCCGCGAGAAGGAGTGGAAGGCCGGCGACATGGACGTCGTGGCCGAGGTGACCGAGGAGCTCATCGCCGAGGTCCTGGCCACCGCCACCGGCATCCCGGTGTTCAAGCTCACCGAGGAGGAGTCGCAGCGGCTGCTCCGCATGGAGGACGAGCTGCACAAGCGGATCATCGGCCAGGACGACGCGATCAAGGGTCTGTCCCGCTCGATCCGCCGCACCCGCGCCGGCCTGAAGGACCCGCGCCGCCCCGGTGGCTCGTTCATCTTCGCCGGCCCCTCCGGCGTCGGTAAGACCGAGCTGTCCAAGGCGCTGGCGGAGTTCCTGTTCGGCGACGAAGACGCGCTGATCATGCTGGACATGTCCGAGTTCATGGAGAAGCACACCGTCTCCAGGCTGTTCGGCTCCCCGCCCGGCTACGTCGGGTACGAGGAGGGCGGCCAGCTCACCGAGAAGGTGCGGCGCAAGCCGTTCTCCGTGGTGCTCTTCGATGAGATCGAGAAGGCCCACCCCGACATCTTCAACTCGCTGTTGCAGATCCTGGAAGACGGTCGCCTGACCGACGCCCAGGGCCGGGTGGTGGACTTCAAGAACACGGTCATCATCATGACCACCAACCTCGGCACCCGCGACATCTCCAAGGGCATCGGTGTCGGCTTCGCCCGCGCGAACGACGCCGAGAGCAACTACGACCGGATGAAGGCCAAGGTGCAGGAGGAGCTCAAGCAGCACTTCCGCCCCGAGTTCCTCAACCGCGTCGATGACGTGGTGGTCTTCCACCAGCTCACCCCGAAGGAGATCATCCAGATCGTGGACCTCATGCTCGCCCAGGTGGACGAGCGCCTGAAGGACCGCGACATGGGCCTGGAGCTGACCGCCGAGGCCAAGCAGTTGCTGGCCGACCGGGGCTACGACCCGGTCATGGGCGCCCGGCCGCTGCGCCGGACCATCCAGCGCGAGCTGGAGGACGTGCTGTCGGAGAAGATCCTCTACGGCGAGCTGCGTCCCGGCCAGATCGTCAAGGTGTCGGTCGAGGGCGAGGGCGACACGGCCAAGTTCGTCTTCGCCGGCGAGGCCGCGCCGAGCCCCAGGGTGCCCGACTCCGCCGCCGCCATCGCCGAGGCGATCCAGCGCTGAGCGGACCGGCCGCCCCCTGACGGGCAGGCGGGAGCGACGACCGAAGACCCCGCGTGAGACCTCTCACGCGGGGTCTTCGCATTTCTTGGGCGTTACGCTTTCCCACCACCTCATGTAGTACTACACTGTGTAGAGCGAATTCGGCCCAAGTCTCGCCCAAGCGGCTCACAAGTAGCCCTCCGTAGCGTGGGGCGCCGTCCGAGTCCGCCCTGGGACGTAGATAGGAATCATCTGCAGGGCTGACGCCGGGGGACGCACTCTGACGCCATGCTCGAGCGGGCCGGGCCGAGTTCCGGCAGGAGGGGACCCCTGTCCGCGCCGAGCCCTGATCGGCGCCGGCGTGCGGCAGCGGGGATTGGATCTCTACACAGGCACGCTGGAGGCATCACAATGCGTCTGCGCCACGAGGACGGCACGCTCGTACACCTGGCCTACAACGCCGGTGTGCACCCGGCGGAGGACCTGGAGAACCTGATCGCCCACCTGACCCGCTACGCGGTGCCGGTGCGCAAGCGGCTGGGGGTGGAGCGGATGGGCATCGGCCTGTGGCTGGCGCCCAGCGTGGCCGACCACCTCAGCGCCGACCGGATCGAGCTGGTCCGCCTGCGCCGCTCGCTGGAGGAGCGCGGCCTGGAGGTCGTCAGCCTCAACGGCACCGGCGGCCGGCACCTGGAGGCCCCCGGCCCCGACTGGGCCAAGCCGGAGCGCTACCGCTACACCATGGCCCTGGCCAAGATCCTGGCCTTCCTGCTCCCCGACGACGTGCGCTTCGGCAGCATCTCCACCATCCCGATCGGCTGGCGCCGCGACTGGCCGGCCGACCTGCACGCCATCGCCACCCGCCGCCTGGAGCGCCTGGCCCGCGAGCTGCGCGGCCTGTACAGCGTGACCGGCAAGACGATCCGGGTCGGGTTCGAGCCGTGGCCGGGCTGCGTGCTGGAGACCACCGAGCAGGCCCTGGAGCGGGTGTGCGGCATCGACTCCGAGCACCTCGGGGTCTGCCTGGACGCCTGCCACCTCGCCGAGGGCCCCGAGGAGCCGGGTGCCGCGCTGCGCGGCCTCGCCCGCGCCGGAGCCCCGGTGGTCAAGCTGGGCCACCTGCACAACCACGCCGCCCAGTCGGCCCGCGAGGAGCTGCCCAGCACCCGCTCGGTGCTCCAGGACACCCTGACCGCCATGCTCTCGGGCGCCGTCGCGGGCACCGCCCACATCGAGGTCGAGACCCACAACCTGGCGGTGCCCCAGCGCGCCAAGGGCCCCGGCGCCCTGGTCTCGGTCCTGGCCGACGAGCTCGACTGGGCCCGCGCCAACCTGACCTCGCTCGGCCTCCAGCTCGCGGCGTAGCCCCGGATTCTCCCCTTACTGCGGCAGCCGGTACAGGTCGTCGCCCAGCGGCTCGGCGAGGCCGTCGGCGACCAGGCCGTCGAGGGCGCGTTCGCGCTGCACGGGGTCGTCCCACACCACGTCCAGCGCCGCCTTGGGCACCGGGCCGTGGGCCTGGCGGAGCACGGCCAGCAGGCGGCCACGGCACTGCCGGTCGGTGCCCGCGTACGTCTGGCCGCGGCGGGGCGGCCCGTCGTGCGCGGGGCGTCCGGCCAGCCGCCACCGGCACCGGTCGATGATCGGGCAGTCGGCGCAGCGCGGCGAGCGGGCCGTGCACACCAGGGCGCCCAGCTCCATGATGGCCACGCCCCACCTCGGGGCGTCGAGCACCGGCAGCAGCGACTCGGCCAGGGTGCGCTCGGCGGCGGTGGTGGCCTTCGGCGGGTACTCCTCGCCCCGTACGGCGCGGGCCAGCACCCGGCGCACGTTGGTGTCCAGGATCGCGTGCCTGCCGCCGAAGGCGAAGGACGCGACCGCGGCCGAGGTGTACTCGCCGATGCCGGGCAGCGCGCGCAGCGTCGCGTGGTCGGAGGGCACCTCGCCGCCGTGCTCGGCGGTGATGGCGCGGGCGCACGCGTGCAGGTTGAGGGCCCGGCGCGGATAGCCGAGGCGTCCCCAGTGGCGTACGGCCTCGCCGGGCGGCTCGGCGGCGAGGGCGGCGGGGGTGGGCCAGCGCGTCATCCATTCGGTCCAGACCGGGAGCACGCGCGCCACCGGGGTCTGCTGCAGCATGATCTCGCTCACCAGGATGCCCCAGGGGGTGGCGTCGGGGCGGCGCCAGGGCAGGTCGCGGGCGTTGGCGGCGTACCAGTCGAGGATGGGCTGCCTGATCAGTCGCGGCTCGGGCACGCCACCGACCTTACTCGCCTCACCCCGCAGGTGAGTTGTCCTGACTTGATGGGGAAACGCCAAGACGCGCCAGGTGGTTGTCTCGGCCGCGCAAGGAGTAACCATACTGTGCGTATGGATCCGGACACGTTCCGCGGCGGTTTGGAGGAAGCGAGCGCCGACGTGTACTGGCGCCGGAGGATGGCCCTGCTGGTGGGGGTGCTCGTCGTGGTCGCCGTCGTCGCCTGGGCCTGTTCCAGCACGTCCAACCCCGACCGGGTCGCCAAGCCCGCCCCGAGCGGCAGCGCGGCGCCCGATCCGATCCTGGCCAGCCTGCGCGCGAGCCGCACCCCCCGTCCCAGCGTCACTCCCAAGCCCGCCGCGAACAAGACGACACCCACCCCCGCGGCGCCCACGGCCGAGGCGCGCCGCCCCGGCGACCGGTGCAGCCCCGACGACCTGGTGCTCAGCCTGCGCACCGAGCAGGAGGTCTATCCCGGCGGGGTGCGCCCCAGGTTCATGCTGACCCTGGTCAACACCGGCCACGTGATGTGCACCGCCGACGTGGGGCCGCGCGCCATCGAACTGCGCATCACCTCCGGCGAGGACCGCATCTGGTCCTCGGCCGACTGCATCAGCGGCGCCGGCGTGGACATCCGGCGCCTGGAGCGGGGCATCCCCTACGTCCGCCCCGTCGAGTGGGACCGCATGAGGTCCGCGCAGAGCTGTGGCTCCGCCCGGCTGAACGCCCGCCCCGGCACGTACGTCGCCGTGGTCCGCGCCGACGAGCTCAACAGCCCCAAGGCGGTCTTCCACCTCCGCTGACGCCGGTCACCCGCAGCCCCGCCGCCGCACCCGTACGCACCGGTCGCGCGGGAACAGCTTCCACTCCTCCCGCTTGCCCTCCAGAGAGCGGCAGTTGAACCACAGGGCCTCCACCTCGTACGCCTGTCCCTCCTCGTCCACGGTGACGTGCAGCGTCTTGATCGGATCGTCGGGCAGCACCTCCCACACCCCGCCGTGGATCAGTGGCGCACCGGGCCGCATCAGATAGTCCCGCACCATGTACACCAGGACGTCGCCCGCCCGCAGTTTCCGCGGATCGATGTCCAGCTCTCCAGAGGCGGCATCCGTCACGCTGTCGATCTCCGCTCACTCCTCGTGCTGCACTCGCCACGCAGGGGTCACCGGCGTCACTGGCGGCCCGTCCGCGCTTTGGAGGGTCTTACCCGATCTCTGCCGATCCCGATCCCTCCAGGACGGTCTGGGATGTTTTCGCGGGAGCGATCGGGCGCGCACGGGGGCGGTCAGCGGGCGAGGATGCCGTGCTCCAGGGTGTCGATCACCAGCGAGGCCACGCCGTGCGGTGACATGCGCCCGCTCTCCACCTGCTCGATGCCCGCGGTGACCAGGGCCCACAGCACGCGCTGCACCCACTGCGGGCTCAGGTGCGGGGCGAACACGCCCTCGGCCTGCCCCCGCTCGATCAGCTCGATCACCGGGTCGTGCTCCACGGGATGCTCCGGTTCGACCACGCCGTACTCCCGCATGACGTGCGGGTCGCGGAACAGGAACATCAGCCGGTCGCCCACCTCGACGTGGGCCATCACCACCCGGCGCATGGCCTCCAGCGGCGGGCCCTCGTGCGCCCTGGCGTCCAGGATCGCCTGGCCGACCACCTCGATGGAGTCCTCCACCGTGGCGCGGATCAGCTCGTCGCGGTCGCTGACGTAGCGGTGCAGCGTGCTGCGGCCCACCTCGGCCGCGTCGGCGATCTCGGCGAGCGTGGCGGTGCGGTTGCGGGCCAGCACCGACGCGGCCGTGGCGAGGATGGCCCGCCGCGTACGGCGGCGCGTCCTGGACTCGGGGGCTGCGCCGTTCACGAGGAGAACCTACCGTACCGGCCCCAGATTGGAGTATCGTGCTCCGAAAATGAGAGTTCGGAGTCCCAAAATGGAAGTTCTATGACGATCGTGGTCGCGGCGCAGGAGCGCCGCGGGTTCCCCGCCATCGATCCCGAGCCCGCGGTACGCCGCCTGGTGGACCGCCTGCTCGCCCGGGGCGAGCGGGTCCGGGTGCTGGCCGGGCCGGGGCGTACCGAGGGCTGGCCCGCCCCGGTCGCCGTCGTGCCCGGTGACGTGAACCGGCCGCCGGAGGGGGTGTTCGCGGGCGCGGGCCGGGCGTTCCTGTCCGGGCTGCTCCCCGACCGCGCGGCGGAGGTGGCGCACGCCGCCCGGCGTGCGGGCGTCCGGCGCGTCGTCCTGCTGTCCTCGGGGGCCGCCGGGATCGAGCTGCGGCACGGGCGCGAGCAGTGGTGGTTCCGTCTGGCCGAGGAGGCGATCGAGGAGTCCGGTCTGGAGTGGACCCACCTGCGCCCGGCCGGGCTCATGCTCGACACGCTCGGGTGGGCGCCGGCGATCCGCGCCGGAGAGGTCCTGCGCGAGCCGTTCGCCGACATCGGCTACCCGCTCCTGCACGAGGACGACCTCGCCGACGTCGCCGCCGCGGCCCTGCTCGACGACGGCCACCACGGCCGGGCGTACCCGCTGACCGGGCCGGAGCCGGTCAGCCCGGCCGACCAGGCGCGGCTGATCGGCGCGGCCATCGGCCGCGAGGTGCCGTTCGAGGAGCTGACCCCGCAGCAGGCCCGCGACCGCTGGATCGCCCTGGGCAGGCCCGCCGACGAGGTGGATCTGGAGCTGTTCGTGATGTCCGAGTACGCCGGCCGGTCCATCCCCGCCGACCCGACCCTGGAACACGTGCTCGGCCGCCCCGGCCGCACCTACGCGCAGTGGGCCGCCGAGCACGCCGCCGACTTCATCCCCGGAGGTGCATCATGACGGTGCTGGTCACCGGCGCGACCGGCCAGGTCGGCCGCCACGTCGTACGCGGGCTGCTCGACGGCGGCGAGCGCGTGCGCGCCCTCACCCGCAGTCCCGGCCAGGCCGATCTGCCCGAAGGGGCGGAGGTGGTCGCCGGCGACCTGGCCAGGCCCGAGACCCTGGCCGGCGCGCTGGCCGGGGTGGAGCGGATGTACCTGTTCCCGGTGCCGGAGACCGCGGCGGAGGTCCTGGCGCTGGCCCGGTCGGCGGGGGTGCGCCGGGTGGTGGTGCTCTCCTCGTCCTCGGCGGAGGGCGGAGACGAGCACGACTTCAGCTACGCCATGCACCGCCCCGTGGAGCGGGCGGCCGAGGAGTCGGGCCTGGAGTGGGTGCACGTGCGCGGCGGGGAGTTCATGGCCAACACGCTCGCCTGGTGGGCGCCCGCCGTCCGGGAGGAGGGGGTGGTGCGCGAGATCCACGGCGACGTCCCCCACGCGCCCGTCCACGAGCGCGACATCGCCGACGTGGCGGTGGCGGCCCTGCGCCCCGGCGGCCCCGCCGGCGTCGCGTACACCGTGCACGGGCCCGAGCCCGTCACCCCCGTCCGGCAGGCCGAGCTCATCGGCGAGGTCCTGGGCCGCGAGGTCCGCTTCGAGGAGCTGACCCCGGAGCGGGCGCGGGAGATCTGGATCGGCCGCGGCATGCCCGCCCACGTCGCCGACGCCCTGCTCCAGCCTCCGGCCGGCCCCCCGGAGACCATGTCGCAGCAGGTACGCGACCTGATCGGCCACCCCGGCCGCACCTGGACCGAGTGGGTGACCGACCACAGGGCGGCGTTCACGTAGCCGAGTCCTCGTGACCGCCTGCCCGTCGCCGCCGCGTCGGCTCAGGGCCAGTGGGGGCACACGCCGCCCTGCTCCTCGATCTCGACGGCGTTGGCGATCGTGCGGTCCAGGCGGTCGCGGGTCTCCAGGAGGGCGGAGATCTGCTTGTCGATGCGCTCCCGCTCGGCCCGGAGCCGGTGGAGCACCTCCGTCGTCACCTCGTTGCTCTCCATGTACGGCAGGAACCGCAGGATCGTCTTGCTGGACAGCCCGGCCGCGTAGAGCTGCTGGATCTGCAGGACGCGCGCCACCGAGGCGTCGGAGTAGTGCCGCTGGCCGCTGGGGCTACGCGTCGGGCTGAGCAGCTTCTGCTCCTCGTAGTAGCGCAGCGCGCGCACGCTCACGCCGGTCGCCGCGGCCAGCTCGCCGATGCGCATCGCACCCTCCCTGTGATCCTCGTCTCATGCCTTGCCTCTGACGTCAATGTCAGGTTTTACGGTACCGAGCGACGACCCGAATCGGAGGCACTCATGAAGATCGCAGGTTCCGTCGCCCTGGTCACCGGCGCCAACCGTGGCCTCGGCGACCACTTCGCGCGGCAACTGCTGGAGCGGGGCGCGGCCAAGGTGTACGCGACCGCGCGCAACCCCCACCTCATCGACATCCCGGGCGCGCACCCCCTGCCCCTGGACATCACCGACCCCGGCGCGGTCGCCGCCGCGGTGGACGCGGCCGGCGACGTCACCTTTCTGATCAACAACGCCGGCGTCGCCACCCGGCACAACCTGGTCACCGGTGACCTGGACCAGATCAGGCTGGAGATGGACACCCACTTCTACGGCACCCTGAGCATGATCCGGGCCTTCGCGCCCGTCCTGGCCGCCAACGGCGGCGGCGCGATCCTGAACGTCCTGTCGGTGCTGTCGTGGGTCTCCTACGACGGCGCCGCCGCCTATGCCGCCGCCAAGGCCGCCGAGTGGAGCCTGACCAACGCCGCCCGCCTGGAACTCGCCGCCCAGGGCACCCTGGTCGCGGGCGTGCACCTGGCCGCCGCCGACACCGACATGATGGCCGGCTACGACGTGCCGAAGAGCGACCCGGCCGACGTCGTGCGCGCCGCCCTGGACGGCATCGAGGCGGGCCGGCAGGAGATCCTCGCCGACCAGGCCGCCGCCGACCTCAAGGCGGCCCTGTCGGCCGGCATCGGCACGCTCTACCCGCAGCTCGCCGCGTCCCGCTGACCGGTCGTGAACCGGATCGTCCTCCCGGCCGACTGTGCAGGGTGACGGGAGGACGAGATGAGCGATGAGCTGCTGGTCGTACGCGCCCAGCTCGGTGAGCGCGCGGCCCTGGCCGAGCTGGTGGCCAGGTGGCGGGTGCCGGTGTGGACGTACGTGCGGCGCATGCTGGACGCCGAGCGGGCCGACGACGTGGCCCAGGAGGTCTGGCTGGCGGTGGTCCGCGGCCTGCCCCGGCTGCGCGAGCCCGGCCGGTTCGCGCCCTGGCTGTTCACGATCGCCCGCCGCTCCGTGACCGACCGCCTGCGCGCCGAGTACGCCGAGTACGCGGTGCGGGAGGCGGCGGAGCCGGAGCCGCCCGCCGCCGAGGACCCGGTGGAGGCCATGGCCGATGCCGTGGCCGATCGGGCCGACCTGGTGGACGCGCTGGCGGCGCTGCCGGTCCCGGAGCGGGAGATCCTCGTCCTGTTCTACCTGGAAGACCTGCCGGTCGAGGAGTGCGCGCAGATCTGCCAAATCCCGGCCGGCACGGTCAAGTCCCGGCTGAACCGGGCCCGTCGGCTGTTGCGGGAGCACCTGGAGGAGAGGGGACACCGGTCATGACCGTAGAGGAGCCGCGCCTGTCGCCGCGGGAGCTGATCGATCATCTGGAGCCGGTGCTGTCGCGGCGCAGGCGCGTCCGCGCGGTGGCCGCACTGCTGGCCGGCCTGCTGGGCACGGCGTTCGTGGCCGCCCTGTGGTTGACCGAGCCGGGCCCCCTGCCCGGCCGCACCCGCCTGGCGTTCGCCCTGTTCCTGGTGTTCTGCCTGGCCTGGGCGGCGTACGGCGGGTGGCTGCTGACCCGCAGGGTGCCGCTGTTCGCCACCGAGAAGGTGATCGCCGCCTGGATCGCCCTGGCCGCCTCGCTCGTCACCACGGCGGTCATGGTCACGATCGCCGCCCAGCGCGGCACCGGCGTGCTCCCGGTGCTGGCGGCCGGGGCGGCGATCGTCGCGGTGGCGCTGACGCTGGCGGTACGCGCCCACGCCCGGCGCGCCGCCCTGCTGCGCCGCAAGCGGGAACTGGGCGGCGGGGAGGAGGCGTGACCGCCCTGGAGACGATCGACCTGGGCAAGCGCTACGGACGCCGGTGGGCGCTGCGCGAGTGCTCCGTCGCACTGCCCGCCGGCGCGATGACCGCGCTGGTCGGGACGAACGGGGCGGGCAAGTCCACACTGCTGCACCTGGTGACCGGCCTGCTGGCGCCCACCACGGGCGGCGTCCGCGTCTTCGGCAGGCCGCTGGAGATGGCCGACGTCGCCTTCGTCGCCCAGGACAAGCCGCTGTACCGGCGCTGGAGCGTGGCCGACCTGCTGCGCTTCGGCGCCGCCACCAACCCCCGCTGGGACCACGGGCGGGCGCGCTCCCTGCTGGACGCGCACCACATCGCCCCCGGCGAACGGGCGGACCGGCTCTCCGGCGGGCAGCGCACCCTGGTGGCGCTGGCCCTCGCCGTGGGCAAGGGGGCCCGCCTGCTGGTGCTGGACGAGCCGCTGGCCGAGCTGGACCCGCTGGCCCGGGTCCGGGTGATGCGCGCGATCCGCGACCTGGACGCCACCGTGCTGCTGTCCTCGCACATCCTGGCCGACCTGGCCGAGGTGTGCGATCACCTGATCCTGCTCCACGAGGGCCGGGTCCGCCTGTGCGGCGCCTTCACCGGCCTGCTCGCCGCCCAGCCCGCCGGCCATCGGGCCGCGACCCTGGAGGACCTGGTGCTGGAGCACCTGCGCGCCGCCGGAGGGGCCTCATGATCCGGCTGTTGTGGGTGGCCTGGCGCGGGCAGCGCGCGCAGGCGGCCACGCTCGCCGGCGTGATCGTGCTGTACGCCATGGCGGTCGCGGCCGAGCGCCTGGAACCGGAGCTGAGCGGCCTGACCGCCCAACTGGCGGGGTTCCTGGCCGGGGCGGTCTGCCTGGTGTGGGGCGCGCCGCTGATCGCCCGCGAGTTCGAGACGGGGACGTACCGGCTCGCCTGGACCCAGAGCGTGACCCGGGGCCGCTGGCTGGCCGCGGTCCTGGCCGTCGCGGCGCTCGGCGCCCTCGCCGCGACCGCGGCGCTGGCCGCGCTCCTGGCGTGGGCCCCGCCGGGCGGCCCCGTCGATCCGCGCTCCTGGCCGTACTACGAGAGCCACGGCGTCGTGCCGTTCGCGCGGGTGCTGTTCGCCCTCGCGCTCGGCGTGGCGCTCGGCGCGGTGACCCGGCACACCAGGGTCGCCATGCCGCTGTCGCTGCTCCTGACCGGCGCGGCCCAGCTCGCGGCGCGGGCGGCGCGCGGCCGGGCCGACCTGCCGTACTGGAGCCTGCAGTGGCTCGAATCGGCCGCCCACCTCGTGCTCGCGCTCGCGCTGGTCGGCGTCGCCCACGTGGCGATCCGCAGGCGGGGCTGAGGACGCGGCGGCGGCTCAGACGTAGCGTTCCAGGATGGAGCTCTCGGCCAGGCGGCTCAGGCCCTCGCGTACGCTCCTGGCCCGCGACTCGCCCACGCCGCCGACGGCCTGCAAGTCGTCTATGCTCGCCGCCAGCAGCTTCTGGAGGCCGCCGAAATGGCCCACCAGGCGGTCCACGACCGTGGCGGGCAGGCGGGGGACCTTGGCCAGCAGGCGGTAGCCACGGGGGCTCACGGCGCCGTCGAGGGCGTCGGCGCCGGCGTAGCCGAGCACCCCGGCCACCGCCGGGAGGTCGAGCAGCTCGTTGGAGGTGAGCTGGTCCAGGGCGTGCAGGGCCTCGGCGCAGCTCTTGGGACGGCGCGCGGCGGCGGTCGCGGGGAGGTAGTCGCGGACGATGAGCTCGCGGTCGGGCTCGACGCCGGCCACCAGCTCGTCCAGTTGGAGGGTCAGCAGGCGGCCGTCGGTGCCCAGCTCGACCACGTAGCCCTCGATCTCGCCGGCGATCCTGCGGACCATCTCCAAGCGCTGCACGACCACCGCCACGTCGCGCACCGTCACCAGGTCCTCGATCTCCAGCGCGCTCAGGGTGCCGGAGACCTCGTCCAGGCGGAGCTTGTAGCGCTCCAGGGTGGCCAGCGCCTGGTTGGCCTTGGACAGGATCGCGGCGCTCTCCTCCAGGACGTACCGGATGCCGTCGAGGTAGAGCGCGAGGACCCGCATGGACTTGCTGATCGAGATGACCGGGTGGCCGGTCTGCTTGGCCACCCGCTGGGCGGTGCGGTGTCGGGTGCCGGACTCGTCGGTGCTGATCGACGGATCGGGCACCAGGTGCACCGCCGCGCGTACGATCCTGTGGTCGTCGCGGCGCAGCACGATCGCGCCGTCCATCTTGGCCAGCTCCCGGAGCCGGGTCGCGGAGAACTCCACGTCGAGCTCGAACCCGCCGCTGCACAGCGACTCGACGGTCTGGTCGTAGCCGAGCACGATCAGACCGCCGGTGTGGCCGCGCAGGATGCGTTCGAGACCGTCGCGCAGCTCGGTGCCCGGCGCGACCTCGGCAAGGGTGGCTCTGCGGCGCTCGTCGAGTCCCTTGTCGTTCGTTGCCACGTGACCCCCGGTGGTCGCTTACCACACTCAGCTTACCGGGGCGCCCCCGGCGGAGTCTTGAAGGCGGCCGGAGGGAAATTCTCCGGTCATGTCACCTGGGTCAGGGCGTCCCAGACGTTCTCCACTTCCGTGACATCGAAGTTGGGCAGGGGGGTGGAGGTGCGCGGGCTGACCGGGACCAGGGACCGCTGGGAGCCGCCACGGCGGGGGCCGTCGGCGTCCAGGGACCCGGCCGGCACCAGCGCGCGGGTGAACCCCAGGCGGGCGGCCTCGGTCAGGCGGCGGCGCACGTCGCGGACGGGGCGCAGCTCGCCCGCCAGGCCCACCTCGCCCAGCACGACCAGGCCGGCCGGCAGCGCCTTGTCGCCGGCGGCGCTGGCGACGGCGAGCATCACCGACAGGTCCACGGCCGGATCGGCGAGCCGGATGCCGCCGACGGTGGCGGTGAACACGTCGCAGCCGCTGAGGCGGGCGTTCAGCCGCCGCTCCAGCACGGCCAGGATCATGGTGACCCGGAACGGGTCGAGCCCGGAGGAGGTGCGCCGCGGCTGCTGGGCCTCGGTGCGGGCGACCAGCGCCTGGACCTCGGCGGGCAGCGGGCGGGTGCCCTCGACGGTGACGGTGACGCAGGTGCCGGGCACCGGCTCGGCCCGCCGCGACACGAACAGGCCGCTCGGGTCGGCCATGCCCTCGATGCCGCGCTCGTGCAGGTCGAAGCAGCCCACCTCGTCGGTGGGGCCGAACCGGTTCTTGATCGCGCGCACCATGCGCAGCCGGGAGTGGCGGTCGCCCTCGAAGTTCAGCACCACGTCCACCAGGTGCTCCAGGACGCGGGGGCCCGCGATCGAGCCGTCCTTGGTGACGTGCCCGACCAGCACGGTGGACATGCCGCGCTCCTTGGCCAGGCGGACCAGGTTGCCCGCGACCTCGCGCACCTGGGTGACCCCGCCGGGCACGCCGCTCGTCTGGGCGGAGCCGATCGTCTGCACCGAGTCGACGATCAGCACGCTGGGGCGTACCTGCTCGACGTGGGTGACCAGCGCGGACAAATCGGTCTCGGCGGCGAGGTAGAGGCGGTCGCGCACCGCGCCGATGCGGTCGGCGCGCAGCCGGACCTGGGCCGCGGACTCCTCGCCGGTGACGTAGAGCACGGTCTCGTTGGCCGCGATCCGGGCCGCGGCCTCCAGCAGCAGGGTGGACTTGCCGATGCCGGGCTCGCCGGCCAGCAGCACCACCGCGCCCGGCACCAGGCCGCCGCCGAGCACCCGGTCCAGTTCGCCGACGCCGGTGCTGCGCGCGGCCGCGATCTCGGCCTTGACCTGGCCGATCGGCACGGCCGGCGCGGTGACGGCGCCGGGCGCGGCGACGTGCACCCCCGCCCGCGCGCCCTCCTCCTCGACGGTGCCCCACGCCTGGCACTCGCCGCACCGCCCCACCCACTTGGGGGTGCGCCACCCGCACTCCGCGCAGCGGTAGCCCGCACGCTGGGCCGCCCTGCTCACGCGCCCTCCTTCGCCGGCCGCGCGAGCACCCTGCCCAGGCTCCGCGCGCCGCCCGTGGTTCGCTCGCTCACGCCGGGCACGTTATCGTCCCCGGGCGACAATCTCAGCTTCCGCGGATCACAGGTGCGGCTCCAGGGCGGCCATGATCATGCGCTTGGGACGGGCGCCGACGATCTCCTGCACGATCTCGCCGTCGCGGAACAGCAGCATGGTCGGAAAGCCCATGACGTTGTAGCGGGCCACGATCTCCTGCTCGGCGTCGCCGTCGAGCTTGCCGATGGTGAGCCTGTCGCCCTCCTCGGCCTCGATCTGCTCCAGGACCGGGGCGACCATCTTGCACGGGCCGCACCAGTCGGCCCAGAACTCCACCAGGACGGGCTTGTCGTTGTGGAGCACCTGCTCCTCGAAGTTCTGCGTGGTCAAGGTGATCATGTTCTTCTTCCTCGGATCTCCACGTGGACGGTGCAGCCGGGGCAGGCCCCGGCGAGCTGGGCGGCCACCTCGGCGCGCCTGGCCACGAGGGTGCGGATCTGGTCGTCCAGCTCGGCCAGCTTGCGCCGGTAGACGGCCACGGACTCCGGGCAGGAGTCGCCGGTCGCGTTGCCCGAGCGCAGGCACTCCACGAACGGCCGGGCGTCCTCAAGGGTGAACCCGGCGGTCAGCAGCGACCGGATCTCGGCCACGAGGGCCAGCTGGGACTCGTCGTACTCGCGGTAGCCGTTCGGCCCCCTGCGCGCGCTGATGAGCCCGTGCTGCTCGTAGTAGCGCAGCGCGCGGGTGCTCACCCCGGCCCGCCGCGCCATCTCGCCGATACGCATCCCCATCGCCCCTCCACCGCGAAGGTAATCCTTGACGTCAGTGTCAAGGTCAAGCGCTCAGAAAAGCTTCCAGCGCAGCACGTTGGGATAGGCGATCTCCAGGCCGGGGGCCTCGGCGATGGCCCGCTCGGCGACCTCGCGAGTGAACTCGATGCGCAGCACCGCCTCCAGGTCGGCGCGGCGCTCGAAGACCATGCGCAGGTCGAGCGGCTGCCGCTCCCAGCCCTGGCGGGCCCAGAAATCCTCGACCACCCGGGCCGAGTAGGTGGGCACGGTCGCGGAGAACCAGCGGCCGAACGCGCCTCGGGTGGCGTCCAGGTCGATCACGTACGCAGCGCCGCCGCGCCGCATGACCCGGTTCAGCTCGCGCAGCCCCGGCTCGCACCCCGGCCCGAAGAAGTACGCCCACCGCGCCACCGCCACATCGATCGACGCGTCGGGCAGCGGCAGGTCCTGCGCCGTCGCCGTCCGTACGGTGACGTTGCCCAGCCCCGCGCACCGGCGCGCGGCCAGCGCGGCCAGGTCGCCGTGCGGCTCGACCCCGATCACCCGCGCCGCCGTACGGGCGTAGACCGGCAGGTGGAAGCCGGTCCCGCAGCCGATGTCGAGCACCACCGCGTCGCGCCACGGGCGGATGGCGCTCATCGCCGCGTCGGCCCGCCCGTCGGGGTCGACCGCGCGGTTCTCCAGCTCGTAGATCCGGGGGGAGTTCCAGATGTTCGGGCTGGGGATCGCGCCCTTCGCGATCTGTCCCATGCCACCACGCTACGCGTCTTCTGGGCGTCGAACCGCCAACCGGGCGCAGACCGGCTTAGGCTGGCAGCATCAGCGAGTGAATACGATGAGGTCGCCAAGTGAGTGACGTGGTCCGCGTGCCCAGCGCGAAGATTGCGCTTTCGACTGCGTCCGTTTACCCCGAGCGCACGCCCGACGCCTTCGAGCTGGCGGCGCGGCTGGGGTACGACGGCGTGGAGATCATGGTGGGCGCCGATCCGGTCAGCCAGGACATCGACGTGCTGGAGCGGCTCACCGACCACTACCAGTTGCCGGTGCTCGCCGTGCACGCGCCCTGCCTGCTGGTCACCCAGCGGGTGTGGGGGCGCGATCCCTGGGCCAAGCTGGTACGGGCGCAGAAGGCGGCCGAGCGGCTCGGCGCGCGCACGGTCGTGGTGCATCCGCCGTTCCGGTGGCAGCGCGACTACGCCCGCGACTTCGAGACCGGCCTGGCCCGGATGCGCGAGGAGACCGATGTGATCTTCGCGGTCGAGAACATGTTCCCGTTGCGGGCGCGGGGCAACAAGGTCGTGCCCTACTCTCCCGACTGGAACCCGCTCGACTACGACTTCCCCCAGGTGACCCTGGACCTCTCGCACACCGCGGTGTCGGGCTCCGACGCGATGGAGATGGCCACCAAGCTGGGCGACCGCCTGGCCCACCTGCACCTCGCCGACGGCATCGGCGTGACCAACAAGGACGAGCACCTGGTGCCCGGCCGGGGCAACCAGCCGTGCGCCCAGATCCTGGAGCGGCTGGCCAACAACGGCTTCGACGGCCTGGTGGTGCTGGAGATCAACACCCGCAAGGCCGCGAGCCGCACCCAGCGCATCGACGACCTGGCCGAGGGCCTGGCCTTCGCCCGCCTCCACCTGGCCGCCTCCACCGACAAGTGAGCACAGTGGGTGCGAGGGCGCGGCCATGATCTGGACTGAGGAGTGGCGGGAGCGTAGCGACCAGAACGACGAGGGAAGATCGTGGCCTGAGGGGCGCGCGAGCCGCGCCCGCGGAGCGGGCGCCATGGGCACTGTGTTCGATGGGGTGGTGGAGGAGTACGACGCGGGGCGGCCGGGGTATCCGGATGCGTTGTACGACGCCGTGGTGGAGCTGTCCGGGGTGGCGTTCGCGGGGGCGGTGGTCGTGGACGTGGGGGCGGGGACCGGGATCTCGACGCGTGGGCTGCTGGAGCGGGGGGCTCGGGTGGTGGCCGTGGAGCGGGGCGGGCGGATGCTGGGGCGGTTGGTGGCGCGTACGCCTCGGGGTGGGGTCGGTGCGGTGCTCGGCGACGGGAACGCGCTGCCGGTGCGTGACGGGGTGGCCGACCTGGTGACGTGGGCGCAGTCGTGGCACTGGCTCGATCCGGTGGTGTCGGTGGCGGAGGCGCGGCGGGTGTTGCGGCCGGGCGGGGCGATGGCGACGTGGTGGAACACCGTCGATCCGGAGTCGGCCGACTGGCTGGCGGCGTACGAGGTGCGGCAGGCCGAGGCCTGCCCCGCGTACCGCGGCCCGGCGCTGGAGGACTGGGGGCCGCCGCCGTCGGCCGCGGCGATGGCGGAGGCGGGGCTCGCGCCGGCGGTGCGGTGGATACCCTGGCGGCGGGTGATCGGGCTGGAGGACTTCCTGCTCGACATGCGCTCGCACTCCTGGGTGGCGAGCATGCCGGCGGAGGAGGTCGAGGCCCTGGTGGCGCGGCAGCGTACCGAGCTGGGCCGGGTGTTCCCCGGCGGGGTGCTCGACGTGCCGATGCGGGTGTATCTGGTGGTGGGACGCACGCCGGAGGAGGGCGGTTGAGCCAGGCGCAGGAGAAGCGGCGCCCGGGACGCAGGCCGGGCACCGCCGACACGCGCGGTGAGATCCTGGCGGCGGCGCGGCGGATCTTCGCGGAGAAGGGGTTCGACAAGGCGACGATCCGGGGCATCGCCCGCGAGGCCGCGGTCGATCCGGCCCTGGTGCACCACTACTTCGACAGCAAGGAGGGCGTGTTCGTCGCGGCGATGCAGCTCCCGGTCGATCCGGGCAAGGTGATCCCGGCCATCCTGAGCGGCCCGCGCGACCAGATCGGCCGCAGGCTGGCGACGCTGATCCTCACCATCACCTCCGATGCGCAGGCGCGTGAGCCGGTGATGGCGCTGATGCGGACGGCGATGACCAACGAGCAGGCCGTGACCATGATCCGCGAGTTCATCACCCGGGCGGTCCTCAGCCGCGCGGCCGACACGCTGGGGGTGCCTCCGCTGCGCATGGAGGCGGCGTTCGCGCAGATGTTCGGCATCGTCATGATGCGCTATATCGTGAAGCTGGAGCCGCTGGCGTCGGCGGAGATCGACGAGGTCATCGACCTGGTGGCGCCGACCGTCCAGCGTTACATCGACGGTGACTGACCCCGGGTGAGAGCACGCAGAGCATTGTTCTAGCCTGGAGAGGTCCGGGCCGCCTAGAATGCGTGGGGTTACTCGCCGGTAGCATCCGAGGCGACCTCGTCTTCACCGTGGTTGACCGGCAACGTACGCTGGCAGCCAACGCAGACAGTGGGAGGACTCGTGCTCCTTGTAGCGATCATCGGGCTGGTGATGACCGTCGCGGCCGTGGCCGTGGCGGCACGTCGCGTGGTGTGGCTCTACAAACTGGCCACCGTCGGCCAGCCCGCCCCCGAGCGCGTGGAGTACGCCAAGGCGAACGTCGGAGCCGAGATCAAGGCCCAGCTCGTGGAGGTCTTCGGCCAGCGCAAGCTGCTGAAGTGGACCCCCTCGGGCACCGCCCACTTCTTCGTCATGTGGGCGTTCTTCATCCTGCTGACCGTCTACATCGAAGCGTACGGCGTGCTGATCCAGGGCGGGATCACCGGCACCCCCGACTTCCACATCCCGCTCATCGGCACCTGGCCGGTGCTGGGCTTCCTGCAGGACTTCATCGCCGTGGCGGCGCTGCTCGGCCTGATCGCCTTCGCGGTGATCCGGGTGCGCAACTCGCCCAAGAAGCTCGGCCGTTCCTCCCGCTTCTCCGGCTCGCACCTCGGCGGCGCCTGGCTGGTCCTGTTCATGATCTTCAACGTGATCTGGACCATGTTCCTGTTCCGCGGCGCCGCGATCAACACCGGCAACTTCCCCTACGCCGGCGGCGCGTTCGCCTCCGAGGCCGCCGCCGCGGTGCTGCACCCCCTGGGCGAGGGCGTCAACGAGGTGCTGGAGCCGGTCGGGCTGCTGCTGCAC
>NZ_JACHGN010000039.1 GCF_014202315.1 Thermocatellispora tengchongensis | reverse complement strand
CCCACGAACCCGCGGGGGACGGGGTTGTGCATCATGCACTGGCTTTTAGCACACTGTTGAGTTCTCAAGAAACGGACGCGTGCTCTGCGGCCCCGCGAGACGATCTCCCGCGAGCCCTCCAGGGCGTTACTTCCGCTTGTCAATCCTATCAGGTGCGTCCAGACCCGGTCAAGTTCGGCCGAGTCGCGGAGCGCTCCCGCGCCCTGTCTCCAGGGCAACCCTCTGAACTTACCGTGCCAGCCGGGTTACGCCAAATCAACCGATTTTCTCGGTCGTTGGGCGCGCCGACGGCCCCGGCCGACACCGTGACGATGTGGCCGGCAGCAGGCTCGAAGGGTGTCGCCCTGGGGCCCGTCCGCCTGACCGGCGTCCGGCTCGCTCCCGGGGCGAGATGAAAGATTAGGTCGCGATCGGAGGCCCGTCAAATCGGGCTCCTCCCGCACTGTCAGGATGTCACAACGCGGGCGCCTCCGGCGGTATTCCCCGCCGGAGGCGCCGTTCGTGTCGTGCCTGCTCAGGGCATGTCAGGCCATGTCAGGCGGTGTCAGGCAGTGTCAGGCCGGCGCCACCTCGACGCCGCCCACCGAGCGCTTGCCGCGGCGCAGGACCAGGAACCGGCCGTGCAGCAGGTCCTCCGGGCCCGGGACGTACGCCTCGTCCGTCACCTTGACGTTGTTGAGGTACGCGCCGCCCTCCTTGACCGTGCGGCGGGCCGCGGACTTGGACTCCACCAGCCCGCTCTCGGCGAGCAGGTCGATGTACGGCGCGCCGAGCGCCGGCACGGTCGCCTTGGGCACCTCCGCCAGCGCCGCCGTCAGGGTGCTCTCGTCGAGTTCCTCCAGCGAGCCCTGGCCGAACAGGGCGCGGGACGCGGCGACCACGCGGGCCAGCTCGTCGGCGCCGTGCACCAGCGTGGTCACGTCCTCCGCCAGGGCGCGCTGCGCCTCGCGGGCGGCCGGGCGGTCGGCCAGCGACTTCTCCAGCGCCTCGATGTCCTCGCGCTCGCGGAAGGTGAACACCTTCAGGAACCGGATCACGTCGCGGTCGTCGGCGTTCAGCCAGTACTGGTAGAACGCGTACGGCGAGGTCAGCGTCGGGTCCAGCCAGATCGCGCCGCCGGCGGTCTTGCCGAACTTGGTGCCGTCGGCCTTGGTGATCAGCTTGCCGGTCACCCCGTGCACGTGGACGCCCTCGACCCGGCGGATCAGGTCGACGCCGGCGGTGATGTTGCCCCACTGGTCGCTGCCGCCGACCTGGAGGGTGCAGCCGTGGCGGCGGTAGAGCTCCAGGTAGTCGTTGGCCTGCAGGATCTGGTAGCTGAACTCGGTGTAGCTGAGCCCTTCGCCGCCGAGCCTGGCGGCCACCGACTCGCGGGCGAGCATGCGGTTGATCGGGAAGTGCTTGCCGATGTCGCGCAGGAAGTCGATCGCGGTCATCTGGCCGGTCCAGTCGAGGTTGCTGACCAGCGTGGCCCCCGTGGGGCCGGGGGTGAAGTCGAGGAACTTCTCCACCTGCGCCCGGATGCGGGCCACCCAGTCGGCCACGACCTCGGTGGAGTTCAGCGCCCGCTCGGTGCTGCGCCCGCTCGGGTCGCCGATGAGGCCGGTCGCGCCGCCGACCAGGCCGATCGGGCGGTGTCCGGCGCGCTGGAAGCGGGTGAGGATCAGCAGCGTGGCGAGGTTGCCGGCGTGCAGCGACTGCGCAGTGGGATCGAAGCCCGCATAGACCGTGATCGGGCCCTCGGCGAGCGCCGCGCGGAGGGCGTCGGCGTCGGTGGACTGCGCGAGCACGTCGCGCCACTGGAGCTCATCGAGGATGTCGGTCACGGTCCTTGCTTTCTGCTGTGTGTGGAAAGGAAGACGGCGGGCGCCCTGCGCGCCCGGCGTGTCTGACGCATCACAGCCTGCCCGATTCCGGGCCGCCTCCGCCACTCGAAACCGGAGTCAAGATCAGCCCTGTGACGTGGCGGATCTCCTGCGGCGCGGGATGTGCCTGCGATAGGGCGAGACGGTCGGGTGGCCGTCGATCCAGAAGCGCCACGGTGTGTCGGTGGCGGCCGAGATGCCGGTGCGCGGGCCCGACAGGATCGCGGTGGACTCGCTCGCCACGGCGCCGACGGGGCCGTCGGCCGTCACGCGCAGCTCGCCATCGGGCGCGCAGGCGTCCAGGCCGTTGTGCTCCCGGGTCAGCCCGAGCGCGACCGCCAGCCTCGCGGGGCCCCGGGCCAGGTCGCGGTCGGCCACGCCGGCGCCCCGCCGGGCCCTGGCCTCGTCCAGGCCCGCGATCACCTCGCCCGCGCGCAGCAGCACCGCGGAGCCCTGGTCCTCGGGCAGGCAGACGAGGTTGGCGCAGAAGTGCATCCCGTAGGTGAAGTACACGTACAGGTGGCCGGGCGGGCCGAACATGACCGCGTTGCGGGCGGTGCGGCCCCGGTAGGTGTGCGAGGCGGGGTCCTCGCCCGGCAGCCCGTACGCCTCGACCTCGGTCAGGCGCACGGCGACCGGGCCGTGCACCAGGACCTTGCCGAGCAGGGCGGGGGCGACCTCGTGGGCGGGGCGGTCGAAGAAGGAGCGGTCCAGGACCTCCCCGCCGCTCCCGCCCCGGGGCCGGCTCAGGCTCCGCTCGCCCATGCGGCCTGGGCGTCCACGATCTCGCGCAGGCTGGCGAGCTGGTCGCGTACGCGGTCGGGCGCGGTGCCGCCGTGGGCCTTGCGCGCGGCCAGCGCGCCCGCCACGTTGAGCACCTCGCGGGAGTCGGGGGTGAAGTGCGGGGAGACCTTGGCCAGCTCCTCGTCGGTGAGCTCGTCGAGGGTCTTGTCGTTGACCTGGCACCACACCACGAGGTGGCCGACGGCCTCATGGGCCTCGCGGAACGGCACGCCGCGGCGTACCAGCAGCTCGGCGAGGTCGGTGGCCAGGGCGAACCCGTCGGGGGCGCTGGCGGCGAGCCGGGCGGTGTTGACCCGCATGGTGGCGGCCAGGCCGGCGACGGCGGGCAGGACGAGCAGCAGGGTGTCGACGGCGTCGAAGACCGGCTCCTTGTCCTCCTGGAGGTCGCGGTTGTAGGTCAGCGGCAGGCCCTTGAGCACGGTGAGCAGCGTGGTGAGCGAGCCGATGAGCCGGCCGGACTTGCCCCGGGCCAGCTCGGCGACATCGGGGTTCTTCTTCTGCGGCATGATCGACGAGCCGGTGGAGTAGGCGTCGTCCATCTCGATCCAGCGGAACTCCTGCGAGGCCCACAGCACGATCTCCTCGCCCAGCCTGGACAGGTGGACGCCGATCATGGCGGCGCAGAACAGGAACTCGGCGGCGAAGTCGCGGTCGGCGACGGCGTCCATGGAGTTGGGCGCGGCGGAGTCGAAGCCCAGCTCCCGGGCCACGGCCTGGGGGTCGAGCGGCAGCGAGGAGCCTGCGAGCGCCCCCGCGCCGAGCGGGGAGACGGCGGCGCGGCGGTCCCAGTCGCGCAGGCGGTCGATGTCGCGGGCGAAGGCGTGCACGTGGGCCAGGAGCTGGTGGCCGAAGGACACCGGCTGGGCGTGCTGGAGGTGCGTCATGCCGGGCGCTGCGGTGTCGGCGTGCTGCTCGGCCTGGTTGAGCAGCGCGGTCTCCAGCTCCACCAGCCGGGAGACGATGTGGCGCACGTGGTCGCGCAGGTACAGGCGCAGGTCGGTGGCCACCTGGTCGTTGCGGCTGCGGCCGGCGCGCAGCTTGCCGCCCAGGGAGCCGAGGCGTTCGAGCAGGCCGCGCTCCAGCGCGGTGTGCACGTCCTCGTCGGCCACGGTGGGCCGGAACTCGCCGGACCTGCAGGCGTGCTCCAGGTCGTCGAGCGCGCCGAGCATGCGCTCCAGCTCCTCCTCGGTCAGCAAGCCCGCGCGGTGCAGCACGCGGGCGTGCGCCCGCGAGGCCAGCAGGTCGTACGGCGCGAGCCGCCAGTCGAACTGCACGCTCACCGACAGCCGGGTCAGCGCGTCGGACGGGCCGCCCTCGAACCGGCCGCCCCACAGCCGCATCGGCTTGCCACCCTCGGTCACTTCTACTCTCCTCCTCGTTCTTCCCACCGCGACCCTAGTGCAATTCCGCCCAGGTCCCGCGCACCATCGCGGGACGCGGACGCCCGGACGCCGTCTCCATGCGGGCGTCGCGGGCGCGGTGGTGGTGCGAAGGCGGCGCGCGGCACGGGGTCAGGCGCGTCGGTCGGCGGTCCTGAGCAGGGCCTCGGCGACGGCGGCGCCGCCCTGCGGGTCTCTGCTGATGACCAGGATCGTGTCGTCGCCGGCGACCGTGCCCAGGATGGACTCCCATCCGGCGTGGTCGATGGCGGAGGCGAGGAACTGCGCGGCGCCCGGCGGGGTGCGTACGATCACCAAATTGGCCGACGCCTCGGCGCTGACCAGCAGTTCCTCGGCGATGCGGTGCAGGCGGGCGGCCGGGGTCTCGCCGGTGCCCAGGCGGGCGGGCGGGATGCGCCCGCCGCCCTCGCCCGGCAGCGCGTAGACCAGCGAGCCGTCCTCTGCGCGCAGCTTGAGCGCGCCCAGCTCGTCCAGGTCGCGCGAGAGCGTGGCCTGGGTGACCTCGACGCCGCTCTCGGCCAGGAGTTTGGCGAGCTCGGGCTGCGACCTGACCGGCCGCCGGGCGAGCAGCTCGGTGATCCGGGCCTGGCGCGCCGCCTTGGTCATGGGCAGGGTCATCGTTGCTCCAGCAAGAACGCCAGCAGTGCCTTCTGGGCGTGCAGCCGGTTCTCGGCCTGGTCCCACACTACGCTGCGCGGGCCGTCGAGGACGTCGGCGGTGATCTCCATGCCGCGGTACGCGGGCAGGCAGTGCAGCACGATCGCGTCGGGCGCGGCCAGGGCCAGCAGCTCCGCGTTCACCTGGTACGGCATGAGGGCCCGGACGCGGTCGTCGCCGCCCTCCTGGCCCATCGACACCCAGGTGTCGGTGGCGACGACGTGGGCGCCCTCGGCGGCGGCGCGCGGGTCGGACACGGCCACGACCGAGCCGCCGGTGCCCGCGGCGATGGTCGCGGCGCGGTCGAGGATGACGGCGTCGGGCTGGTGCGCGGCCGGGCCGGCGACGCGAACGTGCATGCCGGCCAGCGCGCCGCCGAGCAGGTAGGAGTGGGCCATGTTGTTGGCGGCGTCGCCGAGGTAGGCGAGGGTGCGCCCGGCCAGCGTGCCCTGGTGCTCGCGGATCGTCTGCAGGTCGGCGAGGATCTGGCAGGGGTGGAACTCGTCGGTGAGCGCGTTGACCACCGGCACGGTGGCCGCCTGCGCCATGGCCTCGATGCGGTCCTGGCCGAAGGTGCGCCACACGATGGCGGCGACCTGGCGCGAGAGCACCTTCGCGGTGTCGGAGATCGGCTCGCCCCGGCCCATCTGCGAGGAGCCGGCGTCGATGATCAGGGGCTGGCCGCCCAGTTCGGCGATGCCCACCGCGAAGGAGACGCGGGTGCGGGTGGAGTGCTTGTCGAAGATGACGGCGACGGCGCGCGGGCCCTCCAGGGGGCGGTGCCCGAACCGGTCCTTCTTCATCGCGTCGGCGAGGTCGAGCACCCTGGCCTGCTCGGCCGGGGTCAGGTCGTCGTCGCGCAGGAAGTGCCGCAGGGCGGTCATGCCTGGACCTCCGCGAGGATGGCGGGGAAGGTCGCCACGAACGAGGTGACCTCCGCGGCGTTGATCACGAGCGGGGGCGCCAGGCGTACGGCGTCGGGCTGGACGGCGTTGACCAGGAACCCGGCCCGCTGGGCCGCGGCCTGCACCTCGGCGGCCTTGGCGTCGGTGAGCAGGGCGGCCAGCCACAGCCCGCGCCCGCGCACGCCCGACAGCAGCGGGTGGTCGATCGCGGCGATGCCGTCGGCGAGCCTGGCCCCGACCGAGCGGGCGTGCTCCAGCAGGCCCTCGCGCTCGATGGTGTCGAGCACGGCCATCGCCGCGGCGCACGCGACCGGGTTGCCGCCGAAGGTGGAGCCGTGGTCGCCCTTCTCCAGGACCGTGCCGGCGCGGCCGAAGCCGATGCAGGCGCCGATCGGCAGCCCGCCGCCCAGGCCCTTTGCCAGGGTGAGGATGTCGGGCAGCACGCCCTCGTTCTGGTGGGCGAACCAGTGGCCGGTGCGCCCGATGGCCGACTGGATCTCGTCGGCGACGAACAGGGCGCCGGTGGAGTCGCAGATCTCGCGGACGGCCTTGAAGTAGCCCTCGGGCGGCGGCACGACGCCGGCCTCGCCCTGGGTGGGTTCGAGGAAGACCGCGGCGCACTCCTCGGTGACGGCCTCCTTCAGCGCGTCGGCGTCGCCGTAGGGAACGAAGCGGACATCGATCGGGAAGGGGCCGAACTGGTCGCGGATGGACGCCTTGCCGGTCAGCGACAGCGCGCCGATGGTGCGGCCGTGGAAGCCGTTCTCGGCCGCGACGAAGTAGGTGCGGCCCTCCGCCTTGCCGTACTTGACCGCGATCTTGTACGCGCACTCGTTGGCCTCGGTGCCGGAGTTGGCGAAGAACACCCGGCCGGGCGCGCCGAGCAGGCCGCGCAGCCGCTCGGCGAGCAGCACCTCGGGCGCGTGCATGAACAGGTTGGAGGTGTGGGCCAGCTTGGCGACCTGGGCGGAGACCGCCTCGACCAGCGCGGGGTGGGCGTGGCCGAGGCTGCTGACGGCGATGCCGCCGATCATGTCGAGGTATTCGCGGCCGTCCACGTCCCACACCCGGCAGCCCTGGCCGCGGGCGAGGACGACGGGCGGCACCCCGTAGTTCGCCATGAACGCGTCCTCGAAGCGGCGCTTGAACGCGCCGCCCACGCCGGAGTCGGCTCCGTGTCTGTACCCCCCGGGCGACGTCATGCGCCCACCTCCTCGTGCGGCACCACCATGGTGCCGACCCCCTCGTCGGTGAAGATCTCCAGTAGCAGGGCGTGCTCGACGCGGCCGTCGAGCACGTGGGCCCGCGGCACCCCGCCGCGCACGGCGGTGAGGCAGGCGCCCATCTTGGGCACCATGCCGCTGGTCAGGCTCGGCAGCAGGGCTTCGAGCTCCTTGTCGTCGAGCCTGCCGATCACCTCGTCGGAGGCGGGCCAGTCGGCGTACAGGCCCTCGACGTCGGTGAGCACGATGAGCTTGCTCGCCCCGAGCGCGACGGCCAGCTCGGCGGCGGCGGTGTCGGCGTTGACGTTGTAGACCGTGCCGTCCTCGCCGCGGGCGACGCTGCTGACCACCGGGATGCGCCCGTCGTCCAGCAGCGCCCGCACGGCGCCCGCCTGGACCTTGACGATCTCGCCGACCTGGCCGATGTCCACCGGCTCGCCGTCCACGACGGCGTGCTTGCGCACCGCGGTGAACAGGTGGGCGTCCTCGCCGGACATGCCCACCGCGAACGGGCCGTGCCGGTTGATCAGGCCGACGACGTCGCGGTTGACCTGGCCGACCAGCACCATGCGCACGACCTCCATGGCCTCGGGCGTGGTGACCCGCAGCCCGGCGGTGAAGCTGCTCTCGATGCCGAGCCGGTCGAGGTGGGCGCTGATCTGCGGGCCGCCGCCGTGCACGACGACCGGCTTGAGCCCGGCGTAGCGCAGGAACACGACGTCCTGGGCGAACGCCTGCTTCAGCGACTCGTCGGTCATCGCGTTGCCGCCGTACTTGACCACGACGGTGGCGCCGTGGAAGCGGGCGAGCCAGGGCAGGGCCTGGATCAGGGTCGCGGCCTTCTCCGCGGGGGTCTGCCTCATGTCGAGTACGCCGAGTTCTCGTGCACGTACGCGGTGGTCAGGTCGGTGGTGTGGATGGTGGCCGTGTCGGTGCCGGCGGACAGGTCGATGGTGACGGTGACGTCGCGCGGGCGCAGGTCCACCTTGCCGCGGTCGTCGCCCGCGGCGCCGCCCCGGCAGATCCAGATGCCGTTGACCGCGACGTTGACCCGGTCGGGCTCGAAGACGGCGTCGGTGGTGCCGACGGCCGACAGGATGCGGCCCCAGTTGGGGTCCTCGCCGTAGATGGCGCACTTGAACAGGTTGCTGCGGGCGACCGCGCGGCCGACCTTGACCGCGTCGTCCACGCTCGCGGCCCCGACGACCTCGATCGCGATGGCCTTGGTGGCGCCCTCGGCGTCCACCAGGAGCTGGCGGCTGAGGTCGGCGCAGACCTCGGTCACCTTGGCGGCGAACTCGCGCTCGTCGGGGGTTACCCCAGAGGCGCCGCTGGCCAGCAGCAGCACGGTGTCGTTGGTGGACATGCAGCCGTCGGTGTCGAGCCGGTCGAAGGTGACCGAGACGGCCTCGCGCAGCACGGCGTCGAGCCGGTCGGCGGGCACGTCGGCGTCGGTGGTGAGCACGCACAGCATGGTGGCCAGGCCGGGGGCGAGCATGCCCGCGCCCTTGGCCATGCCGCCGACCATGTAGCCGCTGCCGCGCCGGAAGGAGATCTTGGAGACGGTGTCGGTGGTGCGGATCGCGTCGGCGGCCGGCAGCCCGCCGTCGCGGTCGAGCTGCCCGGCGGCGGTCTCGACCCCGGCGAGCAGGGCGTCCATGGGCAGGCGCTCGCCGATCAGGCCGGTGGAGCAGACCGCGACCTCGCCGGCGGAGTCGCCGAGCAGGGCCGCGACCTTCTCGGCCGTGGCGTGGGTGTCCTGGAAGCCCTCCGAGCCGGTGCAGGCGTTGGCGCCGCCGGAGTTGAGGACCACGGCGAAGACCCGGCCGCCGCGCAGCACCTGCTGCGACCACAGGACGGGCGCCGCCTTGATCCGGTTGGCGGTGAAGACGCCCGCCGCGGCGCGGGACGGGCCGTCGTTGACGACGAGGGCGACGTCACGCGCGCCGCCCGCCTTGATCCCGGCGGCCACGCCCGCCGCGCGGAACCCGAGAGGTGCAGTAACGCTCACGGAGCTACTCCATTGACAGGGAGGCCGAGTGTTTCGGGTAGGCCCAGGGCCAGGTTGGCGCTCTGGATCGCGCCGCCCGCGGTGCCCTTGGTCAGGTTGTCGATGGCGATGACGGCGACGATCCTGCGGGCGCGCTCGTCGAGCGCCACCTGGAGGACGGCGGTGTTGGCGCCGTACGTCATGGCGGTGGCGGGCCAGCGGCCCTCCGGCAGCAGGCGCAGGAACGGCTCGCCGGCGACCGCGGCCTCGTACGCCTCGCGCACCGCGGCGGCGGTGACGCCGGGCAGGGCCGGGGCGGTGCAGGTGGCGAGGATGCCGCGGCTCATCGGGGCCAGGGTGGGGGTGAACGACACCGACACCGGGGCGCCCGCGACGGCCGAGAGGTTCTGCTCCATCTCCGGGGTGTGGCGGTGCACGCCGCCCACGCCGTACGCGCTGACCGAGCCCATCACCTCGCTGCCCAGCAGGTGCGGCTTGGGGGCGCGGCCGGCGCCGCTGGTGCCGCTGGCGGCGACCACGACGACCTCGGGCGCGGCGAGCCCGGCGGCGAAGGCCGGGAAGAGCGCCAGCGTCACGGCCGTCGGGTAGCACCCGGGCACCGCGATGCGGCGGGCGCCCCGCAGCACCTCGCGCTGCCCCGGCAGCTCGGGCAGCCCGTACGGCCAGGTGCCGGCGTGCTCGCCGCCGTAGAACTCGGCCCACGCGGCCGGGTCGGCGAGGCGGAAGTCGGCGCCGCAGTCGACCACCAGCGCCGAGTCGCCGATGCTCTCGGCGACGGCCGCCGACTGGCCGTGCGGCAGCGCCAGGAAGACCAGGTCGTGCCCGGCCAGGGCCTCGGGCGTGGTGTCGAGCAGGACGCGGCCGGCCAGCTCGGGCAGGTGCGGCTGGTGCTCACCGAGGGTGGTGCCGGCGCTGGCCCCCGCGGTCAGCGCACCGATCTCGATCTCGGGGTGGCCGAGCAGGAGGCGCAGCAGCTCGCCCCCCGCGTATCCACTCGCCCCGGCCACCGCCGCGCGCGCGCCCAATCTCCCGACCCCCCAACGATCGTATGTTCATGCAGTGTACTGCATGCTTTCCCAAGGATTATGCATCGGCGAGCATGGCCATGCAAGACGATCTCGCATGATGGACGCCGCACGGGCGATGTCGGGCAGATGACGGGCATATGTCGGGCGCGTGGCGAGCGAACCGAACTTCCCTCTGTTCTCCATACATACCGGTCGGTACGCTGACGTCACGCACACCGTTCCACGCTCATGACGGCCGGGAGTCGCACGCATGACACTCACCCACGAACAGGTCCGCGCCCAGCTCACCGCGCCGGGCCAGCTCTTCGAGATGGACGAGGTGGAGATCCGGGGGACCACGATCCGCACCTGGAAGCACGCGCCCGGTCACTTCCGGGCCCTGCTGGACGCCAGCCGCGGCTACGGCGAGCGCGACTTCCTCATCTACGAGGACGAGCGCCTGTCCTTCGAGGAGCACTACCGGCGCGCCTCGGCGCTGGCCACCGTCCTGGTGCGCGACTACGGCGTGGCCAAGGGCGACCGGGTGGCCCTGGCCATGCGCAACTACCCCGAGTGGGTCGTCTCCTTCTCCGCGATCCTGGCCGCGGGCGCCATCGCCGTGCCGCTGAACGCCTGGTGGACCCGGCAGGAGCTGGAGTTCGGCCTGGCCGACTCCGGGGCCAAGGTGCTCATCGCCGACGGCGAGCGGGCCGACCGGCTGGCCGCCGCTTCGTACGACGCCAGGCTGATCGTCACCCGGCCCGGCGGCGAGCCGCCGGAAGGGGCCGCGCTGCTGGCGGACCTGATCGCCGACGCCGGGCCCGGCTCCGCGCCGCCCGCCGTCGAGCTGGACCCGGAGGACCCGGCGACGATCTTCTACACCTCCGGCACCACCGGCAGGCCCAAGGGCGCCCTGGGCACCCACCGCAACCTCGGGCAGGCGCCGATGACGGTGGCGTACTCGCTGATGCGCGGGGCGATGCTGGCCGGCAAGGACCCGGCGCAGGCAAGCGGCGAGCGCCGGGTGTCGCTGCTGACCGTGCCGCTGTTCCACGTGACCGGCTGCTTCGCCACCATGATCACCTCGCTGTTCAGCGGGGCCACGATCGTGCTGATGTACAAGTGGGACCCGGGCGTGGCGCTGCGCCTGATCGAGCGGGAGAAGGTCACGGGGCTGGTCGGCGTGCCCACCAACGCCTGGCAGCTCCTGTCGCACCCCGACATCGGCAAGCACGACATCTCCAGCCTCGGCTCGCTCGGGTACGGCGGCGCGCCCGCCCCGCCGAAGCTGCTGGAGCGCATCACCTCCGAGCTGCCCGGACGGGCGCCGTCCAACGGCTACGGCATGACCGAGACCACCGCGCTGATCATCAACAACACGGGCCGCTCCTATCTGGACAAGCCCGACAGCATCGGCCATCCGGTCGCGGTCATCGACGTGCGCATCTCCGACCCGCTCGGCAACGAGGTGCCGGTCGGCGAGGTCGGCGAGCTGTGCGTACGCGGCTCCGCCGTGATCGCCGGCTACTGGAACCGCCCCGACGCCACCGCCGAGACCTTCGTGGACGGCTGGCTGCACACCGGCGACCTCGCCCGGGTGGACGAGGAGGGCTTCGTCTACATCGTGGACCGGGCCAAGGACATGGTCATCCGCGGCGGCGAGAACGTCTACTGCGCCGAGGTCGAGGCCGCCCTGTTCGAGCACCCGGCCGTGGACGACGCCGCCGTGATCGGCATCCCGCACGACGAGCTGGGCGAGGAGGTCGGCGCGGTCATCCGGCTCAAGCCCGGCGCCCGGGTCACCGAGGCGGACCTGACCGGGTTCCTCAAGGAGCGCATCGCCACCTTCAAGATCCCCACGCACGTCTGGTTCCGCGACGCCGACCTGCCCCGCAACCCCGGCGGCAAGATCCTCAAGACCCACCTGCGCCGCGAGATCCTCGGCCTGTAGCCGCCCGCATTACCCGCGGCGTAATCGCCCCGCCCCCGGTCGCGGTGACACGGTGGTCCCATGACCGACTACGCCGCGCTCGTCGAGCGCTACATCGCCACCTGGAACGAGACCGACGCCGAGACCCGCGCCAAGGCCGTCGCCGGGCTGTGGACCGAGGACGGCTCCTACACCGACCCGCTGGCCGACGTGCGCGGCCACGACGCCATCGGCGCGGTGATCGGCGCCGTGCACGAGCGGTTCCCCGGGTTCGTCTTCACCCCGGGGAGCCTGCTCGACGGCCACGGCCGCCTCGTCCGCTTCACCTGGGGCCTGGGCCCGGCCGGCGGCGAGCCGCTGGCAGAGGGCTTCGACGTGGCCGAGCTGGCCGAGGACGGCCGGATCGCACGGGTGCTCGGCTTCCTGGACAAGGTGCCGGGCTGACGGTAAATCGATTGCGCCGCCGGCCACGCCTGAAACAGACTCTCCAAGCGTGACCGGCGACGAATCCGAACGGGAGCGCGGCGGGCCGTGGCGTCACCTGCACATGGACCTGAGCCCGCTGCGCGACTCCCGCGACTTCCGGCTCCTGATGGGCTCGGGCGTCATCACCATGTTCGGCAGCTTCCTCACCTACGTCACGGTGCCGCTGCAGATGAAGCAGCTCACCGGCTCGTACGTCGCGGTGGGGCTGGTGAGCCTGGCGGAGTTCGTCCCGATGGTGCTGTGCGGGCTGTGGGGCGGGGCCATCGCCGACGCCCTCGACCGGCGCCGCGTGGTGCTGCTGTGCGAGGCGGGCCTGGCGCTGATGTCGGCCCTGCTGCTGCTCAACGCGCTGCTCCCGAACCCCCAGGTGTGGGTCCTGTACGTCGTCGGCGCGCTCATGGCCGGTCTGGACAGCCTCCAGCGGCCCAGCCTGGACGCCATGGTGCCCCGAGTGGTCCGGCACGACCAGCTCACCGCCGCGGCGGCGCTGATCTCCTTCCGGTGGAACCTGGGCGCCATCGCCGGCCCCGCCCTGGCCGGCCTGATCGTGGCCGCCTACGGGCCGGCGACGACGTACGGGATCGACCTGGTCACCTACCTGGTGTCGCTGGCGCTGCTGCTCCGGGTGCGCGCGGTGCCGCCGCGCGAGGACGCCGCCCCCGCCTCGCTGCGCACCCTGGCCGAGGGCGTGCGCTACGCCGTGCGCCGCCCGGACCTGATGGGCACCTACCTGGTGGACATGGCCGCGATGTTCTTCGCCATGACCACCGCCCTGTACCCGTTCCTCGCCGACGAGTTCGGCACGCCCGAGGCGCTGGGCCTGCTGTACTCCTCCTCGGCGATCGGCGCCCTGCTGGCCTCGCTCACCTCGGGCTGGACCCGGCGGGTGCACCGCCACGGCATGGGCGTGATCGTGGCCGCCGCCGCCTGGGGCGCCGCCGTGGCCGTGGCCGCCCTCTCACCCGCCTTCTGGGGCGTCTTCGCCTGCCTGGTGGTCGCGGGCGCCGCCGACATGATCAGCGGCCTCTTCCGCGCCACCATCTGGAACCAGACCATCCCCGACGAACTACGCGGCCGTCTGGCCGGCATCGAGCTGCTGTCGTACTCCTCGGGCCCCATGCTGGGCAACACCCGCGCCGGCCTCATGGCCGACCTCGGCGGCACCCGCTTCTCCCTGGGCGCGGGCGGCCTGCTGTGCGTCACCGCCGTCTGGGGCCTGGCCGCCGCCCTGCCCCGCTTCCGCCGCTACGACGCCCGCACCGACGAACACGCCCAAGCCGAACGCGAACGCCGCACCGCGAACGCCACTCCGTAAGATCCACCGGTTGCTACGCTGTGCGACTCGCTCATCCTCAACGTGCCGTTCACGATCGACATCGATCTGAAGGGCATCTTCGAGATCTAGAAGGCGCGACAGGGCCGGTACGCCGCGTGCGTACCGGCCCTTCGGTGTCTCAGGCGCCGCGGAGCTGGGCGCCCAGGCGTTCCGTCGCCAGGGAGACGGCGGCGTCGCGGGCCGCGGTGGTCTCCTCGACCGTCAGGGTGCGGTCGGGGGCGCGGAAGCGCAGGGAGTAGGCCAGGGACTTGTTGCCCTCGCCCACCTGGGCGCCGGTGTAGACGTCGAACAGCCGGATCGACTCCAGCAGCTCGCCGGCGCCCTCGCGCAGGGCCTGCTCGACCGTCGCCACGGGGGTGGCGGCGGGGACGACCAGGGCGACGTCCTGGGTGGCGACCGGGTAGGACGAGATCGCCGGGGTCTGGACCGGGCCCGGGAGGCCGCGCTCCAGGCGGGTGAGCTCGATCTCCATCGCGCAGGTGCGCGGCGGCAGGCCGTACGCCTCGATCACGCGCGGGTGCAGCTCGCCCGCGTGCCCGATCAGCTCGTCGCCGACGTGGATCGCGGCGCAGCGGCCCGGGTGCCACGGCTCGTGGGCGTCGGCCGAGACGACCGGGACGAGCCTGGCCTCGCGGACCACGGTGCGGGCCGCCTCGATCGCGTCGGCCCAGCCGGCCGCGCGGCCGCCGCCCCACCAGCCCGAGCGCTCGCGCTCGCCCGTCAGCACCACCGCGACCCGCAGCGGCTGCGCGGGCAGCGCGGCCTCGACCGAGGCCAGCTCCTCGGGCCTGGGCCGGCGGCTGACCGGGAGCACCGGGGCCTTCTCCGGCGCCCCGGGCTCGGGCCGGTAGACGGCGCCGACCTCGAACAGCGCGACGTCGGAGAATCCGCGGCCCACGTTGCGCACCAGCGTCTTGAGCAGTCCGGGCAGCAGCGTGGTGCGCATCAGCGGCTCGTCCTCGCTGAGCGGGTTCGCCAGCCTGGTCGCCACGCGGCGCGGGTCGCCGGCCGGCAGTTGCAGGTTGTCGAAGTCGCGCTCGCCGAGGAACGGATAGGACAGCACCTCGACGTACCCGGCCGCGGCCAGGGCCCGGCCCACCCGGCGGCGCAGCCGCTGGCCCTCGGTCAGGCCGCCGCCCGCGGGCGCGGCCGGCAGCACCGAGGGCAGCCGGTCGTAGCCGACGAGCCGGATGACCTCCTCGGCCAGGTCGTTGGGGTCGGTCAGGTCGGGACGCCAGGTCGGCGGCGTGACCGTGATCAGGTCGGTGGCGCCCTCGGTGACGTCCAGCGCGTCGCCGAGGTCGCCGCCGGAGACCACGCCGGTGGCCGCGGCGCCCGAGGCGGACGCGCCGCCCGCCGTGGCCGCCGCCGGCTCGGTCGCGGTGACGGTGCAGCCGACCTGCTCCAGATGGCGGATCACGACCTCGCGGCCGTACGCCATGCCGGCGACGCGGTCGGGGTGGTCGGCGGGGATCGTGATCCGCACCGGATCGACCTCGATCGCGGCGTGGGTGACCCCCGGCGCGGCGGTGCCGCCGCCCAGCTCGACCAGCAGCTTGACCGCCCGCCAGGAGGCGTACAGCGGCAGCTCGCGATCGACGCCGCGTTCGAACCGCTTGGACGCCTCGCTGACCAGGTTGTGCCGCCGGGACATGCGGGCCGTCCCGGTGGCGGAGAAGTGGGCCGCCTCGATCACCAGCTCGGTGGAGCTGCCGGAGATCTCGGTGGCCAGGCCGCCCATGGTGCCGGCCATCGAGATCGGGCCCGACCCGTCGGTGATCAGGATGTCGTCGGGGTGGAGCTTGCGCACGACGTGGTCCAGGGTCTCCAGCGTCTCGCCCGCGCGCGCACGGCGTACGACGATCTCGCCGGTCAGCTTGGTGCGGTCGAAGGCGTGCAGGGGCTGGCCCAGCTCCAGCATGACGTAGTTGGTCACGTCCACGGCGAGCGAGACCGGGCGCATGCCCGCGCGAAGCAGGCGCACCCGCATCCACAGCGGGCTGGGCGCGGCCGGGTCGAACCCGCCGACCTCGCGCAGCACGAACCGGTCGCACGCGCTCGGGTCGCCGATGGAGGCCGGGTAGGCGGCCTCGGCGGTGTCGGGCAGGTCGAGGTCGGCCGGGTCGCGGAACGGCACGCCGAACGCGATGGCCGCCTCGCGCGCCACGCCCCGGATGGACAGGGCGTAGCCGCGGTCGGGGGTGATCTCCAGCTCGATGACGTCGTCGCGGAGCTGGAGCAGCTCCACGATGTCGGCGCCGATGGGCGCGCCGGGCTCCAGCACCAGGATGCCGGGCGAGGAGTCGGCGATGCCCAGCTCGGCCTCCGAGCAGATCATGCCGTCGGAGACCCGCCCGTACGTCTTGCGGGCGCCGATCTCGAACCCGCCGGGCAGCACCGCGCCGGGCAGCGCGACCGGAACCCGGTCGCCCACCGAGAAGTTGGTCGCCCCGCACACGATGCCGCGCGGCGCGGCCTCGCCCACCTCCACCTGGCAGTAGCGGATGGGCTTTTTGAACTCGGTGAGCTCCTCGATGTCGAGGACCTCACCCACCACGACGTTCTTGATCTCATGCCCGTGGGAGGTGATCGACTCCAGCTTCAGGCCGGCGGCCGTGAGCTTGTCGGCCACCTCGTGGGCGGTGACCGCGGGAAGGTCGACGTACTCCCGCAGCCAGCTCAGCGGGACCTTCATCAGACCTCCATCCCGAACGGGAGCGTGAAGCGCACGTCTCCCTCGACCATGTCGCGCATGTCCTCGGCGTTGTGGCGGAACATCAGGGTCCGCTCGATGCCCATGCCGAAGGCGAAGCCGGAGTAGCGGCGCGGATCGACGCCGCAGGCGACCAGCACCCGCGGGTTGACCATGCCGCAGCCGCCCCACTCGATCCAGCCCTCGGACTTGCAGGTGCGGCACGGGGGGTTGCCCGGCACCGCGGACGAGCCCCGGCACACGAAGCACTTCAGGTCCATCTCGGCGGACGGCTCGGTGAAGGGGAAGTAGTTGGGCCGGAACCTGGTCGTGATGCCCTCGCCGAACATGACCTCGGCGAAGCGGTCGAGCGTGCCCTTCAGGTGGGCCATGGTCAGGCCCTCGTCCACGGCCAGCCCCTCCACCTGGTGGAAGACCGGGGTGTGGGTGGCGTCGAGCTCGTCGGTGCGGAACACCTTGCCGGGCGAGATGACGTACACCGGCAGCGGGCGCGAGAGCAGGGCGCGGATCTGCACCGGCGAGGTCTGGGTGCGCAGCACCTTGCCCGACTCGACCGACTCCACGAAGAAGGTGTCGTGCTCGGAGCGGGCCGGGTGGTCGGGCGCGATGTTCAGCGCGTCGAAGTTGAACCACTCGCCCTCCAGCTCCGGGCCCTCGGCCACCTCGTAGCCCATCGCCACGAACGCGTCGGCGATGCGCTCCTGGAGCGTGGTCAGCGGGTGGCGGGCGCCGACGGGGCGGGCGTCCCAGGGAAGGGTGACATCGACGGTCTCCTCGACGAGCACCCGTTCGTCGCGCTCGGCTTCGAGCTTGGCCTGGCGCGCGGCGAGCGCCTCGCCGATGGCCTTGCGCGCGCCGCCGATGCGCTTGCCGGCCTCGGCGCGGGCCTGCGGGGGCAGGGCCCCGATCTCACGGTTGGCGAGCGCGATCGGCGAACGGTCGCCCGCGTGCGCCAGGCGTACCTGCTTGAGTTCATCGAGGTCGCGGGCCGCCGCTATGGCGGCCAGGGCGTCGGCCTGCATGCGCGCCACCTCATCGGCGTGCAGCGGCGTCACCTCGACCGGGTCGTAGTTAGACAACTTGAGGGCTCCGAATCCAGGACTTGAGCGGCCATGAGTCTAGTGCTTTCCGCGGGGGCGCCCACCGGCGGAAGCGGCCCGCTCGCCTGGTGTTTCGAGTCGCGGGCTCGGCTCAGGCGAAGTCGGGGGTGCCGGTGGGCACGGTAAATCGGAACTCGGCACCGCCCTCGGGGCCGCGCTGCACGGTGACGGTGCCGCCGTGCGCCTCGACCAGGCCCTTGACGATGAACAGGCCGAGCCCGGTGCCGCCCCGGCGGCGGCCGGGGCCGCGCCAGAACTGCCGGAACACGCGCGGCGCCAGCTCGGGCGCGATGCCCTCACCCTGGTCGCGCACGGACACGGCCACACCCCATTCAATCGGTTCCACGACTATTGTCACCGTACCGCGTCCGTGACGCACCGCGTTTTCCAGCAGGTTGGCCAAGATCTGATCGATCTTGTCCTGGTCGAGCCACGTCTCGGGCAGCTCGCCGTGGACCTCCAGGCGGAAGCGGTCCTCGGGCTCGCCCGCGGCCACCCGGCCGGCGATGATCCGGCGCACCCGGGCCGGGATGTCCACGACCTGGCGCCGCACCTGGAGCCGCCCCGACTCGATCCGCGAGACGTCCAGCAGCTCGGTGATCAGCCGGGTGACCCGGTCGGCGTCGGCGTTGACGGTCTCCAGCATGACCAGCTTCTGGTCGTCGGTGAAGCGGTTCCACTTGGCGAGCAGGGTGGCGGTGAAGCCCTTGACGCTGGTCAGCGGGGAGCGCAGCTCGTGGGCGACGGTGGAGACGAGGTCGGCGCGGCTGCGCTCCAGCCGGGCGCGGGCGCCGTTGTCGCGCAGCGTGATCGCCACCCGTACGACGTCGCCGCCGCGCTCGGGCTCGCGCACCAGCCTGGCCGCGATCAGCAGCTCCTGCCCGCCGGGAAGCTGCACCGGGCACTCGGGCTGGCGGCTGCGGGTGCGCAGGCCGCCGCACGGGTCGAGCCACTTCCACCACTCGCGGCCGTCCTGGTCGCGAAAGGGGAAGACGTCGCGGATGTCGGCGCCGAGCGCGCGCTCGCGGCTGACCCCGGTCAGGCGGGTGGCGGCCCGGTTGACCACCAGGACGCGGCCGGTGGCGTCGACGACGATGACGCCGTCGGGGAGGTCGTCGGCGGAGATGACGCAGCCGCGGTCGCGGGCCTGGGCGGACGCGAGCCCGTCGCCCGCGGCGCTCTCGCCGTCCGCGTCGGTGCTGACGCCGGGGCCGGTGCCGGGATCACGATGGCGGCCCTGGACGGGCAGGAGCGGCGTGGCGTCGGGCGAGGACGCCGGGCGCGCGGCATCGACGCGCTGCCGATCGACGTTCTCTCCCAGCACTACCCCGCCTCCTCGACCCTACAAGGCCGACAATAGCGGGTTTCCCGCATCGTGCGGCAGCCTCACTTTTCCCGTTGAGTGCGGGCGGACGCGTACAAACATACCGCTGCGGCGGTGGCGAGATTGAGGCTCTCGGCCTGGCCGTAGATGGGCACGCGGACCACTTCGTCGGCCAGGCGCAGCACCTCGTCGGGCAGGCCCCACGCCTCGTTGCCGAAGATCCACGCGGTGGGCCCGGACAGGTCCACGTCGTCGAGGGTGCGCTCGCCCGCGCCGTCGGCGGCCAGGACGCGCATGCCGCACTCCTTCAGCCGGCCTACGGCCTCGGCGACGGGCGCGCCGGTGGCCACCGGGAGGTGGAACAGGCTGCCCGCGCTGGCGCGCACGCACTTGCCGTTGTAGGGGTCCACCGAGGCGTCGGTGAACACCACCGCGTCGGCGCCGGCGGCGTCGGCGGTGCGCAGCACGGTGCCCGCGTTGCCCGGGTCGCGTACGTGCGCCAGCACCGCCACCAGGCTCGCGCCCGGCGTGACGGCCTGTGCCAGCGGCACGTGCACCAGCTTGCACACCGCGAGCAGGCCCTGCGGGGTGACGGTCTGGGCCAGCTCGGCCATGACCTCCCCGCTGGCGAGGTGCACCGGCACCCCGGCCCCAGCCGCGGCGGAGACGATGTCGGCGTGCCGGGCCTCGGCGCCGGCGGTGACGTACAGCTCGGCCACCACCCCCGGGAGCCTGAGCGCCTCCCTGACGGCCTGCGGGCCCTCGGCGAGGAAGGCCAGGTCGCGTTCGCGGAACGCGCGCTTGGCGAGCCTCCTGGCCGCCTTCACCCGCGGCGACCTGATGTTGGTCAGCTCGGTTCTGGCCATGCGCGGTACGGTCCTTGCCCCGAAGTCCTCCACGAAAGCGAAACGCCGTGATCCCCAGCGGGGTCCTCGCGTGGCTGGGGCGGCGCGAGGACCGTCACCGCTGTGAGATCACGGCCAGGGACGTCAGGCGACGGGCGCGTTGACGTCGGCGGGCAGGGCCTTCTTGGCGGTCTCGACGAGGGCCGCGAAGGTCTGCGCGTCGTTGACGGCGAGGTCGGCCAGGATCTTGCGGTCCACCTCGACCCCGGCGGCCTTCAGGCCCTGGATGAACCGGTTGTAGGTCAGGCCGTTCTGACGGGCCGCGGCGTTGATCCGCTGGATCCACAGGCGGCGGAAGCTGCCCTTGCGGTCCTTGCGGTCGCGGTAGGCGTAGGTCAGAGAGTGGAGCATCTGCTCCTTGGCCTTGCGGTACAGACGCGACCGCTGACCCCGGTAACCGCTCGCCCGTTCGAGTACGACCCTGCGCTTCTTCTTGGCGTTGATCGCCCGCTTCACGCGTGCCATTTGTATCTATCTCCCCGGGGATTCGTTCGTACTCGGCTTACTTGGCGAGCAGCTTCTTGATCTTCTTCGTGTCGGCGTCGGACATCACCACGTCGGGGTGGAGACGGCGCGTCAGCTTGGACGACTTGTGCTCGTTGTAGTGCGCGCGGTTCGCCCGGCGACGAATGATCTTGCCCGACCCGGTGAGCCGGAACCGCTTCTTCGCACCGCTGTGCGTCTTCATCTTCGGCATCTCAGCCGTCTCTCCCTCGTTCGCTCGTGCCGATGTCCCGGGCCGGTCACCCGAGTCAAGGGCATGCCTGACTACGAGACCGGACCCGGTCTCGGCGCTGACGTGGGCCTGCCGCCTACTCCTGGGGCTCGGCGGTCCCGGCCTCCCGCGCCGGCGCGTCACCGCGGCGCGATCTCGCCGCGGCCTTCTCGGCCTTGGCCTCGGCCTTCTTCTTGTGCGGCCCGATCACCATGATCATGTTACGGCCATCCTGCTTGGGCTGGGACTCGACGAAGCCCAACTCCGTCACGTCCTCGGCCAGCCGCTGCAGGAGCCTGAACCCCAGCTCGGGACGGGACTGCTCCCGGCCCCGGAACATGATCGTGACCTTGACCTTGTCTCCCGCCTTGAGGAACCGCACCACGTGACCCTTCTTGGTCTCGTAGTCGTGCGGGTCGATCTTCGGCCGGAGCTTGATCTCCTTGATGATCGTGTGCGCCTGGTTGCGGCGCGCCTCGCGCGCCTTCATCGCGGACTCGTACTTGTACTTGCCGTAGTCCATGAGCTTGCACACGGGCGGGCGAGCCGTCGCCGCGACCTCCACGAGGTCGAGGTCGGCCTCCTGAGCCAGCTTCAGCGCATCGTGAATGGAGACGATGCCGACCTGCTCGCCGTTCGGGCCGACGAGGCGGACCTCTGGCACACGGATACGCTCGTTGATGCGGGGCTCGGCGCTGATGGGACCTCCCAGGTTTACGTTACTGCGTTACGTACCTCGGCCGCCCTGCGGACGGCCGCCACGTGCTTGATCGTGCCGGGAACCCTCGCGGATCGCGCTCCCCCAAGCTCGCGAAATGCGAAATGCCCCGCACGTCGCGCATGCGGGGCCACCGAGCCCGCCATCGCGGGCCCACTCCGGGCCGTCACGCCCGGAAGTGATCCTTGACCCGTCGGCCCAGTGGCCGATCAGGTGGGAGGAAAACCTCCGCTTGCGCGTCCAGCAGGCATGCCGGACCGATCAGGCACTTACGTTACCACAACGCCCGCCGCCCGCCGAATCTTCCCGCCGGCGGGCGGTGCTCAGGACGCCCGGCGCTCCAGCTCGGCCTGCCCGGCGGCGCGCATCGCCTCGACCGGCGCGGGCTCGCGGCCCGTCATCAGCTCGACCTGCCGGACGGCCTGGTGGAGCAGCATCGGGAAGCCGCCGACGACCGTGCCGCCCGCGGCGCGTACGGCGCGGGCCGCGACCGTGGGCCAGGGCGAGTAGACCACGTCGAACAGCGCGGGCACGGCGGCCAGGAGGGGTGCGAACGCGTCGGCGGCCCCGGACGGCAGCGTGCTGACCACCAGATCGACGTGGATCAGCGCGTCGAGCTTGTCGAAGGTCTCCACGGCCAGCGCCATGCCCAGCCGCTCGGCCGCCTCCAGGGTGTCGCCCGCGCGGGACGGCTCGCGTACGACGAGGGTGGCCTGGCCCAGGCCCAGCTCCCGCAGCGCGGCCAGGGCGGAGGCCGCGGTCGCGCCCCCGCCCAGGATCGTGGCCGAGGCGGGCGCGCCGACGCCGGCCTCGGCCAGCGCGCGGACGATGCCGTACACGTCGGTGTTGTCGCCGTGCCTGCGGCCCTCGCGCAGCACGATCGTGTTGGCGCCGCCGACCTCGACGGCGAGGTCGGAGACGGTGTCCACGACCCGCAGCGCCACCCGCTTGAGCGGCATGGTCAGCGACAGCCCGGCCCACTCGGGGCCGAGGCCGTCGAGCAGGGCGGGCAGCCGGGCCTCGTCGCACTCGATCGCGTCGTAGCGCCACCCGTCCAGCCTCAGCGCCGCGTACGCGGCCCGGTGCAGGACGGGCGAGAGTGAGTGGGCGATCGGCGAGCCGAGCACCGCGGCCCTGGGTCCGGTCACGCTCAGCCGCCCTGGTAGTTGCGGTTGAACTCGTCGCGGAGCTTCCAGAACTCCGCCTCGGAGTCGGTGAACTTGGTGATGCCGCGCTTGGGATCGACCGTGACGAAGAACAGCCAGCTGCCCTTGGCCGGGTTCAGCGCCGCCTCGATGGCGTGGTCGCCCGGATTGGAGATCGGGCCGGGCGGCAGGCCGTGGCGGGCGTAGGTGTTGTAGGGCGAGTCGCTCTTGGTCTCGGCGTCGGTGGCGGCGATGCCGTACTTGTTCAGGCCGTACATGACCGTGCTGTCCATCTGCAGCTTCATCGGCGGGTTCAGGGCCAGGCGGTTGTAGATCACGCGGGCGACCTTGGGCATGTCGTCCACACTGCCGGACTCGGCCTGCACGATGCTGGCGATGGTCAGGATCTGGTGCTGGGTGAAGCCCAGCGCCTTGGCCCGCGAGGCGATGCCCGCCTGCTCCAGCGCCTCGTCGTGGCGGTCCTTGAGCGTCTGCAGGATGTCGGACGCGGTCATCTTGGGGGTGATCTCGTACGTGGCCGGGAACAGGTAGCCCTCGACCTTGCCCTTGGCCGCCGCCGGCAGTTCCAGGTTCTTGGCCGCCTCCTGGAACTCCTTGACCGGCTTGCCGGTGGACTTCTCCAGCTCGGCGTAGATCTGGCTGGCCCGCAGGCCCTCCTTGATCGTCACCTTGGCGAGGAGCCTGAGCTTGGGGTCCAGCAGGGTGACGGCGCTGGCCGCGGACATGCCCTTGCGCATCTTGTAGTCGCCCGGCTGCAGCGAGGAGCTCTTGCCCGCGGCGTCGATGGCGTTGGTGAAGGCGCGGGCGCTCTTGACCACGCCCTGCTCCTCCAGGATCTGCGCGACCTCGGCCGCGCTGGCCCCCGGCCGGATCTCCACGATGACCTCGCCGGAGCCCTCGCCGGTGTAGTCGTCGGGCACCGTCACGTCGCGGAGCCAGGTGTAGCCGTAGTAACCGGCGCCGCCGATGAGGCCCACCAGCACGATCAGCGCCAGCATCGGCGCGAGGAAACCACCGCGGTTGCGGCGACGACGGCGCCGCCGCCCTCCCCTGCGCCGGCCGTTGCGCCCGGCCGCGGAACGGCGACTTCGACCATCGTCGTCTTCGGACCCCAGCAGGAAGTCCATATCGAGATCATTCATAGGTGCGCTGGCCAATCTCCCGGTACGAACGGCCTGGCGTCAAGCGGAACGCCCAAACCGAGGGGGCACCGAGCAATCCGTGCCCGTACGCGGCGGCAGGCGGGTGTCGGTCTCCTCTGTCCGACGTGTTTCGGGCGCGGCCCACCGGCCATCAACGTATCCCGAGGTAAGCGTGCAACATCTCCCGGTATCTCACGAACTCGCCTTCTTTGTCAGTGAATTTCGTGATTCTATGCTCAGGCGTGGTCATGGCGCGGCCACAACCGACCACCTGGTCTGGGTGAAGGGCGACATTGCCCCAACATTGCCGCGATGGCTGTATGCCCCCACGCCACCGCCGTAGTCCCTCGTCCAGGTAAGTGTTCGATGCCCAACACCCCGCGGACGCCGTAACCCGAACACCTCCGCGTACGCCGCCATCCGGACGCCTTCGACCGATGATCACTCGGACGCTTCCCCGGCGCCGCCGCCGGCCTCCACCGCCGTCCCCGGCGGCCGCCCGGTGGCCCGCTCGCCGTCCAGCGCCGACTGCAGAATGATCACGGCCGCCGCCTGGTCCACCACGTCCCGCTGCCGCTTCCCGCGTACGCCCCCGGCCCGCAGCCCCTGCTGCGCGCTCACGGTGGTCATCCGCTCGTCCACCAGCCGCACCGGCGTGGGCGCGAGTCGCACGGCCAGCTCCCCCGCGAAGTGCCGCGTCACCGCCGCGGCGTGACTCTCCCGCCCCGACAACGAGGTCGGCAGCCCCACCACGACCTCGACCGCCTCGTACTCGGCCACGATCTCCGCGATCCGCGCGAAGTCGCCCTTCCCCCGGCGCACGGTCTCCACCGGCGTGGCCAGCACCCCACCCGGATCGCTACGCGCCACCCCGATCCGCACCGCCCCCACATCGATCCCGACCCGCACCCCGGCCCTCATGACCCTCCCTCCCGCACGAACACGCCCGCCCAAGAGTAAAGGCCCCCGACCCGAAGCCCGCACACGTTCACGCCCGCTTCAGCCCCATTCAGCACAAGAACACGCAAAGACGACCTCCCTGCGCCCCGAACACAGGCGACCGGACAGAGCCATCACCCGGCCCGCACCCCATCCGGCACGCCGAAGCCCCGGCGGTCACGCGGACACCCGCCGCGCCCTCAGGGGCAGGCCACTGGGTGGTGCGCGGTGCCTGGCGTTCCACGCGCCCGGAGGGCTCTCGCCCAGCGGTCCGCGGTCCCAGCGTCACCACGCCGAGCTGCCTCCGACGGGGCAGGTGGCAGTCCGAGCCATCCCCCACACCGACCCACCTCCGGCCCGACAGGCGGCGATCCCGGCCGACCTCACACCGACCGACCCACCTCCGGCGCGGCGGGCGGGTGTGGCGACGGGCGCATGGGGCCGCACAGCGGACCCCATCTCGCACACGGTGTTGAGGTGAATCCGGGGGCGGCTCCGCTATGGGACAACCGCGCGGGCATCCGGTCCCGCCCTCAGGCGGGGGCGGCACCAGCACGTGCAGGCGCGACGCCACCTCGTGGGCGGCGCCCTCCGCTTCGCCCCACTATGTGCCCACTTGGTAGCAGTCCCCGCATCGAGGGCCTCCGCGCACGCGGTGCCACGGTCAGGGCGCCCGCAGGGCACACGGCCCCACTCATCCGCAAGCCCGCAATGGGAACGCGCGCGCAGCGGGGCGCGCCACAGCGCCCCACGCCCGGGGAATGCCCGCCTCGCTCCCGCTCACCAACGTGGTGGGCGTCGGCTGATTGGCGCGTGCGCACGACGCGAACCTCGGAGTTTGCCGTGCACGAGCGGCCGTCGAAGGTCACCCATCGGCCCTGCGGCCCGGCACACGGCCCGACCTCGCGGCGGTTTCCAAAGATCAGTGCGCGGCATGGACCGCTGTGGGTGCGGCCCCGCACATGGTGCGCCGCAGGACGGAGGCTGGCGCGAGACGGACGCGGGCCCGAGACGGATAGCGGCCCAGGGGGGCCGGAAGCGCGCAGCCGCCGCCGGGTTCGCCCTCACCACGTGCGTATGCGCAAGGTGCGCCTTCCGGCACCACCCCATTGGGGGCGGCTCACGCGGGTGCGGTTCCAGCGGGCATCGCCCCGGCCACGCCCATCCAACGTCGCCGCGAACGGGCGCCAGCAACATGGGCACGCCGCAACCCAGGCCACGCCCAGGCACCCCAGCCCCCGCTCCCCACGTCCGGCCCTCGCTCCCGGAAAGCTCGCAGCGGGAGCGAGTCACATGCCGCAACGCGGGACACACCCGGGCATCCCTGCCCCGGTCCCCACCCGTGCCGCAACCAGGAGCGGAGGCAGGCCGCATGTCCGGTTCCGTGCTCTGAATAAGGGCCCGTGCGGGGTGCCCGGCTGCGCCGGCTGGTTCGTGGGATCGCGTCGGGTGGGAGGGACGGCGGGGTGGGGCCGACCCCGGGGCCGATGCCCCCGGGGCGGGGGCATCGGCGGTGGGTGTCAGGACAGGTGGCGGGTGACGGTTTCCTCTACGGCGCGGAGGGCGTCGGGGATGGCCTCGGGGCGGGTGCCGCCGCCCTGGGCGATGTCGTCCTTGCCGCCACCGCCGCCGCCGAGGGCCTTGGCCGCGACGCCGACGAGGGCGCCGGCCTTGAGGCCGCGGTCGCGGGCGGGCTCGTTGGCCGTGGCGACCACGACGGGGCGGTCGGCGGGGACGCCGGTGATCACGACGACCGCGGGGCGGTCGGCGGGGAACCTGCCGCGTACGTCCAGTGCGAGCTTGCGCAGGTCGTCGGCGGAGGTGCCGTCGGGGACGCGGTGGACGACGAGGGAGACGCCGTGGACGTCGCGGGCGCCGGTGGCCAGTTCGCCCGCGACCGCGAGGACCTGGGCCGAGCGCAGGCGCTCCAGCTCCTTCTCTGCGGAGCGCAGCCGGGTGACGATGCCCTCGATGCGCTCGGGCAGCTCCTCGCGGCGGGCCTTGAGCTGCTCGCTGAGCTGGGAGACCAGTACGCTCTCGCGGGCCAGGAAGCGGAAGGCGTCCAGGCCGACCAGGGCGTCCACGCGGCGCACGCCGGCGCCGATGGAGGACTCGCTCATCACCTTGATCAGGCCGAGCTGGCCGGAGCTGGCGACGTGGGTGCCGCCGCACAGCTCGCGGGAGTAGTCGCCGACCTCGACGATGCGGACCTCGTCGCCGTACTTCTCGCCGAACAGCGCCAGCGCGCCCATCGCGCGCGCCTCGGCCTGGGAGGTGATGAACGCGTTGACCCTCAGGTCGTTGATCAGGACCGCGTTGACCTCGTCCTCGACGTCGCGCAGCACGGTCGGGGGCACCGCGCCCGCCGCGGTGAAGTCGAAGCGGAAGCGGCCCGGGGAGTTCTCCGAGCCCGCCTGCGCCGCGGACTCGCCCAGCGCGTTGCGGAAGCCGCGGTGCACCAGGTGGGTCGCGGTGTGACTGCGCGAGATCGCGCGCCGCCGCTCGACGTCGATCTCGGCGTGCGCCGCGTCGCCGACGCGGAGCTCGCCGGAGCGGACCTTGCCCCGGTGCACGATCACGCCCGAGACCGGCTGCTGGACGTCCACGACCTCGACCTCGGCGCCGGAGGTGCGGATGACGCCCTGGTCGGCGAGCTGGCCGCCGCCCTCGGCGTAGAACGGGGTGCGGGCGAGCACGACCTCGACCGTGGTGCCCGCGCCCGCCGCCGGGACCGAGCCGCCCTCGACGAGGATGCCGATGACCTCGGACTCGGCGTCGGTCTGGTCGTAGCCGAGGAAGTCGACCTTGCCGGCCTTCTCCAGGATCTGCCCGAACACCGAGATGTCGGCGTTGCCGGTCTTCTTCGCCGCCGCGTCGGCCTTCGCCCGGTCGCGCTGCTCCTTCATCAGGCGGCGGAAGCCCTCTTCGTCCACCTGGAGGCCCTGCTCGGCCGCCATCTCCAGGGTCAGGTCGATCGGGAAGCCGTAGGTGTCGTGGAGCTGGAACGCCTGCGCGCCGGGCAGCACGCCCTGGCCCTTGCGCTTGGCCTCCTCGACCGCCACGTCGAAGATCGCGGTGCCGGTGCGCAGGGTGCCGAGGAAGGACGCCTCCTCGGCGTCGATCACGGTGTGGATGTTGGCCGCGTCGGCCTTCAGCTCGGAGTACTGCGCCGACATGACCTCGATGGTGGTCGCGGTCAGCTCGTGCATGTAGCGCTCGTCGCCCGCGCCGAGCAGGCGCAGGTTGCGGATCGCGCGGCGCAGCATGCGGCGCAGGACGTACCCCCGGCCCTCGTTGGAGGGCAGCACGCCGTCGCCCACGAGCATGACGCCCGCGCGCATGTGGTCGGCGACCACGCGCAGCGAGACGTCGGCGCGGGGGTCGCGGCCGTAGCGGGAGCGGGTCAGCTCGGCGGCGCGGTCGAGGATCTTGTAGGTGGTGTCGATCTCGTAGATGTTGTCGACGCCCTGCAGGATCGCCGCCATGCGCTCCAGGCCCATGCCGGTGTCGACGCTCTTGGCGGGCAGCTCGCCGAGGATCTCGTAGCCCTCCTTGACCGGGCCCTCGCCCCGCTCGAACTGCATGAACACGTTGTTCCACACTTCGAGGTAGCGGTTCTCGTCGGCCACCGGCCCGCCGTCGCGGCCGTACTCGGGGCCGCGGTCGTAGTAGATCTCGGTGCAGGGCCCGCACGGGCCGGGCACGCCCATGGACCAGAAGTTGTCCACCATGCCGCGCCGCTGGATGCGCTCGAGCGGCACGCCGACCTTCTTGTGCCAGATGTCGGCGGCCTCGTCGTCGTCGTGGTAGACGGTCGCCCACAGCCGGTCCTCGGGGAAGCCGAAGCCGCCCTCGGACTCGGGCTTGGTGAGCAGCTCCCACGCGTACGGGATCGCCTGGTCCTTGAAGTAGTCGCCGAAGGAGAAGTTGCCCAGCATCTGGAAGAAGCTGGCGTGCCTGGTGGTCTTGCCGACCTCGTCGATGTCGTTGGTGCGGATCACCTTCTGCGCGCTCGTCGCCCTCGGGTAGGGGGGCTTGCGCTGCCCGAGGAAGTAGGGCTTGAAGGGCACCATGCCCGCGTTGACCAGCAGGAGCGTCGGGTCCTCGGCGATCAGGCTGGCCGAGGGCACGACGGTGTGCCCACGCTCCTCGAAGAAGCGCAGGAAGCGGCGCGCGATCTCTGCCGACTCCATTTCAGCGGCCATCCTTTGCAGTAGTGAATGTGTGGAGGCTTCCTACCGTACTCACCCGGCGGAGTGATCTCGCCTAGTCGGTGGATTCAACAGTGTCAAGACCGTACTCGGCCCGCAACTCGCTTTCGCGCTTCGCCGCGGCCTCCAGGGCGTCGCCGGCGAAGGCGCGGACCTCGGCCAGCAGGCCGCCGGCCCGGCCGGCGGCGCGGCGCGCGACGTGCTCGGGGTGCAGGGCCTGCAGCTTGCGCATGACCCAGACGGCCAGGGCCGCGCCGACCGCGAGGTAGAACAGCCGCCGGATCATCGCGGCAGCCTTCTCTGCCCGGTACGCCCGCCGCGCACGGCCGTCGCCCCGTTCGCGCCGTTCGCCCCGTTCGCGCTCCTGGCGGCGGCCGCGGCGCGCACGCCGTGGCCGAGCGCGGAGATCTTGATCAGCGGCCCGGCGATGAGCGTGGAGGCCACCCCGCTGACCCGGGCCATGTCGCCGCTGACCCGCTTGACGTCGGTGGCGATGGCCTCGACGGCGACGAGCTGCCGGTTGGTCTCGGTGACGGTGGCCGAGACCTCCTCCATCAGCGGCACCACGCGCTCGCCCAGCTCGGAGACCATCTTGGCGGTCTCGGTGAGCAGGCGGGCGGCCTTGATCAGGACCATGGCAAGAAAGCAGACCAGGATCGCCCAGAAAACGGCGACGATCAGGCCCGCGACCTCTCCCGCGGTGAGCATGGCGGTTTCCGTCCCCTCGTTGCGTGACCCGGCGCGCGGGCGGCGAGTGGATGCTCCCCCCGCCCGTCTCGCCGCGCCTCGTCGGCGGGCGGGACCCCTTGGGCGGAAGGCTCAGGGTGACGACCCTATCGTGTCGCGGGCCCCGGGCCGCCGAAGCGGCGTACGGCGGCGCTTCGGCGGCCCGCGGACGTCACGGCTTTCTGAGGAAGTCGCGGATCCTGGCCCAGCGTTCGGCGACGGCGGCCTCGGCGCCGTGCCTGGTCGGCTCGTAGTAGCGGCGCTCGCGCAGCTCGCGGGGCGCGTACTCCTGGCGGACCAGGCCGTGCTCGAAGTCGTGGGGGTACTTGTAGCCGTCGCCGTGGCCGAGCTTGGCGGCCCCGGCGTAGTGGGCGTCGCGCAGGTGGCCCGGCACCTGGCCGATCAGGCCCCGGCGTACGTCGTCGGAGGCCGCGCCGATCGCCTTGACCACGGCGTTGGACTTGGGGGCGAGCGCGCAGTGGATCACGGCGTGGGCGAGGTTGATGCGGCCCTCGGGCAGCCCGATGAACTCCACCGCCTGCGCCGCCGCCACCGCGACCTGGAGGCAGGTGGGGTCGGCCATGCCGACGTCCTCGCTGGCGAAGATGACGATCCGCCTGGCGATGAAGCGCGGGTCCTCGCCGGCCTCGACCATGCGCGCCAGGTAGTGCAGCGCCGCGTCGGCGTCGGAGCCGCGCATGCTCTTGATGAAGGCGCTGATGACGTCGTAGTGCTGGTCGCCCTGCCGGTCGTAGCGGACCGCGGCCTTGTCCACGGCGCGCTCGACGACCTCGACGGTGATGTCGTCGTCGAGCAGGGCGGCGGCCTCCAGATAGGTCAGCGAGCGGCGGGCGTCGCCGCCCGCCAGGCGTACGAGGTGGTCCAGGGCCTCGGGGCGGAGCGTGACCCGGCCGCCCAGCCCGCGCTCGTCGGCGACGGCGCGCTCCAGCACGGCGCGGATGTCGCCTTCGGACAGCGACTCCAGGGTGAGCAGCAGCGAGCGCGACAGCAGCGGCGAGATGACGGAGAAGAACGGGTTCTCGGTCGTGGCGCCGATGAAGGTGACCCAGCGGTTCTCGACCGCGGGCAGCAGCGCGTCCTGCTGCGCCTTGTTGAAGCGGTGCACCTCGTCCACGAACAGGACGGTCTGGCGGCCGGTCATGCCGAGCTCGCGGCGGGCCTGGTCGATCGCGGCCCGGACCTCCTTCACGCCGGCCGAGACCGCGGAGACCTCGACAAAGCGGCGCTTGGTGACGCCGGCCACGACGTAGGCCAGGGTGGTCTTGCCGGTGCCGGGCGGGCCCCACAGGAACAGCGACATGGGGGCCTCGCTCTCGACCAGCCTGCGCAGCGGCGTGCCCGGCCCGAGCAGGTGGCGCTGGCCGAGCACCTCGTCGAGGGAGCGCGGGCGCATGCGGACGGCCAGCGGCTCCTGGCCCCTGTGGGCCTCCTCGGCCGCCGAATCGAACAGGCTATCCACATCACGACACTACCGCGTGCGCGGCACTCAGCTCGACCAGACGGCGGTGGCGCCGGTGTGCCCGGCCCGCGCCACGTAGAAGCCGGCGACGACGGCGAGGACGACCGTGAGGGCCGACAGCGCGTATCCGGCCGCCTTGCCGGCGCGCTGCGGGAGGAAGACCATGACGAGCGAGGCGGCCCCGAGGCCGAGGGTGCTGAACAGCAGCGGGTTGGCGAAGGCGGAGTGGTCGCCGATGAGCTGGGCCATCTGGGCGGGGGGCTCCTGGCCGCCGAACATGCGGTCGTACAGGGCCTCGCCGCTCTGCTTGGCGGCGAAGACCGACACGGGGGCGGCGACCGCGAGCAGGACGACCGCCCATCCGATGCGGTCGCGCCAGCGGGGCACCACGGCGTACGCGATGGACATCAGGACGGCGAGCGGGGTCAGCACCACGGCGGCGTGAATGATCAAGGGATGCGCAGGAAGGCCGAGGATTTCGTCGAACATGTGGGTCGCTCCGGGATATGTGATGACGGGTGGTTTTTACTACGGATGCCGACATCATCGGGTTCTTTCCTGAAGGACTTGTGAGAGCCGCACTTACGTCCTCCACACGCGCGGGACCGGTACGATGCGCCAAGTCAAATGCAAAGAAGCGGTGATTCTGGAGGACATACCGGTGAGCGGCGAGGACCAGAGCGAGCTGGCGCGTCAACACAGGGAGCGACAGGCGCAGCGGGCCGCCGTGGAACGCCAGACGGCCAAGGCCAGGCGGAACATCATGCTCGCCGCAGTCTTCGGAGTGGTGGTCGTGGTGGGCGGGGTGGTCGCCGCGACCACCCTGACGGGCGGGAGCGACGAGAGCGGCGACGTGAGCGCGGCCACCACCCCGTCGGCGTCCGCGACGCCGTCGGCCTCGGCGAGCGAGTCGGCCGAGCCGTCCGCGACGCCGTCGGCCCCGGCCAACGCGAGCGCGATCACCTGCGAGTACCGCAAGGACACCAGCGGCAGCCCGGCCAAGAACGTCGGCATGCCGCCCTCGAAGCCGAGCCTGCGGTGGAAGACGATGACGCTGTTCACCAACCAGGGTGACATCGTCATCGAGCTCGCCACCCAGCAGGCGCCGTGCACGGTGAACTCGCTGGCGTTCCTGGCGAAGAAGAACTTCTACGACAACACCAAGTGCCACCGCCTGGCCACCCCGGAGAACTCCGGGCTGGCGATCCTGCAGTGCGGCGACCCGCAGGCCAAGGCCGACGGCAAGAACCCGACCGACGGCCAGGGCAGCTCGGGCTACGTCTTCAACGACGAGAACCTGGGCGGCATGTCCTACGGGCGCGGCACGGTGTTCATGGCCCAGGCGCCCGACGCCTCCAACCAGAACGGCAGCCAGTTCGCGATCTCCTTCGCCGACGACACGGCCCAGCTCGACTCGCAGGCCGCGTACACGCCGTTCGGCACGGTGGTCAAGGGCATGGAGATCATCGACAAGGTGGCCGCGGGCGGCTTCCTGGTCAACCCGGAGGACATCACCGGCGACGGCGGGTCCACCGCCCCCAAGATCCCGGTGGTGATCAAGAACGTCCGGCTGTCGGTGAAGTGAGCCCGGCCCGCGACGGCGGTGCGGGGCGGGCCGGGGGCTCCTAGGGTTGGGGCGAAGGGATCTTTCCCAGCCCGATAGGAGCGGCCCGTGTCCGATGACCCCTCGCCGTCGCGGCAGCCGGAGAAGCTGCCGTTCGAGTTCCTGCTCTCGCCCGCGTTCGCGGCCGATCCGTACTCCGCCTACGCGGAGCTCCGCGAGCGCGGGCCGGTGCACCCGATCGACTTCCCGCCCGGCACCACGTCCTTCCTGGTCCTGGACTACGAGCACGGCCGCGCCGCGCTGAGCGACCCCCGGCTGTCGAAGGACCCGGAGAACGCCCCGGAGTGGTACCGGGCGATGCTGGCGCAGGGCGACATCCCCATCGGCGGCAACATGCTGATGGCCGACGCGCCCGACCACACCCGGCTGCGGCGCGTGGTGTCGCGGGCGTTCACGCCGCGCCGGGTGGAGTCGCTGCGGCCGAGGATCCAGCAGATCACCGATGAGCTGATCGACGCGATGCGGGCGAAGGGCAGCGCGGATCTCATCGAGGATTTCGCCTTCCCGCTGCCGATCGTCGTGATCTGCGAGCTGCTCGGCGTGCCCGCGGAGAACCGCGAGCGGTTCCGCGAGTGGTCCAGGCTCCTCATCACGCCCGCGATGACGCCCGAGGCCATCGCGCGGCGCTCCGCCGCCCACCGGGAGAGCCGGGCGTACTACGCCGAACTGGTCGCCGAGCGCCGCGCCGAGCCGCGCGACGACCTGGTCAGCGCGCTGGTCTCGGCCGCCGGCGAGGACGACGGGCGGCTCACCGAGGCCGAGCTGATCTCCACGCTGGGGCTGCTGCTCATCGCCGGCCACGAGACCACGGTCAACCTGATCGCCAACGGCACCCTGGCCCTGCTGCGCAACCCGGACCAGCTCGCGCTGCTGCGCGAGCGGCCCGACCTGATGCCCGCGGCGGTGGAGGAGTTCCTGCGCTACGACAGCCCGGTCGAGCGGTCCACGCTGCGGGTGGCGCTGGAGGACATGGAGATCGCCGGCACGCCGATCCCGGCCAAGAGCTTCGTGCACGTGTCGCTGGCGGCCGTGCACCGCGACCCCGCGGCCTTCCCCGACCCCGACCGGCTGGAGATCCGGCGCGAGGACAACCGGCACGTCGCCTTCGGCCACGGCCCGCACTTCTGCGTGGGCGCGCCGCTGGCCCGGCTGGAGGGCCAGATCGCGTTCACCACGCTGCTGGACCGGCTGCCCGGACTCGCGCTGGACTGCCCGCCCGAGGCCCTGGAATGGCGCGTGTCGGGCGCGGTGGTACGCGGCCTGGCCGCACTGCCCGTCCGCTTCTGACGCCTTCTGCGGCCCCCTGAGCGCTTCTGGGGCGCACACACGCAAAGGGAGCCCCGTGCGGCGCACGGGGCTCCCTGGCGCTTCTCAGGCCGTTCCGGGCGGGTCTCAGAGCCGTCTTCAGCCCAGGGGGCCCGGCAGGCTCGGCCCTGAGGGCCCGGCAGGCTCAGCCCTGGGGCTCGGCAGCCTTCGGCTTGGCGTCCACGCCGGCCTCCTTGCGCTGCTCGGAGGTGATCGGCGTGGGCGCACCGGTCAGCGGGTCGAAGCCGGAGGCGGTCTTCGGGAAGGCGATCACGTCGCGGATCGACTCGCCGCCCGCCAGCAGCATGCACACGCGGTCCCAGCCGTAGGCGATGCCGCCGTGCGGCGGCGGGCCGTACTTGAACGCCTCCAGCAGGAAGCCGAACTTGCTCTCGGCCTCCTCCTTGGAGATGCCGAGCACGTCGAAGACGCGCTGCTGCATCTCGGCGCGGTGGATACGGATCGAGCCGCCGCCGATCTCCATGCCGTTGCACACCATGTCGTACGCGTACGCCAGCGCGTGGGCCGGGGCGTCCTGGAAGGTGTCGGCCCACTCCGGCTTCGGCCCGGTGAAGGGGTGGTGCACCGCGGTCCAGCCGCCCTCGCCGTCCTCCTCGAACATGGGCGCGTCGACCACCCACAGGAACGACCAGGCCGACTCGTCGATGAGCCCGCAGCGGCGGCCGATCTCCAGCCGGGCCGCGCCCAGCAGCTCGCGGGTGGGGTTGAGTAGGCCCGCGCCGAAGAAGATCGCGTCACCGGGGGCCGCGCCGGTCTTGGCGGCCAGCCCGGACAGCTCGGCCTCCGACAGGTTCTTGGCGACCGGCCCGCCGAGGGTGCCGTCCTGCTGCACCAGCACGTACGCCAGCCCGCGCGCCCCGCGCGACTTCGCCCATTCCTGCCAGCCGTCGAGCTCCTTGCGCGTCTGGGAGGCGCCGCCCGGCATGACCACGGCCCCCACGTAGGGCGCCTGGAACACCCGGAAGGAGGTCCCGGCGAAGTACTCGGTCATGTCCACCAGCTCGCACCCGAAGCGCAGGTCGGGCTTGTCGGAGCCGAACCGGGACATGGCCTCGGCGTAGGTGATGCGCGGCAGCGGGGTGGGCAGCTCGTAGCCCAGGATGTCCTTCCACAGCCGCCCGATCAGCGCCTCGCCCAGGGCGATCACGTCGTCCTGGTCCACGAAGGACATCTCGATGTCGATCTGGGTGAACTCCGGCTGCCGGTCGGCGCGCAGGTCCTCGTCGCGGTAGCACTTGGCGAGCTGGTAGTAGCGCTCCAGGCCGGAGACCATGAGGAGCTGCTTGAACAACTGCGGCGACTGCGGCAGGGCGTACCAGTTGCCGGGCTGGAGGCGGACCGGCACCAGGAAGTCGCGCGCGCCCTCGGGGGTGGAGCGGGTCAGCGTCGGGGTCTCGACGTAGACGAACCCGTGCTCGTTCATCACCTGGTTGGCCAGGTAGGTGGCCCGGGACCTGATCCGCATCGCGTCGGCGATCTGCTGGCGGCGGATGTCGAGGTAGCGGTACTTCAGCCGCGCCTCCTCCGAGACGCCCGAGCCGCCCTCGATCGGGAACGGCAGCGGGGCCGACTCGCTGAGCACCTCGACCTCGCTCGCCACGACCTCGATCTCGCCGGTCGGCAGGTCGGGGTTCTCGTTGCCCGCCGGGCGTACGCGGACCTCGCCGACGACCTTCACGCAGTACTCCGAGCGCAGGTCGTGGGCGTGGTCCTCCTCGCGGAAGACGACCTGGGAGGAGCCGGAGGCGTCACGCAGGTCGATGAAGACGACGCCGCCGTGGTCGCGGCGGCGCGCCACCCAGCCGGCCAGCGTGACCCGCTGCCCGGCGTGTTCCCTGCGAAGTGATCCCGCTTCGTGCGTGCGGATCATATGCTCAGCTTCTCCTTCAGTGTCGTGACGAGTCCGGCGAGCGGCACGGCCGTCTGCTCGCCGCTGGCAAGGTCCTTGAGCTGCGCTTCGCCCGCGGCGAGGTCGCGCTCGCCCAGGATCACGGCGAAGCGGGCGCCGGATCGGTCGGCGCCCTTCATGGCGCCCTTGACGCCCCGGCCGCCGAAGGCCATGTCGGCGGGCACGCCCGCCCTGCGCAGGCCGGTGACGAGCCCGAACATCACGCGCCGGGCGTCCTCGCCGAGCGGCACGCCGTACACGCTCACCCGGCCGGCGGCGCGCTCGCCGTCGTCCTCGGCCAGGCCCTCGGCCTCCATCGCCAGGACGGTGCGATCGACGCCGATCGCCCAGCCGACGCCCGGCAGCGGCGGGCCGCCGATCATCTCGCTCAGCCCGTCGTAGCGGCCCCCGCCGCCCACGGCCGACTGCGCGCCGAGGCCGCCGTGCACGAACTCGAAGGTGGTGCGCGTGTAGTAGTCCAGGCCGCGTACGAGGCGCGGGTCGTCGGTGTAGGCGACGCCCTCGCCGCTCAGCAGCGCGCGCACCTCCTCGTGGTACGCCTTGCACGCCTCGCACAGGTGGTCGGTGACCAGCGGCGCGTTCTCCAGCTGGGCGCGCACCTCGGGGCGCTTGTCGTCCAGCACGCGCAGCGGGTTGAGCTCCACCCTGGCCCGGGTCGCCTCGTCCAGGTCCAGGCCGCGCAGGAACTCCTGCAGCGCGGCCCGGTAGGCCGGGCGGCACTCCTTGCACCCCAGCGTGTTCAGCAGCAGCTCGACGCCGGTCAGGCCGAGGGCGGCGTAGCCGTCGAGGGCCAGCATGATCACCTCGGCGTCGAGCGCCGGGTCCTCCGCGCCCAGCGCCTCCACGCCCACCTGCGAGAAGTGACGGTAGCGGCCCTTCTGGGCCCGCTCGTAGCGGAAGTTGCTGCCGGAGTACCACAGCTTCACCGGAAGCTGCCCGGCGTTGTGCAGGCCGTGCTGCAGCACCGCGCGCAGCGTGCCCGCGGTCATCTCGGGACGCAGCGTGATCGACCGGCCGCCCTTGTCCTCGAAGGTGTACATCTCCTTGGTGACGATGTCGGTCGACTCGCCCACGCCGCGGGCGAACAGCGCGGTGTCCTCGAACGTCGGCGTCTCGATGTAGCCGTAGCCGGCGCGCCGCGCCGGAGCGGACAGCGCCTCGCGTACGGCGAGCGCGCGCTCGGAGCGCGGCGGCAGCCAGTCGAAGGTGCCCTTGGGCGCCTGGAAGCTGCTCATGTTCTAGATCCCCCTAGCGGGACCGGCGGGCGGCGTCGCCTCCGCGAGATACGGGTTGGTGGCGCGCTCGCGGCCGATCGTGGTCTGTGGTCCGTGGCCCGGCAGCACTACCGTCTCATCCGGCAGCCGCTCGACGGTGGAGGCGAGGCTGCGCAGGATCGTCGGGAAGTCGCCGCCCGGCAGATCCGTGCGGCCGATGGAGCCGGCGAACAGCAGGTCGCCCGAGAACAGCACCTTCTCCTCGGTCAGCCCGAAGGTCACCGACCCCCTGGTATGGCCGGGCGTGTGATCGACCCTGATCCGCAGGCCCGCGAGGTCCAGCACGGCGCCGTCGGACAGCTCGCGCACGTCGTCGGGCTCGCTCAGCTTGATGCCGCCGAAGAGCTGCGCGGAGGTGACGCCGAAGCCCTTGGCCGGGTCGCTCAGCAGGTCGCGGTCCTCGGGGTGGATCCAGGCGGGGACGTCGCGCGCGCCGCAGACCGGGGCCACCGACCAGACGTGGTCGATGTGGCCGTGGGTGAGCACGACGGCGACGGGCTTGAGCCGGTGCTCGCGCAGCAGGTCGTCCAGACCGGGCACGGCGTCCTGGCCGGGATCGACGATCACGCACTCCTCCCCGGCCGCGGGGGCGACGACGTAGCAGTTGGTCTGGAAGGACCCTGCGGGAAAGCCGGCGATCAGCATCTGCCTCAGTTGATCTCGTCAAGAATGCGGATGGGAATGTAACCGAAGGGTACCGGTGCGGGTCGCCGGGCTGCGAACCATTACCCATGGGCCGATACGATTCGCCCACCTCAGTTAGTTCGCACAGGGACCCTCGGAGGGTGACGGCAGTGGCAACCGGCAGGGAGCGCCAGAAGCAACTGGCACGTGAGCACTACGAGCGTCAGATGAAGCGCCGTATGGAACGCCAGGCCAAGGCCAGGCGCACGGCCGTCGTCGGCTCCACCGTGGGCGTGCTCGTCGTGATCGGCGGCGTGGTGGCCGCGACCGTGCTGATCGGCGGCGGCGAGCCGGAGAGCAACGCGGCGGCCTCGCCCTCGGCGGCGCCCACCGAGTCGGCGCCGCCCCCGGTCACGCCCACCCCCATCGACGCCACCAAGGTGACGTGCGAGTACCCCAAGGAGGACAAGGGCGCGGTCAAGGACGTCGGCACTCCCCCGGCCAAGCCCGACCTGAAGGCCGAGCGGATGACGCTCAAGACCAGCCAGGGCGAGATCGTGATCGACATGGAGCCGACGAAGGCGCCGTGCACGGTCAACTCCTTCGCTTTCCTGGCCAAGAAGAATTACTTCGACGGGACCAAGTGTCACCGTCTGGTCACGCCCGAGACCGGCGGGCTGGCGATCCTGCAGTGCGGCGACCCGCTCGCCACCGCCGACGGCAAGGGCGAGAAGGATGGTCAGGGCGGTCCTGGGTACCGCTTCAACGACGAGTACCTGGGCGGCATGCAGTACGGCCGCGGCGTCGTGGCCATGGCCAACAGCGGCCCGAACACCAACGGCAGCCAGTTCTTCCTCATCTTCGGGGACGAGACCAAGCAGTTGCCGCCGCAGTACACGCCGTTCGGTACGGTCAGCAAGGGAATGGACGTCCTCGACAAGGTGGCCAAGGGTGGCTTTCTCGCGGATAACCAGTCACCTAAGGTGGGCGTCGAAATCAAAGACGTGACAATCTCTGGCAAGAGCTGACGTAATAGCCACATAGAGCAGCGCGACGAGAACTATCGAGTGCGGGAGGACACGGTGAGCACCGACCCGTGGGGCCGGGTAGACGACGACGGCACCGTCTACGTGCGTACGGCTGAGGGCGAGCGGGCCGTCGGGTCCTGGCAGGCCGGTGAGCCCGAAGAGGCACTGGCCTACTTCCATCGCAAGTACGACGAGCTGGCGACCCAGGTGGAGCTGCTGGAGCAGCGGCTGCGCGGCACCGACCTGCCGCCCGCCCAGGCCGAGGCCAGCATCGTCAAGCTGCGCGAGGCGGTCACCGACGCCCACGCGGTGGGCGACCTGGACGCCCTGCTCGCCAGGCTCGGCTCGCTGACCGAGCTGGTGGCCAAGCGTCGCGAGGAGGTGCGCGCCGCCCGCGACGCGGCGCGCGCGGAGGCCAGGGCGGTCAAGGAGCGCATCGTCGCCGAGGCCGAGCGCATCGCCGAGGACGCCACCCACTGGAAGGCCGGCGGCGAACGGCTGCGCCAGCTCGTGGAGGAGTGGAAGGCCGCCGACCGCATCGACCGGGTCACCGAGGCCGCGCTGTGGAAGCGGCTCTCGGCCGCGCGCACGGCCTTCGCCAAGCGGCGCAAGGCGTACTTCGCGGGGCTGGACGAGCAGCGCGAGGGGGTGCGCGCGGCCAAGGAGCGCATCGTCGCCGAGGCCGAGGCGCTGGCCGACTCCACCGACTGGGGCGCCACGGCGTCGGCGTACCGGGAGCTGATGCGGCAGTGGAAGGCCGCCGGCCGCGCCTCCCGCGAGGCCGAGGACGAGCTGTGGGCCCGCTTCAAGGCCGCCCAGGACCAGTTCTTCCAGGCCCGCTCGGCCGTCTTCGCCGAGCGCGACGCGTCGCTGCGCGAGAACGCCGAGGCCAAGGAGCTCATCCTGGCCGACGCGGAGAAGATCCTCCCGGTCACCGACGCCCGCGCCGCCCGCGCGGCCCTGCGGCACATCCTGGAGCGCTGGGAGGCCGTCGGCCCGGTCCCGCGCGAGATGCGCGACCGCCTGGAGGGCGGCCTGCGCCGCATCGACGACGCGGTGCGCAAGGCCGAGGAGGCCGAGTGGAAGCGCTCCAACCCCGAGGCCCGAGCCCGCGCCCAGGACACCGTCAACCAGCTCCGCCGCTCCATAGAGCAGCTTGAGGCCCGCCTGGCCAAGGCCCGCGCCGCCGGCAGGGAGAAGGACGTCAAGGAGAGCGAGGAGGCCCTGACCGCCCGCCGCTCCTGGCTCGAAGAGGCCGAACGCACCCTGGCCGAGTTCAGCTAACCCCCGGGCCGCCCCTCCAGCGGCCCGGGCCCAGCCCTCTCCATCCCATCCCGGCGCCCGACGCACGACGCCGACGGCACACGACTTCCGCCCGCGCAGGCCCCCTCCCCGCACGCCCCTCCGTGCCACACCGCTCGACCACGCATCCCGCCTCCCCCGCATGCCCGGAATCCGGGCGTCGCGGGGCCGCTTCCACGTGAGGCACTGCCGGAAGGAGACCGGCGCCGGAAGCGGGCCCCTGGGCGCGGCCACCGGCCCGGCTCGCACGCCGATCAGGCGGTGCTGGGGACCGTGTCCGCGCCCGTGGTGTTGAGGTGTGCGTGCCAGGCGGGTGGTGCTGAAGGCACGAGCATGCGGATACGCCGACGCGTTTGACCTTGGGTCAGGGCAGGCGAAGGGCCGAGCAACAGTGGCCCACCCGCGCCCTGTGCGCGCGCCCTCTGTGATGGCCGGGCCCTTGTGGGGCTTCGGGCCCTTGTGAGGGCCGGGCCCTGTGTGAGGGCCGGGCCCTGTGTGAGGGCCGGGCCCTTTGTGAGGGCCGGGCCCTGTGTGGGGGCCGGGCCCTCCGTGCGCCGCACCCGCACCCCCAGGCCGTGGGAGCACCTCCCGCCGCGTGAGCATTCGCACGGCACACTGGCGCCCCCGGGCCACGGAACCCCCCGCCGCACCGCACCCGATGCCTGGCCGAACGACCCACGCCGTGCAGGCACCCCGCGCCATGCGCACACCACACGCCCTGCGCACACAGACGCCCCATGGCCCGCCCGAGCCCTGCGCGAGTGCCGCGCCCATGGCCCGCCCGCGCCCCGTGCCCGTGCCGCGCCCTCTGTGGGGGCCGGGCCCTGTGCGCCGCACACCGCGCGCACGCCGCGCCTGCACTCCAGGCGGCGCGAGCACCTCAGGCCGCGAGCTCCTCACGTAGCGCGAGAACCAGCACGGCACACCCGCGCCCCAGCCCACGGGAGCACGCCCGCCGCACCCCGGGCCGCGCCCCCCTGCATCCCACCCGATGCCGCGCCAGCACCCCACGCCATCGACGCACCCCGTGCCCTTCGCCCCCCCATGCGGGCACCCCACGCCCCGTACGCACCCCAGGCCGCGCGGGCACTTCACGCCATGCGCGCGCCGCGCCCTGTACGCACGCCGCGCCCTGCCTGCCGGCCGGTGCCGACGGGGCCCGCGCCGCCCATTCCAAGGGACGGCGGTGGCGTGGCCCGTCCGCGCTCCCCGGGGCACAGCCGTCAGGGCGGCGGCGTTCCGGGCGCCGTGGCGGGCCTGGGGTGTGGGCGGGGTGCCGCTCGCGTCAGCTTGTCACTCTGTAGACGTCGTAGACGCCCTGGACGTTGCGTACGGCCTTCAGGACGTGGCCCAGGTGTTTGGGGTCGCCCATCTCGAAGGTGAACTTGCTGACCGCGACGCGGTCGCGGCTGGTGGCGACCGAGGCCGACAGGATGTTGACGTGGTGGTCGGACAGGCTGCGGGTGACGTCGGACAGCAGGCGGGGGCGGTCCAGGGCTTCGACCTGGATGGCGACCAGGAAGACCGAGTCGTCGCCGGGTGACCAGCTCACCTCGACCAGGCGGTCGGGCTCGGCCTTGAGCTGCTCGACGTTGGGGCAGTTGGTGCGGTGGACCGACACGCCGTGGCCGCGGGTCACGAAGCCGACGATCTCGTCGCCGGGCACGGGGGTGCAGCAGCGGGACAGGCGCACCCACACGTCGGGGTCGCCGGCCACGATGACGCCGGCGTTGGCGCCCGAGCGGGGGCGGCCGCGCAGCCGGGTGGGGACGGCGGTCTCGGCGATGTCCTCCTCGGCGCCCTCGACGCCGCCGATGGACTGCACCAGGCGTTGTACGACCGTCTGGGCGGCGATGTGGCCCTCGCCGACGGCGGCGTACAGGGAGGAGACGTCGGGGTGGCGCATGTCACGGGCGAGCGCCAGCAGCGCCTCGCCGGACATCAGCCGCTGGAGCGGCAGGCCCTGCTTGCGCATGGCGCGGCCGATGGCCTCCTTGCCCGCCTCGATCGCGGTCTCGCGGCGCTCCTTGGAGAACCACTGCCGGATCTTGTTGCGGGCGCGCCCGCTCTTGACGAACTTCAGCCAGTCGCGGGACGGGCCGGCGTCGGGCGACTTGGAGGTGAAGATCTCGACGGTGTCGCCGTTGCCGAGCCGCGACTCCAGCGGCACCAGCCGCCCGTTCACCCGGGCGCCGATGCAGCGGTGGCCGACCTCGGTGTGCACGGCGTAGGCGAAGTCGACGGGGGTGGCGCCCTCGGGCAGCGCGATGACCTGCCCGCGCGGGGTGAACACGTAGACCTCGGAGACCGACAGGTCGAAGCGCAGCGACTCCAGGAACTCGCCCGGGTCGGAGGTCTCCTTCTGCCAGTCGAGGAGCTGGCGCAGCCAGGCCATGTCGCTGGCGGGCTTGACCTTGCCGCCCGCGGACCCGGCGGCGTTGACCTCCTCCTTGTACTTCCAGTGCGCCGCGACGCCGTACTCGGCTCGGTGGTGCATCGCGTGGGTGCGGATCTGCAGCTCCACCGGCTTGCCCTCGGGGCCGATGACCGTGGTGTGCAGCGACTGGTACATGTTGAACTTGGGCATCGCGATGTAGTCCTTGAACCGGCCGGGCACCGGGTTCCATCGCGCGTGGATCGTTCCCAGGGCCGCATAGCAGTCGCGGACGGTGTCGACGAGCACTCTGATGCCCACCAGGTCGTAGATGTCGTCGAACGCGACGTCCCTGGCGATCATCTTCTGGTAGATCGAGTAGTAGTGCTTGGGCCGGCCCTTCACGGTGGCGCGGATCTTGGCCTCGCGCAGGTCGGCCGCGACCTTCTCGATCACCTCTTGCAGGAACAGGTCGCGCCGCGGCGCCCGCTCCGAGACCATGCGCGCGATCTCGTCGTAGCGCTTGGGGTACAGCAGCGCGAAGGCGAGGTCCTCAAGCTCCCACTTGATGGTGTTCATGCCCAGGCGGTGGGCGAGCGGGGCGAAGATCTCCAGCGTCTCGCGCGACTTCTGCTCGCGCTTGTGGGGCGGGAGGTAGCGCATGGTGCGCATGTTGTGCAGCCGGTCGGCCAGCTTGATGATCAGGACCCGGATGTCGCGGGACATCGCCACGACCATCTTGCGTACGGTCTCGGCCTGCGCGGCGTCGCCGAACTTGACCTTGTCCAGCTTGGTGACGCCGTCCACGAGCAGCGCCACGTTGTCGCCGAAGTCGGCGCGCAGCTCCTCCAGGCTGTAGGCGGTGTCCTCGACGGTGTCGTGCAGCAGGGCGGCGCACAGGGTCTCGTCGTCGGTGCCCAGCTCGGCCAGGATCGTCGCCACGGCCAGCGGGTGGGTGATGTACGGGTCGCCGCTCTTGCGCTTCTGGTCGCGGTGGTGGTAGGCCGCCACCTCGTACGCCCGCTCGATCAGGCGCAGGTCGGCCTTGGGGTGCGTCGCGCGCACCGTGCGGAAGAGCGGTTCGAGCACCGGGTTCATGGCCCCACCCCCAAAACGCGAGAGCCGGCGCCGCGGCGCGGGCGCCGGTTTCTCCTCGGCGGCGTCGGACACGGCCGGGCCCGGATCGCCGCCCTGGGCGGCGACCGGCTCGGGAACGTCGCCGTCGGAGGTTACCTCGGGCACGACCACATCACGGGGCACACAGACTCCTCGCGTTCGAGTCCAGATCCCCTCAGTGTATCTATCGCGGGAGATGAGGGGTCCGGTCCCCCGGAGCCGATCAGACGATCACGAGGGAGCGCAGGTCGACGTCGTCCAGCTTCTCCCGGCCACGGAGGAAGGCCAGTTCCATGAGCACCGCCGCGCCGACCACCTCGGCGCCGGCCCCCCTGACCAGTTCGATCGTCGCTCGGGCGGTGCCTCCGGTGGCGAGCACGTCGTCGACGATGAGGACTCGGTCGCCGGGGGCGAAGGCGTCGCGGTGCACCTCGATCACGGCGGAGCCGTACTCCAGATCGTAGGACGCCTCGAAGGTTTCGGCAGGCAGTTTGCCCTTCTTACGTACCGGGACGAAACCGGCGCCCGCCCGGAAGGCGACCGGGGCGGCCAGGATGAAGCCGCGCGCCTCGATGCCGACCACCTTGTCGCAGCCCTGGCACAGCCGGGCGAGCTCCTCCACCACCGCCGAGAACGCCTCGTGGTCGGCGAGCAGCGGGGTGATGTCCTTGAACAGCACGCCCGGCTTGGGGTAGTCGGGCACGTCCCTGATCCGGTCCAGGATCAGCTTGCTCAGCTCGGTCATATCGTGCCTATCACGCGAATCCAACGCGAACAGCCACGGCGCCCCCGCCCCTCACCCGCGGCGAGGGGCGGGGGCGCCGGCGGCACTACTTCTTCCTGCGCTTGGCGGCGGCGGTGCCGACCGGCTCCCGCTTGTCGTCCTTCTTCTCGTCGTCCGCGCCCGGGGCCGCGTCCTTGGCCGCGGCGCCCTTGCCGCCGGTGCTGGCCAGCCGCCTGGCGATGGCCTGGTACTTGGGCTCGCGCTCCTTCAGCGTGACCAGCATCGGCGTGGCCACGCACAGCGAGGAGTACGTGCCCACGATCATGCCGACGAACAGGGCCAGCGACAGGTCCTTCAGCGTGCCCGCGCCGAGCAGCGTGGTGCCGATGAACAGGATCGCGGCCACGGGCAGGATCGCGACCAGCGAGGTGTTCAGCGAGCGGATCAGGGTGTGGTTCAGCGCGTTGTTGGCGGCCATCGAATAGGTCATCTTGGAGGTCGTGCCGAGCTTGGCCGTGACCTCCTTGATCATGTCGAACACGACGACCGCGTCGTACAGGGAGTAACCGAGGATGGTCAGGAAGCCCAGCAGCGTCGCCGGGGTGACCTCGAACTGCGACCAGGCGTAGACGCCCGCGGTGATCACCAGGTCGTGGATGAGCGCGACGATGGCGGCCAGCGCCATCTTCCACTCGAAGGCCATGGTGAGGTACAGGATGATCGCCACCATGAAGACGCCCAGGCCGATCATCGCCTGCTCGGAGACCTCACCGCCCCACGAGGCCCCGATGACCTGGATGTCCACCTGGTTCTGCGGGATGCCGTACTCCTGCGCGACCGTCTTCTGCACGTTGGTCACGCCGGAGGCCGACAGGCTCTCGGTGGTCACCCGCCACCGGTCGCCCGCCGTCTGCACGATCACCTGGTGCGCGCCCGCCTCCTGGACGGTCTCGCGGACCTGCTCGATGTTGGCCGTGGGCGCCTTGAAGGAGAAGACCGAGCCGCCCCGGAACTCGATGCCGAAGTTGAGCCCCTGGATCACCAGGCCGGCGATCGAGACGAGCAGCAGGAGGGCGGACAGGCCGTACCACAGCTTCTGGCGCCCGACGAAGTCGACGTTGACCTCGCCGCGGTAGAGACGGCGCCCGAGACCACCGATGCCCGACATCATGCCTCCTGCGGGGTGGACGTGGCGCTCGCGGGCTGCCGGCTCATCCGCTCGGCGTCGAGGCCGGACAGCTTGTGGCCCTTGGCGAAGAACTTCAGCCTGGCCAGCAGCGCGACGAACGGCTTGGTGAACATGAACACCACCACGATGTCGATGAGGGTGGTCAGGCCCATCGCGAACGCGAAACCGGCCACACCGCCAACCGCGAGGAAGTACAGCACCACCGCGGCGATGAACATCACCGCGTCGGCGATCAGAATTGTACGCCGCGCCCGCACCCAGGCCACTTCCACGGCCGCGCGCAGCGACCGCCTGCCCTCCTTCATCTCGTCGCGGATGCGTTCGAAGTAGACGATGAAGGAGTCGGCGGTGATGCCGATCGAGACCACCAGGCCGATGATGTGGGGCAGCGACAGGCGGAAGCCGGCGTTCTCGCCCAGGATCACCACGGCGGTGTAGGTCAGGATCGTGGCCACGCCGAGGCTGAGCACCGACACGATGCCGAGGCCGCGGTAGTACAGCAGCGAGTAGACCACCACGAGGGCGAGGCCGATGCCGCCGGCGATGAGACCGCCGGTGAGCTGGTCCTGGCCCAGGGTGGAGGAGACCTCCTCGATCGAGCTCTTCTCGAACTTCAGCGGCAGCGCGCCGTACTTGAGCTGGTTGGCCAGCTCGGTGGCGGTCTCCTGGTTGAAGGTGCCGGAGATCTGCGCCCGGCCGCCGGTGATGGGCTCCTGGATGACCGGGGCGGAGATGACGACCCCGTCGAGGACCACCGCGACCTGGTTGCGCGGGGCGGCCGAGTTGTAGGCGGTCGTGGTGATCTGGGACCACTTCTGCGTGCCGCTGCTCTTGAAGTTGAGCTGCACCAGCCACTCACCGGTGGTGGGATCGACGCCGGAGTCGGCGCCGCCGATCTCGGTGCCGACGACGGACGCCTTGTCCAGGATGTAGCGGGCCGAGCCGTCCTGGCTGCAGGCCGCGATCTGCTTGGCCGGGTCGTCCTGCGCGCCCTGCCCGCGGTCGGCCTTGGTGCAGTCGAGCGCCCGGAACTGGGCCATGACGGCCGGGTCGATGCCGGTGGTGTCCTGTCCGGCGAGCGGGTCGTCACTGGCCTGCGGCGTGGGGGTCGGGGTGGGCGTCGGAGTCGCCTTGCCCTTGTCGCCCTTCTTGCCGTTGTCGGCCTTCTTGCCGGTGGTGGCCGTGGGGGTCGGCTCGGCGGCGGGCGAGTTCTGCGGGGAGGGGTTCGCCTGCCCGCCGGCCTCCTGGGCCGTCTGCCGGCCCGCCTGCTCGGTGAGCGCGGAGGAGACGGCGCGGCCCGCGGGGCTGGCCGAGGTCTGCGGGGCGGCGCTCTCGCGCGCGGACGGCGTGGTGTCGGGGGTCGTCTGCCCCGACCCGCTCGGCGTGGCGCTGGGCGTGGGCGCGGTGGTGGGCAGCTCCTGCGTCGTGGACGCCGCGACCGCGAGCACCTGGCGGAACCTCAGCTCCGCCGTGGTGCCGACCAGGGCGACGACCTCCTCCTGCCCCACACCGGGAACGGAGATGACGATGTTGTCCCCGGAGCGGGCGACCTCGGCGTCGGAGATGCCACTGCCGTTCACCCGGTCGCGGATGATGTTGACGGCTAGGTCGAGGCTCTCATCCGAAGGGTCCTCGCCATTGGCGGTGATCGGTGACAGCGTCACCGTGGTGCCACCCGCGAGGTCGAGGCCGAACTGCGGGAGGAACGCCTTCTGCAGGAGCATCGTCCCGCCCAAGGCGAGGATGAGCGCCACGAGCAGCAGGAGCATACGCCCCGGCCTGCTCGGAGTACTGGTCGGTCGGGCCACTGGTCGTCGATTCTTTCGGGTAAAGGGTTTTCTGTAGCCTAGTCAGGACTTCTTGGTGCTGGAGTCCTTCTGCTCGCCGTCCACGGTGTCGGCGGGCTCGGCGGTTCCGGCCACAGTGTCGTCCTTCTCCCCCTCGCCGTCGGCCGCCGGCGCCTCGGCGTCGGTGACCACCCGGCCGATCGCCGCCTTGACCCAGCGGGTCTCGACCCCCGGGGCGATCTCCAGGATCACGTCGTCGCCGTCGACGGCAACCACGTCGCCGAACAGGCCGGTCGTGGTCATCACGCGCGCCCCCGGCGCCAGGGAGTTCTGCATGCGGAGTTGTTCCTGCTGCCGCTTGCGCTGCGGCCTGATGAGCAGGAAGTAGAACACCACTACCAACAAGATCAGCGGCAGGAACGAGGTTAGCGCGTTGTTGCTGCCCACGATGGGCCACCTTCCATGAGGGATGAACCGGCGGTGACGCCGGGGAATCTATGCAATGCGACCGCGCCGCTAGCACGTCAGCCTACACAGCCAGCCAAAGCTGGGAGTGTAGGCGGCGCCGCGGAACCCGGCAACGAACTCACGACGCGGCGCGCGGGAAAGTTCCCGCTTCGAGATGCTTGTCACCGATCCGTGACCACCTCTTTGCCAGACGGTTGACACCCCTGTTACGGCCTCTGCTGAAAATTACACACCCCCGCCCGGCGAAGCGCCGAACGCGGTGGGCGGAGGAGAGAGCCCCAGGTGGGTCCACGCCGCCGCGGTGGCGACCCGGCCGCGGGGGGTGCGGGCGATGAGCCCCTGCCGCACCAGGAACGGCTCGGCGACCACCTCGACCGTCTCGGGCTCCTCGCCCACGGCGACGGCGAGGGTGGACAGCCCGACGGGCCCGCCGCCGAACTTGTGCAGCAGCGCGCCGAGCACGGCCCGGTCGAGCCGGTCCAGGCCCTCGGCGTCGACCTCGTACAGGTTCAGCGCCGCGGCCGCGGTCTCGCGGCTGACCTCGCCGCCCGCGCGCACCTCGGAGAAGTCGCGTACGCGGCGCAGCAGCCGGTTGGCGATGCGCGGGGTGCCCCGCGAGCGCCTGGCGATCTCGCGCGCCGCGTCGGGCGGCAAAGTGACCCCGAGCAGCCGGGCGGAGCGGTAGAGCACCTGCTCCAGCTCCTCGGGGGTGTAGAAGTCCATGTGGGCGACGAACCCGAACCGGTCGCGCAGCGGCGCGGGCAGCAGCCCGGCCCTGGTGGTGGCCCCGACCAGGGTGAACGGCGCGATGTCGAGCGGGATCGCGGTGGCGCCCGGCCCCTTGCCGACCACGATGTCCACCCGGAAGTCCTCCATCGCCAGGTAGAGCATCTCCTCGGCGGGCCTGGCCATGCGGTGGATCTCGTCGATGAACAGCACCTCGCCCTCGGCGAGGGTGGACAGGATCGCCGCCAGGTCGCCCGCGCGCTCCAGCGCGGGGCCGGAGCTGAGGCGCAGCGGGGCCCCCAGCTCGGCCGCGATGATCATGGCCAGGGTGGTCTTGCCCAGTCCAGGGGCCCCGCTCATCAGCACGTGGTCCGGCGGCCTGCCCCGGCGCAGCGCGCCTTCGAGCACCAGCGAGAGCTGCTCGCGCACCCGCCCCTGCCCGATGAACTCGCTCAGCCGCTTGGGCCGCAGCGCCGCCTCGATGGCCCGCTCGTCGCCGTCGGCGTCGGGCGAGACCAGATCGCGTTCCAGGCTCACATCCGCCTCCCGTGGCTCGACCCGGACCGGGCGGGGCGCGCCGCGCGCGCGGACGCCCGCGCTCCGCGTGCGCCGGCGCTCGGCTCGCGGTGACCTCGGACGGCGTGCCGCCGCCGGTCACCGGTCGCCGGGCGGGAGTGCGGGACGCGAGCGCGGGGGGCGGAGGTCGGCATGGGGGTCAACCTAGCGGCTCAGCGTGCGCAGCGCGGCCTTGAGGAGGGCCGCGATGTCGGGGCGTCGGCCCTCGGCCAGGGCGGCGTCGGCGAGCGGGGCGACCTCGGCGACGGCCTCGTCGGCGTCGCGGGCGGTGTAGCCGAGGCCGACGAGGCCGGTGTGCACCTGCTCGCGCCAGGCGGGGGCGGCGGCGCGGCCGTTGGCGACGGCGGCGGGCACGGGCTCGGGGGCGCCCAGTTTGTCCTTCAGCTCCAGGATGATGCGCTGGGCGACCTTCGGGCCGATGCCGGGGACCATGGTCAGGGCCTTGACGTCGCCGGCGGCCACGGCCACGCGCAGCGCGTTGGGGGCGTGCACGGCGAGCATGGCCAGTGCGAGCTTGGGGCCGACCCCGGCGACCCGCTGCACCGCCTCGAACAGGTCGCGCTCGTCGGCGTCGGCGAAGCCGTAGAGGGTCAGCGACTCCTCGCGCACGACCAGGGACGTCGCCAGCCGGGCCGGCTCGCCCACGCGCAGGGAGCCGAGCGTGGCGGGGGTGCAGTGGACGAGCACGCCGACGCCGCCGACCTCGACCACGGCGGTGCCGGGTCCGATCGCGGCGGTGCGGCCCGACAACGAGGCGATCACGGAGTCCTCCCTCTCGCCCTGGCCAGGGCGTCGGCGAGGCGGTTCTGGGCGCCGCCGCGCCACACGTGGCAGATCGCCAGCGCGAGCGCGTCGGCCGCGTCGGCGGGCCTGGGCATCGCGTCGAGCCGCAGCAGCCGGGTGACCATGGTGCCGACCTGCTGCTTGCCCGCGGTGCCGCTGCCGGTGATGGCGGCCTTGACCTCGCTGGGGGTGTGCAGCGCGACGGGCAGCCCGCGCCGCGCGGCGCACACGATCGCCACCGCGGCCGCCTGCGCGGTGCCCATGACGGTGCGTACGTTGTGCTGGGCGAAGACCCGCTCGACCGCGACGGAGTCGGGGCGGACGTCGTCGAGCCACTGCTCGATGCCGCGCTCGATGGCGACCAGGCGGGACCCGATGTCGTCGTCGGCCGGGGTGCGCACGACGCCGACCGCGACGAGCGACAGCGGCGCGCCCGGCCGGCCCTCGACCGCCCCGAGGCCGCACCGGGTCAGCCCCGGATCGACCCCGAGCACCCGCATCTCGGGCAACCGCACCCGCACGCCTCCCCACCCGCGGCGCATGCGCCGCGAACCCGGCCCCAACGCCCGGCCGAACATCTGTTCGGGGGCGACTTTACCGTGATCCGGGCTCCCCCGCACGCCAGACACCCGTACTCGCCGGGAAAGCCGGGGCACCAGCGACGCGGGGCCGGGGTCAGAAGTAGTCGAGCATGTACGGCGTGGCGCGGAAGGCCGCGTCGAGCCCTTCGTCCAGTTCCGGCGAGCCGCCGCGGAGCAGCCCGGCCCGGCGTAGCGTGGCGGCCGGCACCCCGGCGTACAGGGCGGAGATCCCGTTGACCGTGAGGCGGGCGGAGTCGCCGGCGGACGGCGCGGCCGTCAGCGCGCCACGGCCGCCGGAGACGGTGAGCCGCCACTCCCCCATGCCCGCCACGGCGATGGGCGCGTCGAGGGCGAGGCCGGCCGGGAAGCCGCGGGCGGCGACGGCGGCGGGGAGGTCGATGACGCGCAGCATCCAGCGGTCCTGCTTGACCGGCTCGTACCGTACCTCGCCGAGCAGCCAGAACACCGGGTCGTCGGGGGCGACGGCGGCGCGTACGGAGCGGGCGACCGAGGAGGCGGTGCCGACCAGGGCCCACAGGGCCCGCGCGGTGGGCTCGGAGGCGGCCACGAGGTTGTCCACCTCGATGTCGCCGCCGTCCCACCGGTAGATCACGTAGCCGTCGCGGGCGGCGTACATGAGGTCGTCCTCGTCCTCCAGCCACAGCCGCCAGGTGGCCTCGTCCCAGCAGACCGGCCCGGAGGCGCGGGAGGCGGCGTGCGCGCGGTGCAGGACCGCGGCGACCTCGGCGGCGTCGCCGGGGCCGAGCCTGCGCAGCTCGACCTGCTCACCGCCGTGCTCACCGCCGTGCTCGCCACCCTGCTCACCGCCGGGACGGATCGTGCGCAGGCCCTCGGCGGGCAGCTTGACGATGTTCCTGATCCCGGCGTGCTCCCAGCCGAGGGAGCGGTAGATCGGCGTGGTGGCCGGGTAGAGGGCCGACAGCGGGTAGCCCAGCTCGGCGCAGCGGTCCAGGGCCGCCCGCACCACGAGGCGTCCCACGCCGCGCCCGCGGTCCTCGGGGGCCACGGTGACCCCGGCCAGGCCGCCCATCCGTACGGGGCGGCCGTGCCACCACTGCACGAAGTCGGCGACGCGCGCCGTGGCCACCAGGCGCGGGCCGTCGAACACGCCGAGGAAGCGGCCCGCCTCGGCCGCGGGGGTCACCAGGCTGCGCCAGCGCTCCCGGTCGCCCGGGGACAGCGGCCCGAACGCGCGCCACCTGTTGTCGAGCGCGGCGTCGAGGTCGCCGGGCGTCAGATCACGAATGTCCACGACGCCCCAACCTACGCGGTCCGCGCGCCGGCGACGCGCGGACCCGGATCAGCCGAGCTTGGCCAGGACCTCGTCGGAGACGTCGAAGTTGGCGTAGACGTTCTGCACGTCGTCGCTGTCCTCCAGGGCCTCCAGGAGGCGGAAGACCTTCTTCGCGCCCTCCTCGTCGAGCGGCACGTTCAGCGACGGCAGGAACGACGCCTCCGCCGACTCGTAGTCGATGCCGGCGTTCTGCAGCGCCGTGCGCACCGCGACCAGGTCGCCCGCCTCGCAGACCACCTCGAAGGACTCGCCGAGGTCGTTGACCTCCTCAGCGCCGGCGTCGAGGACCGCGGTCAGCACGTCGTCCTCGGTCAGCTCGCCGGCCTTGGGCACGATCACGACGCCCTTGCGGTTGAACATGTACGACACCGAGCCGGGGTCGGCCATCGAGCCGCCGTTGCGGGTCATCGCGACGCGCACCTCGGAGGCCGCGCGGTTGCGGTTGTCGGTCAGGCACTCGACCAGCACCGCCACGCCGCCGGGCGCGTAGCCCTCGTACATGATGGTCTGCCAGTCGGCGCCGCCCGCCTCAAGACCGCCGCCGCGCTTGCGGGCGCGCTCGATGTTCTCCAGCGGCACCGAGTTCTTGCGGGCCTTCTGGATCGCGTCGAACAGGGTCGGGTTGCCGTCAGGATCGGGGCCACCGGTCCGCGCCGCCACTTCGATGTTCTTGATGAGCTTGGCGAACAGCTTGCCGCGCTTCGCGTCCAGCGCCGCCTTCTTGTGCTTCGTCGTCGCCCATTTGGAGTGGCCGGACATCGCCTAGCGCTCCCTACCGTCTCTACGAACCATCTCAACAAAGTACGCGTGCACCCGCGCGTCCCCGGTCAGCTCGGGGTGGAAGGACGTCGCGAGCAACGGCCCTTGACGAACCGCGACGATCCTACCGCCGGGTTCGGCGCGGGCCAGCACTTCGACGCCGGTCCCGACCGATTCGACCCACGGCGCCCGGATGAAAACGGCGCGGACCGGGCCCTCGCCGGCGAAGTCGACGTCCTCCTCGAAGGAGTCCACCTGGCGGCCGAACGCGTTGCGGCGCACCACCATGTCGATGCCGCCGAAGGTCTGCTGGCCCGGGACCCCGTCCTCGATCCGGTCGGCGAGCATGATCATGCCGGCGCAGGAGCCGTAGGCGGGCATGCCCTCCTTGATCCGCAGCCGCAGGGGTTCGAGCATCTCGAACGCCTCGGCCAGCTTCCAGATCGTGGTGGACTCCCCGCCCGGGATGACCAGCGCGTCGGCCTCCGCCAGCTCGCCGGGACGGCGTACGGCGGCGGCGCGGGCGCCGGCGTCGGTCAGCGCGCGCACGTGTTCGCGCACGTCTCCCTGCAGGGCGAGCACCCCGATCACGGGCACACTGGTCACAGGCCATCCTTAGGGGTCGGTTACCGAGGGTATACACGGGATCAACGCCCGCCCCGCCGACAATCTTCCCAGATCATGCCATGGCACTCCGCGCCCGGACGGCGAAGGGGCCCTCCCGGCACTGGGAGGACCCCTTCGCGGACGGCGGCGGTGAGGGGGCGCGTCAGGGGCGCTTGGTCTCCCAGTCCACCGTCTCCTGGATGGTGTCGATGGCCGCGCGGGTGGTCGCGGAGGGGTCCACCGGCCGCAGGTACGTCTGCTGCACGCCGGGCACCCGGTCCTCGATCACGAACGTCGCCTTCACGTGGGCCTCCGCGCCCGGCTGGGTCACGAACGGCACGACCTTGAAGTCGGCCGTGATCGCGTCCTTCTCGATCCGGGTGAGGACGTAGCCGCGCTGGTTGTTGTAGAACTTCAGGTGCGGGTTGATGGCCAGGAACGGGTGCGTGGCGGGGTCGGAGTCCGCGCCGTCGCCGCCGGTGCTGATCGAGGTGGCCACCAGCTCCGAGCCGACCGTGGCCGAGGTGGGGTCGTCGTAGTCGAGCTTGAGGTCGCTCGCCCAGTGCGCGTGCACGTCGCCGGTGAGCACCACGGCGTTGCGCACGCCCGCGTCCACCCAGCCCTGCGTGATGCGCCGCCGCGAGGCGACGTAGCCGTCCCAGGCGTCCTGGCTGGTGACCTTGGCGGGCCCGGCGTTGTTGTCGCGCTGGGCGAAGAACACCTGCTGGCCCAGGATGTCCCAGCGGGCCGAGGAGCGGCGGAAGCCGTCCAGCAGCCACTCCTCCTGCTCGGCTCCGGTGATCGAGCGCGCCGGGTCCACCGCAGCCGGGCAGTCGCGGTAGCCGTCGCCGCACCCCTGGTCGTCGCGGTACTGCCGGGTGTCCAGCATGTGGAAGGTGGCCAGCCTGCCCCAGGTGATCCGCCGGTAGAGCTGCATGTCGATGCCGCGCGGGATCGAGGTGCGGCGCAGCGGCATGTTCTCGTAGTACGCCCGGAAGGCCGCCTCGCGCCGGGCGAGGAAGTTCGGCTGCGGCACCTCGGGCCTCTCGGGCACCTCGTCGGCCCAGTTGTTGTCCAGCTCGTGGTCGTCCCACACCACCGCCCAGGTCGCCGCCGCGTGCGCGGCCTGCAGGTCGGGGTCGGCCTTGTACTGCGCGTGCCGCTGCCGGTAATTGGCCAGCGTCTCGGTCTCTGGGCCCTCGTGGTGGCGGATGTTGCCGCCGGGGATGGTGTAGGTGTCGCGGGTGTACTCGTACTGGTAGTCGCCCAGGTGCAGCACCAGGTCGGGGCGCTCCTCGGCGAGCCTGCGGTAGGAGGTGAAGTAGCCGTGCTCGTACTGGGCGCAGGACACGAACGCCATCGTCAGGCCGCCGCCGTACATGCCGGGGTGGGGCGCGGTGCGCGCCCGGCCCGCGGGTGACAGGTGCGGGCCGGCCTTGAACCGGTACCAGTACTCGCGGTCCGGCGCCAGCCCTTCCAGCTCGACGTGGACGCTGTGCGCCCACTCGGTCCTCGCCGGCGCGGTCCCCCGCCGCACGACCCGGCGGAACCCCTCGTCCGCGGCCACCTCCCACTGCACCGGGATCGTCCGGTCCGGCATCCCGCCCAGCCCGTCCTCGGCGAGCGGCTGGACGGCGAGCCGGGTCCAGATCACGAACCCGTCCCGGGAGGGGTCGCCGGAGGCGACGCCCAGCGTGAACGGATCACCGGCCAGGGGCCCGCGCCGCCGCGCGTCCGCCGCCGCGACCCCCGGCACCGCGGCCACGGCTCCGGCCGCGATCCCGGCGACGCCCGTGACCAGAAACGACCGCCTGGTGAGCGGGGACATGAGCGACCTCCAGAGCGATCAAGCATCGGGACGTCCCGCAGCTTGTCGGAGGCCGATGTCCAGAAAGTTGGCTTCCGGTGGCCATTGACCCAACTTGACGGCACTTTTACGGCACAGCCAAGTTCTTGGTCGGAACACGCACTGTCCCCGACCCGACACGAACGCCGGGCACTGGCGCGCGCCCCCGGGGAGGGTCCGGGGCCGGGGGCGGAAAAACGGAGCCCGCCCGTGCGGGGCACGGGCGGGCTCCGGTGAGACGCGTGGGCTACCAGCCGCGCTCGGCGAGGCGGTGCGGCACCGGGATGTCGTCCACGTTGATGCCGACCATGGCCTCGCCCAGGCCGCGGGAGACCTTGGCGATCACGTCGGGGTCGTCGTAGAAGGTGGTGGCCTTGACGATGGCCGCGGCGCGCTTGGCCGGGTCGCCGGACTTGAAGATGCCGGAGCCGACGAAGACGCCCTCGGCGCCGAGCTGCATCATCATGGCGGCGTCGGCCGGGGTAGCGATGCCGCCCGCGGTGAACAGCACCACCGGGAGCTTGCCGTCGCGGGCCACCTCGGCGACCAGCTCGTACGGGGCCTGCAGCTCCTTGGCCGCGACGTACAGCTCGTCCTCGGGCAGCGAGGTGAGACGCTTGATCTCGGCGCGGATCGTGCGCATGTGGGTGACGGCGTTGGAGACGTCGCCGGTACCGGCCTCGCCCTTGGAGCGGATCATGGCCGCGCCCTCGGTGATGCGGCGCAGCGCCTCGCCGAGGTTGGTCGCGCCGCACACGAACGGCACGGTGAACTTCCACTTGTCGATGTGGTTGGCGTAGTCGGCCGGGGTGAGCACCTCGGACTCGTCGATGTAGTCGACCCCCAGCGCCTGCAGCACCTGGGCCTCGACGAAGTGGCCGATGCGCGCCTTGGCCATGACCGGGATCGACACCGCGGAGATGATGCCCTCGATCATGTCGGGGTCGCTCATCCGCGACACCCCGCCCTGCGCGCGGATGTCGGCGGGCACGCGCTCCAACGCCATGACGGCCACGGCACCGGCGTCCTCGGCGATCTTGGCCTGCTCGGGGGTGACGACGTCCATGATGACGCCGCCCTTGAGCATCTCAGCCATACCGCGCTTCACCCGGGCGGTCCCGGTGACGGCGGTCTGGGTGACTTCGGGGCTGCTGCTGGACACGGGTGTTACCTCACGAGGGCGCCGACGGATCGATCCCCTCCATGTTAGGCGCTGATCCACCTATCCCCGGACATGCCACCTTGTCGTGGTTCGTCCCCGATTGTGGACAGATTGTACGGCCACGGCCGCTCCGCCCGCGCCTGTCTGGCGGGCGACCTGCGCAGGCGAGCGGGTGCCCGCGAAAAGGGCGCGGTGACGGGGTTGTGGTGGTTTGGGCGCGGGTCCTGTCTGGACCGGTGAAGGGGTCTCTCCAGGAAGACGGATGGCGGGCGACCTGCGCAGGTAACCGGGCTCCGGCCAACCGGCGCGGTGACGGGGTTGTGGTGGCTTGGGCGCGGGTCGTGTCTGGAGGAGGAGCGCAGGGAGCGCAGCGACCGGAGCGACGAGGGAAGACACGACCCTGCAGAGCGCCCAAGCCCGCCCGTGCGAAGCACGGGCCATGAACACAGCAATAATCAGGGCTGGACTGGCTTGGGGGCGGCCAGGACGACCCAGACCTGGCCCTTGGCGAAGGGCATGGGGTCGCCGGACTCGGTGGTGAAGGTCGTGCCCTCCTTCTCCGAAGGGCGGGACCACTTGGCCTTGTACGCCTTGCCGTCGCGCAGGACGACGGCGCGGCCGGTGCCGGTGGTCTTGATGAGGGGGGTGTAGCTGTCGTTGACGTCGTGGAACTGGGAGCGGGTGGTCTTGGCGTACTGGACGACGATGGTGGGGGCGCCGAGCTGGCCGCCCTCTGCCGCCATGTCGCGCTTGCCGTCCTGCCAGATCAGCCAGCGCTTCTGCGTCTCCGACCAGCCGAAGGTGAAGCGGGCGGCGGGGTATCTGACGCTGAAGGTCTTCCTGGGCACGCCGCCCTCGGGGGCCTCGCCGAAGACGAAGCCGATGTCCTTGGCCTTGGTGGCCTGGGGGGCGGCGGCGAGGAGCTTGCGGGGGCTGGCCACCAGGTTGTACGGCGCGACCCGGCCGGGCTCGCGGGCGTACGCCGAGCCGGCGGCGCTGTCGGAGACGTCGAACAGGGACGCCTTCTGCACGTAGGGGATCATCTTGGTCTGCACCCCGGAGTACGCCAGCGCCGGCTTGCCGAACATCGGCAGGATGTGCAGGTCGGAGATGCGCGCCGAGCGTACGGGGCCGACCTTGGCCGGCAGGCGGGAGGAGTAGATGGCCATCAGCCGGGTCAGGCCGCCCTCGACCTGCTCGACGTAGACGATGTCGGCGCTCTTGAGGCCGATCTGGGGCTTGCCCGCCGCGGTGTTCTCGATCTTGACGGCGAGCACCGGCTTGCGGGCTGCGGTCGCGGCGCCGGTGAAGGGGTGCTCGGGCGGCTCCGAGGGCGTCGGGGTGGCGCTCAGGGGCGCCGCCTGCGGGTTGGTGCCCGGGGCCGGCTCGTCCGACGAGCATGCCGCCGCGGGGGCCAGCACGGCGGCTCCGGCCAGCGTCACCACGATCAACCGGGATACCCGCACGACGCATCTCCTCCGTTTCGGGTGATAAGCAGGCATGAGCTTACCGACGACCCGGTAAGAACCTGTTCAAAATGCCCGACGAAGGTCACGAAGTCTGCCAGAGACCTCCACTACCCGCAAAAGCCGCCGTCAGTCGGGCCGTCGGGGGGCCTGGCCGGGGGTGTCGGGCAGGCACGGCCGGAGGGTCGGGCGGGCACGGCGGGGGCGTCGGGCGGGCTCGGCCGGAGGCGCCCGGCGGGCACGGCCGGGGGTGTCGGGCGGGCACGGCCGGAGGGTCGGGCGGGTCGGGCGGGCCCGGCCGGGGGTGTCGGGCGGACCCGGCCGGAGGCGCCCGGCGGGCAGGCCCGGGGGAGGCGGGCGGGCAC
>NZ_JACHGN010000038.1 GCF_014202315.1 Thermocatellispora tengchongensis | reverse complement strand
TGGTCGACTGCTGTCTTACCGGGAGCCTCTTGTCATGCCAACCCGGTCCCGGCCCCACCCCTGCTGACCTGCGCGATCAGGTTGGAAAAGCCTCATGGTCTCCCAACGTCTCCGGATCAGAACTTAAGCGCATAAGTCCCTTGACCCTACGAGCAGCGGAGAGACCCGTCAATACGCTGGTGTTCCCACTTAAGCGACTACTGATGCGCTTCATCAAGCTATTGACAAAGGCGTATGTGTAACCACATAGTGACGGCCACGTAAAAGAAGGCCCCCCTTTGAACGGAGCTCCCATGCGAGTACGACTGCCGGGCCTGTTCGCCGCCACCCTCGTCATCTCCGCCGTCGCCGGCTGCGGGTCCGGGTCCGCCGAGCCCGCAGGGGACGGCAAGACGCGCATCACCGTCGGCGATCTGCCGCCCACCACGCAGCAGAACGTGCGCGAGCAGTTCCTCAAGCAGGTGGCGGCGTTCGAGAAGGCGAACCCGGACATCGACATCGAACCGCACGAGGCCACCTGGGACCCCAAGACCTTCGCCACCCGCCTGGCCGGCGGCCAGTTGGAGACGGTCTTCCGGGTCCCGCTCACCGAGCCCGCCGGGCTGGCCAGGAGGCGCCAGGTCGCCGACATCACCGCCGAGGTCGGCAAGCTGCCGCACGCCACCGAGTTCGACAAGCGCGCCCTCGCGCCCGCCACCGACGCGAACGGCCGCATCCACGGCCTGCCCACCAGCGAGTTCGCCCTCGGCCTGATCTACAACCGCGACCTGTTCGACAAGGCGGGCCTCGACCCGGACAAGCCGCCGGCGACCTGGGACGAGGTCCGCGCCGCGGCCAAGACGATCAAGGGCAAGACGGGCGTGCCGGGCTTCGCCGTGCCGACCACCGAGAACACCGGCGGCTGGATCTTCACCGCGATGCTCTACACCTACGGCGGCCGGCTGCAGCAGGAGAGCGGCGGCAAGACCGTCGCCACCCTGGACACGCCGCAGTCCCGCGGCGTGCTCGACCTGCTCAAGGGGATGCGCTGGCAGGACGACTCGATGGGCTCCCAGCACCTGCGCAACGCCGCCGACCTCGCCAAGGACTTCGCCGCCGGCAAGGTCGCCATGATCATCGGCACCCCGAGCTCGTACACCGAGTACGCCACGCAGTACGGCGGCGCCGCCGAGGCGTTCGGCATGGGCGCCCTGCCGTCGGGCGACCGGGCCGCCACCCTGCTCGGCGGCCAGGTGGCGGTGGTGAGCCCCAAGGCGACCGCGGCCGAGCGCGCGGCCGGGGTGAAGTGGATCGACTTCTACTACCTCAGGCCCAAGTACGACGCGGCCTTCGCCGAGAGCGTCGCCGCCGCCAAGGCCGCCGACGACGTGCCGGTCGGCTTCCCGTACGTGTCGCCGTACAGCTCGCCGGTCGCGGGACCCGTGCTGACCGCCGAGCGCAAGCACGCCAACGTGCCGGTCGCCAACTTCAAGCCCTACGAGGACGGCGTGGCCGCGCAGGAGTTCGTCACCGAGCCTGCGGTCGCGGCCCAGGACACGTACGCGGCGCTGGACAGCGTGATCCAGGCCACGCTGACCCGCAAGGACGCCGACCCGGCCGCCGAGCTTGCCAAGGCCGGGGAGAAGGCCACCGCCGCGCTGAACAGGGCGCAGCGGTGACGGCACTGGACGGAAGCGCGACGCGGGGGCGGCTCCGCCCGGCGGACGGTCCCGCGGCGCGCCCCGGCGCCGCCGGCGGGCCCGCCCGCCGGCGGCGCCCGCGCCACCTTGCGGGCTGGCTGTTCCTGCTGCCCATGGTGGCGATCTTCGGCTGCTTCGGGTGGTGGCCGATCGTGCGCAGCCTGGTGCTGAGCTTCCAGACCACCAACCTGGTGGACCCGCCGGAGTGGGTGGGGCTGCGCAACTTCGCCACCCTGCTGGCCGATCCGCTGCTGTGGACCACCGTGGGCAACACGGTGTGGTTCGTGCTGCTGGCGCTGGTCTTCGGCTTCCCGCTGCCGATCCTGCTGGCCGTGGTGATGTCGGAGCTGCGCAGGCTGGGCGGCCTGTTCCGGGTGCTGGTCTACCTGCCGGTGGCGGTGCCGCCGGTGGTGGCGGTGCTGATGTGGAAGTGGTTCTACGACCCGGACTACGGCCTGTTCAACCAGGCGCTCGGCCTGATCGGGCTGGGGCCGTACCCCTGGCTGCAGGACACCGCGACCGCGATGCCGAGCCTGGTGCTGGAGGCCACCTGGGCCGCCGCGGGCTCCACCGTGCTGATCTATCTGGCCGCGCTGACCTCGGTGCCCGCGGAGCTGTACGAGGCCGCGGAGATCGACGGCGCGTCCATCCTGCGGCGGGTCTGGCACGTGACCCTGCCGCAGTTGCGCGGCGTACTGCTGATCATGCTGCTGCTGCAGATCATCGGCACTTTCCGCGTCTTCACCGAGCCGTTCGTGCTCACCGACGGCGGCCCGGAGGACTCCACGGTGACGATCCTGCTGCTGATCTACCGCTACGCGTTCATCAACGGCGACTACGGCGCCGCCGCCGCGCTCGGCGTGCTGCTGGCGCTGGCCCTCGGCGTCATCTCCGCCGTCTATCTACGCCTGACCAGGAACTGGAGCCGCACATGAGCGAGGACCGCACCCGCGGCATCGTCTCGTCCATCGACCGGCGCCGGGCCACCGTACGCTGGCCGCTGCGCCTGACCCAGGGCGTCCTGCTGCTGGCCACCGTGGTCGTCGGCCTGGGACCGATCCTGTGGACCCTGAAGGGCGCGCTGTCCCCCACGCAGGACCTCCTGCGCGAGCCGCTGCGGCTGTGGCCGTCCTCGGTGCAGTGGGAGAACCTGGCCACGGCCTGGACCGACCTGCGGGTGGGCCACTACCTGCTGAACACCGTCGTCCTGGTGGCCGGCTCGTGGCTGGTGCAGATCGTCGTGGCCGCCACCGGCGCGTACGCGCTGTCGGTGCTCCGGCCCCGCTTCGGCACGCTGGTGTACGGCGCGGTGCTGGCGACCCTGTTCGTGCCCGGGACCGTCTCCCTGGTGGGCCTGTACCTGACCGTGCTGGACCTGTCGCTGACCGACCAGCCGTGGGCGGTGTGGCTGCCCGCCGGGGCGCACGCCTTCAACGTACTGATCATGAAGCAGTTCTTCGACGGGCTGCCCCGGGAGCTGTTCCAGGCCGCCCAGGTGGACGGGGCCGGCCCGATCCGGCTGTTCTGGCAGATCGTGATGCCCATGTCCCGGCCGATCCTGGCCGTGGTGTCGCTGCTGGTGGTGATGGACGCGTGGAAGGAGTTCCTGTGGCCGATGGTCGCCATCTCCGACGCCGACGCCCAGCCGCTGGCGGTCGCGCTGCCGCGGCTGGCCGAGACCGCCGAGCAGAACACGGTCATCGCCGGCATGCTCGTCGCGATCGTCCCGCCGCTGCTGCTCTTCCTGGTCTTCCAACGGCACATCGTCCGGGGGATCAGCTTCACCGGACTCAAGGGATGAGATAGGACGAACAGTGAGTCACTTCGTGTGGCGGGCCCATCATCGGCCCGCCATCCTGCGTGCGCGGCCGATCATCGGCATGTCCGCCCAGCTCTCACCCGGTAAGGTACGAGCGTGAAGCGGCCCACGATCGCGGACATCGCCCGGCGGGTGGGGGTCTCCCAGGGCGCGGTCTCCTACGCGCTGAACGGCCGTCCCGGGGTGTCGGAGGCCACGCGGGTGCGCGTGCTGAAGGTCGCCGAGGAGCTGGGCTGGCGGCCGAGCGTCGCGGCCCGCGCGCTGACCGGGGCCAGCGCCGGCGCGGTGGGGCTGGTGCTGTCCCGGCCGCCGAGCGTGCTCGGCGCCGAGCCGTTCTTCATGGAGCTGTTCAGCGGCATCGAAACCACGCTGAAGCCGCACTCGTGCGCGTTGATGCTGCAGATGGCCGACGACCAGGACGCCGAGATCGAGGTCTACCGCCGCTGGTGGGCCGAGGGCCGCATCGACGGCGCGATCCTGGTGGAGGTCCACGTCGACGATCGCCGCCTGCCGGTGCTGGAGTCGCTGGGCATGCCGGCCGTCGTGATCGGCGGGCTGCCCGGCGGCGCCGGCTCGCTGCCCTCGGTCCGCTCCGACGAGAGCGTGCCGGTGCACGAGACGGTGGAGTACCTCGCGGCGCTGGGCCACCGAAGGTTCGGCCGGGTGGCGGGCCTGCCGCACCTGGTGCACACCAGGGTGCGGGACGAGGCGTTCGCCGAGGCGTGCGCCCGGCTGGGCCTGTCCGACCCGGTCACGCTGCACACCGACTACACCGGCGAGGAGGGGGCGCGCGCCACGCGCCGCCTGCTCAGCTCCTCCTCCCGGCCGACGGCGATCATCTACGACAACGACATCATGGCGGTCGCGGGCCTGTCGGTCGCCCAGGAGATGCGGCTGCGCGTGCCGGACGACCTGTCCCTCGTCGCGTGGGACGACTCGCAGCTCGCGCAGGTGGTGCGTCCCGCGCTCACCGCGGTGCGGCGCGACGTGCCCGCGCTGGGCGCCGCCGCGGCCCGGCACCTGCTCTCGCTCATCAACGGCGAGACCCTCGACGACGTCGAGACCGAACCGGCCCGGCTCACCCCGCGCGGAAGCACGGGCGCGCTGGTCTGACATCCTTCGCGAAAGGGCGGCGCACCCGCGGGTGCGCCGCCCTTCGCGTCCGGCCCGTGCCCCCGCTACCCGCGGGGGGCGGCGGGCACCCGCAGCCGCAGCGGCGCGGTGGACGCCGTGCTCCCGTCGGCCGTCCTGGTCACCTTCAGGGTGAGCGTGACGACGGTGGTGTGGCGGGGAAGCCGTACGGTCCCGTCGAGCGCGACCACGTCGGGCCGGCTGGAGGAGGCGACCTCCAGCGAGAACGCCCGCGGCGTACGGGGGAACGGCACCTCGGGGGCGCGGGCGCTGACCGGCGCGAGACGGGTGATGGAATCCGCCACCATCCGCGCCGTCAGGTCGGCGGTGCCGTGCAGGTGGACCAGCTCCAGCCCGAGGTTGGTGTCGCGCATGACGTCGGTCATCTCGCTGTAGGGCTGGTCCTGCTGGTTGAGCAGGCCGAAGTTGTAGTTCTCGCCGTCACCCGGCCGCCCGGTCACGGCCTGGTCGTAGTAGACGAACCAGCCGGAGCCGACGAACACCGGGCTGGTGGCCTGGGCCTCGGCGAAGGACCGGTACTTGGCGCCGCGGTCGGCGATGCTCTGCGCCCGAGTGGCGGCGTTGATCGCCCGCAGGCCGCGGTCGGCGGTGCTGAAGGAGTACTCCAGGTTGAGCACCGGCTTGTCGAAGGGCTCGTACTCCTTCAGGTAGCTCGCGCTGTCGCTGTAGACGTCCAGCGAGATCGCGTCGAGCTGGTCGATCCCGCCGACGTTCCAGTCGAAGCTCGCGTGCCAGGTGGGCACCAGGGCCGAGCCGAGGAACAGGTGGTTGGGGTCGGCCTTGGCGATGGCCTGGTTGACGGCGGTGTAGTACGTCTTCGACGCCAGCCGGATGAACCCGCTCATGTCGGCGGCCGGCAGCCTGGCCACGTCGATGGGCGTGCCGGCCAGCTCGTCGAAGGAGCCGGCGTCCGTGCCCAGGACCGCGTTCACCTTGGCCAGGTCCTGCCCGTAGGCGTCGGACATGTACGACACGAAGGCGCGCTTGGCGGGCAGGGTGGCGTCCCGCGCCAGGACCTCCTTGACCACGTTGGAGTCCCAGCCGCGCTCGTTGTCGAAGAAGTAGCCGATGAGCCACGGGTCGGTGCTGCGCGCGGCGATGCCCAGGTCGGCGATCTTGCGGTCCAGCTTGGCCGCGAACCCGGGGTCGAACGGGTCGATCGCCCACAGCACCCGGATCGCGTCCGCCGGCGCCGGTACCTGGTCGATGTACGGCTTGCGCAGCTTGGCGTCGCGGGCCCACTTGCTCAGCCCGTTGAAGCCCCAGTCGGTCAGCCGCTTGTCGGTGAAAGCCCGCCAGGCGTCCTGCCAGTCGTCGCCGTGCTTGCGCATGAGGTTGGCCTTGACGAAGCTGACCACCTCGCCGCGCTCGGTGCTGGCGTATGCGTCCGGATAGGCGTCCGGGTCGGGCAGCGACTCGAACACCTCCCGCGCGCTGCCGTCGGCCTCGCGGTGCAACGTCCCGTACCCCCACTCGTCGTGCGAGACCGAGTCGACGCCCTTGAGCAGGTACGGGTGGCCGTCGGGGGTGACGAACCACCACTTGCCGTCGATCTTCCTGAGCTGGAAGTACCCGGTGGCGGGGTGCTTGCCCAGCGCCTTCAAGCCGCCGTACTTGTCGTAGACGGCCGAGTCGTGCGCGACGGTCTTCAGGTGCTCCCACTCCCGCTCGGCCTCGGCGCGGAGCTGGGCGTCGGAGGTGACCTTGCCCGGCCAGTCCTGGTAGAGGTACTGGCCGTACTGGTCGGCCAGCTTGGTGTGGCGGGTCAGCTCCGCGCGCAGCGCGTCCGCGCCGAGCGGCGGCGCGGGGTTCTGCCCGACCGGGCCGGAGCCGACGGCGAACCGCACCTCGGCGACGGGCACGTGGAGGTACTGGTTGTTGCGGTGGAGCTGGATGCGGACGAACCGCGCCCGCTTGTCCCCCATCGGGATCTCCAGCCGGTAGGCGGGCTGGGCGCGGTCCCGCACACCCCGGTACGCGATCTTGTACGTGGTGTCGGCCTCCGCCCGGTAGGTGACGGTCGCCTCGTCGAAGCCCCAGAACTGGTTGGGCGCGTCGGCGACGATCTCGATCGTGCCGAGCGGGTGGTCGGCCAGCAGGTCGAAGACCAGTGAGACGGTCTTGTTCGCGGTCGCGGCGCCCCGCCACCCGGCGTAGCCGGTCAGGTCGCGGTCGAACAGCTTGCCGTACAGGAACGGCACGACGCCGCCGGCGTTGTCGGGCACGCCGTCGTCCGGCTTGGGCTCGGCCAGGTAGTTGCCCACGTCCACCATGCCGGCCCGGGGGATCTGCTTGACCGGCTTGGCGATCTCGGCCCGCAACTGGTCGGCGGAGAGCGCCGGCCCGGTCACCGGCCCCGGGTCGCCGGCTGCCGGATGGATCGCGATCTCGTTCAGCGCCATGTGCTGGTACTGATGCAACCGGGTGATCTTGACGATGATCCAGCGGGCGGTCCGCTCGTCCAGATCGACCTGGAGGGTGTGGGTCAGCGGCACACCGGCCGGCAGCGGGCTGGCCGTGCCGTACCAGTCGCGGGCCTGGATCGAGGTGTAGTCGGCCTCCGCCTCCGCGCGGGTGCGCACGGAGACGGACTTGATGCCGTAGTAGCGGTTGGGCACGTTGCTGACGATCGAGATCTGGTCCAGGGGGTGGTCCCGGAGCAGGTCGATGACGATCGAGACCTCCCGGTAGGGGGTCGTGGCGCTGCCGACCCAGTCGGCCCGGGTGGTGAGCGACCCGTCGGCCAGCGCTCCCTGCCCGAAGGCCAACAGCCCGCTCTGGCCCGGGTCGGGAGCGGCGCCGCCGGTGGGCGGCTGGTCGTAGGCGTAGTTGCCGGTGGCGACGGCAGGCCGGACATCGGCCCGCACAGGGGCGGCGACCAGCAGCGGCACGGCCAGCATGAGGCATGCGGCCAGCAGTCTGGATAACACGAGCTGAAGCCTTTCAGTTCAGCCACGCGACATCGGGAACCCACCGAAGGCTGAGTTGGACCTCCCCCGACGATTCCCCTTCCAGGCAGCATCTGCGCTGCTAGCAGCACGGTAGTCACCGAGACGCGCAACCATGAGGACGGTTCTTGCAGAAGACACGATCGCGAAACGTTCTGGAAATGTCAACGCCTTGTTCGGCTAGGAACTTAAGCGCTAAAGTATCGGATGGCCTGCAATGATCAACATAGGTGGGACCCATGCCAGACCCCCTCCGCGCCGCCCTCGTGGGCGCGGGACACATCGCGCGGAACGCGCACCTCCCCGCGGTCCACGCGCTGGCCGGCGCCGTCGAGCTGGTCGCCGTCACCGACGCCGACGCGCAGCGTGCCGCCGCGTTCGCCGCCGAGCACCGGGTGCCGCGCGCCTACGCCGACCTGAGCACGCTGCTCGACAAGGAGCGGCCCGACCTGGTGCTGGTGGCCACCCCGTCGGCCACCCATGCCGCGATCACCATCCAGTGCCTGGAGGCCGACGCCTCCGTCTACTGCGAGAAGCCCCTGTGCGCCTCCCTCGCCGAGCACGACGCCATCCTGGCCGCCGAGCGGGCCGGCGGCGGCTGGTGCGTACCGGTCTTCCAGTGGCGCAGCGGCTCCGCCGCCCGGCACCTGCGCGACCTGCTCGCCGCCGGCACGCTCGGCCCGCCGCTGCTCGCCCTGTGCCACACGCTGTGGTACCGCGGCCCCGACTACTACGCCGTCCCCTGGCGTGGCCGCCGCGACACCGAGATCGGCGGCGCCACCACCACCCAGGGCATCCACGCGATCGACCTGCTGCTCTGGCTGCTGCCCGACTGGGCCGAGGTGACCGCCGGCATCGCCACGCTGGACCGGGATCTGGAGACCGAGACGGTCTCGATGGCCCAGGTCCGCTTCGCCTCCGGCGCGCTGGCCGGCCTGGTCAGCAGCGTCCTGTCACCGGCCGAGCGCAGCAGCCTGCGCCTGGACTGCCGGCACGCCACCGTGCAACTGGAGCACCTCTACCAGTACGACAACGCCGACTGGACCCTGACCCCGGCGCCCGGCCGGCCGGACCCCTGGGCGCCCCCGGCCGACGAACCGGCCTCCCACACCACCCACCTGGCCCGCACGGTGGCCAGGTTGCGCGACGGCTCGCAGCCGGAGGACACCGCCGAGGACGCGCGGCGCACGGTGGAGTTCCTCACCGCGCTCTACAAGTCCGCCCTGACCGGCGCGCCGGTCAGCCGGGGCGGCATCGGCCCGGACGATCCCTTCTACCGGTCGATGTGGGGTTGATGTCCGCCCGGCGCCGGGGGCTCACGCCGCCGCCAGGGGACGCCAGGCGACGGCGGTGATCACGGTCATGGCCAGGGCCGCGGCCCAGAAGGGCGTGGTGATCGCGACCGCCTGGGCGATCAAACCGCCCAGCAGCGAGCCGAGCGCCGCGCCGCCGATCTGGGTGAGCTGGTAGACGCTTCCCACCCGCCCGCGCAGCTCGTCGGGGACCGAGCGCTGGAACAGGGTGGCCACGATGACGCCCCAGATCACGCTGTGCACGCCGAAGGCGATCAGGATGCCGCCCGCGACCAGCGGGTGCGTGGTGGCGGCGAGCACGGCGTGGGTGGCGGTCTCCAGCACCAGCCCGGCGCGCAGCAGGGTCCTGGCCCCGAGCCTCGCCTGCAGCCGGGAGGCCAGCGCGGTGCCCACCAGACCGCCGACGCCGTACGCGGTGAGCAGCACGCCGTACCCGACCTCGGTCAGGTGCAGCCGCTGCTGGGCGTACAGGGCGAAGACGGCGAACGGCGCGCAGAACGCGACGTTGGACACGGCCATGCTCGCCGCGAGCGTACGCAGCAGCCGGTGCCGCCACAACCAGCGGACCCCGGCCGCCACCTCCCGCCGCAGGCTCCGGCCGCCCGCCTCCGCCGGGCGGCCGGCCGGCGCCACCCGTACGGCCGAGGTCAGCGCGGCGGCGACGAGGAACGTCACGGCGTCGAAGGCGAACGGCAGGGCGGCGCCGAGCGCGAACAGCCACCCGCCCAGCGGCTTGGCCGCGATCTGGTTGCCGAGGATGGCCGTGGCCGTCAGCCGGGAGTTGGCCGCGGGCAGGCGCTCAGGCTCGACGGTGGCGGGCAGCAGCGCGCCGAAGGCCGTGTCGGCCAGGGTCTCGCCGACGCCGAGCAGGAAGAACACGGCGTAGACCAGCGGGACCGACACCGCCGAGGCGGCCACCGCCGCCGCGAGCACGGCCAGGGCCGCCCCGCGCAGCACGTTGACCACGACGACGAGACGGCGGCGGTCGAGGCGGTCCACGTAGACGCCGCTGAGCGGGGCGACGAGCAGCCACGGCAGTTGCTGCGCGAGCGCGGCCCCGGCGACCAGCGCCGGATCGGAGGTGAGCGAGGCGACGAGCAGCGGCCCGGCCGCCAGCGTGACCCCGTCGCCCACGTTGGAGACGGCGGAAGCGGTCCAGAGCCGGGTGAAGTCCGCGCCGAGGCGCGCGGATACGAGAGCACGCAAGACGGAAGCTCCAGGGTGAAGGCCCCCGGGTGGGGAGCGGGAAGCGGTGACAGGGCGAAGACCGCTTCGGCACGAGGAGCCCCGCCCGCGCCGCCCGTACGGCGGCTCGGGCTCGCCGGGTGCGACCCGGGTCAGCCGGTGCGGCGCCCTCGCGAAGCGGTGGCCGTGACCTCGCTGCGTCGCATGGGCACCTCCGGAACTCCGACCGGGCCGGGCATCACCGGCCTTGTACGTGTCACCGGCATCGTAGGCGACACCCCCGCCGCGCCGCGCGGGCGGCGGTATCGTGGCCGTGACCCAGCCGGCCGGATCTCACGAGGAGTGCCGCTGTGTGGCCACGGGTGGACGGGCTGCGGACGATCCCGCTGGGCACCCCCGGCAGGATGCGCGCCCTGCTGAACGGCCTGGTGCTGGCCGGCGCCAAGCAGGCGACCGCCGGCCTGATGGAGCTCGACTACCGCGCGGAGTCCGAACCGCTCGAACACCTCGGCGAGCGCCTCGTCATCGTGGACGACGACGGCGGCAGGGTGGCCGAGGTGGAGGTCACCGGGGTCGAGGTGCTGCCGTTCGCCGCGGTGCCGTGGGAGTTCGCGCTGGCCGAGGGCGAGGGGTACGCGTCCATCGACGACTGGCGGGAGGTGCATCGCCGGTACTGGCTGGCGGAGGGGTACGAGGTCGACGACTCCTCCGAGGTCGTCTGCCTCCACTTCCGGCTCATCGACCCCCCGCCGGGCGGCACCAGCGGCTGACGATGGGGCGGCTCAGAATGATGTGATGCCCCGGCCATCGAACACCATCGAAGCAGACGCTACACTTTGATCATCGTTATCGGCCGGTTTGCAGAAATTTAAGGATCTGGCGGATGAGCGAACACCCGCACATGGCGCGGTTAGAGGATGTGGCCCGCTTCGCCGAGCGACTCCCCGACGGCTACCTGATGTGCCGCACCTGGGCACACGCATGGGATCAGGCCAGATCCACCGTGCGCCGCAGCGACGGGCGCGTGTCGTGGACGGTGGAGTGCTCCACCTGCGGCACCGTACGCACCCGGGTGATGACCACCGGCGGTGAGATCGTCGCCAACCGGTACACCTACCCCGAGGGGTACCAGTCCGATGGCATAGGACGCATCGGACAGAGCGGGCTGGCTCTGATCAGGATGGAATCGCTGCGGCGGCTCAACGGCGCCTGACGCCCGTCCCGGTCCCGTCCGGCCCTTCTGCCCAGGGCCTGTGCAGGTCGCGCCCGGCCGGCATGGGCGGGCCGGGGACGCGTCACACCCCGGGCACGCCCAAGCGACCGTCACTGCGTCATCGAATCAGCACGTCATCGAATCGGGCGCGTCATCGAATCAGCGCGTCATCGAATCGGCGCCGCCGGCCATCACGCGGGCCCCGGCGACACCACCTTCTCGATGGCGGCGACGACCTCGTCGTCCTCCGGCTCGACCCGCGGGCGGAACCTGGCCACGCAGTTCCCGTCCGCGTCCACCAGGAACTTCTCGAAGTTCCACTGGACGTCGCCCGCCTCGCCCGCCGCGTCGGGCGTCTCGGTCAGCGCGGCGTAGAGGGGGTGCCTGCCCGCGCCGTTGACCTCCGTCTTCTCCAGCAGCGGGAAGTCCACCCCGTAGGTCCGCGAGCAGAACTCCTGGATCTCCTCGGCCGTGCCCGGCTCCTGACCGGCGAACTGGTTGCAGGGCACGCCGACCACGGTGAAGCCCCGGTCGCCGTACCGGCTCTGCAGCCGGACCAGGCCGGTGTACTGCGGCGTCAGGCCGCATCGGGACGCCACGTTGACCACCAGGGCCGCCCGGTCGCCCACGACCTCCGCCAGCGTGGTCGGCTCGCCCGTCAGCGTCCGAACGGGTATGTCACGAAGATTCATGATCTGAGGGTACGCCGCCCAGGCTCGCCCGGCCGGACCAGGCCCTGCTCGCAGGCGAATCATCCTCCGGTCCAGGCGGTCGCGCCTCGATCACGCTCCCCATCGTCCGGGCACCGCCGTCAGCTCGTCACGGCACACTGACCACGATCCTTCCTGACCGGGCCCTCGGCGTTCGGGCGCACGTCGAAGTCGAAGATCGCGGTGGGCAGGTAGAGCGAGCAGCAGGCGTTGGGGATGTCCACGATGCCGCTGACGCGCCCCTCGATGGGCGCCGAGCCGAGGAGCAGGTACGCCTGCTCGCCGGAGTAGCCCCACCTCTTGAGGTATTCGACGGCGTTGAGGCACGCCCTGCGGTACGCGACCGTGGCGTCCATGTAGTAGTTGGTGTCGGTGTCGTGGTCCACGGAGATCCCGATGAAGGACATGAACTCCGAGTACCGCGGCTCGACGTTGCCGGGCATGAATATCGGATTGGTGGTCACGCCGTACTTCTCCATGCCGCCCTTGATGAGGTCGACGTGGAAGTCGATGAAACCGCCCATCTCGATGGCGCCGCAGAAGGTGATCTCGCCGTCGCCCTGGCTGAAGTGCAGGTCGCCTCCGGAGAGTTTGGCGTCCTTGACGTGTACCGGGTAGAAGACCCGGGCTCCGCGGGTGAAGTTCTTGATGTCGTGGTTGCCGCCGTTCTCCCGGGCCGGGACCGTGCGCGCCCCCTCGCGCGCGATCCGGTCCGCGAGGTCGCCGGTCGCGGTGCCCGCGAGGGCGTTGTCGGTCAGCGGCAGCAGCCCGAGCGGCGGGACTCGATCCGGGTCGGTGGCGACGAGGGCCTCCTCGCGCCGGTTCCACGACGCCAGCAGCTCCTCCGACGGCGCGGTGCCGAACAGGCCCGGGTGGGTGATGCCGGTGTAGCGGATACCGGGCAGGTGGCGTGAGGTCGCGACCTGGCCGTGGAAGTCCCAGATCGCCTTGTAGGCGTCGGGGAAGTAGTCGGTCAGGAAGCCGCCGCCGTTCGCCTTGGCGAACACGCCGGTGTATCCCCAGCCCTGTCCGGGGGCGTCGCCGACCTGCTGCGGGACGGGGCCGAGATCGAGGATGTCGACGATCAGCAGGTCACCGGGTTCGGCCCCCTCGATCCCGATGGGCCCGCTCAGCATGTGCGCACGGGACAGGTCCACGTCCCGTACGTCGTTCGCGGAGTCGTTGTTCCCTATCTGGGCGTCGGTCCACTCCCGGCATTCCAGCCGGAACTCGTCGCCCGGCCGTACCATGTCCACCACCGGGATGTCCGGATGCCAGCGATTGTGCCCGGGCACCTTCTGGTCGCGCATCGACATCGACTGGTCGACGGTGAATATGACGTTCGGCATGATGGTGGCCTTTCATTGCGTGATCAGATCCAGCGCGGGCGGTGTCTGTGCTCGCGCCCTCTCGCCAGCGGCGCCTCTCCCCCACCGGGGCTCGGCTCGGCGGGGGCCGACGGGCGCATGTGCGTCAACGGCCACAGCGCGGCGAAGACCACCACGCCCAGCACGGCCAGGATCACCGCGAGGAGGGCCGTGTTCCGCCACAGGCCGGTGAGAATCATGAACGCCGGAATCGCCGCGGTGACCCACCCCTGGATCGCGGTCACCCAGCCGGTGTAGCCGGTCAGGGCCTCCCGTTTCAGACCGAGCAGCAGGAAGAACAGGAACCACAGGAACGCCCAGTACAGCCAGATGACCCCGAACGCCGGATCACCGAGAATCCGGAAGTTCGCGTAGGAGTATCCGAGCGCCGCGACGGCCACGAAAAGCGAGAAATAGCCGACTCCGGTGGTGTCGAACCCACCGAGCAGATTGATTCCGACATACAGGTACGTGAAACCGAAGAGATAGATCCCCGACGCGCCGAGAATCTGGGCCGGTCTGGCGAGATTGGCGATGATCAGCACCGTGGGCGTGATCACCTGCAGCGCGCCGACGAAGAGGTTGAAAATTCCCGCCGCGCGCGGCTCGACCTTTCCCAGGAGCATCAGCCCGTTGAGAAAGAGCACCGCGCCGACGTACAGCAGTCCGACGGCTCCCATCTCAGACGCACATCCTCATTCTCATCCAGCCGCTCCTCATCCAGCCGGTCCTCATCCAGCCGGTCAGGGCCGGGGCAGCCGTCCCAGCGCCGGGTGCGGCGGCCGTTCCCGCCGCCGGCCGGGGACCTCCGTGACGACCTGGGGCGCCTCCCGGCTCTGCTCCTCCCGGGCGAGCGCCGCGGCCAGGCCCGAGGGCATCCGGGCGAGGTGCGGCGCCGAGAACACCCGCGCGGCCGCCCGATGGCATTTCGCGCATTCGAAATCCTCAGGAGCGGTCCCCATGGGCATGTTCACGTCGAAGCGCCCGCACTCCTGACAGCGATATTCATACGTTGTCATAGGAAGTCCCCACGGCAGGCCAAGCCCCGCGGCTCTTTTGCCTGCGCCGATCAGTGGCTCCTTTCCACGTAACCCCCGCCCAACCGCACTGTCAAGGCCGCCGGTCCGGGCCTCCAGGGCCTCGCGACGGGCGGCGGAAACGCGGTGTTCCCAGCTCCCTGGATTGCGCGGCGCGCGGCCGATGGAGGCGCCTTTAACGGGGCCTCGTCGCTGTTCCGTTCATTCGGCCGAGATTTGCCGAAGAGTTGAACCGGGACGCGGGGTTCCGGAAGGCCGGCCATCCGGCGGTCCGGCGGGATGGCCATACACGGGCCGGCCTCGCCCCTCGCGGCCAGGACGGCGAGCCCGTCCTCGCCCCCTGGGCGGCTGAGCCCCGCGGACGCGGTAAAACCGCCAGTGCGGCGGGCCGAGCAGCGGAAACACAGCGGGAACGGAACCCGGTGCGTGCGCTTACGGTGTGTCCCACACCGGTCACGCGGCCGGCGGCCTGTCGTGCGCCGCCGCCCGGCCGGTGCGGGAGGACATATGGACGTACAGGACCCGGCCCTGCGGGCCGAGCTGGAGCGGCGGCTGCGCGCGCTGGAGGAGGACGAGGCGGGTGACGCCGCCCACGCCCCGCTGCCCGCGGTGGACCTGTGGATGCTCGTGCTCCTCGTCGCCGCGCTCACCGTGATCGGATGGGTGATGGCGTGATGGCGGTCGAAGAGGACGTCAGGCGCGAGGCCACCTTCGGCTCCCTGCCCGTGCTCCGCGGCGAGCGCGTGTGGAACTTCACCGACTTCACCTGGGTGAACGTGGGCCTGGCCATCGCCACCTGGGCCTTCCTGGTCGGCGGCTCGACCGCCGCGCTGGTCGGCTTCCAGAAGGGCCTGGCCGCGATGATCATCGGCAATGCCATCGGCGTGGCGATCATGCTGCTGGCCAGTGTCGTGTCCAGCCAGCGCTACGGCGTCGAGCAGTACACCCTGCTGCGCAGCGCCTTCGGCTTCGGCGGGGTGGCCCTGCTGGTGTTCACCGTGGTGCTGTTCACCGAGATGGGCTGGTCGGCGCTGCTGGGCGTGATGTTCGGCCGGGCCGCCACCCAGGTGTCCAACCAGGTGCTCGGCACCGACTTCGGGCCCAACGCGCTGCTGGTGACGGTGCTGTCGCTGGTGGCCATCGCCATCGCCTGGGTGATCCTGGCCAAGGGGCCGCTGACGATGCGGTTCCTGAACCGCGTCGTCGCCCCCGGCCTGGCCCTGCTCACCGTGGGCATGATCGTGCTGGTGCTGTCGCGCACCTCCTGGCAGGAGCTGCTGGCCGCGCCCGCGCTGAACCCGTTCTCCGACGACGGGCTCAACTTCGCCCTGGCCGTGGAGTTCAACCTGGGCGTGGGCCTGTCGTGGTGGCCGGTGATGGGCAGCCTGGCCCGGCTCACCGACCGGCCGCGCAGCGCCCTGTGGCCGGGCTACATCGGCCTGTTCGGCGCCACCATCGTCGCCCAGGTGGTCGGCATGGCCGCGGCGCTGACGCTCGGCGACTCCGACCCCACCGTCTGGATGGTGCCGCTGGGCGGGGAGTGGCTGGGCGTGGTGGCCCTGCTGTTCATCGCCTTCGCCAACCTCACCAGCCTGACCTCCATCGTCTACTCGACGTGCCTGGCGCTGCGCCAGGCGGGCGGCAACCTGCTGGCCAAGGTCCGCTGGGAGTGGCTGACGGCCGGGTTCTTCGTGCTGCCGGCCCTGGTCAGCTTCTGGCCCGGCCTGCTGTACGACCAGTTCCTGGTCTTCGTGACCTGGAGCGGGGCGTTCCTGGCCGCGATCTGCGGCACGGTCATCGCCGACTACTTCGTGCTGCGCCGCCAGCGGCTGGACCTGCGCGGCCTGTACGCCCACGGCGCGGCGAGCCCGTACCACTTCACCGGCGGGTTCAACCTGGCGGGCCTGCTGTCCACCGGGCTCGGGGCGGTGGCCTACGTCGCCCTGTACAACCCGCAGACCCTGGCCACCCAGCCCGCCTTCGAGGTGCTCACCGCCTCCGTGCCGGCCGTGGTGGTGGCCGCCCTCGCCCACCTGCTGCTCACCGCCGTCCTCAACCGGCGGCGCGGCGGGTACGCGTCCGGGCGCCGCGAGCGCGGCGCCGTGATCGTCCACGACAGGGGGAACTGATGCCGCGCACCGCTCTGGCGGCCGTGCACGACGGCCGCGGCGACAAGCTGGCCATCCGCGAGATCCAGGTGGCCGACCCCGGCCCCGGCGAGGTGCTGGTGCGGATCGCCGCCTCCGGCGTGTGCGGCTCCGACCGGCACGTGCTGGACGGGGAGTGGACCCTGCCCACGCCGACCGTGATGGGCCACGAGGGCGCCGGCATCGTCGAGGCGGTCGGCTCCGGCGTCACCGACGTCGCCCCCGGCGACAGCGTGATCCTGTCCTGGTACTACCCGTGCCGCCGCTGCCGGGCCTGCGCCGCGGGCAAGGCGTGGGCGTGCACGGGCACCCGCTCCAACGAGTGCCTGCTGCCCGACGGCACCACCCGGCTCCGCGACGCCGCCGGCGTCGTCTATCCCTACCTCGCCGTGGGCACGATGAGCGAGTACACCGTGGTGCCCGAGTCGGCCGCGATCCGGGTGCCGGCCGACGTGCCGATGGACGTCGCCAGCCTGATCGGCTGCTCGATCACCACCGGCGTCGGCGCGGTGGTCAACAACGCCAGGGTCCCGGCCGGGGCCTCCGCCGCCGTCGTGGGCTGCGGCGGTGTCGGCCTGGCCGTGGTGATGGGGCTCGCCCTGGCCGGCGCCTACCCGATCGTCGCGGTGGACACCGCCGAGGAGAAGCTGGCCGCGGCCCGCTCCTTCGGCGCCACCCACACCGTCCGCTCCCAGGGGGACGCCGCGCAGGTGGCGGCCGAGGTCGCCGAGATCACCTCCGGCGGCGCCGACTACGCCTTCGAGGTCATCGGCCGGGTGGAGACGATCGAGTCGCTGCCCTCGCTGCTGACGACCGGCGGGGTGGGCGTGCTCGTCGGCCTGCCGCCCCAGGGCGTCAAGGCGGGGATCGACGTGCTGGAGCTGGCCGAGTCGGGCAAGACCCTGATCGGCTCCAACTACGGCGGGGCGGTGCCGAGCCTGGACTTCCCGCGCCTGGCCGGCCTGTACCTCGCCGGGCGGCTCCCGCTCGACTCGCTCATCTCCCACCGCGTGCGCCTGGAGGAGGTCAACGAGGCGTTCGACGCGATGCGCGCCGGCACCCGCACGCGTAGCGTGATCGTCTTCGAGTGACCCCGTACGAAGTGGAGCCCGCGCGCATGCCCCAGCCCTCGCCCTCCGCCGTCCCCGGGACCGTCACGGTCGGGGTCGTCCAGCTCGTCTCGGCGCACGGCGACGTGCCGGCCAACCTGGCCGCGATCGAGGAGCTGGCCGTGCGGGCGGCGGCCGGGGGCGCGCGGGTCGTCGTGACGCCGGAGATGGCCCTGACCGGCTACCTGTGGCCGGACGAGGACGCGGTGCGCGGCCTGGCCGAGCCGGTGGACGGCCCCTCCGTACGCCGCCTGACCCGGCTGTGCCGCGCGACCGGGGCCTGGCTGATACTCGGCATGCCCGAGCTGGACCCCGTGTTGGGCACCCTGCACAACTCCTGCGTGCTCATCGGCCCCGACGGCCCGGTGGGCGCCTACCGCAAGACGCACCCGTTCGTCGCCGACCCGCTGTGGGCGGCCGACGGTCACCTGCCGCCGCCGGTCTGGGACACCCCGGCGGGCCGGGTCGCCCCGCTGATCTGCGCCGACATCGACTACCCCGAGCCGGTGCGGTACGCGGCGCTGCGCGGCGCCGACTGGGTCGCGCTGCCCACGGCGTGGGTGGAGGAGCCCGCCCCCAGCGCCACCTGGCGGCTGCGCGCCTGGGAGAACGCCCTGCCGGTGGTGGCGGCCGACCAGGCGGGCGCCGAGCGGCTGGCGGGCAGGACGGTGCAGTTCAGCGGCGGGAGCTGCGTCCTGGACCACACCGGCTCCGTCGTCGCCGCGCTGGACGACGGGGCCGGGGCGTTCACCGCCACCCTGGACCTGGCCGCGGCCCGCCCCGTACGCCGCCGCCTGCTGGCCGCCCGCCGCCCGGCCGCGTACCGGGCCCTGGCCCGCACCACCACGTGGCCCCGCGAGGCCCGCGACGCCCTCGTGCCCGCGGACTCCGCCGCCGAGATCACCCTCGCCGTCCTTCACGCGGACCCCGGCGACCTGCCCGCCCCGCCCGAGGGCACCCGCCTGGCGGTGCTGCCGGCCTTCCACCTGACCGGCGGCGGCCCCGACCCGGATCGCGCCCAGGCCGCGCTGGCCCGGCTGGCCGCCTGGTGCGCGGAGCACGGCTGCGAGGCGGTGACCTCCCTTGCCGTGCCCTCCGACCTGCCGTCCGATTCTCCCGGTCGTGCCCGGTACGCCGTCGTCCTGGTGGCCGGCGAGGGGGAGATCGCCCGCAGGCACGTCGGCCACCTGGGCCCGCACGCGTCCTGGGCCGAGCCCGGGGAGGAGCCGCCCCGCGCGCTCGCGCGGCCGTGGGGCGTGCTCGGCCTGCTGGCGGGTGAGGAACTGGAGCCGTTCGAGCCCTCGCGAGCCCTGGCCGTGGCCGGGGCCGACGTGCTCGCCGTGCCCGCCACGGCGGCCTGGCCGTTCCCGGTGGCCTTCGCCGGCACCCGCGTACCGCTCCGGCCGGAGCGACGCCGCGCCGCCGATCCCTGGTTCGCCCACCCGGCCCGGCTCCGCGCCGGCGACTCGCACGTCTGGGTCGCGTTCGCGAACGCCGGCCCGGTGCCCGGCGGGGTGTTCTGCCCCGACCACGTGGCCACCCCGCGCCACGAGGCCCTGGCCGTGCGGCCCGGCTGGACCGCGCTGCGCTGCCCGTTGCGCGGCCCCGACCCCTTCGGCGCCGCGTGCGCGGCCAAGCCGCAGCTCGCCCGGCGGCGCGCCGATCTGTTCACCGCGCCCCTGCTCGCCCCCGCCGAGGAGACCTCCTCATAGGCGCCCTCATGGGCGTCTGCGGCCCATGGCCTCGCGGTACGGCCCGGCGAAATGTGGTATGGCACGGAGCAGCGGTCCTGCGACGCGCGGGCGCGGGGGGACGGTGACGCCATGGCGGTGACGATCAGGAGGCTGGTGGCCGACGCCCGGCTCGGGCTGCGGGTGATCTTCGGGCACGAAGGGCTGGACCAGCCGGTGCGCTGGGTGGCGGTGTCCGAGCTGCCCGACCCCGTGCCCTGGCTCGACGGCGCCGAGCTGCTGCTGACCAGCGGCATGTGGCTGCGCGAGGAGGCCGACCCGGCGCGCGCGGCCCAGGCGTGGGCCGCGCGGCTGGCCGCCGCCGACGCCAGGGCGGTCGGCTTCGGGCTGGCCCCGTGGTTCGGCGAGATCCCCGGCGAGGTCATCCGGGCCACGCGCCGGCACCGGCTCACCCTGCTGGAGGTGCCGGCCCGTACGCCGTTCGTGGCCGTGGACCGCGCGGTCGCCGACCTCAACGCCGCCGAGGCCCGCCGCGAGGCCGACCAGGCCAGGCGGGTGCAGCAACGCCTCGCCGAGGCCGGGCGGGCCGGGCGCCAGGCGGTCACCGACCGGCTGGCCCACGAGCTGCGCGGCTGGGCGGCCGTCCTGGACGCCGGGCACGCGCTGACCCTGCGCGCGCCCGAGGGCGCGGGCCCGCCGGAGGACGCGCTCGCCGCCCTGGCCCGCCGCGCCGAACGCGGCGCCCGGCACGTGCTGCACGAGGAGCTGGACGGCGTGCCCGTCACCGCCGTGCCGCTGGGCCCGGCCCGGGAGCGCCGGGGCACGCTGTGCGTGGGCGCGGACGTGGTGGGCGAGCGGCCCAACTGGACGGCGGGCATCGTCGGCACCGCCGCCGCCCTGCTCACCGTCCTGGAGCGGGGCGGCGACCGGGAGCTGCGCGGCGTCGTCGGCGGCCTGCTCGCCGAGGGCGACGCCCGCTCGGCGGCCAGGGTGGCGGCCGTGATCGACCTGCCTCTGCCGTCCGAGCTGGTCGCCGTGGTCCCGGCCGGCCCCGGGCACCGCCAGGCCGCCGCCCGGATCGTCACGGCGGGCGGCTGGCCGGCCTCGCGCGAGCCCGCCGCCGTACTGGTGACGCCGCGCTTCGCCGAGGAGCGCCTGCCCGGCCTGCTCGGCGAGTCCCGCGCGGGCGTGTCCGGCCCCCGGCCACCCGCCGAGGCGGCGGCGGGCATCAGGGAGGCGGCGCTCGCGGCCGGGCTGACCCGGGCGGACCGGCCGGTCGTCCGCTATGCCGACACCCCCGCGATGCAGCTCGACCGGCTGCTCGCCTCCCCGGCCGCCGCCCGCTTCGCCGCCGCGCTGCTCACCCCGGTGACCGCAGCGTCCGACGCCCCGGCCCTGCTGGCCGCGGCCCGCGCCTGGGTGTCGGCCAACTACCGCTGGGACCCGGCCGCTGCCGCCGCCCGAGTGCACCGCGAGACCCTGCGCGCCCGCCTGAACCGGCTCGCCACCCTGGCCGGCCTGGATCTCGACGTCCCGGCCGACCGCCTGGCCCTCTCCCTGGCCCTGACCGTCCCCCCGCCCGGCACGGACCCCGCGGACTGAGCCCGGCCGCCCCGCTCGGGGTCTTCATCTCCCCCACCAGCACAGGCCGCACCAGCGGCCACAGGGGGGGCCGCCACCTCGCCCGGAACGGCGGCGACCACCCGGCCCGACGCGCCCTTCGCCGCGCCTTTCCGTGCTGCTGGTCAAGTCTCCTTGAACCACCACAACATGCCGTGATTCGTCCAATTTTCAGTGCTAGCGTCCTAATTGAGAAAGCAACCAACGGGGGGAGACCATGACTGGGACACATCCACGCTGTCACCGCCGCCGTCGTCGCTTCTGCCGTCGTAAGCGGTGGTGGGGCTTCTGGGACCACCACCACCACTGGGATTCCTGGGACGACTGGGACGACTGGGGCTGGTGGTAGATCGGCCTGCTGAACTGAAATTCCCGGGTTTGCGGCGGTATTCGCGCGGTTCGCACCGCGAGGCCGCCGCGACCCGTTTCCGGCCCCGGCGCACGTACGCCGGCGTTCCGGCAGAGGACGGTCAGGGACAGCGACGCCGGGCACGCGGCCGGCGTAGCAGGGTCGGCGCCCCGCCGGGCGCCGCGCGCCACGTCAGAACCGGCGGCACTGGTCTTCCTTGTTGCCGCCCACGCGGTTCCCGTATCCGGTCGGCGCGGGGCGGTTCTCCTTGCACTGGAGATTGCCGTCTACCCGGTTGCGGCGGATCTCCGCGCCGCCGCGGTTGCCCACCACCTGGATGCTGCCGCCGACCCGGTTCCCGTTGACCTTCAGATACCGGCCGTTGGCGTCGAGCTGAATATCGGACTTGATCCGCGACGACTCCACCCGGGCCGCCCCGCCCTGCTTGACCTGTACGCTGCCGCCGACCACCGAGCGAGCGAGGACGGACACGCGGGCGGCCCCCTCCGCCTGGATGTTGCCGACGACGTTCACCCCCCGGGCGACCAGGGTGGCCCGCCGCTCGACCTTCACCGTCCCCTTGACCCGGGTGCCGATCAGGGTGCACGTTGCCCCCTGCGGCACGCGTACGTTGTCGAGGGTCACCGCGCGGAGGGTCCCCCGGCAGGCGCGCTCCTCGGCGAACGCCGGGGCCGCCATGATCACGGTGCCCACGCCGGCCCCCAGGACCGTCCCCAGCAGAGCCAATCCGATCTTGCGCACGTCGTACCTCCATCAGCGTCCTGCCGGGCGGCCGCCCGGCACGACTTCGACGATGTCGGCCGGCGGTGAGGTGAGGCTGAGATCAGGATGAGACCCATCTCATGAAAAGTCGTGAAGTGCGGTGAATTAGCGGCATTGCAGGGGTCGTCGCCCCTGGTCGCGGTCAGTCCGGGAGCAGGCGGCGGGCGGTCTGGAGGAAGGCGCGTACCTTGGCGGTCTCCGCCGGCGCCGGACCAGGCCCCATCGCGCGGGCGGAGCCTGCCGGAAGGGGACGAAGGCGAAAGGCGATGCCGGGCCGGGCGAAGTACCGCGAGACGTGCTCTCCCAGGGGGCACACGCCCTCGCCTGCGGCCACGGCCGGCAGCAGTTCCTACACCTCGATGTTCAACCTCGCCATCGCCCTGGGCGCGCTCGTCGGCGGCATCGTCGCCGACAGGGCGGCGATCCCGGGCGTCCTGTGGGTGGGCGGCGGCGTCGTGGCGCTCACCACCCTGGCCGTGGCCACGGCGTGGCGCGCGGGAAGGGCCGGGGCGGGCCGGTAGGCCGGGATGCGTCAGGCCAGCAGCCTCAGGCGCACGCGGATCTCGTCGAAGGTCCGGCGCACCGCCGCCGCCGCGGCGCGGACGTCCTGGACCGCGATGGCCTCCACCAGGTCGTCGTGCACGTCGCGGATGTGCGAGGGCGCCTGCATGCCGATGAGCCTGTCGGCGGCGGCGGCGAAGGTGGCCTGGTAGCTCTCGTACACCTCGCGCAGGTAGCGGTTGTTGCCGGCCTCGGCTATCGCCAGGTGGAGTTCCACATCGGCGACGCTCGTCGCCGACGCGCCCTTCGCCACGGCCTCGTGCACGTTCTCCAGGGCCTGCAGTATCCGGCGGAGCTGGCCCGGGGTCCGCCGCTGGGCCGCGAGCTGCGCGATCTCCGACTCCAGGGCGAAGCGGAACTCGAACAGATCGGCGAGGTCGGCCGCCGCCACCGCCGACGAGGGACCCGGGGAGACCGGCCCCGGGGTGCCGGAGACGTAGCTGCCCGAGCCCTTGCGGGTCTCGATGAGCCCGAGATGGGCCAGGACCCGCAGCGCCTCGCGCACCGTCGAGCGGCCCACCCCGAGCTCACGGCTCAGCTCCGTCTCCGACGGCAGCCGGTCTCCTTGCCGCAGGGCCCCGTCGGCGATCAGGCCGCGAAGCCGCTCGACCACCTGATCGGCCAGTTGCAGGCGCGTGAGCTTGGCTCCCGGCACGGATGGCACCGGGTCCCTCGGCGTCATGTCGTCCTCTGCCCTTCGTCCAGACGTCATCATGTCAGGGGCAGGGTCAACCCTAGCCCGGTGTTCAGGCGGCGACGAAAGCCCGCAGTTCATCGTTGAAGCGGGCGATCTCCTCCACGTTCACCATGTGGGCGCTGTCGTCGAAGGTGCGCAGGGTGCCGTCCGGCAGCAGGTCCCGCAGCACCTTCGCGCCCTCGTAGCGCTGCTTGCGGTCGTGGCGGCCCTGGATCACCAGCGTCGGCTGCCGGATGCGGGCGAGCCGTTCGCGGTGGTCGAGGCCGGCCATGTCGGCGCAGTAGGCGTTGAACACGTGCAGGGGCCACTGCAGCGCCCCGGCCACGAACCAGTCCAGGACCTCCGGCGCCGGCGGCCGGTGGAACAGGTACTCGCGCCCGAGCGCGGCGTACGCCTCGGCGGCCGTGGTCGTGGTGGACACGGTCTTCTGCGACCACCAGGCGATGAACTCCGCGGAGAACCCGCCGGCGATGCCGTCGCGATCTCCTCCGTACCAGGGGGCCGCCCCGACCAGCACCAGCTTGTGCACCAGCGCGGGGAACCGCTCGGCCGCGAGCAGGGCGCCGTGGGCGCCGATGCCGTGCGCCACCACCGTGCAGCGCTCCAGTTCCAGCGTCTCGATCAGCGCCTTCATGGAATCCACGAGCAGGTCGCCGCCGTAGCGGAGGTTCGGCTTGTCCGAGGCGCCGACGCCGGGCCAGTCGAAGGTGACCGTGCGGTGGTCGCGGGCGAGCGGAGCCACCTGGTGCTCCCACTCGTCGTGGGTGGCGAGCCCCGCGCTGACGAACAGGATCGGCGCTCCCGCCCCGAACTCCTCGTAGTAGACGTTCGCGTCTGTTCCCCAGGTGAGGTACGGCATGACAACCCTACTTCCAGTTGGATGGTTGTCAGACAGATTGGCGTCATCTTATGCTCCCGTCAATGCCTGCTCCTGGGGGAAAGCGGGCCGTTCATCGAAATCTGTCTGATAAGCAGACTGATCCAGGAGAGGTGTGCGGTGACAGCGGAAGCCACGTCGGCGGCCAGGCGCGCGTCGGCATCGAGTTATCTCGGCACGGCGATCGAGTGGTACGACTTCTTCATCTTCAGCACGGCCGCCGCGCTGGTGTTCGGCGAGGCGTTCTTCCCCGCCGCCGACCCCACCACGCGGACCCTGCTGTCCTTCGCCACGCTGGGCATCGGCTTCGTGGCCCGGCCCATCGGCGGCGTCGTCGCGGGTCATCTCGGCGACCGGATCGGGCGCAAGGCCACCTTGGTCCTGACGCTGTCGGTCATGGGCGTCTCGACCGCGGCGATCGGGGTGTTGCCGACCTACGACCAGGCGGGGCTTCTCGCGCCCGTCCTGCTCGTGGTGCTGCGGCTGCTCCAGGGCTTCAGCGCGGGCGGCGAGTGGGCCGGCGCCGCCCTGATGGCCGTCGAGCACTCGCCCCGCAACAGCAGGGGGCTGTGGGGATCGGTCGTCCAGTCGGGCACCCCGACCGGCCTGATCGTGGCCACGCTGGTGTTCCTGGCGGTCCAGCTCGGCGTCGGATCGGAGGCGTTCGTCGCGTGGGGCTGGCGGGTGCCCTTCCTGCTCAGCGTCGTCCTGCTCGGGGTGGCCATGTACATCAGGCTCAAGGTGAGCGAGAGCCCCGTGTTCGCGGCCATGCGCGCGCAGACGCGGGTCGTGGAGTCGCCGCTGCTCCGGGTGCTGCGCGACCACCGCAAGCAGGTCCTCATCACCGCGCTCACCTTCGCCGGCTGCAACGCCATCGGCTACGTGTTCCTGTCCTTCCTCCTGTCCTACGGCACGGGCGCGCTCGGCCTGGGGCGTGACCTGATGCTGATGCTGTCGCTGGCCGGCGCCGTGACCTGGTGCGCCGCGAACCTGGCCGGAGGCGTGCTCGCCGACCGCATCGGACGCCGGCGCACCTACATCATCGGGTACGTCCTGTTCGTCGCGTGGGCCTTCCCGTTCTTCGCCCTCATCGACACCCGCTCCCCCGGCCTGATGGCGCTCGCCGTCGTCGTGCTGTGCGCGGCCATCGGCCTGACCTTCGGCCCCCAGTGCGCCCTGTACGCCGAGTCGTTCCCGCCCGGCGTCCGCTACAGCGGGGCCTCGCTCGCGACGGCGCTGGGCGCCCTGGTGGGCGGCGCGTTCGCGCCCGTGATCGCCACCGCGCTGTTCGCCGAGACCTCGACGGCCTACTCGGTCTCCGCCTACATGCTGCTCGCCGCGCTGGTGAGCCTGGGCGCCGTCCTCGCCCTGCGCGAGAGCGATCTCGCCCGCATGCGCGCGGCCGACTACCCCGAGGACGTCGCCGCGGACGCCATGGAGCCCGCCGCCGAACGCTGACGCCGTCCGGCCGGGATCGCGGCGGGACGGGAACACCGGTCCCGCCGCGGCCGGCATCGCAAACCACGCGACCGCCCAGTGCGACCGCTCATTCACGACGGAAGGCGTCGCGGGCCGGCTCGATGTCCGCCCCGCTGCAGCGGGTCGGGCCGGCGAAGGCGGCGGCGCCGGCCGCCCCGATGTCCCGCACCGCCACCAGCGCCGGCTTCGTGTCCCTCGCCGGCGGCGCGGACGGCGTCAGGGCAGGTCGGCCCAGGTGACCAGGCCGTGCCGGTGGGCGTAGACGGCCGCCTGCACCCGGGTGCGCAGGCCGAGCTTGGCCAGGATGCGCTCGATGTGCACCTTCACCGTGCCGGGCGAGATGACCAGCGCCTGCGCGATCTCGGCGTTGCTCGCGCCGGTGGCCAGGTGGCGCAGGACGTCGGTCTCGCGCGGGGTCAGCGAGGCCAGCTCGCTGGTGGGCGGGCGGGGCGAGGTGACCGCGAAGCGGTGCAGGAGGCGGGGGGTGACCCGGGGGTCCACCAGGCCCTGGCCGTCGTGGGCGACCCGCACCGCGTCGATGATCAGGCCCGGGTCGCTCTCCTTCAGCAGGAACCCCACGGCGCCGGCCTGGAGGGCGCCGAACAGGTACTCGTCCAAGTTGAACGTGGTCAGCGCCACCACGGCCGGCGCCGGGTCCAGGGCCAGCAGGTCGCGGATGGCGGCCAGGCCGTCCATGCGGGGCATGCGGATGTCGGTCAGGACCACCTCCGGCCGGTGCCGCCGCGCCATCGCGACCACCTCGTACCCGTCGCCGGCCGTCGCCACCACCTCGATGCCGGGTTCGGACGACAGCAGCAGCCGCAGGCCCTCCCGCGTGGGCGCCTGGTCGTCGGCGACGATCACCCGGATGGTCACGGCCCCGTTCCTTCCCTCTCGCCGCCGCGCGAACCCCCGGGGCGGCCGGCCCCGGGGAGCGGGATGCGGGCGGTCACCCGCCAGCCGCGGGGTTCGCGCGGCCCGGCCGTGAGCGTGCCGCCGAGCAGCTCCGCCCGTTCGCGCATGCCGCGCAACCCGCCGCCCTCCGGCACGGCCGGCCCGCCGGGGGTAGCGCGCCCGTCGTCCTCCACCACCGCCTCCACGACCCCGGGCCCGCGCCGGACCCGCACCACCGCGCGCGGGACCCCGGCATGGCGCATCACGTTCGTCAGCGACTCCTGCACGATCCGGTACACCGCGTACCGGACCTGCGAGGGCACCTCCCCGCGCAGCGCGTCGCCGACCAGGCGGACGCGGAGCCCCTGGCGCGACAGGCGGTCGGCCAGCGCGCCCAGGTCGGCGCCGGCGTACTCCTCATCGCGCAGCAGGCCGAGCAGCCGCCTGGTCTCGCCGAGCGCGGTGCCGGAGATCTCGGCGATCACCTCCAGGGCCCGCCGGGCGTCGTCGGGCGTGCCCCGCCGCGCCCCGACGGCCTGCAGCCGGATCGCGCTGAGGTGGTGGCCCACCACATCGTGCACCTCGCGGGCGATGCGGGCGCGCTCGCGCGCCCGCCGGACGAGCTCGGCCTGCCGCACCTCATCGTGCCGCAGGCGCAGGATGTGCCCGAGCGCGACCGGAGCCAGCCCCGCGGCCACCGAGACGACCAGCCCGGACGGTTCCGCCACCGCCTCGCCGTAGACCAGGGCGAGGGCGACCAGCCAGCCCGCCGCCGCGGCGGCGGGCAGCCAGCGGGCCCGCTCGCGGTGGTAGGCGGCCGAGGCGAAGGCCGCCACGGTGACCCAGGCGCCGACCTCCGGCTGCTCCAGCAGCCGGCCGAGCACGACGACCGTGCCCGAGGCCAGCGCGGCCGTCAGCGGCAGCCGGCGGCGCACGGCCAGCGGCGCGCACACCCCGCACACCAGCGCCGCCCACAGCGGGGTGCGCCCGGCGGGGACGGTGAGCAGGGGGAACCCCAGCGTCACCAGCGTCGCCAGCACCGCCAGCACCGCGTCCTGCGCGAGCGCGGGCAGCTTGCGCCAGGCTCCGATCACGCCGCGTCTCACCCCCTGGGGATCCTAGCCAGCAGGTCCCCCGGGCAGCGCGCCCCGGGCGCGGGCAGGGTCCCGGCGGTCAGGTAGTCGTGCACGTGCCGGCGCAGGCACGTATCGCCCATCCCGGCGGCACTGTGCAGGAGGTAGGCGGCGTGCCCGTCGCCGTGCCGGACCACCCGCGCCCCGGGGATCTGCGCCGCCACGTGCTCGGCGCCGAGGTTGGGGGTGTTGTCGTCGGTGTCGCCGATCGCGATCAGCACCGGGGGCGCCCCCTTGGCCCGCAGCGGGCGCGGCGGGTTGGCGGGCTCGCCGCCCATGCCGACGCACCGGGCGAGCTGGTAGCGGCCGTGGATCCACCCGATGCGCGGGGCGGCCTGGCGCAGCCGCGACTCCATCGCCCGGAACTCCCGGTATCCCGGCACGTCCGGCATGAAGTCGTGGCACAGCATCGCGCCGTGGGGGTGGCCGGGGGACTCCGGCGGAAGGGGCTTGAGCCTGGCCAGGTCCGAGGCGTCGCCGTCGGCGGCCTTGCGCAGCGCGGCGGCCAGGCGCGGCCAGGCGGGCGGGGCGAGCCCCTCCTTGACCGCGAGCAGGAACTGCTGCCTGCTCACCGTCTGCTCCCCGGCCGGCAGCGGGGTGCGGGCGAGCAGTTCGTCGAACACCTCGATCGCGTCGTCGTCCCCCAGCGCGCACCCCGCGGCGCACCAGTCGCGGAAGCGGCGGAGCTGCGCTTCCTCGGTACGGGCGTGGTCCAGCAGCCACCGCTCCAGCGAGGGCCGGGTGTGGTCGGCGACGCCGTCCAGCACCATCCGGCCGGCCTTGGCCGGGAACAGCTCCAGGTACGCCTGGCCGTACACCGTGCCGTAGGAGTTGCCGAAGTAGCGCAGCCGGGGCTCACCGAGCGCCACGCGCAGCGCCTCCAGGTCGTGGGCCACCTGCCACGAGGTCAGCCCCGCGTACGCCGCCCCCATCGCCGCGCGGCAGGAGGCGTCGTAGGCGGCGTTCGCCTTGGCCTGCGCGCGCCAGCCCGCCGCGGTCGGGTTCAGGATCAGCCCGCCGATCCCCGCCTGCGGCCTGTCGCACTCGACGGCCGTGGAGCTGCCCCGGTCGCCCATGCCCCTGGGATCGATCAGGACCACGTCGAACCAGGTGGTCAGCTCCGACACCACCGCGGGCGTGCCGCGTACGGGCTGGATGGTCGCGCCCCCGCCGGTGTTGACCACCAGCGAGCCGAGCTTGCGCCCCGGCTCGCGGGCGGGCAGCCGGGCCAGGTCCACCCGCGTCTTCGGGCCGTCCGGCCGCTTCCAGTCGATCGGGACCGTCAGCTTGGCGCACTGCATGCCGTCGCCGCACTCCACCCACTCCAGGCTCTGCCGGGCCGCGCCCGCCGGGGCCTGGAGCGCGCCCGCCACCACCACGGCCAGAAGGAGGGCGGACAGCACTCTGCTCGAAATCCTCATGCCGCCACCCTCGCGCCCGCCCCCGGGCCCCGGCATCTGCCGTCCGGCATATCCTCAGCGGCCCCGGTAGTGCTCGGCGAGGGCGGTGAAGGCGGCCTTGGGCTCCCACGGCATGCCGGGGTAGGTGTCCCCGTCGCGGTCTTCGAAGACCTTCACGATGCCGTAGCCGGCCAGGTCCAGGTCCTCGCGGAGGTCGCCGCCGGGGCGGTGCGGATGGTCGTATTGCGCGAACAGGAACACGAAGGCGGCGTCCACGCCTTCGGCGTCGAAGACCTCCAGCAGCTCGCGCAGGTACGCGGCCTGGCCGGCCTCGTCGCGCGCGTACTCCCCCCTCAGCCGCAGCGGCGCCCCGGTGTCCTTGTCGTACTCGACGATCTCCAGCCCGCGCGCGCCCACCTCGCCCGCGCCGCGGAAGGTGGAGGCGCCGAACTCGGTGATCGCGACCGGCTTCCCCTGCGCCACCAGGGCGCGCACGCCCTCGGCGAACCGATCCGCCACCTCGGCCGACCGGTACAGGTCCATCGACACGATGTCGAACAGCGTCCAGTCGACGCGGTCCAGCGGCGTGGCGGCGTAGGTGACCCTGCCGCCGAACCGCTCGCGGACCAGAGCCACGGCCCTGCCGAGGAAGTCGCCGACCCGGCGGCCGGCCTCGCCGATCAGCTCGCGCAGGCGCGGCGGATCGCTCAGCAGCGCGATCCGCTCGGCGAAGGTGCCGCCGGGCAGGAATCCCTTGTTCATCAGGCTCAGCTCGGCGCCGGTGACGAACACGACCTGCGCGCCCCGCCGCCGGATCCGCTCGGCCCGCTCGGCGCAGTCGGCGAACAGCGCCAGCATCTCATCGGCGTCCAGGTCGAGGGGATAGGGCGAGAACCACACCTCCAGGCCCAGCCCGGCGGCGAACGACGCGGCCGACTCCAGCCGCCCGGGATCGCCGCCGGTGACGCGGACCGCGGTGCAGTGCAGGTCGTCGCGGATGATGCGCAGCTCGCGCTCGACCAGCTCCGGGTCGAAGCGCTCACGGGAGTTCCGCCCGCCGAGGACGAAGCCGGTGTCGTAGGTGATGCCTTTGACGCGCATGCGTCACACCCCTTTCCTTTTAGGTACGCCACGTACCTTACTTGCCTCGAAGCGGGGGTCAAGCCCACCATTGGAAGGAACGATCCGTACCGATCACGGGAAGAGGGCATGACGGGGGAGCCGAAGAGACAGCCCGGCGACGGGCAGACGCGGCGCCGCGGCGCCGCCCTGGAGGAGGCGATCCTGCGCGCCGCGGCGGACGAGCTCACCGAGTCCGGATACGCCGGGCTGACCATGGACCGGGTCGCCCAGCGCGCCGGCACCAACAAGAACACGATCTACCGCCGCTGGCCGAACCGCCTCGCCCTCGGCATCGCCGCCTACCGGCAACTGACCACCACGATCCAGCCCCCGGACACCGGCACGCTGCGCGGAGACGCCCTGGAACTGCTGCGCCGCGCCAACCGCCACTGGAGCTCCCCCCTCGGCGCGATCCTGCGCGACCTGCTGTCCGCGGCAGGCGGCGCGCCGGAACTGCTGGCCCAGTTGCCCGAGCAGTCCACCGACACGGTGACCGCCACCTGGCTGACCGTCCTGGGCCGCGCCATCGCCCGGGGCGAGGCCCGCCCCGAAGCGCTCCACCCGCGGGTCGCCACCGTGGCCATCGTCCTGCTCCGCAACGAGTTCGTCATGCGCGGGGTCCCCACCGCCCCAGACGAGGTCCTCGTCGAGATCATCGACGAGGTGTACCTCCCGCTGGTACGCCGACGCGGCACCCCGCCCGCCTGATCCTCCGCAACGCCCCGGGGAGGCCGCGCGACCGTTGACGGTGGACGTTCACGACATTTACCGTTACAGCGGCAGCATTCCGGCAAATCGGAGGGGAGCCGCGGGGGGAATGAGGGCCGCGCCGGCGAAATGCGTGGGCGTGCCGCTCACGGCCCGACAAGCCGCGGCCGGACGGGCGCTCGCCGGGGAGGTCCCGCTCTTCGGCGGACCGCCCCGGGTGCCGTTCTCACCGGCGCCGGCATGACGGGCCGGGTACCCGTTCCGGGTATGCCGTCCTCACGCACATCATCGCGCAAGGAAGGATCACCGTGGGCAAGCAGCATCGCAACAGTCCCGCCTTTCGACTCCTGGCCGTGGGCGTCCGGTGAGCGGGGCGGCGATGACGTCGGGCGGGGCCGGGCGGGCGAGCCGGCGTAGTGCGCACTGGTTCGCCGCCGAGGGGCGCTCGGGCATGCTGTACCGGTCCTGGATGCGCAACCAGGGGTTCGGGCCGGAGGTGTTCGACGGCCGCCCCGTGATCGGGATCGCGACCACCTGGTCGGAGCTGGCCCCGTGCAACTCCCACCTCCACCGGGTGGCCGAAGCCGTCAAGCGCGGCGTGTGGCAGGCCGGCGGGTTCCCGCTGGAGTTCCCGGTGCTGGCCACCGGCGAGACCCTGATGCGGCCGACGGCGATGCTGTACCGCAACCTGCTGGCGATGGAGGCCGAGGAGCTGATCCGGGCCAACCCGCTGGACGGCGTGGTGCTGCTGTCGGGCTGCGACAAGACCACGCCCGGCCTGCTGATGGGCGCGGCCAGCGTGGACCTGCCCGCGGTCATGGTGACCGGCGGGCCGATGCTCAACGGCAAGTTCCGCGGCATGGACGTCGGCTCGGGCACCCACGTGTGGAAGTTCGAGGCCGACATCAAGGCCGGGCGGATGAGCGTGGAGGAGGGCTACGCCGCCGAGGGCTGCATGGCCAGGTCCAACGGGCACTGCATGACGATGGGCACCGCCTCCACGATGGCCTGCATGGCCGAGGCGCTGGGCATGCAACTGCCCGGCTCGGCCACCTGGCCGGCCGTGGACGCCCGCCGCTATGAGGTCGCCCAGCAGGCCGGCCGGCGGATCGTGGACATGGTCGAGCACGACCTGCGCCCCAGCGCGATCCTGACCCGCGAGGCGTTCGAGAACGCCATCCGCGCCAACGCCGCCATCGGCGGCTCCACCAACGCGATCATCCACCTGACCGCGCTGGCCGGGCGGCTGGGCGTCAAGCTGCCGCTGGACGACTTCGACGCGCTGGCACGCGACGTGCCCACCATCGTGGACCTGATGCCCTCCGGCCGGTTCCTGATGGAGGACTTCTGCTACGCCGGCGGCCTGCCGGTCGTGCTGCGCCGCCTGGACGAGGCGGGCCTGCTCAACGGCGCCGCGCTCACCGTCACCGGCCGCAGCATGGCCGAGAACGTCGCGGGCGCGCAGTGCTGGAACGACGAGGTGATACGCCCCCTGGACGCGCCGCTGCAGCCCGCCGGCACCGGCACCGCCATCCTGCGCGGCAACCTGTGCCCCAACGGCGCGGTGATCAAGCAGTCCGCGGCCTCACCGGAGCTGATGCGGCACACCGGCCGGGCGCTGGTGTTCGACTCGCCGGAGGACTACCACGCGGTCTGCGACGACGACGATCTCGACGTCACGCCGGACGACGTGCTGGTCATCCGGGGGGCGGGCCCGAAGGGCTACCCCGGCATGCCCGAGGTCGCCAACGTCCCGCTGCCGGCCAAGCTGCTGCGCGCCGGGGTGAACGACATGGTGCGCATCAGCGACGGGCGGATGAGCGGCACCGGGTACGGCACGGTGGTGCTGCACGTCAGCCCCGAGGCCGCCGTCGGCGGGCCGCTGGCGCTGGTGCGCACCGGCGACCGGATCGAACTGGACGTGCCCGCCCGCAGGCTGACGCTGCACGTGCCCGAGGAGGAGCTGGCACGGCGCCGCGCCGAGTGGCGCCCGCCCGCCAGCCCCGACGACGGCGGCTACCGGTGGCTGTACCGCGAGCACGTGCTCCAGGCCGACGACGGCGCCGACTTCGACTTCCTGCGCGGCGGGCGCGGGCACGCCGTGCCCCGCGACTCGCACTGACCCGCCGCGGCGAGCGACACGGGCGGCCCGGAGCGCGCTCCGGGCCGCCCATCGGCGCTGAACGCGCCGGGGATCAGTGCCGCGGATCGGAGCGGACGGCCGCCTCCATCACGCGGTCGAAGCCGACCTGCCGCCGCGGCCCGGTCATGGTGACCGGGATCGCCCGGCGGATGTCGGCGCTGGAGGCGCCGACGCGCAACTCCACCTCGCCGGGATCGACCTGCCGCCGCCCGGACGCGCCGGTGTAGGAGGTCTGGTCGGCGTGCAGGGTGATCGTCACCTCGCGCGTCTCGCCCGGAGCCAGGTCCACCCGCGGAGCCGCCAGGAGCGTCTGCACCGGGCGGGCGACCTCGGCGACCGGGTCGTGCAGATACACCTGCACCACCTCGGAGACCTCGGCCGGGCCGTCGTTGCGCAACGTGACCCGCACCTCGTACGTGCCGTCGGTCGGCCACTCGGCGGCCTCCGCCTCGATCCCGGCCCAGGTCGCGGGATGGTAGGACAGGCCGTGCCCGAACGGGAACAGCGGCGTCGGGTCCACCGTGCTGACCTCGCTCGACTGGGCCAGCGGCGCGCCGAGGTAGGTGGCGGGCTGGTTGCCGCCGTCGCGGGGGAAACCGACCGGCAGCCGGCCCTGTGGCTCCACCCGCCCCGACAGCACGTCGGCCAGCGCGGGCGCGCCCTCCTCCCCGGGGAAGAACCCGCACACCACCGCGGCCAGCCGGTCGATCTGCCGCCCCAGCTCGTACGGCCGTCCGGCCAGCAGCACCAGCACCACCGGCGTGCCCGTGGCCAGCACCGCCTCCAGCAGCTCCTCCTGCCGCCCCGGCAGGCGCAGGCTCGCCGCGTCGCAGCCCTCACCGGAGGTGCCGTTGCCGAACAGGCCCGCCTGGTCGCCCAGGACGGCCAGGCACACATCGGCCCCGGCCGCGGCCTCGGCCGCCGCGGCGATGCCCGCGTCGTCGCCGCCGAGCACCGGGCAGCCCTGCTCGTGGCGCACCTGGTAGCCGGCCGGGTCGCCGCGAAGCGCTTCGACGAGGGTCGGCACGTCGATGCCGAGCGGCATCCCGGGATGGTGGACGCCCACGTGCAGCGGGAAGGAGTAACAGCCCATCATCGCGTGCGCGGTGTCGGCGCGGGGCCCGACCACGGCCAGGCGAGCGCCGGCCGCGAGCGGCAGCGCGCCGGTGTTGTGCAGCAGCACGATGGAGCGGCGGGCCAGGTCGCCGGCCAGGGAGCGGGCCGCGTCGTCGTCCAGCACGACCTCCCCCTCCTCCTCCAGCACCGCGGGCTCGGGCGACCAGTCCGCGTCCAGCAGGCCCAGCCGGCACTTCTGCAGCAGCACCCGGCGCAGCGCGCGGTCGATCAGGGCCGGATCGACCTCGCCGCGCTCGACCGCCTCCAGCAACGGCGGCCCGAAGCAGTTCACCGTGGGCAGCTCGACGTCGATCCCGGCGCTCAGCGCCAGCCGGGCCGCCTCGGCGGGCGAGCCGGCCACGTTGTGCAGGGTCTGCAGGAACGCCACGGAGAAGTAGTCGGCCACGACCGTGCCGGTGAACCCGTACGTCTCGCGCAGCAGCCCGGTGAGCATGCCCGGGTCGGCCGCGACCGGCAGGCCGTCGATGTCGGCGTAGGAGTTCATCACCGAGTCCGCCCCGGCCCGCAGCGCCATCTCGAACGGCGGCAGGATCACATCCGCCAGCTCCCGGGGGCCCACCGAGACCGGGGCCAGGTTCCGCCCGCCCTTGGAGGCGGAGTAGCCGGCGAAGTGCTTGAGCGTGGCGATCACGCCGGCCGACTGCAGGCCGCGCACGTACGCGCTGCCGATCATGCCCACCAGCAGCGGGTCCTCGCCGATCGTCTCCTCGACCCGCCCCCACCGCAGGTCGCGCGCGACGTCCAGGACCGGGGCGAGGCCCTGGTGGATGCCCAGGCGGCGCATCGTGGCACCGATCTGCGCGCCCATCCGCTCCACCAGCCCGGGGTCGAAGCCGGCGCCCCAGCACAGCGGACTGGGGTAGACGGTGGCCTTCCAGGCGGCCAGGCCGGTCAGCGACTCCTCGTGCACCAGCGCCGGGATGCCCCACCGCCCGGCCGCCACGATCGCGCGCTGGGCGTTGGCCAGGGTGGCCGCGCCGGTGACCACGTCCACCGGCCTGGTGCCGAAGGGCCGGGTGAGCTGGCCGATGCCGGAGCGGATCAGCTCCTCCCACTCCACCGGCAGCGAGGTGAACTCGTGCTGGTGCGGGGCCATCTCGCCGTCGGCGTCGTCGATGCCCACCCACACGCCGTAGAGCTGGGCGATCTTCTCGGCCAGGCTCATCCGGGACATCAGCGCCTCGACGCGGTCCTCGTCGGGCACCCCGGCGTCCTGCCACACCTCCCGGGCGGCGTCCGTGCTCACGGCCATGTCGGTCTCACAACCATCTCGAACCTCACAACCACTCGGATACTTGTCGCAAATCTCCATCGAGCCGTCCGTACGCGGGCGCGTAACGACCCGGCTCCTGCCGCAGGGCGGCGAACCCCACGGCACCGGCCACCCACGCGGGCCGGCAGACGGGTGGCACGGAAAGAACCGCGGCGCGGCGCGGCCGGGCAGACGCCATGCTCCGCGCGAGCGCGCATCGTGACCCGCACCGCCGTCATCTCACCCCACCGGCCCGTTCCCGGCCCCACCGCGGACGATCGCACCGGGCGCGGGCCGGCCGCCCCGCCGAAGCGAGAGCCACGGCCACGCGGCGCACGCCGCGCCCGCGGCCGTCACCGGGCCGGCGGCGTCAGCGCCGCCCTGGCCCGGTGGTGCGCGGCGACCAGCCGGGCCAGCATCGCGTCGGCCTCGGGGTCGGGCCGGGTGTGCTCGGGGTGGGCGGCACGCCACTCGTGCAGCCCGCGCGCGCCCTGCGACCAGGTGACCACCGGCCGGAACTCCGGGACGTACCGCCTGATCTTGGTGGTGTCGAACACCGCGCTGTGCTGCAGGTCGCCCAGGATGAGCGGCGTCCAGAACCAGTCGGGGGCCACGACCGGTAGGAACTCCGACGGCAGGTGCAGCAGCCGCGCCGGCGTGCCGCACGCCCGCCCGGCGATGGTGTAGATCTCGTTCCAGGTGAGGACCTCCTCGGAGGTGATGTGGAAGTCCTCCCCCACCGCCTGCCAGTTGCCGATCAGCCCGGCCAGCCCCACCGCGAAGTCACGGGCGTGGGTCAGGGTCCACAGGCTCGTGCCGTCGCCGGGGACCACGATCTCCTCCCCGCGGGCCACGCGGTCCCAGGCGGTCCAGCCGCCGGGCAGCGGCGGGTGGGCGTCGTCGTAGGTGTGCGAGGGCCGCACGATCGTGACCGGGAAGCCCCGCTCGTCGTACGCCCGGCGCAACACGTCCTCAGCGGCGATCTTGCCCTGGGCGTAGGGCAGGCAGGGGTTGTGCCGCGCGGTGGACTCGGTGAACGGCGCCCGCAGCACCGGCTTGTGGTAGACCGCGGCGCTGCTGATGTGGACGTACTGCCCGGTGCGGCCCTCCAGCAGGTCCACGGCCCCGGCGGCGTCCTCGGCGCCGTAGCTGAGGAAGTCGACCACGCAGTCGTAGGCGGCGCCGCCGAGCGCGCGGCGCATCGACTCCGGATCGCGGACATCCCCCTCGACCACGGTGACGCCTTCGGGCAGGGGACGGAGGCCGGCGGTCCGGCGCCGGTTCAGGACGTGCACGTCCTGCCCGCGGCGCACCGACTCGGCCACGCAGGACGAGCTGATCGTGCCGGTGCCGCCGATGTAGAGAACCTTCACTGCGAGACTCCGAACCTGGTCGTGCGGGGATCGGGCGGATCAGCTACGTGACTTGCCTGCCCGCCCGCGCTCGAAACCGTTCCCCGCCGAGCGGCGCGTGCTCTCGATCGATCTGCACGAGGGGCAATGAGGGCTCCTTTGCGCGACAGCCTGGGCCGGTGGTGCGAGGTGGTGCGGGGTCCGCCGCCAGAAAACTTTCGAAAACTTGCCGAAACTTAGGTGACGCTCCCTCACGGTAGAGCGGCGAATCGACACCCGTCAAGAGGCACCGAACGCCCACGACCGCCACCCCACCGGCATCCTAGCCCGTCAGCGCGCCGCCACCTGCACCAAAGCGGCCCCCGATACTTTCAATGATCAGCCGAAACAGTGTAAGTTGCAGGCCGGAAGGCCCGCGAGCAGGCGATCCACACGCACCACATCACCCCTGGTCAGACGCTTGATCCGACAAACATCCCCAATGACCGGAGACCAGGAAGAGGCCGAGCCGAAACGCCTCCCACGCACCGGACAACTTTCGGGAAACTTTCCGACCCCCGCGACGGCAGCCACCGCCCGATCACCACCGCCGAGGCGGCCCAGCGCGATCCAGCCGACTCGCGCACGACAGGAGTGCGCAGGGTCGCCACCCGGCGCCGCGCCCCCCGCACCCCAAAGCGGCCAGCCGGGCGCTGGCTCGCGACCACCACCGCCGACGCTCACCCCCGACCGCCGCTGCCCGAGGCGGCTCCGGCGCGATCCAGCCGGCTCACGCGCACGACAGGGGCGCACGGGCTGTCGCCGCCGGCGCGGCGCCCCTACCGCAGCGCCCCATCGGAGAGCGGCCAGCCCGGTGACAGCCCGCGACCGCCACCGCCGGTGCTCGTGCCTGGCCGCCACTTCGTCGGGAACATCGCCGCCGTCGGCGGCTGGAACCCCGCCGCGACGGTCCCGCTGCCGTGACCCACCGCCCGACTGGCCGCTCTGCGGTGCAGGCGACGCGGTGCCGGGGTGGCGACCCCCGGCACCCCTGTCGCCCGAGTCGGCTGCATCGCCCCGTGGCCCAGGACTACCACCGCCCGTGCTCGCGCCCGGCCGCCACCGCCGAGGCGGCTCCGGCGTGATCCAGCCGACTCGCGCACGGCAGCACATGCGGCCTGGCCGTGGCGGGGTCCAGGGGTGATGGGGGCGTGCAGGGCGTGGGGGTGTGCGACAGGCACGCGCGGGGCCGCCACCGGCGCCACGGCACCACACCGGAGAGCGGCCAGTCCGGCGGTGACTCGCGACCATCACCGCCGATGTTCTCGGCGACCGCCACCGCCGGTGATCGCGTGCTGTCGCGGTCGCCGAGGCCGACGATCAGGTGCGGCGCGTCATCGGGGGCCGATGACGCGTGCGGCGCCGGGGGCCCGGCGAGCGGCCGGGTGGGATCGGCCCTCGGTCTTGTCCGCGTCCGGCGGGAGGGCGAGAGCGGCGCGGCTCTGGCTAGGAGCTTGCGAGCCCCGGCCGTGGCGGGCGGGGGCCGGGGGGTGCCGTGCTTTCGCGGACCACCAGCGTGGTGCTGAGCTCCAGGCGCAACGGCTGCTCGCCGGGGGTGTGCGCCGTCTCCAGGACATTGCGGACCGCGAGCGCGGCCATCTGGGCCAAGGGCTGGCGGATCGTGGTGAGCCTGGGGGTCATCCAGCGGCACATGTCCACGTCGTCGAAGCCGACCACGCTCAGATCGCCCGGGATGCGCAGGCCCCGGGCGTGCGCCTCCTCGTACACGCCGGCGGCCTGCTCGTCGCAGCCGGCGAAGACGGCCGTCGGCGGGTCGGGGAGGTCGAACAGCTCCGCGGCGGCGCGGCGCCCGCTCTCGGCGTGATGGTCGCCGTGGCGCACCAAGGTCTCATCGGGAGCGATGCCGGCCCGGCCCAGCGCCGCACGGTAGCCGTCAAGGCGCTCCAGGCTGCACTGGACGTCCATCGGGCCGGTGATCATGCCGATGCGGCGGTGCCCCAAACCGGTCAGGTGCTCGGTGGCCGCGAAACCGCCGGCCCAGTTCGTGGCCCCGATCGTGGGCACGTCGCGGTCGTAGCCGCCCACCTGGTCGATCACCACGAAGGGGACGTCGATCGAGCGCAGCCGCTCGGCGACGGCCTGGCCGGCCTTACCGGAGACCACCAGCACCACACCGTCGGTGGGACGCGAGGCCGACTGCAGCCACTCGCGGGGCCGCTCCTGGCCGTCATGGGTCGCCGTGAGCACCAGCCTGGCCCCCAGCCGGTACGCCTCCTGCTCCGCGCCGCGCAGCAACTCGCACGCCCACGCCGAGTCCAGCCCACCGATCATGAAGTCGACCAGGCCGGACCGCCCCGCCTCGGCACGGCTCCTGCGCTGGTAGCCCGTCGCGATCAACGCGTCCTCGACCCGGCGCCGGGTCTCGGGGCCGACCGCGTCGCGGCCGTTGAGCACCTTGCTGACGGTCGGCACCGAAACGCCCGCCGCCCGCGCGACCATCGCGATCGTCACCCGGTCATCGGCGGTGCGCCGCCCGGCTCCCGCCGTCCGGCCCCGGCCGCTCGCGCCCGCACGTTCGGTCGCCACGGCACCCCTTCACACACTGGCTCAGTTCTGCCGAAACTTTCTCCAAACCGTAGCATCGCCACACCGCCGATCCGCAGCCCTCACCGAAGCAGATCCCGGCCGTTTTCGGCCGCACCCGCCCCCGCGCACGCCGCGCCGCTCGCCCCACTCACGCCTCCGCATCGGGCCTACGCTGCGGCGACGCACGTCCGAGCACGTCCTGGGGCGGGGAAGACCGCGACTTTCCAGTGCGCGCTGCCCGAAAAATTGCGGAAATACTTTCGGGCCTGCCCCTGGCGCCATCCAGGACCTCGCGTTTCCCACTTCCGCGACGATCTTCCGAAAACTTGCGGCGCCCGCCCGCCTCCGCCGTGCCCCCACCGGCGCCGCACGGCCCGAGCGGCGTGCCGTAGCCTGGCGCGCATGCGATTCGACGTGGATGCCGTGCTGTTCGACATCGACGGGACCCTGGTCGACTCCACCGGGGTCGTGGCCCGCACCTGGCGCACCTGGGCCGAAGGACGCGGACTGGACGCCGAGGAGATCCTTCGGGTGTGCCACGGCCGGCGCACCGAGGACACCCTCGCGCTGTTCCTCCCCCGATCGGAATGGGCGCAGGCCGCCGCCGAGCTCGCGGAACTGGAACTGGCCGGCCTGGACGAGGTGGTCCCCCTGCCAGCCGCCGCCCGCCTGCTGCACGACCTGCCCGAGGACCGCTGGGCGGCCGTCACATCCGGCTCCGGCGCGCTGATGCGCGCCCGCCTGCAGACCGCTGGACTGCCCGTGCCGGAGGTCCTGGTCGCCGCCGAGGACGTCAGCGCCGGAAAACCCGACCCCGAAGGCTACCTCAAGGCCGCCGCCGCACTCGGCCACCCCGCCGAACGCTGCCTCGTCATCGAGGACGCCCCCGCCGGCATCGCCGCCGGACGGGCCGCCGGCGCGCACACCCTCGCCGTGGCCACCTCCCACCCGGCCGCCGAACTCACCACCGCCGACGCCGTCGTCCCCGACCTGACCGCCTGCGCCCTACAGGTCACCGCCGCCGGCCTGACGCTCACCATCACCCGGCCATGACCGCCACCCCCACCGAAAAGTACGCCCGCATACGCGGACGCCGGCTCGCCTACCTGGACTTCGGCGGCGACGGCACCCCCATCCTGGCCCTGCACGGCCACTTCGGCCGCGCCCGGATGTTCGCCCCCCTCGCCGCCGCACTCGCCCCCGGCTGCCGCGTGATCGCCCTGGAACAACGCGGACACGGGCACAGCGACTCCGACGGCGACTTCAGCCGCGACGCCTACATCGCCGACGCCGCCGCGTTCGCCCACCACCTCGGCCTGGGCCCGATCACCGTCCTGGGCCACTCGATGGGCGGCGTCACCGCCTTCCAGCTCGCCGCCCGCCACCCCGGCCTGGTGCGCGCCCTCATCGTGGAAGAGGGCGGCGCCGTGAACCAGCCCCCCGAGGTGGCCCACCCGGTCCTGGACGTACGCGGCTGGCCCCGCCGCGCCACCACCCTGGCCGAACTGCGCCGCCAGGTCGAAGCCCACGGCATCCCCGACGCCGGCTACTTCCTGGAAAGCGCGGTGGAACACCCCGACGGGTGGGGCTTCCTGTTCGACCACGACGACATGATGGCCTCACAGCAGGCGCTGGTCGGCGACTGGTGGGCCGACTGGCTCGGCTCCTCCTGCCCCGCCCTGCTCGTGCACGGCCTGGACAGCTTCGTCCTGCCCACCGCCCTCGCCCGGCAGATGGCCGCACGCCGCCCCGGCACCACCCTGCGCGAGTTCCCCGGCCGCGGCCACTGGGTGCGCGACGAGGACCCCGCCGGCTTCGCCGCCGCCGTCCGCGACTTCCTCACCGGCCTGTGACCCTCACGACGGGATGGCCAGATCCAGGATGTGCCACACATGGCCGGGAGCCAGACCCGCGAGCTCCCGGCCGCACTCGGCCAGCACCCGCGGCCCGGAGGTGATGTGCTGGGTACCGGTGTGCACGTCCCGGAACAGACGCTGCACCGGGCCGTCACGCAGCGCCGAGGTGCCACAGGAGGCATAGACGAAATCCGCGACGCCGGCCAAGGTCCACGTGATGTGGTTCAGGGCCAGCCGGATCAGCGTCTCCTGACGCACCGACAACGCCTCACCGGCGTCCAGCGTACGCTCGGCATCGCCCCACGCCTCACGCACCAGCGCCTCCGCCGCACGGAACCCCGCCTCGGCACGGGCATACCCCGTGTGGAAGGCGTCACTGCCGGCGAGCTGCCCGGCCCGACCCGCCCGCGCCCGCGCATGCGCGCCCAGCTCATCCAGCAGACGACGGCCCACACCGACCGCCCACCCCGAATGGCACACCAGCGCCTGGTCCAGCACCCCCAGCCGGTACAACGCACCACCACGCAGCGGCATGTCACAGGTCACCACATGCGTGTACGCCTCCGGCACGAACGCGCCGTCGATCGCGTAATCCACGCTGCCGGTCGCACGCAGCCCCAGCACGTCCCAGTTGCCCAGCAGCTTCACATCCTCCATCGGCGTGATGAAGATCCGGCCCTCCCCGGTGTCCTCGACCACACCCAGACTGTGCGCGTAGGAAGAGTGCAGAATGCCGGAACCGAAACTCCACCGGCCGCTCAACCGGTAGCCGCCGTCCTCACGCACCGCCGTCCCCGCCCGGGTGCCCTGCCCCGCGATCAACGGCAGACGCCCGCCACCACCGAAGATCTCCCGCACCGCCTCCTCCCCCAGGTACGCCCCCGCCGTCCCCGTCACCATCGCGGTCGCCATCACCACCCACCCCGTGGAGGGATCGGCGTACGACACCGCGGCCAGGACATCGATCAGCTCACCCGGCGACAGCTCCGCCCCGCCGAGCGGAGCCGGCAGCCACATACCGAAGATCCCCGCATCATGCAGCGCCTCCACGACGCCATCGGTGAGCCGGCCCCTCTCCTCCGCGGCCCGCGCCTCCCCCGCGATCACTTCCTCCAGCGCCCGCGCCCGTGCCACCAGTTCCGCCGCCCCGCCGCCGGTGTGCAGCCGCAGCGTCTTGCCCGTCGTCGCATCGCTCATCGTGGGGCTCCCTGCCCGTGTGCGTCGGCGTCAGATCCCCATCATCACCGAGGAATCCCGCCCTGAGGAGACCAACTCCCGCACCGATCCGCCCCGCGACACGAACCCGCAGGTCACACCGGGTACGGAGACCGAACGCGAGAGCCGGGTAGCGTACGGGACATGTCCGCCCGACACGCCGGCCCGGTGCTCCTCGCCGCCGCGGCGGCACTGTCCGCCACCGGATGCGGCCCAGACCGCTCCGCCGCCCGCGACGCCGCGACCCCACCCCCGCCCGTGTCATCACCGGTATCATCGGCGACCTCATCGACGCCGTCACCGGCACTGGCCGGCAAAGTGGTGGTGCTCGACCCCGGCCACAACGGCGGCAACGCCGCACACCCCGAAGAGATCAACCGCCAGGTGGACGTCATCACCGGCCGCAAACCGTGCAACACCACCGGCACCCGCACCCCCGCCGGCTACCCCGAACACGCCTTCACCTGGGACGTCGCCCGCCGCATGCGCCCCCTGCTACGCCAGGCCGGAGCCACCGTCGTGCTCACCCGGCCCGACGACACCGGCGTCGGCCCCTGCATCACCGAACGCGCCGCCATCGGCAACCGCGCCCGCGCCGACGCCGTCCTGTCGATCCACGCCGACGGCGCCACCCCCGGCGGCCACGGCTTCCACGTCATCCTGCCCGGCCCCATCCCCGGCCACAACGAGGCCATCACCACCCCCTCCCGCCGCCTCGGCCTCGCCATCCGCGCCGCCTACCGCCACGGCACCGGCATGCCCTACGCCACCTACACCGGCCACAACGGACTCAACACCCGCACCGACCTGGGCGGACTCAACCTGTCCACCCGCCCGGCCGTCTTCATCGAATGCGGCAACATGAACAACCCCGGCGACGCACGCAAACTGTCCGACCCCGCCTTCCGCCAGCGCATCGCCACATCGCTCACCGCCGGCCTCACCACCTACCTCACCGGCGGCTGATCCCCCTCCAGCGACAACGCCCCCGACGGACACGCCGCCACCGCCCGACCCACCGCCTCGGCACGCCCCGCCCCGGGCTCGGGCATCAACACCACCACCACGCCCTCATCGTCCTGGTCGAAAACCTCCTCCGCCGTCAGCACACACATCCCCGCCCCGATGCACACATCACGATCCGCGCGCACCCTCAACGTCACCACGCCACCTCCAGCGAATTCAGGCCGTACACGATGTGGAAGGAACGGAACTCCGGCGCCCGGCCCGTCTCACGCAACCCCGGAAAACGCTCCAGCAACGCCGGGAAGGCGATGCGCAACTCCATCCGCGCCAACGGCGCACCCAGACAGTGATGCACCCCATGACCGAAAGCGACATGCCCCAGACCGCCACGCGTGATGTCCAGCCGATCCGGATCGGGCACAAGACCAGGATCACGGTTGGCCGCCGGCAGCACGCACACCACCGCCTCCCCCTCCGGGATACGCACACCCGCGATCTCCACATCCGTCGTCGTAACCTTGAATGCTCCCGAGTGCACGATGCTCAGCCACCGCAGCAACTCCTCCACCGCGGCCTCGATCCGCTCCGGCTCCTTGCGCAGCAACGCCATCTGCACCGGATGACGCAGCAACGCCAACGTCCCCAAAGCCAGCATGTTCGCCGTCGTCTCATGCCCGGCCAGCAACAACAGCGACCCGATCCCCGCCAGCTCGTCCGCGCTCAGGTCATCGCCATGCTCCCGCACCAGCATGCCCAGCAGATCATCACCCGGATCGGCCGCCGCACGCGCCACCAGCCCCGCCATGTACTCCCGCGACTCCCGCTGCGCCTGCGTCCGCTCCTGAAACGACAACGACAGATCCAGCATCCTGGACGTACGCCGCTGGAAGTCACCACGATCGGTGTGCGGCACTCCCAGCAGCTCACAGATCACCAGCGACGGAACCGGCAACGCGAACGCCGACACCAGATCCGCCGGAGGACCACCACGCTCCATGGCGTCCAGATGATCGGCGACGATCCGCCGCACCCGCGGCTCCAGCGCCCGCATACGCCGGACCGTGAACTCCGGCGTCAGCATCCGCCGCAACCGGGTGTGCTCCGGCGGGTCGCACGCGAGCATGTTCCCCGCCCGCAACCGCGCCAGCTCCTCCTCGGTGTACCCCTCCATCCCCGGCACCCGCACCGCACGATGCAGCACGTTGCTGAAGCGCTCCGAATCGCCGAGCACCTCCCGCACATCGGCGAACCGCGTCACCAGCCAGGCCTCCAGCCCCAGCGGCGTGGTCACCCGCCTGACGCCCTCGCCCTCACGCAGCGCCGACAGCTCAGGAACCGGGTCGAACCCATCACGCCGCATATGCAGCGGCAGCACCGGAGCCTCGCTCACCGGGCACACCTCCGTTGACTCGCGCCCAAACCAGCCGACGACTTCGACAGTAAACTCCCGTCGCGCCGGCCACACCACACCGACACGGCCACACTGCCGAAACCCCCATCGTGCCCGTTGTCCTTGGCATGACACAGGCGGGCGCCTTTACAAAGTAGATCAGCAGGCTGACATCGCATTCCGAGAGGGTCACGGCGGCGTCCCTCATCGCCGGCGGAGCCGCTGGAGCGCTACGCCGCCCCGGGCGACTCCTGCCCCCGTCTCCCTCGCCTCTGCCTCGTCTGCTTCGACGCCTGCGGCCTGACCGCACCGCCCTGATCAAGGGCCCGAGGTAGTCGGCACGGGGCCTGTGTGGCGGTTCGGTGACGAAGGCGCGACCACCTTCAGCTACCGGCCTCCCGTGCCGGCCCGGAGCACAGGCCGGCACGGGACGCACGGGTCGCACGGGTCAGGTCAGGCGGGCGGCGACGATCTTGGCCACCTCCTCTCGGCGCTCGCCGAGGTAGAAGTGGCCGCCGGGGAAGCGGAGCAGCTCGAAGGGGCCCGTGGTGTACCCGGCCCAGGCGCGGGCGTCGTCCTCGGCCACGCGCGGGTCGTCGTCGCCCACCATGGCGGTGACCGGGCAGGCGAGCACGTCGCCCGGCCGCCACTCGTAGGCGTCGATGGCCCGGTAGTCCGCCCGCAGCGCCGGCAGGATCATCTCCACCACGTCCGGGTCGTCGAGGATGCGGGCGTCGGTCCCGCTCAGCCCGCGCAGCTCGGCGAGCAGGGCCGCGTCGTCGTTCCCGTCCGGCAGGTCGTCGCGGCGCCGGCCGGGCGCGGGGCGGCCGGAGGCGAACAGCCGGCTCACCTGGACGCCCTCCCGCTCCAGCCGCAGCGCCACCTCGAAGGCCACGCTCGCGCCCATGCTGTGCCCGAACAGCGCGTACGGTCCCGCGTCCGGCTCGGCCGCCAGCACCTCGGCGATGCCGCCGGCCAGCTCCCGGATGTCCTGGACGGCCGGCTCGGCGCGCCGGTCCTGGCGGCCCGGGTACTGCACGGCGAGCACGTCCAGCGCGGGCACCAGCAGCCCGGACAGGCCGTGGAAGTAGCTGGCCGAACCGCCCGCGTGCGGGAACAGCACCAGCCGCGGCCCGTCGCCGGCGTGGAAGCGGCGCAGCCAGAGGCCGGGGTCCGCGGCGCTCACCCGGCCCGCCCGCGCACGGTGACGGGCAGGGAGGCCAGCCCGCGGATGACCATGCCCTCGGTGTGCCGGGGACCGGGCTCGGCGATCTCCAGGTCCAGCGGGATCAGCTCGGTCAGCGCCGCCTGCACCGCGAGCCGGGCCAGCGGGGCGCCCAGGCAGAAGTGGATGCCGTGCCCGAAGCCGAGGTTGCGCCCGCCGGACTGCCGGGCCAGGTCGAGCCGGTCGGGCTCGTCGTACACGGCCGGGTCGCGGTTGGCCGCGCCGAGGATCAGCAGCAGCGACTCCCCCGCGCGTACCGGGACGCCGCCGATCTCGGTGTCGGCGAGCACCACGCGCGAGATCACCTGGGCCGGGGCGTCGTAGCGCAGCAGCTCCTCCACCGCGCCCCCGAGCCGGTCGGGGTTGGCGCGCAGCCAGGCGAGCTGACCGGGCTCGCGCAGCAGCGCGAGCACGCCGTTGCCGATCAGGTGCACGGTCAGCGCGTACCCCGCCGAGACGAGGAGGGTGCAGGTGGTGACCAGCTCGGTCTCGGTGAGCCGGTCGCCCTCCTGCTCGGCGGCGACGAGCGCGCTCATGAGGTCCTCGGCGGGCTCGGCCCGGCGCCGCGCGGCCAGCTCGGCGAAGTACTGGTTGAACTGCTCGCGCGCGCCCTGGCGCTGGGCGACCTGCTCCCTGGTCAGCACGAAGTCGGGGTCCAGGCCCCGGCCGATGGCCGCCGACCAGGCGCGGAAGCGGTCCAGGTTGTCCTCCGGCACGCCCATCAGCTCGCCCAGCAGCAGCGCGGGCAGCGGGTGGGCGACGGCGTCCATCAGGTCGAAGGAGGTTCCGGCGGCGGCCAGCAGCCGGGAGGTGATCTCGGCCGCGCGGGGGCGCAGCCGCTCGATGGCGCGCGCGGTGAACGCCTTGCTCACCAGGGAGCGGATGCGGGTGTGGTCCGGCGGGTCCATGAAGATGAACTGCCGCACCGGCCTGCCCTCGGGGTCGCGGCCGAAGTGCTCGGCCACCGACTGCCCGTCGCCCCAGCCGATCAGCGGGTCGCGCAGCGCGGCCGACACCTCGCGGTGCCCGGTGACCACGACGGTGCCGCCGGGGGTGCGGGTGACCGGCCCGGCCTCGGCGATCTTCCGGTACACGGGGTACGGGTCGGCGCGGAAGGCCGGGTCGAACGGGTTGAACGGCAGGAGCTGGGTGATGACGTACAGGCCCGGGTTGGCCGGGAGGGCCGAGGGCGGCTCCTCGGGCCGGGCGGGCGCGGGGACCGGGGTGGCGTCGGCGTAGGTCATCGGCAGGTTAAGGATGACGGTGTGCTTGTTGCTGCGCGCCCACCGCACCGGCCCGGCCGGGCGCAGCTCGCCGACCCGGTCCAGCAGCGCCTCCAGCACCAGCCGCAGCTCCAGGCGGCCCATCCGCTCGCCCATGCAGCCGTGCGCGCCGAAGCCGAAGGCGAGGTGCGGGTTGGGGTCGCGGCGGATGTCGAAGACGTCCGGGTCGGCGAAGACGCTCTCGTCGCGATTGGCCGAGGCCCACCAGAAGGTGACCTTCTCCCCCGCCCTGATCAGCGTGCCGCCCAGCTCCACGTCCCGGGTGGCGGTGCGCCGGTTGTAGGGGGTCGGCGAGGACCAGCGCAGCATCTCCTCGACCGCGCCGGGGACCAGCGAGCGGTCCTCGCGCAGCGCCTTCCACTGCTCGGGGTGCTCGGCCAGGGCCAGCAGGCCGTGCGCGATGGCGTTGCGCGGCGGTTCGGAGCCCGCGCCGAGGATCAGGTTGAAGAACACCTCCCGCTCGTACGCCGACATCGGCCGCTCGCCGTCGGGCAGTTCGGCCCGCGCGACCAGGGAGAGCAGGTCGCGGCCGGGGTCGGCGGCCCGCGCCTTGAGCGCGCCGGTGCCGTACTGGTACAGCGCCACGCGCGCCATCTGCGACCGCTCGGTGTCCACGCCCGCCTCGCGGTCGTCGAAGCCCATGCTGACGTCGGCCCAGGCGCGCAGCGGCGGCCAGTCGCGCCGGGGGACGCCGAGCAGCAGCAGCGCGGCCGTGATCGCGAACGGCCCGGCGACGTCCACCATCAGGTCGCCCTCGCCGCCCTCGACCGCCCGCGCCACCAGGTCCTCGGCGATGGCGCGCAGCTCGGGTTCCATCGCGGCCAGCGCCGCGGCGTCCACCGACGGGCTCACGGCGTCGCGGATCGCCTGGTGGCGGGGGTCGTCCATCATGTTCAGCATGGTCCCGGCGTGCACGCCGGGGGCCAGGTCGTCGATGTGGGTGCCGCCGCCCACGCGCCCGCCGCCGCCCTGGGAGGAGAAGGCCGGGTCGGCCGCGGCGGCCTTGATGTCCTCGTAGCGGCTGAGCACCCAGAAGCCCTCGCCGTCGGCCGTGCTGGCCGCCGGGTGGAAGAACACCGGCGCCTCCCGGCGCAGCCGGGCGAAGACGTGGTGCGGGAACCCGTCGGCGAAGCGGCTCTGGTCGGACAGGTCGAAGCCGTCCAGTACGGGGGGAAGCTGCGGTTCGGTCATGAGTGTTCCTTCGTGCTCTGCGGTGCGAGGTGTTCCAGGGCGGTGGCGACGGGCCCCAGGTCGGCGGGGCGCCCGGCGGCGGCCACGTAGCCGTCGGGGCGCAGCAGCACGAACCCCTCGCCTCCGCCGTCCCGGTGCCGGTGGAGGAGCAGGTCGTGCAGGCGCCCGGCGAGCGCGGTCCCCTGCTCGTCCGCGGCGCCGCCCCGCGTGCCGGCGGTGACGAGCTGGAACCGGTCGTCGTCGGGCTCCAGGGTCCAGCGGGGCGAGCGGGCGCCGGGCCGGGGCAGGCCGCGCGGGACCCTGCCCGGGGCGGGGATCAGCGCGTCCGGGTAGCGGATCAGCCAGCCGGACAGCAGCGGCGGGAGCCTGCGGCCCAGCGCGCCGGAGCGGTGGCCCAGGGTCATCAGCGCGTTGCGCACCCGGTTGGCGAACGGGCTGAGCACGGCCTGTCGGGCCATGCGTCCGGTGGCCTGCACGGTCTGCTCGGCGGCGGCGCGCCGCTCGGGGTCGTAGCTGTCCAGCACGCGCGGGGCGTACCGGCCGTTGATCACCCCGGCCAGCTTCCAGGCCAGGTTGCGGGCGTCGCCGAAGCCCAGGTTGAGGCCCTGCCCGCCGACCACGGAGTGCACGTGCGCCGCGTCGCCGACCAGGAAGCAGCGGCCCGAGCGCAGCGGGGAGGCGATGCGCTCGTGGCTGGTGAAGGTGGTGTTCATGGTCAGGCCGGTGATGCGGAGCCCGCCGGGGCCGCGCTCGTCCAGGAGGCGCTGCGCGGTCCCCTCGTCGATCGCGGCGCCGTCGGGCAGGGCGCCGGAGACGCGCACCCGGCCGCCGGGCAGCGGGGCCACCAGGACCACGCCGGTGCGGCCGAGGTAGTAGTTGACCGCCTCGGCGTCGTAGTCGCCCTCCAGGTGGCCCTCGGCGAGCAGGAAGGTGATCGGCAGCGGCGCGCCGGTGAACGCGGAGCCGATCTTGTCGCGGACCGTGCTGCGGAAGCCGTCGGCCCCGACCAGCCACTCGGCCTCCAGCGTGACCACCTCGCCGCCGGCGCGGCGCGCGGTGACGGTCACCTTGGCGGCGTCCTGCTCCAGGCCGGTCACCTCCAGGCCGCGCATGACCTCGCCGCCGAGGCGGCGCAGCTCGTCGTGGAGCAGCTCGACGGTGTCCTCCTGCGGGAGGATCAGCGGGGACATCATCGGCGCCAGCGGCAGCCGCAGCGGGCCGGAGCCGACGTGGTAGCTGAGCGCCTTGATCCGCACGCCGCGCTTGGCGGCCTCCTCCAGGATGCCGATGTCGCGGTAGATCTCCAGCGACGGCGGCCACAGCAGGATCGCCCGCGAGCCCGCGCCCGGCTCCTCGGCGGCGTCCAGGATGTCGGCCTCCACGCCGCGGCGCCGCAGCTCGCAGGCCGTCATCAGCCCGCAAGGGCCGGCGCCCACGATCAGGACCTTGCTCCGGTGGTTCATCGTTGTGGCTCCTTCGGTGCCTCTCCCAGGTGCCGGGCGAGCTGGCGGGGGGTGGGATGGTCGAACGCGACGGTGGCCGGGAGGCGGCGGCCGGTGGCGCGGCCGAGCCGGTTGCGCAGCTCCACGGCGGTGAGGGAGTCGAAGCCGGCGTCGGTGAAGCGCCGGTCGGGGTGGATCTCGGTGGCGGCCCGGTGGCCGAGCACGGCGGCGGCGTGGCCGCGTACCAGGCCGAGCAGGTCCCCGGGCGCGCTCGACGGCCGCTCCGGCCCGGCGGGCTCCTCCCCGCCGGACGGGCGGGCCTCGGGCAGGTCGGCGATCAGGGGGCGCTCGCGCTCGCCGGCGTAGGCGGGGGCGAAGCGGCCCCAGTCGAGATCGGCGACGACCACCGCGCCCGCGTCGCCGTGCAGGTCGCGCCGGAGCGCGTCCAGGGCCCGCGCGGGCGGCAGCGCGCCCACCCCGCGCGCGGCAAGCCGCCCTCCCCGGGCCGGCTCGCCGGGCCGGGCCTCCTCCTCGGCCCACGGCCCCCACGCCACCGACAGGGCGGGCAGGCCGAGGCCGCGGCGGTGGGCGGCGAGCGCGTCCAGCTCGGCGCCCGCGGCGGCGTACGCGGCCTGGCCGACGCCGCCGAACGTCGCCGCGATCGAGGAGAACAGCACGAACGCGGCCGGCACCACGCCCGCCGCGAGCGTCGCCTCGTGCAGCGCGCGGGCCGCGCCGGCGTTGCCGATCAGCACGCGCTCCAGCCGGTCGAGGGTGAGCCCGTCCAGGGTGCTCTCCTCCAGGTGGTCGGCGGCGTGCACGACGGTCGCGGGCCGGTGCTCGGCCAGCAGCGCGGCCAGGGCGTCCCGGTCGCCCGGATCGGCCACCGCGACCGTGATCCCCTCGCCGGGCGAGGGGACCGGCTCGGGGGCGGCCAGCACGACGTGCTCGGCGCCGTTGCGGGCCAGCCAGCGCGCGAGCCGCGCCCCGTACGGCTCGGGCCCGCCGGTGACCAGCACGGTGCCGGCCGGGCTCCAGGTCGGGGCCAGGTCGGCGGCGCGGACCAGGCGGGCGGCGAGCAGGCCCCCGGCGCGTACGGCCACCTGGTCTTCGGCACCGTCTTCGGCACTGTCCTCGGCACTGTCCTCGGCACCGTCTTCGGCACTGTCTTCGGCACCGCTCTCTTCCCCGCCGTGTGACGCGGCCAGCGCGCGGGCCAGGTTCTCCCGCGCGGACGCGTCGAGCCGGCCGGGCAGGTCGATCAGGCCGCCCCACTCCTGCGGGCGCTCCAGGGCCAGGCTGCGGCCCAGGCCCCAGATCCGGGCGCGGGCGGGCTCGGGCACCGGGTCGGCCGGTGCGGCGGCGACGGCCTGCCGGGTGGCCAGCCACAGCGGGCCGCGCGCGGTGCGGGCCAGGTCGAGCGTGGCGGCCAGCCCCCGGGTGAGCCCGGGGTGCCGCGGGTGCGGGGACTCGTCGAGCGCCAGCAGCGACAGCACGCCCGCGTACGCGCCCTCGCCCGGCGCGGAGCGGGTCTCCACCTTGGCGCCGTGCGCGGTGAGGGCGGCCACGACGTCGGCGACCAGCTCGTCGCGCTCGTGGCCCTCGGGCACGAGCACCTGCCAGGTGCCGGACAGCTCCGGGGCCGTCCGCGTACCGGCCACCGGCCGCCACATCACGCGGTACCGCAAGGACCCGGAGTCCCCGGTGCGGCGCGGGACGGCCCAGAACCGGCGCGGCCGGAACGGGTAGGTGGGCAGGTCGAGCGGGCGGGCCGGGGCGAGCACCGACCGCCAGGCGACCGGGGCGCCGTGCGCGTACGCCTCGGCCAGCGCGCCCAGGAACCTCCCGGCGCCGGCCGCGTCGCGGCGCAGCGTGGCGACCACGGCGGCGGGCGACCCGGCGTCCTCGGCGGTCTCGGCCACGCCGGCGGCGAGGACCGGGTGCGGGCCGGGCTCCACGAACAGGGTGTGGCCGTCGGCGAGCAGGGCCCGCACCGCGTCGGCGAAGCGGACCCGCTCGCGCAGGTTGCGTCCCCAGTAGGCGCCGTCCAGCTCGCGCCCGTCCAGCGGGCCCCCGGTGACGGAGGAGTAGAACGGGATGCGGGCGGGCGCGGGGGTGAGATCGGCCAGCGCCGCGGCCAGCTCGGCGCGCACCGGCTCCACGTACGCGGAGTGGGCGGCGTACCCGGCCTGGACCCGCCGGGCCCGCACCCCGGCGGCCTCGCACTCGGCCAGCACCTCCTCAAGCGCCGCGTGCTCGCCCGCGACGGTGGTGTAGGAGGGCCCGGTCTCGGCGGCCACCGTCACCCGGTCGCCGAAGCGCCGCTCGGCCTCCTGCGCCGGCAGGGACACCGCCACCAGCCCGCCCCGGCCCCGGGCGGCGGCCAGCAGCCGGCTGCGCAGCGCGACGACGCGCGCCCCGTCGTCCAGGGACAGCGCGCCGGCCACGGTGGCGGCGGCGATCTCGCCCTGCGAGTGCCCGGCCACCGCCTCCGGCACCACCCCGGCCTCCCGCCACAGGCGGGACAGCGCGACCATCATCGCCCACAGGACGGGCTGGGCCACCTCGTCCCGGTCCAGGCCGGGGGCGCCGGGTTCGCCGCGGAGGACGTCGGCGAGCGACCAGTCCACGTACGGGGCGAGGGCGGCGGCGCACCGCTCGATCTCCTCGGCGAACGCGGCGGAGGAGCGCAGCAGCTCCGCGCCCATGCCCGGCCACTGCCCGCCCTGCCCGGAGAAGACGAAGGCGACCTGCGCCCCGCCCGGCGGCGCGGCGCCGCGCACCAGGTTCGCCGCCGCCCCGTCCGCCGCCAGCGCCTCCAGCCCCTTGGCGAAGTCGGCGGCCTCCTGCCCGAGCACCACCGCCCGGTGCTCCAGCGCCGCCCTGGTGGTGGCCAGCGACCAGGCCACCCGCCGCACGTCGTGTTCCGCGGCGTACGGGCGCAGCCGGGCCGCCTGCGCCCGCAGCGCCTCCTCCGACCGCGCCGACACCACCCACGGCACCAGGGAGGTCGTGACGACCGGTGCCGGTGCCGGGACCTCGTGCACGTCGTCCGGCTGAGGGGCGGCCTCCAGGATCACGTGGGCGTTGGTGCCGCTCACGCCGAAGGCGGACACTCCGGCGCGGCGGGGCTCGCCGGTGTCGGGCCATGGACGCGGCTCGGTGAGCAGCGAGACCCGGCCGGAGGACCAGTCGACGCGCGGGGTGGGCTCGTCCACGTGCAGGGTGCGCGGCAGGACGCCGTGCCGCATGGCCTGGATCATCTTGATCACGCCCGCCACGCCGGCCGCGGCGGCGGAGTGGCCGATGTTGGACTTGATCGAGCCGAGCCACAGCGGCCGGTCCCGTTCGCGCCCGTAGGTCGCGAGCAGGGCGCGCGCCTCGATGGGGTCGCCCAGCGGGGTGGCGGTGCCGTGGGCCTCGACCGCGTCCACCTGGGAGGGCGACAGGGCGGCGGCGGCCAGCGCGGCGCGGATCACGCGCTCCTGGGCCGGTCCGCTGGGGGCGGTCAGGCCGTTGGACGCGCCGTCCTGGTTGACCGCCGTGCCCCGGACCAGGGCCAGCACCTCGTGGCCGTTGCGGCGGGCGTCGGAGAGGCGTTCCAGCAGGAGCAGCCCGACGCCCTCGGACCAGCCGGTGCCGTCGGCCGCGGCGGCGAAGGAGCGGCAGCGCCCGTCGGGCGACAGGCCGCGCTGCCTGCTGAACTCCACGAACCCGGCGGGCGTGGCCAGCACGGTGACGCCCCCGGCCACCGCCAGGTCGCACTCCCGCCCGCGCAGCGCCTGCACGGCGAGGTGCAGCGCGACCAGCGAGGAGGAGCAGGCGGTGTCCACGGTGATCGCGGGCCCCTCCCACCCCATCGTGTACGCCAGCCGCCCCGACAGGACGCTCGCCGCGACGCCGGTCAGCAGGAAGCCCTCCAGCTCTTCGGGCGCCGGGTCCAGCAGCGCGGCGTAGTCCTGGTTGCCGGTGCCGACGAACACGCCCGTGGGGGTGCCGCGCAGCGACTCCGGGTCGAGGCGGGCGCGCTCCAGCAGCTCCCAGGAGACCTCCAGGAGCAGGCGCTGCTGCGGGTCCATGGCCAGCGCCTCGCGCGGGGAGATGCCGAAGAAGGCGGCGTCGAAGTCGCCCGCCCCCTCCAGGAACCCGCCCCGGGTGACGTAGGTGGTGCCGGGGTGGCCGGGGTCGGGGTGGTGCAGCGCGTCGAGGTCCCAGCCGCGGTCGGCGGGGAAGGGGCCGATGGCGTCCACCTCGCGGGCCACGAGGTCCCACAGGTCCTCCGGCGAGCGCACGCCGCCGGGGTAGCGGCAGCTCGCGGCGACGACGGCGATCGGCTCGCGGTGGCGTTCCCCGGCCTCGCGCAGCCTGCGGCGGGTCTCGTGCAACTCCAGCGTGGCGCGCCGGAGGTAGTCGCGCAGCTTGTCCTCGGTGGAGGGCGTCTGCGGGGCGTCAGCGGTCACCGGCGCTCATCCTTCCAGCTCGGCGTCGAGGAAGTCGAACAGTTCGCCGTCGCTGGCGGTGCGCAGCCGCTCGGCGACCGCCTCCGGCTCCGGCGCGGCCGGACCGGGCTCGGCGGGCGGGGCGGGCATCTCGCCGAGCAGCGCCCGCAGCCGGTCGGCGGCGCGCCGCCGTTCCGCCTCGCCGGTGCCGGCGAGCGCGGCGGCGAGGCCGTCCAGGGCGGCGTCCAGGGACGGCCGTGGGTCGCCGAGGCGGCCCAGGAGGTACCCGGCCAGCTCGTCCGGGGTGGGATGGTCGAAGACCAGCGTGGGCGGCAGGTCGAGCCCGGTGGCCGTGCCGAGCCGGTTGCGCAGGTTCACCGCGGCGAGGGAGTCGAAGCCCAGCTCGCGCAGCGGGCGGCCGGGGGGCACGGCCTCGGCGCCGTCGTGGCCGAGCACGGCGGCGATCTCGGCGCGCACGGCCCGCAGCAGCACCCGGCGCCGCTCGGCCTCGGGCAGGCCGGCCAGCCGCCGCGGCAGCTCGGCCGCCTCCCCAGCCGTGTCGCCGGGCCGGTCGGCGGCCTGGCGCAGCAGGCGGCGCACCTCGGGCAGGTCGGCGATGAGCGGCCGGGGCCGCAGCGCGGTGAAGGCGGGCACGAACCGCTCCCAGTCCACGTCGGCGACCACGACGGCCGGCCGGTCCTCCTCCAGGGCCTGGTCCAGGGCGGTGAGCGCGAGGTCCGGGCTCATCGGGGACACGCCCCGGCGGCGGAGCTGCTCGCGCCGTCCGGCCTCGGCCTCGGGGTCGCCGAGGTCCACCTCGGCCCACAGGCCCCAGGCCACGGCGGTGGCGGGCAGGCCGCGGGCGCGGCGGTGCTCGGCGAGCGCGTCGAGGTACGCGCTCGCGGCGGCGTAGGCGGCCTGGCCGCCGCTCCCCCACACGCCGGCGACCGAGGAGAACAGCACGAAGGCGTCCAGCTCCCGCTCGCCGAGCAGGTCGTGCAGGTGGGCCGCGCCGAGCGTCTTGGCGGCCAGGACGGTCTGCAGTTCGGCGGGCCCGGTATCGGCCAGGGCCCCGGCCTCCAGCGCGCCCGCGGTGTGGAAGACGGCGGCGGGCGGGTGCTCGGCGAGCAGTGCGGCCAGCGCGGCGCGGTCGGTGATGTCGCACTCGGCGACGGTCACCCGCGTCTGCCCGGCGGCGCTCCCGGCGCTCCCGGCACTTCCGGTGGTGAGGCCGGCGGCGAGGTCGCGGGCGCGCTCGCCCTGCCCCGGGGGCTCGATCAGCACCAGATGCTCCGCGCCGCGCCCGGCGAGCCGGCGGGCCAGGTGGGGGCCGAAGCCGCCCGCGCCTCCGGTGACCAGGATGGTGCCTCTCGGGTGGAAGGCCCGGCCGGGCGCGGGGGCGGCGGCGCGGACCAGGCGGCGGGCCAGCAGGCCCGACGGGCGTACGGCGAGCTGGTCCTCCTCGCCCACCCCGGCCAGCGCGCGGGCCAGCTCGCGGGCGGCGCGGGCGTCCAGGACGCCGGGCAGGTCGAGCAGGCCGCCCCACAGGCCGGGGTGCTCCAGGGCCGCCGTGCGCCCCAGCCCCCAGGCCGCCGCCTGGGCGGGGTCGCCGGGCGGGTCGGCCTCTCCGGCGCGGACCGCCCCGCGCGTGGCCAGCCACAGCGGCGCGCCCTTCCCGTCGAGGGCGCGCACCAGGGCCGCGGTCGCGGCCAGCCCGGCGGGCACGGCCGGATGCCCGGGGAGCGCGGCGGTGTCCAGGGCCAGCAGGGACAGCACGCCGGCGATCCCGCCGGGGGCCGGGAGCGCGTCCGGCAGCCGCGCGGGGTCGGCGGTGTCCACGGCGGCGGTGACCACCTCGGCGCCCGCGGCGGCCAGGGCGTCGGCGCAGAACGCGGCGGCGTCCGTCCGCGCGGCGGGCGTGACCAGCAGCCAGGTGCCGTGCAGCCGGGGCGGCGCGGCGGGGGCCGCGACGGGGGTCCAGGTGACGCGGTAGCGCCAGGACGCGGTGGCGGAGTGGTCACGGCGGCGGGCGTGCCAGCCGGACAGGGCGGGCAGCACCTCGCCCAGGGGCCCGGGGTCCTCCAGGCCCAGGGCCCCGGCGAGCCGGGCGGGGTCGGCGCTCTCGACGGCCTCCCAGAAGTCCCGTTCCATGGGATCGCCGGCCGCCGCGCCGCGCTCCCGGTCCGGCTCCGGCCAGTAGCGGCGGCGCTGGAACGGGTACGTCGGCAGCTCCACGGGCGGCGCGCCCGCGGGCCGCCCGGCGTACGCGGGGCGCCAGTCCACCGGCAGGCCGGCCGCGTGCGCCTCGGCCAGGCCGATCAGGAACCGGTCGGGGCCGCCGTCGTCGCGGCGCAGGGTGCCGGTCGCGGTGACGGGCGTCCCGGCCGCGTCGGCGGTCTCCCTGACGGCCGGGGCCAGCACCGGGTGCGGGCTGATCTCCAGGAAGGTGCGGTGGCCCTTGTCCAGCAGGACGCGGACGGCGTCGGCGAAGCGGACGGGCTCGCGCAGGTTGCGGTACCAGTACTCCTCGTCCAGCGGGTCGCCGTCCACCCACTGCCCGGTGACGGTGGACAGGAACGGCACCCGCGGCGCGCGCGGGGCGATCCCGGCCAGCGCGCGGCGCAGCTCGTCGCGGATCGGCTCGACGCCCGGCGAGTGGGAGGCGTAGTCCACCGGGAGGCGGCGCACCCGCACGCCCTGGGCCTCGTAGCGGGCGGCCAGCTCCTCAAGCGCCGCCGCCTCGCCCGCGACGACGACCGAGGACGGGCCGTTGACGGCGGCGACGGCGAGCCGGGCGTCGGCCGGGTCGAACCGGTCGGCGGGCAGCGCCAGCGCGGCCATGCCGCCGGTCCCGGCCAGGGCGCGCAGCGCGCGGCTGCGCAGCGCGACGATCCGCGCCCCGTCGGCCGTCGTCAGCGCGCCCGCGACGCACGCCGCGGCGATCTCGCCCTGGGAGTGCCCGATCACGGCGGCGGGCTCGACTCCGTGGGAGCGCCACAGCCCGGCGAGCGCGACCATCGTGGCCCACAGCGCGGGCTGCACCACGTCCACCCGGTCCAGGCCGACCGCGCCGCGCAGCGCGTCCTCCAGCGACCAGTCCACGTACGGTGACAGCGCCGCGCCGCACTCGGCGATCCGGGCCGCGAACTCCGGGGAGCGGTCCAGCAGCGCGGCGCCCATGCCGGGCCACTGCGGGCCCTGGCCGGGGAAGACGAACACCGCCCCGGTGTCGGGCCCGGCGACGCCGCGCACCAGCCCGGCCGCGGGCTCCCCCTCGGCCAGCGCGGCCAGCCCGCGGGCGAAACCGGCCCGGTCCTCGGCCACCACGATCGCGCGGTGCGCCAGCCGCGCCCGGGTGGTGGCCAGCGCGTGGCCGGTGGCGGCGAGGTCGAGCTCCCGGCCGGCCTCCAGGCGGGCCAGCATGCGCCGCGCCTGCTCGCGCAGGGCCGCCTCGTTCGTGCCGGACAGCACCCACGGCAGGGCGCGCGGGGCCTCGCCCGGGTCCGGCGGGGACGGCTCCTGCTCCTCCTGCTCCGGCGCGGCCTCCAGGATCACGTGCGCGTTGGTGCCGCTGATGCCGAAGGAGGAGACCCCGGCGCGGCGCGGGCGGCCGGTCTCGGGCCAGGGCACCGGCTCGGTGAGCAGCGACACCGCGCCGGAGGACCAGTCCACGTGCGGGGTCGGCTCGTCCACGTGCAGGGTGCGCGGGAGAGTGCCGTGCCGCATCGCCTGGACCATCTTGATCACACCGGCGGCCCCGGCGGCGGCCTGGGTGTGCCCGATGTTCGACTTGACCGAGCCGAGCCACAGCGGGCGGTCGCGGTCGCGGCCGTAGGCGGCGAGCAGGGCCTGCGCCTCGATGGGGTCGCCCAGCGGGGTGCCGGTTCCGTGCGCCTCCACCGCGTCCACGTCGGCGGGGGCGAGGCCGGCGTCGGCGAGCGCCCTGCGGATGACCCGCCGCTGGGAGGGCCCGTTGGGGGCGGTGAGCCCGTTGGACGCGCCGTCCTGGTTGACCGCGCTCCCCCGTACGAGGGCCAGCACGCGGTGGCCGTTGCGGCGGGCGTCCGACAGCCGCTCAAGCAGCAGCAGGCCGACGCCCTCCGACCAGCCGGTGCCGTCGGCGGCGGCGGCGAAGGACTTGCACCGCCCGTCCGGCGCGAGCCCCCGCTGCCTGCTGAACTCCACGAACGTGCCCGGCGTGGCCATCACGGTCACCCCGCCCGCCAGCGCCATGGAGCACTCGCCGCGCCGCAGCGCCTGCGCGGCCAGGTGCAGGGCCACCAGCGAGGAGGAGCAGGCGGTGTCCACGGTGACGGCGGGCCCCTCCAGGCCGAAGGCGTAGGCCAGCCGCCCGGACACGACGCTGCCCGCGGTGCCGGTGCCGACGTAGCCCTCCAGCTCGCGCTGCGCGCCGGGCAGCAGCGCGGCGTAGTCGTGGTACATCACGCCGACGTACACGCCGGTGTCGCCGCCGCGGACCCCGGCCGGGTCCAGCCCGGCCCGTTCGAAGGTCTCCCAGGCGACCTCCAGCAGCAGCCGTTGCTGCGGGTCCATGGCCAGGGCCTCGCGCGGGCCGATGCCGAACAGCTCGGCGTCGAACCGGTCGGCGTCGTGCAGGAAGCCGCCCTCGCGGGTGTAGCTGGTGCCGGGGTGGCCGGGGTCGGGGTCGTACAGGGAGTCCAGGTCCCAGCCGCGGCCGGTGGGGAACGGGGAGACGCCGTCGCCGCCGGAGGCGACCAGCTCCCACAGGTCCTCCGGGGAGCGCACCCCGCCGGGGTAGCGGCACGCCATCGCCACGATCGCGATCGGCTCGTCGGCGGCCGGGACGGCGGGGCGCGGCGGCGTGACCGGGGCCGCCGCGGGCCCGTCCAGGCCCTCGCTCAGGACCTCGTGGAGCAGGTACGCGGCGACCGCCTCGGGGGTGGGGTGGTCGAAGACCAGCGTGGCGGGCAGGCGGGCGCCGGTGAGCGTGCTCAGCGCGTTGCGCAGCTCGACGGCGGTGAGCGAGTCCAGGCCCAGATCGGTGAAGTTCGCGGCGGGCGGCACGGCCTCCGGCCCGCGGTGGCCGAGCACCAGGGCGACCTGGGCGCGTACGGCGTCCAGGGCGATCCGGTCGCGTTCACCGGCGGTGCGCCCGGCAAGGCGGCGGGGCAGCTCGGGGCCGCTCTCCCGCGCCGGGCGGGCGCGCACCAGGCCCGAGAGCAGGGGCGGCACGGGCCCGGTGCGGACGGCGGCGAGGTCCAGGCGCATCGGCAGCAGCACGGCGTGCTCCGCCCCGCCCGTCGCGCCCGCCGCCGCGTCGAACAGGGCCAGCCCCTCCTCCGGCGCGAGCGCGGGCACACCGCGCCGGGCGGTGCCCGCCATGCCGGTCTCCAGGTCCCACAGGCCCCAGGCCAGCGAGATCGCGGGCAGGCGGCGGGCGCGGCGGTGCCCGGCCAGGGCGTCCAGGACGGCGTTGGCGGCGGCGTACGCGGCCTGGCCCGGGGCGCCGAACGTCGCGGCGGCCGAGGAGAACAGGGTGAACGAGCGCAGCGGCAGGTCCCGGGCCAGCTCGTGCAGGTGCAGCGCGGCGGCGGCCTTGGGGGCCAGGACGGTGGCGAGCCTGTCGGGGGTGAGCGAGTCCACGACCCCGTCGTCGAGCGCGCCGGCCGCGTGCACCACCGCCGTCAGCGGGTGCTCGGGGTCGATGCCGGCCAGCAGGGCGGCGAGGCCGTCGCGATCGGACACGTCGCACGCGGCGAGGGTCACCCGGGCGCCCATCGCGGACAGCTCGGCCTCCATCTCGGCGGCGCCGGGCGCGCCGGGGCCGCGGCGGCTCGCCAGCAGCAGGTGGCGTACGCCGTGCTCGCGGACGAGGTGCCGGGCCAGCAGCGTGCCCAGCGCGCCGGTGGCGCCGGTGAGCAGCACGGTGCCGTCCGGGTCGTACGCGAAGCCGGGGCCTGGCGGCGGCGCGGTCCGGGCCAGGCGGGGCGCCAGGACCGTCCCGCCGCGCAGCGCCAGTTGCGGCTCACCGGTGGCCAGCGCCCCGGCCAGGCTCCGGTACGACCCGTCGCTCCCGTCCAGGTCGATGAGCACGAAGCGGCCGGGGTGCTCCGACTGCGCGGATCGCAGCAGCCCCCAGACCGCGGCGCCCGGCAGTCCGGCGGGGTCGTCACCGGGGCGCGCGGCCACCGCGCCGCGGGTGAGCAGGGCGAGCCGGGTCCCGGGCAGGCGGTCACCGGCCGCCCAGGACCGGGCGAGGGCCAGGGCGCGCTCGGCGGCGCGCCGTACGGCGTCCGCCGGGTCGCCGTCCTCGGACGGCAGCGGCACCAGCAGCACGTCCGGGGCCTCCTCGCCGTCGGGGACCGCCGCCAGGTCCGGGTACGCGGGCGCGTCGATGCCCGCCGGCGGCTCGCCCAGCACGGCCAGGCGCGGGGCGGGCGCGTCCTGCGGCGCGGGCAGGGCGGTCCACGCGACGTGGAACAGGTCGCGGCGGACCCGGGCGAGCCGGTCGGCCGGGAGCGGGCGGAAGGTCAGCGCGTCCACGGTGGCGACGGTGCGCCCGTCGGCGCCGGACAGGGTCAGGGCCACGGAGCCGGGACCCGCAGGCGCGAGCCGGACGCGGACGGCGGTGGCCCCGGGCACGTGGACGCGCAGCCCCGACAGGGCGAACGGGATGCGCGGCTCGCCGTCGCCGGGCAGCGCGCCGAGTGCCGCCGCGTGCAGGGCGGCGTCGAGCAGGGCCGGGTGGAGCGCGTAACGGCCCGCCTCGGCGTGCAGCGGTTCGGGCAGCTCGGCCTCGGCGTACACCTCGCCGTCGCCGCCGCGCCAGGCCGCGCGCAGGCCGCGGAACGCGGGCCCGTAGCCGAGGCCCGCCGTGGCCAGGTCGTCGTAGAGCGCGGCGACGTCCACTGCCTCGCCGGTGGGCGGCCACGCGACGGGCTCCGGGGCGTCCTCCTCGGCGGCGGCCAGCGTGGCGGTGGCGTGCCGGGTCCAGGGCTCCTCGTCGTCGAGGCGGGCGTGCACGCTCACCGTACGCCCGTCGGGCGCGGCCAGGACCTGGACCCGGGCCGCCCCGCCCTCGGGCAGCACCAGGGGAGCCTCCAGGGTCAGCTCCGCCACGACCGGCCGCCCTGCCTGCGCGCCGGCGTACCCGGCCAGCTCGGCGAACACCGTGGCCGGGACCACCACCGCACCCGCGACCACGTGGTCGGCCAGCCAGGGGTGCGCTTGCGCGGACAGCCGCCCGGTGAACACCAGCCCGCCGTCCTCCGCCAGCGCCACCGCCGCTCCGAGCAGCGGATGCCCGGCGGGGGCCAGCCCCAGCCCTGCGGGGTCCCCGGACGGCGCGGGGGCCAGCCAGTAGTCCTCGCGCTCGAACGGGTACGTGGGCAGGTCCACGAGCCTGCCGGAGAGCATCCCCCGCCATGCGACCGGGACGCCGCGTGTGTGCGCCTCGCCGACGGCCCGCAGCAGGGTCCGCACCTCGTCCCGGCCCCGGCGCAGGAGGGGGATGACCGGCCGGTCGGGGACCAGGGCGGTCAGCACCGCGTCCGGCCCCACCTCCACCAACGTCACATCCCCCGGCAAAGCCTCGATCGCCTGCGCGAACCGCACCGGCTCCCGCACCTGCCGCACCCAATACGCCGCATCCGGCACCACACCCATCGCAATCGCAGGCGGGTGATAGACGATGCTCTCGGCCACCTGCGCGAAGGCCGGCAGCATCGGCTCCATCCGCGGCGAATGGAACGCATGACTGACCCGCAACCGGCGCATCCGACGACCGCCGAACTGCCCCTCGATCCGGGCCACCTCATCCTCGTCACCGGAGACCACCAGCGCACGCGGCCCGTTGAACGCCGCGATCGCCACCCGGTCACCCAGCAGCGGCGCAACCTCCTCCTCGGTGGCCTCCAGCGCGCACATCACCCCACCGGCCGGCAGCTCCTGCATCAACCGGCCCCGCGCCGCCACCAACGCGCACGCATCCGCCAGCGAGAACACCCCCGCCACATGCGCCGCCGCCAACTCCCCGATCGAATGCCCCACCAGGTAATCCGGGGTGATCCCCCACGACTCCAACAGCCGGAACAAGGCCACCTCGACCGCGAACAGGCCCGTCTGCGTGTACAGCGTCTGGTCCAGCAGGTCGCCGCCGCCGGCGATCACTTCGCGCAGCGGCCGGTCCAGGTACTGGTCCAACTCCGCGCACACCGCCGCGAACGCCTCGGCGAACACCGGGAACCGCCCGGCCAGCTCCAGGCCCATCCCCGCCCGCTGGCTGCCCTGACCGGAGAACAGGAAGGCGACCCGGCCGGAGCCGGCCGGGGGCGGCGGGGTGAACCGGTCCAGTTCGGCGAGCAGTTCCTCGCGGGTCGCGGCCACGACGACCGCGCGGTGGTCGAACCGGGGGCGCAGCGCCGCCGAGTAGGCCACGTCGCCCACGGACGCGTCCGCGTCCGCCCGCAGGTACGCCGCGAGCCGCTCGGCCTGGGCGCGCAGGCCCCGCTCGCTGCGGGCCGACAGCACGACGGGCACGTCGCCGGAGGGCGCGGGCGCGGTGTCGTCGGCGAGCTGTTCCAGGATCACGTGCGCGTTGGTGCCGGAGATGCCGAACGACGACACCGCCGCCCGGCGTGCACGCCCCCGCTCCGGCCACGCCACCGGCTCCCGGACCAGCTCCAACACGCCCGACGACCAGTCCACGTGCGGGGACGGCTCGTCCACGTGCAGGGTCGGCGGCACGGTCCCCGCCCGCATCGCCATCACCATCTTGATCACACCGGCCACGCCCGCCGCCGCCTGCGTGTGCCCGATGTTGGACTTGACCGACCCGAGCAGCAACGGGCGCTCCCGCTCGCGGCCGTAGGCGGCCAGCAGCGCCTGGGCCTCGATCGGGTCGCCCAGGGTGGTCCCCGTGCCGTGCGCCTCGACCACGTCCACATCGTCGGGCGATAGCCCGGCGTTCGCCAGCGCCTGCCCGATCACCCGCTGCTGCGACGGCCCGTTCGGCGCCGTCAGCCCGTTCGACGCCCCGTCCTGGTTCACCGCGCTGCCACGCACCACCGCCAGCACCCGGTGCCCCAGCCGCCGCGCGTCCGACAACCGCTCCACCACCAGCACCCCGACGCCCTCGCCCCAGCCCGTGCCGTCCGCCGACGCCGCGAACGACTTGCACCGGCCGTCGGCCGCCAGCCCGCGCTGCCGGCTGAACTCCACGAAGACGCCGGGAGAGGCCATCACGGTGACCCCGCCGACCAGGGCGAGGGTGCATTCGCCCTGGCGTAGCGCCTGCGTGGCGAGATGCAGGGCCACCAGCGAGGACGAGCACGCGGTGTCCACGGTGACCGCGGGCCCCTCCAGGCCGAAGGAGTACGCGAGCCGCCCTGACATCACGCTGGCCGCCCCGCCGGTCAGCAGGTAGCCCTCGGCGCCCTTGTCCGCCTGGTCGTAGCGCGGACCGTACTCCTGGTACATGGCGCCGACGAAGACGCCGGCCCGGCTGCCACGCAGGGTGGCGGGGTCGATGCCGGCCCGTTCGAACGCCTCCCAGGACGCCTCCAGGAGGAGTCGCTGCTGCGGGTCCATCGCCAGCGCCTCACGCGGCGAGATCCCGAAGAACCCGGCGTCGAAGGCCGCCGCGTCGTACAGGAACCCGCCCTCGCGCACGTACGACCGTCCGGCGCGCCCGGGGTCGGGGTCGAACAGCGCCGCGAGGTCCCAGCCGCGGTCGGCGGGGAACGGCCCGATGGCGTCCCGCCCGGACGCCACCAGGTCCCACAGTCCTTCGGGGGAGGACACGCCGCCCGGGTAGCGGCAGGCCATGCCCACGATCACGATCGGGTCGCCGTCGCCGGGCGCGGGGGCCGGGGCGGGGACGGCGGGCGCCGGGGACCGTCCCAGCAGCTCGCGGCCCAGCTCGGCGGCGAGGGCGGCCGGGGTGGGGTGGTCGAAGGTGAGCGTGGCGGGCAGCCGCAGCCCGGTGGCGGCGTTGAGCCGGTTGCGGAACTCCACGCCGGTGAGCGAGTCGAAGCCGAGGTCCTTGAACTGCCGGTCGGGGGCGACGGCGTCCGGAGTGGCGTGGCCGAGGACGGCGGCGGCGTGGGTGCGTACCAGGTCGAGCAGGGCCCGGTCGCGGTCGGCGTCCGGCATGGCGGCCAGGCGCTGGGCGTAGGTGGCGTCGGGCGCGGTTCGCGCGACGGCACGGGCGGCCGGGGCCCGGACCAGGCCGCGCAGCAGCGGCGGCACGTCGGCCCGGCCGCGGAAGGCCGCCGGGTCCAGGCCGATGGGCACCTGTACGGCCTCGTCGGCGGCGAGTGCGGCGTCGAGCAGCGCGAGGGCGTCCTCGGTGGACAGGGGGGTGACGCCGGAGCGGGCCATCCGGGCGAGGTCGGCCTGGCCGAGGCCGCCGGTGATCCCGCTGCGCTCGGCCCACAACCCCCACGCCAGCGACACCCCAGGCAACCCCCGCGCACGCCGCCACGACACCAACGCGTCCAAGAACGCGTTCCCCGCCGC
>NZ_JACHGN010000037.1 GCF_014202315.1 Thermocatellispora tengchongensis | reverse complement strand
CCACGACGGGAGACCAGCACCAGATCCCGCACCCCGTGCACGGTCACCAGATGCCGCGCCACCAGACGGCCCAGCGTCCCGGTGCCGCCGGTGATCAGGGCGGTTCCGGTCAGGGCGGCGGGGGCGGCCGGGGCGGTGGGGAGCTTGGCCAGGCGGGGCACGTACAGCGCGCCGCCGCGTACGGCGACCTGGGGCTCGTCCGCGGCCAGGGCCTCCGGCAGCGACCCGTCGTTGTCCGCGTCCACCAGGACGAACCGGCCGGGGTGCTCGGCCTGGGCGGAGCGGACCAGGCCCCAGACGGCCGCGCCCGCCGGATCGCGCACCTCGGCGCCGTCGCCGGCCGCCACGGCGTGGCGGGTGACGACGACCAGCCGGGAGGCGGCGAACCGCTCCTCGGCCAGCCAGCGCTGCAGGAGGCCCAGGGCGCGGTGCACCGCGGCGGACGGGTCCGTCTCCCCGGCCGACTCCCCGTCGGATGCCCCATCGGTGAAGGGCGCGATCACGACCTCGGGCGGCTCGGCGGCGGAGTCCCAGCCGGGGTCGCCGACCGTGACCCAGCGCCGGGGCTCGGGGACCGGGTCCGGACGCTCGACGCGGTGCCATTCGACGCGGAACAGCGCGCCCGTCTCGTCGGCGCCGGCGCGCAGGGCGCCGGGGGCGACGGGCCGCAGGGTGATGGAGCCGACCGAGGCGACCGGCGCCCCGGTCTCGTCGGCGGCCTCGACGGACAGGGCGTCGTCGCCGGCGGGGGCCAGGCGGACGCGCAGTGTCGCGGCGCCGGTGCCGTGCAGGGTCAGGCCGGACCAGGAGAACGGCAGCAGCACCTGCTCGGTGCGCTCGGGCGCGGCGGCCCCGGCGGCGTGCAGGGCGGCGTCGAGCAGCGCCGGGTGCAGCCCGTACGACGCCGCGTCCACCCGGACGCTCTCGGGGGCGGCGACCTCGGCGTACACCTCCTCGCCGAGCCGCCAGGCGGCGCGCAGCCCCTGGAAGGCCGGGCCGTAGTGGTAGCCGCGCTCGGCCAGCAGGTCGTAGTAGGAGCCCAGCTCGACCGGCTCGGCCCCGGGCGGCGGCCACGCGGTCCCCGGGGCGGCGGGCGCGGCGGCCGGGGCGGGCGGGTGCGCGGCCAGGGTTCCCTCGGCGTGCCGGAGCCAGGGGCCGTCGGCGTCCTCGTGCCGGGAGTGGATCGCCAGGTCGCGCCTGCCCGACTCCGTGGCGGGCCCCACGGTCACCTGGACCTGGACGGCGCCCTGCTCGGGCAGGACCAGCGGCGCGTGCAGGGTCAGCTCCTCGACGTGCCCGCACCCGGCGTGGGCCCCGGCGTGCAGGGCCAGTTCGGCGAAGGCGGCGCCGGGCAGCAGCACGGTGTCCAGCACGGCGTGGTCGGCGATCCACGGCTGGGCGTCCCGGGACAGCTTGCCGGTCAGCACCAGGCCGTCGCCCTCGGCCAGCGACACGGCGGCGCCGAGCAGCGGGTGCCCGGCCGGGGCGAGGCCGAGCCCGGCGGCGTCCGCGCCGGTGGCGGGGGCGAGCCAGTAGCGCCGGTGCTGGAACGGGTAGGCGGGCAGGTCGGCCGGCTCGGCGCCGGTGCCGGCGAACAGCTCGCGCCAGGAGACGTCCAGGCCGCGGGCGTGGGCCTCGCCCAGCGCGGTGAGCAGGGTCTCGGGCTCGTCGCGGCCGGCGCGCAGCAGCGGCACGATCCGCCGGTCGGGCGCCATCGCCGCCAGCACGCCGTCCGGGCCCAGCTCGACCATGAGCGAGACCTGCTGCCCGGCCAGGTTCCGCAGCCCGTCGGCGAACCGGACGGGCTGGCGCACCTGGCGCACCCAGTAGCCGGGCGTGTCCATGTCCTCGGCCGGGCGGCCGGTCAGCGTGGAGACCACCGGGATGCCCGGCGGGTGGAACGCCAGCCCTTCGGCCACGGCGGCGAACGGCCGCAGCATCGGCTCCATGAGCGGGGAGTGGAAGGCGTGGCTGACCCGCAGCCGCCGCGTGCGGCGGCCGAGCGCGGCGAAGTGCGCGGCGATGCGGCCCGCGTCCTCCTCCTCGCCGGAGACGACCGTGGCCTCCGGGCCGTTGAGCGCCGCGATGGCCACCCGCTCGGTGAGCAGCGGCAGCACCTCCTCCTCGCCCGCGGCGACGGCGTACATGGCGCCGCCGGCGGGCAGTTGCTGCATCAGCCGGCCCCGGGCGGCCACGAGCGCGCAGGCGTCCGGAAGGGAGAGCACCCCGGCGACGTGGGCCGCGGCCAGCTCGCCGATCGAGTGGCCGAGCAGCAGGTCCGGGCGCACGCCCCAGGACTCCACCAGCCGGTACAGGGCCACCTGGAGCGCGAACAGGCCGGTCTGGGCGTACCGGGTCTGGTCCAGCAGGCCGCTCCCGTCGGCGATCACCTCGCGCAGCGGCCGGTCCAGGTGCCGGTCCAGCTCGGCGGCGACCGCGTCGAACGCCTCCGCGAAGGCGGGGAAGCGGGCGTGCAGGCCCAGGCCCATGCCGGGCCGCTGGCTGCCCTGCCCGGAGAACAGGAAGGCGACCTTGCCGCCCGCCTTGCCCGCCGCCGTGCCTCCCGTCTGGCCGCCCGCCGCGGGCTCCTCGGTGCCCGCCGCGACGGACTCCAGCCCTGCGATGAGCCCGGCCCGGTCGCGGGCGACGACCACGGCCCGGTGCTCGAACACCGGCCGCAGGCTCCTGGTGTAGCCCACGTCGAGCAGGGCGGCGTCCCCGGCCGTCCCGTCGCCGTCGGCGGCAGAGTGGGCGGCGCAGTGGGCGGCCAGCGTGCGTGCCTGCTCCCCCAGCGCCTCGGCGGTCTTCGCCGACAGCACGACGGGCACCGGCCCCTCGGGTGCCCCGGCGGCCCGCTCGGGCTCCGGGGCCTGCTCCAGGATCACGTGCGCGTTGGTGCCGCTGAGCCCGAACGACGACACCCCGGCCCGTCGCGGCTCCGCCCCGTCCGTGGTCCACGGGACCGGGTCGGCGAGGAGGCGGATCGCGCCGGAGTCCCAGTCCACGTGCGGGGTCGGCTCGGCGACGTGCAGGGTGCGCGGCAGGACGCCGTGCCGCATGGCCTGCACCATCTTGATCACCCCGGCCACGCCGGAGGCGGCCAGGGTGTGCCCGATGTTGGACTTGACCGACCCCAGCCACAGCGGCCGGTCCCGGTCGCGCCCATAGGTGGCGAGCAGGGCGCGCGCCTCGATCGGGTCGCCGATCGCGGTGCCGGTGCCGTGGGCCTCCACCGCGTCGATCCGCTCGTGCGACAGGCCGGCGGCGGCGAGGGCCTGCCGGATCACCCGCTCCTGAGCGGGCCCGCTCGGCGCGGTCAGGCCGTTGGACGCGCCGTCCTGGTTGATGGCGCTGCCGCGCACCACGGCCAGCACGCGGTGGCCGTGGCGCCGGGCGTCGGACAGGCGCTCCAGGACCAGGATGCCGACGCCCTCGGCCATGCCCATGCCGTCGGCCTGGGCGGAGAACGCCTTGCACCGCCCGTCGGGGGCGAGCACGCGCTGCCTGCTCAGCTCGACGAACGAGCCGGGCGTGGACAACACGGTCACCCCGCCGGTCACCGCGAGCGCGCAGTCGCCGCCGCGCAGGGCCCGCACCGCCAGGTGCAGGGCGACCAGGGAGGTGGAGCAGGCCGTGTCCACGGTGACGGCCGGTCCCTCCAGGCCGAGCGTGTACGCGATCCGCCCGCTCGCCACGCTCGGCACCACGCCGGTGGACAGGTGGCCCTCGACCTCGGGCAGGGGCTGGTGGAACAGCGGGCCGTACTGGTGGTGGTTGATGCCCGCGAACACGCCGGTGTCGCTGCCGCGCAGCGCCGTGGGGTCGAGGCCCGCGTGCTCCAGCGCCTCCCAGGACGCCTCCAGCAGCAGCCGCTGCTGCGGGTCCATCGCCAGCGCCTCCCGGGGCGAGATCCCGAAGAACTCGGCGTCGAACCCGGCCGGGTCGTCCAGGAACCCGCCGCGCCGCACATAGGTCGTGCCGGAGCGGGCCGGGTCGGGATCGTACAGCGCCGCCAGGTTCCAGCCGCGGTCGCCGGGCAGGCCGGAGGTCACGTCGCGCCCGGCCGCCACGACGTCCCACAGCCCCTCGGGGCCGGTGACGCCGCCGGGGTAGCGGCAGGCCATGCCGATGATCGCGATCGGCTCCCGGTCGCGCTCCTCGGCCTCACGGAGCCGCCGCCGGGTCGCGCGCAGCTCGGCGGTGACCTTCTTCAGATATTCGCGAAGCTTCTCGTCATCCGGCATTCGAGGCGCCTTCCGCCAGGCTTGATCGGTCGGGCGTGTGCGTGCGGGTCACGGCGTGCCGAACTCCCTGTCGATGAGATCGAAGATCTCCTCGTCGGTCGCGCCGCGGAGGTCGTCGTACTCCGATTCGTACGTCCGTTCGTACTGCGGGGCGTGGCCGGGCCCGCTGCCGTTCGCGGCGCCGTTGCCGTTCACGTGGCCGCCGGGCCCGGCCAGGCGGGCCGCCAGCGCGGCCAGCCTCTGGTGGACCAGGCCGCGTTCCGGCCCGTCGGGCGGCAGCGCGGCGACGGCGGCCTCCAGCCGGTCCAGCTCGGCCTGGACGGACGGCTCCTCACCGCCGGCCAGCTCGGCGCGCAGGTGCCGGGCGAGCGCGGCCGGGGTGGGGTGGTCGAACACCAGCGTGACCGGCAGGCGCAGGCCGGTGGCGGCGTTGAGCCGGTTGCGCAGATCCACCGCGCTCAGCGACTCGAAGCCCAGGTCCTTGAACGGGCGGTCGGCGGCGACCGCGTCCGGCGAGGCATGGCCCAGCACCGCGGCGACCTGGCCGGTGACCAGTTCCAGCAGGGCCTGCTCCTGCTCCGCGGGCGGCAGCCCGGCCAGGCGCCCGGCCCAGGAGGAGCCCTCGCCCGGCTCGGGCGGCGCGTCCAGGATGCCGCGCACCTCCTCGATCCCCGCGAGCAGCGGCCGGGACCGGGCCGAGGCGAACACCGGGGCGAAGACCTTCCAGTCCACGTCGGCCACGGTCACGAAGGTCTCGTCCGCGGCGACCACCGCGTCCAGCGCGGCCAGGGCCCGCTCCGGGTCGAGGAACGGCAGGCCCTGACGGCGCAGGTGCGCCTCGTCCACCTCGGGGGACATCCGCTCGCTCTCCCACACGCCCCACGCGATGGAGGTCGCGGGCCTGCCCCGGGACCTGCGGTGCTCGGCGAAGGCGTCCAGGTAGGCGTTGGCCACGGCGTACGCGCCGTGGTCGCCGCTGCCCCACACGCCGGCGACCGACGAAAAGCAGATGAAGTGGTCGAGCCGGGCGGGATCGAGCAGTTCGTCCAGGTGCCGGACGCCGCTCACCTTGGCCGCCATCGCCGCGCCGAACTCGGCGAGCGTCGCGGTGGCCAGCGGCGCCAGCCGGGCTGCCGTGGCGGCGTGCACGACGGTGCGCACGGTGTGCCCCTGCTCGCGCAGCCGCTCCAGCATCCCCGCGACCGCCTCGCGGTCGGCCACGTCACAGGCCACGGCCGTGGCCGGGGTGCCCAGGTCCGCCAGCTCGCGCACCAGCTCGTCCGCGCCGGGGGCGGCGGGCCCGCGCCGGCTGACCAGCACGACGTGCTCCGCGCCGCGCCGGGCCAGCCAGCGGGCGAGGTACGGGGCCAGGGCGCCCGTGCCGCCGACGAGCAGCGCGGTGCCGCGCAGACGCGGCTCCCCCGCGGGCCCGGCGTCGCCGAGCGGGGCGCGGACGAGCCGGCGCGCGAACACCCCCGAGGGGCGCACCGCCACCTGGTCCTCCTCGCCGAGCCCCGCCAGCACGGCGCACACCCGCGCGCCCGTCGCGTCGTCCAGGCTCTCCGGCAGGTCCACCAGGCCGCCCCACAGCCCGGGGTGCTCCAGCGCCACGACCCGGCCCAGGCCCCAGACCTGCGCGTGCGCCGGACGCCGCAGCGGATCGTCCGGGCCGGTGGAGACCGCCCCGCGGGTGACCGACCACAGCGGCGCCCGCGCCCCGGCCTCCACCATCGCCCGCACCAGGGCCAGCGTCCCGGCGACCCCGCCGGGCACCCCCTCCGGCCCCGGCCGCTCGTCCAGCGCGAGCAGCGACAGCACCCCGGCGGGCTCGGACGCCAGCCGGTGCGCCAGCACGTCCCGTCCGGGCGCGCCCGGATCGACCACCACGGTCACCGGCACCGCGCCGTGCCGCTCCAGCGCCTTCACGCACGCCGCCACGGCGTCGTCCTCGGCGTGGCCCTCCGGCACGACGACCAGCCACCGTCCCGCCGGCACCGGCGCCTCCGGCGCGGCCACCGGCTCCCAGGAGATCGTGTACCGCAGCCCGTCCACGACCGCCCGCTCCCGGCGCCCCTTCCGCCAGCCCGCCAGGGCGGGCAGCACCGACCGCAACGGCGCGTCCCCGTCCACCTGAAACGTCCGGGCGAACCGGTCGAGGTCCCCGCTCTCGACCACGTCCCAGAAGGCGGCGTCCACCGGGTCCCGCCGCGTCCGCGACCGCTGCGCCAGCCAGTAGCGCTGGTGCTGGAAGGGGTACGTCGGCAGCTCGGCCGGGGTCGCCTGCACCTGCGGCCAGGTGATCTTGACGCCGTTGACGAACGCCTCCCCCACCGACAGCAGGAACCGGTCCAGGCCGCCCTGCTCGCGGCGCAACGTCCCCAGCGCCACGCCCTCGATGTTCATCGTCAGGACCGGATGCGGACTGACCTCGATGAAGACGGCATGCCCGTCTGCCTGGGCCGCCTGGACGGCCTCCTGGAACCGCACCCGCCGCCGGAGGTTGGTGTACCAGTAGCCACCGTCCAGATCGGTGGTGTCGATCAGCCCACCGGTGACCGTGGAGTAGAACGGCACTGCGGTGGACCGGGAGGCGACCTCGATCGCCCGCACCTCGCCTTCGATCCGCTCGACCTGCCCGCAGTGCGAGGCGTAGTCCACCGCGATCCGCCGCGCCCGCACCCCCTCGGCCTCACACTCCGCCACTAGCGCTTCCACAGCGGCGACGGGGCCGGAGACCACCGTTGCGGCGGGACCATTGACCGCCGCGACCTCCACCCCGTCATAGGCCGCGATCCGCCGCTCGACCCGCTCCGCAGGCTCGGCCACCGACGCCATCGCCCCCTGGCCCGCCAGCACCCGCAACGCCCGGCTCCGCAACGCCACCACCCGCGCCCCGTCCTCCAGGGAGACCGCGCCGCTCACCACCGCCGCCGCGATCTCGCCCTGCGAGTGCCCGATCACCCCACCCGGCTCGACCCCATAGGAACGCCACAGCTCGGCCAGGGCCACCATCACCGCCCACAACACCGGCTGGATCACATCCGCCCGCTCCGGGACCTCCGGTGACCGCAGCACCTGCTCCAGATCGAAGTCCACGAACGGCGCCAAAGCGCGCCCGCACTCCGCGACCCGCGCCGCGAACACCGGCGACTCATCCAGCAACGCCGCACCCATCCCCGCCCACTGCGACCCCTGACCGGGGAACACCAGCACCGGACGAGCAGGCGCACCCGCCACCCCCCGAACCAGCCAGGCATCCTCCCGCCCCTCGGCCAGCGCACGCAGACCCCCGGCACCGCTCACCACCACCGCGCGATGCTCGAACACCGCACGCGACCCCAACCCCGCCGCGACCGGAGCAAGACCCCGCTCCTCCACCACCGGCACCAGCCGGGCCGCCAGCTCCCGCAGCGCCCCCTCATCACGCGCCGACACCACCAGCGGAACCACGTCGGGCTCGGTGTTCTCCTCGGGCCGTGGCCCGGCGGGAGGCTCTTCGATCACGACATGGGCGTTGGTGCCGCTCACGCCGAAGGACGAGACGGCGGCGCGGCGCGGGCGATCCGTAGCAGGCCACTCACGGGCCTCGGTCAGCAGCTCCACCGAGCCGGCCGACCAGTCCACATGCGGCGTCGGCGCATCGACGTGCAGCGTCCTCGGCAGCACCCCGTGCCGCATCGCCTGCACCATCTTGATCACACCGGCCACACCCGCCGCCGCCTGCGTGTGCCCCAGGTTCGACTTGATCGACCCCAGCCACAGCGGCCGGTCCCGGTCCTGCCCATAGGTGGCGATGAGCGCCTGCGCCTCGATCGGGTCGCCCAGCGCCGTCCCCGTCCCATGCGCCTCCACCGCGTCCACCTCGGACGGCGACAAACCCGCGCTCGCCAAAGCCTGCCGGATCACCCGCTCCTGCGACGGCCCGTTCGGCGCCGTCAGCCCGTTCGACGCCCCGTCCTGGTTCACCGCACTGCCGCGCACTACCGCCAGCACCCGGTGGCCCAGCCGCCGCGCGTCCGACAGCCGTTCCACCACCAGGACGCCGGCCCCCTCCGACCAGGAGGTGCCGTCGGCGGCGGCGGCGAACGACTTGCACCGGCCGTCCGACGCGAGGCCGCGCTGACGGCTGAACTCGATGAACGGCGTGGGGGTGGGCATGACGGTCACGCCGCCGGCCAGGGCCAGGGAGCACTCCCCCGCCCGCAGCGCCTGCGCCGCCAGGTGCAGGGCGACCAGTGAGGTGGAGCAGGCGGTGTCCACGGTGACGGCGGGCCCCTCCAGCCCCAGCGTGTACGCCACCCGGCCGGTGGCGACGCTGCCCGCGTTGCCGGACAGCACGTAGCCTTCGAGTTCGCCGTCGAGCTCCCCGGCGTCGGTCAGGTAGTCGTGGTACATGACGCCGGCGAAGACGCCGGTGTCGGTGCCGCGCAGCGCGGTCGGGTCGATGCCCGCCTGTTCCAGGGCCTCCCACGAGGTCTCCAGCAGCAACCGCTGCTGCGGGTCCATCGCCAGCGCCTCACGCGGCGAGATCCCGAAGAACCCGGCGTCGAACCCGGCCGCGTCCTCCAGGAACCCGCCCACCCGGACGTAGCTCTTCCCGGCCCGATCCGGGTCGGGGTCGTACAGTCCCGCCAGGTCCCAGCCCCGGTCGGCCGGGAACTCGCCGATCGCGTCGCGCTCCCCGGCGACCAGCTCCCACAACTCCTCCGGCGAGGACACGCCGCCCGGGAAGCGGCAGGCCATGCCGACGATCGCGATCGGCTCGTCCGCCGCGGCGGGCGGCGCCGCCGGGGCGGGCCCGGAGCGTACGGCGCCGGACAGCTCCTCGTGCAGGCGGCGCGCCACGGCCTCGGGGGTCGGGTGGTCGAACACGACCGTGGTGGGCAGGCGCGCTCCGGTGGCGGCGTTGAGCCGGTTGCGGAGCTGCACCGCGAGCAGGGAGTCGAACCCGAGGTCCTTGAAGGCGCGTCCCGCCTCGACCGCGCCCGCGTCGGCGTGTCCGAGCACGGCGGCGACCTGGGCGCGTACCAGGTCGAGCAGCAGGCGCTCGCGTTCGGCCTCGGGCAGCCCGGCCATCCGCCGCCGCAGGGTCGCGTCCGCAGGAGCCGAGTCCCGCCGTGCGGCAGGCCGGGCGAGGCCGCGCAGCAGCGGCGGCACCGGCTCGGCCAGGCGGCGCGGGTCCAGGAGGGCGGGCACGACCACCGCCGCGTCCACGCCCATGGCGGCGTCGAGCAGGGCCAGGCCGTCCGCCGTGGGCATCGCGCCCACCCCGGCGTCACGCCACCATCCGACCTCGCGCTCCGCCAGGTCCCCGGTGAGAGCGGTGCGCTGCTCCCAGCCGCCCCACGCGAGGGACTGCGCCGGAAGGCCGAGCGAGCGGCGATGCGCGGCGAGGGCGTCCAGGAAGGCGTTGGCGGCGGCGTAGTTGGCCTGTCCCGGGGCGCCCAGGACGCCCGACAGCGAGGAGAACAGCACGAACGCGGACAGGTCCCGGTCCCGGGTCAGCTCGTGCAGGTGCAGGGCGCCCACCGCCTTGGGGCGCAGCACCGCCTCGACGCGCTCGGGCTCCATCGATTCGAGCACGCCGTCGTCCAGGACGGCGGCCGTGTGGAACACGCCGGTCAGCGGCCGATCGTCGGGCACCCGCCCGAGCAGGGCGGCCAGTGCGTCCCGGTCGGCGACGTCGCACGCGGCCACGGTCACCGTCGCTCCGGCTCCGGTCAGCTCGGCGGCCAGCTCATCCGCGCCGGGCGCGTCCGGACCGCGCCGGCTCACCAGCAGGAGATGCCGTACGCCGTGCGCGCGCACGAGGTGCCGGGCGACCTCGCCGCCCAGGCTCCCGGTGCCGCCGGTGATCAGCACGGTGCCGTCCGGGTCGAGCGCGACCCGCCCGGGGGCCGCCGGCTGAGTCGAGCGCACCAGCCGGGGGACGTACGCCCGCCCGTCCCGGATCGCGATCTGCGGCTCACCGGACGCGACGGCACGTGCCGCCGCATCGGAAGCATCTTCGGGGGCATCGTCGTCGGTGTCCACCAGCACGAACCGGCCCGGGTGCTCGGACTGGGCCGAGCGGAGCAGGCCCCAGACCGGCGCCTGGGCGAGATCGACCCGCTCGCCCGGTGACCCGGTGGCCACGGCGCGGCGGGTGACCACGACCATCGGCCCGTCCCGGTCCTCGGCCAGCCGGTTCCGCACCTGCTCCAGCGCCCACCGAGCCGCCTCCCCGGGGCTCGCGACGTCCGGGCAGGCGAGCACGGTCACGTCCGTGGCGGGCGTGGACGGCGCGCCGGCGAGCGGCGTCCAGGCGATCTCGAACAGACCGGCGGGGGTGACGCCGAGCTGCCGTTCGGAGACGGGCCGGACCGCGAGCGCGTCCGCCGAGAGCACCGGGCGTCCCCGGTCGTCGGCGGCCAGGAGCCGGATGCCGCCGTCCCCGGCGGGCCGCAGCAGCACGCGCAGCGCCGTCGCGCCCGCCCCGTGCCGGCGCACGCCGGTCCAGGCGAAGGGGAGCAGGACCTCCCCCGCGCCGGGCGTCCGGGCGAAGCTCCCCAGCCCGACGGCGTGCAGGGCGGCGTCGAGCAGCGCGGGGTGCACGGCGTACGCGGCGGCGTCCTGCTCGCCGGGCAGGCTCACCTCGGCGTACACCTCTTCGCCGCGCCGCCATGCCGCCCGCAGGCCCTGGAAGGAGGGCCCGTAGTCGTAGCCCTGCCCGGCCAGCTCGTCGTAACGGCCGTCCACGTCAACCGGCACCGCTCCCGGCGGCGGCCACGCCGTCAGGTCGTCCGCGAAGTCGTCCGGGCCGGTGCCCGCCCGCACCACGCCGGTGGCGTGGCAGGTCCACGGCGTACCGGGCGGCGCGTCCTCCGGCCGGGAGTGCACGCCGACCGTGCGCCGCCCCGCCTCGTCCTCCGCCCCCGCCACGAGCTGAAGGTGCACGCCGCCGCGCTCCGGCACCGCCAGCGGCGCCTGCAACGTGAGTTCCTCGATCTCGCCGCCCGCCCGCAGCGCCAGCTCGACGAACGCCGTCCCGGGGACGAGGACCCGGCCCCACACCGCGTGATCCGCCAGCCACGGGTGGCTCTCCAGCGAGATCCGCCCGGTCCAGGTCATTCCGCCCCCCTCGGCCGCGTCCAGCGCCGCCCCGAGCAAGGGGTGCCCGCCGGGGACCAGGCCGAGATTGCGGGCGTCCGCACGCAGCGGCGGCGCGTCCAGCCAGTAGCGCTGGTGCTGGAAGGGGTACGTGGGCAGCTCCGCCGGGGCCGCGTGGACCGGGGGCCAGGTGACCTCGACGCCGTTGACGAACGCCTCGCCCACCGACAGCAGGAACCGGTCCAGGCCGCCCTGCTCGCGCCGCAACGTCCCCAGCGCCACCCCGTCGATGTTCATCGTCAGGACCGGATGCGGACTCACCTCGATGAAGACCGTGTAGCCATCCGCCTGCGCCGCCTGGACCGCCTCCTGGAAACGCACCCGCCGCCGCAGGTTGGTGTACCAATAGCCACCGTCCAGATCGGTGGTGTCGATCAGCCCACCCGTGACCGTGGAGTAGAACGGCACGCCCGTTGAGTCCGGCGCGACCTGGATCGCACGCACCTGCTCCTCGATACGCTCGACCTGAGCGCAGTGCGAGGCGTAGTCCACCGCGATCCGCCGCGCCCGCACCCCCTCGGCCTCACACCCCGCCACGAGCGCTTCCACAGCGGCGACAGGGCCGGAGACCACCGTCGCGGCCGGGCCGTTGACCGCCGCGACCTCCACCCCGTCATAGGCCGCGATCCGCCGCTCGACCCGCTCCACCGGCTCGGCCACCGACGCCATCGCGCCCGCACCCGCCAGCACCCGCAACGCCCGGCTCCGCAACGCCACCACCCGCGCCCCGTCCTCCAGGGACAGCACGCCGCTCACCACCGCCGCCGCGATCTCGCCCTGCGAGTGCCCGATCACCCCACCCGGCTCGACCCCATAAGAGCGCCACAGCTCGGCCAGGGCCACCATCACCGCCCACAACACCGGCTGGATCACATCCGCCCGCTCCGGGACCTCCGGTGACCGCAGCACCTCCTGAAGGTCGAAGTCCACGAACGGGGCCATAGCGCGCCCGCACTCCGCGATCCGCGCCGCGAACACCGGCGACTCATCCAATAGCGCCGCACCCATCCCGGCCCACTGCGACCCCTGACCGGGGAAGACCAGCACCGGACGAGCGGGCGCACCCGCCACCCCCCGCACCAGCCAGGCATCCTCCCGCCCCTCGGCCAGCGCACGCAGACCCGCCGCACCACTCACCACCACCGCGCGATGCTCGAACACCGCACGCGACCCCAACCCCGCCGCGACCGGAGCAAGACCCCGCTCCTCCACCACCGGCACCAGCCGGGCCGCCAGCTCCCGCAGCGCCCCCTCATCACGTGCCGACACCACCAGCGGCACGACCCCCGGCATGGCCTCCGGCGGGGACGCCTCCTCCTCGGGCGCCTCCTCCAGCACCACGTGCGCGTTCGTCCCGCTCATCCCGAACGACGAGACGGCGGCGCGGCGCGACCGATCGGCGGCCGGCCACTCACGCGCCTCGGTCAGCAGCTCCACCGAGCCCGCCGACCAGTCCACATGCGGCGTCGGCGCGTCAACATGCAAGGTCCTCGGCAGCACCCCGTGCCGCATCGCCTGCACCATCTTGATCACACCGGCCACACCCGCCGCCGCCTGGGCGTGCCCGATGTTCGACTTGATCGAACCGAGCAGCAGCGGCCGGTCCCGGTCCTGCCCATAGGTGGCGATGAGCGCCTGCGCCTCGATCGGGTCGCCCAGCGCCGTCCCCGTCCCGTGCGCCTCCACCGCGTCCACCTCGGACGGCGACAGGCCCGCGCTCGCCAAAGCCTGCCGGATCACCCGCTCCTGCGACGGCCCGTTCGGCGCCGTCAGCCCGTTCGACGCCCCATCCTGGTTCACCGCGCTACCCCGGATCACCGCCAGCACCCGGTGACCCTGCCGCCGCGCGTCCGACAGCCGCTCCACCACCAGCATCCCGACGCCCTCGGCGGCGCCGAAGCCGTTGGCGCCGGCGGCGAAGGAGCGGGAGCGGCCGTCGGGGGACAGCCCGCGCTGGCGGCTGAAGTAGCGGAACATGTCCGGGGTGGACATGACCGCGATGCCGCCGGCCAGGGCCAGGGAGCATTCGCCCTGCCGCAGCGCCTGCGCGGCGAGGTGCAAGGCGACCAGCGAGGACGAGCACGCCGTGTCCACGGTGAGCGTGGGGCCCTCCAGCCCCAGCGTGTACGCCACCCGCCCCGACGCCACACTCGCCGTCGTGCCGGTCAGCAGGTGGCCGTCGTACCCGGCGGGCGGCTCGGCGAGCCGGGTGAGGTAGTCCTGGTAGCTCAGGCCGACGAACACGCCCGTGCGGCTGCCGCGCAGCCTGGACGGGTCGAGGCCCGCCCGTTCGAACGCCTCCCAGGACGCCTCCAGCAGCAGCCGCTGCTGCGGGTCCATGGCGGTGGCCTCGCGGGGCGAGATGCCGAAGAACGCCGCGTCGAAGCCGGCCGCGTCGTACAGGAACCCGCCGTGCCGGACGTAGCTCTTGCCGTCCTTGTCGGGATCGGGGTCGTAGAGGGCGTCCAGGTCCCAGCCCCGGTCGCGCGGGAACTCGCCGATGGCGTCGCGCTCCCCGGCGACCAGCTCCCACAACTCCTCCGGCGAGGTCACGCCACCGGGGTACCGGCAGGCCATGCCCACGATCGCGATCGGCTCGTCGGTGTGGGTCAGCAGGGCGGGCGCTGCCTCACGGCGCCGCCCGAGCACCTGGTCCCGCAGGTACGCCGCGAGTCCGGCCGGGGTCGGGTGGTCGTAGACGACGGTGGCCGGCAGGCGGACGCCGGTGGCGGCGTTGAGCCGGTTGCGGAGCTGCACGGCCAGCAGCGAGTCGAATCCGAGATCCTTGAACGAGCGCTCGACCGCCACCGCCCCGGCGGAGTCGTGGCCGAGCGTGGCGGCGACGTGCTCGCGTATGAGGTCGGCGACGGCCCGGTCCTGCTCGGCGGGCGTCATCGCGGCCAGGCGGGCCGCGAACCAGGCCGCCCCGGTACGCGCCTCGGCGAGCACGGCCTCCGCGGCCTCCTGCGCCCGGCGCGCCTCCGGCACGGACGTGATCAGGGGACGAGGGCGCGCGGCGGTGAAGGCGACGAACAGCCGCTCCCAGTCGATGTCGGCCACGACGAGGGCGTCCTCGCCGTGGTCGAGCGCGTCCCGCAGGGCGAGCAGCGCCAGGTCGGGCGCCATCTCGCGCAGGCCGTGCCGACGCCGGATCTCCTCGTTCTCGCCCGCCTCGCCACCGGTCCACGGCCCCCAGTGGACGACGGTGGCGGGCCTGCCCTCCGCCCGGCGGCGCTCGGCGAGCGCTTCGAGCCGGGCGTGTCCCGTGGCGACGGCGCCCCGCCCGGGGACGCCGAGCGTGCCCGCGAGCGAGGAGAACAGCACGAACGCGCTCAGATCGAGGTCCCGGGTCAGCTCGTCGAGCGCCTCGGCGCCCGCCGCCGTGTCCAGCTCGGCGGGGTCCAGGGACTCCAGCGGGCGGTCTCCGGCCGCGTCACCGGCGTGGATCACCGCCGTCAGCGGGTGTTCCCCGGGGATGCTCCGCAGCAGCGCGGCGAGGGCGTCGCGGTCGGCGGGGTCGTCGATCGTGACGACGTTCGGGGCGTCCAGGCCGCGCAGCCAGCCGGCCACGTGGGCGCGGGCGGGTGAGGTCCCGGCGACCAGGACGGTACCGGCGGGCCGCCACGCGTGCGCACCGGCGGTCCCGGCGAGCGGGGCGCGTACCAGCCTGCGGGCCAGGATTCCGGCCGGGCGGATCGCGACCTGGTCCTCGCCGGGCGCACCCGCGAGCACGGCGGCGAGGCGGGCCGCGGCGGCGGCGTCCAGGTGCCTCGGCAGGTCCACCAGGCCGCCCCACCGCTCCGGCAACTCCAGCCCGATCACCCGGCCCAGCCCCCACACGGCGGCCTGATCCGGGTCGCTCGCCGGGTCGCCGCCGACGGAGACCGCGCCTCTGGTCACCGACCACAGCGGGGCGTCGATGCCCGCGTCGCCGAGCGCCCGCGCCAGCGTCAGCGTCTCGGCCGCGCCGAGCAGGGACACCACGCCGGTGACATCCGGTACGCCGTCGATCCGGTCGGGCCCGGCAAGCACGACCGGTTCCGCCCCGTGCCGCCGCAGCGCCTCCTCCACGAAGGCGGCCGTCTCGCCCGTGGGCCCGGCCACGACCCAGGTACCGGCGAGCGCCGCGCCATCGGGGTCGGGCGTCTCCCGCCACGAGATCCGGTACCGACAGCCGTCCACGGTGGCGCGGGCGCGGCGTCCCCTGCGCCACGCGGTCAGCGCGGGAAGCGCCGCGCCGAGCGCGCCGTCATCGCCGGTCCGGAGGGTCTCGCTCAGGGTGGGCAGGTCCGCACGCTCGACCGCGTCCCAGAACCGCGCCTCGTCCGGATCGGCCCCGGCCGTCGCGGGAGCGGTCTCCAGCCAGTAGCGCCGGTGCTGGAAGGGGTACGTGGGCAACTCCGCCGGGGCCGCCTGGACCGGCGGCCAGGTGACCTCCACGCCGTTGACGAACGCCTCGCCCACCGACAGCAAGAAGCGGTCCAGGCCGCCCTGTTCGCGGCGCAATGTCCCCAGCGCCACGCCCTCGATGTTCATCGTCAGGACCGGATGCGGGCTGACCTCGATGAAGACGGTGTGGCCATCCGCCTGGGCCGCTTCCACGGCCTGCTGGAACCGCACCCGCTGCCGCAGGTTGGTGTACCAATAGCCACCGTCCAGATCGGTGGTGTCGATCAGTCCGCCCGTGACGGTGGAGTAGAACGGCACGCCCGTTGAGTTCGAGGCGACCTGGATCGCACGCACCTCGTCCTCGATCCGCTCGACCTGAGCGCAGTGCGAGGCGTAGTCCACCGCGATCCGCCGCGCCCGCACCCCCTCGACCTCGCACTCCGCCACGAGCGCTTCGACGGCGGCGACGGGGCCGGAGACCACCGTCGCGGCCGGGCCGTTGACGGCTGCGACCTCCACCCCGTCATAGGCCGCGATCCGCCGCTCGACCCGCTCCGCAGGCTCGGCCACCGACGCCATCGCGCCCTGGCCCGCCAGCACCCGCAACGCCCGGCTCCGCAACGCCACCACCCGCGCCCCGTCCTCCAGGGACAGCGCGCCGCTCACCACCGCCGCCGCGATCTCGCCCTGCGAGTGCCCGATCACCCCACCCGGCTCGACCCCATAAGAGCGCCACAGCTCGGCCAGGGCGACCATCACCGCCCACAACACCGGCTGGATCACATCCGCCCGCTCCGGGACCTCCGGTGACCGCAGCACCTGCTCCAGATCGAAGTCCACGAACGGGGCCAAAGCGCGCCCGCACTCCGCGATCCGCGCCGCGAACACCGGCGACTCATCCAACAGGACCGCGCCCATCCCGGCCCACTGCGACCCCTGACCGGGGAACACCAGCACGGGACGAGCGGGCGCACCCGCCACTCCACGCACCAGCCAGGCGTCCTCCCGCCCCTCGGCCAGCGCACGCAGACCCGCCGCACCGCTCACCACCACCGCGCGGTGCTCGAACACCGCACGCGACCTCAACCCCGCCGCGACCGGAGCAAGACCCCGCTCCTCCACCACCGGCACCAGCCGGGCCGCCAGCTCCCGCAGCGCCCCCTCATCACGCGCCGACACCACCAGCGGCACCACCTCCGGCATGGCCTCCGGCGGGACCGCCTCCTCCTCGGGAGCCTCCTCCAGCACCACGTGTGCGTTCGTCCCGCTGATTCCGAAGGATGACACGGCGGCGCGGCGCGGGCGATCGGCGGCCGGCCAGTCACGGGCCTCGGTCAGCAGCTCCACCGAACCCGCCGACCAGTCCACATGCGGCGTCGGCGCGTCAACATGCAAGGTCCTCGGCAGCACGCCGTGCCGCATCGCCTGCACCATCTTGATGACGCCGCCGACCCCGGCCGCCGCCTGGGCGTGCCCGATGTTCGACTTCAGGGACCCGAGCCACAGCGGCCGGTCGCGGTCCCTGCCATAGGCGGCGATCAGGGCCTCGGCCTCGATGGGGTCGCCCAGGGTGGTGCCGGTGCCGTGGGCCTCGACGGCGTCCACGTCGGACGGTGCCAGGCCCGCGCTCGCCAGCGCCTCGCGGATGACCCGCTCCTGGGAGGGGCCGTTGGGGGCGGTCAGGCCGTTGGAGGCGCCGTCCTGGTTGACCGCGCTGCCCCGGATCACCGCCAGCACGCGGTGGCCCAGGCGGCGCGCGTCCGACAGCCGCTCCACCACCAGGACGCCGACGCCCTCGGCCCAGGCGGTGCCGTCGGCGGCGGCGGCGAAGGACTTGCACCGGCCGTCCGGCGCGAGGCCGCGCTGCCGGCTGAACTCCACGAACATGCCGGGGTTGGCCATGACGGTGACGCCTCCGGCCAGGGCCAGGGCGCACTCGCCGGCGCGGAGGGCGCGTACCGCCTGGTGCAGGGCCACCAGGGACGAGGAGCAGGCCGTGTCCACGGTGACCGCGGGCCCTTCCAGGCCCAGGGCGTACGCCACCCGCCCGGAGACGACGCTGGCGGTGGTCCCGGTCAGCAGGTGCCCCTCGAACCCCTCGGGGGCGGCGTACAGCGGGGCGGCGTAGTCCTGGGCGATGGCGCCGACGAACACGCCGGTGTGGCTGCCGCGCAGCGACCGCGGGTCGATGCCGGCCCGTTCCACCGCCTCCCAGGACGTCTCCAGCAGCAGGCGCTGCTGCGGGTCCATCGCCAGGGCCTCGTGCGGCGAGATCCCGAAGAACCCGGCGTCGAACCCGGCCGCGTCCTCCAGGAAGCCGCCGTGCCGGACGTAGCTCTTCCCCGGCCTGTCGGGGTCGGGGTCGTACAGGCTCTCCACGTCCCAGCCCCGGTCGGCGGGGAACTCCCCGATCGCGTCGCGCTCTCCGGCGACCAGCTCCCACAGCTCCTCCGGGGAGGACACGCCGCCGGGGAACCGGCACGCCATGCCGACCACGGCGATGGGCTCGCGGTCGCGTTCCTCCAGGTCGCGCAGGCGCTTGCGCGTCTCGTGCAGCTCGACGGTCACGCGCCTCAGGTATTCGACGACCTGCTCGTTGTCCGTCATCCCCCGGCCCCCAGTTCCTCGTCGATGAAGCTGAGCAGTTCGGCCACCGAGGCCGTCTGGAGCCGCCCGGCGACCTCGCCGTCGCCGTCGGCCGGTGGCGCGGACCAGGCCGCCACCTGGTCCGCGAGGGCCTTGACGCGGGCGGCGACGCCGGCGCGCAGGGCGGCGTCGGCGGGCGCGCCGGCCAGGGCGGCGGCGAGGCGGTCCAGGTCGGCCAGGACGCCGCCGCCGGGGTCGGGCGTGCCGGGCGCCAGTTCGGCGGCCAGGTGCCGGGCGAGCGCGGCGGGCGTCGGGTGGTTGAACAGCAGGGCGGCCGGCAGGCGCAGGCCGGTGGCGGCGCCGAGGCGGTTGCGCAGCTCGACCGAGGTGAGCGAGTCGAAGCCCAGGTCCTTGAACGCCGCCTCGGCCTCGATGGCGCCGGCGTCGTCGTGCCCGAGGACGGCCGCGGCCTGGGCGCTGATCAGCTCCAGCACGGTGCGGACCCGGGCGTCGGGGTCGAGCGTGGCCAGCCGCTCGGCGAGCGCGGGCGTCGCGCCGGCCGTGCCCGGCGCCGATCCGGGTGCGGGGCCGGGCACGGTGGGCGGGACCAGGCCGCGGAAGATCGGCGCCGCGTCCGCGCCCGCGGCCCGTACGGCGGCGAGGTCGAGGCGGGCGGGCACGGCCACGGGCTCGTCCAGGGCCAGCGCGCGGTCGAACAGGGCGAGCCCTTCCGCGGTGGACAGGGGGGCGAGGCCGGCGCGGGCCATGCGGGACCGGTCGGCGAGGGCGAGCGAGGTGGTCATGCCCTCGGTCCATGGGCCCCAGGCCAGGGCGGTCGCCGGGAGCCCGTGGGCGCGCCGGTGCCGGGCCAGGGCCTCCAGGAAGGCGTTGGCGGCGGCGTACGCGGCCTGGCCCGCCCCGCCGAGCGTGGCCATGACCGAGGAGTACAGCACGAGCGCGGGCGGGTCGCCGTCGCGCGTGGCCCGGTGCAGGTTGAGCGCGCCGTCCACCTTGGGGCGGAGCACGGCGTCCAGGCTCTCGGGGGTGAGCCGGGAGACGGTGGCGTCGTCCAGCACGCCGGCGGCGTGGACCACGACCGCGGGCCGGTGCTCGGCCAGGAGCGCCGCCGTGGCGGCGGGGTCGGCGACGTCGCAGGCCGCGACGGTGATCCGCGGATCGGGGGCGGGCAGTTCCCGGCCGTTCCGCCCGGCCAGCACCACCCGGCGTACGCCGTGGGCGTCGATGAGGTGCCGGGCGAGCGCGCGCCCGAGCGCGCCCGTGCCGCCCGTGATCAGGACCGTGTCGCGGGGGCCGGGCCGGACGGGGACGGTGAGGGCGACCTTGCCCACGTGCCGGGCCTGGCTCAGGTGCCGGAAGGCGTCGGGGGCGCGGCGCAGGTCCCAGGTGGCGACGGGCAGCGGGGTCAGCGCGCCCCGGGCGAACAGGGCCAGCACCTCGCGCAGGAGGCGGCCGATGTGGGCGGGGTCGAGGTCCAGCAGGTCGAAGGCCCGGTAGCGCAGGTGCGGGTACGCCGCGGGGTCGCGCACGTCGGTCTTGCCCATCTCGACGAACCGGCCGCCGGGGCGCAGCAGCCGCAGGGAGGCGTCCACCAGGTCCCCGGCGAGGGAGTTGAGCACGACGTCCACGTCCTGGCCGCCGAACCGCCGCTCGAACTCGGCGGTGCGGGAGGAGGCCAGGTGGGTGCCGGGCACGCCCAGGGCGCGTACCTCGTCCCACTTGCCGGGGCTCGCGGTGGCGAGCACCCGCGCGCCGAGGTGCCGGGCGAGCTGGACCGCGGCCATGCCGACGCCGCCGGCCGCGGAGTGGATCAGCACGGTCTCCCCGGCGCGAAGCCCGGCCAGCTCCACCAGCGCGTGGTAGGCGGTGAGGAAGGCGATGGGGGTGGTGGCGGCCCGCGCGTAGGACCACCCGGCGGGGATGTGAGCGATGGCGCGCTCGTCGGCCACGGCGGTGGTGGCGAAGGCGTGGGAGAACACGCCCATCACCCGGTCACCCGGCGCGTACGCGGTCACTCCGGGGCCGGTCTCGGCGACCACGCCCGCCCCTTCCAGTCCCAGCGTGCCTTCGCCGGGGTAGAGGCCGAGCGCGAGCATCACGTCGCGGAAGTTGACCCCGGCCGCGCGGACGTCGATGCGCACCTGGCCGGGGGCGAGCGGGGCGGCGGGGTCCGGGGCGGCGGTCAGGGACAGTCCCTCCAGGGTGCCGCTCGCGTCCGCGGCCAGCCGCCAGTGCGCGGCCCCGGCGGGCGGGAGCAGGTGGCGGGCGGGGCGGGCGAGCCGGGGCGCGCGGGCCGTCCCGGCGCGCAGCGCGAGCTGGGGTTCCCCGGTGGCCACGGCGGCGGCGAGTGCGCGCCCGGACTCCTCGTGCCCGTCGGTGTCCACCAGCACGATCCGGCCGGGGTGCTCGGTCTGGGCCGAGCGGGCCAGGCCCCACACGGCCGCCGCGGCGGGGTCGGCCGGGGCCTCGCGGTCGTCCACGGCGACGGCGCCGCGGGTGAGGAGCACCAGCGGCCCGCCGTCGGCGCCGTCCTCACCGTCATCGGTCACGGCGGCGCGCACCAGTTGCAGGGCCCGCTGGGCGATCTCGCGTACGGACGCGGCCGTCGGCTCGCCGCCGCCGGACAGGTGCGCGACCCGGGGCGCGGGCGCATCACCGGGCGCGAGCGGCAGCTCGGCCCACTCGACGGTGAACAGGGAGTCGGCGGGCGCGACGGGCGACGCGGCGGGGCGCAGCACCAGTGCGTCGATGGCCCCCACCGGGTGCCCGTGCTCGTCGGCCAGCGCGACCGACACGGCGCCGTCGCCCGCGGGCGTGACCGTGACGCGCAGCTCGCGCGCGCCGGTGCGGTGCAGCGAGACGCCCTCGAAGCCGAAGGGCACCACGGGGTCCCCGGCGCCCGCGCCGGCGAGCACCGCCGCCTGAAGGGCGGCGTCCAGCAGGGCGGGGTGCAGCCCGAACCCGGACCCGCCCATCCCCACGGGCAGGGCGGCCTCGGCGCGCGCGGCCCCGCCGTCTGCGGTGGCGGCGCGCAGGCCGCGGAAGGCCGGGCCGTAGCCGTAGCCGCGCGCGGCGAGCATCTGGTACGCCTCCGCCGCGTCCATCGTGTACGCCTCCGGGGGCGCGGGGGCGGCCTCGGCGGCGGGGGGTTCGGCCGGGGCGAGGGTCCCGGTGGCGTGCCTGGTCCACGGGGCGTCGTCGCCGGGCCGGGCGTAGCAGACCAGGGTCCGCCGACCGTCGGGGCCGGCCGGGCCCGCGGCGAGCTGGATCGCCAGGTCGCCGTCCGCGGGGAGCGGAAGGGGCGCCTCCAGGGTGAGCTCGGCCACGCGCGGGCAGCCGAGCCGGCCGCCGGCGTACAGGGCCATCTCCAGCAGGGCCGCGCCCGGCAGCAGCGTCGCGCCGCCCACGACGTGGTCGGCCAGCCAGGGGTGGGCCCCGCGCGAGAGGGTCCCGGTGAACAGGGTCTCGCCGGTGACGGCGGAGGGGACGGGGCCGCCGAGGAAGGGGTGCGCGTCCTCCGCACCACCCGGCGCGAGCCAGTAGCGCCGCCGCTGGAACGGGTAGGTCGGCAGCTCGGTGAGCCGGGCGCCGGCGAAGTACGCGGCCCAGTCCACTGCGACGCCGCGCACGTGGGCGCGGGCCACGGCGGCGGCGAGTGCGTCCGGCTCGGGCCGATCGGCCCGCGTCACCGGCAGGAACGCCGCGCCGGGTCCCGCGCATTCGGGGCCGAGCGCGCTCAGCACCCCGTCGGGGCCCAGCTCCACGAAGGTGCGCGCCCCGTCCTCGTACAGCCGCCGCACGGCGTCGGCGAAGCGGACCGGCTCGCGCACCTGCCGCACCCAGTACGCCGGGTCGGTGACGTCCGCCTCGCGGCCGGTGACCGTGGACACGATGGGGATGCGCGGCTCCGCGTACGCCAGGCTCTCGGCGACCTCGCGGAAGGCGGCGGACATTGCGTCCATCCGGGGCGAGTGGAAGGCGTGGCTGACGCGCAGCCGCCGAGTCCTGCGGCCCAGGGCGGCGAAGTGCCCGGCCACGGCCAGGACGTCCGGCTCGTCACCGGAGACCACCACGGCCCCCGGCCCGTTGACCGCGGCCAGCGCGACCCGCTCGGTGAGCAGCGGGACGACCTCCTCCTCGCCCGCCTCCAGCGCGGCCATCGCCCCGCCCGCGGGGAGCGCCTGCATCAGCCGGCCGCGGGCGGCGACCAGCCGGCACGTGTCGGCCAGGGAGAGCACCCCGGCCACGTGCGCGGCGGCCAGCTCGCCCACCGAGTGCCCGGCGAGGGCGGCGGGGCGCATGCCCCACTCCTCCAGCAGCCGGAACGCCGCCACCTCCATGGCGAACAGCGCGGCCTGGGTGTATGCGGTCTGGTCGAGCAGGGCGGACTCGGGGGTGCCGGGCTCGGCGAAGACGACCTCGCGCAGCGGCCGGTCCAGCAGGCCGTCCAGCCCGGCCCACACCTCCTCCAGCGCCCGCGCGAACGCGGGGAAGGCGGCGTACAGCTCGCGGCCCATGCCGGGGCGCTGCGCCCCCTGCCCGGTGAACAGGTACGCGAGCGCGCCGGAGGCGCCGGTGCCGCGGAACAGGCGGGGCGACTCACGGCCCTCGGCCAGTGCCCGCAGGGCGTCGCGGCGCTCGCCGGGGGTGGCGGCGACCACGGCGGCGCGGTGCTCGAAGGCGGCCCGCGCCGTGCCGAGGGTGAGTCCCACGTCGGCGGGGCGAGGATGGGCGGCCGACGCCACCAGGCGTGCCGCCTGCTCCCGCAGCGCGTCCTCCCCCGCCGCCGACAGCACCCACGGCACCGGCACCCCGGCCGGTTGCGGGGACGCGACCGGCCCGGGGGACACAGCCGGGGACGCGGCGGGGGACGCGGCCGGCTCGGGGACGTGCTCCAGGATCACATGCGCGTTGGTGCCGCTGATGCCGAAGGAGGAGACCGCCGCCCGCCGGGGCCGGCCGGCCAGCGGCCAGGGGCGGGCCTCGGTCAGCAGCGCGACCGCCCCGGCCGTCCAGTCCACGTGCGGGGTCGGCGCGTCCACGTGCAGGGTCGCCGGCAGCTCGCCGTGCCGCATGGCCTGCACCATCTTGATCATCCCGGCGACGCCCGCGGCGGCCTGGGTGTGCCCGATGTTGGACTTCAGCGAGCCCACCCACAGCGGCCGGCCGCGGTCGCGGCCGTAGACGTCGATCAGGGCCTCGGCCTCGATCGGGTCGCCGAGGGTGGTCCCGGTGCCGTGCGCCTCCACGGCGTCCAGGTCGGCGGGGCCGAGGCGGGCGTCGGCGAGGGCCTGGCGGATCACCCGCCGCTGCGACAGGCCGTTCGGGGCGGTCAGCCCGTTGGACGCGCCGTCGGAGTTGACCGCGGTGCCGCGGATGACCGCCAGCACGGGGTGGCCGTTGCGGCGGGCGTCCGACAGCCGCTCCAGGACCAGCATCCCGGCGCCCTCGGCCCACGCGGTGCCGTCGGCGGCGGCGGCGAACGGCTTGCACCGGCCGTCGGGGGCCAGGCCGCGCTGCCTGCTGAACTCCACGAACATCCCGGGCGTGGACATCACGGTCGCGCCGCCCGCGAGGGCGAGCCCGCACTCCCCCTGCCGCAGCGCGCGCACGGCCAGGTGCACCGCGACCAGGGAGGACGAGCACGCGGTGTCCACGGTGAGGGCGGCGCCCTCCAGGCCGTAGGCGTAGGCGATCCGGCCGGAGGCGACCGAGCCCGCGGTGCCGGTCAGCCCGTAGCCCGCGACGCCGCCTGACGCCTCGTGCAGGCGCGGGCCGTAGTCGGTGGCCATCGCCCCGACGAACACGCCGGTGCGGCTGCCGCGCAGCGAGCGGGGGTCCATCCCGGCCCGCTCGAACGCCTCCCAGGCGGTCTCCAGCAGCAGCCGCTGCTGCGGGTCCATGGCCAGGGCCTCGCGGGGCGAGATGCCGAACAGACCGGCGTCGAACTCCCCGGCGTCGTGCAGGAAGCCGCCGTGGCGGGTGTAGGTGGCGCCGGGGCGGTCGGGGTCGGGGTCGAACAGGCTCGCCAGGTCCCAGCCTCGGTCGGCGGGGAACTCCGAGATCGCGTCGCGCCCGGCGCGCACCAAATCCCACAGGTCGTCCGGGGAGAAGACGCCCCCGGGCAGGCGGCAGGCCATGCCCACGATCGCGATCGGCTCGGCGCCGGCGGCGGCCGGCTCCTCAGCCGGGGCCGCGGTGACGGGCGGCGTGCCGGTGGCGAGCGTACGGATGTGGTCGGCGAGCGCGGCCGGGGTCGGGTGGTCGAACAGGGCCGAGCCGGACAGGGGCAGGCCGGTCGCCGCGGCAAGCCGGTTGCGCAGCTCGACCGTCATCGGCGAGTCGAACCCCAGGTCGCGGAAGGCGCGCCCGGCGTCCACCTCCGCGGGCTCGTGGTGGCCGAGCACGGCCGCGACGTGCATGCGCACCAGCTCGCCGGGTTCCGCGACGACGGAGGGGGCGGCGGGCGGCGCGACCGCGGCCTCGCGGCGGGCGCCGGTGTCCAGCCAGTGCCGCTCGCGCTGGAAGGCGTACGTGGGCAGGTCGATCGGCCGGGCCCCGGTCCCGGCGAAGCACGGCGTCCAGTCCACCTCGGCCCCGGCGACGTGCGCCTCCGCCAGTGAGGTGAGGAAGCGGCCGGGCCCGCCCTCGTCGCGGCGTAACGTGCCGAGCACGGCCGCGCCGGGGACGGCGTCCTGCATGCCGCCGGTGAGCACGGGGTGGGGGCTGACCTCGATCAGCACGTCCGCGCCGATGCCGCGCACGGCGGCCTCGAAGCGGACCTGGTGCCGCAGGTTGCGGTACCAGTACGCGGCCGTCAGCTCCTCCCCGGCCAGCGGCCCGGCGGTGACGGCGGAGTGGAACGGGACCCGGGTCTCGCGCGGCCGGATCGGGGCCAGGGCGTCCAGTAGTTCCGCGCGCACCGCCTCGACCTGGGGGGAGTGCGAGGCGTAGTCCACCGCGACGCGGCGCGCGCGTACGCCCTCGGCCTCGCACGCCGCGACGAAGGCGGCCACCGCGCCGGGCTCGCCGGAGACCACGACCGAGTTCGGCCCGTTGACCGCGGCCACGGACAGCCCGGACGGCAGCCGGGCCTCCACCTCGGCGGCCGGCAGCGCCACCGAGGCCATCGCGCCGCGCCCGGCCAGCGCCACCAGGGCCCGGCCGCGCAGCGCGACCACCCGCGCGGCGTCGTGCAGGGTGAGCGCGCCCGCCACGTACGCGGCGGCGACCTCGCCCTGGCTGTGCCCGGTCACGGCGGCGGGCTCCACGCCGTACGCGCGCCACAGCCCGGCCAGCGACACCATCACCGCGAACAGCGCGGGCTGCACGACGTCCACCCGCTCCAGCGCGGCCGGGTCGCCCAGCGCGTCCAGCAGCGGCAGGTCCAGGTACGGGGCGAGGGCCTCGGCGCACTCGTCCATCAGATCGCGGAAGACCGGGGACGCCTCCAGCAGCGGCAGCGCCATGCCCGGCCACTGCGAGCCCTGCCCGGGGAACACGAAGGCGACCTCGCCGCCGCGCGCGACCCCCTCCACCAGGCCGGGGGCGGGCCTGCCCTCGGCCAGGGCGGCGAGCCCGCGCCCGAACCCCGCCCGGCCGGCGGCCAGCAGCACCGCGCGGTGCTCGAAGGCGGTGCGGGTGGTGGCGAGCGAGAGGCCGACGTCCTGGTCGCGGTGTCCGGGCACGTGCGCGAGCAGCCGGCGGGCCTGCTCGCGCAGCGCCGCCCGGCTCCGCCCCGAAACCGGCCACGGCAACGCTCCCAGGCCCCGTCCCACCGCTTCCTCAAAGACCTCCGGCACCTCGGAGACCTCCGGCACGGCGGCGGGGGCGGGTGGCTCGGCGAGCACCAGGTGGCAGTTGGTGCCGCCCATGCCGAACGAGCTGACCCCGGCCACCAGCGGCCGGTCCTCGCGCGGCCACGGCCCGGTCTCGGTCTGCACCCGAAGCCCCAGCTCGTCCAGCGGGGGACCGGGCCGCTCGAAGTGCAGGCTGGGCACGAGCCGCCGGTGCCTGATGCTCAGCACCGTCTTCACCAGCCCGGCGATGCCGCCCGCGCCCTCCAGGTGCCCGATGTTGGTCTTGACCGAGCCGACGCGCAGCGGGCCGCCGTCGCGGCCGGCGAACACGGCGCCGAGCGCCGCGGCCTCCACCGGGTCGCCGGCGACGGTGCCGCTGCCGTGCAGCTCGACGTGCTGCACGTCTTCGGGCCGCACCCCGGCGGCGGCGTACGCGCGGCGGATGACCTCCTCCTGCGCGTCGCGGTCGGGGGTGGTCAGGGTCTCGCCGCCGCCGTCGTTGTTGACCGCGCCGCCCAGGATCACGCAGTGCACCCGGTCGCCGTCGGCCAGGGCGCGGGCGAGCGGCTTGAGCACGAGCACCGCGCCGCCCTCGCCGCGTACGTACCCGTCGGCGGAGGCGTCGAAGGTCGCGCACCGGCCGCTGGGCGACAGCCCGCCGAACGCCGCCGACGTGGCCGCGCCCTCGACGGCCAGCACCAGGTTCACCCCGCCCACCAGCGCGATCTCGCACTCGCCGCGCAGCAGGCTCTCGGCCGCCAGGTGCACCGCGACCAATGAGGACGACTGCGCGGTGTCCACGACCAGGCTCGGGCCGCGCAGGCCGAGCGCGTAGGAGATCCGGTTGGCCAGCATGCCGCGGTGCAGCCCCGTCATCGCGTACGGCGAGCCGGCCGCGCCCTCGTGCCGGTGGGCCAGGGCGGCGTAGTCGTCCCAGATCGCGCCGACGAAGACCCCGGCACGGGCGCCCCGCAGCCGGTCGGGCACCACACGGGCGTCCTCCAGCGCCTCCCAGCCCAGTTCGAGCAGCAGCCGCTGGCGCGGGTCCATGGCCGCCGCCTGCCTGGCCGAGATGCCGAAGAAGCCGGCGTCGAAGCGGTCCACGTGCTCCAGGAACCCGCCCCGCCGGGCATGCGGCGGCACCGCCGCGAACCCCGGCTCGGCCTCCAGGCGCTCGCCGGGCAGATCCGACACAGCGTCGACGCCGTCGCGCAACAGCCCCCAGAACCCGGCCGCGTCAGAGGCCCCGGGAAAGCGGCAGGACAACCCCACCACCGCGACAGCGCCTCGCCCCCCGTACTCACTCACCAGAGAGAGTTCCCCCAGATCAAGGCGATGACAGACAACAAATCCCGCTAAATCCGGATCAAGCAGGGCTACATGATAAGCACCCTCTGTGACCCACAACACGTCCTTTTTTCGGCGGACGCGCGCCCCTTGGATGTGAGATTTGCAACTGCAACCATCTGCCACATCTTGACCATGAGAGAGGTACTATGGTCAGTTCCTTTACCGGGAGCCACCGACCCTCTTGACAGAGCCGAACCCCAGTGCTAGAGGGCCTTCAGCAGCACCGGAGAACGCCAACGCTCCCCCACCAGCCCATTCGGCCGGTTTTCACAGGTCACACAACACCGCATTCCGTCATGTCCGTAACCCGCCGCAACCCAACATTTCACGATTTATCGAAACAATGGCCGCGGGTAAATGCCGGCGCATTCCCACCCTCACTCCGGCACGGTCACAGATGTGCTGGACAATCCCCTCCGCACGACCGCACCAGGCCAGGCCGTGCCATACCGAACCGCGGCCACCGAGCGACCTCAGGCCACCCGCGCCACACCAGACCACGCCGCCCGGACACGGCCGGCCCGAACCGTGCTGGCCCATCCCGGACCGCACCGACCGAGCGAGCCCCCAGGCCGCGCCAGGCCAGACCAGCCGAACACGACCGGACCGGACCCGCGCTGGGCCCACCCGGCCGGCGGGGGGACGTGGGGTCGCGCTCCAGCTCGCGCGCGAACTCCTCCAGCTCAGCACCGCCCGCCATCAGGCCGGGCCGACCGGGTAGGCGTGGTGTGGGCTGTGCGTGATGAACCACGCCGAGGCCGCGGTCACGGGCCCAAGCCGGACCGCGCCGACCGAACGAGACCCAGGCCACCCCGCGCCGCGCCAGGCCCCGCCAGCCGGACACGGCCGAACCTGACCGCGCTGGGCCGTGCCGGGCAGGCCAGGCCGTGCCAGGCCCGGGCAGCCCGAGAGCAACGGGCGACCCGGGCGCGACGGGCGACCCCCGAGCGGCCGGCATCCTCCTAGCAACCGGCAACCCCGAGCAACCGGCCACCCGGTCACGGGGACGCCGCGGTGGAGCCGGCGGCGGCGGTCGGCGAGTCGACGCGGGTCGGCGGGGTGCGTGGTGGCGATGCGGGTGCGCGGGTGATCGGCGGCGCCCCGGTTGCCGACCGTCATGGCCTCCGAGCGACCGGCCATCCCCAGGTGGCCGGCCACCCCCAGGCGACGGGCAATCCCTATAGAGGCGCTCAGCCGCCTCCGCCCGCCGCGCGCCCCCCACCGGCGTGGGCCCGTCCGCCGCGGCGGCCCGGAGATGCAAGCGCCTGTCGGAGGGCCCGCGCCCTTCGAGGTCCGGGGCTCCGAAGGTTGCGCCCCGCAATCCGCATCCCCGAAACCCGCATCTTCCAGAGGCGAAGGTCGGGGTGGGGGCGGGACGGAGGGCCCTGGTGGTGGGGGGGCGATCGGGGCACTGTGGGAGCGGCAGGACGCTCGGTGGAGGTGAGCTGCGATGGTCCGAGCCATCAAGAGCCGTCCGCTTGAGGGCGAGCTCAGCCTGCTGAAGGCCCGCCTCGCGGAGCTGGAACGGCGGGTCCGCGCGCTGGCCGAGGTCGATCTGGTGCTGGTCCGCGCCTTGGAGGCCGATTCCGGTGCGGACGATCGGGTGCAGGACGCGCGGCTGGCCCGCGAGCTGCTGCACTCGGCGGAGCTCACCGACGGGTGATCGGCGGCCCGCCCGGTCCCGATGACGACAGCGTCAGGAGGTGCCGTTCGTGCGGGCCCGGGTCACGATCACGGGGCACGGGGCGTGGTGCAGCATGGCGTGGCTGACCGAGCCGAGGACGAGGGCCCGGAAGTCGCCGTAGCCGTGCGAGCCGACGACCAGCAGTTCGGCGTCCGCGCAGGCGTCGCGGAGCACGTCCACGGGGTGCCCGGTCACGACCCGCTCCACCGGTTTGAGGTCCGGGTAGCGCTCCCGCCAGCCCGCCGTGATCTCGCTCAGCATCCGGGCGATCCGGTCCTCCCCGGAGCGTGCCGGGCCGCCCCGGGCCCGGGCGTGGACGATGTGCAGCCCCGCGCCGCGCAGGTCCGCCTCGGCGAAGGCGCGGGCGAGGACGGCGTCGCTGCGCGGCGAGCCGTCCACCGCGGCCACGACCTCGCGCCGAACCGGAGAGGGCAGCTCGCGGACGACGGCGACGTCGCAGGCGGCGTGCGCGGCCACGCCCAGCGCGGCCGACCCGACGAGCAGGCCCCGGAAGCCGCCCAGGCCGTGGTTGCCCACCACGAGCAGTTCGGCGTCACGGGACGCCTCGATCAGTGCGGAGCGCGGGTCTCCCGGGACGACCGCGGACGACACGTCGGCCTCCGGCTCCGCCGCGTGGGCGGCGGTCACGGCCTCGGACACCACGGCGGCGGCGTTGTCGCGCATCCACCGGCCGACCTCGGCGTACCTGCCCTCCTCCCGCATGCCGTGCGCCCAGGCGGGCATGGCGTGCACGACGCGCAGGGTCACCCGGTGCAGCATGGCCTCCCGCGCCGCCCACTCCACGGCACGCAGTCCGGCGCGCGAGCCGTCCGTACCTACCACGATCATGGCGCCCCCTCCCTGCTCGTACCGGTTCACCAGCACAAATGGCACATACACCGGGGAGGGGGTGCGGAAACGTGCGGCGCTCGCCGGGGTCAGGAGACCCGTGCGACGGCCCTGGGCTGCGGGCGTGGGCGGGTGGCCGGCTCACGCGGCCGGGGTCACCGGCGGTAGGTGAGGCGGCGGAGGGCGGCTTCGGCCGGGCCTCTGCGGCCGGCGCGGGACAGGAGGGCGGCCAGGAGCACGGTGGCCAGCCAGGTGAGGACGGCGATGCCGGAGGCGGCGGCGTCGCCGACGCGGGTGCCCAGGCCGCCGGCGTACGGGGCGAAGATCGCGACGAACGCGACCGACTGCAGCAGGTAGCACGTCAGCGACCACTGGCCGCAGGCTGCCAGGGCGGCGGTGGCGCGGGCGGCGAGCGGGGACGGGGCGGCGGACGGGCGGTGCAGCCGGTCGGCGAGCAGGCCCATCATCGCGGCGTATGCCAGGCCGCCGGCGATGCCGGTCACGCTGTGCAGCGCGTACGCCGGCACCGAGATCGCGGTGGGCGGGGACCACAGGGCGGTGTCGATGAGCGTGAGCGGCAGGCCGCCGATGACCGCCACGGCGGCGCCGAGCACGGCCACCCGGGACAGCAGCGGCCGGTGCGCGCCGGGGTCGTCGAGCAGCCGGCGCCGGGCCGCCCAGATGCCGAGCAGGAAGGCCGGCACGACGCTCACCGCGAAGAAGGTCGGGGTCATCGCACTCCAGCCGACCAGGCGCGCCACCAGCGCCGCGACCGGGTCGGCCATCGCGGCGGGGGTGTCGCCCTTCTCGGCGGAGACCGTCAGCACCCCGAGCAGGGCGACCACGGCGACGTGCAGGACGAGCCCGGCGGCGGCGGCGCGCAGCAGGGCGCGGTCGCCGCGGCGGATGAACCCGACGAGGATCAGCCCGATCAGGCCGTACGCGCCGAGGATGTCGCCGAAGAACAGCAGCAGCGCGTGGCAGAACCCGAAGGCCAGCAGCCACAGGCTCCTGGCGCGCAGCACGCGGCGGACCTGGGGCCAGGAGCGGCCCGCCTCGGCCTGCCGGTCGGCGAGGCGGACCAGGCCGTAGCCGAACAGGGCGGCGAACATGGGCAGCGCGCGCCCGTCCACCAGGAGGATCTGGACCCCGGCGACCAGCCGGTCGAGGGGGCCGCCGTCCAGGGCGTATCCGCGGAAGCCCACGGGGTGGCCGGACAGGTACATGTGCGCGTGCGCCACCGCGATGAGCAGCAGCATCACGCCGCGGGCCAGGTCGGGGGCCGGGGCGCGCCGGCTGAGCGGCACCGCGCCGGGCCCGGCCGCCGCGGGCGGCCGGGCCGGTTGGGTGGGATGGGCGATGGACATGGGTCTCCCCGCGTTTAGATACACGACTGTAGCTTGTGCTCAAGGTAAGCTACAACCGCGTATCTAAGCAAGGGAACGGTGATGGACGGTCAGGGCGGGCGGACCCGGCGGCGCGGAGAAGAGCTGATCAAGGCGATCCACGCCGCCGTGCTGGAGGAGGTGGCGGAGGTAGGGGTCGGGCGGCTGACCATGGAGGGCATCGGCAGGCGGGCCGCGACGCCGCGGACCACGCTCTACCGGCGCTGGTCCGACCCGGTCGAGGTGCTGCTCGACGCGCTCTACCACGCCCACCCCGTGGAGGAGCCGACCCCCGGCGCCGACGACCTGCGCGGCGACCTGATCCGGTCGCTGCGGCTCATGGTGGACTGGATGCTCAGCCCGGCGGGGCGCGCGGTGGCCGCGATCCTCACCGATCCCCAGCGGCGCCCCGAGGTCTCCAAGGCCCTGTACGAGAAGGTCTTCGCCGGCCGGGGCGGCACCTTCACCCGCACCGTCCTGCGGCACTACGCCGAGCACGGCCACTTCCCGGCCCGCCTGCTCACCCCGGTCGTGGCCGACATCGGCGAGGCGCTGGTCATCAAACGGATGTTCGACACCGGGCGGCTCCCGGCCGACGACGACCTCGCCGACATCGTCGACCAGGCCATCCTGCCCGCGATCGGGCTCGGCCCCGGGTGACGGCCGGGGCGCGCGTCACGCCGCCAGGGCGCGGCGGGCGTACGCGCGGACGTCGGCGTCGGGGTCGGCGAGGGCGGCGCGCAGGGCCGCGGCGACCTCGGGGATCGCGGACCTGGGGGCCAGCGCCAGGACGGCGGCCTTGCGGACGTCCAGGTTCGGATCGGCCAGGGCGGTGAGGAGCGGGGCGACCGCCACGTCCGGGCCCGCGGCGGCGAGGCAGCGGGCGGCGCCCACGCGCACCTGCCAGGCCGGGTCGTGGACGGCCTCGACGGCCTCGGCCTCCAGCGGGGCGCCGGTGGCGGCGGAGGACTCCAGGGCGGCGGCGCGTACGAGCGGGTCGGGGTCGGCGGCCAGGACGCGCAGGGCCGGGGAGGGCTTGCCGATGGCGCCGAGACCGCGCGCCGCCGCCACCCGCACCTCCCTGGAGGCGTCGGCGGCGGCGCCCGCCACCGGGTCCGGCTCGTCCAGCGAGACCAGCCCGCGGATGGCCTCGATGCGGACCCGGTGGTCGGGGTCGCGCAGGCCGGCCGCGAAGGCGGCGGTCGTGCCGAGCCGCAGCGCGCGCAGCACGTCCAGGACGGTGGCGCGGACGACGGCGTCGGGGCTCGCCGCCCGCTCCGCCAGCGCCGCGGCCAGCTCGGGGGTGGCGGGCAGGACCTCGACCAGCTCGCGCAGCCCCGCCGCGGCGGCGCGGCGCACCGTGCCGTGCGGGTCGGCCAGCGCCGAGGCCAGCGCCGCCGCCGCGCCCTCGGGGACCGTCTCGGTGAGCGCGGCGATGGCCGCGCGGCGGACCTTGGGGTCCTCGTCGGCGAGGTAGGGGGCCAGCCGGTCCAGGTCCGGCTGCTCCTCGGCGAGGCGGTTGAGCTCCAGGATGCGCGGCGACCGGCCCACGGCGGCCCGGTCCGCGGCCTTGGCGGCCACGCGGGTGACCGCCGCGGGGGCGTGGGCCGCGACGAGCACGGGTTCGGCGGCCGGGTCGGGGGTGAACTCGGGGACGGGCACGAGGTACGGCTCGACCGGCCGCTTGACGAACTCCATCCCGCCGTCGGGGGTGCGGCGCAGGTTCAGGTGGAACAGCCACTCGCTGTCGTCGCGCTCGGGCAGGTCGGCCCGGTCGTGGTAGAGGCCCCAGCGGCTCTCGGTGCGCACCAGCGACGAGCGGGCCGCCATCTCGGCGCAGTCGCGGATGAAGTCCACCTCGGCGCAGCGCATCAGCTCGTGCGGGGTGCGCGCGCCCATGGCGGCGATCTCGGCGCGCATCCGCTCGAAGGACTCCAGCGCGATCTCCAGCTTGGCGGCGGTCTTGGGCGGGGCCACGTAGTCGTTGACGAAGCGGCGCAGCTTGTACTCCACCTGCTGCTGCGGCGGCCCGTCGGGGTTGCGCAGCGGCCGGTAGACCAGGTCGTGCGCGGCGGCCACCTGGTCCTCGGGCAGCTCGTCCCCCGGTACGGCGTGGTGGGCGGCGGCGTGCGCGCCGGCGAGGTCGCCGAAGACGAAGGCGCCGATCATGTAGTTGTGCGGCACGCAGGCCAGGTCGCCCGCGGCGTACAGGCCGGGGACCGTGGTGGCGCCGTTCTCGTCCACCCACACCCCCGAGGCGGAGTGGCCGCCGCACAGACCGATCTCGGAGATGTGCATCTCCACGTCGTGCGTACGGTAGTCGTGCCCGCGCCCGGCGTGGAACGTTCCCCTGGTGGGGCGCTCGGTGGTGTGCAGGATGGCCTCCACGGCCGCCACCGTCTCGTCGGGCAGGTGCGACAGCTTGAGGTAGATCGGCCCCCGCGCGGAGGCGATCTCGCGGGACACCTCGGCCATCATCTGGCCCGACCAGTAGTCGGAGTCCACGAACCGCTCGCCCCGGTTGTTGACCTGGTAGCCGCCGAACGGGTTGGCGACGTAGGCGCAGGCGGGGCCGTTGTAGTCCTTGATCAGCGGGTTGATCTGGAAGCACTCGATGCCGCTCAGCTCGGCCCCGGCGTGCAGGGCCATCGCGTAGCCGTCGCCCGCGTTCGTGGGGTTCTCGTAGGTGCCGTACAGGTAGCCGCTGGCGGGTAGGCCGAGCCGGCCGCAGGCGCCGGTGGCCAGGATCACCGCGCCGGCCGCGACGGTGACGAAACGCCCGCTGCGGGTGTCGAACCCGGCCACGCCCACGGCCCGCCCGCCGGAGGTGAGCACCCGCACCGGCATGACCCGGTTCTCGATCCGCACCCGCTCGCGGATCTCCCGCCGGCGCAGGACCCGGTACAGCACCTTCTTGACGTCCTTGCCCTCGGGCATCGGCAGCACGTAGCTGCCCGAGCGGTGCACCCGGCGCACGGCGTACTCGCCGTGCTCGTCCTTTTCGAACTTCACGCCGTAGCGCTCCAGCCTGCGCACCATCTCGTGGCCGCGGGTGGCCGTCTGGTAGATCGTCTTCTGGTTCACCACGCCGTCGTTGGCGCGGGTGATCTCGGCGACGTAGTCCTCCGGCGTGGCCTTGCCGGGGATGACGGCGTTGTTGACGCCGTCCATGCCCATGGCGAGCGCGCCGCTGTGGCGTACGTGCGCCTTCTCCAGCAGCAGCACCCGCGCTCCGCGCTCGGCGGCGGTGATCGCGGCCATCGTGCCCGCGGTGCCGCCGCCGACGACCAGCACCTCGCACTCCAGGCGCAGCCGGTCCTCGATCGGGGGGACGTCCATCTACAGCTCCTTCACGATCTGCTCGCGGGTGGCCCCGGCGAGCGTGCGTACGCCGTCGCGGCCGAGCACCACGATCCGGTGCCCGAGCAGCAGGGCCTCGTCCACGTCATGGGTGACGAACACGACGGTGGCGGCGGTGTCGCGCAGCACGTCGAGCAGCAGCCGCTGCATCTCGGCGCGGGTCTGCGCGTCCAGCGCGCCGAACGGCTCGTCCATCAGGACCGCGCGCGGCGCGCCGGCCAGGGCGCGGGCGAGCTGCACCCGCTGCCGCATGCCGCCGGACAGCTCGCGGGGCAGCCGGTCCTCGTACCCCGCCAGGCCGACGCGGCCGATCCACTCCTCGGCGGCCCGCCTGCGCTCGGCCCTGGCCACCTTGCGGATGCCCAGGGGCAGTTCGACGTTGCGGCGCACCGAGCGCCACGGCAGCAGCCCGTCCTCCTGGAAGATCATGGCCCGGTCGGGGGACGGCCCGGTCACCTCGGCGCCGTCGGCCAGGACGCGCCCGGCGTGCGGCCGCAGCAGCCCGGCCAGGGCCCGCAGCAGCGTGGACTTGCCCGATCCGGACGCGCCCACCACGACCAGGATCTCGCCCGGCGTCACCTCCAGGTCCACCCCGCTGAGCACGGCGCCGCCGCCGTACCCCAGGCCCGCGCCGTCGAGCCTGAGCGCCAGCCCGGCCGCGCTCATGCGCCGCTCCCTTCCGCCCGCGGCAGCCACCGGGTGGCCCGCCGCCCGGCCAGCTCGATCAGCGCCGAGGTGAGCCAGCCGAGCACGCCGATCGTGACCATGCCGACGACCGTCGCCGGGTAGTCCACCAGCGTGTACGCCTGCCAGGTGCGGTAGCCCACCCCGAGGTCGCCGGAGATCATCTCGGCGGAGATGACGCAGATCCAGGACACGCCCATGCCGATGGACAGCCCGCCGAACACCCCGGGCAGCGCGCCCGGCAGCACCACGTTCACCAGCACGTGCAGGCGGGTGCCGCCGAGGGTGAGCACGGCCTCCTCCCACAGCGTGGGCAGCGCGCGCACGGCGTGCCGGGTGCTGACCATGATCGGGAAGAACGCGGCGGCGAAGGTGATGAACACGATGCCCTGCTCGTCGGAGGGGAACAGCAGGATCGCGATCGGCACCAGCGCGATGGCCGGGATCGGCCGCACCGCCTCCAGCAGCGGCGTGAGCACGTCGCGCGCGGTGCGCGAGCGGCCGATCAGCACCCCGGTCGCGACCCCGGCCACGGCGGCCAGGCCGAACCCGGTGAGGATGCGGATCAGGCTCTGCGCCAGGTCGAGGTAGTAGACCTGGGTGCCGAGCTGCCGCGCCAGCTCCGCGCCGATCTCGTCCAGCGAGGGCAGCCGGTCGAACCTGAGCCAGATCCGGGCGTCGGTCACGGTGAGGAGCTGCCACAGCCCGGCCGCGGCGAGCAGCGAGAGCAGCCGGACGACCCGGCCGCGGTGCCGCCGTCCCGGGCGCCCGGCGCCGGTCGCGGCGGGCGGCGGCGGCGCGAGCGTGACCCGGCTCTTCTGCGCGAGGCCGCTCATGCCGGCCCCGCCTTTCCGCGCGCCGCGCGCCCGCCCGCTCGCTGGCCGCTCATCGCGCCGCCCCCGCCGCCGTGGCGGCCTTGACCGCCTCCTGGTAGGAGACCGGCTCGGTGCGCGGGTGCTCGGCGCGGTAGGCGTCGGCGCCGTCCTGGGTGGTGAAGGGCAGGAAGCGGGCGTTCGCCTCCCCCTCGGGGTCGTGCAGCCACACCGCCTTGTCGGCGAACCAGCGGGTGCCGGTCGTGGTGTCGGGCACGTACGCCGCCCGCACCGGCCCCTTCTCTGCCGCGACCTGCCGCAGCAGGCAGGTCGGGGTGGCGGCGGGCCGGGTGGTGGCGCCGGAGACCCACAGCTCCGAGGCGGTGCGCGGGTCGGTCACCTGCTCGCCGCACACCGGGTCGCGGCCGGTGACGGCCGCCCGGTTGACCGTGCTCGCCGCGTCGGCGTCGTAGCCGGGGCCGTACGCCTTGCGCAGGTAGGAGTCGTTGACGAACCTGTCCAGGTCCACCCCGGAGAATCCGTCGCCGATCCGCTTGAGGTACGGCACGTCGTGCTCGTGCGCCGCGCGCAGCGGCTGCTTCAGCGTCACGTCGAAGGTGGAGATGCCGCCGGGCCCGTTGTAGAGGTAGACCACCTCGCCCGGCAGGCCGGTCGTCTTCGCCACCGACTCGGCGGCCTCCAGCGGGTGCTCGTGCAGGTACTTCGTGGCGTCGATCTGGGCGCGCAGGAAGGCGTCCACGACCTCGGGGTGCTCGGCCGCGTACGCGCGGCGCACGACCACGCCGTGGAAGGTCGGCACGCCGAGCGCCGACCCGTCGTACAGGAGCCGGCCCTTGCCCTGGAAGGCCAGCAGCCCCGGCCAGGCCACGAACTGGGCGTAGCCCTGCACGCCGCCGGATTCGAGCTGCGAGGCGCCAACCGGCGGCTGGTGGTTGACGATCTGGACGTCGGTGGCGGGGTCGAGCCCGGCCTTCTCCAGCGCCTGCACCAGCGTGCCGTGCCCGGCCGAACCGGCGCTGGCCGAGATCTTCGTGCCCTTGAGGTCGGCCAGCGTCTTGGCCGGCGACGCGGGCGGCACCACGACCATGTTCAGGCCGCCGCGCAGGTTGTAGCCGGTGATCGAGATCAGCTCGGTCCTGGCCGTCTCGGCCGCCTGGGTGCGCGCGGCGTTGATCAGCAGCGGGTAGTCGCCCATCGAGCCGATGTCGATCTTCCCGGCGACCATCTTGGCGGTGATCGGCGCGCCGGTGTCGTGGTCCTGCCACTCCACCCGGTACTTCGGGCCGAGCCGCTTCTCCAGGTAGCCGAGCGAGCGCAGCAGCGTGCCGGCGGTCACGGTGTTGATGGTCTTGGACTGGTAGCCGATGACCACGGTGGTCGTGCCGCCGCTCTCGGCGGCGCCGGACAGCGAGCATCCGGTGAGCGCCGTCAGCAGGGCGGCGGCGGCGCTCAGCGTACGCATGGGGGTCCTCATCTGGGGGTCCTCATCGCAGCAGGTAGGGGATGTTGATCGTGACCGCGTCCACGGGACAGCGGGCGGCGCACGGGCCGCAGTACCAGCACTCGTCCACGTGCATGTACGCCTTGCCGGTCTCCTCGCTGATCGCCAGCGAGTCGAGCGGGCACGCCTCGACGCACAACGTGCACCCGTCGATGCACAGCGCCTCGTCGATGGTCACCGGGACCTCGACCCGCTGGTTGACCAGGGCCATCTCGGTGCTACTCCTCTCGGCCGTCTTGGTGGCGGCGCAGGTGGCCGCGCATGGTGAGCCGGTCGCCGCGGAACCGGATGAACTCCAGGTCCACCGGGCGCCCGTCGGACAGGTGGGTGAGCCGCTCGACCATGAGCAGCGCGGCGCCGCGCGGCACGTCCAGCACGGCGGCGGTGTGCGGGTCGGCGTTGACCGCCTCCAGCGTCACCTCCGCGACGCCCAGCGGCCGGCCGGTGACCCGTTCCAGCAGCACGAAGATGTCGTTGCGCTCCAGGTCCTCATCGAACAGCGGCTCACCGGCCTCGCGCGCGAGGTAGGTGAGGTCCAGGGAGAGCGGCAGCCCGTTGAGCCGCCGCAGCCGCTCCAGGTACACCACCCGCTCCCCCGTCCCGAGCCCCAGACGGTCCCGGACGGCGGCGGGCGGCTCGACCAGGCTCATCGCGCGCACCTCGTTGGTGACCTCGCCGTGCTCGTGCAGCGTCTCGGCCAGCCCGAGCAGCCGGTGCAGCCCGTGCGGGTACTTCCCCGCCCCGGCCGTGGTCCCGACCCCCGGGCACCGCTCCACGAGCCCTTCGTCGCGCAACAGCCCCAGCGCCTCGCGTACGGTGTTGCGGGAGGCGCCGTACTCGCGCGCCAGCGCCGCCTCGTGCGGCAACCGCCCGCCCCGGAACCGCCCGCGCACGATCTCCCCCCGCAGGACATCCGCCACCTGCCGGGCCCGAGCCGCCCGGGGCCGCCTGTCCTCCGCCACATCCGCCATGTCCACCTCCCTGACCTCGGCCGATGTAAGCCTATCTATCTGGTAGGGAAAATAGGATAACGGTCGGATTGCGCCACTCCCCCGCCCCCGGACCCCCACGTCGCCCCGCCCGGCACCGGAAGATCCGCCACCTTCGTCAGCACGTCGAAGGCCCCGCGCACACGGTCAGGCCGGAAGGGCGGGGGGCGGGGGCGCCGGGCGAGCTCAGGTGGCGGGCTGCACGTTCAGGCGTACCGCCAGGATGCCGGTCTCCAGGCCGATCACGAGCCTGTCGCCGATCCACGCGCACCTGGTCGCCGGGTCGTGGACGGGGATGGTCATCTCGCAGGCGCCGCTGGCGGCGTCCCAGACGCGTACGGTCCGGTCGATGCTCGCCGTGGCCAGAAGGGCACGGCCGGCGTGGACGAAGGAGCAGACGCCCTCCACCCGGCCGGTGTGGCCGGTCAACGTCCCCCTGATGCGGCCGGCGGCCAGGTCCACGAGGGAGACGACCGGGGTCGGGCCGACGATCGCGAGTTGGGCGTTCCCGTTCAGCGTGAACGCGTCCAGACCGGTCGCCTTCCGCGCGCCGTCGGCCGCGATCCGCCGCAGTTCCCTCGTCTTCGGGCTCCACAGCAGCACGGTGTGCTCGTCGCCGGTGGCCGCGAGCCACGTGCGGCCGTCATGCCGCACCGCGCACATGGCACGCGTACCCGTCAGGAAGGCGCCCGTAGGACGCCTACCGGAGGTGAACCGCATGACGGCGGCGAGGATCGGATTGCTCCCGCCCCTGAGCGAGTCCTTGACCCGCCCTGTCACCGGGTCCCACAGCCGGATCACCCCGTCGTCGCCGACGGCGGCTATGAGCGCGGCATCGCCGAGGGTGACCGCGCACATGGCGGTCACGCGCCCCGCTCGGCTGATCAGGGTGGTGCGGCGACCTCCCGACGACGGGTCCCACAGGCGGATGAACCCGTCGTCTCCCGCGGTCGCGATCACCGGCTCCGACCACAGGCCGACCGCGCACACGGCGTTCGCCGAGCCCCGGATGATGCCTATCGTCTGCCGCTCCTCGCCTGTGACGGCGTCGCGGACGCTGATGACGGAGTCATCGACCACCGAGACCACGCGCTCGCGCCCGCCCACGACGATCGCGCCCAGGCCGGTCACCCGGCCGTGGCCGCTCCCCTCCCCCTGCTCGAACCCATCGACCGCCGGGTCCCAGATCCGTACCGTGTGATCGGCGCTGGCGGTGGCCAGGAGCCGCCGCTCGCCCAGGGTGAAGGCGCACGAAGCGGTGACGGTGCCGGTGTGGCCGACGAGCGTGCGCTCGATCTTCCGGGTGCGGGTGTCCCAGATCCGCAGGGTCTGGTCGGGCCCGGTCGTGGCCAGCCGCGGCCCGCCCGCGCCGGTGAAGGCGGTGACGTGCGTGAAGGCGCCCGGTTGCACCCACCGGAGGTCCGGCCTGTTGGGGAAGTCGATCCTGAGGCCGTTCAGGCCGGCGATGGCGAGGGTGACCTGCCCGTTCAGGGTGACCGCGCACATCGAGGTGGACCGGCCGGCATCGCGCATCAACACCGTCGGCCGGCGGCGTCTGCCCGGGTCCCAGATCCGGACGGCGCCGTCCTCGCCGGTCGTGGCCACCACCGTGCGCAGGTCCTTGGCCAGGACGCACACGGCGGTGGCGCCCCCTCTGTGGCCGGACAAGTGGCGCTCGACGCGGCCGAGGGCGGGGTCCCACACGCGTACGCTTCCGTCGCCGCCGGTGGAGGCCAGCAGCGTGCGGCCTTCGACGGTGAAGGCGCACACGTCGGTCACCGGCCCGGTGTGCCCGGCCAGGGTGCGTTCCGCGAGACCCGTCGCGGGGTCCCAGATCCGGATCGTCCCGTCCTCGCTCGCGGTGGCCAGCAGGAGGCGGCCGTCCAGGGCGAAGGCGCGCACCTTCGTCACTCCCGCCGTGTGGCCGGTCATGACCCGCTCCGCCTGGCCGTCGGCCGGGTTCCAGATCCGCACGGCACGATCCGCGCCCGCGCTGGCCAGCAACGTACGGCCGCCGAGGGTGAAGGCGCACACGTCGTTGACCGTGCCCGTGTGCCCCTCCAGCACGGCCTCGTCGGCGCGTGGCATGACCGTCGCCCACGCGGCCCGGTACGGGGCCGGGCGTCCCGGATCGGGGATCTCGACGTCCAGGCGGGCGACGGCCGAGGTGACGCTGAACAGGGCGGCCCGCACGTGCGGCGGCGCCTCCTGCGCGCTGGGCGTGAGCTGGATCAGCCGCCCCCGTGCGCGCACGTAGGGCGAGGAGGCCCGGATCGCGTACGACGCGAGGTGATGCAGGTCGGCGTGGAGCAGATACTCCGCGTCGGTCAGCAGTTCCTCCAGCACGCCGCCGCGCGCCGCGTGGCCGGCCAGCGAGCGCAGCAGGTACGGCGGCGCGTGCTCCCAGGTGATCTTGTGGGCGTGGCTCAGGAACGCCCGCGCGAGCGCCCCCTCGTCCTGGGCGCGGGGCCGCACCGGGGACCGCGCGGCGCGCAGGGCGTCGTTCAGCGCCTGGTGGAACAGCCGGTAGACGCCGCCGTGCTCGCCGAAGGTCGATTCCACCAGGAAGTTGGCGGCCGACGACCGCGCGAAGCGCGCGAGCTGACCGGTGGTCGTCGAGGCGCCGTCGAGCGCGAGGATCGCCAGGCGCCACAGGTCCAGGTCGAAACCCGGCGACTCGGCGAACGCCAGGGCGGTGAGCACGGAGGAGGCGGGGAGCGCGTCCACGTTGGGCAGGCGGCTGACGTAGTTGCGCAGCGCCTCCTCGACCGTCGCGGTGAACGAGAGCGAGGCCGCCTCGACGGGCCGCTGGTCGTGCATGCCGTGCGTACGCGCCACCAGGCCGGCGATGAGGAAGTTGCGTTCCGACCGCGCCGCGATGGCCTCCGCGACCGGCCGGGCGACCTGCTCGGGCTGATACGGATTGTCCGGGCGCTCGTCGCCGACCAGCCGGAGCGTGGCCATGGCGTACTCCACCAGGTCCTCGCGGGCGAAGTAGGCCGGCTCGTCCAGATCGACGATGGACGCCGCGCCGCTGAACACGCCCAGCAGGTCCCCGCCGTCGTCCCTGCGCCGCGTCGCGATCACGACCTGGGCGCCCAGCTCCGCGCACGTCTCGACGATGGGCAGCACCACATGGGTGATGATCGTTCTGGCCTCGGTCGGCGAGGTGACCTCGTCGAGCGCGTCGATGACCACGTTGAACCGCCGGCTCCGCTCGGGCAGCACGGCCTGGAGCGCCCGTTCCAGGTCATCGACGTCCTCCGGCAGTGCGGCGGACGCCGCGCGGGCGATCTCGCGGGCCACGTCCAGGGCCGTCTTGCCCTTGGCGTGCACCGCGCACGCCACCGATCCGACGGGGGCGCGCACCGCCTCGTCGTCCTCGGGAAGCTCGTCGCGGATCCCGGCGTCGGCCGTGGTCACGATCCGGCCGAGCACCGCCGACTTGCCCACGCCCGGCGAGCCGGTCACCACGAGGGCGCGCCGGTCGGGCCGGGCGCGTCCGAGCCAGTTCACGATGGTGGTCAACGCGGCGGTCCGGCCGCGGAACCGATAGCCGCGCTCGGAGTCCACCGTGACCCCGCGCGCCCTGGGCCGCCAGTGGCGTACGCCCTCGGGGTCGGTGTCCAGGCTCCATCCCCAGGACGCCAGCGCCAGCCGGCCCGCCTGCTCGGCCGACCAGTTCTCGACCAGGGAACGCAGCTTCTCCTCCGGGAAGCACAGGTCGGCCTGGTGCAGGCTGATCGCCCGGCCGCCGCCGTCGGAATGCGCCTGGCCGACGACCCCCACCACGGCCTCGTAGTCGGGCGACCACAGCCCGGCGCCGCTGTAGCCCTGGGCGAGCGGGTACGGCGCGCTCGTCGCCAGCCTGATCCAGCCGTAGCCGAGCGAGGCGTCCACCTTGCCGCTGGTGACGTCGCCGAGCGGATCACCGCCGGGGAAGCCGAACGCCCACCACGATCGGCCGACCAGGTCGGCGGGCCGGGGAAGGCGCAGCGGCGCCGGGCGCACCCCCGCCGGCGCGTCCTCGTCCATGGAGAGGAGCGCCAGATCCGTCGTCTGCGGCCCGCCGGGCAGCGTGATCGAGGCACGCCGCCGCACCGGACGGCCGGACTCGGCCTTCGGGAACGCCAGCCACACCGGCGTCGCGTCCACGCCATGGCGCGCGACGACGTGCGCGGCGGTCAGCGCACGCCGGCTGTCGATCACCACGGCGGCGCCGAGCGGTTCGTGGTCGTGCTCGGTGCGGTGGACGGCGGCGATCCACGATTCGGTGCCCGGCCCCGGGATCATGCCACAGGAGGCCCGGCCTCGCCGGCGGCGCCGGGCTCCCACGTGAGGGTGATCTCGAAGTTGCCCTCGGTGGCGGCCTTGGCGACGAGCCAGTTCGCGGTCCCGCTGACCTTGATCCCGAACTTGACCTCGACCTGCTTCGGCCCGATGTCGCGCACCTTCTCCAGTACGACCTGGGCGGCCCGCACCGCGGGCTCCACCGCCGTCTTGATCTCGCCGACGACCTCTGCCGCCCCAGCCGGCTGGTAGCCCGCGAGCGGCTCGATCTCGAACTGGACCGTCGTGTCGGGGCCGACGCTGTACCTCACCACGCGCGACATAGTCACCGCTCCCCTCGTCGTGGCGAGTTTAGGATCAATGCCATCACGGCGGGAGGGGAAGCCGCGCGAAATCCGGTGCCCAACGCCGCCGGCCGGCGGCGCCGTTGACGTGCCGCTCCGGCGTCGGCACCCGCCGCCGGCCCCGTCGTCCCGGACCGCCAGGCCGCCGGGCCGCCCGGAAGCCGAGGCACGGCCGGATACGCTGATCATGTGTTGTTCGGGGTTCTCGGTCCGGTCGTGGTGCACACCGATGGGGGCACGCCCGTCCACGTGCCCGAGGCCAAGGTCCGAACCCTGCTCGCCGTCCTGCTCGCGAACCGGGGGCGTCCGGTGTCGGCCGGCCGCCTGGCCGAGCACATCTGGGGGGACGACCCGCCGGACCGGCCCATACCGGCGTTGCACCGCAAGGTCTGGCAGTTGAGACGCGCCCTGGAGGGCGCGGAGCCCGGCGCCCGCGAGCTGGTGGAGTCGCGCCCGCCCGGATACCTGCTGCGGCCGGCCGATCGGGCGATCGACGCCTGCGTCTTCCACGACAAGGTCGGCCGGGCCCGTGAGACCGCGGACCCGCGTGCCCGGACGCGGCTGCTGGGCGAGGCTCTGACGTTGTGGCGCGGCCCGGCCTACGCCGATTTCGCCGAGGACGGGTTCGCGCGGGCGGAGATCGCCCGCCTGGAGGAGGAGCGGCTGCTGGCTCTGGAGGATCTGGCGGAGGCCCGCCTGGAGGCCGGCGAACACGGCCAGGCCCTCGGCGACCTGGCCGAGCTGGTGGCCCGGCATCCCACGCGGGAGCGGCTGCGCGCCGCGCACATGCGCGCCCTGTACGCCATGGGACGGCAGAGCGAGGCCCTGGCCGGCTTCCACGAGCTGCGCCGGCATCTCCGCGAGCAGCTCGGTGTCGATCCCGCTCCCGAGCTCGTCGCACTCCACCAGGAGATACTGGAGCAGCGCGCCGGCCCGCCGGTGCGTGTCGCGGCGGGAGCGGCGGTGCCCGCGACCAACCTGCCGGCGCCGGTGACCGAGTTGATCGGCAGAGACGACGCCGTGGCCGCGATCGGCGAGTTGGTGGGGAAGGCCAGACTCGTCACCCTCACCGGCTCCGGAGGCGTGGGCAAGACACGGCTCGCCGTGGAGACGGCACGGCGACTGGTGGGCTCCTATCGCGACGGCGTGTGGATGGTCGAGCTGGCGGGCCACCGGGCCGCCGAGGCCGGCGCCGAGTTCCCGCCCGCCGAGGCGGTCGCGGCCGCCCTCAACCTGCGCGACGACGTGGCGCCGGCCCCGGTGGGCCGCTCCGCGCTCCGGCGCGACGGGGTCGAGCGGCTGGTCACGGCGCTGCGCGGGCGCCAGATGCTGCTGCTTCTGGACAACTGCGAGCACGTCGTGGAGCAGACGGCCGAGCTCGTGGGAGAGGTGCTGCGAGGCGCACCGGACGTGCGCGTGCTCGCGACCAGCCGGGAGCCGCTCGGACACGCCGGAGAGGTCGTCTGGCCCGTCCCCCCGCTCGACGTGCCGGACGCCGGGGCCGGCGCCGCTCCGGAGAGGGTCATGACGTACGCCGCCGCACGGCTCTTCGCGCAGCGCGCGGCGGCGGCCGTCCCGGGGTTCACCGTGGACGAGGGCAACGCCGGCGACGTCGCCACGCTCTGCCGGCGGCTCGACGGAGTCCCGCTGGCGCTCGAACTGGCCGCGACCCGGGTGCGGGCCTTCGGGGTGCGCGGCGTGCTCGCCCGGCTGGATGACCGGTTCCGCCTGCTCGGCTGGGGACGGCGGGGAGCACCCCCGCGGCAGCGGACCCTCCAGGCCGTGATCGACTGGAGCTGGAACCTGCTCGACACGGCGGAGCGGGCGCTGCTGTCCCGGCTCGCGGTCTTCGGCGAGGGGTTCACGCTGGAGGCCGCCGAGGCGGTCTGCGCCGGGCCGGACCTGCCCGGCGAGGACGTGGCGGGCTTGGTGGCGCGGCTGGTGGACCGGTCGCTGGTGGTGGCCGTGCACCAGGAGAGCGGGAACGTCCGGTACCGGCTGCTGGAGTCGGTCGCCGACTACGGCCTCATGCGGCTGCGGGAGGCCGGGGAACTGGCCGATCGACGGCGCCTCCACGCGCTGCACTACCTGGAGCTGGCCGAACACGCCGCGTGCAGGCTGCGCGGCCCCGGCCAGGCCCACTGGGCGCGCCGCCTGGACGAGGAGGCCACCAACCTGCGGCTCGCCCTGGACGGCGCCGTCCGGGGCGGGCACGCCGAGGTGGCACTGCGCCTCGCCGACGCGCTCGCCTGGCACTGGTTCCTGCGCGGACGCTGGGGCGAGGCCCTGCGGTCCCTGGGGTGCGTACGGGCCGTCGCGGACGGCGCGCCCCCTGGCCTCAGGGCCCGCGTCGCGGCCTGGCAGAGCGGTGTGATGGTGCTGAGCGGCATCGCCGGCGACCCGGTCGCGCAGTGCCAGGACGTGCTGCGGCGGTTCGAGACGATCGACGACCCGCACGGTCTCGCCCGCGCCCAGTGGTTTCTCGGTTACGCGTTGTTCGGCGGGGGTGACCAGGAGGCGAGCGAGGATCTGGTCGAGCGCGCCCTGGCCGGGTTCCGGGACCGGGCCGACACCTGGGGACTCGCCGCGGCGCTCGCCACGCGTGCCTCCCAGGCGATCGGCCGGGGCGACCTGGCGGCTCTGGGCCGTCACGGCGAGCAGAGCCTGGCGATGTTCGGCGAGCTGGGCGACCACTGGGGCCGGTTGTACGCCATGGAATCGCTCACCGTGCTCGCCGAGGTCACCGGTGACTACGAGCGCGCCAGGCGCCTGAACGAGGACAGCCTGGGCCTGGCCGAGGAGCTCGGGCTGTCGGTCGCCGTCCCGGGGATCATCTCCAGGATGGGACGCGTCGCGATGCTCACCGGGCACCACCGTCAGGCGGACGAGCTGCACCGGAGGGCTCGCCGTGCCGCCGTGGAGCAGGGCGACAAGCCCGCCGAGCTGTTCGCCGACCTCGGCCTCGCGCTCAGCGCCAGGCGCCAGGGCCGCCCGGAGGCGGCCGAGCACCACCTGCGCCCGTGGATCGAGTGGTGCCGACAGGTCGACTGGCAGCCCGGCCTGGCGCTGATCTGCGCCGAGCTCGGGTTCGCCGCCGAACTGCGCGGCGACCGCCAGGCCGCGGGCCGATGGCACCTGAAGGGGTTGGCAGCGGCCCGCCGTACCGGCGATCCCCGCGCGGTGGCGCTGGCATTGGAGGGGCTCGCCGGTGCCCGCGCCCTGACCGGGCGCCACCGGGAAGCCGCCCGGCTTCTGGGTGCGGCGGCCGGCGCGCGTGAGGCGGCCGGAGCTCCTCTGCCCCCGGCCGAGCGCGGTGACGTCGATCGCGTCACCGCCACCGTCAGGGCCGCGATCGGCGCCGCCGCCTTCGACGAGGAGTTCGGCCGCGGTCGCGCAGAAGGCGCGGACGCGCTCCCGGAGGTCCGGCCGCCGGGGTCATGACACCGTGGAGCCCTCCACGCACCGGTCCTCACAACGGGCTTCGGCGTCGGCCCGGCCGGGAGCGGAGCGGGGGCCGAGGAACACCCAGGCGAGGACCGCCAGCACGAGCACGATGACGATGCCGGCGCATCCGGCGACGGTGAGCCCCGTCCCGAACGCCTCCCTGGCCGCCTGCAGTACCTCCTGCGCCTGGCCGGCGGGCAGGCGCTCCACCGCGGCCATCGCCCGGGCGAGGCTGTCGCGCGCCGCCTCAGCGACCGGCTCCGGCGTGCCGCCCGGCAGGTCGTCCGCGACGGCCGACCGGTAGACCGCGCCGGCCAGCGCGCCCCCGGTGGCGACGCCCAGCGCCATGCCGACCTCGGAGAAGGTCTCCGACAAGGACGACGCCGAGCCGCTCTTCTCCTTCGGCGCCACCCCGATGATCAGGTCGAGCACGAGGACGAGCAGCGGCCCCACGCCGATCGAGATGAGCATCGCGCCTGTCACGGCCGGCGCGAGCCCGGTTTCGAGTGTGTCCTGTGCCCGGACGAACAGCGACAAGCCGATCGCCATGACCACCAGTCCGAGGGCGATGGTGCGTCCCGGCCCGATCCTGGCGGCGAGGAGCGGCGCCCCCATCGAGCCGACCACGTTGACCGCCGCGAACGGCATCATCCACAGTCCGGCCTGGAGGGGCGAGAGCCCCTGCGCAAGCTGCAGGTACTGGGCGAACAGCAGGATGAAGGCGGCCTGCACGAGCTGCCCCGACAGAGTGCTGCCCAGGCCCACCCCGAAGACCCGGTGCCTGAACAGCGCCAGATCCATCAGAGGATGGGGCAGGCGGCGCTGCCGCCGGGCGAACAGCACGCCGCAGGCCGTGCCGGCGAGCAGCGCACCGGCGACCGACGGCTGCCAGCCGTCCCTCGTGCCCGTCTTCAGCGCGTAGACGAGCGGCAAGATCGCGGCCAGCGACAGCAGTACGCTCAGGACGTCCAGGCGGCCCGCCCTCCGATCGCGGAACTCGGGCAGCAGGAACGGCCCGGCGACCAGCAACACCGCCATGACGGGGACGTTCAGCAGGAACACCGAACCCCACCAGAACCATTCGAGCATCAGCCCGCTCACCACCGGCCCGATCGCGCCACCGACGGCGAAGCAGCTCCCCCACACGCCGATGGCGAGCCCGCGCTGCCGGGCGTCGTGGAACATGTTGCTGATCAGCGCCAGGGTGGACGGCATCAAGGTGGCGCCGCCCACGCCCAGCAGGGCCCGCGTCACGATCAGCATCTCGGCACTGGTGGAGTAGGCGGCGGCCACCGAGGCCGCCCCGAAGGCGACCGCTCCGGCCAGCAGCAGCCTGCGCCGCCCGATGCGATCGCCCAGCGTGCCCATGGTGATCAGGAGACCCGCCGTCATGAAGCCGTAGATGTCGAGGATCCAGAGCTGCTGGGTGCTGCTCGGGGCGAGATCCGCGGCCAGGTGCGGCAGGGCGAGGTGCAGGGCGGTCAGGTCGATCGACAGGAGAAGCACCGGCATCGTCAGAACGGCGAGACCGATCCACTCCCGGGCGCCCGCCCGCGGCCGGGGTACGGACTCCGGCTTCGGCGACATGCGCGACTCCTTCGCTCGGCAGAGGTGACGCGAGGCGCGTGGGATGCCGGAACCCGGCCGCGTGCGCCTCGCGAGGTTCCGGCGTCACGATGCCGCGGGCTGCTTTCGATGCGATGTCGATCCGCACTCGACGGATGCGTGCCCCCCTCGTCGCGGTCCTGTTCGCCCCGCAGGACCTGGCCCTCGTCGGTCCATTCGCTGGAGAGGGCCGCGGGCCGCCGGGTATCCTGACCGCATGACCCCCGATCACGCGACCCAGCGGCCGGATGAGGAACGCCGCGACTACCCCGAAGAGGTACGCGCCTCGGTGCTCGCCACGCTCCGCGAGATCATGGGCGGCGAGCCCCCGGCCGACGCGCTCCGGCTCGCCGCCGAACGCGACGCCGAGTTCGAGCGCACCCGTCCCCACGCCGCGTGATCGGAAGGGTGCTGGACAGCACCGCTCTCATCGCCTGGGCCCGCCGCACCTCCCCGTACGTCGACGCCGTCATCTGGTCCCGCGCCGGCCATGCCGGCTACATCGTGCCCGTGGTCACCACGGCGCCGGCGCTCGCCACGGCGCTCGCCCAGATTCCCGGCAAGGACGTGCCCGTGCTGGAGGCGTTGCTGGCCATGGACATCTCCGTGGTGGACGCCCTCACCCCGGGGAACGCCCCCGGGGTCGCCGAGGTGCTGCACACGGCCGGCCCCTTCGCCGCCGAGGCCCTGACCGCGGCCTCCGTGGTCCACGCGGCGCATCGGCGCTCGCTGCCCGTGGTCACCTCCAACCCGTTCCCGCTCACCAGGCTGCGCGAAGTCGAGATCGATCTCATCCCGTAGCCCGGCTCACGACCTCCTCCGGTGGCGGCGCAGCGCGCGGCTCACGGCGCGTCCTTCCGGCCGGTCGCGCAGCAGGCGTCGCCGCAGGACGCGGCGGGGGCCGCGCCGGAGGCCGCGGCCAGCGGGTTGACGGCGCAGCAGGCGTCGCCGCGCCACGCCTCCCGGCCTTCCTTCACCGCGACGGCGGCGATGACCAGGGCGGCGACCGGGTCGGCCCAGGACCAGCCGAACAGGCTGTTGAGCGCCAGGCCCACGAGCAGCACGGCCGACAGGTAGGTGCACAGCAGGGTCTGCTTGGAGTCGGCCACCGCGCTCACCGATCCGAGCTCGCGTCCGGTGCGGCGCTGGGCGTACGACAGGAACGGCATGATCACCAGCGACAGGGCGGCCAGGATCAGTCCGGGGGTGGAGTGCTCGGCCTCGCCGACGCCGGACAGGGCGCGTACGGCGTCGAAGGTCACGTAGGCGGCCAGCGCGAAGAACGAGATCGCGATGACGCGCAGTGCGGTCTTCTCGCGGCGTTCGTGGTCGGCGGCGGAGAACTGCCAGGCCACCGCGGCGGCGGAGGCGACCTCGACGACGGAGTCCAGGCCGAAGCCGATCAGCGCCGCCGAGGAGGCCATGGCACCGGCGGTGATGGCGACCACGGCTTCGATCACGTTGTAGGTGATGGTCGCCGCGACCAGCAGCCGGATGCGCCGGCGCAGCACCGCGCGCCGGGCGGGCGGAGGCAGCACGTTCAGCGTGGTCATCACAGCGCCTCCCCTGCCATCTCCTCGCCGAGCTGGAACCCGTCACCTGGCCGCACGCACAGCGTCACGGCGTGACCGGTGGCGGCCAGCAGTTGCTCGGCCGACGACAGGAGGTCCATCAGCTCGGGCCGGGTCAGGCTGTAGAAGGACTGGCGGCCCTCGGCCCGGTAGTCGATCAGACCGCAGTCACGCAGGCAGGCCAGATGCTTCGACACCGTGGACTGCGCCAGCCCGAGCTGGGTGGTCAGGTCCACCACCCGTGCCTCGCCGCGCGCCAGCCGCTGCACGATGCGCAGCCGGGTCTCGTCGGCGAGGGAGTGGAACAGCGCCGCGGCCGGGGAGATGCCCGCGGCGATGTCCGCGCTGACACACCTGCCACCTTCAGGATTAATCGCCATATGGCGATGATAGCCCGATTTCGTCATCGGTCCAGGGCCTCCCCCTCCCGCCGGGCGCGCTCCGGCTCGCCATGCGTCCGACGCTCCACGCGTCCGACCTGGGCGGGGGCGACCGCCCGGGGCCTGCGGCGGGGGCGGGAGGCGCGTTCTCCTCACAACGGGCCGGCCCGTAAAGTGAGAGGACTTTGACCAGTGACTTGGAGAGTGCGTGGTGCACGAGCGACTGTCGTCGATCTACGAGAACGTGCTTCGCCGCACCCCTGGGGAGATCGAGTTCCACCAGGCGGTGCGCGAGGTGCTCGAAAGCATCGGCCCGGTTCTCGGAAAGCATCCGGAGTACGCCGAATCGAAGATCATCGAACGCATCTGCGAGCCTGAGCGGCAGATCATCTTCCGGGTGCCGTGGATGGACGACCGGGGCGAGGTGCAGATCAACCGCGGCTTCCGGGTGGAGTTCAACAGCGCGCTGGGGCCGTACAAGGGCGGGTTGCGCTTCCATCCGTCGGTCTACCTGGGGATCGTCAAGTTCCTGGGGTTCGAGCAGATCTTCAAGAACGGTCTGACGGGCCTGCCGATCGGCGGCGGCAAGGGCGGGTCGGACTTCGACCCGAAGGGCCGCTCCGACCGGGAGGTGATGAGCTTCTGCCAGAGCTTCATGACGGAGCTCTACCGGCACATCGGCGAGTACACCGACGTGCCGGCCGGTGACATCGGCGTCGGCGGCCGGGAGATCGGCTACCTGTTCGGCCAGTACAAGCGGATCACGAACCGCTACGAGTCCGGCGTGATCACCGGCAAGGGCCTGGCGTACGGCGGTGCGCAGGTGCGCACCGAGGCCACCGGCTACGGGTGCGCGTTCTTCGTGGAGGAGATGCTGAAGGCCCGCGGCACGTCGTTCGACGGCAAGCGGGTCGTGGTGTCCGGCTCCGGAAACGTGGCCGTCTACACCATCGAGAAGATCGAGCAGCTCGGCGGCGTCGTGGTGGCCTGCTCGGATTCCTCCGGCTACGTGCTGGACGAGAAGGGCATCGATCTGGCGCTGCTCAAGCGGATCAAGCAGGTCGAGCGCGGCCGGCTGGAGGAGTACGCGGCACGGCGGGGCGCGCACGTCACCTTCGTGCCGGGGCGCAGCGTGTGGGAGGTGCCCTGCGAGGTGGCGATGCCGTCGGCCACGCAGAACGAGATCACCGGCCGCGACGCCGCCTTCATGGTGGACAACGGCTGCATCGCCGTGGGCGAGGGGGCCAACATGCCGACCACGCCGGAGGGCATCAAGGTGTTCCTGGAGGCGGGCGTCGCGTTCGGGCCGGGCAAGGCGGCCAATGCGGGCGGCGTGGCGACCAGCGCGCTGGAGATGCAGCAGAACGCCAGCCGCGACTCGTGGACGTTCGAGTTCTCCGAGCACCGGCTCCAGGAGATCATGCGGGACATCCACGCCCGCTGCCTGCAGACCGCCGAGGAGTACGGCATGCCGGGCAACTACGTGGCCGGCGCCAACATCGACGGCTTCCGCCGGGTCGCCGACGCGATGCTGGCCCTGGGCCTGATCTGAGCGCGGGCGGCGCTCCGGCGCGTCCCGCACGGTGAAACGGCGGCTCAGCCCGGACCGGTGCCGAGCAGGTGCCGGCAGGCGCGGCCGAGAACCGCGGCGGCGCGGGGACCGGCCGTTCCCCCGGCGCGCCAGGCGATGAACCGCGGATCAGCACCGCGCCGGTGCCGGTGACGCCGAAGGCCGGAGGAGCTCGACCGCTCCGGCCTGCGGCGGCAGCTCGGCGCCGAACCACTCGCGGCCCGTGGCCGGCGCCTGGTCCACGGTCAGCCGGGCGATGGGCCGCCGTTCGGCGTCGTAGGTGTCGAGCAGGGCCGGGCCCGCCCGGCCGCGCAGGACGTTGGCGAGTTTCCACGCGAGGTCGGCGGCGTCCTGGATGCCGGTGTCGGCGCCGTACGCTCCCGCAGGGGCATGACGTGGGCGGCGTCGCCGGCCAGGAAGACCCGGCCCGCGGCGAACCGGTCGGCCACCGCGGCGCCGGCGAGAGCCCCGGGAAGCTGTCAATCAAGTGATGGAAACAGCCCTCCCCGGCGGCGGCAGGCCGGGTGTCCACGCCGCGTGCGGCCGGTCGTGAATTCCATCAAGACGATTATCCCGGCTATCCCGGCTATCCCGGCCCCGGAAAACGCTTGAAAGGGCGCCGATAATCGCGCTGGGAATCGCTTTGATCGTTTGACATGATTGAGCGCACGCGCATTCAGGCAGGAGGGCGATGGACGCGCTGCAGGACAACGATCCGCGCCGGGTGGGGCCGTACGTCCTCCTCGGCAGGCTCGGCCAGGGCGGGATGGGCGTGGTCTATCTCGCCAAGACGGCGGGCGATACCCGGGTGGCGCTCAAGGTGATCCACGGGCATCTCTCCAGCGATCCCGATTTCCGCCGCCGTTTCCGCCGTGAGGTCGCCGCCGCCCAGCGGGTCGCCCGCTTCTGCACCGCCCCGGTGCTCGACGCCGATGTGGACGGAAACCTGGCGTACATGGTGACGGAGTTCGTGTCCGGGCCGAGCCTGGATCAGGCCGTCAAGTCCGGCGGCCCGCTGACCGGTTCCAGCCTCGACGCGCTCGCGGTCGGCATCGCGGTCGCCCTGCGGGCCATCCACGGCGCGCAGATCATCCACCGTGACCTGAAGCCGTCGAACGTGCTGCTCTCCCCCGTGGGCCCGAAGGTCATCGACTTCGGCGTGGCGCACCTGATCGAGGGCCACACGCATTCCAGCGGTGTCGTGGGCACGCCTTCGTTCATGGCGCCCGAACAGTTGCGAGGCGTGCCGATCAGCCCGGCCTGCGACGTGTTCGCCTGGGGCGGCGTGATGGCCTTCGCGGCCGGCGGGCGCCCTCCCTTCGGCGGCGGGGCCACGGCCTCGGTCCTCTACCAGGTCATCCACGACGAACCGGAGCTGTCCGGGCTCGGCGGCCCCCTCCTTCCCCTCGTCCGGGCCGCCCTCGCCAAGGACCCCGCCGACCGCCCCACGCCGCAGGACCTGCTGGACGCGCTCAGCGCCGGACCCGCGGGCTCGTCCGTCCCGAAGGGTGAGACCACGCTGGGGCGGGTCGCCACGGGATCCGGACGCGGGCGGCTGTGGACCGGAGTGGGCGTGGCGACGGCGGCCTGCGCGCTCGCGGCGGCGATCGTCGTGGCGGCGCAGTCCGATGTCCTCGGGGGACCCGCGTCATCCTCCGCCGCCGGGACGCGACCGGCCACGGCGGCGAAGGGCCAGGAGAGCGGCCCCGCCACGACCCCGCCGTCTCCGCCGACCGGAAGGCGGCCGTTGAGCGCGTCCGGGCCCAACCCCCTCGATGACGACGACGTCCGGCTGTTCACCCCTCCCAACGGCGACCTCTCCCGGGAGGTGGAACTCAAGACCGCGATCGGACGCACGGAGGACGCGGCGCTGCTGAGAGCGCTCGCGAAGGTCCCCCAGTCGGTCTGGCTGGAGGGCTCCGGCGCGGTGGCCCGCCGCACGGTCGCCGCGACCCTGAAGGGCGCCGCGAAGACCGGCTCGGTCCCGGTCTTCGTCACCGCCGGCATCCCTCTGCGCGACTGCCACGAGCACGGAACCCAAAGCGGCTCCGCCTACCGTTCCTGGATCAGCGGCATCGCCGCGGAGATCGGCGACGCACGTGCGGTGGTGATCCTGGAGCCCAACAGCCTGGTGAAGCTTCCCGCTACCAACGAGTGTGAGAAAGGGGATGCGAAGGCCCAGCGGGAGCGATTCCAGAACCTCGCCTTCGCCGTCCGGGAATTCGGCGAGCTCTCTCACACCGCCGTCTACCTCGACGGCAGCTTCGAGAGCTGGCCGGAGCCGAGCGAGATGAGCCGCCGGCTCATTCAGGCGAGAATCGACGAGGCGGACGGCTTCTTCCTCAACGCCAGCAACTACCAGCCCACCGACGGCCTCGTCCGCTACGGCAACCGGCTGGCCAGGTGCATCCGCTTCCAGTTCGTGAAGGGGACCGGGGACTGCCCCGGCACCGAGATCGCGGCGGTGCCGGGCGACCCGTCCGCGCTGCCGCACTTCGTCATCGACACCAGCCGTAACGGACGGGGCGAGTGGGTGCCGGACAAGACCTACCCGGAGCCGGAGACATGGTGCAACCCGCCGGGGCGCGGTGTCGGCCTCCGGCCGACGACGGAGACCGGTGACGAGTTGGTGGACGCCTACCTGTGGATCTTCGAGCCCGGCCGCTCCAACGGGGCGTGCACCCGCGGCACCGACGGCCCGGAGGACCCGGTCTACGGCAAGGTGATCCCGTACGGCGGGCGGTTCTGGCCGGAAATGGCCCTGGAGCGGGCCAGGCTGGCCAACCCGCCGCTCCGCTGAGGGCCGCCGCGCACCGGCCGCGGGACGACGGGCGATGAGCTCATGCGGAGACCGGTTCGGCGAGCGGGGTGAACAGCGCGCCGAGCCGGGCCACCTGCTTCGGGATGATCCGGTAGTACACCCAGGTGCCGCGCCGCTCGCCGTCAATCAGCCCGGCGGTGCGCAGCACCTTGAGGTGGTGGGAGATGGTCGGCGCGGTCAGGTCGAAGGCGTCGGTCAGGTCGCACACGCACGCCTCGCCGCCGGCGTGGCTGCCGATCATCGACAGCAGACGCAGCCGCACCGGATCGGCCACCGCCTTCAGCAGTGTCGCCAGCTCGGCCGCGTCGGCCTCACCAAGCGGCTCGCGCGCGATCGGCGCGCAGCACGGACCATCGGTCACCACGGGCACCGCCGTCGCCACCACCGCACCCCCTCAATCCGCGACTGCTTCGACAGCCGTCTAAATGATAGGCGGTGATGGGCGGCCGGCGCGAACGCCGCTCAGCCGCAGCAGCCGCCGCCCTCGGAGGCGGAGACGGTCGCGAGCGGGGCCGACAGCAGGCCGCCGCCGATCCCGGTGGCCAGGCCGACCCGCCGTTCCTGGGCCTCGGCGAGGGAGGAGGAGCACACGCCGGTCTCCGGCAGTTCGAGACGCACGTCGCGGGCGGCCTCCCAGTCGCCGGCCAGGGCCGCCACCACCGAACGGGCCTGCTCGTAGCCGGTGGCCAGCAGGAACGTGGGCGCGCGGCCGTAGGACTTGACGCCGATGGCGTAGTAGCCGGGCTCGGGGTGGGCCAGCTCGTCCACCCCGTGCGGCGGGACTGTGCCGCAGGAATGCTGGTTGGGGTCGATCAGCGGGGCCAGCGCGCGGGTGGAGCCGAGGACCGGGTCCAGGTCCAGGCGCAGTTCGGCGGCGATGGCGTGGTCGGGCCGGTAGCCGGTGGCGGCCACGATCCGGTCGGCGGTCACGGCCTGCTCGGCGCCGGAGGGGTCGCGGCCGACCACCCGCACCCGCGCGCCGTCCCGCTCGACGGCGTGGGTGAAGAAGCCGGTCAGCAGCCGGACCCGGCCCGAGGTGACGAGCTGGTGCAGGCGGGTGCCGAGCGCGCCGCGCGCGGGCAGCGCGTCGGCCTCTCCCCCGCCGTACGCGCGCGCGGCGCTGCCCGCCCGGATCGCCCAGGTGATCTCGGCCTCGGGCAACTGAGCCAGGGCGATGATCGTGGTGGCGGCCGAATGACCGGCGCCGACCACGAGGGTGTGGCCGCTGTCGTACGCCGCCCGGTCCGCGCCCAGCACGTCCGGCAGCGCGTGGTCGATGAGCGGGGCGGCCTCGGCCTCGCCGTGCGCGGGCAGCCCGCTGGCCCCCAGGACGTTGGGGGTGCTCCAGGTTCCGGAGGCGTCGATGACCGCGCGGGCCCGGATCTCCTCGCCGCTCTCCAGGCGGATCAGGAACGAAGCGTCCTCGCGGCCGGCGGTGCGGACGCGGTCGTAGCCGAGGCGGCTGATCGCGCTCACCCGGGCGCGGGTGCGTACCCGCTCGCCGAACAGCGCGGCCAGGGGGGCGAGGTAGTCGCGGATCAGCTCGGCGCCGGTGGGCAGCCACTCGGGGTCGGGCGCGGTCCACCCGGCGGCCTCCAGCAGGCGGCGGGCGGCGGCGTCGATGTCGTACTTCCAGGGGCTGAACACCCGTACGTGGCCCCACTGCGCGACCGACGCGCCGGCCTGCTCTCCGGCTTCGAGGACCAGGAAGTCCAGGCCGCGCTCGGCGAGGTGCGCGGCGGCGGCCAGTCCCACCGGCCCGGCGCCGATCACCACGACGGGCAGTCCCGCCGTGCCCTGACCGAACCGCTCGATCTCGGCGGTCACGGGACCGCAGCATCCGCTCATGATCACATCTCTCCTCGTCGCGCCCACGCCTGCTTAGAAGCATGTCGAATCAGCGTCATCAGGAGAGTGCCGCACTGCTTAGAGGTTTGTCAAATTAGGTGGCCATCAAATCAGCCGGGTCGGGGCGGGCCCGACCGGCCGCGGGCAGGCGGGGTGCCGTCCTGCTCCCGCGGCGCGGTCAGGCCCTGAACCGGCCCGGTCCTCCGCCTAGGGCGGTGGGGTGCGGGTCAGCCGAGGTTCCAGACGGAGGAGATCCGGTCGTTCCACCCGCTGGGGACGAGGGTGGGGACGTCGGTGAAGGCCGGGACGAGCAGGGAGCTGCCGCCGAAGTTGATGTGCTCGTAGTAGCGGACGGCGCAGTTCGTGCCGCCCATGGAGCTGATGGTGTCGTTCCAGTCGTGCAGGTGGAGCGGGCCGTGGTAGACGTTGGTCAGGTCGTTGTACGCCGCGCGGGCCGGGCACCAGAACCAGTCGCCGGCGTAGTCAACGTGCTCGAACATCTGCACCTCGCCCTGTGTGGGAGGGCGGGGGTCACGCTCCGCCCCGGCTCCGCGCAGGTGCGAGGCCGCCCACAGCGCGCCGTTGAGCGCGCTGTCGTCGGTCAGCGCGGCCAGGCGCTCGGTGCCGTAGATGTAGGTCAGCGGACGGCCGTCGAACCGCGACAGGTCGCGGGGATCGTGCTCGACACCGTCCACGACCACCGCCATGGCGGGCGCCGGGTGGGTGACGGGCTGCGCGGGGGCGGCCCTGAACCCGCTCAGCGCCTGGGCGGCGTCCGGCCTGACGGGCGCGGCGGAGCGGGGCGCGCCGACCGCCCTGCTGACGAGTGCCTCCAGCGTGGTGATGCCCTGATCGCGCAGCAGCGCCAGCACGTCGGCCTCGGTCAGGCCCCCGACGTGATCGGAGAACTCCAGGAAACGCTCGACCTGGCGGCGGGCGGGGGTTGAGATGCTTGTCACGGGATCGCCTCCCCTGTGAGTGGTGGGAACCCCCTTATCGTCGGGGGAGGCGGCGACCCGGACATCCCCCCAGTGTTGGGGATGGCGCCTCAGGTGGTGAACGCGGCCATGAGCTCGTCCCTGCCGGCCGCGCCGGTCTTGCGGAACACCGCTTTCAGGTGGTCGTTCACGGTGTGCGCGGACAGGTCGAGCAGCCGCGCGATCTGCTTGGGCGCGGCTCCCCGGCACAGCAGCTCCAGTACGCGCCTCTCGCGCGGGGTGATCGCGTACCAGTCGCAGAACGAGGGCAGCATCAGTCCGCCCGCGGCCGACTGGATGACCACGGCCACGTCCCCCGTGCCCTCCTCGTCCAGGGCCTGGCCCTCGACGGCGAGCCAGCGGCCGTAGCGGGCCGCCGGGGCGCAGATGATCGGCCGGGCGCCGTCCGGACCGCGGACGTGCTCGCCGGCGTCCATCGCCAGGGCCGTCACGAACATGTCGGCCAGCCAGGCGTGCACGCCGTGCCGATCGCCGCACCGCAGCCGGTCGAGCCACGCCTGCGCCTGCGGCGTCACGGCACGGATCGCGCGGTCGGCGCCGACGACGATCACCCCGGCGGGCAGCGCGGCCATGGTGGGAGCCAGCGGGCCCGCGGTGACGTACCGGCGCAACGCCGTCATCAGCGCCGGGCCGAGCAACGCCGCCCTGCGCAGGTCCTCGCCGGTGAACGGACGGGCGTCGCGGGCGCGTACCAGCCCGAGCAGGCCCCACACGCCGCGGCGGTCGCGCAGGAGCAGCCGCAGCTCGCAGGAGGCGCCGCAGGCCGCGAACGTCCGCCGCGTCCTCTCGTCGGCGCCGGCCACGGCGACCGGCACCTGCCGCCGCACCAGGGACGAGGGCCGGTGGGGATCGCCGTGGGTGTGGCGGTGCGCGAGCAGGGCCGCGGCGAGGTCGCGTTCGTACCGGTGCCAGAAGCTGAACGAGCCCTGCCCGAGCCCGGTCGCCGGGCTGGTGCCGACCAGGCGCAGCGCGTCGTGAGGTATCCAGGGGGCGATGGCCGCGGAGATCGCGGCGCCGAGGTGCTCGCCGGCGATGCCCTGATCCATCAGCGTGCGCAGCTCGTGGACCACCCGGTCCGGGCGTGCGGTCAGGCCGCCCATGTCGGCACAGCACAGGGAGGGCTCACAAGCCGAGTGTAGTTGCTCGACTACGGCTTGTGACAGTGCGCGGTCTCTACTCGCTGCGCAGTCCGCCCGGCTTGGCCAGCCGCCACAGCAGGGGCAGGCTGGCCGCGGTGCTCAGCAGCACGACCAGGGCGGCGGCGCCCGAGGTGGCGCCGATGCCGAGCCAGTCGAACCGCACCGGGGCGTCGGCGGCGGCCTGCAGGATCGCCGACAGGCCGGTGCCGGTCAGGACGGCCAGGACGAGGCCGAGCATGACGGGGATGGCGATCTGGAAGAGGACCGATCCGCCCAGCGTCTTGCGGCGGGTGCCGAAGGCGACGAGGACGGCGAGCAGCCGGCGCCGTTCGCGGAGCTGCTCGGCGACGTTGACCAGCAGGCTGGCGCCGATGAGCAGCAGCAGCGCGGTGGTGCCGACGAGGAGCCCCTGCCTGATGGTCAGCAGGGTGCCGTCGAAGGTCCGCAACTCGATCAACTGGACGTGAGCGGCCGGGTCCACCCGGGCGGCGGCGTTGCGGAGCCGGTCGAGGGCGTCGGGGTCGGCGGGGTCCAAGGCGACGTAGTGCGTGACGCCGGACGGGGTGGGCCGGCTGCCGCCCAGCGCCGCGGGCGTGACCAGGATGGCCGTATCGGCCGAGAGGGGGTCGCCGGGGTGCGGCTGGACGGTGCGGGCGGAGGCGGGCAGGCTCCACCGGGGCCGCGGTTTCGCCGTCGTCTCGGTGGCGTCGCCGAGGGTGTAGGTGGTGCCGGGGCGGGGTGGCGCCTCCGGCGAGGCGACGACGAACGCGTCACCGTCGGCGCAGGCGCCGAGCTGCGCCCTCTGCCGCAGCACGGCGCAGTCGCCCACCAGCACACGGATGGACTCGTCCCGCGCGGCCCCGGTGGGGGTCGCCGCCACGGAGGTGACGGCGTCGGCGGCACGCACGCCCGGGGCCTTGTTCAGCGCGGTCTCCCAGCGCCTCAGCTCGGTCGCCCAGTCCGCGCCGAGGCGGGAGGTCGGGAACACCATGGCCTGGAACCGGCCGGTGTGGCGCCGGTTCTCCGCGGCGTACTGGGTCTGGACGGCGGCGAGCAGCCCCTGCAACGCGATCAGGCCGGCGACCGACACGGCGATGCCGGACACGACCCGTACCGCGGTGCCGCTGTCCAACTGCAGGCGGCGTACCGCCAGTTGCCAGGCGACGCCTCCGCCGCCCAGCCGCCGGACCACCGCCTCCACCACCCAGGGCAGCAACAGGGCCACACCGGCCAGCAGGGCCGCCACTCCGGCCATGACCTGGAACTCGAAGCCCTGCGCCTGCCCGGAAAGCCCGGAACGCAACGGGTACAGCAGGGCCAGCCCGGCCACGGGGAGGATCAGCCGCCACCACAGCTTGCGGCGGCGGTCGGCACTGAGCCGGACCACGCCCAGCGGTTCGACCACCACCCGCCGCAGCGCGGACAGCGTGACCAGGACCGACGCGACCGGCACCAGCGCGACGACCAGGACCGCCAGGGCGGGGACCGGCCGGAGGTCGGCGGGGTAGAAGGTCAGGCCGGCCGGGAGCAGACCGTTGACCGGCAGGCGCACGGCGAGGTAGAGGAGCCCGCCGACGGCCAGCCCCAGCAGCGCGCCGGCCAGGCTCTCCCCCGCGGCGATCCGCCGGGTCATGGCGGCGTCCGCGCCGACCAGCCGCAGCGCGGCGAGCCGGCGGTCACGGGCCTCGCCGCCGAAGCGCACCGCGGTGGTCACGAAGATCGCCACGGGCAGCAGCAGCACGACCACGCCGACCCCGCCCAGCAGCATCAGCACCGGCGGCACTCCCTCATCGAGGTCGTTCCTGCCGAACGACCGCACCCGGGTGGCGGAGCTCTCGTCGAGCCGGTCGGTGCCCAGGTAGAAGGCGTACTCGCCGGGGCCGGCCAGCCCGTCGGGGCCGATCGTGCCGACCACGCGCGCGTCCCACCGGCCGCGCAGCAGCGCCCCCTCGTCGCCGGCGAGCAGCCGGGCCAGGGCGGGCGAGACCACCATCTCGCCGGGGGCCGGCCACCGGGTCACCCCCGGCGGCAGCGGGGCGCGCTCCCCCTCGGGCTCTACCAGCCGTCCGTAGATCTCCCGGCCTCGGTACTGCGTGTCGGCCCTGTCGATGAGCAGGGTGTCGCCGCCCCTGGGCACCGTCTCCCCCCAGTCCACGTCCCGCGCCGCCGCCCGCGTGTCGTAGGCCGCGACCATGGTCGGGACGCTCGCGGCGATGAGCAGCATCGCCGCCCCCAGCCCCACCCCGAGCCCGATCATCACGAGCCGGGCCAGGCCCGAGCGGCCGCCGGTCACGCTCAGCCGCATCCCCAGCGCCAGCTCGCCGGCCCAGCGTGCGATGGCGCCGCGCCGCGGTGCGCCGTCCGCGCTCATCGGGCGTACTCCTGCTCGCGGACGCGGCCGTCGCGGATCACGGCCTCACGGTCGGAGTACGCCGCGATCCGCGCCTCGTGGGTGACCAGCACCACCGCCGCGCCGGTCTCCCGGGCCGCCGCGATGAACAGGTGCATCACCCGCTCCCCGTTGAGCGAGTCCAGCGCTCCTGTCGGCTCGTCGGCGAAGATCACCCGCGGCCTGGTGACCAGCGCGCGGGCCACCGCCACCCGCTGGCCCTGCCCGCCGGACGCCTGGCCGGGCCGCTTGTCCGCCACGTCGGCGACCTCCAGCCGCTCCAGCAGGCCGGCCGCCCGCCGGGCCGCCTCCCGCCGCCGCACGCCGGCCAGCCGCAGCGGCAGCACCACGTTCTCCAGGCAGGTCAGCTCCGGCACCAACTGGCCGAACTGGAACACGAAACCGAACTCCGTGCGGCGCAGCGCGCTGCGCTGAGCGTCGGACATGGCCGCCATGTCGCGGCCGTCGTAGCTCACGGTGCCGGAGTCGGGGGTGACGATCCCGGCCAGGCAGTGGAGCAGCGTGGACTTCCCGGAGCCGGACGGCCCCATCAGCGCCAGCACCTCGCCGGCGTACACCTGCAGCGAGGCGCCGTCCAGGGCGGGGGTAGGGCCGAAGCTCTTGACCAGGTTCTCCGCGACCAGCAGCGGCGGGCCGAGGTTCGGGTGGCGCCTCACGTGTTCCTCCGTACGCGGTCGCGGAGCTGCTCCAGCCGGGCCGCGGTCAGCTCCAGCCAGCGCAGGTCGGCCTCCAGGTGGAACAGCGCGTGGTCGCAGATGAGCTGGTCGGCCAGGTCTCCCTCGCTCTTGCGCTGGGTCAGCTCGCGCATCAGCCGCAGGTGCTCGCCGCGCTGGGTGTCCAGCAGGTCGGCGGCGTCGCGCCCGGTGAGCAGGGCCAGGACGACCTTGGTGTACAGGGTGCTCTGCAGGTACGGCTCGGGCTTCTCCGGCCGGGTCAGCCACCGGTCCACGTCGGTGACGCCGGCCTCGGTGATCGCGTACCGCTTGCGGTCCGGGCCCTCGCCCGGCTCGGATTCCACCTCCACCAAGCCGTTCTTCAGCAGCCGGGCCAGGGTCGCGTAGACCTGCCCGTAGTGAAGCGCCCGGCCGTGGCCGAACTGTTCGTCGTAGGAGCGCTTCAGGTCGTATCCGTGACAGGGGCCGGATTCCAACAGGCCCAGCAGAGCGAAGCCAACTGACATGCCCGCCACTATACACGGCATCTATACACTCAGTGTGTACTCGCGCGAACCGGCCTCGCGCCACCGCCGACGGCGAGCGCCCCGGGAGGACGGAACCCCGAATGTTCATCTTCGCGCCGTGAACCAGGCCCGGCGTGGGCCGTCTTGTACGTATGGGCACTCATCGCAGCGCAGTCGTCATCGCGACGGCGGTGGGCCTCGGTCTCACCGCGATCCCCGCGGGCCAGGCCGTCTCCGCCTCCTCCAGGGCGACGTGGGAGCTGAGCCTGCGAGGCGGAGCCGGACAGTCCGTCAACGACCTCGCCGCCACCGGGCCGCACGACGCCTGGGCCGCGGGCGCGCGCAGGACCGCGCGACTGGACCGCCGGACCGGTTCGCGCTTCACGGCCCCTCTGATCAGGCACTGGAACGGCCGCCAATGGACGGTCGCGGCGAGCCCGGCCGGCCCTCCGGGGTGTCCGCTTCGCGAAGTCCATCTGATCGAGGCGTCGTCGCCGGGCAACGTGTGGATCGCCGGCACGGCCGTGGCACCGGGCACGGGCGACGCCGCGGCGGCCACGCGCTCGGTGCTGTCCCGGTGGGACGGCAGGCGCTGGCGGCTGATGGGGTCGGGCCGCACCACGGTCACCGACCTGGACGTTCTCGGCGCCGCGCACACCTGGATCGTCGGCCGCGACGATCGCACCGGAGGGACGTTCTTCAAACACCTCCATGACGGCCGCTGGACCAGCCTGCCGGCGCCGGACTCCCTGAAGGAGATCAGCGTACGGTCGCCCGGCGAGATATGGGGCGTCGGACGGTCCACGCTCATGCGCTGGAACGGCCGGGCCTGGAGCACGGTGCGGCTGCCCCGGATCGTCGTGCCGGCCGCGCCCGCTCCGGCGTACGGGCCGGTACGGCCCCGGATCGACACGGTCCTCGCCACGGGGAAGAACGAGGCATGGGTCGCCGTGGGATTCCAGCAGGGCGACTGGTCCCAGCCGGGAACCGTCCTGCTGCACTGGCGGAGCGGAAGATGGCGTCAGATCCGGCTGCCCGAGGACGTGGTGACGACGCTGTCCCATGACGGCAGGGGCGGCTTCCACGCGGCCACCCGCCGCCAGTCGATCACCGCGACCCCCGACGGTCAGGACCCCTACGCCTACACCACGTTGTCCATCGACTCGCTCCGGTACACCGCCGGCCGGCTGACCCGGGACCGCCTGACCGGGACGGCGACCGGATTCGAATGGTCGGACCTCGTCGCCGTCCCCGGAACCGGCTCGGCCCTGGCCGCCGGGTTCAACTGGAGACCTCCCCAGAGCGCCGTCATCTTCCGCCGCACCGGCTGAACCGTCAGCCCGGCGACGCGGCGATCTGCACGCGCCGGCTCTCGTCGTCGGACAGGAACGACGCGAGCGCCTGCCCCTGCTCGGCCACGGCGGTGCGCTCGGCCCGGGAGAAGCGCCGGAGCGGGGTGACGATCACGGTGCCCGCCTGGACGGTCCAGGTCGCGGCGACCCGGCCGTCGAGCAGGACGACGCGGGCGCCGGCGACCGACAGGCCGCGGTGGGCGTCGTCGATGATCCGGCTGCGGTCGTGGTAGCCGAGGATCGCGTTGTCGAACGCCGGCAGGAACCGCACCGGCGCGGGCGTGTCGGGGTCGGGGCGCGGCGCGCCGGGGAGGTCCAGCAGTTCCCTGCCTCGCTCGTCGCGGAAGGCGACCAGCTCCTCGCGTATCGCGGCGACCGCGGCCGGCAGTCCGGCCAGCCCGCACCAGGCGCGCAGGTCGGCCGTGGCGGCGGGGCCGAACGCCGCCAGGTAGCGGCGTACCAGCGCCTGGCCCACGGGATCGGAGCCGTCCGGGGGCAGCGGGTCGATCTCGCGCCCCAGCCAGGAGGAGAGCGGGACGTTGCGCACTCCCGCCCTCGCCCGCCACAACCCGCGCGGGGGAAGCTGCACCATCGGGACGAGGGCGGCGACCAGCATCTCCCCCAGCGCCCGCGGCCCCGGCCCCGGCCAGCGGTCGGCGAGCGCCCGCGCGAGCTCGGCCATCGAGCGGGGCTCACCGTCGGCCATCACCGCCCGCCCCGCCGCGGCGAGCTCGTCGAGGTCCACCCCGTCGAGCTCTCGGCGGTAGGTCCCCAGCACCCGCTGCCGTAGCATGCCGTCGTGACGGGCCCGCCAGGCCAGGGCGTCCTCGGCGGTGAGGAGGTGGACGGTGCGGCGCATGAGGTGGGTCCGCACCACGCCGCGCCGGATCAGCAGGTCCGAGAGCACCGCCGGGTCGAACGTGCGCAGCCGCGACCAGAGCCCGACGAACGGCTCCTGCGGTTCCTGCGCCTGCAGACCGCACAGGTGCGCGACGGCGTCGAGCACCGGCATGTCGGCGTGATCGAGCAGCAACTGCCGGGCCAGCGTCGCGCGGTTCAGCGCCCGGGTGCCGAGAACGGTCATCGTCTCACGCCGCGGCGCGCTCGTCGGCCGATCGCCGGCGCAGCGCCGCCCGGGTGACGGCCGGCGGGTCGTACGCGACGTCGAGCGGGCCGATGTCGGTCCCGGGAGGCACGATCTCGTCGATCCGGTCGAGGACGTCGTCGCCGAGGACGGTGCCGGCGCCGGCCAGCAGGTCGTCGAGCTGTTCCATGGTGCGCGGCCCGATGATCGCCGAGGTGACGCCCGGATGGGCGACCGCGAACGCCATCGCCATGTGGGTCAGGGGGATCCCGGCCTCCTCGGCCAGCAGGGCGAACCGCTCGACGGTGTCGAGCGTGCGCTCGTCGGTCATGTGCTTGGGCACCCAGGCCATCCGGCGGTCGGGGACGATCCGGCCCTTACGATAGCGGCCGGTGAGCAGGCCCATCCCGAGCGGGCTCCACACGAGCGCGCCCATGCCGTAGCGCTCGCAGACGGGCAGCACCTCGCGCTCGACGCCGCGGTTGAGGAGAGAGTACGGCGGCTGCTCGGTGCGGAAGCGCGCCAGGCCGCGGCGCTCGGCCACCCACTGGGCCTCGACGATGTCCGAGGCCGGGAAGTTGGAGCTGCCGATGGCGCGCACCTTGCCGCTGCGCATCAGGTCGGTCAGCGCGGAGAGGGCCTCCTCGATGTCGGTGCCCGGGTCGGGGTGGTGGATCTGGTAGAGGTCGATGTGGTCGGTCTGGAGGCGGCGCAGCGAGTGCTCGACCTCGGTGACGATCCAGCGCCGGGAGTTGCCGGCCCGGTTGGGGTCCTCGCCCATCGGGCCGTTCACCTTGGTGGCGAGGATGACGTCGTCGCGGCGGCCCTTCAGCGCCTTGCCGACGATCTCCTCCGACTCGCTGTAGGAGTAGACGTCGGCGGTGTCGATGAAGTTGATCCCGGCGTCCAGGGCTCGGTGGATCATGCGGGCGCAGTCGTCGTGGTCGGGGTTGCCCACCCGGCCGAACATCATGGTGCCCAGGCAGTAGGGGCTGACCCGCATCCCGGTCCGCCCCAGGGGCCGCATCCTCATGGTGGTTGTCGCCTTTCGCTATCTGGTGATCCCGGCCAGGAGCGTGGCGGGGAGGACGGCGGGTGCCGCCTCCCTCACCACGCGTGACGCTCACCCGCTGTACTCGCTCACGACGTCCACGACCCAGACGATGCCGAAGCGGTCCTTGAGCATCCCGTAGAGCGGAGCCCACTGCGCCGGCGCCAGCGGCTGCACGATGGTCGCTCCGGCGGAGAGCTTCTCCCAGTACGCGGTGACCTCCTCGGTGGTCTCGCCGCGGAGGGAGAGGAAGAAGGAGTTCTCACCCCGGTCCCACGGCATCCGCGAGGGCACGTCGTAGGCCATCACGTGGAAGCCGTTGCCGGCGATCACCTGGCCCCACATCACCTGGTCCGCCTCGGCGGGCTCCTGCGTGTTCCCTGCGTCCTTGTACGTGACGACGGCGAGGTCGCCGCCGAACACGGACTGGTAGAACTCCAGCGCCGCGCGGGCGTCGCCCCGGAAGTTCAGATGAGTAACAGACTTGACGGACATTGCCGGCTCCCAACCTTCGGTGCATCGCTTCCGGACGCCGTGAAGCGCCCGGCTTCGGTCGTCCTCGTCGTCCGACCGAGAGAACAGTCGCAGGGGAAGCGGTCAGGGTGTGGCCGCTTCTTCGGGCACCATGGGTTTCGTGCCGAAGACTTCAGCGCGACTGCTGGCGCTGCTCTCGCTGCTCCAGGCGCGCCGCGACTGGCCGGGGGCGCTGCTGGCCGAGCGGCTGGACGTCAGCCCGCGCACCGTACGCCGTGACGTGGATCGCCTGCGCGATCTCGGCTACCCCATCGTGGCCTTCAAGGGGCCCGACGGCGGGTACCGGCTTGAGGCCGGCACGGAGCTGCCCCCGTTGCTCTTCGACGACGAGCAGGCGGTCGCCGTGGCCATCGCACTCCAGATCGCCACCACCGCGGGCGCCGGCATCGAGGAGGCCGCGGCGCGGGCGCTGACCACCATCCGGCAGGTCATGCCCGCACGGCTGCGCCACCGGATCGACACCCTCCGGGTCACCGCCGTCGAACGGCCCGCGGCCCGGCCGGCCCCACAGGTCGGCAGCGGCGTGCTCATGGCGCTCAGCGCCGCCGTCCACGCCCGCGAGGTGCTGCGCTTCGACTACACCCCCGGGTCCCCGCCATCGGCGGACGACGGCGCGCAGCCCCCGCCGCGCCGGGTGCAGCCCCATCACCTCGTCACCTGGGGCGGGCGCTGGTATCTCGTCGCCTGGGACCTCGACCGCGAGGACTGGCGCATCTTCCGCGCCGATCGGATCACCCCGCGCACCCCCACAGGGCCCCGTTTCACCCCGCGCGAGCTGCCCGGAGGTGAGGTGGCCGCCTTCGTGGCCGCCAAGTTCCGCGGCTCGGACGGCTCCGGCGGCTCCGGCGGCTCCGGCGGCTCCGGCGACTGGCCCTGCCGCGGCGAGGTGATCCTCGGCCTGCCCGCCACCGCCGTGTCCCGCTACACCCGCGACGGCATCGTCGAGGCACTCGGCCCGGACCGCTGCCGGCTCGTCCTGGGCTCGTGGTCCTGGCTCGGCCTGGCCTCCGCCATCGGCAGATTCGACGCCGACATCGAGGTCGTCGGCCCGGCCGAACTCAAGGCCGCCTTCGCCCACCTGGCCCGCCGCTACGCCGACGCCGCGGGCCCGGACGGCGCCGGTCCCCCATCGACCGCCCGTTCTCAACCTTTAGGGAGCGATTAGATGAGCAGAGCCCGGCAGATCCTCACCGCAATGGCCGGAGGGGCGGTGGTCACGCTGGCCGTGCTCGGCCCGACCTCCACCGCCGCGGCCTCCACCGCCACTGCCGGCCGGGAAACCGCTGCGACAAGCGCGGCGGCCTGGGAATTCTACTCCTCCTACTACACCCGGAACGACTGCGTCCAAGTGGGGCGTGACGGACAGTCGGCCGGCTGGTGGGATCTGTACCGGTGCGACTTCATCCGCGGCGACCGCTGGGACCTCTACGTGCAGCGATAACGCCCGCAGGGCCTGGCGCCCGAGCCCGCCCGATCCCGCGCGGCACGCGATCGCCGAGCGTGCCCGCTTCTCCGCGCCGGCCGCGGCCCACCGGTGAATCCCGGCCTTTCCCCGGAAAGGCGACCAGGCGGAGGGCCGCGGTCTCGGCCTTGACGAAATCCTCGATATGAACCGAGCCGAATCTGGAATGCGATGGCCGTCCGATATCGCCGAGGTGTGGAACCGGTTCCGGAAAGCAGAGGTCCTACAGCCGGTCGCCCTCGGCCGGATCAGTTGACGCAGTCCTGATCGTTGAGCGCGAGAACCATCTCGTAAATCCGGCCGCGTGACAGAAGAAACCGATACGAGGCCTTCGGATTGCCGGGGACGGAGGCCACGGGATACCCGCTCGCCGACCGCTTCAGCCCCGGATATGCCTTTCTCAGCTGCTTTTCGGTGGAGCCGATCCCGATCCCCTGCCGGGTCTTGACACCCTTGGGCGCGAAGATCACCGCCACGCCGCGCTTCTTGGAGATGTACAGCCCCACTTTGTCACGGCCGCTCGGCCGAGCCTTCAGATCCCAGCCCGTGCACGGACCCCACCCCTCCTTGGGCGTGATCTTCCCCGTCGCCCTGGCCTGCTTGGCGCTCATCCCGAGCTTCACTCCGCCGTACCCGTACGGCCCGAACGCGCCGGCCGCGGAAGCGGCCACCGCGGCGGGCGGGCCGCCACCCCACAACGCTCCCGCGGCCAGCACCACCACCAGCGCGGAACGGCCCAGCCGCGCGACACCCCTGTGCCCGGTCCCGAGGACCGAAGATCGTTCACTCATGCCGTCAAGCTAGGACGCCCCTCTTGTGGATCACTGAGGCCCGGGTTGCGGGACAGGCGGCCGGATCGATCAGGAATGGAGAAGCGCCGTCCTCCGGCCGCGCCTAGCGTGACCGCCATGGACATCAGCATTCACGCGAGCTTCCTCCCGCATGACGACCCGGACGCCTCCCTGGCCTTCTACCGCGACACCCTCGGCTTCGAGGTCCGCGACGACGTCGGATACGACGGGATACGCTGGATCACGGTCGGCCCTGCCGGCCAGCCGAGCACGTCCATCGTCCTGGAGCCGCCGGCCGCGGACCCCGGCGTCACCGCCGAGGAGCGCCGCACGATCGTCGAGATGATGGCCAAGGGCACCTACGCCGGCATCGTCCTGGCCACCACCGACCTGGACGGCACCTTCGCCCGGCTGCGGGCCGGCGGCGCCGAGATCGTCCAGGAGCCCACCGAGCAGCCGTACGGCGTTCGCGACTGCGCCGTCCGCGATCCCGCGGGCAACCTGATCCGCATCCAGGAGCTTGCCTGAGCCGAGCGGAGCAGGCAGCGCGGGGTCGTCGCCGCGGCCGGACCGGCGAAGCAGAAACCAGACGTACTCCTCGAAAGCTGGTTAGATCAAGCCTGGCGATTCCAGACCGGGGCGGCGGCCCGCGTACGACGGAGAAGGAGACAGGATGAGCACGGCCACGAGTTCGGACACGCGGTCGCCCGCGCTGCCCGCCGCCGACAGCCACGATCGGATCCGCGTGCACGGCGCGCGCGAGAACAATCTCAAGGACGTCAGCGTCGAGATCCCCAAGCGCAGGCTGACGGTGTTCACCGGCGTCTCCGGCTCGGGCAAGAGCTCACTGGTGTTCGACACGATCGCGGCGGAGTCGCAGCGGCTGATCAACGAGACCTACAGCGCCTTCGTGCAGGGCTTCATGCCCACGCTGGCGCGGCCCGAGGTCGATGTGCTCGAAGGGCTGACGACCGCGATCATCGTGGACCAGCAGCGGATGGGCGCGAACCCCCGCTCCACGGTCGGCACCGCCACCGACGCCAACGCGATGCTGCGCATCCTGTTCAGCCGGCTCGGGCAGCCGCACATCGGCTCGCCCAACGCCTTCTCCTTCAACGTCCCCTCCGTCCGGGGCAGCGGTGCGATCACCGTCGAGCGCGGTGACGCCAAGACCACGACGAAGACCTTCACGGTCACCGGCGGCATGTGCCCGCGCTGCGAGGGCCGGGGCACGGTCACCGACATCGACCTCACCCAGCTCTTCGACGACTCCAAGTCGCTCGCCGAGGGCGCGATCACCGTCCCCGGCTACAACGCCGACGGCTGGTCGGTGCGCCTGTTCACCGCTTCGGGCTTCCTGGACCCGCACAAGCCGATCCGCGACTACACCGAGCAGGAGCGCCACGACTTCCTCTACCGTGAGCCGACCAAGGTGAAGATCGAGAGCACCAACTTCACCTACGAAGGGCTGGTGCCGCGCGTTCAGAAGTCGTTCCTGTCCAAGGACAAGGAGGCGATGCAACCGCACATCCGGGCGTTCGTGGAACGCGCGGTCACCTTCACCACCTGCCCCGGCTGCGACGGCACCCGGCTCAGCGAGACCGCCCGCTCCTCCCGCATCAACGGCCTCAACATCGCCGAGGCATGCGCCATGCAGATCAGCGACCTGGCCGAATGGGTCCGCGGCCTGGACGA
>NZ_JACHGN010000036.1 GCF_014202315.1 Thermocatellispora tengchongensis | reverse complement strand
CGTAGAACCGGAAGTCCTCGATCGAGATGATCGCCGTCTTCATCACATCGGCGATCTGATCCAGCTTGACGGCCTCGCGGTACTCCTCGTAGAACTGCGCGATCTCCTCGCCGTCGGCGTCCAGAACCCGCGACACCTCCGGCGGCGGCGGCTCCTTCAGCTCCGTGGGTTTGAGGTTCAGCTCGTCGGTGGCCGTAATGACCCCGAAGCCCACTCCGCCGACCGCCGGCAGCGCGATGCCCGCGACGAGTACGCCCGCCGCGGCCCCGATGCCCGCGAGGCGCAAGATCTTCGACCCCAGCCCGGACTGATCCTCTCCCCGTTCTTGCATAAAACCCAGATTATGGGGTTTTCACGGTTCCCTATGCCAGAAAGGACACACGGCCAGGGAACCGTAATCAATTCCTCAGCCACGGTTATGCTCGGCGGCATGCCGAGAGCGACCGTCCGCCCCTCCGCCCGTGTCCTGCTCGTGGACGGCCGGGACCGCCTCCTGCTCTACCGCGGGCTCGGGGTGGGCGCCGGCTCGGGGGCCGCCTGGTTCACGCCCGGCGGCGGGGTCGAGCGCGGGGAGGCCGTCGCCGAGGCCGCGGTGCGGGAGCTGCGCGAGGAGACCGGGCTCGCGGTCGCGCCCGCCGAGCTGGGACCGGTGGTGGCCACCAGCGAGGGCCACTGGCGCAGCCGCCGGGGCAGGCTGTACTACTCCGTGGACTCCTTCTTCTTCGTCCGGGTGCCGGAGTGGGAGGTGGACGAGTCCGGCTGGCAGGAGTACGAGCGGAAGATGATCACCGCGGTCCGGTGGTGGTCGCTGCCCGAGCTGGCCGAGACCTCCGAGCAGGTGATCCCGTGGGAGCTGGTCCCGCTGATGCGGCGGCTGCTCGCGGGCGACATACCCGGCACGCCGGTGGTCCTGCCCTGGCATCACGCCGACCCGGTGTGACTCCGCCGCCGAACCGGGTAGCGAGCCCGCATGGACCCGGGATTGTGGTGCAGCGGCGCGCGGGTGACGGTGGTGGTGGCGACCAGGAACCGGTGGCCGGACCTGGAGCGGTCGCTGCCACGGCACGAGGGGCCCGTGATCCTGGTGGACAACGGCTCCACGGACGGCACGCCGGCGCGCGTGCGCGAGCGGTTCCCGCAGGTCGAGGTGGTCGCGCTGGGCCGCAACCTGGGGGCCACGGCGCGCAACGAGGGGGTGCGGCTGGCCCGCACGCCGTACGTGGCCTTCGCCGATGACGACTCCTGGTGGGCGCCGGGCGCGCTGGAGCGCGCCGCCGGGCTGTTCGACGCCCACCCGCGCCTCGGCCTGCTGGCCGGGCGGGTGCTGACCGGGCCGGACGAGCGGCCCGACCCGATCTGCGCCGCGCTGGCCGCGGCCCCGCTCGGCACCGCGCCCGACCTGCCGGGCCCGAGCGTGCTGGGCTTCCTGGCCTGCGGCGCCGTCGTACGCCGCGACGCCTACCTCGGCGCGGGCGGCTTCGACGAGGTCGTGTTCTTCTTCGGCGAGGAGGAGCGCCTGGCGGCCGATCTCGCCGCGGCGGGCTGGGGGCTGGCGTACGCGCCGCATGTCGTCGCGCACCACCATCCCTCGCCCGCCTCGCGGGACCACGGCGGGCGGCGGGCCCTCGCCGCGCGCAACGCCGTGCTGACCGCGGTGCTGCGCCGCCGGTGGCGCGTGGTGGCGCGGCGGGCGCTGGCGGCTGCGCGCGGCGGCGGGCCGGAGTGGCGCGGGCTGTGGCAGGCGGTACGCCGGCTGCCCCGGGCGGTGGCGCGCAGGCGGGCGCTCCCGGCGGCCGTGGAGGCGGCCTTCACCAGGCTGGAGGGCGCGACGGCGGCGTTTGAAGCCGTCCGCGCCGGTAACGGGGCGAAGTGAGCCGTTACCAGACGCCGAGGAGGCTCACCGTGCTGCTGCTCACGGACAAGGCCGTCGAGGCCATACGGGACCTGATGGTCGGAGAGGATCTCCCTCGCGAGGCGGGGCTGCGCATCGCCGCGAAACCGGGCGACCAGACGGCGCTTGAGCTGTCGCTGGCGAGCACGCCCGACCCGGGCGACCAGGTGATCGAGAAGGAGGACGTGCGGGTGTTCGTGGAGCCCCGGGCCGCGGCGCTGCTCGATGACCGCATGCTGGACGCGGAGGTCTCGCCGAGCGGGCGCAACCCGTCCTTCCACGTGGTCAGGCAGCAGGGACATGGCGCGTAAGGACGAGGCGCTGGTCGAGACGCTGCTCGACCGCTACGGCGGCAAGACGTACGCCGAGGCCGCCGGCATCCGCCTGGCCGACCGGCCGCAGCCGCTGTACCAACTGCTCGTGCTGGCCACGCTGCTGAGCGCGCGCATCTCCGCCGACATCGCGGTGGCGGCGGCCAGGGAGCTGTTCGCCGCCGGTTACCGCTCGCCGGGGGCGATGCTGAAGGCGAGCTGGCAGGACCGCGTGGACGCGCTGGGCCGGGGCCACTACCGCCGCTACGACGAGCGCACCGCCACCATGCTCGGCGACGGGGCGAAGCTGCTGCTGGACCGGTGGCGCGGCGACCTGCGCAGGCTGCGCGACGAGGCGGGCGGCGACCGGGGGCGGCTGGAGGAGCTGCTGATGGAGTTCCCGGGGATCGGGCCCGCGGGCGCGGCCATCTTCCTCCGCGAGGCGCAGGCGGTCTGGCCGCAGGTGGCGCCGTACCTGGATGACCGGGTGCTGGACGGCGCGCGCCGCGTGGGCCTGCCCGACCGCCCCGGTACGCTGGCCGGCCTCGCGGGCTCGGAGCAGCGGCTGGCCCGGCTGTCGGCGGCGCTGATCCGGATGGGGCGCGGCAAGAAGGCGGCGGACGCGGTGAAGTCCGCCGCCCGCCGCTGACCCCCCGTGACGCCGGTCAGGCGTCTTCGCGGTCGGGGTTCTCCAGCCGGAAGAAGTTGCTGTCCTTGCCGCTCTTGAGGTGCTCCTGGTAGATGAAGCGCAGGTTGCGCTGGTCGAAGGTGGTGAACCACTCCTCCCAGGAGATGTGCTTGAGGTCCTGGCCCCCGTAGCCCGGGAAGTCGAAGCGCAGCACGCCCGGCCGTCCCTCGTGCTCGGTGCCCGGCACGGTGGCGGGCTGGGCGTCGCGCGACTCGGCCCACTGCTTGATCACGTCATGGTTCCTGGTGACCAGCGTCTCGCCGGGCCGGTCCTCGTGCTCGGAGGTCGAGTTGATCTCGTGGACCTGGCTCTTGGCCATCGCGTTTCTCCCTTCGTCATCCCTTCCGTCTTCGCCTGCCCACCGCATCCCGCCGATAACTACTTAGACGCCTAAAGACTTGATGGCTGAAGAACAGACGGCTAATGTTCCCGCGTGAGATTCGATCCGAAGGTCTACTACGGCGACGAGGGCCCGATCGAGGAGTGGCCCATCCCCCGCCTGTTCGGCCTGGCCGTGCGCATGGCCACGCTGACCGTCGCGGGCCGCACCGAGGAGACCGGCATGAGCACGGCCGCGTTCATGCTGCTGTCCGTCCTGGAACAGCGCGACGGCGCCAAGGTGAGCGAGGTCGCCGAGTCGCTGATGGTCACCGCGGCCACGGCCACGTCCGTGGCCGACACTCTTGAGCGCGCCGGCCTGGTGGAGCGCCGCCGCGACGACCGCGACCGGCGGGTGGTGCGGCTGCACCTCACCGGCGCGGGCCGGGACCGGCTGGCGGAGACCAAGCTCGCCCGCCGCGACCGCTGGCGGGCCCTGTTCGGCGAGGTCCCGCCCGAGGACGAGCCCGCCGTGCGCCGCTTCCTGCTCGGCGCCATCCACAAGCTGAAGGAGGCGGCCGAATGAGCGCGGCCATCAGGACCGTCGGCCTGCGCAAGACCTACCGCTCGGCCCGGGGCGAGGTGGAGGCGGTGCGCGGGCTCGACCTGGAGGTGGCGCCGGGCGGGTTCTTCGGCCTGCTCGGGCCCAACGGCGCCGGAAAATCCACCACCATCGGGATGCTCACCACGCTGGTCCGTCCCACCGGCGGCCGGGCCTGGGTGGCGGGGGCCGAGGTGAGCCGCGACCCCATCGGGGTCAAGCGGCGCATCGGCGCGGCCACGCAGCGCAGCACGCTGGACCAGGCGCTGGACGTCACCGAGAACCTGGAGTTCCGGGGGCGGTTCTTCGGCATGTCCGGGCGCGACGCCCGCAGCCGCGCCCGGGAGCTGATCGAGCTGTTCGGCCTGGGCGACCGGCGTACGGCGATGCCCCGCGAGCTGTCCGGCGGCCAGGCACGGCGGGTCATGATCGGGCGGGCGCTGATGCACCGGCCCGAGGTGCTGTTCCTGGACGAGCCGACCGCCGCGCTCGACCCGCAGACGCGGGTCGCCCTGTGGGAGATCCTGCGCGCCCTGCACGCCGACGGCCAGACCATCCTGCTGACCACCCACTACCTGGAGGAGGCCGAGGCCCTGTGCGGGCGGATCGCCATCGTGGACCACGGCCGGCTGCTCGCGGAGGGGACGGTGGCGGAGCTGAAGGCGTCGGTGCCGGCGGACGAGCCGCCCAGCCTGGAGGCCGTCTTCCTGACGCTGACCGGAAGGGGGCGCCGAGAATGACGCGCGTCGGCGTGGCGCACACGTTCCTGGCCATGATGGCGCGCGATTTGCGGGTCATGCGGCGCGGCTTCGTCTCCACGTTCCTGCGGGTGTTCATCCAGCCCGCGCTGATCGTGTTCACCTTCGCCTACGTCATGCCGAAGATCGGCACCGCCCCGGCCGTGGCCGGCGCCGCGGGGCCGGCGGCGACGTTCTCCACCGTGCTCGTGCCCGGGATCATCGGCATGTCGATGCTCACCCAGGGCCTGATGGCGGTGACGTTCCCGCTGCTGCGCGAGCTGGGCTGGGAACGCTCGATCGAGGACCGGGTGCTCGCGCCGGCCCCGGTGTGGCTGCTCGGGCTGCAGAAGATCGCGGCGGGCGCGGTGCAGGGCCTGATCGCCGGGCTGCTGGTCTTCCCCGTGGTGACGCTGCTGCACGCCGAGGGGCAGGGCCCGGCCATCGCCTGGGAGCGCTGGCCGCTGTTCCTGGCGATCATGGTCTGCGGGGCGCTGCTCGCGGCGTCGCTGGGCCTGTGGCTGGGCACGGTGATCGACGCGGCGCAGGTGCAGGCGATGATCGCGGTGGTGCTGCTGCCGATCACCATGCTGGGCTGCCTGTACTACCCGTGGGCGGCGCTGTCGGAGGTGCGCTGGGTGCAGGTCGCGGTGCTGGCCAACCCGCTGGTGTACCTGAACGAGGCACTGCGGGCCACGATCACGCCCGGCATCCCGCACATGCCGGTCTGGGCGTTCCTCGGCGTGCTGCTGCTCGGCACCGCCGCGTTGGCCTGGCTGGGCACGCGGTCCTTCACCCGGCGAGTGCTCGCCTGAGCCTCCCACCTGCCGGCATTACCGAGAAATGACCGAATGGGGCGAGAAGATAGGCACCGGCGGAAGTACCGGTAATGCTGGGCGCATGGCGACTTTACCCATCAGCCCCATGTGCTGCTTCATCGCACCCCCCGACCTGCTCGACGCGGTCTTGGAGAGCGGGAACGAGGACGAGCAGGCCGCCGCCCGGCGTACGCGCCAGGCGGCCGAGACCGCCCGCGCGCAGCGGGTGTCCGTCACCGGCGCGCTGCGCCAGCTCGCCCTGACCATCGCCGACGTCGCCCCCGCGCCCGGCAGGGTGCGCACGGTGTACGACGCCGGCAACCGCGGCTACTACGCCCTTCCGGGGCGCCGGGTGCGCGGGGAGGGCGACCCGGCGGTTCCGGACGAGGCGGTCAACGACGCCTACGACGGCTCGGGCCTGACCTACGACTTCTACCGGGAGGTGTTCGGCCGCGACAGCATCGACGGCCGCGGCCTGGAGATCGTCTCCTCGGTGCACTACGAGCGCGACCACGACAACGCGGCCTGGACCGGGTTCCAGATGATCTACGGCGACGGCTCCGGCAGGGTGTTCCGCAAGGGCGCCCTGACCAAGGCGATCGACGTCATCGGGCACGAGCTGACGCACGGCGTCACCCAGTTCACCGCCCAGCTCGTCTACAGCAAGCAGTCGGGGGCGCTGAACGAGTCGTTCTCCGACGTGTTCGGCTCGCTGGTGAAGCAGTACAGCCGGGGCCAGAGCGCCGAGGAGGCCGACTGGCTGATCGGCGAGGGCATCCTGGGCACCGCGCTCCAGGGGGTCGCGCTGCGTTCGATGAAGGCCCCGGGCACCGCGTGGACGACCGCCGCCGGCGGCGGGGACCGCCAGCCCGCGCACATGCGCGACTACGTGGACCTGCCCGACGACGGCGACCCGGCCAACGACAACGGCGGCGTGCACATCAACTCGGGCATCCCCAACCACGCCTTCTACCTGGCCGCGACGGCGATGGGCGGCAACGCCTGGGAGCGGGCCGGGCGGATCTGGTACGTGACGCTGACCGAGCGGCTGCGGGCCAGGTCGGACTTCAGGGAGGCCGCCGAGGCCACGGTCGCGGTCGCGGGCGAGCTGTTCGGCGCCGACGGCACGGAGCACAAGTGCGTGCGCGACGCCTGGCGGCAGGTCGGGGTCCTCGACGGCTGACGGCCTAGGATGAAGTCATGAAGGTGTCGGTCGTACGCGGCGGCGGCTTCGCCGGCCTCGTCACGACCACCACGGCCGACACGGCGTCACTCGATCCGGGTGACGCCGAGGCGCTGCGCGCCAAGGTCGGCCGGGTGGACCTCACCGCCCCGCCCCCCGCCGAGCGGGGAGCGGGCCCGGCCGACGTGCCCGCGTACAAGGTGACGGTCGAGGACGACGGCCGGGTGCAGGAGCTCCGGGTGAGCGAGAGCGGGCTGACCCCCGCCCTGCGCGACCTGATCTCCTACGTCGGCTCGGTGCCGGGCCACGAGGAGCGCGTCGAGTAGCCGGAGCGTCCTGGCGGCTCAGTACGGCAGGGCGTACTTGGCGTACGCGCGCGCCGCGAACGGCGACTTGAACTTCGGGTACGCCACGGTGGTCACATCGCCGTCGGAGGTGTACCGCTTGTCCGGGTTCTGCTTCAGCCAGTCCAGCCACGCGACCGAGCAGAACCGGACGCAGTCGCCCTTCTTCTCGAACGAGCGGATGCGCGGGATGCCCAGCGGGTCGAAGTCCTTGGCGAACGGGCTCGGGGCCGGGGTGTAGCCGGCCAGCATGACGCCGCCGTAGTCGTAGCTCACCCCGCCGCTCGACCCGCGCCTGGCCCAGGACTTGGTGGAGGGCTGGTTGCCGTACGGCACCGCGATGGTGGCGGGCGGGGTCCTGATCACGTCGATGATCAGCCTGTGCCCGGCGACGATTTCCTTGAACACCTCGTTCTTGGGCCTGCCCCGCAGGTTGATGTGGTTGTGGGTGTGGTTGCCGATGTCGAAGCCCTTGTCCTGCAGCCACATCAGGTACTCGGCCCGCTCCTCGGGGGTGTGCCTGCCGAACATGTCGCGCGTGACGTACATGGTGGCGACCGGCCGGAACCCGGGGTGGCGCTTGGCGACGTCGATCAGGATGCCGAGCGCGGTGTTCGGCATCGCGTTGCCCTCGCCGTCCAGGGCGAGCTGGGCGGGCGAGGAGTCGTCGAAGGTGAGCACCACCGGGTGCTTGCCCGCCGGGACGTCGATCCGGCCCGTGACGTACTCGCGGGCGGTGATCGGCACGTACCCCTCCCTGGCCAGCCGTTCCAGCTCCGCGCGGAACTGCTGGTAGGTCAGGTCGTCCGGCGCCTCCACCTTCTCCACCACCCGGTGGTACATCAGCACCGGGATCTGGCCCAGCTCGTTGGCCTTCACCCTGGCCGCCGCGGCGACCTTGGCCTGCTGTGCCGCCGCCTTCTCCGCCGCCAGCGCCTGGGCCTTCACCCCAGGCGCCACCTTCTGCTTCGCGGCGTCATCGTCGTCCCAGGGCATGCAGCCGGCCAGTGCCAGCAGGCCGATCCCCGCGATCCCGATGCGCCAAGCGTCGTCGCGCCCCATGAGTCCCCCCGCTCCGGCCGCTCGATACAGTCTGCTTCTACCCGTCTGACCTGCGGCTCGATACCCGATCGAGGGCAAAGGACTACTCTAGGAACGCGCCGTGTCACGTACTGTCGCGCGACTTTGGTCGTAGTGCCCACCGCCCCTGGACCGATGTCCCGGCGCCCGCCCGGCCCCTACCGTCGGGGCCATGACGCAGACGGTGGCTCCCGTATCGAGGCGCGTCCACGAGATCGACGCGGTGCGCGGTTTCGCGCTGGGCGGCATCCTGGTCGCCAACATCGGCCTGTTCGCCGACCCGGGGTACTCGGCGGGCGGCGGCGTCCTGCCGATCACCGCGGGCCCGGTGGCGCTGGTGATCAACACACTGGTGCTCACCAAGTTCTACGTGATCTTCTCGTTCCTGTTCGGCTACTCCTTCACGCTGCAGATGCGCTCGTGGGGCGAGGCGGTCAGGCCGCGCATGCTCCGCCGCTGCCTGGGCCTGTTCGTCCTGGGGGTGGCGCAGGGGTTCCTGATCTGGGTCGGCGACATCCTCACCCTGTACGCCGCGCTGGGCCTGATCCTGCTGGCGGTGCGCCGCATCCGGCCCCGTACCGCGGTCAAGGCGGGCTGCTGGATCATCGGCGTCTGGTCGGCCCTGTGGCTGGCGCTGGCCGGGCTCACCCTGCTCGACCCCGGCTCCGGCGCCGTCCCGCCCCTGGACACCGCCGCCGCGGCGCGGGCGGAGGCGCTGTTCACCGGCGGCCCGCTGGACGTCCTGCGGTTCCAGGCGGAGACCTATCCGACGATCGCGATGTTCGTGTGGGCCTTCCAGGGGCCGATGGCGATGGCGATGTTCCTGTTCGGCCTGGCGGCCGGCAAGTCGCGGCTGCTGGAGGAGCCGGAGCGGTGGGCCCGGCTCGCGCCGCGCGTCCTGTGGCTCGGCTACGGCGTGGGCCTGCCCGCCGCGGTGTTCTTCACCTGGTCCACGCTGACGGGAGGCTCGGCCCAGCTACTGGGGATGGCGCTGAACAACCTCACCTCGCCGCTGCTGTCGGCCGCGTACGTGGTGACGCTGCTGATGGTGGTCCGGCGGGCGCCCGCGGTGGCCCGTGCGCTGGCGCCCGCCGGACGTGCCTCGGCGTCCAACTACATCGGCCAGTCGGTGCTGGCCTGCCTGATCTTCAGCGGGTACGGCCTGGCGCTGGCGGGCGAGCTGGCGCCGATCGCGGTGATGGGCGTGGTCGCCGTGATGTACGCGACCCTGCTGGCGCTGAGCGCCTGGTGGCTGCGGCGGCACCGTCAGGGCCCGGTGGAGTGGGCCCTGCGGCGCTTCACCCTGCTCGGGGCGTCGCCGCGCTGATCAGACCGTGATCACGATCTTGCCCCGGCCGTGGCCGCGCTCCATGTCGCGGTGGGCGTCGGCGGCGCGGTCGAGCGGGTACGCCGCGCGGAGCAGGAAGCGCAGCTCGCCGGCGGCGTACAGGCGGGCGTACTCGGCGAGCCTGGCGGCGCTGCGCTCGCCGGTGACGATTCGGATGCCCAGCTCGGGGGCCTTGGCGTGCTCGACGATCGTGACGATCCGGTCGCGGTCCTTGACCAGTTCCAGCGTGGCGTCCAGGGCCGCGCCGCCCGCCCCGTCGAGCGCGGCGTCCACACCGCCGGGGGCCAGCGCGCGTACCCGCTCCACCACGCCCCCGTCCTCGTACGCCACCGGCGTCGCGCCGAGCGAGCGCAGGTACTCGTGGTTGTCCTCGCGGGCCACCCCGATCACCCTGGCGCCCCGCCTGCGCGCGATCTGCACCGCCATGCCGCCCACCGATCCGGCCGCGCCCTGGATCAGCACGGTGTCGCCCTCGCCGACGCGCATCCCGTCCAGCGCCAGGTGGGCGGTCTGCACGCCCGCGGTCAGCCCGCCCGCGACCTCCCACGGCACGCCCTCCGGCTTGGGGGTGACCTGGTCCTCGGGCACCACGACGTACTCGGCGTAGCAGCCGAGCCGGGTGAAGCCGAGCACCTCGTCCCCCGGCGCGACCCCGGTCACGCCCTCGCCCACCTCGTCCACGATCCCGGCGAACTCGTTGCCCGGGATGCGCGGGAACGGCGGCAGGCCCGGGAAGTCCCAGCCCGACCTGATCGCGGTGTCGTAGGGCTGCACGCCCGCGGCCTTGACCCGCACGCGCACCTGGCCGGCGCCCGCACGCGGCGTCTCGACCTCCATCACCCGCAGCACCTCCGGCGGCCCGAACTCGGTGAACGCCGCTGCCCTCATCGTCTTTCCCCTTTCGCCGGACTCCAGCCTGCAACCTCAACCGCGGTTGAGGTCAAACCGGAAAACCCGTTGCGGGGACGGGAGCGTCTGCCCCACCATGATGGCCATGTTCCGGCACGCCCTGATCGCCGCGCCCGCCACCGCGGGCGCCGTCCGGCGTGCCCCGATGCCCGCGGCAGCGCCGCTCGACGGCGCGGAGCGCTGACCCTTTCCCGGTCGTCCCTGGTGACCCCGCGGGAAAGGGTCGCCGGTTCGCGCGGGGTCGCCGAGCAGAGGGCATCGATCAGGGAAGGAACATGGGCAAGCAGGCCTACGTGCGGTCCAAGCCGCACCTCAACATCGGCACGATGGGGCACGTCGACCACGGCAAGACCACGCTGACCGCGGCCATCACCAAGGTGCTCAGCGAGCGCGGCGGCGCGAAGTACGTGCCGTTCGCGCGGATCGACCGGGCGCCGGAGGAGGCCGCGCGGGGCATCACCATCAACATCGCGCACGTCGAGTACGAGACGGCCGGGCGGCACTACGCCCACGTGGACATGCCGGGCCACGCCGACTACGTGAAGAACATGATCACGGGGGCGGCGCAGCTCGACGGGGCGATCCTGGTGGTCTCCGCGCAGGACGGGATCATGCCGCAGACGCGCGAGCACGTGCTGCTCGCGCGCCGGGTCGGCGTGGAGCACGTCGTCGTCGCGCTGAACAAGGCCGACGGGGCCGACCCCGAGCTGACCGACCTGGTGGAGCTGGAGCTGCGCGAGCTGCTGGCCGAGCACGGGTACCAGGACGTCGCCATGGTCCGGGTCTCCGGGCTGCGCGCGCTGGAGGGCGACCCGGAGTGGGTCGCCTCGATCGAGGCGCTGCTCCAGGCCGTGGACGACAACATCCCCGTCCCGGAGCGCTACCTGGACGCGCCGTTCCTGATGCCGGTGGAGAACGTGCTCACCGTCACCGGGCGCGGCACGGTCGTCACCGGGGCCATCGAGCGCGGCACGATCCGGGTCGGCGAGACGGTCGAGGTCGTCGGGCACGGCGAGGGCTTCACCGCCGTCGTCACCGGCGTCGAGACCTTCGGCAAGACGATGGAGCGGGGCGAGGCTGGCGACAACGCGGCGCTGCTGCTGCGCGGCGTGCGCCGGGAGCAGGTGCGGCGCGGCCAGGTGCTCGCCGCCCCGGGCACCGCGAGCGCGCACCGGCGCATCGCCGCCCGGATCTACCTGCTCACCGCGGCCGAGGGCGGCCGGAGCACGGCCGTGACGACCGGCTACCGGCCCCAGTTCTACCTGCGCACGACCGACGTGCCGGGCCGGGTGGACCTCGGCGACGCCGCGCTCGCCCTGCCGGGCGAGACCGTCGAGGCCACGGTGGAGCTGGGCCGGCCGGTCGCGGTCGAGACCGGGCTCACCTTCGCCGTGCGCGAGGGCGGCCTGACGGTGGGCGCCGGCACGGTGACCGCCGTCCTGGAGTAGAGGCCGTCCTGGAGTAGCAGAGATGGGCCGGCGCGCCGTGGCGGCGCGCCGGCCCATCTTCTGGTGTACGGACCCCCGCTAGCGCAGCGGCCCGCGGCCGGCGAGGACGGCGCGGGCCATGCCCGGGTCGTCGGAGAAGACGCCGTCGATGCCGAGGTCGTACAGCTTGCCGAGCCAGCCCATCACGTCGCCGTACGCCTGCGCGTACACGGGGCTGGCCGGGTCGCCGCGCCGGAAGTCCACCGGGAGCTGGGAGTTCTCGCCGCGCACGGTCCAGGTGTGCACCAGCAGGCCCCGCCGGTGCGCGTCGCCGACCAGGGTGGTGGGCGCGAGCAGGCGGCCGTCGGGACCGACCGGCACCAGGCGGGAGGTGGCCGCGCCGATGCCGTCGGCGTACGACGCGATGTCCTTCAGCCCGGCCGGGGTGACCATCTGGTCGTAGGTCAGCGGGTCGCCCGCGGCCACCCGGTCGTACGGCGCGCCGCTCCCGTTGATGAGCTGGACGAGCCGCAGCTTGGTCTTGCGGCGCAGGTCGCGCAGGTTGGCCGTCTCGAAGGACTGGATGAACACCGGGTCGCGCCCGCTCCGCCAGCCGTGCGCGGCCAGGCGGTCGAGCAGCGGCTCCTCCATCGACAGCCCGATGGAGTCGAAGTAGGTGGGGTGCTTGGTCTCGGGGTAGATGCCCACGCCGTGCCGCTGGGCCAGTTCGATGACCTCGTCGAAGGTCGGGATCTGGACCTGCCCGTCGAACGCGGTGTTGCGCGGGCGCAGGTCGGGCACCCGCTCCTCGGCCCGCAGCGTACGCAGCTCGGCCAGCGTGAAGTCCTCGGTGAACCACCCGGTCACGGCCACGCCGTCGATCGTCTTGGTGGTGCGCCGGGAGGCGAACTCGGGGTGCTTCTCCACGTCGGTGGTGCCGGAGATCTCGTTCTCGTGACGCGCCACGAGGACGCCGTCCTTGGTGGAGACCAGGTCGGGCTCGATGTAGTCGGCGCCCATCGCGATGGCCGCCTCGTAGGCGAGCAGCGTGTGCTCGGGCCGGTACGCGCTCGCGCCCCGGTGGGCGATCACGATCGGGTCGTCGCGGCGGCCGTCGGCGGTGGCGTTGTCGGGTTGCAGCAGCACGACAGCGACCGTACCGCCCGCGGCGACGGCCAGCGCGGCGGCCAGGATTCTGCGGATCACGCTCATGCGCGGGACCCTAGGAGCGGTACGCGTCGGCGGCGTGACGCCGAGGTGCCCGGCCGACGACGCCCAGCCGACCGCCCGGGGGACCTATCGCAGTGCCTGCTCCAGCGCCTGCTCCAGGGGCTACTCCAGCGCCGAGTCCAGGGTGGGCTCCCCCGAATCGCCGACCCGCAGCGCGATCATGGCGATGTCGTCCTTGCCGTTGCTGGCGAGCTGGGCGAGCAGTTCGTCGCAGAAGGTGTCCAGCGGCTCGCGGGCCAGCTCCCCCGCCAGCCGGCGCAGCCGCTCCAGGCCCTCGTCCAGGTGCTCGCCGGGCAGTTCGACCAGGCCGTCGGTGTAGAGCAGCACGGTGCTGTCGGGGGGCAGCGGCTCGATCGCGCTCGTCCGCGGCACGTCGGCGAGCACGCCGAGCAGCAGGTTGCGCGCGCCGTCCAGGAAGCGGGCCCCGCCCTCGGAGGTGACCAGCAGCGGCGGCGGGTGGCCCGCCACCGAGTAGTGGAACTGCCAGCCCCGGTCCTCGCGCCCCTCGATCCGGGCCAGGATGCACGTCGCGGTGTCCTCCACGCACAGGGCCTCCATGGCGATGTTCAGGCGGCGCAGGATGTCGCCCGGCGGCTCCTGGCGGTCCACCGCGAGCCCGCGCAGCATGTTGCGCAACTGGCTCATGGTGACCGCGGCGGGCAGGTCGTGGCCCACCACGTCGCCGATGGTGAGCACGGGTGCGCCGTCGCGCAGCACGAACGAGTCGTACCAGTCGCCGCCGACCTCGGCCGCCGCCGGGCTGGGCCGGTAGCGGGCCGCGATCCGCAGGCCGGGCACCGCGGGCGCCTCGGCCAGCAGGCTGCGCTGCAGGGCCAGCGCCACCCGCTGCGTGCGGCGGAACTCGATCGCGTGCGCCAGCGGGACGTCCGCGTGCTCCAGCATCCGCGCCATCAGCGCCACGTCGGACGCGCTGATCGGCGCGCGGTCGCCGGTCACCAGCGCGGACAGCACCGCGGCGACGGTGCCATCGACGATCAGCGGCAGCAGCACCACGCTGTTCACCCTGGACTCGATCATCCACCTCTCGGTGCTCCCCGAGACCATGCCGAGGGTGGGCTCCCCCGGGGGAAAGGTGTGGTGCACCGGACGGCGGCGGCGGATGGCCTGGGCGAAGACGCTGTGCGGGGCGAAGCGCACCTGGCGGTGCGCCGCCAGCACCGGCATCCCCTCCCGGGTGGCCGCGGCGACGCGGTCCACGACGTACGGGGTCTCCTCGTCGAGCTCGGGCGCCTCGGGCAGGTCGGGCAGCAGGTAGACGGCGCAGGCGTCGGCGAGCTCGGGCACGATCACGTGACACAGCGCGGCCAGCATGTCCTCAAGGCGGCCGACGCCGGTGGTCGCCGCGGCGGCCCGGTCGAGCAGGGCCTGCCGCCTGGCCTCCTGCACCTGGCGCTCCACGTCGGTGCAGGTGCCGACCCACTCGATCACGACCTCGCCCTCGCGCACCGGCACCGCCCGCACCCGGAAGTGCCGGTACGTGCCGTCGGCCGTGCGCAGCCGGTGGGTGTGCTCCCACAGCGAGGCCGGGCCCGCGACCGCGCGCTTCCACGAGGCCATGGCCTCCTCGCGGTCGTCGGGATGCACGGCCTCCAGCCAGCCGTCGCCGCGGAACTCCTCCCAGGTCTGCCCGGTCACCTTCTCCCAGCTGTCGCTGGCCTCGATGATCCCGCCGTGCGGGTCGGTGACCCAGACGATCTGCGCGCCGACGCGGACCAGGCTCTCGAAGCGCTGGAGGGCCCGGCGGCGTTCCTCCGACATCTCGTTGATCCGCTGCGTGGCGGTCACCTGCTCGGTGACCTCGACCCCCACGGTCAGCACGCCGCGGTCGTGCTCCGGGTCGGGGCCGAAGTCGACGGGCGACAGGCTGAAGGTGAAGATCCTCTTGTCGGGCAGAGACGGGAAGACGCCCACGAGGGGCGCCTCGGTGATCCGCACCGGTTTGCGGGTGGCGTACACCTTGTCGTACGTCCAGGAGAAGTTCGGGTACGAGGACAGCTCGTGGAACGCCCGCAGCAGCGGCTCGCCCAGGGGCCGCCTGCCGAAGATCGCGTCATGGACGGCGTTGGTGTAGACGAGCTTGTGGTCGGGTCCACGGGTGACGGACACGATGACCGGAGCCGGGTCGAACACCTCCAGCCCCAGCCCGCACGGTTGTTCCTCCCGGGCAACTCTCATCGTCGTCCAAACCCCCGCGTGCTCCCCCGTCAGGTTCCTATGCCCCTGCACGCCGGATATATGTGCTCACGCTACCCCTCGACCAGCGACAACGTCTCTGATGAAGTCCGGGGATTCTTGGCACACTTTTCCCCATGAAATGGACAATCACCGACCGGCTCGACGCGTTTCCCGAGCGCGCGGAGGACTTTCTGCGCCGTGATCCGGTGCTCTCCACGGTCCCGCTGACCGTGCTCGCCCGCGCCCGCGCCGGCGTGTGGCCGGAGGTGTTGCTGGCCTGGCTGGAGGACGGCGAGGAGATCCACGGCGTGGCCGTGCAGACGACGGCGTACCCGCTGCTGCTGGCCACCCCGTCCCCCGGCTCGGCCGCCGCCCTGGCCCAGGCCCTCGCCGGGCGCGAGATCCCCGGGGTCAACGGGCCGGTCGCCCAGGCCGAGGAGTTCGCCGCCGCCTGGCCCCGCCCCGAGCACGACCGCATGGCCATGCGCCTGTACGCCCTGGGCACCCTGACCCCGCCGTCCCCGCGGCCCGCCGGGACGGCGCGTCCGGCCGAACTGCGGGACCTGGACCTCTGCGTGGCCTGGTACCGGGCGTTCCTGGCCGAGGCGGAGCCCTCCAACACCGACCCCGACCCCACCGACCAGGTGCGCGCCCGGATCGTCGCCGGCGAGCTGGTCCTGTGGGAGGACGGCGGCGCGCCCGTGTCGCTGGCGTGCTACTCGACCCCCATCGTCGAGATGTCGCGGATCGGCCCGGTCTACACGCCCCCCGAGGCACGCCGCAAGGGCTACGGCGCCGCCGCCACGCACGCCGCCAGCGAGACGGCGCAGCGGGCCGGCGCCACGCGGCTGCTGCTGTTCACGGACCTGTCGAACCCGACGTCCAACTCCATCTACCAGGCCCTCGGCTACCGCCCGGTCATGGACTTCGCCGGCGTCCACTTCGGGTAGCCGACGACGCGTCCTTATCCCGGCTTTCGGTCTCGCTTACGAAGTTTTGCGGCCGTGACTGCTCCCATGGAGTGAGCCCCGGGCGGCGGGATGGTGTGCCCCGCGCCGCCCGGGGTCCTCAGCCGGAACATTCACCGACGGAAGGACGTACGTATGGTACCCAGGTGGAAGATCGCAGCGGGAGCGGCCACTCTGGCCGCCGGCGCGCTTCTCGCCACCGGCGGCGTCGCCCTGGCGGCCGGCGCCCCCACCCCCGCGGAGCCGACCACCCCGGCGCAGCCGTCCACTCCCCCGTCTCCGGAGAGCACGCCTCCGGAGAACCCGTCTCCGGAGAACACCTGGTCACCGGAGGACTGCCCGGAGAAGTCGGGCGCCGCGGAGGACACGACCCCCGCGGCCGTCTAGGGCCCGCGGACCCGCCGGCAGCGTGCCTTCCCCGATCGCGGGGAGGCACGCTGCGTGCTTTTCACAGAGAAAACCGGGAACGTGTGATTGCCACAAGACAGAACGCATTTTACCGTCGCAAGTGATATAGATCACAGCGAGGTGGTTCCATGGCCCTCGACGAGGCGACGACGGCGTTCCTGGCGCAGATGGCCGAGAGCGATGCCAAGCCGCTCCACGAGATGAGCCCGGAGGAGGCGCGCGGGCTGACCGCGATGCTCGCGGGCATGTACGGCCCCGGCCCGGAGATGGCGCGGGTCGAGGACCACGATCTGGGCAGGTTCCGGGTCAGGGTGCTGACGCCGGAGGGCGCGCCCCGGGCGGTGATCGTGTACTACCACGGCGGGGGCTGGGTCATCGGGAACATCGACGAGTACGACACGCTGGGCCGGATTCTCGCCCGGCGCACCGGCGCGGCCGTGGTCATGGCCGACTACCGCAAGGCGCCCGAGCACCGCTTCCCGGCGGCCGTGGAGGACTCCTGGACCGCGCTGCGCTGGGCCGGGGAGCGGGTCGAGGAGATCGCGGGGGCGCGGGTGCCGCTGATCGTGGCCGGCGACAGCGCCGGGGGCAACCTGTCGGCGGTCATGACCCTGCGGGCCCGCGACGCGGGCGGGCCGCGGATCGCGATGCAGGTGCTGGTCTACCCCGTCACCGACCACGACATGGACAACGGCTCGTACAAGGACCCGGCCAACCAGGTCATGCTGACCCGCGAGACCATGGCCTGGTTCTGGGACCACTACGCGCCCGACCCGGCCGACCGGGCGCGGCCCGACGCGTCGCCGCTGCGGGCGGGCGACCTGAGCGGGCTGCCGCCCGCGGTGGTGCTCACCGCCGAGCACGACGTGCTGCGCGACGAGGGCGAGGCGTACGCCGCCCGGCTGCGCGAGGCCGGGGTGAGCGTGGACCTGCGCCGGTTCCCCGGCCAGATGCACGGGTTCTTCAGCATGGTCGGCCTGCTGCCCGGCCACACCGAGGGGCTGGACCACGTCGTACGCGCGATACAGGCCCACCTGGACTCCCCCGAGGGGGTGTGAACGATGCGGCGGGAGTTCGACGCCATCGTGGTCGGAGCCGGGATCGCGGGGCTGTACATGCTGCACCGGCTGCGCGGCCTGGGCCTGAGCGCCAGGGTGTACGAGGCCGGCGACGGCGTCGGCGGCACCTGGTACTGGAACCGCTACCCCGGCGCCCGGTGCGATGTGGAGAGCCTGGACTACTCCTACTCCTTCTCCCCCGAGCTGGAGCAGGAGTGGCAGTGGACCGAGCGCTTCCCGGCGCAGCCGGAGATCCTGCGCTACCTGGAGCACGTGGCCGACCGGTTCGACCTGCGGCGCGACATCACGTTCGGGACCAAGGTGACGCGGGCGGCGTACGACGAGGCGGCGGGGCGGTGGGAGGTGCGCACCGCCACCGGCGAGGAGGCGTCGGCGCGGTTCCTGGTGATGGCGACCGGGTGCCTGTCGGTGTCGAAGCGGCCCGAGGTGCCGGGCCTGGAGCGGTTCCGCGGCGCCTGGTACCACACCGGGCACTGGCCGCACGAGGGCGTGGACTTCACCGGGCAGCGGGTCGGCGTGATCGGCACCGGCTCCTCGGGCATCCAGGCGATCCCGGTCATCGCCGAGCAGGCGGCCTCGCTGACGGTGTTCCAGCGCACGCCCAACTTCAGCCTCCCCGCCCACAACGGGCCGCTGGACCCCGAGACGCAGCGGGCGCGCAAGGCGAACTACCCGGAGTACCGGCGGCGGGCCCGGGAGTCGGGGTTCGGCATCCCGGTCGAGCCCGCCACCGCGTCGGCGCTGGAGACGGACGAGGAGGCACGGCGGCGGGCGTACGAGGAGCGGTGGCGGCGCGGCAGCCTCACCGCCATCCTCACGGCGTACACCGACCTGCTGGTGAACCGGGAGGCCAACGAGACGGCGGCGGAGTTCGTCCGGGGCAAGATCCGCGAGATCGTGCGCGATCCCGAGGTGGCCGAGACCCTCTCGCCACGCGACCACCCGTTCGGCACCAAGCGGCCGTGCCTCGACTCCGGCTACTACGCCACCTTCAACAGGGACACCGTCACGCTGGTGGACCTGCGCAAGACCCCGCTCGTGGAGATCACCGCCGACGGGGTCAGGACCACCGGACGCGAGTACGCCTTCGACAGCATCGTGTTCGCGACCGGGTTCGACGCGATGACCGGCGCGCTGACGGCGATCGACATCCGCGGCCGGGGCGGCGTCTCGCTGCGCGAGGAGTGGGCGCAGGGGCCGCGGACGTACCTGGGGCTGGGGGTGGCGGGCTTCCCCAACCTGTTCACCGTCACCGGGCCGGGCAGCCCGTCGGTGCTGAGCAACATGATGGTCTCGATCGAGCAGCACGTGGACTGGATCGCCGGCTGCCTGGCGTACCTGCGCGAGCGCGGGCTCACCGCGATCGAGCCGACCGCCGAGGCCCAGGACGCGTGGGTCCGGCACGTGCGCGAGGTGGGCGACCTGACGCTGTATCCCATGGCCGACTCGTGGTACATGGGGGCGAACGTGCCCGGCAAGCCGCGCGTCTTCATGCCGTACATCGGAGGAGTTTCGACCTACCGCCAGATATGCGATGACATAGCGGCGAAGGACTACACCGGGTTCACGCTCTCCGCATGACGCACCCGGTCCGCCGCGCCCTATTCCGCTGGGCCTGCGGGCACGCCGATCCAGGTCGCCCGCGCGGCGGCCACGAGCCGGCCGTCGGGGCGGTAGATCGCCGAGGACGAGTACAGCTTGCGGCCGTCGCGGCCCTCGCGCCGCGCCACGACGACGTACGTCTGACCGATGAACACCGTGCGGTGCACGCGCGCGGCCAGCCTGCCGAGCAGCGCGGCCCCGCCGTCGCCCTGCATGTGCGCCCAGCCGCCGACGCAGTCGAGCGCGCCCCACACGTGGGTCAGCGGCAGCGACTCCGACCAGTCGCCGAGCAGCGGGTGCGCGTACCAGGTGGCGGCCACCATCCCCGCGGCCTCGCCCGGCGCCGGGGCCGTCCCCAGGGCCTGCGCGGGCACCGGGCCGGGGTGGATGCGCAGGCCGTCGCCCGGCTCGCGCTCGCCGCAGGCGAAGCAGCCCGGGAACGGGTGCACCGCCGTGCCGGGGAAGTCGCGCTCGGCCTTCTCGGCCACGTCCAGCGGCACGAACGGGGGCGCCTCCGGCTCCGGGCCGCCGGGCCGCGCCTCCACCAGCACCGTGCCGTCCCGGCCGAGCACCACGCCGCCGTCGTCCGTACGCGTGACGCGCAGGCTCTCGCCCAGCGGCGTCGGCGCGCGTAACGTCACCTCCACGACCCCGTTCTGCGGCAGGTGACTGGCCAGCATGCCGGAGATCCAGCCGCCGTTGGCCATCCCCTCCGGGCCGCGGTACCGCTCCGGTACGACCAGCTCTCGCGCTTCCATCCCCATCGCTCCTCATCGACGCCTTCCAGGTGCGATGTCCACAGTGACGGGTCCGGCTTGCAACCGGCTGTCACCCGAAGGTCAGCCGAATGACAGGCCGTACGGGCCCTTCGCATGGGGCAGGGAGAGAGTGAACACGGTGCCGCCCGGCTACCGCGCCCCGGGCGCCCCGGCCGGGCCCCCGCCCCCGGCCGCGTACGGGAGTCGTCGCCGCGGGCGAAGCGGCCGAACACGTGCGGCAGGACGTGCGCGCGAGTCGAAGGTGATCGACTCGCCGGTGGCCGGCCGGTGACCCGCGAAGGCCGGCACACCAGCCAAGCGCCGGCCTCGCCGGCCATGGCCGGGCCGGCCCGGCCGTGCCGGCACACGGCCCAAGCCCAACCCTCCACCGCTTCGTGCACTCCCACCCAGGGGGTATCCGCGTTCGGAGGAGGGGGCGCGAAGGCGACGCACGCGCCGCCTCGCACCCCCCACCCCAGGAAGCGCCCGCGTTCGCACACTCCCACCCCAGGGGGGTGTGTGCGTTCGGAGGAGGCGGCGGGAGGGCAGCGGGTTGGCACGGGGTCCGGCGGGCGTCCCGTCCCACATCCCGGTGGATCCATCGGTGCCGGGACGCTCCCCAACCGCGCGGTGCGACGCGATGCGATGGGCCCGTTACGCGAACGTTACGGGCACGGCCGTGCCGTTTTCTCGCCCGCAACCGCTTGACCTGCGATTTCGCATTCCGGGGTCCATCCACAGGCCCGGCGGGGGATTTCTTCCGGGTTATTGACGAAATTTGCGCGACTTCGGCAGACTCTCCGCATGCGGCTACAGGGCGGCCCTTTCACTCGGCTTCGGCGAGGGCGCAAGGCGCTCGTCCTCGGCCTGTCACGCACGATCGGGACGCTCATCAGGGGCGCGCCCGGCAGGCGCCGATGTGGGAGGACGTGAGTGATGACTGGTTCCGACAACGGGGTGCACCTCGGCCGGCGGTCTCTGCTGGCAGGTGCCGCCGGGTTGCTGGGAGCGGCGGCACTGCCCGCGACCGCCGCGCGCGCCGCGTCCGCCGAAAGTCCCGCGCACGTGGCGCCGGCGGAGAGCGCGGCGAAGCGGCGATACCCGGCGAACTGGCCCGACCTGGAGCCCTACGGCCTCGCCGACACCCGGCCGGACCTGTGGCCTCGTGAGGACAACTCCTTCATCCTCCCGCTCGAACTGCGTCCCCGTGACGAAGGGCTCGGCCGGGTCTGGATGCGCGACACCTACGTCAACTGCTTCGTCGTCGACGGCCGTCCGATCTACGTCGCCACGGGCACCACCCGGGTCCCCGGGCTCGACACCGCCGCGCCCTGGAACGACGGCATCTTCGTGTGGGTGTCCCCGTCGCTGCGGGGGCCGTGGCGGCTGGCCGACACCACCGGCATCCGGCCCGGCGCCGAGAAGGGCAAGGTGTGGTCACCCGAGTTCGCCGGCGAGAACCGGCCCGGACGCACGGTCGTCGCTCCGTGGCAGGAGTACTGGTACGACGACCGGTTCGGCAAGCGGGGCCAGGCGTGGGCCCCGGAGGTGCACTACTTCCGCGGCAAGTGGTACATCGTCGCGTGCATGGGCGACCACTCCCGGAAGGTCGGCTCGTTCATGCTCGTGAGTGAGGGCGGGATCGAGGGCCCGTACCGGCTCGTCGAGGGCAACCTCGGCAAGCCCTTCGGCGACTCCTTCATCGGGGGGCCCAACTTCATCGCGCCCGGCGCCTACCACCACATCGACGGCAGCCTCTACACCGAGGGCGACGACGCGTGGCTGGTGCTGCACAACCACCTGTACGCGAAGTTCCGGGACGACATGGAGGACATCGTCCCGGCGACGAACCTCCCGAGGTTCCAGCAGATGCCCTATGCCCCCGAGCCGTACCTCGAAGGCGCGTACGTGTTCAAGCACGGCGGCAAGTACTTCCTCCTCCACGCCGCGTGGAACCGGTCATCGGCCAACCCCGACGGCAGCACCCGGTACGCCTACGACCCGGCCGGCCCCGGCCGGGTGCAGTACCAGTACGACGCGGTGGTCGCCGTCGCGGACAGTTTCGAGGGGCCGTATTCCAGGCGGTGGACCGCGGGTGTCGGCGCCGGCCACAACAACTTCTTCGTCGATCGCAGCGGCCAGGTGTGGGCGACGTTCTTCCGCAACCCCAACTTCGGCTACTGGTCCGACCCGTCGCGCATCGCCGACGCCGCCGTGCCCGGCGTCGTACGGGTGGAGTGGACCGGACCGGAGGACAATCGCCTGTACGTCCAGCGCCGGAACCACGGGCACGCGATCAAGGACTGACGCCCGGCCTCCGGCTCCGGTGAGATCACTGGTCTGATTCGCGCCGGTGCCGGGACGGGGGCCGCCGCGAGGATTGCCGCATGGACGACATCACGCTGGACATGCGGCTTGACGGCAAGGTGGCCCTGGTCACGGGCGGTTCCCGGGGGATCGGGGCGGCGGTCGCGGTGCGGCTGGCGCGGGAGGGGGCCGATGTGGCCGTCACCTACCAGCGGTCGCAGGAGCAGGCGGCCGAGGTGGTCGCGCGGATCAAGGAAGCAGGGCGGCGCGGGATGGCCGTGCGGGCCGACGCCGGGGACGGCGAGGCGGTGCGCACGGCCGTCCGCGAGGTCGCCGGGGAGTTCGGCCGGCTGGACATCCTGGTGAACAACGCCGGAGCCGGGGTGCTGGGGCCCGTCGAGGGCCTCACGCTCGACGACGTGGACCGGGTGCTCGCCGTCAACGTGCGCGGCGCCTTCGTCGCCGCGCAGGCGGCGCTCGCGTACATGGAGGACGGCGGGCGGATCGTCACGATCGGGAGCTGCCTGGCCGAGCGGGTGGCCTTCCCCGGCGCCACCCTGTACGCCACCAGCAAGAGCGCGCTCACCGGGCTGACCCGCGCCCTCGCCCGGGAGCTCGGCCCCCGGGGCATCACGGCGAACCTGATCAACCCGGGACCCATCGACACCGACATGAACCCGGCCGACGGGCCGGGGGCCGAGGCGCAGGCGGCGCTGACGGCGGTGGGCTCGTACGGGCGGGCCGCCGACATCGCGGCCACCGTCGCGCACCTGGCGGGCGAGTCGGGGCGGTACATCACCGGGGCGGCCATCGCGGTGGACGGCGGCACCAACGCCTGACGGCGCGGTGGCCCCCGGCGCCGCGCGCACCGGAGGCCACCGCATGATCATGGAGACGACGGAAGTGGTGGAAGTCCGCGTCCGTTTCCTGTTGTGATCTTCCGCCGATTCGGCAGGGGGATTCGAGGAAAGGGCATCACCTCGCTCAGCCGGGCGGGGCCGGCGTCATCGACACGCGGTGGTCGGAGAGATGGAGCTCTCCGCCGATCTTGGTTTTGAGCCTGTCGAGCACCTCGCGGGTGGCGAGGGCCGTCCACAGGTTCCCGACCAGGTGCGGGCTGTACTCGGGGGCGGTGTCCATCCAGTCGTCCTTGCCCTTCTGGGTGGCGAAGGTGGACAGGAAGAACTTGCCGATGGAGTTGTCGCAGTATCCGGTGCGCATTTCCGCCGAGTCCACCTGGATCTCGGGCTTGCAGTCGAGCTTGGCGGCGAGCTCTTCGACGGTGGGCGGCGGCCCCGTCTCGGCGGCGGCGACGTTGCCGGCCGCGGGCTGGGCGGGCTGCTCGCCCCCCGTGTTCCCCGCACTACACGCGACCGCGAAAACCATGGTGAGACCAAGGACGGCGGTCGCCTGGACGCGGCTGGCGACTCTGGACTCGCGCGTATATGTCAACACTTACAAGGTACGGCGCGGCGGTGCCGCCGGTTCAACGCCTTTCACTCCCGTCACTTGACCTCTAGCCCACTTGAGGTTGCATCCTCGGAGAAGAGGAGGGGTCGTGGAGATCGGGGTGATCCTGCCGGGCGTCGCGTCCGGCCTGGACGTGCGGGTCGCGGCGAGGCACGCGGAGCAGGCCGGGCTGGACGGCGTGTGGCTGGGCGACCACCTGGCCACGGGCGCGCCGACGCTCGACATCACGGTGGGCCTCGCCACCGCGGCGGCGGTCACCGAGCGGGTGACGATCGGGGCGAGCGTGTTCGTCCCCGCGATCCGCCCGGTGGCGTGGGCGGCCAAACAGGTGGCGAGCCTGCAGTACGTCTCGGGCGGGCGGCTGGTGCTCGGCGTCGGGTCCGGGGGCGGCGAGGAGCAGTGGGCGGCGGCGGGCGTGCCGTACAAGCAGCGCGGACGGCGTACGGACACCGCGCTGGAGCTGCTGCCCCGGCTGCTGGCGGGCGAGGCGGTGCGGCTGGCCGACGAGCCGGGCCGCCCCGTGGTGACCCTGGCCCCGGCCGTGCCGGTGCCGCCGATCTGGGTGGGCAACGCCTCCCCGCCCGCGATCCGGCGCGCGGCCCGCTTCGGCGACGGCTGGTTCCCCTCGCTGATCCCGCCCGGCGAGCTGGCGTCGGGCGCGGCCACGCTCGCCGAACTGGCCGACGGCTACGGCCGCCCGGCACCCGCCATCACCATCGGCGCCACGGGCGCTCTGGGCAAGGCCGCCCCGGGCCGTGAGGAGATCGCGGCGGCGATCGGCGGCTCATACGGCATGGCGCACGAGCGGGCCCTGACCCTCCCGATCACCGGCACCCCCCAGGAGGCGGCCGAACGGCTGGCGGCGTATCGGGAGGCGGGGGCCCGATGCGTGGTGCTCGGATTCGCGGGAGGCGACTGGCGCGAGCAGTGCGACCTACTGGCGGAGGTCCGCGCTCTGCTGCGCTGATCGCCGCGCGCCGAGTCCAGGCGCGGCAGGTCGGGGGGATCGTGGCCCCGCGGGGTCTCTCCCGGCCGCGCAACGGCCGAGATCATACTCGGGGGCGCCCAGCTCGGCCAGTACGGCGAACGCCTCGCGCTTGGCGATCAGGCCGCCGCCGCGCAGGGTGACGGCGGCGCGGGCGAGGGTGAGCAGGCCGGCTCGTCCGGTTCGGTCTCGGGGACGGCGATCAGGTCGAGGTCGCTGCGGCCGGGCCGGTAGTCGCCGAGGGCGAGCGATCCGTGCACCCACATGGCGGTCAGGGGTACGGCTTCGCGGGCCTCGCGGAGGAAGCGGTCCAGCAGTGGGGCCACGGTCTCGTGCACGGGCATGGCCCGATCGTGGGGGGCCGGGTGGGATCGGGGCGACTAGAACGGTATTCTAGGATTTGCTGCGATCCGAGCGAGAGGAGCCCCGCACGTGGAATCAGCTTCGGAGCTGGAGGCGATCGGCGCGGTCTTCGACCATACGGCCGTGGCGGCGCCGCGGATCAGGGATCTGCTGCCGATCTACCGGGACCTGCTCGGCGGGACGTACCTGGGCGGGGGCGACAACACGCGCAGCGGCTACCGCACGTTGCAGCTGGAGTATCCCGGGGGTAACAAGGTCGAGCTGATGGAGCCCCTGGCCGGATCGACCTTCTTCGACTCGTTCTTCGAGCTCACGCGGGGGCGGGGCGGGGTGCACCATCTGAACTTCCACGTGCCCGACATCGACGCCGCCGTGGCGGCGCTGCGGGCGCGCGGGTATCGGCTGCACGGGCTGAACCTGGGCGATCCGCGCTGGCGGGAGGTGTTCCTGCACCCCAAGGAGGCGCACGGGGTGCTGATCCAGCTCGCGCAGCGGGGCTACCCGCATCCCGATCCGGCGCCGTCGCTGGAGGACCTGCTGGCGGGGCACGGGCGGCGCGGCAACGGCGTACCGAGCCCGTAGCGCGAACCGCGTACGCTGATGCCGCCGAGGAAACATCCGGCCGAGAAAGCGACAGACACCCTGCCGAGAGCACCCGGAAGGACGCCCATGGCACGCAATCCCGGCGGCAGAAGCGGCTCCTGGGAGTGGAGCCGCACCGCCCAGACGCGCACCGGCATGCTCCGGGCCGCCCGCGAGGTGTTCGTCGAGCACGGGTTCGCCGAGGCGAGCGTGGCCGACGTGGTCGAGCGGGCCGGGTCGAGCGTCGGCAGCCTGTACCACCACTTCGGCGGCAAGACCGAGCTGTTCCTCACCCTGTGGGAGGAGCACCAGGTGGCGCAGGAGCAGGCGGCGGCGTCCTCGGTGGCCAAGGCCAAGCAGGAGGGCGTGACCTCGCCGGTCGAGCTGTTCATCGCCGGCGCCCGCGCGTTCCTGGAGGGGTCGTGGGAGCGGCGCGACCTGGTCCGGCTGTTCATGGACGGCGACGGCCCGCCCGGCTTCGAGCTGATGCGGCGCACCCGCGGGCGCGAGTGGGTGCGGCAGAACGCGGTCCTGCTCGGCATGGGGGACCAGCCGCTGGACCGGCTGACCGTCGCCGTGCTGACCACGGTGATCGGCGAGGCGGGCCGCGAGGTCGCCACGTGCGAGACCGAGGAGGAGGCGCGGGAGGTCATGGACGCCGCCATCGGCATCATCCGCCGCTTCGACCCGCTGCAGGGCGCCGAGGAGCGGTAACGCTCTTACCACTTGGGCGCTTGACACGCGGTTACCCGCGAGTAAACATCGGCTCACGGCGCCGTCCTCATCTCTCCCGACACTTCACCGGAGGGCGGCCACATGGGCTTACGGGTGCGCGTGAGCGTTGCCACCTTTGCGATCGTGATCCTGTCCGTGTTCGGCGCGGGCGCGCAGCCGGCCGGCGCGGCGACCTCGGGGGACGTGCTGACGGCACAACCGGTCAGCGTCTACCTGGCGCCGGGACGGCTGCTTGAGGTCCCGGTCGACGCCTGGAAGATCCTCTACCGATCCACCTCGGCCACCGGCGCCGCGAACCAGGTCTCCGGCCTGCTCCTGGTGCCGAAGGGGAGCCATCACGGCACCCGTCCGATCATCGCGTACGCGATCGGCACGCACGGCCTGGGCGACCAGTGCGCTCCGTCCCACCAGATGCAGCGGGGCACGGACGCCGAGCTGGCCCTGATCAGCTTGCTGCTCGCGCGCGGCTGGGCGGTCGCGGTGACCGACTACGAGGGGCTGGGCACACCCGGCACGCACACCTACATGGCCGGGATCTCGCAGGGGCACGCCGTGCTGGACTCGATCCGGGCCGCGGCACGGGTGCCGGGCGCGGGCCTGTCGGCGTCGGCCCCGGTCGGGATCGTCGGCTACTCGCAGGGCGGCGCGTCGGCCGCGTGGGCGGCGCAGCTCGCCCCCACGTACGCCCCCGAGCTGCGGATACGCGGCGTCGCGGCGGGCGGTGTGCCCGCCGACCTGCGCCGGGTGGCCGAGAACCTGGACGGCACCGCCGACTTCGGCCTCGCCGCGGCGGCCGGCGTGGGCCTGGACGCGGCCTACCCCGAGCTGAACCTGGCCGGCTACCTGACCCCCGAGGGCCGGACCCTGCTGGACGCCGCCAAGGACGACTGCCTGGAGGACATCAAGCGGGCGCTGGCGGGGCGCAGGCTGGCCGACCTGACCACCGCCGACGTGCTCGCCCTGCCCGCCTGGCAGGCCCGGCTCGCCGAGACCCGCGCCGGCGCCGTCGCGCCCAAGGTGCCGGTGTTCCTCTACCACGCCGACGGCGACGAGATCATCCCGCTCTCGGTCGGACGCACGCTGCGCGCCGACTGGTGCGCCCGGGGCGCGAAGGTGCTGTGGACGTCCCTTCCCGCCCCCAGCCACGTGCTCGGCGCGGTGGCGGGCGCTCCCCTCGCCGTCCAGTGGCTGGACAACCGGATGCGCAACCTCCCCACCCTGACCAACTGCTGACCGCGCGGTCGGTGAGCCGCCGTACCCGTCCTAGGATGTGAGCATCGAGCGATATCAGTCCCACCTTCGCAGCGGCCGATGACCGTCGAGAGCCTGGACGACCTGCTGGCCCGCGCCCGCGCTCTCGCCGAGGGCGGGCGCCGGGCCCTGCTGGGCATCACCGGCAGCCCCGGATCGGGCAAGAGCACGCTCGCGGTGACGCTCACCCGGCTGCTCCGCCAGGCGCCGCCGCCCGGACGCACGGCCGAGTGGGTGGCGTACGTCCCGATGGACGGCTTCCATCTGGCGGACGTCGAGCTGGACCGGCTCGGCCGGCGCGACCGCAAGGGCGCCCCCGACACCTTCGACGCCGCCGGCTACGCCGCCCTGCTGCGCCGCCTGCGCGAGGACGAGGAGGAGATGGTCTACGCGCCGGGGTTCGAGCGCGACCTGGAGCAGCCGATCGCGGGCAGCATCCCGGTGCCCCGGGCCGCGCGCCTGATCATCACCGAGGGCAACTACATCCTGCTCGACGAGGGCGACTGGGCCCGGGTGCGGCCCTGGCTGGACGAGGTCTGGTACTGCGAGCTGGACCCGGCCGAGCGCCTCCAGCGCCTGATCAGACGGCACGTCCGGTTCGGCAAGCCGCAGGAGCTCGCGGTGAGCTGGGTGGAGGAGGTGGACCAGCGCAACGCCGCGCTCATCGCCGCCACCAAACCCCGGGCCGACCTGGTGGTGCCCGACGCCCTCCTGCAGTCGATCGAGCACCCCGGCGGGATGTGACGATCAGTCCGGGTTCAGCGCGGCGCTTTCACAGTGGCGTTCACAGCAGCGCCTTGGCCAGCAGGCGCCACTGCTCGCGGGGCATCGGGCCGCGCAGGTCGCCGGCCGCGACGTGCAGGGCCACGTGGTCGGCGCCGACGGCCAGGTGCTCCCGTGCCCGTGCCACCGCGGCCTGGACGTCGCCGCAGGCGAAGGTGGCCTCGATCAGCCGGTCGCTGCCGCCGTCACGCAGATCGTCCTCGGTGAACCCCAGGCGCAGCAGGTTGTTGACGTAGTTCGGCCGGTCGAGGAACCGGCTCAGGTGGCGGCGGGCGACCGCGCGGGCGGCGTCCCGATCGGGGTCGAGGACCACCTTGACCTCGGGGGCCAGCAGCGGCCCCTCGCCCAGGACCTCCCGGGCGCGCCGGGTGTGCTCGACGCTGACCAGGAACGGATGGCAGCCGGCCGCGCGCTCGGCGGCGAGCCGGAGCATGCGCGGCCCCAGCGCGGCCAGCACCCGGCGCTCCCGCGGCACCGCCGGGTCCAGTTCCTCCAGGTATCGACGCATGGCGCTGTACGGGCGCAGGTAGCCCCGGTCGGCGACGTGCTCGGCGTGGCTGACCCCCAGTCCCAGCAGGAAGCGGCCCGGATGGCGGGCCTCCAGGTCGGCGAACCCCGCGGCGGTGGCCGCGGGCTCGTGCAGCCAGATGTTGAGGATTCCGGTGGCCACCGTCAGCCGGGTGCTCGCCGACAGCGCCGCCCCGGCGTTGACGAAGTCGTCGGCGGCGGCGTGGCCGGGCAGCCAGAGGGCGGAGTAGCCGAGTTCGTCGAGTTCCGCGACGGCGTCCTCGATCTCGCCGCGGTCCCCCGGCCCGGTGACCCGCAGGTAGTGGCTCCAGATGCCGACCTTACCGAGCTTCACGTGATCTCCCAGGTGTGCGGCGGCCAGGGTCGGCCGGGCGCTCAGACTAAATATCAGACTTCCACGCGGTCAAGGCCGAACGGCTGTTGACAGCGAGCGAACGGCGAGTGCCATGATGAAGTCTGAATGTCAGACTTTTCGCCGACATCGGACGAGGAGACGATGTGGCCACGGTTCGCCGGGAGCGCGGGCTGTACTTCGAGGACTTCGAGGTCGGCCGTCGCTTCGACCACCATTGGGGCCGTACGCTCACGGCCCAGGACGGGATCGCGTTCAGCACCGTCACCATGAACTTCAACCCCCTGTACTTCGACGCCGAGTACGCCCGCCGCCTCGGCCATGAGGACGTGGTCATCAACCCGCTGCTGGTGTACGCCGTCGTGCTCGGGCTGTCCGTCGAGGACCTGTCCGAGGCCGGCGGGCCCTTCCTTGGCCTGGACGACCTGTGCTTCCCCGCCGAGGCGCACCCGGGCGACACCATCCGCGCCCGGTCGGTCGTGCTGGACCGGCGCACGTCGAAGTCCCGTCCGGGGTGGGGCGTCGTCGAGTGGCGCACCACCGGTTACGACCAGCGCGGCCGGGTGGTCTGCGAGTACCGCCGCCGCAACCTGTCCCGCCTGCGCCACCACGAGGAGTCACGATGACCGTGCTCAGCCCCGACCATCTCGCCCTGCGGAAGGCCACCCGCGAGTTCGCCGAGAACGAGGTCGCGCCCATCGCCGCCCGGCTGGATCTGCAGGACGAGACCATCCCCGAGGACCTGCTGGCCAAGATGGCCGATCTCGGCCTGTTCGGCGTCACGCTGCCCGCCGAGTACGGCGGCCTCGGGTCCGACATCGTCGCCCTCGGCGTGGTGACCGAGGAGCTCACCCGGGTCAGCCTGTCCGTGGGCAGCCTGATCCAGCGCAACATCGGCTGCGGGCACATCCTCAACCGCTTCGGCACCGAGGAGCAGAAGGCGCGGTATCTGGAGGGCATCGCGACCGGCCGCCTGCTCACCGCCTCGGCGGGGACCGAGCCCGACGCCGGGTCCGACGCCGCCAACATCAAGACCATGGCGGTGCGGGCCAGGGGGATCGACGGCGGCGAGGTCTACCGGGTGACCGGGACCAAGCAGTGGTGCACGTTCGCCGACCGGGCCGACCTGATCTTCACGCTGTGCCGCACCGGCGAGGACAAGCACGGCGGCATCAGCTCGCTGATCGTGGAGAAGCCGGCCGGCGGCTTCGACCCGCCCCGCCTGACCGGGACCCGCATTCCCACGGCCGGGTACCACGGCATGTACTCCTACACCCTGCACTTCGACGAGCTGGAGGTGCCCGCCGCCAACCTGGTCGGCGGCGAGGAGGGCCAGGGGTTCCGGCAGCTCATGGGCGGCTACGAGATCGCCCGGATCGGATTCGCGTTCCGGTGCATCGGGCTGGCGCGCGGCGCGTACGAGGCGGCGCTGGACTACGTACGGCAGCGGCGGCAGTTCGACCGGCCGATCGCGGAGTTCCAGGCGGTGCGGTTCCGGCTGGCCGACATGCGGACCCAGATCGACGCCGCCCGCGCGCTGGCGTACAACGCGGCGGTCAAGGCGTCGCAGGGCGTACGCGCCGACCTGGAGGCGGGCGAGGCCAAGCTGTTCGCCTCGGAGATGGCGCGCAAGGTCGCCTGGGAGGCGCTGTACCTGCACGGCGGCAACGGGTACGCGGTGGACTCGCCGGTCAACCGCTACTGGCGCGACTCGGGACTGCTGCCCATCGGCGAGGGCACCAGCGACATCCAGCGCGAGATCATCGCCCGCCGCATCCTGGCCGACGCGTAGGGGGACGACATGCCGTACACGAGCCCGGACAACTACTTCGAGCACTTCACCGCCGGCGACCGGTACGAGCACGTACGCGGGCGCACGGTCTCCAACGTGGACAACCTCTGGCTGACCCTCACCACGCTCAACACCGCGCAGGGCCACTTCAACCTGGACTACATCCACCGGGCCTCCGGCGGCCTGTTCACCGAGCGGCTGGTGATGGGCGGCGCGACCCTGGCCATCGTCATCGGCCTGACCGCCGAGGACATGAGCGAGAACGCGCTCGCCGACCTGGGGCTCACCGGGGTGCGGCTGCCCGCCCCGGTGTACCGGGGCGACACCCTCTACGCCCACAGCGAGGTCGTGGAGCTGAGCGACGCCGGCGACCGGCCGGACGCCGGGGTCATGACCTACCGCTTCACCGGCCGGAAGGGCGACGGCACGGTGGTCGTCGAGGGCACCCGGCGGGTGCTGCTCAAGCGGTTCTCGCACTGGGCCGAGCGCGACGGCCACGTGGCGGAGCCGGAGGAGACGGCATGACGACCCCGCATGGAACCGAGCACGGAACCGGGCACGGCACCGGGCACGGAACCGGGCACTCGACCGGGCACAGGACCGCGCTGGGCGGCGTCACGGTCATCGACCTGAGCCAGGGCGTGGCCGGGCCGGTGTGCACCAAGAACCTGGCGCAGATGGGCGCGCGGGTCATCAAGATCGAACGGCCGGGCGTCGGCGACCTGATCCGGGGCTGGGACGACATCGTGCACGGGATGTCCTCCGGGCACGCCTGGGTCAACCCCGGCAAGCAGAGCGTGGCCGTGGACCTCTCGACGCCCGCCGGCGCCGAGATCCTGCTCAAGCTGGTCGCCCGCGCGGACGTGCTGGTGGAGAACTTCGTCCCCGGCACGCTGGAGCGCTGGGGGCTGACGCCGGAGCGGCTGCGCGCCGCACGCCCCGACCTGGTGCTGTGCCGGATCTCCGGATTCGGCCAGGAGGGTCCGGACCGCGACCGGATGGCACTGGACCTGATCATCCAGGGCGAGACCGGGCTGATCAACACCAACGGCACCCCCGAGTCCCCGGCCAAGATCTCGCTGTCGGTCGCCGACATCTCGGGCGCGATGTACGCGACCACCGCCGTGCTCCAGGCGCTCTACCACCGCGAGCGCACCGGCGAGGGCGGCGACATCGACGTCGCCCTGTTCGACTCGGTGATGACCTGGACCGGGTACTTCCCCTACCTGTGGTGGTACGCCGGGCGCCGGCCGGGGCGGGTGGGCCTGCACCACCACACGATGTTCCCGTACGGCGTGTACCGCACCGCCGAGGGCCGGGGCGTGATCCTGGCGGCGGGCGCGGGGAGCCGGGTGCACTGGAAGCGGTTCTGCGACGCCATCGACCGGCCCGAGCTGGTGGACGACCCCCGGTACGCCGGCAATGGCCTGCGACTGGCGAACCGGGAGGAGCTTGAGAAGATCGTCAGCGACGCGATCGGCGCCCGCCCGCTGGAGTACTGGCTGGCCAGGTTCCACGAGGCGGGCATCCCGGCCGGGGCGTTCAACGAGTTCGACGAGGGGCTGGCCCACTCGCGGATGCGGTCGCGCGGGCTGGTGAAGGAGGTCTCCAGCGCGGTCGGGCCGGTGAAGGTGTTCGACTACCCGCCCCGGTTCTCCGCCTTCGACAACGTCAACGAGCTGGGCCCGCCGGAGCTGGGCGAGCACACCGAGCAGGTGCTCGCCGAGTTCGGCGTCACGGCGGCGGAGCTGGCCGAATACCGCGCGAGCGGGGCCGTCGGGTGAGCGCCCCCGACCCCTTCCCCACCTCCGTCCGCGCGGTGCGGCTGCGCCGCAGCGTGCTCGCGACGCCGGGCTCGAACCCGGCCATGCTGGCCAAGGCGGCGGCGAGCGCGGCGGACGTCGCGTTGCTGGACCTGGAGGACGGCGTCGCGCCCGACCGCAAGGACGACGCGCGGCGGGCCGTGGCGGAGGCCCTGGCCACGCTGGACTGGAGCGGCAAGACCACCGCCGTCCGGATCAACGCCGTGGACACCGCCGCCGCCCACGCCGACATCCTGGCGGTCCTGCCGGCCCGGCCGGACCTGATCGTCGTGCCGAAGGTCCGGCATCCCCGCGACGTGTGGTTCGTCGAGACGCTGCTCGACGCCCTGGAGGACCCGGCCGGCCAGGCCCCGCCGATCGGGATCGAGGCGCTGATCGAGGACGTGGCGGGCCTGACCCGGGCCGAGGAGGTCGCCCGGTGCAGCCCGCGCCTGGAGGCCCTGATCTTCGGGCCCGGCGACATGGCCGCCTCCCAGGGCGTGCCCCCGTCGGCCGCGCTCGACCCGCGGGTGTGGGCGTACGCGCGGTCCCGGATCGTGGTGGCGGCGCGGGCCGCCGGGATCGAGGCGATCGACGGCCCGTTCCCCGACTACCGGGACGAGGCCGGGCTGCTGCGGGAGGCGGCCGAGGCCGCCGACCAGGGCTACTCCGGCAAGTGGGCGATCCACCCGGGCCAGCTCACGCCGATCAACCGGGTGTTCGCGCCGTCCGCCGAGGACGTGGCGTGGGCCCGGCATCTGGCCGGCGTGCACGAGGAGGCGCTGCGGCGGCGGCAGGGCGCCACCGGCGTGGACGGCCGGATGCTCGACGCCGCCACCCTGCGCGTGGTGCAGGGCATACTCGCCAAGGCCGAGCTCATCGGCCCCGACCAGGAGGGGGACTCGTGCCGAACGACTCCATCGACCCCGCCGAGCGGGGCGGCGTGACCGCCCCGGCCGGCCTGCTGAGCCCGTACTCGGCGGGCCGCCTGTCCCTGCCCAACCGCGTCGCGTTCACCGCGACCATCAACAATCTCGGCCGCAACCGCGACATCACGCCGGAGCAGATCGCCTTCTACGAGGCGCGTGCGCGCGGCGGGGCCGGTCTGATCATCACCGAGGGCCTGTCGGTGCATCCGACCTCGATCCCCGGCTACTCGGTCCCGCTGGCCTACGAGCCGGACAACATCCCGCGGTTCCGCCGGCTCGCCGAGGCGGTGCACCGGCACGGCACGCCGATCCTGGGCCAGCTCTGGCACATCGGCCGCCAGGCGTTGCACACCCCGCTGCTCAAGCCCTGGTCGGCGTCGGGGACCCGCGACCCGTACAGCGGGATGACCCCGCACGCCATGGACGAGGAGGAGATCCACGAGCTGATCGACGGGTTCGCGCGCTCCGCGGCCCACCTGGCCGAGGCCGGTTTCGACGGCGTGGAGATCCACGGCGCGCACGGCTACGTCATCACCCAGTTCCTCTCGCCCTCCAGCAACTTCCGCGACGACCGGTGGGGCGGCAGCACCGAGAACCGCAGCCGGTTCGTGATGGAGGTGCTGCGGGCGATCCGGGACCGCTGCGGCGAGGACTTCGTGGTGGGCCTGAAGATCTCCGCGCACGAGTACGTGGACGGCGGCCTGGACCTGGCGGAGTCGCAGCGCATCGTCGCGCTGCTGGCCCGCGAGGCCCGGCCCGACTTTCTGGCGGTCAGCCAGGCCAACGCCAGCCCGAGCCTGGAGTACCACGTGCCCGACCTCGCGTTCGGCCCGGCGCCGTTCGCGCATCTGGCGGCGGGCGTCCGCGAGGTCGCCGACGGCATCCCGGTGATGGCCCTGGCGAAGGTGCCGGACCTGGAGACCGGGCAGCGGCTGGTGGACGAGGGCGTCGCCGACCTGATCGGCATGTCCCGCGCGTGGCTGGCCGAGCCTGACCTGGTCGCCAAGCGCCGGGCCGGGCAGACCCCGCGCCCCTGCACGTACTGCAACGTGTGCTGGGAGTTCATCCACACCGCGCGGGAGATCGTGTGCATCTACGCGCCCGGTACCGGCCGGGAGGCCGCGCACCGCGAGCCGGTGCGGGCCGCCGTGCCGCGGACGGTGCGGGTGGTCGGCGGCGGGCTGGCCGGGCTGGAGGCCGCGCGCTCGGCCGCGGCCGGTGGTCACACCGTGCACCTGTACGAGCGGGACGAGCGGCTCGGCGGCCGGATCGGCTGGGAGGCCACGGTCACCGGCCGGGAGGAGATGGCGCTGGCGCCCGGCTGGCTGACCGACGAGGTGACCAAGGCGGGGGTGGAGATCCACCTCGGCACCGAGGTGACCGAGGAGGTCGTCGCGGGCTGGCACCCGCACGACGTGGTGGTCCTGGCGACCGGCGCCAGGCCGGTGGTCCAGCAGGTCCCCGGCGTGGCGGCGACCCTGTCCATGGCGGACGCGTGGCGGCTGCGGGCGACCCTGTCGGGCCCCATCGTGGTGGTGGACGACGCGCAGGAGGAGCCGCTGTACGCGCTGACCACGGCCCTGGCCGCCGACGGGCATGAGGTGCACCTGCTCACCTCGGGCGAGATGATCGCGCGCCGCGTCGCCTTCGTGAGCCGGATCGGCGTGCTGCGCCGGCTGGACGAGGCGGGCGTGACCGTGCACACCGGCGTGGTCCCGGTCGGGGTGGTGGACGGCTCGCTGCGGATCGCGCACGTGCTGTCCCGCCGGCTGCGCGAGCTGGGCCCGGTGGCCACGGTGGTGCGCGGTGGCCCGCTGGAGGCGCCGCCGCTGCTGGACACGGGCGGGCGGCAGACCCTGGTGATCGGCGACGCGTCCGCGCCGCGCAGCTACGTCGCCTCGGGCCGGGAGGGGTACGACGCCGGCCTGGCGATCACGGAGCTGCCGTTGCCCGCTTGAAAACACGAGCGTTCGCTCGTATTCTAGAGATGTTTCCCCCGCGAGCCGCGACACCCTGCTCAGGGTGCCGCGGCTCCGCCGTTCCGGGGCCCGGAGAAGGAGCGAGCATGAGATTCGACGGCAAGACGGCCGTGGTGACCGGCGGGGCGAGCGGCATCGGACTGGCGGCGGCGCGCCGATTCGCCGCCGAGGGCGCCCGCGTCGCCATCCTGGACCTCGACGGCACCGGCGGCGACGCCGAGGCCGCGCGGCTCGCCGGCGAGGGCCACGAGGCCCGGTTCTACGCCTGCGACGTGACCGACGGCGCCAGCGTGACCGAGACCTTCGCCCGCGTGGCCGCCGACCTCGGCGGCCTGGACGTCCTGCACGCCAACGCCGGCATCCAGCGGCTCAGCCCGTTCCCCGAGACCACCCGCGAGGAGTGGGACGCGACCCTCGCCGCCAACCTCACCTCGGTGTTCCTGTGCGGGCAGGCCGCCGCCCGCATCATGATCCGGCAGGGGCGCGGCGGGGCGATCGTGACCACCTCCTCGATCGGCGCCCTGCTGTCGGCGGGCGAGAACGCCGCCTACAGCGCGTCCAAGGCGGGCGTCAACGCGCTCACCCGTTCCATGGCGCTGAGCCTGGCGCCCCACGGCATCCGGGTGAACGCCGTCGGCCCCGGCACGACGGTCACCGGGATGACCGGAGGGCTGCTGGAGCACCAGCAGGTGCGGGACTACGTGCTGTCCCGCACGCCCCTGCGGCGGCTGGCCGACCCGGACGACATCGCCGGCGTGGTCCTCTTCCTGGCCGGCGAGGACGCCCGCTACATCACCGCCCAGACCGTCTACGCCGACGGCGGGCGGCTGGCCCTCAACTTCACGGTCTGAGCCCGGGGCCCGGCACGACCGGCGGCCCGGCCCGTGGTACGGGCCGGGCCGCCGGCATGTCACGGCTTGTCACGTGATGTAGGCAAGAGCGGTCAGCCGCCCACCGGCGTCGCGCTCCGGCCGGCGCGCCGCATGAGGCGAGTGAAGATCATCGCACCGGTGAACGCCACGACCGTGTATATCGCCGCCGGGCTCGCCATCTCGGTGTTCCCGAGCAGGTCCGGGCTGATCGCGATGGTGATGGCGAGGGCGGTGTTGTGCACGCTGATCTCCATGGCCGAGGCGATGGCCTGGCGCCGTCCGGCCCTGGCCAGCCGGGGCGCGCCGTAGCCGACGGTGAAGCTGAGCAGACCGAACAGCGCGGTGGCCAGGCCGACCGAGGCCACGTAGTCCAGCAGGTGCTCCCGCTCCTGGAAGATGGCGCCGAGCACCACCAGCAGCAGGAACACCCCGGACACGATCCGGCCCGGCCGGTCCATGCGGTCGGCGAACTCCCGGTACCGGCGGCGGACCAGCATGCCGAGCGCGACCGGGACCAGGACGACGGCGAAGACCTGGGCCAGCTCCCCGAAGCCGAGGCCGATGTCCTCACCCGACCCGATGAAGTGCGCCATCGCGAGGTTGACCACGATCGGCATGGTGAACGGGGCCAGCACCGAGTTGACCGCCGTCAGCGTGATGTTCAGCGCGACGTCGCCGCCGGCCAGATGGCTGTACAGGTTGGCCACCGTCCCGCCGGGCGAGGCGGCCAGCAGCATCATGCCGACCGCCAGCGGCGCCGCCAGGTCGAGCACGGTGACCAGCGCGAAGCACAGCGCCGGCAGGACGAGGATCTGGCAGCCCAGGGCGACCAGGGCCACCCGGGGCTGACGGGTGATACGGGTGAAGTCGGCGGTGGTCAGGCTGAGGCCGAGCCCGAACATGATCAGGGCCAGCGACGACAGCAGCACCGCGTGCAGCAAGGGAGAGTCGTCCACCGTAGGGTCTCCTCTTCGGAATGCCGGGGGATCCGAACGCGCGCTGCGATCGACGGCATGCGCAAAACGCTAAAACTCAGATTTCTACGGTGTCAACGCTCGGAGACGTCCAGGTTTCCAGAATGGTGCGATGACGTCCGCTTCACCGTGGCCTTGAGGACGGATGTCCGAGGATCAGACTTCATTTGACAGGGGTGTGCGGCCGTCCTAGCCTGCAATCATGTCCCCACGCCATCCGGGCCGGCCCGCCGTCCAGCCGCGGCCAGTGCGTCGCGCGTACGAGCAGGTCGCCGACCAGATGCGGCAGTGGATCCTCACTGGCGCGCTCACCGCCGGCGAGCAGCTTCCCGTCGAGGCCGAGCTGGCCGAGCAGTTCGGCACCAGCCGCAGCACGATCCGTGAGGCGCTGCGGCTGCTGGCCGCCGACAACCTCGTCGTCACCAGAGCGGGCGCCGGCGGCGGCACCTCGGTGGCGCGCCCGGTCCCCGACCGGATCTCCCACCTGCTCGACTCGAACCTGTCCCTGCTGGTGTGGTCCGACGAGCTGACCCCCGAGGACGTCATCGCGACCCGCGAGATCCTGGAGATCCCGGTCGCCTCGCTGGCCGCGGCCAACCGCGACGAGGATCAGCTCGACCGGCTGCGCAAGCTGCTGCCCGAACGGCCGGGCGAGATGGACCCCGACGCCCTCCACCAGATCGACCGCGAGTTCCACAACGTCCTGTTCGAGGCGTCGGGCAACCGGCTGCTGCCCCTGCTCTGCGCCCCCCTGTCGGGCGTCCTGGAGCGGGGCTTCCAGCGGTCCCGCATGGCCCCCGACTTCTGGGAGGCCGTGGTGCAGGAGCACCGCGCCATCGCGGCGGCGGTCGAAGCCCGCGACACCGAGGGCGCCGCCGACCGCATGCGCGACCACCTGCGCTCGGTGCGCGAGGGCTACCGCCTGATGGACGTCGCGCACCGCCGCGACCAGCCCACCGGCTGACACGGGCCCGGTCAGCAGGGCCCCTGCCAGGGCCCGGTCAGCCGGCCCGGGTCCCCGCTAGCCGCAGCCCTCGAACTGGGGCACGGTGGTGGTCAGGTTCAGCCCGGTGGGGCCGAACCACTTGTGCAGCAGCTTCTCGGCGGTGCCGTCCTGGTACATCTCGGTGATGGCCTTGTTGACCGCCTCGCAGCCGTCGATGTCGCCCTTCTTGATGCCCACCCCGTAGCGCTCGTCCGTGAACGGCGCGTTGATGATCTTCACCGAGCGGGTCTCCGCGCCCGCGAACCCGGCCAGGATGAGGTCGTCGGTGGAGACCGCGTCCACCTCGCCCGACTTCAGCTTGGCGATGCAGTCGCTGTACGACGGCGCCTCGACCAGGTTGACCGCGACCTTGCGCTCCTCCTTCACCCGGCGCCAGGAGTTGGAGCCGGTCACCTGGCACAGGTTGCGGCCCTTGAGGTCGCGCACGTTGTCGATGACCGCCGCGTCGGACGCCCGGACCAGGGTGTCCTGGTGGGCCACGTAGTACGGGCCGGAGAAGTCCACCTTGGTCTTGCGCTCCGGGGTGATCGAGTACGTGGCGAAGATCAGATCGACCTGGCCCTCCTGGAGCATCTTCTCCCGCTGCGCCGACGGGGCCGGGATGAAGGTGACGTTCTCGAAGCCGAGCTTGCGGGTGACGTACTTGGCGACGTCCACGTCGAAGCCCTCGTACTCGCCGCCCTTCCTCAGGCCGAGGCCCGGCTGGTCCGGTTTGACCCCGACGACCAGGACCTCCTTGTCCAGGATCGACTGCTGGTCGCCGCCGCCGAGCCCGCAGCCCGCCGCGGCCAGGATCAGCGCCGCCCCCGCCACGGCGGCCCTCACGCGCCTTGTTCTCATTGGCACCCCTACCGATACTCGGACAGCCGCGGGACGATGCCGGCGAAGATGAGCAGCGCGGCCAGCACCGCCGCGCCGGGCACGATGACGTTCCAGCCGCCGAGGTCGTCATCGCCGGACCTGATGGCGCCGTCGAACGCGCCGCGGTGCAACGCGATCAGGTCCACCAGCGCCTTGTCGTAGCTCTCGAAGCTCTGCGCCAGGGTCCCCATCCGCAGCGCGATGGCCTGCCGGGCCTGCCCGGCCACGGCCAGCCTGCGCATCTGCCGGTCCTGCTGCTGGAACTTCTCGTACGCCGTGAGCACCGCGCCCACCGCCGGCCGCTGGTCGCGCAGCGTGAGGTTCCTGGCCTCCGCGCCGTGGAAGCCGAGGAAGTCCACCTTCTCCGGCCACTCGCCGACGACCTTGTCCACCCCGGCGTAGTACTTGTCCAGGCTGCCGCCGGGCGTGTAGAGCACCGACTGCGACTTGTCGAGGTAGACCTGCTCGTAGGTGTCGGCGCGCTGCGGGTCGAGCAGGTAGCGGCTCTGGTCGCCGTGCATGGTGTTGCCGATCGCGCGGGCCCGCGACAGCGCCAGCACCGAGTTGAACCCGTCGTCCTTGGCCATCCGCAGGTTCTCGGCCTCGCGGCCGAGCAGCAGCATCCCCGACAGCGTGAACACCGCGATGATCAACGTGGCCAGCAGCAGCGCCGGGTTCAGCACCCGGCGGAACCTGCGCGCGAGGAAGATCTGCAGCCCGATCAGCAGCGCCAGCGTGAGCAGCCCGGCCGCGCCGACCAGGAACCGGCCGGTGAGCACGGCCGCGCTCTCGTCCTCGTACGTTTCGCGCACGATCGTGCCACTGTCCAGGGTCAGGTTGTACGCCTTGGGCAGCAGGTCCAGCCGCATCAGGTCGGTCGCCTGCCGGTACAGCTCGATCACCCGGTCGGGCGGCGGCCCGGCGGCGTGCTGCGACTGCTGGTCGAGCAGGATCGCCTGCGCGGCCAGCCGCTCGTACCGGCCCAGGCCGTCGAGCACCTGGCGTACGGTCTGCTGCTCGGTCGGGTCGCCGAGCGCCAGCTCGGCCGCCTGGAGCACCGCCCGGCTGGCCTCGGCCCGGCGCTGGTCGTAGCGGTCCAGGGCCTGCTGCCTGCCCTTGCCGAGGCTGGTCTCCCTGCCGATCAGCAGCACGTTGGCGACCTGGGCGTCCATGTCGCTCAGCGCGAAGTACAGGTCGGCGGTGGCCACCACCTGCGGGCCGGCGTCATGGCCGATGACCTGAAGGCCCTCCCTGGCGTTGCCGATCGACAGTGCGGTCGCGCCGAACAGCAGCGCCGCGGCCACCAGGCTCGCGCCGGTGAGGGTCCAGATCCGGGCGGGCACCGTGCGGCGGCGTCCGCGCCCGGTGGCCGGCGCGGGCGGCGTGGGCGCCGGGGGCGGGCCCGGCGGCTGCCCCGCGGGAGCGGCGGGCGGGGCCGGCGCCTGCTGGGAGATGGTCATGGGGGTGGTCACGGCGGGTCACCCTTTCCGCAGCGTGATGACGGTCCACGCGCCGAGCTGGATCCGGTCGCCGTCGCCGACCGGCACCGGCACGTTCGGTTCGAGCGGTTCGGACGCGCCGTTCACGGTCGTGCCGTTGGCCGAGCCCGGATCGACGAGCAGCCACGACCCGTCGGGCTGGGCGAGCAGCACCGCGTGCAGATGCGACACGCCCGGGTCCTGAGGCGGCCCGCTGAGGTCGATCTCCGGGGTCAGGCCGCGGGAGCGGCTGGCCCGCCCGATGCGCACCTGCTGGCCCTGCACCGGGAACCGGCGCTCCGGGCAGTACGGCGGGAAGGCGACGCTGGCCGCGTCGGGCCCGCCCTGCGCGATCACGGAGTCGTAGTAGGCGCGGTCGGCGGTCACGATCGCCTCCCACGTGCCCGGCGCGGGCGACGGCACCGGCCCGGTCGGCATCGGCCCGGTCGGCTGCTGGTACGGCGGCTGCGGCGCGTACTGGGGCGAGGAGGGGTACTGGGCGGCCGACGGGTACGTCGCGGTCGGCGGGAGCGTGCCGCCCGGCACCTGGCGCGCCGACATCGAGGAGGCGCCGCTGGTACCCGGGATCGGCCGCGACCACGCGGCGGGCCGCTGCACCTGGGCCGACGCCGACTGCTGCGCGGCCATGCGCACCGCGCCGGAGACCTCGATCGCGAAGTCGTAGCCGCACTCCTCGCAGAAGCGGCCGGTGCGCGGCGCCTGGCAGTCGGGGCAGCTCGTACGCCCCTCACCGCCGGTTCCCGGGCCGGAGGAGGGCGCCGAGGCGGAGGCGGACGCGGCGGCCGGCGCCGCCGAGCCGGACATCATGGTCCCGCAGACGTCGCAGTAGTCGGTCGCGCCCGACTCGTGCCCATCGGGGCAGGTGGCCATCGCAGCGTTCCTCCTCGCCTTTCCCTGGTGCCGGTGTCGTGCGGCCCGGCTACGCCTCTGATTCCTTGCGCATGCGCACCGTACGCACCGAGCGGGTGTCCAGCGCGATCTCGGCGGCCTTCTCCACGTTGGGCTTGAGCCGGGCGGTGCCGGTCTCGGGGTCGAAGTCGATCACCTTGTCCAGCAGCCTCGCGGTCTCGCCGTTGCCGGCCTGCTCCGCCAGGCCGCGGGCCCGCCCCAGGCGGGCGGTGGCCAGCTCGAGATCGCCCTCCTTGCGGGCCTGGAGGCCGTCCTGGATCAGCGCCGCCAGCTCGGCCTGCCCGGTGTAGTGGGCGACCTTGGGGTTGATCCGGGTGGACTGGGCGTAGTCGTCGCTCCACTGCGCCAGCACGTTGCCCGCCGCGAGCTGCTCGCCGGTCTCCGGCACGACCAGCTTCACCCAGGCGGCGCGCATCTCCTGGCCGACCACCCCCGGCGGCACCTGGACGCAGATGTGGTACTCGCGGGTCTCGCTGCCCCACGAGCCGGTCGGGTAGTCGCGCGCCTGCGGCCCGGACGGGGTGCCGCGCGCGGTCAGGTCCTCCAGCGCGGGCGAGACCTGCTTGATGTAGGTCATGGTGGCGTTCTGCGGGGTCCAGATCCGCAGCGCCACGTCGGCCACCGCCTTGCCCATGGCCGCCTGGGTCATGGCCCGGAAGTCGGCCTCCAGGTCCTTGGGGTCGGCGATGTCCATCACGCTGCCCAGCAGGGTCGAGCCGACCTTGCGCAGTTCGGCCACCACCCAGGCGTCGCCGACGCCGCGGCAGTCGCAGACGAACTTGCCGGTGCAGTAGGCCAGGTCGGCGTCGAACTCCTCGGCGCTCTGGTGCTCGTTCTTGCCGTCGGTGAGCAGGATCGCGTGCTTGATCGCCCCGGGCACGGTCTCGAACAGGTCGGCCGCGAGGCGCAGCCACCGGCCCATGGCGGTGCCGCCGTCGGCCTGGAGCCGGCCGATCGCCTCCTTGGCGGCCTGGCGGGTCTGCGGGTTGGAGGGCAGCAGCCGACGGTCGGGCGGGTAGACCATGTGCGCGTTGGCGGTGCCCGCCACGATCGCGAAGTGCACGCCGTCGCGCAGCGTGTCCACCGCGGCCTGGGCCGCCTTGCGCGCCTCGGCGATCTTGCCGTACGACATCGAGCCCGAGGTGTCCACGATGATCACCTCGGCGGCCTGCGTGGTGGGCGCGGCCACCGCGGGCCCCTTGGCCTCGACCGTGAGGATCGCGTGCACCTCGGTGTGGCCGACGGCGAGGTACTTGTTCTGGTCCACGCTGATCGTGAACTGGGGCTGCTCGGTCACTGGATAGCGCTCCCTCTCCCGTATGGGATCACCAGCACGGTGATGTTGTCGCGTCCTCCCGACTCCAGCGCGTGCCGTACCAGCGCCTGGGCGGTGGCCAGGGGCGCGGTGGCGGCGCCGGGGGCCGCGGCGGCCATCTCCTCGGCGGTCGGCAGGTAGTTCCACAGGCCGTCGCTGCACACCAGCACGACGCCCGGGGTGTCGGGCTCGAAGGTGCTGACCTGCGGGATCACCTCGCCCGCGTCGGCCCCGAGCCAGGCGGTCAGCATGCCGGTCTCGGTGGCGTCGTCGCTGGTCAGCCGTACCGGGCGGGGCCCCAGCCAGTACGCGCGGCTGTCGCCGACCCAGCCGATCGTCACCCGGCCGGGCGCCACGATCGCCGAGACGTACGTGCACGCGGGGGCGTCCTCGTAGGTGCCCAGGGCCGCGATGGCCTCGGCGGCGCGCGCCACGGCCGCCCGGGTGGCCTCGACGTGGCCCGCGCCCGCGCGCAGCTCCTTGACCAGCGTGGCCGCGCCGGTCTCGGCCGCCGCCTGCGACCCGTTGTCGGGCCGGGGCGAGGACGACACCCCGTCGCACACCACGCCCACCGTGACGTACTCGTCCACCTCCATCAACGCCATGGAGTCCTCGTTGCGGCTGTGCCGCAGCCCGCGGTCGCTGACGCCCGCGGCCGAGCCCGTCTCGACCTCCAGGTGGTCCCGCGGCGCGGGCTGGCGCACCCCGCACCGGCCGCAGTAGCCGTCGGCCCCGACCTCGGACGCCCCCGCGCCGCAGCTCGCACACGCGCCGGGGGTGCCCGCGTGGATCGCGCGCCCGCACTCCTCGCAGAAGGTCTCGTCCTGGAGCACCGGATAGGCGCAGTGGGGGCAGGTGGCCGTCATCTCCGCCGTCATCTCAGGCCCACGTCCTCGGTCGCACCTCGTTGGCCTTGTCCACGAACGCGTGCCGGTCGGCCCGCACCTGCGACGCGCGGGCCAGGGCCCGGTAGACGCGCTCCAGCTCGCGGCGCACGCCGCGCTCGGTGAGCGGCTGGCCGAGCAGCGTCGCCGGTCCCGGCGGCCGGCCGCCGGCCTCCATCCACCGCAGCGCCGCCTCCAGCACCTCGGCGGCCAGCCGGTTGCGGCGTACGGCGTCGAGGCCGATGTCGTTGAGCCGCTGCCCGGCCCCGGCCAGCTCCGGCGGGGTCAGCGAGCGCGGGTCGCGCCCGCGCACCGCGATGGCCACCGCGGCCATCTGCGCGGCGACGTAGTGGCTGGCGGTCGTGGGCACCTCGTCCAGCACCCGGGTGGCCCCCACCCGGTCCTCCTCCGCCAGGCGCACCCTGGCCAGGCCGAACGCGGCGCTGACGTAGGACCGGTCGGTACGCCAGATGGTGGCGTACAGGCGTCCCGCCTCGCGCGGGTCGCCCGCGCACTCCTTGCTGAACGCCAGGGCCAGCCGGGGCGCGATCTCGCCCGGCATCCGGAAGTACAGCTCGTCGAAGATCCGCGCGGCGTCGGCGATGTTGCCCCAGGCCAGGTCGCGCAGGCCGTGGTACCACAGCACCCGCCAGTCCCACGGCGTCTCCCTGGCCGCCTGCTCCAGCTCCTCGCCGACGCGCGGGTTGCGCTGCTCGATCAGCGCCCGGATCAGCGCGAGCCGGGTCTCCACGGAGGACACCGGGGCGTCCTCGATCATGCGGACCAGGTCGTCCAGGGTGCGCGCGGTGATGCCGGCCAGGAAGCCCGCCGCCGGGTCGGCCGGATCGACCAGCGGCGTGGGCAGCGCCCCGACCGCCGCCACCGGGTCGAGCGGGACCAGCACCGCCTCCCGCCCCGAGCCGTTCGGCGACGCCGCGGCCCCGTTCGCGCCGTTGACGCTATTGACGCCGTTTGTGCCGTTTGTTCCGTTCGCGCCGCCCGCCGGGAGTGCCGGGAGCGCGGCGGCGAGGTCGGCGGGCACGGAACTCGCCGGAAGCGTGGCGCTGGGCGCGAGCGCCGTGCCGGCCGCGACCCGCTCCGGCCCGAACAGGCCCGACGGCGCGGGGTACGGGATGCCGTCCTCGGCCGCGCGGATCTCGCGCAGCACGCCGGTGAGCTGCTCGGCCATGTCGGCCGCGCTGGGGAACCTGCGCGCCGGGTTGGGGTCGGTCGCCCGGTGCAGGAACCGCAGGAACGACTCGTACCTCGCCAGCAGCGGCACCGCGCTGGGCGAGGGCAGCGGCGTCGGCTGTCCGTTGGTGACCGGGCTGAACGGGAAGCTGAGCACGGCCAGCATCCGCCCGACCGTGTACAGGTCGGAGGCCACCGACGGGCCCTCGGTGGCGATCTCGGGCGCCTGGTAGCCGATGGTGCCGTAGATGGAGCTGTCGTGGTCGTCGGCGTGCCGCACCGCGCCCAGGTCGATCAGCTTGAGCTGGTCCTCGACCTGGATCACGTTCGCCGGCTTGAGGTCGCAGTAGAGCAGGTTGCGGTCGTGCAGGTACTCGAAGGCGCGCAGCACCTCCAGCACGTACGCGATGGCCTGACCGATCGGCAGGGCCTCGCGGTTGTTGCTGGCGCGCAGCCTGGCCCGCAGCATCTCCTGCAGCGGCTGGCCGCCGACGTACTCCATGACGATGTAGCCGACCATCGTCATGGTGGTGGGGTCGGGGTGCTGCACGAAGTTGAAGATCTTGACGATGTTGGCGTGGTCTACGCCGGTCAGGAAGCGGCGCTCGGCCTCGGCCGCCATCAGCGCCTCGGCGTCGCCGGTGTCGAGCAGGCCCTTGAGCACCACCCAGCGGCCGTCCAGGTTGAGGTCCGCGGCGAGGTAGATCCAGCCCAGGCCGCCGTGGGCCAGGCAGCCCTTGACCTCGTACTGCCCGGCGACCAGGTCGCCCGGCTGCAGTTTGGGGGTGAAGGAGAAGCGGGTGCCGCAGTGCGGGCAGAACCCCTCCGAACGGCCGGGACGCCCGCCCTTGGCCCGGCCCACCGGCTTGCCGCAGGAGGCGTTGCTGCAAAAGCGCTTGTCCTCGGGCACCTCGGGGTTGCGCAGCACCACCTCGGCCGGGTCGCGGTACGGCACCGGCGGCACCGACACCAGGCCCGCGCCCAGCAGCGACCGGCGCGAACGGCCGCTGGACGACGTGCGTCCGCTCACCGGCCCGGTGCTCGGCGCCGTGCCGGGATCGGCCGCGACCGGCTGCGCCCGCCACCCGGACACCGGCGCCGACGGGGTCGCCCGCCACGCGGACGGCTGCGACGCCCCCGGCTGCGGCGCGGACGGGTGCGGCGCCGAGGGGTGCGGCGCCGACGGATGCGGCGCCGACGGGTATTGGGCACCGGGCTGCGGCGCCGACGGATGCGGCGGCGCCGGCCGGCCCGGGAAGGCGGGCGCGGACGCGCCGGGCTGCGAGGGATACGCCGGAGCGCCCGGCTGCGAGCCGTACCCGGCCGGCTGGGACGGGTATCCGGCCGGCTGGGACCCGTAGCCGCCCTGCCCCGGGTAGCCGGCGGCGGGCGGGTACGCCGGCGGGGCCGCCGCCGCGGGCGCGGCCGGAGCCGCCGCCGGGGCCAGGCCGCAGGTGTCGCAGTAGCCGTCCTGCACGGTGCCCGTGCAGCCGGGATGGGTGCACTGACTCATCCGCCCGCTCCAGTCTGTGAGATCGCCCGCTGGTAGCCCGCCACCGCGACCGTGGACTGGCGCAGGTCGCACGGGGCCGTCCAGAGCAGATCATGGGCTCGCCGGTACAGGTAGCCGAGCTCGGCGTCCTCCGCCCGGCCCAGGCGCACCGCCTTGGCCTTGAACGCCTCCAGCCGGCCGCGCAGCTCGTCGCGCCGGGCGATCAGGCCGGTCACCGCCTCGGCCGTGGCCCGCGCCTGGGCGAGCGCCTCGTCGGCCGCGCGTTCCAGCTCGGTCATCCGGCGGGCGAGGTCGGTCCAGTCGCCGGCGCCGCGCAGCCCGTCGAGCGCGTCGAGCCGGTCGCGCAGCGTACGCGCCTGGTCGGGCATGGCGGGCAGCACCGGGTTCGCGATCTTGATCAGCACCAGGTCGCGGGCCTCGACCACGGCCAGTTCGGCCCGCTCGACCTCGTCGAGCCGCGCCGCCAGCGCCGCCACCCGCTCCGCGTAGCCCGCCTTGATCCGCACCGCCTGCTCCAGCAGGCCCCGCCGGTCGGCCAGCTCGGCCGCGAACCGGTCCATCTCGGCCAGCTCGCGCGGGTCGCCGGTGGCGTAGGTGAGCGGGTCGGACCTGGCCGCGTCGCGCAGCGCCACCAGCGCCTCGCCGAGGCGCACCAACTCGGGGTCGGGCTCGCCCAGCTCCTCGGCCAGCCTGCGCGCGGAGTCCCACACCGCCTCGGCCGCGTTGACCCGCGGCGCCAGCACCGTCCAGGCGGAATCGACCGCCGCGATGGTCTGGGCGCTCTCGCGGTAGGCGTCGTCCATGCGGCGCAGCACCTGGTCCAGGGTCAGCCACTCGGCGGCGGCGCGCACCAGGGAGCGGCGCTCCACCGGCACGTCCTCGACCTTCATCTCCACCGAGGGCCCGGTGAGCAGCGCGGTCAGCTCGGCCAGCTCGGCGGCGCCCGGCCGCGGGCGGCGCGCCCTGACCTCCTCCGCCTTCTCCAGCGTGCGCCGGAACGCGTCGAACAGCCACCACAGCGTGGCGATGCCGGCCTCGGCCCGCTCCCAGCGGCGCTTGGTCTCGCCGGTCAGCTCCGCGCCCTTGAGCAGCAGGTAGCCGGAGTGGGACTCCAGGTCCAGCAGGTCGCCCGACAGGCGCTCGAACTCCGCCCGCCGCTGCCGGAGGGCATGCTCGACGCCTTCCGCGCTCATCGGCGGCCCGCTCGTGCTCACCACTCCCCCGCCACTGCTTCGACTGCGGCCTGGACCCCGGTCGGTCAAGTCTGCCTATTTACTCAATCTTTGTACATGCCGGCACCGTACGCGCACGTGCGCGCAACCGATTCGACGCCAGGCCGGGCCCGTTGGTTCGGCCGATCGAGCACAAGCGGGAAAAGGGGGAGCCCCCCGGCTCCGTGGGCGGGTGAGGAAGGCGCCGGGGGGCGGTCTGGGGGAACTGTGCGGGGGCTATCCCTCCTCTATGCGCAGCGCCAGGGCCGGGCACATCTCGATCGCCTTACGCGCCTGTGGCAGGAGCGAGTTGGACACGGGAGAGTCGGAGATCACCGGGTAGCCGTGCGCGTCCAGGTTCACCCGGTCGGGGAACAGCTTCGCGCACAGGCCGTGCCCCTGGCAGCGGGTCCAGTCCACCACCAGGCGCAGCTTGGAGTCGTCGTCCGCGGGGATCGGCAGCAGGCCGTACACCGGACGGCCGCAGGTGCCGTTCATCAGATGCTGGGAGATGTCGTCCTTGAAGGTGTCCAGGGCGGACAGCACGAAGCGCGAGGTCCCGTCGGGGTGCGAGCACGCGCCCCGGCCGCGCGTCCCGACGGCGGCCCACCGCACCGCCTCGATCGACCCGTTCCCGTCGGACAGGTCCTTCAGCAGGTACGCCACGTCGGGCAGCCCGAGCCGGCACGGGCCGCACTGACCCGCCGACTGCGCCGCCAGATAGGAGGTCACCCGCACCGTCTCGCCCAGGGGGCAGGTCTCCCCGCCCAGGGGCACGATGATGCCGGCGCCGAGCACGCCGCCGACGTCGGCCAGGCTCTTGCGCGAGACCGGCACCGAGGCCGCGTCCACCGGGGTCAGCCACCGCCCGTGGTAGCCGCCGACCAGCACCCCGTCCCCCACCACCGCGCCGCAGATGTCCAGCACGGTGGCCAGCGGCACGCCGGTCGGCGTCTCCACCACGGCCGGCCGCATCGCCGACCCGCCGATGGTCAGCAGCACGGTCCCGGGCTCGTCCGGCGCCCCGGCCTCGGCGTAGCCGTCCGGCCCGTACTGCGACAGGATGGCGAGCTGGGAGTAGGTCTCGGCATTGGACAACAGGGTCGGCAGGCTGCGCACACCGCTGTCGCTGGTACGCCCGCCGCGCCCGCGCGGCACGGCCTCCCGCCCCATGATCCCGTTCACGACGGAGCCGCCCTCACCGGTCACGAACCGCTCGGGCAACCCGACCACCCGCACGTACCCGTCGAGCTTGCGCTCCTCCACCGCCGCGATGATCGAGTTCTGCGCCATGTGCCCCTCGGCCACCCCGATCACGACCTCCACCGCGTTCAGCGCGTCGGCCGCGATCAGCGCCCCGTCGATGATCAGGTGCGGCTTGCGCAGCAGCAGCATCTTGTCCTTCGTACTGGCCGGCTCCCCCTCCGTACCGTTCACCACCACGACGACCTCGGCGTTCTTCCGCCGAGCCGCCGCCACCACCGCGGAGAACTTCCGCGCGAACGGAAAGGCCGCCCCACCCCGCCCCCGCAGATCCACGGCCTCCGCCATGGCCACGATCTCCTCGACCGTGTGACGCGGCGGCTCAGGGTGGAACTCCCGATGCGTCTCGTAGTCGAGCCGCCGATGCCGATCCAGCCCCGCGGTCAACCGAGCCTCTCCCACATGCCGAACATCAGGCACTTTGTGCAGAATCATGCGCGCTCCGTGCTCATGGCCCGTGCTCCGCACGGGCAGGCTCGGGCGCCCCACAGGGTCATGCCTTCCCTCGTCACTCCGGTCGCTACGCTCCCTGCGCTCCTCAGTCCAGGCACGACCCGCGCCCGAGCCGCCACAACCCGTCGTCGCAATGAAGTCATCGCACCCACCTGGCCACTCACGGTCTCCCACTCACACACGTTGAGATCGCACCCGCCCGCGTCGCCGTCATCGCCCGCCCTCGCCATGCGGGGCCCTCCGCTCATCGCACCCACGCTGTGCCTGCACGCCGTCTGCACCGCTTCACCGGCGCGTCGCCTCTCCCTGCCGGGCCCCGTCCGCCGTCCCGAGGGTGTGTCCCCGTCCGGGAAGAGGTGGGGGAGTGTCCGGGCAACGGTGGATCTTGCGCCCGACGGGATGAGGGTGGATTCCGGAACTTGCGGAAACGCGACACCCTCCGGCCGCCTCCTCCCGAACGGTGACACACTCGGAGGTGGCGCCTTGCGGAAGATCCACCCGGTGCCCGGACACTTCCCGTCCCCCGAAGGGGTGCCCGGGTTCGGGAGGAGGTGGGAGGGCGACACACCTGGGGTTCCCACTCGGGTCGGGTCAGCCGGTCTTGCGGCGTTGGAGGTCGTCCACCGAGCGGAGGGTGAACACGCGGGCCACCGGCTCGGCGGGTCTCTTGGCGACCTCGATCCGCGGTGTCTCCGCGGTCTCGCGGGTGCCGGCCGTGCTGATCAGGCGGATGGCCAGGGCGATGCCGACGGCGACGAGGGAGAGCGCGTAGCACCACACCACCCAGTTGGCGGGGGGCCGTCCGGCGAGCAGGCCGTGCAGGATGGAGACGGGCCAGGCCAGGTAGGCCACGTCGTGAAGGGCCCGCCACACCCAGGGCTTGGTGGAGCGGGCGAACCTGCCGCGGATGATGCCGGTGACGAAGACCAGCAGCATGAGGTCTCCGGCTATCGCGCCGACGCTCGCCCAGAGGCCGACGCCGCCCGCGAACGGGATGACGGCGCCGGCGGCGCCGATGCGCCCGCCGTCCACCTTGAGCAGGATGTGGGTCAGGAGGAAGCCGATGCCCAGGGTCGCGACGGCCCGGTGCACCCGCTGGGCGAGAATCCGATGCTCGATCTTGAGGATCATGCGCTCGGTCGCCGCGACGCCGAGCACGCACGTGAGGGTGAAGCTGACCAGGGCGAAGACGCCGACGTAGAACTCTAGGAAGGCCCGCGCCGAGGCGACGGCCTGGGCGCCCCAGCCCGTGAGCAGGGACACGATGGCGAACGTCAGCGCCCCGGTGAGGATCACCCCCATGGCGATGAGCCACAGGTTCGTATTGGGGCGGCGCTTGTAGCTGGGGGCGCGCCTGCTTTTCATGGACTCTCCTGGTTGGGGGCAGCCCACCGGCGCCCGGACCGCGCTCCGGAGTGCCGGTGGGCCGGATCAAGGGGGATCAGCAGCGACGTCCGCGGTTGATGCAGTTGACCACGAAGTTCATGAGGTTGTTCGGCATCACGTTCACGAAGTCGTTGTGATCGGTGATCGGGTTGTGAAGCTGCTCCGGGAAACTGTCCAGCGCGAACGCCGGCCCCGGCGGCACGCGGTAGGTCAGGGTGATCCGGAGCTGGGGGATGGCCCGGGTGCCCGAGGGGCAGGCGCCGGTCGCCGGGTCCGGGAACACCACGTGGGTGCGGTGGTTGGCGCTGTCGGTGTTCTGGCCGTCCCAGCAGCTCGGGAAGTCCGAGATCCGGACGACCTGGCTGCCGCGCGGGCACAGCGGGTACTGCGTGGTGATCCGGTTGGTGAAGCCGGTGCAGGTCCACTGGGCCCTGGCGTTGGCCCCGCCGTTGGTGGCGGCGCGGGCGTCACCGGTGATGATCCGGATGAACCTCGGCATCGCCACGACCCGGGAGACCGGGTTGCCGCGGAACTGGATCGTCACCGAGGTCGGGCGCAGCACCGTGCCCACGTTGCCGTCCGCGGAGCCGCCCGGCTCGCCGCTGCTGGTGGCCGTCGGCGTCGGGTTGGCCTGGGTGGGGGTGGGCGTGGGGGTGTTCTGGTTGTTGTCGCCCCTGCCTCTGCGTCTGCGGTTATCGTCGTTGTTGTTGTTCCGCGCGGACAGGGCCGCGACGTCCTGCTGGTCCTGCTGGCCTTGCTGGTCCTGCTGGTCCTGCTGGTTCTGTGGGTCCTGCTGGTTCTGTGGGTCCTGTTGCTGCGCGTCGGGCACCGCCGTGGCCGGGTCCTGGGCCGCGGCGGTGTCCGTTGCCGCCGGGTCCGCGGCGGGGTCCTGGGCCGCCGCGCCGGTGTCCTCAGGAGCCGGGGTATTCTGCGCGTCCTGCTGCTGACCCTGCTGGTCCTGCTGCTGGTCCTGTTGCTGGCCCTGCTGGTCCTGCTGGTCCTGTTGCCGGCCCTGCTGACCCTGCTGGTCCTGCTGGTCCTGGGCCTCGGCGGTCGGGGTCGCGCTCGCGTTGCGCTCCTCCTCCTGCCCGACCGGGGTGATCGCGCGGAGGACCGGCCAGAAGTAGGTGGACTTGTCGCCGAGGCGGCAGGTCGTACCGGCCGCGGCCAGGCTCTCGTCCGTGGAGAACGCGTCGGTGGACAGGTTGCCCACGTAGTCGTGCAGGTGGTGGGCGCCGTTGGTCACGCCGGGCGCGACGATGAAGTTGTCGGAGTTGAAGTGGCCGTTCTCGTTCCTGCCGCAGCGGGAGATGAACGACCCGCGCGATCCGCCGCGCTGGAAGCGGGGCGGTGGGGAGACCGGCTGCACCTGGCGGATGTCGATGAAGTCCTCCGAGAAGGGCCCCTGCTCACCGGCGCACGCCTCGGGATTGGCGGCCTTCTCCTCGGCGGTGCAGTGGTCGGCGGAGGCTCTGAAGTCACCGACGACGCTGAGTGACACCGAGCTGACGGCGACCGCGAGGCCCGCCAGTACCACGGTGAATGGTCTTCGCTGCAAAGTGGACTCCTTATGTGGTGGGCGGGTCGGGAGGCTGCGGAAGGGCGGTGTAGTCCACCAGCCCCGTGCTCTCCAGCAGGGTCATGTGCTTCATGACCACGTTGACCGCCCTCTGGGCGAAGTTGCGGATGTGGTCGTTTCTGGTGCCGGCGCGCACAGTGGCGACGACCGTGAAGACCTTGCCGTGGGCCGCGCGCAGCAGTTGGGCGAACGCCAGGTCGTACTCCTGGCCGAACTTGCCGGACAGCTCCGCCATCCAGCGCTGCTGGTCGGCACTCGGCTGGCTCGGCAGCAGTACGCCGAGCTGCGCCGCCAGCTCTCGCACCTCCTTGTCGAGTTGGGTGTGGTCCTCGACCAGGTGCCGGCCGACCTCCTTGACCCGCGCGCTGCTGCCGCGCTGCCCGGCCTGCTGGCCGGTCGGGATCTCCCACAGCCCGGCCTGGCGGACCTTCACCAGCAGATCGATGTCGGCCTTGGTGATCGGGCCGAGCTTCGTCGAGGTTGCGGTCGATACGAAATTGGCGGTTTGGGCGCCGGATGCCGGGGTGCTGTTGGGCACCGTCATGAGGATCGCGATCGATCCCGCCAGCAGGAAGAGGACCAGGACGAGCAGCTCACCGCGCCCGAACGGCCACTTGAGGATGCCGCGCATCTGCCGTCTCCGGATGATCAGTTCGTGGTGTCGCCGGGCGCGCTCGGGGCCTTCAGGCCGCTGGGCGTCACGGCGTACCACTCGCCGCCCAGGCCGTGGCCGTTGATGTCACCCGGATTGGTGTCCCCGCGGTACCGGTAGAGGGGGTGGCCGGCCAGCGTGGCCTGCCAGGAGCCGTCGGGGCGCCGTACCTTGCCGACCAGCTCCGGGTGCACGCCGTGCCCGTGCATGTGGCGGTCCGCGAGCAGCGGCTGCCACTTGTCGGTGCACCGGTCGGTGCAGCGGGTGGCGGGGGGTATGGCCGTGTCCTTGTCGTAGCGATACAGCGTGAATCCCTTGACGTCCGTGACGATCGCGCCCACAGTCGGGCTGTCCGTCGCGTTGAGGAGATGAGGGACCGCATGGTGGTGACCGTCTCCGGCGTGCTCGCCGAGGTGCGCGCCGGCCGCGGCTCGCGGCGTCTCGGCCTCAGCCGCTCCGCAGCCGCAGGTCAGCGCGGCCATACCCAGCAAGAGCGCGGCGGCGCGACGTCGTCGGCTGGTCATGCCATCGTCCTTCCGGTCGGCTCCAGGGGCCCATCTCGGAGACAGGTACGGCGGCCGGTGTGGAAGGGTTCATCAGAAGTGACGAGATAGCCGGAAATGACGGAAGTTACAAAAGTTACCCACTAGTTGCTCAATCGCTGCAAGTATGTGCCCGTGTCGCGGAAGCCCAGCCCGGAGTCCGCAGCTTTGGACCCCGATGGCATCAACGAGCGGGACGAGCGGATGATCCACGCCCTCTACGAGGCGTTCGGGTCCCGTCTCCTCCATCATGTCCGCCGGGCCACCGGCAACGACCATCACTGGGCAGAGGACGTAGTCCAGGAGACTCTGGTCCGAGCCTGGCGCCACGCCGGGAAGCTCAACAAGGAGCCCGGCATGCTGTGGGCGTGGTTGCTGACCGTCGCCCGCCGAATCATCATCGATGGCCGGCGTCGCCGCCGGGCCCGGCCGGAGGAGGTCGAGGACACGGGTCTCGAAACTGTATCGGTGCCGGACGAATCCGAGCAGACCATCGCCGCGATGGTCGTCGCCGACGCGCTGGAGCGCCTGTCGGCCGAGCACCGGGAGGTGATCGAGGAAACGTATCTCAAGGACCGTACGATTAACGAGGCAGCCGAGGTCTTACGCATACCACCGGGTACTGTGAAGTCACGGCTCTACTACGCCATCCGAGCCCTGCGTAAGGATCTGAAGGAGAAAGGGGTGACCTGATGTCGCCGCCACCTCACCACGAGGTGGCCGCCTATGCACTCGGGTTGCTCGATCCCGAAGATCACGAAGCCTTCGAAAGCCACCTGGTCGAGTGCGTGGACTGCCAAGCGGAACTTCGCGAGCTGGCCGACGTGCCCGCGCTTCTCGACGAGATCAGGCGCAGGCGGTCGCCCCTGGAGGGGCGGCAGGGCTGAGCACGCGCTTCCGTCGTGGGGCGGCGGAAGCGCCGGATCGCCGCGCCCCGCGCCCGCCGCGCGCCGCCGAATAGGAGGGCGTGAGCCGGGAAGGGTTCCCCCATACGGAGAAACCGCAGCTCATATGGGGGAACGATCATGCTGCAGGGTAAGACGGTCGCGTTCCTGGTGGCCCCGGAAGGCGTCGAGCAAGTCGAGCTCACCGAGCCCTGGACGGCGGTGGAGCAGGCGGGTGGCGCGCCGCGCCTGATCTCCACCAAGCCGGGCCGGGTCCAGGCGTTCCACCACCTCGACAAGGGCGACACCTTCGAGGTGGACGCCACCGTGGACCAGGTCTCGGTCAGCGACTTCGACGGGCTCGTGCTGCCCGGCGGCGTCGCCAATCCCGACTTCCTGCGTACGGTCCCGGCCGCGGTCCGCTTCGCCGGGGACTTCTTCTCCGCGGGCAAGCCGGTGGCCGTGATCTGCCACGGCCCCTGGACGCTGATCGAGGCCGACGTCGTACGCGGCCGGACGATCACGTCCTGGCCCAGCCTGCAGACCGACCTGCGCAACGCCGGCGCCAACTGGGTGGACCAGGAGGTCGTGACCTGCACCGAAGGCCCGAACACGCTGGTCAGCAGCCGCAAGCCGGACGACCTGAAGGCGTTCTGCCAGGCCGCCGTGGACGCGATCGGCGGATGAGACCGGCGGATGAGTCAATCAGCGAGCGGTGCAGCCGAGCGGTGCGGACGAGCGGTTTGGACACGCCGTGTTGACGATCGGTGTAGACGAGCGGTGGGGATGAGCGGTGTAATCGGCTCGTGATCCGGAAAGACCCTGGATCGGAATGGACTCGTAACACCTGGCGCCCAGGATGGGATCAATGGTCTAAAGCCAGGCCAAAAGGAGCTCCTGGATGCTGGATGCGATCCCCGGTGCGCCACTCGACCCCGTCGATCTCGTCACGGCCTGGGCAGGCCGGGCGGTCACGGCCACCGAGATCAAGGGCGGGCTGAGCCACAGGATCGCCCGCATCGACTCCGGAGACGGTGAGACCTGGCTGCTGCGGGTTCTCGATCCGCGGGTCTCCGAGGCCGGGCTCGGCATCCCCCTCGCCCAGGAGATCGCCAACACCGAACTGGCGGCCCGTACCGGCGTCGGCGCGCGGGTCGTACACGAGTTCGCGGAGCCGCCGGCGCTGCTGCTGGAGTACATCCACGGCCGCACGCTGGACGCGGCGGCGGTCCGCGATCCCGCGATGATCCCGCGGATCGCCGCCGCCTGCCGGAGGCTGCACGTGGGCCCGGCCTTCGGCAACGACTTCTCGATCTTCCGGAAGCTGGACGAGCTGCTGGGGCTGTGCCGCGCGCACGGGCTGTCGGTGCCCTCCGGCTACGAGGACCGGCTGCCCGCGGTGGCCGAGATCGAGCGCGCCCTCGCGGCCCGCCCGCTGCCGCCCGCGCCCTGCCACAACGACCTGCTGCCCGAGAACCTGATCGCGGCCCGCGACGGCGCGGTGCGCATCGTGGACTACCAGCTCTCCGGCAACAACGACCCGGCCTTCGAGCTGGGCGACATCGCCGCCGAGGCCGAGTACGACCCCGACCTGTGCGAGCGGCTGGCGCGGGCGTACTTCGGCGGGCCCGACCCGCGGCTGACGGCCCGGGTGCGGCTCTACCTGATCATGTCCAACATCACCTGGACCCTGTGGTTCTCCGTGCACCACGGGCTGCTCAAGGAGCAGGCGGCGGCGGCCGACTTCGACTACGCCGCCGAGGCCGCCGCGAAGTTCCGGCGGGCCGCACGGGACCTGGACGATCCCGGCTTCGGCCGGCTGATCGACGACGTCCGGGGCCTGCCCCCGGCTTCACCCCCCGCAACGCCAAGGAGGCTTGATGACCAAGCCGGAGACCCTCGATGAGGACGCCCGCCGTCTGGCCGAGCTCGGTTACAAGCAGGAACTCGCGCGCACCTGGAGCGGGTTCTCCAACTTCGCGATCTCCTTCTCCATCATCTCGATCCTGGCCGGCTGCTTCACCACCTTCGGGCAGGCGTGGAACAACGGCGGCCCCGTCGCCATCTCCTGGGGCTGGCCGCTGATCTCCATCTTCATCCTGATCATCGGCTTGTGCATGTCGGAGCTGGTCTCCGCCTACCCGACCGCGGGCGGCATCTACTGGTGGGCCGCCAAACTGGGCAAACCGGTGCACGGCTGGTTCACCGGCTGGCTCAACCTCATCGGCCTGGTCGCGGTCACCGCCTCGGTGGACTACGGCTGCGCGACCTTCCTGAACATCACGATCAGCCGGCTGTCCGGCGGCGCCTGGGAGGGAACCCTCCCGCAGGCGTTCCTGCTGTTCGTGATCATCCTGGCGCTGCACGCGCTGATCAACATCTACAGCCACCGGCTCATCTCACTGCTGCAGAACGTCTCGGTGTGGTGGCACGTCGCGGGAGCGGCGATCGTGGTGGCCATCCTGATCTTCGCGCCCAGTGACCACCAGACGCTCGGCTTCGTCTTCACCGAGACCATCAACAACTCCGGCTTCGGCGACGGCGAGAGCGGCCTGACCTTCTGGCTGTACGTGCTGCCGCTGGGCTTCCTGCTCACCCAGTACACGATCACCGGGTTCGACGCGTGCGCGCACGTGTCGGAGGAGACCCAGGGCGCCGCCCGCGCCGCGGCCAAGGGCCTGTGGCAGTCGATCTTCTACTCGGCGATCGGCGGCTGGATCCTGCTGCTGTCGTTCCTGTTCGCCGCCACGGACGTGGACGCGATCAACGAGGAGGCGGGCTTCGTCGGCGCGATCTTCACCTCCGCGCTGTCCTCGCCGCTCGCCACCGCCGTGTTCGCCATCTCCACCATCGGCCAGTTCTTCTGCGGGATGAGCTGCGTGACCTCGATGTCGCGCATGACGTACGCGTTCTCCCGCGACGGCGCGGTGCCCGGCTGGCGGCTGTGGTCGCGGGTGGACCGCAACAGGACCCCGGTCAACGCCATCATCGCCGGCTGCGTCGTGGCCGCCCTGCTCACCCTGCCCGCGCTGTACGCCCCCGCCGGGACCAGCACCCCGGTCGCGTTCTACGCCGTCGTCTCGATCGCGGTCATCGGGCTCTACCTGGCCTTCCTGATCCCGATCTGGCTGCGGCTGCGCATGGGCGACGCGTTCCAGCCCGGCCCGTGGACGCTCGGCCGCAAGTACAAGGTGATGGGCTGGATCGCGGTGGTGGAGATCGCGATCATCTCGGTGTACTTCGTGCTGCCGTTCTCGCCCGCGGGCGTGCCGTGGAACGCGGACTTCACCTGGACGGCGGTGAACTACGCGCCCATCGCCGTGGGCACGGTGCTCATCGGCATCGCGCTGTGGTGGCTGCTGTCGGCCCGCCACTGGTTCGCCGGCCCCCGGCGCAACGTGGACGAGGAGCCCTCGCCCAAGGAGCCGATCGGCTGACCCTCAGGCGGGGCTCGCCTCGAAGGCGGCGGCGACCGCGGCGCGCACGTCGTCCATGGTCGCCGCCAGGCCCTCGCGCGAGGTGGAGGTCATGTCGACGTCGGGCATGCCGCACGCGACCGCCCAGTTCCACGGCATCAGGTCGCCGTCGACGTTGAGGGCGAACCCGTGGCTGGTCACCCCCCGGCTCTGCCGCATGCCGATCGAGGCGATCTTGCGCCCCGTGGCGGTGGTCCACACGCCGGTCAGCAGCTCGGAGCCGGGCGGGGTGTCGCGCCGCTCGGCCGCGAGGCCCAGCGCGTCCAGCGCCTTGACCAGGCGCAGCTCCACCTCGCGCACGTAGTCGACGATCCCCTCGTCCTCGCGCAGCTTGACGATCAGGTAGCCGACGAGCTGCCCGGGACCGTGGTAGGTGAGCTGCCCGCCCCTGCCCGTCTGCACCACGGCGATGCCGTGGGAGGGGTCGGGCAGGTGCTCGGCGGGGGTGCGGCGGCCGATCGTGTAGACCGAGGGGTGGCTGAGCAGCCAGAGGGTGTCGGGGCGCTCGTCGCGCTGCCTCTGGCCGACCAGCTCGGCCATGCGCTCCATGGCCTTCTCGTACTCCACCAGGTCGTCCTGGATCATGGACAGCGGACGTTCCCTCATGGAGAACAGCTTAAGCACTCAGTGGCGTGCGTACGCGCCGGTGTGGTGCGAGCTGGGCGCCTTGGGCAGCGCGATCCACATGATCAGGTAGATCACGAACTGCGGCCCCGGCAGGATGCAGGACAGCAGGAACAGCAGCCGTACGACGGTGGGCGACCAGCCGTATCGCTCGGCGATCCCGCCGCACACGCCGGCGATCATCTTGTGCCTGGTCGATCTGTACACGTTTCCCTCCCGATGAATGGCTTTCACCAGATTCAACGAGGAGGCGTCTACCCGGCGTTCCGACTCGGAACCCTGACAAAACCCTGACGGGGTCAACCCTGACGCGCGCTCAGCCACTCCCGCGCGCCGGCCAGGTCGGCCTCCGTCAGCCCCGCGCGGGCGTCCACGCGGACCAGCAGGAACTCCCCGATCCCCGGCCGGTCACGCAGGTACGCCTCGTCCGGCTCCCAGGTGTGGTCGTCGAACCAGACGAACGGCCGCCCCCCGACGTACGCGGCCACGTGCGGGGTCTTGAACATCTCGCCGTACCCGCTCGGCGGCGGCCCGCCGGGCAGGCCGGGCAGCGGCATCTCGATCACCGGCAGCTCGGGCAGCCCGATCCTGGGACCGATCCACTCGTTCGCCGCGTGCTCCCAGGTGGTCGCCCACACCAGTTCGGCCCCGGTCTCCTCGGCCAGCCTCAGCAGCGCCGGGCCGTGGGCGGTGTTGAGCTGCACGCGGTACACCTGCCCGTCCACCACGCACTCGTGCGGGGTGAAGCCGGGCAGCGACGCCCCCAGGGGGTTGAGCACCCCGTCCACGTCCACAAGCAACAACGGGCGCTCGATCATGGCCGGTATCGTCACGGACCCCGCCCCCCGGTGTCCAGCGGTTCCGGACGAGACATACACCACCACGGGAACTGAACGGCACGACCGAAAGGACGATCGGGCACCGTCCGCACGACCGACCACGCGCGGTCCCGGTCTCCGCTAGCCTCGCCTAGTGCGGTTACCCGTGGCGGCCACCGCACACGTCGTCATGCAGATTTCTCGGGGCCGCCCGGCGCCACTCGCCGCGGCCTCCGCTTTGGAAGGTGCTCTTTCGTTGATCGGCTGGTTTGAGGCATTAGTGCTGGGTGTGTTGCAGGGGCTCACCGAGTTCCTGCCGATCTCCTCCAGCGCGCACATTCGCGTCGTCTCCGCCCTGTTCGGCTGGGAGGACCCCGGCGCCGCGTTCACCGCCGTCATCCAGCTCGGCACCGAGACCGCGGTGCTGATCTACTTCCGCAAGCGCATCTGGGACATCATCTCGACCTGGACCCGCTCGCTGTGGACGCCGCACCTGCGCCAGCACCAGGCCGCCCGCATGGGCTGGTTCGTCATCCTGGGCAGCATCCCGATCGGCCTGCTCGGCATCACCTTCAAGGACCAGATCGAGACCACCCTGCGCGACCTGCGCCTGGTGGGCACGTGCCTGATCACCTTCGGCCTGCTGCTGGCCCTGGCCGACCACCTGGCCCGCAACGAGCTGACCCTGGACAAGCACCTCAACGCCCCGCACGCGCTCACGTACGGCTTCGCCCAGGCCCTGGCCCTCATCCCCGGCGTCTCCCGCTCCGGCGGCACCACCGGCGCCGGCCTGCTCCTCGGCTACCGCCGCGAGGAGGCCGCCGAGTACTCCTTCCTCCTGGCGATCCCCGCCGTCCTGATGTCCGGCGTCCTGGAGCTGTTCGAGATCGGCGGCGAGAACGGCACCCCCGACTGGGGCCCCACCATCCTGGCCACCATCGTCTCCTTCGCCGTCGGCTACGCCGCCATCGCCTGGTTCCTGCGCTACATCAGCACCCACCGCTTCACCGGCTTCGTCATCTACCGCGTGGCCCTGGGCATCCTCGTGATCGCCCTGGTCAGCTTCGGCGTGATCCCGGCCCTAGGTTGAGCACGCGCCAGAGGCGGGCGCCGAGGGTCAGGCAGGCGATGAACAGGACGACCTCGGCGATGAGGAGGAGGCGTTCCGGGGTGAGGCCGGCCGGGAGGACGGTGGCGCCGAGGTAGCCGAGGAGGGTCGCGGCGGCGGCCCAGCCGGCGTCGATGGCCAGTTCCGTGGCCGCGAACCTGCGCCGGGAGTACGCCAGGCGGCCCGCGGCGAGGGTGGCCGCGGTCCGGCCGCCGGGGACGAGACGGGCCGCGAACAGGACCAGACCGCCGTGCCGCTGGAAGCGCTCCGGCCACCCCGTGGTCAGGCCGGGCACGGCGCCGCCCAACCGGGCCAGCAGGGCGGCGCCCGGCCGGGGGCGGGGGCGGCCCGGGCGGAAGCGATCCGGGCGGAAGCGATCCGGGCGGAAGCGGCCCAGGCGGGAGCCGCCCGCGCGGGGGCGTGGGCGGTCCGCGCGGCGGCGCAGGCGGCGGCCCACCTGGTACGAGGCGAGGTCTCCGGCCAGTGCGCCGAGCGCCCCCGCCAGGATCACCAGCGGGATCTCCAGGTCGCCGGTGACCGTGAGCGCCCCCGCGGCCATCAGGGTGCCCTCGCCCGGCAGCACCGGGAAGAAGACGTCGAACGCGGTCAGGGCACATATGGCCAGGTAGGCCAGGGCCGCGGCCGACGGCAGGTCGATGCCGTGCACCGTCGCCTCCTCATCGGGCGGGTACGCCGCCCGTCGTAGGGACGGGCGGGTACGCGCCCGCTGTTAGTCCGGGCGGGTTGTACACCGCCCGCTTCCAGCCCGGGCGGGGTACGCCGCCCGTCGTGGGCGCGGGCGGCCCCCCGTGTCATCGGGCCGCCCGCACGTCTCGCGAAGCAGATGGTCACCTGAGTGATCAGGGCCGGGCGATTGCCGGATCGCGCAATCTGACCGGCCGCTGATTTCCGGAAGTGCGGAGTCAGCCGACCGGGACCGGGTCGATGCGCTCGGCGGGGGGCTCGGGGGTGGGGCGGCGTCCGGGGAGGGCCAGCAGCGCGATCCCGACCAGGGCCCAGGCGCCCAGCACCAGCAGCGGAGTCGTGAGCGCCGCCCCGTCGAAGAACACCACGTTGCGGATCGCCTCGGCCCCGTGCCCGACCGGCAGGGCCCGCCCCACGGCGGCGTACCACTCGGGGATGAAGTACGCGCCGATCGGCCCGCCGCTCGCGGGCACGCCGACCACGACGAACAGCAGCCCGGTCAATCCCGCTCCCGCGGTGCCGAGGAAGCGGGTCAGGCCGGCCGCCACCGCCGCGACCGTCAGCACGAGCGCGGCCGAGACCGCCCACAGCCCGGGGTACGCCCCGGGCAGCGCGCCGAACACCTGGTCGACCAGCCAGGCGTCACCCGCCGCGATCACCGCGGCCCCGGCGAGGAGCCATCCGATCCGGCCCGCCGCGCCCGGGACCAGCGCCGGCAGGGCCACGCCGAGCGCGAGGCCCGGGATGACCAGGCTGATCACGTAGAACATGCCGGAGATGCCGCCGCTGTCGCCGGGCGGCAGCGGGGCCGCGTCCTCCACGGCCAGGGGCCGTCCCTGGGCCTGGGCCGCCGCCTGGAACGCTCCGGTGATCGCCGCCGCCCCCGTACGCCCGCCGGCTCCGGCCACCACGAGCCTGCCCGCCTGGGGCACCAGCACCGCCTGGACCTCACGGTCCAGCAGGGCGGCCCGCGCCGCGGCCTCGTCCTCGTATCGCCGCAGCTCGAACGCGTCCGGGGCCCTGCGTGCGAGCGCTCCGCCGAGCTGCCCGGCCACCTCCTGCGGGCCGACGACGGCGATCGGCACGCCGTGCGGCTCCGGCTGGTGGAACGAGCCGATGAACGACAGCGCGAACACCATGCCGATGAGGGTCGTGCCCACGATGGCACCGATGATCTTGCGCATGATTTCACCACCTGATGACTTCATCGCTGTTGAATTCAACATAGATGAATTCTGGGTGGTTGAATAGGGCTGTGACCGAGATCGCAGAGCAGCGGCCCCGGGCCGCACGGACGTCCGGACGGCGCACGGGCTCCCCGCAGACCCGCGCGGCGATCCTCGACGCGGCCATGCGCTCCTTCGCCGACAAGGGCTACCCGGGCACCACGATCCGCGCCGTCGCCCGCGCCGCCGGGGTCGATCCGGCCCTGGTCATGCACTTCTTCGGCAGCAAGGACGGCCTGTTCGTGGAGGCCATCAGGACCGGGCTGCCGGTGCGCGAGATGCACGGGGCCATCGACGGCGACCCGGCCGGTCTCGGCGAGCGGCTGGTTCGGCGCTACCTGGGGCTGTGGGAGGACCCGGCCACCGGCTGGCGGATGTACGCCCTGCTGCACTCCGCGGCCTCGGCCCCGCCCGCCGCCGACCTGATCAGGAACTTCATGGTCGCCGAGATGCTGATCCCGATGACCCGGTACCTGCGATGCGACCACGCCGAGACCCGCGCCCTGCTGGCCGCCTCCCAGCTCGTCGGCCTGGGCATGGTCCGCTACGCGCTCAAGATCGAACCGCTGTCCGCCCTGCCGCGGGAGCAGCTCATCGCCTGCGTGGCGCCGACCCTCCAGCGGTACCTGACCGGCGACCTCCCCCTGACCGGCTGACCACCCCGCGCCGAGGTGCGATCACGGGTTGCCCACAATCCGGTAAGGGCCCCTTCCCCCTGCGGCGGCACCGGAGAACACTTCGGACATGTCGTGGGTTGGACGCAGCGCCGTCGAGATAGCGCGGGCCGTACGACGGGGGGACACGACCGCGGTCGCGGTCGTGCGCGAGCACCTGGACGCCATCGCCGCGCGGAATCCGGAGATCGGCGCATTCCGGATCATCCGCACCGAACAGGCGGTGGCCGAGGCACAGGCCGTACAGGAGCGGGAGGACCTGACCCGGCTCCCGCTTGCCGGCGTGCCGGTGGCAGTTAAGGACAACATCCCGGTCGCCGGCGAGGCGACCCGCAACGGATCGGCGGCCACCTCCTCCGAGCCCGCCGCCGCCGACCATCCCGTCGTCGCCCGGCTGCGCGCCGCCGGGGCGGTGGTGGTCGGGATCACGAACGTGCCCGAGCTGTGCCTGGTCGCGTTCGGCGACAGCGTGTACGGCACCGCCCGCAACCCGTGGCGGCGCGACCGCACCCCCGGCGGCTCCTCCAGCGGGAGCGCGGCGGCGGTGGCCGCCGGGCTGGTGCCGCTGGCCACCGGCAGCGACGGCCTCGGCTCGCTGCGCATCCCCGCCGCGTGCTGCGGGGTCCTCGCCATCAAACCGGGCCCCGGCCTGGTGCCCCCGCCCGGAGAGGACTGGTTCGGCCTGACCGAGAACGGCCCCCTGGCCACGACCGCGGCCGACCTCGCGCTCGCGCTCGCGATCATGTCCGACGACATGGCACTGGCGACGGCGTACAAGACGGGCGAGCGCGCCCGCGTGGCCTGGGAGCCCCAGAGCGGCGTCTCCGGGGCCGTCCCGGTGCCGTCGCCGCGCGCGTGGCGCAGCGAACCCTTCGAACTGCGCATCGCCATCGCCCCGCGCCCGCTGCCGCCCGCGCTGGGCGTGAAGGTGGACCCGGAGTTCGTCCGCGCCGTGGCCGAGGCGGGCGAGACCCTGCGGGTGGCCGGGCACACGGTGGTCGAGCAGGAGCCCAAGCTGCCGGCCCGGCTCGGCTTCGCCACCGTGCTCACCTGGCTGCGGTGCGCGGCCCACGACGCGCGCGGGCTCGACCGGCGCCGGCTCGAACGCCGTACGCGGGCGCTGGCGCGGGCCGGGCGGGCGCTCGGCGCGGTGGGCCTGCACGGGCGCGAGGAGTTCGAGCGATGGCGGGCCCACGGCGCCGACCAGTGGTTCGGCGACGCCGACGTGCTGATCACGCCCACGCTGGCCGCCCCGCCGCCGCCCGCGGCCCGGTGGGGGGCGCGCGGGCTGGCGCGTACGGTGGCGGTCAACGTCGGCTACGCCCCGATGACCGGCGTGTGGAACCTGGCGGGCTGGCCGGCGATGTCGGTGCCCTTCGGCACCCACGCCACCGGCCTGCCCATCGGCGTGCAGCTCATCGCCCCGCCCGGCGGCGAGCCGCACCTGCTGGCCCTGGCCGCGCAGCTCGAAGCCGCCCACCCCTGGCCCAGGCACGCGCCCCGGCGCGAGCCCGCCCGCACGGCCTGAGGACCGCTATATCCCGACCGGATGCCAGACGGTCTTGGTCTCCAGGAACGCCCGCAGCCGGGCCGTGCCCGGGGTCGCGAGCCAGTCCTCCCCGGGATCGGGCCGGAACACCCGCTTGAGGTTCTCGGCGGCGTCGCGCTCGCACGCCACCGCCAGCTCCTCCGGGCACCCGGTCAGGTCGATGCCGTTGACGTCCATGTGCCCGGCCAGCCACGGCGCCAGCTCCGCGGCCCGCCCGGTCAGGATGTTCACCACCCCGCCCGGCAGGTCGGAGGTGGCCAGCACCTCGGCCAGCGTGATCGCGGGCAGCGGCGCCCGCTCACTGGCCACCACCACGCACGTGTTGCCCGACACGATCACCGGGGCGATCACCGAGACCAGCCCCAGCAGCGGCCCCATCGGAGGCGCCACCACCGCGACGACCCCGCTCGGCTCGGGCGTGGACAGGTTGAAGTACGGCCCGGCGACCGGGTTGGCCGACCCGTGCACCGCCGCGATCTTGTCCGACCAGCCCGCGTACCACACCAGCCGGTCCACCGCGGCGTCCACCAGCTCGCCCGCCTTGCGCGCGGACACCCCGTCGGCGTCCACCAGCTCGGCGGCGAACTGCGCCCGCCGCCCCTCCAGCATCTCGGCCACCCGGTAGAGGATCTGCCCCCGGTTGTACGCCGTGGCCCCCGACCACCCGGGGAACGCCTTGCGCGCCGCCACCACGGCATCACGCGCGTCCTTGCGCGAGGCCAGCGCCGCGTTGGCCAGGAAGACCCCCTTCGCCGAGCGCACGGCGTACGACCGGCCGCTCTCCGAACGCGGAAACGCCCCACCGACGAACAACTTGTACGTCTTCCGCACGGCCAGCCGCCCGTTGTTCTCACTCATCGATCCCGCCGCTCCTCAGTCCAGATCATGGCCGCGACAGCACCCATTGCGCCCGCTCCGCGGGCGCGGCTCGGGCGCCCCTCAGGCCACGATCTTCCCTCGTCGCTCTGGTCGCTACGCTCCCGCCGCTCCTCAGTCCAGATCATGGCCGCGCCCTCGCATGGGCTCGTCGTGGTGGTGGAGGCGTTCCGGGGCCTGGGTGCAGCAGGTGACGCCGGCTCTGTGGGCGAACCAGCCGCGGCGGTGGGCGGGGCGGCCGGCGCGGGCGAAGGCGTGGCCCTTGGTCATCTGCGCCCGGCGGTCGCGCCGCCGGGAGGTGCGGTGCTCACACATCGAGGTACGCCTCCAGCCCGTGCCGCCCGCCTTCGCGCCCGTATCCGGACTCCTTGTAGCCGCCGAACGGCGAGGCCGGGTCGAAGCGGTTGAAGGTGTTGGCCCACACGACGCCGGCGCGGAGCCGGTCGGCCAGCCACAGGATGCGTGAGCCCTTCTCGGTCCACACGCCCGCGGACAGGCCGTACGGGGTGTTGTTGGCCTTCTCGACCGCCTCGGCCGGGGTGCGGAAGGTGAGCACCGACAGGACCGGGCCGAAGATCTCCTCGCGGGCGATCCGGTGCGACTGGGCCACGCCGGTGAAGACGGTCGGCGGGAACCAGTAGCCGCGCTCGGGGATCGCGCAGGCGGGCGACCAGCGCTCGGCGCCCTCGCGCTCCCCCGCGTCGGCCAGCTCGCGGATCTTGGCGAGCTGGGCCGCGGAGTTGATCGCGCCGATGTCGGTGTTCTTGTCCAGCGGGTCGCCCAGGCGCAGCGTGCCCAGCCTGCGCTTGAGCGCGTCGAGCAGCTCGTCGCGGATCGACTCCTGCACCAGCAGCCGGGAGCCCGCGCAGCAGACGTGGCCCTGGTTGAAGAAGATGCCGTTGACGATGCCCTCGACGGCCTGGTCGAGCGGGGCGTCCTCGAAGACGATGTTGGCCGCCTTGCCACCCAGCTCCAGGGTGAGCTTCTTGCCGGTGCCGGCGAGGGAGCGGGCGATGAGCCTGCCGACCTCGGTGGAGCCGGTGAAGGCCACCTTGTTCACATCGGCGTGGTTCACCACGGCCGCGCCGGTTTCGCCCGCGCCGGTGACGATGTTGACCACGCCGGCCGGCAGCCCGGCCTGCACGCAGATGTCGGCGAAGGCGAGCGCTGTCAGCGGCGTGGTCTCGGCCGGCTTGAGCACCACGGTGTTGCCGCAGGCCAGCGCGGGGGCGATCTTCCAGGCCAGCATCAGCAGCGGGAAGTTCCAGGGGATGACCTGCCCGGCGACGCCGAGCGGGCGCGGCGCGGGGCCGAACCCGGCGTACTCCAGCTTGTCGGCCCAGCCGGCGTAGTAGAAGAAGTGCGCGGCCACGAGCGGCAGGTCCACGTCGCGCGACTCGCGGATCGGCTTGCCGTTGTCCAGGGTCTCCAGCACGGCCAGCTCGCGGGCGCGTTCCTGGATGATCCGGGCGATCCGGAACAGGTACTTGGCGCGCTCGGCGCCGGGCAGCGCGCTCCACACGCCGAACGCCTTGCGCGCCGCCTGCACGGCGCGATCCACGTCGGCCTCGTCGGCGCAGGCGACCTCGGCCAAGGCCTGCTCGTCGGCCGGGTTGACGGTCTTGAACGGGGTGCCGCCGCCCTCGACGAACTCGCCGTTGATGAACAGCCCGTACGACGGCTTGATTTCCACGACGTCACGGGACTCGGGCGCCGGTGCGTACTCAAGTCTCATCGGCGTCAGTCCAGGGTGAAGTAGTCGGGGCCCGCGTAGCGGCCGGTGGCCAGCTTCTGCCGCTGCATCAGCAGGTCGTTCAGCAGCGAGGACGCGCCCAGCCTGAACCAGGCCGGGTCGAGCCAGTCCTCGCCGGCCGTCTCGTTGACCAGCACGAGGTACTTGATGGCGTCCTTGGCGGTGCGGATGCCCCCGGCCGGCTTGACGCCGACCATGCGGCCGGTGCGCGCGCGGAAGTCGCGTACGGCCTCCAGCATGATCAGGGTGACCGGGAGGGTCGCGGCGGGCGACACCTTGCCGGTCGAGGTCTTGATGAAGTCGGCGCCGGCCAGCATGGCCAGCCACGAGGCCCGCCGCACGTTGTCGTAGGTGGCCAGCTCGCCCGTCTCCAGGATCACCTTCAGGTGCGCCTCGCCGGCGGCGGCCTTCACCGCGGCGATCTCCTCGTACACCTTCAGGTAGCGCCCGGACAGGAAGGCCCCCCGGTCGATGACCATGTCGATCTCGTCGGCGCCCGCCGCGACGGCGAGCGCGGTGTCGGCCACCTTCACCTCAAGCGACGTACGCCCGCTGGGGAACGCGGTCGCCACGCTCGCCACCTTCACCCCGGTCCCGGCGACGGCCGCGGCCGCCTCCGCCACCAGGTCGGGGTAGACGCACACCGCGGCCACCCGCGGCGCCGAGGGGTCGGACGGATCGGGGTGGACGGCCTTCGCGCACATCGCCCGGACCTTGCCCGGGGTGTCGGCGCCCTCCAGGGTGGTCAGATCGACCATGGAGATGGCCAGATCGATGGCCTGTGCCTTCGCGGTCGTCTTGATCGATCGGGTGCCGAGCACCGCGGCTCGCTGGTCGGCGCCCACCCGGTCGACCCCGGGCAGGCCGTGCAGAAAGGCTCGCAGCGTGGCATCGGACGACGCCACCTCCGCGAGCGAGGTAGTCAGTATCGACACCCCCCCAGCATCGCCGACCGGCCTCGGTGATTCCAAATAAAAGTCCAGCACGTTACCCCGGCCGGGTGGCGCGGATACGCCGCGTCAGTAGGAGCCCGCGTGCCCGTCCGCCAGCCGTCCGGCAGCCCGCGGGCGCGGCGCCGATGGCGAGCGGCGCGACGCTGATACGACCGGCGTGGCGCGCGGTCTTCCCGGCCAGGTGGACGGGTGTCACGGCATTGTCTAGGTATGGGGTGCGCGGCGTAGGTAGTCCTACGTCCGGTGGCGTGCGGTCGTAGGGAGGGAGATAGGGCATCCGCCCGATGTGCCGGGTGGGGCCTTAGGACGAACCTTGAAGTGTCAGGAAATAGCGGCACAACAAGGAGATCCCCCCATGGGACCGGAACTGCACTATCAAATGATCATCAACCGGGTGGCGGAGTTGCACGAGGAGGCGGCGACCCACCGGCAGGTGCGGGAGGCCGAGAAGGGCAGGAAGTCCGGGGAGCGGCGTCACCGCGCCGCCTTCGGCAAGCTGCGCGCGTCATGACCGTCCACAGAGAGCCCGGCCGAAACCTCCCTCTCGGCCGGGCCTCACAGCCTCCTTGACCTGCGGGGGCGGTCACGGGCGGCGGCGTACGCCGGGAGAAAAATGGGGCGAAAGCCCGCTAAGGGGCATGCCATGCTGGACGACATGGTGGGTCGGGCGGTGAGCCCCGTCTTCGTGGGGCGCGAGACGGAACTCGATATCCTCACGGAGGCGTTCGAACAGTCACGCAAGCGGGCGGCCTCGGCCGTGCTCCTCGGCGGCGAGGCGGGCGTGGGGAAGACCCGGCTCGTCGGCGCGTTCACCGAGCGCGCGGCGCGCGAGGACGCCCACGTGCTCGTGGGCGGGTGCGTGGAGCTGTCCGTCGAGGGCCTGGCGTACGCCCCCTTCACCGCCGCGCTGCGCCAGCTCGTCCGCGAGATGGGCACCGGCGCCGTCGAGGCGCTGCTGCCCGACGGAGCCGGGCGCGACCTGGCCCGGCTGCTGCCCGAGTTCGGCGAGCCCGACAGCGACCGCGAGACCGAGACCGCGCGGGCCCGCCTGTTCGAGCAGATCCTCACGCTGCTCGAACGCCTCGCCGAGCGCCGCGCGGTCATCCTGGTCATCGAGGACATCCACTGGGCCGACCGGTCCAGCCGCGACCTGATCGCCTTCCTGAGCCGCAACCTGCGCACCGCGCCGATCCTGATGCTGCTCACCTACCGCTCCGACGAGCTGCACCGCCAGCATCCGCTGCGCCCGGTGCTGGCCGAGCTGAGCCGCGTGGACGGCGTGACCCGCCTCGAACTGCCCCGCCTCACCCGCGACGAGGTCGCCGCCCAGGTGGCCGGCATCCTCGGCAAGACCCCCGAATACCGCCTGGTCAGCACGGTCTACGAGCGCAGCGAGGGCATCCCGCTGTTCGTGGAGGCCCTGGTCGAGGCCGGGGAGGACTGCGTCTTCCCCGAGTCGCTGCACGACCTCATCATCGGCTCGGTGGAGAAGCTGCCCGAGGAGACCCAGCGCGTGCTGCGCGTTGCGGCGGCCGGGGGCATCCGGGTGGGCCACGGGCTGCTGTCGGCGGTGAGCGGCCTGTCCGACATCGACCTGGAGAACGCGCTGCGCCCGGCCATCGCCGCCAACGTGATCCAGGTCGCCGACGGCCGCGCGTACGTCTTCAGGCACGCGCTGATCCGCGAGGCCGTGCACGACGAGCTGCTGCCCGGCGAGCACGTCCGTCTGCACGCCCGCTTCGCCGAGGAGATCGAGCGCGACCGCAGGCTGGTGCCCCCCGGCCGCGCGGCGGTGGAGATCGCGCATCACTGGTACTCCGCGCGCAACGACCTGTGGGCGCTCATCTCGGCCTGGGAGGCGGCGGGCAAGGCGGCCACGGCGTTCGCGTACACCGAGCAGATGCAGCTCCTTGAGCGGGTGCTCGGGCTGTGGGACCACGTGCCCGACGCCGCCGAGCGCATCGGCGCCGACCACACCACGATCCTGGAGCTCGCCTCGGCCGCCGCCCAGGCCAGCGGCGAGGTGGACCGGGGCATCAAGTTCGTCAAGGCCGCGCTGGACGAGCTGGACGAGGAGACCGAGCCCGAGCGGGTGGCGGAGCTGGTGGTGCGGCTGGCGTCCTTCCAGAAGGAGAAGCGCAAGCCGGGCGCGCTGGAGAACCTCAGGTACGCCGCCCGCCTCGTGCCCGATCCGGGCCCGGCCCGCGCGCACGTGCTGTCGCGGCTGGGCGCGCACCTGATGTTCATCGGCGAGACCGACGAGGGCACCGCGCTCACCGAGGAGGCCCTGCGCATCGCCCGCGACCTGGGCGACGAGTGCGAGGAGGCCGAGCTGCTGCTCAACCTGGCGCTCGGCCACTCCATCACCGGGCACCACTTCGACACCATCTCCACCAACGACCGGGCCAAGGCGATCGGGCTGCGGCTGGGCTCGGGCAAGCTGGCGCTGCGGGCCATCGGCAACAACATCGACGCGCTGAACAACCTCGGCCGTTCCGAGGAGGCCGTCGCGCTGGCCGTGGAGGGCGAGGCCCTGGCCCGGCAGTACGGCCGCTACCGGGTCTCGGGGGTGTTCATCGCCAACAACCGGGCCGAGGCCCTGGAGGCGCTGGGCCGCTGGGACGAGGCCATCGAGGTCATCGAGGCCGGGCTGGCCCGCGACCCGGTGGTGCGCACCCGCCACCACCTGCTGCGCGTGCGCGCCGACATCGCCGCCTCCCGCGGCGAGACCGCCCTCCTGGAGGACATCCTCTCCGAACTGGAGGTCTTCAGCGGGCGCAAGGAGGAGACCCTCCAGGAGCTGATCGTCAACCACCGGCTCCTGATCCACCTGCACCAGCTCCGCGGCGAGCCCGAGGAGGCCCTGCGGGTCGCCGAGAGCGCGCTGGCCGACGGCCCGCCGCTCAGCAAGGCGCTGCTGGGCTGGCGGCTGATGCCCCAGGTGTACGCCGCGTGCGACGGCGCCGCGGTGGTGCGGCCCGAGTGGGCGGCGGCCGTACGGAAGCGGGCCGATGAACTGCTGGCCCAGATGCAGACCGACGGGCCCGTCGCCGAGGGCTACCGGCTGATGTGCGAGCGGCGCTGGGACGAGGCCGCGAAGTGGTGGGTGCCGCTCGGCCGGCTCTACCACCGGGCCAAGGCGCTGTTCCACGCGGCTACCGACGCCGCCCGCCAGGGCGACCGCGACGGCGCCGCCGAGCGGCTGCGGGTGGCCTACCCGCTGGCCGCCGAGCTGCGGGCCGCGCCGCTGACCGAGGAGATCGGGCTGCTGGCCCGCCGCGTCGGGCTCGCGCTCACCGAGGACGAGGCCGGCGTCGGCGCCGGGTCCTCGGCCGCCGAGCTGCTGACGCCGCGCGAGCTGGAGGTGCTGCGCCTGGTGGCCGAGGGCCGCTCCAACCGCGACATCGCGGCGGAGCTGTTCATCAGCGCCAAGACCGTGAGCGTGCACGTGTCGAACATCCTGGCCAAGCTGAACGTGAGCAGCCGGGGCGAGGCCACGGCCATCGCGCACCGGCTGTCACTGCTCGGGGCCTCCTGACGCGGCCCGGCGTCACTACTGCATCAGCCCCTCGGCGATCAGGACGATGCCGAAGAGGGTGAACATGGCCGCGGCGCCGTACCGGATGATCTTTTCGGGCAGGTGCTTGCCGAGCATCCGCCCGACCATGATGGCCAGCGCGTCGGCCGCGACCATGCCCACCGTCGAGCCGATCCAGGTGCCGAACCAGCCGTTCTGCGTGGCCAGCGTGATCGTGGCCAGCATGGTCTTGTCGCCCAGCTCGCTGAGGAAGAACGCGATGGTCACCGCGATGAGCGCCGACCGCGTGACGCGGGACGCCTTGCTCGACTCCTCCTCGCTCAGCTCGTCGCCGCGCAGCGTCCACACGGCGAAGCCGAGGAAGGCCAGACCGGCGATGACCGCGATGGCGGAGGTGGGCAGCAGGTCGCCGACCAGCCCGCCCAGCGCCACGCTGAACAGGTGCACGACCGTGGTCGCGATGGTGATGCCGGCCAGCACCGGCAACGGCCGGAACCTGGTGGCGAACGTCATCGCCATGAGCTGGCTCTTGTCGCCGAGTTCGGCGGCGAAGATGACGGCGAGACTGATCCAGAACGCTTCCACCCGGGGGGACGCCCTTCTCTTCCGCGCGGCCGGGCGAAGCCACCGCCCGGGGACGCGGGCACGCTTCGGCCCGGCAGCGACGATTGCGTACGACTGCCAGGCCGAAGGTCTCGTCCGCCCGCGGAATCAGGCCCGCGTGACCGGGCGCGAGGGCGCCAGTATGTCGATCACGCGATTGGGACTACTCCCCTTCGGTGTTGATAAGAGTAACGGCAGGGCCGCGGAGGATTGTTCCCGGGGCTACAGATCCACTCCGACCAGCACCGGCTCGTTGACCAGCATGACGCCGAACTTCTCGGCCACGCCGTCGCGGACCTCCCTGGCCAGCGCGATCAGGTCGGCGGCGGTGCCCGAGCCGTCGGGGTTGGTCAGCGCGAGCGTGTGCTTGGTGGAGATGCGCACCGGACCCCGGGCGTAGCCCTTGGGGAAGCCCGCCTGCTCGATCAGCCACGCGGCCGGGACCTTCACCGAGCCGTCGGGCATGGGCCAGCGCGGGAACCCGGCCGCGCGCAGCTCCAGGTCGGCGGCCTGCGCCGGGGTCAGGATCGGGTTGGTGAAGAACGAGCCGGCGCTGCGGGTGTCGGGGTCGGCCGGGTCGAGCACCATGCCCTTGCCCGCGCGCAGGGCCAGCACGGCGGCGCGGGCCTCGGCGAGCGGCACGCGGTCGCCCAGCTCGACGCCGAGGCGCACGGCCAGCTCCTTGTAGCCGATCGGCCCCGACAGCGGCGAGCGGGCCAGCGCGTACGTCACCGCCAGCACCAGGTGGCGGCCCAGCTCGGCCTTGAACGCGCTGTGCCGGTAGGCGAAGCCGCACTCCCCGGCGCCGAAATCGCGCTCCTCACCGGTCACGCGGTCCAGCACCCGCACCCGTACGATCGTCTGCGCGACCTCCTGCCCGTACGCGCCCACGTTCTGGATCGGGGTCGAGCCGACCAGGCCCGGGATGCCCGACAGGCACTCGATCCCCGACCACCCCTCGGCGACGCTGCGCGCCACCAGCGCGTCCCAGTCCTCGCCGCTCTGCGCCGTGACCAGCACCCGGTCTCCGTCGGGCACGACCTCCAGGCCGCGCGAGGCGACGCGTACGACGAGACCGTCGAAGCCCGAGTCGGCGATCACCAGGTTGCTGCCGCCGCCCAGCACCAGCACCGGCTCCCCGGCGCGGTCGGCCGAGGTGACGACGGCGGCCAGCTCGCCGGCCGTACCCGCCTCGGCGAACGCGCGGGCGGTGCCGCCGAGTCCCAACGTCGTGTACGGCCCCAGCCGCACCCCTGCCAACCGCTCAGTCATGCACTTTCCCCCACACGCCGGGACGGACCCGACCAGCCTACGGCGTGGGGGCCTTCCGGGTCTCGCGCAGGAGCCTCAGGACACGCTCGTACGTACGGCGCGACTCGCGCTCGCGGTAGCCCGGATCGACGTCGTCGTGGGCGCGGTGCCGCTCCTGGTGCACCGGCAGCCCCTCGTCCACCACGACCTTCTCGCCCGGGAGCGTCAGGCAGAACTCCAGGTCGGCGTGGCGATGGTACTGCGCGCGCTCCGGGAACCCGCCCGCTTCCAGCGCGGCCGTGCGGCGTACGGCCATCAGGTGGCCGTACAGGGCCCGCACCGGCCCCGGACCCGCCTCCGCCCACTCCTCGCCGTCGGGGGTGGGGTTCGCGCCGCGCCATCCCGCCGCCACCGCGCCGTCGTCCAGCGCCCGGACCAGCGGGGTGATCGCGTCGCCGTCGAGCACCGTGGCCGTCTCCATGACGACGTGCACGTCCGACTCGTCCAGGAACAGCAGCTTGGTACGCGCGGCGCCCCAGCCCGCCGAGCCGCCACGCCAGTGCGGCGGCTCCGCCACGTGCAGTTCCCGGATGCGCTCGGGATGGGCGGCGGCCAGCTCGTGCAGCACGACGCCCGCGCCGTCCACGTCGCCGAGGTCCAGCGCGAGAATCCGGGCGTCGGTGTAGGCGAGCAGCGCGTCCACGCACTTGCGCACGTCCGCCGGCCGGCCGTCCACCAGCAACGCCACCGTCACCGTGGACGACGCCGCGGCCGGGTGGGTGACGGTCTCGGCGGCGCCCGTGATCGCCTCGTCCATCCGGTTGACGGCCAGGGTGGAGTCCCACAGCACCTGTGAGGCGATCATCTCCTCGGTGCCCGGGGTGTGCCCCGCGCCGCCCTCGGCCTCCTGCGGCGGCGGCCGGTCCGCAGCGGCCCGCGCGGACGCCCGATCCGCAACCGCCCGATCCCCGGCCGGCCGATCCGCGCTTGGCCGATCCGCCGTCGCCCGATCCCCGGACGGCCGATCCGCGACCGCCGGGACGGGCAGTGACGCGACCGTGGGCCAGACCTCGAAGGGCGGCTTGGGGGTCAGCTCGAACCCGTCATCGGTGTCGCGTACCAGCCAGCCGGCCTCCTCGATCTCGCCGCGCAGCACGTCGGCCGCCGCGAAGTCGCGGTTGCGCCGGGCCGTGGCCCGCTGCTCGGCGAGCCCGATGACATGACGTGGTGCCTGCCTCGCTTCGCTCATCACCCCGGTCTCGCTACCCAGGGGACGGCCCGCTACCCAGGGGAGCGGCGGGATGTCAGGCGAGCCGGACGACCGCCCTGGCCTTGGACAGCACCCGCGAGTCGCCCGACTTGGCGGTCAGCACCACCACGACCTTGTTGTCGTCGAGCTTCTGCTCCACCACGCCGCTGACCCTGATCGTGGCGCCCTGGTCGTCGTCGGGCACGACCACCATGGAGGAGAACCGCACGCCGTAGTCGACGACCGCGCCCGGGTCGCCGGCCCAGTCGGTGACGTAGCGCCCGCCCTGGGCCATCGTGTACATGCCGTGCGCGATCACGTCGGGCAGGCCGACCGTCTTGGCGAAGCGCTCGTTCCAGTGGATGGGGTTGTAGTCGCCGGACGCGCCCGCGTACATCACCAGGTCCACCCGGCGCACGTTGTACTCGGCGGGCTCGATCTGCTGGCCGACCTCGACCTCGTCGTACTTGATCGTCGCGGTCATCGCTACGCCGCCCCTCCGCGCTCGACGATGGTGTTGTAGGTGGTGCAGACCGCCTCGCCCTCGACGGTCGTCACGTCGCTGCGCACGGTCAGCATCTCGTTGCGGCCCACGCTGCGGATCTCGGTGATCGTGGACGCGCACACCAGCTCGTCGCCGGCGCGGATCGGCCGGACGTACTCGAAGCGCTGCTCGCCGTGCACCACCATGGCGTAGTTGAGCCCCAGGTCGGGATCGGACAGCGCCTCGCCCGCGCCGGTCAGGGTGAACACGATGGGGAACGTCGGGGGCGCGATCACGTCGGGGTGCCCCGCGGCCTTCGCGGCCTCGCGGTCGCGGTAGATCGGGTTCGGGTCGCCGATCGCGGCGGCGAACTCCCTGATCTTCACGCGGCTGACCTCGTATGTGCTCGGCGAGACGTACGTACGGCCGACGAAATCACGGTTCAGGGCCATCGTGCGGGGGACTCCTTCACGGGTCTCTACGGCGTGCCCGTCACCAAGGGGCACACGCTCAACGCCGACGGTAACAGCACTGCCCGGCGCCAACACCACAACCCGCCCACCGGGTCCCCCCAAAGGCGCCGGTGCGGCGGGTCAGAGTCGTACGATCTGGACGATCGTCAGCGGGTCTCGCGGTGCGGCTGGTGCGTCTTGCAGTTGGGGCAGTACTTCTTCAGCTCAAGCCGGTCGGGGTCGTTACGCCGGTTCTTCCGCGTGATGTAGTTGCGGTGCTTGCACTCCTGGCAGGCCAGCGTGATCTTCGGCCTAACGTCGGTGGCAGCCACGTGGGAGTGCCTTTCTACGTTCGGGACTGATGGACGACCCCCGCCAGGTCACCCCTAGGCGGGGGACCCGGGAGGGTAGTAGCGGAGGCCGGACTTGAACCGGCGACACAGCGATTATGAGCCGCTTGCTCTGCCTGACTGAGCTACTCCGCCTTGTGACCGTCGTTAGCACATCCGGCGTGGGCCAGGATACCCGACTGCTCGGGCACCGAACGCACGGCGGCTCTGGGGCGGCCAGGCGAGGCCACCCAAGCCAAAAGCCCCAACCGCGGGTCAGGGCTAGTGGATGGTCGAGCCCCGTTACGGAATCGAACCGTAGACCTTCTCCTTACCATGGAGACGCTCTGCCGACTGAGCTAACGGGGCGGTTCTCGCTGCGCTCTGGCCTCTGGCCTCGTCGCTGCGGACAGGTGTAACCATACACGCCAGTCTCGGCTGACGCGAATCGGAATCACCGCGCCCCCGCGGCGCCGGGCACTCCCGCGCCAGACGGCCGCTCACCCGCCCGGCACAGACGTACCGGTGACCTCATCGCCCGCCGCGCCCGCACCCGGGACGCCCTCAACGCGGGGCCGCAGCGGGATCACCTCGCACAGATCGGCGAGATCGACCAGCCGCGCCACCTGCTCGACGGAGACGCAGTCGGCGACCAACCGCCCATACCTGCGCACACGCAACACCTCGCGCCCGGCACGCACGGCCGGCAGCACCTCGTACCCATCGGGCCCGACCCACCGCCTGTCCATGACCGGACAGAGTAGGCCCCAGCCCCGACAGTTTCTCTAGATGACACCCGCCCCATTTGGTACGGCTTAGAAAGCCGCGTTGAGCCGAAAATATCCGGCGAAGTCCTTCACCGCGGTGACGTCGTCCACCCGGACCGTCGTCCCGGTGCGCAACGCGTTGACCATCTTGCCGTTGCCGACGTACACGCCGACATGGTGCGTACGGACGCGTTTCGGGGTGATCGTCCCGTAGTAGACCAGGTCGCCGGGCCGTACGGCCTCGGGCGGGACCGGGCGCAGCTTGCGCAGGTGGTCATCGGTGTTGCCGCTGCCGAGCACGTCCCGCCCGAACGCCAGGTGGTAGACCCAGCGCGCCAGGCCGGAACAGTCGAGCCCCACCGTCTTGCGCGCCGGGCAGGGCCGGATCGAGCCGTGATAACCCACGCAGGTGCCGCGCGAGGGGCCGGGCTCCCGCGCGTGCCCGCCGCCCCACGAGTACGGGATGGGCCCGTCACGCCACCCCGGAAGGCCACGCCCTTCCCGCACGGCGTACGCGATGGCGGCCACCATGCCCAGCTCCGAGCTGGTACGGGGCACCGCCGCGACCGCGCACGTCAGAAGGGCGAGCGCGACGAGCGCCACCCGGATGGCTCTGTCCACACTGCGGATTGTGCCGAAATATCCGTCCTCCCGAGCAGCCCGCCGCCGCGCCGTCACCGCACCGATGCCCACCCCGCCCTCACGCCACCGCGCCGTCACCGCACCGATGCCCACCCCGCCCTCGCGGCGCCGCGCCGTCACCGCACCGATGCCCACCCCGCCCTCACGCCACCTCCCCGCCGCCGTTCGTTGATCGCGGCTAGAATCGCAGCATTGTGAGCGAGCGCGGGGCTGTGATCCGCCGGCTCCTGTGGCGCCGTGGCCGCCGGGTGCCCGGCCCGCCCCCGGCTGCGCTCACGACCGCGATCGGCGTCGCCGTCGCCGCCTGCGGCCTCGCCGTCGTCGATCTCACCCCCGCCTGGGCCGCCACGCTCATCGTCACCGCCGCGGCGGCCCTGATCTGGTGGTGCACCACCCCGCTGACCGAAGACCTGCCCAGGCTCGCCAGGATCGGCGACATGCCGGTCATCCTGGTCCTGGCCTGGTCCGGCTGGCTGGCCGTGCCGTGGGGCGCGGGCGGCGCGGCGCAGGCGCGCACCGTCGCCGCCGAGCCGGCGGCCCCGCACCACGACGTCGCCCCGCTGCACACCGGCCGGCTGCACGCCCCGCAGGCGGTCCTGAACGAGCGCCGCCGCCTCGCCGCCGAGGTGCACGACGCGGCCGGCCACGGCCTGGCCACGATCGCCATGCAGGCGGGCGTGGCGCTGCTGCTGTTCGACGAGCAGCCCGAGCAGGCCCGCGAGTCGCTGCGGGCCATCCAGGCCACCAGCACCCGCGCCCTGGCCGAGCTCCGCGCCGCCCTGGACCGCATGCACCCGCTGGAGACCGCCCCACCCTCCGTACGCGACCTACGCCCTCTCGTCGAGGGCGTACGCGCGGCGGGCCTGCCGGTCGAGCTGCACATCGGCGAGCCAGGCCCGGCGATCCCGGCCCACATCGACGCCGCCGTCTACCGCGTCGTCCGCGAGTCGCTCACCAACGTGCTCCGGCACGCGGGCCCGACCACCGCCGTCGTACGCGTCGCGCACGCGCCCCCGCACCTGGTCGTCGAGGTCACCGACCGCGGCCGCGCCACGCCCGCCGCCCCCCACACCGAGGGCCGGGGCCTCACCGGCATGCGCGCCCGGGTCGAGGCCGCGGGCGGCACCTTCACCGCGTCCCCCCGCGAGGGCGGCGGCTTCCGCGTCCTGGCCCGCTTCCCCGTCCCCCCGACGGCATGACCGGCCGCACGACGGACCACATGACCGAGCCGACCACATGACCGACCATGTGCCCAACCAGGTGCCCAACCAGGTGCCCGACCATGTGCCCGACGCCCCCGCCGGGCCGCCGATCAGGGTCGCCCTGGCCGACGACGAGGCCGTCGTCCGCATGGGCCTGCGCGTGCTCGTCGAACGCGAGCCCGACATGGAACTGGTCGGCGAGGCCACCGACGGCCCCCAGACCCTGGACCTCGTCCGCCGCACCCGCCCCGACGTACTGCTCCTCGACATGCGCATGCCCGGCATGGACGGCGTCGCCACCCTCCGCGCCATCACCGCCGACCCCGCCCTGCGCGCCACGAAGGTCGTCGTGGTCACCACGTTCGAGATCGACGAGTACGTCTTCGACTCACTGCAGGCCGGAGCCAGCGGCTTCATCCTGAAGGAGAACGCCCCGGCCGAACTCGTCCGCGCGATCCGGGTCGTCGCGGCGGGCGAGGCCCTGCTGTCCCCCTCGATCACCCGCCGCGTCCTCGGCCTGTTCGGCCGCCACCTGGCCGACGGCACGCCCCCACCCGCCGGCCTGGACGAGCTGACCCCTAGGGAGCGCGAAATGGTCGCCTGGGCCGCCACCGGCCGCTCCAACGAGGAGATCGCCAAAGAACTGACCCTCAGCCCCGACACCGTCCGCACCCACATCAGCCGGGCCATGGTCAAACTGCACGCCCGCGACCGAGCCCAACTGGTCGTCTTCGCCGTACGCGCCGGCCTGACCTTCCCCACCACCTGATCCGCCTACCCCTCCCGCACACCGCCACCCCCGCCCCGTCCTCCCACGCACCGCCGCCCCCGCCCCGTCCTCCCACGCACCGCCGCCCCCGCCCGTCCTCCCAAGCACCGTCACCCCCCGCCCCGTCCTCCCGCACACCGCCACCCCCGCCCCGTCCTCCCACGCACCCCCATCCCCGCCCCGGTCCCCTGGCAGGCCGATCCGCCCCACCCCCCGGAGCCCTCGGCCCTCACCCCGCTACCCCGCACCAGAACCCCCCTCCCCCACCTGCCGCCCCACGTTCCCGCACACACCTGGGGACCGAACCGACGCTCCCCAAGACCGAGCGGCGAGCGCAGTGGCACGGCGACGCGCCTCCCTCCCGCCTGCCTACCGCAGGAACCCCTCGTAGTTGCGCTGCTGCAACTGGCTCTCGATCTGCTTGACCGTTTCCAGCCCCACCCCCACCATGATCAGGATCGTCGCCCCGCCGAACGGGAAGTTCTGCTGCGTGCCCGGGTCGCGCAGCAGCACGAACGCGATGATCGGGATCAGCGAGAGCACGCCGAGGTAGACGGCGCCGGGCGCGGTCAGCCGGTTGAGCACGTAGTGCAGGTACTCGGCGGTGGGCCGTCCGGGCCGGATGCCGGGGACGAAACCGCCGTATCGCCGCATGTTGTCCGCGACCTCCACCGGGTTGAACGTGATCGACACGTAGAAGAACGTGAACACCACGACGAGCAGGAAGTAGGTGACGACGTACACGGGGTGGTCCCCGGAGACCAGGTAGCGCTGGATCCAGTCGATCAGCGCGTTGGACGTGTTGCCGGCGAGCATCACCGCGAGCTGCGGCACGTACAGCAGGGAGGTGGTGAAGATGACAGGGATGATCCCCGCCTGGTTGACCTTGAGCGGAATGTAGGTGCTGGTCCCGCCATAGACCCGGCGGCCGACCATGCGCTTGGCGTACTGCACCGGGACACGGCGCTGCGCCTGCTCCACGAACACGACCCCCGCCACCAGGAACGCGCCCAGCACCAGCATGGTCGCGAACGCGACCGGGCTCTGCCGCAGGATGTTGCCCAGGTACGCCGGGAACACCGCGACGACCTGCGCGAAGATGAGGATCGACATGCCGTTGCCGATCCCGCGATCCGTGATCAGCTCGCCGAGCCACATGACGACCGCGGTCCCGGCGGTGATGGTGACGACGACGGTCAGCACGGTGACCAGGTCGTCGTTCACCAGCAGGACGTGCCGGCAGGAGAAGATCTGCCGCCCACGTGCCAGCGCCAGCAGCGCGGTCGCGTTGAGCACCGCGAGGGCCACGGTCAGGTAGCGCGTGTACTGCGTGATCTTCGCGCTGCCCGCCTGCCCCTCCTTCCTGAGCTGCTCAAGACGGGGCACCACCACCGCAAGGAGCTGCAACACGATGCTCGCGGTGACGTACGGGATGACGCCCAGCGCGAACACCGACAGCTTGAGCATCCCGCCGCCGCTGAACAACTGGATCATCGACAGCAGCCCGGCGGAGTCGCCGGCCTGTGCCTCGGTGAGGCACTTCTCGACGTTGGCGACATGCACCCCCGGCGCAGGCAGGATCTGCCCGAACCGAAACAACACCACCACGCCCAGCGTGAACAGCAGCTTCTTCCGCAGATCGGGCGTACGGAACGCACGGGCGAACACGCTCAACATGCGCGCCCCACAAAAGGCCAGGTCACAGCCGCGATTCTGCCGACGGCGGCCGTACCTGCCATCCGCGAGAACGCGTGACCTCACCTACGCGAATCCGCGTAGCCCCACCCCCGACCGGCCGACCGCCCTCTCCCCCGAACACCCCCACAAACCGAAAAGACCGGAGAAACCAGAGGGGCCGACAATAACTGAAGAAGCCGGAGAAACCGCTGGAGGCTACCCCACCCCCTCCGAGGTCGGGCAGGGGTCCTCGTCCTCTGACGAGGAATCGATCAGCTCCTCCTCCATGATGAGGATCTCCCGCCCGCGGGCGTAACTCACCACCCGCCGTCCGAGCAGCTCCCCCACGCGGCGCGCCACCTCCTGGAACAGGCGGCGATTCTCCGGCCTGTCGACCCACACCCGCACCGACCCCTTGGCGACCAGTTCCTGGCTCACCCATTCCGACATGGTGATCAGGAACCGCGTCTCCGCATCCTGATGGAGCGGCGCGTGCCGCGCCCCGCTCATGTCCGCGTCCACAGTCCTCCGCCCACCGTCACCCGCGTTGCCACCACGACCAGCCCCTCCCGACGCCACCACCACACACAGGCGCCACCGCCGAAGCGCACGAGCAGCGTCAAAACCACCACAACCGCGACAGCCGCGCCAGTCAGCGGCGTCCCCGCGTCCCCGACCGAGATCAGCCGGCTCCCCCGGCCGACCACGTGTCGAACTCGGCCTGCACCCGAACCAGACCTTCCGCCCGCATCAACACGTACGCCGCATCGCGTACGCTCGCGCGCCCGTGCCCGTCGCCGCGCAGCCGGGTCACGAACTCCTCCGGAGTACGCCCGCACAGCCGCGCCAGGGCGCTGGAGCGGCGCAGCAGCCACGCGATCACCGCCGCCTGGGAGCCCAGCAGGACCGGCGTCCCGCACTCCCGCTCCGCCAGGTGCCCGTGCCGCCCGGCGTAGCAGTGGCAGTTCCGCACCCCCACCCCGGACTCAAGGGTGACCGCGCCCTCGGGAACCAGGCGCCGCACGTAGTTGGGCTCGGTGACGTCGAGCACGCCGAGCTGCTCCCGATCGAACCACCCCACGAACAGCCGCGACCGGAAGTCGCCCACGACCGGCGTCGCGGGGACGTACCCGTGTCTGTTGACATGTCCGGACACTCCGGCCGCGATCCCGCGCACCGTGGCCATGGTCATGGGCAGTACGAGCCGGGCTCCCAGCGCGGCGAACTTCCGCCGTAACTGCGCCGGAGCCGCGTTGGACCCCACGGCGACGACGGGCACCCGCTCGCGTACGGGCGCGACCCCGGCCGAGGCCAGGAAGTCCGCCAGCCGTACGCCCGCCTCCGGCACGCCCCACTCGCCCAGAGGCGCGCCCTCCCACACGTCGAGGGCCAGAAAGCGATCTCCCACCACGACCCCGGAGGCGTCGGGCAGCCGCCCGGGATAGGACAGCGGCGAATCCACCGGACAGACATCACCCGCCATCACGGCCCCGTAAGCCGCCGTTCTCCCTCCGTGGTCAGCACGAACACCTGCCACGCGTAATAGGCATAGTAATTCCGGGGATCCCGTTTTATCTGCCCGGCATGCAACAGAATGGCGTCGACATAAGCCTGCGAGGGATTGTAGGCATGCAACGCCCGCTGATAGTTCTGCGGCGCCCCGGTGGCCCGCAGATAATTCGCCGCGCCCATTATGGCGTCCTGCGGATCCTGGATGTCCCCGCCCATTCCATAGGCGCGCCACGTGGCCGGCATGAACTGCATCGGCCCCTGGGCTCCGGCGTAACTGTTGGACTTCACCCGCCCGAACTTGGTCTCGGCGAACATCACCGCGGCCAGGACCTCCCACTCCACGCCGAACCGCCGCTCGGCCTTCTTGAAGTAGCCCAGCAGCCGCCCGGCCGGCAGCGGGTCCTGCACCTTGAACACCTGTGACGGTTTGACCGGCCGGGCCAGCGCCAGCAGCCCCCGGATGGCCTTCACATTGTCCTTCGCGGCCCGCGCCGATTCCGGCGGCAGCCGCTTGAAAGCCCGCTCGGCGACTCCCGCATTACGGGCCGCGAACCGATAGATCCGCTGCTCGTACAAGGCCCGCAGCACGACCTCTTCCGGCGGTTCTCCGCGCGACGGATCCCCGTCCTTCACCCAAGCGTCAATGGCCTTCCGCAAGGCCGCGGAATTCTCCGCCAGCGCCCGCGCCAGCTTGGCGGCATCACGCGGCACCGCCGCATCCGCCCCGGGCACATCATTCCTCTCACGATCCCGCTCACGAGGAGAGGAAGGCACAGATGGAGACACTTCAGCAGAAGGAGAAGAAGAGGGAGAAGAGGAGGATGAAGCAGCGGAACCACCACATCCCCCGACCGCGACAAGCGCGGCCAGCAACATCCCCAACCCCCCGCGCAGACTCCGATACGATCGCTCCGCACCGGCAGCCGTCCCCCACAACGCTCTCACATCAATCCAACCTACCGCGCCCACCCGCCCGCCTTCCCGCAAACCAGAAAACCGGATGATCCCGTGGACACCGACATCCTCCTGCTCCTGCTGTACGAGGCAGGAGTGAGCATCGCCATTCTGGCCGCCCTCATCGTGGTCCTGTCGCTAGCGCTCCTGCTCATGATGACCGTGATAGCGGCCGCGATATCCGCCCTGATTAAGAAAAAGCCGAAGTCAACCGAAAAATCCCCCATAAGCACCTTGCTCCACTAACCCTCCCCGATAATCCCAGCCCCCCGACAACCCACACCAAAAACCCCAAGCGAGCCGTACCAAACCACGCCCCCGAAGCCCCATCAAGATCCACCCCCTCCCCCACGACCACCGCACACCCTCCGAGCGCCCCCGGCAGACTCCCGCGAGGGAACCGCAAGCCAAGAGTTCGCCATCAGAGGGCGAAGAGCAGGGCGGCGTCGAGCAGGGCGACCACGGCGGTCGCGTAGTGGACACCGAACGCGGCCGCCTTGATGTCGCCGTTGCGCAGCACGATCAGCGTGTCGCCCGGCGGCAGGAGGGCGACGATCAGCATGAACCAGGCCTCAGCGCGCGCACCGGCGAAGGCCGGCAGCGCCAGCCCCACGAGGCCGTAGGTCCCGTCGCGCGCAACGGTGGGGCGTTCAGCGCGACCACGCGACCTACGCCTCGGTGGAAGCGAAGCGAGATCCGTGGCTCATGATCGCCGCAGGAACTCAACTCGCCGACGCCGAGCCCAAGTCACCACCCGATCACCCATCATGAAGCGCATGACCACGCCGAGCCTCCCCACCCGCCGCGTTTCTGCCCCGCCTCCGAGGAGGTCGAGTGTCCCCGCCATAGCGGGTTCGACGTGTGTCACGACAGCCGGCCTGCCCACATCCCAGTCCGGACGCACACGCCTACCACTTGATCATGCCACCCGCCGTCCTCCCGAATGAAAGCAGCCAAGGCCACATGCCCGCTGCGAATCGCCCTACCGAACGAACGGCCTGACCGTTGATCCGCCGCCGAGTACGGCACCGGAGAGGATGGGCGTCTCCTCCGAGCGGGCGCCTCGACGGGGTACACGGAGGTGAGGCAGGAAGCTCGGAAACCGGCATTCCCCCCACAGCAGGCGGCCCCACCGCCGGCCCCCGCCTGCCCTACGACCCAAGGCACGTCACGCGGGTTACGTGTCCCCCTCAGGGACGAACACCTCTTCGAATTGCGGATCGTAGACGACAAGACCATGCAGCGCCGCCAACTCCATGATTTTTTCGAGTGCGGGCCTGCTCCGCTCCGAGTAGCTCAGGTGCATGATCACATGGTCGATGCCAACAGATAGGGGCATCGACATCCAGGGACTCTCCGAATCATCGGAAGGCGGGTCGTCGGGGAAGTGCGCACGCAGCTCCTCATAGAAGGCGACGATTCGCTGATCAAGTTCGCCTTCGGCATGGTGTGCGGAGCCACAACGATCGAACATCCGACGAGCTGCCTCGACATCGGCAGGCCCGCTCATGCCGAGGACGGCGAGGTCATAGCTCATGGACCGATCATCACACTCTTGATCTATGCCACATCGGCGGAGCGTGCCTTGCAGTGCGTCATCTCACTGGTGTTCGTCACCTCGGAACCTCATCGTGTGACGGCACCTGGTTGCCATCTATCAAGGCTCGTTCAGCATCACTTAGACCGGCCGCGGCGAGGATCGCCTGCACCATCGCGTTCTTCCCTCGGCCGTAGTCACCGATGTCGGCGGCCGTCGCGGCAACGCGTTTCTTCACTGCAGCGTACTGGTCACGAAGTTCCGGGTCGATTCGCAGAACATCCCTGACCGCGAGGTGATTTCGCAACGACAGCGACCCCTTAACGATGACGTAGGTGTTGGTCCCGGCGAGTCGTGCGGGCTCCTTGAATGCCCCTCACTGCGGGATTCCCAGCTCGCCCAACGGCGAGAAACCCAGGCCGATCAGGACGTCCGTGGCGGCCTCGACATGCTCGGCTACGACAATGTCGCAGTCGATGACGGGTTTGGCGGCCAGCCCGGGAACCGAGGTGCTACCGACGTGTTCGATGGAAATCGCCGGCACACACCCGGCCTCCAATGCCTGGGCGTAATCCTTTCGCAGCGCCTCAAACCGATCAGGCCACGCGGGGTCGTAATCGACTATCCTGATCATGGTTGCAGCCCTTGTCCCGGAGCAAACGCGGCGGGGTCGTCGCCTCCACGGCGTACACCGAGGTGTGGCAGGAAGCCCGGACGCTGGCGCTACCCCCAGCCCAGGTCGCCTCTCCCCTGGCCCGCCGGCCGTACGACCTGAGGCACGCGGCCGTGTCCCTCTGGCTCCACGGCGGCGTTCCGGCCCCGGAGGTCGCCGTGCGGGCGGGGCATGGCACGTGGATGTCCTGCTGCGGGTCTACGCCAAAACCTGGTCCAAGAGATGGCGAAAAGCCCCGGATGATCTCCGGGGCTCTCCGTCGTTCTGGGGCTCGTCTCACTCCGGATCATGGGCGCCGCCCCGGGAGAACACCTCATGGTCCATGCCGGACATGTTTCGAGACCGGTGACAGACGGCGGCTCTCGGCTGCCCCTGACTACATGGCCCCGGAAACCAGAAGAGGCCCCGTAGGGCCTCTGAGCTGGGGTTCTGCTGGTGGCAGGTCCAGGGTTCGAACCTGGGTAGGCTGAGCCGACGGTTTTACAGGGCATCGCAGTTCCGACTACCCAAAGCGCCCTGGCCTGCGAGTGAGCCGTACCAGGAGTTCATGCGGCGCCGGCCAGTTCCGGGTATTTTCCGGATCTAGAGGTCTCGCCTTCCTCAAAGATCCATCGTTGAACCCTAGCGAACGAGACAGCGCTCCAAGATCTTGCCCCTCTGTCCTCGGATTACCGGTAGACAATTTGATCAAGCCCTGCGCCCCTGACCCAATGTGGCCGTGGCTGTACGACTAGGGCGCTGATGCCGGTAGGCATGATGCGGACGATAACCCAGGCGATCACAACTCTGAGCAGTGAGCACTTTTCATCCTGAGTAGCGACCTTCTTCGATGAGCTGCAGGACGAGGATGGCCTGCACGATCGTGGTGGCGCGGTGCGGGCAGCAGC
>NZ_JACHGN010000035.1 GCF_014202315.1 Thermocatellispora tengchongensis | reverse complement strand
CAGGGTCGTGTCTTCCCTCGTCGCTCCGGTCGCTTCGCTCCCTGCGCTCCTCCTCCAGACACGACCCGCGCCCAAGCCACCACAACCCACCTGGCAGAACCTCGGAACCTTGCCCCACTCCCCTGGCGGCCCACCCGATAGGGCACCCACAGCCCGCACCCCGCAGCGGCCAAGGGCGGCGCACCCACAGCCCCGCCCCCTGCCGGAACCAGAGGCGGCGCACCCGCAACGCGCCTCCCGCACGGCTCGCTCACCCGCACCCGCTCAGTGCCCCCGCACCGAGCCATCTCTGCCCACATCGGCCCCGGCCGCTCCGCTCCCTGCGCTCCTCGGCCCAGGCACGACCCCGCGCCCACGCCCACCACCATCCACCTGGCAGAACCTCGGAACCTTGCCCGTCGTCCTGCCGGCCGCCCCGATGGGGCGCCCACAGCCCGCGCCCTGCGGCGGCCAGGGGCGGCGCATCCGCCACCCCGCCTCCCGTGCGGTCTGCCCTCCGCGCCTGCCTATCGCCCGTGCACTCTGCGGAGCCTGGGCGTGCGCACCGAGAGCCATGCCTGCCCACATCGGCCCCGATCAGCCCCGCTCTCCTGCATTCCTCGGTCCGGACACGCCCCACACCGAAATCCGCCACCCACCGGCTGAAGCTCGGGACCTTGCCCCACCCCCTGGGAGCCCACCCCATAGGGCACCCACAGCTCACCCCCTGCCGCAGCCAGGGGCGGCGCACCCGTGCCCCCTCCCGCGCGGCCCGCCCACCTGCACCCGCTCAGTGCCCCTGCACCGTGCCGGGCTCGGGCGCACCGGGGGCGGCTTCGGTCCCGGTCGGCTCACGCCCGTGCCGAGCATGGGATGGGGGTGGCTGGGGGGTCGGGTGAATAGCGACAAAGGGTGTGTAACCTATTAGTCGTCAGTTCGACGATAAGGGGGTGTGGTCGTGACGACCACCCAGACCGGGCTTCCGCTCTTCGTCCTTGGCCAGGGGGCCGACCCGCACAGCGAGCGTGGGGTCGACTGCCCCGGCGAGCTGCCGCCGGCTTCCGATCCGGCGCTCGTGGAGCGGGCGCGCAGGGCCAAGGCCGCGCTCGGCGACCGGCTGTTCGTCCTCGGGCATCACTACCAGCGCGACGAGGTCATCCAGTTCGCCGACGTGACCGGCGACTCCTTCAAGCTGGCCAGGGAGGCCGCGGCGCGTCCCGAGGCCGAGTACATCGTCTTCTGCGGCGTGCACTTCATGGCCGAGTCGGCCGACATCCTCACCTCCGACACGCAGAAGGTCGTGCTGCCCGACCTCGCGGCCGGCTGCTCCATGGCCGACATGGCCACCTTCGACCAGGTGGAGGAGGCGTGGGAGGCGCTGGAGGACGCCGGCATCGCGGACACCGTGGTGCCGATCACGTACATGAACTCCAGCGCCGACATCAAGGCGTTCTGCGGCCGCCACGGCGGCGCGGTCTGCACCTCCTCCAACGCCCGCCGGGCCCTGGAGTGGGCCTTCGAGCAGGGCGAGAAGGTGCTGTTCCTGCCCGACCAGCACCTCGGCCGCAACACCGCGGTCCTGGAGCTGGGCCTGAGCCTGGACGACTGCGTGGTCTACAACCCGCACCGGCCCAACGGCGGGCTCACCGAGCAGCAGCTCCGCGACGCCAAGATGATCCTGTGGCGCGGCCACTGCTCGGTGCACGGACGCTTCACCGCCGCCTGTGTGGACGAGGTGCGCGCGCGCATCCCCGGCGTCAACGTGCTGGTGCACCCCGAGTGCCGGCACGAGGTGGTGCTCAAGGCCGACCACATCGGCTCCACCGAGTACATCATCAAGACCCTGGAGCAGGCCCCCGCGGGCTCGTCCTGGGCGGTGGGCACCGAGCTGAACCTGGTCAAGCGGCTGGCCGCGCGGTTCCCGGACAAGGACGTGTCCTTCCTGGACCGTACGGTGTGCTACTGCTCCACGATGAACCGGATCGACCTGCCGCACCTGGTCATGTCGCTGGAGTCGCTGGCCGCGGGCCGGGTCGTGAACCAGATCACCGTCGATCCCGACACCACGCACTGGGCCAAGGTCGCGCTGGACCGGATGCTCGCGCTGCCGTAGGCGGGCGCTACACGCAGGCACGCTCCAGCCACCACGTGAGCAGCGACGCGTCTCCCTCCACCGAGTAGTCGCCGGAGCGCCGCCGGTTCCAGGCGAGCAGCATCAGGTCGCCGGAGCTCGCGGCGCGCACGGTGACCGTGCCGGGCTGCTGGGACCGCTCGTAGGAGAACCCGTCGGGGTTGAGGGTGATCACCCAGCCGGCCCCGGAGTCGGACTGCAGCGAGATCGTCTCGCCCTCGCCGGTCAGCTCGCGGATGCGGGGGCGCCAGCGGGCGTACGGGAGGTTGTCCAGGAACTCCTCCACGCCGTCGGCGCCCTCGTGCTCGCCGATCTCGGGGGCCATGCCGAGCGCGATCTCGGCGTCCACGCGGTGCACGGCCGTCTCGTGGAGCTGGCGGCGCGACCACCAGCGTACGTGCCGGTCCCCGCCCCACACCCACACGGGCGCGGCCGGGTCCTGCGCGCGCAGCGCCTCGACGAGGATCGGGCCGCCCTCGCGCAGCCACGCGGCGTACCCGGCCCGGTCCTCGGGCACGCCCAGGTCCATGGCCTCGCGGTCGTAGCGGCGCTCGGCCAGGTCACGGACCATCGCCGCGGCCCAGCGGTGGACGCCGCCGGTGTGCGCGACCAGTGCCCCCACGTCCCAGCCCGGACATGTCGGCACGGGGACCGACATGTCCTGCTTGGCCACCACGTCGGCCATCCGCTCGATCTCCCGGCCCGCCGCATCCGTGTACTCGGCATGCGTCCACTGCCTCATCCGAAGCCCTCCCGCGCGCTCCGTCGCGACCATCCGCTCTATGGCGACTATCGGCTCTATGGCGACTGTCGGCCCTGCCGCGTATGGCGGTCATCAGCCCGTCGCCTGAAGAGACCGATCGACTCTGTCGTTATAGCGACTATCAGCTCTGGCGGGTGTAGCGGAAGTACGCGCTTTTGTACTCCGCCGCCGTGGCCGTCGCGAGCACCCGCTCGACGTTCCCCTCGAAATCGACCACCACGGCCTCGTAACCGCCCTGGTCGGTCTTGCGCCAGGCGGCGATGTGCTGGTCGTCCCACCAGCCGACGACGCGGTCGGTGGCGAACGGGATGCGGGCCACCGCCTCGGCGTCGCCGTCGGTGGACCACAGGCAGATCTGCTCGGTCGTGCCGCGGCAGTAGGTCATGAACAGCTTGCCCGACGGTGAGATGTCGTCGCTTTCGACCGTGAGCGGCTCACCGACGTCGAGCAGCGTCGCCAGGACGGTGCCGTGCAGGTCGTAGAACCTGATCCGCTTGGTGTCGCCCTTGAGCGCCCAGGTGCCGACCGCCCGGCCGTCGCCGCGCCAGAAGTAGCTCCACGTGCCGGCGTCGGTCTCCTTCACCCGTACGACCCTGGCCGTGCGCTTGTCGATGTCGATGACGGCGTAGCCGTACGGCTTGCTGGTGTCGCCGACCGCCCGGTACAGGGTCACCAGCCCGAGTTCGCCGTCGCGCGACCACTGCGGCAAGGTCGGGTAGATCGGCGCCTTGGTCAGCTTCAGCGACGTCTTCTTGCCGGTCGTCCTGTCGATGAGCGAGACGACGGAGTAGTTGTCGGTGGTGTACTGGCGGTCGGTGCCCAGCGCCTTGGTGCCGTCGTCGCTGACCGTGTAGTCGAAGTAGACCTTGTTGACGTCGAAGCCGTTGGAGCCGTACTTGCGGGTGTAGAGCGACTCGCCGGACTTCAGGCTGTAGGACGTGAGCCGGATCGGGTCCTCGTCGCTCTCGTGCAGCGTGCTGTTGGTGCCGGGCAGCTTGAACCGGCGCGTCGCCTCGGCCACCGGGGGCACCGAGGGCGGCGGCGAGCTGACCGGCGCGGTCGGCGGGTCGGTCCGGGACGCGGTGGTCACCTTGTCGTCCGGCTTGGTCTCGTCGCCGGAGTTCGCCACGATCGCGATCCCGCCACCGGCCAGCAGGGCCACGCCGAACAGCGCCCCGGCGACGAGCCACAGCCGTTTGCCCGGCGTGCCGCCGCCCTGCGGCGGGGGTCCGTAGCCCGGTTGCTGGGGCGGCGGGCCCTGGTGGGGCTGCGGCGCGGTGCGCGCGGCGTACGTCTGCCGGCCGTCGTAGGTGGGCTGCTCGTGGAAGGCCTGCCGGTCGGGCGGCGGGCCCGCGTACTGCTGCTGGTGCTCCTGCGGCGGCGCGTACCCGTGGTGCTCGGCTGGCGGCGCGTACGCCTGCACCGGCACCGGCCCCTGCCCGGGGAACGTGTGCCCGGTCTGGCCGGGGTGCCCTGGGGCGAACCCGGTCGGCCCGGTGTGCGCCGCCGGTCCGCCGTACGGCGGGCCGTATCCGGGGGCGGTGTGCGCCGGCGGCGGACCGCCGTACGCGGGCGCGGGCGGCTCGCCGTACGGGCCGCCGGTACGTTCGGCGGCCACCGCGCTGCCCTGCGCCAGGATCGCCGACGGCGCCCCGAGCGGTCCTCCGGGGCCGGACAGCGGCGCGGCCTGCTGCGGCACCCCGCGCGGCGCGGTGTTCTGGCCCAGCAGGCGCAGCAGCGCCTGCTCGGCCGTCGGGCGCTCGGCGGCCTCCTTGGCCAGGCACTCCCCGACCAGCTCGCGCAGCGACGGGTCGGTGATCATGCTCAGGTCGGGTTCCAGCGACAGGATGCGGTGGAACACCGCGGGCAGCGTGTCGGTGCCGAACGGCGGCGCGCCGTTGGCGGCGAACACCATCACACAGCCCCAGGCGAACATGTCCGTGGCCGGGACGATGCCGTGCCCGGCGATCTGCTCCGGCGTCATGTAGGACGGGGTGCCGACGGCCATCGCGGTCAGCGTCGAGGTTCGGTCGAGCGCGCGGGCGATGCCGAAGTCGATCACCCGCGGCCCGTCGGGGGCCAGGATCACGTTGGACGGCTTGAAGTCGCGGTGGACGATTCCGGCCTGGTGGATCGCGACGAGCGCGGTCACCGTGCCGATCGCCAGGCGGTGCAGGCTCGACCCGCTTCGCGGTCCCTCCGAGCGCACGACGGCGTCGAGGGTCGGGCCCTCGATGAACTCGCTGACGATGTACGGCCGCTGGTCGGCGATGCCGGTGTCGAGCACCGCGGCGGTGCAGAACGGGGCCACCCGCTGCGCGACCGCCACCTCGCGGACGAACCGTTCGAGCGCCTCCTCGTCGCCCGCCATCTCCGGCCGCAGCAGCTTGACCGCGACCTTGGCGCCGTTCGGCGCCACCCCCAGGTAGACGACCCCCTGACCGCCCTCACCCAGCCGTGCGGTCAGGCGGTACTCCCCCACGCTCTCGGGATCCCCTGGCCGCAAGGACGCGTGGTCCACCATGGCCACCCTCCCACATATGGCGATATTTCCGCTCATTCTGGACCCACACCGATACAAACGGCGTCCCAAAGCACCATCCGTCACCAGACCGTGCCAAAACGGGAATCCCCTCCGCGGGGATCGGGTGATTACAGACCCGGTGCGCCCCAGACGGGGAACCAGCGGCTCAGATCGGGCTCGATCGGAAGCTCGCCGGCCAGCGCGCCGCGTACCTGAAGCTCGGTCGGGTTGTCGCGGCGCTCGCCGTCGAGAGGGGCGAACGGGTAAAAGGTGCCCTGCTTGTACAGGTAGACCACGGCGAGACGGCGCGAATCGGCCGCCCGGGAGAAACCGGCCAGCGAGCACAGCAGCGACGGCCCGAACCCCGCGCCTTCCAGCGTGGAGTTGACCGCGTGCAACTCGGTGACCAGCGCGCCGAGGTCGTCGGGAGAGCGGCGCAGCACCATCCAGGTGTAGCCGTAGGAGTCCGTGGACTCCTCGGCGTCCCGGCCGAGCAGCGCCTTGGCGTCGCGCTCCAGGCCGGCGAACGCGCCGCCCTCGGCGGCGCGGAAGCACACCGACCCCACGCCCGTGGGCGTGAAGCCGGTCGCGGCCTCCAGCGTCACCGCGGCCGACGGCAGCGCGAACAGCGCGTCGAGGTCGGGCTTGGCGACCTTCGAGCGGCCGAGCAGCGCGTCGAGCCAGCCCATGGCTACACTCCCCTCCCGAGTTGAGCCGAGATCTTGCTCAGCTCCTCCAGCCGGCGCTCCAGGGGAGGATGGGTCGCCAGCAGGTTGGCCAGGCTCACGCCGCCGGAGATGGCGGGCGCGAAGAAGAACGCGTTGAACGCCTGCGCCTCGCGCAGGTCACGCGTCGGAATCCGGGCGATCTCGCCGCTCACCTTGGTCAGCGCGCTGGCCAGGGCCGAGGGCCGCTGGGTGAGCAGCGCGGCGGCGCGGTCGGCGGCGAGCTCGCGGTAGCGCGACAGCGCCCGGGTGAGCAGGAAGCTCACCGCGTACACCAGCGCGGACACGGCCAGGATGATCAGCCCGATGGGCGGACCGCCCCGGTCGCCACGGCCTCGGCCGAGGCCGGAGTACAGCGCGAAGCGGGTCATCAGCCCCGCCACGATGCCCAGGAACGACGCGACCGTCATGACGACCACGTCGCGGTGGGCGACGTGCGACATCTCGTGCGCCAGCACGCCCTCCAGCTCCTCGGGCTCCAGCCTGCGCAGCAGCCCCGTGGTCACGCAGACCACCGACTTCTTCCGGCTGTGCCCGGTGGCGAACGCGTTGGGGACGTCGGTATCGGCGATCGCCACCCGGGGCTTGGGCATGTCGGCAAGCGCGCACAGCCGGTCGATGACGCCGTGAAGCTGCGGCGCCTCCTGCGCGGAGACCTCGCGCCCGTGCATCGCGAACAGCGCGATCTTGTCGGACAGGAAGAACTGCACCAGCAGGAAGACCACCGCCAGCGCCGCCACCACCACGGCCTGGACCCCGAGGTAGATCAGCACGGCCACGAACGCCACATAAAGCAGACCGAGGAGGAACAGCGTTATGACCATGCGGCGAGTGAGGCCCCCGTCCGCGGCGAAGCGGGTCGACGTCATGCGGCCCCGCGATTCGAAGGACCGAGAACGGCCGCTTCAGCCGGGGATGAGACCTTCATCGCCCAGCATCTCCCGCACTTCCTCCATCGAGGCGTCGGACGGCGGCAGGATCAGCTCCGACGGCTCCAGGCTGTCCTCGGGCAGCTCCTTGCCGACCTGACGCACCTTGTCCAGCAGGGCGTGCAGGCGGACCCGGAAGACCGCCTCGTCCCCCGCCTCGATGGCGGCCTCCAGCTCGCTGTCGAGCGAGTTGAGCACCCCGATGTCGTCGGGGGCCACCTCGACCTGGCCCTCGCCCATGATCCGGACGATCATGCGCCCTCCCCCGGCTGCCGGTACGGCTGCGCCTGCTGGGGCTGCATCGGCGGGTACTGCTGGGCCTGGTGCTGCTGGGTCGGGGGCGCCTGCTGCGCCTGCTGCGGCCCGGCCTCGATCGCGTCGCGCGGGGCGGGGCCCTGGCCCAGCTCGGCCTTCATCCGCTGCAGTTCCAGCTCGACGTCGGTGGTCGCGCCCATGCGGTCCAGCTCGGCCTGGATGTCGTCGCGCTGACCGGTGAAGTCGTCGAGCGCGCCGCTCGCCAGCAGCTCGTCGATGGCCCCGGCGCGCGCCTGCATCTGCGCGGTCTTGTCCTCGGCGCGCTGGATGGCCAGGCCGACGTCGCCCATCTCCTCGGAGATGCCGGAGAACGCCTCGTTGATCCGGGTCTGCGCCTCGGCCGCGGTGTAGGTGGCCTTGATGGTCTCCTTCTTGGTACGGAAGGCGTCGACCTTGGCCTGGAGACGGTGGGAGGCGGTGGTGAGCTTCTCCTCCTCGCCCTGGAGGTTGTCATGCTGGATGCGCAGGTCGGCGATCTGCGACTGCAGCGCGCCCCTGCGGGTCAGCGCCTCGCGCGCGAGATCCTCACGGCCGGCCGCCAGCGCCTTGCGCCCCTGGTCCTCCAGACGCCTGGTCTGCTGCTCAAGCTGGTTGATCTGCAGCTCGACCCGCTTGCGCGACGTGGCCACGTCGGCAACGCCCCTGCGCACCTTCTGCAGCAGCTCAAGCTGCCGCTGGTAGGAGTAGTCGAGCGTCTCCCGCGGATCCTCCATCTTGTCCAGGGCCCGGTTGGCCTTGGACCTGAAGATCAGTGAAAGTCTCTTCATCACGCTCATGCGCGTCGGCCGTCCCCTTCTTAGGTTGTGCTTCGAGTTCTCCCCGGTCGTACCGCCCCCATAGGAGCCGCCTTGGGATTACCCTACGCATAACGCGCGGGGGCGTCATTAAGTTGCACTCCCGGTAGGCTGAACATCGTGTTCCGACGTCGCACCCAGCAGGCAGTGGACGACTCCCCCGTCCCCACCAACGATCCTAAGCCCCAGGGCAAGGGACGCCCGACCCCCAAGCGCCGTGACGCCGAGGGCCGGCGGCGCCAGCCGGTGACGGCTCCGGCCAACCGCAAGGAGGCCTACCGCCAGCAGCGCGAGCGCCAGGCCGCCGAGCGCGCCCGCGTCCGCGAGGGCATGATGCGCGGCGAGGAGCGCTACCTCCCGCCCCGCGACAAGGGCCCGGTGCGCAGGTTCGCCCGCGACTGGGTCGACTCCCGGCGCCTGCCGAGCCAGTACTTCCTGCCCTTCTCGCTGGTGATCCTGCTGGTGACCTGGGTGCCCTTCCCGCCCGACGTGCGCGGCCTGGTCTACAGCGCGGTGATCCTGATCGGCTGGCCGGTGATGATGGCCGGCGTCCTGCTCACCTCGATCTATGTGGGCTGGAGGGTCAAGAAGCTCGCCGCGGAGAAGCACCCCGACGAGAACGTGCGCGGGGTCGGCTTCTACGCCGCGATGCGCGCGCTGCAGATCCGCCGCCTGCGCTTCCCCCCGCCGCTGGTCCTCCCCGGCGGCGCCCCCGTGCCCCCGAAGAAGTAGCGCTCACGCGGGGCCCCGCCAGCGCAGCGCCCCGTTCCTGACCTCCGGCACGTACCCGTCCAGGGCGCGGCCGGTCTCCAGCGCGCCCGCGACCCGCCTCAGCAGCGCGTAGTACGACCCCGCCGTCACCGGCCCGCTCACCCCGCCGCCGGAGGAGTCGGCCACCAGCCCGGACGCCCCGGTCCCGGAGTCCCCGGCCGTCCCCGCCCTTCCTGTCGTCCCCGGCGTCCCCGCCGTTCCCGCGGTGAACGGCACCAGCCGCGCGTTCCACCCCGCGCCACCGTTCCCGGCGCACAGGGCGCGCCAGGCGTCACGGATCTCCCGCACCCGGTAGATCCGCCCGCCCGGGAACCCGAACGCCGCCCCGACGGCCTCCGCCCCGTCGTGCCGCAGCAGCGAGGCGCGCAGGTCGTCCGGGAAGTGCACGCCCATCTGCGCCTCGGCGACCGCGATCGTCCGCGCCCGCCCCGGCTCCCGCAGGCTCCGGTACGTACGCGGCGCCTGCTCCCGCAGCCACGTCTCGATCCTGCGCCACTGCCGGTTCACCGCCCTGGTCACCCGCGCAGGCACCGGCCGTACGACCGGCGCCGGCGCCGTCGGTGCGCACTCCTCGGCCGCGGCCACGACGTTCGGCACCGGCGTAGGCGCACCCGGCGTCTCGGGGACCGGCGTCTCGGGGAGGGAGGTCTCGGCACCCGGCGTCCGGTCCTGCGGGACGGCCTCGACGGCCACGCGCGCGTCCTCACCGCTCCCCACGGCCCGTACCACGACGGCCGCCGGCACCAGCAGCGCGCACAGCGCCACGGCCACGACCACCGCCGCCCGCCGGACCCCGCGCCGCCGGCCCGCCGGCCGCCTCCCGGCCGTGGCGGGCAGGGAGGAGGCGGGGGACGACGAGGCCACACCGGCCCGGGAAGGCGCGACCCGCGCAGAGGACGAGACCGGGCCGGAAGACGAGACCGAGCCGGAAGACGGGACCGAGCCGGAAGACGGGACCGGCGCGGATACCCCACCGGCCCCCGCCCCGGCCTCGGCCGTCCCGACTGCGGCAGACCCGGCCGCCCCCGCCCCGACCGTGGCAGACCGCCGCGCGGCGGGCCCGGCCACCGCGGACCCGGGCACGGCGGCCTCCGCAGCCCCGGGCACGGCGGCCTCTGTGGGCGCGGCCATGGCAGACCCCACCGGCGTGCCCGGCGCGGGCGCGGCCGGTCCGGGGCGCGTGTCGTCCGCGGAGCGGGCGGATGCGGCCGCAGAGAGGGTGGGGCCGGCGGGGGCGATGGGGCCAGTGCCCCCCATCGCCCCACCGCGGCCTATGGCCCGATCGCGGGCGGGGCCGCTGGGGGCGACGGTGCCGATGGGGGCGGTGGGGTCGGCGTGGGCGGCGGGAGGGGTGGTGGGGCGGCGGGGCAGGGCGCGCAGGCCGACCACGACCAGGGCCACGCCCAGGAGCATCAGGCCGGTGAGCGCCGCCCGCGTCCCGCCGTCGCCGGGGTCGCCGTGGCCATCATGATGAGAGATCAACCGCCGCACGCCGGGCACACTATCCCGAATCCGATCGTGACCTGGCGCGGACTAGGGTTCGAGACATGGAATTCCGTCATCTCGGCCGCAGCGGCCTCATGGTCAGCGAGATCAGCTACGGCAACTGGATCACGCACGGTTCCCAGGTCGAGGAGGACGCGGCCAGGGAGTGCGTCCAAGCGGCCCTCGACGAAGGCATCACCACCTTCGACACCGCGGACGTCTACGCCGGCACCAAGGCCGAGGAGGTGCTCGGCCGGGCGCTGAAGGGCGTGCGGCGCGATTCGGTGGAGATCTTCACCAAGGTCTACTGGCCGACGGGGCCCGGCCCGAACAACCGGGGGCTGTCGCGCAAGCACATCACCGAGTCGATCCACGGCTCGCTGCGCCGGCTCCAGACCGACTACGTGGACCTCTACCAGGCGCACCGGTTCGACCACGAGACGCCGCTGGAGGAGACGCTCAAGACCTTCGACGACCTCGTCCGGCAGGGCAAGGTGCTCTACATCGGGGTCAGCGAGTGGACCGCCGCCCAGATCGAGCAGGCGATCAAGATCGCCGACGAGATGGGCTTCGACCGGCTGGTGTCCAACCAGCCGCAGTACTCGATGTTGTGGCGGGTGATCGAGGCCGAGGTCGTGCCGCTGTGCGAGAAGGTCGGCGTCGGCCAGATCGTCTGGTCGCCGATCGCGCAGGGCGTCCTGACCGGGAAGTACCTGCCCGGCCAGCCGCCGCCGGCCGCCTCGCGCGCCACCGACCCGTCGGGCTCGGGGTTCATCGAGCGGTTCCTGAGCCGCGAAGACCTGCTCGCCAAGGTGCAGGACCTCAAGCCGGTGGCGGCCGACCTGGGGCTGACCATGGCCCAGCTCGCCGTGGCGTGGGTGCTGCAGAACCCGAACGTGTCCTCGGCGATCGTCGGCGCGAGCCGGCCGGAGCAGGTGCGCGACAACGTCAAGGCCAGCGGCGTACGCCTGGACGACGACGTGATGCGCAGGATCGACGAGATCCTGGACGGCGTCGTCGAGCGCGACCCGGCCCACACCGCCCGGGTGAGCCCGCCCAAGCGCCCCTGAACCATAGGCACCACAAATCCCGAAAAGCCCCTCGAATTCCTGTGACCCCAGGAATCCGAGGGGCTTTTCTCAATCACTGGGGACGCAGCGACATACCGGAATACTCCACTCGGTCCTCCTCAAGCAGAGCGACCTGCTCCACCCCGGCCTCCAGCAGCTCGGCCCAGTTCTCGCCGAGCCAGGACTCGGCGTCGGCCTGGCTCTGGAACAATTCCCGCGGCAATAGCCGATCGGTCACCTCACCACCATTTGCATTTTCATAACGCCAGCGCCATGTCATGCCATACGCTCCTTTTCGCGGGTTCCGCGGGCGCACCCTCAACGCCTGGGAACCCTATCCCGATCGTTCCCCGCGAGCCCGAAAGTCCCGAGCCCGGAGGCCATGCCATGCTGCCCAGAAACGACATACCACTCCCTGCCCGGCGGCCGGCGCACCGCATCGCCCGCCACGCGCTCACCGGCCTGCTGCTCGCCCTGGCCGCCGTGTTCCTGGCCGCCCCCTCCCCCGCCGCGGCGGCCGGGCCGGTCCCCGGCGGCCCCGACCCCGACGCGCCGCGCGGGTGGAGCTTCTGGCAGAGCGACGGCACGGCGTGGCTCACCGCCGGCGAGGTGAGCGCCGACAGCACCCCGAAGGACGGCGCCACCATCGGCTGGCGCTTCGCCGCGACCCCCGACGGCGTGCCGGCCGAGGCGCCGGGCGGCGACATCCCGGTCTTCGAGCAGGTGTGCAAGGAGCAGGCGGCGGCGGGCAAGAAGCGCGTCGCGGTGGCCGTCGACTTCGGCGACGCCGAGGCCGACGCGTACCCGGGCGAGACCCCGCCCGCGAGCGCGCCCATGGTGAAGTGCGTGGTCGCCGACGAGCCGGCCACGGCCCTGCAGATCCTCGGCTCGGTCGCCACCGCCCGCGTGGACCAGACCGGCCGGGTGCTCACCGTGAACGGCTACCCCGCCAAGGCCGGCTCGGCCGGTCAGCCCGCCCCCGGCGGCGCCACGGCCGGGGACGGCCAGGAGGGCTCCGGCGGCCTGCCGATGCTGCTGATCATCGGCGCGGTCGTCGTGATCGTCGCGGCCGGCGCCACCGCCTGGCTGATGACCCGCCGCAAGTCGTCCGTCTGACCACCTCGCACCGCCCGCACCGCCCCTGCGTACGCTGGCGCGGTGCGGGTCGTGTTCGAGGGGACGGCGGGGGCCGGCGGGTGGCCGGAGCCGGGGTGCGGGTGCGCCTCCTGCGGGCGGCTGCCCGCGGGGCACCGGCGGCCCCTGTCGGTGCTGGTGGACGGACAGGTGCGGCTGCCCGCGCCGGCGGGCGGGCGCGTGCGCGCCACCGCGTACGGGGTGGAGGTCGAGGGGGCCGACGGGCACCGGCTCCTGCTCGCGCGCGAACGGCCCGCCGAGGACGCGCCGCCGACGCGGCCGTACGAGATGGTGCTGGCCGACCTGGGCGGCGGGGCGGAGACGCTGGGGGCGCTGCGCGCCGCGGGCGCCGTGGGCCCCCGGACCGCGGTGGTCGCGGTGGGGATCGACCACCGGATGCCCTCGGAGGGCGAGCTGGCGCGGCGGCTGGGCCTGTGGGGCGCGCTGGCCGTCCCCGACGGGACCGTGCTCGACACCGCGACCGTGCCTGGCGCCGCGGCCGTGCCCGGCACCGCGGCCGTGCCCGGCACCGCGGCCGTGCCCGGCACCGCGGCCGTGCCCGGCACCGCGGCCGTACTCGACGCCCCGGCCGTGCTCGGCACCGTGCGGCCGGTCCCGGTCCTGCCGCCACCGCCCCGCCGTACGCTGCTGCTCGGCGGCTCGCGCTCGGGCAAGTCGGCGGAGGCCGAGCTGCGGCTGGCGGCCGAGCCGCACGTGACGTACGTCGCCACCGGCCCCTCGGGCGGCGACGACGCCGAGTGGCTGGCGCGCGTGCGCGCGCACCGCGAGCGCAGGCCCGCCCACTGGACCACCGAGGAGACCACCGACCTGGCCGGGCTGCTGCGCACCGCCGCCGGGCCGCTGCTGATCGACGGGATCGGCACCTGGCTCGCGGCGGCCTTCGACGCGTGCGGCGCCTGGGCGGACGACGGCGACGGCGCCGGGCGCGTGGCCGCGCGGTGCGACGAGCTGGTGGCGGCGTGGCGGGCGACGCGGGCCCGGGTGGTCGCGGTGTCGGAGGAGGTCGGGCTCGGCGTGGTGCCCGCCACCCGCAGCGGGCGGATGTTCCGCGACGCCCTGGGCCGTCTCAACCAGCGGCTCGCCGCCGAGTCCGAAGACGTCGCGCTGGTCGTGGCGGGCAGGGTGCTGTCCCTGCCGGTATGACCGGACCGGGCACTACGATCACCGGACATGTCGGCATTCAGGGGCCTGGGGCTCGCGCTGGGCACGCTGACCGTGCTGCCCGCGCACGTGGCGGACGTCGATCGCCGCACCGCGGGCTCGGCCATGACGCTCGCGCCGCTCGTCGGGCTCCTGCTCGGGCTGATCTCCGCGGCCGTGTTCACGGCGGCCGTGTTCCTGGGCACGGAGCCGCTGCTGGCCACGGTGCTCGCCCTCGGCTCGCTGGCGGTGCTCACCCGGGGCCTGCACCTGGACGGCCTGGCCGACCTCGCCGACGGCCTGGGCAGCGGCAAGGCCCCCCGCGAGGCCCTGGAGGTCATGCGCCGCTCCGACATCGGGCCCTTCGGCGTCATGGCGCTCGCCTTCACCCTGCTGGCGCAGGCCGCCGCCCTCGCCGAGAGCGGCCCGGCCGCGCCGCTCGCACTGATCACGGCCTGCGTGACCGGGCGGCTCACGCTGACCTGGGCCTGCCGCGAGGGGGTGCCGGCCGCGCGTCCCGAAGGGCTGGGCGCGATGGTGGCCGGCACCGTAGGCCGCGGCGCCGCGCTCACGGCCACCGCGCTGGTCCTGGGCGGCGCCGCCCTGGGCGGCCTGACCTGCCAGGCGGGCGCCCTCGTCGGCGGCTACCCGTACTGCGCCCCGGCGGAGATCGCCTACTACGGCGCGGCGGACGCGCCCGCCTCGGCCCGCGCCACCGAGGCCGCCCGCTCCGGCCTCGGCGTCCAGGCCGTGGTCACGGTCGAGCCCGTGGACCCCATGAAGACGGACTCCATGAAGACGGACTCCGCGGAGACCGCCGACACCATCGGGATCGCCGGATTGGTGCCGGTCTGGGCGGCTCTCCCCGCCGCCGCGCTGGCCGGGCTCGTCGCGGCGTGGCTCCTGCGGCGGCGCGCCGTGCGCCGCCTTGGCGGCATCACCGGCGACGTGCTCGGCGCGCTCGTCGAGACCGCCGCCGCGACGGTTCTGGTGGTGTGCGCGATCCTGTTGTGACCGCGGCCCGCGGACGCCGTAAACGTAGGACGAACCCTCGTTTATGACATCACGGTGAGCACGGATAGAGTCGGCTCACGTGACCACTGTGCGGCTCAACACCACTGACTCTGCCTCACTCGACACCGGCGCCGTGATCGTCGGCATCCACTCAGGCCCCGATGGTCCGCGACCCGCACCGGGGGCCGGCGGGATCGACGAGGCGCTCGGCGGCAAGCTCGCCGTGACGCTGACCGCGATGGGCGTCAAGGGCAAGGCGGGCGAGATCGCGAAGTTCCCGACCTTCGGCGCGCTGCCCGCGCCGCTGGTCGTCGCCGTGGGCCTGGGCGACGAGCCCGAGGGCGCCTATGACCTGGAGACGCTGCGCCGCGCGGCGGGCGAGGCCGTACGGTCGCTGGCCGGCACCGCCTCCGCCGCTCTCGCGCTGCCGGCGGGCACCGCCGAGGAAGCCGGGGCGGTGGCGCTGGGCGCGCTGCTCGGGGCGTACGCGTTCACCAAGTACCGCACCACGGGCGAGCAGCAGGAGCCGGTCGGCGAGCTGACCCTGCTGAGCGGCGCCGAGGGCGCCGAGCAGGCCGTCGCCCGAGCGAGCGTGCTCGCCGAGTCGGTCACGCTCGTACGGGACCTGGTCAACATGCCGCCCTCCGACCTGTGGCCGGCGCGGCTGGCCGAGATCGCCGAGCAGGCCGGGGGCGAGGCCGGACTGGCGGTGGAGGTCCTGGACGAGAAGGCGCTGCGCGAGGGCGGCTACGGCGGCATTGTGGCGGTGGGCCAGGGCTCGGCCAACCCGCCGCGGCTGGTGCGGCTGTCCTACACCCACCCCGAGGCGGCCAAGACCCTGGCGTTCGTGGGCAAGGGGATCACCTTCGACTCCGGCGGGCTCTCGCTGAAGCCGTCGGCGTCCATGGACTGGATGAAGTCCGACATGGGCGGCGCGGGCGCGGTGCTCGGCGCGATGCTGGGCGTGGCCAGGCTCGGCCTGAAGGTCAACGTCGTGGGCTACATGTGCCTGGCCGAGAACATGCCGAGCGGCACCGCGCAGCGGCCCTCCGACGTGTTCACCAGCTTCAGCGGCAAGACCGTCGAGGTGCTCGACACCGACGCCGAGGGCCGTCTGGTGCTCATCGACGGCATCGCGCGGGCCGCGCAGGACAACCCGGATCTCATCGTGGACGTCGCCACGCTCACCGGCGCGCAGATCGTCGCGCTCGGCTGGCGCACCGCCGGCGTGATGGCGAACGACGACGAGCTGCGCGAGCGGATCGTCGAGATCGCCGCCGAGCAGGGCGAGGGCGCGTGGGGCATGCCGCTGCCCGAGGAGCTGCGCAAGGGCCTGGACTCCCAGGTGGCCGACATCGCCAACCTGCAGCCCGAGCGGTGGGGCAGCATGCTGACGGCGGGCATCTTCCTGCGCGAGTTCGTCCCCGACGGGGTGAAGTGGGCGCACATCGACATGGCGGGGCCGGCCTTCAACAAGGCACAGCCCTACGGCTACACGCCGAAGGGGGGCACCGGGGCGATCACCCGGACCCTCGTCGGCATCGCCGAGAGCTACGCGGGCTGACCCGATGCCCGTTCCGCGTAGCGCGCAAGCGGGCCACGAACGGCGTGGACAAGTGAAAAGATGCGATTGTCGAGGCCACGCCATGAGCTGCGCCTCGGTTGCATCCCGATCCGACAAGGAGCTTTCCTGTGGCTGAAGGCAGCGGCCCCTACGACATAGTCGTCCTGGGGGGCGGTAGTGGCGGCTACGCCTGCGCTCTGCGGGCGGCCGAGCTCGGCAAGACGGTCGCGCTGATCGAGAAGGACAAGATCGGCGGCACCTGCCTGCACCGTGGGTGCATCCCCACCAAGACGTTCCTGCACGCGGCCGAGGTCGCCGACGAGACCCGCGAGGCGGAGTCGTTCGGCGTCAAGGCGCGCTTCGAGGGCGTCGACATCGCCGGCGTCCACGCCTTCCGCGACAAGATCGTGAACCGGGCGTGGAAGGGCGTGCAGGGCCTGCTGAAGAGCCGCGGGGTCACGATCGTGGAGGGCGAGGGCCGCCTGGCCGGTCCGGGCAGGGTGGCCGTCGGCTCCGACGTGTACGAAGGGCGCGATATCGTCCTGGCCACGGGCTCGGCGCCCAAGTCGCTGCCCGGCCTGGACATCGACGGCGAGCGCGTGATCACCAGCGACCACGCGCTGACGCTGGACCGGGTGCCGTCCTCGGTCGTCGTGCTCGGCGGTGGCGTGATCGGCGTGGAGTTCGCCAGCGTGTGGCGCTCCTTCGGCGCCGAGGTCACCATCGTGGAGGCGCTGCCCCACCTGCTGCCGCTGGAGGAGGAGTCCAGCTCCAAGATGCTGGAGCGCGCGTTCCGCCGCCGCGGCATCCGCTACGAGCTGGGCGTGCGGTTCGAGGGCGTCAAGACCACCGACACCGGCGTGGTCGTCACCCTTGAGGGCGGCAAGACCATCGACGCCGAGCTGCTGCTCGTCGCGGTCGGGCGCGGCGCGGTCTCGTCCGGGCTCGGCTACGAGGAGGCGGGCGTCGTGATCGAGCGCGGCACCGTCAAGGTGGACGAGTACTGCCGCACCAGCGTGCCGGGGATCTACGCGGTGGGCGACCTCATCCCCACCCTGCAGCTCGCGCACGCGGGCTTCGCCGAGGGCATCCTGGTCGCCGAGCACATCGCGGGGCTGAACCCGGCGCCGATCGACTACGACGGCGTGCCGCGCATCACGTACTCCGACCCCGAGGTGGCCTCGGTCGGCATCACCTCCGCGACCGCCCGCGAGCGCGGGATCGAGGTCGTGGAGATGACGTACGACCTGGCGGGCAACCCCAAGAGCCAGATCCTGCAGACGCAGGGCGCGGTCAAGGTCATCGCCCAGAAGGACGGTCCCGTCGTCGGGGTGCACATGGTCGGGCGCCGCATCGGCGAGCTGGTGACCGAAGGCCAGTTGATCTACAACTGGGAGGCCCTGCCGTCCGAGGTGGCGCAGCTCATCCACGCCCACCCCACGCAGTCCGAGGCCGTCGGCGAGGCGATGCTCGCCCTGGCCGGCAAGCCGCTGCACGTGCACAACTAGTCGAAGCCCTCGAAACCAGGAAACGCGAGAGAAGTCACAATGCCGGTCTCCGTAACGATGCCCCAGCTCGGCGAGAGCGTAACCGAGGGCACGGTCACCCGATGGCTGAAGAAGGAAGGCGAGCGCGTCGAGGCCGACGAGCCGCTCCTTGAGGTCTCCACCGACAAGGTCGACACCGAGATCCCGTCGCCCACGGCCGGGGTCATCACCAAGATCGTCGTCGCCGAGGACGAGACGGTCGAGGTCGGCGCCGAGCTTGCCATCATCGACCAGAACGGCACGGCGGGCGGCGCCGTCACCGAGACCGCCGCCCCCGAGCCGCAGGCCGCGCCCGAGCCCGCCCCGGCGCCCGCTCCGGCCGCGCCGGTCTCCTCGATCCCGCAGCCCGCCCCGGCCCCGGCGCCGTCGTACACTCCGCCGCCGCCTCCGGCCCCGGCTCCCGCGCCGGCCCCGCAGGCCGCTCCGGCCCCTGCTCCGGCGCCCCAGCCCGCGGCTCCGGCCCCCGCGCCGCAGCCCGCGGCCCCGGCCCCGACCCCGCTGCCGTCCAGCGGCGAGAGCCCGTACGTCACGCCGCTGGTGCGCAAGCTCGCCGCCGAGCACGGCGTCGATCTCGACTCGCTGGCCGGCACCGGCGTGGGCGGCCGCATCCGCAAGCAGGACGTCCTGGAGGCCGCCCGCGCCCAGCGCGAGGCCGCGGCCGCCGCCGCGCAGCAGGCCCAGGCCGCCGCCCCGGCGCCCGCGGCTCCGGCCGCCCCGGCGCAGGCCCCGGCCCCGCAGGCCGCCCCGGCCGCTCCCGCCCCGGCCCCCGAGCCGGTCAAGGTCGACACCACGCTGCGCGGGCGCACCGAGAAGATGTCGCGCCTGCGTCAGACGATCGCCAAGCGCACGGTGGAGTCGCTGCAGACCACCGCCCAGCTCACCACGGTCGTCGAGGTGGACGTCACCAAGATCGCCCGGCTGCGCGACCGCGCCAAGGACGACTTCTTCCGCCGCGAGGGCGTCAAGCTGTCGTTCCTGCCGTTCTTCGCGCTGGCCACGGTCGAGGCGCTCAAGCAGCACCCGAAGCTGAACGCCGTGATCAACAGCGAGACCAACGAGGTCACCTACCACGACGCCGAGCACCTCGGCATCGCCGTCGACGCCGAGAAGGGCCTGGCGGCCGTCACGGTGCGCGACGCGGGCGACCTCAACATCGCCGGCCTGGCCCGCAAGATCGCCGACCTGGCCGACCGCTTCCGCAACAACAAGGTCAGCCCCGACGACCTCGCCGGCGCCACCTTCACGCTCACCAACACCGGCAGCCGCGGCGCCCTGTTCGACACGCCGATCCTGTTCCAGCCGCAGGTGGGCATCCTCGGCACCGGCGCGGTCGTCAAGCGCCCGGTCGTCGTCGAGGACCCCGACCTCGGCGAGGTGATCGCGGTCCGGTCCATGGTCTACCTGGCCCTGACCTACGACCACCGCCTGATCGACGGCGCCGACGCGGCCCGCTTCCTCACCACCATCAAGCGCCGCCTGGAGGAAGGCCGCTTCGAGCACCACCTCGGCCTCCAGTAACCCAGGCCCTCACACCCGGCCCGGCCCCCTCCCTGGAGGCCGGGCCGGTCCCTTTTGCCCACATACCTCCCCCTCCCCCACCGCCCCGCGCACCCTCCACCCCAGGCCCACCCGCCCCCCGGCATGCCCGGTGCCCGCGCCCGCCAGCGCCCCCGGCCAACGGCCCTAGCCAAGGCCCAACCTCCCCACCAACGCCCCAGCCGAGGCCCGGCCTTTCCACCGGCCAGCCCAGGCCGCCCCCCGGTTCCCCTGCCGGCACCGCCCCACGCCACAAGCCCGACGCGCGCATCACGACCGGCCCCGACGCCTCCTTCCCTCAGCGCGATGGTGGATCTTCCACCGCAAGGCGGCATGGGGCGGATGCCGAAACCTATGCGACGCCGACGCCCTCCCACCGCCTCCTCCCGAACGGGGACACTCCCGGCAGGGCTGCTGGATGGCGGGAGGTGGTGTTGCCTGGCCGCCCTGTAGAGGTGCGGCAACAGGTTCCCGTCCCGGGCGCAGACCGGTGGGCGGCGTTGGCGTGTGGCGGGGTGAATCCGGCGCCGGGCCGCGGCTGGGGAGGCAAGGTCCGGTTCAAGGCGTCGCCGGGCGCTGGTCACCGGTAACGGCCCGCGCGAGCATCGCCCACGGTGCCCGCACCCCGCGGAACGCGCTCCGGTGGCCCGCACCTCCGCCCCCTGGCACACACTCCCCGCGCGCCTCACGCCGCCCGCACTCCCCCACCTAGCCTGGTTCGCCGCCCGCCCCTGTGACCGGCTTCCCGCCGTCTCTCCTCCCGGCCGCCTTGGGCCCTCGCGGGCCTCCCCCGCTCCTGCACCAAGAAACGGGGCGCCTCCACCCGGGGGGATGCTGTTGCCGCGCTTCCATAGGCAGGGGGACACGAGCACCCCCGCGGTCAAGCAGGGGAGTGTCCGCGCAACACGGATCTTCCGCAAGGCGGGATGGGGGTGGATGCCGGAACCTACGCGACGCGACGCCCTCTCGCCGCCGCCTCCCGAACGGGGACACTCCCGGCAGGGCTGCTGGATGGCGGGAGGTGGTGTTGCCTGGCCGCCCTGTAGAGGTGCGGCAACAGGTTCCCGTCCCGGGCGCAGACCGGTGGGCGGCGTCGGCGTGTGGCGGGGTGAATCCGGCGCCGGCCGCGGCTGGGGAGGCAAGGTCCGGCTCAAGGCGTCGCCGGGCGCTGGTCACCGGCCACGGCCCGCGCGAGCACCGCCCACGGTGCGCGCACCCCGCGGAGCGCGCACTGTGGCCACGAGGGCCGCGGGTGAATGGACCGGACTTGGAGCGGGCGCGGCCCACGACCACCCGACAGCAACCCCACGCCTGCGCCCGAAACAGCCCCAGCCAACGCATGAGGGCTCCAGGCGCATGTAGACCCCGGAACCGACGCGCCCCACGAGCACCACCCCACACCTACACCCGAAACAGCCCCGGCCAACGCATGAGGGCTGCGGGCGGATGCACGGACCCTGTAACGGACATGGGCGGCGAGCATCGGCCGGTGGTGCCCGGCGGCCGGGGGCGGGCGGGGGTGGGGGCACGTTGTCGCGATGGGAAGGGGGTGCGAGGGGTGTGGGGGGAGGTGGCGTAGCTTGGGGGCATGACCGTTGTGGTGAGCGGGGGGTCGGGGTTCTTGGGGGCGGCGCTGGTGCGGGCGCTGCGGGCTGATGGGGAGCGGGTGGTCGTGCTGGTGCGGCGGGCTCCTCAGGGGGAGGACGAGGCGTTCTGGGATCCGGCGGGCGGGGTGTTGAACCCGTTGGTGTTCGACGGGGTGCGGGCGGTGGTGCATCTCGCGGGGGCCGGGATCGGGGATCGGCGGTGGACGGCGGCGTACAAGGCGGAGATTCTGCGCAGCCGGGTGCTGGGGACGCGGCTGATGGCGTCCACGCTGGCCGGGCTGGACGAGGCGCAGCGGCCGGAGGCGTTGCTGTCGGCGTCCGGAATCCACTACTACGGCGACACCGGGGATCGGGTGGTGGACGAGAGCGGGCCGAAGGGCGAGGGGTTCCTGCCGGATCTGGTGCAGCGGTGGGAGGGTGAGGCGCGGCGGGCGGCCGAGGCCGGGATCAGGGTGGCGCTGCTGCGCACGGCGCTGGTGCTGGGGCTTGAGGGCGGGTCGCTGCCGCGGTTTCTGCCGATCTTCAGGGTGGGGCTGGGCGCGCCGCTGGGGTCGGGGCGGCAGTGGTGGTCGTGGATTTCGCTGGACGACTGGGTGGGCGCAGTCCGACATATTCTGAAAAATGAGGAAATTTCGGGGCCGATTAATCTGACCTCCCCCGAACCGGTCACCAACGCCGAATTCACCAAGGCGCTCGGGCGGGCGCTGCGGCGGCCCACCATGCCCGTCCCGGTGCCCGGGTTCGGCCTGCGTGCGACGCTGGGCGGGTTCGCGCAGGAGGGGGTGCTGAGCGGCCCGCGCGCGGTCCCGCGCCGGCTGCTGGAATCGGGGTACGTCTTCCGCCATAAAGCGCTCGATGCGGCGCTTTCCGCCGTACTGTAGGTTGGCCAGCGCCATTTCTGATTACGGAGTGACCGTTATGAGCAGGACCGGACAGTCCCATATCGTGGCCATCGGCGGCGGCTCGTTCCGCGCCTCGGAGCGCTACGGGTTCGTCGAGCCGAGCGCGTTGATGCGGTACATCCTGGATCTCACCGGGTCCGACCGGCCCCGGCTCGGCCTGCTGGCCACCGCCACCGGCGACGACTCCGACTGGCTGCTGAAGATGTACGGCGCGTTCCGGGCGTACGACGTCGAGCTCAGCCACCTCACCGTGTTCCCGATGCCGAACGTCGAGGACCCGCGCGAGTGGATCCTGGAGCAGGACGCGATCTACGTGAGCGGCGGCAGCGTGGCCAACCTGGCGGCCCTGTGGCGGCTGCACGGGCTGGACGAGGCGTTCGAGGAGGCGTGGCGGGCCGGGGTCGTGCTGTCCGGGCAGAGCGCCGGGGCGCTGTGCTGGCACGTCGGCGGCAACACCGACTCCTTCGGGCCCAAGCTGCGCCCCTGGGCCGACGGGCTGGCACTGCTGCCCTACTCCTGCGGCGTGCACTACAACTCCGACCCGCAGCGCCGGCCGCTGCTGCACGCCTCGATCGCCTCCGGCGAGCTGCCCGGCGGCTACGCCGCCGACGAGGGGGTCGCGCTGCACTACGTGGGCACCGAGTTCATCCAGGCCGTGAGCGTCGATCCGGCCGGATACGCGTACAAGATCGACTATGACGGCGACGGCGGCGTCAAGGAGCTGCGCATCGAGCCCCGGCTGCTGACGAGCTGAGTACGCTTTACCGCGTGAGGGAGCGACACGATCGGCACAGCGGCCCCAGCGGTGACGACGATCCCCGGCCGGTGCCGCTGGCCATGGTGCGGCTCGGTGTGGACGTCCCCTACGAGCAGGCGTGGGCGCTGCAACGCCGGGTGCACCAGATGCGCGCCGACGGCAAGGCGCCCGACGTCTGCCTGCTGCTGGAGCACGCGCCGGTCTACACCGCCGGCAAGCGCACCGCCCCGCACGAGCGGCCCGCCGACGGCACCCCGGTCGTCGACGTCGATCGCGGCGGCCGGATGACCTGGCACGGTCCCGGCCAGCTCGTCGGCTATCCGATCGTCAGGCTGGTCCCGCCGCGCGACGTGGCCGCGTACGTCCGGCTGCTGGAGTCGGCGATGATCGCGATCTGCGCCGACTTCGGCGTCGCGGCGGGACGGGTGCCGGGCCGGTGGGGCGTGTGGGCGCTGGGCGACCCGGCGCGCGGGCGGCCCGACCGCAAGCTGGGCGCGATCGGCGTACGCGTCACCCGCGGCGTGACCATGCACGGCTTCTCGCTCAACTGCGCCAACGACCCGAGCTGGTACGACCGGATCATCCCGTGCGGCATCCGCGACGCCGGCGTCTCGTCGCTGTCACAGGAGACCGGCCGCCGCGTCGTCGTGGACGAGGTGCTGCCGTACGCCGAGAAGCGCCTGGCCGAGGCCCTGGGCGCGGAGGCGTTCGACCTGCACGAGGAGGACCTGTTGCGCGGCAACGTCACCCCCGCGCCGCCGCCCCGCATCCCGGGCATCCGCCCGCTCACCTGACCTCCGCCGCGAGCGCACGGGGCCGGTCCCCGCCGCGTTTCCGCGGGACGTAAGCTGAGTTCGTGACCGTAGCTCCAGAAGGCAGAAAGCTCCTCCGGCTGGAGGTGCGCAACAGCCAGACCCCCATCGAGCCCAAGCCGCCGTGGATCAAGACCCGTCTGCGAACGGGCCCCGAGTTCAACGAGCTGCAGTCGCTGGTGCGCCGCGAGGGGCTGCACACCGTCTGCCAGGAGGCCGGGTGTCCCAACATCTACGAGTGCTGGGAGGACCGCGAGGCCACCTTCCTCATCGGCGGCGACCAGTGCACCCGGCGCTGTGACTTCTGCCAGATCGACACCGGCAAGCCCGCCGAGTACGACCGCGACGAGCCGCGGCGGGTGGCCGACTCCGTCCGGCAGATGGGCCTGAAGTACGCCACCGTGACCGGGGTGGCCCGCGATGACCTGCCCGACGGCGGCTCCTGGCTGTACGCCGAGACCGCCCGGCAGATCCACGCCATGGTGCCCGGCTGCGGCGTCGAGCTGCTGGTGCCCGACTTCAACGCCGACCGCGGCCAGCTCGAAGAGGTCTTCTCCAGCCGCCCCGAGGTCTTCGCGCACAACATCGAGACCGTGCCGCGGATCTTCAAGCGCATCCGTCCCGCGTTCCGTTACGAGCGCTCGCTGAAGGTGATCACGATGGCCCGCGAGGCCGGCCTGGTCACCAAGTCGAACCTGATCCTGGGCATGGGCGAGACCCGCGAGGAGGTCTCGCAGGCGATGCGCGACCTGCACGAGGCCGGGTGCGACCTGCTCACCATCACCCAGTACCTCCGCCCGACGCCGCGCCACCACCCCGTGGAGCGGTGGGTGAAGCCCCAGGAGTTCGTGGAGCTGCGCGAGGAGGCCGAGGGGATCGGCTTCGCCGGCGTCATGTCCGGCCCGCTCGTCCGCTCCTCCTACCGCGCCGGCCGCCTGTACCAGCAGGCGATAGCGGCGCGCGAGATCGCACGCTGATCGCTATCATCGAGGCATGAACGTGTCACGTCGTCGCCGGCTCATGATGCCCCGCTCGCGGGGCCGTTAGCGCTGGACGACCGACGTCGAAGAACGGGGCCCCGCCTGTGCGGGGCCCCGTTTCGCGTGCGGGCGACGACCCCCCGGGCGGTCCCACCGACTCCCAGGAGGCATCCGATGACCCGCACCTACATCACCACCACGCTCCCCTACGTCAACGCCCGCCCCCACCTAGGCTTCGGCCTGGAGCTGGTGCAGGCCGACGTCCTGGCCCGGCATCGGCGGCTGCGCGGCGACGAGGTGCGCCTGCAGACCGGAACCGACGACAACGCGCTGAAGAACGTGCTCGCGGCCGAGGCGGCCGGGGTCGGGGTGCGCGAGTTCGTGGACCGCAACGCCGAGGCGTTCGTGGCGCTCGCCGGCACGCTCGGCGTGGCCGCGGACGACGTGATCCGCACCAGCCGCGACCCCAGGCACCGCGCCGGGGTGGAGCGGCTGTGGCGCGCCTGCGCGGCGTCGGGCGACCTGTACCGCCGTCACTACGAGGGCCTGTACTGCGTGGGCTGCGAGCGGTTCTACGCCGAGGAGGAACTGCGCGAGGGCCGATGCCCCGAGCACGGCACGCGCCCGGGGCTCGTGGCGGAGGAGAACTGGTTCTTCCGGCTGTCCAGGTACGGCGAGCGCCTGCGCGAGCTGATCGAGACCGGCAGGCTGCGCATCGAGCCCGCGGAGCGGCGCAACGAGGTGCTCGGGTTCATCGCGGGCGGCCTGGAGGACCTGTCCGTCTCCCGCTCCCAGGCGCGGGCGCGCGGCTGGGGCATTCCGGTCCCGGACGACCCCGATCAGGTGGTCTACGTGTGGTGGGACGCGCTCGGCAACTACGTCACCGCGCTGGACTTCGGCACGGACGGCGAGGCGTACGAGCGGTGGTGGACCGGCTCCGACCGGCGCCTGCACCTCCTGGGCAAGGACGTGCTGCGCTTCCACGCCGTGTACTGGCCCGCGATGCTGCTGTCGGCGGGCCTGCCGCTGCCCACCGAGATCTACGCGCACGGCCATCTCACCGTCGCCAACCGAAAGATCAGCAAGTCGGCGGGCACGGGCGTGGACCCGGAGGCGCTGGTGGCGGCGTACGGGGTGGACCCGGTGCGGTGGTGGCTGCTGCGCGAGGTGCCCAGATCCGGCGACGCCGACTTCACCGTGGACCGCCTGATCGCCCGGACGAACGACGAGCTGGTCAACGGTGTCGGCAACCTGATCAGCCGGGTCACGGCGATGGTGGCGAAGTACCGCGACGGCCGGGTGCCGGAGACGCCGGCGGACGCTCCCGCCCTGGAGGCGGCCTGCCGCCAGACCCCCGACCTGGTGGACGCGGCCCTGGCCGACCTGGACTTCCGCCGCGCCACCGCCGCCGTCTGGGCGATCGTGGACGCCGCCAACCGCCACATCGACGAGACGCGGCCCTGGGCCCTGGCCCGCAGGGGGGCACCGGCCGCAACCGCCCTGGACGCCACCCTGGCGGCCCTGGTCCGTGCCTGCCGCACCCTGGCCAGGGAACTGACCCCCTTCCTCCCCACCACGGCCACCGCCATCGCCCACCGGCTCACCCCGGCCTCGGACGGCCGCCTGCGCCCCCAGGGCCACCTCTTCCGGAGGTTGTCCCCAGCACAGCCGGCAAGCGAGGCCGCCCCCGTGTAGAGGGCGGGAAGGGGGCGCCAGGACCGGACGGCCCCGGCCGCGACAGGGTACGCCGCTCCCGCCCCGGGCGCCCGTGTCCGGGGCCGCCGGAGCGGCCGGAGCGGCCGGGGCCGCCGGGGCGGCCGGGGCCGCCGGAGCCGCCGGAGCGGCCGGGGCCGCCGGGCATGGCCATGCCCGGACAGACCGTGCGGAGCACCGCCGTGAACCCGAGCGCGGGTCCTGCCCGCGTACAGCGCGGGCAACAGCTGGGAGCGCGCGATAAATGCCGCACTATAAACTTGCCACCATGGCGAAGAAGCCCGCTGACCCCGCCGCGAACGAGCGCCCGGGGCGCATCAAGCAGCTCCGGATGATCGCGCAGATCATCAAGCAGGCCAACCCCAAGGGCATGCCCATCGTCTACGCCTCGGCGCTCGGCACGTTGATCCTGTGCATCGTGATCGGGCTGGTCACGGGGTGGCTGTGGTACATGGTGTTCATCGGCATCATGCTGGCGCTGACCGTGGGGCTCGTGGTGTTCGGGCAGCTCGCCCAGCGGGCGCAGTACTCGTTGCTGCACGGGCAGGTCGGGGCCGCGGCGGCGATCCTTCAGGGGATGCGGGGCAACTGGGACGTGACCCCGGCCGTGGCGGTGAACCGCGACCAGGACGTCGTGCACCGGGTGGTGGGCTATCCCGGGATCGTGCTGGTGTCCGAGGGGCCGGGCAACCGGGTGCAGAAGATGCTGGTCAGCGAGAAGAAGCGGGTGCAGCGGGTCGCCGTGGACGTGCCGGTGTACGACGTGCAGTGCGGTGACGGCGAGGGGCAGGTCCCGCTGGCCAAGCTGCAGCGGCACCTGATGAAGCTGCCGCGCAACCTGAAGAAGCCGGCCGTGTCGGAGGTCAAGTACCGGCTGCGGGCGCTGCCGCAGACCCTGCCCGTGCCCAAGGGGCCGATGCCGCGTGGCGCGCGCATGCCCCGCGGCCCCAAGATGCGCTGACGGTGACCGGTCCGTCCGGGGTCGATCGGCGCGACGTGGACGCCGTGGCGACCGTGCGCGCGAACCGCGGGTGGTGGGATTCCGCCGCCGACGACTACCAGGCCGAGCACGGCGCGTTCCTGCGCGATGTGGGCTTCGTGTGGTGCCCCGAGAGGCTGGACGAGGCGCGGGCGCGGCTGCTCGGCGAGGTCGCCGGGCGGCGGGTGCTTGAGGTCGGGTGCGGGGCCGGGCAGTGCGGGCGCTGGCTGGTGACCCAGGGCGCGCACGTCGTGGGGATCGACCTGTCCTTCCGGCAGTTGCGCCACTCCCGGCGGATCGACCTCGACTCGGGGGTCGCGCTGCCCGCCGCGGTCGCCGACGCGGGGGCGCTGCCGTTCGCGGCGGCGTCCTTCGACCTGGCCTGCTCGGCGTTCGGGGCGCTGCCGTTCGTGGCCGACGCGCGGGCGGTGCTGGCGGAGGTGCGCCGGGTGCTGCGGCCGGGCGGCCGGTTCGTGTTCTCGGTCAGCCATCCGATCCGGTGGGCGTTCCCCGACGACCCGGGCCCCGCCGGGCTGACCGCCGACCGCTCCTACTTCGACCGCACGCCGTACGTCGAGTACGGCGAGGACGGCGAGCCGGTGTACGTCGAGCACCACCGCACGCTGGGCGACTGGGTGGAGGCGATCGTGGGGGCGGGCCTGGTGCCGCGCGGCCTGCTCGAACCGGAGTGGCCCGACGGCCATGAGCGCGAGTGGGGCGGGTGGAGCCCGCTGCGGGGCAGGTTGTTCCCCGGCACGGTGATCTTCACGTGCGAGCGCCCGGCCGGGGGCGAGTGAGGGGGCGCGGGTGGTCACCAGGAACGACGTGGCGCGCCTGGCCGGCACCTCGCCGGCGGTCGTCAGCTATGTGATCAACAACGGGCCCCGGCCGGTGAGCGAGAGCACCCGCAGCCGGGTGCTGGCCGCGGTGGCGGAACTGGGCTACCGGCCCAACGCGGTGGCGCGGTCGCTGCGCTCGCGGCGTACCTGGACGATCGGGGTGATCTCCTCCGACGGGGCGAGCGGCAAGAGCCCGTTCTTCGGCGAGTTCGCGCGGGCGTGCGAGGACGCGGCCTGGGAGTGCGGCTACTCGGTGCTGCTGGGCAACTCGGCGGAGGACCCGCGGCGGGCCGAGGGCTACGTGCGCACGTTCCTGGAGCGGCAGGTGGACGGCCTGGTGCTGATGCGCGTACGCGTCGGCCCGCAGGAGGTCAAGGAGATGGAGGCCCGGGGCATCCCGGTGGTGACCATCGACCACGAGGCCCCCGCCCCGTTCTCGCGCCTGGCGGTGGACGACGAGGAGGGCGGGTTCCTGGCGACCGCGCACCTGGTGGAGCACGGCCACGCCCGGATCGGGTTCGTGGGCGGGCCGCGTACGCTGGCGCCGGTGGCGCTGCGGGAGCGCGGGTGGCGGCGGGCGCTGGAGGCGGCCGGCCGCGAGGCCGGCGAGTCGCTGGTCGCGGAGGACGAGCTGAGCCTGGAGGGCGGTTACGCCGCGGCGATGCGGCTGCTGGGCTCGCCGCGACGGCCGACCGCGGTGTTCGCCAGCATCGACCACCAGGCCATCGGGGCGATGCGGGCCGCCGCCGACCTGGGGCTGCGGGTGCCGCACGACGTGGCCGTGGCCGGATTCGACGGCGCGCGGGAGGCGGCGTACACGGTGCCGGGGCTGACCACGATCCAGCAGCCGATCGACGCCATGGCGAGGTACGCCACCGAGATCCTGATCGGCGCGGTCGAGGCGGGCGGCGGCGAGCCGGTCGAGAGGATCTTCCCGGCCCGCCTGGTCACCCGGGGGTCGTGCGGCTGCCCCGAGCCCCGGACCGCCGCCGCGCGCTGAGGGTCATGATCCGGCGGTGACTATCCGGCGTACGATCTCCTCGGCCACCTCGCGGGGGCCGGCGCCGGTGGTGACGCGGGTGGCCCCCTCCCCCGCCGTGAAGGCGCTCGCGCCCGCGTCGGGGCCGTCGGGGGTCACGCCGACGCTCCCGTACGCCGTGAAGGCGAACATCTCCGGCACCAGCATGGTGAGCACGGTGATCGGGTCGTGCGGGGTGTTCCACTCGGTGTTCCAGAACCGCCACCACTGCCGGATCTCCGCCTCCAGGGCCGCGCCGAGCGCGCCGGCGGCGGAGATCCGGCCCACGTCCGCGGCGTCCAGCCGGACCGTGGTGGTGACCTCCAGGCCGGTCACCGTGATCGGCGCCCCCGAGCCGAACACGATGGCGGCGGCCTCGGGGTCGCTGCGGAAGTTGTGCTCGGGGTCGCCGGCGCCGCCGAACCGGCCGCCCATGATCCACAGGTGCCGGACGTTCCCGGCGAAGCCCGGGTCGGCCTGGACCGCGCGGGCGATGTTGGTCAGCGGCCCGATGGCGACGACGTCGATCTCGCCTGGCGCGGCGGCGACCTGGGCGGTGAGGTAGGCGGGGGCGTCGGCGCCGTCGTCCAGGGGCTCGGTGTCCAGGTCGGCGAACAGGGCGCCCTCGTGCCCGGCCCACCAGACCTTCCGCCCGGTCAGCGTCTCGCGCTCTCCGGGCACGACGGGGGCCTCGCGGCCGGCCAGGCGCAGGAACCGCTTGGTCAGGCGGGCGCGCAGCGCGGTGTCGCCGTAGACGGTCGTGCAGCCGAGCAGGTCCACCTCCGGCGATCCGAGCAGAACCGCCAGGGCGAGCACGTCGTCCACGTCCGACCCGAGGTCGGTGTCGAGGACGACGCGCCGGGGCGCGGTGGACGACGCGGTCGATGACGTCATGGACGACCTTCCGTGGGGAGATCCGCGGCCTACTTCAGGCCGGTGGTGGAGATGGACTGGGTGAAGTGCCGCTGGTAGCGCATGATGACGATCAGCGGGATGACGGTGAGCACGACCGAGCCCGCGAAGAGCTGGCCGTAGTCGATGGTGAACTGGCCGCGCATGTTGGCCAGGGCGATCGGGCCGAGCTGGTGCGCGGTGTCGGTGCCGATCAGCAGCGGCCAGACGTACGCCTGCCACTGGAAGATGAACAGCGTCATGCCCGCGCCGACCAGGGCCGGGCGCGACAGCGGCAGGTAGATCCGGGCGAAGACCCCGAACCAGCCGAGGCCGTCGATGCGGGCGGCCTCCACCAGCTCGGCCGGGATCGCCAGGAAGAACTGGCGCAGCAGGAAGATCGCCAGCCCGTGGCCGAGTCCGGGCAGGATCAGCCCGGCGTAGGTGTTCTGCAGGCTCCAGTCGCGAAACAGGGTGGCCAGCGGGATCGCGATCGCGTCGAAGGGGATCAGGAAGCTCAGCACCACCAGGCCGAACAGCACGCCCTGGCCGCGGAAGCGCACCGCGGCCAGCCCGAACGCGGCGGCGGCGCTGATGACGAGGCCGAGCACCACCGTGGCCAGGGCGACCACGATCGAGTTCAGGATCGCCCGGCCGAAGTCGCCGGTGACCAGGGCGGCGTAGTTGGCCAGGGTCACGTCCGAGGGCAGCAGGGTGCGCCAGGACGGCTCGGAGATGTAGCGGAACATGGCCTCGTTCTCGCGCAGCGAGCTGGTCACGGCCCACAGCAGCGGCACGGCGAAGGCGAGGCCGGCCAGGGCGCCGAGCACGGCGGCGGCCGATCGGCGTACGCGGGGACGGGCCATGTCAGTCCCCCGCCCGCAGCAGCCGGAACTGCACGGCCACGACGGCCAGGACCACCAGCACCAGCAGCATCACCTCGGCCTGGGCGAGGTTCAGGTCGCCGACGGTGTAGGCGCGGGTGAAGATGTCGTACATGGTGACGTTGGTGGAGCCCTCGGGGCCGCCGTTGGTGAGCATCTGCACCGGGGCGAACACCAGGAAGTTCGACACCGTGTCGGCCACCAGCACGAACGCCAGCGGGCGGCGCAGCAGCGGCAGCGTGACGTGGACGAAGCGGCGCCAGGCCGAGGCGCCGTCGATGGCCGCGGCCTCGTACAGGGAGGCGGGGATGTCCTGCAGGCCGGCGATGAGGAACATCATCCAGTAGCCGACGCCGATCCACGACAGCAGCACGATCAGGCACCACAGGGCCTGCGCGGGCGAGGTGAGGAAGGGCTGCTCGGGGATGCCGAGCACGGCCAGCACCGAGTTCAGCAGCCCGTCGGGCCGGTAGGCCACGCTCCAGATCGCCGCGGAGACGGCGGGCGGCACCGCGATCGGCAGGATGACCAGCGAGCGCCAGAACCGCACCCCGGCGAAGCGGCGGGTGAACAGCACGGCCAGGGCCAGCGCGGCGGCGATCTGCAGCGGGTTGACGATCAGGCTGAAGACCAGGGTGACCCTGACGCTCTGCAGGAAGGCCGGATCGCCGAAGAGCGTGAGGTAGTTCTCCAGCCCGACGAAGGAGGTCTCGCCGGTGACCAGGCTGGTGTGCCTGAGGCTGCTCACCACGGCCATCGCGGCCGGGATGAGCCGCAGCACCAGCAGCGCCGCCAGCGCGGGCGCGAGGAACGCCAGCGCCACCGCGGCCGGGCGGTGGCGCAGCCGCGCCCGGCCGGGTCGCTCCCGCCCGCTCACCGAAGCTGGGCCCAGGCGGTCTTGATCTCCCCGGTGGCCTTCTCCAGCCGGGCCCGGGGGTCGGCGCCGTTGCGGATGTCCGCGAACGCCTTGGTCATGATCTCCTCGAACTGGATGTAGCCGACGGAGGTGGGCCGCGCGACGGCGGTGTTGCCGGCGTCGTAGGTCAGGATCTCGCCGACGCCCTTGCTCTTGTCGCCGGCGAGCGCGTCCAGCGTGGGCAGGTAGGTGTCGAAGGCGGCCTTGTTGGACGGGATGATCGTGGTGTTCTTGGTGGTCAGCAGGTTGCCCTCGGGGTCGAGTGAGGCGTATTCGAGGAACTTGCGGGCCATCGCCTGCTGGGTGGACGCGGGGTTGATGCCCCAGGACCACGAGCCGGTGGGGGTCACCTGCTTGCCGCCCGCGAAGTACGGGTGGGGCGCGATCCCCCAGTCGAGGTCCTTGACCGCGCCGAACACGCCGACGTCCCAGGGCCCGCCGACGAAGAAGGCGACCTTGCCCTCGCTGAACAGCGGCGAGGTCTGGAAGGAGCCGACCCCTCGGGGGGCGAGCTTGTTCGCGAACAGGTCGTGGTACCAGGTCATGGCCTTGATCCAGCCGTCGGTGGTGATGGCCGGGGTGAGCATGTCGGGGCCGGTGATGCCCGGGCCGCCGCCGGCCGACTCGGCCAGACTCTGGAGCTGGTAGAACTGCTCGATCTGCTCGGGGATGACCGCCCACTGGGCGCCGGCCTTCTCCTGGGCCTTCTTGCCCGCCTCGGCGACCTGCTCCCAGGTCCAGCGCTGCGCGGGGTCGCGGGAGGGCGGGGTGACTCCGGCCTTCTTCAGCAGGGCGGCGTTGTAGAACAGGAACTGGTCGGAGGTCCAGATCGGCACCGCCCACATCTTGTCCCGGAAGACGTTGACCTCGTACTGGCCGGGGACGACGGCCTGGCGCACCTTCTCGCGCAGGTCGCTGAGGTCCACCAGGAAGCCGCGGGCGGCGAGCGCCGACAGGCGGGGCTGGTCCACGGTGTAGACGTCGATGGAGGAGTCCTTGGCCGCCAGTCGCTGCTGCAGGACGTTGTTGAGCTGGTCGAAGGGCACCTGGGTGTACTCGACCTGAATCCCGGGGTTCTCGGCCTCGAATCCGGCGATGACGGGCTCGAAGGTCTTGGGCTCCTCGGGGCCGACGAAGCGCAGCGTGCCGGTGGCGGGCCCGGAGGCGCCGGGCGTACCGGGGGCGGAGCCGCCGGAGGACCCGCAGGCGGACAGGGCGGTGACGACTCCGGCGAGCAGCGCGGCTGCCGTGAGCGCGGTGCGGCGGCGGTGTTTCCTCATGCGTTCTCCTCTGCACCGAGTCCCGGCCCCGGCGCAGGTCAGGGGCGATCTACCCGTGTTGTCTACACGTGTCAACCAAGTTGGATGCCAAGGATGGCAGGAAGGGCACGTTCCGGGCAACCCCGCCCCTGCTCCGGCCGCCGGCGTCGGCGGCGTACGCCCGAGCCGCGCGCGGAACGGAGGTCAGAGGCGTACGGCGACGGTGCCGGCGGCGCGGTCGTGCAGGCCGCGCTGGTCGCGGTCGAAGATGAGCGCCGGCACCGCGAGGATCAGCAGGAAGGTGCGCACGAGCACCTGCACCAGGTTCGGCCGGCCGCCGTCGAGCGAGGCGATCCTGAAGTTCATCAGGCGCATGCCGAAGGTCATGCCGATGGTGCCGACCAGCAGGACGTACTCCAGCGCCAGGATGCCCAGGCTGACCCAGCCGGCGTCGGCGGTGGAGAAGCCGAGCAGGCCCTGGGCGATGGCCCAGGTGCAGATGAGCCAGTCGATGACGATGGCGCCGATCCTGCGCCCCCACCCCGCGACCGCGCCGCTCCCCCGCTCGGGCAGGCCGAGCCGTTCGCCCGGGTAGCCGAGGTCGGCCCCTCCGGCGCGCACACCGCCCAGCCAGGTCTGAGTCCACCGCGGCTGCCTGCTGTCCATGCGACCACGGTATCCGGCGCAGGGGCCGGTCCCGAACCCGAGTTGCCGTTGAATCGCCCGTGAACCGTCGGCCCGGCCTGCGATCATGGGCCCGCCCCGCAGGTCACCCCCCCTCGGAGAACCGGATGCCCACCCCCGACCACGACGACCTGGACGCGCGCTTCACCGCGCTCATGCGGCAGATCGACGCCGAGCAGGCGGCCAGGATGCGCCGGGCGGGCAGGCGGCTCGACAGAAGGCGCAGGAGGCACGACAGGAGCCACGGCGCGCGCCGCCGCGTCACGCTCGCCGCCTGGCTGGCGGTCGCGGCCGTGGCCGCCGCCGGCGCGGCCGTCACCCTGCGTCCCGACCTGCTGCCCGCGCCCTCCTCGTCCGGCCCGGTCCCCGAGGAGACGCGTCCCGTCGCCACGAGGGCTCCCAGGGTGGTGGCCGCGCCCGACCCGTTCGCGGGCTCGCCCGCGGCCGGCTTCGCCGACGGCGAGGGCGGGCTGGTCCTCCCCCCGGCCAGGGCGATGGCCGGGCTGAGCGCCAAGGAGGTCGGGGCGGCGCTGCGGCACGCCCGCGCGCTGCTGGCGGCGTCCCACCTGGACCGGCCGACCCTCGCCGGGGAGCGGCCCCGGCCGTTCATCGCGCTGCTCTCCTCCGAGCAGCGCCGGGGTTTCCTGGAACGCCTGGACCGGAAGAAGGGGTGGAACTCCCGCTGGTGGGTCACCGGTTTCGCGCCCGGCACCGCCGAGCTCGCGTCCGATGTGATCAAGGTGGACGGCGACATGACGGTGTCGGCGGGCCGCCGCGACGGGCGGCCGGAACTGCGGGTTCACGTCTACTACCTGTTCGTGTACGCCATCCGCCGGCCGGGCAACCGCGGACCACGATGCGGTTGATCGCGCACCACAAGGGCGAGTTGCTGGCGTTCCGCGAGGGGGGAAGGGTGGAGTATTGGCTTCGAAGCCGGAACGCGGGCGGGCCGGGTCCCGCGCGGTGTGACGTGAACGACGGTTTCGTGCATCCCGTCTACGGCGACTCGCCGCCCGACGAGGTGGCCGCCAAGTCCACCGGCGCGGCCGTGGACCCGTACGATCGCCACCGGAAAGTGGACGACGGCTGCATCAAGATCAATCCGACATGAGTCCGTCCACTTAACGTGGGCGAAACAAACGGGACACGGCACGGAAACGGCCCAGCCCTACCGTCGAAAGTCGCAAGCCCGTGCCCCTGGGAGGTTCGAGAGTGTTCAACTCCGCCGACGACGTCCTGAAGTTCATCAGGGACGAGGGAGTGCAGTTCGTCGATGTCAGGTTCACCGACCTGCCGGGGACGACGCACCACTTCACGTTCCCCGCCGAGAACTTCGGGTCCAGTGTGTTCACCGACGGCCTGATGTTCGACGGATCGTCGATCCGCGGTTTCCAGGCCATCCACGAGTCGGACATGCTGCTGCTGCCCGACCCCTCCAGCGCCGTGCTGGACCCGTTCCGCCAGCACAAGACGCTGAACATCAACTTCTTCGTGCACGACCCGCTCACCGGCGAGGCGTACAGCCGCGACCCCCGTAACGTCGCGCGCAAGGCGGAGGAGTACCTCAAGGGCACCGGCATCGCCGACACGGCCTACTTCGGTCCCGAGGCGGAGTTCTACATCTTCGACGACGTCCGCTTCGAGACCAAGCAGAACGCCGGCTACTACTACATCGACTCGATCGAGGGCGCCTGGAACACCGGCAAGGCGACCGAGGGCGGCAACCTCGGCTACAAGCCGCGCTACAAGGGCGGCTACTTCCCGGTGCCGCCGATGGACCACTTCACCGACCTCCGCTCGGAGATGGTGCGCAACCTCATCGCCGCGGGCATCGACGTCGAGATGCAGCACCACGAGGTGGGCACCGCCGGCCAGGCCGAGATCGACTTCAGGTTCGGCACGCTGCTGAAGACCGCCGACAACCTGATGCTGTACAAGTACATCATCAAGAGCACGGCGCTCCAGGCCGGCCACACGGTCACCTTCATGCCCAAGCCGATCTTCGGTGACAACGGCTCGGGCATGCACTGCCACCAGTCGCTGTGGAAGGACGGCGAGCCGCTCTTCTACGACGAGGTCGGCTACGCGGGCCTGTCCGACACCGCCCGCTACTACATCGGCGGCCTGCTCAAGCACGCCGCGTCGCTGCTGGCCTTCACCAACCCGACGGTGAACTCCTACCACCGCCTGGTGCCGGGCTACGAGGCCCCGGTCAACCTGGTCTACAGCCAGCGCAACCGCTCCGCCTGCGTCCGCATCCCGATCACGGGCTCCAACCCGAAGGCCAAGCGGATCGAGTTCCGGGTGCCCGACCCGTCGTGCAACCCGTACTTCGCCTTCGCCGCCATGCTGATGGCCGGCATCGACGGCATCCGCAACAAGATCGAGCCGCCGGAGCCGGTGGACAAGGACCTCTACGAGCTCCCGCCGGAGGAGGCCCGCCAGGTCCCGCAGGTGCCGGGCTCCCTCCCCGAGGTGCTCAACGCCCTGGAGAGCGACCACGACTACCTGCTCGAGGGCGGCGTGTTCACGCCGGACCTGATCGAGACCTGGATCTCCTACAAGCGCGAGAACGAGGTCGACCCGATCCGCCTGCGCCCGCACCCGCACGAGTTCGAGCTGTACTACGACGTGTGACAGCGGGGTTTTCCGGCCTTGGCGATCTTCCTGGAAGTGGGCGCTGAGCTGGTAAAACGTTGTGGTTAGTTGTCGTTGTTTGTCGTTGCTAAGCAACGTCAGGCGGAACAGAACCGGAACAGAACGGCCCGGCATCGATCACGATGCCGGGCCGTTTCCGTGCTGGTGGAGCCGCCGATAGCAGTCTCGCTATCGTCAGCTCGCCGTGGGCTCTGCGTACTGCCGATTCTCCCACGCTTCCACATCGGCGATCTTGTACCGAACATGCTTGCCGAAGCGCATGAAACGGGGGCCTCCGCCGCGAGAGTTCCAGGCGTAGACGGTGGCCTTGGGCACGCCTAAGCGCTCCGCAAGGTCCTCTGGAGTCAGATGCTTCTCCGCCACCGATCCCCCTTCGATCCCGGCCGCCTTGCGCAACCCTTGCCATCACTTGTCAGCATGACGCATTTGACGCAATTATTGCGCATTGACGCGTCATGTACTTCACGGGGTCTCTGTGTACCCGCCGACCAGGACCGCGATGCCCGACACCAGCAGCACCGTGCCGGCGAGCACGCCCCACGTAGCGGCCGCCAGCAACCAGACCGCGGTAACCGTCAGCACGATGCCGATCACGCCCGCTCCGAGCCGCTCCAGCGCCACCAGCACCGCGCCAACCGAGACGACGATGAGCGGCACCACCACTGCCTGAGCCTCGCTGCGCACGTGTGCCAGCGGTGCGGCCGCCCAGACGACCGCCAGCCACGCTGACACCATCGCGATCCGGATCGCCGCCCGCATCAGACCTGCAGCCTCTCCAGGATTTCCTCGGGCAGGGCGAACGCCTCAACCCCGTCCTTACTGATCGGCCACACCCGCCCGTCCGCCACAAGCCGCTTGAGCTGGGCATTGATCTCGCTCGGCGGCGCCACAACCCGTCGCTTGAGCACGCCGTGCAGCAGCTCGCCAAGCTCCAGCGCCAGGCCCTCCGCCTCGGCAAGAACGCCGATGATCGCGGCCTTGACGTCGCCCGATGTCGAACGCGGCTCCTCGGTGACGGCACGCTTCCCCGCCCCGGGCTCCCGCCCGGCCTTCTTCGCGCTGGTGAACTCCTCGATCCAGCTCATCGTCAGCTCGTCGATCCGGCCGGCCGCCGGGGTGCGGGCGATGTGCTTCGGCTTCTCGGTGTACAGCCACCGCATCAGCGCGGCCCGCCGGTCGATCCCGTTCAGGTATGCCAGGCCCTGTGTCAGCGACCCGTCCCGAAAGGTCGCCGGGAGCAGCGACGGGTCGTGCGGGAGGCCCATCTGGTAAGCGGCGCCGGGCGTCTGCGTCCGCAGCGCGCACGAATTCTTGCGGAGCTGCGCCCGCAGCGTCACGGACCCGCCCAGCTCGGTCATGTTCGGGTCTTGGGCGACGAGAAGAATGCCGCCGCCGCCCTTGCGCCAGGTCTTCGCGCCGGATGCGAGCAGGCCCACGGCCTTCTTGCCGTGAACGTCGTGCTGCAGCAGCTCTGGTGCCTCCTCCAGGGCGAAGAAGACGCCGGTCATGCCGCCGGCGTCGGGGTCACCGGGCACCAGGTGCGTCTTGCCGCACCGCTCGTCGCCGTCCTCGTCCACCCATGGGATCCGTGCGAGGTGGTGGACTCGGCGGCGCATCACCCAGTGCCACAGCTCCAACTCGCCCATGCAGTCGTCCTCGCCAAGGGCGCAGCGGTGCGTGTTGCCGTTCCAGTCCGGCATGGAGCCGCCCTGCGGGTCGAGCAGCACTGTCGCGATCTTGTCGGACAGGTGGGCCAGGCTGATCAGCGTCTCCACGCTGCGCGATTTGCCCGCCTCAGAGTCGCCGACGATGATGCCGTGCCGCATGCCGCCGGACTTCGTGAAGAAGGCCCAGTGCGCGGGCTGCAGGTCGTAGAAGTAGCCAATGTGCGCCCGGCCATCGGCCTGGATGCGGGGCTGCAGGTCCTCGAACCGGCGCACCTTCGCCAGCGTGTCATCTTGCAGGAGGGTGAACATGGCGCGGGAGTTGTCGCCAGACGGCACGGGCTCCAGCACGGCGAGTTGCGTCGAGGTCTGGAAGGCCGAAGCGACCTTCCCGGCCGCCTGCATGATGTCCTTGGTCTCCTTCTCGCCCGGTACCGCCCGGATCTCCGCGCGGTATCCGGCGTCGATGCGCTGGGGAGTGGTCAGCGTCATCCCCTCCAGAGCCTTGCCCTTGGCGGCCAGACGCTCGTTGAACCGCTTGATGATCCGCGCCACCTCGGGATCGAACTCCGACACCTGCTCGACGACCACCTCCGGCGGCTCGTTGTCGAGCTTGATCGAACGGCCAGGCAGCGGCAGGCGACGGTGGCGCCGCCAATGCGAGGCCGAGAACCACAACCACCCAGCGACGCCCGCCGCGGCGACCGCCCCGTACGGGCCAGCCGCCGCAGCGGTCAGCATCCACCCTGTGCCGAACGCGGCCGCGCCGATGTTCCGGCGGGCACGCACCGCGCGGACCACCGGGTACGCGCAGGTGGCGGCAGCGCACACCATGCCCACGGCGGGCTGCTGAGCGTCGAACAGCGCCGATAGCGAAAGCGCTATCGGCGGCCACGCGAAAGGCGCTGCCATCGTCGTGCGGTACCGCTGGCGGAAAGCGACCCGCCGCACGGTACGGGCGACCTCGTCGGCCGGCTTCTGCTTGCGGTCCTTGGACAACGAGGGCTCCTTTCGCGTGGATGATGCTGCCGTACGGCTGGGCTCAGCCCTCGGCGTACGCGCCCTTGTCGGCGACGTTGTCCACGCCGCCGACCGCCGCGTGGGCCTCGGCCACGGTGCCCTGGGCGGCGGCGAGTTCGGCGATGCGCGCGTGCTGGGCGGCGAGCTGGGTCGCGGTCTCCTGCGCGGCCATCAGCGCCGTGATGAGTGCGCCGCGGCCCATGTTCTTCGCGAGCAGGCCGGCCACCTGGCCGTCGATCGCCGCCGCGACCTCGGTCATGTCGGTGTTGGCGGTCTCGTGGTCGTGCCGGAGCTGGGGGAAGGAGGTGAATTCGGCGTTCACGGTGGTCCTTTCGTGAGGGGTGTCGTACCTGGTCAGGTCGGTGGCGGGCCGGTCCTTGGGCTCCTCGGCGGGGGCCGCCTGCTCCGGAGCAGGCTTGGTGTCCTCGGCGTCCTCGATCTCCTCGATCACCTCGGCTTCCTCGATCTCGTGGATGGCCTTGTAGTCGCGGTACGCCTGGCGCGCCCCCTCGGCGGCCTGCCTGCCGATCCGGACGGCGCCACCGAGGACCTTGAGCAGCCCGTACGTTCCGCCCGCGACCGCCGCGGTGGTACCGCCGACCACCGCGCCCAGGGCGGACGCCCACCAGCGGAGGTTGCGGGGCCCCGGCGGGTCACCGGACGCGGTCGGACGGGTGAGGTACTTCTGCGCCTGGTCGTAGTGGGTGCGCGCGGCCGTGAACCCCCGGCGGAACTCGATGTCGGCCTGGGCCGCGCCAGCTCGAAGCCCTCCCATGGTGGCGGCGCGGGCGTCGGGGCGCTTCACGAGCACCGCGGTGATGAGCCCGGCCAGGATCAGGATCAGGGGAATCACTTACGGCCTCCCTCGGAGTCGGCCGTCATGGTTTCCTGCCATGCCTTCTTGACGTCACGGCCGAGGTCGGCGGTGTTGAAGCCGAAGACCGCGATGGCACTGACGACCAGCAGCGTGGGGATGAGCGGGGCGACGATCGCAGTGGCGCGGCCGACCGAGTTCTTCTTGCCCCACACGTCCGCGATCCAGATGGCCAGGCAGACGCCGAGCAACACCGCCGGGACGATGGGGTGCAGGCGCCCAGTGACGGTGCGTACGACGGCCTCGAAGAACGTGCCGATCAGGCCGATGCCGGCCACGAGCATCCACCAGGCGGTGAATCGCGGCGCGGTCCGCTTCCAGATGAAGACGATGCCGACCGCCAGCATCAAGGCGGTCCAGGCACCGACTCCGACGAGCAGCTTGTCCACGGTGAGGGGTCCCTTTCAGGCGAAGAAGTGCAAGATCAGGTAGGCGACGATCGCGGCCATGGTCAGCTCGGGGAGGAAGATCGTCATGGCGGGAACGTAGAACGCCGTGTAGAGCAGCGCGCGGGCCAGCAGCAGCACCCGCCAGGCCCACAGCACGAGACCGGCGTCACCCGGCAGCCACGCCGGCGACCACCGCTCCCGGACGAACGTGATGGGCGAGGGCATGTAGGCGGGTCGCTCGCGGGCGATCCAGTCCGACAGCGGGCCCTGGACGAACTCGACGAACTGGTCCAGCCGCGAGACCTCGGGCTTGGCGGGAAGCTGGGGCTGGTCCTCGCGCAGAGGCACGACCGGGGCGACCTGTGCGGCGGTATCGTCGGCGGGCTTCCCCTCCTCGGCGGCCGTTCCGACCTGCTCGGCCTTCGGCTGGTCTGGCGTGGGGTACGGCGAGCGGATGCTGCGCATGGTCACCTCCTTTGCCGGTTGGTGTCGTCGCCGCTGCGCCGGAACTCGGCGGCGTAGTGGGTGTAGAGCCGGTCGCCTTCGGCCTCGTCGGCGTTGCGGATGTCGGCGAGTTCGGCCGTGAGGTAGCGAACGGCCTCGTGGAACGCCTCCTTCGGGGTTGGCGCGCCCTTGATGCGGGCGTGGAAGCGCATCTGGCGGGCCTCGCGGCGGGTGGGCTTGGTCGGCACGTGACTCCTCCCGATCGTCACGGACGGTTACGGCTGGCGGGGCCGTGATACGATCTCGCGCACGTGCGCGCACGTGCACCTGCGCGCGTTGGGCCGCTCTGCTGTGGCGGGTCGCGGCTCTGGTCGGCGCTCGGCGCGGCTTCACGGCTGTTCACGGTCGGTCACGGCCCCAGCAGGTTGGCGATCACGTCGTCCCAGTCGATGCGAGCCATCTCCCCACCCATCGGCACCAGTTCGTCGAGCTCGTCCAGGTGCGTGGCCAGCAGGTCGGCCGGGGTCCGGAACAGCCCGAGGAGCAGGTCTCCCTGCGTGACGCCGAGCAGCACGTTCTTGCCGTTCGAGGACGGCTGGACCCGCAGGCCCGTGCGGTCCGGCTTAGACAGGCACTCCGCCAGCCCGGACAGGCCGTCCGCGAGCACCGTCCGGGGCGCGACCACCGGGGCGGGCCAGTCCTCGATCTCCAGGTGGACGAAATACGGGTCGGCCGGCCGGTAGGTCAGCCACCCGTTGTGGAACTCCTCCGTGGCCTCGTCCCACAGGGGGACGTAGCAGGCACGCTCGGCCGTCTTGTCCGCCCGGCTGGTCGTCATCAGTTCGCTCCCTTGTCGTCGTTGTCGTCGGCGGACGAGCCGCTCTCGTCCGCGTTCTCAGCGCCGGACGGTCCGCCGTCCGCCGCGGTTTTCGTCTGCGCGGACGAGCCGTTCCCGTCCGCTCCATTCGCGGCGGACGAGCCGTTCGTCTGCAGCACGCGCAGCAACGCACTGGCGCGCTCGTTGCTGATCGTCCGTCCGCCCGCCTTGACCGCAGCCGCGAGCCGGTCACGCGTCAGCCGTACGCCGTTCTGCTGGTGCTCGGCGAGGATCGTCCGCCCGAGCGGCAGCAGCTCGCCGAGATCGTCCGGACCTGCGGCCCGTCCATTCGTCCGCCCGGACGGACGACGCCCGCCCGTCCGCTTCTTGGCAGACCGTCCGCCGTTCGTCCGCTTGCCGTCCGCTCCGTCCGTCCGCTTCTTCGCGGGCTCGTCGTCCGCCTTCCGTCCGCCGTCCGTCCGCTTCTCGTCCGCCTTGCCCGTCCGCCCAGCCGAACCGTTCTCGTCCGCCGTCCGCCCGTGGCCGGGCAGGAATTGGCGAAGCCATCCGCCTACCCTTGGTCCGCCGTCCGTCCGGTCGTCGTCCGCGCCGTCCGTCCGCTTCTCGTCCGTCTGCTCGGCCGCCGGACGAAGCTCGCCAGCGGACAGCGGACGATACATCGGGAACATCCCGGCGCCCACACGGTTCACGAACCGCGCGATCGTCTCCTTGGCCGCCGCCGCGTCCGGGTCCAAGCCGTGCAGCTCCTCCGACACGGCGGCGAGTTGCGTCAGCGCGAGCTCCAACTGGACCCGCTGCGTCGCGACCACCACCGCTTGCGTGTCCTCCACCGACCGCCACGTCATCTGAACCGTGCGGCGGCTCCGCACCACCTCAACCGCGATGTGCGGCGACTGCACGCCCTCGCTCACCGCCCACTTGAAGGCCGCGAACGTCTCCCGCGTGTGCAGCAGCCAGCGCAGCGCACTGAACTTCGGCGCCCGCGGATCGATCAGCCCGCCCGCCCGCAGATCCTGACGATGGAGGTGCCGCGAGTGCATCGACCACAGCCACGGGCTGGCCAGCGAGCACGCGGCGAACAGCTCGGGGTAGTCCTCCACGTGCGTGTACGACAGGTAGCCGGCGCCCGCACCGATCCCGTAGGAGGTCATGCGGGTCACCCAGGCCGCGTCACCCTCCCGGAGCGCGACGTGTGCGTGCCACGAGACGTACACGGCGACCGACTCAACGATCCCGGCCGCGAGCACGGCCCAGAGCGGCGGAAGACCACGCTGCATGAAGGCCATCGCCTGGCCGGAGACCGCGACGAGGTTGACGCCGACGTTGGTCACCGACATGACGGCGAGGCGGCCGGCGGTCCGCGTCCGCTCGGCCCAGACCGCGCGCCGCCGACGCCACTTCGCGCGGGTGCGCTCGGCCTCGGCTTCGGCCTCAGCAGTGATCCGGGTCTGTTCCTGCTCGGCCAGCTCGCCCGCCCGCTCGGCGAGGGCGGCGCGGTGCTCGGCCTCCTCGATCTCGCGCAGGCGTCGCGCCTCGTCGCGCATGCGCTCCTGCTCGATGCGGAGCTGCTCCGCTTCGAGCCGGGCGCGCTCGCGCTCAGCGCTGGGAGCAAGGAGTCTCACGCCGCCACCCCGCCGTAGCTCTGGAGGTCCGCGCCAATGCGGAGTTGGAGGCGCAGCTTGGGGTCGGTGCCGCCGATGACGCCGATCGGGTCGTACGGCAGGAGCCGCGCCCGCTCGACGCAGAGGCCGGCCAGCCCGGTGAAGGGGCAGCCGTCGCACCGCTTGGTGGCGGCTGCGTACGCGGCGTCGTAGGCGTCGGCGGTCTCCGCGATGGGGAACCAGTCGTCGGGGTCGGGGCCCGGTCGGCGGCACAGCGCCTCGGGGGTGAGGAGGGTTTCGTCGAGCTTGCGCAGGCGCTGGGTGGCGTGCCGGTCGGCGTCGGATGTGACAGCGTGGCGGCGTGATGCCACGATGTGGCTGGACATCGGGTCTCGGGTCCTTTCACGAGGGGAGAGACCTGGTGTTCGTAAGGGCCTCGCCTGGAAGTGGAGTTCCGGGCGAGGCCCGCTCTGGTGGGCGGCCTTCCGGTGGAGCGGAGAGTCGCCGTTTTCATGCTTTGCTAGTGTGTGTTTACGAGTAAACAGGATAGTCGTAGCAATGCTGCATCACCCGACGATCACTGTCAAGCCCGCAGGTGAGACGCCTCCACGCCGCTCGTAATACGATCAACGCCAGCCTGAACAGCCCACTGGAGGAGGACCCGCCCGTGCCCGTCGTGCGGTATCCCGAGGTCCTGGCCGACCTCCGGGGCAAGATCCTCGACGGCACCTACCCCGCGGGCGAACCACTCCCCCACACCAACGACCTGAAAGACACGTACGGCGTTGGCGCCCACGTCATCACCAGAGCCATGAAGGAACTCAAGGAGGAAGGGCTGATCTGGCGCGTCGCCAACCGCGGCATGATCGTCCAACGACCGGCCGCCACCATCGAGATCCCCATGGCCATCGAGCGGCGCGACGAGCCCACCGCTTGGGCTGCCGCCTGCCGCCGAGCCGGAAGCACAGGCCACCTCACGCAGGCCCCAGCGCGCAGCGCGACCGCAACCGAAGAGGTGGCCCGCGCGCTGCAACTCCCCACCGGCTCCCCCATCGTCACCTGGGAGGAGCATGGCGACATCGACGGGCAACTCGTGTGCCTCGGCCAGACGTACGTCTCCAAGGAGCGGCACACGGCCAGTACGTTCGATGTAGAACGGTCATCCGGCGTCGTGGACCTCCACACCCGGATTCGCCTGGCCGACCCGAAAGAAGCATCGAAACTCCGGGTCAGCCGCAGCAGTTCCCTGCTCGACCTCACTCGCATCACCTACGACGACACCGGCCAACCGCTCCACCTGCTGCGCCGCCGCATCAACCCCCAGCGAGTCCACATCATCGACCAGCGCCTACCGCTCACTTCGCCCTGACCGCCCGGACGGCTACCCACCCGGTCTCCGTCGTCACAAGGGGGAGGGCCGCCTCGGTGAGGACGCCCTCCCCCGGCCGCGCTGGGATGCTGCTCACTGCTTCCCGAGCGTGGCGAGGATGTCCTGAGCCAGGGGAAGGCTGGACGCGGCCACGAACATGTCTCTGCGGTCCATCGCCTCCACGATCTCGGCCACCGTCCCGAACTGGTAGTCCAGCGGGATCGGCTGGCCCTGGAGGTCCAGGACCACCCCGCCGGCGGCATTCAAGATGTAATGGCCGGGCGCCAGATCCCACACCGCGAACCCCTTCGCGAACTCGATCACGGCGTCAGTGAAACCCGCTGCGATGTGGCACAAGCTGACGGACCCGAAGTCCACTCCGACCCGGCCACGGCTCACACCGTCTGAAGATGGTCGGCTCAGTTCCTCCATCAGCGCTGACTTGCGAGCGAGCGGCTGAAACCGCTCGGTGGGCTTCATTAAGTAGTTCGTGATCAGCGCCTCGTTCAGTTCGGCGGAGCGGTTCAGCCTCAAGGCATACCGGGTTCCGGTCTGTGTGAACAGAAACGCCTGATCCTGCCCGGCGTCATCACGAGCGGCGAGATAGATCTGCAGGTGATGGAAGATGTCACCCACCACCGCGGCGACCGGACGGGCGAGGCTACGGGAGTAGACCATGACGTGCGTGTAGCCGTACAGGGCTCGGACCGCCAGCTCGCTGGTGTCGAGGGGGTCCACCAGCACGCACAGGTCAGGGTCGGGGTCGTCCCCGACGATCTGCGGGTCCGCCTCCTCGGAGGCGTAGACGAACGACGGGATGATCTCCGCCAGAAGCTCTTGGTAGCGCCTGTGCATCCAGAGGTCGTGGCTCGATAGGAAGTTGTCGGAGTGCCGGAGGTTCCTGTTCTCTGAGCGCTCACCCGACAGCGCGGCCTCGATCAGCCGGGGACGTATCTCGCTGATCACTGTGGCGACCAGCCTCGCGAGGTTCTGTGCGATACCGGGCAGAGGGGGCTGGGGCTGGGAAGTCACGATGCACCTCCGTTGAATCAACGTAGCTCTAAGGGGGGCTCGATGCCTGGAGGGCTCATCGTCGCAGCAATGAACACCGCCTTGAAGTCCGCCGCCCGCATGATTCCGGCCCCGGTCAGGTCATCGAAGCTGGCGACCTGGAGGTTTCGTTCCTTCGTCATGGCTCCGAAGACGGCGAAGTAGACCTCCGCACCCGGGTAGCGCTCGCGGATCTCGCGCGTGATGAAACCCACCACATCAGCATGCTTGACCTCAAAGTCGCACAGGACGATCGCCGGGGCCTTCGGCAGGTCGGGGTACAGCGAGGCTCGATCAAGTGAGATGAAGTCCCGATCGCGGCCTTTGTTGCACTTCAGGTATCCAATAGGGCACCGTCCGAAAGCGGCCGACGCCAGGAAAGTCGCCATCACCAGCCCGGCTTCGTTGATCCCGAAGCAGGCGTCAACGTCTATGCGACGGCCCACGTTCTTGATCTGCTGAATCAGCCGCTCTATCCCATACCCGAACGATGACCAGTCCAGGTGAAGTAGTTGCCCAGGGGCAGGATTTAGCAGGGGGTAAACATAGATTTCCGGATTGCCGTATTCGACTGTCGGGGCGGTGAGCGTGAAGTCGGAGCCGGTGATGTCGCCTTGCGGGACGGCCGCCCCCCGGTCCGGCCCGGTCTGATACGTGCCCTGCTCTGGTTGTGTTTCGGCTGCGCCAGTTGCATGAGGGATGAGTCCCTTGAGCGCGATCTGGTCCTCGGGCGCAAGATGCTCATACGCCTCGGCGACCAGATCACCTGGAGAGATGTGCTCATCTGCACGGTCCAGCGGGCCGCGACCATAGGCGGCGGCCAGTATCAACAGGCTGGAGAGAGAAGGCGGAGACCCTGACCGCCCCCGCGTGCGTGCCCAAGTCTCCCATGCGTTGATAGAGGTGCCGCCTAGAGTGGTCTGATGCCCGGTCGTCTCGTTGTACCGAGTGGCAGCTTGATCTTGTGAGAGGCCGCACGCATAGCGATGCGCCTGAAGGCTGGGCACGTCGGGATGCCGATTCATCAACTCGATGGCAGCGCCCTTAACTGTGCCCATTTCCTGCCATAAGTGCTGACCGATGCGTGCCAGTACACGTCCCCGCGCTTGAGGGCTTCGTTCGTCCCGACCTTGGGTAAGCATCTCCACCTCCTCATCATTTCGGCGCCAGATTACCCATCCAGATGGGCAAGCGTCCCGTCATCGACGGAAACGCAGGTCAGCGCCACCCATAGATCTGAGCGATTGCGCACTGTGGCGCGGGTGCGAGGAGCAAAAGCGTCAGGAGACAATCGCGGCCACTGCCAGAAAAGGCGGAACCCGCCGAGACGCTCCTACACGCTCGACGGGCTCCTTGATCGCACGTCTGGAGGTGCGACCCGTGGGCGATAGTAAGCCCTCGATCGAGCAGAACGACAGCGGTCTCTCGTATACCCGACAGAGCCTGCTCAAGCCGCATCCGGCCCGCATGTACGCCTTCATGGTCGGCGGGAAGGACCACTACCGGGTAGACCGGGACGCCGTGGAGCAGTTGCTTAAGGCTGAACCGGCGAGCAAGGACATCGCGCGGGCGAACCTGGCCTTCGTGCGCCGGGCCGCCAGCTACCTCGCCGCCGAGACGCACATCCGGCAGGTCATCGACTTCGGAGCCGGCCTCCCCGTGGACGACTACATCCACGACAGGATGCCCGACGCCCGCGTGGTCTACGCCGACAACGACCTCATGGTGCTCGGCCACCTTGGGGTGCACCGGCCGCAGAAGCGCCTGCTGACGATCTCCGGCGACCTGACCGAACCCGAAGCCCTCCTCCGCAACCAGCAGGTACAGGCGCTGATCGACTTCACGGAGCCGGTTGCGATATTCGCCTGCGCCGTTTTGCATTTCATCGCCGCCGACCCCGCGCCGATCGTTGCAAGGCTGCGCGAGGTGATGGTCCCCGGCAGTGCCTTGGTGATCTCACACGGCACAGCGGACGACGCGAAGGACGCCGCAACGGCGGAGGGGGCCCGCAGCGCATACGACGGCGCCGCCAGCCGGCTCCACCCGCGCACCACACAGAAGATCCGGTCCTTGTTCGATGGGCTGACGATCGTCGAGCCCGGTCTCGTACGGCCCTCGGACTGGCGGCCCGACGACGCCCCCCACCCGCCGATCGGGTTGCACATGCTGGCTGGCGTGGGGATCGTGCCCGAGAACGGGGCGGAGGCGTGGCGATGAGCCACCACGACCCCACAGGCGTGGTCGCCGCCGGCCAGTTGGAGGCGGAGCTGCGGAACCTGTCGGAACCCAGTTGCTTGGTGCTGTACGGGCCGCACTCCCAGCGGTTCTACGGCTTCCCGCTGTGGGACACGGGCGGCTGGATGTACATGGCCGCGGACAACGAGTCGGACCTGAACGCGGCGATGCATGCCGCCCGCCCGAGGCGTGACGGCCGATGAGGAGCACGATCACCTGCCCGCGCAGAGAGCTGCTACAGGTGTTCCTGTGGAAGGCCACCGCCCCGGAAGGCAACGAAGTGGACAGCGGGTGGGAGGCCGAGTGGCTCGACGCCGCGGCGGCTCTACTGGGAGTCGTGGCGGAGATGCCGGACCCGGGCTCGGGCGGCCTTATCCGGGTCGGGTGGCCCGACCCCCACATCGGCCTCAAGCGAATTGTGCCGGGCCGCGTAATAGTGAGTGTCCGCCGTGACGAGGAGACACGGGCCCTGGTCCTTCTGGCAATGCCCGATGAATGAGAGCAGGCGCGGCGGCCCATGTCCGACCTGACAGCGGAGCTGGAACTACAGCATCACGCACTGAGCGTGAGCTACCCAGCGTGGCACATCCACGTCCTGGGCGACATCTGGTGGGCCACCCGCCACGCCCAGCTCTCAAAGGAGGAGAAGAAGCGCGGACTTCGAGGGGTGATCGGCCGCTGCTCAGCCCCGGCATTGGCGGAAGCACTGGCGCAGCAGCTAGCCATCACCAGTGCAAGACGGGGCCTCACCCGGTCCTTGGCGAGCTGCCGCACTGAAGCGGGCAGCGTTGACGCTTCGCGCGTGTCGTGCGCTGCTGGCACCGACGCTGCAGGAAGCGCGGCAGATTGAGACACGCCGCGGAATCAACAGTGATCAGCAACAGAGGGGAAACCACCCGCGTGACCGATAACACCGACCAGGCTTCGGCCGCCGAACTCAGGCAGGAACTCGCCGATGGGCTCGTCTCGGGCGGGCACATCACCTCGCCCGAGGTCGAGGCCGCCTTCCGCGCGGTACCCCGGCATCTGTTCGCGCCGGGCGTGTCGCTGGAGGAGGCGTACGCCGACGACATCGTGGCGGTGAAACGCGACGAGCACGGCGTCTACATCAGCACTATCTCCGCGCCGAACATTCAGGCGCTCCAGTTGGAGCAGGCCGAGCTCACCCCAGGCATGCGCGTGCTGGAGATCGGCTCCGGCGGCTACAACGCCGCCCTGATCGCGGAGATCGTCGGCCCCGGCGGCGAGGTCACGACCGTGGACATCGACCCGGACGTGATCGATCGGGCCGCAATGTTCCTGGAGACGGCGGGGTACTCACGGGTTCGGGTGGTCCTGGCCGACGCCGAGGGCGGAGTACCCGAGAGCGCGCCCTACGACCGGATTCTGGTCACCGTGGGAGCCTGGGACATCCCTCCCGCCTGGATAGACCAGCTCGCCGAGGGCGGCAGAATCGTCGTCCCGCTGCGGGTGAAGGGCGTGACCCGGTCGCTGGCCCTGGAACGCGAAGGCGACCACCTGGTCAGCCGATCACAGCGGGTCTGCGGCTTCGTCAAAATGCAGGGCGCCGGCGCGCACGATGAACACCTGTGGCTGCTGCGCGGGACGCAGGTCGCCCTGCGCTTCGATGACGGCAACCTGGCCGAGCCACACAAGCTCAACGGCGTGCTCGCCGGCACGCCCGCCGCGGCCTGGTCGGGTGTGACCGTCGAACGCACCGAGCCGTTCGCGAACCTCCCCTTGTGGATGATGACGGCGCTGCCCGGCTACTGCACCCTGGCCGTGGACACCAGCGACGGAGATCCCGGGGTCGCGGTCGAGGAAGGCGGACGCTGGTTCCCCTTCGCCACCGTCGAAGGAGACTCCTTCGCCTACCTGTCCACCCGGCCGGCGGGGGAATCCCGCGTGGAGTTCGGCGCGCACGGCTACGGCCCCCGCGGAGGCCAGGTGGCCAAGGCCATCGTGGAGCAGGTGCGCAGGTGGGATCGCGACTACCGCCGCGGCCGCGGCCCGAGCTTCACGGTCTGGCCGATCGACACCCCCGAGGACGTGCTGCCCGAAGGGGCGGTCATCACAAAGCGGCACACGCGCGTCACGATCTCCTGGCCGGAAGTGGAAGCTCCTGGTCAGGCCGTCCCACACCCATCTAGTGAAGGAGAGTGAGCACATGACCGCCGCCATCGCGTTCGACGGCAGCACCACAGTGGTCTCCGAGGAGGACTGGGACCTGGACATGCAGGTGATCGAGTCCAGCTACCCCATCGCCGCACTCGCGTGCGACACCAACGACGGCTGCGGCAGCACCTGCGCCAGCGCCTGCAACAGCAGCGCCGCCGACCCCGCCTGATGGAGTAACCCGCTGCCGGTGCCGCGCGTGCGGTGCCGGCAGCGCACCACGCCTGAAGGGATAGCGATGACAGCACGGCGGCTCTACCAGCCAGCCGGTCTCGTGCTGGCGCGGGTGAGCACCGCTCCGGGCGATCTGGAGCCACCCGACCTGCGTGAGCCGGAAGCAGCCGACCGCTCCTGGCTGGAGCGCATGTGGGCGCGGCCTGAGGTGTGCGCGGCCATCACGGTCGCCAGCCCGACGCTGGCCCAGCAGATCAACGAGGTCCTCACCACCCACGATCACCCCGACCGGCGTACCCGACTCACGGTGGCGGTGGCGTCGTACCTGCTGCGCTGGCAGCGGCGCCCCACCCCGTTCGGGCTGTTCGCCGGCGTCATGCCGGTCCAGATCGGCCCCACGGCCATGGCCTCCTTCCGGCCGACGCATCAAATCGCGGCGCGCGCTGATGGGCAATGGCTGGGCGCGCTCGTCGACTACCTGGAAATCCACCCCGACGTGCTGCCCCGGCTGCTGGTGACCGTCAACAGCGCGGGAGTCGTCCGCGGCAACCGGTTCTTCGTGCCCGGCCCTCCGTGCGATGGCGCGGACCCGGGACCGTGGGTGGAGACCTCCATCCGCTACACCCCGCCGGTACGGCTCGCACTGACCGCAGCGGCCTCCCCGCTTCCGTTTCAGTACCTCATCGACCAGTTGAGCGCGGCGTTTCCGGCGGTGCCGCCCGACACCATCAGTTTCGTGCTGGCGGAGCTGGTCAGGCAGCGAGTCCTGTTGACCAGCTTGCGCCCGCCCGCGACGGTCGTAGACGGCCTGCCCCATGTGATCGACCAGCTCCGGGCGGCCGGTAGTGGGGAGCCGGCGCGACTTGTGTCCGATCTCACTGACATCCACCGGGAACTGGCCCGCCGCCAGGCACCCTCATCGCTGGCGGATGCTGGGCCGCTCACCGAGCGGATGCGCGCGATCTGCGCCATCACCGAGCACACGCTCGCCGCCGACACCGCGGTGGACGGCCAGATCACCCTGCCCCCTGCGGTGCTGCAGGAGGCGGCCTCGGCCGCGTCGGTGCTGCTCCGGCTGTCCACGCGCCCCTTCGGGGCGGAGGTGTGGCGCGACTTCCACCTGCGCTTCCGTACCCGGTACGGGCCGGGTGCCCTGGTCTCGGTGCGGGACCTGATCGCCGACTCCGGGCTGGGACTGCCGGGCGGGTTCCTCGGCGCGGCGCACGGACGGGCCGCGCAGATCATGACCGACCGCGACACCAAACTGCTGGCGCTCATCCAGGAGGCCGCGATCGACGGCCGCCAGGAGATCACGCTCACCGAACCGCTGATTCAGACGCTGGCGGTCGGCGACCAGACCGACATGGTCATCCCGCAGCGCGTAGAGCTGGCCTTCGAACTGCACGCCACCTCCCGCGAAGCGGTCGATCGCGGCGGGTTCCACCTGTGGGTGACCGGAGCTCCCCGACCGCAGAGCAGCATGGCCGGACGGTTCGCCCACCTGCTGCCGCAGACGGCCCGAGACCTGCTGGCCGCTTCCTTTCGCACCGACGAGGACGTCGTGGCCGCGCAGTTGTCCTTCCCACCACGGCGGCGTCACAACGAAAACGTCGTGCGGGCGCCGCAACTCCTCCCCGCGGTGATCTCCCTGGCCGAGCATCCCGCCCCGGGCACAGAGCTGATCGCCCTGGACGATCTCGCGGTCACCGCCGACTCGACCCAGATGCACCTGGTACAGCTCTCGACCGGCCAACGAGTCGTGCCGTGGGTGCTGCACGCGCTGGAAGCTTCCGTGCACACCCCACCGCTCGCGCGGTTCCTGGCCGGGGTCGCCTCCGCCCGCCACGCCGTGTACGGCGCGTTCGACTTCGGTGCGGCCCGTACGCTGCCGCACCTTCCCCGGGTCCGCTACGGCCGGACCGTGCTGGCCCCGGCCCGCTGGATCCTCACCGCCGCCGAGGTGGCCACGCCGCGCGAAACCATGCAGGTGTGGGAGAAGTCCCTGCACGCCTGGCGTGATCGCCGGCGCGTCCCCTCCTGGATCGTGCTGCACCAGGACGAGCAGCGGCTGCCGCTCGACCTGGACAGCCGTCTGGACCGGCTCATCCTACGGACCCGCCTGAACCGGGCCGGGCGAGTGGAACTGCGCGAGGCCCCATCCGCCCCAGGCGAGGGATGGACCGGCCGGGCGTGCGAGTTCCTGGTCCCCCTGACCTCCGCCCCCCAGGCCCGCCGCCCGGTGCGGCTGCCCGCAGGTGTGTACCGCCCGCCCGCGATGCTGATGCCCGGAGCGAGCGACCTGATCCACGCGCAACTCCTCGGCCACCCGGAACGCTATGACGACATCCTGACCGCGCACCTCCCGCGCCTGCTCGACTCCCTCCCGCTGGTGCGGTGGTGGTTCCGCCGAGACCGCGACACCACCCGGCCCGACAGCCTCCAGCAACTGTGGCTCTACCTGCACCTGGCCAGCCCAGCCGAGTACGGCCAGGCCGCCACGCAACTGGCCCGCTTCGCCTCCGACCTGCACACGCGCGGGCTGCTCGCCCACCTGGCCCTGGCCGCTTACCAGCCGCAAACCGGCCGCTACGGTCCCGGAGAGGCGATGACCGCGGCCCACGAGGTGGCGGCGGCCGACTCGGAGGCCGCGCTGGCACAGATCACGATGACGGCCCGCACCGGCCTACCCCCTCACGCCCTCGCCGCGGCGTCAATGGCGGACCTGGCCGCTGGACTCGCCACCAGCCCCGGCGAGGGGGGCCAGTGGCTGCTCGACGTCCTCCCCCAGGAGACGGGGGCGCTGGATCGGGCAGCACTCCAGGCGACGCTGCTCCTGGCCGACCCGGCTGAGGACCACCAGGCCCTTCGGCGCTACCCCGGCGGCGAGAAGGTGGCCACCGCGTGGGCCGCCCGGCGCAGCACGCTGGCCGCCTACCGCGACCAACTCGCCCCACACCGCGAGCCCATCACCGTGCTGCGGACTCTCCTGCACGACCACCACGTCCGCGCCATCGGCGTCGATCCGGATCTGGAGACGTTCACCAACCGGCTGGCCCGCGCCGCCGTCCTGCGCCACCTGGCCCGCCCCGGGAAGAAGGTGCGATGACGGCCCCCGCCGCTGACACGCTGGCCCAGTCTCTGGCCAAGGGCGCGGCCGGGATGGCGCTGCTGCACATCGAGCGCGCCCACGCCCGAGCCCAGCCGTGGCAGACGGCGCACACCTGGATCAAAGCCGCCACCAGCACCCCGATCATCGCCGCCGGTCACGCCGGGCTCTACTACGGCGCCCCGGCCATCAGCTTCATCCTGCACGCCACCCAACCCGCCCAGACCGGCCGGTACCGTTCCGCCGCTGCCGGCATCGACGCTCATGTCACCCGGCTGGCCGAACACCGTCTCGCCCACGCCTCCGCCCGCGCCGATCGAGGCGAGGCGGCGTCGTTCGCCGAGTACGACCTGTTCTACGGCCTGACCGGGATCGCCGCACTGCTCCTGCGCTACACTCCCGAGCCTGACATCCTCCGGCCGATCCTGCGCCACCTGGTACGGCTCACCCACCCCACCCGCGACGGGCTGCCCGGCTGGTGGGTGGGCCAGGACCCCGACCCCCGCTCGCCGACTCCAGGCGGGCACGCCAATCTCGGCATGGCCCACGGCATCACCGGCGTACTGGCCCTGCTGGCCTCCGCACTGCGGGCCGGCGTCTCCGTCGAAGGACAGGCCGACGCCGTGCAGTACATCTGCGACTGGCTCGACCAATGGGAGCAGCAGGGCGAGAGCGGACCGTGGTGGCCGCAATGGATCACCCGGCCGGAACTGGACACCGGTCGCGTCCGGCAACCCGGCCCGGGACGGCCCTCCTGGTGCTACGGCACCATCGGGATCGCCCGCGCCCAGCAACTGGCCGCCATCGCCCTCGGCGACACCACCCGCCAACTCCACGCCGAACACGCCCTGGCCGCTTGTCTGGCCGACCCGGCCCAGCTTGGCCGCCTCACCGAGCCGGGGCTGTGTCACGGCGTCGCCGGTGTCTACCAGACCACCTGGCGAGCGGCCCGCGACGCCCTCACCCCGTCGATCATCGCGCACCTGCCCGCGCTTGCCCTCCTGCTCCGCCAGCACGCCGCAACCGGCCGAGAGCACGACGATGGCCTGCTCACCGGGACCACCGGCCTGGCGCTGGCCCTGCACACTTCCACCCACCCCGCACCACCACACTCCGGATGGGACACATGCCTGCTCATCGCCTGACCACCCGGCCAACCACCGCCACCCCCGACCGGATAGCCGCCGCCGTACTCACGGTCTTATCCGGCACCCAGGTGGCCGCAGCCGCAGCCGAAGTCGGCATCCCGGCCGCACACCTCGCCGACGCAGTTGAGGCGTACCGGGCCGCCGGGTACCGAGCACTGGAAGACCGCGCCGCCGAAAGCGGCTGGTACCACGTCCGCGTCGAGTTCCCCGACTGGAAGACCGCCGAACGCACCGCAGCCGTCATACTTGGGCCACGCCTGGAGGTGCTCCAAGACCGCGGCCTGGTCGAGGCGTGGTGGTTCATCCGCAAGTACCCGTGCTGGCGGCTACGGCTGCGGCCGATCAACAACGCCGGCCTGGAAACGCTGAAGGCGGCGGTCAACGCCGTCCTGGAGGACCTCACGGCGGCGAAGGTGATCTCGCGCTGGTGGCCGACCGTCTATGAGCCGGAAACGGCCGCCTTCGGCGGCCCCACCGGGATCGACATCGCCCACGAGCTGTTCTGTGCCGAGACCGCCCACGTGCTCCGTTACCTGCGGCGGCCCACGCTCCCCATAGGCCGCAGAGAGATATCAATGCTGGTGTGCGGCACCTTGTTGAGCGCTGCGGACCTGGACCGCTTCGAACGCGGCGATGTCTGGAACCGCATCGCCGAACTGCGCCCGCTACCGGCCGCCGCCTCCACCGACCGGCTGCAGGCTCTGGCCGACCGGTTGCGTCCGCTGGTGGCCGCCCCCATCGGCTCTCTCGACCCGAGCGGGCCGGGCGCTTTCGCGGCGTCCTGGGCCGCGGCCGCCCGCCAGGCCGGGCACGCTCTGGCCGAGGCCTCAGCCACAGGCCTCCTGGACCGGGGCATCCGCCACATCCTCACCCACCTGGTGATCTTCCACTGGAACCGAATGGGCTTATCCGCCACCGCACAGGCCATCCTCAGCCGCGCCGCACGTCAGGCCGTACTCCCGGGAACCGATGATGAACCCAGACGTTGAACGCCTCGCCCACCGGTTCCCGCTCATCGCCCGGCCCCGGCCTGCCTGCCCGCCCCTCCAGGAGCGGATCAGCGAGATCAGCCGTCTCGCACGAGATGCCGAGCACGCCGACGACCCGCTGCCACTCGCCGCCCAGGCACTCAACAAGGCCGCACTGATCGCCAGCGACTGCGGAATACCCGAACTGGCGCACGGCTGGTGCTGGCGACACATCAACCTGTACCGCAACGCGCCCCGCCTGACCGCCCGGCAGGCCCACCACATGCTCGAACCGGTCGTCAACCTCGCCCGCCTGCGCCTGCGCGCCGATGCCCCAGACGCCGCCTGGGCCATGCTCACCACCGTGCATCAGGCGCTCGCAACCAACGCCGACGCCATCATCGAGGGCAGGCCACTACCGACCGGCCACCTCACCGGCGACATCGGCGACCAGCGCGAACTGCGTCGCTGGATGTGGGGTGTCTACCTGTCCGAAGGCAGCCGCGCTCTGCTCCGCCAAGGCCGATGGCAGGACGCGGTCACGCACGTCGAGCTGAACAAGGGCATCGGGAGGCACCTGCTGGACGGTCGCCAGATCAGCATCATCGCTCGCTGCCTCGCAGGCGACACAGAAGCCGCACGCGCAATCCTCGACGCCGGCCTGCACACCGAGCCGTGGGAGGAGCAGGTCGCAGCATGCCTGGCGGTGGTATGTCAGCTCTCCTGCGGCGGGCCCGTCGCGGACTATGCGGCTCGCATGATCGAACAGTATCTCGCCAGCGAGCCAACGCCTGATCACGCGCTCTTCCGTATCCGTCTCGGCTTGACCGTTGCCGATCTTTGCGTGGACCCGAGCCAAGCCAAGTGCGTCTATGAGCACGTGACCGGTGAAGCCCTGGCATCGAGAGACGGATACGCAGCTCGCGAGGTCCTAAGCCACCACGGGTGCACAGCGAACCTCAGCAACCCCCAGAAGCGCGACCTCACTACGGCTGTGCACTCCTCCGGGCTCGGGCTTCAGGCGATACCTGCCTCAGCGCTGTCCGATCTAGCCGAAGCGGCTCGAACCGGTGAGATGGTGATCAGGAACGTTCTGTGCTCGTCCGCAGAGAGTCCAGGGCCTGTATCGAAGTCGGTCAGAGCCATTCGTTGATCCCGGCAACGAGGACGGTGGCCTCGTAGCGCGTGGCCACAGCGCGATGGCGTTTGAGCCGGTTGATGCCGCACTCCACGGCGTGACGCTACCGGTTAGACCTGAGGGCGAGACGCCCTTAGCGCCCTCGGCTGCAGAGAGGGGCCTGAACAGCGCTCGCGAACGGCCCGCTGAGGCCGCGCGTCACGACGACTGATCACCTGCGAAAACGCGGAAAGCGCCCTGCTCCTCCCGGAGCGGGAGGAGCAGGGCGCTCTGATGATGGCAGAAGCTACCGCTGGTCGGCCGGGAGGTCCGGCCGCGGGGTGTGCCGGGCCTTCCAGCCGGCCACGGCCGCCAGCGCGGTCGGCAGCAGTGGCAGCGTGATCGCCTCCACCCAGTCGGGCAGGAACGAGATCATCGACGGGTCGGTAGCGACCGCCTGCAGCACCGCCATACCGGCCACACCGGCCAGGTAAGCGGTCAGGGTCATCGCCTTGACCTTGGTCTCGACGGGCGGCTTCGAGTACTCGAGCTGCGGATCTGCGTGCATATGCCCCTCCTTCGGGACAGCCCGCCACGGCGGGGGTTCAACGCGTGTTGGAACTGCGCGCCGCGGTTCCAACGAATCGGGGGGAATCGAACGTCAGGCGCGGGGCGGCCACGACCACTGGCCGTGGTCCGGCCCCTCGGACCGCGACGTCGCCCAGTAGCTCGTGTTGCCGTCCAGGAGCACCTGGAGGTTGACGGTCTTCTCGGCGCCCTCGAAAGTCCGCACGACGATCGCCGGGTAGACGTCGCCGAGCTTGACGGGGGAACGGACGACGCCCTGACCGCCGTACGACTGCATGTTGTGCAGGTCGATCATGGACACGTCGTGACCGCTCAGCTTGTAGTGGACGATCCGGCCGATCGTCGGCGCGGGGGTCGTCTCGGTGGGGGTGGACATGGGGCCTCCTCCTTCGAGGCTCAGGCCGCTAGCGGGATCGCTATCAGCGGCGGAACATGCTGATCTTGGCCATCGAGACCTTCTCGACGACCGCCGTGGCGACGCTCTTGCTCGGGTTGATCACCCGCAGGCGGAGCTGGTTGTAGGTGTTGAGCGCGAACTGGCCGCCGATGTTCTCCTCGACCCGGCCGTTGATGTCGGCGTGGGCCGTCAGCCGCCAGGCGTCGTCCTTGAAGGTCTTGCCGTCCCGCGAGTAGCGCGACCAGGCGATATCCACCTCCGCGCCCGGGGGCAGGCCGCGGAGCTTCACCAGGCCGTCCATGATGCACCAGCGGGAGCCGCTGGCCAGGACCGCGGCACCGTCCGGGCTGTGCGCGTTCGGGTCGTCGGTCCACTCGGTGTGCCAGCGCACCGTCAGCGCACCATCGGCGGGGACGTCCTGGTCCTCACCGGCTCCCAGAGAGATAACCTCGGCCACGTCTTCCTCCTGCTGTGGCTTGGTGATCGTTGCGGGGTTCTTCATGCACCGGGCGACGGTGGCCCGGAAGGTGGACATGTTGAGGCCGTGCGGGTCCACCTTTTGAAGGTTGACCTCCTTGTGGCCCATCACCCTGCTCGCGGGCAGGCCGAACTCCTGGCACAGCTCCGCACAGAGCGCGTAGTAGGCGTCGAGCTGCACGCTCGGCCACGGGCTGTGGCCGTCGTTCTCGGCCTCGATACCCAGCGCCGACGAGTTGGTGTGGTGCCCGCTCGTGCTCGGCGCGTTGTGCCAGCACCGCCCCGCGGCAACGACCCAGATGCGGCCGGTGTGCTGCAGCCAGAAGTGCGACAGCGGCCCGGAGAGGCCCGGACGCCCGTTCACCACGACGTGCCGGTCATTCCATCCCGCAGTGTGGTGGCACACCACGCCCTGGACCGAAGGCTGCGGCCCGTGCCCGCGTGCCTTCCACCCGCCCACCTCCGTCACCGGGAAGCCCGTCTTGCGGGCGACGTCGGCGAGCTGCGTCAGCCACGGCATCAGCTCTCCCCCTCGGAGTTGTCATAGGAGCCCTCGACCTCGCGAGGGACGTCGGCGTGCACCGCCGTGGTGTTGATGACGACCTGCTGCGCGGCCGCCAGGCGGTGTTCCGTCAGATGGGCGGCCAGCGCGTCCTCCACCCGGCGTACAGCGGATTCCGTGCGGTTGACCGCATCTCGCAGGCTCGTGCCGTGGTTCTCGTACAACTGCTCCTCCATGCGCTGCAGTCGCACCATCACGCCCGCCCGGCCGGGCACGCCCGGCCGTTCCTCCACCCCGTTCCAGTCGTCCCAGAACTGGCCGAACTTCTCGGCGATCTGGGACAGCTTCCGGCCCGGCTGCACGACCAGCACGTACAGGGCGGACGCGGCGGCCGCGAGGAGCACGATCACGCCGGCCGCCGTGAGGATCACGTTGCCCTCGGCCACCTCGGTCACAAGACCCCCTTGAAATGAGAAGGCCCCCACGCCAGCGCGTGGAGGCCGTGGTCAGTAGCACACCGCGTCATGTCGGCAGCGGCTGCATGCCGACGAACGTCGCCGGCGGCTTGGTCTGGAAGGTCGGTGCGAGCAGCGTCTCGGCCGAGACCCGCCGCCACTCCACCGCCATGCGTCGGCCCTGCACCCGCACCGGGTCAAGTCGGGCGCCGCGGATCGGCGCGAGCGGGTCCGGATCAGCCGTCCGCTGCGACCCGACGAACTGGAGCGCCGCCTGCCGGTCCTGCTGTGGCGCGTTCTCCAGCGCCACCCGGTTCCGCTTCACCGACTTGATCCGCTCCAAGTGCGCCTGCAGGCGCGTCTCGTCGCTGCACCCCGGCGTCCAGCACGTCGGCAGGTTCCACGTCTCCTCCGCCACCCGCAGCGCGCCCGGGTCCTGCCACATCAGCGGGTCACGCGGGTCCGGGATGAACGGTTCGTACAGGATCACGTCCAGGAGGGTGCCGATGTCCTCGTGGTCGATGCCGTACTCGGCTGCCCGCCACTCCAGGGTGTTGTGTGGAAAGACGTGGATGTGCGTCATCTGGTCAGGCTTGACCTGGTAGACGCCCCACAGCGGTTCTGCGCCGTCGTTGTCGAGCCGTCCCTGAGCCTCTGGATCGGTCAGACTCGTGTGGCTGTAGGCCAGCTCGGCGTCCCAGATCTGCCATGTCACGCTACCGCCCACGCGGCAACCTCCTCATCAATGCCTGTGCGACCACCAGTAGATGGCCTTGCCGCTGTAGACGCCGCCGCCCTGGCTCCAGCTCATTTGGAACGACGACGGCGTGGATGACGTGCCGCACCAGTAGAAGTTCGGGTTGGTCGCACCGTCGCGCACGGATGCGACCGGGCCCATGTTTCCGGTCATGGTCGCGCCGTAGCTGATCGTCACACCAGAGTTGCCCGAGCTCACCGTGAGCGACCCGGCGAGGATTCCCGCGGTCGGCCCCAAGGTGGTGAAGTCCCACCACTTGCCCACGTGCCGGGTTCTGCCGCTGCTGTCGAACCAGAAGTACTGCTCATCGCTGGAGGTGTGCTTGTAGCCGTACGTCGCGTAGTCCTCGGCCAGCTCCATCAACCCGCCGTTGTCGCCGCTCAGCGAGGCGTTGCGGACCTGCATCTGCATCCACCCGGCGGCGATCGTCGTCTGCGACGCCGCGGTGCTGCCCGAGTTCGTGCCCGAGGTGATCTCAAACGTCGCCTCGCCCGAGAACTGGTCATCGCGGGTCCGCAGCCGTGTGTAGTTCGTGCCGTTCGTCGGGTAGAACCGCATCTCGGGGAACGTCGCGCCGGGCGGCTGCAGGTCCAGGCGCCGTCCGGTCGCCGCGGTGCGGATGTTCGCCCCCGTGATGGTCTTACCGTCGATCGCTGTCGCCGCGAGCTTGGTCGCTGTGATCGCCCCGGCGGCGATGTTGTCTGCCTGCACCGCGTTCGCCGCGATGTGGCCAGCCTGGATGGTCCCGGCCGCGATCTTGTCAGCGGTCACCGCGTTGGCCGCGATGTGGCCAGCCTGGATCGCCCCGGCCTGGATCAGCCCGCCTGTGATCGTCCCTGCTACGATCTTCGCGTTGGCCGGGATTGTGCCGTCGATGATGTGTTGGGCACCATCAATGACCTGGCCGATCAGGTCAGTGTCCACGACCGGCTGCGTCGCGGTGACGGCGCTCGCCGAGGCCGCGGACTCGTTCCCGCTGCGGTCGATTGCCGTCAGCCAGAACTCCCGATCCGCGCCGTACGGCTGGCCCGGCACCACCACTGACCCGGCCGCGTCCAGGTGCCCGACCACGGCCGCGCCCGGCGCGAGCGGGTCCTGCATCCACACCCGCACCACGGAGAAGTCGGACGGCATCGGCTCGCCTCCGCCGCCCAGGCCGTCCCACGCGACGTGGATCACGCCCAGCCGGGTGGACACCTGCGGCATGCTCGGGACCGGCGGCGGCGTCACGTCGTCGGGGATGACCGCTACGACCTGCTCGGAGAACTCCCCCTTCACCCCGGCCGAGGTCGCCCGCACCTTGAAGGCGTACTCGGTGCCGACCACCAGCGGGGAGAACGCCGCCGTCGTCTCGTCGGTCACGGCGATCTGCATCCACAGCGCGCCCGCCTGGTTGACCCGGGCGAAAAGCTCATAGCCGTCGATGTCCAGCGCCACGCCAGCGACATCGGCCGCGACCTCACCCCACGTCGCGGTCACCTGGCCGCGAGCGAAGCCGTTCTCGTCCAGGTAGGCGACCGGGTCAACGATGAGACCTTCCGGCGCGGCCGGGGTCCGGTTGTTCGTCTCCGGGGCAGGGTCTCCACCCGAACCGCCCGAGCTCACCCCGCCGTCGAGGATGCCCTGCGCCTGGCGGGCCAGGCGGATTTCCCTTTCCAGGAACCTGTCGTTGAGGACGACGTTGCCACCGATCGAGCCGTCCTTGTCGATCGAGAGGGTGATCTGCCGCAGGCGAAGCGACTGCATCACCGCACTGTCGCCCGGCGCGAGCAGGTAGTCCCCTGGCTCGTAGTGCGCGAACGGCAGCCACCGCGCGGCGTCGAACATCAGCCCGCGGGTGATCTGCACCCGCTCTCGGCCGATCCGCTCCAGCGCGTTCTGCGCCAGCAGCAGCGCCGTACCGCTGTCCTTCACCCCGCCCTGTGACTGGTAGGTCTCCCATCTACCCCACGGTGCGACGGCCGCCGGGTTCGTCGCCTCCACCGACAGGCCGGCCTCGCCTCCGATGAGGATGGCCGACGCGGCGTCCTCCAGCGTGCCTGTGTCCGGCGCCTCGGTCACGTCGCGGCCGAACCGCAGGTCAATCGGTGCCGGGCCGGAGGCCCGGTCGGCGCCGAGCACGGTGTCGGGATTGAACACCTGTAGGCTGCGGCCCTGCATCCGCCAGTCGATGACGCCCTGCTCACCGAGGTTGATCAGAACGGCGAGCAGGTCCTTGCCGGGTTCCACCGCCAACGTCAGCGTCTTCGACCAGGGCTCCCCCGCGCTGTCATGGGCTGCGGAGAAGTCGAACGACAGGCCGGGCAGCGCGCCGCGCGCCTGCCCCTCCTGGATGAACGTCGCGAGGATCGCACCAGGGCTGACGGCGTTGAACGGTCGCTTGCCGTCCACCAGCGCGTTGTTCGGATACAGCACGACCTTGCGCAGCATCCATGCCCAGCCGGGGCAGTCGTACGACCGCGCCCCGGTCCGGTCTATCTCATCGCCTCCGCGCTTGATCCGCAGGAAGCGCGCGTTCGGCGGCTCTGCCCAGGGGCCGCCGTCCACTGCGTACTCCACCGCGATCTCGCAGTGGCCCGCCAGCACGCCCGCGTTTAGGCCGGCCGTTGGGTAGCTCACCTTGAGGCCCGGCACATCGTTTAGCGGATCGCCCAGCTCGAACCCGTTGTGCTGCGGCAGCACACCCAACCTGGGCCCGTTCGGCGCGTACGCGACCAGGCGCAGCGCGAACTTCGCGGGCCTACCCGGGACGATCACCTGCACCGTTGGCCCCCCTCAGAGCGTTGATTTCCTCGCGCTGCTGATCCACGGCTGCGGACAGCACAGCGTTCTCGTAGGTCAGCTCCTCTACCCGGCGCCGCAGCACGGTGATGATCCGGCCGGGCTCGACCACCAGGTCCTGCATCACGCCCCCGCCCGCAGAAGCGCCCGCTGCTGCTCCAGCCGGGCGGCCGCGCACTTCACCGAGTCGATCCGCACGTGCGAGCGCAACGGCGCGAGGACGTCGGCCGCCTTCCGCGCGGCCGACGTGCGGCCCTTCGGTACGGCCGTCGTGACCGTCGCGTGATCGCGTTTGCACCGCTCGACCCGCTCCAGCACCGTGGCGCGGGCCTGCTCGCCAGCCACCTGCCATGGGTTCGGCTCTTGGTCATCCGGGGCGTAGATGGGCAGCATCGTCTGGTGCAGGATCACGTCGATTGCCTCGTCGGCCGAGGTCAGGCCGTACGCGACGGCGGTGTTCTCGATCGCCATCTTCGGCAGCCATAGCGACACCGACTCCCCATCGGCCGGCCGGGAGATCGTGATCTCCCACGCCTCGATCCGACCCGATGTGTCGCCTGTCTCGATGACCTGGGTGACCTGCCACTGGTCCGGCATGCGAATCTCCTTAACGCCAGGCCCACAGGGCGATGAGCAGGGTGGACGTCGGCGCAGTGCCCGTGCGGAAGAACAATGTGCTCTGCGTGCGGCTGTGGATGTACAGGTCCGTGGGGGCCGGGCCGGGAGCCGTTGTCTGCGCCGACCACACGCATTTCGGGACGGTCAGCATCGTGTACCCCAGGTTCACGACGTGGTAGGTGCCGTTACCGGTGATCGCCACCTCAAGCATGATCAGCCCGGACTCCGCCGATGTGAACTGCCACGTGCCGCGGTGAAACGTCCCGGACGGGTCGAACACGAGGAGCTGGTCATCCTGCGTCGGGTGCACCCACCCGATCGACGCCTGGTTCTCCACTACCGACACGACCCCGCCGCGCTGCTCACCGTTCGATGGGTTCAGGATCGCCGCCTGCCAGAAGCCGGCCGCATGGATCAGTCGGCACATCGCGGTGCCCGCCTGGTTGGTGCCGGACTCCATGACCAGCGTCGCCTCGCCCGTGAAGCGGGAACCGTCGCTGTAGATCCGCGACTGGTTGGTCCCGCTGCCGGGGATGAAGCGAATCTCCGGGTTGGCCGCCCCTGCGGGGTTGACCACGACGCGTGCCCCGGTCACCCCCGATGCGAGCTGGCCGACAATGGAGACCGCGCCGGTGGACGCTGAGATGCTTGCCGTCTGCTGGCCGGACGCGTTGAAGGCCGTCAGGCCCGAGCTGTTCAGCTCCACCCGCGCCCCGGATGCGCTGCCCGCGACCACTCTCGTGGACAGCGTTAGCACCGCGGCGAGCTTGTCGGCCACGACCGCGCCAGCCGTGATGTGCTCGGCCTCGACCGCCCCCGCGGCCAGCTTGTCGGCGGTGACCGCGTTGGCCGCCAGCGCGCCCGTCGTGATGCTCTCATTGGCGGCGTCGCCGGTCACGAGCTGCACCGCGGCGATCGTCGCCGACGCAGACGGACTCGACTCATTGCCGGACCTGTCGCGGGCCGTGAATCGGAACTGCCGGTCCGCGCCGTATGGCAGGTTCGGCACGAGGATCGCCCCGGCCTCGCCTAGGATGCCGATCTCCGACCAGCCGGGCGCGAGCGGGTCTTGCATCCAGACGCGGACGTGCAGGAAGTCGGACGGCATCGGCACCGCGCCAGCGCCGAGCCCGTTCCAGGTGACCCTGACCACGCCGAGCCGTGTGGACAGTTGGGGCGCGGTCGGCACGGGCGGCGCGTCGGCATCGTCGGGGATTGTCACCGCCGCCACAGACGAGAACGGCCCAGTCTTGCCGAGGTTAACCGCTCGCACCTTGAAGGCGTACTCAGTGCCAATGACGAGCGGCGAGTACGTCGCCGTGGTGTCGCCAGCCTCGGTCGAGGTGACAAGGAACCACGGCGCGCCGCTCTCGTTGATCCGCATGAACAGCTCGTAGCCGCCGACGTTCAGCGCGACCCCGCCGACGTCGGAGGTGACCGCGCCCCATGTGACCGTCACCTGCCCTTGCGGCAGTCCATGCTCGTCGATGTACGCGATCGGATTCACGATCAGCCCGGCTGGTGCCGCCGGAGTACGCGGCTCTGGAGCCTCTGGGGCCGGTCGCGCGCCTGACCCTCCGTCCGCCGTCGAGCCACCGACGATGCCTGCCGTGCGGCGGGCCAAGCGGATCTCCCGCTCAAGAAAGCGATCATTGAGGACCAGCGAACCGCCAAGCACGCCCGAGCTGTTGCGGGCCAACGTCACCTGACGGACCCGCAGCGACTCCAGCGCGCCATCGTCCCCAGGGGCGAGCACCCGGTCACCGGGCCGGTAGTCCTTGAGCGGCAGCCAGCGCGCGCCGTACAGGACGATGCCTCGCGTCCGCTGCACCCGCTCCGCCCCGGCGCGTTCGAGTGCGGACTGCGCGAGGATCGTCGCGGTGCCCTCATCGGAGACGCCGCCGTGGCCGACGTAGGTCTCCCACGGCCCCCACGGCTGCACCGCCGCAGGATTGGTGAACGTCTTGACGAGCCCGTTGTCACCCACGACTAGCACCGACGAGGCGACGTCCTCCAACGTGCCGTCGTCGGGTGCCTCGGCGATGTCGCGGCCGTACCGCAGGTCCACTGGGCCAGGCCCGGACGCCAGGTCGCGCTCCATCACCGTGTCGGCGTTGAACACCTGGACGGTGCGGCCGCTGACTTGGAAGTCGCACACGCCCTGCTCAGCGAGGTTCAGCAGCGCCGTGAGCGCGTCCATGCCGGGCTGGTAATAGATGGTGAGAACCTTGTCCCACGCCGCGCCAGCGCTGTCCGTCGTCGGCGTGAAGTCCCAGGTGAGGCCGGGCACTGCGCCGCGTCCCTTGGCCTCGGCGATGAACGTCTGCAGGATCGCGCCCGCGGTCGCGGATAGGAACGCTCGCTTGCCGTCCACCAGAGGCGCCGTCCCCGGATAGAGCACGACCTTGCGGAGCATCCACGCGAAGCCCGGCAGCTCGAACCGGGCAAGGCCGGTCGGGTCGGCGTCGTCGCCGCGGCGCTTGATGCGCAAGAACCGCGAGTCAGGAGCCTCGGTCCAGACGTAGCCGTCCGTGCTCCACTGAACGGCGATCTCACACGGCTGGTCGAGCAGACCCGCGCCGACCGCCGTGGTCGTGTAGGCCAGCTTGAGCGACGGTACGTCGTTGAGCGGCCAGCCCGTTTCGACCGAGAGCGGGTGTGGGAGAACGCCGAGCTGGCCGCCGAAGGGTGCATAGGCAACGAGCCGAAGATCGAACACCGGCCCTCCTTGCCCGAGACGTTAGGTACCGGTGGTTTCGTTAACGTCGCACCGCCCTGGTCATCGGCGGACTGCTCTTTGCGGGGATACGTACATGGGTTCGATTTATGATCGACCCGCCCGCCCGCTTTGCCCCAAATCGCCTCAGCGTCGCCCTGAGGGACACACAGGGCCCTTCGCGAGACACTGCACCTCCAACTACCAACGAGACCCCACGCATAACAAATCGCGATACTAAGCGGCTCGAGAAAATCGCAATACTAAACGGCTCGAGAAATCAGCAACTTAATGACTGCAATATTGGCCGCGAAAATAAGTGCACGAAAGATAATGGTTAAGTCGTCGCCGAGGCGGTGTCGGAATGCATCATCATGCGCCACAACGCCGCCCCCATTCGCGTGGTACCACTCCAGTAGAACTAGCTGGATGGTAGCGTTTAGCCAGGCCAGCAGGCGCCGCCTAGCTTTTCCGCGACTCTATGGGGAAACCGCACTCTCCCAACGCCCGGGGCAGTATTATCGACGCAGCCGAAAGGCCCCGACCCTCCTGCAGAGAGGAGCGGGGCCTTTGGGTATCAGCCGGACCTGGGTCACAAAACGGATACCTGGTAGTTGAACAGCTCCAGTGTAGCGTCCATCGTGCAGGGTTGCCCCAGGTCCGGCCACATGTTGGCTAGCGAATGCGGGCGTACGCCCGCGGGAAGGGGCTTCGCAGTGGAGCTCTTTGGCGTCTCCTTCAATGTCACCGTGCCGAAGCCAGTCGCTCAGTTCGCCTGGGTCGTCATCCTGATCCTGGTCGTCGTGATCGTGCTCGTGCGGTACGGCGCGGTGATGAGCTTCACGATCGGCTGACGTCGCCCGGAGAAACCTACTCGATGACCAGGGCGCAGGTCGGGAGTCGCTCGTATGACTGCCGACCTGCGACAATGGCTGCATCGTGATCACTCACACCTCACATCCCCCGATCGACGTCCATGTGACTCCGCGCGGCCGCATCATCATGATCCCGGCCGTATGGCCGCCCGAACTCGACGCCGACGACGCCGATCTCCTCGCGGAACGACTGACGGCCGCCGCCGAGCAGAGCAGGGCGAGGACCGATCACAGGTAGGCGCGGCGAGCGCGGATCTCCACCTGCGACGAGGCGTTCGTGCCCGTGGCGGACGTGGAGATCAGCACCGCGCGGGAGAAAGGATCGGCCACTGCAACGGCGGGCGTCAGGTGCAGCCAACGGAACTGCGAGCCAGGGCCAATCGCGTCAATCTCTCCCGTCACGTCGGTCCCGGCGGCCAAGTCCCACGTGTCGGTCGTCACCTTTGCGGCCTGCATGCGGCCACAGTCGATCAGCAGCCGCTCCCCTGCCAGCAGACCTCCCGGGCGCAGCACCCACCCCCCCGTGGCAACGTCCCCGATGGACGGCTGCACGGCCGGGCCGGTGAAGCGCAGCAGCGCGTCGATGATCGGCCCGGTCGAGCCTGCGAGCGTGGTCACCGCCTGGGCGAGCTGGTTGGGTGCGCCAGCCCACGTGGAGTCGGCCTCGTCCCGCCACAGCGCGCCCGGCACCTCAACCACTGCAGTGAGCCTCGCGGTCGCAGCCCCGGTGTTGACCTCCGGCTCGGAGTTCGCGGTGATCATCACGTCGGCGACGCGGACGATGGCTCCTGCCTGATAGCGCAGCTTCATCAGCCGATGCCGCACCCCCAGAAGCGCCGCCAGGGCCTCCAGGTTCCGCTCCATCTGCTCGTAGCCGCCGTCCGCCCCCGAAGGGGTGGCCGAGGTGACCTTGAAGGTCAGACCGATCGTCGTGGCCTCCAGGTCGAGCCCGACGACCGGGATGTCGCCGTGCCGGCCCGGCACGCTGACCTTCACGGCCCGCGCGCCGGGCAGCGGCCTGCGCTGGGTGCCCCGCTTCAGCGTCCAGCAGCCGGCCGGGTGGTCGAGCGGCACCCCGTCGAGTGAGTAGCTCGGCACCTCAGATCACCCCCATCGCGCCCACGTACTGGAGCCCGCGGTTCACGGTCACGCTCGTGGGTTCGGCCTGTGGGTAGTGGTTGGTCACGTTCACCACCGCCCGCGACAGAGCACGGCCGCCGCCGAACCCTTCCGGTACGGTCACACCGGGCACCGACAGGTCTGGCATGGCCGTCTTCGCTGCGAGGGAAGCCACCTTCCTCAGCGAGGAGACGACGAGCCCGGCGGTCTTATCGACGCCGACCGACATGCCCTGCATCATGAAGCGGCCGATCTCGGCGAACACCCGCGACGGCGACTTGATGCCGAGGGCGCCCTTCACGTTCTTCACGATGTTGGTGAAGAACGAGTTGACCTGGTTGTAGAAGGTGCCCGCCATCGACTGGATGCCCTGCCAGATGCCGTTGACGATGTCCCGTCCGATGCCGGTCACGGTCGAACCCAGATTCGACACCGCGCTCTTGATCTTGCCTGGCAGGTCACGGAACCAGCCGAGCAGCGTGGTCCCGATCCAGCGGCCGATCGCGTTGACCATGTCGGGGATGATCGAGTTGCCGACCAGGGTGTTGTACATCCAGCGGAAGACCGCGACCCCGGCCTCGATGATCGGCTTGATCTTGCCGACGACCTCGGCCACCTTGGCTCCGAACAGGGCGAACCCGACTCCGAGCTTGGTGAGCATGGGCAAGATCGGGACCAGGGCAGGGAGGACCTGCTGGATCGCCATGACCGCCAGATCCGTCAAGATCGGCAGGACGGGCAGCGTCGCCCGTGCCAGCTCGGCAAAGGCAGGAACCAGCCCATTCAGCAACGAAGGGATCAGTTGCAGGATCGGCGGCAGCACCTGCTGCACGACCGCGGCCGCGATCTGACCGAAGGCGGCATAGATGGGCTGCATCAGCGGCCCAAGCTGGGCCAACGCGGCCGAGACGGCAGCCAGAGCAGGTTGCAGGGCGCTCGCCAAAGCGGCGATCACCGGCCCCAGTGCGGCCGACAGGTTCTGCAGGGCGATGCCCAGGACCTGGCCCAGGATGCCCGCGAGCTGCGCCACGATCGGCAGCAGAGGCGCCACCGCAGCGAGCGCCGCCGACAGCCCTTGCCCCAGCGCGAGCAGCCCGGCCTGCAGCTCCGGCGACGCGAACGCCTGCGCGAGCATCTGCGCCACCGTGGTAAGCCCGGGTCCAAGCGCAGCCAAGGCCGGCCCAAGCGCTGAGATCGCGGCGGCGATCCCAGGACCCAGCGCGGTCGCGATGCTGGCGACCTGCGGCGCTACCTGCGCCAACGCGCCACCAAGCGCCTTGAAGATCGGCATGAGCATGCTGCCGACCTGCGCCAACGACTGGAAGATCGTGACCAAGATCCTCTGGCCCTCAGCCGAGGAGAGGAACGCGTTGAGCTGGTCCAAGATCTGGCCGATCACGCCCAGCGCGTTCGACCCGCCCGTGGACATTGCCGCGAAAACGGACCGGATGATGCCGACCACGTCGCCCGCGACCTGGCCGAGCTGCCGGAACACGTCGAGTGCTCCCTGCATCCAGCCAATAGCGGCTCCGCTATCGGCAGCATTGGACAGGAACTCACCGAATCGCTGTGCAGCCGCGGCGATGCCAGGAGCCAGCCCAGACGAAAACTCGGCACCCACCACGGCGATGTCGCGGAAGCCAGCCAGAAGCGGCTGGATCGCGGGTTGCATCGCCGCGACCGCTGACCGCAGCGAGGTAAAGATCGACGAAATCGCGGACACCGTGGCCGATGACGAGGCGAACCGCGCCACCTCCACAGCGGCGGCACCGAACTCCCTGGCCACCCCCTGCATGCCGGACTGGAGCGGCCCGACCACGGCGTCCGCGACCGCCCGGATATGTCCAGCCAGCGGCTGGAAGAACGCGTCTTGCACAGCGGACCGCAGGCCGTCGATCGCAGGCTTGACCGAGCGCAGCTCACGCGCGGCCGCCTGCGCGGCCGGGGACAAGCCCTTCAGCGACTCCTCGAACTTCTTCGGGTCATCGCCCAAGGCCGCCTCGAACGCTTCGCCGACCCCGAGCAGCGCAAGCTTGAGGGTGGCCAGCGCCGCCTGCCCGAGCGCGACCGCGCCCGGCAGAGCAGCGATGATGCCAGCGGCCGGGGCCAGCGCCACGCCGAGACCGATCGCGCCCTGCGCGGCCGCCGCCAGGGAGGCCGCCATCGAGGACGCCTTGAGCGCCGCAGCGGTGAACTGGACGCCCATCGAGCCGGCCGACTTGGCGAGCCCGCCCGCGTCGATGTCGAGCTTCTTCGCGGAGTCCCGCATGAAGGTCATGAACCGGCGCACAACGCTCGTGCCTCGGTCCTTGACGTCGATCGTGGCGAACAGTTCGCCCACATTCAGCGCCACTCGGGTTTCACCTCCTGGGGGTTCGGGGTGGGGGTGAAGCCAGCGGCGGGAAGCTGGGCGTGGACAGCCCGTCCGATCAGCTCGGTGTAGGCCGGGGGAATCGCCTGCCGGATCTCACGGCGGGCGCTGGTCCAGTCGATGCCCATGGCCTGCTGCCACAGCGACACCGGACCCTTGCCGCCGCCCTTGCCGTACACCCCGACGTACGGGCCCTCGAACCACTCGCCGTGGCGATATCCGGCGACGCGGCCGCGGTGCTGCGGGTGAGCAGGCTGTTCGACGCGGATGCCCCCGAACTCGAACCATCGGTGCCGCAGCACAGCCAGCTCGGGGAACATGACGCCGCACAGCATCAGGTCCCGCCTGATAGGCGCGGTCGGGACGTTCTCGATGACCCACGGCCGGCCGGTCCGCTGCAGTTCCCGGCGCGTAACCGGGATCAGCTCCTGGTAGGTACGGCCTTGGTTCGTGCCGAGCGTCAGCGTGCTGTGCGCCTGGCACGGCGGCGAAGTGTGGATGAAGTCGAACTCGTGTCCGTGAGCGCGGATGAACCGCACCGCGTCACCGCGCACGAACTCGTCCCCGCAGTACCGCCGCTGCGGCCGGATGTCCACGCCGACGACATAGAACCCCGCGAGCTGATAGCCGCGCGTAGCCCCGCCCACACCGCAGAACGCGTCCAGGACACGCGGCTTCACCGCCGCCCCTCACCGGGATCGAGGGCGCGGGCCAAGCGTGAGTCGCACGTCAGCAGGCCGTGCAGTCTCGTGCGCAGCCACCGCCAGGACCTGGCGCGCAGTAGGCCGGGCTCACCGAGGTCGATGCCGAACAGCTCGTGCAGGTCAGCCTCGGCGAGCGCCCAACGGCTCAGGATGTCTTGCCACGAGACGGTGCGGCCTTGCGCTGAGAGGCCGTCGTCCGGGTCGTAGTAGTCCCGGAGCCCCGTGACCGGGTCGATTTCGCCGCCGCTGCCCGACGAGTCGCCCGGTTCGGGGCCGGGGCTTCCCCCATGCCGCCCGAGGCCCACATCTTCGCGGCGGCGTCCTTACCGGCCGCGACCCACACCAGCGCCGTGGCGCCGACGTGCTGGATCTTCGGCCAGGACACACCGTCCGCGCGCAGCTCGTCGAACACCGGCCCGAGGACCCGCTGATACAGGTCGCGCTCCTCGTCATCGGTCAGCACGACCTCGGCGAGCGCGGTGAGCTTCGGGTCGTCCACCGCCTCGCCCTGCTCCGCCGCCAGGCTGGCGTGCATGAGCCGCTGGCACAGCAGGCCGACCTCCGCGTCAGGGGCGGGGATGCGATACCACTTGCCGCCGACCGGGAGCGGCAGAGAGTCGTCGAAGAAGTCGTCGAGGTCCTGGAAGGTCGTCACGGGGTGGTCACCGGGTTCGGGATCTCGACGGGGGCGCCCTGGCCGAGCAGGGTGAAGTTGAACGGCTCCAAGTCGGTCACACTGCCGCCCTTGGTGAACTCGCTCACGGTGCAGACACCCTTGTAGGCGTCCGGCGCACCGTCCCGGCGGTACCACCGCACCGGGATGTTCGCGCCGAACCCGACCTTCCGCGCCGCCGCCCGGATGGCCTCCTGGCCCGGATCGGCCGTGAACGCGGCGTCGTCGGTCCGCTTGCGGCGGCCCTCGGCCTCGATCTGCCAGGTCCGGCCGGTGACGACCGAGGCGCCCCAGCCCTCCTCGTCGTCGAAGTCCGAGTCATCCTCGGTGTTGTCGTCGGTCGTCTCCTGGAAGGACGTGAGGCCCCTCACCGGAATCCACGTCGGGTTCTCCAGGTCGGGCCCGGTACCGACGTCGAGCTTCCAGTCCTTCGCAAGCAGGGAACGCAGCCCCATGATCACTCCTTTTGGGCATGCCAGGAAGCCGATAGCGGAACCGCTATCGGCAGGAAAAGGTGAGGTCACACGTCGCGATGCGGCGACGGGCGGTGCACCATCAGGTCGAAGGAGTCGGCCCGCTCCCACCGGCCGCTGGAGTCGCGGCCAAGCGGAGCGACCAGCGTGCGGCGCGCGAGCAGCACGTGAACGCCCGTCGAGAGCGTCACGTTCGCCAGGCCGTGAATGGTGTCGAACGTCCCGTCCGCCAGGTCGTCCACGACCCTCGGGTCCGCCTTTGCGCGGAACCGGGCCTGCATCTGCACGCTGGAGTCCGGCTGTTCGACGTCGTCGCCGGCCTGGCCAACGCCGTACACCGCCAGCGCAATAGCCGTGTCGGGCTTGGCTGGGAGACCGCCGATCGTCAGCGCGATCTCGGCGTCGGCGTAGATGCCGTTAGGGTTCCAGGTGGCCACGCCGGCCTCGCCGAGCAGGACCGCGACCCCGGTCAGCAGGTCACGAGTCCAGCCGCTCACTTGAACACCTGCCGGAGCTGCTTGGCGATCAGCAGCTTGACCACCTCGGCCTCTTCACGGACCGCGAGTTCCAAGAACTTCGCGGTGCGCCCCGGCTTGTGCTGGTAGTCGAGGGTTTCATGCTGGGCGACGGCGTACGGGGTGTCGTACGAGACGATGCCGCGCAGGTTGGTCTCGTCCACGACGGCCGTGCCCGACCGCTCCAAGGTGCCCTCGTCATGCGGGACACGCTGGTTGGATACCGCAAGCACGTGCTCCGTGGCGAGGCGTAGGCCCCGCCCGGACGCGCGGTGGATCTCGGCCATGAGATCCTCCGGGTTGACCTTCGCGTTGAACACCATCAGCGGCACACCACCTCGACGTGGTCCGGCGTCGGCAGCCCGCCGCCGTCGCGGGAGAAAGACGTGATGACGGTGGTCACCCGCCCGTTGACGGTGACCCGGCTCCCCTCCGGGCAGAGCGTGCCCGGAGGGAAGAACACGGTGGTGTCGGAGACGACCTCAGCGCCTTGTGCGTCACGCACAAGGCGCCGCTCGTCGTCCACCAGGCAGCGGGACTCGAACGCGGGCCCGAAAACAGGGCCGTAAGCCCCGTCGCCCCGAAACGGTTCGATGGTCGCCTTGTGGCGCAGCAGCCACTCGGGCAGCATCACCACACGCTCCCGTCGAGGATGTAGCCGGGCAGCAGCCCAGCCCGCTGCAGGATCGACGAGGCGTCCGGAGAGTACCGCGCCGGTGGCGCGTCTCCGGAGCCGCCGCGCTCCAGTCGGACCGAGCCGATCGACACCGACTTGAACGCGGCAGCCACGCCGAACTCATCGCCGACAGCGATCGTCCACGCGACCTGCGCACACGTCGCCCGCTTCATCGCCTCGGCGTCCTCGGGCCGCGTCGGCAGACCTGCGTCGTCGGTCGGGTAGATCGAGGCGAACAGCAGCTCGTCGATCCGCTCCGACGCGCGCTCCAACCGCCGTTCGATGTCGTCCAGCGGGTCCTGGCCGCTGTATGCCGTGTAGTCGGCAGCGGTCGCGTACGCCATGGCTACACCGGCAGTTCGAGCACCGCGACCGACAGCCCGGCCGGGTCCGAATAGTCGATGTAGACCTTGCCGTTGGCCTGCCGGTAGACGGCAGGGAACGGGGGGATCAGCACGTCCCCGCTGGTGGCCGGGATGACGTAGGTCCGGTCCACGACGTCCTGGCCGTCCACGGTCGCCGGGATCTGCACCGTCACCGTGCGCGCGGAGGCGTTGGCGTTCTTCACCCGCACCATCCGCCGCTCCGAGTGGACGAACATGTGCCCGTCCGCAATGGCCGGCGTCAGCGCGGCGGTGAGGTCCAGCCCCGCACGGGGCACCGGGACGGCGTTCAGGTCAGTCCTCGCCATCGTTTGCCTCCCCGAACTCCTCGATCAGCGCGGCCTTGCTCAGCGACTTGGCGTCGGCCTCGGGCATGCCGCGGGAGACGGCGTAGTTGATCCACGCCGCCTTGTTGTCGTGCTCGGACGGGCGGTCCGGCCCGGCCGAAGCCGGACCGGACTCGTCGGCGGGCTCGGGCCCGCTGATGATCCGCCAGTTGTCCAACATGTCCAGACAGGGGTCACGGTCGGCGACCTCGACCACCTGGCCGGTGTTGGAGTTGCGGTAGACGAACGTCACGCCGCCACTCCGTGGATGAGGACCGCTCGGTTGGCGTCCAAGGTCTTGACGCCGTAGAGGCAATCGACGCTGACCACGTCCTGCTTGGCCTTGATGTCGTAGTCCATGACCACCCTCACGCCAAATCCCTTGTAGCTCTCCACGGCCGCGTTCGCGGCACCCTGCGGGAGGACCAAGGGCCTGGTCACGAGGGCGAAAGCCGTCCTGTGGAACGCGACGCCGATCTCCGTGTTCGGCTGACCGGACGCCGGAGGCGTGGTCGGAGCCTCGATGTTCTGGGTCTGATAGGCGTCGAATCCGAAGACCCTGCGCCCCAGGTTCGCCTCACGCAGACCGTCCGTGTCGCCACGCGTGTCGGCCTGGTGGAACAGCGGGTCCGACAGCCACAGCGCCTCGATCTCCGGGCCAACCGCCAGATGCCTGTCAGCCGCAGGGACGTTCCTCTGGTTGAGAACCCTGCGCGCGTCGATCGCCGTCTTCGGGTCGGAGTAGGCGTGGATCGCGTCGCCGGTCACGCCCGTGATCGGCGCCTCCGGCACGCCCACCCGCTGCACGATGTCGTTGCGCAGCGACAGAATGTCCCTGTCGATCTTCTGCGCAATCGCCTCCATCGCCGGGTTGAGAAGCTGCGTCCCGAAATCTTCGATTTCGAGAGTCAACTCCTCGGCGGTCACCGCAAAGCTGACGTCCGCGAAGTGATTCAGCGTGATCGGCACGGAACCTTCGCTGGCGTTCTGGATCTGGATGCCGGTCGCACGGTTGAACTCAGTCGCCTGGAAGACCGCCGGCTTCCTGACGCTGATCGTGTCGCCGACACGGGAGACGAACTCCTGCTCATAGTCGCGGTGGACGAGCTGCGCCATGACGCAGGTCTCGTACAGGGTCGCCAGCGCCGCCTTCGCGATGATGCTGGGGGTGAGAAAGGTGTTAGCCATTCGGGCCTTTCACTCCTTCGATCTGCCGATAGCGGTCCCGCTATCAGCGGCTAAGACGAGGCACGCTTCTTACGCCTGGCGCGGAACTCGTCGATGGAGGGCTCGGAACTCGCGGGACGTCCACCAGGCCCGCCGGTGAACTCGCCTCCCGAGCGCGCGGGCGGCCCCGCCTGGGCGGCCGCCTTGAACTTCGGGTTGTTCTCCACTGCCGTCTGGATCGTCTCCATGAGCGCGGTGGAGAAGTCCTCGGCGTCCGGGTCCATGTCCCGGACGGATTTGAGGAACGACCTGCTGTCGATCAAGGCGTCCGGGTCCGCACCGACCTTCTGGCTTGCGCGGTGCACCGCGAGCTCGATCAGGGCGCGGCGGTGCCGCTCCCTTTCTGCGTCGCGCTCCTTCGCCGTGGTGTCCCGCTCGGCCGTCAGCGTCTCGATCACCTGCTGCGGGTCGATCGGCTTCTCCTCCTCAGCCGCAAGGCCGATGGCCCTGGCAATCTGCTGGGCGAACTCCGTCTTGACCTGCTCGGTGATCTCCTCCTGCGACGGCCCCTGCTTAGCGGTCGCATCGTCGGCGGCCTTCTGCGCGTCCTTCAGCTTGGACCGGTAGTCGGCCGCCTCCGCGCGGGTGTCCTTGATGAGCTTCTGCGCCCACGAAGGAAGCTGGTCTACTCGCTTGGCGTCCGGATTGACCGCCGTGTCGTCGCCCGCCGGCGGCTCGGGCGGCGTGACCTCGGCCCCAGCCGAAGGAGTCTGCTCCTCCTGCTGCGGCTGGCCTTCGCCGCTCTCGTCGTCGGGCGCGCCACCGGCGATCAGGTAGATCGGGGTGACGCCGTCCTTGCGGTAGCCGATCAGCGCGCCCGGCGTCGTCGGCAGGGTGTTTTCGAGCATGACGAGATCGCCCTCCTGGAGCGTGTCGTCGGGACATGGGAAAGGCCCGCGCCTGGCGGGCCCATGAGAAAGGGCGACTACTCGCCCGAGCTGTGCCGCACGTACGAGCGCATCCACAGCAGCCGCAGCGCACGCTGCCGGTCATCGCCCTGCGCCGGGTACGGGCAGGCGGTGACCGGCATGCCGCGCTCGCCGGCCAGGCGGCCGAACGTGATGGCGGCCCTGCGGTCGGTCTCGGAGATGGTCATACGCCGAACTCCCTCCCAGCGCCGCCCGCGCGAACCTGCGCGGCCGCTCGCCGGTCGGATTCCCGCCCGAGCCACTGGGCGCGGAACTCCGTGAGCGTCAGCCTCGGCGTGTCTTGCCAGAACCGCAGCAGTTCCTCCGAGGCGTACTTGCGGGCGCGCGAGGCAGGCCCGGAGAACAGCGACCGCTCGTTGATCCCGGCAGCCTTACCTTCGCCGTTCAGCATGAAGCCGTTCGTCGCCTGCTCGGCCCGCTCGTACATCTGGTCAAGCCACTCGGCGTACAGGCGGCGCACCGTCTGGTCGATGTCCTCGCCCGGTCGGCGGTCCGCTTCCAACATCGCCCGCCGCTCCTGCCGTTCCAGCTCTGCCGGGTCAAGCCCGTGCACCTCGGCGTACGCCTCCATGTAGGAGTAGCGGCCCGACGCGATCAGGTCGGAGATCTGCCGGTCAGCGTCGGTTTCCTCCTCGCGCCAGTTCCACGACCAGTCCTCGCGCTGGCGCGACTGCCGCTCGATGCGGTCCAGTTCGTCGAGGACGCGGGCCATACCCTCGTCGTCATCGCGGTACCGCTCCATCAGCGCCGTCAGGTGGTCATCCGTGAGTTCGCCTATGTCGCTGGTCTCCGACAAAGCGGCGATGGGGTCGTCCTGCGCGGCGGGACCAGCGGCCTTCCGCGCGGTCTCGGCGGCCTCATCGCGGCGCTTAACCTCCTGTTCAAGCCGCGCCAGAACTTCCTCGTCGTGAGCGAACTTGCTGGCCTGCTCGGCGAGCTGCTTGTCGGTCAGCTTCTCCAGATCCCTCGGCGGAGCATCCGCCTGCTCGCGGCTCTTCTTGCGACGCAGTGACGTCACCTTCGGCAGGACCCGAAGCTGCTGCTCGTATTCGGCCACCTTCTTCTCGGCCTTCGCCCGCGCGTCCTCGTCACGCGCGGCCGCCGCCCGCCGCCGAGCCGCCTGAAGCTTCCGCTGCAGGTCAGCTCCCGCCGTAAGCTCCGAAAGCTGCCCCTCGTACGCGGCCACCTTCGCGTCGGCCTTCGCGCGAGCGTCATCGTCCAGCGCGACCGCTGCCCGCCGCTTGTGCTGCCGTACCTTCCGCTCCAGGTACCGCTGCCGCTGCGAGTCCTTATACGTCGTGTCCGTCCGTACGACTGGCGCCGGCCTGGACACCCCGGGAAGGTAGGCGTTCAGGCTGTGCCCGCAGTTCGGGTGGAGCAGGCCCGCCAGTCGGGCCTCCGCGACCGTCCCAGCGACCTGCACGAACACCTGCGCCCCTGTTGCCGGGTTCTCCTCCACGCGCGTCCCCGCCGTACCGGACAGGGCCAGCACCTCGCCCTCCCAGCGGGCGCACCGGTCGCAGGTGTACGGCAGCCGTGACACGCTGACCAGGTTGATTCCCGCATCGCGCAGCGTGGACAGGTGCCCGTCCACCGCCGCCCGCGCGGTCGCGGTCCGCATGGCCATCTCGACGTAGCTGGCCATGGTCCACGTCCGGGGCGGGTCAGCCGAGTCGGTGAACCCCTTGATACCTTCCGCCGTTAACCGGTCGAGCGCCCGCTGCGCGGCCTCGCGTCGTGTCTCCGCGCCGACCAGCACCCGGCCGGCCGTCTCGGCGATGACGTTGCGGTAAATGTCGTCCACCGCCCGCAGAGCACCCTCACGCACCGACGTGACCAGCCTGACCGCCTGCGCGGCCAGCTCGGCGACGCCCTGACCGGCGCTGATGCCTTGCTTGGCGCCGAGGTTCTTCGCGTCCTGTAGCACCCGCTCCAGCCGCTTGCGCAGCTTCACGTCAGCAACCTGTAGCACCGCGCCGCGCACCGCGGCATCCATGCCTTCGGCCCACGTGTCGAGCACCGCCCGCTGCGCGGCCGCCTTCGCGGCCGCCTCCAGGCGGCGAACGATCGACTCGGCCTCCTTTCGGAGCTGAGTCACCTCAGCGAGCCGCTTGGCCGCCCAGTCGTCGCCGTCGTCGTTGTCGAGGTCCTTGCCGACCCGCGCGGCGATCCGCTCCAGCAGCGCCGCCTCAGCGTCGGCGTACATGGCCGCGATCAGCCGCGCCTGCTCCAGACCGGCCTCGATCGCCCCGGCTGGAGTGACGGCCATCAGTCCTCGCCGGTCGCGTCAGGGACGAACATCTCGGTCAGCGTCGCCGGGTCCGGGACATTCAGCCCAAGCTCGTCACGCAGCCGCTTCTTCTCGGCCTCCACCTGCACGTCGTCCCAGTCGGGGTGAACCCACCGGATCTTGGTGTCGAGGCTGACGGCCTGCGCCCGGTTCAGCATGTCGAGGGTCCGCCCCATCGACTCGGGGTCGGGCATGACGCCGTCCGGCCACTCAACCATCGCCCGCTCGGCCACGACCTTCGTACCGAAGACGGCGTGATCCACGGCCAGCATCGCCTCCGATAACCAGGCCAAGCGCGGCGTCCAGTAGCCGATCTTCCGTCCCCGAGTGCTGTACGACCGGTTCTGCTGCATGTGGATCTCGGTCGCCGTGCGGGCCTGCCCGTCGCCGCCCTCACCGAAGCTCTGCACGCTGTACCCAGAGCCGCGCAGAATCTGCGAGATGAGGTGCTTCGACGTCTCGGCGTGCTCAGCCACCCGGATCGAGAACTGACTCAACGTGATCATGTTGCTGGGGTTGGTCGGCGACGGCAGCATGCCGCCCAGCGCGCTGTAGATCTCCCGGTCGGGGTCCCACGCCGCGGCCTGCCCGCGGCCGGTGGTCGTCAGGTACACCTCTGGGACGATGATCCTGGCTTTGCCGAGCCGTAGGTCGCGCATCCAGCTCGTCCAGGTTTCGTCCAGGGCGTCCATCAGCGGTTCGACGCCTGCGTAGTCGCTTCGGCCTATGGCCGTGCCCCGGATTGTTCGGTGCGGCCGCATGTTCGGGACGTAATCGACGAGCAGGCCACGCTCGTATCCGCTGTCGAACCCGCCGTCCTCGTCCACCAGCGCGGCGAACTCCTCGGTCACGGGGTGGTCCTCCAACGGCACCTGCATGCCCAGATGGTCCTCGTCACCCTGGTAGAGGCCGTGGAACACTCTGCCGATCTCGTGCCGCTCCAGGTGCCGCCACACCTCGCCTGACCGGTCGTCCTCGTGCACGACCTTCCAGAACGTGACCGCCTTCAACCTGCCGTTGTGAAACTCCGGCACGGCGGCGTCCGGCGGCAGCGCGTCCACCACCGGGTAATCCGCCATCGTCGTGTCCCAGCCGACCCGCAGATACACCCCACCGTACGCGGCACACAGTTCGGCACCCTCCAGCAGCGAGCCGTACACGCCCGCCTCGTGCATCACTGCATCGAGTCGCTGCTGCCCCTTCTTGCCCTTGACCTTGAGCGTCGGGGGCTCACTGAACAGCAAGTCGGCGCTGGTCGCCGCGATGTCGGCCGCAATCGGGACGTGCAGTTTCGTCGCCCGGGATTGCGCCGCCGGCGTCGGCGTCCCCCAGAAGTAGCGAACCATGCGACCGAAGTAACCCCCCGCACGGGTGATCGGCCGGTCCCAGCCCTTCGGGTCCGTCCCCACCATCGGCACCGGCTTGTTACCGCCGTACACGTCGGCCAGCCGGTCCGGGTCGCCGGCGTACCAGGCGCCGTGCGTGTCGTACAGCCGCATCTCCTGTCGGATCGCAGGCGGCGGCCACTCCTGATTACGCTCGGGAAGCGGCATCGGCCACCCTCCTGTTCACGTTTTCTCGATCTCCGACAAGGCGATAGCCAGTTGCACCCAGCCCTCGGCGATGGCGACCTTGGCCTCGACCATCGCCGTGTTGGGCTCGCAGTCAGCGCGCTCCAAGACTTCGGCCGCACGGGACACGGCTTGTCGCCAGGTGATCGTCTGATCGCTCATCCGGTGGCCACCGGCCAGTGCCAGGTGCCCGGATCCTCGCCGGGCGGGATGTTGAACTCGTGGAACCCGCCAAGCTGGCCTGGAGTGAAGACCCACAGGTGGACGTGGAACGCGTCGTCGAGCGCAGGTACCGCGCCGACCTCGACACCGCGGGGATCCAAGGTCGTCACGTCCGCCGTGACGATCGCGGCGCGGACGGCGTGGAGGCCCTGCTTGCCTCGGTACCGAACGATGTCGCCGGTAACAGGAATGCGGTACAAAGTGGCTCCTCAGATGACGGGGACCAGCCCGCCCGGAAGGACCGGCTGCTCGACGGAAGAGGTCACGCGGACCCATGCGCGGTAGGTGCCTTCAGGCAGCGACACAGCACCCTCGCCGGGACCGACGAGGATCTTCGCGTCAGCCCCCGCGGCGGTGACGTTGTCCCACGTGGCGTCGTGCCAGTCCGTCTCGGTCGGTTCGCCGTCCTCGTTGGTGAAGGCGACTTCGACGCCTTCACCACCGGACGGGCCCTTGACGGGGATGTACAGAAACTCCCTGGATAGGGAGGAGATCGGTTCCATGGGCGGTCCTCCCTACGTTCGCGGTGAGCCCGCGCCCCATGCGCGGTGCGGCTCACCAGCGGAGTGCCTGCGGTACGGGGAACCCGCCGACCAGCGGCGGTACATCGGGCCGAGGCCAGAGACGTCCCGGCCGAGGGTGGCCACCGTTGCCGTCTCGACCAGGACTGCCGAATCGGTGGCGAACCGCGGGGCTTCCACCACGGCCTGGTCGGTGAGCACCACGCTGTCGGCCGCCGTCACGGACACCTCGGCCTGCGTGAACTCGACGAGCGTGGCGCTGTCGGACACCGACAGGCCGACCGTGGCTGACTCGACGAGCTGCGCGGAGTCGCTGGCGTCCTTAAGCACCGCCACGTCAGCCGACTCGGTCAGGGCACCGACGTCTGCGACCACCGCCTGGACCTCCACCGCGATGGCCTCGGTCAGCGTCGCGTGGTCGCCAGCGACCGGACCGACCGTCTCAGCGATGGCCACCGATTCGGCCAGCGTGCCCGTGTCGGCGGCGGTCACGTCCACGTCCACCTGGGCGACCTCAGTAAGGGCCGCCTGGTCAGCGCCGCCCCAGCCGACCATCAGCATCGACGCTTCGGTCACCGCCGCCTGGTCGGAGCTGCCCGGCGCGGCGTCGATGGCTGCGGCCTCGCCCAGCTCGGCCACATCCGACGAGGCGAGGTCGGCCGTGGCCGCCGCCGTCTCGGTCAGGGCTCCAACGTCGTTGGCCGACGTGGGAACCCCGTCCGGCTGGACGGTGACCGTGGGCGACTCGACCACTGCGCCCGAGTCGGACGCCGTCTGCGTCACCTGCGGCGGTCCCGTGACTGCCGGGGCGACGGCCACAGTGACGCCGACCCGCCAGAGTAACGAGCTGACCGAGGCGACGAAGTCCGCCGGATCAGTGACCGTGTTGGACTGCAACATCCTGGCTGCCGCCGCCGCGGCGGTGTAGGTCCGCGATTGGATGCTGGTCAGGGCGGTGAGTCCGGCCGGCGGGGTGAGGGTGAAGGCGGCATTTTGCGGGTAGGCCGCAACCAGCCGGAGCTCCAGGTCGTTCCCCGACGACGGGGTGATGCCCGGCGTGGTGACGTTCTGGTTGGTGCCCTGCGTCGAACGTGCGATCAGCGGGGTCGCCGACAGTGATGCGTCCTTGACCGCGGCGATCAAGCAGACGCCATCGGAGCCGTTGCGCTGGTTGAAGGTGTAGGAGCCCGGTTCGGATGAACTGGCGCGCTTCCACCACACCCGGATCGCCTGGATGACTCCTTCTCCGGTGGTCGCGTCCAGGGAGTCGAGCAGTTCCCATGCGCTGCCGCCGGTTGGGGTTGTCATGTTCGCGGTGGACCCGCGGTCCGCTGCCTGGAGCCCGATCAGCACGTCATTGGCGACGACACCGGCTGGCGTGTTGATGGTGTAGGCCGCGGCACCGGAGGTCGCGGTTGAGGTCGAACGGATAGACGGCGGCGTAGGGACGGTTTGCGGCTCGCCCACCCATCGCGTCTCGCCCAGGTGTCCCGTGTCGCTGCTGGCCTTGGCGATCTCCGGCACCTGGACGACACCAGTCGTCTCCACCAGCGTGCCGCCGTCAGTGGAGTTCTTGGGCGTTCCCGTGTCGGGCACGGTGAACGACAACTGGTCGATCCACGCCGTGTCCGACAGCTCGTTGACCGAGCCGTCCTTGTCGTACCGGAACGTCACCTGCGACGCGCCGGTCACGTCGATCGTGGTCTGCGTCCAGGGGACATCGCCCGAGTCGACAAGCACTTCCGTGCCGTCCACCAGGACGTGAAACAGGTCGTAGTCCGCCTCGGACGACACCCGGTAGTAGAAGCTCAGTGACGTGGCCTGGGGCGGGACGGTCACTATGGCGTCGGTCGCTTCTTCCGCGCCGATGGTGGCGGCCTTCAGCGCCCACGTGCCTGCAGCCGCCGTCCCGGACGCCCGCGCCCAGGTCCCGGTGATCGTGAGGTTGAGGGTTGCGTCCTCGAAGTCCTCCAAGATGGTCGCCACGACGCGGCCCCCTCCCCGTCAGGCAGTCGCGTTGAGGCTCAGGCCAGGGAAAGCTGCACCGTGAAGACCCAGCTCGCAGCGCTGGTCTTCTGCCCGAGGTTCTCCACCTTGCGGTTGAGCATCCGGCCGCCGGACGCGGCGTTGAAGATGCCCCACTCGGACCACACGAAGTTCGCTTCGCTGGTCGAGAAGGTCGCCCGGAACGTCACCGCGTTGGCGGCGGCGCCGGTGCCGTCCGCGTGCTGGGGGTAGGTGGCGTCCAGCCCCTTGCGAAGCTTGCTGGTGCCCTGCAGATCGGTTTGCACCGGATCTGCCGCGGCGGTGCCGTCACCGACGCCGATCCGGGCGTTGGCCGCGTCGAACGCAGTGACGGCCGTTCCCCCGGTGAGGCGGTGCCACAGCGCGGAAACCCCGCCGTACATCAGAGCGTTGCCCTCACGCTCGATCACCTCGAACGGCTTGGCGCCCGGGCCGGTGTCGGACCCGTGGAACTTCTCCAGCTTCCAGCGGCAGCGCCACTGGGCAGCGTCGCGGCGGCCCACGCCGGCCTCCAGGTGTCGGCCCTCGGTCAGTCGCCCGTTGTCCCGCATCGTGTGCCCCTCCCGGACATGCAGAAGGGCCACCCGGTCCGGATGGCCCCGACTTTCGCTTGTGAAATGCACGACGTGGCGTAGGCGCGGTCCCGGCCGCGCAGCCCCTCAACTACGGGGCCAGGACCGCGCCATGTGCTCGACGCACGTGGGTGGGACGTGCGGAGCGGCGCACCCCTCAGCCCGCCACAGATCGGGGGGTGCGCGTTCGTGGGTCAGAAGACCGGCTGCAACAGCGGCAGCCAGGCCGCCTGAGTGGTGTGCAGGGCGTACCGGGTGGCGTCCAAGGCGTGGTCGTCCACCTTCACGGGGACGTCTTCGCCCTTCTCCGCCCGTTTGTCGTCCCAGGCGTACGACCCGACCTCGTCGAGGAACCCGGACACCGACCGGTGGACCCGCAAGTGGTCCGCTCCCAGCAGGTTCGACACGGTGCGGATGCCGTCGTTGACGGAGTTGTCGCCCATGGTTGGGGTGAAGCCATCGCGATGGAGTTGGGTGATGAAGCTCGCGGCGGAGGGGTCCACCACCACCCACTGCGGCCGCACCCCGCGGGTGCCAGGGCCGTAGGTGTCGGGGATGTTGTCTAGCCAGTCGGTGAGCTTCTGCGAGTACTCGGCGTCGGTGAGCTGCCGCCGCTCCGCGCGAGAGTCCCATCGGAACTCGCTGGCGAGGTAGATGCGCCTCTGGCCGGTGTTGTCCGGGGTGGACACGCCGACGAGGATGGCGTCGAACGGGTTGACGGTCCCGTAGTCGATCCCCAGCGTCAGCCACCGCTCCATCGGCGGCAACACGTCCACGACGTGCCGGTCCGGGTCGAACATGTCGTAGATCGCGCCTTCGGCCATGACCCACTGCCCCAGAATGAATCTCTTGTACCAAAGACCCTGGTACTCGGCCTTGAGCGCTTTCACGTAGGCGGGGTCCAGCGCCTTGTTGTCGTCCAACGTGAAGTGCCAGTGCCGCAGGTCCAGCTCGTGTCGCCGGTCGAGGAACTGCCGCTTCAACCAGTGGTTCGGCGCGTCCGGGTTGGTTGTGGCGAACAGCTTGGCGTCCTTGACGCTGAGACGGGCGAGGAGCTGGTCCCAGAACTCACGCTCGATCAGCGTCGCCTCATCGACATAGGCGCCGGCGCACGTCATGCCTCGCAGCCGGTTCTCCGACCGGGCGTCGTTCGAGCTGATGATCTCGACGCGGCGGCCGAGGATGTTCGCGGTCGGGGCGCCGCGGGTGTAGATGATGCGGCGCGCGACCGGGCCGGTGATCGCCGGGTCCGTGAGCGGATCAAAGACGTTTCTCGCGATCGTGTCGCTCGTCTTCCCGACGATCACCAGCGAACCGCCACGGGGCGCCTGCGCGATGTAGATCAGCCAGCGCAGGAGGCTGGCGATGGTCTTGCCCGACCGGATCGCGCCCGACCAGATGTTCAGGCGGGCCGTGGACTCCGCTATGGACCTCTCCTGCTTGGGCGACAGCGTGAGCGGGCTCGGCGCCGGCGTGCTCACAGGTCGTCCCCCGGCTCGATCTCGTGGATGACCTCGGCGTCGAGGATCGTGTCGGTGTCCGGGTCAGGGATGGCGTGCCGCTGCTGGAGCTGCAGCAGCAGGTTGCCCAGCAGCGACGCCATGTCCCCGTCAGCGACGCCCTGCCTGTTGATCAGGTCCAGGCCGAGCAGGCTCGCCCGCCGGTTGATGCACTTCAGCGCGGTCTCGCAGGCGTTGACCTCGCCCTTGATAACCTTCGGCCACAGCGACGCCATGATCCGGTCGAGGCGATCGATCTCCAGTCGGAGAAGCTGCTCCGACGCCATCTGCTCCTGCTTGGCAGCCTTCTGCAGAGCCCGGTCGATGTCCTTGGACACCGACGCTGCACCCGAGTAGCCCAGCCGCTCAGCGATGACCGTGGGCGACACCCCGGCGATCCGCATCTGCACGGCCTGGTAGCGGCGCTGGGAGATCTCGACCTGGCGTGCCTTGCTGACAACCATGAGGGGAACTCCTGATCTATTACGCTTCTCGGGTGCGGCAAATGCGGATGCTGACCGTCCGGCAGCCCTGGGCGGCGCTGATCGTCGCGGGCATCAAGGACGTGGAGAACCGGCCCTGGACCACGCGGTACCGCGGAGGGCTCCTCATCCACGCGGGCCGCAAAACCGACGCCGAAGGCTTCGAGCTGATGGAGCAGCTTGGGGTCGCCCTCGAAGGGCCGCTACTGCACGGCGTGATCCTCGGATCGGTGAATCTCACCGACATCCGCAGGGACAGCCCGTCGCCGTGGGCCAGACTCGGCGAGAATCACTGGTTGCTCGCCGACGCTCAGCCAGCGGTCAGGCCGATGACCGCTATTGGAGCGCTCGGTTTACGGCCGGCTCCGGCCGGGTGGGAGCAGGCGTTCGCCGCCTAGACACGCGGCGGCACGTACTCGAACGACACGACGCCGAGCCGGCGCGGGTCGAGCGTGTGCGTGTGCATCCACTCGTGTTTGGAGCGGGTGCCGAGCTTCGTCTGGCCCTTGATCATCCGCCATCTCGGCGACGCGCTCCGATACGCGATCAGCGCCGGGTGACTGGACACCGACCGGTAGCGGAACCCCTCTTCATACAGGCGCTGCCCCATCCACTCGGAGAACCGGCTCCCGATGCCGAGCCCCTGATAGTCGGGCAAAACCACCAGCCGGTGCTCCATCTTCAGGTTGCGTGTGTGGGGATGCTGGAAGTGCCTGTAGGCCAGGAACGCGACAGGCTCGCCGTCGATGAACCCGGCGAACTTCTTGCTGGAGGCGTGGAGCTGCGTACTCAGATAGTGATGACGTGCGAAGACGGGCCATAGCCGTCCATCGACCGGCCGGATCTCGAACTCGAGTGCCGGTCGGGGTTGAACCGACCTCCACTCAAACGAGCCGGTGGACACATCCAGCACCCAGTCCGGCTGCAGCCACTCCAGCACGTCGTAATGGCAGGTCACGGCGACGAACTGGCGGCCGCCGCGCCGTACAGCCTTCTGGATGGTGTGGCTGGCGACCTTCGCGACCTGGCGGTCCACGACCGACGTGAACTCATCGATGACGACCAGGTCGCCCGACTCGGCCAGCGCCCGCGCGATCGACGCGCGGAACGCCTCCCCGTTCGACAGCGTGCGGTAAGGCCGCAGCCACGCCGGCGGCGATGACAGGCCGACTGCGCCCAGCAGAGCCACGATGTCCTTGATGGACATGCCCTCGGGGAAGTCGTCCACCAACGCCCGGTCATCCCGCCAGGTGTGGGACGTGACGACGAGGTCCGGCCACAGGTGACGCGCGATAGTCGTCTTACCGGCCCCCGAAGGGCCGACGATCATTCCGACGCTCCACGGCCGCTCCTCGATCGGCACGTCCATGTGCCAGGAGTTGCTCAGCCGCTCCTCTACGGGCACGTCGAACAGGCCCTGAAGCTGCAGCACGCGGGCGGTCTTATGGACCGGCGCCGATACCGTGATCTCGGCTCGCACAGCACGACCTTTCAAGGGGTAGTGGCGGCAGGGGTTACATCAGGGCGCGGACGTTCCAGCCCTGACCGGCGAGCTGGTCGAGGAGCTGCACCTGCTGCGCTTCGCTGTCGCAGGTGACCACCACGCCCCACACCACAGGGCGCGTGTGGGTCTCGGCGTCTCCCGGTTCAGGCAGCTCCTCCTCGGCGCGAGCGCCGGTCCCGGCCTGATCGGCGCGGCCGCCGCCCGGGGCCGGGGCTCCTCCGGGGGCGAGGGCCACCGCGGCGTTGTCGGCTGCGATCGCTTCGGCCAGGTCGTCGAGGTCCTGCTCTGTCCACCCGGTGCCGTCGAGGTCGTCCAGACCGCGCAGGAGCTCGGCAAGGGCCTGGTCGTCGTACGCACCGAACTCGGCGGTGCGGTTGTCGGCGAGCATGATCCGCGTGGCGGTCTTGTCGTCTACGTCAATGAGCAGGGCGGGCACCTTGTCCAGGCCGTTGGCCTTCGCGCCGCGCCAGCGGTGCTCACCGGCGATGATCCTCATCCGGGACTTCTGGACCAGGACCGTGCCGTAGAAGCCGTTCTTCTCGATCGACTCAGCGATCACATCCACGTCGCCCTTGTGGGGGTTGTCGGGGTGCGGCTCCAGGTCGCCGAGCGGGACCATGCGGTACGCCTGGGGGACGATGGCGGGCACGGCAACCTCCGCGATGAGCTGAATGGTACGAGTAGGTCAGGGGCCGCATGCGACTGCAACCACAAGCGCCCTAGAGGTGGATTGTCGCTAGATACGCCGTTTATCCGCTATTTCCGCAGGACCACGACAGAAGTTAAGGGGATCCCGACCACGCACCCTGCGCCACGGGTGTACTCTCTACTCACCGGTTCCAAGGGACCATCGACAAGGACTCGACGCCGAATTAGATCAACGCCCTGCAGTAAGACCTGTGAACCCTGCCTCACGATCTCTAAGACGACACGAACTCGCATGAGACACGACGCAGCTTCTAGACCAGTGAACTCCGGGCTAACGCATCTACTAGCGATCGTTTGACGTCGTTGTAGCTCCCTTCAACCGCACGCCTTGTCGTGCGGAATTTCCCTGCGCAGTGTCTGCGCGGGTTTCATTCCACGCTTGTAATGCGTGGGCTTTCCCTCTGTTTTCGTGTCGTCTTAGGGACTCATCCATGCTTATGCCCCTGCCGCGGTGGCAACGTGCTCTTATCGTCGCCCTACTTATCCTTCCGCTGCTGGCGATCATCCTGCTGTCACTTCCCGTGTGGCTGTACCTGCCGTTCCGCGAGTCGGGTCGCGGGTTCATCCTGGAACTAGTCCGAGAGTTCACTAGCTGGATCAAGGCCGCAAAGAGTACGTCTTAAACTTCACCTCTGTCGCCCATCCCGCGAACGAGGGAGGTGTACACTCTCCTTCAGCAACTCGGCGTAGAGATGCCGATAGCCTCCTCATCGCGAACACATCGACACAAGCACCCGCCGCATCACGTCTCAAACGATCCCGTACTGAACGCTGCAACTCATCTTCCCGATCACGTAGCTAACGAACGTAACGATCAAGCGCTAGCGAACTCAGGATCACAGGATTCAGCGATTTCAGGATCACGCGAGCACGTCCCGTCTCCGCATCCGTGGGGACGGTTGGCTAGGAGGTACTTCAGGACCACTCCTGAAGACGTCTCTGTCGGTGCAAGGACCTTTCGATGTCTGGTTTCCCTCTGTGGCTGCGCGTGATCGTCGCAGCCCTAATGGCGCTGCCGCTGATGGTGGCAGTGCTGGCTTTCGTGCCAGCGCTAGCTCTCTCCGTCGCCCTCTCGAAGGACCGACGCGATTGGCTACTGGAAGTGCTTGACCGGTTTGTGGAATGGGCTAAGGCGATCTTCTCAAGTACCGGGAAGAGCGACGACGGCGACAACGCCTGACGCGTATAAGCCCCGCAGTACACCGGGACTGCGGGGCTGGTCCCGTTACCACAGAGTGGAGAAGATGGGGCACTTGAACATCTGCTGAGCCTGTCGTGGGACGCTGTTAATCAGCTCGGCATACTCTGCCCGCTGCGACTTCATGGACCTGGCCGGTAGACGTGCCCCGCCTTTGGCGGACCGCCGTGTGGCAGGGACCGCTCACGCCCCCATCGCATCACCAAAGGCGGACCAGCCGGTACTGCTCGACATCCTCGGCGTGGTCCACCGCAAACCGCACGCTCAGTCCACGTGCCCAGGTTGATCTCGCCGCAACGGTGCACCCACGCTGCCTTGTCCATCGCGCTCGATCTCGACCTGGGCACGCCGACCTCCTACTCGACCGCCGACGCCACCAACTGCGATGGGTCCTTCTCCAGTTGGTCGCGAGAATGCAGGTAGATCAGGGTCGTCTCGAACGACTCATGGCCCAGGGCCTCCTGGATCTCGCGCGGCTTCGCACCCCGCGCCTCCGCGATCGACGCCCAGGTGTGCCGCAGCGTGTGCGGCGTCACCTTCGAGGTGATCCCGGCCTGGCGGGCGATCCGCTGCACCAACTCCCATGCCTTCTCGCGCGGCAGCGGCCGGCCCGAGCCGGTAGCGAACAGCGGCCCATGAAGGTCCCGCAGTTCCACCCCGGCCCGGCTCGCCCGCTCCTCGAGGTACTGGTCCAGGGCGTACACCGTCTCCACCGGCAGCTTCCGAAAGTGCGGCTTGCCGCCCTTCAACGTCAGCCGCAGTGTCCGATAGCCCCGCGAGAATCCCAGGTCGTCGATCTCCGCACCCACCGCCTCCGTGATGCGCAGCCCGACCTGGACCAGCATTCGGATCAGCGCCGCGGTGCGCAACCTCTCCCGACCATGGTCCTTGTCGGCGGCCTGGACCAAGGTGTGCGCCTCGTCCTCCGTCAACGCCGTCGTCTCGGAGTGCCGACGAGGGATAGTCGGCCGGTCCGCCTCCGCGAACGGGTTGAACCGGGCGGCGTCGTTCTTGATCAGGTACTTGTACCAGGCCGACACCGCCGACATCCGCTGCGCGATCGTCTTCGGCGTCGGCGTCCGGTCGGCGCTCTCGACCATCCACCGGGCGTACAGCTCGGCGTGCCGCACCGACATCTCCAGCGGATCCAGGCCCGTGCGCTCGCAGTAGGAGAACCACAGCCGGATCGCGCGCCGGTACGCCTCTCGAGTGTTCGGCGACCGGCGGGTCTCCAGCCACATCTGCGTGATCTCCACGACGAGCGGCGGCAGGTCGAGCGGAAGCGCGAGGTCGCCGCGAGGCGCCTCGACCAGCTCGTCCGTCACCGACCTTCACCGCCTCGACGCGCGGCCCGATTCTCCTGCCAGGCGTACAGCTCGGCGCGAGCACCGTCCGCAACGCGCGCGGCCAACGGGCACATCAGCGCCACGAGGATGCCCAGGCCGGCCAGCGCGGCGAGGTCGCTCACCGGTACCTCACCGCCCACCGGTAGTCGCTGATGTCGGTCAGCTCCCAGCGGCGGCCGTCCGGCGTGGTCACGGTGATTCGGCCCGGCCGGACCTCGGTCATGCTGCGTCCGTCGTCGAGGTCCCAATGGACTGCCAGGTCGAACACGTCCTCGCCCGTGCGGTTCGCGGGAAGCTCGTGGACCAGCATGCCGACGATGTGATCGGGTGTGGCCTGGTCTAGGGGGACGCTCTGGCCGTCGCTGGTGCTGCACTCGGTGCAGCCGCAGCCGGCCGGGTCGATGGCCATGATGCGCGAGGTGTACATCAATCGTCGCCCGCCTCGTCCTCCTCGGCCCGGTCGTCCTCGGGGGTGGGGATCTCGTCGGGTCGGCCCGTGAGGTGGGCGATGCGCCAGCCGGGCTTGCGTCGCTGGCCGCACCCGCTGTCGTCGCACTGCGCGAGAGTGGCGTGGCAGTTCGGGCACCGGACTTCTTCGCCGGGAAGTGCCAGGGGAACGGCCGAGCGGAGCCGGTCGCTTCCGTGGTTGCTCACGTGAGCACCTTTCACGAGGGGAGTTGATCTCTCGCGACGGTAACACACGGGGAGCGGAACATAACCTGAATTATGTTCCTGTATTAGCGATCTTGCTTCTGTTGCAACATAGCGATCCGATCACAGCACCAGTGCGCCATAAACCGACTGCGCTGCAATGAACAAATGCACCGCCGAAAGCTCTACACGCTCTTGGTCGCTGCCGCAGCAGCGATCCCCTTTGGCCTCGCCATATGGATGGTCCTCAACAGGATCGAGCACGCCGTCTTGGTTGCCACGCCGATAGCGTTGCTGTCATACGGGCTTGCATCGTCCATACTTGAGGGTTCGGAACGGCTGAGGCAAGCAGAAGAAGACCCTGTCGAGGTACTTCGCCGCCGCATCCGGCGCGTCAACAGAGCATTCGACGAGGCGGCCACACTCATGCAGGAGTTACAGCGCGACTTCGCCGCCCAAGAAGCCGCCCGTGATGCTCTCATCGCCCAAGCCGAAGAACAGCGACAAGTCCTCTCTGTGAGCAAGGAAGATGCCGAGAAGATCCGGAAGATCCTCACCGGCGAAACCAAGGAAACAATCCGCGCCGAACTGCGACGCGAATGGGGCTTCTTCCTCGCCGGCGTGCTCGTGTCCGCTGCCCTGTCCATCCCCATCGGTATCTGGGTCAACAGCATCAGCTAAGCCGCAGCGCGCACCTTGCGCGCCATAGCCTCTGCCGATCGCGGTCTGATCACAACGGTGGCACGCCATCTGACGATGCTGTGCAATACAAGGATGAGCGAACAGCCCCGCGACCGCGAGCCGCTTGAGCGGAACTCCTGGCGGTTCGGGATCTTCAGTGGGTTCGTGGGCGTGGCCTCGATCGTGTCCGCAGCAGACAGCGAATCCTGGCTACGCACCACCATCGTGATCGTGGCCACCCTCGTGGTGGGCGCCGCGACGCTCTTCGTCATCGAGCGCCGTGCTCGAAGGAGAGATCAGCTCGCGGCGGACGACCCTGTTACAGAGATCACTCGACGCGCCGAAAAGTTCCAGAAGGCGTATGACGAGTTCGCTGACTACTTGGATAAGGTCCAACAGGCTATCAATGAGCAGAAGGCGGTACGTGAAACGCTAATCGCCCAGGCGCAGCAGGCAATCGACGAGCAGAAGGCAGCCAGGGACGCTCTGATCGCCCAGGCTCGGGAACACCAGCAACTCCTCGAGCTCAGCAGAGACGAGGCGGAGAAGATCCGGGAGATCCTCACGTCTGAAGTCCCTGGGGAAACACGGACCGAGCGTCTACGTAACGTACTCTTCCTCATCACCGGCGGCCTCGCTTCCGTGCCCGTGGGCATTCTGGTGAACTATCTCGCCAGCCACCTCACCTAAGCACCGGCATTCACCCGCCGAACCCGGCCCCGCGGCCGCAGCAGCGCGCCCGCCTCCACCAGCAGCCGATGCACGAACCCATACGAACGGCCCGTCGAAGCCGCCAGCTCACGAATCGACTCCCCCGCCGCATACCGACGCTTCAGGTCCGCCTTCAGCGACTCCCGCTCCGCGCCCGCCACCCGCGCATGCTTCCGCAGCTCCACCATGACCTCCACCCCGATCACTTCAAGCGGCCGACGCCAACCGAGCCCGCAACGCATCCCGGCCCTCCGGCGACTCGGGCACAGGATCACCCCGCCAGATACAGCCCTCGATCGTCGCCAGATCAGCGAAGTCGTACACGACCTCGCGGCCCGACTTCCCCAGCACCCGCACGCCATACCGGCGCGCCCACTGACGGATCGTCACCGCCTCCCGGCCCAGCCGAACAGCCGCAACCTTCGCCGTCACAGGGGACACCCACACCCCCCGAACAGCGGAAAGCCCCCGAACCAGGACCGGTCCGAGGGCACACGTCTCTCCGTCGCCCGGAAGTGTTACACACCCCGCAGCCCGACGCAAGCCGATAGCAGAACCGCTATCAGCGAGCCACCTCCTGTTCTACCCGCGCCGACGCCTCCCTCTCCGAAACGTGCGTCGCACACGCCGCGCACACGTAGAAGCCCGCCTTGACGTCCCAGTGGAACCTCCGCTCCCCACACGAGCACCGGGCCGGCGTCCACGCGGGCGGCTCATCCCCCACCATCCGCTCCAACACCGTCCGCCACGACAGAGCGAACTCCACCAACCCCACCAGGTCCTCCCGGACCAGGACGCTCTCCAGCCGGCCCGACTCCGTCAACCAGCCCACCGCACGCGACCGCGCCACCGCTGACCGCGCCCCAGGCAACCGCTCCCCCGCCCCCAGCCACGCCCGCGCCCGATCCTCGAAGTCCAGCAGCCCGCCCGTCAGCTTCTCCAGCAACTCCCCCACCGGCGACACATTCGGCTTCGGCCTCGACCCCGACACCCTCGACCACCTCGACGGCGGACGAAACCCATCCACCTCCCGCGCCAACTGCGACGCGAACCCATCCACCTCCAGCAGCGCGTTCCGCACCGTCGCCCGGCACCGGCCGCACACCAGCGGCTCCCCCGGCCGCCACCGAACCTCCGGAACCTCCGGCTCGGCAGGAGGCTCCCCCACCTCACCGCCACGCACCCACGCATCCACCAGATCCGCATGCACATCACGAGCCGCCTCGAAAGCAGACCACGCCCGCCGTGACCTCGCATTACACGGACCCACACACGCACCCGACACAGCCGACACCCCAGAAGCAAGACCAGACATGGCACCCCCGACCGACCCGGCGAACCCCACCACACTACAAGATCAACTTGTTTCCGCAGGTACACAGCCGAGTTCCGCCCCGGCCGGCCCCCAGCCGTGGGGGGCGGGGGGTGCGCGAAAGCGCCGGTCCGCGCGGGGCGGTCCGGCGCTGTCGGCGTCACGCGCTACGCACTTTCAACCTGCTTCCGCACGCGGTCGGCAAGCTTCCGCGCGCTGTCGGCGGCGCGTGCGACCGCGACCCAATCGCGCCGCGCGGTGTCCGCGCGTAGGACCTGCAAGAGGTACAGCGCCGCCGCGAGGTACTGCCCGGCCTCCGTCTTGCTCGCCTTCACGACACGCGCCTCGGCTGCGACGTACTCGGCGCTGCTCCACGTGACGAGCATGCTGCCGCTGTCGGTGCGGTCGGCCTTCGCATCAACCGTGATGCCGTGCCGCGCCAGCACGGCGCAACACTGCTCTACCGCGTGCTTGACGGCGGCGAACTGCTCCCGCTGCTGAGACTCCCGGCTCGACGGGTGCACGCTCGCCAGCGTGGCTATGAACGGCCGGACCCCTTTGCCCCGGAGCGTGTACCCGCTCCAGGGGGTCTTTGGGGCCAGCCCAGCAACGGTGAACTCACGCCCCCAGTACTCCCGGCGCTTGCCCCGATACACGACCTCGGTACCACGCGGGAGGTAGGCCGCTAGCGCGTCGGCGGCCTCCCGGCAGATCTTGCCCGAACCGCCCATCAAGATCCCGCCCAGCTCACACGGGATCGCCTCCTTGGTGCACGTGCGGCACTGGGACATGTGGGCTTCGAGCGACCTACGCGCGTTAAGGGCGTGGTCGCGGGCTAGTTCGGCTTGCTCTCGGCGGATCATGGCTAGGGCCTCCTGTGGCTGTCGTGGTGTTGGTTGGGCGGGGGTGGGGCGGGGGGGCCCCGGGGGGGGGCCCCCGCGCGCCCCCGGGGGGGGTGGGGGTTGGCCAGTGCGCCGCGGGGGGGTTAGGCCCCGGCGTGGGGGCGGGGCACCCCGGGC
>NZ_JACHGN010000034.1 GCF_014202315.1 Thermocatellispora tengchongensis | reverse complement strand
GACGCGGCAACGTCGGCCTATCTCGAAACCATGATCAGATGATTCGGGAAAGGTACACCCCTTCCCGTCAGATCCACAGATTTCGATCATTGCTCCTACGCATCACCTCGACACCCTAAGGACACGGAATAGCGCCTATTGGTGCGTGAAACCGAGTGCTACCACCAGCAGTACCTTCACAAAGTCCCCAACGGCTACTGCGGGCTGGGCGGCACCGGTGTCAACGCAGGTGACCCTTCAGCCTGGTGCCCGACTGGGCTGACGACCTCTTCAGAGGAGTAGCCGGGATTGCTGAGACCTCCAGGGGGCGGTTATGCCTGCTCGGAGGTCTCGTTCTTGTCCTGGGCCACGAAGGAGCCCATGCCTGGGGTGGTGACGATGAGGCCGTCTTCGCGGAGCTTGGCGGTCACCTTGCGAATGGTCACACGGGCGACGCCGAACTCGCCTTCCATCTGAACCTCGGAGATGAGGTAGCGGGGCGGGTACTCGCCCGACTCGATGCGTGCGCGTACGACCTCGTAGATCTGCACCCACTTGGGTCGCGTCGGGTCGTAGTCGATCACTCGGCAACTGTAGGTAGTAGCTCCAGGGCAGGCATAGAAGCTCATAGCTATAGACAGGCTCTGTAGCCTGCGAGGCATGACGGAGCTTGAGGACCTGGTAGCGGGCTTCCCCGGCTGGTCGATCTGGCGCAGCCGAGGGGACGACAGGCCGGGAGACTGGTACGCAACGCGGCGGGGTCATCGGCTTACCCGGGCCGGGCTCGTGGCCGGCGCTTGCATGACGGTGGCCGCCGAGACTTTGGACGAGTTGCGGCGCGCTGGACGATCAGACGGGCCGGGCGACGGCGCGATGACGGCGGTGCAGGGAGGGCCGCGTCGGCTGGTACGTGACCTGGTGGAGTTCCCAGAGGGGGACTGTCCGGGTATCGCGCTACGGAGCCGGAAACGGCTGGATTGGCAGGACCAGCCGCGCGGCCCTTATCGAGTCATCGACCACACCTGCTGCTGCCAGGCAGTTTTCTACGAGCTGATCTGTGTCGGCGGCATCTACCAGGTCCACAAGGTCATTCAGTCCGACCTGCCCGAGCACACATACACCGGCGGCTGGAGAGGCGACGAAGTTCGCTACTCGTGGATGCGGATTGTGTTGGGCTCAGCCCGTTGACGCCTGACTTCTGTTAATGAGGGAAGGTCAGGAGCGTCGTAGACGACGGGCGAGGCTGCCTCGGGCGGTAGATCCAGACCGGCGAGGTGTCACCGGTGAGGCGCTGTTGCTGTACGCGTTGCATACAGCAAACCACATCCGATAGCCGCCCTCGTTATGCGATGCCAATTGGACCCGGGACGAGCTTCGTAATCCTAGAGACATCCCGTCTCAAATCAGGACATCTGGACTAAAGAGCAACGAAAACCATATTCGGCGCAAACCCAAATTGCGCCTGCAATCGGTGTACACGGGACAGACGCACGCCCTGGCATCGTTTGCGGGTCGATCGTTGGCCCCCAAGCGCGTAGGCGGCGTCGGCCGGGACCGGCCGAAGAGCCGCAGCCTGGCCGGCTGGCCGACAAGCGCGCGAGGCTCGCCCTTGATAGCGAGAAGAAAAGTAGCTTTCGATCTTGGGGCGAGGTCGGACATCGCCAGTAGCAGAGGTCGTAGTCCGGCTGCTTCGCTGATCGCGGAGCCCGTACGCTACGGCCTATGTCTCCTGATGGTCCGGGTTGTCGCTGCATCGTCTGCCATGACTACGGGGACCGCGATGAGTGGGACGCCATGGATCGGCACACCGTCGAGCACGTCCGGAGTCGCGGCTGGAGCGTGACGATGATTCCGGAGGACGATCTGGGGCCCGGCTTCGCCTACACCGTCGGCCTGTGGCACACCTACCGGTCGCCTGAGCTGGCTATGTTCGGCCTGGACATCCATCTCATGCACGAGCTGCTGAACCGCCTCGGAGACGGTGTCGCTACGGGGGAGCCTGTCGAAGCGGAGCAGGAGCGGCACGACCTCATCGCGCGGCACCCTGTGGTCCTCAAGCAGGTCGACGTGAGGTGGTATCGAGAGTTCTTCGGGCAGGCGATCGCGTTCTATCGGCGTCCACCGTTTCCGGTGCTGGAAGTTGTGTGGCCTGACCCCCATGGCCGGTTCCCTTGGCACCCGGACTACGCCGAGCAGTACCGGGAGCTACAGCCCTCGCTGTGGCTCTGGCCCGGCGACCAACGAGATCTTTCTTCGTCTCATTGAAGGTAAGACGCCGCGCCGGGGACGACTTGCTCCCGCGAGAGATTTCTAGGACGTCTTGACGGCGTCCCGTCGGGTGGTCGCTTTGACCTTGCTGCTGGCTGCACCCTTGATCCTGTCCATCGACAGAGAGGAGCGCGAAGGGAAGCAGCGTATGCAGCGAGGGGAGGACCCGGTAGAGCGGCGCCGTGTGGTGGCGGCGAGTGCGGGCGCCGGGCGGGGTGAGTGAATGACGAGATGCGGGCGCGGGTGGCGGCATCTCGGATGGCTCAGGGACTTCCGCCGGTGGTTGAGGATCTGGCGGTGTTGGAACGGGTGGCGTCGGTGTTCCGGCTCGTCGGCGGGGACGAGCCGGAGCGCTTCCGCCGGGTGGCCTAAGCGATCCAGTCGAAGGTGAACCTGTCGGGGTCCCACTTCTTGCGCGGGTCGGCGGGCGCGACGGTGATGGTGCGGATGACCGCGGCGACGATCGCGCGTTGTTGAGAGACGTTCATGGCCTCCCATCGGGTGAGCATCTCCTGAGCGGTGCCGATGAAAGGGATCAGGGGCGAGGTGCGCGACAGGCTCGCCAGCTGGACGCGGTTCTTGTCCAGTCGCAGTTCGATCGGGGCGCGGGCGGCCATCCATTCCTTGCGGCTGATTTCACGGCTGGCCCAGGCGTGGGCGAGTTCTTCCAGCAGTTCCTCGTCGGCGCGTACGGCCTCGGCGAGGTTGTCGTCATCGCCTCCGTCGTGGTGAATGCGTTCGGCGAGGGCGGGAGAGTCGAGCGCGGTCAGCAGCATGTCACGGACGTAGTCGTCGGTACGGGCGGCGTTGGTGGCGACGACCGCCACATGAGCCGCTACCGGGAACGTTCGGCCACACATACCGGGGGACTCCTGCTCGGGGGCGGCCGTAGTCCGAGCACGCGTTCAACATGGTATTCAAGCGCGTCATGGGCATTTCGCCGAGGAGATACGTCCGAGCTCAGTTCGAAGATGCCGGTGGCGGGCGCGGTGGCTCGGCGAAGAACGCCATTACCTCGTCGTTCGAAGGTGGAAACGAGATCGTGTCGCCATCTGCCGCCGGGAAGGCCGGCGGGGCATGACATGCGGGCCGCCTGCCTGCTGTCGGGGTGCGTCGGCCTGACCAGCGGCGAGGCGTCAGGACCTTCGCCGGGCTCATGACGGGTCGAAGGGTGCGGCCCCTCGCTCTGCTCGGGGCTGGGCTTTCGGGGGCAAGCCCTCAGCCCTCGTACGCTCTGCTCCGAAGGCGGATGCCGGTCACGCCGCAGCGTGACCGGCATCCGCTGTACGGCCGTTACGCCTAGACCTCTGTCAGTGGCGTACTGCCGGGGGCGTGGTCTCGGGGCTTCACCGTTGGCCGGTGGTGCCGGTGTTCAGCGAGAGGGCGGCGGCGAGGTCGATCCGCTTGGTGGTCACCGTGGTGCCTCCGCTGCTGTAGGTGATGCTCTTGCCGGTGTTCTGCAGCTTCTCGACGAGCTCCTCACCGGGCAGGTTCTGGTTGGCCTGCCGGAGCAGTGCCAGGGCGCCCGCGACATGGGGTGCGGCCACGGAGGTGCCGCTGAGGACGCCGAAGGTGTCGCCGGGCATGGCCGAGTCGACGGCCACGCCGGGCGCGAAGAGGTCGAGCAGGGGGCCGCGGTTGCCGAAGGAAGCGGGGGCGTCGTGGTCGTCGGTCGCGCCTACCGCCACCACCGCGGAGATGCACGCGGGGCTGGTCACGCCGTCCTCGTACTGGTCGTTGCCCGCCGATACGACCGTGGTCACGCCGAAGTCCTTGAGCCAGAGGATCTCCCACCTGAGAGCCCCGTAGGCGGGGTCCTGGTCGCAGTGGGCCGTGTGTTTCGGGCCTACGCTGAGGCTCAGATTGACCGCTACCACGTTGAGCCCCGCGTGTACCTGGTCGACGTACTGCAGCGCCAGCTTCTGGTCGGAGGTGAAGCTGAGGAAGCACGGCGCAGAGGTGCCCATTTCCTGGCAGATGGGACCGTTGAACCGGGAGAACACCTGGATCGGCAGGATGCCGGCTTCCGGCGCGACGCCGCTGGAAGGAGCGGTCGCGGTCTTCTGGCCGGCCGCGATCCCCGCGACATGCGTGCCGTGGTGGCACATCATCGTGCCGTTCACGACGCATTTCGCGGTCTCGGCGTCGGCCGCGCCTGCGCCGGTCTGGGACGGCAGGCCGTTGGGGCACAACGAGTCGGCCTGGTAGCGCGGGTCGGGGTCGGAGGTGGAGAAGCATGCCTCGCCCACGATTCGCCCGGCGAAGAACGGGTGATCTCGATCGATGCCGGTGTCGAGGATCGCGATGGTGGAGCCCTCGCCGGTCCAGCCCGCCGTGTTGGCCTGGTCCGAACCGATCAGCCTGGTGCTGACGTCGAGCGCCGGCTTGCTCAACTCGTCCTTGTAGACGGCCCTGACCAGGTCGTCGGCCACGGCCACGGCGAGGGTCGGCTTGTCGATGGTGGCGACGAGAAAGTCGCTGGAACTCGTCTTGTCGATGACCGTGGTCTCGCTCGAAGCCGCTTCGAGGGCGTCGGCCACCCGGGCGACGTGGCCCCTGACCTCGACAACGGCGCGTACCTTCGTGCCGTTGTTCACCTCGTCTATGAGGTTCTGCGCCACGGACGGGGCAGCGGCTGTGGCCTGGGCCTGGGCCGGGGCCCCGACGGCTAACGCGGTCGTCGCGGTGATGGCGAGCACGGCGATGCTCGCCAGTAGAGACCGTAGTCTCACTGATCCTCCGAGGGGGAATGGGCCGTCCAGAATGGGACGGGGCTGAGGAATGGGGAAGCCACCGGAACTGCGGGAATGCTCAGTTACGCGACCGCCTCCATTGCCGATGTCTGGAAATCTCCCCACTGCGCGGTAGACGCGAGGCTGAGAGTACGGAATGGGACTGACAAAAAGACGTGACATCAGTCGGTCGCGGTCACGAGGGTGTATCGGCGGCGAATTTGGTTCTCGGGCGGCCTTCTGTCGGGTATTCCGCTCTGCCTCTGCCTCTGCCTCATCCTTGGACCAGTGCCGGCGTCGTCGGGTCTCCGCTACGTGCGCGGTGTTCGTGGGTGTCTCGTCGGTCGTGGGAGGTCGGGGGCGTCAGCGCCGTGGGCGGCGGTGACGGGCGAACCAGGCGCGTGACGATGACGGCAGGAGCAGCAGCACGATGACGGCGCAGCCAGCCGGTACGAACATCACGGCTGCCGCGGCCGTGAGCGCCGGTACGTCTCGGCCCGCCGCCAAGCCGGCCAGTGTGGGCCCCGTGGTGAGCAGGCTGATCACGCTGAAGCCGACCGCCAGAAGGCGCGGGCCACGCCACCCGCGCCACAGCCCTCTGGCGATCACACCACCGAAAATCGCCAGGATCATCCGCATTGCGCCGTCTGGGATTTGACCGCTCGCGATGGACAACGCCCCGATGGCGAACAGCAGGACCGCGATCGTGCCTACTACTGCTACGGTGATGATCACCGGCATGGGGGGCGTACGGTCGTCGGCCGCGGCGTTCATTCATGACAATTCAGGCTCCAGTCGGTGGCCGGGTTCGGTTTGACGGACTCGGAGGATTGTGATGGGGATCGGTGGGTCGGATGGAGGCGCCCCCGGTCTGCCTGGTCTGCCCGGTCTGCCCGGCCTCCCGGCTCCCGGCCTGCCGGTCTGCTATCCCCGTGCCGTCGCTCTGCGGCGGCCGGCCCCGCCTCGCTGACCGGCGCCAGCCGTACCTGGGATGCGCCGGGCCGGTTTCTCAAGCGGCGACGGGGACTTCGAGGATGGTGGCGTGGCTGCCGTCGGCGTCGGTCAGGTGGTCTTCCAGGGTGGGGCCGGTGATGGTCAGGTGGTGCCGGTGCAGCCAGGCGAACAGGTCCTGGCCGGCGCGGCGCAGGTCCGTTGACGGGGGGACGACGGCGCGTACGACGGTGCGCTGGGGCAGGGTGAGCGGGGCGCCGGTGTGGTCGGTGGTGACGGCGGCGGTGAAGCCGCCCGCGGGTTCTCCGTTGAGCCAGGTCAGCAGGGTCGCCGGTGGTGGCGGGCAGATGGCGGCGAGGTCGGACGGGTGGGCCACGTTCAGGCGGCGGACGCGTAGCCGCCGGGGGCCGACCGTGGTCTGCTGGGGCAGGATCGACATGGGCGTGGCGAGGTGGTCCTCGGCGTGGGCGGCGGTCGCCGTCAGGGTGGCGATGTCGCGGTGGATGGTCGTCAGGATCTCGGTCAGGGCCTGGCGGAGCTGGGCCTCGGGGGCGTCCAGCAGGTCGGCGATCTGACGCAGTGGCAGGCCGAGGCGTTGCAGGCCGCGGATGCGTTCGAGGCGGGAGAGTTCGGCTACGCCGTACCAGCGGTAGCCGGTGGCGCGGTCGATCGCGGCGGGGGCCAGCAGGCCGATCTTGTCGTAGTGGCGCAGGGTGCGTTCGGATACGCCGACCATGCGTGCGAGTTGCCCGATCCGCCACATGACGCCCTCTCGTGTTGACTTTGTCCCTGCGTCAGGGTTCTACGGTCACCGTCCATGACTGATCTGAACCCTAGGAGCCGGCTCACCGGGGTGCTGTTGCTGACCGCGGTAATCGCCATGATCGCCGGTGCGGCCATCGTGGTGCCATCGGGGTTGACCCTGAATCCGTCCGATCCCGGCGGCGTGCTGGCCGCGGTGCGGGAGCAGGCCGGGCTCCATCTGATCGAGTTGGCCTTCGACGTGCTGGGCTGGCTGGCGCTTACGGCGGCCGGGCTGGTCATGGCCGGTCGGCCGGCCGGGGCGCCCAGGCCGTACGCGACGACTCTGGCGGGCGGCCTGCTGGCCGCCGCCGGACTGGCCGGTCTCCTGCACGACGCCGGGAACCTGGCGCTGACCCAACTGGCCGCCGACCCCGACGCGCCGGCGGCGGCCACGGTGGCGGCGGCGGTCCTGCTCACCGCCAAGTGGATGGTCAATCTGGCCGGGCTGCTGTGGGTGGCGGCCACGGTGGCCGGCGCGGCCGGCATCCCGATGCCGCGCGGGCTGCGCATCGCCGGTGTGGTCGCGGCGCTGTCCGGCCTGGCCTCGGTCGCGCTGCCGTGGACGGCCGGGACCGGCGTCCTGCCGCCGGCGATGGAACAACTCGGGTACGCCCTGCACCTGCCGATCATGATCTGGTACGCGATCCTGGGCCGGCGGTATCTCCGCGATCGGGAGCAGGCCCGTGAGGCGGCATGGCAGCGGGACGCCTGATCGGCTCCCGGTCGTACGCGAGTGCGCCCGTGATCCGCGGGCGCTCTTGCCGCGTGGCCGCCGAGCCTCGGTGTTCAGGAGGGTGAGCCGGTGGCCCAGATGGGGGTGCTCCGCAGGTGGGTCAGACGCCATCCTTGCGGGGTGCGGGCCGCCTGGAAGCGGTAGACCTCGCCCAGCGTGAGGCGGGGGGCGGGGGCGAGGCGGCCTTCCGGGGGGTTGCCGGTGGCGAACGTGACGACCAGGTTGGCGCGGACGTCGGCGCGGTCGCCGTCCAGGTCGATCAGGACGTTGCCGACCACGTGCTGGATGCGTTCCCCGGGCGAGTGGGTGCGCTGGGCCTGGGCGGTCAGGGCGTCGCGGCCCTTCGCCAGGCCGCCGGGCGTGTGGACGGTGGCGTCCTCGGTGAAGATCGACGGCATCTCGTCGAAACGGCCCTCGTCCAGGACGACGCCGAGGCGGTACACCAGGCGGGTGATCTCGTCGCGGTCCAGTAGCTCTTGTGCCTGCATGCTGATCTCCACTGTTCGTTGGCACTTCCAATGTTGGGTGCGCCAACGATATCCCGAGATTGTGGGGAGTGCCAATGGCTTTTGCTAGATTGCCGTCGTGGAGCTGACCGAGGGCACGGCGCCGGAGCGGCTGCGCACCCTGCCGAGCCGGTTGATCAATATGGCCGCGTTGTCCGCCAACCGGCTCGTGGACCGGGTGCTCGCCGATGAGGGGGTGCGGCGCTACCACTACGCCCTGCTCGCGGCGCTGGAGGAGTTCGGCCCGGCCAGTCAGGCGGCGCTGGGGCGCAGGACCGGGATCGACCGCAGTGACGTGGTGGCCGCGATCAACGAGCTGGCCGAGCGGGCGCTGGTCGAGAGGAGCCCCGATCCGGCCGACCGCCGGCGGAACATCGTGAGCATCACGGCGGAGGGGAGCCGGCGGCTCGCCACACTGGACCGGCTGCTGGCGGCGGCCCAGGACGAGTTGCTGGGCCCGCTCTCGGACGCCGAGCGGCGGCAGCTCGTCGATCTGCTCACCCGGGTGGTGGAGCGGCAGTCGGCCGGTGATCAGGCCCGCTTGATGGGGTAGGACGCGCCCCCCGCACCCGGTTTCCGAACGGCACCCTGACTAGGCGGACATGTTGATCGTGGAGGGGGAATGGTGCGGGTCGAGGAGCTGTCCGTGGCCGAGCGGCGGGTGTGGGAGGCGTTCGAGCGGGGCGAGGAGGCCGACTTCACCACGGGCGACGGCGAGCAGGACGCTCCCGCCCGGGGCGACCGCTGGGGGGCGGAGCGGACGATCCGGGCCGGCGTGGTCGCGGAGCTGCTGCTGCGGGAGGAGGCGCGTCCGGTCGCGGGGCTGCGCGTCAAGGGGGCCCGGATCGCCGGGGAGCTGAACCTGAGCCATTCGGGCGTGCACCACTCGGCGCGGTTCCTGTCGTGCTTCTTCGACCGGGCGCCGAACCTCTACTGGACGCGGGCGCTGCAGGTGAGCTTCACCGGCTCCCGCCTGCCGGGGCTGTCGGGGGCCAACGCCCAGGTCGGGGGGCACCTGCGGCTGGACGGATGCGTGTTCACCGGGACGGTGGAGCTGCGCGGGGCGCAGATCGCGGGCAGCCTCACGCTGGACCGGGCCCGGGTGGACGTGGCGGGGCTCGCCGTGGACTGCGACCGGATGCAGGCCGACCGGGGTGTGGGCGCGATCGGGCTGCGGGCGCGCGGGCAGGTGCGGCTGTCCAACGTCACGGTGCACGGCACGCTGATCCTGGATCACGCCCGGCTGGCCGTGGGCGGCTCCGAGCGCGAGGCGCTGAACCTGGACGGGCTGGTGGCCGAGGGCAACGTGTTCTGCAGGCACATGGCCGTCACCGGCATGATCACCTGCCGCAACGCCCGCGTGACCGGCCCGTTCGCCTTCACCGCCACCACCATCGAGCGTCCGGGCGAGATGGCGTTCCGCGGGTCGCGGATCACCGCGTCGGGCGGGCTGTTCCTGGGCGGCGGCTTCTCCGCCACGGGCTCGGTACGGCTCGCCGACTCGCGGGTGGAGCGGGAGCTGAGCCTGCACGGCGCCCGCCTGGACAACGCGGGCGGCGAGGCGCTCCAGGCGGGGGAGTTACAGGTCGAGGGCAGTGTGAACGCGCGCGAGCTGCGCGCCCGGGGGCGGGTGGACCTGTCGATGGCCCGAGTCAGCGGGTCGCTGGTGCTGGACGGCGCCGAGCTGGCCGCGCCCGGCGGGGTGGCACTGGACGCCGACGGCTGTTCGGTCGGCGGGTCGCTGTCGTGCGCGGGCGGGTTCCGCGCCGAGGGCGCGGTGCGGCTGGCCGACGCGACCATCGGCACGTACGCCGACTTCAACGGCGCCCATCTGCGCGATCCGGGCGGCACGGCGCTGGACGCGTCGGCGGCGACGGTCGGGAGCGGGCTGTTCCTGGGGCGCGGCTTCACCACCGAGGGCGAGCTGAACCTGATCGGGACCCAGGTGCGCCGGCACATCCACCTGAACGACGCCACGCTGTCCAACCCGGGCGGCCGGGCGCTGGCGGCCTGGCAGCTTGAGGCCGGCGAGCTGTACCTGCGGCCCAAGCAGCCGCCCGAGGGCCTGCTCGACCTGCGGCACGCCCGGATCGGGGTGCTGCGGGACGACCCGGCCACCTGGTCCCCGCGCCGCCAGGACGGCCTCACCTACGACGCCCTGGACCCCATCCTGCCCGCCACCCGCCGGCTGGAATGGCTGCGCGGCGACCCCGACGCGTACGTGCCGCAGCCGTACGAGCAGCTCGCCGGCACCTACCGGCGGCTCGGGCACGACGAGGAGGCGCGCACCGTACTGCTGCACAAGCAGCGGCGGCGCCGGGCCACGCTGCCCAGGCACTCCCGGCTGTGGGGCGTGGTGCAGGACGTCACGGTCGGGTACGGCTACCGCCCGCTGCGCGCCGCCGCCTGGTTCGCCGCCCTGCTCGCCCTGGGCGCCACCGTGTTCACCCTCGACCCGCCGCCCCCGGCCGAGGCAGGCAAGGGCCCGGCGTTCAACGCCGTCGTCTACGCCCTGGACCTGCTGTTCCCCCTGATCGACTTCGGCCAGGAGAAGGCGTTCCAGCCCACGGGGGGCGGCCAGTGGATCGCGTACGCCCTGGTGCTGGCGGGCTGGGTGCTGGTCACCACCATCGCGACCGGCATCACCCGGGCCCTGTCGCGGCAGTAGCGGCCAGGGGTGTGACATGATCGCCACATGATCGACGCCGAGACCGGCTGGTACTTCATGCACGCCTCGATCAAGGGCGTGGTGCTCAGCGACGAGGGCGTGCTGCTGTGCCGGAACCCGCGCGGCAAGTGGGAGCTGCCCGGCGGCTGGCCCGACCGGGAGGACCGCACCCTCGCGGAGGTGGTACGCCGGGAGGTCCGCGAGGAGTGCGGTCTCGACGTCGAGGTGGGCCAGGTCGTCGGGGCCGAGATCTTCGAGATCGCGGGCGGCAAGGTGCTCATCGTGGCGGTGAGCGCCACGGCCGAGGGCCCGGTCGCGCCGCGGGCGAGCGAGGAGCACAGCGAGGTGCGGTTCTTCCCGCTGGACCGGCTGCCCGAGGACCTTGAGGACGGCTACGAGCCGCTGATCCTCGCGGCCCGCGCCCGGCGATAGACGCGGTACGCGGCCCACAGCGCCAGGGCGGCGATGTAGAACGCCACCGGCCGGAGGTTGGCGCCCTCCAGGCCGGAGGCGGGCGCGCCCACGAAGAGCCACCCGAGCAGGGAGGCGAAGAACCGGATCGCGGGCAGCAGAGCGATGATCAGCCATGCGCTCATCAGGCCCTCCCCGAGCCGGGCCGGGCGGAGCAGGAGCCCGCATGCCGGCAGGATCAGGGCCAGCGCCGTGACGCTTCCCCATTCGAGGAAGAGCTGTGGGGCGTTCCCGCCAGGGGAGAGCGTGAGGTACGCCCAGGCGTACGCCGCCGCGCCCGCGAGGCCGAGCGCGGCCACGACGGCGGCGCCGGAGGCCGGGGGCGCGGGACGGGCCGCGCGCGGGCGGGCCCGGAGGGCGGCGGCGATGGCGAGAAGGGCCGCGACGCCGATCAGGGCCTTGCCCGTCGCGATGATCCGGGGCTCGGCCCAGATCCCGACATAGTCGAATAAGGGGTCGTAGGTGCGGCTGGACAGGTAGGCGGGGATCGTGGCCGCTTGGTACACGCCCAGCCCCGCGATGGTGCCCGCCGTGGCCCACACACGGTCGTCGCGGCGGCGGCTGCGCCACCACAGGAACACCCCGATGCCGGCCAGGGCGGCGGGCACGGCGATGGCCCCGAGCGCGATCATGAGCACGAACAGGTCCGGGGCGCTGCTGCTGGAGAAGACCTGCCTCGTGGTGCCCACTGTTCGGTCGATCGCGGGGGCCAGCCCGCACAGCAGGCCGAAGACCAGCGCGAGCCGGCCGGCGACCCGGAGCGCCACGGGCGCGGGCGGGGCGGTGGCCGGTGGCGGTTGCGGGGCTCGGCGGGCGGGCACGGTCGTCGGCTCGGCCGGCGGTGCCTGCTGTGCCTCTTGGGCCTGTGTCTCTTGGGCCTGGGTCTCTTGGGCCTGCTGGGCCTGCTGGGCCGGGCCGTTGCCGGTCAGGGCGTGCAGGAGGCCGGGGATCTCGGGGCGGGCGGCCGGGTCCTTGGCCAGGCAGCGTGCCAGCAGCGGCCGGAGGTCGTCCGGTACGCCCGACAGGTCAGGGTCGCGGGCGAGGACCGCGTTGATCAGGGCGGGGACGGTCGGGCCGGTGAACGCCTGGTGCCCGGTGGCGGCGTACACCATGGTGGCGGCCCAGGCGAAGACGTCGGAGGCGGGGCTCGCCTTCTGGCCGTCGAACTGCTCCGGCGCCATGTACGCGGGCGTGCCCACCAGGCCGGAGGCGGTCGCGCTCTCGTCCAGCACCCGGGCGATGCCGAAGTCGATGACGACCGGCCCTTCGGGGCCCAGGATCACGTTGCCGGGCTTGAAGTCGCGGTGCACGATGCCGGCGCGGTGGATCGCGGCCAGCGCGGTGAGGGTGGTGACGGCCAGGCGGTGCAGGCCGCTGCCGCCCCGGGGGCCATCCTCGGCCACGACGCCGGCCAGGGAGGGGCCGGGGATGTACTCGCTGACGACGTAGGGGCGGCCGTTGAAGACGCCCATGTCGAGGACCTGGGCGGTGCAGAAGACCGCGACGCGGCGCGCGGCGTCGGTCTCGCGCATGAAGCGGCGGCGTACGTCGGAGTCGGCGGCCATGCGGATGTGCAGCAGCTTGACCGCGACCGGGACGCCCGATGACGCCTCGCCCCGGTACACCACGCCCTGCCCGCCCGCGCCGAGCACGCCGGTCAAGGTGTAGTCGCCTATTTTGTCTGGATCCCCCGGCTCAAGTGCGTGGGAGCTCACGTCCCGCCCTTCGCCCCGCCCGGCCGCCTACACGGCGTACACGATAGGTGCCGGAGCGGGAGCCTGGGAAGGGGTGAGCCCGACGACCCTCGGCTAAGCCCCCCGGGTGAACCAGGTGACGCGGGCGCCGTTGCCGAAGGCGCGGGTGTCGGCGGGCGTGAAGCGGGTGGGGGAGAACGCGCCGGAGAAGGCGGGGATGCCGTCGCCCGCCACCACCGGGTAGCTCTTGACCACCAGCTCGTCGATCTCCGGGAGCAGGACGCCGGCGAGCTTGCCGCCGCCGCACAGCCAGATGTCCATGCCGGGCTGCCGTTTCAGGTCGCGGACCAGCTTCAGGGGGTCGTTGCGGACCAGCTCCACGCCGGGGTCGTCGATGGCGCCGAGCGTGGTGGACACGACGTACTGGCGCAGGTGGGCGTACGGGCTGGCGACGCCGATCCGCAGCGCCGGCTCGTACGTGCCGCGGCCCATGATCAGGGTGTCGAAGTGCTTGTTGGGCGCGTCGATGCCGAGCTGGGCGCGGATGTGGGTCGGGAGGGTCTCGGGGTATTCGGCGCTCATCCAGGCGGTCATGTCGTCGCCCAGCGGGTAGAAGTCGGTCTCGTCGCCGGGACCCGCGATGCGGCCGTCGATGCTCACGGCGACGTAGTAGACGAGCTTTCGCAAACCGATCACTCCATGCGTAGTACTCCGGCTGTTGTGGTCTCACCGTAGTACTACGCATGGAGTGGTGTCAACGGCGGTCCTCGACGTGGACGACGGTCAGTTCCCGGCCGTCGGCGTCCCGCTTGGCCCGGCCGGCCAGGCCCACCCGCAGGTCGTCGGGCACGGCGACCTCGTCCGGGGCGACGTAGGTCAGGATGTCGGGGTGGTGGCAGGCGACGGCCCACCCCGGGGCGTCCTCAAGGTGGATGACGTCGAAGTCGCCCGCAGGGGTGCCCGGCACCACCGGGCCGTACTCCCGGAGCAGGTCCACGGCCTGCGCGGCCAGGTCGCCGGGGGCCGGGTCCATGAGGATCACGCACGTGCCGTGCGCGAACACCACCCATGACTTGACCGGGTTCAGCAGCGTCCGCCAGATTTCGGGCAGCAGGGGGCCTTCGTCGTCCATGCGCCGGAGGCTAGCGCGTGGCCGGGGCGCCCTTCATCGTCTCGGTGAGGCGGGTGAAGCCGTCCTTGGCGTGGCCGTCGGCGATGGCGCGCTGGGCGATGGCCCGCGCCGCGATCAGGACCGTGGTGTCCAGGCCGTGCCCGGTCGCGGTGTGGATGATGTGGTCCATGCCCGCGGCGGCCGACTCGATGGTGGACGTGTCGCCCGGGTACTCGCCCCGGTCCACCTCCGCCGCGAGCTCGTCGAGCAGAGCCGGGATCAGGTCGCCGATGCCCTTGGCGAACGGCGCCAGATCCGCGGCCGAGATGCCCTCCTCGCGGGCGAGCGCGAAGGCGTGCATGAGCCCGGCCATGCTGGTCCAGAACAGGTCCAGCAGCGCCACGTCGTGCGCGGCGGCCCGGCCCGGGTCGGCGCCCAGGTGGGTGGCGGAGCCGCCGAGCGCCGCCAGGGTGGCGCGGTGCCGCTCGTAGACCTCGGCCGGGCCGCTGTAGAGCAGGACCGCGTCGGGGCCGCCGATCGTCACGGTCGGCGTCATGATCGCGCCGTCCAGGTAGTCGATGCCGTTGGCCGCGGCCCACTCGGCCATCGCGCGGGCGCGGGCGGGCGTGTCGGCGGTGAGGTTCACCAGCGTACGCCCGGCGAGCGCGTCGGCCGCGTGCGTGACGATCGTCTCCACGGCGTCGTAGTCGATCACGCAGATCACGGTCAGCGGGCTCGCCGCGACCGCGTCGGCGACACTCGCCGCGAGCCGCGCGCCCTGCTCCACCAGGGGCTCGGCCTTGGCCGGGGTGCGGTTCCACACGGTGACGGGGTGCCCGGCGCGCAGGAACGCGCCGGCCAGGGCCTGGCCCATCGGGCCGAGGCCGAGCACGGTGACAGGGGTGGTCGTCATGAGTTCTCCTTGAGCAGGGTGATCAGGCTGGACACGGGGCCGGCGCCGAAGCCGGCGGCCACGCCGCGGCGCAGCAGGGCGCCCAGGGGCTCGGCCAGCTCGGTGCTCACGCCCTGGTCCCGGCTGACGTCCAGCAGGTTCACGTACGCGGTGGCCTGCATCTCCAGGTTGGAGGCGGCGTCGGACAGGTCGCGCTCGTCGTGCGCGCGGGCCATCTCCGGCAGACCGCCCAGCATCGCGGTGAGCCAGCGCACCACCATGGGCGCGAACTCCGACACCGGCTCCCCGGCCGAGTCCACCAGCGCGGCGGCGTGGAAGAAGCCGCCGAACATGCCGTACATCGCGGTCAGCAGCGCCAGGTCGTACAGGGAGGCCCGGCCCGGGTCCTCGCCGAGGAAGTGCGCGTCGCCGAGCCCGCCCAGCGTCCCCTCGTGCGCGGTGAACGCCGGCCGCGACCCGCTGTAGAGCACGAACGCGCCCGGACCGCCGATCATCGGCGGCACGGCCATGATGCCGCCGTCCAGGTAGTCCGCGCCGTGCCCGGCCGCCCAGCCGGCGGCCTCGCGTGCCTGCCGCGGGGTGCCGTTGGTCAGGTTCACCAGCGTGCGCCCGGCGAGGGCGCCCGCCACCGGGTCCAGCACCTCGTGCACGGTGCCGTAGTCGAGCAGGCAGACCACCGTGACCGGGCTCGCCTCCAGCGCCTCGGCGGGCGTGGGGGCCACGCGCGCGCCCTTGGCGGCCAGGTCGTCCGCCTTGCCGGGGGTGCGGTTCCACACCGTCAGCGGGTGGCCCTGGACGAGGAACGTCTCCGCCAGAGCCCGTCCCATCGCACCCAGTCCGAGCACCGTCACCGGAGGCCGGGTGTCGTCGTCAGTCATAGATCAGCACTCCACTACGAGTTTTCGAAGGCGTTGTCGATGCTGGTGGAGTGCTGATGTTTCATCAAGTACCTACTATTTTCTCAGGTACCCACCTTTTGGTAAGGATGCGGCGATGAAGAAGCGTACGTACAACTGCGGGCTCGACGCCGCCGTGGACGTGGTCGGCGGCAAGTGGAAGGCGCTCATCCTGTGGGCACTGCACCACAGGCCGCTCAGGTTCGGCGAGCTGTCGCGGTCGGTGTCGGGCATCAGCGAGAAGATGCTGATCCAGCAGCTCCGCGAGATGGAGACGTACGGGCTGGTGCACCGCGAGGTCTATCACCAGGTGCCGCCCAAGGTGGAGTACTCCCTGACCGAGTTCGGTCAGTCGCTGAACACCGCGCTGCTTCCCCTCGGCGAGTGGGGCGAGAAGCACATGGCCCGGATCGAGGCCATCCCGCGCGACTGACCGCTCACCCCTCGGCGGGGAAGGCGTACAGGCGGGCGTAGACCGGGCGCGAGCCGGGCGGGGCGTCCTCGGCGGAGCGGCTGTACCTCATCAGCAGCGCCATGTACGCCTCGAAGAACTCCGCGAACTCGGCCTCGGTCATGCGCACCAGGCCGCGCGACGCCTTGACCCAGGCCGGGTCGCGCCCGTACGCGGCGGGCAGGCCGTGCGACAGCAGCTCCAGGTCCTCGGCCAGGTTCACCCGGTGCAGCTCCAGCAGCGCGGCGCGGTCCTCGGGCGGGAGCTGGTCGGGGTCGGGCAGGCGCAGGTCGCGGCGCTCGGGAGAGGCGCGCCACCAGCGCTCGCGGCCCGCCGAGCGCTCCGGGATCTCCTCGATGAAGCCGTACTTCTCCAGTTGCCGCAGGTGGTAGCTGGTGGTGCCGGTCTTGGCGCCGAGCAGCTCGCCCAGCGTGGTCGAGGTGGCGGGGCCGTGCAGGCTGAGGTGGCGCAGCATGCGCCGGCGCATGGGGTGGGCCAGCGCCTTCAGCCGCGCCGGGTCGTCGAGCACGTACGGCTCGGGGGCCCGTGATTCGTGTGATGCCATCGCCGCCATTCTCCTCCTCCAGGCCGAGCGGCCGCGTCCTTCCGCAGAAGGATATCTGCAGAGACATCTTTGCCGAGACTTCTCTGCAAACTATCGTCGGCGACATGAGACGACTCATCGCCGCAGTCGCCCTCGCGGCGCCGGCCCTGCTCGCCATGCCCGCCGCCGCGGGCGCCGTGCCTGCCGTAAGTGCCGTGCCTCCCGCCGCGGGTGCGGTGCCTGCCCTGAATGCCGTGCCTGCCGTCGCCCGCGCCGGGGCGGGGCCGGGGGCGCCGGACGTACCCGCTGATCTGCGTGCCGAGGAGGTGAGCTTCCGCGGGGGCGGGCTCACCTTGCACGGCACCGTGCTGTCGCCCGCCGCCGCCGGCGTGCCCCGGCCGGGGATCGTGCTGGTGCACGGGGCCGGGGGCGGCACGCCGCGTACCGCCCTGATGACCGAGGCCGTCGCGTTCGCGCGGCAGGGCATGTCCGTGCTGGTCTACGACAAGAGGTCGGCGGGCTACTCGTTGTTCGAGCGGTCCTACTCCCTGCTCGCGGACGACGCGCTGGGAGCCGTGGCCGCGCTGCGCGCCCGGCCCGGCGTCGATCCGGGCAAGGTCGGCCTGTGGGGGCTGAGCGAGGGCGGCTGGGTGGCGCCGCTGGCGGCCTCCCGCGCGCCCCGCGACGTCGCCTTCGTGGTGCTCGTGGGCGCCAACGGGCACACCCCGCTGCGCCAGCAGACCTGGGCGGTCGCGGCCGGGCTGCGCCGGGCGGGGGTGTCGGGATCGCTGGTGGACCGGGCGGAGCCCGCGATGTACCGGATGATCGCCGACGCGGGCCTGTTCCCCGAGCCGTACCACGACGCCGAGGGGGTGCTCGCCGCGGTGCGCGCGCCCGTGCTCGGGATCTGGGGCGTGCACGACCTGCTGACCCCGCCCGCGGAGTCGCCGCCGCTCATGGCGGCCGCGCTGGAGCGGGGCGGCAACCACCGCCACACCTTCCGCTACTTCGCCGGCGCCGACCACGCCGCGCACCTCACCCCCGACGGCGGCGTCACCCGCCTGCCGGAACTGGCCCCGGGCTACCCCGAACTGGTCGGGTCCTGGGTGCGCGACGTCACCTCCGGGCGCACGCCGGCCACCGGCACGTCCGGGCCCGCGCCGGTGCAGGCCGTGCGGACCGTTCCGGTCGAGCCGTCCGCCGGGTGGGAGTCGGCGCCGGTGCAGTTCGCGGCGCTGGGGGTGTGCCTGGCCGGATTCGGCGGGTACGGCCTGGTCGCCGCGGTGCGGCGGGTGCGCCGGGCGGGGCCGGCGTCCGGGCGGGTGAGCCGGGCCGCGGGCCTGCTCGCCGCCGCGGGGCCGGTCGTGATGCTCGGGTTCTTCGGCTACATGGTCCATGTCCAGCGGGCGAGCGCCAAGCTGGCCGATCCGGGACCGCTCCTGGCCGGACGGCCGCTGCCGTGGCTGGCGCTGCAGATCCTGGCCGTGGTCGCGGTGGCGGCGGGCGTACGGGTGGCGGTCGCGTGGGGGCGGAACCGGGCGCTGGTCCGGGGCGCGGAGAGGGCGCGGACGGCTCTGCTGCTCGCCGCGGGGGCCGTTTTCCTCGCCTGGGCGGTCTACTGGGGTCTGCTTTTGCCCTGAATGGCGATATCGTCCTCTTCCAGATATGAAAATAGGATGAAATGGGATGTCATTACCCGTAGCTAACCCTACGGTGGTCTACTGGCGAGATCACACTGACGATCGATTCAGGTAGGCCGGTTCATGAACTGGCGTAAGTGCCCCGACTGCGGCGCAGAGCAGCGGGCCGACCAACAGGTCTGCCCGCACTGCGGGCTGCCGCTCCACGGCCCGCTGGCGGAGGAGTACTGGGCCGCCTGCGAAGCGCTCGCCGAGCTCGACGGGCGCCGCGCCGAGCTGGCCGCTCGGCGTGAGCACGCGTACCGGCGGCTGTGCGAGGAGCGGGCCAAGGACCCCGTCGCCGTCGCGCCCGCCACCGCCGAGGCGGGCGGTGGGACCGGACGCCGCGCGGGGCGCTCGGCCATCCCGTTCAAGCTCGTCACCACCGGGCCGGCCGCCGGCCCCGACGAGGAGGAGCCCCCGCCTCCGCCCCCTCCGCCGCCGCAGCGGCCCGCTCCGCCCCCCAACGCGGTGCAGAACGTGCACCTGCTGTTCGGCGGGGCGCTGCTGGCCGTCACGGCGACCGTGTTCACCCTGGTCACCTGGGACGTGCCGATCCTGCGCGCGGCCGTGCTGGCCGCGACCGCCGTGGCCGTGCTCATCCTGCCCTGGCCGCTGGCCGGGCGCCGCATGACCGCCATCGCCGAGGTCGTGGCCCTGATCGGGCTGATCCTCATCCCCATGGCCGGCGTCGCCGCGGGCGAGGCGCTGAGCGGGACCCCGGGCTGGCCGTTACCCGGCGGCTTCACGCCGGGGCTGGCCCTGGCCGCCGCCGCGGTGACGTTCCTGTGGGCGATCTACTCGATGATCGCGCCGGTGAACCTCGCGCGCCCGGCCACGATCCTGCTCGCCCAGACCCCGCTTCCGCTGGCCGCGCTCGCCGCCCGCCCCACGATCGGCGCGTTCGCCCTGGCCCTGGCCGCCACCACGGCCGTGGACCTGTTCCTGTGGCGCTCGACCAGGCGGTCCAAGGCCACCGCCGAGCGCGTCGTGGCCCTGACCGCCGGCACGATCACCGGCGTGGGCGCCCTGTGCGCCGGGCTGGCCGCCTCCATGCTCGTCATCGACGCCGCCCACTACGTGCGGCTGCACGGGCTCCCGCTGGACATCGGCAGCAACCTGCGCATCTCCTTCGTACTGCTGGTCACCGGGCTCATCGGGGCCGCCTGGGCGTTCGCCCAGCGCCGCGTCAAGCGGCACATCGCCGCCGCGCTCGGCGCCGTCGCCGGCGGGGCCGCGCTCGCCACCCAGGTCGCGGTGCTGCTCCCGCCCGAGTGGACCGTCCTGGCGTACACCGGCGTCGCGTACGCGCTGCTGGCGGTGTGCGCGAAGCTGCCCACGCCGCTGCGCCCCGGGGTATCGGTCGCCGCGGCCCTGGTGCTGTGCGGCACCGGCGTGTGGGTCCTGGACGATGTGGTGCGCGCGGTCATCCTGCCGTTCGACTGGGTGCTGCACCCGTGGCAGGGCGCGACCGGCGGGGCCCGCGCCGACATGGGGCCCGGCCTGTCCGGCTGGACCGGGCCGCCGGCCGTGCCGTTCGTCATGGCCGCGCTCGCCGCCTTCTGCCTCAACGGCCGCCCGCTGATCCGCCTGGTGCTGGCCGACCTGATGCCGCGCAGCAAGCGCAAGAAGGCCGCGGCCAGGAACGCCGAGCGCCAGGCCGCCATGCCCGAGACGCGCCGCCGCAACGGGGCAATCCCGCTCGCCTCCCGGCGCAAGGGCACGGTCGCGCCCGCCGTGCTGCCCGTCTCGGTGGGCTCCGCCGCGGTCAGCGGCGGCCCCGCCAGGCCGGCCCGGCCCGCGAGCGCCCCGGCGCTCAAGCCGTGGTCGCTGCGGTTCGTGCGGGCCGCGGTGCCGGTGTTCGCCACCTTCGCCGCGCTCACCTTGCCGCCCGCTCTCGGCCTGCCGTACGCGGCGGCGCTCGGCGTGCTGGCTGCCCTGGCCGTCGCGCTGGTGGTGGCCGGGAGCGTGGTGCAGGTCCGCAGCCTGGCCATGCACCGCACGGTCGTCGGGCTCGGCACCGGCGTCACCATGATCCTGTGCGCCTGGTCGCTGGCCGACCGCGCCGCCACGCTGCCCGTGCTCGTCTTCGTCTGCCTGCTGTACGGCGTGTGCCTGCTGCTCGCCCGCACCACCGCCGCCCAGATCGTCACCGGCGCCGGGGCCGTGCTCGCCGCCGGAGGGGTGGCCGGCGCGGCGGCGCTGACCTTCGGCTGGCCGCCCACCGCGGGCGTGCTCGGCCTGCTCGCCGTGCGCGCCCTGTCGCTGGTGCCGATGCGGCTGCCGCACCGCGTACGGCTGGCGACCGCGCGCATCAGGGCCCCGCTCGCCGCCGTCCCCGTCGCGCGCAACCGGCAGTGGGTCTCGATCGAGGCCGCGGCCCTGGTGGTGTCCTACGCCGCGTACGCGCGCCCCGGCATCACCGCCGCCGACGTCGCTATGATCACGGCGGTGATCGCCGCGCTGGCCGGGTTCGGGGCCTGGAACCGGCGCGGCCGGTGGCGCACGGTGGCGATCTGCGAGGCGTACGCGCTGGCGGTGCTCGCCCCGCTGCCGCTCGCGGGCGCGTTCTTCCCCGCGCTGTTCGGCCCGTACGGCTGGGTGGCGCACGCCTGGACCGGCGCCCCCGAGACCGCGCGCGCCGCGCTCACGCCCGGCGAGGCGTGGCAGGCGCAGCCGCTCCTGCTCCCCGTGCTGCTGCTCGCGGTCGCGGGCGCCGTCGTGGCCGCCTGGGCGCACCGGGGCCGGGCGGCGGCCCTCGGCGTCGCCCGAGTGACGCTGCCGGTCCCGGCCGTCGCGCTGCCCCTGGCGCTCGACCTGCCCTACTGGGCCGCGCTGGCCTTCCTGGTGCTGCTCACCGCCGGGCCGGCGATCTGGGGCGCGGCCGGCCGCTCGCCCGCCGTCGGCGTCGCGCTGTGGACGGGCACGCTCGCGGCGGCCTGGTCCCTGGCCGAGCCGGTCGCGACGATCGCGGTCCTCACCGCTCTTACGATCACGGGGGCGTACTGCGTGCGCAAGGCGCGCAGTGCGCCGGGCGGCGCCATCGCGCCTTCCGGGCTGCCGTGGTGGCGCTCGGCGCTGGGCGGGGGAGGCCCCAGGCGCCCGTGACCTTCCGCGGCGTCACAGGGCCCGCAGGCCCTGCAACACCTCCCGCAGCAACCCCTCCTGCGGCAGCTTGGCCACCGTCGCGGGCGGACGCACCGTCACCAACCCGCGGTCGCGCAGGTCGCCGAGCAGCACCCGGCACACCGCCAGCGCCAGGCCGGTCGCCGAGGCGGCCTCGGCCACCGACACGGGCGAGGAGCACGCCGCGAGCACCCGCAGGTGCTCCGGCGTGAGCCGGGCGGTGTCACCGCCGCCCGGCACGGCCGTCACGATCGCGATGAGGTCGAACTGCGCCCCGGTCGGCCGGGTGCGGCCCCGGGTCACGGTGTACGGGCGGACGATCGGCCCCGCGTCGTCGTCGAGCCAGCGGTCGCTCATGGGAGGTTCTCCTGCTCCGCGCGCTTCCACCCGGCCTGGAACGAGGTCAGCAGGGTGCTGGACGCCACTTCGTCCGATGACGGGGTGGGCGCGGACAGGGGGGCCTGCGGTGCCTGCGGCTGCTGCGGCTCGCGGAGCTGGGGCGCCAGATTGGCCTGCCGTACGCGCCTGGGCAGGCCGCCGTTCCCCTCGGCCGCGGGAATCCGCTCGACCGAGAAGGAGGGGTGCGACTGGGGCGTGAACATCGGGTGCGGCAGCTCGGGCGCCTCCACCACCAGCGTGCCGGGCAGCAGCACGATCGCGGTCGTGCCGCCGTACGGGGAGGGGCGCAGCGACACCTGGATGCCGTGCCTGGCCGCCAGGCGGCCCACCACGAACAGGCCGAGCCGATCGCTGTCGGCGAGGTCGAACTCCGGCGGCTGCGCGAGACGCGCGTTGATCGCGTCCAGCTCCTCCTGGCCCAGGCCCAGGCCGCGGTCCTCGATCTCCAGGGCGTACCCGCGGGCCACGGTCTCGCCGCGCACGTGCACCTGGGTGTTCGGCGGGGAGAATATCGTCGCGTTCTCCACCAGCTCCGCCACCAGGTGGATCACGTCGGTGACCGCCGCCCCCACCAGCGACGGGCCGGAGTGGAAGTCGATGGACACCCGCAGGTAGTCCTCCACCTCCTCCACCGCCGCGCGTACGACGTCGAAGATGCTCACCGGGTTGCGCCAGCCGCGGCCCGGGGTGGCGCCGGAGAGGATGATCAGGCCCTCGGCGTGGCGGCGCATGCGGGTGGTGAGGTGGTCCAGGCCGAACAGGCCGTCCAGCGTCTCGGGGTCGGTGGCGGCGCGCTCCATCTCCTCCAGCATGGCGAGCTGGCGGTGCAGCAGCGACTGGTTGCGCCGGGCCAGGTTGAGGAAGACCTGGTTGACGCCCTTGCGGATCTGGGCCTGGCCGACCGCGGCCTCGATGGCGGTGCGCTGTACCGAGCCGAACGCGGCGCCGACGTCCGCGATCTCCTCGGTGGTGCCGGCGCGCAGGTCGGGCACCTCGGACTCCACGTCCACGTCCTCGCCGCGGCGCAGTCGCTCCACCACGTGCGGCAGCCGCCTGTGCGCCAGGTCGAGCGCGGCCGTCTGCAGGCTGCGCAGCTCGGCGCCGATGTGGCCCGCGAACCGGATCGACACGAAGATCGACAGGGCGACCGCGACCAGGCCGAGGCCGCCCGCCACCGCGATCTCCAGGATGATCCCGTTCGCGATGGGCGTGGCGCGGTCGGCGTTCGCGGCGCTGCTCTCGCCGCCCAGCTTGTCGAAGGCGTCGGACAGCGACTTGGCCGTCGGGCCCCAGGCGGCGGTGTCACCGGGCAGCGGCCCCTCGGGCCGCGCCGTCTTGGCCACCGTGTCCTCGATCTCCTCGAACCGGTTGAACAGCGCGGTGTTCTGCAGCTTCAGGTACGGCGCCCGCAACTGGTCGTCGAGCTGGTTGAACGCCATGGAGTACAGCAGGCGCCGGTTCTCCACCATCCGCCGGAACGCGGCCAGCTCCTCACCGGTCATCTTCCCGGCCGCGACCGCGCCGCTGAGCAGCGCCGACTGCTGGCTGAGCAGCTCGCGGCTCTGCCCCATCACCACGATCGCCCGCGCCTGGTCGATCAGGTCGATGTCGCCGACCAGCCGCACCTTCTCGAACAGCCGGTACGCGGCGGCGATGATCCCGCTGTAGGCGTCGATGGTCTGCAGCCGGGTGAAGTTGCCCGTGTCCACCCGGGAGCGGATGTCGGCCAGGCGGTCGGCGTGCACCAGCAGCTCGCCGAGCCGCTGCCTCATCGGGGCCGGCGTGTCGGCCTGCACGTCCTCGTCGAGCGCGGCCTCCTCCAGCGCCGCCAGCGCCTTGTTCGTCGCCTGCCGCCGCTCGTCGAGCGCGGCCCGCGAGACGGGATCGCCCAGGTACGCCGACGACTCCATGCGCTCGTTCTGCAGGGCGGTGTTGAGCACCCGTGCCGGTACGACGACGCCCTCGAACACGGTGTTGATGCTCAGCAGCTCAAGCCCTTTGGTGACGGTGAGAGTGGCGGCGAACCCCCAGATCGCCACCAGCGACACGAGGGGCACGAGGAGCAGCGCCGCGATCTTGACCCGGATCGTCCGTCTGCGACCACCCATGAAGACCTCGCATTCCGGGTATGCGTGGTGATTAGGTGGCGAAACCCTAGCAACGGATGTCACGTGCCACTAGTGGTGTGACATCACGAAAAGGCCCTAGCGGACGGGGTTCCGGGGCCTTTTGGGGCAGCCGTGAGGGGACCCACCGCAAGTGACCCGCCGGCCGCACCCCCCGTGACCTCGCCCGACGTTCCCGCGGGTGACGACGGCCACCGATCCCCGGCCGGTGATTTCCCCCATTCCAGTCGCCAATGATTTGTAGCCGTTTCGTCATGGGCAACCGCGGCGAGGGCGGGCACCCCCACTTTTGACGACAGGTCGTGAAGTTAGATGACAAGCGACAAGGGGAGGCCGCATGCCATCGATCGCTGGCCTGCTGGAAGCCGAGATCGCCCGCGCACCCGACGCCGTCCGAGCCCGCGGCGCCGAGCTCAACAGATCCGGCGCCGTCCAGGTCGTCCGCTTCGGCCCGTCCGCCGTGACCGCCGAAGTCGACGGCCCCGCCCACCGAGTGGAATTCACCCTCGTCAACGGCACCCTGCACTGGTTCTGCACCTGCCCCGAAGGCCGCGCCGGCGCCTTTTGCCACCATTGCGTAGCCGCAGCCCACTCAACCCCGAAAAAGCGGGAAATGGCGCCGAACTTTATCTAGGTAAAGTCGGGGTCATTGCGAACGCGCTTTCGCTAAAGTCGCCGCCATGCCAACGGCACAACATGAAACTCTTATCGACTTGTTCCGGAACAGACCGGCCCTGGCGGCGGAACTCCTGCGTGACGCCTTCGGCATGCCGGTCCCCGAACACAAGTCCATCGATATCGCCTCAAGCGACTTCAACGAGACGACCCCGGTCGAATACCGCGCCGACGCCGTCGTCGTCCTGGCCGACGAGAAACCGGCCATGGCCGTCGTCGTCGAGGTCCAGCGCGGCTTCGACCGATCGAAGCCGTGGAGCTGGCCGGTCTACCTGGCCAGCGTACGTGCGAGGATGAAGTGCCCGGCGGCGCTCCTGGTGGTCGCCCCCACCAAGAGGGTCGCCAAGTGGTGCAGGAAACCTATAGTGATGGGTCATCCGGACCTGATCCTGCGCCCGCTGGTCATAGGCCCGGACAACATACCGATAATCACCGATCCCGGACAGGCGGGCAAAACTCCAGAGATGGGGGTATTGTCCGCTATGGCCCACGGTAACAGGATCAACAGCACCGAAATTCTCAATGCCGCATTTGCCGGTCTGTCAGGCGTCGATCAGCAACAAGCGACTCTGTATGCTGACATGATATGCGCGGCTCTCAAGGGGGCGGCGTTCCGGCACTGGGAGAGTCTCATGATGACCGAGGTCAAGTATCAGAGCTCGTTCTTCCGCAGGGTGGCCGCGGAGTGGCGGGCGAAGGGCCTGGAGGAGGGCCTGGAGAAGGGGCTGGAGAAGGGCTTGGAGACGGGCCTGACGAAAGGCCTGGAGAAGGGAAGAGAGGAGGGCAGGGCGCAAGGTGAGGCGCGCGCCATAGTGGTGTTCCTGGAGGCGCGTGGCATCGCGGTGCCGGAGGAGACGCGGGAGCGGATCATGCGCTGCGATGACTTGAACGTCCTGGAGGAGTGGGCACGCAGGGCCACAGTCGTGGACCGGGTCGAGAAGCTCTTCGAGTAAACCTCCACCCCCGGGCCTGCCCCACCCACAGGCCCGGGCCGCCCCCTTCCCCACACCCGTTCCTGGGCCTGTCCCGTTCCCGGGTCTGTCCGGTTCCCGGGTCTGTCCCGTCTCCGGTCTGTCCGGTTCCCGGGTCTGTCCCGTCTCCGGGTCTGTCCCGTTCTTGGGCCTGTCCCGTCTCCGGGCCTGATCCGCTCCCGGGCCTGATCCGTTCCCGGGCCTGTCCCGCCCACAGGCCCGGTCGCCGCCCCCCTTTCCCGCACCCGTTCCCTCCAGGAGGGCACCCCGGCCGCCCGAGCGGCCGACCCGCCCCCTGACCGGCTTTCGCGTCCAGACTCCGTTCCCAGGCCACACACCCCCGAGTCGCGCCCTTCCGGCATTGGGGGCGCGGCTGCTGCCCGCACTTCGGCGCGCGCGAAGGTGGCACCTCCGGTATGTGGCGACGGCGCCTCCTCGCCACGCCGCGCCTTGGGGCCACAGGACCACGGGGACCACGCCCGGGGGCGCAGGGGACGCCGAGGCCATGCCCGGGGGGCGCGAGGCCGTGCCCGGGGGGCGCGAGGCCGTGCCCGGGGGGCGCGAGGCCGTGCCCGGGGGCGCAGGTGCCCGGGGGGCGAGGCCGCGCCTGGCCACCAGAGCGCGCTCCCTCGGGCGTGTCGGGAGGCGCGCGACCGGCACAGCGGAGCCGTGCCTCCGGTGCCATGGGAACCGCGGCCGGGTGCTGGGCAGGCTTCGCCCCCGGTGTGCGGTGACGTATCTCAGACGCGCCACGCCGCCCCCGGACACCGGGAGCCGCAGCGCCCGGCCCGTTGCCGCGGCCGGCAGTGACCAGCTCGGCCGCGATCGGGCTCATGGTCGGCGCATACGGGGCCCGCGAGCGCCGACGGCGACGGCCGATGCACCCAGCAGGTCCATGGTGGTCCCTCCTGCCGCCCGGTGGTCGCCTCGACCGCGGGCCTGGGACGACTGCTCGATGGCGCCGCGGTGTACGGCGGCCCCGCCCCCAGACTCGCCAACGCCACGTCCGGCGTTCCGAGCCCGGCCTCCCATTCGATTGGACTTCCGTTGTCTAGTTGTCAGACAATGATGGTATGAGGATTCATGGGGCCGGGGCCGTGCTGGGGGCTGCCGCGTTGTGGGGGACGGCGGGGGCCGCGGGTGTGATCGCGTTCGGGGGTGGTGGGGCCGTTGATTCCGTGGCTTTGGCGGCGGCTCGGCTTGTCGTGGGTGGGGTGGTGCTCGCTCTGGGGGTGGGGCTGGGGCGGGTGGCCGGGGTCGTGCGGGGGATGCCGCCTGGGGATCGGTGGTTGATGGGGGCGGCGGCGGTGGCCGTGGCCGTGTATCAGCTCGCGTTCTTCGCCGCTGTGAGCCGGACGGGGGTGGCCATCGGGACCGTGGTCGCCATTGGGAGCGGGCCGGTGTTCACGGGGGTGCTGGCGTGGGGGTTCGAGCGCGTACGACCGTCGCGGCGGTGGGGGGTGGCCACGGCGGCGGCGGTTCTCGGGTGCGCGTTGCTGATCCTGGGGGGCGAGGCCGCGGTGGCGGGGAGCGGGCAGGTGGCCGAGGGGGTGGCGCTGGCGCTGGTGGGCGGGCTCATCTACGCCTTCTACGCCGTCTGCGCGGCCCGGATGATCGGGCGGGGGGCCGCTTCGGACGGGGTCATGGGGGGCATGTTCGGCGGGGCGGCGCTGATCATGCTGCCGGTGCTGCTGGTGGGGGATGTGGGGTGGCTGGGCACGCCCGCGGGGCTGGGGGTCGCCCTGTATCTGGGGTGTGCCACCACCGCGCTGGCCTATTTCCTGTACGGGCGGGGGCTGCGTACAACCCCGGTCGCCACGGCGGCCACGCTGGCGCTGGCGGAGCCGGCGGTGGCGGCGGTGCTGGGGGTCGTGGTGCTGGGGGAGCGGCTGGGCGGTGTGTCCGTGGGCGGGCTGGTGCTGCTGGGGGCCGCGCTGGTCGTGGCGGCTCTGCCTGAGGCGGGGGCCCGCAGGCGGGTCGGGGCGGCAGAATCATCGGTGTGAGCATTCCGTTGCGGCCCATCTCGGCGGTGCAGGCGCTGGCCGACTCCGTACGGGGGCGGGTGCTGTCGGGGGAGATCCCGCCGGGCACCGCGCTGCCGGAGCAGGAGCTGTCGGCCGCGTACGGCGTGGCCCGCCCCACCGTACGCGAGGCGCTGGCGCTGCTCGTGCACGAGGGGTTGCTGCGCCGCGAGCGCAACCGCAGCGCGTACGTGCCCGAGGTGAGCCCCGCCGACCTGGCCGACCTGATGTACGTCCGGCGCCCGCTGGAGGATCTGATGGCCCAGGCCCTCGCCGGGCGCAGGGTGGCGCCGGCCGACGAGGCGCTGGCGCGGATGGCCGGGCTGCCGGCCGACGCGCCGTGGGCGCTGGTCGTGGCGGAGCACATGGCGTTGCACGAGGCGCTGATCGTGGCCGTGGGCAGCCCGCGGCTGGAGCGGCTGTACGGCGCGCTCGCCGCGGAGACCCGGCTCGGGCTGGTGCGGCTGCGCCGCGTCTACGAGGACCGCGAGGTGCTGGTGGCCGAGCACCGCGAGTTGCTCGACACCATCGCGCGCGGGCCCGTCGAGGCCGCGCGGGAGGCGGTTCAGGCACATCTGGACCACACGTGGGGCGAGGATTAGCCAGTTCCCTTGCACGTGGAGCCCTCAACTCGGGACAATCGCGCCCATGCACGGCAATGCAGTGCCGGACTCATACGTGTACGTCACGGAGGAAGGCGTCACCCGCCACTACGCCGACGGGAGTGTCGAGGCGCTGGCGTGGGAGGACGTGGTCGAGGTCAGGATCACGAGCGGGGGCGGGGAGGGCGGCGGCGATGCCGAGGTGCACTACATCCTGCTCGACCGCGAGGGCCAGGGCTGCGTGGTGCCGCGGTCGGCCACCGACGCCTCGTTTCTGACCCGGCTGCGGTATCTCCCCGACTTCGACCTCGATCGGCTCGCCTCCGCGGTGGCCGCCCCGCCGCAGGGGCATGTGGTCGTGTGGCGCAGTCCCGACCCGCCCTCGCCGCTTCCGGACCTCGAATACGACTGATCATCGGCGGTTCCGCCCCTGCCGCGGTGGTCGTCCGCACCACCTTTGGACCGTTCCGTCAACCCCTCGAAGGCCCCTTTATCGGCCACTTGTGGACAGTCCCCCTTATTCCGCTCACATGGGTTGATCTTTAAGATTTCCCTGGGTACCCACTGCTCCTGCGACATGAGGGAAATGTGTCAACCAACGGGACTGGATGCACGTCTCGTTTCTGCTAACACAAAGGGCAGCAGGGTGGGGTGGAATGAGGGTGGGGCTGGAGGAGCCCGCTGTCGCGCTCCTCGACGAAGACGCGCCACGCACGGCGCCGAGCATATGGACCAGGTCCTATGTGCGGCTTCTGCTGGCCGGCGATCTCGCCTGCGCGATGATCGCCTGTGAGATCGTGATCGGCACGCGCCTGGCATTGGGCGCCTACATCCCGGTGTCCGAGGCGTTGCTCGGCACCGTGCTCGTACTGATGTGGCCCGGGGCGATGGCGTTGGGGGGCGCCTACCGCAAGCGGGTCCACGGAGAGGGGACCGAGGAGTTCCGCGCCGTGTTCGAGGGCGGCGTGGGCATGACGGCCGCGGTCGCGATCGGCGCGTACGCGACCCAGACGATGCTGGCCCGCAGCTTCGTGCTCGCGATGCTGCCGCTGGCCATGGTGCTCACGCTGGTCTTCCGGTTCCGCATGCGCAAGCGGCTGCACCGGCGGCGCATGGAGGGCGAGTACATGCGCAGGGTGGTGGCGGTGGGCCACCGCGGCTCCGTGCTCGACCTGATCATGCAGTTCCGCACCCAGCCGTACCACGGCATGCAGGTCGTCGCGGCCTGCCTGCCGCCCGGCGGGGCCGGCGAGCAGCGCGACATCGGCGGCGTGCCCGCGCTGGGCGACTTCGGCGACGTGGCCGCGGTGGTGGGGAAGGTCTCCGCCGACGCCGTCGCCGTGCTCGCCTGCCCGGAGCTCGACGGCGCCGCGCTGCGCAGGCTGGCCTGGAGCCTGGAGACCGGCGGCATCGACCTGTTCGTGGCGCCGGCGCTGCTGGACGTGGCGGGCCCGCGCACCAGCATCCGCCCGGTCGCCGGCATGCCGCTGTTACACGTGGAGCATCCGGAGTTCCGTGGCGCGCGGCGAGTGGTCAAGGACCTGTTCGATCGGGTATCGGCCCTCGCCGCGCTGCTGCTTCTGGCCCTTCCGCTGCTCGTCATCGCGCTGGTCATCCGGGCCACCAGCGAGGGCCCGGCGCTGTTCCGGCAGACCAGGGTGGGGGTCAACGGGCGCGAGTTCCAACTGTTCAAGTTCCGCACCATGGTCAAGGACGCCGAGCGGATGAAGGCGGACCTCGCCGGCAGCAACGAGTTCGACGGGGTCCTGTTCAAGATGCGGAACGATCCAAGGATCACCCGGATCGGCTTCTTCCTGCGCCGATACTCCCTGGACGAGCTGCCGCAGCTCCTCAACGTGCTGCGGGGCGAGATGTCGCTGGTGGGCCCCCGCCCGCCGCTCCCCGAGGAGGTCGCCCAGTACGGCGCCGACGTGCGCCGCCGCCTGGTCGTCAAGCCCGGCATGACCGGCCTGTGGCAGGTCAGCGGGCGTTCCGACCTGACCTGGGAGGAGTCGGTCCGGCTCGACCTGCGCTACGTCGAGAACTGGTCGCTGGTCCTGGACCTGCAGATCCTGTGGAAGACCTGGTCGGCCGTGGCGCGCGGAGAGGGGGCGTACTGAGGTGAAGGCGCTCGTCCTCGCCGGCGGGTCCGGCACCAGGCTCCGCCCCATCACGTACACCTCGGCCAAGCAGCTCGTGCCCGTCGCCAACAAGCCGGTGCTGTTCTACGGCCTGGAGAGCCTGGCCGAGGCCGGGATCACCGAGACCGGGATCGTCGTCGGCGACACCCACGCCGAGATCGAGGCGGCCGTCGGCGACGGCTCGGCCTTCGGGCTCAAGGTCACCTACCTGCGCCAGGAGAAACCGCTCGGGCTGGCGCACGCGGTGCTGATCGCCCGCGACTACCTCGGCGCGGACGACTTCGTCATGTATCTCGGCGACAACTTCATCGTCGGCGGCATCGGCGACATCGTGGCCCGGTTCGCCGAGACCCGCCCGGCCGCGCAGATCATGCTGACCCGCGTCAGCGACCCCCGGCAGTTCGGCGTCGCCGAGGTGGACGCGGCCGGCCGGGTGGTCCGGCTGGAGGAGAAGCCGAGCGAGCCCAAGAGCGACCTCGCGCTCGTCGGGGTCTACCTGTTCACCCCGGCCGTGCACGAGGCGGTGACGGACATCAAGCCGTCCGGGCGCGGCGAGCTGGAGATCACCGAGGCGATCCAGTGGCTGCTGGACGGCGGCCACCGCGTGGAGTCCACGCTCATCTCCGGCTACTGGAAGGACACCGGCAACGTCGCCGACATGCTGGAGGTCAACCGGCTGGTGCTGGAGTCGCTGGAGCCCCGCGTGGACGGCGACGTGGACCCCGCCAGCGAGCTGATCGGCCGCGTGGCCGTGGAGCGCGGCGCGGTCGTCACGCGCTCCCGCATCGTCGGCCCGGCGGTCATCGGCGCGGACGCCAGGATCGCCGACAGCTACATCGGCCCGTTCACCTCCATCGCGACGGGCTGCTCGGTGGAGCACAGCGAGATCGAGTACTCGATCGTGCTGCCCCGGGCCTCCATCTCCGGCGTGGGCAGGATCGAGGCGTCGCTCATCGGGCACGACGTCGAGGTCACCCCCGCCCCCAATACCCCCAAGGCCCACCGTCTCGTGCTGGGCGATCACAGCAAGGTGCAGATCAGTTCATGAGACCCAAGAAGGTCCTGGTCACCGGCGGAGCGGGGTTCATCGGCTCCGCCTTCGTGCGCGACCTCGTCGGTGACGGCGCCGAGGTGACCGTGCTGGACAAGCTCACCTACGCCGGCAATCTGGCCAACCTCGACTCCGTCGCCGGCCGCTACACCTTCGTCCGCGGCGACATCTGCGACGACTGGCTGCTGGCCCAGGTCGTCCCCGGTCACGACCTGGTGGTCAACTTCGCCGCCGAGTCGCACGTCGATCGGTCCATCGACAGCGCGGCCGACTTCGTGCGCACCAACGTGCTGGGCACGCAGACGCTGATGCAGGCGTGCCTGGACGCTGGCACCAAGCGGGTCGTGCACGTCTCCACCGACGAGGTGTACGGCTCGATCGACATCGGCTCCTGGGACGAGTCGGCGCCGCTCGCCCCGCGCTCCCCGTACGCCGCCTCCAAGGCCGGCGGCGACATGATCGCCCGCGCGTACGCCGTCACGCACGGCCTGCCGGTCTGCGTCACCCGGTGCGGCAACAACTACGGCCCGTTCCAGTTCCCGGAGAAGGTCATCCCGCTGTTCGTGACCAACCTGCTGCAGGGCCGCACGGTCCCGCTGTACGGCGACGGCGGCAACGTACGCGACTGGGTGCACGTCTCCGACCACTGCGCGGCCATCCGCCTCGTCGCCGAGGCCGGCGAGCCCGGCGAGGTCTACCACGTCGCCGGGACCGCCGAGCTGGACAACAAGGAGCTGACCGCCCGACTGCTGGAGGCGTGCGGCGCCGGCTGGGAGATGGTGGAGTACGTCGAGGACCGCAAGGGCCACGACCGCCGCTACTCCCTGGACGACGCCAAGCTGCGCGCCCTCGGCTACCGGCCGCGGGTGCCGTTCGAGGACGGCCTCGCCGACACCGTGCGCTGGTACCGGGAGAACACCGCCTGGTGGCTCCCCCTGAAACAGGCGCACGGCTGATGCGCTGGATGGTCACCGGAGCCGGTGGCATGCTCGGCACGGACCTGGTGGAGCGCCTGCGCGCCCAGGACGCCCAGGTCATCGCGCTCCCTCGCAGCGCTCTCGACATCCGCGACCGCGAGGCGGTGCTGCGCGCCCTGCGCGAGCTGCGGCCGTCGGTCGTGATCAACTGCGCCGCCTGGACCGCGGTGGACGACGCCGAGACCCAGGAGGACGCGGCGCTGCGGGTCAACGGGCACGCCGTCGCGTTCCTGGCCGAGGGCTGCGCCGAGGTCGGCGCCCGGCTGGTGCAGCCCTCCACCGACTACGTCTTCGACGGTTCGGCGCACGAGCCGTACGCCGAGGACGCCGCGACCGCGCCGCTGGGCGCGTACGGGCGGACCAAGCTGGCCGGGGAGCTGGCCGTGCTGGAGACGCTGCCCAGCACCGGCTACGTCGTGCGCACCGCGTGGATGTACGGTCGCGCGGGCGCCAGCTTCGTGCGCACCATGATCCGGCTGGAGGCCGAGCGCGAGACCGTGAACGTGGTGGACGACCAGCACGGCCAGCCCACCTGGACCCGCGACCTGGCCGCGAGCCTGGTGGACCTGGTGCGCGCCGACGCCCCCGCCGGGATCTACCACGGCACCAGCTCGGGCCGCACCACCTGGTACGGCCTGGCGCGCGAGGTCTTCACGCTGCTCGGCGCCGACCCCGGCCGCGTACGCCCGGTGACCAGCGCGGAGTTCCCGCGCCCGGCGCCGCGTCCGGCGTTCGGCGTGCTCGGGCACAAGCGGTGGGAGGCGGCGGGGCTGTCGCCGATCCGGCACTGGCGGGACGCGCTGCGCGCGGCCTGGCCGGAAATGGCCGGCTCGGCGTGACCTACCTGTCCGAAAGCCGGGCCCTGTCCGAAAGCCGGGCCCTGTCCGAGAGCCGGGCGGCGGAGGCGGTCGGCGGGCCCCGGCCGGCCGGGGCGGCGGCCCGGCTGGCGACCGGCAACGTGGTGGCGCTGGGCCTGGTCAGCATGCTCACCGACGTGTCGGCCGAGATGGTCACGGCGGTGTTCCCGGTCTACCTGGTGCTGGTGCTGGGGCTGAGCCCGCTGCAGTTCGGCCTGCTCGACGGCGTCTACACCGGTGCGACGGCCGTGCTGCGGCTGGCGGGCGGGCACGTGGCCGACCGGTTCCGGCGGCGCAAGCTGGTGGCGGGCATCGGCTACGGGATGTCGGCGGCGGCCAAACTGGGGCTGCTCGCGGCGGGCCGGTCGGTGCCCGCGCTCGGCGCGGTGCTTGCGGTGGACCGGGCCGGCAAGGGGCTGCGCACGGCCCCGCGCGACGCGCTGATCTCGCTCAGCGCCCCGCCCGAGCGGCAGGGCGCGGCGTTCGGGCTGCACCGGGCGCTGGACACGGCGGGCGCGCTGGCCGGGCCGCTGGTCGCGGTGGGCGTGCTGTGGCTGACCGTCGGCGCGTACGACGCGGTGTTCACGGTCAGCTTCTGCGTGGCGCTGCTCGGCCTGCTGGTGCTGGTCCTGTTCGTGCGCGAGGAGACCACCGCCGAGCCTGCGCCGCGCCGGGCCGGGACCTCCGTCCGGGACGCGCTCGCGCTGCTCGGGCCGGGCCGCTTCCGGCGGCTGGCGGTGGCGCTGCTGCCGCTGTCGCTGGCCACGATCAGCGACGCCTTCCTGTACCTGCTGATGCAGCAGCGGCTGGACATCCCCGGCCAGTGGGTGCCGCTGCTGCCGGTGGGCGTCGCGGCGACGTTTCTGATCTTCGCGGTGCCGCTGGGCCGGGTGGCCGACCGGATCGGCCGGGCCCGCGTGGTGCTGGCCGGGCACGCCGCGGTGCTGGGCTGCTACCTGCTGATCGCGCTGGACGCGCTGCCCGGGTTCGCGCTGCTCGCCGCGGTGCTCGGGCTGCGCGGCCTGGGCTACGCGGCGACCGACGGCGTGGTCAGCGCGCTGGCCGGCCCGTTGCTGCCGGAGCGGCAGCGGGCCACCGGGCTGGCCGTGGTGCAGACCGGGCAGGCGCTCGCGGCCATGCTCGGCGCCTGGGTGTTCGGCCTGCTGTGGACGGCGCTGGGCCCGCGCGAGGCCGTGTGGGCGATGGCGGCGGGGCTCGCGGTCGCGCTGGCGGCGGCGGCGCGCGTACTGAACGGATTGGGGCGTGGAGGATGACGGTGGCACCGGAGCGCGCGGCGCTCCTCGGCACGGTGCTCGACCCGCTCGGCATGCGCGAGGTCGTGGCCCGGTGCGTGGCCGCGGTGGACGCGGGCGAGTACCTGAGCATCGGCGTGGTCAACGCGGCCAAGATCGTGCACATGCGCGCCGACGCGATGCTGCGCGAGTCGGTGCTCGACTGTGACCTGGTGCTCGCCGACGGGCAGGCCGTGGTGTGGGCGAGCAGGGTGCTGGGCCGGCCGGTGCCCGAGCGGGTCGCCGGGATCGATCTGTTCCTGGAGCTGCTGGCCGAGGCGGCCCGGCGCGGCCACCGGGTGTACTTCCTGGGGGCCCGGCCGCACGTGCTGGAGCGCGTGGTGGCCGAGGCGCGGCGGCGCTTCCCCGGCCTGGTCGTGGCCGGGGCCAGGGACGGCTACTTCCCGGTCGAGGAGTCGGAGACCGTGGCCAAGGAGATCGCGGCCACCGACCCGGACCTGCTGTTCCTCGGCATCACCTCGCCGAAGAAGGAGATCTTCGTCGGCGAGTGGGGCCGGGCCACCGGCGCCAAGGTCGTCCACGGCGTCGGCGGCTCGTTCGACATCCTCGCCGGCGAGATCCGCCGCGCCCCGCGCGTCTGGCAGCGCGCGGGGCTCGAATGGCTCTACCGCCTGCTCCAGGAGCCGGTCCGCCTCGGGCCGCGCTACCTCACCACGAACACGCGCTTTGTGCTGCTGCTCGCCGCAGAGCGCCTGCGGAAGTCACGGACCTGATGGAGGACGTTATGAGCACGAGCCGGCGGATGGCGTTGCTGAGCCCCGCCACCCACGCCGACTTCGTGGCGGAGATGGTGGACCTGTCCGTGGCCGGGCTGCCGCCCGGCTACGTGGACGGGGAGTTCGTCTTCACCCGGCGGGGCGTGCGCGGCGCCGACGGCACCTGGACCGCCAGGCCCGAGGGCCGCAGCGTCCGCTATGCCGCCATCGTCGCGCTCGGCGTCAACACCCTGCCCGAGGAGCGCCAGCGCGAGGCGCTGTCCGGCGACACCGCGCTCGACCTCACCGGCCACCTGATCAAGGGGCTGCCGGCCCGCGACGGCCTGGGGGACGTGGCCCTGATCTGCTGGGCCGCGGCCGAGACCGGCCACTCCGACCTGGGCGCTGCCGTGGACCGGCTGGCGGCGCTGGAGTCGGCGATCGGGCCGCAGGACCAGGTGTTCACCGTGGAGGCGGCCTGGGCGCTGGCCGCGGCGGTCGCCGTGCGCGCGGCGGGCGGGCCGATGGCGGACGCGGTGCTGGAGCGCTCGCGGGAGCGGCTGTTGCGCGGGCTGCGGCAGGACCGGCTCTACCGGCACACCCTCGGTCCCGCCTCCGGCCCGCTGGTGCCCTGGTACCGGGCGCACGTCGGCTGCTTCGCCGACCAGGTGTACCCGCTCCAGGCGCTGGCCCGGCTGCACCGGCTCGCCGGCGACCCCGACGCGCTGGCCGCCGCCGAGCGGGTGGCGGCGGGCATCTGCGCCGCCCAGGGCCCCGAGGGCCAGTGGTGGTGGCACTACGACGCCCGCTCCGGCGCGGTGGTGGAGGGCTTCCCCGTCTACAGCGTGCACCAGCTCGCGATGGGCCCGATGGCGCTGCTCGACCTCGCCGACGCGGGCGGCGGCCTGCGGCTGCAGGAGATCGCGCTCGGCCTGGGCTGGATGCTGGACCGGCCGGAGACGCAGGAGCGCATGGTGCTGCCCGAGCTGGCGCTCACCTGGCGCAAGGCCGCCCGGGAGGACCCGCGCAAGGTGGTGCGCGGGGCCAGGGCGGCGGCCACCCGGGTACGCCCGGGGGCCCGGCTGGGCGTGCTGGACCGGGTGTACCCGCCGGTCGCGGTGGACCGCGAGTGCCGCCCGTACGAGCTGGGCTGGCTGCTGTACGCGTGGCTGTTCGGCGGGGCGGACCGGTGACCGGGACCGCGGAGCGGCCGGTGGACGTCTCGGTGATCGTGGTCACCTACCGGTCGGCGGCGTACATCGGCGCCTGCCTGGCCGCGCTGGAGAAGGCGCTCGACGGTGTGGACGGCGAGGCCATCATCGTGGACAACGCCTCCGGCGACGACACCGTGGAGGTCGTGCGGAAGGCCGCCCCCTGGGCGCGGGTCGTGGCCAGGGACGCCAACGACGGCTTCGGCGGCGGCTGCCACGCGGGCGCGGAGGTCGCCCGGGGCCGCCGCCTGCTGTTCCTCAACCCCGACGCCCAGGTGGCCGCCGACTGCGTGGCCGCGCTGCTCGACGCCGCCGCCCGCCACCCGCGCGCCGGCATCGTCGGCGGGCGCACCGTGGACGAGGCCGGGGTGACCGACCCGCGCTCGTGGTGGGGCAGGCCCACCCTGTGGTCGGCGTTCTGCTTCGGCGCGGGCCTGTCCACCGCGTTCCCGGGCCACCGGATCTTCGACCCCGAGTCGCCCCGGCCCTGGTCCGGCGACCCGCGCGAGGTGCGCGAGGCCCCGGTGGTGACCGGGGCGCTGCTGATGATCGAGCGCGGCCTGTGGGACCGGCTCGGCGGCTTCGACCGGTCCATCTTCATGTACGGCGAGGACGCCGACCTGTGCCTGCGGGCCGCCCGCGCCGGATACCGCCCGGTCGTCACCGCCGAGGCGGTCTACGTGCACCCGGGCGGCATGTCCTCGACCAGCCTGCGCAAGCTGGTCATGCTGTTCACCGGCAAGGCGACGGTGGCCCGCACCCACCTGCCGCCGGTGGCGCGTACGCTCGCGATCGGGTTCTTCCAGGCCGGGGTGCTGCTGCGCGCGGTGCTCGGCCGGTTCCTGTCCGCGCCGGGCGCGGGCAGGCAGGGCAGGCCGGCCGTGCCGGCACAGGACTGGCGCGGCCTGTGGCGGGCCCGGTCGCAGTGGAGGAGAGGGTGGGCGTGAAGATCGCAGCCAGTGCCGATGTGGATGAGACCGCGGAGCTGGGGGAGGGCACCGCGGTCTGGCACCTCGCGCAGGTCCGCGAGGGCGCCCGGCTGGGCCGCGGCTGCATCCTGGGGCGCGGGGCGTACGTCGGGCCGGGCGTGCGCATCGGCGACAACGTGAAGCTGCAGAACTACGCGCTGGTGTACGAGCCGGCCGTGCTGGAGGACGAGGTGTTCGTCGGCCCGGCCGCCGTGCTCACCAACGACGTCTTCCCACGCTCCACCGACGTGGACGGCGCCCTCAAGCGCGACGGCGACTGGCAGGCCGACGGCGTGGTCGTGCGCCGGGGCGCGTCCGTCGGGGCGCGGGCCGTCGTCGTGGCCGGGCGCACCATCGGCCGGTACGCCCTGGTCGCCGCGGGCGCGGTCGTCACCCGCGACGTGCCCGACTTCGCGCTGGTCGCGGGCGTGCCCGCGCGCCGGATCGGCTGGGTCGGCCGCGCCGGCGTCACGCTGGTGGAGAAGGGGCCGGGCCGCTGGGCCTGCCCGCGCACCGGCGAGGAGTACACCGAGGCCGAAGGCGTGCTCACCGGCCCGCTGGGGATCGCGGAGAGCGGCTGAACGTGCGCGGTTCGTTCGGGGGCAGGCTCGCCGTCTTCGCCGCCGCCGCGCTGGCGCTGGTCGTGGTGGTGGCGGTCGTGGTGGTGCGGGCCAGGGAGGAGCGGAGCACGGCGACCGCGGCCGTGCCGACGGGCACCGCCATCGCCACCGGGCCCGCGGAGATCCACGCCGAGGACCTGCTGGCCGTGCGCACCGGGCCGGGCGCGGGCAGCGGCACCGTCCTGGCCTCCGCGGGCGGTGCCCTGCGCGCGCTGGGAGTCCCGTGCCGGCGCTTCTACGCGGCGGCCGGCACCGCCGTGTGCCTGCGGGTCACCGACGGCGTGATCACCGGCTCGGACGCGATCGTGCTCGACGGCGACCTGCGCGAGCGCGAGCGGGTCGAGCTGCCCGGCGTGCCCAGCCGGGCCCGGGTCTCCGCCAGCGGGCGCATGATCTCCTGGACCGTGTTCGTCACCGGCGACTCCTACCTCAGCGTGGGCTTCTCCACCAGGACCGGCATCCTGGACACCCGCACCGGCAAGGTGACCGACAGCCTGGAGAAGTTCGAGCTGATCCAAAACGGCGAGGTCAACCGGTCGGTGGACCTCAACTACTGGGGCGTCACCTTCACCGCCGACGACAACGTCTTCTACGCCACCGTCTCCACGCGCGGGCGCGTCTACCTGGTCAAGGGCGACGTGGCCGCCAGGCGGATGACGGTGGTCAAGGAGGGGCCGGAGTGCCCGTCGCTGTCCCCCGACGGCACCCGGCTGGCGTACAAGAAGCGCACCGGCGACTCCACGAGCCCCTGGCGGCTGCACGTGATGGACCTCGCGACCGGCGCCGAGACGCCGCTCGCCGAGTCCGGCAACGTCGATGACCAGGCCGCGTGGCTGGACGCGCGCACCGTCATGTACGGCAAGGCACGCGGCGACACCGTGGACGTGTGGGCCGTGCCCGCCGACGGCTCAGGCGCGCCCCGGGTCCTGCTGCGCGACGCCTTCTCGCCGGTCCCGCCTCCGGGTGACCCGGCCGGCGGCGATGGGCACTGAGGCGGTGAGCACTGTGGGCACTGAGGTGACGGGCACCGAGGCGACGGGCACTGAGGTGACGGGCACTGAGGTGACGGGCACTGACGGGTCAGGCCGTGGCGGTCGTCCTCCGGCGGCTCGTGAGGCGTCCGACGGTCGCGGCGGCCCACAGCGCGAGCAGCCCGCCGATCGCCATCAGCCCGGCCGAGGCCCGGTTGATCTGCAGCGACTGGGGGACCGGGCCCACGATGGTGTCGATCGGCTGCCAGGTGATCATGAGCTTGCCGTTGGCGCCGCTGGAGGTCTGCCAGCCCTTCAGCCGGTCGGTGAGCAGCTTGAGCGCGATGTCGAGCGTGCGCCGCGACTCCACCGGGTCCTGCGAGACCGAGCGCACCGTGGCGTACGGCTGGTCGTACACCGGCACCTCCTCGTTGCCCCAGTGGGCGACGTCGAAGGTGAGCCGGGCGTGCCCGCCGAGCGCGCGGATCTCGGCCCGGGTGCGGGGGTTGTCGAACAGCCGCCCGGCGGCGATGGCGGTGAAGACCTGGTTGTCGCTGAAATGGTCGTAGAGTTGGCCGTGGAAACCCGTGGTGGTGGTGACGAAGGCGATCGTCACCCGGCTTTCATACCAGGGCGAGCGGTATTTCACGTAGAAGACGCCCGCCAGGGCCACAAGGACGACGAGTATCGCGGCGCCATATCTCGGCAAGCGCGTTCGCATCGTCAGTCCCCTCCGCCGTGTGCCATTCTCGCACAGCGGGCGGGAAACACGTCCGCCCCTGGCGGAGAGGGCGGCCATGGGAAACACTTGGAAGTCCGGGACAACCGGCCGGTGTCCTCGCGCGTCCGCTTACGCGCGGGGTGGCACCCGCCCCGGACGCACGACCCCGGGCGGGGGTGAAAGGAAGTTATGGATCTGCTCGATTCGCTGCGTGCGCTGCTGAGACGCTGGCCGATAACCGTGGCATTCCTGGTGCTCACTCTGGGTGGCACGCTGGGGGCGTTCATCGCGATTCCGTGGCAGTATGAATCGCAGGCGACCATGGTGTTCCTATCCTCCCGGCAGAACGCCAAACCGGTCGGCGGCAATCCGTGGCTGGCGTTCGACACCTCGCTCACCATCACCGCCGAGGTGGTCGCGCGCGGAATGAGCGACAAGATCACGGTGGACGCGCTGAAGGCCAGGGGATTCACCGCCGAATACACCGTCGGGCTGAACCAGGAGTCGCGCGGCCCGCTCATGGACATCGTCGCCACCTCCGGCGATCCGCAGCAGGCGCAGAAGACCCTGGACGCGCTGGTGGCGCTCAGCTACAGCCGGCTGCGCGAGCTGCAGCGCAAGTCCTCGATCCTGCCCGACGCCACGATCAGCATGACCCCGGTGATCGCGACCAAGCAGGCCGAGATCGCGCCCGAGCCCAAGATCCGGATGCTGATCATCGTCTTCGCCGGCGGGATGCTGCTCACCCTCGGCGTGCCGCTGTTCGTGGAGACCCTGGCGCAGAAGCGGGCCCGCGAGCGGGTCTCGACCGCCGTGCCCGGACCGGTTCCGGCCGCCCCCGCCGCACCGCTCGTGCCCCCGCTCGCCGAGGAGCCGGTACGCGGCGCGTTCACGCCGACCATCCAGCCGGGCGCCGGGGTCCAGCCGAGCGTCCAGCCGGGCGTCCAGCCGGGCCTCCAGAGCCCGCCCGTCCAGTCCGGCTCTCCCCGCCCGGCCAACGGCTCGGGCCTGGGGAGCGGCCTGTCCCGGCCGGCCAACGGCGTCAAGAGTTCCCCGGCCCGGCGGCCCTCCGACGGCGAGGAGGCCGTGGTGGTCGTCGACTCGCCGCAGGACCCGTGGGCGTCGAGCGAGGCGCCCGACCCCGATCTGACCGCGCCGCAGCCCATCGTGGTCGATGACGACCTGTTCGTCTGGTCCAGGGAGGAGACCCGGCGCGGCGGCGACGGGCCCGGCGCCGGGCACGGCCCGGCCAGACCGTCGCGGTGACAGTCGCGGTGACCACGACCGCGCCGCAACAGGGCGCGCTGCTGCCGCCTCCGCGACGGTTGCCGGGGCGGCACTCGCTGCGCCCGCCGCGGATGGTGCAGATCGACCCGGTCTCGGTGCTGACGGTGTTCCTGATCACCCTGCTGGTGCTGCCCGCGCGCTACATCGTCGGGCCGCTCGGCGGGGCCGGCACCCCGGCCACCGTGATGGCGGTGCTGATGCTGGTCTGGTACGCGCTGTCCACGCTCTCCCCGCGCTGGACCCCGCTGCGCGGCCCGCAGCCGCTGCGGCACGTGATCCTGTTCTTCGCGCTGGCGCTGCTGGCCGGCTACGTGGCCGGCACCACCCGGCCGCTGAGCGCCGACGAGCTGAACACCGCCGACATGGCGCTGATCCAGCTCGCCGGGTGGGCCGGGATCGCGCTGGTCACGGCCGACGGCATCGCCGGCATGGACCGCCTGGAGGACATCCGGCACCGGCTGGTGATCGGGGCCGCGTTCGTGGCCTCGATCGGGCTGATCCAGTTCTTCACCGGCATCGAGCCCAGCCGCTTCCTGGCGCTGCCCGGCCTGGTGGAGAACGGCGCGTCGATGCTGTTCGAGCGCGAGGACTTCTTCCGGCCCATGGGCACCGCCACGCACCCGATCGAGATGGGCATGGTGCTGGCGATGGTGCTGCCGCTGGCCCTGCACGGCGCGCTGTACGGCCCCGAGCGCATGCGGCGCCGCCGCTGGATCATGGTCGTCCTGATCGCGGTCGCGGCCCCGATGAGCGTGTCGCGCTCGGCGCTGCTCGGCCTGGCCGTCGCCCTGATCGTGCTGCTGCCGGTGTGGCCGCCCGCCTGGCGGCTGCGCGCGCTGCTGATCACCGGCATCGGCGTGATCCTGATGCGGCTCGCGGTGCCCGGCCTGATCGGCACGGTGCTCAACCTGGTCACGGTGATCGGCGAGGACGACAGCACGGTCGCGCGCACCGACGACTACGCCGAGGTGGTGCGGGCCTGGGCGGTGCGGCCGTTCTTCGGCCAGGGCACCGGCACCTACCTGCCCACGATCTACCGGGTCCTGGACAACCAGTACCTCCTGACCCTGGTGGAGGCCGGCCTGGTCGGCCTGCTCGCGCTGCTCGCCCTGCTGTGCTCCGGGTGGATGCTGGCGCGCGGGGCGCGCCGGGCGAGCGCCGACCCGGCGGCCAGGCACCTCGCGCAGTGCCTGGCGGCCTCGGTGGCGGTGGCGATCTTCGGGTTCGGCACCTTCGACGCGTTCAGCTTCCCGATGATCTCCAACGTGCTGTTCCTGATCCTGGGCTTCTGCGGCGCGCTGTGGCGGCTGCAGACCCGCGGCGAGCAGCCCGCGCCGGTCGCCCGGGGGATCATCCCACGGCTTTGACCAGCGCCTCGGCCACCCGCTCCTGGTCCTCGGGGGTCAGGTGCGGGTGCATGGGCAGCGACAGGATCTCGCCCGCCGCGGCCTCGGTGACCGGGAAGTCGCCGGGGCCGCGGCCGAGCCCGGCGAAGGCCGGCTGGAGGTGGATCGGCACCGGGTAGTGGATCTGCGCCTGGACGCCCGCCTCGCGCAGCGCGTCCAGCACCCGGTCACGCTCGGCCACGCGGACGACGTACAGGTGCCAGACCGGCACGTTGCCCGGGGCGACCGCGGGCAGGCGCACCCCCTCCGCCCCGCCGAGCAGTTTCGCGTAGCGGTCGGCGGCCTCGCGGCGGCGCTCGTTCCAGGCCGCCAGGCGCTTGAGCTTGGCCCGCAGCACGACCGCCTGGAGGGTGTCCAGGCGGGAGTTGAAGCCGAAGCTCTCGTGCACGTACTTGCGCTCGCTGCCGTGCGAGGCCAGCAGCCGCGCGGCCCGCGCCGCCTCCGCCGAGGCGGCCAGCACCGCGCCCGCCTCGCCGTAGGCGCCGATGTTCTTGCCCGGGTAGAAGCTGGTCGCGGCCAGCCCCACCGGGGGACGGCCGGCCTGCTGCGAGCCCTGCGACTGGGCGGCGTCCTCCACGACCGCCAGGCCGTGCCGGTCGGCCAGCGCCTGGAGCGCGGCCATGGGCGCCTGCTGGCCGTACAGGTGGACCGGGACGATCGCGGCGGTGCGCGGGGTGACCGCCGCCGCGGCGGCGTCCGGGTCGAGCAGCAGGGTCTCGGGGTCGGCGTCGGCGAGTACGGGCCGCAGCCCGGCCCGTACGACGGCCTCCGCGGTGGCCACGAACGTGTTGGCCGGGATCACCACCTCCGCGCCCTCCGGCAGCCCGGCGGCGCGCAGCGCGATCTCGATGGCGTCGGTGCCGTTGCCCACGCCCACGCAGTGCGCAACCCCGGAGAAGGCGGCGAACTCCTCCTCGAAGGCGGCCACGTCGGGCCCCTGCACGAACGCGGTGTCGCGCAGCACCCGGGCGAACCCGGCGAGCACCTCCTCCTCGACCTCGGCGTGCGCCGCGCGCAGATCGACAAAGGGGATCATCTGTCTACTCCTGTGTTGACGGTGGCGGGGCGTACGTACCGGGCGGGCGCGCCCAGCCAGACCTGCTCGGCCGGGACGTCGCGCGTGACCACGGACCCCATGCCGACCAGCGCGAACGCGCCGATCGTGAGGTTCTCCCCGACCAGCGCGCCCGCGCCCAGGTACGCGCCGGTCTCCACGCGCACCGAGCCGGCCAGGCGGACGCCGCCCGCCAGGGTGGCGAAGCCGCTCACCTCGTCGTCGTGGGTGAGCGTGACGTGCGGCATCACCGACACGTGCGGGCCGACCCTCACCGAGGCGGTCAGCACGGTCTGCGCCATGATCACCGAGCCGGGGCCGACCGTGGAGGAGCGGCTGACCGACGCGGTGGGGTGGATGAGGGTGGCGTAGCGGGTCGCGGGCAGGCCGAGGCGGTGCACGATGCGCCACCGGCTGGCGTAGTCGCGTGGGTTGCCGGTGCACACCACCACCTGGGCGTGCGGGTAGCGGTCGATCTCCTTGGCGCCCCCGAGCACCGGGACGCCGTCCACGCTCGTGCCGTGCAGGCCCGGGTCGTCGTCGAGGTGGCCCAGCAGCTCCCAGGTGGGGATGTGGGCGTTGACGTCCTCGACGAGCTGGGCGGTCTCGCGGGCGAAGCCGCCCGCGCCGATGATGAGCAGGGGTGTCACGCGTCTCCCTTGACCTCGCGGAGCATGGACCGGTTGCGGTAGCCGTACAGCCCGGCGGCGGCGAGGCCGGCGGCGCCGGCGACCGCGAGCGCGAGCGGGCCGGGCGCGATCCAGGCGGTCGCGGCCACCGCGACGGCGGCGACGGCGAGCGCGGAGAGCACGCCGGGGGCGATGCGGCGCAGCAGCGCGGGCACGTCCACTTCGCTGCGGCGCAGTTGCCACAGGTACACGGGCAGCACCACGACCAGCGCGACCAGCACGACCGAGCCGGCCGCGCCGCGCAGCCCGTACGCGTGGGTGGCGGCGAGCATGACCGGCACGAGCGCGGCCAGCCACAGCGCCTGCACGGCCAGCACGGTGCGGGAGCGCTCCAGCACCACGAGGTAGTCGTAGATCAGCTCGAAGAAGATGCGCAGCCCGGCCAGCGCGCCCAGCCCGGCCAGCGCGACCGCGGCGGCGGCCCACTCCGGGCCGTACACGAAGGTGATCAGCGCCGGGGCGCTGCCGCTGAGCAGCAGGCAGACCGGCAGCGTGAGCCCCACCAGCAGGCCGGCCGTGGCCAGGAAGGCCCGGTTCAGCGCCGGCCGGTCGTGCTGCAGCCGGGCGAACGCGGCCGGGGCGACCGAGCGCACCGGCTGGGAGAACACCGCGACCGGCCAGCCCGACAGGTTCACCGCGAGCACGTACAGGCCCAGGGCGTGCTGGCCGAGCACCGCGCCGACCACGAGCTGGTCGGCGTACCCGGCGGCGAACACCACCATGGACGCGCCCGCGAGCGGCAGCCCGAAGCGCAGCAGCCGCCGCGCCACCTCGCGGTCGAAGCCGAAGCGCAGCCGCAGCGGCGAGAACGCCACCAGCAGCGCGCCGCCCGCCAGCGAGCCGGACACCCGGCCGACGGCCAGGCTCATAGCCCCCCACCCGGTCAGGGCCAGCGCCAGCGAGACCAGCGCGCCCAGCCAGTTGTCCACCTGGTCGGCGATCGTCTTGCGGCCCTGCATGAACTCGCGCTGGAGCATCGCGGCCGAGGTGGACGCCAGCCCGTTGACCAGGATGTTCAGCGCCAGCACGCGTACGGCCCCGGTGGCGGAGGGATCGCCCATCGCCGCGGCGAAGTACGGCGCCGCGACCTGCACGCCCGCGAACACCAGCAGGCTGGAGCCCGCCGCCAGCGTGGCCACCGTGGGCACGATCCGGCGCGGGTCGTCCGGCCAGCGGACCACCGCCAGGCTGACGCCCAGCTCGTTGAAGCTGAGCATGGCCAGCAGCGCCACCGTGGCCACCGCGAAGGTGCCGAACTCCTCCGGCCCGAGCACCCGCGCCAGCACGATCCCGATCGCCATCGTGCCCACGCGGGCCCCGATGGTGCTGAGCATGCTCCAGCCGAGCGCGCGCCGCGCCCGGGACCGCAGCGCCCCGGCGGACGCGTCCTCTTCTGGCGGCGCCTCGCTCGCGGTCACCGTCTCGCCGTCCGGGCCACGGCGTTGAAGTCCTCGCGCCGGTCGGTGCCGCGCAGCCGCTGGTAGCGGCGGCGCAGCTTGTACGCGAGCACGCCCGCCGCCACGCCGAGCCGGTCGCCGGGCACCGGCCGTTCGGCCACCGCCCGCTCGTAGATCTCCACCTGGGTGTGCGCGGCCCGCTCCAGGCTGAAGCGCCGCACCACCAGCGCCCGGCCGTGCTCGCCCAGCTTGACCCGCAGCCCGGGGTCCTCGTGCAGCCTGCGCAGCGCGGCCTCGAACCGGGCGCCGCCCTCGTGGCGGCCCGCGCCCAGGCCGTACCAGCCCTTCTCCAGGAAGATCTTCTCGGTGTCGGGGGTGAGCAGCTCGAAGAAGCCCAGCTCGCCCTGGACGATGAGCGGCTTGGCGAAGGCCATCGCGCGCAGCGCCGAGCCGCCCATGCCCAGGCACGCGGTGGCGGCGGCGTACGCGGGGCGGGGGTCGGCGAGCTGCCCGGTCAGCACCACCGCGCGCCGCCCGGCCAGCGCGCAGGCCGCCGCCGCGTGCTGCTCGACCTCGGCCCGCGCGGGCCCGTCGCCGACCACGATCAGCCGCAGGTTCAGCTCGGTGGCCAGCCGCCCGACCACGCCGATCGCGGTGAGCAGGCCCTCCAGCTTCAATTCGGGGGCCAGCCGGGTGACCGCGACCAGGTCGAACGGGCCCGCGGCCAGCCCGAACCGCTCCCGGAAGGCCGCCACCGGGTGGCCGGGGGCGTTGGCCTCGGTGTCCACGGGCGGCTCGATGAGGTGCACCGCGCGACGCCCGCGCTCGGCGGCGAGCTGGATCTCCCGGGTGCCGACCACCAGCGGCAACGACGGCGGCAGGAACGGGGCCACCGACATCGACATGACCGTGCACACCGCGCTCGCCCGGCAGCCCAGCGAGGCCCAGTACGCCTCGACGCCCGGCGGCCACTCATAGCCGTGGATCACGTCCAGGCCGCGCTCCTCGGCCAGGGCCCGGATCATCCGCACCGTGTCCCGGGCCGGACGCCGCCGGGCCGGGTCCAGCTCGACGTGCGGCAGCCCCGCCGCGGTCACGTAGTCCACCAGCGGGCCCGGCTCGCTGATCACCATGACCTCGTGGCCGAGCCGCTGCACGGCCCCGGCCAGCTCGACCGCGTTGAGCTGGCTGCCGCCCAGCTCCATCGTGTGCGGGTACACCAGCACGCGCACGGCTCAGCCCTCCGCCGCCGCGCACAGCGCCTCGATGACCTGGTCCTGGTCGGCCTCGGTCATCGCGTGGAACAGCGGCAGGATCAGGGAGTTGCGGGTCAGCCACTCGGTGGCGGGCAGCTCGCCGGCGCGGGCCCCGGCGTACGCGGGCTCCAGGTGCGCGGCCATGATGCCGCGCCGCGCCGACACACCGCGCTTGGCCAGGTACGCCAGCAGCTCGTCGCGGCCCATCGGGAAGTCCTCCGGCAGCGCCACCCAGAACGACTGGTAGTTGGTCTGGCCGTACGGCGGGTCGGTCACGGCCCGCAGCCCCGGAATGCCGGCCAGGCCCTCGCGGTAGCGGGCGGCCAGCTCGCGGCGGCGCGCGACCATCTCGGCCAGCCGCCCGAGCTGCACGATGCCCACCGCCGCCTGAAGGTCGGTCATCCGGTAGTTGAAGCCCACCTCAAGGTAGCTCTCCGGCGCGGTGCTGCCCGTGGCGTGCCGGTCGGCGGCGCTGACGCTCATGCCGTGCTCGCGCAGCCGCCTGGCCCGCGCGGCGAGGTCCGCGTCGGTCAGGGTCAGCATGCCGCCCTCGCCGGTCGTGAGCAGCTTGCGCGGGTGGAAGGACCACGCCGCCAGCTCCGCCCCGGCGCCCACGGGCCGGTCGCGGTAGACCGACCCGGCCGCGCACGCCGCGTCCTCGATCACGATCAGGCCCGGATGGGCGGCGCGGATCTCGGCCACGTCGGCGGGCACGCCGCCCTGGTGCACCACGATCACCGCGCGGGTGCGCGGGGTGAGCGCCGCGCCGACCGTCTTGGCGGTCAGGTTGCCGGTCGCCGGGTCGATGTCGGCGAACACCGGCTCGGCGCCGACGTAGGTGACCACGTTGGCCGTGGCGATGAACGACAGCGACGGCACGATCACCTCGTCGCCCGGCCCGATCTCCGCCAGCACCAGCGCGAGGTGCAGCGCGGTCGTGCAGGAGGACACCGCGACCCCGTGCCCGGCCCCGATCCGGCTCGCGAACGCCCGCTCGAACTCCGCGACCCGCGGCCCCTGGGCGACCCAGCCGGAGGCGATGACCTCGGCCACCGCGGCCTCTTCCGCCTTGCCGAACCAGGGTCGCATCACCGGGATCATCGCCCGGCCACCTCCTTAGCCTCCACGCCGATCAGCCCCGCCAGCGTGGCGAGCCTCCGGTTCCAGTCGTGTTCCGCGGCGAACGCCCGCCGCCGCGCGTACAGCTCGCCGGTGCGCGGGCGGGCCAGTTCCTCGCCGGCCGCGCGGGCGAAGTCCTCCGGCGTGGCCGCGATCCGCAGCAGCGGCCCCGCCGCCAGCCACTCGGCCGCGGGCAGCGCGGTCGTCACGGCCGCCCGGCCCGCCGCCAGGTACTCCAGCGTCTTGAGCGGGAAGCTGGCCCGGTTGAACGCGGTGTCGGCGTACGGCGTCAGCCCCACGTCGATCGCGCGCAGGTACGACGGCAGCTCCACGTACGGCTTGCGGCCCACCCAGTGCACGTTCGGCAGCGCGCACAGCTCGGCGAACCGCCCGCCCGCGAAGTCGCGGCTCGCCGGCCCGACGATCACCAGCGGGTGCCCGGCCGCCGCGACCCGCTCCAGCAGGCCCAGGTCGATCCGGGCGTTGACGTGCCCAACGAACCCGGCCACCGGCCTGCCCGCCAGCTCCTGCGGCAGGTCGTCCGGCCACGGCGCGTCGTCCACCCCGTCGTAGGCGGCCACGTCGCACCCGTTGGGCACCAGCGCGGCGATCCGGCCCAGCCCGGCCATGCGGTCGGCCAGCGCGGGGGAGACCACCGCGATCGCGTCGGCCCTGGCCGCCATCCGGGCCTCCGCGCGGGCCAGCGGGCCCGCCGACAACCCGATCAGCCCCGCCCCGGCGACCAGGTCGTCGGTGCGGTACCACAGCGCCGGGGCGCCGGGCGGGGCCGCGCCGAGCAGGTCGATGGTCCCGGCCACGATCACCGCGCCGATCGGCGCCCCGATCGTCGCGGCGGCCCGGCGTACCGCCCGCCGGGCCAGGACCTCGGTGAGGCGGCGGACGCCGGGCCGGTAGCCGCCGGGCGGCGCGGCCGGGGTGAGCCGCCACAGGCCCGGCCGCACCCGCTCCAGCGCGTGCCCGGCGAACCGGCGCGTGGGCTGCGGCGGGTCCACGTACAGCACGTCGGCCAGCCGGGTGAGCCGGTCGGCGATCTGCCGGTCGGTGCCGGCCACCCCGTCGTAGAGCGTGCCACCGGCGTACACGACCAGAAGCCTGTCGCCGGTGGCGCCCGTCTTGCCGTCCGGGGCGTTCACCGTGCTCTGCGCCACCAGGACACCAGGTCGCGCAGTCCCTCCTCCAGGCCGATCTCGGCCTTCCAGCCGAGCCTGTCGGCCGCCGCGCTGACGTCGGCGAGGCGCCTGGTCACGCCGTTGACCGAGCGGGCCGGTCCGAACTCCAGGCCGAGATCGCTCGCGCCCATCGCCCGCATCAGCGCCTCGGCCAGCTCGCGCAGGCTGGTCTCGGTGGCGGAGGCGATGTTGAACACCTCGTCGGTGACGTCGCTCGCGGCGGCGAGCAGGTTGGCCCGCGCGATGTCGCGGGTGTTGACGAAGTCCATGGTCTGCAGGCCGTCGCCCAGGATCAGCGGCGGGCGCCCCGCCTCGATCCGCTCCATCCAGCGGATCAGCACCTCGGTGTACAGGCCGTGGATGTCCATCCGCGGGCCGTAGACGTTGAAGTAGCGCAGCGCGACGTAGTCGAGCCCGCGCATGGCGTGGAAGCTGCGCAGCAGGCCCTCGTTGAAGGTCTTGGCCGCGCCGTAGAGCGTGTCGTTGGCGTACGGGTGGTGGTCCTCGCGCGTCGGGAACGAGGTCGCCAGGCCGTACACCGAGGCCGAGGAGGCCGCCACGACCTTGCGCACGCCGGCGTCGGCCGCCGCCTCCACCACCTCGTACGTGCCGTCCACCAGCACTTCCAGGGCCAGGCGCGGCTCCTCGGCGCACTGCGTGATCCGGATGGCGGCCTGGTGGAACACCAGGTCGATCCCCTCCATGGCCGCGCGTACGGTGGCGCGGTCGCGGATGTCGCCCTCCACGACCCGCAGCCGGTCGCCGCCCGCCGCCTGCGCCTCGGCGAGGTTCGCCATCCTGCCGCGGACGAAGTTGTCCAGCACCACGACCTCCGCCGCTCCCGCGGCGAGGAGCTGGTCCACGATGGTCGAGCCGATGGTGCCCGCGCCCCCGGTCACAAGGCAGCGGCTGTCGTTGATCATTGGCCGAATCCCCCACCCAGTTCGATTCGCTTGCCGTCGTTGTCGATGCTCTGGCCCGCGGCCTCCAGCAGGGCCAGGACCCGCAGTCCCGACTCCCCATCGGTCAGCGGGGCCCGCCCTTCCTTTATCGCAGCGGCGAACTCGGACATAACACCGCGCAGTGCCTCACGTTCCGGCAGCGCGGGTACAACCACGTCTCCTGTGCGATAGGAGATCAAAGCCGCCCGGCGGGTGTCGGGATCGGCCGCGGTGAGGTCCACCCCGCGGTCGTACACCGAGACCCGCTGCGCCGGGTTCACGTCGTCCCACACGATCGTGCGCCGCGACCCGCCGATCACGTACGTACGGATCTTCGTCGGGCTGAGCCAGTTGACGTGCACGTGCGCCATGGCGCCCGAGGACAGCCACAGCGTCAGGTACGCCAGGCACGGCCGGCCCGCCCCGATCGGATCGGAGGCGTGCGCGGCCACCGCCACCGGACGCACGTCCGGGGGCAGCACGAAGTCCAGGATCGACAGATCGTGCGGCGCCAGGTCCCACAGCACGTCCACATCGGGCTGGACCAGGCCCAGATTGATCCGCACCGAGTCGACGAACCGCACCTCGCCCACCTCCCCCGACCGGATCAGCTCGCGGATCTTGCGCACGGCGGGTGTGTAGCAGAACGTGTGGTCCAGCATCAGCGTCAGCCGCTTCTCGGCGGCGAGCGCGACCAGGCGCTCGCCCTCCGCGTACGTCGGCGTCAGCGGCTTTTCCACCAGCACGTGCTTGCCGGCCTCCAGCGCGGCCCGCACCAGGGCCGCGTGGGTGCCCGCCGGGGTGGCGATGGCCACCGCCTGCACGGCCGGGTCGGCGAGGACCCGCTCATAGGAGTCGGTGGCGCGGACCGTGCTGTAGTGGCCGAGCACGGCCCGCGCCCGTCCCTCGTCGAGGTCGCACAGCCATTCCACGCGCAGCTCAGGCGTCGCCATCGCGTTGCGGATCAGGTTGGGACCCCAGTAGCCGGCGCCGATGACGGCGAGGCCGAAGGATGTCACCCGAAGTGTCCTTCCGGTCGGTGGTAGAGGGCGGTCGATTCGCGAGTGCAGGCGCCGTGGTGCCCCTACGGGACGAAGATCACGTCCACCCAGTAGTTGGCGCCGTTGTAGCTGTTCACCGGGAAGCCCGGCGTGGCAGTGTAGCGATACAGGCCGTTGGCGCCCGCGGGGCCGCCGTTGGCCAGGGCGTGCAGCGGCGCGTTGTCGTACGGGCCGGAGTTGAAGTAACCCCCGGAGGCCGCGTAGTAGCCGTTCGGCGAGTGGTACGACGCGACGTACACCTCGCCGGCCGTGACCTCGACCGGCTGGTCGAAGATCAGCGTCTGCCACCCGGAGGCCGTCTCGTTGACGAACGTGCCGCCGCGCATCGGGCTGCCTCCCGCCGTCCACAGGCTGCCGTAGTGCGTGCCGGTGTCGCCCGCCGCCTTGTAGAAGCGGATGCCGGTGATCTCGCCGTCCATGTCGGCGGTGAACTTCACGCCCAGCTCGATGCCGGTCGCGTCGTTGTTCACCGGGCTGGCCGGGGTCGCGCTGCTCGGCCAGATCGAGCACGGGCAGCTCGCCGCGCCGCCGGTGGTGAACGACCAGGACGTCGAGATCATGGCGTTGCCCGCGTCGTCCTCGGCCCCGCTCACCGTCACCGAGTACACCGTGCTCTGCGCCAGCGGGCTGCTCGGCGTGAACGTGAGCAGCGTACGCGCGGCGTTGAGCGTCGCGGTGCCGGCGACGGTCTGGTTGGCCGGGTTCTTCACCGTGATGACCGGCGTGCCCTCCTGAACCGGCTCGCTGAACGTCGCCGTCACGGCCGTGCCGGTCGGCACGCCGGTGGAGGCGTGCGCCGGCGACTTCACGGCCACGGTCGGCGCCTGCGTGTCGGGCACCTTGGTGAAGATCACGTCCACGTAGTAGTTCGTCGCCGCCCACGAGCTGTTCGGGAACGCCCGCGGGCCGTACCGGTAGACGCCGTTGCCGCTGATCGACCCGGAGGCGGGCGCGCGCAGCGGCGAGGCCGTCACCTGGGAGGCCAGCCCGTTGTACGTCGCCGCGTACCGCCCGTTCGGCGCGTGGTACGACACCACGTACGTGGTGTTCTTGTCGATCCCGACCGGCGAGGGGAACAGCAGCTCCTGCCAGCCCTGGGTGGACTCGTCGCTGAACGTGCCGGTCACGATCTCGCCGCCGTTCGCGTTCCACAGCGTGCCGGTGTGGGTGCCGGTGTTGCCCGGACCCTTGTAGAACCGGATGCCGTTGACGTAGCCGTCGCTGTCGGCCTGGAACTTCAGCCCCAGCTCGACCTCGCCGGTGTCGGCCACCGCGGGCACGGCCGGCACGGTGCCGTCGGACCACAGGCTGCACGGGCACACGCCCGGCGTGGAGACCTTCACCGTCTTGAAGGTGAAGGAGTACGGCGCCTCCATCGCGTTGCCGCCGTCGTCCACCGCGCCGGACACCCTGACCGTGAACGTGGTCCCGGCGGCCAGCGGGGCGGCGGGCGCGAACGTCAGCGTCGTCCGCCCGGCGTCCAGGGTCGCGGTGCCGGCGATCACGTTGTCGGCCGCGTCCTTGACCTCCATCGTCGCCGTGCCCGCCTGCACCGGCTCGGCGAAGACCACCTTCGGCTGGGTCGTGACCGGCACGCTGGACGAGCCCGGCACCGGCGTCGCCGAGAGCGCCGCCGGCGGGAACGTGTCGTTGACCTCGAAGATCGGATCGACGTAGTAGTTGCCGCCGTTGAAGGTCTGGTTCGGGAACCCGGGGCCGACCCGGTACACGCCGTTGCCCACCGTCTGGGTGGCCTTCGGCGCGGTCAGCGGGGCCCGCTTGTGGTCGGCGTACCGGAAGAAGTTCGCGTCGGAGGCGTAGTGCCCGTTCGGCGCGAAGTAGGTGACGATGAAGTCGGTGCCGGCCGGGATGTGCACCGGCGCCGCGAACTTCAGCGTCTGCCACCCGGTCTCGGTCTCGTTGCCGAACGTGCCGCTGGCCCGCACCTGGCCGTCGGCCGTCCACAGCGTGCCGGTGTGCGTGCCGGTGTTGCCCGCGCCCTTGTAGAACCGGATTCCGGTCACGTAACCGGGCACCGAGGAGCGGAAGCGGGTGCCCAGCTCCAGCGCGGTGGAGTCGTTCTCGGCCGGGTTGGCCGGGGTCGCGGAGTCGGGGAACAGCGAGCAGGGGCACTCGACCGTCACATCGCGCGAGACCGGCGTGCCCAGGTTGCCGCTGTCGTCGGCCGCCCGCGCCTGGATCTGCACCGTGCCCGCGCCCGCGACCTCCCAGGAGTACGTCCAGGTGCCCCGGCCGTTCGCCGGGTGCCAGGTCTGGCCGCCGTCGGTGGAGACCTCCACCGCGCCGACCTCGCCGCCGGTGTCGGCCGCGGTGCCGCTGATCGTCACGGTCGAGCCGTTCTCCAGCGTCGCCCCGCTCGCGGGGGCGGTGATGGCCGCCGTGGGCGCCACCGCGTCGGTGGACTTCGCGGCCGAGCTGAGGCCGGGCCTCAGCGACATCGGCTGCACGTCCATGTCGGCGAACAGGTTCACCGTCGCCTGCTTGATCCGGTCGTCGGCGAAGCCGCTGTCGCCGTCGTGCTCGTCGTCCAGGCCCCAGCTCCACTGCACCGTGCCCGCGCCGAACACCAGCGCCCCGCTGGACGCGCGGTACATCGTCATCTTGTGCGTGGCCTCCTGCACGGCCACCTTCGAGCCGAAGTCGATCAGCCGCTCGTCCACCGTCTCGGTGGTCTTCGACAGCGGCACCAGGCCCGGCGGCCGGTGCCCGTTGTCGATGTCCTCGTCCCACTCGTAGCCGAGGATGCCGGGCAGCGTCGTGCTCGTGCCGTCCGGCTGGGAGGCCAGCGGCGTGCCCCGCCAGAAGCGCATCTTGCCGTCGGCCGCCGGGACCTTCATCCCGGTGGCGCGGCAGCCGTTGTCCAGGCTGGTGCAGTTGACCGTGAAGAAGGTGCCGGTCAGCGCGTTCTCCGGCCTGCCGCCGTCGGAGGGCGGCGAGAAGCGCGGGTCGCGCCAGGTGCCGGTCCAGGTCGCCTCGGGGTCGGTCTTGGCGTTGTAGAGCGTCTCCTTGTACGCCACCAGCGTGCGGTGGCCGTTCTCCCAGCGGGTCTTCCAGTACACCTCGTTGCCGCTGAAGAAGGCCAGGTTCACGCCCGCGTCGCGGGCCGCCTCGAACGCCGCCCGCTCCTCGCCCGACCAGTACTCGTCGTGGCCCACCGACAGGATCGCCTTGCGCCCGAGCAGCGTCTGCGGCGTGCGCCCGGCGTCGGCGGTCGCGATGTAGGCCACGTCGTAGCCGTTGGCCTCCAGGAAGCGCACCATCGGGTACTCGTTGGCCCAGACGAAGTCGCGCCCCCACGGCGTGGAGTAGCGGGTGTTGAACGGCCGGTTGTAGCTGAGCTTGGCCGCCCGGCCGGGCGCGGCCAGGCTGTCACCGCGGTAGAAGCTGTTGTGGGCCTTCCACGGGTTGTTCTCGGTGGCGGGCACGTCGCCCCAGGAGTTGTACGCCTGCCACGTGCTGTCGGAGGTCTTGAACAGCATCTTCGCCTGGCGGGCGTCGTCGCGGACCACGAACACGATGTGGGTGTCGTCGCCGTTGTACTCCCCGGCGTCGGTGCGCACCACGTGCGCGAAGTAGATGCCCGAGACCATCGTGGTGGGAACGCTCCAGCTCGCCACGGTGCCCCAGGCGCACTCGACCATGCCCGTGGTCGTGTTCTCCGGGCAGCCCGGCTGGTTGCGCGAGATCGCGGTGTCGGCCGGGACCGTGGTGATGAACCTGGCGCCGTTGCCCTGGTAGTAGCCCATCCGGTAGACGTCCACCTTCAGGGCGGTGGCCGCCGACCGGATCTTGAAGTTGATGGTCTGGCCGAGGTTGACGCTCATCTGGTCGCCGTAGCCCTCGACCGTGCCCTTCGGGTCGATGTCCCACTGGGACTTCGGGGTGCCCGGCTGGCTGTTCTCGCACGTGATCGGGTTTCCGCCCGCGTCGCACGGGCCCGCCGCCGCCGTGACCGGGACGACGGCCGGCGCCGCGGCGGTGGCCGTGCCCGCCGAGGCGGGCACCGTCAGCAACCCCATGGTGAGGAGCAGTGCCGATAACAGGTAATAGCGACGCCCCACGGCTTTGTGGCGGTTCATGACGCTCCAACAGGGTGTTCTGACGGATCTTGACGACCGTTGGTGGTGATCACGCTGCGGAGCGTGGTTCCCGCCATAACCGACGCGCATGGGAATGGTGGGGTTTACGTGGATTGGGAAACCCGCTTGAGGTGGCGTCCCGGGGCCCGCACCCCCCATAATCGGCGCCATGCCGAACCCTCGCGCGTGCCTCGTCGTGCCCGCGCACAACGAAGCCGCCGTCATCGGCAGACTGCTCGGCGGGGTGCTGGCCGACGCCGAACCCGGGGAGCTGTCCATCGTGGTCGTCGCCAACGGCTGCACCGACCGCACCGCCGAGATCGCGCGGGGTCACGGTCCCGACGTCACGGTGATCGAGTCGCCGGTGCCGTCCAAGGCCGCCGCGCTGCGCGCGGGTCAGGACGCGGCGACGGCGTACCCGCTGATGTACGTCGACGCCGACATCGAGCTGAAGACCGGTGATGTGCGGGCGCTGATCCGGGCTCTGGAACGCTCCGGCGCGCACGCCGCCGCCCCCTCCCGGGTGCTCGACCTCGGCGACGGCGGGTTCCTCATCCGCTGGTACTACGACGTCTGGCGCGAGCTGCCGTCGGTGCGGGAGGAGCTGTACAACCGGGGCGCCATCGCGGTCAGCGAGGAGGGCGCGCGCCGGGTGGCCGCCCTGCCCCAGGTCATGGCCGACGACCTGGTGGCGTCGATGGCGTTCGCCCCCCACGAGCGGGTGATCGTCGCCGACGCCCGTGCGGTGATCCGGGTGCCGCGCCGCTTCGCCGACCTGATGCGCCGCCGCATCCGCGCGGTCACCAGCGTCACCCAGGTCGTGGACCACCCCGACCTGCCCCAGCCGCCCCGTACGGGCGTCTCCGATCTGCTGCGCCTGGCCCGCTCCCGGCCGGCCCTCGCGCACAAGGTCGTCGTGTTCGCGGGGGTCGCCGTCCTGGCCAAGATCCTCGCCCGCCGGGCGGTCAGGCGGGGCGACTTCACCACCTGGCTCCGCGACGAGAGCTCCCGCGCATGACCCACGGCCCGGCCGGTGGCCGTCGGCGCGTCCTGGCCGCGCTGCTCCTGGCGGGAGCGTCGGCGGGGTGCTCGTTCGGCGGCGCGGAAGCCGAGGGGCGCACCCCCGTGCCGGCGACGACGTTCGCCACCCCGCTGAGCCCGCCCACGCCCACGTCCGCCCCGGTGCTGCCCACGCCCGGCTCCGGCGGCGTCGAGCCGCCCGCCGCGCTGCCCGGGGGATGGCCGGGACCGCACAACACCGGCGTGCGGCCCGGCGTCGCGCTGCGCCCGTCGGGCTCGGTGAAGGTGACCGTGCCCGGCACCGTCGTGGAGAACCTGGAGATCCGCGGTGAGCTGGTCGTCGCGGCCCACGACGTGGTGGTGCGCAACGTGCGCGTCGTGGCCCAGCCGGGCTACTGGGGCATCCACCAGACGAAGGGGCACCGGGGGCTGGTCGTCGAGGACACCGAGGTCTTCGGCAACGGCAGGCAGCGCACCCAGTTCGGCATCCTCAACGACGGCGGCGACATCACCGTGCGACGGGTGAACATCCACGCGATCTCCAACGGCGTGCTCACCAACGAGGGCGTGGTGGAGGACTCCTACTTCCACGACCCGATCGAGTACGAGGGCGACCACATCGACATGATCATGGCGACGAGCGGCCCGCCCGAGGGCAAGACGCTCGTCATCCGGCGCAACACCGTGATCAACACGCTGGTGCAGACCGGGGCGATCGCCCTGTTCCAGGACTTCGGGGTGGTGCGCGACGTGACCGTGGAGAAGAACTTCCTGGCGGGCGGGGGCTACTCCCTGTACGGCGGCGCGGGCGACAAGGGCCGGACGTCCAACATCAAGATCATCGACAACGTGTTCAGCCGCCGGGTCTTTCCGCAGGGCGGCAAGTTCGGCCCGGTGGCGTACTTCGAGCCCGGATCGCCGGGAAACGAGTGGCGCGGGAACGTGTGGGAGGACGGTTCGCCGGTGCAGCCGTCATGAGGTGGCCGTCATGAGCGGCTCGCGAATTTTCTGACGCCGGAATTGACGGGCGGGGCGGGCGTCTGATGGGAAAAAAGTTCTTCGTGATGTTTCGGCAGCGTTGTGCGGCTGATTGCCACATTTTTCGTGATATTGCGGTTTGACTAGTGATCCGATCGTTATCATCGCCGCCGTAAGACTCTCGGGGCTTCTGAAAGGAGCCTGCCATGGGCAGTAGTCGGAGGAGCCCCCGCACGGGCACCCGGCGTGGCGCCGGCGTACTGGCCGGGATGTCCGCGGCCGTCATCCTGCTCGCCGGGTGCGAGATCAGCGCCGATTCCATCGCCGAGGCCTTACCCGGCGGGCTGGACAAGGAGGAGCTGGCCGAGGCCGACGCCGCCGCCTCCAGGTCCGCGGCGGCGTCGAAGGCGGCGGCCGGGCCGGCGAGCCCGTCACCCGAGGTCTCGCCCGGCGTGGCGGCCGGCCGGGGCCGTCCCGACCGCTGGTGGCACCGCCCCACGCGCACGCCCCGCCCGCGCTGGACGTACACGCACCGCCCCACCCGGACCCCCGTTCAGCCCCCGGTGCACACGCCCACGGCGACCCGCACCTTCACCCGCACCCCGACCCCCACCCCGACGCTCAGCCCTTCCGAGACGCCCACCCCGACGCCCACCCCCTCCGAGACGCCCACGCTGACCCCGACCCCCACCGTGTCCCCCACCGAGCAGCCGGAGCAGCCGCCCGGCGGGTGGCCGAACGCCGGCAACACCGGCGTTCCCGACGGCGTCGAGCTGGAGAAGAGCGGCTCGATCACGGTGAAGGAGGACGGCGCCGTCATCGACGGCATGGACGTCCACGGCGAGATCAACGTGGACGCGGACAACGTGACCATCCGCAACACCCGGGTGAACGGCCAGCCCGGCCACTGGGGGATCATCCAGCGCGAGGGCAGGACCGGCCTGGTCGTGGAGAACACCGAGGTCTTCGGCAACGGCGAGGAGCGCACCCAGTTCGGCATCCTCAACAACGGCAAGATGATCACGGTGCGGGCCGTGGACATCCACACGATCTCCAACGGCATCCAGACCGACCAGGGCCTGATCGAGCACTCCTACTTCCACGACCCGGTGGAGTACGAGGGCGACCACATCGACATGATCATGTCCACCGGCGCCGCCGCGCCGGGCACCAAGCTGGTCATCCGGTACAACACCGTGATCAACAACCTGGTGCAGACCGGCGCCATCGCGTTGTTCCAGGACTTCGGCGTGCCGCGCGACACGATCGTGCAGGGCAACCTGCTCGCGGGCGGCGGCTACTCCCTGTACGGCGGCGCGGGCAAGAAGGGCGTCTCGTCCAACGTGCAGGTGATCGACAACGTGTTCAGCAAGCGGGTGTGGCCGAAGGGCGGCTATTACGGCCCGGCCGCCTACTGGGACTCCGACGGGCCCGGCAACGTCTGGCGCGGCAACACCTGGGAGGACGGCACCCCCGTCCCCGAGCCCTAGGAGTCAGGAGTTACGCCTACCTCTTGACCGCGATGATCGACTTCACCAGGCCGCCCATGCGCTCGTACCGGAGCCGCGAGGACGGGAAGTAGTGCCGCATCTCGGTCACGCTGAGCAGCTCGACCTCCATGGCGTGCCGCAGCGCGGTGTCGCGGTCGGAGGACGGCGTGTGCACCAGCGGCCAGCGCCGCAGCACGGCGGTCCTGGCCGCCAGCGGCATGAACTGGAAGCCGGGGAACAGGAAGTGCGGCTCGACCGGGAAGTACCGGTACGGCGTCTGCACCCAGTGCCGCTCGGCCAGCTTGTGCACCGCGTCGGCGAACATCTGCCGGCGCGCGTGCCCGCCCACGTGCTCGATCACCGCGTTGGAGAAGACCAGGTCGTAGGAGTCGTCCAGGATGCCGGGCGGCAGCTCGCAGGCGTCGGCCACGTCGGCGCGGATCCAGTCGGGCAGGTCCGCCGGCGGGTGCTCCAGGTTCACGATGTGGACGCGTGCCGGGCGTACGGGGGCGCGCAGCCACGCGGAGGCCGTGCCGCCGAGGTCGATGACCGACATTTCGCGGAGATTCGGGAAGCTGGCCGCGAACCAGCTCCAGCGGCGTGCGCGTGCCTTGGCGCCGAGCGAATCGGGCGCGTCCACGAATCGGCCGCGCAAGGCATTGAGACGGCTCATCGAGCTCCTACCATCCGGTCATCACCTGCATCGAGCACCGACAACTATCCCAGATAAACATTTGTCGCGCAGGTCATGGATTGATGGGATTTCATGGGAGGCTTGGGCGCGTGCAGGAACTGGGATTCGAAGCCGCATATCTGGTCACCCCGACCATTCATTCCGACGACCGGGGCGACTTCCTGGAGTGGTTCCGGGCGGACTGGATCGAGGAGGCGGTCGGCCACCGGCTCGGCCTGGCGCAGGCCAACTGCTCGGTCTCGCGCCGCGGCGTGCTGCGCGGCATCCACTTCGCCGACGTGCCGGTCGGGCAGGCCAAGTTCGTCACCTGCGTCAGCGGCGCGGTGCTCGACGTGGCGGTGGACCTGAGGGTGGGGTCGCCGACCTTCGGCCGGTGGGCGGCGGCCGAGTTGGACGACCGCACCCGCTCGGCCGTCTACCTCGCCGAGGGGATCGGGCACGGGTTCATGGCGCTGAGCGAGCAGGCCACGGTGGTCTACCTGTGCTCGCAGCCGTACGCTCCGGCGCGCGAGCACGGCGTGCACCCGCTCGACCCCGAGCTCGGCATCCGCTGGCCCGAGGACATCACGCCGGTGCTGTCGCCCAAGGACGCCGCCGCCCCCTCGCTGGCCGACGCCCTGAGCGGCGGCCTGCTGCCCGACTACGCCACCTGCCTGGCCTACTACGACAAGCTCAGGACCGGCGGCGCGTGAACGCGAACGGACCGCGTGCCGGCCATGGCACGCGGTCCGTCACGGAGGTGACTAGTTGATCCGCCAGGTGTCGCCCGACAGCAGCAGATCGCTCAGGTCGCCCGCACCCTGGGCCGCGACCGCGGTCTCAAGCTGCTCGCGCATCATCTCGTCGTACGTCGGCCGGTCCACGTTGCGGAACACGCCGATCGGCACGTGCTCGAAGGCCGGGTCGTCGAGCCGGGACAGCGCGAACGCCGTGGACGGGTCGGGGTCGTGGGCGTCGTGCACCAGGATCTCGTCCTCGGCCACCGAGGAGCGCTCGACGACCTCAAGGCCGCGCGGCCCCCGGCGTACGGCCTTGGTGGCCGAGACGACCGGCTGCCCGTGCTCCAGCCGCAGCGTGATGTCGTCGCGGGTGGCGGGGTCCTTCAACGGCTCGAAGGCGTTGTCGTTGAAGATGTTGCAGTTCTGGTAGATCTCCACCAGCGAGGTGCCGCGGTGCTCGGCGGCCTCGCGCAGCACCGACTGCAGGTGCTTGCGGTCGGAGTCGATCGTGCGCGCCACGAACGACGCCTCGGCGCCGATCGCCAGCGAGATCGGGTTGAACGGCTTGTCCAGCGAGCCCATCGGCGTGGACTTGGTGATCTTGCCGATCTCGCTGGTCGGGGAGTACTGCCCCTTGGTCAGCCCGTAGATCCGGTTGTTGAACAGCAGGATGTTCAGGTTGACGTTGCGGCGCAGCGCGTGGATCAGGTGGTTGCCGCCGATGGACAGCGAGTCGCCGTCACCGGTGATCACCCACACGCTCAGGTCGGGCCGCGAGGCGGCCAGCCCGGTCGCGATGGCCGGCGCGCGGCCGTGGATGGAGTGGAACCCGTAGGTGTTCATGTAGTACGGGAAGCGCGAGGAGCAGCCGATCCCGGAGACGAACACCATGTTCTCGCGCTTGAGCCCCAGCTCGGGCACGAAGGACTGCACCGCGGCCAGGATGGCGTAGTCGCCGCACCCCGGGCACCAGCGCACCTCCTGGTCGGACTTGTAGTCCTTCATGGACTGCTTGGCGTCGCTCTTGGGCACCAGGGACAGGCCCCTGCCGTTGAGGCCGTTGACGATGTCACTCACTGTCGATCACGTCCTGGATGACGCCGGCGAGCTCTTCCGCCTTGAAGGGCAGGCCGCGTACGCGGTTGTAGCTGATGATGTCGATCAGGAACCGGGCCCGCAGGAGCAGCGCGAGCTGACCGAGGTTGATCTCGGGCAGCAGCACCTTGTCGTAGGACCGCAGCACCTCGCCGGTGTTGGCGGGCAGCGGGTTCAGGTGGCGCAGGTGGGCCTGGGCGACCTTGCCGCCGCCCTTGCGCACCCGGCGGGCCGCGGCGGCGATCGGGCCGTACGTGGAGCCCCAGCCGAGCACGAGCACCCGGGCGTCGCCGTCGGGGTCCTCGACCTCGAGGTCGGGCACGTCGATGCCGTCGATCTTGGCCTGGCGCAGCCGGACCATGCGGTCGTGGTTGTCCGGATCGTAGGAGATGTTGCCGGTGACGTCGGCCTTCTCGATGCCGCCGATCCGGTGCTCCAGCCCGGCGGTGCCGGGGATCGCCCACGGCCGGGCCAGCGTGGCCGGGTCGCGCTTGAACGGGTGGAAGGTCGTGCCGTCGTCGCCGTTGGGCGCCGAGGCGAACTCGACCGAGATGTCGGGCAGCTCGGAGACGTCGGGCACCTGCCACGGCTCGGAGCCGTTGGCCAGGTAGCCGTCCGAGAGCAGCATGACCGGGGTGCGGTACTTCACCGCGATCCGCGCCGCCTCGATCGCGGCGTCGAAGCAGTCGCTCGGCGAGGACGGCGCGACGATCGGCACCGGCGACTCGCCGTTGCGGCCGAACATGGCCATCAGCAGGTCGGTCTGCTCGGTCTTGGTCGGCATGCCGGTCGAGGGGCCCGCGCGCTGCACGTCCACCACGATCAGCGGCAGCTCGGTGGTGACCGCCAGGCCGATCGTCTCGGCCTTCAGCGCCACGCCGGGGCCGCTGGTGGTGGTCACGCCGAGCGCCCCGCCGAACGAGGCCCCCAGCGCCGCGCCCACGCCCGCGATCTCGTCCTCGGCCTGGAAGGTGCGCACCCCGAACTTCTTGTGCTTGGACAGCTCGTGCAGGATGTCCGAGGCCGGCGTGATCGGGTAGGACCCCAGGAAGAGCGGCAGCTTGGCCTGCACCGACGCGGCGATCAGCCCGTACGCCAGCGCCTGGTTGCCGGAGATGTTGCGGTAGACGCCCGGCTTCAGCTTGGCCGGCTTGATCTCGTAGGACACCGAGAACGACTCGGTGGTCTCGCCGTAGTTCCACCCCGCCTGGAAGGCCGCGACGTTGGCCTTGGCGATGTCGGGCTTCTTGGCGAACTTCGTCTCAAGGAACTTGACCGTGGCCTCGGTCGGCCGGTGGTAGAGCCAGGACAGCAGACCGAGCGCGAACATGTTCTTCGCCCGCTCGGCGTCCTTCTTGGAGATGTCGAAGCCCTCAAGAGCCTTGACCGTCAGCGAGGTGAGCGGCACCGCGTGCACCCGCCAGGCCGCCAGCGAGTCGTCCTCCAGCGGGTTCGCCGAGTAGCCGACCTTGGTCAGGTTGCGCTTGGTGAACTCGTCGGTGTTGGCGATGATGTCGGCCCCGCGCGGCAGGTCGCCCAGGTTGGCCTTCAGCGCGGCCGGGTTCATCGCGACCAGCACGTTGGGCGCGTCGCCCGGCGTGAGGATGTCGTGGTCGGCGAAGTGGAGCTGGAAGCTCGACACGCCCGGCAGGGTGCCCGCGGGGGCACGGATCTCGGCCGGGAAATTGGGCAGCGTGGAGATGTCGTTGCCGAACTCCGCGGTCTCCGCGGTGAATCGGTCTCCGGTGAGCTGCATACCGTCGCCGGAGTCGCCGGCGAAGCGGATGATGACGCGGTCGAGTTGCTGAACCTGCTTGGTCACAGCTCAGTCCTCCTCGACGCGCAATGGCGCCGTTGCTCGTGGCATGTCTCTCAATTCCATGCTAGATCCCTGGGGTCACGCGTTGTTCATTCGCGTTCCACTCTGCGGAGGAGTGTGACGTACGTCGCAGGTCCTCGCGGGCCGCGGAGTAGGAGTCGTCAACAGATACGGGCCGGCCGATCGGGCGGTTCCGGTGGAGCCGCGGGCGACCGGCCCCCGTGGGCGGCCCGTACCGCGTCCGGCTGGGGGTCTTCGCAAGACGGAGCCCGGGTCGTCGTGTGTGGGTGCGCATGCCGTCGAACGGCGCGGTCACGACCGGAGACGGTGGGCGCGACACAGCCCCGCCGCCAGCCGGCACAGGTCCACGTGCAGGCGTGCGAAGAGGATGGTTCGGGTCACGAGGCTCAACTATATGTCCCCCATTGGCGTGAGCGACGAGGGGAGTGCCCCAAGCGTGCCGAACGCCATCGTACGCCGCCGGGCGCTCGCGCACCGGCAGGCCGGTGGTCCGGAAGCGGCCGGTTACAGGAACGCCGGGCGGGGATACGATCGAGACATGGGTGGCTACTTCGGCTCCTATGCGCTGGTGGTGGCGCTCTTCGCGATCGGCGTCGCGATCGTGGCCGGGGCGCTGTCCGGCAGCCGCCTGCTCCGCCCGAGCCGCCCCACGGCCGAGAAGCTGACCACGTACGAGTGCGGGGTCGATCCGGTGGGCGAGGGCTGGGCCCAGTCGCAGGTCCGCTACTACGTCTTCACCTACCTGTACGTGGTGTTCGCGGTCGACGCGGTCTTCCTGTTCCCGTGGGCCACGGTCTTCGCCGCGCCGGGCTTCGGCATGACGACGCTGGTGGAGATGTTCCTGTTCCTCGGCTTCATCGCGCTCGGCATCGTGTACGCCTGGCGCAAACGCGTGCTGTCGTGGACGTGATCGCCCGATGAGATTCCCGTCGCCGAGATTCCCATCGTCCGATCGCGATCCGAGATGGCCCGGCCTCCCCGGGAGGTGAACAATGCCGCACATGGCCGATCTACCGATGCCCACCGTGGGCCCCGTCTCCAGGCTGGCCCCCAAGCCCATGCGGTTCGTGCTCAACTGGGGCCGGCGCTACTCGCTGTGGGTGTTCAACTTCGGCCTGGCGTGCTGCGCGATCGAGTTCATCGCGACCTCGATGAGCCGCCACGACTTCATCAGGTTCGGGGTGATCCCGTTCGCCAACGGCCCCCGCCAGGCCGACCTGATGATCGTCGCGGGCACGGTCACCGACAAGATGGCCCCCGCGGTCAAGCGGCTCTACGAGCAGATGCCCGACCCGAAGTACGTCCTGTCCTTCGGCGCCTGCTCCAACACCGGCGGGCCCTACTGGGACTCCTACTGCGTCACCAAGGGCGTCGATCAGATCATCCCCGTGGACGTCTACATCCCCGGCTGCCCGCCGCGGCCCGAGGCCCTGCTGCACGGCATCATGAAGCTGCAGGAGAAGATCGCCGCCGAGTCCCTGGGCGACCGCTACACCGGCCCGCGCGCCGACGGCGGCCGGTCATGACGGCCCGGCCCGCCGACCGCCTCATGGAGCGGCTGGCCGCCCACTTCGGCGAGCGTGTCACGCTGTCGGAGTCCTTCGGCGAGGTCACCGCCGACGCGCCCGCCGAGCTGTGGCCCGACCTGCTCCGGTTCGCCCGCGACGAGCTGGGCTGCGTCTTCTTCGACTGGCTGACCGGCGTGGACGAGCCGCCCGAGGGCTTCGCGGTGGTCGCCCACGTGTACGACCCCGCCGACCGGGCCCACCTGCTGGCCCGCACCCGGGTGCCCCGCGCCGACCCCCGGCTGCCGACCGTGACCGGGATCTTCCGCGGCGCCGACTGGCACGAGCGCGAGACGTACGAGATGTTCGGGGTGATCTTCGAGGGGCACCCCAACCTGGTCCCGCTGCTGCTGCCCGACGGCTTCGAGGGCCACCCGCTGCGCAAGGAGTTCGTGCTGGCCTCCCGGGTGGCCAAGGGCTGGCCCGGCGCCAAGGAGCCCGGCGAGTCCGACCACGGCTCCCCGAGCCGCCGCAAGACCCTGCCGCCCGGCGTACCCCCCGACTGGAGCCGCGATGGCTGAGGTGCTCGACGCCGCCGTGCGGCTGCTGGTGATCGTCCTGGTCTTCCTCGTGCTGCCGCTCGTCGTCGGGCAGACCGAGCACAAGGTCATGGCGCACATGCAGTCGCGCCTCGGCCCCATGTACGCCGGCGGCTTCCACGGCTGGGCCCAGCTCATCGCCGACGGCGTCAAGTTCGCCCAGAAGGAGGACGTGATCCCGGCGGCGGCCGACCGGCGCGTCTTCGCCCTGGCCCCGGGCGTGGCCCTGGTGCCCTACCTCGTGGTCATGGCCGTCATCCCGATCGGCCCCGGCCTGATCGGCGCCGACCTCGACGCCGGGCTGTTCTTCGTGCTCGCGGTGATGGGCATCGGCGTGCTCGGCTCGATCATGGCCGGCTGGTCCTCGGGCAACAAGTACTCCGCCCTGGGCGGCATGCGGTCGGCGGCCCAGCTCATGTCGTACGAGCTGCCGCTGGTGCTGGCGGCCTCGTCGGTGGCGATGGCGGCCGGCACGCTCTCGCTGCCCGGCATCGTCGAGGCGTGGCAGTGGTGGTGGCTGCCCTGGCAGGCGGTCGGGGCCGTGGTGTTCTTCGTCGCCGGCCTGGCCGAGCTGCGCCGCCCGCCCTTCGACATGCCCGTCGCCGAGTCCGAGCTGATCATGGGCCCGATGACCGAGTACACCGGCATGCGCTTCGCCCTGTTCCTGCTGGCCGAGTACGTCGGCATCGTCGTCCTCTCCGCGCTCACCACCGTGCTGTTCCTCGGCGGCTGGCAGGGCCCCTGGCTCCCCGGCCCCGTCTGGACCCTGATCAAGGTCCTGGCCCTGGCCTTCGTGGTGATCTGGCTGCGCGTCAGCTACCCCAGGCTGCGCGAGGACCAGTTGCAGAAGCTCGCCTGGATCGGCCTGGTCCCGCTGGCCCTGGCCCAGCTCGCCCTCACCGGGGTGGTCAAGGTGCTCATGGCATGACCGGCGTATCGGAGTTACCCGACTTATCCGGCGGGGCGCTGGTCGGCCACGACGGCGTCCGCGTGTGGGCCGACGACGGCGCGTTGCTCGCCGAAGCCCGCGACGGCACCCGCGTACGCGTCGAGCCCGGCCGGGTCGCGCACCTCATCGCGTACGGGTTCGACCTGGACCCGAACCCCCGGCGCGGCGGCCTCTCCCGCCGCAGCCGCACCCCCCGCCCCACCGGCCTGGCCGCCACCGAGCCGACGGCCTCGTCCTGCTCGACCTGCCGCACCACCACCCCGGCCCCGAGGCCGCCGCGCTCGCCGCCGCCCTGGGCGCCCGCCACTCCGTCGTCCGCCTCTCCGACCCCGCCCGAGCCCGCGCCACCCTGGCCCGCCGCGCCCCCGGCTGGCGCCGCCTGTCCGGCTCCGGCCGCTCCCTGCCCCTGGCCCAGCGGATCGCCTGGCACACCCTGATCGTCGCGGCCACCCTGGCCGGCGGCGGCGTCAGCGTGCTCTCGCGCGTCTTCGGCGTCACCGGCCGCATCCTCGGCGGGATCGGCCTGCACTTCGTCAGCCCCGTCGTCGCCGGCCTGGTCGCGGCCGGGCTCGTGCTCGCCTACGGCCCCTTCCTCCGCCTCCCCCCGGTACACCGCCTCGTCCTGCGCCGCCGCGCCGCCCGCATGCGCACCGGTGCCGAGGTCTCCGGCCCCGCCGGCACCATGAAGGTCCGCCGCGCCCGCCTGGAGATCACCGGCCCCGGCCTGCACGTCCGCCGCCCCATCGGCCACGAGCCCGGCCAGGCCGACCTGCTGCTGCTCTACCGGCACGAGGACCTGCGCGGCCTGTTCGTCCTGGACACCGAGGGCACGCCCCTCGTCCACCTGCCCGGCCCCTGGCCCCCGGACGCGGTGCACCGCTTCGCCGAGCGGCACGTCCTCGGCTACGAGTCGCGCACCCTGACCCGCGCCGAGTACCTCAGACTCACCGCCCTGGCCCGCGACGCGACCAGGTGAGTCAGTGCACGATCGCCAGCATCACGTCGGACGCCGTGGGCCGGTTGCCGGGCTGCTTGTCCAGGCAGGCGGCGGCCAGCGCGCGCAGGTTCGGGGGCAGGCAGGTGACGTCGGGGTGGTGGTTGAGCACCCGGTTGACGATGGCCGGGATGGTGTCGGCGCCGAACGCCGGCCGCCCCGACGCCGCGTAGATCATGGTGGCCGCCCAGCTGAAGATGTCGGAGGCCGGGGTGAGGTCGCCGCCCGCGAACTGCTCCGGCGACATGTACGCCGGCGTCCCCATGATCTTGTTCGCGGTGCCGCTGGTCTGGTCGAGGGCGCGCGCGATGCCGAAGTCGATCACGCGGGGCCCGTCGGCGCCGATCAGCACGTTGGCCGGCTTGAAGTCGCGATGCACGATCCCCGCCTTGTGGATCGCCGCCAGCGCCCCCGCCGTCGCCAGCGCGAGCCGGGTCAGCCCGTCGCCGTCGCGCGGGCCCTGCTCGCGTACGAGCTGCTCCAGGGAGCTGCCGTCCACGAACTCGCTCACGATGTACGCCGAGTCGGCGTCCACCCGTACGTCGATCACCCGGGCGGTGGAGAACTGCGCCACCCGCCGCGCCGCCTCGACCTCCCGCAGGAAGCGCTGTTTGGCGGCCTCGTCACCGGCGAACCAGTCGTGCAGCACCTTCACCGCGACCCGGGTGCCGTCGGGCGCCAGCCCGAGGTAGACCGCCCCCTGGCCGCCCTTGCCCAGCATGCGCGCCAGCCGGTACGGCCCGACCTGCACCGGATCGTTCGCACGCAGCGGCGACCCCGGCTGCCGCACGGCCCCCGCCGACGGGTGGGTCTGCGTCGTGTGCTGATCGACCGGCGGCTGCTGGACGGCATGGCCGGACGGGGGTCCGGGCACCTGCGTCACCTGGGCGTGCTCGTAAGGGCTCTGCGGCCGCCGGAACACGCTGGACCGGATCAGGAACGAGTGGACGACCGCACCGATGGTGCCGCCGAACAACCCGATGATCATCGGCCCGTTGAGCCAGCCGGGGATCTTGTCGGTGTCCTCGTACGTGGAGATCACGCCCCAGAACGTCATGACGCCGATCGCGTACAGCGCCGAGGCCAGCCACAGCAGCTTGCTCTTGAGCCGCATGGCGGCGTGCCCGATCGTGAACGGCGTGCCGACGCCGCAGGTCAACATGGGGACGAGCGCCCACATGACGGTGAGGGCCGTCGGCGTCCCCGACTGCCGCGGAGGCGGGGGCGGAGGCGGCGCACCGTACGGCCCGGGGACGAACGCGGTGGGCCCGGCGGTCGGCGGCCCGTACCCGGGGTGCCCGCCACCTCCGTGAGGCCCGTGCGGCCCCCCGTACCCGTGCCCTCCCACATGAGTCGGATGAGGACCACCCGCCCGGGGAGCGTGTGGACCACCGCCCGGATGCCCGCCTGGCTGGGGCGCGTATGGACCACCACCCATATGACCGCCTGCATGAGGCACGTGTGGACCGCCGCCCGGATGAGACCCCCCGTACCCCGGCCGGGGTCCGGGGGCCCCGTAGCCGGGTCCCGGCGTCTGGCCGGGGTGAGGCCCGTGGCCGGCGGGATCGTGCCCCGCGCGGGATTGCCCCGGCCCGCCGTACGACGGCGGGTACCCGTGCCCGGTCGGTCCGGGCGCGGGGCCGGGGTGATAGCCGGGTCCGGGATGATGCCCGGACGGCTCGCCAGCAGAAGCCATGGCGTGAAGGTATCCATTCTCCGTATTCGACGCATCAGCTTCTCACCTCTTGTGGACGCCGAACGGCACCTGTGGATAAAGAGCACGTATCGGGCGAGTTATCCACAGGCCCTGTGGATAAACGGTCGTTCTGGCGAACCCCCTGTGGAAAACCTGGGGACAGAGACTGTGCACATTCACCTTCGGGGCAAGGTGCGCCATGATGTTGAAGTGGCCCGCATACCAGGAGTAGGACTCGCCAAGGGCTTGTCCATCACGCTGCGGCACATGTTGAACAGGTCGGTGACGCAGCAGTACCCGGAGGTCCGCCCTGACCTGCCGGCGCGTAGCCGTGGGGTCATCGCGCTGGTCGAGGAGAACTGCACGGTCTGCATGCTCTGCGCCCGCGAGTGTCCCGACTGGTGCATCTACATCGACTCCCACAAGGAGACCCTCCCGGCCCCCGAGGGCGGCCGGCCGCGCGCCCGCAACGTGCTCGACAGGTTCGCGATCGACTTTTCGCTGTGCATGTACTGCGGGATCTGCATCGAGGTCTGCCCCTTCGACGCGCTGTTCTGGTCCCCGGAGTTCGAGTACGCCGACTACGACATCCGCAACCTGATCCACGAGAAGGACCGCCTGAGCGAGTGGGTCGAGACCGTCCCCCCGCCCCCGGCCCACGACCCCACCGCGGAGCCCCCGAAAGAACTCGCCGCCGCCTCCCGCCCACCGCGCCCGTCCGCCCCGGCACGCCCAGCGGCCCAGCAACGCCCAGCGGCCCAGCAGCGCCCAGCGGCCCAGCAGCGCCCAGCGGCCCAGCAGCGCCCACCCCGCGCAGACCGCCCGACGGCGGGCCGGCCGACCACCGAGGCCGCTCCCAGTACCGAGGCCGGCGAGAGCACCCCGCCTACGGCCCCCACGCCCGTGGAACGGCCCACCCCCGGCCCGACGACGCCCCCAGAGGCTACGACCACGGCACCGGAGGGTACGGCCACCGGCCCCACGACGCGCCCAGACCAGCCCCCCGCCTCGGGAGAGCAGTCACCCCGCGAACAAGAGACGCCCAGAGAAGGGACACCCAGAGAAGGGACACCCAGAGAAGGGACGCCCAGAGCGCAGCGCCGGGCGGGAGCCACCTCCCATGCCGCCGTGCGCGCCATCCGTCCCCCGGGCTCGCTGCCCAAGAAGCGTCCCCAGCCTCAGCAGCCGGAGGCGTCCGAGCCGTCCCAGCCCGCTGAGTCCCTGGCGGAGCCTGAGCCCTCCAAGCCGCCGAAGCTGCTGGAACCGCCCAAACCCCCGCAGCCAGCGCGCCAGATGGAGCCACCCAAGCCCCCGGAAGCGCCGGGAGCGTCGGGAGCGCCCGGAGCGCCGGTGTCCGGAGCGCCCGGAGCGCCGGGAGTGCCGGAAGCGTCGCAGCCCCCGGGAGTGCCGAAACCGCCGGAAGCGCCGCAGCCTGCCAAGGCGCCGGAACTGCCGGAACCCCCGGAAGCGTCGCAGCCCGCCGAGACGCCGGAACCGCCGGAACCGCCGGAATCACGGAAGCCGCACACGCCCCCTCAGGCGCCGGAACCGCCGCATCCACCGGAAGAACCGCATCCACCGGAACCGCCGGAGTCGCGGAGGCACCCGCAGCCACCATCCACAGGATCGCGGCCGAGTCCCGGCCTGCCGGCACCTCCATCCACAGAATCGCGTTCGGACGCTTCCCAGAACGCACCACCGGGGCACACTCCTCCCCGTGACCCCGGCCACCGTCGGCCGGGTCGGCACGAGCCTCCGGATTCCTCCGGAGGCCCCGAGACCGAGGAGCCCAAGGAGGGGTCGTGAACGAGGCGGTGCCGTCCTACCTGTCACCGACCGGACAGGAGATCGTCTTCCTGCTCCTGGGAGCGGTGGCGGTGGGATCGGCGCTGCTGGTCGTCACGACGAAACAGCTCGTCCACGCCGCTCTGTGGCTGGTCGTCTCGTTCGGCGCCCTGGCCGGGTGCTACCTGGTGCTCACCGCGGAGTTCGTCGCATGGGTCCAGGTGCTCATCTACGTCGGCGCCGTCGTAGCGCTCCTGCTGTTCGGGATCATGCTGACCCGTGCCCCCATCGGCAGATCGCCCGGCCTCGACAGCGGCAACCGCGTCGTCGCCGCCATAGTGGCCGTGGCGACCGCCGCCGTACTGGTCACGGTCGTGATCGACGGCTTCAGAACGGCGTACGCGGATCTGACGCCGGGCAGGGGAACGGCCGGTGAGCTGGGCAGCAGCATCTTCCGCAACTGGGTGCTCCCGTTCGAGGCGCTGTCCGTCCTGCTGCTGGCGGCCCTGGTCGGCGCCATCGTGCTGTCCCGCACCGACATCAGGGGGCGGTAGTGCACATCGTCTACCCGGCCGTGGTCTCCGCACTGCTCTTCTCCATCGGCGTGTACGGCGTGCTGGCCAGGCGCAACACGATCCTGGTCCTGATGTCGGTCGAGCTCATGCTCAACGCGGTCAACCTCAACCTGGTCGCGTTCGACGTATGGCTGCGCGACCGCCTGCACGGCGGCCAGGTCCTCACCCTGTTCGTCATCGTGATCGCGGCAGCCGAGGTCGGCATCGGCCTGGCCATCGTCCTGGCCGTCTACCGCACCCGCCGTACGGTGGACCTGGACTCCCTCACCACCCTGACCGACCCGCCCGGATACCCCACCACAGAGGAGGCGGACGACCCCCAGGGCCCCACGCCCACCCCCCAAGCCGCCCGAAAGCCCCCACCCACCGACGCGCCCTCCCAAACAGGCCAAGCGCCCCCTCAGCGCGGTGGCAGCGAAGCGCTCACCGAGCGCGATGGCGGCGACGCGCCCAACCCAGGCGATCCGGGTGAGGCAACCATCCAAGGTGGTGCCGATGGCACGACCATCCACGGCGGCGGTGCCACCGGCACAAGAGGCGCGAGCAGAAGCGGGAGGCCGACACCGTGATCACCCTCGCCGTCATCGCCACCCTGCTGCCCTTCCTCGCCGCCGCAGCCGCCCTCCTCGGCTCCCGCCTTCGCTCCACCACGCCGCCCTCCACCGTCCCCGCCCACCCCTCCAGCCCCACCCCAGAACCACCCAACGCTCCCGAACCACCGTCCACCAACAAACCCCACCCCCGGACCGAACTCCCGCCCCCAGCCGCCCCTGAAACTGCCGCCGAACCCCCGGCGACCGCCGAGCCCTCGCCGACCGCCGAGCCCTCGACCTCTACCGGACGCCCGACCCCGGCCGAGCCCCAGCCCTCTGCCGAACCTCCAACCACCGCCGAACACGTGCCGACGGCGGAGCCTTCGACCGCTGCCACCCCTCCGGCCTCCGCCGAGCCCGGGGCCTCCGCCGAGCCCCGGGCCTCCGCCGAACACCTGCCTGCGGCCGAGCCGTCGGCCTCCGCCAACCCTCCGACCTCCGCCGAACCGGGGACCTCCGCCGAACCGGGGACCTCCGCCGAACCGGGGACCTCCGCCGAACCCGGGACCTCCGCCGAACACCTGCCTGCGGCCGAACCCTCGACCCGCGCTAACCCTCCAACCCCCGCCAGCCCTCCAACCCCCGCCAAACCCTCGACCCCCGCCGCGGCTGCCTCCCATCCGGAGGTTGAGACCGCCTACCTTGAGACCGCGCGCCTTGAGGCCGCCTATCCGGAGGACCCGGAGTGGGCGGAGTGGGCGGAGGCTGAGCGGGTGGCGGCCGAGCGGGCCGTGCCGGAGGAGGCGGTGCTGGTGAAGCCGCCGCCCGACCGGCGGGCCAACCGGCGTGCCGCGTGGATCGCCGTGGTGCCGACCGCGGTGTCCACGGTGCTGGCGATCTGGATCGCGGTCCTGTGGTGGTCCGGAGGACGCCCCTTCGGTTGGACCGGCACCGGCGCCGGCACAGGAGACGCGGACGCCGCCGTCTCGGGCACCCTGACCCTGATCGACACCGGGGGCCTGCCGATCTCGGTGGGCCTGGAGCTCACCGCCCTGTCCGTGACGGTCGGCCTGCTGGTGACCCTGGTCGCCCTGGCCGTCCAGGTCTACTCCGTCGGCTACCTCGGCGACGATCCGCGCTACCCGTCCTACAGCGCCTTCGTCAGCCTGTTCACCAGCGCCATGCTGCTGGTGGTCTACGCGGCGGACCTCCTCGTGCTCTACGTCGGCTGGGAGGTCATGGGCCTGTGCTCCTACCTCCTCATCGGCCACTGGTGGGAGGATCGCGGCAACTCGAGGGCGGCGGTCAAGGCGTTCCTGGTCACCCGGATCGGCGACGTGGGCTTCCTGTTCGGGATCTTCGCGCTCGGTGTCGGCACCGGCAGCTTCCGCATCGCCGACGTGCTCGCCGGACTGCCGCAGATGTCCACGGCCGCGCTGACCGTGGCGACGCTGCTGCTGCTCGCCGGGGTGGCGGGCAAGAGCGCCCAGGTGCCGCTGCACACCTGGCTGCCCGACGCGATGGCGGGCCCCACGCCGATCAGCGCGCTCATCCACGCCGCCACCATGGTCGCCGCGGGCATCTACGTCGTGGCCAGGCTCTTCCCCGCCTTCCTCGGGGCCGGGCCCACGCTCGACGTGCTGGCCGTGATGGCCGCGCTCGGCATGCTGGGCGCCGCGCTGGCCGCGCTCGCCCAGGAGGACCTCAAGCGGGTGCTGGCCTACTCCACGATCAGCCAGCTCGCCTACATGGCGGCCGCGCTCGCCGCCGGCGACGACGAGGCGGCGATCTTCCACCTGGTCACCCACGGCGCGTTCAAGGCGCTGCTGTTCCTGTGCGCGGGCGCGGTCATCCACGCCGTGGGCTCCAACCTCATGCGCGACATGGGCGGCCTGCGCACGGCCATGCCGGTCACGTTCGCGACCATGACCGTGGGCTTCGCCGCCCTGATGGGCCTGCCGCCGGCCAGCGGCTTCTTCAGCAAGGACACCGTGCTCGTCGCCGTCGAGCGTTCGGTGTCCGGCGGCACCCTCACCGACGCGGCGGCCTGGCTGCTCTACGCCTGCGCGCTCGCCACGGTGGCCGTCACCGGGGCGTACGCGACGCGCGCCTGGCTGCGTACGTTCTTCGGCACCAGAAGGGTCGTGGCGCTCCCCGAGCCCCAGCCCGGCACCGCGCACGTGTTCACCGGCGACGAGGCGCCCTTGTCGATGCGCCTGCCGATCGTCGTGCTGGCGGTCCCGGCCGCGTTCCTGGGCTTCGCGGGCGGTGTGACCGGCCTGCACTGGAGCGCGGCGGCGGTGAGCCTGGCGCTGGCGCTGCTCGGGGCGGGCATCACGTACGCGGCCTGGCGCGGCGACCCGCAGGCCGACCCGGCCCGGCTGCTCGGCCCCTTCCGCGTCCCCTGCGAGCGCGCCTTCTACCTCGACACGGCCTACCGCGCCCTGTTCGTCCGCCCGGCGCTCGGCCTGGCCCGCGGCGTGGTGGCCGCCGACCGCGGCGTCGTCGACGGCGCCGTACGCGGGTCGGCCGGCGTGGCGCTGCGCGCGTCGGGCGTGGTCCGGCTGCTGCAGAACGGCAACCTGCAGCTCTACGTCAGCGGCCTGCTCGCCGGGGTGCTGCTGATCGCGGTTGGGGCGGTGATGTTCGGATGACCTGGGTGCCCATCGCACTGCTCGCCGTCCCGCTGGCCGGAGCACTCATCCTGCTGGGACTCCGCCCCCCGGCAGGCAAAGCCACCCCAGAAGGCGTCCGTACGGCCGAGGGCGAAGCCGCCGCCATGGAGGGCGTCCGTGCCCGCTTCATGGCCCGCTACGGCATGGCCGTCTCCGGTCTGACCCTCGCGCTCGCGCTCCTCCTCGCCGCGACCTTCGACTACGGTGCCGCCGCCCGTCCGCAGTTCGTCATCGACGTGCCGTGGATACCCGGTCTCGGGCTCCGCTTCCACCTCGGGATCGACGGCGTCTCGCTGCCGCTCGTCGTGCTGACCGCTCTGCTCACCTTCCTGTGCTTCGTCTACCTCGCCGGACACGGCACCGAGCGGCCCCGCGAGCTGGTGTTCACGCTCCTCGTGCTCACGGTCGGCATGATCGGCACGTTCCTGGCCCTGGACCTGCTGCTGTTCTTCCTGTTCTTCGAGATCGTGCTGATCCCGATGTACTTCGTGATCGCGATCTGGGGCGGCCGGGCGCGGCGCGCCGCCGCGGTGAAGTTCATCCTGTACACCCTGCTCGGCTCGGTCGTGCTGCTCCTCGGCCTGCTGCTGATCTGGGCGCAGACCGGCACGCTGGACATACCGCGGCTGGCCGCGGCGCACGGCGCCGGCATGCCGAGAGGCGTGCAGATCCTGGCCTTCGCCGCGATCGGCATCGGATTGGCGGTCAAGGCGCCCATGTGGCCGCTGCACACCTGGCTGCCCGACGCCCACACCGAGGCCCCGACGGTGGGCTCGGTGCTGCTCGCGGGCGTGCTGCTGAAGATGGGCACGTACGGTTTCGCCAGGATCGCGATCCCGATCCTGCCCGAGGGCGCCGCCGCCCTGGCGCCCTGGCTCGGCGCGTTCGCGGTCGTCGGCATCGTCTACGGCGCCCTGGCCTGCCTGGCACAGCGCGACCTGAAACGCATGATCGCCTACTCGTCGGTCGGCCACATGGGCTTCGTCCTGCTCGGCTTCGCCACGCTCACCCCGGTCGGCGTCAACGCCGCGCTGTTCGGCAACATCGCCCACGGACTGATCACCGGCCTGCTGTTCTTCCTGGCCGGAGCGGTCAAGGACCGATACGGCACGGCCGACATGCCCGCCCTGGGCGGCGGCATGCTCGCCCGCGTCCCCCGGCTGGGGTCGCTGCTCACCTTCGCCTGCGTCGCCTCCCTCGGCCTGCCGGGCCTGGCGGGCTTCTGGGGCGAAATGCTGGCACTCCTGGGCGCGTTCGCCCCGGCCCCCGGCCTGTCCCGCCCCCTCTTCCTGGTCTTCATGGCGGTTGGCGGCGTGGGCACGGTGCTCACGGCGGCCTACTTCCTCACCATGCTGTCCCGCGTGACCCACGGCCGCCCCCACCCCCTGGGCCAGACGCCGCCCACCGACACCCGCCACGAGACGCCCGAGCCCCACGCCCCCGGGACGCCCGAACCCCACGCCCCCGGGACGGCCGAGCCCCACGCCCGCCAGGCGCCCGAACCCCACACCCGCGAGGCGGCCGAGGATGCGCATGGCCACAGGGCCGGCGCGCCTCAGCGCACGCTCGCGCTGCTGCCGGACGTCCGCGGCTACGAGCTCGCCGCCTGGGTGCCCCTGGTCGGCCTGATCCTGCTCTTCGGCCTGTGGCCCAAGGCGCTCCTGCTCGTCACCACGCCCGCCGTACTCGCGTTGCTGGGGGCGCCATGATCCAGACCATCGACTACGCCGCAATCGCCCCGGCACTGATCCTCGCCGTCACGGCCGCGGCCGTACTGCTGCTGGACGCCTTCCTGCCCGCTCCCACCCCAGGAAGGGAGACCAGGCTGAGCGGCCGGACCCTGCTGGGCCTGGTCACGCTGGCCGGGGTGCTCGCCGCACTGGCGGCGGTGGCCGCGCAGGCCCTCACCGGAGGGGTGCGTCGCACGTTCTGCGTCCCGCCGGGCCTGGCATCGGGCGAGCCGCCCTGCTCCTACGTCGTGGACTCCTTCGCCCTGGTCCTCGCCGGGCTGGTGCTCGCGGCGGCCGTCGTCGTCGTGCTGCTCTCCATGGGCGAACTCGCCGACGGCCGCATCCCGGCGGGGGAGTGGTACTTCCTCACCCTGTGCACGCTCGTGGGCGCGGTCGCGCTCCCGGCCGCCCGCGACCTCGTCATGCTCGTGGTGGCGCTCGAACTCGTCTCCCTGCCGGTGTTCGCGCTCACCGCCCTCAAACGCTACGACGGCCGCTCCTCCGAGGCGGCGGTCAAGCTCTTCCTGGTCTCGGTGGTCTCCACGGCGGTGATGCTGTTCGGCGTCTCGCTCCTGTACGGCCTGACCGGCACCGTCTACCTCGACCGACTGGCGATCCCCGCCGACGCCCCGCCGGTGGCCACGGTCGGCGTGGTGCTGGTCCTGGCCGGCTTCGCGTTCAAGGTGGCGGCGGTGCCGTTCCACGCCTGGGCGGGCGACGTCTATCAGGGCGCCCCGATCCCGGTCGCGGCCCTGCTCTCGGTCATCTCCAAGGCCGTCGGCTTCGCCGGGCTCATCCTCCTGCTCGCCCTGGCCCTGTCCGAGCAGGCGCACGTCTGGGCCCCCCTGGTGGCCGCGATCTCCGCCCTCACCATGACGGCCGGCAACCTCCTCGCCCTCCGCCAGCGCCACGCCGTACGCCTGCTCGCCTGGTCCTCGGTCGCGCAGTCGGGCTACATCCTCGCCCCCCTGGGCGTGGCCGCCGCGACCGGCCCCGCCGCCACGGGCGCGTCGGTCGCGTACCTGGTCTTCTACGCGGCGATGAACCTAGGCGCCTTCGCCGTGGTCATGCACGTCACCCGCCACCCCGCCCCCACCGCACTCCCGGCCGAACCCGCCGGCGCGCTCGCCCAGGACTCCCGCCCGTCCACTCAGGGGCCGGGCGCGCTCGGGCAGGAGCCCGGCGTGCTCGCACAGGCGTCTTCTGCGCCCGGGCAGGCCCGCGGCCCTTCCCAGAGCGGAGCAGAGGCAGGCGCCCAGGAGCCCGGTGACCTGGACGCCTACCGCGGGCTGGCCCGCCGCAACCCGGCCGCGGCCCTCGCGCTGGCCTTCTGCCTGATCTGCCTGGCCGGGCTGCCACCGGGCCTGGCCGGCCTGTTCGCCAAGATCGTCGTGTTCCGCGAGATCGTCGATGGTGGCGGCGTCGTACTGGCGATCGTCATGGCGGTCAACACCGTGATCGGCCTCTACTACTACGTGGCCTGGACCGCGCGCCTGTTCACCCCGCCCGCCCCTGCGGCGATTCCCACCGCGTCAACGCCGGCTGCCCTGCGCGCCCAGCCCGTCGTACCGGCCGCCGTGCCGATGTCGATCGCGCCGGTACCAAGCACTGGGGATGCTGTACAGGTGCCCAGCACAGGGGACGCTGGGCCGACGCCCGGCACGGGTAACGCTGCGCAGGTGCGACCCGGCTCGGGGGACGCCGGCCCGGTGTCCGGCACGGGCAACGCTGGGCCGGTGCCCGGCACCAGGGACATCGCACCAGCGCCACTCGCAACGGAGGCTCCCCCGGCGCCCGGCGCACCGGAAGCCGCGCCAGTGCCCGCCGCCACGGGTGCCACTACCGCCGCCCGGGAGTGGGCGACTCCGGTTGGCGTCGCGATCGTGATCGCGGTGGGTGTGGCCATCGCCTTCTCCCTCGCCCCGCAAGCGGTCTTCGACCTCCTCCCGCCTGCCTTCCCCGGCTGAGGCCCTCTGCACGCTGCGACGCGCTGCGCTCGGGCGTCGGCTGTGCCTGATGGCGCCGGCCGTGCGCGGGCATACCGGCGGTGCTGTACGTGTGTGGTGGTGTGGGTGGGGACGGTGCCTGTGGTCGTGCCGTCCGTGTAGGTGGTACTGGAGGGTGGGGACGGTGCATGCTGGCCCTACGGTGCGTGTCGGTGTTGCTCGGGGTGGCCGCGGTGTGTAGGTGTGCCCACACGTCAGGCGTGGCCGCATGTCCGGGCACGGCCCGCATGTCCGGGCACGGCCCGCATGTCCGGGCACGGCCCGCATTTGCGGGCAGGCCGCCCCGGCAGGGCGGGGCCGTAGCCGGAGCACGGCCCGTACGTCGGGGCAATGATCAACACGTCGAGCATGGCCCGCACGACCGCGCACCGCGACTTACCCCTGAGCGCGACCCAACGCGCAGCACGGCCCGCAGGCCCACGCGCCACCCGCAGCGCCGGCGCCATCCACATGTGCCTCGCGTCGCACCTTGTGCCTCGGGCCCCTGCTTCTGCCCTGCGCCGCACACCGTGCCCTGCACGCTGGACCCGCATGCCACCCCCCATGCCCCACACCCTGTGACATGCCTCCATGAACCGCCCACGCCCTCGTACGCCAAACCGCCGCATGCCGGGCGCGGCGGCTCTCGCCTCCCGGGAAAGGCCCGCTATGAGGGGGGACCAGGGCGTGGGGCGGGAACGCCGGGTCGGGCGTGCGCGTTGGAAAGTACGAGCCCGCATCAAGCGAAAGGGGGTGCCTCATGCACCACAACGGTTTGCGGACTGCGGTCCTTCTTGGCGCTCTCTCCGCGTTGATCGTGACGGTCGGGGCATGGCTGGGTGGCGGGACCGGTGTGCAGATCGCGGTCGTGCTGGTGTTGCTGTCCAACGGCGTGGCCTACTTCTTCTCCGATCGGATCGCGCTGTCGGCGATGCGCGCGCGTCCGGTGGGGGAGGTGGAACAGCCCGTTCTGTACCGGATCGTACGCGAGCTTTCGACCGAGGCCAGGCAGCCGATGCCCCGTCTCTACGTCTCGCCGACCTTGCAGCCCAACGCGTTCGCGACCGGGCGCAACCCGCGCAACGCCGCGGTGTGCGTCACGTACGGGATCACGCAGTTGCTCGACGAGCGCGAGCTGCGCGGTGTCATCGGGCATGAGCTGTCACATGTGTACAACCGCGACATCCTGATCTCCTCGGTGGCCGGGGCGCTCGCGACGATGATCACCTACTTCGGGTACATCGCGGTCTTCTTCGGGGGATCGGACGACGACGAGGGGCCGGGTTTCCTCGGCGCGCTGCTGATGATGGTCCTGGGGCCGGTCGCGGCCGGGATGATCCAGATGGCCATCTCGCGCTCGCGGGAGTACCAGGCCGACGAGTCGGGCGCGCGGCTGACCGGCGACCCGCTCGGGCTGGCCAGTGCGCTCAGGAAGATCGAGATGGGTGCGCGTCAGTTGCCGCTGCCCGAGAACGGCAGGCTGGCGTCGGCGTCGCACATGATGATCGCCAACCCGTTCCGCGGCGACAACATCGGCCGCCTGTTCTCCACCCACCCGCCGATCGCCGATCGGATCGCGCGGCTGGAGCGCATGGCGGGCTACCGCCGCTGACCGGCCGGTTTCGAGTACGGCTCCCGCTCGGCTTCACCTCGGGCGGGAGCCGTACGCATGTGGGGCCCCTGCGGAGAGCGTAGCGTCCCGCCGGGTCAGGAGTGCTGGTGCACCGGGTCGGTCTCGGCGGGGGCAAGGGCGGGCAGGCCGTCGATGCTCTCGCGGTTGTTCTTGGCCCGGTACGCGCGCTTTTGCTGGATGTCCTTGCGCCCGGCCCACTCGTCGAGCAGCGTACGGTCCTGGTCGAAGGTCATGAACGGCACGGAGAAGCCGCACGAGTCGCTGATCCGGTCGCATTCCACGACGATGACCGAGCGCACGCCCGGGTGGGGCCCGAAGTGCTTGAGCAGGTCGGGGAACTCCGGGTCGAGCGGCGTGACGACGCGGCCGGTGCCGTACAGGCGGAGGATGTTGGGCGGCCCAGTAAAGGCGCAGAACATGATGGTGATGCGCCCGTTGTCGCGGATGTGGGCGATCGTCTCGACGCCGCTGCCGTCGAGGTCGAGGTAGGCCACGGTCGTGTCGCCGAGTACCGCGAACGTGTCGGCGTACCCCTTGGGGGAGATGTTCACGTGACCGCCCTCATTCGGGGCGGTTCCCACGAAGTAGACGGGCTGCGCGGCGATGAAGCTCCGCAGCCGCTCCGACAAACTGTCGTAAATTTTCCCCATAAATTCGAATATATCCGCTTTAGGGATATTAGCGAGAGGTGTCCGAATCCTGGGACGTGGTCTCCTCCCAGTACACCTCCACGACGTACCCGTCCGGATCGAGGCACTTGAAACTGTCGAACCCCGGCTCCGACCAGCGCTCCACGATCGGCACGCCAGCGTCCTCAAGTGCGGCGAGCCGCTCGGCGACGTCCCGGCAGGTGAATCCGAAATGCTGGAAATCCGGCACCTTGCGGGGCTCCGGATCGGGGTGCAGAGCCAGATCGAACCCGTCCGCGTCCCTGATGATCAGCGTGCCGTCGTCGTACGACGTGGCCGGTCCGGCGCCGAATCCGAAGAAGGTCTCATAGAACCGCCGCGACCGCTCGATGTCGCGCACGGCGAGGGCGAGGTGGTTGAGTCGCATGCCGTTGACGGTAACTGCGGTCCTCGCCCCCGCACGAGGCATTTTTACCGGGTCGTCCGCCGCCGCAGCGCGGGCTCGGTGAGGGCCGGGTGCTGCCATCCGGCGTCCTCCCGGTTCACGTTCACGCCGGGCGGCACGATCTCGTCGATGCGGTCCAGCACGTCCGCGCTCAGCCGTACGTCCGCCGCCGCGAGCTGGCTCTCCAGATGCTCCATCGTGCGCGGCCCGATGATCGCCGAGGTCACGGCCGGGTGGTTGAGCGTGAACGCCACCGCGAGCTGGATCAGGGTCAGCCCCGACTCCTCCGCCAGCACGGCGAACGCCTCGGCGAGCTCCAGCTTGCGCTGGTTGGCGGGCAGCGACATGTCGTACCTGCCGGGAATGCGCTCGGCGCGGCGGCTGCGCGGCACGTCCTGCCCCAGCCGGTACCGGCCGCTGAGCCACCCGCCGGCCAGCGGGCTCCAGGTGATCACGCCCATCCCGTACGCGGCGCAGGTGGGCAGCACGTCCGCCTCGATCCCGCGCACGAGCAGCGAGTACGGCGGCTGCTCGCACCGGAACCGCTCGAACCCGCGCCGCTCGGCCGCCCACTGCGCCTCCACGATCTGGTACGCCGGGAACGTGGAGGACCCGATCGCCCGCACCTTGCCCGAGCGCACCAGGTCGGTGAGCGCGCTCAGCGTCTCCTCGATGTCGGTGTCGGGGTCGGGCCGGTGGATCTGGTACAGGTCGATGTAGTCCGTACGCAGCCGCCGCAGGCTGTCCTCCACGGCCCGCATGATCCACCGCCGCGAGTTGCCCCGCTCGTTCGGGTCGTCGCCCATCGGCCCGTGGCACTTGGTGGCCAGCACGACCCGGTCCCGCGCGCCCGCCTTCGCCAGCGCCTCACCGACGAACTCCTCCGACTGGCCGCGCGAGTACACGTCGGCGGTGTCGATGAAGTTGATCCCGGCGTCGAGCGCCCGGCCGATGATCTCGGCCGAGCGCTCCGGGGACTGCTCGCCGAACCAGCCGAACATCATGGCGCCCAGGCAGAGCGGGCTGACCTTGATACCAGTACGGCCGAGTACGCGATATTCCATGGCATACGTCCTTCTCATGGGCGTCTGAGGGGCTTTCCAGTCTCGTCCGTACCCACGCGAAGAACATCCTGCTACTGGCCGCCGATCAGGCCAGCTCCACCGTCACGTCGAGTGCCCCCTCGTGCGGCACGCGCAGCACGTGCAGCAGCCGCTTCCCGTCCCGCATGTAGCTGGACGAGCCGAACCGGAAGTTCACCGCGCGGGCGGCGCCCCACCGGATACTCACGAGGGACCGGCCGCGGCGCAGGTCCAGCCCGTTGGCGGTGGCGGTCGCGTTCGCCCCGTACGCGACCGGCGTGCCGTCCGTGAACGAGACGACGTCGGTGGGGTGCAGGATCAGCGGGATCTGCTCGGTGGCCGCGGACGTCGCGGTCACGACCCGCCGTACGGAGTTCCGCGACACGGACACCTCGGTCACGACGCTGGAGTTCGGCGTGCGGTAGCGGATGCCCACCACGTCGTCGTCGAACCCGGAGAACTCCGCGGCCAGGTTCCCGTTCGCGTCGAACGCGCCGCTCGCCAGGACGGTCCCCCAGCAGCCCTGGTTGTTGTTGTTCAGCGAGTGCACCACCATCCCGGCCTCGGGGTGCCACAGGAAGGTGAGCCCCATCCGGGCGTACGAGGTGGCCCGGGTGCCGAAGTGCCCGCCGAGGTAGAGGCCGGGGCGGCGTACGTACAGGTACTGCTGCCCCAGGTCCTCGCGCAGTTCCACGAACCGCTTGCGCTTCAGGTACGGCAGGCGCGCGACCGCCTTGCGCTTGGCCTTGCGGCTCGGCATCGCCTCGCCGAAGGGCGCGTGCGCGAGGATGCGCGGTGAAGTGTCCTGCTTCGCGAGCTGTGCGACCGGGGTGGGATCGGCGGCCCACGCCGCCCGCGCCTCCGCCAGGTCCTCCCGGGCGCTGAAGAACGCCCCCAGCTCCGGCACCTCGGGCACGAACAGCGACCCCAGGTTCGTACGGTCGGGGTCGATGCGGGTGTCGTCGTAGTAGCGGGTCTGGCTCCGCGCCGAGATGGCGACGTTGCAGATATATCCAGACCCGTCGGGCTCCCGGATCAGGTTGTACCCGAGCCAGTCCGTGAACTTCCGCGTCATGTCCACCAGCACCGGATCGCCGGTCGCGTGCCAGGTCTCGGCCATCTCCGGCAGCATGACCTCGAAGTTGTAGTTCATGTCCGTGCCGCGCGGCTCGTAGAAGTACCCGGCCGGGCTCTGCCCCTCGCGCGCCAGCGCCGCGATGGCGTCGGTCAGCTTCTGCCGCAGCACCGGGTCCGGGTCCAGCTTCAGCGCCAGCCCCGCCCCGGCCAGGCCCGAGGTGTTCTGGTTCGCGTAGTCCAGCGGCTTGGGCCACACCGACCGGTTCTCCAGGTCCAGGAACCAGGCCATGGCCTTGCGCAGCGCCTGCCTGATCTGCTCCTGCCGCTCCGGCAGCGCCCCGGCTCCCCGCAACACCTCCAGCGTCTTGCTGAGATACCCCAGCCCGAACCCCGTCGGCGCCCGCCCGTGCTCGTTCGGGCTGTACTCCGGCCACGACCCGTCGTCATGCTGCAGCTTCAGGTAGTGCCCCAGCGCCGCGTCCAGCGCCGCCAGCAGCGCGGGGTCGCCGGCGTACGGGTTCCACGGCCGCGCGTTGGCGTAGAACCAGGCCATCGTGTAGACGTGCTCCTGAACCCGGGCGTTGTACCAGGCGGCCGGCGTACGCCACCAGCCGCCGGCCATGAAACCGTACGTGTCGGGGTTCACGTCCTCGATGTCGTTGACCATCGGCGCCAGCGTCTTCAGGTACGGCGCGTACCGCTGCTCCGCGGGCGCGAACGCCCGCCGATCCGGCGCCCCCTCCGGCAACAGCGCCAGATCCGCCAGCGGCCCGCCGGCCACAGCGCCGTACGCCCGCCTGCCCGGCAGCACCGCGAGAGCCGCCGCACCCGCGGCGAGGGCCAGCAGCCTCCTGCGTCCGAACACGAAGGGGGAAGAACCGAGATCAGGGCGCGCGTGAGTCACGGGGGGTCAACTCCTCAGGCCACACGAATCCCGCGCACCCCGCCGAAGCGCCGCAACCGCAAGGCACGCGGCGGTAAGCCGGTGTTATGGGTGTTTCGCAATGGTTGCGGTGAGATGTCATCTTCAGTCGCCCTTTGGCGGGGAGTCAATACGCTAATGCGTATTACCAAGGGCGCTTGATCACCGTCCGGGCTCCTCCTCCTGCCAGGTCGCCTCCGAGCACCGGACCCGGGCGGCCTCGTGCGGCTCGGCGTCGCGCACGACGTACCAGTTCATGCGGCGGTTGCGGCGGTCGGCGCGCAGGATCGTCACGATGCCCGAGACATAGATCTGGCGGGTGTACGGGTCGCGGGCGTGCACCGTCCGATCCACCAGGAGGTTCCCGTCGAACGGCTCACCGTCGATGATCTCGTCCTCCCAGCGCCAGAGGCGCCGGCTGGTCCCGGGATACAGGCGCTCGACGCCGCGCTGCTGGTAGGGCATGGAGAACTCCGGGACGCGACGGGGATTCAGCGCCTCGGCGATGAGCTCGCCGTCGGCGAGTTCCCGCAGCCGCTCCTCCTGGACGTGGGGCTCCCACCCCTCGAAACCATGCGGCAGCGCCTCCCTCTGCACGGCCCGCCCGTAGTAGCGGTCGATGTAGCGGTCACGGAAGCGGCCGGGGCGCTTCTGGAGGTCGGCGATGAGCTCGGCGGTGATGGGCGTGTCATCGGCGACATCCACACCCTGCTCGCGAAGCCAGTCGTGCACGGTGACGCCCTGGCGCGCGAGCCGCGCCTGCGTCCGGCGTAACTGATCGTCGAACGCGCCCGGCCGCATGGCCGCCCACTCCTGGGCGGTGGAGACGGGAACGGGCACCCGGCGGGGCTCCAGCGGCGGAGCCCGCAGCTCGGGCGGCAGAGGCAGCGGAACGTACTCCTCGGGCATCCGGATGATGCGCTCCATGGCCCGCATGTGCTTGAGCGGATCGAACGCGTCGCGGATCGGCCAGAACCGCAGCAGCCACCGCTCATCAGCAGCGTCCTCACCACCGACGCCGCCCTCACCGTCCACCTGGACATGCGCGGTCACGCCGTACTCGAAGTACGGCGGGCCGATGAGGAAGTCGTGGCCCCGCTCGTCCATCATGGCGACCAGATGGACCACTCCACTGTCGGCCACGAACGTCGACTCCTCGACCGGCTCCCACGACCCGTCAGGCCGCGCCGGCTCCGCGTCCCACGCCTCCATCCGGACCGCGGCGGTGAAGTGATAGCCCTCCGGGCTGGTGAACCGGGACAGGTCGGTCCCCCCGAGGGTGAAATGTCCGTATTGAACGTACAGCTCATCGTCAATGCCGCGAAGCAGGCGCGCCATGGTGTCCTTCGATCGACTCGGTGGGGCGATGATCGAAGGCAGCATGCCGTACAGGACCGACAGTAGTGGCCCGGGGCACAGGGAAAGCCGCGCCCCCACATGGGCAGCGCGCTCGGCCGTGTGCCCCGATGCCCCCTCCACGCCCGCGGTCCCGCAACCGCAGCGGTTGGTTGCCGTTGCCCCGGATCGCGCCCACCACGCCCGCGGGCCCGCTACCGCGGCCGGGTGCCGCTACCGGTAGTTGGTGAACTGCAGCGCGATGTCGAGGTCCTTGCTCTTGAGCAGCGCGATGACCTCCTGCAGGTCGTCCTTCTTCTTCGAGCTGACCCGCAGCTCCTCGCCCTGGATCTGAGCCTTCACGCCCTTCGGCCCCTCATCCCGGACGATCTTGGAGATCTTCTTGGCGTGCTCCTGGTCGATGCCCTCCTTGAGCCCGACCATGAGCCGGTACTCCTTGCCGGACAACTTGGGCTCGCCGGCGTCCAGCACCTTGAGCGACAGCCCGCGCTTGATCAGCTTCTCCTTGAAGACATCGAGTACGGCGTTCGCCCGCTCCTCGCTGTTGGCCTTGATCTCGATGTCCTTCTGGCCCGACCAGGCGATGCTCGCCCCGGTGCCCTTGAAGTCGAACCGGTGCCCGACCTCCTTGACCGTCTGATTCAGCGCGTTGTCGACCTCTTGCCGGTCGATCTTGCTGACGATGTCGAAACTCGAATCGGCCATCGATGTAGGTGTCCTCTCTGCGTCGCCTCCGACCTTAGCGACCCCGGACAGGCGAGGTACGGACGTCCCACCCCACCGCACTCATCCAGTGTCACGACCACCCCCGAAGTCCGCTATTCTTCTACCTGTCACCGCCGCAAGCGGACGACAAGGCAGGTTGCCCGAGTGGCCAAAGGGAGCGGTCTGTAAAACCGTCGGCTCAGCCTACCCAGGTTCGAACCCTGGACCTGCCACCAGCAGAACCCCAGCTCAGAGGCCCTACGGGGCCTCTTCTGGTTTCCGGGCACATGCAGCCAGAGGCAGCCGAGAGCCGCCGCTTGTCACCGGTCCCGGAATATACCCGGAATGGATCATGGGTGTTCTCCCAGGTCGGCGCCCATGATCCGGAGTGAGACGGGCCCCAAACGACGGAGAGCCCCGGAGATCATCCGGGGCTCTCGCCATCTCTTGGAGCAGGTTTTACGCGACAAGAGCGTTCTCTATCCGCTGATTCACGATCTCGTCCTGGCCGTCGATGCACTTGGCGTAGACCCGCAGCAGGACGTCCACGCCATGCCCCGCCCTGACCGCGACCTCCGGGGCCGGGACGCCGCCGTTGAGCCACAGCGAGACGGCCGCGTGCCGGAGGTCGTACGGCCGGCGAGCCAGGGGAGAGGCGACCTGGGCGGGGGACAGCGCCAGCGTCCGGGCTTCCTGCCATACCTCGGTGTAGGCCGTCGAGGCGACGACCCCGCCGCGCTCGCTGCGGAACAGCCGCCCGTCAGGAGCCACCCCGAACTCTTCGATGTGCTGGCGGAGAATCTTCACCAGCTCCGGAGGGATGGGGACGACCCGAACGTCATCCTCACCGCGATGCTTGAGTCCTCTCTGTTCGTGCGCGTCTCCGGTGTCCGTCCACTTCCGATTGACCTCGGGACGGGAGACGTCGAGCGTCAGGCGCCCCCAGCCCTGGGCCGGGAGGTGGCAGTCCTGCTTGCGCAGGCTCACCGCCTCACCGGGCCGCAGGGCCGCGAAGTACATGCAGGCGAACATCGCCATGAGCCGTTGCCCGCGGCCCCGCCTGCCTCTCCCGCGCTTGCCCACGTAGGTCACCGCGGTCAGCAGTTCCCGCGCCTGTCGCGGATTGACGACCACACGTGGGTCTACCGTCTCAGTGGTCTTGGGCGGCTTCCACTTCACGCGGTGCAGTGGGTTGGACGGCAACTCCTCCAGTTCCACCGCGTATTCGAGGACGTGATGGAAGACCGCCCGCTTGCGCTTCACCGTGTTCGCTGCGGCCTTCCTGCCGTCGAGGCGAAGAGTCAGCGCGTCGAGAGCGGAGCGTACGACCTTGGTCTCACTGAGGGCAGCCAAGTCGAGGGACGCGGACTCCAGCCAGCGAAGCACCTTGGCCATGCTCGCCGGAGTCGCCGGCCGCTTGTCCTGGGGGAGAAGCGCGTGTTCTCGCAACGCCTTTCGCAGGGTCTTCGCGTCCGGGCGGCCAGGAGCGTCCTTGGTGAGCGCAGGGAGAACCGTAGACAGGGCGTCCGACATGCTGTCGCGGCTCTTGGAAGCCGCGTGAGGCCACTTCATCTCCACGTAGGCCGTGACGAACTCGAAGACTGTACGGGCTTTCTTGGCCTTTAGCATCGATACCGGAAGGCCCGTCTCGATATCGAACGGCTCCCGTCCTTGGCCGCCTGCCGAAGATCGGACAGCCAGTTCTTGGCCTGAGCGGACTTGGCGTAGGTCTTGGACCTCTCCCGCCCGGCCACCGTCCAACGCACCGTGTAGGAGATTGCCTTACCCGGGCTCGTGGCCGACTTGTTCGCCCGGATCTCCCAGAACCTCACGTGATACGAGGTGCCGTTCACGATGCCTCCCGGAGGGATTCGAGCCAGCGTGTCAGCTCGCTGCGGTAGATGCGGATCTCGCCGTTAGGGAGCCTGATTCCACGGGGTGCGTGGCCGATCTCTCGCCAGCGGTAGAAGGTGCGGCGGGAAACGCCGCCGAGTTCGTCGAGGACCTGGGCGACGGTCAGCAACTCGTCTCGCTTGCTCACGCCGCCTCCCCAGTTGCCGAAGGATCTTGGCCGGTCGCGTGCGCCTCCAACTCGGCGAGGTGGTTGCGCCAGCGCTGGCGCTGGTGGACCGAGCGCAGGAGTCGTACGGCCAGCGGCGGCACGCTCGCATCCCCCTCGGGCACCATGCGCCAGATGTAGCGGGTGGGGTCGGTCGGCTCGTCCTGGACGCCGAGCGCTTCCAGGACCCAGGTGCGCCGGTCCTGCCGGTGTTCGGCGAGGGTCTTGTTGGACCACTTGCGCGAGACCAGGACGCGCCGTCCGGCGTAGCCGAGGTGTTCTGGGCTGTGCGCCTTGCTCCGACAGCGGCCCGGAGTCATGCCCGGCTTGGCGCCCTTGGGCTGGACGCCGTAGCGCAGCCAGTTCGGGCAGGCCGGCGAGCACGGCTCGTACCGCAGCGCCTCGACCAGGCGGGCGGCATGCTCGCGATGCTCGGTGGTGTCGAGAGCATCGCCGAGGCTCTTGGTCAGGTACTTGCTCAGGTAGCGGATGCGGTGGTCGGCGTCGGGCGTGCCAGCCAGCACGCCCTGTATGTCGAGCTGCGAGCCGAAGCGGATCACGTGCAGCGGTTCGGCGTCGTCATCGGCGTCGAGCCGGTCGAGCGCCTCATCCCAGGTGGGCAGGACCTCGCCCGTGTCCGGATCGAGGTAGCCGACGCCATCCGCCCAGACCGGTAGGTGCTCGCCATCGAACACGACCCGATCAGCCGGGGGCCACCACACTTGGTGGTACGTGGCCGCGACGATCTGCCGGATCTCCGCACGGGGCAGGGTGCCGCGGATCGCCATGTGCAGGTGCGGGGCGAGCCGCTTCTGTTCCTCCACGCTGGCGAAGTACTGCACGTCATAACCCGCCACGCGGCGGAGGTTCTGCACGAACCGATCGATCAGCTTGCCGAAGTGCAGCGCGTCCCGAGCCGCGCGCCGGTAGTCGTAGGCGTCCGGATCGACCGGCGCCCCGTTCCGGATCTTGCCGTAGGACGGCAGGGTCAGGGTGATGAAGAGCGATGGCCGGTAGACCTCGCCGTCAGAGCTGGTGAATGTCCGCCCGAGCGTGGTGTTGGTCATGGTCCGCTTGGGCAGGTCCGGTACGTCTTGGCGGCGCCGGGTCGTACGAGTCCGCTTGGCAGCGATCCGGCCCAGGACGTTGCCCCGCATCCCGGCTTGGTTGATCTCCTCATCAATGCCGCGGATGGCCGAGTCGTAGTCGGAGGTGTCCTCACCGGCCTGGTCGGCGGCGTCTCGCGCGGCCTGGACGTCGGCGCGGAACTCCACCAGCCAGCGCTGATCTTCATTCGGCTCGTCCGGGGTGATGGCCGGTTCGGTGGCCAGGTGCCAGCCCTCGCGGCACTGCGCCATGCGGAGCAGCCGGTTGCGTTTGGCACAGGACGGGCACTTGGCCTCCAGCGTCGCCCCGCACGGCAGGTCGATGTCCTCACTCGCTCCGGTGTGGGTGTCCAGCCTGCGCACTAGGACCGGGCGGATGCAGACGCCGTACTGCTTGGCGACCTCTTCGGCCACGTCCCGCGCCAGGGGCTTGCGCTGATGGGCCGCGCGGGTGGTGTTCACCATGCGTCCTCCTCGCTGTCGAGGAGGTAGGCCCGCGCGCCGCACTCGTAGCACTCTGCCAGGTCCCACACCGGGTCCACCCACAGCGTGTCCAGCGCGCCGCAGGAGGCGCAGTGCAGCCCTTCCAGGAGGTAGGCCCGCCTGTTCACGCCGCCTCCATTGAGACGTACGCGGCGACCATGGCGCGGATGTCGGCATCGGAGACGAACGCCGCGCGCACCCGCACCGGGTCCGGGGAGCCCTCCAGCCTCACGTAGCCCACGCCCGCGCCCTGCTCGGGCCGGGAGGAGATCAGGTCCGCGTGCGCGCCGCGATCGCGGGCGCCGTCGCCGAGCACCATGTCCACCTGTTCCGACTCGTCCAGCCGTAGCGCGATCTTGTCGGGGAACAGGTTGCGGATGTTCATGACCTCCTTGCGCGGGTCCTGGAGCGCCGCCAGGACGCCGACGCCGACCGCGCGCCCCTGCGTGGTGAGCGTGGCCAGGGCAGCAGTAATGCGCTGGCGTAGGTGCTTGTCAGGCTGGTAGGCGGTCAGGAACGCCACCTCATCAACGACGAGGAGGATGAACGGGTCATCTACGGTCGGGACGTGTGAGCGCTGCACGCCGGCGAACCGGGCCGCACGTTCCTGCATGACCTTCACCGCCGCTTCCAGCAGCTCGGCGCAGTCTTCCGGGGTGGCGGCGTAGCAGGGGCCGAACAGGTCGCGACCGTAGGACAGTTCCATGAGCTTGGGGTCCAGCGCCCAAACCTCGGCCAGGCCCGCCGCCATCGCCGGGAGCAGGCCCCGGATGATCGACCACAGCCATGAGCCCTTGCCCGAGCCGGTCGCGCCCGCGACCAGGACGTGAGTCCCGTGCACCTTGAGCCGGTATGGCCGTCCGTCCTCGCACGTGCCGATCTCGACCGGTCCGACCTCGCCCACAGTGGGGAGAGGAACCGCGGGCATGGGGACGTCGAGCGGATCGCGCCGAGGGAAGGTCAGGACCAAGCGCCCCGCGCGTGCCGTCGAGACTCGGCACGAGGGAGCGCCGAAGCCATGGGCAATGTGGTCGGTGCGGTCGGTCCAGTCCTTGAGGGACTGGCCGTTGAGCATCTTCACCGACACGACGTCGGCCCAGGACGTGCAGGTGACCTTGCCCAGCCGGGGCAGGTAGTCACGGCCCCGGATGTGCCGTCCGAGACCGGAGACGATCATTACGGGCTGCCAGTGCCGCCGGTAGACCCACACCAGCCGCCACCAGGCCAGCAGCCGAAGGCCGAGCAGCCGGGAGAACGACGCGCGGTGAACCAGCGCCCAGGCCGCGCCGGAGACGACGACCAGGGCGACGACGGCGAGGGACCAGCGCCACCCGTACGCGAGCCACAGCGCACCGGGAGCGAGCGCGACCGGCACTGCGACGGGGTGACGCCACAGCAGGCGCACCAGACCGATGAAGAGTCGCGCCAGGAAGATGAGGATGGTGAGGATCGCGGGGGTTCGGACGACGGCCGGGCGGAAGACCACGGCCGTGTCCGGGGTGGTGGAGACGAGGTTCCGGGTCTCATCTCCGGGCAGTTTCCTGAACATTAGGATCGAGACCTCTCTTGATTTCGCTGTCACGGGAGATCCAGGGGCCGCCGGAAGTTGCCGCTTCCAGCGGCCCCGCTTGCGAAGATCAGGCCGCCTGCTGGTTGTGCAGTCGCTCGCACTCGGCCAGGTAGCGGGCGGTGGCGTTGAAGATGTGCCGGGCCACGGCCACGTCCTGTTCGGTGACCGTTTCGGCCGCGGTGGTGGAGATCGAGACGTGCGCCTCACGGGTGTCGAAGTCGAGGCAGGGGCGGACGTCCTGGACGGTCATGGTGTTGACGTAGGTGTACGGGTCGGCGGTCATCAGGCCGCGTCCTTGCCGCCGGCCGAGTGCTTGGCGGCCGTGCGGGGGGCGCGCATGGTGCGGACCCGGATGGAGTAGGCCAGCCGTCCGACCTGGTTGACGTACGGCGTGACGGTGATGTGGTCGAACTCGACCGGGGTGAACGGCAGTCCGGGCGCCGCCGGCGGGGTGGCGGGCTGGTCGGTGGTGAGGATCTTGACGCTGACGGTCTTCTGCGCGGCCTTCAGGGCCGGGTCGGCGTCCATGACCGCGACCTGCCACACCGGCTCGCCGCTGTTCTTGTCGCGCGCCTGGACGAACCGCTCCTTGGTGGAGGCGTCGAAGTCCTTGACCTTCTCGACCTCGCCGACGATGAAGCAGCCGTAGGGGAACAGCATGTCGAAGGTGACGGGGATGGGACCTTGCAGGGCCATAGGGCTTCCTTCCGGGGAGACGATCCTCATTCGGTCGTCCACTTGTCCGATTGAGTTAAGCGTACGCGCCTGCAACTTGTCCGCACAAGTGGTTGAGCCGGTGAGGTGGGTAAGACTTACCTCACCGGATAGACATCCTCAAGCTCGTGAAGGTCGCCAGGCAGGGCCACGCTCATCACCATGAGCACGACGCCGGCCGGGTCGTGCACCGTCGCCAGCACGCCCATGACCGGGCCGGACGAGCCGAGCAACTCCGCTTCCTGCTCGGTCGCGTTGCGCGCGGTCAGCCGCTCGGTGACGTGATCGAAGCGGACGTGCTTGACCGCCTGGAGGTGGTGACGGACACCGCGCGCCAAGGGCTCAGGCTTCTCCAGGTCCGTATCGAGCGCAACTTCCAGCGGGAACCACAACGTCTCCACCGCCGACAGCCGCCCGCCCTGCCGCGCCACACGTTGCCGCGTCACGACCGGCGTACCTTCGGGGACGCCCAGCAGTCGCGCCACATGCCGGGGGGCCGGGCCGCGCCCCGCATGCGTCACCGTGTCGCCACTCTCGGGCTGCTCGGCGACCGCCAGGCCGGGCCGGACGCGATCCGCCGGACTCTCCGGGCGCCCCTTTACGAACGAGCCGCGCCCGTGCTCGCGCTCAATCCACCCCTGCATGGCGAGGGTCTGCAACGCGCGCACGACCGTGGTACGCCCCACGCCCAACTCGCGGACAAGCTGAGTCTCAGACGGCAGCATGTCGCCAGGGGCGTACTGGCCGGCCTCGATCTTCTGCTGGATCGCCGACATGACTTGGATGTACTTCGGGGGGGCGTAGTCCATGCCCATATCGTCCGCCCAATCACTCTTGCGCTTGTCCGCATAAGTAGACTAGCGCGAATCGGCGCAGGTGTCAGGAAGGCGAATGCGCTCAACGCAGGCGGGACAGGAACGCTCAAGATCAGGGCTGAACGGTGGCGACCAGCCCGCGATCAGGATCGGACGCACACGCATACCGCACAGCGAGACCGTTGTCTCACCCGCCGCCGTCGCGTGGCGCATCACTCCACCCGCGCTCGCCGTCATGCCCGTCCCCGTGATGGCCGGAGCCGCCGCCTCCTCTACGCGCGCGATATGCAGATCATCGACATGGAGGTTCCAGCGCCGTACGCCGTGAAGCGCTCGGGGCGGATTGTCGAGTTCCACGATGGCGTACTCATGATCGCGGCACATCCGCACGATCACGCCTTGTTGCCCAAGGAGTTGGTTCTCGTACGCGCACACCCATGTGTGGCTGTGCCGCAGCCTCACGATCGTGGCCCGATCACCGGCCCGAGGGCGCCGCAGCGTCTTCCCCTCCGGGATCTCCGGCTCGATCACTTGCAGCCCGCCGACATGAAGCGAGCGATGGCGTCGCCGACGGGGCGGCAACTGATCACTGAGCAACTCCACTTCGACGTACTCACCGACGGTGGGCACGAACATGACCCGCGCATCCTGCCCGAGCAGCCACGTCGCGCGATTCCGCACGTTATACCGCTCATGATCGAGCGTCACGACCCGCACCACGTCTCCGACCCGAACACCCCGTTCGGTCCCATCCGCCATCAAATCGCACCCCCGACAGAAGGGTTGACTTCAGGCCCAACAGCGGACGTGACTCGCAGGGCCGTATTGCGCAGATCCGCCAAGCGGAACGCGACCCGTCGCGCCGCCCGCTCCGGATCGGTCACCGAATGCCAGGCATAGCTGTATCGCCGCGTCCGGGCGTTCCAGTCCAGCCGCCACCAGAAGTACTGGCCATCAGTCCACACGAGCAGATCCGTCCAGACCGGCACCACCGCCAGGCCATATCCGCCGATGACCTCGCCACCGACCCCAAGTGCCTTCAGCTCATCCAGCAACCACCAGGCCGCGATCAGGGCCGCATCCGCGCCCGAGTAGGACGCCGCGCCGTTCACAACTCCGCCCGCGTGAAGCGCACCGAGCCCGCCAGGTCCAGCACCGCAGTGAAGACCAGCTCACGCCGCCAGTCGTCAACCGGCGCCCCGAACTCGTAGGTCCGCCGCGTGATCCGCCCCCATGCCCCCTCACGCGGCTCGGTCCGCCGCAGGGCGTTGCGCAGCTCGTCCATCGCGGTCGCCTGACCGGAGTTCGCACCGGACGCGCTCACCCGCTCCTCGCCACCCTCGGCCGGGAGAAGCACCTCCCAGTCGAACATCTCCAACGTCGGCGCCGGCCCGTCGCAATAGAGACAGTCCTCCCGCGACGAGGTGGCCGTGCCCAGCATCGACGCCGCCACGTAGCCCCGACGTGTGACGATCTTCCACCCGCGACCGCCGCATGCATCGCACCTAACCGGTTCTGTCATGCAGGAAAGCATCCGCACGCAAACCGCTTGGCTCTATTCCTCACGCATATTCCCCTGAGGCATATAGAGTTTCAGCACTAGCACGTCGCACAACCTCACGGACGAGACCACCCGGAGGTACGACTTGCGTGAGCAGGCTTTCGAACCGATCAAGATTCCCGACGAGGTATGGGAGCGGGAGCAAACGCGCGAAGTTCTCAAACGTCGCGACATTCCCGGATTGTTCGAGCTTGCCAGGAAGTACGCCGGCGCCAGCCAGGCCCGCATAGGCGCCGCAACCGGCATCTCCCAGGGCCGGATCAGCCGCTACATGCGCGGATTGATCCAGGTCACCGAGCTAGAGGTCTACGAGCGCATCGCCACAGGACTCGGCCTGCCCGACCACGCCCGAACCCTCTTCGGCGTAGGCGCAACGCACACCGACGCATTCGACGGAGCCGACGACCACGAGCAACGCCAGCAGCACGAGGAATTGACCGCGCGATTGGACGCCGCCGCGTCCATCGACTCCACCATGGTCGCCATCCTCAACGTCGATACCAACAATCTCCGCCTAATGGACCGAAAACTCGGCGCCGTGGCCATTGCGGACAAAATGCGCGCACAAAGCAACCAGGTAGCACGTGCACTACACCACGCTGTGCGGCCCGGAATCCGCGCCAAACTCGCCCATATCCTCGCCGAGACCGCCTCACTCGCCGGATGGCAGGCCATCGACATGTGCGGCCTGTCGGATGCATGGCAGCACTACGAACGCGCCAAGAGCGCCGCCCGCGAAGCCGACGACCCCGCCGTACTCGCCTACGTCTCCGGCGAACAGGCGTACGTCCTGGCCGACCTCGGCCGACCGGCCGAAGCCACTGAGCTACTCCAGTACGTCCATGCCACCTACCGCAGCCGCATCCCCGCACTCACCCGCACATGGCTGTCAGCCGCGGAAGCCGAACTCGCCGCCATCCTCGGCGACGAGAAGACCTGCCGCACCGCCCTGGACCAGGCCGCTACCCTGCTCGGCGACAACGGCCACGACCCCGCCATGCCCTACATCTCACTCAACACGGCCCACCTCGCCCGCTGGCGCGGAAGCTGCCTCCTCCACTTCGGCGACCCCGACACCGCCGAAGACCTCCGCTCCGCCCTCGCCGGCATGGACGGCACCTACAACCGCGCCGAAGCCGGAACCCGCTGCGACCTCGCCCACGCCCTACTCGCCGCCGGCGAACCCGAAGCCGCCCTCCCACACATCCACCGCGCCCAGCAGCTCGCCACGATGACCGGCTCCCGCCGCCAGCGCCGCCGCATAGAAGAGGTGGCCCGCCTGACGAAGCGCGCCCTGAGCTAGAAGGGTCTACCCGCGCCCCGAGCCGAGCCGTTCCCGAGCCGCGTATAACCCGATGAGCGTCCCCGAGGTCCAGATGTCCCCCTGAGCGATCATCTGAGGGATCTCCGCCATCGGCACCCACCGGATGAGATCCGCCTCGATCTCCCCGGTCGGCTCCCCGACGAACTCGGCCCCACGCGCCAGGAACAGGCAGTGCTCGGAGTCCACCATGCCCGCCATCGGTTGGTAGGTGACAAGAGGCTCGATCTCTTTGGGCCGATACCCGGTCTCCTCCTCCACCTCCCGCGCAGCGGTGGCAAGCGCGTCCTCGCCGGCCTCGATCAGCCCGCCCGGCAACTCCCACCCCCACCGGTCGAACACGAACCGGTGCCGCCACATCATCAGCACCCGATCCTGCTCATCGAGCACCACCGCAATGGCCGCCCGATCCAGATGCACCACATGATGCTCGAACCGCTCAACCCCCGGGATCTCCACATCGGCCAGCCCCAACCGAATCCACCGGTTGTCATAGACCAGCCGCTCACCATGCACGACCCAACGCGTCCGCTCAGCATCCTCGGTCACACCCGCGAAGCTACCGCCCCACACCCCCGCCGTACACGCGCTTCCAGGTGACACCCGAGATCGTTGCCGAATTACGCTCATAAGGATCAAGGCGGCGGCGTGCCGCGCCGCCGCACCTCGGCCCGCCGCCCGCACGCCGACCGGGCATGCGGCCTGGAGGCCGGTCCCGGTCGGCGGCGGGACTCTGGGCCGCGCGCCGCATACCGCCGCGCCGTCCTAGTGCTCATGCCGCACCCAACGCCACGCCGCAACCTGAAACTGTCCCACCGATGTTGTACGCACCGAGTTGCTACGGGTTTTCTGTCCCGCTGATCGATTGCGCTGCGGCCATCGGAGCCCATCTAGTCCCGCGAATCGAGATCTTGTAAGGAGCGAAAACATCTTCATTGCTTTCTTGACAGGACCCGAGAGGCAGTCGCGCAAAGGATCGCTAGTGGGCATAGAAGAAAAGCGGCTACGGGCCATGGGACGATGACACAGCTTGCACGAGGCGCATCACAGGCCACAGCTGTCGGCTGCTAACCCTGACGTGACTCTGTGGTCGATCATGGTAGGCATCGACGTGCACTATAGCCATGTCGTACAGACTTGTCCCACTTTAGACCGCACTGCTATAGGCTGCATGGTCGATCTTCTGGCGGTCAAGGTTCGTTCTCGGCCAGTGATCCTCACCATGCACTAGTAAGGTGAGGCCCGGCCGTGTCAAAGTAAGTTATGCCCACGAGCCGGTCCAAGTCTGTTCCGGAAGATCTCCTGCCGGAAGCGCGCGAACTCGCGGACTATCTTAGCTCTTTGTTTGATCAATTGGGAAAGTCGATGCGAGTTTATGCACAAGAAAAATCATTGACCCCTAGAGTTATTTCACACTTCCTTCGCGGGCAACGAATTCCTCCACCTGAATTCGTGTCTTCCTTGTTGAAGGACGCTGCCGATGCTACTAGAGACCCCCTGCCTCCCGAGGAAATCGAGAGAGCACAACAACTGCGATTGAAGGCCGTGCGGGCGAGCACGAATGCTCAGTATGAGCTAGAAGATTTGCGAGCGAGGCTTGAGGTTGCCAATGCACTAAAGGAGCAAGCAGATGAGCGATTGCGGACGCTTGTAGATGTAATAGCATCACTGCATAATGAGGCTGGCATAGTGCGAGAGGAGCACCGAGAATTAGAGGGGCCTCCTGCGCGCAAAGCCATAACCGCAAGAGGACGACTAGAACTAGAGCAGCGCAAGCAGAAGCATGCCTACCTGGTGCGAACCGAAGAAGGCATTGAAGATGAAATTGAACAACTGAATATTAAGCTGAAGGAAGCTCGCGAGGCAAAAGAACGGGCCGAGAAGCGCTGCCAAGATCTTGAAGTTGCGCTGAAGCAAGCTCTGCAGAAGTTTGCCATAATGGGAGGGCTTATCGGACGCCCAAATATAGACCTTCCCGAAAGCATAAAGGACTATATCGACAACCATCGGATTCGCTGGGGCGGTATCATTGGTTGGTTTATAGGACCCTTGACGGCGTACATCTTACCGGCTTACCTCGGTATTATGTATCAACTGGTATTCGATCGGAGTCGACTCCTTCAGATAGCCACATTGATTGGTTTAATCATTCCCATTTGGTTTGCCTATGGGATCAAGCGGCTTGAGCGAGCTGGGGTATCGCGTGTCGCGCATTTGCTCTATACGATAGCGGGAACCGCGATCATCTTCGGCGTCGCTGCCATACTTCCGCGCTATCTTTGGCTGTTCTAAAGTCGAAGTAGCTTTGACGTGGCCGAAGTGTTCGAAGGGACGTAGGGGGCAGGGTATGCGTAACCGCTCTGCTATCGCTCTGTGGGCGCTTGCGTTGGTTGCATTTCCTCTCGTTAGCAATCTCGCAACGAATACCGTAAGCATGCCTATATACTTGGTTCCATGGATTTGGTGCGGCCTGGCCTTGCTGGCAATATTTGCCGCCATGCAGATCTACTTTGATCTATCGGCGATGCGGCGGACAGATCGAAGTGGCTCTGAAAACTCGGATGCCGCCCCGACTACAACGCTGCGCTTTCTGGGAGGTAGGCTAGAAATAAGCAAGCAAAACGTTAAACTGATCAGATGGGGGAGTCGCCCGCTAATTGTTCCTTGGTCCGAAGTAAAGGATATCCATATCGGCGTAGGGGATGATTGGTTGGGTAACTATGCAGACGCCGTAGCTCTGGACAGTTGCTTACTTGTTCAGCCACTTCCTAACTCGTATCTATTAACCACCGATCCAAGCATGTCCGCTTATCGTCCCAAGTTCGACAGGATTCAAATACTCGATCTGGAGCGTGTAGGCATTCCACGCCACGCTGTCGAAGCTGCCCTTTCTCTGCATCGGCCATAATTGCGTTTACGACTCGGATGGCGTTCATGTATCCCACTGCTCAAGTTTCCGCCGATCCATCCTAGATATCAGTAGTCCAGAAGGCCGCCCTCACGATCGGCTGGCTGTGGCCGGTCGCCCAGCATGGCTGGGGGCAATCGACGGTTCAGGGTTTCGTTTCTCAGCCCTAACCCACCGGACGACGTGGCGTAGCGCCGTCGCGAGATACGTGCGGTATAGGGGCCACGAGCCAGGCGTTTCCCTGGGTGCTTCCGAGAACTTCAGGAGCGTGACGCTCTTGGTGGCCGCCGGTCCACTTCTAGTCCCGTGACTCGTCCTCCCCGCTGCTCAAGTATCCCGGCCGAGCCCTCCGAGTCAAGGGCGCCTACGGCGTCGCTTCGCGATCAGCTTCGCTGCCCCTTGACACGGCGGTCTCGTCCTGGGGATCGGCAGCTACGAGGAGGACGGGGGAGAACCAGGGGCCAGCTATGCTCCTCACCGCGGTGACGATTAACGGTGGCAAGCGGTCACTGGCCGCAGCGCCGGCCCCGGGTGGGTGCACCAGGGGAGACGAGACGACACCGTTGGCGAAGTCTCGAAACACACCCAAGATCTCGCCGAGGTTGAGAGGGCCGATGCACTTGGCGTAGACCCGCAGCAGGACGTCTACGCCGTGCCCCGCCCTCCCGGCGACCTCCGGAGCCGGAACGCCACCGTTGAGCCACAGGGAGACGGCGGCGTGCCTCAGGTCATACGGCCGGCGGGCGAGGGGAGAGGCCACCTGGGCGGGGGTGAGCGCCAGCGGAAGCGGCAACTTCCGGCGGCCCCTGGATCTCCTGCGCGCTACCTGGCCGAGTGCGAGCGACTGCACAGCCAGCCGCGTTGAAGATGTGCCGGGCCAAGGCCACGTCCCGTTCGGTCATCAGGGCGACGATGGCGAGGGACCCGTTCCCTGCCGCTCGATCGAGGGCACGCCTCAATTTGGTTGCTCAACTGGCGGGATCGCCCTGTGTTGGAAATCTTGCCCCTTCGCCATTGCAAGAACTTGGTGAATACACGGCCGAAACAGTTCGTACTCACACGACCGAGCCGGCGATCGTCACCGAGATCGATGGAATGGCTCTCCCTTTGGGAGCAGTCTCCGTAGGACGACTAAACTACAGGTCAATCAAGTGATCGCTGTGCCATCAACCTAACAATCAGAACGGCCATCTTGCTGTTCGCCTTCGAGACTCCGTAGGAGTTTATACATCCCGGAAGATGGATTATCGTGTGGAAAGGCGGTGCCATTTCGCTCATGTCTAACATCGAGGCGCTCAGCGTGTCGGCCCGCTTTCCTTCGTAGAGGCATATATACTGCAGGATCGATACTTTTCCCTGTTCGGCCGTCCAAGGAACGGGAAAGGCGCTCCGCAGATGCCGTGTCCAAAAATGCACTACAGTTCTGGTGGTGCAGAATCAGCCATAACTCGAAACATGGATTGGATATGGCAAGACTTACCTCGTTCGCTCTTGCGATATCAATTGCGCGAGCTAGGTTTGGATGATTTTTCGGCCATTCGACATCGAAAAGGCACCAGCACTCATCGACTTCAGGATCGTTTTTGTGCTCTATAGCTCTCTTGACCAGAGTGAGCGGCACGCCTGGCTCGGGATGGATCTGTATGCTCAGTGCAGTGTTTTCGGCTATATGTGGCAGTTTCTTTAAGCCATTTATGTAGTCCGGTTCCGAATTTCGGCCCTCACAAAAGACTATTATCGTACGCAGTTCGGGACGCTTTTCCGGGACCCTTTTGAGCGGCCTGCCACCTCTTTGATGCCTACTTAAAGCCATTAGCCGATTAATCCTAGGGCTCGCAATAAATCGGTCTGATCTACTTGAGGTAGAGCGCCAAACCTGCCGTGGAGATAGGCATTCTCAAGGTTCTGTGATTTACGCACGCGCTCTCCGGCAAAGTCTGCCAATGCGCCGAGGCGGGTAGAGCCATCGGCCTGCTTTTCGGTTAGCCACACTTCGTCCCTGTTTAGATGGTTCAGGAGACTGGTGTCATGCGACGTGAAGATCAGTTGAGCGCCGTGAGGATTAGTTGCCGGGTTATGGAAGATGCGCAGTAATTCCGCCGACAAAGTTGGATGTAGACTTGCGTCTAGCTCGTCGAAGAGAATGAGCGACCCTTGCCGCAGCGCAGTTAGCACGGGGCCGATTAAAGCAAACCATGTCTTCGTCCCTTCTGACTCGACGTTCAAGTCAAACGGTACGCTCTCCTCCGGTGTCTTGTGGAGCAATCGAATTCTGCGTACGGTACGCACCTCTGAGTCGGGATAGCTAACTTCCTCATTATCTATGATTACATCTTCGATGCCGAGGTCTGCTAGGCGCAGCAGCGCCAACGCTTGCTGGCGACTTCCTATGACTCTATCACTGAAGTCCCTATCGGTGAACAGGGAGAGTTGGTCGTTCGGCCCTTCGAACCAGCGAAATGTAGAGCGAGAGTACGAACCTCGGAGCCCCCCACTTATTCTGCGCCTAGGCACATGGCCAAGGTTTTGTATACTTAGAAGTTCTCGTGTAAATTCTGACACCAGTGGCTCATCGAACCGTCGGGCGATCGAGAGTGCCAGTGTTCTAGGCGTCATTAGTTCACGAGTGCCGGATAGATTGCCTAGCCCCCTTTGGAGCTTCAGCTCCAATCCTTCTCGCTCAAATATTCTCCTCCGTTTCTTCTCTGGATAATGAAAAAGGCCCTCGTAAACTACATGTTCGCGATCGACTTCGAGCAAATATTCGAAGCGGACGCCTCGGATGGCAAGCTCGATACCAAATTCACTCGTGGAGGAAGGTCCGTCGCCGAAGGCAAACGGCTCGGTTGGTATCACATCCTCCCAAATGCGCAGAGAGGATCCAACTGCATCGCGTAGCCACGAGAGTGCAGCTACAACGTTTGACTTGCCGGAGGCGTTTGGCCCATAAACCGCCGCAAGAGGCAGGAGGCTTTCTCCGATCAGCGGTATCGGGCGCGCCTCATCACGATCTTGATCGATGGCCACCATCGACAGCTCGACTGGCTCCCGGATGGAGCGATAGTTCGTAGCCCCAAACCTGATCAACATGATCTCACCTTACCCTGCGCTCTCGCTGCTAATACAGGGGCCTGGCCGTAAAGATCGGACGAAATCCAAGCTTTGCGCGCAGCGTGCCTGCATGTAGGTGTCCAGTCGAGCCTCGACGATCTCCAGCTTAAGCCAACCATGCTTGGGACTAGGGTCACCGGAAGATTCTGTTGAGGGAGTCTGGGTGCGATTGTCCTCTTCGTCCCAAGTGTTCACTCTCCGTCGCTCGGGTGCTGGACGAGCTTGTGACCGTGTCACGGGACGAGAAGTTGGAGTGCCGAACTGAGGCTTTTCCAACCTGATCGCGCAGGTCAGCAGGGGTGGGGCCGGGACCGGGTTGGCATGACAAGAGGCTCCCGGTAAGACAGCAGTCGAC
>NZ_JACHGN010000033.1 GCF_014202315.1 Thermocatellispora tengchongensis | reverse complement strand
GCGCTGCTGCCCGCACCGCGCCACCACGATCGTGCAGGCCATCCTCGTCCTGCAGCTCATCGAAGAAGGTCGCTACTCAGGATGAAAAGTGCTCACTATCTGAGCACGCAGGTCCACGCCTCCAGCAAGAAGTTCGCCGGGTTCATCGACGGCGAGCCGGTCGCCTTCCTGGCCTACCGCCACTTTCAGCATCCGCACACCCGCAACCTGAAGATGGAGCACAGATTGGTGGTTTTGCCGATCCGGCCGGCTGCTGGACGCCGAAGCGGGGCACCCAGCGCAGGCCGCTGCCCGGCGCGCGGGCGATCAAGGTGAGCGTGCCGGGCCGGCACGGCGACATCCCGGTCGTCGGTCTTGACCTGGAGGCCCTGTCGGCGCTTCTGGGGGTGCGTCATCGGCTGATGAAACTGGGCGGGCTGCTGTTGGGGGAGAGGTCGCTGATCGACTGCGGCAGGATCCAGGCCGCCGTCGTCACCTCGGACACGGGGGACCTGACCACAGGGGACGACGTGACCGGGGAGACGGACGCAATCGGCCCCGGCTCGCAGTTCCGGTGGCTTGCACCTCACGCCTTCGGTGGCGGTCGCCGATCCGTTCTCTCGCGCAGTGCTGGTCTCCACCTCGGCGACGGGCACGGACGTCTCGTCCAAGGTGGAGATCCGGGCTCGCGGTGCTTACCTGTAGGTCGAGGTCGGCGTTCGTAGAGCTATGTTTTCAGTCTCAATCCCTTGCGGGTCGCGCGGCGTGCCAACTCGACTAATTGGTGCACCGTTTCGTTGGTCAGGGACACGACTTCCTCCTTCGCTTCAACGCTCTTGAGTGCGAGTGTTGCATGCTCACCTTCTCCGGCCCCTTTTATCGCTTCCTGTGCCCAGTCGGAAAGTGCATCGAAGTAAATCCACCGATCGGCGATGCGTGTGATCGCAAGATAAGATTGCACTATTTCTTGCTCACTGCGCGCGAAAACTCTGATGTAGTCTGTGCTCAGGCGACGAAGCTCCTCTCCGACCGAGATGTAGAGCGCGTTGTACCTCGACGCGTCCACGCTTTGGGACGTATGCAGCACGTTGGCAACTTGCTTGACCGTTGTAGCAAATTCTCCGCTTGAGCTGGTGACGGCACCGATCGCCTTCGCTGCAAGGGTTTCGTGATCCTCCGACCTTATGGAGCATATTCGGCTCAGCAGGACGGCTACAAAAGTACGAAAGGCGAATTCGGATTCTTTTGCCCTTCGGTTCTCTAGGTCCCGGTTCAGCAGCCCTTCGATCATGAAGGCAGTGAATACCGCCCCGATCAAAATCCAAAGAAGTTCTTCCAGTGCATGTTGCGCGGATTTTAGATTTGGGTAGGCGAGAAAGCCCAGGGATGCGGTGGCTACCAGTAGGATGATAAGAATATGCGTGCGCGTTAGTTTGCTCATGCCGGACTCCACGGTGGACGTAGCTGTCATCTCAGTCTTCATCGCTACGGCACCGGTGATCGTGACAGGGCCTAGCTATCGGGTGTGACCGATACAGCAGAGTCGGCAGCAGTCGGAAGCTGGTAACGCCGGGAGGAGCAATTTTCGATCTTCGCCTGGTCGTTTACGCCGCCTTCGGCGATCGGCTCGGCATGCTCCCGCACCCACTGGCCGTCGAGGCCGGCCGGCCGCTCAACGACGTACCGAGCTTGAAGATCGCCTACACCAATGCGGCTACCGGCGCGGGCCTCCTCGGCCAGCCGGGCGAGATCGCCGTTCAGTGGAGCACAGACGGCACCACGTGGACCGAGGCGCGCTGCAGAACTTGGCCGAGCAGGGTGTGTGCGACTTCCGCATGTCCGGCCGCACTGTCCAGGTGTTCAACCCCGCAGCGCGACCCGGCGTCCGAGCCTGGCCCGGTGGACCTGTGGTACGTGCGCGACATCGCCGAGGCACCCGACGAAAGGCACCTTGGAGGACACCGCATCGTCGGTGCTGGTGGTCGGCGACAACGGGCTCGTCAAGATGCTCACCCACCTCGCCGCAGTGCAACCGTGGGGCATGGGAGCAGTACATCGGCGCTGGTGGCGTCTCAGATGAGGGCACCGCGACGCTCCTCGCGCAGTCCGTTGGATCGAAGCGGCTGGCTGCCCCCGACCTGCTCGCGCCGATTCGCGCCGCGCGGCTCGACCCGGTGCGAGTGCTGGGGCGGCGTATGTCGGTGGAGTGGCAGCGAGTCTCGGCGGAGAGGCTGCTCGCACCGACCTTCGAGATGAAGCCGCCGGCGACGTCCGTCGGCATGCGGCCGCTGACGACATGAGGCGGTTCGCCACTGACCTTGACCTCCGCGCCTGGCGTGGTGGCTCGTCCATTTCAAGAGGGCTTGTGACCGAGGGGTTTCGAGGGCAACGTGATTCTCACGGCGGCCGGAGTGGTCGTGCTCCTCGCGGCCGCCGCCTCTGGCCTGTACGTGCTGCTCGTGCAGCCGGGCCGGAAGCTGTCGCAGATCGCCGAGAAGTTCGGCCAGTTCTGGGACGACTGGAACGGGGTGGAGGATCGCCCGGGTATGCCCGGTCGGCCGGGGGTGATAGTGCGGCTGGAGTCCATCGAGGAGCAGCTACGGCCGACCCACGGTACGTCGCTGCGGGATGCAGTGAACCGTACGGAATCTGTGTCCGCCGGGTGGGCACCCAAGGACATCATGCAGGCGGCCGACAAGGTCGCTTCGGCCTTCCAGACCTCGACACAGCTCGCCGTGCTGGAACCGGTGACGCGCTGATGCGGTGGCCGTACACCGAGAAGCCGAAGCACATCGCGCGCACTCCGGCCGCCGGCGGTGGCGGTGCCACTGGTCGTCATCGCGGTCGGCGCGGTGCTGGTGGCGCTGGAGCCGGCTCGGCGAGGTCGGTCTCCTCAGGGTGGAGTTGCTGTCTCCTTCACCCGGGCGCGTAGCCCGGCCAGAGGATGGGCAACTCGTGGGAGGCGTCGGCGGTGAAGCGGCGTCGCCGGTTAAGGGCCTTGCGCAGGTGCTCCCGGAAGCGTTGCGGCTCCTGGACGCGGGTGTGCTCCACGTCGTGGAGACGGGCTCGAGTCAAGGACTGGGAGACCGGCGCGCTCAGCGGGGTGACCAGCGTACGCTCCTCACCGGAGACGTGTGGGGCCGGTCGAAGTCGGGGGATCACGCCGCAGCCGCGTCATCGGCCGGGCACGAGCATGGGCAGATCGCCCGGAAGCGTATCCGGGTGGCGATCAAGGCCGGGGTGTTCCGGGCGGTGGGGGGACGATCGCCCGGAACACCCCGGTGGACGGGGGGTGGGTCACCCGTCCTGGAGGGTGGTCAGTCGGTGATGTGGAAGGTGGCGTCGGCTCGGCCGATGGCGTCGTCGATCGGGTCCAGCCGCAGTGCGAAGTTGTGGTGGCGCAGATAGCGGTCCGGGTAGTTGTAGGACTGGAACGACACCACGGTGGGGTCGGCCAGTCCGGTGACGCGTTTGAACGTCGCGTCGGCCTTGAACAGCTCGCTGTCGTCGTTGCGCGCCAGGACGAAGTCGAAGCCGGTGTGCCGCAGGTAGTGTCCCGGGAACTTCACCGACTCGATGGACACGTAGTCGCCGCCGGCCGTGCCCGCCAGGCCCGGCACGATCCGCCACTGCGAGTCAGAGCTGTCGGGGTTCGCGTCGATGCGCGCATCGAAGTCGGCCTGCCGCACGTAGTGGTCGGTGTAGTTGTGCGACCGCAACCGGATCGGGTCGCCCGTCGCCGGCGGCCTGCAATCCGCGGCCAGCAGCCCGGCGGCGTAGGCGAGCCCGTTCTTCATCTGGGCCCGCATGTAGGCCTCTTCGTACGCCGTGCCCTCGTGACCCATTGCGGTGTACCAGGATCGCCCGGCGTCGATCTGCTGGCACCAGGTGATCGGGTGCGGGACGCCCGGGTTACTCCCGCCGTACGACGCCTCATCGGCCTCGATCAGGGTTCGGACGTAGGGGGCCGGGTTGACGACCCAGTCGTACCACTCGTCACTGCGCCTGAAGTCGGCCGGCACACCCTGCGTGAGCGGGTGGCTGGTGTCCTTCACGACAACGCGGCCTTCCCGGATGCCGGGGTTCTCCGGATGTCCTTCGGAGACGGCACCGACGAGGCGGGCGTAGAACGGGTTGACGTCGTGTTCATGTTCGCCAACCGACCAGCCGGCGTAGTGCATGCCCATGTAGCCGCCGCCGCCGCGGATGTAGGCCTCCAGCGCGGCGCGCTGTGCCGCGTTGAAGAGCACACCGCCCGTCTGCGCGAAGACCGCCACGTCGCGGGTGGCGAGGTTCTCGGTGGTGAAGGCCGACGGGTCGTCGGTCTCCTGGATGTTCACCGGCTGGCCGTACTGCTCGCCAAGCTGGGTGGCCAGGTCACGGACGGCCTGCCGCGCCTGCACGTTCGAGGAGTGGAAGTTGGGCTTGTAGAACAACAGGATGTTGAGCCGGCCATCATCGTGGGCAGCGGCCGGAGCACTGGCGGCGGCGGATGACGCCGCGCCGGTGGCGAGCGACAGCGCGGCGAGCACTGCGACGACGAGGGCGGACACCTTCCTGAGCGATCGACGGAAGCGTGCGGCGAGTGGCACGCGAACTGATCTGCGAGGCACTTTCATGGGGGGTCACCTTGGGGAGTCGGCTGGCATTGCGGCGAGGGCCGGTAGCGCCCTCGTAAGGCCGGCCTTGAACGTACGACTCCTGCCGTACAGAGTCAAGAACGTCATCTACACATCTGAACGATGGTTCCCGAGGGCGTTCATATATGAGAATCGTGATCGCTTGCCGGCCCGGCCTCGCCTTCGTCGAATCGTCGCGGGCGAGAGGGCTCTGATTCGACGCTTGGGACCCTTGTGGTGGTCGCGACGTCGGCACGGTGTGTTGACGTATCGCGGCCGACGGCGCCGCTCGGGCCCGCAATGCGACGAGCGTTCGGCTATGTGAACAAGGCCGGCCGCCCGTTCTGTCCGGAATGCTGCAATTGGCCGGATTTGGACGTCCTCCTTCTTGACATCAGTCTGGCACGCTGATCCAATCGTGGCCAACAACATTTCGTACGAAATTCACATAGATGAACGCTGAGTATCGGCCGGCCCGAGCACACGAGGATGCGGAAATGTGGTGCGACGACGGAACCCGCCCGGGGCCACGACGACGAGCGCGACCGTCGTCCGGCTCGGGCTCGGTCGCGACGCGTCGGGCGGGGCTGGGCCGCGCCGGCCCCGCGATCCCGGTGTGTGCTGGTGTCGGCAGCCGCGGCGGCAGGTCGCCACCGGCAACCCGGACATCAAGTGCACGATGTCCGGCATGGGGTGCCGGGACCTCACGTCGAGGGCGGCATGTCGCCGGACAGCCCGTACAAGGACTCCTCCACTCCCATCAGATGGTTCGCCATTCTGATCCAGGCCCGCTCCGGATCGCGTGCCGCGAGCGCCTTCCAGATCGCGAGGTGTTCCCCGTGGGTACGCCGGTCCGCGCCCTCCTCGTGGAGGCTGCGCCACAGCCGTGCGCGTACCGTGCGGCCGGCGAACGCGTCGAGAAGTCCGGCCAGGACCGGGTTACCGCTGTTCATGGCGATTACGCGGTGGAACTCGATGTCGATCTCGATGATGCGCTCGTGGTCGTGCGTCGCCTCGCCGGCGATCCGGATCGCCTCGTCGAGCAGCGCACGCGCCCGCGACAGTGCTTCGCCGGTGATCCTGCCCGCCGCGGGCCGCGCGGCCTCGCACTCCGGTATCCGGCGGACCGCGTGCACATGCCGCGCGTTGCCACGACCTTCGAGGTCCACGACGAACCCCATGGGGGCCAGCGGCTTCGTCACGTCGAGGTTCGTGATGTAGGTGCCATCGCCCTGACGCGTGTCGACCACGCCGGGCATCGACAGCGCGGAAATCCCTTCACGGAGGGAGCCGCGGGAGACGCCGAGGGAGTCCGCGAGCTCCTTCTCGACAGGCAGGCGATCCCCGGGGCGGAGCACCCCTTCGAGGATCATCCGTTTGACGCTGTTGACCACGTCGTCGGCACGGGGCATCGATGCTCACTTCCACCTTGATGGTGCGCGGTCGGCCTACCCAGGAGCCGATACATCTGATGATTGTGGCTGTTGAGTTACCGGCCCTCCGGTGCGCTCTGAGTTCCGGATCGGCTCTCACCTGGCTATATTGCAGATCTGCTGGTATCTGCCCAGTTCGCTGGGAGATTGACCGACTCCTTTCTGTAATCTAACGTTTGATGTATCGCGCTGTTATGCGCTGCTGGGCACCCCCCATCCCAGAGAGGATCTCCTCGATGTCCTCGTCAAGATTCGCCCTCACGCGCCGCCGACTCATCACCGCAGCCGGGTTGACCGGCGCCGCCGCTGCCACAGGCATGCTCCGGGCGGGCGCCGCCTGGGCGGCCGGCGAACCGTCCGGCTACACGCCGACCTGGCCGTCGGTCGACCAGCACCCACCGGCCCCCGAGTGGTTCCAGGATGCCAAGTTCGGCATCTACTTCCATTGGGGCGTCTTCAGCGTTCCCGCCTTCGCCAGCGAGTGGTATCCGCGGCACATGTACGAAGCGGGCCGCCCTGAGAACGAACACCACCGCAGGGTGTACGGCGAGCCCGCGCAGTGGCCGTACCACAACTTCATCAACGGCGCCCGGGACAGGGCCGGCAACTGGGTGCAGTTCGCCCCGCGGCTACGGTCCGCCGGCGGCAGCTTCGACCCGAACGAGTGGGCGCAACTGTTCGTCGACGCAGGCGCCAGATTCGCCGGCCCGGTGGCCGAGCACCACGACGGCTACTCGATGTGGAACAGCCAGGTCAACGAGTGGAACTCCGTCGCCACCGGGCCCCGGCTCGACCTCCTGCGATTGCACGCCGACGCGATCCGTGCCAAGGGTCTCAAGCTCCTCGTCTCCCTGCACCACGCGCTCAACTTCACCGGCTACTACGACCAAGTCCCGCTGCAGCCCACCGCCAGCCTGCGCAAGCTGTACGGCCAGTTGAGCGCGGCCGAGCAGCAGCAGTTGTGGTTCGACAAGCTCAAGGAAGTCATCGACGGATACCGGCCCGACATCATCTGGCAGGACTTCGCCCTGTCTGCGGTCGACGAGTCGCGGCGGCTGGAGTTCCTGGCGTACTACTACAACCAGGCCCTGGCGTGGAACAAGGACGTGGTCACCACCTACAAGGACGGTTTCAACGACCGGAACTCCGTCCATGACTACGAGCGCGGCGGCCCTGGGGACATCCGGCACCCGTACTGGCTCACCGACGACAGCGTCTCCAGCTCCAGTTGGTGCTACACCGTGGGCATCGGTTACTACTCGCTCGACGCCATGCTGCACTCGCTGATCGACCGGGTCAGCAAGAACGGCAACATGCTGCTGAACATCGCGCCCATGGCGGACGGCGCCATCCCCTCAGAGCAGCGGACGCTCCTGCTGGGCATCGGTGACTACCTTCGGCGGTTCGGCGAGTCCATCTACGCCACCCGGGCATGGGACGTCTACGGGGAGGGGCCGACGCCGATGGGCGGCGGCGCCTTCGTCGCGCCGCGGCCCGGGACCAACCGGGACATCCGGTTCACCCGCACCAAGGACAACACCGTGCTGTACGCCACCGTGCTGGGCTGGCCGGGCAGGACCCTCAACATCACGACTCTCAACGCCGACCGGATCAACCTGAGCTCCCTCACCTCGGTTCGGCTTCTCGGTCCCAAGGCCGGCAAGTACATCGACCTGCCCGATCGCACCCAGGACGGCGCCGGGCTGCGCATCACCCTGCCGGACAACGCCCCGTTCAGCGCCCCGGCGTACGTGGTGAAGCTGACCTTCGCCGGTCCCATTCCCGCTCTCGGTAGCGGCACCCCCACCGAATGGGTGCGGATCGCCAACGTCACCACCGGCCTCGTGCTGGACAGCGGCGGAGACGTGACATCGGGCTCGCAGTTGAAGCAGTGGAACTACAACGGAAGCTCCAACCTGCAGTGGCGGCTGGAGGACGTCGGCGACGGGTACTGCCGCCTCGTCAACCGCACCAACGGGATGGTGGCCGACAGTTGGGGCAACGGCGCCAGCGGCGCGACCTGCCTACAGGCGCCGTGGAACGGCGGCCACAACCAGCAGTGGCGGTTGCACAGCGCGGGCGACGGCCGCTACCGCATCGTCAACCGCGGGACCGGCACCTGCCTGGACGGCGGCGGCGACGCGACCGTCGGCGCGCGGGTGAAGCTGTGGGCGGCCGACTCCAGCACCAACCTGCAATGGACCATCAGGCCGGTGTGACGACCGCATGAGTCGCCTGCCTTGGCGGTCGCCACAACGGCCGCCGAGGCAGGGCTCCGCCTCCGCCGGATAGCCACCGGGCCGTAGTTTGTTAGCGTTCACATTTGGATGTCGCGCGCCGCTCCGGCGGTCGCCGCGGCGATCGACGTCAACGTCTCGTACGCGGCTGTCGACCGGCACCGCGGTTCACACGCCGGCGGGACAAGCCGATCGCAGTTCCCCTTCCATCACTTCCGCGCATCCGGGCCCTGTATCGGCCGCTCGTCCAACCACAACCATCGGAGGATCTCGTGACACTGGTTCCGCGGCGACTGTCGCTGATCGGTTTGATCGGCGTCGTGCTGCTCACTCTGATCGCCATTCCGGCGCGGCCTGCGGCCGCGGTCGATTCGTTCAGCGGCTATCTGATGGCCCACTTCACGGGGGAGGGCAGCTTGACCGGTGAGCAGGTCTACTTCGCCACCAGCACCGACGGCCTGCACTGGACCGACCTGAACGGTTCCCTGCCGGTGCTGACTTCGACCGTGGGTGAGCGGGGCGTCCGCGACCCATCGCTGGTGCGGTCGCCGACCGGGGACAAATTCTGGCTGCTCGCCACCGATCTGCGGATCGCGAGTGGCAAAGGCTGGCACGTGGCGGCGCACGAAGGCAGTACCTCACTGGTGATCTGGGAGTCCACGGACCTGGTGAACTGGTCGGAACCGTGGCTGGCCGACGTCGCCGGCAGCATTCCGGACGCTGGTTGCGCCTGGGCGCCGGAGGCCATCTACGACCCGGCGAGGAAGGATTACATCGTCTACTGGGCCACCATTCGTCCTGACAAGTCGCGTATCTACTACTCGCGTACTCGTGACTTCCGTACGTTCAGCGCTGCGCAGGTGTACATCGAACGGCCCGGCACGCAGGGCATCATCGACACCCAGATCCTGGAGATCGCGGGTGGTGTCGGCGGTTACCGCTACATTCGCGCCTCCGCTGACGGGCAGATCACCATTGAAGGAAGCAACCAGATCCTGTCCGGCTGGACCCGTCTGGGTGACCTCTCGGGGCTGGGCCTGACCGGTGCGCAGGTCGAGGGACCGTTCCTGAAGAAGTTCAACGACCGCAACGAATGGGCTCTGTGGGTCGACCGGTACGGCGGCGCGGGTTACCTGCCGTTGACCGCTACGAACCCGGCCGCACCCAGCGAGTACCGTATCCGGTCCGACTCCGAGTTCGAGATGGGCGCCAGCACCAAGAGACACGGGTCGATCATTCCCATCACGCAGGCGCAACTGAACGCGCTTCGTGCGAAGTGGGGCGAGACTCCCGCGGGAGTCAACCGCTTGCAGTCGTACAACTTCACCGACCGGTACGTGCGGCATGCCGGCTTCGATGCGCGTCTTGACGCCGACCCCTATATCTCTGACTCGCAGTGGCGGATCGTGCCAGGTCTGGCGAACCCGGCCGGCGACTACGTGTCCATCGAGTCGGTGAACTTCCCGGGTTACTACCTGCGGCACACCGGCTTCGACTTCGTCCTGGCGCGCAACGACGACAGCGAGCTGTTCAAGGCCGACGCGACGTTCAAACGCGTCACCGGACTGGCCGACCCCACCGCGGTGTCGTTCCAGTCCTACAACTACCCGGACCGCTACCTGCGCCACTACAGCTTCGCGCTGCGGCTGGACCCGATCGACGACGCGATCGGCCGAGCCGACGCCACCTTCCGCATCACCAGTTGATCATCCTTTGGGTGTTCCGGGCGGTCGTCCACCGCCCGGAACACCCGGCGCCCTCACCCTCAGGAGACAGCGGAGCGGCCGGCGTCGGCGCCGTTGTTCTGCTCGTGATTGACATGTCCGGGCCGGACGTCGATCGTCGCCGGAGCCCTGGTGCGGCGTCGGGCTGGTCGAACGCGGTGTAGCGCCATCGAGCCGATACGGCGCGCGGCGGTGGGCGCAGGGCCGGATCAAGGCGGTGCTGAGCCGTGGGCCCGCCTGCGCGCCGCAGGCGGGTGAGTGGCTGGGCAGACGTAGCCGCGACCAGCCCGCACGGTGCCGCTCACCTGCGGGGTGACGCCGCCGCACGCGCCGCTGGACCCGGTGCCCGACCTGGTGTTGCCGACCCTCGACGCGCCGCCACCGCCTCGGTCTAGACGGTCCCGGGCCGGCACCGCGCCGACCGGCCGGACGATGGCATCGCTGTGCGGGAGGGGGCCGACCACGTCGGTGCGGCGGCGTATCTCCTTGCTCAACCGCTGGTCATCGGCCGGGACAGTGGAAGGCGCCCTACTTGACGGCGCCGCCGGTGATCCCGGAGATGATCCTGCGCTGGGCCACCGCGAACACGACCAGCAGCGGCAGGCTCATCAGGATGATGTAGGCGAAGATGAGGTGCCAGTTGTCGAGATAGAGCCCGGCGTTGGCGACCTGGAACAGGTTCAGCGGGAGCGTGTCGAGCCTGCCGCCGATGACGAAGAAGGCATAGAAGACGTCGTTCCAGACATACAGGCAGATCAGGATGGTCGCGGTGGCCAGCACCGGCCGCAGCAGGGGCAGGATGACCGAGACGAACACCCGCACCGGGCCCGCGCCGTCCATGCGGGCGGCCTCCTCCAGCGCGATCGGCACGCTGCGGACGAAACCGGTGACGAAGAAGATGACGGTGGACATGTAGATGCCGGTGTAGACGCCGATCATGCCGAGCGGGCTGCCGGCCAGGCCGAGCTGGCGCAGCAGGAGCACGATGGTGACGACGGCGGGCGGGAGCACGATGCCGCTGATGGCCAGCGCGTACAGCACGGCGTTGAGCCTGGTGGCGCGGCGGGCGAGGACCCAGGAGGCCATCGAGCCGAGCGTGAGCACCAGCGCGACCGACGGGGCGACGACCAGCAGGCTGCCCAGCAGGGCCGCGGGCACCTCGCCCTGCTGCCAGACCTGGGCCAGGTTCTGCCACAACTGCCAGCGCGTGGGCAGGGACAGGTCCGGCGACAGCGCCTCGGCCTGCGACTTGCCGGCGGTGACGACGACCAGCCACAGCGGCACGCCCATGACGAGCACCACGAGCGCGATGACGGCGATCGGCCGGAGCCGGGCGGCGAGTCCTCGTGGCCGGGGTGGCGGGGTGCGGCGGTGGGTGGTGGGGCCGTAGGAGGGGACGGTCACAGGATCTCCTCCCTTTTGCGCAGCAGGCGGATGACGGGGAAGGCCAGCAGGGCGACCATGAGGAACAGCACCAGGCTCATGGTGGTGGCCTGTGCGAACAGTCCCTGGCCGAAGGTGCGGTAGATGAAGATGTTGAGGATCTCGGTGCTGCGGGCGGGTCCGCCGCCGGTGAGCGCCTGGACGATGTCGAAGCCGTTCATGGAGCCGAGCAGCGCGGTGGCGACGTTGAAGGTGACGGCGGGGGCCAGCAGCGGGAAGCGGATGGACCAGAACGCCTGCCAGGGGGAGGCGCCGTCGATGTGGGCGGCCTCGGTGACGTCCTCGGGTATGGTCTTCAGCCCGGCCAGGTAGATGAGCATGGACAGGCCCATCCACTTCCAGGCGTGGATGATCGCGGCCAGGACGAGGGTCCAGGTGGTGCTGCCCAGCCAGGCGATGCTCACTTGCTGGCCGGTCAGGGCCGAGAGCAGGTCGTTGAGGCTGCCGTCGGGTTTGAGCAGGGCTTGGAAGACGTAGCCGACGGCCAGGGCGGACATCAGCACCGGGATGAGGAAGATCAGGCGGGCGGCGCGGTTGAGCCGGGTGTCCTTCTCCAGCAGCACGGCCAGGCCGAAGCCGAACAGGTTCTGGAACAGGGCCACCAGGGCGGCGTAGAGGAGGGTGATGCGCAGGGCGCCGAACAGGGTGCCGTCCGACAGCAGGGACGTGAAGTTCTCCAGGCCGACGGGGCGGATGTCGCTTTTGAAGCTGGACCAGTCGGTGAAGGCGTAGATGAAGTTGAACAGGGTCGGCAGGAAGAAGAAGACGAACAGGATCGCGAAGGCGGGGGCGAGGAACCACATGGGGTGGGTGCGGTCGCGCCCGGTCGTGGCGGGCGTCTTGCGCCTGGCGGGCGCACGGCGTTCGGTGGCCGGGCGGGTGAGCGTCTCCTGACCGGTCGGCACGAGCGGCTCCTTGGTGGTGGAAAGCGGCGGGAGGCCGGGCCGCCTCCCGCCGGGGTGGAGGGGTCAGAAGCCGGAGGCTCCGGCGGCCTTGGCGAGCTGGGCGAACTGCTTTTGGGTGGCGGCGGCCACCTGCTCGGGGGTGAGGCTGCCGGTGATCATGTCGGCCAGGTTGAGGTACAGGTCGGGGTTGGCCACGGCGAGCGCCTGCATGGACCCGACCGCGGTGCGGAGTGAGGCGTGGGCGTCCAGCAGCGCCTGCGGCACGCCGTCGGGGGACGGCACGTCGGTGCGCAGCGAGATGGTCTTGCGGTCGGTGACGAAGGCGGCGTACCCGGGGCCCATCCAGTACGCCAGGAGCTGCCGGGCGGCGGCCTCGCGCTTGGGGTCGCCGGTGCGGAAGGCCACCAGCGCGTTGGACTGGTCGGGGATGAAGGTGCCGACGTTGCCCGACGGCGAGATCGGGAAGAAGCCGATCGTCTCATCCAGCTCCGCGGTGCCGGCCTTGGCCTGGAGCTGGCCGAAGAACGAGTTCACCTGCATGACCATGGCGGCCTTCCCCGACAGCAGCGCCTGGCCCTGGTCCTCGAACGTGGCGGTCTTGATGTCGGCGTTGAACAGGCCCTCGTCGATCAGCGCCTTGTACTTCTTGATCGCCTCCAGGACGGTGGCGTCCTGGAAGGTCTCCTTGCCGGTGTTGATCCGGTCCCACAGCCCGGTCTTGGCGGCGTCGGCGAGCTGGACCTGCACCCACCACTGGGTGGCCCACTTGTCGCCGGCCATCTCGAAGAACGGGGTGACGCCCTTGCCCTTGAGCGTCCGCGCGACCTCGACCATGTCGTCGAAGTTCTTCGGAATCTCGGAGATGCCGTTCGCGGCGAAGACCTTCTTGTTGTAGTAGACGCCCTCGACGGCCGGGCTGGTGATCAGTGCGGCGTACCGGGTCTTGTCCAGCAGGCCGGTCATGTCGCGCAGCTCGGGGGAGAGGCTGGAGATCCAGGGGGCGCCGTCGAGCGGCTGGAGGTTGGCGCGGGCGTTGAGCGCGGTGAGCATGGACGCGGTGGGCTGCCAGAAGGCCAGGTCGGGTTTGTCGCCGGTGGCGACCTTGGTCTGCACGCCCTGCTCGTAGGGGTCGGGGATGGTGACCACCTCGACCTTGGCGCCGGTGGCCTGGGTGAAGGCGTCGGTCACGGCCTTGGGCACGGTGTTGCTGTTCTGGGCGGCCCAGATGGTGAGCGTGACACCGTCAAGGCGGGCGGTGGGCGAGGGCCAGGCGGCCGGGGTGTCGTCCGCCGCGGGCGCGGCGGGCCCGGCGGAAGGGTCGCTGCACGCCGCGAGGGCCAGGAGGAGGGTCGCCGCGGCGGCGACACGCGGTACGAGCTTCACAGTTCGGCGTCCTTTGTCCGTGTTCGGCCACCAGTGGCATCGAACATCTTCTTCGGGGGGTCAGTGCGGGCGAAGGTGCAGGATGCGGGCGGTAGGGGCGGGGATCGCGGCGGTGACGGTCAGCTCCGCGGTCCGCGGGTCCCACGTGTGCGTCCAACCGCCCGTGGCGGGGAAGGCGACGTCCACGTCCACGGCGCGGCCGGACAGGTGCGGCAGGGAGAGCACGGTGGTCTCCGCGGCCCCGGGACGCCTCCAGAGGCCGAGGTGGGTGGTGTCCCCCGCACGCAGGCCGAGGGCGAGCCACGGGTCGTCCCAGCCGGGCAGGCCGAGCGGCCAGCACGGCGCGGCCCGCAGCAGGTCGGGGCGGAGGCCCTGGTGGAGCCGGACGCCGTCCCGTACGAGGGCGAGCTGCTCAGGGGTCATCCGGTGCAGGTTGCCGGACAGGTAGAGGCGGCCCAGGACGCCGGTGCACATCGTGAAGGCGATCTCCTCGTCCGTCATCTCGGGCTGGGGGTAGGCCCAGTTGGCGGCCTGCTCGGGCAGCATCGCCAGGGGCGCGCTGACCGCGATCGGCGGGTAGCGCAGGAAATCCTGCTGGTCGCTGGTGGACTGCACCTGCATCCGGGTCAGCAGCGCGTAGTCCACGCGCATCCCGCCGGAGCCGCAGTTCTCCAGCACCAGGTGCGGGTGCCGGTCCAGCACGCCCTCCAGCCAGGCCAGGTGGGCCCGGTTGTGCGCGAGCAGCCCGGCGCCGACGCTGGTGGCGTCGCGGTCGGTGCCCGCGCCGGGGTCGATGTTGTAGTCGAGCTTGAGGTAGCCGACGCCGAGTTCCTCAACGAGCCGGTCGACCACCTGGTCGAGATGCCTGACGGCGGCGGGGTGGCGCAGGTCCAGGTGGTAGCGGCCGTGCTCGACCACCCGTACGCCGCCGCGCTGGAGGAACGCCTCGGCGGGCAGCTTGTCGGCCATGGGACTGCGCACGCCGACGACCTCGGGCTCCAGCCACAGGCCGGGCGTCATCCCGTGGCCGGCGATCCGGGCCAGCACCTCTTCCAGCCCGCGCGGGAAACGGGTCTGGGAGGGCTGCCACTCGCCCACGCTGTCCCACCAGTCGCCGCCGTCGTCGTACCAGCCGGCGTCCACGCAGAACACCTCCGCGCCGGCCGAGGCGGCGGCGTCGACCAGGGGCAGCAGCTTGTCCGTCGTCGGGTCGCCCATCAGCGTGTTCATGTAGTCGTTGAACACCACCGGCAGCGTGGCCCGGTCGGGGTGGGGACGCCGCAGCGCGCGCCGGTAGGCGGTCAGCGCCGCTGCCGCGCCCTCGATGCCGTCCGGGGAGACGGCCACCGCGACCGGAACGGTGGTGAACGACTCGCCGGGCCCGAGCCGTTCGCTCCACTGGTGGTGAAGGTCCGTGGGGCCGGACAGGGCGACGCACACGCCGTCCACTCGGTCGCCGACCTCCCACCGCCACGCGCCGTTGTGCTCGATCTGCCACAGCCACGTGTGGCCGGTGCGCCGGTCGGTCAGCCCGCCCATCGGCACGTACTCGCCGCTCGACCAGGTGCCCGAGCTGGTCACCGCGAAGGTGCTCTTGCCGTGCTGGCCATGCCCGGACAGGTCGAGGTCGGGGAGGTGCTCGGCGAGCGGCCGCCGGGTCCAGCGGTTCTCGCCCAGCCACTCGCTGGCCGCGTGCAGCACGTCCAGGTCGTCCGCCGGTCGGTCGAGGAAGGCCGCGGCGAAGGAGGGGACGGCCAGCAGGAGCACGGGCTCCTCGCCCGTGTTCGTCACCCGGACCGACGCCTGCACGGCGGCCACCCCGTCGGGAGAGCGCAACGTCAGCTCGGCGGCCAGCCCGGACGCCTCGTCCCGCAGCCGCACCCGCAGCTCGTGCCAGCCGCCACCGGCCGACCGCTCCGACCCCGCGTACCGCAGCCGGGCGCCCACCGCCGTCTCCGTCAGCCGCTGCGCGGCCCTGGCCTTGCCCTTGCCTGGGATCAGGATCTCCACGACGGGCGGGGCGACCCGCCCCCGCCCGGTGGCCGGGCCGGCCGACAGCTCGCGCAGCCCCACCGGGCGATCCGGATGGATCTCCAGGACGGCGGTGAGTCCGGCATGGCCCCAGCTCAGGGTCTCCACGACCTCAGCAGGCATCGAACAACTCTCTTTCGTATGATCGCGAGTTGGGCGTGTGACGGGTCACACGAGCGAGTGTGAGCGGTCACATGCCGAGAAAGGAAGCCCCCTTTGCGGGATCGTTACGCGGAGGTTTCAGTGACGGGGCGGGCGCCCGGTGGACTCGCGCACCACCAGGCTCGGCGCCGCCACCGCGGGTTTCGGCTGCTCCTCGCCGGTCAGCTCGGCCACGGCGGCGTGGAAGCAGGCCCGTCCCAACCCGGCGAAGTCCATCCGCACCGTGGTCAGCGCGGGCGTCCAGAACTCCGAGCCGGGCATGTCGTCGAAGCCGACGATGCTCACGTCGCCCGGCACGTCCCTGCCCGCGTCGTACAGCGCCCTGCGCACCCCCTGGGAGATTTCGTCGTTGCCGCACAGGATCGCCGTCACGTCCGGGTCGGCGGCCAGCTTCCGTCCGGCGGCGTACGCCGAGGCGATGTCCCAGCCGCAGCTCACCACCTCGGGGACCGGCGCGCCGGCCGCCCGCAGCGCGTCGCGCCAGCCCACGAACCGGCCTCCCCCCTCGCCCTCGCACGGGACGGCCACGTGGTGCACGGTGCGGTGGCCGAGCCCCAGCAGGTGGCGGGTGGCGTCGGCGGCGGCGCGGCGCTCGTCGAGCTTGATCGCCACCCGTCCCTGGTCGGGCGCGCCCGGCTCGGCGGCGGCCACGGCGGGCACGTGTGCGGGCAGCGCCTCCAGCACCGCCACGCCCATCGGGTCGAACGCGATCACCACCACGCCGCCCGCGCTGGCGTCGCTGACGTGGTCCACGGTCTGCTTCACCTCGGCGGGCTCGGCCGACTCCACCACCCGGATGCCCACCGGCAGGCCCGCGGCGCGGGCTGCCTCCTCGATGCCCTGCAGAGTGGCGGCGTAGCCGTACAGGACGGTGTTGGAGGTGACCACGGTGATGGCGCGGGCGCGGCCCAGGCTGAGCGCGCGGGCGGCCCGGCTGGGGCGGAACCCGAGCCGGTCGATGGCGTCCAGCACCGTGGCGCGGGTCTCCGGGCGCACGCGGGGCGAATCGTTGAGCACGCGGGAGACGGTCTGGTAGGAGACTCCGGCCGCCGCCGCGACGTCGCGGATACTGGGTGCAGCCGAGCCGCGGGCGGGGGGACGGGAGGCGCGTCGAGGAGTAGGCGAGGTCACGGTCAAATGGTAAGCGCCGTCCTCCGGCGCCTCCGGGCATCGACGGCGCCACCGGCCCCACCTGGCCGAACTCGCCGGCCTGTCGTCGGCCGGCCGCATGTGCAAGCGCGCCGGTCTGTAACCGAGTCAGCCGTTGCTTGTAGGAGGTTCTGGCTTGCTCGTCCAGCATTGGCTGGTGCGATGCGCCTGCGCTCGGGCGGCCCTCGATGGGAAGGACCGCGCCGGTGGCCAGTTCGATGGCGGGAATTTCCTGGCCCGGGTGGGCGATCAGGGTGGCCAGGTGTCGCATGCCCACGCTGTCATCGGCCAGCGCGGTCCTGTCAACCCATTCCAGTTGCCACGCGAGACCATATCGGTGGCACACCACTGCGACCGGCTCCTGGCCGCGACGCACCAAGCGCGGAGCCGTCGTGGGCAGCGTCATGCCCAGCTCCGCGGCCTCCTGCTCTGCCTGGGCCGAGTGTCGGCGCGCCGTTGCGTCCCCCAGTCCGCAGTGCTGGGCCAGGGCCTGGGCCAGCCGCCATCGTGACAAGGTCGCGGCGGGCCAGTGGTCCAGCGCGAGGTTGGCCTCGACGGCCTGGCGCAGGTGTTCGACCGCCCGATCGGCTTGTCGGCTGTGAGCGAGGCCATACCGAGGGCATGGTGAGTAGAGCCGAAGCAGGCCACACCGAGGCCGGCGATCGCCGGTAGGCGGGCGAACGGGAGGAGCAGGGCGTAGACCTGGGAGGCGATCTCGACGTCGTCGAGCAGGTACGCCGCCTCCGCCACGCCGTGCATGGCCGCCAGCCAGCTCTTGGTGCGGGGCAGCAGCGCCAGATCGCCGAGCCGGGCCAGCGTCCCCCGAGCCAGGCGCTGGTCTCCGGCCGTGGCGGCGGCCACCGCCAGGGCCGGAAAGTACGCGTGGTCGGCAGTACCAAGTTCCGGGGATTTCACCAGCTCCGACAGCGCCGGGACGAGTTCGCCGATGCGGCCTTGATACCAGCGGATCGCCGCGAGCTGGGCGCCGTACCAGCCGAGGGCGTCGGCGTCGCCGGCGGTCTGCCCCCGCTCGGCGCAGGCGGCGGCCAGCGCCTCTGCCTGGGCGAGGCGGCCTGCTCGGATGGCGAGCATGACGTCGATCACCGCCACGACGAACCCGGCCGCCTGGTGATCTTTGTCCGTCAGCAGGCCGCGCAGCTCGGCCAGGGACCGTTCGGCGTGCGCGTCGCCTGCCAGGAACAGATCCACGGTTCGCCATAGCAGCCCGATGACCAGGTCGCCGCGGCGGCCGGTCCAGGCCGCCTGGCCGATCAGCTCGTGCGCGAGCTCCAGCCGGAGCGCCTGGTGAGCGGGGTCCATCAGGCAGTGGTGTGCCAGGTTCAGCGCCTCGGCCACCGCCACCGGGTCTCCGGTGCTGCGTGCCTCGGCCAGCGATGTCAGGATCGATGCGTGCCGGCCGGCGTGATAGTCCTCCTCGGCGCACAGTCTGGCCTGCAGCCGTACGCCGAGCGCCGAACGCGCGCCGACGACCGCCAGGGCCTGTCGCTGCCGCGCGCGAACCTTCGCTGCCTCGGCGGTGGTCCGGTGCTCGTGCACCCACACTCCGCCCAGCCCCAGCGCGGCCCGGGCCATCGCGCGCCCGTCGGCACAGGATTCGGCCGCCTGGTAGGCGAGGTCGAAGCACCACCGGCCGGTCTGCAGATCCCCTCGAAATACAACGCACGCTCTGCCGCCTCCAGCGATGATCCGACATCGCCGTGGGCGTCGGGGCCTTTCTCCAGATGGTGTGCAGTGCTCACGGTCATTCCCCCCAACCGCGCCTGGGCCGCGATTGACCCGGCGGTCACGGCGTTTGGTCATCCTGGTTGGTACACGTTCACTCGGAATCCCGGTCATCGACGAGATTCGGTCCCCCCGGGCTCCTGGAGCTCGACGATCGCTACCACTTCGCGGCGCCACCCCGATGACGCAGCCAGACGCCCTCCCGGGCGACGTGGCGCATGCCGGCCACCCACGCCTCATGGGAGCGGGCGGCATGAAGTTCTCCCAGCAGATCAGCCCGCCCACCCGGCCGACAGCGGTGTGGTGGACCTGCAGGTCGGAGCCGTCCCCCATGCCCCACACGAGCCGCTCGGCGTGGGTCGGCAGCCGAGGAGCCGGCCGTCGGCGTCGAAGTAAAGGATGGCGTTGTAGACCGTGCCGCCGTGCTGCTCGCGGCGGCGCGGGCAGGAACGCCTCGGGGAAGACCAGCGACTGGGCCCCGTGCGCGGCTGCGGCCTCGATCAGCCCCACCGCCTTCCGCAGGCTCGCCTCCAGATCCAGGAACACCGGTGCGGCCTCACCTTTACTTTCGGCTCCGACATGGAACCTCCCGATGATGAGCGATCGCCGTCATGGCGTCGCGGGCTTGTGGATGACCTCCTCCAGGTAGTCCATCCGGAGCACCAGCGTGTGGTCGCCGGAGACGTTGAAACGCTTGACCACGTCGAGCATCTCGGCCTTGAGGCCGGTGGCGAGGTCCGCCGCCAACGTCGCGACGGCGCGGTTGGCGGGGCCGTAGCACCTGGTGAAGAACTCCACCTGGTGCTCGGGCGAGGGGAAACGCCACAGGAAGCCCGTGCGCGAGGACAAGGTCCTGGACTTCGGCATCGACGACGTCGATGGCCGGCTGTTCGTGCGCGATGAGCTCGGCGGCTCGGTGACGGCGTTCTTTTCCAGGAGGATCGACCCATCGGTGCCCGGAACCGTCACCCGCGACGGCGAGCCGGTGACCCATCGGGTCAAGGATCTGGATCTGTCAGGTATCTGTCAGGTGTCGCCTTCGTGCTGGCCGTCCACGTCTTCGGCCGGCTCGCGGTTCACGGGCGCGATCACGGCTGCACGTCGAAGGGGCGGACAAGCGCTGCACGCGTTCCGTGCCTCCTACCAGTCAGGTGGCGACGCGGTGCCCGGTCCCGGCGTTCTCGCCCGCGCACGGGCGGCATCCGACGTGGGCATCGTCGTTCTCACCCGTGCGTCAGGGCAGAACACGGACAACGGCTGCGGCCGGGGCGAGCGCCTTCCTCGCGGAGGCCGGGGAGCACCTCATACCACTGGCCGAAGATGCGGTCGTCCGCCGCCGGATGCGGTGAATCCGGTCTGGTGTGCGATCCCCGCAGCCTGCTGCTCCGCCCGATGGTCACCTCGCCGCCGGCGATGTAACTGTTGACCCCCACTTGGTCAGCGCGTAGCCTCAAAGACAGCAAGTCACTTGGTGAATTCCTGGAAACCCGGCGTCGGGGCCGGGGGAGGAGAGGCTTCGATGCGAGGCGGCCATATCGTCTTCGACAATGTGGTGCACCTGCACAACCTGCGTGACGACAACGTGATCGAGCCCGAGGGCCGGCTCGCGCAGAACTTCTTCTACAAGCTCGTCCGCTCCATGGGCAAGGAGGGTGACTACCGGGAGTTCGCCAAGGAGTGGAGCGCCGAATACGTCGCCGACCGGCTCTTCGGCGGCGGGTCCCAGATCGACTTCGCGATGGTGCAGACCGTGCCGATGTTCGACCTCTACAAGGACGGCCTGGACGCGGTCGAGCGGCAGTACGAGCTGGTCCAGGCCGAACCCGATCGGGTGGTGTTCTGCGGCGGCACCGATCCCGTCCTGCGCGGCCTGAACACCGCGCTCCATGACATCGACCACCAGATCAAGAACCTCGGCGCGAGATCCATCAAGTTCTACACCGCGCACACCCGGGGCCGCTCGTGGCGGATGGACGACCGGCACGTCGCGTACCCGATGTACGAGCGCATGCTCGAGCACGGGGTCGACCTGGCTCAGGTGCACAAGGGCAACCCGCTCGGTCCGGAGTCGTTGCAGGCCCTCCAGGCGCACGACGTCGCGGACGCGGCGCTCGACTTCCCGGAGATGAACTTCATCATCCACCACCTCGGAGTCCCGTACGAGGACGAGACGATCACCATCGCCGCGCGGCATCCCAACATCTACCTGTCGATGTCGACCTGGATCAACCTGATCCGGGTGGCGCCGCGGCTGACCGCGGAGCGGATCGGCAAGGCGCTGGCCGGGGTCGGGGCCGACCACCTGCTCTGGGGGACCGAGGCCCCGCTCGGGCCGCACCCGCAGGACCTCCTCGACTGGGTGTGGGAGTTCCAGATGCCGGACGATCTCGTCGAGGGGTACGCGTACCCGCGTATCAGCGACGCCGACCGCGCGGACATCGTCGGCGGCAACATGCTCCGGCTGCTGAAGATGACCGTGGAATACGCCGAGGACGGCAGGCCCAGCCTGGTGCCGGCCCATGACTGAGGACGACATCGAACTGGGCGCCGAGGTCCAGCGTACGCTGGACAGCCGGATCCGCCCGCTGCTGAACGTGGACGCCGGCGACATCGAGATCACCTCGGTCCGGGACGGCCTGGTGGAGCTCGAACTGCTCGGAAGCTGCCGCCGGTGCCTGCTCAAGCTCGGGTGCCAGGCGGAGATGGTCCTGCCGACCCTGCGGTCGAGGTTCGCGGCCCGGGGTGCGACCTTCTCGATCCGGGGGGTGCCCGACCACGTGGGCGGCTCGCCGGACGGCGCGTCATGATCGGATTAGGTCCGCTAGACTACGAGTCACTTGTTGACTTCTCCGTCCGGCTGAGCGCTGGCGGGTCCGAGCGTGAACGGGGTGGTCCGGATGGCACCACGGAGGTCGTCCAGCGCGGAGTTGCCCGCCGACATGGGGCCGATGCCCCGGCAGAAGGTCGCCGACCAGATCCTTTCCGCGTTGCGCAAGGAGATCGTGTCCGGCGCGTTGCCGCGCGACTCCCGTCTGCCGACCGAGCGGGAGCTGGCGACCCGCTTCGGGGTGAGCGGCCCGACGGTCCGCGAGGCGATCCGCGGTCTGTCCGCGCTCGGCCTGGTGGAGGTGCGGCACGGCAGCGGCGCCTACGTCTCCCCGAACGTGGACAACATCGTCGCCGTCTCGCTGGGCACGCTGGTGCAGTTGGAGTCGGTCGGCATCAGCGACCTGATCCGCCTGCTGCGGGTGCTGAACTCGCACGCGGCCGAACTGGCGGTCGATCGGGCCACCGAGGACGACATCGCCAGGGTGCGCGAGGCCGCGGAGCTGACCATCACCTGCCGGACCGTGTCCGACACCGCGCACGCGATGACGAGCTTCCTCACCTCCTTCGCCGACGCGGCGCACGACCCGCTGCTCGGCGCGATCGCGCGGTTCCTCGTCCACCTCGTGGTCAAGCTGGAGATGTCGAGTTACGAGAGCCGGTCGGATGAGTTCTGGCGCAAGTGGTCCTCGTCCGCGGGCTCGCTGCGGCTCGCGATGGTCGAGCGCCTTGAGGAGCGGGACGCCGAAGGGCTCGTGAAGGCCGTCGTGGAGTACCACGACGTCGTGGCCAAGCGGATCGACACGATCCCGCAACTGCGGGACGCCCGCCTGTCCGACGCCGACTTCGAGTCCTTCATCGGTTCCCGCGGCCGCGCGGTGCCCTAGCGGCGGACTCCTCCGGGATTCGCCGGCCGGGCGGGCGCCGCGCCGAATCACTGTCCAAGTCACCAGGTAAAGGACTGGTCGTATGGGCGTACGATTGGCCGGCAAGATCATCGTTATCACGGGCGGTGGGGGCGGCATCGGCGGCGTCACCGCCGTGACGGCGGCGGCGGAGGGCGCGAAGGCCGTGGTGCTGGCCGACGTCTCCGCCGCCGCGCTGGCGCCCGTCGCGGAGCGGGTCGACTCGGCGGGATCCGAGGCCCTGCCCGTGGTGGTCGACCTCGGCACGCCGGCCGGATGCGCGGAGCTCGTGGAGCGGGCCCAGGCCGCGCACGGCCGCGTGGACGTGCTGGTGCACACGGCCGCGGTGCCGAACGCGCCGACCGGGTTCCTGTCCCTCCCCGACACGGCGTGGGCCGGCGAGGTCGCGCTCACCCTGAACGCGTCCTTCCACCTGGGGCGCGGATTCGGCCGGGTGATGGCCGCGAACGGCGGCGGCGTCCTGCTCTACACCGGGTCCATCGCCACAATGGGCGCGGGCCGGGGGCTCGCCGGGTACACCGCTACCAAGACCGGGCTGCTCGGCCTGGTGCGTGCCATGGCGGTCGAGCTGGCCCCGCACGGCATCCGGGTCAACATGGTCAGCCCAGGGGCGGTGGACACCCCGAGGTACCGCCTGCGGATCACCTCCGACACCGAGATGCGGCGGCTGCGGGAGCACTTCCCGGTGGCCCCGCTGGGCCGGATGGCGACGCCTCAGGACGTCGCCGACGCGTTCGCCTTCCTCGCCTCCGACGCGGCGAGCTACATCACCGGCCACAACCTTGTGGTCGACGGCGGTACGACCGCGCAGGTCAAGACCCCCGATGACTGAGCGCATGCGCGGCGCGGTGCTGACCGCGCTCGGCGAGCCACCGGTCGTCGGCGCACTTCCCCGGCCGGTGCCCGGGCCCGGAGAGGCGCTCGTCCGCGTCCGCCGCGTGGGCCTGTGCGCGACCGACCTGAAGATCTCCAGCGGCGTGTTCCGGCCGGCCCTCGGCCTGCCCCTGGTACTCGGGCACGAGATCGCGGGGGAGGTCGTCGAGTCCCGCGCGCCGTCGGTGGGCAAGGGCGCGCGGGTGGCCTGCCACCCGTACCTGACCTGCGGGCGCTGCCCGCCGTGCGGCGGCGGGCGGTCGAACACGTGCCGGGAGCTGCGGCTGCTCGGGCTCGACCGCCAGGGCGGCCTCGCCGAGTACCTCGCGGTGCCGGCGGGCAACCTGATCCCGCTCGCGGCCGCGACCACGTACGAGGCGGCCGCCGTCACGATGGACGCGGTCGCTACGACGTGGCACGCGCTGCGTGTGCGGGGCCGGCTGGGCCCGGGGGACCGCGTGGTCGTCGTGGGGGCGGGCGGGCTCGGGCTGAACGCCGTGCAGGTGGCCGCCGGGCTCGGCGCCCGGATCGCGGTCGTCGAGCCCGACACCGCGCGCCGGCGGGCGGCGCTGGAACACGGCGCCGACCATGCCGTCGCTCCGCAGGACGTGGGCGTCCTACGCGGCTGGGCGCCGGACGGAGCCGAGCTGGTGTTGGAGGTGTCGGGCACGCGCGCGGGGTTCGAGGCGGGCGCGCGCCTGCTCGGGACCGGAGGCCGGGTGGTGTGCTGCGGCTACTGCCCGGGCGCGGAGTTCGGTCTGGAGTCCATGGATCTCGTCGGCCGGGAGCTGACGATCGCGGGCTCGCGCGGGAACACCCGCGAGGACGCCGTGGCCGCGCTCGCCGCCGTCGAGCGCGGGGACATCCGGCCCCGGATCGACTCCGTCCACGAGCTCGACCAGGTGGGGGACGCGTTCGCGCGGCTGATGTCCGGTGAGGCGCGTGGCCGCGTGGTGGTGTCGCTGTGAGCGGCGCGAAGCGTTGACGGCTACCGAACCGCATTATAAAGTCACTAAGTCACTTGGACCAATGTTAGGGACGTGAGGGCGCAGGACTGTCAGCCTCCGCCCCGTCCACCCGGAGCAGCGGCTCGGCGAGCTGCGCGACACCTTCATCGGCACATTCAGCGACGAAGCCGACGCCTGATTCTGATTGGAAGAGGAGCCCAGCCATGCGCCTCGCTCGATTCCGGCACCAGGGCCGCGAGTCACTCGGAGCCGTGCACGGCGACGGGGTGATTCCCCTGCCGTGGCCCGACTTCGACACGCTGTTCGGCCTGGAGGACCCGGCGGCGGCCGTCCGCGCGCACACGCCTGATCCCGCGCGCGCGGTGATCCCGGATCGGTTGCTGGCGCCCGTGCGCGATCGTGCCCAGATCATCGGCACCGGTGGGAACTACGCCGACCACGTGGCGGAAGCGGCGTCGGCGTCGCTCGTCGTGACCGAGCCGGTGTTCATCCCGTTCCTCTGGGGCGCGGTGATCGGTCCCGAGGACGACATCGTGATTCCCTTCCCGGACACGCAGACGGACTACGAGGTCGAACTCGCCGTGGTCATCGGTCGCACCGCCCGCCGGCTCACCGCGGACGACGCGATGGACCACGTCTTCGGCTACACCGTCGTCAACGACGTGAGCGCGCGCGAGGTCATGGCCCGGGAGAAGATGCAGGTGATGCTGTCCAAGTCGCCGGACACGTTCCTGCCGGTGGGGCCGCACGTGGTGACCATCGAGGAGATCGCGGACCCGTACGACCTCGGCATCGCCACCTACCTCAACGGCGAGGTTCGGCAGAAGTCGCGCACGGCGGCGATGACGCACCGGATCCCGGACCTGCTCGTGCGGATCACCCGCCACTGCACGCTGCACCCCGGCGACATCGTCACGACCGGCACACCGGGCGGGGTCGGCTTCGGCCGTGACCCGCAGGAGTTCATGCGGCCCGGCGACACGATCGTCGCCGAGGTCGAGGGCGTCGGACGGCTGACCAACCGCCTGGTCGCCGGCTGGTGACCGTGGCCCCGGCGATCGTGTCGGGCCCCGAGGCCGCCCGAGTCCCGGCGACGGCTGACCGTCGCCCCAGCGCCTCCCGGCAGGAAAGTGAGCAACCATGACGACGGTGACCGAACGGCCACTCCAGGACGTGTTCGTCCTCGACTCCACCGTGCACGGCTACAACACCGTGCCGGACAACTACGTGCCGGGCCCCTACCGCGAGCGGGTGGCCGAGCAGTTGTCCAACACCCTGTACGCGGGGCACCGGGCCATCCTGCCCGACGGCGATCCCAAATGGACGCTTTCTCGGGAGAGGTTCCAGCGCGGCGCGGATCCGGAACTGCTCGGCAGCGCGCTGTTCCGCGAGAGCGACACGGACATGTGCGTCTACCACGGCGTGCCGCTGTACGGGATCTACCGCGACGGCGGCTCACCGCTGTGGGTCGGCCGCGCCATGCGCGAGCTGTATCCGGGGCGGGTCGCGCTCTACGGCCCGATCAGCCCGTGGGAGCCCGGTGCGCTGGAGGAGGCCGAGCGCCTGGTCACCGAGGACAAGGTGGTCGGCATCAAGATGTACCCGATGGACATCGTCCGCGGTGAGATCCACAGCTACCGGCTGGACGATCCGGAGATCGCCTTCCCGATCCTGGAGAGGATCCGGGAGCTCGGCATCAAGATCGTGGCCACGCACAAGGCCCTGCCACAGGGGCAGGTGCCGAGCGAGCCGTTCGCTCCCTGGGACGTCGCGGGCGCGGCCTCGGCGTTCCCGGACCTCACCTTCGAGATCGTGCACGGCGGCCTCGCCTTCCTGGAGGAGACCGCCTGGCAGATCCAGCGCTTCCCGAATGTCGCGGTCAACCTGGAGAACAGCGCGGCGTTCCTGATGATCCGGCAGCCGGCCCGCTTCGCGCACCTGCTGGGGCAACTGCTGTTCTGGGGCGGCGCCGACCGGATCTTCTGGTCCTCCGGCGTCACCGGCCGCCACCCGCAGCCGTTCCTGGAGCGCTTCTGGGAGTTCGAGATTCCCGAGCGGATGCGGGAGGAGTACGGCTACCCCGAGCTGACCTACGAGATCAAGGAACAGATCCTCGGCCTGAACCACGCCCGGCTCCTGGGCTGGGACGTCGAGAAGCTGCGAGCCGACCTGCGAAACGACGGGATCGGAATGCGCAAGGAGCTCGCCGAACCCTGGAGCGCCGCGTGATCACCGAAGCCGAGGTCCGGGCACGACTGAACACCGTCATCGACCCGTGCAGCCGGGCCGCGGGAACCCCCGGCGGCCTCGACGACCTGGGTCTCATCCGGCGCGTCGAGGTGTCCGGCGAACCCGGCGCCCTGCTCGTCCGCGTCGTCATCGGCGTCACCGAGTACGGCTGCGTGATGGGCGCGCCGTTCGCCGGCGAGGCGTACCGGCTGCTGGCGGACCTGGACGGTGTCGCCGAGGTCCGGGTCGAACTGGACGAGAAGTTCGACTGGGTGCCCGACGACATGAGCCCCGCCTACCGGGAACGGCTCGAACAGGCGCACACAGAAGGCCGCAGGCGGCTCAACCCGGTGGCGCTCGGCCTCCCCCTCTTGACCATGGAGAGAAGGACATGAGCGCGACACGACGCCTGCGGACACTGCTCGGCGACTTCACCGGCCGTACCGTCGGTCCGGACGACCCGGACTACGACGCCGGCCGCGCCGTTTGGAACGCGATGGCGGACCGGCGGCCGGCACTGATCGCACACTGCGGGTCCGCGGCCGAGGTCGCCGCGGCGGTGCGCGCCGGCCGGGCGGCCGGCGTACCGATCTCCGTGCGCGGCGGCGGGCACCAGGTCGCCGGGCTCGCGGTCCGCGACGACGCGCTCGTGATCGACCTGTCGGGACTGCGCGGCGGCAGCGTGGATCCGGCCCGCCGCGTCGCCCACGTCGGCGGCGGCAGCCTGCTCGGCGATGTGGACGCGCTGACGCAGAAGTACGGGTTCATGGTGCCGGCGGGCGTCATCTCGCACACCGGTCTCGGCGGGCTCGCGCTCGGCGGGGGAGTGGGCTGGACGTGCCGCCACTTCGGTCTGACCTGCGACAGCATCATGGGCGCCCATGTGGTCACCGCGGACGGCGAGCAGGTGTACGCGGGCGAACACGGCGACCCCGACCTGCTTTGGGCGTTGCGAGGCGGTGGCGGCAACTTCGGTGTGGTCACCACGTTCGAGCTGGCCGTCCAGAACGTCACGGACGTGCTGCTCGGCCAGGCCGTGTTCGAACTGCGGGACGCCCCCCGCGCCGCCGCCCATTTCCGGGAGGTGATGGCGGCGGCACCGGACGCCGTGACCGCGGTCCTCGTGCTCAAGCGCGCCCCGGCGCTGCCGGTGGTGCCGCCGGATCTGGTGGGCAGGCCGAGCCTGGTGATCAACGCGGTCTGGAGCGGCCCTCTCGCCCAGGGCGAGAAGGAGCTTCGGTGGCTGGTCGAGGAGGTCAACCCCGCCTCGTCACGGATCGTCCGCATGCCCTACCTCCAGGTGCAGTCGATGCAGGACGACATGCACCCGCACGGCCTGCGCAACTACATGAAGTCCCGCTATCTCACCGCGCTCGACGCCGGCGCGATCGAGTCGCTCGCCGCGGCATGCGAGGAGATCCCGGGCGCGATGTCGCAGATCGAGGTGCTCGCACTGGGCGGCGCGGTGGCGCGGGTGGCGGACGACGCCACGGCCTTCGCCGGGCGCCAGGCCGCCTACGTCGTCAACATCGTGGCCACGTGGCCGAGCGCCGCCGAGGACGAGGCGCACATCCAGTGGGCCCGGCGCGGCTACACCGCGCTCGATCGCGTGGGGTCGGACGCCGGCTACGTGAACTTCCTCGGCGAGGAGCCCGACCGGGCCCGCAGCGTCTACCCGGGACGGACCTACGACCGGTTGCAGGCCGTCAAGGTCAGAATCGATCCCGAGAACGTGTTCCAGGGCAACGTGCCCATCCTGCCGAAGTCCGTCATCCATTGACACGGCGTGCCGCACTGGTCCCCTCTTGACCTGGTGAATCTCGGGGGCTCGCCCTACTGGAAGTCCAATCCCAACGCTCGTGGAGTCACCATGATCGGACGAGTGAAGGCGCTCGCCTCCCTGCTTCTCACGGCGGGACTGCTCGCGGCCGCGTGCGGTTCCGGCGGCGCTACCGCGCCGACCTCGGCGGATGGCGTAACAGCGATCACCGTCGGCACCAGCCCGACACTGTCCAACGCCGCCCTCTACTACGCCGACGGCGAGGGCATGTTCAAGCGGAACAAGCTGGAGGTGACGCTCTCGCCGCTGCAGTCGGGTGCGGCGGCCGTGCCGCTGCTGCTCAACGGCCAGCTCGCGGTGGCGGCCAGCGACCCCGTCGCGGCCATCGTGTCGGTCAGCAAGAACGTGCCGGTGACGATCGTCGCCCCGGGCAACGTCAGCCCGACCGATCCCGCGATGGACTCCACCGCGCTGCTGGTCAAGGCGGACGGGCCCGTCAAGTCGGTGCGGGACCTCGACGGCAAGACGGTCGCGGTCAACGCCCTCAACAGCCTTTCGCACATCTCGGTCAAGCGCGCCATCGACAAGAACGGCGGCGACTCCTCGAAGGTCAAGTTCGTCGAGCTGCCGCTGCCGCAGATGGTCGACGCCGTCGCCCGGGGGCAGGTGGACGGCGCGGTGGAGAACGAACCGTACACGACGCAGGGCCTGGAGTCGGGGCTGCGCCGGCTGGTCTCCCCGCTCACCGAGGCGCTGCCCGGGGTCCCCCAGCTCGTCTACCTCTCCGCCAAGCCCTACGTGCAGAAGAACGCGGCGACCATCGACCGCTTCGCCGCGGCGCTGACGGAGGCCAACCGTTACCTCGGCGCGAATCCGGAGACGGCGCGCGCGATCGGGCGCACATCCACGCAGACACCGCCGGAGGTCCTGGAGAAGATCCTTGTGCCCGTGTACAACGACAAACCCGTCGATCGCCGCTCACTGACCACGCTCATGGACCTCATGGTGCGCTACGGCGTGATATCCGCACCGATCGACCTGAACTCCGTCATCTCGGAGCCATGATGAGCACCCAGGCGATCACCCTCAGGGCGGCCGGACGCACGATGCCCACAGGGCTGGTCGCGAAGGTGGCGACCGTCGCCGCGGCGCTGGCGTTGTGGCAACTGCTGTCGGCGACCCGCGTGCTGGACCCGGACACGATCCCGGCGCCGACGTCGATCGCGGTGGCCGCCGCGCGACTGGCGGGAGAGGTGCCGTTCTGGCACGCGTTCGGGCTCACCCTGACCGGCTGGTCGCTGGGCCTGCTGCTGTCGGCGGCCATCGCGATCCCCGCGGGCCTCCTGCTCGGCTCCAGCGACATCTGCTACCGCTCGTGCCGGTTCACCATCGACTTCCTGCGCACCATCCCGCCGGTGGCGATGGTTCCCCTCGCGCTGTTGCTGTACGGCGCCACCACGCAGATGAAACTCGTGCTCATCGTGCTCGGCTCGGTGTGGCCGCTGCTCCTGCAGACGATGTACGGGGTGCGGCAGATCGACCCGATGTCACGGGAGACCGCGCGGTCGTACCGGCTGGACCGGCTGCGCCGGACGCTTTTCATCGTGCTCCCCGGCGCCTCGCCGTTCGTGGCGACCGGGGTGCGGATCTCCGCGACGATGGCCCTGTTGCTGACGATCGGAGCCGAGCTCATCGGCAGCGCCGAGGGCCTGGGCAACGGGATCGGGCTCGCTCAGTCCGCCTCCGATGTGCCCCGGCTGTTCGCGCTCATCGCGTTCTCGGCCCTGCTCGGCGTGGCCGTCAACGCGTTCTTCGTGACCGTGGAGAGGAGGGCGCTGGCATGGCACGTGGCACACCGGCCTTCCCCCGGCCGCTGAGTCTGCTGCTGGAGGCGTGGCTGCCGATCGTGCTGTTCGCGGCCTGGTGGGTCGCCGGAGCGAACAGCGAGTCGCTGTACTTCGTGAGCCTGCGGAGCATCCTCGAGGCGTTCCGGACGCAGTGGCTGTCCGCCGGGGCCGCCGACCACATCCTGTCCAGCATGGCGAACCTCGCGGCCGGCTACGCGCTCGCGACCGCCGTGGGCATCGCCCTCGGCGTGGCGCTCGGCCTGGCGCGGCCGGTGGGGGAGGCACTCGGCCCGATTCTGGAGTTCCTGCGCTCGGTTCCCGGTGTCGCGTTGCTCCCGCTCGGCCTGCTGATCCTCGGCGTCGGCTCGGACATGAAGATCGCGCTGATCACCTACGGCGCGCTCTGGCCGATCCTGCTCAACACCATCGACGGCGTGCGCGGCGTCGATGCCGTCGTCAGGGACGTGTCGCGCAGCTACCGTGTCCCGCTGCGATTCCGCCTGACCCGCATCGTGCTGCCGTCCGCGGGCCCGCAGATCATCGCCGGCATGCGCACCAGCCTGTCGATCGCGATCACTGTCGTGGTGTTCAGCGAGATGATCGGCTCCACCGAGGGAATCGGCTACTCGATCCTGCAGGCCCAGCGCAACTTCGCGATCCCGGAGATGTGGGCGGGAATGCTGCTGCTCGGAATCCTCGGTTACCTGCTCAATATCGCGTTCCGCGGCGTGGAGCACTGGGTGCTCCGCTGGCACCGCGCCATGACCGCCGCCCCAAGGAGCTGACCATGGCCGAACCCCACACACGGCGGATCCTGGTCCGCGACGGCGAGGACGGCAATCCGGCCGAGCTGGTGCTGTCGGTACGCGGCGCCTGCAAGCGGTACGGCACCCGGGAGATCTTCGCCGACATAAACATCGACGTCACGCGCGGCAGTGTGCTCACCGTCGTCGGCCCGTCCGGAGCCGGGAAGACCACGTTGCTCCGGTGCATCGCGGGCCTGCTCGAACCGAGCGCCGGTGAGATCCTCCTCGACGGCGAGCCGGTGCGCGAGCCGCCCGAGAAGCTGGCCGTGGTGTTCCAGGACTACAGCCGCTCGCTCATGCCGTGGATGTCGGTGCGCGCCAACGTGGAGCTTCCTCTGCGCGGCAAGGGGGTCGGCAAGAAGGAGCGCCGCCGGCGGGCCCATGCCGCGCTCGCGGACGTCGGGCTGGAGACCAGCGCGGATCTGTATCCCTGGCAGCTCTCGGGCGGCATGCAACAGCGTGTGGCCATCGCCAGGGCGCTGGCCTACGGGCCCGAGGCGTTGCTGATGGACGAGCCCTTCGCATCCGTGGACGCGCAGACCCGCTCCGATCTGGAGGATCTGGTGCTCGATCTGCGCGACCGGCTCGGCATCACGGTGGTGCTGGTGACGCACGACATCGACGAGGCGGTGTATCTCGGCGACACGGTCGTCGTCCTCGGTGGCCGCCCCACCCGCGTGGACAAGGTGGTGAAGGTGCCGTTCGGGCGTGACCGGGACCAGGCCGGCACCAAGGCTCGTCCCGATTTCATCGATCTGCGCACGCGGGTGCTGGAGCGCATCCGCCAGGCGCGCGACTAGGAGGTCGCCGTGCGGCTCACGGACCGGTTGACGGCCGATACCGGTACGCACTACTTGCCGGGCATTCAGGCACTGGTGCGCTTTCCCCTGGAGCAGTCCCGCCGCGATCGCGCGGACGGGCTGCGCATCGCCACGCTCATCAGCGGCTACCCCGGATCACCCCTGTCGGGCTACGACCTGGCGCTGTCCAGGATCCCGGACCTGCTGGACGAGCACGACGTGACGTTGCTGCCCGCGGGGAACGAGGAGTCGGCCGCGACCGCCCACATGGGCACCCAGATGCTCGATGACCATCCTCATTCCCGGTGGGACGGCGTCACGTCCATCTGGTACGGCAAGGGGCCCGGCGTGGATCGCAGCGGGGACGCGCTCAAACACGGCAACTTCGCCGGCACGTCCGAGCACGGCGCGGTCGTGATCCTCTCCGGCGACGACCATGAGGCGAAGTCCTCCACCATGCCCTACCAGCAGGACTACGCGTTCACGTCCGCGGGGATCCCGATCCTGTACCCCTCGTCGGTCGCCGAGTTCCGCACCTTCGGCCTGCACGCGATCCGCCTGTCGCGCTACAGCGGATGCTGGGTCGCCATGAAACTGGTGAGCGCGCTGTGCGACGGCGGCGAGTCCGTCACCTTCGAGCCCGGCGGAGTGGACGTGGTGCTGCCGCACCTGGAGATCGGCGGCAAGCCGTTCCGCAAGCGGACCGACTTCTCCTTCTTCCCCGGCAAGAACATCGAGATGGAACGCCACCTCTACCAGGAGAAGCATCTGGCGGTACGCGAGTACGCGCGCGCCAACGGGCTCGACCGGATCGTCCAGCGGTCCGGCCGGGACACCGTCGGCATCGTCACCGCGGGCAAGTCGTTCGCGGACGTGCGGCAGGCGCTGGAAGACCTGGGCGTCGACCCTGCCGCGGCGGGAATCCGCCTGCTCCAGATCGGGCTGGTCTACCCGCTCGACGAGGAGCGGATCCGCTCCTTCGCCGAGGGCCTGCGGCGCATCGTGGTGGTCGAGGAGAAGCGAGGTTTCCTCGAACAGCAGGTGAAGGCCGCGGTGCAGAGCCTGGGCCGGCCCATCGAGGTCATCGGCAAGACCGACGCCGCCGGGCGGCCGGTCTTCCCGGTCGAAGGCGGGATGGACGCCGACCTCATCGCCATCCGGCTCACCAACCTGCTCCGCGAGGAGTTCGAGCGCGCCGGCGTGCTCGCGAACGCGCAAGCGCGGGCCGCGGAAGTCGAGTCGGTCAAGGCCCGCGTGTACACCGTGGCGGCGTCGCGCACGCCGAACTTCTGCTCCGGTTGTCCCCACAGCGCCTCGACGGTACTGGCGCCGGGACAGGTGGCATGGGGCTCGCCGGGCTGCAACTGCTTCAACAGCGTGATCGAGCAGCCCGAGCGGCACATCGACGTGATGACCCAGTACGGCGGAGAAGGCCTGCCGTGGATCGGGCTCTCCCGCTACACCGATCGCGCCCACATGGTGCAGCACATAGGAGACGGCTCGATCTACCACTCCAGCTACCTCAACATCCGCTGGGCCGTGGCCGCCGGCGTGAACATCACCTTCAAGCTGCTCTATAACGGCGTGGTCGCCAACACCGGCGCGCAGCACCCGGTCGGCGAGCACGGCCTGGCGGACCTCACGCGCGGGCTCGAGTCCGAGGGCGTGGCGAAGATCGTCATCGTGACGAAGGAACCGCGCCGGTACCGCAGGCAGCCCCTGGCCCCCGGCGTCGAGGTCCGGCACGCCGACCGGCTGGTCGCCACGGCGGAGGAGCTGTCCCGCGTGCCCGGCACGACGGTGCTGATCTACGACGAGTCGTGCGCGAACGAGCGCCGCCGGCTACAGCGGCGCGGCAAGCTGGCGATCCCGGACAAGCACGTCTACATCAACACCGACGTGTGCGAGAACTGCGGCGACTGCGGCCGTGCCAGCAACTGCATGTCGCTGCAGAAGACGCCCACGGAGTTCGGCCCGAAGACGCGCGTGCACGCATCCTCGTGCAACCAGGACTACTCGTGCATGAAAGGCGACTGCCCGGCGTTCGTGACGGTCCAGACGGCGCCGGCCACCGGCTACCGCAAACCGGCGACGCCGGCGCTCGCCGATTCCGACCTGCCCGAGCCGGAGCGCCCGCGGATCGACGAGCCGTTCCACATCCACATGCCCGGAGTCGGCGGCACCGGAGTCCTGACCTTGAACGGGATCCTGTCCGTCGCCGCGACACTCGACGGCCACCAGGTGCTCTCCTACGACCAGACCGGCGCCGCGCAGAAGTGGGGCCCGGTGATCTCCAGCCTCGTCCTCGCGCCGCCCAAGGCGCCGGTCCACGCCAACAAGGTCGGCGCCGGCCGCGCCGATCTCTACCTCGCGCTCGATCTGGTCGGTGCCGCCACACCGGTCAACCTCGACCGCTGCTCGCCGGATCGCACCGCCACCGTCCTCAACATCGACCTCTTCCCGACGGGGGAACAGATTCGCGACGTGCACGCCCAGGTCGACGAGACCGGCCTGACGACGTCCATCGCGGAACGCTGCGCCCGGCTGACCGGCGTGCCCGCCCGGACCATCGCCGAGGAGCTCTTCGGCGACTACATGCTCACCAACATCGTGGCGCTCGGCGCCGCCTACCAGGCGGGCCTGCTGCCCATCTCCGGTGCGGCGATCGAGGAGGCGATCGGGCTCAACGGGGTCGCGGTCGAGGTCAACCGGCAGGCATTCCGCTACGGTCGCCTGTGGGCACACGACCGTACGCGCATCGAGGAGCGGCTGCGGCCACCGGCGGCGGACGCGACGGCCGAGCACGCCCGGCGCCGCGCCGGGCTGGGCGCGCGGCGCCGCGCGGCGTACGACCGGCTGTGGGGTGAGACCGAGCGGTTCGACGCCGAGACCCGGCGGCTGCTCGCGGTGCGGCTCGCCGAGCTCGTCGACTACCAGGACGAGCGGTACGCGCGTGACTATCTGGACGCCGTCGCCTCCGTCGACCGGTGCGAGCGGAAGGCCGTGCCCGGCCGCCACGACCTCACCCAAGCGGTCGCGCGCAACCTGTACAAACTCATGGCGTACAAGGACGAGTACGAGGTGGCGCGGCTCTTCCTCAAACCAGGCTTCGCCGCCGAGATCGCCGCGGCCTTCGACAAGCCGGTCCGCATCACCCACCACCTCCAGCCCCCGCTGGCGCGCAGGCTCGGCCGGACCCGGAAGCTGGCCGTCGGCCCGTGGTTCCGCCCGGCGTTCCGCCTCCTGCGCCTCGCGCGCGGACTTCGCGGGACGGCGCTGGACCCGTTCAAGCGCCAGGCATCACGAGTCGAGGAACGCGAACTCATCTCCTGGTACCGGCGGATCCTCGACGAGATCCAGGCCGAGCTCTGGGAGGCCAACCACCCGGTCGCGGTCGCACTCGCCGAGCTGCCCGACCTCATCCGCGGCTTCGAGGAGGTCAAGCACCGCAACGCCGAAGCGGCCAAGGCCCAGGCCGCCGAACTGCGCGAACGGCTCCGCCGGCCGATGCTCCCGCTGACGATCGCCTGAGTCCTCGCTGCGCGAGCGCGACCGGCAGTGGCGGCTGTGGGATCCCATCGCCACCTTCACCGTGCCGTCGGGCCTGGTGCCGCCGGACGAAGTGATCATTGCCACTCCGTTGGGGGATGAGCATCCGCGCCCCCCGCCGACACGGTGGGCAGAATCTACATACCCGTGTTGTGACGTCAATAGGACGTAATCGATCGAGACCTTGCCGGCTTCGGCGACGCTCGGGGACCCGGAGTTCAGGCCCGGCGCTCAGCGTCGCGCGTCCCTGGCGACACCGGCGAATTCCTTCTACATATCTCTTTCACATCTCCATATGAATGTGGCAAGTTGGAAGGCGCGTGGATGGAGGTGTCCGAGAAGGATGGCGATGACCGAGACCGCCGCGCTGCCGGACCTGGTCGGCCTGGACGTGCGGCCGGGCATCGCCCGCTACCTCGAACGCGCCGCAACCACTGGTCCGGCTCGTCGAGCAGGGCTGCACCCGCACCCCGACTCGATCACCACCTGACGTTCCAAGGAGAGCAGCGATGAGCATCGATTCCCGTACCGGCGCCGCCCCCCTCCCCAGCGGCCCGCTCAGCCGCGTGGACTACAGCGAGCGCATCCCCAACAACGTCGACCTGGCCAGTGATCGTCGCCTGCAGCGCGCTCTCGAAGGCTGGCAGCCCAAGTTCCTGGACTGGTGGAAGCAGCTCGGCCCGGCCCTGCCGACGAAGGACGTCTACCTGCGCACCGCCGTAGCCGTCGGCCGTGACGGCTGGGCCCACTTCGACCACGTCCCGATGGACGAATACCGCTGGGGCATCTTCCTGGCCGAGCGCGACCCCGACCGCAAGGTCAACTTCGGCAAGCACAAGGGCGAGCCCGCCTGGCAGGAGGTGCCCGGCGAGCACCGCGCCGACCTGATGCGGCTCATCGTCATCCAGGGCGACACCGAGCCCGCCTCGGTGGAGCAGCAGCGCATTCTCGGCCACACCGCGCCCAGCATCTACGACCTGCGCAACCTGTTCCAGGTCAACGTGGAGGAGGGCCGCCACCTGTGGGCGATGGTCTACCTGCTGCACGCCTACTTCGGCAGGGAGGGCCGGGAGGAGGCCGAGCAGCTCCTCAAGCGCAACTCCGGCGACCTCGACGCCCCCCGCATCCTGGGCGCCTTCAACGAGGAGACCACCGACTGGCTGCAGTTCTTCATGTTCACCTACTTCACCGACCGCGACGGCAAGTATCAGCTCGGCACCCTCAAGGAGTCGGCGTTCGACCCGCTCGCGCGCACGTGCGAGTTCATGTTGAAGGAGGAGGCCCACCACATGTTCGTGGGCACCACCGGCGTGCAGCGGGTGCTGGAGCGCACCGCCGAGCTGATGAAGCGCCACGACACCGACGACGTCCTCCCTCATGGCGGCATTCCGCTGGACATCATCCAGAAGTACCTGAACTTCCAGTTCGCGGTGTCGATGGACCTGTTCGGCTCCGAGCAGTCCACCAACGCCGGCAACTACTACACCTCCGGCCTGAAGGGCCGCTGGATGGAGACGCGGCGCAAGGACGACCACGTCCTGCTCGACGCCACCCGCGAGCTGCGCTACGTCGAGGACGGACGGATCACGACCAAGACCGTGCCGATGCTCAGCGCCCTCAACCTCGACCTGCGCGACGAGTACGTCGCCGACTGCGCCAACGGCGTTCGCCGCTGGAATCAGGCGCTAGAGGACGCCGGCCTGGAAGAGCGGCTGTACCTGCCGCACGAGGGCTTCTTCCGCAAGGTCGGCGTGTACGCCGGCCACCACATCACGCCGCAGGGCGAGGTCGTGGACGAGGCCGGTTGGAACGCCCGCGCCGCCGAATGGCTGCCCACCCCCGAGGACCGCGAGAAGGTCGCCTCCCTGATGATCCCCGAGTACGAGTACGGCAAGTTCGCCGGCTGGATCGCCCCGCCGAAGACGGGCATCAACGACCAGCCGGTCGAGTTCGACTACGTGCACCTGGCCGACGAAGGGCTCATCTAGTGCCGCGTGGCGGCCTCCTCCTCCATCCGGTCCCACTCGGCCTGGGCACGCCGGTGCCACCGGCTGTGCAGGTCATGGAAGACCGCCGCCGCCCGCGGGCCCGGCCAGTCGTGGTCGAGCAGCTCGGCCGGCAGGTCGGGATCGAGGAAGGGGAAGCGCCGCCACTCCTGGATCATCAGTACCTGGTGCACGAACGCCTCCCGGTCCGAGCTCGCCGCCTGGCCCTCGAAGCTCTCGATGAAGCCGAGATACCGCTTCTCGACGTCGTCGAGATCCCACGCGGCGTTGATGAGCTTGGCGGTGTCACCGATCTCGGCCGAGGGACCCGTCCAGGCGTAGGCCCGGTCGGTGAGGTCGAGGTCGCGGATGACCTCGCGGACGGCGGCCTCCTTCGAGGCGTCGGGGATGACCCAGAGCGCGGGTGCGGGGGAGCCGAGCCCCAGCCAGGTGAGCTTGGTGCGCAGGCGGTGACGCAACCGCCGCTGGCTCTCCGGGACGCCGGCCGTGAGGACGAGCCAGCGTCCGTCCCAGGTGTGAGGGCCGCGCATGAAGCCGTAGATGCGCTCGGTCCCCTCGCGCAGCAGACGGTCCCCCGTCTCGGTCAGGTTCCAGCGCACCTTGCGGCCGTGGCGCACGGACTCCAGCAGGCCCTCGGCGGCGGTGCGGGACAACGCCTGGCGGGCGGACTTCTCCTCCACACCGAGCGCTCCCAGCGCTTCGATCAGGCTGCCCGTCCATGCCTCGCCCTCGCGCGGGAGCACGAACTCACCCAGCACCGTCAGCAACAGCGAGCGGGCGCTGGCCGAGCCCTTCTCTCGCTGCCGTGCGGCGGGCTCGGCCGCCTGCTCGATGTCCGGGCGCGGTGCGCGCGAGGCCACATCGCCCTCCTGTCGTTCGACGCTCTGATGACGCGCATTCTGCCAGGTCGGGCCCGCCTCCATGAAAACCATCGAGGTACCCCTTCTCCTGAAGACCGCGACCCCGACAAGAAATACTACGAAGTCTTGACGTATCTTTGCCTGTTCGTCGAATATCGACATGGAACTCTCTCGTTCAACGGAGCACGCCTTGACTGTCACCGCTGAAACCCCGCCGATAGTCCGCTTCGCGACTTCACCGGACCGCTACCGTCACTGGACGCTTGAGGTGGACGGGGCGGTGGCCACCGTCACGCTGCGTGTGGACGAGCACGGCGGCCTGGTCCCCGGTTACGAGCTGAAGATGAACTCCTACGACCTCGGCGTCGACATCGAGCTGTACGACATCGTGCAGCGGCTCCGCTTCGAGCACCCACAGGTCAAGGCGGTCGTGGTGACCGGAGGCTTGGACCGGATGTTCTGCGCGGGCGCCAACATCCGCATGCTCGCCCAGTCCTCGCACGCGTGGAAGGTGAACTTCTGCAAGTTCACCAACGAGACCCGCAACGGCATCGAGGACGCCACCGCCAACTCCGGCCAGACCTGGATCGCCGCGCTCAACGGCACCGCGGCCGGCGGTGGCTACGAACTGGCCCTGGCCTGCGACCAGATCGTCCTCGTCGACGACGGATCCTCGGCCGTCTCCCTGCCCGAGGTGCCGCTGCTCGGCGTGTTGCCGGGCACGGGCGGCCTCACCCGCGTCGTCGACAAGCGGCACGTGCGCAAGGACCGCGCGGACCTGTTCGCCACCAAGCCCGAGGGCTTCCGCGGCGGCACCGCGGTCGAGTGGGGGCTCGTCGACGCGGCCGTCCCGCGCAACGCCTTGGCCGAGGAGGTCGCCAGGCGAGCACAGCAGGCGGTGCGGACCTCCCGACGGCCCTCGGACGCCGCGGGCGTGCCCTTGACGCCGCTCGACCGCAAGGACGAGGGCGACACCATCGTCTACCCGTACGTGTCCGCGCGGCTCGACCGGGCGAATCACCGGGTCGAGATCACGGTGTCCGGCCCGAACGACGCCCCGCCCGCCGCCCCTGCCTCCCAGGGGGCGGACTACTGGCCCCTGGCCATGACGCGGGCGCTGGACGACCTGATCCTGCACCTGCGGACCAACGAACCGGACCTCGGCATCTGGGTCGTCCGCGCCGCCGGCGATCCCGCGCGGGTGCTGGCCCATGACGCCCAGCTTCGTGAGCTGGCCGGCGACTGGTTCGTCAACGAGGTGCGCCACTACTACAAGCGCACGCTCAAACGGCTCGACGTCACCAGCCGGAGCATCATCGCCGTGATCGAGCCGGGCACCGCCTTCGCCGGGCTGCTGGCCGAGCTGGCCCTGGCCGCCGATCGGCAGTACATGCTGGAGGGCGTCTACGAGGACCGCGACGAGGACGCCGTCCCCGCCACCATCGTCCTCACCCCGTCCAACGACGGCGACTACCCGATGGGCAACGGCCTTTCCCGCCTGGGGTCCCGCTTCTGGGGCAGGGACGCGGATCTGGCCGCCGCCCGCGCCACGTTCGGCCGGCCGCTGGACGCCTCCGCCGCGGCGGAGCTCGGCCTGGTCACCGTGGCCCTGGACGACATCGACTTCGAGGAAGAACTGCGGATCGTGCTGGAGGAACGCGCCTCGCTGTCGCCCGACGCGCTGACCGGCATGGAGGCCAACCACCGCTTCGTCGGCCCGGAAACCCTGGAAACCAAGATCTTCGGCCGCCTCACCGCCTGGCAGAACTGGGTCTTCATCCGGCCGAACGCCTCCGGCCCCAACGGCGCCCTGCGCCGCTACGGCACCGGGCGCAAGGGCGACTACGACCTTGAGCGGGTGTGAACATGAGCGGTACACAGTTCAACGCCGGCGTCTGGCTCACCCACCGCCACGTGCGGGAAGGCCGCGGGGACCGGCTCGCGGTACGAGCCGGGACGACGCTCACCTACGCCGGTCTGTCGGAGCTGGTCGGCTTGGTCACCGCGGGCCTGCGCGGGCTGGGCCTGCGGCGCGACGACCGGGTGCTGTTCGTCACCAACGACGACGTACCCATGTTCAGCGGCATTCTCTCGGCGTTCTGCGGCGGGTTCGTCGCCGTGCCGGTCTCCACCATGCTGGGCGCCAAGGAACTCGGCACGATCATCGCCGACTGCGGCGCCTGCGTGGTGGTGGCGAGCCCCGAGTACGGCCCTCAGGTACAGGAGGCGCTCACCATGGCGCCCGAGGTGCGCCACCTGGTGTGCGACGGCTGCATGCCGCTGCCGGCCCCCGCCGGCATCACCTCACTGACCTGGCAGGACCTCGTCGCGGAGGGCGAGCGGGCGCCGTCCGAGCTGCGCCGGCCCGCCGCCACGTCCGAGGACTCCTGGGCGCTGTGGCTCTACACCTCTGGCACAACCGGTGCCCCCAAGGGCGCGATGCACCGTCACGCCAACATCCGGCACGTGTGCGAGACCTACGGCGACCAGGTGCTCGGCATCCAGCCTGACGACGTCTGCTTCTCCATCGCCAAGCTCTTCTTCGCCTACGGCATCGGCAACTCGATGTTCTTCCCCCTGTCGGCGGGCGCGGCGACGCTGCTGGAGCCGCGCCGTCCCACCCCCGCCGTGACCGCCGAGCGCCTGACCGCCGACCGGCCGACGTTGTTCTTCGGGGTCCCCACCTTCTACGCCGCCCTGCTCTCCGGCGACCTGCCCGAGGACTCCTTCAAATCGGTGCGGCTGGGCATCTCGGCGGGAGAAGCCCTGCCCCCGCCGCTCCAGGAGCGGTTCACCCACCGCTTCGGCGTCGAGATCATCGATGGCATCGGCTCCACCGAGGCGCTGCACATCTTCCTGTCCAACAGGCCCGGCGAGGTGCGCCCCGGCACGACGGGGCGCCCGGTGCCCGGCTACGACATCCAATTGCGCGACGCCGACGGCGGCCTCGTACCCGACGGCGAGCCCGGCTCGCTGCATGTGCGCGGTGCGTCCATCGCGCTGGGCTACTGGCGGCGGACCGATGCCAGCCGCGCCGTGTTCGCCGGCGAGTGGCTCAGCACCGGCGACACCTACGTCCGTTCCCCCGACGGCTACTACACCTGCCTGGGCCGCAGCAACGATCTGCTCAAGGCGGGCGGCATCTGGGTCTCTCCAGTGGAGGTCGAGAGCCGCCTGCTGGAACATCCCGCGGTCAAGGAAGCCGCCGTGGTCGGCCTGGCCGACGAACACGGGCTCGACAAACCGGTCGCGTGCGTCGTCGTCCAGGAGAAGGTCACCGCGGAGGAGCTGATCCAGTGGTGCCGCGACGGCCTGGCCGCCTTCAAACGCCCACGCCAGGTGATCTTCCTCGACCAGCTGCCCAAGACCGCTACCGGAAAGATCCAGCGCTTCCGCATCCGGGAGCTGCTCACGCAGGAGGCCCGCCCGTGAATCCGATCGACACCGACGTGTTGATCATCGGAGCCGGGCCCGTGGGACTCTTCGGCGCCTACTACGCCGGGGTCCGCGGACTCCGCACTGCGGTCGTCGACTCACTGAACCAAGTGGGCGGCCAGGTCAGCGCGATGTATCCGGAGAAGCAGATCTACGACATCGCCGGCCTCCCCGCGGTCTCCGGCCGCCGCCTCATCGCCAACCTGGTCGAGCAGGCCGCCCCGTACGACCCGGTCTACGTGCTGGGCGAAGAAGCCCAGCGCCTCGAACGGCCACCCGGCGGCCGGTTCGTGGTGAAGACCAGCGCCGGCACCGAGATCGCCGCCAGGGCCGTCATCGTGACCGGCGGCATCGGCACCTTCACCCCCCGCCCTCTTCCCGCCGGGGAGGAGTTCCTGGGCAGGGGACTCGACTATTTCGTGCCCGACAGCGCGGACTACACCGGCCGGGACGTGGTCGTCGTCGGCGGCGGCGACAGCGCCGTGGACTGGGCCCTCATGCTCCACCCCGTCGCGCGGAGCGTCACGCTCGTCCACCGCCGCGCCGCGTTCCGCGCCCATCACGCCTCGGTCGAGCGGCTCAAGACCTCGCCCGTCGAGATCATCACCGACGCGCAGGTCACCGGCACCGTAGGCGGCGACCGGCTGGAACGGATCGAGCTCAGCACCGGCATCACCCTCCCCTGCCAGCGGCTCGTCGCGGCCCTCGGCTTCATCGCCGACCTCGGGCCGCTGCGGGAGTGGGGCCTCGACCTGCACGACAACCGCCACCTCGTCGTGGACTCGGCGATGCGCACCAATGTGCCCGGCATCTTCGCCGCCGGCGACATCGCCGACTACGGCGGGAAGGTCCGCCTGATCGCGACCGGCTTCGGCGAGGTGGCCACGGCCGTCAACAACGCCGCGGTGCACCTCGATCCCGCCGCCCAGCTCTTCCCGGGGCACTCGACCGACCAGCCCGCCCCGGCCTGACCAGGAGTTCTCACCATGCCGTACGTCATCGCCGCACCCTGTATCGACGTGATGGACAAGTCGTGTGTCGAGGAGTGCCCGGTCGACTGCATCTACGAGGGCGACCGCAAGCTCTACATCAACCCGAAGGAGTGCATCGACTGCGGCGCCTGTGAACCCGTCTGCCCGGTGGAGGCGATCAGCCAGGACCGGCGGGTCGCAGACGAGCACGCCGAATTCGTCGAGGACAACCATCGCTTCTTCGCCGAACTGCTGCCCGGCCGGGACACGCCGCTGGGCGTGCCCGGCGGCTCCCGCAAGACGGGCCGGATCGGCGTGGACACCCCCATGGTCGCGGGCAGGTGAGGGACATGCTCGACGGGCTGCCCCTCATCGACGCGCACGTGCACGTCCCCCTGCTCGGCACGCTCAAACCCGCCTGGCTGCGCTGGGCGCGCGACTTCGGCGAAGAGGGCGTGCTGGAGGAGGTCTGGGACCCCGAGGGCCGGCCGCGCCCGGCCCGCCTGGACGCGCTCTTCGCCGCCCAGGGCGTGGACGTGGCGCTGCTGTTCTGCGAGTACAGCCCGAAGGCGACCGGCATGCAGGCGTTCGAGGACCTGCTGCCGATCGCCGAGTACAACCCGGCCCGCTTTCGCCCGGTCGCCAACGTCAACCCGCACCTGCACTTCCCGCTCGCCGCCGAGGTGCGCCGCCAGCTCGACCTCGGCGCGGCGGCGCTCAAGCTGCACCCCGTGCACGGCGGGTTCCGCTGCGACGACGCCGCCCTCTACCCCGCCTACCAGGTGCTGGAGGAGCGCGGCGTCCCGCTCGTCGTACACTGCGGCACCAGTTCCTTCCCCGGCGCGGCCAACGAGAACGCCGACCCGGCCTACCTCATCCCGGTGGTGCGCGACTTCCCGGGCCTGAACGTGGTGCTCGCCCACGGCGGGCGCGGCTGGTGGTACGACGCGGCCGCCTTCCTCGCCCTGTCCCAGGAGACCGTCTGGCTGGAGCTGTCCGGCCTCCCGCCCAAACGGCTGCCCGAGTACTACGCCAAGTTCGACCTCGGCCGACTGGCCCGCAAATGGATCTTCGGCACCGACTGGCCCGGCGTCCCCGGTATCGCCACCAACGCGCGCGCCGTCGCCGAACTGCTGCCGGACGACGCCGCCAGAGCCGTGCTCGCCGGAAATGCCATGAAGGTGTACGCGGGCCTGCACCAGGAGAGGTGAGTCATGCCCGTCTACGCCCTCGGTGACCGGGTGCCCACGATTCACCCCGAGGCCATCCATCCCGACGCCGTTGTCATCGGAAGCGTCATCATCGGCACCGAGTCCTCGGTCCGGCCGACCGCCGTCCTGCGCGGCGACTCCGGCCGCATAGAGATCGGCGAGCGCACCTCCATCCAGGACGGCACGATCGTGCACACCACCGAGCAGTGGGCCACCGTCATCGGCAGCTGCCTCATCGGCTTCGGGTCGGTGGTGCTCAACCGCGCCGTCGTCCGCACGGGGTCGGTCGTCGCCGCCCAGGCGCCAGCCGGGCCCGGCGTGGACCGCACCCATGGCGCCCTCACGCGCATGGGCCTGCCCGATATGGTCACGCCCTTGGTCGTCTGCCCGGCCGGTGAGCAGTCCGGCTACTCCACAGGAGCGGAGTTCGTCGTCGATGGTGGCGTGACCGCGGGCGTGCGCTACGCCTGACGTGCCACTGTGCGGAAACCCGCGTTGCCCATGCTGGAGCCGGGGGTGTTCGACGATCGGGCGGCGTTGCGGTAGCGGTTGCAGTAGGAGTCGTGGCAGAGGTAGGAGCCGCCGCGCAGCACGCGGAGCACCGGGGACACCTGGGAGCGGGGGTTGCGCGCCGGCCCCTGCGCTCGGGCGCGTTTGGCGTACGCGCGCGGGTCGAACGGGTCCGCGCACCACTCCCAGACGTTGCCCACGGTCTGCCAGAGCCCGTAGCCGTTCGGCTGGTAGGTGCGCACGGGCGCGGTACCGTGCCAGCCGTCCTCGCCGGTGTCGTGGCCGGGGAAGGAGCCCTGCCAGATGTTGACCCGCCAGTCGCCGTCGAGGAGGTCGAGGAGTTCGTCGCCCCAGGGGTAGCGGGCGCCTTCCAGGCCGCCGCGCGAGGCGCGTTCCCATTCGGCCTCGGTGGGCAGCCGGCGGCCGGCCCAGGCGCAGTATGCCTGGGCGTCGTTCCAGGTCACGTGGACGACGGGGTGGTCTCCGCGTTCGCGGATGTCTGACTGCGGGCCTTCGGGGTGTTTCCAGTTCGCGCCTTTGACGCCGAGCCACCAGGGAGCGCGCGCAGAGCGGCCGACGACCTCCGCGCGCGGGTGCACCAGCGTGTGGAAGACCGCCGACAAGCCGGCCTTCTTCGCCACCTGGGCCGCGCTGGCCCTTCACTCATGCGTCTCGTCCCCGGGAGCGCCGGAGTCGGCCGGAGAAGTCGCGCAAGCGCTCGTCACCGCCGGCGCCGTCGGCACCGCTGATGCTCCCAAGCTGACGAAAATGCAGAAGTCCGCCGCAATCGACCTCGGCACGCGCAAGGTCAGGAGCGCACTGTCCGAGGTTCAGTGGAATCGGCTGAACTGAGGACGGCCGTCCCGCATCGGCAAGCCACCGGATCGCACCTTCGATCCGGTGGCTCTGCCGGTTTCAGACCGCGTTGGCGCGGGCGATGCCCCCGAGCCACGCGAGACTCGGCTTCGGCCGGCGTTCGAAGGTTTCCCGGTCTACGGCGATGAGCCCGAAGGTGGGCTCCCACCGCCCCCACTCGAAGTTGTCCAGCAGACTCCAGTGCAGGTAGCCACGGACATCGATGCCGTCATCCATCGCGTCGCGCAGGTGATTCAGGGCCTCGTCGGTGTAGGCGATGCGCCGCCGATCGTCAGCGGTGGCGATGCCGTTCTCGGTGACGAGGATCGGCACGTCCCCCACGACGTCGTGAGTGTGGCGTACGGCGATGCCGAGCGCGTCCGGCCGGTAGGCCCACCCCATGAGGGTGTTGTCGGGGTGGGGCGGATGCGGGACGACGCCCTTTTCATCGACGGGCTGGCTGGTGTACGACTGCACACCGACGAAGTCGTCGTCGCGGGCCGGTTCGAGATACATGTCCTCCCAGATGTACTGGATCTCGGCATGTTTCCGCTCCCCGCCGGGAGCCGGGACAAGTGCCTGGTTGGCGACGGTCCAGCCGACCTTCGCCCCCGTGGCCTGCCGTACGAGCGGCGCCGCAACGCGATGCGCCGCGATCAGTGCCTCGCCGATCTCGGCGTCGGGCAGCGCCCCCACGAACTGGTACTCCTCCCCCCGGGCGATGCGGCGTAGCTGCCCGTGGTTGACCGCGACGATGTTCGGCTCATTGATGGTGCAGACCCACTCGACGCCGTCAAGGATCGTGCACGCCTGCTCCACGTAGCGGGCGAACGCCTCGATCGCGCCCTCTCCGAGCCAGGCCTCCCCCTTCTCTCCGAACCAGATCGGATGCGTGAAGTGGTGCAGGGTGACCACCGGTGTGAGGCCCAGCCGCTTCGCCGTCTCGATCATGCGCCGGTAGTGGGCGAGCATCGCCCGGGAGAACCTGCCCGGGCTCGGCTCGATGCGAGACCACTCCAGGCTGAACCGGTAGGCGTTGCAGCCCGCTTCGGCGAGCAGCCGCATGTCCTCCTCGTAGCGGTGATAGCCGTCCACGGCATCGCCGCTGAACTGGACGCCGTGTTCCGCGGCGCTGAGTTCGAACTGCCACTGGTCGTTGTTGACGTTGTTGCCCTCGACCTGGTGCGCAGCGGTCGCGGCTCCCCACAGGAAGCCGTCGGGGAATGAGCGGGTCACGAACCATCTCCGATTCTGCTGTTCATCTTCGCCAGAAGCTCATCGAGCAGCGACAGCGGGAACCGGCCGCCGCTGAACGCGACCATCTGCCGCAAAGTGAGGTCCAGGGCCGGGGCGAGCACGTCCTCGTCGAGGCCCCCGAGCGCTTCCCGGAGAAGCTCTCCTCCCACGGGGTGGCCGAGCCATTCGCGGACCGTGTTGTCCTGCGTGACCGGCTCGACCGGGCCGAGCTCCCGCCTCTGCCGCGACGCGAGCCCGTCGGATGCGACGGGGCCGGCGGTGACGGTGCTGGTCAGCGGGCGGTTCGGACCGGGAAAGTGATCCTTCCCGGTGAGTGTCACCTCGCCCCGCAGCCGGATGGCGGCCGAGGAACCGCCGACGAAGAACTTGATCGACCCGGGCTCCACCACCCATCCCTCGTCCACGTCCCAGAGCGCGAACATGCTCGTCGGAACCTCGGCCGTCACCCGGGTCGCGGCTCCGGGATCGAGGTGAAGGCGGCGGAAGGCGACCAGCGTGCGCCCGCGCCTTGCCGTACGTGCGATGACGTCACGGCCGTACACCTGGGCGACCTCGTCGCCCGCCCGATCGCCGACGTTGACCACGGTGAACGACAGCCGCACCACGCCGTCCGTCGGCACCTGTGGAGACTCGATCTCCAGGTCGCGGTAGTCGAACCTGGTGTAGCTGAGCCCGTGCCCGAAGGGGAACACCGCGCCGATCGAGCCGTCGACGTACGTGGGCTGCTGCAGCGTCCGCCAGTACGGAAGCGGAGCGGCGCCGGCCGAACGCAGCATCGCGATCGGCAGGCGCCCCGCCGGGTTGACGTCGCCGAACAGGACGGACGCGACGGCGTTACCGGCCTCCTCACCGCCGAAGAACGAGCTCACGATCGCGGGAACGGAGTCGGCCATCCACCCGAGAACGTACGGCCGGCCATGGCTGAGGACCACGACCGTCGGTGTCCCCGTGGCCACGACGGCCTCGACCAGTTCGCGCTGCACGCCGGGGAGGGCGCACTCGGTGCTGTCGAGGCCCTCGCCGACCGTGCCGAACCCGTTGATTCCCGACTGGTCGCCGACGACGACCACGGCCACCTCCGCGGCGCTCGCCGCGCGCACCGCGGCCCCGAAACCGGACCGGTCTTCGCCGGCGACCGGGCAGCCGGGCTCGTACAGCACGTTCACGTCGTCTCCGGCGCGCCGCCGGATGCCCTCCAGGAAGGTCACGACCGGCACCGATTCGACCATCAGCCTGGCATCGTCGGGGCTTCCCCTGCCGGCGAGGTCCTCGACGTCCTCGGGGCGCGCCTGCGGGTCGGCGGCGAGGTGGAATCGCGTGGTCATGCTGTCGAGAACCTGGTAGCTGTAGTCCCCGAGCTGGCCCATCGGGCGGTCCGCATTCGGGCCGATCACGGCGATCGTGCGCAGCGAAGGGCTGAGGGGGAGCACCGGCGCATCGCCGACCGGTTCGTTCCGCAGGAGGATGACGGACTTCTCCGCGATCCTGCGCGAGAGCGCCCGCTCCTGATCCGAGTCGAAGGTCTCGGGCACCGGCTCCGCTTCGGCGTAGGGGTTCTCGAACAGCCCGAGGCGGAACTTGGCGAGCAGCACGCGCGAGACGGCCCGATCCAGGTCGGCCTCGTCGATGACGCCCGACCGCACGGCTTCGACGATCTGCTCCGCCGACACCTTGTTGTCGAGGTTCAGATCGACCCCGGCGCGCAGCGCCTGCGCGAGCGCGTGGGCCTCGTCCTCGGCGGTGCCGTGCTTGGTGTGCAACTGCCCCACCGCGGCGAGATCGGAGATCACCAGACCGTCGAAGCCGAATTCCTCGCGCAGCAGGCCGGTCAGGTAGGACTTCGATCCGGTGAGCGGAACCCCGTCGATGGCGTTGTACGCGGGCATCACGCCTCGCGCGCCGCCCTCGCGGATCGCCATCTCGAAGGGCACCCCGTGGATCTCGCGCAGCTCTCGTGGGCCGAGCTGCGCCGGTTCGGTGTTCCGGCCGCCGTCACTCGCGCTGTAGCCGAGGAAGTGCTTCAGCGTGGCGATGAGGGGAACCCGCGCGTCGGCGTTCTGAAGGCCGCGCACGAACGCGGTCGCCATCGTTCCGACCAGGTACGGCTCCTCGCCGTACGTCTCCTCCACGCGGCCCCATCGCGGGTCGCGGGCGACGTCGGCGAGCGGGGACAACGCCTGACGCACCCCGAGCCGGGCCATCTGCGTCCCGATCGTCCTGGCCATCTCCTCGATCAGCTCGGGATCCCAGGTGGCCGCCTGGGCGATCGCGTCGGGAAAGGTCGTCGCGTCACGGACCTTGAAGCCGATCAGGGCCTCTTCCGCGAGGAGGACGGGGATGCCCAGCCGCGTGTCTTCGACGTGCTTGCGCTGCAGCTCGTTCGCCCTGTGCACCGCCTCGCGAGGCGGCAGCCCGAGTGTGGACAGGCCCGCCGTCACGTTGCCCCACCCGGTCACGGGCGGTGTGTGCACATCGACGGCCGATCCGAAGGGCGCTTGCGTCTGGGCGGCCTTCTCCTCGAGTGTCATCCGGCCCAAAAGGTCGCGCACTCGCTCCTCAGCGGGAAGGGATGCGTCGCGATACGCCTCGTAGTTCTCCATCTGCCATTTCTCTTCGGGGGATGCGGACGATTGGACTACTGATGGGTGCCGCCGTCGCTGCGGATCCCGGCGCCGGTGATGAACGAGCCGTGGTCCGAGACCGGCACGCCGCTGCTGATCCCGCCCGGCACGATGTTCACCTGCCGTGCTGCTGGGCGATGCTGTGGGCGAAGGAGGCGACGCCGCCTCGGCCGGCCGCGTACGCGGCCATGGATGCGGCGACGTCCACGCCGACGATGGTGAGCCGGTCCCCGGCCGCGAGGGACGCGGTCTCCGCCAGCCCTTCCCCGGAGGCGTCGGAGGCCACCGCCCGGGCGCCCTCGGCCGGGAGCCGCAGGGCCATGGCCCGGCCGGCGCCGGCACCGGCGATCACGGTAGGTCGGTCGATGAGCCGTTCCATGGACGTGACCTCCGGAGATGATGACGGTGCCGGGCAGCGTCGGACCGCTTTCGCGCGCAAGCCTGTGGGTACGCTAGCTATCTCCATCTTCGTGCACAAGTGCTTGCGCGCGAAAGTTACCGCTACAGTGAGGGGCGCCGTACGGCTAGGCGCCGGCGGCGCTAAGCCCGCATCAACCGGGGCCTTTCGCTCCGATGCTCGTCATGCCCGCTAGGCGCCGACCGGCGTGGTGGGTGGGTGCTTCAGTTTTTCCAGTGCGATCCCCACTTCTCGTACGGCGTCGATGAACCGTGCAGCCGGGCGGTCCGCCGGTCATGGGACAAGCCTTTCTGAGAGGGCTCCGAAGACTCGAAGGAACATTCGCGGCGGCGATATTCAGTTGTTCGCTACCGGCATCAGTGCCGCTGGTCCTGGAGTCGCATCCTCAGGAGCACGCCTCGATTCGGCTCGCATGCGTTTGCCGCCGTGTTCAAGTGGCACCTCACGCTGTCGACGATGACCTGGGCCATGGGCACCCCACGAACGAACGCTAGGAGTACCTCACCAGGGCACGATGCCTGGTTCCCACTGAGCGGGACCTGTCATGGCTGCGATGGCTTCGGCGCGTCCGTGCCCCTGTAGCCTTACGACGCCGACGTCCAGGTTCACCGGGATCCCTCCAGTGTGGTCTTCCCCCGTGATGGCGAAGCGCCGGTGCGTACACTCCCGTGGTCTCAGGGCGGCACGCACGTCCATCGGGCACGACGGGTAGCGCCAGTGAAGGCGGCACGACGTCAGTCGAAAACGACGACGACTTTGTCGGTGGCGCCGGGAACCGACGCGAGCCGAATGGCTCGTTCCGCTTCGGCGAAAGGCACGATGTCACTGATGAGGTGCCGGTACTTCCGCCAGTCGGCGATGATCGATTCGGTCACCTCGAAGATCTCGGTCGGGTAGCCCATGGCGAGCCGGATGTCGGGTTCGCTGGGGAGGATGTCTCGCAGGTCGATCTCCACCGGCTTGTTGTGGACGCCGACGATCGTGAGAACCGCGCCGTGCTTGAGTCCCTTGAGAGCCGTTTCGATCACGGCAGGCACGCCGGCGGCGTCCAGGTAGACGTCCGTATCCGGCCGCGGCGGCCGTCCGACGGGTCCTGGCACCTGTCCGTGGAGTTCCTTGAGGCGCTCGATCACGTCCTCCTCGGCCGAGTTGACGACCCCGTCCGCGCCGATCAGCCGCGCCTTCTCCAGCCGGTTGGCGACCACGTCCACCACCACGACGTGATCCGCGCCATTGGACTTGGACGCGACGGCCGCTCCCAGCCCTATCGGGCCGGCGCCGAAGATGACCACCTTGGTTCCTGCGCCGGTGCCGGACCGGTTGACGCCGTGGAACGCGACGGCCATCGGTTCGTTGAGCGCCGCCACCTCCCACGGGATGTCATCGGGAATCACGCGGAAATGCACGCCGGGCTTGGCATCCGGAAGGACGAGCAGTTCGGACAGCGCGCCCTGGACGCCTCCGTTGCCGATGATGCCGTCGGCGTTCGCCATCGGGTTGACCACCACATGGTCCCCGACGGACACACCCGATACGTCGGCGCCGATTTCGACGACTTCACCGGCGGCCTCATGCCCCAGCGGTATGTCGTACCGCTGATGCGGCAGCCCGCCGATGTGGGTGTAGAACACGTCGGTACCGCAGATCCCGCAGGCCCTGACCTTCACCAGGACGTCGCGCGGCCCTGCGGCCGGGCGGGCGATGTCGAGCAGTTCGACGGTGCCAGGAGCGGTGACTCTCAAACTCTTCACGTCCGTCTCCAGACTGTCTTCGATGACGGGGTTTCGCGTGACGCGGGCTCAGGCCGGGCGGCTGGCCGCCATGAGTGATCGCAGAGCGTCCGTGGAGACGTCCAGGCCCGAGATGCCGATGAACTGCCGCATCGTCATTGAGGCGATCATCGCCATCTGTTCCTCGGTGATCGGCGCGCCTGTCAGCCCGAGCGCGTCCATGACCTTCGAGCCCACGCCGGGATGCTCGAACCACGCCCCGACGGGGGTGTCCATGGTCAACTCGGTGGCGATGCGCTCGCCCTGGAGTGTGAGGGTCGAGGACCGCAGCACGGTGTTGGCGTCGGCGCACACCTCGATGCGGTAGTCGCCTGGGGCGACCGCCCAGCGACCCACGCGGACGTCCCAGTATGCGAAGGCGCGCCGGGGAAGGTCGATCTCCACCGTCGCGGTCTCGCCGGGGTCGAGCCGGACCTTGGCGAACCCCCGCAGCTCCCGCAGCGGGCGCCGGACGGGCCCGGCTTCGGTCGCCACGTAGACCTGGACGACATGCTTGCCGGCACGAGTCCCCGTGTTGGTCACCACGACTTCGGCGGTCGCGCTGTCGGCGCCCTTGCGGGTGACGCGCAGAGCGCGTGTCTCGAACGTCGTATAGGACAGGCCGTGCCCGAAGGGGTATCTCACGGGAGTCCCCGCGGTGGAGAAGTAGCGGTAGCCGACGAGGACTCCCTCGCCGTATCGCACGTGTCCCTGCTCGCCGGGGAAGTTCAGCCAGCTCGGATGGTCCTGGAGCCGGATGGGGATGCTCTCGGCCAGGTGGCCGGACGGGTTCACCCGGCCGAAGAGGATGTCGGCGACAGCGTGTCCGCCTCCTTGGCCGAGCAGGAATCCCTCAAGGATCGCGTGCACGTCGTCGTGCCATCCCTCCAGCGAGACGATGCCGCCGTTGGCGAGGACGACGACGGTGCGGTGCGCGGCGGCCGCGACCTCGCGGATGAGCTCGACCTGTGCCGGGGGAAGGTCGATGGTGTCCCGGTCGAATCCCTCCGACTCCCGCTGTTCGCTCAGACCGGCGAACACCACCGCGATGTCGGCGCTGCGGGCCGCGGCGATCGCGTCGGAGACGAGCCGCTCGTCCCGCGGCCCATCGAGGACGAACCCGGGCGTGTAGCCGACGGTCGCTCCCACCTCGGCCGCGATCGTACGGATCTCGTCGATCGGCCGGTCGACGCGCGTCGCATTGACGTGCGCGCTGCCCCCGCCCTGATACCGCGGGTGCTCGGCGAACGCGCCGATGACCGCGACATGGACCCCACCGGGGATGGGCAGGACCTGGTCCTCGTTGCGGAGCAGCACCGCGCACTCCTGCGCGATCTGCCGGGCGATCCGGTGGTGCTCCTCGTAATCGACCGCGGCGGCCGAGGTCACCTTGCGCCGGGCCAGCGCGGCGATCCGCGCGACACTCGCATCGACGTGGGATTCTGAGACCTCTCCGGATCGCAGGGCCGTGAGCACGTCCTCGTCGTGGCCCATGTCACCACCGGGCATTTCGAGATCGAGGCCCGCCTTAAGAGCCGCGACCCGGTCGGTCACCGCACTCCAGTCCGAGACGACGACCCCTTCGAAGCCCCATTCGCCGCGGAGCACCTCGGTGAGCAACCACCGGTTCTCGGAGGCGCTCACGCCGTTGATCTTGTTGTAGGACGCCATCACCGTCGCCGGGCGCGCCTCGGTGACGATGTGTTCGAACGCCGGCAGGTAGATCTCGCGGAGCGTGCGCTCGTCGACATCGGAGCTGATGGTCTGCCGGTTCGTCTCCTGATTGTTCGCGGCGAAGTGCTTCACGGACGCGCCTGGGCCCTCGGCCTGGAGAGCGCGGGTGAACGCGGCCCCGAGAACACCGGACAGGTGCGGGTCCTCGGAGTAGTACTCGAAGTTCCGCCCGCACAGCGGGGAGCGCTTGATATTGACGCCTGGGCCGAGAACGACATCGACTCCCTGTGCGGCCGCCTCCTTGCCGAGCGCTGTGCCGAGCCGGGCCGCCATGGCCGGGTCCCAGCTGGAGCCGATCGCGACGCCGGGCGGGAAACAGGTCGCCTTATCGCTTTCGAACAGCGCGAGGTTGTCATGATGGCCGGACTGGTGCCGCAGACCATACGGCCCATCGGCCATCGCTATCGCGGCGATCCCCGCTTCTTCGAGCGCTTCGGTCTCCCAGAAGTTCCTGCCGGACAGCAGGCTCGCCTTCCGCTCTGCGGGAATCCCGGAAAGCGGTGCCGCCTGTGAGGCGTCGGCGGCGGGTCTGTCATCGTCGTGATGAGTGGTCATCGTTGCCTATCTGTGGGTGCTAGCGAACGGCGCGGATACGCTGGGCCGTGAGACCGGCCCCGAGGGCCACTACCGCGCCGACCAGGAACAGGGCCGTGTAGTTTCCGCCCCCACCGATGAGCAGGATGGCGGGCGCGAACATCGGGGCGAGGGCCGTGGAGGTGGTGTTCGCGACGTAGTAGATGCCCATCCACCGCCCCGCCTCGGAGCTGTCCGGGATCACGTCGCCGGCCAGGGCCAGGTCAACGGAGCCGAACAGTCCCGCTGCGGCGAGAACGAAGCCGACGGCGGTGGCGAATTGAGGCACCCCGTTCGCGAACGCCAGGATGACCAGACCGGTCGCGGAAAGCGCGGAGGCGAGGTAGATGAACGCCTTTCGGCGCTTCAGCCGGTCGGAGACGATCCCGCCCACGACCGCGAAAAGGGTGGTCACGGCGATTCCGATGCCACCGACGAACGCGAGCTGCCGCCCGGCGTCTTCCGGGACGAGACCGAGCCGGTCGAGCAGGAAATACAGCTGGTAGGTGCTCAGGAAGGTCAGCCCCACCTGCATCAGGAAACGGCCGAGCCAGACCAGGGCGAAGTCCCGGTGCCTTCGCGGGTCGAACACCAGTTGACGGAACACCGCCCCCAGGGATTGACGCTCCGTCGCGGCCGGCGCCGGCCCGTCGGGGATGGTGACCGCGTACACGACGAACAGGACCGCCAGCACGGCGACGGGAAGGAGGAACAGCAGCAGCGGATCGCCGGTGAGCATGCTTCCGACGAGGGTGCCTGCCACGCCCGCGAGCTGGCCGCCGACCCCCACCAGGGCGCCGACCGTTCCGCGCTGGCCGGAGGGGATCGTCTCCGCGAGTACGGGGTTCATGGCGCCCAACGCGCACGCCAGGCCGACGGTGTAGACGGCCCAGCCGATGCCGATCGACACCGTGGTGGTGGCCAGAGCCATGAGCAGGCCGCTGCCCGCGCAGATGATGATGCCCGCGACGATCCAGGGGCGTCGTCGCCCCCACCGCAGCCGGGTCCGGTCGGACAGGACGCCGCACAGCGGCCCGGCCAGCAGATTGATCACGGCGGCGACCGCGACGATGACGCCGAGGGCCGTCTCCTTCCCCTGCGGATCCACCTGCTGCACCTTGTAGGCGACGGCGAAGAGGGTCGGGGTGAGCAGGGCAAAGCTGCCCGCGAACATCGTGATCGTGTAGACGAAGATCAGCCACTTCGACGCGCGCGGCGGTTCGGGCTGGACGCCGGTGACGACAGGACCGTTCGGACCGGGGTCATCAGCGGTATCCGTCGGAAGCTTGGTGCCACGGTCCGGATGTTGGGTGGTCATTGTCTGACTCCGTCGTCGTCTCTTCGAACGTGGTGCGCGATCCGGCGCACCTTCTTGCCGATCGCCGGGTCCCAGCTCGCCGCCTGGCCCCCACGCCGGCGCGAACCGATGGCTTTGTCCGTGCACCGAAGTCAACGAGGTCCATGGGGACGGCACCCTGGATCGGACCGGCCTTCATGATTCGCGGTGTCCTTGGGGCGGGCGGGATGCGCGGGTGACGGTCGAGAACGGGTGAGTCCGACGTCCCCTCCGGCGCGTTGTGGTGAGGACTGGCCGCCATCGTTACTCCACCATTTCCGGGCGCTTTCGCGCGCAAGCTTGCCGGTACGGTAGCCCCCTCAACTTTCACGCACAAGTACTTGCGCGCGTAAGTTCATCTGCCTACAGTTGGGGCCTCGTCTCCCGCGAGGAGCACGAGGAGCACGAGGAGCACGGGCTTGCGTCGTGGGGCGACCGATCCGGGCCCGGACGAGCCGGTCCGCCACCGTTGATCGGTGCTTCCACCGGCCCGACTGTCAGAAGGATCGCCTTGTCCCGCGGCGAACCGCATGCGCGTCCACGCCCGCACGCTTACTGAGGAGTAGCATCCGTGAAACGCCTGCCCATGGGGGCGCTGCGCCGTACGCCCGACATCGTCCTCGACGGGACGTGGGAGTTCCGGCTCCTGCCGTATGAGCAGGAGTGGAAGAGCGTGGAGGTGCCGGAACTGTGGACGATGCGGGAGAAGGCCGATCCGCCGCACTATCTCAACGTCGCGATGCCGTTCGACGAGGTGCCTCCCGCGGTCCCGGAGCACAATCCAACCGGTGTCTACCGGCGGACCGTGGAACTGACGCCACAACCGGGGCGCCGGACGATCTTGCACGTCGGCGCCGCCGAAGGTCACCTGAGCGTCACCGTCAACGGCCACCCCGTCGGGACCAGCACCGACTCGCATCTCGCGGCCGAGTTCGACATCACCGACGCCGTGATAGCGGGCTCCAACACGATCGAGCTCCAGATCGCCAAATGGTCGGCGGTCACCTACCTGGAGGACCAGGACCACTGGTGGCAGGCCGGCCTGTCCCGATCGGTGTTCCTCTACACCGTGCCGGAGGTGCACCTGCGTGACGTGGCCGTGGTGGCGGACTACGAGGCCGGGCGCGGAAGCTTGAAAGTGACGGTGGCCACGGCCGGACTGGACCATCTGCACGAGGTCGCGTGGTCGGCACGGATCGAGGTGCTCGGCCGGACGGAGACACGCGGAATCAGCCCGCGCGTGGTGGAGCCCGCCTTCGCGCCGCCGTTGACCGATCGCTCGAAGCGGCCCAAGCCGCTGGGCCTCCCCGACGGGCTCATGGATCTGCTCAGCCTGCGCGCGGCCGGCGCTCCCATCGCCGAGGAACTGCGCCCGGCGGCCGATGGCATGATGCCGCCGCGGGAGAAGGCGGGCACCGCGGTCCTCACACTCGACGCCCTTGAGGTCGCCCCCTGGACGGCCGAGACACCGCATCTGGAAGAGCTGCTGGTCGAGTTGGTCTCGCCCGCGGGCGAGACCGTGGACACGGCGCGGTTGCGCATCGGTTTCCGCCGCGTACGCATCGAGGGGCGTGACCTGCTGGTCAACGGCGAACGCGTGCTCATCCAGGGAGTCAACCGCCACGATGTGGACCCGCGCACCGGCCGCGTCATCTCGCGGGAGCTGATGCTGGCGGAACTGTCCCTGCTCAAGCGGTTCAACGTGAACGCGATCCGTACCTCGCACTATCCCAACGACCCGGTCTTCCTCGACCTGTGCGACGAGATCGGCTTCTACGTGGTCGATGAGGCCGACATCGAGGGGCACGCCTTCACCACCACGCTCGCCCACGATCCGCGTTACCTGCCCGAGTTCGTCGAGCGGGTCTCCCGGATGGTGCTGCGCGACCGTAACCATCCCTCGCTGATCATCTGGTCGCTCGGTAACGAGACCGGTTACGGGCCCAGCCACGATACCGCCGCCGCGTGGGTGCGCGCCGTCGATCCGACACGGCCGTTGCACTACGAAGGCGCGATCGCCAGGGACTGGCATGCCGGCCACGCGGCCAGCGACCTGGTCTGCCCGATGTATCCCTCGTTCGAGGCCCTCACGGCCTTTTCCGCCGATCCGCGAGCGGACCGGCCGGTCATCCTGTGCGAGTACGCCTACTCGCAAGGGAACTCGACCGGCGGACTGGCCGAGTACTGGCGGCTGTTCGAGAACCTGCCGGGCCTGCAAGGCGGCTTCATCTGGGAATTCAAGGACCACGCGCTCGACCCCGACGGCGACGGCCGGTACCGCTATGGCGGCGACTTCGGCGACGAGCCGAACGACGGCGTCACGCTCCTCAACGGCGTGGTCTTCCCCGACCTCACCCCCAAGCCCGCGCTGTACGAGGCGCGCGGCCTGTTCAGCCCGATCCGCATCACCTCCGGCGCGGAGGAGGCCCAGGCCGGTACGTTACGGCTGCGCAACCGGCAGACCTTCGCCGACCTCGGTGCCTACGACCTGCGGCTGCAGGTGGAGACCGAAGACGGGCCGGTGGGCGCGGTCACGCTCCCCGCGCCGCCGGCGGCGCCAGGTGCGGAGGCCATCATCGACGTGCCGGATTCGATCCGTGCGCTGCTCGGCACGGCCCTGGCGCTCACCGTGAGCGTGCGTACGCGCCGGGACGCCGTGTGGGCGCCGGCGGGCACAGAGGTCTCCGCCCATCAGGTCACCTTCCCCCGCAGGCTGCCGCGCCTTCCCCGTGACACCGGCACCGCACACGCCGAAGTGCGTCATCCGCTGTTGCGCCGTGGGCCGCAACTGTGCCTGTGGCGGGCCCTGACCGACAACGACCAGTCGTTCGCCCTGGACAACCGGTTCGTCCGATCCGGTTTCTTCCAGCTCACGCCCATCGATGTCCGCGCCGACGCCGGGACGGCCACCATCCGGTACCGCGCGGCCTTCGGTGACGAGGTCGTGCACACCCGCACCGTCACGGTCCTGGACCAGGGAGACTACCTGTTGGCCGAGCATGTGACGCTGCCCGATGCCGTCGGCGACGGGCTGCGCGTGGGCATGGAGTTCGAGCTCGTGGACGGCTTCGAACAGGCCCGATGGGTGGGGCTGGGGCCGTGGGAGAACTACCCCGACCGCCGAGCCTCGGCCCTGCTCGGCGCGTGGGAGAGCCCCATCGGCGATCTCGCCGTGCCGTATCTGAAACCGCAGGAGAACGGTGGCCGCGGGGAGGTCACCGAACTACGCCTGTCCGGCCCGGCCGGAACCGTGCGAACCGTGCACGCGACGCCCCTGCACATGACCGTGAGCCGTTACGCGATCAGCGAGCTGGAGGCGGCGGCACACTGGTGGGAACTGCGGCCGAGCCGCAAGACCGTCGTCCATCTCGACATCGCTCATCGCGGCGTCGGCACCGGACTTCTGGGCCCCGACACTTTGCCCGCGTATCGGCTGCCCCGGCGCGAATACGCCTGGCAGTGGCGCCTGACACTCTCCGAAGAGGACTGATGGACCCCGCGATTTGCGGGCGATGGATGATTCCATGAGATAGTGATAGGGCTTGCGCGTGCAAGCCCTATCGCAGGCAGAGGTGAAGTTCTCGTGACGCAGCGAAACAGGCGTGTCACCGCAACGGATGTCGCCCGCTCGCTTGGATTGTCCCGCGCCACCGTGGGCTATGTGTTCAACAACACCCCGGGCCAGAGCATCCCCGCCGCCACGCGTGAGCGCGTCCTGGCCGAGGCCGCGCGTCTGGGCTACCGGCCGCACCGGACCGCCCAGGCGCTCGCCAGAGGGCGCAGCATGATCATTTTGCTGGTGCTGCCGGACTGGCCCATGGAGCACAGCCTGCGCCAGAACCTGGAGACGGCCTCCCAAATCCTCGACGAGGCGGGCTACGCCCTGGTGACCTACACCCGCCACGAAAGGGGGCACGCCCGGCCCCTGTGGGAGTTGCTCAACCCGGACGTCGTCATCTCCTGGACGCCCATCACCGCCGCCGAGCGCAGCTCCATGCAGGCCAGCGGCATCACCAAGATCCTTCCTCAGGTGCAGCAGGAGCGGTCCGCCCTGGCGTCGGCGACGCTCACCGCGGGCACTCGCCTGCAGATCACGCACTTGCACGAACTGGGGCACCGGCGGCTCGCCTTCGCGACGAGCACCAATGAGCGCTTCTCCCTGCTGTCGGAAGGACGGGTGGAAGCGGCGCGGCAGGCAGCCGACCGGCTCGGCCTCGACCCCCTCGACGTCCGTCCGGTCGATCATCTCGATGGCAGCGTGGCACGAGCCGTACGGGAATGGCACGCGAATGGCGTCACCGCCGTGGCCGCCTTCAATGACGACATCGCCGCGATGACCGTGGCCGCCGCGCAACGCGCCGGCCTGTCCGTCCCCGGTGACCTGGCCGTCATCGGTCACGACGACACGCCGATGGCGAGCATGCTCTACCCGTCGCTGTCCAGCGTCAGCATCGACAGCGTCGGCCTGGGCCGTTACCTCGCCAACCTGGCCCTGCACGCGGCCGAGGACCGGCCGTTGCCCGAGACGCCCCCCGACCTGCACGCGACCATCGTGGCCCGCGAATCCACTCGGCGGTAGGGCGGCGGCATCGGCCCGCCCTGCGACAGGCCGCCCGCCCGCCGCCCGCCCCGCATAACCCGATAGAAAGAGCCACAGGTGACGACGACACCTATCATCGCGGGGTTCTACCCCGACCCGACCATCTGCCGGGTGGGAGAGACGTACTACATCGCCAACTCCAGCTTCGAGTACGCGCCAGGCGTGCCGATCCACCGCAGCACCGACCTGGTGAGCTGGACGTTGGTGACCAACGCGCTGCAGCGTCCCGAGCAGTTGGACGTGCGTGCCGCCCCCGCGAGCACGGGAGTGTACGCACCGACGCTTCGCCACCACGGGGGGAGGTTCTGGCTTGTCACCACGAACGTGGTGGAAATCCACCGCGGCCAGATGATCGTCTCGGCCGATGACCCCGCGGGGCCATGGTCGGAGCCGGTCTACGTGGACGGCGCCATCGGGATCGACCCGGACCTGGTCTGGGACGAGGACGGGATATGCCACCTCACCTGGGCATCGACCGCGCCTGAGCTGACCGGAATCATCAGCGCGCCGATCGACCCCGCGACGGGCGCGATGCTCGCCCCGCCGAAGTCGCTCTGGAACGGCACCGGGCTGGCCTACCCGGAGGGCCCGCACCTCTACCGACGTGACGGCTGGTGGTACCTGCTGCTCGCGGAAGGCGGTACGGAGCGGGGGCATGCGGTCACCATCGCGCGTTCCCGTTCGCTGGATGGACCCTTCGAGGCGGCGCCGGCCAATCCGATCCTCACCCATCGCAGCTCGGGTCATCGCGTGCAGAACACCGGCCATGCCGACCTCGTCCAACTGGCCGACGGCTCGTGGGCCATGGTGTATCTCGGGGTACGCCCCCGCGGCCAGACCCCGATGTTCCACGTCAACGGCCGTGAGACGTTCATCGCGGGCGTGGAGTGGGTCGACGGCTGGCCTGTGGTCGATGAGGGGCGCTTCGCCCCGGTGCCGCCGGACCACTCCTTCGTCGATCGGTTCGACTCCTTCGAGCTCGACCGGCGTTGGGTGTCGCCGAACCTGTTCCCGCACACGTTCACCACGTGGCAGGCGCCCGGCCGCCTCGTGCTGACGGCGCCCGCCGAGGGCGACCCGAGGCCGGTGCTGGCGGCGCGTGCGCGGGACCTTGAGTGGACAGCGGAGGCCCGGCTCGACACCTCCAGGGGCACCGGGCGCTTCATCGTCGGCATCGACGGCTCCCACTGGTATGGGCTCACGGCCGACGCCGAGACGGTCGAGGCCACCGTGGTCGTCGGACCGGCCCGCACGACGATCGCGCGGGTGCCGGTTCCCCCGGGCGATGGGGTGAGGCTGCGCATCTCGGTCCGGGAACCCGCGGCGGCCGGCCCCATGCCACCGCCGGAGCCCGACGTCGTGGAACTGGCCGTCCTGGCCGCCGACGGGACGCCCCAGGTTCTCGGCGCGTTCGACGGACGCTACCTGTCAACCGAAGTGGCCGGCGGCTTCACCGGTCGCACGTTCGGCGTCGAGCCGGTCGCCGGCGAGGTCGTGGTGCGCGAGGTCTCCTACCGTCCCCACACTCCCACGGACGCCGAATCCGGCACCGCCTCGTGAGCGATGCCCCGCTCACCCAGAGCGCGGTTCTCCGCCGGCGGTGCCGGGCGCACCGCGTACGGCGCGGCGTGCGTGCGCCAGGAGGTGCTTTCCACCCTGATTCACCGCTGAGGACGATCTTCGAAAGAGCTTGGTGTTCAAGCGGTCGAGGAGACGTCCCGTAGGAACGAGCGGATCAACCGGCCGACCGCTTCGGGTGAATCGGCCGGTAGCCCGTGGCCGGCGTCCGCCACGATCTCTACCCGGGCCGAGGAGAGCAGCCTGCGCGTGCGGTCCGCCGCGCGCTGGACGTTGTGGACCGGGCTGCGTCCGCCGAGGATCACCAGGGTGGGCGCGGTGATGGCGCGTAGTTGGCCGTTGGTCAGAGGCTGAGGGGGACAGACGGCTCGCTGCCGGTGATCCAGCATCGCCGACACCAGCAGGTCTCGCATCGGCGGCTGCGGGAGGCGTCCCGCCCGGCACCAGGCCAGGTAGCGGACCGCGGCTGCGGTGGAGCCGGTGAGCGTCGTGGAGATCAGGCGGAGCCAGAAGCCGGCGCGGATGGGGGTGAGGGCCCTGGCCGGTTCGAGAGCTGTCACCGAGGCGACCCGCGATGGCCGGTGTACGGCCTGGTTGAGTGCCATCCAGCCGCCGTAGGACAAGCCGATCAGGTGGGCGCGGTCGCAGCCGAGTCCTGCCAGGACCTCATCCAGCCATTGCGCGCGCTGGTGCGCGTCGGTCAGCGGGCGCTGCTGGATGCTGGCGCCGGCATCGCCGAGGGTGTCGATGGCGAAGACGGTGCCGTACGGGGTCAGCGTGGGCACGAGGTGGGCCCAGGACGCCGAGGTGGCCTTGCCTCCGTGCAGAAGTATCACCGGTGGCCCCGTGCCGGCATGCGCCCGGTAGGTGGCGGTGGGGCCGAAGGAGGTTTCCACGTCCTGGCGGGTGTGTTCCGGCCAGGTCCGCATGGCCTGCTCGTACAGCGCGAAGAACCGCTCTCGCGCCGAGTCGTTGACGAATCCGCTCACATGCACGCAGGGCTCCACTTCGCGGGACCTCCGCTACATTACGATCGTAATGTATGGGAGGGGAACCGTGAGGACTCGATTGGACCCGTCGCGGCGCCAGGCCGCGATCGCCGAAGCGGTCGGCCGTGTGCTGAGCCGCGGCGGGCCGGACGGGCTGGGTCTGCGGCAGGTCGCGGCAGAGGCCGGAGTGACCACCGGGGCGATCCAGCATCACTTCACCACCAAGGACGAGATGCTGCTGTTCGCGCTGCGGCATCATGGACGTCGTCTGGCCGAGCGGCTCTCGGCGCGGGCGGCCGGCGCGCCGCAGCCCTCGCCACCCCATCGGGTGCTGCGCGCGATCGCGCTGGAGTTGCTCCCGCTGGACGAGGAGCGTGCCGTCGAGGCGAGGCTGGCCGCGGCCTTCACGGCCCGCGCCGCGGCCGACCCGGATCTCGCGGCCGTTTTCCGCGAGCAGTACGCGCTGCTGCATACCCTGGTGGCCGATCAGTTCCGGCGGGCCGGCGTGTCCGATGCCGACGCCGACGCCCGGGAACTGCTCTGCCTTGTCGAGGGCTTGCGCACCGAGCGTCTCCTCGGCCAGGCCGACGACGATGCGATCCTGGCCCTGTTGGACCGTGCGCTTGATCGGCTTCCAGCCTTGCCCTGATCATGCTTCCAGTGCGGTCTTCAGGTCGTTCGCCAGTTCCTCCGACGCGCCGGGGACGAAGCCGAGCACGTTGTTGAGGGAGTAGGTGGCGGCCTCGGGGGCGGTGCCGTCGAGGGGGATGCCGGGGAAGTGCTTGGCGAACGCCTCCGTAACCGCCCGCCACACCGCCGGGTCCCCGGCGAGCGTCTTCAGCGGGGTGTCCATGGTGTACGGCTCGGGCGGGCCGTCCTTGCCGGGCAGGTCGCAGCCGAAGGAGTGGCTGCCGCCGGTGATCTCGGCGGTCGTGCCGTCGGGCAGTTCGACCAGGGCGTGGGTGCCGTCGGGGATGGTCACGTCGAGGGTGAACCGGCGGGTCAGGCGCCAGCCGATGCGTACCTGGCCGTGGACGGTGGTGTGGGTGAGGGTGGCGTGGGTGAGGCCGCCGCCGGGTTTGGGGGCGATCCGCATGCGCCGGTAGCCGGGTTCGAGCGGGGCCAGGCCGCCGACGGTCTTGTGCAGCCAGTCGCAGACCGCGCCGAGGGCGTAGTGGTTGAGCGAGGTCATGCCGGTGGAGTTGAGGGTGCCGTCGGGGCGGATGGCGTCCCAGCGTTCCCAGATCGTGGTCGCGCCCATGGTGACCGGGTAGAGGAAGGAGGGGCAGCCGGTCTCCAGGAGCAGCAGGTAGGCCTCTTCCAGGTGGCCGGTCTTGGTGAGGGCGGGCAGGACCAACGGGGTTCCCGCGAAGCCGGTGGAGATCTTGAAGCCGGCCTTGGCGACCAGTTGCGCCAGGCGCGCGCCGGCATGGGCCTCCTGGCCGGGGTCGAGCAGGTCGAAGCAGATGGCCAGGGCGTAGGCGGTGGTGCTCTCGCCGGCGACCCGGCCGTTCTTGGTGACGTATTCGGCGCGGAAGGCGTCGCGTGTCCTTTCGGCCAATGACGCGAAGTGTCCGGCGTCGGCGGTGGCGAGGATGCGGGCGGTGTCGGCCATCTCGCGTGTGGTCTTGGCCAGGTAGGCGGCGGCCACCAGGTGCCGGTCGGTCTTGCCGCCCGCGGCGTTGTCCGGGGGTGCGTCGGGGTCGAGCCAGTCGCCGAACTGGAAGCCGCTGCTCCACAGCCCGTTGTCGTCGAGCCGGGTCTCGACGTCGCGGATGAAGGCGGCCATGGAGTCGTAGCAGCGTCTGAGGATCTCGGTGTCGCCGTACTCCTGGTACAGGACCCAGGGCAGGCTGACCGCCACGTCGCTCCACAGGGCGGTGGGGGAGGACGGGGTGGACAGCACGTCGGGCACCACCCAGGGCACGTAGCCCTTTTCGCGCTGCTCGGCGGCCAGGTCCTGCAGCCAGGAGCCGAGGACGTCGCGCACGTCGTACAGGAAGGCGGCGGTGGGGGCGAAGGCGTTGAGGTCGCCGGTCCAGCCGAGGCGCTCGTCGCGTTGCGGGCAGTCGGTCGGCAGGCCGACGAAGTTGCCGCGCATCGACCAGACGGTGTTGGCGTGCAGGCGGTTGAGCAGCTCGTGGGAGGTCTCCAGCCAGCCGGTGCGGCGCATGTCGCTGTGCACCACCACCGCTTCGACCTCCTCGAAGGGGCCGTCGATCTCGGCGTAGCGGAAGCCGTGGAAGGTGAAGCGGGGCTCCCAGACCTCCCGGCCGCCGCCGCGCAGGATGTAGCGATCGGTGGACCTGGCCGTGCGCAGGGTCTCGACGTCCAGTTCGCCGTCCTTCAACAGTTCGGCGTGGCGGATCGTCACGCTCTGCCCGGCCTGGCCGGTGACGGTGAGCCGTACCCAGCCGGAGATGTTCTGCCCGAAGTCGACGATCGTCTTGCCGTCCTTGATGACGGTCTCCACCGGGGTCAGCTCCTCGATCCGGCGGATCGGGGTGGCGACCGTGGGCACCAGGGTGCCGAGGTCCCACTCGAAGGGCTCCACCCGTGCCCAGGTGCCGGTGAACCCCGGCAGGTTCCAGCCCCGCGGCTCCCGCCGGGCGTCGTAGGTCTCGCCGTCGTACAGACTCGCGGCCAGCACCGCGCCGGTGCCCGCCCGCCACTGTTCGTCGGTGGCGATGACCACTGTCTGCTCGCCGTAGGTGAGTTCCAGTCGCATGTACAGCGCCGGCCGCTTCGTGTAGTGGTGTCTTCTGCCCTCGAAGCCGAGGCGTCCGGCGGCCCAGCCCTCGCCGACGATCGCGCCCAGGGCGTTGGCTCCCGAGCGGATCAGGTGGGTGACGTCATGGGTGCTGACCTGGAGCCGGTGCCGGTAGGACGTCCAGCCGGGCGCCAGCACCTCATCGCCCACCCGGGTGCCGTTCAGGTAGGGCTCGACGATGCCCAGCGCGGTCACCTGGAGGCGGGCATGGTCGGGCAGCCGGTCACAGGTGAACTCGCGCCGGAAGTAGGGCGCCTCGGCGGGAAACGGCGCGGTGACGAACGACATCAAGGCGAGCTCCTCAGCGGACGGACTTGATACGGAGGATGACCAGGCCACCGAGCAGGGTGCAGGCGGCGGCGACGAGGTAGAGCAGCGTGTAGTTCTTCTCCGCGCCGCTCGCGCCGACGGCGAGGAAGACGGGCGCGACGAACGGCGCGACGGATTGCGGGAGCGAGGCGGCGAAGCCGAACACACCCAGGTAGCGGCCCGCGTCGGTGTCCCGCTCGGGCAGCACGTCCAGCGCGAGCGCCTGGTCCACGGCCGAGAACATGCCCAGGCCCACCGAGCAGATGAGCGACCCGGCGAACAGCGGCGGCACGCTCGACGACAGCGCCATCGTCACCGTGCCCAGCGCGTAGATCGCTCCGGCGGCCAGGACGAACACCCGGCGACGGCGCAGCCGGTCCGACAGGAACCCGCCGCCCAGCGCCCCGCCCGCGGTGGCCAGTACGCCGAGGCCGGCGACCGCCGCGATCGTGCCCGCCACCTGCTCCACGCCCACCCCCAGCCGGGAGGCGAAGAAGAAGGCGGTGAAGGTGGTGTTCAGGCTCAGACCGAAGTAGAAGGCGAAGCGTCCCAGCCAGTTCAGGGAGAAGTCGGGGAAGCGCCGCACGCTCCAGGTGTACTTCAGCAGCAGCGACCGGAAGGTCAACGGCTCGGCGGCGGGCAGGTCCCTGCTGTCGGCCTCACCGGCCAGCCAGGCGAACAGGACCACCGACAGCACGCCGACGGCGCCGGGGACGAGGAACAGCATCAGGGCCTTGCCCGACAGGGTTCCGGCCAGCATCACGCCCACCACGGGCGCGACCAGCGCGGCGAAGCCGCTCAGCCCGGCGACCTTGCCGCGCTGCTCCTCCGGCAGCCGGTCGGCCTGGGAGCTGAGCAGACCGCCCAGCGTGCTGCCCCAGCCGAACTGGGCCAGCACCCAGCCGAGCCCGAGGACGAGGATGCTCGGGGCCAGTGCCATCACGATCAGGGAGACGACGCCCACGATCATGCCGCCGACGATGAACGGCCGGCGGCGGCCCAGGCGGGAGCGGGTGCGGTCGCTCAACGTGCCCATCAGCGGCCCGGTCAGGATCGGGACCAGCGCGCCGACGCCGGTGATGTAGCCGAGGTACTGCTCCTGGCCGGGAGCGAGTTGGGCGACCCGGATCGACAGGGAGATGGCGAGCGGCGTGGTCAACGCCATGAAGACCCCGAACTGGGCCAGGACCATCAGCCAGATGTAGGTCGGGCTGACCTTGGGTGGGAGGGAGACTGCCGGTGCGCTTGCACTCATGGGGGACCCCGTGGTTTCGAAGGGGTGAGATGTGTCCCGGATGTTAACCACACGCTACTTACGCGCGCAAGTAATGCGGGCTCGGGTTACACCCGGTGCAACCCAGGGGGTGGCCCGTCCTCCGAGGGCGCCGTCCGCGGAGAACATCGGCGTGCGGTATCGCCGCCCCTGCCGGGAGCGCAGCGCACCGCGGCGCCGCCGACCGCCCGGACGGCGGCCGGGGAGCCTCGTGCGCGAGACGGCATCGAGGAGTCGCGGGCCGCACGTCACCACGACGATCGCGAACGCTTCGCCGCCGACATGGGCTGTCGCACGGAAGCGGAAGCCGCGGACATGTCCGCGGCTTCCGCAGGGCTGGGCCACCCGCGCGCGGAGGTGGTCAGCCGATCCCTTCGCGCTCCCTGGTGGCCCGGGGGCCGTTCACCCGTCCTGACCGTGCCTCCGCACAGCCATGTCGTCCGGGTTCCAGAACGCACGCATGGAGGTGATCCGGCCGTCCTCGTCGAAGGTCATCACATCGATCGGCGCCACGTCGATGGTCTGATCCGGCAGCTCGGTGCGGACGAGGAAGTGGAAGGCGGCGCTGCCGGCGGCGACGCGGAGGGCGATCAGCTCGGTGTGCCGTCTCGACGTCTCGATCGCCGCGTAGAACTCCCTGATCGCGGCGCGACCGCGCCGCGGCTCACTGCCCACCGGGTCTTCGAGCGTCGCGTCCTCGGCGTAGCAGGCCGCGATGTCGCCGGCCGTGCCGTCGGCCACGGCCTTGAGATAACGGGCCACGGCTTCGCGGATGACATCGGCAGATGGCATGTCCGGTCGTCCCCTTCGTGTACGGGCGGCGGTGGGGCCGATGCTAGGGATTCGCGCGGGCCGGCCCCTTCGGTGTCCCGGTGAACGGGAGGGGCCGAAGGGAGCCGGGTGAGAGGCGTCCGCGGCTGCCGGCCCGCGGAGCGGCGTCAGGTGATCACGGTCCCGGGGTCCGGGACGGTGAGCGGGGCCACCTGGGCGTCGGTCATGTCGAGGATCTCGTCCAGGCGGCCGGCCACGGTCTCGGGGGTCAGGGCCGGGTCGTGGATGCCGCGCGAGTTCAGCATCACCATCCGGGTGACCAGGCCGCCGGCCGCGTTCAGCACCTCGCCGGTGACGCGGCAGCTCTCGTGCGCCAGGTACGCCGCGACCGGCGCCACCAGCTCCGGCGGCATGTGCTCGCGCATGTACTCGATCGTGCCGGGCGGCAGGGTGTCGCCGGTGAGCTCCACCATGCGCGTCGCGGCCCCGGGGGCGACCGCGTTGACCTTGACGCCGTGCGGCGCGCCGGCCACGGCGAGGTTGCGGGTCAGGCCGTACACCGCGCCCTTGGCCGAGCCGTAGTGCACCATGTCCGGCACGCCGAGCAGCGCGGCCGAGACCGTGTTCACGATCCGCCCCTGCCCGCTCGCCACCAGGTGCGGCCAGGCGGCGCGGGCCAGCATGAGGCTGCCCAGGTAGTGCACGTCCAGGAACGCCTGATACGTCGTGAGCGGCAGCTCGTCGAACGGGCCGATGCGGAAGTTGCCGGCGTTGTTGACCACCGCGTCGATCCGGCCGAAGGCGTCCAGCGCCGTGGCGACGACGGACGCGGCGCCCTCCTCGGTGGCGACGGAGGCGGTGCTGGCCACGGCGGTGCCGCCGGCCTTCTCGATGGCGGTCACGGTCTCCTCGGCCGGGCCCGCGGAGGGTGCGGCGCCGTCGGTGTCGCCGCCCAGGTCGTTGACCACGACCGAGGCGCCGCGCTCGGCGAACAGCCGCGCGTACGCCCGGCCGATGCCGCGGCCCGCGCCGGTGACGATCACGACGCGGCCGGTGAAGTCCAGCGTGCTCATGGGATCTCCTTCGGATTGGGGGTCAGGGGCGGGTGGCGCAGACGCCGCGGGCCACCAGGTCGTCGATCTCGGCGGGGGAGAGGCCGGCGACCTCGCTCAGCACCTCGCGGTTGTCCCGGCCGAGGGTGGGCGGGGCCAGGCGCGACCAGCGCTCGACGCCGTCGTAGCGGAAGGGGATCACCGGCAACAGGATCTTCCCGGCGACCGGGTGGTCGATCTCCTCGAACATCCCCCGGCCGCTCATCTGGGGGTGGTCGTGGATGAAGCGGGGATCGGCCGCGACCGCGGCCGGGACGCCGGCGCGCAGCAGCTCCGCCGCCGCGTCCTCGGCGCGGCGGGTGGCCGCCCACGTCTCCAGCTCGCGGTCCAGAAGGTCCTCCTGGGCCTTGCGCCCGGCGTACGCGTCCAGCCCGCGGTCCTCGCGCCAGCGGGGGAGGCCCACGACCTCGCGCAGCGCGGCCCACTGCTCGTCGGTCTCGATCGAGACGGCCAGCCAGCTCTCGGCGCCCTCGCACCGGTAGACGCCCTGCGGCGCGACGCCCGGCGCGTGGTTGCCCTCGCGGCCCGGGGCCGTGCCCGTCGCGGTGGCCACGATGACCTGCTCGGCGGCCATGGTCAGGGCCGCCTCGGCGAGCGGGGCCTCCACGAGCATGCCGCGCCCGGTGGCGGCCCGGCGGTGCAGCGCGGCGAGCAGGGCCACCGCGGCGTTCGCGCCGCCCATCGGGTCGGCGGGGCCGCTCGGGTTGACCGGGGGCCCGCCCGGGTAGCCGGTCGTCCAGCACAGGCCCGAGTACTGCTCGACGGTCTGCGCGTAGCCGACCCGGTCGCGCAGCGGGCCGGTCAGCCCGAACGCGGGCATGCGCAGCATGACGATCGACGGGTTGAGCGCTCGCACGCCGTCCCAGTCCAGGCCCAGGTTCTCCATGACGCGCGGGGCGAAGTTCTCCAGCAGCACGTCCGCGTCCGCGATCATCCTCTTCAGCACGTCCAGGCCCGCCGGATCGGTCAGGTCCAGGGTGATCGCGCGCTTGTTGTGGTTGATGCCGAGGAAGAAGTAGCCGCGCTCCCACCACAGGTCGGCCGACGGGTCACCGCCCAGCACCCGGGCGCCGTCGATGCGCCGGGGTGACTCGATCTTGATGACGTCGGCGCCCAGGGAGGCGAGCAGCGTGGCGGTGAACGAGCCGGCCCACCAGGTGCCCAGGTCCAGGACGCGCAGGCCGGCCAGGGGCAGGCCCGCCGCGGGCCGGGTCCGCGGGCGGGGGCGGTTCTCGGGCGTGCGCTCGCGGGACGCCTCGGGCCTGCGTCCGTCGAACAGGAACGGGACCACCGGATGCCGGAAGGCGCCGGTGGCGTCGGGGACGTAGAAGCCGCGGGCGACGGTGTGCGGGTCGTCCAGGATGCTCATGCCGTTGTGCACCGGCGAGGCCGGGATGCGCAACAGGCCCGCTCGCTCCAGGATCTCCGCCGTGGTGTGCCGGCGGGTCCAGGAGCGCACCACCTCGGTCCACTCCTTCTCCCGGGCGTAGCGGCCGGTGTGCGTGAGCAGTTCCTCGTCCTCAAGGAGGTCGGGACGCTCGATGAGGATCAGGAAGTCCTGGAGCTGCTGCGCCGAGGCGAGGTTGAACCCGACCCAGCCGTCCGCGGTCGGCTCCACGGAGGGGGTCAGCCGCCGGCGCATCACCACCGGCTCGCGGCTCGCCCCGCTCAGCGCGGACATGGCGTCCACGAACAGGTTCGTGACGTAGGCGTTCACCTCCAGGAGGGAGATGTCGAGGCGGGCGCGCGCACCTCCGCGGACGGCGGCCAGCGCGCCCGCGGCGGCCAGCGCCCCGGCCACCCACTCGGCCGGGTGGCCGCCCGCCATCAGCGGGTAGGAGTCGGGCACCCCGCGCAGCCGGAGCGAGCCGCACTCGGCCTGGAGGGTGAAGTCGGTCCACGGCCTGCCCTGTCCCGACCACGGGCCGCCGCCGCCCCAGGGGGAGATGTCCACGGTCACCGGCACGTCCGGCGCGGGGGAGGGGGTGGGCGCGTCGTCCCATTCGCGGATGAGGATGTCCGCGCCCACGGCGAGTGCGCCGACGTCGCCGGTGACCGTCTTCTTGCCCGCGCTCAGGAAGGCGAACAGTGGCCGGTCACCGGAACCGGTGCGCGGGTCGCGGCGCAGAGGATGCCCGCCCGAGGGCTCCACCAGGATCACCTCGGCGCCGCAGTCGGCCAGCGTCCTGCCCGCGTACGCCCCCGCGATGCCGCGGGAGACCTCCACGACGCGCAGATCCGCGAGCAGGGGTTCGGCGGGTGGATCGGCCATTGCGGCTCCTTTTCGGTGGTACGGGACACTTCGGTGGTACGGGACACGGCGACGCCGGCGCGTCCGATCGGCTTGATCGCCGGCTGAGTATGCTCGGGACATGCGCGCCCCGGGCGCGCGGCAGGGCGCCAGCTATACTGTCGCCCGGAAACAATGTCGGAACGACAGCGTAATGCGCGTCGCCCGGACAGGGAAGAGCCGGACGCGGGAACGAGCGGGCGCGACGCGGACGCGATCGTGCCGCCCGCAGGGCGGCGAAGGAGGAGGCGTGGGCGAGGAGTCCGGCGAGCCGGGCACGTTGGATGGCGATGTGGGGGCCCCGCTGATTCTCAGCTCGTTCGGCTTCATCATCGGCCGCTGGACGGCGGTCGGCATGATGGACCTGATCCTGGCGCGCGCGGGCGTCGAACTGGACGCCGCGGCGGCGACCGTGCTGCTCACGCTGCAGCGCGGCGGTGGGACGGCCCGGCCGTCCGCGCTCGCCCAGGAGACGGGCACCAGCGCCTCCAACATCAGCAAAGTGCTGGCCCGGCTGCAGGCCGCGGGCATGATCGAGAGGCACACCGAGGCCGGCGACCTGCGGGCGGTCGCCGTGGCGATGACCTCGGCCGGGCGTCAGGCCGTGCGCGACATCGACGCCACCTCGATCGCGATGCTCAACGAGATGCTGCGCGACTGGCCGGAGGCGGAGTTGAAGCAGTTCAGCGTGCTGCTCGGCCGCTTCGCCCGTTCCCTGCGCGACACCTTCACTCCCTGAAGCCACCCCCTGAAGCCACGCCCTGAAGCCGGGACTCGGCGGTGTCCTGGCGGGTCCGTTCGCGTGTTAATGTGTCGGAACGACAATATTTCCGGACGACAGTAATGCGAGGAGGTGGGCATGGCCGGACCTCTCAGGGGAAGGCGCGTGGTGGAGGTGGCCGGACAGGGGCCCGTCCCGTTCGCCGGGATGATGCTCGCCGACATGGGAGCCGAGGTCATCCGAGTGGAGCGGATGCCGGGCGGCCGGGCCGGCTGGCCGGACCGCCACCGCACCGACACCCTCTCCCGGGGACGTCGATCCGTGCAGGTCGACCTGAAGAACCCGCTGGGCGCGGACGTCGTGCTGCGGCTGGTGGCCGGCGCCGACGCGCTGATCGAGGGCTTCCGGCCGGGCGTCGCCGAGCGCCTGGGCATCGGGCCCGCCGAGTGCCTGGCCCGCAACCCCGCCCTCGTCTACGGCCGGATGACCGGCTGGGGGCAGCACGGGCCGGAGGCGCGGCGGGCCGGGCACGACCTGAACTATCTCGCGCTCACCGGCGCGCTGTACTCCATCGGCCAGGCCGGCGGCCCACCCGTGCCGCCGCTGAACCTGGTGGCCGACTTCGGCGGCGGCGGCATGCTGCTGGCCTTCGGCGTGGTGTGCGCGCTGCTGGAGGCCGGGCGGTCGGGACAGGGCCAGGTCATCGACGCGGCCATGGTCGATGGCGTGGCCGCGCTCATGGCCCCGTTCTACGCCATGGCCGCCGCGGGCCGGTGGAGCGAGCGGCGCGGCACCAACATCCTCGACTCCGGCGCCCACTTCTACGGCGTCTACGAGACCGCCGACGGCAGGCACGTCGCGGTGGCGGCGATCGAGCCGAAGTTCTACCAGGCCCTGATCGCCACCCTCGGCCTGGACGCCGGCGACCTGCCGCCGCAGATGGACGCGGCGAGGTGGCCGGAGATGAAGCGGCGGCTGGCGGCGGTGTTCCGCACCCGGACCCTCAAGGAGTGGTGCGCGGCGTTCGAGGAGGTGGACGCCTGCTTCGCGCCGGTGCTGACCCCCGTGGAGGCCGTGGAGCACCCCCACGCGGTCGCGCGGCAGGCGTTCACGCGGGTGGACGGCATCCCGCAGCCCGCGCCGGCCCCGCGCTTCGCGCGCACCCCCGCCGGCATGCCCGAGCCGCCGCCCCGCCCCGGGGAGCACACCGGCGAGGTGCTGGCCGCCGCCGGGTTCACCGACTCCGACATCGACGCGCTGCGCGCGCAGGGCGTTGTCGCCTGACCGCCGTGCGACGCCAGACGCCTTTCTCAGCCGGCCGCCCAGCCGTGGAGCAGGAAGTCCATGAACGTGCCCGCGATCTCGGCGGTGTCCAGGTCGCCGTCCGGCCGCAGCCAGCGGTAGGTCGAGTTGAGCATGCCGACGAACGCGAGCCCGGCCAGGCGCACGTCCATCGGCTTGAAGGCGCCCTCGTCGATGCCCGCCTGGATGATGTCCCGCAGCCCGCGGGTCCACCGGGCGCGGGCGGCCTTGACCCGCTCCAGGCGCTCTCCCTTCAGGTGACGCCACTCGTGGAAGTAGACCGTGGCGGCGTCGGGGTTCGCGGCCACCCAGCGCAGGTGCTCCTCGGCGATCGTGCGCAGCTTGTCCACCGGCGTGTCGCCCGCCGCCAGCACCGCCTCCATCCGCCGCTCGGTGGACTGCGCGATGTCCCAGACGATCGCGTCGAGCAGGTCCTCCTTGCTGCGGATGTGCACGTACAGGCTGCCCGCGTGCATGCCCATCTCGGCGCCGATGTCGCGCATGGAGGTGCCGTGATAGCCGGTCTGGGCGAAGCGCCGCGTCGCGGCGTCCAAGATCGCCGTGACGTGGCGGCTCTGCGCGCCCGGCCCGGTGTTCGTCGTGCTCATCGTGCTCGGACGATACACCGCCGCGCCGCCGTTTCCGCAGCCGGAGCCGGGCGCGGAGCCACCGCAAGATCGTGCAACAAATGTTTGTTGAAGCATTGACGCGCCCGAGAACCCGCTCGTACGGTGCGGGTTACCGAGCCGTCGCATCCCGGCCGGCCGTCCGGCCCGGCACCATCGACGTGAAGGAACCATTCGTGCGTCTGTCCTACACCCCCGAGCAACTCGCCCTCCGGGACGAGCTCCGCGAGTACTTCAGCGAGATCATGACCCCGGAGGTCCGGCACGCCCTGCGCGACGGCTACTCCGTCCCGGAGGCCACCGAGACCTACCGCGCGATCGTGCGCCGGCTCGGCGAGGACGGCTGGCTGGGCATCGGCTGGCCCAAGGAGATCGGCGGGCAGGGCCGCACCATGGTGGAGCAGGCCATCTTCAACGACGAGGCCGCCTACGCCGACGTGCCCACCCCGCTGCTGACCATCAACAGCGTCGGCCCGGCCATCGCCGCGTACGGCACCGAGGAGCACAAGCGCACCCTGCTCGCCGGCATCCTCGAAGGCCGGGTGCACTTCGCCATCGGCTACTCCGAGCCCGAGTCCGGGACCGACCTGGCCTCGCTGCGCACCCGAGCGGTCCGCGAGGGCGACGAGTACGTCGTCAACGGCCAGAAACTGTGGACCGGCATGATGGAGGCCGCCGACTACATCTGGCTCGCCGTGCGCACCGACCCCGAGGCCCCCAAGCACAAGGGCATCTCGGTCCTGCTCGTCCCCCGGCACGCGCCCGGCATCTCCTCCACCCGGCTGCGCACGATGGGCCGGCACTCCGTCGCGGCGGTGAGCTTCGACGACGTACGCGTGCCGGTCGCCAACCGCATCGGCCCGGAGAACGGCGGCTGGAAGCTGGTGACCGGCCAGCTCAACACCGAGCGCGTCGCCCTGGTCTCGGCCGCCGGCCTGGAGAAGGCACTGGAGCGGGTCGTGGCATGGGCCTCGGCGCGGCGCACCCCCGGCGGCGGCAGGCACATCGACCAGCCGTGGGTGCGCGCCAACCTGGCCCGGGTGCGCGCCGAGATCGAGTTCCTCAAGCTGCTCAACCACAAGCTGGCCGCCGCCGTGGACCGGGGCGAGCTGCAGCCGGCCGACGCCTCGGCGGCCAAGGTGTACGGCAGCGAGCTCACCGTACGGGCCAACCGCCTGCTGTCGGAGGTCACCGGGCAGCACGGCTATCTCGCCCCCGGCGCCCCCGAAGCGGTCCTGGACGGCGGCCTGGGCAAGCGGGCCGCCTCCGCGCACGTGATGACCTTCATCGGCGGGGCCAACGAGATCCAGCGCGACCTCATCGCCCAGCTCGGCCTCGGCCTCCCGCGCTCCCCGCGCTGAACCGCGCCGTACGCGCCCGCCCCCATCCTTTCGGAGCATCCCTGTGGACTTCACCTTCGACGAACAGCAGCTCGCCGTCCGCGAGCTGGCCCGCGAGATCCTGGCCGACCGCGCCACGCCCGAGCGGCTCAACGAGCTGGACGCCGCCGGCGGCGACTGGTTCGACGAGAAGCTCTGGGCCGAGCTGGCCGAGGCCGGCCTGATCGGCCTGCCGTTGCCGGAGGACGCCGGCGGCGGCGGGACCGGCTTCATGGAGCTGTGCGTGGCCATCGAGGCCGTCGCGGCGTCGGCCGCGCACATCCCCCTGTACGAGGCGATCCTGCTCGGCGGGCTGCCGGTCGCCCGGTTCGGCACCGCGGAACAGCAGGCCCGGCTGCTGCCCGGCCTGGCCGCGGGCCGCACACTGCTGTCGGCCGCGCTCGCCGAGCCCGGCGGCCACCCCGCGCACGCCCCGGCCACCACCGCGAGCCCCGCCGCGGACGGATCCTGGACGCTGACCGGCGTCAAGACACTCGTCCCGCTCGCCGACCGCGCCGAACGCGTCCTGGTGCCCGCCGCGGACGCGAGCGGGCGCACCGGGATCTTCCTCCTCGACCCGAACACGGCGGGGGTGAGCGCCGAGCGCCAGGACACGATCAGCGGGCAGCCGGCGTACCTGCTGACCCTGCGGGACGCGGCCGTGGCCGCCGATGACGTGCTGCGAGCCCCGGGCGAGGGCGGGGAGCTGCTGGACTGGCTGCTGCCGCGCGCCACGGCCGGCGTGTGCGCCCGGCAGCTCGGCGCGTGCGACGCGGCCCTGCGCATGACGGCCGGCTACGTCTCCCAGCGCGAGCAGTTCGGCCGCCCGATCGGCACCTTCCAGGCCGTCGCCCAGCGCATCGCCGACGCCTACATCGACACCGAGGGCATCCGCCTGACCGCCTGGCAGGCCATCTGGCGGCTAGAGCAGGGGCTGCCCGCGGCCGAGGAGGTGGCCATCGCCAAGTGGTGGGCCGCCGACGCCGGCGCGCGCGTGCTCGACGCCGCCCTGCACCTGCACGGCGGCATCGGCGCCGACCTCGACTATCCCGTCCACCGCCACTTCCTCGCCGGCAAGTGGAACGAGTTCGCGCTCGGCGGGCCGGCCGCGCAACTGGAGCACCTCGGCGCGCTCATCGCCGGGCGCTGACCCCACCCCCCAACGACAGGAGACCAGCCATGCAGACGTATCCCGCGGAGCGCATCACCACCGGCTACAGCTGGACCGAGTGCCCCCGCTGGCACGACGGCTCCTTCTACTTCTCCGACATGTACAACCGCCGCGTGATGAGGGTCGCCGAGGACGGCACCGCCGAGGTCTTCCTGGACCTGTCCGGCCGCGAGGGCCTGGACGGGCAGGACGTCGTGCTGATCGGCACCGGGTTCCTGCCCGACGGCAGGCTCCTGGTCAACTCCATGCACGAGCGCGTGGTGCTCGTCTACGACGGCGCCGAGGTCGGCCTGTACGCCGACCTGCGCCAGGTCGCCACCGGCCCGATCAACGACATGGTGGTGGACGCCCACGGCCGGGCCTACGTCACCCAGCTCGGCTTCGAGCTGTTCCAGGGGGAGAGCCCCAAGGAGTCCTACATCATCGTGGTCGAGCCCGACGGCTCGTCCCGCGACCTGATCGAGGCGGGCGCGGTCATGGGCGCCAACGGCATCGCCCTGTCGGCCGACGGCGCCACTCTGGTCACCGCCGAGGCGTTCGCCAACCGCATCACCGCCTTCGATCTCTCCCCGGACCGCGTCGTCACCGGGCGGCGCGTGTTCGCCGAGGTGACCGAACTGCCCGACGGCATGTGCCTGGACGCGGAGGGCGCGGCCTGGGTGGCCCAGCCGACCGGCGCGGGCGCGATCCGCATCCTCGACGGCGGCGACGTCGTCGCCAAGGTGACCGTGCCCGCCGAGGAGGCCGGCAACTCGGTGGCGTGCGTGCTCGGCGGTCCCGACCGGCGCTCGCTGTATCTGTGCTGCGGGTTCGAGGTCTTCGACGCCGGCAAGTCGCGCTGCGAGGGCCAGGGCTCGATCTGGCGGGCGGCCGTGCCCGTCACCGCCGGGGAGGCCCGCCCGTGACCGCCGAGAAGTGGAGCCTGGAGGTCGACCGGCGGCGCTGCGTCGGCAACGGCATGTGCGTCGCCGTCGCGCCGGAGCACTTCACCCTCACCGACGGCAGATCATCGCCGATCAGCGCGCAGGTCGCGCCCGCTGAGGAGGTGACCGAGGCGTTCGAGCTGTGCCCGATGTCGGCCATCACCATCCGCGACGCCGCAGGCGCCGAGATCGACCCCACCCGCTGACCCCCACCCACGACCAGGGAGGACGTCGTGACCGACACGACCGCCCAGTTCCCCTTCCCGCCGACGTCGCCGGAGAAGGCGCATGAGCAGATGCGCCGCATTCGTGAGGACCGGCCGATGACGCAGGTCCAGTACGCCTTCGGCGGCAAGGTGTGGGCCATCCACCGGCACGCCGCGGTCAAGCAGATGCTGGAGGACCGCAGGTTCGTGCGCAAGCCCTTCGCCACCGGCGCCATGGAGGTGCCCTACCCCGTCCAGTTCCCGGACTTCCTCAAGACGACCATGCAGTTCGCCGACCCGCCGGAGCACACCCGGCTGCGGCGGCTGGTCGCCAAGGCGTTCACCATGCGCCGCGTCGAGCTGCTGCGCGAGAAGACCCGGCGGTTCGCCGAGGACCTGCTCGACGCGATGGAGCGCAAGGGCCCGCCGGCCGACCTGGTGCGCGACTACACGCTGCAGGTGCCGATCCTGGTGCTCAGCGAGCTGCTCGGTGTCCCGGCCGCCGACCGGGACAAGTTCACCGCCTGGAGCCAGGTCATGCTGGCCACCAACGGCCTGTCGGAGCAGGAGCTCGCCGAGCACGGCGCCGCGCTGTACACCTACCTCGTCGAGCTGATCGCCGCACGCCGCGCCGAACCGGCCGACGACCTGCTCAGCGCCCTGGCCACCGCCCGGGAGAAGGACGACTCGCTCACCGACGAGGAGATCCTGCCCATCGCGATGCTGCTTTTGGTGGCCGGGTTCGACAACACCGCCAACTTCGCCACCCAGGGCGTGCTGGCGCTGCTGCGCAACCCCGACCAGCTCCGGGTCTTCCTGGCCGACATCGACGGGGTGGCGCCCACGCTGGCGGACGAGGTGCTGCGGCACGGAGGCTTCGCGCTCGGCAACGACGTGGAGGGCAGCGCCGGCCTCGTGCCGTTCGTCGCCACCGAGGACGTCGAGATCGACGGGCAGCTCGTCCGCGCCGGCGAGTGCGTCATGGCCGACATCAGCACGGCCAACCACGACGAGAACGCCTTCGCCGACCCCGAGCGGTTCGACGTCACGCGGTCCCCCAACCCGCATCTGACGCTCAGCCACGGCCTGCACCACTGCCTGGGCGCCTCGCTGGCCCGGATGGAGATGCAGGTCATCATCGGCTCGGTGTTCCGGCGCTTCCCCGGCCTGGCGCTCGCGGGCGAGGAGAGCTACGCCACCGACTTCCTCACCGCCGGCATGAGCAGCCTGCCGGTCACCTGGTGAGGCCGGCCCGCCCGCGATACCGATGAGCATGGACGAGCACGTGCACCACCCACCAGGGCCGCGGCGTGTGGCCGTCGTCGGTGCCGGCCCGGCCGGGCTGTTCACCGCCGACGAGCTGGTCCGCCAGGACCGGCTCCCGGTCACCGTGGACCTGCTGGAGCGCCTCCCCGTCCCGTTCGGCCTGGTCCGGTACGGGGTGGCGCCCGACCACCCGAAGATCAAGGCGGTCACGAGGTCGCTGCAGAAGATCGTCGAGCATCCTCGGGTCCGCTTCCTCGGCGGCGTCGGCTTCGGCGCGGAGCTGGACCGCGAGGACCTGCTGCGGCACTATGACGCGGTCGTGTACGCCGCCGGCGCCCCCGCCGACCGGGGCCTGGGCATTCCCGGCGAGTCGTCGCCCGGCTGCCATCCGGCCACCGCGTTCGTGTCCTGGTACAGCGGCCACCCCGACGCCGGCCCGCCCTTCGCGCTGGACGCCCGGCACGCGGTCGTGGTCGGCGCCGGGAACGTCGCGCTGGACGTGGCGCGGGTGCTGGCCAAGCCCGCCCGCGCCCTGGAGCGCACCGACATGCCCCAGCCCGTCCTGGACGCCCTGGCGGTGAGCAAGGTCACCGACATCACGGTCCTGGTCCGGCGCGGCCCGGAGCACACCAGGTTCACCACCAAGGAGCTGCGCGAGCTGGACGAACTGGACGGCGTGGCGATCCGGGTGCCGCCCGGCGAGGCCGAGCCGGGCGGCGGGCCGCTGGACCGCACCGCCGAGAACAACCTCGCGCTGTTCCGGTCCTGGACCGGGGAGCCGGCCGCGGGCACGGAGCGTACGATCACCTTCCGGTTCTGGCGGCGGCCGGTCGAGGTGCGGGGCACGCCGTCGGTGCGGGAACTGATCGTGGAGCGCACCCGGCTGGACGCCTCCGGCGCGCTCACCGGAACCGGCGAGCGCGAGGTGCTGCCCGCCGGGCTGGTGCTGCGCTCGGTCGGCTACCGCGGCCTGCCGCTGCCGGGGGTCCCCTTCGACCACGAGCGCGGCGTGATCCGCAACGCGGGCGGCCGGGTCGTGGACGAGGCGGGCGAGCCATGCCCCCGGGAGTACGTCGCCGGCTGGCTCAAACGGGGCCCGAGCGGCGTCATCGGCACCAACCGCATGGACGCCGCCGAAACGGTCGCCCTGATGGTGGAGGACCTGATCGGCGACCGGAACGGCTCCGGGGGCCCGCCGATCGACGCGCTGCTGCGCGAGCGCGGCATCAGCCCGGTCACGCTGGACGGCTGGCGCCGCATCGACGCCGCCGAGATCGAGCTGGGCCGGCGGGCGGGCCGGGAGCGTACCAAGATCACCGACTGGGCGGAGCTGCGCCGGCTGGGGGGCGTGCCGGGATGACCTTTCTGATCGGACCCGAGTGCGTCGATGTCATGGACCGCTCCTGCGTGCGGGTCTGTCCCGTGGACTGCATCTACGAGGGCGCCCGGAAGCTGTACATCAACCCCGAGGAGTGCATCGACTGCGCCGCCTGCGAGGCCGAGTGCCCCGTGCAGGCCATCTACTTCGACGAGGACGTGCCCGAGGAGCTGAGCTGGGCGGTCGCCGACAACGCGGCGTTCTTCACCGAGGTGCTGCCCGGCCGGGCGGCCCCGCTCGGCTCGCCCGGCGGCGCCCGCGAGGTCGGCCCGGTCGGCGCCGACACCCCGCGCGTCGCCGGCCTGCCCCGGGCGGCCGATGGCTGAGCTCGCCGAGGCGGCCACCTGCGTGCTGCTCCGCGACGGCCGATCCGGCGTGGAGGTCCTGCTGCTGCGCCGTTCCGCCGCCCAGCGCGCCTTCCCGGGGGCCTGGGTGTTCCCGGGCGGGCAGGTGGACCCGGCCGACCGGGTCCGGCCGGAGGCGGCGCGCCGGGCGGCGGTGCGCGAGACGCGGGAGGAGTCGGGGATCGAGCTGGAGGAGGACACCCTCGTGCCCTGGTCCTGCTGGACCCCGCCGGCACAGGCGCCCCGCCGCTTCCGCACCTGGTTCTTCCTGGCCGAAGCACCGCCCGGCCAGGCGGCCCGCGTGGACGGACGGGAGAGTGTGGAGCACGCCTGGCTGACCCCGGCCGCCGCGCTGGCCCGGCACGCGGCGGGGGACATGGTCCTGCTGCCCCCGACATGGACCACGCTGGGCGAGCTGAGCGGGCACCGCTCCGCCGCCGGCATCCTGAACGCCGCCCGTGCCCGCCCGCCGGCGATCTTCACTAGCGCGTTGAGCCGGGACGAACGCGGCCGGTTCCTGCTGGTCACGGCCGAAGGCGGTGCGCCGTACCGGCTGCGGCTGGACGGCCTGCCCTGGCGCCGCGAGGCGGCGGGCGAGGCTCCGCCACCACCCTGAGGCGCCACCACCCTGAGGAAAGGACGTCATGTCAGGCAAGATCACCACGCTGGACGAGTTCGAGGCCGCCTACCGCGAAGGGCTCGGCCGTCCGCTGCACCCCCGGCCGTGGCGCACGGTCACCGAGGAGTGGATCCGGCGCTTCGGCGACGGCGCCGGCGACTACAACCCGCTCTACCGCGACCCCCGCCACGTCTCCGGCCGCTACCTGGAGCTGATCGCCTCACCGGCGTTCGTCTTCTCCGTCGACTTCGGCGCCAACGCCTCCATCTGGGGGCACATCCCGCAGTCCGACGTGTCCACCAAGGATCTCACCATGCTGTACCTGGGCGCGTCCCTGGAGTGGTACCGGCCGATCTACGTCGGCGACCGCATCCGCAGCGTGGAGACGCCGGCCGGCATCCGCCGCACCAGCACCCGGCAGATCGGCGAGGCGTGCGTGTGCACGGGCGTCACCGAGTACTGGAACTCCCGCGGCGAGCTCGTCGCCAGGCTGACCAACGAGATGCTGCGCTTCGCCAACCCCGGCGAGGGAGTCGAGGCCGCCACGGCGTCCGCCCGCCCGGCCGGCGGCGTGGCCCCCGACCCCCTGGTATGGGAGCGCACCCGGCGCGGGGCCGAGCCACGCTACTGGGAGAGCGTGTCGGCGGGGGATAAGCTGCCCGACCTGCCCAAGGGCACCTACACCGTCACCGAGCTGTACCTGTTCGCCCACGCGGCGCTGAACACGCGGCGCTCGCGCGCGGTGGACGAGGGCACCATCGACATGGGCGCGGGCGGGCGCGCCGACCCGGAGTACGCCCGCCGCAACCGCGCCCAGGCCACCACGTTCGACTACGGCCCGCAGCGCATCTGCTGGATGATCCAGGCCGTCACCGACTGGATGGGCGACCACGGCGACCTGCTGCGCATCGACACCCGGCTGCGCCGGCCCAACCTGGTCGGCGACATGAACACCGTTCAGGGCACGGTGAAGCGCACCTACCGTGACGGCGGCGACCTGCTCGCGGAGATCGACCTCGTCAACGTCAACCAGGAGGACGTGGTCACCGCCGGCGGCACGGCCACGGTCCGCCTGCCCGCCGAGGGGACCGTGCCCACCCCCGCGCCGCTCTTCGCCGAGGAACGGCAGCCCGCACCCGGAATCTACGGATAGCACGAGACGAGGAAACACCCGATGCAGCTCAACCCCGGTCAGCGGCTCAGGAGCGCGTCCTCCGAGGCCGAGGTCATCGTGATACGCGCGCCGAAGGGCGAGGTCCACCTGACCTGCGCGGGCGCCCCGATGATCCCCTTCGAGCAGGCCCAGGCCGCCGGCGCCGCCGCTCCGGCGGACGCGCCCCCGCTGCTCATCGGCAAGCGGTACTGCGACGAGGAGGGGACGCTGGAACTGCTGTGCACCCGCGGGGGAGCGGGGCCGCTGGCCGCGGGCTCCCGGGAGCTGGCCGTCAAGGCCGCCAAGCCCTTGCCGGCCTCCGACTGAACGGTGCCGCGATGAACATCCTCACGCTGCTGGAGATCGTGGCCGCCGCGGACGGCGACCGGGTCGCGCTCGGCGACCGCGACACCGGCCTGACGTACGCCGGCCTGCTCGACCTGGCCGCACGCACCGCCCGGCGCCTCGACGGCGGCGAGGGCACGGTCCTGTACGCCACGACGGCCTCGCCCGCCTTCCCCGCCGCACTGTTCGCGGCGGCCTGGACCGGGCGCCCCTTCGCCCCGCTCAGCTACCGCCTGGCCGGCGATCCGCTGCGCCGCCTCATCGCCGCGCAGGCCCCGGCCCTGCTGGTCGCCGGGCGGGCGGTCCTCGACCTGGCCGCCGAGGTGCCCGGCGTGACCGGCACCGGCCCGGACGACCTGCTCCGTACCGCGGCGACCATGCCTCCCACCGAGACGGCGGCGCCGCAGGACCCCGAGGCGCCCGCCGTCCTGCTGCACACCAGCGGCACCACCGGCACGCCCAAGGTGGCCGTGCTGCGCCACCGCCACCTCACCAGCTACGTCCTGGAGAGCACCGAGCTGCTCAGCGCCGCCCCCGACGAGGCGGCGCTGGTGAGCGTCCCGCCGTACCACATCGCCGGGGTCGCCGGGCTGCTCACCGGGATCTACAGCGGGCGGCGCATCGTGCAGCTCCCGAACTTCGAGGCCGCCGAGTGGGTGCGGCTCGCCCGCGAGCAGCACGTCACCCACGCCATGGTGGTGCCCACCATGCTGGCCCGCATCGTCGAGGTGCTGCGCGCCGACGGCGGCGGGCTGCCCGCGCTGCGCCACCTGTCGTACGGCGGCGGCCGGATGCCCCGCCCCGTCATCGAGCGGGCGCTGGAGCTGCTGCCCGGCGTGGACTTCGTCAACGGCTACGGCCTGACCGAGACCACCTCCTCCATCGCCGTGCTCACCCCGCAGGACCACCGCGACGCCGTCGCCTCCGCCGACCCCCGCGTACGGCGCCGCCTGGAGTCGGTCGGCCGTCCGCTGCCCGCCGTGGAGATCGAGGTGCGCGACTCCGGCGGCAGGCCCGTGCCCCAGGGGAGCGCCGGCGAGCTGTGGGTGCGCGGCCCGCAGGTGTCCGGCGAGTACGCCCACGCCTCCCACCTGGAGGAGGGCGGCTGGTTCCGCACCCGCGACGGCGGCTGGATCGACGAGGACGGCTACGTCTACGTCGAGGGCCGGCTCGACGACGTGATCGTGCGCGGGGGAGAGAACCTGTCCCCGGGCGAGATCGAGAACGCGCTGATCGCCCACCCGGACGTCGCCGAGGCCGCGGTGTTCGGCGTGCCCGACGAGCAGTGGGGCGAGGTCGTGGCCGCCGCCGTGGTGCCGCGCCCAGGCGCCCGGGTCTCCGCCGAGGACCTGCGGGAGTGGGTGGCCGCCCGGCTGCGCTCCAGCCGTGTCCCCGCCCTGATCGACGTCCGCGATTCGCTGCCCCGCAACGAGATGGGCAAGCTCCTGCGCCGCGTCCTGCGCGCGCACCTGCGACCCGCCCCCCGGCCATGAGCCGCTGGGAAGCGCCGGCGCCGATCCGCCGTCGCTGACCGCGCCGGCCCACGGCGATGCGGCCGCCGGGGGGCCGGCCGCGACGCCCGCCATCCGACGTTACGCCGATGCGCAGGCGGAACGCCACCGTCCCTCTGTGGGCTCAGGGGACAGGGAAGGGAGCCGGGCATGACCGCACAACCGCACGATTCCCATCTCCGCCGGTGCACCTCTGCCCGAGAAGAACCTGCGGCGCTGGTCGTTCCGGAGGATCGTGATGCTTCCGACGCCGGCCTGAAGGCCGTGCTCGACGAGGTCGGGGTGAGCCTGGATCTTGGAGCGCCGAACGCCTTCGCGCACCGATGGTGGATCTCCGCGTGCGACTCGGCGAAGGACCCCGAGGGGCGTCGGCGCATGCACGCCCAAGCCGGACGGGCACTGGCCGGCGACCCCGTCCCTCAGGGGCGGCCGTGGCGGGAGATGGGCCGCCTCGCCGGCGGAGCCGTCCTGTGCACCGGCGCCCGCGATGCGTCCTGACGGCCGGCCGGTCCCGGTGGTGGTGTGACCGGTCGTGCTCAGGGCCGGCCCGGGGGCACGTCGGCGAGGCGGGCGAAGACGTCGATGGCGCGGGCCACCAGTTCCTCGGCCTCCTCGCGGGTCGCGCAGTTGGCCACCTCGCGGCAGATGCCGCCCATGGCGTCGGTGACGATCGCCACCACGGCGCGCACGCTCAGCGCGTCGTCCTGGCCCAGCAGGTTCGTGCTCTCGCGCAGCAGCGTGGTGTTCTTGCGCATCCACTCCTGGTTGATCCGGCGCATGTACAGCCCGAAGCCGGGCGGGGTGTCGCCGTCGGCGGCCAGGCGGACCACGTCGCGGTGCTCCCAGGCGCCCAGCAGGTAGGCGCGGGTGCCGGCCAGGAACAGGCGCAGCCCGTTGGTCACCCCGGCCGCCCGCACCGCCGCCACGGTCTCCCTGGCCCGCCGCTCCTGCGTGCGCTGGTACAGCATGTAGATGGCCTGGTAGAGGTTGGTCTTGCTGCCGTAGTGGTAGTACAGCGACCCCACGCTCATCCCGGCGCGCTCGGTGATGTCGCTGACGCTCGTCGCCGAGAAGCCCTGCTTGACGAACAACTCCCGGGCGGCGGCCATGAGCTTCTGCGCCGCCTCCGTCTGCAGCCGCGGATCGTCCAGGTCGATCAGCGACTCGACGTCCTCCCCGGGCTGGGGCGGCGCTCCCTGCCTGCCCGATGTCGCCTTGGCCTTCGCCATCTGCTTCTCCGATCGAGGGCCGCCGCCGGGCGGTGGCGGCTCGGCGGGACGTCCTGTTCTGAACGGGGTTCAGTCTAGAGGAGCACGCGCCATGCGAGCACCCCATAGCCACGGCTCCGATGGCATGACGCCGGCGCTCCGGCGGGCCGGCGGCCCTGCCCGCCGGTTCGCCTGAATCCCATTCTCCGGGACGAAACCCCATTTCGGACGCCGTGCGGGCTAGTCTCCGGACTCCAGGTCCTCCCGCCCTGTCGCCCTTGATTCCCTGATGAACAAGGCGTCCCCGGCGATCGGTGCGCGCCGGTCCTGGTTACGGACAGGTAACGCCATCGTTTCCGTTGACGCCCTTCTCGGCCCCGTGTTAGACAGACTTTGAACCTCATTCAGTCGCATCTGGTGAGGGGATTTCGACAGACGCACAGGAGGTGCGGTTGTGCTTGCCCTGCTCGACGCAGAGCAGCAGATGCTCAAAGAGGTGGCCGGCCAGATCGCCCGCGCCGCCGAAGTGGCCAATCCCGGAGACCTGAAGACCCGCGACCGGGCGGCGGCGTGGGAGTCGCTGGCCCAGGCGGGCCTGCTCGGGCTGCGGGTCCGCGACGAGGAGGGCCGCCCCTCCGCCTCCGGGGTCGAGGTCGCGGTCGTGGCGGAGGCGCTGGGCGCCGGGCTGGTGCCGGTGCCCTACCTCGGCTCGGCCGTGCTCGCCACCGAGCTGCTCGCCCTGGCCGGGGCCGGCCCGGAAGCCGAGGAGCTGGCCGCAGGCGGGAAACGGGCCGGGATCCTGCTGAACCGCGACCTGTCCGCGCCGGCCAGGCTGCCCGGTGACGAGCAGGGGTACGCCTGGGACTGCGACGGCGCCGCGGAGGCGCTGGCCCTGGTCGAGGCGCCCGGGGGCGCCCAGGTGGTGCGGGTCCCGCTGGACGGCGCGTTCACCCCGGTCGCCGGCGCCGACCTCACCCGCTCCCTGGCCCGCTACGACGCCCCGATCGACCCGTCCGGGCTGACCCGCGCGGGCCGCCCGCTCACCGAAGCCGAACTGGCCCGCTGGGAAGCGCTCGCCCTGGCCGCGCTGTGCGCCGACACGGTGGGCGTGATGCGCTCCGCCGTGACCAAGGCGGTGGAGTACGCCAAGGAACGGATCCAGTACGGCGTGCCGATCGGATCGTTCCAGGCCGTGCAGCACATGTGCGCCGAGGCGTACGTGAGCGCCGAGGCCGCCGCGAGCGCCACCGGCTACGCCGCCTGGGCGGTGGACGTTCTGGAGCCCGGCGAGGCGCTGACCGCCGCGCGCACCGCGAAGGCGCAGTGCGGCGCCGTGGCGCGCGAGGTCACCGAGACGGTCATGCAGATCTTCGGCGGCATCGGCCAGACCTACGAGCACATCGCGCACGTGCACACCCGTCGCGCGCTGACCGACCGCCAGGTCCTCGGCGACGAGGACGCCCAGTTGCTGCGCATCGCCGACGTCCGGCTGACGGGAGAGTGAGATGGACTACCGCGACACCCCCGAGGAGGCCGAGTTCCGCGCGTCCCTGCGGGCCTGGCTGGCCGAGAACATCCCGGCCGGCTGGGACAAGATCGAGGACCGCGACGAGGCCGCGCGCATGCAGCGCGCCTGGCACCGCACCCTCTACGAGGCCGGATACATCGGCATGAGCTGGCCGAAGGAGTACGGCGGCCGCAGCCTGAGCCCGATGTACGAGGCGATCCTGAACGAGGAGGCGGGCAACCTGAACGCCCCTCGGCTCCCGTCCGTCGGCTACATCGGCCGGGCCGTCTTCACCTACGGCTCGGAAGAGCAGAAGAAGCGCTTCCTGCCTCCGCTGCTGTCGGGCGAGGCGCAGTGGTGCCAGGGGTTCAGCGAGCCCGAGGCCGGCTCCGACCTCGCCTCGCTGCGCACCCTCGCCCGCCTCGACGGTGACCACTATGTGGTGAACGGGCAGAAGATGTGGACCAGCGGCGGCCAGTACGCCGACTGGTGCCTGCTGCTCGCCCGCACCGACCCCGACGTCCCCAAGCACAAGGGCATCTCCGCCTTCCTGGTCTCGATGCGCGAGCCCGGCGTGACCGTGCGGCCCATCGTCCTGGCCAGCGGAGAGGCCGAGACCTGCGAGGTCTTCTGGGACGACGTGCGCATCCCGGTCGCGCAGCGACTCGGCGCTCCCGGCGAGGGCTGGCGGATCGCGATGACCACGGTCGCCTACGAGCGCGGGCCGGCCGACATCGGCTTCATCGCGAGCTACCGCCACACGCTGCGGCGGGTGGAGCGCCTGGCGGCCGAGCGCGGCCTGCTGGAGCGGCCCGAGACGCGCAAGAAGCTGGCCGCGGCGTACGTGCGCGGCGAGGTGCTGCGCCTGAACTGCATGGAGCAGCTCTCGCTGCGCGTCTCCGGGCGCGAGCCCGGCCCGGAGGGCTCGGTGGCCAAGCTGCTGTGGGCCGACGCCGAGCAGTCGCTGCAGCACCTGGCCATGGACATCCTCGGCGCCGACTGCATGACCGGCGCCGCCGGCGAATGGCTCGGCTCCTACTTCACCTCCCGCCCGGTCAGCGTCTACGGCGGCTCGGCGCAGATCCAGAAGAACATCATCGCGCGCATGCTCGGCCTGCCCCGCTGAACCCGCCGGGGCCGAACCCGCCTTCCCGCCTGCCGCCGCACGCCCGCACCCCAGGGCACCCAAACTTGGAAGATCTTCAAGCCGTCTGGTCGTCCGCCCCCGACACCCCCCGACCAACCTCCTGAACTTCATTCAGTCGCAGGCACGCCTGCGCGACTGAGGAGGCCGCAATGCGATCATGGCACAAACGTCTCGCGGTGGCATCGCTGGGCACGCTCCTGGCGCTTCCCCTCACCGGCTGCGGCGGCGGCTCCAGCGGCGCCGGACCCGCCGGTGACAAGCCCTTCGTCGTCTACTTCACCGGCGACTACTCCAGCGAGGTCTCCACGAACAACGCGAGCCTGGACGCCGGCATCAAGCTGGCCGCGGAGGAGTTCAACGCCTCCGGCGGCATCGACGGCCGCAGGATCGTGGTCGAGACGGCCAACGACCAGAACGACCCGACCAAGGCGGTCAGCCTGCTCCAGCAGCGTCTCGCCTCGGGGGACAAGCCCGACCTGGTCTACCCGGGAGGCTCCAGCGCGGTCTCGCTGTCGCTGCTGCCCATCCTCACCCGGCAGAAGATCATCTCGGTGGGCGGCACGGTCAGCACGCTGCTCAACGACCCGGCCAAGTTCCCCTACCACTTCGGCATCTCCTCGCCCGGCCAGGACTACGTGCCCGCCCTGCTCAACGAGGCCAAGGCCAAGGGCTACAAGAAGATCGCCATGCTCTACTCCAACGACGCCACCGGGCAGAGCTCGGCCAAGATCTACAAGGAGGCCGTCGAGGGCGCCGGGCTGCGGTTCACCGAGGCCCGCTACGAGGCGTCCGCCCTCGACATGACCTCCCAGCTCAACCAGCTCCGGGCGCAGGACCCCGACGCGCTGGTGCTCAACGGCTACGGCACCGCCGCCCTGTACGTCATGCGCAGCCGGGCCCAGATCGGCTGGGACGTGCCCAGCTACTGCGACCAGCTCTGCTCCAGCTTCCCCTACCTGAAGAACCTCGACGCCGGCCAGCTCAAGAACGTCTACGTCGCCGTCTCCTCGGCGTCCCTGAGCACCAGCGAGCGGCACCCCGGCCTGGCGGGGTTCATCGGCAAGATCAAGGCGGGCCCGGCCGGTGAGGGGATCACCAGCACCGGCTGGACGCTCTACTCCACCGGCCACGACGCGCTCGCGCTCGTCGTCTACGCCGCCCGGCAGGCCAACTCCACCGACGCCGACCGGCTGAAGGCGACGCTGGAGAAGCTGCCCCAGCCGTCCGGGCCGCCACCGTGGTTCAGCGCCGGTCCCAAGGGCGAGTACCTGCAGTTCGCCTACACCCCCACCGACCACTTCCCCGCCGCCAACGCCGAGACCTACCAGTACGTCTCGCCCGGCACCTACAACGAGGACGGCTTCTACGTCCCCGGCCAGGTGTGAGCGATGACGACCGTATGGGCCGGACTGGCGACGGGAGCGATCTACTCCCTGGTCGCCATCGGGTACAACGTGGTGCTCCTGGCCTCCGGCACGTTCAACTTCGCGCACGCCCAGTTGCTGATGGCCGGCACCTTCCTGGCCTACACCGGCGCGGTCACCCTGGGCCTGCCGGTGCTGCCGACCCTGCTGCTCGGCGCGGCCGGGGTCGCCGTGGTGGCGCTGCTGGAGGAGCGGATCGCGATCCGGCCGCTGCTGGGCCGCTCCGACGCCCACGGCGCGCTGATCACCACGGTCGGCGCCGCCACCATCCTGGACGGGCTGGCCGCGGTGATCTGGGGCCGCGAACCGCTCACCGTGCCCTCCGTGCTGCCGGACGAGCCGCTGACCCTGCTCGGCGGCACCGTCCGCCCGGTGGACCTGGCGCTGATCGCGCTCACGCTGCTGACCGGCGTCGGACTGCACCTGTGGTCGCGCCACTCCCTGCTGGGCCTGGCCTCCCTCGCCTCGGCCGAGGACCGCGAGGCCGCCGCCGCCCGCGGCATCAACGTGCGGCTGCTCGGCACCGGCGCCTTCGTCCTGGCCGGCGCCATCGCCGGGGTGTTCGGGCTGCTGGTGGGCGCGCGCACGTACGCCGTCTTCGACCTCGGGCACTCCCTGGCGCTGTTCGGCTTCGTGGCCATCGCGATCGGCGGCTCGGGCAGCCAGCTCGGCGGTCTGATCGGCGGCTTCGCCACCGGGCTCGTCTACGCCTTCGCCGCCCGCTACATCGGGGCGGAGTTCCCGCAGATCGTGGTGTTCGGGGTGTTCCTGCTGATCCTGTTCCTGCGACCGCGCGGCCTGTTCGGCGCCGCGCTCGAACGGCGGGTGTAGCCATGGCCCTGCTCGCGCACCGCTTCCGCCTCCCCATCGCACTCCTGCTGCTCGGACTGCTGCTGGCCGCCCCCGCCGCCGGCCTGATCGACGCGTACTGGGCCCGCACCGTGATGCTGATCGCGATCCTCAGCCTGCTGGTGAGCGGGCTGAACGTGGTCCTCGGCTACGCCGGGGAACTCGCGCTCGGCCAGGTCGCCCTGTACGCCGTCGGCGCCTACGTCGCCGGGTACATCGGCGTCGGCCTCGGCGCCACCGACGTGTTCCTCGCCCTCGGCGCCGCCGTCCTGGCCGCCGTCGCGGTCGGGCTGGTCACCGGAATACCCGGGCTGCGCCTGGGCGGCTGGTCCCTGGCCATGGTGACGTTCTTCCTGGTCATCCTGGTCCCGAATCTCATCGACGTGTTCGAGCCGTTCACCGGCGGCACCCTCGGCCTGGCCACCGCCGTCCCGACGCTGTTCGGCGCGGAGCTCACCGGCGACGGGCTGTACCTGCTGATCGTCGCGGTCGCCGCGATCTGGTTCGCCCTGGTGCGCAACCTGCTGCTGTCCCGGCACGGCGACGTGTTCCTGGTCCTGCGGCAGAGCCCGATCCTGGCCTCGGTCCTGGGCGTGTCGGTGTACCGGCTCAAGCTGCTCGTGTACGTCATCGGCGCCATCCCGGCCGCCCTGGCGGGCGCCCTGTTCGCCATGCTCGACGGTTTCGTCGCGCCGGAGACCTTCACCTTCGCCCTCGCGCTCAGCGTGCTGGCGGCCTCGGTGATCGGCGGCTCCACCTCCGTCTACGGCGCCATCGCCGGCGCGCTGGTGATGCAGCTCGGCCAGCAGACGCTGACCCGGTTCCAGGACTGGCAGCTCGTCATCTACGGCGGCTTCCTGCTGCTGGCCGGAATCGTGTTCAACCGAGGGCTCGCCGGGCTGTGGCACGACGGGCTGGCCGCCGCGCGGCGGCGCGGCCTGCTGCCCAAGGCCCCGGCCGCGGCGGCGGTCGCCGAGGGCGAGGCCGAACTCGGCACGCTGGACGGCGCGGTGCTGCGCACCGAGGAGCTGGAGAAGTCCTTCGGCGGCAACAAGGCGCTGCAAGGGGTGTCCATCGAGGCGCGCCCCGGCGAGGTGACCGCGCTGATCGGGCCCAACGGCTCCGGGAAGACCACCCTGCTCAACCTGATCTCCGGCTTCTACCGGCCCTCCGGAGGGCGGCTGATGCTCGGGGAGACGGAGATCGGCGGGCGCCCGGCGTACCGGATCGCCCGGCTGGGCGTCACCCGTACCTTCCAGACCCCGCTGATCCCCAAGGACATGACCACCCGCGCCTTCGTCGCCACCGGCCGGTACGCGACGCACAAGGTCGGCATCGCCACCGCGCTGCTCCGCCTGCCCGCCTTCCGCCGCGGGTACCGGGCCGACGACGCGGAGGCGCTGCGGCTGCTGCGCCTGCTCGGCATCGAGGAGACGGCCGACCGCCCGGTGGACTCCCTCGCGCTGGGCACCCGCCGCCTGGTGGAGGTGGCCCGCGCCCTCGCCTCCCGCCCGCGCGTCTTCCTGTTCGACGAGGTCGGCTCCGGCCTGGACGAGAGCGACCTGCGGGTGCTGGAGCACGCCGTCGGGATGATCCGCGAGGCCGGCGGGACCGTGATCCTCGTGGAGCACAACTTCCCCCTGGTGCTCAAGCTGGCCGACCGCATCCACGTGCTCAGCCAGGGACGTCTGATCGCCTCCGGCACCCCCGCCGAGATCCAGGCCGACCGGCGGGTGCTCGCCGAGTACACCGGCGCGACCGATCCGGCGGACCTCGAACCGGCCGAGCCGCGGAAGGGAGGCCGCTGATGTTGTCGGTCACCGGGATCACCGGCGGATACGGCGACCTGCGCGTGCTACGCGAGGTGGACGTGTCCGTACGCGCGGGGCGCATCACCGCCGTGCTCGGGCGCAACGGCGCGGGCAAGACCTCCCTGCTGTCCGCCGTCGCCGGGCTGCTGCCGTCCGTCGGCGCCGGCCGCGTCGAACTGGACGGGCGCGACCTCACCGGCCTGCCGCCCCACCGGCGCATCCGCGCCGGGCTGGCCCTGGTCCAGGAGAACAAGCGCGTCTTCCACGCGCGCACCGTCGAGGAGAACCTGCTCCTGGGCGGCTACGCGCTGGGCGGCCGGGGCCTGCGCAGCCCCGCGCGGCGCGCCGCGCTGGAGCAGGCGTACGAGCGGTTCCCGATGCTGCGCGAGCGGCGGCGGGCGCCGGCGGGCAGCCTGTCCGGCGGCCAGCAGCAGATGCTGGCCATCGCCCAGGCGCTGATGCCGGGCCCCAAGGTGCTGATGCTCGACGAGCCCTCCGCCGGACTCGCCCCCGTCATCGTCAAGGAGGTCCTGGCGATGGTCGCGAAGCTGCGGGACGAAGGGCTGTCCATCCTGCTCGTCGAGCAGCGGGTGGAACAGGCGCTGGAGATCGCCGACGACGTGGCGGTGATGGAGGGCGGGCGGATCGCCGCCTCGGGCCCGAAGAACGGGTTCGACGACGGCGCGGTGATCCGCGAGATCTACCTGGGCCGCTCCGACGAGCGGCTCACCACAGGCAAATCATGAAGTCAGGAGCGCAACGCATGCTGTTGAAGGACAGGGTCGCGGTCGTCACCGGCGCCGCACAGGGGATCGGCCGCGCGGTGGCGGAGGCGTACGCCCGCGAGGGCGCCCGCGTCGCCGTGGTGGACGTGCAGGCCGAGGCCGCGGAGAAGGCGGCCGCGGCGATCCGCGAGGGCGGCGGCGAGGCCCTGGCGGTGGCCTGCGACGTGTCGCGGCGCGACGAGGTGGACCGCGCGGCCGCCGCCGTGAAGGAGGCGTACGGGCCGATCGACGTGCTGGTGAGCAACGCCGGCATCACCCGCCCCGCCATGCTGCACAAGATGACCGAGGAGCAGTGGGACCAGGTCGTCAAGGTGCACATGTACGGCTCGTTCTACTGGCTGCAGGCCGTGGTCGCGGACATGATCGAGCGGGAGTGGGGGCGGATCATCCTCACCTCCTCCTCCACCGCGCAGAACGGCTCCATCGGCCAGATCAACTACGCCGCGGCCAAGTCCGGCATGCTCGGCATGGCCCGCACCGCCGCCCGCGAGCTGGGCCGCTACAACATCCTGGTCAACGCGGTCGCCCCGGCCGCGGCGACCCAGATGACGGAGAAGATCCGCACCGACCCCCGTTTCGCCGACGCGGTCAAGCGCTCGCCGCTGCGCCGCCACGCCGAGCCGGAGGAGATCGCGCCGACCTTCGTCTTCCTCGCCTCCGACGCCTCCAGCTTCCTCACCGGGCAGGTGATCTCGGTGGACGGCGGCGGGATGATGGTGCGCTGAGCATGGCGACCGGCTCCGCGACCCGCCCGCTGGACGGCGTGCGCGTCGTGACCTTCGCCCAGCTCTACCAGGGCCCGTACGCCACCATGGTCCTCGCCGACCTCGGCGCGGACGTGATCGTGGTGGAGCGGCCCGGCACCGGCGACCCGGCCCGCGCCCAGGGCGTCATGTTCCAGGCACTCAACCGCGGCAAGCGCTCGGTCACCCTGGACCTCAAGCAGGCCGAGGGCCGGAGGCGGGCGCGCGAGCTGGCGCGTACCGCCGACGTGCTCTTCGAGGCGTACCGGCCCGGGACCATGGACCGCTTCGGCCTGGGCTACCGGGAGCTCAGCGCGATCAACCCCCGGCTGGTGTACGTGTCCGTTTCCGGCTTCGGCCAGGACGGGCCGTACCGCGACCGGGCCGGGCACGACCTGATGTACCAGGCCGCCGCCGGGTTGCTGGACGCGCTGTGCGACCGGCCCGAGGCCGTGCAGCCCCCGCCGGACCTGGAGGCGGGCGCGATCGTCGGCGCCCTGTACGCCGCGCTCGGCGCCCTCGCCGGTCTGACCGGCCGGGCCGCGACCGGGCACGGCACCCACGTCGACGTCTCCACGCACGAGGCGCTGCTGTCGGTGCTGTCGCTGCGCGTGGAGGACGTCCTCAACGGGCCGGGCGAGAGCACGGCCGGGCACGAGCCCGGATACGTGCTCTACCGCTGCGCCGACGGGAACCTCATCGCCCTGGGCATCGGCTTCGAGGACCACTTCTGGACGCTGCTGTGCCGGGCCACCGGCCTGACCGGCCACATGTGGCTGCGCCGGGCCGAGCGCCTGGCGCGGGCGGACGGCCTCGCCGCGGACCTGGCCCGGGTGCTGGCCACCCGGCCCAGGGCGCACTGGCTGGAGACCTTCGACCGGGCCGGCGTGCCCGCGGCGCCGGTGCACCGGCTCGCCGAGGCCCTGCGCGACCCGCACGTGGCCGCGCGCCGGACCGTACGGACCCTGCGCGGCGCCGGCCGCAGGTACGTCCGCCAGCCGCTGCGCCTGAGCGCCTACGCCGATCCCGACCCCGGCCCCGCCCCGCTCCTGGGCGAGCACACCGGCTCGATCCTGCGTGAGCTGGAGGCGCACGAGAGCCCGCACGAGAGAAGGCGACTGCAAGCATGACCATGACCGAATCCCGGCCGGCGCTGGACCGGCTGCTGTCCCCGCGCTCGATCGCCATGGTCGGCGCGTCCAACGCCCGCACCCGCATCGGCGGGTCCGTGTTCGCCAACCTGCTGCGCGCCTTCCCCGGCGAGGTGCACCCGATCCACCCCAAGGACGAGGTCGTCCAGGGCCGGCCGGCCTTCCGCAGCGTGGCCCACCTGCCCGAGCCGGTGGACATGGCGGTCGTCGCGGTCCCCGCCGCGGCCGTGGTGGACGTGGTCGCCGAGTGCGCGGCCCGCGGCATCGGCGGCGCCACCGTCATCACCTCCGGATTCGCCGAGACCGGCGCCGAGGGGCGCGAGCTCCAGGACCGGCTCACCGAGGTCGCCAGGACCACCGGCATCCGGCTGATCGGGCCGAACTGCATCGGCTACATGAACGCCCACGACGGCGTGATGGCCAACTTCATGCTGACCGCCGACGAGCCCCTGCCCATCGCGGGTCCGGTGGCGCTGGTCTCACAGAGCGGCGGCTTCGGCTCCTACATCACGCACAAGGCGATCCTGGCCGGGCTGCGGCTCGGCTGGTTCGTCTCCACCGGCAACGAGGCCGACGTGAACGTGGCCGGCGTGCTGCGGCACCTGGTGGAGCGGCCCGAGGTGGGCGTGCTGCTGTCGTTCATCGAGACCCTGCGCGACCCGGAGGTCTTCATCGCCACCGCGCGCCGCGCCGCCGAACTGGACAAGCCGATGGTGCTGCTCAAGGCCGGACGCTCGGAGGAGGCGGCGCGCGCGGCCATGAGCCACACCGCCTCCATCGTCGGCTCGGCCACCGTGCTCGACGCGGTCTGCCGCCAGTACGGCGTCATCGTCGCCCAGACCATGGAGGAACTGCTCGACCTGGGCACCATCTTCCAGGACGGCCGCCGCGCCCGCGGCCCCCGGACGATCGTGATGACCGCCTCCGGCGGCGCGGGCGTGCTGCTCGCCGACGAGGCGCGCCACGCCGGGCTGTCGGTGCCGGTGCTGCCGGAGGAGGAGCAGCGGGACCTGGCCGCGAAGATGCCCGTCCCGTTCTACGGCAGCACCGGCAACCCGGTCGACACCACCGCGCAGACCACGGCGATGCCCGGCGCGTACCGGCAGGTGCTGATGTCGGTGGCCGGCAGCCCGTCGGCCGACATGCTCGCGGCCGTCACCTGGGCCACCCCCGGCCCGGCCAACGACGCCATCGTGGAGATGTACCAGACCACCGACCGGCCGGTCGCGATCCTGTCCACCGCGTGGACCGAGCAGTTCCAGGCCGCCGGGGTCCCGACGTACACCGATCCCCGCCGGGCGATGGCCGCGCTCGGCGCGCTCGCCGCGTACTCCGCGCGCGGCCCGCTGCCGCCCGATCCGGCCGCGTTCGTCCCGGACGCGGCACGCGTGCGCGAGGCGCGAGAGCTGATCGCCGCCGCCGCGCCGCAGACGGTGCTGCTGGAGTCCACCGGCAAACGCGTCCTGGCCCGTTACGGCATCCCGGTCACCCGGGAGGAGCTGGTGCACGACGCCGAGGCGGCGGTCGAGGCGGCGGCCCGCGTCGGCGGCCCGGTCGCGCTGAAGGTGATGTCCTACCGGCTCCCGCACAAGTCCGACGCGGGCGCGATCCGGCTCGGCCTGGCGGGCGCCGAGGAGGTGCGGGCCGGATACCGCGACATGCTGGCCGAGGTCGCGGCCCGCGCGCCCGAGGCGGTCGTGGAGGGCGTGCTGGTCCAGCAGATGGTCCCGGCCCGGCTGGAGCTGACCTGCGGGGTGCAGCGCGACCCGGTGTTCGGGCCGATGGTCGCCGTCGGGCTCGGCGGCGTGCTGGTGGAGGTGCTCGCCGAGGCCGCGCTGCTGCGTCCGCCGTTCGACGCCGCCACCGCCGAGAAGGCGCTGGGCGGGCTGCTCGGCGGACGCCTCCTTCACGGTCGGCGCGGCCTGTCGGAGCCCGAACGGCGGGCCGTGGCCGAGATCATGGTCCGGCTCGGCGAGCTGGCCCTGGAACTGGACGAGGTGGCCGAGATCGACGTCAACCCGCTGCGCGTGGCCGATGGCCGGGTCTGCGCCGCCGACGCCCTGATCGTGGTGCGCCATGGCTGACCGCGGCCTGATCGGCTGGGAGTACCAGTGCTACAGCTTCCCGGTGGAGCACGGCAAGGTGCGCGAGTTCGCCGTCGCCGTCAAGGACGACGACCCCGTGCTGCACGACGTCGCGGCGGCGCGGGCCGCGGGCTACGCGGACCTGCCGGCGCCGCCCACGTTCTCGGCCGTCACCGCCCACTGGGCGCCGCCGGGCGGCCTGGACGCGCTCGGGCTGGACCTGCGGCGCGTGCTGGCCGGGGAAGCCGAGTGGGAGTACCTGGAGGACATCGTCGCCGGCGATGTGCTGACCGTGCGCTCCCGGGTGGCCGACGTGGTCGGCAAGACCGGCAGCCGGGGTGCCATGACGCTGGTGACCACCGAGCACACCTTCACCGACCAGCATGACCGGACCGTGCTGCGGCTGCGCACCACGGTGATCGAACTGGGGGAGCATTGACCCAAGCGCACACGTCCGCGCCCGCCGTGCCGGCGCTGCCGCCGGCGCCCGTACGGCGGGTCGGCCCGCTCACGCGCACCGACTTCGTCCGGTACGCGGGCGCGGGCGGGGACTTCAACCCGATGCACCACGACGACGACTTCGCCCGCGCCGCCGGATACCCCTCGGTGTTCGGCCACGGGCTGCTGACCGCCGGCATCCTGAGCGGCTACGCCGCCGCCTGGCTCGGCCGGCGCAACCTGCGCCGCTTCGGCGTCCGGTACGTCGGCCAGGTCTGGCCCGGAGACACCCTGGTGCTGGCCGGGGAACCGGTCCGGGCCACCGCCGGCGCCGACGGGCGTACGGAGGTGGAGGTGAGCCTGACCGTGCACAGCGAGGCGGACGGGCGGGAGCCGCGCCTGGTGCTCCGGGGCCAGGCCACCGCGACTCTGCCAGGAGAGGAGAGGACGGCATGAGCGGGCCGGGCAAGGTCGCCGACCTGCGGCGCGCGGGCCTCGCGCCGCATCTGGAGTACACCGAGCGGCTGGCCGAGGGCGCCGTGCCGTTCCAGTCCTGCGAGGAGTGCCGGGCCGCGGTGTTCCCGCCGCGGGTGCTGTGCCCCGCGTGCGGGGCGATGGAGCTGACCTGGGAACGCAGCGCCGGGCTCGGCACGGTCTACTCCACCAGCGTGCTGTTCCCCCGCGGCCGCGACCCGTATCCGGTCGTGCTGGTGGACCTCGACGAGGGCTTCCGCATGATGAGCACGGTGACCGGGACGCCCGCCGAGGAGGTCGCGATCGGCGCCCGCGTGCGCGCCCACGTCGATCCGGCCGGGCCCGACGGGCCGCACGTCGCCTTCACCCTGGAGACCGGGGAGCGTGATGAGCGGCCCTGACCTGCGCGGCGCCGCCGCCATCGCCGGAGTCGCCGAATCCGACCTGGGCGAGGTGGGACCCGGCCGTTACGCCCTGGACCTGGCCGCCCAGGCCGCCGGCGCCGCGCTCGCCGACGCCGGCCTGTCCACGCGCGACGTGGACGGGCTGTTCTGCGCGATCGCCGGGCGCGGCATGGCGCCGCTCGACGTGGCCGAGTACCTGGGCGTGCGGCCCCGCTACACCGACGGCACCATGGTGGGCGGCAGCTCGTTCGTCTCGCACCTGCACCACGCGGCGCTGGCCATCGCCGCCGGCGCCTGCCACACGGCGCTGATCGTGTACGGCAGCACCGCCCGCTCCGACAGCGTCCATGCCGGCAACGGCCGGGGCCGCCTGCCCGCCGCCCCGCCGGAAACGCCCTCCTACGAGGCCGCCTACCGGCCCCGCATGCCCGTGACCGGATACGCCCTGGCCGCCGCCCGCCACATGCACCAATACGGCACCACCCGCGCCCAGCTCGCCGAGGTGGCCGTCGCGGCCCGGCAGTGGGCCAGGCTCAACCCCAGGGCGTTCGTCCGCGACCCGCTGACCGTCGAGGACGTCCTGGCCAGCCGGATCGTGTCCAGCCCGCTGTCGGTGCTGGACTGCTGCCTGGTCACCGACGGCGGCGGGGCCCTGGTGGTGACCGCCGCCGACCGGGCGGGACACCTGCGCCGGCCGCCGGTCTACCTGCTGGGCGCGGGGGAGGCGCACTGGCACCGCGCCATCTCGCAGATGCCCGACCTCACCGTCACCGCCGCAACCGAGTCCTCCCGGCGCGCGTACGAGATGGCGAAGGTCGGCCCGCAGGACGTGGACGTGGTGCAGCTCTACGACGCCTTCACCATCAACACCGTGCTGTTCCTGGAGGACCTGGGCTTCTGCGCCAAGGGCGAGGGCGGCGCGTTCGTCTCCGGCGGGCGCATCGCCCCTGGCGGCTCGCTGCCGGTCAACACCAACGGCGGCGGCCTGTCCTACTGCCACCCCGGCATGTACGGCATCTTCACGCTGATCGAGGCGGCCCGGCAGATCCGTGGCGAGGCCGGGGAGCGGCAGCAGCCGGATGTGACGATCGCCCTCGCCCACGGCAACGGCGGCCAGCTCTCCAGCCAGGCCACCGCGATCCTCGGTTCGGAGCAGGCGCTGTGAGCGGGCACGGCGGTGTCCCGGTGCTGACCGAGCGGGACGGGCCGGTGCTCACCGTCACGCTCAACCGTCCCGACCGGCTCAACGCCCTGGACGTCCCGACCCTGCACGCGCTCGCCGAAGCCTGGCACGAGGCGGCCGACCCGGCGATACGCGCGGTCGTCGTCACCGGCGCCGGGCGCGGCTTCTGCGCCGGCGCCGACCTGCGCGCCCCCAGGGAGGGCCTGCACCCGGGGAGCAGCGGGCTGCGGCACACCTACCACCCCCACATGCTGGCGATGGCGGCCCTGGACAAGCCGGTCATCGCCGCGGTGAACGGCCCGGCCGCCGGCGCCGGCCTGTCCCTGGCCGCCGCGGCCGACCTGCGCGTCGCGGCCGAGGAGGCCACGTTCGTCCCCGCCTTCGTCTCGGTGGGCCTGATCCCCGACGCCGGCGCCGGGCACTTCCTGCCGCGCCTGCTCGGCTACGCCCGCGCCTACGAGTGGGTGGCCACCGGCCGCCGCCTGAGCGCGGCGGAGGCGCTGGCGTGGGGCCTGGTCTCCGAGGTGGTTCCCGCGGCCGACCTGATGCCGCACGCCACCCGGCTCGCCCACACGCTGGCCGGCATGCCGGGCCGCGCGGTGGGGCTCACCAAACGGCTGTTCACCCACGGCCTGAACTCCGATCTGGCCGGACTGCTCGACGAAGAGGCGCGCCTGCAGGCGCTGGCGGTCGCGGCGCCCGGCCGGGAACAGGCCCGCGCCGCGGTGGTCGGCCGGATATCCGCGAAACGGGAGGACGTATGACCGAGTACACGACGGTCCTGGTGGACCGCAAGGACGGCCTGGCCACCATCGCGCTGAACCGGCCCGACCGGCTCAACGCGATCGGCGGCGGGCTGGAGCGCGAGCTGAGCCTGGCCCTGGCCGAGGTCGCCGGCGACCCGGAGGTGCGCGCGGTGCTGCTGCGCGGCGAGGGCCGGGCGTTCTGCGCCGGCGGTGACGTCAAGGACATGGCCGAGCGCGCCGACGGCGAGGCCGGGCCCAGCGCCGGGCAGCAGGTGTACCAGGTCCTGCACGGCCGCCGCCTGCTGGAGACGATCCTGTCCGTCCCGCAGCCGATCGTCGCCGCCGTGCACGGGTACGCGATGGGGCTGGGCGCCACCATCGCGCTGTTCTGCGACGTGGTCATCGCGGCCGATGACGCGCAGATCGCCGACACCCACGTCTCGGCCGGGCTGGTCGCGGGCGACGGCGGGGCCGTGATGTGGCCGCTGGCGATGCCGCTGGGCGCGGCCCGGTACTACCTGATGACCGGCGACCGGCTCAGCGGGACCGAGGCGGCCCGGCTGGGGCTGGCGCTGCGCGCCGTACCCGCCGACCGGCTGCTGGAGGAGGCCACCGCGGTCGCGCGCCGCCTGGCCGACGCCGCCCCGCTGGCGGTCCGGGGCACCAAGGCCACGGTCAACAAGATCGTGCAGGAGCGGATGAACCTGCTGCTGGACGTGGGGCTCGCGCTGGAGGGCGGCACCTTCGTCAGCGAGGATCACAAGGAGGCGGCGGCCGCGTTCGTCGCCAAGCGCAAGCCCGTCTTCCGGGGGCGGTGAGCGATGCACATCGTGGTCTGCGTCAAGCACGTCCCCGACCTCGCCTCCCAGCCCCGCTTCACCCCCGGCCACACCGTGGACCGCGAAGGCGTCCCCGGCCGGCTGTCGGAGCTGGACGAGCACGCCGTCGAGCAGGCGCTGCGCATCGCGGAGACCGTGCCCGGCACCCGGGTCACCTACCTCACCATGGGGCCGGACGCCGCCGCCGAGGCGCTGCGCAAGGCCCTGGCCATGGGCGGCGACGCCGCGGTGCGCGTCGGCGACGACGCCCTGGCCGGCTCCGACGCGCCCGCCACCGCGCTGGTCCTCGCCGCCGCCCTGCGCCGGCTGGAGCCGGACCTGGTGATCTGCGCCATGGCCTCCACCGACGGCGGCACCTCGCTGGTGCCGGCGATGCTCGCCGAGCACCTGGAGCTGCCGCAGCTCACCTTCGCCGACGAGCTCACCTTCGATCCGGCGAGCGGGACCGTGCGCGTCCGCCGCGACGGGCCCGCCGGGACCGAGCACCGCGAGGCGGCGCTGCCCGCCCTGGTGTCGGTCACCGACCGCACCGGCGAGGCCCGCTACCCGTCCTTCAAGGGGATCATGGCGGCGAAGAAGAAGCGGCCGGAGACCTGGAGCCTCGCCGACCTCGGCGTTCCGGCCGGGCAGGTGGGCGCGGCGGCGGCCCGTACGGCCGTGGCGGCGATCGCCGCCCGCCCGCCGAGGACCGCCGGGACCCAGGTGCCCGACGAGGGGGAGGGCGGGCTCCTGCTCGCCGGCTTCCTGACCGAGCAGAAGTTCATCTGAGGGAGGGGTCCATATGGCAGAGGTCGTGGTGCTCGTCGGGCACATCGCGGACCAGGTGCGCAAACCGAGCCTGGAACTCCTCACCCTGGCCCGCAGGTTCGGCACCCCCGTCGCGGTCTGCGCCGGCGCCGCCGACGCGGCAGTGGACACCCTCGCCCGCTACGGCGCCGCGCGGGTGCACGTGATCGAGGCCGAGGGCATCGAGGACCACCCGCTGAGCTGGGTTCAGGTCCTGGCCGGCCTGGCCGCGGAGACGGCGCCGGAGCTGGTGCTGCTGGAGTCGTCGCCCGACGGCAGGGAGGTCGCCGCGCGCCTGGCGGTCCGGCTGGGCAGCGGCGTGCTCACCGACGCCGTGGACGTGCGTCCCGGGCCGTCCGGCCCGGAGGTCACCCAGTGGGCGTTCGGCGCCGCCTTCACCGTCACCTCCAGGGTGACCGCCGGCGTGCCCGTCGTCGCGGTGAAGCCGAACGCGGTGGCGCCCTCGCCGGAGCCCGCCGAGCCCGCCGTCACCCGCGGAAGCCTGCGGCTCGACGAGGCGTCGCTGCGCACCCGGGTCGTCTCGCGCGTCGCCCGCGCCGACACCGGGCGGCCGCAGCTCACCGAGGCCGAGATCGTGGTCTCCGGGGGCCGCGGGCTGGGCGGCGCGGAGAACTTCGCGCTCATCGAACGGCTCGCCGACGCCCTGGGCGGCGCCGTCGGCGCCTCCCGCGCGGCGGTGGACGCGGGCTGGTACCCGCACCAGTACCAGGTCGGCCAGACCGGCGTCACCGTCTCCCCGCAGCTCTACCTCGCGGCGGGCATCTCCGGCGCGATCCAGCACCGCGCGGGCATGCAGACCAGCAAGACGATCGTGGCGATCAACAAGGACAAGGACGCGCCGATCTTCGAACTGGCCGACTACGGCGTCGTGGGCGACCTGTTCCAGGTGATCCCCCAGCTCCTGGAGGAGATCGCGAGGCGGAGAGAGGGGAGTTGACCGGCTTCCGGGAACTACCCAGGGAAGTAAGGATCCTCACGGTCGTCGCGTTCACCGTCGCGGTCGGCTTCGGCATCCAGTCCCCGGCCATCCCGGTCTTCGCCGGCCAGTTCGGCGTGAGCAGCATGGCCGTCGGCGCGGTCGTCTCGGCGTTCGCGCTCATGCGGCTGTCCAGCGCGCTCCCGGGCGGCCGGCTGGTCAACAGGTTCGGCGAGCGGGCCATCCTCACCACGGGGATGGCCCTGCTCGCCGCGACCAGCGTCCTGGCCGGGCTGTCCTGGGACTACCTGCCGCTGCTGCTGTTCCGCGGCGCGTGCGGCATCGGCTCGGCGCTCTACAGCGTGTCGGCGCTGAGCCTGCTGCTGCGCGTGACCCCGCCCTCGCACCGGGGCAGGGCGGCGGGCCTGTTCCAGGGCAGCTTCTCCCTCGGCACGGTGACGGGCCCGGCGCTCGGCGGCGGCCTGCTCGCCATCTCGCCGCGGCTGCCCTTCTTCGTGTACGGCGCGGCGGTCGCGGTGGCCATGGCCTTCGCGACCGCGGCGCTGGCGCGCGCCAGACCGGCTCCGGATGCGCGAGCCCCCGCCCCGGACGCGGAGCGCGTCCCGGTGAGCCACGCGCTGCGGCAGCAGCCGTACTGGACGGCGCTGACCACGATCTTCAGCCTCGGCTGGGCGGTGTTCGGGGTACGGGTCTCGGTGCTGCCGCTGTTCCTGCTTGACGTGCTGGGGGAGGAGCCCACCTGGATCGGGGTGAGCCTGGCGCTGGGCGCGGTGCTCCAGGCCGTCGCCATGCCCACCGCGGGCCGGTCCGCCGACCTGTGGGGCCGCAAGCCGTCCCTGATCCTGGGGGAGGGGCTGGTCCTGGCCAGCCTGATCGTCGCCATGTCGTGGCAGGCGCTGCCCGGCTACCTGGCGGCGTTCGCGCTCATGGGCGTCGGAACCGCGTTCAGCAGCACGGGAGGGGCGGCCACGGTCGGCGACGTGGCGCGGGGGCGCGGCGGCACGCCGGTGGCGGCGTACCAGATGAGCGCCGACCTCGGCATGGTGGCCGGCCCGCTGGTCGCCGGCTACCTGGCGGAGTCCTACTCCTATCAGACCGCCCTGGTCGTCACCGCGGCGGTGGTGCTGGGTGGGCTGGCGATGGCCGTGGCGATGAGAACGCGCGCCGCGTAAGCCGGGGGGCGAAGATCGGCATTCGCGCCGCTGCCCTAGACTGAATTCCCTTCAGAATCGTTCGGACTCGAGAGGATCGGCCGCCGCTCGTCGCCGCCGACCTGGAGCGGAGAACATGTGGTGAGGCTCGCAACCTCCACGGCCGAGGCCGTCGAGCCGGCGTTCGACCTGGACGATCCGCGGCTGCGGACGGAGGCGGCGCAGAAGCTCATGGCCGCCGCCCGGGAGTTGTTCGTCAAGCGGGGCTTCTCGGCGACGAGCGTCAGCGACATCACCGAGCGCGCCGGGATGAGCGTGGGGTCGCTGTACTACCACTACGGCAGCAAGACCAACCTCTATCTGGCGATCTGGCTGCACTACCAGCGCAGACAGGCCGAGCGTGCCCGCGAGACCGTGCACGCCGTACGCGCCGCCGGGGTGAGCAACGGCCTGCGCCTGTTCCTGGCCGGCACCCGCGCCTACCTGCTGGGCGCCTGGGAGCACCGCGACGTGGTCCGCCTGGCCGCCGACGGCGACACCCCGCCCGGCTTCGGCCAGCGCATGCGCCGCATCAACCAGGACTGGCTGCGCCAGAACAGCATGCTGCTGCGCGACCCGGACGCGCTGGAGCGGGACGACGCGCTGGGCGTGCGCGCGGTGGTGGCGATCGTCACCGAGGCCATGGGCGGCATCTGCCGCGAGGTGGCCAACTGCGCGACCCGCGAGGAGGCCGAGGAACTGGTGGCCCGCGCCATCGACGTCTTCGCCCGCCTCGCCGACACCGGCCACGGCCACCTCCGCCCGCAGACCCACGGCCAGGAGATCGCGTCCCCCGTGTGACCGGCCCTCCGGCCGCACGGCACCCGTACACCACCACGACGCGGGTTTCCCGGGCCGGGTGGAGGAGACGGGAGCCGCACGCGTGTGGTGTGCGGCATGGCGGGAGTTCGCGGGGGAGGCGCGGGGAGTTCAGGCGCCGCTGTGCGGGCGTGGCGGCGGATGGCCTGAGCGGGGCCCGGAATGCGCATGCGACACGGCCGACCGGCCGCGCCGCGGGCGCGAGAGGCGGACGTGACGCGCGGAAGCGATCTTCGCCGCCGCCCGCCCCGGCCGTCCACGTGGCCGGGTCCGATGACGCGCGGGCCGTCCGCTGGCCGGGTCCGATGACGCGCGGGCCGTCCGCTGGCCGGGTCCGATGATGCGCGGGCCGTCCGCGCGGCCGGGTCCGATGACGCGCGCCGGTGGCCGGTCCGTGTGGTGACGGGGCGGCGCCACCGGCGCGGTGCTCACACGGTGCCGGCCCGCTCGTCCTTGACCGAGCGGATCAGGAGCTGGGCCACGTCCACGACCTCCAGCGACTCCTTCGCCTCACCGGAGTTCTTCTTCTCCGCGATCGCGTCACCC
>NZ_JACHGN010000032.1 GCF_014202315.1 Thermocatellispora tengchongensis | reverse complement strand
GCCCGCCCGTGCGGAGCACGGGCCATAAGCACAGCGCGGGTCGTGTCTGGAGGAGGAGCGCAGGGAGCGAAGCGACCGGAGCGACGAGGGAAGACGCGACCCTGAAGAGCGCCCAAGCCCGCCCGTGCGGAGCACGGGCCATAAGCACAGCGCGGGTCGTGTCTGGAGGAGGAGCGCAGGGAGCGAAGCGACCGGAGCGACGAGGGAAGACACGACCCTGCAAGAGCGCCCAAGCCCGCCCGTGCGGAGCACGGGCCATAAGCTCAGCGCCCAAGCCCGCGTATTGCGAAGCAATCGCCATAGGTTCGCTCAATCACGCAGGCCGATGCGGGCGTGGAGGCGGCGCAGGGGGGCCGGGGCCCACCAGTTGGCCTCGCCGGCCAGGCGCATCACCGCGGGGACGAGGACGGCGCGGATGATCGTGGCGTCCACGAGGATGGCGACGGCCATGCCGACGCCGAGCATCTGGACGAAGGTCACGTCCGCGGTCGCGTACGCGGCGAAGCTCAGGGCCAGGATGCCGCCCGCGGCGGTGATGAGGGGGGCGCTGCCGCGCAGGCCCGCGGTCACGGCCGCCGTGGTGTCGCCGCTGCGGTCGTGCTCCTCCTTGATCCTGGAGAGCATGAAGACCTCGTAGTCCATGGACAGGCCGTAGCCGATGCAGAACATCAGGATCGGGATGCTCGGGTCCAGGGTGCCGGTGGGGGTGAAGCCGAGCAGGCCCGACAGGTTGCCGTCCTGGTAGATCCACACCAGCGCGCCGAGCATCACGGCCAGGCTGAGCACGTTGAGCACGGTGGCCTTGAGCGGGATGAGCAGGCTGCCGGTCATCAGGAACAGGACCACGAAGGTGAGCGCGAAGATCAGCGCCAGCACAACCGGGAGCCGGTCCACCACCGCCTGACGGTAGTCGGCCAGCTCGGCGGGGTAGCCGCCGACCTGCACCGGGAAGGGTGAGTCGAGCGCGCGCACCGCCTCCACCATGCGCACCGGATCGCGTTCCATCAGCTCGGCGCTGGGCACCACCGAGAACCAGGTGCCCTCGCCGCCCTGGAAGCGGCTGGGATCGCCGTCGCCGACCCGCTGCCCGCCCGCGTACGAGCCGGCCGCCGAGTCCACCTGGGACACGCCCGGCACCCGGGACAGGGCCTCGGCGTACGCGGCCACCTGGGCGGAGGAGCCGGCCGGGCCGGTGGTGACGACCTGGAGGGCGTCGGTCTCCTCGGCCGGGAACTCGTTCCTGATCACCTCGGAGGTCTGCCGCACCGGGGCCGACAGGGGCAGGATGCGGTCGTCGGCCACGCCGAACTCCAGGCCGAGGAACGGCGAGCCGAGCAGGAGCAACAAGGCGGTGGCGACGCCGCCGTACACGACCGGCCTGCGCATCACGCGGCCGGCCAGGCGCTCCCAGAACGTCCCGGAGCCGGCGGCGCGGGTCCGGCGGGTCAGCACCCTGTCTCCGATCGAGGCGAGCACCGCCGGCAGCACGATGATCGCGCCGACGACGCCGCCCGCGACCACGGCGATGCCGGAGTAGCCGAAGGAGCGCAGGAAGTCGAAGGGCATCAGCAGCAGCACGGCCAGCGAGACCGCGACGACCACGCCGCTGAACAGCACCGTGCGACCGGCGCGCTCGACGGCCCGTGCGACCGCCTCGTGCCGGTCGTGGCCGAGGCGGATCTCCTCCCGGAACCGGGAGATCACGAACAGGGAGTAGTCGACGCCGAGGCCCAGCCCGAGCCCGAGTGTGAGGTTGAGCGCGAAGGTGGACACGTCGGCGTACAGCAGGGGGATGCGCAGCAGGCCCAGGGCGACGACCATGGCGAACACGCCGAGCAGCAGCGACACCGCGGCGGCCACGACGCGCCGCAGGTACAGCCACAGCAGCGCGAACACCAGCGGGATCACCACCATCTCCGCGCGCACGAAGTCCTGCCTGGCCAGCGGCACGGTCTGGCGGAACACCTCCTCGCCGCCGCCCGGCCTGACCGTGATCGCGGCGTCGCCGGCCGTCAGGCCGGGCAGGATCGCGGGCAGGATCCGGGAGCGCACGGTGTTCGCGTCGCCGGGGATGCGGGCCACGATCAGGGCGTGCCTGCGGTCCTCGCTGCGCAGCGTGGCGGGGTTGCCCCGGGTCCAGTACGACGCCGCCTCCGCCACGCCCTGGGAGCGGGCGAAGCGCTCGGTGAGCGCCCTGCCGGAGGCGACGACGGCGGGATCGTCCACGGTGCCCTGCCGGGCGGTGACCAGCAGGACGACGTCGATGCTGCCGGTGCCGAACCGCTCGCCGAGCGCGATCTGCGCGCGGTCGGACTCCGAGCCGGGGGCGTCGTAGCGGGCCAGCGACAGCCCGCCGACGGTGCCCGCGGCGAGCGCGCCCATGATCACGACCCCGAGCAGGGACAGGATCATCACCAGGCGGCGGCGGCGTACGAGGAGGTACCCGAGGCGGCGCAGCCGGGGCACCTCGTGCGGCGGCGCGGGGCGCGTCTCCTGGCGCAGCGTCTCTCCGGCGGTCATGAGGCCAGCCCCGGCAGCGCGAGCGCCGCGCCGATCTCACGCTCGAACTCCTCCTGCGTACGGGCCCGGCGCAGGTCGTGCACGAAGCGGGCGTCCGCGCCGACCAGGCGGCGGAACTCGGCCGCGGGGTCGTCGATCGCGGCCACGATCGCGTCGGCGACCTGCTGCGGGTCGCCGCGCCCGCCGGCGTGGGCGCTCGCGTACGCCTCCCAGAACGCGTCGTGCGCGGGCCGCTCCGGGTGATCGGGGCCGAAGGCGGCGGCCCAGCGGGTCTTGGCCAGGATCTCGGTGCCGAAGGAGCCCGGCGCGACCAGCACGACGCGCACGCCGTACGGGCCGAGCTCGAAGCGCAGCGCCTCCGACAGCGCGTCGAGCGCGTGCTTGGTCGCGCAGTAGGCGCCCTCGTACGGCGCGCCGGCCAGCGCCGCGACCGAGGAGACGTTGACGATCGTGCCGGCGCCCCGCTCCCGCATCCCGGGGGCGACCGCGCGGATGACGCGCACGACGCCGAACACGTTGGTGTCGAACTGGGCCCGCAGCTCGTCGTCGGACAGGGCCGTCACGGGGCCGCGCAGCACGTAGCCGGCGTTGTTGACCAGCGCGTCGATCGGCCCGGCGGCGGCCACGGCGGTGCGCACCGAGTCGTCGTCGGTCACGTCGAGCCTGCGGACCTCCAGGTCCAGCCCCTCGTCGGCGGCGATCTTGGCCAGCGACACCGCCTCGGGGGTCCCGGGATCGCGTACGGTCGCGCAGACCCGGTCGCCGCGCCGGGCCAGCGCCATGGCTGTGAGCCGGCCGAAGCCGCTGGCGCAGCCGGTGATGAGCACGCTCTTCATTGCCACCCTCGAACTCGGTAAACTACTCGTGTTTTACGGTCCGAGACGAGAATGCAAGTAAATACTCGTATTTGTCAAAGTGGGGGTGCAGCATGCCCGAGCCCGGCCCGGCCGAGGAGCGGCCCGTACGCAGGCAGGCGCGCGGGCTCAAGCGCATGGAGGCGATCCTCGACGCAGCCGAGGAGGAGATCGCCGAGGTCGGCTTCGCCAACGCCACGACCAACTCGGTGGCCGCCCGCGCCGGGATCTCGCCCGGCTCGCTGTACCAGTTCTTCCGCAACAAGGACGAGATCCTGGAAGGGCTGGTGCGCCGCTACGAGACCGAGCAGGGCGCGTTCTGGCGGGCCCACCTCACCGACGACGACGCGCACACCGAGATGGGCGCGCTGATCGACCGGCTGGTCGACGCCATGGTGGAGTTCAAGGCGTCACGCCCGGCGTTCTGGGCCCTGTTCCACGGCTCGGCCACCAGCGACCGCCTCGCCGAGGTGGCCCGCGACCTGCACGAAGGCGTCGCGTTCCGCCTGGCCGAGGTGTTCGAGCTACGCTCTCCGCACCTGCCACCCGAGCGCTGCCTCACCCTGGCCCGCATGGCCACCGCCATGGTCCGGGCCGTCATGCCCCTGGTGGTCACCGCCAAGCCGGAGGACTCCCCGGCCCTGGTCGAGGAACTGAAGACGATGCTGCGCGCCTACCTCACCCCCGCCCTGGACGGGTGAACGTCTCCCTTCACCCCTCCTCCCAGCCCGCGACGGGCAAGCGGCAACCTTCCCTCCACCGCTCCCCCGGCCCCGGGACGGGCGAGATGCCCCTTCCCCGTTCCCACAACTTGGGCTGGGCGAGCGGCACCCTTCCGCCCTTCACGCAGCCCGCGACAGGCGAGCGGCATCCTTCCCTCCACCGCTCCCCCGGCCCCGGGACGGGCGAGATCTCCCTTCCCCCCTTTCCGCAGCTTGGGCTGGGCGAGCGGCATCCGTTCCACCCCCAACCCGGGACCGGCGAGCGGCGTCCTTTCCGCCCTTCCCTCAGCCCGCGACGGGCCGCGCCCTATCCGCCCCTCCCCGGCCGGGGCGGACAAGCGGCAGATTTCCGTCTTTTCTAGTGGGAAATAGTGGGATATGCTTGGCCGGGCGCGGAGGCTCCGCCGCGCCACGCCTCACCGACCCGAAGATCGCTGCATGAGGGGAACCCGGCTACCCTCCTGTATAGCTGGATAAGTCCCGATATATCCCCACACTCGGAACACCATGCCCCAAACCCCCGCCTCCGGCCCTCCTCCTCCGACCCCCTCCCCCGCCACGACCCCGCCGGACATCGGCGTCTCTCCCGCCCCCGACCACCTCACTGACCCCGGTGGGGCGAGGGAGCCCCAGGCCGCCACCGAGCCCCGTGCCGCGGCCCAGCACGGCCGGGCCACCGAGCCACGGACCGCTGCCGCGCCCGCGGAGCCCAGTGCGTCCGCCGAGCCAGGGGCCGCCACACAGCCCGCCAGGCCCGATGCGTCCGCCGAGCCCAGTCCGTCCGCGGAGCCCAGGGGGTCCGGTGAGCCGAGTGCGTCCGCCGAGCCCAGTGCGTCCCTTGAGCCGGGGGCCGTCCCCGCGCCACGCCGGCGGCTGTCCGGGGGGCTGGTGCGGGCCGCCGGGCTGCGGATCGGGGCGGTGCTGTTCCTGCTGGTCGTCTGGCAGCTCGTGGCGGCGGCGCGGATCTGGCCGCCCGTGTTCGTGCCCGAGCCCGCCGCCGTGTGGGAGGAGTTCCTCAACACGACCACCACCGGCTTCAGCGACTACACGCTGCAGGAGCACCTGCTGGCCAGCCTGCGCCGCATCCTGCTCGGCTGCCTGTACGGCATCACCGGCGGCATCGCGCTCGGCCTGGTCATCGGCATGGTGCCCACCGTGCGCGCGCTGCTCGGCCCGTTCGTCACCTTCGTACGCACCCTGCCGCCCCTCGCGTACCTGAGCCTGCTGGTGATCTGGTTCGGCATCGACGAGGAGCCCAAGGTGTGGCTGCTGCTGATCGCCGCGCTGCCCCCGGTCGCGGTGGCCACGGCCGACGCGGTGCGCGGCGTGCACGAGGACTACCTCAACGCCGCCCGCTCGCTCGGCGCGGGCCGGCTCCAGCTTCCGTTCCGGGTCGTGCTGCCCAGCGCGCTGCCGGAGATCATCACGGGGGTGCGGGTCTCGGTCGGCGTGGCGTACACCACCGTCGTCGCGGCGGAGACCGTGAACGGCGTGCCCGGCATCGGCGGCATGATCAGCGCCGCGCAGCGCTACAACAACACCGACGTGGTGGTGCTCGGCATCATCGTGATCGGGCTGTCCGGGCTGCTCATCGACTTCCTGCTGCAAGCGCTCGACCGCCGGCTGGTGCCCTGGCGCGGTCGTGCCTGATCGCGACAAGGACCCATATGAGATTCCTCAGGACCCGCCTCTTCGGCGTGGCCGCCGTGCTCGCCGCCCTGCTGCCCCTCGCCGCCTGCGGCGGCGGTGACGACGGCGCGGCGGCCCCCAAGGACGGCATGCCCGCCCAGATCCGCATCGGCTACCAGCTCATCCCCAACGGCGACCTGATCGTCAAGGACCAGAAGTGGCTGGAGCAGGCCCTGCCCGGGACCGAGATCAAGTGGAGCCGGTTCGACTCCGGCGGCGACGTCAACACGGCCATGATCTCCGGCGCGATCGACATCGGCCTCGCCGGCAGCAGCCCGGTGACGCGCGGCCTGTCGGAGCCGCTGAACATCCCGTACCAGGTGCCGTGGATCTTCGACGTGATCGGCGACAACGAGGCCCTGGTCGTCAGGGACGGCGCCGCCACCGACGTCAAGGGGCTCGCGGGCAAGCGGATCGCCACGCCGTTCGCCTCCACCTCGCACTACAGCCTGCTCGCGGCCCTGGCCGAGGCCGGGGTGGCGGAGTCGGCGGTGAAGATCCTGGACATGGAGCCGCCGGACATCCAGGCCGCCTGGCAGCGGGGCGACATCGACGGCGCCTACGTCTGGACGCCCAACCTGGCCGAGCTGCAGAAGAACGGCGGCAAGACCCTGGTGACCAGCCGCGAGCTGGCCGGTCGCGGCAAGCTCACCGCCGACCTGGCCGTGGTCAGGACCGAGTTCGCGCAGCAGTACCCGGCCACGCTGCGGGTGTGGCTGCAGCAGCAGGACCGGGCGGTCAAGCTGGTGCGCTCCGACAAGACCGCCGCCGCGGCGGCGATCGGCCGCCAGCTCAACCTCGACCCGCAGGAGGCGTCCCGGCAGCTCGACCAGCTCGTGCTGCTCGACGCGGCCGAGCAGCGCTCCCCCGAGTACCTGGGCACCCCGGACGCGCCCGGCAAGCTCGCCGAGAACCTGCGCAGCGCCGCGGAGTTCCTCAAGGCGCAGGGGCAGGTGGACGCGGTGCCCGAGCTGAGCGTCTTCCAGAAGGGCCTGGCCACCAAGGAGCTGGCGGATGCCTTCCCCGGCCAGTGACCGCGCCACCGGCGCCACCGGCGCGACCGGCACAGTAGGCACATCCGGCACGGCGATCTCGCTGAGCGGGGTCACCCAGGTCTACCGGGGGCGCGGGCGCGGCCGGGAGGTCGCGGCGCTCGGACCGGTGGACCTGGAGCTGGCCGCGGGCGCGTTCCTGACCGTGGTGGGCCCGTCGGGGTGCGGCAAGAGCACCCTGCTGCGGCTCGTGGCCGGGTTCGCCGCGCCCACGACCGGGACGATCCGGGCGGGCGGCGCCCCGGTCACCGGGCCGGACCCCTCGCGCGGGTTCGTCTTCCAGCAGCCGCGGCTGTTCCCGTGGCTGTCGGTGGCGGGCAACGTCGGCTTCGGGCTGCGCGGGCGGCCCAGGGACGAGCGCCGGGCGCGGGTCGCGGAGCTGCTCGACCTGACCGGGCTCGCGGACGTGGCGCGGCTGCGGCCGTACGAGCTGTCGGGCGGCATGCAGCAGCGCGCCGCCATCGCGCGGGCGCTCGCCCCGGGGCCGGACGTCCTGCTGATGGACGAGCCGTTCGCGGCGCTGGACGCCTTCACCCGCGAGCGCATGCAGGACGAGGTGCGCGAGCTGTGGCGGCGCACCGGCGCCACGATCGTGTTCATCACGCACAGCGTGGACGAGGCGGTCTACCTCGGCACGCGGGTGATCGCGCTGAGCAGCCGCCCCGGGCGGATCGTGTTCGACCGGTCCTCCGAGCTGCCCGCGCTCGACCGCCCGCGCGCCGACCCCCGCTTCGCCGAGCTGCGCGAGGAGCTGGCCGAGGTGATCAAGAACTCGGCGCGTCAGTCGCGGAACGGCCCGGTGACCTCGTAGGTGATGCCCCCGGTGCCCTCGCGGGCGCCGCTGGGGCCGCGCCTGGAGGAGAAGTACAGGCGGCTGCCGTCGGGCGAGAACGCGGTGCCGGTGATCTGGGAGCGGTCCTGGCCGGTGACGCGCAGGAACGGGGCCACCACGCCCTCGCGGGAGATGATGCCGATCTCCATCAGGCCCCCGGTCTCGGCCACGAACAGGTCGCCGCCGCGGGTGCCGGTGATGTCGTCCACGCCGCGCAGCGGCGCGTCGCCGTCGTAGACGATCTCCAGCATGCCGGCCGCGGCGTCGTAGGCCCACACGCGGTTGTCGCCGCCGCTGGTGAAGTAGCAGATCCCACCGGCGTAGTGGCAGCCCTCGCCGCCCGCGAAGTGGACCGCGCGCGGCACCTGGTGGCGGGCCGGGGTGCCGATCGCGGCCGGGCTCGGCACCGGCTCCCAGCTCACCGGCCCGGGGGCTGCCTTCGCGCCCGGCCCGGTGCCGACCGGATCGCACAGCACCTCCAGGCGGCCCTCGGTCAGGTCGCCCCACACGATCGGGACGAACCGGTAGAAGCAGCCGTCGGGCTCGTCCTCGGTCATGTAGATCACCCGGCGCTCGGGGTCGCACGCGGCGGCCTCGTGCCGGAACCGGCCCATGGCCAGGCGCGGCATCGCCGCCCGCCCGCCGTAGGGGTCGCACTCGAAGACCTGGCCGCGCGGGATCTCCTCGCACGACAGCCAGGTGTGCCACGGCGTCGCGCCGCCGGCGCGGTTGAGGTCGGTGCCCGACAGGATCCGGTACGCCTCGCGCACCTCGCCGCCGGGCCCGAACCTGATCGCCGAGGCCCCGCCCAGCAACGGCACCTCGCAGTTGGAGACGTAGATCCAGCCGTCGCCGTCGGGGAAACAGGCCCCGCCGTCGGGGGCCGCGTGCCAGGTGAGCCCGCCGACCTTCTCGCCGGAGCGCGCGACGATCCGGCTGGTGAAGCCCGCGGGCAGGGAGATGCCGTTCGCGTCGGGGGCGCCGAGCGGGCCGTACGGGCTGTCGCCCGCGCGCACCCGGGGAGCCTGCCTGGTGGGACCGCCGCCCGATCCGGCGGGCGCGGTACCGTGCCAGGGCGAGCCGGCGAACGCCGCGTCCGCGGCGGCGCCGCCCGAGCGGAGGAACGTACGGCGCAGCATGAGGACCTGCCTCCACAATCTTGTTCGGCACTCGGTTGTGATGTGCGAGGTGTGCTCAAGGCCCACGCTACGCGCGTGCGAGGGGCGGCCCGGCACGATTGGACCCCTGGCACGTGAACGCACCGGGATTTACGGTGTTCGGGCCCGGTAACTTCACGCGAACCGCAGTATCCGCCCGGATCATGACCCACCCCCGCCGACGCGGTGGGGCCGGCGCCGCTGTCGATGTGGCGAGGGCCGGAGAGGGCCGCCCCCCTGTTGACGTGGCGAAGGTTGACGTGGCGAGGGTTGACGCGGCGAAGGTTGACGCGGCGAAGGTTGACGTGGCGAGGGTTGACGTGGCGAGGGCCGGGCGGGTGCTGCCCCGCCCGGCCCCGGTCATATGGACGCGCCGCCCGTTACCGCTGCGCCTGGACCATCCAGTGCTGCTTCTCCAGCCCCTGGGTGACGCTGATCAACAGGTCCTGGGTGACGGGGTCGGGCTCCTCGGTGGCCCGCACGCGCTCCCGCATCCTCTTGATCATCGCGTCGAGGATGTCGGTCATCGCGGCGATCACCTTGCCGTCCTGTAGGTAGCCCGCTTCGAGCTGCTGCACCGGCGTGCTCTTGGCCACCGTGCCGACCCGCCCGTCCGGGTTGATCCCCAGGGCGACCGCGCGCTCGGCCATGACGTCCATGTGCTCGCGCGCCAGCGAGACGATCTCGTCGAGCTGGAGGTGGATCGAGCGGAAGTTGTGCCCGATCAGGTTCCAGTGCGCCTGCTTGGCGATGAGCGAGAGATCGATCAGATCGACCAGTGCCCCTTGCAGCGCCTCGGCGACGACCTTGCGGGCTTCGTCGGGCAGCGGGCTGGTGATCGTGGACATGCTGCTACCTCCCCGTGGTGTGACAGCGACGGTGACTTCGTGCGTGTCCGCAGCCCCATACCCGGTCACATGCGCCCTATGCACCTTCCCCCATTGACAGTGTCATTATTACAGTGTCACTATCGAGGCATGAGCGAGACCTGGACCATCACGGAGCTGGCGGAGCATGCGGCCGGCGTGCTGCGCGCCGCACCCGCGCCCGGCGCCACCGGCGCGCAGGAGGCCGCGCGGCAGCTCAACGGGAGGGTCCGCGAGGTGCCCGGCGAACGTCTCATCCGCTGGTACACCACGATCGGCCTGGTGGACCCGCCGCTCACCAGGCGCGGCAGGATCGCCCTGTACGGACGGCGCCACCTGCTCCAGCTCGTCGCCATCAAGCGCCTGCAGGCGTCCGGCCGCTCGATCGCCGACATCCAGGCCGAGCTGAGCGGCGCGACCGATGCCCACCTGGCCCACGTGGCGGGCCTCCCCGCCGCCACCGACCCGGCCCCCACCCCACCCACCCGCCGCGACCGCTTCTGGACCTCCCCGCACCCCGTGGACACCCACACGGCCGCCGACATCCGCACCGGAGGTGACGTCCGGCAGGGGGCGGACGTCCGCGCCGCCACGGACACCTGGGACAACATCAGCGGCACGGGCCGCCCGCACGCCACCCGTGGAGCCGGGGAGCACCCGGCCTCGCTGGGCCATCGCGACGGCGAGGAGCGACCGGCCCCGGCTCAGGACCACGCCGGCAACGCGAGGGACCTGGACGGCCACGGCCACACCGAACCGGCACGCCCCGGCGGCCGGACCGGCACCGGCCCGGCCGACCTCGGCGGCACGGGCCGCCTCCACGCCGCCCGCGAGCCCGGCGAGCACCCGGCCCCACCCGGCCATCGCGACAGCGAAGAGCGACCGGCCCCGGCCCGAGACAGCAGCGGCGCCCCGAGAGCCGGGGAGCGCACGACCCCGGCCGGCGACCGTGACGGTGAGGGGCGGCTCTTCGCGGGCGGGCGCCGTGGCGGTGGGGAGTGGGCGGTTCCAGGGGGTGGGCGCAGTGGTGAGGAGCGGCCGATCGGGCCGTTGCCGCCGCTGGGGGGCACACCGCCTATCGCGCCGCTGCCCACCGTGGTGCCGCGGCGGGAGCGGGGGGCCGTGCCGCAGGATCCCGGGCAGCCGTACCCGGTGCCGCCCTATCCCGCGCCGCCGGCGCCGGAGCCGGCGCCCGTGCCCGGGGGGCCGGAGCCGGATCTGCCGGGGGCTCCGCAGCCGCCGGTCTCCGCGGTGCCGATGAGCGGCGTGCGGATCTGGCCCGGGGTGACCGTGCTGCTGGAGGGCGCCGGACGGCCGCTCTCCTCCGACGACCTGGCCGCCATCGCCGAGGCGGCCTCCCCGCTGCTCGACGTGCTGCGCCGCCGCGGGCTCATCGCCCCCGCGGCGATCGCTCCCCGGCGCGGCGGCCCGGCTCCCGGCACCGGAATCGGTGGCGGGAGCGGCGATGACGACGACGAGACGGGCGCGAGACGCCCGCTTTGACCCGCAGACCCGATACCGACGAAACGGTCGCCCTCGAAGGGAGCACCTCATGACCGTGCCCATCACTTCGCTCAAGCCGGACGAGTGCCGGCCGCTGCCCGACGCCGGGCTGGGCGCGCTGAGCACCGAGCGCGGCAATCTGCCGTTGCAGAGCGTGGACGTCACCGCCGACGTCGCCGGGCTGATCGCCGGGGTCGAGGTGGTCCAGGGCTTCCGCAACCCCTACGACGTGCCGCTGGAGGCGACGTACATCTTCCCGCTGCCCGACCGGGCCGCGGTCACCGGCTTCCGCATGGAGGCCGAGGACCGGGTCATCGAGGGCCTGCTCAAGGAGCGCGGCCAGGCGCGGGCCGACTACGACCGGGCCGTCTCCGAGGGCAGGCGGGCGGCCATCGCCGAGGAGGAGCGGCCCGACGTGTTCACCATCAGGGTGGGCAACATCGTGCCGGGCGAGAAGGTGCTGGTACGGCTGACGCTCAGCCAGCCGCTGCCGTACGAGGACGGCGCGGCCACCTTCCGCTTCCCGCTCGTGGTCGCCCCGCGTTACATCCCGGGCGCGCCGCTCGGCGACGACCAGGCCGGCGACGGCACGGCGCCCGACACCGACGCGGTGCCGGACGCGTCCCGCATCACTCCCCCGGTGCTGCTGCCCGGCTTCCCCAACCCGGTCGATCTGTCGCTGACCGTGAACGTGGACCCGGCCGGGCTCGACCTGCGTGAGATGCGCTCCAGCCTGCACGTCGTACGGGAGGAGCGCACCGGCGAGGCCGCGACGGTGCGGCTGGATCCGGGCGAGCGCCTGGACCGCGACTTCATCCTGCGCCTGTCCTTCGCCGCCTCCACCTCGCTGGTGCTGGTGCCCGACGAGCAGGAGCGGAGCGCGGGCACGTTCTCGCTGACCGTGATGCCGCCGGAGGCGCCGCAGACGCGGGCGCCGCGCGACGTCGTACTGCTGCTGGACCGCTCGGGCAGCATGGGCGGCTGGAAGATGGTCGCGGCCCGGCGGGCGGCGGCCCGGATCGTGGACACGCTCACCTCCGGCGACCGGTTCGCGGTGCTGTCCTTCGACAGCGTCGTGGAGCGGCCCGAGCGGCTGCCCGAGGGCCTGGCCGAGGCGAACGACCGCAACCGCTACCGCGCGGTGGAGCACCTGGCGCGGCTGGAGGCCCGGGGCGGCACCGAGCTGCTGGCCCCGCTGGAGCAGGCGCTCAGGCTGCTCGGCGGCGCCGAGCCGGCCCGGGAGCGGGTGCTGGTGCTGGTCACCGACGGGCAGGTCGGCAACGAGGACCAGATCCTGGAGCGCGTGGGCGCGGGCCTTTCCGGGGCGCGCGTGCACACGGTGGGCATCGACCGGGCGGTCAACGCCGGGTTCCTGGGCCGCCTGGCGATGCTGGGCGCGGGCCGGTGCGAGCTGGTGGAGTCGGAGGACCGGCTGGACGAGGCGATGGAGCACATCCACCGGCGCATCGGCGCGCCGCTGGTCACCGACCTGGCGCTGAAGGCCGAGGGCGTGGACCTGGTGGCCGGGAGCGTGACGCGCCTGGGCTCGCTGTTCTCCGGCGTGCCGCTGACGGTCTCGGGCCGCTACTCGGCGCAGGCGGGCGCCGACGGGGCGGCGCTCACCGTACGCGGGCTGGCCGCCGACGGGCAGCCGTGGGAGCGGCGCGTCGCCGGCACGGTGTCGGCGAACGCGGCGGTCCGCGCGATCTGGGCCCGCGCGCACCTGCGCGAGCTGGAGGACCGGTACGCGGTCGGCGAGCGCTCCCTGGAGCAGGCGATCGTGGACACCTCGCTGAAGTACGGCGTGCTGTGCCGGTTCACCGCGTTCGTGGCCGTGGACACCAAGGTGGTGGCCGAGGGCGGGCCGCAGCACCGGGTCGTGCAGCCCGTGGAGCCGCCGAGCGGCTGGGAGCCGCCGGGGGCGCCCGCGGCGATGCCGATGTCGTTCGCGGCGGGCGCGGTGGCGGCGTCCTTCGGCGGGGCCCCGGAGATGCTGGCGTCCGACGCCGGCGGCGGGGCCGTGTCCGGCGGGCCCGCCCCCGGTGGGCCGCCGCCGGTCGCCGGAGGACCCGTGCCGCCCCCGGCCCCCGCGCCGATGGCGGCGTACCCGGCCCCGCGCCCGCGCGGGCGCATGTTCGCGCCGGGCCGCGGCTCAGCCCGTCCGGTCCCGCACCCCCTGGACGCGGTGCGCCCGCAGCTCGCCGCCGAGCTGGACCGGCTGCGCGCGGCCGAGTCGCTGCCCGCGCCCGTGCGGCTGAGCCTCCTCGCCGACCTGGGCAGCAGGCTGGCCGCACTGGCGGTGTACCTGGGCGGTCACGCGGAGCTGTCGGCCCTGGCCGCCGACCTGGCCGAGGCCGAGCGGCCCGGCGCCGACCTGCCGGGCCTGTGGGAGCGCACGGTACGCCTGCTCACCGCGCTCACCGAGGACCCCGGCGGCGCCGGGGCGGCCCGCCGGCCCGAGCAGCCCCGCACGCGCCGCGCCTTCTGGAAGCGCTGAGCCGTCACGGCCCCGGCGGCCCCCACCGGCCGCCGGGGCCGGCGGGGCAGGAGAAGACCTCGACCTCGATGATGCGGCTGTAGTCGCCGCTGTTGGACCCCAGAATGCGGACGGCGTCGGCCGTCACGGCCGGGAACTCCGAGCGGACCATGCCGGCCGTGTTGCTGGGCGACGGTGCGCCGCTCGCCGCCGGCCCGCACGTCCCGGTCGCGCAGGCCGTACCTGGTGGCCGGGTGGCGCTCGGTGTCCAGGGTGCAGAGGTCCACACGGGCGATGTCGAAGGTGCCGGGCCAGACGCGGGAGGGTCGAGCGGGGCCACGGAGACCACACCTTTACCAAGCTTGGTGAGTTCTTACCAAGCTATCACGTTAGAAATCTCGGTGACATCGCATCGACCGGTCGGCGTCCTCGCGGAGACGGGCCACGTCGGCCAGGTAGCGGGCGTAGCGCTCGTCGTGGCCGGCGGCGTCGCGGCGCGGGCTCGGCTCGTACGCCCGTGTGCCGGCGGTCCAGGCCGCCTCGTCCACCGCCACGCCGAAGCGGCGCGCGGCGGCCAGGGCGGCGCCCCGGGCGCCCACCTCGGGGCCGCGGGCGACCCGCAGCGGGCGGCCGATCACGTCGGCGAAGATCCGGGCCCAGGCCGCCGAGCCGGTGCCGCCGCCGCACACCGCGACCTCGCCGCTCAGCCCGGCGGCCTCGAAGCAGTGCCGGGCGGCGTACGCCAGGCCCTCGCAGGCGGCCCGGACCACGTCGGCCCGGCTCCTGGCCAGCTCAAGGCCGTCGATGCGGCCGCGTACGCGCGGGTCCACGAACGGGGCGCGCTCCCCCGCCGGCGACAGGTACGGCAGGAATCGCACGCCGTTGGCGCCCGGAGGGCTCTGCGCGAGCAGCGCGTCGAGGTCGCCGTGCGCGGCCCCCACGAGGCGCAGCACCCAGTCCAGCGCCGCGGTGCCGGTCATCGCGGGCATGGCGCGCAGCCAGCCGCCTCCGGGCACGCACAGGGTCTGCCCGGCGGGCTCGGGCCCGCCCGCACCGGCGTCGTCCCGCGCGACCAGGCAGGCGAGCGTGGTGCCGATGATCAGCAGCCCGTCGCCGGGCGCGGTGACGCCCGCGCCGATGGCGCAGGCCGGCAGGTCGTACGGCCCGGCCGCCACCGGCGTGCCCGCCGGCACGCCGCCCAGCGCCTCGCGCGACTCCCCCGCCGGCAGGTCCTCGGCCACCGGCGGCAGCAGCCCGGCCCGGTGGCCGAGCCCGCACAGCCCGAGCAGCCCGGGGTCGCGCCGCCGCGCCCGGGTGTCGGTGAACAGGTTGGAGGCGTCGGAGACGTCGGTGGCCCGGACGCCGGTGAGGCGCTGCATGACCATGTCCTTGCACCGGGCGGCGGTGGCCATGGGGCCGTCGAGCAGGGCCGGGTCCTCGCGGTCCAGCCAGGCCAGCAGCGGCGCGCCCGCGCCGGGGAAGGGCGCGTTGCCGGTGCGGGCGTACAGCTCGGCGAACAGCCCGGAGCGCCGCCACTCGGCCACGACCGGCCCGGCGCGCCCGTCCAGCCAGGAGATCGCGGGGGCGACCGGCGCGCCCGCGGCGTCCAGCGGCCACAACCCGTCGCCCTGCCCGGTGACGCCCACCGCCGCGGGCGCCCGGGGCAGGCCGAGCCGCGCCACCACCTCCCGCACCGCGGCCACGACCTCGTCGGCGTCCTGCTCCACGCGGCCGGGGGCGGGGTGCAGCAGCGAGATCGGCCGCGACTCGGCCGCGGCGACCTCTCCGTCCTCGGTCACGGCCACGGCCTTGGCCACGGACGTGCCGACGTCGATCCCGACGATCACGCCGTCCGGCCTTCCCGGTCGCGGCCCTGGTCGCGGCTCTCGTCGCGGCCCTCGTCACGGCCCTGCCTGGTCGCGGCGTAGTACGCGGCGACCTCGCGCGCGGCCATGGCCACGGCGCGGTCGGCGGTCTGCCTGGTGGCCCCGGCGAGGTGCGGGGTGAGCAGGACGTTGGGCAGGGCACGCAGGGGATGATCCGCGGGCAGGGGCTCGGGGTCGTAGACGTCCAGGGCGGCCCCGGCCAGCCGGCCCGAGGTCAGGGCCTCGGTCAGCGCCTCGGTGTCCACCAGGGCACCGCGGGCGGTGTTGACCAGGACGGCGTCGCGCGGCATGAGCGCCAGCTCGGAAGCGCCGATCATGTGCCGGGTCTCCGGTGTGAGCCGGGCGTGCAGGCTGACGACCCGCGAGCGGGCCAGCAGGTCGGGCAGCTTGACCTGCTCCATGGACGGCGGGGGCGCGGCGAACGGGTCGTGCACCAGCACCCGGGCGCCCAGCGCCTCGAACACCGCGGCCACGCGGCGGCCGATCGCGCCGAAGCCGACCACCCCGACCTCGGCGCCGGACAGCTCGCCACCGCAGGCGTCGTAGGCGTACAGGTCGGAGCGCCACTCGCCCGCCCGCATGGTGGCGTCCACCTGGGCGAGGCGGCGCAGCGCGCCCAGGGTCAGCGCCACGGCCAGCTCGGCGGCGGCGGGCGCGTTGCGGCCCGGCGTGGAGCGGACCTCGACGCCCCGGGCCTCGGCGGCGGCCAGGTTGACGTTGACCGGGCCGCCCCGGGTCACCACCACGAGCCGCAGTGCGGGGGCCGCGGCGAGCACCCGCTCGGTGAACGGCGCCATCTGCGTCACCGCGACCTCGGCGCCGTCGAGGGCGGCGATCAGCTCGTCCTCGTCCCCGGACGCCTCGTGCACCTCCGCGACCGGCCCGAACGGCTCGATCGGCCAGGGCCCCGTCAGCTCGCGCACCGAGGCGCGCCCGCCCAGCTCGGCCCGGATCGCCTCCGCGACGGCGCCCGGCCGCACGAAGTGGTCGCCCGCGGCAAGCACCTTCAACACATCTCCCGACATGCCGCCAGACGCTACCACCACTGCTGTGATATTTAACAGGTGCAGTGTTATCTCAGAGCTCGGCGTTATCTCAGAGCTCGGCGACCTCTACGTTGAGGTGGCGCTCGCGCAGGCGGTCGATGGCGCTCGCGGGGGCGCGGCCGTCCACCACGATCAGGTCGAAGGAGTCCAGCGGGGCCACCCGGTGCAGGGCCACGCGCTCCAGCTTGCTGTGGTCGATGGCCAGGACCCGGCGGGTGCCGGAGTTCAGCATGGCCCGCTTGACCAGGACGATCTCCTGCTCCTGGTGGAAGGCGTACCGGTCGGAGATCGCGGAGGTCGAGACGATCACCAGGTCGGTGCTCATCGCCTCCACCGCGTCCACGCAGGCCACGCCGAGGAAGGAGTCGTGGGTCGGGTGGTACTCGCCGCCCAGGGCGATCAGCCGCACCCCGCCCACGCCGGTGAGCAGCTTGATGCCCTCCAGGAAGTTGGTGACCACGGTCAGCGGGGTGACCTCGCCGATGTGGCGGGCCACGGCCAGGGCGGTGGTGGAGTCGTCCAGCATGACCGAGCTGCCGGGCTCGATCATCCGCACGACGTGCCGGGCGATGGCCTCCTTCTCCTCCTGATTGGCGGTCAGCCGGTAGACGATGTTGCTCTCGAACACGCTGGACGCCTGGGCGGTGGCGCCGCCGCGGAACTTGCGCACCATGCCCTGGCGCTCCAGCTCGTCCAGGTCGCGGTGCACGGTCATCACGCTGACCCCGAAGGTGTCGGCCAGCTCGGTCACCGACGCCGAGCCCTGCCGCATGACGTGCTCGGCCATCGCCTGCCTGCGCGCGGCGGCGCCCACCGCCTGCTGTCGCATGCTCATTCGCCCCACTCGGATCCCGGCCCTGCTCCGTCATCTGGGCGGGCGGGACGAGGCTGAGCAGGTTCCCTCGTTCGCACGTCCGTCACGATCCTCTGCCGTGTGCCGATCTCCCGCCGCCCGCGCATCCTAACCGCCCTCAGGGGCCCAGCGGCGCGTTGAACCGGCGCAGCGCCATTCCGCCCGGGTACGGCCGCAGCTCGGTCACCGCGTCGTGCTCCACGAGCGGCAGCCGCCTACGGTAGTCGGCCAGCGGAATCCCGAGCAGCCCGCACAGCGCCAGGCGCAGGATCGTGTTGTGGGCGACCACGAGCACCGGCCCCGCCTCGGCGGCCAGCTCGCCCAGGCAGGCGGTCACCCGCTCGGCCGCCCGGATGGGGTCCTCGCCGCCGGGCAGGAAGTTCGCCACCGGGTCGGCCTCGAAGGCGGCCATCACGTCCGGGTCGATCTCGCCGCGCGGCAGGCCCTCGGCGACGCCGAAGTCCAGCTCGCGCAGCCGGGCGTCGGTGCGCAGCGGCACCCCGGCCGCCTCCGCGGCGCCGGTGGCCGTCTGCACCGCCCGGATCATCGGCGAGGACACCACCGCGGTCAGCCCGGCCGTACCGGCCCAGCGGGCCAGCCGGGCCGCCTGCTCGTGCCCGGTCTCGTCGAGCTCGACGTCGGTCACGCCCGTGTACAGGCCCCGCACGCTCCAGTCCGTACGCCCGTGCCGGGAAAGGAAGATCGTCATCATGCCACCGCCCTGGCCGCCAGTTCCGGGGAGAGATAGTCGCGTTCCGCCAGCGCCTCGACCAGGCGCCGGAACCCCTTGTCGAAGCGTTCGACGCGGTCGGGGCGCGGTTCGATCCGCGTGCCCGCCGGCACCATGCGCGCCGCCGTCTCGGTGAGCGAGCCGCCCGAGGCCGCGGCGAGCACGGCCATGCCGGCGGCGGCCTCGGGGTTGCGCGGGATCTCGACCGGCGCGCCGAGCACGTCGGCGCGGAGCTGGCACCAGTACGCGCTGCGGGTCGCCCCGCCGATCAGGGCGAGCGGGCGCGTCACCGGGGCGCCGAGCAGGCCGAGCGCGGCCAGGCCCAGCCGCTCGCCGTACGCGACGCCCTGCAGCAGGGCCGCGTAGTGCTCCTCCGCCGTGCGCGGCTCGCCCACGGTCACCGGCTCGGCGTCGGGGCGGTAGAAGGGGAACCGCTCGCCGCGCGCGGTGAGCGGGTAGACGATCTCGGCGGCCGGCTCGTACGCCGCCGCGGCCCGGTCCAGCTCGGCCAGGTCGCGCCCGGGGAACGCCGCGCCGAGCGCGCCCGCCCCCACGTTGGACGCCCCGCCCGGCAGCCAGCCGCCGTCGGGGTGGCGGTGGCTGTAGACGGCGCCGGCCGGGTCGTGCAGCAGCCGCTCGCTGACGGCCTTGAGCACCAGCGTGGTGCCGAGCACCGACACGCCGCTGCCGGGGGCCAGCGCGCCGGCGGCGATCTGGCCGGCGCAGCCGTCGGTCATGCCGGCCACGATCGCGCAGCCCTCGGGCAGGCCGGTGGCGCGCGCGGCCTCGGCGCTGACCGCGGCGACCCGGGCGCCGGGGCGCACGACCGGGCCGAACAGCGAGGCGGGCAGGCCGAGCCGGGCCAGCACCTCCTCCGGCCAGCGCTCACGCAGCGAGTCGTAGCCGGTCTTGAGGGCGTGGCTGGAGTCGGTGGCGGCCGGGCCGCCCGACAGGCGGGCGACCAGGTAGTCGGCCGAGTGCAGCACCCGGGCGCCCGCGCCGAGCGGGCCGTGCTCGGCCAGCCACAGCAGCTTGGGCAGCGGCCAGGACGCCTGGATGCGCAGGCTGAGCTCGTGCCACAGCTCGCGGCCCGCCGCGGCGACCCGCTCGGCGTACGGGGCGCCGCGGTCGTCGTCGTACATCAGCGCGGGGGTCAGCGGCCGGCCGGCGGAGTCGGCGAGCAGGAAGGTGCCTGAGGTGCTGCAGATGGCCAGGGCGCGCACGGCGGCGGCGTCCAGCCCCGCGGTCGCCTCGGCGCAGGCGGCGCACGCCGCCCGCCACCAGTCCTCGGGGTCCTGCTCGTGCCGGCGGCCGGGGCCGCCGCGGCGGCTGCGCAGCGGCGCGGAGCCGGTGCCGAGCACGGTCCCCGCGCCGTCGGCTATCAGCACCCGTACGCCCTGGGTCCCGATGTCGATGCCGGCCCACAACGCGCCCGGGATCTCCCCGGGAGATCGTGCGAAGTTATCAGCACCCATGTGCGCAGACGGTCCTCTCACCCCGGGCCGTCCACGGAGATCCCGCGGTTGTGACCCTTGACACTCCGAACGGTGGCTCATAGTCTCCACCCAACAATCACAAAATCACACCATAAAACGTTAGATTTAACAAAGCCGTAGCGGGGATCACCGGTCCCGCTGCGACGCGGGCGGGACGCCGCGGACGAGGAGAGTCGAGATGAGCCGTGAGAGCGACTGGCTGCGTGAGGCCAGGATCAGCCGCGCCCAGTTCTTCAGGATGATGGGCGGCCTCGCCGTGGCCGCGGCGGCGCCGGCGGCGCTTTCGGCCTGCTCCACGCAGCAGAACACCGGCGCGACGGCGGGCGCGGGCGGCGATGCGGCCACGGCGCTGAAGTTCATCGGCGTCGCCGACCAGAAGGCGCCCATGGACGAGCTCGTCGCGGCGTACCGGAAGGTGAAGCCGGGCGTGACGATCACCACGTCGTTCGCGCCGACCGACCAGGTGCAGACCTCGGTGCGCACCCAGCTCGGCGCGGGCAACGCGCCCGACCTGCACGTGGTCTACCCCGGCAACGGCAGCGCCATGTCGATGACCCAGATCGCCCAGGCGGGGCTGCTGGCCGACCTGTCGGCCCAGGCGTGGACCACGACGATCCCGTCCGGGTTCAAGCCGGCCTTCCAGTTGGACGGCAAGACCTACATGTTCTCCGCGGGGTCCTCGGTCATCGGCGCGATCTACAACAAGAAGGTGTTCGAGGAGGCCGGGGTCGGCGAGCTCCCGACGACGTGGAGCGAGTTCCTGGCCGCCTGCGAGAAGATCAAGAAGTCGGGCAAGCCGCCGATCGCGCTGGGCGCGCAGACGCCGTGGGTCACCCAGCTCATCACGTACGCCCTCGTCCCCTCCACCGTCTACGCCAAGGACCCCGCCTTCGACGACAAGCAGCTCGCCGGGCAGGCGACCTTCGCCGGATCGGGGTGGCGCCAGGCCATGGAGATGTACCTGGAGCTGCACAAGCGCGGCTACTTCAACGACAACCCCAACGGCACCACCTTCGAGCAGCAGACCTCGATGGTGGCGACCGGCAAGGCCGGGATGGCGATCCAGGTCTCGGCCGTGCTGCCCGACTTCCGCAAGGCCGCCGCCGGCGACGCCGCCGACCTGTCCATGTTCCCGGTGCCCGGCGCCGACGACGCCGCCCAGGTGTGGATCCCGGCGGGCGTCGTGGTCGGCCTCGGCGCGAGCGCCAAGTCCGGGAACCTGGCCGAGGCGACCGCGTTCATCGACTTCCTGGGCCGTCAGGAGAGCATCAACGCCTGGGCCAAGGCCATCGCGGCGATCCCGCTCACCCAGGACTCGGGCTCCACCATCGACCCGGCCGTGGAGTCGTTCCTGCCCTTCACCAAGGACCGCGCGGTGCCGTTCATGGACCAGCGCTGGCCCAACGCCGAGGTGCAGCCGACCCACTTCGCGGTGATCCAGGAGCTGCTGGCCGGCAAGTCCACCATCGACGAGGCGCTGAAGAAGATGGACGAGGCGTACCAGAAGTGAGTGTGACCACCCGGCCCGCCGCCGCTGCCGAGGCCGTCCCCGCCGCCGGGCCGCGGCGGCGGTGGCGGCGGGGCGGCGCGCTGTCCCCGCCGTGGCTGTTCGCCGCGCCCGCCCTGTTCGTGTACGCGGTCGTGGTGCTCTACCCGAGCATCGCGGGCGTGCTGTACGCCTTCACCGACTGGAGCGGCATCGGCGGCGAGATGTCCTTCGTCGGCCTGGCCAACTTCCGCGCCATGCTGGACGACGAGCAGGCGCTCGGCTCGATCGCCAACACGCTGCTGCTGACGGTGGCCATCCTGGTGGTCCAGAACGGCGTCGGGCTGCTGCTCGCGCTCGGCGTGCACGCCCGGATCAAGAGCAAGGCCCTGCTCCGGGTGATCTTCTTCGCGCCGGTCGTGGTCAGCCCGGTCATGATCGCGTTCCTGTGGAAGTACATCTACAACCCGGCCCCCGACGCCGGGCTGAACGGGCTGCTCGCGGTCTTCGGGCTGCCGGGCCGCGACTGGCTGGGCGATCCGTCGCTGGCGCTGTGGTCGATCGCCGGCATGGTGATCTGGCAGAACGCCGGCTACTCGATGGTCATCTTCCTGGCCGGCCTGGAGGGCGTGCCCGCGGAGCTGCACGAGGCCGCGATGATCGACGGCGCGGGCCCGTTCCAGCGCTTCCGCTACGTGACCTGGCCGCTGCTGGCCCCGGCGCTGACCATCAACCTGATGCTCTCCACGATCGGCGGGCTGAAGCTGTTCGACCAGGTCTTCGCCGCCACCAACGGCGGCCCCGGCTACGCCACCGAGACCCTGTCCACGGTGCTGTACAAGCAGGCGTTCGTCTACGGCGACTTCGGCTACAGCACCGCGGTCGCGCTGGTGCTGGCGCTGTTCGTCGCGGCGGTCTCCTTCGTGCAGATCTCCTACCTGCGCTCGCGGGAGGTGGCGCAGTGAGCCACGTGCGCTACGGACGCCGGACGTTCCTGCTCGAACTCGTGATGATCGCGGCCGCCGTCGCGTTCATGTTCCCGGTCTACGCGCTGATCACGCTGTCGCTGAAGGACCCGGGCCAGATCGCCGAGTCGCCGCTGTCGCTCCCGGCCCCGCCGACCGCGCGCAACTTCACCGCCGCGTGGTCCTCGGCCGCGCTCGGCCCCTCGCTGGTCAACAGCACCGTGATCACGGTGGCCAGCCTGGTCGCGCTGGTGGCGCTGGGCTCGTTCGCGGCCTACTTCCTGGCCCGCGCGCGGACCCGGCTGGGCTACGGGCTGTACATCCTGTTCCTGCTGGGCATCGTGCTGCCGTTCCAGCTCGGCATGATCCCGCTGTACCAGCTCGTGAACAACCTGGGGCTGCTCGGCACGCACGCCGGGATGATCGTCTTCTACACCGGGATCCAGCTCCCGTTCACCGTCTTCCTCTACACCGGCTTCATCCGGGCGCTGCCGCGCGAGTACGCCAGCGCCGCCCAGATCGACGGCGCCTCGCACCTCGTCGCGTTCACCCGGGTCGTCTTCCCGCTGCTGCGCCCGATCACCGGCACCGTGCTGATCCTCAACGCGGTGTTCATCTGGAACGACTTCTTCACCCCGCTGCTCTATCTCGGCGGCTCCGGCTTCGAGACGGTCCCGGTGAGCATCTTCGCCTTCGTCGGGCAGTACGTCTCGGACTACGGCCTGGTCTTCGCCGGCCTGGTGCTGGGGGCGCTGCCCATCGTCGTGGTCTTCCTGCTGCTCCAGCGGTACGTCATCAAGGGGTTCTCCAGCGGCCTGAAGGGGTGACCCGTGCACCACGTCTACGGAAGGGGCCGCTGATGCGGCGTGTCCTCGCTGCGCTGGCCGGCCCGCCGCGCACCCACTCCCCGGCGGCCATCTGGTGGTGGAGCGGCGAGCCGCTGCGCCGCGACCGGCTGCGCTGGCAGATGGAGCGCCTCGTCGCGGGCGGCGTGGCCAACCTGGTGATCCTCAACCTCGCGCCGTCGGGCCCGCTGTTCGGCGCCGACGCCGACGACCCGCCGTTCTTCTCCGAGGCGTGGTGGGAGCTGCTGGACGGGGTCTGCCAGGACGCGGCGGAGCTGGGGGCGTACCTGTGGTTCTACGACCAGCTCGGCTTCTCCGGCGCGGACATCCAGGCCCGGCTGGTGCGGGAGCGCCCGGAGTACGCCGGGCAGTGGCTCGCCCCCGACGGGAGCGTGACCCGGCGCGGCTTCGACTACCTGTCGGCCGAGGCGTGCGCGACGCTGATCGACCGGGTGCACGGCGAGTTCGAGCGCCGCCTCGGCCACCGCTTCGGCGGCGTGATCGCCGGGTCGTTCCAGGACGAGCTGCCCGCGGTGCCCACCTGGACCTCCGGCTTCGCCGAGCGGTTCGAGGAGCTGCGCGGCCGCCCCCTGGACGTGGCGGCGCTGTCCCGCGACCCGGCCATGCTGCGCGACTTCCACCGCACCCGCGCCGACCTGGCCGAGGAGGCGTTCTTCAAGCCGCTCGCCGCCTGGCACGAGCGGCACGGCCTGCTGCACGGCTGCGACCAGCAGGACCCGGCGCGCGCCGGGCACCCGGTGGAGGGCGTGCGGCTGTACGCCGACTACACGCGCACCCACCGCTGGTTCGGCGCGCCCGGCTCCGACCACCACGGCGACGCCCGGCTGCACGCCTCCCTGGCCCACCTGTACGGCCGCCCGCGCACCTGGATCGAGGCGTTCCACTCCACCGGGTGGGGCGGCACGCTGGAGGAGACCTTCGACTGGCTGCTGCCCTGGTTGCGCGCCGGGGCGAACCTGTACAACCCGCACGCGGTGTACTACACGACCAAGGCGGGATGGTGGGAGTGGGCGCCGCCCTCGACCGACTGGCGCCAGCCGTACTGGCGGCACCACCGGGTCTTCGCCGACGCGGTGACCCGGCTGTGCGCGGCGCTGTCGCTGGGCCGGCACCTGTGCGACGTCGCCGTGCTGTTCCCGGCCGCGACCGCCCAGGCCGGCACGGCGCTGGACGGCTCGACGGCCGGCTTCGCGGCCGAGGCGACCCGGACGTACCGGGCGCTGGTGGGCGACATGGCGTGGTTCGACACGGTTCCCGGGGTGCTCGACCGGCTCAACCTGGACGCCGACGTCATCGACGAGGACTCGGTGCGCCGCGCCGCCGTCGTCCCCGGCGGGCGGCTGGAGGTGGCGGAGGAGTCGTACCGGGTGATCGTGCTGCCCGCGGTGACCGAGCTGGACGACGACATCGCGGCGCGGCTGGCGGAGTTCGCCGCGGCCGGCGGCGTCCTGGTCGCGGTCGGCACCCGGCCGATCCCCGCCGCGATCCCGTGCGCCGCGCCGGAGGACCTGGGCGAGGCGCTGGCCGCGGCCGGCTTCCGCCCCCGCGTCGAGGCGCCGGTGCCGCCGCTGGTCCGCGAGGTGGACGGCACCACGCTCGTGTTCCTGACCGCCGCCGCGCCCCGGGCCAGCCGGGTCGGCGTGGGCCGCCCGGAGGAGCGCGGGGTGGACCTGGGCTGGCTGGACGCCGCCTACGACTTCGACCCGGGGCGCTACGCGCGCGAGATGCGGGTCCGGGTGCGCGGCGTGACCGGCACCCCGTTGCTGGCGGAGGTCTTCGGCTCCGGCCCGCCGCGCCCGCTGCCGCATGAGGTGGTGGACGGCGTGGTGGAGGTGGTGGTGCCGTTCACCGACGGCCCCGCCGCGCTGCTGCTGTTCCCCGGGACGGACACGCCCGTGCCGGGGCCCCCGCCGGAGGCGGAGGCGTACGAGCTGGATCTGGGCCGGGAGTGGGACTGCGAGCTGGTCCCGACGCTGGACGACACCTGGGGCGACTTCGGCGTCGGGCCGGGCGTCGTCGAGCGCCGCGAGGTGGGCGGCCTGCACGCGACCTACGGCCCGCACGGCGTGTGGCGCACCCCCGGCGCCGGCTGGCGCCCGGCGGTCTACTCGACGTCGCGCGGGCTGCTCAAGGACCCGATCCACCGCGACCGGCTGGGCCCCAAGGGCCACGTGCCGGAGGAGTTCCTGGACTTCGGGACGGTCGCGGCCGGGACGGAGGTGACGTACCGGACGAGGGTCACGGTGCCCGAGGAGTCCTGGCTGGTGGCCGGGGCGCCCACGGCGAAACGGGCCAGGCTGGACGGCCGTGACCTGCCCCTGGCCGACGCCGGCTACCTGGCCGTCGCCCGGGTGCCCACGCCACCCGGCGTCCATGACCTGGAACTGGTCCTCACCGCCGAGGAGGACGGCCCCGTGCGCGCGCACGTCTCCTTCGCCCGCGACCCGGTCTCGCCCGTCCGCCCCGAGTGGATCACCGGCGCGCTCGTCTCGACCACCGAGCTGACCGGGGAGACGACGCTCCAGGTGGCGTCCCTGGCCCCGTGCGCCGTCCACCTCAACGGCCAGCGCCTGGGCGTGCAGGGCGGCTTCGACCCGTACGCGGAGGCGGACATCCCCCGCGTACGCCGCTACGACCTGACGGGCGTGCTGCGGCCGGACGGCAACACGATCGCCATCGAGGCGTCGGGCCCGGTGCTGGTGGACGGCGCCGCCGTCTCGGGACCGCACTGGACCGGCGCCACCGTACGCCGGCGCCAGCACGGCGATCCCGCGGCCCTGCACCTGCGCCGCCGCCCCCACCCGCTGCCCGGCGCGGGCTGGCTGGAGGAGGGCGAGACCGCGGTCCCGGCGGTGTTCGCGTGCCCGGACGCCGTGCCCGGCGAGCTGGAGCTGACCCTGCTCCCTCCCCCGGGCGCGACGAAGGTGGAGATCCCCGCGATCGACGGGCTTCGCACGCTCCACGTACCGGACAAAAGTCGCCCTATAACCATAAAAATCCCGACGGCGCCGGGCTTCGAGCAGGGCGCCGCCCTCACCGGCCCCATCCGCTTCACCTGCGTCCCGTCCCGCATCGCCCTGGGCGACTGGGAGGCCCTGGGCCTGCCGGAGTACTCGGGCGGGGTGCGCTACACGACCCGGATCGAGCTGGCCGAACGGCCGCCCCGCGCGAGCCTCGATCTGGGCAGGGTCAGGGGCACGGCCGAGGTGCGGGTCAACGGCGTGCCGGCGGGCGTGCGGGTCTGCTCGCCCTACGCCTTCGACGTGTCGGACGCGCTGCGGGCCGGGGAGAACGCGATCGAGGTCCTGGTGCTGAACACCCTTGCCCCCCACTTGGACTCCGCGAGCCCCACGCACTTCGTCTTCCCAGGTCAGCGCATATCCGGACTGTTCGGCCCGGTGACTTTGCGCGCCACGCGCCCGCCGGAGGCGAGGCATAAGCTGGTCGGGTGACTACTGGGTACGGTGCGAAGAATGTCCTGATTCTGGATGGGGGCCTGGCCACCCATCTGGAGACCCTGGGCGCCGATCTTCGCGACGAGCTGTGGTCCGCCAAGGTCCTGGTGGAGGATCCGGACATGATCCGCCGCGTCCACCTCGACTACTTCGCCGCGGGCGCCGACGTGGCGACGACGTCCAGCTACCAGGCGAGCCTGCCCGCCCTGACCCGCCGCGGCCTCACCCTGGCCGAAGCCGAGCGGCTGCTGCTGCTCTCGGTCGAGCTCGCCGCCCAGGCGCGCGACGAGGCCGGGGGCGGCCTGGTGGCGGCCAGCGTCGGCCCGTACGGGGCGTACCTCGCCGACGGCTCGGAGTACACCGGTGACTACGACCTGGACGAGGACGCCCTGGCCGACTGGCACCGCCCCCGCTGGCAGATCCTGGCCGGCGCCGGAGCCGACCTGCTGGCCTGCGAGACCATCCCGTCGTACCCCGAGGCCCGCGCCCTGGCCCGGCTGCTCGCCGAGACCCCCGAGGTCAAGGCGTGGATCAGCTTCTCCTGCCGCGACGGCCGTCACATCAACGACGGCACCCCGCTGGCCGACTGCGCCGCCCTCTTCGCCGGCTACCCGCAGGTCGTGGCGGTGGGCATCAACTGCACCCCGCCCCGCCACATCCCCAGCCTGATCGCCGAGATCCCCGACCTCCCGGTCGTCGTCTATCCCAACTCCGGCGAGACCTGGGACTCCGCCCGTCAGCGCTGGACCGGGGCCTCCGACCCGGTCGACTTCGGCCTGTCGGCCAAGCGGTGGCAGGCCGCGGGCGCCGGGCTGATCGGCGGCTGCTGCCGTACCACGCCCGCCCACATCTCCCAGATCCGTGCGCACCTGTGAGGCCGGCTCCCGCGTCCGTGTGTCACTATTAACGGAAATGTAACCTGCGACTACGGCAGTTTCGGTCATGCGGGGCGCGAATGTCAGAACATGCGTCACTCCTCCATCGGCGTGCCGAGCTGGAGCGGGAGTGGGACCGATGGGTGCCCGCGCTGCGCGCCGCCGGCGGGGTGCCCAGGGCGGCCGGCGGCGGGAGCGTGCGGCCTGAGGTCGCCGAGTCGTGGCTGAGGTCACTGGGCAGCGTCGATCCGGGGCGCGACAGCGCGCCCGTCTCCGATGAGGAGGAGGCGCGGCTGCGGTGGTCGGTCTCCCCCCTGCGCGCCCCCGTGCAGGCCCTGGGCGACGAGCTGCGCAGCATCGCCGAGGACGCCGGGTTCGTGGCCGCGGTCACCGACGAGTCCGGGACGATCATGTGGACCTGCGGCGGCCGGGTGATGCGCAGGCGGGCGGAGCAGGTGAACTTCGCGCCCGGCGGGCGGTGGGACGAGCGGGCCATGGGCACCAACGCGCTGTCGCTGGCGCTGTGCACCGGGCGGCCCAGCACGGTGTTCTCCGCCGAGCACCTGGTGGCCGCGCTGCACGGGTGGGTGTGCTACTGCGCCCCGATCCGCAGCCCCGACGGCCGCATCCTGGGCGTGCTCGACCTGTCCACCACATGGGACCGGTCGCATCCGCTGGCCATCTCCACGGTGCGGTCGCTGACCGCGGGCATCGAGGCGCAGCTCCGGGCCGCTCCCGGCATCTCCCCCGGCCTCGCCCCCGCGCCCGAGGCCGGGGTGAGGGTGAGCTGCCTGGGCGGGGCCGGCGAGGTCGTGCGCGACGGCGTCCCGGTGCGGCTGCGGCCCCGGCAGTTGGAGATCCTGACCTTGCTGGCGCTGGAGCCCGGCGGGTTCTCCCCCGAGCGGCTGCGCGAGGCGCTGTACGGCGACCGGCCGGTGTCGTCCTCGACGTTCAAGGCGGAGGTGTCGCACCTGCGCCGGGCGCTGGGCGGGCACATCGCCACCCGCAGGTACGCCGCGACGGCGCCGATCGCCTGCGACGCGGTGGACGTGCTGCGGGCGCTGGAGCGCGGCGACACGGCGGAGGCGGCCGAGCGCTACCGGGGGCCGCTGCTGCCCGAGTCGGAGGCGCCGGGGATCGTGGAGTGGCGCGAGCACCTGGAGGTCGCGATGCGGGAGGCGATCCTGGCCAGCACCCGGCCCGAGCTGGCGCTGCGGTACGGCGAGCGGGCGCCGTACGACGCGGAGGTGCACGAGCACGCGCTGCGGCTGCTGGGCGAGGGCGACCCGCGGCGCGGGATCGCGGCCGGGCGGCTGAGCAGCGCCCTGCGCCCGTGACACCCCGAGGGCGCGCCCGCGGCACCCGGCCGCGCGGGCGCGCCAACCTTTCGCCAACCTTCCTGGCGCACAGTGAGGCGCATCACAGCCGAGTGCAGGAGGTTCGGTCATGGTGTACGCGCAGCCGGGCGCCGAGGGCAGCGTCGTCTCGTTCGCCCGCCGGTATGAGAACTTCATCGGCGGAGACTGGGTCGCGCCGGTCGAGGGACGCTACTTCGACAACCCCTCGCCGGTGGACGGCAAGGTCTTCTGCGAGGTCGCCCGGTCCACCGCTGCCGACATCGACCTGGCGCTGGACGCCGCGCACGCGGCGGCCGGGAAGTGGGGGCGCACCTCGGCCACCGAGCGGGCCGTCATCCTCAACCGGATCGCCGACCGGATCGAGGAGAACCTGGAGCGGCTCGCCGTCGCGGAAACCTGGGAGAACGGCAAACCCGTACGCGAGACGCTGGCCGCCGACCTGCCGCTCGCGGTGGACCACTTCCGCTACTTCGCCGGGGTGATCCGGGCCCAGGAGGGCAGCATCGCCGAGATCGACGCCGACACGGTGGCCTACCACTTCCACGAGCCGCTGGGCGTGGTGGGGCAGATCATCCCGTGGAACTTCCCGATCCTGATGGCGGCCTGGAAGCTGGCGCCCGCGCTCGCCGCCGGCAACTGCGTGGTGATCAAGCCAGCGGAGCAGACCCCGGCGAGCCTGCTGCTGGTGATCGAGCTGATCGCCGACCTGCTGCCGCCCGGCGTGGTGAACGTGGTCAACGGGTTCGGGGTGGAGGCGGGCAAGCCGCTGGCGTCCAGCCCGCGCATCGCCAAGATCGCCTTCACCGGCGAGACCACCACCGGCCGGCTGATCATGCAGTACGCCAGCGAGAACATCATCCCGGTCACGCTGGAGCTGGGCGGCAAGAGCCCCAACATCTTCCTGCCCGACGTGATGGCCGCCGACGACGACTACCTGGACAAGGCCGTCGAGGGCTTCGTGATGTTCGCGCTCAACCAGGGCGAGGTGTGCACCTGCCCGTCGCGGGCGCTGATCCACTCCTCGATCTACGACGAGTTCATGGCCCGCTGCGTGGAGCGGACCCGGGCCATCGCCGGGGGCGACCCGCTGGACCCGGCGACCATGATCGGGGCGCAGGCCAGCAACGACCAGTACGAGAAGATCCTGTCCTACATCGACATCGGCAAGAAGGAGGGCGCCGAGGTCCTGACCGGCGGCGGCCCGCGTACCGTGGCCGGGCTGGAGGGCGGCTACTACATCGAGCCGACGATCTTCCGCGGCAGCAACGACATGCGGATCTTCCAGGAGGAGATCTTCGGCCCGGTGGTGTCGGTGACGACCTTCGACAGCGTGGACGAGGCGCTGAAGATCGCCAACGACACCCTGTACGGCCTGGGCGCGGGCGTGTGGACCCGCGACGGCAATGCCGCCTACCGGCTCGGCCGGGAGATCAAGGCGGGCCGGGTGTGGACCAACTGCTACCACGCCTACCCGGCGCACGCGGCGTTCGGCGGCTACAAGAAGTCCGGCATCGGCCGGGAGAACCACCGCATGATGCTCGACCACTACCAGAACACCAAGAACCTGCTGGTCAGCTACTCCCCCAAGAAGCTGGGCTTCTTCTGATGGACCGGGCCCGGGTCGAGAGGGTGGCGCTCACCCCGGCCGCCGAGGAGCTGGTGCGCCGTCTGGAGGAGCGGCACGGGCCGGTGATGTTCCACCAGTCGGGCGGGTGCTGCGACGGCAGCTCGCCGATGTGCTACCCGCGCGGCGAGTTCCGGGTGGGCGGGGTGGACGTGCTGCTCGGCCACGTCGCGGGCGGCACGCCGTTCTGGATGAGCGCCGACCAGTACGCGTACTGGCGCTTCACCCACCTGACCGTGGACGTCGTCCCCGGGCGGGGCAGCGGGTTCTCCCTGGAGGCCCCGGAAGGCGTACGGTTCCTGCTCCGCTCCCGCCTGTTCACCGAGGAGGAACTGACCCGGCTGGAGGCGGAGCCGCCCCTCCCCACCGGAGCCGCCACCACCGGCTGACGCCGTACGAGCCGGGGGCGAGTGCAAGCCCGGGACGCGTGCGAGCCCGGAGCGAGTGCAAGCCCGGGACGGGTGTGGGCCCGGGACGCGTACGGGCCCGGGACGCGTGCGGGCCCGGGACGCGTGCGGGCCCGGGACGCGTGCGGGCCCAGCGTGTGCGGGCCCGGGGCGAATGCGGGCCGGGAGCGAATGCAGACCCGGACGCGTGCGCGGGGAGGGGAGGCGCACGCGTCCTCCCCTCCTCCTCCCCCCGTGCCCCCGCATGCCCCCGCGTGCGGGGGTGGCGGCCCTCGGACGGCCGAGTACGGGCCTACTCACTGATGAGCACCTGGTCACAGGCCGGCCATGAGGCCATGACCGGTCCATGAGGCCATGACCGGTTGCGGGAGCGGCCCCGGCGGCGGGAGGACGCCGGGGCCGGCCGACGTTCAGCAGCCGGGCGCGCCGAAGGTGTCGCAGAAGGTGATCGGGTTGGCGTACTCGGCCGCCTTGGTCACGCGGCCGTCGCGCCACTGGAAGTGGTAGACGTACACGTTGCGGTAGGGCCGCCCGTCGGCGGTGGTCAGCTCTCCGTCCGCCTGGACGAACGACTCCTTCCCGTTGCCGGTCACGCTCACCCTGACGTTGACGAAGTCGATCTTCCCCATCATGGAGAAGGCGTTGCGGACGTAGCCCATCACCTCGTCCTTGCCGGTGAAGCGGGCCGCGTCCTCGCGCTTTCCGTTCAGCGCCAGCGGGATCGTGAAGACGCTGTCGGCGGTGAACATCGCCGAGACCGCCTCGAAGTCCTTGCGCTCGAACGCGCTGATCAGCGCCTGCGTACGCCGCTCGGTGGCGCGCGGGCCGCCTCCGGCCTCCTCCGCCCCGGAGGCGTACGCCGCCCCGGCCCCGGCCGCCGTGACCGCCAGCGCCGCCGTGACCGCCGCGAGCATCGTCCGTGTCCTCATCGCCTGCTCCATTCATCGTGATACTGAGTCTCGTGAGATATTCAGTATCATAAGCCATGTGGAGGGCGTCACTACACTGAGGACATGGATCGGCAGCGCGGGGCCGCGGGCTCGCTCAGGGAACGCAAGCAGCGGCGCGCGCGAGAGGCGATCATCGAGGCGGCGCACGCGCTGTTCGAGGAGCGCGGCTTCGAGAAGGTCACGGTCTCCGACATCGCCGAGCGCGCCGAGGTGGGCCGGGCCACGTTCTTCCGCTACTTCGGCGACAAGCAGGAGGTCGTCTTCGCCGACGAGGGCGAGTTGGACGAGATCCTGGCCGAGTTCCTGGGCGAGGCCGGACGCCTCCCCGAGGGCGACCAGACCGGCGACCAGTCCGGCGGCCAGATCGGAGGCCCGGCCAGTGGCCCGATCGGCGACTCGCTGCCCGCGGCCCTCGCCCTCGTACGCGCCGTCGTGGTCTTCTACGTCGGCCGGCTGACCGCCGACCCGGCCGGCTACATGCGGCACGAACGCCTGGTGGCCAGCAGCCCCGAACTGCGGGCGCGCAGCCTGACCAAGCAGCGCCGCTACGCCGAACTGCTGCGCGACCTGCTCGCCGCCCAGGGCGCCACCCCCGAGACCGCCGCCCTGGCCGCCGAGATCGGCATGGCCGCCTACTACGCCGCCCGCACCGTCACCGGCGACGACCCCGCCCGCCTGCCCGCGGCCGTCGAGGCCGCGTTCGACCGCCTCACCTGACATCCGGCCGATCCGGGCCCCTGCCACCGCGTGGGCAACTACTTGACAATCTGGAAAGTAGTTTCCATCCTACCAAGGACAGGTAAGGGAGGATCGATGGACGAAGGCATGCCCGCGAGCGCGGCGCTGGCCGAGATGGACCGCGTGGCGCAGGCCGTACGGCATCGCTCGCGCTGGTACGGGCGGTTCCTGCTGGCGCTCGGCGCCGGCACCGTGGTCTACTACGCCGGCATCGAGGCCGCCGACCGGCGGCTGCCCGCCGTCATCGGCCTGATGCTGTGCTGGCTGGGGTTCGTCCTGGCGCTGGTGCTGTGGGCCGAGCGGCAGCCGGTCTGGGCACGGGACCTGCGGCCGTGGCGGTGGCCGCTCTTCGCCCTGTACTTCGCCACCGTGTCCGGCACCGTGGCCCTGAGCGCCACCGTCTGGGCCGGGCAGCCCGGCCGCTGGGTTCTCGGCGTCATCCCGGCCGTCCCCTGCGCGGTGGGCGCCTGGGTGGTGCTGCGGCGATGAAGGTCGCCGGCAGCCATCCCCGGCACCGGCTGGACGAGCTGATCCACTCCCCGGTCCGCTTCTCCGTCATGGCGACGCTGGCCTCGGCCGACCAGGCCGAGTTCGGCTTCGTGCGCGACCTGGTCGAGGTGAGCGACTCGGTGCTGTCCAAGCAGGTCGCGCTGCTGGAGGAGGCCGGGTACGTGACGGTGCGCAAAGGCTATGTGGGCAAACGGCCCCGCACCTGGCTGGCGCTCACGGCCACGGGCCGCGAGGCGTTCCACCGGCACGTCGCGGTGCTTCAGGAGATCGCGGCCACGGCCGTGCCGAAGGGGGAGCGGTGACCGGCGGGCCGCCGCCCGGACGCCCCGGGATGGCGTCCGTGACATGGCGAACGGCCCCGGCTGACGCCGGGGCCGCTGCCACGTGTGGGTACCGGTGTGCGTGTCGCCTCTCGGCGAAAAGCGCAACGCGGCTCCAGCCGAACGGTAGTCCGCGAAGGCGGTGGTTGAGGCCCGGGGACACTGGGCACACCGGCCACGTGTCATGTAACCACGGCCGCGCGGGGGATGTTCCCGCCTCCCCGGATTTTTCCCGGCCGATATTCCAGTGACCCGCCCCGGCGGCCGTGACCCCCGCCGTGACCAGCCCCGCCACCACCATGCCCGCCGTGACGAGGTCCGCCGTCACCGTGCCCGCAGGCCGTCGAGCACCACGGCGACCAGGCGGCGGCGCTCGTCGCCCCCGCCGCCCAGCCAGTCGGCGCCCGCGAAGACCCCGATCAGCAGCGCCTTGACCTGACGTGGGGTGACGTCGGCGCGTACGGCCCCGGCCCGCTGCGCCCGCGCGAGCAGAGCCCCGAAGGCGTCGAGCAGGTCGCGCCCGGCCTGCCCGGCGACGGCGCCCATGTCCACGCCCGCCTGCCTGAGCACCTCGGTGAAGGCGCGGTTCATCATGCCCTCCTCGGCCAGGCGGGCGAAGTACGCCGCGAAGGCCGCGCCCGGGTCGTCGGAATCGCAGCCCGCGCGGGCCTCGGCGGCCAGGGACTCCATGGTGCCCAGGATGATCGCCTCCAGCAGCGCCTCCTTCGTCGGGAAGTGCCGGTGCACCGTGCCGGCCCCGACCCCGGCCCGCCGCGCGATCTCGTCCAGCGGCACGCCGACGCCCTCGGCCTCGAAGGCCGCCCGCGCGGCGCGCAGCACCCGCTCGCGGTTCCGCCTCGCATCGGCCCGCAGCGGACGGCCGCGCGCCACGCCATGGTCGGCCTCAGGGCCAGGGTCGGCCTCAGCGCCAGGGTCGGCCCCAGCCCCGCGACCGCCCTCCGCCCGGCGGTCGGCCCCCGCACCACGGCCAGCCGCCGCGCCCGGACCGGCCCCAGCACCAGGGTCAGCCCCCGCACCACGACCGCCCTCCACGCCCCGGCCGGACTCCGCACCGCGACCGCCCTCCACGCCCCAACCGGCCGCCGCGCTCCGGCCGGACTCCGCGCTCCGGCCGGACTCCGCACTGCGGCCGTGCTCCGCCTGGGTCATCGTGCGACTCCCTTCCCATCGCCGCCGGAGAGGCCGCCAGGCTAGCGCGCCGCTCCCCCGCGCGATGCGGGAAGGGCTACCCGGCCTGGATCGGGGCGAGGTAAGGGGCGAGCCGGTCGAGCTGGTCCACCAGGCCGGGCAGGCTGGGGCCGAACGGCTGGACCACCACGTGGTCGGCGCCCGCGTCGAGGTGCTCGCGGACCCGTGCGGCCACGGCGGCCTCGTCGCCGCAGGCGAAGACGGCGTCGATGATCCGGGCGCTCGGGGCGCCCTCGCCGGTGATCTCCTCCTCGGCGTATCCGAGGCGGCGGAGCTGGGCGGCGTACGGCGAGCCGGGCATGCGGAACAGCGGATGCTCGCGCAGCATGGCGTGGGCGCGTCCGGGGTCGCCGAGGAACACGCCGACGCCGGTGACGAGGAGCTTGTCCGGGCCCAGCACCCGCCGGGCCTGGGCGGTGTTCTCGACCGGCATGGTGTGCGGGTAGGCCCCGTCGGCCCGGTCGCGGGCCAGTTCCAGCATGCGGGGGCCCAGGGCGCCGAGGAGCCGGGGGAAGGGGACGGCCGGGCGCACGGCCTGCCCGGTCGCGGCGTCCATCTGGTCCAGGTAGGCGCGCATTTCGGTCAGCGGCTTGCCGTACGCGTGCCCGGCGCGCTCCGCCATGGACCGGCTGCTGACGCCGAGGCCGAGCGCCAGCCGCCCGGGGTAGGCGTCGGCCAGCGTCGCGGCCCCGGCCTGCATGGAGGCGCCGTGGCGGGCCCACATGACCGCCACGCCGGTGCCCACCACGATCCGGTCGGTGGCCGCGAGGACCATGCCGAGCTGGGAGAACACCTCGCGGTCGCCGATCAGCTCGTTGATCCACATGGACCCGTAGGGCATCGCCTCCAGGCGGGCCAGCTCCGCCCGCCAGACGGCCGCCGGGGTGGGCGGCGCGGCGATGCCCACGCCCACGCGGCCCCATCGCCGCGACGCCGTCGCATCCGTGCTCATGATCGCTCCCCTTCCTCGGGAGAATAAGCGGGGCGAGCGCCCCGGTTACACGATACGGCATGAGTTTTCGGTGCGGCCGGTAATCCTGGAGCCTCCGGAGGGACTTCTGGACGTGAACGATTCCCAAGAACGATTCACCGGGCTCTACGACCGGCACTACCGCAGCGTGCTGGGCTACGCCCTGCTGCGCGCCGAGCGCGAGGCCGCCGAGGACGTGGCCAGCGAGGCGTTCCTGGTCGCCTGGCGGCGGATCGGCGAGATCCCCGAACCCGCCCTGCCCTGGCTGCTCGGGGTCGCGCGCAACCTGCTGGCCAAGCAGCGCGACTCGCGCTACCGGCGGCAGGCCCTCGTGGAGCGGATCACCGCGCTCACCACCGAGCGCGACCGCGTGAGCTGGGACGTCGCCGAGCACGTCGTGGACCGGGAGAGCGCGCTGGAGGCACTGGGCGCGCTGCCCGAGAAGGACGTCGAGGCGATGGTGCTCGCCACCTGGCACGGGTTGCCGCCCGACCAGGCCGCCGCCGTCATGGGGTGCTCCACACGCACCTACAACGTGCGGCTGCACCGGGCGCGCAAACGGCTGCGCGCCGCGCTTCGCGTGGAGGCCAGGACCACCGGCCCCGCACCCCGTCCCGCGCACCGCACGTTCGCCGAGGAGGCGTGATGTCCCGCAGTCCCTTCGATGAGGAGAAGGAAGTACACGACATGACCGACCGCATGCTCGCCCAGCTCCGGCCGGCGGCCCTGGACGAGCTGACCGAGGACGCCTACCAGCGGCGGCGCGCGGCCGACCTGCACCGGGCGTTCGAGACCCCGCGCGAACCGGCCGCCCGGCGGGTCGTCCGCCGCCCGATGCTGCTGATCACCGGTACGGCCGCCGCCGCCGCGGGCCTCGCCGCCGCGGTGATCATCGTGCCGAGCCTCGGGGGCGGCGGGCAGACCGCCGTGCCGGGCCCGGGGGCGACCTCCCGCGCGCCCGCCGAGACCACCGAGAGCACCGGGACGACGACCATCGACGCGCGCGGCTTCCTGCTGGCGGCGGCCGAGACCGCGGCCAAGGAGCCGGCCACCACGGGCCGCTGGTGGTACACCCGCGACCGCACCTTCCAGCGACTGAGCGTGGACCCGGTGGCGAGTGAGAAGGAGCTCAGGAAGCAGGTCCGGGAGCGGGGCCCCGACAAGATCGACAAGCAGGAGATCCTGGAGAAGTCCAAGCTCCCGTACGCCGCGTTCATCACCAGCACCGACGAGCTGTGGCGGGCCCGCGCCCAGGGCGACGCCAACCGCTCCACCAGGAGGAACGACCCCAAGGTCACCTTCGGCTCGCCCGCGGACGAGGAGAAGTGGAAGGCCGCGGGCTCCCCCAAACTGGTCGAGAACACCAAGCCCAGGACGTACGACGCCCCCGAGCGGGTGCTGTCGATCGCCAACCCCGCCCTGAACATGCGCAACGTGGACGAGCTGCCGACCTCGCCGGAGGCGCTGGAGCGCAAGCTGCGCGGGCTGTTCGACGCCAGGCCCCAGAGCAGCGGCTCGGAGGACTTCGCGGGCTACCTGTGGCAGACGGGGGTCGATCTGCTGTCGGCGCCGATCACGCCGGGGACCAAGGCGGCGCTGTACCGCGTCATGGCCGACGAGCCCGGCATCACCGCCGAGGGCACGGCCACCGACTCGATGGGACGCACCGGGGCCGTCCTGACGGTCCTCGGCCCGGACGACCGCGACCGGCCTGACAAGATCAGGTACCGCCTCCTCATCGACCCCGAGACCGCGGACCTGCTCCAGTACGAGGTCATCGAGGTCGATGACGACTCGCCCCTGCTCCGGGTGACGCTGCAGGAGGCGGGCTGGGTGAACAAGCTGGGCAAGCGGCCCTAGCGGGAGGCCGCACGGGGGACTTCCGGCCGGGCGGAGGGCGCAAGGCCCCGCCCGGCCGGACCGCGTCTCACACCTGTCTCACACGCCCGTCCCACGCGTCTTACACACGGGTCCCACGCGGGTCACACACGCGTCCCACTCGCGTCACACCCGGACCAGATCGACCTCCAGCAGGTCGGCCACGGCCTGCAGCTCGGCGATGCGGTGACCGGTGCCCAGGGCCCAGTGGTGGGAGATGCCGGTGGCGCTCCAGGCGTCGGTCCACTCCCCCGGGTCCATGCCGAAGTCGACCCGGCTGGTGGTGTTGCCGATCTGCAGCAGCGGCCCGTCCACGACCTCGCCCTCGGAGGCGACGAAGCCGAAGCGGCCGTCGCGCTTCTGGATCAGGCCGAACGCGGTGACCGGGCCGTGCGCCACGTCGAACTCCACCGACACGCCCCAGCCGCGCTTGCCGTGGTAGACGCCGAGCCCGCGCAGCAGGGGCCGCTTGGAGCTGATGGCGAGGTGGGCCGGGCCGTCGTGGCCCATCTCGACGTGGCCGCGGCCGAAGTCGAGCGCCTGCAGCTCGGTGAACGAGCCGCCGCCGCCCAGCCGGTCCATGATCAGCATGGCCAGCGAGGTGCGCAGCTCGTACTCCCCGGCGGCGGGCACGCCGCGGGCGGTGAGCAGCGAGGCGCCCAGGATCATGCCGGCGCCCAGCCGCTCGTGGATCTCGCCCTCCAGCCCGCGGTGGTAGTACGCGAGGCTGTCCAGCTCGAAGTCCGCAACCAGCCGGTCCAGGCCGGCCGAGACGCGCGCGGCCCAGGCGAAGTCCTCCTCGTCCACCGAGTCGTCCAGGGTGAAGACGTCCCTGGCCAGGTCCATCCGCGCCTTGACCTCATCGTCGCCGACCTGGTTCACCCGCACCCGCAGGTCGTCGAACTCCAGCACCTCGACGTGCCCGCCGAAGTTGGCCGAGACCAGGGTGAGGTCGGTGGAGACGTCGAGCATGCCCGGGTACAGGTGGCCCATCAGGCCGTGCCGCCCCCGGCGCAGCGCGGCCCGTACGCCCGCCGCCTTCACCCAGCGCCCGATCTTGGCCCAGGCCCGCCCGTCCTCCAGGTAGCCGGAGACCGAGCGGAACGGGATGCCGGCGCGGGTGAAGGCGTTGGCCATCTCCGGCAGCGGGCAGGCGCCGCAGTAGGCCAGCCACTGCCCGGTGTCGAAGGTGGCGTGGTCCATCGACTCGCTCGGCTGCAGGTTGATCAGCAGTACGGGCGCGCCGCTGCGCTGGGCCACCGGCAGCAGCATGTTCGCGGTCATGTAGGTGGTCAGGAAGCCGACGATGATGTCGCAGCCGGCCTCGCGCAGCCGCTCGGCGGCCCTGGCCCCCTCCTGGGCGTCGGAGATGAACCCGACGTCCACGACCTCGCAGCCGAGGGCGTTCATCCGCTCCGACACCCGCTCCGCCGACCGCTGGAGCTGCGGGAGCAGGTCGGGGAACTGCGGCCAGTACGCGCCCAGTCCGCCCGCGACGAGGCCGACCTTGGTCCGCGGCGCGGTGATCCTGTCGAGGCGAGGGGTTACGGCGGTGGTCATGCGGATGTCCTCCCAGCGAACGGCCCGGGGTCTAGAAGTCGAACTGGTCGATGTTGCCGGAGTCGAAGGTGAACGGCGGGCCGAGGATGACCTCGCCGTCCTTGCCGATGGTGCGCTCGCCGAGCTTGCCCGCCTTGAACGTCTCGCCCTCGGCGCCGGTGATCTGGCCGGAGGCGAGCGCGGCGGCGGCGTACGCGGCCAGGTAGCCGAGGTCCTTGGGGTTCCACAGCGCGAACTTCTGCACGGTGCCGTCCTTGATGAACTGCCGCATCTGGTTCGGCGTGCCCAGGCCGGTCAGCGTGATCTCGCCCTTGTACTTGGAGCCGGAGATGTAGCGCGCCGCCGCCGAGATGCCGACCGTGGTGGGCGAGATGATGCCCTTCAGGTTCGGGTACGCCTGCAGCAGGCCCTGGGTCTCCTGGAAGGACTTCTGGTCGTCGTCGTCCCCGTAGGCGACCTTGACCAGCTTCATGTCCTTGTACTCGGGCTTGGCGAGCTCGTCCTTCATGAACTCGATCCAGGTGTTCTGGTTGGTCGCGTTCGCGGTGGCGGACAGGATCGCGATCTCGCCCTTGTAGTCGATCATCTCGGCCAGCAGCTTGACCTGGCTGCGCCCGACCTCCTCGGAGCTGGCCTGGTTGATGAAGATGTCGCGGCAGTCCTTGGCCGCGTCCGAGTCGTAGGAGACGATCTTGATGCCCTTGGCCATCGCCTGCTTCAGCGGGCCGCACACCGCGTTGGCGTCGTTGGCCGCGATCAGGATGGCGTCCTGGTTCTGCTGGATCAGCGTGTTGATGTAGGAGATCTGCGAGGACGCCGAGGCGTCGGACGGCCCGACCTCCTTGGCCTCGCCCTTGAACTCCTTGGCCGCCTCGATGCCGGCGTTGTCGACGATCGTCTCGTAGGGGTTGTTGATCTGCTTGGGGAGGAAGGCCAGCTTCAGGCCCTCCTTGAGGGGGGCGTTGGGGTTGGCGCTGGCCGCCGCCGACTCGGCGGGGGCGGGTGCGGCGGAGCTGCTGGCGGAGTCCTTGGTGGTCCCGCCGCCGCAGGCGGCGAGGCCCAGGGCCAGCAGGCTGGTGACGGCGACGGTGGACGCGAACCGCCTCGCGATGCTGATCACCATGAGTGGTTTCCTTCGGTTAGGGGCGTTGTTACAGGGCCGGGGCGCGGCGTCGTTGTCGCACGATGGCCGCCAGTCGCGGGGTGAGCACCGAGATGATCAGGAGCAGGCCGGTGACGATCGACTGGATCTCGGTGGCCACGTCGTTCAGCATGAGCAGGTTGCGCAGCAGGCCGATGAGGAGCACACCGGCGATCACGCCGCCGAGGGTGCCCTTGCCGCCGTCGAAGTCCACGCCGCCGAGCAGCACGGCCGCGATCACGGCCAGCTCGATGCCCATGCCGTTGTCGGCGCGGGCGCTGCCGTACCTGAGGGTGAACACCACCCCGGCGAACGCCGCGACCGTGCCCGACAGCACGAACAGCAGCAGCTTGATCCGCTTGACCCGGATGCCGGCGAAGAACGCGGCCTCCTCCTGCGCGCCGATCGCGAACAGCGAGCGGCCGAAGCCGGTCGCGTGCAGCACGATCCCGGTGATGACCGCCAGCACCGCGAACAGCGCGACGGGGTACGGGATCGGGGTGCCGGGCACGTCGTCCACGGCCAGCGAGACGTAGTTCGCGGGGAACTCGGCCACGGCCTTGTCGCCGAGCACGACGTACGCCAGGCCGCGATACAGCGCCAGCGTGCCGATCGTGACCGCGAGCGACGGCAGCCCGAGCCGGGTCACCAGCAGGCCGTTGATCAGTCCGCACACCATGCCGACCACGACGACCAGCGGGATGATCGCCTCGATCGCCCAGCCGCCGTCCCACAGCGCGCCGATCAGCGCGCTGGACAGGCCGAGCACCGAGGCCACCGACAGGTCCACCTCGGCCGCGACCACTAGCATGGTCATGGCCAGCGCGATCAGGGCGATCTCGCCCAGGTCGCCGAGCGCGAAGGACAGGTTGTCGATGGTGGCGAAGCCGTCGCTGCCGGCCGAGCCGGCCAGGAAGACCGCGATCAGCAGCGCGGTGACCAGCACGTCCCAGCGCAGGAAGCGGCCCAGGCCGCCGCGCGCCTCGCCGGCCGGCCGCACGGGGATGTCGGAGGCGGTGTCAGGAGCCATGGCGGACGTTCCTCTTTCGCAGCAGCCGCGCGACGCGCAGGGCGAGCACGCGGTCGACGCTGATCGCCAGCAGGAGCAGCGCGCCGGTCACGGCCTGCTGCCAGAAGGGGTTGACCCGCAGCACCACCAGGGCGCTGCCGATCGTGGTGAGGAGCAGCGCGCCGAGCACCGCGCCGTACACCGAGCCGACGCCGCCGGTGATCGCGACGCCGCCCACGACGACCGCGCTGACCACGGTCAGCTCCCAGCCCTGCGCCGAGTCGGCGATGACGGTGCCGAACCTGGCCAGCCACAGCACCCCGCCGAGCCCGGCCAGCGCCCCGCTCAGCAGGTACGCCGCCAGGATGCGCCGGCGTACCGGCACGCCGGCCAGCCGCGCGGCCTCGGGGCTGGAGCCGATCGCGTAGAACTCCCGGCCCGAGGGGTAGGACCGCAGGTAGTAGCCGACCGCGAGCATGATCACGACCGCGATGAGCGGGAGGTACGGCACGCCGAGCACCCCCTCGTTGCCCAGCGCGAGCATCGCGGGCGGCAGGTCCACCGCGTTGATCTGGCGGCCGTGCGCGATGTAGTGGTCCAGGCCCTGGACGACGTAGAGCGTGCCCAGCGTCACCACCAGCGCGGGCACCCGCAGGAAGCTGACCAGCAGGCCGTTGACCACCCCGCACGCCGCGCCGATGGCCACGCCGATCAGGATGCCCAGCGGCATGCTGCCGCCGGAGGCCAGGAAGTCGCCGGTGACGAAGGCCACCAGGCCCACCACCGAGCCGACCGACAGGTCGATGTTCCTGGTGATGACCACCACCGACTGGCCGACGGCGAGCAGGGCCAGGATCGAGGTGTTCAGCAGGATGTCGGTGACGCCCTGGCCGGACAGGAAGTTGGAGTTGGCCGCGGCGGTCACCCCGATCAGCACGGCCAGGGCCGCCACGATGCTCAGCTCGCGGGCGCGGAAGACCGTGTCCACGATCGTGCGCGCGCCACTGCGCTCCGGGACGCCGGCGGCCTGCGGCGCCTTGCCGTCCACGACGCTCATGCGGCGGCCCTTCCGGTCGCGGCGGCCATCACGCTCTCCTCGGTGGCCCGTTCCCTGGGGATCTCGGCGGTGATCCGGCCCTCGTGCATGACCAGCACCCGGTCCGCCATGCCGAGCACCTCGGGCAGGTCGGAGGAGATCATCAGCACCGCCATGCCCTGCCCGGCCAGCTCCGACAGCAGCCGGTGCACCTCGGCCTTGGTGCCGACGTCGATGCCCCGGGTGGGCTCGTCCACGATCAGCACCGAGGGGCCGATGGCCAGCCACTTGGCCAGCACCACCTTCTGCTGGTTGCCGCCGGACAGCACCCCCACGCCGTCGTTGAGCCGGGCGAACTTGAGCCTGAGCTTCAGTGCCCAGTCGCGGGCCCGGTCGCGCTCGGCGGCGCGGGAGATCACCGGGCCGCGCCGCAGCGCGGCCAGCCCGGTGAGGCCGATGTTGCGCTCGATGGACATGTCCATGACCAGCCCCTGCTGGCGCCGGTCCTCCGGGACCAGCGCGAGCCCGGCGCCCATGGCGGCGGTCGGCGAGCCGGGCGGCAGCTCCCTGCCGTTCACGGTCACCTTGCCGGCGTCGAACCGGTCGATGCCGAAGATCGCCCGCGCCACCTCGCTGCGTCCGGCGCCGACCAGCCCGGCCAGCGCGGCGATCTCGCCCCGGCGCACCTCGAAGGACACGTCGGTGAACACGCCCTCCCTGGTCAGCCGCTCCACCTTCAGCGCCACCTCGCCGGGCGTGGTGTCCTGCTTGGGGTAGAGCGCGTCCAGCTCGCGGCCCACCATGCGGCGGATCAGGTCGTCGTGCGTCAGGCCCTCGACCGGCTCGCTGGCGATCCAGGCGCCGTCGCGCAGGGTGGTGACGCGCTGGCACAGCCGGAAGATCTCATCGAGCCGGTGCGAGATGAACAGCACCGCGCATCCCTGCGCACGAAGCGCTTCGACGACCCCGAACAACCGGTCCACCTCGTTGCCGGACAGCGCCGCGGTCGGCTCGTCCATGATCAGCACTCTGGCGTCGCGGGACAGCGCCTTGGCGATCTCCACGAGCTGCTGGTCGGCGATCGACAGCCCGCGCGCGGGCTGGTCGGGCGCGAGCCCGACGCCCAGCCGCTGGAACAGCGCCGCCGTCTCGGCCCGCATCGCCCGCCGGTCGATCCGCCCCAGCCCGGCGCGCGGCTGGCGTCCCATGAAGATGTTCTCGGCCACCGACAGGTCGGGGAACAGGGTCGGCTCCTGGTAGATCACCGCGACGCCGGCCGCCTGCGCGTCGGCCGGGCCGTGGAAGACCACCGGCTCGCCGTGCAGCAGCACCGTGCCCGAGTCGGGCCGGTGCACCCCGGCGAGGGTCTTGACGAGGGTGGACTTGCCCGCGCCGTTCTCCCCGGCGAGGGCGTGCGCCTCCCCGGCGTACAGCTCAAGGGACACACCGCGCAGCGCGCTCACCGCACCGAACGACTTGGTCACATCTTTGAGCGCGATTATGGGACGCGACGCCCCGGTTTCGCTCACGAGCACTCCGGCTTCAAAAACGTTTTAATACGTTCCTGAGCACGCTAAGCCGCGCCCTCGCCAGGTGTCAATGGAGTCAATCCGCCGTTTCCAGAGCGTTACACGGGCAAGGTCGCCCTGTCAGAACCCTTTACCGAAGCCTGGCCCGGACATGACGAAAGCCCGCGCGCGAACCTCGCGCGCGGGCGTCGCCCCCGGTCGTCTCGGGCGCGCGGCGGCGCCGCCCGGGTGGCAGGAACCCGGGCGGCGCCGCCGGATCGGGGTTACCGCAGGAAGGCGGCGGCCACGCCGGCGTCCACGGGGATGTGCGTGCCCGTGGTGTGGCTGAGCTGGGTGACCAGGAACACCGCGGTGGCGATGTGCTCGGGGAGCACCTCGCGCTTGAGCAGGGTGCGCTGGGCGTAGAACTCGCCCAGCTTCTCCTCCTCGACCCCGTACACGGCGGCGCGGTTGGCGCCCCAGCCGGAGGCGAAGATGCCCGAGCCGCGTACCACCCCGTCGGGGTTGATGCCGTTGACCCGGATGCCGTGCTCGCCCAGCTCGGCGGCGAGCAGGCGGACCTGGTGCGCCTGGTCGGCCTTGGCCGCGCCGTACGCCACGTTGTTCGGGCCGGCGAACACCGAGTTCTTGGAGGCGATGTAGACGATGTCGCCGCCCATGCCCTGCGCGATCATCACCCGCGCGGACTCGCGGGAGACCAGGAACGAGCCGCGGGCCATCACGTCGTGCTGGAGGTCCCAGTCGGCCACGGTCGTCTCCAGCAGCGAGCGCGACAGCGACAGGCCGGCGTTGTTGACCACCAGGTCCACGCCGCCGAAGGCCAGCACCGCCCGGCGTACCGCGGCGGCGATCTGCTCCTCGGAGGTCACGTCCACCTCGACCGCGACGGCCACGTCCTCCGGGCGCAGCGCCTTGGCGCCGATCTCGGCGGCGACCTTCTCGGCGCCGGCCAGGTCGCGGTCGGCGATGACCACGCACGCGCCCTCGGCGGCGAGGCGGCGCGCGGTCGCCGCGCCGATGCCCGAGCCGCCGCCGGTGACCAGGGCGATCCTGGTCGCCAGGGGCTTGGGCGCCGGCATGCGGCGCAGCTTGGCCTCCTCCAGCTCCCAGTACTCGATGCGGAACTTCTCCGACTCCTCGATCGGCCGGTAGCGGGAGACCGACTCGGCGCCGCGCATCACGTTGATCGCGTTGACGTAGAACTCGCCGGCGACCCGCGCGGTCTGCTTGTCCTTGCCGAAGGAGAACATGCCCACGCCCGGGACCAGCACGATCGCCGGATCGGCCCCGCGCATCGGCGGGGAGTCGGGGGTGGCGTGCCGCTCGTAGTAGGCGCGGTAGTCCTCGCGGTACGCGGCGTGCAGCTCGCCGAGCCGCTCCACCACCTCGTCCAGCGGGGCGTCCGCGGGCAGGTCGAGCACCATCGGCGCGACCTTCGTACGCAGGAAGTGGTCCGGGCAGGACGTGCCCAGCGCGGCCAGCTCGGGATGCCGCTCGCAGGCCAGGAAGTCCAGCACGACCTGGTCGTCGTTGTAGTGGCCCACCTGGCGCACGTCGGTGCTGCACAGGCCGCGGATCACCGGGAACAGCTCGGCGGCGCGGGCGTGCCGCTCCTCCCGCGGCAGCGGCTCGGCCACCCGCGCCCCGAACGGGTCGGGACGGCCGTGCTCGGCGAGGTAGCGCTCCGCCGTACGGATGATCTCCAGGGAGTTGGCCTGGCACTCCTCGGAGGTCTCGCCCCACGCGGTGATGCCGTGCCCGCCCAGGATGACCCCGATGGCCTGCGGGTTGTCCGCCTTGATGGCCGCGATGTCCAGGCCGAGCTGGAAACCGGGCCGCCGCCACGGCACCCACAGCACCCGGTCGCCGAAGATCCGCCGGGTCAGCTCCGGGCCGTCCTCGGCGGTCGCGATGGCGATGCCGGCGTCCGGGTGCAGGTGGTCCACGTGCGCGGCCTCGACCAGGCCGTGCATGGCCGTGTCGATGCTGGGCGCGGCTCCCCCGCGGCCGTGCAGGCAGTAGTCGAACGCCGCGACCATCTCGTCCTCGCGCTCGACCCCCGGGTAGACCTGGGTGAGCGCGCGCAGCCGGTCCAGCCGGAGCACGGCCAGGCCGCTCTCGGTGAGCGTGCCCAGGTCGCCGCCGGAGCCCTTCACCCACATCAGCTCGACGTCGGTCCCGGTCACCGGGTCCAGGCCGAGCCCCTTCGCCGAGGCGTTGCCGCCCGCGTAGTTGGTGTTGCGCGGGTCGGCGCCCAGCGTGTGACAGCGTTCGAGCAGTTTCTTGACGTCCATCAGGCCCCCCAGCCCGCCTGCGTGCCGCCGACGCGCTCGGCGGCGATCTTCTCGTGGTATCCCGAGTCGCGGTAGGCCGCCATCGGGTCGGCGGCCAGCCCCATCTCGGTACGCAGCTCCGCCAGCAGCGGGCGCACGTCGGTGTTGTAGGCGTCCATGAACACGGCGTTCGCGCCCAGCACGTCACCGGCCTGCTGCGCGGCGCTCAGCGCCTCCTGGTCGACCAGCAGCGCCTTGGCCGTGGCCTCCTGCACGTTCATCACCGACCGAATCTGGCCCGGGATCTTCGGCTCGATGTTGTGGCACTGGTCCAGCATGAACGCCACGTGCGGGCCGAGCCCGCCGCCGCGTACGACCTCGAACATGATCCGGAAGAGCTGGAACGGGTCGGCCGCCCCCACCATCAGGTCGTCGTCGGCGTAGAAGCGGGAGTTGAAGTCGAACCCGCCCAGCTTGCCCTCGCGCAGCAGGAACGCCACGATGAACTCGATGTTGGTGCCCGGCGCGTGGTGCCCGGTGTCCACCACGACCTGCGCCTTCGGCCCCAGCTTGACGCAGTGGGCGTACGCGGTGCCCCAGTCGGGCACGTCGGTGGTGTAGAACGCGGGCTCGAACAGCTTGTACTCCAGCAGGAACCGCTGGTTCTCGCCCAGCCGCTCGTACACGGTGGCCAGCGCCTCGGCCAGGCGGTCCTGGCGGGCGCGGATGTCGTCCTGGCCGGGGTAGTTGGTGCCGTCGGAGAACCACAGCTTGAGCGTGTCGGACCCGGTCTGGTCCATGATGTCCACGCATTCCAGCAGGTGGTCGGTGGCCTTGCGGCGCACGGCCGGGTCGGGGTTGGTGACGCTGCCGAGCATGTAGTCGTCGTCCTGGAAGACGTTGGAGTTGATCGCGCCGATGCCCACGCCCAGCTCACGGGCATGACGCGCCAGGTCGGCGTAGTCGTCCACCTTGTCCCAGGGGATGTGCAGGGCGACAGTGGGCGCCACGCCGGTGTACTTGTGCACCTGGGCCGCGTCCGCCAGCTTCTCGTACGGGTCGCGCGGCACGCCCCGCTGCGCGAACACCTTGAAGCGCGTGCCCGAGTTGCCGTACGCCCACGAGGGCGTCTCGATGTGCTGCGCCCTTAGGGCGGCCTTGATCTCCGTGGTGTCCTTCATCGATCCCTGATTCGTCTTCTTGTGGAGGGGGAAACGGGGGGCTCGTCAGTCGAGGTGGAAGATCTCTTCGAGGGGCACGAACCCCTCGTCGGGGCGGCGGCCGTCGAGATCTTCGAAGAACGGCGCCATCTCCGCCTGCCAGCGAGCGTTGACCTCGGTCTCGGCCATCGCGGCCCGCGCAGCGTCCAGATCCTCGGTCTCCAGATAGCCGACCAGCAGGCCGTCCTCGCGCAGGAACAGCGAGTAGTTGCCCCAGCCCGCCTTCCGCAGCGCCTCACGCATCTCGGGCCACACCGAGGCATGACGTTCGCGGTACTCGTCCAGGCGATCGACCCGGACCTTCAGCAGGAAGCACACCCGTCGCACGAAAGCTCCACGATCAGCGTCTGAGGCCACAAAAAACGTTTTAACAAACCTACCTCCAGACGCTACGGCCGACGCACACGGGGTGTCAATGCCCTGTGCGCATCCCCACCCCCACGACAGCGGCCCTTCCCCGGGCCGAGACCGGCCCGGCCGCCGGCCTCTGCCCGTACGTGGCCCTCCCGCCCTCTCCTCCCGAACACGCACACCCAGGCGGCGGGCATCAGGAGCGCGCAGAGTGAGTGTGCGGGGAGGCACGACCGGGCACCGCCCCCGCCGCTTCCGGCGCACGTCCCGGGCCTCGGCCTTCCCGCGCCCGGCCCGCCGCACGCTCGACACTCCCCACGTGGGCGCGGGCAAGCGCGGGCGAGATGGCCCTTTACCGGGATGGGGCTCGGAAGGACGCGACGCGAGGGCCGGATGAGCACGGCGGAGAGGGCGGGGCGGGGAGGATGGCCGGTCGGCGAGGGGCACGGGCGGCAGGCGGAGACCGGATGAACACCGGCCGCAAAGGCACGGGCGACGCGCACAGGCCGGATGAACGCCGGCTGTAAGAGCACAGGGGGCAGGCGCAGGCCAGACGGGCGACAGCGGTGAGGTGGTGGAGGCGGGATGGGCGATAGCGGCGAGGGCATGGGCGAGGGGTGGAGGCGGGATGAGGCGGCAAGGAGGGGCGCACCCGGCGCCCTGCCCGCAAGGAGGGGCGCACCCGGCGCCCTGCCCGCAACGCGGACCCCAGCCGGCGCCTTCGCCGTCCGTGCCGCCGCCCGCCACCTCCGCCCGCCACCTCCGCCGCGCGGCGGTTGACCAAGTCGGCACCGGGCTCGGGTTCGCCGCAGGCGTGGAGCCGGACCTTGCGGGGCACCGGTGCCGCGCGGCGAGCGGCGCTCCGGCGTGCGCAGCTCGCCCGGCCCTGCCGACCACCGAAGGGCAAGGGGCGGGCGGTGGATAGGCGGGCGCGACGGGACTTCCCGGGGTGGGACGTGCGACTGCGAGGAGTGGAGGTTCGATGGCGGCGGGAGGGCGGGAGCCGAAAGGGGCATGGCCGAGAGGGCGCAGAGCGGAAGATCTCGGGGGCGGAAGGTGGCACGGCGTCGCCAGGCGCCCGTGCCCGGACCAGCGGACATTCGACACCTCCCCCATGGGCGCGGAAGGCGCGGGCGAGATGAGCCCGGCCGGGGGAGCCCGGAAGGATGCGGCGCGAGGGCCGCATGAGGGCGGGGCGGGGAGGAGCGCCGACGCAAGGGCGCGGGCGGCAGGCGCAGGCCGGTGGAGGAGAGGGGTGGCTTGTCTGACTGAATCGATTTACGGGTTATTTCGCGACATGCGGGGGTCAGAACGCGGCACAAGTGGCACTTTGCGGCTTGATACGTTTTAATAATTTGTCATGGGCTCGGTGAGCATCAAAGACGTGGCCGCTCGGGCGGGCGTCTCCCCCGGGACGGTGTCCAATGTGTTGAACCGGCCCGAGAAGGTCGCGGCCTCCACTCGGACGCGGGTCGAGCGGGCGATCAGTGAGCTGGGGTTCGTGCGGCACGGGTCGGCGTCCAGCCTGCGGGCCGGGCACAGCCGTACGATCGGCCTTTCGGTGATCGACATCGGCAACCCCTTCTTCACCGACGTCGCCGCGGGGGTCGAGGACGTGGCGAGCGACCGGGGGTATGCGGTCATCCTCGGCAACTCCTCGGGCGATCGGATGAAGGAGCAGCGTAACCTGCTCGTCTTCGCCGAGCAACGGGTTCGGGGGGTGCTCATCACCCCGTCCGACGAGGACCAGGCCCGCCTTGACCGGATCAAGGAGCGGGGTATCAACGTCGTGTTCGTGGACCATCCGGCCACCCGTCCCGACCAGTGCTCGGTGGCGGTCAACGACGTGACGGGCGGGGCGATGGCCGTCGCGCACCTCATCGAGGGCGGGGCCGAGCGGGTGGCGTACGTGACGGGGCCGACCAGCATCCGGCAGTGCGCCGACCGCCGTCAGGGGGCCGAGCGGGCGCTGGCCGCCGCGGGGCGCGATCCCGCCTCGCTGGTGGAGGTGCCGATGACGGCCATGACGGCGCGGGCCGGGCAGCAGGCCGCCGAGAAGCTGCTGGCCGAGGGGCTGCCCGACGCCGTCTTCTGCGCCAACGACCTGCTGGCCCTGGGCGTGCTGCGGGGCCTGATGCACGCGGGCGTACGGGTGCCAGACGACGTGGCCCTGGTCGGCTACGACGACATCGACTTCGCCTCGGCGTCGGCGGTGACGCTGACCTCCATCCGCCAGCCCACCCACCGGCTGGGGCAGGTCGCCACCGAACTCCTGCTCGACGAGTGCGACAACCCGGGCAGCCACGCGCACCAGCAGATCATGTTCCAGCCCGAGCTGATCGTGCGCGAGAGCACCCGGAACTAGCGAGCCACCGAACCACCCGAACGAACGAAGCGGCCTCGGCCATACGACCGATGCCGCCGGCGCCGCCAGGCACGACGATCGCGTCATGAGGCGATTCCTGGCGACCACGACGGCGCTGGCGGCACTGTCGGCGCTCGCGGCCACGGCGACGGCGTGCGCGATCGAGCTGGAGGCGGAGGAGGCGCACGCCGCCCGGTCCTTCGCGTACAGCGGCGCCGAGCTGACCATCACGTCCTCACTGGGCGGTCTGCGCATCCTGCCCGGCACCGGCGACACCGTGAAGGTGGACCGCTGGCTGCGCGGCAAGGCCGCCGAGCCGGACCAGAGCTCCTGGTCCCTGCGCGACGGCACCCTCCGCCTGACCGCCGAGTGCGCCGGCGTCCTGGGCGACTGCGGCGCCCGCTACCACATCCGGGTCCCGCCCCGGGTCCGCCTGAAGGTCAACTCCCACGACGACGGGGTGACCCTCAACGACCTGACCCAGGACGTGGAGGTGGCGGCCTCCGGCCCCATCAGGGCGTACGGCACCTCCGGGGCCCTGCGCCTGCTGGGCGACGACGACGTCATCGTCGGCGACCGCCTGAGGTCGGCCAGGGTGCACGCCCGCGCCGACGGCGGCCCGATCAACCTCTCCTTCGCCGAGCCGCCGGACGACGTGGACGTGCGCTCCCGCGACGGCCGCGTGACCACGACGCTCCCCCGGGCGAGCTATGCGATCAAGGCCAGGAGCGAGGAGGGCGAGGAGCGCTGCGAGCTCGACTCGCGCCGCAGCTCCCGGACCATCGTGGCCAGGAGCACCGGCGGCGACGTGCGCGTCCTCGCCCGGTGAGTCACAGGATCGGCTCGGGCCCGCCGGCGGGCTGGCGGGTCCAGGCGCGCTGCTCGTTCTCGCGGATCTCCTCCTCCGCGGTCTGCTCGACCCGGGTCATGGCCATGCGCAGGATCGGCGGGGCCATCAGCGAGGTCACGATCGCCACCAGCACCACGATCGTGTACGCCTCGACGCTCAGGATGCCCAGCCGGAGCCCGACCATGGCCACCACGACCTCGATCACGCCGCGGGCGTTCAGCCCGGCGCCCAGCGCCAGCGCCTCCCAGCGGTTCAGCCGGCTCAGCCGCGCACCGGCGTACGCGCCCAGGAACTTGCCGATGATCGCGATGGCCAGCACCGCCAGACCGGCCAGCAGGACCTCCGGGCGCACCAGCGCGGTGAGGTCCATGCGCAGCCCGGCCGTGGCGAAGAAGATCGGCGCGAAGCCGGACAGCACCACCGTGCGCAGCGGCGCCAGCCGGGACGGATCGACCTTGCCCGCGGTGCCGATCAGGATGCCGCAGACGAACGCGCCGAAGACCGCCTCCAGCCCGAGCGCGTGGGTGCCGGCCGAGGCCAGCAGGATCAGCACCGCCGCGGTGGCCACCGTCGGGCCGGGCTCCTCGGAGCGGGCGGTCAGGCGCAGCGCCCCGCGCACGATCGGCCGGCCGATGGTGAGGGCGAAGACGATGATGGCGGCCAGGTAGGCCAGCGAGGTGAACACGGTTCCCGCGGAGACCGCGTTGACCGCCATGGCGCTGACGATGGAGAGCATGAACCAGCCGAAGGCGTCATCCAGCATGCCGGCGGTCAGGGTGAGCTGGCCGATGTTGCGGTGGATGAGCTTCATGTCCATCAGGGTCTTTGCGATGACCGGGATGGCGCTGACGCACATGGCGACGCCCAGGAACAGGGCGAAGACGGTGGTGTCGGTGCCCTCGGGGATGAGGGCCTTGGGCAGCAGGAAGCCGGCGGCGATGCCCAGGCCGAGCGGGATGACCAGGCCGCCGATGCTGACGCCGGCGGCGGTGCCGCCGCGGCGCCGGACCAGGCTCATGTCCATGTGCATGCCGGTCAGGCCGACCAGCAGCAGCACGCCGATCTGGCCGACGGCGTCCAGCAGGTGGTACTGCTCGGGGCTGGCGGGGAACAGCCAGGTGTGCAGGCCCGGGGCTGCCCAGGCCAGGAAGGACGGGCCGAGGATCACGCCCACGAACAGCTCGCCGACCACGGCGGGCATGCCGAAGCGCATGGCCAGGCGGCCCAGCCCGACGGCGAGCATGAGCAGCAGCCCGACCTGCAGCAGGAAGACCAGGAGATCATGGTGGGCGATGGGCGCTATGGGAGCGGCCAAGGACGGAAGCATCGTGCTCCTTGGGGAGATGGGGAGAGGACGGCGTGGGTCACGCCGCGTGGGGCCGGCACGGGGCCGGGGTGCCCTGCGGCGAGACGGGTGCGGGCCGCACTCGCCGGGCGGGCGGAAGGCCGTCGCCGGAGACGCGGCACGGCGCCAGGTGGTCGATCCCTGCCCGGACCCGGGTCACGGCGGTCGCCTCACCGCCGTCGACGAGTGCTCCCTGGTTCACTCCGGATCGGATCGTTCCAAGAGCCGCCGCCGTGGGGAGCGCCACGTGAACCTCACGGCCACAGGGCGGCAACCCCGGCATCCCAAGCGGGCGCGACCACGTCACGTCCACTTCCACCTCCGATCACCGGGCGCCTGGCGGGCGGTCTCGGGGGGTTAGATGCCCGCCTGTGCCGGGATGTTCGGCGGAAAATGTCACGATCTACGGAACTTTCCCCCACGCCCCCGGCGGGCACCCGGTGAGGCGCGACCCGGGCGGCCTGTCAGCGGACGGGATGCAGCGGGACCGGGAGCTCCCGCGGCGCGACTCCGTTCTCGTCCGCCTCTCGCACCAGGTCCGCCGGAGGGCGGGTGATCTCGACCTTGCCGCCCCAGCCGGTCACCCTCAGGTCCACGCGATGGGACTGGTCCGGGATCTTCCGGTCCACCGGCTCGGTCCAGGTGGCGCGGACGCGCCGGACGAGCCGGTCCTTCCCGAACCACAGCCTCCAGGCGATCTTGATCTTCCGCTCCGCGCGGTTCGGCTTCAGATCGATGCCGAGCCGCAGCGAGGGGTCCAGTTCGTACAGCGCGCCCACGGTGATCACGCCGTCGTGGCGGGTGAGGCCGCCCGGAACCGGCCGCGTGGTCGTGGTGGTGGCGAGCACCGCCTTCAGGACGGCGGGGTCGAGCACGTCGATGTGCCCGGCGGTGAACCGGGGCCGGTCCGTGCTCGCGCTGCGCAGCCACTCACCGGTCTCTTCGAACAGGCCGTGGACGTAGACCTCGCCGGGGAAGGTGAGCCACCGGACGCGCGTCGTCCTCTTCTTCGCCGGTTTCCACTCGGAGGTCCAGTCGGTGGCGGCGATCCGGCCCGGCCCGAAGGCCACCCGCCCGAACTCCCTGCTGGTCACCCACTGCGAGGCGGGAGTGTCCACCGACCGGGACGAGTGGGTGCCGGAGAAGCGGATGCCGTTCCCCCTCGACCAGGGCCCGCTTCAGCGCGGCCACGGGCCCCTCGGCCGCCGTCTCCGCGCGGGCCGCCGTGCCCGTGCCCGCCATGAGCGGGATCGCGAGCACGAGCGCCATGACGGCGCCCCATCGTCGGGCCACGAGTGTCCTCCCGGTGTCGGTCAGGCGGCCCGGGAATCCTCGCAGGCGGAGATCACGAAAAGATCGACCGTCAGTCGTCGCCGGAACCGGCGCGGGCCGCTCTGATCATCTCGACCTTGGCGCTGGCGGCGTACTTGTCGACGTACTCCTGACCGGACAGCTCCATCAGGGCGTACATGATCTCGTCGGTGACCGCGCGCAGGACCAGGCGGTCGTCCTCCATGCCGTAGTAGCGGGAGAAGTCGAGCGGCTTGCCGAAACGGACCCCGGTGCGGACGCCGAAGCGGGGGAAGACGCGGCCGGGGGGCATCATCTCGAAGGTGCCGATCATGGCCCAGGGGATCACGGGGGCGCGGGATTCGAGGGCGAGGCGGGCGACACCGGTCTTGCCCTTGTAGAGGCGGCCGTCGGGGGAGCGGGTGCCCTCGGGGTAGATGCCCAGGACGTGGCCGCCGCGCAGGATGCGCAGGCCCGTGCGCAGGGCGGCCTCGCTGGCCTTGCCGCCGGAGCGGTCGATGGGGACGGTGCCGACGCCGGTGAAGAAGATCCGGCTGATCAGGCCCTTGATGCCGCGGCCGGTGAAGTACTCGGCCTTGCCCAGGGAGATGACCTTGCGGGGGACGTGCAGGGCGCCGATGAAGTGGTCGGCGAAGGAGAGGTGGTTGCCGGCGAGGATGACCGGGCCCTCTCTCGGGATGTTCTCCACACCCTCCTGCCAGGGCCGGAAGAAGAGGTGGATCAGCGGCGCCAAGATGGCTTTGACCACCCAGTAGAACAACTCGGGCACCTCTTCTCGGCGTCGGTCTGTGGAGCCAGCGTTATCTTCCCATTTTCCGGGCTGATCCAGCACGCGACAAACGGGGCATATACCCAGTGATTCCTCCGGCACGCCCCCTCGCCAACCCTTGTGGTCGCGTGCGACGATCGGGCGTGCCGCCGGTTGGCCGAGGGCCGTGCCGGCGGTGACGGCGGGAGGAGGAGTGCGATGCCGGTACTTCCTGGCGCGGAGCCCTATCGCCACGACGGCGGGGAGGTCGGCGTGCTCCTGTGCCACGGCTTCACCGGGACGCCGCAGTCGCTGCGCCCGTGGGGCGAGGCGCTGGCCGCGGCGGGGCTGAGCGTGGTGCTGCCCCGGCTGCCCGGCCACGGGACGACCTGGCGGGAGATGGCCCGCACCCGCTGGCAGGACTGGTACGCCGAGCTGGACAAGGCCCTGGCCGACCTGCGCGGCCGGTGCGCCGAGGTGTTCGTCGCCGGGCTGTCGCTGGGCGGGTGCATGGCGCTGCGGCTGGCCCAGGTGCACGGCGACGCGGTGCGCGGGATCGTGGTGGTCAACCCGTCGATCGCCAACGACGTGCCGCTGCTGGCGCTGGCGCCGGTGCTCAAGCTGTTCGTCGCCTCGGTGCCCGGCGTGGCCGGGGACATCAAGAAGGAGGGCGTGGCCGAGCTGGGCTACTCGCGTACGCCGGTCAAGGCCGCGGCCACGCTGCCCCGGCTGTGGTCGCTGGTCCAGGGCGAGCTGGACAAGATCACCCAGCCGATACTCGTCTACCACAGCCGCGACGACCACGTGGTGAAGCCGACCAGCGTGCGCATCCTGCGCGAGCGGCTGAACGGCGGCAACCTCACCGTCGTCGAGTTGACCAACAGCTTCCATGTCGCGACCCTTGACAATGATGCCGATCAGATCTTCGCGGGGAGCCTGGAGTTCATCAGGACGCACGCCTCGGTACCCTTACAGAGGGACTGATCGCCGGACGGGGGATGCGCGGTCCCGGGAGGAAAGGCACCGGCCGATGACCAACAGGCCCAGCTAAGTGACACCCCAGAGTGACGAGGACGAGGTCTGGCGTCAGATCGTCGCCTCTTTCAACGAGCCAGCCGAGACGACCGCCTCGGGCGATCAGCCATGGCCGGACAGCGAGAACCTCCCGGCCGAGCCCGCCCGCAGGGTGGTCAAGCGGCCCGACGACGACGCCCAGGCGCCGCCCTTCGGCGACGATGCCCAGGCGCCGCCCTTCGGCGACGACGGCCGCGGTGTGCGCGACGGGCGCGACGGGCGCGACGGGCGCGACGCCCCGCCCGAGGACGACGACGCGTTCGCCGGCGACGAGCGGGCGCGCGACGCCGAGGCGGCCGACGACGACGACCACTACGTGCCCCCGCCGCCGCCTCCGCTGCCCAAGGCCGACACCTCGACCAAGATCGCGTGGCTGGCGCTGTTCGGCGGTCCCGCCTACCTGCTGCTGGCCGCGCTGCTGGACTGGCACATGCAGGGGTGGGCGCTGTTCGCGGCGGTGGCGGCGTTCATCGGCGGGTTCGTGGCCCTGGTCGTGCGCATGGGCGACGGGCCGCCGAACGACTCGGGGTGGGACGACGGCGCGGTGGTGTAGCCGCCGCGCGCCCTCGCCCGCCAAGGTCCGTCACACCAGGGTCCGTCAGGAGACGCCCTCCCGCGCCGGGGGCCGTCAGGAGGACGTGGAGCGGGTGCCCTTGGGGCCGAAGCGCTCCACGACGTCGGTGTACTTGTCCTCGGCGTCCACGACGTGGCCCACCGCCCACACGGTGGAGGTGCCGGGCACGTACGTCACCGCCTGCAGGCGCATCGTGCTGGACTCGCCGCCCCGCGCCGCCTCGCCTCGGATGATCTTGGTGTGCTTGCCGTCGTAGCGCAGCAGGTACGGCTCGCCGGGCCGCTGCGGGTCGAAGCCCGACACCCAGAACCGGCCCTTGCCGTCGCCGGTGACGCCGTACAGGCTGGCCTCGCCGTCGGGCACCCGCACCCGCGACCACCGCTTGCCGTTCCAGGACAGCAGCAGCGGGCTCACCTTGCGGGAGCCGTGGTAGACGCCGCCGATGGCCAGCGCCCTCTTGGCGCCGTCGAGGTGCACGTCGCGCAGGTAGCCGCCGGGGATCTCGGGCAGCGACACGCGCTTCCAGGAGCCCTCGGACAGCCGCACGACCAGCGGCTCGCCCTCGCTGTCGCCGACCGCCCAGCCGGTGTCGCCCTTGGCCGAGACCGACACGCCGTACAGGGTGCCCTCGGTCACGCGCACCGGCTCGACCTGCCACGCCGCGCCGGTGCGGGTGACGACCAGCGGGGCGCGGTCGCGGCTGCCCACCGCGACGACCTTGCCCGGCACCGCCGCCACGCCGCCCAGCCAGTCGCCGGCGCGGAGCTGGTCCACGCCGACCCGGTCGAAGGCGGAGCCGTCGCCGTGGGCGACGTAGGGCAGGCTGTCGTGGGCCGTGCCGACCGCCCACAGGTCGGTGGCGGAGGCGGCGGCGATCGAGCGCAGGTGCCCGGCCCCGGTGTCGTCGTTGCGGATGCCGATCTGGGTCCAGGAACGCCCGTCCCAGTGGCTGATCGCGCCGCGGTTCTCCCAGACGTCCCAGATGTCCTGCTGGCCCACGGCCCAGATGTTCGACGCCGACAGCCCGGTCACGTCGGACAGCGAGCCGTCGCCCTGCAGGCCCACGCTGCTCGACTGCTGCCACGCCTCGGCGATGGCGGGCGGGCGCGTCGGATCGGCGTGGGCGTGGGCGGCCGACATGCCGGGGACGATAGGTCCGGTGCACAGCGCGACTCCCGCGCACACCGCCAGCGCACGCCGCTTGGTGCGGCGGGTCATAGCAGAATCGTACGGGGCGGATCTGCCACATGAGCACAACACCGGTGTTTCAGCAGGCCACAAGCTCGGCGATCACCGGTAAATGATCGGTGGCGGCGGCCAGATCCTCACGGGAGGCGTCGGAGCCGCCGCACGCGACCACCGCCAGGCCCGGCCCGGCGAAGATCGCGTCGATGCGCTTGCCGGGGCTGCGCGCGGTGAAGGTCATCCCGTCGCCGCCGGGGCTGGGCGCGTGCCGGTAGCAGTCGGCGAGCCGCCCGGCGATGTAGCCGAAGCTCTCGCGGTCCTCCTGCTCGTTGACGTCGCCCGCGAGCACGGCGGCGGCGCCGTGGCGCGCGGCGATCCGCTCCACCAGCTCGACGGCCTCGCCCGCGTGGTGGAACCTGGCGGCCTCGTCCAGGTCCAGGTGGATGGAGCCGACCGCCAGGCGCACGCCCTCGACCTCCACGACCGCGACCGCCACGGCCCGCCGCTCCAGGCGGAAGTAGAACCGCAGCAGGTGGTTCTCGGCGTGCAGCACGCGCGCCCGCGGCCCGGCGAACACCGCCACGCCGCCGCGCCGCCCGCCCGCCGCGACGGTCATCCCGGCGGCGCGGGCCAGCGCGCGGCGCTTGCGCCGCCAGCACAGGAACCTGGGGGCCTCCTGCACGCACAGCACGTCGGCGCGCAGGCCGCGGATGACCCTGGTCAGCGCGGGCACGCTGTCGTACATCGAGCGCACGTTGTACGTCGCGACCCTGACCGCCATGCCCGAAGCGTAATCGGCGCCCCCGGCACCGGCCAGGGCTCAGCGCAGGCGGGCCAGGTCGGCGGCGCCCACCAGGCCGGCGGACGCCCCCAGCTCCGCGAGCCGGATGTCGGCGACCGGCCGGTGCCCGCCGCCGGTGAGGGTGCGGACGAAGGTCTCGCGGGCGCGCTCGATGAACAGGTCGGCGGCCCGGGAGACGCCGCCGCCGATGATGAAGCAGCCCGGGTCGAGCACCGCCGCCATGTCGGCCATGCCCTGGCCGAGCCAGTCGGCGAGCAGGCCGAACGCCTCCAGCGCGGCCGGGTCGCCCTTGCGCGCCGCCTCGGTGACCTCCTCGCCCTCGATGTCGTCCACGGTGCCGCCGGCCAGCTCCAGCATCAGCGCCGCCCTCTCGGGGTGGGCGGTGGCGATCTCCCTGGCGTCGCGCACGAGCGCGCGCCCGCTGGCGTACTGCTCCCAGCAGCCCCGCTGGTCGCACCCGCACGGGCGGCCCTCGGGCACGACCTGCATGTGGCCGAGCTCGGCGCCCATCCCCCACCGGCCGCGGTAGAGGTTGCCGTCGAGGACGATGCCGCCGCCGATGCCGGTGCCGAGGGTGATGCACACGACGTGGCTCTCGCCCCGGCCCGCGCCGTAGCGGACCTCGCCCCACGCCATGGCGTTGGCGTCGTTCTCCACCACGACGGGCAGGCCGACGAGTGAGGCCACCTTCTCGCGCAGCGGCTCCTCCCGCCAGGCGAGGTTGGGGGCGAAGCGGACCAGCGAGCGGGTCTCGTCCACGAACCCGGCCGCGCCGAGGCCCACCGCCTCGATCTCGCGGCCGTGGGCCAGCTCCTTAACCACGCCGGCGATGGTCGCCGCCACCTGGTCGGGTTCCCGCGCCGGGGTGGGCCGCAGCATGTGCTCGACGATCTCGCCGTCGTCGTCCACCACGCCCGCGGCCACCTTGGTACCGCCGATGTCGACACCGATGGTCAGCGCCATCTCCCCAACCTTTCCTCCCGGGCCTGCTGTCAGCCCAGGTCGATGTGCTCCACGTCCGGGCGGCGATCCTCCCGGGGCTCTCGGGGCTCCCGGCCCTCGCGGGACGCGGGCGGGCGCGAGAGCGCGTCCATCGCCTGCCGTACGGCGGCGAACAGCTCGCCTCCGGCGGCCACGAGGTGGTCGGCCACGCCGCCCTCGGCCGCGGGGCCGGAGGCGCGCCCGGCCTCGCGCTGTGCCGCGATCACCCGGCACACGGGGCAGGCACGGCAGATGTACTCCTCGTCCTCGGGCGCGGAAACCGCCTCTTCCCACACGTCGCGCCGCCGGCCGCCCTGGCCGCTCATGCTGCGGATGGTGTGGCCGATACCGCCGGTGGCGCCCCTGATCAGGCCGCGTCCGACCTCGCGGGCCGCGCGGTCCTGCAAGGACTCCAGCAGCCGCATCGCCTCGCCGGCGAGCGCGCCGAACGGGTCGGGGCGTTCCCCCGTCTCCCGCTCCTGCCCGCGGCGGCCGGTTCCACTCGCGGAACCGCCGCCGGTCTCGGCGGTCGCCTCCGCCCAGACGTCGCCGGGGTCGCCGGGGTCACGGGGGTCGCGATCACCGGGCTCACGGTCCCGCGGGTCGCGATCGTGGGGGTCGGGCTCCGGTACGCGGTGCGCGCGCTCGTCGCGCGCACCGGCCTCGCCGGTGTCGTTGCGGTCGTTGTCGCTGTGCTCACTCATCTGGGCCTCCCGATTCGAACCGTACCCGGAGGCGGCCGCCGGTGAGTGCCGCGTCGCGGACGCGACGCCGGGCCAGGGCCGCGGGGAGGGCCAGCACGCGGCGGTGGCCGCCCGCGGTGACGATCAGTTCGTCGCCCCTGCGCGCCAGGTTCACCTCGTGCCTGTCGGCCAGGGGGAGGGCGAGGATCAGCTCGCCGTCGCCGGTGATGGTCAGCGGGGGCTCGACGGCGGGCGGGGCGAAGGGGTCGGCGCCGCAGTACAGCTTCTCGCCGACGGCGGCCAGGGCCTCGACGCCGACCGGCTCGCGGTCGAGGTAGGGCACCACGTGCAGGGGCAGCGGCGCGAAGGACTCGGCGGCCTCGCGCATGTGCGCGGCCTGGGCGGCGACCCACCGGCTGCGCCACGGGTCGGCGTCGCCGCCGGGGAAGACCCGGTTGGCGACGACGGCGTCCACGCGGTAGCCGTACAGGCTGAGCGAGGTCAGGGTGCGGCGGGCCTCGGCCAGCACCACGGCCTCGGGGGTGAACACCAGCCGCACCGAGGCGTGGCCGCCGGCCAGCAGCTCGCGCACCTCCATCAGGCCGCGGTGCAGCCGCTCCCCCACGCCGACCACGTCGTCGCCGGGCGCGGTGACCCCGGCGACGTGCTTGATCACCGGCGCCACGGCGCGCAGCAGCCGCCTGCCCACGGGCAGCAGCCTGCCGACGTGCCAGTCCAGGGCCTCGGGCAGGGCGAGCAGGCGCAGCGTCTCGGCGGTGGGCGCGCAGTCCACGACGATGACGTCCCAGCGGCCGGTCGCGGCCTGCTCGCGCAGTTCGAGCAGGGCCAGCAGCTCCTCCGCGCCGGGGAGGACCGTGATCTCCTCGGAGGTGATCTCGTCCAGGCCCAGCTCGCCGAACAGCCCGCGCAGGTACGCGCGCAGCTCGCCCCACTGCCGTTCCATCGCCTTCTGGGTGTCCACCTGAAGGGCGTACAGGCCGGGGGCGGCCTCGGCGGGCTCGGCGCAGGGCGGCACGGCCAGCGCGTCGGCCAGGGAGTGGGCGGTGTCGGTGGACACGACCAGGGTCTTGCGCCCCGCGCGGGCGGCGAGGGTCGCGGTCGCCGCGGCCACGGTGGTCTTGCCCACCCCGCCCTTGCCGGTGAACAGCAGTACGCGGGGCGAGTCGGCCGGGGGCGCGCTCACGCGGCCTCGACGCGTCGCTTCAGCCCTTTCAGGGCGGTGTCGACGATCACCTTCTCGGCCCGGCGCTTGATCATGCCGATCATGGGCACCTTGAGGTCCACGGTCAGTTCGTAGGTCACCTCGGTGCCGCCGCCCACGTCGGCCAGGCGGTAGCTCCCGGTCAGCTCGGCGACCATCTTGCCGGAGCGCACGACGCGCCACTCGACGCGCTCGTCGTCGTGCCACTCGTAGCCGAGCACGTACTCGTCGCTGATCACCCCGGCGTCGAGCACGAACCTGACCTCGGACGCACGCCCGTCCTGGCCGGTGCCGAGGACCTCCGCGACCTTCACCTGACCGGCCCACTCGGGGTAGGAGGGGAAGTCGGCGATCACCGCGAGGACGCTCGCCCGGTCGGCCTCGATCGTGATGCTGGAGGTGGTGCGATCAGCCATGGGCTTACCGTACTCGCATCGGAACTCGGCGCGCACTGCGCGGCGCGCCGGGTGTGCGCGGGCGGGGCGCGGGTGCGGCGGTCACCACTCCAGCGCGAACGGGGTGCCGCGGGCGCGGAAGTGGCCGACGTTGACGCACTCGGTGCGGCCGATCCTGGTGCGGGCCGCCAGGGGCTGGTGCACGTGGCCGAACAGGGCGTAGCGCGGCTGGGTGCGCCGGATCGCCTCCAGGGTGGCCTCGCTGCCGCGCTCGAAGCGGCGGGCCACCACGTCGTACAGCAGCTCGGGCACGGCGGGCGGGATGTGGCAGCACAGCACGTCCACCTCCCCCAGGGCCTCGACCTTGGCGGCGTACTCCTCGTCGTCCAGCTCGTAGGGGGTGCGGTAGCGCGTGCGCAGCCCGCCGCCCACGAAGCCGACCCGCAGGCCGCCGATCTCGGCCACCTCGCCGTCGAGGACGTGGTGGCCCTCGCGGACGAAGTCGGGCCAGAAGCGCGGGATGTCCACGTTGCCGTAGGTCATGTAGGCGGGGGTGGGCATGGCGGCGAAGATCTCGGCGTACTGGTGGCGGACCATGCGCTCGATGTGCTCGCGCGGGTCGCCGCCGAGCCCGGCCCACAGCTCCGCCGACATCGCCCTGGCCTCCTCGAAGCGGCCCGCGGTGCGCAGCCCGATGAAGGCCGCCGCGCGTTCGGCGCCGAACAGGGCGGGGAAGATGCCCTGGGAGTGGTCGTCGTAGTCGATGAACAGGATCAGGTCGCCGAGACAGATCAGCGCGTCGGCCCCCTCGCCCGCGCGGGCCAGGGCGTCGGCCCGCCCGTGGACATCGCTCACGACATGCACCCGCATGGCGCAAATCCTAACCGGCCGGTAACCGGACGAGCGCTTGACCGTGGCGCCCGGGGCCGCGGCCCGCCGGCTGATACCGTGAACAGGCCGGGTAACGCCTCTGTGACGGACCCTACCCATGCGTAACCCGACGCGATAGCGTCCTGACCACCCGCGGGACACGAAGTCCGGCCCGACGTGCACCGAGGAGCGACAGTGCGCGAGTACTCCGTCCCCACGCTGGTCGACGTCCCCGCCACGGCCAACTGCACCGATACGGTGTTCGAGCGGGCGGACGACGACCCCGGCATGGTGATCATCCGGCGCAAGACCGGCGCCGAGTGGGCGGCGGTCACCGCGCGGGAGTTCCGCGACCAGGTGGCCGGGGTGGCGAAGGGGCTGATCGCGGCCGGCGTCGAGCCGGGCGACCGCGTGGCGCTGATGTCGCGCACCCGCTACGAGTGGACCGTCGCCGACTACGCGATCTGGGCCGCCGGCGGCGTCAGCGTGCCGATCTACGAGACCTCCTCCCCCGACCAGATCGCCTGGATCCTGTCCGACAGCGGGGCCACCCGGATCTTCGTCGAGACGCCCGCGCACGAGGAGTCCGTACGCCAGGTGCTGGGCGACCTGCCCGAGGTCAAGGACGTGTGGTGCCTGGAGACGGGCGCCCTGGACGACCTGGCCGCGGCCGGGTCGGAGGTCGCCGACGAGACCGTGACCGAGCGGCGCACGGCGCGGGGCGGCGCCGACCTGGCCACCATCATCTACACCTCCGGCACCACCGGGCGGCCCAAGGGGTGCAAGCTCACCCACGACAACCTGCTGTTCACCGCGCGCAACGTGATCGCGGGGCCGCTGGAGCAGCTCTTCGAGGTACGCGGCCGGGCCGCGCTGCTGTTCCTGCCGCTCGCGCACAGCTTCGCCCGGCTGATCCAGATCGTGCTGATCGAGACCGGCACGGTCATCGGGCACACGCCCAACATGAAGAACGTCGCCCCCGACCTCCAGTCGTTCAAGCCGACGTTCCTGCTCGGCGTGCCCCGGGTGTTCGAGAAGGTCTACAACACCGCCGAGCAGAAGGCGTCCGCCGAGGGCAAGGGCCGCATCTTCCACGCCGCGGTGGACACCGCCATCGCGTGGAGCCGCGCGGAGTCCTCCGGCGGCGCGGGCCTGGGCGTGCGGGTGAAGCGGGCGGTGTTCGACCGGCTGGTGTACGCCAAGCTGCGCGCGGCCACCGGCGGGGCGCTGTCGGCCGCGGTGTGCGGCGGGTCGGCGCTCGGCGAGCGGCTCGGCCACTTCTTCCGGGGCATCGGCATCGAGGTGTTCGAGGGCTACGGGCTGACCGAGACCTCCGCGCCGTCCACGGTGAACATGCCCGGCGCCAACAAGATCGGCACCGTGGGCAAGCCGCTGCCCGGTGTGTCCCTCAAGATCGGCGAGGACGGCGAGGTCCTGGTCAGGGGCCGGCACATCTTCGCCGGCTACTGGAACAACGACGAGGCCACCGCCGAGGTCTTCGAGGACGGCTGGTTCCGCACCGGCGACGTCGGCGAGATCGACGCCGACGGCTACCTGCGGATCACCGGCCGGAAGAAGGAGATCCTGGTCACCGCGGGCGGCAAGAACATCGCGCCGGCGCCGCTGGAGGACGTCATCCGCGCCCACCCGCTGGTCAGCCAGGCGATGGTGGTCGGCGACGACCGGCCGTTCGTGGCGGCCATCGTCACGCTCGACCCCGAGGCGCTGGAGCAGTGGAAGGCGGCCAACGGCAAGGGCTCGGCCACCCTGGCGGAGCTGGCCCACGACCCGGCGATCCTGGCCGAGGTGCAGAAGGCCGTCGACAACGCCAACCGCACGGTCTCCAGGGCCGAGAGCATCAAGAAGTTCGTGGTGCTCGAAAGCGACATGACCGAGGAGTCGGGGCACCTGACGCCCACGCTGAAGGTCAAGCGCAACCTGGTCATGCGCGACTTCGCCAAGGAGATCGACTCCCTCTACTCCTGACCGGTCTCTGCTCCGGGCCGGTCTCCGCTCCAGACCGCTGCTGCTCCTGGCCGGTCTCTACTCCTGGCCGGTGCCGTCCAGGTCCTTCAGGTACATCCGCACCACCCAGTCGGGCAGGCCGACCGGATCGCTGGACTCGTCCACGGGCGCGGCCAGGGGCAGCTCGTACGCGCCGCGGCGCACGGGTTCGGCGGCGGCCGGGGCGCCGAGGCGGGCGGTGAGAGCGGCGAGCAGGTCGCGCGCCTCCTCGTGGCCGTGCTCGGCGGCGAGGCGGTAGTAGAACTGGGCGAGATACGCCTTGCGCTCGCCGTAGGCCGCGTACTCCCGGCCGTACTGGCAGGCCAGCTCGGCGGCGAGTGCGGCGCGGTCCTCCCGGGCGAGCAGGAGCGCGGCGTTGCCGTGCCCGGCCGCCACCGCGCGCCGCAGCCACTCCCCCGCGGCGTCCGGCGGCCCGTCGAGCAGCGTGATGATGCCGAGCTGGAAGCACGCCTCGGCGCTCCCGGCGCGGGCGTGGCGCAGCAGCCGTACCCCGGTCCTGCCGTACCGCTCCAGGTACGCCGGCGGCTCGGGCTGCGGCGCGCTCTCAGGGCCCGGCGGCGGCGCCGCACCTTGGCGGCCGGCGGGCGGCGTGGCAGGGTGGTGCCCGCCGGACAGCGTTGCGGGGTGGCCGCCGAGGCCCGGGGACGGGTCCGGCGCCTCACCGCGGGCGACGGACCAGCGGGCGAGCCAGTCGTGCACGGAGCCGAGCGCGGCCGGGTCGAGCCCGTTCATCTCGGCGGCCTCCTGGCAGGTGAGCACGAAGGACATGACCCACGGCCATTCCGGCACCTGGGCCCGCCTGCCGGCGAGTATGTCGTGGGTGGTGCTCTTGGCCAGCACCCTGCGCTGGTGGCCCTGCTGCCGCGCCCGCTCCGACAGTTTCTCCAGCATGGGCAGGGAAGGCGCCCCGGCCCGGCTGCGCAGCTCGTTGAGCTGCGCGACGAACCTGCTCCGTGCGGCTCTGCGATCTTCTTCGTCCATGGCTCCAACGCGTCCACAGATGAGGGGTTGCCTAATCACTTTCATGTTTTTCGGCAGCAATGGTCCCACTGATGCCTCGCAAGCCGGGCAGGAATGGAGATTCCGGCTGCGTCCGGAGGGAGGAAGCGCCACCAGAGGTGGAATTCCGGAACACCTCGGACATACTCGGATGTCCCCCGCGCCCCTTACCGGAATGGCGGAGACGCGGAAGTAGACCGGGATTCTGGGTGTTTGCGGGGTAGGACGGGGCTTTCCGGAGCTTCCTGGTTCGTCCGGAGATGTTGGGTGCGGTGGCGCTGGGGCCGGTGGGGCCGCATGGTTGGAGCGCACGCCTGCCGGACGACGCCGAGACGAGATTCGATGCTGTGCTTCGCACCCGCGTACACCCTGCTGGAGACCGAGGGACGGATCGGTGACGACGACCTGTTGCTGATCCTGCTCGTCACCACCTGGGCCCTGCGCAGCGGCCGCATCCCGCCGGGGACTCCGCCCGGCCGGCTCGGCGCGGACGAGCTGATCGCCTTCTGGGCCGACCCGCACCTGGACGAGCCCTCCTCCGGCAGGCCGTGCTGAAACCGTTGTCCCCGTCGTTCACCTTCCGTAGGACGCCATGTTCACCGTGCCCGTGCTCCTCAGTCTGACCATCGCGACCGTCGTCGCGGCCATCGCCTGCGCGCTCGCCCTGGCGGCGGGGGCGTCGTGGCCCACGGCCCTGCTCAGCGCGGGCGCGGGCGGGCTGGCCACGCTCGCCGCGCTGCCCCGCCTGCTCGACCCGCGCGATCCCGACTGATCCCGAGCGATCCGAGTGATCCCGGCTGCCGCTCGTCGGTCTCGGGTCACAGCAGGCGGGCGAAGCGGGCGTTGACGTGCCGCCAGGTCCACTCCTCGGCGATCCAGGCCCGCCCGCGGGCGCCCATGGCGCGGGCGGCGGCCGGGTCGGACAGCAGGGCGACCAGGGCCTCGGCGATCCGGGCCGGCGAGGTGCCGTCCACCACCACGCCCGTCTCCCCGGGCCGTACGGCGTCGGGCGCGCCGCCCGAGGAGCCCGCGACGACCGGCAGGCCGGTGGCCGACGCCTCCAGGTAGACGATGCCGAGCCCTTCGACGTCGATGCCGCCGAGCCGGGTGCGGCAGGGCATGGCGAACACGTCGCCGGCGTCGTAGTAGGACGGCAGCGAGCCCCACGGCACCGAGCCGGTGATCCGCACCGACTCCCCCAGGGCGCGGGCCGCGCGTTCCAGCCGGGCCCGGATCGGGCCGCCGCCGACCAGCAGCAGCACCGCGTCGGGCACGGCGCGCAGCACGGCGGGCCAGGCGCGCACCAGCATGTCCTGGCCCTTGCGAGGCACCAGGCGGGAGACGCACACCACCACCGGGCGGTCGCCGATGCCGAGCCGCTTGCGCACCTCCACGCCGCCCGCGCCGGGCCGGAACACCTCCGCGTCCACGCCGGGCGCGAGGCGTACCAGCTTGGCCTCGGGGATCACGCGGGCCAGCCTGCGGCGGGTGTAGGCGCCCAGGTAGGTGACGACGTCGGCGTGCCGGCCGATCCTGGCCAGGACGCCGCGCGCGCCCGGCGTGCTCGCCCAGGACCCCTCGTGGCCGTGGGTCAGCATGACGATCCGGCTCGCGCCCGCGGCGCGCAGCGCCGGAGCGATCAGGCCGAGCGGGGCCGCCGCGCCGAACACCACGGTCTCGCAGCCGTGCTCGGCCACCAGCGCGGCGGCGCGGCGGGCGACCTGGGGCACCGGCAGCATGAGCCGCCCGGGGTGGCGCACGACGGTGAAGGGCTGACGGCGGTCGAACGCCTCGCTGCCGTGCCAGCGCGGCGCGTACACGGTGACGGTCTCGGGCGGCCTGCCGGCGGCCAGGCCGTGCACGAACGCCTGGATGCCCCCGGCACGGGGCGGGAAGTCGTTGGTGACGAACAGAACCCGCCGCCCGGTCACGGACCCGCGTTCCCCGGCGGTGCGGGCAGGCGGTTCAACAGGGCCCATGACCGGGCCAGGGCGATGCGTTCCGGCGTTGCAGGATGAGAGGCATAGAGGACATATTCGACGACATCGGGCGACAAGTCGGAAATATTGGTAATTGCCAGGCGCTTCTGCATGGCGACGAACGTCGCCGGGTCGCGGGTCAGGTCCAGCGCGTGCGCGTCGGCGCGCGCCTCGATGTGCCTGCTGATCACATTCTGCGCCGGCCCCGACAGCACCGCGCCCAGGGTCATCAGGCCCATCAGCAGGCCGACCGCGCGCGGATCGGCGAGCGAGGACACCCGGGTGCGGCGGCGTACCGGGCCGGCCGAGGTCACCAGGTGGAGCAGGACGACGCCGGCGGCGCCGCCCAGGGCCCCGAGCAGGGTGCCGTACAGCACGTCGTTACGCTTGGCGTGCCCCAGCTCGTGCGCCACGACCAGCTCGACCTCGCGCGGCGGCGCCTTGAGCAGCGTGTCGTACACGACGATGCGCCGCGTCGCGCCGAACCCGGACACGTACGCGTTGAGCGCGGTCGTCCGGCGGGAGGCGTCGGCGACCAGCACGTCCTCCACCGGCACGCCGTCGCGCTCGGCCATGGCGAGCAGGTCGCGGCGTAGCGGCCCCTGCGCCATCGGCGTGAAGTCGCTGAACAGCGGCTCGACCACGACCGGGTAGACGAAGGAGGCCGCCACGGTCAGCGCGAACGCGCCGGCCGCCGCCGGGATCCACCACCGGGCGAACCGCCGCGCCAGCGCGATCACCACGACGATCATGGCGGCGGTGAGCAGGGTCTCGACGCCGGCGCTCTTGAGCCGGTCGCCCGCCCAGCTCCCCCAGGTCTGCACCGACAGGCCGTAGTCGCGCAGGCGCGACTCGTACCACATGCCGAGCGGCCAGCGCAGCAGCTCGGTGACCGCGGTCAGCGCGGCGACCGCGCACAGGGCGCGCACCCACCACGGGCCGCGCAGCCGGGCGGCGAGCAGCGCGCCGGCCGGGGTCGCCACAAGCACGCCCGCGACCAGCAGCGTGAGCGCCAGCGACAGGTACGACGGCACGCTGAGCGCCGCGTCGAAGGCGCGGGCCCTGGCGATCTGCTCGGCGGTGAAGTCGCGCGCCGGATCGGGCGCGACGTGCGGCGCCCCGGCCGGCAGCGTGCGCCACGGCGTGCTGAACCAGGCCACCGCCCCGATGACCACCCCGAGCCCGGCCAGCGCCCAGCCGGCCCCCCGCAGGCTCGCGCCGCCCCCGGCCTCGGGCGTCTCGCGCACGTCCTCACCCCCGGTGCCCGGCTCGTCGCGCGTGCCCGTCGCCTCTCCCGGCATTGAGTCCCCCCGTTCCGCGGCCGGCTCCCCCGCCGCCGCCTTCACCCGCGCTGGTAATCATCTCCTACGGGGGCCGTCGCGCGGGGTCATCCCGCGCGACCGAGCGCGGCGCGCACGTACACGCGCCAGCGGGCGGTGAGCGTGGCCGTGGTCAGGCCCAGGGTGCCCAGGGCGGCGGGCACGCCGCGGCGCAGCGCCTCGCGGTACAGCCGCACCAGGGCGTCCTCGCCGTAGCGGCGGGCGATGTAGTGGCAGGCGAGCCAGGCCGCCTCGTACGCCTGCGGCAGCCGCGCCGCACCCGCCCGGAAGTCGCCGTCCGCGGGCAGGGAGCCCGGCAGTACGCCGGCGCGCACCTCGGCGGCCAGCTCCGCGGCGGCGGTGGGCAGCGGGATGCCGGAGTCGCGGTAGCCGACGTAGTCGGCGAACCCCTCGGTGAGCCACAGCGGCAGGCCGGTGCCGGTGGCGGCGCCGGTGGCCACATGGGTCAGCTCGTGGGTGAGCACCACCTGGCGGCCGGCGGCGGACAGACGGGAGAAGCCATCGGGGACGATCACGACCCGGTCGGCGGTGGCGACGGCGGCCAGGCCCCACAGCGCGGGGGTGCCGGCGAGCCGGGTGGCCTGCTCCCTGGTGGCGGGCACCTCCACCAGGACCGGCACCGCTCCCCAGACCTCGGCCACGGTGTCATGGGCCCGATCGGCGACCGCGGCGATCTCGGCGAGCCGGGCGCGCGGCACCCCGGCGGCCCCGGTGACCCGGGCGTGCACGCCGTACACGACGATGCCCGCAGGGGGCGCGGCAGGCGGTGCGGCCCCGGTGAGCGCGGCGCCCGCGGCGACGGCCAGCAGCCCGGACAGCGCCAGGCGACGGCGCACGGGTGGCATGGGCCCACGGTACCGGGGGTGGAAACAGGCCCAGGCCCGTCCGCGGCCCACCGGAGATTGCAGGACGGCGGGACCGCGGACGGGCCTGGGTTGTGCCCGTGAGAACAGGGCCGTAATCCCAAGAAACGCCCAACCTTTTCCACGGCATCGGGAAAATCGCTCCGCGATGCCGCTCCGCGCCGAAAAGGAGGCGGTTCACCGGATCACGACGGGGCGGCGGGCGGATCGCACCGCGCGGGTCCCGCGGCAGGGACCCGGCAGCGGGCTCGGCCCGCGGCGGCGCTACACCCCCGGGCGCACCGCGCCGCTGAAGGAGGCCTTGCGCCAGCCGTTCAGCTTCTCGATGCGCACGGTCTTGCCGCTGCTCGGGGAGTGCACCATCCGGCCCTTGCCGATGTACATCCCCACATGCCCCTTCCCACGGAAGAACAGCAGGTCACCGGGCTTGAGGTTCTTGAAGGAGACCTTCGTCCTGATGCGTGCGTACTGGCTGTGCGTCACGCGCGGGATGGGCACGCCGGCCTTGCGCCAGGCGTACTGGACCAGGCCGGAGCAGTCGAACGCGTTCGGCCCGGTCCCTCCCCACCGGTAGGGGTCTCCGACCTGCTTCTTTGCCACCGCCACGGCTTTCGCGGCCTTGATCCGCTGCTTGGCGGCCTTGCTGAGCTTGGCGGTCTTCGCCTTCTTGTTCTTCTTCGCCGTGGCGGTGGTGGTCACCGTGGCGGCGGAGAGGACGCCGGCGGTCGTCGCCGTCGTGCCGGTCACGGCCGTGCTCGTCGTCGTCGCCGCCACCGCCGCCGTGGGCTGCAGCGTCACCACTCCCGCCGAGGCGGTCAGAGTGAGCGCCGCACCGCCCAGAGAAAGGCGGGCCAGCCGCGAAAGACGCAGAGTAGACACAGATGTGGACAGGATTGCTCCTAGGCTCTTCCATGAACGCCTACCGGGTTAGCTGACGGATTCGGGCGTGGAAGTCGCCCTACGGCGCGTGGCGCGCCGATTCACCCCTGGCCGTGATCGGCCTATTGGGTCCCCGGCTCCATGCCTCCTGGCTGCATGGATTCGGCAGGTCACCGCACACCCCGCTGGGGGATCGGCTGCTGCCTTCAGGGCAGCGGCGACCGAGTGGATGGTTATGAAGTCATCGGCGAAGCAGCCGATAAGACCGCGACGGCATGGCTTGCTCGCCGCGATGCGAGAAGGTACTCGGATCGTCACAGACGAGCAAAGCCCACACCAAAAACAAAGATCGGGAAGGACCCCCGCGGCGTGAAGAAATGCCTGCTCGAATGGGGGGCGCGTTACCAGAATGTGACCTCGCTCACAATTCTGGGAATGATCCTTAAGATCGTCACATGAGTAACATCAGTCACATGGGTCGATGCACCTCCCCCGCGCCGCGGCAGCCACTGTGAGCGATTTCACTATCTGCTTTCCGGCCTACCCCATGCGCAACATCGGTTAAACTCCACCGGTTACTCGAGCGCAATGGGTATGCTGCGGATTGCGGGCGAGGGAGTTGATCAAAACGTGATCTGCGTGAAAACAGCGGCGCCTGAGGCCGTCAGGGCCGCACGGCGCCGACCAGGCGGCCGCCGTACGCCGACAGCGGCACCACCTTGACCACATCGCCGGTCTGCGGGGCGTGCACCATCTTGCCGCCGCCGGCGTAGATGCCCACGTGGCCCAGGCCGTTGCTGAAGACCAGGTCGCCGGGCTGGAGCGCGTCCAGTGAGACCCTGCGGTCGGCGCCCCAGTTCCACTGCTCCCAGGTCGTGCGCGGCAGGCTCACCCCGCCGGCCCGCCAGGCGGCCTGGGTGAGGCCGGAGCAGTCCCAGGAGCCGGGGCCGCTGCCGCCGTACTGGTAGGGCTTGCCCACCTGCGCGAAGGCGAACTGGAGCACCTGGCGGGCGTTGCCGGAGGCGTTGCCCGTGTAGGTGATGCCCTTGCTGTTGCGGTTGCCGCTGTTGTACGTGCCCAGGCGGCGCAGCAGCTTGGTCTGCTCGGCCACGAGCCGGTCGGCCTTGGCCTTCTCCTTGCGCAGGTCGTCCAGGACCTTGTCGGCCTCGGCGTACGCGCTCTTGGCCTTGTCGCGCTTGTCGCGCAGGCCCTTGGTGGCCTGGTCGAAGGCGTCCAGTGACCGGGCGCGCTGGGCGGAGAGCTGGCTCACCGAGGCCAGGCCGCCGAGCACGGCGGCGGGGTCGTCCACGGCCAGGAACCCGCCCCAGCCGAACAGGTCGCCGCCCTGGTAGGTGCTGCGGACCACGCCCACGAGCTGCTTGCGCAGCCCTTCGACGGTGCTCTCCTGCGTCTTGAGCTCGCTGTTGAGCGCCTCGTACTTCTTCTTGGCCTTCTTGTACCGCTCGCGCGCCAGGTTGAAGCGGTCCACGACCTTGTCGGCCTGCTCGTTCAGCTTCTCCAGCTTGGCCCTGGCCTGGGCGACGGTCGGCTGCGGATCGGCCACGGCGCCGTCGATCGGCGCAATCAGCAAGGTAGCGGCGACCAGTCCCACGGCCACCGGCAACCGTCGCAGCCTCACCGGCACGAATCCACCCCCATCGCTCAGACCTGGGGCGAAATAGTACAGAAGATGCGGGTGTGACCTGACATCTTCCGCTGTTTTACCATGCCCTGAAGTCCGGGGTCACCGCCCGCGGTCATGTGCGCCCCGGACGCGGGGGCGGTCAGGCGCCGTGGCAGCGGGCGATGGCGCAGATCTTCGCCACCATCTTGGCCGCGTCGCGGCGCTGCTGCGAGTACTGTGCCGGTTTCGGCATACCGTACTCCGCGGCCTCGCTGTAGATCATGATCGCGTTGCCGCGCCGCACGACGTACGCGCGCTCGCCGCCGACGGCGACCTCGTCGCCCTTCCTGCCGCTGTAGCTCTGGCCGGCCACCCGCAGCGCCTCGTCGCCCAGCGGCGCGCGCTGCCAGCTGTAGCGGTAGGCGCCGTACTCCTCCCTGTTGACCTCGCACCGGCGCAGCGCGGCGCGGACCTCGCCGAAGGCGTCCCGCGCCTCGTGCACGCCGCGGTAGAGCAGGACCTGCTCCACGCGCTGGAACTCCGGCGCCCGGTAGACGATCGTGCGCGCGGCCGCCCGGCCGTGCCGGGCGAGGGACTTGTCCTGGCACGGGTTCACGGCCAGCGTGTGCCCGCGCCGGTCGCTCACCCGCCAGGAGGTCTCCTCGCTGTGGTCGTCCTTCGCCGCCGCCTTCTCGTAGAGCAGGAAGCCCTCCGGGATGCGGTGCCCGGTCGCGGCCGAGGCGGGCTGCGCCGCCAGGGCGACCGCCGCCGTGGCGGCGCAGGCGGTGGCGAGGATGGTCGTGATGATTCGCCGCATCGGAACCCCCGTGTTGTCCCCCGTTGAATGCTGACAGCAGGTTCGATGCGCGCCGGGCCGGAAAAGTTTGCGAGTGGTTGCGCGGAATACGAAATATACGAAAAGGCCGGTTATTACGGGGAAAACCTGGATTCAGGCCCGGCCGAGGCGGCGCAGCAGCAGCGCGGAGGGGACGGGCCGCGCGCCCATACGGCGTACGGACTCGGCGACCTCGCGGTCGGAGGAGACCACGGCGATGGCGCGGCCGGCGGGCTCGGCCCGCACGAGCTGCCGGATCAGGTCGTCGGCGATCTGGCCCGGGGCGCTGAACATCACCCGCACCCCGCGCGGCGCGGCGACCTGCACCGGCCCGTTCAGCTCGGCGCCGTCGAAGACGCAGGTCACCTCGATCCTGGTCTGCGCGACCAGCCCGGCGAGCCCGGTCATCAGCCGGTTGCGCTGGTCGGCGAGGGTGAGCGTGCCGTAACCGGTCTTGGTCACGTTGTAGCCATCGACGATCAGGTGCACCTGCGGCAGCGCGATGAGCTGGTCGAGCAGCGCGGGATCGTCGTCGGCGAGGGCACGGGCGGGCACGGCGCGCACGCCGGGCCGGTCGGGCGACACCGCGGTCACCGAGTCGGCCGGCCTGCTGATCGTGGACGGCAGCGCCAGCTCCCGGCGCAGGCCCGCCGCGGCGTCCTGAAGGGCGTCGAGCAGCACGCGTACGCGGGCGTCCTCGACGCTGCGGCCCTCGCGGGCGGCGCGGCGCGCGGCCTCCAACTGGCGCTCCACGTCGGCCAGGCGCTCCTTGGTACGGCGCAGCTCGGTCTCGGCGGCGCTGCCCGCCGAGGCGAGCGCGGCCCTGGCCTCCTCGGCGGCGACGGTCATCGCCGCCGCGGCGGCCTCGGCGGTCTTGACCCGCTCACGCGCGTCGTGCAGCTTGCGCCGCAGGTCGGCGTTCTCGGCGCGCGCGGCCTTGAGCTGCTCGCGCAGCCGGTCGGCCTCCTCCTTGGCCGCGGTCTTCTGCGCGGCGAGCTGCTCACGCAGCCGCACGACCGCCTGCTCGTGCGCCGAGCCCTGCGCGGCCGCCGCCGATCGCTCCAGATCGGCGCGCGCCGCCTCCACCATCTCCGGCCACCCGGGCGGCCGGGTGAGGTAGGCCGCCGCCGCGACCATGACGGGCTCGGCCGCGGGCGGCACATTGCCCTCGGCCAGGCTCTCGACCAGCTCGGGCCAGCCCGCCGCGAGGGTCTCCGCGACCATCTCGCGGAACTTCTTGTCGTTCTCAAGCTGCGCGGCGATCGGCGTGCCGCCCAGCTTGGCCCGCTTGCGCGGGTCGAACTTGGCGATCCCGCGCAGCGGGGCGGGGATCGCGGACTGCGGCATCGAACCGAGGACCTGCGCGGCGAGATCCACGACGTGTAACCGGACCTGCTCGGGCAGCGGACGAGACAAGCCCTCTCCGGCTGAACTCATCCCATGTCCCCTCAGCCCTGGGACGCCTTCCTGTTCGGCGCCTTCCGAAATTCGTCTATCAGACAAGGGTACGGCCGTCGCACCTGTGGCCATGCCCCCACTCCCGGGATCCGTCCTGATTGACGGTGGTTACGTAGCGCATCCGCCCCATGTCCCCTCTGCGAGGAGACGCCCCCCACACCCGGTACGCACAGTGCACGGGCAAATGTCCGCCAAGCGACGGCAAGGGGAACGGCACGCGAATCCCATGTGGACAAGCGCTTGGTTGAGGTGTACCACTGGGCCGGAGAAAGGGATCGCCCACATCCCCCGGGAGCCCCCATGTCCCACCTACAGGAGCCCCACGAAAGCACCCGGCCGCGCCCCCAGGAAGGCATGCACGACCGGCATCGACAGGGCACGCCCGAGCGGCACCGCGAGGACGGGCGCGACCACCCCGAGTACGCGCAGCAGCGCGAGCGGGAGCGCGAGCGGGAGCGCGAGCGGGAGCGCGAGCGGGAGCGCGAAGAAGCGCGCGAGCGGCACCAGGACACGCAGACCCGCTACCGGGAAAGCGCGCGAGAGCACCGGAAAGGAACGCGCGAGCGCCAAGAGGACGCCCACGCCCCGCGCGAGGCCGCGCGGGACCGGCAGCGGGAGACCGAGCGGGACCGGCGCCGGGAAGGCGCGAGCGAGCGGCGGCGAGAAGGCGCGAGCGAGCGACACCGGGACGACACACGGCACCAGCACCCGGAAAGCCCACGCCATCACCAGGATGACGCGCGCGGGCGTCAAGAGAGGGCGCGGGAGGGGGAGGAAAAAGGAGGCTCCGGGGGGATGCGGACCTCTACTCGGGATCTTGGGGAGTTGCGGCGGCGGATGCGGGGGTGGCTGGCCGGGCGGGTGGGGCGGGCTCCTGGGGCGGTCGTGGTGTCGGAGCTGAGCGCTCCCTCCGGGAACGGGCTGTCCAGTGAGACGCTGATCTTCGACTCCGAGTGGGACGGGCGGCGGGTGGGGTGTGTGGCGCGGATGGCGCCGGCGGAGGACGCCGTGCCCGTGTTCCCCGAATACGACCTGCGCAAGCAGTACGACGTGATGCGTCTGGTCCGCGAGCGCGCCGGGGTGCCGGCGCCGCGCACGCTCTGGTACGAGCCCGACCCCGCCCATCTGGGCTCGCCGTTCTTCGTGATGGAGCGTGAGGAGGGGCTGGTGCCGCGGGACGTGATGCCGTACACGATCGACGGCTGGCTAGTCGAGGCGGCCCCGCACGAACTGGAGCGGCTGCAGCGGCTCACCGTGGAGGTCCTGGCCAGGCTGCACGACGCCCCGTTCGCCCCGGAGGAGCTGGAGTTCCTGCGGCCCTCCTCCGCGGAATCGGCCGGGGAGTGCGCGCTGCGGCGGCATGTGGAGGATCAGCGCGCCTACTACGAATGGGCGCACGGCGAGCGGCGCATCCCGGTCCTGGAGGCGGCCTTCGCCGCGCTGGAGGACCTCTGGCCCGACGACCCCGGGCCGGACGTCGTGAGCTGGGGCGACGCCCGGATCGGCAACGTGATCTACCGGGAGTTCCGGCCGGTCGCCGTGCTCGACTGGGAGATGGCCTCGCTCGGGCCGCGCGAGATCGACCTGGGCTGGATGATCTTCCTGCACCGCTTCTTCCAGGACCTGACCGAGGGGCTCGGCCTGCCGGGCCTGCCGGGCTTCATGCGGCGCGCCGACGTGTGCGCGCAGTACCGGAGCCTGACCGGGCACGAGCCGCGGCACATGCGCTTCTACGAGCTGTACGCCGCGCTGCGGCACGGCATCATCATGGCCCGCGTGTGGCAGCGCAGGATCCACTTCGGCGAGCAGCCCATGCCCGACGACCCCGACGACCTGGTCATGCACCGCGCCACGATCGAGGCGATGCTGGACGGCTCCTACTGGCGCCGTTAGGGCGAGGCCGCGGGGCCCGCCTCAGCGTGGCGCACCCGCCTCCGGAAAGCGCGCCCGCGTCTGCACGGCGCGCCCGCCTCACATCAGCGCGCCCGCGTCGTGCACCACCAGGGCGATCTGCACCCGGTTGTTCAGCTCCATCTTGGTCAGCACCCGCGACACGTGCGCCTTGACGGTCGCCACGCTCATGTACAGCTCGGCGGCGATCTCGGCGTTGGAGGCCCCGCGGCCGACCGCGAGCGCCACGTCGCGCTCCCGGTCGCTGAGCCGTGCGAGCAGCCCGGTCGCCCGTAGCCTGCGCTCGTCGGCGTAGGGGTCGGAGACGTGCGCGATGAGCTGCCGGGTCACCGCGGGCGACAGGATCGGCTCTCCGGCCGCGACCCGGCGGATCGCGTGCAGCAGTTCGGCGGGCGGGGTGTCCTTGAGCAGGAACCCGGCCGCCCCCGCGCGGAGCGCGCGCAGCACCTGGGCGTCGGCGTGGAAGGTGGTCAGGATGACGACCTCCGGCGGGCGGGGGGCCGCGCGCAGCCGCTCGGTGGCCTCCAGGCCGTCGATGCGGGGCATCCTGATGTCCATCAGCACGACGTCGGGGCGGTGCTCGGCCACCAGTGCCGGCACCTCGTCGCCGTCGGCCGCCTCCCCCAGCAGCCGCACGTCCGCGGCGCCGCCCAGGATCATGCCGAGCCCGGCCCGGACCAGCGCGTCGTCGTCCACGATCAGCACGCCGATGGGCTTGTCCACGTCTCTCCCGTCCACACGACCAACGATCTCATCCGGGGCTCATCCACGGGCTCGTCCACGGGCTCGTCCACGGGATCACGCCGCCGCGGCGGCGGGCCAGGGGAGCCAGGCGCGCAGGCGGAACTCGTCCTCGCCGGCCCCCGGGGCGTCGGCGGCGCTCACTCCGTGCTCCAGACGGCCCCCGGCCAGGCTCACCCGCTCGGCCAGGCCGATCAGACCGGTGCCGCTGCCGGGGATGGGCAGCGCGGCCGGCCCGGACGCGTCGCCGCCGAAGGGGACCACGTGGGCGAGCTGGCGGGCCGGGGCCCGCACCGGGTTGCGGAGCACGACGGTCAGGCCGTCGCCCGGCGCGCCGTCCACCTCGACCCGCACCGGTGAGCCGGGGGCGTGCTTGCGCGCGTTGGTCAGGCCCTCCTGCGCGATCCGGTACGCCGTGCGCCCGAGGGCGTCGGGCACGGCGGCGGGATCGGCCAGGCGCAGCGCGAGCCGTACCGGCGTGCCCGCCTTGCGGGACTCCTCGACCAGGCCGGGCAGGTCGGCCAGGGTGGGCTGCGGCGGCTGCGGGGCGTCGCCGTCGTCGCCGTGCCGCAGTACGCCGATCACCGCGCGCAGGTCCTGCAGCGCCTGGTGCGCGCTGTGCCTGATCGCCTCGGCGGCCCTGGAGACGTCCTCGCGGGGCATGTCTCTGCGAAAGGCCAGCGCGCCGGCGTGCACGCTGAGCAGCGAGAGCCGGTGGGCGAGCACGTCGTGCATCTCGCGGGCGATGCGCTCGCGCTCCAGCCGCTTGGCCTCCTCCGAGGCGCGCTCGGCCCGGTCGCGCAGCGACAGCACGAGCTGGCGGCGCGCCCGGATGAACATGCCCCACGCGACCAGGGCGAGGTACAGCGAGACACCGAGCACCATGAGCCCCACGACGCCCAGCTCGGGATCGGGGCGCAGCACGGCGTAGGGCAGCACGCACAGCACGTACAGGCCGCCGACCAGCGCGACGTGCCGGAACGGCCGGTGCACCGCCACCGTGAACAGCGCGACCAGCGTCGGCCCCGAGACCAGGGCCGAGAACCACGACACCGGCACCAGCGCCAGCGCGAACCCGACCGGCCACCTGCGCCGCAACCAGATGCCGGCGCAGGACACCGCGCCGATCACCTGCTCGACCATCATCAGCGGAGGGGGGTCGCCCTCCAGCTCGCTCAGGATGATCAGCGTGAACAGGCTGGTGACCACGAACAGGGTGATGTCGACGAACCAGTCGCGCGCCGAGCGCCGGACCCGCCCCGGCCCGCGCTCGGCGCCCGAGCCGAGCAGGACCGAGGGCAGCAGCCACCGGTACTCCGTCATGTCTCCCGAGATTACGGCCTCGCGTGACCAGCGGACAGCGACCAAAGTCGATGTCCCGCTCGACCTCCGGCCGACGCCGCCGCCCGGCCCGCCCGGCCACGCTGGACGGCATGAGAGGACTCGCGGAGGTGCTCGGCGTCCTGCTGATCGTGCAGGGCGCGGGCGGCGTGCTCAACAACCTGTTCGGCGACTCGCCGAGCTGGTTCGCGGTGAACCACATCGGCTTCCTCGACGGGTGGGAGATCCCGGCGAGCGTGGCCGTCCTGCTCGCCGGCTTCGTGCTGACGGGGCTGGGCCGCACGCGGGAGAAGAAGGGCTAGAGGACATGGAGCCGCGTCCCCCGCGCAACCTTCCCGACCCGCGGGCCGTGGGCTGGTGGACGGTGCACTGCGCGCTGCTCGGCGTGCCCGCGGCGGGCGGCGCCGCCGTCGCGTACGTCACGCTGACCGACCGTCCGCTGTGGCTCGGCCTGCTGGTGGCCGCCTTCGCCGTGCTCTGCCTGGCCCTGGTCGTCGTCGTGCCGCGCGCCTACTACCGGATGTCGCGGTGGGAGGTGACCGAGGACGCCGTGTACACCAGGTCCGGGTGGATCGTGCGCACCTGGCGGATCGCGCCGATGTCGCGCATCCAGACGGTGGACACCGCCCGCGGGCCGGTGCAGCGGCTGTTCGGCCTGTCCGACGTCACCGTCACCACGGCGTCGGCGGCCGGCCCGGTCAAGATCGAGGCGTTGGACCACCACCTCGCCGCCGAACTGGCCGAACGCCTCACCCTGATCACCCAGGCGACCCCCGGGGATGCGACGTGACGACCCCACGGCGAGCGGACGGCACCGGCGACGTGACCCTGCCGGCCGGGGCCGAAGAGGTGGCCGGAACGGTGCCGGATGGGTGGCGGCGGCTGGAGCGGCGGTCGCACGCGGTGGCGGCGGCGTACTCGCTGGCGGTGGCCACGCCCGTGGCGGTGGCCATCGTGCGCGGCATGACCGGCGCCGGCGTGGCCGTGGAGCTGATCGTGGCGGCGTGCGCGGGGGCGGCGCTGCTGATCCTGGCCGGCGCGGTGGTGTACGACGTGCTCAGGTGGCGGGCCACGGAGTACCGGGTGACCGGCGAGCGGGTCGAGCTGCGCTCGGGCGTGGTCCAGCGGCGGCACCGGTCGGTGCCACGCGAGCGGGTGCGTACGGCGGACGTCACCGCCGACCCCGTACGCCGGGTGCTCGGCCTCGCGGTGCTCAAGATCGGCACCGGCGAGCACGCGGGCGAGGGCGCGTCGGAGCTGAGCCTCGACCCGATCTCGCGGCGTGAGGCGGAGCGGCTGCGGGCGTTGCTTCTGCACGCGCCGGATCGCGCGCCCGGGGCCGCGCGCCCCGATGCCGCGCGCTCCCCCGGGACCGCGTACTCCGCCGATGGCGCCTCCTCCCCCGCCGGCCCCGGCACCGTGCCGATCGCGTCGCTGGCGTGGGGGTGGATCAGGCTGGCCCCGCTGACCGTGTGGAGCTTCGTCGGCGGCGGCGCGCTGCTCGGCGTGGCGTACAAGGCGCTGGACGTGGTGGGCGTGGACCTGTTCCAGGACGTGCTCGACCCGGACCGGTTCGAGGGGGTGTGGCGCGGGCTGGCCGCGTGGCCGCCGTGGCTGCTCATCACGCTGGGCGTGCTCGCGAACCTGCTGGTCGGGGTGGCCGGCGCGCTGCTGATGTTCGTGGAGTCGTGGTGGCGCTACCGCCTGGACCGCGAGCCCGGCGGCACCCTGCTGCTGCGCCGCGGCCTGCTCACCAAGCGGTCGGTCACGCTCGCCGAGAGCCGCCTGCGCGGGGTGCAGATCGCCGAGCCCCTGCTGCTGCGTCTGGGCGGCGGCGCCCGGGTGACCGCGGTCGCCACCGGTTTGCGCGAGGCGGGGGCGGGCGAGTCGGAGTCGGCCGACGCCCTCACCCCGCCCGTGCCGCTCGCCGAGGCCCACCGCATCGCGCGCGAGATCTCGCCGCCCGGGGTGCCGGGGCCGGGCGCGCTGCCGGGGGAAGGCGGGCTGCGCGGGCATCCGGTGGCGGCGCGGCGGCGGCGCGCGCGGTGGGCGTGGCCGGTGGCCGGCGCCGCGGGCGCGGTGGTGCTGGGGGTGCACGCCTCCGGCGCGTTCGGGTTGGACCGGCTGCTCAGCGCGGGCACGGCCCGGTGGGCGGCGGCCGGGGTGGCCGTGGCCGTGCTCCTGGCGGGATGGGGGCTCGCCGCCGTGGCGTACCGGTCGCTGGGGCACGGGCTCACCTCGCGGCACCTGCTGGCCCGCTCGGGCGCGGTCGTGCGGCGCACGACCGCGCTGGACCGGACGGGCATCATCGGGTGGAAGATCGAGCAGAGCGTCTTCCAGCGGCGGGCCGGGCTGATGACGGTGCGGGCCACGACGGCGGCCGGACGGGGTGTGTACTCCGTGCTGGACGCCGCCCCGGCCGACGCGCTCGCGCTCGCCGACCGCGCCGTGCCCGGCCTGCTCGGGCCCCTCCTCCCCGAGCAGGCCACGGACGAGCCCGGTGGTTACGGGGCGGGCACCTCGCGGATCAGCTGCGAGCCCCACGGGCACCAGACCAGGCCGGGCAGGAACGCGCCGCCCGCCTCGTCGAGATGGTCCTCGACGTAGCGGATGCTCGCGTCGCAGACCTCGATGGCGTAGTCGAAGAACTGCACGGTGCCGGGGTCGAGGTGGTAGCTCCACGGGCGGTTGTACGGGGCCGGGCGCTTCACGATCCTGCCCACGATGTGCGGACGGTCCTCCGTGGCGCCGCTGACCAGGTCTCTGGCGTGCTGGATCGCGGCCGGATCGGTGAGCTTGACGACGAACCGGTCCGGGGCGGGCGGGTAGTGGAACTCGAAGTACGCCTCCACCGCGGCGGCGCTCCGCTGCGCGCTCGCGGGCGCGGCGACGGCCGTCAGGGCGAGCATCACGACCGCCGCCAGGGTGGCGATCCTGCTGCCGATACGTGGCATGTAGCCTCTCCAGGTTCCTCGGGGCCGTGGTCGCGGCCCGTTCGCCACGTACTGTAGTCACACAGTCACCCTGTGCAGCAGTGTCCTTCTCGTTACACACAGCTACCGCCGGAAGGGGGATCGTGACGGTTTCGTGACCCCCTCCACACGATCCGGCGATCTTGCCGCGGCTAGGTAGGGGAAAGGGCGCAGGACGGAGGCCGTGGATGCCCGAGCCAGCACTGTCATGCCGGTCCCTCACCTGCCGGGCGGGCGACCGCGAGGTGGTGCGCGACTTCGACCTCGCGGTGGCGGCCGGGGAGCGGGTCGCGCTCACCGGCCCGTCGGGGTCGGGCAAGACCACCCTGCTCACCACGCTCGCCGGGCTGCTGCGGCCCGCGGCCGGCCAGGTGCGGGTGGACGGGGTGCCGCTCGCCGACGACCCCTCGCTGCGATCCCGGCTGGCGCTGGTCTTCCAGTCGTACGGGCTGCTCACCCTGCTCACCGCGGCCGAGAACGTCGAGGTGGCGCTGCGCGCGGCCGGGCGCACACCGAGGGAGGCGATGAGCGAGGCCGCCGCGGCGCTGGAGCGGATGCGGCTGGGCGGGCACGCCGACCACCTGATCGAGGAGCTGTCCGGCGGCCAGCAGCAGCGCGTGGCCGTGGCCAGGGCGCTCGCGCTCGCGCCGCGGGTGCTGCTGGCCGACGAGCCCACGGCCGAGCAGGACGGCGTCCACCGCGCGATCGTGCTGGACGAGCTGGTGGCGGCGGCCCGGCGCGGGGCGGCGCTCGTGGTGGCCACCCACGACCCGGAGGTGGCCGAACGGTGCGACCGCGTGATCGAGCTGCGCTCGGCGGCCAGCCCGCTGAGCCCCGCGGAGGTGGGCGCGTGACCGCGGCGCCCCGGCCCCCGGCGGTCCGCTGCGACGGTCTGGTGCGGATCTACCGGTCGCGCGAGACCGAGGTGGTCGCGCTGCGCGATGTGGACCTGGTGGTGGACCCGGGCGAGAGCGTGGCGCTGCTGGGGCCCTCCGGCGCCGGGAAGTCCACGCTGCTGTGGCTGATGGCGGGGCTGATGCGGCCCAGCGCCGGACGGCTCCGGGTGCACGGCGTGGACCTGGGCCGGCTCGCGCCGCGGGCCCTGGACCGGCTGCGGGCGGCGGAGATCGGCGTGGTGCTGCAGAATCCGGCGCGCAACCTGATCCCGTACGCGACCCCGGCGCAGAACATCGCGTTCGCGCAGCGGGCGGGGCGGGCGGCCCGCGGGCGCGGGTGGCCGGGGCGGCGTGAGCGCGACCGGGCGGCCGAGCTGCTGGAGCGGGTCTCGCTCGGCGGCCCGGTGGCCCGTACGCGGGCGGGCCGGATGTCCGGCGGTGAGCAGCAGCGGCTCGCGGTCGCCGTGGCGCTGGCCAACCGGCCCCGGCTGCTGCTCGCCGACGAGCCCACCAGCCAGCTCGACGCCGCCTCCGGCCGGGCCGTGATCGAGCTGATCAAGGAGACCGCGGCCGAGACGGGGGCGACCGTCGTGGTGGTCACGCACGACCCGGCGGTGGGCGCGGCCCTGGACCGCACGGTCACGATCCGCGACGGCCGGGTCGGCGCGGAGGGCAGGCACGGCGAGGACTTCGTCGTGGTCGGCCGCGAGGGCGCGGTGCAGCTCCCGCCCGAGTACCACGAGCTGCTGCCGCCGGGGACGATGGCCAGGATCGAGGCCCTGGAGGACGGCGTGGCGTTGCGGCGCGTGGACGGCACCGGTCATCCCGGCGACGGGGAGCGGCCGTGAGCGGCGGGCTGGGGCTCACGCTGCGGGGGCTGTGGGAGCGGCGGGGGCTGTCGCTGGTCGTGTTCCTGGTGGCGGCGGTGTCGGTGGCGACGGCCGCGGCGGGGCCGATCTTCGCGGACAGCGCGCGTACGATCCTCGCCCGCACGACGCTGGAGGCGGCCTCGCCCGACACCCGCGCCTGGCGGCTGACCACGCGGGAGGAGGACGGGCTCGCCGCCCGCACCGCCAAGCTGACCGCCGGACTGCCGTTCCTGGACCCGCCGATCCCGGGCGCGGAGCTGGTCAGCCCGGAGGTGACCACCCGCCGCAACTACCCGCTGATGTGGCAGGACGGCCAGTGCGAGCACCTGGCCCTGGCCGAGGGGCGCTGCCCGCGCACGGCCAAGGAGATCATGGTCAGCGCGGCGTCGGGGTTCCCGCTGGACTCCACCGTGAGGGTGAGCGGGGTGAGCGACCCGCCGGGGGCGGACGGCGAGCAGCGGCTGGCGGAGCTGCGCGTGGTCGGCGTGTACCGCCCCGGCGACATCGACGACCCGTTCTGGTTCGGGCGCAACCTGTTCGCGCAGAGCGCGGGCGCGACCGAGACCAACGGCGACCCGTTCTTCACCGTGCCCGCGACCAGGGCCCACACGGTGGCCACCGGGACCGCCGCCTGGACCGAGTCGGCCATCGTGTTCCTGGACCCGCGCCGGGTGACCGGGGCCGACATCGGCCGCGTGGAGGAGGCGCAGCGGCGCGCCGACGAGATCGCCGCGGGCGGGTCGGTGCTCGTCTTCACCGGCGTGCCGCGGCTGCTGGAGGAGCTGCGCGCGCAGACGGGCACGCTGGGCGTGCCCGCGCTGGTCGTCATCGCCCAGCTCGTGGCGCTGGGCTGGCTGCTGCTGTTCCTGACCGTCTCCGACCTGGTGGCGGCGCGGGCGCCGGAGATCGCGCTGGCGCGGGTGCGCGGGCACGGCCGGGCGCGGGTGTGGCGGTTCGGGATGGCCGAGCCGCTGGTGCTGCTGGCCGCGGCGCTGCCGGCGGGGCTGGCCCTGGCCGCGGGGCCGGCGGGCTCGGTGCTGGCCGGCCTGCTGCCGGCGCAGGGCGCTTCGCCCGTGGTGGTGACGGCGGGCGCGGTCGCGGCGGGCGCGGCGGTGCCGCTCGGCGGGCTGGCCGCGGCGGCAATCGCCGCCTGGCGGATGGCGCGGCGCCCGGTCGTGGAGGAGTGGCGCGGCGCGCCCCGGCGCCGGGCTCGCGGCTGGATCGTGGACGCCGTGGTGCTCGCGCTCACCGCGCTCGGCCTGGCCGAGCTGCTGGCCACCGGCGGCGTCATCGCCGAGGGCTCGGGACAGCGGGCGGGCGCCCTCGCGGTGCCCGGCCTGGTCGCGCTGGCGGCGGCCCTGCTCGCCTGCCGGGCGCTCCCGCTCCTCGCGCGTACGCTGTTCGCCCGGACCCGCAGGTCGGGCGGCCTGGGCCCGTTCCTGGCGCTGCGCCAGATCGCCAGGGGCTCGGCGACGGCGGGCAGCGTGATCGTGCTGGGCACGGCGTTCGGCCTGGCCACGTTCGGCACCGCGGCCTGGTCGGTCACCTCGGCGAACTACGAGCGGGTGGCCCGCACCCACAACGGGGCCGACACGGTGCTGCGGGTGGGGGCCATGCCGCTGGAGGAGTTCCGGGAGGCGGTGGAGCGGGCCGACCCGTCCGGGAGCCGGGCCGCGCCGGTGCTGTCCGTGCCGGGCGGCCAGGCGGCGATGCTCGCCACCGACCCCGCGCGCTTCGCGCGGGTGGCGTACTGGCGGCCGTCCTTCGCCGGGGACCAGGCGGGGGTGCCGCTGAGCACGCTGGCCGGGCGGCTCGGACGCGAGATGGCGCCGCGCGTCCTGGTGACCGGCGACCGGTTCCGGGTGCGGATCGGGAGCGTGCGGCCCCCGGAGAACTGGCAGCCGCGGCTGCACGCCGACTTCCGGGTGCCCGGCCACCCGCGGCCCGTCTCGATCCCGCTCGGCCTGCTCGACCCCGCCCGCACCGTGCTGGAGTGGGGGCTGCCCAAGGACTGCCGGACGGCGGTGTGCGAGCTGCGCGCGATCCGCGGCGAGGTGGACTTCTCCCCCGGCGCCACCGCCGCGCCCGACTCGCGGCTGGACGTGCCGGTGCGGGAGCTGGCCGTACGCCGGGACGGCCGGTGGCGGGAGCTGGACGCGGGCCTGACCGATCCCGGGCGGTGGCGCGGCCCGGCCGAGGCCGGGCCGAAGGGCCTCACGCTGCCCATGACGCCCTTCGGCGCCGTGAGCGCGATCCCCGAGACGTTCCCCGAGGAGCTGCCCGCCCTGGTCAACGGGCAGCTCGACGGCCGGTACTCCCAGGGGGCCGACCAGGCGTACCTGGTGAAGTACGACGCGGTGTCCACCGGCCCCGCGCTGCCCGGCCTGGACCGGCCGGGGGCGATCGTGGACCTGGAGCTGGCCGACCGGGCGGCGTACGCGGTGGACCCCAAGGCGGAGTTCCAGGTGTGGGTGGCGGCGGGGCACGGTGAGGCGGTGCGGGCGGCGCTGACCCGGCAGGGCGTGCCGGTGTTCGAGCCGACGAGGTACACCGACCTGGTGGCCCGCTACACGCTCCAGGGGCCGGGGCTCGCGCTGTTCCTGCTGCTGCTCGCCGCCCCGGCCGCGGCCGTCCTCGCCCTGGGCCGGGCGGTGCTGGCGCTGTACGCGGCGGCGCGGCGGCGCTCGTACGAGCTGGCGGCCCTGGAGGCGGCGGGCGCCCGGCCCCGGGCGCTGCGCGCGGCCCTGCTGCTGGAGCAGCTCATCACGCTGGCCGCGGGCATGCTCGCCGGGGTGGCCGCGGGCCTGGCCGCCGCGGCGGCGGCCCTGCCGCGCATCCCGCAGTTCACCGCCACCCCGCTCACCCCGCCCCTGCTGTACGATCCGGCGCCGCTGCCCCTGGTGGCGGTGGCGGTCCTAGCCCTCCTCGCGGCCCTGGCGGCGGCGGCGCTCACCGCCGAGCTGCTGCTGCGCCGGGTGCGGGTGGACCGCCTGCGCGAGTCCCCCGCCTGACGCCCTCGGGGCGGGGTCACGGGATTTATGTCGGTCGCGGCTTCTAAGGTCAAGGGCGTGGAGATCGCGGTTCAGGGCACGCTGGACGAGCTGGGCACACCGCTCGACCAGGTGACGTTCGTGGTGTTCGACCTGGAGACGACCGGCGGCTCCCCCGCCGAGCACGCGATCACCGAGATCGGCGCGGTCAAGGTGCGCGGCGGGGAGGTGCTGGGCGAGTTCGCCACTCTGGTCGATCCGGGCGGGCCGATCCCGCCGTTCATCTCGGTGCTCACCGGCATCACCGACTCGATGGTGATGGCGGCCCCGCGGATCGATTCGGTGCTGCCGGCGTTCCTGGAGTTCATCACCGGCGCCACCCTGGTGGCGCACAACTCCCCGTTCGACACCGGGTTCATCAAGGCGGCCTGCGCCGCGCTGGGCTACCCGGCGCCGGCGAACCCCGTGGTCGACACCGCCGACCTCGCCCGGCGCATGCTCACCCGCGACGAGGTGCCCAACTGCAAGCTGGGCACGCTGGCGCGGTTCTTCCGCGCCGCGACCGAGCCGTGCCACCGGGCGCTGGCCGACGCGCGGGCCACCACCGACGTGCTGCACGCGCTGCTGGAGCGGGCGGGCTCGCTGGGCGTGCACACGCTGGAGGAGCTGCGCAGCTTCGTGCGCACCCCCACCCCCGAGCAGCAGCGCAAGCGCCACCTCGCCGACTCGGTGCCCAGCGCGCCGGGGGTCTACGTGTTCGAGGACCGGCGCGGCGAGGCGCTGTACGTCGGCAAGAGCGGCAACCTGCGCACCCGGGTGCGCAGCTACTTCACCGCCGGCGAGACCAGGTCGCGCATCCGCGAGATGATCGGCATCGCCGAGCGGGTGCGCACGATCGTGTGCGCGACCGGGCTGGAGGCCGAGGTGCGCGAGCTGCGGCTGATCGGGGCCGCCAAGCCGCGCTACAACCGAAGGTCGCGCTTTCCCGAGAAGGTGGTGTGGCTCAAGCTCACCGACGAGCCGTTCCCCCGCCTGTCGATCGTGCGCGAGCTGCGCGCCGACGACGCCGCCTACCTCGGCCCGTTCGGCAGCAGCCGCGCGGCCGAGGACGCCCGCACGGCCCTGCACGAGGCGGTGCCGCTGCGGCAGTGCACCGAGCGGCTCAGCGCGACCAGGCTCCGGTCGGCGTGCGCGCTGGCCGAGATCGGCCGCTGCGGCGCGCCGTGCGAGGGCCGTGAGAGCCAGGCCGACTACGCGCTGCACGTCGAGAGCGCGCGGCGGGCGATGGAGCACGACGCCGCCATGGTGTTCACGGCCGTCGAGGCGCGCATGGAGCGGCTGTCGGTCGAGCAGCGCTACGAGGAGGCCGCGTCCGAGCGCGACCGGCTCGCGGCGTACGTGCGCACGGCCGCGCGCATGCAGCGGCTGCGCGGCCTCACCCGCATCCCGCATCTGGTGGCCGCGGCGCCCGCCTTCGACGGCGGGTGGGAGCTGCACGTCATCCGCTACGGCCGGCTGGCCGCGGCGGGGGTGATGCCGCGGGGCGCGCACCCCACCCCGTACGTCGAGGCGCTGGTCGCCACCGCCGAGACCGTCGCGCCCGGCCCGGGGCCCACCCCGGCCGCCAGCGCCGAGGAGACCGAGTGCATCCTGCGCTGGCTGGAGTCGCCGGGCATCCGGCTGGTGCAGATCGAGGGCGGCTGGAGCATGCCCACCCACGGCGCGGCCCGGCTGAAGGCGCGCATCGACCGGGCGTACGAGCCGCTCGCCCGGCGCTCGCAGCGCGAGGGCAGGCCGCTGCGGTGAGCCCGGCGGCGGAAGGCGCCGGTGCAGGTGAGCGATAGGGTTGATAGTGGTTTGCCGGATGCCTCCGTAAATAGTGGAGGCAGCGCTGTTTTGGAGGATTCGTGGTCACCGCGATCGTGCACATCAACGCAGAGGTGGACCGCATTCCCGAGGTCGCCGAGATGATCGCCGATCTCGACGGCGTGAGCGAGGTCTACTCCATAACCGGTGAGTACGACCTGCTGGCGATGGTCCGCGTGCCGTCCTACGAGATGGTGGCCGAGATCATCCCGGGGCGGCTGAACAAGGTGCCCGGCGTGCTGCACACCGAGACCCACCTCGCGTTCCGCACCTACTCCAAGCACGACCTGGAGGCCGCATTCTCCATCGGGCTCGACGAGGCCGACTGACCGACGCCCGCCAGCCACAGGCCGGCCCGCAGCTCGTGGCCGCCCGACGGGAGCGGCCCGGCCGTGACGGTGCCGCCGAACACGCCCGCACGTTCCCGCGCGGCCGTCAGCGGGCCCCGTGCAGCGGGGTCGCGGCCGGGCGCCGGGGTGTCGCGCACGATCACAGTCACGGCGTCGTGGCGCCAGCGCAGGCTCACCCGCGCCTCGGTGGCGGCGCGGTGGCGTACGGCGTCGCCCAGGGCGTCCTGCACGATCCGGCAGACCGCCAGCTCCAGCAGCGGGCTGAGCCCGGCCGGGCGGCGGCCGTCCTCGGTCAGCTCCGCGTGCAGGCCGCCGTCGGCGCAGGCGGCCACCAGCCGGGGCAGGTCCGACAGGCGCGGCTGGGGCTCGGTCCCGCCGCGCGCGGGGTCGGCGTGCCCGCGCAGCAGGCCCACCATGCGCTGCAGGTCGGTGAGCGTCTGGCGGCCCGACTCCTCCGCCTCGCGGAGGGTCTGCCTGGCCCGCTCCGGGTCCTTGTCCATGATCATGCGGCCGGCGCCGACGCCGAGCGTCATGACGCTGACGCCGTGCGCGACCACGTCGTGCATCTCCCCCGCGATGCGGAAGCGCTCCTCGGCCGCCGCGGCCCACTCCAGCTCGCGCTCCTGGGCGGCCAGGCGGTCGCGCTCGGCCCGCAGCCGGCGCAGCAGCCTGCGCCGCTCTTGGGCGCACCAGCCGATGATCCCCGCCAGGCCCGCGAGGAAGGCGAGCGCCGCCGCGGCCAGACCGGTGGCCACCGGCATGGCCAGGGCGATCGCATCGGGAGGATAAGCGCGCATGCCCCGAAGGTTATGGCGCGCTCGGCACCTGAACATCCGCTCTCAGGGGGATGAACACTCCCCCTGTATGAGTAGGGTCGCCCTGACCCGTCAGGACGCGCCGTGCAGGGCGCGGCTGGTCTCGATCCAGCGCTCCAGGAGGGCGGCGGCGGCGCCGGAGTCGACGGCCTCGCCGGCGCGGGCGTACGCGGCCCGCATGGCGGCGTCGAGGTCGTCGCCCGGCCCGTCGAAGGCGACGAGCCCGGCCGCGGCGTTGAGCAGGACCGCGTCGCGGATCGGCCCGGTGGTCTTGCCGGCCACCAGGTCGCGCACCGCCTGGGCGTTGAACTCCACGTCGCCGCCGCGCAGCGCGTCGGCGGGAGAGCGCGGGATGCCCAGGACGGCCGGGTCGAAGGTGGTCTGGGTGGCGGTGCCGTCGCGCACCACCCACACCGTGGAGGTGGTGGAGATCGTCAGCTCGTCGAGCCCGTCGTCGCCGCGGAACACCAGCGCCGAGACCCCGCGCTCGGCGAAGACGCCCGCCATGATGGGCAGCATGCGCGCGTCGAAGACCCCGATGGCCTGGGCGGCGGGGCGGGCCGGGTTGCACAGCGGGCCGAGGAAGTTGAACACCGTCGGCACGCCGATCTCCTTGCGGGTCGGCCCGGCGAAGCGCAGCGCCGGGTGGTACAACGCCGCGAAGCAGAACGCGATGCCCACCTCGTCGGCGACCCTGGCGGTCTGCTCGGGGGCGAGGTCGAGCACGACGCCGAGGTGTTCCAGCACGTCGGCGGCGCCGCACAAGGACGACGCGGAGCGGTTGCCGTGCTTGACCACGCGGGCCCCCGCCGCCGCGGCCACGATCGCGGCCATGGTGGAGATGTTGACGGTGTGGGCGCGGTCGCCTCCGGTGCCCACGATGTCCACCGCGGGCCCCTGGACCGACAGCGGGGTGGCCAGGTCGAGCATGACCCGGGCCAGGCCGGCGACCTCGGCCACGGTCTCGCCCTTGGCGCGCAGCGCGACGGCGAAGGCCGCGATCTGCGACGGCGTGGCCGCGCCCGTCATGATCTCTCTCATGGCCCAGGCGGTCTCGTCGGCGGTCAGGTGCTCGCCGGCGAGCAGGGCCGACAACAGCGCGGGCCAGGTGGTGCGCGCGTCCATGGGCTTCTCCAGAGGTGGCCGGGACGGTCGGGATACGGGCAGGAGTCTGGGCGGGGGTCCGGGCGGGGCCGTCAGCGGGTGGTGAGGCTGCCGCGGGAGGCCAGGCGCTGCCGCATGAGCCCGGCGACGGCGTCGGCGAGGGCGACCGGGTCGATCGGCTGGCCGATGACCGCGTCGGCGCGGGACCAGGTGGCCAGCCAGCGGTCGTCGCGGCGGGCGACGATGAGCAGGATCGGCGGGCAGTCGTAGACCTCGTCCTTGGCCTGGCGGGCCACGCCCATGCCGCCGGCGGGCCGCGCCTCGCCGTCGAGCACGGCCACGTCGATCTCGCCGGAGTCGAGGTACTGCACGCACTTGGGCTGGGTCGCGCACTCCACGACCTCCACGAAGGGCACGTCCACGGCGGGACGGCGCCCGATCGCGAGGCGTACCTTCTCACGGGTTGCGGCGTCGTCGCTGTAGACGAGCACCCTCATCTTCTCGTCGGTGCCTGCGTCGCTGGCCAAGGTCGTGCTCTCTCTCGCGTCGGAACCCATGCGGTCCACCAGACCCCCGGGCGTCCGCGCGCCCGCGCGGTCCAAGAGGTATGGTCACCTGGGATGGTACCGGTCGCGCCGCACGGATACCCAGGCCGGAGCGCATGCACCGATAATTAGCGTGTTTTGCCCCGTTTACGGGGAGTCCTAACCCCCCTAACGGGGGGTCGTGCGGCGACCCGACCAGGGGAGCCGCAATAATGCTGCCCGTGGCGACAGCATCCGCAGTAACGACGACGGCAGCACACCCGTCCCGCAGACCCAACCTGGTCAGCGTCGGGACCATCGTGTGGCTGTCCTCTGAGCTCATGTTCTTCGCGGCGCTGTTCGCGATGTACTTCACCATCCGGTCGGTGAGCATCGGCGACGGGCTTCCCTGGCCCGAGGCTCACCTCAACGTCCCGTTCTCCACGGCGAACACGATCATTCTGGTGCTGTCGAGTGTGACGTGCCAGATGGGCGTGTGGGCCGCGGAAAAGGGCCAGGTCAGCAAGCTGCGCTTCTGGTACGTCGTCAGCTTCCTCATGGGCCTGGTCTTCGTCATCGGCCAGGTCTACGAGTACGGCCAGCTCGCGGCGGAGGGGCACGTCCTCTCCCACTCGGCCTACGACTCGATCTTCTATCTGACCACCGGTTTCCACGGCCTGCACGTCACGGGTGGATTGATCGCGTTCCTGTTCATGCTGGGACGCACGTACGCCGCGAAGCGCTTCACGCATGAGCAGGCCACCAGCGCGATCGTCGTGTCCTACTACTGGCACTTCGTCGACGTCGTCTGGATCGGCCTCTTCGCGACCATCTACATCATCCAGTAACGGGAACGGGGATCTCTGTGTTTAGGATCACCGCTGGGCGGCGGCATCCCCTCGCGAGATACGCCGTCCTGCTCTTCGCTCTCGTCCTGGCGGGGAGCGTGTACACGCTCACCGCCCTGGGCGACCAGAGCGCCGACGCGGCGATCGCGACCGGCAAGGTCGACGACGTGGCCGAGGGCGAGAAGCTGTTCGAGGCCCACTGCATGAGCTGCCACGGCACCGACGCCGTCGGCACCGCCGCGGGGCCGACCCTGGTCGGCGTGGGCGCGGCCGCCGTGGACTTCCAGATGAGCAGCGGGCGCATGCCCGCGGCCACCTACTCCGGGGCCCAGGCGCTGCGCAAGCCGCTGCCCGAGTGGGTGACGCCGGAGAAGATCCGGCAGATCGGGGCGTACGTCCAGTCGCTCGGCGGTGGCCCGACCGTCCCCACCAAGGCCGATGTCTCCACCGAGGGCGCCGACATGGCCAAGGGCGGTGAGCTGTTCCGGGCCAACTGCATCAGTTGCCACAACTGGGTCGGCGCCGGCGGCGCGCTCACCGAGGGCAAGTTCGCCCCGCCGCTGAACGAGGCCACGCCGGAGCAGATCTACGAGGCCATGATCACCGGCCCGCAGGCCATGCCCGTGTTCAACGACTCCGTCATCTCGCCGCAGGAGAAGCGCGACATGATCGCCTACATCGTCGGGGTGCGGAACCAGACCGACCCGGGCGGCTTCGGCCTCGGCCGCATCGGCCCCGTGACCGAGGGCCTGGTGGCGTGGATCGCCGGGATCAGCGCCCTCGCGCTCGCCGCCATCTGGATCACCGCGAAGAAGCGACAGACCAATGACTGACCACACCCCAGGCACAGAGCTGCCGGAGGACCGCGCACCGAAGCGCGTCATCGGCACCCCCTCCCCCGCGAGCGGCACATCCCTGCTCGGCCGGGAGGAGCAGGCCGGCGAGGCCGCCGTCCCCGGCGTCCACCCACCGGACGAGAAGAAGGCGCGCCGCGCCGAGCGGATCGCCGCGCTCTGCTTCTTCATCACCTTCCTGTCGGGCATCGGGTTCATCGCCTCCTACGTCGCCTTCCAGGTGAACACCGTTGACAACACCGCGGTGTCCAACCTCGCGCTCGGCGGCACGCTGACGCTGGCCCTGCTGGGGCTGGCCGTCGGCATCGTGGTGTGGGTGCGCGGCGTCATGCCCAAGTACAACCTGGTCCAGGAGCGCCACCCGATGCGCTCCGACGCCGAGACCAGGAGCTACGTCGGCGAGACCTTCCTCCAGGGCGCCCAGGAGAGCGGGATCACCAAGCGCCCGCTGCTGCGCCGCACCCTGCTGGCCGCCGCGGCGCCGCTGGGCCTGGCCCCGCTGGTGCTGCTGAAGGACCTCGGCCCGCTGCCCGAGACCAAGCTGCGCCACACGGTCTGGAGCCCGGAGCACAACGGCGGCAAGGAGCTGCGGCTGGTGGTCGAGGGCTCGGGCCAGCCGATCAGGGCCGCCGACTTCAACTCGCCGGGCGGCCTGCTGTCGGTCGTGCCCGAGGGCTACGAGCACGACCTGACCGCGCTGGCCAAGGCCACGCTCATCCTGATCAACCTTCGCCCCGAGGAGATCAAGTCGGGGACGAACAAGAACTGGATGCACAACGGCATCGTGGCCTACTCCAAGATCTGCACCCACGTCGGCTGCCCCGCGGCCCTGTACGAGCAGACCACCCACCACATCCTGTGCCCCTGCCACCAGTCGACCTTCGACGCCACCGACGGCGCCAAGGTGATCTTCGGTCCCGCGGCCCGCCCGCTGCCCCAGTTGCCCATCGGCGTCGACTCCGAGGGGTACCTCGTGGCGAAGGGCGACTTCGCGGTCCCGGTCGGTCCCAGCTTCTGGGAGCGCGGCGACGCCGAGGCCGAGGTCAGGAACCAGGGGAGGACCTCATGAGCACCCCCACCGCCGTTCCCAAGCCGATCGCGGGCACCAGCGGCTGGCTGGACGACCGCCTGGGCGCGGGGAACTTCCTCAAGCGCAACATGCGCAAGATCTTCCCCGACCACTGGTCGTTCCTGCTCGGCGAGATCGCGCTCTACTCGTTCATCATCCTGCTGCTGACCGGTACGTTCCTGACGTTCTGGTTCAAGCCCAGCATGGGGCACGTCATCTACGACGGGCCGTACGAGCCGCTCAAGGGCGTCATGGTCTCCGAGGCGTACGCCTCGTCGCTGCACATCAGCTTCGAGGTGCGCGGCGGCCTGCTGATGCGGCAGATCCACCACTGGGCGGCGCTGCTGTTCATCGCCGGCATGATGGTGCACATGCTCCGCGTGTTCTTCACCGGGGCCTACCGCAAGCCGCGCGAGCTGAACTGGATCATCGGCGTCCTGCTGCTGTCGCTGGCGCTGTTCGAGGGCCTGACCGGCTACTCGCTCCCCGACGACCTGCTGTCGGGCGCGGGCCTGCGGATCACCCAGGGCGTGGCGATCTCACTGCCACTCGTCGGCACGTACATCTCGTTCTTCCTGTTCGGCGGCGAGTATCCCGGCGAGGACGTCATCTCCCGGTTCTACACGCTGCACATCCTGCTCATCCCGGGCATCCTGGTGGCACTGGTCACCGCGCACATGATCCTCATGTGGGTGCAGAAGCACACGCAGATGCCGGGCAAGGGCCGCACCGAGCAGAACGTCGTGGGCGCCCCGTTCTACCCGGCCTTCATGGCCAAGGCGGGCGCGTACTTCCTGTTCACCTTCGCGGTCCTGGCGGGCCTGGGCACCTTCGCCCAGATCAACCCGATCTGGCTGTTCGGCCCGTACACACCGGCCGACATCTCGGCGGGCTCGCAGCCCGACTTCTACATGGGCTTCCTCGAAGGCTCGCTGCGAATCATGCCCGCCTGGGAGATCAACGTCCTGGGCTACACGATCCCGCTCAGCGTGATCATCCCGGCGCTGGTGCCACTCGGCATCGTCATGACCGGCCTGGCGCTGTATCCGTTCCTGGAACGCTGGATCACCGGCGACAACCGCGAGCACCACATCGCCGACCGTCCGCGCAACAACCCGGTCCGCACCTCGATCGGCATGGCGGGCATCACGTTCTACGGCGTGCTGTGGCTGCTCGGGGCGAACGACGAGATCTCGGCCAACTTCCAGATCTCGCTGTACGCGACCACGTGGTTCGGCCGGATCGCCATCTTCGTCCTGCCGGCCATCGCGTACGTCGTGACCTACCGCATGTGCCTCGGCCTCCAGCGCAAGGACGCCGACATCATCGGGCACGGCGTGGAGTCCGGCGTGATCCAGCGCCTGCCGCACGGTGAGTTCATCGAGGTCCACGTGCCCCCGGCCGAGGACATCGAGGCCCACATGCGCGGCAAGGAGGCCATCCCGATGATCGACGGCGCCGAGGCGTCCGAGACCGACGGGGTCCCCCCGCGCGGCCTGCGCGGCCCGGTGGGCCGCCTCCGCGCCCGCATGAGCCAGGCGTACGGCGGCGAGAAGATCCCGCTGGACGCCGGCCACGGCAACGGGCACGGCGACGGCCACGGCGAGCACCACGCCGCCATCGGCTCGGGCACCGGCGACGACAAGTCCCTGACCCACTGACCGGACTGCCCCACCGGCACACCGCACAGAGCCCGGACGCGATCGGCGTCCGGGCTCTGTGCTTTATGGCCCGTGCTCCGCACGGGCGGGCTTGGGCGCCCTGCAGGGTCGTGTCTTCCCTCGTCGCTCCGGTCGCTTCGCTCCCTGCGCTCCTCCTCCAGACACGACCCGCGCCCAAGCCACCACAACCCACTCGCGAAACGTCGGCAGGACACCCGCAACCCACTCGCGCTGTGCTCATGCGCGTGCCCCGGCACCGGCAGGGCTTGGCCGCGCCCCGAGGCTCGTGTCTTCGCTCGTCGGCCGTGAACCGGCCGTGTCAGGCTCTCGCCCTCCCCCGTCCGGACATGACCTCGCCCTCCTCCACCCACGGGAACTGACCCGCCCAGGCCCGCCCCCCTCCCTCGCGGAACCCCGATAGGACGCACGCGACCCACCCGCGCTCGTGCTCAGGGCCTGCGCCCCACATGCACAGGGGTTGGGCGCACCCGCTCCCACTCACCTCAGGCCCAACACAACCCGCGCCTGCTCGCGGAACTCCTACAAGGCACCGCAAACCACGCGCAATGCCCTGGCCCCTGCTCGCCGTGGGCCGGGCCTGGGCGCGCTGAGGGCGAGCATTTCGCTCTCCGTCGCTCCTCTTGCCCGGACACCGCCTCTGCTCAAGGGGTCCAGTGGGGGTCTCGGCCGAGGTGGCGTAGCAGGGATGCCGCCTCGTCGTCGCCCTCGTGGGGCTGGAGTGCCGGGGCGTACGCGCCGAAGGCGCGCAGTGGGTCCACGAGGGCGTGGGCGGTGGGCAGGAGGGCGCGGGCCAGGGCCGGGGTGAGGGGCGAGGGGCGGCCGGTGGCCATGGCGATGTCCCAGGCGTGTACGGCGGCGTCCAGCGCGCATATGCCGACGCCCAGTTCGGCTTGCAGTTTGCCCGGTGGCACCGGGGAGGGCACATCGGCCGTGCCCGGTGGGACGGTGGCCCAGGCCGCCGCTGAGGCTCGCATCGCCGCCTCCGCGAGTTCCTGCGGGTCGCCGCCGAGTACGCCGGAGGGGGCGAACGGGTCCTCGTCCGGCATCGGGCCGCCGGTGATGAAGCCGGCGAAGCCGATCTGGTCGCCCAGTGCGTGTTGCAGCACCTGGGTGACGTTCCACTGCGTGCACGGCGTGGGGCGTGCCCAGCCGTCGTCGCCCACACCGCGTACCGCCGTGCGCAGCGCCTCGTGCGCGTCCGTCAGTACGGTCCAGTCCGTCCCGCCGCTCATGCCGTTCCCCTTTCGTCCCCCACATTGAAGAGCGGAACGGTCCGTTCCGCCAGCGTGCCCGGCCATCGGCGGACCGGCATCGCTAGCATGCGGCCATGGGCACCACGACCGGCAGGCGGCTGCGGGCCGACGCGGAGCGGAGCATCCGGGCGATCACCACGGCCGCCGAGCGGCTGCTGAGCGGCAATCCGGCGGCGACGATGGAGCAGATCGCGGAGGAGGCGGGGGTCTCGCGGGCGACCATCCACCGCCGCTTCGCCAGCCGGGAGGCGCTGATCGAGGCCATGGAGGCCACGGCCTGGCGTGAGATCGACGAGGCGATCGAGGCCGCCCACCCCGCCACCGCTCCCCCGCTGGTGGCGTTGCACCAGGCCACGGCCAACATCCTGCGAATCAAGTCGGGGTGGCGGTTCGCCCTGGCCCGTACGGTCCCGCTCGGCGCCGAGGCGGGGCGCATCCGGGAGCGCGTGATGGCCAGGTGCGAGGCCGCCTTCCGCCGGGCCCGCGAGGAGGGTCTGCTGCGGCCCGACGCCGACCCCGCCTGGGTCCGGCGGGCCTACCTGGCGCTGCTCACCGAGACCGCGCACCAGGAGCCCGGGGAGGCGGAGCCCGACCTGCTGGCGGCGCGCATGCTGGACACCCTGCTGTACGGGGTGGGCCGCCAGGATTAACTGAGACATAGTGACTCATATAAGCGAATAACTGCTACATTGGGACTCACATAGAGAGGAGTCCCCATGCGATCGACCGCTTTGGTGACCGGTGCCTCCTCGGGCATCGGCGCCGAGTTCGCCCGGCAGCTCGCCGCCCGCGGCCACGACCTCGTCCTCGTCGCGCGCAGCGTGGACCGGCTCGACGCGCTCGCCCGGGAGCTGCGCGCCGCGCACGGGATCGAGGCCGAGGTCATCGGGCAGGACCTCGCCTCACCCGGGGCCGCCGAGCGCGTGGCGGCGGAGCTGGAGGCGCGCGGCCTGACCGTGGACCTGCTGGTCAACAACGCGGGCTTCGGCACCGCCGGGCGCTTCGCGGAGATCCCGGCCGAGCGCGAGCGCGACGAGCTGATGGTCAACGTGGTCGCGCTGGTCGGCCTGACCCACATGGTGCTGCCCGGCATGCTCGCGCGCGGGCGCGGCGCGGTGGTGAACATCGGCTCCACGGCCGGCTTCGCCATCTCGCCGTACTTCGCCACGTACGCCGCGTCCAAGACCTTCGTGCTCAACTTCAGCCTCGCGCTGTGGAGCGAGCTGCGCGGCAGCGGCGTGAAGGTGCTCGCGGTCGCGCCCGGCCCGGTCGAGACCGCGTTCTTCGACGTGATCGGCTCCCGCCAGGCGGCGATCGGCGCCAAGATGGGCACGCCCGCCGAGGTGGTGACGGCGGCGCTGCGCGCGCTCGACCGCGACCGCGGCTACGTCGTGCCCGGCCGGGGCAACTTCGGCATGGCGCACCTGATGCCGCGCCGCCCGCGCAAGCTGCTGGCCCTCATCGGGCGCAGGGTGACCCGGCAGGTGGCCGACGCGCTCACCGTACCGGCGCGCTGACGGCCGCGTACGGGCGTTTCAGGGCGCTGTAGGGCCCGGAGCCGGGGCGGCCGGAGGCCGGCCGGGTCAGGCGGCGGCCAGGGGCGTGGTGGTGTGGCCGAAGCCGAGGCTGCTCCACTGCAGCCACTGCTGCCAGGACTCCTGCCAGTGGCCCCAGCCGTTGGTGGGCTCCAGCGGGCGCGGGCTGCCGGTCAGGATGATGGGGTCGCCGATCAGAGTGTTGTCGATGAACCAGCGGGCGTTCTCGGGGCTGATGTTCACGCAGCCATGGCTGACGTTGGCGCGGCCCTGGGAGCCGACCGACCACGGCGCGCTGTGGACGTACTCGCCGCTGTTGGAGATGCGGACGGTGTTGTAGACGGTGAGCTGGTAGTAGCCGGGCTGGCCGGGGCCGATGCCGGGCGAGGTCATGACGGTGACGGGCTCGCGCGACATGGCCAGGTGGATGCCGCTGGTGGTGTGGTACTTCATGACGCCGCCCTGGCCGGCACTGAACGGGATCGTCCTGACCACCTTGCCGTCGCGCTTGACCCGCATGTAGTGCTCGTCGATGCGACCCTTGCTGATCTGGGAGCGGCCGATCTTGAAGTCGAGGACGTAGTCCTTCTTGCCGTACATGCCCTCGCCGCCGCGCGCACCCGCGAGCCTGGCGATCAGGCGGACCTTGGTGTGCGCGGGCCAGAACTCCTTGGGCCGGAAGTGGACGGTGCGGTCGTCGAACCAGTGCCAGGCCCCGAAGACCGGCTTGGAGGACTGCACCTCCAGATTGCGCTCGACGCCGACCCGGTCGGTGATGTCGCGATCGAAGGTGATCATGATCGGCATGCCGACGCCGACGGTCTCACCGGTGACGTCCTTGCTCGGCAGGATGCTCTCCACCTCGAAGGAGCTGGTGGCCTTGACCACGGAGAACGTGCTGGTGGTCTCGGTGGTCCTGCCGTCGGCGCCCCTGGCCACCGCCGTCACCGTGTACGTCGTGCCGGGCTTGGCGGTGCCCTTGCTCCGCCACTGCGTACGGTCGGCGCTCAGCACGCCCGCCAGGGCGCCCCCCTTGGCGGCGGTGACGGTGACCCTGACGAGGGTGCCGTTCTGCGCGGCGACGAGCACGGGGGTGTCGGGCGCCACGTCACCCGTCTTGTCGGCCGGGGTGATGCTGACCGACGCGCCCGCCGCGTTCGGCGTGGCCTCGGTGGCCGCTCCCACGCCGGCCGAGCACGAGGTGACCAGTGCCAGCGCCAGCAGGCCCACGGCAGCGGCGCCACGGCGTCTCAGGTACGGTTCCAGGCGTCTCTGGTGTCCCACGGTCGCTCCCCCCAAGCAGCCAGCAGGCCGAGCTTATGAGGAGTTACTACCCATAGTCACCACATGGTTGCTTGTTGCCTACCATGTCATCTGCAAAAAACATCAAAACGGGCGATCGGCCCCGCGGCCGATCGCCCGTCCGGCACAAGCCAGGCTAGTGCGAGAAGTGGCCCCGGTAGTACTCGAACACGAAGCCGATCGACGCCATGATCACCGCGAACACGCCGATCATGAACAGCCACCAGCCGATGACGAAGCCCAGCGCGGTCAGCGCCACCGCCAGGCACACGAACAGCGGCCACCAACTGTGCGGGCTGAAGAAGCCGATCTCGCCCGCGCCGTCGGCGATCTCGCCCTGCTTGTTGTCCTCCGGCTGCTCGCCGATGCGACGCGCCGTGAACATCAGGTAGTAGCCGATCATGAAGGCGAAGCCCACCGAGATGGCCATCGCCGTGGTGCCCACGGGCTCGCGGGACCAGAACCAGTACACGATGTCCACGGCGGCGAAGAAGACGCCGCACAGCAGGAACAGCCAGCCCTGGACCTTCATCGCTGACCCTCCAACTGAGGCTTGGCGGAGACGTGCGGGTAGTGCAGGTCGAACGCCGGGCGCTCAGACCGGATGCGCGGCAGCGAGGTGAAGTTGTGCCGCGGCGGCGGGCAGGAGGTCGCCCACTCGAGCGAACCGCCGTAGCCCCACGGGTCGTCCACGGTGACCTTCGGCGCGCTCTTGTGGGTGCGCCACACGTTCCACAGGAACGGCAGGGTGGACGCGCCGAGGACGAAGGCGCCCACCGACGAGATCTGGTTCAGCAGGGTGAACCCGTCGCCCGCGCTGTAGTCGGCGTAACGGCGGGGGAAGCCGATGACGCCGAGCCAGTGCTGCACCAGGAAGGTGAGGTGGAAGCCGATGAACAGGGACCAGAAGTGGACCTTGCCCAGGGTGTCGTTGAGCATCTTGCCGGTGAACTTCGGCCACCAGAAGTAGAAGCCGGCGAACATCGCGAACACCACGGTGCCGAAGACCACGTAGTGGAAGTGGGCCACCACGAAGTAGGTGTCGCTGATGTGGAAGTCCAGCGGCGGCGAGGCCAGGATGACACCGGTGAGGCCGCCGAGCAGGAACGTGACCAGGAACCCGATCGAGAACAGCATGGGCGACTCGAAGGTGAGATGCCCGCGCCACATGGTGCCGATCCAGTTGAAGAACTTCACGCCGGTCGGCACCGCGATCAGGAAGGTCATGAACGAGAAGAACGGCAGCAGCACCTGGCCGGTCGGGAACATGTGGTGCGCCCAGACCGTGATCGACAGGCCCGCGATGGCGATGGTCGCGGCCACGAGGCTGATGTAGCCGAACAGCGGCTTGCGGCTGAACACCGGCAGGATCTCGGTCACGATGCCGAAGAACGGCAGCGCGATGATGTACACCTCGGGGTGGCCGAAGAACCAGAACAGGTGCTGCCACAGCAGCGCGCCGCCGGTGGCGCTGTCGAAGATGTTCGCGCCGAGCTTGCGGTCGGCCTCAAGGGCGAGCAGCGCGGCGGCCAGCACCGGGAAGGCCATCAGCACCAGGATCGAGGTGAGCAGCACGTTCCAGGTGAAGATCGGCATGCGGAACATGGTCATGCCGGGCGCGCGCATGCAGATGATCGTGGTGATGAAGTTCACCGAGCCGAGGATCGTGCCCAGACCGGAGATGGTCAGACCCATGATCCACAGGTCGCCGCCGATGCCGGGCGAGCTGACCGCGTCCGACAGCGGCGTGTAGGCGAACCAGCCGAACGCCGCCGCGCCGCCCGGGGTGAGGAACCCGCTGAGCGCGATCAGGCTGCCGAACAGGAACAGCCAGTAGCTCACCATGTTCAGGCGCGGGAACGCCACGTCGGGGGCGCCGATCTGCAACGGCATCAGCTCGTTGGCGAACCCGGCGAACAGCGGGGTCGCGAACATCAGCAGCATCACCGTGCCGTGCATGGTGAAGAGCTGGTTGAACTGCTCGTTCGTGGTGAGCTGGAGCCCGGGGGCGGCCAGCTCCGCCCTCATGATCAGCGCCATCACGCCGCCGATCAGGAAGAAGGCAAAGGAGGTGATCAGATACAGGTGGCCGATCACCTTGTGGTCCGTCGAGGACGCCCACTTCGCGATGATCGAGCCCTTACGGGTCGGCCTCGCGGCGGCGACGTGGCGGACGGGTTCGTTGATGGCGGTCACTGAGCACTCCCCGCCTGACTGGCGATGTACTGGTCGAACTCGGCTTGGGACACGAGCTTCACCGAGAACAGCATTCGGCTGTGGTCGACGCCGCACAACTCGGCGCAGCGCCCGGCGTAGATACCCGGCCGGTCGAGCGTGTCGATCTCGAACTCGTTGTGCACGCCGGGGATGACGTCACGCTTGAACAGGAACGCCGGCACCCAGAAGGAGTGGATGACGTCCGGCGACTCCAGCTCGAAGCGCACCCGCTGATCGACCGGCAGCACGAGCTGCGGGGCCTTGGCGTCGCGGTAGTCGTTGACCGGGACGCCCGTCTCGACCGCCGTCTTGCCCTGGTACTCGGTGGTGAACCGCCAGCTCCACTGGAAGCCCTCCACCTTGACCGTCACGTCGGGATTGGGCGTGATCCGGTTGATCTCGTTCTGGTCCCGGGCGGTGAAGTAGAAGAAGACCGCCACCATGATGATCGGCACCACGGTGTAGAGGATCTCGATCGGCAGGTTGTACCGCACCTGCGGCGGCAGCTCCTGGTCGGAGAACCTCTTCTTACGGTGGAAGATGCAGGCCCAGATGATAAGGCCCCACACGACTGCACCGGTTGCGAGCGCGGCGATCCAGGACCCGTTCCAGAGAGTCTGGACGATGTCGCCCTGGCGAGTGGCGGACTCGGGCATGCCGCCACGGGCCCATTCTTCGGTGCTACACGCCGACACTGAAGCCAGCAACAGCGCCGCGGCGGCTGCGCGCGGCACGCTGCGGCTGGCCAACGGACGCCGTGTCGGACGGCGGGTCGGACTCACGGATCGCCTACCCCACAGATGCAGCCCAGGAGCCTCTCCTGGGCGGTCGATTGCGTTAATCAAGCTTGGCTGGGGGACACATTAGCGCTAACCCCCGTCGCCCCTCTGCGCAGCCCCCGTTAATGTCGCGCTGTGGTCTACTTCGACGCGGCCTCTGCCGAACCGCTCCATCCGCAGGCCAGAGAGGCGCTTCTCGGCGCGCTCGACGCGGGCTGGGCGGACCCGGCACGCCTGTACGGCTCCGCCCGTCGGGCACGTATGTTACTGGAACAGGCGCGCGCCGAGGTCGCGGAAGTCCTCGGCGCCCGGCCCGACGAGATCGTCTTCACGACCTCGGGCACCCAGGCGGTGCACCTCGGCGTGCTCGGCGCGCTGGCCGGGCGCCGCCGGGCGGGCCGCAGGCTGGTGGTGGGCGCGGTGGAGCACTCCGCCGTGCTGCACGCGGGCGAGGCGCACGAGCGCGAGGGCGGCACGGTCGAGACGGTCGGCGTGAGCCGTACCGGAGTGGTGGACGTGGAGGCGTTCGCCGCGGCCGTGGCCGAGCCCGGCACCGCGCTGGCCTGCCTGCAGACCGCCAACCACGAGGTCGGCACGCTGCAGCCGGTGGCCGAGGTCGCCGCCGCCTGCCGCGAGGCCGGGGTGCCGCTGCTGGTGGACGCCGCGCAGACGGCCGGGCGCATGCCGATCCCCGAGGGGTGGTCGGTGCTGGCCGCGAGCGCGCGCAAGTGGGGCGGGCCGGCCGGGGTGGGCGTGCTCGCGGTGCGCAAGGGCACCCGCTACCGCTCGCCGCTGCCGTCGGACGAGCGCGAGGGCGGCAAGGTGCCGGGCGCGCAGAACGTGCCCGCGATCCTGGCCGCCGCGGCGGCGCTGCGGGCGAGCTGGGCCGAGCGTGAGGAGTACGCCCGGCTGTCGGAGCTGGTGGACCGCATCCGGCGCACCGTGCCGCGCGTGGTGCCCGACGTGGAGGTGATCGGCGAGCCCGTACGGCGGGCGGCCCACATCGTCACCTTCTCCTGCCTGTACGTCGAGGGCGAGGCGCTGCTGACCGAGCTGGACCGGGCCGGGTTCGCGGTATCGTCGGGTAGCTCGTGCACGGCGAGTACGCTTCGACCATCGCACGTCCTGGAGGCGATGGGGGTGCTGACCCACGGCAACGTGCGCGTGTCGCTGCCCCGGGGCACGACCGCCGCCGACGTGGAGGCGTTCCTGGCCGCGCTTCCGGAGATCGTGCGCCGCATACGCCGGGAGGCAGGGGTGAACACGTGATGTCCCGCTGGCAGACCGCACCGCAGGAGGAGGCGCAGACGCCCGCGCTGACGATCGACGCGCTGGGCAAGAAGTGCCCCATCCCGATCATCTGGCTGGCCGAGCGGATCAACGAGGTGCCGCTGAACGCGATCGTGGCGGTGCTCGCCGACGACCCGGCCGCCTACACCGACGTGCCGGCGTGGTGCCGGCTGAAGTCGCACCCGCACGTGGGCACGTACGAGCTGCCGCAGGGCGGCTGGGCCATCCACGTGCGCCGCAACTACTGAGGCCCGCCCTGGCGGGCGTGCCGGCGCGGCACGCCCGCGGTCGCCTCGCGCCCGCCGTCAGGCGTAGTGGCAGCGGATGTGCCCCGCCACCTCGGCGGCGGCCTCGGCGCCGTACGCGGCGGCGAAGCGCTCCATGAAGGTCTTCTGCGACAGCTCGTACTCCTGCCCGCCCACGCACTCCAGCACGTGGGTGGCGGTCAGGTTGCCGAGCTGGCCGCAGCGCTCCAGCGACAGCCCCCAGGCGACGCCCGACAGGAACCCGGCGCGGAAGGCGTCGCCGACACCGGTCGGATCGACCTTGCTCAGCTCGGGCGCGGGCGGGATGTGCAGCGTCGGCTCGCCCTTGCGCGAGATCATGGCGCCCTTGGGCCCGAGCGTGGTCACCCGGACCTCCACGCGGTCCAGGATCTCCTCCTCCGACCAGCCGGTCTTCTGCTCGACCAGGGCCTTCTCGTAGTCGTTGCCGAACAGGTAGGCCGCGCCCTCGACCAGCCTGCGGATGTCGTCACCGTCCATGCGGGCGAGCTGCTGGGAGATGTCGGCGGCGAACGGGATGCCGCGCTCGCGGCACTCCTCGGTGTGCCTGATCATCGCGTCGGGGTCGTTGGCGCTGATCAGGACCAGGTCGAGCCCGCCGACGCGGTTCGCCACCGGCTCCAGCTCGATCTCGCGCGCCTCGGACATCGCACCGCTGTAGAACGAGGCGATCTGGTTGTGGTCCTGGTCGGTCGTGCACAGGAAGCGCGCGGTGTGACGCAGCTCGGAGACGTGCACCGAGTCGCAGTCGACGCCGTGACGCTCCAGCCAGGAGCGGTAGTCGGCGAAGTCGGCGCCCACGGCCCCGACCAGGATGGGGCGCAGCCCCAGGCAGGCCATGCCGAAGCTGATGTTGGCCGCGATCCCGCCGCGCCTGATCTGCAGGTCGTCGACGAGGAAGGACAGGGAGACCCGATCGAGCTGTTCCGCGATGAGCTGGTCGCCGAAGCGCCCGGGGAAGGTCATCAGGTGATCAGTCGCGATGGAGCCGGTGACGGCGATGCGCACGGGGTTCTTCTCCTCGTTGTCAGCATCATTGCTTCGGATGTTCGCTGCTTCGGATGTCCGCGTGTTCACTGCGAACGAGCCCACGAATGAGCCACGGATGAGCCCAGCAAGAATACGCGAAGACCTCGCCTGCCCGCGGGCATGCGAGGTCTTCATCCGAAACCGGCCGGCCCCGCCTGCGGGCTCCGGCGGCCTTCGTTAGTTGAACGAGTCGCCGCAGGCGCACGACCCCGTCGCGTTGGGGTTGTCGATCGTGAAGCCCTGCTTCTCGATGGTGTCCACGAAGTCGATGCTGGCGCCCATGAGGTAGGGGGCGCTCATGCGGTCGGTGACGACGTTGACGCCGCCGAACTCGGACACGATGTCGCCGTCCATGGACCGGTCATCGAAGAAGAGCTGGTAGCGCAGCCCGGAACACCCGCCCGGCTGCACCGCCACACGCAGCGCGAGACCCTCCTCGCCCTGCTGTTCGAGCAGGCTCTTGACCTTGGCGGCGGCCGCGTCAGTCAGGATCAGGCCCTGCTGGGTGGTCTCGCTGCTCTCAACCGTCATGTGCTGACTCCCGCGTCTGGGACAGCCCCCGAAGGCAGGCTGCTGTGTTGACGTCCTACTAAGACGCTACCAACACGAGCCGCATCCCACACATTCCCTGCTTATGGCCCGCGCTTCGCGCGGGCAGGGCTTGGGCGCTCTTCAGGGTCGTGTCTTCCCTCGTCGCTCCGGTCGCTTCGCTCCCTGCGCTCCTCCTCCAGACACGACCCGCGCCCAAGCCA
>NZ_JACHGN010000031.1:32225-111162 GCF_014202315.1 Thermocatellispora tengchongensis | reverse complement strand
TGCGCCAGCACCACCGGATCGTTGTCCACATAGACCACTTCGGCATCCGCACGCGTGGCCTGCGCCACCTCATGAACGTTGTTCATCGTCGGCAGACCCGAACCGATGTCCAAGAACCGGCCGATCCCCGCCTTACCGGCCAGGAACTTCACCGCCCGACCCAGGAACCAGCGGTTCTGACGGGCCAGCAACGGCATCTGCGGAACAACCGCCTTGACCCGATCACCCATCTCCCGGTCGGCGGCGGAGTTGTCCTTACCGCCGAGCCAGTAGTCGTACACCCGAGCGATATTCGGTACCGACGGATCGACGCCAGGCGGGGAAGCTCGCCCAACGGTTAGGCGCTGCTCATCTGCTTCCCACCAATGCAGCTCGCTTGTGTCTCGGAAAGCCATGCCGAAACCGTAAGAGCGCAGCAAGCCGCGTTGCTAGACCGACTTCGTGTCACTCTCTAAGGATCGCAAAGCGAAGTGACACGTCAGATGTCACTACTCAGTATTCGAGTCGCACAAAATCGGCCATATCGCGCATATCCGCCGTGAGGGTGCGCCTTTTCCCGATGATCCCTTGCAGAATGTCTCGTGCGTACCGCTGATTAACGATCCATTCCGGAGAATCCCTCCGGATCTGCTGCAAGATCTCGAATGCCTCCCCGTACTCGCGACTCCGCCGATGCGCGTCCGCCACATCGAGCATGTGACGATTCCTGTTATTCGACGTCGGCAACAACCCCGCCGTGGGGATGTGCTGCGAGAGCTGGAGAACCTTGTCCGGCCGATCCTCGATCATGGCATTCTCCGCCCGCTTCATCGCCACAGTGACCGGCCCGAAGGTACGAAGGAAGTCTTCCGCTGGAGCCATCTCACGCCCCATCGCAACCGCCGCCGCCCGCGCCAGCCGTATGGCATCCTCCGCCTCACCAGGGCGGTTGTCACGCGCAGCAGCAGCAGAGGTCCGCAACAACATCCAGCCCCACGCGGACAGTTCGTTTGGCGTCGCGCGCGACACACGAGGTTCCACATCATCGGCCCAGCGACTCGCCATCTGACGAGTCTGCTCAAGCTCCCCCTGGCGCAGAAGCAGCCAACAATGCGTGTTGACGATCGCCGCAGCTTCCAACGGGTTGTCCGCATCATCCAACCCGCGACGGAGCGCTGTCTCGGCAGCCTCATACTGACGGGTCTGCGTCAGCAGCCAACCAGTCAGATGGAGCAGGCGTGACCGCAAGCCACGGGCCGAACGGTCCACATCGACCAGCGCGTCAGCGTCCCGCAGAAGCGGGGGAAGAACTGCGGCCAACTCTGAGTAATGGTCGTTCTTCCACAACGGCATCGATGCAGCCAGGACCGAGCGAACGCCTTCCATCGTCGGGGGCTCATCCGGTAGGCCAGCCACCCCGTGAAGCGCCTGCCTCACAGCGCCCCACAGGTCCACTGTCGCCTCGTCTGCCTGATCGCTATCCCGCTCACTGATCAGACTTGTCGTTGGCACCCGGAGCGCGACGGCCAGTTTGCGTACCGTTTCGAGTCGCACATCTTTACGACTTCCCTGCTCAAGCTTACGAATCAGGGAAGCTGAGACCCCGGAGAGGGCGGCAAGCTCAGCCTGGCTTAGTCCACGCCGCTTACGAACACTTAGAACCCGCTCACCTATCGTGGCCATAAACCCATGCTAGACGGCCTTGCAGCGCTCAGCCCAGCCGCAATCCTGTCTGCCCGGAATATGCCTCCGGCAGGGGCCTCAGCTCCGGGAGGGGGAGGCCCGCTTGCATCTGGCGGTCTGGTGTGGCTGGGGTGGGCTGGTTCTCCCGCCCCGCTTCGGCCCCGGGGCAAGCTGAGCATGCCGACTCCTCCAGGTCAAGGCCGTCTGTGCGGGATGGCATCCCATGACCGAGGAACGGCGACCGGTCAACGTACACGCGAAGACGGCCTTGACCTTCCGTCCCCGGCATGCTGCCCCGGTATCGGGCCGAAGCAGACGGGAGAACCAGCCAACGGGTATGGTGCGGGAAGCGAGGCGACCCCCACGCCACCGGCCCGCGAGCCGACACGGAATAGGCCCCCTGACCAGGGGAAACGCGCCGCCGACGTTGGCCCGTGTATGGCCCGTGAACAGTGAGCCCCCGCGAGTCTCAGCGAGTACCAGTGAGACACCGCCACCTACCCCGCCGCCGCATCTTCCCAGGTCAGAGCACAGATCAGCCCCATGACCAGCTACCCAGCTCCACCCCGGCATCGTGCGTCCTTTTGTGGTGCTGATGGACGTGCGCATGCCCGGCATGGACGGCATCGAGGCGACCCGCCTGCTGGCCTCCCCCGCCGGCGGGCCGCGGGTGCTCATCCTGACCACGTTCGACCTGGACGAGTACGTCTACGACGCGCTGCGCGCCGGCGCGAGCGGCTTCCTGCTCAAGGACGTCACCGCCGAGCGGCTGTTCGACGCGGTACGGGTCGTCGCGGCCGGGGACGCGCTGCTGGCCCCGGCGGTCACCCGCCGCCTCATCGGCGAGTTCGTACGCGCCCGCCCCCGCCCCGACGCCGCCTCCGCCGCCGCCCTGGCCGGCCTCACCCCGCGCGAGACGCAGGTGCTGCGCCTGGTCGCCGAGGGCCTGTCCAACCCCGAGATCGCCGCCCGCCTCACCGTCACCGAGGAGACCGTCAAGACCCATGTGAGCCGGGTGCTGGCCAAGCTCGGCCTGCGCGACCGCACCCAGGCGGTCGTCGCGGCCTACGAGAGCGGCCTGGTCGTCCCCGGCTCCCGCCCGCCCGAGACCGGCCGCCGCTGACGGGCGTGCCGTCACAGCCCCATCGCATCGGCCAGGGAGTCGATGTGCGCGGCCAGCAGCGTGGCCGGGTCGTGGCCCATGCCGGAGAACTGGCCCTGCACCTCCTGGCTCACCACACCCTGCAGCAGGGACCAGGCCATCACGGTCCCGGCCAGCGCGCTCCCGGCGTCGCCGCCCGGGGCGAAGGCCGCCACCCACTCGGCCACCGCCGGGACCTCCCGAGCCCAGCGCGTCATCTCCTCGCGCAGCGCCGCCGGCCCGGCCGGGGCCCCGGCGAAGACCGGCAGGAACGGGCCGAGCACCTCCCGGGCCCGCTGCACGCTCTCGCCCGCGGCCGGATAGCCGGGCGAGGCGACCCCGGCGGCACGAGAGCCATGGACTCCGCTCGGAGCACGGGGACCCCGGACATGGGGCGCCGCCGCCACCCGGAAGGGTGACGGCGGCGTCATGCGGAGCGGGACAGGTCAGGACAGCGTGTCCTCCACCTTGATCTGGCCGCCCTGGATCACCCACTTCTGGTTGGGGTGGTCCAGGCAGGTCCACAGGCGCACGTTGGTGTTGTTGGCCCGGCTGTTGGTGGTGTCCAGGCATACCTCGCGGGCGGTGCCGACGGTGTCCTCCACCTTGATCTGGCCATCCTGGATCACCCACTTCTGGTTGGGGTGGTCCAGGCAGGTCCACAGCCGGACGTTGGTGTTGTTGGCCCGGCTGTTGGTGGTGTCCAGGCACACTTCGCGGGCGGTGCCGACGGTGTCCTCCACCTTGATCTGGCCGCCCTGGATCACCCACTTCTGGTTGGGGTGGTCCAGGCAGGTCCACAGACGCACCTTGGTGTTGTCGGCGCGACTGTTGGTGGCGTCCAGGCACACCGGGTTCGGCGCGGCCGCCGCGGCCGGTGCGGAGTTCAGCAACGTCAGCCCGGCCGCGCCGATCAGCGTCGCCGTCAGCAGGCGGATGGGGGTGGTGGGGTGCATCGGGATCCTCCTTGACGTGGGGCCCGCTCCGCCGGGAGGGCACGACAGCACCCTCTTGCGTACGCAGACGAGCCGGGGAACCATCTACCTCGGCCCGGCCGCCGTTCCGCGATCACACCGGCTCCAGGCCGACACCGACTGTAGCGATCAAATCACCGAGCGTGATATGCCGTACGGGTGAGGTGGCCCTATCCGCCTGGAGCCGCACCCTCGCCACGAGAATCCGGCATGGGCGGCATGCCGGATACGCCACAATGCCGCATGTGATTGTGGACAAGGCGATCTACTGCGGCGGCGTACGCGAGACCATCACCGGCGACATCAGCGACGCGTTCACCGAGGCCCGCGCCCGGGGAGAGTGCTTTTTGTGGATCGGGCTGCACGAGCCCACCCAGGAGGAGTTCGACCTGGTCACCAGCGAGGTCGAGCTGCACCCGCTGGCCGTGGAGGACGCCATCTACGCCCACCAGCGCCCCAAGCTCGAACGCTACGACGACACCCTGTTCGTGGTGCTCAAGCCCCTGTCGTACGCCGATGAGACCTCCGACATCGAGGTCGGCGAGATCAACCTGTTCCTGGGCGCCGACTTCGTCATCAGCGTCCGCCACGGCCAGGCCAACCCCCTCGGCGGAGTGCGCCGCCGGATCGAATCCGACCCCGGACTGATGGCCGCCGGCCCCGCCGGAGTCCTGTACGCCATCTGCGACGAGGTCGTCGACACCTACTCCCGCATCTCCCACGAGGTCGAGCACGACATCATCGCGCTGGAGGAACGGGTCTTCAGCGGCGAGGAGGCCGACGTCACCGCCGACATCTACTCCCTCAAGCGCGAGGTGCTGGAGTTCCGCACCGCCCAGGACCCCCTCGTGCCCGTCCTGGAGGAGATCGTCAAGGGCCGGGTCGAGCTGTGCTCCGGCACCCGCGAGCAGTTCCGCGACGTCCTGGACCACCTGCTGCGCGTGGACGCCCAGATCGACGAGCACAACGAACTGCTCACCAGCGCCCTGAGCGCCCACCTGGCCCTGGTCGGCCGCGAGCAGAACAGGGTGGCCATGCAGCAGAACGCCGACATGCGCAAGATCTCCTCATGGGCGGCCCTCATCGCCGTCCCCACCATGATCGCCGGCATCTACGGCATGAACTTCGACCACATGCCCGAACTGCACTGGACGCTCGGCTACCCCCTCAGCCTCACCGCGATGGTGGTCGCCGTCCTCATCGTCCACCGCCTGCTGCGCAAGAGCGGATGGCTGTGAGGCGATCACTCCTCTGGATCGGGATAGTGGAAGACCTCCTCCAGCGGCACCTTGAACACCCGCGCGATCCGGAAGGCCATCTCCAGCGACGGCGAGTAGCGGCCCTGCTCGATGGCGATCAACGTCTGCCGCGTCACGCCGATCCGCTCGGCCAGCTCCGCCTGCGTCATCTCGCCGCTCGCGAAGCGCAGGGCCCGGATCGAGTTGGTGACCTTCGTGGGCTTGGCCATGCCTAAAGACCCCGCCGGTAGGCCACGATCTTCGTCACGGCCGAGGCGAGGGCCGCCAGGACGAACGCCAGGTACAGCGTGTGGGCGATCCAGAAGTGCGCCGCCTCCCCCATCGCCAGCCCCAGCGGCACCAGCGCCAGCACGCTCATCACGTAGAACCCCACGTACTCGCCCAGCCGGCCGATCTGCCGGTCGCGCTCGTCCTTGAGCCCGGCCTCCCGCCCGGCTGCGATCCCCGCCACCACCTCGGCGGCGATGTTCAGCACCACGGCCCCGCCGATCGCCACCAGCATCGGCACCACGTACGCGGTGCGCGTGACATCGCCGCCCCCGGCGCGGACGAAGATGACCGCGAAGTACACCACCGGCACGCACAGCCCGATCACGGCGTAGACCCACGCCCGCTTCTCCTGGAACGACATACCGCCCCCCTGTCCGATCGACGACGACCACCCCGGCCAATGTAAAGCACAACAGACATCAGGTCAATTTTGCTTTACATCCACCGATGCGGCCCAGCGCGTCCGCATGGGGATACGGATGGCCGGTGCGCTCAGCGGGTGCGACAGCGCCCCCACATCGCTCCCGCGCTGCGGCGAGATGCTCACATCAGACGCCGGCGGACCCGAGCCGGCCGGCGACGTCGTCAGACGAGGTCGTAGGTCAGATGCGTCGCGGTGGATGTCGCGGTCACGCTCCGCCGCACCAGCGTGCGCCGCGTTCCGCCGGTGAACAGCGGCGTCCCGGCGCCCAGCACGACGGGTGCGAGGTGCAGCGTCAGCACATCGACCAGCCCGGCGTCGAGCGCAGAGCCGATCGTGGCGCCGCCACCCATGATGACCACGTCTAGCTCCTCGCCGCGCTGCGACGACGCCGCCTCTGCGCGCTCGCGCGCGGCGGCGACGGCGTCGGGCAGACCGCTGGTGACGAACGTCCAGTCGAGGTCGGTGAGCCGCACCGACTCCGGCGGCGTGCTCGTCACGACGACGAACGCGGGCTTGCCGACCTCGCCGGCGCCGTAGCCGGAGTCGTCGTTCCAGCCTTTCGGCCCGTCGACCACGTCGAAGAGCCGGCGACCGAGGACGACGGCGCCCGAGCGGGCGGTCGCCTCGCGCAGGATCCGTCGGTCGTCGGGGTCGTCGGAGAACGCCCACGTGTGCAGGGCCTCGCCGCCGGCGCCCAGACCGTTGTCCGGGTCCGGATCGGGCCCGGCGACGAAGCCGTCGAGGGAGACAGAGATGTCCGCGATGATCCGAGTCACGCGGACTGATTCTTCACTCACGGAAACGCGCCTGTCCAGGCCGACTCGGACTGGGACTCAGACCTGGGGAGGCTCTGCGGCCGGAGTGGTGCGCGGGCGCCGGCCGGTGAGGCCGGCAGGCCAGCCACGTTCGAGGATGCCGGTGACCACGTCCAGGGTGCGGCGGGCGTCGTCGGTGGCGGTGGCGAGGTCGGGTATCTGCAGGACGTAGCGGGCCAGGAGCCGGGCGGTGAGGTCGCCGGCGGGCAGCGCGGCCGCTGCGGCGATGGCGGCGGTGAGCGGCTCCTGGGCCACGGCCCAGGAGCGCAGCGCGTAGTCGCGCAGTTCCGGGGTGGCGCGGATGAGGTCGAGTACGCGTTGCTCATCGGGCGTGGGGTTCGCCGCGAACGGGCCGCGCCCGGCCATGTGGTCGCGGAGTGCCGCGAGCACGCTCTGCCCGGGGCGGCGGAAGCGGACGGTACGGACGAGAGCGGCGATGTGGTCGCCGCGGTCACCGGGGAAGACCAGGCTGGCCTTGCCGTCGGGGAAGTAGGTGAACAAGGTCGCGATCGAGGTGCCGGCCGCCTCGGCGATCTCGCGGACCCCGACGTTGTCGTAGCCGCGCGCGGTGAACAGCTCCACCGCGGCCTCGGTGATGGCCTGCCGGGTGGCGGCCTTCTTGCGTTCGCGCAGCCCCGGTGGGCGGGCCGGTGACGGCGGCGCCGAGGAGGATGGGGCAGCGCACGGCGGGGGATGCGGCGCGGCGTGCAGTTCGGGCGCCGGCCAGCCGTGGGCGAGCAGGGTGACGGCGGCATCGATCTCGGCGTGCGGGTCGTCGCGCTGCCACGGCTGGGCGCGATCCAGGACGAACCGGGCCACCGCGCGGGCGGCGATGTCGGCGCCGGGGGCGTCCGGCCCGGCCTGGCGGATCGCTTCGGCCAGTTCCTCTTCGTGCCGCCGCCACATGCGGCGGGCGTAGTCGCTCAGCGCCGGGGTGCGGGCGATGAGGTCGAGGAACGCGGCCGTACGCGCATCGGCGGAACCCTCGCGGGCGCGGGCCAGCAGCCAGGCCCGCAGGGCCCGCAGGACCGGTGTTCCCTCCGGGCGGTCGCGGACCGCGGAGACGAGGCCCGCCTGGACGTCGTCCTCCTCGTCGAAGACCAGGGACTCCTTGGTCGGGAAGTGCTTGAACAACCCGCTCATCGACACATCCGCCGCCTCGGCCACGTCCTTGATCGCGACCTGGTCGAAGCCGCGCTCCAGGAACAACTCCATGGCGGCGTCGGCGATCGCCTGCCTGGTGCGGGCCTTCTTGCGCTCCCTGCGCCCCATGGTGGCCTCGGTCATGCCGCCAGTCTAACCGCACTGGCCGAAACGACTTCCTCAGTACAGCTGTTATGGTTTTTGAATGACAGCACGAGTGTGCTCGTTCTTGTTCTCGGCATTCCTCGATCCCGGAGAAACGCCATGACCACGCCGCTTCGGCGCACCGTCCGGCCCCGGCCCGGCCTCGACCTCGTCCTGAGCGAGGCCGGCGGCGGCCCTCCGGTCCTCCTCCTGCACGGCGCCCCCGGCCCCGGCAGCATCGGCCCCCTCATCGACCATTTCTCCCCTCGCCACCGGGTGCTGGCGCCCGTCCACCCGGGCTGGGACGACACCGCACGGCCCGGCGGCCTCGACTCCGTGCCCGCCCTCGCCGCGCTCTACCTGGACCTGCTCGGCCACCTCGACCTGAGCGACGTCACCGTCCTCGGCACGTCCTTCGGAGGCTGGGTCGCCGCCCAGATGGCCGTGGACGACCGCCACCACCGGATCTCCCGGCTCGTCCTCATGGACGCCATCGGCCCAGTGGTACCCGGGCAGCCGGTCACACTGCCCAGCGGCCCTCCCCCGGCGGCCCCCTCACCCGCAGCCGCCGCCCCGGCACCGCGCACCGGCCCGCCCCCGCAGACCCTGACCGCCCTGCGCGCCTACGCCGGCCCTGACCTGCAAGACCCCGGCCTGCTGCCCCGCCTCGCCGCCTTCACCCGCCCCGTGCTGGTGGTCTGGGGCGAGAACGACCAGGTGGTGACCCCTGCCTACGGGCGGGCTTACGCAGCCGCGTTCCCGCACGCGCGGCTCGAACTCATCCCCGGCGCAGGCCACCTGCCCATCCGCGAGGAACCCGAGGCCGCCTTCGCCGCCATCGACCGCTTCCTCGCATAAGCGGCCCAACCGCGAGCGACCGAACCGGCCGACCACCGTCCACCCGAGAACCCGCACGTCCAGCAAGGGACATCCAGCAAGGGACACATGTCATGACCACCGCACACCACCCCATCGCGATCATCGGCGCCGGCCTCGGCGGACTGACCCTGGCACGCGTCCTGCACATCCGCGGCATCCAGGCCGCGGTGTTCGACCTGGAGGCCGACCGGCACGTCCGAACCCAGGGCGGCATGCTCGACATCCACGAGGAGAACGGGCAGCTCGCGCTGCACGCCGCCGGCCTGTACGAGCCGTTCCGCACGATCATTCACGAGGGCGGGGAGGCGATGCGGCTGCTGGACCACCACGCCAACGTCGTCCTCCAGGAGCCCGATGACGGCACGGGCGGGCGCCCGGAGGTCGATCGCGGCCGGCTACGCGACCTGCTCCTGGACTCCCTGCCCGACGGCGTGATCCGCTGGGGCGCAAAGGCCGCCGGCGCCCGCCCGCTGGGCGACGGGCGTCACGAGGTGACCTTCGCCGACGGCTCCACCATCACCACCGACCTGCTGGTCGGCGCCGACGGCGCCTGGTCGAAGATCCGGCCGCTGGTCTCCGCGGCGCACCCGGCCTACACCGGCATCTCCTTCGTCGAATTCGACCTGCTCGACGCCGACACCCGCCACCCCGACAGCGCCGACCTCATCGGCGGCGGCTTCTTCATCGCGCTGGACGGCACGCGCGGCATTCTGGCCCACCGCGAAATCGACGGCAGCCTGCACGTCTGCACCGCCCTGCGAACCGAAGAGGACCACCTGGACGGCATCGACTTCACCGACACCCCCGCCGCCAAGTCCGCGCTGCTGGCCCACTTCACCGACTGGGACGCCCGCTTCCAGACCCTCATCACCGAGGCCGACGGCCCCCTGACCCCGCGCCGCATCAACGCCCTGCCCGTCGGGCACCGCTGGGACCGCGTCCCCGGCGTGACCCTGCTCGGCGACGCCGCGCACGTCATGTCGCCCTTCGCCGGCGAGGGCGCCAACCTCGCCATGCTGGACGGCGCCGAACTCGGCCAGGCCATCGCCGGCCACCCGGGCGACATCGAGAACGCCCTGGCCGCCTACGAAGCAGCGCTCTTCGCACGCAGCGAGACCTCCGCCACCGAATCGGCCGCATCCCTGGAGCTGATGTTCGGCCCCGGCGCCCTCACCCGCCTCGCCGAGCGGTTCACCGACCGGCCGGGCTGACCGCCACCCCGGCCACCATCCCCATCACCCGACCCGAAAGGCGCCACACCATGATCAAGATCGCTGTCGTTCTGGCCAGCACCCGCCCCGGCCGCCGCGGCGAGAGCGTCGCGAACTGGGTGCTCAAGCACGCCGGCCGGCGCGAGGACGCCCGTTTCGACCTGGTCGACCTCGCCGAGTTCGACCTGCCCGACCTGGACGAGCCCCTGCCCCCGGCCACCGGCCGCTACACCCACGACCACACCAACTCCTGGGCCCGGACCATCGCCGGCTACGACGGCTTCCTCTTCGTCACCCCCGAGTACAACCACTCCGCCCCCGGCAAGCTCAAGAACGCCCTCGACCGCGTCCACGCCGAATGGAACGACAAGGCGGCCGCCTTCGTCTCCTACGGCTTCGACGGCGGTGTCCGCGCCGTCGAGGCCCTCCGCCCCGTACTGGGCGCCCTGCGGATCGCCGACGTCGCCGCCCAGGTCGCACTCAGCCTGCACCACGACTTCACCGGCTTCACCGAGTTCACCCCCGCCGACCACCAGACGGCCGCCCTGTCCACCACGCTTGACCAACTCGTCGCCTGGTCCACCGCCCTGGCCACCCTGCGCACCCCCGCCTGACCCCCCAGAGACACCCCGGCGGACAGGAGCAGCCGGTGGCGGATCACACAGAGACGGATCAGGGGCTTGCGTCCCGGTCAGCTGAAGGTTCGTTGGGGTGCCGTTAACCAACGTGGCACCAGCCGCCCTATAGGCCATGACCTGGTAACTCAGCTTCCCGCCTCCAGCTCGGGCGCGGGCGGCCGAGTGGTGTTCGCGGCCGTCGTACTCGGTCGCGAGTTGGAACTCCTCCCAGGCGAGGTCGAGGTAGCAGATGCGGCCGCCCCCGAGCGGGACGCGCACCTGGGTTCTGGGGCGTGGGAGGCCCGCGCCGATCAGGCACAGGCGCAGCCACGTCTCACGGGGTGACGCGGCTCCGCGGTCGGCGAGCCGTAACGCCTCGCGGGCACGCCTGGCCTGCCCTGGCAGGGGCAGCGCGGCCACGCGGGCCTCAAGGTCGCGGCGTCGTACGCGGTGGTGGTGCATGAACCGGTCCAGCGCGGTCACGCCCTCGACCCGGTGGAAGTGCACGGCGCAGTCGAGCGCCGTGCGTTCGGGCGTCGTGACGCCGATGCCCCGGCACATCGTCACGTCGCCGGCGGGAATCGGCTCCTCACGCAGCACGCAGCCCGGGAAGCCGGTGTGCGGGGCCGGGGCGAGCAGGCCCAGCGCCAGGTCGGGGGTGCCGCCCACGCTGGTGCTCACCCCGTGGACGTACGCGGCGGTGGCCCCGCATGCCACCGCCCGCGGCTCGCGGCTGGTGATCGCGCATGCCCGCGCGAGCAGCGGCTCATCGCCGCCGGTTGCCGTCTCGGGTCCGTTCATGGGTGAAGGATGGCCGGGCGCGAGGGGGCGGGGTGGAGCCGAATGCGGTTCTGTGGATAACGGTCAGGCGCCGACTCGGGCGGCTTCGGCACGGTGGACAAGGGCGGCGATGTGCGCGGCGATATCCGGCCACAGATCCCGGGGGAGGTTGTGGCCCATGCCGTCGATCACCACGAGTTCGGCGCCGGGGATCGCCGCCGCGGTGGCGTGCCCGCCGCTGACGTCGCACATGGCGTCGTCGGCGCCGTGGATCACCAGCGTGGGCGTGGTGACCTGGCCGAGCCGCGCCGTACGATCGCCCGAGGCCACGGCCGCGACGGCCTGACGGGCCGTGCCGGCCGGGTCGTACGAGCGGTCGTACGCGCGCCCGGTACGCTCGCGCAGCTCCGCCTCCTCCATCGGGAAGCCGGGCGAGCCCACCACCCGGAGCATGCGCACCGCCCGCTCGATCACCTCCTCCCGGGTGACGGCGGGCGGGCCGCCCAAGACCGCCAGCGCCTCGGGGCTCGCCTGCCCCACCGAGGGGGCGCCGGTCGTGGACATCATCGAGGTCAGCGACCGAATCCGGTCCGGGTGCTCGATGGCGACCGTCTGGGCGATCATCCCGCCCATCGAGGCGCCGACGAAGTGCGCGCTGTCCAGTCCGAGCGCGTCGAGCAGGCCCACGGCGTCGGCCGCCATGTCGGACAACGTGTACGCCGCCGAGGACAGGTCTCCCGCCAGCGCTGCCGGCAGGTCGGGCGGCGGGGCGTCGGACAGGTGTGTGGACAGGCCGGCGTCGCGGTTGTCGAACCGGATCACGTGCATGCCCCGGTCCGCCAGCTCGGCGCAGAAGCCGTCGGGCCAGTTGATCATCTGCGCGGCGACGCCCATCACCAGCAACACGGGCGGGTTGTGCGCCTCGCCGAAGCGCTCATATGCCACGTCTATCCCGGCAGGGCCGACATTCAGCGCCTTTTCCACGGCCACTGGCACTTCACCTTCTCATCTGAAATTTCTGCGTTTACGCGGCGAGAATTCACCGTAGCAGAGGCCAGGCGATAAACGGGAACGCAGATGAATTCGGTGACCAATATTGGCCATTAACCGCCCAAATGCATAATGGATGATATATAATGGAATTAGAGGCGCCTGCTGGAGGGTTGGGGGGCGGGCCGAGAACAGGCCCCCGGGCACGGGGATGAGTTACGGCGCGAGCCAGGACGGGCCTTCAATTCGGATCGGACGCGGAGGCGGGGACACCTCTCCAGGGCATGGGAGCGAGGCTGTGACGCGGGACGAGGACCCGCCTCCCCCAGCGCACGGAATCGTCCGCAGACGCAGACCAGACACAACAGCCTTCAGCGACACGAGAGGCCGCGAACCCGGCACGAAGACCCACCCTCCTCGCGGCATGCCTCCACCAGGGACTCCGGCGCGTACCGCCCGCCGTACTCGCCGAACCGGCTCCGCGCCCGGGGCTCGCCCATCGTCCCTCCGGTCACCCGGACGGGCTCACGCCATGGCGACACATCTCGCATCCCATGCTCACCTAGTTCTATAACTCTGCAGAGAGTTCTATAACAGTGGGCGTGGCATGGACGGCGCGGGACGCGCCACCCCCGGCCGGTCCCGCGCCCCGGGCGCGGGACTACGGTGGCGTCGCCCAGGTCGTACGACAGCGGCTTCCTGCGGCACGGCTGCCGTCACCGAGGCCGGGATCGGGCCCGGTGCGAGTCGATCAACGACCCGCGGGAGGCCCATGACGAACGGCCCCCCTGGTGCTCACCCGGCGTGAATCGGAGGACCCCGTAACGCGGGCCGATTCCGCCGGCCGGCTGTCCGCAAAGGACGCCTGAAAGGCAGGAAGGTCCCGGCCTTCCTGAACGTGCCATGCCCGTGACCGGGACTCCGCGGGCCTGGCGACAGGTGAAATCAGCTGCTCATTCTGGAGCGGAGCGAGCGCCGGCCACTGGGGGAAAGCAACCCGAAGAAGAGCATGTCGGTGAGCTCATTGGCGTAGGTGTCGGGGTCGTCGTGGAAAACGGCGGCGACGATGGCCCCTCCGACGACGGTGTAGGTCACCGTACGGCCCGAGTGCGGGCGAAATGGTGCTGGACGGCCCAAGTTGTCCAGGCTCGTGGCGAGCTCGTCGAGGTGACCGGCGATCAGGTCACGAATTTCACCGGCAAGGGCGGGAAACTCGTACATCGTGCTGGCCATGGCGCGGAAGATGCCTCGTTCGGCGCGTATGACGGCCAGGAGGTTGCGGACGAAGTTGGCGGTCTCCTGGTATCCCACGACGACATCGAGGCCGGACTGCGCAAGCGGTCGATTCTGAGCGACCTGCTCACGAATGAGCCGCAACACGGGGTCTGCGACGGCGGATCGAAACAGGCCCTCCTTCGATCCGAAATGCTTGATGACGAGTGAATCGCTCACGCCGGCGTGCTCGGCGACCACCGCCGTCGTCGTCCGTTGGTAGCCGAATTCGGTGAAGCATTCGCGGGCGACAGCGAGGATCTGGGCCCGGCGTTCGGCGCCTGACAAGCGCTGAACCGGTTCGGATCGCTCAGAGCCGCGTTTCGCGCCGAGTTCTGTCACGGGCGTGCTCGCCGTCCTTTGGCCGTCTTCACGGCTCGGATCCTATCCGTAGTGCCCGCGGCAGAGGTACGAGCGTACCGGCCCGGCACGTTGTGGCGCCGGCGAGTCCGCGCCGAGGCCGCCCGCCGTACCTGCGCCATCGGTCTATCCCGGGAGACCGTCATGCCCCGGTATCGGCCGGAAACCCTCCCTTGACGGTCGTTGGTAAGTGAGTCCACACTTACCAACTGTGTGACCGGCGTCACGGCGTTGGCACACGTCACGACTGCGCTCCCCAGTGAACGGCACGTCGATGGCGAGAAGCAGCAGCGCAACTCCAGGAGGGCACCAGAAATGGTGAGTGGCATGTTCGAGCAACGGGACCGCGAGGCTCTACGGGCGAAGTATCGCGAGGAGCGCGACAAACGGATCCGGCCCGACGGCTCGGACCAGTACATCGCGCCGACGGGCCGGTTCGCCCACTGGAAGGACGACCCGTACACGCCCTGGGTGGAGCGTGAGCCGATCACCGAGCACGTCACGCTGGCGATGGTGGGCGGCGGGTTCGCCGGCCTGTGCGTCGGCGCGCGTCTGCGGGACGCCGGCATCGACGACTTCCGCATCATCGAGAGCGGCGGGGATTTCGGGGGTGTCTGGTACTGGAACCGCTACCCGGGCGCGATGTGCGACACCGCGGCGATGATCTACCTCCCGCTGCTGGAAGAGACGGGCTACATGCCGTCGATGAAGTATGCGTTCGGCCCTGAGATCTTCGAACACGCACGGCGGATCGGCCGGCACTACAGCCTCTACGACAAGGCCGTCTTCTCCACCCAGGTGACCAGCCTGACCTGGGACGACGACGGGAAGCACTGGGTCGTCGCGACCGATCGCGGCGACCGGATCACCGCCAAGTACGTGGCGGCCGGAACAGGGCCGCTGGACCGCCCGAAGCTGCCGGGGATCCCTGGGCTGGAGACGTTCGCCGGCCACTCGTTCCACACCTCGCGCTGGGATTACGGCTACACGGGCGGCACCCCCGAGGGCGCCCCGATGACGAAGCTGGCCGGCAAGAGGGTCGGGATCATCGGTACCGGGGCGAGCGGGGTGCAGTGCGTGCCGCCGCTCGGGCGTGATGCCCAGGAGTTGTTCGTCTTTCAGCGCACGCCCTCGACGGTCGATGAGCGGAACAACCGGCCGATAGACCCCGAATGGTTCAAGACGCTCGGCCCGGGCTGGCAGAAGGAGTGGCTGGTGAACTTCGTCACCCTCCAGACCGGCGGCTTCACCGACGTCGACTATGTCGACGACGGGCATACCGATCTCGGGAAGCGGATCCGCGATCGGTGGGTCGAGATCAACGGCGGTCGCGTGCCGGAGGAGTTCGACCCCGCGGCGTTCGCCAAGGCGTATCAGGACGTCGACGACGAGAAGACCGAGGAGATCCGGCGGCGGGTCGACGCGATCGTCACCGACCCCGAGACGGCCGCGCGCCTCAAGGCGTGGTACGGCCTGCTCTGCAAGCGGCCCTGCTTCCACGATGAGTACCTGCAGACGTTCAACCGCCCCAACGTCCACCTCGTCGACACCGACGGCAAGGGGGTCGAGCGCATCGACGAGGCCGGCGTGTGGGCGGCCGGCGTCCACTACGACCTTGACTGCATCATCTACGCGTCCGGTTTCGAGTTCGGCCGCGACTACACGAGCAGCGGGGCGTTGGAGATCATCGGCCGCGACGGACTGGCGCTCGCCAAGAAATGGGCCGACGGGATGGAGACCTTCCAGGGCATGTACACCCGCGGCTTCCCGAACCTGTTCATCGTCGGCTTCCGCCAGGGGCTCGGCTTCCCGATCAACGTGACGAGCAACTACACCGAGGCGAGCCTCACCCTGGCCGCGGTCGTCACGCATGCCGAGCAGGTCGGCGCCGGCGAGGTCGAGACGTCCGAGGACGCGGAGCGGGCGTGGGTCGAGGCGATCGAGTCGGCGCCGGTGGGATTCATCGGCGGAGCCGAGTGCACGCCCGGCTTCTACAACAACGAGGGCCGGCCCGAGTCACGCGCGCACAGGTTGAGCATGACCCCGCACCCGATGGGTCCGGCCGGATTCCTCTCCTACATCGACGAGTGGCGCACCTCTGGCCGGTTCGAAGGGCTGGAATTCCGCCCGTGACCGGCGCCGCCGGGCGCGTGCCATGACCGTGTCGCGCGGACACGACCACCCGCGTTCCGGACGCCGGCCCGACTACTTGACACAGCCACGACCAATCAGGAGCACGTCGATGACCAGCACCGAGGCACAAGCAACGTTCGCCTTCCTGCGGCAGCTCAAGGAGCGGGCCACGGGGACGCGGCTGACGATCGAGGAGATGCGCGCCGCAGGCGAGCAGTTCGGCGCGCTCACGGCCGAGCCTGCCGGTGTCACCTACACCCCGGCCGACGTCGCCGGCATCCCGGGGCAGTGGATCGAGCCGGCCGACGCGACCGGCGAGGGAACGCTGCTCTTCCTCCACGGCGGTGGCTACATGATGGGTTCGGTGAACAGCCACAAGTGGCTGATCGGCCACATCGCCAAGGCCGTCGGCGTGCGGAGCCTGGCCATCGACTACCGGCTCGCTCCGGAGAACCCCCACCCGGCCCAGGTCGAGGACGCCGTTACCGCATACCGCTGGCTCCTCGAGGCCGGTCACGACCCCGCCAGGCTCGCCATGGCGGGTGATTCCGCAGGCGGTGGGCTGACGATGCTCACGCTGCTCCGGCTCCGCGCGGACGGTGTGCCGCCGCCGGCCGCGGCCGTCCTGCTGTCGCCGTGGGTGGACCTTGAGGGATCGGGTGAGTCGTTGAAGACACGTGCCGACGTGGACCTGTTGATCACCGCTCAGGGCAGCAGGCACGCGGCCGAGGCGTTCCTCCCCGGGGGCGGCTTCCGCGATCCCACCGTGTCGCCGTTGCACGCGGACCTGTCCGGCCTGCCGCCGATCTACGTGCAGGTCGGCGACCACGAGGTGCTGCTCGACGACTCGACCAGGCTCGACGAGCGGCTTCGGGCGGCGGGTGTCGACGTCCGCCTCGACGTGTTCCCGGAGATGCAGCATGTGTTCCAGATGTCCGCCGGGAACATGCCCGAGGCCGATGACGCCGTCGCCCGTATCGGGGCGTGGCTGGCCCCGCGGCTTGCGGGCTGACGTCACGGCGATGAGTGCCCTAGGAGAGATCATGCCCGCCGAAGCCGATCCGATCGCCGCCACGGAGCGCTTTCTCGACCTGCTGGAGAACGGCGACCGGGCCGGCCTCACGGCGATGCTCGACGACGACGTCGTCTGGTCAGTGCCGATGACAGCGACCGGCGATCCCGGCGACGTCGTACGCGTCGAGGGCAAGGACGCTTTCTTGGCGCGAGTCGGCAAGCTGGAGACGATCACCCGTACCGTACGATTCGTGGACCGCCGGATCAGCGTGACCGCCGACGGCGCGACCACCTTCGTGCAGGCGCGCGGTGACTTCCGCACGACAGGTGGCACGCCGTACCGCAACACGTACGTCTTCCGGTTCGACTGGCTGCGCGGAAAGCTCCGTAGCTGGGAGGAGTACGCCAACCCGATCGCCGTCCACCGCGCCTTCCCCGAACTCGCCCCCAGATCGTGAGACCACACCGTCTCGGGCGGGATCCCGGCCAGGAGAACCGATCTGCAACGACTTCCTCGGATGGTAGCCTGACCAAGGACTGACACCTCCCGGCAGATCCTGCCCAGCCGGGTCTCTATGAAGGCGATGGAAGGCCCCCGTTTCGGCCGACGCCAGGGTGGGAGAGGATCATGACCGAGCAGGCCGATCTCGAGCAGCGCGTCCGCGCCCGCGCGGCCGAGACCGGCGAATCCCACGCGACCGCCCGCGGCCCCGCCGACGACTGGATGGCCGCGGCGTTGCACGTCAGCAACGGCGATGCCACGGACCTGCCCGGAACCGGGATCGCCCGGCGCGTGCTGTACTGGCGCGACGTCCTGCACGAAGGCCCGGTGCCCGCGGTCGGCCCCGAGGAGCTTCGCCGGATCCGGGCCGCCTTCCTCATCCAGGCGGACGCCGACGACCGCGGCGAGGCCATGGCGATGTTCGCCGAGCGGGACAGGACCCTGAAGGCCAACCGGGACGGCGAGTACGTGCTGTGGTTCGAGGCCGATCTGTACGACCAGTTGCAGATCATCCAGATCCTCGCCCGTCTCGCCGATCTCGACGTGCCGGCGCAGCGTGTCACCCTGATCCGCATCGGCGAATACCCGGGCATCGCCCGCTTCGGCGGCCTCGGCCAGCTGACCGCCGGACAACTGCGCGAGCTGCCCGCGACGAAGGCGTGCGCCCGGCTGACCCCGGACGCGCTACGGCTCGCCGCCCGCGCCTGGGCCGCCTTCCGGGCGCCCACGCCCGAGGGCCTCGGCGCCATCGCCGCGAACCGCTCCCCCGACCTGCGTTTCCTGGGCGAGGCGTTCGACCGGCTCAGCCGCGAGTACCCCGCCACCCGCGACGGGCTGTCGCGGGAACGTGAGGAGTCGATCCTTGCCGCAGCACGGGGGCGAGTCAGGGGCACCGAGGGGGCCCGCCGAGGATCGGCCGATGGCGGAGAGCGGGCAGCGGATCGTCGCAGGCCGTGCGGGTGAGCTGCCGCCATGGCTGCTCGAAGGCATGTTCCGCCTCCGGCACGAGGTGTTGGGGTGCCGATAACCAACGTGTCATAGGCCGCCAAACCTCGAAGATCCTTAGCCTGACCTTCTGTAATGCCGGAGGGCCCGGCGCGGATCTATGGGCATGGAACGTCCGCCGCTTGGCATGGATGAACTCATCGAGCACTGGACTGTGCTGAGTGATGAGGTCGGCCTGGTCAGCGCGAAGCAGGAAGGCACACGTCTGGCCTTTGCGCTGTTGCTGAAGTACTTCACGCAGCACGGGCGCTTCCCGCGCGGGCGAGCGGAGTTTCCTGACGATGTGGTCGACTACGTCGCGAAGCAGACCAAGACGTCGCCCAGCAGCTTAGGCTTGTACGACTGGTCAGGCCGGACGATTGAGCGTCATCGCGGTGAGATCCGCGACCATCTCGGTTTCCGGGATTGCTCGAGGTGGCCCGCCGGTGGAGCGCGGTCCCGCTGATCGACATCCTCAAGGAGGCGATCCTGCGCACCGGCTGCCTGGCCAAGGTGACAGCGGCGACCGGCACCGGCCACATGAGCCCGGAGGTGCTCGCCGAGCGGCTCATGCTGGTCATCTACGCCTACGGCACCAACTGCGGCATCCGGCAGGTGATCTCCGGCGCCCACGACCACAGCGAGGAGGACCTGCGCTACGTGCGCCGCCGGTACCTGATCCCGGAGGTGGCCCGCACCATCGCGGTCGAGATCGCCAACGCCACCTTCGCCACCCGCGACGCTGGCCTGCGGGGGCAGGGCTCGACGGCGGTCGCCTCCGACTCCACGCATTTCCGGGCATGGGATCAGAACCTGTTCACCGAGTGGCACTCGCGGTATGGCGGTCGCGGGATCTTGGTGTACTGGCACGTGGAGCGCGGGTCGGACAGGTTGTCGGAGGCGCTGCCGCGTTGGCGAATCACGCCGTGAGGAAGAAGGTTGTCTAGTTGCTTGGTGGTCTCCCGGGCATTGGTGCTGGCACCGCCCTGACCGCGATCCTTCTGCCGGTCAAGTTCGTCAGTAGTCCGGCTGGCGGCCGGCGGCCTTCTTGGCGCCGAACCCGCAGTCCTCACCGGCGCGCTCGTCGGCTATGCCCGGGTCTCCATCCGCGATCAGCGCCTGGATCGGCAGACTCGCGCTCGAAGCCTCGGCTGCATCCGCATCTTCGCCGACAAGCTGAGCGGCAAGAACACCGACCGCAATAGCTCGCCAAGGCGCTGGACTACCTGCGCGCCGGTGACCCCTCGTGGTCCCCTCGCTCGACCGGCTCGCTCGCTCCCTGCAGGACCTCATTACGATCGTCGCCGACCTGCGCCGCCGCAGCGTTGGCTTCCGGTCCCTGAAGGAAGCTCTCGACACCACCACCCCCGGCGGCCGACTCGTCTTCCACGTCTTCGCCGCGCTCGCCGAGTTCATCCGCGAGCTCATCGTGGAAGGCGCCCACGAGGGCCTGGCCGCCGCCCGCGCCCGCGGTCAGCGCTTGGGCCGTCCGCCGGCCATGACGGCCGAGCAGATCCGGCACGCCCGCGACCTGCTCACCCGGCCGGAGAACACCGTCTCCTCCATCGCCCGGTTGCTCGGCGTCGGCCGCTCGACCATCTACAAGTACGTCCCCGAACTCGCGACAGGCCCTGCCGTCGAACAGCCAACGGTGCGAGCAGAGCTGGAAGCGGGAAGCTGATTTCCCAGCTCGGGCCTTTGGCGGTTGGTGCCAGGTCGGTTGCTGACCCCTATTGGGGCTTGTAGCGGGAGAACGCCTCCCGTACCTCCTGGGGGGAGCGGGCCAGTGCGGTCTCATCGGGGTCGGCGCCGGTGACGTGTGGCAGGTGGACGACGATGTCGTACGCGTCCAGCGCGTTTACCGGCGCGTAGAACGCGCCGAGACCAGCGCGTTGCACGGTAGCGCTCCTGACGGCGTCGGCGTCGGCGGGCGACAGCCGCCGTAGGTCGATGGCGTAGGGGCCGCCGTGGCTGGCGTGCATGAGGGCGTCGAGGCTGCCGGGCTCGGGGGCGGGCATCGGCGCGAAGAGGGTGCCGGCCATGAACGCGGCGGCGTCGGAGTTGAGCATGTGGCCAGTTCCCGACGTGGCGCCTATGACCAGGTAGTCCTCGCCCAGCCGGTCTGCCAGGTGCATGCCCATCGGGGTCACTGGGTTCATGCCTGGGAGTACGGCGGGCCCGCGCTGGATGTGGGCGTTGTGGGCGGCCAGGACGATCTGGTCATGCCTGCGCAGAATCGCTTCGACCGTGTCGGCGATCTCGGCGTCGCGGTTGTAGAGCACGCTTTGATGGTCACCGCTGGTCATGCCTCGGATGACGGAGTCCAGGGTGAACGCGTGGCGCATGGAGCGCAGCGCGCGCTCGTATGCCTCGGCGGTGGTGCGCCTGACGTACTCCAGACGTCGGCCCTTCATGCGCGCGGCGAGGCCGGCGAGGCCCGCTGTCAGCGCGTTCTTGGTCTCAGGCGGAAGCTGCGCGTAGGCGGCCATGGTCGCGGGCGCGACGAACGGGGACGTCGCGGAGAAGGCCGAGGCTGTCTCCCGGATGGCCGGGTCGGCCTCGAAGCCGGGATCGGCCTGCGCGAGGAAGGCGAGCACGGCGTCCAAGGCGGGGATCAGGGAGGCGTTTTGGCCCCCCAGGTCAATGCCGTAGAAGCCGACTGGGCGCTCGGCGGAGGCGTTGTGCCTGCGCATCCACTCCAGGTGGCTGCCCATCTGCCGCCACAGGCCCATCAGCGAGGTCAGACCGCCTGCCATGACCTCACCGAGCCGATCGTCGTTGCCGCCGCGGACCCAGGCGTCAGCCTGCCATCCCTCCGTGTAACCGGTCTCCATCGCGTAGGCGCCGAAACCGTGCCGCTCGGTCAGGTAGCGCAGGAGGCGGTGGCGCAGTTCGTAGGACTCGCGGTTGTAGTGCGCGCTCTCGCCGATCGCCACCACCCGCGCGTTCCCGATCGTCTCGTCCAGCCATTCCAGGTCGTCCAGTGCGGCGGCCGGATCGAGCGTGCACAGGGGGATCACCGCTGCGGCGCTGAGTCGGGCCGGCGGTGTGGTCGTGTGCGTGGTCATCGACACCCTCTCCATTTGTACCAAGTTTGGGAACAGTACCATCTATGGGAGAATTGGCCTGTGGATACGCTTGAGCTGATCTTGCATCCGGTCCGGCTGCGCATCATGTGGGCGCTGTCGGGTGGGCGCACCCGGACCACGTCCGACCTGTGCGAGAGCTTGCCCGATGTGCCTAAGACCACCCTGTACCGGCACGTCGGCATGCTCGCCGACGCCGGGCTGCTGGAAGTCGCCAGCGAGCAGCGGGTGCGCGGGATGATCGAGCGCCACTACCGCCTCCGGCGCGATGCCCTTCACATCGACCCCGACACGGCCCAGGCCATGTCGAACGAGGACCACCGTCACGGGTTCGCGGTGGCCATGGCGGCGCTGCTCGCCGAGTTCAACGCCTATCTCGATCGGCCGGGAGCCGATCCGGCCGCGGATCGGGTGGGGTATCGGCAGGGGATGTTGTGGCTCAGCCCGGAGGAAATGGAGGAGGTGGCGGGTGAGTTGCTGGAGGTGCTCAGAGCCCGGGCGGGGAACGGGCCCGCACCGAGGCGTCGACCGCATGTGATCAGCGCGATCTTCTTTCCGACTGAACAGCGGAACCAGGACGACGGGGGCTTGTGAACTCCGACGATCGAGCCTCGCTGGCCGATTCGTCCCTGGAGGCTAACCCCCGGTGAGCGGCCGCTGTTGCGTTTTCAGGCGCACATCCATCACATTCGCGCTGGTGAGCCAGAGGGGCGTTCGCGCGAAACGTGGACAGTCACGGGGATGATCGGGTGGCGGCGGTGTCACGCGAGTGTGGGCGGGTGCCAGGCGTGCTTGGCACCCGCCCACTGGCCGGAGCAGCCCTGCGCGAGCCGGTTCCGCTCTTACGCGGTCACCCGGGGGTGTCGGTCTTCGGGGGCTTTCTCCTTGTCCGCCGAGGTGGCGGGCTTGTTCTGCGGGCCGCGGACGGCGGTGTAGACGAACAAGACGCCCATGACGACGACACCTGCCCACATGGCCTGCTGCCAGCCCTCGACGAAGGACTGCCGGGCGGCATCGACCAGCGCCTGTGCATGGGAGCCGGCAGTGCTTGCGGCCTCGATGGCGTTGGCGACGCCCTGGCGTGCAGCGTCCGCCGCGTCGTGAGGGATGCCGCCGAGCCTGTCATCCATGGCGCTGCGGTAGCCGCTCGCCAGGAGGGCGCCGAGCAGGGCGACGCCGAGTGCGGTGCCGAACTCGCGGGTGATGTCGTTGAGCGCGGAGGCGACACCCTGCTTCTCCCGCGGCAGGGAGCTGGTGATGGCCTCGGTGGAGGGGGTCATCGACAGGCCCATGCCGATGCCCATGGCGAGCATGCCGGGCAGGATGGACAGGTAGCCGCCGTCGACGGAGACGATGCCGGCCATGAGGGCCAGGCCGGTGCCGAACAACGCGATTCCCGCCGCCATGGTGAAGCGGGCGCCGATACGCGCCGTCAGCGTGTGCGCCAAGCCGGAGGTCATCATCATCAGTACGGCCATGGGCATCAGCGCCAGGGTGGACAGCAGTCCCGACCAGCCGAGGACGGCCTGGAGGAACGGGAAGAGGACCACGAAGACACCCGCCTGGACACCGAAGACCGCCAGCAGCGTGATGGAGCCGCCGGCCAGGCCGCGCTCGCGGAAGAGGCGCACATCCAGCAGGGAGGCGTCCCCACGGCGCAGCTCCCAGGCCATGAAGAGGATCAGGGCCACCAGACCGACGACGAGACCGGCCAGGGTGACAGGGTCGCTCCAGCCGCGCTCCGGGCCTTCCTGCAAGACGAAGATGAGGCCTCCCACGGCGAGGACGGAGGTCACAGCGCCCACGGCGTCGAAGGGGTGCGCGGAGTGCTCGCGGGAGTTCGGCACGGACCGCATCATGCCGAGCGAGACGAGGACCAGGACGACAGGCAGCACGAACAGCCACCGCCAGTCCGCCACGTCCACGAGCAGGGCGGACAGGAACATGCCGATGATGCCGCCGCCTCCGGCGACGCCGGTCCACACGCCGATCGCCTTTCCGCGCTGCTCGTCGGGGAAGGTCGAGGTGATCACCGCAAGGGTGATCGGCATGATCATCGCCGCGCCCACGCCACTGAGCACCCGGGCGGCGATCATGACCTCGGATGACGGGGCCAGGCCCCCCAGCGCGTTGGCGGCCCCGAAGACGATCAGCCCGGTGACCAGCATGGGCTTGCGGCCCAGCCGGTCACCGATCGTGCCGAGCGGAAGCAGCAGAGCGGCCAGGGCGAGGGTGTAGATGTTGATGATCCACAGGATGGTGGTCTGTGAGGCGCCGAATTCGACAGCCATGTCTGGCTGGGCGACGTTCAGCCCGGTCACCGAGGCGATGACCGCCATCAACGCGATACAGACGGCGATCAGGATGGTGCGCAGTTGGCGCGCGTCCGGCGCGCCCCCGCCGCTTGCTTCGGCGGTTGCCCCCTGTGCGGGCTGGTGCGTGCTCATGAATTCCTCTCGAAAAGGCAGGTCAAAAGGGCAGGCGAGGTCCGCGCCACGATGAGCCGGGGAAGGCGCCTGCGTCCGCGGATGCGCCAGGAGGATGGCGCGCCCGGCGACGCGGGCCGATCGGGGCGCGGACGTCAGACGGTGACAGGACCGCCCTCGACGGCGGCGAGCGCCGTGTCGGTGTCCGCGGTGGCCGGCAGGGCGTTGACGCGGGAGCCGGCCACGGCACAGGCGCCCACCTGGGCGGTCAGGCCGGTGGCGTTGCCGGCCACCCACACCCCCGGCACGTCGGTGTGGGGCGCCGTGCCGTCCAGCACGACGTGGACGGTGTCGGCCGGCAGTATGTCGGTCGCATATGCGGAACTCCGCACAGACATGTCCTGGCCCCCTCTCCTTCGTGCATGGCCCCAGCCGATCCGGGCCGTCTGCATGCGACGATAACCTCGCATTGCATCGCGAGCATAAGATGTTGCCTATGAAGCAAGAAGATGGAGACCTGGACAGCCTCGTACGCAAACGCATCCGCGCCCTGCGAGTCGCTCAGGGCTGGTCCCTGGAGGAGCTGGCCACCCGCGCCCGGCTCAGCCAGTCCTCACTCAGCCGCATCGAGAACGGCCAGCGCCGCCTCGCGCTGGATCAGCTCGTCACCCTCGCCCGCGCCCTGGACACCACCCTCGACCAACTGGTCGAGACCGCCACCGACGACGTCGTCACCAGCCCGATGATCGACGGCGCCCACGGCCTGATGCGCTGGCCCATCAAGGGCGTCCCCGGCATGACCGTGATGCGCCAGCGCCTGACCGAGCCGCCGCCCGACAACCCCGCCCGCATGCGCGCCCACCCGGGCCGGGAATGGCTTGTCGTCCTGTCCGGTACGGCGGTCCTCATGCTGGGCCACCGCCGCTTCCGCCTTGAGGCCAACCAGGCCGCCGAATTCCCCACGATGATGCCGCACGCCATCGGCGCCGAAAGCGGGCCGTGCGAGATCATGGGCATCTTCGACCGCGACGCGCGGCGCGGCCACCAGCGCGAGGACGGCGACGCCCAAGGGCGCTGTGACTGATGGCGTGAAGGTGCCCGGCGCCGCCGAACCTCGCCCGGGCACCTGCAGCGCAATCCGTGGCGGCGCCGTCCAAGCGCTCTGCCCTCCAACGCCAGGCTGGAATTCCCCGGCGGGCACCGCCGCCGCTGCTGACGCCACACCTCGCGCGGCCGACCTCGATGGGCGTGGAAGGCGGCCGACGCGGACGCCTTCTCCGCCGAGGCGCGATCACGAACGTCAGCCGTGCCACGCCGCAGCGGAGGACTGCGCTTCAGGCGCCCGCCGGTCCGCTGTAGTCGGTGACGGCATATACCTGTAGGAGCCTGTCGACTCCGCGCAGGAAGGTCTCGCAGATCAGCACCGGGTCGAACAGGCAGCCGGCGGCCATGGCGCCGTCGCGCATCATCACGAAGTGGCGGGCGGCGGGCTCGGCGCCGGTCTTCTGGATCTTGGCCAGCAGTTCCGTGACGGTGTCCAGGAACCATTGGCGGTGGGCGAGCACGGCCTTGTGCACCGAGGACTCGGGGTCGGGATACTCGGCGGCGGCGTTGAGGAAGGCGCATCCCCGGAAGCCGGGAGACTGGATGCTCTGGGCGATCGACTTGCTGAGGGCCCGGATGGTGTCGGCGGGCGGCAGTCCGGCGGCGACGGCCGCGTCCGCCTGACCCCGCATGGCCCGGTCGACCTCGTTCAGGTAGGCGAGGACGAGGTCCTCCTTGCCGGGGAAGTGCCGGTAGAGGGTGGCCCGCGTCACCTGCGCTTCGGCGACGATGCGATCGATGCCGACGGCGTGGATGCCCTCTGCGTAGAAGAGCCGGGTGGCCGTGTTGAGCAGCCGGGACCGCGCTTCGGACGGCCGGGCTTCGGGTCGGACGGACATGCCGCCATCCTAGTAGGTAGAACGTTCGGTCTTGACAGTTTGAGCCACAGGTCGCCATGCTGTGGCGAGACAGAACGTTCGGTCTCGCGGGGAGGTCCAGCGGCGGCTCGTCGTGTTCACGTACGCACCAGTGGCCGCCGCGAGCAGGGCGTCGCGCAGCGCCATCGGCGCTGAACCGCTTTCCGCATCACCCATCCACTGAAAGGCTCATCATGAGCACCATCGCTGCTTCGCCCGGTATCTCCGGGACCGCGTCCGCACTGCGGCGGCTGTACTTCGTCCGGTTCGCGTTCGCCATCGTCTGGGCCCTCGCGATGTTCACGACCGCCTCGAACCTGGGCCCGGTCGCGATCACTCTGCTCGTGCTCTACCCGCTGTTCGACGTGGCCGCTGCCGTCATCGACGCCCGCGCGTCGCGCGCCACCGGATCACCTGCCCTGCTGTACGTGAACATCGCGGTCAGCCTGATCACCGCCATCGGCGTGGCCATCGCCTGCGCCTCCGGTATCCCGGCGGTGCTGCGCGTGTGGGGCGCTTGGGCGGTCGTGGCCGGGCTGGTCCAACTGATCGTGGGCGTCACTCGCCGCACGATGGGCGGCCAGTGGCCGATGATCATCAGCGGCGGCATCTCGGTACTCGCCGGTGCGTCGTTCATCGTCGGCGCCTCCGCGGACAACCCGACACTGATCAACGCGGCCGGCTACGCCATCCCCGGCGGCATCTTCTTCCTCATCTCGGCCTTCCGCCTCGGCCGCGCCGCGAAGGGGAACTGACATGGACGGTAGTACTTACGGCAACACGTACGACGTCGTCGTCCTCGGGGCCGGACCGGTCGGGGAGAACGCCGCCGACCGGGTGGTGCGGGGCGGGCTCAGCGCCGCCATCGTCGAGCGCGAGCTCGTCGGCGGGGAATGCTCCTACTGGGCCTGCATGCCGACCAAGGCGCTGCTGCGCAGCGCGGCGGCGTTGCGGGCGGCGCGCCAGGTGCCGGGAGCGCGCGAGGCGGTGACCGGCGGTCTCGACGCGGACGCCGTGCTGGGCCGCCGGGATTCCTTCGCCTCGCATTGGAAGGATGACGGCCAGGTCGGCTGGCTCGATTCGGCCGGGATCGCACTGCACCGCGGTCACGGCCGGATCGTGTCCGCGAACGTGGTCGAGGTGACCGGCGACGACGGCGTCCCGGTCACCTTGACGGCCCGCCATGCGGTCGTCATCGCGACCGGAAGCGGCGCGCTGCTGCCGGACGTTCCCGGCCTGCGCGAGGCCGCGCCGTGGACCAGCCGCGAGGCGGCCGCCGCGAGCGCGGTCCCCGCCCGGCTCGCGATCATCGGTGGCGGCGTGGTGGCGTCGGAGATGGCCACCGCCTTCGCCGCCCTGGGGTCCTCGGTGACGATGCTGGCCCGTGACGGTGTGCTGCCGCTGGCCGAGCCGTTCGCCGGCGAACGCGTCACCGAGTCGTTGCGGGAGGCCGGTGTGTCGGTACGCCTCGGCGCGGAGGCCGCATCGGTGCACCGCGACGAGGCCGGAACGGTGCACATCACGATGACCGACGGCGAACAGGTCGAGGCCGATGAGGTTCTGGTGGCGATCGGCCGGACACCGAACACCCAGGACATCGGTCTCGGCGCCGTCGGCCTGACGCCGGGCACCTGGCTGACGGTGGACGACACGCTGCGAGTGCTCGGGGAGGACGGGAGGCCGATCGGCGACGGGTGGCTGTATGCCGCCGGTGACGTCAACCGACGAGTGCTGCTGACCCACCAGGGCAAGTACCAGGGCCGCGCGGTCGGCGACGTCATCGTGGCGCGCGCGAAGGGCGAAGCGATCGAGGACGACCGCTGGGGCCGGCACGTGGCCACGGCCGACGAGCGCGCGGTGCCCCAGGTGGTCTTCACGGAACCGGAGATCGCGTCGGTGGGGCTGACCGCGGCCGCGGCCGAGGCCGCCGGGGTACGCATCCGCGTCCTCGACTACGACCTGGGCGCCGTCGCCGGGTCCGCCCTGCACGCCGACGGATACCGGGGACACGCCCGCATGGTCGTCGACGAGGACCGGAAAGTGATCGTCGGCTTCACGCTCGCCGGCCCGGACGTCGCAGAACTGCTGCACGCCGCGACGATCGCGATCGTCGGCGAGGTTCCGCTGGAGCGGCTGTGGCACGCGGTCCCGGCGTTCCCCACGGTCTCGGAGGTGTGGCTGCGGCTGCTGGAGGCGTACGGCCGCTGACCGCCGGGAGTGCGTGCCGTTCAACGCCCCAGTCAGTGCGAACTGGGGCGTTACCGGTAGCAGCAACGTCCCCGGTCACTGCGGCTCGTCAGGGCTCCAGGTCGGTCACTCCTTTGCCGCTCGCGATATCGAGTGGCACAGAGACCTGGTCGTGCACGATCAGCCAACCGCCGTCGATCTTCCGAAAGCAGAAAGTGCCCCGCACCCACATGCCGTTCGTCGCCGTCCCATTCCTCAGCGTGCCGCTGAGCCGGCCGAAGCCATGCCCGAAGGCCACATCGTCGCCCACGGTGACCGTCAGGTCGCGAACCTCGTAGGTCACATCCTCAAAGAGCGTGAACACCTTCGTCCAGTTGTTCAATTTCGCCGCTATCCCGACATGCCGCAGCGGCGGCTCGACGTCGAAGGACACGACGTCCGTCGCGTAAAGCCGCTTCAAGCCCTCAAGATCCTTGGCTCGGATTCCCGCGACCAACCTGTCGATGTGCTGCCTGATCTCGGCTTCGTCCGCCTCGCGTTGCGTTGCCATCGCCGCCCATCCCTTCCGTTCGCTCGGTGTCGAGTCGTGGTTTCTCACCGCTACGACGACACAGCACCTCGGAATGTCAGGCCGGTCACCACCTCCGGCCGCTTCCGCACCGGGCGGATACGCGGCGGCCGCGGGCACCGCCGCCGCAGGCTCGACCGCGGCGTCGCCCCGGCCGCCCTGGCGACCGGCAGCCGGGGCGACGCCGATCATGCGTGCCGGACCTCCTGGCGAGCGAAGCGAGGCCCTTTGCCGTTGCTTGCTGGTTTTTGGGGGTTAGTTGAGTTTGGGGATCATTGGCCGATCGCCTTTACTTTGTAGATTATGTCCGATTCTCCGGGATGCGCGGGAAGCGGGCGCGGAGGTCCGGCCGCAGGTACGCCGCCGGGGAGGCGATCGACAGGCCGCCGTCCACCGGCAGGGTGACGCCGGTGATGAAGGACGCGGCCGGGGAGGCCAGGAAGGCCACCGCCTCCCCCACGTCCCGGGGTGTGCCGGTGCGGCCCACCGGGTAGCCCTCGGCGGCGTTCTCCAGGTCCTCTCCCCCGATGAGGCCGGGGGCGACGACGTTGGCCCGGATGCCGCTCGCGCCGTACTCCAGCGCGATCTGGCGCATCAGGGCGTCCAGGCCGCCCTTGGCCGCCGCGTACGCGGGCAGGCCCGGGGCCGACAGGAAGGAGTTGACGGAGCCCACCGCCACCACGGCCCGGCGCAGGTGCGGCAGGGTGGCGCGGCACAGGTTGAAGGCGACGTCCAGGGTGGCGCGCAGGGCGGTGTGCCACTGCTCGTCGGTGGTCGCGGTGACCGGGGCCACCGGCATGGCGGCGGTGGCCAGGACCAGCACGTCCAGGCCGCCCAAGGTGTCCAGGGCCGTGGCCACCACCTCGCGGGCGCGCTCGGGGTCGGACAGGTCGGCGGTCTCGTAGCGGGTGTAGACGGGGTCGGCGCAGGGGGCCAGGCCGGCGCCGACGACGCGGTGGCCGTCGCGGGCCAGCGCCTCGGCGATGGCCAGGCCGATGGGGGACTCGCCCCCGGCGAGCAGGGCGGTCATCCGGCCGCCAGCTCGGGCAGGGCGGCCAGCACCTCGTCCAGGGCGGCCAGGCTGCCGGGGTCGAGCGGCTGGGCCGGGGAGCGTACGGTCGCCGTCTCGATCAGGCCGCGGCGTACCAGCACCTCCTTGTGCACCGCCCAGGCGATGCCGGGCTGCATGCCGAAGCGGATCAGCGGGAGCAGGCGGGCGAAGGCGTCCTGGGCCGTACGGCCTCGCTCCGGGGCCCTGAGTATCAGGGCGAGCAGGTCGGTGAACTCGCAGGCGGGCATGGTGCCGACGGCGCCCCGGGCGTACTCCTCCAGGCAGAACAGCGCGTTCTGGCCGCCGAAGACGGCGAAGTCGCCGCCGACCTTGGCGGCCACCGCGCCGACCTTGGGCGCCGTCGGCGGGGCCTCGACCTTGACGGAGGTGACGCCGTCCAGCTTGCTCAGCTCCACGATCAGCGACTCGGGCATGCTCACCCCGGTCGCGCCCGGCGCGTCCTGCACCATCACCTCGATGCCGCTGCGCGCGGCGATCTCGGCGTAGAAGTCCACGAGCTGCCCGGCCGTGGCCTTGACCAAGTACGGCGGCAGCACCATCAGCGCGTCCGCACCCCCGTCGCGGGCGGCGAGCGCCTGCTCCAGGGCCGTCGCGGTGCTGGTGGCGCCGACGCCGGCCACCACCGGGGCAGAGCCCGCCACCCGGCGCACCTCCGCCAGGATCCGCGCCCGCTCCTCGGTGGTGAGCGCGAAGCCCTCGCTCGCCATGCCGAACACCGCGACGCCGTCGGCCCCCGCGGTGAGCTGCCATTCGGTCAGCCGGCGCAGGCTCGGCAGGTCGAGCGCGCCGTCGGCGGCGAACGGCGTGGCGAGGATCGGGATAAGTCCGGACAGGGGCACTTATGACTCCTTCATCATCGTCGTGATCGTGTCGAGATCCACCTCCACGCCCAGCCCGGGGCCCGGCGGTAGCGGGAATCCGGCGGGGCCGCCCGGCAGCGGCGAGGTGAGGATCGTGTCTGCGACCTCGCAGGTGGTGGGCTGGTACTCGAAGAACGCCAGGTTGCCCAGGGCCGCGCTGACGTGCAGGCCGGCCGCCAGCGCCACGCCGAGCCCGGTTGAGTGGTGCGGCGCGACCGGCACGTGGTGGGCCGCGGCCAGCTCGGCGATGGCCATCAGCTCGGTGATCCCGGTACGCCCGACGTCCGGCTGCGCCAGCCCGAGCGCCCGGCGCGAGAGCCAGTGCGCGAACTCGTACCGGTTGCGCAGCGTCTCCCCCACCGCGATCGGCACCTCGGCCCGGCGCACCAGCTCCCGGTGCCCCTCCACGTCCTCCGGCTGCAGCGGCGCCTCCAGGAACAGGGCCCCGCGCTCGGCGAGCCCGCGCGCCAGCCGCGCCGCCGCGGGCACGTCGTAGACCCAGTGCGCGTCCACAGCCACCTTCAGCCCGGAGGCGGCCACCGCGTCCACCGTGGCCAGGTCCTCCTCCACTCCGTGGCCGAGGTGCAGCTTGACCATGCTCGCGCCCTTGGCCGCCCACTCCGCGGCCAGCGCGGCGCGCTCGGTGTCGGTGGGCCGCGGCAGGCCGCTGACGTACACCGGCACCTCGCGGGTGAAGGCCCCGCCCAGCAGCTCGGCCACGCCCAGACCGGTGATCTTGCCGGTGAGGTCCCACAGGGCGATGTCCACCGCGGCGAGGGCGTCGGCCTGGTGCCCGGTCAGGTGACCGCGTTCACGCATCAGCCCGGACAGCCGGTCCCACAGCGGGCGGACCCGGGTCGGGTCCTCGCCGATCAGCACCGGCGCGAGCAGCCGTTCCACGATCGCGGCCGGCACCTCGGGGGCGACCGGGGCCAGTGCCTCGCCCCATCCCGTGACGCCGTCGTCGCAGGTGATGGCCACGAGCAGGGTCTCGAACCTGGCGGAGTACAGGCTGCGCCAGGGCGGGCGGACGAAGTAGCCGTCCTCGCGCGCGGGCGTGCCCAGGTAGGCGGCGTCGTGCCGGATCTTCACCGGGAAACATCGCACTTGACTTATTTGCGACATGTGCGCCACGATCCCACATAGTGCAAGCCTATTGCAATGGAGACAGGATGGCTTCCGACCAGGGCAACAATCAGAGCGTAGAACGGGCAATCTCCGTGCTGCGGGCGTTCCTGACCGGCCGTCCCGAACTACGCGTGTCGGACGTCGCGAAGGCCACCGGGCTGGGCACCTCTACCGCCTCCCGCCTGCTCGCCACGCTGGAGACGCTGGAGTTCGTGGAACGCGACGAGGTGAGCGGCCTGTACCGGCTGGGCACCGCGCCGATCACGCTGGGCGGGGTGGCGCTGAACCAGAACCCGGTGCACCGCGAGGCGCGGCAGATCGCCCAGGACCTCGCCGCGGCGCTCGGGCTGGGGGTGAACGTGGCGATCCGGCAGGGCGACTCGATGTTCTACCTGGCCAACTTCGAGGGCAAGCTGGCGCCGCGCTCGTACGTGCTGACCGGCCAGCGCAAACCGCTGTACGCCACCGGCATCGGCAAGTGCCTGCTGCTCGGCCTGTCCGCCGAGGAGCGCCGGGCGCTGCTGCCCGCCATGCAGCCGTTCACCCCGCGCACCATCACCGCCCACGAGCGGCTGGACGAGGAACTGGCCACCGTGCAGGGCCGCGGCTACGCCACCGAGATCGAGGAGCTGGCCTTCGGCCGCGCCTGCGTGGCCGCGCCGATCCGCGACCGCTCCGGCGCGATCGTGGCCGCGATCTCCATCTCCGGGCCGCTGTCGGCGATCGACCTGCCCGCCCGCGAGGCCGAGCTGGGGCGCACCATCATCGAGAACGCCGACTCCATCAGCATCGGCCTGGGCTACGTCGGCCCCATGCACCTGATGGGCAGCCCGGCGTGAGGAAACTCAGCGACGGGCAGTTCGCCTGGTTACTGATGGCCCCCGGGGTGGCGCTGTTCCTCGCGATCATCGCCTACCCTCTCCTCTCCGCGCTGGTCACCGGGTTCTTCGAGCAGAGCCTGGTCCGCCCCGGCCGTGAGTTCGTCGGCCTGGCCAACTACGCCGACCTGCTGGGCGGCGACTTCTGGCCGGTGCTGCGCAACACCCTGGTGTTCACCCTCGGCGCGACCGTGATCCCGTTCGTGCTGGGGTACGCCCTGGCGCTGGCCCTGAACGCGGGCCTGCCCGGCTTCCTGCGCGGGCTGTTCCTGTTCCCCTGGGTGATCCCCGGCGTGGTCGTGTCGTTCCTGTGGCTGTGGATCTTCAACGCCAACTACGGCGTCCTCAACGGCGTGCTCGGCACCCAGATAAGCTGGCTCGGCCAGCCCGGCACCGCCATGGCCGCGGTGATCATCACCAAGACCTGGGCCAGCTTCCCGTGGATGATGGTCATGCTGCTGGCCGGCCTGCAGACCATGCCCAAGGAGCTGCACGAGGCCGCCGCGGTCGATGGCGCCGGCGCGATCCGCCGCTTCCGCTCGGTCACCGTGCCGCACATGAAGGGCATCGCCGCGATCGTGTTCCTGCTGGAGTTCATCTGGAACTTCCAGCACTTCGACACCATCTACGTGCTCACCGGCGGCGGCCCGGCGGGCGCGACCAAGACCTTCGCCGTCGCCGTCTACGACACCGCGTTCAAGGGCTTCGACCTCGGCCACGCCACCGCCCTGGGCGGGCTGTGGATGCTGCTGCTGCTCGTGCTCATGGTGTTCTACCTGCGTAAGGAGGCCAAGTGACGGCCACCCTCAGCGCGTCCATGCCGCGCGCCCGCACCCGGCGCGGCCGGCGGGTCAACCGCTCCCGCGCGGCCGCGTGGATCGCCGTCGCCGTCATCGGCTTCTTCGGCCTGGCCCCGGTGTACTGGCTGGTGGTCACCGCGCTCACGCCGGACGAGAAGGCCTTCAGCTTCCCGCCGTCGCTGATCCCGACCGAGATCACCTTCGAGCACTTCACCCGGCTGGCGGAGAACCGGCAACTGTTCGGCTACCTGCTCAACAGCGTCATCGTCTCGGTGATCACCGCGGTGCTGAGCGTGCTCGTCTCGGCGTACATGGCCTACGCGTTCTCCAAGTTCCGCTACCGCGGCCGCAGGTCGCTGATGCACCTGGTGCTCGCCTCGCAACTGTTCCCGCAGGCGCTGCTGCTGGTCACCCTGTACGCCGTCTTCAGCGCCTCCGGCCTGCTGGGCAGCTACACCGCGCTGATCCTGTCGTTCACCACCTTCACGCTGCCGTTGTGCGTGTGGATGCTCAAGGGGATCTTCGACACGGTGCCCTCCACCCTGATGGAGGCCGCCGCGATCGACGGCGCCTCCCGCTGGCGCACCCTGCACACGATCGCGCTGCCGCTGGCCGCGCCGGGCCTGATCGCCGCGGGCCTGTTCGCGTTCGTGCGGGCGTGGAACGACTTCATCTTCGCCCTCACCCTCGCCGACCCCGCGCGGCAGACGCTGCCGCCCGGGCTCGTGCACACCTACCTCGGGGAGTTCCAAACCGCCTGGCCAGACCTCATGGCCGCGTCGTTCGTGGTCTCGCTTCCGGTGATCGCGGCGTTCATGTTCCTGCAGCGATACCTGGTGGGCGGGCTCACGGCCGGCGCCGTCAAGGGATAGGAGAAGCAATGAACACACTCAACCGCCGGGACGCCCTGCGGCTGCTCGGACTGTCCACCCTCGGGGTGGCGGCGCTGGCGGCCTGCGCCCCCGACGCCTCCGGCGGGGGCGCCCCCCAGGGCGACACGGCAGCCAAGACCTTCGGCTTCACCTCCTGGTCGCTGAACGAGGAGGCGCAGAAGGCCGCGGTGCAGGCCATCGTGGACGACTACGCCAAGAAGAACGGCGTGACGATCACCCCGACGTCGTTCCCGTACAACGAGTACCTCAACCAGGTGACGCTGAAGCTGCGCGGCAACCAGCTCACCGGCGCCATTCAGCTCGACGTCGCGTGGCTGGGCGCGATGGCCGCGATGGGCAAGCTGCGCGACCTCGGCCCGGTGGCGGGCAAGGGCGGATACACCGATGTGGCGCTGGCCAGCGGCCAGGTCGGCGGCAAGCAGCTCGGGCTGCCCTGGACGACCGGCTCGATCGGGCTGATCGCCAACACCGAGCTGCTGGAGAAGGCCGGGGTGGACGGCATGCCGGCCACGGTGGAGGAGTTCGAGGCGGCGCTGCGCAAGATCGCCAAGCTGGACGGCGTGGTGCCGTACGCCGCCGCCACCAAGGCGGCCCAGCTCAAGGACATCCTGCCGTGGATGAGGACCTTCGGCAGCCCGCTGCTGGACGGCGAGGAGATCACGGTGGGCGACGAGCCCTCGGTGGCGGCCGTGGAGTGGTACAAGAAGCTCTTCGACGCCAAGCTGATCGCCCCCGACGTGGACCGCTTCGACGCCCGTGCGCTGTTCGCGCAGGGCAAGGCCGCCTTCTACGACGACGCGATCATCGCCCGCGGCGTGGTGGAGAGCCAGGCCCCGGACAAGACGCTGACAACCAAGATGGCGCCGCTGGCGCGGCCGGTGCTCAAGGCGGGCGACACGCCGCAGGCCCTGCTGTGGGGGCACGTGATCGCGGTGGTGGAGGGCGAGGGGGCCGACGCCGCCGCCGAATTCGCCTCCTTCGCCACCTCCGACACCGCCACGGTGGCGTCGTTCTTCGAGAAGGTGAAGCTGCCGCCGACCACCACCGCCGGCCTGGCCGACCCCAAGGTGGCGGGCGACACCTTCACCACCGAGTGGACCGAGAAGATCACCAAGACGGCGTCGGCCAACCCGTTCTGGCGCTACGCCGGCTACGCCCAGATCGAGACCGCCATCGCCGAGCAGGTGCAGGCGGTGCTGGTCGGCGACGCCTCGGCCAAGGACGCGCTGGCCAAGGCGGCCGAGACCGCCAAGGGCCTGCAGAAGTAGCGGGAGCGCCCGGCAGCGGGCACACCTCGCGGAACGGCATTTCCGCGGGCCCGCGCACGCCGGGCCGCTCCCGGCACCCCTGCCCGTCACGACAGCAGGCGCACGGTCCATGTTCGCACGCCCGTTCCGGGACGAAGCCCGGAACGGGCGTGCGCGCGTCAGCACGGCGGTGTCTCACCCATCAGCGCTGCGGTTCTCGCGCGTCACCGCAGCGGCGTCTCGCGCATCAGCAGGGCGCAGGCCAGGGCGAGCAGGCCCACCGGCGCCGCCCACGCGAACACCTCGCCGAACGCCGCCGTGTACGCCGCCTCCGTGCCCGCGCCGCCGTCCAGGTGAGCGGTGAGCCGCGCGGCCAGCAGGGCGCCGAGCGCGGAGACCCCGAAGGTGCCGCCCAGCGCCCGGCAGAAGACCACCAGCGCGCTCGCGGCGCCGAGCCGGGCCTCCGGCACGGCGGTCTGCACGGCCAGCAACAGCGGCTGCGCCGCCAGCCCGGCCCCCGCGCCGCCGGCCAGCATGGCGAGCACGAGCACCCACAGCGGCGCGCGTCCCGCGCCCGCGCCCATCAGCGCGAAGCCCAGTGCCAGCAGGGCGCAGCCGAGCACCAGGTACCGCTTCCACCGCCCCGTCGCGGCGGTCAGCCGCCCGGTCACGGTGGTGGCCACCAGCATCCCGGCGACCATCGGCAGCGTGAGCAGGCCGGCGACCGCCGGCGAGTGGCCGCGGGCGAGCTGGAAGTACTGGCCGAGCAGCACCGGCGCCGCGAACACCGCGGTCCCCACCGCCAGGCAGGCCACGCCCGCCGCCGCCACCGTACGGCCGGCGAGCAGGCGCACCGGCACCAGCGGATCGGCGGCCCGCGCCGCGTGCCGGGCGAACAGCACGGCCAGGACCAGGCCGCCGCCCGCCAGCGCGGCCGACTGCCACGACAGCCACGCGAAGCCGTCACCGGCCGCGCTCGCCCAGCCGACCAGCAGCCCGGCGGAACCGGTGACCAGGACCGCGCCCGCCAGGTCCACCGGCCCGCGGCGCGCGGGTGCGGGCAGCCGCGGCGCGCGGCCCAGCGCGAGCGCCGCCGCGGCGGCGAAGGGCAGGCCGATCAGGAAGCACCACCGCCAGCCGAGCCCGGGGGCCTCGGCGAGCAGGCCGCCGACCGGCGGGCCGGCCACCGTGCCCGCCGCCATGACCAGCGCGAAGTGCCCGTTGTACCGGCCGCGCTCACGCGGCCCGGCCGCCGCGGCCAGCATCACCTGGGCCATGGCGGTCACCCCGCCCGCGCCGATCCCCTGCACGGCCCGGCAGGCGACCAGCGTGAGCACGTCCGGGGCGGCGCCGCACAGCGCGGAGCCCGCGGCGAACACGGCCAGCGCGAGCAGCGTGAGCGCGCGCCTGCCCGCGCGGTCGGCCAGGCCGCCCCAGACCGGGATGCTCACCGTGCTCGCCAGCAGGTTGGCCGAGACCACCCACGTGTACGCCGCCTGCCCACCGCCCAGGTCGGCCACGACCCGCGGCAGCGCGACCGCCACGACCGTGCCGGACAGGATGCCGCAGAAAAGGCCGAGCATCAGCCCGCGTACCGTCCAGCGCAATTGCCGGGGCGTCACCTCCAGGGTGTCGGCACCCGAGGCCATGGCATTCCTTTCCCGTGCGTCCGTGACACATTTCCGCGCGATCCGCGCGCCGACCGCTCAGCAATTCGCACCCGAATTCCCGTCACAATACTTCGACGCGCAAGCATCAGTTGAACGGCGACCCTGGCCGACCTGCACATAAGTGATGGTCATCAAGATTTCACACAGCGGCCCTGCTCCCCAATCCCCGGCGTCGCGCGAATGACCGCCAGGTGAACCGGATATCACCCGGGCGGACCCGTCCTGCGCGAATCCGCGAAAGCGATGGTAAATGCGTCCGCCGGTGGCGGCGGCCACGCCCATTCCAGCATGACGATCATTGGTTATCGCACCGTGATAGGAAGACGGCGACCCACCCCCCGGTTCAGGAGGATCGCGAGAACGTGTCCGACCCGCAGCACCGCGGCCTGCCGCTCACCCCCGGTCAGTCGGCCGTGTGGTTCGGCCGGCAGCTCGATCCGCGCAGCCCTTCCTACAACCTCGGCCTCTACGTGGACATCCGGGGCCCGCTGGACGCCGGCCGGCTCGCCCGCGCCGTCGCCGCGGGCAGCGTGGAGACCGAGGCGCTGCACGTGCGGATCTCGGAGGTGGACGGCGAGCCCCGCCAATGGCCGGCGCCACCGGTCCCGCTCGAACTCGCCCGCCTGGATCTCAGCGGCGAACCCGACCCCGAGGCGGCCGCCCTGGACTGGATGCGCGCCGACATGGTCCGCCCCGCCGAGCCCGGCGCCCCGGCCGACGCCTTCGCGGCGCTGATCCGGCTCGCCGCCGAGCGCCACTGGTGGTACCTGCGCTGCCACCACCTGTTGCTGGACGCCTTCTCCGCCTCCGTCGTGATCCGCAGGACCGCCGCGCTCTACACCGCCGAGGCCGAGGGCATCCCGCCGGCCGCGGCGCCGCTCGGCCCGCTGCGCGTGCTGCTGGAGGAGGAGGCCGCCTACCGCTCCTCCCCCGCCTACGCCGCCGACCAGGCGTACTGGGAGGAGAGGTTCGCCGGGCACACCGAACCTGCCACCCTCGCCGGCCGGACCGCCCCGCCGTCGTGGGGCCATCACCGGGCGACGGCCGCGCTGGACGCGGACGTCGAGGCCGGGCTGCGCGCCGTGGCCCGCCGCGCCCGGTCGAGCTGGCCACGGGCCTTCACCGCGGCGGTCGCCGCGTACGTCCACCGCATGACCGGCGCGGCCGAGGTCGTGCTCGGCTTCCCGGTCGGGGTGCGCGAGAGCGCCGCGGCGCAGAACGCCCCCGGCATGGTCGCCAACATCGTCCCGCTGCGCCTGGCCGTGCGCGGGGACATGACGCTGGAGGAGCTGACGGGCGGCGCCGCGGCCGAGATCAAGGCCGCGCTGCGTCACCAGCGCTACCGGCAGGAGGAGCTGGGTCACCGGCTCCGGCTCACCGGCACGGGCCGCCGCCTGTACGGCCCGGTGGTCAACATCATGCCCTTCGACTACGAGCTGCGCTTCGGCCCCTCGCTCGGGACGATGCGCAACCTGTCCAACGGCCCGGTCCTGGACCTGTCGATCGCCTCCTACGGCGGCCACCCCCGCCGCCTGGGCACGATCGGGGTGGATGTGGACGCCAACCCCGCGCTCTACACCGCCGAGGAGGCGGCCGTCCACCTCGACCGCTTCCTGCACCTCACCGCGCGGCTGGTGAGCGGGGACACGCCGATCGGGCGGGCCGGGCTGCTGCTGCCCGGCGAGAGGGCCCGGGTGCTCACCCGCGGCGACTCCCTGGCCCCCAAGGACCGCGCCGACGTCGTCGCCCGCTTCCGGGAGATGGCCCGGCGGACCCCGGACGCCGAGGCGGTGGTGGTGCCCGGCGGGGCCCGGCTGACGTACGCCGAGCTGGAGGAGCGCTCCGACCGGCTGGCGCGGGCGCTGGCCGCGCGCGGCGCGGGTCCCGAACGGTACGTCGCGGTCGCGCTGCCACGCCGCGCCGAACTGGTGATCGCCCTGCTCGCGGTGCTCAAGACCGGCGCGGCCTACCTGCCGCTCGATCCCGGCTACCCGCGCGAGCGGCTGGCGTACATGATCGAAGACACCGCGCCGGTGCTGGCGCTGGCGGCCGGTGAGCACGCGGACGGGCTGCCCGGCGTCCCGGTCGTGCCCCTGGACGCCGACGGCGCCGCGGAGCCGCCGGCGGTCTCAGGGCCGGACGGGGCCGCGTACGTGATCTACACCTCGGGCTCGACCGGGCGGCCCAAGGGCGTGGTGGTCGGCCGGGGCAACCTGGCGAACCTGGTGGCCGACATGGCCGGGCGGCTCAAGCTCGGCCCGGCCGACCGGCTGCTCGCGGTGACCACGGTCGGCTTCGACATCGCGGCGCTGGAGCTGTTCGCCCCGCTCGTCACCGGGGGGACGGTGGTGCTGGGCGGGCGCGAGCTGGTGCACGACCCGGCGCGGCTGCGGCAGGTCATCGCGCGGGAGCGGATCTCGGTCATGCAGACCACCCCGAGCGCGTGGGGGCCGCTGGTGGCCGAGGCCGGGCAGGCGCTGCGCGGCGTGCGCGTCCTCGTCGGCGGGGAGGCGGTCTCCGCCGAGCTGGCCCGCGCGCTGGCCGGGGCGGCGGCCTCGGCGACCAACGTGTACGGGCCGACGGAGACCACGGTGTGGTCCACCGCCGCGCCGCTGTCGCCGGAGGAGCCGGGCACGCCGCCGATCGGCACGCCCATCGCCGGCACCCGGGCGTACGTGCTGGACGCGGAGCTGCGCCCGGTGCCGCCGGGCGTGGCGGGCGAGCTGTACCTGGGCGGCGACGGCGTGGCGCGCGGCTACCTGCGCCGGCCCGGCCTGACCGCCGAGCGGTTCGTCGCCGACCCCTACGGCCCGCCCGGCAGCCGCATGTACCGCACCGGCGACCTGGCCCGGCTGCGGGCCGACGGCCGGCTGGACTACCTCGGCCGCACCGACCACCAGGTCAAGATCCGCGGGGTGCGGATCGAGCCGGGCGAGATCGAGGCCGCGCTGGAGGCGCTCCCGGAGGTCGCACGGGCCGTCGTGGCCGCACGCCCGGCGGGCGGCGACGCCCTGCGCCTGGTCGCCTACCTCATCCCGGCGCCGGGCTGCGCCCTGGACGCGGAGGAGCTGCGGGTGCGGCTGGGACGGTCGCTGCCCGCCCACCTGGTGCCCGCCGCGTTCGTCACGCTTGAGGCGCTGCCGATGACGGCCAACGGCAAGGTGGACCGCAAGGCGCTGCCCGACCCCGGCTTCGCCTCCGCGGGCGGGCGCGGCCCGCGCACCCCGCAGGAGGAGGTGCTGTGCCGGGTGTTCGCCGACGTGCTCGGCCTGCCCGAGGTGGGCGCGGAGGACAACTTCTTCGCGCTCGGCGGCGACAGCGTGCTGTCGTTCCGGCTCGTCACCCTGGCCCGCGCGCACGGCCTGGCCGTCACCCCGCGCGACCTGTTCGCCAACCCGGCTCCGGCCGCCCTGGCGGCCGTCGCCGCCGCGGCCGGCGACGCCCCCGTGACGCAGGACGCCGGGCCGCCGCCCGCGCCGCCGGAGGTCCTGGCCCGGCTGCGCGCGGCGTACCCGGACGTGGAGGACGTGCTGCCGCTCTCGCCGATCCAGGAGGGCCTGCTCTTCCACACCCTGTACGAGGAGGGCGCGGCCCCCGACGCGTACGCCGCGCAGCTCCGGCTCGACTTCACCGGCCCGCTGGACGCGGAGCGGCTGCGCGCGGCCTGGCGGGCGGTCCTGGCCCGCCACCCCAACCTGCGCGTCGCCTTCGTCCCCGGCCCCGGGGACGGCGACGGTGCTCTCGTCCAGATCGTGGTCCGGGGCGCGGAGACGCCGTGGCGGACGGTGGAGGCGAGCGGGCCGCAGGAGCTGGAACGCCTGGCGGAGGCGGAGCGGTCCGGCCGGTTCGACCTCGCCCGCGCCCCGCTGATGCGGATCGTGCTCGCCCGCCTCGGCGAAGGGCGCCACTGCCTGCTGTTCACCCACCATCACCTGCTGCTGGACGGCTGGTCGATGCCTCTGCTCGCCGCCGAGCTGTTCGCCGTCTACGGCGAGGGGGCCATGGCGGAGCGCCCGCCCGCCGGGGAGTACCGCGCGTACCTGGGGTGGCTGGGCCGCCAGGACCGCCCGGCCGCCCGCCGGGCGTGGCAGGAGGCGCTGGCCGGGCTCGACGGGCCCACGCTCCTGGCCCCGCACACCGACGCCGGACCCGGCGGCATGGTGACCGCCGAGCTGCCGCCGGAGGTCACCGGGCGGCTGTCGGCCGCGGCGCGCGGTCGCGGGCTGACCCTCAACACGGTGGTGCAGGGCGCGTGGGCGCTGCTGCTGGGCGCGCTCACCGGCCGCGACGACGTGGTGTTCGAGGCCCCGGTCGCCGCCCGGCCCGCCGACCTGCCGGGCGCGGAGTCGGCCGTCGGGCTGCTCCTCGACACGCTCCCCGTACGCGCCCGGTTCCGGCCGGACGAGCCGGTCTCCCGCTTCCTCGGCCGCCTCCAGGAGGAACAGGCCGCGCTGCTGCCCCACCGCCACCTGGGCCTGGCCGAGATCCGCCGCCTGGCCGGGCCCGGCGCGGCCGGCGACACGATGGTCGTCTTCCAGAACTACCCGCTCGACCCCGCCGCGATCCGTCCCGGGGGCGGGCTGGAGCTGACCGGCGCGGCGTACCGGATCGACACGCACTACCCGTTCAAGCTGAGCGTGCACCCCGGGCCGGCGCTGCGGCTGGAGCTGGTCCACCGCGCGGCGGCCACCGGCCGGGGCGGGCCGGTCGCGATCCTGCGCCGGCTGGTCCGGCTGCTGTCGGCCATGGCCGAGGACCTGGACGCGCCCGTGGTGCGGGCCGGCGTGCTGGACCCGGAGGAGCGCGATCTGCTGCTCGGCTCCTGGCAGGGCGCCCCGGCCCGGCCCGCCGGCACCACGATCACCGCCCTCATCGAGGAGCAGGCCGCCCGCGCCCCGGCCGCGACCGCCGTGGTCTGCCAGGACCGGCGGCTCACCTACGCCGAGCTGAACGCGCGCGCCAACCGGCTGGCCCGGCTGCTCCTCGCCCGCGGCGCGGGCCCGGAGCGCAGCGTCGCCGTCGCGGTGCCGAGGTCCGCCGAGCTGGTGGTCGCGTTGCTCGCGGTGCTCAAGACCGGCGCGGCGTACGTGCCGGTGGACCCGGCGTACCCGGCCGCCAGGATCGCGCACATGCTCGCCGACGCCGCCCCCGTCCTGCTGCTGACCACCGCCGGAGCGGCGCTGCCGGAGGTGGCCGGCGGGCCGGAACGCCTGCTGGTGGAGGACCTGGACCACGGCGGTCACGACGGCGGCGACCTGCGCGACGAGGAGCGGATCACACCGCTCACGCCCGCCCACCCGGCGTACGTCATCTACACCTCGGGCTCCACCGGCCTGCCCAAGGGCGTCGTGACCCCGCACCGCGGGGTGGCCGCCTACCTGGCCTACCTCACCGGCACCGCCGGGCTCGGCCAGGACGACGTGGTGCTCAACCTGGCCTCGATCTCCTTCGACCCGTCGGTGCGCGACATCTTCGGCACCCTGGCCGCGGGCGGCAGGCTCGTCATGGTGCCGCAGGCGCAGGCCGGCGACGCGGGCGCGCTGGTGCGCACCATGCGCCGCGAGGGGGTCACCGCGCTGCTGTCGGCCGTGCCGTCCCTGCTGGCCGTGCTCGCCGAGGAGGCCGCCGCGCTGCCCGAGCCCGAGCGGCCCTCGCTGCGCCTGGTCATGACCTGCGGCGAGGCGCTGACCCGCGCCCACCTGACCGACGTGGCGGCGCTCGGCCCGTGCCGGGTGGTGAACCAGTACGGCCCGACCGAGGGCACCATGACCGCGACGCGGCAGCCGGTGGCCGAGGACGGCGCGGAGCGGGACGGGCGGTTCCTGATCGGCCGCCCGATCCCGGGCGCGCGCTGCCACGTGCTGGACCCCTGGCTCCGCCTGGTCCCGCCCGGCACGCCGGGCGAGCTGTACCTGGCCGGGCCCGGTGTCACCCGCGGGTACGCCGGGCAGCCGGGCCGCACCGCCGAGCGGTTCGTCCCCGACCCGTACGGGCCGCCCGGCAGCCGCATGTACCGGACCGGCGACCTGGCCCGCTGGACGCCCGACGGCCGCCTTGAGTACCTGGGCCGCGCCGACCGGCAGCTCAAGATCCGCGGCCACCGGGTGGAGCCGGGCGAGGTCGAGGCCGTGCTGGAACGGCACCCGCGGGTGACGCGGGCGGCCGTCGCCGCGGCGGGCGACCGGCTGATCGCCTACGTGGTTGCCGGGCCGGGCCCGGAGCCGGGCGAGGAGGTCCTGCGCGCGCACGCCGCCGCGGCGCTGCCCGGCCACATGGTCCCCGCCGCCTTCGTGCGACTGGAGCGGATGCCGCTGACGCCCAGCGGCAAGGTGGACCGGGCCGCGCTGCCCGCGCTGCCTGCGCTGCCTGCGCTGGCCGCCGGGGGCGGCGACGGGCGGACGCCGCGCACCCCGCTGGAGGACGTGCTGTGCGGCATGTACGCCGCGCTGCTCGGCGTGCCGCACGTCGCCCCCGGCGACGACTTCTTCGCCCTCGGCGGGCACTCGCTGCTGGCCACCCGCCTGGTCACCAGGGTCCGCGCCGCGCTCGGCGCCGACCTGCCCGTGCGCGCCGTCTTCGACGCGCCCACCCCCGCCGCCCTGGCCCGGCGGGTCGCGGCGGCGGGCGGCGCCTCCCGCCCGCGACCGGCCCCGGTCCCCCGCGCCGGCAGGCCGCAGCGGGTCCCGCTCTCGGCCGCGCAGCGGCGGCTGTGGTTCCTGCACCGGCTGGAGGAGGGGGCCTCGGCCGCCTACCACGTGCGGGTCGTGCTGCGTCTGCGCGGGGTGCTGGACATCGACGCGCTGCGCGCCGCCCTCGCCGACGTCACGGCCAGGCACGAGATCCTGCGCACCGTCTATCCGGACGCCGACGGCGTGCCGTACCAGGTCGTGCTGCCGGAGGCGATGCCGGACCTCGAACCCGTGCCGGTGACCGAGGCCGGGGCCGAGGCGGCGGTGGAGGCGCAGGTGCGCCGCGGCTTCGACCTGGCCACCGAGATCCCGCTGCGGGCCGCGCTGTTCGCGCTCGCGCCCGAGGACCACGTGCTGGCGCTGGTGGTGCACCACATCGCCGCCGACGGCTGGTCGCTGGGCCCGCTCGCCACCGACCTGGCCACCGCCTACGGGGCGCGGCGCGCCGGCCGGGCCCCGGAGTGGGAGCCGCTGCCGGTGCAGTACGCCGACTACGCGCTGTGGCAGCGCGACGCGGAGCGGGGGCTGGAGGCGCAGGCGGCGTACTGGCGCGAGCGGCTGGCCGGACTGCCCGACCGCATCCCCCTGCCCGCCGACCGCTCCGGCCGCGGCGGGACGGCGGGCGGCATGCTGACCTTCACCATCCCGGCGCACGTGCACGCCGGGCTGGCCGCGGTGGCCCGCGCCCGCGCCGCCACCGTGTTCATGGCGCTGCGCGCCGGGCTGGCCGCGCTGCTGACCCGCCTCGGCGCGGGCACGGACATCCCGCTGGGCACCGCCGTCGCGGGCCGCTCGGACGAGGCGCTGGACGAGCTGGTCGGCTGCTTCGTCAACACGCTCGTGCTGCGCACCGACACCTCCGGCGACCCCGCCTTCGGCGAGCTGCTGCACCGCGTGCGGGAGAGCGACCTGAGCGCGTACGCGCACCAGGACGTGCCTTTCGACCGCGTGGTGGACGCCCTGGGCGTCCGCCGCACCCTGGACCGGCACCCGCTGTTCCAGGTGATGCTGGCCGGGCGGCCCGAGCCCGCGTCGGTGGAGCTGCCCGGCCTGGACGTCGAGCTGCTGCGGGCCGGCACCGGGGCGGCCCGCTTCGACCTGTCCTTCAACGTGGCCGAACTCCGCACCCCTCAGGGCGAGCCGGGCGGCATCGAAGGGCGGCTGGAGTACAACGCCGCGATGTTCGACCCGGCCACCGCCGAGCGGCTGGTCGGGCAGTGGGTCGCGCTGCTGGCCGCCTTCGCCGCCGACCCCGGCCGCCGCGTGCACGCCGTCGATCTCCTCGGCGCCGAGGAGCGCCGCCTGGTCGTCGAGGAGTGGAACGACACGGCGGCCGAGGTCCCGCCGGGGACGGTGCCGGAGCTGATCGCGGCCCAGGCGGCGCGGACGCCGCACGCCGAGGCGGTGGTCTTCGAGGGCGAGCGGTGGACCTACGCCGAGCTGGACGCCCGGGTGGCGGCGCTGGCCGGGTGGCTGCGCGAGCGCGGCGCCGGCCCGGAGACCCGCGTGGCGGTGATGATCCCGCGTTCGGCCGGCCTGGTCGTGGCGGTGCTGGCGGTGCTGCGGGCCGGGGCCGCGTACGTGCCCGTGGCCCCGGGCCTGCCGGACGAGCGGATCGCGACCCTGCTCGGCGACGTCCGGCCGGTGTGCGTGCTGACCTCGGCCGAGGCGTCCGGCCCGCCGCTGCCGCCGCAGGCCGTGGACCCGCGCCACCCCGCGTACGTGCTGCACACCTCCGGCTCGACCGGCAGGCCCAAGGGCGTGGTGGTCGAGCACCGGGCGGTGGCCGCCCGGCTGTGGGGGATGCAGCGGGACTTCGCCCTGGCCCCCGGCGACCGGGTGCTGCACAAGACGCCGGCCGGGTTCGACGTGTCGGTGTGGGAGCTGCTGTGGCCGCTGATGGCGGGGGCGACGCTGGTGGTGGCCCGCCCGGACGGGCACCGCGACCCCGCCTACCTGGCCGGGCTGATCCGCCGGGAGCGGATCACCACGGTGCACTTCGTGCCGCCGATGCTGCGCGCCTTCCTGGAGGAGCCGGCCGCGGCCGGGTGCTCCGGGCTGCGCCGGGTGCTCGTCGGCGGTGAGGCGCTCACGCCGGACCTGGCGCGCCGCTTCCGCGCCGCGCTGCCCGAGGTGCCGCTGCACCACCTGTACGGCCCCACCGAGGCGACCATCGACGTCACGCACTGGCCGTGCCCGCCGGAGGTGACCGGCCCCATCCCGATCGGCCGGCCGGTGGCCAACACCCGCACGTACGTGCTGGACGCCGGCCTGCGCCCGGTGCCGCCGGGCGCCACCGGCGAACTCTACCTGGCCGGGATCCAGCTCGCCCGCGGCTACCTCGACCGGCCCGGCCTGACCGCCGAACGCTTCGTCGCCGACCCCTACGGCCCGCCCGGGAGTCGCATGTACCGCACCGGCGACCTGGCCCGCTGGACCCGTGACGGCCTGCTGGAGTTCCGGGGCCGCGCCGACGACCAGGTCAAGGTGGGCGGCGTGCGCATCGAGCCCGGCGAGATCGAGGCCGCACTCGGGGCATGCGAGGGTGTGGCGGCGGCGGCCGTGACCGCCCGCGACACCGCGGCCGGAGGCCGGGTGCTGACCGGGTACGTCGTGGGCGAGCCGGGCCGCACCCCGCCGGACCCCGCCCTGGTCCGCCGGGCGCTCGTCGCGCGGTTGCCGGAGTACCTGGTCCCCGCCGAGATCATGGTGCTCGACGCGCTCCCGGTCACGGCCAACGGCAAACTGGACCGGGCCGCGCTGCCCGCCCCCGCCACTCCCGCGCCGGCCGCCCTGCGCGCGCCGCGCACCTCCCGCGAGGAGACGCTCGCCCGGGTGTTCGCCGAGGTGCTCGGGCTGGACCGGGTGGGCGTGGACGACGGCTTCTTCGCCCTGGGCGGCGACAGCGTGATGTCGATCCAGCTCGTCAGCCGCGCCCGCCGCGCCGGGCTGGTGTTCACCCCCAAGGACGTCTTCGAGCACCAGACGGTGGCCGGGCTCGCCGCGGTGTGCGCCGAGCCGGACGCCGCGCCCGCCCACGAGGACGACGGGACCGGCCCGGTCGCGCTCACCCCGATCATGCACCGGCTGCGCGAGCGCGGCGGCCCGATGTCCGGCTTCCACCAGTCGGTGCTGCTGGACCTGCCGGGCCTGGAGGAGGAGGCGCTGACCGCCGCGGTGCGCACGCTCCTGGACCACCACGACGCGCTGCGGCTGCGCCTGACCCGCGCCGCGGGCGGCCTGGTGTGGAGCCTCAACGTCGCCGAGCGCGGCTCGGTGCCGCCGGCCGTGCGGCGGGCCACCGGGAGCGTGGCCGAGGAGACCGCCGCGGCCGTCTCCCGGCTCGACCCGGAGGCCGGGGTCATGCTGCAAGTGGTGTGGTGGCCGGACCGGCTGCTGGTCGTGGCCCACCATCTGGCGATCGACGGCGTGTCGTGGCGGATTCTGCTGCCGGACCTGACCGACGCGCTGGCGGGTCTGCCGCCCGCGCCCGTCCCGGTGTCGTTCCGGCGCTGGGCGCGCACGCTCGGCGAGCGGGCCCAGGAGGCGGGCGACGCGCTGCCGTACTGGATGGAGCTGCTGGCCGAGCCGGAGCCGCCGCTGGGATCGCGGGCGCTGGACCCGGCGCGCGACACCGTGGCGACCGCGCGCCGCTTCACCCTGACGGTCCCCGCCGTGGACCCGGCGCGGTTCCACGCCACCGCGGACGACGTGCTGCTCGCCGCGCTCGCCGCGGCCGTGGGCCGCTGGCGCGGGCGGCCCACCGTCCTGGTGGAGTTGGAGGGGCACGGCCGCGACGGCGAGCTGGACGTCTCGCGTACGGTCGGCTGGTTCACCACCGCGCATCCGGTGCGGCTGGAGACCACCGAGCCGGTGAAGGCGGTCAAGGAGCGGCTGCGCGCGATGCCGGCCGCCGAGACGTACGGGCTCCTGCGCTACCTGAACCCGCAGACCGGACCGCTGCTCGCCGCCGCCCCCGCACGCCCGCAGCTCGGCTTCAACCACCTGGGCCGGATCACCGGCGGCGCGACCGCCGCCGCCGGGATCGACCCCGGGGCGCCGCTGCTGCACGCGCTGGGCCTGACCACCGTCGAGTCCGGCGGCGCGCTGCACGCCACCTGGTCCTACGCCGGGGAGGTCTTCACCGAGGACGAGGTGCGCGAGCTGGCCGGGCACTGGGCCGACGCCCTGGCCGAGATCGCCGAGCAGCCCGGCGGCCACAGCCCTTCCGACTTCCCCCTCGTCACCCTGACGCAGGCCGAGGTGGACCGGCTGGAAGCCGCCTACCCCGGCCTGGAGGACGTGCTCCCGCTCACCCCGCTCCAGGGCGGGCTGCTGTTCCACACGCTCGGCGACGACGCCGGGGAGGTCTACACCCCGCGGCTCCGGCTGGAGCTCACCGGCCCGCTGGACGAGAAGGCGATGCGCGCGGCGTGGGAGACGCTGCTGCGCAGGCACGCCAACCTGCGCGCCGCGTTCGTGGAGGCCGGCGGGGTCCCGGTGCAGGTGATCGGCGACGCCGAGCCGCCCTGGCGGGCCCCCGCCCGGTTCGACCCGGCGCGCCCGCCCTTGCTGAGCGTGGAGCTGGAACGGCTGGGCCCGGACCGGCACCGGCTCACCTTCACCCACCACCACGTCCTGCTCGACGGCTGGTCGATCCCGGTGCTGGCCCGCGAGCTGTTCGCCCTGTACGCCGGCGACCCCCTCCCCCCGGTCACCCCCTACCGCGACTACCTGCGCTGGCTCGCCCGCCAGGACGCGAGCACGGCCCGCGCCGCCTGGGCCGAGGCCCTGGAGGGCGTGCGCGAGCCCACCCTCCTCGCGCCCGGCAACCGGTCCACGCCTCCAGGGGGCGGCGGCCAGGTGACCGCCGAGGCGCCGCCCGGACTGGACGCCTGGGCCAGGGAGCGCGGCCTGACCCTCAACACGGTGGTGCAGGGCGCGTGGGCGCTGCTGCTGGCCCGGCTCACCGGCCGCGACGACGTGGTCTTCGGCGCGACCGTCTCCGGCCGCCCGGCCGAGGTGCCGGGCGTGGAGTCGATGGTGGGCCTGTTCATCAACACCGTGCCCGTACGCGTGCGGGTCGGCGAGACGACGCCGCTTGAGGACCTGCTGCGCGCCGTACAGGACGAGCAGGCCCGCCTGCTCGCCCACCAGCACCTCGGGCTCGGCGAGATCCACCGCCTGACCGGGCTGCCCGAGCTGTTCGACACGGCGGTGATCTTCGAGAACTATCCGATCGACCCCGGCGCCGCCTTCCCGGCCCGAACCGGGCTGACCATCTCCGGGGTCGAGTCGCGGGAGGCGGCCCACTACCCGCTGCTGCTGGTCGCCGGCCGGCACGAGGGCGCGCTGCGGCTGCGCCTGGCGTACACCGCGATCCCGGAACGGCAGGCGCGCGAGCTGGCCGGCCGCCTGACCCGCCTGCTGAAGACGCTGATGCGCGATCCGCGGCTGCCGGCCGGCGCCGTGAGCGTGCTGAGCGAGGCCGAGCGCACGCGGGTGCTGACGCACTGGGGCGCCGGTCCCGCCCCCGAGCCCGCCCTGTCGCTGCCGGAGGCGTTCGCCCGCCAGGCCGCCCGTACGCCCACCGCCGCCGCCGTCCGCTGGGACGCCGGCACCTGGACCTACCGGGAGCTGGACGAGCGGGCGACCCGGCTGGCCCGCAGGCTGGCCCGGCACGGCGTGCGCCCCGGGGACCGGGTGGCCCTGCTGCTGGACCGCTCGCCCGAGGTCGTCGCGGCGGTGCTCGCGGTGGTCAAGGCGGGCGCGGCCTACGTGCCGCTGGACCCGGCGTTCCCCCGCGCGCGCCTGGCCGCGATGCTGGCCGCGGCGGGCGCGCACGTGGTGCTCGCCGACCGCCAGGCCGACCTGCCCGCGGTCACGATCCTCGACGTCCGGGAAGCGGCCGAGGAGCCGGAGGCGACGCCGCCGTACCCGCACCCGGACGAGACGGCCTACGTGATGTTCACCTCCGGCTCCACCGGGGAGCCGAAGGGCGTGGCGGCCACGCACCGCGACGTGGTGAGCCTGGCCGCCGACCGGCGCTGGTCCGCCCTGGCCCCGGAGCGGATGCTGATGCACTCGCCCTACGGCTTCGACCCGGCCACCTGCGAGCTGTGGGCGCCGCTGCTGAACGGCGGCGCCGTCGTGGTCGCGCCGCCCGGCGAGTTGGACGTGCCCACGCTCGCCGGCGTCGTGCGCCGCCACCAGGTCACCACGCTGCTGCTCACGGCGGGCCTGTTCCGGGTGGTCGCCGAGGAGGACCCGGGCTGCCTGTCGGCCGTGCGCGAGGTGCTGACCGGCGGCGACGTGATCCCGGCCCCGGCGGTGCGCCGGGTGCTCGCGCACTGCCCCGGCGTCACGGTCACCGACGCCTACGGGCCCACCGAGATCACCGTCTTCGCCACCGCGCACTCCATGACCGCCCCGGACCAGGTGCCGGACCCGGTGCCGATCGGCACGCCGCGCCAGGGCATGCGCGTCTACGTGCTGGACCGGGGGCTGCGGCCGCTGCCGCCGGGGCGTACCGGCGAGCTGTACGTGGCCGGGGAGGCGGTGGCCACCGGCTACGCCGGCGCCCCGGCCGCGACCGCCGAGCGGTTCGTCGCCGACCCCTACGGCCCGCCCGGGGCCCGCATGTACCGCACCGGCGACCTGGCCCGCTGGCGGCAGGACGGGGTGCTGGAGTTCGCCGGCCGGGCCGACGACCAGGTCAAGGTGAACGGGTTCCGGATCGAGCCCGGCGAGGTGGAGGCCGTGCTGTCCGCGCAGGACGGCGTGGCCGACGCGGTCGTGGTCGCGGTGCCGGTTCCGCCGGGCGGCAAGCGGCTGGCCGGCTACCTGGTGCCCGAGCCCGGTACGGCGCTGGACCTGGAGGCCGTGCGGGAGCGCGCCGCCGCGCTCCTGCCCGCCTACATGGTCCCCGCGACGCTGGTCGAGCTGCCCGGCCTGCCGCTCACCCGGCACGGCAAGGTGGACAAGGCCGCCCTGCCGGTCCCGGACGCCGCCGGGCCCGCCGGCGGCGGCGAGCCGCGCACGCCCCTGGAGCGGACGCTGTGCGGCCTGTTCGCCGAGGTGCTGGGCGTCGAACGGGTCGGGGTGGAGGACGGCTTCTTCGCCCTGGGCGGCGACAGCATCATGTCGATCCAGCTCGTCAGCCGCGCCCGCCGCGCCGGGCTGGTGTTCACGCCCCGCGACGTCTTCGAGCGGCAGACGGTCGCCGCGCTCGCCGGCGTGTGCCGGGAAGCGGCCGAGCCCGCCGCCGGCGCCGGGCGGGACGCCGGCCGGGAGGCGGGCCCGGTGGAGCTGACCCCGATCATGCACTTCGCCTGCGAACGCGGCCCGATCACCGGCTTCTACCAGGCGCTCACCCTGGACATCCCGCAGGAGGTGACCCAAGAGGCGCTGACCGGCGCGGTGCAGGCCCTGCTGGACCGGCACGACGCGCTGCGCATGCGGCTCTCCCTCGACCGGCGGGCGGAGATCCTGGAGCGGGTGGACGCCCGCCTCCTGGTCCGCCGCGGCCCGGCCGCCGACCCCGCGGCGGTCGCGGCCGGGCTGTCCCCGCACGACGGCGTGATGGCGCAGGTGGAGTGGACGCCCGGCCGGGTCCTGGTGGCGATCCACCACCTGGCGGTGGACGGCGTGTCCTGGCGCATCCTGGCCGAGGACCTGCGCGACGCGCTGGCCGGGCGGGAACCGGCCCCGGTGCCGGTGTCGTTCCGCCGCTGGGCCCGCGAGCTGCGCGAACGGGCGGAGCGGGCGCGCGGGGAGCTGCCGTACTGGCTGGAGCTGCTGGCCGAGCCGGAGCCGCCGCTGGGCGCGCGGGCGCTGGACCCTGCCCGCGACACCGTGGCCACTGCGCGCCGCCTCACGCTGACCGTCCCGGCGCCCGACCCGGCCGCCTTCCACGCCAGGCCCGACGATCTGCTGCTGGCCGCGCTCGCGACCGCGCTGCGCCGCCGGCGCGGGCTGAGGCGGGTGCTGGTGGACGTGGAGGGCCACGGCCGCGACCTGGAGGAGCTGGACACCTCGCGCACGGTCGGCTGGTTCACCAAGATGTACCCGGTCCGGCTGGACACCGCGGAAGACGTCAGGCAGGTCAAGGAGCGGCTGCGCGCCGTTCCCGGCCAGGGCCTCGGCTACGGGCTGCTGCGCTACCTCGACCCGGACGCCGGGCCGCGGCTCGCGGCGGCGCCGGGACGCCCGCAGATCGGCTTCAACCACCTCGGCCGGATCGGCGCCGCAGACGGCGCACCGGCCGCCGGGAGCGACCCGGGCACGCCGCTGGTCCACGCGCTGAGCCTGACCACGCTCATCGCCGGGGGCGAGCTGCGCGCCACCTGGTCCTACGCCGGGGAGATCCTCACCGAGGACGAGGTGCGCGAGCTGGCCGGGCACTGGGCCGGCGCGCTCGCCGAGATCGCCAAACAGCCCGGCGGGCACACCCCCTCCGACTTCCCGCTGGTGAGGCTGACCCAGGGCGAGGTGGATCGGCTGGAGGCCGCCTACCCCGGCGTGCAGGACGTGCTCCCGCTCACCCCGCTCCAGGAAGGGCTGCTGTTCCACTCCGTCTACGACCGCGACTCCGCCGGCGTCTACACCCCGCAGCTCCGGCTCGACGTGACCGGGCCGCTGGAGGAGGACGCGCTGCGCCGGGCCTTCGCGGAGCTGCTGCGGCGGCACGCGGCGCTGCGGGCGGCCTACCCGCACGAGCTGACCGGCACGCCGGTGCAGGTGATCGTGCCCGAGGCCGAGCTGCCGTGGCGCGGCGCCGACCTGAGCGGGCTCGCCGGCCCCGAGCGGGAGGCCGCGCTGGCCCGGCTCGCCGCCGAGGAGCGCGCCGAGCCGTTCGACCCGGCCCGCCCGCCGCTCATGCGCCTGGCGCTGGCCCGGCTCGGCGACGACCGGCACCGGGTGATCCTCACCCACCACCACATCGTGGTGGACGGCTGGTCGATGCCGGTGCTGGCCCGCGAGCTGTTCGCCCTGTACGCCGGCGACACGCCGCCGCCCGCCCCGCCGTACCGCGACCACCTGCGCTGGCTGGCCACCCGCGACCGCGGCCAGGCCCGCGCGGCGTGGACCCGCGCCCTGGACGGGTGCGGCGAGCCCACGCTGCTGGCCCCCGGCGCACCGGCCGGCGCGCACCCCCAGCGGCACCTCACCGTCGAGGTGCCCGCCGCGCTCAGCCGGGCCCTGCACACGCTCGGGCGCGGCCACGGCATGACCATGAACACGATCGTGCAGGCCGCGTGGGGGCTGCTGCTGGCCCGGCTCACCGGCCGCGACGACGTGATCTTCGGCGCCACCGTCTCCGGCCGCCCGGCCGAGGTGCCTGGCGTGGAGTCGATGGTGGGCCTGTTCATCAACACCGTGCCCGTACGCGTGCGCGTGCCCGAGCACGAGCCGTTGTCCGGCCTGCTGCGGCGACTGCAGCAGGAGCAGGCCGCGCTGCTGGCCCACCAGCACCTCGGGCTCGCCGAGATCAACCGGCTCGCCGGGCACAACGGGCACACCGGGCTGTTCGACACGCTGGTGGTCTTCGAGAACTACCCCGTGGACCAGCGGGCGGGCGCACCCGGCGGCGACGGCCCGGCCATCACCGGCGCCGAGATCACCGACTCCACGCACTACCCGCTCACGCTCGCCGCCGGCACCCGCGAGGACGCGCTGTGGCTGCGGCTGCACTACCGGCCCGGCCTGTTCGACGAGGAGGCCGTACGCGGGTACGCCGCCCGCCTGCTCACCGTGCTGCGCGCCCTGGCCGAGCGGCCCGAGCTGCCCGCCGGCGCCCTGGACCTGCTCGGCCCCGCCGAGCGCCACCGGATGCTGCACGAGTGGAACGCCCCGGGGTCGGACAAGCCGGGGCCGAGCGTGCCGGAGGTGTTCGCCCGCCAGGCCGCCCGGACCCCGGACGCGGTCGCGGTGCGCTGGGACGGCGGCGCGTGGACCTACCGGGAGCTCGACGAGCGGGCCGACCGGCTGGCGCACGCCCTGATCGAGACCGGCGTCCGCCCCGAGGACCGGGTCGCGCTGCTGCTGGACCGCTCGCCGCAGGTCGTCGCCGCGATCCTGGCCGTGCTCAAGGCGGGCGGGGTCTACGTGCCGCTGGAGCGCCGCCTGCCGGCCGAGCGGCTGCGCGCCATGCTGCGCCAGGCGGGCGCGCGGGTGCTGATCGCCGCCCCCGGCACCGGGCAGGACCTGGGCGCCGCGCACGTCCTGCCCCCGGACGTCCCCGGCCCGGCCCCGGCCGTACGGGTGCCGCTGCGGCCGGACGGCGCGGCGTACGTGATGTTCACCTCCGGCTCGACCGGCGAGCCGAAGGGGGTGGAGATCACCCACCGGGGCGTGCTCAGCCTGGCCGCCGACCGCCGCTGGGGCGGCGAGCCCGCCCGGGTGCTCATGCACTCGCCCTACGGCTTCGACCCCTCCACCTACGAGCTGTGGATGCCGCTGCTGAACGGCGGCTGCGTCGTGGTCGCGCCGCCCGGCGAGCTGGACGTGGCCGCCATCGGCCGGATGGTGCGCGAACACGGCGTCACCTCGCTGCTGCTGACCGCGGGCCTGTTCCGGGTCGTCGCCGAGGAGGACCCCGCCTGCCTGGGGACCGCCCGCGAGGTGCTGACCGGCGGCGACGTGGTGACCTCGGCGTCGGTGCGCCGGGTGCTGGACGCCTGCCCCGGCACCGTCGTCACCGACATCTACGGCCCCACCGAGATCACCCTGTTCTGCACCGAGCACGCCATGCGCGACTCCGGCCAGGTGCCCGGCAGCGTGCCCATCGGCCGGGCCCGCGACGGCATGCGCGCCTACGTGCTGGACCGCGGGCTGCGCCTGGTCCCGCCCGGCACCGACGGGGAGCTGTACATCGCCGGGGAGGCGCTGGCACGCGGCTACCTGGATCGGCCCGGCTTCACCGCCGAGCGGTTCGTCGCCGACCCCTACGGCCCGCCCGGCGCCCGCATGTACCGCACCGGCGACCTGGCCCGCTGGACCCCGGACGGCCTGCTGGAGTTCCTGGGCCGGGTGGACGACCAGGTGAAGATCCGCGGGTTCCGGATCGAGCCCGGCGAGGTCGAGGCCGCGCTGGGCGCGCAGGACGGCGTGGCCGACGCGGTGGTGCTGGTGCACCCGACCCCCTCCGGCGGCAAGGCGCTGGCCGGGTACGTGGTGCCCGAGCCGGGCGCCGCGCCCGATCCCGCCGGGATGCGGGCGGCGCTCGCGGCCCGGCTGCCGGAGTACATGGTGCCCGCCCAGATCATGGTGCTCGACCGGCTCCCGGTCACGCCCAACGGCAAGGTGGACCGCGCCGCGCTGCCGCTCCCCGGCCTCGCCGCTCCCGCCGCGAGCGGCGGCGAGCCGCGCACGGCGGTGGAGGAGACGCTGTGCGGCCTGTTCGCCGAGGTCCTGGGCGTGGCGCGGGTGGGCGTGCGGGACGGGTTCTTCGCCCTGGGCGGCGACAGCATCATGTCGATCCAGCTCGTCAGCCGCGCCCGCCGCGCCGGGCTGAGGCTCACCCCGCGCGACGTCTTCGAGCGGCGGACCGTGGCCGCGCTCGCCGCCGTGTGCGGCCGGGCCGACGAGACGCCCGCCGGACCCGGCGACGACCCCGCCGGGCCGGTGGCACTCACCCCGATCATGCACTGGGCGCGCGAGCGCGGCCCGATCGACGGGTTCTACCAGTCGGTGACCTCCGCAATCCCGCCCGAGGTGACCGAGGAGGACCTGATCGCCGCGGTCCAGGCGCTGCTGGACCGGCACGAGGCGCTGCGCATGCGGCTGTCGCCGGACTGGGAGCCGGAGATCCTGGAGCGGGTCGATGCCCGCCCGCTGGTCGGCCGGGGTCCCGTGGACGACCCCGCGGCGGTCGCGGCCGGGCTCTCACCGTGGGACGGCGTGATGCTGCGGGTGGCGTGGTCGCCGGGCCGGGTGCTCGCCGTCGCGCACCACCTGGCCGTGGACGGGGTGTCCTGGCGCATCCTGCTCGCGGACCTGGCCGACGCGCTGGCCGGCAAGGACCTCGCCCCGGTGCCGGTCTCCTACCGGCGCTGGGCGGGGACACTGGGCCGGCGCGCCGCGGCGGCGCGGGACGCGCTGCCGTACTGGCTGGAGCTGCTGGGCGAGGCCGAGCCGCCGCTGGGATCGCGGGCGCTGGACCCGGCCCGCGACACCGTGGCCACGGCCCGCCGCTTCACCGTCACGGTCCCGGCGGTGGACCCCGCGCGCTTCCACGCCACCGCCGGTGAGGTGCTGCTGGCCGCGCTCGCGACCGCGGCCGGCCGCTGGCGCGGCCTGCCGAGCGTGCTGGTGGACGTGGAGGGCCACGGCCGGGACGGGGAGCTGGACCTCTCCCGTACGGTCGGCTGGTTCACCACCGTGCACCCGGTGCGGCTGCACACCGGCGAGCCGGTCAAAGCGGTCAAGGAACGGCTGCGCGCCATGCCGCCGCCCGAGACCCACGGCCTGCTGCGCTACCTGGACCCGCAGGCCGGGCCGCTGCTCGCGGCGGCCCCGGGACGCCCGCAGATCGGCTTCAACCACCTCGGCCGCGTGGCCGCCTCCGCCGCCGCGGACACCACGCTCGGCGGCGGCTCGGCCCCGGAGGCGCCCCTGGCCCACGTGCTGGAGCTGACCACGATCACCGTCGGCGACGAGCTGCGCGCCACCTGGTCCTGGGCTGACGGCCTGCTGGCGGAGGACGAGGTGCGCGAGCTGGCCGGACACTGGAGCGACGCGCTGGCCGAGATCGCCGGGCAGCCCGGCGGTCACACCCCCTCCGACTTCCCGCTGGTGAGGCTGAGCCAGGCCGAGGTGGACCGGCTGGAGGCGGCCTACCCGGGCCTGGAGGACGTGCTGCCGCTCGCCCCGCTCCAGGAGGGCCTGCTGTTCCACGCCCTCGTGGACGACGCCGGCGTCTACACGCCCCGGCTGACCCTGGACCTGGAGGGCCCGCTGGAGGAGGAGGCGATGCGGCGGGCCTGGCGGGCGCTGCTGCGCCGGCACACCAACCTGCGCGCCGCCTTCGTGCACGACCTGGAGGGCGGCCCGGCCCAGGTCATCGCCGACGCCGAGGTGCCCTGGCGGCGGGTGGACCGGTTCGACCCCGCGCGCCCGCCGCTGCTCAGCGTGGAGCTGGAGCGGCTGGGCCCCGACCGGCACCGGCTCACCTTCACCCACCACCACATCCTGCTCGACGGCTGGTCCGTCCCGGTCCTGGCCCGCGAGCTGTTCGCCCTGTACGCCGGCACGCCCCTGCCCCCGCCCACCCCCTACCGCGACTACCTGCGCTGGCTCGCCGCCCAGGACCAGGACGCCGCCCGCGCCGCGTGGGCGGACGCGCTCGACGGGCTCGCCCAGCCCACCCTGCTGGCCCCCGGCGGCGCGGCGGCGGCCACCGCGCAGGAGCACGTGACCGCCGAGGTGCCCGCCGCGGTCGCCGAGGCGCTGCGGGAACTCGGCCGCGAGCACGACCTGACCGTCAACACCGTCGTGCAGGGAGCGTGGGCGCTGCTGCTGGCCCGGCTCATTGGCCGCGACGACGTGGTCTTCGGCGCGACGGTCTCCGGCCGCCCCGCGGACGTGCCCGGCGTGGAGTCCATGATCGGGCTGTTCATCAACACCGTGCCGGTACGGGTGGCCTTCGACCCGGCCGCCACCGTCGCCGGCACGCTGCGCCGGCTCCAGGACGAGCAGGCCCGGCTGCTGGCCCACCAGCACCTCGGGCTCGGCGAGATCCACCGGCTCGCCGGATGGCAGCGCCTGTTCGACACCCTGGTGGTCTTCGAGAACTACCCGGTGGAACGGGCCGCGCCCGGCGCCGTGGGACTGCGGGTGACCGGATCGGCGGGCTGGGACGCCACCCACTACCCGCTCAGCCTGATCGTGCTGCAGGACGGCGGCCTCACGCTGCGGCTGGGCTACCAGCCCGACGCCTTCGACGCCGGCACCGCGGCGGGCATCCTCGCCCGCCTCAACCGGGTGCTGGCCGCCTTCGCCGCCTATCCCGGCCGCGTCGTCCACACCATCGACGCCCTCGCCGCCGAGGAGCGCCGCCTGGTCGTCCAGGAGTGGAACGACACGGCGGTGGAGGTCCCGCCGGGGACGGTGCCGGAGCTGATCGCGGCCCAGGCGGCGCGGACGCCGCACGCCGAGGCGGTGGTCTTCGAGGGCGAGCGGTGGACCTACGCCGAGCTGGACGCCCGGGTGGCGGCGCTGGCCGGGTGGCTGCGCGAGCGCGGCGCCGGCCCGGAGACCCGCGTGGCGGTGATGATCCCGCGTTCGGCCGGCCTGGTCGTGGCGGTGCTGGCGGTGCTGCGGGCCGGGGCCGCGTACGTGCCCATGGAGCCGGGCCTGCCGGACGAGCGGGTCAAGACCCTGCTCGCCGAGACCGGCCCGGTGTGCGTGCTCACCTCCGCCGAAGCGGCCGGCGACCCGCTGCCGCCGCAGGCCGTGGACCCGCGCCACCCCGCGTACGTGATCCACACCTCCGGCTCCACCGGGCGGCCCAAGGGCGTGGTCGTCGACCACAGGGCCCTGGCGAACCGGCTGCGCTGGACGCAGGCCCGGTTCGGGCTGGAGCCCGGGGACCGGGTGCTGCACAAGACCCCGATCGGGTTCGACGTGTCGGTGTGGGAGCTGCTGTGGCCGCTGATGGCGGGGGCGACGCTGGTGGTGGCCCGCCCGGACGGGCACCGCGACCCCGCCTACCTGGCCGGGCTGATCCGCCGGGAACGGATCACCACGGTGCACTTCGTGCCGCCGATGCTGCGCGCCTTCCTGGAGGACCCGGCCGCGGCCGGGTGCTCCGGGCTGCGCCGGGTGCTGTGCAGCGGCGAGGCGCTCCCCGCCGACCTGGCCCGCCGCTTCCACGAGGTGCTGCCGGGCGTGCCGCTGCACAACCTGTACGGCCCCACCGAGGCCGCGATCGACGTCACGCACTGGCCGTGCGACCCCGGCGAGCCGGGCCCGGTGCCGATCGGCCGGCCGGTGGCCAACACCCGCACGTACGTGCTGGACGCCGGCCTGCGCCCGGTGCCGCCGGGCGCCACCGGCGAACTCTACCTGGCCGGGGTCCAGCTCGCCCGCGGCTACCTCGACCGGCCCGGCCTGACCGCCGAACGCTTCGTCGCCGACCCCTACGGCCCGCCCGGGAGTCGCATGTACCGCACCGGCGACCTGGCCCGCTGGACCCGCGACGGCGCACTGGAATACCTGGGCCGCACCGACCAGCAGGTCAAGGTGCGCGGCATGCGCGTCGAGCCCGGCGAGATCGAGGCCACGCTGCTCGCCCACCCGGACGTCACGGCGGCGGCCGTCGTCCTGCGCGAAGAGGTCCTCCTCGCCTACGTCGTCACCCGGCCCGGAGCCGCGGACCCCGCCACACTGCGCGCGTACGCGGCGGGCCGCCTGCCCGAGCACATGGTCCCCGCCGCCGTGGTGCCGCTCGCCGCGCTCCCGCTGACCCGCAACGGCAAACTGGACCGGGCCGCGCTGCCCGTGCCCACCTTCGCCGCCTCCCCCGGCCGCCCGCCCCACGACGAGACGGAGGCCGAGCTGTGCGCCGTCTTCGCCGGCGTGCTCGGCCTGGACCGCGTCGGCCCCGACGACGGCTTCTTCGACCTGGGCGGCCACTCGCTGCTCGCGGTGCGGCTGACCGGCCGCATACGCGCCCGCTTCGGCGCCGACCTACAGGTCCGCGACCTGTTCGAGGCCGGCACCCCCGCCGCCCTGGCCCGGCGGCTGCGCCTCGGCGTCCGCAGCGCCGGCGCCGGCCTGGAGGTGCTGCTGCCCCTGCACCCGGCGGGCCGGCTCGCCCCGCTGTTCTGCGTGCACCCGGCGGCCGGGCTGAGCTGGACCTACGCCGGCCTCGCCGGGCCGCTCGGCGGCGACCGCCCCGTCTACGGGCTGCAGGCCAGAGGGCTGGCCCGCGAGGAGGAGCCGGCCGGCTCCATCGGCGAGATGGCCGAGGACTACCTGGCGCAGATCCGCCGCGTCCAGCCCGCCGGGCCGTACCACCTGCTCGGCTGGTCCTTCGGCGGACTGGTGGCGCACGAGATGGCGGTGCGGCTGCGCGAGCGCGGCGAGCACGTGGCCCTGCTCGCCCTGCTCGACGCCTACCCGCCCGCCCCCGACGCCCGCGACGCCCGCGTTGCCCCCGGCGACGCTGGCGACGCCGCCGACGCCGCCCCCTCGCTCGCCGCGCTGCTGCGCCACCTCGGCCACGACCCCGTCCCCGAACGGGTGGGGCCGGAGGAGGCGTCGGCCATCCTGCGCCGCGACGGCTCCCCGCTCGCCGGCATCGACCCCCACGCCCTGGAGGCGCTGCCTGCCGCGGCGGCCAACCACGCCCGCCTCATGCGCGGCCACGTCCCCCGCCGCTACGACGGCGACGCCCTGCTGTTCACCGCCACCCGCGGGGCGCACGGCGAGCCGGAGAGCTGGCGCCCGTACGTGGCGGGCGCCCTGGCCGTCCACCCCGTCGAGTGCGCCCACCACGACATGACCCGCCCCCGCCCCATCGCCGAGATCGGCCGCGTCCTGGCCGAGCGACTGACAGGAGCATCACAGTGACCAGCGCCACCAACCCCTTCGAGGACCCCGACGCCCAGTACCTCGTACTGGTCAACGAGGAGAACCAGCACTCCCTGTGGCCGGCCTTCGCCGAGGTGCCCGCCGGATGGACCGTGGCGCTCCCCGCCACCGGCCGCCGGGAGTGCCTGGACTACATCGAGGCCAACTGGACCGACATGCGCCCCAAGAGCCTGGCCGACGCCATGGCCGCCGCCTCCGGGCTGCGGCTCAGCCACGTCGAGATGTACGTCGCCGACGCCGCCGCGGCGGCCGCCGCCTTCACCGAGGGCTACGGCTTCCGCCTGTACGCCCGCGCCGCCCGCACCGGGCCCGAGGGCGCGTCCCGGTCGCTGGCCGTGCGCCAGGGCGGCATCGTCCTGGTGCTGACCGAGGCCCGCGACGAGCGGCACCCGGCGGCGGCGTACGTGGCGCGGCACGGCGACGGCGTGGCCGACATCGCCCTGACCGGCCCCGACGTGCGCGCCGCCCACGCCGACGCGGTCGCCCGCGGCGCCGTCCCGCTGGCCGAGCCCGCCGAGCACGACGGATACGTGCTGGCCGCCGTGGCCTCCGGCTTCGACGACGTCCGCCACACCCTCGTCCAGCCCCCCGCCGGGGCCGCGCTGCCGCTGCCCGGCTTCGAGATCGTCCCCTCCGCCCCCATCGCCGTGGACACCGGCCTGACCGTGCTGGACCACATCGCCGTGAGCGTACGCACCGGCGAGCTGGCCGCGAGCACCGAGTACTACGAGCGGGTCTTCGGCTACCACGGCGTGTACGAGGAGCTGATGATCCAGGGCAGCGAGGCCATGGACTCCAAGGCCGTGCGCAGCCCGGCCGGCGACGTCACCTTCACCGTCCTGGCGCCCAGCCCGGACCACGACGCCGGCCACATCGGCGACTTCCTGGAGCGGCACGGCAGCGGGGGCGTGCACCACCTGGCCTTCGCCACCCCCGACATCGTCACCAGCGTCGCCCGCCTCACCGAGCGCGGCGTGGAGTTCCTGTCCACCCCCGACACCTACTACGAGCGCCTGCGCGACCGCCTGGCCCTCACCCGCCACTCCGTGGACGACCTGCGCGCCTCCGGCATCCTGGCCGACGAGGACCACGCCGGGCAGCTCTACCAGATCTTCACCCGCACCACCCACCCGCGCCGCACCCTGTTCTTCGAGATCATCGAGCGGGTCGGCGCCGACACCTTCGGCGGCGGCAACGTCAGGGCCCTGTACGAGGCCGTCCAGGCGGAGAAGGCCACCAGTGGGGCCGCCGCCGGCCGGCCCGTCGCCGGAGCGCCCGCCCGGTGACGGCCGACCTGTCCGCCCTGCTCACCCCCGCCGACGCCGAGGCGGCGGCGGGGGCGGTCCTGCCGCCCGGCGTCGAGCGGTTCGTCAACGGGGGATCGGGCGACGAGCTCACCCTGCGCGCCAACCGGGCCGCCTTCGACCGCATCCACATCACGCCCCGGGCCCTGGTGGACGTCTCACGGACCGGCACCCAGACCCGCCTGCTCGGCCGGCCCGCCGCGATGCCGGTCGCGGTCGCCCCCATGGCCTACCAGCGGGCCGTCCACCCCGGCGGCGAGCTCGCCACCGCCCGCGCCGCACGCGAGCACGGCATCCCCTTCACCGCCACCACCTTCAGCAGCGTGCCGATCGAGGAGATCGCCGCCGTCGGCGCCGAGACCTGGTTCCAGCTCTACTGGCTGCGCGACCGCGCCCGCACCAAGGACCTCCTCCAGCGCGCCGAAGCGGCCGGGTGCACCGCCCTGATGCTCACCGTCGACACCCCCCGGATGGCCCGCCGCCGGGCCGACCTGCGCAGCGGCTTCACCCTGCCCCCCGGCGTGACCGCCGCGCACTTCACCGCCGACCCGGCCCGCCACGCCGGCCCCGGCGCCAGCGCGGTCGCCGAGCACGCCTCGGCCGCCATCGACCCCTCCCTGAGCTGGCAGGACCTGGACTGGCTGCGCGAGCACACCGCCCTGCCCCTGATCCTCAAGGGCCTGCTGCACCCCGCCGACGCCGGCCGCGCCCTGCGCGCGGGCGCGCAGGCCATAGTGGTCTCCAACCACGGCGGCCGCCAGCTCGACGGCGCCCCGCCCGCCATCGACGCCCTGCCCGCCATCGCCGAGGCGACGGCCGGCCGCGGCGAACTGCTGCTGGACAGCGGCGTACGCACCGGGACCGACGTCCTGAAGGCCCTGACCCGCGGCGCCACCGGAGTCCTGCTGGGTCGCCCCGCCCTGTGGGGCCTGGCCCTGGCCGGAGCCGAAGGCGTCTCCCGCATCCTCGGCCTCCTGCGCGAGGAACTGACCGAGGCCCTCGCCCTGTCCGGCCACCCCACCCCCACCGCCGCCAGGTGCCCGGACGACCACTGACCCCCGGTCGTCACCCCCTCCCCGCCTCCGCTCCCCGCCTCTGCGCGCCGAGAGCACCCCATTGCCGCCTCAACGCGTCGGTGCTACGTTCCATGTGTCAGATAATTCTTACACATGGAGGAATCACATGACGCAGTCCCGGACGCGGCCGGTCACCATGAGGGCGATCCGCTACACCGCCTACGGCCCGCCCGAGGCGCTGGCCGTCCAGGACGTGCCACGGCCCGGCATCGGCGATGACGAGGTGCTGATCCGGGTGCGGGCCGCCTCGGTCAACCCCGGCGACCTGCACTACATGCGCGGCACGCCCTACGTCTTCCGGCTGCAGGCCGGGCCCGTCCGGCCCCGCGCCCACGGGCTGGGCGGCGACCTGGCCGGGCAGGTCGAACAGGTCGGCCGGAACGTCACGGGGCTGCGACCCGGCGACGAGGTGTTCGGCTGCGGCACCGGCACGCTGGCCGAGTACGTCGCCGTCCGCCATGACGCCGCGCTGGCGCGCAAGCCGGCCGGGCTGAGCTTCGAGCAGGCGGCGGCCGTGCCCACCGCGGCCGTCACCGCCCTGCGCGCCTGCCGCGGCGTACGGGCCGGGCAGAAAGTGCTGATCAACGGCGCCGCCGGCGGCGTGGGCACCTTCGCGGTGCAGATCGCCAAGGCGCGCGGCGCCGAGGTGACCGGCGTGTGCGGCCCCGCCAACGTCGAGACCGTCCGCTCGATCGGCGCCGACCACGTCGTGGACTACACCCGGCAGGACTTCACCCGCGACGGGCCGCGCTACGACCTCCTGCTGGACAACGTGGGCAACCGCACGCTCGCGGAGTGCAGGCGCACCCTCGCCCCCGGCGGCGCGCTGGTCCCGAACAGCGGCACGGGCGGCCGCTGGTTCGGCCCCCTCGGCCGCATCCTGCGAGCACGGCTGCTCGCGCCGGTCACCCGCCACCGGGTGGTCAACTTCATCGCGATCCCCACCCGCGACGACCTGACCGCCCTGTGCGAGCTGATCGAGGCCGGACAGCTCACCCCGGTCATCGGCGCCACCTACCCGCTCGACCAGGCCGCCGCGGCCATGGCCCACCTGGAGACCGGCCACGCCCGCGGCAAGATCGTCGTCACCGTGTGACCGTCTCGCCCCCCAGCAGGCCGCGGATGCGCCGCCCGCAGTCCGCCAACCGGGCGCCGTCGCGCGGGTCGGCCACCGCCACGACCTCCCTGATCCGGCCCGGCCCGCCCGTCATCACCGCCACCCTCCCGGCGAGGCAGACCGCCTCCTCCACGTCGTGGGTGACCAGGACGACGGTCGTGCCGGTCTTCTCCCACACGCGCCGCAGATCCTCCCGCACCGACTCCCGGGTGGACGCGTCCAGACCGGCGAACGGCTCGTCCAGCAGCAGCACGTCCGGACCGAAGGCCAGGCTGCGGGCGATGGCCACCCGCAGCCGCATCCCCTCCGGCAGCTCGTGCGGGTAGCGCTCCGCGACGCCACCCGCCCCCACCAGCTCCAGATGGCGCCGGGCAGGCCCCTCCCGCTCGCCCCCCGGCACCGACCTGGCCTCCAGCCCGAGCTCCACGTTGCCCAGCGCCGTACGCCACGGGAGCAGCGCGTACTGCTGGAACGCCACCCCCCGCTCCAGGCCCGAGCCCCGCGGCGGCTCTCCGTCGATCAGGATCTCGCCGCTCGTCGGCGCGTTCACCCCCGCGATCAGGTCCAGCAGGGTGGACTTGCCGCAGCCGCTCGGGCCGACCAGCGCCAGGAACTCCCCCTCGCGCACGTCCAGGTCCACCCGCTCCAGCGCGGTGACCGCCGTCCCCTCCTCCCGGAACACCATGCCGACACCGTGCAGGCCGACCTTCACCCCTCCGCTCATGCCGCAGAACCTAGGCGGAAAACCCCACTAAGTCAACTTTTCCTACCAATTAAAAGGGTTGAGTCCGTCCTCTCCTCCGCCCCGCAGATCGCCCTCACCCTGCGCGCCGTCGCCGGCCCTGGGCGTCCCGATGGAGCGCCAGGCCGACCTCAAGGGGACCCGCTCGATGGAGGTGCTGACGGAGGTGATCCACCGGGTGACCGGCCAGGACTTCCGGCAGGCACTGCGGGGCCGGGTGCTCGACCCCCTGGGCCCGGACCGGCTGGAGTGTGATGCGGTGGCCCATGGTGGCCTCGGGGACGAGCACCCAGTGCGCCGAGGTGGCGTGGTATTCGCAGCGGCTTCCCGGCGGCCATTCCAGCCACCACGCCCCCATCTCGGCGGCCCGCTCTCCCGGGAGGCGATGGCGTCACGGGAGATGACGGCGGCCGGGAAGCCACAGGCGTGCGGCAGCACCGGGCCGAGCAGCGCATCCAGGCCGGCGGCTCCCCTTCCGCATGCCCGCCCCCGCCGAGCACCTCGCCGCCGTGCCGCACGCCCTCCACCTCATCTGGAGATGACCGCCGCCGCTCCTCTGCGAACCGTCCGCCGGCCTCCAGTTGGTGGGCGAGGTCGGCCAGGTGCGCGCCCCACTCACGGCCCGTGCCCGGCGCCGCCGCGGCGGTGGCGGCCTGGTGCCCGCGAGTGCTACCGGCAGGCGGCACAGCGGGTGACGAGCCCGCCGCAGCAGGACTATCTCGTCGCTGAGGCTGTTAGGTTGTCGCGACTCTGAGTGATCACCAACCCGGCGCCTTTACAAAGTATGGCAAATTCGGACATGTCGGGATCGGCGAGGTCAGTTCTCCGTCATCGCCGCCAGGCGCCGGGTCAGGCCGGTGTTCCTGCGCCGGTCGAGCCTGCGCACCGCCAGCTCCAGCGCCTCGCGCTGCCCCACCAGCACCACCCACGCCTTCGCCCGCGTCACCAGGGTGTACAGCAGCCGGCGGCGCAGCATCACTCCCCCGGCCTCGGCCACGATCGGCGCCACCACGAACGGGTACTCGCTGCCCTGTGAGCGGTGCACGCTGATCGCGTAGGCGTGGGTCAGCTCGTCCAGCTCGCCGAAGGAGTACGACACGCTCTCCCCGTCGTCGGTGCGCAGCTCCACCACGCGCTCCTGCACGTCCACCGCCGTGACCGTGGCGATCTCGCCGTTGAAGACGCCCTTGTCGTAGTTGTTGCGTATCGGCATCACCCGGTCGCCCACCCGGAACACCGCGGGCCCCGACCAGTGCTCGGCGACCCCCTCGCGCGCCGGGTTGAGCCGCTCCTGCAGCCTGCGCCCGAGCTCGGCGGTGCCGGTGGCGCCCTTGCGCATCGGGCACAGCACCTGCACCTGCTCGCGCGGCACGCCCTGCTTGCGCGGGATCGCCTCGGTCGCCAGGTGCACCACCCGGTCGGCCACCTTCTCGGGGTCGTCCAGCTCCTCGAACCAGAACCCGCCGCCGCCCGGCAGCACCGGCAGCTCGCCCGCCCGGATGCGGTGCGCCGTGCGGACGATCCCGCTGTCCTGCGCCTGCCGGAACACGTGGGTCAGCCGCACCCGCGGGATCTCGGCCACCCGCAGCAGGTCGGTCAGCACGTTGCCCGGCCCGATGCTGGGAAGCTGGTCGGCGTCGCCCACCAGAAGCAGATGACTGCCGTCGGGGATCGCCGCGGCCAGGCGCGTGGCCAGGTGCAGGTCCAGCATGGACGCCTCATCGACCACCACCATGTCGGCCGTGGCCGGGGTCTGCTGGAACAGCGTGCCCTCCTCCGGATCGGGCCGGTGGGCGAGCATGCGGTGCACGGTCATCGCCGGCATGCCGGTCAGCTCGGCCAGCCGCTTGGCGGCCTTGCCGGTGGGCGCGGTCAGGGTCACCGACCCGCCCATCGCGCGCACCGTGGTGGCGATGGCGCGCACGGTGTGGCTCTTGCCGCAGCCCGGCCCGCCGGTCAGGATCGACACGGTGCTGGTCAGCGCCAGGTTGACGGCCGCGCGCTGGTCCTCGTGCAGGCTCTCGTCCTCGGCGTAGCCGCGCATGGGCAGGGTGGAGCGGGCGCGGCGCAGCCGGTCCAGGTGCGAGGCCAGGGCGACCTCGCGGGCGTGCAGCTCCTTGGCGTAGACGACCAGGCGGCCGGAGTCGCCGGGGTGCTCCGGCGAGGACTCCACGACCACCCGCCGCTCGGCCACCAGGGAGTCGATGGCGCGCCGGATCAGCCCCTCCTCGGGCCCGATCAGCTCGGAGACCATCGCCACCAGCGCGGGCAGCGGCAGGTAGCAGTGCCCGTCGCGGGCCGCGGCGACCTCCAGCCGGTCGGCGATCGCCGCCTCGATCCGCTGCGGGCTGTGCTCGGGCACCCCGGAGCGCAGCGCGATCCGGTCGGCGGTGTGGAAGGCGATGCCCTTGACCCGGCCGATCAGCCGGTACGGGTCGGAGGCGAGCACCTCGCGGGCGTCCTTGCCGAACGCCTGGTAGATCTTGGCGGCGAGCAGCGGGCTGATGCCGAAGCCCTGCAGCACCACCATCAGCCCGGCGATCTCCTTCTGCTCCGCCCACGCCTGGACGATCTGCCCCTGCCGGACGGCGCCGATGTTGTCGACCTCGGTCAGCCGCTCGGGCGCGGTGTCGATGATCGTCAGGGTCTGCTCGCCGAAGTGGCCGACGATGGCGTTGGCCAGCCGCGGCCCGATGCCGCGCACCAGGCCGGAGCCGAGATAGAGCGCGATGGCCCGCACGGTGGAGGGCGCCACCCGCTCGCAGCTCCGCACCATCAGCCGCCCGCCGTGGCGCGGGTGCTCGTCCCACTCCCCCGCCAGCTTCAGGGTCTCGCCCGGCTGCGCGCCGGCCAGCGCGCGGCCCGCGGCGACGAACCCGGGCCGGTCGTCGGCGCTCATGCGGGCGATGGTGTAGTCGTCCTCGCGGACGTACACCAGCCGCTCGACGGACGCCTCGACCTCCGTCAGGCACGCCTCCGGCTTCGCGGCCACGGTCACCGTACGCTCTCCAGGATCATGCGCAGCACCTCTTCGCAGGACCCTAGCGCCGGCCCCCGACAGTACGCGGGACCGCGCGGCATGATGGAGCGCATGACACCGGACATCCTGTACCGCCCGGCGCTGGACGCGGCGCGGGCGCTGCGCCGCGGGGAGGTCTCCTCACGGGAACTGACCGAGGCGCTGTTCGCCCGGATCGACGCGGTGAATCCGGGGCTGAACGCGGTGGTGGAGCAGCGCCGCGAGCAGGCGCTGCGCGAGGCCGCGGCGGCGGACGAGGCGCTGGCGCGCGGTGAGGAGCCCGGCCCGCTCCACGGTGTCCCGATCACGGTCAAGGAGTGCTTCGACGTGGCCGGGATGCGCACCACCTGGGGAAACCCGGCCTTCGCCGATCACGTGGCCGCCTGCGACGCCACGGTGGTGCGGCGGCTGCGCCGCGCCGGCGCGGTCGTGGCGGGCAAGACGAACGTGGCGTTCATGCTCGGCGACTTCGCCCAGACCGCCAACGACCTGTACGGCGCGACCGCCAACCCGTGGGATCCCGCCCGCACCCCCGGCGGCTCCAGCGGCGGTTCGGCCGCCGCGGTGGCCGCCGGGCTGAGCTTCCTGGACTACGGGACCGACCTGGCCGGCTCGATCCGCATCCCGGCGGCGTTCTGCGGCGTGTACGGGCTGCGGCCGAGCGCCGGCATCACCCCGCTGGGCGGGCTCCAGCCGCCGGGCCCGCCCGCCGGCCCGAGCGAGATGGCGTACCTGACCTCGGTGGGCCCGCTCGGGCGCTCGCCCCGGGACCTGCGGGCCGCGCTGGCCGCCACGGCGGGGCCGCAGGGCCCGGCGGCGCTGGCGTACGAGTGGCGCCTGCCCGCGCCGCGCCGGGTGCGGCTCGCGGGCCTGCGGGCGGGGTTCGTCCTGGACCACCCGCACGTCCCGGTGACCGGCGAGGTCGGCGCGGCGCTCTCGGACGCGGTGGACGCGCTCGCCCGCGCGGGCGCGAGCGTGACCGAGGGGTGGCCCGAGGGCCTGGACCCGGTGGGCGACGCCGAGTCGTTCGGCTTCCACCTGAACCTGTTCTTCGCCTACCAGCAGCCCGGCGCCGAGGGCGGCGGCTCGCTGGCCGAGGCGCTGGGGCAGGAGCGGCGGCGCATGGCCGTCCGCGCCGCGTGGACCCGCTACTTCGGCGACTTCGACGTCTTCCTGTGCCCGGTCAACTTCACCGCGGCCTTCCCGCACGACGACCGGCCGTTCGGGGAGCGCGTGATCGACACGCCGGAGGGCGGGCGGCCGTACTCGGCCCAGCCGTTCTGGACCGCGCACGCCGCGCTGGCCGGGCTCCCGGCCGTCTCGGCGCCGATCGGGCGCACCGAGGCGGGGCTCCCGGTCGCCGCCCAGATCATCGGCCCCCTGTACGAGGACGACACCGCGATCACCTTCGCCGAACTGCTGGCCGACGTCACGGGCGGCTACGAGCCCCCGCCGACCCCGGACGACCGCTGGGCGGTGCAGCACACCGGCTCCCGTCCCTGACTTGAGGGGTGACCGTGAAGTACATGCTGATGATCTACGGCAACCACGCCAACTGGGACACCTGGACCCGCGACGACTACGCCGCGCTCGAACAGGCTCACGGCGCCCTGATCGCCGAGCTGACCGCGTCCGGCGAGCTGATCGCGACCGAGGGGCTGACCACGGCCGGCGCCAAGGTGGTGCGGGTGCGCGACGGCGTGCCCGCGGTGACCGACGGTCCCTACTCCGAGGCCAAGGAGATGCTCGCGGGCTACTACCTCATCGAGTGCGACAGCGTCGAGCGCGCCACCGAGATCGCCGCCCGCCTCCCCGAGGCCGCCTCATCGCTGATCGAGGTCCGCCGCATCATGGACACGGCCGAGATCTACGGCGCGTAGCCGGGTGACGGTAGAGTCACACCGCGCGGCGCACGCCGCGACCGGAGAAGGAGAGGCACCCTGAACGCGCGCGTGATCCACCGACCCGCCCCGGCGCCCGGACCGGCATCGTGACCCCCGGCATCGACGTTCCCGACCGGCGCGGGCGCACCGGGCTGGACCAGGCCGGGCGCGACCTCACGGGCAACCCCCGGGTCAAGGTGCGCGACGTGCGGCTGCTGTCCAGCGACTGGTACGTGCTGCGCACGACCACCTTCGACTACCAGCACGCCGACGGCCACTGGAGCGTCCAGCAGCGCGAGACCTACGACCGCGGCAACGGCGCCACCGTCCTGCTGTACGACTCCGCCCGCCGCACCGTCCTGCTGACCCGCCAGTTCCGCTTCCCGGCCTACGTCAACGGCCATCCCGACGGCATGCTGCTCGAAACCGCCGCCGGGCTGCTCGACGACGAGGCCCCCGAGGCGGCCATCCGGCGCGAGGCCGCCGAGGAGACCGGCCACGTCGTCGGCGAGGTGGAGCACGTCTTCACCGTCTACATGAGCCCCGGCTCGGTCACCGAGCGCCTGCACTTCTACGCCGCCCCCTACAACGCCGCCACCCGCACCGGGCGGGGGGGCGGGGTCGCCGAGGAGGGCGAGGACATCGAGGTCGTCGAACTCGACTTCGACCACGCCCTCGACCTGGTCCGCACCGGCGAGATCGCCGACGCCAAGACCGTCATGCTGCTGCAGTGGGCCGCCCTCGACGGCCCCTTCGCCCGCCGATGACCACGCGGAACGACCACCAGGAGGACGGTGTGACCCCGAACACCCCGGCGAGGCCGCAGGAGCGGGCGCACGCCGACGCGGTGGACGCCTTCATCGCCGCGGCCAACTCCGACGACCCGGCGCGGCGGGCCGACCTGCTCAGCCGCGCGCTCGCGCCGGGCGTGGTGTTCTGGGGCCCGCTCGGCCGCGGCGTGGGCCGCGACGCCGTGGAGGACTTCATCACCGAAGTGGTGCAGAGCTATCGGGCGGGCGGGTGCCGGCTGGTGCGTACGACCTCGGTCGACGCGCCGCACGAGTGGGCCCGGTTCGGCTGGCGCTTCGAGGCGCCCGACGGCGGCACCGTACTGTCGGGCACGGACATGGTGCACGTCACGCCGGCCGGCGACATCGACGAGATCGTGGTATTCGCCGGCCCGCTGCACTGAGCGGGCGGCTCGGCCACGCGCGGCGTCAGGTGTCGCGGCGGCGGTCGAGGTGGACGGCGACCGCGAGCGGCACCACGGCGTACGCCGCCATGACCGCCAGGGCCGCGGCGGGCGGGAGCGAGGAGCCGTACACGGAGTTCGGGTTGCCGGTTCCGGCGAGCTGCCCGGCCAGCGCCCCGGGCAGGACCGAGCCCACCCACTCGTGCCAGGGCTCGGGCAGGTTGTTCACCACGATGGGCAGCACGTACCACAGGCCGGCCAGCGTCGAGAGCGCCCCGGGCGTGGAGCGCAGGATCGCCCCCAGGCCCAGCCCGAACAGGGCGAACACCGCCACCATGAGGCCCATGGCCAGGATGTGCGGAAGCTGCTCGGCGATGCTCTGCGCGGACTGGCCGCGGATCGGCCGCCCGGCCACGATCAGCTTCTCCAGCGCGGCGGTGCCGAGCACGGTCACCTGCCCGGTCACCAGCGCGACCGCGCCGACCACCGCGGCCTTGGCGGCGAGCACCCGGCGCCGGTCGGGGATCGCGGCGTACGTGGCGCGGATCATGCCGGTGGCGTGCTCGGAGGTGATCGCCAGCATGCCGAGCACCGCCATCGCGAGCGAGGCCACCATCTCGACGAGCGGCCCCATCGGCGACAGCGCCGAGCGGGCCCGCCCCTCCGGCGGCAGCGAGTCGTAGGTCACGACGAAGTACACCACCAGCAGCAGCGCCGCGCCGCACAGGGCGAGCACCACGGCCAGGATCACCGGTGTGGAACGCACCGTGCGCAGCTTGATCCACTCGGCCGCCAGCGCGTCGCTCATCGTACGGCCTCCGCCCTGCGCCCGGCGCCGTACTCGACGTCGCCCGCGGTCAGCTCCATGTAGGTCTCCTCCAGTGAGGCGGTTCGGGTGCGCACCTCGTGCACCGGGATGCCGTGCCCGGCGGCGAGCTCGCCGATCGCCACCGCGTCCAGCCCGCTCACCGTCAGGCCGCCCTCGGGGGCGGCGGTCACGCTCGCGCCCGCCGCGGTCAGCACCCCGGCGAGCTCGGCCTCGCGGGAGGAGCGCACGAGCACGCCGCGCTGGTACCGGGCGGCCAGCTCGCGCACGGTGGTGTCGGCGATCAGCCGCCCGCGGCCGACGATCACGATGCGCTCGGCGGTCAGCTCCATCTCGCTCATCAGGTGGCTGGAGAGCAGGATCGTGCGCCCCTCGGCCGCCAGCGAGCGCAGCAGCTCCCTGATCCAGCGCACGCCGTCGGGGTCCAGCCCGTTGACCGGCTCGTCGAGCAGCAGCACCCCGGGGTCGCCGAGCAGCGCGGCGGCGATCCCCAGGCGCTGGCGCATGCCCAGGGAGAAGCCGCCGATCCGCTTGCGCGCGACCCCGGCCAGGCCCACCCGCTCCAGCAGCTCCGTCACGCGCCGCCGGTCGATGCCGTTGCTGCGGGCCAGCCAGCGCAGGTGGTCGAGCGCGGTGCGCCCGCCGTGCACCGCGCCCGCGTCCAGCAGCGCGCCCACCTCGTGCAGGGGGCGGCGCATGCTCGTGTACGGCCGCCCGTTGATCAGGGCCTGTCCGGCGGTGGGCACGTCCAGGCCGAGCAGCACGCGCATGGTGGTGGACTTGCCCGCCCCGTTCGGGCCGAGGAAGCCGGTCACGTGCCCCGGCTCGACCCGGAAGGACAGACGGTCCACGGCCAGGGCGTCGCCGTAGCGTTTGGTCAGTTCTCGTACCTCGATCACGGGACACGACGCTCCCGCATCCGGCCGCGCCGCCGCTTCGGAGCAGCGGGCGAAATCGGCGCTCCGCCCGGGGACGTACGCGGGCCGGGCCACGAGGGGCGGGGTCATCCCGGAGGATGACCGCCCTCGGTCGGAGGCGCCCGCGCCGCCCCGCCCGGTACCGTCGTCAGGTGCGGGACGCGACAGCAGGACGGCCGCCGGGGCGGGGTACGGCGGCGGACGACACGACTCCGGATCTCATCACGCCCCCGCGTCCTCTCCTCGCCCGGCGCCTGACCTGGCGGGAACTGGTCGCGCTGGACGCCGCCGGCGCGGTGGCCTACACGCTCGCGCTGCTCGCCACGATCCGCGCGGCGCCGGGCCTGCCGGACTGGGCGACGCCGCTGATCGTGGCGGCGCTGGGGCCGCCGCTGGCCGTGCGCCGGCTGTGGCCGCGCCCGGTGTTCGCGGTGGTGCTCGCCGCCTCGGGGGTGGCGCTCTGGCACGGCCTCATCGGCGATCCGCTCATCGCCGCGGCCTTCGCCCTGTACGCCGTGGCGCTCGACGCGCCGCGCCGCCGCCGCGAGCCCACCCTGCTCATCGGGGCGGTGAGCCTGGGCATCGTGCTGGTCGGGAGCGTCGGGGTCGGCACCCGGGCCCCCGGTCCGCCGGAGGCGCCCGTGCCGCAGGGACCGGCAGTTGCCCTGCTCGGCCTGGCCGTGCTCGGCGGCACCTGGACGGTCGGGCGGGCGGTGCGGGAGCGGCGGGCGTACGCGGCGCGGGCGGCCGAGCAGCTCGCCTACCGGGCGGTGACCGAGGAGCGGCTGCGCATCGCCCGCGAGCTGCACGACGTGGTGTCCCACACGCTGAGCCTGATCGGGGTCAAGGCGGCCATCGCCAACCACGTCGCCGACTCCCGGCCCGAGGAGGTGCGCGACGCGCTGCGCGTCATCGAGACCACCAGCCGCGAGGCGCTGACCGAGATGCGGCACATGCTCGGCATCCTGCGGGCCGGCGCCACGGCCCCCGCCGCGGGGCCCGAGCCCGAGCTGGGCCCGCAGCCGGGCCTGGCCGGCCTGGCGGAGCTGGCCGAGCGGGCGGCGCAGGCGGGAGTGCGCGTGGAGATGGACGTGCGCGGGGCCGCCGGGCTGCCGGAGGGGGTGGAGCTGACGGTCTACCGTATCGTGCAGGAGGCGGTCACCAACGTCGTACGGCACGCCGCACCGGCCCGGTGCCACGTGCTGATCGACGGCGGCGAGGAGGGGATGACGATCGTGGTGCGCGACGACGGGCCCGGCGAGCGCAGGCTGCCCGCGGCCCCGCCCGGCCACGGGCTGATCGGCATGCGCGAGCGGGTCGCGATGTACGGCGGCTCGTTCGCCGCGGGCCCCCACCCCGAGGGCGGCTTCCAGGTCACCGCCACCCTCCCCCGCGACGCCGTGGCCCCGGCACGGTGAGCGCGCCGGTACGGGTCCTGGTCGCCGACGACCAGGCGCTGCTGCGCGGCAGCTTCCGGGTGCTCATCGAGACCGCGCCCGACCTGGTCACGGTCGGCGAGGCCGGCACCGGGGCGCAGGCCGTGGAACTGGCCGCGCGGGAGCGGCCCGACGTGGTGCTGATGGACGTGCGCATGCCCGAGATGGACGGCATCGAGGCGACCAGGCGCATCTGCGCGACCCCGGGGGCCGCCCAGGTGCTGATCCTGACCACCTTCGACCTCGACGAGTACGTCTACGCCGGGCTGCGCGCCGGGGCCAGCGGGTTCCTGCTGAAGAACACCCCGCCGGCCGACCTGCTGTCGGCGATCCGGGTGGTCGCGGCGGGCGAGGCGCTGCTCGCGCCGAGCGTCACCCGCCGCCTGATCGCCGAGTTCGCCGGGCGTCCCGGGCCCGCCAGGCCCCCGGCACGCGAGCTGGACGGCGTGACCGACCGCGAGCGCGAGGTGCTGATCCTGATCGCCCGCGGCCTGTCCAACGCCGAGATCGCGGCCCATCTGAACCTGAGCGCTGCCACGGTCAAGACCCACGTCGGCCACCTGCTCGCCAAGCTGGCCGCGCGCGACCGCGCCCAGCTCGTGATCGTCGCCTACGAGACCGGCCTGGTGCGACCGGCCGCGCGCTGACCGCTCACCGGCCGTTCAGCAGCAGGTCTCGGACGCACCGCACGGACCCGCGTCCGCCCCGGCCGGCGCGCGATCACCACCGGCTGCGTCTCCGGCTGCGTCTCCGGCTGTGTCTCCGGCTGCGTTTCCGGCTCCGGCTGCGTCTCCGGCCGCGTCGCCGGTGTCCGGGACGGCGGACAGCAGCCGGCGCGGGCCCGGCCCCTGGGCGCGCAGGCGGTCGTACGGGTTGGCCAGCGCGCATCGGTCGATGGACAGGCATCCGCAGCCCACGCAGTCGGTGAACTCGTCACGAAGCTGCTGGAGATGCCGGATGCGCTGGTCCAGCTCGGCCCGCCAGCGCAGCGACAGCCGCTCCCAGTCGGCCCGGCCGGGCACCCGCCGGTCGGGCAGCTCGGCCAGCGCCGCGCCGATCTCGGCCAGCGGGATGCCGACCCGCTGCGCGATCCGGATCAGCGCGACCCGGCGCAGGGTGTCACGCCGGTAGCGGCGCTGGTTGCCCGCGGTGCGGCGGCTGAAGATCAGGCCCTGGCGCTCGTAGAAGTGCAGCGCGGAGACCGCCACCCCACTGCGTGCGGCGAGCTGGCCCACCGTCAGCTCCTTCTGGTCCCACGACGCCTCGTCCACCGCACCCCTCCCCGACCTGAACGTTGGTTAAGGTTCTACCGTCCGCCGCGCCGCATGGTCAAGGCATGAAATATCGTGATCCGTGGGAACGATGCGCGGCTGAGGAGGTCGCCGGCCATGTACGACCACGAGGAGCACGCCGGGCACGGCGTGCCGGACGAGGACGACCGGGTGGAGCGCTTCACCAAGGAGGAGGAGGCGTTCCTCCGCTTCGTCCGCTTCGGCGAGCTGCCCGCCCGCGTGCTGCCCGCCGACATGGTCGAGCTGGTGGAGACCGGCACACCCGGCGAGCCCCCGCCCCTCTTCGACCCCTCCCTGTGGGGCGGAGCGGGCCCCGCCTCGTAGGCCGGCGCGTCGCAAGCCGGGCGCGGCGGCCGCGCACCTGCCCAGCCTGGATGTCGCCTTCAACCGCGCCCTGGCCGCCTGCCTCGCCACGGTGCCGTAGCGGGTCAGTCCTCCTCCGCCAGGTCGCGTTCGTAGGCGAGCATCGTGTCGACGAACATGCGGCGTTGCTCGGGGGTGAGCGGGCCGAGGGCGCGGCGCCAGGCGGTGGCGCCGCGGGCCAGCCAGGCGTCGATGGCGGGGCGGCGCTCGTCGGGGATGCTCACGATGGTGCGCCTGCGGTCGGCCTCGTCCTCGCGGCGCTCCAGCACGCCGCGCCGGCTGAGGTCGCCCACCATGAGGCTGACCGTGGCCGGGGCGACCTCCAGCCGACAGGCCAGTTCGTTGACCGTCATCGGGCCGTCGAACAGCAGCAGGGCGAGCAGGGACAAGTGGCGCGGCGCCAGGTTGAGCGGGCGCAGCTCCTCGGGCACGGGGGCGCGCTTGATCCGCCCGACCATGCGCGGCATCAGCAGCAGGAGGGTGCGGATGCCCTCCTCCAGGCCCAGGCCGCCGCTCTCGCCTGCCGCCGCCGGTTCACCATGCTCGGTTGACATGCCCACTCGCGTCCCAATAGCTTTGTCGTGCCAATTACTTTGCTTGCAAAGCAAATCAGTCTCCATGTTTGCACGCAGGATACCCACGGGGGATGCGATGAGCGACGGCGGCGAGCGGAGCTTCAACGAGAACGTGATCGCGGAGTTCCGGGCCAACGGCGGCAGGCTTGGCGGGATGTTCGCGGGCAAGCCCCTGCTCCTGCTGACCACCCGGGGCGCGCGCAGCGGGCGGCCGCACACGACCCCGGTGGTCTACCTGGCCGACGGCCCGCGCCTGCTGATCTTCGCCAGCAACGCCGGCCGCCCCGCGCACCCGCAGTGGTACGTCAACCTCCTCGCCGACCCCAAGGTACGCGTCGAGGTCGGCGAGGAGGCGTACGACGCGGTGGCCCGCGAGATCACCGGCCCGGAGCGGGACGAGCTGTACGCGCGGCAGGTGGCCCGCGACCCGGCCTTCGGCGCCTACCAGGAGGCCACCGACAGGGTGATCCCGGTGGTGGCGCTGGAACGGGCGCCGTGAGGCGGAGTCAGCGGGTGCCCCGGTGGAACAGCGGCCGCTCGCGGGAGCGCGCGACCGCCTCGAACCCGTACTCCAGCATCTCGGCCTCGTAGCGGGCCTTGGCCACGGCGAGCGGGGTGCCCTCGTGGACGACCTCGGCCAGGGCGTGCCGCAGCAGCCAGGCGTCGCGCAGCGTGGTGTTGGCGCCCTCGCCCCGCGCCGGGGACATCGCGTGCGCCGCGTCGCCCAGCAGAGTGACGGTGTCGGACTTCCACTGCGGCAGCGGCCGGGCCGAGTGCAGGCCGACCGGGAACGTGGCCGCGACATCGGCCTCGCGCACGATCCGGATCGCGGCGGGGTGCCAGCCGTCGCGCTCCAGCGTCTCCAGGGCCAGCCGGTGCAGGCTCTCGCCGTCGGCGCGGCGGAAGCGCTCGCCCTCCAGTTCGGGCGCGCCGCTCCAGCCGCGCATGGACCAGGCCAGGTAGTGGGGGATCGGCGTGAGCCGCGCGTACGGCGCGTGCGCCGCGACGGCCGCGCCGGTGTCACCGGCGGCGCGGCAGGTGACGGCGCCGAAGGTGACGCCGCCGGGACCGGACATGACGTTGAAGGTGTCCACCAGCTCCTCGGGGAGCCAGTGCAGCGTCTCCTCGGTGAGCGGGCTCCGGCCGTAGATCATCCGCCCCATGTCGTCCACCACGGCATCGGGGACGAGCTGCGCGCGTACGGCGGAGTTGACGCCCTCGGCGCCGACGAGCAGGTCGCCGGTGGCGGTGGTGCCGTCGGCGAAGTGCGCCGTCACCCGGCCGTCGCCGGTCTCCTCATAGCGCAGCAGGGTCTTGCCGAAGTGGACGATGTCGTCCAGGCCGGCGAGCAGGATCTCGCGCAGGGTCAGCCGGTTGACGCCGAATTGCCGGTCCGGGACGGGCTCGGGCAGCGGTTTGGCGAACCTCGGGGCGAGCCGGTGGTCGGTGACGACGAGCCGGGTCGCGGGCCGCAGCGCGGTGGCCAGGCACAGCGCGAACAGCTCGGCGGGCAGGCAGTCGCGCAGCGCCTCGGCGCCGTCGTCCTGGATGGTCAGGCGCCAGCCCTGACCGCGGAAGTAGACCGACTCGTCACGGTCGTAGACCGCGACGTCGATCCCGGACCTTCTCAGGCCCTGCGCCAGGCAGAGGCCGCCGACGCCGGCGCCGGCGATGAGCACGTGCAGGGGTCGCTTGGGTGGCATGTACGTCCTTTCACATGGGATGACCTTTCGCCGAGCGGCCTTCGGCGACATGGCATCGGACACGCGCGCAGAGGCGTGGACGGACGCGTGGACATGGGCTGACGAAGTTCGGCTCGACCATGGGGCCGAGGCTAACAAATCACTGTCGTGACAGCAACAGGCCGGACAGCTATTCCCGGTACCATGCTGGCATGGATCCACGAGCAAGCCACGACGGGGCGTCATTCGGGGCGGTGCTGGGCGCGGGCGCGCTGGTCCAGCAGGTCGCGCGGGAGCTGCGCACGGCGGTGGAGGCCAGCCTCGCGCCGTACGGCGTGACCTCCCAGCAGGCCGCCCTGCTGCTGAACGCCGCCCGCGGCCAGACCAGCCCGAACCAGCTCGCCCCGCTGCTGGGCACCGACACCGCCGGGATGACCAGGCTGCTGGACCGGATGGAGGCCAAGGGCCTGGTGCGCCGCACCCGCCATCCCGGCGACCGGCGCGCGGTGGTCATCGAGGTGACCGAGGAGGGCAAGGCGCTCGCACCCACCCTGGCACCGATCTTCGGCCGGGCCACGATGCGGCTGCTCGACGGGTTCGACGAGCAGGAGGTGGCACAGCTCACCGGCCTGCTCACCCGGATGCTGCGCAACCTGCGCGGCGACGGATGAGCGGCTGGCCAGGCCCCCGGCATCAGACCGGGCGCATCAGACGGGGCACTCAGACCGCGCGCATCGGACGCGCGCATCGCACCGCGCATCAGGCCGTGCGCATCGCACCGCGCGCATCGCACCGCGCGCATCGCACCGCGCGCATCGCACCGCGCGCATCGCACCGCGCGCATCGCACCGCGCGCATCGCACCGCGCGCATCGCACC
>NZ_JACHGN010000031.1:0-32126 GCF_014202315.1 Thermocatellispora tengchongensis | reverse complement strand
CGCCCGCATCGCACCGCGCGCATGGGGCCGCGCGCATCAGGCCGGGCGTTCAGGCCGCGCGCATGACCGCGTGGATCAGACCCGGGCGCAGGGGCTCGTGCGGAGGGGGCGGTGGGTCGGCGAGCACGGTGTCGCCGGGGCGGATCTCGCCCGAGGCGACCACGACCGCCATCACCCCGGCCTTGCGTACCAGGGCGCCGCTGTCGTCGCGGCCGAGCACGGCGGCCAGCAGGCCCCGCTGGAAGCCGTCGATCTGGGCGCACGGGTTGCGCAGGCCGGTCACCCGCAGCACCGCCTGCGCGCCCACGCGCAGCACGGTGCCGGTGGGCAGGGCGAGCAGATCGAGGCCGCGGGTGGTGAGGTTCTCGCCCAGCTCGCCGGGGCCGACCTCGAATCCGGCCTCGCGCAGCTCGTCGTGCAGCTCGGCGTGGATGAGGTGCACCTGGCGCAGGTTGGGCTGCGTGGGGTCGCGGGCCACCCGCGAGCGGTGCTTCACCGTCGCGCCGCAGTGGGCGTCGCCCTCGACGCCGAGCCCGGCGAGCACCCGGATGACGTCGCGGCCCGGTTTGCCGAAGGTGTGGCCGGGGCTGCTGCTCACCGCGACCACCGTCGCCTGCGGCTCGCCCGCCATGTCTCCACCCCCTTGACACGCCATGTTACCGGCAAGATCGCCCGAAAGTTTCTCGCCGGCGGTCGTAGAGTGACCCTCGGGCTCGCCGTGCGCGGCGGGCCGCCGACGCCCCTGTCCCGCCCCAGGGAGGACCTACGACCATGAGCGAGCCCGTGGCCTTCTGGGTCGACCACGAGTACGACCGCGAGCGCGCCGCCGACGGGGTGAGCCGCTTCGGCGACCAGGTCAGGAGCAGCACCGCGGAGTTCGCCGGCGCCTTCGGCGACATCGCCCCGGTCGCCTTCGCCTGCACGGCCTGGCGGCTGGCGACGGCCCCGGTGCTCTCGCCCGGGTACGTGCGCTGGCACCGCCGCATCCTGTCGGCCAGGTGCCTGCGCAACTCCTGGGACGGCACCATGATGGCCAGGGTCGAGCTGGTCTCCCCGCGCCCGGCCACCCTGACCTGGACCCCCGACTGGGAGGGCGACCGCGAGTGGCGCGACTGGCCGCAGACCTTCGGCCAGTTCCTGGAGCCCTCGGAGCAGGACCTGGTCAAGACGTCCTACCTGCGGGCGATGCTCCTGCTGCAGACGCCGATCCCGCTGGACGGGCTGCCCGACGCCCCCGCCGACGCGGACGACGACCTGGAGGAGACCGCGCGCCGCACCGTGATCCTGCTGGCCAAGAAGCTCAACGACGCCGTGGGGCCGATCGTGCGCCAGCTCGAACGGTGGTGAGCGGCGATCCGGTTATGATCTCCCGCGTGGAGGAGGTCCCCGCGCTCGCCAGGACCGGGGCGGGCGAGCCCGCGCCGCTCGCGCCCGCGCCGGCCACCGACCCGTACCACGTCTACCTCGACTCGCTGGGCGGCGCGGAGTCGCGTCGCACCATGGCCGGGTGCCTGGACCGCATCGCGCGGGTGCTCACCGGCGACGAGAGCGCGACCGGCGCGGGCCAGCCGTGGCACCTGCTGCGCTATGAGCACACCGTGCGCATCCGCGCGATCCTGACCGAGCAGGGCTGGTCGCCGGCGCATGTGAACAAGCACCTGGTCGCGCTGCGGCGGGTGCTGCGCGAGGCGTGGCGGCTGGGGCGCATGTCGGCCGAGGACTACCAGCGCGCCGCCGACCTGCCCACCATGGCCCACACCCGTCTCCCGGCGGGCAGCCACGTGCCGCCCGAGGTCGTCGGCGCGGCGCTGGAGGTGTGCGAGCGCGACGAGACTCCCGCGGGGCCGCGCGACGCCGCCCTGCTCGCGGTGCTGTACTCCACCGGGTGCCGCCGCGCCGAGGTCGCCGGCCTGACCCTGGCCGACTACGACCCGGGCGCCCGATCGCTGCGGGTGCGCGGCAAGCGCGACCGCGAGCGGCTGGTCTACCTCAACGGCCAGGCCGTGGCCAGGCTGGAGCGCTGGCTCGCGATACGCGGCCGGGCACGCGGAGCGCTGTTCTGCCCGATCAGCCGGGCGGGCCGGCTGCGGACCCGCGACGGGGCCCCGGCCCCCATGACCGGCCAGGCCGTCGCCGACATCCTGGCCCGCCGCCTGGCGGCGGCGGGGGCGTCCCCGCGCACCCCGCACGACTTCCGCCGTACGTTCATCGGCGAGCTGCTGGACGCCGGCGTGGACCTGGCCACGGCCCAGGCGCTGGTCGGCCACGCATCCCCGGCCACCACCGCCCGCTACGACCGGCGCCCGGAACACCGCCGCCGCGAGGCCGTGGACCGGCTCACCCTGCCGCCGCCCCGTCCGCTGTAGGGGCGGTCCCGCTCAGGCGTCCCACTCCGCCCATGCCGCCGTCGCGTCGTCGTGCGGCTTGGCGTGCCCGGGTGCGCCCCGCTCCCGTTCCGCCGCCCGTACCCACGTGATCAGCTCCCCCACGCCCTGGTCGCGGGCGGTGGCGACCACCCGCGCCCAGCTCCAGCCGTACCACTCGACGAGCCGCGACACCCCGTCGGTCAGCAGCAGGGCGCCGGTCACGCTCTCGCGCGGGACCGACCCCGCCAGGGCCTGATACGCCGCGTCCGGCCGGGTGCCGGCCACCCAGAAGCCGCCGGGCCGGTTCCGCATCGACCGCACCAGCTCCCGGCTGTAGGGCCGCCCGCCCGGCAGGCGCGCGATCCGGTCGTCCTCGATCACCGTCAGCGAGCCGTCGGCACGCCGCAGCACGATCGGCGAGTCGCACAGCACGAAGTACTCCACCTGCTCCTCCCGCTCGCGCAGCACGGCCACCGTGGAGGACGGCGAGTCGGGATTGTCCAGGTCACAGGTGCCGCCGTGCGCGGCCATGGCGTCGCGGACGGCCGCGGCGACCAGGTCGGGCAGGCTGTCGCCGGGCCGGGTCGCGAGCCCCGCGGCCAGCGCGGCGCCGAGCCGGCCCACCAGCCAGGACACCTCGTGCCCGCACCCGGAGCCGCCGCCGGGCGGGGCGGTCGCGCCGTCGAGCACGGCCACCCAGGCGGGGCCGCCGAGCACCAGGTCCTCGTTCACCGAGCCGGGCGCCGGCTCGCTCTGATAGGTCACGCGCATCCCTTCGAGGATGCCCGGCGGACCCGGCGATCACGACGGCGGGCGGTCGTCCGGGCCCGAGGTCACAGGCGCAGCCGTCCGGTGGCGTCGTAGCCCTTGAGGAGCTGCGCGTACGGTGCGATGTCGATGTCGTGCTCGACGAGCCAGGAGTCGTCGAAGTAGGTGCTGAGGTACCTCTCCCCCGCGTCGCACAGCAGGGTGACGACGCTGCCCTGCTCGCCGGCCCGGCGCATGCGCTCGATGAGGCGCAGGGCGGCCCAGACGTTCGTGCCGGTGGAGGCGCCCACCGTGCGGCCCATGCGTTCGGACAGCCATCGCATGGTGGCGATCGAGGCGGCGTCGGGCACCTGCTCCATGTCGTCGATGACGCCGCCGACGAAGGACGGCTCGATGCGCGGGCGGCCGATGCCCTCGATGCGCGACTGGGAGGTCACGGTGACGTCGGAGGCGCCGTCGCGCCAGCCGTGGTAGAACGCCGAGCCCTCGGGGTCGGCCACGAGCACCCGGGTCGGGTGGCGGCGGTAGCGGATGTAGCGGCCGATCGTGGCCGAGGTGCCGCCGGTCCCCGCGCTCACCACGATCCAGGACGGCACGGGGTGCCGCTCGGCGGCCATCTGCTGGAAGATCGACTCGGCGATGTTGTTGTTGCCCCGCCAGTCGGTGGCCCGTTCGGCGTAGGTGAACTGGTCCATGTAGTGGCCGCCCCGCTCGGCCGCGATGCGGCGGGCCTCGTCGTACACCTCGGCCGCGCTGCTCACGAAGTGGCACCGGCCGCCGTACCACTCGATGAGCGCCACCTTCTCCGGGCTGGTCGAGGCGGGCATGACGGCGATGAAGGGCAGGCCGAGCAGCCGGGCGAAGTACGCCTCGCTGACCGCGGTGGAGCCGCTGGACGCCTCGACGACGGTGGTGTCGCGGTGGATCCACCCGTTGCACAGCGCGTACAGGAACAGCGAGCGCGCCAGGCGGTGCTTGAGGCTCCCCGTCGGGTGGACCGACTCGTCCTTGAGATACAGGTCGATACCCGGCGCGCCCGGCAGGTTGACGACGTGCAGGTGCGTGTCGGCGCTGCGGTTGGTGTCGGCCTCCACCCGGCGGACCGCCTCGGCGATCCAGTTGCGATCTTCCGTCGATGTCTGCGGCATGACGGACAGGCTACGTGTGATACGACAAACCGGACGACGAGCCCTCGGCGTCGGAGGGCGTTCGCCGTTAGCGTGGGCGGCGGGGAGGTCGATGATGCTCGACTGGGTCATGCGGGGCGTGCTCGCCCTGCTCGTGGTCGCGCTCCTGGTGGTCGGCCTGGCCTGGGTGTTCCAGCGCAAGCTGATCTATCTGCCCGACCGCTCCCCCGTCCCGCCGGCCGCCGCGGTCCTGCCCGGTGCGCGCGACGTCACCCTCACCACCGCCGACGGGCTGCGCCTGGGCGCCTGGTACGTGCCCGCCGCCGCGCCGGAGCGGGGCGTGTCGGTGCTGGTCGCGGGCGGCAACGCGGGCAACCGGGCCTACCGGGCGCCGCTCGCCCGCGCCCTGGCCGGCCGCGGGCTGTCGGTGCTGCTCCTGGACTACCGGGGCTACGGCGGCAACCCGGGCGAGCCGAGCGAGGCCGGGCTCGCCCTGGACGTCCGGGCGGCCCGGGAGCACCTGGCCCGCTCCGGCGACGCCCTGATCTACTTCGGCGAGAGCCTGGGCGCGGGCGTGGTCGCCGAACTGGCCACCGAGCATCCGCCCGCGGCCCTGCTGCTGCGCTCCCCCTTCACCGACCTGGCCGACGCGGGGCAGGTGAACTACCCCTTCCTGCCGGTACGCCCCCTGCTGTGGGACCGCTTCCCGGTGACCGCGCATCTGGCGGGCGTCCGGGTGCCCACGACGGTCGTCTACGGCTCCCACGACACGATCGTGCCGCCCCATCTGAGCCGCGCCGTCGCCGAGGCGGCGCCCGGCCTCGTCGGGAACGTCGAGATCGCGGGCGCGGGCCACAACGACCGCGTCTTCCTCGACGGCCCCGAGCTGGTGGACGCGGTCGTGGACCTGGCCGCCCGGGTGACCTGACCCGCCGCGGCCCTCAGGGGCGGATCACGTCGTGCAGGACATCGGGCCTGTTGGAGATGACGCCGTCCACGCCGTAGGAGAGCACGCGGCGCATGCCCTCCGGGGAGTCCACCGTCCAGGCGAAGACCCGCATGCCGAGGCGGTGCACGCGGCGCACGTACGCGGCCGTGAGGGTGGCGTACGGCGGGTTGATCTGGTCGGCGAACGCGGCCAGCTCCCGCAGCTCGGCCGGGGACGGCGTGCCGAGAAGGCCGATCGGGACGCCGGGCAGCAGCCGGTGGAAGGCCCGCATCGACCCCCAGTCGAACGACTGCACCACCACCCGCCCGGACTCCGGCCAGCCGGGATGGCGCCGCAGCTCGGCGGCGACGCGTTCCTCGATGCCCGGGTAGAGCCGCGGCGCCTTGATCTCCAGCAGCAGGCCCAGCCCCGAGTCGTCCATCTCCCGCAGCGCCTCGCCCAGGGTGGGCACGCGCTCGCCCTCGTACTCGGGGGAGAACCACGAGCCGGCGTCCAGCCTGCGGATCTGGTCGAGCGTGAGGTCGCCGACCCGCCACGGCGCCAGCCCGGGGAAGACCCGCTCGGCGTCGGTGGTGCGGGTCAGGGTCGTGTCGTGCATCAGGACCAGCTCGTGGTCCTTGGTCTCCTGGACGTCGAGCTCGAACATGTCGGCGCCCTGCCCGGCCGCCAGCTCGAAGGCGGCGAGGGTGTTCTCCGGCGCGTACGCCGAGGCGCCCCGATGGGCGACGCCGGTGACGGCGGTCGCCTCGGTCGCGGCGGCGGCCGGGGACGCGGGCAGGGCGGGGGCGGTCAGAAAGGCGGACGTGATCGCGAGGATGGCGGCGAGCCGTCTGAACATGGATCTCCTCGTGGCAGACCTACGGCCCGACAATGACCACGCCCTGTGACTGACAGTTGATGTCAGAGTAACCATGCGGTGCCCGGCCGGTGAGCATTCGACACGCCGCGCGGCCGTCCACCGAGGGGAACGACCCCCGGCAGCCACCGCGAGCGCGGCTACCCGGTGCTCCAGGTAACAAGATGATCACTGATGTGGTGAGACGGGCACTGGGCGGAACTCTCGGACGTTCTCCCTGAGACCGCGTCTGGCGGCGCGCCTGGCCGCTTCGATGCCATGCACCGCGCGCCGCGGGTGCAGCGCCGGGATACGGTCTCGGGGAACGCCCCGTCTGCACCTTGCCGTGGTCACCGCCAGCGGCAAGGTGCCGCGGTGTATGAGGAGCGATAGATGACAGGTGTGGCGGTGATTCGGCCCAGCGAGCTGGGCCCGGGGGAGATCGACGCGTGGCGGGAGATGCAGCGGGCGCAGCCGCATCTGGCCAATCCGTTCTTATCCCCCGAGTTCATCCTGTGCATGGCGGAGGTGTCGGATCGCGTACGGGTGGCCGTCGTCAGCGACGGGCAGGGCATCGCCGCGTTCTTCCCCTATGAGGAGCGTTCCGGCGTGGGCACCGCCGTGGGGGCGTGGGTGTCCCTCAGCCAGGGCGTCATCCACCGTCCCGGCTTCCACGTGGACGCCGACACGCTGCTGGCGGCCTGCGGGCTGCACGTGTGGGAGTACGGCTGCCTGGTCCCCGAGCAACCCTGGTTCGAGCCGTTCACCACGCTGCGCCAGGAGGCGGCCGTCATGGACCTGTCCGACGGCTACGCGGCCTACATCGACCGGCTGACCAGCCGGTCGCCCAAGTTCATGAAGACCATGCGCTACAAGGAACGCAAGCTCGGCCGCGAGTCCGGCGAGGTGTCCTTCGTCTTCGCCGAGCGGGCCGAGGAGCGACTGCGGCTGCTGCGGGAGTGGAAGTCCGCCCAGTACGCGCGCATGGGCCGCGCCGACCGCTTCGCCAAGTCCTGGGTGGTCGAGCTCGTGGAAAGGCTGCACGCCATCGACACCCCGGACTTCGGCGGCGTGCTGTCCATGCTGTACGCCGGCGGCGAGCCGGTCGCCGGCCACTTCGGCCTGCGCTCGGCGTCGGTGCTGGTCAACTGGTTCCCCGCCTACGACCCCGCCTTCGGCAAGTACTCCCCGGGCATCATCCAGCACTTCCACATGGCCGACGACGCGGCGAAGATCGGCATCCAGGCCATCGACCTCAGCGTCGCCAAGGGCTATGAGTACAAGCGGCTGCTGGGCAGCAGGAACATACCGGTGAGCGAGGGCATCGTCCGCCGCCGCACCGCACGCGCGGCCGCCCACTGGGTGCGCACCGAGCCGGTCCGCCGCCTCCGCCACCGCATCCTGGACAGCCCCCGCCTGTACGGCCTCGCGGACCGCGCCCTGCAATGGTACGGCCGCCGCCGCACCTCCACCCCAGCCCGCTGACCCACCCCCGCCGGAGGCAGGCCCCACAGGGCCGGCCAATGGCGGGGCCCCCGAACCGATTCGAAGGCGGGCCTTCGGGCCCGCCGGAAACCGGCGTCCACCCAGCCGGAGACGAGGCAGCCCGAACCGGCAGCAGGGCAGGGCCGCACCCCCGCCCCTCACCTCAGAGCGGGGACGCGAGGGCCGGGATGGGGCTTTCTGCCGTGCATGTGAGGCCCCTCACCTCAGAGCGGGGACGCGAGGCCGACGATGGCGGGCGGCCTCGGGCGCGGCCCGGAGATGGGACGACCCGGATCAGCCGCAAGCGGGCGATCCGGGTCGGGCGGTGGGGGAAGGAGTTCGGGCGGGCCGGAGTGCCGCGTTTCGCAGCGGCCCCCGGCCCGCCCTCATCGCGTTCACGGGGAGCGGGCCGGTTCGATGCCACGGCGGACCCTACGCGGCACGGCACCACGGCAGACCCCGCACGGCACGGCACCACGGCACACCCCGCACGGCACGGCACCACGGCACACCCCGCACGGCACGGCACCACAGCACACCCCGCACGGCACGGCACCACGGCACACCCCGCACGGCACGGCACCACGGCACACCCCGCACGGCCGGGCCTGGGAGAGGTCCGCGTCGTAGCCCGAGCGCGGGTGTTCCGCTCGCGGGTGCGGTAGCCGTTGCGCGGGGCGATCCGCTCGTCGCCGCGCCGGCCGTAGCCGACACCGATCTGCTCGTCGCCGCGCCGGCCGTAGCCGACACCGCACCGGCTGTCGGCCTCGCCCGACATCAACACCTCGGCCATGGTTCCCCATGGATCGCGACAAGCCGGGGTCCTGGGTCTGGACCCGCTCCGCCGGCCACTGCTCAGGGCGTCACCTGTTGTCCACGGCCATCACGTGTTCTCCTTCGATCTTGACTTGCGCCTCTGGAGGATCACGCGATGACCGTCTTCATTTCACGACGCCACGCCATGATCAGGTCAAACTCGTACATCGCTCCGGTGCGCGCACCAGCCGCGCGCGCGAGGCACCTGCGCCCGGTCCCGGCCGGGTGCGGCGCGCCGGCCCCTCGGCTCGGCGTCCTCGGCCTCCGGTCGGTCGGCCGCCGGTTGTCGTGCCAGACCGTCTCGTGGAACAGGCGGAACCCCCGCACGAGGGGTCCGCAGGGCCGCGGCCTACGAACCCCCGTGTGATCGGCAGAGAGTGCCGTCTTGACACGCGCTCCCCGCTACGGGCGGTCGCCGATCTTCTCGGTCCAGCCGGAGGACTCGTAGACCGTCTTCTCGCCCTTGCGCGCGCCGACGTGCACCGAACGCCCGTCGCGCTTGTCGGCCCGGTCCGGGCCGTGGTACTCCTCGGCCAGCAGGCGGGCGCCCGACTCATCGACGATCAGCCGGTGCTCGCCGTCGGGGGAGGTGACCGCCGCGCCGGGGCGGCCGAGCGGGTCGGTGATCCCCCGTTCCAGCTTCAGGCCCGGCTGGTCGGCGAGGATGCGCAGCATGGCGGCGCGGGTGGCCGGAGTGGTCGGCTGGGAGAGCACGAACCGGGTCATGGCGAAGACGAAGCCGGTCTCCGACTCCCCCTCCGCCCGATGCGCGTCCAGCCAGCGCCGCAGGCCGGCGACGTCGTCCGGGAGCCGCCGGATGTCGTCCTGGCTCAACCGCTCCCCGCCGATAGCGGTCAGCAGGCGCATGTCGAAGTCCCGCGTCTCCGGCTCGGGCTTGGGCGTGCCCTTGGCCTTGCCGGCCCCGCCCGATTCGCCGGGCAGGATGATCTCGGCGTCCAGGCCGGTGGTGATGCGTCCCCGGCCGGTCTCGCCGTCGTACCAGACCTCCTCGGAGGACACGACGACCTCGCCCGAGGGCTGCGGCTTGAACGTGCGTACCCGGCTGTACCAGAAGGCTCCTTCCGCACGCTCCTCGCCGGCCGCCCGCTCCGCCCCCGCCAGCAGGAAGGAGCGCGCGTCGAGCGTCACCGAGGTCCGGGGGGACGGGACGGAGGGGGTCACCTGGTCCGACGCCGTCGTGCCGGTCAGGGCGGCCGGGACCGCCACCGCCGCGACCGCGAGCCCGGCCGCGGCGGCGCCGGCCAGGGCCAGCCGGGCCCGCACCGGCACGAGGCGGCCGGCGGGCTGCGGGGCGGTGAGCGGGCGCAGCGAATCGGGATCGACCTGGGCGGCCGCCTCGGCGAGGGCCTTACGCAGCCGGTCTTCCATGTCCGTGGTCATTTCCCCTCCTGAAGGGCGCGGCCGAGGGCGGCCAAGCCGCGGGTGATCGTGGACCGGACACCGCTGGTACCGATCCCCATGGTGTCGGCGATCTCCTCATCGGACAGATCGAGGTAGTAGCGCAGCGTCAGCGCCTCGCGCTGCCTGCGCGGCAGTTTCCGCAACGCGGCGAGGACCTCGCGGCGGTCCTCACCGATCAGGGCGGCGCTCTCGGCCGACCACACGGGCGGGTCGTACGGCACGGCCCTGCGCAGGGCCGTGGTACGCCTCCTGAGCACCGAGCGGCAGCCGTTGAGCACCGAAGACCTGACATAGGCCAGGGCCTTTCCGGGCTCGCGGATGCGGCGCCGGCCCGCATGGGCGCGGGCGAACGCCTCTTGCACGACGTCCTCGGCCGTGGCCTGGTCGCCCACCATGACCAGGGCCAGCCGTACGAGCCCGAGGTGGTGGACGGCGAAGAGCGCCGACAGATCGACGGGGTTCCCCCCGGTCAGCGGCTCCCCGCGTGGGAGCAGTTCGGCTTTCACATCAAAGAGACGCACGATGAGCCCTTCTGCTGCTTCCCGGCGCACGGGCAATCGAGGCTACGGCGGAGTCGGGGACGCGACCTGCTCCAGCCCGTGCACGCCGGCCCGGTCGGCCCGGACCAGGAGCCCGTCGGCCTCCACCCCGGTCACGGTCATCGAGGGCACCACGGGCGGCGGGAAGGCAGGGGTGAAGGTGAACCCGACACCCGCCACACGGGCCCGGAGCCGGGTCACGTACATCACCACGCCGCCCGACAGCGCGAGCGAGGCGAAGCGCTGGCGCGGGGCCACCCCGTCAGGGCGGCCCATCCGGTGCTCGCCGTCGATGATGCGGACGGCGTCCATCGACAGCTTCAGGTAGCGGCGACCGGCACCGGCCACGCCACGGAACCGCGCCCCGGACATGGTGAGCCGCGCGGCCCTCAGCACGGACCCGTGGGCGGAGGGGACGACGGTGAACGGCGACACGGCCGGGACGACCGGCCCTCGCGCGGCCGGGTCACGGGACGGCTCGGGGGTGGTGGGCCCCGCGTGGAGGAACAGGGCGAGGGCCGCGACGGTCACGGCGCGCGCCCGCCCCGCGCTCCGGCCGTCGGCGGGCGGCTCCGTGGGCCCTTGCGGGGGCCGCTCGACGGGCACGCTGGGCACGCTTGGACGCCTGCGCGCCGGTCGCTTGTCGGGCAGCCAGGCGACGAGCATCGCGGCGCCCACTATGCCGAGCAGCGTGCCGACGCCGAACCCGCCGAAGTTGGAGGTGACGAAGGACGCGAGCGACAGCGCCATGGCGGCGAGGCCGAGGAAGGTCCGCTGCCCGGCCTGCCACCAGCTCAGCAGACCGGCGGCCACCAGCAGCCCGCCCACCAGGTAGCCGGAGACGCCGGCGATCCCCTGCTGGAGGAGGAGCGGGAGCGGCGCGAGTGGGGCGAGCAGCACGGCCGCACCGCCCAGCACCACCCACAGACCACCCCAGAACGGGCGGCTGCGGCGCCACCACCGGAACCGGTCCACGGCGCGGCGGGCTGGAGCGCGCCACCGCCGAACCCCGTCCACAGCACGCCGGGCCGGAGCACGGCACCGGTAGAGCCGGTCCACAACACGCCGGGCCGGCGCATGCCATCGCCGGAACCGGCGCGGAGCGGGCCGGGCCGGGGCGGGACACTTCGCGGGGCCGTGCCGGAACGCGGTCATCGGTCAGAAGCACTCCCGGTCGCCGCGTTCGATGCTCAGCCGGAGCCCGTTGAGCCGGAACGTGCCGGCGTTGACGGCGTACGCGGTCTGCCTCAGGCCGCTGATCCGCACGGTGGCGGCCTGCTGGCCCACCTGCCCGGGGCGGCCCGCCAGGCCGGGTGGGGTGTCGAGGGTGGATGCGTCGCGGCCGATCTCGATGTCGTCGAAGGCGGCGTCGCCGGAGAGCTGGTGGAGGTCGATCACGAGGTTCGTGGCCTCCACCGGCCGCCCGTCCCGGCCCGCCCGGAGCAGGAACGTGACCCTGCCCACGGGGGTGGGCATCAGCACCGACTGGCACAGGCCGGTGAGGGTGGCCCTGCCGATCATCGACATGAGGACCGGACGCCGGCCGCCGTCGGCGGTCACGACCACGTCGCCGTACTGGGCGAAGCCCTGGCCCACGAGGCGGTCGGCGGAGACCTTGAAGCGCTGCCCGGAGACGGAGAAGGAGGCCGCGACGCCGCCCTCGCCCGTCACGGCCGCGAGGACCGCCGCCGCCGTCAGCGCCGGGACGAGCGCGAGCGCGAACCTGCGCCAGGCCGTGCCGCCCGACGCGGACGCCATGCCGGCACGCCCCGCCATGCCGGCAGGCTCGGCCCTGTCCGCGGGCCCGGGCGGGTCGAGGGCTCTGTCCGCGGGCCCGGCCGAGGCGGAGGCCGGGCCGGCGGGTTCGGGCGGGTCGGGGGACATGGGCAACTCGCCTTCGCCGGATGGGGGGTCGCGCCGCGGGACCGGGCGCGGCCACAGTATAGACACTCTGCGCACGAAGCTGATTACCCTGCGCGTACGCGCGCTTTCCCCACTGCGCCATCCCTTACCGGGAGGCATCACTGTCACCAGCGAGGAACACGAACAGTCGCTATCAGGTCACGTACGGCTGTGATGCCATGGTGCTGCCGGAACGAGTGGAAAGGCGGCATATGAGCGTAGGCGTGGGAGCGGAGCGGCGGGCGTGGCCGCGGACGGCGGTGGCGGTGGTCGGGGTGGGGTGCCGGCTGCCGGGCGGGATCGAGGACCTGGACGGGCTGTGGCAGGCCCTGGCGCGCGGGGACGACCTGGTCGGGAGCGTGCCGCCCGACCGTTTCGAGGCCGACCGGTACGTCGATGAGAGCATCCCGAGGGCCGACCGGAGCTACACGCGGGCGGGCGGCTTCCTCCACGACGTCGCCGGCTTCGACGCCGCGTACTTCGGGATCTCGCCCAAGGAGGCGGCGTCCATGGACCCCCAGCAGCGGCTGCTGCTGGAGATGGCGGCCGAGGCGTTCGACGACGCGGGGATCGATCCGGCGACGCTCGCCGGATCGGACACCGGGGTGTTCGTCGGGATCTCCGACCCCTCCTACGGCTTGCTCCAGGCGCTGGAGCCCGGTTCCATCGGGCCGTACACGATGTCGGGGATGGCGCTGTCGATTGCGGCCAACCGGCTGTCGTACGTCTTCGACCTGCGCGGGCCGAGCATGAGCATCGACACGGCGTGCTCGTCCTCGCTGCAGGCGGTCGAGCGGGCCTGCCGGGCGCTGGCCGACGGGTCCTGCGGGGTGGTGCTGGCCGGCGGGGTCAACGTCCTGCTCAGCCCGATCGGGTACGTCGGGTTCAGCCAGGCGTCGATGCTGTCGCCGACCGGCCGGTGCCGCGCCTTCTCCGCCGGGGCCGACGGCTTCGTACGGGCCGAGGGCGGCGGGGTGGTGGTGCTCAAGCGGCTCGCCGACGCGCTGGCGGACGGCGACCGCGTGCACGGGGTGATCGTGGGCGCCGCCGCCAACAACGACGGCCGGACGATGGGGCTGGCCCTGCCGAACGCCGAGGCGCAGGAGGCGCTGCTGCGCCGGGTGTACGACGAGGCCGGGATCGCCCCCGACGAGGTCGTCTACGTGGAGGCCCACGGCACGGGCACGCAGGCGGGCGACCCGGCCGAGTGCCGGGCGCTGGGCCGGGCGCTCGGCGCCGGGCGTACGTGCGGGCCGCTGCCGATCGGGTCCGTCAAGTCCAACCTGGGGCATCTGGAGCCGGCCTCGGGCATGCCGGGCCTGTTCAAGGCGCTGCTGGTGCTCCGGCACCGGATGATCCCGGCGTCCCTGCACGCCGAGACGCTCAATCCGGCGATCGACTTCGACGGCCTGGGGCTGAGCGTCGTCACCGAACCCCGGCCCCTGCGCGGGATCGGCGAGACGGGCGCGCGGGCGGTCGTGGGGGTGAACTCCTTCGGGTTCGGCGGTGCCAACGTGCACGTGGCCGTGGCCGCCCCTCCCCCGCGCGTCCCCTCCCCCGGTCCCGGGCCCGGGGGTCCGCTGCCGTTCGTGGTGTCGGCGCGGAGCCCGGAGGCGCTGGCCGAGGCCGCCGGGCGCGCCGCGGCGCATCTGGCGGAGGCGGGCGAGCGGGACTTCTACGACCTGGCCTACACCGCCGCGCGGCGCCGGGCCGTGCACCGGCATCGCGCCGTGGTCCTGGCCGGGTCGCCCGCCCAGGCGGCCGAGGCGCTCGCCCGCGTGGGCGCGGCGGACGGGCCGGAGGGCGCGGAGCGCGCGGCGACCGGGGAGGCGGTCGAGCGGGGGCGGGTGGCGCTGGTGTTCTGCGGCAACGGGTCACAGTGGGCCGGGATGGGCGCCGACCTGCTGGCCGAGGAGCCGTTCCGGCGGGCGGTGGAGGCGGTGGACGCCGAGCTGACCCCGCGGCTGGGCTGGTCGGTGCTGGAGGAGCTGGCGCTGCCGCCCCGCCAGTGGCGGCTGTCGGCGACCGAGGTGGCCCAGCCGCTGCTGTTCGCCGTCCAGGCCGGCCTGGTGGAGATGCTTCTGGCGGCGGGGGTGCGGCCGGGCGCGGTGGCGGGGCACAGCGTGGGCGAGGTGGCGGCGGCGTACGCGGCGGGGGCGCTGTCGCTGCCGCAGGCGGCCCAGGTGATCGCCGAGCGCGGCCTGGCGCAGGCGGTGACGCGCGGGCAGGGCCGGATGGCCGCCGTGGGCCTGCCCGAGGCCGCCGCGAGGCAGGTGGTGCAGGACTACCCGCAGGTCGAGGTGGCGGCGGTGAACTCCGGACGCGACGTGACGGTGGCGGGGCCGCGCGGCTCGCTCAAGCTGCTGGGCGAGGACCTGGCGGGGCGGGATGTGTTCTTCCGCGAGCTGGACGTGGACTACCCCTTCCACAGCGCCGCCATGGACCCGATCCGGGAGCCGCTGTGCCAGGCGCTGGCGGGCCTGCGGCCCTCGCGGGCGCGCCTGTCCATGGTCTCCACGGTCACCGGCGAGGTGGTGCGGGGCGAGGAGCTGGACGCGGCGTACTGGTGGCGCAACGTACGCCGGCCGGTGCGGTTCGCCGCCGCGGTGGAGCGGCTGCTCGCCGACGGGTTCGACGTGCTGGTGGAGGTGGGCCCGCATCCGGTGCTGGGCTCCTACCTGCGCCGCCTCAGCGGGGCGGCGCGCGTCCGCGCCGCCGTCGTCCCCACGCTGCGCCGGGCCGAACCGGGACCGGCGCGGGTCCGGGCGGCGGTCGCCGAGGTCGTCGCGGCGGGCGGGGATCTCGACTGGGAGCGCTGCTTCCCCCGTCCCGGCGCGGTGCGCGGCCTGCCCGCCTACCCCTGGCAGCGGCTGCGGCACTGGAACGGCGGCCCGCTGGCGTGGGCGCACTCCATCGGCGATCCGGCGATCGAGCACCCCCTGCTGGGGCAGCGCCTGCCGACGCTCGATCCCTCCTGGCACGGGGAGCTCGACCGGGTGCGGGCGCCCTGGGTCACCGACCACCGGGCCGGCGGCGCGGCCGTGATGCCCGCGACCGGGTACGTGGACATGGCGCTGGCCGCCGGGCGCCTGGCCATGCCGGAGGCCGGCGGGGCGGTGGAGGTGGACCAGGTGGCCATCAGCAGGGCGCTGGTGGTGCCGGGGCCGAGCGCGGAGCCGGCGTGCCTGCAGACCTCGCTGTCCGCCGAGACCGGGGTGATCACGGTGGCGAGCACGACGCTGCGGGGGCAGCACGTCCGGGAGCACTTCCGGGGGCGGGTCCGGCCGCTACTGCGCCAGGCGCCGCCGCCGCTGGACGTGGCCGCGCTGCGCGCCCGCATCGCCACCCCCGTGGACGTGCCCGGCTACTACGCGCGTGCCACCGAGGGGATGATGGCCTGGGGCCCGGCGTTCCAGGTGCTGACCGGGCTGTGGAAGGGCGAGGGCGAGATCCTGGGCGCCTACTCCTGCCCCGAGCGCGACGACCGCTACCAAGCGCATCCGGTGATCCTGGACAGCGCGTTGCAGGCCGGGGTGTTGTGGCTGGTGGAGGAGCTGCGCTCGGGCGTGGGGTACATGCCGGCGGCGATCGGATCGGTCCGGCTGTGGCGGACGCCCGATCCCGACGGCCTGGTGCTGGTCCGGGAGCGTTCCCGCACCGCGGGCGAGGTGTGCTGGGACATCACGGTGGCCGGCGCGGACGGCCGGGTCGCGGCCGAGATGGAGGGCTGCCGGCTACGCCGGATGCCCGGCCGTCTCACCACGCCCGTCCGCCGCTACCACGTCGAGCTGCGCGCGGCGCCGCGCCCCGGCGAGCCCGCCGCGCCCTGGCCCGGGGCGGCCCCGGCCGAGATCCGCGCGGAGGCGGGCGATCGGCTCGCGAGCGTGCGGTCGGCCTGGCGCGAGCTGGATCACGCGGCGTACGCGGAGCGCCTGGAGGAGACCTTCGCCCGTACCCTGGCCGCCGCCCTGGCCGAGCTGACCCCGGGACCGATCCGGGACCTCGCCGCCGAGGACCCGGCGGGCGCGTGCCGGGAGCCGCACCACCGCAGGATGGTGCGCGCGGCGCTGCCCCTGCTGGAGCGGTACGGCCTGCTGGAGCGTCCCGCCGGGCCGCCCCCGGACGGGCTGTTCCGCGGCCTGCTCGACGCCGGGGCCTCCTGCGCGCCCCAGACGGCCCTGGCGGTACGGGCCTGCCTGCGCCTGCCCGAGCTGCTGCGGGGCGAGTGCACGGCCTCCGACGTGCTGGCGGCCGGCGGCGCCGGCGAGCTGATGGAGCAGTTCCACGACGCCGGCCCGGCCGAGCTGGCCGCGTACCGGATGGCGCGGGCGCTGGTGGAGCGGATCGCCGCGGGCTGGCCGGACGACCGGCCGCTGCGGGTGCTGGAGGTGGGCGCGGGCGTGGGCGGGGCGACCGCCGCGCTGCTGCCGGTCCTGCCCGCCGGCCGCACCCGCTACACGGTCACCGACGCCGCCGAGCCGGCGCTCGCCCGGCTGCGGCAGCGCTTCTCCGGGTACGACTTCGTGGACTACGCCGTGCTCGACCTGGACGCCGACCCGGCCGAGCAGGGCCAGGCGGGCGGCCACGACCTGGTCGTGGCGGCGGGGTGCCTGCACCTGACCCGCGATCTGGCCGCCGCGCTGCGCCGCCTGCACGCCCTCCTCGCCCCGGGCGGCAAGCTGCTGGTCGCCGAGCCGCACCGGATCGGGCCCCTGCTGCCGCTTTCGGGCCTGACCGCGGAGTTCTGGGACTTCGACGACCACGACCTGCGGCCGGACTCGCCGCTGCTGCCCGGCGAACGGTGGCCGGGGCTGCTGGCCGAGACCGGCTACACCGAGATCGTCCAGATCGGCCCCGAGGACGAGCCGGGCGCCGGCGACTTCTCGGTCCTGCTGGCCACCTCGGCCGGAGCCGCCCCGTCCGGACCGCCGTCGGAACCGCCGCCCGAGACGCCGCCCCGGACGGAGGCGGGCGGCGCCTGGATCGTGGCCGGCGAGGACCCGGGCGGCCCGCTCGCCGCCGCGCTCGGCGCGCTGCTGGAGGAGCGCGGCGGCACGGTGTCCCGGGCCTCGTTCGGCGACGAGCCGGACGAATGGGCCGACCGGGTTCCCCCCGGGGCCGCGTCGGTCGCCTTCGCGCTCATCCTGGACGCGGAGGACGACCCCGGGCCGGAGGCCGCCGTCGAGCTGGTCACGCGGCGGACGGCGGCGCTGCGGGCCGTCGCGCTGGCCTGCGAGCGGTTCCCGCAGGAGCTTCCGGTCTCGCTGTGGCTGGTGACGCGGCCCTGCGGCGCCCTGCCCGAGCCCGCCCCGGCCGGCGTGCCGGTGCGTCCGGAGGACGCGGCCGTGTGGGGAGCCGCGCGCTCGCTGGGCAACGAGCAGCCGCGCATCGGCGTACGCCGGGTGTGCCTGCACCGCACCGGCGACGACGGGCACGACGCCGCCCGGCTGGCCGCCGAGCTGCTGGCGCCCGGCGAGGAGGACGAGATCCTGCTGACCCGCCGGGGACGTTTCGTGCCGCGCCTGGTGGATTCCGGCGAGCCCGCGGGCCCGGTGCCCGAGGGCGGCGCGTACCGGCTCGTGGTGCGCGACCCCGGCCTGGCCTACGGCTTGGAGTGGGAGCGGGCGGAGGTGCCCGAGCCCGGCCCGGGGCAGGCGCTGGTCGAGGTGCGGGCCATCGGGCTGAACTACCGCGACGTGATGCGCGCGGTCAACCTGCTGCCGACGGACGCGATCGAGGCGGTCTTCGGCGGGCACGAGCTCGGCCTGGAGTGCGCCGGGATCGTCACCGCCGTGGGGCCGGGCGTGACCCGGCTGCGGCCCGGCGACCGGGTCGCCGCCGCGGGGCCGGTCGGGTTCGGCAGCCACGCGGTGATCGAGGAGTGGGCCGCCACCGCGATCCCCGAGCGCATGTCCTTCGCCCAGGCGGCGACGCTGCCGATGGCGTACGCCACCGTGTACCACTCGCTGCACCACTGCGCGCGGCTCAAGGCGGGCGAGACGGTGCTGGTGCACGGCGGTGCGGGCGGCGTGGGCATGGCCGCGCTGGAGTACGCCCGGTTCGCCGGCGCCCGGGTGATCGCCACCGCCGGCAGCCCGGCCAAGCGCGACCTGCTGCGCGCGATGGGGGCCGACCACGTCCTCGACTCGCGGAGCATGCGCTTCGGGGAGCGGGTCAGGGAGCTGACCGGGGGCCGGGGCGTGGACGTCGTGCTCAACTCCCTGGCGGGTGAGGCCATCACCCGTGGCCTGGAGTGCCTGCGGCACGGCGGCCGGTTCGTGGAGCTGGGCAAGCGCGACATCTTCGAGGGCCGGCACGTGCGGTTGCGCCCCTTCGGGGACAACATCGCCTTCTTCGGCGTGGACGTGGGCACGCTGATGTGGAAGGACCCGGCCCTGATGGCCGGACACGTGGCGGCCATGACCCTGGCCATGGCCGAGGGCATGCGGCCCCTGCCGCACACGGTGTACCCGGCCGAGCGCGTCGCCGACGCCTTCGCCCAGATGCGCCACTCCCGGCACGTCGGCAAGATCGTCATCTCCCTCGACCCCCGCGACGAGCCCGTCACGGCACGGGCGCGGCCGGTCCCGCCCTCACCGGACCCCGCCGCCACGTACCTGGTGACCGGCGGCCTGAGCGGGTTCGGCGCGGCCACGGCCCGCCACCTGGCCCGCCGCGGCGTCCGCCACCTGGCCCTCGTCGGCCGGCGCGGGGCCGGCACGCCGGAGGCCGCCGCGCTGCTCGCCGAGCTCGACGGCCTGGGCGCGCGGGCACGCGCGTACGCGGCCGACGCCGCCGACATCGCCGCCATGCGCCGCATCCTGGACGAACTGGACGCCGAGGGTCATCCGGTGCGCGGCATCGTGCACGCGGCCATGCACCTCGACGACCGCCCGCTGACCGACCTCGACGACGACCGCATCCGCGCCGTGCTGCGCCCCAAGGTCGCCGGCGCGCTGGTGCTGGACGAGCTGACCGCGGACCTGCCCCTGGAGTCGTTCGTCCTGTACTCTTCCCTGACCACCATCGGCAACATCGGCCAGGCGCCGTACGTCGCGGCGAACCTCCACCTCGAAGCGCTGGCCCGCCGCCGGCGCGCGCGGGGCGCGCCCGCGCTCGCGGTCGCCCTCGGGGCGCTCGCCGGCACCGGGGTGCTGAGCCGGGGCACCCAGGCCGAGGCCCTGGCCAGGCTGGGCATCGAGCCGATCGACCCCGGCAAGGCGCTCGCCGCCGTGGACGACATGCTCGCCGAGCGGGTGACCGTGGCGATGCTCGGCCGCTGCGACTGGGCCCGGCTGCGGCAGGTCCTCCCCGGGCTGCGCCGGCCCTGGCTGGCGGGGGTGCTGCCGCCCGGCGCCGACCAGGACGGCGAGCCGACCGATCTGGTGGCGGCGCTGGCGGCCATGAGCGGCGAGGAGGCGCACGAGTACGTCGTCGCGCGGATCACCGAGCTGCTGTCCGCGGTCATGCTGACGCCGGCCGACCAGATCGAGCCCGACCGGCGGCTCGACGAGTACGGGCTGGACTCGCTCATGGCGACCGAGCTGCTGCTGTCCATGCGGCACCGGTTCGGCGTGGACATCCCGCCCATGGAGCTGATCCGCGGCGCGGGGACGGTCTCCGACATCGCCCGCACCGCGCTGGTCCACCTCGGCCTGCAGACCCGGGCCACGGCCGCCGGCCGTACCGACGCCGCGGAGACCTCATGAGCGCGATCCGCACCCGGCTGGCCGGAGTGGCCGCCCACCTGCCGGAGACCACGATGACCACGGCCGAGCTGGAGGACCTGCTCGCCGCGCGCAACCCCGGGCTGGAGCTGCCCCGCGGCGTGATCCACAACGGCAGCGGGGTGCGGCGGCGGCACATCGCCCCGCCGCACGAGAAGCCGTCGGACCTGGCCGTCCACGCCGCCCGCCGGCTGCTGGAGGACCACGACCTCCAGCCGCACGACCTGGACCTGATCGTCTACGCGGGGGTGACGGTGGACCTCCTGGAGCCCGCGACCGCGCACGTCGTGGCCGCCAAGCTCGGCGCGGACTGCCCGGTCTTCGACGTGCGCAACGCCTGCAACGGGATGCTGAACGGGATCCAGGTGGCCGACGCGCTCGTCGCCGGCGGGCGCCACCGGCGGGTCCTGGTGTGCTGCGGCGAGCTGGCCACCGCCTTCATGCCGTGGACGCTGAGCGACGCCGAGGAGTTCTTCACCGTCGCCGCCGCCTACACCGTCTCCGACGCCGGCGCCGCCCTGCTGCTGGAGGCGGGCACGGACCACGGCGTGCTCGGCCACCGGTTCGCCGCGTACTCGGCCGGGTGGGAGGCGGCGACGGTGCCGCTGCTGAACATCACCACCGCTCCCTCGCCCGCGCTGCCGGTCCTGCGGCCGCTCACCGTCAGCGCCTCCGGCCTGGTGCGCGCCCTCCAGGGCATCGACTACGCGGTGTTCCGCAAGCACCTCGGCGACCTCGGGCTGACGTGGGACGACTTCGCGGCCGTGTGCGTGCACCAGGCGTCGCTGGCCGCGTTGTGGAAGTTCTGCGAACACGCCGGGATCCCCAAGGACAAGGTGGTGGTCACCATCCCCCAGCACGGCAACCTCGTCGCCGCCACGCTGCCCGTCCAGCTCGCCCAGGCCGTGGCCTCCGGCCGGGTGCGGCGCGGCGACCTGGTCGCGCTGGTCGGGCTGGCCAGCGGGTTCAGCGCCGGCATCGTCGTGGTGCGGTGGTGAGGCGATGACGCCGGGCACCCCGCACGACGCCGCCGCACCGGCCGCGGTGAGCGAGCTGGTCGTCCGGGCCGCCCGTTGGGCGAGCGAGCGGCCCGGCGCGGTGGCCTGCCAGGTCGGGGGCCGCACGCCGCGGTCCGCCACGTACCGGGAGGTGGCGCGCTCGGTGGAGGCCACCGTGGCGGCGCTGGCACACGCCGGCGTACGGCCGGGCATGCGCACGGTCCTGCTCGCCTTCCCCGGTGTGGAGCTGGGCGTGCTCGCGCTCGCGCTGCTGCGGCTGGGCGCGGTCCCCGTGCTGGCCGATCCGGGGCTGCCGCACGCCGCGGTCCGGCGCTGCCTGAACGCCGCCGCGCCCGAGGCGTACCTCGGCATCCCGCTCGCCCAGGCGGCCCGGCTGGTCCTGGGCTGGGCCAGGCGCAGCAGCCGCGTGTGCGTGACGGTCGGCCCGCGGCGGCTGTGGCCGGGGCCGACGCTCGACGGCCTGCGCAGGACGGTGGGCGGGGAGAAGGCGGCGGTGCGGTGGCCGCCTCCCGCCCCGGACGACCTGGCCGTGATCGCCTACACCTCCGGCGCCACCGGCCCGCCCAAGGGGGTGCCGCTGCGGCACCGGCACCTCACCGCGCAGCTCGACCTGTTCGGCCGGCTCGGCGTCTTCCGCGAGGGCACCGCCGTGCTGTCCACGTTCGCCCCGTTCGCCCTGGCCGCGGCGGCGCTCGGGGCGACCGCGGTGGTCCCCGCCATGGACCCGCGCCGCCCCATGCGCGCCGATCCGGCGTCGCTGGCCGCCGACATCCTGCGCTACGAGGTGGCGGGCATGTTCGCCGCGCCCGCCCTGCTGGATCGGCTGGCCCGCCACTGCGCCGGCCGCGGCGTGGTCCTGCACCCCCTGCGCGAGGTCGCGGTGGCCGGGGCGCCCCTGCCGCTGCCGACCCTGCGCCGCGTGCGCGCCTGCCTGCCGGAGGGGGCGCGGGTGGTGTCGGTGTACGGCGCCACCGAGTGCCTGCCGGTCGCCGCGATCGAGGGCCGCGAGCTGGCCTCGGCGATGGGAGACGGCGAACCGGGCGCCGAGACCGGCGCCTCCGGGCCGACGGCGGCCGGGACCTGCCTGGGAGCGCCGCTGCCCGGCACCGAGGTGCGGGTCATCGCGGTCACCGACGGCCCGATCCCGCGCTGGCGCGACGACCTCGCCGTGCCGCCCGGCGCCGTCGGGGAGATCGCCGTGTGCTCTCCCGCGGTCAGCGACCCCTACCTCGGCGATCCGGCCGCGACCGCCCTGGCCAGGATTCCGGACGGCGAGCGGGTCTGGCACCGCATGGGCGACCTGGGCCACTTCGACGAGCGGGGGCGGCTGTGGTTCGCGGGCCGCGTGTCCGAACGCGTCCGCACCGCAGGCGGCGACCTGTATCCCGACCACATCGAGACGCTCTTCGCCGGGGTGCCGGGGGTGCGCCGCACCGCCCTGGTCGGCGTGGGCCCGCCCGGCGCCCAGCGTCCCGTCCTGGTGGTGGAGCGCGAACCCGGGGCCGGGCGCGCCGGCGTACGGGCCCGGGTCCTGGAGCTGGCGGCCCGCCACCCGCGCGCCGCCGTGCTGCGCGACGTGCTGTTCCACCCCGCCTTCCCGGTGGACGCCCGGCACAACAGCAAGATCCGCCGCGGCGTCCTGGCCGGGTGGGCGGCGCGCAGGCTGCGGGGAGGCGGCCGGTGAAGGTCCTGGTGACCGGGGGCGGCGGCTTCCTCGGGCTGGCCGTGTGCCGCCGCCTGGCCGCCCGCGGCGACACCGTGCGGAGCCTGCAACGCCGCCGCCACACCGAACTGGACGCGCTGGGCGTGACCCAGCACCTCGCCGACATCCGCGACCGGGCGGCGGTGCGGGCCGCGGCCGAGGGGTGCGAGGTCGTGGTGCACTGCGCGGCCAAGGCCGGCGCGTACGGGCCGGAGCGCGACTACTGGGAGACCAACGTGGACGGCACCCGCAGCGTGCTGGACGCCTGCGCCCACACCGGCGCGCGACTGGTGCACACCTCGTCCCCCAGTGTCGTCCACGACGGGCGCGACCTGGAGGGCGTGGACGAGTCCGCCCCGTACGCCCGCGGTTTCACCGCGCCCTACCCGCGCACCAAGGCCGCGGCCGAACGGCTCGTGCTGGCCGCCGCGGGCACGGTGCCGGCGGTCGCGCTGCGCCCGCACCTGATCTGGGGGCCGGGCGACCCGCACTTCCTGCCCCGGCTGGTGGCGAACCGGCACCGGCTGTGGCTGATCGGCGGGCGCGACAAGACCATCGACACCGTCTACATCGACAACGCCGCCGACGCCCACGTGCTGGCCCTGGACCGGCTGGGGCCGGGCTCGCCGCTGTGCGGGCGGGCGTACTTCATCACCCAGGGGGAGCCCTGCGGGTTCGGGACGTGGGTGAACGCGCTGCTGGCCGCGGCGGGCGCGCCACCGGTACGGCGGCGGCTGCCGGTTCGCGCGGCCCGGCTCGCGGCGGCGCTGCTGGAGGACGGCTGCCGCGTCGCCGGCGCGCTGGGGCTGCGCCGCGAGCCGCCGCTGACCAGGTTCCTGGTGGAGCAGGCATCCACCGCGCACTGGTTCGACATCTCCGCCGCCCGGCACGACCTCGGCTACGCCCCCCGGGTGAGCACCGCCGAGGGCCTGGCCCGCCTGACCGCCCACCTCGCGGGGGCCGCCTCATGACGGCCCGCTACCCCGGCTACCCGTTCACCTCCCGCTGGTTCGCCCACGCCTGCGGGCTGCGCCAGCACTACCTGGACGAGGGCGGTGGGGCGCCGCTGCTGTTCGTGCACGGCAACCCCTCCTGGAGCTACCTGTGGCGGCGGCCGATCCTGGCGCTGCGCGACGACTTCCGCTGCATCGCGCCCGACCACATCGGCATGGGCCTGTCGGACAAGCCCGCCGCGGACCGCTACCCCTACACCCTCGCCGCCCGGGTGGCCGATCTGGACGCGCTGACCGGCCACCTCATCGCCCACCACGGCGCCCCGCCGCACGGCTGGACGCTGGTCATGCACGACTGGGGCGGCCCGATCGGCATGGCATGGGCCTGCCGTCACCCCGAGCGGGTCGCCCGCCTGGTGATCCTCAACACCGCCGCCTTCCCCAGCCCGCACGGCCGGCGGGTCCGCCCGCCGCTGCGGCTGCCCCTGTGGGTGCTGCGCGAGACCCGGCTCGGCGACTGGCTGTTCCGCCGCAACGCCTTCGCCCGCGGCGCCACCTGGCGCCCGCTCGGGGTGCGCCGGCGCATGCCCGCCGCCGTACGCGCGGCGTTCCTCGCCCCGTACGACCGTCCGGAGCACCGCCTGGCCATCCAGCGCTTCGTGCACGACATCCCGCTGCGCCCAGACGATCCCGCCTGGCCCGTCCTGCGCGCCACGGGAAAGGCGCTGGAACGGTTCGCCGGCCGTCCGGCCTTCATCGGGTGGGGCCTGCGCGACCCGGTCTTCGACCCCGCGATGCTCGCCGAGTGGCGACGGCGCCTGCCCGGCGCCCGTACCGTCGTCTACCCCCGCGCCGGCCACTACGTGCTGGAGGACGCCCACGAGCACCTCGTGCCCGCCCTGCGCGCCTTCCTGCGCGAGACCTCCTGACCACCGCCGCGAAGACGATGGTCAGGAGGTCGGAGCCGCCGCTGTCTCAGCGGCCCTTGGGCAGCCGCCTCGGCGGCGGCGTGCGCCGCACCGGGGTGGGCGGCAGCGGGATGCGGCGCGGCGCGGACGGCAGCCGGCGTTCGGGAAGACCGGGGCGCTGACCGGGATCGGCGGGCGCCTGCGCCGGGGCGGTCCGGTGTTTCTTGGCCGCCTTGCGGCTCGCTGGGACGACATAGGTGGGCATACACGTTCTCCTTACTCATGACGACGCGGCAGCGGATCGCGTGCCGGTCGGGGCCTCAGCCACCGCGTCTGAACGGACGGGTCGAAAAGCCGAAGCCTGCGGCGGGACCGGCCGGCGTGGGCCGATCAGGCGCCGTCAGTAAGGAAAGATGCGCATGCCCCGACACTACGGGGCCCGTCACGGGCGGGGCAACGGGTTTTCCGCCGCCCCGCCCGGGCCCCTGGAGGTCCGGGCCAGGATCAGGCGGGGAAGCCGACGGCGTGGGTGTCCATGAACTCGCGGATGCCCTCGATGCCCAGCTCTCGCCCCATGCCGCTGTGGCCGAAGCCGCCGAACGGGGCCCGCTCGTCGAGGTGGCCCGCGCCGTGCGCGTTGACGAAGGTGTAGCCGCTGCGCAGCCGGCCGGCGATGGCGGCCGCCCGGTCCGGGTCGGCGGTCCAGACCGAGGAGCACAGGCCCGCCCAGGTGTCGTTGGCGCGGGCGACGACGTCGTCCTCGTCGTCGAAGGGCAGGATGGGCAGGGTGGGGCCGAACTGCTCCTCCACCACGACGCGGGCGTGGTCCGGAGGGTCGAGCACCAGCGACGGCCGCAGGAAGTTGCCGCGGGAGACGTCCTCGCCGTCGGCGGCCCGGCCGAACTCGCGGACCTCGGCGCCGCAGGCGCGGGCCTGGTCCAGCAGCTCCCGTACGTAGTCCCGCTGCCGCGGGCTGTGCAGCGGCCCCATCGTCACCCCGCGGGCCAGACCGTGGCCCAGGCGGGTGGCGTCGAGCAGCCCGGACAGGCCCTCCACCACCTCGTCGTAGCGCGAGCGGTGCACGTACAGGCGCTTGGTGGCCATGCAGATCTGACCGGCGGAGGCGAAGGCGGAGTCGGCCAGCCGCAGCATCGCCTCGGAGTCGAGAACCGCGTCGGCGAGCACGATCGCCGGGTCGTTGCCGCCCAGCTCCAGGGTCACGCGGGTCAGGGTCTCCGCGGCCATGGCCATGATCCGCCTGCCGCCGGCGGGGCTGCCGGTGAAGCAGACCTTCTTCACCCGGTCGTCCTGGATCAGCGCCGCGCCGATCTCCGCGTCGGCGCCGGTGACGACGTTGAGCACGCCCGGGGGCAGGCCCTCGGCCACCAGCCGCGCCGTCCGCGCGGTGGCCAGCGGCGCGGTGGGCGGCGGCTTGACCACCACCGTGTTGCCGGCCAGCAGCGCCTGCGGCAGCGAGGCCCCCAGGATCGCCGGCGGCCAGTTGAACGGCACGATGATCGTCACCACGCCCAGCGGCAGGTGCGAGATCTCGGTACGGTACGGCGGCGCCGGCAGGGTGGTCACCGCCCCGATCTCGCCGGCCAGGCCGATGACCATGCGGCAGCGGTGCTCGAACACGGCGGAGTCGATCAGCGACTCCATCCGGATCTTGCCGTTCTCGCGGGTCAGCACCTCGGCGGTGGCCGGGCGGTCGGCCTCGAGCGGGGCCAGCGCGGCGGCCAGCAGCTCGGCGCGCTCGCGCGGCGTACGGGCCGCCCACTCCGGGAAGGCGCGGTGCGCCGCGGCGACCGCCGAGGCGGCCTGCTTGGCGTCGGCCGCGGCGGCGTAGCCGACCACCGAGACGCCGTCGGCCGGGTCGATCACCTGCAGCGCGTCGTCGGCCCCGCGCGGCTCGCCGTCGATGTAGAGCTCGGTCCTGATCTCGGGCAGGTGGTCCAGGGACGTCATCGGCTGTCACCTCGGGGTCGTCGCCGGGCCGCGGCCGGCCCCGGCCTTGGTGCCGTTGCGCCACGCTACATCGGCCCATGCCGCCGTCCTCGGGACATCCGGCCCGACCCGTCCGCGACATCCGACGTAGCCGCGGTACGTCATCCGGCCGGCACGGCGGCTACGGGGTCACCTCCAGCTCGATCTGGTACACGCCCGTGACCACGCCGCTGAAGCCGGCCACGACCTCCGAGGCGTACTCGCCGGTGTTGCGGAGCCTGATCCGCAGCGGGCTGCCCTCGTAGCTCGCCGTGATCCGGTAGCGGCCGATCGGCACGCCCTGGACGCCGGACCCGTCGGGGGTGCGCTGCGCCTGGACGCTGAGCGTCTCGCCCGCCGACCCGTCGATGAGCGGGCCCTCCGGGGCGAGGGTGAGCGTCACCTTCTCGTCCTCCAGGAAGACGTTGGAGTTCGCCCCGTCGAGCCCGAAGTAGAACAGCACCGACCCGCCGTGGTGCCCCTGGCCGTTGGCCTTGGGGCCGGCGAGCTTCCAGGTGAAGTTCCTGATCGCGCCGGTCGGGCCCGCGAAGGGCTCGTCGCTGTCCGGCTCCAGGTCCAGGACGTACTCCTGGCCGTCCAGTTGCCGCTTCACCTGGCCGCTGGCGTGGAAGGTGAACGAGCCGGGCGTCTCCACCCGGTAGTAGCCGTCGGCGTCGGTCGTCCCGATCGCGTTGGAGTTGTACAGGAGCTGATTGTCCGCGAAGATCGTCGCCCCGGCGATCGGCTGCCCGGCCTGGTCCACCACCCGCCCCTTGAGCACGCCCGGCTCCACCTCGCCCAGGCGCGCGCCGCCGTCGCCCTGCCCGGCCTCGCCCGTACGACCGGCGTTCACCGCGCCCTCCTGCCCGTCACCCACCTGCAGCGTCACGATCCCGCACCCGCTCAACGACAACACCAGAAGCCCGGTGATCAGCAGCCTTCGCACCCGGCGTACGGTAGGGACCACCGCTTGCAGCGCACTTGGGCGTCAGTGGTGCGCGACTGTCAGGCCGGGGCGGGCGCGCATGCGGGCGATGGCGTCGATCGTGGCGTCGGTCCGGGCGAGCAGGTCGGCGGCCGGCCAGATGCGCCACTCGGTGAGGTAGGCCATCGGCGGCCGGCCCACCAGCCGGGTGAAGCGCTGGGCGAAGCGGGCGTGTGAGGCGCCCACCTTCCCCGCCAGACGGGCGACGGTCCAGGGGTGCGCCGGGTCGTGGATCAGCCACCAGGTCCTCGGCCGCCGGCCGACGGACTTCACCGCCTGCGTGCGGGCCTGGACGTCCTGACCACGACCCGCGGAAGGACTCATCCGGGCCGATCGCCCTGCCGCTACCTGCCGAAGGGCGTCGGGTCGAGCGGGGTGGTGACGGTCAGGGTGTCCCAGCGCCAGTGGATCCGGCCGGGCGCGGTCGCCTCGCACGTCTCCTCGCCGGTCTCCTTTCCGGTCTCCTCGCCGGTCAGTACGGCCGTGCGGGGTGGCGTGCCGGTGGTGAGCAGTTCCAGGGCGAAGGCGGCGCGCAGCCGGGCGTGGTGGAAGTCGACCGGGGTGGGCGGGCCGGCGTACAGGACGAGCTCGGCGCGGGCCTCGCCGTCCTCTTCCACGATTCGCCAGGTCGCGGTCCGGCCGAGGAACTCGCCGGGCGCGGTGTGGACGACCGCGTACCGGTCGCCGGCGCCCAGCGCGAGCACGCCGGCGGCCGGCTCGCCCTGCTCGCGCTGCTCGCGCTGCTCGCGCGCCCACACTCCGCGGCCCCGCAGCGAGACGACCAGCCGCAGGTCCGCGACGTGGAAGACGCTGCCGGCGGGCCGGTCGAGCGCGGGGTGGAAGTCGCCGGAGTCGTAGCTGAGCCACCAGGCCGACAGCACGCGGGGGCCGTCCTGGTGGTTGCGGCACCAGGCGGCGCTCAGGTCGTGGCCGTTCAGCAGCATCCGGGCGCGCAGCACCACGGCCGGGTCGTCGGGGGTGCGCCAGTAGCCGAGCAGCGGGCGGCGCTGGACCCAGGCGAACTCCTCCTCGGCCGAGCCCAGGCAGGCGTCCTCGTCGAGCCATGAGGTGCCGGTCGTCTCGGAGCCGAACCGGGTGCGTACGGTGTAAGGCGCCTCGGGGAGGGCGCGGAAGCGGCCGGCGATGTGCGGGGGGCACGGGAGCGGGGGCACCAGAAGCGGGGGCACCAGGAGCGGGGCGTCGCGGGGCTCCTCCCGGGCCACGATCGCCGCGCCGGTCTGGGCCCGGAGGTAGCCGGCCAGGCCGGGCTGGATCCAGTCGTGGTAGGCGCGGCTCATCGGGCCGGCGAGCTGGCCCGTCGCCGGGTGGAAGCGGGCCGCGAGCGCCGCCCAGGTGCGTTCCCGGAGCCGCTCGGCGAGCTCCCGGAACTCGGGGTCGGCCACGATCAGCGCCGCCCGCTCCAGTTCCTCCAGCACCACCCGCCCGTACGCGGGCGAGTTGTACTCGGTGAACCCGCCCGCCTCGTCGTGCAGGGTCAGGACGGCGCGCAGCCGCCGCCGGGCGTACTCCAGCAGCAGGCCGGAGCCGAGGGGGCCGAGGCCGGGAGAGGCGGGGGTGGCGGCGTGCAGGATCTCCGCCGCCGCGGCGACGGTCACCGCGCCCATCACGGCGATGTTGGTGTAACCCGGGTCGGCGTTCCTGCGGAAGATCGCCATCGCGGCGTGGTGCAGCGCGGCACGCACCCGGTCGCGCAGGCCGGGGGCGAGCCGGTCGCCGTGCCCGGCGAGCACCTGCGCCAGCCGCACCCCGATGAAGTCGGCCCAGTTCCAGTCGGCCGGGTCCATCCGCTCGGGGGGCTCCTCCAGGAACCAGCCCCAGATTCCGTAGTGCGCCGCGAGCGGATCGGTCACCTGGAGGGCGACCAGCGCGTCCAGGACCTCGCCGGCCCGCTCCGCGCGGCCCAGGCGCAGCAGTGCGATGGCGTAGTCGGCCGCCTCCTTGGTCTGGTGGGCGCGGGCGCCTTCGGCGACGCGGGTGTGGTAGCCGGGGCCGGTGGCATGGCACCAGGGCATCCGGACGTCCGGGTCGTAACGGGCGTCCAGGTCGGCCACGTAGGCGGCCAGGTGGGCGGCGTCGTCGGTGGCGGTGTCGGCGGTGGGGGTGGGGGTGGATCGCATGGGCGCCCTACTTTCCGTCGTTGACGCAGCGCAGCACGGGCGCGGAGGTGAGCGCGGCGGGGTCGAGGTCGCGCGCGCTGCGCACGTGGAAGACCGCCTGCTCCCCCGGCAGCAGGGTGACCAGCATGTCGTCCACGGTGGCGTCGGAATCGAGCCGGTCGGGGAACAGGGCCAGGTCCCGCAGGATCGTACGCGCGCTGACGGTGACCCGGTAGCCGTCGGCCACCCGCCGCGCCTCGGCGTCGAAGGCGGCCGGAGGATAGGCGATGGCGGTGTCCTCGGCGAAGAAGTGGACGAGCCGCGCGTCCTCCAGGGTGGCCAGCAGCAGCTCGGCCGCCGGGTCGGCGGAGGCGACGAGCCCGGTGACCGGGACGCGTGCCACGGCCCGCGGCGGCACGCTCACCCGTGCCGACTCCTTGGCCACCGGCTCGCCGGTGAGCCGGCACCGTACCAGTTCCAGATCGCCCGACCAGGGCTCGGGGCCGTCGTTGATCACGACGAGGTGGCCGTCCTGCACGGTCAGCAGGCGGTCGGCGTAGGCGCGGCGCAGGGCGTACCACAGGGGCTTGGGGCGGCCGTCCCCGTCCACCGCCGCCCAGGAGGTGACCGGCCAGCAGTCGTTGAGCTGCCAGACGATCGTCCCCATGCAGTACGGCATGAGGGCGCGGAACCGCTCGACGCCGAAGACGACCGCCCTGGCCTGGTTGAGCTGGGTGTAGTAGTGCCAGTCGTCGAACGTGGCGGGCCGCGGAAGGTGCGCGCCCAGGCCGCGCAGCAGCTTGCCCTGGCCGTCCTCCGCCTTCTGGTGGGCGGAGTCGGCGGTGAGCGGGCCGGCGGTCACGGACCGGCGCAGGGTGGCGTAGGCGGGCGGGCCCTGGAAGCCGAACTCGGCGACGAATCGCGGACGCCAGGTCGCGTAGTGCGTGTAGTCCAGCTCGTTCCACACGTCCCAGATGTGCACGGTGCCGTGCTCGGGCGCGTTGGGGTGGCGGGCGGGGTCGCCCGAGTACGGCGTGCCCGGCCAGTACGGGCGCGTCGGGTCCAGCTCCGCGACGACGCGCGGCAGCAGGTCCAGGTAGTAGGCGCTGCCCCAGGTGCGGCCGGCCAGCGGTTCCCGCCAGCCCCAGTCGGCGTAGCCCATGAAGTTCTCGTTGTTGCCGATCCACAGCGCCAGGCTCGGGTGCGGCGCCAGGCGGACCACCTGCTCGCGGGCCTCGGCCGCCACCTCCGAGCCGATCGGCTCCTCCTCGGGGTAGGCGGCGCAGGCGAACGGGAAGTCCTGGAAGACCAGCAGGCCGAGTTCGTCGGCGAGGTCGTAGAAGTCGTCGCTCTCGTACAGGCCGCCGCCCCACACCCGCAGCAGGTTCACGTTGGCGTCGCACGCCTGGCGGAACCGCCGGGCCAGCCGGTCGCGGGTCACCCGGGACGGGAAGCAGTCGTCAGGTATCCAGTTGGCGCCGCGCACGAACACCGGCACGTCGTTGACGACGAGGGTGAAGGCCGAGCCGCCCGCCGGGTCGGGCGCGGTGTCCAGGCGGATCGAGCGGAAGCCCACCTTGCGCCGCCAGGTCTCCCCGGTCTCCGCCAGGCGCACGGTGAGCTGGTGCAGCGCCTGCTCGCCGTACCCGCGCGGCCACCATCGGGCCGGCTCCGGCACCCGCAGTTCCAGCACGGCCTCGTGCTCGTCCGGCCCGAGCCAGGCCGCAACGGACGCGCCGGCCACCTGTGCGGTCAGGGTGAGCGGTGTGCCGGTCGCGGCGCGTTCCACCGTCACGTGCACCCGCACCAGGCCGTCGCGCCCGTCGAGGGTGACCTCCGGGCGGACCTGGGCGAGCCGGGCGGTCGTCCAGGTGTGCAGGGTGACCGGCCGCCAGATGCCGGAGGTGACCAGGGTGGGGCCCCAGTCCCAGCCGAAGTTGCAGGCCATCTTGCGGATGAAGGGGTAGGGCTCGGGATAGGGGCCGGGGCGGTCGCCGAGCGCGTCGCGCCAGCGCTCGGCGTACGCGTAGGGCGACGCGAAGTGCACGGCCAGCGTGTTGCGGCCGGGGCGCAGCAGCTCGCGCACCGGGAAGCGGTAGGTCCGGTGCATGTTGGCCGTGGTCCCGATCTCGGCTCCGTTGAGGATCACCGTGGCGACCGTGTCCAGCCCGTGGAACACCAGGTCCGCCCGGTCGTGGCCGTCCGCGGGCGCGGTGAACTCGGTCTCGTACCGCCACTCCGTGCGGCCGATCCAGGTCAGCCGGTCCTCGTTGTCGTCGAGGTAGGGGTCGTCGATGAGGCCGGCCGCGAACAGGTCGGTATGCACGCAGCCGGGGACGGTGGCGGGCACTCCGTCGATGGGCGGCTCGGCCGAGACCGCGGTCACGGTCCAGCCGCGATCCAGCGGGCGGTGCGCACTCACATGGAGCACTTTTCATCCTGAGTAGCGACCTTCTTCGATGAGCTGCAGGACGAGGATGGCCTGCACGATCGTGGTGGCGCGGTGCGGGCAGCAGCGCA
>NZ_JACHGN010000030.1 GCF_014202315.1 Thermocatellispora tengchongensis | reverse complement strand
GACGCGGCAACGTCGGCCTATCTCGAAACCATGATCAGATGATTCGGGAAAGGTACACCCCTTCCCGTCAGATCCACAGATTTCGATCATTGCTCTAACCCATGCCCCTTGACCTTCCTTCTCTCCACGTCGAACAACAGCGCGACCACCTGTAGAAGGCCCCGCGAAGACGCTCACCGGGGGGAAGCACCGGCGAGCCCCGTTCTGCTTCGCGGGGCCGAACCCCTATCCCCTCGGTCGGCTACACCATCCGTTCTCCCTTCGCCGGCGACGGATCACCCGACCGCAGACGAACAAGACCCCTCCGGCCCCTCCACATGCAGCACCAGCCTGCGAGCACCATCCAAGATCTGGATGTCATGCTCCGCCGCACACAGGCTCACCAGGGCGAACTGGCCGTCGTGCATCAGCCGCTCCACCCTCCCGGTCAGGCCGACCAACACCGAGCTGTACATATGCAGTCGGCTATGGCTGTGCAGCAGCGCCACCACGGCAACCCGATCACCCGCGCACAGGCCCCGGCGCCGCTCGCGACCTTCCCTCATCGCTCACGCCTTGCCGACCCGGGGCCATCTGGGGGCGGGAACACGGATTCGTCAGGAAGCCGCGCCCAGACGACCTTGCCTTCCGGCTTGATCCATCGACAGCCCCAGCAGGCCGCGATCTCGTTCACCAGGTGCAGGCCCCGCCCGCTGATGTCATCGGGGCCGGGTTCCCTCAGCTTCGGCGGCTCGGGACTGGGATCCCACACCTCCACCACGACCCCGTGCGGCGCCAGATACAGCCCGACGCACAGGTACCGGTCGCAGTCGGCGTACTGCTCGGCTATCGGCTTCTCCGGCTGGTCATCACCTTCCGCGCGGCCATCAAGGAGCAGGGCCGCCCGGAGCCCGTTGGTGACCAGCTCACTGATCACAAGCTGCGCCACATCGGTCATCCGTTCCCACCCCAGGCGCGCCAGCACCTTCGAGGCGTACTGCCGAGCCGAGGACACCGACACCGGATCAACCGGCAACACGATCTGACCGGCAGGGACGCCTCCGACACGTCCAGCCTCAAGCCTCCCGATCTCAGCCGAGGGCACCAGCCTCGGCCGTTCTTCTCCCGCTTTGATGCGCAATCCAGGACACGTGGCCTTAGTCTCGTTCACGGGTCAGGACCCACTTTCCTGATCAAGGAACCCGTCGCGCGCGCTCCCAAACGCTCGGCGGGTTCCGTTTTGCCGCTCCCCATGCTGAGACTGTGATTGTTTACCTTTCTCATTTCGGTTGGCCAGCCGCCGAGTACCTAGCCGACTACTCTCGACAACATGAGCATGCACACCCTTGCGGACGTCCTAAAGTCGGTAATGCGGACCCGTCAGTGGAGTCAGGCCCGGCTTGGACAGGAATTCGGCGTGTCCCAGGAGTGGGTATCCAAGGTCACACGCGGAAAGCTCGATCCGGGTATTGGGAAAATCAGTCGCCTTCTTGACCACGTAGGCTGGGAGGTGCGCATAGTCCCCAAGGGGGAGGAAACGGACCCCGTGAAACGCAGACAATTCCTCACTGTTGCCGCATCGGTTGCTTTTGTCCCATCTGCATCGGCAAACCCCTACCGGGACCCCGCCTATGTCCACACGCTGGCCAAGACCCTCAACGAAGGGCTCTACGACCACGGCGGCATCCCGATCCTCCCCACCGCGATCCGGCACGTACGACATCTGGAATCAGCGTTAACCGGCGACGACCGCCACCTTCAAGCCGCCGCCTCGGATCTCGCCTTCTGGGCCGCCTGGATCGCCCGCGACGCCGGACGCTTCGACACCGCCGAACACCTCGGAAGGCTCGCTCTGGCCCTGGCGGAGCGCGCCGGCGACCAAGAGGCACAATCGGCCGCGTGTAGCGCCCTGTCAAAGATCAGCGCCAATCGTCACCGCCTGGACCAGGCCGTGATGTACGCACAGCGAGGCATCGCGTTTCAGGAGATCACCGACGAACGGCGCGCGTGGTTGTACGTGCGGCTGGGCGATGCGCTCGCCCGTGTCGGCGGACAGGAGTACTCGGCGCATGATGCCCTGGCCCGTGCTCAGGGCTTCGCCGAGAACCTGCCCAACGTGGTCGACACGGCTGACCTGATCATGAGCGCAGGGGGTGCGCTGAGCAAGTTGCGCGCCTACGAGGACGCTTACTCGTCCCTGGGAGAGGCCGTCCGGCTCAGTGGCGACCGCTCGCCGCTGCTACGTGCCGATACGCTGTGCTTCCAAGCCGTCACGGCTCTTCATGCTGCCGACCCCCTGTTCGCGGCGGATCGCATGTTCGGCCTTGCTCGCGTCACACCGCTGATCTCCTCATCCCGACTGGACAAGAAGCTGAACGAACTCCTGGCGATCTCCGCTCGGTGGACGGCGGTACCCGAGATCCGCAGCGCCCGTGAACAGCTCCACACCATTCGGCAACCGATCACGCCCGACGCATGAAAGACGCCTCCGGGCCGTCGCAACCGGCCATGCCTGGCGGTTGCGACGCCGACCTACGGAAAACTATCCCCTCTAGGTCGTCGCGTGATTGTCTCAAATCTCTACCGGCAGGTGCCGTAGGCACGTGAAGTGGGTGGCTGGTGCTTACTGGCGAGAATTCACGGCAAACTGGGCAGCAACCGCATCCAATCCACCATAATTCCTCTGAGCTCTGCATCCCTAATGTTGGGCAGCAAGTACGAAAGGGCGGTGACGACAGACCTCGCCCTCCGCAGGGTAAGCATCGTTTCGATGCTACGATTCTGCCAGTCGGCCGTTTCCCATTCAACCCTCTCTCGCGGCCAGATGATGAGCGATAGTCCCTCGCGGGCCACCGTGTCGATGTCAAGCTCTCGATCCGCTGCCACAACCCCAAGTCTTTCAATCATTTCTGCCACCAGGTAGATACGTCGAACACCTACCTCGTGGGCGGAAAGGGAGTGCGTCTCACGTGCAAGGTCCAGCATCTGGAACAACAAACGTGCTCCCTCCACCCAACTCCATGCACACTTGGGGGAAGCATGAGAAGTGAGCCGCAAGGTCAATCTCTCTATGTGCATCAGCCACCAGTTGGCTCGCTCACTCTCCAGCATCGGTTGGCCTGACAGCAAGATGTCGCGCCGCCTCTCTCGCCCCTGAGAAATGAGCAGCGAGATAAAATCATCACTCCGGGAAGGAGACACCATTTCCCACAAATGCATCCTCTTCCGATCCGAACGGTTTCCTTATCGGACTTAAGGTGCCCACTGTGGTTGTCTATCTCCAGACCATAGTACTGACCCTTGTTTCCAGCAATGTAGCCTCGCCTGCCGCTTGGACGCCCATCCCTCCGCCGAGAACAGAGCGGTAGACCCCAGTTCTCCCCACCATTATCGACACGACTACCACATCACCCTTTTCCGGCACCGCCCACTTCACCTTTTTCCCGGAATTTACGTAGGAATCGAATTCGGGTGCCCGGTCTGGCAGGCGTAATGCCCAGGCGGCTTGCACTTTCCAACTCCTCATCCAGCGAATCGTCCATCAAGGTCAGGGTTCGAGTGGTGCCGTCTTTGGTCTCGGTGGCGATGGTCCCGCGAGGGGGTGTAGGTGTAGTCGCTTCCGCCGCCGGAGATGAGCCGGTTGCGTTCGTCGTAGGTGAGGGTGTCCTTGCCAGACTTTGGCGCGATTGCCGGAGTCGTCCCAGGTGTAGTCGGTGGTGGTGCCGTTGGGGATCTCTTCTGCCTACCTAGAGTAAGGGCTTTCGACACCGAAAAGCTCCGTTACGATCGCGTCGTCGCCACTGCCGAACATTATGCGTTCATAAAGGTCTCTATCCACGATGTGGGGAGGCTTGCTCTCGTTCGGCCCGGGTAGAGCGATGAGTCCGTTCGGGTCGGCGCTCTGGCAGATGTAAGGACTGTGGGTCGTCACGATGAACTGTACGAGCGGGAAGTGCGCCTTCAGCCACTCCCCGATCCTCTTCTGCCAAGCGACGTGGAGATGGTTCTCGATCTCGTCCACAAGGACGACACCAGGATATTCCAGCGTCGGCCTGGCACGCTAGGGGTGATCCGCAGCCCGCCATAGGCGACATGCATCTGGCGGATCATGTCGACAACGAGGGCGGTGACCGTCCTGTATCCCTCACTCATTTGACGCAATGGAATCTCGACGCCATCCTTCTCCAGCCACAGGCCGCGAGAATCGACGCGAGTGACCTTGTAGCCGTCGGGAAGCATTCCATCGCCCAAGAGAGTGAGCGCGACCTGCAGAAGCTCGGCTGCTCCCGGGCGCCCCTCCAACGTGTACAGGTGCTGCTCTATCAGCCAGCTCACACCCTCCACGAGACTGGCATCGTCGTCAAAAGGCGTCCGCAGTCCCGCGTACACTGCGGATCGGGTCTGCTGACCGTGTCCCATCGCCACCGGCGAGAAGCGGCGGAAAGGCCCGTAGCCCGCGAAGAACCATTTTTCTCCAGGGCCGAACCGAAGGGTTCTCGGCCCCGTGCTCTTAGTTGTCCTGTGCGCCGGGTTGTACGGGTTCTCGGGATCGTTCCAGCGCAGCTCGAAGTCCTGCGGGCCGAAGTTCGGTCCGCCACAGAAATTCTGATCCTGCACGACCGTGGCACAAATTCGGGAGCTTTCACCTTCGGGCGCGCCAGCCCAGCCACTCAGATCACGCACAAAATAGTTGCCCACTATCCCGAGCGCTATCGCCTGCAGAACCGTCGTCTTGCCGGAACCGTTCCGGCCGGCAAGAACCGTCCACCCTTTGTGGCTTCCGTCACGACGAACAAAGTCAAGACTGGCCTCTCTCGGCCCACAGAATCCGCGGACCCCTTGGATGGCGATCTTCGATACATACATTGCCATCCTCCCTCAAATGTGTACATATCGGTAAGTCAACCGTACGCTCTTTCGCCGACAGGACTGCTGCGAGTCACATACTGTCTTGGATTCATATTCACGTCCACACGAACCTTGGATTGCCATAGGATGGATGGGTTCAAATCAGGCCGTCATCATTCAGAGGCAAGGCCCTGCCGTGCCGCGCCGGACGTCCGGGTGGGCTGCCGTCCACGACCGAGCTCCCATTACTCGCGCCCGTAGATCAGGTTGCCCTGGGCCACGTAGTCACTTGTCCGTTACTCTGGATACAAGCTCGCTAATTCATGACGGAGATGACGATATGGAGCGTCGTTCCGCAATGCGGTTACTCGGCGCACTTACCGCAAGCACGGCAGTACCGGTGAGCACCCTTCAGGAAGTCTTCGCCAAGATCGAACGCGTTGCCGACGGGAATGTCGATCTTGACGAGTGGGAGCGCACGGTCTACGAGTACAGCCATCTCATCTCCATGAAGCCGGTCGGTTCCCTGATGAATGATCTGACCGCTGATGTGATCGCCGTGGGCCGCCTCCTCCATCGAGGGCACCGCCCAGGCGTGCAAGCGGGGCTTTTCCGGATAAGCGCGGGCTTGTCGGGGCTGCTCGCGACCGAGCTCGGGGACGTAGGTGATCGTCGCACCGCACGTATCGCCTGGAGAAGTGCACGACGTGCGGCAGACGCCAGCGGTGACCGTGACCTGTCCGTGTGGGTTCGGGCCAAGGAGGCCGACGATGCGCGATGGGCTGGATCGCCCGTCCCCGTCGTGTCGCGGCTCGTGGACGAAGCCGCTGAGATGGCGAGCGGATCGCCGAGCTATGGACTCTTCCGGGCGCAGACCGTTCAGGCGTGGCTGGCGGCACGGCGGGGCGACCACGCTGGGGCCCGCTCCGTACTGCGCGACTTCGTCTGGACCTTCGAGCACTTGCCCGACGGTTCGACCTCCCCTGATGCGGCCTTCGGCCTTGTGGCTTCCGGTTCGGGTGAGGCATTCCTGCGCTGGCACGAGGCATACGTACGCACCCTCATCGACGATGACCAGGCGAGCCGGGCGACGGAACAGGCGCTCGCCCTCTATCCCGCCACGCTGTCAGGGCCTGTCGCCTTGCTGAACCTGATGCAGGCGATGCGGCTTGTGCGGGAGCGCGAGGTCGGCGAAGGGCTGAGCCATGCCCTTGCTGCCCTTGAGTCTGGGTCTATGAGCGCGGCGAGGCGGCACCTGGCCGGACAGATCCTCGTCGGTCTTCCGGGCGATGCTCATGCTCTGCCTGCGGCTCAGGAGCTACGAGCGATGGTGTCCGTTTGAGGTCGGGTACGTCTTAGAGTGCGTTACGCGAGCTGATGCCCCTTTCGTCGTTGCGGTTGGATGAGGTCTGCTGGTCGGTGGGTCGCTGTTCGGTCTACGGGCGCGGCTGGGTGAACAAGCCGGGCTCGGTTTCGACGAGGATGCCGCGGCCGGCCAGGCGTTTGAGCTTGGCGCGGACGTTTTGGACGCCGTTGGGCGTGAGGGGCAGGCCCATCGCCAGCGCCAGGTCGCGGGCGCGTAGAGAGCCCTCGGCCTGGCCGAAGACGGTGAGGATCTGCTGGTAGTAGGGATGATCGAAGCCGACCTGCGGGGGCGCGTCCGGTTCGGCCGGAGCGGGGTCCGCTTCAGCGAAGGACAGGAGCGTCTTGCGGCTGATCCGCAGATGCTCGGCCTCCTGGCTGAGTTCACTGAGCCGCGCGGTCAGGGAGTCGATGTCGGTCTGGGTCTGCTCGATCTGGCGGGTCAGGGCCTGTTAGCGGGCATCCAGCCGGTCCAGGAGCCAGGTTCCGGGATCGGGCGGGCGGGCATCGGGCCTGGTCATGTCCACCGCCAGGACGGCGTCGAAGGGGTCAGACGCCGGGACATCACGTCCGTCATCGCCCAGTACACCCGTGATTCGGAACTCGATGGGAGATGTTCATAGTCGCGGACCAGGCGCCGGTGGAACATCAAGATCCCGTAGGTCTGCTCGACGACCCATCGTTTCGGCTGGGGCACGAAGCCTTTGTCGGCGGGGTTGCGTTCGACGATGTCCACGGCGATTCCCAGGCTGGCGCCATGGGCGACGACCGCGTTCTTGAATCCCTGGCCCCAGCACGTCTACGGCCAAGTCTCGTTTGCGGTCCGGCACCTTCTTGGCGACGTCCCGGCCGGTCGTTTCGGCGGGAACCCCGGCCGCGACGTGGACGCTTTGGGTGTCCAGCACGACCAGGCTCGGGTCGGCTAATCGCTTCTTCTGCTCGCGCAGATGCCGGCGCAGCAGGTCGTGGATCGTCTTGTCGGTGCCGTCGTCGCGCCATTCGGCGAAGTGGTAGTACGTCGCGCCCTTGGGCGGCAGGTCATGGAGAAGATGGGGGAGATAGTCCAGCACAACTGGACCCGCAGACTGGCGGTGACACAACAAATCCACACGATCACATAACGACATCACGGATGGAGGCTCACGTAGGCACTCTCAGGGGCTCGAGGGCGGCTAGGACGAGGTTGAGGCCGAAAATGAACTCCTCCGCCGGGTCGAAGCCGGCAGCGACGAGCACCGCGGCGGACTCGTTGAGGTAGGGGAACTCGTCAGGAGGAAGCTGGGGCAGGAAGACATCCTCGGCCATGTCCGCGAACTCATCGGCGGTGTCGAACGGCAGGCTGGCTTCCTGCAGGGCGAAACCGTAGACGTAGCTGTCGAGCAACCAGTTGGCGTGCGTCGCCATCAAGACCGAGAAGCCGGCCCTCCGCAGGCAGGCGGTGACCGCTTCGCGGTGGCGGAGGTTCGCGGGCCCCGGCGATGTCCGCGACTCCATCAGGCCGATCGCCCACGGGTGGCGTGCGAGAACCTGTCGGGCGGATACCGCCCGACGTCGCATCGCTGACTGCCAGTCGGTCTCTTCAGGCGGGAGCTCGATCTCCTCGAACACGACGTCGATCATGGCGTCCAGCAACTCCTCCTTGCTCGCCACGTAGTAGTAGAGCGACATCGCGCCCGCGCCGAGCGCGCGAGCCAGCCGGCGCATGCTCAGCTCGCCGACCCCCTCGCGGTCGGCGAGCCGGACCGCCTCGGCCACCACCCGCTTCTTGCTCAGCCCCGCATCTGACGCGACCTGGCGTCGTTCCCTCGCAGACAACGGGTCTCCTCGCTCCCTCGAACGCTTGACAATCGTCCATCGCACGGTCATGGTACAGCGTACGATCGTAGTACGGCGTACGACGTACGATGTACGAACCAGCGAGAGTCGTAGCTCGGACGTGAGGAGGCTTCTGTAGGAATCGAACAGCGATCGAGTGCCGGAGCACGCCTGGCGCCGGGGGCGAGTCCGGCCGGGGCGACAACGATGCGGGCCGCCGACCAGCACCGCTACGGCCTGCCCTCAGCGCTCGAGTCGTCCGAGGTCCGGGCTACCGCTGCCCGGTCGAGGCGATGTGCTCGTCCAGGTGGGCGCGGCCTCGGTACATCCCTGCCGCCACTCCGGCGGAGGGACCGCTCCTCTCGAAAGAAGAACCGATGACCATCCGAACGAAAACCCCGAACCTGCTCGACAACCCGCCGGTCCCCGTGCAGGCCAAGCTCGCCGCCGCGTGGACCAGCTTCATGTTCCTCTACATCTACGTCGACTACTTCCACCTCCACAAGCCCGGCGTCATCGACAACCTCCGCGCCGGCGTCGTCTTCGAGTTCGACATCAGCCCGACGTTGTTGACCATGATGCTCGCGTCCGTGGCGATCCCGGCCCTGATGGTGATGCTCTCCATGACGCTGCCCGCCCGGGTGAACCGCGCCACGAACCTCGTTGTTGCATCGCTCTACATCCCCTACTCGGTGTTCAACGCGGTAGGGGAGTCCTGGGACTGGGCCTTCTTCTACGGCCTTTCCATCGGAATCGAGGTGCTGCTCCTGGCCTTCATCCTGCGCTCCGCCTGGACCTGGCCTCGAACCCCCGCCGTCCCAGCCGGTCCCGCGACGACCGACCTTCGACAGGACCTCCGACAGTAGGTGTCCGTGTAAAGCCCTACGGCGTGAAGCCCGCCGCCGCGGACACCGGGCCGACCGTGACCAGCTCAGTCGCGGTATACGCAGAGAACCTGCTCACGAGCGGTCCGGTGTCCGCGCCAGCCGCGCCCGTAGGCCGAACGACGGCTGACCGACCAGCAGACCTCATCCAACCAACCGCAACTGACGAAAGGGGCATTACCTCGCTTAACGCACTCTTAGAGGTTCAGAAGCGGGCGGCCCAGGTCACGGCGATCACGGTGTGGCGCTTGCGCATGGTCACCGGGCCCGGAGGGGGCTCGGTGTCGGTGTACGCGTCCAGGTGGAGGCCGGTGGTGTCGGGGCGGCCGGCTTCGTCCCAGGCTGTCACGTGGGCGGCCAGGGCGGTTGCCAGGTCACGGTGGGGGCCGTAGGCGCGGGCGGTGAGGGTGCGGGTGTCGGGGTCGGTTGCGAGTACGGCCAGGGTGCCGTCGGCGGCGAAGATGCCGGCGGTCATCCGCATGTCCTGTATGGTCACCGGGGCGTCGGGGAGGCGGCGGTCGCCCAGTTCCGACAGGGTTCCCCAGCGTGGCTCGTGCACGGCGAGCCAGAGGGAGAGGCCGTCGAGGAGGTCGCCCGGGTCCGCGAGCACGGTGGTCGGGACCTCGGCCGTTGCGCCGGAGTCCAGGGTTTCGAGGACGGCGTCCGGGGCGCCGCCCTCGGGCAGGAACACCATGAGCCGGGTGTCGCGGTCGAGCACCCGGGTGATCTCCGGGCCCGCCAGGGCGCCGCGCATGCGCATGAAGCCGCAGGGGACGACCGAGACGCTGGTCCAGTGCCCCTCCGCCGTCCGTTCGAAGGCGACGGAGCGCTGTGTGCCGCGCAGGTCCAGGGGGACGACGATGCGTCCGCCGGGGGCCAGTTGCTCCAGCCAGGCGGGCGCGAGGTCCCACACGCCGACGGTGGCGATGATCCGGTCGTAGGGGGCCTGGTCCGGATAGCCCTGCGCACCGTCGGCGCGCGCCACCACCACGTCCGTACGGCCCGCCGCCGCGAGGTGGCGCCGGGCGGCCTCCACCACGTCGTCGTCGATGTCCACTCCGACGACGGTGCCCGACGGGCCGGCGAGGTGGGCCAGCAGGGCGCAGTTGTAGCCGGTGCCCGCGCCGATCTCCAGCACGCGGTCACCGGGCCGGACGCCGAGCTGCTCCAGCATGAGGGCCATGATCGTGGGCTGGGAGGAGGAGCTGATCGGCACCCCGTCGGCGTCTCGCTTGGTCACGATGGGCTCGTCGGCGTACGCCGGCTCGACCGGGGTGCCGGGCACGAACAGGTGCCGTGGCACCGCCCGCATCGCGGCGGCGACGGGCTCGCCGAAGCCGTGGGCCGCCTGGAGGCGGGCGACCATGTTCGCGCGCAGCGTGTCGGCGTCGGTCACAGTCGCCCTGCCTATCAGGTTCCGGGCGGGAAGGGAAGGGTCAGCCGCTCTTGTAGGTCTCGTCCATCTCGGCCAGCACCTCGTCCGGGGTGGCCTTGCCGGAGAAGAGGTCCTGCACGCCGGTCAGGTGGACCTGCTGCACCTTCGGGTTGGGCCAGAGCTGGTCCATGAAGGTCGCGGTCTTGCCGGCCTGCTGGTGGTCGATGAGGGTCTGGAAGGCGGCGTCGGGGGTGAAGGAGTCGTTCGGGATCGCCGGGGCGGCGTTCGCGACGGTCGCGTAGGCGTTCATGTTCGCGGGCTCGGCCAGGAAGTCCACGAACTTCAGCGCCAGCTCCTTGTTCGGGCTCTTGGCGTTGACGGCGTACGCGCCGCCGGCCGCGCCCGGCATGCGGGTCTCGTCGGGGTTGTCGGTGGCGGGCAGGGCGAACATGGCCAGTTCGGCGCCGGCCGGGGACGCCTCCTTGATCTGGGTGGCGACCGCGGTCACCTGCACCACGCCGACCGCCTCGCCCTTGCCGACCTGGGCGACCGCCGATTCGAAGCTGGTGCCCAGCGGGTCCTTGGAGAAGCAGCCCCGCTTGTTCATCTCCAGGTACTTCTCCATCGCCGTCTTCCAGCCGGAGCCGGCGAAGGTGGCCTTGCCGGCGGCCATGTCGGCGTCGAAGTTCGGCGAGTTCGCGTAGACGGTGGTGGCGACCAGGGCGTAGTCCACGAGCTGGGTGACCCACGGGGTCTGGTTGCCCAGCGCGAAGGCGACCTTGCCCTTGGCCTTGGCGGCGTCGCACAGCTCCAGCACGCCGGTCCAGGTGGTCGGCACCTCGCCGCCCACGTCGGCGAGGGTCTTCTTGTTGTAGATGACGCCGATGCCGGTGAAGGTGGTCGGCGTGATCCAGGTCTTGCCGTCCACCTGCGTGACCTGCTTCAGCCCTTCGGGGATCTTGGCGGCCCAGGGGCGGTTCGACAGGTCCTCCATGTACCCGCCGGGGGCCAGCACCTCCACCGCGCCCGCGTTGCCGTTGCCGGGCCAGGCGAAGAACACGTCCGGGGCGGTGCCGGAGGAGAGCTGGGTGCGCAGGGTGCTCTGGTACGGGTCCACGTCCGCGAACGTCGCCTGCACCTTCACGCCCGGGTTCGCCTTCTCGAACGCGGCGATCGTGCCCTCGATCGCCTCCTTGTCGCTGGCCACCGCGGAGAGCCGGATCGTGGACCCGGACGAGGCGCCGGTCGAGCCGGGCGGGGTGACCGTGCTGCTGCACCCCGCGAGCGCGACGCCCGCCACCAGGACGCAGGACGCGCCGAGCGTCAGTCGTTTCATGATCAGTCTCCTTGAGGAACGGTGAAGCGGTGGGTCCCCGAACCGATCTCGTGCGTGCCGCCGCCGATCGGGAGCCGTACGACCGCCCGCGCCCCCGGCGGGATGGTCACATCGAGGCTGAAGGCGCCGTCCTTCAGCTCCCACGCGGTCGCGATCAGACCGCGCGGGGATTCGTACCTGGCGGAGGCCGAGGTGAGCCTGCCGCCCGGCACCGGCGCGATGACCAGGTCGCGGAAGGCGACCGAGCCGGGCGCCTGGTCGATGCCCGCCACCCGCGCGTACAGCCACTGGCCGACCGAGCCGAGGGAGTAGTGGTTGAAGGAGTTCATCTCGGTGGCCTGAAAGCCGGCCTCGGCGGTCCAGCCGTCCCAGCGCTCCCAGATCGTGGTGGCGCCGTGCCTGATGGAGTACATCCAGGAGGGGAACTCGCGCTGGTGCAGCAGCGTGTACGCCAGGTCGTCGTGGCCGTGCGCGCTCAGCACCGGGCACAGCAGCGCCACGCCGAGGAAGCCGGTGCTCAGGCGGTCGCCGTTGCGCCTGATGGCGTCCACCAGCCGGGCCACGGCCGGCTCCACCAGCTCGTCGGGGAGCAGGTCGTAGGCCAGGGCCAGCAGGTACGCCGTCTGGGTGTCGCCCGTGACCGAGCCGTCGGCGCCGACGAAGGCGTCGGCGAACGCCTTGCGCACCCGCTGGGCGAGCCCGGCGTACCGTTCGGCGTCGGCGGCGCGGCCCAGCACGTCGGCGGCGCGGGCGACGAGCGTGGCGCTGTGCGCGAAGTACGCGGTGGCCAGGACCTCGCGCGGGGTCTCCGCGCCGATCTGCAGCCAGTCGCCGTAGTGGTTGCCGACCCGGTCGCGCCAGATCAGGTCGGGGTTGCCCGACTCGATCCAGTCGATCCAGCCGGCCATGGCCGGGAAGCAGCGCTCCAGCGTGCGCACGTCGCCGTACACGCGGTAGAGGTGCCAGGGGATCAGCACGCCCGCGTCGCCCCAGCCGGGCGCGCCCTCGCGGTTGACCGGGTAGCGGTCCACGACCGGCGCCACGTCCGGGAACGCGCCGCCGGGGTGGCGGCCGTCGATCACGTCGCGCAGCCAGCGGGCGAAGAACGCCGAGACGTCGGCGTTGTAGCAGGCCGTGGGCAGGAACACCTGGGCGTCGGCGAGCCAGCCGAGCCGCTCGTCCCGCTGAGGGCAGTCGGTCGGGACCGAGACGAAGTTGCCGCGCTGGCCCCAGCGGATGTTGGCCAGCAGCCGGTTCACCTCGGGGTCGGAGGTGACCAGCTCGCCGGTGAAGCGGGTGTCGCTGTGCAGGACCCGGCCGGTCACGTCCACGTCGTCGTGGCCGCTGATCTCGACGTAGCGGAAGCCGTGCACGGTGAACGCGGGCTCGTAGACCTCCTCGGACTCGCCGGCGGCGATGTAGAGGTCGGTGGCCTCGGCGGAGCGGAGGTTGGCGACGTACGGCTCGCCGGACTCGTCCAGGACCTCGGCGTGCCGCAGGGTGACCCGGGTGCCGGGGGCGGCCCGGCGTACCCGCAGCCTGACCCGGCCGACCATGTTCTGCCCCAGGTCCACCAGAATCCGGCCGCCGGGCAGTGCGGTGACGGCGGCGGGGCTGATCTCCTCGGTGACCCGCACCGGCTCGTCCAGCATGCCGATCAGCGTGTCGTGGTCGGCGCCGGCGATCCGGACCGGGCGCCAGGCGGAGTCGTCGTAGCCGGGGCTCCACCGCCCGGCCGTGGAGCGCTCCAGGCGGGCGTCGTGCACCTCGCCCATCAGCAGGTCGGCGTGCCGCACGTGGCCGTCGTGCTCGCGCCAGGCGGCGTCGGTGACGACCACGTCGCGCCCGCCGTCGCCGTAGTCGATGACGAGGCGGGCGATGAGCTGCGGGCGCACGCCGTAGTGCTCGGCCTGCCTGCGCCGGTCGAAGCCGAGGTAGCCGCTCCACCAGCCGTCGGAGACCTGCGCGCCGAGCACGTTCTCACCGGCCGCGACCAGCTCGGTGACGTCGTAGGTCTGGTACTGGACGCGGTGCCGGTAGTCGGTCCAGCCGGGGGCCAGCTCGGCGTCACCGACCCGGACGCCGTTGAGGTAGGGCAGGTAGATGCCGCGGGCGGTGACGTACAGGCGGGCGGAGGCCGGGGCCTCGCGGGCGGTGAACGCGCGCCGGTACAGCCGGGCCGGCGGGCAGGAGCCCAGCCGCTCGGGCAGCGGCTCGCCGAACGTCGGCGGGTCCATCATCGGGTCCAGCGCCGGATCGTGCTCGATCCAGCTCGCCCCGGCCCAGCCCTCGGGGCCGAGCAGGCCGGTCTCGAACCAGGACGACGCGCTCGCGCCCTCGGCGCCGTCGGCGTCCCAGACGGTGACGGTCCAGGCGTAGCGGGTGGCGGGCGCGGCGGTGAACCCCTCCGGCACCACGTGCAGCGACTCCTCCGCGCGCACGATCCCGCTGTCGTGCCGCCCGCCTCCGCCCTCGATCACCAGGCGGTAGGCGGTCTGCCGCTGGCCCGGCCTGCCGTCGGCGAGCTTCCACGACAGCCGGGGCACGGCCTCGTCCAGGCCGAGCGGCGTCGTACGGCCCTCGCAGGCCAGGTCGTACGGCGTGAGCGTGTCGGGCACGTAGGAACTCCTTGTCGCGTGGTCGCGGGTCATCCCTTGAGCCCTCCGGCGAAGCCCTGGATGATCCTCTTCTGCATGAGGAAGTAGACGAGCAGGATGGGCACGACGCTGATCACCAGCCCGGCGAAGACGAGTTGCCAGTCGGCGACGTACTGGCCGACGAACTGGAAGACGGCCACCGGGATCGTCTGCTGCGGGCTGCCGGACAGGTACAGCAGCGGGGTCAGGAAGTCGTTCCAGATGAAGATGGCGTTCAGGATCGCCACCGTCCCGGTGACCGGGCGCAGCAGCGGGAAGACGACGGAGAAGAACGTGCGCACCGGGCCGCAGCCGTCGATCGCGGCGGCCTCCTCGTACTGGGCCGGGATCGCGCGCAGGAAGCCGGCGTACAGGAAGACGCTGAAGGGCACCTGCAGCCCGCAGTAGAACAGCACCAGCGACCAGACCGTGCCGAGCAGGCCGAGGTCGCGCACGCTCTGGTAGAGCGGGATCAGGGCGAGCTGCGCGGGCAGCAGCAGGCCCAGCGCGAACAGCAGGAACGCCCAGCGCGACCAGCGGGCGGTGGCGCGGGCCAGCGGGTACGCCGCCAGCGACGAGACCAGGATGATCACGACCAGGCTGATCGCGGTGACCGCGATGCTGTTGCCCAGGGCGCCGGCGAGCCCGGCGGCGTTCCAGGCGTCGGCGTAGTTGGCCAGGGTGGGCGAGGTCGTGGGCGCGATCGGCGAGGAGGTGTCGCCGGCCCGCCGGACCGACAGGTTGACCAGCACGTAGATCGGGAAGGCGAAGGCCAGCCCGACCGCGATCATCAGGATCTCGAGCAGCAGCGTCTTGCGGGTGTAGCGGCTCATCAGGCGGCGCCCTTCTGCTGCTGGAGGCCGCGGTACTGCACGGCCGAGACCGCGGCCACGATCACCGCGAGCACGACCGCGATGGCGGTGCTGTAGGCGTACTCGTCGAACTGGAAGGCGTTCTTGTAGATCAGCGTGGACAGGGTCTCGGTGGAGTGACCGGGGCCGCCGCCGGTGGTGACGTACACCTGGTCGAAGATCTTGAAGCCGCCGATCAGCGAGAGCATCAGGTTGATGGTGATCGCGGGGGCGAGCATCGGGCGGGTGATGTGCCAGAAGCGCTGGAAGGCGCCCGCGCCGTCCACGCCGGCCGCCTCGTGCAGCTCGCGGGGCACGCCCTGGAGCCCGGCCAGGAAGATGACCATGGAGTATCCGGCGAACTGCCAGATCACGATCGCGGCCACCGACCACAGCGCGATGTCGGGGTCGCCGAGCCAGTTCTGCGCCAGTCCGCCGAGGCCGACGGCCTCGAACAGGCCGTTGATCGCGCCGTCGGGGGCGTACATGTAGCGCCACAGGTACGCGGTGACGACCGGGGTCATCACGGCCGGGGCGAACAGCAGCACCCGCAGGAAGTTGCGGCTCTTGATCTGGGTGTGCACGCCCAGCGCGAGCAGCAGGCCGATCAGGTTCTGCACGATCGTGATCGCCAGGGTGATCAGCACGGTCTGCACCAGGGCGTCGGTGGCGGCGGAGTCGTCCAGGATCTTGCGGAAGTTCTCCAGGCCGACGAAGGACATCGCGTCCCCGAGCCCCGACCAGTCGGTGAACGCGTAGCCGGCGCCGCGCACGGAGGGGATCAGCACGACGTACGCGTACAGGATCAGCGCGGGGATCATGAACCACCACGGCGCCCGGCCGCGGGAGCGCCGGGCACGCGCCCGCGGCGCCGCCTCGGTGGAGGTTCCGGTGGCCGGGGGAGCCGCGGTGGCCTCGTACGTGTCTGCCATCTTCTCTCTTCCCCGCCTGCCGCGCCGCCCCGGAGAAATCGTTTTAACTGGGGGGACACGGAAGGCGCGGCCAGATGGGGTGGGTGTTTCGGGCAGGTTTCGCATCGCCTTAGGACAGGATGATGCGCCTGGTCACAGGCGTCCAGCTAGCCCGAAATGCACCTGAGTTAGCACAAAATTCACCTCAGGGGGTGTCCGGATGTATCTTCGCAAGATGCGCGAACCCCCCGTCGGCGCGACCAGCGGGCTCTTCTACTTCACCGACGGCACCCTCGCCTACGCCGGGCACTGGGTGCACGAGAACACCCACCCGGTGCACACCCACAGCTTCGTCGAGATCACCCTCGCGGTCGGCGGCGAGGGGGTGCACCACTCGGTCGCGGGCAGGCAGCGGCTGCGGCGCGGCGATGTGATCCTGCTGCGGCCCGGCGTCTGGCACGGGTACGAGGAGTGCCGCGGGCTGGACATGTTCAACTGCTGCTTCAGCTCCCAGTTGCTGCACCGGGAGCTGGCCTGGACCCGGGAGGACCCGCTGCTGGGCTACCTGCTGTGGACGGGGCCGTACTCGCTGGAGCGCCGGGGCGTGCTCACCGCCCACCTGGACCCCTTCGCGTTCGAGGAGTGCCTGGTCCACCTCGACGCGCTCGACGAACTGGGCCGGCAGCCCGCCGCCCGGCACCGCGGGGACGTCATCGGCCGGCTCTCGCTGTTCCTGAGTCACCTGGCCCGCGCGGCGGCCCAGACCCGGGGCAAGGCGTTCGACGACGCCGGCGGCCCGATCCACCCGGCCGTGGTGCAGGGCATGCGCCTGCTGGAGACCCGCCTCGACCACCGCTGGACCCTGTCGGAGCTGGCCGAGGAACTGCACCTCGCCCCCGGCTACCTGGTGCGCCTGTTCAAGTCCTCGGTGGGGTTGCCTCCGATGGCCTACCTGGCCCAGCAGCGCGCCGAGACCGCCGCCGCGCTGCTCCTCGGCACCGGCCAGTCGGTCTCGGAGATCGGCCAGTCGGTCGGCTGGTCCGACCAGAACTACTTCGCCCGCCGCTTCAAGGCCCACTTCGGCATGAGCGCGACGGCGTACCGGGCCAGGTTCTCCAGCAACGCCTTCCGCCTGGCCGAACACCAGTGACCCCGACACCCTGGCAGGCCGGGGGGGTACGGGCGGATCGGGATCGGGGCCGGGGTGTGGTCGGGGCCGGGGTGTGAGCGGGGCGGGGGCGTGGGCGGGGCAGGGTGTGAGGGGCGGGGCGTGAGCGGAGGCGGGGCGTGAGCGGGGCGGGGGCGGGGCCGGGTGTGAGCGCGGGGCCGGGTGCGTGAGCGGGGCGCGGTGTGAGCGGAGGCGGGGGTGAGCGCGCGGGGCGGGTGTGTGAGTGAGGGGGGGTGTGGGCGGGGCCGGGGCGGTGCCGCGCCGCGCCGCTCCGGCCCCGCCGGCGGACCGGTCGCGGCCATGCCGTATCCACATCATCACTGTGCGTGATGTTCCGGCGTGCTCCAAGGCGGCGGAAGGCGAACCTCACCGCCAGGTGCCCGACTCCTGGCGCGGGGGCTACAGGGCGGGGGCCAGGCCGGTGGCGAGGAGGTCGTAGGCGCGTTCGGCCGCGCGTACGGCGTGCGGGTAGGCGTCGTCGGCGCGCTCGCCGTCGTGGAGGCGGTGCCAGTTGTCGCGGGCCAGGACCCGCTGGACGGCGAGGATCTGGCAGGCGGCCAGGCGGGCGGTGAGGCCGTCCACCCCGGGGCCGCGCAGGGCCTCGGCCAGGGCGCGCTCGTCCTGGGCGGTGTAGTGCAGCACGCGGGTGGCCAGGCTCGGGGTCTCGAAGATCATGCGGTGGAAGGCCAGGACCGCGGGGTGGTCGTTGAGGCCGGTCACCGGGTCGCGCCGGGCGAGCCCGTCGAGGAAGTGGCGGCGCAGCGCGCCGAGCGGCGTCTCCTCCGGCCCGCGCGCGCGTACGACCCGGGCCGCCTCGCCGCGGTGGTCGGCGATGCGGTGCATCACCAGGTCCTCCTTGGTGGGGAAGTACTTGAACAGCGTCGGCTTGGACACCTCCGCCGCCGCGGCCACCTCCGCCACCGAGACCTCGTCGAAGCCCCGCTCCAGGAACAGCGCGATGGCCGTGGCCGAGATCGCCTCGCGTACGCGCTGCCGCTTGAGCTCCCGCAGTCCGGTCATGCCCTCATTCTAACCGAGTTAATATCTTAACTCGGTTAACACTTTCGGGAGGGCATCGTGGACGGCGAGCTGGCCAAGGAGCGGGAGTACCTGGCGCGGTGCCGGGAGGGCATCCGGCGGATGCTCGACGGAGCCCGGCACAACGTGATCATCGGAGAGACCGTGGCGGGCGACCGCTACAGCGCCGAACGGCTGGGCCGCCACCTCAAAAGCCTGGCCAAGGAGTTGAGCGAGGAGCCCGACGGGCCGCCGTTCTTCGGCCGGCTCGACTTCGGCGCGGGACCGCAGGCCGGCGACCACGCCGGGCGGCGGTACTACATCGGGCGCAGGCACATCCCCGGCGAGGGCGGCGCCCCCGCGCCGCTGGTGATCGACTGGCGGGCACCGGTCTCGCGGGCCTTCTACCGGGCCAGTGCCCGCGAGCCGGGCGGCGTGGCGGTGCGGCGGCGGTTCGGCTGGGCCGCGAACGCGGTGGAGCTGACCGGCTACGAGGACGAGCGCCTGGACACCGGGGAGGCCCCGGCCGCGGTGAGCCGCATCCTGGCGGCCGAGATCGAGCGGCCCCGCGTCGGGCCGATGCGCGACATCGTGGCCACCATCCAGCCCGAGCAGGACGAGCTGGTACGCGCCCCGCTGGAGGAGTCGATCTGCGTGCAGGGCGCGCCCGGCACCGGCAAGACCGCGGTCGGCCTGCACCGGGCCGCGTACCTGCTGTACGCGCACCGGCGGCGGCTCCAGCGCGACGGCGTGCTGATCCTGGGCCCCAACCGGGCCTTCCTCGGCTACATCTCGGCCGTGCTCCCCGCGCTCGGCGAGGTGGACGTGGAGCAGACCACCATGACGGCGCTGCTGGCCGGCGACCACCCGCAGTCGCCGGTCAAGGCGGCCGACGATCCCGACGCCGCGGCGGTCAAGCACGACGCCCGCATGGCGACGGTGCTGCGCCGGGCCCTGTACGCCCGGATCGTCAAGCCGGTCGAGCCGATCGCGGTGCCCGACGGGTCGTACCGGTGGCGGGTCTACGAGGACGAGCTGCGCCGGATCGTGGACGACACGCGGCGCGAGACGACCTCGTACGCGGTCGGCCGGGAGCGGGTCGTCTCCCGGGCGGTGGAGCTGATGCGCCGCCAGGCCGAGGCGCGCGGCCACACCCCCAACGCCGCCTGGACCGCCAAGATCACCCGCGCGGTCGGGACGCTGATCCAGCCGATCTGGCCCGCGGTGCGCCCGCAGGAGGTCGTGGCCGGGCTGCTCGGCGACGCCGCCGCGCTGGCGGAGGCGGCCGACGGCGTGCTGACCCCCGCCGAGCAGGCCGCGATCCTGTGGCGCCGGCCGCCGCGGACGTACCGGGGCGCGCGCTGGTCGCAGGCCGACCTGGTGCTGCTCGACGAGGTGGCCGGGCTGCTGGAGCGGCCGAAGGGGTACGGGCACGTGATCGTGGACGAGGCGCAGGACCTGTCGCCGATGGAGTGCCGCGCGGTGGCCCGGCGCAGCGAGCACGGCTCGATCACGGTGCTCGGCGACCTGGCCCAGGGCACCACGCCGTGGGCCGCCCCGAACTGACCCGACCGGCTCGCGCACCTCGGCAAGCCGCAGGCCAGGGTGGTCGCGCTGACGACCGGCTTCCGGGTGCCGGCCGCCGTGGTGGAGGTCGCGAACCGGCTGCTCGCCGCGCTGGACGTGGACGTGCCCGCCACGCGCTCGTTCCGGGCCGACGGCCGGCTGCGGATGCGCCGGGTCGAGCCCGGGGGCCTGCTGCCCGCCGTCGTCGCCGCCGTGCGCGAGGCGCTGGCCCACGAGGGCTCGATCGGCGTGCTCACCGCCGACGCGACCGAGGAGAGCGTGATCGCTGCGCTGTGGGACGCCGGCCTGGACGTCGCCCCGGTACGGGACGGCCGGGCCGGGCGGATCACGGTGGTGCCGGCGTCGCTGGCCAAGGGCCTGGAGTACGACCACGTGGTGCTGGCCGAGCCCGAGCGCATCGCCGAGTCGCGGCCGCGCGGCCTCAACCGCCTGTACGTGTGCCTGACCCGGGCCGTCTCGCGCCTGGACGTGCTGCACTGCCGCCCGATCCCGCACCTGGAGGAACCGGACACGACCCCAGTGGACGCCGCGCCGGAGAGCCCGGACACGACGGCGGCCCGGGGCTGATCGCCCCGGGCCGCCGGCACGGCCTACGCCGCCCTCAGTCCAGGTACTCCCGCAGCGCCTGGGAGCGCGACGGGTGGCGCAGCTTGGACATGGTCTTGGACTCGATCTGCCTGATGCGCTCGCGCGTCACACCGTAGACCCGGCCGATCTCGTCCAGGGTCTTGGACTGCCCGTCGGTCAGCCCGAACCGCATCGCCACCACGCCCGCCTCGCGCTCGGAGAGCGTGTCGAGCACCGAGTGGAGCTGGCGCTGGAGCAGGGCGAAGCTGACCGCGTCCTCGGGCACGATGGCCTCGGAGTCCTCGATCAGGTCGCCGAACTCGCTGTCGCCCTCGTCGCCGAGAGGGGTGCTCAGTGAGATCGGCTCCCGGCCGTACTTCTGCACCTCGACGATCTTCTCCGGCGGCATGTCCAGCTCGGCGGACAGCTCCTCCGGGGTGGGCTCGCGGCCGAGGTCCTGCAGCATCTGCCGCTGCACCCGTGCCAGCTTGTTGATCACTTCCACCATGTGGACCGGGATGCGGATGGTCCGCGCCTGGTCGGCCATCGCCCGGGTGATCGCCTGCTTGATCCACCAGGTGGCGTAGGTGGAGAACTTGAAGCCCTTGGTGTAGTCGAACTTCTCCACCGCGCGGATCAGCCCCAGGTTGCCCTCCTGGATCAGGTCCAGGAACAGCATGCCCCGCCCGGTGTAGCGCTTGGCCAGCGAGACCACGAGCCGCAGGTTGGCCTCCAGCAGGTGGTTCTTGGCCCGGCGGCCGTCCTCGGCGATCCACTCCAGCTCGGCCCGGACATCGACCGGGAGCTTGTCGCCCTCGGTGGCGAGCTGATCCTCGGCGAACAGGCCGGCCTCGATCCGCTTGGCCAGCTCGACCTCCTGCTCGGCGTTGAGCAGGGGGACCTTGCCGATCTGCTTGAGATAGTCCTTCACCGGGTCGGCGGTGGCCCCTGCCGTGGCTATCTGCGCGACCGGCGCTCCGTCGTCATCGTCATCGTCGTCTTCGAGCAGAACGAAGGCCTCGTCCTCCTCTGAGGATTCCGGGGGAAGCGGACCCTCGGACACCGTCGCGTTGGACTCGGCGCGAGTCGAGCGGGCGGGCGACACGGATACCTCCTAGGCATGGAGCCTGGTCTGTCGTGGCTGCCGCACTGCGGAGCGGACCTAACTTCGGTATCAGCTCTAACGTCGCCCGCATCGTGGTCGATTCCCCGATGACGTGCTCAAAGTCGCATTTTCCGATGCCGGGCCGAAAGGTAGGTGCTGACATGGCGGGTCCAGGCGGCGTACGCGCGCGCGATCACGGCGTCGGGCACCGCCCGGAGCAGGCGCGGCGGGGCGTACCTGTCGATGCCCTCGGTGCCCGAGACGCGCGCGGCCGAGCGGGCCCGGCGAGCCCGCGCCCGCTCGTACGCCCGCAGCCGCCCCGCCACGTCCACGCCCTCCGGGACGGCGGCCAGGACCCGCGTCAGCGCCCACGCGTCCTCGATCGCCTGGTTGGCGCCCTGGGCCATGGTGGGCGGCATGGAGTGGGCCGCGTCGCCCATCAGCGTGACCGGCCCGCGCCCCCACACGCGCGGCACCCGCTGCCGGTAGTGCGGGAAGTAGTCGGGCTCTGGGCCGTCGGCGGCGGCCTTGAGCACCTCGGGCACGGGCGCGGCCCAGCCTCCGAACCGCTCGGTCAGGTGGGTGCGCCAACCGGCGCGCCGCCCCCGCTCCCCCTCCTCCGCCCGCTCGTCGAACCACCACAGCAGGCGTCCCGCGCCCGCGGGCATCAGCCCGCACAGGCCCTCCCTGCCGCTGATCAGCACCCCCCGGGTGCCGGCGGCGAGCCCGGCGGGCAGTTCGGCGACGCCCTGCCAGGTGATCCACGCGGTCGGCCGCGCCGGATCGCCGCCCAGGGCGTGCTTGCGCACCACGGACCGCCGTCCGTCCGCGCCCACCACCACGTCGCCGTCCGCCGCCGAGCCGTCCTGGAACTCCACCAGCCCGCCCCCGGCGGCCCGCACGCAGCGGCGGCCGTACCTGACGGTGCCCTCGGGGAGGCCGGCGGCCAGCGCCTCGACCAGGCTCTGCCGTAGCACGTGCACGGCCGGGGCGCCGAAGGCCGCCGCGGCGCGGGTGAGATCGACGGTGAACAGCGTGCCGCCCTCGGCGGCGCGGGCCTCCAGGGCGTCGATCCGGCGGCCGAGCGGCAGCGGGTCGGCGCCGAGCCCGCGCAGGATCGCGGTGCTCCCGCTCCACAGCGTCACCGAGCCGCCGTCGGTGCGCAGCCCGTCGGCCTGCTCGTACACCGTCACCCGGTGCCCGGCCGCGACGAGCCCGCGCGCCAGCGCCAGCCCGCCGACCCCGGCCCCGATGACCACGACCCGCACGCCCGTCCTCCTCCCGCATGCCTCACACGCCCTACCCAGGAGCCCGGGAGGTAACGGTGGTCAGCGGCGGTCAGGCCCGGCAGAGGATCTCGCCGTGCACGATGGTGAGCCAGCCGTCCTCGGCGGCGGCCCAGGCGCGCCAGCCCTGGGAGATCCGGCGCAGGTCCTGCTCCGTCGCCGCGCCGGAGGCCAGGGCCTGGGCGGCCATGTCGGAGGACAGGATGCGCTCGGCCCACATGCCGCCCCACCAGGCCCGGTCCTCCGGGGTGGCGAAGCACCACGTGGAGGCGGTCGCGGTGATGTCGGTGAACCCGGCGGCGCGGGCCCAGGACAGCAGCCGCCGCCCAGCGTCGGGCTCGCCGCCGTTGCCCCTGGCCACCTTCTGGTACAGCGCCAGCCACTCGTCCAGCTCGGGCGACTCGGGGTACCAGACGAAGCCGTGGTAGTCGCTGTCGCGGGCCGCCACCAGGCCGCCCAGCCGGCACACCCGGCGCATCTCGCGCAGCGCCCCCACCGGGTCGGCCACGTGCTGGAGCACCTGGTGCGCGTGGACCACGTCGAAGGAGCCACCGGGGAACGTCATCGCGTGCACGTCGGCCACCGCGAAGTCCACGTTCTCCAGCCCGCGCGCCGCGATCTCCTCGCGCGCCAGCCCCAGCGCGTCCGCGGTCACCTCGGCCGCGGTCACCCGCCCCGGCGCGACCAGCGCCGCCAGGTCGGCGGTGATGGTGCCGGGGCCGGCGCCCACGTCGAGCACCGACATGCCGGGCGCGAGGTGCGGCAGCAGGTACGCCGCGGAGTTCTCCGCCGTCCGCCACCGGTGCGACCTGAGCACGGACTCGTGGTGTCCGTGCGTGTAGACCGCCTGCTTGCGCGCCATCGCGTCCTCCTCGTTCGTCCCATTCGGACGACCGCCACCCTAGCAACGCATCTCACATCTCAAGAAACGCGTATCACTATGTGGACACGAAGATCCAGGCGGAGGACTCGGCGCCCGGCTCGTACGGGGCGTCCAGCCGCTTGGCGACCACGCCGGGCAGGCCCTGCTCGCGGGCGGCCTGGCGCACGGCGCCGATCTCACCGCCCGGCCAGGCGGGCGCGGTCTGCCAGCGCGGGCCCGCGATCTCCAGGGCCTCCAGCGCCGCGCGGCGGCGGGCGTACGGCTCGGCCAGCAGCGCGCGGCCGTCGTCGTAGAGCAGGTCGTAACAGACGTAGATGGGCGTGCCGTCGCCGGCCGGCGAGATCAGCTCGCCGTCCAGCACCACCGCGCGGCTGCCCAGCGCGCCGCCGATGGGCCGCAGCCAGCGCTGCTCGGAGGTGACGTCGCGGAAGCCGTCGCCGGAGCGCAGGGTGAGCCGCCCGCCCTCGACGTACGCCAGCGCGCGGGCGCCGCCCCAGGCGAACTCGACCTGGTACGCGTCGCGGTCGCGCGGCGGCCGGTCCCGCGCCACCGGCAGCATCGGCGCCAGCGGGGCCGGAGGCGGCTGCCAGGAGGCGTCCGGAGGGTCCATCCGGTGGATCATCCAGTTCTTGCCCCTGGTCTGGAACAGGACGTACCGGCCCGAGGCCCGGGACCCGTGCAGCACGATCTTGACCTCGCGGTCGGTCCACTTCTCGGTCTCGTACCTGCCGCGGTCCCAGATCGTCATGGTGCCGCCGCCGTACTCGCCCCTGGGGATCTCGCCCTCGAAGGTGGCGTACTCCAGCGGGTGGTCCTCGGTGTGCACGGCGAGGTGGTTGATCGCCGGGTCGGGCGGCAGCCCCTTGGGCACGGCCCACGAGACCAGCACGCCGTCACGTTCCAGCCGCAGGTCCCAGTGCAGGGACCGGGCGTGGTGCTCCTGGATCACGAAGGTGTCGTCGTCGCCGCGCGGGAGCGGGCCCTCGGCCGGGACCGGCTCCGGCGTACGCTCCGGGTCGCGCTTGCGACGGTATCGCCCAAGCTTGTCCGGCACGTCGGAAGATGTACCCTGCCGCGGCATCAGGCATTGGCCTTCGGCGCGGCCTCCTCCGGCGGCATGCCGGGGAACGTCGCGCGCAGCCACCGGCACCCGTACGGCGGGAGCGGCACCCGCACCTCGCCCTCCGGCCCCACCTTGAAGGCGTCGTCGCCGAACAGGTCGCCCAGCTCGGTGCCGCCGTCGATCCCGGCCAGCACCACCGTGACCTCGGTCTCCTCGTCGGCGAGGTTGTGCAGCACGAGCATCGTGGCGTCGTCCACGTCGGCCCGGTGCGCCAGCACCGCGTGGTCACCGGTCTCCAGCACGGTGCACTTCCCCCAGGCCAGCTCCGGGCACTCGCGGTAGCGCTCGATCAGCTTGGTCATCCACGCCAGCAGCGAGTCCGGATCGCGCCGCTGGTCGTGCACGTTGACGTGGTCGGGCCCGAACGCGCCGCCGGGCATCGCCACCCGCAGCCGCTCCGGATCGGCGCTGGTGAACCCGCCGCCCGGCCCCGGGCTCCACTGCATCGGCACCCGGACCGCCATGCGGCCCTTGGCGTCCAGGTTCTCCCCCAGCCCGATCTCCTCCCCGTAGAACAGCACCGGCGTGCCGGGCAGGGAGAACAGCAGGCTGTAGGCCATCTTGAGCCAGCGCAGGTCGCCGTTCAGCATCGTCGGCAGCCGCCGCCGCAGCCCGCGTCCGAAGATCTGCATCCCCGGGTCCGGCCCGAACGCGTCGAACACCTCCTGCCGCTCCTCCGGCGAGAGCTTGTCCAGCGTCAGCTCGTCGTGGTTGCGCAGGAAGGTCGCCCACTGGCAGTCCTTGGGCAGCTCCGGCCGCTCGGCCAGCGCGCTCGTCAGCGGCCGGGCGTCCGCCCGCGCCAGCGACAGGTACGTCCGCTGCATCCCGATGAAGTCGAAGCACATGGTGAGCTGGTCCCCCAGCCCGTTGCCGAAGTAGGTCAGCAGCTCCGGGTACGGCACGTTCACCTCGCCCAGCAGGATGGCGCTGCCGTCGCGCCGGTTCATGAACGCGCGCAGCTCGGCGAGGAACGCGTGCGGATCGGGCAGCTTGTTGCCCACGTTCTCGATCAGGAACGGCACCGCGTCCACCCGGAAGCCCGACAGCCCCAGCTCCATCCAGAACCCCAAAATCCGGCTGATCTCATCGCGCACCTCGGGGTTGGCGACGTTGAGGTCGGGCTGGTGGGAGTAGAAGCTGTGCAGGTAGTACTGCCGCGACTGCTCGTCCCACGCCCACAGGCTGTCCTCCTCGTCCGGGAAGACCACCGCGTCGGTGTCCGGCTCGGGGGTGTCCGACCAGACGTACCAGTCGCGGTAGCGGGAGTTCCGGCCGGACCGCGCCTCCACGAACCACGGGTGCTGGTCGGAGGTGTGGTTGACGACGAGATCGGCGATCACCCGCATCCCGCGGTCGCGGGCCGTGCGCATGAACTCCACGAAGTCGCCGAACGTGCCGAGCCGCGGGTCGATGGCGTAGAAGTCGGTGATGTCGTACCCGTCGTCCTTCTGGGGGCTCGGGAAGAACGGCATCAGCCAGATGCACGTCACGCCCAGCCGCCCCAGATGATCGACCTGCTGCGCCAACCCCCGGAAGTCCCCCACCCCGTCGCCGTTGCCGTCCTTGAACGTCTCCACGTCCAGGCAGTAGACGACGGCGTTCTTCCACCACAGATCCGACGTGAGCGTCAGCCGCATCCGGTCTCCCCTCCTCAGCCAGGCTCAGCGAGCACACAGGCGCGCTACCCCCAGCAGGACCTCCCGAACGGGTAAAGGCACCTCAAAATCGGGCGGCCCCGCCGATCCTCCGGGGCTGCGGGATGACCGGCGCGGGTGGGGCCGGATCGCTAGGATGCCTCTGATCGCGCCGCGCCCCCGCCGGTGCGGCGCACTGGCGACTGCAGGCCCGGAAGGCGGTTCTCCCATGGCGGATCTGACCGAGTACGCCGCGACCTTCGACCTGGTCGACTCCGACGACGACGGCATGATCTCCGCGCCCGAGATGGCGCGGCTGATGGAGGTGCTCGGCCGCCCGATCGGCCCCGACGCCGCCCAGGCCGCCGTCGCCCGGCTCGACGCGAACGGCGACGGGCTGATCGACCTGGAGGAGTTCGCGGCCTATCTAGCCGCCAACCAGTGACCGACTCCATAGCGCGCTCGGTCAGGGAGTTCCACGACAAGCTCGGGCTGGGGGTCGCCGACTCCCCGGCCCTCCTCCCACCCGAGCAGGCGGAGCTCCGCCGGCGGCTCCTCCACGAGGAGGTCCGGGAGCTGGACGAGGCGGTGGAGTCGGGCGACCTCGTGGCCATCGCGCACGAGCTGGCCGACGTCGTGTACGTCGCCTACGGCACCGCGGTCACGTACGGGATCGACCTGGACCGGGTGCTGGCCGAGATCCACCGCGCCAACATGACCAAGTCACCGCCCAGCGGCGGCAAGGCCCGCAAGGGCCCCGGCTTCGTCCCGCCGGACGTCGCGGGGGCCCTCTACGCGCCGGGTCAGGGCCCCGTCACGTAGTCAGGGCACCGTCACCTAGTCAGGGCACCCTCACCTAGTCAGGGGACCGTCACGTAGACCGTGCCGAACGCCTCGGCCAGCTTCTTCAGGTCGGTCTGGTTGTCCACCTCGGGGGTCGCCGGGTTGTAGAGGGTGGCCAGCCGGGGCTGGACGGCGTCCAGCTTGGCCAGGGCGTCCCAGGTCGGGTTGGCGGCCAGCTTCTCGCCCATGACCCGGTAGACCTGCCCGGAGGCGTCCTGCCAGCGGGTCCACAGGGTGACGGTCTCGGCGGCGTCGTCCATCAGGGGGCCGGAGACGCGCTCGGCGATGGCGTCGGCGGCCTCCTTCTCGGTGAACTGCGACTGGCCGGGGCCGGTGAACGCGGCGTCCTCGGCGGCGATGTGCGTGTCGGCGTCCCAGGCGCGGGCCCGCACCTGGATCCACTGGTTGCGCAGCGCCTCGGCGGCGGTGATCTTGTAGGGCTCGTACTCGGTGCGGGCCAGGCCGCTGTCCAGCGAGAGCTGGTCCACCGAGGAGACGTAGGAGGCGACGACGTCCGGGGCGAGCAGCGGGTACTTCTGCGCCATCGCCGCCTTGCAGGTGTCGTCGGCGCCGCAGCCGAACTCGGGCACCAGGGTGTGCACGGCCAGCTTGCGGCCCGGCGCGGCCGTGCGCAGGGCCGCGGCGGCCTCGCGGACGAACGTCCTGGCCTCGTCGGCGGTCGTGATCGCGCCCTTGGAGAAGCCGAGCTGGGAGGCGAAGCGGATGCCGACCACGCCGGGCTGCAGGGCCAGGGCGGCGGTCTTCTTGACGGCCGCGGTGAACTGCTCCTCGCCCGCCTTCCACTCCTCGGACAGGTCGGTGTCCACCCACACGCGCAGGCCGGCCGCCGTGGCGGCGCCGACGCCCTTGCCGTCGGGGGTCTGCGCGGCCGACTGCACCTCGGCGGCGCTCACCTTCACCTCGTCGGGGGCGGCGGAGCACTGGGAGCCGGGCGGGTCGCACTCGGGGGCCTCGTCGCCGGGCTCCTGGTAGCCGTCGGGCAGCGCGTCGCCCTCGTCGCGGGGCTCGCCGTCGCCTTCGAGGTCGCCGGGGCAGGAGTTGCCCTGCTGGGCGCAGTCGACGATGTTGCCCGGCACCGGCTCGGCGGCCTTGAGGTTCTCGCTGTCGTTGCCCAGCCAGAACCTGGCGATGTCCGCGGCCTCCTCCGGCGTGGCCAGCCAGGTGCACACGACGTACGCCGGGGTGTCCTCGCCCAGCAGGTCGTTGCAGCTGCGCGGGTCGTCCTGCGAGTAGGCCGCGCCGGCGGGCAGGCCGATGCCGAGCACGGTCAGGACCGCGCCGGCGGCGAGGGTCCTGCGGAGGTTCCAGCGCATCTCATGCTCCCGGGCGTCCAACACACAAGATCGCACCAAACCCTACAGATCTCCCCGGGAGGCGGCCAGGGTTCGCACGCATCTTGCCGGAGAAAGGGACATTAAGCCACGGTTGCCAGAAAACACCGCGCGAGCGTACGAGGGGGCGGGCCGGAGGATGAACAGTGCCATCGTGGTCGGGGCGGGGATCTGGGGCACGTCGGTGGCGCTGCGGCTCGCCGACACCGGGTGGGACGTGACGCTGGTCGAGCAGCACGGCTTCCCCGGCCATCTGCGCCAGGCCAGCGCCGGCGAGACCCGGCTGCTGCGCTGCGCCCACGGCGGCGACGAGTGGTACGCCCGGCTGGCCTGGCGGGCCCGCGACGGCTGGCGGGCGCTGGAGCGGCGGGCCGGCGAGGACCTGTACCTGGAGGCCGGGCTGGTGTGGTTCGCGCACCGGATGGACGGCGCGGAGCGGCTCAGCACCGCGGCCCTGGAGCGCGCCGGGGTGCCGTACGAGGTGTGGGACCCCGACCGGCTCGCCACCCGCTTCCCGGACGTGCGCGTGGCCGGCCTGGCGTTCGCGCTGTGGGAGCCGCACGCCGGGGTGCTGCGCGCCCGGCGCGCGGTCCAGGTGACGGCGGGGCTGGCCCGCGACGCCGGCGTGCGCCTGGTGACGGGGCGGGCGCGGCCCGGCCCGGACGGCGAGGTCGTGCTCGGCGGGGACGTGCTGCGGGCCGACCGGGTGGTGTGGGCGTGCGGGGCGTGGTTGCCGCGCGCCTTCCCCGATCTCGCGGCGACCGCCGGGATGACGGTGACCCGGCAGGACACACTGCACTTCGCCGCCCCGGGCGAGGAGTGGCGCACGCCGCCCACGCCCGCCTGGATCGACTACGACGCCTCGGCATACGGGCACGGCGACGTGGACGGCGCCGGGCTGAAGGCGACCTCCGACGCGGAGGGCGAGCCGTTCGACCCGGAGGGCGGGGAACGGCTGATCGCGCCGGGGAGCGAGCGGGCGGCGCGGGCGTACCTGCGCACGAGGTTCCCGGCCCTGGCCGCCGCGCCGGTGCAGCTCGGCCAGGTCTGCCAGTACGCCCTGACGCCCGACGCCGAGTGGATCATCACCGAGGTGTCGGAGGGCACGTGGGTCCTCGGCGGCGACTCCGGCCACGGCTTCAAGCACGCCCCGGCCCTGGCCGCGTACGTGGCGGGGCTGCTGGAGGGCGAGTACGGCCCCGAGCCGCGCTTCGCCCCGGAGGGCCGCACCGCCGTGCGCGGCCTGCGCACCAGCGGGAGCGTCATGTAGTCACAGCAGGTGCCACAATTGCGCCATGATGGCCGCGGAGTCCTCGCAGACGCTAGAGCGCGGGCTGCGCCTGCTGAGGCTCCTCGCGGAGGGGCACACCGGGCGCACCCCCACCGAGCTGGCCGGCCGGCTCGGCGTGAGCCGCCCCGCGGTCTACCGGCTGATCACCACCCTGGCCGGCGAGGGGTACGTCCGCCGCGACGGCGAGGGACGCGTGCACCTGGGCTTCGGCGTGCTCGTGCTGGCCCGAGCGGTGCAGCCCCTGCTCCGCGCCGCCGCCCTGCCGACGCTGCGCGCCCTGGCCGAACAGGTCGGCGCGACCGCCCACCTCACCGTCGCCGAGGGCGACGACGGCCTGGCGGTCGCGGTCGCCGAGCCGTCCTGGACCGACATGCACGTGGCCTACCGCGAGGGCTCCCGCCACCCCCTCACCCGCGGCGCCGCCGGCCAGGCGATCCTCGCCCTGCGCGAGGGCCGCTCCGGATACGTCGTGACCGAGGGCCAGCTCCAGGACGGCGCCCGAGGGCTCGCCGCCCCGGTCGCGGGCCTCCCCTGGCTGGAGGCATCGGTCGGCGTGGTCACCTTCGGCCCCCTGGACGCCGCCGAGGTCGGCCCGAAGGTGTCCGAAGCCGCCCACGCCCTGACCGCCGCACTGGCCTGACCGGCGTCCCTCCCTCACCGCGCACGCGCCCCCGCCTGCACAGCGGCACCACAAGCCCAGCAGGCACCATCGGCGCACTTCTATCCGGTTTCAACCTGGCTGTTGACATTACCGGGCCAATCCCGGATTGTCGTACGTATAGAGGACGTCGATGTCCGTTAAACGGACGGAATGAGGGCTTTACCGATGCCGTACTATCGCGTCGTCGGGGAAGTGCCGCGCAAGCGGCATGTCAGGTTCCGGCGGCCTGACGGCGGGCTCTACGCCGAGGAGCTGATGGGCGAGGAGGGCTTCTCCTCCGACTCCTCGCTGCTTTACCACCGCAACCTTCCGACCGCCATCGTCAAGGCCGAGACCGTGACGGCCGGTGCGGATGAGGCGCTGACCCCCAATCTGCCCCTGGCGCCGCGGCATTTCCGCACCCGGGATCTGCCCGTGGGCGGTGACATGGTGACCGGGCGGCAGACCCTGGCGGGCAACGCCGACGTCCGGTTGTCGTACATCGCGGCCGACGCGCCCAGTGAGCTGTACCGCGACTCCAAGGGCGACGAGTGCGTCTACATCGCCTCCGGCCGGGTCCTGTTCGAGTCCACCTACGGGGCGATCGAGGCGGGCGAGGGCGACTACGTCGTGATCCCGACCGGGACGATCCACCGCTGGGTGCCCCTCGACGGGCCGGTGACCGCGCTGGCGATCGAGGCGTCCGGGCACATCCGGCCGCCCAAGCGCTACCTGTCGCAGTACGGCCAGTTCCTTGAGCACGCGCCGTACTGCGAGCGCGACCTGCGCGCCCCGGGTGAGCCGCTGCTGCGCGAGGGCTCCGACGTGCCGGTGCTGGTGCGCACGCGGGGCGGGCTGAGCCGGCTCGTCTACAAGAACCACCCGTTCGACGTGGTGGGCTGGGACGGCTACCTGTACCCGTACGCGTTCAACATCGACGACTTCGAGCCCATCGTGAAGCGCACCCACGCGCCGCCGCCGGTGCACCAGACCTTCGAGGGGCCGGGCTTCGTGATCTGCTCGTTCTGCCCGCGCCCGCTGGACTTCCACCCCGAGGCGGTGCCGATCCCCTACAACCACCACAACGTGGACTCCGACGAGTTCATGTTCTACGTGGGCGGCGACTACAGCGCGCGCCGGGGCTCGGGCATCGACGTCGGCTCGATCTCGCTGCACCCGGCCGGATTCACCCACGGCCCGGCCCCGGGGGCGGTCGAGGCGGTGATCGACGCGGTCGAACGCGGCGTGTCACAGACCACCGAGCTGGCCGTGATGATAGACACCTTCCGCCCCCTCGACCTCGGGACGGCCGCCCTGGCCCGCGAGGATCCTTCGTACGCCTGGAGCTGGGCCCGATGACCACTGCACTTCTCGCCGACCTGGTGGACGACGCGGGGCTGTTCCCGCCGACCTCGCTGCCGATGCGCGACGCGCTGGCCCGGCACCTCGCCGACGCCGACGCCGGCAGCCCCGTGCTCACCCACCGCTTCCTGTGCCCGACCAGCCGCCTGGACGACCTGCGCAGGCACCTGCCCGACCGCCCGCTGCGGCTCGGCCTGATCGTGGACGGCCCCGGCGAGCCCGACCTGACCGGCCTGCCCGGCGTCACCGTGGACACCGTCGAGGTGCGCCTGCCGTCCGGGCCGGTGCCGCCGCAGCGCAACCATCCCGACGCCCCGGCCGAGCCGGAAGGGCTGGCCTCGGCGTCGGCGCGGCGGCTGGCCCCGTGGCTGCCGGAGGGCGCGCGGCTGTTCGTGGAGGTGACCCCCGACGCGCTGCCGATGTGGACCGAGCCCGGCGTCGGGCTGAAGGTCCGCTGCGGCGGCCTGGAGCCCAAGGCGTTCCCGAGCGCGCACCTGCTGGGCCACTTCATCCGCTACTGCGCGCGCCACGGCGTGCCGTTCAAGGCCACCGCCGGGCTGCACCACGCCGTGCGCCATCCCGATCCCAGCTTCGGCGTCTACCGGCACGGGTTCCTGAACCTCCTGCTCGCGACGTGCGCCGCCGTGGAGGACCGCGACCCGGTGCCGGTGCTGGAGCTCGGCGACCCCGCCCAGCTCGTACGCCTGGCGCGGGCCGTCTCGCCGCCGGAGGCGCGCCGGGCCCGCGCGCTGTTCGTGTGCTACGGGTCGTGCAACACCGCCGCCCCGCTCGACGACCTCGCCGAGCTGGGCCTGATCGACCGCCCGGCGGCGGCGGGCGCGGGCGCGGAGCGGACGGCATGAGCGAGGCGACCTGGGTGCCGCGGGCCGAGGGCTCCGGCTTCGGCCTGAACCATCTGCCGTTCGGCGTGTTCTCCCGCGACGGCGAGGCCCCGCGCGCGGGGGTGCGCGTCGGCGCGTACGTGCTCGACCTGGCCCCCGTGCTGCACGACGAGGCGTTCGCCGCGCCCGCGCTCAACCCGTTCCTGGCGCGCGGGCGCACCGCCTGGGCCGAGACCCGGCGGCGGCTGCGCCGGCTGCTCAGCGCCGAAGGGGCCGCCGCCGACGTCGCGGCCGACCGGGCCGCGGTCGAGCCGCACCTCATCCCGCTCGACCAGGTGACGCTGCACCTTCCCGTCGAGATCGCCGACTACGTGGACTTCTACTGCTCGCTGGAGCACGCCTCCAACGTCGGGCGGATCTTCAGGCCCGACGGCGAGCCGCTGACCCGCAACTGGCGGCATCTGCCGATCGGCTACCACGGCCGGGCCGGCACGGTGGTGGTGTCGGGCACCCCGATCCCCCGGCCGCGGGGCCAGCGCGGGCCCGGCGACTTCGGCCCGTGCGCCCGGCTCGACATCGAGGCCGAGCTGGCGTACGTCGTGGGCGTGCCGACCGCGCTCGGCTCCCGCCCGGGGCCGCTGGAGGAGCACGTCTTCGGCGTCACCCTGCTCAACGACTGGAGCGCCCGCGACATCCAGGCGTGGGAGACCGTGCCGCTGGGCCCGTTCCTGGGCAAGTCGTTCGCCACCTCGATCTCGCCGTGGATCACCCCGCTCGAAGCCCTGGAGGAGGCGCGGGTCGAGGGCCGCGCCCAGGACCCCGAGCCGCTGGAGTACCTGCGCCGGAGGGAGCCCTGGGGGCTGGACATCGCCGTCGAGATCGTGCTGAACGGCACGACCGTCTCGCGCCCGGCGTACCGCGACATGTACTGGACGCCCGACCAGATGCTCGCGCACATGACCGTCAACGGCGCCTCGCTACGCACCGGCGACGTGTTCGCCAGCGGCACGATCTCCGGCGCCCGGCGCGAGGAGCGCGGCAGCCTGATCGAGCTGACCTGGAACGGCGCCGAGCCGGTCAAGCTGAGCGAGGGCGACGTGCGCGGTTTCCTGGAGGACGGCGACACGGTGACGCTGCGTGCCACCGCTCCCGGCTCCGGCGGCGAGCGGATCACGCTGGGTGAGGTGAGCGGCACGATCCTTCCCGGCTGACCGAAACCGCGCCGCCCGGCAACCGGAAAGACCGTGATCTCACCCCCGCTCGGATGCGAGAATCCGCACCATATGCGGACGGGTTACGGTGGATTTACGGTGGAGACAGAGGGAACCCCTCAGCCCATTGGCCCGTTGTTCTATAGCAGGAGGGCCGGAAGATGGATGACTGGGTCATCTGGTTGGTCTTGGCGGTCACGCTGGGCGTCGCGGAGATCTTCACGCTGACGGCCGCGCTCGGACTGCTCGGCGTCTCCGCGCTGATCACCTCTCTGGTGGCGGCGCTCGGGCTGCCCATGCCGGTGCAGCTCCTGGTCTTCACCGCCGCCTCCGCGGCCGGGCTGCTGCTGATCAGGCCGATCGCCACCCGGCACCTGCGCCAGGTGCCGATGCAGCGCTTCGGCGTGCAGGCCCTGGTCGGCAAGACCGCGTACGTCGTGCACGAGGTGAACGGCCGCGAGGGCCGGGTGCGCATCGGGGGCGAGGAATGGTCCGCCCGCGCCTACGACGAGACCCTGGTGATCCCCGAGGGCGCCGCCGTGGACGTGATCGAGATCGAGGGCGCGACCGCCCTCGTCTATCCGCGGGAGTGATGTCATGGACGCCCTGCTCATCGCCGGACTCGTCATCGTGCTGTTCGCCGTGTTCACGGTCCTGCGCGCGGTGCGCATCGTGCCGCAGGCCCGTGCCAGGAACGTCGAGCGCCTGGGCCGCTACCACCGCACGCTCCAGCCGGGCCTGAACTTCGTGATCCCGTACATCGACCGGGTGTATCCGATGATCGACCTGCGCGAGCAGGTGGTCTCGTTCCGGCCCCAGCCGGTGATCACCGAGGACAACCTGGTCGTGGAGATCGACACGGTGCTGTACTTCCAGGTCACCGACCCGCGGGCGGCGGCGTACGAGATCTCGAACTACATCCAGGCCATAGAGCAGCTCACCGTCACCACGATGCGCAACGTCATCGGCTCCATGGACCTGGAGAAGACCCTCACCTCCCGCGACACCATCAACAGCCAGCTCCGCGGCGTGCTGGACGACGCCACCGGCAAGTGGGGCATCCGGGTCAACCGGGTCGAGGTGAAGGCCATCGACCCGCCCAAGACCATCAAGGACGCCATGGAGAAGCAGATGCGCGCCGAACGCGACAAGCGCGCCGCGATCCTCACCGCCGAGGGCAACCGCCAGTCGCAGATCCTCACCGCCGAGGGCGAGAAGCAGTCCAACATCCTGCGCGCCGAGGGCGAGCGCACCGCCGCGATCCTGCGCGCCGAGGGCCAGGCCCAGGCCATCGACCAGGTCTTCCAGGCCGTCCACCGCAACGACCCCGACCCCAAGCTGCTGGCCTACCAGTACCTCCAGGTCCTGCCGCAGCTCGCCAAGGGCGAGAACAACACCTTCTGGGTCATCCCCAGCGAGGTCACCTCGGCGCTGCAGGGCGTGAGCAAGGCGTTCACCCAGTCCCTCCCGCCGTCCCAGGCCACCCGCGAGGAGACCCCCCAGGTCGCGCAGGCCGCCGCCGAGGAGGCCGCCCAGGCGAGCAGGGCCGCCGAGGAGGCCGTCGCCGACGCCGGCGAGGCCGAACCGGGCCCCCGCCAGCTCGACCGCGCCCGCGCCACCGCCGACCCGCTGGCCACCCTCACCGACCCCGATCACGCGAACCCGAAGCACGCGGAGCGGTAGCCCGGCGGGCCGATGAGGTCAGGATCCGGCCGCGTTCCGGGGCAGACTGGCGGGCATGCTGGAGACCTCGGCGCGGTTGTTGCGCCTGCTCTCACTGCTGCAGACGCGGCGTGACTGGAGCGGCGGCGAGCTGGCGGAGCGGCTGGGGGTGGCGCGGCGTACGGTGCGGCGCGATGTGGAGCGGCTGCGCAGCCTCGGGTATCCCGTGGCCGCCACGCCGGGGGTCGCGGGCGGGTACCGGCTGGGGGCCGGGGCCGCGCTGCCACCGCTGCTGCTGGACGACGAGGAGGCCGTGGCCGTGGCGGTCGGGCTGCGCACGGCGGCGGGCGGGAGCGTGGCGGGGATCGAGGAGACGTCCGTGCGGGCGCTGGCCAAGCTGGAGCAGGTGCTCCCGTCGCGGCTGCGGCACCGGGTGAACGCGCTGCAGACGTACACGGTGCCCGTGCCGGGCGACGGCCCGACCGTGGACGCGGGCACGCTGACCACCATCGCCGCCGCCTGCCGCGACCACGAGCGGCTGCGGTTCGACTACGCCGGGCACGACGGCGCCGAGTCCGTACGCGAGGTGGAGCCGCACCGGCTGGTGCACGCCCGCCGCCGCTGGTACCTCGTGGCCTGGGACGGCAGCCGGGGCGACTGGCGGACGTTCCGGGTGGACCGCATCCGGCCGCGCACCCCCAACGGGCCGCGCTTCACCCCGCGCGAGCCCCCCGAGGGCGGCTTCGCCGAGTACGTGCGGCGCGGGCTGGCGCACGCGCTGTGGCGGCTGCGCGCCACGGTCACCCTGTACGCGCCCGCCGCCGAGGTCTCCGCCAGGATCGGCCCCGACGACGGCCTCGTGGAGGCCGTGGACGAGCGGACCTGCCTGCTGGTCACCGGGGCCGACACGGTGCACGCCCTCGCCCTCTTCCTGGGCTTCATCGACCTGGACTTCGTGGTGCACGAGCCGCCGGAGCTGATCGAGCACCTGCGGACGATCGCCCGCCGCTACACCCGCGCCACCGAGGGCCCCCTGAGGTAGGTTCTGAGTGTGCGCGCTTCGGATCTGGTCGAGCCGTATCCGACCGTCGGCATCGACGCCGCGGCCATGGACGCCGCGCGGCTGCTGGCGGAGCAGCGTCTGGTCGGCGTCATCGTGCTCGACCACGACGGTCACCCGTTCGCGGTGCTGCCCGGGTCGCAGCTTCTCGGCGGGATCGTGCCGGGCTACGTCCGGGCCGATCCCACGCTGGCCCGGGTGGTGGACGAGCGGCACGCCGATCTCATGTGCGCCAAGCTCGCCGACCAGACGGTGCGCGACGTGCTGCCCGCCGATCACCGGCCGCTCGCGGTGGTCGATCCCGACGCCACGACCATGGAGATCGCGGCGCTGATGGCCGCCTCGCACACCCCGCTGGTGGCGGTGGTGGACGACGGCGAGTACCAGGGGGCGATCACCACCTCCGGCCTGCTGCGCCGCCTCCTCGCCGTCACCTGACGCCGTCAGCGGGCTCGCTCCAGGGCCCGGGTGAAGGTCGCGTAGCGGTCCAGCTCGGCGCGCACCGGCGCCAGCACCAGGGTCTCGGCCACCTCGCGGATCGCCGCGCGCAGCGCCCTGGCGGTCCGGCGGGCCCGGCGGCGGGCCGCGATCCGGGCCACCAGGCGGCACAGCAGGGCGATCAGCACGCCCGCCGCCGCGCCGCCCAGCAGCAGGACCGTGGGCCAGGGGGTCTCGCCGGCCGTGGGGGTCGGGGGCTCGGGCAGCCGCAGGTAGTCCAGCGCGAACAGCGCCGTCAGCCACAGCGCGCCGGCCACCAGCGCGGCCAGGGCCGCCCACTGGGCCGCCCCCGCCACCCGCCACCAGCGGGGACGGGCGGAGGCGGACAGGGCCGTGGTCGTGACCGCGCGGTCCAGGGCGTCTTCCAGGTCGTCGGTTCCGGCGCGGGCGGCACGGCGCACGGCCGCCGCCCACGGTTCGGGGAGCCCCGCGGTCGCGGACTCCGCCAGGTTCCTGATCGCGGTGTCCACCCGGCTCCGCTGCACCTGCGACGGCGCGGGCAGGGAACTGCGGGAGGGTCCGGGCACCAGGTGCAGCCTGCGCAGCGGGTCGGGGCGCAGGCGGCGCAGCCCCCGGGTGACCGGCCAGCCCGTCGCGGCCACGGACCGGTGCCGGTGCGCCTTCGCCACCGCCTCCACGACCACGGGCACGCCCGCGGCCTCGGCCAGCGCTGCGGTCAGGTCACCCTCGCGGATCTTCGGCGGCGGGCCGGCGGCGCAGGACGCCAGGGCGTCGGCGGCGGTCGCGGCGTCGGCCGCCAGGCGGGCCGCCCAGGAGCGGCGGCGGGCCACCCGTTCCTCCAGCACGGCCCGCAGGGCCTCCACCCCCGCCCCCGTACGGGCCGACACGCCGAGCACCGGCACGCCGGGCAGGCCGTCCTGGTCCAGCAGACGGCGCAGGTCGGCGATGCAGCGGGCGACGGCGGCCGGGGCGAGACGGTCGATCTGGTTCAGCACGACCAAGGTGACCTCGCGGTGCCGGGCGAGTCGGCGCAGGTAGCGCTCGTGCAGCGCGGCGTCGGCGTACTTCTGCGGGTCCACCACCCACACGATCAGGTCGGCCAGCGTGACCAGCCGGTCCACCTCCAGGTGGTGGCCGAGGTCGATGGAGTCGTGGTCGGGCAGGTCGAGCAGGACCAGGCCCTCGGGGGGCGGCGCGAGCGCGTGCCGCCGGGGCACGCCGAGCCAGTCGAGGAGCGGGCCGGAGCCGTCCGGCCGCCACACCGCCGCCTGGGCGGCGCCGGTGGTGGGACGGGTGACGCCGACCTCGGCCAGCTCGGTCCCGGCCAGCAGGTTGAACAGCGACGACTTGCCGCTGCCGGTCGCGCCCGCGAGCGCGACGACCGTGTGGTCCAGCGACAGGCCGCGGCGGGCGCCGGCCCGCTCCACCACGGCGCGGGCGGCGGACACCTCGGGCTCGGGCAGGCGGTCCCCCGCCGCCGTCACGGCCTCGGCCAGCGCCTCCAGCCGGTCGTCCAGGGGCGTGTCCCGACGCGGCAGGATCTTCACCCGTGCCTCACCGCCGGCAGGTGGGTGCGCAGGGTGGAGGCGGCGGCGCGCAGCGCGCCGGGCGCGTCGCCGGCCGGGCGTACGGCGTCGAGGCGGGCGGTGAAGCGGGACGCGTCCTCGTCCAGCAGGACGCGCACCCGCCGCCGCAGGTCGTCGCGGGCCTTGGCGGTGAGCGTGCGCACGGCCTGGTCGCCGAAGACGGCCTCAAGGAGCTTCTGGCTCAGCACGCTGGTGCCGCCCGCGATGCCGACCTCGATCCCGGTCAGCCCGCCGGTGGACGCGAACACCGCGATCATCAGCAGCAGGCCGGTGCCGTTGACCCCGTACGAGGCGAGCCGCGCCGCGGTGCGCCGGCCCTGGCCCTCCTGGCGTACCAGGTCCAGCACGTAGCCCTGCCAGGCGCGCACGGTCGCCTCGGCGCGCTCGGGCAGGTCCTGGGCGGCGCGGGCGAGGCGGCCCGCCGCCCCGACCCCGGCGCGCTCCAGCAGGTCGCGGCCCGCCGGGTCGGCTGACCACGCCTCGTACGCGCGCTCGGCGGAGCCGTCGGCGGCGTCGCGGATCAGCGACTCCAGGCCGCTCTCCAGGGCGACCCGCAACCGGGCGCCGGACGCCGGGCGCCCGGTGACGAACTCGCCCAGGCGGTCGCGCAGCCGGCCGACGCGGCTCTCCAGCCCGCGCATCAGGTCGCCGGTGCCGACGAAGTCCTGCCAGCGGGCCAGCACCTCGCCGCGCAGCAGGGCGCCGTCGCGCATGCCGGCGTCGAACCGGGCCATCCCCTCGTCGTACGCCGCCGTCACCGCACGGCGCAGCTCCCGCTCGGCGGCGAGCTGCCGGTCCACGGCGTCGGCCAGCGCCGGGACCCGGGTGGCGAGCCCGGCCAGCGCCCCGGCCAGGGTCTGCCGGACCACCTGGGCCCGCGCCTCCGCGTCGGCGGCGATCCCGGACAACCACTCGGCGATCGGGCGGACGACCTCGGCGGGCAGGCGCGCGTTCTCCTCGGGCAGCGCGACCTCGGGCACCTCGAACAGCCGCGCCCCGCCGAGCCCGTTCTCGCGCATCAGCCGGGCCAGGTCGGCGGCCACGACCCGGGCGCCCTCGGGCGGCACCCGGTCCAGCACGATGGCCAGCGCCGTGCTGCGGTCGCCCGCCTCGCGCAGGTATCCCCAGGGCACCTCGTCGGCGTACCGGGCGGCGGTGGTGACGAACAGCCACAGGTCGGCGGCGGCCAGGAGCTGGGCGGCCAGGGCGCGGTTCTCGGTGACGACGGAGTCGATGTCGGGCGCGTCGAGCAGGGCCAGGCCGGGACGCAGCGCCCCGGCGACGACGACCCGCAGCACCGGCCGCCCGGCGCTCCCGTCAGGGCTCCGGCCCGGGTTCCCGTCGCCGCCGGTCACCCGGGGCATGCCGGGGAGGATGTGCTGCGCGGTGAACCAGGGGGCGTCGGCGGGGGCGGTCACCAGCGTGGGCACCAGCGTGGTCGGCCGCAGCACGCCGGGCTCGGTCACATCGGCGCCGACCAGGGAGTTGACCAGGGTGGACTTGCCCGCCCCGGTCGAGCCGCCGACCACGGCGAGCAACGGCGCGTCGATGGCCCGCAGCCGGGGCAGGACGTAGTCGTCGAGCTGCCCGGTCAGCTCCCGCAGCGCGCCCCGGTCGTCCCCGGCGCGGGGAAGCGCGAACGGCAGCAGGTCACCGCCGAGACGCCCCCGGAGCGCCTCGACGTCCTCAAGCAGTCCCCCTGCCACGGCCACACGCCGTTACTGCCCCATAACGCCCCTCCTAGACGGGGTTGTCTGTCCAGGGCATCAGGGGAGGAGAGTGGACGCCCCTCCCGTAGCGCCCCCAGACGGGCCGGGTTGTCCTCCCGGGAGGATCGGGGGTGGGCGGCGCTCCGATGGCGCCCCTCCCGGACCAGGTCGTCCTCCCGGGAGGATCGGGGGTGGGCGGCGCTCCCGTAGCGCCCTCCCGGGCCGGGTTGTCCTCTCGGGGGATCAAAAGGGCGGTGGTGAGCGGCGCTCATGGGCGTCGCGCTCCCCGGCGCCCAGCGTCCCTCCCGGGCCGGGTTGTCCTCCCTGGGGATCAGGGGGTGGGGGTGGGCAGGAGGGGGCGGCACTTCTCCAGGGCCTTGGCGGTCGTGGCGTCGGTGTCGCCGGCTCTGGGGATGGGGGCGTCGGTGGCCAGGGTGACGCCGTTGTCCTTCATGCAGGTGCGGAACGCCCGGAGGGCCGACTGGTCGAGGGCGCGGCGGCCGGCGCGGTCGCCCGGCCCGGGGGCGCCGCTGGGGCGCAGGGACGCGCACGCCTGCATGGCCTGCCGCGCCGCCGGGTCCGTGGAGCGCCGGGCGCCGGGGGTGGCCCCGCCGTCCGGCCGAGCGCCAGGGGCGTCGCTCGGCCGGGCGGTGGGCATCGTCACCCCGTGCTCCCTGAGGCAGTCGCGGAACGCGGCCCGCTGGTCGCCGCCGCCCTGCGGGGCGGCGGCCGTCCCCTCGTCTCCACCGCAGCCGGAGACGAGGAGCACCAGGCCCAGCGCCGTCGCACCGACGAGCGATCGGGATACCGCTGACACGAGATGCGCTCCTGGGGCCGGGGTGGGGGTGGTGCGACTCCCATCACAGGCGATGAACCTCAGCGGCACATCCGGCCCAGCTCAGCGTCGGCTGGCAGTTCGGTGAGCGATCAGGTGCGGCGCCGGATCAGGGCCTCCACGCCGTCGAGCAGCAGGTCCAGGCCGAAGCGGAAGTCGGCGTCCTCGACCCAGCCCTCGCCGCCGGCGAAGGCTCCGGCGCGCACGGCGGTGGTCAGGGCGGGGTAGCCCTCGGGGTCGATCACCTGGCCGAGCATGTCGCCGTAGTCGCCGGCGCTGATGACGCCGGCCTCGTCGAGCGCGGGGCCGCCGAGGACCAGGCCCGCCACGAGCGTGGCGTCGGTCAGGGCGTAGCCGGTGAGGGTGGTGGCGACGTTGACCTTCTCGCCCTCGTCCAGGGCGGTGCCGGCCAGCGCCGCCAGGGCGCGGTCGAGCCAGCGCATGCTCGCCGGGCCGAGCGGCGGGGCGAGGCGGATGACGGACAGCAGCCAGGGCCGGCTGATCAGGAAGTCGCGGTTGGCCCGGGTCCACAGCCCGAGGTACTCGCGCCAGGACAGCTCGCCGATCTCGGGCGGGTCGGGGATCGCGGCGTCGCCCATGGCGATCAGCAGCTCGTCCTTGCTGCCGACGTAGCGGTACAGCGCCATGGGGGCCACGCCGACCTGGGCGGCGACGGCGGCCATGGACACCCCGGCCAGCCCTTCGGTGTCGGCGATCTCGATGGCGGCGGAGGTGATCTTGGCGAGGTCGAGCCGTGGCCGCGGTCCCCGGCGCGACGCCGCCTCGCGGCCCCACATCCGCGCGACGACCGGCGGCAGCGCCTTCTCCTTCGCCATCGGACTCCTCTTCTCGCGATCCGGCGGGGTACAGTCTAATCTATATATGTAATACACAGTAAGCCGTACACAGAACGACCTACGCAGAAGGACGTACACAGAAAGGAGCGATCGTGGAGAGTGCGATCCACGCGCGCGGGTTACGCAAGGCGTTCGGCCGCGCGCGGGTGCTGCACGGGGTGGACCTGACCGTCCCGACCGGCACCCTGCTCGCCCTGCTCGGGCCCAACGGGTCGGGCAAGACCACCACCGTGCGCATCCTGACCACGCTGCTGCGCGCCGACGGCGGCACCGCGACCGTGGGCGGGTACGACGTGGCCCGCGAGGGCGACCGGGTACGCCGGGTCATCGGCCTGACCGCGCAGCAGGCCACCGTGGACGACCTGCTCACCGGCAGGGAGAACCTGGAGCTGTTCGCCGGGCTGTACCACCTGGGGCGGCGGGAGGCCCGCCGGCGCGCGCAGGAGCTGCTGGAGCGCTTCGACCTCACCACCGCGGCCGACCGCCGCGCCGGCGCGTACTCCGGGGGCATGCGCCGGCGCCTCGACCTGGCCGCGAGCATGGTGGGCGCGCCCCGCATCCTGTTCCTGGACGAGCCGACGACCGGCCTCGACCCGCGCAGCCGGGCCGAGCTGTGGGCGGTGATCCGCGAGCTGCTGGCCTCCGGCACGACGATCCTGCTCACCACCCAGTACCTCGACGAGGCCGACCAGCTCGCCGACCGCATCGCGGTGCTCGACGGCGGGCGGGTCGTGGCCGACGACGCCCCGGCCGCGCTGAAGCGGCAGGTCGGCTCGGAGCGGCTGGTGCTGCGGCTCGCCGGCGACGAGGACGCCGCCCGCGCCGCCGCCGTGCTCGCCGCCCAGGGCGAGGACGCCCGGCGCTCCCCCGGCGACGACCCGTCCGAGGTCACCCTCGCGCTGCACGGCCCCGACCACCTGCGGCGCGTCCTGGACCTGCTGCACCGGGCCGGGGTCGCGCCCGAGCGCGTGGAACTGCGCGCGCCCACCCTTGACGACGTGTTCTTCGAGCTGACCAAGGCGGTGGCGGCATGACCGCGATGACGACGACGGCGGCGGCGGCGGCGGGGCGGCGCGGCTCCGGGGCGGGCGACCTGGGCCGGCTGATCGCGCGGGCACTGCGTCACGAGACCTGCACGGTGGACGCCCTCATCGTGAACATCGCGATGCCGGTGGCCATCATGGTCGTCTTCGTGTACGTCTTCGGCGGGGCGATCACCACCGGCTCCAGCGGCCTGGAGTACATCGACTTCGCGGTGCCCGGCGTGCTGGTGATGTGCGCGGGGTACGGCGCCGCGCTCACCGCCGTGAGCATGGCGGAGGAGATGACCGGCGGCATGATCGACCGGTTCCGCACCCTGCCCATCGGCGCCTGGACGGTCCCGGCCGCCCTGGTCATCGCTTCGGTGGTCCGCAACGTGGCCACGACCGGGATCGCGCTGGCCGTGGCCGTGGTCCTGGGCTTCCGGCCGGACGCCACCCCGGCCGGGTGGGTGCTGACGGCGGCCGTGGTCGCCGGGTACGTGCTGGCCATGTCGGCGCTCGCGGTGCTGTGGGGCCTGATGGTCACCTCCACGCAGGCCGCGGGCGCGTTCAGCTTCGTGGTGCTGTTCCTGCCCTATCTGTCCGACACCGTCGTGCCGGCGGAGACCATGCCGGGGGCGCTGCGCGCGTTCGCCGAGCACCAGCCGATCACGCCGCTGGTCGAGACGCTCCGCGGGCTGCTGCTCGACCGGCCGATCGGCGACTCCGGGTGGATCGCGGCGGCCTGGCTCGCCGGGGCGGTGGTGGTCGCGACCCCGCTCGCGGCGGCGCGGTTCCGGCGCCGTACGTCCGCCTGAGCCCGTGCGCTCAGCCGGCCGGCGGTCGCGACGGGAGGCGCACCCGGAAGGTGGCGCCCTGGCCGGGGGCGCTGTCCACGGTGATGGTGCCGCCGTGGGCGTGCACCAGGGCGGCGGCGATCGACAGGCCCAGGCCCGCGCCGCCGCCGTCCGTACGGGTGCGGGCCGGGTCGGCGCGGTAGAAGCGCTCGAAGACCCGCTCGGCCGAGCCCTCCGGCAGTCCGGGGCCCTCGTCGGCGACCTCGACCACGGTGTCGGCGCCGTCCACGCCCACGCCGACCAGCACCGGCGTGCCGGCCGGGGTGTGCCGCAGCGCGTTGCCGACCAGGTTGCCGATCACCTGCCGGAGCCTGGCCTCGTCGCCGGTCACCGACACCGGGGCGTCGGCCCCGTCCAGCCGGACCAGCTCGATCGGCCGGTCGGGGGCCAGGGTCTGCGCGTCCAGGACCACCCCGGCGGCCAGGCTGAGCAGGTCCACCTGGCCGCGCTGGAGCGGGCGCTGCTGGTCCAGCCGGGCCAGCAGCAGCAGGTCGTCCACGAGCAGGCCCATCCGCTCGGCCTCGCCCTCGATCCGGCGCAGCACCCGGGCCGCCTCGTCGGGATCGCGCGAGCCCTCCTGCCGGTACAGCTCGGCGAAGCCCCGGATGGAGGTGAGCGGGGTGCGCAGCTCGTGCGAGGCGTCGGCGACGAACCGGCGCATGCGCTCCTCGGAGCTGCGCGCGGCCTCCGCCGAGCGCCGCGCGGCCTCGGCCGACTCCCTGGCCTGCTCCGCCGAGCGCCGGGCGGCGGCCTCCGACTCCGAGCGGTCCCTGATCGCCTTCTCGATCTGGACCAGCATGCCGTTGATCGCCCGGCCCAGCCGCCCCATCTCGGTACGCCGGTGCCGCAGCGGCACCCGCCGCGACAGGTCGCCCCCGGCGATGGCCTGGGCGGTGCGCTCGATCTCGCCCAGGGGGCGCAGGCTGCGGCGTACCAGCCAGTGGCAGGCGAAGCCGAGCAGGACCAGCACCGCGCCGCCGACGCAGGCCACGATGACGGCCAGACGGGAGACCGTGGTGTCGATGTCGCTCAGGCTGATCCCGACCACCCGGCTGCCGGTCGTGCGGGCGGGCACCGCGACCACCCGCCAGGCGTGGCCGGCGTGGCCCACCGAATCCACCGTGAACGGCCGCCCGCCGCGGCGGGCCACCTCGGCGACGGTCAGGGCGGGCAGGTCGGGCACCGCGCCGTCGGTGGACTGCGCCAGCGTGCGGCGTACGGTGCCGTCCTCGTTCAGGATCACGACGTAGAACAGGCCGTACAGGCGCTGGGTCTTGGTATCCGGCGTACGCGGGTCGGCGTGCGGCTCCTCGTTCTCCGGCCGCAGCGGCGCGCTCGCGGCGCGGAGCTGCTGGTCGGTGCGGTCCAGCAGGTAGCCGCGCAGGAGCTGCACCGCGAACAGGCCGGTCAGCGTCACGGCCAGGGTGACCAGCAGCAGCGTGGCCGCGACCAGCCGCAGCCACAGCGGCGTACGGGCCAGCCGCCGCTTCGCCTCCCGCACCAGCCGGCGGGTGTCACTGGCGCGGCGCGCGAAGAACATAGCCCACGCCCCTGAGGGTGTGGATGAGCCGGGGCTCCTCCTTGTCGATCTTCCGCCGCAGGTAGGAGACGTACGACTCCACGACCCCGGCGTCACCGCCGAAGTCGTAGTTCCACACGTGATCGAGGATCTGCGCCTTGGACAGCACCCGCCCGGCGTTGACCATGAAGTAGTGCAGCAGCTTGAACTCGGTGGGCGACAGGCGGACCGGGCGGCCCCCGCGCGAGACCTGGTGCGCGTCCTCGTCCAGTTCCAGGTCGGCCACCTGGAGCCGGGTGGGCAGCTCCAGGTCGCCCCGGGTGCGGCGGAGCACGGCCCGGATGCGGGCCAGCACCTCCTCCAGGCTGAACGGCTTGGTGACGTAGTCATCGCCGAGCGCGAGCCCGGCCACCTTGTCGTCGGTGCCGTCGCGGGCGGTCAGGAACACGACCGGCACGCGGCGGCCGACCGCGCGCAGGCGCTCGGCCACCGCGAAGCCGTCCAGGTCGGGCAGCATCACGTCGAGCACGACCAGGTCGGGGCGTACGCGCTCGGCGAGCTGCACCGCTTCGCGGCCGTCGGCGGCGGCCACGACCTCGAAGCCGGAAAAGCGCAGACTGGCCGACAGCAGCTCGCGGATGTTCGGCTCGTCGTCCACGACGAGCAGCCTGGCCTCCGGCAGGCCGCCCCGCGCCGCCGGGCTCATCGCCGCCGCCCCTGCACGCCGCTCACCGCGTGCCCCTGGCGCCGAGACCGCCGCCCTGGTTGACGGACGTCGCGGCGACGCTGCCGTCCTCGCCCTTCTCGCCCTGCACCACGATCGTGGTCCCCGGTTTGAGATCGGACACCTTGCCCTCCTTGGTCACCTGGATCTTCGTGTCGGAGGAGGTCGTGACGGTCACGGTCGCGCCGTCGGAGGTCTGCACGTAGATCTTCTCACCGTCCACGAGCTTGACCGTGCCGGCGGTGAGATCCGCCGCCGGGCCGCCCTGCTGCGCCTGCCCCTGGCCGTAGCCGCCTGGGGGCCGCCGGCCGCCATACCCCAGGCCCTGGTCCCCGCCGTAGCCGCCCGCGAGACGCTGGCCGCCGCCCGGCAGCGCCGCCGCGGCCTGGCCGGCGCCGGAGCCGAACGTCTTGTGCGCCTGGATGCCCACCAGCACCCCGAACACCAGGATCACGGCCGCGGCCAGGCCCAGGGTAAGGCCGGACGGCGGACGGCGCTCCGGCCCGGCCGCCAGATCCTCCTCCAGGTCACCGCGGAAGGGCGAGGTGTCGAGCAGCTCCTCGGCGGTCATCGTGCCGCCGCCCTCGCCGCCCTCGCCGCGCTCGTGCTCGCGCCGGTCCCTGCTCATCTGCCTCATCACCTTTTACTCCTGCCGCCTACTCGTGCCGCAACGCTTCGATCGGCCGCAGCCTGGCGGCACGGCCGGCGGGGTAGCCGCCGAAGAACAGGCCGATGGCGACCGACACGCCGAGCGCGAGCGCCACCGACGCGGGCACGACCACCGGCCGCACCCCGGCGATCGTGAACTGGCTGCCGAGCACGCCGAGGGCCACGCCGAGCAGGCCGCCGACGAGACTGAGCATGGTCGCCTCGGCGAGGAACTGGCCCAGGATCGCCCCCTTGGGCGCGCCGATGGCCTTGCGGATGCCGATCTCCCGGGTCCGCTCGGTGACCGTGACCAGCATGATGTTGGTGATGCCGATCCCGCCGACCAGCAGGCTGATCGCGGCGACCGCGGCGAGCAGCACGGTGAACGTGCCCGTGGCCGCGGTGACCGTCTCCTGCAGCGTCGCCTGGTTCAGGATGCGGTAGTCGGCGCTCTGGTCGCCGGTGATGCCGTGGCGCTGGTTCAGCACGGCGGTGATCTCGCGTTGCGCCGCGTCCACGGTGGCGGCCGAGGTCGCCTGGACGATCACCTGCCCGAGCGGGCCGAAGCCGGTCAGGCTCTGCTGCACGGCCGGCAGCGGGGCGATGGCCACGTCGTCGGCGTCCTGGAACCCCGAGGACGAGCCCGCCTCCTTCAGCACCCCGACCACGGTGAACGGCACGCCGCCGATCGTGATCCGCTTGTCGATCGGGTCCACGGTCCCGAACAGGTTCTCCGCGACGGTCTGCCCGATCACCACGATCTTGCGGGCGGCGAGCACGTCGTCGGCGGTGAAGTAGCCGCCCTTGGCTACCGGCTTGTTGGACGCCTCGAAGTACGCCGGGTAGGTGCCGACGAGCTGCTGAATCGTGTGGCTCGCGCCCTCGTACACCGCGGCCTGCTGCTGGGCGGTGACCACCGGCGAGACGCTGCGCACCGACGGCGCGTCGGCCTTGTCGGCCAGCGCCCTGGCGTCGTCCAGGGTCAGCGGCCTGGCCTGGGTGCGGGGTCCGCTGTTCTGCTGCCCGCCGCCCCCGCCGGGCGGCCCGCCGCCGAGGAGCGCGCGGAACCCGCCGCCTCCCCCGCCTCCCCCGCCCGCGGTGGACGACGAGACGGTAAGCGTGTTGGCGCCGAGCGCCTGGATGTCGGCGGTGATGGCCCGCGAGGAGCCCTCGCCGACCGCGGTGAGCAGGATCACCGCGGCCACGCCGATGAGGATGCCCAGCGTGGTCAGCACGCTGCGCATCTTGTTCGCGGCCAGCCCGCGCGCCGCGAAGCGCAGGACCTCCAGGGCGTTCACGCGCCCACCCCCGCGCGCCTGGGCGGCGGGCCGTCCACGGGCGCGTTGCGCCGGTCCTCGACGATGCGGCCGTCCACCAGCCGGATCACCCGCTTGGCGTGCTCGGCCACGTCGTCCTCGTGCGTGATCAGCACGATGGTGCGCCCGCCCACGCTCAGGTGGTCCAGGATCGTCAGCACGTCCCGGGTGGAGTCGGTGTCGAGGTTGCCGGTCGGCTCGTCGGCGAGCAGCAGCGCCGGCGCGGTGACCAGCGCCCTGGCGATGGCCACCCGCTGCTGCTGGCCGCCCGACAGCTCGCTCGGCTCGTGGTGGACGCGCTCCGACAGGCCGACCCGCTCCAGCGCCGCCAGGGCCCGCCGCCTGCGCTCCCCCGCCCTCACCCCGCCGTACGCCAGCGGCAGCTCCACGTTGGCCAGCGCGGACATCCGGGGGATCAGGTTGAACGACTGGAACACGAACCCGATCTTGCGGTTGCGCAGGATGGCGAGCCGCCGCTCGTCCAGCGCGCCCACGTCGGTGCCGTCCACCAGGTACGTCCCGCTGGTCGGCACGTCGAGACAGCCGAGGATGTTCATCAGGGTGGACTTGCCGGACCCGGACGCGCCCATGATCGCCACGTAGTCGCCCCGGTCCACGGTCAGGCTCACCCCGCGCAGCGCGCGCACCCGCGCGTCGCCGGCGCCGTACTCCTTGGTCACCTCGTGTACGGCCAGCACGGGGGCCGTCATCGGTTACCGCCTCCCCCGCCGATCCGGACGCCGCCGCCGAGCCCGCCCCCGAGCCCGGGGAACCCCTGCTGGCCGGTCGTGGCGGTCGCGTTCGCCTGGCGCACCACCAGGTCGCCCTCGTTCAGCCCGGACCTGATCTCGGTGGCCTGGTCGCCCTTCACCCCGACCTCGACCCGGGCCGTGGTCTGCGTGCCGCCCCGCACCAGGATCACGGTGCTCTGGCCGCCCGCCGTGCGCACCGCGGTGCTGGGCACGGTCAGCACGTCCTCGGCCCGGTCCACCACCACCTGCACACTGGCCGTCTGGCCCAGCCGCACCTGCGCGGGCACGTCCGACAGCGAGATCGTCACCGGGTACCGCACGACGTTGTCGCTGGTCTGCGCCACCGGGTCGATCTGGGTCACCTTGCCGCCCGCGGAGACGCCCGGGAGCGCGTCGAAGGAGACCGTCGCCGCCTGGCCGACCTTCAGCCTGGTCACGTCGGCCTCGGTGAAGGTGCCCACGATGCGCAGTTTGCCGGTGTCGGCCAGCTCGATGAACCCGCCACTCCCGGTGGCCCCCGTGGTCGAGCCGGTCGAAGCGGTCGAGCCGGTCGAGCCGCCGCCGGTACCCCCGGACGAGCCCCCGACCGAGCCCCCGGCCGTGCCGTTCACCGAGATGATCGTGCCGGAGAAGGGCGCCTTCAGCACGGTGCCCTCGTAGGCGCGCTTGGCCTGCTTGTAGGCGTTGAGCGCGTTGACGTACTGCGAGTAGCCGGAGGCGGTGCCGGTGTCGCCGTCCTCTGCGGCCTCCAGGCTCGCCCTGGCCGCGTCCAGGTTCTCGGCGGCCTCGGTGTCGTCCAGCCTGGCCAGCACCTGGCCCTTCTTCACCCGGTCGCCGGCCTTGACGTTGATCGACTCCACGGTGCCGCCGCCGGTGAAGTCCAGCGACCGGGTCCGCGCGCTCTCCACCGAACCGGAGGCGGACACCGACGCCATGACCGTGCCGCGCGTGACCGCGACGGTGGCCGGGAGGGCGGCGCCTGCTCCGGTCTCCCCGGTGAGAGAGGCATAAGCGGCTCCCACGCCGCCTGCAAGCAGCACCGCGAGGGCGCCGTTCACGATCAGCGCTCTGCGCCGCAACGACAGCTTCACAAGCGACCACGATGGAGCCCGCCGCTTGGCCCCAGCTCAGCCTTCCCTGAGCGTTTCCTGCCAGGAATCGGATCGCCCGGCTACACAGCAAACTCTCAGCTCGGGCTGAGCGTGCGCCCGGACTGCGCGGTCGAAGATGACCGCCATGAGATCGATCGCCCTGCGCGCGGCAGGGGTGGGCCTCGCCGTCGCCGCCGTGGCGTGCGCGGGCGTGCTGTCGTTCGCGGACTCCGGCGAACCGGCCACGGCCGCCCCCCGGCTCGTCGCCGCCACGCGCGGCACGGTCGTCTCGGCGGTCTCCGCGGCGGGCTCCACCGTGACCGCCGACACGCGCGAGCTGTCCTTCGGCGCGGCCGGCGCGGTGGAGAAGGTGTACGTCAAGCCTGGCGACAAGGTCGAGGCGGGCGACCTGCTGGCCACCATCGACGACACCGTGGCCCGCGAACAGTACGCCGCCGCCAAGGCCGCAGTCGCCGCCGCCGAGGAGGCGGTGGACCAGGCCGAGGAGGCCGAGCAGTCCGAGGAGGCCGAGGCGCAGGGCGACCAGCAGACGCAAGGCGACCAGCAGACGCAGGGCGACCAGCGCACGGGCACCGGCACCCGCGCCACCACCGGCCCTTCCACCGGCCCTTCCACCGGCCCTTCCATGGGCACGACCTGCGCGCCGGCCCAGAGCGCGCAGCCCACGGCCCGTCCCTCGGCGGGCGGCTCGGGCGGCTCGGGCAGGCCGAAGGCCGCCGCGGCCGTCGCCCCGGCCGGTTACCACTCCCCGCCGCCCGCCGAGGCCACCCCCACCCGTACGGCCGGCCAGGAGCGGCCCGAGCCCGCGCCGACGGCCCGCCGGCCCGGCCCGCTCCCCGAGCCGACGTACGCGCTCTCGCCCCGGCCCGAGGAGACCCGGCCCGAGACCACGCCGCCCGCCCCGACACCCACCCCCACGGCCACCCCCACCGCCAAGTCCCCGACCGCGGCCCCCACCTGCGCGTCCACCGGCGAGCAGGACACGCAGGGACAGCAGGGGCAGCAGACCGCCCCGGTCCAGGGCACGCGGACCGGCGGCGCCCAGCGCGTCACGACCGTCGCACAGGCCGAGGCGGACCTCGCCGAGGCCAGGAACGACCTGGAGGACGCCGAGGAGGCGCTGGCGGGCGTGTCGATCAAGGCCCCGGTGAAGGGCACGATCCTGTCGGTCGCGGCCGGGGTGGGCGCCGACCCGGGCACGGGTACCTTCATCACGCTCGGCGACCTGGACGAGCCGCAGGTCGAGGCGATGTTCTCGCAGACGGACGTGGGCAAGCTGAAGATCGGCCAGAAGGCCAGGGTGAGCCTGGCCACCCGCCCCGGCGAGGAGTACACCGGCGAGGTCGCCGCCATCGACCCGGCCGCGAGCGTGGACGGCGACCTGGTCCGCTACGGCGTGATGATCGCCTTCGACAGGCCGCCGGCCGACGTCCTGGTCGGCCAGACCGCCATCGTGGAGGTCACCACCGAGGAGGCCGGGAACGCCATCTCGATCCCGGCGCGCGCCGTCCACACCGGCCCCGGCGGCGCGACCACGGTGACCGTGCGCACCCCCTCCGGCACCGTGGAGCGCCCGGTCGAGCTCGGTGTCCGCGGCGACCTGTACGTCGAGGTGGTCAGCGGCCTGAGCGAGCGCGACCAGGTCGTGCTCCCCTCCGCCGGCGCCACCGCGTTCCCCGACCCGTCCTGGCCGGGGATGTGACGATCTCGATGGTTCGACCGGTGTCGATCAGCCGGTGTCGAGGGGGAGTTCGACCCGGAAGCAGGCGCCCTCGCCCGGGGCGGAGGTGAGCGCGACCGTGCCGCCGTGGGCTTCGACCAGGGCGGCGACGATGGCCAGGCCCAGGCCGGTGCCGCCCTCCGCCTTGCCCTCGCGGCTGCGGGCGCTGTCGGCGCGGTAGAAGCGCTCGAAGACCCGCTCGGCCTGCTCGGGGGCGAGGCCGGGGCCCTCGTCGGCCACCTCCAGGTACGCGCGCTCGCCTGCCGCGCCCACCCGGACCGCGATCGGGGTGCCGTCGGGGGTGTGGGTGAGGGCGTTGGTCATCAGATTGCCGATCACCTGGCGGAGCCGCACCTCGTCACCGGGGACGATCAGGGCCGCGCCGTCCACGCCGAGGGTGATCTCGCGGTCGGGGGCCAGCATGCGGGCGCTCTGCACCGCGTCGGCGGCCAGGGCGAGCAGGTCCACGGGGTCGGCGGCGAGGGGGCGCTGCCGGTCCAGCCGGGCGAGCAGCAGCAGGTCGTCCACGAGCAGGCCCATCCGGGCGGCCTCGTCCTCGACGCGGCGCAGCAGCGCCACCGGGTCGCCCTCGGGGTTCTGCCGGTAGAACTCGGCGAAGCCGCGGATGGAGGTGAGCGGGGTGCGCAGCTCGTGGGAGGCGTCGGCGACGAAGCGGCGCATCCGCTCCTCGGAGCGGCGGGCGCTCTCCTCCGACCTGCGGGCGTTGGCCTCCGACTCCGACCGGGCGCGGAAGGCGGCCTCGATCTGGGCCAGCATGCCGTTGAGCGAACGGGCCAGCCGCCCCACCTCGGTGCCCGGGTCGAGGTCGGGCACGCGGCGGCCGAGCTGCCCGGCCGCGATGGCCTCGGCGGTGCGCTCGATCTCGGCGAGGGGCCGCAGGCTGCGGCGGACGATGACGACGCCCACGGCGGCCAGGATCAGCATGATCCCGCCGCCGCCCAGCGCCTCGATCAGGATCAGGTGCGAGGTGATCTGACGCACCTCGGCCAGGTCCGTCGCCACCACGAAACCGCCCGACTCGCCGAGCGCGGTCACCCGGACCCGCCACTGGCCGTCGCCGGTGACGGCGTCCGTGGTGAACGGCTCTACCGGGGCCCGCGTGGGCACCCGGGGCGGGGGCCGGCCTTCGGCGTCCATGCCGCTCAGCGTGAGCAGGACCTGGTCGCCCGGCCCTCGGAGCTGCACGATCGCGTTGGGGGGCAGGCGGATGTTGGCCAGGGAGTTGGGGCCGCGCCTGCTGCGCCGCACCACGTCGCCGCCGATCATGGTGAGCTGCGCGTCCACCCGGTCGATCAGGTAGCCGTGCAGCACCGACACGCTGCTCACGCCGGTCAGCACCAGGCCGAAGGCGAGCAGCGCCAGCGTGACCGCGATCAGCTTGACGCGGAGGGGCGCGCGCCGCATCAGGCGGTCGGGGGCACGCGCAGCACGTACCCCACCCCACGCAGCGTGTGGATCAGGCGGGGGTCGCAGTTGTCCACCTTGCGGCGCAGCACCGACACGTACGACTCCACGATCGCGGCGTCGCCGCGGAAGTCGTAGTTCCACACGTGGTCCAGGATCTGCGCCTTGGACAGCACCCGGCCCGCGTTGGTCATGAAGTAGTGCAGCAGCTTGAACTCGGTGGGCGACAACGAGACCGGCCGGCCGCCGCGCCACACCTCGTGGCTCTCCTCGTCCAGCTCGATGTCGGCGAAGGTCAGCCGGGGCGGCGGCAGCGAGGGGTCGCCGCTGGTGCGGCGCAGCACCGCGCGGATGCGCGCCACCACCTCCTCCAGGCTGAACGGCTTGGTCACGTAGTCGTCGCCGCCCAGGGTCAGGCCGCGGATCTTGTCCTCGGTGGCGTCCCTGGCGGTGAGGAACACCACCGGCGTGTGGGTGCCGCCGCCGCGCAGCCGGCGTACGACGTCGAAGCCGTCCATGTCGGGCAGCATCACGTCGAGCACGATCAGGTCGGGGCGGTGCCGCTGCACCGCGGCCACCGCGTCGAGCCCGCTCTTGGCCGTGGCCACCTCGAACCCGTTGAAGCGCAGGCTCGCGGCGAGGAGTTCGAGGATGTTGGGCTCGTCCTCGACGATCAGCAGTCGTGCCTCGGGGGAATCGGTCACGGGGTCCATCCTGGCGGTGCTCCCTAAGAATCCCGTTAAGCGCGCGAGACCACTCGGCCGATGTGGCGCGCGATGGCCAGGCTGGAGGTGGCGGCGGGCGAGGGGGCGTTGCGGACCAGCACGATGCGGCCATGGGTGTCGATGGCGAAGTCGTCCAGGAGGGTGCCGTCGCGGCGCACCGCCTGGGCGCGTACGCCGCCGCCGGCGCGGGCCAGGTCGGCGGCGCTCAGCTCGGGCACGTACCGGCGGGCGGCGGCCAGGAAGGACCGCTTGACCAGCGAGCCGTAGACCTCGCGCAGGCCGGTGCGCCAGTGGCGGGCCGCCAGCCGCAGCGTGCCCGGGTAGGTCAGGATGCGGCGCAGGTCGCCCGGCTTGACCCGGCCCCAGGAGTAGCCCTCGAACGCCAGCGCCATCACCGCGTTCGGCCCGACCAGCACCTCGCCGTCGATCCGCCGGGTCAGGTGCACGCCGAGGAAGGGGTAGCGCGGGTCGGGCACCGGGTAGATCAGGCCGCGCACGAGGTCCTTGGCCCCGCCGACCAGCGACAGGTACTCGCCGCGGAACGGCACGATGCGCACCTCGCCGTCGCGCCCGGCCATCCTGGCGACCGCGTCGGTGCCGAGCCCGGCGCACGCGATCAGCCGGTCGAAGACGAATCTGCGCCCGCCCGCCAGCACCTCGACCCCGGCGGCGGTCTCGCGCAGCGCGGTGACGGGGTGCGACAGGCGGATGCCGCCGCCCAGCTCCTCGACGTCGGCCGCCAGCCGCCGGGCGACGGCGGGGAAGTCGGCGATGGCGGTGTGCGGCGAGTGCACCGCGGCCACACCCACGGCGTGCGGCTCCACGTCGCGCAGCGCGAGCGCGTCCAGCTCGGCGATGCCGGGCACGCCGTTGCCGCGGGCGCGCTCGGCGATCCCGCGCAGGGCGGGGCGCTCGGCGGCGGTGGCGGCGATGACCAGCTTGCCGACCTCCTCGTACGGCAGCTTGTGCTCGGCGCAGTAGGCGCGCAGCATGGCCACGCCCTCCCGGCACAGGGCGGCTTTGAGCGAGCCGGGGGCGTAGTAGATGCCGGCGTGCACGACCCCGCTGTTGTGGCCGGTCTGGTGCGCGGCCACGTGGTCCTCCTTGTCCAGGACGGTGACCGTCGCGCCGCGGGTGCGGGCCAGCTCGCGGGCCACCGCGAGCCCGACGATGCCCGCTCCGATCACCCCGATCCGCTCGGTCACGTCGCCTCCTTCGCGGGCATGCCGAGCACCTCCATGATCGGGTGACGCCGCCGGGGCACGGCGTCCCTGGTCAGAGCGTAATAGATGCGTATGACCCGATTGCGCGCATCTGCGAAACCGGCCGGTAGGCACCGCCCGGCCGCTCGAACAGCAGTTCGGTAGCATGGAGGGGTGCATGGAGGCGTGTACGTGCCACCCGGCTGGCCCGCCGAGGTCCGCCCGCCCGGCGACCCCGACTGGGAGTCCTCGGCCGTGGCCTGGCTGCTCGACGCGGTGCCGCCCGACTACCGCGCCTACGGCGTGCTCCGCCGCCACCCGCTGGCCCTCGCCCGCATGGCCGGCTACCACGTCCGCTCGGCCATCGAGGCGGCTCGGGCCGGTTACCGCGGCGCGGCCGTGGACCTGAAGGACCACCTGCCGCCACACGCGATCGAGGCGGTGCTGGAGGCGTACCGGCAGGAGGGGCCGCGCCTGGTCCGCCTCGCCGCCTCGATCGACCTGGTCGAGCGCGCCCTGCGCGGCGAGCCCTTCGTCCCCCGCATGTGATCGGCTGTAGTCAGCATGGGCGCCTCAGTGCATCCAGGCGAGCCTCAGTGCATCCGGGCGAGCCTCAGCGCATCCGGGCGAGCCTCAGCGCATCCGGGCGAGCCTCAGCGCATCCGGGCGAGCCTCAGCGCATCCGGGCGAGCCTCAGCGCATCCGGGCGAGCAGGTCGCGCAGGCGGCGCACGTCCCGCTTGCGCGCCTCGTACGTCGCCCCGGCCAGCACCAGCAGCAGCCCGCCGAGCGCGATCGGCACCCAGCGCGGCACCGCGAGCACGACCTCCGCGACCCAGGGCGCCAGCTCGTGCGCCGCCACGCCCAGCAGCGTGCCGCCGCCGAGCACGACCGGCGCCTGCACCCGGCGTACCCCGCCGAGCAGCAGCAGCCCCAGCGCGACGGTCCCGAGCAGCAGCGGACGCAGCCACCCCTCGCCCAGATAGACCGCGGCCAGGCTGGGCAGCAGCGTCACCGACAGCCCGGCCCCGTAGGCCGTCCACGACGACTCCACCCTGCGCCGCGCCGCCCAGCCGAAGCCGAGCAGCGCCACCGAGCACGGCAGGGTGTACGCCTCCACCACCGTCACCTCCGCCGCCCCGATCCGCAGCCAGGCGGCGAGCACCAGGAACGCCGCGGCCAGGTATCCGGCGCGCGGGCGCCGCGAGCGCACCGCGAGGCCGCCCAGCAGCACGCCCGCCACGGAACACCCCACGCTCGCCGCCACCGGCGGGGACCAGCCCAGGGCCAGCCCCACGGCCATGCCCTCCTGGCCGAGCAGCAGCACCCCCGCGCCGAGGGCGCCGTCGCGGAGGCGGCCCCGGGACCGCCACGCGACCAGCCCGGCGAGCAGCGCCAGCGCGGGCAGCACCGCCAGCGTGGCGGCCACGTGCCCGAAGGCGTACGCGCCCGCGAGCGCCGCCGCCACCGCCGCGACCGCCGCGGCCCCGGCCGGGGGCCGCACCCACCGGGCGGCCACGACCAGCCCCGCCACCAGCGCGACCAGCACCCCGAGCCCCGCCGGGTACGGCAGCCCGTAGGCGTCCGGCACGCAGGCCACGGCCACCGCCGCGACCGCCACGGCGGCGATCCGCGACGCCGACGCGGCGGAGGCGTCCTGGAGGGAGCGGGACAGCAGGGCCAGGGCGAGCGCGGCCAGGCCGTAGACGACCGGGCCGGCGGCGGTGGCGCCGTGCCACAGCGGGTCGGGGAGCCGGTCGGGCCACGCCCCGGCGCCGAGGGTGCCGGCCCACAGCTCGAACGGACGGGCCAGGCTCTCCAGGACGCCGGCAAGGGGCACCAGGGCGACCAGGCCGAGGACCGCGCCCGCGGTCCACATGCCGCCCGCCCGCGTGGGGCGCCACGGCGTCCAGGCGGCCATGGCCGCGCCGACCAGGAGGGCGGCGAGCGCGACCAGGGCGAGCTGCCAGTCGCCGCGCCAGTCGCCCATCGGGCGCGACGGGGCCACCAGCGCGGTGATCAGCGCCACCGCGACGACGACGCCGCACGCGGCCTGCCACAGGCGGAACACGCCCGTGGCGTCGCGGCGGGCGGCGGCGAGCACACCGAGCGCGGCCAGGGCGGTGAGCAGGGCGGAGCGGGGCAGGGCCTCCTGCCAGGTCTGCGCGATCAGCGCGCCGGCGACGCCCAGCGCGAGCGCCACGCCGAAGACCGCCGCCCCGCAGGCCGTGGCGGGCACGCGGACGTAGCGTGCCAGGACGAGATCGAGTGCCACGGTGGCGGTCAGCATGGCGATCATCGCGTCCAGGGTGTCGCCGAAGGCCAGGGGGAGCACGAACTGGCCGAGCCCGACGGCGATGGCCACCGGGACCCGCAGGGCCGCCGCGCCGCCGTACGCCCCCAGGATCGCGCCGACGACCGCACAGGTCAGGGCCACGTAGTCGGCCGTCTCGACGGCCCGCACCCCGCCCGCGTCGAGCCGCCACAGCGCGTACGCGTCCAGAAGCAGCAGGACGGCGGCGAGGCCGGCCACGGTCTCGGCGGTGGCGCGCAGGCCGCGGCGGAGCAGCGCGACCGGCACCGCCAGGGCCAGCGCCGTGAAGCCGGCCAGCACCGCCGCCCGCCCGCCGATGCCGAGCCGCCCCCAGCTCACCGCCGTGAACACGATCGCGGCCACGGTCAGCAACACGCCGCCGATCGCGAGCAGCACGTTCTGCGCCCCGCGCGCCGACACCTCCGGCCGCGGCGGCACCCCAGGCGGCACCGCCCCCACGGGCACGGGCGGGGGCACGGGCGCCCCGGGCGGTGGCGGCTGGTGGCGCAGCACCGACAGCAGGTACGCCCTGCGCGCCCGCAGCCGCTCCCGCTCCGCCTCCAGCCCGGCCAGGGCCTGATCGACCTGCCACAGCTCGTGTGCCGCCGGCCCCCGTAGCGCCAGCCCACACGCCGGGCAGGCCGGCTCCCCCGTGGCGCCGTCCGGCAGTTCGGCCCCGCATCCGGGGCACGCCGGCCGGCCACTCGCTCGCATCATGGGGCAACCATGCCCCATCGGCCGCCGCGCCCTCATCCGCTGCCGTACTCAGGCGCGGTGAGTACGGCAGCGCGGTGAGTACGGCAGCGCGATCAGCGGGCGGTGCGCGCGATCAGCGCCACGATGACGGTGGCGCACACGGCCACGGCCAGCCACAGGAAGATCATGCGCACCGGCACGCCGCTGCCGGAGGGCCCGGCGGCCGAGACCTCACTGGCGCCCGCGCTCCGCTCACGGGCCTGCGGGGAGGCGGGCGGGGAGGTGGCCGGCGCGGCGGCCTTCGCGGTGGCGGGCGCGAGCTTGGCCAGCACCCCGGTGGGGATCGGCACCTGGTAGACCGGGCTCTTGGCGCCCTCGGAGCCGGTCAGCAGGGCCTTGCCGTCGCGGGTGTAGGCGATCGACTCGGCCTGGTCCAGCGAGGGCATGGTCACCCTGCCCACGCTCTTGCCGGGCTCGCTGTAGATCGTGGCGGAGAAGTAGGTGCGGATCACGAAGCCCGAGCCGTCGGGCGCGTACGCGGCGTCGGTGGCCATGATGGGCGCGGAGCCGACGCGGCGCAGCACGTTGACCCGGTCGGTACGCAGCTTGCGCGGCGCGGCGTACACCCCGCCGGCGAACTCCTTGCTGACGATGTAGAGCCGCCCGGTGCGCGGGTGCACCATGACGCCCTCGGCGTTGCGCCCGCCGTCCTCGTAGCGGAACCGGTAGCGGGTGGCGGGCAGGGTGGCGTCGCGCAGGGTGGCGGGCTCGTCCACCCGGTAGACCGACACGTCGGGCCAGCCGCCGTCGAAGTTGTCGCCGATGTCGGCGAACCAGAGCACGCCGCGCCCGGTGGCGGGGTCGGTGGAGACGGCCATGCCCTCCCAGTCGCGCGCCGCCGCCCCGCTCAGCCGGAACGTGGCCCGGGTCTTGCCCTTCGGCCCGACCGCGAAGAAGATCGGCCCGGCCGAGCTGTCGTTGTGGGTGTAGATCACGCCCTCGTGCGCCGGCGACAGGGCCAGCCCGCTCGACTCGGTGATCGCCGGGTCCTGGAAGCGGAACAGCAGCCGCTCGCCGTCGTCACGCCCCACCGACGCCGGCCCTGAAGCCGGCACCGACGTCGGCCCGGACAGCGCCCCTGACACCGCCCGTGCCCCCGACACTGCCGCCGCCCCCGACGCCGTCGCGGCCGGCGCCGTGACGAGCAGCATGACCAGCGCGCACAGCGCTACGATGATCGCCCCCGGTCTGATCCCCACCCCGCCATCATGCCCCGTTTCCCGCTCACCGAGACGTGCGCGACGGGCTCGACTGGAGTGCACTCAAGGTTCTTATGGTGAGGTCATGGAATATGTGCACCTAGGACGCAGCGGTCTTTCGGTCAGCCGGCTCTGTCTCGGCACGATGAACTTCGGTCCCCAGACGACGGAGGAGGACTCCTTCGCGATCATGGACCGGGCGCTCGACCTCGGCATCAACTTCTTCGACACGGCCAACGTCTACGGCTGGAAGCTCGGCGAGGGGATCACCGAGAACATCATCGGGCGCTGGTTCGCCAAGGGCGGCGGGCGCCGGGAGAAGACGGTGATCGCCACCAAGCTCAACGGCAAGATGAGCAACTGGCCGAACGACGAGAAGCTCTCGGCACTGAACATCCGCCGGGCCTGCGACGCCTCGCTGAAGCGCATGCAGACCGACTACATCGACATCTACCAGGCGCACCACGTGGACCGCGACACCCCCTACGAGGAGTTCTGGGAGGCGATGGAGGTCCTGCGCCAGCAGGGCAAGATCATCTACGTGGGCTCGTCCAACTTCGCGGGCTGGCACATCGCCAAGGCGCAGGAGGCCGCCGCACGGCGCAACTTCCTGGGCTTCGTCTCCGAGCAGAGCCACTACAACCTGCTCACCCGCACGGTCGAGCTGGAGGTGCTGCCGGCCTGCCAGGACTACGGGCTCGGCGTGATCCCGTGGAGCCCGCTGGCGGGCGGACTGCTGGGCGGCGTCCTGCGTAAGATCGACAAGGGCCGCTCGGCGGCCGAGCACATGGAGCGTCAGCTCGACAAGCACCGCGAGAAGATCGAGGCGTACGAGGCGTTCTGCGACGAGCTGGGCGAGGACCCGGCACACGTCGGCCTGGCCTGGCTGCTGCACCAGCCCGCGGTGACCGCGCCGATCATCGGCCCGCGCACGATCGAGCAGCTCGACGGCACGATGCGCACGCTGGAGATCAAGCTGGACGACAAGGCGCTGGCCCGTCTGGACGAGATCTTCCCCGGCCACAAGACCGCGCCGGAGGACTACGCCTGGTAGGGCGCCCGGCCGCTACGTGAGCAGGGCGCCGAGCACCACGATCAGGACGAGCACGGCGAGCACCGTGGGCAGCAGCCAGCGTCGGGGTCGGTCCACGCAGTGAGCCTAGCCGCCCTCGGCTGTGCTCCCGCCGCTGCCCCGCTCTCCGCTCCCGCCGCTGCCCCGCTCCCTGCTCCGGCCGCCGCCCCGGTCCCGGCGTGCGCCCGGCCCGGGGGCGCGGCGGCCCAGCGGCCAGGACTCCAGGGTCTCGTAGCGCACATGGGCGCCGAGGTGGCTGCGCACCAGGTGGATCTCGGTGACCTCCCAGGGCGTGCCGGCGAAGGCGTCCAGGACGGCGACCAGCTCGCGCACGTCCACGTCGGCGCGGGCGCGGGCCAGGGTGAGGTGGGGGCGGAACCTCTTGGGCTCGCCCATCTGCACCCCGGCGCGGCGTCCGGCGGCGGCCAGGGAGTCGGCCAGGCGCGACAGCGGGTCGCGCGGCCCCGACAGGCCGCACCAGAACACCCGGCCCCGGCGCGCGGAGGGGAACGCGCCGGTGCCGGCGAAGGCGAACGTCATCGGCTCGTAGCGCGAGGCGGCGCGCGCCAGGCGTACGCGCAGGCCGGGCAGGACCTGCTCGGGCACCTCGCCGTAGAAGGCCAGGGTCACGTGCCAGTTCTCGCGCGGCAGCCAGCGCAGGCCGGGCCACCCGCCGAGGTGGGGCTCGATCGCGCCGGCCAGCTCATCGAGCGACGCCGGCGGCGGGAGCAGCGCCGCGAACAACCGCATGGGACTTCCTCCTGTTGCTGATGACCCTGGTCATCAGCATGGCCAGTCCGGTGCCGGCCACACTCATCACTCCGGCGATCATGACACCGGTACGCGGCCCGGCGAGGTCGGACAGCCATCCGATCAGCGGCGCGCCGATCGGGGCGCCGCCGGTGAACACCAGGATGAACAGCCCCATGACCCGCCCGCGCATCTCGGGTGTGGTGCCGAGCTGCAGGGTGGCGTTGGCGGCGGTGTTCGCGGTGATCATCGCGATGCCGGCCGGCACGAGCAGCGCCAGGTACACCGGGTACGACGGCGCCGCCCCGGCCAGGATCTGGAACACGCCGAACGCCAGCGCGCCACCGACCAGCAGTCTGCGGTTCGGCCGGGTACGCCGGGCGGCCAGCAGCCCGCCGCCGAGCGCTCCGACCGCGAACGCGCTGGACGCCACGCCGAAGGAGGAGGCGTCCGCGCCGAAGACGGTCCTGGCCATCAGCGCGATCGACATCGAGAAGCTCTGCACGAACATCGAGATGAACGCGATCTGCAGGATCGGGCCGAGCAGCTCGCGCCGGTCCAGCACGTAGCGCAGTCCCTCGCGGAGCTGGCCCTTGGCCCTGGGCACGGGCTCGGGCGTGCGCAGCTCGGACCGGCGCATCAGGAGCAGGCTGCTGATCACCGCCGCGAAGGACAGGAAGTTCAGCAGGAAGATCGGTCCCGTGCCGCCCAGCGCGTAGATCAGCACGCCGGCGAGCGCCGGGCCGACGACCCGGGCCAGGTTGAAGCTGGAGCTGTTCAGCGCGATGGCGTTGGCGAGGTCGTCGCGGCCGACCATCTCGACCACGAAGGACTGCCGGGTGGGCACCTCCACGCAGGAGATGATCCCCAGCAGCAGCGCCATCGCGTACACGTGCCAGACCTGGGCGTTGCCGGTGACGGTCAGCAGGCCCAGGGTGAGCGCGAGCAGGCCCATGACGCTCTGGGCCGCGATCAGCAGCGGACGCTTGGCGTACCGGTCGGCGAGCATGCCGCCCCACAGCCCGAGCACGAGCTGCGGCGCGAACTGCAACGCCGTGGTGGTGCCGAGCGCGGCGGCGCTGCCGTGGGTCAGGTCGAGCACCAGCCAGTCCTGGGCGGTGCGCTGCATCCACGTGCCGACGTTGGACACGACGCCACCGGAGGCGAACAGCCGGTAGTTGTAGTTGCGCAGCGAGCGGAACATGCCGCCCGCCGCCTTCGCCTCGGGCACGACCTGGGCGCCGCCCGATCCGGCGGCCTGGATCTCCTGCGCCGCGGCCCGTTCGGCCGCCCGGCGGCGGCGCGGCAGGCGGCGGCGCAGCCGGGTGCGGAGAGACCTCCGCGGGATGTCCGCGACGGCGTCGGCGGTGACCGTGGACGCCGCCGCGCCGGGTTCCTCGGGCTCCTCGGGCTCGTCGGACTCCTCGCGGGAGCCCGTGACGGCGTCGTCCTCGCCCGCGGCGCCGGCGGAGGCGCCCTCGGCGCGAACCGCGGCTAGATCCGGCTCAGCTTCTCCAGGATCGGCGCCGCGGCGCGCAGCACCGAGCGCTCCTCCGGAGTCAGCTCCTTCAGGCGCTGGGTCAGCCACGCCTCCTTGCGGCGGCGCTCCTCTTTCAGCAAGGCCGAGCCCGCCTCGGTGACGGTCACCGTGACCTGCCGCCGGTCGGTCGGATGCGGGGTGCGCGAGACCAGCCCCCGCTCCTCCAGGGCGGCGATCACCCTGGTCATCGAGGGCGGCTGCATTTTCTCCAGCTCGGCCAGCTCTCCGGGCGTGATCCCGGAGCTGCGCTCGACGGCCGCGAGGGCCGCGACCTGCGTGGGGGTCAGCGAGCCCACCGTGGACTGGCGGCGCAATCGCCGGTTCAGCCGCGCCATGGACACGCGCAGGGCGGCTGCCAGACCGGCGTCGCTGCGTAGGTTGACGACGGGGTCCTTCTTTGGGGTGTTCGTTAGCATGAGTCATTACCTTTGCTAACTATACGCGGCACCGCGGTATTCCTTCCAGGTCAGGGCCTGCTATCCGAGTTGCGCGGCCTGAAGGCCGGAGTAGGCGCCGCGCCGGCGCAGCAGCTCGTCGTGCGTGCCCACCTCCACGATCCTGCCGCGTTCCAGCACCACGATGCGATCGGCGGTGCGGATCGTGGACAGCCGGTGCGCGACGACGAACACCGTACGGCCCGCGCGCAGCCGCGTCAGCGCCTGCTGGATCAGCGCCTCGGAGCGGGTGTCCAGGGCCGAGGTGGCCTCGTCCAGGACCAGCACCCGGGGGTCGCGGATCAGCGCGCGGGCGATGGCCAGGCGCTGCTTCTGCCCGCCCGACAGCCGGGCGCCCCGCTCCCCCACCAGCGTGTCCAAGCCCTCGGGCAGCCGGTCCACGAACTCCAGCGCGTTGGCGTCGCGCAGCGCACGGCGTACGACGTCGTCGGAGACGTCCGGCAGCCCGTACGCCACGTTGTCGCGGATGCTGCCCTCGAACAGGATCGACTCCTGCGGCACGACGGAGACGAAACGGCGGTAGGAGCGCAGGTCCAGCTCCTTCATGTCGCGCCCGTCGAGCAGGATGCGCCCCGCGTCGGGCCGGATGAACCCGATCACCAGGTTCAGGATCGTGGACTTGCCCGCGCCCGACGCGCCGACCAGCGCGACCGTCTCGCCGGGGCGTACGGACAGGTCGAAGTCCACCACGGCCGGGGTGCCGTCGTCGAACGCCAGCACGGCGAGCGCGACCCGGGCGCGCTCGTCCGTGAACAGGTACGCCAGCGTGCGTACCGGATGCTCACCCCGGTACCGGTGATCGAGCGCTCCCTGCGGCAAGGCCACGGCGACCCACCCTCCCCCTTCAGCGAAACGCAATAGTGCGGTAAATCCTGCCTTGCCGGATTTACCGCACTATTTCGCCCATCGAACGCGGAAGTGGACTCAGACCCCCAGCAGTTGCCGGATCGGCTCCACCGTGAAGTAGATCAGGAACAGCACCCCGACCAGCCACATCAGCGGGTGCACCTCGCGGGACTTGCCGCGCAACGCCTTGATCACCACGTACGTCACGAAGCCCGCGCCCATGCCGGCCGTGATCGAGTACGTGAACGGCATCAGCACGATGGTGAGGAAGGCCGGGATCGCGATCTCGTAGTCGTTGAAGTCGATCTCGCGGACCTGGGTCATCATCAGGAAGCCCACGATGATCAGCGCCGGGGCCGCCGCCTCCGACGGCACGACCTCGGTCAGCGGCGCGAGGAACATCGCCAGCAGGAACAGCAGCCCCGTGACCACGCTGGCCAGCCCGGTACGCGCGCCCTCGCCCACGCCCGAGGCGGACTCGACGTAGGTGGTGTTGGACGAGACCGACCCCGCCCCACCGGCGGCGGCCCCCAGGGAGTCCACCAGCAGGATCTCCCGGGTCCGCGGCAGAGTGCCGTCCGGGCGGACCAGATGGGCCTGCCGCCCCACGCCCACGATCGTCCCCATCGTGTCGAAGAAGTCGGCCAGCATCAGCGTGAACACCAGCAGCACCGCCGCCACCACGCCGGTCTCGGCGAACGCGCCGAACAGGCTGAACTGCCCCAGCAGCGACAGGTCCGGCGTCGCCACGATCTGGCCCGGTATCCCGGGATCGATCAGGGACCAGGCGTTGGGATCGACCACCTTGCCGTCCACAACCTGGGGCCCCACGTCGGCGATGGCCTCGACGATCACGGCCAGCACGGTGGTGCCCAGGATGCCGATCAGGATGGCGCCCTTCAGCTTCCGCGCCACCATGAACGCCGTGGCCAGCAGCCCGACCGCGAACACGAGCGTGGGCCAGCCGATCAGCGACCCGGTGCCGAGCGACCCGAGCTGCACCGGCACGGTGCCCGCCGCGGTCTTGCGCACGAACCCTGCGTCCACGAACCCGATCAGCGCGATGAACAGCCCGATGCCGACGCTGATCGCGGTCTTCAGCGCGTTGGGGATCGCGTGGAAGACCGCGGTGCGGAACCCGGTGAGCACCAGGACCAGGATGACGATGCCCTCCAGCACCACCAGCCCCATCGCGTCCTCCCAGGACATCTGGGAGGCGATGCTGTAGGCCACGAACGCGTTCAGCCCGAGCCCGGCCGCCAGCGCGAACGGCACCCGGCCGATCACGCCCATCAGGATCGTCAGCACGCCCGCCACGAACGCCGTGGCCGCGGCGACGAGCGGGAAGTTCGGCGCCGCGCCGTCACCGAGGAACTGCCCGGTCTTGTCGGGCACCGCGGCGATGATGATCGGGTTCAGCACCACGATGTAGGCCATGGTGAAGAAGGTGGCGAACCCGCCGCGGATCTCGGCGGCGAACGTCGAACCGCGCCCCGAGACCTCGAAATAGCGATCAAGAAATCCGGCGAAGCCGGTACGAGTCGGCGGTGGTGGTGTAGGCGAGTCTTTCGGGGAGGCTGTGGTGTCACTCACGGCCGCACAGTGTCAGCCGCTTACACGATTCGAAAGAGTCAACTGCCGATTTTGACCCTTCCGCAACCGATTCGTGGCCAACCCGCGGACGTACCCCACCACCACCCGCGTCGATCCGTCCCCCGTCGCCTACGCTGGACCACGTGACCCAGCCACACCGCCGCCCCGACCTGGAGCCGATGAAGACCAACGACTCGGCGACCTTCCTGGCGGGCACGGCCTTGTGGGCGGTCGCCGCGATCGTCCTGCTGATCGTCCAGCCCTCCCCCGACCAGCGCTGGTGGCTGTGGACCTGCCTGGCCGGCATCGCCGGCGGCCTGTTCGGCCTGTTCTACGTCCGCCGCCGCAACCGCCGCGCCCCCACCCCGCCGTCCGACCCCCCGGTGGAGCCGAGCACCGCCGTCCCGCCCAACACCAAGAACCTCCAGTGACGGCCTGACGGGCTTGCCCGGCGGCACCGCGAATGCTTTCGTTGGGTGTGCGTAGCTTCGACGTCCTGAACGAGATCCGCGGCCTCATCGCCACCCATGCCCGGCCGGACCTGCGGACGCCGATCCCCGGTCTGTCGATCTCCAAAGTGGAGACCGAGGAGCCCGACTACTCGCTGACGGAGCCGCTGCTGGTCGTTCTGGCCCAGGGCGGCAAACGCCTTCTGCTCGGCGACCAGGTGTTCGAGTACCGGGCGGGGCAGTTCCTCGTGGTGACCGCCAACCTGCCCGTCACCGGCCACTTCATCGACGCGAGCCCGCAGACCCCGGCGCTGGGCATGGCCCTCGCGCTGCGGCCGGACGCCATCGCCCCGCTGCTGCCGCAGGTCCCGGCCCGGCAGCGGTCCCGCGGCACGACAGTCCAGCCCGCCATCGCGACCGGCGAGGCCGGTCCCGACCTGCTCGACGCCGTGACCCGGCTGCTGCGGCTGCTCGACCATCCCGCGGACGCTCCCGTGCTCGCTCCGCTGATCGAACGGGAGATCCTCTGGCGGATGCTCACCGGCCCGCACGGCGACATGATCCGCCAGGTCGGCCTGGCGGGCAGCAGCCTGTCCCACGTCCACCGGGCGATTCACTGGATCCGCGACAACTACGCCGAGCCCATGCGGATCGAGGACCTCGCCCGCCTGACCGGAATGAGCGTCTCCGCCTTCCACCGCCACTTCCGCGCCGTCACGGCCATGAGCCCCCTGCAGTACCAGAAACGCATCCGCCTCCAGGAGGCCCGCTCGCTGCTGGTCGCCCGCGCGGGAGACATCGCCGGCGTCGCCCATCTCGTCGGCTACGACAGCCCGTCGCAGTTCACCCGTGAATACCGCCGCCTGTTCGGCGCGCCACCGGGCCAGGACGCCGCGCGCCTCCGCGCGGACCCCCCGAGGTGAACCCGGCGGTTCAGCCCGGCAGGCTGTCCAGGTCGTTCTCGGCCAGGAGGAGGGGGACGGCCGCCGGGTCGCGGAGCAGGGCGCTGACGGCGAGCCTGTCGCTCCACTGGCCCGAGGCCCAGGCCAGGCCGCGGGCCAGGCCCTCCACGCCGCTGGCGTGCACCACGCCGTCGTAGAAGCGCCAGGGCACCTCCACGCCGTCCACGGTGAGCCTCTCGTGTTCCACGTACGTCGCCGGGGCCGTGGGGAGGAGGCGGCGGACCTCGGCCGGGACCTGCTTCTCCTGTCCCGTCGAGGTCACCTCGCCGGCCGTCGTCTCGGCGGCCAGAGGGAGGTCCAGGAGTTCGGACAGGGCCTCGGCCAGGTCGAAGGGGGCCAGGATCAGGGGGTGGCCGGCGACCAGGGGGAGGAGGTCGGGTGCCTCGACGACCACGGCCCGGTCGGCGTCGGCGACCACGATCTCGCCGTCGAGGATCGCGCGTACGGCCTTGGGCGGCGCGGCGCGGGAGGGGTCCACGGCCGCGAGGGCGATCCACAGGGCGCGGAGTTGGGGGCGGTCCAGTTCGATCGACGGGTCGGCCATCAGGTCGAGCAGTTCCTCGGGGCCGCCGTGGCTCGCCAGCAGGTCCGGCAGCGTCGTGCGTACGCCGATCATGGCGAGGGCGGCCTCGTCCAGGCCCGCGGGCGCGTCGTCGTACAGGCCGAACAGCAGCGGGTCGCCGCCGGGGACCCGCAGGGAGGTCGGGACCTTGCCGCCCAGGACCGGGTGGGTGCTGAGCCACCACGCGGTGTACGACGGGACCTCCACCACCTCGCCGCCGGCGACCACGCGCAGGGGCTGGAGGGCGGCGCGGAGCGGGGGGCGGGTGAGCATGGCGAGCGCGGCCGGCCAGTCGGCGACGTACTCCAGGTCGCGGATGGCGCTGAACTCGGGCGCGACCGGGGGGACGTCGAGGTCGGGGAGGAGGTCCAGGACGGCCTCCAGCCATTCGTCCTCGCGGTCCAGGTCGTGGTCGCACTCGTCGGGATCGAGGAGCACGTCGGCGTCGTTGGCCACGGCGAACCCGTCGAGTACGCCCGCCGCCGCCAGCACCCGCGACCCGTACGCCTCGACCAGGTCGGGGGCGGCGGTGCCGAACGGGTTGTCCTCGGCGTCCACCACGCCCGCCAGGGCGCCGCCGCCGAGCAGGAGCTCGCCCGCCGGGTACAGTTCGCCGTCGGCGCCGCGCAGCGCCAGGTCGGACAGCCAGGGGGCCTCGCCGGCGACCAGGCCGGCCGCCGCGACCAGGGACAGCACGGCGCGGGCCACCGGCTCGGGGTCGTCGGAGTCGAGTGAGGCCGAGACCGCCGCCCGGGTGAGCGGGTCGTCGAGCACCGTACGCGGGGTCGCCTCGGCCGCGCCGAGGCGCAGCAGCAGCGGGTGGGCCGCGTCGGGGTGGACGATGCGCAGGCCGAGCGGGGCGAGCGCGGCGGTGTCGAGCGCGTTGCCCTCGGACAGGACGAGGGTGCCGCGCGGCCCGCGTACGAGGCGGCCGTCGGCCAGCGGCACCGGGAGCGCGCCGATCGCCTCGGGGTCGTCGGCGGGCAGCACGTCGTACAGGGAGCGCCACCAGGCGGGGTCCTTGTTCTCGACGGCGTCGCCGGACAGCATGTCGATCACGTCGGCGAGCTCCACCCGGCGTACGCCGAGCGCGCCCAGCGCCGGGTGGCGCGGCGGCCAGTCGGCCGGGAGCAGGCCCGGCACCATCTCGGCGATCGTGTCCAGGAACGCGGCGGGCCCGGCCACCACGGACGCCTCGCGGCCCGCGACCACCCAGCCGTCGCCCGCCGCCCGGTCCTCGGCGGGGTCGGCGGGGGCCGACAGGGCCGGGAGCAGGGGCGCGTCGGGCAGGCGGCGCAGGATGGCACGCCGGATCGCGGCGTCCAGCTCGCTCTTGCCCATCGGGCCCGGGACCAGGTCGAGCAGGCGCGGGGTGCGCGGCAGGGAGGCCAGCAGGTCGAGGTACGTCTCCGCCGCCCGCTCCACCAGGAAGTCGGTCAGCGGGCCGGGGGCGACGTGCCTGCGGTCGGTGGCCATGGGGAAGCTGGCGATCAGCAACGCGCGCAGGTCGAGGGGTTCGTCGCTGGGCGTGGGCGCGTGCACCACCGGCGGCACGGTCGCGGGCAGCGGCCCCGACTCGGGCACCGCCCAGCGCACCATCCAGTACGGCCGCGCGCGCTCCTCGGTGGGCCGGTCGGCGAACAGCTCGGCGACCTGGGCGGGGGTGAACTCGCCCGACGCCGCCACGACATGCCAGCCCTCGGCGACGACGGTGCGCTCCTCGCCCTCCACGTCGATCTCGATCGCGGCCAGGGCGGGCATGCCGAGCAGCAGCGCCGGGCTGGTCTCGGCCAGCATCCGGCGTACGGCCTCCTCGGCGGCCTTGTCGCGCAGCGGCAGGCGTACGACGGTGTCGAAGCCCTCGGGGACGTCCACGGCCTCGGCGGGGAAGGGCAGGCGCAGCAGGGGCACGTGCCCGGAGCGCTCGGCGAGCACCCCGGCGAGCGCGGGCTCGGCGGCCACCAGCGCCGCGGTCTCCTCCCGGGACCAGCGCACCGCGCCGCTGGCCCACGAGCCGATCTCGGGGGCGTCGGTGACCGAGACCACGGCGGCGAACCCGACGCCGAAGCGCCCGGCGGCGCCCACGTCGTCGCGCTTGGCGGAGACGCGCAGCGTGGACAGGCCCTCGATGCCCGCGGCGTCGAGCGGGGCGCCGGTGTTGGCCGCGGTGAGCACCCCGTCGCGCAGGGACAGCCGCAGCCGTCCGGGGACGCCGGCGCGCAGGGCGGCGTCGGCGGCGTTCTGGGCCAGCTCGACGATCAGCCGGTCGCGGTAGCCGCCGAGGGCGAAGTCCTCCTCGGCGTTGGCGTCCTCGCGGAAGCGCGCGGGAGAGGCGACCCAGGCGGCGAGTACGGCGGCGCGTACCCGGTCTGTGGCGAAGATATCGGTCATAGGGAATGCCAGCTCACATTCGTGACGACGTGATCCGGGGGGTGGTGTCACGTCATGCGTGCACGGACGGGGACCGCGCCGGCGGCATGCGCGGGGCGGTGTGGTACGGACGGCCGGGGCGCCGCCCTCACGAGTGGCCGAGGGGCTCCGACGACTCCTCGTCCACCGAGCCGCTCAGGTCGGGCTCGCCCTCGGCGACGCCGCCCTCGGCTTCGCCCACCGGCTCCTCCATCAGGTCGAACCCGAGGTCGTCGAGGATGGGCGGGGCCTGCTCCACGCTGTGCGTGACGACGGCGGCCTCGGAGTGGGCGCCGCAGCCGTGGTCGGCCGCGACCACCCGGCCGTCGTCGGGGGCGTACTCGTTGGCGCACACGCCGAAGCCCAGCCGCAGCGCACCGGCGAGCGGCCAGTAGAAGCCGCAGGTGGAGCACTGGGCGGGGGCCGCGTGCGCGATCGGCGTGTGGGGGCCGGACTCGCCGGAGTGCCAGCGCCGCACGGCACGGTCGCGGCCGATCGCCGACAGCACCCTGGCCCGGCCGAGGCCGTACTCGAAGATCATCTGACGGTCTACGTCGTCGCTGGTCTCGGTGTAGCCGGGGGCGAGCCGGTCGTCGTCGGCCGGCGCGGGCAGCAGGTCGCCCACGCCGAGGTCGCCGGGGCGCAGTCGCTCGCTCCACGGCACCCACTGGGGCGCGAGCAGCGAGCCGGGGCCGTGAACCAGGCAGGTCTCGCTCACCGTTACGATCTTGGCCCGCGAGGCGCGCGTGACCGTGACGGCCCAGCGCCAGCCCCGGTAGGCCCGGTCGAGGCAGGCGAAGTAATGGGTGCCGACGCGGTCGCCCTCAGGCTCGAATCCGAGGTGCTCGCCCACCTCGCCCGGCCTGGCGATCTGCTCGGCGGCGGCGCGTGCCAGGTCGACCGCGGCGGCGCAGGCCGCATCGGCGGGCGCGCTCCGGGTCCGGGTGCGAATCACGAGGCCACCCCCGCTCGCCGGAGGTCGGCGCAGTCCGCTCGGCAGTCCGCTCGCAAGTTCACACTTCATTCTCACCCATCCTCGGACCTGTCAGCACCCGGGTCCGCCCCACTCCACCTCATTCCGCAGGTACGAACGGCGGGCCCGCCACCCGCCCTCACAAAGGGGACGGCACACCGGGCGACGACGGCCCCGCCTTGGGCCCCACCGCGAGCGGGGGGCGGCGGGCCACCCGGAGCCGCGCGCCTCGCGCGGGGCAGCCCGCCACACAGGCAGCAGGCCCCGCCCCGAGCGCGGCCAACGCGCCTCGCGGGGCGGCGGACCTCGCGGCCTGGCGAGCCTCGGGGAGGGGGGCGGACCTCGGTCCGCGCGGGGCGCGCGCATCGCCGGGCAGCAGACCTAGCGGGACCGCAGGCCCCACCCCGGGCGTGGGCAGCGGGCCACGGGGGTGGCGGGCCACACCGCCGGCGAGGGCGGGCGGGCCGCGCGAGGCACCCCACCCCACGGGACACCCAAGCGCACGAAACACCCCACCGCACGCAACACCCCACCTCGCGAAACACCCCACCGCCCGCAACACCCCACCACGCGAAATACTCACCGCGTAACACCCCACCGCGCGCAACACCGCACCGCGCGGGAGTGTCCGGGCAACGGTGGATCTTCCGCACGGCGGGATGGGGGTGGATGCCGGGACTTGCGGAAACGCGACGCCCTCCGGCCGCCTCCTCCCGAACGGTGACACACCCCACCGCACGTAACAGTGGACCTTGCGGGGTGGCGACCCACGGGGAGGGTGTGTCCGTGTTCGGGAGGGGGCGGTGGGAGGGCGTCGCGTTCGCGCAGTTTCCGTCACCCGCCCCCATCCCGCCTTGCGGAAGATCCACCCATTGCCCGGACACTCCCGGGAGGGGGTGGCGGGAGCCCGGGCCTGTGTGGGGGTCGTGGCGACTTTCGGGGGTGGGTGTGGGGGCGGTTACGGCGCGTTTCGGGTGCGTCGGGTAAGACTGGATGCGTGGCAGGTGGCTGGGAACGCGCGTGGCGTACGGCCGGCGACGTCTCGCGGCGGCTCGGGCGGTCGGCCGCGGCCGCGGGGCGGGCTACGGTGCGCGCGGGCAGGGCCACCGCCAGTGGCACGCGTACGGCGGGGCGGGCCGCGGTCGGGGGCACCCGGTCGCTGGGGCGGGCGGCCAGGCGGCTGACCCACGCCCAGGGGGCGGGCCGCACCGGGCTGGGCGGGCTGATCGAGCTGAGCGCGGCCCACGCGGCGGGTGACGCGCTGGTCACGGTCGCGCTGGCGGGCACGCTGTTCTTCGGCCTGCCGGTGGACCAGGCGCGCGGCCAGGTCGTGCTCTACCTGCTGATCACGATGGCGCCGTTCGCGGTCGTGGCGCCGTTCGTGGGGCCGGTGCTCGACCGGTTCCGGTCGGGGCGCCGGTTCATCATGGCCGGTACCTTATTCGCCCGCGGCCTGCTGTGCTGGGCCATGGCCGCGGCGGTGGTCTCGGGCGACGCCGTCACGCTGTTCCCGGCCGCGCTGGCGGTGCTGGTGCTGTCGAAGGCGTACAACGTGTCGCGGGCGGCGATCATGCCGAGCGTGCTGCCCGCCGACATCACCCTGGTGACCGCGAACGCCCGGGTGGCGCTGTTCACCCTGACCGCCGCGGGGGTGACGGCCCCGATCGCGGCGGGGCTGGCCGCGTGGCTGGGGCCGGAGTGGGTGCTGCGCGGCACGATGGCGCTGTTCTTCCTGGCCGGGGTGCAGGCCATGCGGCTGCCGCGGCACGTGGACTCCCCCGATCTGGACGAGGTGGAGGAAGAGGAGGAGCACGAGCGCGAGCCCCGGGCGCGGCGGTGGCGCACCCTGCTCAACGTGGGCCCGGCCGTGGCCGAGGCGATGCGGGCCAACGCGGCGATCCGCGTGTTCTCCGGCTACCTGCTGTTCTTCCTGCTCTTCCTGGTCAAGGACGAGCACCTGCCCGGTCTGGAGCCCACGCTGACGATCGGCGCCCTGGCGGGCGCGGCCGGCGCGGGCGGCCTGCTCGGGGCGGTGGCGGCCAACTGGGTGCGCACCCACTCGCCGCAGATCGTGGTGCTGGTCACGCTGGCGGTCGCGACCGCGACCGGGGTGGCGACCGCGATCCTGTTCGGCCTGTGGGCGGCGCTGGCGGTGGCGCTGATCGCCGGGTTCGCCCAGGAGCTGGGCAAGCTGGCCCTCGACGCGATCGTGCAGCGCGAGATCGGCGAGGAGGTGCGCTCCTCGACGTTCGGCGTGGTCGAGGCGCTGCTCCAGCTCGCCTGGGTGTTCGGCGGCCTGCTCGGGCTGCTGATGTCGCTGCTGCCCTCGGGCACCACGGCCATGTGGGCGATCACGGTGGTGCTGGCCGCGGCGCTGGTCTGGCTGCTGGTGACCCGCCGCCGCAGGCTGCGCGCCCTCGACGACCGGGTACGCCGGGCCAAGCGCCGCGAGCGCCCGGCGAGCGACGTGACCACCACCGAGCTGGCGGTGCCGTACGATCCGCCGGGCGACCGGCCCGGATCGACCAAGCCGCTGACCAACCCGCACGGTTGATCAGCGGCCATCGGTCACCGGGTCATCGGTCACCGGTTCAAGGGGCGCCGGGGCAGGGGTCCCCTGAGGTCAGGGGTCGAGGTCGTCGGCCACGCCGCGCAGCACGGCCGCGATCTGCCTGGCGTGCTGCGCGTCGGGGTGCTTGCCCTTCTGGTAGGACATCGAGATCGCGTCGAGCAGTTTGATCAGGTCCTCGATGATGACGACCATCTCATCCGGCTTCTTGCGCTTGCCCTTGGGCTTGCCCTTGGCGAGCGTGGGAGGCTGGTCCAGGACGCGTACCGACAGCGCCTGCTGACCCCTGCGGCCCTCGGCCACGCCGAACTCGACACGCTGGCCGGGCTTGAGGGAGTCCACACCGCTGGGCAGCGCGGAGGAATGCACGAAGACCTCACCGCCGTCGTCGCGGGTGAGGAAGCCGAATCCCTTGTCGGCGTCGTACCACTTGACCTTGCCACTCGGCACAGGGGTGACCTCGTTCAGACTGTCGTGAAGGTGAATGGATGTAGGTTATGCCCACGGCGCGCGCGGGGCGACCGTGTATTTTGCCGACAAATTCCTACCCCGGCGGCGGCCCGCCACCCGTTCGTTCATACCCCGGCGGCGTCGGCTCTCCACGTACGGAACCAGCCGCCGAACTCGGTCAGGTCGGCGAGCACCACGTCGGCTCCATGCTCACGTAGTTCTCCTGCCGTATAGGGACCGGTGGCCACCGTCACGCTGACGCTCCCGCCCGCGCGCGCCGCCGCTATGTCGGCGACGTGATCTCCAACATATGCCGCCGCGCCGAAAGACGCGAGAGCCGTGCCCTTTCCGGCCCCGAAAACCGATCCCGCGACCTCGTCCACATTCAGGCCCAGGGCGCGGACGGTGCGCCAGGCGTCGCGGGTGTTCTTGCCGGTGACCACGATGACGCCGCCGCCCGCGCCGCGTACGGCGTCGATCGCCTCGTGCGCGCCCGGCATGACGGTGGTCGCCGGCACCGCGATCCCGGCGTACAGCTCGCGGTACAGATCGGCCGCCGCCGGGATGTCCTCGGGCGGCAGCCAGTGGGCCAGTTCCTGCTCCAGCGGCGGGCCGAGCCGCGAGACCACGGTCTCGACGTCGATCGGCACGCCGAGCCGGGCGGCCAGCGCCTCGTACACGGCCGCGATGCCGGCCCGCGTGTCGGCCAGCGTCAGATCGAGGTCGAATCCCACCGCATGCACGTACGCAGCATGCCAAAGCCCGCGGCACTACACGCAACGGGCCCGCGTATGGCAGCTTTGACGAAAGGGCTCACTCGTCACCGCACGTCCGCTCCTCACCGGCCCACGGCGTACTACTGGTAACGCTCACATAGACCTGCCCATTAAGGTCATGTCGGAGGTAACGGCACGAGATGACCAGATCCACGCGCGAGCGGATCGTCGATGAAGCCCTGCGGCTGTTCGCCGAGCGGGGCTACGCCGCCACGTCCGTGGCCGAGATCGAGGCGGCGTCCGGCCTGTCCCCGGGCGCGGGCGGCCTGTACCGGCACTTCAAGTCCAAGTACGAAGTGCTCGCCGCCGCCGTGAACGAGCACGCCACCCGCACCCGCGCCCAGATCGCCGAGACGCTGACCGAGGTCAACTCCGTGGGCGCCTCGCTCGCGCTGGAGGACCGGCTGGCGCGGCTGTGCAAGGCCGGGCTGGCCAAGGTGCGCGAGGAGAGCGAGCTGACCCGGGTGTTCTTCCGCGACCTGAGCCAGTTCCCCGAGCTGGTCGCGGTGGTTCGCGAGGGGCTGCTGCAGCCCATGTACGACGCGATCGTGACCTGGTTCGGCGCCCAGCCCGAGTACGCCGGCGCCGACGAGGACTGGCACGCCATCGCGGCCGTGCTCGGCGGCGCGGTGGTGCACTACCGGCTGTTCCAGGAGACCGTGGGCGAGTCGCCGGGCCGGGCCGACCGCGACCAGTTCGTGGCGGCGTGGGTGCGCCTGGCGCTCGGCCTGCTCCCCGCCCCCGCGGTCACCCCGACGGCGTGAGCCTCACCCCTCGGGCGGGTTGAACAGCCGGTACGCCAGCCAGCACACGCCCCCGGCCGTGCCCAGCATGAACATCACCCCGCTGACGCCGAAGAACGCGTCCAGCAGCGACCGGCCGTCGCCGGCCCGCAGGCCGCCGAAGACCAGCCCGCCCACGACGTACGCGAACATCGGCGCGCCCAGCCCCACCAGCCGGTCGCCGAACCGCCATCCCTCGCCGAGCAGCACGATCACCGCGCCCACGGCCCACACGAGCACCGGCACCGGGAAGATCGCGATCGGCCGCAGGTCGAGCGGCAGCAGCAGCGCGGCGGCGATCAGCACCAGCATGCCCGCGCTCTCGCGCGCGTTGTAGATCAGGATCGTCCGGGCGTCCCTGCCGTCGGTGGCCATCGGGTTGGCGCCGGCCATCGCCGCCCGGCGCAGCCTGCGTCCGGGCAGCCGGAGGCGCCTGCGTACGCGGGCGCGGCGCGTCACGGGGCCCTCCCGGCCGCGCCGCGCCATCCGGCGCTCATGGCCGCGCCGCGCCTCGGCGATCGCCCGCGCCACCCCGGCCGGCACCGCACGCCGCGCCCCCTCCCCGGCGGCGGGGGACGGGTAGCCGGGCAGGGCGGCGGTGTCCTCGCCGTCGTCCATACCGTCGTCCACGCCGTCGTCCACGCCGTCGTCCACGTCGTCGCGCACCCGGGGGAAGTCGTCGCGCACCCGGGGGAAGGCCGCGGTGGCCGGGTCGGCGTCCTGCGGGTACACGACCGGCGCGGCGAGCGGCGGCTCCCCCGGACGGGACGGGGACGGGGGCGGAGGAGACGGGGACGAGGGCGGGGCGGCGGCCACGCGGGCGGCCTCCGCGCGCACCAGGGCGCCCGGATCGCCGATCCGGGCCAGAATCCGCGACACCACCCGGGGGTCGTCGCTGCCCGCCCGCTCGGCCTCGATCCGGGCGCGCAGGGCGCGGACGAACTCCAGCCGCTGCTCCTGGCGCAACACCCCGTGGGCGATGTCGGCCGCCCGGCTCACGTAGTCGAGAACGAGGCGATCGGCACGTTCCGTCACCTTGGCCATGTTCCTCCTGCCAGGCGCGATCCGCGACCCGTTCCCGCCCACCCGGGGGCGATCATCGCTGATGAACCCGCGCATACCATGAGAAGGGTGAAGGTGGGTTCATGAGCGCGGAGTTCGCCGAGTGGCTGCGGGGGCGCGACGACGGGCAGTTGCGCGCACTGGTCTCCGCACGCCCGGAGCTGATCACGCCGGTCCCCGCCCACCTGGCCGGCCTCGCGGCGCGGGCCTCCAGCCCGTCCGCGATCGGGCGGGCGCTGGACCGGCTCGACCGGTTCACGCTGGCCGCCGTCGAGGCGCTGGCGGTGCTGCCGCCGCCCACGCCGGTGTCGGAACTGCGCGCGCTGTTCCGGCGGGCGCTGCCGGACGGCGACCCGAGCTCCTCGGAGCTGGAGTCCCTGCTTGCCGAGGCCGTCGAGCGGCTGCGCACGATGGCGCTGGCCTACGGCCCCGACGACGCGCTCGAACCCGCGCCGGGCGTGCGCGAGGTGCTCGACGCCCCCGCCGGCCTCGGCCCGCCGGCCGTCGAGGTGTTCCGCCACTACGCGCCCGAGCGCCTGGACGAGCTGATCGCCGACATCTCCCCCGGCTCCCCCGATTCGTCCGGCTCGTCCGGGGACGACCCCCGCGCCCGGCTGGCGGAGCTGCTCGCCGCGCCCGAGACCGTGGACCGCCTGGTGGCCGAGGTCTCGCCGCAGGCGCGGGCGGCGCTGGACGAGCTGGCCTGGGGGCCGCCGACCGGGCGGCTGCCCAAGGCCCGGCGCGAGGTGCGGGTGGCCACGGCGCAGTCGCCGATCGAGCAGCTTCTCGCCCGCGCCCTGCTCGGCGCGACCGGCGAGGAGACCGTTGCGCTGCCGCGCGAGGTCGCGCTGCGGCTGCGCGGCGGGCGGCTGCACCGCGACCTGTCCCCCACCCCGCCGCCCCTCACCGGGGCCGAGCGCCCGCAGTCCCTCTCCGACCGCACGGCGGCGGGCCAGGCGTTCACGTTCGCCGGCTCGGTGGAGGAGCTGTGCGAGCGCTGGAGCGTCGATCCGCCGGGCGTGCTGCGTACCGGCGGGCTCTCGGTACGCGACCTCAAGCGCACCTCGCAGCTCCTGGAGCTGCCCGAGTGGTCGGCGGCGCTGGTGATCGAGGTGGCGTTCGCGGCCGGCCTGATCGCGGCCGGGGGCAGCGCCGACGGCGAGTGGCTGCCGACGCCCGCGTACGACGCGTGGCGGGTCCGCGCGACCGAGGACCGCTGGGCCTCGCTCGCCGCCACCTGGCTGGCCATGGACCGCGCGCCGGGGCTCGTCGGCGAGCGCGACGACCGCGACCGGCTGCGCGGCGCGCTCCACCCCGACCTGCGCCGCAACGCCGCCCCCGAGGTGCGCGCGACCACGCTGGCCGTGCTGGCCGCCGCCGGCCCTGGCCTGGCCCCCACCCCCGAGTCCGTACGCGCCCGGCTGGCGTGGGAGCAGCCCCGGCGGCGCGGCCACCACCGCGACCAGCTCGTGGAGTTCACCCTGCGCGAGGCCGAGCAGATCGGCCTGACCGGCCTGGGCGTGTTGTCCGCCCACGGGCGGGCGCTGGCCGCGGGCGATCCCGCCGCCGCCAAGCTGCTCGCCCCGCTGCTGCCCGAGCCCGTGGACCACGTGCTGCTCCAGGCCGACCTCACCGCCGTCGCCCCCGGCCCGCTGACCGGCGAGCTGCGCCGGTGGCTGATGCTGGCCGCCGACGTCGAGTCCACCGGCGGCGCGACCGTGTACCGGTTCGGCGAGGAGTCCGTGCGCCGCGCCCTCGACGCCGGCCAGGGCGCCGACGAGCTGCTGGCGATGCTGGAGCGCCACTCGGCCGCCCCGGTGCCGCAGCCGCTGCGCTACCTCGTCTCCGACGTCGCCCGCCGCCACGGCCGGGTCCGGGTCGGCACGGCGAGCGCGTACATCCGCTGCGACGACCCGGCCGTGCTGGACCAGGTGCTCGCCGACCGGCGGGCGGCGCCGCTGCGGCTGCGCCGGCTGGCCCCCACGGTGATCGCCTCGCGCTCGTCGCGGGCGACGCTGGTCGACAGCCTGCGCGCGATGGGCTACGCGCCGGTGGCCGAGTCCCTGGACGGCGATGTGATCGTCTCCCAGCTCGACGCGCGCCGCACCGACGTGGCCCCGCCGGCCCGCGCGTCGGCGGTGGTCAACGCGCTGGACGACGACGTCGTGGCCGCGGCCGTGCGCGCGATGCGGGCCGGCGACTCCGCCCACCTCGCCAGGCTCACCCCGGTCAAGGAGCCGGGCGGGCCCGTGCCGCGCTCGCCCAACACCGCCACGATCGCCCTGCTGCAGGAGGCGATCCGGCAGGGCACCCGGGTCTGGATCGGCTACGTGGACGGCCAGGGCAACGCGACCAGCCGCATCCTGGAGCCGGCCCGCATGGAGGGCGGCTACCTCACCGCGTACGACGAGACGCGGGCGGCCGTGCACCGCTTCGCGCTGCACCGCATCACCGGCGTCAGCGGCCTGACCTGAACGCCGTGAATCCATCACCGAACCCGATCGCGGCGCCCGGCATCGTACGTATCGTGGTATCTCTTGACTGCCCGACCGAACCTGAGTGGAAGGCCAGACCGTGACCAGCCACCCCGAGGGCCCGCGCTACCCGGACGACCAGCAGGGCCGTTACGGCGCCGGTGAGCCGTCCGACGCCCCGGAGCCTGGGCAGCAGCAGCAGCCGTACGGGCACAACCCCTACCAGGGGCAGAACACCCAGCCCGGCGGCTACGGCGCGTACGGGACTCCCGGCTACGGGGAACAGCAGTACCCCGGCTACGGCGAGCAGCAGTACCCCGGTTATGGGGAACAGCAGTACTACCAGCAGCCGCCGCCGTACCAGCAACCGCAGCAGCCCTACGGCTACGGGTACGGCTACGCCCAGCCGCCGCGCCACCCCGACGCCGACGGCAAGCGCACGCACGCCATCGTCGCGCTGGTGATCAGCATCGTGCTGGCGATGAGCTGCTACGTGACGCCCGGCGGCCTCGCCGCCTCGGTGCTGTCCGGGATCGCGCTGAGCAAGGCCGACCTCGAACCCCAGAAGGCCGGCAACCTGCTCAAGTGGGCCTGGATCAGCATCGGCATCAACGTCGGGCTGATCATCCTGGGCGTGGCCACGATCATCTTCCTGGGCGCGACGGGCAACCTCGACTAGGACTCGGCCGGCGACCGCCGGGCGCGGGACTGATTCGGGGCCGTACCTTGTTGCCATAGCGGTGCGTCACCGCAGGAGTCGCCATAGCGGTGCGTGAGCGCAGGACACAGGAGTACACCCTTGAACGACGGCCCGCTGATCGTCCAATCGGACAAGACGCTGCTGCTCGAAGCGGAGCACGCGGCGGCCGACGCCTGCCGCAAGGCCATCGCGCCGTTCGCCGAGCTTGAGCGCGCGCCGGAACACGTCCACACCTACCGGGTCACGCCGCTCGCGCTGTGGAACGCGCGCGCGGCCGGGCACGACGCCGAGCAGGTGATCGACGCGCTGATCACCTACAGCCGCTACCCGGTGCCGCACGCGCTGCTGGTGGACGTCGCCGAGACCATGGCCCGCTACGGCCGGCTGAAGCTGGAGAAGCACCCGGTGCACGGGCTCGTCCTCACCACCACCGACAAGGCGGTGCTGGAGGAGGTGCTGCGCGCCAAGAAGATCAAGCCGATGCTCGGCGAGCGCGTCGGCGACGACGCGGTGATCGTGCACCCCTCCGAGCGCGGCACGCTGAAGCAGGCGCTGCTCAAGCTGGGCTGGCCGGCCGAGGACCTGGCCGGATACGTTGACGGCGAGCACCACCCGATCGCCCTCGCCGAGGACGGCTGGACCCTGCGCCCCTACCAGCGCGAGGCCGCCGACGCCTTCTGGCACGGCGGCTCCGGCGTGGTGGTGCTGCCCTGCGGCGCGGGCAAGACGATCGTGGGCGCCGCGGCCATGGCCCACGCCCAGGCGACCACGCTGATCCTGGTCACCAACACGGTCAGCGCCCACCAGTGGAAGCAGGAACTGCTGCGCCGCACCACGCTGACCGAGGACGAGATCGGCGAGTACACCGGCGCCAAGAAGGAGATCCGGCCGGTCACCATCGCCACGTACCAGGTGATGACCACCAAGCGGCAGGGCGTCTACCGGCACCTCGAACTGTTCGACGCGCGCGACTGGGGCCTGATCGTCTACGACGAGGTGCACCTGCTGCCCGCGCCGATCTTCCGGATGACCGCCGATCTCCAGGCCCGGCGGCGCGTCGGGCTCACCGCCACGCTGGTGCGCGAGGACGGCCGCGAGGGCGACGTGTTCTCGCTGATCGGCCCCAAGCGGTACGACGCGCCGTGGAAGGAGATGGAGAACCAGGGCTGGATCGCGCCGGCCGACTGCGTCGAGGTGCGGGTCACGCTGACCGACGAGGAGCGGCTGGCGTACGCGATGGCCGAGTCGGAGGAGCGCTACCGGTTCTGCTCGACCACGCCGACCAAGACCCGGGTGACCGAGGCGCTGGTGCGGCGGCACGTGGGCGAGCAGGTGCTGGTGATCGGGCAGTACATCGACCAGCTCGACGAGCTGGGCGAGCACCTGGGCGCGCCGGTGATCAAGGGCGAGACCCGCGTACGCGAGCGCGAGCGGCTGTTCCAGGCGTTCCGCGACAAGGAGATCCAGGTCCTGGTGGTGTCGAAGGTCGCCAACTTCTCCATCGACCTGCCGGAGGCGTCGGTGGCGATCCAGGTCTCGGGCACCTTCGGCTCGCGCCAGGAGGAGGCCCAGCGGCTCGGCCGGGTGCTGCGCCCGAAGTCGGGCGGCGGCGGGGCCAGGTTCTACTCGGTGGTCAGCCGCGACACCGTGGACCAGGACTTCGCGGCGCACCGGCAGAGATTCCTCGCCGAGCAGGGGTACGCGTACCAGATCGTGGACGCGGACGACGTGCTCGCCGGCGACTAGCCCTGCCCGCGGTCCCCGGCCCGTGGCGGGGCCGCGGGGCCGGCGGGGCGGCGGTCAGGGCCGGCGCTGGCCGAACACGTCGTCGTCGTCAGGTCCACGAAATCCCGCGGCTCCTGGACAATCGAACCACCCCCTCGCTTGGTCTCCCTGACCAACAGCGACATACCCCATGATCTGCGCAAGTCACCGGTTTCGCCTTGGTTTCTCGACAAATTTCGCGACTTTGACGCAGGGTGCAGGAATGGTTACCGCACGAGCATTCCTCCCGCGAACAATACCGCCTCCGCCACCACCCACGCCGCTATTGCCGTGCCCATCAGCGGCATGAACCCGCGGGGCGCCGGAATCAGCCACGCGACCGCCGCGCACCCGGCTCCCACCACCGCGAACAGCCCGGAGAACGAGGCCACCGTCTCCAGCCGCTCGGCACAGGAACGTGAGCTCTCGTCATCCGCGCAGAACGCCTCCAGCCCCCAACCGGCGTACGCCGACAACCCCCACAGCGCCGCGAGCAGCAACACGGCGACGGTCGGAATGGCCGGCGACAAGCCGACACGCCCATACTTCATCCTGACTCGGTACCCGTCCGCACACTCCGCCAGTCACGCGATTAATGCGTGGAGTCATTTCCGGGCCATCGCTAAGGTGGATAGTTCGCCCCCGACCATCCGCCTACTCCTAGTGCGTCAAGGAGGACTGTTCGTATGCCCGCACACCAACTGGCCCCCGACATAGCCGGCCAGGACCCCGACCAGATTCTGAAAGCCGAACGCGCCCATCTGGCCGTTTCCCGGGCCGCGCTCACGGCGATGCGGGAGCACGCCAAGTCGCTGTCGGCGAACGCGGCGGGCGACTGGGTGTCGCAGCAGATCCTGCAGAGCCTGCTCGACCAGCGGGTCGCCGCCCTCGCCGACCACCCCGACACCCCGCTGTTCTTCGGCCGCCTGGACCGTGCCGAGGACAGGGCCGAGGACAGGGCCGGCGACGGCGACCTGCCCCCGACCATCTACGTCGGGCGGCGGCACGTGCACGACGAGCACCGCCACGCCCTGGTGATCGACTGGCGGGCGCCGGTCTCCCGGGCCTTCTACCAGGCCAGCCCGGCCGACCCGATGGGGCTGCGGCTGCGCCGCCGGTTCGGCTACCAGGGCGGGGAGCTCACGGCGTACGAGGACGAGCCGCTGGACCAGGGCGGCTCGCTCACCACCTCCAAGATCCTCACCGAGGAGATCGAGCGCCCGCGCACCGGTCCCATGCGCGACATCGTCGCCACCATCCAGCCCGACCAGGACGAGATCGTCCGCGCCGACCTCGGCCAGACGGTCTGCGTGCAGGGGGCGCCGGGCACCGGCAAGACCGCGGTCGGGCTGCACCGGGCGGCGTACCTGCTGTTCACCCACCGCGAGAAGCTGGCCCGGTCGGGCGTCATGATCGTCGGCCCGAACCGGGCCTTCCTGTCCTACATCTCCTCCGTGCTCCCCGCGCTCGGCGAGGTCAAGGTGGACCAGACCACGGTCGCGGGCCTGGTGGGCGAGCACTCCGCCCCCGAGGACCCGGCGGTGTCCGCGCTCAAGGGCGACGCCCGGATGGCGGCCGTGCTCAAGCGGGCGCTGTGGGCGCACATCGTCAAGCCCACCGAGGGCGTACTGGTCACCCGGGGCTCCAACCGCTACCGGGTGCCCGACTACGAGGTCCGCGAGATCGTCGCCTCGCTGCGCGGCACCACCCGCTACGGCCCCGGCCGCGCGGCCCTGGCGCAGCGGCTCGCGCACGCCGTACTGGTGCGCATGGAACAGCGCGGCGAGTCGCCCGACGACCGCGTGCAGGACGCCGTGGCCCGCTCCAAGCCGGTCAAGCAGGTCGTGGACCAGGTGTGGCCCAAGCTCACCCCGGAGCAGGTGCTGCACCGCCTGCTGTCCGACGCCGACTTCCTGGCCCGCAGCGCCCGTACCGACCTGACCGACGAGGAACGCGAACTGCTGCTGTGGCGCAAGCCGCCCCGCTCCTGGCGCTCCGCCAAGTGGTCCGCCGCCGACGCCGCCCTCCTCGACGAGTTGGCCGACCTCATCGAACGCACCCCGTCCCTGGGCCACCTCGTGGTGGACGAGGCGCAGGACCTGTCCGAAATGCAACTGCGCGCCCTCGGCCGCCGCTGCCGCACCGGCTCCGCCACCGTCCTCGGCGACCTCGCCCAGGGCACCACCCCCTGGTCCACCCGCTCCTGGACCACCGTCCTGGAACACCTGGGCCAGCCGTCGGGCGCGGTCACCGAACTCACCCTCGGCTTCCGCGTGCCGCGCGAGATCCTCGACTACGCCGCCCGCCTGCTCCCCGACATCGCCCCCGGCCTGGCGGCCCCCCGCAGCCTGCGCCCCGGCACCGGCTCCCTGTCCGTACGCCCCGCCACCGACCTGGCCCCCGCCCTCCTGACGGCCGTCCAGGACGCCCTGGCCCGCCCCGGCTCGATCGGCGTCATCGCCCCCGACGCCCTGGTCCCCGCCGTCTCGGCCGCCCTGGCCCTCCTGGACCACGAGGTGCTGTCGCCCGACACCACCGCCGACCACCGCCTCCTGGTGATCCCCGCCACCCTGGCCAAGGGCCTGGAGTACGACCACGTCATCGTCACCGAGCCCGCCGACATAGTCGCCGCCGAACCCCGCGGCCTGGCCCGCCTCTACGTGGTCCTCACCCGAGCCGTCACCAAGCTCACCATCCTGCACACGGGCCCGCTCCCACCCCAGCTCACGTAGCGAGGCCGGAGACGGAAAAGCTCTCCGAACCCGTGTTCGGAGAGCTAACCTATGGTAGCGGTCACGCCACAATGCGTGACCGCGGCACTTTGGCCCAGAAAAGTGCTTACCCCGGGAGGCGTGCATTGCAGAGGCTCATCCCGGGGCACCTGACTGTAGGTTATCAGGAGAGGACACATCGTGGCCACCCCCGTCACGAATCGCATCGCGGAGGCCATCTCCGCCGAACGCTTCGCCCCCTACCTCGCGGCGTCCGGTCACTGCCGGGAACGCGCGCTGCGGCTGTACGCCTGGAACATGGAGATCTCCGGGGCGATTCTGGGCCCCCTGCACCTTCTGGAGGTCACGCTCCGCAACGCGATGCACCGCGAGCTCACCGCACTGGCCGGACGCGCCGACTGGTGGCACTCCCCGGCCGTCCCGCTCGACGTGACCAGTTCCGAGAAGATCGACGCGGCCAAGCGCACGATCGCGGCGCTGCACATGACACCGACGCCCGGCCGGGTGATCGCCGAACTGTCCTTCGGCTTCTGGACCACCCTGCTCTCCTCCAGGCACGCCTACGAGATGCGGCTCTGGCGGCCCGCGCTGCACCAGGCGTTCCCCGCCTACCGGGGGCCACGCCGGCCCGTGCACAGCGACCTGTACCACCTGCGGCGGCTGCGCAACCGAATCGCCCACCACGAACCCATCCACCAGCGCCACCTGGCCGCCGACCACTCCTCGATCCTGCGCCTGCTCGGCTACATCTCGCCCGAGGCGGCCACCTGGGCGGCCCGGAACGACCGCGTTCCCGAGGTCCTGGCACGGCGCGACGACGTCTGCGCGGGCCTGGCCGCGACGCGGTTCTGAGGGGCGGCCTCTGGGGCCGTGGTAGCTTCGGGCGCTGTGGGAGAGTTCGGGGTAGATGTACGGTTCGGCGGGCCGGGAGACATTCCGGGGGTGCTCGCCTTCTGGCTGGAGGCGGCCGAGGGGACCGACCGTCATGACAGCGCCGCCAAGGTGGAGGCGCTGATCGAGCGCGACCCCGAGGCGTTGCTGGTCGCCGAGCTGGACGGCGAGCTGGTGGGCACGCTGATCGCCGGTTGGGACGGGTGGCGGGCCCACCTGTACCGCCTCGCCGTGCATCCCGCGCACCGGCGCAAGGGCATCGCCACCACGCTGCTCAAGGCGGCCGAGGAGCGGTTCGCGGCGTTCGGCGCGTTCCGGGCCGACGCGATGGTGCTGCACGACAACGTCCTGGCCCACCACGCCTGGGCCGCCGCCGGCTATACCCGCCAGCCCGAATGGGGCCGCTGGGTCAAGCCACTGCGGGCCTGAGCCAGACCCCGAGCCCGCACCTGAGCCCGCACCTGAGACCTGAACCCGGGCCTGGACGGGCGGAACATCGGAACGCGTGATACCGGCCGGCGTCCCGATGTTCCCTGCTCATCCCCCATGCCGCCGGGAAAGGCCCCGGCGGCCTGCTGCGTCTTCCGCATTTGACGCGTCTACGCGTCTTCCGCATTTGACGCGTCTACGCGTCTTCCGCATTTGACGCGTCTACGCGTCTGGCGTGTCCGACGCGTCTGGCGTGTCTGCCGCGGGCCGCTGTCGCGGCCCGTGCGTGACGGCCGCGGTACGACCGTCACCGGTCGGCGGGCGGCCTTGGCACGACTCCCGGACGGCCTGACCGCGGGATCGTCGCGGTGGCGGGTCGGACCTCCACCGGCCCGGCCGTCCGATCATCGGTGCCGTGGGGAACCGCGTCAGCCGGCGACCGGCAGGTTGACCTTGGCCGGGATCGGCGCGGGTGCCTGCTTCTCGACCCGCTCCTGCTGGACCTGCGTGGAGACGTCCCGGGTCGGGCCGGTGATGGTGTCGCCGGTCTCGCGGGGACGGCCCGAGTCGTCCATGTCGCCCAGCGGGCCCTCCATGTCGCCGGACGCCTCGTTGGTGGAGGAGGCGTCCGTGGGGGTCCCGCAGACCACCGAGGCGACGTCGATGGTCTGCCTCTTGCCGTTCGACATCGGCATGTCGATCGACAGGCCGGTGACCGCGAGCCGGCCGTCCGCCTGGCGGACCTGCTTGTTCAGCGTCACCGAGGCCGTGCCGACCCGCTCGATCGTGACCGGGATCGTGGTGTTCGGCGCCGGGTTGGCGTCGATGTCACGTCCGCCGATGACGGCCCCGGCCAGGTTGGAGACGCCCCGCCCGTTCTCGCACCGCGCGGACACCGCGTTCGCGGCGACCTGGCGCTGCAACGTGCTCACGTCCGCCGCGCTCGCCTGCGAGTTCCGCCCGTTCGTGGTCACCTCCATGGCGGAGGCGCTGACCAGCGGGTTCTTCGGGCGCAGCACGCTGCGGTGCACGGTCTTGCCGTCCCGCGACACCGCCGCCGGGATCGGCTGGATGCGCACCGGGCCCTCGGCCGACAGGCCGTACGCCGTGCCGGGCACGCCGGGCGTTTCGTCGGCCGCCGCCTGCGACATCGTGGCGGCGCCGACCAGAACCGCGGCGGCCCCGACGACGAGCGCCGACGCCGCGAGCAGGTTCCTTCTTATCCCCATACTTCCCCCTGGGTGTGAGCTACCTGGTTGGTCGCTAGGTGAGGGCCTAGCGGGTGATGATGACGAGGGTGCCGAGCGGTACCCGCGACAGCGCGCGCAGCGCGTCGTCGGGCACTCGCACGCACCCGTGGCTGACGGCCTTGCCGAAGACCGTCTTCCTCGGCCAGCCGTGGAACGCGACCGTCCCCGGCCCGCCTCCGTAGGTGTCGAGCGTCGCCGAGTGCGCCCCCGTGGGCAGGACCGGCGAGCCAGACCTCTGGTCGCTCGCGGAGAGCGAGGCGAGCAGGAACGTACGGCCGAGCGGCGTGGGCGTGCCGGGGGCACCCACCGCGACAGTCCACTGCCCCGTCACGCGCCCGGATTTCAGAACCGTGAGCCGTCGGGCGCCTGTTTCGACCTTGATCAGATAGGGAGTCCGGGCGACCTGCAGATCGTCCCCTCTCCCGGAGATCCATCCCGTCGCGCGGTTGGGACGCGACGGCAACAGGACCTTGATCCACCCCGGCGCGGTGTCCACGACCGGGACCCAGGTCGGATTGCCCAGCTGCAGACTGGGCAGCACCGCCACGGCGGCCCCGCCGGGCGTGGCGCGGACCACTCGCGGAGCGGTCGGATGGACCACCACGCCCGTTCCCGCACTGAAGGGCGCGGTGTCCCGAGGCGCCCGCGGCAGCGTCGTGTACGTGGTCGCCTGCGGCAGGGAATCCGCCCCCGTCGCGAACGACACACTCGACCCAGTCGCGAGCGCGAGGAGAGCGGCCACGCAGAGGATCCGCCGATGCGGTATCCCCTTCGGCACGCGAAGGCCCATGAAAGCTCCCCTGTACGGCTGACCGTTCGCGGGGAGGCTATCGATCCCCCGTCAGACGCGAACGGCGAGCAGAACAGAGCAGACCCAAGGTTTACGGCTCACTGGCACGAGCCCCCACCGCCCGCACAGATCCTGAATCCGGGCTACCCGCTCTTGGCCCTCGGCGACTCCCGGTCAACCTTGATCACGACGGTGTCGCCGGGTTCGACGGCACGTCCGTCGTCCGCCTCGACCCGCAATGGGGCCAGCGGACGTCCGGTGAGCCGGTCCACGAGCCGGGAGTGCGGCTCGCCGGGCGTGAAGGAGTGGGTCTCGCCCCACTGCCGGAGGGCCACGATGACCGGGAACAGGTCCCGGCCCTTGGGGGTGAGGACGTACTCCTGGTAGGCGCTCCCGTCCGCGGCCGGCACCACCTCGAAGATGCCCGCGGCCACGAGGGCGCGCAGCCGGGCGGCCAGGATGTTCTTGGCGACCCCGAGGCTGCGCTGGAACTGCCCGAACCGGCGGCTTCCGTCGAAGGCGTCGCGCACGATGAGCAGGGACCACCAGTCGCCGATGGTGTCCACCGAGCGCGCCACGGGACAGTCGCTGTCGTCGAGCCGGGTCCGTTTCACCATTGGCCACCCCTCCTAGTTGCAACATGCTACCAGCAATCTCTAAGGTCGAGGGTGGTAGCAACTTGAAACCATCTGGAGGATGCATGGTCACGGAGTGCCCGGCGAGTACGGCTCCCCCGGCCGCGGCAGGCCCGTCGCGCGCGACCACGGCGCTGTTCGCCGTGGCGGCCGGTACGGCGGTGGCCAACGTCTACTTCGCCCACCCTCTGCTGGCCACGCTCGGCCGGGAGTTCGGCATGGCCCCCGGGACGCTCGGCGTCATGGTGACCGCGACCCAGCTCGGCTACGGGCTCGGACTGTTCCTGCTGGTGCCCCTCGGCGATGTGCTCGACCGCAGGAGGCTGGTCACCACGCAGTCACTGATGCTGGCCGCGGCACTGGCGGCGGTGGGCGCCGCCGCGCACCTGCCCGTGCTGCTGGCCTCGGCCGCCGCGGTGGGCTTCCTGGCCGTCGTCACCCAGTCGCTGGTCGCGTACGCCGCCGCGCTGGCCCCGGCCGACCGGCGGGGCCGCGTCGTGGGCCAGGTCACCAGCGGCATCGTCGTGGGGATCCTGCTCGCCCGCACGGTCTCCGGAGTGCTGGCGGACCTGGCCGGCTGGCGTGCGGTCTACCTCGCCTCCGCCGCCGTGACCCTGCTCCTCACCCTGGCCCTGCGGCACGCCCTGCCCCGCCGGGCCGCGATCCCGCCGCGCATGCGCTACCGCGACCTGCTGCGGTCCACCGTCGCCCTGTTCCGCCACGAGCGCGTGCTGCGTACCCGGGCCCTGCTCGCCCTGCTGATCTTCGCGTCGTTCAGCACGCTGTGGAGCGGCGTGGCGCTGCCGCTCAGCGCTCCGCCGCTGTCCCTGTCGCACACCGCCATCGGCGCGTTCGGGCTCGCCGGGGTGGCCGGCGCCCTGGCCGCCGCACCCGCCGGGCGCCTCCACGACCGCGGCCACGCCCGAGCCACCACCGGGGCCGCCCTGCTCCTGCTGGCGCTCTCCTGGGTCCCGCTGGCCTTCACCCGGCAGTCGCTGTGGGCGCTGGCGATCGGCGCCGTCCTGCTCGATCTGGCGGTCCAGGCCGTGCACGTCACCAGCCAGAGCATCATCTACGCCCACCGCCCGGCAGCCGGGGGCCGTGTGATCGGCGGCTACATGATCTTCTACTCCATCGGCAGCGCCGTGGGCGCGTGGGCCTCCACCACCCTGTACGCCGCCGCCGGCTGGGGAGCCGTGTGCCTGCTCGGCGCCGCCTTCAGCCTGCTGGCCCTGATGGTATGGGCCGTCGGCCGACCGGAGGAGAGACGTTAAGAGGGGGCGGTTCCATTACTGGAGCCGCCCCCTCTTGGAGGAGAGCAGGTGGACTTAGAAGTCCATGTCTCCGCCACCGGGCATCGCCGGCGCCGGAGCGGCCTTCTCGGGCTTCTCCGCGATGACGGCCTCGGTGGTGAGGAACAGGGCCGCGATGGACGCCGCGTTCTGCAGCGCCGAACGGGTCACCTTCGCCGGGTCGATGATGCCGGCGTCGAACATGTTGACGTACTCGCCGGTGGCGGCGTTGAGGCCCTCGCCCGGGGTGAGGTTGCGGACCTTCTCCACCACGACGCCGCCCTCAAGGCCGGCGTTGACGGCGATCTGCTTCAGCGGCTCCTCAAGGGCCTTGCGCACGATCGCGGCGCCGGTGGCCTCGTCGTTCTGGAGCTCCAGCTTGTCGAACGCCTTGGCGCCCGCCTGCAGCAGGGCCACACCACCGCCGGGGACGATGCCCTCCTCGACGGCCGCCTTCGCGTTGCGGACGGCGTCCTCGATGCGGTGCTTGCGCTCCTTCAGCTCGACCTCGGTCGCCGCGCCGGCCTTGATGACCGCCACGCCGCCCGCGAGCTTGGCGAGACGCTCCTGCAGCTTCTCGCGGTCGTAGTCGGAGTCGGTGTTCTCGATCTCGGCGCGGATCTGGTTGACCCGGCCGGCGATCTGCTCGGCGTCACCGGCGCCGTCGACGATCGTGGTCTCGTCCTTGGTCACGACGACCTTGCGGGCGCGACCGAGCAGGTCGAGGGTGGCGGTCTCCAGCTTGAGGCCGACCTCCTCGGCGATGACCTGACCACCGGTGAGGGTGGCGATGTCGGTCAGCATGGCCTTGCGGCGGTCGCCGAAGCCCGGGGCCTTGACGGCCACGGAGCGGAACAGGCCGCGGATCTTGTTGACCACCAGGGTCGCCAGGGCCTCGCCCTCGACGTCCTCGGCGATGATCAGCAGCGGCTTGCCGGCCTGCACGACCTTGTCGAGTAGCGGGAGCAGGTCCTTGTTGGCGGAGACCTTGGAGTTGACGATCAGGATGTAGGGGTCCTCAAGGACGGCCTCCATCCGCTCCGGGTCGGTCACGAAGTACATCGAGATCAGACCCTTGTCGAAGCGCATACCCTCGGTGAGCTCCAGCTCCAGGCCGAAGGTGTTGCTCTCCTCGACGGTGATGACGCCTTCCTTGCCGACCTTGTCCATGGCCTCGGCGATCATCTCGCCGATCGCCGTGTCACCGGCGGAGATGGAGGCGGTGGAGGCGATCTGCTCCTTGGTCTCCACGTCCTTGGCCAGCTTGGACAGCTCCTCGCTGACCCGCTCGACAGCGGCCTCGATGCCCTTCTTCAGCGACATCGGGTTGGCGCCGGCGGCCACGTTGCGCAGGCCCTCGCGTACCAGCGCCTGAGCGAGCACGGTGGCCGTGGTGGTGCCGTCACCGGCGACGTCGTCGGTCTTCTTGGCGACTTCCTTGACCAGCTCGGCGCCGATCTTCTCCCACGGGTCCTCCAGCTCGATCTCCTTGGCGATGGACACGCCATCGTTGGTGATCGTGGGAGCGCCCCACTTCTTCTCCAGCACGACGTTGCGGCCCTTGGGGCCCAGGGTCACCTTGACGGCGTCGGCGAGCTGGTTCATACCGCGCTCGAGACCGCGCCGGGCGTCCTCGTCAAACGCGATCATCTTGGCTGCCATACGGCTAGACCTCCCAGTAACACAGGGTGGCTTGCGGTGGATCGAGCCGACGCCCGCGACGGCATGTGGACCCGCCGGCCCACGACACCGGTCGCCGTGGTCGGCGAGGCCCCATCGCCTCGACCCGGTTGTCACTCTACACATGAGAGTGCCAACGAACTGTCTAGCACTCTACCTAATCGAGTGCAAGCGCACACCCTGCTGACCTGGGTAGAACCCGTTCCCGAACCCGCCCGGGAACGGCGTCACGCCCCGGCCCGCCCGGCTCGTCCGCCGACCTCTCGGAGGGACCGGGTGACCGGTTACGCGTCGCGCCCACCAGTCTAGGTGGAGTGACGACACGGCAGCGGTGAGAGAAGGGCCCGGCCGCTGGGAGGACGGCCGGACCCTTCAGCCGGCCGGCGGAGTTCCGGCAGATCCGCGCGGACTGCGCTGCCGCGTGATCTGCCAGAGCCCGCCGGCGAGTCCGTGAGTGTCTCGCTCACACGGCGACCCGGGGCACGCCCCTCGTACGCCCGCGAGCCGATCTACCCGGCTGCTCAGACGGTCCTGACGGACTCCGCCTGCGGACCCTTCTGGCCCTGGGTGATCTCGAACTCGACGCGCTGCCCCTGCTCCAAGGCACGGTAGCCGTCCATCAAGATTGCCGAGTAATGGACAAACACATCCTTACCACCGTCTACCGCGATGAAGCCGTAGCCCTTGTCCGCGTTGAACCACTTGACGGTGCCCTGCGCCACTTTCCGACTCCTCTTACTGGGCTCCGGACCGCGCCCATTCCTCTGCGCGGCCCATGATCTCTGAGGCGGAGTTACCGCGTGAAGTTCGGAACTCATCCGTTAACCCGGGAGTCAACTTCTTACGGACCCAGCTACGTCGATCGCCTCGACCATACCTGTGGTACGGCATTGGGCAACAGTGTCAGAGCGGAAACTCGCCCTTTGCGTTCGCTCACGGCGGCACGACGAGACTTTTCTTCTGACGAATACTTAGTTAAACGTTGCATCATTGTGTATGACGCCAAAGAGACGGAACCCCATTGCGCCTGTCACGCGGGGCGTCCTACGCCCGGCAATCCCCGTGGTTAACCCCTGATTCCCCACGCATTGCAACCCTTTCCCCACGTTCCGCGCAGGCCGCTCACCTTAGGTATGCACCCCGTACCGGTACGTTCGGGACGGCCATAATCCCGTTTCGCCCTTCGCATCCCCACACCAGGCTCGTGATCATCCCCGCGCCCGCAAGATACCGCAAAACCCTGCAACCCATGCGCCCGCCCCCGGAAGGTATGGCGTAGCACACACGTCACCGCACATACACCGCCCCCGCCGCCCCCGCTCGCGACGCAGCCCGCCCCGCCAGGAGATCGGACGAGAGCGCGGGAGCGTGGCGACCGGGCTCCGGCCAGGGAGGGCCCGCCCAGGCCCCTGACGACGCTCCGGTCGGTGACGGCCACGGAAAGGGCCAGGCGGGCAGGGGAATGTCCCTGCGAGGTGACCAGGGACGGCCCCAGGGAAGGCCCCTCTGCACTGCCCCAGGCCGCCCAGACCTCCCCAGGCTGCTCTTGGCCAAGCCGCCGAGCGCCGCCCCGCCGCGCGGATAGGCCAGGCCAGGGGCAATCCTCTCTGGGCTGCCCATGGACGGCCGGGAGGCGCCGGCACAGAGCCGGAAAGGCCAGGTCGGGGCGGGTAAAGGGGGCGTGGAAGGGGCCGGAAGCGGACCCTGCACGGGGCCGATAAAGGCCCCCGGCACGGGCCGGAAGAGGGCCCCACACAGGGCAAGGAAGGCCAGCCCTGACAGGCGAGAAGGGGGCCCAGCACAGGACCGGAACGAGAGCCACAGAACCGGGAAGGGCAGCCCGACCGGCGGGGAAAGGGGGCCCGGCACAGGGCAAGGAAGAGGGCCGCACAGGGCCATGAAGAGGGCTCGCAGCACGGCGGGAAAGAGCCCGACGCAGGACATGCCACATAGCGCCGGAACAGAGCCCTCACAGGGTCGGATGCGGGCCCGCACAGGACCGCGAAGACCAGCCCGCACCAGCGGAAAGAGGCCCGGCACAGGACCGGGACGAGAGCCTTCACAGGACTGGAGGAGGGCCCGCACAGGACCGCGAAGGCCAACCCGCACCGACGGGAAAGAGGCGCGGCACAGGACCGGGAAGAGGGCCCGTGCCGGGCCAGGAAGCAGGGGGCCGTCGAGGCCGCTTGATGGCGCTCTGCGGGCCGCGCAGGGCCAGGCCGGAAGGGGGAAATCCTCCGGGGAGTCGAGGCGGCCACAGGCCGCGTGGGGCGCGGGCCGCGGGCCGTGTGCGGCGTGGGCCACGCGCAGCGCAGGCCACGCGCAGCCCAGACGCCGCGCAGCCCAGGCCACGCACAGCCCAGACATCGCGCAGCCCAGGCCACGCACAGCGCAGGCCACGCACAGCCCAGACGCCGCGCAGCGCAAGCCACACCCAGCGCAAGCCACAGGCAGCGCAGGCCATGGGCCCCGCGACGGGGCCGCGGCGCGCCCGGTGCGATCCAGCGGTTTCTTCCCCACGGGCTAGCCGCCGCACTCCCGTAAGGACCGCTACCGCGAGCAGAACAGAGTGCGCAGATCACAGGGGGATTTCGGGCCTGATTCGGATGCCCGTAGGGCGGGTTATGACGGGCGAATACAACGGCCACGGGCCCCGCGCGAGGTGCGTGGGGCCCGTGGCCTGTGCCGGGAGACCGGCAATGGTGCCGTTCGAGAAGGCGGATAAGCGGGGTAACGAAGGTGTGGCGGTCGCGTGAGAGCCGGTGCCGGCCTCACCCGGGGTGCGGTTTCGGTCGCGTGCGGGGCGGGGCCGGTCCTGCGCGGTCGGTTACTGGCCGCCCGCCACCGCGGGGATTACCGAGATCTGGGTGCCGGGCGGGGTCGCGGTGTCCAGGCCGTCGGCGAAACGGACGTCCTCATCCCCTACATAGACGTTGACAAAACGCCGCAGCTTTCCGTTTTCGTCGAGGATGCGGGCGCCGATGCCCGGGTAGTCGGCGTCGAGCTTCTGCAGGACTTCACGCAGCGTCGCGCCATCGCCACTGACATCGGCCGCGCCGCCCGTGTATGTGCGCAGAATCGTGGGAATCCGCACAGAAACGCTCATTAGCCAGCTCGCTTTCGTTATCGCGGGTTTGAGGCGGTAGGGGAGAAGGGCTTCAGCCGGCGACGGCCGCGCGGAAGGCGTCCAGGGAGGGACGGATGACCGCGGTGGGGCGGGCGTGGCCCGCCACGGCGTCGAGGGTCTTCAGCCCGTCGCCGGTGTTGAGGACCACGGTCTCGGCGTCGGGGTCGAGGCGGCCCTCGGCGACGAGCTTGCGCAGCACGCCGACGGTGACGCCGCCCGCGGTCTCGGCGAAGATGCCCTCGGTGCGGGCCAGCAGCCGGATCGCGTCCACGATCTCCTCGTCGGTGACGTCCTCCACCGCGCCACCGGTGCGCCGGGCGATGTCGAGCACGTACGGCCCGTCGGCCGGGTTGCCGATGGCCAGCGACTTGGCGATCGTGTCGGGCTTGACGGGCTGGATGACGTCGCGCCCGGCCCGGTAGGCGGTGGACACCGGCGAGCACCCGGCGGCCTGGGCGCCGAAGATCCGGTACGGCTTCTCCTCCACGAGCCCCAGCTTGATCAGCTCGCCGAAGCCCTTGTCAATCTTGGTGAGCTGGGAGCCCGAGGCGACCGGGATCACGATCTGGTCGGGCAGGCGCCAGCCGAGCTGCTCGGCGATCTCGTAGGCCAGGGTCTTGGACCCCTCGGCGTAGTACGGCCGCAGGTTGACGTTGACGAACCCCCACCGGTCGCCGAGCGGGTCGCCGATCAGCTCCGAGCAGAACCGGTTGACCTCGTCGTAGCTGCCCTCGATGCCGACCAGCTTCCCGCCGTACACGGAGGCCATGACGATCTTGGCCTGCTCCAGGTCGGCCGGGATGAACACGCACGCGTCGAGCCCCGCGCGGGCCGCGGCGGCGGTCACGGCGCCGGCCAGGTTGCCGGTGGAGGAGCAGGACAGGGTGTGGAAGCCGAAGTTGCGCGCGGCCTCGACCGCGATGGCGACCACCCGGTCCTTGAAGGAGTGGGTGGGGTTGCCCGAGTCGTCCTTGACGTGCAGCGAGCGGATGCCCAGCTCGCGGGCCAGCCGGTCGGCCCGCACCAGCTTGGTCCAGCCGGGGGCCATGTTCGGCTTGTCGGCGACGTCGGCCGGGACGGGCAGCAGCGAGCGGTAGCGCCAGATGTTCGTGGGTCCCGCGGAGATCTGCTCGCGGCTCACCGCCCCGAAGTCGTAGGCGATCTCCAGCGGGCCGAAACACTCGATACACGCGAAGCTCGGGCCGAGCTCGTAGCGGGCACCGCACTCGCGGCACGACAGCGCCGCGGCGGGGCCGAAGTCGATGGTCGTAGCGGTGGTTTCCGTGCTTGCGAGCGCCATGAAGCGAGGCCTTTCCCTCATCTTCGCCTGCGACCACCTTGGCCGCGGGCCGGAATTGGCACCTGTCCCGGCCGGCCTCGGCATTGTCGCGAGCACGGTAACCGGGAGGGTTGCCGGGGCTTCACAGGGCCGGTCCCTCCACCCCTCTGGATGAGCAATATGAAGTTATGGGCCTTACACGCGGGCCTGCAAGCACTCTACCTCGCCGATCGGCCCGCACCACCTGGCGTCTCGGGATGTGAGACGTCAGCGGCCGAGGCGTGAGCGGCTACAGGCCGGAGTAGGCGTCGCCGAGCGCGCTCTGGACGTACTTGCGGGCCTGGTGGATGCGCGACTTGGCGGTGCCGAGCGGGATGCTGAGCTGGTCGGCCACCTCGGCGTAGTCGAGCTGGCAGATGTCGCGCAGCACCAGGGCCTGGGCCAGCTCGGGCTTGTCGGCCTCCAGCGCCTCCATCGCGTCGAGCAGGTCGAGCCGGGAGCCGGCGATCACGCTCACCCGGCGTACGTCGGGCTTCTGCAGCGGCAGCTCGTCGGAGCTCTGCTCGGCCGCGCGCCGCTTCAGCGAGCGGTACGTGGTGCGGGCGCAGTTGGCCGTCACGATGTGCAACCACGTGCTGAACCGGGCCCGCCCCTCGAACCGCCCGATGTTGCGCGCCACGGCCAGGAGGGTGTCCTGGCACGCCTCCTCGGCGTCCTGGTGGTAGGGCAGGATGCGGCCGCAGTGCCGCAGCACGTCGGGCTCGATCCGCCGCAGCAGCTCACCGAGCGCGCGGTGATCGCCCTGGGCCGCTGCGCGGGCCAGCTCTTCGGTCGTCTCGTCCAGCGCCATTCCGGGGTCCCCATCCTGCGTATGGTCGAGGACATCCTATGGTCGGGCGTCAAGGTTGGTTAACCTTCCGGCAAGCGTCCCAGGCGAGGGAACGGTAGGTCGATCATGAATGCGGTGCTGGTTGCGTCGAACAGAGGCCCGGTCTCCTTCACCTTGTCGGAGGACGGCGCGCTGACCATGCGCAGAGGGGGCGGCGGCCTGGTCTCCGGGCTGTCGGGCGTGGTCAAGGAGATGGAGGTGCTGTGGGTCTGCGCCGCCCTGTCCGACGGCGACCGATCCGCGGTACGCCTGGCGCCCGGCGGCCGGCTGGACCACGCCGGCTACGACACCGGCCCGCTGCGCATGCTGGACATCCCGCCCTCCACCTTCCACCGCGCGTACAACGCCGTGGCCAACTCCACGCTGTGGTTCGTCAACCACCTGCTGTACAACACGCCGACCGCGCCCCAGTTCGACACCCGGTTCCGGCGCGAGTGGGAGTCCTACCAGTCCTACAACGCGGCGTTCGCGCTCGCCCTGGCCGAGGAGGCCGGGCCCGGCGCGCGGGTGATGGTGCAGGACTACCACCTCACCCTGGCGCCGAGCATGCTCCGCGGCGAGCGGCCCGACGTGCGCATCTCGCACTTCTCGCACACCCCGTGGGCCCCGCCGGAGTACTTCTCGCTGCTGCCCGACGAGGTCGCGGTCGAGGTGCTGTGCGGCATCCTGGGCGCCGACCACGCCGGGTTCCTCACCGCGCGGTGGGCCGCGGCGTTCATGGACTGCTGCGAGGCGCTGCTCGGCGCGAACGTCGATCGCGGCGCGCGTACGGTCACGCACGAGGGCCGCACCACCCGCATCGGCGTGCACGGCCTGGGCGTGGACGGCGACGCGCTGTGGGCGCGGGCGGTCGAGCCCGACGTCGAGTCGCACATGGCGGCGCTGCGCCAGGAGGTCGGCGACAGCAAGCTGATCGTGCGCATCGACCGCACCGAGCTGTCCAAGAACATCGTGCGCGGGCTGGCCGCGTACCGGGAGTTCCTGGCCGCGCACCCGGAGTGGCACGGCAAGGTGGTGCACCTCGCCTTCGCCTACCCCTCGCGGCACGACCTGCCGGAGTACCGCGAGTACACCGCGGCGGTGCAGCGCTGCGCCAAGGAGATCGAGGACGAGTACGCCACCGAGGACTGGGACCCGCTGATCCTCAACGTCAACGACGACTACCCGCGCTCGCTGGCGGCGTACCGGCTGGCCGACGTGCTGCTGGTCAACCCGATCCGCGACGGCATGAACCTGGTGGCCAAGGAGGGGCCGATCCTGTCGCCGCGCTCGGCGCTGGTGCTCTCGCGCGAGGCGGGGGCGGCGGCCGAGCTGGGCGCCGACGCGCTGCTGGTCAACCCGTACGACGTGTGCGGCACCGCGGAGGCGATCCACGAGGCCCTGGTCATGCCCGAGGAGGAGCGGCTGGAGCGGGGCAAGCGGCTGCGCGCCGCCGCCACCGCCCTGCCGCCCGGCCTGTGGTTCGCCGAGCAGCTCGCCGCCCTGGAGCCGGCGCCCTAACCGTATTGAGCCGCCTGGCCCTTGCCGAGCACCCGGGTCAGCGCGCGGAGCAGGGCCACGACGCCGTCGGGGCCCTCGACGATCAGGTCGGCGCGGTCGGCGAGCTCGGGGGCGGTCTCGTGGGAGCGGCTGCACACCGTGACGCCGGGCAGGCCCGACTCGCGCACGGCGTTGTACGCCGCGAGGTCGCCGAGGTCGTCGCCGGCGAACAGCACCGAGCGCGCCCCGCGCTCGGCCAGGAAGGCGCGCAGCGCGTGCCCCTTGTCCACGCCCGGCGGGCGCAGCTCGATGACCATCTTGCCGGGCTCGACGGTCAGGCCGTGCTCGCGGGCGAGGCGGGCGAGCGGGCCGCGCAGCGCGCCGAGGGTGGCGTCGGGGTCGGCGGACCTGCGGGTGTGCACGGCCAGCGCCCGGCCCTTGTCCTCGATGTACGCATCGCGCACGCCGAGCGAGAGCAGCACCCCGGGCAGGGCGCCGCGGACGGCGTCAACACCGCGCGGGGGCGGCGGGGAGGTCACCTCGCCCGCCTCCCAGCGCTCGGCGCCGTACTGCCCGAGGACCACCAGCCCCGGCACGTCGGTCAGGCCGGGACCGGGCCCCGGGCTAGCGCCGTACTCGATCGCGACGGCCGCGGGGCGTCCGGTCAGCACCACGATCGCGCCGACCATCGGGCCCAGCTCGGCGAGTACGCCCGGCGCCTCGGGATGGACGCGGGCGGAGGCCGGGTCGGGCACGATCGGCGACAGGGTGCCGTCGAAGTCGAGCCCGATCACGGCCCCGGACGGGTCGGACACGATCGCGTCCAGCCCGACGGCGCCCGCGGCCGTACGGGCGGGCGGCAACACGGAGGCAACCTCGTCGGTCATCCGCTCTCCTTACCCGGTGGATCAAGGACGCATGCCGAGGCGGCGTGCGGCGCGGTCGCGCCTGCGGTCGGCCCGCATCCGGCGCAGGCGCTTGACCAGCATGGGATCGTGGGCGAGCGCTTCGGGCCTGTCGATGAGCTCGCCGAGCAGTTGGTAGTAACGGGTGGCCGAAATACCGAAGGTCTCGCGGATCGCCTGCTCCTTGGCGCCCGCGTGACGCCACCACTGGCGCTCGAAGGCGAGGAGGTCACGGTCGCGGCCGGTCAGGGGATGCTGTGTCTCGGGATGGCCTGTCTCGGGATGGCCTGTCTCGGGATGGCCTGTCTCGGGATGGTCGGCCGGGGGGATCGTGGCGGGGGACGGGTCGGGTATGGCGTCGGTTGTGGCTGAGGGTGTGGCTGCTTGGGGTGCGGCACTGTCACCGTTGACCGGTGCAGCGTCCATGCTTCCTCCTCGCGTCGGGCGCGCGGCGATTCGCGCCACGCGCACGCGGCCCGGAGCCATCGTAGTCCGCGACCGGCCGCTGTTCCCGGGCGATGCCGCGACGTACAGTCACAAAGTGTGACCACTGTCATAACGCTACTCACCGACTACGGCCTCGAAGACGGCTTCGTGGCCTCCTGTCACGGCGTCATCGCCGGCATAGCGCCGCAGGCGCGCATCATCGACGTCTGCCACCTCGTCCCCGCGGGAGACGTGCGCCGCGGGGCCGCCATACTCGCCCAGACCGTGCCCTATCTGCCGCCCGGGGTGCACGTCGGGCTCGTCGATCCGAACGCGGGCGGCCCGCGCCGCGCGGTCGCCGTCGAGGCGGGTGACCGGGTGTTCCTCGGGCCCGACAACGGGCTGCTGTCGTGGGCGATCCACGCCAGCGGCGGGGCGACGGCGGCGTACGAGATCACCAACGACGCCCTGTTCCGCAAACCGGTCTCGCCGACCTTCCACGGCCGCGACGTGTTCGCGCCGGTCGCCGCGCACCTGGTGACCGGGCGCAGGCCCGCCGACCTCGGGCCCGAGCTGGAGCTGAGCCGCCTGGTGTCGCTGCCCGAGCCGACCTCGCACCTGCGCGAGGGCTCGGTCGAGGGCGAGGTGGTCTCGGTGGACGGCTACGGCAACACGCAACTGTCGATCACGGCCGCGGACGTCGCCGCGCTCGGCGTGCGGCCGGGCGACACGATCGCGGTGTGGCTGGGGCGCAGACGGCTGTCCATGCCGTTCCGGGAGAGCTTCGCGTCGGTGCCGCCGGGCGAGCTGGTGGCGTTCGCCGACTCGGCCGGGCTCGTGGCCTTCGCGGTCAACTCGGGCGACGCGGCGCAGCTCCTCGGGCTGCCGCCGGGGGCGCACGTACGGCTGGCGCCGGCAGCGTAGTGCCGGACATATCACGCAATATGGCGATTTAGGGGCGCAGAATTCTCGTTACTCCGCGTATCTACGTGTTTACCGATGCGCCTGATTATTCGCGGGACCCCGTGTCAGAATGAGCCCCGCACCGGCCCAGGCCCGGTGCCCTCGTACCACCGCCCCTCGTCCACGAGCCGGGCACGACCTTGACCGAGGCGCCGTGACCGAAGCACGTCACCAGATCCGCGGGCCGGGCCGCCGGGGTCGCCACGGGTGCCGCCGCAGGCGCAGGCCGTCCGCCTGGGCGCTCGTGCCGCCGGTCCTGCTCGCGCTGGCCGTGCTGGTCGCGTTCTCCTGGCCGCCCGCCCACGGCGGCGCGGGCCCGCCGGTGCGCGAGCGGTGGCGCTCCTGGCCGGTGGCCCGGGTCTTCCCGCCCTCGCTGCCCGGCACGAGCCCGTCGGGCGCCCGGGTCCGCTACGTCCTGGCCGGGGTGGCGGCCGAGGCCCCCTGCGCCCGCGCGCTGCAGCCCGCCGCCGCCCGCGCGCTGGCCCCGCTCGGCTGCCTGACCACGCTGCGCGCCACCTACACCGACGTCACCGAGACCTACGTCGTGACCGCGGGCATCGCCGTGCTGTCCGACGCCGCCACCGCCGCGCCCCCGCCCCTCGCGGGCGGGCTCGACGTGCACGGGCTCGCCCTGCCCAAGGCGGGCCGCCACGCCCCCGAACGGCCCCCGACCGTGCTGCCGGCCGCGTTCCCCGGCGGGCCCGCCGAGAGGTTCGGCGAACGCCAGTACGTCGCCGGGGCCGTGGCCGCCGGCTACGACCGCTACGTGGTGCTCACCGCCGCCGGCCACGCCGACGGCCGCCCGTACGAGCCCGGCCGCCGCGCCGACCCGCGGGTGGCCAGGGCGGCCCGCGACCTGGCGCGCGCCCTGCACCGGGAGCTCACCCGTTGACCCCGGCGGCGGCCCGGCTCGCACCCGTGCTGTGCGCGCTGGTGTGCCTGGCCATCGCCGTGCCCGCCTCCTGCGGCGCGTCCCCGGCCCGCCCCGGCGACCTGGGCGCCTGGCCCGGCGACGACATCGGCACCACCGCGCGCGCCCAGCAGTGGCCGCTGCGCGCGCTGGAGGCCGAGAAGGCGTGGCGGCGCAGCCAGGGCGAGGGCGTCGTGGTCGCGGTGCTCGACACCGGCGTCAACCCGCGCCACCCCGACCTCGCCGGGGTGGTCACCCAGGGGCCCGACCTCACCGGCGGCCGGCGCGACTCCCGCCACTGGGGCCACCACGGCACCGCCATGGCCAGCCTGATCGCCGGACGCGGCCACGGCCCCGGCAGGGAGCGGGGCGTGCTCGGCATCGCCCCCGCCGCCGAGATCCTCTCGATCCGGGTCACCCTGGAGAACGACGACCCGCTGCGCTCGCGGTCCAGGCCGGTCGGCTCCGACGCGCTGGCCAGGGGCATCAGGTACGCCGCCGACCACGGCGCCGACGTGATCAGCATGTCGCTGGGCGGCGGCAGCGGCACCTGGGAGGGCTCGGCGGCCGAGGAGGAGGCCGTGCAGTACGCCCTGCGCCGCGGCGCCGTGCTGGTGGCGTCCTCGGGCAACGACGGCGCGGGCGCCAACCGGAAGAACTTCCCCGCCGCCTACCCCGGGGTGATCGCGGTGGGCGCGGTGGACGAGCGGCTGCGGATCACCTCGTTCTCCAACCGGCAGCCGTACGTGTCGGTGACCGCGCCCGGTGCGCGGATCGTCAGCGCCGACGGCACGACGTCGTACGTCGTGGGCGACGGCACCAGCTCGGCCGCGGCGCTGGTGGCGGGCGTGGCGGCGCTGATCCGGGCCGAGTACCCCGCCCTGCGCCCGGCCCAGGTCCGCCGGGCCATCGAGCAGGGCGTCACCCGCCGCCCGGCGGCCTCGCCGGCGTACCGGGCGGCCCCCGACCGCGCCACCAGGTACGGGCGCTTTCCCGGGCACGCGCACGACCCGGCGTACGGGCACGGCGTGGTCAACGCCGCGCTGGCGCTGCGCGAGGCCGCCCGCATCGCCCGGCGCGCGGGGGCGCCGGCCGTCCCCGGCACGACGGCCGCGCCCCCGCGCCAGGCCCTGCCCGCGGTGCCGGGCGGGGCCGACCTCGGCCGGATGTACTTCGGCGGCGGCCCTGCGCCGGTGGAGTCGGAGGGCTCGCGCCCGGCCATCGGGGCCGCGCTGGTCATGCTGACGCTGGCCATGGCGGCGACGGTGGTGATCCGGAGCAGGCGGCGATGACCCTCTCTTGAGCAAGCGCTTGGCCACGTGCGAGGATGGGCGCGTGACCCGGATCGGCGAACCGGCGGTTCGCGGGTGGTTCATCGTGGAGGACGGCGCGACCCACCTGCTCGCCACACGCTGCACCGCCTGCGGCGCCCTGTGGTTCCCGCCGCGCGGCGGCCACTGCCGCAACCCCCGCTGCGGGGCGACCGGCCTCACCGAGACCCGGCTGTCGCGCCGGGGCACGGTGTGGTCCTACACCAACGCCTGCTACCCGCCCCCGGCCCCGTACGTCGCCGCCGACCCGTACACGCCGATCACCCTCGCCGCCGTGGCACTGCCCGAGGGCCTGGTCGTGCTCGGCCAGACCATCCCCGGCCTCACCGTCGCCGATCTGCGCGTCGGCATGGAAGTCGAACTCACCAGCGGCCCGCTCGCCGACGGGGCCACGGTCTGGATGTGGGGGCCGCCGTCGTGAGCGTCGTCGTGCTGGGCATCGGCATGCACCCCTGGGGCAAGTGGGGACGCCCCTTCCTGGACTACGGCCTCGCCGCGGCCCGCGAGGCGCTGGCCGACGCCGGCGTGGAGTGGCCCGAGATCCAGTACGTCGTCGGCGCCGACACCATCAGGAACGGCTACCCGGGCTTCGTCTCCGGCGCCGCCTTCGCCCAGGCACTCGGCTGGACCGGCGCCCGCGTCGCCTCCTGCTACGCCGCCTGCGCCTCGGGCGCGCAGGCCCTGGACATCGCGCGTACGCGCATCCTGGCCGGGCTGTGCGACCTCGCGCTGGTCGTCGGGGCCGACTCCACCCCCAAGGGCTTCTTCGCCCCCGTCGGCGGCGAGCGGCCCGACGACCCCGACTGGCTGCGCTTCCGCCTGCTCGGCGCCACCAACCCGGCGTACTTCGCCCTGTACGCCCGCCGCCGCATGGCCGTGTACGGCGACACCCCCGCCGACTTCGCCGCGGTCAAGGTCAAGAACGCCCGCGCCGGCGCGCTCAACCCGCTCGCCCGCTACCGCCGGCCGGTCACCGCCGCCGAGGTGCTCGCCTCGCCCATGGTGGCCGACCCGCTGCGGCTGATGGACATCTGCGCGACCTCCGACGGCGGCGCCGCCATGGTGCTGGCCTCCGAACGGTACGCCCGCCGTCACGGCGCGCCCCGCCCGCTGGTGCGGATCGCCGCGGTCTCCACGGTCACCCCGTCCTACCCAGACCCGGTGCTCGGGCTGCCCGACTTCGCCACCGACGCGCTGCCCGGGGCCACGCCGCCGCGCGCCTTCCGCGCCTCGATCGCCCAGGCGGCGTACGAGGAGGCGGGGCTCGGCCCCGGCGACCTGTCCCTCGCCGAGGTGTACGACCTGTCCACCGCCCTGGAGCTGGACTGGTGCGAGGACATCGGCCTGTGCCCGCCCGGCGAGGCCGCCAAGCTACTGCGCGCCGGAGACACCGCCCTGGGCGGCCGGGTGCCGGTCAACCCCTCCGGCGGCCTGGCGTCGTTCGGCGAGGCGATCCCCGCCCAGGCCCTCGCCCAGGTGTGCGAGCTGGCCCGCCAGCTCCGCGGCGCCGCCGGCCCCCGTCAGATCGAGGACCCGCGGGCCGGTCTGGCGGCCAATCAGGGGCTGTTCGGTCATGGCTCTGCCATCATCGCCACAGTTTGACGTGAGCGAACCGTCAAGAAGGGGACGCGGGGGCCGCCCGCGCTGTCAGGCTGGCCGACGTAACAGAACCCAACCACCCGGGCACGGCAGACCGCTGGTGGACGTCCGGCGAAGGAGACGTCCGGCATCCGCGGCGTCCACCCGCCACGCCTGGTCCGACAAGGGACCGCCCGGGAACACGATCCGGGGGAACACCATGATCCGTCGCATTCTCGCCGCCACCGCCATCGCCGGCCTCGCCGTCCTCGGCTCCGCCGGCACGGCCTCCGCCCACACCAACGTGCCCATGTCGGCCGACCCGGTCAACGACCTGATCGGCAGCCTGCTGGGCAGCCAGTCCGGCCAGAACGCGCTGGGGGGCGTCCTGGGCGGCTCCAGCGCCGGCGGCCTCGGCGGCGTGACCGGCGCCCTCGGCGGCGGCCTCCAGTAACACCACCTCACCACCACACCACGCGACAACCCTCCACAAGACCGGCCTGTGGAGGGTTGTCGCGTGCTTTTGGCGATTGCTTCGCAATACGCAGGGCTCGGGCGCACCGAGGGCCCAGCCCACTTGGCTGATGGCTTATGCCGAGTGGACCACGTCGTGCGACTCGGCGAAGTGGCAGGCGCTCTCGTGGGAGGTGCCGGGGCGGATCTGCAGGAGGGGTTCCTCCGTGGCGCAGATGTCCTGGGCCTTCCAGCAGCGGGTGCGGAAGCGGCAGCCCGAGGGCGGGTTGGCCGGGGACGGCGGGTCGCCCTGGAGGATGATGCGCTCGCGGTTCTGCCGGCCCTCCGGGTCGGGCACCGGGACGGCCGACAGGAGCGCCTGCGTGTAGGGGTGCGCCGGGCGGTCGTAGATCTCGGTGTCCTTGCCCAGCTCCACGATCTTGCCCAGGTACATCACGGCGACGCGGTCGGAGATGTGGCGGACCACCGACAGGTCGTGCGCGATGAAGATGTAGGCCAGGTTGAACTCGTCCTGCAGCCGTTCCAGCAGGTTGATGACCTGGGCCTGGATGGACACGTCCAGCGCGGAGACGGGCTCGTCGCAGATGATGATCTCCGGCTGGAGCGCCAGGCCCCGGGCGATGCCGATGCGCTGGCGCTGGCCACCGGAGAACTGGTGCGGGTAGCGGTTGATGTGGTCGGGGTTGAGGCCCACCACTTCGAGCAGTTCCTGCACCTTGCGCGCCCGGCTGCCCTTCGGGGCCACGTCGGGGTGGATCTCGAACGGCTCGCCGATGATGTCGCCGACGGTCATGCGCGGGTTCAGGGACGTGTAGGGGTCCTGCATGACCATCTGCACGTTGCGCCGCATCCGCTTGAGCTCGCCGCCCCTGGCCCGCGCCATGTCGCGGCCGTTGATCTTGACCGAGCCGCTGGTCGGGCGCTCCAGTGCCATCAGCAGCTTGGCCAGGGTGGACTTGCCGCAGCCCGACTCGCCGACCACGCCCAGGGTCTCGCCCCGGTGCAGGTCGAACGACACGCCGTCCACGGCCTTGATCGCGCCGATCTGCCGCTTGAAGAGGATGCCCTGCGTCAGCGGGAAGTGCTTGACCAGGTCGCGTACCTCAAGGATGACCTCATCCGTCGGTGCCATCGAGGACCTCCCTCCAGTAGTGGCAGGCGCTGTTGCGCACCGGGCTGATCTCGTACAGCTCGGGCACGTCGGTCACGCAGTTGTCCTGACGGTACGGGCACCGGGGGTGGAAGGCGCAGCCCGTGGGCATGTTGAGCAGGTTCGGCGGCAGACCCTTGATCGCGTACAGCTCCTGGCCCTTGAGATCGACCCGGGGGATCGACTCCAGCAGGCCCTTGGAGTAGGGGTGGGCCGGGTGCCTGTAGATGTCGAACACGGGGGCGTTCTCCACGATGCGCCCCGCGTACATGACCGCGATCTTGTCGGCGACGTCGGCGACCACGCCCAGGTCGTGCGTGATCAGGATCAGGCCCATGTTGCTCTCGCGCTGCAGCTCGGCGAGCAGCTCCATGATCTGCGCCTGTACGGTCACGTCGAGCGCGGTCGTCGGCTCGTCGGCGATCAGCACCTCGGGGTCCAGCGCGATCGACATGGCGATCATGATGCGCTGGCGCATGCCCCCGGAGAACTGGTGCGGGTAGTCGTGCACCCGCGCCTTGGCGGCCGGGATGCGCACCCGGTCCATCAGCTCGACCGCCTTCTTCTCGGCGTCGCGCTTGGACATGCCCCGGTGCACCCGGAACATCTCGCCGATCTGCCAGCCCACGGTGAAGACCGGGTTGAGCGCCGACAGCGCGTCCTGGAAGATCATCGCGATGCGCTGGCCGCGGATCTGGGTCTTGGCGTCCTCCGGCAGCTTCAGCAGGTCGGTGCCGCGGAAGCGGATCTCGCCCTTGGGAATCCTGGCCGGCGGCATGTCGAGGATGCCCATGATCGCCTGGGCGGTCACCGACTTGCCCGAGCCGGACTCGCCGAGCACGGCCAGGGTCTCGCCGGGCTGAAGCGTGTAGCTCACCCCGTTGACCGCCTTGACCAGGCCGCCCCGGGTGACGAACTCCACGTGCAGGTCGTCCACGGCGAGCAGCGGCTCGTTGCCCAGCCCTCCCTCGGCGGGCAACACGTCGGTCGCAGTGTTCTTCACGGTACCCCCCTCCTACCGCAGTTTCGGATCGAGCGCGTCACGCACGGCGTCGCCGAGCATGATGAACGCCAGGACCGTCAGGCTGAGCATGAACGCCGGGAACAGCAGCGGCTCCCACGCCTCCAGGAACCTGTCACGCGCCTCGGCGATCATCAGGCCCCAGGAGATGTCGGGTGAGCGGATGCCGACGCCGAGGAACGACAGCGCCGCCTCGGCGGCGATGAAGCTGCCCAGGTTGATCGTTGCCACCACGATCACCGGCGCGATCGAGTTGGGCAGGATGTGCCGGAACATGATCCGCCACGGGCCCGCCCCCAGTGCTCTCGCCGCCATCACGTAGTCCTGGTTCTTGGCCGTGATGACCGCGGCCCGCATGATACGGAAGGTCATCGGCCAGGCCAGTACGGCCAGCGCCAGCATGACCGTCCACACGTTGCCGGTGCGGAACATGGCCAGGATGAGCAGCGCGCCCAGGATCGGGGGGATCGCGAAGAAGATCTCCGTGGTCCGGGACAGCAGGGTGTCGGTGGCGCCGCTGCGGAAGCCGGCGATCAGGCCGAGCAGCCCGCCCACGAGCGCGGTGACGACGGTGGTGCTGACGCCGACCACGATCGAGTTGCGCGCGCCGTAGATCGTGCGCGCGTACACGTCGCAGCCCTGGTTGTCGGTGCCGAACCAGTGCGCCGCGCTGATGTCCTGCCGGGCGTTGGCCAGGACGCAGGTCTTGGCGTCGTAGGGGTCGATGGAGGTGAAGAGCTGCGGGAAGATCGCCATGACCAGCAGGACGGCGATCAGGACGGACGCCCCGAGGAACAGCGGGCGCCTGCGCAGGTCGTACCACGCGTCGGACCACAGGCTGGCCGGCTTGTCGCGCCTGCCCTTGGGCTTGACGGGCACGGCGTCGGGCTGCTCGGGGCGCTCCTGGAGCGGCGGCGCCTCCGGTACGCCGACGGCCGTCACCTGGGCGTCGGCCGGCGCGTCCTGCTCGGTCTCGGGATGCGCGGGTCCCACGGGTCGGATGTCACTCATAGCGGATCCTCGGGTCGAGCACGGCGTACAGCAGGTCGACGACCAGGTTGGCGAGGATGTACACCAGCACCAGAAGCGTCACGATACCCACGACGACGGGCTGCTGGCGCTCGTACACGGAGCGGAACAGCTCCTGGCCGATGCCCTGGATGTTGAAGATCGTCTCGGTGATGACCGCGCCGCCCATCAGCGTGCCCAGGTCGGCCCCCAGGTAGGTGACCAGCGGGATGAGCGCGTTGCGCAGCGCGTGGCGGCCGATCACCCGTCTTCGGGACATGCCCTTGGCGATGGCCGTGCGCACGTAGTCGGCGCGCAGGGTCTCCACCAGACTGGTCCGGGTGAGCCGGGTCAGGTAGGCGATCGAGGTGCCCGCGAGGACGAAGCCGGGCAGCAGGTAGCTGCGCCAGCCGTCGAAGACGCCGGCCACCGGGAAGAAGTCGATTCCGGTGACCAGTTTGAGCTGCACGCCCAGCAGAAGCTGCAGCACGAACCCGGTGACCAGGACCGGGACCGAGATGAGGATCAGCGTGGACGCGAGGATCGCGCTGTCGGTCGCGCGGCCCCGGCGCAGCGCCGCCCACAGCCCGAGGCCGACGCCGATGATCGCCTCCATGACCAGCGCGGTCATGGCCAGGTTGATGGTGACCTGGAACTTGGCCGCCATCAGCTCGGAGACCTCCACGCCGGCGTACGTGCGGCCGAAGTCGCCGCGGAAGACACCGCTGATGTAGTGCCAGTACTGCGCGAAGAACGGATCGTTGAGGTGGTATTGATCTCGTAGAACTTCTACGACCTTGGGGTCTTGCCGTTTCTCTCCCGCCAGCGCCGCGATGGGATCGCCAGGCAGCGCGAAGACGGTGGCGAAGATCAGCAGGGTGGATCCCAGCAGTACCGGGATCGCCTGGATCAAGCGCCTGATGATGTAACGGCCCATACAAGCCTCCCGTACATGCCTGAGGGCAGCCCCTCGTCACCCGGGGTCACGGTGCCAAGCGGGCTGCCCCCAAAGCGGGCCTTGCGGACCGGGCTCGCGCCCGGCCCGTCAGGGCATCGTCAGACCTTCTCGACAGACGTCCACTCAACCTGGTTGAGCAGGTTAATCTTCACACCCTTGACGTGCTGCGAGAAGCCCGCGTTCACCCGGTAGAAGTAAACCGGGATGTACGGCAGGTCCTTGATCAGGATGTCGGCGGCCTCCTGGTAGAACTTCAGGCCCTCCTCCGGCGTGGAGGCGGTGTCGCCCTTCTTCAGGAGCTCGTCGAAGTCCTTGTTGGAGTAGCCCGCGTAGTTCGAGCCCGTCTTCGCGGCCTCGGTGGAGAAGATCGGCGTCAGGTAGTTCTCCGGCGACGGGTAGTCGATCGCCCAGCCCATCCGGAACATGCCGCCGTACTTCTTGGCGTCCAGCTCGTCGAGGATCGCCTGGAACTTCTCGAACGGCTTGACCGTGACCTCGACGCCCAGGTTGGCCCGCAGGTTGTTGGCGACGGCCTCGATCCACTCCTTGTGGCCGCCGTCGTTGTTGTAGCCGAGCTCCAGGGTCTTGGGACCGTTGGCGGCGGCGTACTGCTCCTTGGCCTTGGCGGGGTCGTAGGTGCAGACCGCGCAGGCGCCCTGGCGGTAGCCCGCGATGGCCGGGTTGATGAAGTCGTCGGCGGGGGCGCGGGTGCCGGAGAAGACGGTCTCGGAGATCGTCTTGCGGTCGATCGCCATGGAGATGGCCTCGCGGACGCGGACATCCTTGTAGATGTCGTTGTACTTCAGCGGGAAGCCGATGTAGCCGATGCCCGCGTCGGGCTGGTCGATGTACCGGTCGCCCAGCTCGGTCTTCGCGCTGGCGATCGAGGAGGCGGCGAGCTGGTCGATGATGTCCAGGTTGCCGGCCCGCAGGTCGTTGTACGCGGTCTCGGTGCTGGTGTAGATCTTGAACTGCAGGTTCTGGAACTTCGGCTTCTCGCCCGGGTACTTGTCGTACAGCTTCAGGTCGATCGTCTGGTCGGTGCCCTTGTTGTACGGCTTGGTGAACTGGAAGTACCCGTTGCCGATCGGCTGCTTGGCGTAGGCCTCGGTGACCTTGCCGTTGGCGTCGAAGGCGGCCTTGGGCAGGCCGTAGAACGCGGTGTAGCCGAGCATGGTCGGGAACTGCGAGAACGGCGCCGACAGCTTCACCTCAAGGGTGCTGTCGTCGATGGCCTTGAGGCCCTTCATCTCCTTGGTCGTCGGCTTGCCGTCCTCGGGGTTCAGGTCGGCGTAGCCGTCGATGCGGCCGAAGAAGTAACTGGCCGACTGAGCGTTCTCCACATTGGCCGCGAAGTTCCACGCGTCCACGTAGTTCTGCGCGATGACCGGCTCGCCGTTGTGCCAGGTGTAGCCCGGCTTCAGCTTGATCGTCCAGGTGATGTTGTCATCTGACTCGATCGACTCGGCCAGCTCCATGACGGTCTGCTTGTTGTCATCATAGCTGACCAGAGGTGTCATGATCGCCGCAAGAACCTCGGAGCCCTCGGTCTCCGTCGTGTCGCTCGGGTAGAACAGCTTCTGCGGCTCACCGATCTCCATCCGGACGGGCTGGTCGGCGCCCGAGGACTCCGATGAGCTGCCCCCGCCGCCGCCGCACGCGGCGACCGCCAGGGCCAGCAGCGCGGTACCGGCGATGATCTGTGCGCCCTTGGTCACACGCATTGTGGACATTTCCTCCCTCTCAGGTGGGCGTCGCACGTGGACTTCTGTGTCCTCCGAACAGCCTGACGAGAGCCTGGTTCCCCTCGTTTTGGCTGACACGGTCAAGTCGGTTGACGCCCTGCCAGTCGATCGCGACTATTCCCCACTACTTCTCACCAGGGAGTCTCTGGCGCGTTGCAGTTCGGTCACACGTGTGAGTGTGCGACGTCACACCGCATACGTCCTGACGGGGGCACAAAGCCGTGATCAGCGACATTTGCGACAGTTCCCCCCAAGCGTGGCTAGAACTGACGGGTAAAAGTACCTCCACGAGGACACTGGTCACGCCATTGCCGACATCGCACCATCACCTGGGCTACGGTTGACCTGATCGCGTGTACGGCAAGGCGTAGAGGGGAGAAAACCACGCAATCGCCCTGGAACCAGTCTCACAACGACAACGTCCAACTCCTGGTGCGGCACCCGCCGCGCCGCCAAGAGCCGTAGTCACCCCCAGGTAACCCCAGGCACCCCGTCCACCTCCATCCAATAGAGTCCTTGCCATGAGCCAGCCGGAATCCGCGGTCGCGGACGCCAAGGCGCGCGGCCGCAAAGACGGCACCTCGTCCCAGGGCCCCAACGCCCCGGGCAAGGAGTCGCTGGCCGAGCTCGCCGCACGATACGGGCTTCGTCGTGCCATCGCGCGGCCCAGTCTGCCCTCGTACGCTCGCCAACTGTGGCAGCGTCGCCATTTCGTGCTGACGTACGCCACCTCCAAGAACGTCACCAAGTACAGCAACACCGCACTCGGCCAGCTCTGGCAGGTGCTGACCCCGTTGCTGAACGCGGCGATCTACTGGTTGATGTTCGGGCTCATCCTCGGTGCGAGCAGGGGCATCGACAACTATCCCGCGTTCCTGATCACCGGGATGTTCGTCTTCACCTACACCCAGCGCTCGGTCAGCGGCGGCGCCAAGTCCATCTCGGGCAACCTGTCCATGATCCGGGCGCTGCACTTCCCGCGCGCGGCGCTCCCCCTGGCGTACACGGTCCAGGAGCTGCAACAGCTTCTCATCTCGATGGCCGTGCTCATCGGCCTCGTGCTCCTCACCCAGGAGCCGGTGACCACGCTGTGGCTGCTGATCCCGGTGGCCCTGCTCCTGCAGACGATGTTCAACATCGGCTTCAGCCTCATCATGGCCCGGGTCGGCGCCTTCGCCCGCGACCTGAACCAGCTCCTGCCGTTCATCATGCGGACCTGGCTCTACGCCTCCGGCGTCTTCTTCTCCATCCAGGACAAGGTGGTCGCCTCGGCGGGCCTGCCGCAGTGGGTCGCCGACATCATGTACTTGAACCCAGCGGCCGCCTACATCGAGTTCATGCGCGACCTGCTGATCGCGGGGCACAGCCCGCGTGAGTGGGTATGGATGGCTTGCGTATTCTGGGCAGTGTTCACACTGCTCGTCGGCTTCTGGTACTTCTGGCGCGCCGAAGAGAGGTACGGCCGTGGCTGAGCTGACCAAGGAGCTGTCGCACGTGAAGGCCGAAGAGCCGGGGGACCCGAAGCAGGAAGTGAAGACCTCGCCCAAGCCGAAGCCGGCCCAGCCGCCGGCGCCCGCCGGCACGCCCACCGTCGTCGTGGACGACCTGCACATCGTCTACCGCGTCTACGGCGCGGCCTCCGACGCCGAGAAGGGCAACGCCGCCAACGCGCTGCTGCGCATGCTCCGCCGCCAGGGCCGCCCCCAGATGCGCGAGGTCCACGCCATCAAGGGCGTGTCCTTCGTCGCCCACCACGGCGACGCGATCGGCATCATCGGCCGCAACGGCTCCGGCAAGTCCACCCTGCTGCGCGCCATCGCCGGCCTCCTCCCGCCCCACCAGGGCGCCGTCTACACCGACGGCCAGCCCTCGCTCCTCGGCGTCAACGCCGCCCTGATGCGCGAGCTCACCGGCGAGCGCAACATCGTCCTCGGCTGCTACGCCATGGGCATGACCCCGGCCCAGGTCAAAGCAAAATACGATGACATCGTCGACTTTTCCGGCATCGGGGAGTTCGTCCAGTTCCCCATGTCCACCTACTCCTCCGGCATGGGCGCCCGCCTCCGTTTCGCCATCGCCTCCGCCAAGACCCACGACGTCCTCCTGATCGACGAGGCCCTGGCCACCGGCGACCGCGAGTTCAAGCGCAAGAGCCAGGAGCGCATCAAGGCCATGCGCGCCCAGGCCGGCACCGTCTTCCTGGTCGCGCACAACCTCGACGTCATCGAGGAGACCTGCAACCGCGTCATCTGGCTCCACAAGGGCAAAATCAAGATGGACGGCGACCCCCAAACGGTCCTGGCCGCCTACAACCGCGCGTAACCGATCCGCCGCCCTTAACGCCCCCAACGCTCCGCAAGGGCAGGCCGCGCCCCGCAAGGCCACCCGTGCTCCGTGTGGGCACACCGCCCCCCCAAGGGCACGCCGTGCACCGCACAGGCAGGCTGCCCCCGCACGGCCACCCGTCCCCCGTGTGGGCACACCGCCCCCCACGGGCACACCGTGCACCGCACGGGCAGGCTGCGCTCCCGGCCCGCCCCCACACAGGGGGAAGGCTGTGCTCATGGCCTGCGCGCCGCAGGGGCACACCGCGCTCCGGGGCCGCGCCCCGCACGGGCAGGCCGTGCCCCCGCGCCCGCCCCCCGCACGGGCACGCCACGCTCCCGGGCCGCCCCCACGGGGGCTGTGCTCATGGCCCGCGCCCCGCACCGGCACACCGCGCTCCCGCGCCGCCCCCACCGAGGGCTGTGCTCATGGCCCGCGCTTCAGCGCCCCTCTCGGCACGCCGGTTCAGGACCGGTGGCACGAGCGGGCGTGCCTCCGCCCACTCCGAACCGCATGGGCACGGCCGCCCTCACACCGGTCCTCGGGGGCCACCGGCCCTCGCCCGCGAATGGCTACGACCTCCGCCCCGGGGTGGCGGGCTCGGGTGCGGGCGTTTGTTCTGGGAGGGCTGGGCGAGCAAGATGGGGACGGATCTACTCGGCCGACCATTCATCGGAGGTAACCCGTGTCTCAGCGGCCACCGATTCCCTATGACTTCCTGCCGCAGGTTCCCGCGCTCAGCGTCGAGAGTGACGACGTGCGTGACGGGGAGACCATGTCCGAGGCGCACGTGTTCGACGACTGGGGGATGACGGGGCAGAACGTCTCGCCGCACCTGCGGTGGTCGGCGGGGCCGGAGGGGACCAGGAGTTACGCGGTCACCTGCTTCGACCCCGACGCGCCCACCGGGAGCGGGTTCTGGCACTGGCTGTTGTACGACATCCCGGCGAGCGTCACCGAGCTGCCCTCGGGGGCGGGGGCCGGGGAGTTCAAGGGGCTGCCGGAAGGGGCCGTGCACGGGCGCAACGACTACGGGCTCAACAGCTACGGCGGGGCCGCGCCGCCGCCCGGGACGCCGCACCGGTACATCTTCGCGGTGCACGCGCTGGGTGTGGAGAAGCTGGGGGTGGGGGCCGACGCCTCGGCGGCGGTGATCGGGTTCAACATCACCGCCAACACGCTGGCCCGCGGGTTCATCGCTCCCGAGTACGCCACCTGAGTCCCGCCGCGACGCGCCCTCAGGCTTCCACGACGACCGCGGGTGGAACCTGGCGGACCTTACCGCCACCACCCTGGGCCGCCCGTCTGGGGCCCTGATCCCGCGGGCTGGGCGGCCGTTGAGAGCGTGCCTTCCGGCGTCGCTCCGGCTCCCTGGCGTTCCTCGGTGCGGACGTGGTCGCGTGCACTCCGCGTGTCCCATCCGACTCGCTGACATCAGCGGCGGCGTTCCGCTATGATTCGAACGTAATTTCGATCAGGAGACGCCGTCATGGAGTGGGGGCGCGCGATGCGAGAGCTGTCCACCGCGATCGACTACCTTGCCGCCGAGGATCCCGCCGAGATCCCGCGGGCCCAGCTCACCGAGCAACTGCTTGAGCTGCACTGGCAGATGGCGCGGCTCCAGGCGCAGATCGCGCGCCGGACGAGCGTACGCCGTCCCGGTCCCGGCGTCGGTGCGAGCACCGGCGCCGGGACCTGAGGCGACACCCGCGACGCGCGACGGGCGGGGTCACGCGGACAGGCGGGCCGAGGGGATGGCGGGTTCGTAGGGGAAGCGGTCGGCGAAGGCCGGGCGCAGGTCGGTCAGCCAGGTCGCGCGCGGGTCGTACTTGGCGAAGAACGGCCGTCCGACGAGTTCGGGGTCACGGGCCTGGATCAGGTGCAGGACGAAGACGCGCTGGCCGGCGATCTCGGCGACGCCGTCCACGCACACCTTGCCGGGAGTGGCCGACATCGACGGGCCGCGCACCGTGCGGCACAGCCCCGACACGCTGGAGTACGCGTCCCGGTAGATCTCGTACGCCCGCGCGAGCGGTACCGCGAAGTAGTCCTGCGGTCCGGTGTCACGCTCCACGAACATGTAGTACGGAACCATGCCCAGGCTGAGCTGCCGCCGCCACATGGTCTGCCAGGTGGCGGGATCGTCGTTGATCGAGCGGATCAGCGGCGCCTGCGTGCGGATCACCGCGCCGGTGTCGAGAATGCGCCTGACCGCCTTCTCCACCATGGGCGATTCCATCTCGCGGGGGTGGGAGAAGTGGGCCATGAACGCCAGGTTCCGGCCCGACTCCACGACGCGCTCGAACAGGCGGAGCGTGTCGTCGGCGTCGGGGTCGGTGACGTACCGCTGCGGCCAGTAGGCCAGCGACTTGGTGCCGATCCGGATCGACTCCAGTTGCTCCAGGCCGAGCAGCGGCTCGACGTAGCGGCTCAGCACCGGCTCACCCATGATCATGGGGTCGCCGCCGGTGAACAGCACGTTGGTCACCTCGGGGTGTTCCTTGAGGTAGCCGGTGAGCTGGTGGACGTCGTCGGAGGCCATCTTGAGGTCGGGCTCGCCCACGAACTGCGCCCAGCGGAAGCAGTAGGTGCAGTACGCGTGGCATGTCTGCCCCTGCTTGGGGAAGTACAGGACGGTCTCGGGATATTTGTGTTGCATCCCGGGGATCGGTTCGTGGCCGATCCGCGGGAGGTTGAGGTCGAGTTGCCCCGCGGGGTGGGGGTTGAGACGCATCCGCACCTCGTGGGCGACCGCGTTCACCTCGGCGGTGGACGCACCTCCGCGCAGCAGGTCGGCGATCCTGTTGACGTCGTCGGCCGGCAGCATGTCGGCCTGCGGGAACACGAGGCGGTAGATCGGGTCGTCCGGAACGGCCGCCCAGTCGATGAGGTCGTCCACGACGTAGGCGTTGGTGCGAAAGGGCAGCACGGTGGCGACCGCTCGGATCCGCAGCCGCTCGCCATCGTCGAGGCCGGCGCGCTTCAGCAGTTCGTCCAGGTGCTTACTGGTATAGGCACGGAACCCACGGCTACCAGTCTGTTTCAAGATCACTAGGTTCTTCCCCTCCCTAGTTGGTCTGGGATGTAAACCGTTCGGCCCACTCGCGCGTCTGGGTGCTTCATATACCCGACGCCGTGACCCCTGGTCCTGGTTCCAGGAGAGGTGCAAGTTTCTTGTGATGCCCGCGGGGAGAACCCGCGTCGTGCCGCGAATGCGGTGGTCGGAGCGGGTGTGGGCGGAAACCCGCATTCGACCGGAGGACACTCGCGACATATCTCGTCTCGACGTACACTCGGCTCATGAGCCCGCATTCCGCGCCGTCCCCCTCCGGGCGGACCCCGGCCCAGGCCGCGTACGCCGCGCCGCTCCAGCAGCGGGCGTCCGACGCCGACCGCGACCACGTCGCCGCCGTGCTGGGCGAGGCCCTGGCCACCGGGCGGCTGACCAGTGTGGAGCACGCCGACCGGCTGGAGGCCGCCTACTCCGCCGTCACCGTGGGCGACCTCGCCCCCATCACCGCCGACCTGCCCGACGTGGCCGCCGGCGCGCCTCCCGGCCTGGACCGGCAGCGGGTGACCGCCGTGTTCAGCAAGGTGATCCGGCGCGGCCGGTGGGTGCCCGGCCGGCGCACCGAGCTGCGCTCCACGTTCGGGGCCCTGATCGTGGACCTGTCCGAGGCCGTGCTGCCCGGCCGCGAGGTCACGCTGGAGCTGAACGCGCTGTTCGGCAAGCTGATCGTGCGCGTGCCCGAGGACGCCCGGGTCATCGACGAGGGCGGGGCGCTGTTCGCCAAGCGCGCGGTCTCGGGGGGCGAGCCCGGCACAGGCGACGCGTCCGGCCCGCTCATCAGGCTGACCGGACGGGCAACGTTCGGCAAAGTGGTCGTCTTGCGCGCGAACGACGGCTATTGGTAGGTGCAGGCGGAGGTATCCGTAGCCCACATACAGGGCGTACCCGGCAGTAAGTACGCATCACCCGCATGCCTACGATGCGGTGAGACTGATTCCGCATGAGGTGCGTGAGGTGACTATTTGCCCGACACCGGCCGTCCCGGCGTCACTCCGGTGGCAGCTCCGGTAGCGCTGGACGCCATGGGCGGCGACCACGCACCGCACGAGATCGTGGCCGGCGCCGTCACCGCCGTGCGCGAGCACGGCGTGCCGGTCGTGCTCGTGGGCGCGCCGCGCCCCCTCGCCGAGGCGCTGGCCGCGCACGACGCGACCCGGGAGATCCCGATCGTGCGCGCCGAGGAGGCGCTGGCCATGCACGAGGGCGCCCTGGCCAGCCTGCGCCGCCCCCGCTCCAGCATCGCCGTCGCCTGCCACCTCGTACGCCGCGGCGACGCCTGCGCCGTCGTGTCGGCCGGCTCGACCGCCGGGATCGTGGCCACCGCCCGGCTGCGGCTGCGCGGCCAGCAGGGCGTGCTCCGCCCGGCCATCGCCGTGGCGCTGCCCACGCGCCCCCGCCCCACCGTGCTGCTCGACGCCGGGGCGAACGCCGAGGTCAAGCCGGAGATGCTGCTGCAGTTCGCCCACCTCGGCACCGCGTACGCCGAAAGCGCCCTGCACGTCGAGAACCCCCGCGTCGGCCTGCTCACCATCGGCAGCGAGGCCGAGAAGGGCGACAAGGTGGTCAAACGCGCCCACGAGCTGCTGGCCGCCGCGCCCAGTCTCGACTTCGCGGGCAACGTCGAGGGCCACGACCTGCTCACCGGCAAGGTGGACGTCGTCGTCACCGACGGTTTCACCGGCAACGTCGCGCTCAAGACCATGGAGGGCGCGGTGCGGTACGCCTTCGGCGAGCTGCGCGCCACGGTCGAGAGCGGCCCGCTGAGCCGGCTCGGCGCGCTCCTGCAACGCTCCAAGATCCGCCGGCTGCGGCACCGGCTGGACCCCGACGCGTACGGCGGCGCCGTCCTGCTCGGCCTCAACGGCACCGTCGTGATCGCCCACGGCGCGGCCAGGGCCGGGAGCATCGCCGCGGCCTGCGCCCTCGCCGCCACCCTCGCCGCGGCGCGCACCGTCGCGCGCACGGGCGAACGCGTCGCCGCGGCCGGGCGGTCCCACCGCCTGTGGTGAATACCGCCTGTGACGAGCCCCTGATGATGAGCACGGGATGATGAGCACGGGATGATGAGCACGGACTGAACCGTTCCCGCCGCCCGCGGCGGCCTCGGCACGTACCCTGAGTAGCCGGGGACGGAGGGGCGGGACTACGTGGGTGGAGACACGGCGGAGCTGACGGGGGTCCGCGACGGGCTCACCTCGGCCGAGGTGGCCGAGCGGGTGGCGGCGGGGCAGGTCAACATCGTGCCGCGCCGGTCCAGCAGGTCGCTGTCGGCGATCGTGCGGGCCAACGTGCTGACGCTGTTCAACGGCGTCATCGGCGTGCTGTGGGCCCTCATCCTGATCTTCGGCGAGTGGCAGGACAGCGTGTTCGGGCTGGTCATCGTGGCCAACACGGCGATCGGCGTGGTGCAGGAGCTGCGCGCCAAGCGCACCCTGGACCGGCTCGCGGTGGTCAACGAGGCCCCCGTGCGCGTACGCCGCGACGGGGCCGAACGCGAGATCCCGCCCCGCCAGGTCGTGCTCGGCGACCTGGTGCTGCTCGGCCCCGGCGACCGGCTGCTCGTGGACGGCGCCGTCACCGCCTCCGACGGCCTGGAGGTCGATGAGTCGCTGCTCACCGGCGAGGCCGACCCGGTGCACAAGCAGCCGGGCGACGAGGTGCTCTCGGGCAGCTTCGTGGTGGCCGGCACCGGCTGCTACACCGCCACCCGGGTCGGCACCGACGCGTACGCCGCCAAACTGGCCGAGGAGGCCAGCGCGTTCAGCCTGGCCCGCTCCGAGCTGCGCGAGGGCATCACCCGGTTCATCAAGTACATCACCTGGGCGGTGGTGCCGATCGGCGCCCTGCTCACCTACAGCCAGCTCACCCGCGACTCCTCCTTCGCCGAGGCGATCACCGGCACCGTCGCCGGCGTCGTCACCATGATCCCCGAGGGCCTGGTGCTGATGACCAGCATCGCCTTCGCCGTCGGCGTCGTACGCCTCGGCCGCCGCCGGTGCCTGGTGCAGGAGCTGCCCGCGATCGAGGGCCTGGCCCGGGTGGACGTGCTGTGCCTGGACAAGACCGGCACGCTCACCGCGGGCGGCATGGACCTCGACCAGGTGATCCCGGTCGGCGAGCCCGGCCTGCCGGTGGACCGGGCGCTGGCCGCCCTCGCCGCCTGCGACCCGCGTCCCAACCCCACCGCGCTTGCGATCCGGGCCGGCTACGGCGACGACCCGGGCTGGCGCGTACGGTTCGGCGTGCCGTTCTCCTCCGCGCGCAAGTGGAGCGGGGCCCGGTTCGAGGAGCACGGCGCCTGGATCCTGGGCGCGCCCGACGTGCTGCTGCCGCCCGGCACCCCGGCGTACGAGCGGGCCGGCGAGCTGGCCGCCACCGGCCTGCGGGTGCTGGTGCTGTGCCGGGTGCCCGACGGCGCCCTCGACGCGCCCGACGCCCTGACCGGCGGAGAGGGATCGCCGCAGGCCGCCGCGCTGGTCGTGCTGCGGCAGCGGATCAGGCCCGACGCACGCGAGACGCTGCGCTACTTCGCCGAGCAGAACGTCACCATCAAGGTCATCTCCGGCGACAACCCCGAGTCGGTCAAGGCCATCGCCACCTCCCTCGGCATCCCCGGCGGCGAGCACGCCGTGGACGCGCGCACGCTCCCCGAGGACGACCCGGACAAGCTCGCCGAGATCCTCGACCGCACCACCGTGTTCGGCCGGGTCACGCCGCGGCAGAAGCGGCTGTTCGTCAGTGCTCTCCAGTCGCGCGGCCACACCGTCGCGATGACCGGCGACGGCGTCAACGACGTGCTCGCGCTCAAGGACGCCGACCTGGGCGTGGCCATGGGCTCCGGCAGCGGCGCCACCAAGGCGGTCGCGCAGGTCGTGCTCCTGGACGACCGGTTCGCCACCCTGCCGCACGTCGTCGCCGAGGGCCGCAGGGTGCTGGCCAACATCGAGCGGGTCTCCAACCTGTTCCTGACCAAGACCTTCTACGCGATCGTCCTGTCGCTGCTCACCGGCGTCGCCGGGCTGGCCTTCCCGTTCGCGCCCCGGCACTCCACGCTGGTCAACGCGCTGACCATCGGCATCCCGGCGTTCTTCCTGGCGCTCGCGCCCAGCCTGGAACGCTCGCGGCCCGGGTTCGTGCCGCGCGTGCTGCGCTTCGCCGTACCGGCCGGGGTGATCTGCGCGCTGGCCATGTTCGCCTCCTTCACCCTCGCCCACACCGGCACCTCCAGCCTGGACCAGGACCGCACCGCCGCGGTCATCACGCTCTTCCTGGCCTCGTGGTGGGTGCTGGTGCTGATCGCGATGCCGCTCACCTGGTGGCGCGTCGTGCTCGTCGCGGCCATGGCCGGGCTGTTCGCGGTGGCGCTGGCCGTGCCGGCGAGCCGCGAGCTGTTCGCGCTGCGCCCCGAGGACCTGAGCAACGACCTGGTGGCGGTCGGCTTCGGCGCGCTCGCCGCCGTGGCCCTGTCGGCCGCCATCGCGTACGTGCGCAGGCGCGCCCGTAAGGCCGAATCGGGTTGCGCGCAGCCGATACCCTAGACGCATGACCGACCCGCAGCTCGTCCTCACCGAGCGCGTCCAGGCAGCCCTGGGCGCCGCCTTCGGTGCGGACTTCGCCGACGCAGATCCGCTGATCCGGCCCTCCCAGTTCGCCGACTTCCAGGCGAACGTGGCGCTGAGCCTGGCCAAGCGGCTGCGACGGGCGCCGCGGGAGGTCGCCCAGGCCATCGCCGACGAGCTGCGCGACTTCCCGGGCACGGTCGAGGTCAGCGGGCCCGGGTTCCTGAACATCACGCTCGCCGACGGCTGGATCGCCGAGCGGGCCGCCGAGACCCTGGCCGACCCGCGGCTCGGCGTCGGCGTGGCCGCGCCGGCGCAGACCATCGTGATCGACTACTCCGCGCCCAACGCGGCCAAGGAGATGCACGTCGGCCACCTGCGCACCACCATCGTCGGCGACGCGCTGGCCCGGGTGCACGAGCACCTCGGCAACCAGGTGGTCCGGCAGAACCACCTCGGCGACTGGGGCACGCCGTTCGGCATGCTCATCGAGCACCTGCTCGACGTCGGCGAGGAGCAGGCCGTCGCCCAGCTCGAAGCCGGTGAGGGCACCCCGTTCTACCAGGCGGCGCGGGCCAAGTTCGACGGCGACGACGACTTCAAGCGCCGGGCGCGCGAGCGGGTGACCACCCTGCAGTCGGGCGACCCCGAGACCCTGCGGCTGTGGCACGTCTTCATGGACGCCACCATCCGCTACTTCAACAAGGTCTACGCCATGCTCGGCGTCACCCTCACCGACGACGACATCGCCGGCGAGAGCATGTACAACCCGATGCTGGCCACGGTCTGCGACGACCTGGAGGCCGCCGGCGTGGCGGTGGTCAGCGAGGGCGCGCTGTGCGTGTTCCCGCCCGGGTTCACCGGCAGCGACGACAAGCCGCTGCCGCTGATCATCCGCAAGAGCGACGGCGGCTACGGCTACGCCACCACCGACCTCGCCGCGATCCGCTACCGGGTGCACGACCTCAAGGCCGACCGCATCCTGTACGTCGTGGGCGCCGACCAGGCGCTGCACTTCCAGATGGTCTTCGCCGCGGCCCGGCTGGCGGGCTGGCTGCCCGAGACCGTCTCCGCCGAGCACGTCCAGATCGGCATGATGCTCGGCGCCGACGGCCGCCGGTTCAAGACCCGCTCCGGCGAGTCGGTCAAGCTGATGGACCTCCTCGACGAGGCGGTCGAGCGGGCCTCGGCCGCCATCGCCGCCCGCGGCTACGACGAGGAGACCCAGGCCGAGATCTCCCAGGCCGTGGGCATGGGCGCGGTGAAGTACGCCGACCTGTCGGTCAGCCACGACAGCGAGTACATCTTCGACTTCGACCGCATGCTCGCCTTCACCGGCAACACCGCCCCCTACCTGCAGTACGCCGCGGCCCGCGTACGCTCGATCTTCCGCAAGGGCGGCATCGACCCCGAGACCGCGACCGGCCCGATCGTGCTCGGCGAGCCGGCCGAGCGCGCCCTGGCGCTGCAACTGCTCGGCTTCGGCGCGGTGGTGCAGCAGGTCGCCGACGCGTCCGAGCCGCACCGGCTGTGCGGGTTCCTGTTCGACACCGCGACCGCGTTCACCGGCTTCTACGAGAAGTGCCCGGTGCTGCGCGACGACGTCCCGGCCGAGACCCGGGCATCCCGGCTGGCGCTGTGCGCGCTGACGCTCAAGGTCCTGGAGACCGGCCTCGGCCTGCTGGGCGTCCAGGTGCCCAGCCGCATGTGACCGACGACGACCAGGCCGCCCGGAGCGGATGTGGACCGGCTCGCCGTGAATGCCGGAAAACAGGGCTCCGGGCGCGCCTCCGTGGACATGAAGAGAGGCCGGGTTAGGCTTTGCGCGGTCATTGGAATGTCCGGCGTGAGACACCGGCTGGGGTCTCCCATGTCCGGGCGCTCCCAAACGTGTCGGGGAGTTCTCCGCATTGAGCATGGATCTGACCGCGAGCCCGCGCGCCGCGACGGAACTGCAACGCAGCGCCGAAGCGCTCCTCGCGCACCTCGCAGCCGGCGGCACCACGCCGTTCGCCCTCCCCAGGATCAACGACGTCGAGGGCTACTGGCTGCCGCCGGCCATCGAAGCCCTCATGGCGATCACCGCCGGTGAGGAGGCCCTGGAGGCGCTGACCCGGGCCGCGCAGCGCGACGAGCGGCGTACGGCGCTGTTCCTGTGCCTGGCGCTCGCCGTCGCCGGTCAGGGCGACCGCATCCACGCCTCGTGGCTCGGCATCGCCTTCGGCGACCTGTCCGCCGAGGGGCCGGTCACGCACGGGCAGCGGGCGCTGTGGGTGGCCGCGGCGCGGGGGGCGTACGGGCCGGCGGGCAAGATCTTCGTGCTGCGCAAGCTCGACGCGGTGGCCGTGCCCGCCAAGGTGGATGCCGACCGCTGGCTCGGCTCCCTGGTGCCCAGCGAGCCCGCCGTCGTGGTGCCGCGCTCCTTCGCCGACTTCCCGGAACTGGCCGAGATCCCCGCGCTGGCCCGTCCGGCCCAGGCCGCGGCCCGGCTCGCCCGGCTGCGCGGCCGGTGCGCCGAGATCACCGCGCCACGACGGCCCGGCGACGGCTCCCGCACGCCCGCCGCCTCCTCCCACGACGAACCCCTCGCGGTGCTGCGCATGCTGGTCGGCTCCGGCGGCCCCGAACGCCCGATGGGCACGCTCACCTCCCACTTGCTGGACGACCTCAGCCCCGGCGCCGACCCCGATCTGGCGGCCTGCGCGCTGCACGTCGTGGCCCCGATCGTGCGCCGGGTGGCCGAGGAACTGGCCCAGGCCACCCACCTCGACCCGCCCTCCACCGTGACCATCCCGATCCTGGGCCACGACGTCGTCCTGCGCCCCGAAGGCCCCGACCCGGCCTCCCTGGCCTCGGCGGAGGCCCGGATCGGCGCGCAGGGCGTGCCCCGGCGCCCGCACCAGTGGTGGCCCGCCTACGCCGCGCTGGGCAGCGGCGCCGTGGCCCTGCTGGCCGCCTTCGTCACCACGCTCCTGCTGCTGGTCGCCGCCGTGGTCCTGGGCGCGGCCGGCGCCTACCTGCTGCACCGCGCCCGGCTGCAGCAGGAGGCCGACGAGCAGTACGTCGCCTCCCAGCTCAGCGAGCTGCGTGAGCTGGCCGAGGGCGCGGTCTGGGCCCTGCACGAGTACGCCCGCGAGGCCGCGGAAAAGGAAAAGGCCGCGGCCACCGACCTGGCCGAACTGACCAGGCTGATTCGCCGCGGCCCCAGAGCCGCATAAACAGAGCAGTCCGCCCACGAGCCCCCCGACCCCGGGCGGACTGCCCTTACTCGCTGGTGACCTCCACGTCCACCGGCGTGAGCAGGAACACCTTCTCCGCGATCCGCTCGATCCGCCCCTCGCATCCGTAGGCGAGACCGGCCGCGAAATCGACCATCCGGGTCGCCTCCGCCATGGGCATGCCGCTCACATCCATGATCACGCTCTTACCCTCGCGGAAGTGCCTTCCGATGGTCGGCGCGTCACTGTACTGCGTCGGCCGCAGCATCACGATCCGCGCGGGCTCCTCGACAGACTGCCAGCGGCGAGCCGCCCGCTCGGCTGCGGGCATCCACTCGTCCTCCTCGACGCCGTCGTAGTCATAGGCCTCGTCGTACTGGTCGACTCCGCCCAGGCCAAGGTAGGTCGCCACCTTGCGCACTGCCCCCATCGGCATGTCCTTTCCTCAGGAACGCGCCGCATCCGGCGAGTCCCGACACAATGGACGGTAACCGACGATTCAGCGCCCGCCGCGCGACACGCCCAACGCTTTTTCCATTTTGTACGGTCGCGCCTCTCGCGCTCGACCGGTTATCCGCGACCCCCGATAACCCGCCCCGCTCAGCGCCCCCGGCCGTACCAGCCGCCCCGAGCATCTTTTCCAGCGTAGCCGCACCCACTCCGACCTGCGCACATCACCCGCCGACAACATACGCTCACCTACGGCGATCGGCGCCAATGACGCCCGGTTCCACGACGGCGTCCAATTACAACCGGCAAATCGCGTCACGACACCTCCTGTCAAGGCACCATTCCGCACCCTGCTACCCGCTTAGACGCCACAACCCGCCTCCAGGTTCGCATCCCACTCAGACACGATCCCTCTGCCCATCCGATCCCCTTTGGAACTCCCGTCCCGGAACCGGAGCACCGTCGTGGGGCGAACGTGGCCCTGCGGGGAGTGCGCCCCCCGCCGGGGGATGTGGGGCCCGCCGGTGTGTACCCGACGAGCATGGTGGCTCTGGGCGGCGTGCTTCCGATATGAGGGCGCCTGCCCCGGGTGCCGCCGCGAATGAGCGCCGCTTCCATGGGCCCGGTTCGGCGATACCCGGCGGGACGGCTCGACGAGCGAGTTGTGCTCGCCGCCTACGACACTTCGCGTGACGTCGCACATGGAGCCGACCGACGCCCGCGCGTGCCCACCAGGGCCGGCCGCGGGGATGGAGCCAGGGGGGTTTGGAGGCGGGAGCCCGTTCTGGCCGTTCTCCGGCACTGCCATCCGGGTGGAGAGGCCGCAGGGCTCCGGGATGCGTGCGCTATCGCCCCTGTGAGGCAGAGCGCCGACTCGCCCTGCACCTGCCCCGGCAGGAGGGGTACCGCACAACCTCGTTCCCACACTGCCGCACTCCCCACAGGGCCGAATTGGCCGCAGGGCCGGAGGCCGCAGGGCTGGATTGGCCGCAGGGCTGGATTGGCCGCAGGGCTGGATTTCCCCGCACGACCGCCCCCAGACGACCGCACCTCCCGTCGGCAGCACATTCGCCGCAGGAGTGACCCTGCAGAAGGAACCCCTGCAGAAGGAACCCCTGTAGGAGGGCCCCCTTTCGCCGCACGACCGCATCTGAATCGGCCGGCACACCCGAAGAACCGCCACGGCCCCGATCGTGCCCCAACCTCCCGATCGCGCCCCCCACCAGCGCCAGAAGGCCCAACCCGTGCCGGAAAACACGAAAGGGGCCGCCCAGTCGGGCGACTCCTTTCGGATCAATGTTTGTCCGGCGGTGACCTACTCTCCCACACCGTCCCCAGTGCAGTACCATCGGCGCTGGAGGGCTTAACTACCGGGTTCGGAATGTAACCGGGTG
>NZ_JACHGN010000029.1 GCF_014202315.1 Thermocatellispora tengchongensis | reverse complement strand
GACGGCATGTCCATCGAGATGCGTGACACCGACGAGGACGTCTTCCGCGCGGCGGAGGAGCTCGGCATCGACCTGTCCCGGCGCGAGCCGAGCAGTGTCGAAGAGGTCTGATTTTCAAGCGAGGGGATAAGAAGTGCTCGACGTCAACTTCTTCGACGAGCTTCGCATCGGCCTGGCGACGGCCGACGATATCCGCCAGTGGTCTCACGGTGAGGTGAAGAAGCCGGAGACCATCAACTACCGCACCCTCAAGCCGGAGAAGGACGGTCTTTTCTGCGAGAAGATCTTCGGTCCGACCCGCGACTGGGAGTGCTACTGCGGCAAGTACAAGCGGGTGCGGTTCAAGGGCATCATCTGTGAGCGCTGCGGCGTCGAGGTGACCCGGGCCAAGGTGCGCCGTGAGCGGATGGGCCACATCGAGCTGGCCGCCCCGGTCACGCACATCTGGTACTTCAAGGGTGTGCCGTCGCGTCTCGGCTACCTGCTCGACCTGGCGCCGAAGGACCTGGAGAAGGTCATCTACTTCGCGGCGTACATGATCACGCATGTCGACACCGAGATGCGCGACCGCGACCTGCCGTCCCTGGAGGCCAAGATCTCCGTGGAGCGGCAGCACATCGAGCAGCGCCGCGACGCCGACATCGAGGCCCGGCAGAAGAAGCTCGAAGCCGACCTGGCCGAGCTGGAGGCCGCCGGGGCCAAGGGCGACCAGCGCCGCAAGGTCCGCGAGGGCGCCGACCGCGAGATGCGTCAGCTCCGCGACCGGGCCCAGCGCGAGCTGGACCGGCTGGAGGAGGTCTGGACCCGGTTCAAGAACCTCAAGGTCCAGGACCTCGAAGGCGACGAGCTGCTCTACCGCGAGATGCGCGACCGTTTCGGCCGCTACTTCCGCGGTGGCATGGGCGCCCAGGCGATCCAGGAGCGGCTCGGCAACTTCGACCTGGAGGCCGAGGCCGAGAACCTGCGCGAGACCATCCGCAGCGGCAAGGGCCAGAAGAAGGCCCGCGCCCTCAAGCGGCTCAAGGTCGTCTCGGCGTTCCTCAACACCCGCAACTCGCCCATGGGCATGGTGCTGGACTGCATCCCGGTCATCCCGCCGGACCTGCGCCCGATGGTGCAGCTCGACGGTGGCCGGTTCGCGACCTCCGACCTGAACGACCTGTACCGCCGGGTCATCAACCGGAACAACCGCCTCAAGCGTCTGCTCGACCTCGGCGCGCCCGAGATCATCGTGAACAACGAGAAGCGGATGCTGCAGGAGGCCGTGGACGCGCTGTTCGACAACGGCCGCCGCGGTCGCCCGGTCACCGGTCCCGGCAACCGGCCGCTCAAGTCGCTGTCCGACATGCTCAAGGGCAAGCAGGGCCGCTTCCGGCAGAACCTGCTGGGCAAGCGAGTCGACTACTCCGGCCGTTCGGTCATCGTCGTCGGCCCGCAGCTCAAGCTGCACCAGTGCGGCCTGCCCAAGCAGATGGCGCTGGAGCTGTTCAAGCCGTTCGTGATGAAGCGGCTGGTCGACCTCAACCACGCGCAGAACATCAAGTCCGCCAAGCGCATGGTCGAGCGCGCCCGCCCCGTGGTGTGGGACGTGCTCGAAGAGGTCATCACCGAGCACCCGGTGCTGCTGAACCGGGCGCCGACCCTGCACCGCCTGGGCATCCAGGCCTTCGAGCCGCAGCTCGTCGAGGGCAAGGCCATCCAGATCCACCCGCTCGTCTGCACCGCGTTCAACGCGGACTTCGACGGCGACCAGATGGCCGTGCACCTGCCGCTGTCGGCCGAGGCCCAGGCCGAGGCGCGCATCCTGATGCTCTCGACCAACAACATCCTCAAGCCGGCCGACGGCAAGCCCGTGACGATGCCCACCCAGGACATGGTCATCGGCCTGTACTGGCTGACCACGCAGAAGCCAGGCGCCCTCGGCGAGGGCCGCGTCTTCGGCTCGGTCAGCGAGGCCCTCATGGCCTACGACCGGCGCGAGCTGGACATGCAGGCCGAGATCCAGATCCGGCTGCGCGACGTCCCGCCGCCGCGCGGCTGGCAGGCCCCCGAGGGCTGGGAGCCCGGCGACCCGCTGCGCCTGGCCACCACGCTCGGCCGCTGCCTGTTCAACCAGACCCTCCCGGCCAACTTCCCGTTCGTGAACTACCAGGTCGGCAAGAAGCAGCTGTCGGCCATCGTGAACGAGCTGGCGGAGGTCTACCCGAAGGTCGAGGTCGCGGCGGCGCTGGACGCGCTGAAGGACGCGGGCTTCCACTGGGCGACCCGCGCCGGCGTCACGATCTCGATCGAGGACGTCGTCGCGCCGCCGAACAAGGCCAGCATCATGGAGTCGTACGAGCGGCGCGCCGACAAGGTGCAGCGCGAGTACGAGCGCGGCCTGATCACCGACGAGGAGCGCCGCCAGGAGCTCATCGAGATCTGGACGCACGCCACCGCCGACGTCGAGACCGACATGGTCAACGCGTTCCCGGCGACCAACTCCGTGTGGATGATGGTCAACTCCGGCGCCCGCGGTAACAAGATGCAGGTCCGGCAGATCGCCGGTATCCGCGGCCTGGTGTCCAACACCAAGGGCGAGACCATCCCGCGGCCGATCAAGTCCTCCTTCCGCGAGGGCCTGTCGGTGCTGGAGTACTTCATCTCCACCCACGGTCAGCGGAAGGGTCTGGCCGACACCGCGCTGCGTACCGCCGACTCGGGTTACCTGACCCGTCGTCTGGTGGACGTCGCCCAGGACGTCATCGTCCGCGAGATCGACTGCGGCACCGACCGCAGCGTCCCGCTGAACGTGGGCGAGCGCGACGCGGCCGGTAACCTGGTCAAGGCCGAGAACGCCGAGAGCAACGTGCACGGCCGCATCCTGGCCGAGGACGTCGAGGTCGACGGCAAGCTGGTGGCGGCGCAGGGCACCGACATCAACGACGCCGTGGTGACCGCGCTCGTCGAGGCGGGCGTGCAGACCGTCCGTACGCGCAGCGCGCTGGTGTGCGAGGCCAAGATCGGTGTCTGCGCGACCTGCTACGGCCGTTCGCTGGCCACCGGCAAGCTCGTGGACGTGGGCGAGGCCGTCGGCATCATCGCCGCGCAGTCCATCGGCGAGCCGGGCACCCAGCTCACGATGCGGACCTTCCACACCGGTGGTGTGGCGGGCGCCGACATCACCCACGGTCTGCCGCGTGTCCAGGAGCTGTTCGAGGCCCGCATCCCCAAGGGTGTCGCCCCGATCAGCGAGGTCACCGGCCGGGTCCGGATCGACGAGACCGACAAGACCCGCAAGGTCGTGATCGTTCCCGACGACGGCTCCGACGAGGTCGCCTACCCGGTGTCCATGCGGTCGCGGCTGCTGGTCTCCGAGGGCCAGCACGTCGAGGTGGGCCAGCAGCTCATCGCCGGCGCGGTCAACCCCAACGAGGTGCTGCGCATCCTCGGCCCCCGGGCCGTGCAGCTCCACCTCGTGGCGGAGGTCCAGCAGGTGTACCGCTCGCAGGGTGTGTCGATCCACGACAAGCACATCGAGATCATCGTCCGCCAGATGCTCAAGCGGGTGAACGTCCTGGAGTCCGGCGACACCGAGCTGCTGCCCGGCGAGCTGGTCGAGCGGCCCCGCTTCGAGGCCCTCAACCGCGAGGCCGTCGCCAACGGCGACCAGCCGGCCTCCGGCCGTCCGGTCCTCATGGGCATCACCAAGGCGTCGCTGGCCACCGAGTCGTGGCTGTCGGCGGCCTCCTTCCAGGAGACGACCAGGGTCCTCACCGACGCGGCGATCCACGCCAAGTCCGACGCCCTGCTCGGCCTGAAGGAGAACGTCATCATCGGTAAGCTCATCCCGGCCGGCACGGGCATGCCCCAGTACCGCAACATCCGGGTCGAGCCCACCGAGGAGGCCAAGGCCGCGATGTACACCGTCGGCGGCTACGACGGCTCCGCGGCCGACTACACCTTCGGCACCGGCAGCGGCGAGGCCGTCCCGCTGGAGGAGTACGACTTCGGCCAGTACAACCGCTGACCTTCACCGTCCTTCCGAGGTCACACGCGGCACCACCGAGGCGCCCGAACCAGTCCGGTTCGGGCGCCTCGCCCTTTCCACCGCCGTACGCCCCGCCCGGCGTACCCCATGTCAGGGCCGGTTGTTCTTCCCATCCAGCCACAGCGTGTCCGACTCATCCAGATGAGTCCGGAGCTGCCGACATGCTTCGCGTCGATCGCCGGGCCCTTTTGATCACGTGTACCGGTGCCATGGCATCACGGGTACGCCCCCGATACGCCCCCCGGCCTGGGAGGGGCGTTGGGGTGGGGGACGCGCCCGGTGGGGTTGTGGGGAAAGGGCGCGGGCAGGGTGGGTGGGCGGGTAAACTTGACGCGGGCCAGTAGCGGTCGGAGGGAACCGGTCGCGGGGTCGCGGGACGTGCGGGCGGGTGTCCGTGCGAAGACGAGGACTGCAGGCAACTAGCGCGGGCACCGGCGACGGTGGCCGGGACACGCGGGCGTTTTGACGTGTTGCGATGGGCTGGGTAGTCTTTTCGTTCGTGCCCGTGGCTTCATGGGCTCTCATGCATGCGCACGATACGGGCGCTGCGTGACCTCCTCCCACTAGTCCGGCCTGGGCCGGGGTGTGGTGCGACACGTGCGCGACACGCCCGAGCGCGGGGGCCGGAGGGGAGAGAAAAAGAGCAGGTCATGACACCGGCAGTACCTGCGAAACGCACCATCCACGAATCACCGGCCGAAGCACGAACGGAGACGCAGTGCCCACGATTCAGCAGCTCGTCCGAAAAGGGCGGCAGGACAAGGTCAGTAAGACCAAGACGCCTGCGCTCAAGGGGAGCCCGCAGCGGCGCGGAGTCTGCACGCGCGTCTACACGACGACCCCGAAGAAGCCGAACTCCGCGCTCCGCAAGGTCGCGCGTGTCCGGCTCACCAACGGTATCGAGGTGACCGCCTACATCCCGGGTGTCGGGCACAACCTTCAGGAGCACTCGATCGTGCTTGTGCGTGGCGGTCGTGTGAAGGACCTGCCGGGTGTTCGCTACAAGATCATCCGCGGTTCGCTGGACACCCAGGGTGTCCGCAACCGCAAGCAGGCCCGTAGCCGTTACGGCGCGAAGAAGGAGAAGAGCTGACATGCCGCGTAAGGGCCCAGCAGGTCGCAGGCAGCTCGCCGCCGACCCGGTGTACAGCTCCCCGCTGGTCACCGCGCTCATCAACAAGGTGCTGCTGAACGGTAAGCGTTCCCTCGCCCAGACCATCGTCTACAACGCCCTGGAGGGCTGCCGGGAGAAGACCGGCAACGACCCCGTGGTCACCCTCAAGCGCGCTCTGGACAACGTGAAGCCGACCCTGGAGGTGCGCAGCCGCCGCGTCGGTGGCGCCACGTACCAGGTTCCGGTCGAGGTGCGCGCGGCGCGCAGCACCACGCTGGCGCTGCGCTGGCTGGTGCAGTACAGCCGCGCCCGCCGCGAGAAGACCATGACCGAGCGGCTCATGAACGAGCTGCTCGACGCGAGCAACGGCCTCGGCGCCAGCGTCAAGCGGCGCGAGGACACGCACAAGATGGCCGAGTCCAACAAGGCCTTCGCCCACTACCGCTGGTAGTGACCATAGGCCGCGCGGGGTGACCCCCCGGGCGGCCCCATAGCTCTAGAGACGACGAGGACGCGAGAGAAGTGGCCACCACGACCGCTCTTGACCTGGCCAAGGTCCGCAATATCGGGATCATGGCCCATATCGACGCGGGCAAGACCACGACGACTGAGCGAATCCTGTTCTACACCGGCATCAACTACAAGATCGGTGAGGTCCACGAGGGCGCTGCCACGATGGACTGGATGGAGCAGGAGCAGGAGCGCGGCATCACCATCACCTCCGCCGCGACCACCTGTAGCTGGCTTGATCACACGATCAACATCATCGACACGCCCGGTCACGTGGACTTCACCATCGAGGTGGAGCGCTCCCTGCGCGTCCTCGACGGTGCGGTCGCGGTCTTCGACGCCGTCGCCGGCGTCGAGCCGCAGTCCGAGACCGTCTGGCGTCAGGCCGACCGGTACGGCGTCCCGCGCATCTGCTTCGTCAACAAGATGGACCGCGTCGGCGCCGAGTTCCACCGTTGCGTCGACATGATCGTGTCCCGTCTGGGCGCCACGCCGCTGGTCATCCAGCTCCCGCTGGGCGTCGAGGCCGACTTCAAGGGCGTCATCGACCTGGTGAAGATGAAGGCCCTGGTGTGGAGCGCCGAGGCGACCAAGGGCGAGATGTACGACACCGTCGACATCCCGGCCGACCACGCCGAGGCCGCCCGCGAGTGGCGCGACAAGCTCATCGAGACCGTCGCCGAGAACGACGACGAGCTGATGGAGCTGTACCTGGAGGGCGTCGAGCCCACCGAGGAGCAGCTCGTCGCGGCCATCCGCCGGGCCACGCTCTCCAGCGCCGTCAACCCGGTCCTGTGCGGCACCGCGTTCAAGAACAAGGGCGTGCAGCCCCTGCTCGACGCGATCGTCGCCTACCTCCCCGCGCCGACCGACATCCCGGCCATCAAGGGCCACGCGGTCGGCAACGAGGAAGAGGCCATCGAGCGTCACGCCGACCCGAACGAGCCCTTCGCCGCGCTGGCCTTCAAGATCATGAGCGACCAGCACCTCGGCCGGCTCACCTACATCCGGATCTACTCCGGCACCCTGGAGGCGGGGACCGCGGTCACCAACTCCGTCAAGGGCAAGAAGGAGCGGATCGGCAAGATCTACCAGATGCACGCCAACAAGCGCGAGGAGCGCTCGTCGGCGTCGGCCGGTCAGATCGTCGCGGTGATGGGCCTGAAGGACACCACCACCGGTGACACGCTGTGCGACCCGAACAACCAGGTCGTGCTGGAGTCCATGACCTTCCCCGCCCCGGTCATCAACGTGGCCATCGAGCCCAAGACCAAGGGCGACCAGGAGAAGCTGTCCACCGCGATCCAGCGTCTGGCGGAGGAGGACCCGTCCTTCCAGGTCCGCCGCGACGAGGAGACCGGGCAGACGGTCATCTGGGGCATGGGCGAGCTGCACCTGGAGATCCTCGTCGACCGGATGCGCCGCGAGTTCAAGGTCGAGGCCAACGTCGGCCGCCCGCAGGTGGCCTACCGCGAGACCATCCGCCGCAAGGTGGAGAAGGTCGAGTACACGCACAAGAAGCAGACCGGTGGTTCCGGCCAGTTCGCGCGCGTGATCATCGACCTGGAGCCCCTTGGCGAGGGCAACGACGGCTACGAGTTCGAGAACAAGGTCACCGGTGGCCGCATCCCGCGGGAGTACATCCCGTCGGTCGACGCGGGCGCGCAGGAGGCGGCCGAGTTCGGCGTGCTCGCCGGCTACCCGATGGTCGGCGTCAAGGTGACGCTGCAAGACGGGGCCTTCCACGAGGTCGACTCGTCGGAAATGGCCTTCAAGATCGCCGGCTCGATGGCCTTCAAGGAGGCCGCGCGCAAGGCGAGCGCCGTAATCCTCGAACCGATGATGGCCGTAGAGGTCACCACGCCCGAGGACTACATGGGTGACGTCATCGGCGACCTCAACGGCCGCCGGGGGCAGATCCAGGCGATGGAGGACCGGGCCGGAGCCAAGGTGATCCGGGCCCTCGTCCCGCTGTCGGAGATGTTCGGCTACGTGGGTGACCTGCGCAGCAAGACCCAGGGCCGGGCCGTTTACAGCATGCAGTTCGACTCCTACGCAGAAGTGCCCGAGGGCATCGCCAAGGAGATCGTCGCGAAGGCCCGGGGCGAGTAGCCAGCCCGCCCCGAGCCCGAACGAGAAGACGCAAGTCAAGTCAGAATCTCTAAGGAGACAGAGCAGTGGCCAAGGCCAAGTTCGAGCGGACCAAGCCGCACGTGAACATCGGCACCATTGGGCACATCGACCACGGCAAGACCACTCTGACCGCGGCGATCACCAAGGTGCTTCACGACCGGTACCCGGAGCTCAACGAGTCGACCCCGTTCGACAAGATTGACAAGGCTCCCGAGGAGAAGGCCCGCGGTATCACCATCTCCATCGCGCACGTCGAGTACCAGACCGAGAAGCGCCACTACGCCCACGTGGACTGCCCCGGTCACGCCGACTACGTGAAGAACATGATCACCGGTGCCGCCCAGATGGACGGCGCGATCCTGGTGGTCGCCGCGACCGACGGCCCGATGCCGCAGACCAAGGAGCACGTGCTCCTGGCCCGCCAGGTCGGCGTGCCGTACATCGTCGTGGCCCTGAACAAGGCCGACATGGTGGACGACGAGGAGATCCTGGAGCTCGTCGAGCTCGAGGTACGCGAGCTCCTCACCGCCCAGGAGTTCCCCGGCGACGACGTGCCGGTGGTCCGCGTCTCCGCGCTCAAGGCGCTGGAGGGCGACGCCAAGTGGGCCGACAGCATCGTCGAGCTCATGGACGCCGTTGACGAGAACGTGCCCGAGCCGGTCCGCGAGACCGACAAGCCGTTCCTCATGCCGATCGAGGACGTCTTCTCGATCACCGGCCGCGGCACCGTCGTGACCGGTCGTATCGAGCGCGGTGTCATCAAGGTCAACGAGACCGTCGACATCATCGGCATCAAGGACACCAAGACCACCACCACGGTCACCGGTGTCGAGATGTTCCGCAAGCTCCTCGACGAGGGCCAGGCGGGCGACAACGTCGGTCTGCTCCTGCGCGGTATCAAGCGTGAGGAGGTCGAGCGCGGTCAGTGTGTCATCAAGCCGGGCACGACCACCCCGCACACCGAGTTCGAGGCCCAGGTCTACATCCTGGCCAAGGACGAGGGCGGCCGGCACACGCCGTTCTTCAACAACTACCGCCCGCAGTTCTACTTCCGCACCACCGACGTGACCGGTGTGGTCAACCTGCCCGAGGGCACCGAGATGGTCATGCCCGGTGACAACACCGAGATGACCGTCCAGCTCATCCAGCCGATCGCGATGGAGGAAGGCCTCAAGTTCGCGATCCGCGAGGGTGGCCGGACCGTCGGCGCCGGGCGCGTCACGAAGATCCTCAAGTAGCACGACCGCGGGGCGGCGGTCGGCCCTCGCAAGGGGCCGACCGCCGAACCACGAGAGGACCCCATCCCCATGAGCGGGTCCTCACGGCCCAGCCCGCCCCGGCCGTGATCTCGCAGCGGTTTCGACTCGCTCGAAACGCCTGCAAGATCACGGAGGGCGTCGGCCGGGGCCACCTACAGCGGCGACCGCCGCACGAAGCTTTTACAGGACGACAGCGAAGGACACCGAGGCCACTATGGCGGGACAGAAGATCCGCATCCGGCTTAAGGCCTATGACCACGAGGTCATCGACAGCTCGGCCAAGAAGATCGTCGAGACGGTGACGCGTACCGGAGCGAAGGTCGCGGGCCCGGTGCCGCTGCCGACCGAGAAGAACGTGTACTGCGTCATCCGCTCGCCGCACAAGTACAAGGACAGCCGCGAGCACTTTGAGATGCGCACGCACAAGCGGCTGATTGACATCATCGACCCGACGCCGAAGACCGTCGACTCGCTCATGCGGCTCGACCTCCCCGCCGGCGTTGACATCTCGATCAAGCTCTGAGGGAACGCACTGACATGGCTAAGCAGATCAAGGGCGTCCTGGGCAAGAAGCTCGGCATGACCCAGGTCTTCGACGCGGACAACCGGATCGTCCCGGTGACCGTGGTCGAGGCCGGTCCGTGTGTGGTGACCCGGGTCCGCACCGAGGAGCGCGACGGCTACTCCGCCATCCAGCTCGGTTTCGGCCAGGTGGACCCGCGCAAGGTCAACAAGCCCCTGGGTGACTACCTGCGCAAGCACGACATCACCCCGCGCCGCTACTTCGCGGAGATCCGTACGGACGACGCGAGCGAGTACACGATCGGCCAGGAGGTCCTGGCCGACACCTTCGAGGCCGGCCAGTTCGTCGACGTGACGGGCAAGAGCAAGGGCAAGGGCTTCGCCGGCGTCATGAAGCGCCACGGCTTCGGCGGTCTGGGCGCCTCCCACGGTACGCAGCGCAAGCACCGCTCGCCGGGCTCCATCGGCGGCTGCGCCACCCCGGGCCGCGTGTTCAAGGGCCTGCGCATGGCCGGTCGGATGGGCAACGTCCGCACCACCGTCCAGAGCCTGAAGGTGCACTCCGTGGACGCCGAGAAGAACCTCATCCTGATCAAGGGTGCGATTCCCGGCCCCAACGGGAGCCTGGTCCTCATCCGCACCGCTGCCAAGAAGGGGGCTGTGAAGTGAGTTCCGTAGACGTCCTCGACGCCAGCGGTGCCAAGACGGGCACGGTCGAGCTGCCGGAGGACATCTTCGGCGCCAAGGTCAACATCCCGTTGATCCACCAGGTCGTCGTCGCCCAGCTCGCCGCGCGCCGGCAGGGCACCCACAAGACCAAGACCCGCGGCGAGGTCCGCGGCGGCGGCAAGAAGCCGTACCGCCAGAAGGGCACCGGCCGGGCCCGCCAGGGCTCGACCCGCGCGCCGCAGTTCACCGGTGGTGGCGTGGTCCACGGCCCCGTGCCGCGCGACTACAGCCAGCGCACGCCGAAGAAGATGAAGGCCGCGGCCCTGCGCGGCGCGCTGTCCGACCGCGCCGCCGGCGGGCGTGTGCACGTGGTCAGCTCGCTGGTCACCGGCGACACCCCCAAGACCAAGGCGGCCCTGCAGTCGCTGCGGAAGATCACGCAGGCCCGCAGCGTCCTCGTCGTGGTCGACGAGGGCGACGAGCTCACCTGGCTCAGCCTGCGCAACGCGCCCGAGGTCCACCTCCTGGACGCGGGCCAGCTCAACACCTACGACGTGCTCTGCCATGACGACGTGGTCTTCACGCAGGAGGCGTACGACCAGGTCGTGGCGCGGCTGTCCGCGAGCGGCGGTGCCGAGAGCGGGAAGGACGACGCCTGATGGACAAGGTCACGGGCAAGCTGGAGCGGGTCGCCGACCCGCGTGACGTCATCATCAAGCCGATCGTCTCGGAGAAGAGCTACGGCCTGATCGACGAGCACAACAAGTACACGTTCCTGGTGAAGAAGACCGCGAACAAGACCCAGGTCAAGATCGCCGTCGAGCAGATCTTCGGGGTCAAGGTCACCAGCGTGAACACCATCAACCGGCAGGGCAAGCGCAAGCGCACCCGTACCGGTTACGGGAAGCGTCCCGACACCAAGCGAGCGATCGTGAGCCTGGTCGAGGGCGACCGTATCGACATCTTCGGCCAGATCGGCTGAGTTCTCCCCGCTCCCGCGGGGATGGTCCACGACGAACAAGGATGAACGAAAAAGATGGGCATCCGTAAGTACAAGCCGACGACCCCGGGTCGGCGCGGCGCCAGTGTCTCGGACTTCGCCGAGATCACGCGCAGCACGCCCGAGAAGTCGCTGCTTGCCCCCCTGCACAGCAAGGGCGGCCGCAACGTTCACGGCCGGGTGACCGCGCGCCACCAGGGCGGCGGCCACAAGCGCGCGTACCGGATCATCGACTTCCGGCGCAACGACAAGGACGGCATCCCGGCGAAGGTCGCGCACATCGAGTACGACCCGAACCGGACCTCCCGCATCGCGCTGCTGCACTACGCCGACGGCGAGAAGCGCTACATCATCGCGCCGACCGGCATCAAGCAGGGGGACGTCATCGAGAACGGCCCCGCGGCCGACATCAAGCCGGGCAACTGCCTGCCGCTGCGCAACATCCCGACCGGTACCTTCATCCACGCGGTGGAGCTGCGGCCGGGCGGTGGCGCCAAGCTGGGCCGCTCCGCGGGCGCGCAGATCCAGCTCCTCGCCAAGGAGGGCCAGTACGCCACGCTGCGCATGCCCTCCGGTGAGATGCGCATGGTGGACGTGCGCTGCCGCGCTTCCGTGGGCCAGGTCGGCAACGCCGAGCAGGCCAACATCAACATCGGCAAGGCGGGCCGCAACCGCTGGAAGGGCAAGCGCCCGACCGTCCGCGGTGTGGCCATGAACCCGATCGACCACCCGCACGGTGGTGGTGAGGGCAAGACCTCCGGCGGTCGTCACCCGGTGAACCCCAAGGGCAAGCCCGAGGGTCGCACCCGCCAGGCGAACAAGGCCAGCGACCGGTTGATCATCCGGCGTAGGAGCAAGAGGAAGAAGCGGTAGGAGCAGCCAGAATGCCACGTAGCCTTAAGAAGGGCCCCTTCGTGGACGACCACCTGATGAAGAAGGTGGACGCCCAGAACGAAAAGGGGACCAAGAACGTCATCAAGACGTGGTCGCGGCGCTCCATGATCGTGCCCGACATGATCGGCCACACGATCGCCGTGCACGACGGCCGCAAGCACGTCCCGGTGTTCATCACCGAGTCGATGATCGGACACAAGCTCGGCGAGTTCGCTCCCACGCGGACCTTCCGCAGCCACGTCAAGGAAGACCGCCGCAGCCGGCGGTAGCAGCCTTCGAAGAGCATTCAAGAGGAGTAAGCGATGGAAGCCAGGGCTCAGGCGCGGTTCGTCCGTGTCACGCCCCAGAAGGCCCGCCGCGTGGTGGACCTCATTCGCGGGCTGCCCGCTTCGGAGGCGCAGGCCGTGCTGCAGTTCGCTCCCCAGGCGGCGAGCGAGCCCGTCTACAAGGTGCTTTCGAGCGCCGTGGCGAACGCCGAGCACAACTTCAAGCTCGACCGCGAGACGCTGGTGGTGAGCCGGGCGTGGGTTGACGAGGGGCCGACGCTCAAGCGGTTCCGTCCCCGCGCCCAGGGCCGTGCCTATCGGATCAACAAGCGGACGAGCCACATCACAGTGATCGTCGAGTCCCGGCCCGATGGCCAGGGCAAGCCGAAGGGAAGGACCCGCTAGTGGGCCAGAAGGTTAACCCGCACGGGTTCCGCCTCGGCATCACGACCGACTTCAAGAGCCGGTGGTACGCCGACAAGCTCTACAAGAGCTACGTCGCCGAGGACGTGGCGATCCGCCGGATGCTGCAGCGCGGCATGGAGCGGGCCGGCATCTCCAAGGTGGAGATCGAGCGCACCACCGACCGCGTTCAGGTCGACATCCACACCGCGAGGCCGGGCATCGTCATCGGCCGCCGCGGCGCCGAGGCGGACCGTATCCGTGGCGATCTGGAGAAGCTGACCAAGAAGCAGGTTCAGCTCAACATTCTCGAGGTGAAGAACCCCGAGATCGACGCCCAGCTCGTCGCCCAGGGCGTCGCCGAGCAGCTGTCCAGCCGTGTGTCGTTCCGGCGGGCCATGCGCAAGGCGATGCAGTCGGCGATGAAGAGCGGCGCCAAGGGCATCCGGGTGCAGTGCTCGGGTCGCCTCGGCGGCGCCGAGATGTCCCGCTCGGAGTTCTACCGCGAGGGCCGCGTGCCCCTGCACACGCTCCGCGCCGACATCGACTACGGGTTCTACGAGGCCCGTACCACCTTCGGCCGGATCGGCGTGAAGGTGTGGATCTACAAGGGTGAGGCCCCGACCTCCCGGGCCGAGCGCGAGGCCGCCGCGGCGGGCGCGCGCGCCGGGCAGCGGCGGGACCGTACGGACCGGCCGCAGCGCGGCCGTGGCGGCCGTGGCGGTCGCGACGGCGGCCCGCGCGGCGGCGGTCGCGGCCCGAAGACCGAGTCAACCGCGCCCGCCGGGGCGCCCGAGTCCGGCCCGGCGGAGCAGCCGGGTGCTGAAGGGAGCTGACCATGCTGATCCCGCGCAGGGTCAAGCACCGTAAGCAGCACCGGCCCGACCGTCACGGCATGGCCAAGGGCGGCACGAGGGTCGTCTTCGGCGAGTACGGCATCCAGGCGCTTGAGCACAGCTACGTGACCAACCGCCAGATCGAGTCCGCTCGTATCGCCATGACCCGGCACATCCGCCGAGGCGGCAAGGTGTGGATCAACATCTACCCCGACCGCCCGCTGACCAAGAAGCCGGCCGAGACCCGTATGGGTTCCGGTAAGGGCTCGCCGGAGTGGTGGATCGCCAACGTCAAGCCGGGCCGGGTCATGTTCGAGCTCTCGGGTGTCGCCGAGCCGGTCGCCCGCGAGGCGATGCGGCGTGCGATGCACAAGCTCCCGATGAAGTGCCGGTTCGTGAAGCGTGAAGTGGGTGAGGCGTGATGGCACAGGGCCTGACCGCCGCCGAGCTGCGGCAGCAAGACAAGGATGAGCTGGTCAACAAGCTGAAGGAGGCGAAGGAGGAGCTGTTCAACCTCCGCTTCCAGGCTGCGACCGGCCAGTTGGAGAGCCACGGGCGGCTCCGCGCCGTACGCCGTGAGATCGCCCGTATCTACACCGTGATGCGGGAGCGGGAGCTTGGCATCATCACGGAAGTGAAGGAGCCGAGCGATGGCTGAGACCACCGAGCAGCAGGACACCGTGACCGCGCAGCGTAACTACCGCAAGACGCGCGAGGGCCTGGTCGTCAGCGACAAGATGGACAAGACCGTCGTCGTCGCCGTCGAGGACCGCGTTAAGCACCCGCTGTACGGCAAGGTCATCCGCCGCACCACCAAGTACAAGGCGCACGACGAGGCCAACGAGTGTGGCATCGGCGACCGCGTCCTTCTCATGGAGACCCGCCCGCTGTCGGCGACCAAGCGCTGGCGCGTCGTGGAGATCCTGGAGAAGGCCAAGTAAACCCGCCTGTGCGCAGCACGGGCTGAACACGCGTCCCGTGGGGGTCCGCCCCCACGGAGGCGTCCAAGGGCGCGCCGCGCCCCGCGTACGCGGGAGTGGCGCGCCGCCCGCGGCGGCGGGGTCCTGGCAGCGGTCAGGGCGGCTGTCGCCGAGGGAAAAAGACCACAGCAGGTTCCGCCAGGCTCACCGCCAGACGGTGAGAACCGGCGCGACACACAGGAGTTGACGTGATCCAGCAGGAGTCGCGGCTCAAGGTCGCCGACAACACGGGTGCCAAGGAGATCCTCTGCATCCGCGTGCTCGGCGGCTCGGGCCGGCGCTACGCGGGTATCGGCGACGTCATCGTCGCCACGGTGAAGGACGCCCTTCCCGGCGGCGGCGTCAAGAAGGGTGAGGTCGTCAAGGCCGTCGTGGTGCGCACCCGCAAGGAGCGCCGCCGTCCGGACGGCTCCTACATCCGCTTCGACGAGAACGCCGCGGTCATCATCAAGGACAGCGGCGACCCCAGGGGCACGCGTATCTTCGGCCCGGTCGGCCGCGAGCTGCGTGAGAAGAAGTTCATGCGCATCATCTCGCTCGCTCCGGAGGTGCTGTAATGCCGAAGCTGCATGTGAAGAAGGGTGACCTGGTCCAGGTCATCGCCGGCAAGGACAAGGGGTCCAAGGGCCGTGTGATCGCCGCCTACCCGCGCGAGCAGCGCGTGGTGGTCGAGGGCGTGAACATGATCAAGAAGCACGCCAAGGAGACCCACCAGGGTCCTCGCGGCGCCAAGACCGGCGGCGTGCAGACCATGGAGGCCCCCATCCACGTGAGCAACGTCAAGAAGCTCAAGGATGAAAAGCCCAAGGACGAGAAGGCCAAGGACACCGCGGCCGACGAGTCGGGTGAGGACAAGTGATGACCACGACGACTGAAGCGCGCCCGATCCCGCGTCTCAAGCAGCGCTACCGCGAGGAGATCATCGCGAAGCTGCGCGAGGAGTTCGGCATCGAGAACATCATGCAGGTGCCCACGATCACCAAGATCAAGGTGAACATGGGCGTCGGCGAGGCGGCTCGCGACTCCAAGCTCATCGAGGGTGCCGTCCGCGACCTCACCGCGATCACCGGTCAGAAGCCGGCCGTGGCCCGCGCCCGCAAGTCCATCGCGCAGTTCAAGCTGCGCGAGGGCATGCCGATCGGCGCGCACGTCACGCTGCGCGGCGACCGGATGTGGGAGTTCCTGGACCGCCTGCTCTCGCTGGCGCTGCCCCGTATCCGCGACTTCCGCGGCCTGTCGCCCAAGCAGTTCGACGGCAACGGCAACTACACGTTCGGCCTGACCGAGCAGGTCATGTTCCACGAGGTGGACCAGGACCGGGTGGACCGGCAGCGCGGCATGGACATCACCGTGGTGACCACCGCCAAGAACGACGAGCAGGGCCGGGCGCTGCTGAGGCTCCTCGGGTTCCCGTTCAAGGAAGCGTAAGAGGAGAAGCGACATGGCGAAGAAGGCGCTGATCGCCAAGGCGGCGCGCAAGGCCAAGTTCGAGGTCCGGGCCTACACCCGCTGCTCGCGCTGCGGGCGCCCGCGGGCCGTCTACCGCAAGTTCGGCCTGTGCCGCGTGTGCTTCCGTGAGATGGCGCACCGCGGCGAGCTGCCGGGCATCACCAAGTCGAGCTGGTAGCCCGCGAGCGGCACCGGCGAACCAGATAGTCATATCAACCGGGCGCTGAGCCATCGGCGCCCACGACCACGCCGTAGGTCCGAAGAGGAAACCGCGGCGGGGAGGGCCACCGGCCATGACGATGACCGACCCGATCGCAGACATGCTGACGCGTCTGCGTAACGCGAACTCGGCCTACCACGACAGCGTGTCGATGCCGTACTCGAAGATCAAGGCGCACATCGCCGAGATCCTCCAGCAGGAGGGGTACGTGCAGTCCTGGACTGTCGAGGGTGCTGAGGCCAAGGACAAGAAGCTCGTGATCGAGCTGAAGTTCGGGCCGAGCCGCGAGCGGTCCATCGCGGGCCTGCGCCGGGTGTCGAAGCCCGGTCTGCGGGTCTATGCAAAGAAGGACAACCTGCCCCGGGTTCTGGGCGGCCTGGGCGTCGCGATCATCTCGACGTCCGCCGGCCTGATGACCGACAAGCAGGCCAGCAAGCGTGGCGTGGGCGGGGAAGTCCTCGCCTACGTTTGGTAACGAGGGGAGGAACCCAGCATGTCGCGAATCGGACGGCTGCCCATCCCCGTACCGAGCGGTGTGGACATCGCGATCGACGGCCGGGCCGTCACGGTCAAGGGGCCCAAGGGCACGCTCTCGCACACCGTCGCGGAGCCGATCGAGGTCAGCCGCGGCGATGACGGTGCGATCACCGTCACCCGCCCGAACGACGAGAACCGGGTGCGTGCGCTGCACGGCCTGTCCCGCACGCTGATCGCCAACATGGTGGCCGGCGTGACCCAGGGCTACTCCAAGACGCTGGAGATCGTCGGCGTCGGCTACCGCGTCCAGGCCAAGGGCCCGACGCAGTTGGAGTTCTCGCTGGGCTTCAGCCACCCGGTGATCGTGGACGCCCCCGAGGGCATCACCTTCCGCGTCGAGCGGCCGACCCTGTTCCATGTCGACGGCATCGACAAGCAGAAGGTCGGCGAGGTCGCCGCGAACATCCGCAAGCTGCGCAAGCCCGACCCGTACAAGGGCAAGGGAGTGCGCTACCAGGGCGAAGTTATCCGCCGCAAGGTCGGAAAGGCTGGTAAGTAGGCATGGCTCTCAAGAGGGCGTACGGCAAGCACACGGCCGCCCGCGCCGTCTCGCGGGCCCGCCGTCACACCCGCGTCCGCAAGAAGGTCGTCGGTACGACGGAGCGCCCGCGCCTCGTCGTCAACCGCTCGACGCGGCACATGTTCGTTCAGATCATCGACGACTCCCAGGGGCACACGCTGGTGAGCGCGTCCACCATGGACGCCTCGCTGCGTAACGCCGAGGGGGACAAGACCGAGAAGGCGAAGAAGGTCGGCGAGCTTCTCGCTCAGCGGGCCAAGGCCGCCGGGATCACCGCCGTCGTGTTCGACCGCGGTGGCAACCGTTACGCGGGCCGCATCGCGGCCCTCGCGGACAGTGCCCGTGAGGGTGGGTTGCAGTTCTGATGACCACCCGACGAATGAGCAACGAGAAGAGGAACCACTGATGGCTGCAGCTCCGCGTCGCGGTGCCGGCGGCGGTGGCGAGCGGCGGGACCGTCGTGACGATCGCCGCGGGGGTGCCGCAGACAAGGGCGTCTCGTACATCGAGCGCGTCGTGAAGATCAACCGAGTGGCGAAGGTCGTCAAGGGCGGCCGGCGCTTCAGCTTCACCGCCCTGGTCGTCGTCGGCGACGGCAACGGCCTGGTCGGTGTCGGCTACGGCAAGGCCAAGGAGGTGCCCGCGGCCATCGCCAAGGGCGTCGAGGAGGCCAAGAAGCACTTCTTCAAGGTGCCGCGCATCCAGGGCACCATCCCGCACACCGTGCAGGGCGAGGACGCCGCCGGCGTCGTGCTGCTGCGTCCGGCCTCGGCCGGTACCGGTGTCATCGCGGGTGGCCCGGTGCGCGCGGTGCTGGAGTGCGCCGGCATCCACGACGTGCTGTCGAAGTCGCTCGGCTCCGACAACCCGATCAACATCGTGCACGCCACCGTGTCGGCGCTGAAGGGCCTGTCGCGGCCCGAGGAGATCGCCGCCCGCCGTGGCCTGCCGATCGAGGACGTCGCGCCCAAGGCCATGCTGAAGGCGCGCGCCGAGGGCCTGGCCGAGGCCGCCGCGGCGGCGAAGGCGGTGAGCTGACGATGGCTCGTCTGAAGATCACTCAGGTCCGCTCGAAGATCGGCGGCAAGCAGAACCAGCGCGACTCGCTGCGTTCGCTTGGCCTGAAGCGCATCGGCGATGTCGTCGTCAAGGAGGACCGTCCCGAGATCCGGGGCATGGTCGCCGTGGTGTCGCACCTCGTCGAATTGGAAGAGGTCGACTAGTCATGTCTGAGAACACCCCGCTCCGCATCCACGACCTGCGGCCCGCGCCGGGCGCCAACAAGGCCAAGATCCGCAAGGGTCGCGGCGAGGCGTCCAAGGGCAAGACCGCCGGTCGTGGTACGAAGGGCACCAAGGCGAGGAAGACGACCCCGTTCGGCTTCGAGGGCGGCCAGGTCCCGCTCCAGCGGCGGCTGCCGAAGCTGAAGGGTTTCTCCAACGCCCTGTTCAAGACGACCTACCAGGTCGTCAACCTGGACAAGCTCGGCGAGCTGTTCCCCGAGGGTGGCGACGTCACCGTCGAGACGCTGGTCGCCAAGGGCGCGGTCCGGAAGAACCAGTTGGTCAAGGTCCTCGGAACCGGTGAGATCTCCGTTGCGTTGAACGTGCAGGCGCATGCCTTCTCGGCCAGCGCCAAGGAGAAGATCTCCGCGGCCGGGGGCTCGACCACTGAGCTCTAATCCGCTACAAGAGGCGCGGGGGCTCGTTATGGGCTCCCGCGCCCCTGGTGCGTTAGAGTTCGGGGGCGCTGGGCGTTTCCTGAAGACTCCTTGAAGGGTTTACCCGTCAGGATGGCTTTGCGGGGCGCCTGCGTCTGACAAGCTCGATGACAGAGACCTCTGATGGACCACCCCCGCACCATCGCTGACCGATACCGCCTTTCAGGCGCGCAGGAGGGACCGTGCTGACCGCGATTACCCGAGCGTTCCGTACGCCGGACCTGCGCAAGAAGTTGCTCTTCACCTTGGGCATCATCGCGCTGTTCCGGCTCGGCTCGGTGCTTCCGACTCCCGGCGTCAACGCCGAGAACGTCCGGCGCTGTCTGGAACAGGCCCAAGCGGGCGACGCCGGCAACATCTACGGCATGGTGCAGCTTTTCAGTGGCGGCGCGCTGCTGAAACTTTCAGTGTTCGCCCTCGGCATCATGCCCTACATCACGGCGAGCATCATCCTGCAGCTCCTCGTCGTGGTGATCCCCCGGCTGGAGGCCCTGAAGAAGGAGGGCCAGGCCGGTACCGCCAAGATCACGCAGTACACCCGGTACCTCACCATCGGCCTGGCCGTGCTCCAGTCCACGGCGTTCGTGGCCCTGGCCCGTACCGGCCAGCTCTTCCCGCAGTGCCAGGAGGACGTCCTCCTCAACGACGAGGTGTTCACGGTCGTCACCATGGTCATCACGATGACCGCGGGCACCGCCGTGATCATGTGGCTGGGCGAGCTGATCACCGACCGCGGCGTCGGCAACGGCATGTCGCTGCTGATCTTCACCCAGGTGATCGCGGTCTTCCCCTCGGAGCTGCTCAACATCTACCGCCAGAGCGCCTTCACCTTCGCCGCGGTGATGGTCGTCGGCGTCTTCATGATCGCCGCGGTGGTGTTCGTGGAGCAGGCGCAGCGCCGCATCCCGGTGCAGTACGCCAAGCGCATGGTCGGTCGCCGGATGTACGGCGGCACCTCCACCTACATCCCGCTCAAGGTCAACCAGGCCGGCATCATCCCGGTCATCTTCGCCTCGTCGCTGCTCTACCTCCCGCAGCTTCTCACCACGCTGTTCGCGACCTCGGAGAACCCGAACGTCGTCATCCAGTGGATCTCGGAGAACCTGGTCACGGGCGACACTCCGGTCTACATGATCACGTTCTTCCTCCTGATCGTGTTCTTCACCTACTTCTACGTGTCCATTACCTTCAACCCCGTTGAAGTCGCCGACAACATGAAGAAGTACGGTGGGTTCATCCCGGGCATTCGTCCGGGCCGGCCGACGGCTGAGTACCTCAACTATGTGCTCACTCGTCTCACCGCACCGGGTGCGCTGTATCTGGGCCTGATCTCGATGGTGCCGATCGTCGCACTCGCGGTGGCCGGTGCGAGTCAGAACTTCCCGTTCGGAGGGACGAGCATTCTGATCATGGTTGGTGTTGGGCTTGACACCGTGAAGCAGATCGAGAGCCAGCTACAGCAGCGCAACTACGAGGGTTTCCTGAAGTAGTGCGTGTCGTCCTGGTCGGGCCCCCCGGAGCGGGCAAGGGGACGCAGGCCCAGTTCATCGCATCGAACCTGTCCATCCCGAAAATCTCGACAGGTGACATCTTCCGTGCCAACGTGTCGGGCGGCACGGATCTCGGCAAGCTCGCCAAGGAATACATGGACCGCGGCGACCTCGTACCCGACGAGGTCACGATCGCCATGGTCCGCGACCGCCTCTCCGAGGACGACGCGCGGGACGGTTTCCTGCTCGACGGCTTCCCCAGGAACGTGCCCCAGGCCGAGATCCTGAAGAAGATGCTGGAGGAGTGGGGCACCGGGCTTGACATCGTCCTGGAGCTCGTCGTGGACGACGAGGAAGTGGTACGGCGGCTCGCCGGGCGGCGTACCTGCAGCCAGTGCGGACGCATCTGGCACGTCGAGTTCGACGACAAGCAGGACGACATCTGCGACGCCTGCGGCGGCCGGCTCTTCCAGCGCGACGACGACAAGGAGGAGACGATCCGGCACCGGCTGGAGGTCTATCAGGAGCAGACCTCGCCGCTGATCGCCTTCTACGCCGACGAGGGCATCCTCGTGGGGGTGGACGCGACCGGCCCGGTGGAGGAGGTCACCCAGCGCGCGATGGAGGCCCTGCGGCCCTACACCGACTGAGCGGGTGCTCCCGGACGGGGGCGCCGACTCCTGCCTCACACGCCACTCCCGGCAGAGCCGGGAGTGGCGTGTTGCGGTTTAGGGCAGAATCGGGGGAATTGGGAGCACGTGTCGCCCGTTCAACCACCCCAGGGGGTGCCATAGGTGTTCAAGAAGAACAAGCACGGAATTCAGGTCAAGACGCCGGAGCAACTGGAGAAGATGCGCGCGGCCGGCCTGGTGGTCGGGCGGACGCTGGAACTGCTGCGCAACACGGTCCAGCCGGGCATGACGCCGCTGGACCTGGACGCGGTCGCGGAGGAGGCGATCCGCGCCGAGGGCGCGATCCCCTCGTTCAAGGGCTACCAGGGCTACCCGGCGACGATCTGCGCCTCGGTCAACGACGAGGTGGTGCACGGCATCCCCACCGACGCCCGCAAGCTGCGCGAGGGCGACATCATCTCCATCGACTGCGGCGCCATCCTGGACGGCTGGCACGGCGACTCCGCGATCACCATCCCGGTCGGCGAGGTGGACCCCAAGCTGACCGAGCTGATGCGGGTCACCGAGGAGGCCATGTGGCGCGGTATCGCGGCGCTGACGGTGGGGCGGCACCTGTCCGACGTCGGCTTCGAGATCGAGCGTTACGTACGCCGTCAGGGCCGCTACGGCATCCCCCAGGAGTACGGGGGCCACGGGATCGGCACCGAGATGCACATGGACCCCTGGGTGGCCAACCACGGCCGGCCGAGCCGAGGCCCGCGCTTCGAGGCCGGCATGTGCCTGGCGATCGAGCCCATGGTCAACCTGGGCACCGACCGCACCCGGGTGCTGGCCGACGAGTGGACCGTCGTCACCCTGGACGGCAAGCCCTCGGCGCACTTCGAGCACAGCGTGGCCGTGACACATAATGGACCTTGGGTGCTTACCGCGCTCGACGGCGGACGGGCACGACTGAGTGAACTTCTCGGCGCGGGAGTGAGTGGCGATGGCGCAGAGCCCGGAGATGAGGGCGTCCGACGCTGACCGCGATCGGGTCGCCCAGGTACTACGCGAGAACTTCGCCGAAGGCCGGCTGACCTCGGAGGAGTTCGACGAGCGCCTCGAACGCCTCTACCAGAGCAAGACCTACGGCGAGCTCGCCGTGCTCACCAACGACCTGCCCGCGACCGACCTCCGCCTCTACCGCGAGCGCGCCGAAACCCCCGCCAAGCGCGCCCAGAAGTCCCGCAAACGGGCCCAGACCCTGAGCGCGATGTGGGTGCCCTGGGCCATGGCCAGCGGCATCAACTGGGTGATCTGGGTGCTGGTGAGCATGTCCAGCGACGGCCCCGTCTACCCCTGGCCGCTGTGGGTGATGGGCCCGTGGGGCGTTGTCCTGCTGGTCATCACCCTGGCCACCGGGCTGGGATCCGGCGATTCCCGGCGATCGAGCCCGTAATAGTGCACGCCCGGCGTCGAGTGTGAACTCGTGCGCAGAACGATACTTCTCTCCTTCCTAACGTGATGGCTGTCCGGAGCGAGCAGCACCGAAAAGGCTCCTCCGGAGAGAGAATCCAACTCGTCAGGAGGAAAGACGTTGCGTACCCTTCGCAGCATTCTCGCCGGCACCGCGATCGTCGGCTCCCTCGCCGCCGGCGTGGCCCTCGCCCCCGCCGCGGCGAACGCCGAGACGGCCGTCACCACGGCCACCGCCCAGGCGTCGGCGCCCAAGTTCCACAACTTCAAGTACTTCTCCGACTTCGGCCGCGGCGAGAGCTTCGGCAAGCGGTCCTACTTCAAGGGCTTCTGGTACAAGAAGGACGGCTGGTACTACGTCAAGGGCTCGCTGTTCGACCTCGACCGCGACCGCGAGTACAGCTACTTCTGGGTCAAGTACATCGACCGGTTCGGCCGCACCCACTTCGACCGGTACAAGACCTTCGGCAAGTTCGACTACAACAAGAAGTTCTTCAAGGCCAAGCACTTCTGGGTGGGCGTCTCGGAGGGTGACGGCTTCCGCGACGACTTCAGCGGCTACCGTCAGCTCTGGTAACCACCCGCTCAGGGGGGTTGACAGGGGGTTCCAGACGTAACGAGGCCCGCAGGCAGAGCCTGCGGGCCTCGTGCTTGTCTCCGGGTGCCTGTGTGTGCGGTGCCGGGCAAGGGAGGGGCCGCCCCGAATAGGGGGCGGACACCGTGGCCAAGATCCGTACCATCGTCGCCGGCGCCGCCGTCGTGGCGGCACTGTCCATCGGCGTGGCCGCCGCGCCCACGCAGGCCGCCACCACCGCCGCGGCGAGCGTCACCATGCAGGACGCGGTGTCGGTAAGACCGCTGTCACCAGGTACACGCGTGCACGTTATACCTGGTCAGAGCTTCGCATCCGGGAGCACGGGCCCTACAGGACTCACATTCTGTCCCCTGGGCCAGCATGGCTGAGCTGGGCGAACGCGCTCGTTGGGCCTGGTGACGCGCTTCTCACCGACACCCCCTGTCCGACCACCCGCGCCCGGACCACCCGCGTGCACTGGCCACGGGCCGGGCATCAGGGCCTGGTGGCGGTGTGGGCCCGGTGTTCGCGGATCTGGCCGTGGTGGTCGGCGACCCAGGTGATCAGGGACGTGACGATGTGGTGGAGGCTGCGGCCCAGGGAGGTGAGGGCGTACTCCACACGCGGCGGCACCTCCGCGTAGGCGGTCCGGGTCACCAAGCCGTCCTGCTGGAGCTGGCGCACGGTCAGGGTGAGCATCCGCTGTGAGATGCCGGGGACGTGGCGCTGCAGGTCGGTGTAGCGCAGCGGGCCGGCCTCAAGTGCGGCGATCACCAGCAGGCTCCACTTGTCCCCGACGCGGTCCAGTACCTGGCGGATGAAGTCCATCTGCTCGGCGGGGATGCCGGCGCACGGTCCTCGGTCTGCTGAGGCACCTGACCGGGCTGCGACGTCCATGGCGCACATTCCCTTCCGGCGCGCACATCGATGTGCCTTTTGTACGGCCTTCCATACTGGTCCATCATGGCGCTACGCACAAAACGTAGGAATTGGGGGTGCGCCATGAGAGCGAGATATGGACCGAGATCGCCTGCCCCTGGTGCGGCCTGGGCAGCCACCGCCTGGACCGCGCCGTGGAAGACGGCGCGGCGTCTGGGCGCCACCGGCACGCCGTACATCGTGGTCGACGGCCGATACGCCCTTCCCGGAGCACAGGACACCGACACCCTGCTCGGCATCCTGCGCCAGGTCTGGGACGAGACCCACTCGAACGTTCTCGTCGCCGGCAACGACGCGGCGATCTGCGGCCCGGACGGCTGCGCGGTTCGCGCTGACCACGTCGCCCACGCCTGATCAGCACACCTGATCCACGCGCCGGCCGGGCATCCGATCTGCGCATGTCCCGGCGGTCACAACACGGAAGAGATCTCACTGTGCCCACTCTCGCCATCGTCGGCGCCGGCCCCGGCATGGGCCTGGCCATCGCCCGCACCTTCGGCAGCCGCGGCTTCGACGTCGCCCTGATCGCCCGTACCAAGGAGAAGCTGGAAACGCTGGCCGGCCGGCTCGGCCAGGAAGGCATCACGGCCGCCGCGTTCCCCGCCGACATCCTCGACCGCGCCTCACTGACCGATGCCCTGGACGCGGCCAAGACCCGCTTCGGCGGCATCGACGTGCTGGAGTACTCGCCGGCCCCGCATTCCCCGGTGCCCGGCCTCACCCTGGCCGCCCCCTCGGAGGTCACGGTGGACAATCTGCAGCCGATGATCGAGTACGCCTTCTACGGCGCCATCACGGCGGCCCAGGCGGTGCTGCCCGCGATGCGCGAGGCGGGCGCCGGGACCCTGCTGTTCACCGCCGGCGGCGGTTCCGTGGACCCGGTGCCGATGTTCGGCAACGCCAACCCGGCCCAAGCAGCTCTGCGCAACTGGGTGATCAACCTGAACAAGGAACTGGCCGGCAGCGGCGTGTACGCCGCGCACGTGGTGATCAACGTCTGGATCGGCGGGGGCGGCCCGGAAGGCAGCCCGACGGCCACGCCCGAGCAGATCGCCCCCCTGTACTGGGACCTGCACGAAAACCGCGACCGATCCGAGGCCGTCTTCAACGCCTGACCGGCCGGCCCGCCCCGCTCCGGGGAAGGGCGCCTGGCGAATGCGCTCCTTCCACCGCCTCCTCGAACGCGCACACCGCGACACAGCCCGGCACACCGCGACACAGCCCGGCAGGCGGCGGACATCGCGACAAACCGCGCAGATCCCGGCAGAGCGCGCACATCCCGCCCACTCCCAGCGCGCACCGGAGGGCTACCTGGGGACACCGCACGGCGCGCAGGTGTGTGCGCTCGCCAGGAGGGGGCGGGAGGGGCACGTTGGCACGGGTTCCGTCACCCGTCCCATCCCGCATTGCGGAAGATCCGCTGGGGAAGATGCACCGTTGGCCAGGATGTGCCACCGAGCGCACCTGGCACACCCGTCGGCGCGCGGTCACGCCGGCCGGCGCCTCGGCACGCCGGTCGGCGTGCGGGTACGCCGTCGGCGTGCGGGTACGCCGGCCGGGGCGCGGGTACGCCGGTCGGGGCGCGGGTACGCCGGTCGGGGCGCGGGTACGCCGGCCGGTGCCCGGTCACGCCGGTCGGGGCGCGGGCACGCCGGTCGGTGCACGGTCACGCCGGTCGGGGCGCGGGTACACCGGTCGGCGCCTCGGCACGCCGGCCGGCGCGGCACGCCCGGGGCGTCCCCCGGGTGGGGTGGGCGTGGGCATGGTGGGGGTGGGGTAGGCTCGGGGCCTGCGGGTGTGCTGGCATCGGTTGTGGATTTCGCATTTTCCTCGGCGGTGCCGTACACTTCTTTGTCGGTTCACTATGACCATTGCACTCATCGCGCACCCCGGGCGGGTGCCGCTCTCTCGAAGTGCGTGGTCGCGGCTGCGTAGTGTGCCGATGCCTCAGACGACCGATCAGTGAAACGCGAGGGACATTGCCCAAGAAAGACGGCGCCATCGAGATCGAGGGCACTGTGGTCGAGTCGCTCCCGAACGCCATGTTCCGGGTGCAGCTCGACAACGGGCACAAGGTCCTGGCCCACATCAGCGGAAGGATGCGGATGCACTACATCCGGATCCTGCCCGACGACCGGGTTGTCGTCGAACTGAGCCCCTACGACCTCACTCGTGGGCGGATCGTCTACAGATACAAGTAAGCCGTCTGAGGAACGAAGTAAGGACTATGAAGGTCAAGCCGAGCGTCAAGAAGATCTGCGACAAGTGCAAGGTGATCCGCCGGCACGGTCGCGTCATGGTGATCTGCGACAACCTGCGCCACAAGCAGCGCCAGGGCTAGTCGCCGCACGGCCCCCTTTCAGAGTCCGCTGACTGCGCTCACGCGCATGGCGGACTCGACGCATGAGGGGGCACAGAACGTAACAAGGCGTGGCACGCCCGCGCGTACGGCCCAGGCCGTACGGCGCGGGAGACCCCCGGTCGGAGGCCGGGGCCCTCACCCCGGGCATGGGGAGGGGCGGTGCGGCGTCAAGACCTCCGCCACACAGAAGGAGAATGCCCGCCATGGCTCGCCTGGTTGGCGTCGACCTCCCCCGCGACAAGCGGATCGAGGTCGCTCTCACCTACATTTACGGCATCGGCCGCACCCGCGCGCTGGAGACGCTGAAGGCCACCGGCATCAGCGGCGACCTGCGTGTGCACCAGCTGACGGACGAGGAGCTCGTCCCGCTGCGTGACTACATCGAGGCCAACTTCAAGATCGAAGGTGACCTCCGCCGAGAGGTGCAGGCCGACATCCGCCGCAAGATCGAGATCGGCTGCTACCAGGGCATCCGGCACCGCCGCGGTCTTCCCGTGCACGGTCAGCGCACGCAGACCAACGCCCGTACTCGCAAGGGCAAGAAGAAGACCGTGGCCGGCAAGAAGAAGCCCGGTAAGAAGTAGTCCGCGCAGCGGGACCGACCACCTTTCGGAGAATCGCAACACATGCCTCCTAAGAGCCGCCAGGGTGCGCCCAAGAAGGTGCGCCGCAAGGAAAAGAAGAACGTCGCTCACGGGCACGCCCACATCAAGAGCACGTTCAACAACACGATCGTCTCGATCACCGACCCTCAGGGGAACGTGATCTCCTGGGCCAGCGCCGGCCACGTCGGGTTCAAGGGCTCCCGTAAGTCCACCCCGTTCGCCGCGCAGATGGCCGCGGAGAACGCCGCGCGCCGCGCCATGGAGCACGGCATGCGCAAGGTCGACGTCTTCGTCAAGGGTCCGGGCTCCGGCCGCGAGACCGCGATCCGCTCGCTGCAGGCCACCGGCCTGGAGGTCGGCTCGATCCAGGACGTCACCCCCGTTCCGCACAACGGCTGCCGTCCGCCCAAGCGCCGGCGCGTCTGAGGCCAGGAGACTACGGAGATATGGCTCGTTACACCGGAGCTGACTGCAAGCTCTGCCGCCGCGAGAAGACCAAGCTCTTCCTCAAGGGCAAGAAGTGTGAGTCCGCGAAGTGCCCGATCGAGATCCGGCCCTACCCGCCGGGTGAGCACGGCCGCGGGCGTCCCAAGGAGTCGGAGTACCAGCTCCAGCTCCGCGAGAAGCAGAAGACCCGCCGCATCTACGGCGTGCTGGAGAAGCAGTTCCACAACTACTACGTCGAGGCCAACCGCAAGGCGGGCAAGACCGGCGAGAACCTCCTGCAGATCCTGGAGAGCCGCCTCGACAACGTGGTCTACCGCGCCGGCTTCGCCGAGTCGCGCGACGCGGCCCGCCAGCAGGTGCGCCACGGCCACATCCTCGTGAACGGCAAGAAGGTCAACATCCCGTCCTACCGCGTTCGCGAGCACGACATCATCGAGGTCCGCGAGAAGTCGCGCAACCTGATGCCGTACGAGGTCGCGCGGGCGACCGCGGGCGACCGCACGATCCCGGCGTGGCTGGGCGTCGTGCCCGACGCCATGCGCATCCTCGTGCACCAGCTCCCGGTCCGGCAGCAGATCGACACGCAGGTCCAGGAGCAGCTCATCGTCGAGCTCTACTCCAAGTAAGGGGTAGCGCTCGATCCTGTGCCGTACGTCCGGCCGCCGCGGGCCGGCCGTACGGCATAGGCTTGATACACCGACGGCGTCATATGGCGGGCGCCGTGGAACAAAGGGGAGAACCCACATGCTGATCGCTCAGCGTCCCACCCTCCTCGAGGAGTCCCTTGAGGAGACCCGCTCCAGGTTCGTCATCGAGCCGCTGGAGCCCGGTTTCGGCTACACCATCGGCAACTCGCTGCGGCGCACGCTGCTGTCCTCCATCCCGGGGGCGGCCGTCACCAGCATCCGCATCGAGGGCGTGCTGCACGAGTTCTCGACCGTGCCCGGGGTCAAGGAGGATGTCACCGACATCATCCTGAACCTCAAGGAGCTGGTCGTCTCCTCCGAGCACGACGAGCCCGTGGTCATGTACCTGCGCAAGCAGGGCCCCGGTGAGGTCACCGCGGCCGACATCGCGCCCCCGGCCGGTGTCGAGGTGCACAACCCCGAGCTCCGCATCGCCACCCTGAACGGCAAGGCGAAGCTGGAGATGGAGCTCACCGTCGAGCGCGGCCGCGGCTACGTCTCCGCCGCGCAGAACAAGCAGCCGGGCCAGGAGATCGGCCGGATTCCGATCGACTCCATCTACTCCCCGGTGCTGAAGGTCACCTACAAGGTCGAGGCGACGCGTGTCGAGCAGCGTACCGACTTCGACCGGCTGATCCTGGACGTCGAGACCAAGCCCAGCATGAAGCCGCGCGACGCCGTGGCCTCCGCGGGCAAGACCCTGGTCGAGCTGTTCGGCCTGGCCCGCGAGCTCAACGTCGAGGCCGAGGGCATCGACATCGGCCCGTCCCCGACGGACGCCGCGCTCGCCGCCGACCTCGCGCTGCCGATCGAGGAGCTGAACCTCACGGTCCGCTCCTACAACTGCCTCAAGCGCGAGGGCATCCACACGGTGGGCGAGCTGGTCGCGCGCAGCGAGCAGGACCTGCTGGACATAAGGAACTTCGGCGCCAAGTCCATCGAAGAGGTCAAGCAGAAGCTGCACGAGATGTCGCTCGCGCTCAAGGACTCCCCGCCCGGGTTCGACCCGAGCGCGGTGGCCGGCGACTACAGCGACGACGACGACAGCCGCTACGTCGAGACCGAGCAGTACTGAGTTTTTCGCGTTAGATCATCGGGGGCGCGCGGTCGTGCGACCGCGCGCCCGCCGGCCCGACTCCGGTACCTGATACGGCCGGGGCGGGTTCACTCACAAGGAGAAGGCAATGCCGAAGCCCACCAAGGGCCCTCGCCTGGGCGGCGGTCCGGCGCACGAGAAGCTCATCCTGGCGAACCTCGCCACCGAGCTGTTCGAGCACGGCCGCGTCCGCACCACCGAGGCCAAGGCCAAGCGCCTGCGCCCGTTGGCGGAGCGGCTGATCACCAAGGCCAAGAAGGGCGACATCCACAACCGCCGGCAGGTGCTCACCGTCGTCAGGGACAAGGGCGTCGTCCACCACCTGTTCACGGAGATCGCTCCCACGTTCTCGGAGCGTCCGGGCGGCTACACCCGGATCACCAAGATCGGGCCGCGTAAGGGTGACAACGCGCCGATGGCGATCATCGAGCTGGTGACCGAGCCGATGCGCCCGGTGACCGTCTCCCGCACCACCCCCGCCGCCGCTCCGGCCGAGGCCCCGAAGGCGGCCGAGACCGCCGAGGCGGCCGAGGCGGCCGAGGAGCCGAAGGACGCGGTGGCCGACGAGCCGCAGGACGCGGCCGAGGAGCCCAAGGACGAGGCCAAGAAGGACGAGGCCTGATCCACCGGCTCTGTCCGGAAGTGAGGCCGCGCTCGGTCCATACGGGCCCGGTGTCCCCGCTACGCTCGGGGGCGCCGGGCCCGTCCGCGTTCCCGGAAGCATGGTGTTCGCGAGCGGTACGGCGTTCCCGGGAGCATGGCCCCTTCGGGAGCATGGCGTTCTCGGGAGCATGGCGTTCTCGGGAGCGTGGCCTTTCCGGGAGCGTGGCGTTCTCGGGAGCATGGCCTTTCCGGGGAGCATGGCGTTTTCGGAGAGCGCGGCTGTGGTGGGTGCCTGGCGGGTGTGCTGGGGCGATGAGCGTTCGTCAGGGGAGTGACAGGAGCGAAACGTGCAGGATGTCGTACGCGTCCGGCTCGATCTCGGATACGACGGCACCGGTTTCTCCGGCTGGGCCGCGCAGCCCGGCAGGCGTACCGTGCAGGGTGAGATCGAGTCGGCCCTGGGGCGGATTCTGCGCCTCGACCCGCCTCCCGGGCTCACCGTCGCCGGGCGCACCGACGCCGGCGTGCACGCCCGCGGCCAGGTCGCGCACGTGGACCTGCCCGTGGCCTCCTTCGACGCGCTGACCCGCGACCGCCGTCATCCGGCCGCCGCCCAGGTCCCGCCGGGCGGCCCGCTCGAACCCCTCGAACCGCTCGGCGTCGCTGAGCGGCTTCCTGCGCTGCTGAGGCGGCTGTCCGGGGTTCTGCCCGCGGATGTGCGCGTTCACCGGCTCAGCGTGGCTCCTGAGGGCTTCGACGCCCGGTTCTCCGCGCTTTCCCGGCGGTACGCGTACCGGGTGAGCGACGCGCCGGGCGGGGTGGACCCGCTGCGGCGGCACGAGGTCCTGTGGCACCTGCGTCCCCTCGACCTCGACCTGTTGAACGCCGCCGCCTCCCGCCTGCTCGGGGAGCACGACTTCGCCGCCTTCTGCAAGAAGCGCGAGGGCGCCACCACGATCCGCGAGCTGCAGCGGCTCGACTGGGCGCGCGAGGACGACGGGGTGCTCGTCGCGACCGTCGTGGCCGACGCGTTCTGCCACTCCATGGTGCGCGCCCTGGTCGGCTCGCTGCTGGCCGTGGGCGACGGCCGCCGCCCGGTCGAGTGGCCGGGGGAGGTGCTGGCCAGGGCCGTACGCGACTCGGGCGTACACGTGGCCCCGGCGCACGGCCTGTGCCTGGAGGAGGTCCGCTACCCGGCACAGCCGGACCTCGCCGCCAGAGCCGCCCAGACCCGCCGCCTGCGCACCCTGGCCCCGCCGGCCTGACCCACCCACCCGTCCGGCCTTGGCGTCCGCCTGCCCCACCGGGCGGGCGGGTCGGGGTCAGCCGGTGATGCGGCGCTCCAGGACCATGGCGGTGTTGTCGCGGAACTCGCCGCTCACCTTGCCCAGCCCCTTCTCCTTGGCCGTGGGGGTGTGGCCGTCGGCGTTGGTGGCGTAGCTGAACACGATGTAGCGGCCCCACACCAGCCCGGACGCGTAGCCGCCCGCGATGTGCACCCGGTCGGCGCCCGAGCCCTTCTTGCCGGCCAGCCCGCGGAACCACACGTTCTGCGCCAGGCTCTTGGCCTTGTCGGCCGCGATGGCGCTCTCCTTGGTGGGCATCACCGCGATGCCGGTCGTGACCGCGAACCGCTTCTTGGCGTCCACGTACGTCGCGCGCAGCACGGCCGTGCACCGGTTCAGCTTCAGGGCCTCGGCGAAGTCGCCCAGCGCCGCCTTCTCGCAGGTCTCGGTGAGCTCCTGCGCCACCCGGGTGAAGGTCAGCCCCGCGATCTCGATCTTGCGGTCGGGGAACGCCTCGGCCAGGGTCATCTTCTGCGGGTCGGTGGTCTCGTCGTCGAGCACGGACGCCCCGACCGCCTCCGGGCCGACCTCGCCGCCGCTGCTTGGGCGGGGGAGCGGCTGGGCCGTGGTCCCGCGGTTGTCGTCGGAGCCCGTCAGCGCCAGGAACCCGAAGTAGCCCCCGGCGCCCACGGCCGCCGCGACGAGCACCGCCGCCGCCACGAGCAGCCCCGTACGCCGCTTGCGCTCCCGCGGCGGCGCCAGGGTGGCGGGCTCGCCCTCCCCGCCGGTGGGCGGCGGGGTGAACGGCCCGCGCGGGCCCTCGGACAGGGGCGGGGGTGGAGGCAGCTCGTTGCCCCGCACGGCCCCGCCGGGGCCGCCCCATGGCTCCTGCTCCTGGGCTGCGGCTCCCCAGGGCGCGGCGCCGCCATCCGCGGGCGCCGCCGGGGCTCCGGGAGGTGCCCCCGCGTGTGACGGCGCCCCGATGCCGGCGGCCCCGCTCGACGGGAGGAGCGAGGTGACCTGGCCCGGCTCGCCCTGCGGCTGGCTCTTGGTCTCGCCGAACGGCGGCAGCGCGGGCGCCCGCATGGCCTGCTGGTCGCCGGTCTGCGCCTCGGCCCACGGGGCGGGCGCGGCCTGCTGCGCGCCGGTCCCGTTGCCCGCGTGAGGCGGCAGGGCCTGCGGTGGCACATGGAAGTCGGTTCCGCCCGCGTGTGGCGGCGGGGGGAATCCGGTGCCGTCGCCCGGCGAGTGCGGTCCCGAGCCGTTGGGGGAGGCGGGGAACTCGGCCCCGTTCACGGGCGGCAGCGGAGCCCCCGGCGCCCCGGCGCCGTTACCGGACTGCGGCGGCGCGGCCGGGAAGCCGGAGTCACCGAACTGCGCCGTCACCCCGAACCCGTTGGGCGGAGTCGCCGCGTTGGGCGAGACGCTGCCGTCGGGGCCGTCCACCGACCCGAAGGGCGGGGGGAAGGGGGGACCGGCCGGGAAGCCCGGCTCAGAGCCCTGCTGAGGCCCGGGACCGCCGTGCGGGCCCGGCGCGGCGAACGGCGCCGGGCCGCTGTCGGGTCCGTGCGCGTGGTCGTGACCGTGTCCGGCATCGGCCCCGTGCGCGGGGAAGGGGGTTGGTCCGGTGCTGGGCTCGTGCCCGGGGAAGGGCGTGGGGCCGCTGTTGGGACCGTGTCCCGGGAACGGCGTCGGGCCGGTGTTCGGATCGTGTCCCGGGAAGGGTGTGGGGCCGCTGTTCGGGCCGTGTCCTGGGAAGGGTGTGGGGCCGCTGTTCGGGCCGTGCCCCGGGAACGGCGTCGGGCCGCTGTTGGGGCCGAGCGCTCCGTCCTGGGGGACGCCGGGCGGGGGGAACGGGGTGGGCAGGCCGTCCTGGAAGTGCGCGGCGTTGGGGCCGGGCGGGGGGAACGGGGTGGGGCCGTACGCGGCGTCAGGCCCGGGGCCGCCGTTCGCGGCCGGTGCGGGGAAGGGCGTCGGGCCGCTGTTGGGGCCGGGCGCTCCGTCCTGGGGGACGCCGGGCGGGGGGAACGGGGTGGGCGCGCCGTCCTGGAAGTGCCCGGGGTTGGGACCCGGTGCGGGGAACGGTGCCGGGCCGCCGTTCGGGCCCTGCGCGCCGTTCTGGTCGGGGCCGGGGTTCGGGAACGGCGCCGGGTATGGGGCGGCGTCGTGGGGCCCCGCCGGCGGGTGGCCGAGGGCGTCCTGGCCTGGGAAGGGCGGCGCAGACGGTTGCGGGTAGCCCATGGGGTTGTGCGTGCCCTGCATGCCGTGGATCGCCTGGCCTGCGGGCATGTCGGCCGGGCCCGCGTACGGGCCGGGCCCGCTCTGGTCGGCGGGACCGGTCGGGGCGTCTTGCACGCCGTCGGGCGAGGGGGAGGTGTGGCCCGGGGGAGGGGGCGGGGAGTCGATCGGATCGACGCGTCCCTGAAGCACGGGTGGCCCTTCGGTGGCGCTGGTAGAGGGGTGGTCACCGGTAGGGGTTCCTGCCGGGATGGTGCTCTCGCCGCGTGCGACGGGGATGGTCTCCTCGCCCGGCGCCGTCACCGTGGGGGCGGTGTCGCGGGAGGTGGGGCGGGGAGGCCAGACCGGGATGTCCTGGGGTTCCCGGGGCCGGTGCACGGGCCTGGTCAGCGTGGCGTCGCCCGCCCCGAAGCCCTCGCCGGGAGCGGGACCGGTCGCGTCGCGGGGGCCGGACGCGTCGGACGCCGCGGTCCGCGCCGCGTCGGCATCCGGTACGTCCTGCGGCTCGTCGCGGCTCGTGCCCTGGGCGTCGCCGACGTCGTTTCGGGTGTCGCGCTCGGTGCCGGAAACGCCGCTCGCGTCGTCGCGAGCGTGGAACTCGTGCGAGGCGTCCTGGGCGTCGCCGGGCTCCGGGGCGTCCTGTCCAGGTGAGAGTCCGGGGGCCGGGGAGGCGGCCTCTCGCGCCACTGCCGTGCCGTCGGCGGCGTCGGGGCCGGGCGGGGGCCAGACGATCTCGTCCCTTGGCTCGTCGGCCGTGGCGAAGCGCAGCGGGGCGAGGTCGGACGGGGGCTCGGGGACGGGCGCGGGCTCGGGGTCCTCGACGGGCTCGCCGGTGGCGGCCGGCCAGGGCGCGGCGGCGGAGGAGTCGGCGGCGCCGGGCCACACGGCCATGCCCGCCGCCGCGGCGGTGAAGGTCGCGGGCGGCTTCCAGTTCAGGTCGGCGTGAGCGGGACGCTCCAGGTCGGTGGGGCCGGGTCGTCCTGGATTGTCTGGATCGTCCGGATTGGCGGGGGTGGGACGCTCCGGGGCGGCGGGCGCGGGCAGGTTGGGGTCGGTGGGGGCGCCGGCGTACCAGTCGTAGGCGGGGCCGTCGGCGGGCACCTCCCAGGGCTGGGCGACGGCGGCCGGGGTGTGGGGCTCGGCGGCCGGCAGGACGTCGGCGTCGGGGTCCGGGGGCGCGGGCACGCCGACGGGCGCCGCCTGCGGGCTGGGGCCGGCGTACGGTGCCGGGTGTCCGGGGGACTGCTGGGGGCCGGGCGGCGGCGGGGCGACGGTCGGCCGGCCGAAGCTCGGCGGCGGGGTCGCCGGGGCGGACGAGCCGTCGAGCTCAGCTTCGTGCTCGGACCGCGGATCCTGACCACGCATACGCCGCACTGTAGCGAGAGACGGAGATCGTCACCCCGGTATAACCGGAACCGCTGCCCTTTTGATGGTCTTTGTCACCTCTGTGGGAGGTTCGGGGGATCACGGGCGGCGTCCGGTGAGGGTGCGGGAGTCCAGCGCGGGGAAGACGGTGGCGTCGGTGATGTCGAGCGCCGCCTTGGTGAGCTTCTTGCGTTCGCTCGTGGTGGGGGTGTGCCCGTCCTTGAACTGGAACCACAGCAGCACCGCGTAGTGCCCGTGCCGCCAGGCGCCGGCGTTGGCCTGGCCGCTGCCCAGCGCCTTGGTCACCTCGTCCTTGCCGGGGAGCGGCTTGACGTAGTCCTCCAGCTTGCCGCCCGCCGCGACCGAGACGACCTTGGCGGCCATCTTGGCCGTCTGCAGGTTGGCCACGCCGACGGTGCCGATGATCTTGCCGGACGAGTCGCGGAAGCTGGCGCGCAGGAGCTGGTTGCACTTGCCGGTGGACAGCGCCTTGATCAGCTTGTCGCCGGTCGCGCCGTTCTTGCAGGTCTTGTCGGTCCTGCGGGTGGTCATCACGTACGTGGCGCCGCCCTTGGTGATCTTCTTCTTGGGGAAGATCTCGTTGAGCGTCAGCGGGTACTTGTCGGTGGCGCGCGACGCCGCGAAGCCGTCCTTGCCGCCCGGGGCCGCGGGCGGCAGCGAGGCGGTGGGGCGGGGAGCGGGCTCGGCCGTGGCGGTCGCGTCGTCGTCGCCGGAGGACGCCATGGCGGCCAGCCCGAAGCCGCCCGCCACCAGCAGGGCGACCGCGACCAGCGCGATGTAGACGGGGCGGCGGGAGCGCGGGCCCTCGTCGTACGGGCTCCACATCTCCTTGCGCCGCGGCGGGTCGGGCTTGATCGGCTCCTCGTCCGCCGGACGCGGGCTCTGCAGCGGGGCGGCGGCCGGCACGGGCTCGCCGATCGGCCCCGACGGCGGGCCCTGCCGCTCGGCGGGGTCGCCCTCCGGGGCGCGGCGGCGCGGCTCGTACGGCGCCTCGCGCCGCGCCTGCTGCTGGGACGGCGGCGGCGCCTCCGGACGGCCGAACGCGTCGGGCCGGGGGCCGAAGGCGTCGGGTCCGGGGCCGAAGGCGTCGGGTCCAGGCTTGAAGGCGTCGGGCGCGGGGTTGAAGGCGTCGGGTCCGGGGCCGAAGGCGTCGGGCCGGGGGTTGAAGGCGTCGAACCCCGGGTCGGGCCGCCCCGTGGGCGACGGCGCGGGGCCCAGGGGGTCGGCGGTGCCCAGCCCGCCCTGACGGTTGTTGAGCAGGTCGGTGAAGGACTGGGCGCCGGGCGCCGCGGGCGGGCGTCCCGGGGCGGGCGCGCCGGCGTCGGGGGCGCTCGGCCCGCCGCCGTACGTGTGCCGCGCGCCGTTGATCGGCCGGTTGCCGTTGACCGGCGACGGCGGGCCGAAGTCGGCGGGCCGGGAGAACGCGCCCGTGCCGCCGAGGCCGCCCTGGTCGCCGAACGCCATCGGACGCTCGGGCGCGGCGGGCGCGGGCTCGGGGGCGTACGGGCCGCCGGGCGCGTACGGGTCGTACGGCGGGACGGCGGACAGCGGCCCCGTGGCCGGGCCGGAGGACGGACCGATGTCGGGCGGGCCGAAGGGGCCGGTGGCCGGCCCGGGGTCAGACGTCCCGAACGGGCCGGTGGCGGGGCCGGTCTCGGGCGGGCCGAACGGGCCCGTGGCGGGCCCGCTGTCAGGCCGGCCGAACGGGCCGGTGGCGGGGCCGGTGCCGGGAGGAGGGCCCTCGGACCGGCCGCGGCGCGGCGCGTCGAACCAGCTCTCTCCGCGTGGAGCGGACGGCTCCTGCCCGTCGTACGGCTGGCGGCGTGGCGGTTCCCCGGGGTAGCCCATGAGCCGAGATTAGCCGCCAACCGGCACGCAACAGGTCACGAATACCCGAAGTCCTGCGTCCACCACGGGCCTCCGGGCCCGTCGGAGAAGCCGACGCCGGTGGCGGCGAGGCTGCAGTTGAGGATGTTCTGCCGGTGGCTGGGGCTGGACAGCCACCCGCGCACGGCCTCCTCGGCGCTCTGGTAGCCGCGGCCGATGTTCTCCGCGCCGCCGTCGGAGTAGCCGGCCCGCTCCATGCGCTTCCACGGCGAGCCGCCGTTGGGGGAGTTGTGGGAGAACACGCCGCTGCGGGCCATCTCACGGGAGTGGGTGCGCGCGGACTTGACCAGGCGCGCGTCCACGCGCAGGGGGGCGCACCCGTTGCGCCGCCGGGCGTTGTTGGTGAGCCGGACGACCTCGGCCTCGACCGGGGTCAGCATGGCCAGGTCGTCGCCGTCGGCGCCGGTGTCGGGGCCGATCACGGTGGCCGTGTCGCCGGCCTCGAAGGAGCCGTCGATCATCCCGTCGCGCGGCGCCCTGGATCTGGACGCGCTGGAGGTGGGCTTGGCACGCTGGGTCTGGGCGGGCTCCCGCTCGCGCATCACCGTGCCGAGCGGCGCCCGGCTCCGTCCCGCCTGCGGCTTGGCGGCCTGTGCCGAGGGCGTGGGGGTGGGCGGCGTGGCGTTGTTCAGGTAAACCTGGTCCGGGGTCTCGGGGCCGCGCGACAGGCGGCCGATGAGGATGCCCGCGACCAGCACGGCGAGAAGAAGGCAGGCCAACATCCCCAGGTGGTTACGTCGCCGGACGACCCGCTGGGTGCCACGGGGGTGAGGATGTTGCCACATACCGCAGCCAACGATAGAGATGATATGTCTTGGGGAAGAAGAGGTTAGCGGTAACTAGATTCAACCGTTCTGTCGCTCGTCGCCGCCGCTCCAGGCCGCATCTCATCGCCGTTCCCGCGCGTGGCGGCGTTTTGACCCCCCGGTGGCGGGGCGGTATTCTGCTTGTTCGTTGTGTGCGAGTCGGTCCTTCGCGACCGAAGCGCGGCGCGTCCGGCGTCATCTCCCGTACAGCGGAGACGGAAGGTCGGGCCGTCGTGTGCCCGCACCCTCCGATACCAGACGCTGTCGATTCCGACAGTGACGACAGTGAGCTGTCACTTCCGACAGCGCCGAAGACGCGAGCAAAGAAGGCCTACGACCGTGCGCACGTACTCACCGAAGCCCGCTGACGTCCAGCGTCAGTGGTACGTCATCGACGCGACCGATGTCGTCCTGGGCCGGCTGGCCAGCCACGTCGCGACCCTGCTCCGCGGTAAGCACAAGCCGACCTTCGCGCCCCACGTCGACACCGGTGACTTCGTCATCGTCATCAACGCCGACAAGGTCGCGCTGACCGGCAACAAGCTGGAGCAGAAGAAGGCGTACCGCCACTCGGGCTACCCGGGCGGTCTGCGCTCGGTGTCCTACAGCGAGCTCATGGAAAAGCGCCCCGACCGCGCCGTGGAGAAGGCGGTGAAGGGCATGCTGCCCAAGAACGCCCTCGGCCGGAAGATGGCCAAGAAGCTGAAGGTCTACGCCGGCCCGGAGCACCCGCACCGCGCTCAGCAGCCGGTCCCCTTCGAGATCACTCAGATCGCCCAGTAGCACAGCACCGTTGGCCGACGGCTGACGCCGAGAGACGAAACCAAAGAGGAGAACCGTGGCCGAGCCCACCGGTGTCGAGACGCCCATCGAGGGCGAGCTGGAGGACTACTCCGGCGAGGAGTTCCCGTCCGAGTACACCACTGAGTCCGCCCCCGGCGGCGACGCCCCCGTGCGCAAGCCTGTCACCACCGGCAACTCGTACGGCACCGGCCGCCGCAAGGAGGCCATCGCCCGCGTGCGCATCGTGCCGGGCACCGGCAAGTGGACCATCAACGGCCGCTCGCTGGACACCTATTTCCCGAACAAGGTCCACCAGCAGATCGTGAACGAGCCGTTCGTCACGCTCGGCGCCGAGGACCAGTTCGACGTCATCGCCCGCATCGACGGCGGCGGCGTGACCGGCCAGGCCGGCGCGCTGCGCATGGGCCTGGCCCGCGCGCTCGCCATCCTGGATGTGGAGACCAACCGCCCGCCGCTGAAGAAGGCCGGCTTCCTGACCCGCGACGCGAGGGTCAAGGAGCGCAAGAAGTACGGCCTGAAGAAGGCCCGTAAGGCTCCTCAGTACAGCAAGCGTTGACGAGCCGGCTGTTCGGCACCGACGGGGTTCGTGGGGTCGCGGGTCGCGACCTCACGGCCGAGCTCGCCATGGACCTCTCGGTCGCGGCGGCTCACGTCCTCGGCGATGCCGGTGCGTTCGACGGGAGCACCGGGCGGCGTGGCCGCCCGGTGGCGGTCGTGGGCCGGGACCCGCGTGCCTCGGGCGAGTTCCTGGAGGCCGCCGTGGTCGCCGGCCTCGCGTCGTCCGGGGTGGACGTGCTGCGGCTGGGCGTGCTGCCCACGCCCGCGGTGGCCTACCTCACCGCCGCGCTCGGCGCCGACCTCGGCGTCATGCTGTCCGCCTCGCACAACCCCGCGCCCGACAACGGGATCAAGTTCCTCGCCCGGGGCGGCTTCAAGCTGCCCGACGCGGTGGAGAACGAGATCGAGCGGCGGATGGGCGAGAAGTGGGACCGTCCGGTGGGGGCCTCGGTGGGCCGGGTCAGGGAGGCGTACGGCGAGGCCGACCGCTACATCTCCCACCTGCTGACCACCATCCCGGGCAGCCTTGAGGGCATCAAGGTCGTGGTCGACTGCGCCAACGGCGCGGCGCACATGGTCGCGCCCGAGGCGCTGCTGCGCGCGGGGGCCGACGTGGAGGCGATCGGCGCCCGGCCCGACGGGCTGAACATCAACGACGGCTACGGCTCGACCAACATGGACCGCCTGCGGCAGGTGGTGGTCTCGCGCGGCGCCGACGTCGGGGTGGCCTACGACGGCGACGCCGACCGCTGCTTGGCGGTGACCCACACCGGCGAGCTGGTGGACGGCGACCAGATCATGGCCATCCTCGCCATGGCGATGCGGGCCGAGGGCAAGCTGGCGCAGGACACCGTGGTGGCCACGGTGATGTCCAACCTCGGCTTCAAGATCGCCCTGCGCAACGCGGGCATGAAGGTGATCGAGACCGCCGTCGGCGACCGCTACGTGCTGGAGGCCATGAAGGCGGGCGGCTACAACCTGGGCGGCGAGCAGTCCGGCCACGTGCTGCTCCTGGACCACGCCACCACCGGCGACGGCCTGCTCACCTCGCTGCACCTGCTGTCGGTGCTGGCCAAGGAGCGCCGCCCGCTGGCCGAGCTGGCCTCGGTGATGACCCGCCTGCCGCAGATCCTGATCAACGTCAAGAACGTGGACAAGGCCAAGGCCGCCGCCTCCGAGGAGCTGGCCGCCGAGATCGCCAAGGCCGAGGCGCTGCTCGGCGAGACCGGGCGGGTGCTGATCCGGCCCAGCGGCACCGAGCCGATGATCCGGGTCATGGTCGAGGCGGCCTCGCAGGACCAGGCCAGCGAGGTGGCCGAACACCTGGCCGGCGTCGTCCGCGCGACCTGCGCCTGACGCGCGCCCGCGCCTGACGCGCGCGACCCACGCGTCATGGCCGCGATCCGCGCCTTATGGACGCGAAAGCGCCCCCGCCGCCATGGCGGGGGCGCTTCGTCGTGCGGGTCGGCTTCGTCGTGCGGGTCGGCTTCGTCGTGCGGGTCACTCGTCGCCGGTGAGGGAGAAGGAGCGCAGGCGCTGCCCGGCCCACACCACGGTGCCGACGGTGACCACGATCAGGGCCGGCACCGCGAAGCTCAGGGCCACGTCGGTCTCCAGGAAGGCCGAGGTCGAGATCTGGTCGGCGATCGATTTGGCCCACTGCTGGATGGAGAACTGCCGGGCGCCGGGCACCAGGCTGCCGACCAGGCCCTCCCAGACCAGCGCGTACACGATGCCCACCGCGACCGCGTGCTTGGTGAGCACGCCGAGGAGCAGGAAGACCGCGGCGTACGCGATGCCGCCCGCCAGGGCGCCCAGGCCGAACCCGGTGGCCACGCCCGACTCGGTGCCGACCAGCAGGTAGCTCGCCAGGAACGTGGGCACGGCGGCGAAGGCGGCCAGCAGGGAGGCCGCGACCAGGAACTTGGTCTGCGCGATGACCGGGCGCGAGATCGGCTTGGCCAGCAGGTGCACGATCGTGCCGTCGTCCACCTCGGGGCCGATCACGCCGGTGCCCACGATCAGCCCGACGAGGGGGAGCATGGTGCCGATCGCGAAGGTCTGCATCAGGACCACGGCCGACCGCTCGTCGGCGCTGCCGACCAGGCGCAGCAGCACGGCCAGCCCGAGCAGCGCCGCGGGCAGCAGGACGAGCAGCCAGATCCGGCGCCGTCCGATGACGGCGCGGTAGCTGATGCCCGCGATGGTGGAGTTCATCGGGTGCTCCGGGTGATCAGGTAGGAGAAGACGCTTTCGAGGTCTTCGTCGGCGGGGCTCACCTGCCAGATGTGCACGCCGGCGTCGCGGGCCACGCGGGGCAGCAGGCGGGTGAAGCGGCGGAAGTCGATGGCCTGGACCTCCAGCCCGGCCTCCGACAGGGAGACCGAGCCGGAGGAGGCGTCGGCGATGAGCGCGGCGGCCAGGCGCCGGTCGTCGCTGGAGCGGATCTTGAACAGGTGGGGCCGGTCGGTCATCCGGCGCCGGATCTCGCGGAAGTCGCCGGAGGCGGCGTGGCGGCCGGCGACCAGCACCTCGATGTGCTGGGCGACCCGCTCGACCTCCTCCAGGATGTGCGAGCTGAACAGGATGGTCTTGCCGGCGGCGCCCATGGCCCGCACGAGGTCCATCAGGTGCAGCCGCTGGCGCGGGTCCATGCCGTTGAACGGCTCGTCGAGCAGCAGCACCCGCGGGTCGTGCACCATGGCCGCGGCGACCTTGACCCGCTGCCGCATGCCCTTGGAGTAGGTCTCGATGCGGCGGTCCTTGGCGTCCTGCATCTCGACGGTGGCCAGGGCCCGGGTGGCGGCGGCCTCGGGGTCGGGCAGGCGGTGCAGCTTGGCGCTGGAGAGCACGAACTGCCAGCCGGTGAGGAAGCCGTAGACGGCCTCGCGCTCGGGCACCAGGCCGATGTCACGGTAGATCTCGTGGTTGCGCCAGATGGGCCGGCCGTTCAGGGTCACCGTGCCGTTGGAGGGGGCCAGGAACCCGGCCATCATGTGCAGCAGGGTGGACTTGCCGGCGCCGTTGGGGCCGAGCAGGCCGGTCACGCCGGGGCCGATGGTCATGGTGACGTCGTTGACCGCGACCACGTTGCCGTACCAGCGGGAGACCTGGCGCAGCTCGATCGCGGCGGCCTCGGTGGCGGTCTGCGGGGCGTTCACGGTCTGCGCGGTCATGCCGAGGCCGCCTTCCGGTAGCGGGCGGTGAGGGCGGCCAGCGACAGCGCGATCAGCGCGATCACGCCGAGCGCCGCGGCCGGGCCGCCGATCCCGTCGGGGTAGGGGATGTCAGCGAAGGAGGACGGGGTGCCGAACAGCCACACCTGCACCGCGTCCACCATGTGGAACGGGTTGATCAGCAGCGCCCAGCCGGCGCCGGCGCTGCCGAGCTCGTAGAGCACCGCGGCGACCACCGTGGACGTGGCCGCGGTCAGCAGGAAGAACGCGATGACCGCCGCCACCCCGAGCCCGCGCCGGGGTGTGAAGGAGGCGATGGCCAGGCCGATGCAGGCCAGCACCACCGCGTGGATCAGCGCCGTGGTCACCGAGGCCAGGTAGTCGGAGGTGCGCGGGGCGCCGGGCAGGTCGATCAGCAGCTCGCCGGCGTACATGACGGTGAGCGGGATCGCGAGCAGCAGGAACATCGCGGTGATGAGCGCGGCGAGCTTGGCGCCGACGTAGTCGCGCACGGTCACCGGACGCGACAGGTACAGCGGCAGCACCCGGAACCGCAGGTCGGGAGCCACCAGGTACGGTGACTGCGCCGCGACGAAGATCGCCAGCACGACCTGCATCTGCACCGCGTAGCCGGTGTAGCCGACGAACGTCTCCTTGGCCAGCGCCATGATCGCGATGCCCAGCGCGGCCGGCATCAGCATGATGACCGCCAGCATGAACGGCATGATCTTGGCGCGGGCCGGGCGGCCCAGGCCGAACACGCCGCGCAGGCTGTAGCCGGTCAGGGCGCCGAACGCCTGGCGCCGGCCCAGCAGCGGCCCGTCGTAGTGGCGGTAGCCGATGTCGTGGATGACGCCGGTCGGCCCGGGGGCCGGGGTCGCCGTCATGAGTCCCCCCGTACGGTCGTCGCCGCCAGGCCGGGGGCCGTGGCGGGCTCGGTCATGTCGGCGGCGGAGCCGCGGAAGACGTCCTCGATGCGCTGGCGGCCCTGCTCCAGCCGGATCAGGCTCAGCTCCAGGTCGCACACGGCGTCGCGCACCGCGTCGTACGTCTCGGGGCCGCGCACCAGCACCGCCAGCGCGCGCCCCTGCGGCGTGACGGTCTCGCCGAGCTCGGCCAGCCGGGCCGCCAGGGCCTCGGGGCCCTCCTCGACCTCGACCGTGACCGACTGGGTGGCCTGGGTGAACTCCGAGATCGCCGAGGAGCGCAGCAGCCGCCCGCCGTCGATGACGATCACATGGTCGCAGACCCGCTCCAGCTCGCCCAGCAGGTGCGAGGTGACCAGCACGCTGATGCCGAACTCCGACCCGATCCGGCGGATCAGCCCGAGCATGTCGTCACGCCCCTGCGGGTCGAGCCCGTTGGTCGGCTCGTCGAGGAAGACCACCTTGGGGTCGTGCACCAGCGCCTGGGCCAGCTTGACCCGCTGCTTCATGCCGGTGGAGTAGCCGCCGATCGGGCGGTAGCGCTCCTCGTACAGGCCGACGTGCCGCAGCGTGTCGGCGGCGCGCTCGCGCGCGGCCGTGCGCGGCAGGCCGGACATCCGCGCCATGTGCACCACGAAGTCGGTGGCCGACACGTCGGGGGGCAGGCAGTCGTGCTCGGGCATGTAGCCCACCGCCCGCCTGATCTCGGCGCCCTGGCTGCCGGAGTCCATGCCGAGCACCTGGGCCCTCCCCTCGGAGGGTTCGAGCAGGCCGAGCAGGATCTTGATCAGGGTTGACTTGCCCGCGCCGTTGGCGCCCACCAGGCCGGTCACCCCCGGGCCCACGGTGACCGTGAGCCGGTCGAGCGCCGTGACCCGGGGAAAGCGCCTGGAGAGCCCCTCGGTGGCCAGGATGGTCGAGGTCCGCATGATCCGGACCCTACTCCCCGTACGCACCCCGCCACCTCGTCCGAACGAAGGAACTATGGCTCGTCCATGCGGCCATGCAGCCGTCCGGCGCCCCTAGGGGAACCCGGGGGCGCGGTCAGGGTTCGGCGCAGCGCCGCGGGCGCCCGCCTGCCGAAACGCGCCCACAGGAAGCGCTGGGCGTACAGGGTGAGCGTGCCGGCGATGATCATGCCGGCGATGTTGACCGCGAGCTGCGCGACCGAGCCGCCGACCTCGCTCCACTGGCCCAGCGCGATGCCCAGCGCGGCGTACCCGGCGGCCGGGACCGTGGTGACCGAGATGAACACCCCGACCAGCGAGGACGACTTGCCCGCGGTGATCGACAGCACCCCGGCGATCCCGGCCAGCAGCGCCACGATGAACGACCAGCGGTCGGGCTTGACGATGAACTGGACCTCCTCGTGCCCGGTGTTCAGCATCCCGGCGTCCAGCCAGCCGAGCGGGCGCGAGACCAGCGCGCACACCAGGGTGATCGCGATGGCCGCGGCGAAGCCGACGGCGAGCGTGCGCAGCGCCCTGAGGATCACCGGCGGGTGGCCGGTCAGCAGGCCGAAGCAGATGGCCGCGATGGCGCCGAACTCCGGCCCGAGCACCATCGCGCCCACGATCAGGATCGGCGAGTTGACCACCACGCCGATGGCGGCGATCTGCACCGCGATGGCCATGAACGCCAGGAACGCCCAGGTCACCTTGCAGTCGTCGGCGACGCGCTGGGCCAGCTCCTCCCAGATCACCGCGTCGTCGCTGTCGCCGGGCGCCTCCTCCTCGGCGCGCTCGGCGGCATGGGACAGCGACAGGTCCACGTGCTCGCCCGCGATCGAGCCGTCCTCGTGGACGCGCAGCTCCTTGAGGTGGTCGATCACGTGGTTGGCGGCCTCGCGGGCCACGTCGAACAGGATCAGGTCGCCCTGCGGGTCCCTGGCCGCCCCCGCCAGCACGACGAGGTTCGTCACGCCGGTCGCGGCGGTCAGGTAGCCGACCGCGTCCTCGGTGCGGTCCCGCGGGCTGATCACGCGCATGTGCAGCACGGCGACCACCCTACGGGGGTGTCAGGACCGGCGCAGGCGTACCTTCTGCACCGAATGGTCGGGGCCCTTGTGCAGCACCAGCCCTGCCCGGCCCCGGGTCGGCGCGATGTTCTCCACCAGGTTGCGCTCGTTGATCTCGCGCCACACCTCGCGGGCGAACCGGGTGGCCTCGTCCTCCGGCAGTTCGGCGATGTGCCGGAAGTAGGACTTGGGGTCGGAGAAGGCGGTACGGCGTAGCTTGTGGAAGCGCTCGACGTACCAGTGCCGGATGTCCTCCACCCGGGCGTCCACGTAGATGGAGAAGTCGAAGTAGTCGCACACCGCCAGCGAGGTCGGCGGCGCGGGCTGGAGCACGTTGAGCCCTTCGACGATCAGGATGTCGGGCCGCCGGACCGTCTGGGTGGCGCCGGGCACGATGTCGTACTCCAGGTGGCTGTAGACCGGCGCGGTCACCTCGGGGGCGCCCGCCTTGACCTCGGCCACGAACCGCACCAGCGCCCGCCGGTCGTAGCTCTCGGGGAACCCCTTGCGGTCCATGATCCCGCGCTCGGCCAGCACCCGGTTGGGGTACAGGAAGCTGTCGGTGGTGATCAGCTCGACGTTCGGGTGCTCGGGCCAGCGGGCCAGCAGCGTGTGCAGCAGCCGCGCCGTGGTGGACTTGCCCACCGCGACGCTCCCGGCCAGCCCCAGCACGTACGGCGGCGGCGCGCTGCGCTCGCCCAGGAACGCGCTCACCGCCGCGCCGCGCTGCCTGGCGCCGGTGAAGTGCAGGTTGAGCAGGCGGGTGAGCGGCAGGTAGATGTCGGTGACCTCGGCGAGGTCGATCGGATCCTCGACGCCGCGCAGCTCCTCCAGTTCCTCCTCGGTGAGCGTGAGCGGTGTGTTCTTGCGCAGATCGCGCCACTGCTCCCGGCTCAGCTCGACGTAAGGCGAAGCCGCGACCGCCGCGGGCACCCCAGTGACCATGACGCGAAGCCTACTTACCGCCCTCCGGACGCCGCCGCCGGGGGGTGGGGGTTTGTCCACAGCCTGTGGACAACTACATGGGATTACTTTGGCGTAGATATGGGTAGGGCGCGGCCCCGGTGAACGGCGGATGTCCACGGTACGACCGCCGGGCGGACGCGGCCTGACGTAATCTGAACCGCCGGCCGAGCGGAGGAGCTGAGCCTGTGGGCAGTCGAGGGCGTCGCGACGATCGCGCCGGGGGCGGGCTCGGGCGCAGGCGGTTCCTGGCCGCCGGGGGCGCGCTGGCCGTCTCGGCGTGCGCCGGGCCCACTCCCGGCACGGGTCCGTACGCCGGCGTCGCCAAGGCCGGCGAGAGCGGCGGCGCCCGTCCCGCGCCCGCCCGGGGCTACGGCGAGCTGCGCGCGGTGCCCGACGAGCGCGACGGCGAGGTGCGGCTGCACCTTCCCAAAGGGTTCGGCTACCGCTCCTTCGACCCCGCCGGCGGCCGGTTGACCGGGGGCGGGGTCACCCCGGGGCGGCACGACGGCATGGCCGCCTTCCGCGGGCCGGGCGGCAGCGTGATCCTGGTGCGCAACCACGAGGTCAACGGGCCCGCCGGGGCCTTCGGCGACCCGGCGCACGCCTACGACCGGGCCGCGGGCGGCGGCACCGTCACCCTCCGGGTGACCCGGCGCGGCGAGGTGCTCGGCTCCTGGCCCAGTCTGACCGGCACCCAGATGAACTGCTCCGGCGGCCCGATGCCGTGGGGCGCCTGGGTGTCGTGCGAGGAGACCGTCAACGGCCCCGACGTCGGCGACGACCACACCGGCGGCGACAACACGCGGCTGACCCGCGAGCACGGCTACATCTTCGAGGTGCCGCTCAGCGGCCGGGCGAGCGGGCGGCCGATCCGCGCCGCCGGCAGGTTCATGCACGAGTCGGCCGCGTTCGAGCCCAGGCAGGGGGCGATCTACCTCACCGAGGACAACTACCGCTTCCCCTCCGGCTTCTACCGCTACCTCCCCCCGAAGAACCCGATGCGCGCGGGGCGCATCCTCGACGGCGGCAGACTCCAGATGCTCGCGGTCAGGGGCGCGCCGGGGGAGGACCTGTCGCTCGGGCAGAAGCCCGGCGCGGCGTACGAGACGGCCTGGGTGGACATCGACGACCCCGACCCCGCCTTCACCGGCACGCCCGCCAACGACACCGCGAGCCGGGCCGTCTCGCGCCAGGGCCTGGAGAAGGGCGCGGCGATCTTCTCCAGGCTGGAGGGCGCGGTGCACCACCACGGCACCGTCTACTTCACCTCCACCCAGGGCGGCGCCACCGCCAAGGGGGAGGACCCGCCCTCCGGCGGCTTCGGCAGGGGCCGCGGCCAGGTGTGGGCGTACGACACCTGGAACGGCATGCTGCGCCTGGTCTACGAGTCGCCCGGCGCGATGGCCCTCGACCTGCCCGACAACATCACCACCAGCCCGCGCGGCACCCTCGTGCTGTGCGAGGACGGCGCCGACGCCAACTACGTGCGCGGCCTCACCCGGCGCGGCGAGATCTTCGACTTCGCCCGCCTGGTCCCGGTGCCCGGCGACCCCGACGCCGAGTTCGCCGGCGCGACCTTCGCCCCCGGCGGCCAGACCCTCTTCGTCAACGTCCAGTCCGACCGCGGCCTGACCTTCGCGATCTGGGGCCCCTGGGAGCAGGGCGAGTTCTAGGTACGCTTCGCGGTGTGATCGTGGGCATCGGCGTGGACGTGGTGGACCTGGCGCGGTTCGCCGCGGCGCTGGAACGCGTGCCGTCCATGCGCGAGCGGCTGTTCACCGAGGGGGAGCGGGGGCTGCGCGCCGAGTCGCTGGCGGCCAGGTTCGCGGCCAAGGAGGCCGTGGCCAAGGCGCTGGGCGCGCCGCCGGGGCTGGCCCACCGCGAGGCCGAGGTCGTCACCGGCGAGCACGGCCGCCCCGAACTCCGGGTGCACGGCCGGGTCGCCGAGACCGCGGCGTCGCTCGGCGTGCGCCGATGGCACCTGTCCCTCAGCCACGACGGCGGCGTGGCCATCGCGTACGTGATCGCGGAGGGCTGACACGCCGATCAGGGTGAGCGGCCTGCCATCGCGATAGCGTCGGAGCATGCGGATCGCCTACACCTCCGAGCAGATCCGGGCCGCCGAGCAGGCCCTGATGGCCCTGCTGCCTCCCGGCACGCTGATGCAGCGCGCCGCCGCTGGCCTGGCCGCGGCGTGCGCGGGCGCGCTCGCGGGGCGCGCGGGCCGCGTGTACGGCTCGCGGGTGGCCGTCCTGGCCGGGGGCGGCGACAACGGCGGCGACGCCCTGTACGCCGGCGCCCGCCTGGCCCGCCGGGGCGCCCGGGTGGAGGCGGTGCTGGCCGGGTCGCGCGCCCACGAGGCCGGGCTGGCCGCGCTGCGCGAGGCGGGCGGGCGCGCCGCGCCGTACTCCGAGGAGCGCGCCCGCGAGGCGCTGGGCGGGGCCGACCTGATCCTCGACGGCCTGCTCGGCATCGGCGGCTCCGGCGCGCTGCGGCAGCCGTACGCCGACCTGGTGACCCTGGCGAACCAGGCGCCCGGCCTGCGGGTGGCGGTGGACGTGCCGACCGGGGTGGCCTCGAGCGACGGCCGGGTCGAGGGCCCGGCGTTCCGGGCCGACGCGACCGTGACCTTCGGGGCGTACAAGACGGGGCTGTTCGTCGATCCCGGCGCCGAGCACGCCGGGGAGGTCACGCTGGTGGACATCGGGCTGGGCCCGTACCTGCCCGATCCCGACGTGGCCGCGCTGACCGCCGCCGACGTCGGCGCCCTGTGGCCGCGGCCGGGCGCGGAGTCCGACAAGTACCGCCGCGGCGTGGTCGGGATCGCCGCGGGCGGCTCCCGCTTCACCGGCGCGGCCGTCCTCGCCGTCGGCGGCGCGGTCCGCTCCGGCGCCGGCATGGTCCGCTACGCCGGGCAGGAGCTGCCCGTCTCCGCCGTCCGCGCCCGCTGGCCCGAGGCCGTGATCACCACGCTCAAGCCCGGCGAGGGCGTCGAGGAGGTGGGCAGGGTGCAGGCGTGGGTGCTCGGTCCCGGCCTCGGCACCGACGACGACGCGCTGCAGGTCGCCCGCTCGGTGCTGGCCGGCGACGAGCCCGTGGTCATCGACGCCGACGGCCTCACCCTGGTCGCCCGCGAGCGGTCGCTGCTGCGCCGCCGGGCCCCGGTGCTGCTCACCCCGCACGCGGGCGAGCTGTCCCGGCTGATCGGCGCCCCCCGCGAGCAGATCGAGGCGCGCCGTCTCGAGCACGCGCGCCGGGCGGCGTCCGAGCTGGGCGCGACCGTGCTGCTCAAGGGCTCGACCACCGTCATCGCCGAGGAGGGCCGCCCGGCGCGGGTCAACACCAACGGCATCCCCTGGCTGGCCACCGGCGGCACCGGCGACGTGCTGGCCGGCATCGCCGGCACGCTGCTCGCGGCCGGGCTGAGCTGCTACGACGCGGCGTCCTGCGCGGCGTACACGCACGCGCTGGCCGCCCGCGAGGCCAGCGCCGGCGCCCCGCTGGCCGCCCTGGACGTCGCCGAGTCCCTGCCCCGCGCCCTGCGCGCCCTGCTGTCACCGGCGTCACTTTGACAACAGGGCCTTGCGCGAGCCTGTCCCATCGGGTATGGCGGCCTGCCAAACTGGAGCAATGAACTTCCCGACCCCGCCGGCCGAGGCCCGCATCGAGCTGGCCGCGATCCGGCACAACATCTCGCTGCTCAAGCAGCACGCGCGCGGTGCGGAGATGATGGTGGCCGTCAAGGCCGACGCGTACGGCCACGGGCTGGTGCCCACGGCCAGGGCGTGCCTGGAGGCGGGCGCCGAGCGGCTGGGCACCGCGTACATCGCCGAGGCGCTGGCGTTGCGGGCCGGGGGGATCACCGCGCCGATCCTGGCCTGGATCATCGGTCCGGGCGAGGCGCTGGACGACGCGCTGCTGGCCGGCATCGACCTGTCGGCGGGCGCGGAGTGGCTGCTGGACGACATCGCGGCGGCGGCGCGGCGTACCGGCCGGGTGGCCGAGGTGCACCTCAAGGCCGACACCGGCATCACCAGGGGCGGCGCCACCGCCGCCGAGTGGGGCGGGCTCGTGGACCGGGCGCTCGCCCTGCGCGCCGAGGGCGTGCTGCGGATCGCCGGGCTGTGGTCGCACATGGCCTGCGCCGACATCCCCGGCCACCCGTCCATCGAGGCCCAGATCCAGCGCTTCGACGAGGCGGTGGCCATCGCCGAGAAGGCCGGGGCGGGCGGCTCCGGGGTGCTGCGCCACCTCGCCAACTCCGCCGCCACGATGACCCTGCCGCAGACCAGGTACGACATGGTCCGGCCCGGCATCGCGGTCTACGGCCTGAGCCCCATCCCCGAGCTGGGCGACTTCGGGCTGCGCCCCGCCATGACCCTGACCGCCCGGATCGCGCTAGCCAAGAGGGTGCCCGCCGAGGCCGGCGTCTCCTACGGACACCTTTATGTCACAGATCGCGAAACCACGCTTGGCCTGGTGCCCCTCGGGTACGCCGACGGCATCTTGCGGCACGCGACGAACCGGGCGGAGGTCCTGGCGGCGGGCCGACGACGGGTGATCGCCGGACGGGTGTGCATGGATCAGTTCATGATCGATGTCGGCGACGACCCGCTGTCGGCCGGGGACGAGGTGGTCCTGTTCGGGCCCGGCACCGACGGCGAGCCGACCGCGCAGGAGTGGGCCGATACCCTCGGGACGATCACTCATGAGATCGTGACGAGGATCGGGGCGCGCGTGCCGCGCGTGTACCGATAAGGGCTGGTGAGAGGCCGTCGCGTGGATCGGACGGGGGTGTGATGGCGAGTCGGGCGCTTGTGGCGGGGGTGGCGTTGGCGAATTCCGGCAAACACGGCAGAATGCCCGAGACGTCGTCGCGATCCCGGCGATACCGGTGCCGGTCGCTCCGACGTCGCGAGGAGGCCGGGGAATGAGAATTCGGCGCAGGATCGGGGTCGCGAGCGCGCTCGTCGGCGCCGCTTCCGCGGGCGTGGCCGCCGCCGCGCTCGCCAAGCGCTACGCGGTCGGGCGCATCCGCCTGGGCCCCGACCCGGAGGCGAGCGAGCCGTTCGGCGAACTGCACGGCCACGAGGAGACCTACACCACCTCCGACGGCGTGGCCCTGCACGTCGAGATCGACGGGCCGGAGGAGGCGCCGCTGACCGTGGTGCTGTGCCACGGCTACACGCTCAACCTCGACTCCTGGCACTACCAGCGGCGCGACCTGCGCGACTCCTACCGGCTGGTGCTGTGGGACCAGCGTTCCCACGGCAGGTCGCAGCGCACCCCGGCCGCCGACTGCACCATCGACCGGCTCGGCGACGACCTGGCCGAGCTGCTCGACGCGTACGTGCCCGGCCCGTGCGTGCTGGTCGGCCACTCCATGGGCGGCATGACCATCATGGCGCTGGCCGACCGTCACCCCGAGCTGTTCGGCGAGCGCGTACGCGGCGTCGGCCTGATCTCCACCTCGGCCGGCAAGCTCGCCGAGCTCACCCTGGGCCTGCCCGCGGTGGTCTCCAAGGCGGTGCACAAGGTGGCCCCGGTCACCGTCTCCGCCCTCGGGCGCCGCGGCGCCCTCATCGACCGCGGCCGGCAGGCCGGCAACGACGTCGCCTTCCTGGCGATCCGGCTGTTCGGCTTCGGCGACTCCAAGAACATCAGCCCGACCGTGGTGGACTTCGTGGAGTCCATGATCCGCTCCACGCCCACCGAGGTGATCGCCAACTTCTACCCGGCGCTGATGTCGCACGACAAGCTGACCGCCCTCGGCGTGCTCGACGGCCTGCCCACCGCGATCATCGTCGGCGACAAGGACTGGCTGACCCCGCCCGACCACAGCCGCGCCATCGCCGCCACCCTCCCCGCCGCCCAGTTCACCGAGATCCCGGGCACCTCCCACCTGGTGCACCTGGAGCGCCCGGGCGTGGTGAACGACGCGTTGCACGACCTCCTCAAGCGCGCCGCGGGCATCATGGGAGGACAACGCACCCAGTGACCACCGGGGGGAACGTGAAGATCGACCGTACCGCGGCCACCGCCGAGGAGACCCGCGCGGTGGGCGCCGAACTGGCCGGGCTGCTGCGCCCAGGCGACCTCGTGGTGCTCTCGGGCCCCCTCGGCGCCGGCAAGACCACCCTCGTACAGGGCATCGCCGACGGCCTGAAGGTCCGCGGCCCCATCACCTCGCCCACCTTCGTCATCGCCCGCGTCCACCCGTCCCTGACCGGCGGCCCGGCCCTCGTCCACGCCGACGCCTACCGCCTGGGCGGCACCCTGGAGATCGACGACCTGGACCTGGACGCCTCCATCGAGGACTCCGTCACGGTCGTGGAGTGGGGCGAGGGCCTGGTCGAGGGCCTGAGCGAGGACCGCCTGGAGATCACCATCACCCGCGACGACACCACCGACGTCCGCCACATCCACATCCAGTCCACCGGCCCCCGCTGGACCACCCCCTCGTCCTGACCCACCCCAGACCGGCCGACGCGGGCCAGGGGAGACGGCGCCGGCGTCGGCCCCGGCAGGCCCGCAACGCGGCACGGGCCGGGGCCCGTGGGCGGTCGCCGCCACCCATGCCGAGCGGGCGCCAGGGCGTCGCTTGGGGTTCGTGGTGGTGCTGTGACGGTCGTGATATATCCGCTTGGCCACGGGTTGGAGGTTTCTCGTGCCGGGGTGGGGGTGATGCTGGCACGCTTGACGTCAGTCCTACTTGGTATAGATCATCGAGGCTGAAGATCGCTTTGGGGCGGGTTGGCCAGATTTTTCTGGGTATCTGGTGAGAAGCGATCGGGGTCGGACGGCGAAGTGGAGCGCGCGGTGTCAAGGGTGAGGCATGTCGCGGCCCTGGGGGCCATCGTCGTGTTCGGGGTGGCGAGTTGCTCGGCGGAGGCCAACACCACACCGCCCGAGGCCACGCCGACTCCCACGGCCACCGCGTCTCCCGGGACCACCGCGTCCGTGCCGGGGCGGCAGGCGATCAAGGTGACGCTGGATCCCGAGCGGGTGACCGCGGGTGAGAGCACGTCGGTGTGGGTGCTGGCCAACTGCCCGGTGCCGACCAACGGGCCCAGCCTCAGCGGTACGGCGCGGTCCAACGCGTTCACCCGGGCCGTGACGCTGGACCCGCTGCCGCCCAACGTGTCCACCGCCTCGCCGAACCCCACCGGGACGCCCTCGCCGCTGCCCTGGGTGCGCGGCGAGGCCACCGTGCGGCGTACCGCGCGGGCGGGGACGTACGACGTGAACGTCACGTGCGAGGGCACCAACGACACCGGGCGGGCGAGGCTGCGGATCGTGGCGGCCTCGACCGTCGTGCCCACCCGGGCGCCGCGCGCCGGTGGCGGCGGGACGGCCGCGGGCGGGCCGGAGGAGGAGTCGGGGCTGCCCATCGGCACCACGGGGCTGGTGCTGCTGCTGGCCCTCGGGGGCGGCGTGGCCCTCGCCGTGCGCCGCCGCCGCTCGTAGCCCACCGGACCCGTACGTAACCGAAATCTCGGCACATGGCAGAATCCACCCGCTGGACCAGGATCGTCGCGGCCGGCGTGATCACCGGGCTCGTCCTGTTCGCGTTCAGGCCGGGCGAGAAGGACGAGGAGACCGCCGAGCCGGAGCGCTCCTCCGTCGTGCCGCGCAGCCTCGACATCCCCGCGCTCGACCTGGACGCGCCGCTGATGAAGCTGGGCATGACCGACGACGGCGAGGTGGAGCTCCCGCCGTACGACAAGCCGTCCACCGCCGGGTGGTTCGAGCACAGCGCGGTGCCCGGCGACGGCGGCGCGTCGGTGATCATCGGCCACGTGGACACCAAGACCGCGCCCGCGGTGTTCTACAAGCTGCGCCAGCTCCGCAAGGGGCAGAAGATCCTCGTCGAGCGCAGCGACGGCAAGGTGGCCGAGTACCAGGTCGACGCGGTGGAGCAGGTGCACAAGGACAGCTTCCCGGCGCGCCGCGTGTACGTGGAGGACGGGCTGAAGCTGGTGACCTGCGGCGGCGCCTTCGACTGGAAGGAACACGAGTACCGCGACAACGTGATCGTCTACGCCTCGCTGGTGGCCCCCACCCGCCACGCCTGACACCTCGTGCGGTGACAGACTGCCTGGCATGACTACCGTGATCAGGCAGGCCGAGGTCGGTGACGCGCCGCGGATCGCTGTTCTGCTCGGGCAGTTGGGGTATCCGGCGCGGGCGGACGAGGTGGTGGTGAGGATCGGCCACTGGCTGGCGGATTCGCACAGCGCACTGCTGGTGGCCGAGCCCGGCTCACCGTCGGCGACGGTGAGACGAGCCTGACGCTGCTGCGCCACTGACGTCCCCGATGCCGGCTTCGGCACGACGAGCACGCGTCAAGGCGGCGGAAATCGTGCCGCCGTGCGGCTCCCTTGGCCGCCGTCGGCGCGGGCGGTGAGCCGAAGCGGCTACGCTTGACGTTCGTGCTGGTCCTGGCCTTTGATACCGCGACCCCCGCCGTCACCGCCGCGCTGCACGACGGTGAGCGGGTTCTCGCCGAGTCGACCACGATCGACGCCCGCCGCCACGGCGAGCTGCTGGTGCCCCAGGTCGAGGCGGTGGTGCGCGACGCGGGCGCGTCGCTGCGCGAGGTCACCGCGGTCGTCGCCGGAGCGGGCCCCGGCCCCTACACCGGGCTGCGCGTCGGGCTGATGACCGCCCAGGCGCTGGCCACCACGCTCGGCGTGCCGGCGTACTCGGTGTGCACGCTCGACGCGCTCGCCTACGCCGCCGCCACCGCGAACCCGGACCTGGGCACGCCCTTCGTGGCCGCCACCGACGCGCGGCGCAAGGAGGTCTTCTGGGCGCGCTACTCCGACGCGCGCACCCGCGACGAGGGCCCGTTCGTGGCCAAGCCGCAGGACCTCCCGGCCGACCTGCCGCTGGTGGGCGCGGGCGCGCGCATGTACGCCGAGGTGGTCGGCGAGGCGCGCATCGTGCCCGGCGCGCCGGAGTACCCGTACGCCGGCGCCCTGGCCGCCCTCGCCGCCGAGCGGCTGGCCGCCGGGGCCGGGCTGGAGCCACCGCGGCCGATCTACCTGCGCCGTCCCGACGCCCGCGAGCCCGGCGCGCCCAAGAAGGTGACGGCGTGACACCACCGCCCCAGGCGCGCGACCCGGGCAGGCCCAGGGCCGCGGCGGTCCTGCGCGGCATGACCATGGACGACCTGCCGGCCGCGCTCGCGATCGAGCGCACCTGCTTCCCGGCCGACGCGTGGAGCGAGGGCATGCTCCGCGGCGAGCTGAGCGACCAGCCGCGCACCAGGCACTACGTCGTGGCGCTGGTCGGCGGCGAGATCGTGGGCTACGCCGGGCTGGCGGCGGCCGGCGACCAGGCCGACGTGCAGACCATCGCGGTGCTCCCGGAGCACCGGGGCACCGGCATCGGCGGCATGATGCTGGCCGAGCTGCTCGCCGAGGCCGGACGCCGCGGCGCCCACTCGGTCTTCCTTGAGGTGCGCGCCGACAACCCGGTCGCCCGCGGCGTCTATGAGCACTTCGGCTTTGAGCAGATCGGCGTACGCCGCCGCTACTACGAGGACGGCACCGACGCGATCACGATGGTGAGGAAGCTCCATGACTGACGAACCCCTGGTGCTCGGCATCGAGACCTCCTGCGACGAGACCGGCGTCGGCATCGTGCGCGGTCACACGCTGCTGGCCAACGCCATCGCGTCCAGCGTGGACGAGCACGCCCGGTTCGGCGGCGTCGTGCCCGAGGTCGCCTCGCGGGCCCATCTGGAGGCGATGACGCCCACCGTGGAGCGGGCGCTGGAGCAGGCGGGGCTGAAGTTCGGCGACATCGACGCCGTCGCCGTCACCGCCGGCCCCGGGCTCGCGGGCGCGCTGCTGGTCGGCGTCGCGGCGGCCAAGGCGTACGCGCTGGGGCTTGGCGTCCCGCTCTACGGCGTGAACCACCTCGCCGCGCACGTCGCGGTGGACGAGCTGGAGCACGGCCCGCTGCCGAGGCCGTGCATCGCCCTGCTGGTCTCCGGCGGGCACTCCTCGCTGCTGCTCGTGCCCGACGTCGCCCGCGAGGTGATCTCGCTCGGCTCCACCGTGGACGACGCGGCGGGCGAGGCGTTCGACAAGGTGGCCCGGGTGCTCGGCCTGCCGTTCCCCGGCGGCCCGCACATCGACCGCGCCGCCCGCGAGGGCTCCGGCACCGCCGTGGCCTTCCCCCGCGGCAAGTACGACGACGGCACGCTCGACTTCTCCTTCTCCGGCCTGAAGACCGCCGTGGCCCGCTGGGTCGAGGCGAAGCGGGCGGCGGGTGAGACGATCCACGTGCCCGACGTCGCGGCGTCCTTCCAGGAGGCTGTGGTGGACGTGCTGACCCGCAAGGCCCTGGACGCCTGCCGCCGCTACGACGTGCACGACCTGCTCATCGGCGGCGGTGTGGCCGCCAACTCCCGGCTGCGCGCGCTCGCGCAGGAGCGGTGCGACGCGGCGGGCGTACGGCTGCGCGTGCCCCGGCCCGGCCTGTGCACCGACAACGGCGCGATGGTGGCGGCGCTCGGCGCCGACCTGCTGGCGGCCGGGGTGTCGCCCTCGGCGCACGACCTGCCCGCCGACTCCTCCATGCCGATCACGACCGTGAACGTCTGAGGATCACCCGGCGGCGCCGCGCCCCTCGGCGGAGTCGAGGGCGATCGTGCCGGTCGTGGCGCGCAGGGCGAACCCGTGCCGCCACAGCGCCCGCTCCTGCGGCGTGGCCAGCAGGTCGCCGAGGCCGACCGTGGTCAGGCGCCGCCACGACCCGCCGGTCTCGGCGTACGAGGTGACCGTGGTGCCGCCCGACAGCACCAGGGCGAGGCGGTCTCCGGGCGCGAGCGACAGGGCGGCGCTGTTGGCGGTGTGGCGGAACTCGCCGTTGACCCGCACGTCGATGCCGATCTCCTTGCGGGTGTTGTTGTACCAGGCGCCGATGTAGTTGTTCTGGTCCTTGACGAGGCCGGCGAACACGCTGTCCTCCGCCTCGCCGGCGCCCGCGAACCCGCCCACGGTGATCAGGCTGACCGCGTCGCCGGAGGACGGCGCGGCGGGCAGGGCGAACCAGCCGTAGAACGGCGCGGTGCCCTCGCCGGTGAGCCTGCCGCCGCCGGACTTGACCACCGGCAGCGCCTCGCCGGCGAAGGGCTGGTAGCCGTCGTAGCCGGCCCCGGCGGGCCCGTCGAAGCCGTCGGCCGCGCCGACCGCCGGGTACGCCTTGTCGCCGATCACCAGCGGGGCCACGGCGGACGGGCCGGCCTGGGCCTTCTCGCCGCTGCCCGCGTCTCCGGCGAGCCAGGACGGCACGAGCAGCACGCCCACGCCCACGGCCACGGCCAGCGCGACCAGCACGGCCCCGGCCGCGAGCAGCGGCCCGCGTGAGCGCCGGGGCCGCGGCGTCGCCCCGTTCAACGGCGGGATCGCCGCGTTCGCGGCCGAGGGCGCGGTCGGCGCGGCCGACAGGGCGGGCGGCGCCATGTCCACGAGCGTACGCTCGGCCGGGGCGCCGGGGGGCACGACGCCGCCGCCGGAGGTGAGGTCGCGCAGCAGGCGCTCGGCGCTCGGCCGGTCGGCGGGGTTCTTGGCCAGGCAGGCCGCCACCATCGCGCGCAGCGGCTCCGGCACCCCGGACAGGTCGGGCTCGCCGTGCAGGACGTTGTGCAGGACCGCCGGGATGGTGCCGCCGGGGAAGGCCGTGCGCCCGGTCGCCGCGAACACCATCGTGCCCGCCCAGGAGAACATGTCCGAGGCGGGCGTGAGCGGCTGGTCGCTGAGCTGTTCCGGCGACATGTACGCCGGGGTGCCGGTCACGTGGTTGGTCGTGGTCATCGCGTCGAGCGTGCGGGCGATGCCGAAGTCGATCACGACCGGGCCCTCGGGGCCGAGGATCACGTTGCCCGGCTTGAAGTCGCGGTGCACGATCCCGGCGCGGTGGATCGAGGCCAGCGCGGTCAGGCTGCTGATGGCCAACCGGTCCAGCCCGCCCCCGCTGCGCGGCCCGTCGTCGCGTACCAGGTCGGCCAGCGAGGGGCCGGGGACGTACTCGCTGACGATGTACGGCCGCCCGTCCAGCATCCCGGTGCCGATCACCCGCGCCGTGCAGAACGGCGCGACACTGGCGGCGACCTCCGCCTCGCGCAGGAACCGGCGCCGGATCTCCGGGTCGGCGGCGAGCCGCGCGTGCAGCACCTTGATCGCCACCCGTCCCCCGGCGGGCGGCTCCGCCAGGTAGACCGCGCCCTGCCCGCCCTCGCCGAGCAGCCGCATGACCCGATGCTCACCGATGTGTCCTGGACTGTCCAAGCCCACCACCCGAGGGTCCGCCACCGACTCACCCCGTCACCTCACGACGATCTCCACGTCGTGGCCCAGGCTATCCCGCACGGCCTCGCCACCGGCCGGGAACGCGGGCCTCGCGGGCGCTCACCGCGGCCCGCCGCCCCGGCCGGTCCAGGTCAGGCGGGCCATGCCCGGGTGTCGCCCGGCGAGCTGTCGTGACGCGGCCGGCCCGCGTTCCTTGCGCGTGCAAAGGACGCGGGGTCAGTCCTTGGAGGCGGGGCGGGAGGGGCGCAGCAGGGCCTCGGCCAGGGCGAGCATGGTCTCCTCCAGGGCGCTCAGGCGGCGGCTGATGTCGGCGTGGGCCGGATCGACGATCTCGCTGAGGGCCTTGGCGAGCTGCTCGCGGTCGGGGCGGTCGTGCACGGCCTCGGTGAGGGTGCGGGCGGCCTCGGCCAGGGCGTCGAAGCGCTTGACGTGGTCGTCGGTCTGGCTGGCGAGCAGCTCGCTCACCCGTTCGCGGATGTTCAGCGTGGCCGGGAGCTGGCCGACCCGCTGGTTGACGGCCTCCACCCGGTCATCGACCGCCTCCAGGTGCTCGGTCGCGGCCTCGGCCCGGGAGGAGAGGGCGGCGAGCTGGGCGTCGATCGTGTCGAAGCGGGCGTCGTGGCGGTCGCAGACCTCCACGACGCGGCCCTCCACGCCGCCGACCCGGGAGTCGAGCGCGGTGACCTGCTCGGCCACCGCGGTCAGACCGCCGTCGAGCGCCTGCAGGCGGGCGGCGGCCTGCTCGGTGCGGTCGTCGAGCCGGGCCAGGCGGGTCTGGGCGGCCTCGGCGGCGGACGCGGCCTGCGCGGACATCTCACGCATGCCGCTCTCGACCCGCCCGGTCACCTCGCCCAGGTCGCCCAGGCCGTCCTCGACCCGCCCGGACAGGGCGCTCAGACCGTTCTCGACCCGTCCGGACAGCGCGCTCAGACCGCTCTCGACCCGCCCGCTCAGCTCGCTCAGGCCGCTCTCGGTCCGTCCGGACAGCTCGCGCAGACCGGTCTCCATCCGGCCGGTCGCCTCGCCCAGGTCGCCCAGGCCCGTCTCCACCCGTCCGGACAGCTCGCGCAGATCGGTCTCCATCCGGCCGGACAGGTCGCGCACCGTGGCCTCGACGCCCCCGGCCAGGCCGCGCATGCCGGTCTCGACCTCGCCCGCCAGGTCGCGCATGCCGGTCTCGACCCGCCCGGACAGCTCGCGCAGGCCGGTCTCCACCTGCTCGGTGCGGGCGCTCAGGTCGGCCAGCGACTTGTCGAGCCGGGTGAAGCGGGTGGCCGCGGCCTCCATGCTGTTCTGCAGGCGGCCGAGGCGGCCGGCGAAGTCGCCCATGCCCTGGGAGATGGCCTGGGTGGTCTCTGCGACGGCCTGGAGCCGGGACAGGGCGTGTTCCATGGTCTCGCCGACCGTGCCGATGTCGGCCCACAGGCTGGGCAGCTCGGCGAGCGGCTTGACCTGCTCGCCGACCGCGCCCACCCGGTCGCCGACCATGCCGACCCGGTCGCCCACGGCGTCCACGTGGTCGCGCACGGCCTCGACGTGCTGGGCCAGCCCCTCGGCCCAGGACGGCGGGCGGCTGGCCAGGCCGTCGATTCGGCCGCTGACGGATTCGAGCATGCCGCCCAGGCCGCCAAGCTCGCGTTCGCGCAGCTCGCGCAGCAGCCACTCCATGCCCTCCAGCCGCTGCCTGATCTCGTCGAGCACGGCGCCCTGGGTGCGCTGCTCGTAGACGTGGTCCTGCGCGGCACGCGCGAGCAGCTCGCGCATGCGGTCGGAGATCGCGCCGTTGGGGCTCCCCGACTGGAGCAGGGTGTGGTTGGAGTGGTCCACCGGAAGCTCCTCGGCTGGCGGGGCGGCCGGACAGCAGGGGCCGCCCTCGGTGACGGATGGCGTCGTGGGTCAGCACTTTAGTGGGTGGGTACTCGGCATTACCGCGGTACTGAAAAAGGTGCTGATTGCCAGGGAATTGTCCTAATTGGCGGTGGCATTCGCGGGCACGACCGGGGCGCACAGCAGCGCGTACGGCTTGTCGTCGATCCGGGTGAGGACCACGACGAGCGATTCGTCGCCGGAAAGGCGCAGGTCGCGGCGCAGGCGTTCGATGTCCACGGCGGAGCCGCGCTTCTTGATGGTGACGGTGCCGACGTTGCGTTCGCGGAGCGCGGCTCGGAGCCTTTTCCCGGAAAAAGGCATCATCTCCAATATTTCATAGCAGGATGCCCATGGCGTGGATACGGGCTCATCTCCGGTTATGTAGGCGATGTGCGGGTCGAGCAGCCGCCCCCGTACGATGTCGGCCACCTCGGCCACCAGATGGGCGCGGATCGCGGCGCCGTCGGGCTCGTACAGATACCTGCCGGCCGGTCCCCGCTCGGCCTGCCGCGGCTCGCCGCCGCCCGTCAGAGTCACGCCGGAGGGCTGCAACGTGGCCCGGCGCAGGAACCCGCCGGTCCCCGCCTCGGGCGCGTGCTCCGGAACGGCGGCGCCCAGCCAGATCGCCGCCTCCTTCACCTCGCCCCGGTACGACACCCACTCGACCTCGGCGCCCTCGGGCACGAACTCGTACGGCAGCCCGGGGGCGGCCTTGACGCAGGCGGCCGGCGCCGCCGCCGCGATCTCCATCACCTCGGGCCAGGGGGGCGAGTAGGCCATGGGGTCGAACACCCGCCGCGCGGAGGTGCGCCGCGCCGGGTCGATGAAGACGGCGTCGTAGCGGCCCGGGTCGGCCTCCGCCGCGCCGGCCGTACGTACGGTGGCCGCGCCGGACAGGCCCAGCGCCTCGATGTTGGCGCGGGCGACGGCGGCGGTCAGCTCGTCGCGCTCGAACCCCTCCACCGCGCACCCGGCCGCGGCCAGCGCCAGCAGATCGCCTCCGATGCCGCAGCACAGGTCGGCCACGCGCCCTCGGCCCCCGGCTCCACTTGCGCCCGCGGCCCCGGCCAGCCTGCGGGCGCGGTGGGCGGCGACCTCGGCGCGGGTGGCCTGTTCCAGGCCGTCGGGGGTGAAGTACATGCGGGCGGCGGCGGCGCCGAACTTGACGGCCGCCCGCGCGCGCAACTGGGCCTGCGTCAGCGCCGCCGAGACCAGCTCGGCGGAGTGGTCACGGCGCAGCAGGCTCGCCGCAGTCACGGGGGTGTGCCTCGACGTGAGTTCCTCGGCCCGGGCCAACGCTAGCTGCCCGGGGGATGTCAGAAGCTCCAGAAATCCGTCAAGGTTCATGCCCTCGACGCTATCGCGGCAGTCGCTGTCACCATCCGGACGGCCCACGGGGCGGCCTCACGCGGGAGAGTAGCCGGACATAGCTCCCAAATCGGAAATTGGCGCTCTTTTGCTGGCAAGTGATGATTCTTCCCTGACGTCACGGCAGCGATGACGTAAACGCCCGGCAATGCCCCATGATCGGACAAACGCCGCGGCTGTTTATCAAGTCGGCGCGAGCGGTATTGATGACCCCGGAAGTAATTCGGCGGGCCGATGATCCGGAATGAATACCGCGATCATTCCCCGCCCGACCAGCATGAGCTGTGGAGTCATATAACCATGATTAAGAAGCTGGCAGTCGCCGGCGCGGTTTCCGCCGTTCTCGGCGTCGCCTGCGCCGCCCAGGCCTATGCCGAACCGAAGCCCGAGCCCAAGAAGCACGCGAGTGCTCCGGACAAGACTTACCACGTCCACTTCTGCGGCGCCACGAACGACAGCACTCCCGCCTTCGTGGGCCTGGAGTTCGAGGGCATCCTCAAGCCGAAGGACGGCGACAAGCAGGACAACAAGTGCGTTACCGTCGTCTACAATGAGGACTCCTTCAACAAGGAGTCCTTCAACAAGGAGTCGTTCAACAAGGACTCGCTGAACAAGCACTCCTTCAACAAGAAGTCCTACAACGACGACATTGACGCGTACAACACCGACAAGTCGCACAACAAGTCCTCGCTGAACGACGACGCCTACAACAAGGACGCCTACAACGAGGACTCCTACTACGACGACGCCTACAACAAGAAGTCCTTCCACAAGGACGAGTCGAAGAAGGGCAACAAGAACTCGTACTACAAGGACGCGTACAACACGCAGTCCTACAACGAGGACAACAAGCTCTCCTTCAACGAGGAGTCGCTGAACAAGGACAGCAAGGAGTCGTTCAACGACGACAACAAGCTGTCCTTCAACGAGGAGTCCCTCAACAAGGGCAACAAGGAGTCCTGGAACGAGGAGTCCTACAACAAGGACAACGAGGAGTCCTGGAACAAGGACAACAAGGAGTCCTGGAACGAGGAGTCCTGGAACAAGGACAACGACAAGTCCTGGAACGAGCACGGCGACAAGTCCCGGGACAAGCACGACGACAAGTCCTGGGACAAGCACGACGACAAGTCCCGGAACTACGCCGACTGACCGGAGTTCGAGGAAGGACCGGTGCGGCGGCGCCGGTCCTTCCGGCCGGTGGCAGGGGCGAAGGCGCATGTGCGGTCCTCGCCGCACATTACGGCGGTACGCGTTCTTCGCCCCCCTCCCCGGCCTCGCACACCGCCCCGAACCGCCATTCCGCCCTCACCTGTGCACGGGACACCCGGCCACCCGGCGACGCACATCCCGTGGGCTTTTCCCCGGGGGCCTCAGCCCGCGGCGGCCGATGGCCGATCATCGCACCGTTTCCACTTCATCCCGCCTGATCGGGGGAGGGACCGGGCCGAGAACGGGATCGGCGAGGGCCGTGCCCAATCGCCCGATCGCCGATCGCCGGATCACCTGCCGGTGCCGCCAACCGTCCCACCCATGGGGGGCCGGTCGGCGAGAGACCACCATCGAGAGTCGTGCGACACGGGCACGGGGTTCCCATCGCCTGGTCCTGCGGTCGGTGGGGATGCGCGCGTCGGGCGTGGCGTGGGCGCGGGGTTCGTGTGGCGTGGTCGTGTGGTCGGTGGGGATGCGGGCGTCGGGCGTGGCGTGGGCGCGGGGTTCGTGTGGCGTGGTCGTGTGGTCGGTGGGGACGCACGCGCCGCGCCGGCGCCGGCACAGGGTTGCCGTCGTGTGGACCGGCGACGGCACAGGGTTGCCGTCGCGTGGACCGGCGCCGGCGGGGGACGCACGCGTCCGGCATCGCGGCTCCCCCGAACCAGGACGCCCTGTCCTCTCGGCTCCGGGCCCGCCCGCCGCTACGCGGCACGCTCATCTCCCTCCGCGGTAGGCCCCGCCATTGTCCGGGCGCTCCCTGACCGGGCCCCATCCGGGTCGCGCCACCGGGGACGTCCCGTCGCCGCTTTCTCCCGCTGACCGGTCGGCGGAGGGGAGAGGGCTCACTCCGCAGCCATTTCATCGAATCCGCATATTCGTCTTTTTGGTCGCCGCGACGTCAGTCGCGGCTTTTTGTGTTTAGGGGTGGTTCGACGATTTACAACCCTCCATGGGATGGTTTATCCCCCCGGGAGATTCGGCGACTCCGTGTCCGGTTTGCCCTTGTATGCCTGCTCCAAATGTCGTATTCGAGAGCCATTGTCCGCCCCTCCCGCTATTGGTTTTTCTTTACGGCTATTCGCTTGCTAATGTCGGGATGCGCGGTGTCTACTAGGAATAGCCCAGACTTCATCGGGTGTGGGCTGTCACCATCGAAGACGAAACAGCAGGAGATAGAGATGCTTAAGAAGGTCCTCGCCGTCGGCGCGGTGGTTGCGGGATTCTCCGGTCTGGTCCTGGCCGGCCCGGCGCAGGCGGGCGGGCGCGACCCGTGGCCGAGCAACACCAACCAGACCAACAGCTCGGTGATCGGCGACTCGGCCAACGTCTGTGGTAACTCGCTCATCGACTACGTCGCCGTCAACGTCCTGACGCTTTCGCCGTCGACTGGCAACAGCGACAAGGACACCGACTGCGGCAACAAGGTCACCCAGAACAACGACAACGACTGAGCTCGGACGGCGAAACCTTCGCGACGCTGTGGGTGCGCGCGGGTGTGACGGGTCTCCACGGTCAGGGCGGGGACGATGCGACCGCCCCGACCGTGGTCGGCCTTCGCCCGTGAGCACGCGAGGCGGTGCCGGGAAAGGTTCGCTCGCGTCCGTGGATCGGCGGTGAGCCGTTCGGCCGCCGTAGACGGCCCCGCCGACCGATGGGCGCCGTGGCGAAAGCCGCGGCGCCCCTCCTTTTTTGGGGATTATGCGGGGCGTGATTGACGGTCCCTTTCCCGGCGAACCGGGTTGGGGGGAAATCCCCTTTTGGGTGCTCCGTGCACACCATTGGGCCTTTATTTACGGTGTCGTACGGCGGTGTCTCCTTGCGATTCGAGCCCGGCCTGGGTCTACTGGGTTTCTGCTCGGCCTTCAGGTGGTTCGAGCCGAATCCTCAATCGCATCGGGAGTTTTCAATGCTCAAGAAGCTCGTGCTGGGCGGTGCCGCGGTCTCGGCGTTCGCCGGTCTGGGCCTTGTCACTCCGGCCCTGGCGGACACGCCCTGGCCGGGGAACGAGAACAACATCAACGTCTCCAAGCAGTCTGACAACGTGACCGTCTGTGGCAACAAGGCCATCGGCGACATCACCGTCGTCCTCCTCAACCTCAACCCGGTCACGAGCGCCGACCGCGAGCCGGTGGACTGCAGCATCAAGGCCGTGCAGAACAACAACTGACAGCACCACCATGGGGACCCTTCCGGCGGCTATGTCGGCCGGACTGTACGGCCGGCGCCGTCGAGAGGGTCGCCGGAGGGTGTGGGAATCGCCTGAGAATTCGGAATCATAGCCCGAAAGGGGTTATGTCGAATTTGGGGGGATAGCAGGCAAGGGGCGGACATCTGCGGCGACAGTCGCGGTGTCCGCCCTTTCGCATGCTGGGATCGGGACCGTGCAGAGGCTTGATGATTCTTTACGTTATGCCACGCGCTGTCGCCTTGCTATGCGCAACCCCGGCTGGGTCTACTTACTTTCTGCCCGGCCATCGGGTGGTTCGGGCGGAAAATCTGATTCGATCAGGAGATTGATATGCTCAAGAAGTTCGTGCTGGGAGGTGTCGCGATGGCGGCGTTCGCCGGTGTGGGCCTGGCCGCTCCGGCCCTCGCGGACGCGCCCCCGCCGAGGAACGAGAACGACGTCAACGTCGCCGAGCAGTCGGGCAACGTCATCGTCTGTGGCAACCACGCCATCGGCGACATCGTGGTCACCCTGCTCAACCTCGCTCCCGTCACCACCGCCAGCCGCCAGCCGGTGGACTGCAGCATCACGGTGCACCAGCGGAACTGAGTCCGCTGCCCGCCGGGGCGGGCGTCGGCTTGCGCACGGATGGGCCTCTTTCGGGGGAAGCGTCCGGCAATTGCCGGAACAATAGGCGAAGTGGGCATCGCGGCGAAAAGGTCGCGGTGCCCACTTCTTCTATGTTGCCCGAATTGATGGGGTCATTTCGCCTGGCGATCCGGTTCGCGGCTCTCTTGGAGTGTCAAAAACAAGTTACAACGCATAGACGTTATTTTACAGCTACGGGTGCATCGTCGCTTGATATTCGTTTCTCGACTCGGTCTACTGTCTATCGGCTCGGCTTCAACTGGGTTCGGGCCCGATTTTCACACCGAGATCGATCAGGAGATAGCCATGCTCAAGAAACTCGTGCTCGGCGGGGCCGCCCTGGCCGCCTTCGCGGGCCTGGGTCTCACCACTCCCGCGCAGGCCGACGCGCCGTGGCCGGGTGGGGGCGACGTCAACGTCTCGGAGCAGTCGGGGAACACCATCGTCTGCGGCAACCAGGCCATCGGTGACATCCTCATCCTCCTCGTCCCGCTCACCCCGGTGACTCAGGCGGACCGCGACGGCGTGGACTGCGGCGTCCGCGTCATCCAGAACTAGCCGGCCGGCCGCCTGCCCGCTCGCCCGGAGCGGGCAGGCCGGTCACCGGAGGCCGTGGGAATTCGGGCGGTGACGACCGGGGCGAGGAGCCTTTTCACGGGTTCCGCGCCGCCTCGACCGCGAGGCGGAAGGACCGGTGGCGGGAAAAGGCCGCGACGCCCGTTTCACGGTACGTCTCCGTCCCGGCGGGGAGCGTGACCCGCGGTCTTTCGATTTCCGACAGCAGTCGCCGGGGCCGGGTGGCGCGGCCCCGAAGACGCGTCACTTCCAGAAGCAAACGGGCGAGCCATTGATTCGATGCTCGCCGGATGGATCGGTCTGCTGCCTGCCGGAAACGGCGTTCAGGTGGTTCGGGCTGATTCTCGAACCGAGATCGATCGGGGAGACTGATTATGCTCAAGAAGCTCGTACTCGGCGGAGTCGCGGCGGCGGCGTTCGCCGGCTTCGCGTTCGCCGGGCCGGCCCAGGCCGCGGCCCCCTGGCCGCCCCGCGACGTGGACGTCGCGGAGCAGTCCGGCAACGTGATCGTCTGCGGCAACCACGCGATCGGCGACGTCCTGGTGACGCTCATCCCGCTCGCCCCGATATCCATCGTGCACCGCGACCCGGTGGACTGCAGCATCAGCGCGCGGCAGAACTAACGACCAGCGGCGCCACAAGGGGTGTCATCCGGCGGGCGCGCGCCCGTGATCGGCGGGGACGCCCTTGGCACGAGGGCCGGTGCAGTATGCGCCGGCCCTCGTCGGCGTCTCCGGGCAGGGGGCATCGGCCCCGCGCGCGTGGATCCGGGCCGTTCGCCGGATTCCCCTCAGGGCGTACCGGACCAGTGCTGACCTGCGGGCGGTTCGTGTTGACGACTCGCGCACCCTTGCATACTGTTTCGTGTTGGCACTCTCCCATCGAGAGTGCCAACAGCGACGAGGCAGGTCTGACACCCGCGACGGCAGGCCGCTGGTCGCCTCTTCAGCTCTACATCACAAATCTGAAGGGGAGGTCCGATCGTGACGACCGCCACCAAGGTTCCCGTTAAGCCGCTTGGCGACCGCATCGTGGTTCAGCCGCTGGAGGCGGAGCAGACGACCGCGTCCGGTCTGGTGATCCCGGACACCGCCAAGGAGAAGCCCCAGGAGGGCAAGGTCCTCGCCGTGGGGCCGGGCAACTGGGACGAGGACGGCGAGAAGCGCATTCCGCTCGACGTCGCCGAGGGGGACATCGTTCTCTACAGCAAGTACGGCGGCACCGAGGTGAAGTACGGCGGCGAGGAGTACCTCGTGCTCTCCGCCCGTGACGTGCTCGCCATCATCGAGAAGTAAGCACCCCACCAGCGGGACTTACCAAGCAGATGACGTATCGGGCCCCGGGCGCTTCAGGTGAAGTCCCGGGGCTTTGATGCGCTCAAGGAGGAGTGCCTTTCATGCCGAAGATCCTGGAGTTCGAGGAGGACGCGAGGCGCGCGCTGGAGCGCGGCGTCAACGCCCTCGCCGACGCAGTGAAGGTGACCATCGGCCCGCGCGGGCGCAACGTGGTCATCGACAAGAAGTTCGGTGCCCCGACCATCACGAACGACGGCGTCACCATCGCCCGTGAGGTCGAGCTGGAGGAGCCGTACGAGAACCTCGGCGCCCAGCTCGCCAAGGAAGTGGCCACCAAGACCAACGACGTCGCGGGCGACGGCACCACCACCGCGACCGTGCTCGCCCAGGCGATGGTCCGCGAGGGCCTGCGCAACGTCGCCGCCGGCGCGCAGCCGCTGGCGCTCAAGCGCGGCATCGACCTCGCCGCCAAGGCCGTCAGCGACAAGCTCCTTGAGACCGCCCGCGCGGTCGAGGACAAGAAGGAGATCGCCAACGTCGCCACCATCTCGGCGCAGGACGCGAAGATCGGCGAGCTGATCGCCGAGGCGTTCGACCGGGTGGGCAAGGACGGCGTGATCACCGTCGAAGAGTCCAACGCCATGGGCCTGGAGCTGGAGTTCACCGAGGGTCTCCAGTTCGACAAGGGCTACCTGTCGCCGTACATGGTGACCGACCAGGAGCGGATGGAGGCCGTCCTGGAGGACGCCTACATCCTCCTGCACCAGGGCAAGATCTCCTCCATCGCGGACTTCCTGCCGCTGCTGGAGAAGGTCGCCGCCACCAAGAAGCCGCTGTTCGTGGTCGCCGAGGACGTCGAGGGCGAGGCCCTGGCGGTGCTCGTCACCAACAAGATCCGCGGCACCTTCACCTCCGTCGCCGTCAAGGCCCCCGGCTTCGGCGACCGCCGCAAGGCGATGCTGCAGGACATGGCCATCCTCACCGGCGGCCAGGTCGTCAGCGAGGAGGTCGGCCTCAAGCTGGAGCACGTCGGCCTGGAGGTGCTGGGCACCGCCCGCCGGGTCGTCGTCACCAAGGACGACTCGACGATCGTCGACGGCGCCGGCGACGCCAAGGCCATCGAGGACCGAGTCCGCGAGATCAAGCTCGCCATCGAGCAGAGCGACTCCGACTGGGACCGCGAGAAGCTGCAGGAGCGCCTGGCCAAGCTGTCGGGCGGCGTGTGCGTGCTCCGCGTGGGCGCGGCCACCGAGGTCGAGCTCAAGGAGAAGAAGCACCGCCTTGAGGACGCGATCTCCGCGACCCGCGCCGCGATCGAGGAGGGCATCGTCTCCGGCGGTGGCTCCGCGCTCGTGCACGTGTCCAAGGAGCTCGACGACCTCGGCCTGAGCGGCGACGAGGCCACCGGCGTCTCCATCGTGCGCCGCGCGCTCGTCGAGCCGGCCCGCTGGATCGCCGAGAACGCCGGCCTTGAGGGCTACGTCGTGACCGCCAAGGTCTCCGAGCTGCCCGCGGGCCACGGCCTCAACGCCGCGACCGGCGAGTACGGCGACCTGCTCGGCCAGGGCGTCATCGACCCGGTCAAGGTCACCCGCTCGGCGGTGCAGAACGCCGCGTCCATCGCCGGCATGCTGCTCACCACCGAGGCCCTGGTCGTGGACAAGCCCGAGGAGGAGGCCCCCGCGGCCGGCGGCGCCGGTCACGGTCACGGCCACGGTCACTGACCGCCCCTCGCGCCCTGACGCACGGCGTCACGGCGGACCTCGCGCGTACGGCCCGTGTCCCCTCCCCCGAGAGGACGCGGGCCGTTCGCGTGTCCAGGGCGCTTCCGCCCGCCCCCACGGCGCCCCGCCGCGCTCCTGAGCCCTGTAGTGCCCCGCCGCGGCTCTGCAGCGCCCGGCCGGGGCCTGTGGCGCCCCGCCGCGCCGGGTCGTACGCTGAGGGCGGCCTCGGGAGCCGGGCGGAGGAACCGGAGATTTGCCGTAAACCTGGACAGGGCCCAAAGCGTCGCGGACCCATGACAATAAGCGGCAAATTACGTAATGCCATGAAATATTTCACACGGCATAATCCTTAGAGTTGCCATTCGATTACCCCCCGTTATCGTCCCCTCAATGTGACCAATCCGTAGCCGTTCGCTATGACGACAGGCTCGATCAGTGCGGGCATCATGCCTAACGTGACCGAGGGACGCGTCGCCGACGCCATAGGTGGGGTAAGGCTTGCGACGAGATCGGATGAGTCCGACCTCAGGGAACTGACGAGCCTGGCCGTTCAGGGAGATCGCCGTGCGATCGAAAGTCTGCTCGGGCAGTTGCGCCCGATGGTGGTGCGTTATTGCCGCGCCCGACTAGGCCGAGTTTCGGGTCAGTATCACATTGCCGATGACGTGGCGCAGGAAGTGTGCATAGCCGTCCTGTCGGCGCTGCCGCGCTATCGCGACATGGGCAGGCCCTTCGCGTCCTTCGTGTTCGGGATCGCCTCGCACAAGGTCGCCGACGCCCTGCGCAGCTCCGTACGCTCCGCCGTGCCCACCCAGGACCTCCCCGACGGGCCCGACGAGGGCCCCGGCCCGGAGGAGACCGTGGTGCGCTACATCGAGGCCGAGCACGCGCGCAGGCTGCTGTCGCGGCTGCCCGACAACCAGCGGGAGCTGATCATTCTCCGGGTGGTGTCGGGATTGTCGGCCGAGGAGACCGGTAATGTACTGGGCATGTCACCAGGTGCTGTTCGAGTGGCCCAGCACAGGGCGCTGGCCAGGCTGCGCGCGATGGCCGAGCTGGAGTCGATAGCTTGACCGACGTCGGGCCCGAGGGGCCGGCGCGAAGACGCGTGCGAGGGTGGGAGCCGGAGCACGACGGCTCAGGGCTGGACGGTCCCGGGCTGGATCGTTCCGGGCAGGACGGTCCCGGGCTGGATTGTCCTGGGCTGGATCGTCCCGGGCTGGATGGTCCCGGGCTCGATGACCCCTCGCTGGTGCTCGTCACCGATGCGATCGTCGAGGCGCTGGCGCGCCGTGAGGGTGTGCCGGGCGACGCGGGCGACCCGGCCGTACGCCTGCTCGCCGCGCTGATCGACGACGTGGACGACAGGCGCGACGACGCCGGTCAGCGGCGCTCTTCGGTGTCGATGACCCCATCGACGTAGCCGCGGGCGTACTCCCAGCTCACGTAGTTGGCCGGGTCGGGCTGGAACGCGGGCTCGTGCACCTGCGGCTGGCCGTTGTCGATCATCTGGCGGAGGTTGCCCCGCAGCAGTTCCCAGTCGAAGTAGTGCTGTTCGCCGCATTCAGGGCAGTCGAGCACAAGCCCGAGCACTCCCTGCGGCTCCAGCAGGGAGCGGAACACCTCGACGTCGGCGAGGTCGGTGATGGCCTCGTCACGCTCGGCCGGGGTCAGCGGCTCGCTGTCGTCGAGCCGGCCCAGGGCCTCCGCCGGGTCTTCTGGATCGTCCGCGAACGGGTCGCGGGGCAGATCTTCCACACATCCCACCTTGTCAACGACTATGGGGACAGAGCCTATAGGGTGCTCCCCGCTCGCGCTCGGTGGGCGGCGCCATGACGAGACTACGGTTTGCCGTCGTCGAGCCAGCCGCGCCGCGCGGCCTCCACACCGGCGTGGAAGCGTGACTGCGCACCGAGGTCGGCCATCGCCTCGGCGAACCGCGCGCGCACCGTACGCACGGAGACGCCCAGGTGCCGGGCTATGGTCTCGTCCGGCAGGCCCTGCGCCGCCAGCCGGAGCACCTGGATCGCGCCGTCGGCGGCCTCGGCCCACGGCAGCGGCTCGGCCCGCGCCCAAAGTTCGCCGAACAACGACCTGAGCACGCCCACGACGATCGGCGCGCGCACGTAGTAGTAGTTGTAGGCGTTCTCGGGCAGATTGCCGCCCCACTGCGCCGGCAGCCCGGCCGCGTCCTGGCCCGCGGTGAAGAACCAGCTCGGCACCCGGTCCAGGGTGCGCACCCGCGCGCCCGCCTCGGTGAGCATCCGCAGCTTCTCGCGCAGCCCGCTCACGGTGAGCGAGCCGACGGGCAGCAGCGCGCGCAGCGACAGCAGGCCGTGGCGGTGGGCGTCGATCCACTGGTCGGCGTACTTGCGGGCGAAGTCGGCCACCGTGCGCTGGTCGGGAATGGCGGTGAGCAGTTCGAGCGGGGGAGCGTTGACCGCCATGCCGACCACGCTCTCGTACAGCTCGTCGGCGCCGCTGACCAGCTCGACCGGGAACGGGCCGCGCCGGTAGTCGTGGCCGGCGTCGTAGTCGCGCATCAGGGTGCGGATCGAGCCGAGCGCGGAGTCGATGCGCCGGCTCTCCTCCGCCAGCCGGTCGAGCCGCTCGGCGATCAGCCGCCCCAGCGCCCCGGCCGGATGGCGGGCGAAGTACTCCCCGGACTGCTGGTCCACCACGCCCAGCCGGACCAGCGCGGCGAGCTGGTGGCCGAGCGGCTCCTCGGGCCGGTCCACGGCCTCGGCCAGCTCCGCGAGGGAGGCGCGGTGCAGCCGGAGCAGCGCGGTGTAGAGCGTCGTCTGCGCGGGAGTGAGGCCCAGGCTTTCCAGCGAATCCGGCACAGTGTGGGAGTCATTGCGCATCGGCGGGGGCTCCTGAGATGACATGACGTGTCGCGAGAATAACTCGGGAGGCCGTGATTGTCCGGGCCTTGCCGTGACTCGCCGGTCCTGAATGCAACTTCGTGCAATTGCACGTTCTCACATTGCGGCCGGACAACGGGTGACGCACGCTTGACACAGCGTCGGCATCGCTCATGACCCGCCCGCACGCCGCCAGGAGACGGAGGGGGATCCGGTGGCGCGGACGCCGTCATGGTGCCGATGGCCGGGGGATCGGACGGAATCACCGACCGTCCGATCCCCCGGCTTTTGCGCGTGGGCCCGCGGAGGCGCGGACGGCGGTTCGTGGGGATCGTCGCCCCCGGGCCGCGGGCCCACCCCTTCGGCCGCTCACCCACCTCCCCGAAGAGGCATTCGCCCGTCTCCCCGGGGGGCGTTCGCCCGTCTCCCCGGGGGGCGTTCGCCCGCCTCCCGAAGGGGCGTTCGCTCACCTCCCCGGAGGGGCGTTCACCCACCTCCCCGGAAGGGGTGTTCGCCCGCCTCCCCGCGGTGGCGTTCGCCACCTCCCCGGGGGCGTTCGCCCATGTCGCGGGCGGCCATCGATGTGGGGGCACTAAACTTGCACAGGGGGCCGATGCCTTTCCCCACCAACAAGCGCGCCGCGGCAGAGGGGTTCCAGCATGGCCAAGTTCACCGAGACAGGTCTCACGTTCGACGACGTATTGCTCGTTCCGGCGTACAGCGACCTGCTGCCCGGTGACGCCGACACGTCCACCAGGCTGTCCACCTCGATCACCCTGCGCATCCCGCTGGTCTCGGCGGCGATGGACACGGTGACCGAGGCGCGCATGGCCGTGGCCATGGCCCGCCAGGGCGGCATCGGCATCCTGCACCGCAACCTGTCGGTCGAGGAGCAGGCCCAGCAGGTCGACCTGGTCAAGCGCTCCGAGGCCGGCATGGTCACCAACCCGGTCACCTGCTCGCCCGACGACACGCTCGCCGACGTCGAGAACCTGTGCGCGACCTACCGCATCTCCGGCGTCCCGGTCACCGACGGCTCCGGCGTGCTGGTCGGCATCGTCACCAACCGCGACATGCGCTTCGAGACCGACCACAGCCGCCCGGTACGCGAGGTCATGACCCCGATGCCGCTGGTCACCGCGCCGGTCGGGGTCGGCAGAGACGAGGCGTTCGCGCTGCTGCGCAGCAACAAGGTCGAGAAGCTGCCGCTGGTCGACGAGGGCGGCCGGCTGCGCGGCCTGATCACGGTCAAGGACTTCACCAAGAGCGAGCAGTATCCGCTGGCCACCAAGGACGCCGACGGGCGGCTCGTCGTCGGCGCGGCCGTCGGGGTCGCGGGCGACGCCGAGAAGCGCGCGATGGCGCTGATCGAGGCCGGCGCCGACGTGATCGTCGTGGACACCGCCCACGGCCACTCGCGCGGCGTGTGCGACATGGTCGCCAAGATCAAGGCCAACGGCAAGGTCGACGTCATCGGCGGCAACGTCGCCACCCGGGCCGGCGCCCAGGCGCTGATCGAGGCCGGGGCCGACGCGGTCAAGGTGGGCGTGGGGCCGGGCTCGATCTGCACCACCCGGGTCGTGGCCGGCGTCGGCGCGCCCCAGGTGACCGCGATCCACGAGGCGTCGCTGGCGTGCGGGCCCGCCGGGGTGCCGGTCATCGGCGACGGCGGCCTGCAGTACTCCGGCGACATCGCCAAGGCCCTGGCCGCGGGCGCCGACACCGTGATGCTCGGCAGCCTGCTGGCCGGCTGCGAGGAGTCGCCCGGCGAGCTGATCTTCATCAACGGCAAGCAGTTCAAGTCCTACCGCGGCATGGGCTCGCTGGGCGCGATGCGCAACCGCGAGCGCGGCGGCTCCTTCAGCAAGGACCGCTACTCCCAGAACGACGTGACCGGCGAGGACAAGCTGATCCCCGAGGGCGTCGAGGGCCAGGTGCCCTACCGCGGCCCCGTCGCGGCCGTGGCGCACCAGCTCGTCGGCGGGCTGCGCCAGGCGATGTGGTACACCGGGTCGCGCACGGTCCGTGAGCTGCACGAGGCCCAGCTCATGCCGATCACCTCGGCCGGGCTGCAGGAGAGCCACCCGCACGACATTCAGATGACGGTCGAGGCGCCCAACTACCACCGCCGTTAAGGTCATCCGGTGGTACACGCACGAGGTTTTTAGGACGGACATGACTCAGGTGGAGATCGGCCGAGGCAAGAGCGGGCGCCGGGCGTACTCGCTGGACGAGATCGGGATCGTGCCGTCGCGGCGCACCCGCGACCCCGAGGAGGTCTCGATCGCCTGGCAGATCGACGCCTACCGGTTCGAGCTGCCCATGGTGGTCAGCCCGATGGACAGCGTGGTCTCGCCGAAGACCGCGATCGAGGTGGGCCGGCTCGGCGGGCTCGCCGTGCTCGACCTGGAGGGCCTGTGGACCCGCTACGAGGACCCCGAGCCGCTGCTGGCCGAGGTCGCCGAGCTTGAGGGCGAGGCCGCGACCCGCCGCCTCCAGCAGATCTACAGCGCGCCGATCAGCGACGAGCTGATCGGCCGCCGGATCGAGGAGATCCGCGCCGGCGGCGTCACCACGGCGGTGCGCCTGTCGCCGCAGCGGACGATCCAGCACCACAAGGCCGTGATCGACGCGGGCGTCGACATCTTCGTCATCCGCGGCACCACCGTCTCGGCCGAGCACGTCTCGGGCCGCGCCGAGCCGCTGAACCTCAAGCAGTTCATCTACGAGCTGGACGTCCCGGTGATCGTCGGCGGGTGCGCCACCTACACCGCCGCGCTGCACCTGATGCGCACCGGCGCGGCCGGCGTGCTGGTCGGCTTCGGCGGCGGCGCCGGGCACACCACCCGCACCGTCCTGGGCGTCGCGGTGCCGATGGCCACCGCGATCTCCGACGTGGCCGCGGCCCGCCGCGACTACATGGACGAGTCGGGCGGGCGCTACGTCCACGTCATCGCCGACGGCAGCATGGGCACCTCCGGCGACATCGCCAAGGCCATCGCCTGCGGCGCCGACGCGGTGATGGTCGGCTCGCCGCTGGCGCGGGCGTACGAGGCGCCCGGCCACGGCTTCCACTGGGGCTCGGAGGCCCAGCACCCCGAGCTGCCGCGCGGGCGCCGGGTGGAGTTCGAGCGCATCGGCACGCTGGAGGAGATCCTGCACGGCCCCTCCTCGCGCGCCGACGGCTCGATGAACCTCATGGGCGCGCTCAAGCGCACCATGGCCACCGCCGGCTACTCCGACATCAAGGAGTTCCAGCGGGTCGAGGTCGTGGTCGCCCCGCAGCAGCGCTGACCGCCCGCGCCGTGGGCCCCGCTCAGGGGCCCACGTGCCAGGCGCCCCGCTTCATCACGCCGGTCACCGTCAGCTCCTCGTCCAGCACCACCAGGTCGGCGTCCTTGCCGGTGGTCACCGAGCCGACCCGGTCGTCCAGGCCGAGCAGGCGCGCGGGGGTCAGCGAGGCCGCCCGCGCCGCCTCCGGCAACGACAGGCCGCACAGCCTGACCGCGCGCCGGAAGGCGACGTCCATGGTGAGCGTGCTGCCCGCGATGGAGCCGCCCTCGGCCAGCCGGGCCACGCCGTCCTTGACCTCCACGGCCAGGTTCCCCAGCCGGTACGACCCGTCGCCCACGCCCGTGGCCGCCATCGCGTCGGTGACCAGCGCCGTACGACCCGCCCCCGCCACCGAGTACGCCAGGCGCACCATCGCCGGATGCACGTGCACGCCGTCGTTGATCAGCTCCACCGTCACCCGCTCGTCCTGGAGCAGCGCGGCGATCGGCCCCGGGTCGCGATGGTGCAGCGACGGCATGGCGTTGTACAGGTGGGTGGCGACGGTGCCGCCCGCCTCGATCCCGGCCAGCGTCTGGTCATGGGTGGCGTCGCTGTGCCCGAGGGCGGCGACGACCCCGGCGTCCACCAGGTCGCGGACGACATCGAGCGCCCCGGGCAGCTCGGGGGCGATCGTGAGCATCCGGGCGTGCCCGCGCGCCGCCTTCACCAGCCCGGCGACCTCGGCCCGGTCGGGCGTACGCAGCAGGGCCGGGTCGTGCGCCCCGCACCGCGCCGCGGAGATGTACGGGCCCTCGAAGTGCACCCCGGCCAGCACGCCCTCCTCGCACAGGTCGGCCAGCGCGGACGCGGCGCGCGCCAGCTCCTCCAGCGGGCCGGTGACCAGGCTGGCCACCACGGTGGTGGTGCCGTGGCCCAGGTGGAACGCCACGGCGCGCCGGGCCTCCTCCGGGTCGCCCGCCGGGAAGGACGCCCCCGCCCCGCCGTGGTTGTGCTGGTCCACGAAGCCCGGCACGACGTACCGGCCGCCGAGGCTCAGCCCGGCGCCGGGGGCGGCGCCCCGGCCGACGTGGGTGATGCGGCCGTCCTCGATGGTCAGCCAGCCGTCGTGCACGTCCTCCGGCGTCACGATACGGGCGTCGACGAGTGTGATGCTCATAGAGGAAAGGATCACAGATCCACTGACCCGACGCGCCCGGGAACAGGGCCGCGGCTGCACCCGGGTGCCGAGAAATGTCACCTGAACCGGGATAGCCCGCATCTTCGCTCATTGTGACAAGATGTCGATCTGTTCTGTGCCACGCTTGACGACCTGGCCGTCGAGGAGGTTGTGAACAGGTGGCTCGTTACGAGCGCTGGAACGCGATACTGGAACTCCTTGCGCAGGAGGGACGCCTGTCGGTGGAGGACGCCGCCGCCTCGCTGCGCGTGTCCACCGCCACCATCCGACGCGACTTCGACCAGCTCGCCGAGCAGCAGATGCTCATGCGCACCCGCGGCGGCGCGGTCGCCCAGAGCGTCAGCTACGACCTCCCGCTGCGCTACAAGACCGCCCGCGACGCCAAGGAGAAGCAGCGCATCGCCCTGGCGGCGGCCGAGCTGATCGCCCCCGGCGCCGTCGTCGGCATGAACGGCGGCACCACCACCTCCGAGCTGGCCCGCACGCTCGCCACCCGCGCCGACCTCAACGCCGGCACCGTGCCGCCCGTCACCATCGTGACCAACGCCCTGAACATCGCCGGCGAGCTGGCCGTGCGCCGGCACATCAAGATCGTCATGACCGGCGGGGTCGCGCGCCCGCAGTCGTATGAGCTGATCGGCCCGCTCGTCTCCGGCGTGATCGAGCAGGTCACCCTGGACCTCGCCTTCATCGGCGTGAACGCGATCAACTTACGCGACGGCGCGGCCACCCATCACGAGGGCGAGGCGGGCGTGACCGCCATGATGATCTCCCGGGCGGCCCGCGTGGTCGTGGTGGCCGACGCCAGCAAGGTGGGCGCGCGGGCCTTCGCCCGTATCTGCCCGCTGTCGGAGATCGACGTCCTGGTCACCGACGAGCGCCTGCCCGGCGAGGACGCGGCGGCGTACGAGGAGGCCGGAGTCACCGTCATCCGGGCCTGATCGAGCCGGGCGGGGTGGCGAACGTCACCGCCCGCCGGCTACCCACCGGTAGATAGCGCGGGACGTAACGGGTACAAAGGCAGGGGCAAGGGGATGGACGCGTACTCGGGGGAGCAGGAGACCGGCATGACGGCGCACATGGGCACCGCGAGGCTCGGCCCGGCCGAGAGGTCGGCCGCCCTGGCGCAAATGGCCGCTCAGGAGCTCGACGTGGTCGTGGTCGGCGGGGGCGTGGTCGGCGCGGGGGTCGCGCTCGACGCGGCCACCCGCGGGCTCAGCGTCGGCCTGGTGGAGGCGCGCGACTTCGCCTCCGGCACCTCGTCGCGCTCCTCCAAGCTCATCCACGGCGGCCTGCGCTACCTGGAGCAGCTCAACTTCGACCTGGTCCGCGAGGCATTGCAGGAGCGCGCGCTACTGCTCCAGCGCATCGCGCCGCACCTGGTGCGCGCGGTGCCGTTCCTGTTCCCGCTGACGCACCTCGGCTGGGAGCGGCCGTACGTCGGGGCCGGGCTGGTCCTGTACGACTCGCTCGGCTTCTCCTTCGGCTTCACCCGCGGCGTGCCGGGCCACCGCCACCTGTCCAGGAAGCGGGCGCTGCGCCTCGCCCCCGCCCTGCGCCGCAGCGCGTTCACCGGCGCCATCCAGTACTGGGACGCCCAGGTGGACGACGCCCGCTACGTCATGACGATGCTGCGCACGGCGGCGGCGTACGGGGCGCATGTCGCCTCCCGCTCCCAGGTGGTCGGGTTCCTGCGCGAGGGCGAGCGCGTCACCGGCGTACGCGTGCGCGACCTGGAGGCCGGCGAGGAGCTGGAGGTCCGCGCCCGCCAGGTCGTCAACGCCACCGGCGTGTGGACCGACGACATCCAGGCCCTGGTCGGCGGGCGCGGCCAGATCCACGTACGCGCCTCCAAGGGCGTGCACCTGGTGGTGCCGCGCGACCGCATCCACTCCTACACCGGGGTGATCCTGCGTACGGAGAAGTCGGTGCTGTTCGTGATCCCGTGGGGCCGCCACTGGATCATCGGCACCACCGACACCGAATGGTCCCTGGACAAGGCCCACCCCGCCGCCTCGCGCTCCGACATCGACTACGTGCTCGACCACGTCAACAGCGTCCTGTCGGTCCCGCTGACCCGCGACGACGTCGAGGGCGTGTACGCCGGCCTGCGCCCGCTGCTGGCCGGCGAGTCGGACGAGACCTCCAAACTCTCCCGCGAGCACGTCGTGGCCCACCCGGTGCCCGGCCTGGTCATGATCGCCGGCGGCAAGTACACGACGTACCGGGTCATGGCCCGCGACGCCGTGGACGCCGTGGCCCACGGCCTGGCCCAGCGTGTCCCGCCGTCCTGCACCGACCGCATCCCCCTGGCCGGCGCCGAGGGCTACCAGGCCCTGTGGAACTCCCGCCACCGCCTCGCCCGCGAGTCGGGCCTGCACGTGGCCCGCATCGAACACCTTTTGCAACGGTACGGCTCCCTCATCGAAGAGGTCCTGACCCTGATCGCCGACCGCCCCGACCTGGCGGGCCCGCTGTCGGGCGCCGACGACTACCTGCGGGCCGAGATCGTGTACGCCGCGACCCACGAGGGCGCCCGGCACCTGAACGACGTGCTCACCCGGCGTACGCACATCAGCATCGAGACCTTCCACAGGGGCGTGGCCGTGGCCCAAGAGGCCGCCGAACTGCTGGCCGGCCCACTGGAGTGGGACGCGGAACAGGTGAAACGCGAGGTGGAGTACTACACCAAGCGCGTGGAGGCCGAACGCGCCAGCCAGGAACAGGACACCGACCAGGAAGCGGACGCGATAAGAATGGGCGCCCCGGAGATAGTCCCCGTCGCCTCAGACTGAAATCCCGCCCACCCGCTCCCACCCGTTGCCGCCTACCTCTGATCACCCGCCTGGCGCCCACCCGTTGCCGCCTACCTCTGATCGCCCGCCTGGCGCCCACCCGGCGCGCGCGTCCCGCGCGCCAGCGGCCCTCGCTGACGCTCGGCCGTTCTTCCGAGTGTCGGGCTGACGCCCGACGCTGGCGCCCACTCCCCAAGCTGTTCCCCACCACCTATGATCACCCAACTGGCGGGGGTGGTGGTTGCGCTGAGATCGGTGGACCGGTGGCCGGGGTGAAGTGGGTGGCCGACGGCTCCGGTGACGTGTATAAGGCGGGGGTTGGGGTGAGCGAGCGTGAGGCGCCGACTCGGGCGGGTCGGGTGGTGGCGGATCCGAGGCTGAGGCGCACGGCCTTTGCAGAGGGCGGTGGCGGCCGGGCCTGAGATGGGAACGACCAGGAGTCGACAACCCCCGTCCCGCCGACCTCAGTCGAGGTTGTTCCGTTGGCGAACCAGGTTGGCGATGGCCAGGATCTTCGGGCGGCCGGTGGCCTTGAAGGACAGGCCGTGGCGGAAGATCTCGGGAATCCAGTACTGGTCCTCTTCGCGGAATACCACGCCGTTGGCGGCCAGGATGCCCAGCTCTTCGCTGGAAAGGCGGACGGAGTCGGGGCTGAATGGAATGCGCTTCTTGTCGGCTTCCAGGGTGTCCAGGGTCTTGAGGAGTTCCCCCACCTTGGGGCTCTCGTCGCCGATGGCCTTGATCTTCTCTTTGCTGCAGCTTACGAGTGCTCTCCTCATCGCGGCCGGTGTCAGCAAGCGGTTCGAGTACCGGACGTCGGCCACGGAGAGCGCGGCGGATTCCGCGAGGAAGGTGACGATGTCGCGCGCCTGGATCTGTCCGTTGAAGTCGGAGAGCGCGGCCAGGAACCATCCGTCGGAGCGGGCCTCCCGGGAATGGGGCGATCCCATCTTCTCGCCCCAGACCGGGGTCAGATACCTGCTGAGGTCCTCATCCTTCGCGTGCACCACCTCATCGTCGGTGAGATCACTAAGGGCTCCGGAGTGCTTGGCGACCCACAGGGCGAGGCGTAGCGCTTCCGCCGGATTCCACTTGAGCTCGAACTCGCTGTACCTGGCGAGGAACTGTCCGTAGTTCTGGCGAATGGCCGCCTGAACGAGGTCGCGCCGTACGAAGATCACCAGCCCGAGCGGTCTGCCGCGCAGGCTGCGCAGCCATTCCAGGCAGTCGACCAGGAGGACGCCCAGCGCCTGCCGCTGTGCGGCATTGTGCGAGAAATCCTGGAGCAGGTCCTCCAGACCGTCGATGAGGAAGATTCTGTTGTGGGCCGCGCCGAATTCGGCGAGGTCCCTCTCGACCTCGTCCGGCGAGGTGTCGATTCCGACCGCCTTCGCCATGCAGGTAAGCCAGGTTCGCCGCCACTCCAGGTCGGACCGTTCCGAGCGTAGGGCGTCGTCGATCAGATCGCGTAGGGCGAGCTGATCTGCGGGCTGACGTTCCAAAGACGCGCCCCGTTGAACCTCGCGGATTCTGGCGAACGTGCTGTCCTTGATGTTCTTCGAGACGAACACCGGGGCGAGCCGGGCGTCCAAGGTCACACCTGGGACTCCGACGGCATCGGCGTACTTTTGCCAGGTCTGCCGGAAGCACATCTGGACCTGGGTGAAGGTCTTGCCCGAACCCTTGGCGCCCGCCACGACGCACAGAGGAGGCTCGGTGCGGTGCGAGATCAGCAGGTTCCGCAGGGATTCGGTGGGCAGGAACGCCGTGTCGTCCGCCGTCTCGGCGTAGGCCAGCCTTCTGGCGAAATGAGCCAGGGTCTCCCGGCGAGGAGCCAGGGGATTCTCCCTCGTCGCCGGAGCCGAGTCCTCGCCTTCGGGCACAACGGGCGCCTGCGGGGGCGCGAGTTCCTCGGCCAGGGGTGCCATGATGTCGGTGACCTGCTGGCGCCGCAGCAGGTCGATCACGGATTCCCACGAGCCGGGTAGGGCGAGGAGGCGATCCTGGAAGACGCTCAGCAGCGGCTCCAGCGTGATATCGACGTCCACGATGCGGTCCTCATGCTCCCGCAGTTCGGGGCCGAGCGTCGTGGAGATGGCGTCACGAAGCAGCGCGGCGGCTTCGAGCACCAGTTCCTTGTGTCCAGGCTCGCGGAACTGCGTGATGAGGGCCGCACTAGGTGGGTCGATCCGCCGTGACGGCGCGCGTCGTCCGAGTTCCCTGATCAGGCGCGCGGTGCCGCGGAGCGACTGGTTGCTGATGCTGGTGACGAAGATCCGCTGCACGCGGGAGTCGAGCAGGACGGGGGCCGACAGCTCACTGCCCCCGGCGCGCAGGTCGAGCAGGACCGTGGACGCGCCGAGGCGTTCGGCCAGTTCGGCGAGAGACTCGGTCAGGTAGTAGATCGACCGGCCGGGGGTGAGCAGGTCGGTCGGTTCGAGCCGCGGGGGCGCGATGTCGCGGAGTGAGCGCCGTGTCGGCATCACGATCACGCCGTCGATCGCCTGGTTCGGCAGGTAGGCCGCGCCGAGTGTCACGGCCTCGGTGGGACGGCCGTCCTCCGAGGAGTGCAGGAGGGCGAGGAAGTCCTCGTAGCTGAAGTCGACGCGCCGGCCGTGGGAGGTGAACATCCAGGTGATGCCGGGCGCCTCCAGGTCGGCGTCCACGAGGAGCACCCGGCCTCCACGCTGTGCGATGCCGTCGGCCAGCGCGACCGCGTGCAACGTGCGTCCCACACCGCCCTTGAAGGAGTGCATCGCGGCGATCCGCACCCCTCCGGCGAACCCGGCCTCGGGAGGAGGAAGCGGTTCCCCTAGGGCGCGTACGATCCGGCGCTCCCGCCAGCGGGGTTCGCGCCTCGGCGCGGCGTGCTCGCCATGATGGATCATGATAGGCAACAGCCGCGTGGAGGGGCGTCCAGGGACGTCGTCCAGCCGGAGGAAATGGCTCCCCTGGTCGCGGACGATGGAACCGACCCCGAACCGGTCGCCGAGCCAGTCCAGAGCCTCTCCCTGCGACGTTCTCGGGTCGACGGTCACCTGAAGGCCGTCCCAGAAGGCGTCGCACTCCTGGAGCCACTGGGGCCACTGGTTTCTGGCCGCGAGTATCGCCAGGTGGGCGTCCACATCGACCCAGGTGTAGAGGTGTTCGGGAACCGCGATCTCCCGGTCTGGCACGATCACATCCCCAATTCTCGCCGACACCAGGCGATCAGCTCGTGCAACGAGGCCACGGCCTGCTCCTCCTCCGCTTTCCGGAGCGTGTGTCCGTACCGCCAGGCCTGGTGCAACTCGGCGAACGCCACGTGTCCCCGGCCGTTCTGGCTGGGGCACGACCGCATCCGGTTGCACACCTCGGGTGGCAGTTTCAGTTCCTTGGCGAGACGGTGCAGATCGTGGTTCCGTAGCTGCTCGGGCAGGTGGGAGGTGTCCTTGTAGCCGTTTCGGCTGAGTATCGCGGCTTTCAGGCCGCACTCCACGCCGTAGAAGAGGAGGAGCGCCGCCGGCGCTCCTTCCATCATGGATTCCACGGTTTTCGTATGGGTGCCGAAACTCGCGCGTAGCTGGTTTCTGCCGACGTCTACGGCCACGGTCGCTCATGGTAGTGAAACCGTTGCGGTCGCCGGGCCGCTATTGACGACAAGGGGCATCCGTGCCGAGACGGTCGGCCCGAGAGCGGCTCCGAGCATGGTCATCATCGCCGCCCCGCCGGCCTGCTCGGCTACGAGGCGTACGCGGACCACGAAGTGGGGGAGGAGCCCCCGCCGCCGAGTGGCTGCGCACGCTGCGCGAGGTCTACGCCGATGGTGGGCTCCAGGTCCTCGGCTCGCTGCACATCGTGCCGGCGTCCCGCATTGGCGCCGGGGCCGGATGGTCCTGGTCGGCGACGCCGTGCACGCGCCGTCCAACAGCTCGGGCCAGGGCGCCGCGCTCGCCATCGAGAGCGCCGTGCTGCTCGCGCGTTGCCTGCGCGACCACGCCAAGGCTCGGTCCTGGTGGCCAGGACCGTGATGCCGGTGATGATGAAGACGGTCATGAATCCGGAGAAGATGTTCGGCCCGGAGCCAGGTCGACACGCACCGGGCCGGCCGCGGTGAGGTTGTCAGTGGTGGTGGCCGTGTCGGCCGAGGGTTTCCACGGGGGTCGCGCCGGGGCGGGTCCACTGCGGGACGGGGCGGCTGGTGGGGCCCCAGGTGGCGTTGCCGTCGGCGTCGGAGCGCCAGGACCAGCATGGGCTGCGGCCCTCGGGCCAGCCCACGGGGTTGTCCTCCCACGCCTCGCCGCGGCCGTAGGGCATCATGTCGAGCAGGCCCAAGGACCCGTTGACCCGCTCGTTGCCGCGGCCCGTCGTGGAGTAGGTGAGGAACGCGCGGTCGCCGTCCCGCAGGAAGCAGGTGATGTAACCCATGCTGCCGCCGACCGGCTCGTCCACGCCGCGCACCGAGTACCAGGGCTGGGTGTAGCCCATGAACTCGACGTAGGAGGCCACCTCGTCCCAGCGGCCCGTGGTCAGGATGGCGAACGAGACGCCGCGGGCGTTGAGGTAGACGGAGTCCTTCAGGTGCCAGGCCGTGGTGGTGCAGCCCTCGCACTGTCCCTGGTGTGGCGCGCCGTCGTACCACATGTGCTTGTAGACCACGAGCTCGTCGCGGCCCTGGAACAGGTCCAGGAACGGGACCGGGCCGTCGGGGCCGACGACCTCGACCGTTCCGTCGAACTCCACCATCGGCAGCCGGCGGCGGGCCGCGGCGATGGCGTCGCCCTCGCGGGTGTGGGCCTTCTCGCGGGCCAGAAGCTCGTCACGGGCGGCCTGCCAGGTGGCCATGTCGACGATGGGCGGGCGGCCGGGCAGCGTGGTGGTCGGGTCGTCCGGGGTGGTCGGGTCGTCCGGGGTGGTCGTCATGGTGTCCTCCGTGGTGGCTCATGACACGTTCTGCAGGTACACGGTGAAAGGTAGTGCTGGGGGCCGCCCGCGCTCTTCCGGGCCCTGAGGACCACGCGCGCCAGCGACGCCTGCCCGGCGGCATCGTGTTCGGTGTCTACGCAGGTCATCCGATGTGGACCTATGCTGTTGGGGCGTGCACATCGCGGAGCTCACGATGGGGATCTCGGGGGAGTGAGCCGGATGGCGGATGGCTGGAACGACGGGAGAACGTCCGACGACACGCTCGTGGAGCGGTTCCTGGACGGCAAGCCCACGGGGCCCGATGTGTGCGCGTCGATCCTGGACTCCTGGCGGCGCTGCCGGGCGGCGGGACTCACGCCCGATTCCGCCCAGGCGTACCCTGTCGAGGACCTGGATCCGGAGTGCGACCTGGTGCGGGCGGCCCGGCCGGTGTTCGAGCGGCTGCGCATCACCATCGCGGACACCCCGGCGTGTGTGTTCCTGGGTGACGCCAGGAGCGTGATCTTCCTGCGCGCCGAGGGGGACCCGGTCCTGGGCAGGGCGCTGGACGCGGTCGGCGCCGCGCCCGGATTCCGCTGCGCCGAGACGGATGTCGGCACCACCGCCTTCAACTCGGTGCTGGTGGAACGGCGCGCCCGCCAGGTCTCGGGCCACGAGCACTTCGCCGAGGCGCTGCGCTGGAGCACCGCCGCCGCCGCGCCGGTACGCGATCCGCTCAGCGGGCGCCTGGCCGGGGCCATCAGCGTCACCTGCCCGAACGACCGGGCGAACGCGGAGATGATGGAGCTGGCCCGGCGCTCGGCCGCCGGTGTGGAGCAGCGACTGCTGGACATGGCCACCGACCGTGAGCGCGCCCTGATCGCGGCGTTCCTGCGGGAGCAGGGCGCCGGGGCCGCGCGTCCCGCCCCGGGCACGGGGCCGCGCGACCTGCCCTCGCGCGATCGGCTCACCCTGCAAGAGGCCGCGGTGAACCTGGTCGCGCAGGGCAGGGCGGCGGTGGTGGACGTCGCCCTCTCCGACGGCCGTGTCGCCACGCTCGTGGCCCGGCCGGTGACCGGTTCCGCCGGCGCGGCCGGCATCGCGGTACAGGCGTGGATCCCCGGCCGCTCTCGCCCCCCGGAGTGAGTCATGGCCGCTCCCGGCCTCTGGGGTGAGTTATGGCTGCTCCTGCGCCCCGGGGTGAGTCATGGCCGCTTCTGCCCCCCGGGGGTGAGGCATGGCCGCTCCCGTCCCCCGGGGTGAGTCATGGCCGCTCCCGTCCCCCGGGGTGAGTTATGGCCGCTCCCGTCCTCCGGGGCCAGTCATGGCGGAGGCGGGAGCGGTAGCAGGTGCCCGTCCGGGGCGATCCTCATCGCCCCGGACGGAGGGATCTCAGCGGGTGAACGCCTGGAGTTCGGCGGCCCGGACCTGGTCGCGGAACGGGCTCGCGGTGGCGCAGTCGGTGCTGCTGTTGGGGTCGGCGTCCTGTTCGCCGAGGTAGAGGGGGTTGCCGGTGCACTGGCTGGAGACGACGCGCAGCATCAGGTGGGTGGCCTTGGCGGGGCGTACGTCGAAGGACTTGATCAGGAGGTCGGCGCCGCGGGGGCGGGGGAGCCGGGTCTCGAAGGCGTTCGAGCGGCTCTTGTAGATCGACCGGTACGCCGCCGGGTCGGCGCAGTTCGCGCCGGTGGCGGTGTCGCAGGCGAGGATCTCGAAGGCGCGCAGGGCGCTGAAGCGGTTCTGGGTGCCCGGGTCGGCCGGGTCGGAGATCGCCGGGCGGAGCATGGCGCTCACCTGGACCCGGCGGATCTTGGCCGGGTCGGTGCCGACCAGGTCGACCATGATCTGGCGGCCCTGGACCGGGGCGGTCAGGGAGGCCCACTGGGTGGCCTCGGTCTCGTCGATCAGGTTGGGGTGGTTGACGCCGTCGCCGGTGGCGGTGGCGCCCGCGGCGGCGGAGGCGAGGTTGGCCGAGAGCCTGACGTCGAGGGTCTCGGACTTCCTGATCTTCTCGGTGAAGCGGGTGTGGCCGAGGCCCGGGCCCACCGCGAGGAAGGAGTACGTGCCGGGGATCATCTCGAAGGTGTCGCCCAGCGGGGTGGCGGGGTCGGTGTCGGCGATGGGGGTCACCCGGGCCTCGTAGTCGCCGACGTAGAGGCGGACCGGCTTGCCGGCGGCGTCGCCCGTGGGCTTGAAGGTGACGGTGGCGTTGGTGGCGTGCGGGGAGGCGAAGCTGGGCGTCGGGTCGGGGTCGCTCGCGCCGTTGCTGGCCGCGCCGCTGCCCAGGCCGTGCTCGGCGAACGCGTTCCACATGATGTCCTGGTTCTTGCCGCCGAAGCGGATTCGGTCGGCGGCGAGCAGGGCGTCCCTGTGGTCCACGTAGCTGACCGCGCCGGAGGCCATCAGCAGCAGCGCGTCGAAGGAGAGCTGGGCCCAGCGCCGGTTGCCCGGGCACTTCTCGACCGGCAGTTTGCCGTCGGCGCAGGCCCGCTGGGTGGCGGGGGTGCCGTCGCCGTATCGCTTGATGAAGGCCGCGCGTACGTCGAACTGGGTGGCGGACCAGATCTCGCCGTCGGCGTGCACCTGCTGGCCCACCAGGTCGTAGGCGATGTCGCTGTAGTTCAGCGGGGAACGGGACATGTCGTAGTTGCGGATGCCCGCCTTGGCGTCGCCGGTGACGTAGGCGCCGGTCACGTACGGCGTCTCGCCCGGCGGGCGGAAGCCGTACTCGAACAGGTACTCCATGGCGAACAGGTCGGAGGTGCTCTCGTTCATCGCGCCGGCCTGCGCGCCGCTCCAGCCCGCGGTCGGGCCGCCGATCATGCGGCCGGAGATGGCGTGGGTGTATTCGTGGCCGATGACCGACATGTCGTAGTCGCCGTCCACGCACGGGCCGTAGAACGAGCCGGCGATCGGCTGCCACAGGTACATGTTGGTGATCGGCGCGACGCCGTCGGGGCCGGTGATCTGGTTGGCGTTGTCGCGCACGCTCAGGATGCGCGCGCCCGCCTGGGCGTTGCCCTGCTCGGGGTCGTTGCCGAGCCCGCCCCGCTCGCCGTTGCTGACCTGCATGTTCCACGCGGTCTCGGTGAAGCCGAGGCGATAGGACCAGTCGTGCATCCGGTTGTGCATGGCGTGCAGGTTGGAGATCGCCGCCTCAAGGTCGGCCTCGCCGGGCTGGTCGAAGGTCGCGGGGTCGCACTTGGCCTTGTACCAGATGTTCTGCCACGGGTACCGGTACGTGCGGCTCGGCGTCTGCACGTTGGGCCGGGTGCCGACCGTGTTGGCCACGCCGCTGGCGCGGTTCTCGAACGTGCGCGCCGCGTTGCCCAGGCTGGTGTGGGACGGTGTGCCGGTCGTGTGGTCCACGTCCCAGGCGTGCCCGGTGGCCGGGTCGCCGCCCACGACGAGGTCGCAGCCGGGGCCGGGCTTGTGGCACCAGGTCTGGCGGGTGTCGGCGGAGGAGTAGTCGCCGCGCGGGCTGGCGGGGAAGACCTCCCAGCGCGGGTTGTCCGGGTCGTGGTTCCCGTCCCAGGCGTGGTCCACCAGGTTCTCGCGGACCAGGATCGCGCCGCTCACCGCGTCCACGAAGGTCGTGTACGCCGCGGGCTCGGCCTCGTCGCCGCCGATCAGTGTGACCTGGAAGGCGTTGTGCACGCCGTCGGGCGCGGGCACGGCGACGGCCGAGACCAGCTTGGTGGTCGCCGTGGCCAGGTCGATCCGCCCGTCGGCCGCGGCGATCTCCACGGCCCGCTGCTCGTCGATGGCCGCGGCCGGCGGGGCTTCGGTGGTGCGGGACAGGGTCGAGGTCACGTGCATGATCTTGCCGTCGGCCACGCCCAGCGCGACCAGGCCGTCCACGCCCGCGGGCAGGTCGCCGAAGCGCTGCCGCAGCAGCACCGCGTGCCCCTGGCCGATCGGGTTGACCGCGACCTTCTCCAGCGCGTCCACGGCCTCGGCGGACAGGCCGAACAGGGCCTGGTTGGCCTTCAGGTACGCGCGCGCGGCCTGCTCGGGGTCGCCGCCCAGGCCCTCGGCCAGCGGACCGGCGGCGGTGATCACGGCCGGGGTGCCCAGGGTGTTCCAGCGGATGGTGGTGCCGGCGCCGCTGCGGAGCGCGGCCGGTGGCGCGACGGCGCCCTTGCGGTGGTCGAGGTCCGGCTTGCCGTGCTCCTCGGCCTGGAAGTCGTGCACCTTCGGGGCCTGCCGGGCCGACTCGGCCGACTGGACCTGGTGGACCGGTTGGCTCTGCGCGACGCCGGTCGCGGACAGTGCGAGCGCCCCGGCGCTCGCGGCGACGAGTGTGATGCGTAACCAGGGGTGTGCGGGCACAGATCCTCCTGCGCAGACGTGGCCGCCGTTGGCCATGCCTTCGATGGATCGGCGGATCCTGCGGTGGGGTTCGCCCGTGCGGATCCGACACGTGTTGATCACACGTGTTGCCGCAGTGGTAACACTCCCTACAAATCATGACAAGGGCTTGTAAAGGCCGCTATGTCGGTGTAATGCGGGTCAGGAGAAGGCGATCCATGCCTGGTCGGCGAGGGTGCGGGCGTCGCTCGCCTTGAGCCCGCTCTCGGAAACCGTCCACAAAGTGTCACCGATCACCAGGGAGCGCCGGATGTCGGGGGTGAAGGCGGTCCCCTCGGTGGTCGTCTCGGGGTGCCGGACCGTGCCCACCTCGGTGATCTCGTCGCCGCCCGCGCCGATCCGCAGCACCAGCGCCCCGTTGTCGCTCGTGCCGGTCTTCTCGTCCCAGGAGTTGATCGGCAGCACCGTCAGGCCGCTCGCCGGCCAGTACAGGAACGCGTGCGGGTCCCACTCGGCGGCGATGCCGGAGTTCTTCCGCACCCACTGGGCCAGGCGGCTCGGCCGGGCCGGGTCGCTCACGTCGAACAGGGAGACCTGGGCGCCGATCTGGCGGCCCTGCTCGCTCGCCTCCTGCCCGACCCCGATCAGCCGCCCGTCGCCGGCCGGGTGCAGGTAGGCGGAGTAGCCGGTGATCTTCAGCTCGCCGGTCACCCGGGGCGCGGCCGGGTCGCGCAGGTCCAGGGTGTAGAGCGGGTCGATCTGGCGGAAGGTCACCACGTACCCGACCGGGCCGATGAACCGCACCGAGTAGATCCGCTCGCCCTTGCCCAGCCCGGTCACCCGGCCCACCTCGCTCAAGGTGGCCGCGTCCAGGACGTACACGCCGCTCTCGCTGTTCTCCCCGGTCGTGGGGTCGGAGACGGTGGTCGCCACCCGCAGCCGGCCCTCGTGCTCCGACAGGGAGTACTGGTTCAGCAGCCGGCCCGGCACCGAGCCCGAGGCGACGTAGCGCGGCGCGCCGGTCCCGCCGATATCGAACCGGTGCACCTCGGTCTTCTCAGGCGGCGCGACCGGGGTCTTGCCGGGCGCCGGTTCGGTCGGCTCGGGGTCGCTGGGGGCCGGGTCTATCGGGGTCGGGCCGGTGGGGGTCGGTTCGGTGGGGACGGGGCCGCTCGGGGTGGGCTCGGCGGGGGTGGGGGCCTCGCGCGGGGCGACGTCCGTGCCGCCCGGCGTGGGTTCGGGCAGCAGGGACGGCATGGACGGGTCGTTGGACGGCCGCGGCGAGGGTGTCTCCGCCGGGGTGCTGGGGTCCGCCGGGGCGCCGGTGTCCTCCTCAAGGATCACGGCCGGGTTCCACCAGCGCGGGTTGCTGGTCACATACAGGCTGGTCGCGGTGCCGTACACGGTGTCGCCGTCGGCGGCGACGCTGATCGGCTCGACGCCCTGCAGCGTGCGCTCGCCCGCCGCCAGGTCCAGAGTGTGCACGGTGAGCATCGAGGTGCCGGTGTACTCCCGCGGGTGGCTGACCCGCTCGCACGCCACGCTCCGCGTGCTCTCGCGGCCCGCCGCGTCGGTGACGGTGAACTTCGGCAGCCACGCCTCGATCGGGGCGCGCTCGACCGCCTCCCGGTTCAGCCGGGTCCGCTCCTGCTCCGAGGGCTGGTCCTCGGGGGAGGCGGTGGGCGCGGGCTCCGGGAAGTCGATCATCGGGCGGCTGCGCACCACCAGGCGCACGGTGGAGCCGACCATCCGCGCGTCCACGTGCTCGGCGTTCCGCGGCGCGATCGAGCCCGCGACCTTCGGCCGCCCGGCCAGGTCCACCAGGACGTACGACAGCTCGCTCCCGGCGGGCCGCTTGACCGTCGCGGCGGCGTCGGCCGGCATCACCCCGCCGCTGCTGAACAGCACCAGCGCCCGGTCACCGTGCACCAGCAGGTCGGCCGGCGCCCAGCCCTGCTCCTGGGGCACCAGGCGGAGCGTGCCGGTGACCTTCCGGGTGGCGGCGTCCACGATCCGCAGCACGCCGCGCGTGACCGTGATGATCCGCTTGCCGTCCGTCTTGACCAGGTCGGGCTCGTCCACGCCCGCCTCGTGGACGTTGGTGGTGGAATGACCGGCGCTGGAGTCCTGCGACTCCTTGGCGGCGATCGCGTCGGCCCGCGCGAACAGCACCGGCCCGCCGAACCCCCACGGGCCCACGTTCTTCGCCGCCTGCCCGCGCAGCCCGGCGAGCATGTCGTCGCAGCTCTCGTACGACACCAGCGTCGCCGCCGCCAGGTTCACCGTGCCCGGCCGCTCCGGCGCGCCCGTACGGCCGTCGCCGCCGCCCCCCTCGCCGCCGCTACAGGCGGCGCACGCGAGCAGGGCGGCGGACAGGGCGACGGCACCGGCCGTACGGATCGAAGCGCTCATGCCCCTACCACGGACGCCGGCGGCGTCCGGTTCACGGTCTCAGGATGTGCGGGGCTTCTGGGTGAACGCGGCGCTGAACTGGAAGTCGTCCGGCACCTCCAGCAGGGTGCGCACGGTCTCGCCCTTGAAGTCGATCACGATCACCTGGTCGGCGCCGCTGTCGATCTCCCAGCAGAACAGGTGGCTCTCGTCGTACCAGCCGAGGACCTTGTCGCACTCGGAGGTGAACCGGGTGGTGATCTCGCCCTGCTCGGTGCTCCACACGCAGTGGTTCTGCGCGGTGCCGCCGGGGCAGTCGGTGACGAACTGCCGGCCCGAGGGCGAGAAGAAGTCCATCGTGTCGGGCACGTGGCCGATGCCGTCGATCGTGCGGACCTCGGTGCCGTTGGTGTCGTAGACCCGCAGCGACTCCTGGTCGCCGTCCTTGGCCACCGTCACGGTGCCGCCGCCGGGGCCGTACCAGCCGTAGTACGACTCGTCCACCGCGGTGTCCTTGATCGTGACCACGTCGGCGGCCGTCTGGCCCACCGTGGCGATCACGAACCCCTCCGTGCGCCAGTTGTCGGTGCTGACCTCGCGCTCGATCGCGAGCAGCACCCGCGTGCTGTCCTTGGACCACAGCCACACGCTGGCGATCAGCGGTTTGCGCACGGTCTTGACCGTGGTCCGCTGGCCGGTGTCGCGGTCGGTGATCACCACCGAGTCGTAGCCGTCGTCGGTGTAGTTCTTGCCCCGCGCGGCGAGGTAGCGCCCGTTGGGGGAGACCTTGGACTCCCAGTTGTTCGGGTACTTCGCGTAGTCGCCGGTCAGCGAGGCCCGCGCGTAGTCGACCCACTCCTTGGTCTTGGGGTCCTGGATCTGGTACGAGGTCAGCGCGAGCGTGTCGTCGGGGTGCTCGTAGAGCGTGATCCCGGCACCGCCCGGCAGCGTGGTCTTGGTCAGGTTCGACGTCGGCACCGGAGTGGACGTCGGGGTCGGGGTCGGGGTGGCGCTCGGGGTGCGCTGCGCGAGCGGGCTGCCCGTCGGCTGCGGCTCGCCGCCCCCGCCCTGGCTCCGGATCACCACGGCCACGAGCACGACCACCAGCACGACCGCGAGCGCCCCGCCGGCGATCGCCGCGATCGTGCCGCCGCGCAGCCCGCCACCGCCCCCCTGCCGGGGCACCGTCGGCGGGCCGTGCTGCGGGTAGCCCTGGTACCCCTGCGGCTGCTGGTGGCCGTAGGGGGCGGGCGGCGCCTGCTGGTAGTGCTGCTGCTGCTGCGGGTATCCCTGCGGCTGCTGCCCGTACGGCTGCTGCGGCTGAGGCTGCCCGTACGGCTGCTGCGGGTAGCCCGGCTGCCCGTGGGGCTGCTGCTGCGGCGTGTTGCCCGCGGGCCCCCAGGCCGCGGCCTGCGGCTGCGACACGGGCGGCTGCCCGTGCGCCCCCGGGAACGAGGACGGCCCACCGGCTCCGGGCACCGACGACGGCCCGCCGGCCCCCGGGAACGACGACGGCCCACCGGCCCTCGGCACCGACGGCGGCCCGCCCGCGCCCGGGAAGGACGAGGGCCCGCCGGGGCTGGACGGCTGCTCCGCCGCCGCGGCGGCGGCCTCCTGGAGGATCGTGGGCGAGCTGGGCGCTGCGGACACCGGATGCTGCAGCAGGCGCAGGATCACCTGCTCGGCCGACGGGCGCTGGGCGGGGTCCTTGTGCAGGCACGCGGCCACCAGGTCGCGCAGCGGCCCGTCCAGGCTGGACAGGTCGGGCTCGGCGTTCAGCACCCGGTTGATCACCGCGGGGAGCGTGTCGCTGCCGAACGGCGCCTGGCCGCTGGCGGCGTACACCATGGTGCTGCCCCAGGAGAACATGTCGGCCGCCGAGCCGACCGTGTGGCCGAGGATCTGCTCCGGCGCCATGTACGCCGGCGTGCCCACCGGCATCGCGCTGAGCGTGGACGTGGCGTCCAGCGCCCTGGCGATGCCGAAGTCGATGACGCGCGGGCCGTCGGAGGCGAGGATGACGTTCGCGGGCTTGAAGTCGCGGTGCACGATCCCGGCCTGGTGGATGGCCGCGAGCGCGGTGGCCGTGCCGATCGCGAGCCGGTGCAGGCTCGCGCCGGCGCGCGGCCCCGACTCGGTGACCACGGCCTGGAGCGAGGGCCCCTCGATGAACTCGCTGACGATGTACGGCCGGTCGTTCTCGACCCCGGTGGCGAGGACCTGCGCGGTGCAGAAGGGGGCGACCCGCTCGGCCACCGCCACCTCGCGCACGAAGCGCTCCACCATGACCGGATCGCCGGACAGTTCCGGCCGGAGCCACTTGACCGCGACATGGTTCCCGCGAGCGTCGGTCGCGAGATAGACGACGCCCTGCCCGCCTTCGCCCAGTCGCCCGCGGAGATCATGGCCTCCCAGTCGGGTGGGGTCTCCGGATCTCAGCGGCGTGATAGAAGGCATAAGGGGATTGTGGCGCTTTGCGGTGACAACGGCCACCTGACCGAGAACCTACGGGGGCACGACCTGGTAACCATCCGGCGGCGACGCTTCGGCGTCACCCCTAGTATGACCGGTGTTCGCTGAGCCGGGCCAGATCCGACTCCATCTGCGCCATCAGCGTCTGGTACCCCTCCCAGCCGTACAGCCGGACCAGCTCCGCCTGCACCCGGAGTGTCTCCTCCCTGGCCGCCTCGGGCCCCTGCCGTCGTACTTTGTCGAGCGCTCGATGCGCTTCCCGCTCGGCGGGAACCTCTCGTCGGATCACCCTTGATCGACCTCCGTGCCCGTACATGCCCGTGCTGAATGGTGCCTACACCTGACGCACGGCCCCGGGATCAGGTTGACCTCCTACGTCAATCACTTTGCGATCAGTAAACCGGTTCATGATCGGCCGGTCGCCCCCGGCGGCCGATGAGGGCCGATGAGGGCCGATGAGGGCCGATGACAAGCGGCGGGCCGTGGGGATAGCGTTCCGGGGATGAGCGATCTCGACGCGCGCCTGCGGGCGGTGTGCGACCTGATGATGGCCGATGTACGCGAGGCGGCGGGCCGGCACGAGTACGACGGGCGGGTGCAGGACCTCTCCCCCGAGGGCGTGCGCGCCGGGCTGGCGGCCCTGGGCCACGGCCCGGCCCCGGCCGACCCCCACGACGCCGCCCACCTGCGCATCTTCGAGCAGGCGCTGCGCGTACGCCTGGGAGAGCTGGAACTGCACCGCGGCAACCTGCTGGACCACCTGGGCAACCTCGACCTGGCCTGCTACGACCGCGACTACGCCCCCGAGGCCGAGCGCGCCGCGGCCCGCCGGGCCCATCTGGCGCAGTGGCCGGACGCGATCCACGCCTCCCTGAAGTCCCTGGACAACCTGAGCGCCCCCGTGGCGACGGCGCTGCTGGGCGCGGTACGCGGCCTGGCCGCCGGCATCGCGGACGAGGCCGCGCTCAAGGCGCACGCCGCCCTGGTGACCCACGTCGAGAAGGCCGCCGCCGACGGCGACCCCGACGCCTCGATCGGCGCCGACGGGCTCGCCGCGCTGCTGGCCGCGACCGACGGCCTCCCCGTGGACCTCGGCCGCCTGGCCGAGCAGGCCGACGCCGAGCGCGACCGCCTGATGGAGCGCCTGACCGCCGCCTGCGCCCGCTACGGCGAGCCCGGCCGCCCCCCGCTGGACGTCGCCCGCGAGCTGGTCCGGGACCACCCCGGGATCGACGGCGTGATCGACGCGGCCAGGTTCTGGACCGAGAAGGCCATCGCCTTCACCCGCGAGCGCGACCTGGTCCCGTACCACGACGGCGAGTGCCTGGTCGGCCTGGCGCCCGAGTCGCGGCGCTGGGCGATGGCCATGATGAGCTGGGCCGCGCCCGGCGAGCCCGAGGGCCCGTCGTGGTACCACATCACCCCGCCCGACCCGTCCTGGCCGCAGCGCGACATCGAGGAGTGGCTGGAGGTCTTCAGCGCCACCACCCTGCCCGGCATCACCGTGCACGAGGTGGCCCCCGGCCACTTCTCCCACGCCCGCGCCCTGCGCCGCGCCCCCGGCGACGTCCGCCGCATCCTCCAGGGCAGCGCCTTCATCGAGGGCTGGGCCCACTACGCCGAGGAGGTGTGCGTGGAGGAGGGCTTCGAGGCGGGCGACCCCCGCTTCGAGATCGGCGTCTGGCTGGAGGCCCTGGTCCGGGTCACCCGCCTTGCCTGCGCGATCGGCGTGCACACCGGCGCCATGACCGTGGAGGAGGGCGCCCGCCGCTTCGCCGCCGACACCCACCTCGCCGGCCCCGCCGCCATGGCCGAGGCCGCCAGGGCCACCTACGACCCCACGTACGGCCGCTACACGTGGGGCAAGCTCGTCATCATGGCGCTGCGCGACCGCGCCAGGCGGCAGTGGGGCGCCGGCTTCACCCTCCAACGCTTCCACAAGGCCCTGCTCGACCTCGGCTCGCCGCCCCTGGGCCTGCTCGACGCGATCCTCTAGGCGTCTCCCGGCGCCTTCGCGTCTAGGCGTCTTCGAGGGGGTGGGTCTCGCCCCACACCAGCATGGCGTACAGGATGTCGCCGAGGCTGTGGCCCTGCTCGGTGAGCTCGTAGACGACCCGGGGCGGGACCTCCGCGTACACGGTGCGGGTGAGGATCTGCTGGTGCTCCAGACTCCGCAGACGATCGGTGAGGGTCTTGGCGCTGGGATCGCCCAAGGCGGTGCGCAGCTCGCCGAAGCGCTTGGGCCCGGTCAGCAGCTCGCGGATGATCAAGGTCGTCCATTTGCCGTCGAGGACCTTGAGGGTGCGCTCGATGCCGCAGCCGGGGCGGGAGGCGTCGGCCAGGCGGGCGGCGATGTCGGTCCCATTGCTTCCCATAGGGAAACCATATGCGGTTCTGGGTACTACTTCACTACGGGAACTAATGTCCGTGACATGCAAAGACTCACAGTCGTCGTGCACGGGGCGACCGGTACCCAGGGCCGTCCCGTCGTCCAGCGTCTTCTCGCGGCCGGCCACCACGTGCGGGCCGCCGTCCGGAACACCTCGGCCCCGGGGCTGCCCCCCGGCGCCGAACCGGTCTTCGCCGATCTGTCCCGGCCCGGCTCCCTCCAGGAGGCGTACGCCGCGGCCGACGCGGTGGTCGTACAGCTTCCGATGGTCTTCGCCGCCGAGACGGCCGTGCCGCAGGCCGAGGCGGTCATCGCCGCCCTGAAGGGCAGCGGGGTGCGGCGGGCGGTGTTCAACACCAACGGCATGACGGCCTCCGAACCGGTCGGGGTGCCCGCCGTGGACGCCCGTACGCTGCTGGCCGCGGAACTGCCGCGGGTCGTCGAGGTCGCCACCGTGGTGGCGCCCGCGTTCACTTACCTGGAGAACCTGGCCGCGCCCTGGTCGGCGCCGCTGGTCGCGGCGGGGGAGGTCGCCTACCCGCTGCCCGCGGACCTGCCGGTGCCGTGGGTCGCGGTGGACGACCTCGCCGCCGCCATCGCCGGGTTCCTCACCGATCCCGCCCCGCCCGCGCTGCGGATCATCGCCGGGCCCGAGGCGCTGACCGGAGACCGGGTCGCGGCGGAGCTCGCCGCGGTGCTGGGACGGGACGTGCGGTGGCGGCGCGTCGAGCCGGCCGAGTACGAGCGGATGCTCATCCCGTACACCGGGCCGGAGTTCGCCGCGGGCGTCGCGGCGGCCTACGCGGCACCCCCGCCGGCCGTGGCGCCGGACCCGGCGGTGCTGGGGACCGGGACCACGACTCTGCGGGAGTGGGCCGCGAGGCAGGACTGGGGCCTGGACTGACGGTCAGGCCCGCAGGGCGTGCAGGCCGTGGGCGAGGGCGTCGAGACCGGCGGGGAGTTCGGCGCGGCCGGCCCAGGGGATGTCGATCGTGTCGTGGCGGCAGCCGAGGACGCCGCCGGTGATCGCGGCCACGGTGTCGGTGTCGCCGCCCAGGAGGACCGCGCGGCGCATGGCCGCCGCCGGGTCCTCCTCGCGCCGGATGACCTGCACCACCGCCGCCAGGGTGTCCATCGCGTCGATCGACACCCCCAGCTCGCCGGGCTCCCACTCGCCCCGCGCCGCCCGATCGATGATCTTGGATTCCCCCAGCCGGAACGGCTCGATCTCCTCCATCGCCACCGCGATCAGCTCGTCGATCGAGCGTCCCTCCAGGGCGTACGAGCCCATGGCGGCCACCGCGCACGCCGCCGCCAGCGCGGTGGGCGCGCCGTGGGTGGTGCGGATCAGCGAGTCGACCAGGGCGCGGCGGCGGCCGGCCGCGTCGGCGGGGGTGGCCCAGCCGATGGGGAGCACCCGCATGATCGCGCCGTTGGACGCGCCCTTGGTGGCGTGCAGGGAGCCGTCCTGGGTGAAGCGGGCGATCGCCCGCAGCGTGGTCGGGCCGATGCCGCGCATGGTGGGCATCGCCTCGGCCAGGCGGGTGAGGAAGGCGCGCGGGTCGCCCGCGCCCCCGCTGCCGATCAGGTTCTCGGCCAGCATGACCAGTTGCTCGGTGTCGTCGGAGGTGGCTCCCCGTGGCCAGTCGCCGCGCCGGGGAAGGGTGTCGAGCGCCGCCGCGTCGATCTGCGAGGCCACCCGGCCCTCCCAGGGCACGCCCAGCGCGTCGCCGCAGGCGAAGGCGATCAGTCCGCTCCGGATGCGTTCGGCCGTCATCCGGCCCCCTCGCCGAGCGTCGGATCGAGCCTGTTCTCCGGGCCGATGTGCGGTAATCGTGGAGGCATGTCCAACACCTACCCCAGGTACTCCCGGCATGCGGCCGAATCCGCACCGACGGGGTAGCGACCCCGCCCCGGCGACCCGGCCCCGCCCCGGCGACCTGGCCCCGCCCCGGCGACCTGGCCCCGCCCCGGCGACCTGGCCCCGCCCCGGCGACCTGGCCCCGCCCCGGCGACCTGGCCTCGCCCCGGCGACGTGGCCTCGCCCCGGCGACGTGGCCTCGCCCCGGCGACGTGGCCCCGCCCCGGCGGCGCCTCCGGCACGCCGCCTCAGGTCGCGCCGGGGAACCTCCCGGCGCAGTCAGCGCATCGCCGTTCGGCGACCCTGTTCAGGTTCCCGGCCTCGGCCCGCACGGGATTCCCCGGCCCGATGGACGTCCACAGTCCAGGCCGGGGGGCGGGGAACGCGCCCCCACTCACTCGCCATCACGTCGGGAGCGGCGGTGTGGTCGCACCCTTCCGGCAGGTGCGCGTAGCGGTTCGGGGAGATCAGGATCTCGTGCGGGGCGAAAGCGGCCGGGCCGGAGCAGGAGCAGCCCAGGCCCATGGGGAGGTCACAGCGGTCGCAGCGTGTCTCGGGCACGCGGGCATCATCCGGCAGCGCTTCTCCCGGCGGCGCTTCTCCCGTTAGCGCTTCTCCCGGTGGGGCCGATCGGCTTGAATGCCGGGGTGGGGCGGACGGCCGAGATGGGGGACGCGGTGGAGTGGGATGCGCTGGTGGGGGAGTCGGCGGCCGGGCGGGCGCTGGGGGCGGAGCTGGTGGCGCGGTGGGCGGAGCCGCATCGGCGGTATCACACGCTGGGTCATCTGCGGGCGGTGCTCGGCGGGGTGGCGGAGCTGGAGCGGCACGCCGCCGACCCGGTGGCGGTGCGGCTGGCCGCCTGGTTCCACGACGCCGTGTACGACGGGCGGCCGGGGTGGGACGAGGAGCGCAGCGCGCAGCTCGCGCAGGCCAGGCTGCCCCGGTGCGGGGTGCCGGCGGGGCGGGTGGCGGAGGTGGCGCGCCTGGTCCGGCTGACCGCCTCGCACGACCCGGAGCCCGGTGACGCCGACGGCGAGGTGCTGTGCGACGCCGACCTGTCGGTGCTCGCCGGCGACGCGGAGGCGTACGGCGCGTACGCGCGGGCCGTACGGGAGGAGTACCGGCACGTGCCCGGCGAGCTGTTCCGCGAGGGACGGGCGGCGGTGCTGCGGCGGCTGCTGGCCGCGCCCGCGCTCTACCGCACCCCGGCGGCGCGGGAGCGGTGGGAGGAGGCCGCGCGGCGCAACCTGGCCGCCGAGCTGGCCGCGCTCACGGGGGCGGCAGGGTGACGGTCACGCGCAGGCCGCCTTCGGGCAGGGCGCGGGCGTCCAGGCGGCCGTGGTGCGCCTCGGCGATGGCGGCCACGATCGACAGGCCCAGCCCCAGGCCGTCGCCGGTGGCCTTCCGGCCGCTGTCCAGCCGCCGGAAGGGCTGCAGCAGGTCGGGCACCCGCTCGGGCGGGATCGGCGGGCCGCTGTTGGCCACGGTCAGCGCCGCGCGGCCGTCGTGGACGCCGGTCGTCACCCTGATCCAGCCGCCGGGCACGTTGTAGCGCAGGGCGTTGTCCACCAGGTTCGCCGCCAGGCGGTCGAGCAGCGCGGAGTCGCCGGACGCCGGTGCCGGGCGCAGGTCCGTCTCGATCCGCACGCCGCCTGCGTCGCGCCCCTCCAGGGTCTGCGCGGCGACCTCGGCCAGGTCGAGCGGGTCGCGCCGGTGCAGGCCCTGCTGGCTGCGCGCCAGGGTGAGCAGGGCCTCGATCAGCCGCTCCTGGTGCCTTCCCGCGGCCAGCACCCGTTCGAGCACCGCGCGCAGCGACGCGGCGTCGGCGTCCGGGTCGGCAAGGGCGACCTCGGCCATCGCCTGTTGCAGCGTCAGCGGGGTGCGCAGCTCGTGCGAGGCGTTGGCGACGAAGCGCCGCTGCGCGGTGAAGGCCCCCTCCAGCCGGTCCAGCAGCTCGTCGAAGGTGTCGGCCAGCTCCTTCAGCTCGTCGTCCGGGCCCGTCGCGGCCAGCCGCCGGTCCAGCCGGTCGGCGGTGATCCGGCGTACGGTGGCCGTCATCTCGCCCAGGGGCCGCAGCACCCGCCCGGCCGTGTACCAGCCCAGCGCCACCGCCGCCACGGCCATCACCACGAGCGCGATCAGCGAGTTGACCAGCAGCCGGCGCAGCGTCTCGGCCTGCCGCTCCTCGAACGGGAGCGGAGGGAGGGGCAGCCTCGCCCCGCCCGGCGGCGCGGGGGCGGGCGGCGGGCCGGGGAAGGGGGAGTGCTCCACCAGCAGGTAGATCAGGGCGACCAGCACCACCCCGGCGGTCAGGAACAGGCCGGTGTAGAGCAGGGTCAGCCGCAGGCGTACGGTCCGGCGCCGGCTCATATCCGATAGCCGGCCTGCGGCACGGTCTCGATCAGCGGCGGGTCGCCCAGCTTGCGGCGCAGCCTGCTGACCGTCACCTTCACGGTCTGGGTGAACGGGTCGGCGAACTCGTCCCACGCCCGTTCCAGCAACTGCTCGGCCGACACCACCGCGCCCCCGGCGGCCAGCAGCAGCTCCAGCACCGCGAACTCCTTGGGGCTCAGCGCGAGCCGCCGCCCGGCCCTGGTGACGGTCCGGGCCGCCGGGTCGAGGCGCAGGTCACCGTGGACGAGCACCGGCGGCAGGGCCGGCTGCGCCCGCCGGGCCAGCGCCCGGACCCGCGCGACCAGCTCGGCGAAGGCGAACGGCTTGGCCAGGTAGTCGTCCGCGCCCACGCCCAGGCCGGTCACCTTGTCGTCGATCGTCGCGGCGGCGGTGAGCATCAGCACCCGCGCCGGGTCGCCGGCCCCGACCAGGGCCCGGCACACGTCGTCGCCGTGCACGCCGGGCAGGTCGCGGTCCAGCACGATCACGTCGTACCGGTTGGCCGAGGCGCGGTCGATCGCGGCCTCGCCGTCGAGCACGACGTCCACGGCCATGCCCTCGCGGCGCAGCCCGGCGGCCACCGTGCGGGCCAGCTCCTCGTGGTCTTCGGCGATCAGCACTCTCATGGTCCCGCCAGCATGCCCCGCCGGGGGTTACAGCGCGGTAAGCGCGGCCGTTCCGGCCCGGTAACCGCGGCCGGGCTCTCCTGGTGCCACCGGACCGAGGAAGGGAAACGGACGATGTTCGGATCGACGATCAGGCGGCTGGTCCTGGTGGGAGCGCTCGCGGCGGCGGTGGGCGGTGTCGCGGCCCCGGCCGGCGTGCACGGCGCGGCGGACGGCGGGGACGGGGGGAAGGCGTTCACGGTCTGCATGCGCGCGCACGGCCTGCCCCGCTTCCCCCAGGTCACCGTCTCGAAGGAGGGGCCGGTCAACCTCACCCTAGGCGGAGAGCGGGTGGACGTGCTGTCGGAGAAGTACGGCGCGGCGGTGCGGGCGTGCGAGCACCTCCTGCCGGCCGGGACCGGGCTGCCGCGACCCCCGAAGCCCCCGCCCGCCCCCCGGTCGCCCTTCTGAGGGCGGCCCGGCCGGTCACTCGATCACGGTCGCGCAGGCGCGGGGGCCGAGGACGGCGAGCGACTGGAAGGCGGTCTTCAGCTCGGCGATGACCCCCTCGGCCTCCTGCAGCCGGGGCAGCAGGAGCAACATCGTCGCCGGGTCGGCGTCGCGGGCGTTCTCCAGGGCGACGCCCAGGGCCTGGATCTTGTTGCTGCCGGCGTTGAGCCTGTCGATCGAGGCGTTGAGCTGGGCGCGGGCCGCGGCGGGCGGGGGAGTGGCGGCCAGTTCGTTCGCGGCGGCGTTGGCGGCCGCCGCCACGCCCTGGAACGCCCCGGCGCTGATCTCCAGGTAGCGGTACAACTCGTCGGACGGGCGGTCGCCGAGGCCGGACGGGAGGGTCTTGGGCAGGTCCTTCGTCGGCGCCCAGGCCGTGGCGATCTTCCGCTCGGCGCGGGCGCACACCGCGTCGGCGGCGGCGATCCACTCACCGCTCACCGCGCCGTCGGCCGCGCCGTCGCCCGTGATCACGACCGGCGGGGCGGTGTCGCCCGCGGGCGGCGGTGCGGGCTGCCCGCCCGGGGCCAGCACGATCGCGGCCACGGCGGAGATGACGCCGGTCACGGCCGCGATGAGCGCCAGGACGTACTTGTTGTTCTCGGTCGGGCGCAGGGCCCCGCCTAATCGCGCCCGCATGCCCTTGCGCGCGTTCCGCCCCGTCCCCTGGCCGCTCACGTGGCATCACCCTCGCCGGATGTGTGGCAGTGCCTCCGTTATCGATCGTGCCGCACTGATCGCTCCGCCGCGCGTACGAGGGGGCGCTTGCGGGCGCGCAGGCCGGCCGCGGTCAGGCGGCGGACCAGCTCGCGGGAGGTGACCGGCTCGGCGCCCAGGGCGATGGCCCGCGCGTGGACGGTCTCGGGCACGTCGTAGTGGTCGCGGTCGAAGGCCCGGGGCGGGACGCCGAGGAGGGCGGCGAAGTCGTGCAGCTCGGCCAGGGAGGCGTCGCTGACCAGGTGCGACCACATCAGGCCGCGCGGGCCGGGCCAGTTCGGCGGGTCGATCAACACGGTCATCCGGCAAGGGTAACCCCCGTAAACTTACGGAATGGCTTTCCCCGAGAACGGCCCCGGGTACGGCCCCGAGGCGGACGAGCTCCCGCCGTTTCCGTTCGAGCCCTACGACGACGAGCCGCACTTCGAGCCCCACTTCGAGCCGGGCGGCGGGTTCGAGGAGGGGTTCGACGACGCGCTGCCCGCGCCGGGGGCCAGGCCGCGGCGGCACGAGTACGGCGACGCCGCCGACGTCCTGCGCCGGGTGTTCGGCTACGACTCGTTCCGGGGACAGCAGCAGGAGATCATCGACCACGTGGTCGCGGGCGGCGACGCCCTGGTGCTGATGCCCACCGGCGGCGGCAAGTCGCTGTGCTACCAGATCCCGGCCCTGGTCCGTAAGGGCACCGGCGTGGTGATCTCGCCGCTGATCGCGCTGATGCAGGACCAGGTCGACGCGCTGCGCGCGCAGGGCGTACGCGCCGGGTTCCTGAACTCCACCCAGGACTTCGAGGAGCGGCGCCTGGTCGAGGCCGAGTTCCTGGCGGGCGAGCTCGACCTGCTCTACCTCGCGCCCGAGCGGCTGAAGGTGCCCGCCACCGCGCAGCTCCTCGACCGGGCCGAGGTCTCGCTGTTCGCCATCGACGAGGCCCACTGCGTGGCGCAGTGGGGGCACGACTTCCGGCCCGACTACCTCGCGCTGTCGGCGCTGCACGAGCGCTGGCCCGACGTGCCGCGCATCGCGCTGACCGCGACCGCCACCCCGGCCACGCACCAGGAGATCGCGCAGCGGCTGAAGCTGGAGCAGGCCCGCCACTTCGTGGCCAGCTTCGACCGGCCCAACATCCAGTACCGCATCGTGCCCAAGGCCGAGCCCAGGCGGCAGTTGCTCAAGCTGCTGCGCACCGAGCACGCGGGCGAGTCGGGCATCGTCTACTGCCTGTCGCGCTCCTCGGTGGAGAAGATCGCCACCTTCCTCACCGAGAACGGCATCCAGGCCCTGCCCTACCACGCCGGCCTCGACGCGCGCACCCGCGCCGCCAACCAGGCGCGCTTCCTGCGCGAGGACGGCCTGGTGATGGTGGCCACGATCGCGTTCGGCATGGGCATCGACAAGCCCGACGTGCGCTTCGTGGCCCACCTCGACCTGCCCAAGTCGGTCGAGGGCTACTACCAGGAGACCGGGCGGGCGGGCCGCGACGGCATGCCGTCCACCGCGTGGCTGGCCTACGGGCTGCAGGACGTCGTGCAGCAGCGCAAGCTGATCGACACCTCCGAGGGCGACGACGCGCACCGGCGCAGGCTCGCGGCCCACCTCGACGCGATGCTGGCGCTGTGCGAGACCGTCGAGTGCCGCCGGGTGCGGCTGCTGGCGTACTTCGGCCAGCAGGCCGAGCCCTGCGGCAACTGCGACACCTGCCTCGACCCGCCGGAGACGTGGGACGGCACCGTCGCCGCGCAGAAGCTGCTGTCCACGGTGTGGCGGCTCAAGCGCGAGCGCAACCAGAGCTTCGGCGCCGGGCACGTCATCGACATCCTGCTCGGCCGCCAGACCCCCAAGATCGCGCAGAACCGGCACGAGTCGCTGAAGACGTTCGGCATCGGCACCGAGCTGAGCGAGGGCGAGTGGCGCGGCGTGGTGCGCCAGTTGCTGGCGCAGGGGCTGCTGGCCGTCGAGGGCGACTACGGCACGCTGGCGCTGATTGAGGCGAGTCAGGAGGTGCTGCGGCAGCGCCGGCAGGTGCCGATGCGCCGCGAGCCCGCCAAGCCCGCCGCCGTGCTGCTGCCCGGCAAGGCGCCCGACAAGGGCGGGCGCGGCGGCAAGGCCGCCAAGGGCGCGGCGGTCGAGCTGCCGCCCGAGGCCGCGGCGGTCTTCGAGCGGCTGCGGGCCTGGCGCGCGGCCACGGCCAAGGAGCAGGGCGTGCCGGCGTACGTCGTCTTCCACGACGCGACCCTGCGCGAGATCGCGCTGCGCGCGCCCTCCTCCCTGGCCGAGCTGTCCGGCGTGAGCGGGGTCGGCGAGAACAAGCTGAACAAGTACGGTCAGGAGATCCTGGACACCCTCGCCGCCGCCGAATGACCCCGCGCTCCTGACCCCGCGCTACATCGGGAACAGCTCGAACGCCGCCGCGCGGCGGTCGCCGTAGCGGGGGGCGGTCAGGTCGGCCAGCCACTCCAGGAACTCGCGGGCGGCGGCCATCGGGTGGTCGCCGAGCCCGTCGAGGTAGGCCCGGTGCGCCTCCAGCGAGGCCACGGCGCGGTCCAGCGTGGCCGAGATGTCCACGGCGTGGGTCGGTTCGGGCGAGCCCGCGACGGCGACGTACTTGACGCCCTGCCACGGCTCGGCGGGCTCCAGGTCGGGGAAGATCCACCGGTTGCCGGCGTCGCCCACCGCGTCGAGCACGGCACGGCCGACGTTGCGGTGGTCGGGGCTGTTCCACCCGCCGCCGCCCCAGGTGTCGCGGTGGTTCCCGGTGATGATCATCTCCGGCCGGTGGCGGCGGATCGCGGCGGCCAGGTCGCGGCGGAGCGGCAGGCCGTACTCGATCACGCCGTCGCGGTGGTCCAGGAACTCCACCACCGACACGCCGACCTCGGCCGCGCCCGCCCGCTGCTCGGCCTCGCGCAGCGGGCCGCACTCGTGCGGTGGGATGCCGTCGATGCCCGCCTCACCCCGGGTCACCAGCAGGTAGCGCACGTCCTTGCCGGCGTCGGTCCACCGGGCGATGGCCCCGGCCGCGCCGTACTCCAGATCGTCGGGGTGGGCCGCGATGGCGAGCGCGCGGGTCCAGTCCTCGGGCAGCGTCTCCAGTTGCTCCATGCTCATGACTTTATGGGTTCATGACTTTACGGCCGGAATGCCGGAGAACTCGGTGGTCGTGGTGGTGCTCGCGACGACCCTGCCCCCGACGATCACGTGCCGGGGCGGGGCGTGCCGGGTCAGCGCCTCGCGGACGGTGCGGCCGTCCAGGACCACCAGGTCGGCGGGCGCCCCGGGCTCCAGGCGGGCGGCGGGCCGGCCGATCACCCGGGCGGCGTCCACCGTCACCATGTCGTACAGGCGCTCCAGGTCGGGGTCCGTCCGCGCGCCGAGCAGGTGCGCGGCCAGGAACGCGACCTCCAGCAGGTTGTGCCGCCCGAAGGGGTAGTAGGCGTCCTCGATGTCGTCCTGGCCCAGCGCCACCGGCACCCCGGCCGCGGCCAGGGTGAGCGCGGGCAGGTGCAGCGGCCCGGTGTGCGGGTCGGTGACGAACCCCAGCCCGGCCGCGCGGCACAGGCCGGTGAGGCGGCGCAGGTACGGCTCGGGGTACAGCGCCATCGCGCGGGCGTGCTGCGCGCTGCCGCGACCGGCCATCCGCCGGTCCAGCAGCGCCTGGGCCAGCATCTCCGTCGTACGCAGCCCGGGGTCGCCCGCGTCGTCCACCAGCATCGCCACCCGCAGCCCGTGTTCCAGCGCCAGATCGGTCACCCGGTTGACGTGCTCGGCGGCGTCGGCGTCGGTCCACTCGATCCACGGGATGCCGCCCACCACGTCCGCGCCCCGCCGGATCGCCTCCACCAGCAGCTCCTCGGTGCCGGGCTCGCGCAGCAGGCCGTCCTGCGGGAAGGCCACCACCGCGATCTCCACCAGGCCGTGGAACTCCTCGCGCAGGGTGAGCAGGGCGTCCACGCCGGTCAGGTCGGCCTTGGGATCGACGTCGGCGAACGCCTGGACGGCGCGCACGCCGTGGCGTACGGACTCGCGCAGCACGGGGCGGGCGCGGGCGAGCACGTCCTCGGTGGTCTGGTCCCGCTTGACCGCCGCCGCGCCCTCGATCGCGGCCATGGCCGCGCCCATCCCGTCGCCGGTGTAGTGGGCGAGCGCCGCCGGGCCCGCGGCGTCCAGGGTGCGCACCTTGCACAGGTGCAGGTGCGCGTCCACGAACGGCTCGGTGACCAGCGCGCCGTCGGCGTCGATGGTCGTCGCGGCGTCCGGCAGGGCGGGGTCGTCCCGCGCGATCAGCGTGAGGTGGCCCGCGGTCGCGGCCAGCGTCCACCTGCCCGCGCGCCCTCGCAGGGCCGCGTTGCGGATCAGCAGGTCGGGAGGTCTCATGACAGCACGGTAGAAGACCCGGGCCGCCGCACGTCATCGGCGAGATCTGCCAATCGGCGGCTCCACCTGTGCACGCCCCGAGGGCGGATAGACTGGTCTTTCCGCTGGTCCGGCTTCTGGGGGTTATGCGCGTGTCCGATCACGTGTCGGATTTCGACACCGTTCTCGTCGTCGACTTCGGCGCGCAGTACGCGCAGCTCATCGCGCGCCGCGTGCGCGAATGCCACGTCTACTCCGAGATCGTGCCGTGGTCGATGCCGGTGGAGGAGATGCTGGCCAAGAAGCCGAAGGCGATCATCCTCTCCGGCGGGCCGTCGTCGGTGTACGCCGACGACGCGCCCTCGGTGCCGGTCGGGCTGTTCCAGACCGGGGTGCCGACCTTCGGCATCTGCTACGGGTTCCAGGCCATGGCCCAGGCGCTCGGCGGCCAGGTGGCGCGCACCGGCGTGGCCGAGTTCGGCGGCACCGACCTCAACGTGCTGTCCGAGGGCGTGTTGTTCGCCGGGCTGCCGGCCGCGCAGCGGGTGTGGATGTCCCATGGCGACGCCGTGGCCGCCGCGCCCGAGGGGTTCGCGGTCACCGCGGCCACGGCCGAGACCCCGGTCGCGGCGTTCGAGCACCCCGGCAAGGGGCTGTACGGCGTGCAGTTCCACCCCGAGGTGCTGCACTCCGAGCACGGCCAGGCCGTGATGAAGCACTTCCTCGACGCCGCGGGCTGCCGGCCCACGTGGACCATGCTGAACATCGTCGAGGACGCGGTCGAGGCGGTGCGCAAGCAGATCGGGCCCGAGGGGCGGGCGATCTGCGCGCTGTCGGGCGGCGTCGATTCCGCGGTCGCCGCGGCGATCGTGCAGCGGGCCATCGGCGACCGGCTGACCTGCGTGTTCGTCGATCACGGGCTGCTGCGCAAGGGCGAGGCCGAGCAGGTCGAGCGCGACTTCGTGGCCGCCACCGGGGTGAACCTGCGGGTGGTGGACGCCTCCGACCAGTTCCTCAAGGCGCTTGAGGGGGTCACCGAGCCGGAGGAGAAGCGCAAGATCATCGGCCGGGAGTTCATCCGGGTCTTCGAGGACGAGCAGCGCGCGATCCTGGCCGGCGCCGACGGCGCGGTCGACTTCCTGGTGCAGGGCACGCTCTACCCCGACGTGGTCGAGTCGGGCGGCGGCACGGGCACCGCCAACATCAAGTCCCACCACAACGTGGGCGGGCTCCCCGACGACCTGGCCTTCGAGCTGGTCGAGCCGCTGCGCACCCTGTTCAAGGACGAGGTGCGCCGGGCGGGCGAGGAGCTGGGCCTGCCCGCGGCGATGGTGTGGCGGCAGCCGTTCCCCGGCCCGGGGCTGGGCATCCGGATCATCGGCGCGGTCACCCGTGAGCGCCTGGAGATCCTGCGCGAGGCCGACGCCATCGCCCGCGAGGAGCTGTCCCGTGCCGGGCTCGACCGTGACATCTGGCAGTGCCCGGTGGTGCTCCTCGCGGACGTGCGCTCGGTCGGCGTCCAGGGCGACGGGCGGACCTACGGCCATCCGGTCGTGCTCCGGCCCGTCACCTCGGAGGACGCCATGACCGCCGACTGGGCGCGGGTGCCCTACGACGTGCTCTCGCGGATCTCCACCCGGATCACCAACGAGGTGCGCGAGATCAACCGGGTGGTGCTCGATGTGACCAGCAAGCCGCCGGGCACCATCGAGTGGGAGTGACCCCGGGTCACACCGCGGGCGACTCCAGCTCGCTCGGCTGCACGTCGGGGTCGGGGTAGATCTCGCCCGGCTCCAGCTTGCGGCCGTCGCGCAGCAGGTCGGTGACCGTCACCATGTGGTAGCCCTGCTTCTCCAGGGCGGTGAGCAGCCTGGGCATCACGGTGACGGTCTGCTGCACCCAGTCGTGCATCAGGATCACGCCGTCGCGCTTGGCGCTGCGCAGCACTTCCTTGTAGATCGCGTCCTCGTTCTTGGTGGCCCAGTCGCGCGATCCGCCGTTCCACAGCACGATCGGCAGGCCCATCTCGGTCGCGATCGACACGACCCGCTCGTCGAACTCGCCGTACGGCGGGCGGATCATGGTCGGGCTCTTGCCGGTGACCTTCTTCACGATCTCGGCGGTCGACTCCAGCTCCTCGCGGATCTGGTAGTCGCTGATCTCGCGGAAGTGCGGGTGGGTGTAGCTGTGGTTGCCGATCTCATGGCCTTCGGTCACCATGCGCTTGGCGAAGGCCGGGCGCGACTTGACGTACTGGCCCTCCAGGAAGAACGTGGCCTTGGCCTTGTGCTTCTTGAAGGTGTCCAGCAGCTTGTCGGCGTACTTGCCCGGCCCGTCGTCGAAGGTGAGCGCGATGCACTTCACCTTCGCGCAGTCGATCTTCGTGGTCTTCTTCGGCTCCTTCTTGGGTCCCTGGTCGGTGCTCGCCTGGGCGGGGGGCGCCGCCAGGCCGAGCAGTGCGGATGAGAGCGCCACGGCGAGGGTGAGCCGGGCGCGGTGATGGCGAGCCATCGGGGGTGCTCCTCGCAAATCTCGGGAACTTACTCGGAGCCGTATACCGTACCGCCCCAAGCTGTAAATTTCGTCCCAAGCTTCACAGGAATCCCGGAGGTCACGGGTAGCGCTGCCCCGGCGCGAGCTCCCGGCCGCGCAGCACCGAGGACACCGTGACCACGTGGTAGCCGCGTTCGCGCAGCTCAGTGAGGATCTTCGGCATCGCGGCGACGGTCTGGGGCACGATGTCGTGCATCAGGATCACCGCGTCGCGCCGGGCCAGACCGAGTGCCTTCGCAGCGATCTTCCGGGTGTCCTTCAGCTCCCAGTCGCGGGTGCTGCCGGTCCACATCACGACCGGCAGACCGGCGAACTCGGCCACCGCCTGGACCCGCTCGTCCACGGCGCCGAACGGCGGGCGCATCAGCGCCGGCTCGCGTCCGGTCGCGGCCCGGATCGCCTGCTGGGCGTCGGTGACCTCCGCCAGGATCTCCTGCTCGCTCAGCTCGGTCAGCCGGGCGTGGGAGTAGGTGTGGTTGCCGATCTCGTGCCCTTCGCGGGCCATCCGGCGGGCCACGCCGGGCCGCTTCTCCACCTGCCTGCCGACCAGGAAGAACGTGGCCTTGGCCCGGTGCCTCTTCAGCGTGTCCAGCAGCTTGGCGGTGGAGGCGGACGGCCCGTCGTCGAAGGTGAGCGCGATGCACTTCACCCTGGCGCAGTCCACCGCTTTCGACGCCGTTTCCAGTGCCGTTTCCGGTGCCGATTTCGGTGCCGCTGCCGGTGCCGCCTGGGTGCCGCTTCGTGCCGCGCTCGCGCTCTCGCCCGCGCCGACCAGCGCGGCGGCCGTGATGGCCCCGGCCAGCAGCGCGGCGCCAACCCGCCGCCTTATCGCCCTTCCGCCCTTCCTCACCTCAGTGCGCCCGGACGGTATCTCACCATGAAGTCATGCGAAGTTCATGGCTTATGGGGTGATAGTTACCAAGCGGGTGAATTCGGGGAGCAGGTCGTAGCCGTCCCAGACGCCGCTGAAGCCGAGGGCGGCGCCGAAGGGCACCATGCGGTCCACGCCGCGCCCGGCCAGTGCGCGGGCCAGCGCGTGCAGCTCCTCGGGCGTCAGGCCGAAGTGGGTCATCGTCTGGTCCTTGCGCCGCACCACGGCGGTGAGGTCGGCGAGCGCGTCGAGGCGGGCGTGCGCGAAGGTGCCCGTGCCCAGCCAGTGCCGGGGCGGGGCGGCGGGATCGGCCAGGTCGAGCACCGCCAGCGCGTTGCCGTGGAAGGCCACCCGCGCCGCGCCGCCGTCGGCGGCCATGCCGTAGGCCGCGACGTGCTTGTGCACCGCCATGGCCGCGTCCACCGGCCAGCGCCGCGCGGCCAGCTCGGCCAGCCGGGCGGTGAAGTCGTCGCGCGCCGGCCGCGCCACCTCGGGCGGCCCGATCCAGTACACGGTACGCGGCGAGGCGCAGGCCGCCTGGCCGAACCAGTAGGCGTCGTTGGCGAAGCCCTCGACCGCCCGCTCGCGTGCCTCCTCCACCGCCGACAGCCAGGCGGCGGCCCCGATCACCGCGAACGACGAGCGGTCGGGGAAGGTCAGGTCGCGGGCGTGCGGGGCGAGCGGATGGCGCCTGATCGCGCGCACGGCCGCGTCGCCGCCCCACACCACCCGCAGGTCGCACGCCGCCGACAGCGCCGCGGTGACCTCGTCGGAGCGGTCGTAGGAGATCACCCGCTGCGAGGCGGCCACCGCCGGGTGGGCGTCGGCCAGCACGTCGAGCAGCACGTCGAGCACGGTCAGCGCCGCCTCGCCGGCGCGCGGCGACAACCGTACGACGTTGTGGTTGCCGGCCAGCGCCGACAGCGCCCACGAGTAGACGAACACGGTGTCCACGTTGGCCGGCGGGATGTGCAGCACCAGCCCGCGCGGCATCCGCAGGGCGGCGTCGCCGGTCGCGGCGTGCAGCCGCTCCAGCGCCCGGGAGACCTCGGCCCGGCGCAGGAAGAACCCCAGCGGGACCAGCTCGGGGTGGGTGCGCGCCACGCCGGGGGAGGCCAGCCGGCGGGCCACGGCCTCCAGGAACCCGCGCACCCGCTCGTCGCCCACGGTCAGCGGCCCGTCCGCCGGCTCCGCGGCGACCTGCGCCAGCACCTCGGCGACCGGCGCGAGCCCTCCGGCCGGCAGCCGCAGCTCCACCGCGCTCACGCGGCCTCCTGGTAGGTGTCGCCGCACCCCCGGGCCTCGGCGCGGGGCAGGCGGCCGAGCACCGAGAAGCGCTTGCCGGGCCAGGCGCCGTCGTCGATGCCGTGCACGATCCCGAGGTCCTCGGTGAGCAGCACGTGCCCCGGATAGGAGGTGGGCAGGGTGCTCACCACCTCGATCACGCCCGGCGTGCCGACCGGGGCCTCACGCCAGGTCTCGGGCTCGCGGATCACGACGTCGGCGAAGTCGGGGCAGTACAGGCCGCAGCCGTCGGGGCCTTCCAGGAAGATCGTGCCGATCTGCTCGACCATGCCGTAGAAGTCGTGGATGCGGCGCAGCCCGGTGTCGGCGGCGAACTTCGCGCGGAACTCGGCCGGGTTCACCGCCCGGTCGGCCAGCTTCTTCCAGCCGCCGGAGTGGATCAGCACGCCGTTGGACAGATCCAGGCCGTGTTCGCGGGCCGGCGCGTACAGGTGCAGCCAGGCCATGAACGTGAAGCCGAAGATCAGGAACGGCCGCCCGCCGTGCGCGGCCAGGAAGCCCTTGACGGCCTCCGGGTCGGGCGCGCCGCGCTCGTCCAGGGCGAAGGTGTGGGCGCGGCCGAGGTTCATCATGCCGAGCACGCCCGCGCCGCGCGCGCTGAGCGCCGGGTCGGTCACCACCGACCGGGTGTCCACGATGAGCATCGGCAGCCGCTCGGGGCCGAGCACCTGGCGCAGCGTGGCGGCGAGCATGCGCGGCTGGGCCGCGGCGGCGGCGCGGTCGAGGTGGATGCGGCTGCGCCCGCCGCCGCTGGTGCCGCTGGAGGTGAGCACCCGGAACACCTCGGCGTCGGGGATGCTCTTCAGCTCGTGCGTCTTGAACAGCCGCACCGGCAGCCAGGGCAGCCCGGCCACCCGATCCCACGGCGGCGCGGCCCCGATCGCGTCGAGGATGCGCCGGTAGGGGGCGCAGGAGCGCCGGTGGTGCTCGGTGAGCGCGGCCAGCTCGGGCAGCAGCCGCGCCTCGCGCTCGGCGCTCGTCAGGGTGAACAGGCCGGTCATGGCATGTTCTCCAGCGTGCGGTAGTCGATCTTGCCGGTGGGGAGCAGGGGCAGCGCGCCGATCCCGCGCACGTCGATGCCCGACGGGTGGGTGCGCAGCCCCGCGGCCAGCTCGCGGGCCGTCTCGGCGCACCCCGCGCGGTCGAGCCCTTCGGCCCACACCACCAGCCGGTCGTCGCCGCCCACCACGGCCACCGGCAGGCCGCGCCCGGCCAGCATCCGCTCGACGTCGTCGAGGTTGACCCGCACGCCGAACACCTTGCCGATGCGCCGGATGCGCCCATCGAGGTAGAGGAAGCCGTCGTCGTCGAGGTGGCCCAGGTCGCCGGTGCGGATCACGCCGCACAGGTCGTCGCCGCGCGCCAGGTCGGCCCCGCACTCGGCGTAGCCCATCATCACGTTGGGCCCCTCGTAGACCACCTCGCCGTCGTCGATCGACAGCGCGCCGCCGGGGATCGCCGTGCCCACCGAGCCGATCTTGTCGGCCAGTCGCTCGGGGGCCAGCACCGACATGCGCGGTGCCTCGGTCATGCCGTACATCTTGACCAGGTGGCCGCCGGTGACGGCCATGCGCCGGGCGAAGTCGGCGATCCGCTGCTCCGACAGCCGCCCTCCGGCCTGGGTGATCATGCGCAGCTTGGGGTGGTCGGCGGCGTCGAAGCGCAGCCGGGCCAGGATCTCGAAGTGGTACGGCACCGCGGCCAGCGAGGTGGCGCCGTGGGAGTCGGACAGCTCCCAGAACTCGCGGTCGAGCAGGGAGTGGCCGGTCACCAGCACCCCGCCCCCGGCCGCCAGATGGGCGTTGAGCGTGGTCAGCCCGTAGGTGTAGTGCAGCGAGAGCGTGGTGGGCCACAGGTCGCCGGGGGTCAGGCCGAGCGCCTGGGCCACCGCGCGGGCGTTGGCGGCCACGGCCGGGCGCGACAGGCGTACCAGCTTGGGGTTGCCGGTGGAGCCGGAGGTGGCGAGCAGCACCCCCAGCTCGGGATGGTGCGGCGGGGCGCCGGCGCGGATCCAGTAGGTCTCGCTCCCGGTGCGGTAGCCGTCGGGCGTGGCGGCGGCGGGCGGCGGGCCCGCCACGATCGCGGGCGTGAACCGGTTGACCAGGTCGAGCAGGGCCTCGCCGCGGATGCCGGGATCGAGCAGCGCGATCGGCCGCCGCGACAGCAGCGCCGCCAGGTAGCGGATCACCGAGCGGGCGTCGGCGGGCATGACGCTGAGCATCAGGCCCGGCGGCAGCGCGAACATGCGCTCGGCGGCGGCGTGGATCTCGCGCACCAGCGCGTCGCCGGCCAGCTCGCGGCCGGTGAGCCCGTCGATCAGCCGGGCGCCGGGGTGCAGGAAGGGGATCACAGCACCACACCGCCGTCCACGCCGAGGACCTGCCCGGTGATGAAGGAGGCCGATCCGGACAGCAGGAACGCCACCGCGGCGGCGACGTCGGCGGGCTCGCCGAGGCGGCCCAGCGGGGTGGCGCGCACCCGCTCCTCGCGGCCGTCGTCGCCCAGCGAGGCCAGCAGGTCGGTGCGGATGAAGCCGGGCGCGACCGCGTTGACCCGGATGCCCACCGGGCCCAGCTCCTTGGCGGCGGCGGCGGTCAGGCCGAGCAGCGCGGCCTTGGCCGCGCTGTAGGCGGCCTGGCCGGGCGCGCCCCGCCGCGCCAGCACCGAGGACACCAGCACCACGGCCGGGTCGGTGCCGCGGCGCAGCAGCCGGGTGGCCGCCTGCAAGGTGTGCACCGCGCCCGCCGCGTTGACCTGGAACAGCCGGTCCACGGCCGCGCTCGCGTGCATGCCGAGCATCGCCGCGTCGTGGTGGCCCGCGTTGATCACCAGCCCGTCGAGCCGCCGATGCCGGTGGTGGATCTCGCGCATCAGCGCGGCCAGCGCCGCGGGGTCGGCGACGTCGCCGTGCACGGCGTGGACCGGCGCGCCGGTCTCGGCGGCGAGCTTGGCCGCGGCCGACTCGGCGGACTCGGGGGTGCGGCCGTGCACCACGACGGACTCGCCGAGGCCGGCGAGCGCCCGCGCCACGGCCAGGCCGATGCCCCGCGACGACCCCGTGACCAGTGTGAGGCGCGCCCGGCCGGGGTCGCCGCCCGGCCCGGGGCGCTCAGCCCGCGGTGACGACACCGTGCTTCTCCAGCAGCGCGACGGCCTTGTCGAAGGAGCTGAGATCGAGCACGTCGTCGGTGTCGATCATGATGTCGAACTCGTCCTCCAGCGCGGCGACCAGTGTCATGTGGGCCAGGGAGTCCCACTGCGGGATCGCGCGGTAGGCCAGGCCGTCGACCTCGGCGTCGGGCGCCAGGTTGAGCGAGCTGCGGAAGACCGCGCGGATGCGATCGAGATGAGCCATGCTCCCTCACTGTTCGTATCGAGGTATGGGCGGAGTGTAGCCAACAATGGGCATCGCGGCCGGGCGCTCCCGGGGATTGCGGGGGGCGTGGACTAAGGTTACGTGCCGCATCCAGACGATCACCAAAGGTAATAGATCAAGGTAATGGAACCGTATAGGGCGCCTCGCCCGGACGCGGCGGCTGGTTAGGTCTGTGCGGAAGAGAGCCGACGAGGGCGCTGAGGGGGTGTGATGGACGAGTCCAACCACTGGTACGGCCATTCGCGGATACTCGCCCGCTACTGCGGCCTGGACGCGCGGCGTGTCCCGCGGATCCAGGGGTTCGTGCAGCACGGGTGGAACTACCTGCACGGCTTTCCGCCCAACGACCGCTGGGCCTCGCCCGGCTACCCGCGCTTCGTCTGGTCCGACGTGCTGGCCAGGCGCGGCTGGTCGATGGGGCGGCGCGGCCACTACGTGATCGGCTCGCCGTGGGCCTACCTGCTGGCGATGGAGCCCGACCTGGGCCGCCTGCCCGACTCCGAGCGGCGGGGCACGATCTGGTACCCGTTCCACGGCTGGGAGAAGCACTCGGTACGCGGCGACCACGCGCGGCTCGTCGAGGAGATCAAGAGCGTGGAGCCGGGGCCGGTGACGGTGTGCCTGTACTGGCTGGAGTACCGGAACCCCCAGATCCGGAAATGGTATGAAAAAGCGGGGTTCCGGGTGATTTGCCATGGCGACCGCGGCTCCCGCTGGGACACCAAGGGCGTGGACTTCCTGCGCAACCAGATGGTCGAGCTGCGCCGCCACCGGCGCGTCGCCTCCAACCGCCTGGGCAGCGCCGTCTTCTACGGCGCCTCGGTGGGCTGCGACGTCGCCGTCTACGGCGACCCGATGGAGCTGGAGGGCGAGCGCCCCGAATACGGCGGCACCGCGCGGCGCCTGCGGCTGTGGCCCGAACTGCACGGCCTGGACGTGGACCGCCGCACCGCCCGCGAGATAGCCCGCTACGAGCTCGGCTTCACCCACGTCGCCGGACCCGACGAGCTGAGGAACCTGCTGGGCTGGGAGAAAATCAAGGAGGCGTCGTGAGGACGACGGAGGTCCCGTCGATACCGGCGAGCCCCGCCAACGTGCATCTCGTCGGGGGCGAGATGCTCCTGTGGTCCGACGCGCCCGAGAGCGCGCAGGACGGCGGCCAGTGGGCCGCGCTGCGACCGGGCGGCGCCGGCGGGGCGGCCTGGGGAGGCGCCGGCCACGGGGCGGCGTGGGCGTGCGGCGAGATCGTGCGGGAGCTGATCCGCCGCGTGCGGCCCATGCCGGGCCGGGTGCTGCTGATCGGCCCGCACCCCGAGGACTTCGTGGACTGGCTGGTGGCCCGCTCGCGCTCGGTCGCGGTCGCGGTGCGCTCCTATCCCGACGCCGTGCGCCTCGGCGCCCGGCACGCGGGCCGCGCCGGGTTCGCGGTCTACTGCGGGCAGCTCGCCAAGCTGGGCGGGCTCGACCCGTTCGACGTGGTGCTCGCCCTGGACGGGTTCGAGCGGGTGCACTCGGCCGAGTCGCCCTACCGGCCCTGGCGCGAGACCCTGGCCGAGGTTGCCGCGCTCGTCGCGCCCGGCGGCACCCTGCTGCTGTCCACCCGCAACGACCTGGGCATCGAGTCGCTGGTGGAGGCCCGGCCGCACGAGCGTACCGACGCCGACTGGCATCCCCGGGGGCTGGACCACACCCGGCCCAACGGCCACCAGACCCTCGCCGCCGAGCTGGACGCGCACGGCCTGCTCGTGGACGACTGCTACGCCGCCTATCCGGCCGCGGGCGCGCCCCGGGCGCTGTTCTCCGTCGAGACGCTGGCCCGCGGACGGACCCTGCCCGACGCGGTCACCGTGGCCGCCTGCGCCCGCGGCTACCACGGCAGGGCCGTCGTCGCCGACCCGGTCCAGCTCACCCGCAAGGCGTTCCGGCACGGGCTCGCCGCCAGGCTCGCCCCCGCGTGGGTGACCGTGGCCCGCAAGCAGGCCCCCGGCCGTACCGGCGGCCCGGCGCTGCCCGCCGCGCTGCTGGAGGACGACGTCTGCGCGCCGCCCTGGACGCTGGTGCAGGAGCTCGCCCGCGGCGAGCAGGGGAAGTGGGTGCGGCACGTGCCGCCGGCCTCGCGCCCGTTCGCCCTGGACCGCGTCCACCGTGATCCCGCCCTGCTCTCCGGCCCCATCCCGGAGGGCAGGGTGCTCGACGAGGTGCTGCTGACCGCGTGCGCGTACGACGACATCCGCGCCATCAGGGAGCGCCTGCGCCACCTCGCCGGCTGGCTGTCGCGCTGGAGCGACGCCGGCATGGTCCCCGGCGAGCTGGCCTTCGCCACCACCGACAACCTGGTGTGGGACGGCGAGCGGCTGGACCTGATCGACCCGAGCTGGGCGCTGGCCGACGCGCTGCCCACCGAGGTCGTGCTCACCCGCACCCTGTGGCGCTTCGCCGTGCGCCTGCTCGGCTCCGGCCACCACCACCCCTGGCCGTGGTCGGTGGACGCCGACCGGCTGACCGCGACCCTGGTCGCGATCAGCGGGTTCCGGCACGACCGGCGGCATCTGGAACGCGCCAAGGCGCTGGACCGCGAGATCGGCACCACGCTGGGCGTCGGCGCCACCGCGGCGGCCGACGCCCCGGAGAGCTACCGGCAGGTGCTGGCCGGTCGCGAGCGCCTGCGCGACACGCTCACCGCCGCGCAGGCCCGCATCGACCGGCTGGAGGTCAAGCTCACCCACCGCGAGCGCGAGCTGCGCAAGACCCGCTCCAAACTCCGCGCCGCGCGGCGCAGGATCGCCGGGCTGCGCCGCAGGCTCGGCTTCCGCCTGATGCGCCGGGCGCGGGCGCTGACCCGGCCCCTGACCCGCCCGGTGCGCCGCCGCCTGCGGGCCGCACGCCGGATCGCGCGCGGGTAACGGGGTGGGAGGAACCGTGCCGCAGCCGCTGCTGTCCGTCGTCGTCCCCTACTACAACGTCGAGAAGTACGTCGGCGAGTGCCTGGACTCCATCGCCGGGCAGACCCTCCGCGACCTGGAGGTGATCTGCGTGGACGACGGCTCGGCCGACGGCAGCGCCGAGATCGTCCGCGCCCGCGCCGCCGCCGACGACCGGATCACGGTCCTCGTCCAGCCCAACCGGGGCCTCGGCCCGGCCCGCAACGCCGGGGTGGCCCGCGCCCGCGGGCGGTACCTCGCCTTCGCCGACAGCGACGACGTGGTGCCGCCCGACGCGTACGCGACCATGGTCGCCTCGCTGGAGGAGACGGGCTCCGACCTGGCCTGCGGCAACGTGCGCCGGCTCCAGGGCGACCGGCTCACCCAGTCCTACGCCCACCGCGAGGCGTTCCGCGCCACCGTCCGGCGCACCCACGTGCGCGAGCACCGCGACCTGGTCCGCGACCGCATGGCGTGGAACAAGGTCTTCCGGCGCGCGTTCTGGGACCGGCACGGGCTGGCCTTCCCCGCCCGGCTGTATGAGGACCAGCCGGTCACGATCCCGGCCCACGTGCTGGCCCGCACCGTGGACGTGCTCTCCGACGTCGTCTACCACTGGCGCGAGCGCGAGGAGGGCACGTCCTCCATCACCCAGCGCCGCCTCGAACCCGGCAACCTGCGCGACCGGCTGCTGTCGGTACGCGATACCGCCGCCTTCCTGGCCGCGCACGCGCCCGAGCTCAAGCCGCTGCTCGACCGGGAGTCGATGGAGATCGACCTGAAGGTCGCGGTCGAGGCGATGCCGCTGCTGGCCGGCCCCGAGCGGGAGGAACTGCTCGCCCTGGCCCGCGGCTACCTCGACGGCGTCGCCGCCGCCACCTGGGGCGACGTGCCCGCGCTCACCCGGCTCCAGCTCCGGCTGCTGCAACGCGGCCTGATCGAGGAGATCGCCCCGGTGCTCGCGTACGAGGAGGGGGCCGATCTCGGCACCACCACCGCGGCGGGCGCGGTGGCCGACGAGCGCCGGGTCCGCGTACGCCCCCGCGGCCTGCTGCGCCGCCGCTGGTACGCCGACTACCCCCTGTACGGCGACCCGCGCCTGCCCGCCGACTGCCACGACGTGACCGGCGAGCTGAAGCTGGCCGGCGAGATCGACCGGGTCGCCTGGCGCGAGGAGCGCCTGGTCGCCGACGGGCGGATCTGGGTGCCCGGCGTGGTGGCCCGCGACCTGCGCGGCGCCCGCCTGGCGCTCGCCCTGCGCCAGGGCCCGCCCGGCGGCGCGGACGGCCCGCGCCTGCCGGTCGCCGCCTGGCGCGTCTCCGCCCGCCCGCGCGACGGATTCGCCGTACGCGACGACGGGGCCACCATCGCCTTCACCGCCGACCTCACCGCGGCGCTGGACGAGAGCGGCGAGCAGAACCCGGCGGTGCCGCACGAGGGGTTGTGGCAGCTCCACGCCGAACTCCAGGCCCGCGGCCTGCGCCTGGCGGCCAGCCTGAAGGGCCAGGTCGGCGACGAGATCTACGCCCTCGGGCCGCTGCGGATCGGCGACGGCCTGTGGCTCATCCCGTCCATCGGCCCCGGCCGCCGGTTCCGGCTCAAGGTGCGCCAGGCCAAGGCCGCCGTGACCGCGTGCGCGATCGAGTCGGGCCGCCTGGTCATCTCGGGCTGGGCGCGCGGCCCCGCCGCCGACGCCGCAACGATCACCGCGTCGGGCTCCGACCTCATGGCCTTCCCCGCCCGCATGCGCGACGACGGCGCGGGCGGGGCCACCTTCACCGCCGTCATCCCGCTGGGGTCGGGCGACTTCGGCGAGGGCGGACGGCGGCTGGTGCTGCAGCGTCCGGGCGGGAGCGGCACACCGCTCGCGTTCGACGCCGCCGCGCACATCGGCGGGACCACCGGACCGCGCCGGTACATCGTGACCCGGTCCGGCCAGTGCCACCTGATACTCAGAGAAAGGACCGACATCCGTTGAGCGCAGTGCCACCGGCGCCCTGGACGCTGGACAGCATCCCCGGCACCCTGCCGGCCACCGACATGCGTGTGTTCGACTGGCTGCTCAGCTACCAGTCCCGCTTCTACACCGCGGGCGACCTGCTGGAGCTGGGCGCCCACCTCGGCCGCAGCGCCGTGCTCATGGCCCGGCACCTGCGCGAGGAGGAGCGCTTCACGGTCTGCGACCTGTTCCCCGCCGAGCCCGGCGCCCAGCCGGTCCGGGGCCTGTTCGAGACCAACTACCTCGCCTTCCACGAGGCGCTGCCGGTGATCGTGGAGGGGCCCAGCTCCGCCATCCGCGACCACGTCAAGCCCGCCTCGTGCAGGTTCGTCCACATCGACGCCTCCAAGCGCTACGAGGACGTCACCGAGGACCTGACCTCCGCCCGCGACCTGATCGTGCCCGACGGCATCGTGGCCGTGGACGGCTACCGCGACGAGGACGCGCCCGGGGTAGCCGCGGCGGTGTGGGAGGCGTGCTCGGCGCGCGGCCTGCGGCCGATCTGCCTGACCCCGCAAAAGTTCTACGGCACCTGGGGCGACCCCGGCCCGGTGCAGGAGCAACTGGCCGCCTGGCTGGCCGAGCGCGCCGACGAGTGGGCGACGTCCGAGGAGCGGGTGTGCGGCCACCGGGTGCTGCGCGTCGCGCCGCGCGCCGACGCGGGCGAGGAGGAGCGCCGCGACACCAAGCCACTGCCGGAGATCGTGCCCGGCGCGCCGGCGTGGACCAGCAAGCGCACCGGGCGCAAGGGCCGCCGCGTGCGGCGGATGCTCAAGCTGTTGTTCCCCAGCCGGATGCGCAAGCTCAGGTGAGGATGCGGGTCAGCTCCTCGATCACCCGCGACTGGTCGGCGAAGCTCAGGCCGGGGTGCAGCGGGAGCGAGAGCTGCTCGGTGTAGTAGCGCTCGGCGACCGGGCACATGCCCCGGCGGTAGCCGAGATCCTCGAACGCGGGATGCCAGTAGGCCGGGATGTAGTTCACCTGAACTCCGATCCCGGCCTTGCGCATGCGGTCGTACACCTCGCGGCGGCGCCCGTCGAGCACCCGCACCGGGTACAGGTGGCGGCACGGTGAGACGTACGGGCGGCAGGCGGGCAGCGCGAGCCCCGGCACGTCGGCCAGCAGCGCGTCGTAGCGGGCGACCAGCTCGGCCCGGCGGGAGCGGAACTCGGCCAGCCGGCCGAGCTGGGCGATGCCGAGCGCGCACAGCACGTCGGGCAGGCGGTAGTTCAGCCCGAAGGAGTGGACCTCCTGGTGCCAGCCGCCTTCGTCGGGGTGGCGCTGCTCGGCCGGGTCGCGCACCAGCCCGTGGTTGCGGAACCTGGCCGCGGTCGCCAGCCGGGCCGGGTCGGTCGCCACCACCGCGCCGCCCTCGGCCGTGGTCACGGTCTTGGTGGGGAAGAAGGAGAACGTGGTCAGGTCGGCGAGGGTGCCGACCGGGCGGTCGCGGTAGAACGAGCCCAGCGAGTGGGCGGCGTCGGCCACGAGCACCGCGTCCGCCGCGCCGGTGAGCTCGCGCAGCGCGTCGTACTCGGCCGGGTGGCCCGCGTAGTCGACCGCCGTCACGACCCGGGTGCGCGGCGTCATCGCCGCCTCGGCCGCCGCCGGGTCGAGGTTGGCCGTGTCGGGCTCCACGTCGGCGAACACGACCTTGCCGCCGAGCAGGTGGGCGGTCGCGGCGGTGGCCACGAACGTCATCGGCGGCATCACCACCTCGTCGCCGGGGCGCAGCCCGGCCGCGACGTAGGCGACGTGCAGCGCGGCCGTGCCGGAGGTGACGCTCACGCACGGCATGCCCCCGGCCCAGCGCGACAGCTCGTCCTCAAAGGCGCGCACCGCGGGCCCCGTGGTCAGCCAGTCGCCGCGCAGCACCTCGCTCACGGCGGCGATGTCGTCCTCGGTGACGGAGTGGCGGCCGTAGGGCATCATCGCACCGGCTCCGGACAGGTCATCTCGCGCAGCCGCTCGACCGACAGCCACTGGTCGTTGGTGTCGGAGCGGTAGGAGAAGCCCTCGGGCACCGCCTCGCCGGTCAGCGGCGGCACGTAGCCCCAGGTGGCGATGGTGGGCTGCACGATGTAGCGGTCGGCCAGGCGCAGCGTGCGGCGCCCGTCGTCGGGCGCGATCATCTCCTCGTGCAGCTTCTCGCCCGGCCGCACCCCGATCTCGTACGTGGGGCACTCGGGCGCCAGGGCCTCGGCCAGGTCGGTGATGCGCATGCTGGGGATGCGCGGGATGTACAGCTCGCCGCCCTGCATCTGGTCGAAGGAGTCGACCACGAACCTGACCGCCTGCTCCAGGGTGATCCAGAACCGGGTCATGCGCTTGTCGGTGATCGGGATGCTGCGGCCCTCGCGGGCCAGGCGCTGGAAGTAGGGCACCACCGACCCCCGGCTGCCCACGACGTTGCCGTAGCGCACCACGGCGAACCTGGTCGGGTGGGCGGCGGCGTAGTGGTTGGCCGAGACGAACAGCTTGTCGGCCACCAGCTTGGTGGCGCCGTAGAGGTTGATCGGGCTGGACGCCTTGTCGGTGGACAGCGCGACCACCCGGTGCACGCCGGCGTCGATCGCCGCCTCCACCACGTTCTGGGAGCCGGAGACGTTGGTGCGGACGTACTCGAACGGGTTGTACTCGGCCGTGTCGACCTGCTTCAGCGCGGCGGCGTGCACCACGTTCTCCACGCCGTGCATGGCCCGGGTCAGCCGCTCGCGGTCGCGCACGTCGCCGATGAACCAGCGCAGCCGGTCGTCGCCGCCGAAGAGCTGGCGCGCCTCGTACTGCTTCAGCTCGTCTCTGGAGAAGACCACCAGGCGGCGCGGCTCCAGCTCGCGCAGGACGTGGCGGATGAACTCCTTGCCGAAGGAGCCGGTGCCACCTGTGATCAATATCGACGACCCGGTAAGTACGCTCACGCAAGCCCCCTGGAATTCGTGACTACCCGCGGTAGTCGCCCCCGGAGCCGGTAGCATAGCGCGACCGAATGGAGACGCACGGTCACACAGGAGAATGAGGCATCGATGCGGATTGTCGGGATCATCCAGGCTCGGATGGGGTCCTCGCGGCTGCCGGGCAAGGTGCTGCGCGAGCTGTCCGGCAGGTCCGTGCTCGGCTGGGTCGTACGCGCGGCGCGCGCCGCCGGCTCGCTCGACGGCCTGGCCGTGGCCACCACCGCCGAGCCGCCGGACGACGCGGTGGCCGCCGAGTGCGCCCGCCTGGGCGTCGCCTGCTACCGCGGGCCCCGCGACGACGTGCTCACCAGGTTCATGCGCGTGGTCGAGGACGACGCCCGCTGCGGGGCCGTGATGCGCTTCACCGCCGACTGCCCGCTGCTCGACCCCGACGTCATCCGCGAGGCCGCCGAGGTCTTCCGCGTGGTGCCCGGCCTGGACTACCTCAGCACGTCGCTGCCGCCCGCCCTGCCGCGCGGCACCGACGTCGAGATCGTCGGCCGCGAGGCGCTGGAGGAGGCCGACCGCAAGGCCCGCGGCTACCACCGCGCCCACGTGACCTCCTACGTCTACACCCATCCCGGCCGCTTCCGGGTCCTCGGCCTCACCCACCACCCCTCGGCCGCCCACCTCCGCGTCACCCTGGACACCGAGCCCGACTGGCAGGTCATCCAGCGGATCGTGGCCAAGTTCGGCGACCAGCCGGTCTCGGTCGCCGAACTGATCGACTGGCTGCACCTCCACCCCGAGGTGGCCGAGCTCAACGCCCACGTCCGGCAGAAGTCGCTGCAGGAGGCGTGAGCGGCCGTGCGAGTGGGAGTTCGCTGCGACGCGGGGCGCGGGATCGGCGTCGGCCACCTGGTGCGGTGCGTGGCGCTGGCGGAGGAACTGGTGGCCCGCGGGGCCGAGGTGCTGTTCCTGGGCGACCTCGGCGGGGTGGAGTGGGCGCGGGCGCAGTTGTGGCGGCGCAGGCTGTCGCTGCTGCCCGCCGCGGCCGAGCCCGCCCGGTTCGCCGCGCAGGCCACGGCGCTGGGGCTGGGCGTGGTGGTGCTCGACCGCTACGACCTGCCCGAGGGCACCGGGGCCGCGCTGCGGGGGGCGGGCGTGCCCGTGCTGCACGTGATCGACGCCCCCGAGCCGCGGCAGGAGGCCGACCTGTACCTGGACCAGAACCTCGGCGCGGAGGCCAGGTACGACCCCGGCACGCCCGTGCTGGCCGGGGCCCGCTACGCCCTGCTGCGCGACGACGTGGTCCGCGAGGGCGGCGAGGTGCGGCCCGACGCCGCCGCGCCGCCGCGGGTGCTGTGCTTCTTCGGCGGCACCGACGCGGCCGGGGTGACCGGGCGGTGGCTGCGGGCCCTGGCCGACACCGGCGTGCCGTGCGTGTGCACGGCCGTCGGCGACGCGCCGGCGTACCCCGGGATGACCGTCATCCCGCCCACCGACGAGCTGCCGGCGCTGATGGCGCGGGCCGACCTGGTGCTCACCGCGGCCGGGTCGGCGACCTGGGAGCTGCTGTATCTCGGGGTGCCGGCCGCGCTCACCTGGGTGGCGGCCAACCAGCTCGTGGGCTACGAGGCGGTGGTCGGCAACGGGCTGGCCACCGGGCTCGGCGCCGACCCCGAGGCCGCCGTGCCGGTGCTGCGGGCGCTGCTGGCCGAGCTGGCCGCCCCGGGCGCGCGGGCGCGGCTCGGTGGCCCGGGGCGCGCGCTGATCGACGGGCACGGGCGCTCCCGGGTCGCCGACGCGCTGCTCGCGCTGTCTAGATCAAGTTCCAGGTCAGCGGCGTCCCCTTGGGCGTGTCACGGGTGAAGGTGCGGCCCATGACCAGGCGGGCGGCGTCGGGGTGCAGGCCGCCCGCCGGGCGGATGGAGCGCACGTTGGCCGGGGTCACCCGGTCGCCGGCGCGCACGTCGGCCACGACGTAGAGCGAGCGCCTGAAACGCAGGCCCTCGCGCTCGCTGGGCTTGGGGCCGATGCGGGCCTCGCCGATCGACTGCCAGGCGCGCTCGGTCTCGGCCACCAGCGCGGCCAGCTCGGCCGGCTCCAGCGAGAACGCGGCATCGACGCCGCCGTCGGCGCGCGAGAGCGTGACGTGCTTCTCGATCACGCACGCGCCCAGCGCCACCGCCGCGACCGCCGTCCCGATGCCCGGCGTGTGGTCCGACAGCCCGGTGACGCAGCCCGTGAGCGCGCCCAGCAGCGGCAGCGCGGCCAGGTTGCTCTCCTGCGGCGGGGCCGGGTAGGTGGCGGTGCACGACAGCACCGCGATCTCGTCGCAGCCCGCCTCGCGCGCCGCCGCCACGGCGGCGCAGACCTCCTCGGCCGTGGCCATGCCGGTGGAGATGATCAGCGGCTTGCCGGTGGCCGCGGCCATCCGGATCAGCGGCAGGTCCACGATCTCGGAGGAGGCGATCTTGTACGCCGGCGCCCCCAGCGACTCCAGCAGCTCGATCGCGCTCGGGTCGAACGGCGAGGAGAACGCGACCAGCCCGTGCTTGGCCGCCCGCTCGAACAGCGGCTCGTGCCACTCCCAGGGCGTGTGGGCCCGCTCGAAGAGGCGGTACAGGGTCTCGCCGCCCCACAGCTCGTGCCGGCGCCCGATGCGGAAGGCCGGCCCGTCGGCGTCGATGGTGAGCGTGTCGGGCAGGTAGGTCTGCAGCTTCAGCGCGTGGGCGCCCGCCTCGGCCACCGCGTCGACGATGGCCAGGGCGCGGTCGAGGTCGCCGTCGTGGTTGCCCGACATCTCGGCGATCACGAACGGCGGGTGTCCCGCGCCGATGGCGCGGCCGGCAATGGAGATCACGTGCTTTCCCTTCGATTGTCGCGGTCCAGGCGGACGCGTACGACCTCGCGCGGCTCGCCGTCGATGACCCGGGTGTAGGAGCCCACCTCGGCGAAGCCGAAGCGGCGGTGCAGGGCGCGCACCTGCCGGTTGCCGGCCAGCACCTCGCCGTGCAGCGTGAGCAGGCCGAGCGGCCCGAACGCGTGCTCGACCGCCGCCCGCTCGCAGCCGAACCACGCCCGCAGCAGCTCGCCCGAGGCGAGCAGCCCGTCGATGTCCAGGTAGAAGCCCCACGTCGCACCGCCGCCGGGGGCGTCGAGCCCGCTGAAGGCCACGACCCCGGCCGGGACGCCGGCGTGCTCGTACATCAGCACCCGCCGCGACGGGTCGTCGCGCACGGCGGCCCACCAGCGGGCGTGTTCGTCGGGCCGGATGACGTGGGTGGTGAAGCTGGCCGCGCGCACCTTGGGATGGTTGCGCCAGCGGCGTACGGTTTCGAGCTCGTGGTCGGCGATTCCGCGCAGCATGGCCTCGTATTCCTCACTCGTCGCGTTCATTTTGCCGCAGACAGTGATCGTTCGGGATGTGGACGGGGAAGCCCAGGCTTGGGCAAAGGCCGGGCAAGCGGCGGGTAGTCCTTCGCCGCAGAGAGGGCCCCGGAAGGCACTCTGATTCGTATGGCACCGTTACTCTCTGTTGTCGTACCCTTCCATAACGTAGTCGCATATCTGGAGGAGTGTCTCACCTCACTCGCCTCGCAGACGCTGGACGACCTGGAAGTCGTCATGGTGGACGACGGGTCCGCCGACGGCAGCAGGACCATCGCCGACGTGTTCGCCGCATGGGACCCCAGGTTCGTCCTCGTCGGCACCGGCGCCAACGTCGGGCCGGGGCCGGCGCGCAACCTCGGCATCGAGGCGGCCACCGGCCGGTACCTCGCCTTCGCCGACGCCGACGACGTGCTCCCGCGCGACGCGTACGAGCGGCTCGTGCGCGCCCTGGAGGACAGCGGGTCCGATCTGGCCTGCGGCGGGGTGCAGCGGCTGGAGTCGGGCACCCTCGGCCCCTCACCGCTGCACGCCAGGACGTTCCGGCGCGGGGCCAGACGCACCCACATCACCCGAGCGCCCAAACTGGTCCGCGACCGCACGGTGTGGAACAAGGTCTACCGGCGCTCCTTCTGGGACGCCTGCGGCCTGTCGTTCCCGCCGGGCCTGTACGAGGACCTGCCGGTCGCCCTGGAGGCGCACGTGCGCGCGTCCGCCGTGGACGTGGTGCCCGAGGTCGTCTACCACTGGCGGCTGCGCGAGTCGGGCGCGTCCTCGATCACCCAGCGCCGCACCGAGGCGGCCAACATCGCCGAGCGGCTGGCCTCGGTGCGCACCGCGCGCTCGCTGCTCGCCCGGCGCGCGCCCGCGCTGCTCGCGGCGTACGACGGGATGGTCGCGTCCTGGGACCTGGCGATCGTGGCCAAGGCGGTCGAGGCCGCCGCCGAGCCCGACAGGTCCGCCCTGCTCGGCCTGGTCGGCGCGTACGTGGACCAGATCGACGGCGAGGCCGTGCGCGGGCTGCCCGCGATCCGCCGGCTGGAGCTGTACCTGCTGCGGCACGGCATGGTCGGCGAGCTGGCCGAGGTGCGCCGGTCCAGGCGCGAGCACGGCGGGCGGGTCAGGGTGGTGCCGCGCGGGCTGCGCGAGGCGCGCTGGTTCGCCGCCTACCCGTACTACGGCGACCGCGCCCGGCGCATCCCGGCCCACCTGTACGACGTGACCGAGGAGCTGGAGCTGCGCGCCGGCGTCGAGCGCGTGTCCTGGCGCGGCCGGTCCCTGGCGATCGAGGGCTACGCCTACATCAGGCACGCCGAGGACGTACGCACGCGCATGAAGCTGTGGCTGGTCTCACCGGGCACGCAGGAACGCATCCCGGTGGTGACGTTCGCCCGCACCCGCCGCCCGCACCCGGACGGCGCCGACGGCCCCGCCACCGGCTTCGTGGCCACCCTGAACCGCAAGCTGGTCAAGGAGCTGCGCGGACGCTGGTCGCTGCACGTGGAGCTGACCGGGCCGCGCGGGCTGCGCCGCGAGGGCCCGGTGAAGCACGGCACCCTGCGGCGGCGGCAGTTGCGCAGGGCCAAGCGGGCGCGGGCGGGGCTATCCGACAAAGTCTCAGATAAAGCCACCGGTAAAGAGTCAGTCAGGACAGTTTCCCAAGGTGGCTAGGCTCCCATGGCGATCCGTCCGGCTTCATCATGCTGGCTGTCATGACGACGTACTCGCTGGCGGACGTACGTGCCGTGTGCAAACCGCGCGACGCCTGGTGGACCGTGCTGTTGGTGGATCCGATCGCGTGCAGGCTCGTACGCGTGCTGGCCTCCCGTACGTCGATCACGCCGAACGCGCTCACGGCGACGGCGTTCCTGTTCGGCATGTGCGCCGCCGTCTGCTTCGCGCTGGGCGAGTGGCACACCCTGGCGCTCGGCGCGCTGTTCTTCCACCTCGGCTTCATCGCCGACTGCATGGACGGCAAGCTCGCCCGGCTGAAGGGCAACGGCACCACGTTCGGCCTCTGGCTGGACTTCAGCCTGGACCAGGTGCGGATGGTGGTCTGCGCCTTCGCCCTGGCCTACGGCCTGTTCCAGCACGGCGGGCGGCCCGAGGCCGCGTTCCTGGCCGGGGTGATCATCGCCTTCGACCTGGTCCGCTACCTCAACGGCCCGCAGATGGCCAAGGTGCGCAGGAACATGCGCGAGAAGCTGGTCAGCGCGATGAGCTCCGCCGAGGGGGGCCAGCGGCAGGCCGCGCTGGAACGCCTGGCCGCCCGCACGGCCGGCCACGACGACCACGACGACCACGACGACATGGACGGGGCCCTCGGCCACGCGGTGCCCGGACCCGCGACGGGCCTCACGACGGGACTCGGGACGGGCCTCGGGACGGGACTCGCGACGGGGAACGCGTCGGGGGACGCGCCCGAGCGCCCGCGCCGGGGGCTGCGCTCGCGGGCCAACCAGGGCCTGCACCACGGCTTCCAGTCCCGCTTCCCGTGGTACACCCGCCTGCGCGGGATGCTCCTCGCGCACCGGATCCGCACCCACCTGGTCAGCGGGATCGAATACCAGATGGCCGTGTTCGTGGTCGGGCCGCTGCTCGGCCCGGCGGCGGTGCCGTACGTGATCGGGGTGGCGGGGGCGCTGCTGCTGATCTTCGAGTCGGCGCTGGTCTACAAGCTGTGGATGTCCACCCGTGACTTCGGGCGGGTCATGCGGCGCATCCAGCGGCAGGACGAGAAGAACCGCGTCGGCACTCCACTCGCGCGCTGAGGGCGCGCACAGACACACACGCGACTACACCACACGCGACTACACCACTACCGCGACACGCGAGAGACGCGACATGCGCGCACGCGCGGCAATCTCATCGGGGGTTTGTGCAATGCAATCGGATCGACCGATCTTCATCGTGGGGTGCCCGCGCTCGGGGACCACGCTGCTCCAGCTCATGATGCACTCGCATCCGCGGATGGCCATCCCGCCGGAGACCAGGTTCGTGATGACGGCCTACAACCGGCGGCTCACCTTCGGCGACCTGAACGACCCGGCCAAGCGGCGCGCCCTGGCCGAGTGGATCGTCACCCGCCGCCAGACCCGGTTCTACGAGCTGGGCCTGGACGCCGCCGAGGTCTCCCGCCAGATCGTGGAGGGCCCGGGGACGCTCGGCTCGGCGCTCGGCATCGTGCTGCGCGCGTACGCCGCCCGCTTCGGCAAGCCGCGCTGGGGCGACAAGCGCCCGTCGTACTTCCAGAACGTCGATGTGCTGCTGCGGCTGTTCCCCGACGCGCAGTTCATCCACCTGATCCGCGACGGGCGCGACTGCGTCGCCTCGCTGAAGGAGATGCCCTGGTACAAGGGCAACATCTACAGCGCCGTCTCCGGCTGGGCCGAGGCGATCGACTTCGCCCGCAACGGCGCGCTGCGCATGCCCAAGGGCAGCTACCACGAGCTGCAGTACGAGAACCTGATCAGCGACCCCGAGAGCACCCTGCGCACGCTGTGCGAGTTCATCGGCGAGGAGTTCGACCCGGCCATGTGCCGCCCGCACCTGGTGGCCAGCGTGGCCGTGCCCGAGCGCAAGACCTGGCACTCCCGCACCCACGGCGAGGTCACCACGTCCCGCTCCGGGAGCTGGCGCACCCGGCTTGAGCCGTGGGAGATCTCCCTGTGCGAGAGCGTGCTCGCCGAGCGCCTGGACGCCTACGGGTACGAGGTGACCGGCGCGCCCAAGGCGCCGATGACCAAGCTCGCGGCGTACGAGCGGATGGCCGCCAGGCGCAAGCTGTCGCGCCTGCGCAAGAAGGCGTTCGACCGCCTCATCCGCATGCGCGAGCAGAACCCGATCGGCGCCCAGCTCACCTCGGGCCAGCTCGCCATCACCGGCGTACCCCGCCAGCGCACCGGCTCCCCCGAACTCGCCGGCACCAGAGCCGCCGCCAAGTGAACCCGGCGCCCCATCCGGTAGACGGGTAGTGGTGGCTTGGGCGCGGGTCGTGTCTGGACTGAGGAGCGTAGGGAGCGTAGCGACCGGAGCGACGAGGGGAAGACGCGACCCTGCAGAGCGCCCAAGCCCGCGTATTGCGAAGCAATCGCAATTATCGCGCGATGTGCTCGAACAGGGTCTCCCATCCGTCGAGCACGCGGTCCAGCCGGAACTGCTCGGCGTGTGCGCGGGCGGCGGCGCCCATTCGCCGCCGCTCGTCCGCCGAGCCCATCAGGCGGGCGAGCGCCGCACCGAGCGCGTCCACGTCGCCGGGCGGGGCGAGCAGCCCCGTGCGCTGGTGCCGCACCAGTGACCTGACCCCGCCCGAGACGTCGAAGGCCACGGCCGGCACCCCGTACGAGGCGGCCTCGCACAGCACCAGCGGCAGCCCCTCGTGCTCGCTGGACAGCCCGACCACCGCCCCGCCCAGGTACTCCGCGCGCATCAGCGCCGCGGGCACCCGGCCGCGGAACACCACCCGGTCGCCGACCCCCTCGGCGCGGGCGTGCTCGCGCAGCAGCGGCACGTCCTCGCCGTCGCCGATCAGGTGCAGCTCCCACGGGTCGCGGCCGGTGCGCACGGCGCGGGCGAAGGCCGAGATCAGCCGGTCGAACCGCTTGACGCCCTCCAGCCGCCCGATGCCGAGCACCCGGGGCGCCGACAGCGGCGACGGGCGGGCGGGCCAGTCGGGCAGCGGGTTCGGGATCGTCCAGGTGTGCGGCAGCAGCGCGTGCGCGGCGAAGCCGGCCGCGTCGTCCGGGCTGAGGAACACCGACTGCTCCAGCCGCCCCCAGTGGCGGCGCACCGAGCCGAGGTGCCAGGTGCCCTGGGCGTGCTCGAAGGAGCCGTGGTAGTGCCCGATCGGGGTCATGTGCGGCGGCAGCAGCGCCAGCATCCGGCTCACCACGCCCGGCGAGGTCAGCACGATGTGCGCCGGGCCGAGCCGGTCGAGCAGCGCGCGCAGCCTCCGGTCGCCCAGGCGGCGCGCGAGCGGGCCGACCGGGCCCATGGGCGTGCGGTGGATCTCGTGCGAGCGGTACGCCGGCCGCTCGACGTACCGGAACGGGGCCGGGGAGCGGTGCAGGCCCAGCACGTGCACCTCGTAGCCGCGCCCGGCCAGGCCCTGCGCCAGGGTGTGGGTCACCCGCTGGATGCCGCCCAGCGTGTGGGCGTCCATGCAGGCGAACACCACCCGCTCCGGCAGGCCGCGCCGCGCGTACGGCCGGGCGGGAGCGAGGGAGGTGGTCACAGCAGGGCCCCCGCGGTGACGGCCTCCCGGCGCTCCGGCGCCCCGCCCGGGAAGACGGCGTTCAGGAAGAACGCGTCCACGACCCGCGCCGCCGCGTCGCCGCGCTCGTCCGCGCACCAGGTGCGGCGGAACTCGGCGTACTTGACCGCGAACGCCTCCGCCAGCCCGTCCAGGCCGCGTACCGCGTCGATCAGCGCCGCCGTCGTGGTCACGCACGGGCCGGGGGCGATGGCCGGCAGGTCGTAGACGCTGCCGCGCTCGCGCAGCCGGTAGTCCTCCCAGTCGTCGATCAGGAACACCATCGGCTTGCCGGTGACCGCGTAGTCGCACATCAGCGACGAGTAGTCCGTCACCAGCGCGTCGGAGGCCAGCATGAGGTCGTTCACCTCGGGATAGGAGCCCGCGGGGCGGACGAAGTGGCGCACGTGCCGCGGCACCGTGTAGCGCTCCACCGGGTGCGTGCGCAGCACCAGCACCCACTCCTCGGCCAGCGCCCCGGCCAGCTCCGCCAGGTCCGCCCGCACGGAGCGGCCCGAGGACATGCCCCGGTCGCGGTACGTCGGCGCGTACAGCAGGATGCGCCGGTCGTCGGGGATCTCCAGCCGCTCCCGCACCCGCCGCTCCGCGCCGGGGTCGCCGTGCACCAGCACGTCGCAGCGCGGCGAGCCGAACCGCAGCACGGGCCCCGTGTAGCGGTTGGCGGGCAGGAACGTGCGCTCGAACTCCGCGCCCGGCGAGACCAGGGCGTCCCACCGCGCCACCGCGCGCCGCCACTGCTCGCGCGGCCCGGCGAAGTCGCCGCGCAGGTCCGGGGCGTTGTAGCCGATCGACTTCACGCCCTGCCCGTGCCAGGTCTGCAGGTAGCGGGTGCCCTTGGGCTTGGGGAAGTCCAGCGGGAAGCCGTGGCTGTCCACCCAGTACGCCGCGCGGGCCAGCGTCCACACATAGCGCCAGCTCATCCGGCGCACCAGCACGGCCTCGGCCGGGAAGTCGGCCCGCCGCCGCGCCACCGACCACACCGCCTTGATCGGCAGGCCGCGCCGGCGCACCTCCTCGTAGATGTAGCGCGGGTTGCCGGTGTAGCCCTTGCCCACGTCGGACTCGAAGATCGCCAGGTCCGCCCGCCGCGGCACCACCTTGATCAGCCCTTTGTACGCGCGCAGCTTCAGCTCCGGGGAGGACAGCCGGGCGATGACACGCCGCTTGAGCCGGCCCAGCCTGGGCACCTGGCGCAGCAGCCCCTCGCGCCGCCACTCCACCCGCAGCACCCCCGCCGGCCCGTCCGGCCGGACCGTCACCCCGTGCCCCGGCACCCGCGTCCGGATCGGCGGATGGGCGGGGGAGAGGAGCAGCTTGTCGGTGGTCGCGTGGCCGTCGGGCCGTACGATCGCCACGCTGGGCTCCTGCCGCCCGTCGAACCCGAGCGGCCCCGGGGTGGCCGCGGCCAGGTCGATCGCGACCTCGCTCTCCCAGATGCCCTCGCCGTCCTCCAGGCGGCGGCGCGGCGCGAGGCGTACGCGGTGGCCGCGCAGCCGCAGCTCCGCCCGCCAGCCCGGCGTACGCTCCAGCACCCCGAACGGGTCGTAGGTGTGCACCGCCAGCGTCAGCACGCTCCCGCTCGCGGTCGCCTCCACCACCTCGTGCCGCAGGGCCGAGGCCGAGAACGGCAGCTCGGCCAGGCGCAGGCCGGTGATGTCCAGCATCGGCTCGGCCGTGCCGCCCCAGTAGGTCTTCCCGTCCACCCGCAGGACCCGCCGGGGCGCGGCCCGCGGCCCGTTCAGCGAGCGCGCGGCGACCTCCAGCTCCTCGATCTGATCGGTGAGGATGGAGTGGCAGCAGACGCGGATGATCGGGTCCACCCGCTGGAACACGTCCGGGTCGGTCCCGATGATCTCGGTGAGGTAGGGCCGTACGATCGAGGCGAACTCCTTGACCCACACCCGGTCCCGCGCCGGCAGGGGGTTGAGGTAGACCCGCAGGTCCTGGCGCAGGAACCGGTGGTGCCGCTCCGGCAGCAGGTCGGCGTGCCCGGTGTCGCGCAGCACCTGGTCGCTCAGCCGCGCGGCCAGCACCCGCTGCCGCACGTTGTCCATCTCCTTCACGCTGAGCGAGATCGAGGTCCGGGTCCCGGGCCGCTCCACCGCCCGGTGCCAGTCGTAGACCACCCACGGCACCACCGCGAACCGCCGGGTGGCGCAGAACAGCTTCGCCGAGAACACGTGGTCCTCGAAGTGGATGTCCTCCCGGAACCACAGGTTGTGCCGCCGCAGGAACCCGGCCCGGTACAGCTTGTTGGTCGCGAAGGTGTCCAGGAACATCTCCGGGTCCTCGCGAATGCCGTTTATCGTCCTGCGCCGATACAACGACGGAAAATAGAACCGCTTTTTGCCCGTCGCCTCGTACAGGCGGGCGACCTGGCCGGTCACGAAGTCGGCGCCGGTGCGCTCGATCTCCATCAACATGCTCTTGCACGCGTGCCTGGGCAGCCGGTCGTCGCTGTCCAGGAACATCACGTACGGCGTCGTGGTGGCGGCGAGCCCATCGTTGCGCGGCGCCCCGCACCCGCCGCTGTTGACGTCCCTGCGAATGGACCGCACCCGCGGGTCCTCCCGGCACAGGGCGGCCACGACCTCCGGAGTCCGATCGGTGCTCGCGTCGTCCACCACGATCACTTCGAGATTCCGCAGCGACTGTCCGAGCACGGACCGCACGGCACGAGGCAACCGCCCCGCGTCGTTGTACGTGATCACGACCACGGTGCAATCGGGCATGCGACCCCCCCAAGTCGGCATTGATCCCTATTGCAGACTGTAAGGGCGAAGTGTCCGATTGCATGGAGTGATGACGGTGTTTTTAGTGGATAGTGCCGTTTATCGCCCTTCGCCGGATTCTGTACGGGGCCGCGTGCCCGCGGCGGCGAAGCGCGCGGCCCTGGCAGTGGGCGCTCCGCGCCACCAGGCCAGGGCTGTGCCTCCCAGGGGGGCTCACGCCCCCCTTCGACCCCCCGGCAGGGGGCTCCGCCCCCCGCACCCCCCGGCTAGCGCCCCCGGCCACCGTCACCCGACCACCAGGACACCCGTGAAGCCCAACCGTTGGAAACCGGCTCACTCCCCTGAGCGTCAGAAGTGGGCTCATGATCGTCCCCCATCCCGCCCCGGACTCCGGGCACGAAGTGACCTCAGCTCACCTCCGTCCGACCAGGCGCCGTTACCGCCGCCGGGCCACCGGGGAAGCCGCCTCAGCTTGCGCTGCTTCGCAGCCCTACGGGTGGCCTTCGGCCATTCAGCAGGCCCAACCTCCCGCCGTACCCAACTGCTTGGTCAGTGCGGAATACCCCGGATGATGTCGCGAGCCCCCTTACGTGCCAGCACCGCCGCCACATACCCGCCCAACTCTTCCGGCCGCTCCATCACGTCCCACTCATGCGCGTACGCGAACTGGCCACCCTCACGCGTGAACACCATTCCGATCAGCGAGAGCTGACCATCCAACGTGGTCGAGCAATGCCCGGCGATCGGTGAATTGCAGTGCCCCTGCAACGCATGCAGCATGGCCCGCTCCGCCCGCACATGCACCCGCGTCGCGGCATGATCCAAAAGCCGCACCAGCTCCACCATCGGTTGATCCGCCGTCCGGCACTGCACCCCGACCACCCCCGCGCCCACGGCCGGGCACATGATGTCCAGCGGCAGCACCTGACCGATTCGCTTGTCCATCCCGATCCGCCGCAGCCCCGCGCACGCCAGCACCAACGCCTCGAACCGCTGCTCGGCGTCCAGACGCGCCAGGCGCGAGTTCACGTTCCCTCGGATGCGATCCACGTACAGGTCCGGCCGATACCGCAGCAGTTGCGCCTTGCGCCGCACCGAAGAGGTGCCGATCCGGGTACCGGGCGGAAGGTCGGCCAGGCTCGCATACGGCGAACCCGCGCGCCACACCACCGCATCCTGCACGTCCTCCCGTTCCAGGTAAGCGGCGAACGTCGTCCCCTCCGTCAGCGGCACATCACCGGGCACGTCCTTGATGCAATGCACCGCCGCATCGATCGCCCCCATCACCAGCGCGCGATCGATTTCCTTCATGAACGCGCCCTTGCCGCCCAGCTCCGCAAGATCACCCTGCCAGCGGTCCCCGCTGGTCGCTATCCCCACGATCTCCACCTCAAGGGAGGGGGTCAGACGTTGCAGCAGACTCCTCACATGCTCGGCCTGGTAGATCGCCATCGGTGAGGTACGCGAGCCCAGCCGCACCCGCCGCCCGGCCGGCGACCGAGCCACGAACGCGCCGACCGCTTCCGCCACTGCGACATTGCGCTCGTGGGCATCGCGGGCCACCAACTCCACGCCGATCGGCACTTCCATTGCGCACACTCCCTTCCCGTCCGGTCGATGCCAACTGTGGCCTACAGGTCACCGTGAGTGCCTGCGTTTTCCTCAGTCCCTCCCGGCCCGGGGCTGCCTGGGGTAGAACGTCACCTGATAGGCCCCCAGCGCCACCCCGGACACGAACCGGCCCCAGCACTCCAGGCTCACCAGCATCCGCTCACTGTGGCCGGGGAAGCTCACCCACGCGTACCCCCGATCGAACTGCGGCATCACCGACCCGTCGATCACCCCGTCATGAAAAGCCCGCCACTGCTCGAACGTCAGCAGCCAGGACCTCCGGGGAGGCTCATCCCGGCGCGCTCTCACCTGGACACCCGAGGCGATCCGCCGTACCTCGATCCGTTCCGTCCCCGCCGGCCCGGCCGCAACCCATGGATCGGTATGACGCCAGAGGGGCAGCGTCCAGCACTCCGACCTGCCCACCACCGGCCGCCAACGAGACCGCCGCGCACGCCATGCCATGCCCCGCTCTCCCAGCACGGCCCGCAAGGTCAGGTAACGCCGACGCCGCATGACCACCTCTCTTCTCCTGCTCCCGCGTCCGGATTCAGGGCCGCCGACGCGTCCTCCACAAGCTCCATGCCGCAAGACCGCAGAACGCCCCCACCGCGCTCATCACCATCGACGGCCACTCATCCGTCAGAAACGACCACAGGTCCATGACCTCTCACCTTCTCTCCATGCCGACCAAGCGCGCCCCATGGCCCCGCGAAGACACCCACCGGGGGGAAGCGCCGGCAGGCCCGTTCCGCTTCGCGGGGCCGAACCCCTGTCCCATCGGTGCTTATGCCATCTGCTCTCCCTTCGCCGACGACGAGGGGCCGAACCGCAGCCGACAAGGCCCCTCCGGCCTTTCTCGCTGCGGAAGCACACGCAGGTCATCCAGATGCAGCACCAGCCTTACGCCCCCCAAGATCCGCCGCTCATCCTCCGCCGCGTTCAGGCTCACCAGGGCGTACTGTCCGCCGCGCATCAGCCGCTCCACCCTGCCGGTCATGCCGAGCAGCACGTCGGCGTACACATGCAGGCGGCTGTGGCTGTGCAGCACACGCACAACGGCGACCACATCACCCGGCCGCGGCTGCGACAGGTCATCCGGTGGCGGCGGTTCGACCGGGGGATGCTCGCGCCTTCTCCCCACCGCTCAGCCCACCAATGCGCGGTGCAGGCGCAGATAGGCCGGGTCCGCGATCTGGTCACCCTGACAGACCCGGATCTCGACCATCGGCCCCGGCACGCGGCGGGCCTCGATCCGCTCGCCCCGCATCGACCTCAGCACCACCCACGAATACGGGTGCGGATGAATCGTCACCATCCCGAACCCTCCGCGAGCCGCGCCCAAACGACCTTGCCGCCCGGCTTGACCCACCGGTACCCCCAGCAGGCCGCCACCGCGTTGACCAGGTGCAAGCCCCGCCCGCCGACCTCATCCCACGCAGGGTCCAAGAGCTTCGGCGGTTCGGGGCTGGGGTCCCACACGTCCACGACGATCCCGGCGCGCCACGGGTACAGCGCCACGCAGACATACCGGCCGACCCCGGCGCACCCTCCAGCCGTCCGCCCCCCGGACTCGTGCCCCTCCCTCTCGCAACCACCGAGCGCCAGCGCCGCACGCAGACCGTTGGTCACCAGCTCACTGACCACCAGGTGCGCCGCGTCGGTCATCTCCTCTCGCCCCAGAAGCGCCAGCCTCACGGAGGCGTACACACGAGCCGACGACACCGACGCCGGATGGACCGGCAACACCACGTGACCAGCACCGACGCAGCCGGCGCTTCCAACCGGAAGCCTCCCGCTCACAGCCGAGATCACCGCTCCCGGCCTGGGTTCTCCCGATTTGGTGCGCAATCCAGGGCGCACGGCCCTACTCTCGTTCACAGGTCAGGAGCACCTTCCTGATTGAGGAACCCGTCGCAGCGCTCCCAACGCTCGGCGGGTTCCGTGCTTGTGGTCACTGATGGACCTGCCGCGATTTTGCCCGTGAGGATTACTGTTTTGCAGGTGCGTCAATACTGAGAGCAATACCCTGACGTCATGGATGCCCGCAGTCTTCCCGAAGCCCTTAAATTGATCATGCAGCAGCGCGGCTGGACACAGACGCAACTGGCGAAAGAGCTGAACACATCTCAGACATGGGTATCCCAGATCACTTTAGGACACAAGGACACCGGGATCGCGAAGGCGATCACACTCCTTGCGCGCGTAGACTGGGAAGTGGTCATAAGGCCCAAAAGGGAGGGTCCGGTGAAACGGAGAGAATTCAACACGAAGATCGCCCAATCCGCCGCCGGGGTGATCTTGATTCCTTCCGCGAAGACTGACGCATTCCAAGATCCGGAATACGTTCACGCACTGGCCGACCGCGCCGCCAGCACTCGCCACGAGCTAGGGGGGCACCCTGTGCTCCCTTCGCTACTGGGCCAGGTCCGGCGCACCGAGAGCGCTGTCCATGGGACCGACCAGAAATTGCAGGCCGCTGCTTCAAGGCTTGCCAGAGAGGCAATGCTCGCACTCTATGATGCTCAGCGATACGACGAAGCGGAACGGATCGGACAGTTCTCTCTGGCTCTAGCGCGTCGCGCCAAGGACTACCCGGCTCAAGCGACCGCCTACACCATTCTCAGCCAGATCAACACTCACCAGGGAATAGGTGATCGCGGAGCGGTATATGCTGAGCGCGCGCTGCAACTTCCCGACTTGAGTAACGCCAACAAGGCATACGTCAGGATACGGCTAGGGCGGGCTCTATCCCTCGTCCCGGGCAAGGAGCGTCAGGCACGTACCATGCTTGACCAGGCGCGAAGTCTTGACGGAATTCCCGCCTTCGAGGCTGCCGACGTAGCCGGAAACGTCGCTATCGCACTAGATCGTCTTCACCTACACCACGAGGCGCACTCAACCTTCGATGAAACGGTCTCGCGCATGGGGCAATGGTCAACGCTATACCGGGCACAGTATCTTGCGCATCAGACCAAAGCGGCCGTGCGCGCACGTGAGCTTTCTCTTGCCGCCGATCTCATGCACACATTTGCTGCGATTCTTCCGTTTCTCGCATCGGCGAGAACTCATTCTCTCGCGCAGGAGATTCTTTCCACCTCTGCCGCATGGGCCAACGTGCGAGAAGTGCGGGACGCTCGTCAGCAACTACAGGCCGCAGTCTCATCCATGCCGTCACCGAGGAGCACCAAGCCGACGTCGGCCTGAGCCACAACAAAGCCCTTGGCGGGGGCCTCAGCTCCGGGATGGGGAGGCCCCGCACGCCCGCTCGGTTCGTTGTGGCTGAGGTGGGCTGGTCACCCGCCCGCGTCGGCCCCGGGCATGACAGCACACCGGGGACTCTCCGCGTCAAGGTCGTCTGTACAGGACGGCATCTCATGCCCGAGGAACCGTGACAGGCTAAGGGAACGCGCGAAGACGACCTTGACGGTCCCGCCCCCGGCGCACTGGCCCGATACCCGCCCAAGCAGACGGGATGACCAGCCGGCGGGTATGGTCCGGGACGCGAGGCGACCCCCTACGCCACCGGCCCGCGAACCGACGCGGAATGGGCCCCTGGCCTGGGGACACGGCCCGCCGACGTTGGCCCGTGGATGGCCCGTGAACAGTGAGCCTCGGCGAGTCTCGGCGAGTACCAGTGAGACGCCTCCACCCGCTCCAACGCCACATCTGCCCAGATCAGGGCACGGACGGACCAGCCCCATGAGCGACTACCCGGCTCCACCGTGGGATCGTGCCTCCTTTTGTGGTGCGGATCTTCCCTGACCGGGCGGCGATCATCCGTCTTATCGGTGCGGTGCTGGCCGAAGCTTGCGGGTGGTGGTGCCCAAGGACGGGACTCTTCGGGCGGCTGGTCGGGGCAGGTGCTTACACGGCGTTGCTATCGGGGATCGGGGCGAGGGTGGGCGATCGGAGGTAGGCGGTAACGGGTGGGCGCTAGCGTCGGGCGTCAGCCCGACACTCGGAAGAACGGCCGAGCGTCAGCGAGGGCCTTTGGCGCGCGGGACGCGCGCCGGGTGGGCGCCAGGCGGGTAACCACCTACTACGGCAACGGGTGGGCGGCAGCGGGGGGTGCGGGGGGCGGAGCCCCCCGCCGGGGGGTCGAAGGGGGGCGTGAGCCCCCCTGGGGAGCACAGCCCTGGCCTGGCGGCGCGGAGCGCCCCCTTGGCAGGACCTTTCGCCGGGACCGGGCTCCCTTGGAGGGGGTTGCGATATATCTCGTCTTGGGCGCATACTCGGAGACATCGCGATGTATCGCGTGTGTCCAGAATACTCTGAGTCGAGTATTCGAGAAAGGGGAGAGGTATGTCCGACTCGCAGGTGCGTGTGCCCGTGCTGGTCGTCGGGGCCGGTTATGCAGGGCTGAGCGCCGCCGCGTTGCTGGCCCGGCGGGGCGTCAAGGCGATGTTGGTGGAGCGGCATCCCAGTACGTCCGTGCAGCCCAAGGCGTTCGGGGTCAACTGGCGGGCGCTGGAGATGCTGCGGCCGGTGCCGGGGCTGGAGCGGGCGCTGGTGGAGATCTGGGAGGGGATCGGGGACGGGATGCGGATCGCCATCGCGTCCAGTCTGAGCGACCCCGACCCGCACATGATCATCGAGGACGAGGAGAGCGAGTTCGCGTTCCTGGCCGGGCTCACGCCGGTGCCGAACGTCGGGGCGCCGCAGTCGCGGGTGGAGGCGCTGTTGCGGAGCGCCGCCGAGGAGCTGGGGGCCGAGCTGCGGTTCTCCACCGAGCTGGTCTCGGTCGAGCAGGACGCCGACGGCGTGACCGCGCTCGTACGCGACCTCGGCACCGGCGAGGAGACCACCGTGCGGGCCGACTACATGGTGGCGGCCGACGGGTACCGGAGCCCGGTGCGGCGGATGCTGGGGATTCCCACCTCGGGGCACGGGGAGCTGGGGCAGACGTGCGCGATCATGTTCCAGGCCGACCTGGGCGGGCTGGTGCGCGAGCGCGAGGTCACGCTGTGGTACCTGCAGAACGAGACGTTCAACGGGGCCATCGTCACCGGGACCGGGGTCGGGTACCACGTGCTGGCGGTGAACTACGACCCCGCGCGCGGCGAGAGCGAGGACGACTTCACCGAGGAGCGCGGCGTCGAGCTGGTGCGGGTGGCCACGGGGCGTCCCGGGCTGGAGGTGAAGGTGATCGACCGGACCAGCTTCGCCGTCGCGCACATCCTGGCCGACCGCTACCGCGAGGGGCGGGTGTTCCTGGCCGGGGACGCCGCGCACACCATGCCGCCGACGGGCGGGCAGGGCGGCAGCACCGCGCTCCAGGACGGGTGCGACATCGCCTGGCGGCTGTGGCTGGTGCTGTCGGGGCAGGCCGGGCCGGGCCTGCTGGACTCCTACGACGCCGAGCGCCGCCCGTACGGGAAGCTCGTGGCCGACGCCCAGCTCGCCAACCTCGGCGTACGCATGCCGCCCGCGATGCGGGCCGGCTTCCCGGAGCCGATCGAGGACCCGATCGCGCCCATCCTGGGCTTCCGCTACCGGTCGGGCGCGGTCGTGGCCGAGCCGGGCGACGACGACGGCGCCCTGATGGAGGACCCGCGCGAGCCCTCCGGGCGTCCCGGCACCCGGGCTCCGCACGTCCTGCTGGAGCGCGGCGGGCGGGAGATCTCCACGATCGACCTGTTCGGCGAGGGCTTCGTGCTGCTCGCGGGCCGGTACGGCGCCGCCTGGGCGGACGCCGCCCGGACCGTCGCGGGCAGGCTCGGCGTCGCCCTCACGCCGTACCGGATCGGGGGAGAGGTCGCCGACCGCGAGGGCGCGTGGGAGGGCAGGTACCACGTGGGCGGGAGCGGCGCGGTGCTGGTGCGTCCCGACGGCGTCATCGCCTGGCGGGCCGTCCACGCCGCGTCCGACCCGGCCGTCGATCCGGCCGCGGAGCTGGAGCGGGCGCTGACCGCCGTGCTGGCCAGGTCCTGAGCGCGGCTACCTGGTGCGCAGGAGCCGGCGCAGCAGCCAGATCGCCGCGACCAGCAGGACCACGGCGCCCGCCACGGGGGCCAGGCGCTTGAGCAGGGGCGTGCCCGCGATCTCCAGCAGGTCCAGCGCCTCCTCCTGCGGGGTGCGGGAGGTGCGGGCCGTCCCGACCGGGTGCGGGTCGCGCGGGATCTCGGGCACGGCCGACAGGTGGCGCGGCTCGTCGGCGGCCCTGGACGGTTCGGGGGCCGCCGGCGCGATCCCGGCCGTCTCGGCGGGACGGGGCTCCTGCTCCTGTTCTCCCGCCGTCTCGCCGCCCGTCAGGAGGGTGGACAGGTTCTCGGCGAAGCGGTCGATCAGCTTCGCGCCCACCTCGGCCATCACGCCCCGGCCGAACTGGGCCGGGCGCCCGGTCACGTTGAACGTCGTCTCCACCCTGACCAGCGTGGTGTCCTCGCGGGGCTCAAGGCGGGCGTGCACGGTGGCGCCGGCCGTGCCGGTGCCCTTGGTCTCCTTGCCGGACGCCTTGAGCGTCACCGTACGGGCGTCCTTGTCGATGTCCTCGAAGACGGCGGTGCCGCGGTAGGTCACGTTGATCGGGCCGACCTTCACCTTCATGGTGCCGGTGATGTCATCGCCCTCCACCGACTCGACCGACGCCCCCGGCAGGCACGGTGCGACCCGTTCCACGTCGAGGAGCGTCGTCCACGCCTGCTCGACCGGCACCGGCACAGAGAATTCATGCTCGAATCGCATCGCCATGGTCAGCTCCTTGCTCCGATCCTGTGACACTACGACCCCGGGTCCAGGATTGATAGCCCTGTGCCCGCACCGGCGATCCCCATGCCGGGCGGGAACCCCCGCCCGGCATGGGCTCGCTTCCGGCTCCTACGCCCGCGCCGCCGACAGCACCGCGCGGTGGGTCAGCACCCTGGCGAGGTGCCTGCGGTAGTCGGGCTGGGCGTGCAGGTCGGCGGGGGGCGAGGTGCCCGCGGCGGCCTCCCCGCAGGCGTCGCGGATCGGGTCGGGCCCGCCGTTGCCGCCGCCGGGGACGGGCACGGTGATCGGCGTGCCGCGCAGCGCCTCCTCCACGGCGCTCGCGCGTACGGGCGTCGGCCCCATGTTGGTCAGGCCGATCCTGGCCTCCTCGATCGAGCCGTTCGAGCGGCGTACGGCCGCCGCCACGCCCACGATCGCCCACGACTGGGCGGTGCGGTGGAACTTCTCGTAGTGGTAGCCCCAGCCGGGCCCGAGCTTGGGCACCTTCACCCCGACCAGGATCTCGTCGGCGCGCAGCGCGGGCTCCAGGTAGTCCACGAAGAACTCCGAGGCCGGGATCTCCCGCTCGCCGCCGGACGCGGAGCGCGCGACGAACGCGCAGTCCAGCGCCACCGCCACCGCGGGCAGGTCGCCCGCCGGGTCGGCGTGCGCGAGCGAGCCGCCGAAGGTGCCGCGGTGCCGTACCTGCGGGTCGGCCACCGTCGCGGTGGCCATCGCCACGAGCGGGCACTCGGCCTGGACGACCGGCGAGTGCACGACGTCGTAGTGCGTGGTGGCCGCGCCGATGAACACGTGGTCGCCCTCGTCGCGCACCCCGTGCAGCTCGGACAGGCGGCCCACATCGACCAGGGAGCTCGGGTAGGACAGCCTCAGCCGCAGCAGCGGCAGCAGCGACTGGCCGCCGGCCAGCACCTTGGCGTCCTCGCCGGCCTCCGCCAGCGCCATCGCGGCCTCCTCCAGGGTCTGGGGCCGGACGTAGTCAAAGGCGGCCGGGATCATGCCGCACCTCCGTTCACGCTCTGCAGGGTCCGCCAGATCCGCTCGGGGGTGCACGGCATCCGTACGTCGTGCACGCCGTGCGGGCGCAGGGCGTCCACGATCGCGTTCACCACGGCCGGGGTCGAGGCGATCGTGCCGGCCTCGCCGACGCCCTTCACGCCGAGCGGGTTGCTGGTGGCCGGGGTCTCGGTCCTGTCGGTCACGAAGTCGGGCAGGTCGGCCGCCGACGGGATCAGGTAGTCGGCCATCGTGGTGGTCAGCAGGTTGCCCTCGGAGTCGTAGACGGCCTCCTCGTACAGCGCCTGCGCGATGCCCTGCGCCAGGCCGCCGTGCACCTGGCCCTCCACGATCAGCGGATTGACGACCTTGCCCACGTCGTCCACCGCGACGTACGAGCGGATCCTGCTCTGCCCGGTCTCGGTGTCCACCTCGATCGCGCACAGGTGGGTGCCGTGGGGGAAGGAGAAGTTCTCCGGGTCGAAGGTCGCGTCGGCGTCCAGCCGCGGTTCGAACCCGTCGGGCAGGTCGTGCGCCGCGAACACGGCGAAGGCGATCTCCTGGATGGTCTTGGCCGCGCCGGTGCCGCGCACCCGGAAGGAGCCCTGGTCGAACTCCACGTCGTCGGCGGACGCCTCCAGCATGTGCGCCGCCACCTGGCGGGCCTTCTCCTTGACCTTCTCGCACGCCTGGAGCACGGCCATGCCGCCCACGACCAGCGAGCGCGAGCCGTAGGTGTCCATGCCCTTGGTCGCTATCGCCGTGTCGCCGTGGATCACCGACACGTCCTCGAACGGCACGCCGAGCGCGTCGGCCGCGATCTGGCTCCACGCGGTCACGTGGCCCTGCCCGTGCGGGCTGGACCCGGTGACCACCTCGACCTTGCCGGTGGGCAGCATGCGCACGTTCGCGTGCTCCCAGCCGCCCGCGCCGTACGCCAGGCTGCCCAGCACCCGGCTCGGCGCCAGGCCGCACATCTCGGTGTAGGTCGAGATGCCGATGCCGAGCTGCACCGGGTCGCGGCGCTCGCGCCGGTCGGCCTGCTCGGCGCGCAGCTTGTCGTAGCCGAACAGGGTCATGGCGCGGTCGGTGGCGGCCTCGTAGTTGCCCGAGTCGTAGGTCAGCCCGGCGATCGTGGTGTAGGGGAACTCCTCGTGCCTGATCCAGTTGCGCCTGCGGATCTCCATCGGGTCCATGCCCAGCTCGGCCGCCAGCTCGTCCATCACGCGCTCCAGCGCGTACGTCGCCTCCGGCCGGCCCGCCCCCCGGTACGCGTCCGTGGGCATCTTGGTGGTGAACACGCCCGTGCACGCGAAGTGGTAGGCGTCCATCTTGTAGATGCCGTTGTACATGAACGCGCCCAGCAGCGGCACGCCCGGCGTGACCAGCATCAGGTAGGCGCCCATGTCGGCGAGCAGGTCCACCTTGATGCCGCGCAGCCGCCCGTCGCGCTCGGCGGCCACCGAGATCCGCTGGATCTGGTCGCGGCCGTGGTGCACGGTGAGGTTGCCCTCCGAGCGCGACTCGGTCCACTTCACCGGCTTGCCCAGCCGCCGGGTGATCAGCAGCGTGAGCACCTCCTCCGCGGTGACCTGGAGCTTGGAACCGAAGCCGCCGCCCACGTCGGGCGCGATCACGCGCAGCTTGTGCTCCGGGATGCCGGTGGTGACGGCCAGCATCACCCGCAGCACGTGCGGGATCTGCGTCGCGGAGTAGATCGTGAAGGTCTCGCCGTCGGTGCTCGCCACGACCGCGCGCGGCTCCATCGCCGTCGGGATCAGCCGCTGCTGGACGTACTCCCGCTCCACCACGACCGGCGCGCCCGTGAACGCCGCGTCGATGTCGCCCCCGGAGAACGTCCAGGTGAACGCCTTGTTGCCCGACTCGTGCACCTTCGGGCTGTCCTCGGTCAGCGCCTCGCGCATGTCCAGCACGGCGGGCAGCGGCTCGTAGTCCACCTCGATCGCGTCCAGCGCGTCGGCCGCCTTGTAGCGGTCGGTCGCGACCACGCACGCCACCGCCTCGCCGACGTACCGCACCTCGCTGACCGCCATCGGCGGGTGGTCCGGGATCACCACGTCCTCGCTGACCGGCCACGCGCACGGCAGGCTGCCCTGCTCGGCGGCGAAGTCGCGGCCGCTGTAGACGGCCACCACGCCGGGCCTGCCGCGGGCCGCCGAGGTGTCCACCCGGGTGATCCGCGCGTGCGCCATCGGGCTGCGCAGGAACGCCACGTACAGCATGCCCGGCATCTGGATGTTGTCGGTCCAGCGGGTGCGCCCCGTCACCAGCCGTGCGTCCTCCTTGCGCCGCCGCGCCCGGCCCACCTCGGTCATGACGCCGGCACCTCCTGGTTCGCCGCGGCGGACTGCCCGCTCATCGCCTGCGCGCCCCGGCGCACGGCCCGGACGATGTTGCAGTAGCCGGTGCACCGGCACAGGTTGCCCTCAAGGCCCTCCCTGATGGCCTCCTCGGACGGGTCGGGGTTCTCGGCGAGCAGGTCGATCGCCGACATGATCATCCCCGGGGTGCAGAAGCCGCACTGGAGCGCGTGCTCCTCGTGGAACGCCGTCTGCATCGGGTGCCACTGCCCGTCGGCCCCCGCGAGCCCTTCGATCGTCAGCACGTCGCAGCCGTCGGCCTGGACGGCCAGCACCGAGCAGCTCTTGACGCTCTTGCCGTCCAGCATCACGGTGCACGCGCCGCAGTTGGTGGTGTCGCAGCCGATCGGAGTCCCGGTCTTGCCGAGCCGATCTCTCAGGAAGTGGACGAGGAGCAGGCGGGGCTCCACCTCCTCCTCGTACTGGATGCCGTCGACGGTGACGGTGATACGGGGCATACATCCTCCAAGCGCGCCCAGGTACATCACGGACGGTGCACCGATGAGAGGTTGGGAGTAGTGAGAACCGACAAATGCGAACGTACGCCGCTGTTAGCGCCGGTCAAGCCCTCGTTCGCGTTCCGGCCCGCCTTTTACCCAGCTCATCCCGCGCATTGCCGAAGCGTGAACCGCTTCACGCCCGTGGAATGCCCGCCTGTGGAGGTGCGTGTCACCGCCCGCCGCGGATGACCCGGGCGATCACCGCCACGAAGCCCGCCAGCCCCAGCCCCGCCAGCAGCAGCGGGATCGCCACGAACGGGTCGTCGAGATCGCCCGAGACGAACGCGATGCCCAGCACCACGAACAGCAGCCCGCTGAGCAGCGCCATCCAGTCGGTCCTGTGCGTCCGCTTCGGCTTGTCCACCTCCGCGCCGTACGGACCCGGCACGCGGTAGGGGTCGTGCGCGTCGTCGCGCCCGCGCTCACGCGGCACGGCGCACCTCCACGTCGCCCACACCCGCACGCAGATCCAGCACGATCGTCGCCACCTCGCCCCGCGGCCGCACTTCCGGCTCCAGCACCGTGTTGACGGAGACCTCGGGGCCGCCGCGCACCGAATGCTCGATCTTGACGTCGCCGACCCGGCTCTTCGCCCGAACCGCGACCCGGACGTCGGGCGGCACCGTCACCGTGAACTCGCCCACCGACACCGAGCCGGACACCTCCACCCGCGAGCCCGGGGGCAGTTCCAGATCGGTGAGGTCCAGGTTGCCCTCGCCGATCCCGACCCGGTGCGGGAGCATGGCTTCGGCGACCGTGACCGGACTCCAGGAGTAGCTGCCCACCGTCCTCGGCACGTCGGTGACCGTCGAGCTCGCCACCACGCCGAGCGTCACCAGCGCGCCCGCCACCACGAGCCCCGCCCCGCGCCCGAACCAGGTCGCGACCAGCAGACCCGCCCCGATGGTCAGCAGCACCGCCCCGCCCACCACGGGCGCGGAGACCGGCTGTCCGGACGCTGACTGGGCCGCCATGACGATCCCTCCCACGATGATGGCGAGCAGCACGGTGATCGTGCCGATGTACGACTTCGGCCTGCGCTGCCGCGGCCGGGGCGCGGTGACCGGGGGCGCGTAGGCGTACGGGCTGTGGTACGGCGCCCGCCGCCGCGGATCGAGCGGCTGGTACGCGGCCGGCGCCGGGTAGGGCTCGCGCGGGGCGTATGGACCCCGGGGCGCGTACGGCGCACCCGAGGAGTCGTAGGACCCGTGCAACGCCGCCGACCACCGATAGGGCCGCGCCCCGGGCTCGTCCCGCGCGCCCGGCTCGCTCCGCTCCTGCCTATCCCGCTCGGCCGTGTCCCGCTCGGCCGTGTCCTGCGCGGAGGTGTCCTGTGCCGGGGCGTCCTGCGCGGGCGTGTCCTGCACTGCGGGGTCCTGCGCTGCTGTGTCCTGCCCCGGTGCGTCCTGTCCCGGTGCCACGTATTCGGCCGTCTTCGGCTCCTGCGGCGGTGCGGCCGGCGGTTGCAGGAACGCGGCCGACACCTGTTGCGTGGGTCCCGTGGCCGCCTGGGGCCTCGGGGTCCCGGCCCAGGGACGCGGCGCGGGCCCGTGCGGCGGCCCCGCAGGGGCGGGCGGTGCGTACGGCCCATGTGGCGCGGGCGGGCCCCCCGCCATGCCCGGGGCGTGCGCCGTGCCCGGGGCCTGTGGCCCGCTCCCCGCCCAGGGGGCGCCGGGGGCCGGGGGCGCGCTCGGCGCCGGCGGTGCGTTCCGGGTCTGCGGTGCCTTCCGGGGCTGCGGTGCGCTCGGGGCCTGCGAGAACCCGGCCATCGGCCCGTACACGGGGGCGGGCCCAGGCTGGGGCGTACGCCGCGTCCCGCGCTTGCCGACCAGCCGTTCCGGCAGCGACCGGGCCAGGGCCAGCACGTCCACGCCCCCCGCGTGCGCGGCCAGCAGCACCAGCGCCATGGTCGTGCCCACCACCACCGTCCCCGGCCCGATGCCGCCGGAGGCGAGGTTGATGATCAGCCCGAACGCGAACACCCCGCACAGCAGGGCCATCACGGTCTCGGCGTCGAACTCCCGTCGCGTCCACTGCTCCAGGTAGCCGGGGCTCTCGTCGGTGTCGCGCATGAGCAGGAACGCCGCAAGATACAAGATGATCCCGATCCCCGACCCGAGGACCAGGACCGCGAACGCCACCCGGATCAGCACCGGATCGATCCCGCAGAACCGCCCGAGACCCGAGCAGACCCCGGTCAGCATCCGCCCCTCGGCGCTGCGCGCGACGATCCGCCCGGCCAGCGACACTCGGGGCTTCTCGGCCGCCTTCTCCTTCTCGGCGCCACCCCGGCGCTCCCGGCCGGCCCGCCCCCCGGCGTCACCGCCCCGACCGGTCTCACCCCCGGCACCGGCCTCGCTCCCGGCACCGGCACGATCATGCGCGCCGCCCTCCGCGCCGCGTCCGTCCGCGCCCATGTCGTGAGCACCCGCGCCCACATCCTGAGCACCCGGGCCCACGTCGTGAGCGCCCGTGCCCTCCGGAACCTGATGGGGGGCGGGCGTGGCGGGCGGGACGGGCCGGCGGGGGATGTCCTCCTCGCGAGCCTCGTCCTTGCCGGTGTCGGTCATGGGTCCATCGTGGCCGGTGCGGGGGCCGGGTAGCCATCCGGGACACCCCTGAGACATCCCCGATGGGCCCGCGACCTGCCGCACTCAGGGTCCCGTCAGGGCAGCGCCCTGATGCGGTGGGCCGGTTGACGTGTGACGATGTCGTCATATGGCTGACCGACACAAACTCCGCGACGCGCCGCCGCCGGTGGCGCCACCTCCGCCCGTAGAGGAGGAGGCCGCGCCCTATCTCCGGCTGACCAGGCCGGCGGAGGGGCGGCTGGTCGCCGGCGTCGCGCAGGGCGCCGCCGAGCAGCTCGGGCTGGACCCGGTGGTGGTCCGGCTCGCCTTCGTGCTGCTCACGGTGGTGGACGGCATCGGCTTGGTCGCGTACGCGGCACTGTGGATCTTCACGCCCCAGCGCCCGCACGTGGGGCCGGAGCCGCAGCGCGACTGGAGCCAGTTCACCGCCTTCGGCGCGATCGGGCTGGCCCTGCTCGCGTTCGGGTGGCTGACCGGGTCGGCGGCCGGGGGCGTGGGCTTGCTGCCCATCGGCGTCGGCGGCATCGGCGCGCTGATCCTGTGGCAGCAGGCCGCGCCCGACCGCCGCAAACGCTGGATGAGCGGCGTACGCCACAACCGCATCCGCACCGGGCTCGGCATGGTGCTGGTGATCGTCGGGGCGATCGGGTTCCTGGCCGCCGAGGGCGAGCTGGCCCAGGCCCGGCCGGGGCTGCTGTTCACGGCGGTCGTCGTCGGCGGCCTGGCGATGATCGCGGCGCCGTACCTTGCGGGACTGTGGAAGGAGCTTCAGCTCGAACGCCGCGAGCGCATCCGGCAGGAGGAGCGCGCCGAGGTGGCCGCGCACGTGCACGACTCCGTGCTGCACACGCTCACCCTCATCCAGCGCAACGCGCACGACGCTCGCGAGGTGCTGCGCCTGGCCCGCTCCCAGGAGCGCGAGCTGCGCAACTGGCTGTACCAGCCCAAGCAGGACGCCGACGCCACCCTCGCCGCCGCCGTACGCCGCGTCGCCGCCGAGGAGGAGGACGCGCACGGCGTGCCCATCGAGGTGGTGTGCGTGGGCGACCGCGCGCTGGACTCCCGGCTCACCGCGATGCTGCAGGCCGCGAGGCAGGCTATGGTCAACGCGGCGAAGTACTCCGAGGCCGCGGTGGTGTCCGTGTACGCCGAGGTGGAGCCCGAGGAGGTGACGATCTTCGTGCGCGACCGGGGCAAGGGCTTCGACCTGGACGCGGTGCCCGAGGATCGCATGGGCATCCGTCAGTCGATCATCGGTAGGATGGAACGCAACGGCGGCAGCGCTCGGGTGCGTACCAGTCCCGGTGAAGGCACTGAGATCATGCTGACCATGAAGCTGGAGCAGCCGTGAGTATCAAGGTTCTGATCGTCGACGACCACCGGCTGTTCCGGTCCGGTGTCCGCGCCGAGCTGGGCGATTCGGTCGAGGTCGTGGGCGAGGCCGAGGACGTCGAGACCGCCGTGGCCAAGATCGCCGAGCTGGCGCCCGACGTCGTGCTGCTGGATGTGCACATGCCCGGCGGGGGTGGCCAGGAGGTCCTGCGCCGCGTGCTCGGCTCGGGCTCGCAGGTCCGCTTCCTCGCGCTGTCGGTCTCCGACGCGGCCGAGGACGTGATCGGCGTGATCCGCGGCGGCGCGCGCGGCTATGTCACCAAGACCATCAGCGGCAAGGAGCTCACCGACGCCATCCGCAGGGTGGCCGAGGGCGACGCGGTGTTCTCGCCGCGGCTGGCCGGGTTCGTGCTCGACGCGTTCGCCTCCTCCGAGGCGCCCTCCATCGACCCCGAGCTCGACTCGCTGACCCAGCGCGAGCGCGAGGTGCTGCGGCTGATCGCGCGCGGTTACGCGTACAAGGAGATCGCCAAGGAGCTGTTCATCTCGGTGAAGACGGTCGAGACCCACGTGTCGTCCGTGCTGCGCAAGCTCCAGCTCTCCAACCGGCACGAGCTGTCCCGCTGGGCGACCGCGCGCCGCCTGGTCTGAGGGGCCAGGATGGGGGTGTGACGACGACCCGGCGCGGTGCGGTTCCCCTGGTCCTGGCGGCGCTCGTCGCGCTCGCCGTGAGCTGCGGGGGGCTGCCCGGCCCCGGCTCGGCCCCCGAGACCGCTGGGCCCGGGGCGTCCACGCCCGCCGAGGTGACCGGGCAGACGTTCGAGGAGGACGTCGAGCTGATCAAGAGGCTCACGGAGGAGTTCTGGGTCGGCACCTTCGAGGCCAGCGGGCGCACGTACCGGCCGTTGCAGGGCTTCGTCCCCTACAGCGGCGAGAACGGCCCCGAGTGCGGCGGGCAGCCGTCGGTGCCGAACAACGCGTTCTACTGCCCGGTGGGCCACTTCGTGGCCTATGACGAGCAGTGGATGCGCGAGCTGTACGACCGGATGGGCGACGGGTCCGTCTACCTGATCATTCCGCACGAGATCGGGCACGCTGTGCAGGCGCAGCTCATGTCCGACTTCGAGCTCAACCAGCAGCGGGAGCTCCAGGCCGACTGCTACGCGGGCGGCGCCCTGGGCGCGCTCGTACGCGGCGGCAGTCTCACCGCCGAGCCGGGCGACGAGGACGAGCTGCTGCTCAACCTGGCCGCCGCGGGCGACCCCGAGGACGCCTGGTGGCGCCCCGACGCCCACGGCACCGCCGAGCAGCGCCAGACCGCGTTCGCCGAGGGCTACAACAACGGCGTGGACTCCTGCTGACCGGGGCCGGGCGGGTACGCCGACACGCGGACGGGCGTCTCCGTCCGGAGGCGGATGTGTGAGGGCGCGCGGCGTCCTAAGGTCGTCCTCGTGGATCCGAACGCGCGCGGAGCCGAAGCGTACCGGCCCGACGGGCCGGAACCGCCGGTCACGATCAGGGAGGACCTGATGGAAGCAGCGGTGCAGGAGATCGCCTGGGCCAGGCGCGGCGCGTGCCGCGCCGCCGACCCCGACCTGTTCTTCCCGCTCGCGCCGTCGCCGCAGCAGGAGGCGCGCGCCAAGGCGATCTGCGCGGGGTGCCAGGTCCTGGCCGACTGCCGCGCGTACGCCCTGCGCGCGGGCGAGCCCGACGGCATCTGGGGCGGCCTCACCCCCGAGGAACGCCGCCGGCTGCGCTTCCCCGAGGGCTGGCGCCGCGGCGCGCGCGGGGCCGGAGTGGCATAGCCTGCGGGCGTGACGCTGGGACGCTCCCTGGCCGTGCTGGCCGCCGCCAACGTGCTCAACAACCGGGTCGCGCCCCGGTTCGCCCCCCTCACCTCCGCGGTGGCCACCGCCCTGCTGGTGACCATGGCCCGCCGCTCCGGCCTGACCTGGTCCGACCTCGGCTTCGCCCGCCCCGCCCGCGGCGCCGCGCTCGGCGGCGCCCTGGCCGCCGGCGTCGTCGCGGTCTACACCGCGGGGATCGCCCTGCCCGCCACCCGCCGCTTCTTCCGCGACGAACGCGCCCTGGCCCTCTCCCGCGCCCGCGTCCTGGAGGAGGCCCTGCTCCAGGTCCCGATCGGCACGGTCCTGCTGGAGGAGGTCGGCTTCCGCGGCGTCCTGTACGCCCAGGTGGCCCGCTCCCACGGCCCCGCCGCCGCCACCGCCGTCTCGTCGGCCTGCTTCGGCCTCTGGCACATCCTCCCCGCGATCGACATGGCCGCCGCCAACCCGGCCCTGGGCGGCCTGGCCGCCGGCGAGGGCGTCGAGGAAGCCCCCGGAGATCCCACCGCCGACCCGCCCCAGCAACCAGCCGACCTCCCCCCGGCCCCCACCGCCCACCTCAGCGCCCCCGCCGACCTCCCTCCGGACCTCTTCGGCCACTTCAGCGCCTCCGCCGACCTCCCCCCGGTCCCCACCAGCCCTCTCAGCGCCCCCGCCGACCCGCCGCCCACCGGCGCCGCGTCCACGGATGCCGCCCCCGCGGATGCTCTGTCCACGGATGCCGCGTCGGCGGGCGCGCTGCCCACCGACGCCGCGCCCGCGGACGCCTCGGCGGTCGTCGGCGCGGCGGGTGCGCCAACCGTGGCCGCTCCGGCAGTGGCGGCAGCACGCGCCCAGGGAGCCGGAGCCGCCGCGCCCGGTCGGCTGGACCTGGTGCGGGTGGTGGCGGGCAGCGTCGTGGCCACGGCGGCGGCCGGGGTGCTGTTCTGCGAGCTACGCCGCCGCGGCGGCCTCCTGGCCCCCTCCCTGCTGCACACCGCCACCAACAGCCTCGGCTACGCCTTCGCCCGCCTGGCCGCGGCCCGCGACCGCGCTGCCTGACCGGCGATGGCGGTGCCTGATCGGGGATGGGTGGTGCCTGGCCGGGGATGGGTGGTGCCTGGCCGGGGATGGGTGGTGCCTGATCGGGGATGGGTGGTGCCTGGGCGGGGATGGGTGGTGCCTGGGCGGGGATGGGGGTGCCTGGGCGGGGATGGCGGTGCCTGACCGGCGATGGCTGGCCCGCGACCGCGCTGCTGACCGGCGATGGCGGTGCCTGACCGGCGACGGCGCTGCCTGGCCCTCGACCGCGCCACTGACCCGCGACGGCGCCCCTTGACCCCGTGACCGCGCCCCCTGATCCCGCGAGCGCGCCGCCTGACCCGCGGGCGCGTCACCTCGGGGCGTCGTGCTGCGCGCCGGATCTTTCCGGCGCGGGAAGATCGCGGTGTTCGCGGGGCTGATGGCCCAGCCGGGCGTGCTGGAGCGCTTCGGCGCCCCGCCCTCAGCCGGTCGGAGAGGGGCGAGGGCTGCACGATCCGAGGTGAGTTCCAGCTCGGCCGCCCGCGGCCGAGTCGCGGGTGCTCTCCGGGTGGCTCGCCCAGCCCGGCCCCAGTCGGCCGGAGAGGGGCGGGGGCTGCGTGACCGACCGGCCGCGTATCTGTGGGCCGAGGCCGAGCCGGCGCCGCGTCTCGCCGGTCGTGAACCCCGATGCCGCCGTGACCATGGTGATCGGGGCGGGCCCGCCGGCCCGCGTGCCACGAGCTGATCCCGCCCCGCCTGTACGCCGCCCACCCGGCGTCCGTGATCGAGGTGCGGCCCGATTTCGCGGCCGGCCTGACCGCCATCTACTCGACGACATCACCCTCGATGACCAGGAATGATATGGATTCGGATATCGATGCGACCGTGATATCGATATTGGACATTTACTGATCGAGTCTGATTTGCTCCATGCCCTCTGTAGGGCGAGAGCAAAGGACTTCACGCATGCGACACCTCCGGGTGCGTCTGAAGGCGGCCGTGCTGACCGTGGCGACGGCCTCGCTGGTAGCGACCGGCGCGGGGGCCGCGACGGCGTCCGTCTCCACCGCAGCGCCTGTCTCCATCGCAGCGCCTGTCTCCGCGCCGGGCGCCGTGGTCCTGGATCTGCGTGGGCCCGTCCTGGACCAGGCGGGCGTACGCCGTGAGCTGCGGGAGCTTGAGGCGCGCTTCAAGGGCCGCATCGGCGCCTGGGCCCTGGACACCGGCACCGGCAAGACGGTCGGCAACCGCACCGGGCAGCGCTTCCCGATGCTGTCCACGTTCAAGGCCGTGGCCGCCGCCGCCGTGCTGCACAAGGCCCGCACCTCCGACCCGGGCCTGATGGACCGCGTCGTACGCTGGACGGCCGCCGACCTGAAGCCGAACTCCCCGGTCACCGAGAAGCACGTGCACGACGGGCTCACCGTCGCCGAGCTGTGCGAGGCGGCGATCACCCGCAGCGACAACACCGCGGCCAACATGCTGCTGAAGCAGATCGGCGGCCCCGCGGGCCTGACCCGGTACTTCCGCAGCCTCAAGGACCCGGTCTCGCGGCTGGACCGCTGGGAGACCGAGCTGAACGACTGGAGCCCCAAGGAGAAGCGCGACACCACCACGCCCGCGGCCATGGGCCGCGACCTCGCCGCGCTCACCACCGGCTCCGCGCTCGACGCCAAGGACCGGGCCCGGCTGAACGGCTGGCTGCGCGCCAACAAGACCGGCGACAACCGCATCCGCGCCGGCCTGCCCGCCACCTGGACGATCGGCGACAAGACCGGCACCGGCGGCACGTACGGCACCGCCAACGACATCGCCGTCGTGTGGCCGGCCGAGGGAGGCGCGCCGATCATCATGTCGATCTACACCAACCGCCGGGCCGCGGACGCCGCCGCCGAGGAACAGGTCATCGCCAAGACGGCGGCCATCCTCGCGCGCGGCCTCGGCAGGCTCTCCTAGGCGCCGGTCATGTCCGGACGGGGGGAGAGCACGGGGCCGAGGGCCCTGGCGAAGGCCGTACGTCTCGCCGCGGCGGGGGCGGCGGCGGGCGTGCTGGCCGCGGGCATCGCGCTGCCCGCCGTGGGCGGCGCGGGCCTCGGGCTCGTGGCCGCCACCGAGCAGGTGGACCTGCGGCCCGCGGAGCTGAAGGAGCCGCCGCCGGCGGAGGTGTCGCGGGTTCTGGACGCCGACGGCGAGGAGATCGCGCGGTTCTACGAGGAGTACCGCGAGGCCGTCAAGCTGGATCAGATCGCCGATGTGATGAAGACGGCGATCATCTCGATCGAGGACTTCCGGTTCTACGAGCACGGGGCGATCGACATCGAGGGCACGATCCGGGCTCTCGCCAAGAACCTGAACGCGGGCGGGGTCAGCCAGGGCGGTTCGACGATCACCCAGCAGTACGTCAAGCAGGTGCTGCTGAACTCGGCGGTGACGGAGGAGGAGAGGGCGAAGGCGATGGCGCCGACGTATGCGCGCAAGCTGAAGGAGTTGCGGCATGCGATGTGGGTGGAGGAGAAGTACACCAAGGATGAGATCTTGGAGAAGTACCTCAACATCGCCTACTTCGGCGCGGGGGCCTACGGTGTGGAGGCGGCGGCGAAGCGGTTCTTCGGGGTGTCGGCGTCGGAGTTGACGCTGACGCAGGCGGCGACGCTGGCGGGTGCGGTGCAGGAGCCGAACGCGACCGATCCGAACCGGGGGCGGAAGTTCCGGGAGCG
>NZ_JACHGN010000028.1 GCF_014202315.1 Thermocatellispora tengchongensis | reverse complement strand
TGGTCGACTGCTGTCTTACCGGGAGCCTCTTGTCATGCCAACCCGGTCCCGGCCCCACCCCTGCTGACCTGCGCGATCAGGTTGGAAAAGCCTCAATGAGCGCGCGTTCTTCCGCAAGTCGATGAGCCTGGATGAGGTGTTGGCGGCCCGTCCTTTGGCCTTCCCCATCACAGTGCCCATGTGCTCGCCGCTCACGGACGGTGCTGCCGCAGTGGTGGTGTGCCGCGAATCCGTGCTGAAACGGTATGGAGTGCTGCATCCCGTTCGTGTCAGGGCGTGCCGTGTGGCGACTGGTCTTGAACGCGATCTCCACGACTATGAGACGAATCTGAGTCGGCTGTGCGGTCTTGACGCGTATGAGGAAGCCGGCATGGGACCGGCTGACATTGATGTCGCCGAGGTACACGACGCCACGGCGTTCGCGGAGATTCAGCTCAGTGAGATGCTCGGGCTCTTCCCGGTCGGCGACGGAGGGCCCGCCGCTGAGCGCGGGGACACCCGGATCGGAGGATCCATGCCTATCAATCCCTCCGGCGGGCTGGAGGCCAAGGGGCATCCGCTGGCCGCCACTGGTCTCGGTCAGATCTTCGAGCTCGTCGACCAGCTCCGTGGCCGGTGCGGTCCTCGGCAGGTCGAGGCGGCTCGTGTCGGTCTCGCCGAGAACGGCGGCGGCTTCCACCGCGGTCAAGAGGCCGTGGCCGTAGTGACGATCCTCGAAGCCGTGTAGGTGAAGAGATGGCCCTCATCGACTTCTTCGACCGAGGATGGAGACGGAACAGGGACGGCCTGGCCTACGTCATGGGTCAAGAGGCATGGACATTTGAGGAAGCTCGAATCTATACCTGCCGTGTCGCGGTTGGCGTGCGGCGGTTGGCACACGGTATGGAAGGCACGGCCGCGGTCCTCGCCCCCAACTCACCCGCTGCCTGGATGTGCGTGCTCGGAATCTGGCGCGCTGGGCTTGCCTGGCTTCCTCTCAACCCAGGCTATCCGCCAAAGGTCCTTGCAGACCATCTGCGCCGCTTCGACGGCCGCCTCGTCTTCTTCGACAGCAGGCTGCTGAACGAAGTCATGGAACTGCAAGCCGATTTGAGCCGCCACGGCAGCAAGGTTAAGTTCGTCTGTCTGGACGAACCCATCGAATCGTTCGAGTCCGTCACCGACTGGAGCGACACGTCGTGCGCAGAGGCAGAGACCAACTCGATCGTCGCGATCATGCCGACCGGGGGAACAACCGGCCGGCCGAAGGGCGTCGTGGTGACGCAACAAAACGCGACGGCCTTCGTATCTCACGTGCTTGCCGAGTTCACGTACAAGGCGGATGAGAAGATCGTCAATCTCGCCGCTGCCCCCCTCACCCACACTGCCGGAATGCTGAGCATCCCTGCTTCAGCACGTGGCGGAACCGTGGCCATGCTGGAGCGCGCTGATCCCAGAGCCATCCTGAAGGCCATCGAGACCTACGGCGTGACAGAGACCTTCCTGCCGCCCACGGTCATCTATCGGCTCCTGGAGCAGGGCGACGTATCGCAGTACGACCTTGCTTCGCTCAAGTATCTGCTCTACGGAGCGGCCCCCATGTCGACTGCGAAACTGAAGCAGGCGCTTACCGTCTTCGGGCCAGTGATGATGGAAGGCTACGGGCAGACCGAAGCCTTTGCGAGCATCGCCGTGCTCCGGCCCGAAGAGCACTTCCTGAACGGCTCGCCGGCACCTGACACCCGCCTGAAGTCCTGCGGGCGGCCCTCGACGTACATCGACCTGCGGATCATCAACGAGGCCGGTGAGACGGCGGAGCCCGGAGAAACCGGTGAGATCTGCGTACGCGGCGATGTCGTCACGCCCGGTTACTACAAGGACCCCGAGCAGACCGCCGCGACAATCATCGACGGTTGGCTGCACACGGGTGACGTGGGGCACCTGGACGAGGCAGGCTATCTCTATATCACAGACCGCAAGAAGGATGTGATCATCACAGGCGGCCTGAACGTATACCCAGCCGAGGTCGAGCAGGTTCTGTGGTCCCATCCCGGGGTCGCCGATTGCGCTGTCGTTGGAATTCCGGATGACGACTGGGGTGAGCGTGTGGTCGCAGTAATCGAGACCACGGACGGTCAGCCCATCGACAATGCCGAAGTACTGGCGTGGTGTCGCTCCGAACTCGGCGCCGTAAAAACCCCCAAAGAGTTGTTCCAAGTTGACAGTTTGCCCCGCAGCCCAAACGGCAAAGTGATGCGCCGAGAGGCAGCACTGCTGTTCAGGGAAACACAAAGGAGACAGTGAGCTATTTCAGCGTTGCCGCTCAAGGCCAAGGACGACCGCGGCGATTGACGACACCCGATTCGGGGTGAAAGTGTTCGGGAACCGCGATAGCTCGGACCGACCGAGCGCGGGCCGGGTCCACCCCCTCATGCTGGAAAGCGCGGTCGCTGTGCGAGTCCCTCTCGGACCCCGACCCCATCTATACCTAGATCATCGGTGTGCCCCGTGGGCACACCGGGCTGGCGAGAGCCAACAGAACCCCGCACAACCGGGTTCAAGCCGGTCGCCCTGAGCAGCCAAGAGAGCGAACCCGCAGGTGAGAACCCTCTTACCGGTCCAGTTCGATTCCCGTCACCTGCTCCAACAACGAAAGCCGTGCTGGAAGAGGAGAACAAGCAGCTCAAGGCGCGGATCTGGGAGCTGGAGATGGAGCACGACATCCTGCGCCGGGCGGCGAAGTATTTCGCGGGCGAGACGAACTGGTGAGCCGTTTCCAGTTGGTCGCCGTCCACCGGGACGCCTTCGGGGTGAAGCGGCTGTGCCGAGTGCCGGAGCTGTCTCGATCCGGCTTCTACCGGTGGCTCAAGGCGGCACCGGCTCGGGCGGTACGGGCCGCGGCCGATGCCGCGCTGGCACAAGGAGATCAAGCGGATTCACGGCGAGTTCGACGGCACCTATGGCAGCCCTCGCCTCACCGCCGAACTACGCGCTGTGCGGCGGCGGGTCAACCGCAAGCGGGTGAAGCGCGTCTTCGGCATCGCCGGAGTACGGCTGCGCAGGAAGGTGCGCACCACCGTGAGCGAGCCGTCGCACCAGAAGGTGCCCGACCTGCTCCAGCGTGACTTCACCCCGCCCGCGCCCGGCCGGCGCTATGTGGGCGACATCACCTACCTGCCACTGGCCGACGGTGGTTTCCTGTATCTGGCGACCGTGCTGGACTTGCCTCACGCCGTTCGGCGGGCTGGTCGATCGCGGATCACATGCGCACCGAGCCGGTGGCCCACCACCCACGCCGCCCGCCTGGCGGTCTTCGGATGGATCACCCGCTACAACACCCGCTGGCGACACTCCACTCTGGACTACTTCAGCCCCACCGAGTACGAGCAGCGCTTGCTCGATACGGTGCTGCTCGCTGCATAACCACCGGTGTCCGCATTTCGGGCGAAGCCCCGGCTCCGGCGCGCTCCTCGCCGTCGCGCGCTACCAGCCGTTGACCGACTACGACCGCGAGGCCGCGTGGCCGGATGCCTTGCTGTGGCCGGGTGATGAACGCCTGTCATCCGAATGCGCACCCTGAACGGTAGTCATCACCGGAGACGACAAGACGGAGATGATGCATGGACGACGGGTTCGCCGAGTACGTGGCGCAGCGGCATCTACGGCTGTGCCGGATGGCGTATCTCCTCGCCCGCGACTGGGGCGCGGCCGAGGATCTGGTGCAGACCGCGCTGGCGAAGGCATGGCTCGCCTGGCGGCGGATCGAGGGCAACCCCGACCCGTACGTGTACCGGATCATCGTGAACACCCACTCGTCGTGGTGGCGCAGGCGCTGGCGTGGCGAGGTCCCCGCCGAGACGGTTCCTGAGACGGCCGATCCGCGCGACGCGGCCGCCGAGGTGGACGATCAGGCCGCGCTGTGGAGTGCGATCGGCGCGCTTTCCCCGCGCCAGCGGGCGGTGATCGTTCTGCACTACTTCGAGGGACGGACGCTCACCCAGGTCGCCGAGATCGTCGGCTGCTCACTGGGAGCGGTGAAGAGCCAGCTCAGCCGAGCGCTCACCCGTCTTCGGGTCGATCCGGACATTCAGACGATGAGCTTGGAGAAGGTTCCGCGATGACGTACACCGAGAGTGACCTGCGAAGGCTGCTGACCGAGCGGGTGCGGGAACAGGACGGCGGCGAACCGTCCGCTCATCTCGACGCGATCGTACGGCGGGGCCGCCGCACGCGCCGTACCCGGCGGGCCATGGCGGCCGGCGGCGCGTTGGCCCTCGCCGTCGCCGCGGCCGGGCTGATGAACGTCCTGCCCGCCGCCCAGCCCGGGACGGGCGAGACGGCGGCCGCCCAGCAGCGCGCGGACTCGGCGCGGGTCGAGCGCGGCCCGGAACTTCCCGAGACGTACGCCGTGGTGCTGGGGGCCGAGAGATTCGACCTTGCGCTCATCCACTCCCGGCACTTCGAGACGATGGGCGTCGCGCAGAAGGTGACCTTCAGTCCGTCCACGTTCTCTACCGGGTACAAGGTGGTCTGCGATGACCCCCGGGCTTGGGTCGTCACGGTGGAGCGGCTCAAGGGCGGCGAACCGGGCGGTACGGCCGGACGGTGCGACTCTTCGGTGGGCGGGCATCACGACCGGCTTTCGGCGCCGTCCGACTGGCTGAAGCGTCCGCAGTCGTTGCAGGTCTGGGTCTTCCCGGCGGACGCCCCGGTCCGCGAGGTGGCGGAGGCCGTCACGGGATGCCCGGTCACGCCGGTGTCGAAGGACTGTGACGAGAAGGCCCAGTCCCAGGCCCTGATGCGCCCCGAAGTGCGCGAACGGCTGTCGGCCCAACTCGGCGAACGGCCGGGCAGGTGGGCGGTCGGAGTCTACGACCGGCCCGCCGAGGCCAGCCCTGGACCGGACTGAAAAGGCATCCGCACGAGATCCTGCGGATCGCGGTGACGGACATGCGCGAGATCAAGATCCGCGATCGGACAAGAGGTCGAACGGGGTGGACCCGTCCTGCGGCGGCGACGCCGCCTCCAGGCCGGCCTCGGCCTGGACGGCGCGGGCCCCGGCGGCCGCGGCGCGCTCCGTGGCGGCGGTGGCCATCTCGGCCCGCAGGGGCGCGACCTTCTCGCGGGCGGCCTGCTCGGCGGCGCGATGCTCGTCGGTCGGCGTCGCGTGCCGTCCAGTCTACGGGCCCTCGCCCTGATACCAGGGCGAGGGGTGCAACGCGGTGGAGGTCAGCAGGTGGCGAGCATGCCCTGCAACGCGGCCTCCTCCGCGCTGTCCACGGTCAGGCCGTAGTAGTACTTGACCTGGATCCATGCCGGCCCCCGCCCGCAGATCACGACACGGGCCGGCGACGGGGGATGGCGGGCCATGGGCGCCTGCGTTCTTGGACGCGGGCCCCGCCTGAACTCCCATGACCGCGGATGGCTGGCTCCCCTCCTGGCCAACCACCACAGTCATATCAGCATCCGATCAACTACTTTTAGTAATTGCTTCAGGTAGGTGACGCCGCTGATGCGGTGACGCACCGCCTCTGAGCCCTCGCCCGGGGCCCGCCCGGCAGGGGCCCCTCGGCGAGGTCCTGCGCTGCGGACTCCCCGCCCAGGCGCTGCCACCACTCCCCGGCGCTGCGCGCCAGCAGCAGCACCCGCACCCGCCGTCCGGTATCGGCGGCGACCTGCTGCAGCAGTGCGGCCAGGCCGGTGCGAGTCTCGGCGTAGTCCACCACCAGCAGCACCCGCCCACCGTGCGCCGCGCGCGAGCGGGGCCAGCGCCTCGGCCTCGCCGTCGTCGATGATCTCCACCACCTGCCAGCCCTCGGCCTGCAAGCACGCGTCTCCCAGGTCGTCTTGGCCGGGTCTCTAATGCGGTGCATGCCGGCGCATTCCTCACGATCACCCCGGCGGTGGCCAGCCACCGTACGTGGCTGGGGGCGATCGACGGTTGGAGGGCTTCGTCCTCAGCCCTGGGCGCGACGGAGGAGCAACCGTCCCGTGCCCGCTGCGTGCCCGTCCACCAGGGGGGGGAAGAGGGGAACCACGGGCAATCACGACTGGCCCGAGGTCGTCGGTGACCAGGAGCGCAGAGCCCAGGATCCGTGGTCATTGCGGTTCCCAGGATTCAGGGTTCAGCAAGTACTGCAAGAATTGACTGGTGGATTTCAGCACGGCGGGGTCATACTGCGGCGCGGGCCATATTTGAAGGTAGTAGCCATCTATGGGCCAGCTCTCCATATCCCCTTGGGTGTGGTACCGCAGGCGGTATGTTCCGGGACCACCTGGCAACGGAGGAAGGATGTGCGCCTTTTCATCGTCCCAATCCATATGCCATCCTGCCAGGAGGAACTCGCCTGAGGGGGAATCGCAGCTGATCTCCACGATGTCTTCGTAGCCGTCGAAGTGGGCACCCGGGTCCTGATCGGCGACGGCCACCGTGAAGTCCACCGGCCCCCACTGAGCGGCGATGTGCAGGCAGACGACGCCCTTATCCTCCACCTTGACGAGCCCGATGGAGTGAGTCGGTGAGTCATCGAGGCCACCGCCGGCCCCGTAATCCCTCCGATCCAGGAGATAGACCGCGCCGCAGTCCTCCACCTCCACCTTCATCCGCTTGATGTGCACGACAGGGCTCTCATCGCTACTCATAGGCGGGAAGCATAGGGCCCGTCACCGACAATTCCGGCTGTCGGGACAGCGCGACGAGCCGCCCGCAGGCGATGGATACCGAACGGCTTCCGTGCCAGACACGTGCCAGAACGGGCGGGGAAACGCGGTCAGTCACGGAGACTCATGGTCAACCGCATCCCGGTTTTCCCAGATTAGGACGGTATGATCAGCAGCGGTTTCCAAACTGACAGCGCAGCGTCAAAGACAAGGGCGAGATGGCTTGACAAGGGTGCGATCAGGCATCGGCCGCGTTACTCGCGGCACGCTGATTGCCGTCGTATTGGCAGGGGTGGCGCTGTTCGGGGTCTACCTCGTCGCACAGTGGGTGTGGGGACGCGCAGAGGCCGATCCTGTCGCTCTAGAACAGGTGAAGTCGCTCGGGCGGATCGAAGCGGAGGCGCGCACAGAGTTCTCGGAGGGGGACGACTTGGTGGAACGAACCACCTGCTGATCAGCACGACGACTCAAGATCCCGAACAGGTACCACGGGTCGGCGCGGAACAACTCCGGTCGCATGGGTGGACCGTGGTGAGCGATCATTCCCCGGACGGGATCTATTTGCAGTCGCAGAAGCTGGATGCCTTGCTGGGCGCTGAGGCCGCTACGCCATATCGAATCCGACCCTATACTTAACAATGAATATCTGGGATCGAAGGAGTTCGTGAGCGCCGCTAAGGCGGTGCGAGTTAGAGTCGGGAATTCAGACCTGGTCATCTACGCCAATCTGCGGCCATATGTTGTGATGACCGGTAAGCATTCACGTTCTGCGCATGGGGGAATGATCGGGCTGGATGAGTGACTGTCCGTGACTTCGATCTCATGGGCTCGCGGATGATGTGATCACGGGCTGTGTCCGATCTAGAGGAGATGTCCGCGAGGAGTTGATCGCTCTGACGCGTTCCCTCGTGGCCGAGAACGCCGCGCTGACGGCAGAGGTCGCCCGGCCGCGGGAACGGGTGGCCAAGCTGGAGCGGCTGGTCTCGCGCAGCAACGAGAACTGTGGGAGGCGGCGGCGACGGGGCGGTGCGGTTGAATGCGCAGGCAGCAGTGGCCAGCCGTGCCGGCTCAGCATGCACCTTTGACCTCACCGGCATGACCGGCAGCGGCGCCGAGGCTGCCGCTGCCGCTCGCGCCTTCCCACCTACGACCTGACCGCCATCGTCGTGCGGCATCGGCGGCTGCCTGGGCGAATCCCGCTCGCGCGCCGCTACGACCCGTTGAGCCGACCAGCGGGGCCAAGCTCAGGGCCGCGGGCCGGGCGGTGAGATCGACGGCATCCACGTCACCAAAGAGCCCGCTCCATCTGCTGACTCGGCCGCGGCGGTGGTTCGGGGATCGGTCCCTGCACTCATTGGGCGCGCTGGCCGACGCGGAGGACGCTCAGATAGCGGCGTGATGCGCGGTCGCCCATCCGCGTACGGATGCGCTCGGCGATGGCGTCGAGCAGGGGCTCACGGACGTCGGGGGCGAGCCTTCGATACAGCGACGTGGAGCGAAGGAGATCGGCGAAGCCGTCCCCGTTGAACCACTGAACGGTCGGGTACCAGCGCACGATCGTTGGGCCGAACAATCCTCCGGGATCCTCGACCAGGCCCCAGCCCTCGTCGGTGGTGCGTACGTCGTCCTCCAGCGGCGGATGACCCCAGCCGGGGTTGCCGGGGCAGAACCGCTCGTGGAGATCGGCGGTCTCGGCGTAGACTTCCGGCTCTCCGGGCCTGCGGACGACGACGTTGCCGAGCAGCGCCACCCAGCCTCCGGGATTGAGCACGTCGTGTGCTCGCTGCCAGCCGACCGACGGGTCGACCCAGTGCCACGACGACGCAGCCACGAGGACATCGAAGCGTCGGCCGCGGTCGTCCCATTCCTCAAACGTCGATGCCTCGACTTCGACGTTGCGGAAGGTGGCCATCCGACGGCGGGCGAGTGCGGCCATGTCCGCGCCCGGCTCGATGGCGGTCACCGAGCATCCGAGTGCTGCCAGCGAGCGCGTCGCCTGGCCGGTGCCGCAGCCCACCTCCAGCACCGACGACCTTTCGTCCAGGCCGGTGATGGCGCCGAGGTCCGCGAACAACTCGTCGGGGTATCCCGGCCGGACCCGGTCGTAGAGTTCCGGCACCTCGTTGAACACCCGGCCGAGGTCGTGTCGGGGGCGCTTCTTCGGATCCTCAGTCACGAATGCACAAGCTATGAGGCTCGTCCACGGGGACGCCACTGGTTTACCGGCGGCCTGCTGACGCGCTGCCGCCGATAGGTGGAGAAGCATGCGTTCTCTGCTCGATGCTCCCTCGATCCCCGGCAATGCCCGAGGCTCGTCATAGGGTACGCCGCGGGCAAGGCGGCCGGCGTGATCGTGGGGCGGTCGGGCTGCCGGCAGAAGCCGCGTGTGACCGTACGCTGGGCACCTGCGCTGTCGATGTGCCCTGCGGCCCCGAGTCGGCTGCTCGAAGCCGAGGTCATCATCGGCATGGGCGATCCGGGACGGGCTGGAGTACTCATCGGGCAGGGCATCTCGGTGCCCAACCGCTGCCGGTGCCACCCTCCGTGACGCAGTGGGCACGGAACCGCATGCGGGGCTGATTAGGTCAGGCCCATTTAGGTCACGCGCAAGATCTCCTGAAGTCGCGAGCCGCCGGCCATACTGGGGTGTGTCAAGCCGGGCACCGGTGTAAGGGAGGAGAAGAAGAAATGCGCTTGATCCGCAATATCGCCGTCGCAATCGCCGTCGCCGCCATAGCGGGGGGCGTTTCAGTGAGCACCGGCGATCGGCCGCAGTCTTTCCTCGCGGCCGACGACGTGGAGGGTGGCAACATTTGGGGCTGGCCTAGAAGCGATTGCGGTAGATGCGGCGCAGAACTAGGACCGATACCTCTTGAACCAGGCAAGTGACGGAGGAATACCGCGGGTGGCAGATGTCGCACGAGTCCGGGCGATGCCGGCCGGTGCGGTGACCACGTAGGTCCACCGGTTGCGGACACCCATACGGCCTGCGCCACATCATGGCGTCGGCCCGGTGTGGTGGTCACCGCACTAGAGCCAGCCCATCTCCGCCACACGGAGCCCCGCTTCGAAGCGGCTGCGTGCGCCGAGCCGCTCCATGATCCCGGCCATCATGCGCCGTACCGTTCGCTGGGACAGTCCGAGATGGTGCCCGGCCGCCTCGTCCGTCATTCCCTGTGCGAGGAGCTTTAGGAGTTGACGTTCTTGAGGCAGTAACCCTGATTCGTCCTTGGGCAGCGGGGTCCTGATCGGTATCGCGGCGTCCCAGATCCGGTCGAACAGAGCGAGGACCGCTGTGATGGTCCCGTTGTCGGAGACCTGTACGGCACCCGCCTGCGTATTGCTGGAATCCAGTGGAAGAAAGGCGATCTTCCGATCGTAGACCAGCATTCTGATGGGCAGGGTCGGAGCTGTGCGGACCTCGGCGCCGATGTCGACCAGCCATTCAGCGTAGGCCAGTGTCGGGGGATCGTTCCTGATGCTGTCGAGAATGAGGGTGCGAATTGCCACCCCTCGGTCCCGCACCTGGCGGTCCACTATTTTGGCCGCTTCGATGAGTGAGGGCTCCTGAGCGCCGCCGGGCACCATGCTGGCGACTTCGTAGACGGCGTTCATCCCCAATCTCTCGATTTGGCGATGTATGGCGTCCATACCGAGCACGGACTGCGCGCGGGGATGCTGGGCGACAGGATGGAGTTCGGAGTATTCGCTTATGAGCGCTGCGATCGCGGTTTCCGCATCGGCTATCTGTTTCTGGCGCTGCTGTACCTCTGCCTGCCGATGCTGGAGCAGCTTCAGGAGTCCGACCTGTGGGCTTACCGGGCGATAGCCTCCCGGCGACTCCCAGGACGGAAGGAGTAATCCCAGCTCGGTCAGGTGCTCAAGCGCTTCTTGGACCTGCTGTTCGGTGACCGCCAGCTCTTGTGCGACGAGAACCACATCGAGACCGGTTTTCGTCAGGAGTAATCGGTAGACGCGCTCGGCAAACGGATCCAACCCTAGTGACACCAGCATCAGCGCCGCCTCCAACCCCGGGACACGGGTGTGCAAGATTCTCGCGGATGATGATCGGAGAGCGCAACCCCGGTCGTGCGGAGGGTGCCTACGGCGCTGACCTGTGACGCCGGCGGAGGCGCGCCGGCTGAAAGCCCGCTGCGGGCCGTGCGCACCGGTTACCGGCACTGCGCCGACCGGCGCGGCCGGGGACGTGCACGCTCGGGTGGCCGCCGTGGACGCCGAAGCCTTTCTCAAGGAGGCGGCCTCTGGGGCCGGTGCTATTGATACCTGGCCTGTCATACCGCTTATCCGTGCGCATGACAGGCACTTGAAAACCGCCCAGGATCGCCGTGAAAGACATACGGCCATGAATGGAGAGGTGTCCGCATTAGGTCAGGCCCCAATAGGACGGGTGCACGCCGGCCTATGCGAACTAGCATCTCCCATGCCGTGACTGATCTTTTCTACAATGGAGGTACCCGGCAATGGTCGTCTTATCCGGTGGCCGTGCAGCAGAAGCGGCGACGTCGATTTCTGGCATCCCGGCCGCGCTCACGGCGATCGAAGTGCACGACGGCACGGTCCCGCTCAAGGCATCTGGCGGTCCGGTCCGGATGAGGCAGGACGCCCCCGGAAGGCGGGAGAGAACGTGACCGCGGGAAGCCGCAAAGGCCCGAGCGCCAAGTCCTGGTCGCCGTGGGAGGGCACACCCTCGCGAAGCGACCTGATCTGCTGGTACGGCATGCTGGCGGTCTTCGCCTACTCCCTGCTCATGTGGCCGCTCAAGCCCTGGCTGATCGGCACGAACCCGATCCTGCTGGAGGCCATGACCGGCACGCAGTCCTCGATAGCGATCGCGGCCGCCTTCGCCCGCGTCGGCGAGGCTCCGATCGCCCTCGTCGTGGCCGCGGGGGTGTTCGGGCTGATGAAGTTCTCCTGGATCTTCTGGTGGGCGGGCAAGCTGTGGGGCGAGCGGATCGTGCGGTACTTCCTCGGCTCGGCCGAGGGCAGGAAGGCGCGGCTGCTCCTCAACCGCGACCCGTCCAAGAACTGGCTCGTGTGGGCCGCTGTTCTCCTCGCTCACCTGCCGTTCGTGCCCTCGGCGCTCGCCTACGCGGCCGCAGGGTGGGCACGGATGCGCCTGGCCACCTTTCTCGTGCTCCACCTGTCGGCGTCACTCGCGTGGGCGGGGCTCTTCGCCGGCCTCGGGTATTCACTCGGCCGGCCGGGGGTCGATCTGGCGGAGACCATCACGCACTATGCCCTGTGGATTTCCCTGGGCACGATCGTGGTGATCCTCTTCATCCAGGTGCGGGCGGCCAGACGCGCGTTCGCCGAACAGGACGCCGCCCGAAACGCACCGCAGGACGCCGGCGAGCCCAACTGAGTAGGTGCCGTCGGTGAGTCCCTGTCCAGGATCAGCATCATCACGGAGACGGTTGGTGTGACACGTATTCTGATCGTTGACGACGAGTCCCTGTTACGAGCCGGCCTGCTGTTGATCATCGGCTCGGTCCAAGGTTTCGAGGCCGTCGCGGTGGACGGCGCCGAAGCGGTGGGCGAGACCCGGCGGCGGCGCCCGGACGTCGTGCTCCTGCATCTCGGGATGCGGAGCATGGACGGCTTCGCCGTACTGAAAGTCCTGCTGTCACTGCCGGACCCGCCACGGGTGGCGGTGCTCACCACCTCGTCCGTCGATGTCTGCGTGGTGCGCGCCCTGCGCATGGGAGCCTCCGGCTTCCTCTCCAGGGACGGCAGACCCGAGGAGCTCATAGCGTCGGTGTCGGCGCTGGTCCTGGGAAAGACCGTCCTGTCACCGCTGGCCGTCGCCCAGCTCCTCGCCGAGTTGGAGCGACAGGAGCCTCGGGCCGGCGTCGCCACGGAGGCACGGCGGTTGACCGCCGGCCTGACCACGCGCGAGCACGACGTGCTGACGATGATGGCCGCGGGCCTGTCCAATGCCGACATCGGACGGCGCCTGCTGCTCGGCACCGGGACGGTGAAGGACTACGTCAGCGCCATCTTGAGCAAGCTCCGCGTCACGAACCGGGTGCAGGCCGCGATGATCGCGTACCGGGCCGGTCTGCTGGACGCGACGTTCACCGGTGCTCTGGAGGGCTCGCCCAGCGGGCAGCCGGCCTGACGGTGCGGGTGACCGGGCCGAGCACGCCGGGGACGCGCAGCCGGTCCGGGGCGCGGGTCGGCCCACCTCAGCGGGCTGTCCGCAGCTCCCGCCGTACGGCGTCGTCCACGCGGTACCCCATGACGATCGTGCCGACCCCGATCAGCACCCCGGCCCCCGCGATGGCGAACCGGACGCCGGCTCCCCATTCGAGGTACATCCCGAGGGCGGCCAGCCCGACGAAGATCAGCCCGAAGACCCCCGACAGCCGCCGCGAGCCGGGGGTGGCCGTGTAGCGGTCGCGGGAGACGCCGGTCGCCCGTCGGCGCGCTCTGTTCAGCGCGAGCGCCACGAGTAAGGCGATCGGCACCCCGAAGCCGGCGAAGCGCAGGCTCATGGAGACGAACGCGAACGTGAGCGACGCCCCTAGGCCCACGTGATACCACCATGGGCCGACGATGCGCTCCGCCGTTCCGGCAGAGGACTCACCGTTGTCCAGGTTCACCCGGGGGCCGGGGTTCACGTTTTCCATGTGTGCAGCGTAAGCAGCCGAATTGAATATCGACAAGTAGTGGGCGGGAGGTCCGGCTCGGTCGCGGGGGCTCATCGACAGTGGCACTCCCGCCGCTCGGCAGGATCTGCCGCAAGAAACCCGTCATATGGCGGGTCGCGCCCGACGACCGGCGGATGGCTTCCGGTCGCCGCCGGCGCGATATTGATTCCAGTCGTCCGATTCTGCGGCTTCCGAATCCCCGGGGGGAAATGGTTACCCCGGGAGAACGCGGAGGTCTCCGTACCAGCGTGCGATGGTGAAAACATTGGCAGAGAATCAGAAAGCCTCCCCGACAGAAAGCAAGTCCAAAGCAGTGCTCGAATTCCAGCCCGTGGACCTGAGCCGGTTCCCCGCCGTGGACGCGCTTTTGACGAGGCTGGGCGTGGGGCCGTTCATCCGCGAGTCGCTGTCGGCTCCGGTGGGGCGAAACGACGTCTGGACGGGGCGCACCCAAGGCGGCCGCAGCATATTCGTCAAGCGCCTCGTGGGCCCCTCCGCCGATGTGCGGGAGCGCATGAGCCGGCTGTTGTCGTTCGAGCGTTTCCTCGGCGACAACCCGGCATTCGCGCCCCATGCCCCGGCGTTCCTCGGCTCCGACCTGGCGGCCGACCTCGTCGTGTTCGAGAGCGTCGAAGACGCGAAGACCGGCGCCCGGCTCATGGTGGACGAGGACTTCGACGAGGACCTGGCGGAACGGCTGGGCCGGGTGATCGGCACCTTGCACGACGCCGATCCCGGGATCGGCGACCACATCGACCGGTCGCCGCCCCTGCTGCCGGAACTCTCCCTTCTCGAGGGACTGCCCCTGCCGGTCTTCGACGGACTCACCTTCGCCGGGCTGTCGGCGTGGCGGCTCATGCAGCAGGACTCCGACCTCACCACGGCGATCGGGAAGCAGCTCGAACGGGAGTCGGTCGCCCCGCGGGTCCCGTCGCACTGCGATTTCCGTGTCGACCAGATTCTCGTCTCCGACGTGATCCGCGTCACCGACTGGGAGGAGTTCCGCCTGGCCGATCCGGCGCGCGACGTCGGCGCGTTCGCCGGAGAATGGCTCTACCGCTCGGTGCTGGACATCGTCACCAGCCGCGGAGACGCCGATTCGTCCTTCATCGACCTCGAACTCACGCACGAACAGGTGCTCGCGCGAGGCGCGGAGAAACTGGAAAGGCTGCTCCCGCTCGTCCACGCTTTCTGGCGCGGTTACCGGTCGGTGCGGAAGGACATCGACGACGCCATGCCGGTCCGCGCGACCGCCTTCGCCGGCTGGCACCTTCTGGACCGTCTGATCGCCGGCGCGGCGGGCAGCGCCCGGCTTTCTGGAATAGAACGGGCCGCCGCGGGTGTGGGCCGCCGCGCGCTCATGGATCCGCACCGATTCGCCGCGACTCTGGGTTTCGAGGAGTCATGGTGACCGCTGATCAGATCTCTCCCGCCCTGCTGGCGGCCGTGCGGCAGGTCACCGTCGCGCCCGACCGGTTGAGCGCGGTCGTCGGCACCCGGGACATCCAGGCGGACGATCCGCCTGAGCTGCGCCGCATGCTCGCCGACGCGTTCTACGAGATCCTGCACGCCGGGCAGGACACGCACGACAGGCGGTTTCCGCTCCGGATTCGGGACGAGGAGTTCGAGCGGGTGCTGGACCAGGCCGTGCCGCACCGCGAGACCGTCGCCCCGGCCGTGGTGTGCGCGGCCGAGCGGGAGACCGAGGCCGGCCGGCAGCTCCTGGTGGAGCTGGCCGGGGTCCGGGTCTGGATGCCACTGGACCGGATCCGGCACGCCGAGCGGAAGTTGGCCGCCGGTGACGTGGTCACCGTGACCACCACGTCACGGCGTCCGGCACTGTCCCCCGGATTCTTCCTGGTCGACGGCGCCAGGCCGCGCCGGTCCGGGAACGTGCTGCGGGTGTACGTGCACATCGCGGACTGGGACGGTTCGCCGGAGATCTGGGGGCGGGTGCTCACGCACCTGGAGCGGGAGCAGGTGGCGTACCGGGCGAAGGTGCTCTCGTCCAAGCACCTCTATCCCCGCCAGGACGCCCTGGTGGTCTACCTCGATTCGGAGTTCCGGCAGGCCGCCAAGAGCGTCGCCGACCTGGTCCGCGGTATGGCCGGCGTCGGCTCTGGGACCTCGCTGTTCGCGGAACGGCTGGCCCCCGGCGTCGCGATGGCCTGGGAACCGGGTGATCGGCGCCCCGGCATGGACGCTCTGAGCTTCGGCCAGCACCGGGCCAGCGTCCTGGCGCAGGTCCTGGTGGACACATCCGGCGAGGAGGACACCCTCATCGCCGCGATCAGGTCGTCATTCATAGAGGCGAACATCGACCCCGGCGATCCGTCGCGGAATCTCGACTCGCCCGCCAGTTAAGGCTTCGGCCGCCCCCGGCCGAAATTGCTCCAGGGGGTGAGTATGCGCACTCCCCGGACCGGTTCAGTACACGACACAGAGAGGTTACAGAAAATGAAGAAGAGCGCAGCGATCACCGAGCTCGTCGCCGGCTACGACGCCTACACCGACGTCCAGGAGCTGAACATCAGCGCCGCCGCCGGCGCCCCGGCGACGAGCTGGATCTGCGTCTCCGCGGTGAGCGCGATGAAGAGCTCCAACGCCTGCAAGGCGGCTTCCGGGGTGGTCGTCAGCTTCGTCAGCGGCGTCACCTACGAGGTCGCCTGCTGACGCGAAGCGGGAATCCCGCGGGTGCCATGCCGCCGAATGGCCATCGAATTCCCGACAAGGTGCGCCGGCCGCGGCAAGGCCGAACAGACCCCTTTCCCATCGGGAAAGGAGAGGCTTCCGATCTTTCGAAAGGAGGTGTAGAGGTGAAAAGCGCAGTCATCACCGACCTGGTCGCCGGTTACGACTCCTACGTCGATCCCCCGGAGCTGGAGTTGCGCGCCGCAGGCGACGCGCCGGCGACGACGTTCATCTGCAGTCTGGGCGTCAGCTGGATGTCGGGCCAGCTGATCAGCAAGATCACCATGGTACACGGCTGCTGACCTTCAGGTAGGTCGCGGACGCCCGTGGTGAACCGGGGCTGGGCACGATCCCGGACGTGTGAGCGTGCCCAGCTCCCCGGCGAGTCTCGACGGCTCTGAGCAACGGAGAATCCGATGGAGAACCACACCCTCGCGGAAACGCTGGCCGACATGGCGGACCTGCTGCGGCCGGCCGCGATCCGCGCCGCGGCGACCCTCAAGGTGGCCGACCACATCGCGGCGGGCGCGGCGGACCCCGGCGAGCTGGCGCGGCGCTGCGGCGCCCGCCCCGACTTGATGGACATCCTCCTGCGCTACCTCGCCTCACTCGGCGTGCTCCAGCCTGAAGCGGATGGCCGGTACGGCGTCGCGGAGCTCGGCGCGCCGCTGCTGAGCGACCACCCGACGAGCCTCCGCGATCACCTCAGCATGACCGGCATGGTGGGGCGGGGCGACGCGGCGATGGTGAACCTGGTCCACACCCTGCGGACCGGTGAGCCGGCGCACGCCGTACCCCTGGAGAAGGGGTACTGGGAGAGCGTCAACAACGATCCCGAGTTCGCCGGGTCGCTCATGCGGAACTTCTCCGAGAATCTCGTCTTCGACGGAGAGATCGTCGTCCACGGCTACGACTGGAGCGGCGCGCGCGACGTGGTGGACGTCGGCGGCAACAGCGGCGCCATGTTGATCAACCTCTTACGTCGCCACCCGCACCTGCGCGGTACGCTCCTCGACCTGAAGAACTCGGCGGAGCTCGCGTCGAAGAACTTCGCCGACGCCGGGTTGGGCGACCGGTGCACGGCCGTGGTGGGCAGCTTCTTCGATCCGCTGCCGGCCGGCCGGGACGTGTACCTGCTGTCGGCGATCCTCGCCGACTGGACCGACGAGCAGGCGGTCGCCATCCTGCGGCGCTGCGCCGAGGCGGCCGGCCCGTCGGGCAAGGTGCTGCTGGCCGAGGTGAACCTCGACGTACGCGGCGGCGGCCTGGCAGGCGCCAGGACGGAGCTGATGCTGCGCGCCCTCATGCCCGCGCCGGTGCGGACCGTGCCGGAGCTGGTGGCGCTCGCGCAGCAGGCCGGACTACGGCTCACCTGGCAGGGCGCGGGCACGCCGTTCAGGTCGCTGCTGGAATTCTCCGGTTGAGCGCGGGCGGGATCGCGACATGCTGGTTCTGGACCGCCTTGAGAAGCGTTTCGAGGGCAAGCAGGTGCTCCGCGGGCTGACGCTCGCCGTACGACCCGGTGAGCTGTTCGGCCTGTGCGGCGCGAACGGGTCGGGCAAGACGACGGTCATGCGGATCGTGCTGGGCGTCACCACGGCGGACGCGGGCGAGGTGCGCTGGAACGGGGCACCGATGGACGCCGCCGCCCGGCGCCGGATCGGGTACATGCCCGAGGATCGCGGTCTGTACCTGAAGCAGCGCCCCCTCGACCAGCTCGTCTACTTCGCGATGTTGAGCGGCGTCCCGCAGGAGGAGGCCGAGCGCCGCGCCCGCGAGTGGCTGGAAGGGCTGGAGGTGAAGGCCGCCGCGAACGACAAACTGGAGGACCTGTCCCTGGGCAACCAGCAGAAGGTGCAACTGATCGCCGCGGTCATCCATGACCCGGAGCTGCTGATCCTGGACGAGCCGTTCTCCGGCCTGGACCTTCACGCGGTGGACGCGATGGTCGAGGTGCTGCGGGCATTCGCCGCCGGCGGCATCCCCGTGCTCTTCTCCAGCCACCAGCTCGACCTGGTGGAACGGCTGTGCGACCGGGTCGCGATCATCCGGGACGGTGCGCAGGTCGCGGTGGGGACGGTGGCGGAGCTGCGCGAGAGCCTCCAGCAGGAAGGCCCCAGCGGGTGGACGCTGGCCGAGGTCTACCGGGAACTCTCCCGATGAGCCGGCCGGTGACCCGGGTCCTGGGACCTACGGCACGCCGTGATCTCGGCGAATGGCGGTTGATCGGGATCGTGGCCAGGCACGAGCTGCGGAACCAGTGGCGTAAGAACGCCTTCTGGACGTCCGGTTTCCTCACCGTGCTGCTCATCTGCCTCGCCCTGGGCACGGTCGCCTACCTTGGCGGCAACCGCGATGCCGCGCCCGCCGTGGGCGTGGTCGGGGACCGGCCGCACCTGGTCACGGCGCTGGAGCGCGAGGTGAAGGTGGAGCGCTTCGCCTCGGTGCGGGACGCCCGCTCCGCCGTACGGGAGGGCCGGGTGGACGCGGCGGTGGCGGCCGGCGGCGAGATCCTGGTGTCCTGGACTCTCGACCCGGGGCTGGGCCGGCTGCTCCGGCAGGCGTACGTGACCGCCGGTTACGCCGAGAGGCTGACGCGGCTCGGCACGCCGCCCGACGCCGTCGCGAACGCGTCGCCGCCGCTGCGGGTGGTCCCGCTCACCGCCGACGTCGCGCTGCTCCAGGAGCGCACGCTCGCCGCCGTCGCGGGCGTGTCCATGCTGCTCATCATGATGATGTTCTTCGGGAACTCCATCATGCGCGTCGTGGTCGAGGAGAAGACCAGCCGCCTCGCCGAGATGCTGCTCCTCAAGATCGACGCCTGGCAACTGCTGACAGGAAAGATCATCGGCGTGGGGGCCGCGGCGCTGGGGCAGATCCTCGCCGCGTTCGCCGCCGCGGCGGCGCTCGCGCTGGGCGCCGGAGTCTTCGATCGCCCCGGCGACGTGCTCGCCGTCGCCGCGAATCTCGTGCTCTGGTTCGTCCCGGCTTTCATCCTCTTCACCGGCCTCTACGCCATCGCCGGCTCGCTGGTGTCCGTGCCCGACGACGTTCACCACACCGGGACGCCGGTGTCGCTGGTGCAACTGCTCGGCGTCTTCGGCCCGGCGATGGTCGTCCTCGGGGCGAACGAGACGGTCACCGCGGTCGTCTCCGTGATCCCCGGCTTCTCCTGGACGACGATGCCCGTGCGGATGGCCCACACCGACGTCCCGTGGTGGCAGGTGGGTGTGGCGTACGCGCTCATGCTGCTCACCGTCCGGGGACTGATCCGCACCAGCAGCACGACCTACACCACCGTGTTCCTGCACGCCGGCCGGCGCATCACCGTCCAGGACTGTCTACGCGGCCAACGGAGTTGACTCATGCACATCCCGGAAACACCGAACACGAATACCGATGGGCGGCCGGAGCGCCTGCTCATCCTGCGGGAGATATTCCGCGGCAGGCGCGTCCGGCTCGCCTCCATCATGCTGCTCGCCCTGGCCTCCACGGCGGGGACCCTGCTGCTTCCCTGGACGGTCGGCCACCTGCTCTCCGCCATCCAGCAGGGCGAGGGCTTCAGCCGATGGACCTGGCTCATGATCGCCGTCGGCATCGGGTCCGGTACCGCCAACGCCGCCGGCACCTATCTGCTCTCCCGGATGGGACACCGGCTGGTCTGCCGGCTGCGGGTGCGGTCCATGCGGCACTCGCTGCGACTGGGCGTCCGGGCCGCGCGTGAGGAAGGCACGGGCAACCTCGCGACGCGGCTCACCTCGGACGCCGGCGCGGTGAAGAGCATCATCGACGTCGGGCCGATCCAGATCCCGATGGCCATGATCACCCTGGTCGGCACCCTGGTGATCATGGGTGTGCTGGACTGGGTCCTGCTCCTCATCACCCTCGGCGCCTTCCTCGTGGCCCTGGGCATCGTGACGGTCGTGGTGGTCGGCCTGCGCCGTAAGTACCTGGCCATCCAGGAAGGGGTCGGCGCGCTCACCGAGGACTTCGTCGCGGCGATGGAGGCGCTGACCATCATCAAGGCGCACGGGGCCGAGGACGCGGTGTCCGCGCGGCTCTCCGGCCAGGCGGATCGGATCGCCGAGACGGAGATCGGCGCCTCCCGCCTTGAGGCGCTGATGGTGCCGGTGATCACCCTGGGCCAGCAGGTGGCCCTGGTGGCGGTCATCCTCGGTGGCGGCGCGCGCATCGTCAGCGGAGACCTCTCCCTCGGCTCGTTCGTGGCCTTCCTGCTCTACCTCTTCCAGCTCGTCGCACCGTTGATCATGGCGATGTCCGCGACGAACACCGTCCAGATGGGCCTGGCGGCGCGTAAGCGGTTCGACGACCTGTTCGCCCTGCCGGTCGAGCAGGCGGAACGCGCCGCCGGTGACGGCGACGTGGTGCCGGACGAGCACGCTCCGGCGGTCCGGTTCGAGGGGGTGACCTTCGCCTATGGCGAGGAGCCGGTGCTGCGGCAGGTGAACCTGGAGGTCCCGGCGCGCGGGCTGACCGCGATGGTCGGCCTCTCAGGTTCCGGCAAGACCACCGTTCTCGGACTGATCGAACGTTTCATGGACCCCGACTCGGGACGGATCGAGGTGTTCGGCCAGGACGCCACCCGCTGGCCGCTGGAGGCGCTCCGCCGCCGGCTCGCCTATGTGGACCAGGGCAACACCCTGCTGCGTGACACGGTCCGCAACAATCTCACGCTCGGCCAGGACGTCCCCGTGGACGACGAGGCCCTGGTCGACGCGCTGCGCCGGGTGGGCCTGGAGGAGAGCGCGCTCCTGGAGGAAGGGCTGGACACGGTCCTGGGCGGCGCCCACGACCTGTCCGGTGGGCAGCGGCAGCGGCTGGCCCTCGCCAGGGCCAGTCTGTCCGACGCCCCCCTGATCCTGCTGGACGAGCCGTCATCGCAGCTCGACAGCGTCAACGAACAGCTCCTGCGCGGCCTGGTCGACGACATGGCACGCGAACGCGCCGTGCTCGTGGTCGCCCACCGCATGTCCACCGTCCGGCACGCCGCTCACGTGATCGTGATGGACGCGGGCGAGGTGGTGGCCCAGGGCTGCCACGACGATCTCATGCTCACCTGCCCGCGGTACGCCGAGCTGGTGCAGGGGCAGGCCCTCAAGATCGCCGACGAGACGGTCGCGGCCATGGCGGGAGCCGACCGATGAACACCTACTCCATCCTGATGCCGTTCGTGCCCCAGCGCCCCGAGCGGATGCTGCCGTACGCCGCGCTCACGCAGTGGAGCGCGGCGGGGAGGCTGTGGCAGGGCCAGGCCCCCGCCAACGACCCCTTCCAGGACTTCACCCACCTGGCCGCGAGCGGGTTTCGCGTGCCGGCGGGCATCGGGGTCACCCTGATGGCGCTGCGCCACCCTTACCAGGCCGCGGTGCAGGCTCACGAACTCGCCGTCTGCACCGGGCATCCGGTGGTGGCCGGTTTCGGGCCGGGGTCGCTCCCGTTCCAGCGGAGCACCCTCGCCGCGCCGTACCGCAGCCAGCTCGGCGCGGTCCGCGAGTACGTCCACGTCATGCGGGAACTGCTCGGCAAGGGGGAGGTCGACCACGTCGGAGAGCACTTCACCTGCCGGTCGGGCTTGGGCCAACTGCCCCGGCCACCGGTGGAGATCGGCCTGGGCGTGCTGCGCCCGGCCATGGCCCGGCTCGCCGGAGAGGTCGCCGACGTCGCGATCACATGGCTGACGCCCGCGGCGTACATCAGGGACACCCTCGTTCCGGCGCTGCGGGCCGGCGCCCAGTCCGCCGGACGCGCCATGCCGCGGATCGTCGCGATGGTCCCGCTGGCGCTGGCCGGGCCGGACCGCGACCCGTTCGAGCTGGCGATGCTGGGAAGCAGCGGGCACACCCAACTGGCGCACTACGCCGACATGCTCCGGCGCTCGGGCATCCAGGTGTCCCGCGACGACCCGGCGGGCAACGCGGCCGCCCTGGTCGACGGCCACGCCTTCCTGTACGGCGACGCCGCCGGGCTGACCGTGCAGTTGGAGGAGTTCTTCCAGGCCGGCGTGGACGAGATCGTGCTGAACGTCACCGGCGTCCACATGCGGTACGGCGACCGGGCCTCGCTGGAGGAACTCGACGCCCTCATGGAGATGGTCACGCCGTGATCGAGGAGTGCGACACCCCGACCTCCGAACCGGGCGTCTCCCGGCTGCTGCTGGTGTGCGCCGGTTCCGCCTACGCCTCCTCGATGCCGTACTGGCTCGACCTGCTGCGGATGCAGTACCCGCGGCTGGCGGTCAAGGTGGTCGTGACCAGGAGCGCGGAACGGTTCGTCACCCGGCAGGCGCTGGGCGGCCGGCTCGCCACCGACGTCCTCCTCGACGCCTGGCCCGGCGAGGAGGCCACGGCGCGGCACGTCGAGTGGGCCGACTGGGCCGAGGCCGTCGTCGTCTACCCCGCCACGCTGCAGTTCATGGCACGGCTGGCGCTGGGACTGGCGGACACCCCTGCCCTGCTCGCCGCCCAGTGCACGAACGCCCCGGTCGTCGTCGCCCCCGCGCTGCCCCCGGGCGGACTGGAGAGCGCGGCGTGCCGGCAGCACTGGGCGGCGCTCGCGGCCCGGCCCAACATCGTGCTGATCCCGCCCGGTCGCGGACGCAGCCTGTTCACCGGGCGGGACGACGCGTGGGTGCCGCCGCCCCTGCCGGAGGTGCTGCACCTGCTCACCGAGCGCCTCGCCGAACTGACGGCCCCCGAGGAGCCGGAGGACGACGGCGCCGAGCCGTCCACCACGTACGGCACCGGCCTGCTCCACACCTCCATCCACTCCATGGCGACCGGCGGATACCGGTGGCGCCGCGCCCCCGGGCCGTTCGCCCCGGCGCCGTTCAGCCCGCTCACCGGCGAGACACGCGACGCGCTGGCGGCGATCGGGGAGGTGGGGACCTGCCGGCTCGCGATCGGCACGGCCGCCGGCGACGCGCGGATCTACGACGTGCGCGGCGGCGAGTCGGCCGCGCGCCGGCTGATGCGGCCCGGAGACCACGACAGGCTGGAAAAGCCCCTGCACGACCTGGGCCGCCTGCTGCGCGCCGTCCACGACCAGGAGCCGCCGGCGGACCTCGTCGGCCGGCCGGCGCGCGGGCTGGTCCGCCTCGGCGACTGGCTGGCCGGTCGCGCGACCAGCCCGCGCGCCGCCTACGCCCAAGGACAGTTCCGGCAACGGCTCGGCGAGGAACGCTGGCAACGGGTCCGGTCCTGGTACGACGCGGTCCGCACCGACACCGGCGTCACCCTCGCGCACGGTGCGGCCGGATTCGGCGCGCTGGCCATCGACGGGGAATCGGGCGCCGGCGACCTGCTCATCGGGGAGGACGTCTGCGCCGCCCCCTGGTACCTCGACGTCGGCTGGCTGATCGGTGAATTGGCCGAACTGCAGTGGCAGGTGGGCGGCGACCAGCACGGCTGGCAGGCCCTGATCAACGCGCTCTTCGAAGGGTACGACCGCGACCTCGGCCCGGAGTGGAACCGGTACGCGGCGCTGCGCATCCTGCTGCACGTCCACGACATCGCGGCGTACTTCGCCGGCTACCAGTACGACTTCGACCACTACCGCAAGTTCCTGCAATACCTCATCGACCTGTAGCGATGGAGAACCCATGCCCGCGAACCATCTGTCGAGGTGGACGCTTCCCAACGGACTGAGGGTGCTCGTCGAACACCGGCCGGGGGCGCCGCGTGCCGCGGTCTGCGTCCACTACGGGGTCGGCTACCGCTCCGAGCGGCCGAGCCGGGAGGGCTTCGCCCATCTGTTCGAGCACCTCATGTTCCGGGGCAGCGAGAATCTGCCGGACGGGCGGTTCTTCGACCACATCCACCGGCTTGGCGGGAACGCCAACGGCACCACCCACCAGGACTACACCGACTACCACCAGATCGTCCCGGCCGAGGCCCTGGAGCAGGCGCTGTTCAGCGAGGCCGACCGGATGCGCGCGCCGCGGTTCACCGAGGAGACGCTCGCCCGGCAACTCGACGGCATCGAGATGGAGATCCACGACGCGGTGACCGGCCGGCCGTACGGCGGGTTCCCGTGGCCGCTGCTCCCCGGCGTTCTCTTCCGGCGCTTCGCCAACGCCCACGACGGGTACGGCCGGCTGAATCGGCTGCGCCGTACCACCCTGGCCGACTGCGCGGAGTTCTTCGACACGCACTACGCCCCCGGCAACGCGATCGTCACCGTGATCGCCGGCCATCCGGCGCAGGACGTTCTGGCGCTGGTCGAACGGCACTTCGGGGACATCGCGCCACGCCCGGTGCCGCCGCTGCCCGATCTCCGCGAACCGGAGCTCGACGAGGACCGGTGGGTGACCTACACCGAGCCAGGGGTGTCCGCCACGGCGATCGCCCTTGGGTACCGGCTGCCCGATCCGGCCGCCGACCTGCCGGGATATCTGGCACATGCGGTACTCGCGGAGATGATCGGCCATCAGGGGGCGGATCTCCCGGAGGTCTACGCGCTGTCGGCCAGTTGCGGGGTCTTCGGGCCGCTCGACGCGCGGAGCCCCGACGCCCTCGTCATCACCGCCCTCGTGGCGCCGGAGGCCGAGCCACGGCGGACGGTGCGGACGCTGACGGAACGGTGGTCCGCCTGGGCCGGCGGCATCGCCCCCGATCAGGTACGGGCGCAGGCCGTCCGCCGCCTGGTCACCGAACACCACCGGGAGCACGCGGACATGTTCGCCCGCTGCCGGGCGCTGGGCCGGATGGAGCTGCTCTTCGGCCGTGCCGAACTCCTCGACGAGATTCCCGGCCTGTTCGAAGTGGTGAGCCGCGAGCGGGTCGCCGCCGCCGCGCGGGGATTGCATACCGGGGCCAAAGGAGTCCTCGCGCTGGTGCCGGGGCCGCTCAGAACCCGCCCCGAGCCCGGCTGCGAATCCGACGATCCGCCGTCGGCGGAGGCACCCCGCTCAGTGGCCGGACCGGCGCGCGGTTCCGCCGCCGTCCGCCCGGTGCCTCCGCTCGGCGTGCGGATCGCCCCCGGCCACACGCCGCGCCGCGACGTCACGTTGGCCGGCGGCATGCGGGTGGCGGCGGTCCGGGACCAGCGGACCCCGCTGGTGGAGCTTCGCCTGCGGTTGCCGGTCAACGCCGCCTGCCGGCGGCATCCCGAGCAGGTGGAGACGCTGGTCCGCCACCTCGCCGCGCGGACGGGTGCGGTGACGCGGTCGGCGCTGGGCGGCGCGCTGGAGATCACCACGGACGGCCAGTGGGTCGATCTCGCCGGATACGCTCTGGCCGCCGGTGTGCCCGGCTGGCTGTCCCTGCTGGCGAAGGTCCTGGCTCCCGCGGAGGACGCCGGCCTGTCACCCCCGGCGCCCCCGCGGCACCGCGACCCGAGCCGGGTCATGGACGACGCGCTGCGCCGGCACCTCACCCACTGTCTCGCCCCGGCGGACCCCGTCGATTGCCACACGCTGCACAGCGCGATCACCCCGGGCGGCGGCTGGTTCGTCGCCGTGGGCGACATCGACCCCGGCCAATTCGTCGCCGACCTGGAACGGGTGCTGCCGGCAGGCTCCGAACACGTCGCCGACCGGCTCGCCGTACCGCAGGAAACCGGCCAAATACTGGCGATCCACCACGACAGCATGCGGGATGTCCACCTGACGCTGAGCAAGCCGGAACCGGCCGGCGATACCGGGGAGGCCGCGCGCTACCTCGCCACCGCGGTCGTCGGCGCCCACTACGACTCCCGGCTCGGGGTCCGCGGCCAGCGCGTGACCCCGGAGTGCCACATGCACGCCGGCCGGGACGTCCTTCTGGACGCCCGCCGCGTCTACGTCCGGGCCAAGGCGCCGAAACGGCACGCCCTCGACGCGATCACCGCGATCCATGCGGAACTGCACCGCCTGGTGGACGCCCCGGTGACTGCGGCGGAGGTGGAGCCGATGCGCGAGTACTGCGCCGGGCAGTTCCTCAGCGCCTTCGACTCGCCGAAGGCCAAGGCCGACCTGCTGCGGGACACCCTGTCCGCCGGCCGGGCCCCCGTCTGGCCCGAGCGGTTTCCCGATCTGCTCCGGCAGGCGACCGTGGACCAGGTCGCCGCGGCCGCCGTCGAACTGTTCGCTCCGGATGACCTGACCCTGGTCGCCCTCGGCGAGCCCGACACCGTGACCGAGGTCACCTCCGGATGGGCCGCTTTCCCATCGGGGCCCCGAAGCCCGTCCCTCACCCCCACGATCGAGGAGGTCTCATGACGCCCAACTTCATCGCGGCATTCATCCTCGGCGCGATGCTCATGCCGCCCGCGCCCGCGGCCGCGTCGGCCCCCACCGAGGCGGCGGCCACCGTGGCGGCGCCGTTCTCCGCGAACCCACCGATACCGACCTGGGGACCGTACTGCCCCGAGCAGGGGCCGCCCGGCGGCCGGTACATCCGCACCGTCCAGCCGCCGTTCGGTCTCGCCTACGACCTGTACCTCGTGACCGCCCCGGACGGCACCCAGACCTACCGGCGGATTCACTGCCGGTTTCCCTGACCGCCGGCCTTCACCTGACACACATCATTCCGAATGAGTGGAGAAACATGAACAAGGTTCGGGCATTAGTCGTCGCCTTCGCCCTGGCCGTGACCCCAGTGGTCATCGGCGCCGCTCCCGCGCAGGCACGGTCCGCCACCGTGACCGCCGGCGAGATTCCGCCGGGCTACACCCTGGTCGGGGGGTACTTCCTCGGCAGGTCGTGGTGCCATAACGAAGGTAGGGCAGGCGTCGCCAACGGTTCGTGGACCGACTACATCTGCGAGGACAAGCTGGTCGGCCTGCCCGGTGGCATGTACCTGCTCCATACGTCCCTCTGGGTCAAGCGCTGACCTGCTGAGCGGGTCGCCGGAGATCCCCCGGGGTGTTGCGGGTCCACCGGGACCACCGGGACCCGGTGGACCCGCAACTCGCCCAGCACCCGGACCCGTACGGGCGTCGAGATCGGCATCGGGGCGGCGTAACACGCTCACCTCCCCCACCACACGCTCGCGAACGTCGCGAAGAGCACCAGGGCGCGGAACATCAGCACGGCCCGCGGTGGGGGAGATCACCTGCCGGGAGCCCGGTACGTCACTTCCAGTCGCGCGGCCTCGTCGATCTCCTCTGGCGTCAGCAGGACGGCGGTCTTCGTCCGTACGGCGCCGGACGCCGACACGGTGAGCCCCACAGCGGCCGAAGCCGCGTTGCTCGGCAGGTCGACGATCAGATACGTGTCCGTCTCGCCGAACGCGAAATACATCTGCTCCACCCGCCCGCCGACGCTTTCCACCATGCGCTCCACCGCTTCCCGGCGTCCGGTGCCGCCATCTTGCAGCACCCCTTTGAGGCCCTCTGCGGTGTAGGTCGCCTGGATCAGGTATTTGGGCATGGTCCGAGTCCCTCTTCTCGTGCCGCCGCCCTGTGCTCAGGCGGCCACTGCGGTCACGGAATCGGACTTCTCGGTATTGGATGAGGGTAATCCCACCCGTTGTACTGCTTTCCCCCTGCCGCCTCACCGAGACGACAGATCGCCGCTCAGGGGATGCCCGCCCTGCGCGCGAGGGGCGGTTTGCCGGCCCCGTGTAAGAGGGAGGCGCCGGCGCTGATGGCGTAGGGCAAGACCAACCTCAGGTGTCCTCCGGTTCCGGTACGGGGGTGTAGGTGGTCGTCGGCGACACGGGCGGGGCGGGCCGCGCGGGGGCGTCCGCCGTTGTGGCGTGGATGGTCTCCATGGCCTGGGAGGCTCGGGGGTATCCGATGTAGCCGGCCAGGAGCGTCATCAGGGCGGTGAGGGCGTCGTCGCCGAGACCGTGCTCGCGGCCCAGCCGCAGGTGGGTGAGGAGGCGGTCGCCGGAGACGCCCTGGGTGGCCAGGGCGGTGATGATGGCCACGCTGCGGTCGCGTCCGGTGAGGGCGGGGTGCGACCAGGCGGCGCCTCCGGCGGCCTGCAGTGCCTCCTCGGCGAACCCTGACCCCACCCGCGCGGCGAAGACGACGGGGACCTCCTGCTCGGGTACGCCGAAGATCCTGGAATAGGCGGCGATGCCGCGCTCCCGCCGTCCATTCCCCTCCTGGCCGCTTGTCTTCTGGTCATGCGTGCCCGTCACCGCTCGACGCCGGCGTAGAAGGCACGGGCGGCGAAGGCGATCCACTCGGGCCGCTCCCAGGTGGCCCAGCGGGTACGGGCCTCCTTGTCGATCGTCGCCGCCGTCTCGTCGGCGGAGGCGCCGGTCGCCCGTAGCCGCGTGGCCTCCGTGCGCACGTAGTCGAGGTAGTCGCGGACGTCGCGGATCAGCGAGGTGCCGGCCACTTCGCCGTGGCCGGGTACGACGATCTCGGCGTCGAGGGCGATCAGTTCGTCGAGCACGCCGATCCAGCGCACGCCGTCCACGTCCACGTCGTACGGCGGGAAGTACGGCGCGATGGGGAAGATGCGGGTCTCGAACAGGTCGCCACCGAACAGCACCCGGTCGTCGATCAGGATGACCTGGTCGGAGCCCGTGTGCGCCGGGCCGACGGCGCGCAGTACGGCCCTGCGTCCGCCCAGGTCGATCTCGGCCTCGCCCTCGTAGACCAGGTCGGGATCGACGAGTTCGACGTCCTGGAGCTCGGCCGCGGCGGCGGGGCTCAGGTCCTTGAACATGTCGATGTAGGCGGCGCCCTTGCGGTGCAGCTCCGCGCGCTGGGAGGCGTTGTAGACGATCGTCGCGGCGCCCTTGAACGCCTGCGCCCCGAAGCCGTGCTCGGGGTGGAAGTGCGTGACGGTCAGGTACAGGCGCCGCTCGCCGGCCAGGCGCCGGGCCTGCTCCAGGACGTGGGCGCCGTTGCGGGGGCCCATGCCGGTGTCGATGACCAGCGCGGCGTGCTCGCCCACGACGATGCCGACGTTCGGGACGAGCTCGATCCGGTTGTCGGGGATGACGTACACGCCGTCGGACACCTCGACGGGCTCGCCTCGCACGATCGGCGGCGGGCTCGTCCGTACGTCGGGGAGGTCGCCCTGGCCGGTGGGCGGGATGCCCGGGGTCGGCGGGGAATCGGTGGGGCACATGACCCGGCTCCAATCTGAACACTGTTGAGATGCCTGCGGCGAGCCTAGCAGCAGATCTGAGCGATGTTAAGATTGGGCGATGGCAAAGGGGCGATACCACCACGGCGACCTGCGCACCGCGCTGCTGGACGCCGCCGAGGCACTCGTACGCGAGCGCGGGGTCGATGGCTGGTCCCTGCGGGAGGCATCGGCGCGGGTCGGCGTCAGCCCCAGCGCCGCCTACCACCACTTCGCCTCACGCGACACGCTGGTCCGCGCCCTGTCCGAGCGGACGCTCGCCTGGCTCGGGGAGCACCTGAGACAGGAGTGCGAGCGGGCGCCGGCCCAGCGGAGCGACCCCCAGCAGCGTCTCGTCGCCCTGGCCCGCGGCTACGTGAACTGGGCGCTCGAAGACCCGGCCGTCGCCCGGCTCGTCCTGCGCGGCGGCGCCACCGGCCCGCACTCGTCCATTCCCACCCACCCGCACGACGTGCTCACCGCGGAGCTCGACCGGCTCGCGGAGGCGGGCGGCCTGCCCGCCCCCGGGCGCCAGGGAGCCGAGTTCGTGCTGTGGGCGGCGATCCACGGACTGGCCGTGCTGCTCGCCGACGGGCTGATCCGCATCGACGGCTCGCAGGCGGTCGATCTCCAGACCGAGCGTGTGGTCCGCTCCGCGCTCAACGGCCTGGCCCAGGAGACGTCCCCCGCGGCGGGCTGGCCGGCGGCGCACTCGGCCCACACCGAGCGCCTGGCCCGCCGGCGATCCACCCCCGAGGTCGATTGACGGTTCTCAAAGCCCGGTTCGGGCGGCCGGGCCTCGGCGTTCAGGGTGCCAGGCGGTGCAACGGCGCGGTGGGGAGCGCGATCCAGCCCTCCGTCGCCGCCTGCTCCCCCACCGGCACGGTCACCAGGCCCAGGGCCGAGGCGCGTGCGGCGAGCGCGGATATGACGGCGTCGATGGCGTCGTCCGAGGCCCGGCACAGCGGCTCGTATCCGCCCAGGTCCAGCCACGGCGCCGCCTCCAGCAGCCGGTCCACGAGCCGGCCCAGCCCGGTGAGATTCGCGGCCCGCTTGTACCCCCGGTACGGCAGCCCCCACACCTTCAGACACGCCGCCGGATAGACCTCCACGACGACTCCGCAGCCGCGCCGATCGACGGGGCGTCCACGCCGCGCGAGCTCGGCCAGCACGGCGGCGCACCGCATGGTCGCGTGCCCGATGCGGTCGGCCGACACGCTCAGCGGCGTGAGCCCGGTCTGCTCGTACACCACCTGGTCGGTGACCCGCAGCGCCAGGTCACGCCGCCAGACCCGGCCCTCCTGCCCCTCGGGCACCTGTACGTGCCCTGCGCGGTGGGCGGCGACGAAGTCCACGAACCTGTCGGGCCAGCCGAGCGGACAGTCGATCCCGGCCTTGGCCGCGTCCATCACCGCCTCGACGATCAGATCGTCGCCCGCTCCGGCCTCCACCCGCTCCAGCCGGGCCCGGCCGGGCGACCAGTCGAGCCACGCCACCGCGGTCCGCACCGCCTCCGCGGCGAGATCGACGCCAACCGTCACCATCCCCTCACAGTAATGTCGGCGCGAGCAGGCAGTCGGCTTGCGACCACGCCTATGGGGGCGGGGCGGGATCGGCGCGAGCAGGTAGTCGCCTGCGGCCACCTACGCCTATGGGGGCGGGGCGGGATCGGCGCGAGCAGGCGGTCTCCTACGGCTACGCCTACGGGGCCGGGGCCGGGCTCGGGGTTTCGGCGTCAGCGGGGGACGGCCTGGAGCAGGCGCTCTTCCTCCGCGGCCCTTTGGTCGTACGCGGAGCGCGCGGCCGAGATCTCCTGCTGGTGCTCCTCGGTCCAGATCACCAACGACTTGATCACCTCGTGCAGCGAGATGCCCAGCGGGGTCAGCTCGTAGTCCACCCGGGGCGGCACCACGGGGTAGACCGTCCGGCTCACCAGCCCGTCGCGCTCCAACTGGCGCAGGGTGACCGTGAGCATGCGCTGGCTCACGCCGTCCACGGCCCGGCGTAGCTCGGAGAACCGCATCGTCCGCCGTTCCAGGAGGGCGATCACCAGCAGCGACCACTTGTCGGCGACGCGGTCCAGGATGTGCCGCACGTCGCAGTCGGCTCGGACATCCCACTGCCGGGCCTGGTCGTCCTCGGTTCCCGTGCAGTAACCCAGTGCCTTTGAAGTGCCGTCTTCCATGGTTCCCCATGGTGACGCAAGATTCCTTCGTTACCAAACAGAACCGTGGGAGAGAGTCCTGTGTCCATCACCGTCCAATCCCCGGCGCCGTCGTTGCGCCTGACGCCACGGGCCTGGGGAATGCTGTTCGTCCTGTGCGGGGCGATCTTCCTGGAGGGCATCAACGTCGCCATGCTCAACGTGGCGCTGCCCGCGATCCGGACCGACCTCGGCCTGTCCACCGGGGAACTGCAGTGGGTGATCAGCGCCTACGTCCTGGGCTACGGCGGATTCATGCTGGTCGGCGGCAGGGCGGCCGACCTGTTCGGCCGCCGCCGCATGTTCCTGATCTGGCTCGCGGTCTTCCTCGTCGTCTCCGCCCTGGGCGGGATGGCCGGCGAGGGCTGGGTCCTGATCGCCGCCCGCTTCGTGGCAGGCGTCGCCGCCGCGGTCATGACCCCGGCCGGACTGTCGATCATCACCACCAGTTTCCCGGAAGGACCGCAACGCAACCAGGCGCTGCTGGTCTACTCCGGCACCGCGGCCGGCGGCTTCTCACTCGGACTGGTGCTCGGCGGCCTGCTGGCCGCGGTGAACTGGCGGCTGGTGCTGTTCGCGCCCGCCGTACTGGCCCTGATCATCCTCGTCCTGGCGGTGCCGCTGATCCCCGCCACCCCGGTGGAACGTTCCCGCGACCGGCGCGTGGACGTGCTCGGAGCGGTCACCATCACCGCCGCCATCATGCTGCTGGTGCTCGGCGTCGAGCGGGCCGCCCACGCCGACGCCGTCTGGACCGCCGCCATCATCGCCGCCGGGCTCGCCCTCACCGCCCTGTTCATCGTGATCGAACGCAGGTCGGCCGCGCCGCTGCTCCGGCTGGGCATCCTGCGCTCCGGGCCGCTGGTGCGGGCCAACCTGGCGGGCCTGCTGTTCGCCGGCGCCTTCTTCGGATTCCAGTTCATCGCGGTGCTCTATCTGCAGGAACTACGCGGCTGGAGCTCGTTGCAGACCAGCCTGGCCATGCTGGCGATCGGCGCGGACGCCATCCTCGCCCCCACCCTCACCCCCCGGCTGGTCAACCGTTTCGGCAACCCGAAGGTCATCCTGGCCGGGCTGCTGCTCGCGGTGCTGTCCTACGTCCTGTTCCTGCCGATCGGCCTGGACACCGTCTACCTGGCCATGTTCCCCACCATGATCATCCTCGGTGTGGCGTTCGCCCTCGCCTACGGACCGCTGACCATCGTGGCCACCGACGGCGTGGAGGAGAGCGAGCAGGGACTGGCCGGCGGACTGCTGTACACCTCCTTCCAGTTCGGCGCCGCACTCGGACTCGCCGCCAGCACCGCCGTCATCGTCGCCACGACCGCCGGCGGCGGCCCGGCCGATCTGCTCGACGGCTATCGCGCCGCACTGGCCGTGCCCATCGCCGCGGCGATCCTGGCCGCCGTCATCAGCGCCTTCGGCCTGCGCGAGGACCGGCACAAGGACCTGCGGAAGGAGTCCGTTCGATGAGCGCCGTCGTCTCGTCCTTCGCCGACATCGAAAGCGAGTTCAACGCCTTCATCGGCACCACCGTCTACGCCACCATGGTCACCATCGACGCCAAGAACCGTCCTCGCACCCGCGTCCTCATCCCCGTCTGGGAGACCGTGGACGGGCGGCCGCGGGGCTGGCTGGCCACCTACAAGACCCCCGTCAAGGCCGCCCATCTGGCCCGTAACCCGCACACCTCCTTCTCCTACTGGAAACCGGGCAACAACTCGGTCGCCATCGAGGCCGTGGCCACCTGGATCGAAGATCTGGAGGTCAAGCGGCACGTCTGGGACCTCTACCGCGCCACCAGCCCGCGCGGGGCCGGCTACGACCTCGGCAACTTCTGGCGGTCGCCCGCCGACCCCCAGTTGCACGTCCTCCGCCTCGATCCGTGGCGCGTCCAGGTGATCCGGGGCATGGACCTGCGCAGCCGCATCTGGACGGCGCCGGAGGCGTGACCTCCGCGGTCCCGCCGGCCGCGCCCACATCGCCGCGGCCGGCGGGAACGTACGGGTGCGTCGGCGGGAACGTACGGGTGCGTCGGCGGGAGGTCAGCCGCCGGCGTAGGAGATGTTCGGCCGGGGCGGGCGGGTCATGCCCGCGCCGAGGAAGTAGTCGACGTGGTGGGACTGCACGTATCCCTTGAGGGTCATGCCGTTGCGGTAGGCGGGGTTGTGCGCCAGGGTGTACAGCCGGGTGGTGGTCGGGCGGTCCGTGGTGAAGACGATCAGCTCGTCGTAGCCGGCGTTGGTGTAGACGGCCTCCTCACGCCAGTCGCCGAGGATGTCGCCCACCAGGGCCGGGTTGCGGCCGCCGGCGGCGTTGACCGCGCCGAACCTGGAGATGGTGAGCAGCCGCGGCAGGCTGTTGCTCGTCGTGGGGTTCTCGGGGTCCCACTTCTCGAACTTGCCGTCGTTGAGCAGTTCCATGGTCAGGTCGCCGTCCCACCACAGGCCCAGGTGCGGCCATGGGCTCAGTGAGGTGTCCGGCTCGGCGAGGGTGTTGCGGGGCGCGTTGTAGAGGCCGGAGAAGGACCACACCTCCATGCCGGGGAAGCGGGGATCGATGTCGCCGGCCATGCCGCGTCCGACATCGGCGACGCCGTCCTCGATGTGCTTCCAGATGATGGTGCCGGTACGGGCGTCGTAGTAGTACTCGCGCAGGCCGCTGGGGTTGTTCTGCTGCACGCCGTAACCCTGCAGACCGGCGCGGCGGGGATCCATCTTGGCGATGTGGAAGCGGTCGCCGTGGACGATCCCCTCGTCGGCGAGGCTGTAGCGCAGGGTGCCGTCGCCGTTGAGGACGAAGCCGATCTCGGCGATCTCGTCCTTGCCGTCGCCGTCTACGTCCACGATGCGGGTGTTGTGCCCGTCGGCCATGTCCCCGTCGCCGCGCAGCCACTTCCACTGGCGGGTCAGCGCTCTGCCGTCGAATCTCCAGGCGCACATCATGAGATTGAAGTCGCCGTCACCGATCCGGTTCTTCATGAACGCGACCAGGCTGGGGGTGACACCGTCGAGGTAGCCGATGCCGAAGCGGGCGTACATGGGGCCGTCGCCGATGTAGTCGGTGGGGACGGGGGCCGTGGCCCGGGGTGCTCCGGTCCGGCCGTCGAGGATCGCGATGGCCTGGCGGACGTTGTCGGCGGCGGTGTGTTTCGTGCCGTCGCCGAAGGTGACGCCGTTGGCGACGCGCAGGGCGACCTCGGCGCGGCCGTCGCTGTCGAGGTCGCCGACCGTGACGCCGTCCCAGTGGCCCACGTCGATGGTGGCCGAGCCGCCTTCGATGTTGTCCTGGTCGGTGCTGTTGGGCCCCATGTTCACCGACCACAGGAACCGCCCGTCGCCGCGGTACGCCTCGATGGTCTGCGGGGAGGTCTGGCGGTCCAGGACGTAGTCGTACTCGCCGTCGCCGTCCAGGTCGCCGGCCCAGACGAACTTGACCGGCCCGCCGGGGCGCAGCGGCACCCGTACCACGGGCTCGACGGCGTGGTTCGCGCTCAAGGTGAAGGCGGCGCTCGGCGCCTGCTCCGTGCCGTTGATCACCGGGCGCACCCGGTAGCTGTTGGCCTTCGTCAGGTCGGCGGTGGAGTCGGTGAAGTTGGTCCCGCCCGTCAAGACGCCGGAGTTGAGCTTGACGTAGGCGCCGCCGGCCGTGGAGCGGTAGACGTTGAAGCCGATCCCGTCCGGGTCCAGCCCCAGCAGCCGCCAGGTGACCAGCACGCTGGTGCTGCTGGAGCGCACGGCCACGACCCCGCGGCCGAGGTTCTCCATCGGGCGGACGAGCGCGGCGGCCGAAGCGGTGGCGGCGGACGCGGAGGCGCCGGTCAGTGTGGTGGTCGCGGCCAGGAGCGCCGAAGCGGCGATGGCGCCTTTCCGGAGAGCGCGCGCGAGGTGCATGGTGTTCTCCTTGCGTCGGGGGGTGAAGCGGGCTTACGCCGGGAGCCGGTCGCCGATCAGGGCGAGGCACTGGATGGCGGCCAGGCCGTACTGCGCGGAGGCGTTGGTGGACAGGTCGGCCTCGTCGATGGGCTTGAGCACCTTCGAGCCCTCGATCCGCCTGGACGTGAACGGGTGGTTCTTCGGGTAGCCGGCGTGGCCGGTGTCGAACTCCTTCCACGCCCGCGCCGCCAGGGTGGCGTCGCCGAGCTTGGCGGCGGCGTACGCGGTCAGCCGGGAGTGCGCCTGGCGCAGGTTCTGGCTGCCGAACGACTGCCCGGTCTCGGCCCGCTGCTCGGCGGCGGTGCCGTTGTAGAGGCGGCAGTACTGCAGCCACGCCCTGGTGAACGCCTCGTCGCCGGTCAGCGAGATGACCTCGCCGCACAGCTCGACCAGTCCGAACACGGCGCCGAGCGAGCCGACGGCGACCGCCGTGCCGGTGGGCCTGAAGGTGCCGTCGTCGAGGTTGTACAGGCCCTCGCCGCGGATGAACCCGTTGGGCATGGCGGCGATCGTGCGCATGCCGTTCAGCAGCTTCTCCCGGGCGATCGGGTCGCCGCCGCGCTCCCATTCGGTGAGCCAGGCGAGCGCGAGACCGCTCCAGCTCGTCGTGGTGCTGATCAGCAGGGCGTGGGGGTCGGGCTCGTACGGCTCGGTGCGCAGCTTGCGGTTGGCGTCGAGGACGAGGAAGGACCTGTCGGAGTCGACGAGGTCGCGCATCAGGTCGCCGACCCGCTCGTCGGCGGTCAGGAAGTAGTAGAAGCGCCGGTAGCCGGCGTTGCTGATGCGCACCTGCTTGGCGCTGTCACCGAAGTGCTGCACGCCGTGCCGGGTGCCGAGGTCCTTCCATCGGCCGATGTGGTAGACATCGACCTCGCCGGTGTGGCGGGTCATGGCCTCGGCGAGCCGGAACGCCTCCGCCTTGCCGGTGCGCAGGTAGTGGTACCACAGCCACAGGTCCGTGGACAGCTCGGAGTTGTCCCACGCGTAGCCGCCGACGTCGTACCGCCAGACGTGCCGGTCCTCGTCGTAGCTGTGCATGACGTCGCCGTAGTCCCAGAAGCCGTACCAGGAGCGCTGCTCGACCTGCTTGCGGTAGTGGTCGAACATGAAGTCCAGCCGGTCCTCGATCTCCTTCCTGGCCGGGGTCGAGCGGTCCACCGGCGACCAGTCGCCGAACACCCCGGCCGCGTGCAGGTGCGCCGGGGGCGCGACGATGAGCGGCGGCGTCCGTACGGCGTCCGTCAGCTCGGCGATCTTCTCGGCGGCTGGGGTCGCCTCCAGGGCCCAGAACATCAGCTCCGTCGTACGCGCGATGCCGTACGGGGTGCCGAAGCCCGGCTCGTAGTCCTCATACGTGATCTCCAGCCCTTCGAGCTGCTCGGGATAGGTGTCCTGGCCCATGCCGTCGTGGTAGAAGCGCAGGTCCATCGCCCCGGCGTCGGGCGACCACAGCCACACCGTCGCCTCGGCCGTGTCGCCGGCCGCGCCGCGGATGTCGAGCTGGGTGGGGTGGAGCTGCCAGAAGTCGCGCATGCCGAAGGCGAACCCGCCCTCCGGGCCGCCGACATAGGCGAGCCCGCCGGCCCGGCCGCCGGCGTCCACCGGGATCCAGCCGTGACCCGCCTTGGTGCGCTTGCGGATCTGGAAGCCGTCGGCGGTGAGCTGGCGCAGCGAGTAGTCGCCGAAGGCGGGGATGAGGTGGAGGCGGGAGCCGACCCGGGGGTCCCAGGTCTCCACCGGCGGGGTGGCCCGGCCGGCGACCTGGGCCTGCCGCACCGCCGCGCCCGGGTCGCGGCGCAGGCCGGTGATCCCGCGCACCGCCTCCGACAGCACGCCGTCGCCCGGCCCGGCGAAGCGCACGTGCCGGTCGTGCGGCTCGCCGCGCATCGGCACCTCGAACCGGATGCCCAGGCCGCGGATGAAGTCCTTCTTCTCGTTGCCGTCGTAGACGAAGCTGTGCACGGCGCGGATGCCGTCGCCGCCGGCGTAGAAGTACAGGCGCACGGTGAACGGCAGCCACGACCGGTTGCCGTGCCTGTGCCTGCCCTCGATCCTGACCACGGCGCGAACCGGGCCGGACTGCTCGACCGTCACCTTCTCCGTCCGGCCGGAGAACTTCTCCCGCTTGCCCGATCCGCCCTCGTCGTCGTCCGGCTCGTCCTGGCGCAGGCAGATCAGCTCGCCGTCGCGGGCGATCTCGACGTCGCCGCGCAGGATGGCGCGTACCAACCGGTCGCCCTTCTTCGGAATCCGGCAGGTGATCACGCCGGTGCTCACCTCGACCTCGTCGCGGCCGTCCTTGACCGTCACGGCCGCGGCGGGCGCGGCGGGCTGCCCGGAGGTGAGCACGTACTGCTCGGCCGGGGCCACCTCGGGGCCGATGGCGTGGGCGGTCCACTTCAGCGACCCGTCCGGCCAGTACGCCGTGGCCCACGACTGCACGGGCACCTGCTGCCCGGCGGCCGTCCGCAGCGCGAAGGTCTGTCCCTTGGGCACGGCGCCCTTCGGCCAGGCCACACCCCACGTGGACCCGGCGGCGAGCTGCCGCGGCGCGCCGCCTTCCAGCCACCTGAGCTGTACGCCGTCGGCGAGCGCCCTGCTCGGCCGCTCGGCCTCGGCGCGGGCGGGCCGGGCGGGCAAGCCGATCTGACCGGCGACGCCGATCGCCGCCGCGCTCAACAGGAGATTCCGTCGGGACATCATCGCCATGGGGGGCTCCGCTCGGGTAGGCGTAACGTCGCTGAAACGGCCACGTGTTTAACCGTTTACTAAGAAGGGATCGCAGCACGCGTCTCGATGCATGTCAAGTGGGAGGTTTTGGCATGGATACGCTTGCAATGCATTGCCGCAGCGTGTGACCCTGAGACGATCCAGGGCGTACGAGCAGGCGCTTCGGCAGGGATGCGGACACCTCGCCGGGCGCGTGGACGCATCTCGTGCAAGCGGTTTACCTGCGTGTTGCGGCGTCAGGTGGTGCTGCGGGCAGGTGCCTGGCACCCGGCGTCGCGTGTCGCCGCTCATCCCTCGTGTCCCGGTGGTCGCGAGTGTGGCCGTAACCGGGCGGCGCGTGCGGGCGTGAAATCTTTTCGCAGGGCGAAAGGGCTGTGGCGAGCCCAATTCCCGCAGCTCATAGTGGCGTGACAAGAGTCACAGCCAGGGCGCGGCGATGCCCCCGCACCGCCCGGCCGGCGCGCGTACCGGAGGGGATGCCCGTAGCGAGTCGATCGTCGATCTCACCCGGTCACCTCCGCCGCGGCGGAGACGCACTGTCTCGACGAGTTGGTCACCCCGATGAACGCGAAGCCGTTCCTCGCGCCCCTGGAGCGGGTGGCGCCGGGCCGAGGAGCGGGCCCCGCCCCGCCGATGGGCGGCGTTTCGGCCACGCGGGCCGCCTTCCCCTGCGATTTCCCGATGACGAAGGAGCGACGACGGTGCCGTCACCACCGCTGCTCGAAGTTAATGATCTGTACGTCCGATTCCCGAGCCCGGCAGGACCGGTGGACGCCGTCGCCGGTGTGTCGTTCACGGTCTCGGCCGGTGAGACGGTCGCGGTCGTCGGTGAGTCCGGTTCCGGCAAGAGCGTGATGTCGCTCGCGGTGCTGGGACTGCTCGCCCCGGGCGGCAGCGCGGCGGGCTCGGTGCTGTTGCGGGGCGAGGAGCTGGTCGGGGCCGATGCGGAGCGGCTGCGGCGGCTGCGCGGCGCCGACATCGCCATGATCTTCCAGAACCCGATGAGCTCCCTGGACCCGCTGTTCACGATCGGCGACCAGGTGGCCGAGGCGCTGCGGGCGCACCGGCCGATGCCGCGGCGGGCCGCGCGGACGCGCGCCGTGGAGCTGTTGCGGGAGGTCGGGCTGCCGGACCCGGAGCGGCGCATGCGGGCCTACCCGCACGAGCTGTCCGGCGGCCAGCAGCAGCGGGTCATGGTGGCCATCGCCCTGACCTGCGAGCCGGCGCTGATCATCGCCGACGAGCCCACGACGGCGCTGGACGTGACCGTCGAGGCGCAGATCCTGGACCTGCTGCGCAGGATGCGCCGCGACCACGGCACGGCGTTGCTGCTCATCACCCATGACATGGCGGTCGTGGCCGAGATGGCCGACCGCGTCGTGGTGATGTACGCCGGGCGGGTGGTGGAGCACGGCCCGGTGGCCGAGGTGCTGCGCGCGCCGCGCAATCCGTACACCCAGGCGTTGATCGCGTCGATCCCGACGCCCGCCACCCCGCGGGACCGGCCCATGGCGGCCATCCCCGGGAGCGTGCCGACGCCCGCGGCGGCGCCCCCCGGCTGCCGGTTCCACCCGCGCTGCCCGTCGGCGCAGGACCGGTGCGCGGAGGAGGAACCCCCGCTGTACGACCTGGGCGCGCGGCGGGCGAGCCGGTGCTGGCTGCACGACGCCCCCTGGGCGGGCTCGGCCGCGGCGGTGGGCGGGGAGGTGCGCCGTGCGGGGTGACGCGACGGCGGTGGAGGCTCCGGTGGCGGCGCCGCCGCTGTTCGAGGCGCGCGACCTGGTCAAGCACTTCCGCTCCCGGCGCAGCGTGGTGCACGCGGTCAACGGCGTCTCCCTGAAGATCCCGCGGGGCCGTACGGTTGGGCTGGTGGGCGAATCCGGGTCCGGGAAGTCCACGGTCGCCCGGCTGGCCCTGCGCCTGCTCGAACCGACCTCGGGCGAGCTGACCTTCGACGGCGTCGATCTGCGGCGGGCCTCGCGGGGCGAGATGCGGGCGCTGCGGCGGCGGATGCAGATCGTCTTCCAGGACCCGCTCGGCTCGCTGAACCCCCGGATGCGGGTGATCGACGCGGTGGGGGAACCGCTCGCCGTGCACCGGATCGCCAAGGGCAGGGCCCAGGTGGACCGGGTGGTGGAGCTGCTGGAGCGGGTCGGGCTCGGCGCGGGCGATTTGTACCGATTCTCCCACCAGTTCTCCGGCGGGCAGGCGCAGCGCATCGGCATCGCCCGCGCGCTGGCGACCGACCCGGATCTGATCGTCTGCGACGAGGCCGTCTCGGCGCTCGACGTGTCGGTGCAGGCCCAGGTACTGAACCTGCTCAAGCGGCTCCAGGCCGAGCTGGGCCTGTCCTACCTGTTCATCGCGCACGATCTCAACGTCGTGCGGTACATGGCCGACGAGGTCTGCGTGATGTACCTCGGGGAGATCGTGGAACGGGGCGACGGCGACGCGCTGTTCGCCGATCCGCGCCACCCGTACACGGAGATGCTGGTCTCCGCCGTACCGGAGTTCGCCCCCGAGCGGATCGGCGACGACCGGCACCGCCCGGTGCCCCGGGGCGAGCCGGCCAGCCCGAGCGATCCCCCGCCGGGATGCCGGTTCCACCCCCGCTGCCCGCGCGCGATGCCGCGCTGCCGCGAGGAGGCGCCCGCGATGCGCCGGATCTCGGCCGGCCGCACCGTGGCCTGTCACCTGTACGACCCCGGCGAGTCCGGCCGCGCAGAGTCCGGCCCCAGAGCGTCCGGCCCCGGAGCGTTCGACGCCGGAGAGGAGGGGGGTCAGCGATGATCGGCTACACCCTGCGCAGGCTGGGCTACGGCGCCGTGGTCATGCTCCTGGTCACGGTGTTCGTGTTCGTGGTCATGCGGCTGGTGCCCGGCGACGCGGTGAGCCTGCAGTTGCAGGACACCGGGGTGAGCAGGGCGGAGGCCGACGCGCTGCGCGCGGAGTTCGGGCTGGACGCCCCGGTGTGGGCGCAGTTGTGGGACTGGCTCGGGAACGCGGCGCGGGGAGACCTGGGCGTTTCCTTCTACAGCGGGGAGCCCGTGGTCGAGATGTTCCTGGCCCGCGTCCCGGTGACCGTGCAGCTCGGCCTGCTGGCGATGCTGGTCGGCTCGCTGCTCGGGATCGCCCTCGGCGTCGTCGCCGCGGTCACCCGGGGCTCGGCGGTGGACGGCGCGATGCGGCTGTTCGCGGTGGCGTTCCTGTCGGTGCCGAACTTCGTGGTCGCCCTGCTGGTGCTGACGATGCTCGCGCTGTGGTTCGCCTGGTCGCCGCCCATCGTGTACGCCGGGCCGGGCGAGGACTTCGCCGGATGGGCGCAGCAGATCGCGATCCCGGTGCTCGCGCTGGGGACCGGGGGGATGGCCGCGGTGGCCCGGCTGACGCGCTCGTCGATGCTGGAGTCGCTGGGGTCGGACTACATCCGCACGGTGCGCGCCAAGGGAGTGCGGGAGCGCACCGTGGTGGTCAAGCACGCGCTGCGCAACTCCACGATCGCGGTGCTCACGCTGCTCGGGCTGGAGCTGGCCACCGTGCTCGGCGGGACGGTGATCATCGAGCAGATGTTCGCGCTCCCCGGCACCGGACAGCTCATCTACCAGGCGGTGCTCGACCGGGACTACCCGGTGGTGGTGGCCTGCACGATCTTCTACGCCGGCCTGTTCGTCATCACGATCATTCTCCTCGACCTGCTGTACGCGCTGGTCGATCCGCGGATTCGTACCGGGAGGGCGCTGTCGTGACCCCGAAGCAGACGCTGCCGGAGAAGGCGGCGGTGCGGCCCGTGCGCAAGGCCGGGCCGGTGGCCGAGCCGCGCCGGGACGGTGTGCGGCGCGCGCTGAAGGCGTTGCGCGGGTTCGCCCGCGCCCAGCCGCTGGGCGCCACCGCGTTGCTGCTGATCTGCGTGTTCGTGCTGGTGGCGCTGGCCGCGCCGTGGATCGCCCCGCACGACCCGCTGGAGCAGTTCCGCCGGGACATCCTGGAGCCGCCCTCGGGAACGTTCCCGCTCGGGACCGACGACCTGGGCCGCGACGTGCTGAGCCGGACGATCCACGGCGCCCGCACGTCGCTGATCATCGGCCTGGCGACCACGGCCGTCAGCCTGGTGCTCGGCACCGCGATCGGCGTGGTCTCCGGCTACTTCGGCCGGGTGCCGGACCTGGTGGTGCAGCGGGTGATGGACGCCGTCCAGGCCGTCCCCGGGATCGTGCTGCTGCTGTTCATCGCGGTGATCCTGGGCCCGTCGGTACGCAACACGATCATCGCCCTCGCGGTGGTGATCACGCCGTCGTTCAACCGGATCGCACGGGCCGAGACGCTGCGGGTCCGCCAGGAGCCCTACGTCGAGGCGGCCCGCGCCACCGGGGCGCACGCGCCGCGCATCCTGGCGCTGCACGTGCTGCCCAACATCCTGGCCTCGGTGTTCACCCTGGGCAGCCTGATCTTCGCCGGTGTGATCATCGCGGAGTCGGCGCTGAGCTTCCTCGGCATCGGCGCGCCGCCGCCCACCCCGTCCTGGGGTCTGATGCTCTCGGAAGGGGTGCGCTACGTCGAACGCGCGCCCTGGATGATCATCGTGCCCGCCGTGGCGCTCTCGCTCGCGGTCTTCAGTTTCAACCTGCTCGGCGACGCCCTGCGCGACCATCTCGACCCGCGCGTGCAGCGGCCGGCCCTGGGCCGGATCACGGGCCCGTGGTGGGGGCGCCGGGCGCTGTCCCGGCTGGCCCCGAGCCTGGCCCGCGCCACCGAGCGCATCGACCCCACCGACGTACGGGCCGGCGCCTCCGGCCGTACCCACGCACGATGAACGATTGGAGGCGGGAGCATTGAACCTCTCGTGGAAGCGCCGCCGTACGCTGCTGGGCGCAGCCCTCGCCGCGGCGTTGACCCTGTCGGCCTGCGGCAGCGGCGGCGGCGGTGACGACGGCAAGGCGGCCCCGGCCGGCAGACCCCAGGCGGGCGGCACTCTGGTGCTCCAGCTTCCCTCGGAGGTCACCCGCGGGCTCAACCCGCTGACCAGCAGCGATCCGACGCTGATGGGGCTGCTGTCGGGCACCGTCTACAGCAAGCTGGTGGACGTCAAGACCGGCCCGGACACCAGGTCGCTGGAGATCGTGCCCGACCTGGCCGAGTCGTGGGAGATCTCCAAGGACGGGCTCACCTACACCTTCAAGCTGCGCGACGACGTGCGCTGGCACGATATCCCTCCGGTGAACGGGCGCCCGTTCACCTCCGACGACGTGGTGGCCACCTTCGAGGGGCTGAAGAAGGCCACCATGGTCCACCAGTGGATGATCGAGCCGGTCCGCGTCATCGAGGCGCCCGACGAGCACACCGTGGTGTTCAAGCTGAAGCGGCCCTACAGCCCGCTGCTGGACTACCTCGCCTACCACTTCAACATGATCCTGCCCCGCGAGGGCGTCGAGGGCGAGTTCGACCTGAAGACCAAGGCGATCGGGACCGGCCCGTTCATGCTGGACCGGCACACCCCGGACGTCGAGTGGGTGCTGAAGAAGAACCCCGACTACTTCATCCCGGGCCGGCCCTACCTGGATGAGATCCGGCGTCCGATCATGACCGACATCGCGGCCGTCACCGCGGCGCTGCGCAGCGGGCGCGTGGACGTCGGGACCACCAGCGACGTGAACGTGGCCAAGCAGCTCGAATCCAAGGGCTTCCAGGTCAGCGAAACACCGGGCGCCCCGGTCAGCATCTACATCAACCCGAAGGTGGAGCCGTTCGACGACGTGCGGGTGCGGCAGGCCGTGGTGCGGGCCGTCGACTGGGCCGGCATGGGGGAGAACATCCGGGGCCGCTACAACCTGACCTCGATGCTGCGGCCGGACATCACCCCGGCCGCGCTGCCCCGGGAGGAGGTCATGAGGCTGCGGCCGTACGACCCGCAGGGCGCCAAGGCGCTGCTGGCGCAGGCGGGCCTGCCGAACGGTTTCACGACCAAGCTGATGGTGCAGCGCGTCGATGACGAGGACGTCCGCGAGGCGCAGTGGATACAGGACGACCTGGCCAAGATCGGCGTCAAGATGGAGATCGAGATGGTCGATCCGGGCACCGGCATCGAGCGGCGCCGCAACCACGACTTCGCCATGGCCAAGGCGCTGCGCGGCGTGCACCTGCCCGACCAGGTGTGGCGCGACTTCGAGCCCCAGTCGCTGGAGAACTACACCCAGGTCGACGACGCCGAGCTGAACAGGCTCCTCGAACGGTCGCGCGCCGAGCTGGACGAGGACAAGCGCAACGAGATCTACCGGCAGATGCAGGTGCGGATGGAGACGCAGATCGTCCAGGCCGTCTACCCGATCCAGAAGTTCGACTACTCCATCTCCCGCGACCGGGTGCGGGATCTGTGGCCGAGCCCGATCTACCAGGGCAGGCGGCTCGCGGACGTGTGGCTGAGCGATTCGTAGGCGGGACATGAGAACGGCGGCCACCGGGAGAACCCGGTGGCCGCCGTTGTGTGTGCTGTTCGGGGTGCCCGCTAGCTAGCGCGGCGGCTCGATGCGGACGGCGGCGCCCGACCAACTGGAGAACACCCGGACGACCATGGAGATGCCGGCGTTGCGGGCCCCGGCCACGATGATCGGCAGGTTCCGCGGCGAGTCGTCGGCGAAGAACCGGTCGAAGCCCTCCAGCTCGCCGTCGTCGTCCTGGCGCCTGACGTTCCCCGACAGGCCGTTCTTGCCGGCGCGGGCCAGCTCGGCCTTGGACCGCCCGCTCCGCTCCAGCAGCCAGCCGCGTACGTCGGCCTTGCTCATGCCGGCCGCGGCCAGCATCTGCGCGTGCTCGGGGCAGAACACCACGCCCGCGCTGGCGTGCCGGAAGATCCAGCTACCGGTGCGCGCGATGGTGTCGGCGAAGTCGCCCAGCAGCAGCTCGGGGTCGCCGGTGTGCCGGTTGTCCACGAACTCGCTGGTCCTGACCAGGGTGGTGGACACCGCGTCCACGCCGGCGGCGACCCCGCCGTCCACGGAGAAGGGCTCCCACGGGCTCTCCTCCTCGTTCTCGGCGACGCACATCGCCCACCGCCCGGGGACGCCCTGGGTGGCCTGCTCCAGCACGTGCGGCACCACGCCGAGCGGGTTGCGTACGATCAGGCCGATGGTCCGGGCCACGGTGGCGTTGGCGCGGAAGCCGGGGCCGAACACCCCGCCGGTGCTGTTGAAGCCGAGGCGCGCCCGCACCGGGCCGTTGACCACGATCAGCGGCGCGGGGCCGCTGGTGCTCTGCCAGCCGCCGCCCACGGTGGACCGCTCGGCCATCAGCGCGTCCCATGCGGCCAGCACCACCGGGAAGTACTCCGGGCGGCAGCCGGCCATCACCGCGTTGATCGCGGCCACCTCGACCGTCACCTGCCGCTTGAGGTGGTCCAGCCGGCCGATGACCTCCTCCGGGGACCGGGAGGTGGTGGCGAGGAACGCGTCCACGAGCTCGCGCGTCGCCGGCACCACAGGGAGGCCGTCGGTCCAGCCGCGCTCGTACATGTACTCGATGGACCTGTGCGCGGCGTCGAGGGGGTCGGGGGCGTCATCGGCGCGCACGGGCTCGGCGGCGTCGAGGGTCATCGCCCGGCCTCGCTCACCCGGGCCGCCACGTCGGCGGCCAGTTCGGCGGCGCGCGCGGCGACCTGCGCCGGGTCGAGCACCGCCACCGGGTGCGGGGTCAGCAGGATCTCGAAGTCCGGGTCGCCGTGTACCTCGGCCATCGCCCGCGCCGTCACCTCGAAGGCGTCGCTGCAGATCACCGCGGCCGGGATGCCCGCACGCTCGAACAGGATGCCGTCGGCCGCTGCCGAGGCGCTGCACGAGCCGCAGTCGCCGACGCCGGTGACCACCACGTCGCTGACCGCGGCGATCTCCTTCAGCAGGGGCTCCTCCACGGGGAGCGCGACATGCCCCTTGGTGCGCTGGATCGTCACCACCGCGCCGTACCGCTCCGTGAGCCGCTTGCCGATCTCGGCGAGCAACTGGGCGGCGTTCTGCTTGGTGTTGTTCAGCAGGCCGACGCGAGCGCCCTTCAGGCTGGGCACCCGTCTCGCGGCGACCGCCGCGCCGGTCGGCCGCGCCGACAGCCCGGTCGGGTCGAGGATGCGGTCGAACATCCCTGCACGCACCTTCTCTCATCACTCGTGATCGTGCCGCTCACGCAATGTAAATCCGCGGCGCCCGCGGCGGAATCACCGCTTTCATGACACGGAAGAACTTCTCCGAAATGGCCCCTCTACCTCGCCGGCCTCGGCGGAGAAAGGCGAATTCCGCATAGCGGAATCATTTTTTCCCGCGAATTCTGCCGCTACCGGGAGACTGTCCGTTTGTGTAGCCTGGTTAACGCATGCGTAACTCAGGTCGAGAAATACGTGCAGGCAGGTGAGTCGATGACTGTCCTGGCGCCCAAGTCTCCGCAACCCGATCGCCCGACATCGGCCCAGCGTCTGCTCGCGATCCTCGGCGTCTTCGACACCGAGAACATGGCGCTGTCCCTGAGCGAGATCAGCCGCAGGTCCGGCCTCACGCTCAGCACCACCCACCGGCTCATCAACGAGCTGCGCTGCTGGGGCGCGCTGTCCCGGCACAGCGACGGCAAGTACAGCATCGGCCTGCGCATCCTCGAACTCGGCACCCTGGCCCCCCAGGGCGGCCAGCTCCGCGAGATCGCGCTGCCGTTCCTGCACGATCTGCAGCACGCCACACGGGGCAACATCCACCTCGGGGTCCCCGAAGGCCACGACGTCATCTACGTCGAGTCGCTGCGCGCCCGCGACACCGTCCCGGTGCCGAGCAGGCTCGGCGGGCGCTGGCCCATGCACGCGACCGGCACCGGCCTGGTGCTGCTGGCCCACTCCGCCCAGGAGTTCCAGGAGGAGGTGCTGGCGTCCAAGCTGCGCCGGTACACCGCCAACACGCTCACCGACCCCGACGCGCTGCGGCACTTCCTGGCCGGGGTGCGCAAGTCGGGGGTCGCCATCGTGGAGGGCCAGCTCACCCTCGGCGCGATGGCCGTCGCGGTGCCGATCCGCGGCCCGCACAACCGGGTCGTGGCCGCGGTCGGCATCACCGTGCCGAGCGGATCGACCTCCCCGCACTCCCTGGTGCCGGCGCTGGCCGCGGCCTCCCGCAGCATCTCCCGCGCCCTCGGCGCCCCGTCGGCCGAGGGCGGGACGGCGCGCCCGCCGCTGCGGTGGCGGGCGCGGGCCGGCCTGGCTACTCGCCCATCGGGACCGAGGTGACCGGCTGCACCGGGAACCGGTGCGGCGGGCCGCCGTCCACGGCGAGGATCTGCCCCGACACCCAGCGGGCGCGGTCGCTGAGCAGGAACAGCGCCGTGTGGGCGATGTCCCATGAGGTGCCCTCGGTCTTCAGCGAGGTGCCCTCGCGGCGCTGCTCCCGCATCGACTCCGGCATGGAGCCCCGCGCGGCGAACGCACCCCAGATCGCGCCGACCTCGATGCAGTTCACCCGGATGCCCTGCGGGCCGAGCGTGGTCGCCGCGCCCTCGGTCAGGTTCTCCAGCCCGGCCTTGGCCACGCAGTAGATCAGGCCCGGCCCGCGCCTGCGCACCCCGACCGAGGAGATGTTCACGATCGAGCCGCCGCGCGGCAGCACCGGGGCGGCGTGCCGGGTGATCGACCACGCCGACTTGAGGTTGACGGTCATCAGCCGGTCGTAGTGTTCCGGGGTCGTGTCGAACAGCCCGCTCCGGTCGCCGGCCGCGACGTTGTTGACCAGCCCGTCCAGTGCGCCCAGGCGGTCCACCGTCTCGGCGACGGCGTCGGCGCAGGCCCGGTCGGAGGTCACGTCGGCGATCACGGAGATCGCCTCGCCGCCGTCCCGCTCGATCAGCTTGACGGTACGCTCGGCGGCCTCCGCGTCGCGGTCGAGCACGGCGACCCGGCCGCCGTGCGAGGCCACCACCTTGCAGATGGCATAGCCGACACCGGGGTACGCGGTGCTCTGTCCGCCCCCGGTGACGAGCACGGTGCGCCCGGCCATCCACAGCGGGCCCGCGTCGGCGAAGGGATCGATCATCGGGTCGTCGGGCATTGCCTGCTCCTATCGTGGGGTGTCAGCCGGAGACCCGGGTCAGCCGGGACTTCATCTCCGTACGCTCGATCGAGCCGGGCGGGACCAGGGTGACCGCGGCCCGGACCGTCAGCCGGCTTCGGATCAGATCCTCGATCTCGTGCCGCAGCCGCTCCCGGTCGCCGGGCTCCTCGCCGTACTCGACCTCCACCCGCAGCGGCGGCTCCACCCGCGGGCCGGGGCTCGGCAGGACGATCTGCACCACGCCGTTGGTGCGCGGATGCAGGGTCTGCACCAGATCGCGCACCGCGGTGGGGAACACGTTCACCCCCAGCACGATCAGCATGTCGTCGGTGCGGCCCACGCACCGGATGAGCGGCGCGCCGTCCTCGGCCAGCCCGGTGACCAGCACCCGGTCCCGGGTGCGGAACCGGATTAGGGGGCAGCACTCGCGGTCCACCGAGGTGTACACCAGCTCGCCGGACACGCCCGGCTCGGGATCGACCGGCTCGCCGCCGTCCGGGTCGATCAGCTCCACCAGCACGTGCCGGCCGCCCGTGAAGCGCATGCCGCCCGCGCCCGGCGGCTCGGCGAACAGCACCGGCGCCATGTCGGCGTTGCCCAGCCCCTCGGTGACCCGCGCGCCCCACTCCTGCTCGATGTGCCGGCGGAACGCGGGCTCTCCCCCGCCGGGCTCGCCCCCGACGAAGATCTTGCTGATGCCGAACTCCCTGGGATCGCGGCCCAGCCTGCGCAGGTACTCGGCCAGGTAGCGCACGTACGAGGGCGTGGCGTGCAGCGCGGTGACGCCCAGCGAGTCCAGCGCCTGCACCGCCTTCTCCGACGCCCCGGTGCCGATCGGGATCATGGTGCAGCCGATGCGCTCCAGCGCGTCCCGGATCGGCAGCCCGCCCACGAACAGCGTCAGCCCGGCGCCGTGCAGCACCACGTCCTCGCGCCGCGCGCCCATGGTCATGAAGGCCCTGGCCACCATCTCGGTCCACGCCTCGGCGTCGCGCCGGGTGACGCCCACCCAGCTCGGTTTGCCGGTGGTGCCGGTCGAGGCGTGCACGCGGATCACCTCGGCCATGTCCACCCCCGCGTGCAGGCCGAGCGGCGGCGCGGCCGCCTGGGAGTCGCGCAGCATCTGCTTGTCGGTGAAGGGCAGCTTGCGCATGTCGTCCAGGGACACCAGCGCCGCCGGATCCACCCCGTGCACGGCGAACAGGCCGGCGTAGAACGGAGAGCGCGCGGGCAGCCCGGCGAGCTGTGCGCGGAGCATCGCGGTGACGGCGTCCCGGTCCTCAGCCGCGACGAATCCGGGTGTGATCACGTATCGTCCTTCCGGGCGATGGATGATGACGCCGCGAACGCCGCCGGAATGGCACATCCCGGCGGCCGTGCACGCGACACGGGCCTCGTACGCCCGCGCGCAAACGGCGGCTACCAGCGGTGATCTCACTATGCCCAGCGGGCGGCCCGGCGATCGAGACGTCTTTCGCGTCACGGAAACCAATTACGCGCGGGCAGGCGGGGTCGCGATCCGGGTTTCCGCGACGTGAAATCCGCGTCGCTTTCGCCCGGCCCCGCCGACATTCTGACAGCGAAGCGAGAGGCGGATCGGCGCGGAATTCAGCGGCCGGTCACCAGGAGAGAGGCCCGCCTTCCATGGCAGACACGGTACGTGCGGCCGTGCAGGTCGCCCCCCGCACGATCGAGGTGCGCGAGTTCCCCCGGCCGAAGACAGGCCCGGACGACGGCCTGCTGCGCGTCGAGGCCAACGGCGTCTGCGGCAGCGACGTCGAGATCTACAAGGGGCGTCTGGGCTCGATGGCGCGGGAGAACCCCAGACCGTTCGTGCCCGGCCACGAGCCCATGGGCGTCATCGAGGAGGTCGGCGAGCGGGCCGCGGCCCGGTGGGGCGTCAAGCCGGGCGACCGGGTGGCCGTGGAGGTCGTCGTCCCGTGCCGCTCCTGCCACAGGTGCCTGACCGGCCGCTACCAGTCCTGCCCCAACCGGAAGTACGGCCACGGGGTGACGCCGACCGACACGGAGCCGGCGGTGTGGGGCGGCTTCGCGGAGTACATGTACCTGTCCCCGGGCTCGATCCTGCACCCCATCGACCCCACCCTGCCGGCCGAGGTCGCCGCGATGTTCAACCCGCTGGGCGCGGGCGTGCGCTGGGCCTGCCACCTGGGCGGCGTACGGCTCGGCGACACCGTGCTGATCCTGGGCGCCGGGCAGCGCGGCCTGGCCGCGGTCATCGCGGCACGGGCGGCCGGCGCGGGGACGATCATCGTCACCGGCCTGGAGGCGGACGCGCACAAGCTCGCCCTGGCCCGCGAGTTCGGCGCCGGCCACACCATCGTCGTGGACGGCGAGCACGCCGCCGACACGGTCGAGCGGGTCCGCGAGATCACCTCCGGCGAGCTGGCCGATGTCGTGCTGGAGCTGACCCCGACGGCCGCCGCGCCGGTCACCGACGCCCTGCTCGCCGCCCGGCACGGCGGCCGGGTGGTGCTGGCCGGGCTCAAGGGTCACCGCGAGATACCACTGCGCACCGACCTGATCATCAACCGGGCGCTGACGGTGGTGGGCGCGTTCGGCGTGGACGCCCGCGCGTACGCCGAGGCGATCGGCATCATCGAGTCGCGCCGCTACCCCCTGGAGAAGATGCACACCCATTCCTTCGGGCTGGACGACACCGCCCTCGCCATCGAAACCCTCGGCGGCGAGGTGCCGGGCGAGGCCGCCGTGCACATCTCCGTCCACCCCCACGCCTGAGGTCTCCCGAGGTCCGACATGCTGGTCGACGCCCACGCCCACCTGCTGCCCCGCGACTACCCGGCCGGCTCCCCCGCGTGCTTCCCGCGCATGGAGCCGATCGACGGCGACACCGCCCGCCTGCTGTTGTTCGGCAACACGCGCTTCCGCGCCCGGGAGGTCTTCTTCGACGCCGAGCGCCGCGTCGAGGCCATGGACGCCTCCGGCGTCACCGCCGAGGTGCTCACGCCCATGCCGCCACTGCTGCGCTACGACTTGCCGCCCGCCGACGGGCTGTCGCTGGCCCGGCACGTCAACGACTTCACCGCGACGCTGTGCGCCACCGCGCCCGACCGGCTCATCGGCTTCGGCCTGGTGCCGATGCAGGACCCGGACGCCGCGACCGCCGAACTGAAGGCGATGCGCGAGATGGGACTGATCGGCGTGGAGATCGCCTCCAACATCCTGGGCGCCTCCATCGGCGAGGAGCGTTTCCTGCCGTTCTTCGCCGAGGCCGAACGCCTGAACATGCCGATCTTCGTGCACGCCCTCCCCGCCCCGACCGGCCGCCTGCCCCGCGCGGCCACGGGCACCTACGTCGTCGGCCTGGAGGGCACCATCGCCGCCGCCTCCCTGATCACCGGCGGCACCGCCGCCAAGTGCCCCGGCCTGCGCGTCTCCTTCAGCCACGCGGCCGGCGGCTTCCCGCTCATCGTCCCCCGCGCCCAGTACTTCTGGTCCGGCACCTGGAACGAGGAGCCCCCGATCCCCGACCGCGCCCTCGCCTGGCACGACGGCCCGTCGCCGCTGGAGTACGCCCGCCGCTTCTACTACGACTCGATGGTCTTCGACCGGCGCGCCCTGCGCTTCCTCATCGACCTGCTCGGCCACGACCGCCTCCTGGTCGGCTCCGACTTCCCCGCCATGGAGCGCGAGCACCCGGCCGACCGCACCCTGCGCTCCCTCGGCCTCCCCGCCCCCGTCCTGGCCGACATCACCTGGCACAACGCCTACCGCTACCTCGGCATCGACCCTCCCGCCGCGCTCGGACCCTGACGCCCGCTGCTTCCCGGTTTGACAAAACGGCTTGCCGTGACGGCAAATGGAGGCATGGCCGACGACGAGTTGGAACACGTGCTGACCGCGGTGGGGCCGCGGCTGCGGGAGTTGCGGCGGGCGCGGGGCACCACGCTGGCGGCGTTGAGCGAGAAGACCGGGATCTCGGTCAGCACGCTCTCGCGGCTGGAGTCGGGGCAGCGCAAGCCGACGCTGGAGCTGCTGCTCCCCCTGGCCAAGGCGTACGCGGTGCCGCTGGACGAGCTGGTCGGCGCGCCCGACACCGGCGATCCGCGGATCACGCCGCGGCCGATCACCCGCGACGGCCGGACGTACGTGCCGCTGACCCGGCATCTGGGCGGGCTGCTGGCGTACAAGCACATCCTCCCGGTGGGCGACGGGCAGGGCCGCAGGCCGCGGCAGGCCACCCACGAGGGCTACGAGTGGCTGTACGTGCTGTCGGGGAAGCTGCGCCTGGCCCTGGGCGAGCACGACCTGGTGCTCGTGCCGGGCGAGGCGGCCGAGTTCGACACCCGGGTGCCGCACGGCTTCGGCAACGCGGGCGACCAGCCGGTGGAGTTCCTCGTCCTGTTCGGGCCGCAGGGCGAGCGCATCCACGTACGGGCCAGGCCGAAGAAGGCCGCGAGCTGAGCCCCGGTCGCGCCCGTCGTCAGCAGTCCCGGCCGCCGGGGGACAGGGAGCGGGCCAGGGCGAGGGCGCCGTGGTCGCCGAGGGCCGTGCCGTGGTGGACGGCGGCGGTGTAGCGGTCCTCGCCCAGGGTGGCGCGTAGGCGCTCGCGGGCCCGGTCCAGCCGCGCCACGTCCTCGCCGTAGACCGGGCCCGCGGTCGTGGAGGCGTCGTGCGCGGCGAGCACGGCGGCGCCGGTCCAGGCCCGTGGGCAGCCGTACGCCTCAGGCCCGCGCCTCCAGCACCAGGTTGTACGGGGTCTCCAGCGCGGTCCTGACCCTGCCGAACCCGGCCTCGCGGAGCACCGCGTGCAGCCGTTCCGGCCCGGCCTGCGCCCCCAGGGCGGCGCCGTGCTGCGCGACCGAGTTCGGCACGCACGCCATGGTGGAGGCGGTGTAGTACCCGAGCGCGACCGGGTCGCCGACGCTGTCCTCCAGCCGGTCGCGCGAGAACGGCTCGACCACCATCAGGGTGCCGCCGGGCGTCAGGGACGACCTGGCCCGCACCGCCGCCTCCACCGGGGCGCCCAGGTCGTGCAGGGCGTCGAAGAAGCAGATCAGGTCCCACGAGCCCGCCGGGTAGGACTCGGAGCCGGCGACCAGGAACTCCACCCGGTCCTCCACCCCCGCCTTGACCGCGGCGGCGCGGGCGGCCAGCACCGACTCCTCGTGGTAGTCCACGCCCAGGAAGTGCGAGCCCGGGAACGCCGTGGCCATCAGGATGGTGGAGGTGCCGTGCCCGCAGCCCACGTCCAGCACGTGCGCCCCGGCGCGCAGCCGGTCGGCCACGCCGTCCAGGGCGGGCAGCCACTGGTCCACCACCGACATCCGGTACAGCGGCTCGAAGAACCGGGCGACACCGGTGTGCAGGCGCGGGTCGTGCTCGTGCCAGCCGACCCCCGCGCCGGTGCGGAAGGCGCCGGCCACGCGGTCGGCCGAGAACCAGAACGCCGCCGCGCACTCCAGCGCGCCGCCCTGGAAGGCCGGCGAGGTCTCGTCGGCCAGGACGGCGGCGTGCTCGTCGGGCAGCTCGAACCGCCCGGTATCGGGGTGGTATCTGACGTGCCCGGCGACGGTCTGCGCCGCCAGCCACTCGCGCAGGTACCGCTCCGCCAGCCCGGTGCGCTCGGCCAGCTCCGCGCTGCCGAGCGGGCCCGCCCCGGCCATGGCCCGCCAGATCCCGAGCCGGTCGCCCAGGTAGCTGAGCAGGACCGCGCCCGTCGCCGCCCGCTTGCGGCCCAGCTCCCCGGCGAACTCCCGCACCCGCTCCACGTTCATGTCAACTGCCTCCTTCGTCGTCGGACTCAGCCAGCGTCGAAGGACGGCCTTTCATCCGCCTGTCGGCGGGATGTCACCCCGCGGGCGCCGCTTCCGGCGCCCGCGCGTGACACGGGGTCACCTGCCGCGCAGGGAGCGGTAGCGGGCCACCAGCGCGGTGGTGGACGAGTCGAGGCCGGGGACCTCGGCGCCCTCGGTCAGGGCGGGCTCGACCCGCTTGGCCAGGACCTTGCCCAGCTCCACGCCCCACTGGTCGAAGCTGTCGATGTCCCAGATCGCGCCCTGCACGAACACCTTGTGCTCGTACAGCGCGACGAGCTGGCCCAGGACCGACGGGTTCAGCTCGGGGGCCAGGATGGTGGTGGTGGGCCGGTTGCCGTGGAAGGTGCGGTGGGGCACCTGCTCGGCGGGCACGCCCTCGGCCCGGACCTCCTCGGCCGTCTTGCCGAAGGCCAGCGCCTGGCCCTGGGCGAACAGGTTGGCCATCAGCAGGTCGTGCTGGGCGGCAGGCTCGGGCGCCAGCTCGGCGTTGGGGCGGGCGAAGCCGATCAGGTCGGCCGGGACGAGCTTGGTGCCCTGGTGCAGGAGCTGGTAGTAGGCGTGCTGGCCGTTGGTGCCGGGCGTGCCCCACACGATCGGGCCGGTCTGCCACTCGACGGGCTCGCCCTGCCGGTCCACCGACTTGCCGTTGGACTCCATGTCGAGCTGCTGCAGGTACGCCGTGAACTTCGACAGGTAGTGCGAGTACGGCAGCACCGCGTGCGACTGGGCGTCGAAGAAGTTGTCGTACCAGATGCCGAGCAGGCCGAGCAGCAGCGGCGCGTTGGCCTCGGGCGGGGCGGTGCGGAAGTGGTCGTCCACGAGCCGGAACCCGGCCAGCATCTCGCGGAACCGCTCCGGGCCGATCGCGATCATCAACGACAGGCCGATCGCGGAGTCGTAGGAGTAGCGCCCGCCGACCCAGTCCCAGAACTCGAACATGTTCTCGGTGTCGATGCCGAACTTGGCGACCTCGGCGGCGTTGGTGGACAGCGCGACGAAGTGCTTGGCGACGGCCGTCTCGCCGGCGCCGAGGCCGGCCAGCAGCCAGGAGCGGGCCGAGGTGGCGTTGGTGACGGTCTCGATGGTGGTGAACGTCTTGGACGCCACGATGAACAGGGTCTCGGCCGGATCGAGGTCGCGCACGGCCTCGTGCAGGTCGGCGCCGTCAACGTTGGACACGAACCGGAAGGTCAGCTCGCGCGCGGTGTAGGGCCGCAGCGCCTCGTACGCCATCGCGGGCCCCAGGTCGGAGCCGCCGATGCCGATGTTGACGACGTTCCTGATCCTGCGGCCGGTCGCGCCGGTCCACGCGCCGGAGCGTACGGCGTCGGCGAACCGCGCCATCTTGTCCAGCACCGCGTGCACCTTGGGCACGACGTTCTCGCCGTCCACCTCGATCACCGCGTCGTACGAGGCGCGCAGCGCGACGTGCAGCACCGCCCGCCGCTCGGTGACATTGATCTTCTCGCCGCGGAACATGGAGTCCCGCAGCCCGGCCACGTCGCGGGCCCTGGCGAGGGCGCGCAGCAGCGCCAGCGTCTCGTCGGTCACCAGGTGCTTGGAGTAGTCCAGGTACAGGTCACCGCAGGTCACCGAGTATCGCTCGGCCCGGCCCGGGTCGTCGGCGAACAGCCGGCGCAGGTGCGTGTCGCCGAACTCCTCGCGGTGCTTGGCCAGCGCCGCCCATTCGGGAAGCCCGTGCAGACGGGTGGTCTCAGGCATGCTCATCCTCCGCCTCCTCGCTGCCGAGCTTAGGACGGCGGGCGCGGCGATGCGGCATCGACATCCCATGCCGTCCCCGGCTCCTCATCAGATCTTCATCTTGCTCTCAGCGCGGGCGAAAAACCCGCTCCTAGCGTCGGAGCCGGAAGTCGAGCGAGAGGGGAGGGCCGCCGTGACGGCTGTGCCGAACGACGCTCCGGCGAGGTCGGAGCCACAGGGGGCGCGCCGGGGCGGCCCGCGATGGGCGCGGCCCGCGCTGCCGGGACTGCTCGCGGCCACCGGGCTGCTCTACGTCTGGGGGCTGGGCGCCTCGGGCTGGGCCAACCCGTACTACTCGGCCGCGGTGCAGGCGGCCACGGAGAGCTGGACGGCGTTCTTCTTCGGCGCCTCGGACGCCGCGGGCGCGATCACCGTGGACAAGACGCCGGCCGCGCTGTGGCCGATGGCGCTCAGCGCGCGGATCTTCGGGCTGAGCTCGTGGAGCATCCTGGTGCCGCAGGCGCTGATGGGCGTGGCCACCGTCGCGGTGGTGTACGCGACCGTACGCCGCCGCTTCCCGGCCTGGGCGGCCCTGGTGGCGGGGGCGGCGATGGCGCTGACCCCGGTGGCGGTGCTGATGTTCCGGTTCAACAACCCGGACGCGCTGCTGGTGCTGCTGCTCACGGTGGCGGCGTACTGCGTGGTGCGGGCGCAGGAGCGCGGCGCGACCCGCTGGCTGGTGCTGGCGGGGGCCGCGCTCGGCTGGGCGTTCCTGGCCAAGATGCTCCAGGCGTTCCTGGTGCTGCCCGGGTTCGCGCTGGTCTACCTGCTCACCGCTCCGGTGACGCTGCGGCGGCGGCTGTGGCAGCTCATGCTCGCGGGGGCGGCGCTGGCGGCGTCGGCCGGGTGGTGGCTGCTGATCGTGGCGCTGGTGCCCGCCGGCTCGCGGCCGTACATCGGGGGGTCGCAGACCAACAGCGTGCTCGAACTGGCGCTGGGCTACAACGGGATCGGGCGGCTGAACGGCGCGAACTACGGCGGGCTGGGCAACACCGACCAGCAGGCGGGCTGGCTGCGGCTGTTCGACACCGAGCTGGGCGGGCAGGTCTCCTGGCTGCTGCCCGCGGCGCTGATCCTGCTCGCGGCCGGCCTCTGGGCGACGAGGAGGGCGCCGCGCACCGACCCCGCCCGCGCGGCGTTCGGGGTGTGGGGCACGTGGCTGCTGGTCACCGGGCTGATCTTCAGCCTGATGCGGGGCATCTTCCACGCGTACTACACGGTGGCGCTGGCCCCGGCCGTCGCCGCGCTGGTCGGCATGGGGGCGGCGGTGCTGTGGCGGCGCAGGCGCGAGCCGGCAGCGGCCGTCACACTGGCCGTGGCCGCGGCCGTCACCGGCTGGTGGGCCTGGGTCCTGCTGGGCCGGACTCCCGGCTGGAACGCGTGGCTGGGCCCGGTGGCACTGGCCGCCGCGCTGGTGCTCGCGGGGGCGATCCTGGCGGCCCGGGTGCTGCCCGCGCGGTTCCTTGCCCTGGCCGGCGCGCTCGCGGTCGTGGTGTCGCTGGCGGGGCCGGCGGCGTACGCGCTGGACACGGCGGCCTCTCCGCACACGGGCGCGATCCCCTCGGCCGGTCCCGCGATGGGCGGCGGGTTCGGCGGCATGCGCGCCGTCGGCCCACGGGACGGCTTCGGCGGCCCCCGGGACGGCCGCCCGGCCGGGCCGCCGCAGGGCATGGGCCGCGGTGGCGGGTTCGGCGGTATGGGGGGTGGGGGCGGGCTGCTGAACGCGACCACGCCGAGCGCCGAGCTGACCGCCCTGCTCCAGCGGGGGGCCGCGGGCCACACCTGGGCGGCGGCCACGGTGGGCTCCAACAACGCCGCGGGCTACCAGCTCGCCTCGGGCGAGCCGGTGATGGCGGTGGGCGGTTTCAACGGCACCGACCCCGCGCCGACGCTGGAGCGCTTCCAGCGGTACGTTGCCGCCGGCGAGATCCACTACTTCCTCGGCGGCGGCATGGGGATGGGCCGGGGCGGGGCCGTGGAGGGCGGCAGCGACGAGGCGGCCCGGATCGCCGAGTGGGTCCGGCAGAACTTCGCGGCGCGGACGGTCGGCGGCGTCACGGTCTACGACCTGAGCACCGGCGAGAGCCCCGCCGCCACGGCGTGAGCGGCGGGGCTCCCCGGTCTCAATGCGCGTACAACTCGAACTCGTACAGCGAGTAGCCGTACGAGGTGGCCCGTTTCACGCCCTGCATGCGCACGTACCTGGCCTGGACGGGGGCGAAGGAGACGTTGTCCACGCCCCCGTTGCCGGTGGTGGTCGAGTACACGGTGGTCCACGACGAGCCGTCGGCCGAGGCCCGGATCGCGTACGCCGACCCGTACGCCGCCTCCCAGCGCAGGATCGCCCGCGCCACGCTCTTGACCGACCCCAGGTCCACCTGGAGGTACTGGTCGTCGCCGGACGCGCTGGACCACCGGGTGCCCGGGTCGCCGTCGATGGCCCTGGCCGCCGGGTAGAGGAAGTTCTGCGTGCTCGACGCGGTGGCCGTGGCGCCGGCGGCCCGGCCGGCCAGGTTGGCCAGGTCGTCGCCGCGCCGCGCCGGGAACGAGACGACCTGCTGGTACGTCGGCCGGTTCTGCCAGCCGATCAGCGCCTGCCTGATCCCGCCCAGCGGCGCGTGGCGGATCGCGTCGGAGCACCACTGGTCGCCCGCCGCGCACACGTCGTCGGCGGGGTAGGTGGTGGCGGCGGGCTCGGCGAGCGCGGCCGACAGGCTCTCCAGCAGCACCGTACGGCAGCCGGCCACGGTGCCGTCGCCGCAGAACCTGCGGGGCAGCGGGCCCGCGACCGGATCGCCGAGCACCGCCCGCAGGTCCTTGTCCACATAGCCCCACCAGCCGTACTGGAAGGCCGAGCCCTTGTGCGGCTGGGCCTCGTTGGCCGAGGTGGGCAGGGACGACACGTCGCCCTGCTGCCGCCCGGACGGCGACTCGTTGATCTGCAGCGCGTCCACCAGGCTCTGGTACAGCCCCTCGCCCAGCCCGGGGCGGAACTGCGCCCGGACCAGCAGGGGCCACCAGGCGTCCAGGATGCGGATCGCGTCGGCGTGCGCGTACGTCCTGCTGCCCGGCGCGGTCTCGACCCGTTTGGCGCCTGCCGAGGCCCAGGCGGACAGCTTGGAGACGGCCGAGGCGAGCGCGGTGTCGGTGACCGGCGCGCTGCCGATCACGCGCAGCAGTTCGGGCAGGACCTCCTTGCCGCGCAGGTCCACGACCCCGGCCTCGGCGACGATCTTCAGGGTGCCGGCCCGGTCCAGCTTGCCCGGCCCGGCCAGGGCCGCCCGCACCGGGTCGTCGAGCAGGTCGCCGCGGTGCACGGCGCCGAAGCTGAAGTTGCCGTCGGCGGCGCCGTAGTCCTTGGCCTGCTTGTTGTTCCAGCTCACGTAGTAGTCCTGGTTCACGCTCTGCGGATGCGAGGACGCGGGCGCGTACGTCGCGGTGTTGGCGTCCGGGTCGAACCCGGCCCACTCGTGCGCCGCGTCGGCGACCATGGGCAGGCTCGGGTCGGACACCGCCGAGCGCACCGGGTTGGCGCCCGACATGAAGTACGCGGCCTCGTCGGCGTTGACGTAGAACCAGTTGAAGGCGAAGGAGATCTTGGAGGCGGAGTTCGTGAACGCCGCCGCGCCGCCCATCTCCGCCGGGTCGTTGAACATCTGGAACCCGATCGCCGAGTCGGCCTCGTGCCGGTAGGTCGAGCGCAGCGCGGTGAACGCGGTGGGCTTGCCGTTCACCATGCCGCGCCAGGTGACCAGGCCGTACTTCGTGCGCTTCATCACCAGGTCGTAGGAGCCGGCCGGGGTGGAGTCGGCCGTGGTCGGCTTCCAGGAGTTGGTCTTGCGCAGCGTCTCCATCGGAGTGCACACGCCGCGGTAGAGGTAGTGGCCGGAGTCCAGGGTGGGCGTGCCGCCGCCGGGGGCGCACAGCTCCACGGCGTAGGTGTCGGTGATGTCCTGGAGGCTGGAGGTGGCGCTCCAGGCGTAGTCGGTGCCCCGGCCGAGCAGCACGTACAGGTTGAGGCCGGCGAACGCCACGCCGCGCGACCGGATGCCGGGGCCCGACAGCTCCTGGAGCATCAGCAGTTGCGGGGCGAAGTAGCCGGTCTGCGGGCCGAAGACGGCGATGGGGTGGCCGGTGGCCGACTCCGCCGCCGAGATCACCACCGCGTTGGACATGCCGGGCTGCGCGCTGTCCACGACCACGCCGTCCAGCGCGCCCGCGGCGGCCGTGGTGGCGGAGGTGGCCGAGCCGGTCTCGTTCTCGGTGATGTCCACGGGGGCGGCGGTGCCCGCGTCGGGCAGCACCACGCCGGTGGCGCCGGACGCGTTCCCGAAGGGGAAGCTCTGCCCGTCGTGCAGGGTGAGCACGGTCTCGGGGTCGTTCTGGGCCCGGAAGGCCGCCCACACCTGGTCGCCCAGCGTCGCGCCGTACTTGGCGCGGGCGGCGACGCGGACGAGCGCGGAGCGCATCTCGGCGCCGCCACCGCCGCCGAACAGGCCGCCGATGACGCCCGCGATGGCGATCAGGTCGGTCATGGTGAAGTGCTTCGGCCCGCCCTGGTTGGTGATCGCGTCGAGATGGCCGGTCAGCACGTACTCGCCGGGGCAGTCGCGCCGGGCCATGCACCGGTCGATGTAGGCGTTGATGCCGTCCACGTACGCGCGGACGTCGTCGTAGAGGAGCCTGCCGCGCTCGCCCTGCTCGCGCAGCCGGTCCACCTGGGCCTCCAGGTCGGCCTCGGTGTACGGCGAGTTGCGCCACACGCTCTGTTCGAGCTCGCGGTTGCCCTGCGCGCCGCCGGCGAACGAGGTCAGCTCGCCCCGGCCGACGTGCCGCATCAGGTCCATCACCCACAGCCGGTCCTGGGCGCCGGCGTACCCGGCGCCGAACATCGTGCCCGCCCGGGTCGTGCCGGTGATGTGCGGGACGCCGGTGGCCCGGTCGCGGACGATGGTGACGTCCGAGCGGGGCGAGACGGTGCTCTCCACCTGCCCGGCCGGCACGCCGAAGGAGGCGTCGTTGAAGAAGGCGTTGATCTGGTCCTCGGTCAGGCCGGTGTAGCCCGACACGAGGGAGGCGTACTTGCCGAGCTGGTCGCCGGAGTGGGCGGGCATGGCGCCGAACGCCTGGTTGGCCAGGATCTCGACCAGCGTCGCGTTGCCGTTCTGGCCGGGCGGCAGCACGTCGGCGCACTGGCCGAGGCAGTGGTCGTCGGGTGGGTAGGCGGGCGCCGCGAGGGGGGCCGCGGAGGCGGGGGCGGCGGTGACGGTGAGGCCGGGCGCGAGGAGCGCGAACGCGGCCAGGGTGACGAGGGTACGGCGAAGACGGGTGCGCACAGGGGGACCCCCACTGAACATGAGGTGTGCTCAACTCTTGCGAGGACCATACGCCCCCACCCCCGGCAGAGCAATGATCGGTTCTCCGCTCCTCGCCCGGCGGCCACACCGTCTACACCCGGACCTCCTGGCGCAGGAAGGAGACGTACGCGACGGCGAACAGCACCACGGTCAGCGCGACGAGGCCGGCCATCTGCGGCCAGACCAGGAGCATGCTCTCGCCGAGCGGGAGCTGCGTCGGCACCGCGCGGAAGGTCTGCTCGGGCAGGATCACGCCCAGCGTGCGCAGCTCCGGGGTGAGCAGGGCGGCGGTGACCTCCTCATACACCAGGGCCGGGGACGCGCGGCCGAGCGCCTGCTGCAGTTCGGCCTCGGCCACCGAGCCCGGCTCGGCGAGCAGGCCCGCGGCGATCTGCACCAGCAGCCCGGCCAGGAGCGAGAGCACCAGCCACGCGCCGATGGCGGTCAGCGCCGCGGTGGCGGCGCGCTGGAGCAGGATCGACAACATCAGCGCGAAGGCCAGCCACACGCCGATGTAGACGATCGACACCAGCAGATAGACCAGCAGCCGTCCGATGTCCTCCGCGCGGGGCACCACCCCCAGGCGCACCATGCCGACCGCGGCGACGATCGCCATCAGCGCGGTGAGCAGCATGCCGATGACGGCGAGCCCGGCCACGAACTTGCCGTTGACCACGTCGTCACGGTGGATCGGCTGGGCCAGCAGGCGGGGCAGCGTGCGCTGGGCCCGCTCGGAGCTGATCGCGTCGAAGCCGAACGCGATGCCGAGCAGCGGGCCGATCAGCGCGACGAAGTTCACGAACGCGAACGGGGTGTTCTCGATCGCGACCGTGAACAGCTTCAGGAACAGCGAGGGGTCGTCGCTCGCCTGCGCGGCGACGTCGCGGATGCGGCCACCGGCGGCGTACACCGCGGCGATGCCGGTGAGGGCGAGCAGCGCCGCGACCACCAGCAGCCGCGCCGAGCGCAGGTGGTCGGCGATCTCCTTGCGCGCGACCGCGCGCCATCCGGCGGGCGGGCGCGCCGGGGCCTCAGTCAGTGCGTTCATGGAAGTACCGGTGGTAGATCTCGTCCAGATGGCTGCTGCGCTGCCGCAGGTGCAGCAGCGTGTGACCCGCGGTGGTCAGCGCGTCGGCGATCCGGCCGCGCATGTCCTGCTCGCACACGGCCAGCAGCAGATCGCCCTCGCGCTCCACCTCCTGTACGCCGTCGAGCTTGGCGACGCGCTGGGCGGCGGTGCCCGCGTCGTCGGCCACGCCGACCTCCACGACCGTGCGCCCGCCGGACAGGCGCCGGGACAGCTCCTCCACCGACCCGTCGGCCACCAACCGGCCCCGCACGAAGATGCCGACCCGGTCGCACACCTCCTGCACCTGGTGGAGCAGGTGCGAGGAGAGCAGGATCGTCATCCCGTGCTCGGCGCGCAGGGTGCGGATCAGGGCCAGCACGCGCTGCACGCCCTCGGGGTCGATGGCGATGGTCGGCTCGTCCAGGATCATCACCGAGGGCCGCTTGACCAGCGCGTCGGCGATGCCGAGCCGTTGCACCATGCCCCGCGAATACGCCCCCGCCCGGGTGTCGGCCGCGTCGGCCAGGCCGACCTGCTCCAGCGCGTCGGCGATGCGGTCCTCGGCGGAGCGGATGCCGTTCAGGCGGGCGGTGTAGCGCAGGTTCTCGCGGCCGGTGAGGGTGGGGTAGAACCCGACCGAGTCGGGCACGTACCCCACCTGCCGCTTGACCGCGACGGCCTCCCGCGCCGGGTCCAGCCCCAGCACCCGCACGCTGCCCGCCGTCGGCTCGCACAGGCCGAGCAGGGTGAGGATGGTGGTCGTCTTCCCGGCGCCGTTGGGCCCGAGCAGCCCGTAGACCTCGCCGCGCCGCACCTCCAGGTCCAGGTCGCGCACCGCGGTGACCTCGCCGTACCGCTTGGTCAGCCCCTGTATGGAGATGACAGGGCCGTCCATCTCCGCATCACCTCAGCGCCGGCCGTAGACCCGGAAGACGTACCACAGGCCGGCCGCGACCGCGACGATGACCAGCACCCCGGCCAGGCCCCACCACCGGGAGGTCTCCACCGTGTAGCGGATGTCGGCCGAGGACTGCTGGCCGTCCTTCTGCGCGGTGAGCGTGACCATGTAGTCGCCGGTCACGGCGTCGTCGGAGGGCGTGACCACGGCGGTGACCCGGGCGGTCTGCCGCGGCGCCAGGTTCACCGTCGCCGGCTCGAAGGTCACCTGCCACCCGCTGGGCGGCGAGGACGTCAGGCTCACCCCGGTCAGCGGCGCGGTGCCCTTGTTGGACAGCACCAGCGGGATGCGGGTGCGCTCGCCGGTGGAGCCGGAGGCGTTCAGCCGCTCGTCCGGGGTGCTGAGCGTCATCTCGGCGCTGCCGGTGATCTGCGCGGCCAGCTCGGCGGCGGCCTCACGCTCGCCCCCGCCCGCGGCGAGCCGGATCGGGTACGTGCCGGCGGTCACGGTGTCGGGCGGATCGGCGGTGACGTCGATGGTGGCGGTGCCGCCGGCGTCCACCTTGACGGTGCGGGCGCGGTCCTGGCCGGACGGATGCGCCGAGACCTCCCAGCCGGACGGGCCGGTGGCCGACAGCGCGAACTCGGTCTCCCTGGACGTGTCGTTGCGCAGCGTGACCGAGTAGCTGAAGGTGTCGGTGGCGGTGCCGGTGAGCTGGGCGAACTCGGCCTCCAGGCCGACCGAGCCGCCCTTGCCGCCGCGTACGGACAGCGAGACGGGCAGGCGGGAGCGCTCGCCGTCCTCGCCGGTGGCGATCACGGTCACCCTGCGGGTGCCGTCGGCGTCGGCGGGCACGGTCACGTCGAGGGTGACCTCGGTGTCGTCGGCCCGCACGCTGGAGACGACGAAGCCGCCGCCGCGCAGCGTCGTACGCCACCCCTTCGGCGCGTCCACGTCGAGATCGACGCGCTGGGGCGGCGAGGAGTCGATGGTCAGATCCAGGCTGACGTTGTCACCGGGTTCGACGACCACCGCGGGATACGGGGTGGACAGGGAGATGGCCGCGTGGGCGGCGGGTGCGGCGACCGTCTGCCAGCCGAGCAGGAGCGCCAGGGCGGCCAGGAGCGCGGCGGTCCTGCGGAAGGCCGGGGCGGAGGTCGCACGTCGGGGGCGTAAGGGATGCGCAAGGGCGAAGCGTGGCATCGGACCCAAACCTCCCTTGAGTGACCGGTCCGATCCTCCAAGTGAAGTTGGAGAGAATGTATAGCTGAAGGAGTAGCTCCTGGCAAGGGCGCCGAATCCGCCGACTTCAGGGCGCGGATGTTGCCGCCGCGGCCCGCTGGTGCTACACACATTGTTGGCACTCTAGGCATGAGAGTGCCAACACATCTTGGATCGGACGGCAAGGCCGCCCGCGCACGCGAGGCGGCCGTCCGTCGCGGGTGCCGTTCGGCCACCAGACATGCATCCTGCGAGTGGAGTGGAATCCATGGCAGCCAAGATGATCACCTACCAGGAGGACGCGCGGCGCGGCCTGGAGCGCGGCATGAACCAGCTCGCCGACGCCGTGAAGGTCACGCTCGGCCCCGGGGGCCGCAACGTCGTGCTGGAGAAGAAGTGGGGCGCCCCCACGATCACCAACGACGGCGTGTCCATCGCCAAGGAGATCGAGCTGGCCGACCCGTGGGAGCGGATCGGCGCCGAACTGGTCAAGGAAGTCGCCAAGAAGACCGACGACGTCGCGGGCGACGGCACCACCACCGCCACCGTGCTGGCCCAGGCACTGGTGCGCGAGGGCCTGCGCAACGTGGCGGCCGGCGCCAACCCGATGGAGATCAAGCGGGGCATCGAGGCCGCCGTCGAGCGGATGAGCGAGAAGCTCTCCGAGCTCTCCCGCGACCTGCGCGGCAAGGAGGAGATCGCGGCCACGGCGTCCATCTCGGCGGGCGGCGACACCGCCATCGGCGACATGATCGCCGAGGCGATGGACAAGGTCGGCAAGGACGGCGTCATCACCGTCGAGGAGAGCAACACCTTCGGCCTGGAGCTGGAGCTCACCGAGGGCATGCGCTTCGACAAGGGCTACATCTCGCACTACTTCGTCACCGACTCCGACCGCATGGAGGCGGTGCTCGAAGACCCGTACGTCCTGATCGTCAACAGCAAGCTGTCCGCCAACAAGGACCTGGTTCCGCTGCTGGACAAGGTCGTGCAGGCCGGCAAGCCGCTGCTGGTCATCGCCGAGGACGTCGAGGGCGAGGCCCTGGCCACCCTGGTCGTGAACAAGATCCGCGGCCTGCTGCGTACGGTGGCGGTCAAGGCGCCCGGCTTCGGCGACCGCCGCAAGGCCATGCTCGGCGACATCGCCACCCTCACCGGCGGCCAGGTCATCGCCGAGGAGCTGGGCCTGAAGGTCGAGACGGCGACGCTGGACCTCCTCGGCCGCGCCCGCAAGGTCGTCGTCACCAAGGACGAGACCACGATCGTGGACGGCGCGGGCGACGCGGAGCAGATCGCGGGCCGGGTGAACCAGATCCGCGCCGAGATCGACAAGACCGACTCCGACTACGACCGCGAGAAGCTCCAGGAGCGCCTGGCCAAGCTCTCGGGCGGCGTGGCGGTCATCAAGGCCGGCGCCGCGACCGAGGTCGAGCTGAAGGAGCGCAAGCACCGCATCGAGGACGCCGTCCGCAACGCCAAGGCGGCCGTCGAGGAGGGCATCGTCCCCGGCGGCGGCGTGGCCCTGGTCCTCGCCGCCCGCACGGCCTTCGACAAGCTCGACCTCACCGGCGACGAGCAGGTGGGCGCCGACATCGTCCGCCGCGCCGTGGCCGAGCCCCTGAAGCAGATCGCCGTCAACGCCGGCCTGGAAGGCGGCGTCGTGGTGGAGAAGGTCAAGACCCTCGAACCCGGCTGGGGCCTCAACGCCGCCACCGGCGAGTACGTCGACATGCTCGAAGCCGGCGTCATCGACCCCACCAAGGTCACCCGCTCCGCCCTCCAGAACGCCGCCTCCATCGCGGCCCTGTTCCTGACCACCGAAGCCGTGGTGGCCGAAAAGCCCGAGGAGAACAAGAAGGACACCTCCACCCCCGCCCTCGACTGACCCCGAGGCCCCGGCCCCTCCCACCGGGTCCTGGACGCGGCGTCCCGGACGCGCTGCCGCCGCAGGACCGCCCTGCCGCGCTCCAGGGGCCGACTGCGGTCGCGGCGCCGCCCCGGCACGGCCCAGGAGGCACGCCACGGGCAGCGCCGGCTGCCCTGGCGGGGCGTCGCCCCGCCCCACTCGCAGAGCCGACCTGCGGCGGTCACAGCGCACAGCTACTGCGGTGACGGCGCCAACCCGCCACCCGTACCCGGTCCCGCCGACCGGGGCGGGGCGGGACCTGCGTTGCAGCGCGGCCCCGTCACCGTGGCACCCGCACATGACCGCTGCGCGCAGGGGCAGGGCGCCCCCCTCCGAGCAGGGCGCTGCCGGGGTGGGGCCTCGCCGCCGGACTGCCCATGGCAGCGCCGGCCTGCCTCGGTCACGCACGCGCTGGGCCCGCGCACGGCCGGTTTGCCGAGCGGAGTGTCTCGCTGCCGACGGCTCGGGTGTAGGGCACCGGCCGGGAGGCACGCCACGGGCGGTGGTCGGGTCCGTCTGGGGTCGGCTGCCATCCCGTCTGTGGGTCGGGTCCGTCTGGGGTCGGGGCCCATCCCGTCTGGCCGGATGCCCGTCCCGGGTGGGGCGGGTGCGGAGGAGGTCTGTCGTCCGGAGCGCAAGTCCGGCTCGCTGTCGGCCCACAGCGGTGCCAGTGGGGCGGGTGGGGCGGGACCTTGTCAGTCGCGCTGGTCGGGGCGTTGACCAGGGGAAATATCCCAGGACTACAGGTTGCATCTACACACAGAGCGAGCTAACTTATAACTGAAGTTGGAGGTTCCAGTCCAGCGAGGGAGGTTGGACATGCTCTTGACTTCGATCGACCCGTTCATGCAGGAGTTCGAGCGTCAGTTCAGCCGGCTGGCCCGGCAGACCTTCGGCAACGGTCCGGTGATGCCGCTCGACGGGGTCCGGCGCGAGGGCGACGTGATGCTCAGGTTCGATCTGCCGGGGATCGACCCGGGTTCCATCGAGGTGACGGTGGACCGCGGCGTGCTGACGGTCAGCGCGCGTCGTGAGGAGGAGATCGGCGAGAACGAGCAGGTGTTCGTGCGCGAGCGGCCGATGGGCACCTTCACCAGGCGCGTCTACCTGTCCGAGCACCTCGACTCCGAGAAGATCGACGCCCGGTACGACAACGGCGTACTGGAGGTGCGCATCCCGGTTCTGGAGCGTGCCAGGCCGCGCAAGGTCGAGGTCCAGCGCGGCGAGACGAAGGCCATCAACGCCTGAACGGGCCGTACGGACGGCGCGGGCCGCGTCCCGGCCCGCGCGTCCGCGTACCAGGGAGGTCGTGATGTCCACACTGCCGTTCGACAACGAGCACGCGCCGCTCTACTCGCTGGGGCAGGTCGCCGAGATGCTCCAGGTGCAGCACGCCTACCTGCGCCGCCTGGACCAGCAGGAGATCGTCAGCCCGCGCCGCTCCAGCGGGGGCCAGCGCCGCTACTCGCGGCGCGACATCATGACCCTCCAGCACGTCACCCGGATGACCGGCCAGGGCATGACCCTGGTGGCCATCCGCCGCATCCTCGAACTCGAACGCGAGCTGGACGAGATCCGCAAGGAACTCGACGCCGCTCGCGCCAGGCTCAGGGAGCGGGAGCACCGGCCGGAACTCGCCGATACCGGCTGATCTCCCCGCAGCCCGGGTTCGAGGCGTGGCCGGAGGGCGGGGGACGCGCCGCTCCGGCCGCCGATCGATTCCCCTAGGAGGTGCTCGATGGACAGGAAGTGGGTGCGCTGGCAGGACTGGGTGGCGTTCGCCGCCGGTCTGGTGACCGCGCTGACCCCGATCTGGGCCGCCCCCGACGAGGCGCGCGGCACCTGGGCGCTGGTCGTCCTGGGTGTGCTGCTCGCCGCCGGGGCCCTGTGGTCGCTGGCCGTCCCCGAGGCCGTGCTCAGCGAGTGGACGCACGTCGTGCTCGGCGTGCTGCTGTTCGTCTCGCCGTGGGTGTTCGGCTTCCAGGACGTCGCGGTCGCCGCGTGGACGGCGTGGATCGCCGGCGTGCTCGCCGTGGCGGCCGGCCTCTGGGTCGCCCTGCCGCAGGTGCAGAGCAGGCGTTCCGCGCACGCGTGACCCGCGGGACGCCGATGGAGGCAGGACGTCTGCTGCGCTTCCTCGCCGAGGGCGGCATGGCCGGGCAGGGCCGTGCCGCCGGCGCCGCCCCGGCGGCGGGGGCGCGCTCCGAACCGGCCGAGCCGGCGCCCACGGCAGGGCCCGGACCGCGCCGGGGCTGAGCCCGGGGGCACGGATCGTGCCGGGGTTGAGGCCAAGGGCCCCGGCCGAGCGTACGAGACCGTCGAGCCCGTCCTCGTCGGCCCGCTGTTTTGGGCGGGCCGACGAGGACGGGCGTTTTCTTGGGAGTCCGGCACGAACCGCCCGCCTCGTGCCTGGCATACCGTCGCGGGGGACATGGCGACGGAAGGCGGGCAGGTGAGCGAACCGGTGGTGCGCGAGCTGCGGGACGTCGAGGACATGGAGGACGTCCGGCTGCTGTTCGACCGCATCTGGGGGCCGGACCCCGGTGGTGCGGCGGTGACGGTGGAGCTGTTGCGGGCTCTGGCGCACTCGGGCAACTATGTCGCGGGGGCGTACCAGGGCGGCACGCTGGTGGGGGCGTCGGTGGGGTTCCTGGGCCGGCCGGCGGGCGAGGTGCTGCACTCGCACATCACCGGCGCGGCGAGCGGGCGCGGGATCGGGCTGGCGCTGAAGCTGCACCAGCGCGAGTGGGCGCTGCGGCACGGACTGGCCCGGATCACCTGGACCTTCGACCCCCTGGTCCGGCGCAACGCGCACTTCAACCTGGCCAAGCTGGGCGCCCGGCCGGAGGAGTACCTGACCTCGTTCTACGGCCCGATGGACGACGCGATCAACGCCGGCGACGAGAGCGATCGGCTGCTGGCCGTGTGGCGGCTGGCGGAGGCGCACCCGGCCGTCGCGGTCCCCGCCGGTACGCCCATGGCGCTCGGCGTGCGGGACGGGCTGCCGGTGGCCGGGGCCGTGGACGGCGCGGGCACGGTGCTGGTCGCGCTGCCCGAGGACATCGAGGGGATGCGCCGGCGCGATCCGGGCGCCGCCAAGGCGTGGCGGCACGCGCTGCGCGAGGTGCTGGGCGGATTGATGGTTGCGGGCGGCCGGGTCACCGGTTTTCATGACAAGTCGTACTACGTGGTTGAGCGAGGTGCCCTGTGATCCCTCCCGTCACCGGAATCGAGCTGCGCCGGATCTCGATGCCCCTGGTCGCGCCGTTCCGTACCTCGTTCGGCACCGCCACCGTACGCGACGTGCTGCTGGTGCGCGCGGTCACGCCGGAGGCCGAGGGCTGGGGCGAGTGCGTGGCCATGGGCGAGCCGATGTACTCCGCCGAGTACGCCGAGGGCGCCGCCGACGTGCTGCGCCGTTTCCTCATCCCGGCCCTGCCGAAGGACGCCGACCCGTACGGCGTGTCGCGCGCGCTGTCGTCGGTCAAGGGCCACCGCATGGCCAAGGCGGCGCTGGAGACGGCCGTGCTGGACGCCCGGCTGCGCGCCTCGGGCGAGTCGTTCGCCGGGTTCCTCGGCGCGGCGCGCGACCGGGTGCCGTGCGGGGTCTCGGTCGGCATCATGGACTCGGTGCCCGAGCTGCTGGACGCGGTGCAGGGCTACGTGGACGAGGGCTACGTCCGGATCAAGCTGAAGATCGAGCCCGGCTGGGACCTCGCCCCGGTGCGGGCGGTGCGCGAACGGTTCGGCGACGACCTGCTGCTCCAGGTGGACGCCAACGCCGCCTACACCCTGGCCGACGCGCCCCACCTGGCCCGGCTCGACGCGTTCGGCCTGCTGCTGATCGAGCAGCCGCTCGCCGAGGACGACCTGGTGCAGCACGCGTCGCTGGCACGCACGGTGCGCACGCCGATCTGCCTGGACGAGTCCATCGAGTCGGCCGCGCACGCCGCGGCGGCCATCACGCTCGGCGCGTGCTCGGTGGTCAACATCAAGCCCGGCCGGGTCGGCGGCTACCTGGAGGCCCGGCGCATCCACGACCTGTGCCAGGCGCACGGCGTGCCGGTGTGGTGCGGCGGCATGCTGGAGACCGGCCTCGGCCGGGCCGCGAACGTCGCGCTGGCCGCGCTGCCCGGCTTCACCCTGCCCGGCGACACCTCCGCCTCGCGCCGCTACTTCGCCACCGACATCACCGCGCCGTTCACGCTGGAGGACGGCCACCTGGCCGTGCCCACGGGCCCCGGGCTGGGCGTGGAGCCGATCCCGGAGATCCTCAAGGAGGTCACCGTGGACACGGAGTGGATCCCGCTCTAGCCCCGCTCGCCCGTCAGGCGGGGGACCGCGGCGAGCAGCGCGCGGGTGTAGTCGTGCCGCGGCTCCGCCACGACCTCCTCCGCCGGACCGGTCTCCACCAGCCTGCCCTCCCGCATCACCGCGATCACGTCGCAGACGTACCGGACGACCGCCAGGTTGTGCGAGATGAACAGCATGGACAGGCCCAGCTCGGCGCGGAGCGTACGGACCAGGTTGAGCACCGCGCCCTGGACCGACACGTCCAGGGCGGAGGTGATCTCGTCGGCGATCAGCAGTTCGGGGCGGGCGCCCAGCGCACGGGCGATGGCCACCCGCTGGCGCTGCCCGCCGGACAGCTCGCGCGGGTAGCGGCCGGCCAGGTCGGCGGGGAGCGCCACCAGGTCCAGCAGCCGGGCCACCTCCCGCCGCCGGGCGTCCCGGCCGAGCCCGCGCAGGCCCTCGCCGATCGAGGCGCCGACGGTCATCCGGGGGTCGAGCGACGCGTACGGGTCCTGGAACACCATCTGCACCCGGCGGGCGCCCTCGATCCTCCCGGTGTACGGCACCAGCCCGGCCACCGCCCTGGCCAGGGTGGACTTGCCCGACCCCGACTCCCCCACCAGCCCGACGGCCGACCCCGGCGGGATCGGCAGCGTCACCCCGTCCACGGCCGTGAACGCGCCGAAGCGCACCGACAGGTCTTCGATGATCATGCGGCTGCCTCCCAGCAGGCGACCTTGTGGGCTGTGCTCGCGCCGGGCTCGGGCGCGTACGGGGCGAGGGGCGGGCGTTCGGCGGTGCAGCGGGAGGTGGCGACGGGGCAGCGGGGCGCGAACGCGCACCCCGGGCCGATGCCGCCGGGCGCGGGCGGACGGCCCGGGATGCCGGCCAGCGGCCGGGACCGGTCGGTGTCCATCCCGGGCACCGAGGCGACCAGGGCCCGCGTGTACGGGTGCGCCGCGCCCCCGGCCAGCTCCGCCACCGGCAGCTCCTCGACCACGCGCCCGGCGTACATGACCACGACCCGGTCGCACAGCTCGCCCACCACGGCGATGTCGTGCGAGATGAACAGCGTGGCCGCCCCGGTCTCGGCGGTGACCTCGCGCAGCAGCGTGAGGATCTGCCGCTGCACGGTGACGTCCAGCGCGGTGGTGGGCTCGTCGGCGACGATCAGCCGCGGCGTGCCCATCAGCCCCATGGCGATGACCGCGCGCTGCCGCATGCCGCCGGACAGTTCGTGCGGGTGCTGCCGGGCCCGCCGCTCCGGGTCGGGGATGCGCACGTGCCCGAGCCGGTCCACGGCCCGCCGCGCGGCCTCGGCGCGCGAGGCGCCCAGGTGCACGGTGGCCACCTCGGCGAGCTGCCCGCCGACCCGCAGCGCGGGGTTGAGCGAGGCCATCGGGTCCTGGAACACCATGGCGAGCGCGGTGCCCAGCTCCCGGTCCGGCATCGTACGGGCGTCGCGCCCGCACAGCCGCAGCGCCCCGGCCCGCACCACGCCGGGGTAGGGCACGAGCCCGCCGATGGCGGCGGCGGTGAGGCTCTTGCCGCTGCCCGACTCCCCCACCAGGCCCACGATCTCGCCCGGCCGCAGGGTCAGCGACACTCCGCGCACCGGGGTCAGGCCGCCGGGGAAGGCCACGGTCAGGTCGCGCACCTCCAGGACGGCGTCCGGATCGGGCTCGCCGGGGTCCGCGGGCGCGGGCGCGGCACCGGCGGGCGCCGCACCGGCCGCCCGGGTACGGGCGGCGGCGCGGGCCAGCGCGTCCCCGAGCAGGTTGAACCCGATCCCGGCCAGCGCGACCGCGACCGCCGGGCCGAGCGCCACGACCGGCGTGACGTAGATGCGGGAGAACCCGTCGAACAGCAGCCGGCCCCAGTCGTAGGCGGGCGGCTGGACGCCGAGCCCCAGGAAGGACATCCCGGCCAGGCCGAGCAGCGCGCCGCCCATGGCCTGGGCCAGGTTGAGGATCAGCGGCTCGGCGATGTTCGGCAGCACGTGCCGGACCAGGATGAGCGGCCGGGGCACGCCGAGCAGCCGGGCCGCCGCCACGTAGTCGCGCCCGGCGACCGAGGCGGCGAGGGTCTGGGTGAGCCGGGCGACGCCGGGGGCGACCGCGGCGGCGATGCCCAGCACCGCGCCGCGCGCCCCCAGCCCCGCGATCACGGCGATGAACATGGCCAGCAGCAGGCCGGGGAAGGCGACCAGGGTGTTCACCGTGGCGGTGACCAGCCGGGCGGCCCGGCGCGGCAGCACCGAGGGCAGCGCGCCGAGCACCACCCCGGCCAGCCCGCCCGCGAGCGTGGCCAGCAGCGCCAGCGCGAGCGAGAGCCGCCCGGCGACCAGCACCCGCGCCAGCAGGTCGCGGCCCAGGTTGTCGGTGCCGAGCGGGTGGGCGGCCGAGGCCCCCTGGAGCACCGCGCCCGGGTCGATCCTCTCGGCCGCCTCGCCCCAGATCGGCGGGCCGATCACGGCCAGGACCACCATCAGCGCGACCAGGCTGACCCCGATCCAGGCGGAGGGGGTGCGCATCATGATTGAACCCTTTTCAACCGCCCTGTTCCCGCATGCGGGAAGGTCGCCCGGTATCGACATGTGATCAGGGTGAACTGGAGCAACTCTCGCCATCCTTTAGGATCTTGACCCGCCTCCCTCGGGCAGGCGGGATGAGGTTGAAAAGGGTTCACTCCTTCAGCCGGGAGGTGGGGTCGAGCGCGCCGAGGGCCAGGTCGATCAGCAGGTTCACGGTGAGCACGATCACGCCGTAGACCAGGATCACGCCCTGGGCGACCGGATAGTCCTTCTGCGTGATCGACTCCACGATCCGCTGGCCCAGGCCCGGCCAGGCGAAGACGTACTCCACGATCACGCTGCCCGCGATCAGGGCGGTGAGCAGCAGGCCGCAGACGGTCAGGGTCGCGGTGAGGGTGCCGGGCAGGACGTGCCGGACGTACAGGCGGGCGGAGGGCAGGCGTTTGGCCCGCGCCAGCCGGACGTACTCGGTGCCGAGCACGCGCAGCGTCTCCACCCGGCACATGCGGGCGATCATCGCGGCGGGGCCGATCGCCAGGGCGACCACCGGCAGCACGTACGACTCCGGCCCGGCGCGCCCGGCGGGCGGGAACCAGCCGAGCCCGATCGCGAACACCGCGACCAGCGCGATCGAGTACAGGAACTCCGGCACCGCCACGGCCGTGCCGGTCACCGAGGTGAAGGCGGCCTCGGTGCCGCGGCGCCGGCCGTTCTCGGTGCGGACGCCCGCCCACATGCCGAGCGGCACCGCCACCAGCAGCGCGACGGCGGTGGCCGCCAGGGCCAGCGTGAGCGTGGTGGGCAGCCGGGCGGCGATGACGTCGCCGACCCGCTCCCCGGTCAGGAACGAGGTGCCGAACTCGCCGGTCAGCACGCCGCCCACGTAGCCGAGGAACTGGGCGGGCAGCGGCTGGTCCAGGCCAAGAGCCGCTCGCCTGGCCTCCACCAGCTCGTACGGCGCCGCCGGGCCGAGCGAGGCGCGTACGGGGTCGCCCGGGATGAGGTGGATCATCGCGAACGAGGCGACCATGAGCACGCCCAGCGCGACCGCGAACCGGACCAGCCGCCGCAGCGCGTACGCGCCGCGGCGGCGCGTCATGCCCGCCACTCAGCCTCCCCCGGTCATCCGGATGGTGAGGGGCAGGAACTGGCCGGGCAGGTAGCGGAACGTGGCGCCCTTCAAGGCGACCAGCGTGGTGTTCTCCACGACCGGCACCAGGTCGGCCGGCTCGAACAGCGCCGACTCGGCCTCCAGCCACAGCTTGCAGCCCTCCGGGCCGGGCGTGCCGGTGGCCTTGGCGGCCAGCTCGGCGTACCGCTTGTTGTCGAGGTGCGCGAAGTTGGCGCCCTTGGGCGCGCCCGGCCCGGTCAGGAAGCCGGTGAGCTGGGTGGGCAGCACGACGCTGATCGGCAGCCACACGACGTCCCAGTCCTGGGTGACGTTCAGCGACTCCGACAGCTTGGTGTCGATGGTGCCGTTCAGCTTCACGTCGGCGCCGGCCTTGCGCCACGCGGCGGCCAGGTACTCGGCCGCGGCCTGGACGCCGGCGCCCCGGGTCGTCCCGTACAGCAGGCGCAGGGTGAGCTTCTCGCCGTCCTTGACCCGGATGCCGTCGGGGCCGGGCTTCCAGCCCGCGGCGTCCAGCGCGGCGCTCGCGGCGGCCGGGTCGTACGCGGGGACCTTGCCGGTCACGCTGTCGCCGGGGCACGGCCGCGGCTCCAGGACCAGCCCGGTCGCCGGGCGTCCCGTGTTGCTGGAGGCGATCCCGGCCAGCTCGCTCAGGTTGACGGCCTGGGTGAGCGCCTTGCGGACGGCCGGGTCGGCGCCCGGGTGGCCCTCGCCCTGGTGGTAGAAGAACTGGCCGTTGCCGCCGGAGTGGATCTCCTTGGTGATGCGCGGGTCGGCCTCCAGCCGCGCCCGGTCCACGCCGAAGATGACCGCCGCGTTGAGCCCGCCCGAGATGAGCAGGTTCGCCGCGGTCTGCTCGTTCGGCACCACCTTGAGCACCACCGTGTCCGGCTGGCCCGGCTGCCCGGTGGTGCCGCCGGAGGGCCCCCAGGCGTAGCCCTCACGGACCTTGAACGTGTAGTGGTCGCCCGCCACGGCCTCGGTCAGCGTGTACGGCCCCGACCCGGACGTGGCGTGGGCCAGCAGCGAGCGGTCCTTGAGCCCCTTGCCGCAGACGATGAACATCGTCCTGGTGCTCTCCAGGATGAACCCGAACGGCTCGGGCGTGGACAGCGTGACCGTCCCCGCCGCGTCGTCCGCCTCCGCCTTCATCCCCTGCGGGACCAGCACCCCGTGGACCGGCGATTTGCTGGCCGGGTCGGTGATGTAGTTGACGTTCTCGGCGACCGTGGACGGGGTGAGCGGGCTGCCGTCGGCGCAGGTGACGCCCTTGCGCAGGGTGAACGTCACCGAGTCCGGTCCGACGTCCCACTTCTCGGCGAGCGCGGGGACGACCTCCCCCTTCTCGCCGGTGGACACCAGGGTGTCGTACGACAGCGACAGCACGGTGTTGGTGACCGACAGCACGGCGGTCGCGGGGTCGAGCGCCCCGGGATCGGCGGGGAGGGCGAAGGTGAACGTGCCGCCCTGCGCCGGCGTCGCGCCGCCGCCCGCCGCGCCTCCACCGCACGCCGCCGCCAGCAGGCCCAGGGCGCAGAGAACGGTCATCCCGCGAATAGTTCTCATGGAGACTCCAGAAGGTGGGGGTGATGCCCCACCTTCGCCGCTCGCCGCGGTTCCTGCTTCGTGGGCGCGGACGAAAAGCGCGGCCCGCCTCGTACGCCCGGCCAAAGCGCCTCACACCGGCGCGGGCCGCCGCGTCAGCCGCGCCGATCCCTGCCGAAGATGCGCAGTTGCAGCATCACGCCCAGGCGCACGTCCGGGTCGCTCAGGTCCAGGCCGCCGATCTCGGTGAGCCGCTTGAGGCGGTACCTGAAGGTGTTGGCGTGCACGTGCACCCGCGCCGCGGCGGCGTTGACGTCGCCGAAGGCGTCGAGATAGGCCCGCAGGGTGGCGACCAGCTCGGTGCCGTGCTCGGCGTCGTAGCGGAGCAGCCGCTCGTACGGGCCGGTGGGCCGCTGGTCCTCGGCGCGGGCCAGGTCGGAGAGCTGGAGCAGCAGCGACTCGAAGTGCACGGCGGTGTAGTCGGCCACCGCGCCCGAGGCGCCGCGGGCGCGCAGCACGCGCAGCGCCCGGTCGGCGTCGGCCCGCGACCGGGCCACTTCGGCGAGGCTGCCGGCGAACCTGCCCACCCCGATGTTGGCCGCGTGGCGGGGGCCGACCCGGGCCAGGAAGCTCTCGGCGACCCGTACGGCCCGCCGCTCGGCGTCTGCGCCGCCGCCCTCGCCGCGGCCGGCGGGCAGGGGCAGCACGGCGTACGCGACCGAGCCGATCAGCGCGGCGGCCGAGCGGGGGTGGATGGCCGCGACGTGCAGCGCGAGCGCGTCGCAGAAGCGCTGCCTGTCGCTTTCCACCCGGGCCGCGTCGTGCTCCGGCGTCCCCTGCTCGGCGAGCTGCGCGGCCAGCACGCACAGCCGCTCGCTTGCGACGCCGAGCCGCCCGGCGGCCTCGGCGGCCTCCGCGCCGCCCTCCAGCACGGTGGCCAGCAGGTCGGCGCGGAGCCTCCGCCGCGCGTCGGCCCCGGCCCGCTCGCGCAGCAACTGCAACGCGACGATCTTGGCGGCGTCGGCCAGCGCGGCCCGGCGCTGCTCGGTGAGCGGCTCGCGCACCGCCGCCCAGATCGAGCCCAGGATCTCGTCCCCCGACCGCACGGCCACCGCCACGCGGTCCAGCATGGTCCCATCGCCGATCTGGATGTGGATCGGCTCGTGGCTCTGGTACAGCTCCCGGAAGAAGCCGCGCTCCTCCAGCATGCGCGTCCAGCGCGCCGGCACCTGCCGGCCCAGCACCGTGGCCACCCGGCCCGGGTCGGCCTCGTCTTGCCTGCCGGAGTACGCCAGCACCCGGGAGGACCGGTCCTCGATCGTGACCGGCGCGTCCAGCAACGCGCAGACCGCGTTGGCCAGCGAGAACAGGTCGCCCGACGGGTCGTCCCGGTCCGGCTCGGCGAGCTGCCCCTCCGCCAGCAGCGAGCGCAGCAGCGCCGCCACCTGCGACCAGGACGCCGCCCTGGTCAGGCCGAGCAGCGCCACCCCGGTCTCCCGCACCGCGGCGAGCACGGCGGCGTCCACGTGCACCGGCTGCTTGACCACCAGGCCCGCGGCGGGCCGTGCCGCCGCGAGCAGGCCGGTGATCCGCTCGGCGCCCTCGACGCCGACGCCGAGCACGATCCCGCCCGCGGGCACCAGCATCTCGTCCAGCGGGTCGTAGATGTGCACGCCGGTGACCTCGGCGTCGAGGTCACCGGGCGAGGCCGCCACGTCCAGCACGGAGCTGCCCAGGTCCTCCACGATGCGCAGCAGGCTGGTGCGCGGCCGGGTCGTCACCTCCTCACGGTAACGGACATACAGCGACATCTCCGTACAGCGACATCTCCGTCAGGCCGGGTGGTCACCCGACCTTGGGGGTGGCTCGCGCGCCCATGTGGACGTACGGGGAGCCGTCGGCCAGCTCGTAGAAGACGGCCGAGATCCACTGCGGCTCGTTCTCCGGGCGGCCCACGAAGGTGGTCTCGTTCACCGGGATCAGCTCGAAGTCCATCGGCGGCTGGAGCCCGGCGAGCGCCCCGGTCGCCTCCATGTGCAGGTTCAGCCGGCCGTCGGCGGCGGCCAGGGTGATCCTGGCCCCGGCGCGCTCGTAGACGCCGGCGTACCGCTCGACGTCCACCTCGACCGGGGTCTGCGGCGGGCCGAGCACCGGCGGCGGGGTGACGCCCAGCAGCTCGCCGAACAGCTCGGACGCCACCGCGTGCTGGAACGCGGCGGTGTGCCCGCCGTTGGCGGTCACGCAGGCGACGGTGTCGTCCACCACCCACAGCATGGCGGCCTGGCCGATGGTGTTGCCGCCGTGGGAGAAGACCCGGTGCCCGTCCCACTCGTCCAGGATCCAGCCGATCCCCCACTGCCGGCCCAGGGTGTGCGGGTTGGGGATGTCCACCTGCGGCACCCGCATCGCCTCGGGGTCGCGCAGCAGGCCCGGTGCGAGGTGGGCGCGGGCGAAGGCCACCACGTCGGCGGGGCGGGCGCAGATCAGCCCGGCCGGGCCTGCCGAGCGCATCAGGCCCCACGCCGGGACGACCTTGCCGTCCATGTGCCCGACCGCGGCGCTGAAGCGCAGCACGTCCTCCGGCAGGGTCCAGGTGTGGGTCAGGCCCAGCGGCTCGACGATCTGCTCGCGCAGGGCGGCGTCCCACCCCTTGCCGGTCAGCCACTCCACGATCCGCCCGGCGACGGTGAAGCCGGAGTTGCAGTAGGACTGGGTGGCGCCGAGCGGGTGGTTCTGCCGCAGGTCCGCGCACGCCTGGACGTACTTCTCCAGGCAGTCGTCACCGCGTCCGGTGTCGAGGAACAGGTCGCCGTCGATGCCGGAGGTGTGGGTGAGCAGGTGCCTGACCGTCACCGCCTTGGTCACCTCGGCGTCGGCCACGCGGAACTCCGGCAGCACCTCGTGCACCGGGGTGTCCAGGGTGAGCGCGCCCTGCTCGGCGAGCATCATGAGCTGGGTCGCGGTCCACACCTTGGTCACCGAGCCGATCTGGAACAGCGAGTCGGTCAGGACCGGCGCGCCGGTGTCGGCGTTGACGACGCCCGCCGCCGCGGTGTGCACCTCTCCCTCGTACAGGAAGGCCAGGCTCGCGCCCGGCACCTCGTGCTCGGCGATCAGCTCGGCGAGCCGTCCGGTCCAGCGTCCGGGATCCACTGTTCCAGCCACGCGATGATCCTTTCGTTGTAGTCCAGCCGATGCGACGGCCGTCCGTTGAGGATGAACAGGTGGGACGCGCCCGGGTAGAGCACCAGCCGGGCCGGCACGCCCCGCTCGCGCAGCCCGGCGAACCAGCGCTCGGCCTGGCCGGGCGGGCAGCGCACGTCGTCCAGGCCGTGCAGCAGCAGCGTCGGCGTGCGCACCTCGTCCAGATACGACACCGGCGACTGCCGCTCGGGCGCCCCGCCGCACTCGTGCTCGACCAGGAAGTGCCCCAGGTCGGAGGTTCCGGCCATCCCGGCCAGGTCGCTGACGCACCCGCCGGCGACGGCCGCCCGGAACCTCCCGGTCATGGCGGGCAGCATGCACGCCATGTAGCCGCCGTAGCTGTAGCCGGTCACGGCCAGGCGCTCCGGGTCGGCCACGCCCTCGGCGACCAGCTCCTCGACCGGCGCGAGCAGGTCGCCCGCGTCGGCCAGGCCCCACGCGCCGCGCGCGGCGGTGTAGAACTCCTCGCCGTAGCCGTCGCTGCCGCGCGGGTTGACGGTGAGCACGGTCCAGCCCTTGGCGGCGAGCGCCTGGTGGTAGAGGTGCGCGGCGTCGAACACCGGCGCCCACGCGTTGTGCGGGCCGCCGTGCACGTCCAGCAGCAGCGGCCCCGGCCCGGGGATCGACTCGTCCCGGAGCACGAAGCCCTCCACCTGACGGCCGTCGGGCGCGGTGAAGACGCGGGCCCGCGGCAGGTACGGCTCGGCCCCCTCCAGCGCGTACGACGCCAGCCGCGTCTCCTCGCCGGTGGCGTCGCGCAGGATCAGGTCGCCCACGCTGTACGGGGTGGTGGCCAGGTAGGCGATCCGGCCCGCCGCCGCGGTCATGCCGCAGACCACCCGGTCGCCGCCCACGAGCTTCTTCCCGTCCAGGTACAGGTGGGTGCAGCCGCCGTCGCGGGCGCAGAACAGCAGCCCGCCGTCCAGCGGCTGCGGCGCCGCCCCGGGGTAGCCGGGGGCGCCGGTCATCACGTTGCGGTCCAGCTCGGGCGCGATCTCCTCCAGCCCGCCGGCCTCCAGCCGGAACAGCCGGGTGTGGCTCACCAGGTCGCCGCCGGCCCATCCGGCCACGACCAGCCGCCCGTCCAGCCACCACGCCGCGGCGCACACCACGTCCTCGCCGGTCAGCCGTACGGGCCCGCCTCCGGCGGCGGCCACCTCGTACACGGCCGCGCCGGGCTTGAGGTCCCGGTCGGGCCGCATGTCGGCCACGAAGGCGAGCCGCCGCCCGTCCGCCGACCACGAGGGCTCTCCGGCGTGGAAGTCGCCCTCGGTGAGCCGGGTGGTCTCGCCGGTGGCCACGTCGCAGGAGAACAGGTGGGTGCGCAGCCCGCGCAGCAGCCCGGCGCCGTCGGCCTTGTAGTCCAGGGCGTCGGCGACCACCGGCGCGTGCGGATCGACCTCGCCGCACGGCGCGGCGTACGCGATGGTGCGGCCGTCAGGCGACCAGACCGGCACGCCCGCGCCCAGCGGCGCCGAGGTCAGCGCCCACGGCTCGCCGCCGTCCATGCCGCCGTCCATGGGCAGCAGGTGCACCTGCGGCCTGCCGTCCACCTCGCGCAGGAACGCCAGCGTGCGCCCGTCGGGCGCCCAGCGCGGCGCGGCGTCCCGCGGCCCCGTGGTGAGCCGCCGGGGCTCGGCGCCCGGCGCGGCGAGCCAGATCTCCGAGCGGTTCTCGTCGGCCTCGCGGTCGGCGGTGGTGAGGACGTACGCGACCGCGCCGCCGTCGGGGCGCAGCCGCGGGTCCCCGGGCACGGCGAGCCGGTAGAGGTCGCCGGGAGAGAGTCGAGGCATACCCGAACGCTAGGCACCCGGTCGCGGCCCCGCTTCGGCCGATCGCACGAACCGGCCCCGGGATCGTTGTCCGAAGGTCCAACGAAAGGCGGCTCCGCCGCCGGGCTCAGCCCAGGTAGCGCAGCCAGAAGTACGGCACCGAGACCGCGACCGTGACCACGGTGACGATCAGGCCGACCCGGGTGAACTGCCAGAAGGTGATCGGGGTGCGGTTGCGCGCCGCGATGCCCAGCACCACCACGTTGGCGGCGGCCCCGACGGCGGTGGCGTTGCCGCCCAGGTCGGCGCCGACGGCCAGGGCCCACCACAGCACCTGGCCGGGGCCGTCGCCGCCGTTGGCCTGCACCAGCTCGGCCACGATGGGGCTCATGGTCGCGACGTAGGGGATGTTGTCCACGATCGCCGACACCGCCGCCGAGCCCCACAGCAGCAGCATCGTCGTCAGCGCCAGCCGGCCCTGCGTGGCCTCGACCACGGCCTCGGAGACGGCCCCGATGACCCCGGTCTCCACCAGGGCGCCGACCATGACGAACAGCCCGGCGAAGAACACCAGCGTGGGCCACTCCACCTCGGAGATGGCCTCCTCGGTGGTCACCCTGGTCGCGGCCACCAGGATGCCCGCGCCCAGCACCGCCACCACGGACGGCTCGTAGTGCAGCACGGGGTGCAGCACGAACGCGGCCAGCACCAGGGCGAGCACCGCCAGGCTCTGCCACAGCAGGCGGCGGTCGGCGATGGCCTCCCGCTGGTTCAGCTCCATGATCTCCGCCGCCCGCTCCGGGTCGTACCGGAACGCCGAGCGGAACAGCAGCCGGCACAGCCCGAGGAAGACCGCCAGGACCACCACGATCAGCGGCGCCATGTGCACCAGGAAGTCGTTGAACGTCAGCCCGCCCCGGCTGGCGATGATGATGTTCGGCGGGTCGCCGACCAGCGTGGCCGCGCCGCCGATGTTGGAGGCCATGGCCTCGGCGATCAGGTACGGCGCCACGGGCAGCGCCAGCCGCTCGCACACCAGGAAGGTCACCGGCGCGATCAGCAGCACGGTGGTCACGTTGTCCAGCAGCGCCGAGGCCCCCGCCGTGATCACCAGCAGCAGGACCATGAGCCGGAACGGCCGGCCCCTGGCCCGTTTGGCCGCCCAGATCGCGAGGTACTCGAACACCCCGGTCTGCCGCAGCACGCCCACGATGATCATCATGCCGAGCAGCAGGAAGATGACGTTCCAGTCGATCCCCGCGTGCTCGGAGAAGAACGCCGCCTCGGCGTCGGTCGCGTGGATCAGCAGCATGATCCCCGCCCCGCCGAGCGCCGCCGCGACCCGGTTGATCTTCTCCGTGGCGATCAGGGTGTAGGCGCCGAGGAAGACGGCCACCGACACCCAGGCGAGCACGCTCACGAGGGCGACGCCCCGATGGCCGGCAAGAGGTCATCAGCACGCATGGCCCACCGCTCCCATCCCTCCGCGTCCCATCCCCCGGCGTCCCAATCCCCGGCGTCCCATCCTCGCGTGACGTCGCCGCCAACCTACCAAGACCCGACAGACCGGACATAGGTGGCATATACCGCGTGCAACCACAGCAGATTTTCTCCGCGCGGGATGTAGAGGACCCGTCGGCGGCTCCGACCAACGGGCGAAGGACCCGGAACGGGACGGAACCGAACGAACGGAGTGCAGGCCATGAGCAACAAGGTCATCCTGTGGATGCAGCAGTCGGTGGACGGGTTCATCTGCGGGCCGCAGGGGGAGTTCGACTGGCCGGTCTTCGAGGCGGAGATGACCCGCTACGCCGATGAGCAGACCGGCACGCTCGGCATGTTCCTGTACGGCCGCAAGGTCTACGAGGGCATGGCCTCCTACTGGCCGACCGCCGACCGGCAGCCCGGCGCCCACCCCCACGACCTGGCCTTCGCCCGGGTGTGGCGGGAGAAGCCGAAGGCGGTGTTCTCCTCCACGCTGGAGCACGCCGGCTGGAACACCACGATCGTCTCCACCGACCTGCCCAAGGCCGTGGCCGAGCTGAAGGAGCGCTCAGAGGGCGACCTGGGGCTGTTCGGCGGGGCGGAGATCACGGCGGAGTTCATACGCCTGGGGCTGATCGACGAGTACCGGATCTTCGTGCACCCGGTGGTCCTGGGCGGGGGCATCCCGCTGTTCGCGCCGGGCCTGGAGCGTACGCCGCTGCGGCTGGTCGAGGCGCGCACGCTCGACTCGGCCGTGGTGCTGCACCGCTACGCGTCGGCGGCGAGCTGAGCGTGCGCTGCGTGCCCAGGGTGCCCGGCATGCCCAGGGTGCCCGGGGTGCCCGGCGTGCTGGGGGTGGCCGGGACGATCGGGGTGGTCGGGCAGGTCGCGGTCGGTGTGGTCGGCGTGGAACAGCGCCTCCTCCAGGAGCCTGCGCACGTGCACGTCGGCCGCCGAGTAGTAGACGAACGTGCCCTCGCGCCGGCCGCGCACCAGGCCGGCCAGGCGCAGCTTGGCGAGATGCTGGCTCACCGCCGCCGGGGCCGCGCCCACCAGGTCGGCCAGGCACGCCACCGACGACTCGCCCTGGAGCAGCGCCCAGAGGATCTTCATCCGGGTGGGGTCGGCCAGCAGCCGCAGCGACTCGGCCGCCAGATGCACCTGCTCCTCGGTCGGCATCCGGAAGTCCGGCAGGGAGTCATGCATGTCTGGAGGATACCTCCGGGGCCGACGAAGTCGCCTGTCTGCGTATCTGCGTGATTGCGCATATATGCTGCTGCGCATGACTACCGACGTCGAAGCCCTCCCCGCGGCGCCCGCGCCGCCGCGCGCGTCCGGACGCGCCGGGCTGCTCTCCCTGCCGGAGGCGCGCTGGGCGCTGGCCGCGACGGCGCTGTTCGCGGCCGGCGGCCTCGCGCAGCTCGCCGGGGCGCCGCCGTGGCTGTGGTGGACGCTCTACCTGGCCTGCTACGCGGCGGGAGGCTGGGAGCCCGGCCTGGCCGGGCTGCGGGCGCTGCGCGAGCGCACGCTGGACGTGGACCTGCTCATGGTGCTCGCGGCCATCGGCGCGGCGGCCATCGGGCAGGTCCTGGACGGCGCCCTGCTGATCGTGATCTTCGCTACCTCCGGCGCCCTGGAGGCGTACGCGACCCGCCGCACCCGCGACGCCGTACGCGGCCTGCTCGACCTGACCCCCGGCACCGCGACCCGGCTGACCGGCCGGGGCGCGGACGAGACCGAGGAGGTCGTGGACGCCGAGCTGCTGGCGGTGGGTGACCTGATCCTGGTCCGTCCGGGCGAACGCGTCGCCGCCGACGGCCACGTGCTCGACGGCACCAGCGAGGTGGACCAGGCCACGATCACCGGCGAGGGGCTGCCCGCCCCGAAGGCCCCCGGCGACGAGGTCTTCGCCGGCACCCTGAACGGCACCGGAGCGCTGCGGGTACGGGTCTCCCGTCCCGCCGGCGAGACCGTCATGGCGCGCATCGTCGCCATGGTGGAGCAGGCGAGCGCGACCAAGGCGCGTACGCAGTTGTTCGTGGAGCGCATCGAGCAGCGCTACTCGGTGGCCGTGGTCGTGGCCACCCTCGCCCTGTTCGCGATCCCGCTCGCCTTCGGCGCCGACCTGCGCGAGACCCTGCTGCGTGCGATGACCTTCATGATCGTGGCCTCGCCGTGCGCGGTCGTGCTGGCCACCATGCCGCCGCTGCTGGCCGCCATCGCCAACGCCGGGCGGCACGGCGTGCTGGTGAAGTCGGCCGTGGCCATGGAGCGGATCGGCGCCGCCACCGTGGTGGCCTTCGACAAGACCGGCACCCTCACCGAGGGCGCGCCGCACCTGGCCGAGGTGCGGCCCCTGCCCGGCTCCGGCCTGTCCGAACAGGACCTGCTCGCCCTGGCCGCCGCCGCGGAGCGGTCCTCGGAGCACCCGCTGGCCCGCGCGGTGGTCGCCGCCGCCCGCGAGGCGGGCCTGCCCCTGGCCGAGGCGACCGAGTTCGCCTCCTTCCCCGGCCGGGGGGTGCGGGCCCGGGTGGCCGGCCGCCTGGTCGAGGTCGGCCGGCCCGCCGCAGATGACCGGACGGGCGTCCCAGCCGGTGCCCCAGGCGCTACCCCAGCCGGTGCCCCCTCCGCCGACTCGGCCGGCGCCGTCGCCGGCGAGCTGGAGGAGCACGGCATGACGGCGGTGGTCGTACGCGTGGACGGGCGTCCGGCCGGGGTGCTCGGGCTGTCCGACCGGCTGCGCCCCGAGGCGGCGCGGGCCACGCGGCGGCTCGCCGGGCTCACCGGAACGCCGCCCGTACTGCTCACCGGCGACAACCCCCGCGCCGCCGCCAGGACCGCCGCCCAGGCGGGCATCGCCGACGTACGGGCGGGGCTGCTGCCCGAGGACAAGGTGGCGGCGGTGCGCGCGCTGGAGGAGTCCGGGCACAAGGTGCTGGTGGTCGGCGACGGCGTGAACGACGCCCCGGCCCTGGCCGCCGCGCACGCCGGCCTCGCCATGGGCCGGGCCGGCTCCGACCTGGCCCTGGAGACCGCCGACGCCGTGATCGTCCGGGACGACCTGGCCACGGTGCCCGCCGTGGTCGCCCTCTCGCGCCGGGCGCGCAGGCTGGTGACCGCGAACCTGGCGCTGGCCGCGTCCTGCATCGCGATCCTGGTGGCCTGGGACCTGTTCGGCGACCTCCCGCTGCCCCTGGGTGTGGCCGGGCACGAGGGCTCCACGATCCTGGTCGCGCTCAACGGCCTGCGCCTGCTCCGCGCCTCCGCGTGGGACCGTCCGGTTTGACGCCCGGCCGTTCTGGTAGGCGTACGCGGGAGACGCGAAGGGCAGGAGGTGCGGGACCGTGGCAGAGCAGGGCGGGCCGGGAGCCGCGGAGGCGGCGCTGAGGGCGGCGGCGCGGGGCGTCATCGGGGCGATGGCGATGTCGGGACTGCGCCAGGCGGCCACGGCGCTGGACCTGGTGCACAAGACCCCGCCGGAGTCGGTGCTGGAGCGGACGACGCCGCGGCTGTTCCACCGGGTGCCGAAGGAGCGCCGGGCCGCGCTGGTCGAGCTGGTCCACTGGCTGTACGGCGCGGGCGGCGGCGCCCTGTTCGGCGTGCTCCCGCGCTCCGTCCGCCGCCGCCCCTGGGCCGGCCCGGCGTACGGGGTGGCGGTCTGGGGCGCGTTCGAGGCCGGCATCGCCCCGCTGCTCGGCCTGCCGCGCAAGCCGGACAACACACCGGTCGAGCGGCTGACGTTCCTCGCCGACCACGTGCTGTACGGCGTGGTGGTGGCCAGCTCCCCCTGGCCGCACCGCGACTGAGGCTCTAGCCCGGCCCGAGCTCCCGCGCCACGGCCCGTGCCGCGGGCTCGCTCAGCAGGTGGCGCCAGGAGCCGAACAGGGCGCGCAGCTCCGCGCCGTGCCGCTCGCGCAGCCCGGCGTCGGCGCGGAGCACGTCCAGCTCGTTGGCCACGGTCAGCTCGGCGAAGTCGCGCAGCAGGGCGGGCGGCGGCGCGGACAGCACGCCCGTGAACCGGTCGCGGAACGCCCCCTCCCCGCCCTCCGCGAGCCGGGGATAGGAGTGGGCCCGGTCACAGCTCGCGTAGAAGTAGACCAGCTCCTCCGCCTCCGCGCCCACCGCCTCGGCCAGCTCGTGCCTGCGGCGCACGTCGCCCAGCGCCGTACGGAAGCCGTCGGTGCCGTAGTAGGCGTGGCACAGCCCCGCGAGCCGCAGCGCCGGCCGCGCGCCCCAGGACTCCAGCAGGTCGTGCACCCGCTGAAGGTGGGCCAGCAGGGTCCCACCCGGATGCGGCGTCTCCGCCGCGCCCCGCTCCCGGAGCAACCGGACGACCGTCGCCGTCTCCCGCGCGGAGGACGGCCGGTCGCGCAGGAACGAGGTGACGCGCGCGGTGCACACGCGGCGGCCCTCGTCGTCGCTGATCACCACGTCGTACGTCGCGAGCGTGCGGCCCGCGTGCGCCCGGGTCGCGACGCCGGTGACGTGCCCGGAGCTCACGGATCGATGATGGGTGGCGTTGATCTCGACGCCCACCGCCATCCGGCCGGGCCCGGCGTGCGCCGCGGCCCCGCAGGATCCGATGGTCTCGGCCAGCACGCAGGACGCGCCCCCGTGCAGCGCGCCGTACACCTGGGTGTTGCCGGTCACCGGCATCCGGGCGACCACCCGGTCCGGCCCCGCCTCCAGGAACTCGATGCCCATCCGGTCGTCCAGCCCGCCGCCCTCGGCCCCCAGCGCCCGCCCGAGTTCGGCCGGTTCCCGTGGATCGCTCATGGTCATGCGCTCATCGTGAGCGGCCCTTATAACTCAGTCAATCCTTGGATTTCGTCGAAGAACCCCAAGCGATTGCTTAGCGCGGGGGCCGGACCTCGCGGCGGCGGACGGCGGCGGTGCCGCCGAGGGCGTCCAGCATCTCGGCGAGCAGGGCGCGGGCGTCGGCGAGGCGGCCGGGGCCGAACCGGCGGCGCATGCGCTCCTCCAGCGCGGCCCGCGCCTCCCGCGCCGCGCGCACGGCGTCCTCGCCGCGCGCGGTGAGGCGCACCCGGCGTACGCGGGCGTCGTCCGCGTCGGCCACCCGCTCGACGTAGCCCAGGCGCTCCAGCTCGGCCACGGCCTTGGACGCGCCCTGCTGGGTCATGCCGAGCCCGGCCGCCAGCTCGGTCACCGTCGGGGCGGCGCCCACCAGCCGCTGGAACACGTAGCCGTGGGAGAAGCGCAGGTCGGCGAAGCCGCGGGCGGCCAGCTCGGCCTCGACGGCGGCCGAGGCCGCGAAGCCGGTGAACAGGGCGAGCGAGCCGGTGTCGAGCCGCTCCGGGTCCACCGCGTCCATCGAGCCTCCAATTGACAACCATGGTTGTACAACTATGGTTGTGATTATGACACAGACGCACCCCAACATCGACACCGCGATCCGCTACCACGAGGCCGTGTCGCAGTGGGCGACCGGCGACCGGCTGGCCGAGTTCCTGCACCAGGACGTGATCCACCGTGAGCTGCCCAACGCGCTGTTCCCCCAGGGGGCGGTGCGCGACCTGGCCGCGATGCGGGCCGCCGCCGAGAGCGGGCGGGCCAAGCTCGCCGCCCAGCGGTACGAGGTGCTCAACGCGGTCGCGTCGGGCGAGCAGGTGGCGCTGGAGGTCCTGTGGACGGGCACGCTGGCCGTGCCCATGGGCGATCTGCCCGCCGGGCACGTGCTGCGCGCCCACATCGCGACGTTCCTGGAGTTCCGCGACGGCAAGATCGCCGCCCAGCGCAACTACGACTGCTACGAACCGCTCCGCTAGCCCCGCATGGACGCCAGGCGCGGTCAGAGCCGCGTCATGCGGCGCGCGGAGGACTCCGGCGACCGGAAGCAGTCCTCGTAGTGCCCGAGCAGTTCGCCGCAGACCGCCGCCCAGTCGCGGCCGAGCACCGAGCGGCGGGCGTACGCGCCCATCGCGGCCCGCGTGTCCGGGTCGGCGGCCAGGGCGGCCACGGCGGCGCGCAGCGCCGACGCGTCGTCCGCCGGGAAGAGCAGCCCGTTGCGGCCGGGGCGGACCAGGTCCAGCGGGCCGCCCGCCGCCGCGGCCACCACCGGCACCCCGGAGGCCAGCGCCTCCTGCACCGCCTGGCAGAACGTCTCGTTCTTGCCCGTGTTGACGAACACGTCGAAGGAGGCGACCAGGGCCGACAGCTCCGCGCCGGTGCGCATGCCGCAGAACACCGCCTCGGGGAGCGCCCGGCGCAGGCGCGGGGCGGCCGGGCCATCGCCCACGATCACGACTCGCACACCCGGCAGCCCGGCCAGCCCGCCGAGCAGGTGCACGCGCTTCTCGGTGGCGAGCCGGCCGACGTACCCGACGATGACCTCGCCGTCCGGGGCCAGTTCGCGGCGCAGCGGCTCGGAGCGGTGCCCGGGGTGGAAACGGTCCAGGTCCACGCCCCGGCGCCACAGGCTGAGCCGGGGGATGCCGCGCCGCGCCAGCTCGTCCAGGGTGGCGGTGGACGGCGCCAGCGTGCGGGCCGTGTGCCGGTGCACGTGCCGCAGCCAGGACCAGATCAGCCGATCCGCGCCGCGCAGCCCGTAGCGGCGGGCGAACCCGGCCAGGTCGGTCTGGAAGACCGCGACGGACGGCACGCCCAGCCGCCGGGCCGCCGCCGCTCCCGCCGCGCCGAGCACCGCCGGGGAGGCGAGATGCACGACGTCCGGGCCGAACTCGCGCAGCGCCGCCGTGACCGCCCGGCCGGCCGCGGTCCCGATCCGCAGCGAGCGGTAGAACGGCGGCGAGAACGAGCGCACCAGCCGCACCGGGAACCCCGCGTACGTCTCCGGCCCCGGTCCCGGCGCCACCACCGCCGCCTCGTGGCCGCGCTCGGCGAGATGGTCCAGCACCCGGCACACCGAGTTGGTCACGCCGTTCACGCTGGGCAGGAACGACTCGGCGACGACCGCGACCCTCATGGCTCCACGACCCCCAACCCCTGGCGTGCCGCGCACGCGGCGCACAGCAGCGCGGCCAGTTCCCGGCGCAGCCCGCCATCCGGAGCCGGGCCGCCGGGCCGTACGCGGTGGCGCCACTCGGCCAGCACCAGCCGGGCCAGGTCGGGCAGCAGGTCGCGGGAGCGCCGCCACAGCCAGCCCGTGCCCTTCGTGGCCATCCAGCGGGCCCCGGCCCACGCGCCGGCGGGCGGCCGATCGGGCTCCGGGTCCGGCAGCGCGCGCAACGGCACCCCGTGCTCGGCGAACGCGGTCGCGAACAGCCGGGCCAGCAGCCGGTGCCCGCGCTCGCCGGGGTGCAGCCGGTCCACGCCCCACATGCTCCGGTCGTACAGGGCGGGGTGCCGGGCCAGGTCCACGTGCACCGTGCCGTGGCGCAGCGCCAGGCACTCCAGCACGCCGTTCAGCGCGCGCATCCGGTGCGCGAGCGGCCGGCGCACCACCTCCGGCACGCCGAGCATCAGGCCGGGGTCGGGCAGCGTGCAGGTCAGCACCAGCGCCCCCGCCTCCCGCAGCCCGACGATCACCCGGTCCAGCCCGTCCGCCGCGCCCGCCAGGTCGAACCGGCCGCGCAGCGTGTCGTTCACCCCGACCAGCACGGTGGCCAGCGCCGGGCGCAGCCCCACGGCCCGCGGCAACTGCACGCCGAGCACGTCCCGGACCAGGGCGCCGGACACGGCCAGGTTGTGCAGCTCCACCGCGCCGCCGCCGGGGGCCGCCAGCGCGCCCGCGAGCATGGGCGCCCACCCCCGCCAGCCGCCGCCCGGCTCCGGGTCGCCGATCCCGAGCGTCACCGAGTCCCCGAGCGTGACCAGCACCGGGGCCGCCGCGGCGCTCATGTGGCGGCGCCGTGGGCGCGGAGGAAGGCGTGCACCGCCCGCGACCAGCCGAAGCACTCGGCGCGGGCGCGGGCGGCGGCGCGGCGGGCGGGCTCCGGGAGCGCGAGCACCCGCTCGGCCGCGTCGGCGTAGGCGGCGGGGTCGTCGGGCACCGCCAGGCCGGCATCGCCCAGGACCTCGGGCAGCGCGCTGTCCCGGCAGGCCACGACGGGGGTGCCGCAGGCCAGGGCCTCCAGCGCGGCCAGCCCGAACGTCTCCACCGGGCCGGGCGCGAAGGCGAGGTCCGCGCCGGCCAGCAGCCGCGCCAGCTCGGCGCGGTCGGCGATGTGGCCCAGGAACCGCACCGGCAGGCCGGCCGCGCGGGCCTCCAGGGCGGGGCGCAGCGGGCCGTCGCCCGCCACGGCGAGCACGGCCGGCACGCCTCTGCGGCGCAGCTCGGCCAGCGCCTCGACGGAGCGGGCGGGCCGCTTCTCCACCGACAACCGGCCGCAGTGGACCAGCAGCGCCACGCCGGGGCCGGCGTCCAGCTCGGCGCGGAGCGCGGGGTCGTACCGGGAGAGGGAGAACACCTCCAGGTCCACGCCCAGGGGCAGGCGGACCAGGTTGGGCGCCTTCAGCCGGCGGAACTCGGCCGCGGCCCACTCCGTGGTACAGGCCACCACGTCGTACGACGCCGCCGTGGCCCGGTTGAGCCGGTCGGCCAGGTGCCGCGTGGGCAGCACGCGCGGCCGGACCAGGCGCAGCAGGCCCGCCAGGCTCTCGTGCGAGACCATCATCGTGCCGACGCCGCGCCGCCGGGCCCAGGCGCCCGTCCAGCGCAGCGTGGTGCGGTCGGAGACCTCCAGCCGGTCGGGCTCCAGCCGGTCGAGCAGCCGGGCGAGCGAGCGGCGCCCGGTCATCACCCGGTAGCCGCCGGTCCAGGGCACCACCGGCCCCGGCACCGTGATCACCCGGCCCTGCGGGGTGTCCTCGTCCGCGGGGGCGGGGCCGGGCACGACCAGCACGGGCTCGTGCCCGGCCGCGGCGTACCCCTCGCCCAGGTGCCGCAGGGCGGTGCGCAACCCGCCCGAACGCGGCGCGACGAAGTTGGCCAGCCGTACGATCCTCATTCGCCGCCCCGAACCAGTGCCGTGTGCCGCTGAACCCCTGTCAACCTCATCCGCCCGCTCAGAGGTGGGAAGCGGGCCGAGATCCGAGGCACCGGCAAGGGTCGTGCCAGGTCACCGGGATCACGCGCCGGGCGACCTTCCCACCTGTGGGAAGAGGGCGGTTGAAGAAGGTTCACTTCTCCCCCCGATCGTCCGGCGGCCGGTTTCCCACCCCGGGAACGCGACGTGACCGAGACGCGAACCCTTCCGGACGCGCACGGCGGCGGATAACAGTTGCGGAACATCGTGCGTACGCAGTGGAACCGTTCGGCAGCATGCAGGTGTGGCCCCGCCACCGAGCGCCCTGCGCGAGCACGAGGCGCACTATCCGATGCGGGTCGCGGCCGAGCTGAGCTCCTGGCCCGACCTGACCTTCCGGCGTACCCGCCGCATGATCGTCTTTTCCAGCCGGGGCGGGCCGGTCCTGCGTCTGACCGGCCGCGGCGTGGCGTACCTGCGGCTGTCCGGCCCGGTGCTCGACCGCCTCGTCCCGCTCCTGCCGCCCTCCTGGCTCACCGCTTCCTCGCCCGAGCCCGGCTGGGTGCCGATCCGGCTCGACGGCCAGGCCGACGCCGAGCTGCTGCTCTCGCTCGTCAGCGTGGCGATCATGGTCAACTCCTAGCCGGCGCGGCGCGCGGCTTATCATCGAAGAGCCGCCGACGCAGTTCTCAGGCCGTCGAAGAAGGTGGACCTTGCCGACGCTTCGCCCGCTCAACGCGGCAGATCCCCGCCAGGTGGGCGGCTACGAGGTGACCGGGGTCCTCGGCGTGGGCGGGCAGGGCGTGGTCTACCTCGGCCGCTCCCCCTCGGGCGAGGACGTCGCGATCAAGCTGCTGCACGCCCGCTTCACCGGCGACCCCACCGCGCGCAGGCGGTTCATGCGCGAGGCCGAGGTCGCCCGCCAGGTCGCGATCTTCTGTACGGCCCGGGTGCTCGACATGGGCGCCTACGACGACCGGCCGTACATCGTCAGCGAGTACGTCCGGGGCGCGTCGCTGGAGGAGGTGGTGCGCGCCGAGGGCCCGCGCACGGGCGGCTCCCTGGCCCGCCTGGCGGTGACGACCGCCACCGCCCTGGCCGCCATCCACCGCGCCGGCATCGTGCACCGCGACTTCAAGCCCGGCAACGTCATCATCGGCCCCGAAGGCCCGGTCGTGATCGACTTCGGCCTGTCGCGCCCCGCCGAGCTGACCGCGACCAGCACGGGCACGGTCGGCACGCCGGCGTACATGGCCCCCGAGCAGTTCAGCGGCGACCCCGGCGGCCCCGCCGCCGACGTCTTCAGCTGGGCCGGCACCATCGTCTACGCCGCCACCGGCCACCGCGCCTTCCACGGCGACACCCTGCCCGCCCTGCTGCACGCCGTCGCCACCCGCGACCCCGACCTGTCCGGCGTGCCCGGCGCGTTACGCCCGATCCTGGCCCGCTGCCTGGCCAAGGACCCGGCCTCCCGCCCGCCGATCACCACCGTCCTGGACACCCTCACCGCCGCCACCCCGCCCCCGAGCACACCCCCCGCCCCGCCCCCGCAGCCGCCGAGCACACCCCCGCAGCCGCCCACGACCCCACCGCCCACCGCGAGCACGCTCCCCGTGACCGGTGCGGGCGCGCGGCGCGGACGGCGGCGCGGCCTGGTGGCGGCCGGGCTGGCCGTGGCGGTCGCGGCGGTCGTGACGGCGGTGGCCCTGTGGCCCTCGCCGCCCGGAGGGCGCGGCGGCGGGGCGACGGCCACCTCGCCGGCGTCCGCCCCGCCGTACGGGAGCCTGGTGTACGACCCGCTGCTCGCGCACTCCAACGACGTGCGGGCCATCGCCACCGGCACCGTGGACGGCATGGCCGTCATGGTGACCGGCGCCGACGACGAGACCGCGCGCGTGTGGGACCTGGCCACGGGGCGCGAGCGGCTGGTGCCGCTGACCGGCCACACCGAGTGGGTGCGCGGGGTGGCGGTCACCGACCTGGACGGCACGCCGGTCGCGGTCACCGCGTCCGACGACGACACGGCCCGGATCTGGAACCTGCGCACGCTGGAGACGCTGGGCGCGCCGCTGACCGGGCACCGCGCGGATGTGAAGGCGGTGGCGACCGGGGTGGTGGACGGCACGCCGGTGGCGGTCACCGGGGGCGCCGACGGCACGGCCCGGGTGTGGGACCTGCGCACCCGCAGGCAGTCGGGCGCGCCGCTGAGCGGGCACGAGGGCACGGTGTGGGCGGTGGCGGCCGGCTCGCTGGACGGCGTGCCGATCGCGGTCACCACCGGCGACGACGCCACCGTACGCGTGTGGGACCTGCGCACGCGCGAGCAGCTCGGCGCCCCCATGACCGGGCACCGAGGCTGGGTCAGGTCAGTCGCCCTGGGCGAGCTGGACGGCGCCCCGGTCGCCGTCACCGGCGGCGAGGACGGCACCGCGCGGGTGTGGGACCTGCGCACGCGCAAGCAGGCCGGCGCCCCGCTGACCGGCCACACCGGGCCGGTATGGTCGGTCGCGTTCGGCGACCTGGAGGGCGTCCCGGTCGCCCTGACCGGCGACGAGGGCGGCGCGGGCCGGGTGTGGAACCTGCGCACCGCCCGCCGGATCGGCGAGCCCCTGTCCGGCCACTCCGACTGCCTGTGGTCGGTCGCGCTCGCCGACCTCGCCGGCACCTCCGTCGCCATCACCGGCAGCCGTGACGAGACGGTCCGGGTGTGGAGCCTGCGCGCCCCGCCCGGCTGAGGCCGGGCAGGCGTCCAGCCACCACCAGCCGCCGCCGAGGCGGATGCGCGGGCAGATGATCAGCCCGAACCCGTCGTAGATCCCGCCCGGGGGCGGCTCGCCGGGGAACTGCGCGTAGCCGATCGCGTCGTCGGGCCAGCCCATCCAGTCCACCAGGAACAGCACCGGCCCCTGCCGGGCGTGGCCGATCACGGAGATCCGGCAGTCCGCCGCGACGAAGCACAGGTGGCCCGGCAGCCTGGCGCCGGCGTAGTCGTGCAGGCCGGGCAGGGCGCCTTCCCGGGCGAGGCGGGCGGCGGCGGCGAAGGCGGGGTGCTCCACCGCGAACCTGGCCCGCACCCGGATGTCCAGGGAGTACTGCAGGGTGATCGTGCCGCCGATGCCCGTGACCACCAGGGCGAAGGCCAGCAGCGTGGCCACGACCCGCCGCTCCAGCACCACCGCCAGCAGCGCGGGCAGGTACAGCAGCAGCGCCACGCCGTACGCGACCACGTCCAGGACCAGGGTGAAGACCGCGAAGGTGGAGGCGAACCAGCCGCGGTGCATGCCCATGACCAGCAGGGGCGGCGTGACCATGAGCATGAACAGCAGCGCGAACCACGACCGGATCCGCCGCGCCGTGCGGTCCTCCTCACGCAGCGCCTCTTCCAGGAAGGCCGTCACGAAGGCGACGATAGGCAGCGCCCGTGCAGAACCCCGGACGATCGTGTGCGGATCCGGTGAAGATTCACGGCCACGCCGCGGCCGGTCCCCCCACGACGGTCAGCGCGCCCGCCTCAAGCGCCTCAGCCGTGCGCCATCAGGCGCGCAGGCCCGCGAACAGGTCGTCCTCGGGGGTGGGGGCGTCGATGCGGCTCCAGTGGCGGATGAAGACCTCGTGGGAGAAGGCGGCGTGCTGCACGTCGTCGGGGAGGCGCAGGAGGAAGATGTTCTCGCCCTGGCTCTCGTGGGCGCGCAGGGCCTTGATCTTGGCCTCGACGTGGGGTGAGACGTCCACGACCGTGGTGATCAGCTCGTCGGGGGTGCCGAAGTCGTCGGGCAGCTCGCCGCCCACGTCGATGCCCATCTCGCGCATCTGGCGGAACATCTCCCGGACCCGGCTGCGGGGCACGGCGGTGTAGTAGAGCTTGTCCGGGATGCCGGTGGCCTCGGTCGCGGCCTTGGCGATGCGGTGGGCCTGGATGTGGTCGGGGTGGCCGTAGCCGCCGTTCTCGTCGTAGGTGACCACGACCTGCGGGCGGTAGCGCTCCATGAGGGCGGCCAGGCGGGCGGTGGCCTGGTCGAGCGGCACGTTCCAGAACGCGGCCTCGTGCTGGTTGGTGTCCCAGCCGTCCATGCCGGAGTCGCGGTAGCCGAGCAGTTCGAGGTGGGTGATGCCCAGGTGGGCGACCGACTCGCGCAGTTCGCCGAGGCGGCGCTCGGCCACCTGCTCGGCGTCGTGGCCCTCGTCGCCGGGCTTGACTCCGCCCGGGCCGTCGCCCTGCTCGCCGTTGGTGCAGGTCACCAGGACGGTGCGGATTCCCTCGGCGGCGTAGCGGGCGAGGATGCCGCCCGTGCCGATCACCTCGTCGTCGGGATGGGCGTGCACGGCCATGATCGTCAGCGGTGCGTCCGTCGCCTCTGCGTCCATCTGTGGGTCCCCCGTAGGTTCTTCGGCCACTTCTCCCCGCATTCAACCGCAAACCACCGCGAGTAGCGCACGGACAATCGGGGCATTCGTCAAGTGAGGAGGCGAACACCTCATGAAGGGCGACAGGGTCGAGATCGTCGTGGACGCGGGCGACACCACCCGTACGTACGAGGTGGTCGCCACCAGGGCCGGGCGGCGGGTCGAGGTGACGATCGGCCGCGGCGTGGTGGAGGTCGCCGAGGTGACCCGCAGCGGCACGCCGGTGCGCACGGCCCGGTTCATGTCCAGCCGCCTGCTCGCGCTCGTCGAGCACCCCGCCCCGCGGCCCCCGACGGAGGACGAGCGGGCCGACGAGGCGCGCGAACGCGCGCGGAACATGAGCCGGGCTCGCATGACCGAGCACCGAGAGCTGCCGGAACGCGACGGCACGGAGAATGACCACGTCGCGGGGTAATGGACGCCGCAAACCACGCAAGGTCCGGCCTCCGTTCAGCGACGGAAACCCGCCTTTTATCGCGTCTGACCAGGTCGCATAACCCTGTACCGGTATTTTTACCTACACAGACGGGCATAACCGTCTTTACTACTCCTGTAGCGGCGACGGGGGAAGGACGCCTGTGCTTTCGGGACTACGGTTCGCGATTCTCGGCCCTGTGCGCGCCTGGCGCGACGGGCTGGAACTGGACACCGGCTCACCACAACAACGGGCGACTCTGGCGCTGCTGTTGTTGCGGGAAGGCCGGCCGGTATCGCTGGATGAGATCATCGACGCGCTGTGGGGGGAGGCGACACCCAAGGGGGCGCAGGCCACGGCGCGTACGTACATCTACCGGATACGCCGGGCGCTCGCGCACCCCAAGGCGGGCGGTGAGGTGGTGGTGTCGTCCGGCGGCGGCTACGCGCTGCCCGCCGAGAACGTCACCGTTGACCTGTGGTCCTCGCGCCGGCACGTCGCGCTGGCCCGCGAGGCCCGCGAGCGCGGCGACACCGGGCACCTCGCCAAGCTGCTCGGCGAGGCGCTGGCCTGCTGGACCGGCCGCCCCCTGGCCGGCGCGCACGGCTGGTACGTGGACCAGCAGCGCGCCGAGCTGGACCGGTTCAAGCTCACCATCCTTGAGGAGCGGCTGGCCGCGGACCTCGACCTGGGCCGGCACTCGGAGGTGATCGGGGAGCTGACCGACGCGGTCTCCGCCGACCCGCTGCGCGAGAGCCTGCGCGAGCTGCTGATGCTCGCCTTGTATCGTTCCGGGCGGCAGGCCGAGGCGCTTGCGGCCTTCGACGACGTACGCCGCAAGCTGGGCGACGAGCTGGGCATCGACCCCGGCCCCGGCCTGCGCACGCTGCACGAGCGCATCCTGCGCGCCGACCCCGAGCTGCTCGGCCCGCCGCAGGCCGCCGCCCGGCCGCAGTCGCCCGCGGACGCCGTGCTCACGCCCGCCTCGATCCCCGCCGCGTCCGCGCACTTCGTGGGCCGCACCGCGGAGCTGGGCTCGATCATCGACCGGCTCGGCGGCACCGGCCGGGCCGCGATCGTCGGGGTGACCGGGCTGAGCGGCATGGGCAAGACCGCCATCGCGATCCAGGCGGCGCACTCCGTACGGAGCATGTTCCCCGACGGCCAGGTGTACGCCGACATGCGCGGCTCGCACAGCGAGCCCGTGGACGCGTACGACGTGCTGGGCGCGTTCCTGAGCAGCTACGGCGTGACCGGCGACCGCCTGCCCACCACCCTGCACGAGCGGGCGGCCTGCTGGCGCTCGGTGCTGTCCGGGCGCAAGGTGCTCGTCTTCCTCGACGACGCCGGCGACCCCGAGCAGGTGCGCCACCTGCTGCCCGCGACACAGGGGAGCGCGGCGATCCTGACCAGCAACCGCCGCATGGTGGAGCTGCCCAGCGTCCAGTGGGTCAACCTGACGCCGCTGTCGCCGGAGGAGTCGCTGGAGCTGCTGGCCATCGAGGCGGGCCGCGAGCGCGTGCTGCGCGAGCGCGACGCCGCGATCCGGCTCGCCGCCCTGTGCTCGCACCACCCGCTGGCGCTGCGCCTCGCGGCGGCCCGGATGACCACGCGCCCGCTGTGGACGGTCGCCCAGATCGAGGCCGTGAGCCGGGAGGAGCTGCGCGGGCTGACCCACCTGGGCCCCGACTGCACCGTGCTGGCGCGCACGTTCCGCCGGGCGATGCGGTCGCTGACCGAGGAGCAGGCCCTGGCGTTCCGGCTCGCGGCGGTGCCCGACTGGACCTACCTCACGGTGCCGGCCGTCGCGGCCCTGCTCAACGTGACCCCTCCGCGGGCCCGCGCCCTGCTGGAGGCCCTGACCGACGCGCACCTGCTGGAGGCCGCCCCCTCGGGCAGATACTTCTACCTGGGCATCGTCAAGGTCTACGCCCGCTGCACCGCCTGGGCCGACGACGGTCCCGACGCCTGCCACGCGGCCTTGCAGCGCCTGGTCCGGTTCTACCTGACCAACGCCGAGGCCGCCGTACGCTCGGCCCTTCCGCTGCAGGGCCCGACACCGGGCGGCCCCACCCCCGGCGGCGCGCTCCCCGCCACCATGACCTACACGCCGGCGCGCGGCACCCGCCCGTGGCCCGCCGACTCCCGCTCCGACATCCTGGCCGTGCTCGACCAGGTGGACGACCTGCCTGAGGCGACCGCACGCCGCCTGCGCGGCCTCATCCTGCGCGAATGGCGCCCCGCCAAGACCCACGGGCCCTCCCCCGAGCCCGAGGTGACGCCGGCGACCGGCTGATCCGCCGCCGATCCGCCGCCGATCCGACGCACTGCACCGGCCATACAGCAACGGTGTCAACAGCGCGTCGACGTGACCTCGCTACGCTCGCCGCCCATGAGTCAGGAGACATTGCCGGAGCGGCCTGCCGCTCCGGCTGCCGATACCCCCGATACCCCGGACACCCCGGACACTCCGGACACCCCCAATGTCCCCGGCACCCCCGCGGCCGAGGCCGCACCGGCCGGCGAGGACATCGGCGTCGTGGGCATGCTCGAACGCATCGGCTCGGTCGTGGTGCCGATCGCCGTCGGACTGTACGCGGTGCTGTACCTGGCCGTGGGAGAGCTCTACTGGACGTTCGGCATCAACCCCCAGCAGGCCGGCATCGATCAGGCGGTGCTCCTGGGCCGGCTCATGGGCACACTGATCCTGCTCCTGCTGGCGCTCGTGCCGGTCCTCGGCATCCTGGTCGGCCTGGGCTGGCTGATCGACAAGGCGACCCTCGGCGCGGCCGGGCGGCTGGTGCAGTGGATACGCGCCCGGCCCTGGGTGGCCGCCGCCCTGGCCGCGCTGTGGTGCGGCGCGACGTACTGGGGCCTGGTCAGCATCGTCACCGACCTGACCGTGGGGCTGATGACCTCCATCGCGGTCGGCCTGGGCGTGCTGGCCTTCCTGGTGCCGTTCCGGCTGATGCGCCGCAAGCCGGTCGGCCGCGCCGGAATCAAGGTGCTCACCGGCGCCCTGACCGGCATCGGACTCGGCTTCGTGCTGATGCTGTCCCTGACCCAGCACGCCATCGAGGTGCGCGACACCGGTCAGGCCAGCCTGCTGCTCAATCTCGTCGGCTTCCAGGACCAGTGGACGATCGTGAAGAACGCCGAGGACGACAAGCCGCTGTACGACGGGCGCTGGATGATGCTGCTCGGCGAGAGCGACGGCACGTACATCCTGTACGACTGCGACAAGCGGGAGACCTTCCGCCGTCCGATAGAGACCACGAACCTCGGCGACATCCGGCTCGACCCGGACCGCGAGTCCGGCTTCCGCTGCGGCGCGCTCGCCGAGTAGTCACGAGTGGTCACAGGTCCAGCACCAGGCGGTCGCCCCGCGCCCGTGAGACGCAGATCATCAGGGTCCGGCCGGAGGCTCGCTCACGCTCGCTGAGCACGCTGTCGCGGTGATCCGGCTCCCCCGCGAGCACGGCCGTCTCGCAGGTGCCGCAGGTGCCCTCCTCGCAGGAGGACATCACCGCCACCCCGGCCTCGCCCAGGACGTCCAGGATCGAACGGTCCGCCGGGACGCGCAGCGTCCGGCCGGTGGCGGCCAGCTCCACATCGAAGGCGGTACGCGGCGCGCCGGCGTCCGGCCGGGGCGCGAACCGCTCGACGCGGAGCGCGTCCGGCGGCCAGCCCGCCGCCGCGCAGACCCGCTCGGCTGCGGCGAGCAGCGGCTCCGGCCCGCAGCAGTACACCGCGGTGCCCGGCCGCGGCACGCCCAGCTCGGCCTCCAGGTCGAGCAGGCCGGTCTCGTCCTGCGGGCACACCACCACCCTGTCCCCGTAGCGGTCTACCAGCTCCGGCAGGAACGCCATGGACCTGCGCGTACGCCCGCCGTACACCAGCCGCCAGGGCGCGCCGCGCTCGGTGACGGCGGCGAGCATCGGGACCAGCGGCGTGATCCCGATGCCGCCCGCCAGGAACAGGTAGCGCTCGGCCGGCACCAGCGGGAAGTGGTTGCGCGGGCCGCGCACCGGCACGGCCTGCCCCGGCGCCATCCGGTCGTGCACGTACGCCGACCCGCCGCGCCCCGCCGGCTCGCGCAGCACGGCGACCAGGTACCGGTCACGGTCGGCCGGGTCGCCGCACAACGAGTACTGCCGCACCAGCCCGCCGCCCAGCACCAGATCGACGTGCGCGCCCGGCTCCCACGGCGGCAGCGTCCCGCCGCCCGGCGCGCGCAGGTCCAGCAGCGCCACCCCGTCGGCGACCGCCTCGCGCCGGTGCAGGAACAGCTTCAGCTCCGCCTCGCTCACGCCGCATCACCGCCGAGCATCTCGCCGACCAGCCTGGTGTCATGCGTCGCGGCCCGGAACCGGGGGTGGTCCAGCACCTCGCCCAGGAAGCCGGCCGTGCTCGCCATGCCGGGCCCGCGCACCACGGTCTCGCCCAGCGCCGTACGCATCCGGCCGATGGCCGCCTCCCGATCCGGCGCCCAGACCACCACCTTGGCCAGCAGCGAGTCGTACGCGGCCGGCACCCGGTAGCCGGAGTGGGCGTGCGTGTCCACCCGCACGAACGGCCCGCCCGGCGGCACGAACTCGGCCAGCTCGCCGGGCGTGGGGGTGAACCCGCGCGCCGGGTCCTCGGCGTTGATCCGGCACTCGATCGCCCACCCCCGCGTGACCACGTCGTCCTGGCCGTACCCCAGCGGCTCCCCGGCCGCGACGCGCAACTGCTCGGCCACCAGGTCCAGTCCGGTCACCATCTCGGTCACCGGGTGCTCCACCTGGAGCCGGCAGTTCACCTCCATGAAGGAGAACCGCCCCTCCGGGTCCACCAGGAACTCGAAGGTGCCCGCGCCGACGTACCCGGCCGCGAGCGCGGCCCGTACGGCGGCGTCGCCCATGTCCGCGACGATCTTCGGGTCGAGCGCCGGCGCGGGCGACTCCTCCACCAGCTTCTGGTGCCGCCGCTGCACCGAGCAGTCGCGCGCGCCCAGGTGCACGGCCGTGCCGTGCCGGTCGGCGAGCACCTGGATCTCCACGTGCCGCGCCGACTCCAGGTAGCGCTCCACGTAGACCCGCCCGTCGCCGAAGACGGCCTGCGCGTTCGCCCGCGTCTCGCGGTACGCCGCCGCCAGCTCCTCCGGCTCGCGCACGATCCGCATGCCGCGCCCGCCGCCGCCCGCCACCGCCTTGATGATGACCGGGTAGCCGATCGAGGCGGCCAGCTCGCGGGCCGCGCCCTCGTGCTCCACCGCGCTGGTGCTGCCCGGCAGCAGCGGCAGCCCGGCCTCGACCATCATGGACCGGGCCACCGCCTTGTCACCGAGCCGGTGCATCACCTCGGCGGGCGGCCCGACGAACACGATCCCCTCGTCCTCGCACACCTCGGCGAAGTCGGGGTTCTCCGAAAGGAAGCCGTACCCGGGGTGGATCGCGTCGGCCCCGGTACGCCGCGCCGCCTCGATGATCGCCGGGATGTTCAGGTAGCTGCCCTTGGCCGGCGCGGGCCCGATGTGCACGGCCTCGTCGGCGAACCGCACCACGGCGGAGTCGCGGTCGGCGGTGGAGTAGACGGCCACCGTACGGATGCCCAGCCGGCGGCACGTACGCGCCACACGCAGCGCGATCTCACCCCGGTTGGCGATCAGGACCGTCCGCATCACGGCCCGCCCACCGGCACGTACGCGATCAGCGGCTCCCCGTACTCGACCTGGGTCGCGTCCTCGACCAGCACCTCCACCACGCGGCCCGCCCGCTCGGCCTGCACCGGGATCATCAGCTTCATCGCCTCGACGATCCCCACCTGCTGCCCCGCCGCCACGGTGTCACCCACGGCCACGAACGGCTCGGCCCCCGGCTCCGGCGCCCGGTAGAACACACCCACCGTGGGCGCCCCGATGTGCGCCACCGCCGCATCGCCACCATCGGGGCCACCGACGTCACCATCACCAACGTCACTCACGACACCGGCGCCGCCGGCGGCATCGGAGGCGCCATCACCCCCGCGCACACCCCCAGAGGCGTCCCCGGCATGCCCGGCCCCAGAGGAGTCCCCAGCATGCCCGGCCCCAGAGGAGTCCCCGTCATACCCAGCCCCAGCCCCATTCCCGGCTTCCGGGGACCAGGACAGCTCCACGGCCGCGTCGCCCGAGGCGACCCTGATCCACGTCGGCGGGCGCGGGGTCTGGGTGGCCAGGGCCACGGCGTTGTCGCGCAGCGCGAGCAGCACCCGCTCCGCGTTCTCCGATGCGATGGTCACGCCGGCTTCCTCTCCTTCACCACCGGCTTCACCGTGTCCGGCGAAGCCGAGCCGAACCTGCGGAACCTGGCGTGCCGGTCCAGCACCAGGTTCATCGCGTCCATGGGCATCAGCTCGCGCAGCGTGGCGGTCAGCGCCCGGCGCATGGCCGCCGCCGCGCCCGCGTGGTCGGTGTCGGCGCCGCCGGGCGGCTCCGGCACGACGCCGTCGATCACGCCGAGTTCCAGCAGGTGCCGGGCGTCCACGCGCAGGGCCTCCGCGGCCCGCGGCGCGGCCTGGGGGTCCTGCCACAGGATCGCCGCGCAGCCCTCCGGGCTGATCACCGAGTACACCGCGTTGGCGCACATCAGCACCCGGTTGGCGACCGCGAGCGCCAGCGCTCCCCCGCTGCCGCCCTCGCCGGTCACCACGGCCACGGTCGGCACCGGCAGGCTGGCCATCAGCCGCAGGTTCTCCGCGATGGCGACCGCCTGGCCGTCGCGCTCGGCCTCCAGGCCGGGGTACGCGCCCGCGGTGTCGATGAACGTCACCACCGGCAGCCCCAGCTTGGCCGCGAGCCGCATCAGCCGGGCGGCCTTGCGGTAGCCGGCCGGGGTCGGCATGCCGAAGTTCCGCTTGGCCAGCTCGGCGGCCGTACGCCCCTTCTGGGTGCCGATGGCGACCACGGGGATGTCGTCCAGGTAGCCGAGCCCGCCGACCAGGGCCGCGCAGTCGGCGCCGCGCCGGTCGCCGTGCAGCTCGACGAACCCGTGGACCAGCATGCCGATGTAGTCGAGCGTCGTCGGCCGCCCGAGCCGCCGCGCCGCGCGTACCGCGGTCCAGGGGTCCAGGTCGGGCAGCTCGGCCGGATCGCCGACCGGCGCGGGCCCCTCCTCGGCCTCCGGCCGCTCGGCGCGGGCGCTGCGGGTGGCCACCGCGAGCAGCCGCGCCAGCGTCGTACGCAGCTCGCCCCGCGGCCTGATCGCATCGACGATGCCGTGGTCGAGCAGGAACTCCGCGGTCTGGAACCCCTCGGGCAGCTTCTCCCTGATCGTCTGCTCGATCACCCGCGGCCCGGCGAAGCCCAGCCGCGCCCCCGGCTCGGCGATGATCACGTCGCCCAGGGTGGCGAAGGAGGCGGCCACACCGCCGAACGTCGGGTCGGTCACCACGGTGACGGTGAGGATGCCCGCCTCGTCGAGCTGCGCCAGCGCCTGGCTGGTCTTGGCCATCTGCATCAGCGAGATCACCCCCTCCTGCATCCGGGCGCCGCCCGAGGCGGTCACCATGACCAGCGGGGTGCGCTCGCGCAGCGCGGTCTCGGCCGCGAGCGTGATGGCCTCCCCCACGGCCGCGCCCAGGCTCCCGCCGAAGAACCGGAAGTCCATCACCGCGACGATGACGGGATGCCCCTCGATCCGGCCCCGGGCGCACACCACGGCCTCATCGAGCCCGGTACGCGCCCGAGCCCGCCGTAGCCGTTCGGGGTAGGGCTCGGTGTCCACGAACTCCAGCGGGTCGGCGTCGGGCACACGGAAGTCCAACTCCCGCACCGACCCGTCGTCCAGCAGATGCGCGATCCGCTCCCGGGCCCCCATGGGCGCATGAAACCCACAACCAGGGCAAACCTTCGCCTCACGCGCGAACCGCCGCCCGTAGACCATCTCCCCACACCCACGGCACAGCACCCACTCTGACCGCTTCTCCCCATTCGCCACAGAGGCCCCCGAAAAGGCACCACCCCCGTTCGCCCCCCTCCCGGAGGAGAGGGGGGAAGCCACGTCCCCCGAAGGGGGCGCAGAGGGCGAGAGGGAGATGGAACCGCCGGGAGTGCCGCGCGAGATTCCGGCGGCAGCGCCCTCCGGGACAGCACCGGTGGCGTTCTGCCGGACGGCACCAGCCGGTCCACCCGGCACGCCGGTGACCGCACCGGTCGGCCCACCCGGGACCGGGCCGGTCGGCGCACCCGGGCCGCCGGTGACCGCGCCGTGCGGGACACCAGTGGCGGCCTCCTGCCGGACGGCACCGGCCGGTCCGCTCGGGACCTCGCCGCCGGGCCCATCCGCGACCGGGCCGATCGGGCCGATCGGGCCGACCTGGCCGATCGGGCCGATCGGGACGGCCGGCGTGGCGGTGTCGCGTGGGGCGGGGGCGGTGGGGCGCTGTGCGGGGGCGGTCGGGGCCGCACCAGGCGGTGTGCCCGGGGTGGGGGGCGTGGTTCTGGGGTGGGGAGGCGAGGGGGTGGGTGGGGTGGGGTCGGGGATGGTGTTTTCGGGCACGGGTGGTTCTCCTTTGAGGCTCAGGCGGCCGGGGCGGGGCGGTAGGCGGTGGCTCGGGAGGGCAGGCGTACGCCGGCGAAGCGGAGGGTGGCGACGCGGCCGGTGAAGGCCGCGCCGCGCATGATGTGCGCGGCGATGCCGGCCACCTCGCGGTTCTCCACCGGGGCCAGATACGTGCCTGCCGCCCAGGCGTTGAACGCGCCCATCGCGGGGCCGCACCAGATCTGGTAGTCGGGGGCCCGGCCCGGGTCGCCGGACATGCTCCACCGCGACGACAGGCCCAGGTACCAGCGGAACACCAGGGCCATGCGCCGTTTCTCGTCGCCCTCGGCGCGCTCGATCTGGGCCGGGTCGCGCTCGCGGAAGTAGGCCACCGTGTCGGCCCACACGTCGGCGAGCGGGCGGCGGAAGATCTTCTCCTCCAGCTCGGCGCGCTGGGCCGGCGGGATCGCGTCGATGCCGTCGTAGCGGCGGTACAGCTCGTACAGCTTCTTGGCCCGGCCGGGGAACATGGTGCCGCGCTTGAGCACCTGCACGTCCACGCCCATCTCGAACATGTCCGAGGACGGGGCCATCTCGCAGTCGGCCACCCCCGCCCCCGCGAGCAGGCGCTTGACCGGCTCCGACTGCCCGGACTCCACCGCCGCCTGGTTGATCGAGCCGGTGACGACGTACGCCGCGCCGAGCGCGAACGCGGCGAAGGCGGCGTCCGGGGTGCCGATGCCGCCCGCCGCGCCGACCCGGACCAGGCGCGGGTAGCGCAGCTCGGCCTGGAGCCCGTCGCGTACGCGCAGCAGTTCGCCCAGCAGCACCGTGAGCGGGCGGCGGTCGGTGTGCCCGCCGGAGTCGGCCTCGGCGGTGATGTCGTCGGCCATCGGCGCCGAGCGCGCGAGTTCCGCCTGCTCGGCGGTGATGTCGCCCGCCGCGACCAGCTCGCGCAGGATCGGCTCCGGGGCGGGCCGGATGAACCGCTCGGCGACCTCGGCCCGCGACACCTTGGCGATCACGCGGTGCCCGGCCCGCACCGACCCGTCGGCGGCGCGGGTCAGCCCGCTCGCCCGGTAGCGCACGATCTGCGGGGTCAGGTCCAGGAACGCCGACGCCTCGACGCACGGCACCCGGTGCCGCAGGCACAGGTCCACGGTGGAGCGCTCCAGCGCGGGCTCGCTGGGGCTGTGGATCAGGTTGCACGCGTACGGCGCGCCGCCCACCTGCCTGCTGATCGCGGCCAGCGCCGCGTCCACCGCGTCCGGCACCGACGACGCCGCGCCGTACGAGGCCAGGTACCCGGCCCGCGCCATGGCCACGACCAGCCGCTCGGAGGCGATGCCGTTGGCCATCGCCCCCGACATGTACGCCTGCCGCACCCCGTGGTCGCGCCGGAACTCCGCCGACCCCAGCCGGTCGGGCCCGGTCGGCGGCGCGGCGGCGAGGACCCGCCCGCCCGGCGCGCGGGCGATCCGCTCGTCGCCGGTGAGCCCGGTGGCCCCGTCGCGCTCGACGACGTACACCGGCCGGTCGAGGTCGGCGAGGACCGCGTACACCTCCTCCGCGGTGCGGGCGAGCCGGCCGGCGGCTTCGAGGACCGTCATGACCTCACGTCTCCTTCGCGCAGCTCCACGCCCACGTCCTGGATGTGGTAGATCCGCAGGCCGGGCTTCCACACGTTCGCGTCGGCGACCACGCGCACCCGGTCCTCCTCGCGCACCACGTCCTTGATGTGCACGTCGAGCGTCATCTCGCGGTCGGCGGCCAGGATCTGGCCCCGGTACCGCCACGTCATCGGCAGCCCGGCCGGCAGCACGAACTCCGGCGCGGCCAGGTGGTCGCCCAGGCCCGAGTCCACCAGCCACTCCTGCATGGCCTGGATCACCGCCTCGACGCCGAGCGAGCCGGGCATGACCGGGTCGAGGTGGAAGTGGCGGCGGAAGTACCAGTCGGACTCGGCGATCGGGCGCACGGCGCGCAGGTAGCCGCGGCCGTACTCGCCGCCGCCGTCCACGACCTGCACCTCGTCCAGCAGCCGCATGTGCCCGGTCGCGGCGCGGGGGCCGCCGGGGGCGCGCCGCCCGGCCTCGATCACCCGCACCTGCGGCCGGGGGTCCTGGCGCTCCAGCCACGTCGGCACGTACGCGCCGCCGTCCAGGCCGGTCTGGTTGGCCAGGGCCTGCTCGTTGAAGAACCCGAACAGCGACTCGCCGCGGTAGAACGGCTCGCCGTCCACGCTGAGCTCGTAGGCGAAGCTCTGCAGCACCGCCCCGCTGAGCACGCTGGTGCTCAGCAGCTCGGACGTCTGCTTGATCGTCTTGTCGCGCAGGTCCACCTCGCGCAGCACGGTCGCGGTGCCGTCGAGGTTGCGCAGGCTGTAGTCCTCGCCCGGGTCGGTGAGCGTGGCTCCCAGGTAGTAGCCGAGCAGCAGCGCCGACTGCAGCGAGGTCTCCATGTAGATCACGTTGGGCATGGAGGCGTTGGCCGACTCCAGGAAGTACCAGGAGTCGGCGTGCGCGTCGTACTCCGACCAGCCCTTCGCCCCGCCGCCCAGTTCGTGCCGCGCGCCCTCGACCCGCATCAGCCGGTCGCACAGCCTCAGGCCCTCGCAGGGCATCCGGGTGGCGCGGCGGCCGTTGGTCCGGGCGAACTCGGGGCCCAGCGTCACCGCGAGGTCCCCGCGCGAGCTGTGGATCATGTGGAACTCGCCCAGCATGGCGGGCTCGCCCTCGGCGTTGCGGCGGCCGAGGAAGCGCGGCACGATGCCGCCCTCCTCCGGCCCGATCGGCACGCCCGGCCGCTCCCGCACCTCGACCCGCAGCCCGTGCACGCGGGCCACGACCCGCTCCCCGGCCCGCAGCTCGGCCTCCACGGTGAGCCACGGGCGCGGGATCATGTCCACGGCGGAGATGTCCGCCGACAGCTCGCAGTCCTCCGGCATCGCGCCGTCGAGTTCGGTGTCCCCGGGGTCGGTGGTGAACGCGGCGTCGGCGAAGCACAGGTGCAGGCCGAGGTAGAGCGCGAGCACCTGGGCGGCCTGCTCGACCGCCCGCGTCACCCCGCCGGGGCCGGTGAGCGCGCAGCGTCCGGTCAGCACGCCGTGGTTCCACCGCCCGGTACGCCGGGCGATGCGCGTCACCTCGGTGAGCGCGCCGTCCCCGGCCGCGGCGAGGCGGATCTCGGGGTTGTCGCCGCGCTGGTCGTAGGCCGGGCCGAACACTCCGGCGATGTCCCCGGCCCGCAGCCGGTTCAGGTCGGCGGCGGTGAGGCGGGCGACGGGCGTACGGGCGAGGGGCTTGAACGCGCCCTCGGTGGTGGCCGGCTCGGGCAGCTCCCGCACCACACGGTGCTGTGGCGGGGCCGGGGCTGGGGTCGGGGTTTGGTGCGGGGTCTGGGGCGCGGGCAGCGGGGGCCCGCCCAGGCGGGCCAGGCCGAGGCGCTGCAGCGCCTCCTGGGCGGCGAGCGCCGAGGCGTGCGCGGCCACCACGCTCTCCCTGATCCGGCGGGCCAGCCGCGCGGCCGGGTCCGCGCCCCCGGGGAGGGGCGCGGGGGCGACGGCCGTCGTGGCGGTGCCGGGGAGGAGCGCGAGGGCGGCGGGGGGCGTCGGCACGGCGGCCGGGAGCAGCGGGTCGAACGCCTCGCCGTCGAAGCCGAGCAGCTCGTCGTCGTACGTCGCGGTCATCGGGCCGCCTCCATGCTCACGGCGCCCGCCTCGCGGTCGCGTACCGCCTGGGCGAACTTGGCCCGCATGTCGGGGGTGGCGACCACCGTGACGCCGGTGAGGCGCTGGAGCACGCTGCCGTCCTCGGCGCAGACGGTGACGTCCACGGTGACGGTCATGGGCGTCTCGCGCAGGTTCTCGACCACGGTGACGTACGGCGCGTCGGCGGGCAGCGGGGCGAAGTACTCCCAGCGGGCGACCGCCAGCGGCAGGCAGCCCGCGTCCAGGAACCACACGCCCAGCACGGCCGCCGCCTGGAGCACCACGTCCGCGAGGACCGGGCTGTGCAGCGCCGCCGCGTACGCGCCGCGTGCCAGCGGCTCATCGGCGATGCGGCACTCGGCGACCAGTCTGCGCGGCTCGCGTTCGAGCAGCCTGCGCACGCCCTGGAGCACCGGGCCGTGGAACAGGTCGGCGTCGGCGTACGCGCGCAGCCCGTTCTCCGGCCCCTGCCCGGTGGGGGGCAGGCGCAGCGGCGAGGGCGCGGGCGCCGTGCCGGCGGCCAGCGCGAAGGTGCCCCGGTAGTGCGAGCGCCGCGCGCCGTCGAGCCCGGAGACGATCGCCGCATCGATCACCAGCCGGCCGTCCGCGTCGAGCGCGCCGGGCTCGGCGGTGACCCAGTACGGCCGCCGCTCCTGCTCGCCGTCCACCACGACGCCGGACTGCACGTCGAACCGGCGCACCTCGACCACGCGCAGGCCCGGGTTCGCCCGCTCCAGCGTGCCGGCCAGCCAGCCGAGCGCGGCCGAGGCGGGCAGCACCGGGTGCTCGCCGATGCGGTGGGCGTCGATGACCGGCTCCTCGCCCAGGCCGGACAGGTCGCGGCGGGCGGCCAGCGCCGGGCTCGGCCGTACGGCGGGGGCGCCCGCCAGGGCCTCGGCCGGGCCGGCCAGCACCTCCACGTCGTCGCGGCGCGACGGGCCGAACTGCGCGGCGAACATCGCGGCCCCGGTCTCCTGCGGCAGCAGCGCGACGCCGCGCGCCCGGAACACCTCGCGCAGCTCGGGGGTGACCATGCCGCCGTCCCAGGCGCCCCAGTCGATGGCCGTGACCCGGCTCGCGGGGACGTTCCGCTTCCAGGACGCGGCCAGCCTGCCGAGCGCCTGGTTGGCCATCGCGTAGTCGGCCTGCCCGGCGTTGCCGTACACACCGGCCACCGAGGCGAACAGCACCAGGTGGCGCAGCCGCTCCCCGGCGTCGAGCGCGTCCAGCACCGCGCGCAGCCCGTCCAGCTTGGGCCCGAGCACGGTACGCACGGCGGCGGGCGTCTTGTCCGCCAGTCGGGCGTCCGCGAGCGCGCCCGCGCCGTGCACCACGCCGGTCACGCGCGGGGCGTGCTCGGCCAGGGCGGCGCGGACGGCGGCGGGGTCGGTGACGTCCACCGGGATGTAGCGGGCCCGCGCGCCGGTGGCGGCGACCGCCTCCAGCGTCTCGGCGATCTCCCGCCGGGCCAGCAGCTCCCGGAACCGCCGATCGACCTCGCGCGGGGTGATCTCGGCGGTCTCGGCGCGCATGTGCTCGATCAGGCGGGCCTTCAGCTCGTCCTGCGGGAGCCCGGCGGCCCAGGCGGGCGGCTCGCCGGCCTCGGTGCGGCCGAGCAGCAGGAACTCCCCGCGCCCGGAGGCGGCGGCCAGCGCGCGCACGCAGGCGGCCGTCACGCCCCTCGCCCCGCCGGTGACCACGATCACGTCGTCGTCCGCGATGTCGGGCGAGCCCGCCTCGGTCTCGGCCTCGTCCTCCTGCGCTGCGAACGCGGTGGTCCGGCGGCGGCCGTCGGCGTCCACGCCGACCTCGGCGGTGCCGGCGTCCGCGTCCGCCAGCTCGGCCAGGAGCCGGGCGGCGGCGTCGGGCAGCGCGGGCGCGAGGTCGAGCGCGCGGGCGAAGATCGCGGGCTCCTCGTGGCGGAGCGTCTTGACCAGCCCGGCGACGCCGCCCAGCAGCGCGTCCGCCGGGTCCGCGTCGCCACGGTGGCCCAGCGCGCCGTCGAGCCGGGTCACCGTGACGAACGCGGCCCGCGCGCCGTGCCGGCCCGCCGTGGCGGCGAGCACGGGCGCGGTGCGCTGGGCGAGGAACAGGACGCCGGCGAGGGTGCGTACGTTGGCGTCCCAGTCGCCGCCCGAGGGCAGGACCGCCAGGCACAGGTCGATCCGCTCGGGCAGCGGGGCGGGGGCGCCCTCTTCCGCGCCCCACGCGGCCAGGTCGGCGCCGGCCCGCACGACCCGCCACCCCGCGCCTTCGAGGGCGTCGGCGTAGCCGTCGGGGTCGGGCCCGGCGACGAACGCGACCGGCTCGGCCGCGTACGCGTCGCGCAGCTCGTCCACATCGGGCAGCGGCACCAGCTCCAGCCGCGCCCGGCCGATCCGGGAGCCGGAAACCTCCCGGGTCTCCACGGGAGCGCCCGTGCCGCCGGTCACGAAGGCGATGACGTCGGCGAGGGTGTGCAGCTCACCGAGCTGCTCCGGAGCCACCACCGGCAGACCCGGGAACGCATCACGCAACGCCCCCAGAATCTGCACCCGCTTGATCGAATCCACCCCCAGATCCGCCTCAAGATCCATCGACACATCCACCAGATCAGCCGGATAACCCGTCTTCTCCGCGACGATCGACAGCAGGGCGGCCGACACCTCGTCCGGATTCGGGCCGGAGGAGGCAGAGGCGGGGGCGGTTCCCTCGGCGGCCTCCTCGGCCGTCACGAACGCGACGACGTCGGTCAGGGTGTGCAGCTCACCGAGCTGCTCCGGAGCCACCACCGGCAGACCCGGGAACGCATCACGCAACGCCCCCAGAATCTGCACCCGCTTGATCGAATCCACCCCCAGATCCGCCTCAAGATCCATCGACACATCCACCAGATCGGCGGGGTAACCCGTCTTCTCGGCGACGATCGACAGCAGGGCGGCGGACACCTCCTGCGGGTTCGGGCCGGAGGAAGTGACGGACGGGGTGTCGGCGGGAGTGGTGGGCGGGGCGGCGATCGGCGGCAACGTGCCGAGCGCGCCCTGGGCACCCGCCCCGTTCGCATCGGCGGCGCCGATCGCGCCGGCCGGGGCCCCGTTTCCGGTCCCGATCGCGCCGGGCGGCGTGTCGAGGCCGACCGGGGTGCCGGGGAGGGTGAGCGTGGCGGTGGGGTCCGTGCCCGTGGCGCGGCCGGTGAGTTCGAGTTCGGCCAGGGAGGCGAGGATCTGGTTGACGCGGACGTGGGCGTCGCCGATGGCCAGGCTCTGGCCGGTGATGGCCTCGATGGCGGCCTGCGGGGTGGTGCCGTCGCCGCGGCGCAGGGCGTCCACCAGGCCGTCGGCCACGCGGAGCTGGCCCTCGACGTAGCGGGTGTGCAGGTCGAGGTGCCGGGCCGCGATGTCGCCGAAGGGGGTGGAAGGCTCCGGGGCCGGAGCCGGGGGCGCGTACGGGACGGGGGCCGCCGCGGGCGGCGCGTACGGGACGGGGGCCGCCGCGGGCGCGGTCGTGTGGACCTGGTAGGAGCCGTCCAGGGCGGCCTCGGCGGCGGCCTGGCGGGCGGGCGGCACGTAGTCGCGGCCGTTCAGCGTGACGGTCATGCCGGTGGCGGGCGTCTCGGGCAGCGGGGGCGCGTCGAAGCGGTTGATGTCGCTCACCGGCGCGCCCGCCACCGCGAGCCGCACCGCGGCGCGCCGGAGCGCCAGGTCGCCGTCCACCTTGGGGCCGAGGTCACACGGGATCGCGAGTACGCCCCCCGCCTCGGGGTCCTCGCCCAGGGTGCGGGCGGCGAGGCGGGAGAGGGTCTGCCGAGGGCCGAACTCGACCAGGACGTTGCACCCGGCGTCGCGCATCGCGCGCAGCCCGGCCACGAACTCGACCGGCCGGCGCAGTTGCTCGGCCAGGGTGTCGCGGTTGGCCTCGATGTCGTCGCCGTACGCGGCGCCGGCGGTGTTGGCGAAGACGGGGGCGCGCGGCGCGCGTACGTCCACTTCGGCCAGGGCCTCGCGGAAGGCGGCGACCGCGTGCCCGACGCGCTCGGTGTGGAAGGCGGCGGCCACCGGCAGCGGACGGGCCTCGATGCCCCGCCGCTTGCACGTCGCGGCCACCTCGACCACGGCGAGGGTCGCGCCGCCCACCACGACCTGGTCGGGGGCGTTGTGGTTGCAGATGGACACCTCGGGGTGGTCGCGCAGCAGCTCGGCGACGGCCTCGGGCCCGGCCTCGACGGCGAGCATCGTGCCCGCGTCCACCTCGCCGGGCGGCGACTCCATGGCCTGGCCGCGCGCCCGCGCCAGGGCGAAGAAGGCGTCGTCGCCGAGCGATCCGGCCGCCCACAGCGCGGTCAGCTCGCCGAAGCTGTGGCCGAGGAAGGCCGCGCACTCCAGGCCGAGGGCGGTCAGGAACCGGTACTGCCCGGCGGACAGCGCGCCGATGCCGGGCTGGGCGTACTCGGTGCGGCGCAGCACCGACTCGCGGTCGGCGCGGGTCTCGCCGTCGAAGGACGCGGGCGGGTAGACGACCTCGGCCAGGGTGCGCTCCGCGCCCGCGAAGGCGGCGTTGGCCTCGTCGAAGGCCGTGCCGACCAGGGGGTTGTTCAGCACGGTGGTCAGGCCCATGTCGACGTACTGGCTGCCCTGACCGGCGAACAGGGCGCCGACCTTCAGACCGGCGACCGCGCGGCGGCGGTAGTGGACCCCGGCCGGGTGCGACCACGCCGGCGACTCCCGGTCGGCGGCGAGCCGTTCGATGGCCACGGCCAGCAGCGCGTCCTCGTCCCCGGCGGCGGCGAAGCCGATGCGGGCGTGGTCCTGCGGGATCGGGCCGGACGCGGGCTCGGCGCCGGAGCGGAGCAGGCCGAGCAGTGCCTCCGGGTCGGGGGCGTGCCACACGTACGCCTTGGCGGTGCGGTGGTGGGTGCGGATCGCGGCCCGGTCGGCGCTCGCCTCCTCCACCACCACGTGGAAGTTCGTGCCGCCGAAGCCCATCGCCGAGGCGGCGGCCCGGCGCACCGGGCGGCGCGGGTCGGCGATCCACGGGCGGGTGGTGGCGTTGATGTAGAAGCCGGCGTTGGCGAAGTCCACGGTGGTGTTCGGGCGCTCGACGTTGATCGTCGGGGGCAGGGTCTTGTGGTAGAGCGAGAGCGCCAGCTTGATCAGCCCGGCGGCGCCGGCGGCGCCCTTGGTGTGCCCGATCTGCGACTTCACGCTGCCGATCGCGGCGAACCGCTTCTCGCTCGTGGCCTCGCGCAGCAGCTCGTCCAGCGCGGTCAGCTCGGTCCGGTCGCCGACGCGCGTACCGGTCGCGTGGGCCTCGAACAGGCCGATCGAGGCGGGCGAGACACCGGCGTCCTGGTACGCGCGGCGCAGCGCGAGCGCCTGTCCCTCCGCCCGGGGCGCGTAGATGCTCTTGTAGCGGCCGTCGCTGGAGGCGCCGATGCCGCGGATCACGGCGTACACGCGGTCGCCGTCGCGTTCGGCGTCGGCGAGGCGCTTGAGCGCGAGCATGCCGATGCCCTCGCCGACCAGCGTGCCGTCGGCGTCGTCGTCGAACGGGCGGATGCGGCCGGAGCGCGAGAGCGCCTGCGTCTTACTGAAGCACATGTAGCCGAAGATGGAGTTCTCCGTGTCGCAGCCGCCGGTGATCATCATGTCGGCGCGGCCGGAGATCAGCTCGTTCACCGCGATGTGCACCGCCGAGAGGCTGCTGGCGCAGGCGGCGTCCACGGTCATGTTCATGCCGCCGAGGTCGAGCCGGTTGGCCACCCGGCCGGCGATCACGTTGCCGAGCAGCCCCGGGAAGGAGTTCTCCTCCCACGGCGGGAACGCCTCGACGTAGCGGGCGGCGATCTCCTCGGCGTCCTGCTCGCTCAGGCCGCACGAGCGCACCACGGCCTTCAGCACCGGGGTGCTGAGCCGGGCGGCCAGCGGGTGGGCGAGCGTGGTCGGGCCGGCCACGCCCAGCACCACGCCGGTGCGGGCGGGGTCGTACCAGCTCGAACCGGTGGCGCCCGCGTCGGCGAGCAGGTCCCTGGCCACCATCAGGCTGAGCATCTGCACGACCGTGGTGACTTCGAGCTGGTTCGGCGGCAGGCCCCACTCCAGCGGGCTGAACTCGACATCGGGCACGAAGCCGCCGCGGGTGCAGTAGGTCTTGTCGGGGGCGCCGGGGTCGGGGTCGTAGTAGTCCTCGATCCGCCACCGGGAGGCGGGCACGTCCTCGATGCAGTCGGCCGCGTCGACGACGTTCTGCCAGAAGTCGCGGTAGGTCCGCGCCATCGGGAACAGACCGGCCACGCCCACGATGGCGATCGGGTTGCGCGCCGCCACGTCGTGACCCCCCTGATAGTCCTGGTCCACTTGGGTCCTTCCTTTGCCGGCCTTCCGGATTGCCATCGGGTCAGCCGAGCAGCGCGGCGATGCCCGCCGCGATCGTGCGGTGGCCTTCCGGGCTGGGGTGCATGCCGTCGGGGGCCCACATCGCGGGGTCCCTGGTCACGGGGGTGTCCACCATGTCGTAGGCGAGCACGCCCAGCTCGGCGGTGAGCTTGGTCATGTAGTCGTTGGCCTCGGCGAAGCGGGCGCGCAGGGCCCGGCGCTTGTCGTCGGACAGGCCGGGCAGCTTGCCGGGGATGTCCGGCCAGGTGATGGTGAACACCCGGGCGCCGCGCAGGGTGAGGCCGGTCAGGATGTGCCGCAGGTTGTAGCGGAAGCGCTGGGCGTCGAAGTCGCGGGAGACCAGGTCGTTGCCGCCGACGGTCACGCCGTACAGGGGCGCGTCGGCGCTCAGCGCCCTGGCGAGCTGGTGGTCCACCACGTCCTGGGTGGTGGCGCCGTACGAGCCGAGGTTGACGACCGCGTCCGCCGGGATGCCGAGCGCGTCGGCGAGCTGCGGCACCCAGCCGCGGAACGTGCCGTCGGGCAGCGGGTCGCCCCGCCCTTCGGCGAAGCTGTCCCCGATGGTCATGAGCTGAACCGCCATCGCAGCCACCGCCTAGCCCAGCGAGCCGATCATGCGGGCCATGTTGTCCGGCGCGAAGAACTGCTCGCCGGTGATGGCGCCCGCGATCAGGTTGTAGAAGTCGCGGGCGAACTCCTCGTTGCGGCTGAGCGCGGTGAACACCTTCTCCAGCTCCGGCGGGAGCACGAGCGCGCCGATCGTGGCCGCGAACCGGTACGCCGAGGCCGTACGCTCGTCGCGCTCGGCCTGGTAGGCGGCCAGGGCCTCGTCCATGGGGCGGGCGCCCGACAGTCCCTCGGCGATCCGCTCGGCCAGGATCTCGGCGTGCACGAAGGCGTCGCTGATGCCCTGCCCGGTGATGGGGTCCTTGTGGTATCCGGCGTCGCCGACCAGCGCCCAGCCGGGGCCGTACGAGCGGCGGTAGTAGTTGTCGGGGTAGCGCATGCCGATGAACCGCTCCACCCGCTCGCCGGAGCTCGCGACCTCCTCGGCGATGTCGGGCACGATGTCCTTGACGACCTGGAGGAAGTTGCCCTCCACGTCGCCGCGGAACTCCTCCCAGCGGTCGATCGGCTTCATGATCGCGATCAGGGTCTGGCCGTGGCTGGTGGGCCACACGCCGACCTGCCGGCCGACGCCGATGCGGCTGTGGAAGTGGGTGTCGAGCCCGGTCCAGTAGGAGTAGTAGACGAACGAGGCCGCCGGGATGCTCTGGTAGATCTCGGCCCCGGCCTCCCGCGCGACGAGCGACCCCGAGCCGTCGGCCCCGATCACGATCTTCGCCCGCTCCTCGCCGCCGTCGGCGGTGCGGACACCGGCCACCCGGCCGTCCTCCATGATCAGCTCGCATACGGTGCAGCCCTCGCGCACCTCCACGCCCGCCGCCCGCGCCCCGTCCAGCAGAATCGGGTCGAGCACGGTACGACGCGGCGCGTACGTCGCGTCGATGCCGTCCATCGGGTCGGCGAACCCGTCGATGCGGTTGTCACGGTAGGAGATGGTCATCCGGCGGATGGCAGGCGTGTCGGTGGCGGTGAGCGCGTCGAGCAGCCCCCACTCCTTCATCCGCACCAGGCCGTACTGCTGGATGTAGTGCGTGGAAACGGTGTCGCTGGGCTGGACCGCCTTGTCCACCAGCAGGACGCGGTAACCGCGCCTGGCCAGCAACATGGCGACAGGTGAACCGGCGCACCGCGCACCGACGACAATGGCGTCATACATGTGGACTCCCGCGCTGACGGAAAAGGCGCACTGCTATTGCGATTACCTTTTCTACGTAGCGGCCCGGCGGGGGTCAACGGGCATCGGCCCTTCCTATCGCACCATTCGACTCCCCCTGAGTGCGAGCCCGCCGACCAGCGGATTTCCACTCACGGCCCCGGCGATTAACCTGCCGTCAACAATCGAGTGCCTTCATTATGGCATGCCTCCGAAAAGCAAATTCAATGCGGAAATCAGCCAGGCCCAGGCCCGCTTGGCCGGCGCGGTGGTGGACGGCAGGCCCGACTACGAGCAGATCCGCCGCATGGTGGACTCCGTGGTCCCGTTCAACAACCACGTGGGCGTCCGCGTGACCGAGGTCGGCCACGCCCGCGCCGTCGCCGAGGTCGCCGACCGGCCCGAGATGCGCAACCACCTGGGCACCGTCCACGCCGGCGCCCTGTTCCTGGCCGCCGAGGTGGCCTGCGCCGGCGCCTTCTCCGGCGCGGTGGCCACCCGCATCGCCGACGTCCAGAGCTTCGTGCTGCGCGAGAGCCGGGTCGCGTTCCTACGCCCCGCCACCGGCCGCATCCGCGCCACCGGCACCCTGGACGAGCAGGTCATCGCCGCGATCCTGGCCAAGATCCCCTCCGACTCGGGCCAGGAACGCCACGAGCTGTCCGGCAAGGCCCTCCTCCACGACGACGCCGACACCCTCGTCGGCAAGATCGACTTCGACTACGTCTGCTGGTTCAAGTCGGCCTGAGCAGGCTCACCCCGCCGATCCACCCCGCCGGCCGCGCCGCCCCGTGCGCGGCCGGCGGTTCTCGTGTGTGCGGGGTTCCAACCAGGATGGGCGGCGATGGCGTTCTCCATGGCGAGAGGAGAGCCGATGGACCGCTATCAGGGCTTCCGCGAGTTCGTGGGGGCGCGTCAGCAGTCGCTGATGCGCAGCGCCTACCTGCTCACCGGGGACGCCCATCTCGCCGAGGATCTGCTGCAGAACGTGCTGGTGAAGGTCGCCCGGCACTGGCCGAAGCTGGCCGGCGGCGGTGACCCGGAGGCGTACACGCGCCGGGCGCTGATCAACGAGCACATCTCCTGGCGCAGGCGGCGAAGATCCGCCGAGTATCCGCAGGAGCATCCGCCGGAACCGGGCCATGACTCCGGTGACGACACCTTGCACCGTGTCGCCCTGCAACGCGCGCTCGCCCGGCTGACCCCGCGCCAGCGGGCCGTCATCGTGCTGCGCTTCTACGAGGACCGCAGCGTGGAGGAGACCGCGCAGTTGCTCGGCTGCTCGCCCGGCACGGTCAAGAGCCAGACCAGTCACGCATTGGGTCGCCTGCGCGTGCTCGCCCCGGATCTCGCCCACCTGCTCCACGACACCGCCGCCCCCGGCGACGCCCCTGCCGCCGCCACGCCCGGGGCGCCGGCCGCCCGTGCGGCCTCGCGGGCCGCCTCCGACGCCGAGGAGAACGATCGATGAGCACCTTCCGCGACCAACTGCAGTCCATCGCCGACGGGGCGCCCGCGGTGGACCTCGCCGAACGGGTGATCCGCCGGGCCGAGCGCCGTCGCAGGGGCGCGCGCGCCGCCGCCGGCGCCGTCGTCCTGGCCGTCGCCGTCGCCGTGGTGGCCGCCGGCGGGGCGATCGTCACCGGCGGTCAGCGGGGCGGCGTCATCACCAGCGGCGTCATCACCAGCAAGGTGACCGACACCCTCCCGGCCTCCGGTGTCGGCCCGCTCAGCCACGCCTACTACGACTGGTGCGGGGAGGAGTGGACGCCCGGCCGGAACACGCACACCTTCGCCAGAGAGTGCGCCCAGTGGAACGTGGTGACGCGGGCGGGCCGCACGTACCGGATGCCGGAGGCGTTGAGCGTCTACACCGAGCAGAGCGCGGACGAGTACATGAACACCAACGCGCCCCTGGTGATCTCCGCGGACGGGGAGCGGGTCGCGTACTACAGCGAGAAGGACCAGGCGTTCGCCGTGCGGGACCTGCACGGGGGCCAGGTGTGGACGGTGCCGGTGCCGGTGTCGCGGGCCGAGCTGGTGGCCCGGCCGGTGCTGCTCCTGCTGTCCCCCGGCGGCACCCGCCTGGGCCTGTGGGGCGGATCGGGGCTGGACGTGGTGGTCGAGGTCGAGACCGGCCACGTCACCCACCTCCCGGACGGCTGGCACGTGCGGGCCGTCGGCGACGCCGGCGGCCCGGTGATCGTCACCAGGGAGGGCCGGGACGACGAGCTGGGCGCCCTCCGGGAGGACGGCACCGTGCGGGCCTTCCCCCCGCTTGAGGACACCCCTCCCCCCGACCTGGGCCAGCCCTCCCCGGACGGGCGCACGCTGGCCTATCTCACCGGCATGACCGGGGCCGCGACCTCGACGCCCGGCCCGTCGGAGCGGAGCACGGCCAACGCCACGATCGTCACCCTCGATGCCGCCACCGGCGAGACCCTGCGCCGGACGCGGCTGCGCGGGGCGCCGCGCGACTTCGGCGCGATGCGGGTGGGCGGCTGGCTGAGCCGTACCGAGGTGGTCGTCACCGAGCCGGTCATGGACCGCGTGCCGAAGCGGGGCGAGACCCCGACCCTGGGCGAACGCACCTACCGCGTGGACGTCCGCACCGGCCGGGTCAGGCCCCTCGCGGTCCACACCTTCCGGGGCTGGGCCGGCAGCCTGGAGCTGCCCGGCTTCTGACCCCCCCCACCCGCGCACGCCGGGTACGCCCTCACGCCGGGTACATCGCCTCGATCTCCGCCGCGAAGTCCTTCTCGATGGCGGCGCGGCGGAGGCGGAGGCTGGGGGTGAGGTGGCCCCGGGCGATGGTGAACTCGGTGGGCAGGATGCGGAAGGCGCGGATGGACTCGGCGCGGGAGACCAGGGTGTTGGCCGACTGGACGGCGGCGGCTATCTCCTTCTCCAGGTCGTCCCGGGAGGCGGCGGAGGGGTCCACCGTGATCAGGGCGGTGACGTACGGGCGGGCCTCGCCGACCAGCATGCAGTTGGAGATCAGCGGGTGCTGGCGGAGGCGGTCCTCCAGCACGGCCGGGGCGACGTTCTTGCCGCCGCTGGTGACCAGGATCTCCTTGCGGCGGCCGGTGATCTTGAGGTAGCCGTCGTCGTCCAGGTCGCCCAGGTCGCCGGTGTGCACCCACTCCTGGGGCTCGGCGGGGGCGCGCCAGTAGCCGGGCGAGACGTGCGGGCCGCGGATCAGGATCTCGCCGTCGTCGGCCACGGCGACCGTGGTGCCGGGGACGGGCCGGCCGGACCTGCCCAGGCGGTTGGCGGTGGGGGCGCTCATGGTGGCGGTGGAGGTGGTCTCGGTGAGGCCGTAGGCGCCCAGGACGGTCAGGTCCATGCCGGTGAAGAAGTCCAGGGTGTCGGGGTCGAGCGAGGCGCCGCCGCAGATCATGTGGGTCAGCCGGCCGCCCAGCACGGTGTGCAGGGCCTGCCGCACCGGGTCGCCGGTGGCCGGCTCCACCGTCTCGCCCCTTCTCCGCGCCGCTCCCCTGGCCATCGCGGCCTGCTCGGCGGGGGCGAAGGCGGCCTCGCCGAGCCGCTGCCGGAGGGCCTTGCGGATCTTCTCCAGGACGTACGGGACGCCGGCCAGGAAGTGCGGCCGGAACACCGGCAGCTCCGCCACCAGGTCGTTGGCGCTGGCGACCAGGCCCGTCTTCACCCCCGCCCACAAGCCGCCGAAGGCGACCACGCGGCCGTACACGTGGGCGAGCGGCAGGAACAGCAGGGTGGACGCCTGCGTGCCCGGCGGGTTGAACAGCTCGGGGAGGAGGGCGACCACGTTGCAGGCGGCGGCCAGGATGTTGCGGTGGGTCAGGACGACGCCCTTGGGGGTGCCGGTGGTGCCGCTGGTGTAGACGATGGTGGCCGGGTCGTCCGCCCGTACGGCGGCGCGGTGCTCGGCCAGGTCGGCGGCGCCGGCGCGGCGCGCCGGCGAGGGCAGCGGGCCGCCCAGGGACCAGACGGCGATGTCGCGGCTGGGCAGGGCCGACAGCAGGCGGGGACGCGCCTCGGGGGCGGTGAAGCAGGCCACCGGACCGGCGTCGTCCAGCACCGCGCGGATCTGCTCGGCCGAGGCCGTGGGGTAGACGGGCACGGTGATCGCGCCGAGGCTGAGCGCGGCGAAGTCGGCCACGAGCCAGTCCACGCTGTTGCCGCCCAGGATCGCCACCCGGTCACCGGGGCGGACCCCGGCGCCGAGCAGCGAGCGGGCGAGGTCGGCGGCCTGGGCGGCGAACTCGCCGTACCGGACCTCGCGCCAGCCGTCCGGCGTGCGGGCGGCCAGGGCCACCAGGTCGGGTTCCCGGCGGGCCCGGTCGTAGGCCATGTCGGTCAGCGTCGCGCCGTCGGCGATCTCCACCAGGGGCTCGACGGAGAACTCACGCACTTCGCACTCCCTTGCGTACGCGGGTGGCGTTCAGGCAGCGCAGGAACGCCTCCACCGGGCCGGGGGCGCGGTCGGCGCGCCACACGGCATGGACGGGCAGGGTCGGCACCGGGCCGACCAGGGGCACGGTGACCAGGCCCGCGGCGGCGCTCTGGTCCCAGCGGGGGGCGGAGGTGAAGCCGACGACCTGGCGGGTGCGCACCGCGACCGCGGTGGCGAGCGGGTCGTTGATCTCCTCCACGATGTCGAGGCGGGTGCCGGTGCGCGCCGCCGCCGACTGGATCTCGTCGTACATGGCCGGGCACATCTCGCGGCCGAACAGCACGCAGCGCTGGCCGGCCAGCTCGCGGAAGCCGACGGCGTCGCGGCGCGCCCAGCGGTGCCGCTTGTCCACCATGGCCACCAGTTCCACGCGCAGCACCGGCATCGAGCGCCAGCCTCGGCGCTGCTGCGCGCCGAACACCAGCGCCACGTCCAGCTCGCCGTCCGCCAGGGCGCGAAGCTGCGGGCCGCTGTGCATGCAGGTCAGCTCGACGTTCAGGGAGGGGTGCTCGGCGTGCATCCGCCTGAGCGTGGCGGGCAGCACCAGGCGGCCGGCCACGAAGTTGAAGCCGACGCGGATCGTGCCGGCGCGCCCGGCCGCGACGCCGCGGGCCTCCTCGACCGCCTGCCCGGCCAGGTCGAGAACCTGCCGGACCTCGCCCAGGAACGCCTCCCCCGCGGGGGTGAGGCGTACGGGCTGGGAGGCGCGCGAGACGAGCTGGACGCCCAGCTCGCGCTCCAGGCGCTTGAGTTGCAGGCTGACGGACGACTGGGCGATGCGCAGGCGGCGGGCCGCGCGGCTGAAGTTGTTCTCCTCGGCGACGGCGACGAACGAGGTCATCTGCTGGAATTCCATGGGTCCTCCGGGTCCCCCTAGTCCGGCGTCTCCTCTGGCGGGCTCGTTCAGGTGTGCGGACGGACGAAGGCGCTGTCGAGGCAGGTCAGGAACGCCCGTACGGTGCTCGGGTCGTCGTCCTCGCGCCAGACGGCGTGCAGTTCCACGGCGGGCGCAGGCTCGGCGAAGGGCACCGCCACCGAACCCAGCCCGCCCGCGGCCATGTGCGCGCCGCGGTGCGCGGAGACGAAGGCGACGACGGGCTGGGTGGCGGCGACGATGGCGGTGGCGCTGAGGTCGTCCACCTGGTGGGCGATGGTGAGGCGGATGCCGCGCCGGTCGGCGGCGGCCATGATGGCGTCGTACATGGCGGGGCTCTGCTCGCGGGCGAACATGATGCAGGGACGGCCGGCCAGGTCGGCGAAGTCGACCCGGGGCAGCTTGGCCCAGGGGTGCCCGGTGCCGACGAGGGCCACGATCGGCACCCTCATCAGCGGCCGGTGCCGCAGGCCGGCCGTGGCGGGCCTGCCGTCGCAGAAGGCGATGTCCAGCTCGCCGGCGGCCAGGGCGGCGAGCTGGGGGCCCGAGCGCAGCTCGGACAGCTCGACGACGATGTGCGGGTAGCGCTCGTGCATGGCCACGAGCACGTTCGGCAGGACCTCCTGCCAGGCGGAGAAGTTGTAGCCGATGCGGACGGTGCCGAAGCGGCCGTCGGCGGCCTCGCGGGCCGCCTGGGCGGCGCGCTCCATGTGCCGCACGATCGAGCGGGCGTGGTCGCGGAAGACCTCCCCCGCGGGGGTGAGCCGCACCTCGTGCGAGGTGCGTACGACGAGTGTCACGCCGAGTCTGCGCTCCAGCCGCTGCAACTGCTGGCTCAGTGACGGCTGGGTGAGATGCAACTTCGCGGCGGCGCGGCCGAAGTGCAGCTCCTCGGCCAGGGCCAGGTAGGAAACCAGGTGGCGAAACTCCAACGCGACCTCCCCAACGGGTCCCACAACAGGCTGACCCAGCGGGCGGGAACGGCAGTACGGGGGGAGGCGAACAGTGGATGAAATGCCCGTATGGGGCTGATCGCACGATTCGAATCCCCGATGGGCGGGCCGTTCCGGGGCACCTGTCGCGCGGTGTTCACTCGCCGTCAACCGGGCCTTGCTCGAATCCGGGCACGACCACCGGATCTCGGGAGGAAGTCGCATGACCGTCGGCGAGAACACCGTGAGCGGGCCCGTCGCCAGCCGCATCACGGAGCTGCGCACGCTGCTGGACCAGGGGGCGCGCGAGGGGCTCGGCGTGGGCGCCTCGCTCGGCATCACCGTGGAGGCGCTGGAGAAGGGGCGGGCGGTGTACGTGCTCGACCCCAACCCGGCCACGATCAACGCGATGTTCACCGTGCACGGCGGCGTGCTCGCGACGCTGATGGACACGGCGATGGGCAGCGCGGTGTTCACCGAGCTGGGCGACGGCGTCGCGTACACGACGCTGGAGCTGAAGGTGAACTTCATCCGCTCGGTCGGCATGGACCACTCACGGCTGACCTGCCGGGCGAACACGGTGCACGTGGGACGCCGCACCGCCACGGCCGAGGCCAGGATCACGGACGCGGCCGGCAAGCTGATCGCGCACGGGTCGTGTACCTGCATGGTGTTCCAGCCGGAGGCGTGAGCGGGGGGCGGGGAGGCGTCCCCTCCCCGCCCCCCGCTCACGCGGGCAGAGCTGTCACGCGGGCAGAGCTGTCACGCGGGAAGGGCGCGGCAGCGCTGTCACGCGGGAAGGGCGCGGCAGCGCGAGATGAACGCGGTCAGCTCGTCGATGCGCCGCGTCGGGGCGTCCACGGCTCGGTCGATCACCTTGATCAGGTGCTCGTACGCGTCCGTGTGGTCGTAGCGGGCCACATCGGCGATCTTCAGGGCCCACCGCCAGTAGCCCCGCATGGTGTCGGCGAGCGGCATCCGGAACGCGGCGATGACGTCGCGCATCGGCTCGGCCACCGTGTCGCCGTACGCCCGCAGGTAGCGGCCCACCACGTCGGCCATGAAGCTGAAGTGGCGGGCCTCGTCGCGGGAGAGCCGGGTGAGCACGGCGCGCAGCACGGGATCGCCGCACACCTCGCGGAGCTGCTGGTAGTAGATCTGGGTCGCCTTCTCCTGCACCAGGGCGTAGGTGAAGAACTGGACCGGGTGGTCGTAGGGCAGGTCGAACCGCTTGCGGCCTTCCACGGCCAGCTCCTCGCGCAGCTCGTCGCGCACGGCCATGCCGGACGCCTCCTGGTAGCGGGCGAGCGCGCGGGCGTGGGTGTCCTCCTCGGCCGCCCACCGTACGGTGAAGTGGTACAGCTCCCGGTTGTGGGTGAACACCGCGGGGTCCACGGTGTCGTCCACCGGGAAGTTGCGGTGGTAGACGTCGAAGTAGCCGGGCAGGTGGTCCTCGATCAGGGTGACGAACCGCACCGCCGAGCGCTGCCCGTCGGTCAGCAGCCCGGCGTCGGCCGCCGCCCAGTCGAAGGCCGTCTCCACGTCCCAGGCGCGCGCCGCGGGCGAGGCGGCCAGGAAGCCGTCCACGGCCTCGGCCACGTCCCCGGGGCGGAGCAGGGCACTGGTCTCCACGTGCGTCCTTCCTCGTGGTGTCAGCGGGACTTCTTGCACACCAGCGCGTAGTGCTTGGTGGTGTAGCCCCAGCCCGCGTTGGCGATCTCCAGGTAGTGCCGCAGCTTGGCGGCCAGGCCGGGGGCGTGCGCGTCCAGCTCGGCGGCCGAGGCGTCCACGTTGGCCAGCCAGTCCTCGATGGTGCGCCGGTAGTGGCCGGTCAGGTCGTCCACCGAGGCGATGGAGAAGCCGGCCCGCTCGGCCGAGGCGACCAGCGCCGACAGCGGGCGCATGTCGCCCCAGCCGAAGATGTCCTCGCGCACGAAGTCGGTCCCGGCGCGGCGGGCGAACTCCGCGTGCGTCGCGTCGCTGCGGAAGCAGCTCTCCGAGACGTACAGCGCGCCGCCGCGGCGCAGCACGGCCCGCGCCCGGCGGAACACCTCGTCGGCGTCGGGCATGTGCACGATCGAGCCGAGCATGGTGACCGCGTCGAAGGAGCGCTCGGGCAGGTCCAGCCGCTCGAAGTGCCCCACCAGCGTACGCACCCGCTCGCTGACGCCCATCTCGGCGGCGCGGCGGGCGATGTAGTCGTGCTGGCGCGGGGCGGGGCTGACGCCGAGCGTGTCGCAGCCCAGCTCGCGGGCCATGAACAGGATCAGCGAGCCCCACCCGCAGCCGACGTCGAGCAGCCGCTCCCCGCCGCGCAGCCCGAGCCGGTCGGCGACGAAGCGCAGCTTGTGCTCCTGCGCCTCGGCCAAGGTGTCGGTCTCGGAGGTGTAGAGCGCCGAGCTGTACTTGCGCAGCGGGTCCAGGAACCGGCCGAAGATCTCCGGGTCCAGGTCGTAGTGCTGGTTGGTGTCGGCGTACTCGACGTGCTCGGCGTGCTCGGCGTGCTCGGCGTGCTCGGCGTGCTCGGCGTGCTGGACGGGCTCCGCCTGCTCTACGGGGGCCGTCACACCATCTCCCGCAGCGCCTTGTCCACCACGGCCGCCACCTGGGCGATCGTGGTCGCGCCGAAGACGTCCTCGTCCTCCAGCTCCACGTCGTACCGGCGCTCCACCTTGGCGATCATGCGCAGCACGCGGACGGAGTCCACGCCTTCCACGCCGCGCAGCTCCACGTCCGGGCCGAGCCGCTCGGCGGGCAGGCCGGTCTCGGCGGCGGCGATCTCGGTGAGGGTGCGGATGATGTCGTCGATGCCGTGCTCGGACATGTCATGCTCCATTCGGGGTGGCGAGCCGGGTGGACAGCAGCGCGATCTCGTCCTCGGGGAGGGCGAGCTCGGCCAGGTCGAAGGACTGGTACGTCGCGGTCGCGGTGGCCCGTACGGCCCCGTCGGCGTCCACGACGTCGGCGTAGGCGTGGATCAGGGGGCCGGGCTCCTCGTCCCGGAGCCGGGCCAGGCACCGGTACGGGCGGCCGACCAGCAGCGGGGCCACGTACCTCGTGCGCAGCGACACGGTGAACGCGGGCACCTGCCGGGCCAGCACGATCAGGTTGCCCATGGTCTCGTCGCAGATCACCCCGACCAGCCCGCCGTGCACCACGCCCGGGTACGACTCGAACGCGCGGCCCAGCTCGAAGCGGGCCTCGACGCCGTCCTCGTGCGGGGTGAAGGTGAGCCCGAGCCCGGAGGGGTTGTGCGGGGAGCAGCCGAAGCAGTGGTACTCCGGCAGCACCGACCAGGGCACGTCGATGGCCATCAGTCCAGGGCCTCGGCCAGGGCCCGGCGCACCTTGGCGTTGCTGCTCAGGTCCAGGCCGGTGATGTTGCCGAAGGTGCGCCGGACCTTGCCGTGCAGCACGTCCAGCTCGCCGTCGGCGGCGACCTTCTCCAGGAACAGCTCGAAGCCGGTGTCGATGGTCTCGTGCTCGCCCAGCTCGCTGATCCCCGACTTGAACGTGCTGACCGGGTGCTTGATCTTCGCCTCGGAGCTGTAGACGTACAGGGTCTCCAGCACCGAGGGCAGCTCCTCCGGCAGCCGCTCCAGCCGGCGGGTGGCGTAGTGGATGAACTCGCGGGCGTGCCCGGCCTCGTCGCGGCTGGCGTTGAGCAGCAGCGTCTTGAGCACCGGCTCCTCGACCCAGGCCGAGACCGCGCGGTAGACGTGGTTGACGGTCAGCTCGGAGATGATGTTGGTGGCGAGCGTCGCCGACGGCGTGGTGCCCGGCGCGTACGGCTCGCGCATCGAGGTCACCGCGGTGTCGTCCACGCTCTCGCCCACGGCGGCCAGCCAGGCGCGGAAGGCGTAGTGGTGCTGCACCTCCTGGTAGCCCCACACCACAGCGAAGGTGGAGAAGTCGTAGTCGTCCACGAACTCGTTCAGGAACCCGTGCACGGCGGCGATGACGTTCGACTCGCCCATCGTCGCGCTCTTGGCCAGGGTCACGTACTCGGGGCGGACCAGGTCCCGGTTCACCTCGTCCAGGGGCAGGTCTGCCAGGCGCCAGTGCTGGCGCTCGTAGTGCCGGAAGACGTCGAAGCTGTGCATTCATGGCCTCCGTCGTTAGATGGCGGGCGACAACAGGTCACGGGCGGCCAGGCGCTGCACCTTGCCGCTGCTGGTGCGGGGGATCGAGCGGGGGCGTACGAGGTGGACGGTGACGGCGGTCAGGCCCAGCTCGGCGCCGACCCGCGAGCGCAGGTCGGCGGCGAGGGCGTCGGCGTCGGGGCCGGTCAGCGCGGACTCGGCGATGAGCAGCATCTCCTCCTCGCCGCTCGGCGCGGCCACGGCCACGCACCGGCCCTTGAACACGCCGGGCGTCTCGCGGGCCACCGCCTCCACGTCCTGCGGGTAGAAGTTGGCGCCCCGCACGGTGATCATCTCCTTGCTCCGGCCGGTGACGAACACCTCGCCGGAGCGGCGGTAGCCCAGGTCGCCGGTACGCAGCCAGCCGTCCGCGAACGGCTCGGCCGCCGCGGCGGCGTCGGCCGCGCCGGCGACCAGGTAGCCGGAGGTGACCGGGGCGCCCTGGATGAGGATCTCCCCGACCGCGCCGTCGGGGAGGTCGTGGCCGGTGGCCGGGTCCACGATGCGCAGCCGCACGCCGGCGACCGGCCGGCCCACGCCCGCGACGGCCCGTGCCCCGGCGGCTCCGGGGGCGGCCGGCACGGCGCGGCCGGTCCCGGCCAGCGCGTCCCGGTCCACCCAGTCGAACCGCGGCGGGCGGCCCAGCGGCGGGAACGTGACGGCGAGGGTGGCCTCGGCCATCCCGTACACGCCGAACATCGCCTCGGGGGCGAGCCCGGCGGGCGCGAAGCGCTCGGTGAACGCGCGCACCGACTCGTACCGGATGGGCTCGGCGCCGTTGAACATGATCCGCACGTGCCGCAGGTCGTACGCCGCCGCCTCCTCCGGCTCCACCAGCGCGAGCAGGTGGTCGTAGCCGAAGTTGGGCATCGCGGTGATCGTGGCCCGGCTCTCGGCGAACTCGCGCAGCCAGCGGCCGGGGTTCTTCACGAACGACAGCGGCGACCACACGTGCGCCGGGATGCCGATCAGCACCGCGGAGAGCGTGCCGAACAGCCCCATGTCGTGGAAGAGCGGCAGCCAGAAGCCGCCGCCGTCCCGCTGACCGAGCGCGATGCCCTCGCGGATCGCGAGCAGGCCGCTGACGACGTTGCGGTGGGTCAGGCGCACGCCCTTGGGCAGGGCGGTGCTGCCCGAGGTGAACTGCACGATGGCCAGGTCGTCCGGGCCGACGGGCGGCAGCGGGCCGCCGCCCGCGAACGGCCCCGCCGTGCTGATGGTCTCCAGGCCGCCGAGGTCGCCGAGCGTGCCGAAACGGTGCGAGACGAGCACCCGCCGCATGCGGGAGGCCCCGGCGATGGCGGCCAGCTTGCGGGCGTAGCCGCCGCTGCCGGACCCCGACATCGGCAGCGGCAGCGGCACCGCGGCGCCGCCGGCGGCCAGCACCGCGAACAGCCCGGTCAGGAACTCCGGCGCGTTCGGGCACAGCAGCCCGACGGGCTCGCCCCGGGCGACCCCGCGCGCCACGAGGCCGGCGGCCATGGCCCGCGAGGCGGCGGCCAGTTCGGCGTACGTGATGGTCTCGGACTCGGTCCAGAACCGCGCGGCCACGTCCGGATGGGTGGCGGCCACCTCGTCCAGCATCGCGGTCAGCGTGGTCAATGCGATCTCCTCGGACCGTGCGGAATTCATGCCGCCGAGCACAGCAGCGATTCGTGGCCGCGCCATGAATTGCCCGTAAATAATGGTCCTCGATAATGGCCGTCAATGGCACCATCGATGCCACCGATAATGACGTCCGCTCATTTATCGGAAATCCCGATCAGGCGATAGGAGACCGCATATCGCCCTTGTTCCCGGTCGCCGCGCCGACCGACCATTGCGGGGCGACCAGCACGGAGGGGCCGATGAATTCCAGCCACCGGCACGGCCCCGGCCTGCAGATCGGAGCAGTGAATTGAACGCGCACCACCCCGCCCCCGCGGGCGAGATCACCCCGGTGCAGCAGGCGGTCATCGACAGCGTCGATCCGGCCTGGCGCCACGACCCCTACCGCAGCTACGAGGTGCTGCGCGAAGCCGGCCCGTTCGTGCCGGGCCCCATCGGCCACCTGGTCACCCGGCACACCGAGGCCGAGGCGATCATGCAGGACCCGCGGTGGAGCCACGCCGAGGAGTCGGAGCTGCTGCACCCCGACAGCGACGTGGAGCTGCCCGGCTCCTTCCTGTGGATGGAGCCCCCGGACCACACCCGCCTGCGCGGCCTGGTCAGCAAGGCGTTCACCGCCCGCACGATCGAGGGCACGCGCGGCCGGGCCGAGCGCCTCGTCTCCGACCTGTTCGACAAGATCCTCGCCCAGGGCGAGGTGGACCTGCTGTCCGAGCTGGCGTACCCGCTGCCGCTGACCATGGTGTGCGAGCTGCTGGGCGTGCCGGCCGAGGCCCACGACGCCGTACGCCGTATGTCGGGCGGCATCGCCCGCGGCCTGGACCCCGACCTGCTGCTGTCGCGCGAGGAACTGGACGCCCGCACCCGCTCGGTGCACGAGTTCATCCAGTTCTTCGGCGACCTGGTGGAGCTGCGCCGCCGCGACCCCCGCCCCGACCTGATCACCGCCCTGGTACGCGCCGAGGCGTCGGGCGTCCGCCTGACGACGACCGAGCTCCTGGGCACGCTGCTGATCCTGGTGGTGGCCGGGCACGAGACCACGGTCAACCTGATCGGCAACGGCGTGCTGGCCCTGGTGCGCAACCCCGACCAGTTCGCCCTGCTCAAGCAGAACCCGGACCTGGCGGCCCCGGCCGTGGACGAGATCCTCCGCTACGACGCCCCCGTCCACCTCACCACCCGCACCGCCCGCGCCCCCATGACGATCGCGGGCCACGACTTCGCCCCCGGCGACCCGGTCGTGGTCCTGCTCGCCTCCGCCAACCGCGACCCCGGCGCCTTCCCCGACGCCCACCGCCTGGACCTGACCCGCTACGCCCGCGGCCACCGCGCCAGGCGCCACCTGTCCTTCGGGCTGGGCCTGCACTACTGCCTGGGCGCCCCCCTGGCCCGCCTGGAGATGGAGGTCACCCTCCGGGCCATAGCCGAGCGCGTCTCCGCCATCACCCTCCTGGAAGACCCGCCGCCGTACCGCCCCAACCTCGTGGTACGCGGCATGAGCCGCCTCCACGTCCACGTCCGCCCCAGCACTCGATAGGAGCCGACCATGACCGCGACCACGGCCGATGTGGTCTTCGACGCGTTCGAGCCGGAGAACCATGCCGACCCCTACCCCGTGTACCGACGGATGCGGGAGGCGGGGGCGGTGGTGCCGTATCTGCTGGGAGATGTGCCGGTGATGGTGATCCCGCGGTACGAGGAGTGCGCGCAGGTGCTGACCGGGGCGGAGTGGGGGCATGGGTACTCGGCGGGGATCAGCCCGTTCCGGGACACCATCGCGGCCATTCCGGGGTCGTTCGTGCGGATGGACCCGCCGGAGCACGGCAGGTTGCGGGGGTTGGTGAACAAGGCGTTCACGCCTCGGGCCGTGGCCTCGATGGTGCCGGTGGCCAACCGGGTGGTGGACGAACTGGTGGACGCCGCGGTGAAGCGCGGGTCGCTGGACGTGATGGACGAGCTGGCGGTGCCGCTCGCGGTGGCGATGATCCCGGGCCGGCTGCTCGGGGCGGATGTGGCGGACGCGGAGAGGTTCCGGCGCTGGCAGCTCGCCATCGCGCGGGGCAGCGACCCGGACGCGCTGCTGGACGAGGCCGCCATCGCCGAGCGCGGGGCGGCGGCGCGGGAGTGCATGGGGTACTTCGCGGAGCTGATCGCGCGCAAGCGGGTGGAGCCGGGTGACGACCTGCTCAGCGAGCTGGTCCGGGTGGAGCAGGAGGGCGACATGCTCTCCGAGCCCGAGGTGCTGGGGCTGTGCGTGCTGCTGCTGGTCGCCGGCATGGAGACCTCGATCAATCTGATCGGCAACGGGATGCTGGCGCTGCTGCGCAACCCGGGGCAGCTCGCGCTGCTGCGGGAGCGGCCGGAGCTGATCGCCCCGTCGCTGGACGAGATGCTGCGCTACGACGCGCCGACGCAGTTCACGATCCGGGTGGCGTTGGTCGACACGACCGTGGGCGGGCACGAGTTCCGCCGCGGCGACGGGGTGATGGTGCTGACGGCCTCGGCGAGCCGCGACGAGCGGGTCTACCCGGACGCCGACGTCTTCGACGTGACCCGGTACGCCGGCACCCGGCCCGCGCGCCGGCACCTGGGCTTCAGCCTGGGGGTGCACTACTGCGTGGGCGCGCCGCTGGCCCGGATCGAGGCCGAGGCCGCCTTCCGCACGCTGCTGGAGCGGGCGCCCGAGCTGCGCATGGCGGCCGACGGCGTGGAGTACCGGCCCAGCCTGATCCACCGCGGGATCGTCTCCCTGCCCGTCTCGCTGGCCTAGACGGGCGCGTTTCTGGACCCGATGCCGGGCGTTAATCGGCCGCTCCCCTCGCCGGGGTACCGTCTAGCCCGGCGAGGGGAGGCCGAGCGTGGCGCCGAGCAGCGACATTGGGCCGGGCATCGAACTCCGGCATCTGATCTCGTTCCTCGCGATAGCCGAGGAACTGCACTTCGGGCGGGCCGCGGCGCGGCTGCACCTGGCGCAGCCGTCGCTGAGCCAGCACCTCCAGCGGCTGGAGCGTTCTGTCGGGGTCGAGCTGGTCGCGCGGAACTCGCACGAGGTGCGGCTCACCCCCGCCGGCGAGGCGTTCCGGGAGCGGGCGCAGGACATCGTGGCCCGGGTGCGCCGGGCCGCGCAGGCGGCCAGGGCCGCGGCGGCGGGCCGGGCGGGCACCGTACGCGTGGGCTACAACTTCCCGGCCGGGCAGCGGGTGCTGCCCGCGGCGCTGGCCACGCTGAACGCCCGCCACCCGGAGATCGACCTGGAGATGTCGGAGATGCGCACCGGGCCGCAGCTCGCCGCGCTGGGCGAGGGCAGGCTGGACGTCGCGATGGTGTACGGCAGGCCGCTGGCCGCCGACCTGCGCAGCCGACATCTCCTGCGGGTGCCCCTGGTGGCGGTGGTCGGGCTGCGGCACCCGTGGGCGGCGCGCGAGCGGGTGCCGTTCGTGGAGCTGGCCGGCGAGTCGTGCATCCTGTTCAACCGGGCGCAGTCCTCGGCCATGTACGACGCGATCTTCTCGGCCGCGCAGACCAGCGGCATCCGGCTCACGGTGGCCGAGGAGGTGGACGACCCGCACGCGACCGCGATCATCGCCGCGATCAAGCCGGTGGTCGGGTTCGCGTCCGCGCTGCGGGGCCGGATGGCCGACGGCGCCACCGGCGGCCCGCGCACCAAGACCGTCCGCCTGTACGACCCGGTCCCGATCCTCGACCTGTACGCCGTGTGGCGGGCGCAGCCGGGCCCTCTGGTGGAGGCGTTCCTGTCCTGCCTGCCCGCCAGCAGCGAGGTCACGATTTAAGGCGCTATTTCAGGCCGGATCGCACGAAGGCGTTCACGATGTGCCGCTGCAGGAACAGGTAGAGCGCGAACACCGGCAGGCAGGCGAGCCCGGCGGTGGCCATCAGCGGCCCCCAGTCGTTGCCCTCGGTGCCCATGAAGCTGCGCAGGCCGAGCTGGATCACGGCGTTGGAGCGCTGGAGCACCATGGCCGGCCAGAAGTACTCGTTCCACGCGGTGATGGCCAGCAGGATGCCGAGCGCGGCCAGCACCGGCCGCAGCGTGGGCACCACGACCGTCCACAGGATGCCCCAGGCCGAGCGGCCGTCCATGCGGGCGGCGTCCAGCAGCTCCTTGGGGAAGCTCATCAGGTGCTCGCGCAGCAGCAGCACGCCCAGCGTGGAGCAGAGCGTCGGGATGATCACCCCGGCCAGGGTCTCCAGCAGGCCGAGCTGACCGAGCAGGGCGTAGTTGGGCAGCATGGTGGCCTGGAACGGCACCAGCCAGGTGCCCACGAACAGCAGGTAGAGGGGCCGCTGGAGCGGGAAGCGCCAGGCGGCGAAGGCGTAGGCCGCGAGCAGGCCGATCAGAAGCTGGCCCAGCGCCGACAGCACGGCGACGATCGCGGTGTTGAGCAGCATGCCGGCGACGTCGTTCTTGGCCATGGCGTCGGCGTAGCTGTCCAGCGACAGCGGCCAGGGCAGCACCGACAGCTCGTAGACGTCCTGCGGGGCCCGCAGCGACGTGGCGTACAGCCAGTAGATGGGGAACACGCACAGCAGGCCGAGCAGTCCGAGCATGATGTGCCCGCCGGCGCGGCGGGCGATGCCGCCGCGCTCCCCGACCGGAGCGGTTTCGTCCATGCGGCGCCTCCTAGTCGTCGTAGCGGCTGAGCCGGTCGGAGATCCGCGCCAGCAGCGAGGCGACCAGCATGAAGCCGGCGAAGAACAGCACGCCCGCGGCGGCGGCCAGCCCGGCGTCGTGGCTGCGGAAGCCGTACTCCCACAGCAGGTAGTACACGGTGGTGGTGGAGCCGACCGGGCCGCCCTGGGTGAGGGTGTCGATCAGCGGGAAGGTCCACTGGGCCGACAGCAGCACCGTCATCAGCAGCAGGAACGCCAGCGTGGGCGACAGCAGCGGCAGCGTGACCCACCGGGTGATCTGCCCCCGGGACGCGCCGTCCACCTGGGCGGCGGCGGCGTAGTCGGGGTTGATGCCGGTGAGCCCGGCCGAGACCACGAGCACCGCGAAGCCGGCGACGTGCCAGCCGGTGATCGCGATGATCGCCCACAGCGAGGTGTCCACGCTGTTGAGCCAGTTCGTGCCGGTGCCGAGCAGGGTGTTGACGATCCCGGCGGAGGGGTCGAGCAGCCACTGCCACACGGCCGCGCCCGCGACCGGGGCCACCAGCATGGGCGCGAAGATCAGCGCCCGGTACGCCGCCGCGGCCCGGCCGCGTACGCGCCGGGTCAGCAGCGCCACCACGACCGGCAGCACCAGCGTGAACGGCAGCATGGCCACGATCACCACGAACGTGAGCCCCACCGAGTCGGCCAGGTCGGGCGTGGTGAGCAGCCGCTCGTAGTTGGCCGTGCCGACCGGGACCATCGGCACGTCCGGCACCAGGTTCCAGGAGAAGAACGACAGGTAGAACGTCTGGGCCAGCGGCCGGTAGGTCCACACCACCAGCAGGACCAGGGCGGGCGCCAGGAACAGGTACGGCGGGGCGAGCCGGACGGCCCGCCGCCACAGCGCCCGCCACGGCGCCCGCGACCGTGCCCCGGCGGGCGGGGCGTCCGCGGCCCCGCCCGCCGCCTGCGCCGCGGGCGGGACCTCGACGAAGGCGCCGGTCACCACGTGCCGACCACCTGGCGGAACATGCGCAGCCGGTCGGCGGCGTCCACGTCGTACACCTGCCCGGCCCGCGACAGCGGCACCGCGGTGGCGACGATCTGCTCGCCGAACACGTCGATGCGGCTGAACGCGGCGTCGGCTCCGGCGCGGAGCCGGCCGAGCGGCGGCACCGCCGCCACCCCGTACGCGAGCGCGGGCCCGACCCACACCGGCACCCCGGCGAGCGCGCCGCAGCCGGCGTGGTGCGCGTGCCCGGTCACCACCATCCGCACGTCGCGCCCGGCCAGCACCGCGCCGAGCCGGTCGGCGTCGCGCATGCGCAGCAGGTGCACGGTCGGCACCGGCGACGGCACCGGCGGGTGGTGGCAGACCAGGATGCTGCCGCGCGGCGCGGGCGTGGCCAGTACCCCGTCCAGCCAGTCGAGCTGGCCGTCGGTCAGGTTGCCGTCGTGCCGGCCGGGCTCGGTGCTGTCCAGCACGATCACCCGCAGCCCGCCGATGGTGGTGACCATGTCGCACTCGTACGCCGACGGCTCCTCGCCGAGCAGTTCGGCCCGGAACCCGGCGCGCTCGTCGTGGTTGCCCATGGCGTACACGACGTCCGCGCCGAGGCGGGCGGCGGCCGGCTCGACGATGTCGCGCAGCCGCCGGTACGCCTCGGGCGCGCCGTCGTCGGCGAGGTCGCCGGTGAGCAGGAACGCGGACACCGGCGTGCCGGACGCCTCGACCATGTCCACCGCCGCGGCCAGGTTGGCCGCGGTGTCCACGACGCCGTGCATCAGCGTGCCGTCGGCCCGGACATGGGCGTCGGTGAGCTGCACGAACGTGAGGTCGGGGCGGATGCCGCGCTCCCAGTCGCCGAAGTCGCCGTCGGTCATCCGCGGCCCCCGGGCAGCAGCTTGGCCAGTTCGCCCTGCTTGGCGGTGAGGGTGGAGGCGGGGTCGGCGCCCTGGAACACGGCGCTCTCCACGGCCTCCATCATCCCGTCGCGGATCTGCAGGTAGTTCGGGCCGGGCATGGACACCCACGGCTCCATCCGGGCGAGCTGCTCCAGGTTCGGCTTCAGGTACGGGTTGGCGTCGGCCCACGGCTTGAGGGCGGCGGGGTCGTCCACCAGGCCGGTGCGCAGCGGCAGGTAGCCGATCTTGGTGGCGATCGTGGTGTACGCCTGCTCGCTGGTCAGGAAGGTGATCAGCTCCCAGGCGGCGCGCTGCTTGGCCGGCTCCTTGGCGAAGACGAACAGCGCCGCGCCGGAGTTGGTGGGCACCGCGGGCTTGCCCTCGAAGCCGGGCATGGCCGCCGCGCCCAGCTTCCACTTCTCGCCGGCGCCCTTGGCGAAGGTGCCCTGGAGCGCGCTGGACTCCAGGATCATGCCGAGGTCGCCGCGGGCGAACGCCTCCACGGCCTGCATCTGGGTGCGGTTCGGCATGGCGCCGTCCTTGACCATGGCCTGCATGGCGGTGACGACCTCGGTCACCTGCGGCTCGGCGAAGGTGAGCTTGGTGCGGTCCTCGGAGATGACCCGGCCGCCGTTGGAACGTACCAGGGCCTGGAAGCACCAGTCCTTGGCCGCCTTGGTCAGGCAGTCGACGTACGCGCCGTCCTTGCCGGTCTTCTCCTTGATCGCCTTGGCCGCCTCGGCGACCTCGGCCCAGGTCGCCGGGGGCTTGGCCGGGTCGAGGCCGGCCTGCTCGAACAGGGCGGAGTTGAAGTAGAGCATGGGGGTGGAGAACACGAACGGCACGCCGTAGGTCTTGCCGTTCCAGTCGCCGAGGGTGCGGGCCCGCTCGGCGAAGGGGTACTTCGCGCCGTCGAAGTTCTTCTGCACCACGTCCTTGCCGACCAGGTCGTCCAGCGGCAGCGCCTTGAGCTGGTTGACGGTGAAGTCCAGGTCGCTGAAGCCGAGCTGGACGACGTCCGGCGGCTTGCCCACCGACATCTGGCTCTGCAGGCTGGAGATCGTGTCGGTGGCCGGGTTGGCGCTGTTGCCCTGCGGCTTCTGCGCGGTGACCGTGATGTCGGGGTGGGCCTTGTGGAAGGCGCCGATCAGCTCGTTGAACGTGTCGGTCCAGGCCCCCGCCTGGCCGAAGTTGTAGCTCTCGAAGACGATCGACACCTTCTCGCCCGCGCCCAGCTCGGGCGCCTTGCTGACGGGCGCGGCCTGGCCGTCGCCGGGGGCGGTGCTGCCCACCCCGGCGCCGCAGGCCGCGGTCAGCATGGTCAGGGCGAGCGCCGACGCGGCGCACGCCGTGGACAGGAACGGTCTCATCGGGCGCTCCCTAGGTTGAGCTTGTGATCTTTCAGGCGGGGGTGGTGACGGGGGCGGGGCGCCAGGCGAGCCTGCGTCCGCTGTCCGCGTCGAACAGGTGAAGGTGCTCCGGGCGGGCGGTCAGGCGCACCCGGTCGCCGTCGCGCAGCCCGAGCGGGCGCGGGCCGCGTACGCTGACGCGGGCCTCCCCGGCCCTGCAGTGCGCGACCTCCTCGCTGCCCAGGTTCTCCACGGCCTCCACGACGGCCCTGATGCCGCCCTCGGCCCCCTGGCCGGCGATGGCCAGATGCTCGGGGCGCACGCCGAGCACGACCGGGCGCTCGGGGGTCTCGGCGTCGATGCCGAGCGGCAGCTCGACCTCGCGGGCGCGGGCGGCGAGGCCGGCGGCGGTGGCGGCCACGGTGGCGTCGATCAGGTTCATCGCGGGCGAGCCGAGGAAGCGGGCGACGAACACCGAGGCGGGCTCGTCGTAGACCTCGGCGGGGGTGCCGACCTGCTCCAGGCGGCCCTTGTCCAGCAGCGCGATCCGGGTGGCCATGGTCATGGCCTCCACCTGGTCGTGGGTGACGTACACGACGGTGGCGCCGAGCCGCTTGTGCAGCGCGCTGATCTCGGCGCGGGTACCGGCGCGCAGCGCGGCGTCCAGGTTGGACAGCGGCTCGTCCATCAGGAACGCGCCGGGGTCGCGCACCAGCGCGCGGCCGAGCGCCACCCGCTGCCGCTGGCCGCCGGACAGCTCGCGGGGGCGGCGGTCGAGCAGTTCGGTGAGGTCGAGCGCCGCGGCGACCTCGGCGACCTTCTCCCGGATCGCGGCCCGGCTCCAGCCGCGGGCGCGCAGCGGGAAGCCGATGTTGCGCGCCACGGACAGGTGCGGGTAGAGCGCGTAGCTCTGGAACACCATGGCCAGGTCGCGGCGGCGCGGCGGCACGTCGGTGATGTCGGCGTCGCCGAGCAGCACCCGGCCCTCGGTGGGAGCCAGCAGCCCGGCGATCATGCGCAGCAGGGTGGACTTCCCGCACCCGCTCGGGCCGAGCAGGACCAGGAACTCCCCGTCGGCCACGTCCAGCGACACCGCGTCCACGGCGGTGACGGACCCGAACCTGCGGGTCAGTCGCTGCAATCGAATACGGCTCACCGCTTTGCGCACCTTCCGTTCCCGTCTCGGCGGTACGCCCGCCGGACGGCGCTCAGTGCACCAGCGCTTCGTATACGCCGGGTGAACGCCCGGATCGCCTTTCCGCCGCTCCCGCCGCCATGACCTGCGGAAACACGGGTTACGCGCGCGCACGGCGATCGGAATCGCCAATCAGCCGAGAGTGATCCGCACTCACCCGGGCCCGTGCTGCTACCCTGGCAATCATGATGCGCGCCATGTGGACGACGACGCCGGACTCCGTCCCGGCGCGCTGACCGCTGACATCAAGCCCCGGGGCGAGCGCCCCGGGGCTTTCTCGTGCGCCGGGCGCCCGCCTCACCGTTGTGAGGAGACCCGCACATGCACGACCATCGCAAGCTCGGCCGCGAGCTGGGCATCTTCGACACCGACCCGCTGATCGGGGCCGGGCTGCCGTACTGGCCGCCGGCCGGGGCGGCGGTGCGGCACACCCTGGAGGAGTACATCCGCGACGTCGAGCGGCGGGCCGGCTACCGGCACGTCTACTCGCCGGTGCTCGGCAAGCGGGAGCTGTATGAGATCTCCGGGCACTGGTCGCACTACAGCGACGACATGTTCCCGCCGATGCGGGTGGGGGATGAGGACCTGCTGCTGCGGCCCAGCCTGTGCCCGCACCACGCGCTGATCTTCCGCTCGCGCGGGCGCAGCTACCGGGAGCTGCCGCTGCGCATGGCGGAGCTGGGCGGCATGTTCCGCTCGGAGCTGTCGGGCGTGCTGGGCGGGCTGACCCGGGTGCGCGCGATCCAGCTCAACGACGCGCACGTGTTCTGCACCCTGGACCAGGCCACCGCCGAGGCGGGGGCGGCGCTCGCCCTGATCCGCGAGGCGCACGCGGCGCTGGGCATCCGGCCGGTGCGCTACCGGCTCTCGCTCCAGGGCCCCGGCGGCAAGTACGTGGACAAGCCGGAGATGTGGGCGCGGGCCACCGCCCTGCTGCGCGAGGTCCTGGACGCGGCGGACGTGCCGTACGAGGCGGCCGAGGGCGAGGCCGCGTTCTACGGCCCGAAGATCGACGTGCAGATCGCCGACGCCGCGGGCCGGGAGTCCACCCTGTCCACCGTGCAGATCGACTTCCACCAGCCCGAGCAGTTCGACCTGAGCTACATCGGCGCCGACGGCGAGCGGCACCGGCCGGTCATGGTGCACCGCAGCATCATCGGCAGCGTCGAGCGGGCGGTCGCGCACCTGATCGAGATGTACGGCGGCGCGTTCCCGGCCTGGTTCGCGCCGGTGCAGCTCGCCGCGTTGCCGGTGCGCGACGACGAGGAGGAGGCGGCCGAGGCGTTCGTACGGCTGTGCGTGGCGCGCGGGCTGCGCGCCGAGCTGCTTCCGGCGGGGCAGGGCAGCCTGGGCGCCCGCATCCGGGCCGCCAAGCTGGTGCCCTACCAGGCGGTGATCGGCCCCAAGGAGGCGATCGACGGCCGGGTGGCGCTGCGGCTGCGCGACGGGCGGAGCCTGGACCCGATGCCGGCCGCCGAGGCGGTGGACCGCATCCTGGCGCTCACCCGCGCGCACGCCCTGGAGCTGTGGCCGGCGGCCTCAGCCGCCGATGCCGGTCACCGCGACCATTAGCGGGAGCAACAGCATGATCAGGATCGCGCCCAGCACGTCGAAGCCGACCCCGGAGCGGATCATGGTGGTGATGGGCACGACGCCCGAGCCGTACGCGATGGCGTTCTGCGGCGTGGAGACCGGGAGCATGAAGCCGAAGGAGGCCGCGAACGTCGCGGCCAGCGCGGGCACGAACGGGTTCACCCCGGCCGCGACCGCGATCGGGATGATGATCGGCACCACCACGGCGGCGGACGCGGTGTTGCTGGTGGTCTCCGAGACCACGATGGCCAGCACCACGGCGAACGCGGTGATGGCGAACACGCTGGTCAGCCCGAGCGCCTGCGAGGCCGAGGAGCCGATCGTCCTGGCCAGCCCGGTGTCTTCGAGCAGCGAGCCGAAGATGATGCCGGTGCCGAACAGCACGATCGTGCCCCAGTCGATGCGGGCGGCGTCGCTCCAGTTCAGGGTGAACTCGCGCTTGCCCCAGTCGGTCGGCAGCAGGAACAGCAGCGAGGCGCCGAGCACGGCGACGACGCCCTCGTTCAACCGGCCGCTGACGGTGGTGTAGACGGCGGAGTCGGTGCCGGCGATGAGGGCGACCAGGCCGGGGAAGATCCACAGCGCCACGGTGACGCTGAAGGCGACCAGGGTGTTCTTCTCCGCCCGCGACAGCTTGCCGAGCCGGGCGCGCTCGGTGCGCACGTACTCCTCCACGCCCTCGATGCGCCGGATCTCCGGCTTGTTCAGCAGGATCAGCACGGCGGCCAGCACCACGAACATCAGCAGGCAGATGGGCAGCGCGGTGGCCATCCACTGGGCGAAGGAGATGCGCTGCCCGGTCGCCTCCTCGATCAGGCCACGGCCGATGAGGTTCGGCGGGCTGCCCACGGGCGTGATCAGCCCGCCGACGCTGGCGCCGTACGCGAGCATGAGCACCAGCGCGGCGCCGACGCGCAGCCGCAGCGGGTTGAAGTCGGGGGCCACGAGCCCGCGGTCCTGGAGCATCTTGGCGATGATCGCGAGCATGCCGAGCGCGGTGGGCAGCAGCATGGCGACCGTGGCCGTGTTGGACACGAACGCCGACAGCGCGCAGGTGATCAGCCCGAAGGCGACGATCAGCGTGAGGGTGGAGCGGCCCACGCCGGGCAGTGACAGGATGCGGAAGGCGAACCTGCGCGCCAGGCCGTACTTGAGCATGGCCTGGGCGAGGATGAACGCGCCGATGAAGGTGAAGATGGTGGAGGAGCCGAACGGGGCCAGCGCGTCGGTGGCCGAGACCGCGCCGAGCACCACGATCGCGCCCACGCCGATGAGCCCGCCGACCGGGATCGGCACCGGCTCGGTGATCCACAGCACGATCACGCCGAGCAGCACACCGGCCAGGGTCTGCTGGGTGGGCGGCAGGTCCAGCGGGAGCAGCAGGAACACCACCGTGACCAGCGGCGCCAGCCAGAGCCCGGTGGTGCGGCGGGCGCGCTCGAACCGCTCCTCGGCCGGCGTGAGCCGCTGCTCGCCCAGGCTGCGGTACGTCGCGTGGCCCAGCAGCGCCTGGTCCACATCCGTCCGCGCCGGGGCGGCACCGGCTCCCGTCCGGCCGGTCTCGTCGGAGGTCATGGCAACTCCCTGAACTCACTCGCGCGGACACATGTGCGTAACTTTTGGCTCATTGAAAGACCATTACGACGCGCGGGTCCAAGACGATTTGACTACTTGATTAAGAGGTTTTCCCTATAGATGTGCCCGGAGTCAGGATGGATGTGCGGCAGTTGGAGTATTTCCTCGCCGTCGTGGACCACGGCGGGTTCAACCGGGCCGCCAAGGCGCTCTACATCGCCCAGCCGTCGCTGTCCCAGGCGATACGGAACCTGGAGAAGGAGCTGGCCGGGCCGCTGTTCCACCGGATCGGCCGGCGGGTCGTGCTCACCGACGCGGGGCACGCGCTGATCGAGCCCGCCCGCCAGGTGATCCGCAGCGTGGAGGTGGCGCAGGCGAGCGTCGCCTCGGTACGGGGGGTGCTGCGCGGCAGCGTGGCCATCGCCTCGATGCCGTCGCCGGCGGTGGAGCCGCTGAGCGGGATGATCGAGGAGTTCACCCGGCGGCACCCGGGCGTACAGGTGGTGATCAAGGACGCGCCGGTGCCGCAGGCCGTGATCGACGCGGTGCGCACCGGCGTGACCGAGCTGGGCCTGCTGTCGGCGTGGGATCTGCCGGTGGCCGCCGACGTGAACCTGTTCCCGGTCGAGCGGCAGCGATTCGTGCTGATCGCCCACCCCGAAGGACCGTTCCGGCCGGGCCCGCCCGTCCGGTGGGAGCGGCTGGCCGGGCAGCGCCTGATCGTCGGCGAGCCGGGCACCGGGCTGCGCAGGCTGGTGGAGGAGATCCGCGCCTCCGGGGTGGACCTGACCATCGCGGTGGAGTCGGAGCACCGCGAGGCGTTCCTGCCGCTGGTGCTCAGGGGCGTCGGCATCGGCGTGCTGGCCGAGGCGTGGCGGCCCCTCGCGGAACGGGCGGGGGCGCTGGTGCTCGACCTCGACCCGCCCGCGTCGCTGCAGCTCGCCCTGGTCACCCGCAAGGGCTGGCTGAGCCCCGCCGCCACGGAGTTCCACCGCGCCGCCACGAGGAACCTATAGGCGTCGCCTACCGGTCCTATCGGGTCCCCGTCTTGGACGCCCGGCGCGCCCGGTCGGTTGAATCGAGTGCATGACGACGACCACGTACGGCATCGCGGTGATCCCCGGCGACGGCATCGGCCAGGAGGTGACCCCGGCGGCGCTGGAGGTGCTGGACGCGGCGGCGCGGCGGCACGGCGTGGCCTTCACCCGCACCACGTACGACTGGAGCTGCGCCACCTACCTGCGCGAGGGCGCGATGATGCCGCCCGACGGCCTGGACCGGCTGCGGGGCCACGACGCGATCTTCCTGGGCGCGGTCGGCGCGCCCGGGGTGCCCGACCACGTGTCGCTGTGGGGGCTGCTGATCCCGATCCGGCGCGCCTTCCGGCAGTACGTCAACCTGCGCCCGGTGCGCGTCTTCGAGGGCGTGCCCAGCCCGCTGCGCGGGGTTCGGGCGGGCGAGGTGGACCTGGTGGTGGTCCGGGAGAACACCGAGGGCGAGTACAGCGAGATCGGCGGCCGGCTCAACCGCGGCTTCCCCGACGAGATGGCGGTGCAGGAGGCCGTGTTCACCCGGCCCGGCGTGACCCGGATCGTGGACTACGCCTTCACGCTCGCCGGCACCCGGCGGGGGCGGCTGACGTCGGCGACCAAGTCGAACGGCATCGTGCACACCCTGCCGTTCTGGGACGAGATCGTGGCCGAGCGCGCGGCGGCGTACCCGGGGGTGACCTGGGACCAGGAGCACATCGACGCCCTGTGCGCCAAGCTGGTGCTCGACCCGGCCCGCTTCGACGTGATCGTGGGCAGCAACCTGTTCGGCGACATCCTCAGCGACCTGGCCGCCGCCGTGGCCGGCAGCATCGGCATCGCCCCCTCGGCGAACCTGAACCCCGAGCGCGACTTCCCGTCCATGTTCGAGCCGGTGCACGGCTCGGCCCCGGACATCGCGGGACGGGGCGTGGCCGACCCGATCGGGGCCATCTGGTCCGCCGCGATGATGCTGGAGCACCTCGGCCATCCGCGCCCGGCCGCCGAGATCGTCGAGGCCGTCGCCGCCGTCCTGGCCACGACCGACACCCGCACCCCCGACCTGGGCGGCTCCGCCACCACGTCCGAGTTCACCGAGGCGGTGCTGAGCCGCCTCTAACCGGGCGCGGGCAGCACCGAGCCGGTCAGCCGGCCGGACGGGCGGTAGGCGGCGCACATGACGTCGCGGTCGCCGTCTGCCCAGGTCTCGGCGGTGGGCATGATCGGATAGTAGTCGAGGGACGAGTCCTTCGAATCGCCCCACAGCTCGGCGAAGCGGGCGCCGCATCCCCGCCACGCGAACGCGGCCAGCGCCGCGCGGTCGTACGGGCCGTCGGGGACGTGCACGAAGCCGAACGACTGGTTGTCCGCGCCCTCGGCGCAGGGGGTGTACAGGACGATCGGCTCCCCCGCCCCGGGGTCGTAGGCCGGGTCGCTGAAGCACTCGCCGCCCTCGATGAGCAGGATGCCGCTGGTCTCGGCGGTGATGAACGCGTCGGTCTTCACCGCCGGCTCCTGCGCCGGGACGATGAACAGCGTGCCGAGCGCCGCGATGGCGGGGATCAGCCCCCAGCGCCGGGTCATCCGTTCACCTCCACGCTCGGGCCCCGATCGGCGTGATCGTAACGGGGGCGGGGAGAACACCGGGCCAACTGCCGGTGGCCGCCAGATAGACGATCATGAATTCACGCGCCGGACAGCCGCCGGAAAGGCGATCGTCAGGGCTTCCTGGGTGAATTTCGCCGGTCCACTCCGCGCTCGCGGAGGGACGAGACGCTTCTCATGGAGTGAGCACGAAAGTGAATGAGCCCAGAAAGCCGTGGTCCATCAGGCCGCGGCACGCGAAGCTCGCCGCGATCGGCGCCGGCGCGCTGCTGATCGGCGGCTTCGCGTTCGGCCCGGCCGCGATGGGCGCGGCCGCGCCACCGGTGTACCCCGCCGCCGAGGTGCACAAGCCCTCCCCCATCCCCGACCGCATCATCCTCATCCCCACCACCACCCCGGCCACCAGCCAGCGGGTGACCTGGCGCGCCGAGGCCACCGCCGACACCGCCCAGGCCGAGATCCTGGAGGCGCCGCGCGCGCTGGGCCAGGTCGCGCCGCCCGCCGGCGCCGTCGCCAACGTCAAGGCCATCGCCAGCACGCCGGTGAACACCACCCTCGGGTACGCCTCGACGTACCACACCGTGGAGTTCACCGGGCTGAAGCCGAACACCCGCTACACCTACCGGGTCGGCGACGGCACCAACTGGAGCGCCTGGACCGACTTCACCACCGCCGCCGCCGGCTTCGAGCCGTTCTCCTTCATCTACTACGGCGACGCGCAGAACTACATCGACTCCGCCGTGCCGCGCGTGTTCCGCCAGGCGTTCGCCGACCGCCCCCAGGCCAAGGCCATCGTCAACGCGGGCGATCTCATCGACTCCGCCAACAGCGAGGAGCAGTGGGGTCAGTGGTTCCGGGCCGGCGGCTTCATCGACGGCCAGATCAACAACATCTCGATCCCGGGCAACCACGAGTACAGCGGCGGCCTGTCCACCTTCTGGCGGCCGCAGTTCCCGTACCCGGACAACGGCCCCGGCAACGCCGAGCTCAAGCAGACCGCCTACACCCTTGACTACCAGGGCGTGCGGTTCATCGGCCTGGACTCCAACCACCAGAGCAACGCCACCCTGATGGCCGCCCAGACCGCGTGGCTGGAGGGCCTGCTCAAGAACAACCCGAACAAGTGGACCGTGGTGACCTTCCACCACCCCGTCTACTCCACCACCGGCTCGCGCAACAACCCCAACGTGCGCGCGCAGTGGGCCCCGCTGTTCGAGAAGTACGGCGTGGACCTGGTGCTTCAGGGCCACGACCACTCCTACGGCCGCGGCAACCAGGTGGCGGCGCGCAAGACGGCCACCGTGCACAACGGCGTGGCGTACGTCGTGTCGGTCTCGGGCGGCAAGATGTACGCGCTCAACAACGGCGAGAACTGGACCGGCAACGGCGCCGAGGTGCGCAGCACCAGCCAGAACACCCAGCTCTACCAGCTCATCGACGTCACCAAGGACACGATCACCTTCGAGGCCCGCTACGCCAACGGCGAGCACCACGACGGCTTCGTGATCCGCAAGAACGACAAGGGTGAGCGCACCGTCAACGAGCTGCGCACCCCGGAGAACACGGTCGGCGAGCAGGTGATCGTGGACAAGACCGAGGTGCCGCGGTTCGGCGAGCTGAAGGTCTCGGCCTACGGCTACGACCCGGGCGAGAAGGTCGCGATCCACCTGCGCGAGGCGTCCGGCGACGACGCGCGCCGCGGCGGTGGCCGCGACGGCCTGCTCATCGGCCACGAGAAGGCCGACGAGCTGGGCCGGCTGGAGAAGACCGTCCGCATCCCCGCCCCGGCCAGGAAGGGCGGCCAGTACGTGATCTACCTGGAGAGCGTCAACCAGAAGATCACCAGCCCTGTCATCACCGTCACCAAGTGATCCACCCCGGGTGGCCGCGCCTTGCCGGGCGGGGCCACCCGGTCCCCGTACCAGGAGCCGGCCCGTGATCCTCCCCTTGTTCATCCGCACCTGCCTCGGCCTGGCGCTCGCCCTCGCCCCCGCCGCCGCGGCGCACCCCTTCGGGCCCCCGTCCACGGCCAGGATCGGCGCCGAGGGCTCCCGTGTGACCATCTCGTGGCTGGCCGCCGAGGACGACTGGGTGGCGCTCGGCCAGTCGCTGGGCGCCTTCGAGGACCCCTCGTCGGGGGCGGTGTCCACGCAACTGACCGGCGAGCAGAAGCTCGCCCGCTCCCCGGCGGTGCGCGAGTACCTGCTCTCGCGCGTCGCGGTCACCCAGGCCGGGCGGCCGTGCGCGGCCGAGCTGGCCCCGCTGGAGCGCCTGCTCGCCGAGGGCGCCCGGTTCGGCTTCGAGTGCCCGGAGCCGGTCACCGAGGTCGAGGTCCGCATCGACGCGCTGACCGATCTCAACGAGGCGTACCGGACCGTGCTCACCGCCGAGACGCCCGCCACCCCGGACAAGGCGATGCTCACCGCCGCCGCGGACACCCAGCGGGTGCGGTTCCACCCGTCCCCGGGCGGCGGCGTGCCGCTCGCCGCGCCCATCGCGGCCCTGGCCGGCGCGCTGGCCGCGCTGGCGGGCGTCGTGCTGTACCGCAGGCGGCGTCCGGCGGGTGCCCGCGGATGAACGGCACCACCGAGCAGGAGAACTACCTGATCGCGCTCTTCGACGGGTCGGCCGCGTTCTGGCTGGTGCTGGCCGTCGCATTGGGCGTGGGCGCGCTGCACGCGGTGGCCCCGGGCCACGGCAAGAGCATCACGGCGGCGTACCTGATCGGCACGCACGGCCGTTATCGGGACGCGCTGCGCCTCGGCGTGGTCGTGGCGCTGATGCACACCGTGTCGGTGCTGGCGCTCGCCCTGGCCTGGGTCGGCCTGTCGGGCGCGGCCGTCGGCACCAAGACGGTCACGGCCTGGCTCCAGGTGGCCGCGGGGGTCGTCGTGATCGCCGTCGGCGCGCACCTGACGTACCGCCACCTGCGGGACCGCAGGTCCCACGGGCACGGGCATGAGCACGGGCATGAGCACGGGCACGGCCATGGGCATGGATACGGCCACGGGCATGGGCATGGACACGGCCACGGGCACGGGCACGGGCATGGACACGGCCACGGCCATGGGCACGGGGACGCGGTCGATCCGTGGTCGCGGCGGGGGCTGGTCGCGCTGGCGCTGTCCGGAGGGCTCGTGCCCTCGCCGTCCGCGTTCATCGTGCTGGTGAGCGGGCTGCTCACCGGGCGGGCGGTGGACGCGGTGATCCTGGTGCTCGCGTTCGGGACCGGCATGGCGGTCACGCTGACCGCCGTGGGCGTGGTCACCGTACGCGGGGCGGCGGCGCTCGGCCGCCGCACGCACGACCTGCGGTTCCTGCGCGCGGCGGCCTCCTGGACGCCCGCCGCCGCCGGGGTGGCCGTGGCCGCCGGGGGCTGCCTCTACCTGGCCTCCGCCGTCGCCGCCCTGACTCCGTGACGCGTACCGCCCCGTCCGCCGGCCCGTGAGACGCGGATCACCGGGTTCTCGGCGCCGAAACCCCGGTCGAGCGCGCATACTTAGAGTCGCAAGGATCTACCCGGCCAGTTTGGGGGCTCCCCGACCCAATGCGTGTGCGTTGCGGCATGATGGGCGGATTCACGCGATTGGAGTTTCGGCTGTGCTGATGGGAGATCTGGTACGGCTGCGAGCCATCGAACCCTGGGATTCACCGCTGATCTACGACTGGCTGAACGACGCCGAGGTCACGCGGTGGATGACCGGCACCCACCCGCTGTCGTTGATGCACATCGAGCAGCGCGCAGCCTCCCGGCCGCGCAACTCCTACGAGCGCATGCAACTGGGCATCGTGGCGCTGGAGACCGACGAGCTGATCGGCGTCGGCGCGCTCCTCGACGCCGAGCCGGAGACCGGGGACGCTGAGCTCAGCCTGTACATCGGCGACCGGTCCTGCTGGGGCCGGGGCTACGCGACCGACGCGTTGCGGGTCCTGTGCTCCTACGGGTTCGACGAGATGCGGCTGCATCGCATCTCGCTGTGGGTGGTCGCGGAGAACACCGCCGCGATCAGGGTGTACGAGAAGGTGGGCTTCGTCCGCGAGGGCGTGCGCCGCGAGGCGTTCCGCCGGGGCGGCAAGTGGCACGACTTCGTGCTGATGGGCCTGCTCGAAGGCGAGCTGCGCTGAACGCGCACCCCCACGCGAACGGCGTGCCGCCATAGCACGCGTCATCACCCGCGTCATTCACCCGCGTCATTCACCCGCGCAGGACCTCCTCCAGCCGGTCCACGTCGCGAACCGCGCCCTTGTCGGCCGACAGGGCGAGGGCGGCATAGGCGCGCAGGGCGGCGGAGACCGGGCGGGCGCGGTCGCGGGGCCGGTAGCCCCCGGCGGCCTCCAGCCGGGCCCGGCGCGCGGCCAGCACGTCGTCCGGCACGTCCAGCCGGACCGAACGCCCGGGGATGTCGATGCTGACGGGATCGCCGTCCTCGACCAGCGCGATCACGCCGCCCGCGGCGGCCTCCGGCGAGACGTGGCCGATCGACAGGCCGGAGCTGCCTCCGGAGAAGCGGCCGTCGGTGACCAGGGCGCACCTGTCCGCCAGGCCGCGCCCCTTGAGGAACGCGGTCGGGTGCAGCATCTCCTGCATGCCGGGGCCTCCGCGCGGGCCCTCGTACCGGATCACCAGGACGTCGCCGGGCGTGACCCGGCCGGCGAGGATCGCCTCGGCGGCCTCCTCCTGCGACTCCACCACGACGGCCGGGCCGGTGAAGGTGTGCATGGCCGGGTCCACGCCCGCGCTCTTGACCACGCAGCCGTCCTCGGCCAGGTTGCCGCGCAGCACGGCCAGGCCGCCGTCGGCGGAGTAGGCGTGCGCGACGTCCCTGACGCAGCCGCGCGCGGCGTCCAGGTCCAGTTCCTGCCAGCGCGCGGACTGGGAGAACGCGGTGGCGGAGCGGACTCCGCCGGGGGCGGCGTGGAACAGCTCGACGGCCTCCGGGGCGGGCGAGCCGCCGCGCACGTCCCAGGTCTTCAGCCACTCCGCCAGCGAGGCGGCGTGCACCGCGTACACGTCCTCGCGCAGCAGGCCCGCGCGGTGCAGCTCGCCCAGGATCGCCGGGACACCGCCCGCCCGGTGCACGTCCTCCATCAGGTACGTCCCGTTGGGCGCGACCTTGCACAGGCACGGCACCTCCCGCGACCGCAGCTCGATGTCGCGCAGCGTGTAGTCCAGCTCGGCCTCCCGGGCGGCGGCCAGCAGGTGCAGGACCGTGTTGGTCGAGCCGCCCATGGCCAGGTCGAGGGCCATCGCGTTGTCGAAGGCCGCCCGGGAGGCGATGGCCCGGGGCAGCACGCTCTCGTCGTCGTGGTCGTAGTGGCGCCGCGCCAGCTCCACGACGGTGCGGCCGGCCCGCTCGTACAGGTCGCGGCGGGCGGTGTGCGTGGCCAGCGTGGAGCCGTTGCCGGGCAGCGCCAGGCCCAGCGCCTCGGTGAGGCAGTTCATCGAGTTCGCGGTGAACATCCCGGCGCACGAACCGCAGGTGGGACAGGCGGCCTCCTCGATGCGGGCCAGGTCGGCGTCCGAGACCGCCCCGGAGGCGGCGTCGGCGATGGCCGAGACCAGGTGCAGCCCCGGCCGTACGGTGCCGTCGGACAGGACGGCGGTCCCGCCCTCCATCGGCCCGCCGGAGACGAAGACCGTGGGGATGTTCAGCCGCAGCGCCGCCATGAGCATGCCCGGCGTGATCTTGTCGCAGTTCGACACGCACACCAGCGCGTCGGCGCGGTGCGCGTTGACCATGTACTCCACCGAGTCGGCGATCAGGTCGCGCGAGGGCAGCGAGTACAGCATCCCCTCGTGGCCCATCGCGATCCCGTCGTCCACCGCGATCGTGTTGAACTCGCGCGGGATCCCGCCCGCCTCCCTGATCGCCGCCGAGACGATCCGGCCCACCGGCTGCAGGTGCGTGTGGCCCGGGACGAACTCGGTGAAGCTGTTGGCCACCGCCACGATCGGCTTGCCGAAGTCGGCCGCGTCCACTCCCGCCGCCCGCAGCAGCGCCCGCGCGCCCGCCATGTTCCGCCCGTGCGTGACGACCCGTGATCTCAGTTCACCCATGTGCCCACCCTGGCGGCTGACCGCCCCGGGGCGAAGACGGCGCTGCTTCTAGTACTCGCACTACTAGCATCGGGGCCATGACCGAAGGGGCATGGCGCGCTGAGCTGGGCGACTTCCTGCGGGCCAGGCGGGGGCAGATCACGCGGGCGGAGGTGGGGCTGCCGCCGCTGGGCCGGGGCCGTCGGGGCGTCGGGCTGCGGCGGGAGGAGGTCGCGGTGCTCTCGGGGGTCAGCGTCACCTGGTACACCTGGCTGGAGCAGGGCCGGGAGATCCACCCGTCGCGGCAGGTGCTCGACGCCATCGCGCGGGCGCTGCGCCTGTCGGGGACCGAGCACGACTACGTTTTGGCGCTGGCCGGGTACGCCGCGCCCCGGCGCGAGGCGGGCGCGGGACCGCAGGAGGCGCCGGGGCACGTACGGCGGCTGCTCGACGCGCTGGCCGGGTACCCGTCGTACGCCATCGCGCCCGACTGGGGGATATCGGCGTGGAACGCCGCCTATGCCCGCCTGTATCCGAACGTGGCGAGCGTCCCGGCCGTGGACCGGAACCTGCTCTGGCTGGTCTTCACCGACCCGTACGTGCGGGCGCTGCTGCCCGACTGGCAGGTGGCGAGCCGGCGGTTCCTGGCGGAGTTCCGGGCCGAGGCCGGGCCCCGGCTGGGCGAGCCCGGGTTCACCGCGCTGATCGAGCGGCTGCGGGCGGCCAGCCCGGCGTTCCGCGAGGGGTGGGAGAACCACGACATCGAGGGGTTCACCTCGCGGGAGCGGGTGTTCCTGCACCCGGTGGCCGGGGAGCTGCGGCTGGAGCACCACCGGCTGGCCCCCTCGGACCATCCGGGGCTGCATCTCGTGGTCTACACGCCGATGCCGGGCACCGACGCGGCGGAGCGGTTGCGGCTGCTCGGCGGCGAGGTGTCGTGAACGGGCGGGCGGCTCCGACCTTCTGGTGAGGGCAGGGGCGAAGGGAGTCCGTCATGCGGTTCATGTTGCTGATCTACAGTTCGCCGGACGCGCGGCAGGAGGTGACGCGGGAACACGTGCGGCTTCGGGCGGAGCTGGCCGAGTCCGGGGAGTGGATGGGCGGGGACGAGCTGGCCGGGGACGAGCTGGCGCACGTCGTACGGGTGCGCGACGGCGCGGCGGTGGTGGGCGCGGGGGCGTACCGCGTGGCCGGGGACCGCGGGGAGCACCTGGCGGGATACGAGCTCATCGACTGCGACAGCCTGGAGCGGGCGCTGGAGATCGCCGCGCGTCTCCCGCAGGCCCGGGTGTGCGGGGTCGAGGTCCGGCCGCTGATGCACCCGGGCGGGCTGGAGATGTGACTAGCGGCCGTCGGGGTGGATGCCGAGGGCGCTCGCCTCCTCGGTGAGGTCGGCGGCCACCCGGCCGGCGGGGGACGCGGGGTCGCGCTCCAGCTCGTGCGCGAGCTCCTCCAGCTCGGCGCCGCCCGCCATCAGGGCGGTCATCTCCTCCCGGGTGATGTCGGCCTTGGCGTGGTCGCCCAGGCTCCGGCCGCGCTTGAGCAGCAGGAACCGGTCGCCGACCGGGTAGGCGTGGTGCGGGTTGTGCGTGATGAACACCACGCCGAGGCCGCGGTCGCGGGCCTGGACGATGTGCTTGAGCACCATGCCGGCCTGCTTGACGCCGAGGGCGGAGGTGGGCTCGTCCAGGATGAGCAGGCGGGCGCCGAAGTAGACGGCGCGGGCGATGGCCACCGACTGGCGCTCGCCGCCCGACAGGGTGCCCACGGGCTGGTCGGGGTCGCGGATGTCGATGCCCATGCGCAGCAGTTGCTCGCGGGCGACGGCGCGCGCCGTCCTGCTGTCGAAGCGGCGGAAGGGGCCGCGGCCCTTGGTGGGCTCGCGGCCCAGGAAGAAGTTCCGCCAGATCGCCATCAGCGGGATCATCGCGAGGTCCTGGTAGACCGTGGCGATGCCGGCGTCCAGGGCGTCGCGCGGGCCGGCGAAGGTCACGGGGGCGCCGTCGAGCAGCAGCTCGCCGGCGTCGGGCCGGTGCACCCCGGACAGGATCTTGATCAGGGTGCTCTTGCCCGCGCCGTTGTCGCCGAGCACGCAGGTGACCTCGCCGGCGCGCACGCTGGTGGAGACGCCGTCGAGGGAGATCACGTTGCCGAAGGTCTTGCGTACGCCGCGCAGCTCCAGCATCGGGGTGGCCGTCATTTCCCGCTCTCCTCGGCGTAGCGGCGGACGAACCGGTTGGCCAGCACGGCGAGCAGCAGCATCGCGCCGAGGAAGAACTTGAACCAGTCGGAGTCCCATCCGGCGTACACGATGCCCTGGGAGGTCATGCCGAAGATCAGCGCGCCGACGGACGCGCCGATGACCGAGCCGAACCCGCCCGTGAGCAGGCAGCCCCCGATCACCGCGGCCACGATGAAGATCAGCTCCTGGCCGAAGCCGGCCACGGCCTGGATCGAGCCGAGCCGGATCGCCTGGGTGTTGCCGACGAACCACGCCGCCGCCGACACCGCCATGAACAGCGTGATCGTGGTTCGGGCGGCGGGCACGCCGACGTTGCGGCTGGCGCCGAGGTCGCCGCCGATGGCGAAGACCCAGTTGCCGAAGCGGGTGCGCAGCAGCACCCAGCTCCCCAGGGCGGTGATCAGGATCCACCACAGGATGGCGATCTGGAAGTCCTGCCCGCCGATGGAGATCGTGCCGGCGAAGACCGCGTGCGCGCCGTCGTAGAACGGCTCGTCGGCCAGGCCCTGGACCTGCACCTGGTCGGTGATCAGCTTGGTCACGCCGACGTTGAGCCCCTGGAGGCCGAGGAAGGTGCTCAGCGTGATGATGAAGCTGGGCAGGCCGGTGCGTACGACCAGGTAGCCGTTGAGAAAGCCGATGCCCAGGCACACCAGCAGCGACACCGCCATGGCGACCCACAGCACCATGTTGTACTGCGTGGTCAGGATGGTGGTGGTGATCCCGGCGGTGCCGATCGCGACGCCCGCCGACAGGTCGAAGTGGCCGCCGATCATCAGCAGCGCCACCGGCACCGCCATGATGCCGATCGTGGCGGCCGGGTCGAGCCAGTTGGCCACCCCGCTGGGCGAGCGGAACACCTCGCTGAGCAGCGAGAAGAACACGAAGATGACCACGGCGCCGATGACCGCGCCGAGCTCCGGCTTCAGCAGCAGCCGGCGCACCAGGCCGATCGAGCGCACCCGCTCGTCGGCCGCCTTGACCGTGGACGCCGTCGTCATGAGCCTCCTCCTACCGGGTGCCCTTGTCGGCGAGCTGCAGGATCTGCGCGGCGTTCTCCTTGGTGACGAAGCTGGGCCCGGTGAGCACGGGCTGCCCGCCACCGATCGTGTTCAGGTTCGACCTGTACAGCGTGAGCATGACGACGGGCAGGTAGCCCTGCGTGTACGGCTGCTGGTCCACGGCGAAGGCGACCGAGCCGTCCTGGACCAGCTTGGCGACGTCGGAGTTGAGGTCGAAGGTGGCCAGCCGCGCCGTGGAGCCCGACTCCTTGATCGCGTTCGCGGCGACACCGGCCATCTGGCCGCCGAGCGTGAGCACCCCGTCGATCGAGGAGTCCTGCTGCAGCTTGGCCTTGATGGTGGACTGGGCGCCGGTGAGGTTGTTGTTGTCCACCTGGAGGTTCTCGGCGGTGGCGCCGAGCCCGGCCTTGGCCGCCGAGCAGCGCTGCTCCAGGCCCACGTTGCCGGCCTCGTGGATCACGCACAGCAGTTTGGACACGCCCGCCTGGCGCAGCCGCTGCCCGGCCGCCTCGCCGGCGACCTGCTCGTCCTGGCCGACATGGGCCATGGCGCCGAACTCCGCCGACCTGTCCTGCCCGGAGTTGATGGTGATGACCGGGATGCCCGCCGCGACGGCCTTCTGCACCGACGCCTTCAGCGCGTCGGGGTTGGCCATGGACACGATCAGCCCGTCCACCTTCTGGTTCACGGCGGCGTCGATGAGCTGGGCCTGCTTCTGCGGGTCGCCGTCGCTCTGGTACTCGACCTGTACGCCCTGGTCGGCCGCGGCCTTCTCCACGCCGGACTTCACCACGCTCCAGAACGCGTCACCGGCCGCGCCGTGGGTGACCGCGGCGAAGGTGTAGCCGTAGCCGTCCCCGCCCCCGCCGGAGGCGGCCGCGGGCGCGCTCGCCGCGGGCTCGTCGTCGGCCGTGCACGAGGTAAGGACCAGCGGAAACGCGAGCGCGAGAGCGATCAGCGCCCGCTTGCGGAACTTCTTGTCTGCCGTCACGGGGCCGTCCTTTCGCCGGTGCGGCGGTTAACACGGTTGTAGCCCCGTGGAAATCTTGCGTCAAGCATTTGTTCTGACATATCTACATAAGGTCGTGTGGTCACCCTCCCTCACACGCGCCGACAGCGGACCCGGGTGTTCGGATCAATCCGACGTAGTGGAATATTTCGTGGCACGGTGCCGCGTTCTCCATCCTGCGGCCACCGCGCGTCCGCCCGGCGCCGGGATGATGCTCGCCCACCCGAGCCACCACCGGAACCGGCCCACCAAGGGGAACGTCGAGGGGAACAACGTGACTGTTCTGAGCACCGAGCGCCTCACCGTACGCGACTGGACCGTCGAGGACGCGCCGGAGGCCCTGCGCGTCTACGGCACCCAGGAGGTGACGCGATGGCTGTCCCCGGCCATGACCCAGATCCAGGACGAGCAGGAGATGCGCGAGGTCCTGGAGTCCTGGATCCGCAGCGCGCCGGAGCTGGCGCCCCCGCTGGGCCGGTGGGCGATCGTGCGCAACGAGGACCAACGGGTGATCGGCGGGCTCACCCTGCGCTACCTGCCACCCGACAACGAGGACATCGAGATCGGCTGGCAGCTCGCCCCGGAGTACTGGGGCCACGGGTACGCCTCCGAGGCCGGCCGGGCGCTGGCCAAGTGGGCGTTCTCCCGCGGGGCCGGCGAGCTGGTCGCCGTCGTCAGGGTGCGCAACGAGCGCGGCTCCGGCACCGCCAAACGGCTCGGCATGCAGTGGGTCGGCGAGACCGAGAAGTACTACGGCATGCGGCTCGACGTCTACCGGCTGTGGCCCAGCGACCTGACCCCGGAGGCCGACAAGTGGGCCTAGCCCCCCCGCATGCCCCGGCCTACCTCAGCAGGGGAAGGCGGGCGGTGAGCCGGTCCACGGCGGAACGGGGGCCGAGGATGCCGATCGCGTAGTAGTCGAGGTCGTCGCCGCGGCTGCGGCCCAGCTCGGCCAGGTAGTCCAGGTACACCCCGGCCCGCTGTGCGATGGCGGCCATGTCGGTCACCAGCAGGTCGGGCGCCGCGACCGCCTCGGCCCGGATCGCCCGCACGATCGCGGCGGGCGCGGCCAGCACCGTGCAGCCGGTCCAGGGCAGCCCCGAGTGCGCGCCGCCGTCGGCGTCCAGGCCGGGCTCGCCCAGGATCGCCGGGGCAGCCCGCCCCACGGCGGCGGCCAGGCAGGCGGCGGCGTTCACCTGGAGGCCGCGCGGCAGGTCGCGGTCGAGCACGATCACCCACTTCACCCCCTGCTCCCGGGTGGGCACGTCGGGGCGCGGGTCCAGGCCGTCCAGCCACTCCGGCAGGGTCATCACAGTCACGTCGGTCCTCCGTCCATCTCCGAACTTCCTCCATGGAGGTTGCGCAACGCCCGGCCGTACCGCAACCGGAGCGGACGGATTCCGAAGATAATTCGGCGGATCGTGGGAGCATGTCCGTATGGACGAACTTGATACGGCGATCCTGGCCGAGCTGGCGCGCGACGGCCGGCAGACCAACAAGGAGCTGGCCGAGCGGCTCGGCATCGCGGCGTCCACCTGCCTGGAGCGGGTGCGGTCGCTGCGCGCCCGGGGCGTGATCGTCGGCTTCCACGCCGAGGTGGACCTCACCGCGATCGGCCGCCCGGTGCAGGCCCTGATCCACGTACGCCTGCACCCCAAGGTCCGCGAGGCCGTCGAGGGCTTCCGCGACTACGTCTCCGCCCTGCCCGAGACCGTGGCCGTGTTCGTCGTCTCGGGCGGCGACGACTTCATCGTCCAGGTGGCCGTGCCCGACACGGCGTACCTGCGCGACTTCGTGCTGGACCACGTGGCCCGGCACCGCAACATCGCCGACGTGCGGACCTCCCTGGTCTACGACCACATCCGCACCCCCACCCCCGCGCCCCTCCCCACCCCGCCCCGCCGCCGCTGATCAGCCGCTGCTCAATACGGGAACCTGTGGAGAACCGCAGGTCGATCGGGGTATGCGCATCATTACGGCGGGCGGGGGCGCGGGCCTAGCGTTGCCCGCCATGACGGGAAGACTGATCGAGGCGCCGCGCCGGGTTCCGGCCGCGATGGCGGCGATGGCGGCCCTGTTCGTGCTGGCCGCGATGGTTCTGGTGACCGCGATGGCGGACAGCACCATGCAGCCGGTCCCCGCCTCCGCCCCGGCCGGGGAGTTCAGCGCCGAGCGCGCCCTGCGGCACCTGGAGCGGTTCGCCACCGAGCCCCGGCCGATCGGGAGCCCGGCCGGTACGCGGGCCAGGAACTACCTGATCGGGCAGTTGCGGGCGGCGGGGCTGGAGGTGGAGACGCAGCGGGCCATCGGGGCCGATCCCTCGACCGGTCTGGCGGCGTTCGGGCAGGTCCGCAATGTGGTGGCCACGCGCCCCGGCACCGATCCGACCGGGACGGTGCTGATCGCGGCGCACTACGACTCGGCGGCGATGGGGCCCGGCGCGTCCGACGACGCCGCGGCCGTGGCCGCGATGCTGGAGACCGTACGGGCGCTCGGGAACGCCGCCCTCCGCAACGACCTCGTGCTGCTGATGAGCGACGGCGAGGAGGACGGCGTGCTCGGCGCGGAGGCGTTCGTCAGGGAGCACCCGCTGGGCCGGGCCGGCGGGGTGCTGCTGAACTTCGAGGCCCGGGGGGTGGCCGGGCCGTCGCTGTTGTTCGAGACGTCCGAGGGCAACGCCGGGCTGATACGGACGTTCGCCCGCGCGGTGCCGCACCCGCGCGGCGACTCCTCCATGGGGGCGTTCTACCGGCTGCTGCCGAACAACACCGACTTCACGCCGCTGACCAAGGCCGGGTTCCGCGGCATGAACTTCGCCTACATCGAGAACTCCTCGCGCTACCACACCGCTCAGGACTCCATCGAGCTGCTCGACCGGGGCAGCCTCCAGCATCACGGCTCCACGATGCTGGCGCTGGCCCGCGCCCTGGGGAACGCGGACCTGGCGACGGTGAAGGCCGACCACGACGCCACCTATTTCCGGATTTTTGGCCTCATGGTGACCTATCCGCAGTGGCTGGTGTGGCCGCTCGCCCTGCTGGCCGTGGCCGCGGTCGCCGGTCTGGCGCTGGCCGCCCGCCGCAGGCGGCTGCTCAGCCTCCCGCGACTGGCCGTGGGCGCGGTGTCCGCGGTCGTCCCGGTGGCGCTGGCGGCGGTGCTGGCCCAGGGGCAGTGGCAACTCATGGCCGGGGTGCGGCCCGCGTACGACGTGATGGGCGGGCTGCTGCACCGGCCCGAGCCGTTCCGGGCGGCCGTCGTGGCGGCGGCCGTGGTGTCGGTGCTGGTGTGGTACCTGGCGCTGCGGCGCGCGGTGGGGCCCGCCGCGCCGGCGGTCGGCGCACTCGTCTGGCCCGCCGGGCTGGGCGTGTTGTGCGCCGCGTACGCGCCGGGCGCGGCGTTCGTCGTCACCCTGCCCGCGCTGATGTGCGCGCTCGGCGGGCTGGGCGCCGTGCTGCTGCCGCGGGGGCGGATGATCGCGCTGACCGCGGGTGCGTCCATGTCGGCGATACTGCTGCCCGCGCTGGCCAGGACGGTCTTCGAGGGCATGGGGCTGGCCCTGGGCGGGGCCGCCGCCCTGCTGGTGGCGCTGTTCGCGCTGACGCTGCTGCCCTTCGCGGAGCCGGTGCTGCCGGAGCGGCGGATCTTCGCCGTCCCGGCCGCCGCGGCGGTGCTCTCGATCGCGCTCGTCGCCGGCGGGCTGGCCACCGACCGCTTCGACGCGGCCGACCCGGGGCGTACGCACCTGGCGTACGTGATGGACGCCGACGCGAAGACGGCGCACTGGGTCAGCGGCGACGCCGACCCGCCCGCCTGGACCAGGCGCTACGTCTCCGGCCGCGACACCACCGGACTCCCGCCCGGCTACGCCCGCGGCCCGCTGTGGACGGGACCGGCGCCCGCCGCCGACGCTCCCGCTCCCGCCCTCACGCTGCTAGGCCGCGACGGCGACACCGTCAGGCTGCGCGTGACCGCCGGACGCGGCGCCCGCTCCATCACGCTCCGCGTCGAACGCCCGATCACCGGGGCCACGGCGGCCGGCCCCGGGCTGACCCCGGTGACCATCCCCGTCACGGGAACGCGCGTCAACACCTGGCCGGGCGAGGTGCGCTTCCGCGGGCTGCCCGCGACCGGCGTCGAGATCACGCTACGCGTGCCCGGGACGGGAAAGGTCCGCATCACCGCCATCGCCGAGACCGACGGCCTGCGGACGGTGCCCGGCTTCACCGCCGCACCGCCGGAGCTGGTGGCCTCGACCAGGGAGGACGGCGGGCTCATGGCGGTGACCCGCACCTACTCCTTCTGAGCGGACACGCCTTCTGAGCAGCGCGCCTTCTGAGCAGCGCGCCTTCTGAGCAGCGCGCCTTCTGAACCGACACGCCTTCTGAGCAACACGCCGCGGAGCCTGGCCCGAGTGGGTCCAGGCTCCGCGTCCTCACCGTCAGTCGTCGCCGAAGCGGCCTCGGCCGTTGCCGTTCCCGTTGTTGCCGTTGCCGTTGCCGTTGCCGCGGTCCTCCGGCGGGCCCTGGTCGTCCTCGGTGGCGTCGCCGTCGTCGTCGGACGATGGGGGCGGGGTGGGCCGGCAGCTCTGGCCGCAGCCGCCGAAACGCTCGGTGTTGATCGGGGTGAAGGACTTGGGCTCGGTGCCCTTCAGCGCGGCCAGGAAGGTGTCCTTCCAGATCGGGCCGGGGATGCTGGCGCCGAAGACCGAGGCGTAGTACCTGCCGCCGATGGTGACGTTGTTCAGCTTGTAGTTCTGCGCACCACGGGGGTCGCCGATGCTGACCGCGCCGGCCAGGTCGGGGGTGAAGCCGGCGAACCAGGCCGTGGCCTGGCTGTCGGTGGTGCCGGTCTTGCCGGCCGCGTCGCGGCCGATGCCGCCCACGCTGCGCATGGTGCCCTGGGTGAAGACGCCGGACAGGATGTCGGCGGCGGCGTCGGCGACCTCGGGGTCGAGGGCCTGGCGGCACTTGGGCTTGTAGGTGGTGGCCTTGCCGTAGCGGTCGGTGATCTCGGTGATCGCCATCGGCGCGCAGTACTTGCCGCGCGCGGCGATGGCCGCGTAGGCGTTGGCGACCGTCACCGGGTCCATCTCGTTGATGCCGAGGGTGAAGGTCTCGTACTCCTGCAGCTTCAGCCCGTCGGAACGGTGGATGCCCAGCGACTTGGCCATCTGCACCGTGTCGCACAGGCCGACGTGCTGCTCCAGCACCATGAAGAAGGTGTTCACCGAACCCCAGGTGCCGGTCTGCAGCGTCTTCCAGCCGCCCGAGCCCTCGTCGTTGGTGACGGTGTGGGTGGGGTCGCCGATGTTCTCGCCCTTGCAGTTCTTGAAGGCCGAGTAGCCCGAGGCGCGGAAGCCGGCGCCCACGTTGAAGCCGTCGTTGACCTTCATGCCCTTGTCCAGGGCGGCGAGCAGGGTGAAGGTCTTGAAGGTGGAGCCGGCCTGGAACCCCACCCCACCCCCATGCGCCGCATCGGCGACCAGGTTGTAGGAGATCTCGTTGCGCGCCTTGTTGCGACCGTACTCACGACTGGCCGCCATCGCCTTGATCGCACCCGTCCCCGGCTCCACCAA
>NZ_JACHGN010000027.1:18720-170580 GCF_014202315.1 Thermocatellispora tengchongensis | reverse complement strand
CGGAGGGTCGGGCGGGTCGGGCGGGCACGGCCGGGGGTGTCGGGCGGACCCGGCCGGAGGCGCCCGGCGGGCACGGCCGGGGGTGTCGGGCGGGCACGGCCGGAGGGTCGGGCGGGTCGGGCGGGCACGGCCGGGGGTGTCGGGCGGACCCGGCCGGAGGCGCCCGGCGGGCACGGCCGGGGGTGTCGGGCGGGCCGACGGGGGCGTCGGGCGGGCACGGCGGGGGCGTCTTACTCGGGTTACTCGGGGGACATCGCCTTGGGCGGGGCGTCGTCGATCTCGAAGAAGTCGGGGTAGTCGGTGTTGCCGGCCAGGCGGAGGGTGCGGGCGAGCCAGCGGCGCTGGGCCGTGCGCGTGACGCTGACCGCGTTGTTGTAGAACCGCCGGGAGTAGACCACCTTGGCCACGGCCTCGTCGAGTTCGGCGAGGAGCGCCGCGCCGCCCGCCGACTCGGTGAGCTTCTCGCGGAACCGCTCCTGGTCCACGGCCGCACGTAAGGTGCGCGACAGGTCGCTCTCGGCGTGCTCGCGCTCCTCCGGCCCCGCCGTGCGCGCCTCGTGCGCGGCCGAGGCGAGCACGAGCGAGGTCGCCGGGTCGAGCAGCCGGGACGCGGCCAGTTCCAGGCACACGGCCGCGCGGCGGACCAGCGCGACGTCCAGGGCCTCCCTGGCGAGTTCCAGCCGGATGTGCAGCCGGTCGAGCCGGCCCGCCCGCCAGGAGATGTAGACGGCGGTGAGCACCAGCAGCACGCCCACCACCAGGGCGATCACGATCGTCGTCATGAGGCGCTCGCCTGGTCCTCCACCACTCCGGTCCCGACGGAGGTCACGGTCTCGTACACCCGCACGACGTCGCGCGCCACCGTGGACCAGTCGTACTTGCGCACCGCGCGGCGGGCCTCCTCCGACAGCGCGGCCCGCCGCGCCGGGTCGTCGAGCAGCCTGCCGGCCTCCTCGGCCAGCGAGCGCGGGTCTCCGTTGCGGAACAGGGCCCCGGCCTGGCCGTCGCCCAGCACCTTGCGGAAGGCGGGGATGTCGCTGGCCAGCACCGGCGCCCCGGCCGACATGGCCTCGGCGAGCACGATGCCGAAGCTCTCGCCGCCGGTGTTGGGCGCGCAGAACACGTCCACGGAGTGGTAGGCGCGGACCTTGTCGGCCTCGCTGACCATGCCGAGCAGCGTGACCCGGTCGCGGAACTCCTTGGGCACCTTGTCGTAGACGTCGTCGGCGTCGCCGGGGCCGGCGATGAGCAGTTTCAGCCGGGGCCGCTCGCGGGCCAGGATCGCGAAGGCGTCGAGCAGGATCGGCAGGCCCTTGCGCGGCTCGTCCATGCGGCCCAGGAACCCGAGGGTCTGGCCGTCGGGGCCCCAGCCGGGCAGCGGCTCGCCCTCGGCGTAGCGGGCGACGGTGACGCCGTTGGGGATGAGCACGGTGTCGCCGCCGAACTGCTCGACCAGGCTCTTGCGGGCGGCGTCGGAGACCGCGATGCGCCCGCTGATCTTCTCCAGCGCGCTCTGCAGCATCGGCTCGGCCACCGCGATGGCGCGCGAGCGCACCCAGGAGGCGTGGAAGGTGGCCACGATGGGCCCTTTCGCCGCCCAGCAGGCCAGCACGCCCAGGCTGGGCACCAGCGGCTCGTGGATGTGCAGCACGTCGAAGCCGCCGTCGCGCACCCAGCGGCGCACCCGGGCGGCGGAGATGAACCCGAACGCCATGCGGGCCACGGACCCGTTGTAGGGCACGGGCACCGCGCGACCGGCCGGCGTGACGTACGGCGGGAGGTCGGCGTCGTCGCCGGCGGGCGCGATCACCGAGACGTGGTGGCCGTCGGCGATCAGCGCCTCGGCCAGGTCGCGGATGTGCGCCATGACGCCGCCCGGCACGTCCCACGCGTACGGACAGACGAGCCCGATCCTCACCGCGCGATCACCGCTCCGCCTCGCCGCGGGCGCCCGCCGCGCCCGGCCGGGGCTCCAGGTCGTCCAGCCAGAGGCGCTGCAGCATGTGCCAGTCCTCCGGGTGCTCGGCGATGCCCTTCTCGAACACCGAGATCAGGCTCTGCGCGACCGCGGAGACCTTCTCCTGCCGGGTGCCCTCCTCGGGCACCGGGATCTCCTCGTGGATGCGGAAGGCCCAGTCGCCGCCCTCGTACCACAGGATCACCGGCAGCAGGGCCGCGCCGGTCTGCACCGCGAGCAGCGGCGGCCCGGCGGGGACGCGGGTGGCCGCGCCGAAGAACTCGACCTCGACGCCGCGCGCGGTCAGGTCGCGCTCGGCGGGCAGGCACACCACGCCGCCGCCGCGCACGACCTGGGCGAGCTTGCCGAAGTTGTGGCCGTCGCCGCCGGTCAGCGGCAGCACCGTCATGCCCAGGCCCTCGCGGAAGGCGACGTAGCGCCGGAACAGCGACTCGGGCCGCAGCCGCTCGGCGACGGTGGTGAACGGGTGGCCCATCGCCACCAGCCAGGCCCCCGCCTGGTCCCAGTTGCCCATGTGGGGCAGGGCCAGCACGATCCCCCTGCCGGTGGCGAGGGTCTGGAAGATGTGCTCCTCGCCGGTCACCCGGCTGCGCCCGACGATCTCCTGCTTGCTCATCGACGGCAGCAGGAACACCTCGTGGAAGTAGCGGAAGTACGACCGCAGCCCCGCCCGGGTCAGCTCCCGCAGCTCCGCCGAGCCGGGGGGCAGCCCGGTCACCCGGGCCAGGTTGGCCTCCAGCCGCCGTACGGAGGTGCCGCCGCGGCGCCACACGCGGTCGGCGGCGGCGCGGAACGCGGCGGCGGTGAGCCGCCGGGGCAGTTTGGGCACCACCGCCCAGCCGGCGCCGAATCCGGCCGCGATGAGGCGGTCCTGGATGGAGGGTGGCTTATCGCTCATCGCTCTCCCGATCGGCGGAGGGGGTCGAAGCCGCAGGCGCCAGGGCCTGGCGGCGGACGTGGAGCACGCGTTGCACGACGGTGACCGCGCTGCCCAGCGCCAGCAGCCACAGGCCGGCCGCCAGCACGTAGGGCACCCCGAGGCCGTCGAGGAAGGCGGGCACGAGCGCCCCGACCAGGCGCTCCGGGCGCTCGACCAGGCCGACGTCGCAGTTGAAGCCTAGCCCTTCGGCTCGCGCCTTGACGTACGAGACGAGGGCGCCCGCGACCAGGCAGAACAGCGCGACGCAGGCGAGCACGGGCCGGCGCTCCAGGGCGAAGTGGATCGCGAGCCCGGAGAAGATCGCGGCGTCGCCGAGCCGGTCCAGCGAGGAGTCCAGGAAGGCGCCCCACCGGCTGCCCCGCCCGCCCCCCAGCCGGGCCAGGACCCCGTCGAGCAGGTCGGCGAAGACGAAGAAGGTGATGACGAGCGTGCCGGCCGCGAGCTGCCCGCGCGGGTAGAACACCAGGGCGGCCACCACCGTGCCGAGGGTGCCGGCGGCGGTCACCATGTCGGGGGTCACCCCCATGCGGGCCAGCGCCCGGCCGAGGGGGGTGAGGACTCGGGTCACGGCGGGGCGCAGGAGTTTCAGCATGGCGCGTCCGATCGTAGGCCACCCGGGCGTCGCACGGGATATGGCTCGCGGCCAAGGGGGCGGGTCCAGCACTTTACCTTCTCCCCCTTGTGAGATTGCCCACATGGGTATTTGGTGAACACACCGCGTCTTGTCGGTGACCCGGCGGTCGAGGCCCCGGCAGCGCGTGTGCAGGACGCGGTGGCGGACCGGAGTGCGGCCGCGTGCTCGCGGGCGCACGTGACAACGCGGGAGGCGATGTGGCGGACAAGACAGGCGGCGGGACCGCGGGAGCCGCGGGCAGGGCACCGGAGGCCGACCGGCCGGACATGGTGCGCAACGTGGTGCTGGTCGGCCATTCGGGAGCGGGCAAGACGACGCTGGTCGAGGCGCTGCTGGCGGCTACGGGCACCATCCAGCGCCCCGGGCGGGTCGAGGACGGCACCACCGTCAGCGACTTCGACGAGGTCGAGGTGCGCCAGCAGAGATCGGTCAACCTCGCCCTCGCCCCGCTGGTCCACAACGGAATCAAGATCAATCTGCTGGACGCGCCCGGGTACGCCGACTTCGTGGGCGACCTGCGGGCGGGCCTGCGCGCCGCCGACGCGGCGCTGTTCGTGGTCTCCGCGGCCGAGGGGGTCGATGGGCTGACCAAGATGCTGTGGGAGGAGTGCGCGGCGGTCTCCATGCCGCGGGCGGTGGTCATCACCAAGATCGACCACCAGCGCGCCGACTTCTCCGAGGTGCTGACCACCTGCCAGGACGTCTTCGGCGACGGCGTGGCGCCGTTGTACCTGCCTCACGACGGCGGCCTGATCGGGCTGCTGTCGCAGCGCTTCTACGACTACTCCGGCGGCTCCCGCGCCGAGAAGGAGCCTCCGGCGGAGATGCTGGAGACGATGGAGGAGTACCGCGGGGCGCTCATCGAGGGGATCATCCAGGAGTCCGAGGACGAGTCCCTGATGGACCGCTACCTGGCGGGCGAGGAGATCGAGACCAAGGTCCTCATCGACGACCTGGAGAAGGCGGTCGCGCGCGGCGGCTTCTACCCCGTGCTCGCGACCGGCACCGGGATCGGCGCCGCCGAGCTGCTGGAGATCGTGACCCAGGGGTTCCCGTCGCCGATGGAGCACACCATGCCCGAGATCACCACGATCGACGGCAAGCCCGTCCGGGGCATCACCTGCGACCCCGACGGGCCGCTCGTGGCCGAGGTCGTCAAGACCACCAGCGACCCGTACGTCGGCCGCATCAGCCTGGTGCGGGTGTTCTCCGGCACGCTGCGCCCCGACATGACGGTGCACGTCTCCGGGCACGGGCTGGCCGAGCGCGGCCACGAGGACCACGACGTGGACGAGCGCATCGGCGCGCTGTCCTCCCCGCTGGGCAAGAACCAGCGCCCGGTGCCCAAGTGCGTGGCGGGCGACATCTGCGCGGTGGCCAAGCTGTCGCGGGCCGAGACCGGCGACACGCTCTCCGACAAGGACCGGCCGCTGCTGATGACCTCCTGGACGATGCCGGAGCCGCTGCTGCCGGTCGCGGTCCAGGCCCGCTCCAAGGCCGATGAGGACAAGCTCGGACTGGCCCTGAACCGGCTGGTGGCCGAGGACCCGACCCTGCGCCTGGAGAACAACGCCGAGACGCGCCAGATCGTGCTGTGGTGCATGGGCGAGGCCCATGCCGACGTGCTGCTGGACCGGCTGGCCAAGCGGCACGGCGTCGAGGTGGAGAAGGTCGAGCTGCGGGTGCCGCTGCGCGAGACGTTCGGCGGCAAGTGCCAGGCCATGGGGCGCAACGTCAAGCAGACCGGCGGCCACGGCCAGTACGCGATCTGCCACCTGGAGGTGGAGCCCCTGCCGTCCGGCGGCGGGTTCGAGTTCGTGGACAAGATCGTCGGCGGCGTGGTGCCCCGGCAGTTCATCCCGTCGGTCGAGAAGGGCGTGCGCACCCAGATGGAGCGCGGCGTCCTGGCCGGCTATCCGGTAGTGGACGTGCGGGTGACGCTGTACGACGGCAAGGCCCACTCGGTGGACTCCTCCGACATGGCCTTCCAGATCGCGGGCGCGCTGGCGCTGAAGGAGGCGGCGGGCAAGGTGCCCACGCTGCTGCTGGAGCCGGTGGACGAGGTGTCGGTGCTGGTGGCCGACGAGTACGTCGGCTCGGTGATGTCCGACCTGTCCTCGCGGCGGGGCCGGGTGCTCGGCACCGAGCCCGTGGGCAGGGGCCGTACCCTGGTGCGGGCCGAGGTGCCGGAGCTGGAGATCACGAGGTACGCGATCGACCTGCGCTCGATGTCGCACGGCACCGGGACCTTCCACCGCTCCTTCCTGCGGTACGAGCCGCTTCCGTCGCATCTCGCGCAGAAGGTGACCGCGGGCACGGCCGGCTAGCCCAAGAAACCGCCAAATCTCGGTAAAACCCCCAACGGGCCTTTTATCGAGAATCGTGGGGCAAAGCCCCTTGCGTGGCGTACGTCCGGCGCCGGGCGAGGGGCTGCCGCCTCTTGAGCCCCATTTGACTCTTTCATCACATCCGCATCACAGAACGATTTCGTTTTTCCGGCGTAAGCATGCGGGCCGCGGTGCCAGACTGAGGAACCATGCGAAACGGACAACGGGAGAAGGGACGTCCCCGCCGCGCCCTGCTCGCGGCCACCGCGGTCGCGGCCGTGACCACGGTGGCGGCCTACAGCTTCGGCCCGGGGGCGAGCGCCGAGCGGGCCGCCGACACGGCGCAGAAGGCCGGCAAGGCGGGCCGGTCGGGCGACGCCGCGACCGAGGCCACCGCCGACGCGACGGCCGACGCGGCCCGCACGCCGGCGGCGCCCGACTGCGACCTCGACCCCGCCCATCCCAAGCGCCAGTTGCGCGGCGTGTGGATCGCCACCACGACCAACATCGACTGGCCCTCCCGCCCCGGCCTCAGCCCGGCCAGGCAGCAGGCGGAGTACGTCCGCATCCTCGACAGCGCGGTCAAGCGCGGGCTGAACGCGGTGTTCGTCCAGGTGCGCCCGGCCTCCGACGCGCTGTACAAGTCGCCCTACGAGCCCTGGTCGAAGTTCCTCACCGGCAAGGCGGGCAAGGACCCGGGCTGGGACCCGCTGCCGTTCCTCATCTCCGAGGCCCACAAGCGGGGCCTGGAGTTCCACGCGTGGTTCAACCCCTACCGGGCGGCGTACGAGTCGTCGGTGTCCGAGCTGCCGGCTAGCCATCCGGCCAGGCAGCACCCCGGCTGGGTGGTGAAGTACGGCGGGCGGCTGTACTACAACCCCGGCCTGCCGTCGGTGCGCGAGCACGTGGTCAAGGTCGTCACCGACGTGGTCAACCGCTACGACATCGACGGCGTGCACTTCGACGACTACTTCTACCCCTACCCGAGCGGCGGGGCGACCTTCGACGACAAGGCCGCCTTCGCCAAGTACGGCAAGGGCCAACGGCTCGCCGACTGGCGGCGCGCCAACGTCAACACCCTGGTCGCCGAGGTCGACAAGGCGGTCCACGCCGCCAAGCCGCACGTGAAGTTCGGCATCAGCCCGTTCGGCATCTGGCGCAACCGCTCCAACGACCCCAAGGGCTCGCAGACCAGCGGCATGTCGGCGTACGACTCGATCTACGCCGACGCCCGCGCCTGGATCAAGGCGGGCACGGTCGACTACATCATGCCGCAGCTCTACTGGCCCCGCGGGTTCAAGGCCGCCGACTACTCGGTGCTGGCGCCCTGGTGGGCGGCGCAGGTCAAGGGCACCGACGTCCACCTGTACATCGGCCAGGCCCTCTACCGCGTCGGCGCCACCGACGCCGCGCAGTGGACCAGGCCGGGCGAGCTGCCCGCGCACCTGACGCTCAACCGCAAGTACCCCCAGATCCGCGGCGACGTCTACTTCAGCGCCAAGCAGCTTCTCAGCAACCCGCTGAAGGTGCTCGATGCGATCAAGAAGCAGCACTACTCGCGCCCGGCGCTGCTGCCGCTGGTGGAGGAGCGCGGCGGCCAGGCCCCGGCCAAGCCCGGCGGCCTGACCGCGAACGGCGCGACGCTCACGTGGAAGGCGAGCCAGGGGGCGCGCTCCTACGCCGTCTACCGGGTGGACGGCGATCCGGGCGAGTGCGCCACCGCCGACGCGCGCAACCTGGTGGCCATCGTGCCCAACGGCACGAGCTACACCGCCACCGCCTCCGGCACGTATCTCGTGACCGCGCTCGACCGCCTGCAGCACGAGAGCAAACCCACCCAGATCACCGTCAATCTCTCCTGAGTCCGGATCGTTGGGCCGGTGTTCGCGCGGAACGCCTGGACGCGGGCCCTCCGGCTCCCCTACGGTGCCAGCGCGTGCATCGTACGACCGGCGGCGCATGCCGCACCGGCGTGCCATCGCCGTGCCCCGGGGCAGGGACTCTCATGTGCCCCGCGCGGCAGGGCCGCGGGCACAGGGGAACGACACAGGGAGGACACCGGTGAGGCGGACGCTGTCGGCGTTTGCGCTGCTGCTCGGCATGCTGCTCGCGACGCCCGCACCCGCGGGCGCCGCGACCACGCACGACGCGTCCGCTCAGCCGACAGCGGCCGCACGTGCGGAGACCGGCGCGCCCCGCGCGCACGCCGGCGCCACCGGCTCCCGCGCGGAAGCGGACGCGGCCCGGGTCCAGGCCGGCCACGCCGATGGGCGGGTGGCGTTGGTCGGGGTGCCGGGGCTGCGGTGGAGCGATCTGAGCGAGCGGGAGACGCCCAATCTGTGGCGGCTGGCCGGGCGTAGTGCGCTGGGGTCGCTTTCGGTGCGCGCGGTCGGGCGGGTGACCTGCCCGTACGACGGCTGGCTGACGGTTTCGGCGGGCGTGCGGTCGGCGGTGGGCTACTGGTGCGGGCCGCCGCCCGCGCCCGAGCCCTCCGCCGACGGCGGGGCGGTCATCCCCGACTACGGATACCTGCACGCGGTGGCCGGGCAGAAGCACGCGGGCACGCTCGGCGAGGCGCTGCGCGCCGCCGGGCAGTGCGGGGTGGCGATCGGGCCGGGCGCCGGGCTCGCGCTGGCCGACCGCGCGGGCCGGATCGGCGTGTACGCCGCCTCCCTGGCCGACCTGCGTCCCGGCGCGCTGACCCGCTGCCGGGTCGTGGCCGCCGACGTGGACGACCTGATCCGGCCCTACCTCGCGACCGGCACCCTCTCGCGTACCCCCGAGCCCTTGACCGCCGCGCAGCGCGCCGTCGCGCTGCGCCAGGCCGACGCCAAGGTGGGGGCGGTGCTGGCGGCGCTGCCCGCGGGCACCGAGGTGCTGCTCGCCGGGCTGGCCGACCACGACTCCGAGCCGCATCTGCGGGCGGCGATGCTGGAGCGGCCCGGGGCGGCCGGGCGGCTGCTCGGGGCGGCCTCGACCCACCGCGAGGACATCACGATCCTGCCCGACATCACGGCCACGCTGCTGACGGGCGCGGGCGTGCAGGTCCCGGCCAACGTCGTGGGCACGCCGTGGCGGGTGGCCGACACGCGTACGGGCCCGGTGGCCGAGGCGGTGGCGGCGCTCGACGGCGCCGACGTGGCCGGGCAGACGATCAGGAGGCTGGGCGGCGGCTTCTTCACCGCCCTGGCCGTGCTCCAGGTGCTGTTCTACGCGGTGGCGTTCTTCCTGCTGCGGCGCAGGCGGGCGCTGGACTGGCTGCGCTCGGCCGCCCTGGTGCTCGCCTCGCTGCCGGTGGCCACCTACCTGGTCAACCTCACCCCCTGGGGGCAGGCGGGCATGCCGCTGCTCGCGCTGGTGGGCGGCATCCTCGGGTGCGCGGTGGTGCTCGGCGCGGTCGCGCTGTCGGGGCCGTGGCGGGAGCGCCCGCTCGGCCCGCTGGCCGTGGTCACCGGCGTCACGGCGGCCGTGCTGGCCGGTGACCTGCTGACCGGCACCACACTGCAGCTCAACAGCGTGATGGGCTACACGGCGGTGGTGGGCGCGCGCTACTACGGCCTGGGCAACATCCCGTTCGCGCTGCTGGCCACCTCGGTGCTGCTGACGGCCACCGTGCTGGCCCACTGGCTGATCGGACGGGGGCGGCGCGATCTGGCCGTGGGCTGCATCGTGGCGCTGGGCGGCCTGGCGATGATCCTGGGCGGCTGGCCGGGCGTGGGCAGCGACTTCGGCGGCGTGATCGCGTTCGTGCCCGGCATCGCGGTGACCGCGATGATGATCGCCGGACGCCGGCTGTCGCTGGTCAAGCTGGCCGCGTTCTGCGTCGCGGGCGGCGTGATCGTGATGGCCATCGCCTACCTCGACTACCTGCGCCCGCCGGGCTCGCAGACGCACCTGGGCCGGTTCGTCGGCCAGGTGTTCAGCGGCGAGGCGCTGGAGGTCATCGGGCGCAAGCTCTCGGCCATGCTGGGCACGCTGCTCAGCCCCAACCTGATGCCGATCGTGCTGGCCGCCGCCGCGTTCCTGGTCTTCGCGGTGCTGCGTCCCGGCGCGGCCACGGCGGGCGTGCTGCCCGCGGCCTTCGAGCGGACTCCCGCGCTGCGCGCCGGGTTCGTCGGCACGCTGGTGAGCGGCGTGGTGGGCATGCTGGTGAACGACTCGGGCGCGGCGGTGCTGTCGATGGCGCTGGCCCTGGCCGTGCCGCTGGTGCTGTCGGTGGGCATCAAAGGGCTGGACGACCCGGCCTCCCGCCCCGCCGAGGACCCGGTGACCCCGGTCGCCCCGGCCACGACGTGACGCGACGCGGCCGTGACGTGGCCGTGAAGCACTGACGGCGTGAGGTCGGGCGGCGGGAAAGCGGCCTGAAAGGGCGGCCCTTTTTGCGTCCAGCGTCCGGCAAATCGGGTTATCTGCTCCAGGCATGCGGTAGGCCCTGCGTGAACCCGACAAAAAGGACAAAGGGCCATGATTACCCAAGAGCAGATCCCTACGGTGATCCATCAGCAGGTATACGACCCCAGCGGCCAGAAGGTCGGTGAAGTACGGCACGTCTACATCGACGACGTCACCGGGAGCCCGCAGTGGCTCGGCGTGCGTACCGGGATGTTCGGCACAAAAGAGACGTTCATCCCAACACGTGGCGCGGATATCGTCTCCGACCACGTGACAGTCAGCTATGAGAAAAGCCGGATAAAGGACGCGCCCAACGTGGAGGCCGACTCGGCCGGCCATCTGTCGGCCGAGGAGGAGCGTGAGCTGTACCGCTACTACGGCATCGGCTGGGACGAGTCCTGGGAGCGCGCCAACCGGCCGGGCGCGGAGGGCTGGGCCACCGGCGCCGCGTACACCGGCAGGGGCACGGAGACCGGCACGGAGACCGGCACCACGGCGGGAACCGGCGCAGGCACGGGCACCGGCATCGGGGGCGCGTACGCGGGCCGCGCCGGCGAGCGCCTGGACCGCACCGACCGCCTGGACGCCGGCTACCCGGACGACGAGGCGTACACGGGTGCGGCGTACGCGGGCGCGGCCTTCCCGGGCGCGGCGGGCGCCGAGGAGGCCATCACGCGCTCGGAGGAGCAGCTCCAGGTCGGCAAGGAGCGCTACGAGAGCGGCCACGTGCGGCTGCACAAGTACGTGACCACCGAGGAGGAGCAGGTCACCGTCCCCGTCACCCACGAGGAGATCCGGGTGGTGCGCGAACCGATCGGCGAGGGCGACATCGCCGGGCCCGGCGGCCCGGAGATCGCCGAGGCCGAGTACGAGACCACCCTGTACGCCGAACGTCCCGTGGTCTCCAAGCGCACGGTGCCGGTCGAGCGGGTGCGCGCGGCCAAGGAGGAGATCACCGAGAACCGGACCGTCACCGAGAGCGTCAGGAAGGAGCACATCCGGGTCGAGGGCGACACCGACGAATCGGGCCGCACCTTCTGACGCCCGCATCCGCCTCGCGACGGCCCCGCAAGACGGCCGCCGGGCGGGCTCCCGGCCGCCTTTCCGACATCAAGCGGTCTCCCGTTGAGCGCACCCGGCGGTCCCCCCGGATCAGCCCCGCCCCGTGCCGAGGGGCGGGGTTCAGGAGTCGGGCCACGCGTCGGCCAGCAGCACCCTGGTGTCCTGCAAGAGCTGCGGCAGGACCTTGGTGTGGCCGACGACCGGCATGAAGTTGGTGTCGCCGCCCCAGCGGGGCACGACGTGCTGGTGCAGGTGCGCGGCGATCCCCGCGCCCGCCACGCCGCCCAGGTTCATGCCGACGTTGAACCCCTGCGCGCCGCTGGCCTTGCGCAGCGCGTGCAGCGCCCGCTTGGTGAAGTCGGCCAGCTCCGCGGTCTCGGCGGCGTCCAGCTCGGCGTAGTCGGACACGTGGCGGTAGGGCACCACCATCAGATGCCCGGAGTTGTACGGGTACAGGTTGAGCACCGCGTACACCGCGCCGCTCCTGGCGACGATCAGCCCCTCGGCGTCGCTCAGTTTGGGGATCTCGCAGAACGGGCACCCGTCGGGCCCGGCGCCGGACGGCTTGTTCTCCCCCTTGATGTACGCCATCCGGTGCGGCGTCCACAGCCGCTGGAAGTTGTCCGGCACTCCGGCCCCGGCCTGCTCGATCGGATCGCTGTCCCGCATGCCAAGCAGCATAGGACCTCGACATCCGGACAAGGCGGGCGACCTTCCGGCAGAATCATCCAGCACGCCTACATACCCGCCATATCTCCGTCCTGGAGCGACGAACATGACCGAAACCTCCCTCGACCCCATCGACACCACCGTCGAGTCGCCCGAGCCGGGGCTGCCCGACGGCGTCACCCACCTGGACACCTCGCCGGTGCGCCCCGAGCCCGAGCCGCGTACGACGGAGGCCCCGCGCCCGTTCCCGCTCGCCACGCCCGAGACCACCGCGGCGCACGTGAAGGGCCGGATCAAGGTCGCCGACGAGGTGGTGGAGAAGGTGGCGGCGCTGGCCGCGCTGGAGGTGACCGGCGTCGCCGACATGGGCGGCGACCTGGAGCGCGCGCTGGAGTCGGTGCGCGACCGGATCGGCCTCGGCGAGCGCCGCGGCAACCAGGGCGCGCGGGCGCAGATCAGCGACCGCCAGGTGGCCGTGGACGTGACGATCGTGGTGGAGTACGGCCACGTGGTCATGGAGGTGGCCAACGAGGTGAAGACCAACGTGGCCAGGACCGTCAGCCGGATGCTCGGCCTGCGCGTGATCGAGGTCAACGTCACCGTGGACGACGTGCGCCTGCCCGGCGAGGACGCCGCGCGCACCCGGCCCGCCGCCGACATCTGACGGCCCCGGCGGGCGGAGGCCGCCCGCGGGAACGCGCCGGTCCGGCGGCCGGAGGGGGACGCCGGACCCGACGGGAACGATCAGCGGGTCAGACCTGGATGCGGCGCTCGACCGCGTCGATGATCTCGGCGACGGCCTCGTCGATCGGCACGCCGTTCTTCTGCTCGCCGCTGCGGTAGCGGAAGGACACCGCGCCCGCGGCGACGTCGTCGTCGCCGGCCAGGAGCATGTAGGGCACCTTGGCCTTCTGCGCGTTGCGGATCTTCTTCTGCATGCGCTCGTCGCCCTCGTCGACCTCGACCCGGATGCCGGCCGCGGCGAGCCGGTCGGCGACCGCCTTGAGGTGGGGCACGTGGGCGTCGGCGATCGGGATGCCGACGACCTGCACCGGGGCCAGCCACGGCGGCATGGCGCCGGCGTAGTGCTCCAGCAGGATCGCGAAGAACCGCTCCACCGAGCCGAACAGCGCCCGGTGGATCATGTACGGGCGGCGGCGGGTGCCGTCGGCCGCCTGGTACTCCATGCCGAACCGCTGCGGGAGCTGCAGGTCGACCTGGAGGGTGGAGAGCTGCCAGCGGCGGCCGATGGCGTCGCGGATGTGCACGTCGATCTTGGGGGCGTAGAAGGCGCCCTCGCCCTCGGCCACGACGTACTGCACGCCGGACTTCTCCAGCGCGTGCCGCAGCGCGGCCGTGGCCTCCTCCCACTCGGCGGGGTCGCCGACGTACTTGTCGGGGCGGGTGGCCAGCTCGGCCTCGAACTCGGTCAGGCCGTAGTCGCGCAGCAGGTCGATGACGAACTGCAGCAGCGAGGCCAGCTCGTCGGCGAGCTGGTCGGGGGTGACGAAGATGTGGGCGTCGTCCTGGGTGAAACCGCGCGCCCTGGTCAGCCCGTGCAGCACCCCGGACTTCTCGAACCGGTAGACGGTGCCCAGCTCGAACATGCGCAGCGGCAGCTCGCGGTAGGACCGGCCCCGGGCCTTGAAGATGGTGATGTGGAACGGGCAGTTCATCGGCTTGGGGTAGTAGGACGCGCCCTCCATCTCCATGGGCGGGTACATGCCCTCGGCGTACCACTCCAGGTGGCCCGACGTGCTGAACAGCGTGGACTTGGCGAGGTGCGGGGTGACCACGAACTCGTAGCCGGCCTGCTCGTGGCGGAGCCGGGAGTACTCCTCCATGACCCGGCGCACCCGGCCGCCCTTGGGGTGCCAGACGGCCAGGCCGCCGCCGATCTCGGCCGGGAAGCTGAACAGGTCCAGCTCGGCGCCCAGCTTGCGGTGGTCGCGCCGCTCGGCCTCCTCCAGCATGGTGAGATAGGCGTCCTGGGCCTCGCGCGACTCCCAGGCGGTGCCGTAGATCCGCTGGAGCTGCGGGTTCTTCTCGCTGCCGCGCCAGTAGGCGCCGCCGGTGCGCATCAGCTTGAAGGCCGGGATGACCCGGGTCGAGGGCAGGTGGGGCCCGCGGCACAGGTCCTTCCAGCACAGCTCGCCGCTCTTGGGGTCGAGGTTGTCGTAGATGGTGAGCTGCCCGCCGCCCACCTCGACCTCGGCGCCCTCGCCGGCCTCGGCCGCGCCGCCCTTGAGGCCGATCAGCTCCAGCTTGTACGGCTCGGCGGCCAGCTCGGCCCGCGCCTCGTCGTCGGAGACGGGACGGCGGGCGAAGGTCTGGCCCTGCTTGACGATCTCGCGCATGCGCTTCTCGATGCGCTTGAGGTCATCGGGGGTGAACGGGCTCTCGACGTCGAAGTCGTAGTAGAAGCCGTTCTCGACCGGCGGGCCGATGCCCAGCTTGGCCTTGGGGAAGAGGTCCTGGACCGCCTGGGCCATGACGTGGGCGGTGGAGTGGCGCAGGATGGCGCGGCCGTCGGGGCTGTCGATGGCGACCGGCTCGATCGTCTCGCCGTCGGCGACCTGGGCGGCGAGGTCCTTCAGCTCGCCGTCGGCGCGGGCGGCGACGACCGTGCGGCCGTCGGCCTCGAGGACCTCGCCGTACGTCGTGCCCTCCGCCACCACACGCTCGGCTCCGGCGAGGGTGATGCGCAGTTCGGCGACGGCAGACACGGTTGCTCCTAGATCGCTGAGGATGAGTGATTACCACGCATGTTACCGGGGGTCGAGACCCAGCGAGGTCAGCTCGCGCCGGGACCCCGCGAAGACGTTCTTGTCGATGGGGCTGTGCGCGTACTGGTGCAGGCGCCAGGAGTCCCACGGGGGCGGCACGTGCGGCCTGCCCTTCGGGGAGCCGGGGCTGGAGATCCACAGCGGGTACTCGGCCAGCCCGGCGCAGTTGCCGTCCTCGGCGAAGGCCACGAAGGTGTAGACGAACGGGCGCACGCCGCTGCGCTCCTCGACCGCCCGGCACCAGCGGCGGGCGAACCTGGCCACCCTGGCGGGCGGCAGCCCGTCGGCGTCCTCCAGGTCCAGCGCGAGCAGGTCGCCGCGGCGCAGCCCGCCCGCCGCGCGGATCACGCCCAGGAAGTGCTCGGCCTGCTCGCCCGGGTCGCCCTTCGGCCGCGCGAAGTGGTAGGCGCCGCAGACCAGCCAGTTCTCCCGCATGCCCGCCCAGTTGCGGGCGAACCACGTGTCGGTGTAGTCGCCGCCCTCGCTCGCCTTGGCGAAGGCGAAGGCGACGCCGTCGCGGGCGTGCCGCTCCCAGTCGACGTCGCCCTGCCAGTTGGACACATCGATGCCGTGCAGCATGCGGTTCACCCCGCGGGATTGTAATGAGCCGGGCCCGCCCCGCGCGCCGACGCGCCAGGGCGGCGCGTCAGCGGCGGGACAACAGCTCCCGGAACAGCGACTCCCAGCGGGGCATGACCGCGTCGGGGGCGTAGTCGAGCACGGTCTTGGCCGCGGCGGCGCCCATGCGCAGCCTGGCGTCCCTGTCGCCGATGAGCTGGTTGAGCGCGGCGGTGAGCCCGGCGACGTCCTCGGGCGGCACCAGCAGGCCGTCTACGCCGTGGGTGATCACGTCGGCCGGGCCGGTCGGGCAGTCGAAGCTGACGATCGGCAGCGCGTGCGACATGGCCTCGATCATCACCATGGGCAGGCCCTCGAAACGGGAGCTGAGCACGAACAGCGACGCCTTGCGCAGCTCCTCGTCGAAGTGCTCGGTGCGGCCCATCAGGAACACGTTGTTGTACAGCCGGTGCTCCTCGATCAGCGCGCGCAGCTCGTCCTTCTTCGGGCCGGTGCCGTAGATGCGGAGCTGCCAGTCGCGGTGCCGCTTCACCACGCCCGCGAAGGCCGGGATGAGCAGGTCGAAGCCCTTCTGCGCGAACAGCCGCCCGGCGGCCACCACGATCTTGCCGGTCTGGTCGGAGTGGGGGTGGTCCACCTTGTGCACGGCGTTGGGGATGCGCTCGACCCGCACGCCCGGCAGCGCCTGCTCGTACTCCCTGCGGTCGGTCTCGGTCAGGGTGACCACGGCGTCGAAGGCCCGGTAGTGGCGCAGCACCGCCTGGCGCACGTCGGGGCGGTGGGTGGCCAGGTTCATGTGCTCCTGCGCCACGCGTACGGCCCGCCGCGGCGCGAAGCGGGCGGCGAGCAGGTTGAGCCCCGGCCTGGTGGTGACGAGGACCCCGTCATCGACCCCGCCGACGAAGTCGATGACGGCCTTCTCGACGTCGGGGGTGAAGTAGCGGATGGCGAACTCGCCGCTGGGCACCATCCGGCCGCGCAGCTTGCGGCGCATGCGCGCGCCCAGCGAGGGCGGCGCGACCCCGCCGCGCTGGTCCACCAGCGCCGAGAGCTTCACCCGGGGGTCGAGGGCGAACTGCGGGCGGTCGCGCCGCCGCACCACGCTGACCAGCTCGACCTGGTGCCCGGCCCTGACCATGGCGTTGGCCTGGTTGATCACCGTGCGGATCGTGCCCCCCATGCCGTAGGCGTGCAGCAGGAGATAGCGGATCCTCATGGGCCGTACCAATAGTCGATGGAGACGTTCTCGTTGACGGTGTAACGCGGACGCACGTGGACGAACCCTTCGTCTACGGGGATGAGCTGTGCGGGGAACACCATGATGGAGGCCTTGTCGCGGATGTCGTCGAGCCGCCTGCCCACGCGCAGCCGCCTGTCGCCGGCCCGCAGGTACAGGTCCCACACGCCCTTGTCGGGCGCCTGCGGCGCGATCAGGTCGCCGATGGGCACCGACAGCTCGAACCTCTTCCCCCTGACCGTCGCGGGGTAGTCCAGCTCGGGGCCCGCCGGCTCGCGCAGGACCAGCGCCGCCCGCCACTCGCCGAGCGACTCCAGCCCGCCCTCGGCGTCGAGGCCGTGCACGAGGCCGAGCACGCGCACGCGCCCGTCGCCGGGCCAGATCTCCTCGACCTCGGCGTGCGGCTTCACCGGACGTCCTTGCCCAGGTAGCCCCACGCCTCGGCGATGCCGCGCAGCTCGGCGGGCACCCGCTCGGCCGGGGGCAGCTCGCGGCCCTTCTGCACCTGGCCGGAGCGGATCTTGTCCTTCCAGTCGCCGAGCCCCTTGCGGAAGTCGTCGCGCCCGCCGTACTCCAGCATCCCGGCCTCCCAGGGCACGCCCAGGAACTCGCAGATCCGCCTGGTCTCGGCCTCGGGGTCGGCGGTCAGGTCCTCGTAGCGCACCGTCAGCCCGTCGAGCGCGCGGCGCGCCCGCTGGACCGCCTTCATGTAGCGCAGCGCGTCGGCGACCGCGGTTTCGAAGTCGCGCTTGTCGGGGCTGGCCTCCTGCCAGGACTGCGCGATCGACATCGGGTGGCGCAGCAGGAAGATGTAGCGCGCCTCCGGCCAGCACGCGGCCAGCCGCTTGTAGGCGAAGGCGTTGGCGGGGGTCTTGTCCACGACGATCCGCTTGCCCGAGCGCACCAGCTCCCGGTGCAGCACCCGGTCCCAGAGCAGGTGCTCCAGATCGGCCTGGTTGTGCCCGAGCGCCTCCATGGCCTTCTCGGCCAGGGAGGTGCCGAACCCCACCGCGAGCCGCCGTACGTGCAGCTCGTGCGGCGCGTGGATCTGCGAGTGGCTGTTGAGGATGACCCGCAGCAGGGTCGATCCCGACCGCACGGGCGAGATCAGGAAGACCGGCGAGACGAGCCGGTCCACCTTGGGGTCGGCCGGCGGCCGGACCTGCTCGTCGGGTGCGGTGGCGGGACGTTCGGGGGCGGCCGGGGGGCGTTCCGGGATCTTCTGGACGCGGCTGAAGCGGAATCCGGTCAGTTCACCGACCGTTTCGTTTACCTTGCGCTTCCAGTTCATGGCGAGGGAGGCTAACAACGCTTCCTGAGTGTTGCCTGGATAATCGTCCAGTTCCCCCGGCCGCAAGCTCACCCGGCGGTGAGTCTCTCGCTCACGTGCGAGTTTCCTTCCGCCTGGGACACATCTTCGGTCTCGGGGGGCAGGTAACCCCAGATCCGGCAGATGGGCACCAGCTCGGGTGGCACGTCGGCCGCGTCGGGCAGCGGGCGGCCCGGTTGTACCGTGCCGCTGCGGATCTTGTCTCTCCAGTCGCCGATGCCCTTGACGAACTCGCCGTGCTGCTTGTCGCCGTAGTTGATCATACCCGGTTCCCAGGGCACGCCGAGGAACGCGCAGATGCGCCTGGTCTCGGTCTCGGGGTCGCGGGTCAGGTCCTCATAGCGCACGGTCAGGCCGTCCAGGTCGCGCTGGGCGTCCACCAGGTACTTCATGTACTGCAGCGTGTGCGGCACCGCCTCGGACATCGGCCGCTTCTCCGGGTCGGCCTCGTGCCAGGACGTCGCGATCGACAGCGGGTGACGCTGCAGGAAGATGAACCTGGCATCGGGCCAGCAGGTGGCGATGCGCTTGTAGGCGAAGACGTTGCTCGGGGTCTTCTCCACCAGGATGCGCTTGCCGCTGCGGACCAGCTCCCGGTGCAGCAGCCGGTCCCACAGCAGGTGCTCCACGTCGCTCTGGGTGTGGCCGAGCGCCTCCATGGCCTGCTGCACGGGCTCGGTGGGCAGGTTGACCGTGACCCGGCGCACGTGCACCTCATGGGGGGCGTGGATCTCCGAGTGGCTGTTCAGCATGACGCGCAGCAGGGTCGAGCCCGACCGTACCGAGGAGAGCACGAACACCGGGGCCTTCAGCAGGCGGTCGGCGACGGGGTCCACGGGCGGGCGCACCTTGTCGCCCGGCGCGCGCCGCGGCAGCACGACCGTCGGCTGCGGCGGCTTCGGCGCCGCGGCCGCCGCCGGTCGCTTGCGGACGTTGCCTGCTCGCGTGAAGTTGTAGCCCGTGATCCCTTCGAGCGTCGCGTTTACCCTGCGCTTCCAGTTCATGCCCACGCACCTTAGGAAGCCTTGGTAAACCGCGTGTGAACGCGACCTGTGGGGTTGGCTGCGGATCGGGGCGGTCAGCCTCCGGAGTCCCCCTCGTTGAGCAGGCGGGTGATCTCGCGCGCGGCGCGGGCCAGCTCGGCGTCCGCGGACGCGCCGCGCATGATCGCGGCCATCGCGCCGGGGATGACGGTGCTCTCCACCGCGGTCCAGCCCGGTGTCTCCGGCGCCGTGCGGATGTCGCCGGTCACCTGGGCGAGGGACCGCAGCGCCTCGCCGGCCGGGACCACCCCCGCGTAGCGCGAGGTGTAGCTGAAGGTGTCGGCGAATTTCATGGAGTTGGCCCGGCTGTTGAGGTGGGTGAGGTAGGCGAAGGCGGCCTTCTTGGCCCGGCTCTTGCCCCACACCGCCAGCTCCGAGCCGCCGCCGAAGACCGGCGCCGCTCCCCCCTCGCGGGCGGGGATCGGGAAGATCGCGAAGTTGCCGCGCTCCTTGGGGGCGCGTTTCTCCAGGTCGGACAGCATCCAGCTCCCGTCGACGTACATGCCGAGCCGGCCGCGCACGAAGTCCTGCAGCGGCCCGTTCAGCGGGTACCGCCCGATGTACGCCTCCGGCGCGACGCGCTCGTCGGTGACCAGGCCGGTGAAGAAGCGGACCCCGGCGGCGGCCTGGGGCGAGTCGATCACGCCCCGCCACCTGCCGTCGCGCCGCACCGCCACATCGCCGCCCGCGCCCCAGATCCAGCTCATGATCGCGTACGTCTGGCGGGTGGGCGCCCCGATGCCCGGCACGCCCTTGGCCTTCTGGATGGCCTTGGCCGCGGCGACCAGCCCGGCCCACGAGCGCGGCGGCTCCAGGCCCAGCTCGGCGAACCAGTCCTTGCGGTACCAGATGCCGTGCACGCCGGTGTACCACGGCATGGCGTAGGTCCGCCCGTCCCTCCGGTCGGCCGCGACCGCCTTCTGGTCCAGTCCCCCGCCCTCGCGCCAGGCGGCCATCTCGGCGGTGATGTCGGCCAGCGCCCCGGCGTCGATCAGGCCCCCGACGTGGGTGTTGCCGATCTCGGTCACGTCCGGCGCGTCGCCGCCCGCGCGCGCCGCCCGGAACCGCTGGAGCGCCTGCGCCCAGGGCACGTACGTGACCTTCACGTCGGTCTCGGGGTACTGCTTGCGGAACTCCCGCTCGACGCCCTCCAGGAACAGCTCCTTGGTGGAGGTCCGATCGCCCATCATCCACACCGTGAGGGTCTTGGGCCCGTCGCCCGCGGCCGGGGGCGCGGACGTGCCCGGGGCGGACGTGCCCGGCGCGGCCGTGGGCGGAGAGGTGGGCGTGCCGTCGCCGGAGCGGACGAAGAACACCGTGGCCGCGGCCACCGCGGCGGCGGCGAGCGCCGCGGTGAGGGGCACCAGCACCTTCCGGGCGCGGCCCCCGCGCCGGAGCGGCTTCTCCGGGATGGTGTGCGTCGAGTGCGTGGAGTGCGCCGCGTGCCCTATGGGCGCGCTGTGCCCTGTGTGCGCCGGCACGGGCGGCAGGGTGCCCGGGGCCTCAGGCCGGGTCGGCGCGGGCGGCACCGACGGCACCGACGGCACCGAGGGGATCGGCGGGACCGACGGGAGGGCGGCGTCCGGGGGCAGGTGCCACGAGGCCGTCAGCACGGCGCTCGCGGCCCGGTCGGGGTCGCCGGGCCCCGCCTGCGCGCCGCGCCCGCCCGCCAGCGCGACCAGGATCTCCTCCGCCGAGGGCCGGGCCGCCGGGTCGCGGGACAGCGCCCGGCGTACGAGGGCGTCCAGCGGCGGGTCGAGCGGGCCGACGGACGGCTCGGCGTACAGCACCCGGGCGGCCAGCTCGGCGACGGTGCCGGCGCCGAACGGGTGGCGGCCGGTCCCGGCGTACACCACCAGGCAGGCCCAGGCGAAGATGTCGGCCGCGGCGGTGATCTCGCCGCCGCCGAGCTGCTCGGGCGCGATGTAGCCGGGGCTGCCGACGAGCTGCCCCGGGCTGGTGTGCCGGGCGAGCGCGTCGGCCGCGCGGGCGATGCCGAAGTCGATCACGCGCGGGCCGGACAGCGAGAGCATCACGTTGGCGGGCTTGAGGTCGCGGTGCACCAGCCCGGCGGCGTGGATCGCGGTCAGGGCCGCCGCGACCCCGACCGCCACGCCGTACAGAGTGCCGGCCGAGAGCGGGCCGTGCCGCTCGACCTGATCCGACAGCGGCACGCCCTCGATGTACTCCGTCACCATGAACGGGCGGCCGTCGCTCAGCCCGTGGTCGAGCACCTCGGCGGTGCAGAACGAGGCGACGCGGCGCGCGTTGGCGACCTCGCGCTCGAACCTGGCCCGGAAGCCCGGGTCCTCCGCGACGGCGCGCCGGATGACCTTGATCGCGACCAGCCGTCCCGCCCCCGGCGCGGCCTGCCCGGCGCGGGCGAGGTAGACGGTGCCCATGCCGCCCTCGCCCAGGCGGGCGAGGACCTCGTAGCCGCCGATCAGACGCGGGTCGTGCTCGCGTAATGGTTCCCCTGGCGTGATGACTCCTCCGGCGTCGGGCTCGGTCGCTCTCCCCCCCGTGTCACCGTCGAGAGTACGGGCTCACCGGCGGCAGCACGAGCCCCGAGGGGTCCACGGACTCGGTGTGGATGCGCTGCGGCGGGACGCCGAGCCCGAGCAGCCGCTCGGTCGAGGCCCTGACCATGCCCGGCGAGCCGCAGACGAACACCTCGCCGCCCGCGTCGACCCGGTGCCTGGCCACGGCGTCGGCGACGCTCTCGCGGGGACCGTGGGCCGGGTCGTCTGAGACGGCGAGCACGAAGCGCATCCTGCCGTGCCGCTGACGCAGACGCAACAGGTCCGGCAGATCGTACGCTTGCTTGCGCAACCGTACGCCGTGGATCAGGTCCACGGAGGGGCGGTCGGGCATCCAGGCGGTCTCCTCCACGATGGCCTTCAGCGGGGCGAGCCCGGTGCCCCCGGCGACCAGCAGCAGGTGCGAGGCGCCGCCGGGACCGAGGACCATCGAGCCGCGCGGCGGGCCGAGCAGCAAGGTGTCCCCGATCCTGGTGTGGTAGGCGAGCGCGGTGCTGACCCAGCCGCCGGGGACCACGCGTACGTGGAAGGAGAGCAGGTTGTCGGCGCGCGGCGGGTTCGCGATGGAGTACGGCCGCCACACCCGGGGCCAGTGCGGCGTCTGCAGCGTGGCGTACTGGCCGGCCTGGAACGGGTACGGCGCGGACGGCCGCACGTGGATCACGACGAGGTCGTCGGCGCGCAGGTCGTGCCCGACGACCTCGGCCTCCCAGCAGGGCGGCGTCGTCAGCGCGTCGCGCTCGGCGGCCTCCACCATGATCCCGGCGATCAGGTCGTACGCCGCGGCCCACGCGGCGGTGTGCGCGGCGGTCCAGGCGCCACCGGCGTTGGCGCGCATCGCGCCGATGAGGCAGGTGCCGAGCAGGGCGTAGTGCTCGGGCAGCACGCCGTACTTGCGGTGGTCGCGGCCGAGTTGCCCCAGGTACTCCCGCAGGCCGGCGCCGTCCTCCAGGTTCAGCACCACCTGGGTCAGCGCGCGCAGCAGCCGGTCGCGCTGGGCGTCCATGGCGGCGGGGAACATCTCGCGGACCCGCGGGTAGCGGGAGAACAGCATGCCGTAGAAATCGGCGGCCACCCTCTCGGCCCTGCCCTCGACGAGCGCCCAGCCCTGCCGGATCGCCGCGATGTCCACTCCCGTGTCGCTCATCCCGCTCCCGCTCATGAGGTCCCGACCGGCCGCCCCTCGCCCACGCCGTAGTAGTCGCCGGCGGCCGGCCGCGGCCCGTCCGCACGCTCCTTCCTGGCCAGCCTGGGGATGTGCTTGGAGCAGTGGATGTACGCCTCCTCGACGTCCACCTCCACCCACCGCTCGACCCGCTCCTCGCGCAGGCCGTAGCGGCGCTCGGCGTCCAGGGCGGTGGTGATCCTGGCCCGCCCGTTCACGTGCAGCCCGACCAGGTCCTCGAAGAAGTCGATGAACAGCAGGCTGATGTGCGGGTTCTCCAGGATGTTGCCGAGGCTGGCGAGCACGCCGTTGCCCCGGTACTCCGGGTAGACCAGCGTGGCGTCGTCGATGCTCCGCACGAACCCGGGCGGCCCGGCCCGGAACGTCGTGTCGCAGTTCCCGGCGGCGTCGGCGGTGCCGACGAAGGCCATCTCCTGCCGGGCCACGAACTCGCGCATCCGGGGCGTGAGCCGATCGGACATCTGCCGGCCGTAGAACGCCTCGGCCCGCGCCCTCGTGCCGAACAGCGACTGGAGCACGTGCTCCCCATGCGATCCGGGCAGGTTGCCGGCATCCATCAGTCTCGCTCACCCCCACGGCGCGCCATCACGCCCCGCATCAGATCCACGCCCTACCGTCACCGGGCCACATAAGTGTTGGATCATAAATGAATCCACACGCGTCCGAATGTTGTTTGACAAAACCCGGTAATCAGGGTTCAGAACGACACTCTCGACAGACAGGCAAGGCTTACCTATCCTTGAACATGTGAAGGAGCGTTCAAATGTCGTGGCCCTGAACCCCGATGCCTGCGCGACGCCCGTGGTGGACGCCGCGCGGGTGTCCTCGGTCAGGCAGGCCATGCCCGGCGAGGAGACCGTGCAGAACCTCGCCCAGGTCTTCGCGCTGCTCGCCGACCCCGGACGGCTGCGCATGATGGCCGCGCTGCTGGAGGGCGGCGAGATGTGCGTGTGCGACCTCGCGGCGGCGACCGGGCAGAGCATGTCGGCCGCCTCCCACGCGCTGCGCCTGCTGCGCATGCACCACGTGGTGAAGGTGCGCAGGTCGGGGCGCATGGCGTACTACCGGCTCGCCGACTCCCACGTGCGGATGCTCTTCGACCTGGCCATCACGCACATGCGCCACGAAGAGGACGGCGGCGGCGATGGGTGAGCGCACGCCCACCCCGGCCGCCGGTCCCGGCGCCGGGCACGGGCGGCACGGGCATGAGCGGCACGGGCATGAGCGGCACGGCCAGGGCAACGGCCACGGGCACGGCCACGGGCACGGGCACCTCGTGGCGCGGGACGCCGACCGGCGCTACCTGGCCGGGGCGCTGGCGCTCATCGTGGGCTTCATGGCCGTGGAGGTGGTCGTCGGCGTCATCGCGCGGTCGCTGGCCCTGATCTCCGACGCGGGCCACATGCTGACCGACGCCATCGCGATCGTGTTCGCGCTGGTCGCGATGCGCATCGCCGCCCGGCCGCCGCGCGGCGGGTTCACCTACGGGCTCAAACGCGCCGAGATCATCTCGGCCCAGGTCAACGGCATCACGCTGCTGCTGCTCGCCGCGTACTTCGTGTACGAGGGCATCCGCCGCCTGATCGCCCCGCCCGAGGTCGAGGGCCTGTACGTCGTCGTCACCGGCCTGGCCGGAATCGCGGTCAACCTGGGCGCCACCTGGCTGCTCAACCGGGCCGACCGCGGCAGCCTGAACGTCGAGGGCGCCTTCCAGCACATCCTCAACGACCTGTACGCCTTCATCGCCACCACCGCCGCCGGCGTCGTCATCTGGCTGACCGGCTGGGGCCGGGCCGACGCCATCGCCGCGCTGGTCGTGGCCGCGCTGATGCTGAAGGCGGGCTGGGGCCTGGTGCGGGCCGCGGCCCGGGTCTTCATGGAGGCGGCCCCCGTCGGCATGAACCCCGCCGAGATCGGCCGCCGCACCGCCGCCCTCGACGACGTGGTCGAGGTGCACGACCTGCACATCTGGGAGGTCACCTCCGGATACGCCGCGCTGTCGGCGCACATCCTGGTCGCGCCGGGCGCCGACTGCCACGCCGTACGCCAGGCCGCCGAGCGCATGGTGCACGAGGAGTACGCGATCGACCACACCACGCTCCAGGTGGACCACGCGCCTCCGGAGCTGCTCACGATCGGCGGCGACGACCGCGGCGCCCACTGCCGCGACGCCCACGGCCCCTCGCACCGCAACCCGGCCCGTCCCGGCGAGGCGCCGCCCCGGCCCTGACGCCGCGGGGCGTGCACGACGACACACCGGGCGCGTGCCGAAGTACGCGGACGGAACCCCTCCTGCGGGAGAGAGTCGTTCTGGCAGCGGATGCCGGAGCCGGGCACCACTCCGGCATCCCGCCTTCCGGACACAGGGTTCCATCACCGGGGAGCAGATCATGGCAGGCACAGCCGGAATTCTCACCGCGGCACGCGCCGAAGCCCTCTTCGCCGGCTCGCTGTCGGCGACGACCCGGCCGAGCCGGGAGGAGGCCACCGCCGCCATCAGGACGTCCGTGCGCGCCCACGGGGGCACGCGCGGCTGCGCGGCCCAGGTAGCCGCCTGCTACGGGGACTACCCCGACCTCGCGGCCGGCCGCATGCGCTGGGCGCTGGCCACCGTCCAGGCGATCTACCCCCGCCGCCGCCACTGACCCCCCACCCGGCCCGGTGCGGGGCGCGCGGGGGAATGAGGGCCGTGCAGGGCCGTGGGATGCGGATCGCGCCCACCCGTGCGGAGCACACCCCGCATGGGTGCTCGGCTCCCACCTTCTTCAGGTCTGGGTGTGGTTGCGGTGAAGCCAGCGGGCGCGGTGGCGGGCGGCGGCGGCACGGGCCAGGGCGGCGGCGGGGGCGGGGACCGGGTCGGCGGACATGGCCTCGGCGGCCCGGAGGATGCCGGTGGCGAACCGGCGGCCCATGGGGGTGAGCCGGTCGCCGGCGAGCAGGGTGCGGGCGGCGCGGCGGGTGGCCTCGCGCCAGTGCGCGTATTCGGCGTGGGCGCGCAGCGACGCGCCGGGATCGGGCTCGGTGTGCCGGTGCACCCGCCAGAAGGCGGCGACGCCGAGGTGGGCGTAGCAGCCGTGCAGCACGGCGGCGGGCGGGCGCGGGTCGATCCGCCAGGGCGCGTACAGCAGCGGGCCGCCGTCGCCGCCGGGGACGGTCAGCTCGTACAGGTCCATGAGCGCCGCCAGTTTGGCGTGCTGCGCCTCGTGCACCAGCGCCACGGCGGTGGCGACCGCGTCGCCGGGCGGGCTCAGCCCCATCGCCCCGAACGCCGCCCGCGCGGTCGCACTGGCGCCGGCCGGCCACCGCTCCCCCGCCGCCCCTGAGCCGGGCACAGAGCCGCCGGGCGGCCGCTCCCCGGGGCCGGTGAGGGGGACGACCGCTTTCAGGATCGAGCGGATCTCGGCGGCGGGTCCCGGGTGCTCGCGGGTCAGGAGGCGCCAGCCCGCGCGCAGGCGTTCCTCCCAGTGGCGGGCCGCGGCGGCGCCGAGACGGCCGGCGGGGGCGGGGGCGCCCGGGAGCGCGTAGCCGCCGACGTCGTCCAGGGCCACCGGGAAGCCGGCCGTGTCGGGGGCCAGGTCCATGCGCCGGATCGCCTCCCAGCGGGCCGGGCCCGCCCCGGCCGGGCCCGCGTCCGGGGCGATCGGCAGGCGGAGGCCGTCGGCGATCAGCTCGCCGCCGCCCGGGCCGGAGCGGAACAGCACGGTCTCGCACGGCACCCCGAACACGGCCCGGCCGAGGGAGGGCAGCCGCACGGTCGCGAGCGTGCCGGGGGCCGCCGTGGGGCCGCGGGCGGCGGGCAGGAGCAGCGTGGCGCGCGTGCCGGTGCGCAGCGCCGCGGCGGCGGCCACGCAGGCCGGGAAGCCCGCCCGTACGGCGTCGGGGGCGCCGCGCCCGCGCATGATCGTGGCGGCGGCCCACGCGCCCGTCGCCGGGTAGGTGATCACCTCGCGCACGGCCTCCCGATCCGCGCGCTCGGCCTCGGCCAGCACCCGCAGGGCCTCGGCCGGGGGCGTGCCGGCGCCGCCGCCAGAGGCGTGCAGGGCGCCGGCCAGCAGCAGGAGGTGCTTGCTGTGCTCGGCGGCGGCCAGGTGCGAGGCCGCCTCGGCGCCGCCTCCGCCGTGGGACAGCGCGGTCAGCAGCGGGGCCGGGAGGGCGTGGCGGGGCGGGATCATGCGCCGGCGGGCCGGTCATCCCGGGGCCGCGCGGAGGGCGGCCACGTCGCGGGTCAGGCGGTCGCGGATCTCGCCGATGAGGGCGTACAGGTCGGGGCAGTACACCGAGGGGTTGGCGAAGCCGCCGCCGCGCCGGTAGCGGTGGGCGAGGTCGCCGCCGCCGCAGACGCGCACGAGGTCGCAGGCGGCGCAGGTGGGGCACAGGGTGGCGGCGGCCGGGTGCAGGACCGCGGCCTGCGGGAGGGCGGACACCGCGTCGAAGGGGTCGGTGAGCACGTTCAGCCCGGTGTCGCCCGCGCCCTCGAAGGCCACCTTGAGCTGGTCGCTCAGCTCGATGCCGCCGTCGGTCTCGACGACCGCGATCGACTGCGCGGACCGGCCGAGGGTGCCGAGCGCGGAGGTGCCGCCGAGGAGCAGGTTGATGATCTCCTCCAGGAACCGGACCCGGGTCTCCTTGCGCTCGGCGCCGTACCAGCGGCGGAACACGGCGCCCAGCCAGTCGGCGTACGGGGTGGCGCCGGGGGCGGCGCGGCCGGGCGGCGGCGTGGTCCAGGTGGCGTGCGGCAGCAGGAAGTCCACGGCCGGGGGCTCGTGCTCCAGCAGCGCCTCGTAGGTCGCCACGGGGTCGTTGTCCAGGTCCACCACGCACAGCAGGCCGTCGTACAGGTGACGGTAGGGCTCGGCGCGCAGCCGGGCCAGGGAGGCCGCCACGGCCTCGTGGCTGCCCCGGCCGGAGGCGGTGCGGCGGTGCCGGTCGTGCGCGGACGGGCCGCCGTCGAGGCTGACCCCGACGTGCACGTCCAGCCGGTCCAGCAGGCGCAGGTAGACCTCGCCGAGCCGTACGCCGTTGGTCTGCATCTGGACGCGGACCCGCGCGTCGCCGCCCACCTCGGCGCGCACCCGGCGTACGACGTGCTCGATCTGCTCGGGCCGGCACAGCAGCGGCTCGCCGCCGTGCAGCACCACCCGCACCGCGGGCAGGGCGTGCCGGCGCACGTGCTCGGCGATGCGCGCCGCGGCCCGCTCGGCGACCTGGCGGGGCATGACGACCGGCCGCCGCGCCCACCGCCGGTCGGCTCCCCGGTAGACGTAGCAGTAGTCGCACGACAGGTCGCACCTGCCGTGGATCTTCAGGACGAACACCCGGAACGGCCCTGGCCCCAGGGGTTCACCGCTGGGCGCGGGCCGATCCTCCTCGACGCCCGGCACGGCTCCTCGTCCCTTCACCGATCGCACGCACCCTCATATAGATCACGGATGGGAATCCCCGTCAACGTCCCCGGCGCGCCGCCATGCCGCGCCGCTCCCCCATAGACTCGGGGAGCGATGGGGATATCCGACAGTAGCTCCGCCGACGCCGCCCCGCGCGCAGAACGCGCCGCACGGGGCGACGGCCCGCCCGGCGAGCGCCCGGCCGGGGCGCCGGTCGTCCGCTCCGACCTCGTCGATCTGACCGGGCTCGACATCGAGAGGATCGCCGCCATGCCGCCGTCGGTGCTGGCCGAGTCCCTGCGGCGGATCTACCGTGAGAACGCCGGTATTTCCGACGTCTACAACACCGATTTCAGCCAGGGATCTCCGAGCCCGCTCGACGAGACCTGACGGCCGGAGGACCCGCGGTCCCGCGATGGGGCGCGAGGAGGAGGCTCGTGTGGCACGTGTGGTCGTGTTCTACGCGGTGCGCGAGGGTCTCGGCCGCACCGTGACCACGGCGCAGCTCGCGCTGCTGCTGGCCGGGGGCGGCATGCGGGTGGCCGTGGTCGATCCCGGGCGCGACCCCTCCGACCTGCGCCGCTGCCTGCGCCGCCGGCTGCCGCCCGAGGGCGGCGACGAGAGCGTGCCGCTGCGGCTGCGCTCCCCCGCCGGTCACTGGATCGACTTCTACGGCCCCGCCGCGCCCCCGCCCGCGCCCGGCGCCGGCTACGACTACGTGCTGGTGGACGTGCCGAGCCGCGACGAGGAGACCCTGCGCCGGACCGCCGTGGGCGCCGACCAGGTGGTGCTGTGCTTCCGCCCGTCGATGGAGGGCATCGCCGAGGCCGCCGAGCAGGCCGCCCTGGTGGGCGCGCTGGCCGGGCGCGAGACGCGCATCCGGCCGCTGGCGATGCAGGTGGCGCTGGAGGAGCCGGGGGCGCTGGCGCGGGCGCGGGAGGCGGTGCGGGCGGCCTTCCGGCCCTACTCGGGCGACGACGTGCTCTGGTCGGACATGGAGATCCCGTTCTGGCCCGCCTACACCTACTACGACGGCACCGCGCCGCTGGAGGAGTCGCCGACGCTGGCGGCGGCGTACGAGGCGCTGGCGCGGGCGCTGACCGACGGCAAGCTGACCGCGCTGTCGCGGGTCGTGGTGCGTTACGAGCCCGACGGCAGGGTGTGGGCCGAGTGGCTGGCGGAGTGGCTGAACACCTGCGGGCTGGCCGCGCCGCTGTATCCCATGGCCGCGGCGGGCGACGTGCGGCCCACCCGCGACACCGCCGTGGCCGACGTGCGCGGGGCGCGGGCGGAGGACGACGACGACCCGGCGCTGCGGTGGTCGCGCGGCGGGCCGTACCGGCGGGCGCCGCGCACCCGCGAGGCGCGGCTGCGCGTCCACCGGTGGAACGCCGAGACCGAGGAGCTGGAGCTGGGCGCCCGGACCGAGGCGACCCTCGACGTCGATCTGGCCCGCAGGTTCGGCACCCGGCTGCCCGAGTACGAGGTGCGCTTCCGCTTCCCGGGACACCCTCCGGTGCACAACCTGCCGCCGCCGCTGCGCTCCTTCGTGGGCCGCGAGCGGTCGCTGATGGAGCTGCGCGACCGGTTCGGCACCGGCACGGGCCGCCGGGTGGTGGTGCTCGACGGCGAGGCGGGCCGGGGCAAGAGCGAGCTGGCGGCCGAGTACGCGCGCAGGTTCGGCGGCGCGTACGACGTGGTGTGGTGGGTGCCCGCGCACGGCGCGGAGGCCGCCAGGCGCAGCCTGCGCGACCTGGCCGACCGGCTGGGGCTGCGCACGGGCGGCGACGCGGCGCGGGCGGCGCTCGGCCACCTGTCCGGCGGGCGCGAGGGCTGGCTGCTGGTCTACGACAACGCCGACGACCCGGCGGCGCTCGACGGGCTGCTGCCCGGCGCGGGCGGCGGTCACGTGCTGGTCACCACGCGCTCGGCGCCCTGGCCGCAGGAGCACGAGCGCTGCGAGGTGGCCGAGTTCACCGAGGACGAGGCCGTGGAGCTGCTGCTGCGCCACATGGACCCGCTCGGGGCCCTGCCTCCGGCCATGCGCCCGGCGCTCGCCTCGGCGGCGGCCCTGGTGGGGCGCCTGCCGTTCGCGGTGGAGCTGGCGGGCTCGTGGCTGCGCGCCGAGCACGGCCGCCGCCGCGCGGTCAACGACGCGGCGGCCGAGGCGGCGAGCGCCGCGGTGGCGGCGTTCGAGTCCCGGTTCCGGGAGGAGCTGGTGCGCCTGTCGCGGCTGCGCCCGCACCCGGAGCTGTCCCCCGCGGGCCGGGCGGTGGTGGCCATGGCGCTGGCCGCGGCCGAGGAGGACGCGCGCGACGACCCGGCGGCGGGCGACCCGGGCGGCAACCTGACCAGGTGGTACCTGGAGGCGTGCGCGCTGCTGTCGGAGGAGGGGGTGGGCGTCCGGCTGCTGCGGGCCCCGCAGACCCGCGCCGCCGCCCGCGAGGGCGTCCGCGCCGACGCGGCCGCGGGCGTCGATCCGGCGCACGCGCCGGCCGGCGGCGGGCTCGCGCATCCGCTGGTCGTGGACGCGGTGCTGACCCGGCTCACCCGCCACGCGCTGGTGCGGGCCGACTTCGAGCGCGAGTCGGTGCGGATGCACCGCTTCACCCGCGAGCTGGTGCGCGCCCGGCTGCCCGACATGGCGGCGCGCAAGGAGGCGCTGGCCGAGGCGCTGGCGGCGTACGCGCCCGACACGCTGCCGGGCAACGAGCGCGTCTACGCCGAGCTGCGCCCGCACGTGGTGCCGCTGGACGCCCACCTGAGCCCGCATCCGGCGGTGCACGCCTGGCTGGTCAACCACGTGCGCTTCCTGTGGCTGCGCGACGACCGCGAGTCGTGGGAGGCGGGCGAGGCGCTGGCGCGGCGCGCGATCGAGCAGTGGACGGCCGCGCGCGGCGGCGGCCTGCCCGACGTGCACGTCCCGGGCATGCGCACCCAGCTCGCCAACATCTACCGCTCGCTGGGACGCAACCGCGAGGCCGCGGCGCAGAGCGAGCCGGCCGTGGTGGAGCAGCGGCTGCTGGACGGCAGCCGCGCCCCGGTCTCGCTCACGGTGGCCGCGGGCTACGCCGCCGACCTGCGGCTGCAGGGCCGTTACGCCGCCTCCTACGCCGAGGACCACGCGATCTGGAGCAACCTGAGCCGGCTGCTCGGCGACCGGCACCCGCTGACGTCCGGCACCCTGACCAACCTGATGGCCTCGGCGGCGCTGTGCGGCGACGCGGAGGAGGCCCTGAGCCTGGCCGAGCGGCAGTTCGCCCGGCTGCGCGCGATGTACGGCGACGACCACCCCGACCTGTGGATGTGCGCCTGCCGGATCGCCCGCTACCAGCGCGACCTGGGCCGTTACCGGGCCGCGCAGGCCCGGCTCACCGAGGCCCTGGAGCACCTCGGCCAGAGCCCCGGCCCGGCCGAGATCCGGCTGCGGGCGCAGACGGGGCTGGCGATCGTGGCCCGGCACACCCGCGACACCGCCTCGGCGCTGCGCCGCGACACCGACACCTACGAGGAGTACCTGAAAATCTACGGCGACGCGCACGTCGGCACGCTGGCCTGTGCGATGAGCCTGGCGGCCGACCTGCACGCGGCGGGCAAGCGGGCCGACGCCGTGGAGCGCGCCGAGGCCACCCACGCGCGGCTGATCGCCCGCGGCTACGGCATGCCGTACGTCATGGCCTGCCAGGTGAACCTGGCGGTGTACGCGCGGGCGGCGGGCGAGCTGGACCGGGCCAGGCAGCTCGGGGAGGAGGCGGTGCGGCTGCTGCGCGCGGCGCTGAGCCCCTGGCACCCGCTGACGCTGGCCGCGATGGCCAACCACGCCGGCACGCTGGTCCGGCTGGGCCATCTGGAGAGCGCGGCGGAGCTGGAGCGCGAGGCCGCCGACGGGTTCGCGGCCCGGCTGCCCGCCGACCACCCCAGCGTGCGCACGGTGCTGGCCAACCTGGCCGACACCGAGGCGCGCCGCCGCGGCGAGCGCCCGTCCGCGCCGCGCGAGGACATCGACGTGGAGCTGCCCGGCCACTGAGCCGCGCCGGGGCACCGGGAGGGACCGACCGCGATGACATCAGCACACGTGCCGCGCGACGAGCGGCGGCCCAGGCGCGCCGCCCGGCCCGCCGTGCACGACTTCTCCCCCGAGTGGGGCGTGGCCGACCGGCCGGGCGGCGGTGAGGCCCTGATCGCCTTCGACGACGTGGTGCGCTGGTGCGAGGACCTGCTCGCCGACCACGACGGCCCCCACTCGATGGTGTACGTGCGCCAGGGCTTCGCGGTGCTCGGGCTGGACGTGTTCGACCACGAGCGCTGCCCGGTCAAGCCGCACGACGGGCTGCGGCAGGCCCACATCGACGCCGCCCGGCAGCTCGTGGCGCAGATCGAGCGGTTCGACCTGACGCTGACCGCGCTGCGCACCGGCGAGCTGATGCGGACGGTCGTCGAGGGCCCCGAGAGCCTGGTGTTCTGCGGCCGGGTGCGGCCGGGCGAGTACCTGGTCGCGGTCAGGTATCTGCCGGCCGGCCTGCCCGACGGCGACGCGGCGACGGCCACCGACCGCGAGCTGTCGCTGCTGATGACCGACATCCGGATGGAGGTGTTCGGCCAGCCCGACGAGCATCCCGGCGGCGACCCCGGCGGGGAGCTGCCGCCGGTCGATCCCGGCTGGGAGCTGCGGATCAGCGAGGGGGCGCCGGGGTGGGGGCGGGCGCTGGCCGAGTCGGCGCTGCACCCGCTCGACCTGCACTATCTCGCGTGCTACCGCGACTGGCGGCACGTCTTCGACGCCGACCGCTTCGACCATCCGCTGGCGGCGGCCCGGCCCGGCCGCCTGTCGCCGGCCGCGCGCCGCGAGCGCTACGCCGAGGCGGCCTCGCGTACCAGGCGCGAGATGTCGCTGCTGGCCCAGACGCTGTGGCCGGTCACGTCCTCGGGGGTGCGGCGGATCGTGCTGGACGTGCAGGAGGGCGCCCTGTACGCGCAGATGCTCCCCGCCCGGGGCACGTTCGTGTTCGGCGTGACCACCGAGCAGCGGGCCGTGCGCCGGGCCGAGCGCCGCCTGACCGAGGCCGCCGCCCGCGTGCCCGCCTCGTGAAGCGGTGACGGCAAGCCGTGGACGTGGGCGTCACCCCGGGGCGGGATCGACGGCGGCGCGGAAGACCCGGTCGCCCAGCCCCTGGAGCGCCGACTTGACCGTGGCGCGGCGGTAGCTGCGGGTGATGCGCCGGTAGCCGTCGTCGGGCTCGGCGAAGGGCGCCTGCTCGGCGATCCGGTCGAGCTGGAACAGCGGCAGCCGCTGCGCCGCGGTGGTGAAGTCGAAGCAGATGCGGTGCAGCTCGTCGCGCTCGGCCGGGCCCGGCGTCCGGTCGGGCGCGGCGTCGCGGAACCAGGCCGCCACGGCCGCGCGGAACTCCTCCAGCAGCCCCCGGTACAGCACCGCGACCCCGATCGCCTGGTACAGCTCGGGGGTGAGCCGCCGCTCGCGCGGCACCCCCCGGGCGGCGGGGGCGTCGGGGCCCTTGGGGCGGAACAGGCCGGCGAACATGCTCCTGGTGTCGGTGAGCAGGCCGAGGGCCGAGGACGCGGCGGCGAAGTGCTCCTCGATCCTGGGCGGCAGGGGCGGCGGCCCCGCCGGCGCGCCCCCCGGTGTGGCGGGCGCGGGGACGGCGGCGGCGAGGCGGTCGAAGCCCGCGCTGACCTCGCCGAGGATGGCGCGGGCGAGCCGCTGGGTCTCGATGTGCTGCAGGTTGGCCCGCTCCAGGCCCTCCAGGACCAGGGCCATCTCGTCCTGGGCGAATGCGCTCAGCCGCCGCCGGGCGTCCTCGACGGCAATCCGCACCGCGTCGCCGAGGTCGTCGCCGGCCGCCAGCACGTCGCGCCCCACCAGGGCGGCCACCGCGCGGGCGTCCTCGGGCGCGGCGTAGCCGCGGGTGACGACCACGACCTCGGTGGCCGGGTGCTCCTCGCGCAGCGCCACCACCCGCCTGCGCACCCGGGCGACGTCGTCCTCGTCGATCAGGGAGTCGGCGACCAGCACCGCCACCGCCTTGTTGCCCGCCAGCCTGATCCAGTGATCGACGGTGGTCCCGGCCATGCGCACCCCGCTCTGCGGGCGCCAGCCGCCGGACACCAGGGCGTCCTCGATGACCCGGCGCACCTCGGCGTGGCCGGCGGCCCGCTCCAGCGGCTCGACCCGCAGCGAGGCCCGGATGTGGCCGGCCGTCAGCTCGGGGGCGGGGCGCCAGGTGCGGTGCAGCAGCCGCAGGATCTCGCGCGGGTTGCCGCCGGACAGCCGGCGGATCTCGGCCGCGCTGTGCGGGGTGTGCGGGAACAGGCCGCCGTCCTGGTAGAGCCGGATGACGTCCTCGGTCTCGGCCTGGCCGAACGGGGCCAGGCGCACCTCGTGCGCCCGGTCGCGCAGCCCGCTGGGCAGGCTCTGGTAGGTCGAGGGCAGCGCGCAGAAGACCAGCAGGCCGCCCGCCTCGATGAACACGTCGGCGAGCTTCTTGACCGCCCGCACGACCTCCTCGCGGCCGGGCCCGGACGGCACGATCGCGTCGAACTCGTCGACGAACAGCTCCAGCCGGTGGCCCTGCCGGGCGAACAGCATGGTGAGCGTGCCGAAGGCGGCGAACGCGCCGAGGTCGCCCTCGATCGGCTGCACGATGCCGCGCTCGCGCAGCGCCTCGCTCGGCGGCAGCCCGGCCAGCCAGGCCCACACCTCGGTCTGGAAGCCGCCCTGGTGCAGCAGGGCCAGCGCGCGGGAGAAGTCGTCGCGGCCGGTGACGTCGTGCAGCCGGCGGCGCAGCTCGTCGCGGATCTCGCTCTCGGACAGGTAGAACCGCTCGATGACCTTGCGCGCGTCGTAGTGGCGGGCGCGCAGCCCCTCGATCAGCTCGCGCCGGTCGCGCAGCCCGTCGAGGCGTTCCAGGTGGGAGGCGGTGACGTCGGCGAAGTAGTCCTCCACCAGGTCGCCCAGCACCTCTTCGCGGATCAGCTCGCCGATCAGGGTCTCGCTGTAGGCGCGGGCGAAGCCGCCCGCGGCGCCGTCGACCCGTAACTGCCGGGAGCGGCCCGGCTCGGTGCGCGCCCGGTTCGCGGTGCGGGCCACGAGGTCGCCCGCGAGGTGGCTCTTGCCGGTGCCCGGCTCGCCGACGATGGCCAGGACGAGCCCGCCGCTCCCCGGGCCGCCCGCGCGGGCGTCGATCAGCTCGCGCGCGGTGCGCACCGCGGAGGTGACCACGGTGGCCCGGCCACCTGCGGCGACGCCGTCCATGGTGACGAACGGCGTGTCGGGGAAGGGGTTGTCGCCGGCGGCCATGGGGTCACCCTCTCAGGGCGTCGAGGTCCGTCAGGTACTCGAAGTACGTGGCGAGCACATACTCCGAGTCTATCGACTGCCTCCTTTCCTTCACAGCGAGCGTGAAGGCGTCGTTGAAGATGCCGTACAGGCGGCGGATCGTGACGATCTTGGCCTCGCGGCAGACGGTCTCGACGGTGCCCGGCTTGAGGGTCGGCACGGTGGCGCCGACGGAGGCGTGCCTGATGCGCTCCTCGATGAACCGCTCGGCCTCCTCCACGGCCAGCTCGCTCAGCGACAGGTGCAGCGCGACGCTCTCGGGCACGCGCTCCCAGCGCTGCCTGATCCGCGGCACCAGCTCCGTCTCGCTGCTCTCGACCATGAACACGACCCGGCCGGAGATCAGCCGGTTCCTGATCGCCTCCACGGCCTCCAGCGGCGGGGACGGCGGCAGCAGCACCACGAGGTACTGCCCGGCGGCCTGCAGCGCCTTGGTCAGGTCCACGAAGAACGGGGTCACGTCCTGCTGGCCGATCAGCCGGTCGCGCGACTCGTCGTCCAGGTTCAGCTCGCGCAGCGCCTTGAGGATGATCTGCTGGCGGATCTCCTCGCCGGTCACGTCGAAGCCGGCGTAGGTGAGGTCGCAGACCCGGGTGCCGGGCTCGGCCTCGGCCAGTATCGCCGCCAGCCGCCCGAGCAGCGAGGTCTTGCCGGTGCCCGACGGGCCGGTGACCAAGGTGAGGTGGCCGTCCTCCATCGCCCGCGCCGGGTCGGCGAACACCCGCCGGAAGGCCGTCACGCACTCGGCCACGCCGTCGATGTCGTCGGAGAACAGGTGGGGCGGGCAGTTCTCGGCGTCCCACACGCGCAGCGGCGGGGTGCGTCCCCGCGCGGAGCCGGGCACGCTCATCGGGTTGAGCCAGGGCCGCCCGTTCACCGCTCGCCTCCCCTCCTCCACGGCCGCGCCCACGGCCGGGGCGACGCTGCGACCTTCTCCACCTCCACCTGCAGCGCGCGCAGCCGGGCCAGCAGCCCGTCGCGCAGGGCGCTCTTGTCGCCGGCCGACCAGCGGGCCCGGGGCAGCTCCTCCAGCGCGGCCAGCTCCTCGATCAGCCGCCGCGGCTCGGGCCTGCGCGGGTGGCGCACCTGCATGCGCACCAGACAGGCGTTCAGCTCGGCCCGGTACGGCGGCACCGGCGAGCGCGCGGGCGGCGAGTCGGAGGCGGACTCCTCGACGTACTGGGTGAAGGCGGTGGCGAAGTCGGTCATCGCCTTGCGCAGCAGCATGCCGTCCTGCGCCCGCTGGTCGGCGCGGACCCGCAGCTCGCCGCCCGCGATGGTGAGGGCCGCGCCCAGCAGCACCGGCAGCAACGTGGTGATGAGCGTGGTGAGCAGCGTGCCGAGCGCCCCCGGACCGCCGCCGCCCGGAGCCGGCGAGCGCGCCCCGACCAGCCCGGCGCAGGCCCGCGCGAAGTCGCCCGGCCGGGCGGCGCGCCACTCCGCGACGGTGAGGGTCTTGCCGCCGGCCACGAGCCGGTCGGGCGCGCCGGCGGCCCGTGCGGCCACACCCAGCGCCACCGCCGCGTCCACCAGGGCGTTGACCCGGTCCGAGGCCGTGCAGTAGACGATCGAGGCGTCGTCGGGCGGCTCGGGCGCGGCGGCGGGTGACGCGCAGGCCGCCAGCGCGGCGAGAAGGAGAGCGGGGAGGAGAAGGCCCGCCCCTCGCGCCCGCATCACACCGTCCTTCCGGCCACCGTGTTCACGGACCTTACCGCGTCCGCCGATGGCGAGGAACACTTATACGGTGTCCCGGTGCGGTCCAGACGACTCCTCGCCCTGCTGTGCGCCCTGGCCACCGTCGCCGCCGGGCTCGGCGTGCGCGCCGTGGGCACGGGCGCGTTCGCCGAGCACGCCGGCGACGCGCTCTACACGGTGCTGCTGGTCACGCTGGTCGTGGCGGTCGCGCCGCGGGCGCGCCCGGCCGTCGCGGCCGGCCTGGGCCTGGCGGCGAGCTGGGCGGTGGAGCTGTTCCAGCTCACCGGGGTGCCGGCGGAGCTGTCGGCGCGCAGCGCGCTCGCCCGGCTGGTGCTCGGCACCTCGTTCAACGCGCCCGACCTGTTGTGGTACGCGGCCGGCGCCGGGGCGGCGTGGGCGGTCATGACCCTGGTACGCCGCCCCGCTTGACCTGGAGTGCGCTCCAGCGGGCAGGGTGGGGGCATGAAGACCCGTACGATCGGAACCAGGCAGGTCAGTGCCATCGGGCTCGGCGCGATGCCGATGTCCGTGGCCGGGCACATGCCCGACGAGAAGCAGTCGATCCGCACGATCCACGCGGCGCTCGACGCCGGGATCACCCTGATCGACACCGCCGACGCCTACACGCCCTCGGCCGAGGACGTGGGCCACAACGAGCGGCTGGTCGCCAAGGCGCTGGCCTCGTGGGGCGGCGACACGAGCGGGGTCCTGATCGCGACCAAGGGCGGGCACACCCGGGTCGCCGGCGGCGGCTGGGACGTGGACGGCCGGGCCGAGTACATCAAGCGGGCCTGCGAGCGGTCCCTCAAGGCGCTCGGCGTCGAGGCGATCGACCTGTACCAGCACCACCGGCCCGACCCGAAGGTGGCGTACGAGGAGAGCATCGGCGCGCTGGCCGACCTGCTCGCGGCGGGCAAGATCCGGGCGGCGGGCATCTCCAACGCCGATCCGGAGCAGATCAGGCTGGCGCACTCGATCCTGGGCGAGGGCCTGGTCAGCGTGCAGAACGAGTACTCGCCGCGGTTCCGCACCAGCGAGCCCGAGGTGGACGTGTGCGCGGAGCTGGGCCTGGCGTTCCTGCCCTGGTCGCCGCTCGGCGGCATCGGCCGCGCGGACGACCTGGGCGGCAAGGCGGCGCCGTTCGCCGAGATCGCCCGCGAGCGCGGGGTCTCGCCGCAGCAGGTGTGCCTGGCCTGGGAGCTGGCCCGAAGCCCCGTCATGATCCCCATCCCGGGGGCGAGCCGCCCGGAGAGCATCCGCGACTCGGCCGCGGCGGCCGAGCTGGAGCTCACCGCGGAGGAGCTGGCCCGTCTGGGCTGAGCCCGGCGCCGGGGAAGGCGGCGGCGCGGCCGAGCGCGGTGTCCTCGACCCGGATGCGCACGGCGAGCAGCCAGGCGTTGACCGCGCAGAACGTCAGCGCGGTCATCCACGCCGTGTGCACGAGCGGCAGCGCGAGCCCTTCGGCCACGACCGCCACGTAGTTGGGGTGGCGCAGCCACCGGTACGGCCCGGCGTGCACCAGCGGCATGCCGGGCACGACGACCACCCTGGTGTTCCAGCGCTCGCCCAGGCTCTTCACGCACCACCAGCGCAGGGCCTGGGCGAGCAGCACCACGGCGAGCATCGGCCAGCCGAGCCAGGGCAGGAACGGCCGGTCCAGCAGCACGACCTCGGCCGGCGCGGCCACCAGCAGGCCGGCGTGGGCGAGCACCATGTACGGGTAGTGCTCCCTGCCGTACTCGACGCCGCCCCGCCGCCGCGCGCGGGCGAGGTTGCGGCGCGAGACGGCGAGTTCCGCGATCCGCTCGGCGCACACCAGCGCGATCAGCACCAGGTACCAGGCGGCGGAGCCGGTCATCGTCACCATCGGAGCGGTCACCATCTGCGCGGTCACCACCTGAGCAGCACGAGCTCGGCGGAGAAGCCGGGGCCCAGGGCCAGCAGCAGGCCGGGCTCCCCCGGCTCGGGGCGGGGCCCGGCCATGGTGCGCTCCAGCACGTTGAGCACCGAGGCCGAGGACATGTTGCCCAGCTCCCGCAGCGAGCGCCAGGTGTGGCCGAGCGCGTCGCCCGGCAGGCCGAACAGCCCGGCGACCGCGTCGATGACCTTGGGCCCGCCCGGGTGGCAGACCCAGGTGGCGATGTCGTCCGGGGTCAGCCCCTCGCGGGCCAGGAAGCGTTCCACGTCGTCGGCGAGGTGCTTCTCCACGGTGTCCACCAGGTCGGCGGCGAGCACGATGCGCAGCCCGTGGCCGCCCGCCTCCCAGCCCATCAGCCGCGCGGTGTCGGGGTAGAGGCGGCTGCGGGTGGCGGTCACCCGGGGCCCGGCCACGGGCCCCGGCGACTCGGCCTCGCGCCGGTCGCCCAGCCCCACCACGGCCGCGGCGCCGTCGCCGAACAGGCTGCTGGCCACCAGGTTGGCCGGGGAGGTGTCGTCGCGCTGGAGAGTGAGCGAGCACAGCTCGACGCACACCAGGACCGCCACCTCGCCCGGGTGCCCGGTCAGGTAGTCGTGCGTCCTGGCCAGGCCCGCGGCGCCCGCGACGCAGCCGAGCCCGAACACCGGCACCCGCTTGACGTCCTGGCGCAGCCCGGCCCGCTGCGCGATCCGGGCGTCCAGCGAGGGCGTGGCGACGCCGGTGGAGGAGCAGAGCATGACGTGGTCCACCTCGTGCGGCTCCACCCCGGCGCTGTCGAGCGCGCCGAGCAGGGCCTTCTCCCCCAGGGCCACCGCCGCGTCGATGTAGGCGTCGTTGGCGCGGGTGAACCCGTCGATGGCGGCGTACTCCTCGATCGGCAGCGCCAGGTGCCGCGCGCCGACCCCGGACGAGGTGTGGAAGCGCCGCAGCAGCGCCTCGTCCCCGCCGTTGATGCGCGCGAAGGCGTCGGTGATCTGCCGCTGCTCGTAGCGGTTGGGCGGGACCTCGGTTCGCACGGCCGCGACACGCATCGGCGTTCCCCTCTCCCCGTCGCACGGGGCGGGACGCCCCGTGCGAGCCCTCTACCACCGGGGGCGGGGGCCTAACGCGAGGCTCACTCCACCTCGGCGCTGCCGTTCACGCGCAGCTTGCGCCGGGCGCGCTCGTAGAAGGTGGTGCCGCCGAAGCGCACCACCCGCGCGGCGTCGCGCCAGGCGGTCACGGTCACCGCGTCGCCGGGCGAGACGTAGCCGGCCACGGCGCCGTCCACCTCGACGGCCAGGCGCCCGCTGGACGGCAGGACGTCCAGGCGCACCGACTCGTCGGCCGAGAGCATCAGCGCCCGGTTGAACGTGGAGTGGGCGGCGGCGGGGACGACGAGGAAGCCCTCCACGATCGGCGAGACGATCGGCCCGCCCGCCGAGTAGCTGTAGGCGGTGGAGCCGGTGGAGGTCGCGACGATCACCGCGTCGGCGGCGTAGCGGACGAAGGGGTGCCCCTGGACGGAGACCGCGACGGCGGCCAGGCCCTCGCCGGGGGTGCGCACCAGCGCGATGTCGTTGAAGGCCAGCGCCCGCCCCGGCCCCTCCGGGCAGCCCAGCTCCGCCCGCACGGCCATGCGCGGCTCGACCGAGTAGCGGTGCTCGTCGATGGCCGACAGCGCCGTCTTCAGCTCCTCGACGTCGATCTCGGCGAGGAAGCCCAGCTTGCCGACGTTGACGCCCAGCACCGGCGTGGCCCGTCCGGCGATGAGCCGCATGGTGCGCAGCATCGTGCCGTCGCCGCCCAGGCTGACCAGCAGGTCGGCCCGGCCCACCAGCGCCGACGGCTCGACGGCGACCGCCGAGCAGTCGATCCTGCCGACCTCGTCGGGCAGGCCCAGCACGGTGCACCCGCGCGCGCGGGCCCACTCGATGATCGTGTCGATGGCCTGCTTGGAGTCGCGCCTGGGGTGGAGGACCAGCCCCACCGTCGTGACCATCCCCATTCCGCCACTGTACGGGCACGCGCGGAGGGCTCCTACCATACGCCCATGACCGCGCACGGATTCACGCTCACCGCCGACGGCCCGTTCGACTTCGCCGCCTCGCTGCGCTTCGTGGAGGACTGGCCCGCCACCAGCGCGCTGCCCTCCGACGGGCGGGCGCTGCGCTTCGCCTACTGCGCGGAGTCCGACTGGCTGCCGATCGGCGTGACCGTGACGGCCGCGCCCGGCGGGGTCTCGGTGACGACAACCAGGGCCGCGGGGCCGGGCCTCCGGGCGGAGATCGCGCGCATCCTCTCCCTGGACGTGGACGGGGCCGGATTCGCCAAGCTCGGCGAGGCCGACCCGGTGCTCGGCGACTTGCAGCGGCGCAGCCCCGGCCTGCGCCCGGTGTGCTTCTGGAGCCCGTGGGAGGCCGCGTGCTGGGCGGTGATCGTGCAGCGCTCGTCCATGGTCATCGCCTCGCGGCTCAAGCAGCGCATCGCCGAGCGGTACGGCGCGGAGGTCGTCGTGGACGGGCGGGCGTATTCGGCCTTCCCGCCGCCGGTGACCCTGCTGGAGGCCGGCGGGCTCGGCCTGCCCGCGCAGAAGGAGGAGTGGGTGCGCGGCCTGGCCGCCGCGGCGCTGGACGGCGTGCTCACCACCGAGCACCTGCGCTCGCTCGCGCCGGAGGAGGCCCTGGCCGAGCTGCGCGCGCTGCCCGGCGTGGGGCCGTTCTCCGCGGGCCTGATCCTGATCCGCGGGGCGGGCGCGCCGGACGCGTTCCCCGGCGACGAGCCGCGCCTGTTCGCGATCCTGCGCGAGGCGTACGGCCTGCCGCAGGACGCGCCGCCGGCGGCGTACCGGCGCCTGGCCGACGCCTGGCGGCCCTACCGCTCCTGGGCCTCCTTCCTGTTCCGCGCCTCCACCTACGGCACTCTCAGGGACGATCCGGCGCCCCGCTGATCTCCGCCGTCGCGTGCGCGCAGGCCGTCGAGCGTCAGCGTGAGCAGCCGCTCGGCCCGCTCGGGGCCGGAGGCGACCTGGGCGATGCCCGCCACCAGCTCCACCAGGTCGGCGAACTCCAGGTCCGCCCGTACGACCCCCGCCTCCTGGGCCGGGCGCAGCAGCCTGCCGGCGGCGCCGCCCAGCATGGCCCAGCAGTCCACGCCGGGGGCCGCCGGGTTGAGCATCATCCGCGCGCCGAGGCCGCGGTCGGTCATCGCGTGCGCGACCAGCAGGCGCAGCCACGCGACCAGCGCCTCGCCGGGGGGACGCTCCTCGGCCAGCTCCTCCGCCCGCGCGCACAGCGCGGCCAGGCGCCCCTGGAACACCGCCGCGAGCAGCGCGTCGCGCGTGGGGAAGTGCCGGTAGAGGGTGCCCGGCCCCACCCCGGCCCGCCGGGCGATCTCGTTGAGGGACGCGTCGGGCCCCTCCTCCGCGATCACGGCCGTGGCGGCGGCCAGCAGCAGTTCGTAGTTGCGGCGGGCGTCGGCCCGCCTCGGCCGGGTGGTCTGCACGGGCACTCCCGACGTTGAACCGGAGAAACTCTCCGTATCATAGTCCGGGCACTATCCGGAGAAGTTGTCCGGATTTCCGCCCGGAAGGGGCGCCCATGAGCGCGGGCGAGGTGCGCGACGCCGGGCCCGCGAGATGGCGCGTGAGCACGCCGCCCGCTACGGCGGCGCCGCACCTGCCCAGCAGGCCGGCCTGCGCCGCCTCGGCTTCACCGAGGGCGGGTTCGCGACCGGCGGCGACCGGCTCAGGGGCGCGATCGTGGCCTACGGCGACCCGGACGCCGTGGCCGGACGGGTCCGCGCCCCTTTCGACGCGGGCGCGGACCACGTGTGCCTGCGGGTGCTCCACCGCCCGCCCCGGCGAGATCCCGCTCGCCGGGTGGCGGGAGCTGTCCGCCCCGGCGGCCGCGTGAGACCGCCGGGACGGACACCGCAGGCGGGCCGCCGGCAACGGGCCGAGGACGAGGACCCGTTGACGGTCAGGATCAACGGGCCGAGGACGAGGACCCGTTGACGGTCAGGATCGGCCCCGAGGGCTGCTCGGCCCCCGCCTCCTCCCGGATGATCGCCGGGAAGGTGCCGGTGTCGATGATGCCATGCTCGTTGTACGCCGCCTCGATCAGCGCGTGCGCCTTGGGCTCCAGCTTCCACAGCGCCCGGTACTCGCGGGCGGTGGCCAGCGGCAGGCCGGTCTCGTGCGCGATGTCGGCCGCCCGCGGCACGAACTTGCGCTCGATCTGCTTGTCCCAGTACTCCCGGGCCGCCCGGTAGAGCGCCGCCCGCTGCGACGGGTCCAGGACCGGCGGCGCGGCCTCGACGACCTCGATCTCCTCGTCCTCGTCGTCGATCAGCGAGGCGGCGCCCTCGGCGGCACGCGCCGGGCGCGCGGGCCCCCCGGCCACCAGGGCGGGCTGCTCGCGCGGCTTGGCCTGCTCGGGCTCCGGCGCCCACGGCACCGGCGGCGTCAGGTCGATCAGCGCCGAGGTGTTGTAGAGGGCGCCGATCTGGGACAGCAGCGCCTCCTGACGCGCGGGGTCGGCCGCGAGGCCGGTGTGCTCCACGGCCCGGTCCATGGCCTGGTCCAGCTTGGCCAGCGCGATGCGCATCTTCCGCTCCGACGCCCCGGCCTCCCGCAGGGCGCGGGCGCGCTTGGCGGCCAGCGCGACCCGGGTCAGCCTCCGGTGCGCGTCCACCTCGCTCGCCGTACGGTCGCTCGCCTCGGCCAGCCCGAGCCGCACCATCATCCGCTCCGGGGTGATCCGCCAGTGGATGCGCGCCCGCCCGGTGATCCGGTGCCGCTCGATCGCCATCCCGCGCTCCCACAGCCACGCCGCCACCAGCGGCGCGGCGAGCCGGAACACCGCCTCGGGCAGGCTGTTGGAGTCCATGCTCGACAGCACGGCGGTCAGTCCGGTCAGCGCCCACACCGCGACGCCGTCGATGCCCGCCGAGTAGTTCTCCCGCATGTTCCGCCGCGCCCGCACCGCGCTGGTGATCACCGCGACCTCGATGAAGGCGAAGAGCAGCAGCCGCAGCGGCCCGTCGAAGCCGAGCACGTCACCGGAGAAATTCCACATGCCCTGCGCGGAGACACCGGTGGCGATGGAAGCGGCGACGATAGTAAGAATGTCCTCCGCTGGGCGTGGTGCGACATATGTCGCCCAGAGTCGGGCCACGCCACGTATGACCGCCCGGAGCAAGAAGTACGCCGCGGCCAACCCGACCAGGGCGAACACGGAGATGATGACTGCTCCGACCGGATTGTCCGAGACGAAGGTGGTTACTTGATCGATGGGAGGCATCTGTCACTGTCCGTCAGTCTCGATGTCCGACTGTATATCCACGCGATCATTCCAGAATGTTGGCATCTTGTTCGCGAAACGCGGGTTAACTCGGGTTAACACCGGTTCCAGATGGGGTTTCACCACGTCCTGAACGACGGCGCGGCAGGCGATGCTAACGAAGCCGAGGTCACCGGTCGAGACGGCACGCGCACCCCTTGCCCGTGCCATGTCCATTGCCCGTGCCATGTCCATTGCCCGTGCCATGTCCATGGCGCGCACCACCGCGGCCGGTCACTGCCAAGGGCTCAGCCGTCGAAGGCGGTCCAGTCGATGTCCAGGCCGGCCAGGGGGCGCAGGACGCTGCGGTGGGCGGCGCCGAGGGAGATGTCGCATTCCTCCTGTTCCTCGTCGGTCTCCACGGTGGCGATCAGGCCCGGGGCCACGTAGAAGGAGATCCGGTAGAGGGGCCACATCCAGGTCTTGAGCGGGACCCGGCGGAGGCGGGTGGTCAACTCCTCGGCGACGGGGGTGGGCAGCGGGCCGGTCCAGGCGCGGTAGGGGGCGTCCACGGCCGCCTCGTACAGGGAGAACTGGAGCAGGAAGCCGGTCAGGCGCTCGCGTTCGGGATGCCGTTCCTGGTAGTCGTCGATCGTCCAGACGGTCGGCTCGTCCTGCCCGGGGTCGAGAACCCACTCGAAGTAGCCCTGGTTCTCGTGACCGAACGCCAGCAGGCCGTCCGCGCGGAGGCCGAGTTCTCCCGGCGGCCGGATGAAGTTCTGGACGCCCCGGGCGTGCGGGCGTCCGCGGGTCAGCCGGTAGAACTCGGCCAGGGCCGGGGGGACGGGGATCGCCGGGGGCGGTTCCTCCGGTTCGGCCGCGGGGGCGGGATGCCAGGTGCGCAGGAACAGGCGCAGCGCCTCGACGGGGTCGGCCGGCAGGTGGTCCAGCCAGTCCAGGCCGGGCAGCGAGGAGGGGGCGGCCGGCGGGCGCACCCGGTCCAGCACGTCCCGGCTCAGCGGGGAGTCGAGCCACAGGTCGCCCTGCCGGAGCACCTCGGGGTCGCGGGTCCAGGTGCTGGAGGCGTGGCTGAGGGTCCCCAGGTAGAGGCCGCCTTCGGGGAGCCGGACGAACAGGTGGATCGGGCGGGACTCCGAGCCGTAGGCGTGGAAGCGGGAGGACGTGAGCCGCGGGACCGGGCCGACCAGGCGGAACGTCCTGCCGTCCCACACGCCGCTGGCGGTGAGGTCGTCCACGGCGGGGGCGATGATCACCGCGCTGAGGGGGCCCAGGAGGATCTCGGCTCCGGACGCCGGGAAGGCGTCGGCTCCCTCTCCCGCCGCGGCGCGCGCGTGGTCGAGCGGGACCGGGTCCAGCGGTTTCCAGGGCACGGCCGGGCTGCTCAACGGGGGTCCTGCTCCTCTGGTCCGGGGGCGGGGTCAGGGGTGGGTGCGGGCGAGGACGCCCAGAGGGTCGGCCAGGAGGCGGCGGAAGCCGAGTTCGGCGGCGCCCACCAAGGTGGCGTCGTCGCCCAGGGCCGAGGTGCGCAGGCGGACGCGTTCGCGGGCGACCGGGAGGACGTTGGCGGCGATGCGGGCGCGTACCTGGGCGGCGGCGCCCGGGTACATGTCGCGGAGCATGCCGCCGAAGATGACCATGGCGGGGTTGAACAGGTTGATCAGGTTGGCCACGCCGATCCCGAGCCAGTCGCCGATGCGGCGCAGGGCCTCCTGGGCCGCCGGGTCGCCGCGGTCGGCGTCGTCCACGACGGCGCGTATGGCGTCGCGGCCCCACTCCTCGGCAGGACGGCCGGCGGCGTCGAGCAGGGCGCGCTCGCCCACCTCGGCCTCCAGGCAGCCGTGGGAGCCGCAGCCGCACGGGCGGCCGTTGTAGGGGTTGACGACCATGTGGCCCAGCTCGCACCCGTAGCCGCCCTCGCCGTCCAGGAGCTTGCCGCCGACGATGATGCCGCCGCCGACGCCGACGTCGCCGTGCAGGTAGATGAGGTTGCCCAGGCCGATGCCCGCGCCGCGCTGCTGCTCGGCCAGGGCGCCGAGGTGGGCCTCGTTGCCGACCGGGACGGGCAGGCCGAGGCCCAGCCGGCGGCTCAGCTCGGGGCCGAACGCCTGGTCCACCCAGCCCATGTCGGGCCCGAAGCGGACCACGCCGTCGCCGGGGCGGATCATCCCGCAGTACGAGGCGCCGATGCCGACGCACACCGAGCCGGGGGGCGCGGAGTGGTAGAGGCGGCGGCCGAAGCGGGCCAGGACGTCCACCACCCGGTCGAGGTCGGCGCCGGCGCGCGGGCGCACCGCCTCCTCGCGCTCCAGCATGATGCCGCCGAGCGCGACCCGGGCGGCGACCAGGCGGTCCACCGCGACGTCGAAGGCCAGCACGTACAGCCGATTGGACTCCGGCCGCACCACCAGGGAGGGACGGCCCGCCCGGCCGGTGTCGGCGGGAGGCTCCTCGCGCACCAGGCCCGCCGCGGTGAGCTCGGCGGTCAGGGCCATGATGGTGCTGCGGTTGAGCCCCATCCGCTCGGCCAGCGCGGCCCGGGAGAGCGAGCCGTCGAGGTGCACGTGGCGCAGCAGGGTGCCGAGGTTGCGCCGGCGGATCTCCTCCTGGACCAACCCGACCTCCGGCGGCATCCGGTTCGCAGCATGAACATGTGTCGTACGTAAAATACTCCGCCCCGGCTGAGCGGGGGATGCCGGTTTCGGGGGTGGATCGAACGGCTTCGCACACGGGTGCGTACCTCCGGGTGACCCGAGGTTTCCAGGAGAGGTGTCCGCTGTGGGCCAGCGACCCAGCCGCGTTGCCGTCACCACCTTGTGCGGCCTCGCCGTGATCCAGCTCGCCGGAGGATGTGCCGCGTTCACCGCGACCGGGAACGCGACCGGGAACACGGCCGGGTACGGCGCCGTGAGTCCGGCCGCGACCGGGGGCGGGGTGGAGGCGGTGTCGCGGGAGGAGCTGACGCCCACCGACTGGGGGCCGCTCGGCGCGGCCGACCGGGAGCTGCTGGTACGCGTGCGCCAGGCCGGGCTGTGGGAGATGCCGGTGGGCGAGCAGGCGGCGGAGCGGGCCGACGCGGCCAGGACCCGGGCCAACCTGGGCGAGATCGCCGAGCAGCACGCCGAGCTGGACGCCGACGTACGGGCGGTCGCCGCCAAGCTGGGCGTGACGCTGCCCGACCAGCCCACCGACGAGCAGAAGGGGTGGATCGCCGAGATCTCCGGCAAGAGCGGCCCCGCCTACGACAAGACGGCGGTGCGGCGGCTGCGGATGGCGCACGGCAAGGTGTTCCCGGTCGTCGCCCAGGTGCGGGCCAGCACCCAGAACTCGCTGATCCGCGACTTCGCCGAGCGGGCGGCGAGGTTCGTCAACACCCACATGGACCTGCTGGAGGGCACGGGCCTGGTGGACGAGCAGGCGCTGCCGCCGGTGCCGGAGGTGGCCGCGGCGCCCGCGCCGGTGCCCCAGGGGCAGCCGGCGCCCACCGCCCCGCCCGCGGAGGAGGCGGAGGGGGCCGCCGAGCCGCCGCCGGCCGCCGCGGTGGGCGGCGACGGGTTCGTCCCCACGAGGTGGGGGCCGCTCAGCGCGGCCGACCGGGACCTCCTGGTACGCGTGCGCCAGGCCGGCCTGTGGGAGATCCCGGTGGGCAAGGAGGCCGCGGCACGGGCGGCGCGGGCGATGACGCGTACCAACCTGGGGCACATCGCCACGCAGCACGGCACCCTGGACGACGACGTGCGCGCGGTGGCCGCGCGGCTGCGGGTGCCGCTGCCGAACCGGCCCAGCGACGAGCAGCAGGGCTGGATCTCGGAGATCACCGGCCGCTCCGGCGGCGACTTCGACCGGGTGGCGGTGCAGCGGCTGCGCATGGCGCACGGCAAGGTGTTCGGCGCCATCGCGCAGGTGCGGGCCAGCACCCGCAACACGCTGATCCGCGACTTCAGCGAGCGGGCGGCGAAGTTCGTCAACACCCACATGGACCTGCTGGAGGACACCGGGCTCGCCGACGCCTCCGCGCTGCCGCCGCCCCCGGACCTCGCCCCCGCGACCGCCGCGCCCACAGCGGCCCCGACAGCGGCCCCGACAGCGGCACCCACCGCCGCCACCAGCGCCGCTCCGGTGCCGTCGGCCACCGGGGTGCGCCCGCCGTCGGGCGCCGGGACCGTGCGGACGAAGTGGGGCCCGCTGAACCCGGCCGACCGGGACCTGCTGGTGAAGGTACGGCTGGCCGGGCTGTGGGAGATCCCGGTGGGCCGGGAGGCGGCGCGGAAGGCGAGCAACGCCAAGACCCGGGAGAACCTGGGGCACATCGCCCAGCAGCACGGCCAACTGGACGCCGACGTGCGCGCGGTCGCGGCCCGGCTGCGGGTGCCCCTGCCCAGCGAGCCCACCGACGAGCAGAAGGGGTGGATCGCCGAGATCTCCGGCAAGAGCGGGCCCGACTACGACCGCACCGCCGTGATGCGGCTGCGCCAGGCGCACGGCAAGGTGTTCCCGGTCATCGCGCAGGTGCGGGCCACGACGCAGAACACGCTGATCCGCGACTTCGCCGAGCGGGCGGCGAAGTTCGTCAACACCCACATGGACCTGCTGGAGGGCACCGGGCTCGCGGACGCCGACGCGCTCCCGCCGCCCCCCGAGGTCACCGGGGCGCCGGACGCGGTGCCGTTCGGGCGGGCCGTGCCGACGGCCCCGCCCGCCACGTCGCTGCCCGACCCGGCGTGATCACGTGCCGGGACGCTCCTTGATCTGGGTGACGAGCTGCGTCGGGTTGACGAAGCGCAGCGCGATCACCAGCAGGACCAGCATGGACATCGTGTAGACCACGGCCATGGCGTCCACCTGCTGCTGGGCCCGGATGCCGGCGGCCGAGACCGAGTAGTACAGCGCGACGACCAGGGTCTCGCTGTCGGGCCCAGCGGTGAGGAAGGTCAGCTCGAACATGCCGACCGTGCGCACCAGCACCAGGATGCCCGCGGCGAGCATGCCCGGCACCAGCAGCGGCGCGAGCACCCGGCCCAGCACGGCCCGGGTCGGGGCGCCGCACATGCGGGCGGCGGCCTCGATCCGGGGGTCGATCTGCTCGATGAACGGCGTCATGACCAGGATCACGAACGGGATCGAGGGCACCAGGTTGGCCAGCACCACCCCGGCCAGGGTGCCGGCGAGGTGGAACTTGTACAGCACGGTGGCCAGCGGGATGCCGTACGTGACCGGCGGGATCATGATGGGCAGCAGGAACAGCAGCGTCAGCGCCCGCTTGCCGGGGAACTCGCGCCGCGCCAGCGCGTACGACGCGGGCACCCCGGTCAGCAGCGAGATCGCCACCACCAGCACCGAGACCTGGAAGGTGACCAGCAGCACCGAGGGCAGGTCGAAGTCGCTCCACGACGCGCCGTACCAGCGGGTGGTCCAGCCGTCGGGCAGCCAGGTGTCGAACCAGCGCACCGCGAAGGAGTTGACCACGACCGAGCCGACCACTCCCCCGACGAAGATCAGGAAGAACGCGACCGTGCCCCAGACCACCCAGGTCCCCGGCCGCCAGGCCGTCCGCGTCATCCCTTGCCTCCCGTCGAGCCGCGGTACAGCGTGGCCCGCCAGCCCAGGACCAGCGCGATGACCAGCAGCTCCACCACCCCCATGATCATCGCGATGGCGGAGCCCATCGAGTAGTCGTACTCCTCGAACGCGGCGTGGTAGGCCGCGATGGAGATCACCCGGGTGCCGCCCGACGGCTCGCCGACCAGGATCGCCGAGGGGAACACCGAGAACGCCAGCACGAACGACAGGCAGAACGTGATGGCCAGCCCCGGCACCAGCAGCGGGAAGGTGACGAACCGGAACCGCTGCCACCAGCCCGCGCCCAGCGTGGCCGCGGCCGACTCCAGCGAGGGGTCGATGCCGGTCAGGTAGCTGAGCGTGAGCAGGAACGCGAACGGGAACCCGGTGATGATCAGCGAGAACAGCACGCCCCAGTAGTTGTGCGTCAGGCGTACCGGCTCGTCCACCAGCCCGAGGCCGAGCAGGACCCGGTTGAACCAGCCGGTCGGGCCCAGGAAGGTCAGCAGGCCCTCGGCCGTGAGCACCGTGCCCAGGGTGATCGGCACGACCAGGACCGTGGTGAGCAGCCGCTTGCCGCGGAAGCGGCCCCGCATCCGGTACGCCAGCGGCACCGACGCCGCCACGTTCCCCAGCGCGGCCGGCACCCCGAGCCACAGGGTGGTGGCGATGGTGTCGCGCAGGTAGCCGTCGCGGAAGAACTCGGCGTAGTTGGCGAACACCCCGCCGCCGTCCTGCGGCTGGAAGGAGAGCTGCAGGCCGTACAGGAAGGGGTAGAGGAACAGCCCGGCCACGAACACGGCCGCGGGCAGCAGGAGCAGCAGCGTACGGTCCAGGCCGCGCTCGGCCAGGCGGTGCCGCAGCGCCACCCCTTCCACGCTCGGCGCGGTCATGGCGCGAACACCAGGACCCGCTCGGGCGGCACCGACAGCGTCACCCGGTCGCCGGGCGCGAGCCGGGCGGAGGTGCGCACGTGCAGCGCCACGCCGCCGTCGGCGCGCACCAGGGCGGCGCTCTCGCGGCCGTGGTACTCCACGACCTCCACGGCCGCGGCGACCGGGTTGGGCCCGTCGCCGACGGTGAAGTCCTCCGGCCGTACGCAGGCGACGGCCGTGGCGCCGGCGCCGCCGACCTCGCCGCGCCGTACGCCGGTCAGCGTCAGGCCGCCGCCGTCCTCCAGCCGGACCATGCGGCCCTCGCCGCCGGTGACCGGGAGCTCCAGCGCGTTGCGGTAGCCCATGAACGAGGCCACGAACCGGTTGGCCGGCTCGGTGTAGACCTGCTCGGGCGTGCCCGCCTGCTGCAGCACCCCGTCGCGCAGCACGACCAGGCGGTCGGCCAGCGACAGCGCCTCCTCCTGGTCGTGGGTGACGTAGATCGTGGTCAGGCCGAGCGTCTGGTGCAGGCGCCGGATCTCGGTGCGCATCTCCAGCCGCAGCGCCGCGTCCAGGTTGGACAGCGGCTCGTCCATCAGCACCAGCGGCGGCTCCAGCACGACCGCGCGGGCGATGGCCACGCGCTGCTGCTGGCCGCCGGAGAGCTGGCCGGGCAGCCGGTCGGCCAGGTCGGCGAGCTGGACCAGGCGCAGGGCCTCGTCCACGCGGGTGCGCATCTCGGCGGCGGGCGTCTTGCGCATGCGCAGGCCGAAGCCGATGTTGGCACGGACGGTCATGTGCGGGAACAGGGCGTAGTTCTGGAACACCATCCCGAAGCCGCGCTTCTCCGGCGGGAGGGTGTCGATGCGGGCGTCGTCCAGCCAGATGCGCCCGGCGGTCAGCGGCAGCAGCCCGGCCACGCAGTTCAGGGCGGTGGACTTGCCGCAGCCGGAGGGGCCGAGCAGGGCGACGAACTCGCCGCCCTTGATGGTCACGTCGAGCCCGTCGAGGGCGAGCCGTCCCCCGAAGCCGCGGCTGACGCCCTCCAGCCGCAGCTCGGAGATCTTCCTGGCGGTCACTGGGTCTTGTACTTTCCGGCGCCGACCTCCCGGTCCCACTTGTCGAACATGGCCACCTGCTGGGGGGCGGGCAGCGACGTCTCCTTGGGGAACTGGGAGATCCACTGGTCGTACTCGGGGCGGCCGAACTTGGCGATCACGTCCTGCGACTCCTTGGGGGCCATGCTCAGCGTGACGCCGTTGACGGCGGGGCCGGGGTAGAAGTAGCCGGTGTCGTACGCCTTGGCCTGCTGCTGCGGGGTCAGCATCCACTTGATCAGCGCGATGTTCGCCGACACGACATCGGCGCTCACGCCCTTGGGGATCACCGCGTAGTGCGCGTCGGTGACCCAGTGCATGCCCTCCAGCGGCTGCACCTTCACCTCGGCCGGGACGGTGCCCAGGGCGCGCGGGTTGATGTCCCAGCCGGTGGTGGTGGCGACGATGTCCACGGTGCCGGTGCCCAGGTTCTTCATCGTCTCGGTGGTGGTGGTCGGGTAGTAGTCGATGTACTTGCCGAGTTCCTTGAGGTAGTCCCAGGTCTTGGTCCAGCTCGCCGGGTTCTTCGGGTCGGAGTCGCCGAGCAGGTACGGCAGGCCCATCAGGAAGGTGCGGCCGGGGCCGGAGTTGGCCGGGCGGGCGTACTGGAAGCGCTTGGGGTTCGCCTTGGCCCAGGCCAGCAGCTCCTCGGCGGTCTTGGGCGGGTCGGCGACCTTGGCCGGGTTGTACTCGATCAGCGGGCCGGAGGGGTAGTAGGTGACGACCTGGCCCTGCCCCTGGGCCAGCTCCTGCATCTTGGCCGCGGGCTCCTGGTAGTCGATGGGGCCGATCTTGCTCGCGTAGTCGTCGGTGCGCAGCCACAGGCCCTGCTCGATGCCGGCCGACAGGCCGTCGGTGCCGGTCAGCACCAGGCCGATCTGCACCCGGCCCGCCTGCTGCTGAGCCTTGATCTTGCCGGCCAGTTCGGGCGCGGTGGCCTTGGTGTAGGTGACCTTGGCGACGATGTCCGGGTTCTTCTGCGCGAACTCGTCGATCATGCCCTGGGTGAGCTGGAGGTTGCCGGCCACGTCGATGATGTTGAGGGTGACCGGCTCGCGCGGCTTGTCCGGGACGTCGCCCGGGGCGAAGGAGGTGGTGGCGGTGCCGCCGCCGGAGCCGGGGGCGCCGCAGCCGGCCGCGACGAGCACGGCGGCGGCGAGGAGCACGCCGAAGCGGGTGATGGTCATGTGCGCGTCCCTTCTGGGGGGAGACGAAGGGGTCAGGAGCGCTCGGGCCTGCCGCGGCCCGGACGATATCGGATCTGTGTGATGCGTGATCTGGGCGAGCTGGGCGAGCTGGGCGAGCTGGGCGAGCTGGGCGAGCTGGGCGAGCTGCGGGTTACGCCGCGGGCCCGGTCGAGGCCCGGACGATGAGGGTCGCGGTCAGGTCGGGGCGCAGCGGCGCCCGCGTACGGGCCGGGGTGCTCTGCTCCGGAGCGGCGAGCACGTCCAGCAGGGTCTCCACGGCGGCGCGCCCGGCCCGCTCGCCGCGCAGGTCGACCGTGGTGAGCGCGGGCGTGGCCATGGCCGCGAAGCCGATGTCGTCGCAGCCCACCACGCTGATCCGGCCGGGCACGGGCACGCCCCGCTCGGCGAGCCGCGACAGCACGCCGAGGGCCATCACGTCGTTGTAGGCCACCACGGCCGACACCCCCGCCGCGATCACCAGGTCGGCGGCCTGCTGCCCGGATTCGAACCTCGGCGCGAACGGGCCGAGGTGGGTCACCTCCATTCCGTGCCGGTCGGCTCGCCGCAATCCTTTGCGGCGCTCCTTGTTGGTCCAGGAGGAGCGCGGGCCGTTGAGGTAGGCGATCCGGCGGTGACCGAGCGCGGCGAGGTGGTCCACCGCCTGCCGCATGCCGCCCGCGTTGTCCATGATCACCGACGGGTGGCCGGGCACCGCGCGGTTGATGAACACGATGGGGACCAGCCCGAGCACGGTCTCCAGCAGCGGCCGGTCCATGCGCGAGGCGCACATCACCACGCCGTCCACCTGCTTGGCCATCGCGGCGACCAGCCGGGCCTCCTCCGCGCCGTCCTCCTGCGAGTCGGCCAGGAAGACGGCGTGGTCGGCCTCCCGCGCCCGCGCCTGCGCGCCCTTGAGCAGGCTGGGGAAGAACGGGTTGGTCAGATCGGGGACGACCAGGCCGAGGTTGGCGGTCCTGCCGGTGATCAGGCCGCGCGCGGCGAGGTTGGGCCGGTAGCCGAGACTGTCGGCCACCGCGCGCACCCGCGCCCGCGTCTCGGGGCGGACCATCTCCGGCGAAGACAGCGCCCGCGACACCGTGGACACCGACACCCCCGCCGCCTTCGCGACATCGAGGATCGTCACCGCCATCGCCGTCTCCTGGGCCGTCCGCCGTCCGAGAGCTTCAATGACGCAAATAATGCAATCCTTTTCATCGCCGGGCAATGCCGTGACACATCACGCTTACATCACGGCAACCGCGGCGTCATACCCACATGAGCTCGTCGCGGCGGCGTACGTGGGCCTGGCGGGCGCGCTCGACCTCGTCGAGAAGGTCGGTGAAGTCCTCGGGGAAGTCCCGGTCGCGCTCGATCAGGACGGCCGGCACCGGGCAGCGGGCCACCACCTCGTCCAGCAGCGCCCACACCCGCTCGGGCACCGGGCGGCTGCGGGCGTCCTCGGCGCGCCCGTCGCGGCCCGCGCCGCCGGACAGGTGCACCTCCACCAGGCGCTCCAGCGGCACCCGGTCGAGGTAGGCCAACGGGTCGTAGCCGTGGCCGGCGGCGTTGGCGTCCAGCGCGGCCAGGTCGAGCAGCAGCCCGGCCTCGCAGTGTTCGAGGACCTCGGCGACGAAGTCGGCCTCGGACATGGGCGCGGGCAGATCGACCTGGTAGGCGATGTTCTCCAGCAGGAACGGCGCGCCGACCGCGGCCTGCACCGTACGGGCCTTGGCGGCGAGCTCCCTGGCCACCTCGCGCGAGCGCGGCAGCGGCATCAGCGCCCCGGGACCGGACGGCTCCGCGCACCGGTAGCCGAGATGGTCGCTGAACCAGGGCGCGTCCAGCTCGTCCACCAGCCGGGCCAGCGCGTCCAGGTACAGCGGGTCGGGCTCGCCCGGCGAGCCGATGGACAGCTCGGCCCCGTGCGGCACGATCGGGAACAGCTCGCGCAGCCGCTCCAGCCGCTCGCGCCGCCCGTCGTCGGCGAACAGGTACTCCTCGCTGATGACCTCGACCCAGTCGATCTTGCCGGCGGCGCTGCGTATCGGCTCGTCGAGCTCACCGCGGTGGCCGAGACCGGAGCCCAGGTAGGGCAGCGTGGACAGCGACGACATGCGAACGGCCTCCTTGCGACGAACACGAGGGGACACGACGGACACGAGGGGACACCACCCACACGACGGACGACGAGCTCGCCTCAGTCGCGGCTCAGCTCCTCGACGACCAGCCCCACGCCGATGCCCAGCAGCCAGACGTCCTTGGCGACGCCGATGCCCTCCTGGGTCGGGCGCAGGCTGCCCTCCTGGCGCAGCCCGGGAGTGCGCAGGTACAGCCCGAGCAGCCCGCCCGCGAACGCGGTCAGCGCCGCCCCGGCCACCAGCGAGGGCACCACCGGCAGCAGCAGCGCCGCCCCGAGCGCGATCTCCGCCCGCGACAGCATGCGGGTGAACCGCTCCGGCTCCAGGTCGTGCAGGAACGGGTACGTCCCCGCCGCCATGCCGTGCACACCGGCCGCGGTCTCGGCGTCGGCGTTCACCTTCGACAGACCGGAGTTCAGAATGTACGCGCCCGTGGCGATCCGGGCGGGCATCTGATGCCGGCGTGCGTACAGTCTCATGGTCCCTCGCAGTCGGATAGTGCCTGGTCAGGAGTTCTTCCCGGCCACGCGCACCACGCCACCCCGGCCACGCTCTCTTGACCCATCATTGGCCGCCCGGGGACTCACCTGCCCCGCCACAGCACCACCGCCACGACGGCGTACGGCACCGCGGCCAGGGCGAACAGCGTCCCCGGCCCCGCCAGCCCCGACCCGAGCCCGTATGCGGCGAAGGCCAGCACCCCCACGACCTCCGCGCCGAAGCCCGCCATGGAGGTGATCGTGGCCCGCGACCGGTCGGCGATGCGCGCCTGCAGCCGGGCGTCGGCGGCGGTGATGGCCCACTGGAACACCCCGAAGGCCGCCGCGATCAGCACCATCCCGATCCACGGAGCCGCCTCCGTCCCCGCCGCCACGGTCCCACCCCACCAGCCCTCGCCCACGGCCACCGGCGCGCCGACGGCGAGCAGCCCCGCGCCGCCCATCAGCGCGGGCCCGGCCCACCGGGTGCCGCGCCCGGCCAGCCACCCGCCCACGGCGAAGCCGGCGGTGACGACCAGCACGAGGAGCGGGACGACCGACGGCGCGGCCCCGGTCGCCTCGGCGAGCAGGGGCACGAACTCGTCCAGCGCGGTCGCCCCCATCAGCACCGCGACGAGCAGCAGCGACCCGCGTACGCCCGGGGTCGCGCGCACCTCGGCCACCCCCTCGCGCAGCACCGCGGCGAACCCGGCCCCCTCGCGCTCCCCCGCTCCCCTGGACTCCGGCAACGACCACCCCACGGCCGCCCCGACCAGGCACACGGCCACGCTGGCCACCCCGGCCGCGGTGTTCCCGCCCGCCGCGAGCACCGGGGCGGCCAGCAGGGTGGCGAGCAACTGGGCCCCCGTGGCCACGGCCTCGGCCCGCCCGATGACGCGCGCGTACGACGCGGCGGCTCCCAGCCGGTCCAGTTCCTCGTACGCGAGCGCCTGAAAGGTCCCCGAGCGCAGCGCCGACCCGGCCCCCCACAACACGAACCCGGCGGCGAAGGCGGGATAAGCGGGCGCGAAGGTCCACAGCGCGAACCCCGCCCCCGACAGCAGCGGCGCGATCGTCAGCAGCCACCGCCGCGAGAACGCGTCGGCCCACATGCCGGAGGGCACCTCAAGGACGAACCCGGTCACCGACCAGATCACGAACAGTGAGGCGATCTGCGCCGTGGACAGCCCGGTGCCGGCGAACAGCAGCGCGTACACCGGGTAAAGGAGGATGAGGTCCTCGAAGAACGCATAGGCATAGAGCCTGCGCGTGAGCCCGAACTCAGCCGAAGATCAATGTCGCCACGCCATACCCGGACCCTACCCCTCCCCTCCCGGAACCGCACCACGTTTCTCCCCACCCCGCACGTGACGCCCGGCGCCGGTGTGGGCACCTCGCCCGGCGCCCACCGGGCGAGGTCACCGGAAGCGCGGTCCCCCGGGAAGCCCTACCGGCGCGAGCCGGTCGAGCAGGCGGCGCAGACCGTTCAGGGGCGCGCTCGCGGCGTCGGCGTACGCCGGGGCGATGGCCAGGGCGACCCCGGCGGCGGTGAACGTGACCAGCATGATGGCACGGCTCCGAACGGACATGGCGGGTTCCCTTCGTGAGGCGGGCGACCGTTCCGCACGCCTGGTCGTACCCGTGCCGGTCATAGGCGGGGTGATGTCCCGGCAAGGTTTGGGTCCGCCTCTCCTCCGATACGGAATCGCGAGATATCGTCGTAGGGCCGCAATATTCACAGAAAGGGTTAAATCTGCGTTATAGCCCGAAAAATCGGCACGGCAGGTCGGCGAGGAGACGCGTGTGCGTGAGACCTGTGACGTGACCATAGCCGGTGGCGGAATCATCGGTTGCGCCATCGCCCACCGGCTCCTCACGGAAGGCCGGCGGGTCGTGATGGTGGATCGCGGGGCAAGCCTCGGCGGTGCCGCCTCATCAGCGGCGATGGGCGGCATCATCACCGAAAGCGATGAATTGTGCCTCGGCCCACTGCACGATCTCGCGGAACGCAGCAGAGAGCTGTATCCGGCATGGCTGAACTCCATTATCGGGCTGTCTGGAATAGACATTCCGTTGCTGTCGTCCGGCGCCCTGCAGATCGCATTGGATGACGAGGAGTCATATCGGTTGCATGAGAAGATCGTGCCTCGCTGGATCGCCAATGGGGCGCGAGTGACCCCCCTTTCCCGGGTCGAGGTGCTACGCCTGGAACCGCTGCTGAATCCGCGACTGCGCGAGGGTTTCCACCTTCCGCGGGAACTGGCGCTGGAACCGCCGCTGCTGATGTCGGCGCTCGCCACCGCCCTGCGCCGCGCGCCGGGCGCACAGGTGCGGCTCGGCGTGGCCGTCACCCGTCTCGGCCCGGCCTGGCGGTGCGCGAGTGGAACTGGACGACGGCACCCGCATCGAGTGCGGACACGCCGTCGTGGCCTGCGGCCACCTCAGTGCCGCGCTCGCGCCGTCCGCCGCGTCCCGGCTGTTCCCGGTCAAGGGCGAGGCGATCGAGGTCATGGCCCCCAATTCGCCGGGGTACCCGCTGCGCCACGCCGCGTACGCCCGCGCCGGCGGACGCGACCTCTACGCCGTGCCCCGCTGGGACGGGCGGCTGGCCGCCGGGGTGACCCACGAGCCCGGCCGCGCCGACACCGTGCCGACGCCACGCAACCTCGCCGGGATCCGGCGCGGGCTGGCCGCGCTCTCCCCGGCCGCCGCGGGCTGGCGGCAGCGGCGGCACTGGGCGGGAGTGCGGCCGGGCAGCGAGGACGGAGTCCCGCTGATCGGCGCCCTCGACCTGTACGGGCGGGTGGTGCTCGCCACCGGGCACGGCGGGTTCGGCATCACGCTGGCCCCGGTCACTGCCGAGCTGACGGCCGCGCTGATCACCGGCGATGAGGCGGCCCCCGGAACGGCGGACCTGCTGGCGCGCTGTGACCCGGCGCGGTTCACTCAAGCTCCTGTGCCTGCTCCCACAGAAGGTTGAACCGCTCGGACAGGGTCTCCACCCGCGCCGGGTCCAGCACGAGCTGAGTGCTGATGATCATGTGCACGTCGCGGGCCAGGTTCGGCCCCGCCGTGGTCTCGTAGCTGACCACGCCGTCGAAGACGATGAAGTCGCTCAGCCAGCGCTGCGGCGTGGTGGGCGCGTCGGCGTCGAGGACCCGCGTCTGTATGCCGAGTTCCGACTGCCAGCGGTAGATGCGCCGGAACAGGTCCTTGTGCTGCCGATCGGATCGGTCCAGCACGAAGATGCGCCTGATCCGCACCCCCTTCTGCACCCGTTCGCGCTGCGTCTCCAGGTAGCGCTGCCCCAGGTCGGTGGTCCAGAAGCCGCCGTCGAGGTCCCAGGCGCCCGCGTCCACCACGGGGATGCTCACCGCGTCGATGGACTTGGCGGCGTGGGCCGACAGCGTGAGCAGCCACTCGCGGTCTTCGCCCTCGTGGATGGCGACGCCCTGGCTCAGCTCGTGCAGGAACTGCGAGACCCGGCCGATCTCGGCTTGGGCGAGATCCCGGGCCAGGCTGGGGATGGCCGGTCCCAGGGTCGCCGCGTTGCGTACGAACCGGTGGATCACATCGGTGGGCAGCGTGGACGACTCCACCAGATCGAACAGCTCCGTCGCCTCGCTGACCCGGTTGAACCCCCGCTCCACCGCCTCCTGCAAGGCGGCGTGATGCCGGTACTGCTCGGCCTGCACGGTCTGCAGGAGGTTGTCGGCGTCCACCATGAACTGGACCACGAACACCACTCCGCCGATGAAGACGGACAGTGTCACGCTCCACACGAGATCGGCCTCTTCCACGACCATGTTGGTCAGTGCGAAGGACGATCCGCCGACGACCAGGGTGACGATGACCTTACGGATCGTCCTGGGAAGCACCTCGGTGCGGTGAGATGTCGCCATCAGGTTCATGCCCGCTCTCTGTCATCACAGCCGCGCTGAGAAGGGACAAGGTGTTGACCGCGATCTGGTCGCGGATTCGCGTCACGGACGAGGCCCACTGCCTGCTGAACCCCGGCCGCCGTTCCAGCTCCTTCCACAGGTGCTGGTAGGAGTCGGGTACGCGGGCGCCGGGCATCCACAGGTGCATCAGATGATCGATCGCCGGGGCGAGCCTGGCTGCGATCTGCGACGGGGCGGCGGTGCCGATGAGCGCGCGCTGGATGATGGCCTGGATGGTCGTCAGCAGCCAGTCGTGCAGGGCCAGGTCCTCGCAGAAGGCGGTCACATCGGTCGCGGGCTCGCCGGTCAGGCGCAGCGTGCGCAGGGACCCCTTGCCCAGGGTCAGCAGCAGGGGCGGCGCGCCCGCCTCGCCCCGCCACAGCACCCAGCGCAGGTGGGTGCGGGTGCTCTTGAACGGCGTCTTGCCGTCGAGGTGCGGCGACTCCTGCACCGCGGCCATCAGCCGGCCGCCGATCGCGGAGAGGTTCAGCGCGTCCATCGGCATTTCGGCGGCCATGAAGCCCTCGGCCATGTCGGCCCAGCGCGGCCGGCCGTGCACCTCGATGTCCCCCGGCCGGGCCAAGTAGTGGGACCAGGGCAGGCGGTGGTCCGCGGCGCCCGCCACGACGGTGGCGTACGCGGACGCCTGCAGCACCCGGCCGCCGACGATCACGGCGTGCTGCGCCACCGTCCCGGTGCCCCGGATACGCGCGCCGGACACGCCGGGCAGGCGGCAGTCCACTCCGGTGAACTGCTCGGGCGAGATCGCGTACGGCAGGGGGCGCATGGAGGTGCGCGGCTCCTCACCGGAGACCAGGCCGAGCACCTCGCGGCACTTCGGCTCGCCGAGCTCCCCGAGGTTGCGCAGGAGCCCGGTCTGCACCTCCCCCATGATCAGCATGTCTCTCCCCGGTGCGCGGCGCTAGGTGAAGACGTAGGAGACGCGGTCGACCAGTTCGTCCTCGAACGGCACGCCTTCCGCCCGGGCGCGCTCCGTGACCTGGCGGAGCACCTCGAGATCGACGGCGACCTGGCCGAGGATGGTGCGCACCGCGAGTTCGACGGGCAGGAACCGGGAGGAGAGCACGGACACGGTCCGGTACGCCGCGAAGGGCGCGGCCCTGGGGTTGAGCTTGAGCAGGGGCGGCAGCGCGTCCCACTCGGCGGGAAAGGTCTCCCCGGGTTCTTCCGGGACGGCGACCGCTTTGCCGTGATACCGGAGCAGGCCGAGCCGCAGCAGTTGCCAGACCGCGGCCAGGAACGGGCACGACCACACCCGCTCGCCCCCCGGCGCGTCCCACAGCTCCACGTCCACGAAGATCGAGTGCCGCCGCTTGGCGTTCTGCACCGGCGGACGCCAGCCCGGCTGGGCCCCCATGGCCTCGACGTGAGCGGTCTCCGGGCCGCGCTGGCCGTTGCACAGCCAGCCGGTCTCGGTGAGCGGCGGCCGAGAGCCGTTGGCGCCGGGGGCGGGATCGACGACGATCCGGTCGAGCACCAGGGTCGCCAGGTCCACCGGCCCGAACCGGGCGCAGCCGGACTCCCTGGCCAGGTAGTCGACGACCAGCCCGCTCTCGGCGGCTGCCTCCGTCACCATGGGCACGACCTCGGCGGGCGAGCCGAACCTGGAGAAGTAGTCGTCGATGAGGAAGCAGGTGCTGATCCGCGCCCGGCCCGGCAGGGTCTCGGACAGGCTCTCGCGCACCGTGCGCGCCCATGGCGCCACCTGCCGGAACCGCTCGCGGAGGTGGTCGCGCCCTTCGGCGTAGTCCTCCATGTACAGGTGGCCGAGCTCGATGGAGACGTGGGACAGCGGGGTGGCCTCGACCCGGCGTTCGGCGGTGTCCTCGGCGAAGGGGGCCGTCACAGCCCCTCCCACGCGCGCGCATCGAAGATCTTGGTCGCGATGTGGTCGAAGGCGCGGATCGTGCTCTCGTTGGCGATCTGGCTGGCGTAGACGTCCTCGTCCACCAGGATCTGCTCGCGCCACTGCAGGACCGGGTCCAGCGGGACCTTGCCCAGCATCGCCGTACGCCCCACGCCGTGGCGGCGGGCCAGTTCATGCAGGTCGCGGTCGCACTCATCGAGCCAGGCGAGCTGGGTGGAGCGCAGCGCCGAGCGCTCGGGCGCGTTGGCCTCCACCACGGCGGTGCGTACGAACCGGATGCGCTCGGCCAGCGCGGTCTTGTCATGCCCGTGGGCGGCGCCGACGTCGAGGAGGCCGCGCCGCTCGAACACCAGCCCGGCGGCGGCGATGATGTGCTGCCTGGTCCAGCGGTGGAAGACCAGCCAGCGGAACGGGACGTCGGACAGCTCGGCGCGGGCGGTCGCGGCGAGCACCATGTCGGCGGCGTAGGACCGGCCGGCGCTCAAGTCGACCATGCACAGATCGAACTCCTCCCTCAGCCGGGAGAACAGCCGGACGCAGCGGTCCACCGCGCGCGGGGAGGCGGGGAACTCGCCGCCGCTGGAGTCGCCGGGCAGCAGGATGAGCTGCCCTGCCCCGGGCGGCCTGCTGCGCAGGGCGCTGCGGTCGGAGTCGGTCCAGATGTCGACGCGGTAGGGGTCCTCGGTCTTCTCCTGCAGATAGGAGTGCATGCCGCCGCGTTCGGTGCCGCGCTCGGCCGATCTGACGCCGAAGATCGCGCCGACGGTCGGGGAGCCGAAGTCGAAGTCGAGGTAGCACACGTCGTCGCCCTGCAGCGCGCGGCGGAAGGCGATGTTGGTGCTCGTGACCGAGCGCCCGGTGCCGCCCTTGTCGCTGATCGCGAATACCAGCATGGTCACGTCGCCTCCGCGGCGGTCTCCCGGGCCAGCGCGAGAAGTTCGAGGTCCTTGAGGCAGTCGCTGATCAGTGCCATGGCGCTGCCCGGCCGGGTGCGGACGATCAGCCTCGCCCGCTGGAGGTTGCCCTCGATGGCGCGCAGCGTGGGCTGAAGCGGCCCCGAGGTGTTGGCCCAGATGAGCTGTTCCTGGTCGTAGAGGTGCTCGGCCTCGCTGAGCATCTCGTTGGCGATCTCGGCGAGCTGCGGGCTGCGGATCGGTCCGGCCTCGGTGGCCTTGGCCGCGGCGACCAGGAACTCCACCACGCGCTCGGTGAAGTACCAGGAGGGCAGCTCGCTGCCCGGCTCGGCCTCGGCGAACACGTTGCCCGGCTGGTCCCACAGGTCACGGGCCCGGCCGTTGCCGCAGCGCCGCCGGTACACGTGGTCCCAGATCTCATCGGCGAGCGACAGCAGCCGCTCGCGCATCTCGGTGCTCTGGGCGATGGACGCCACGCCCATCGTCCGTTTCAGCAGGGTGACCGCGAAGTCGGACAGCAGCCAGTGCATCGGCGGGCCGAGGGCGTCGGTGCCGTCGAGCTGGTAGACCACGCCGGGGGCGTGCATGCGGACCGCGGGGTCGTCCTTGACCGCGCGGCGGGTGATGCGGGCCCGGATCGCCAGCTCGTGCAGCACGCCATAGACGCGGCCGAGCACCGCGTCTCCGGCCCGGGTGCGCATCAGGTTCTCCACCACCATGGCGGTGACCAGCAGCGAGAAGTACTCCGACTCGGCGTCGTCGGTGGTGCGCCAGGGGATGTCCTCCAGCGGCCAGCGCCCGCGGCCGAACATGGCGATCCTGGCCCAGTACGCCTGGGTGAGGTCCCAGCGGCGCTGCAGGGCGTTGGCGAGCTGCTGCTGGTCGTCATCCAGCAGGCCGAGGACGCGGGTGCGCTCGGAGAACAGGTCGGCGATGCTGGTCAGCGCGATGACGGTGAAATACAGGAACGGCAGGTTGGGCGCCGACCCTTCGGGCTGCGGCCCGACGTCGAGGTCGGTCTCCACCTCGGGCGCGCCCGCGACGATGCCCCAGCTCCAGCCGCATTCGAACAGCAGGTTGGGTTGTCCAGATCGACCTGGGCGGAGCCGATGGTCAGGTCGCGCAGGCCGGCGCGTACGCCGGTGAGCTGGCGCTGCAACTCCTCGATGACCCGCCGGTCGGGGGAGCCGGTCTGGTTGACCGAGCGGATCAGCGCCCGGCCCGCCGCGGACCCCGGCTCGAAGGCGTTGATGGTGAAGCTCCGCAGCAGGTTGACCATGGCGGCGGAGAGCCGCTTGGCGGCGCGCTGCTCGACGTCCAGGATCTCGCGCAGCAGCTCCTCGCGGCGCACACTGCGCCGGAACACCTTCAAAAAGCCCAGGACGCTGAGCATCAGCGTGACCGACATGGAGAAGGAGTCGACCACGTCCAGCGCCTGCTGTTCTTTGGTGGGCTCCTGCCCCGGTTCGCTGGACTTGAAGTAGGAGCCGCCCGCGAAGACCGGCCGCCCGAGGTCGTCGGTATAGGTGTCGAGATATTCGCTGATCACGCGGATGAGTCTCTTCGGCACCTCGACGCTGTCGCCGAGCGTGGAAAGCGCGTCGAGCACGTCCTCCGCGGTCTCGTCCGGGACGTCTATCTTGAATGCGGTCAGCTCGGACGCCGGGAACATCAGGCATAAAAGCTGCTCGGTGTCCGATATGGAGTTGGAGCCGTCGCGGCCGCCCCAGGCCCAGCGGTCACCGTCGAGAGACGCGCGGGCGACGGCCTTCCATATGTCCAGAAGCTGCTGGCGGGGCTGCAGTTTCATCGGATCCGGCCCTCTCCACACCGACGTCAGTTCATTTTCGAAGCCGACCGTACGCCAGGATCATCCCGCTGTACCCGTCGCGTAGCAACCCATCGCTGTCGATATGGTGCACATGTAGGGTGTCGGTGTAGGGTTCCAGCTTGCTCTCCACGATCCCCGCGTCCACTTTGACGGCGGGAAAGAAATGCTCGCCCACCTTGTATCCCGTCGAGTTCTCCATGAAGGCGATGGCGAAGGGCGCGGTGGGGCGCAGCGCGTTCATGAACGCGCGGAGCGCGCGGACGAACTCGGCCTGGGTGCCGGTGATCGACTCGGCGACGAAGAACATCGTGCCCACATGCCACTTTCTGGTCGGCGGCAGCCTGAACAGGCTGCCCTTCCAGACCTGGGCGCGACGGGCGAGCGCGGCGCGCGGGTCGCCGACCTCCTGGTACTTGCGATGCTCGGCCAGCACCTCCCAGAAGGGCTCCCAGGACGGGGAGTACCGCTTCACCTCTCTCTCCAGCCATTCGACGTTGGACCGCGAGTACTCCACCATCGTGATGGTCCGGCACAGGGGCAGCAGCGCGAGGGCGGGATAGAGATTCGGCCCGGTTCCTACATCGACACCCTCGGCACCATAAATATCGGTTATGCCGGAAAAGAACTTGCCGACCCGCTCGATGATCTCACGGTCGTCGGGCCGGAGGATACCGTAGTTGTGCTGGAAGTACAGGTATGGGTCGAACTCATCCCAGGGATACTCGCTGTTGGCGGTATCTTTGAGGTGGACGTTGCCGCTGTGATGCACTTTCATCGCTTACGCCGCTGCCTTGTGTCTCCGTCGTCGATAGGGTGCGCACATAATCACCGCCCGGAACGACGCTTTCACACACGCGTTCGACTTCGGAGACAAGGTGCTTAAACTATATATCACCAGGACTCCGCCCGTTGTCGGAGGTCAGCCAAGGGAAGCCTTCGCGCCGTCACACCGCGACGAACCTTACGCACCCTCTAACATAAACGAATTTCGCAAGATCGACCATTCCCCTACAAGCGCCCTTTTCTTCCCCAACAGGCGCATTCGCCCCCGAAGCCCCCAGACGTCCACCCGCGGTGGGTCACAGCCGCAGGCTGCGGCCGATGTCGGCGATGAAGCGGGCCAGGCCCGCGCGTCTGCGGAACAGGTCCTCCAGTTCCGGGGTGGGCTTCTCGCCGAGGCGGTCGAGGGGGAGGGCGGTCCAGGCGCAGCGGAGCACCAGGGTGGCGGCGTACCCGAGGGAGACGTGGGCCGGGTCGGCGCCGGCGGCCTCGGTGTACGCCGACTCGATGGCCTCGTGCACGGCCGGCAGGTCGGCCGGTTCGGTCTGGCCGGCCTGGGGCAGGCCGGCCAGGAGCTGGGCCAGGTCGCTGCCGATCACGCTGGAGCCGGTCCAGTTCCAGTCGATGGCGACGAACTCGGCCGAGCCGTCGCGCGGCACCAGGAGGTTCTGCGGGCTCGCGTCGCCGTGGGGCAGGGTGTGCGGCAGGCCGGCGACGGCGTCGAGAAGCTCGGGGATGCGGTCGGCGAGCGCCAGCAGGTCCGTACGCAGCAGCGGGTCGGCGTGGGCGGCGACCAGCGGGTGCCGCCAGGTGTCCGGGTCGCGCAGGGCGGGGATCATGATGTGCGCCGCCGGGCCGGAGCAGAACAGGCGCAGCCCGCGATCCGGAGGGTCCTGGTGCGGCGCGGGGCGCATGGCGGCCAGCGCGCCGAGGAGGCGGGCCGCGGCGCGGTAGCGGGCCAGGTCCCAGGACGCGGCCGGGTCCACCTCGACGTCCTCCAGCCACATCACCAGCCGCTCGTCGCCCAGGTCGTCCAGCCGGTACAGCCGGGGCAGGCGCAGCCCGCCCGGCAGCGGCGGATCGGACAGGTACACGTCGGCGTCGCCGCGCCAGGGGAAGTCGGCCAGCAGCATCTCGCGGAAGGACGCGGGCAGCGTGCCGATCATGGGGAAGTGCTTGGCCGAGCGGATCGCCTTGACCACGAACGACCAGGGCCTGCCCTCGGTCGTGGTGCCGGAGACGCGGTGCAGCCCGGCGGTGGAGAGCGCGAGGGGGTGGCCGATCGGCTCCTCGCGCCGCTCGGCGATCTCGGCGCGGGGGTCGCCGAGCATCTGACGCACCAGCGCCGTGACGTCCGTGCCTGCTGTGGTGAGCATGCGTCCAGATTGCCGGTACGCACGCCCGCCCGCATGAGCATGGCCTACTCAAAGCGCGGCGTTGCGCACTAGCCTTGCGGGGTGGCGAACGCGTGGCCCTTCTCCGGTCGCGAGTCCCAGGTCTCCGCGATCAGGGCGGCGGCCGAGGGCATGGTGGTGGCGGGCGAGCCGGGGGTGGGCAAGAGCCGCCTGGTGAGCGAGGCGGTGCGCGGGCTCGACGGCGTGGCGTGGGTGCGCGCGACCGCCGCGGCGGCCGAGATCCCGCTCGGCGCGTTCGCGCCGCTGCTGCCCGCGGCGCCGCCGGCCGGCAACCCGCTGGGCTGGGCGGCCGGCGCCCTGCGGGCCCGGGTGCTGGTCGTGGACGACGCCCACCTGCTCGACTCCGCCTCGGCCGCGCTGGTCCACCACGTCACCGCGCACCGCCGGGCCAGGGTGATCGCCACCGTGCGCGCCCGCGAGCCCGCGCCCGACGCCGTGCTCGCCTTGTGGAAGGACGACCTGCTCCCCCGGCTGGAGCTGGGCGCGTTCACCGAGCAGGAGACCGAAGGGCTGCTCACCGACGCGCTCGGCGGCCGGGTCGAGCCGGCCGCGGTCGCGCGGATGTGGCGCGCCAGCCTGGGCAACGCGCTCTACCTGCGCGAACTGGTGCTCGCCGGCGCGCTGCGCGACTCCGGCGACGGGGTGTGGCGCTGGTCCGGGCGCCTGGCCATCACGCCGTCGCTGCGCGAGACCATCGCCGCCCGCATCGGCGCGCTCACCCGCGAGGAGCGCGACGTCCTGGAGTATCTCGCCTTCGGCGAGCCGCTGGGCGCCGAACTGCTGGCCGGTCTCGCCTCCCCCGCGGCCGTGGAGCACCTGGAGGATCGCCAGCTCGTCACCGTCGAGACCGACGGCGACCGCCTCCAGGTCCGCCTGGCCCACCCGCTCTACGGCGAGGTCATTAGGGACGGCTGCGGCACGCTGCGCGCCCGCGCGATGATGCGCGCCCTGGCCGCCGCCGTCGCCGGGCACGGGCTGCGGCGGCGCGACGACGTGCTGCGGGTGGCGGTCTGGCGGCTCGACTCCGGCGCACCCGGCGACCCCGGCCTGCTGCTCGCCGCGTCCGCGCAGGCCCGCGCCGCCCGCGACCTGGACCTGGCCATCCGGCTCGGGCGCGCGGCCGTCGAGGCGGGCGGCGGCGTGAGCGCGCTGATCGCGGTGGCGAGCGCGCTGTCGTACGCCCAGCGCCACGCCGAGGCGGAGCAGGCGTTCGCCGCCGCCTGGGCCCAGCGCGGCCTGGACGACCTGACCCGCATCGAATCCGGCGCCGGGCTCGCGTTCACCCTCGGCCGTGAGCAGGGGCGGATCCGCGAGTCGATCGAGGTGCTCGACGCCACCCGGGCCGAGGTCGCCGACCCCCACCTGCGGCAGCTCATGCTGTGCATCCGGGCCACGCTGCAGTGCCTCGGCGGCGACGTCACCGGCGCCAGGGCGAGCCTGCGGGGTGTGCCCGGCGCGGGCCCGCTCGACCCACGCGGCGCACGGGCGTTGACGACGACCGAGACCAACGTGCTGTTCGCCGAGGGCCGCGCCACCGCGTGCCTGGAGTCGGTGGAGCGGGCCAGGCGGCTGCTGGACCGCGAGCCCGACGCGCAGCCCAGCATGCTGGGGGCGCTGCTCGACTCGGGCGCGCAGGCGCACCTGCTGCTCGGCGACCTCCCCGCGGCCGAGCGCCTGGCCGGGGAGGGCCTCGCCCTGGCCGGCGACTACGGCACCTGGGCCTTCCCGAAGCTGCGCTTCGGGGCGCTGAAGGCCCAGGTCCTCAGGCTGCGCGGACGCGTGGCCGACGCGCGGGCAACGGCCGCCGACGCCGTGGTGCGACCGCCCGAGGGCAGCGCCGTGGCCATGTCGTGCCTGGGCGAGCTGGCCCACGCGCAGGCCCTGCTCGGCGCCCCCGGCGCGGCCGAGGCGACCCTGGCCAGGGCGCGGGCCCTCGGGGCCGAACGGGTGGAGAGCCCGCACATGCTCCTGCCGCTGCGGGTGGCGCACGTCTGGGCCGCCGCCTCCCGCGGCGACCTCGGCGGGGCGGTGGAGCGGGCACTGCGCCTGGCCGAGACCGCCCTCCCCTGCCATCTGCCGCACGTCCTGCACGACCTGGTCCGGCTCGGCCGTCCCGACCTCGCCGCCGACCGCCTGGCCGGGCTCGCCGCCGAGGGCGCCCTCATCCCCCTGTACGCCCGCCACGCCCGGGCAGGCGACGGCAAGGCCCTGGACGCGGTGTCGGCCGGCTTCGAGGAGCTGGGCATGACGCTGTACGCCGCCGAGGCGTCGGCGCGCGCCGCCGCGGCGTACCGGGAGGCGGGCCTGACCCGCAGCGCCCGCGCCGCCGAGACCCGCGCCTGGTCGCTGTCGCGCCGCTGCCAGGGCGCCCGCACCCCGGCGCTGCTCGGCCTGGAGGTCCCCGGCCTGACCCCGCGCCAGCGCGAGGTGGCGCTCCTGGCCGCGCAGGGGCTCACCAACCGCGAGATCGCCGCCCGCCTGGTCGTGTCCATCCGCACCGTCGCCAACACCCTGTACGCCGTCTACGAGAAGACCGGCGTCAACGACCGCGCCGCGCTGGCCGCGCTCCTGAACGACTGAGCACCCCCAGATCACCCGACGGCGGATCAGGCGCCGGGACGGGCCCGGCGCGCGGAGGCGAGGCGCCGCTGCAGGGTGAGCAGCACGGCCAGGGCGGCGAGGGGGACGGCGGCGAGGGTGGCCAGCAGCGCGCCCGCCAGGCGCTGGTCCTCCAGGGGCGGCGGCGCGCCGGGCGGCGTGACCAGCGGCAGCCAGGTGCCGGCGAGCTGCGGCCCGGCCATGAGCAGCGCGGCCACGGCCAGGTGGGCGGCGGCGACCCCGGCGAGCAGCCACATCCGGGCCGCCCACGGCACCGGCCGCGGCAGCGGGTCGGCGCCGGTCAGCACCCAGAACGCGGCCAGCCCGGCCAGCAGGAACGCCCCCTGGGTCGCCAGGTGCACGGCGTGGTAGGCCAGGGACCGCTCGAACCAGCCGGTGCCGTACAACAGCGCGAACCCCACCCCGTACGCCGCCGGCAGCCCGCCCGGGTGGGTCAGGCGGCGGGCGAGCGCGCCGTCCAGGAAGGCCCGGCCGGCCTCGCCGTACTGGGAGGCGGGCGACAGCGCCCGGACGGCGAGGGTCACCGGCGCGCCCGCCGCGAGCAGCAGCGGCGCCACCACGGTGAGCGTGACGAACTGCAGGACGTGCGCGGTCATCATCACCCGCGAGTACGCCGCGACGCCGCCCATCAGCACCAGCGCGAGCAGGAGCACCCCCGCGTACCAGGCGGCCACCCGCCCGGCCGGCCACCGGCCGCCGGCGCGGGCGACCCGGCGCAGCCCGGCGAGGTAGCCGAGCGCCAGTCCCGCGAGCAGGAGCAGGATCAGCGGGTCCACCCGGACCCCGGTCACCAGGCCGCCCGCCGTGAACGGCGCGACCGTGTAGTCGAGCAGCGCGTGCGCGTGACCGCCGTCGGTGGGCGGCGGGGTGCGCGACAGCCCCACGGCCAGCCCGATGGCCGCCGCCATCAGCACGATCTCGCCCGCGGCGAGCCGGGCGAACGTACGCCGCCGCCCGCGGTCGCCGGCGAACCGCACGGTCCTGCGCCGGTGGGCGTGCCCGAACGCGCCCAGCGCGACCAGCACCGCCGTCTTGACCAGCACGAACCGGCCGTACCCGGTGTCCCAGAGGTTGTCCGCCGGCCCCATCCGCACCCACGCGCTCGCCACGCCGGAGACGGCCACGGCGGCGAAGCACCCGAGCGCGAGCGTGCTGAAGCGCGGCAGCACGACCCCGAGCAGCTCCGAGTCGCGCAGGCAGGCCAGCACCGCGGCCAGCCCGCCCACCCAGATCGCCACCGCGACCAGGTGGGTCATCAGCGCCGATGCGGCGATGTCGTGATTGTCGGCCGAGGCCGCGTGCCCCACGAACGCCACCGGCAGGATCGCGCCCAGCGCGACCGCGAGCAGCGCCAGCCCCCGCCCCCGCGTCACCGGCACCCGCGCCCCGGCCGCCACGACCGCGGCGAGCGCCAGCGTCACCAGCAGGACCTTCCCCTCGGAGAACATCACCCCGAGCCCCAGGAACTCGGCGCTGCCCAGCACCTGCGCCGGCGGCAACGCCATGAAACTGGAGATCGTCAGCACGTACCCGGCCGCCGAGCACAGCGCCCACCCCAGCGCCCACCCCCCGGCCACCCGCACACACCGCACCGCGTCCACCGCCGCCCGCCCCGCCCCCGGCACCGGGCACAGCACCACCCCCACGACCAGCGCCCCCAGCGTCCCCGCCGCGCACAGATCCGCCCCCACCCGCAGGAGCGGCAACCCCCACCCGGTAACGGGCCCCGCATCCGGCAACCCCTCGATCCCCGGCTCCGGCGCACCCCCGCCCACCCGCAACACGACGTACACCACCACCGCCGCCGCCCCCACCGCCACAACCCCCAGCACCCACCCCGCGATCCCCGGCGCCCCCAGCCCCCGCCCCTCGGCCCCAGCCCGAGCGCCCTCGGACACGTCCGCAGAAGCGGGCGGGAACGCGGGTCCGGGGGCGGAAGCCACCGGCACGGCAGGGCGCGGTAATGGCGTCGGAGCCGCAGGCGTGGCAGAGGGCTCTAAGAGGTCGGGCGCGGGTGCCGCGGATGCGGAGAGCCCGTCCCCAGGGGGGAAGGCGCTGACCGGCGACGGAGAGCCGGGCCCCACGGAGGCGAGGGCAGAGTCCGCGGCCACCGGAGCCGGGCCCCCGATCGCAGAGGCGGGGTCCGCAGACGCAGCACGAGAGTTCGGGGATGCGACCCCGTCACCCATGACCCCGGCACCGCGATCCACGCCCTCGCGAACGGAGCGACCGGACAAGGCACCACCCTCCCCATCAGCACGGCCGGCATCACAGGATAGGGCCCCCTCCTCCCTATCCGCGCCGCCCGGGTCGCCGGACGCGGCCTCACGTGGCGTCGCGGAGCCAAGGCCGGAATCGGCCGGGGCCGAGCCGGTGGCGGCCGGCGCGGAGCCCGAAGCGACCGGCGCCGGTCCGGCGGCGGCAGAGGCCGCAGGGCCGGGGTTGGGGTCCGCAGGGGCGGCGGGTCCGGGGGTGGAAGCCATCGGCACGGCAGGGCGCGGTGATGGGTCAGGCGTCGGAGCCGCAGGCTCGGCGGCGCGCGGAGTCGCGTCGGGCACCGCGGCTCCGGACCGGCCAGGAGCTGGGGGTGAGGGAATGGGGGGTTCGGGGGTGGGCGTGGTGGTGTTGTGCTTGTGGTCCGGTGACACCATCAGCCTCCCGCCCGGGGGATCGGCGCGTATGCCGTTGCGGTCGTTCCGGGCGCATCGTCTCAGAAGGGGGCGCCCCGGGCCAGCGGCGCCGGGGCACCGCCCCCTCCTTCATCGCGCGCCGATGAAAGGAGGTGAAAACGGCACGCCTGGGCGGGCGTCCCTCCGCCTACAGGTACGCGTCTCTACGACCGTGGGTTCATCTCCGGCTCATCCTGTGGGCGGAGGTGGGCCGGAAGGCGCCCGTGGAATGATTGCGCGACGAAATTCCCGGCTGGAGAAGGGGGCGCGCCGGATGCCGGAGGAAGAGTTTCCGCTGGTCCAGTTCACCCGTGAGCGGATGGACCCCGTGGCCGAGCTGGCGGCGATCCGGGAGGAGCACCCCGTCTACCCGTTGAAGGTGCCGGGGGGTTCGACGGTGTGGCTGGTCACGCGGTACGAGGACGTGCGGGCGGTGCTGGGCGACGCCGAGCGGTTCAGCAACGACTTCGGCAATGTGATCGCGGCGGGGGGATCGAACCAGGAGGACCCGGGCGGGCTGGGTTTCCGCGACCCGCCGGAGCACACGCGGCTGCGCAAGCTGCTGACGCCGGAGTTCACGATGCGGCGGCTGCGCAGGCTGGAGCCGCGCATCACCGCGATCGTGGAGGAGCACCTGGACGCGCTGGAGGCCGCCGGTCCCCCGGCCGACCTGCTGAAGTCCTTCGCGCTGCCGATCCCGTCGCTGGTGGTGTGCGAGCTGCTGGGCGTCCCGTACGACGAGCGGGCGGAGTTCCTGCGCCTGAGCACCGACCGCTTCGACTTCTCGGCCGGGCCGGAGGCGTCGTTGCAGGCGGTCAACGACTCGATGGCGTACCTGACCGAGCTGGTGGCCCGGGAGCGGCGCGATCCGGGCGACGGGCTGCTCGGCAGGCTGATCCGCGACCACGGCGGGGAGGTCGGCGACCGGGAGCTGGCCAGTCTGGCCGACGGGCTGCTGACCGGGGGCCACGACACCAGCACCAGCATGCTGTCGCTGGGCACGCTGTGGCTGCTGGAGAACCCGCGGGAGCTGGCCGCGGTGCGCGACGGCGAGGACGGGCACGTCTCCCGGGTGATCGAGGAGCTGCTGCGCTACCTGACCGTGGTGCAGGTCGCGTTCCCGCGTTTCGCCCGCGAGGACCTGGTGCTGGCCGGGCAGCCGATCGCGAAGGGCGAGATGGTGCTGTGCTCGCTGGCCGCGGCCAACCGCGACCCCGCGCTCGGCCCCGACGCCGACCGGGTGGACCCCACCCGCGAAAGGCCCACGCACCTGGCCTTCGGCCACGGCATCCACCACTGCGTGGGCGCGCCGCTGGCCCGCATGGAGATGCGGATCGCCTTCCCGGCCCTGCTGCGCCGCTTCCCCGGCCTGAGGCTGTCGGTGCCGCCGGAGGAGGTGCCGTTCCGCGAGATCGCGATCGTGTACGGGGTGGAGGCGCTGCCCGTCGCCTGGTGACCTCCGCTCGCTAGAGGAGTTCCAGGATCGTCACGTTGGCCTGGCCGCCGCCCTCGCACATGGTCTGCAGGCCGTAGCGGCTCCCGGCGCGCTCCATCTCGTGCAGCAGGGTGGTCATCAGGCGGGCGCCGGTCGCGCCGAGGGGGTGGCCCAGGGCGATGGCGCCGCCGTTGGGGTTGACCCGGGCCGGGTCGGCGCCGGTCTCCTCGATCCAGGCGAGCACGACCGGGGCGAACGCCTCGTTGACCTCCACGACGCCGATCTCGCCGATGGACATGCCGGCCTTGCGCAGCGCGTGCGCGGTGGCGGGGATCGGCGCGGACAGCATCCGGATGGGGTCCTCGCCGCGGGCCGACAGGTGGTGGATCCGAGCCCGGGGCCGCAGGCCGTGGGCGCGTACGGCCCGCTCGGAGGCGACGAGCAGCGCGGCGGCGCCGTCGGAGATCTGCGAGGCGACGGCGGCGGTGAGGCGCCCGCCCTCCTCCAGCGGGGGCAGCGCGGCCATCTTCTCCAGGCTGGTGCCGCGGCGCGGCCCCTCGTCGGCGCGCACGCCCGCAACGGGCTCGATCTCGCGGTCCAAGCGCCCCTCGTCCTGGGCCGCGATGGCGCGCAGGTGCGACTCGTACGCGTACGCCTCCATCGCCGCGCGGCCGATCCCCCACTTCTCCGCGATCATCTCCGCGCCGCGGAACTGGGAGACCTCCTGGTCCCCGTAGCGGGCCCGCCAGCCCGCCGAGCCGGCGAACGGCCCGCCTACCAGGCCCAGCGGCTCGGCCGCGCCGTAGGAGGCGTACGCGATCGGTACCTGGGACATGTTCTGCACCCCGCCCGCCACGACCAGGTCGGCGGTGCCGGACATGACGGCCTGTGCGGCGAAGTGCACGGCCTGCTGGGAGGAGCCGCACTGCCGGTCCACGGTCACGCCGGGCACCTCCTCGGGCAGCCCGGCGGCCAGCCAGCAGGTGCGGGCGATGTCGCCGGCCTGCGGGCCGACCGTGTCCACGCAGCCGAGGATCACGTCGTCCACGGCGGCCGGGTCGATCCCCGAGCGCGCGACCAGCGCGCTCAGCGCGTGCGCGCCCAGGTCGGCGGGGTGCACGCCGGCGAGCCCGCCGCCGCGCCTGCCCACCGGGGTGCGCACCGCCTCCACGATGTACGCCTCCGCCATCGCGCCCGCCTCCTCCTATCCGCTCCGGCCGGTTTCCCCCCTGTCCGCGAGGATGCCCTCCAGCACCATCGCGACGTACTGCCGCGCGATCTCGGCCGCGCCGAGCCGCCCGCCCGCGCGGTACCAGCCCGCGGCCACCCACACGGTGTCGCGGATGAACCGGTAGGCCAGCGCGGTGTCCAGGCCGGCGCGGAACACGCCCTCCAGCACCCCCCGGTCGAGCACCGACAGCCACATCTCGCGGAAGCGCCGCCGCGACTCGGTGAGGTAGGCGAAGCGCGGGCCGGTGGCCTCCAGGTACCGGGCCTCGTTCTGGTAGATGACCACGGCGGGGCGGTGCCGGTCGATCATCCGGAACGACTCGGCGACCAGCTCCTCCACCGTGCGCCGCGGGCCGTGGCCGGCGGCGAGCACCCGCTCGTACGCGTCCCACATGTCGGTGAGGAAGGCGGACAGGATCTCGTCCACCATCGACTCCTTGGAGTCGAAGTGGTAGTAGAGGCTGCCGCCGAGCATCCCGGCGGCGTCGGCGACCTCCCTGACGGTGGTGGAGGCGTAGCCGCGGGTGGCGAACACCTCCGCGGCCGTGGCCAGCAGCTCGGCCCGCCGCTCGGCGCGGGCGGCGGCGGTGACCTCGGAGTCGCGGCGGCGGGGGCTCACGGGTGCCTGCTGGAGACGGAGACGACCTCGCCGGTCATGTAGGAGGAGTAGTCGCTGGCGAGGAAGACGACGACGTTGGCGACCTCCCAGGGCTCGGCGTGCCGCCCGAACGCCTCTCTCGCGGTCAGCTCCTCCAGCAGTCCGGGGGTGGTCACCTTGGCGAGGTGGGGGTGCATGGCCAGGGAGGGCGCTACGGCGTTCACCCGCACACCGTATCCGGCGGCCTCGACGGCGGCGCACCTGGTCAGGGCCATGACCCCGGCCTTGGCGGCGGCGTAGTGGGCCTGGCCGGCCTGGGCCCGCCAGCCCACGACGGAGGCGTTGTTGACGATCGCGCCGCGCCCGCGCGGGCGCATGCGGGCCAGCGCGGCCCGGGTGCAGCGCATGGTGCCGGTGAGGGTCACGTCCAGCACCCGGTGCCACTGCTCGTCGGTCATCTCCTCCAGGGTGGCGGTGCCGCCGAGGCCGGCGTTGTTCACGGCCACGTCCACCGGGCCGAACTCCCGCTCGGCGGTGTCGAACAGGCACCGTACGTGCTCCTCGATCGTGACGTCGCACACCACCCCGGCCACGTTCGCGGCGCCGAACTCGCGCCGCAGCGCGTCCAGGTGCTCGCCCAGCCGCCGCTCGTGCGCGTCGCTGATCACGACCCGGGCGCCCTCCTCCAGCATCCTGCGGGCGCACGCGCCGCCGATCCCGGTGCCGGCGGCGGCGGTGACCACCGCGACCCGGCCGCGCAGCAGCCCGTGCCCCGGCACGTACGCCGGCGCGCTCACGGCCGGACCAGCCTGTCGGGCAGGGCGCGCAGCACGCCGGCCGCGCCGGTCACGATCGCGTCGATCAGCTCCTCGCAGGTGGGCAGGGAGTCGATGACCGCGACCGCCTGGCCGGAGGCCATGACGCCGAGGTCGGGGCGGCCGTCCACCATGGCGGCCTTGAGCAGCATCGGCGTGTTGGCCGCCATGAGCACCTGGGACCAGGTGAGGTCGCGCCCGCGGCGCATGGCCAGCCCGTCGCGGGCCATGCGGGCCCAGGACATGCCGGAGACGCGGCGGAACCTGGCCGCGTTGCGCAGCGCCCTGGCCAGCCCAAAGATCCGGCCCGAGCGCTCCAGGCCGTCCACCAGCGGGGTGCGCAGCACCCGGTGCGGGATGCCGTCCACCTGGCGGGTGACCACGGTCTCGGCCGCGCCGAGGTAGACCCGTTTGACCGCGTCGGGCACGGGGCTGTCGGCGGTGAGCAGGAAGCGGGTGCCCATCGCGACCCCGGACGCGCCGTAGGCCAGGGCGGCGGCCAGGCCGCGCCCGTCGAAGAAGCCGCCCGCGGCGATCACCGGAATCCCGACGGCGTCGAGGACCTGCGGCAGCAGCAGCGTGGTGGCGACGGGACCGGTGTGCCCGCCGCCCTCGCCACCCTGGACGAGGACCGCGTCGGCGCCCCAGGCGGCGACCTTCTCGGCGTGGCGGCGGGCGCCGACGGAGGGGATCACCACGACCCCGGCGTCCTTGAGCGTGGCGATCAGCTCCCGGCTCGGGGCCAGGGCGAACGAGGCGACCCGGACGCCGTGCTCGATGAGCAGCCGGGCGCGCTCGGCGGCGTCGGCGGCGTCGGCGCGCAGGTTCACCCCGAACGGGGCGTCGGTGCGGGAGCGGACCTCCTCGATCGCGGCGCGCAGCCCGTCGAGGGTCATGGTGGCGGAGGCCAGGATGCCCAGGCCGCCGGCGCGGGCGACCGCCGTGACCAGGCGCGGCCCGGCCACCCAGCCCATGCCGGTCTGCACGACCGGGTGCCGCACCCCGGTCAGCCGGGTGAGCGGCGTGTCCAGCACCGGCCCGATCATCCCGGCACCTCCGCCTCGCGGGCGCCGCCCGGGTCGAGCACGTCGCGGATCAGGCGCAGCTCCTCCTCGCCGGGCTCCGGTGTCTCCGGTACGCCGCCGGGGCCGATCGCGAGCGGGAAGCCGGTCGCGGCCACGACCTCGTCCACGGTGACGCCGGGGTGCACCGAGAGCAGCCGCATCGTCCCGCCGGGGCCGCCGAGGTCGAGCACGGCCAGGTCGGTCACCACCCGGCGCAGGTCGTGGAAGCGGGCGGCCCGGGGGCCGAGCGCCGCCGCCCGGTCGGTGCCGACGCCGCTGGCCATGTCCACCTCGGGCACGAAGACCCGGGTGGAGTGGCGGGGGATCCAGTAGCTGGTGGGGCAGCAGATCGTGTTGCCGGGGGCGCCGCGGGAGCCGAGGAGCTGGGATCTCGGCCGGGCCCAGGGGCCGATGGCGGAGATGTTGGTGTTGCCGTGCCGGTCGATCTGCGAGGCGCCCATCATCACGTGCCGCCGCCCGTTCAGCACCAGCCACAGGTGGTCGCGGAACGGCAGCCAGCCCTCCACCGGGCCGGGCGGCGCGCCGTACGGGATCGGCGCGGCGGTGAGCAGCGCGCCGCCGTCGGTGGTGAGCAGGTCCGGCGCGAAGGTCATCCTGGCCAGGCGGGCGCCGAGCACGGAGCACACGCCCATGGCGGCGGCCAGCACCTCGCCGTCGCCGCGCCACGCCTCCGCGCACGCGGCCACGCAGACCTCCGCCCGGGTGGCCGTCATACGCCCTCCTTGACCGGGCGCGCCCGCTCCTCGTGCCAGCGGCGCACCTCCTCCTGGTACACCGCCTCGTCGCCGCCCAGGAACCGGGCCGCGAACGCCGCCCACTCCTCCCCGCCCGCCGCGGCGGCCCGCGCGTAGTGCCGCTGGAACGCCTCGTCCCGGCCGCGGTCGGGGGAGCAGTCGGTGAAGTGGCCGCCGCCGGGGGCCTCCACGACCCCGGCGATGTGCATCCGGCTGATCAGCAGGGTCTGCGGGGGCCCGGCCGGCTCGCCGGGCGGGACCAGGCGCTCGCAGCTCAGGTAGCAGCGGGCGGCGGCCTTGGCGTACAGGTCGTCGAGGTAGGGGTCGGGCCCGAGGTACCGGCCGTTGCCGCGGGGGTCGGCCCGGTCCACGTGCACCAGGGCCACGTCCAGGCTCAGCGCGGGGACCGCGACCAGTTCCTCCCCCTCGCCGTACGGCGAGCGCACCGTGCGCAGCTCCGGGTTGACCCGCAGCACGTCGGAGCCGAGCCCGGCCCGGGTGGGCAGGAACGGCAGCCGGTGCGCGGCGGCGAGCAGGCCGAACAGGAACATGCCCTCGTCGTACTCGGTGAACGCCACCGCGCCCGACTGCCTGGCGGCGCGGAAGTGGGGTTCGAGCGGGACCGAGTCCAGCGTGACGAACGGGGCCACGACCCGGCGCACCAGCCCGGCCGCGCACAGCAGCCCCACGTCGGGGCCGCCGCAGGACACCACGGTCAGGTCGCGCACCCCGGCGCGCAGCACCGCCCGCACCAGCGCCATCGGCTTGCGCCTGGACCCCCAGCCGCCGATGCCGACGGTCATGCCGTCGCGCAGCGTCGCGGCCACGTCCTCGGCGGTCATCACCTTCCCCGTGGAGGTCGTGCCGCTCATGCCGCTCCCCCGCCGCCGAGGAAGGCGTCGCGGTGCCGGTCGCCGGCGCCGGTCAGGGTCAGCTCGTAGGTGAAGCCCTGCTCGTAGCGGTAGCTGCGGCGCACGTCCACCGGGTCGATGCCGTTCAGCGACTCCTTGGCCCGCCGCAGCACGTACGGGTCGCGGGCGGCGATCTCGGCCGCGACGCGCAGGGCGGCCTCGCGCAGCCCGGCGCGCGGCACGACCTCCAGCACCGACCCGTACGCCGCCAGCTCGGCGGCCGTGGCGTTCCGGCACGTGTAGACCATGGCCCGGACGAGGTGCGGCGGCGCGAGCCGGGCCAGGTGGGTGGCGGCCCCGAGCGCGCCCCGGTCCACCTCGGGCAGCCCGAAGTACGCGTCGTCGGCGGCCACGACGATGTCGGCGTTGCCCGCGAGCCCGACCCCGCCGCCCAGGCAGTGACCGTGCACGGCCGCGATCACCGGCACCTCGCACTCGTACACGGCGGCGAAGGCGGCGAAGCAGGCCCGGTTCACCGCGACCAGCGCGGCGTGCCCCGGCGCGGCTTGGATCTCCTTGATGTCCACGCCCGCGTTGAAGCCCCGGCCCTCGGCGCGCAGCACCACGACCCGGGTCGCCGGGTCGCGGCCCGCCTCGGTGACCGCGCGGGCCAGGGCGTGCCACGCCTCGGCCCCCAGCGCGTTCACCGGCGGGACGTGGACGACGACCTCGGCGACGCCGCCGGAGGTCACGGTGGAGATCCCCATGGGCGAGCATCCTTTTCACCAAACATTTGTTAGAAACAACGTAACAGAGGGCGGAGGAGTTGAGGAGAGATGGACTTCGAGGGGCGCGCCGTGCTGGTCACCGGCGGCACGCGGGGCATCGGGCGGGTGGTGGCGGAGGCGTTCCTGGCCGAGGGGGCGGCGGTGGCGGTGTGCGGGCGCGCCGAGCCGGAGTCCGTCCCGGAGGCGGGCGGGCGGGCCGCGGCGTTCCTGGCCGCCGACGTGCGCGACGCGACGCAGGCGGCCGGGCTGGTGGAGCGGGCGGCGGCCGTGCTGGGCGGGCTGGACGTGCTGGTGAACAACGCGGGCGGCTCGCCCTCGGCGGAGGCGGCCACGATGTCGCCGCGCTTCGCCGAGCGGATCGTGGCGCTGAACCTGCTCGCCCCGTTCTACGTGGCGCAGCGGGCGTACGAGGTGATGGCGGGGGGCGGCGGCGGGGCGATCGTGAACATCGGCAGCGTGGCCGCGCACGACCCGCAGCCGGGCACCGCGCCGTACGCGGCGGCCAAGGCCGGGCTGCTGGCCCTGACCCGGGCGCTGGCGCTGGAGTGGGCCCCGAAGGTGCGGGTCAACCACGTCACCGCCGGGCTGGTGCGCACCGAGGCGGCGGCCCCCGAGTACGGCGAGGACGGCGGCGCGGCGGTGGCCGCGCTGATCCCGATGGCCCGGATGGCCTCGCCCGCCGATGTGGCCGCGGCCTGCCTGTACCTGGCGGGCCCGCGCGCGGCGTACGTCACCGGCGCCGACCTGGCCGTGCACGGCGGCGGCGAGCTGCCCGCGCGCTATGTGGTGACCCGCCGCCCCTGACAAGGGTTACGACTTGCTTACACCAGTGCGGCTTTCGAGATCTTTTCTGGGCCGATGGGCGGATAATCCTCCAAGTGTTCCGCCTTGCACTGGCCGTCCTGGGCGTCGCGGCGAGCATCCTCGTCCCGGCCCCAGCCGCGGCGGCCGACGAGACCCCCGGCCAGGTGCTGATCCTGCTGGACACGTCCGGGTCCATGAAGGAGGACGACGGCACCGGCACCAGCCGCATCGCCGCCGCCCGCCGCGCCATCGGCAAGGTGGTGGACGCGGCCCCCGACGACGCCAGGATCGGCCTGCGCTCCTACGGCGGCGGCTGCCGCGACACCGACCTGCGCATCCCGATCGGCCCCCTGGACCGGGCCGCGGTGAAGGAGCGCGTGGCCGCGCTGCGCCCGCGCGGCGACACCCCCATCGCGTACGCCCTGCGCAAGGCCGCCGGGGACTTCCAGGACAAGGCGGGCGGCGGCGTCGAGGGCGAGGAGGAGCGCACGATCCTGCTGGTCTCCGACGGGGAGGAGACCTGCGGCGGCGACCCGGTCGCGGTGGCCGAGGAACTGCGCCGCCGCGGCGTCGAGGTGCGCACCCGCATCGACGTGATCGGCTTCCGGGTGGACGAGCGGGCCAGGGCCCAGCTCAAGCAGATCGCCAAGAAGGGCGGCGGCCGGTACGTGGACGCGCAGAACGGCGCCGAGCTGGCCGGCAGGCTCAGGCGGGCGACCGAGCGGGGGCTGCGCGGCTTCTCCCCGGTGGGCACGCCGGTGACCGGCACGCCGGACACGCAGGGCGCCCCGCTGCTGCGGCCCGGGGCGTACGTGGACGAGCTGCCGCCCGACCGGGGCGCCGAGCGGCCCGGCCGCCACTACGCCTTCGACCTGCCGCCGGGGGCGACCGCGTACGTCGGGGTGCGCAAGGCCCGCTCGGCCCCGCTGGGCCGCCCGGCCGTGATCGGGGCCGGCCTGAGCATCCTGCCGCCGAACGCGCCCGGCCACTGCCAGACGACCGAGGCGACCACGAACCTGCCCTCGGGCGGCAACGCGTTCGCCGTGGGCCAGGTGCAGCACACGGCGGGCAGCGGCTCGCCCACGGGCAACTGCGACGCCCCGGGCCGCTACTACATCCGCGTGGACAACCGCACCGACGACCCGCAGGCGACCCCGGCCACCATCGAGCTGACGCTGATCGTGGAGCCGCGGGCCTCGAACGTCTCCGCGCTGCCCCCGCCCGCGACGGAGCTCGGCCCCGTGGACCCGATCACGCCCGGCACGCCGGTGCGGATCGCGGGCAGCGCCTCCTACGGCGACGGCCCGGTGCTGGAGGACGGGCGCACCTACACCGACACGCTGATCCCGGGCGAGGAGGCGTACTTCCGGGTCCCGCTGCGCTGGGGCGAGCAACTGGCCTACCGGGTGGACCTGCCCGCGCTGTCGGACGCCGACCGCAAGGCGCTGGGCGGCGCCACGCTGAAGCTGTCCACCTCGATCCTGAGCCCGGAGAACCCCCGGGTGCTGGGCGGCAACCTGACCGACGACGCCTGGCGGCCCGACCTGGGCGATCGGCCGCAGACCTTCACCGGCGCGACGGTCCCGGTCGCCTACCGCAACCGGGAGTCGGGCCAGGACCACATCCGCGAGGCCGGCATCCCCGGCTACTACAACGTCTGGGTCAGGCTCTACACCGACCGCGACAGCCCGTACCTGGAGGTTCCGGTCACGCTCACCGTGGACGTGCGCGGCGAGGCGGGCGCGGGCGCCCCGGTGTACGACGACCCGACCGGCCTGGGCACCCCCGAGCAACAGCAGGGACTCGCCCCGCTCCCGGCCCCCACGCCGTCGGCCACACCGTCGCCGGTCTCGGCGAGCCCCGTCGCCGCGCCGCGCCCCTCCGGCGGGGTGCCCCCGCTGGCCATCGCGCTCGCCTCCGCGGTGGCCGCCCTCCTGGCGGCGGGAACGGCCCTGCTGGTGGTACGCCGCCGGAGGCGCGCGGGCTAGCCCTGCATTTCGCACTCCCACTCGGCGACCAGCGACGATCGCAGAGAATGGCAACCCGTACAGCGCCACTACCAGCCGAGAGTCAGACCGCGCGAAATGCGGGGCTAGCGCAGGTCGCGGTCCTCGGGGTCGCCCCGGTCGTCCTCGCGCGGGAACCTGCGGGTGTCGCGCGGCACGACGTACGGCTCACGGTCCTCGGGCAGACCGGCGGCCACGGCCCGGCCGCGTTCCAGCTCGGCGTTGAGCTCGGCGCCCAGCAGGATCGCGATGTTGGTGATCCACAGCCAGACCAGGAACACGATCAGGCCGGCCAGGCTGCCGTACGTCTTGTTGTAGGAGCCGAAGTTGGCCACGTAGAACGCGAACCCGGCGGAGGCGGCCAGCCACAGCACCAGGGCCAGGACCCCGCCGGGGGTGACCCAGCGGAAGCCCTGCCTGGCGTTGGGCGAGGCCCAGTAGAGCAGGGCGAACAGGAAGCTGATCACGACGAGCAGGACCGGCCACTTGGCCACGTTCCACGCCGTTATGGCGGCGGAGCCCAGGCCGAGCAGGTCGCCGGCGCGCTGGGCCAGCGGGCCGGAGATCACGACCGCGACGGCCGAGGCCGACAGCAGGACCAGGGTGACCAGGGTGACGCCGAGGCGGATCGGGACCGTCTTCCAGATCGGCCGGCCCTCCGGCACGTCGTAGATGGCGTTGGAGGCGCGCATGAACGCGGCGACGTAGCCCGAGGCCGACCAGACGGCCACGAGCAGGCCGGCCAGCGCGGCCAGCCCGGCCACGCCGCGGCCCGCCTGAAGCTCGCCGAGCGCGTTCGTCAGCACGTCGCGCACCGGGCCGGGGGCCAGGTCGCCCACGTTGGCGATCAGGTCGCGCGAGACCGTCTGGCCGCCGAGCCCGACCAGCGAGACGACGACCAGGATCGCCGGGAAGATCGACAGCACGCCGTAGTAGGTGAGCGCCGCCGCCCAGTCGCCCAGGTTGTCGCGGCGGAACTCGGCGACGGTGCGCCGCACCGCGGCCCACCAGGACCGCGGCGGCAGCTCGGTGGGCGCGCCGGGGCGCGCGGCCTCGGCGGCCCGCGGGTGAACGTCGCGGCCGGTACGGGTCATGGGGGGATCACCGTGCCCGAGCCGGTCAGCGACGGCGGGTGCGGAACCAGGCGGCGACGCCCGCGGCGGTGGTCGCGGCCCCGGCGGCCATCATGGCCATGCCGGTGCGGCGGGCCGCCTCCGGGTCGCCCGGGTGCGGGGCGGCGCCGGCGGCCCTGGCGCGGGCGGCGGCCGTGGTGCGGCGGGCGCGCTCGGTGATCCCGGCCCTGGTCCTGGCCACGCTGTCGCGCGCGCGGGCCTTGACGTCGGCCTTGGCGGCCAGGGCCTCGACGGTGTCGCCGAGCTCCCGGCGCAGCCGGGCGATCTCGGCGCGCAGTTCCTCGGTGCTCTGGGGCCGGCGGCCCTGCTCGGGCACCACCGTCGAACCCGACGGCGGCCTGCTCACGTGCTCGGTGGTCATCGGCGCGCCCTCCCCCTGATCTCCTCGACGTCGCGCCTGGCGCTGTCCATGGCCTGGGCCGGGATCGGCGGCACGGCGCGGGTCACCTGCCTGCGGCCGACCAGGGCCAGCACGCCCGCGACGATCAGCAGCACGACGCCCACGATCAGCGCGGACGCCCACAGGGGCAGCACCATCGCCAGCGCGGCGATGATCGCGGTGATCACCGCCGCCACGCCGTACAGGGCCACGATCCCGGCCCCGCCGAACAGCCCGGCGCCGGTGCCCGCGTGCTTGCCCTTGTCCTTCAGCTCGGCGACGGCGAGGCGCATCTCGCCGCGCACGAGTTCGGACATCTGCTGCGTGGCCTGCCTGACCAGCTCGCCGGTTCCCTGCTCCGCGGACGGCCCGGCGGTGCGGACCTCCGGGGGCGACTTCGTGACACTCATCGAACCTCGACTCCTCGCGTCGCCGGCATCGGTCGTCACCCTGGCCGCTGCCCACACCTCGGGCTTTAAACGGTCCGCCGCGCCCCCCGAGGGGGCGGGGTCACCGCCCGGCGTCCATGCGCGCGGCCAGGCCGCGGGGGCGCATGTCGGTCCAGTTGGCGCGGACGTACTCCAGGCACAGCGCGCGGGGGTCGGGGCCGAACACGGCGGTCCAGCCTGCGGGGACGGCGGAGAAGGAGGGCCACAGCGAGTGCCGGCCCTCGTCGTCCACGAGCACCAGGAACTCGCCGTCCTCCGCGTCGAAGGGGTTGGTCATCGCTCACGCTCCCTGGGGCACCGGGGCCGAGCGCCGGGCGATGGACTGGACGATCTCGCCGGTGCGCACGGCGGTGATGGACAGCAGCGAGGAGGCGATCCCGTGGGTCGGCTCCGTCGCGCCCTGGAGGTAGACGCCCCAGGTGACCTCGGGGTCGGTGGCGATCCGGTAGTCGCGCTCGACGAGCGGCCAGCCGTCGGGGCGGGTCCGGCAGTGCCCGCCCGCCTCGCCGATCAGGTCGAGCGGGTTGCGCTCGCGATAGCCGGTGGCGTACACGATCACGTCCGCGTCGATGTCGGTGACCTCGCCGGTGGGCAGGAAGCGGACCTTCGCCCGCACGCCGCCGGGCCGCTCCCGGACCTCCTCCACGCGGGAGGCGTTGTGGATGCGCAGCCGCTCGTGCCCGGCGACCTTCTCGGCGTACGACCTGCGGTACAGCTCGTCGATCAGGTCCAGGTCCACCACCGAGTAGTTGGTGTTGCGCGAGTAGTCGAGCAGCATCCGCTTGACGTCCTCGGGCGCGGCGTAGAAGTGGTCCACGGCCTGCGGGTCGAAGATGCGGTTGGCGAAGGAGCTGTCGTCGGCGGGCGAGTAGCCGTAGCGGGTGAAGACCGCGCAGACCTCGGCCCGCGGGTAGGTGCGGTGCAGGTACTCCACGGCCTCGGCCGCGCTCTGCCCGGCGCCGACGACGACGAACCGGCCCGGCTCCCGCCCGCCGAGGCCGTCGAGGCGGTGCAGCAGCTCCTCGGTGTGCCAGATCCGCTCCCCGGGCCGCACGCCCTCGGGCAGCACGGGGTCGAGGCCGGTGGCGATCACGATGTTGCGGGCCTGGCAGGTGTGCAGCTCGCCGTCGCGCTGCACCACCACCTCCAGGACCCCGGAGGGGTCGCCGGCCGACGGGCGCACGGCGACCACCTCCGATCCGTACCGGACGAGACCGGCGAACGCCCCGGCCACCCACTCCAGGTAGTCGTGGAACTCCAGGCGGCTGGGGAACATCGTCTTGTGGTTGATGAAGTCGACCAGCCGCCCCTTGGCCTGCAGGTAGGACAGGAAGGAGTACGGACTCGTGGGGTTGCGCAGGGTGACCAGGTCCTTGAGGAAGTGGACCTGCATCTCCGCGCCCTCGATCAGCATGCCGCGGTGCCAGCCGAAGGCCGGCTGCTTGTCGAAGAAGACCGCGTTGACGCTCGATCCGTACTGCTCCTCCAACGCGACCGCGAGTGCCAGGTTGGACGGGCCGAAACCGATGCCCACGACGTCATAGACCAGGGTCAACTCATTCGCCTCTCACTCGGCGTGGATGGTTCAGCGGGAGGTCTAGCCGGCGGCCTTCGCCGCCTTGGCGGCCTCCGGCACGACGTTGTCGATCACGTACGGGATGGCGAGCGGGGTCGGGGTGCGCAGCGGCCAGAACGCCTTGAGGTCCAGCGGCACGTACGACCCGCGCTTGACCACGTCGAGCCCGGCGAACAGCTTGTTCCCCTCGATCTTCTTCTGCGTGGCCGGGTCGTCGTTGTAGTGGCTGAACAGCAGGTCCACGTCCAGGACGCCGATCTTCTCCATGCTCAGCTCGGCCGCGAAGCCCTCACCGGGGAGCTGCTTGATCGCCTCGGGCAGCACCATGCCGAACTCGCCGAACAGCTTGTTGCTGATGTCGGTCTCGGACTTCAGCACGCCGATGTTGCCGGAGGGGAACACGCTGGTGAGCGCGAACTCCTTGCCGCTCAGCTCGGGGTAGGTGGTCTTGACCGAGGCGATCTTGGCCTCGACGTCGGCGACGAGCCTGTCGCCCTCGGCGGGCTTGCCGATCGCCTGGGCGACCTGCTTGGCGATGGTCTGCCAGGAGTCCTCCGCCGGCCCCGTCTGGTACGCCGTGGTCGGCGCGATCTGCGACAGGTTGGCGTACTCCTTGTCGATGTAGTAGTCGCCGCCCGCCAGGATCAGGTCCGGCTTGAGCGCGGCGATCTGCTCCACCGAGAAGCCCGACTCGCCCGCCTTGAGCAGGGTGGGCTTGGCGCCGGCGAGCTTGGGCGCGGTCCACGGGGTGAGCCCGTCGGGCTGGATGCCGGTCAGCTCGGCCATGCCGACGGGCTGGACGCCCAGCGCGAGCAGGGTGTCCTGGTCCACCTCGCCCAGTGCCACGATGCGCTGCGGCGCCGCCTTGATCGTGGTGGTGCCGAGCTTGTGCGTGAGGGTGACGGGGAACGCCGAACCGCCGCCCTGCGGCGAGGCCGGGGCGGTCGCCGCGGTCTCGGTGTCGCCGCCGCCGCACGCGGTGGCCAGGCCGAGCCCGAGCGCCATGGCTCCGGCCGTGGCCAGCAGGCGCATCGATTTACGCATCAGGGACATGAGGGTGTGTCCTTCCGGAAAACCCGCGAACAGGCATAGTGAAGCTAAAACTAAGGTAAGCCTCACCTAAATTAGCAATCTTTGAGCATCGTGTGAAGCGCCGCGGTACCCCCTACACGCCCTCCCGGACCTGCTCCCGATCCTGCTGCTGGGCCTGCTGCTGGACCTGCTGGCGAACCCGGCTCAGCAGCCCCGCCACCGTCGGCGCCGCCATCAGCGCCGCGATGCGCACCCCCTCGCAGCCCGGCTCGCGCCGGATGCGCCGCACCAGCGTCATGGCCAGCAGCGAGTGGCCGCCGAGGTCGAAGAAGTCGTCGTCCGGGCCGACCCGGTCCACGCCCAGCGCCTCGGCGAACAGCCGGCACAGCACGGCCTCCCGGTCCCGGTCGCGCTCGGCGGCCGGGCCGGCCCCGTCGCCGGTGACCGCGCGCGCCTCGGGCGCGGCCGGCAGCCCGCTCATCCGCACCCCGGGATCGGCCGCGACCGTTTCGAGCAGCGCGAACAGCGCCCCGATCATGGTGTCCACGGTGGCCCGGTCGAACAGGTCGGCCGAGTAGTCCACGATCAGGGTCAGGTCATCGCCGCGCTCGCGGAAGATGAAGTCCAGGTCGAACTTGGCCGCGGCCGGGCCGAACAGGGCGTCGCGCTGCTCCAGGCCCGGGAAGCGCACCTCGCCGGGGTCCTGCGCCTCGTAGCCCACCATCACCTGGAACAGCGGGTTGCGGCCCGGCACCCGGCGCGGGCGCAGCGCCTCCACCAGCGCCTCGAACGGCAGGTCCTGGTTGGCCAGCCCGGCGAGGTCGGTGTCGCGGACCCGGGCCAGCAGCTCGGCGAACGCCGGGTCGCCCGAGACGTCCGCGCGCAGCACCAGCGTGTTGACGAAGAAGCCGACCAGGTCGCCCGCCGCCTCGTCGGTGCGCCCGGCGACCGGGCTGCCCAGCGGGATGTCCTCGCCCGCGCCCATGCGGTGCAGCAGCGCGGCGACGGCGGCCTGACACAGCATGAACATGCTGGCCCCGTGCTCGCGGGCCACCCGGCGCAGCTCGGCGGTGAGCGAGGAGGGCAGGTCGCGGGCGGCGGTGCCGCCGCGCTGGCCGACCGTGGCCGGGCGGGGCCGGTCCACCGGGAGCGGGATCTCCTCCGGGATGCCCTGGAGCGCCCCGGCCCAGTACGCGAGCTGGCGGGCGTGGGCGCTGCCCGGGTCGAGCGGGTCGCCCAGCAGCTCGCGCTGCCAGAGCGTGTAGTCGGCGTACTGCACCGCGGGCGGCTCCCAGTCGGGGGCGGCGCCCTCCACCCGGGCGGCGTACGCGCGGGCGACGTCCCGGGCGAACGGGCCGAAGGACCACTCGTCGAAGGCGATGTGGTGGAAGACGGCCAGCAGCAGGTGCTCGCGCTCGCCCTCCGGGATGACCGCGACCCGCAGCGGGACCTGGGCGGCCAGGTCGAACGGGCGGGCGATGAACTCCTCCGGGGTCCCGGTCCACACCTCCAGCGCGGGCCGGGCCTCCTCGGGCGGCAGCACGCGCTGGTAGGGCACGCCCTCGTGCTCGGGGAAGACCGTGCGCAGGCTCTCGTGCCGGGCGGTCACGTCGGCGAGCGCGGCCTCAAGGGCCTTCAGGTCCAGCTCGCCGCGCAGGTGCACGGCCAGCGGCAGGTGGTACGCCTCGCGCGGGCCGTCGTCCTCGCGCAGGATCTGGTCCAGCAGCCACAGGCGGCGCTGGGCGTACGACAGGGGGACGCGCTCGGGCCGCTCGCGCGGCGTGAGCGCGGGCCGCAGCTCGGCGCCCGCCTTCTCGTGCACCCGGGCGGCCAGCTCGGCCACGGTCGGCGCCTCGAACAGGTCGCGGATCGCCAGCTCGGTGCGCAGCACCGCGCGCACCCTGCCGACCAGCCGGGTGGCCAGCAGCGAGTGCCCGCCCAGCTCGAAGAAGTCGTCGTCCACGCCGACGCCGGCGACGTCCAGCACCTCGCCGAACAGCGTGCACAGCAGGTGCTCCACCGGCGTGCGCGGGGGCCGCCCTCCGCCGCGCGCGCTCCCGCCGCCGTCTGGCGCGGGCAGGGCGCGCCGGTCCAGCTTGCCGTTCACGGTCAGCGGCAGCGCGTCCAGCGTGACCACGGCGCTCGGCACCATGTACGCCGGCAGCCGCCGCTTCAGCCCCTCGCGCACCCGCGCCGCGAGCCCGCCGTGGTCGCGCGCCGCCGCCGGGTTGTTCGCGTACGCCTCCGGCGCCCGCCCCGGCTCGGCCGGCAGGTACGCCTCCCCGCCGCCGAAGACCACGTCGTAGCGGCCTATCTCGGCCGAGGGCGTCACCACCGCCGACGGGTCGAGCGCGTAAAACGCCTCCGGCTCCACCCCCTCGGCCGTGGCGAGCAGCGCCCGCGCCTCCTCCGCGGTCGCGCCGTCCTCGACGGCCCGCAGCGCGGCGACCTCGCCGCTCACCCGCGCGTCGGGCACGCCCCGGACCCGCAGCGGCCCGGTCCCGGCCGCGAGCAGCCGTTCCAGCTCCGCCATGCCGGCCCACTCCACGACCCGCGCCGGGACGCGCGGCTCGCGCACCGGCGGCTTGCGCAGGACGACGTCGTAGCGGTGCCGGGTCAGCTCGTTGTGGCAGACGCCGCGCTTGACCCGGATCTCCAGCTCGGCGGGCAGGCCCAGGGCGGCGAAGTACGCGGGCGCGAGCAGCAGCTCCTTCTCCATCCGCACCGCGCGGTCGATGTCGCCGGGCTCGCCCCCGCGGCCGAGGCGGATCGCGGTGTGGAAGGCGCGCAACGTGCGCAGGTCGCGCACGTCGCCCAGGAACAGCGTCCCGCCCGGGACCAGCAGGTCCAGCGCCTTGGTGATCACGTCGGCCAGGTACGCCGCGCTGGGGAAGTACTGCACCACCGAGTTGACGACGATGGTGTCGAAGTGCCCGGCGGGCAGGCCGGACATGTCGTGCGCGGGGCGGCAGCGCAGCCGCACCGGGGAGTCGGGGCCCAGGTCGGCCTGGAGCTTGGCGATCACGGGCGCGGCGAAGTCGGTGGCCCAGTACTCCTCGCACTCCGGGGCCAGGCGCGACAGCAGCAGGCCGGTGCCGACGCCGATCTCCAGCACGCGGCGCGGGCGCAGCGCGCGGATGCGGTCCACGGTGGTCTCACGCCACTCGCGCATGTGCTCGACCGGGATCGGGGCGCCGTCGTAGCTGCTGTTCCAGCCCGCGAACTCCTCGACGTGGACGGCCGTGCCGACCTCCAGGTACTCCGCGTCGTAGATCTGCCGCCACTCGGCGATCTGCTCCTCCTCCGCGCCGGACCGCCCGGCGGCGTCGGGCACGACGTACCCGATCAGCCGCTTGACGCCGGGCACGTCGGTGTCGGCGGCCACGACCGCGGCCTGACCGACGCCGGGCTCGGCGGCCAGCGCCGCCTCGACCTCCTCCAGCTCCACCCGGTAGCCGCGGATCTTCACCTGGTCGTCGGTGCGGCCGAGGAAGTCGATGTTGCCGTCGGGGCGCACCCGCACCAGGTCGCCGGTGCGGTACATCCGGCCGCCGCCGAACGGGTCGGCCACGAACCGCTCGGCGGTCAGGTCGGGACGGCCGAGGTAGCCGCGGGCCAGGCCCGCGCCCGCGATGTACAGCTCACCGGGCGCGCCCGGCGGCACCGGACGCAGCCAGGAGTCCAGCACGTAGCCGCGGGTGTTCCAGATGGGCTTGCCGACCGTGGGGGTGGCGCTGTCCTCGGTGCCGCCGCCCAGGGTGTTGATGGTGTACTCGGTGGGGCCGTACAGGTTGTAGCCGAGCACACCCTCCGCCCGCGCCAGCCGGTCCCACACCGAGGCGGGCACGGCCTCGCCGCCGAGCAGCACCAGCGGCGGCCGGTGCTCGCCGTCCAGCAGGCCCTCCTCCAGGAGCTGCTGCGCGTACGTCGGCGTCACGTTGATCACGTCGATCCGGTGCTCCCGCAGGTACGCCGTCAGCGCCTCCGCGTCGCGCCGCAGCTCCTCGTCGCACACGTGCACCTCGTGGCCCTCGATCAGCCACAGCAGCTCCTCCCAGGACATGTCGAAGGAGAAGGAGACCGTGTGCGCGATCCGCAGCCGCCGCCCCGCCCCGGCCACGACCGGGTCGAAGATGTTGGCGCGGTGGTTGTACTGCATGTTGGTCAGCCCCCGGTAGGGCGTGACCACCCCCTTGGGCCGCCCGGTGGAGCCCGAGGTGTAGATCACGTACGCCGGGTGGTCCAGCCGGTCCGGCACGTCGCGGCCGAAGCCGGGCAGCTCGGCGTCGGTCAGGTCGCCGTCCGGCAGGGCGGCCAGCCCGGCGCGCACCTCCGGCTCGTCGAGCAGGACCCGGGTGCCCGCGTACGTCAGCCGGGCGGCGATGTCGCGGTGCGAGACCAGGCAGCGCGGCGCGGCGTCGGCGAGCATGTAGTCCAGCCGGTCGTCCGGATAGTCCAGTTCGAGCGGCAGGTACGCCGCCCCGGTGCGCAGCACCGCGAACAGCGCGACCACCATCTCCGCCGAGCGCGGCAGCGCCAGGGCCACCACCTCCTCCGGGCCGGCTCCGTGCGCGCGCAGCATCCGGGCCAGCCGGTTGACCTCGGCGTTCAGCTCGGCGTAGGTGAGGCGGGTGTCCGGCTGGGAGACCAGGGCGATCTCGTCCGGGGTGCGGGCGGCCTGCTCGGCCAGCAGCTCGGCGATGGTGAGATCGGGCACGTGGTGCTCGGCCTCGGCCCAGCCCGCGCGCAGCGCCTCGTGCTCGGCGGGCAGCAGCGGGTCCAGCCGGTGGCAGGGCGCGCCGGGGTCGGCGGCGAGCGCCTCCAGGACGCGGACGTACCTGTCGGTGAGCGTCTCGATCTCGGCGGTGGTGAAGGCGTCGCCGCGGTGCATCACGCGCAGCGCGCCGCCCGGCTCGACGACCATGGTCACCGGGTAGTGGGTGGCGTCGCGCACCTCGCGCCCGGTCACCCGCACGTCGCCGGCGGGCCCGAACGCCCGGTCGGTGGGCATGCCGGGGAAGTTCTGGTACACGAACAGCGTGTCGAACAGGGTGCCGAGCCCCGTCGCCCGCTGCACGTCGGCGAGCGCCACGTAGGAGTGGTCGAACAGCTCCGACTGCGCGGCCTGCACCCGCTCCAGCACCGTGCGCAGCGCGTCGCCTGGACCGGCCTGCACCCGGCAGGCGATGGTGTTGAACAGCAGGCCGACGATCGACTCCACGCCGTCCACGTCGGGGTGCCTGCCGGAGACCGAGACGCCGAAGACCACGTCGTCGCGGCCGGTGAGCGCCATCAGCAGCAGGCCCCACGCGGCCTCGTACACGGTGGCGGAGGTGGTGCCGGTCTCCCTGGCCACCTCCTCCAGGCGGGGGGCCAGGGCCGGGGGCAGCCTGCGGTGGATCTCGCCGGCGTTGGCGAGGTCGGCCGGGCGGCCGTCCAGCTCCGGCCGCAGCAGCGTCGGCTCCTCCAGGTCGTCCAGGGCGCGCCGCCACGCCTTGACCGCGGCCTCGCGGTCCTGGCGGCCCACCCAGTCCAGGTACGCCCGGAACGGCGGCACCGGCCGGGCCGCCTCGGCCTCGGCGTCGGTGTAGAACTCCAGCAGCGAGGTGACCAGCAGCCCGCCGGACCAGCCGTCCAGCAGGATCAGCTCGGAGGTGAGCACGAGGCGGTGGTCGTCCTCGCCGGTCCTGGCCAGGCCGAAGCGGATCAGCGGCGGCTCGGCGGGGGTGAACGGCCGGGCGCGCTGCGCCTCGACGAACGCCTCCAGCTCCTGCGGCCCGTCCACCTCGGCGTAGGTCCAGTCCACCTCGAAGTCGCCGGGCACGAACTGCACCGTGCGCGGCCCGTCGGCGCGGAACCCGGCGCGCAGGTTCGGGTACTTCTCCAGCACCCGCCGCGCCGCCCCGGCCAGCCGATCCGGGTCCACCGGCCCGGCCAGCGTCACCACGGCCTGCTGCACGTAGATGTCGCGGTCGGCGCCGGCCAGCATCAGGTGGAACAGCAGGCCCTCCTGAAGCGGCGACAGCGGCAGCTCGGCGGGGCCCCCGTCGAGGCCGGCGCCGGGGCCACCGTCAGCGCCAGCGCCGGGGCCACCGTTCGCGGCCGGTTCCCCCACCGGGACGGGCTCGTCGCGGACGGCGGCGCGGGCCAGGGCGGCGACCGTGCGCAGCCTGAACACGTCGCGGACGGTGAAGGACAGCCCGGCGCGGCGGGCGCGCGCCACCAGCAGCGCGGCGCCGATGCTGTCGCCCCCGGCGCGGAAGAAGTCGTCCTCGGCGCCGATCTCCGGCACGCCCGCGACCTCGGCGGCCAGGGCGGCGAGCGTGCGCTCGGCCGGGGTGCGCGGGGCGCGGCCCGGCTCGGCGCCGGGCTCGGGCAGCGCGCGCCGGTCCACCTTGCCGTTGGGGGTGCGCGGCAGCTCGTCCAGCCGGACCAGCACGGCGGGCACCAGGTAGCCGGGCAGGGTCTCCTCCAGCCGGGCGCGCAGCGCGTCCAGGCCGGCCTCGCCGGTGACGTAGCCGACCAGGCGCCCGCCGGCGGCGGCCACCGCCGCGTCGCGCACGCCGGGCTGGGCCGCGAGGGCGGTTTCCACCTCGCCGGGCTCGATCCGGAACCCGCGGATCTTGATCTGGTCGTCGGCCCGGCCGAGGAAGTCGAGCCCGCCGTCGCGGCGGCGGCGTACGCGGTCGCCCGTGCGGTACAGCCGCGACCCGGGCGGCCCGAACGGGCTGGCCACGAACCGCTCGGCCGTGCGCGCCGGGTCGCCTAGGTAGCCCCGGGCCAGGCCGTCGCCCGCCAGGTACAGCTCGCCAACGCGCGCCTCGCGCAGCTCGTCGTCCAGCACGTACGCCGCCGTGTTCGCGATCGGCTCCAGCCCGGTCCCCGCGCCCGTCTCCTGGATCAGGCTGTCGCCGGCCGCCTCCGAGCAGCCGTACAGGTTGACCAGCCGGGCGGGCACCCGCTCGGCCAGCCCGGGGGGCAGGGCCTCGCCGCTGCTGATCCACGTGGTCACCGAGCCGAGCCCGCCGGGGCCGCCCGCCTCCAGGAGGGCGGCGAGCAGGCCGGGCACCACCGTGACCAGGTTGACGCCGTGCCGGTCGATCAGCTCCGCGAGCGCGACCGCGTCGGTGGCGGTGGCGTCGTCGGCGACCACCACGGTGTCGCCGGCGACCAGGCCGCCGAGCAGCTCGGTGCTGCCGTCGATGAACGACGGGGAGCTCTTGGCCACGCGCACGCCGCGCCCGGCCAGCCCTTCGCCCCAGGCCAGGCGGTTGGCGAGGGCGCGCTGCGTGCCGGCCACGGCCTTGGGCGTGCCGGTGGAGCCCGAGGTGAAGATCACGTACGCGGGGTGGTCGGGGTGGACGTCCGGGCGCGGGCGCGGCCCGGCGGCGGCCGGGGGCTCGTCCCGGCCCAGGACCAGCAGCGGCCGGGCGGTGGCGAGCATCAGGTCCACCCGGGCCGGCGGGTAGGTGACGTCGATCGGCAGGTACGCGGCCCCCGTCTTGAGCACCGCGAGCAGCGCGACCACGAACTCCGCCGAGCGCGGCAGCGCGACGGCGACGACCTGCTCCGGGCCGGCCCCGGCGGCGGCGAGCCGCGCGGCCAGCTCCTCGGCCCGCCGGTCGAGCTCCGCGTAGGTGAGCACGGCGTCCCCGGCGACCACGGCGGTGGCGTCCGGGGTGCGGGAGATCCGGTCCTCGATCAGCTCGGCGGCGGTGCGGTGCGGGAAGGCCACGGCGGTGGCGGGCCGCGGCGGCGGCGCGGTCAGCTCCGACAGCCGCAGGCCCGGGTTCTCGGCCGCCCGGCCGAGCAGGGCGGCCAGCCCGGCGAGCAGGTCCTCGATCGTGGCGGCGTCGTACAGGTCGCGGGCGTAGGCGGCGAAGCCCTCGATCTCGTCCTCGCCCTCGGCGAAGTACAGGTCCAGGTCGAACTTCACCCCGCCGGTCTCGGGCAGGAACGGCTCGGCGGCCACCCCGGGCAGGCGCAGCCGCACGTCCTCCAGCCGCTGGTGCACCAGCATCACCTGGAACAGCGGGCTGCGGGCCAGCGAGCGCTCGGGCGCCAGCCGCTCCACGACCTTCTCGAACGGCACGTCGGCGTGCGCGAACGCGGCCAGGTCGGCGGCGCGCACCCGCTCCAGCAGCTCGGCGAACGCCGGGTCGCCGGACAGGTCGGTGCGCAGCACGAGCAGGTTGACGAACACGCCGACCAGGCCCGCCAGGTCCTCGTCCGCGCGGGAGGTGATCGGGGAGCCGAGCGCGATGTCGTCGCCCGCGCCCTCCGCCCGCAGCAGCGCGGCGACGGCGGCGTGCAGCACCATGAACACGCTGGTGCCGGTCTCGGCGGCCAGGCGGCGCACGCCGTCCAGCGGCAGCCGGAACGGCACCAGGCCGCCCCGGTGGCTCGCCTCGGCCGGGCGCGGCCGGTCGGGCGGGAGCGTGACCTCGCCGGGCAGGCCGGCCAGGGTCCGCTCCCAGTACGCCGGCCGGTCCGGCGCGGGCGGGTTCCCCTCCTGCCAGACCGCGTAGTCGGCGTACTGGACCGGCAGCGGGTCCCAGGCGGGGGCGGCGCCGTCGCGCCGGGCGGCGTACGCGGCCGACAGGTCGGCGAGCAGCGGGGTGAAGGACCACTCGTCGGCGACCGCGTGGTGCATCAGCACGACGAGCACCGACTCCTCCGCCGAGACGCGCAGCAGCGTCGCGCGTACGGGCAGGTCCGCGCCCAGGTCGAAGACGTACGACGCCGCGCGCGCCTCCGCCTCGCGCACCCGCTCCGCGGGCCACCCGCGCGCGTCCACCACATCGAACGGCACGTCGAACGCCACGTCCGCGCCGGGGTCGAGCACCCGCTGCACCGGCAGCCCGTCGGGGCCCTCCACCAGCAGCGTCCGCAGGGCCTCGTGCCGGTCCACCACGTCCCGGAACGCGGCGCGCAGCGCGGCGGCGTCGAGCGGGCCGCGCAGGCGCAGGCCGAGCGGCAGCGCGTAGGAGGCGGAGGGGCCGCGCAGCCGCTCCTCCAGCCACATCCCGCGCTGCGCCGCCGAGGCCGGCACCGGGTCGGGCCGGGTCACGTCGCGCACCCGGGGCGCCGCCGCCCGCGCGCGCCCGCGCAGCCGCGCGGCCAGCGCCGCGGCGGTCGGGGCCTCGAACACGTCGGCGATGGTCAGCTCGGCGTCCAGCACGGTGCGGATGCGCGCGGCCAGCCTGGTGGCCAGCAGCGAGTGGCCGCCGAGGGCGAAGAAGTCGTCGTCCACGCCCACCCGGTCCAGGCCCAGCGCCCCGGCGATGGCCTCGCACAGGGCCGCCTCGGTGGCGTCGCGCGGCGCCCGTCCCGAGGCCGCCGCGACCGGGGCGGGGAGCGCGGCGCGGTCCAGCTTGCCGTTGACGGTGCGGGGCAGCGCGTCCAGCGTCACGAACGCGGCCGGGACCATGTAGTCGGGCAGCGCCGCCGCGGCGGCCTCCCGCAGCGCGGCCTCGTCGATCTCCCCGGCCGCGTCGATCGCCTCGCCGCGCGGCACGACGTAGGCGACCAGGCGCCGGTCTCCCGGGACGTCCTCGCGGACCACGACCGCGGCCTGCGCCACGTCCGGGTGCGCGGCGAGCACGGCCTGCACCTCGGCGGGCTCGATGCGGAAGCCGCGGATCTTCACCTGGTCGTCGGTGCGCCCCAGGTACTCGATCGTGCCCTCGCGGGTCCAGCGGGCCAGGTCGCCGGTGCGGTACATGCGCGTGCCGGGCGGCCCGTACGGGTCGGCGACGAACCGCTCCGCGCTCAGGTCGGGGCGGCCGATGTAGCCGCGGGCGAGCTGGGCCCCGGCGAGGTACAGCTCGCCCGGCACCCCCGGCGGGACGGGCCGCAGCCGGGCGTCCAGCACGTAGGCCCTGGTGTTCGGGAACGGCCGCCCGATGCCGGTCTCGGGCAGGTCGGCCGAGGTCGCCCACACGGTGGCCTCGGTCGGCCCGTACGCGTTGGTGGCCCTGGCCGCGACGGCGCCCAGGCTGGCGGCCAGCGCGGCCGGGAGTGCCTCGCCGCCCACGATCACCCGCAGGCCGGCCAGCGCCGCCGGGTCCAGGGTGCCCAGCAGCGACGGCGTGCCCTGCACGATCGTGGCGCCGGCGAGCAGCGCGCCGAGGGCGGCGGGGTCGCGCACGGTGCTCCGGCCGGCCAGCACCACGGTCGCGCCGCTGATCAGAGGCACGTACAGCTCCAGGGCCGCGATGTCGAACCCGATCGTGGTCACCGCGACCAGCCGGTCGCCGGGGCCCAGCGCGAGCCGGTCGCGCATGGTGGTCAGGAACGCGGTGAGCGCGGCGTGCGGCACGGCCACGCCCTTGGGCCGCCCGGTCGAGCCGGAGGTGTACAGGACGTACGCGAGCGCGTCGCCCGGGACCGTGCGGGCGGGCTCGGCGCGCGGGTGTCCGGCGTGGGGGGCCAGCACGTCCGTGCCGGGAGGGAGCAGCGCGGCGGTCTCCGGCGTCGCGACGGCGCACACCGGGCGCGCGTCGCCCAGCATGTACGCCAGCCGCTCCGCCGGGTGGTCCAGGTCCAGCGGCAGGTACGCCGCGCCCGCCTTCAGCACCGCCATCAGCGCGACCACCAGGTCCGGGGTGCGCGGCAGCGCGATGGCCACCAGCGTCTCGGGGCCCGCCCCGCGGGCGCGCAGCTCGGCGGCCAGGCCCGAGGCGCGCCGGTCCAGCTCCGCGTACGTCAGCGACTCGCCGTCCTCGGCGGTGACCGCCACCGCGCCGGGAGTGCGCGCGGCCTGCTCCTCGAACAGCGCCGCCACGCTCGCGTCCGGGACCGGGCGCGCGGTGTCGTTCCAGGCGGCGAGCAGGTCGCGCTCGCCGGGCGGGATCAGCTCCAGGTCGCCGATCGGCAGGTCCGGGCCGGCCAGCGCGCTCGCCAGCAGGGTCTCCAGGTGCTCCAGCAGCGCGTCGATCCGCTCGTCGGCGAACAGCTCGCGGCGGAACGTCGCCTCCACCACCATGCCGCCGGGGCGGACGAACGCCTCCACCGACAGGTCGAAGTGGGTGGTGCCGTTGTGCACGTGCGTCCAGCTCGTGGTGACGCCGGGCAGGTCCAGCTCGCCGATCTCCTGGGCCAGGAACAGCAGCATGGTGCCAAAGAACGGGGCCCGGCCGCCCTGCCGCGCCGGGCGCAGCTCGCGCACCAGCACGTCGTACGGGGCGGCCTGGTGCGCGAACGCCTCGGCGCAGGTCTCGCGCACCCGGCGCAGCGCCTCACGGAACGTCGGCGCGCCCGACAGGTCCGTGCGCAGCACCAGCGTGTTGCCGAAGTTGCCGACCAGCCGCTCGACCTCCGCGTGCTCCCGGTTCATCACCGAGGAGCCGATCGCCACGTCCACGGCCCCGGTGTAGCGGTGCAGCAGCGCGGCGTACGCGGCGAGCATCACCATGTACGGCGTGACGTTCTCGCGGGCGGCCAGCTCCCGCATGCCCTGCGTGATCGCCTCGGCGAACCGGCGCGCCCTGCGCCCGCCCCGCTCCGACGGCACCGCGGGCCGGGCGTGGTCGGCGGGCAGGTCCAGGGGCGGCGGCGGGGGGTCGAGCCGGGCCCGCCAGTACGCCAGATCCTCCGCCCGCACCTCCCGGCCCTGCTCCCAGGCGGCGAAGTCGGCGTACTGGACGCGCAGCGGGGGCAGCCCGTCCGGCTCGCCGCTCAGCGCGGCCCGGTACAGCGCCGACAGGTCCCGCGACAGCGAGCCCCAGGTCATCCCGTCCCAGGCGATGTGGTACACGACCAGCACCAGCGCGTGCTCCCCGGGCCCCAGCCCCAGCAGCTCCAGCCGGATCGGCCGCTCCCGGCGCAGGTCGAACGGCACCGCGGCCAGCTCCGCCGCCCGCGCGTCGGCGTCCTCGCACGGCCGCACCGGCAGGTCGAGCGCGTCGTCCCCGGTGACGATCTGCACCGGCCGCCCGTCCCGCTCGTCGTACACGGTGCGCAGCACGGCGTGCCTGCGGATCAGCCCCCGCAGCGCCTCGCGCAGCGCCCCCGGGTCGAGCGCCCCGGACATCCGCACCAGCAGGCACACGTTGTACGCCGGGCTGCCGGGGAAGGTCGTGTGATGCAGCCACATGCTCTGCTGCGCGTACGACAGCGGCCCCGGCCCGCCGTCCTCGCGCGGCACGATCCCCGAGGCCCCGGCCCTCAGCCCCGCCTCGGCGATCATGCGCCGCATCAGCTCCCGCCGCCGCTCTACCGAAGACTCCCGCACCTGCACTCCTGTGTTCACGGCCCGCGCTCCGCACGGGCAGGGCATGGGCCCATACACCCCACCTGACAGCCCTCCCGGGCGCACCCGCCCGCCACCACGGGGCACCCGACCACCCACCGGGCCCATCCCGCCCCCAAGGAAGCAGCGCACACCCCCCGGCCGCGGCCCGGGCACCTTCCGGCCCCCGCGCGCCCACCGCTACAGGGGACCACCCGCCGACGAAAGCGTCCGCTCTTACCGGCACGCACCTCAGGACAGGCCACCCCCGGGCCGCACGCGCGCCCTTCGGCCCGCGCGGGGACACGTCACCGACCGCCGCAGCCCGCAGAGCGGTGGCCGCGACCGGCTCGCACACCACCACACCCCACTGAGGCGCAGGGGTGGCCGTCCCCACCGGCAGGTGAACCACCGTGGGGCACGCCCCGACCGCTTGCGCCCTCCCCGGTCGGCACAGGGCCACGGGGGTCGCTTCCGGCCCCTGCGCGCACACCAGCCCAAGGCACCACCCGGTCTCCGGAGCGGCAGCTCTCACCGGCGCGCACACCAGGACAGGCCAACCCCGGGCCGCACCCGCGCTCTTCGGCGCGCGCCGGGGCACGTCGGCCACCACGGGCACGCGCACCATGGCCGCACCCCAGGCCGGCGCGGAGGTGGCCCCCCGCGCCGACGGGTGTGCCATTGCGGGATGCCGACCGGCCGCGCCCTTCCCCTTCGGGACGGGCGGGGATATGGGGGGCGCGGGATGGGAAAGAGGGGTGACGCCGGGCAGGCGTGCACCCCTCATCGCTGGCTCCTTAGCGCCGATCGACGTTCCGTTGGCCCCGCACGCGCCGGGAGGGCAGGAGTGAGGGGCGCAACTTAGGTTAGCCTTGCCTATTATTTCCACACAAGGTTAGCCTTGCCTAAATTGATCGGTGGGTTTCCGATCCTCTAGGGAGTGGGTTCCTTGTCGTTCGGTGTCCGCGCGGTTCAGGTCCGCGCCGAGGCGGCGGTGCAGATCGCCGCCGATCCCCTGCTTCTGGCCGCCAAGCTGGCCGGGTCCGGGCTGTTCCGGGACTACGTGGTGTACGAACGGCCCGGATGCTGGACCTTCGCCGGCGGGGCGCTCGGGGAGGTCGTGCTCGACCCCGGGGAGTTGCGGGTGCGCTGGGCGGACGCGCCGGAGAGTTCCTCGCCGTGGTCCGGGAGGGCGGCGGCGGCGCTGGAGGCGGCCTTCGCGACCGCGCCGTGGGCGGGCTGGTCGGCGTACGGGTGGATCGGGTTCGAGGCCGCCACCGGCGACGCGCGCGGCGGGCGGCTGGCCCACCTGATCGTGCCGCGCACCGAGGTGCGGATCGAGGCGGGCCGGGCCACCGTGGTGAGCGCCGACCCGCGCGAGGCCGACCAGGTGGCCGAGCTGCTGGCCGACCCGTCGGTGCCGCCGGTGCCCGCCCCCGCGCCGATCGACGTGCGCGCGGGCGGTGAGGACTACCGGGCGCGGGTGGCCCGCGCGGTGGCCGAGATCGGCGAGGGGCGGTACCAGAAGGTGATCGCGTCCCGGCCGCTGCCGATCCCGTTCCCGGTGGACGTCGTCGGCACGTACGTGCGCGGGCGCGCGGCCAACACCCCCGCCCGCTCGTTCCTGCTCGGCCTCGACGGCTTCCGGGCCACCGGGTTCAGCCCCGAGGTGCTGGCCGCCGTGGACGCCTCCGGCAGCGTGACCACCCAGCCGCTGGCGGGCACCCGGGCCTTCGGGCGGGGCGAGCGCGCCGACTCCGCCACCCGGCACGAGCTGGAGACCGACCCGAAGGAGATCTTCGAGCACGCGGTGTCGGTGCGCGCCTCCCAGGACGAGCTGTACGGCGTGTGCAGCCCCGACACCGTGCGCGTGACCGGGTTCATGACGGTCAAGGAGCGCGGCAGCGTGCAGCACCTCGGCTCCAGCGTGAGCGGGGAGCTGGCGCCGGGGCGTACGTGCTGGGACGCGCTCGACGCGCTGTTCCCGGGCGTGACCGCCTCCGGCATCCCCAAGCGGGAGGCGATGGAGGCCATCGCCCGCCTGGAGGAGCCCCGCGGCCTGTACGCCGGGGCCGTGCTCGCCGTGGCGCACGACGGCTCGATGGACGCCGCGCTGGTGCTGCGCGCCCTCTACAGCGAGGGCGGGCGGGCCTGGCTGCGGGCCGGGGCGGGCATCGTCACCGGCTCCACGCCGGAGCGCGAGTTCGAGGAGACCTGCGAGAAGCTGTCCAGCATCGCCCCGTACGTCGTGCCGCTGGCCTGACCTCCCCGCTGGACCGGCCGCCGGGAGGCGAAGGCGCGAGCGCCGCCCGGCGGCCATCGGCGTGCTCACCCGAGACGCGCGAGCAGCGTCCTCTTGCTGACCTTGCCGACCGGTGTGCGCGGGAACGCGTCGGTGACCTCGATCCGGTCGGGGAACTTGTACGCCGCGACGCCCCGCTCCTTCAGGAACTCCTTGATCTCGCGCAGCGTCGGCGCCTCGCCCCGCACGATCAGGAACGCGCAGGTGCGCTCCCCCATCACCGGGTCGGGCACCCCGACCACGGCCGCGTCGTGCACGGCCGGGTGGGCCAGCAGGTGGCCCTCCAGCTCCTCGGCCGAGACCTTGTCGCCACCCCGGTTGATCTGGTCCTTCTCCCTGCCCTCCACCACGAGGTGGCCGCTGGGCAGCACGCGTACCAGGTCGCCGGTGCGGTAGAACCCGTCGGGGGTGAAGGAGCGCGCGTTGTGCTCGGGCGCGCGGTAGTAGCCGCGCAGCGTGTACGGCCCGCGGGTGAGCAGTTCGCCCACCTCGCCGGGCGGCACGTCCCGTCCCTCGGAGTCGACCACCCGGATCTCGTCGGCCGGCGACAGCGGCCGGCCCTGGGAGATCTCGACCAGCTCCGCCGGGTCGTCCAGCCGGGTGTAGTTGAGCAGCCCCTCGGCCATCCCGAAGACCTGCTGCAGCTTGCAGCCGAGCGTGCCGGGCACCTGCGCGGCGCGCTCGGCGGCCAGCTTGGCCCCGCCGACCTGCAGCAGCTCCAGCGAGGACAGGTCTTCGCCGGACCAGGAGGCGGCGTCCAGCCACAGCAGCGCGATCGGGGGCACGACCGCGCACGCGGTGACCCGCTCCCGCTCGATGAGCGGGAACGCCTCGTCGGGGGAGCCGGAGGGCGCGAGCACCACCGTGCCGCCCCTGGCCCACACGCCGAGCACGCCGGGGCAGGCCAGCGCGAAGTTGTGCGCGACCGGGAGCACGACCAGGTAGACGGTGCGGTCGGTGAAGCCGCACACGTCGGCGCTGGCCTCCACGTTGTAGACGTAGTCGCGATGGGTGCGCGGGATCAGCTTGGGCAGGCCGGTGGTGCCGCCCGACAGCAGGAACACCCCGACCGAGGCCGGGTCGGGCCGCTCGTACGGCACGGGCTCGGCGTCGAGGGAGGCCAGCGGGGTGAACTCCGCGGCGTCGCCGTCCACCACGACGTGCGGCACGCCGGTCGCGGCCACGACCTCGCGGGCCAGCTCGCGGTAGTCGAAGCCGCCGTGGACGTCCGGCACGACGTACGCCACGGCCTCGGCCAGCTCACACAGGTAGGAGATCTCGCTCCTGCGGTGCGCGGGCAGGGCCAGCACGGGCGCGGCCCCGATCCGGACCAGGGCGAGGAAGACCACGGCGAAGGCGACGGTGTTGGGCAGTTGCACCACCACCCGGTCGCCGCCGCGCACCCCGAGGCGCAGGAACCCGGCCGCGGCCCGGTCGGCCCGCCGGTCCAGCTCGGCGTACGTCAGCCGCTCGTCGCCGGCCACCAGCGCGGTCGCCCGCGGGTCGCCGCCGCGCAGCACGTCGCCGAGCACGGTGTCACCCCAGTAGCCCTCGGCGATGTAGCGCTCGGCGAGGTCGTCCGGCCAGGGGGTGAAGCCGGCGAGAGGGCCGGTCAGGGTCTCCATCTCCGCTCACCGCCCCGCGAGCTGGGCGGCGGCGCCGGGCACCGGCTCGGCGGGGTCGTCGCCGAGCGCGACGATCCGGTTGGCGGAGTCCACGTGCACGACCTTGGGCGCGTAGCCGGCCAGCTCGTCCTCGGCGTACGCGCCGTACGTGATGATGATCACCAGGTGGCCGGGCTCGATGAGGTGGGCCGCGGCCCCGTTGACGCCGATCACCCCGCTGCCCGCCTCACCGGTGATCGCGTAGGTGACGAGCCTGGCGCCGTTGTCGATGTCGACGACGTGGACCTGCTCGCCCTCCACGATGCCGGCCGCCGCCATGAGGTCGGCGTCGATGGTCAGGGAACCCACATAATGCAGGTCCGCCTGGGTCACGGTGGCCCGGTGGATCTTGCCGTTCATCAGGGTCCGCAGCACTTGGCCCTGCCTCCCAACTCGATATCAACTTAGGCTAGCCTTACCTTATCTGGTACGTCCTCGGAGGAGAACCCCGCATATGCCGCGCCGCCGTGTCGCCATGGACATCACCCCCCTCACGACCAGCAAGGCGTTCCGGAACGTGTTCATCGCGCGCACGGTGTCGGTGTTCGGCATCGGCATGCTGATGGTCGCGGTGCCGGTCCAGGTCTACGACATGACCGGCTCCACCGTGCACGTCGGCGCGGTCTCCTCGGCCGAGGGCTTCGCGCTGCTCGCCGGGTTCCTGTGGGGCGGCGTGCTGGCCGACCGGCACGACCGGCGCCGGCTGATGCTGATCGCGCGCGCCGTGGCCGGGGCCGGCTTCGCGCTGCTGACGCTGAACGCGTTCCTGCCCGCCCCGTCGCTGGCCGCGATCTACGTGCTGGCGGCCTGGGACGGCCTGGCCACCGGCGTCAGCGTCACCGCGCTGCTGGCCGCCACGCCAGCGCTGGTCGGGCCGGACAAGCTGGTCGCGGCGGGCGCGCTGAACACGCTCACCGTGCGCCTGGGCTCGATGGTCTCGCCCGCGCTCGGCGGGGTGACCGTCTCGGCGTTCGGGGTCGGCTGGAACTACGCCGCCGCCGCCGTGGGCACCCTGGCCACGCTCGGCCTGCTCACCGGGCTGCCCGTACTGCGCCCGGAGGCCGGGACGGCGGAGAACCCGCTGCGGGCCATCGCCTCGGGCCTGCGCTTCGTGGCCACACATCGCGTCGTCGGCTCCCTGATGCTGCTCGGCCTGCTGTGGATGGTCGCGGGCGGCATCCCGGTGCTGATGCCGGCGTTCGCGACGCTGCAACTCGGCGGCGGCCCCACGACCGTCGGCCTGCTGTACGCCGCGCCCGCCTGCGGGGCCGTGCTCGCCTCGGTCACCAGCGGCTGGACGGCCGGGCTGCGCTCGCCGGGCAAGGCCCTGCTCGCCGCCTCGATCTGCGGGTTCGCGATCCTGGGCAGCCTGGGCCTGGCCGGGCACCCGGCCGTCGCGGTCGCGATCATGCTGGCGTACGGGTTCGCGGCCTCGGTGGAGGAGATCCTGCGCTACGGCCTGATCCAGAGCCACACGCCCGACGCGTACCTGGGCCGGGTGAACGCCCTGTGGTCGGCGCAGGAGACCGGCGGCCACGCCCTGGGCTCGCTGGGCGCGGGCGCCCTGGGCCGCCACCTGGCCCCGGGCGCCGCCATCGCCCTCTACGGCGGCATCAGCGCCGTGCTGGCGCTGGCCATGGCGCTGTCACTGCCGCGCCTGCGCGCCGCCACCATCGCCCAGGCCCCCGCCGACACCTCCACCGACACCACCGCCGAGTCCCGCGCCGCCGAGTGAGGCGGCGGCCAGCTCGACCTCCTCGTCGGTCATGTCCTCCACGGCGAGCCAGATCTCCGCGACCGCCTCCAGCCGGCCGGGGTTCGCCTCCTCCTGTACGAAGCGGGCGGCCACGGCCTCGACCGTGCGCTCGGCGAACAGCGCACGCAGCGGCAGCGACGGGGTGTCCAGCGCGTCGCGCAGCCGGGCGAGGACCGTGGTGGCCAGCACCGAGTCCCCGCCGAGGGCGAAGAAGTCGTCGTGCGCGCCCACCCGGTCCACGCCGAGCACCCCGGCCACGACCCGGGCCAGCACCTTCTCCAGGGCGGTGCGCGGCTCGGCGTACGGGGCGCCGCCCGCGCCGGCCGCGCCCGCGGCCAGCGCCGCCAGCGCCTTGCGGTCCACCTTGGCGTTGGCGGTCAGCGGCAGCTCCGCCAGCGGCACCACCACGTCGGGCACCATGTGCGGGGGCAGCAGCTCGCGCGCGTGGGCGCGCAGGTCCTCCGCGTCCACCGGCCCGGCGGCCGGGACGACCGCGGCGGCGAGCCGGGTGCCGGCGAGCAGCGCCACCGCCCGGCGTACGCCCGGGTGGGCCTCCAGCGCGGCCTCGATCTCGCCCAGCTCCACCCGGAACCCGCGGATCTTCACCTGGTGGTCGCGCCGCCCGCGGAACTCCAGGACGCCGTCCGGGCGGTAGCGGGCCATGTCGCCGGTGCGGTACCAGCGCACGCCCTCGTGGGTGACGAACCGGTCGGCGGTGCGCTCGGGGTCGCCGCAGTAGCCGTCGGCCACGCCGTGCCCGCCGATCCACAGCTCGCCCTCCGCCCAGTCGGGGCGGTCGCGGCCCAGCTCGTCCACGACCCGGCAGGCCACCCCGCGCAGCGGCACGCCGTACGGGACTGCGGTCCAGTCGGCCGGGATCTCGCCCGCGCGCACCTCCATCACGGTGGAGTGGATGGCCGTCTCGGTGGTGCCGCCGAGCGCGACGAACCGGCAGCCGGGGGCGCGGTCCTCCAGCAGCGCGGGCAGGTGGACGCCCACCCAGTCGCCGCCGAGCAGCACCAGCCGCAGCGTCGGCGCCGGGCCGGCCTGCAGCAGCATCTCCAGCACCGAGGGCACGCAGTTCAGCACGGTGACCGACCGGCGCGACACCAGCTCCGACCAGCGCCCGGCGTCGCGGCGGTCGTCCTCCTCCGGGATCGCGACCGCGCCGCCGGCCTGCCACAGCGCGAACAGGTCGAACACCGACAGGTCGAAGTCCAGCGCCGACACCGCCAGCGAGACGTCCGTCTCCGCCAGCGCGAAGCGCTCCACCAGGTCGCCGATCGTGTTCATGGCCGCCCGGTGCGAGACCTCCACGCCCTTCGGCTCGCCGGTGGACCCGGAGGTGAACAGCACGTACGCCACCTGCTCCGGCGCGACGGGCACCGGCCCGGCCAGGGGCTCCGGGTGGGTGACGGGCTCGGTGACCGAGGCGACCGCCCCGGCCGCCTTCAGGATGCGCTCACGGCGGGCGGCGGGCTGGGCCACCCCGATCGGCACGTACGCCGCCCCCGCCGCCAGCACGCCGAGCACGGCGACGGCCTGCTCGGGCCCCTTGGGCAGCTCCACCGAGACCCGGTCGCCGGGCCGCACCCCCTGCTCCACCAGGTGCGCGGCGGTGCGCAGCGCGCGCTCGGCCAGCTCGCCGTACGTCAGCGTGCCGTCGGCGCCCCAGTACAGGGCGGGCCGGCCGGGGTGGCGGCGGGCGCGGGCGAAGAACTCCTCGTGCAGGGTGCGCGCGGGCGGTGGCGGCTGGGAGTTGAGCCGATCCCGCAGCGCGAGCCGGTCGGGGCCGGGACCGGGGCGCAGCGGCTCGGTCCAGTCGGCGCCGGGCGCGCCCAGCCGGGTGATCGCCTCGGTGTAGGCGGCGAACATCGCGTCGGCGACGCCCTCGGGGAAGGCGGGGTCGCGTACGTCCCAGTTCAGCAGCAGCCCACCCGACACCTCGGTGACCTGGGCGTCCAGCAGCACCTGCGGGCCCTGGGAGATGATCCACTCCGGCTCGCCGAACCGCTCGCGCACCTGCTCGCCGAACAGCTCGCCCAGGTTGAGCGCGCTGGTGTAGACGATCGGGGCCAGCACCTGCTCGCCGCGCGCCCGGGACAGGTCGCGCAGCACCTCCAGGCCGGAGTAGTCGCTGTGCGCGCCCGCCTCGTGCAGCTTGGCCTGGACGGCCCGCGCCCGCTCGGCGAAGGGCAGCTCGGCCGACAGGTCCACGTCGAGCAGGATCGAGCCGGTGAAGTCGCCGACCACCTTGTCCACGTCGGGGTGCACCGGCTCGCGGTGGAACAACGGCAGGTTGAGCAGGAAGCGCGGCGTGGCCGACCAGGCGCCGATCACCTCGGCGAAGATCGCGGCCAGGGCCATCGCCGGGGTGACGCCCTCCCGGTGGGCCCGCGCGATCAGCCGCTCCTTGTCCGGGCCGGGCAGCCAGTGGTGCTTGCGCACCACCCGGTCGCCGGGCTGGGCCACGACCGGCAGCTCCGGCGGTCCGGGCAGCTCGCCCAGCCGCCCCGCCCACCACTGCCGGTCACGCTCGCGGGCCTCCCGGCGCGGGTCGTCGGCCAGGTAGCGCGCGAAGGTGTAGCCGATCGGCTCCAGGCTCTCGCCCTGGTACAGCGCGGCCAGGTCGGCGAGCATCGTCCGGTAGCTCATCGCGTCGGCGGCCACCATGTCCACGTCGAGGTGCAACCTGGCCAGGCCCGAGGGCAGCAGGCTGAGCCGGGCGTCGAACACCCGCCCGTCCTCGATGGGCAGCCGCTGCCGCGACATCTCCTCGCGCACCCGCTCCAGCTCCGCGCCGGGATCGGGCACGTCCCGCAGGTCGTGCACGGTCACGGCGGGACCGGGCCGCTCGGGCAGGACGCGCTGGGTGCCGTCGTCGGACACCGCCGCGCGCAGCATCGGATGCCTTCGCGCCAGCTCGCGCACCGCGTCCTCGAACCGCCCCGGGTCGATCGCCCGCCCGTCCAGCTCGACGTACAGGTGGGCGGCCACGGACCCGAGCGCCTGCCCGGAGTCGCGCCCGATCCAGTACGCGTGCTGCATCAGCGCGAGCGGGAACGCCTCCCCCTCGGCGGGCCCGCCCTCTCCCCCGCCCCCCACCGAGGAGGCGGGCGCGTCCGCCGCGTCCGCGAGCGCCCCCCGCTCGGCCAGCAGCTCCCACCACTCCGCCAGCGTCGGCCGCTGCGCCAGCTCGGCGAACCCCACCTCGATCCCCCGCTTGCGCAGCCGCCCGGTCAGGCTCATCAGCCGAATCGAGTCCATGCCGGCCTCGATCAGGTTCTCATCGGCGCCCACCCGCTCACCGAGCACTTCCGTCAGCGAATCGTGCAGTTCTTCCCTGGTCAGCACAGAGCTCCCCTTAGCCTTAGGTAAGGCTAACCTAATTCGTCCCGAAACCCCCGTCAACGCCCACCCGAAAGCCCCAGGCGAGCCGGTGCAGCCGATCCGGGGCCGGCCCGAACCCGCGCCCGCCCCCAGAGCGCGGCCCGCCCCCCGCTGGACCCACACCACGCCCCCGCCCACGGCCCTCACCTCCCCCCACGCTTCGCGCACACCTACTGCACGCAGGCCGACGCCTGGGCCTCCAAGCCCCGTCCCGCCAAACCCACCACCCCGGCCGGAAGACGCACGGGCAGGGGCCCAACGCAGCAGGCGCGGATGGGGCCCTTCCAGACGATCCGGACGGGCCCGCGCCCACGCCGCACGTGGCCCGGGGCATCGGGCGCGAGCCTTCCTCAGCCGCCTCGCCCTATGGCCCCGCCCCCGCCACTCCCCGGGCCGGGAGTCGCGCGGGCCGGGCAGGGCCCCACGGAGCGGGTGCGGGCCCGACCGGGACGCGATCCGGGCGAGGGCTGCGCCCACGCCACGAGCCCGCCCGCCGGCCCCGCTTCCGTGCGGCCCTTGCGGGCGGTCGTGGTGGGGGTGGTGTGGGTGACCCGCGTGCGCAGCCCCTGTCTCCGCGCGGCCGTGGTGGGGTGGCGGGGGCAGCCAGAGCGCATGCCCCTGCGACCACTCGTCCCACGTCGCGCATGCCTTGGGCACACCGGCCAGGGCCTGGGCACCGGGCGCGAGCCTTCCTCAGCCGCCTCGCGCAATGCCCGCCGCTCACTACCCCGGCCGGAAGTCGCGCGGGCAGGCGGCCCCCCAACCCACCGCCCCATCACCCGGACCCGGGAACCCCGCGAGCAGGGCCACCAACCTCGTGTGCCGGGCCTGGCCGGGATTGATCCCGGCACGTGCGTTCCTCGACCGGTCCGGGAGGGGTCAGGCGGGTGGGGTCCAGCGCATGGCCAGGAGGAGGGTGTCGTCGCTGTGGAGGACCTGGCGGTGCATGACGCGGACGATGGAGTCGGTGAGGTCGTCCACGGGCAGGGCGCGGTAGCGGCCGCCCAGGTCGGCGAGTTCGTCGAGGCCGGCGTTGAGGTTGCGCATGGCCTCTACCAGGCCGTCGGTGTAGAAGAGGACCAGGGTGCCCGGGGTCAGGCGGTGTTCGGCGATCACGTCGCTGCCGGGGTCGGGGTAGCCGATGCCGCGGCCGAGGATTTCGACGTAGTGCGGGTCGCCGTACGGCGGGACGAGCAGGGGCGGCGGGTGGCCGCCCGAGGCGACGCGCATGGCGCCGGAGCCGGGGTCGAAGCGGGCGACGACGAGGGTGGCGACGAGGTCGGGGTAGACCGGGCGGAGCAGGGTGGCGGCGCGTTCCACCAGGGTCTCGGGGGGCTCGCCGGCCAGGGCGAGGACGCGTACGGCGTGGATGATGGTGAGGGCGGCACGGGTGCTGGCGACGCCGTGGCCCGCCGCGTCCACCACGACGATGTGCAGGTCGCCGCCGGGGAGGCGGAGCACGTCGTACAGGTCGCCGCCGGTGGGGGCGTCGTCTTCGGCCGAGGCGTAGTAGACCGCGAGATCCACCCCCTGCACGGTCGGCAGCGGCGGGCGCAGCGCGTCCTCCAGCTCGCGGAAGATCCTGCGGTGGGCGCGGCGGAGCTGTTCGTCGCGCTCCTCCAGCTCCACCACCAGGGCCAGGACGCCCTGGTTGGTCTTGGCCAGCTCGTCCTTGAGCTTGCCCAGCTCGTCCTGGAGGGTCTCGACCCGCCGTCTCAGCTCCTCTTCGCGGCCGGAGCGGACCTCGGGGTGGGTGTCGCCGGCGGCGGGCTTGTCCATCACGGCCTCCTGCCGCGTACGGCGACCGCGCTCGCGTCGTCGCGAAGGCGGCGGTGGTCGCGGGCGAGCAGGCCCACGAGCAGGGGCGGGGCCTGGGGGAACAGCCACTCGCCGGCGGCGCGCAGCCAGCTCTGGGAGATGCCGTCGCTGTGCGCGACCACGGTCGCGCCGGGCGGCAGCGGCACGGTCTGGACGCGCGGCTCCGGCATGCGCAGCCCGAGGGTGCCGGGCTGCGGGGCCAGCGTGACCGGCGGGGCGTCGCCGGCGAGCACGGCCCCGGCCACGTTGCCGACGCCGCAGAACTCGGCCTCGGCGCCACTGCGCGGCAGCCGGATCAGTGCCGCCGCGGCCCCGCGGGAGTGGCGCAGGGCGGCGTGGATGGCGTGCATGAGGACCGGCAGGGGCGCGTCGGGTTCGGCCAGGAAGGCCCGCTCGGCGCGCCGCCCGGCGTGCTCGGCGTCGCCGCCCCGGCCGAGCCCGTCGGCCACCAGCGCGACGGTGGCCCGGTCGGTCTCGGCGAGCGCGACGACGTCGCCGGAGCCGTCGTGCCCGAGCGCGGGCAGGCGCAGGGTGGCCGTCCTGGGGGGCGAGGGGGCGCCGCCGAAGCGGGCGAAGATCGCGGTGCCGCGGCGGGGGTGGGAGAAGACGCCGAACGTCGTCGCCAGCCGGCGTACCGCGCCCAGGCCGCTGCCCAGCGTGCCGGTGCTGCTGTAGCCGTCGGTCAGGCACAGGCCGACGTCGTCCATGCCGGGGCCGTGGTCGATGGCCAGCAGTTCCAGCCCTTCTTCCGGGGAGGGCTGGACCAGCAGGGTCCCGCCCTGGGTGTGCTTGGTGATGTTGCTGCTCAGCTCGGAGGCGGCGACCGCCGCGTGCTCGGCCAGGAGAGGGGGCAGCCCGGCGGCGCGCGCGGCGCGCCGGGCCACCGAGGTCGCGTGGGCGACCGCGCTCTCGTGGTCCACCCGGATCTCGGTGGTGACGCTCATCAGTTCACCCAGCGTGTGATCACCACTGTGGTGCCCCGCTCGGGGGAGGTGTCCAGGTGGAACTCGTCCACCAGCCGCCGGGCGCCGCCGAGGCCGTGGCCGAGGCCCGCCCCGGTGGAGTAGCCGTCGGTCAGCGCGGCTTCGAGGTCGCCGATGCCGGGCCCCTGGTCGGAGATCGTGAGCCGCAGCCCGGCCCGGGGCGGCGGGACCAGGTGCTCGATCACCAGCTTCCCGCCGCCGCCGTGGACGTAGCAGTTGCGCACCAGTTCGCTGGCGGCGGTGACCAGCTTGGTCTGGGCCACCAGCCCGAAGCCGGCCTCCAGGGTGGCGGCCCGCACGGCGTGGCGGGCGGCGAGCAGGTCGTCCTCGGCGCGGATGGGCAGCGAGCTCACGCGCCCCTCGCCGGCCGTCGCCACTCGGCTATCGGACACGTGACCCTCCCGGCCGTTCGCGCGGCGATTCGGGCGTGGAAAGCTTCTTCAACGCGTGCTCCACCGACAGCGCGGTCAGCACGCCGGGCAGGCCGAGCCCGAGTTCGACCAGCGTGATCGCGACGGGGTAACGCATCCCGGCCAGGACGACCCGCGCGCCGAGGAGGCGGGCCATCGTGGCGATCTCCACGAGGATCCGGGCGGCGAAGGAGTCGATGACGTCCAGCTTTGTGATGTCGAGGACGACGGCGCGGGCGCCGGTGTCGGCCACCTGCCTGCTCAGCTCGTCGGCGAAGAGCACCGCCGTCTTGTCGTCCAGCTCGCTGCCCAGCCCCGCGAGCAGGACCGTGCCGAGGCGGAGGATGGGGATCTCTGAAGCGCTCATGTGATGGTCAGGGGATGAGGGCGCTCTCGCTCCGGGCCTCCTCGGCGGGCCGCAGGTCGTCCACCATGCGCATGGCCGCGGTGAGCGCGTCGGCCAGGGAGGACCTGGTGATGATCTCGGACAGGTCGATGCCGAGCCGGGCGATCATCTGGGCGATCTGGGGGCGGATGCCGCTGAGGATGCAGTCGGCGCCCATCAGCCTGGTGGCCGCGACGGTCTGCATGAGGTGCTGGGCCACCGCGGTGTCGACGGTGGGCACCCCGGTGATGTCGATGATCGCGACCGCGGCTTCGTGCTCCTGGATGCCCTTGAGCAGGCTCTCCATCACGATCTGGGCCCGGCCGCTGTCGAGGGTGCCGATCAGCGGCACCGCCAGCACCCCGCGCCAGAGGCGTACGACGGGGGTGGAGATCTCCAGGAGCTGCCGGTTCTGCCGCTGGATGATCTCTTCGCGGCCGTCCACGTAGGACTGGAAGGTCAGCAGCGCGGCGTCGTCGAAGATCCGGCAGAGCAGCTCGGTGGCGTCGAGCCGCAACTCCAGGTCGGGGGTCTCCTCGGCGAGGATCGCGGCGCAGGAGTCCTTGAGCGAGAAGACGGCGCGGGCGATGGCGGTGGCGGAGACGCCGATCCTGGCCCAGCGGTGGGACAGGCCGGTCACGGCGCTCTTGAGCGGGGCGGAGCGGGCCACGAGCCCTTCGACGGGCACCGGGGAGGTCAGCGCCTCCAGCAGGCACGAGACCAGGGTCTCGGCGTCCTCGCGCAGCTCCTCGCCGCCGACGGCCCCCGCGGTGGCCGCGCCGCCCTCCTGCGCCACGATCCAGGCCGCAACGATACGCTCCCGATGCGCGCCCACCACCCGCGCGATCTCCTCACGCGCGCGCTGTCTCTCACCCAGCATGGACACCCTCTCCACACCGCCCATTACTTGCAGTATGGCAAATATAACGGATCTACGGCGGACATCCCGACTACCCCACGCGGACGCGTCTACCCTCCCGAGTTGGTTGCTACTGTGCAAACGTCGTGCCGCAGGCACAGGGAAACGTGCCGTACGGCACAGGGAAAGAGGACGATCAGGTGGGAACCATCCCCGAATGCCTTCACGCGGTCCAGAACGCGATGCACGCGGCGCCACCGTACGGAGTCGTGGAGGCGCTGCGTGACACCGTCACGCTGCACTATCCGGTCGAGAGGCTGGAGGTGCTCCTCGCCGACTACGCGCTGGTCGCCCTGCGCCCGGTGCTCGACGTGCTGCCGCCCGGCGCACGCGGCGACCTGATCGACGCGAGCCCGGCCGGCCGCGCCTTCGCCGCCCAGGTGCCCCAGCGCGCCGAGGACGGCCGGCTGATCTACCTGCCGGTCAGCGCGTGCGGCGAGCGCGTGGGCGTGCTGGCCGTCGAGTTCGCCCAGCCCCCCGGCTCGGAGACCCTGGCCGAGCTGACCGAGATCGCCACCGCGCTGGGGCACGCCCTGCGCGGCGCCGACCGGATCACCGACCGCTACCAGCGCGTACGCCGCATGGCCCGGCTCACCCTGGCCGCCGAGATGCAGTGGGGCCTGCTCCCCGGCCGCGGCCACCAGGGCGAGGGCTACCGGCTGGCCGGGCAGTTGGAGCCGGCGTACGAGGTCTACGGCGACAACTTCGACTGGACCTGCGGCCCGCGGCGGCTGATGATGTCGGTCACCGACGGCATGGGCCAGGGCATCGAGGCCGCGCTGCTCACGACGCTGGCCATCACCGCCCTGCGCAACGCGCGGCGCTCCGGCGCCGGCCTGGACGAGCAGGCCGGGCTCGCCGACGAGGCGATCTACGCCCAGTACGGCGGCGAGCGGCACGTCTCCAGCCTGCTGCTGCGCTTCGACGCCACGACCGGCGATCTGTTCCTGGTGGACGCCGGATCGCCGCAGGTCCTGCTGATGCGCGACGGCCGGGTGCGCCAGATCGAGCTGGAGCAGCAGCTCCCGCTCGGCATGTTCGGCAACACGGCCTACACCGAGCAGCACCACCGGCTCCGGCCCGGCGACCGGCTGATCGTCGCCAGCGACGGCGTGTACGCCTCCCGCTCGCCCTCCGGCGCGAGCTTCGGCGGCACCCCGCTGGAGAACCTGGTGCGCTCCACCCGGATGCAGCCCGCCGACGAGGCGGTCCGCACCATGATCCGCGGCCTGCTGGAGTTCCGCGAAGGGCTGGAGGTGACCGACGATGCGGTGGTCACATGCCTCGACTGGACCGGGTGATCCCTTGCCCGGGGAGCTCCAGGTGGCATCATTCGTGTCCAGGATCACCTCGTCGAGTGGATAGCGATGTGAACGATCAGCACGTGCCGCATGCCGACTCGCCCTCCACCGCCCCCTGGTCCATGATCGAGAGGGAGGCGGCGGCCCTGGTAGCCGTCTGGGGCCGCTCCCGCCAGGCGTTCGCCACCAGGATCTCCTCCGTCCAGCTCCAGGCGCTGCTCACCATCGAGCAGCACGAGACGGTCAACCTCGGCCGGCTGGCCGCCGCCCTCGGCGCGGTGCCGTCCTCGGCCAGCCGGCTGTGCGACCGGCTGGAGGCCGCCGGCCTGGTCCGCCGCTCCCACCGGGAGGACGACCGGCGCGAGCTGACGCTGGCGCTGACGCCGGCGGGCCGCGCCCTGGTGGAGGAGATGGAGCAGCGCCGCCGCGCCGACCTCATCCAGGTCCTGGACGAGATGCCGCAGGCGGGCCGCATCGCCCTGCTGCGCGGCCTCCAGGCGTTCGCCGCCGCGGCCGACCGGATCATGGACCGGCAGGCCGAGGAGCCGGAGGACGACTGGACCAGCATCGCCTCCCGGCTCCTCGCCTGAGCGTCGCGGCCCGGCCGTCACAAGCCCGGCCGTCACAAGCCTGGCGGTCGCGGCCTGGCCGTCACAGGCGGCGGGCGGTCTGGCGGTGGACCGAGATCAGCACGCCCGCCGCGGCCATGCAGGCCACGACGGAGGACCCGCCGTACGAGACGAACGGCAGCGGCACGCCGACCACCGGCGCGAGGCCGATCGTCATGCCGACGTTGACGAACGTCTGCGCCGCGAACCAGCACACGATCCCGGCCGCGGCCAGAGTCCCGTACGGCGTGACCGCGCGCGAGGCGATGCCCAGCGCGCGCCACAGCACCCACCACAGCAGGAGCAGGACGAGCGCGGCCCCGGCGAAGCCCAGCTCCTCCCCCGCCACGGTGAAGACGAAGTCGGTGTGCTGCTCGGGGACGAACCGGCCGCCGGTCTGGTCGCCGCGGAACAGACCGTGCCCGCCCAGCCCGCCCGAGCCCACGGTGACCAGGGCCTGCACGGCGTTGTAGCCCGCGCCCTGCGGGTCGGCCATCGGGTCGGCGAAGGTGAGCAGCCGCTGCACCTGGTGCGGGCGCAGCAGGCCCAGGAACCACGCCGAGGCCGCCGCCGCGGCGCCGGCCGCCACCAGCAGCGCCAGCCAGCGCCAGCGCACACCGGCGACGACCAGCATGCCGAACGCGGTGACCACCATGATCACGGCGGTGCCGAGGTCGGGCTGGAGCATGATCAGCCCGAGCGGCGCGGCGGTGGCGGCCAGGGCCAGGGCGACCTGCGCGCCGCGCGGCGCCCGCTCCCCGCCCGGCCGGTCGCCGAGCAGGGTGGCCAGGCCGAGCACCAGCGCCACCTTGGCCAGCTCCGACGGCTGCACGTCCAGCGGCCCCACGCCGATCCAGGAGCGCGAGCCGTTGACGGTCTTGCCGAGCGGCGTGAGCACGGCGGCCAGGCCCAGGCAGGACGCCACGTAGGCGGGCGGGGTCCAGGCGCGCAGGGTGCCGTGGTCGGCCAGCGCGACGGCGGTCAGCACGGCCAGCCCGACGAGCACGTTGGCGAGCTGCCGCTTGACGTACGTCTGAGGGTCCTCCCCCGCCGCGAGCAGCCGCGGCCGGGTGGCCGACCACACCAGCAGCAGGCCGATCAGCGACAGCGCGGTGACGGCGGACAGCAGCGGCCAGTCCATGCGTCGGCGGGCGGCCCGCAGGGGCGCGGCCAGGATCGCGGTCACCGGTCGCGCTCCTTCGGCAGCGCGGCCGGGCGGCCCTCCAGGCCGTACATGCCGGACCAGATCTCCCGTACGGCCGGGGCCGCGGCCTCGCCGCCCGAGCCGCCCTGGGAGATCACCGCGACCACGACGTACTCGGGGTCGCGGGCCGGGGCGAAGGAGGCGAACCAGGAGGTGTCCTCCTCGCCGTACGCCTCGGCCGTGCCGGTCTTGCCCGCCACGGCCAGCTTGCCGAACGGGAAGCCGGAGAACGCGGCGGCGGCCGTGCCGGTCCTGGGCACCTCGGCCAGGGCGCGGCGCATGTAGGCGAGCGTCCCGTCCGGGACCGGCAGGCGTCCGGCCACCGGCGGGGTGATGGTGCGCACCACCCGGCCGTCCGGCCCGCGCACCTCCTTGCCCAGGCGCGGGCTGAACAGCGTGCCGCCGTTGGCCAGCGCCGCGTACGCGCGGGCGAGCTGCAGCGGCGTGACCAGCACGTCGCCCTGCCCGATGGAGAAGTTCGCCGCGTCCCCGGCGGTCCAGACGTACCCGCGGGCGCAGTTCTCCGCGGCTATCGCCTTGAGGTAGGCGGCCCGGCCGGGGTCGCTCTGGGCCAGGCGCGGGTAGCCGGTGCGCGCGTCCCGGCACGCCTGCTCCTTGGTCTGCTCCCAGTACTCCCGCTTCCAGTTCCGGTCGGGCACGCGGCCCTCGGCCTCGCCCGGCAGGTCCACGCCGGTCTTCTCGCCGAAGCCGAAGGCGCGGGCCATGGCCTGCATCGGGTCGGCGGGCCGCTCGGCCCGCTCGTCCTTCAGCCACATCTGATGCGCGAACCGGTAGTAGATCGTGTCGCACGACACCACCAGGGCCCGGCGCAGGTCCATGACGCCGTGGGCGACCCCGCCGAAGTTGCGGAAGGCCCGGTCGCCGATCCGGTAGGAGCCCGAGCAGTCGTAGCGGCCGCGCAGGGCGTAACCGGCGTCGGCCGCCGCGGCGGTGGAGACCACCTTCCAGGTGGAGGCGGGCGGCCACTGCCCCTGCACGGCGCGCGCCACCAGCGCCCCGCCGTCGCCCCCGCCGCCGGTCAGGCGCCGGTAGTCCTTGGGGCGGATGCCGCCGGTCCACACCTCCGGGTCGTAGTCCGGGTACGCCGCCATCGCGACCACGCGCCCGGTGCGCGCCTCCATCACCACCGCGGCCCCCGAGTCGGCCGGCCTGCCGTCCTTCCTGGCCCGGTGCACGGCCCGCTCCAGCGCCTTCTCCACCACCTCCTGCACGCTCGCGTCGATGCTGGTGACCAGGGTCGAGCCGGAGACCGGGGCGCGTTCGCGCACCGTGCGCAGCACCTGGCCGGAGCTGTCCACGACGACGTCCTTGCCGCCCGGACGTCCGCGCAGGTCGGCCTCGTAGGCGGCCTCCAGGCCGTCCTTGCCCACCAGGCCGGTCCCGTCCTCGGCGGGGGTGTCGGAGGGGGCGAGGTAGCCGAGCGCGTGCGCGGCGAGCCGGCCGCGCGGGTGGTCGCGTACGGGCTGCGGCTCGGCGCTCACGCCGGGGAAGTCCTCCGGACGCTCCACGACCCGCATGGCGACGCGCTCGTCCACCCCCTCCGCGACCGGGATCGGCCGGTACGGCGATCCGGCCCAGCACGGCTCGGCCACGCCGGGCCCGCACAGCCGGATGCGCTCGGCGATCTCGGCGTACGGGCGGTCCAGGACGCCGGCCAGCCGCCGCAGCACGGCGCGCCCGCCGTCGGGCATGCGGCCCAGCGCGACGCGGTCCACCGTGACGGTCATCGCGGTGCGGTTGCGGGCGAGAGGACGGCCGCGGGCGTCAACGATGCGCCCGCGCACGGCCGGGATGACGACGTGCCGCACGTGGTCGGCGACCGCGGCCCGTGCGTAGCGCTCGCCGTCCAGGATCTGCACCTGCCACAGGCGGCCGAGCAGCGAGACGAACAGCGCGGCCACCATCAGGTGCACCACGAGCAGGCGAGGATGCGAGGGAGGTCGCATCGGTGATCCTCTCTAGCGGTATCCGGTGGCGGTCCCGGCGGCGCCGGGCGAGGAGGAACCACACCAGAGGGCTGAGCAGCAGGTCGTACGGCACGGCGGCCAGCGGGTGCTGGGCGGGCGCGGGCCACACGCCGGGGAGCAGGGCGGCGCAGGCGAAGGCGATGCGGCCGGCCGCGACCCCCAGGGCGATCCCGGCCGGCGCCGGCAGGCCGCGCAGCAGCCCGCACAGGTACCCGGTCAGGCACAGCACCAGCGCGGTACGGCCGGCGGGGGGCAGGGCGGGCGGGATCAGGTCCGTCATCAGGCCCGCGGCGAACCCCGCGACCGCCCCCGCCACGGGCCCGCGGGACAGGCCGGCGACCACGGTCACGAGCAGGACCAGGTCGGGCCGCACGGGCAGCCGCTCGGCCAGCACGACCTGGAGCAGGGGGGCGAGCACGACCGCCGCGGCGAGCCTAGCCCGCGTCATCGCGCGCCCCCTTTCCGGCCGCTGTGATCACTCCCACCACGTCCAGCCTGGTCAGGGCGGCGGCGGGCCGGACGAGGGCGGTGCGGGCCAGCGGGTCGCGCGGCGGATCGACGGCCACCACCGTGCCGACCGGCACCCCCGGCGCGTACGGCCGCCACCCGGCCGACCCCAGCGTCTCCACCCGCTGTCCCACGGCGAGCCGCGCGTCGGCGTCCAGCAGCCGCAGCCGCAGCAGCCCCTCGTGGCCCGATTCCGCGCCCGTGACCGTGCCGATCTCGCCGGTCTCCGCCATCCGGACCCCGACGCCGCCCGCCGGGGCGGTGGGCAGCAGCACGGTCGCGACGGCCGGGCCCGCCTGGACCACCCTGCCGGCGAGCCCGTCGCCGGTCACCACCCCCATGCCGGCGGCGACGCCGTCGCGGGTGCCGGCGTCGATCGTCACGGTGTGCCCGCGGGCCGCGATGACGGCGGCGGTGACGAGGCCGAGCCGCGGGTGCGCGGCCCGTACGGCGCCACCCCGCTCCTCGCGCTCGCGGGCCGCGCGCTCGGCCCACAGCTCCGCCGCGAGCTGCGCGTTGCGCCGCTCCAGCTCGCGCACGCGGCTCTGGGCGTCGCCCGCGCCCGCCAGGCCGGTCACCGGCCGGGCCGCCGCCGCGAGCGCGTGCTCGGCCGGGCCCGTGACGGCCGCGCCGAGCCCGCGCAAAACGGAGGCGTGGCCCCGCATGTCCAGGGTGATCAGCACCGCGCAGGCGACGACCAGCACGGCGAGCAGGCGGGAAGGACGAAATAGGCGCATGTCACTCCCCCGTGTCGGAAAAAGAAACCCTGCCGGTACGCCCTCAGCGCCGCGGCTCGGGCACCAGCACGCCGTTCAGCCGGCCGAACTCCTCCACGCAGCGGCCCGACCCCAGCACCACCGAGTGCAGCGGGTTGTCCACCGCCCTGATCGGCATGCCGGTCGCCTCGGCGAGGCGGCGGTCCAGCCCGCGCAGCAGGGCCCCGCCGCCGGTCAGCGTGATGCCGGTCTGCACCAGGTCGCCGGCCAGCTCGGGCGGGCACTGGTCCAGGGCCGTCTGCACCGCGTCGATGATCATGTGCACCGGCTCCTCGATCGCCTCGCGCACCTCGTCGGCGGTGACCATGACGGTCCGGGGCAGGCCGCTGACCAGGTCGCGCCCGCGGACCTCCATCTTGGCCTCCTCCTGCTGCGGCCAGGCGTAGCCGATGCCGATCTTGACCTCCTCGGCGGTCCGCTCGCCGAGCAGCAGGGAGTACTCCTTCTTGACGTAGGAGATGATGGCCTGGTCCAGCTCGTCGCCGCCGACCCGCAGCGAGCGGGCGGTGACGATCCCGCCCAGCGAGATCACCGCCACCTCGGTGGTGCCGCCGCCGATGTCGACGACCATGCTGCCGACCGCCTCGTGCACCGGCAGCCCCGCCCCGATCGCGGCGGCCATGGGCTCCTCGATGATGTACACCCGCCGCGCGCCCGCCTGGTATCCCGCCTCCTTTACGGCGCGCTGCTCGACGCCGGTGGTGCCGCTGGGCACGGCGACGACGACGCGCGGCTGGACGAAGTAGCGCCGGCGGTGCACCTTCTGGATGAAGTAGCGCAGCATCTGCTCGGCGACGTCGAGATCGGTGATGACCCCGTCGGCGAGCGGGCGGATGGCGATGATGTGCCCGGGGGTGCGGCCGATCATCCGTTTCGCCTCGGCGCCCACCGCGACGATCTTCTCCGTGCGGGTGTTCAAGGCCACCACGGAGGGCTCGTCCAGGACGATGCCCCGGTTGCGCACATACACCAGGGTGTTGGCCGTACCGAGATCGACTGCCATGTCACGGCCGAGGAGATCCAGGAAAGACCGCATCGCACACAATCCTCGTAGGGGGACGGGAAGGGCTGCCTGACCGGTGATTCCACCTCAACGCTTAGCACTCTCAATCATAGAGTGCTAATAGAGATCTAACACTTTCACGCCGTTCGCGCAATTCCAGGACGGGCGTGTCGCGCCCTCGCGCTCAGGCCCGGCCGCGCCGCGCCTCGGCCGCCAGCAGCCAGGCCAGGTACACCCCGCCGAGCACGCCGGTGACCACCCCGACCGGCACCGGGACCGGCAGCTTCAGCGACACCAGGTCGGCGCAGACGAGCAGGGCCGCGCCCATCGCCGCGGCCGGCAGGAGCTGCGGGCCGGTGCGGCGGGTCAGCCTGCGGGCGAGCTGCGGGGCCGCGAGGGCCACGAACGGCACCGGTCCCGCGGCGGCGGTGGCCGCCGCGCACAGCCCCACCCCGGCCACGACCAGGACGGCCCGCGAGCGCTGCACCGGCACGCCCAGCGCCTGCGCCGCGTCGTCGCCCAGCTCGCCCATGCGCAGCGCCCGCCCGGACGCCAGCGCCAGCGGGACCAGCACCAGCACCGCCAACGCGAGCGGGCGCGCGTGGTCCCAGCCCCGGTTGTTCAGGCTGCCGGTCAGCCAGAACGCCGCCTCGTACGCCTCGCGCAGCTCGGCCCGGGTGATCAGGTACGCGTTCAGCGCCTCCAGCATCGCCGCCGCGGCCACGCCCACCAGCACCAGCCGCATGCCGTGCACACCGTGCCCGCGCCGGTAGGCGACCGCGTACACGGCCAGCGCGGTCAGCACCGCCCCCGCAACCGAACCGGCGGCCACGGCCGCGGCCCCGCCGCCGAGCACCAGGATCTGCACCAGGGCGCCGGTCGCGGAACCCGTGCTGAACCCGATCAGGTCGGGGCTGCCCAGCGGGTTGCGCGACATGCTCTGGAAGATCGCCCCGCTCATGCCGAGCGCCAGCCCGGCCAGCGCCCCGGTGACCGCGCGCGGCAGCCGCAGCGTGGTCACGATGAACTCGGTGCCCGGGTGCCCCTGCCCGGTCAGCGCCTGCAGCACCTCGCCCACGGTGATCGGCACGTCCCCGGTGCCCACGACGACCACGGCCGCGGCCAGCGCCGCCCCGGCCAGCACCAGGCAGATCGCCGCCGCACGCGGCTCCCACCGCAGCGAGAGTCCCCCCGCCCGCAGCACGCGGCTCACAGCCCCTCCTTCGTCGGGGCTGTGAGCCGGAGACTGCTGTGCTCACCGGTTCGCTCGCTACGCTCGCTCACAGTTTCGGCACCCTTCCCCGGCGGACCATCAGGGCGAAGATCGGCGCCCCCAGGAACGCGGTGACGATCCCGGTCTCCAGCTCGCCCGGCGGCACCACGAGCCGTCCGGCGATGTCGGCCGCCAGCAGCAGCACCGGCGCGAGCAGCGCCGAGTACGGCAGCACCCACCGCTGGTCGGGCCCCACCAGCGCCCGCACCACGAACGGCACCGCGAGCCCGACGAACGCGATCGGCCCGGCGGCGGCGGTGGCCGCGCCGCACAGCAGCACGACCGCGACCGCGCCCAGCGCCCGGGTGCGCTCGGGCCGCGCCCCCAGGGACCGCCCGGCGTCCTCGCCCAGGGCCAGCGCGTTCAGCGGCCGGGCCAGCAGCAGCGCGATGAGCACCCCGGCCCCCAGGAACGGCAGCACCCGGAGCAGCGTGCCCAGGTCGCGCCCGGCCAGCGACCCCACCTGCCAGAACCGGAACCCGCCGAAGCTGCGCGGGCTGAGCAGCATGATCCCGTTCGTGAGCGCCACGGCCACCGCGTTGACCGCGGCCCCGGCCAGCACCAGCCGCCCCGGCGAGGCCACGGCCCGTCCGCGCGAGCCGATCAGGTAGACCGCCACCGCCGCCACCGCGGCCCCGGCGAAGGCGGCCCACACGTACACCAGCACGTCGTCCACCCGCAGCAGCGCGATCACCGACACCACGGCGACCGCCGCGCCGCCGTTCACCCCGAGCAGCCCCGGCTCGGCCAGCGGGTTGCGCGTCAGCGCCTGCATCAGCGCCCCGGCCAGCCCCAGCGCCACGCCGACGGCCAGCCCGAGCAGCGTACGCGGCAGCCGCAGCTCCTGCACGATCAGCGCGCTCTGCGAGCCGTCGGGCGCGAACACCCCCGCGACCGCCCGCTCGAACGGGATCGACTGCGCCCCCAGCGCGACGCTGGCCACCACCGTCAGCGCCAGCACCCCGCCCAGCACGACCAGCCCGGCGAACCGCCACCCCGCCCGCCGTACGGGGACGGCCTCCTGGGACACGGCTCCAGAAGGCGGGGCGGAAGAGATCACGCCTTTAGGCTAGCCTAACTTAAGGTCCCGGATCAGCGCCGTACTCCGCCCGGCGATCCTGGGCCTGGAGGAGGGCCTCGGCGGCGGGGGTGCGGTAGTAGAGGACGGAGCGGCCGGCGCGGCGGCGGGTCACCAGGCCGGCGTCCAGCAGGATCTTCAGGTGGCGGCCCACCGACCCCAGGGCCTGGCCGGTCAGGGCGACGAGCTGGGTGGTGCTCTTGGGGGTGTCCAGGAGGACCAGGACCGTGGCGCGGGCCGGGCCGAGCAGGCGGCCGAGCGATTCGGGGACCGGGGTGCGGGCGGGGTCGGCGAGGGCGCCCGAGCAGGGGTAGATGACGGCGTAGCGGCGGGGGGCGTCCCAGGAGACCCAGCCCTTGCCGGGGGTGACCGGGACGAACAGGAGCTGGGCGCCGGAGATCACCCGGGGCGGGTTGTCGTGGGCGTTGATCTGGAGCCGGCCCTCGCCGAGCCAGCGCATGCCGGGGCGCATGCCGCCCAGGGCGGCGGCCCAGCCGCCCTGGCCCAGGCGGGCGGTGCGGGCGACCACGTCGGCCTCGATGACCCGGCGGCGCCGGGGCCAGGTGGGCAGGACGGTCTCGTGCCAGACCCAGCGCAGCAGGTCCGCCATGCGCGCGGGCAGGTCGTCGCGGTGCAGCTCGGCCGGGAGGGGTCCGCGCAGGGAGAGGGTGAGGTCGTCGCGGGCGGAGCCGGGCGGGGCCGCGCGGACGCGATCCAGCTCCTCCTCGAAGCAGGGGTCGTCCTCGCCGGTGGGGGTGGGCACGAGGAAGTCGGCGATCCAGCGGCGGCCGAGGGCGGCGCTCACCAGGAGCGCGGTGACCGGGTCGGCCGCCAGCCGCTCGCGGTACGCGGGCAGGTGCGCGTCGAGCCAGGCGCGTTCGCCCGGGTGCCCGGCGACGGCGCGGTGCAGGACGATCAGGCTCGCGGTGGCCTCGGCCAGCGGGGAGACGGCGAACCGGCTGCCGGCGAGGGTGTCGGCGTTGACCTGCCACCAGCCCATGGCACCCCTTTTTCGGAGGTTTCGCGTGCGTGCGAAACAGTAACGGGCCGGCAGCCGCCCTGCCGAGACTCCGGTCCGTGGCTACGTATCGGGAGTTGTGGCGTACGCCGGGATTCGCCGCCCTGTTCGGGACCGGCACCCTGATGGTGGGGGCGTCCACGGTGAGCGGGCTGGCGCTCGGCACGCTGGTGTTCGCGGCGACCGGATCGCCGCTGCTGTCGGCCCTGAGCATGTTCGGGCCCTCGCTGGCCCAGGCGGTGGGCGCGACCGCGCTGCTGTCGGCGGCCGACCGGCTGCCGCCGCGGGCCGCGCTGACGGGCGTGGAGGTCGTCTTCGCCCTGGGCACGCTGCTGCTGGCCGTGCCGGGGCTGCACCTGGCGGCGATGTTCGCCGTGGTGCTGGCGCTCGGCATGCTCGCCGCCGTGGCCGGGGGCGTGCGCTACGGGCTGCTGACCGAGATCCTGCCGCGCGAGGACTACCTGCTGGGCCGCTCGGTGCTGAACATGTCGGTCGGAGCGGTGCAGATCTGCGGGTTCGCCGCCGGCGGCGCGCTGATCGCGGTGCTCTCCCCGGGGCAGACCCTCCTCGCCGCCGCCGCGCTCCACCTCGCCGCCGCCGCGGTCGCCCGCTTCGGGCTGCGGCGCAGGCCGCCGCGCGCCGCCGGGCGGCCGTCGATCGCGGAGACCTGGCGCGGCAACGTCCTGCTGTGGTCCTCGCGGCCCCGCCGGTACGTCTACCTGGCGCTGTGGGTGCCGAACGGCCTGATCGTGGGGTGCGAGTCGCTGTACGTCCCGTACGCCCCCGGGCACGCGGGTTTGCTGTTCGCCTGCGCCGCCCTCGGCATGCTCGCCGGCGACACGCTGACCGGCCGGTTCACCCCGCCCGCCTGGCGCGGGCGGCTGGACGCCCCGCTGCGCCTGCTGCTGGCGGTGCCGTACCTGGTCTTCGCGCTGGACCCGGCGCTGCCGGTCGCGGTGGCCGCCGTCACCCTGGCCTCGGTCGGGTACGCCGCGAGCCTGCTGCTCCAGGACCGGCTGCTGGCCCTGACCCCGGAGGAGATGAGCGGGCACGCCCTGGGCCTGCACTCGGCGGGGATGGTGACCATGCAGGGCGTCGGCGCGGGGATCGCGGGCGCGGTGGCCGAGCACACCGGCCCGGCGACGGCGATGGCGGTGATGGCGGTGGCTTCGGTGGCGGTCACGCTGGCGCTCGTACCCGGCCTGCGCGCGGACCCCTCGGGCGGCGGGACTTTCGCCCCTACTGGCGGCGGCGAGGGGAGGGATAGCGTTGCGTCATGATTCGCGTGTTCCTCGTAGACGACCACGAGGTCGTGCGCCGGGGCGTGGCCGCGTTGCTGGAGTCCGAGGACGACATCGAGGTGGTCGGCGAGGCCGGCACCGCCGAGTCGGCCGTCGCCCGCATCCCGGCCCTGCGGCCCGACGTCGCCGTGCTCGACGTGCGCCTGCCCGACGGCAACGGCGTGGACGTCTGCCGCGAGGTCCGCTCCCGGGTGCCGGAGCTGGCCTGCCTGATGCTGACCTCCTTCGCCGACGACGAGGCGCTGTTCGACGCGGTCATGGCGGGCGCGGCGGGCTACGTGCTCAAGCAGATCCACGGCTCGGACCTGGTCGGCGCGGTACGGACGGTCGCCTCGGGCCAGTCGCTGCTCGACCCGCAGACCACCGCCGCGATGCTGGCGCGGCTGCGCGACCAGACGGCCCGCAAGGACCCGCTCGGCGCGCTGTCGGAGCAGGAGCGGCACATCCTGGAGCTGATCGGCGAGGGGCTGACCAACCGGCAGATCGGCGAGCGGCTGTTCCTGGCCGAGAAGACCGTCAAGAACTACGTCTCCAACCTGCTGGCCAAGCTCAACATGCAGCGCCGCACCCAGGCCGCCGCGCTGGCGGCCCGGATCAAGGCCGAGCGGCACACCTGACCGCCCCGGCCGCGACGGTCAGGGCAGGAACCGGGCGCGGGCGCGCCGCCTGCCCCGGCGGCGGCGTCCGGCGAGCAGCGCGAGCAGGCCGAGCAGGGCGGTGACCGTGAGCAGGCCCCACAGGGCGCCGCCCGCGTCCTGCGCCACCGCCGGATCGGGGGCCCACGGCAGGCGCAGCCGGGCGAACCACTCCGGGGCGATCGGCGGCCCCAGGATCACGGCGAGCGCGACCAGCGTGACGCCGGGGATCGCGATCCGCGCCATCAGCCGGCGGGTGCCCAGGTCGAGCCCGCCGGCACCGCCCAGGACCACGCCGAAGAACAACAGGCCCGAGCCGAGCGTGGCGAGCACGGCGAGCAGGTGGACGGCGTGGCCGGATTGGGCGGGCTCGTACAGGCCGCCGAGGTAGAGGGCCACGGGCGGGACGGCGAAGGCCACCAGCACGACCGGCGGGCGGGTCAGCGGCAGCAGGCGGCGCACGCACGCCTCGGCGCGCTCGCCGCACACGCGGGTGGCGAGGGTGACGGGCGCGCCGCGTACCAGGAGGACCGGGGCCACGACGCCGAGCATCACGTGCTGCACGGCGTGCACGGAGAACAACGCCGGCGCGTACGCCGCGACGCCCCCGGCCAGCGCGAACGCCAGCACCGCCACCCCGCAGAACCAGGCGAGCACGCGGTGGCGCGGCCAGGTCTCCCCCGCCCCGCGCAGGCGGCGCAGCCCCGCCGCGTACGCCAGCGCGGCCCCGGCCAGGGACAGCAGGATGAGCGGGTCGGGCCGCCACAGCGTGACCAGGCGGGCCGGGTCGAGCACCGGCAGGTCGTAGCCGAGCAGCACCCGCGCGACGCTCAGGTCCTGCGCGGTCACCGGCGGCGGGGTGCGCGACAGCGCGACCGCCAGCCCGGCCGCCGCCGCCATCACCATGATCTCCCCGGCCGCGAGCCGCAGGAACGGCCGCCACGCGGTACGCCCCTCGCGCAGCCCCGCCACGGTGGTGCTCCGGTGCCGCCACCCGATGTAGCCGAGCGCGCCCAGCAGCACGATCTTGCCCAGCACCAGCACGCCGTAGGCGGAGCCGAAGAGCTCCGCGGGCCCGCCCGTCCTGACCCAGGCGCCGGCCAGCCCGGACACGCCGGTGGCGGCGAAGCAGGCCAGCGCGACCGCGCTGAACCGGGTGACCGCGGCGGGCAGCTCGGCGCGCGCCCCGCGCAGCGGGAACACGATCGCGGCCAGCCCGCCGATCCACAGCGCGACGGCCACGGTGTGCACCAGCATGCCGGAGGTGGCCACCATGTGGTCGTCGCCGGTGGCGGCGTGCCCGGCGTACGCGGCGGGCAACAGCCCGAGCACCGCCGTGCCGAGAAGCGCCGCGGCCCCCTCCCGCCGCCTGACCAGGTGCCCGCCGACCGCCACGGCCAGCGCCGCGGCCACGGTGAGGAGCATCGCCCGCGTAGGGGCGAGCGAGAGCGCGAGCCCGGCCAGTCCGTCCACGGAGCCGAGCCCGGTGAGCGGCACGGTCACGAAGTCGGCCAGCGCCAGCAACACGGCGAACGCCGCGCAGGCGGCCCACCCGAGCGCCCACAACCCGGCGGCGCGCACGCAACGCGCGGCGGGTCCGGCCAGGGCGCCCCGCGACCGCACCAGGACCGCCGCCCCGAGCAGCATGCCCACGGTGAGGATGGCGCACGCGTCACGGGCGAGCTGCGTCACCGGTATCGCCCACGCCACGAAGGCCCCCGGGCTCGGCAGCCCACCGGCCTCCGCCGGGAGCGGCTGCCCGCCACCGAGCCACAGCCCGATCAGCATGACGAACAGGGCGTACCCGGCGGCCATCAGCGCTACGACCCACACCGGCCGCTCGCCCCCCGCCGCCCCCGGCATCACAACCAGCCGGAACCGCCCCCCGCTCCCCTCGCGCGCCGACTCCCCCCGCGACTCCGGCCGCACCGGCATGGGCGAGGGCCCGAACGCCGCCAGCGGCATATTCGCCACCATGTCCGGACGCACAGCCATGTCCGAAGCCACGTCCGAAGCCATGTCCGAAGCCATGTCCGAAGCCCTGTCCGGACGCGGCATGCTCGGGGGCGTAGGCTCAGCGGCGCCACCCCCCTGCGGCCAGGCCCCGGACAGCAGCCGCGTGTCCGAGGCCCCCCACAACCCGGCCGCCCCCCTACCGGCATCCGCGTCCCCCCACCGCCCGCCACCGGCGACCGCCGCGTCGCCCTGCTCCTCCCAGGACTCGAAGAAGGACCACCCCCCACGCCCGCCCGCCGCCCCCCGATCCCGCCCCGGCGCAGCGCCGGAGGCGGCAGGCTCGGCAACCGATGCGGACCACGAGAACGCCCCACCCCCCGCCGCCCGCCCCTCCGCCCGCAACGCACCCCGAGCCGGACCCGAAGACGGCGACGAACCGCCAGACACCGGTTGCGGAGACGCACGCACGGAGGGATCGGAGGCCGGGTGGGGGTGACCGGCGGAGGTGGCGGGGTCGGAAACGGGTGCGGGCCACGAGAACGCCCCCGTGCTCGGCACGGCCTCCGTCTCCAACGGGAAGGGCCCCCAAGCCGGTCCCGAAGACGGCGACGAACCGGTGGGTACCGGGGACGGCGCGGGCCGCGCACGCGGTGGTGCCGAAGGTGGTGCCACATCCGGCCAGCCCTCATCGGACCGGGCCCCATCCGGCCGCACCCCATCCGATCGCGCCCCATCCGGCCACATCCCATCCGGCCACGCCCCATCCGGCGGCGCGACGGCGGAGGCGGCGGGGTCGGGAACCGGTGCAGGCCACGGGAACGCCCCACCACCCGCCGCCGCCTGCCCCTCCGGCCGCAACGGCACCCGAGCCGGGCCCGAAGACGGCGACGAACCGCCAGGCATCGGGGGCGGCGCGGGCCGCGCAGGCGGTGGTGCCGGAGGTGGTGCCCCATCCGGCCACATCCCATCCGGCCGCACCCCACCTGCCTGGGCCGTATCCGGCGAGGGCTCGGGGGTCGGGTGGGGGGTGGGCTCGGGAGGGAGGGTCACCCAGGGGAGCGGGGTGACTGTGGCGTAGCCGGAAGGTGGGCGGCGGGGCTTGCGGTCGCGGGGCTTGCGCTCGTGGCGGCCTCCGCGGGCGGCGCGGTCAGGTGTCTTGGGCATCGGCGGCTCCTCTCCTCGCCCGGAGCGTCAGCACCACTGCGGCGGCCAGCAGGACCGGGGCCACGACGAGCAGGGCCAGCGGGATCATGCCGGGGCCGTCGTCCGCGGAGGGGGCGGCGGCGGTTCCGGCGGGTCCCGGGGGCGGCTGGGGGGCGGCGGTGCGGCCCGCTTCCCTGGACGTGCCGGAGTCGGCGGAAGCGTCCCTCTGGGCGGAAGTGCTCGTGTCCGGCGCCGTGGCGGGGTCTTCGTGATCTCCGGTGTCGGCGGGGGCGCTTTGGGCTTGGTCTTCCTTTGCCTTCTCCGCCGCATCAGCCGCGTCCGCCGGATCGGCCGCGGACTCGGTGAGGGTGAAGGCGAGTTCGCCGGTGATCGGGTGGCCGTCGGCGGAGACGACGCGGTAGGCGATCGTGTAGCGGCCGGGCCGCTGTGGCGGGTCTACGCGCTGTCTGACCTTGTCGGCCGTGACGGTGGGGTCGCCGCTGTCGGCGCGGTCGCCACCGGGGCCGCGTACCTGGACGATCGCGGCGCGGGGCAGGACCTCGTCGTTGAAGTCCAGCAGGATCGTCGCGGGGGCCCGGTCCAGCACGGCGCCGTCGGCGGGTGTGCTGGCTTCGAGCACGTTGTGCGCGGAGGCGGGGGACGCGGCGGCGGCGATCCCCCAGCAGATCACGAGGGCGGCGGTCGCTGCTCGGCGCAGCTTGGACCCAGGCATGCGCGGCTCCTTCGCCAGAGGCGGTCGAAGGTAGGTACGCCGCGCCGCCGCGCGCAGTTCAGCCCGGCGGGGGCCCGTTTCCGGGCCGGGACGCCAGGCCGTCGAGGACCGCCCGCACCGCCAGGGCCCAGCGGCGGTCCACCGACTCCTCCGACGTGCCGAGGCGGTGGGTGAGCTCGGCGGCGGCCATGCCCTGGACCAGCGCGACCAGGACGTGGGCGGCGTCCACCGGGTCGCCCGCGAGCACGCCGGCCTCGGCCGCGCGGCGTACGCGGGCGACGACGAACGCGCGCACCGAGCCGCCGGCCTCGATCTCGGCCGGGCCGGGGTCGAAGTCGGCGAACGGGCGGGAGAACATCACCGCGGCCAGCACCGGGTTCTCGCGCAGGAACGCCCGGTAGACCTCGGCGAGCCGTTCCAGGTCGGCCCGGGGGTCGGCGGTCTCGGGCACCTCGCCGAGGCGGGCGCGCAGCAGCCGGAACCCGGCGAAGAACACCTCGCGTACGAGGCCGGCCTTGTCGCCGAACAGCTCGTAGATGGCCGGGGTGGAGGTCCCGGCCTCGCGGGCGACGTTGCGCGCGGTGAAGGCGGCGACGCCCTCGTTCGCGAGCAGGCCGACGGCGGCGTCCAGCACGCGTTCGCGCAGCTCGGGAGTGCGCTGCTTGGCCCTCGGCATGGTGTGGATCGTAGCCGGGCGGGGGTCAGGGAGCGGGCGTCAGCTCGGCGCGGTCGGCCTCGATGGCGGCGCGCAGGGCGGCCAGCGCGGGGCCGCGGACGCGGCGCTTGGTGGCGGCGTGGGCGGCGCGGTCGAGCCCGGCCAGCGCGAGGGCGGTCTCGCGCGCCGTCTTCTCCAGCTCGGCCGCGTCCACGACGCGGTCCAGGAACCCGGCGGCGACCGCCTCCTCGGGCGGGAACACCTCGGCCAGGACGAGCGCCCGCTCGCGGAAGGCGGGCGTGAGCCGCTGGGCGCAGATCTCGACCGCGGCGCGCGGCATGGTGATGCCGATGGCGACCTCGTTGGTGGCGATCTTGTACGGCCCGCGCGCCCCGATCCGGTGGTCGGCGCAGGCCAGCAGGAACGCGGCCATCGCCATCGCGTGCCCGCCGCACGCGGCGACGACGGGGGCCGGGAAGCCGAGCACCCGCTCGGCCAGCGTGAAGCCGGCGGCGACCAGGTCGCGCATCGCGGTCCCGCCCGCCGCGAGCACCTTCAGGTCGAACCCGGCGGAGAAGATCCCCTCGCGGCCGGTGAGCAGGACCACCGCGCCGTCGGCGGCGGCGCGGTCGAGCGCGGCGTCCAGCTCGGCGAGCATGCGCGGCGACAGCGCGTTCGCCTTGCCGTCGTCCATGGTGATCGTGGCCACCGGCCCGTCCAGCCGGTACGTGACGAGCGCGCCGTCCACGCACGCCTCCAGGAGGTTTCGTGACAATGTTACGGAACAAAGTTACGGTGAACCGGGGTCGGTGTCCAGAGCACCGTCCTGGATGATGGGGGAATGCGAGATGAGATCACGGCCGGCATGCGGGTGCTCGGCACGGAGGCCGAGCTCCGCGAGTTCGTCAAGCCCCCGCACGAGTCCATCGCCAACAAGGGCACCGACCACATCGACGAGCAGTCGCGCCGGTTCATCGAGGCGTCGCCGTTCTTCCTGCTGGCCACCGCCGACGAGGAGGGGAACGTCGATGTGTCCCCGCGCGGCGACCCGGCGGGCAGCGTGCTGGTCCTGGACGACAAGCGGCTGGCCATCGCCGACCGCAGGGGCAACCGCCGCCTGGACAGCATGCGCAACATCCTCAGCCGCCCGCGCGTGGGCACCCTGTTCATCATCCCGGGCGTGAACGAGACCCTGCGCGTCAACGGCAGGGCCTCGATCGTGACGGGGGCGCCGTTCCTGGAGCGGATGACCGTCCAGGGCAAGACGCCCGACCTGGCCATCGTGGTGGAGGTCGAGGAGCTGTTCCTGCACTGCGCGAAGGCGTTCCTGCGCTCCTCGCTGTGGGACCACACCACCTGGCCCGACCGGCGCAACGTGCCCAGCGCGGGCAGCCTGGTGCGCAGCCAGCAGGGGGACGACCGGATCGACGAGGCGGAGGTGAACGCGGCCCTGGACCGGGACGCGCGCGAGAACCAGTACTGACCGGCCCGCCGCGCCCCGGTCCCCCGGCTACGGGGTGGGGGCGAGGTCCGCGGCCAGCGACTCCAGCCGGCCGCGGTCCAGGGCCCCGTCGGCGACGACCAGGGCGTAGCGGAGGTCCATGACGCCGCCCGGGGGCAGGCGCACGTCCTCCGAGAACGCGATCGAGGGGTTGACCGCGGGGAACGGCTCGGTGCGCACGAACCAGGTCTGGCCGGGCCCGGCGAGGAACAGCAGCGTGGAGTGCCGGTCCACCTCGTCGTGCTGCCCGACGTAGGCGAGCCAGGACGCGGTGCGGCCCATCATCTCCGGCCCGCCCTGGCCGTCGGAGGCGAGCACCGTGCCGCCGGTGAAGTCGCGCGGCCCGCGCCAGAACAGGCCGCTGTAGCCGGCGGCGGGACGGCCGTGGGAGGTGGGGCTGCCGAACAGAAGGTCCTCGCCCCGCACGTTGCGCAGCGTGGTGGCGAAGCCCAGCCGCCACCACCCCTCGCCCTCGGCGACCTCGATGGTACGGGTCTCGTCCACCCAGTGCTCGCCGTCCTGGGTCCACCAGGTGAGCCGCTCGACGCCCGGGGCCAGCCACTCCTCATGCCGCATGGACCCGTTGTTGGGCAGGTCCACGTAGCCCTGGCCGTGCACGTAGCTGCCGCCGCCCCAGAAGTTCTGCCCCGACAGGTGCGAGACGGTCATCTGCAGGCCCTTGTGCCAGCGGTGGTCGTGCGGCCGGTAGCCGGTGACGAGGTCGCCGCTCAGGGTGCGCAGCGGGTGGAAGTACGGCTTGGGCGACTCTCGCTGCGGCATGTCGGGGCGGTAGACGTACCGCAGCACCTCGACCCCGCCGATCTCGTGGACCAGCTCGGCGCCGGTGTCCTTCACAGGCTCAGTCCTCCGTTCATTCTGGGGTAGAAGGGGTGGTCCGGGGTGAGTTCGGCGCGGCGCACGGGGGCGCCGGTGAGCGCGGCGGCGTACAGGCCGGCCACCAGTTCCAGGGTGGCGCGCGCGTCGGCCCCGCCGACGGGCGGGCGCACGCCCTTCTCGTACGCGTCCAGCACCGCGCCGAGCTGGGCGGCGTGCGAGCTGGGCACGTCCTCGCCGGGGGACCACAGCGGCGAGGTGGAGGACCAGTCGGCGTTGCGGTAGCCGTACAGGTGGCGCAGTTCGACGGTCGCCTCGGCGAAGTCGAAGCGCAGGTAGCTCTCCTCGCGCGGCGAGAGCAGGCTGTTGACCACGCTCGCCATCGCCCCGTTCTCGAAGCGGACCAGGGCCATGGACACGTCCTCGGCCTCGGTGTCGCGGTCCAGGCGGCCGGCCATGGCGCGCACCTCCCGCCACTCCCCCAGGACCGAGAGCATCAGGTCCATCTGGTGGATGCCGTGGCCCATGGCCGGGCCGCCGCCCTCGGTGTCCCAGCGCCCGCGCCAGGGCACCGCGAAGTACTCCGGCGCGCGGAACCAGGTGGTGGAGCACACCGCGACCAGGGGACGCCCGAGCGCGCCGCACGCGGCCAGGTCGCGCAGGTGCCGCGCCCCGGAGCCGAAGCGGTGCTGGAACACCACCGCGCAGTACGGCCCCCCGTCGCCCTCCGCCGCCGAGATCGCGTCGAACTCCGCCAGCGACAGGCACAGCGGCTTCTCGCACCACACCCACGCGCCCGCCTCCAGGCAGGCCACGACCTGCTGGGCGTGCAGGAACGGGGGCGTGCACACGTGCACGATGTCCGGGCGCTCGGCCGCCAGCATCTCCTCCAAGGAGGTGTAGCCGGCGGGCACCCCGTGGCCGGCGCAGAACTCCCTGACCCTGGCCGGGTCGGTGTCCACCGCGGCCACGACCTCGGCGCGGTGGGCCTGCGCGGCGAGCGCGGGCATGTGCGAGTGCGCCGCTATCGCGCCCGCGCCGACGATCGCCACCCTGGCCCTGCGCCCGCTCCGCTCGCCGCTCAACTGGTGATCTCCGACCCGAGCTCCTTGAGGAACCGCTCGGCGGCCTGTGCCGGGGGCAGCCGCTCGAACAGCACCTCCTGGGTGTAGCGCTGCAGGATCTTCTGCGCGCCGCCTCCGCCCGGCGGCGGGGGCGCGGGCACCGGGCCCAGCTCGTCGCGGATGTCCTCGATGAAGGTCTGGGCCGCCTTCTCCTCGGCGGGCAGCTTGCCGCCGATCGCGGCCCGTACGGTGGTGTTGGGCTGCACCCCGCGGTCGGACAGGATGATGTCGCCCGCCTGGGTGGTGTTGGCGAGGAAGTCGACGAACTTCGCCGCCTCCTCGGGGTGCTCGGTGCGCGAGGAGATCGACCAGTACATCGACGCCTTGTAGTACGAGCCGTTCTCGGCGGCCTTGCCGGTGACGCTGGGCAGCCGCAGCAGCGTGAGCTTCTCGCCACTGGCCTTGCTCAGCGCGGCGAGCTGGTTGCTCCACCACCAGCCCATGGCGACCTTGTTGGTGCCCACCAGCGACTGGTCGAGCGGGGCGATCATGTCCTGGGCGGTGACGTCGGCCGGGGGCAGCCCTTTGTCCTTCTGCATGTTCAGCAGGTTCTGGTACCAGGAGGCGACCGTGGCGGCGGTCACGCCGAGCTTGCCGTCGGCGGTGTAGAGCGACTCGCCGTGCTGGCGGGCCCACACCGAAAGGGCCGTTTCCTCGTTCCCGTACGCCTGCGAGCCGTACACGCCGGAGGACTTCTCGGTGATCTCCTTGGCGATGCGGGCGTAGTCCTCCCAGGTCCAGGTCTCGTCGTCGGGTAACTCGACCTCGGCGGCCTCGAACAGCGCCGGGTTGGCCACGATCGCGTAGGCGTTGATGCCGGCCGACAGGCCGTACAGGCCGCCGTCCACCTCGCCGGCCCGGAGGGAGGCCGGCTCGATCTCGTTCGTGCGCAGCGCCTTCTGCTGCCTCAGGTCCAGCAGCGCCCCGCGGTCGGCGTACTCGCGCAGGTAGCGCTCGTCCATCTGGATCACGTCGGGGGCGTCGTTCGCGGCGACGGTGGTGGCCAGCTTGTCCCAGTAGCCGTTCCACTCGCCGTACTCGCCCTTGACGGTGATGTTCGGGTTGGCCGCCTCGAACGCCTGGATCGCCTTCTGCGTCACCTGGTGCCGGACGTCGGAGCCCCACCAGGTGAAGCGCAGCTCGATCTTGCCACCGCCGGAGTCACCGCCCGAACCGCCGCAGGCCGCGGTGGCGGCGACGAGGGCGCCGGCCACCGCGAGCCGGGCCAAGGTTCCTGACCGCATCGGTGCACGTCCTTTCCACGGGGGTTGCTGCTTTCCGCCGGTCGTCGCCGATGGCGCTCATGCGACGGTCACCCCCAGGGGCGCCGTGGCGGCCTCGGCGATCTGACTGCGCGCCCGCAGCGGCGCCACCGCACCGGCGAACGCGGGGCCCGTGACGGCGATGAAGGTGCGGCGACTCAACGGGTCCGGCACAGTCTCTCCTCGGGGGGTCGGAAAAACCGGGTAGGGCGATCGCCTTGGAAAGCGCTTGCCTGAGCCGCAAAGCTAGTTCACGGCACCGAAACGTACAAGAGGGCACATCTTCCAACAGGGAGGTCGTTGACTTCCCGCGACCCCCTGCCGGGACCGATCGCGGCACCGGGCCGGGGACGTGCCGCGCCGCCGCTCGGCGCGGGTCCGCTCGATGCCGTCCCTGAGCAGCGGCCGGTCGGCGAGCGGGAGCGGGGCCGCTTACCGGGCCACTTACCGGGCCGCCCGCCGGCCGCTCAACGGATGCGGTACCCCGCTCCGGGCACGGTCAGCACCACGGGCGGGTCGCCGAGCTTGCGGCGCAGCTTCATCACCGTCACCCGTACGACGTTGGTGAACGGGTCGATGTGCTCGTCCCAGACGCGCTCCAGCAGCTCCTCGGCCGAGACCACCTCGCCTCCGGCGCGCATCAGCTCGGCGAGCACCGCGAACTCCCGGTTGCCCAGCAGCACCGGCCGGTCGTCCCGGTACACCTCGCGGTGGTCCGGGTCGAGCCTGATCCCCGCCCGGCTCAGCACCGACGGCGCCGTCGGCCTGGCCCGGCGGGCCAGCGCGTGCACCCGGGCGGACAGCTCCAGCATCGAGAACGGCTTGGGGAGGTAGTCGTCGGCCGGCACCCCGGCCACCCGGTCGCGCACCCGCCCGGCCGCGATGAGCATGAGCACCCGGGCCCCGGCCCTCGCCTCCGCGATCGAACGGCACACCTCGTCGCCGTGCACCACGGGGACGTCCCGGTCCAGCACCACGACGTCGTACTCGTTGACGCCCAGGCGCTCCTGCGCGGCCCCGCCGTCGTACACCACGTCCACGGCGAACGCCTCCCGGCGCAGCCACTCCGCGATCCCGTCCGCGATGACCTTCTCGTCCTCGATCACCAGAACACGCACCCTGTAGCCCTTCCCTGACGGCGGGCGTCGCCCCGCCGGTCCCCCATGGTCGCGGGGTGGAGGTGTCCTCGGCGTTAACGCCGGGAGCCGCCGCGGGCGGGCTGCGGCTAGGACTCGGCGTCCCTGCGGATGCGCATCCAGCGGCCCACGGCCACGGCGACGTCCCGGCTGATGTAGTGGTCCTCGCCCCGGCCGTCCAGGGCCCGGGTGAGCAGCCCGGCCAGCTTCTCGGCGTCCTGGGAGTCCTCCTCGTAGAAGGAGAACAGCACGAACCGCGCGTCCACCAGTGCCTGCACGGCCTCGGGGTGGTCCAGCGCGCCCAGGCCCATCCCGCGCAGGTACATCGCGTAGACGACCCAGTCGATCACCGGCGCTCCCCGGCCCGCCAGATGGCTCCAGTACGCCACCGCGTCCTCGGCCGCGGCCAGCATCTCGGGCGCGGTCTCCGGGCCGGGGTCCAGGCTCTCGGCGAGCGTGGTGGCCGCGTTCGCGAACAGGGCCATGTCCTCGGCGGACAGCCCGCCGGCGTGGGCCCGGTAGATCTCCAGGGCCTCGCGTACGCGCTCGTGGCCGCGCGCGTACTCGCCGATGGCGAGCATGGCGCCGCCGTACCGGCCGAGCAGCCCGGCCAGCCTCGGGGCCTCCTCCGGCGTCGTCAGGGCCGCGGCGCGGTAGCGGTCGAGCCGGTCGCAGCCCAGCGCCCGCACCTCGTCGTCCCGCCCGGCGGCGGCGAGCAGCCCGGCCAGCCACACCTGCGCGTCGGCCGCGTCGTAGGCGTCGGGGTCGTCGCCCGTGCGCACGACCCCGTCCAGCGCCGCGTGCGCCCGGCGGGCGTCCTCGGCGGCCCCGTCCAGGTCCGACAGCGAGAACCGGGCGAACACCCGCCGTACGAGCAGCCGGCCCAGCTCCCGCCGGTGCGCGTCCGCCCCCGCTTCCTCCGCGCCCGGCTCCTCCAGCAACCCGATCCCGAGATCGGCGGCCCGCCGCGCCCCTTCGTAGTCGCCGTCCTCCAGCAGCTCCGCGGCCCGCCCCGCGGCCTCACGCGCCGCCGCCAGCCGATCGCGCCCGAAGTGGATCACGTTCACCCAAGCCACGATATGACTGAAAAAGTAACAATGTCGGGATTTTCGGGAACCCTCCGGCCGCCATGCCGGAAAGAACCGGCGTGCGCCCCCGCACCACCACAAACCGCCCGAGGCAGCCAGGCTGCCGGTGGGGGCACCGCCGCCCCCGGGCCGCTCAGGGCTCCGGGGGGAGGCGGGTGTGCAGGTGGTAGCAGGACGGGTCGAGGAGGCGATCGACGTGCGCGGCGAAGCGGGCGTCCGGCGTGCGCAGGACGCGGCGGGAGCGCAGGAAGACCGTGCCGGGGGCGCGGCCCAGGACGGCGGCCTCCTGCGGGGTCAGCGGGGCCGCCGTGGTCCACTCCTCGCCGTGGTCGGGGTGCAGGCCCGCCTCGGCCAGGGCCTCGTGCAGGGGGACGGTCAGGCCGGTCGCGGGCAGCTCGCGTAGCGGGCCGGCGGCGGGGACGTGGGTACGTTCCAGGGCGACGGCGGCGCCACCGGAGAGCGTGGTCAGGCGGTCCACGACCACGAACTCGGCCGAGTCCGGCAGCTCCAGGGACTCGGCGAGCTGCGGGTCGGGCCGCAGGTCCAGCCGGACGACGGCGGTGGCGGCACGGAGGCCGGGGCGGGGCACCGGCCGGGACCAGGAGGGGCGCTCGGCCGGGGGACGGCCGTCGAAGACGACGTAGGAGCCCTTGCCGGTCCTGGTGGCGACCAGGCCGCGGGCGCTCAGCTCGGCCAGCGCCTGGCGTACGGTGTTGCGGCTCACGCCGTACTGGGCGGCGAGGGCGACCTCGCCCGGCAGGCGGGCGCCCCTGGGCAGGGCTCCGGAGCGGATCGCGCGCGAGAGCGCCTCCACCACGCCCTCGTGCTTCAGCCGCGGCGTCCGCGCCGCCCTCCGGCCGCCTTCGCCCTGCCCGGCCGTCCGCGCAGCCCCGCGGCCGCCCTCACCCTCTCCGGTCGTCCTCGCCGCCATCGGGCGCCGTCCCCCTGTGCCCCGCCGCCTCAGCGCTCCGGCACCGGCTCGCGTACGCCGGCCGCCTCCTGCGCCCGCACCGCGGCGCGCCCGGTGACCAGCGTGACGGCGAAGCACAGCACCAGCGCCACCGGCACCCCCAGGGCCGCCCCGGCCCACTCGCCCTGCCTGCCGCCGAGCCCCAGTGGGCCGAGCAGGTAGCCCTGCCAGGACAGCCAGCCGGCCGAGGTGTTGGTGACCAGGCCCCAGCCGATCGCGGTGGCCGCGGCCAGGAGCCCGACCGGGAACCAGCGGACGTCGCCGTAGCGGCCCGAGGGGCGGAACAGGTCGGCCTCGGCGTAGTCGCGGCGGCGCAGCGCGATGTCGGCCAGCATGATGCCGCACCAGGCGGCGATCGGCACGCCGAGCGTGATCAGGAAGCCCTGGAACGGGCCGAGGAAGCCGGTGGCGAAGAACACGACGTAGACCGTGCCGGCGATCATGATCAGGCCGTCGATCAGGGCGGCGGCGAACCGCGGCAGGCGTACGCCCGCCGCGAGCAGCGCCAGCCCCGAGGAGTAGATGTCCAGCACGGCCCCGCCCACCAGGCCGAGCACCGCCACGATCACGAACGGCACGAGGTACCAGGTCGGCAGCAGCGTGGCCAGCGCGCCGATCGGATCGCCGGAGATCGCCTCGCTCAGCTCCGGCGAGGAGCCGGCCAGCAGCAGCCCGGCCACGAGCAGCACCACCGGGGCCAGCGCGGAGCCGAAGGCCGTCCAGCCGACCACGCCCCGGCCGGACGCGGTGCGCGGCAGGTAGCGGGAGTAGTCTGCGGCGGCGTTCACCCAGCCCAGCCCGAACCCGGTCATCAGCAGCACCAGCGCGCCGGCGAGCTGCGGCGCCGAACCGGCGGGGATGGCGCTCACCGTCGCCCAGTCGATGCGATCGGCCACGAACGCGATGTACGCCACGGTCAGCACGGCGGTCACCACCGTGATCACCGCCTGCAGCCGCATGATCAGGTCGAAGCCCATCACACCGGCCACCACGATCAGCGCGGCCACGACCACCAGGGCGACGACCTTGGTGGCGGTGCCGCCGCCCCAGCCCAGCTCGGCGAAGACCGTGGCGGTGGCCAGCGTGGCCAGGACGGTCAGCACGGTCTCCCAGCCGACGGTCAGCATCCAGGAGATCACCGCGGGCAGGCGGTTGCCGCGCACGCCGAACGCGGCCCGGCTGAGCACCATCGTCGGGGCCGAGCCGCGCTTGCCCGCCAGGGCCACGAACCCGCACAGCAGGAAGGAGACCACCACGCCCAGCACCCCGGCCAGGGCCGCCTGCCAGAAGGAGATCCCGTAGCCGAGCGCGAAGGCGCCGTAGCCCAGGCCGAGCACCGAGACGTTGGCCGCGAACCAGGGCCAGAAGAGCTGCCGCGGCGTGCCCTTGCGCTCGGCGTCGGAGATGACGTTGATGCCGTTCGTCTCCACTCGCAGGACGCCGGGCCCGCCGTCACGCTGGTTCACGGCCATCGCATTACATCCCTTTGGTCCTGTTCATACCTGTATAGGCAATTTGACGGTACGCGCGGGGCCTTCCATGGTCAAGACGGCGCGGCGGCGCACGGGACGACGGCGCACGGGACGGCGCATAGGACGGCGTGCGGGACAGGGCGGGGCTCAGCGATACCGGAAGCCGTCGAGGAAGCGGCGGAACAGCCCGCCCACGCGCGGCAGCGGCTCGCCCGGCGGCGGCGCGACCGGGCGCTGCGTGGCGATCGGCCGGTCGTAGTCAGTGCGCGCGATGGCATCGACCACCTGCGCCTCGTCGAAATCCTCCGAGCCCTCGATCACCGGCACGAAGCCCACCAGCATGCCGTTGCGCATCACCTGGGCCTCCAGGCCGGCCGTGCCGTCGGTGTCCCACTCGGCCTCGCGCCCGTCGCCCAGCGCCACCCGCACCCCGAACTGATAGACGCCCACCCTCGCCAGGTGGGCGTCTATGCCGCGCTCGCGCAGCGCGTCCACGACCCTGCGGGCCCGATTCTCATCCACCCTTTCCACGGTAATCGCCCTCGGCCCGGAACGCGCGGATACCACGACCGCCGCCATTTCGCATTCGAATTCCCTTAGGGCTTAATACGCTTTAAGCAGAATAGGCCGTGAGCGAAATTTGCCGTCGGCGAAAACAGCGGCACCGGAATACGGGAAATGCTCTAGTGTCGAATTCGACCGATTTACGGGACGCGTCCCGCCGCCGCGTGGCGGCCCGCGTCCGGTGAGCCATCCGGCATGAGGGGACAGCGAACATGAGCAACCCGTGGCAGATTCCCGGCCCGGCCCGGCACCTGAGCGACGACGTGTCGCCGATCCGGGCCCGCGCCGTCCAGACGCCCCCTGCCAGCGTGAGCGAGCAGCTCTACGGCCGGCTGTTGCAGCAGCGCATCGTGTTCCTGGGCGAGGAGGTCGATGACCCCATCGCCAACCGGCTGTGCTCGGAGCTGCTGCTGCTGAGCGCAGAGGACGCAAAGCGCGACATCTGGCTCTACATCAATTCACCGGGCGGTTCGGTTTCCGCGGGAATGGCCCTCTACGACATGATGCAATACATTCCCAACGACGTCGCCACGGTCGCGATGGGATTCGCGGGCTCGATGGCCCAGATCCTGCTGACCGCGGGCGCGCCCGGAAAGCGGTACGCGCTGCCGCATTCCCGGATCATGATGCACCAGCCGTCCGGCGGCATCGGCGGCACGGCGTCCGACGTGGCGATCCAGGCCGAGCAGATGATCTACGCCAAGCAGACGCTCGCCGAGATCATCGCCCGCCACAGCGACAACCCCATCGACCAGATCCGCACCGACTTCGACCGCGACCGCTGGTTCACCGCCGAGGAGGCCAAGGACTACGGCCTCATCGACCAGGTGATCCCCAGCACCGCCCGGGTCGCGACCTCCTGACGCCCACGAAAGGATTTCAGGCGATGCCCTACCGGTCACCGCTGGCCCGCCACGTGCTGCCCTCCTTCGTCGAGCGCACGGCGTACGGCGTTAAGGAGACCACCCCCTACAACAAGCTGTTCGAGGACCGGATCATCTTCCTCGGCGTGCAGATCGACGACGCCTCGGCCAACGACGTCATGGCGCAACTGCTCACCCTGGAGTCGATGGACCCCGACCGCGACATCAGCATCTACATCAACTCCCCCGGCGGCTCGTTCACCTCGATGACCGCCATCTACGACACCATGCAGTTCATCAAGCCCGACGTCGCCACGGTCTGTTTGGGCCAGGCCGCCTCCGCCGCCGCCGTCCTGCTCCTGGGCGGTGCCCCCGGCAAGCGCGCGGCCCTCCCCCGCTCCCGCGTACTGCTCCACCAGCCCTGGACCGAGGGCGGCCGGGGCCAGGGCAGCGACCTGGAGATCCAGGCCCGCGAGATCATCCGCATGCGCGACCTCCAGGACCTCCTCATAGCCCGCCACACCGGCCAGTCCATCGACCGCGTCCGCAAGGACACCGAACGCGACAAGATCTTCACCGCCGAGGAGGCCAAGGCCTACGGCCTGATCGACGAGGTCTTCACCGACGAGAAACGCCGCCCCACCTCCACTACCTGACCACCCCAGCCCCCGGCCCACTGGACCGGGGGCGTCCGGGGCGGGGAGGAGGCGGGAGGGCGTCACGTGTGCGCGGGTTCCAGCACCCGGCCCATCCCGCCTGCCTGGGGCCGGCCCGGTAGGGACGGGCGGTGGGCGCAGCGATGCGATCAAGTCATGGCGGCCCCGGCCACACCACCCGGCAACCCGCTCATCCCCCTTCGTCGCCCAATGCCCTGCCCTGCCCGGCGGCGGGGACGCCCATGGCGCCGCGCCGAACCTGCCACGGCGTGCCTACGCGCGCTCCCGGCGACGGCCGTAGCGGGGCGCTCACCCCGATCCCTGCGGCCGGATCGGGGGTGTCCGGTTCGGAAGGAAGTAGGCGGAAGGGCGTCCAGGTTCCAGCACTCGCCATCCTGGATGCAGTGGGGCGAAGCGATGCGGTCAAGGGATGGCGGCGCGGCCGACCCCTGACAGCCCGCACCCCCCTTCATCCCGCACTCCCGCCCCGGCCGTCGGCGCGATGGCCGCCGGGCCCGAGCCCGTCGCGGCAGGTCTACGCGCCCGGGGCAACGCCCACGCCCTGGCCGCATCCGGCCGCACGCCTCCCCACCACGCGGCCTCCGCTCCGAGCATCCCGGTGCCCGCAGCCGATCTCACGTATGCCCGAGGCCGGGAGCAGGTGGCCGGGCAGCGCGGTTTCGCCGTCGCGGCGGGGAGTGTCCCGGCAACGGTGGATCTTCCACAAGGGATGGGGCTGGATGCCGGAGCCTGCGGAACGCGGCGCCCTCCCGCCGCCTCCTCCGGCACGGGGACACACCTCACACCCGCCGTCGCGGCACAGTGGGAATGCCGGGGCCTCAGGGTGGGAGCTGGAAACGGCAGAGACCGGCGCAGCGATGCGATCACAGGGACAACGGCCCCGGCCGCGCATCCTGGCAGCCTGCTCATTCCCCTTCGTCGCGCACCTGTCCGGCCTGGCCGCGGGATGCGGGAGTGTCCGGCAATGGTGGATTCTCCGCAAGGCGGGATGGGGGCGGGTGACGGAACCTGCGCGAACGCGACGCCCTCCCACAGCCCTCTCCCGAACACGGACACACCCCGGGATGCGACGCGGACAGCCCCGGGCCGAACCCGTTGGGCCCTTCTACGCGCGCCCCGGTGGTGAACGGCGGGGCGCTCATCCCGATCCCCGCCACTTATCGGGTGCACGTGCCTCCCTGCGCTTCCTTTTGCCGGGCGGGTGCGTCGGTCTCGCCTCTCGGGCGTGGGGGTGGGTGTTCGTCTTGGTTCGGCGGCAGTAGGTTGTGCGGGTGGGGTGGGAGATCTTGGCGGGTGTGGTGGGTGGGGTCCTTTTGGCGTGGGTGGTGATGGTGGGGGTGCTGGCGGTGGCGCGGCCGCGGGGGGCGTTGCTGCGGGAGGCCGTGCGGCTGTTGCCTGATCTGGTGCGGTTGTTGCGGCGGCTGGCGGCGGACCGCGGGTTGCCGCGGGGGGTGCGGGTGCGACTGGTGCTGCTGCTGGCCTATCTGGCCATGCCGTTCGACCTGGTGCCCGACTTCGTGCCGGTGCTGGGGCAGGCCGACGACGCGATCGTGGTGGCGCTGGTGTTGCGGAGTGTGGTGCGCAGGGCGGGGATCGAGGCGGTGCGGGGGCACTGGCCGGGGACCGAGGACGGGTTCCGGGCGCTTTGCCGTCTCGCGGGGCTGCGTGACTCGTTACAGTGAAGGGGCCCGCGACGGTGCGGCCCTTCGGGAGGTTCGCGTGGACAGGGTGGAGCGGTGACGGCCCCGGTGATCCTCGGGCTGCGGCCGCATCCTGCCGAGGGCGACGTGGAGGTGCTGACCGCGGCCGGGGAACTGGATCACAGCAACGCCGAGCGGCTGCGCGGCGACTTCCTGCGGCTGCTGGAGACGCATGCGCCACGGGCGCTGGTGCTGGACCTGTCGGGGCTGACGTTCTGCGATTCCAGCGGGGTGCGGGTGCTGCTGGCGATGCGCACCCGGGTTCAGGAGGCCGGCGGGGTGCTGGCGCTGGCCGGGCTGAACCGGCGGCTGGTCCGGATCTTCGAGACCACCGGGCTGATGCACGCGTTCCTGGTGCACGAGACGGCCGACGAGGCGGCGCGGGCCGTACGCTCCTCGTCCCGGCACCCCGGGCCGTGACGCCGAGATGATCGCGCGCAGGCCGGTCAGGATCCGGATCACCGACGATCTGGGCAGGTTGCGCGCGCACGTGCAGCGGTGCGCCGAGCGGGCCGGGCTGGCGCCCGAGCGGGTGGACGACCTGCTGATCGCGGCCAACGAGGCGGTGGTGAACGTGCTGGAGCACGGCGGCGGGCGCGGCACGCTCACGTGCTGGCACGACGGCGCGTACGTGACCGTGGACGTCACCGACGAGCAGGGCCGGCTCACCGCCGAGCACGCCCGGCGCGGGCGGCCGGCCACACCGGGGGCCAGGGGCTACGGGCTGTGGCTGATGGGCGTGCTCTGCGATGAGGTGGCGATCCAGCGGCTGGCCGGGCGCTCCCGCGTACGGCTGCGGATGCGGCTGCGCCCGGCCTGAGCCGTCAGCGGGCGCGGGCGGCGGCCACCGACGCCATGCCGCCGCCGGCGATGGAGCGCAGCGGGGGCTTGGCCCGGCGGCGGGCGCGGGTCAGCGTGCGTTCGTACAGGTCGAGGTAGCGCTGGGCCATGACGTGGGGGGAGAAGCGGGTCCTGGCCTCGCGGCGGCACTCCTCGGGGTCGATCTCGTCCACGCGGGCCAGCAGGCCAACCAGCTCCTCCTCGGTGTCGGCCAGCAGCCCCGTACGCCCGTGCTCGATGATCTCGGGGAGCACGCCGCGCCGCAGCCCCACCGGCGGGACGCCCAGCGCGAGCGCCTCCACGACGGCGGTGCCGCCGGGCTCGTCCCACTGGATGGGGAACAGCGCGGCGCGCGCCGAGGCGTACAGGCGGTCGCGCTCCTCGCCGCCGACCGCGCCGATCCACCGGATCAGGTCGCCGTCGAGGTACGGCGCGACGCGCTCGGCGTGGTAGCGGAGGTCGCCGTGCCCGTTGAGCGGGTGGCCCGGGTCGTCCAGGACCGCGTTCAGCTCCTCGGGGGTGTTCAGCCCGCACACGGGCCCCGCCATCACGAGCGGGAGCCCCAGGTCTCGGCAGACGCGGGCGGCGATGTGCTGCCCCTTCATCGGGCAGATGCGGCCCATCACGATCACGTGCTCGCCGCGCGGCACGTCGAGGGGCGGGGCGTCGGCCAGCGGCGTGGCCAGGTGCACCGCGCCGAGCGAGGCGGCGCGCAGCCGGGCGGGCGCCCGCGAGAGCTGGGAGTTCGACACGCCGTTGACGGAGATGTCGCGCGGGAAGGAGCCGTAGAAGTCCGGGTGCTTGCGCAGGTCCCAGTGCAGGGTGTGCAGCACGGGAGGGCCGCCGAGCGCGGAGAGCACGGCGGGGCCGACCACCTCCAGGTGGTCGTGCACCAGGTCGATGTCGTCGCGGCGGCGCAGCTCGGCGACCAGGGCGGCCTGGTGCGCGTGGGCGATGCCCATGACCTGGTTGTACGGCTCCTGCAAGTGGGGGAACTGGCCCTCGTCGTACACGCGCAGCACCTCGTCCACCTCGATGGTGCTCTGGCCCACCGTGGCCAGCACCACGCGTACCCCCATCCGCCGCAGCGGCGGGATCAGCGTGGCGACGACGTTCTCGATGCCGCCGTACCCCGTCGGCGGCACGGGCAGCCACGGCCCGGCGTTGATCAGCACCTTCATGCCACGTCCTCCTTGACCTCCGGCCCCCGTGCCACGGCCTCGCGCACCACCGACATCAGGGGCGGGCGCTCGGCGACGGCGACGTCGCTCACCGCGGTGCTCAGATCGGGGGCGAACTGCAGCAGGGCGGTCGCCGGAGGCTCGGAGGACACGAGACGGCCCTGCCGCTCCAGCCGTGACCAGGCGGTGAGGATGATCTGCCCGGACATCTTGCCCAGGGCGGCGATGGACTGAGAGCTGTGCTCGCGGCTGCCCAGGTCCACCTGCGCCATGGCGTCCAGGCCGACGCGTTCGAGCAGGTCCACGAGAAGGCCGAACTCCACGCCGTACTCGGTGACGAACGGGACGGCCTCCAGGACCCGCCGCCTGGCGGCGTACTCGCCGCCGAGCGGCTGGACGAACCCCGCCAGCTCCGGCCAGAACAGGTTGAGCAGCGGGCGCGCGACCAGTTCGGTCACGCGCCCGCCCGCGCCGCGCTGCACGACGCCCCCCGGCCCTTTCAGCGGCCGCTCGTAGGCGCCCTTGACGAACTGGACGCGCGGGTCGGTCAGCAGCGGGCCGAGCAGGCCGGAGATGAAGTGGGCGCCGAAGTTGCGCAGGTCTGCGTCCGCGAAGACGACCAGGTCGCCGGTGGAGGCGGCCAGGCCCTTCCACAGGGCCTCGCCCTTGCCGGACAGGGGTGGCAGGCCGGGCAGCACCGCGTCCTGGTGCACGACCCTGGCCCCCGCCGCGGCGGCCACGGCGGCGGTGGCGTCGGTGGAGCGGGAGTCCACCACCACGATCTCGTCAACCAGGGGCACGGCGTCCACCAGGTCGCGCCGGATGATGGAGACGATCTCGCCGACCGTCTCCTGTTCATCGCGGGCGGGCAGGACGACGCTCACCGTGACCGGCCCCTTGGCCAGCAGGAGCGCGTCGAGCGGCCAGTCGGCCGCGCTGGTGGTGTGCGGCCCGAACCATTCCCGTACGCGGTCCGGCACGGCCGGTCCCCGTCCCGAGTAGTTCTCCATGCGTCGCCCCGATCTCACTCGCACTCGTCGCATCACGGTCGGACAAAACTGCCCCAAACAGAGCGGTTGGAACATTAGTCGAGCAAATCCCACTTTCTTGTTTGCTCCGCCGCACCTGAGGCATATGCCGGTCTGTGAGTTCAGTCACCAGGATCGGAATCATCGGAGCCGGCAACGTGGCGGCCCGGCACGCCACCGTGCTGTCCGGGTTCCCGGATGTCGCCATCGCGGGAATCGCCGACACCGATCTGAGCAAGGCCAGGGAACTGGCCTCGCGCTTCGGTGCTCCGGCCTACGGCGACCACGGCGGCCTGCTGGAGGCGGGCGGGCTGGACGCGGTCTACGTGTGCGTTCCTCCCTTCGCGCACGGTACGCCGGAGCTGGATGCCTTATCCGCCGATCTACCCATATTTGTTGAAAAGCCGCTTGCGCTGGACATACTCACCGCGGAGAAAGTCGGCGGTGAGATCCGGAGGCGCGGGCTCCCCTCCGCCGTGGGCCACCACTGGCGCTACCTGGACACCCTCGACCGGGCCCGCGAGCTGCTCGACGGCCGTCCCGTACGCCTCGCGCTCGGGCACTGGCTGGACAAGGTGCCGCCGGTCCCCTGGTGGACGCGGCGCGAGATGTCGGGCGGGCAGGTGCTGGAGCAGGCCGTCCACGTGCTGGACCTGGCGCGGGTCCTGGTGGGCGAGGTGACCATGGTGCACGCGGTGCCGGGCGACGACGGCGCGCAGCCGGACGGCGAGGTGGACCGGGCCACGGCCGCGGTGATGCGCTTCGCCTCGGGCGCGGCCGGGCTGCTGGCCGCCACCTGCCTGCTCAACCGCAAGCACCGCGTCGGCCTGGAGGTGCACGCCGAGGGCGTGACGCTGGACCTGAACGAGACCGAGATGCTGGTGGACGGCGACACGATGGTGCGCGCGGAGTCCGACGCCAAGACCCTGGTGGACCGGGCCTTCGTGGACGCGGTGCGTGGCGACGGCGCGGGCGTGCGTGCGACGTACGAGGAGGCGCTGGCCACCCACCGGCTGGCGCACGCGGTGGCGCGCTCGGCCGCCGAGGGCGTACCGGTCACCCTGGAGACGGAGAGGTGAGCAGATGGACGTCGTCTCGACGCTGAGCATCGAGGCGCCCGGCCAGGTCACGCTGGTCGAGGAGAAGCTGCCCGACGTGCCCCGCGGCGGGTTCATGGTGCGCACCCGCTACAGCGGGATCTCGGCGGGAACCGAGCTGACCTACGTCAAGGGCACCAACCCCTACCTGACCTCCACCTGGGACCCCGCGCTGTGCCTGTTCCGGCGCGGCACGGCGTCGGTGGAGTATCCCGTACGCGGCATCGGCTACATGCAGGTGGGCACGGTGGTGGAGTCGCGCACGCGGGCCGTGGCGGAGGGCACGCCGGTCGCGATGGCGTACGGGCACCGCACCGGCTACGTCGCCGACCCGCTCGCCGACCGGTTCGTCCGACTGCCGGAGGACATCGACCCGCTGCTCGGCATCTACGTGGCCCACATGGGCCCCATCTGCGCCAACGGCCTGCTGCACGCGGCGGCCGACCTGCACGGGCCGTACGTGCGCGAGCTGGGCGACGGCGTGCACGGCCGCCGCGTCGCGGTCGTCGGTGCGGGGGTGGTCGGCCTGCTGACCGCCTCGTTCGCGCTCGCGCTGGGGGCCGCCGAGGTGGTGGTCGTGGACGAGACCCCGCAGCGGCTGCGGGTGGCCGAGGCCCTGGGCGCCGAGACGCTGCGCGAGGAGCCAGGCGGCACGGGCGAGGAGTCGGCGGTCGCGCTGAAGGAGCGCTGGCGGCACGGCCCCGGCGACCGCGGCGCGGACGTGGTGTTCCAGTGCCGCGGCCGGGCCCGCGCGCTGGCCCTGGCCCTGAAGCTGCTGCGGCCCCAGGGCACGGTGATCGACCTGGCGTTCTACCCCGACGGCGCCGACGAGGTGCGGCTCGGCGAGGAGTTCCACCACAACGGGCTGACCGTGCGCTGCGCGCAGATCGGCAGGGTGCCGCGGGGCCTTGGCCACGCGTGGGACAGGGAGCGCCTGTCCCACGAGACGGTCGGCCTGCTGCGGGAGCGCGGCCCGATGCTACGCGAGCACGTGGTCACCGATCTGGTCGGCTTCGAGGAGGCGCCCGCGCTGCTGACCGACCTCGCCGCCGGCCGCCGGCACGCCGTCCAGGCCGTACTCGGCGATGAGGTCCAGGACGAGCGCGGCTGACCAGGAGAAGTCGTGGCAGCCGTGGCCCTCGAAGGTGAGCGGGTCGAAGTACTCGCGGAAGCCGGCGCGGCCCACGACCCGGATCATGGTCTCGGCCATCCGCTCGGCGACCACCGGTCGGCGGTGCCGCAGGCCCTGCCAGACCATCCAGGCCAGGTTGATCCAGCTCGGGCCGCGCCAGTAGCGGGCGGAGTCGAACTCCGGCGCGCCGGGCGCGAAGCTGGGCAGCAGGCCCCGCTTCAGCTCGAAGCGCTCCAGCGCCGTGGCGATCAGCTCGTCGGCGAGCCGGGGCGGCAGGCCGGGCAGCATCAGCGGGGTGAGCCCGGCCCCGCTGGATGAGCGCAGCAGCTTGCCGGTCAGCTCGTCCTTGGCGTGGAACAGGCCGTCGTCGTACAGGTGCTCGGCCATCGCCCGCACCATGGCCGCGGCCTCGCGCCGGTGCGGCTCGGGGTCCAGGCCGCACACGATGGCGATCTTGGCCAGGGAGGTCTCGGCGGCGGCGTAGGCCGTGTTGAACAGCGGGTCGGCCACGGAGAACTCGCCGGCCCGGCGGTAGCCGGTGTCGCGGTAGGCGCGGGCGATCTCGACGTAGCACTCGTAGTCGCGCTGGGTGGGCCGTTCGTCGGCGTTGACGACGGCGGTGTCGCGGCGGACGGCGGCGGCCAGGGGCCCGGCGTTCACCGCGGCCAGCGGCTCGTCCCAGGCCGGGCTGTTGTCCATGCCCGACTCCCAGGGATGCAGGATCGACAGCAGCCCGTCGGGGTTGCGCCGGTTGGCGCGCAGGAACTCCTGCTGGGCGACCAGGCGCGGGTAGATCCGGCGCAGGAAGGCCGGGTCGGGGTCGGCGAGGTGCACCCGCCAGGCCGCGATGGCGTGCACGGGCGGCTGCACGATGCCGGACGTCACGGTGCCGGAGGGCGCGCTGACGTCCCAGAAGTCGGGCCCCGGGAAGTACGCCCCCATGGGCACCTCGGGGTTGAAGGCGATGTGCGGCACCCTGCCGTCGCGCCACTGGGCGCCGAACAGCGTCAGCAGCTCGCACCGGGCGCGGCGCGGCGCCCAGCGGGCGTTGCCGATCGCGATGAACGCGGAGTCCCAGCTCCACTGGTGCGGGTAGAGCCGCCTGGAGGGCACGGTGTGCCCGCCATCCCAGTTCGCGACCAGGACGCGGACCGCCGCGCGGGATATCCCGGCGGCGTCCTCCCCGGCGATCACCGGAACTTCCTGATGAACGCGGCGGTCTGCGGCAGCGCGATCTCGGGCTCGCCGCGCAGGCGGCACTCCAGAGCCAGGTAGCCGTCGTAGCCGATCGCGTCGAGGGTGGCCAGCTCGGCCGCCCAGTCGATGTGCCCGGTGCCGGGCTGGTTGCGGTTGGACTCGCTGATCTGCATGTGGGCGAGGTAGGGGGCGGCCTCGACCAGCGCGCGGCAGGGGTCGTCCTCCTCGATGTTCATGTGGTAGGTGTCGCCGACGACCCGGATGGAGTCCATCGAGCACAGCTCGACCGCCTGGGCCAGGGTGTTGACCATGTGGTTCTCGTAGCGGTTGAGCGGCTCCAGCATGATCAGCACGCCGTGGCGGGCGGCGTGCTCGCCCAGCTCGTTCAGCGCCTCGGCGAGCACCTCGCGGTCCTCCTCGGGGCTGCGCGGGGGCACGAACGGGGGCAGTCTGAGGGAGAACTGGCCCCAGGAGGCGGGGGTCATCACGCCGATGCCGCCCAGCTCGGCGATCACGGTGAGCTGGGAGCGGAGCTGCTGCACGGCGTCGCGGCGCTTGTCGGGGTCGAAGTCGCCGATGAAGTGGGGCATGTCCACGCAGACGGTCGGCATCACCACGCCGTCGGCGAGGGCCCGCTTGAGCTCGGTGAGGCGGCCCGCGAAGGCGAAGTCGCCCTTGCCGCGCAGCTCGATGGCGTCGAAGCCCGCGTCAACGGCGAACGCGAACTTCTCCTGCAGCGAGCGGCCGGGCAGCAACTGCTCCTGGACGGCCAGCTTCATTCCTGCTCCTCGGCTAGGTGGTGGAGGGATGGGAGATCCTGCGGTGGGGGAAAGCTGAAGACGAGCTGCAGCACGCCGCCGGGGTGCCGGTCCAGCAGCTCGTACGCCGCCGCGGCGTCCTGCACCGGCACGACGTGGCTGACCAGGGGCGCGGTGTCGATCTCGCCGCGCTGGACCAGCTCCATGAAGGTGCGCTGCAGACGCTCGACGTCCCAGCGGTGCGACAGCCACGAGGCGACGGCGCCGATCTGGGAGGAGACGAGCTGCACCTGGTTGTGGTGGAACTCCTCGCCGAGCCGCAGCCCGAGGCCCTCGCCCTGGTAGAACCCGGCGGCGACCACCCGGCCGCCCCGGCGCACGGTCCTGATGGCCTCGTTCAGGCCCTGGTGGGTGCCGCTCAGCTCGATCGCGATGTCGGCGCCCTCGATGCGCTTGCGCACGAACTCGGCGGCCGAGCCGGACAGCACGTCGAACACCTCGGCGGCGCCGTACTCGCGGGCGAGTTCGAGCCGGGCCGGGATGGCGTCGGCGGCGACCACGCGGGCGCCGCTGAGCACGGCGAGCCGGGTGGCGAGCAGCCCGATCACGCCCTGGCCGAAGATCGCGACCTGGTCGCCCAGGTGGACGTCGGCGGCGTGGACGGCGTTGAGCGCGATGGCGCCCACGCGGGCGAAGACCGCCGCCAGCGGGTCGGCGCCGGGCGGCAGGACGTGGCCGGCCACCCGCTCGGCGGGCAGCACGGCCTCGCCGCGGTGGCCCCACACGCCCCAGACGATGCTGCCCACGGCCGGGGCGGCGACGTCGGGCGCGGCCTCGACCACCTCGCCGACCTCCTGGTAGCCCCAGCCGGTAAGCGGATAGGAGTGCGTGCGCCCCTCGACGAACAGGCGCTTGTCCGGGTCCCAAAGCCGGTTGAGGTAGGGGTTGGTGCCCCGGTACGCGGTGAGCTCGGTGCCCGCCGACACGCCGGAGTAGAGCGTGCGCACCCGCACGCTGCCGGGGATGAGCTCGGCGGGGGGTTCGGAGCCGACGCTGACGACACCGGGCTCGTCAAATGTGATCGCGTGCATTCCTCAACACTTACGCTTATTGATCAAACAGAAGTAGGGGGATTACGTCGTGCTCCAAAACCATAGTCCGCCGTGGAGCACTCCTAAGTCTACGCCTTCCGCCAGTGGACTGTTGAAATCCACTCTAGTCCGCGTGTCACCTAAACGTTTCATTCGCCTAACCTCCGCGACATCTGTGCTTATGGCCCGCGCTCCGCACGGCCGGGCTGCGTTCACGGCCCGCGCTCCGCACGGCCGGCGCCACCGCGAACATGCGCCCGCTCCGACCACCACACGGGCACGACCCCACCCGCCAAGCGGGCCACGAAGGGAAGGCCCGGCACCCGGGATGTGGCGGCTTGAGCGCGGGTCGTGCCAGGAGAAGAAGCGCAGGAACCACGGTCGCGATGCCGCCACCGCGAACATGCGCCCGCTCCGACCACACACACGGGCACGACCCCACCCGCTAAGCGGGCCACAAAGGGAAGGCCCAGCACCCGGGATGCGGCGGCTTGAGCGCGGGTCGTGCCGGGAGAAGAAGCGCAGGGACCACGGTCGCGATGCCGCCACCGGCGCCCACTCCGACCACGCACACGGGCACGACCCCACCCGCTAAGCGGGCCACAAAGGGAAGGCCCAGCACCCGGGATGCGGCGGCTTGAGCGCGGGTCGTGCCGGGAGAAGACGC
>NZ_JACHGN010000027.1:0-18623 GCF_014202315.1 Thermocatellispora tengchongensis | reverse complement strand
AGCGCAGGGACCACGGTCGCGATGCCGCCACCGGCGCCCACTCCGACCACGCACACGGGCACGACCCCACCCGCTAAGCGGGCCACGAAGGGAAGGTCCGGTACTCGGGATGTGGTGGCTTGGGCGCGGGTCGTGTCTGGAGGAGGAGCGCAGGGAGCGCAGCGACCGGAGCGACGACGGAAGACACGACCCTGCAGAGCGCCCAAGCCCGCGTATTGCGAAGCAATCGCCATAAACACAGCCCGGGCCATGAGCAGGGGTAGCGGGCGTTTCGGGGGGTACGTGCGGCACAGCCCTTAGCCGGACATGGAGGTGCGAGCCATGCGCGAAAAGGCCACCGCCGTCCTGTCCGCCGTACTGATCGCGATGACCCTCGCGGGATGCGGCGGCGACGCGCAGGAGCAGCAGAACACGATCACCGTCTGGACCGAGGAGAACCTCAAGGACCGCATGGAGGTCCAGCGGGAGATCGCGGCGGAGTTCACCGCGAAGACGGGGATCAAGGTCAACCTGGTGGCGGTGGCGGAGGACCAGTTCAGCCAGGTCGTGACGTCGGCGGCGGCGGCCGGGCGGCTGCCGGACGTGATGGGCGCGCTGCCGCTGGCGGCGGTGCGCGAGCTGGAGGCCAACGACCTGCTGGACACCGAGACCCCCGGGAAGATCATCAACGGGCTGGGCCGCGACACGTTCTCGGGGCGGGCGCTGGAGCTGATCAGCGCCGGCGGCACGGCGCTGGCCGTGCCCAGCGACGGCTGGGCGCAGCTCATCCTGTACCGGAAGGACCTGTTCGAAAAGGCGGGCCTGGAGCCCCCGGACACGTACGAGCGGCTGGAAAAGGCGGCGCGCGAGCTGAACACCGGGGACGTGGCCGGGATCACGCTGGCGGTGGCGCCGAAGGACTCCTTCACCGCGCAGAGTTTCGAGCACGTGGCACTCGCGAATGGGTGCCAGCTAGTCGACAATTCCGGAAATGTCACCTTGACCAGCCCGCAATGCGTCCGGGCCTTCGAGTTCTACTCCACCCTCGCCAAGAACTACTCCGTCAAGGGCAGGCAGGACGTCGACTCCACCCGCGCCACCTACTTCTCCGGCAAGGCCGCGATGGCGATCTGGTCCTCCTTCATCCTGGACGAGCTGGCCGGGCTGCGTAACGACGCCCTGCCGAGCTGCGCCGAGTGCCAGGGCGACAAGGAGTGGCTGGCCGAGAACACCGGCGTCGTCACCGCGCTGAAGGGTCCCGACGCCACGGCCCCCGCGCAGTACGGCGAGATCGTCTCCTGGGCGATATCGCGTGACGCGAACACCGAGGCCGCGCAGAGGTTCGTCACCTACATGATGAACGAGGGCTACGAGCGCTGGATCGGCATGGCCCCCGAGGGCAAGTTCCCCACCCGCACCGGCTTCGAGGACGCCTGGGACGCGCTGCCCGCGGGCGTGGACGCCAAGAAGCCGCTGGCCGAGGTCTACCCCGCCGACGTGCTCGACGCGCTGCGCACCAGCCCCGGCACCTTCGCCCGCTGGGGCATCCCGCAGGGGCAGGGCAAGCTGGTCGGCGCCACGATGGGCGAACTGCCGGTGCCCGCCGCGCTCAGCGCGCTCGTCGAGGGCTCGCTGACCCCGCAGGCCGCAGCGCAGCAGGCGCGGTCGGCGGTGGAGTCGATCAAGCGCGGGATCCGCCAGTGACCACCCGCGAGCGCACGCTCCGGCGCCAGGAGGGGCGCGCCGGCCTGCTGCTCATCTCGCCCACGCTGGTCATCACGCTGGTCGTGGTGGTCGTCCCGCTGCTGTGGGCGATCATGCTGGCCTTCCAGGACGCCCGCCTGATCAACATCAGGCAGACCGGCCTCCTGGGCAACTACACCCTGGAGAACTTCACCTACGTACTGGCCGAGCCGGGCTTTTGGTCCTCGCTGGTCACCACGCTCGTCTACACGGTGGCGGGCACCGCGCTGTCGATCGCGATCGGCCTGGCCGCGGCCCTGGCCCTGCGCCGCCGGTTCGCCGGCCGCACGCTGGTGCGCGCCGCGTTCCTGATCCCGTACGTCGCGCCGGTCGTCGCCGCGGCGTTCCTGTGGGAGGTGATGCTCAACCCCCAGTACGGCATCGTCAACACCTGGCTCGGCGAGCCGATCGCGTTCCTGTCGCAGAGCACCGGCACCTTCCTGGGCGTACAGGTGCCGGTCGCGCTGCTCACCGTGATCGCCTTCGAGGCGTGGCGCTACTTCCCCTTCGCGTTCCTGTTCCTCACCGCCCGCCTGCACTCGCTCCCCGCCGACCTGGAGGAGGCCGCGCTGATCGACGGCGCCACGCCCACGCAGCGGTTCCGGCACGTGATCCTGCCGCAACTGTGGCGGATCATCGCGCTGCTGTCGGTGCTGCGGTTCGTGTTCACCTTCACCAAGTTCGACGACGTGTACCTGCTCACCGGCGGCGGGGCGGGCACCGAGGTGGTCAGCGTGCGCGTGTACGACCTGCTCACCTCGCGCAACGACATCGGCGCCTCGGCCGCGCAGGCGCTGGTGCTGGCCGTGGTGCTGATGGTGTTCCTGGTGATCTACCTGCGCTTCTTCTCGGGCGCGGAGGAGGAGAGGGAATGAGCCGCGACCGGTTCGAGCGGGCCGTCCTGGCGGTGCTGCGGCCCGTGACGATCGCGGTGCTGTTCGCGGTCACCGCGTTCCCGTTCCTGTACATGGTGATGCTGTCGGTGCGCGACATCCAGGAGCTGATCCTGGACCCGGGCTCGCTGCTCCCCCGGCGCCTCACCCTGGCCCCGTACGCCGACGTTCTGGGCCGCCAGGGGTTCCTGACCTTCATGCGCAACAGCGCGATCGTCGCGGTCGCCACTGTGGCGGCGACGCTGCTGATCTCGATCCCCGGCGCGTACGCGGTGGCGCGGCTGCGCTTCTTCGGCCGCAGGCAGGTGCACTTCCTGTTCCTGGCGGTCTACCTGTTCCCCGCGATCGTGCTGGCGATCCCGCTGTTCGTGCTGTTCACCATGCTCGGGCTGCGCGGCTCGCTGCCCGGCCTGGTGCTGGTGTACATCGCGCAGACCGTCCCGGTCTCGGTCTACATGCTGCGCAACTACTTCGAGAGCGTGCCGCGCGGCGTGGAGGAGGCCGCGGCGATCGACGGCTGCGGCACGCTGGGCACCATCTGGCGGGTCACGCTGCCCCTGTCGGCGCCCGCGCTGATGGCCACCGGCCTGTACACCTTCATGATCGCCTGGAACGAGTTCCTGTTCGCCCTGCTGTTCCTGGTGGAGCGCCGCGAGAGCTGGACGGTCTCGCTGGGCCTTTCCCAGCTCGCCGGGGGCATAGAAATTCCGACTACTGTTCTCATGGCAGGATCAGTTGTCCTGACACTACCGATCGTGCTCGTGTTCTTCGCGAGCGAGCGGCTCCTGACCGAGGGCCTGACGGCAGGGGCGGAGAAGGGCTAGATGACATGATGACGGCGGGGCAAGTCCTGCAGCTCATAAGGCGAGGCACCTGCCGCACGCGCAAGGAGCTCATCGAGCACACCGGCCTGTCCCGGTCCACGATCACCGACCGGGTCGACCGGCTGATCGAGGCGGGCTACATCCACGAGTCCGGCGTCGGCGCGTCCGGGGGCGGCAGGCCGCCCTCGGTGCTCGACGTCGACTCGGTCAACCATCTGGTGCTGGTCGCCGACCTCGGCGCGACCCACGCCAAGGTGGCGCTGACCGACCTGGCCGCCCGGCCGCTGGCGGAGGAGCGCAGCGAGCTGCGCATCGAACGCGGCCCCGAGGCGGTGCTGTCCTGGGTGAGCCGGGCGTTCCAGCGCCTGCTGGACAAGACCGGGCACGACCCGATCCGGGTGTGCGGCATCGGGATCGACCTGCCCGGCTCGGTGAACCACACCTCCGGCCGGGTGATCAGGTCCTTCCTGATGCCCGGCTGGGACGACCACCCGGTGCGCGAGGCGATCCGCGAGACCTTCGACGTGCCGATCCTGGTGGAGAACGACGCCAAGGCGATGGCGCTGGGCGAGTGGTGGGCGTCGTGGCGCGAGACCCCCTCCCTGATGCTGATCAAGGCGTCCACCGGGATCGGCGCCGGGATCGTGATCGACGGCAAGATCTACCGGGGCGTGGGCGAGGCGGCGGGCAACATCGGCCACGTGCGGCTGAACGAGACCGACGAGCGGGTGTGCACCTGCGGCTCGCGCGGCTGCGTGGCCTCCTGGGCCAGCGGCCAGGCCATCGCCAACGACCTCGGCCAGGCCAGGAGCCGCGACGTGGTCAAGCTGGTGCAGGCGGGCGACCCGAAAGCGATCATGCTCACCCAGGAGGCCGGGCGCACGCTCGGGATCGTGCTGGCGACCGCGGTCAGCCTGCTCAACCCCGGCGTGCTGGTGCTGGCCGGCGACATGGCCGAGACCGGCGAGCACTACCTGACCGGGATCAGAGAGAGCGTCTACCGGCGCAGCCTGCCCTACAACACCCGCGACCTGAGGATCGTCACCGGCTCCCTCGGCGACCGGGCCGGCATCGTCGGCATGACGGTGCTGGTCTCCGAGCACGTGCTGTCCCCCGAGGCCGTGGACGCCCGGCTGCGCGCCTGACGCCCGGTCAGGACGAGGCGCGTACGACGAGGTCGGCGGGCAGGATGCGCGAGGACACCGGCTCGCCGTCCAGGTGGGCGAGCAGCAGGCGCACCGCGGTGGCCGCCAGGTCGGCCATGCGCCCGCGCACCGTCGTCAGCGCCGGCACCGTGTACGCCGCCGCCTCGATGTCGCCGAAGCCGACGACCGCGACGTCGCCGGGCACCCTCCGCCCGGCCTCGTGCAGCGCCGCGAGCGCGCCCATCGCCATCAGGTCGTCGGCCACGAAGATCGCGTCGAGGTGCGGGTCGTCGTCGAGCAGCTCGCGCGCGGCGACCGCGCCCGAGGCCGGGGTGAGCGCGCCGAGCGCCACGTTGGGCCGGAGCCCGGCCGCGCGCAGCGCGTCCAGGTAGCCGGTGAGCCGGTCGCGGGCCGACGGCATGTCCAGCGGCCCCCGGATCGCGCCGATCCGGCTCCGCCTCCGCTCCAGCAGGTGCGCGACCGCCGCCGCGGCCCCGCCCGCGTGGTCGATGTCGACGTACGGGGTGGAGGCCGTCGCCGCGGGCCGGCCGATCGAGGCGACCGGCACGCCCGCCCCGGCCAGCGCGGCCGGCAGCGGGTCGGCGTCGAACATCGGCACCAGCACCACGCCGTCCACGTGCCCGGCGGCGGCGTCGCGCTCGATGCCCCGCCTGCTCTCCGCCGAGCCCGCCAGCCGCAGCACGACCTGCTTGCCCGCCGCCTCCAGTTCCCGGCCCGCGGCGCGTACGACGGTGGAGAACCACGGGTCGTCGGCCCGCGCCCCGGACGGCGAGTCGGACACCACCAGCGCGACCCGGTCGGTGCGCCGCGTGACCAGGCTGCGCGCCGCCGAGTTGGGCACGTAGCCCAGCTCCCTGACCGCGCTCATCACGATCTCGCGGAACTCGGCGCTCACCGTGCCCTCGCCGTTGATCACCCGCGAGACCGTGGACCGCGACACGCCCGCCCTGGCCGCCACGACCTCCAGCGTGGGACGGCGGGCTCGGTCCTTGACCAGGCCGTTCCTGGCGATCACGTCGCGGTACCACAGCGCGCTGTCCTTCGGCAGCCGCCGCTGGGTGGCGAAGTCCACGTGCACGATGCCGAACCGCTTGTGGTAGCCCTCGGCCCACTCGAAGTTGTCCAGCAGCGACCACACCAGGTAGCCGCGCAGGTCGGCCCCCTCCTCGATCGCGGCGTACGCGGCGCGCAGGTGGCCCTCGATGAACGCGATCCGGTCGGCGTCGGCGACGCGCCCGCCGGCGACGACGTCCTCGAAGGCGGCGCCGTTCTCGGTGACGAGCAGCCCCACCTCCGGGTAGTCGCGGGAGAGCCGGGTGAGCAGCCTGGTCAGCGCGGTGGGCACGATCGGCCAGCCGGTCGCGGTGGTGGGACCGGTCGCGCCGCTGAACTCGATGCCATCGCTGCCGGGGTAGCTGTCGCTGCCCGGCGCGCCCGGCCGGGCCCGCACCACGCACGGCGTGTAGTAGTTGATGCCCAGCAGGTCCACCGGCTGGTGGATCAGCTTCAGGTCGCCGTCGCGCACGTGGCCGAGCCCGGCGATGCGCTCGACGATCTCCAGGACCTCGCGCGGGTACTCCCCGCGCAGCGCCGGGTCCAGGAACTGCCGGTTGAGCAGGCAGTCGATCCGGTTGACCGCCTCGGCGTCCTCGGCGCTCACCGGCGCCTGCGGGTCGTGCAGCCCCTCCGGGGTCAGGACCGGGGCCAGGTTGAGCGTGATCGCGATCTCCGCGGCCCCGGCCTCGCGCAGCAGCCGCGCGGCCAGCCCGTGGGCGAGCAGCATGTGGTGCGTGGCGCGGAAGGCGTCGGCCGCCGAGGCGCGGCCGGGGGCGTGCACGCCGATGCCGTAGCCGAGCACCGCCGCCACCCACGGCTCGTTCACCGTGAGCCACGTCTTGACCCGGTCGCCGAGCCGGTCGCGCACCACCTCGGCGTACTCGGCGAACCGGTACGCCGTCTCGCGCGAGGTCCAGCCGCCCGCGTCCTCAAGCGCCTGCGGCAGGTCCCAGTGGTACAGCGTCGCGTACGGCGCGATGCCCGCCTCCAGCAGGTCGTCCACCAGCCGGTCGTAGAAGGCGAGCCCCGCCTCGTTCACCCGCCCCGCCCCCTCGGGCAGCACCCGCGGCCAGGCCACCGAGAACCGGTACGCCCGCAGCCCGAGGTCGCGCATCAGCCGCACGTCGTCGCGGTGCCGGTTGTAGTGGTCGCACGCCACGTCACCGGTGTGCCCGTCGGCCACCCTGCCCGGAGTGCGGCTGAAGGTGTCCCAGATCGAGACGCCGCGCCCGTCCTGCCGCGCCGCCCCCTCGATCTGGTACGCGGCCGTGGCCGCGCCCCACACGAACCCCTCGGGGAACCGCAGCGTACGCCCCTTCGCGACGACGGTCGTCGTGGTCATCTCTTCCTCAGCTCCCCGCCCGATGTGCCGTTGTGCCCCCCAATCATGGGCGCACGGCCCGCGCCAGTCGAGCCGGGCCTCACCGTCGCGTCCCGGCCGGATTGAACCCCGGCCAAAACGGCGAGAACGATCTGAAGCGGCGGGCGACCGCCATGATCCTGCCAAGGAGGCGCCACAGGTGGGCATCAATGTCACCGTATGGGGGGAGAACGTCCACGAGCAGCGTGAGGAGCCGGTGCGGGAGCGCTACCCCGACGGCATGCACGGAGCCATCGCGGCCGGGCTGGCCGCCACACTCGGGGACCTGGGGGCGCAGGCGCGCCTTCGCACCGCGACCCTGCAAGAGCCCGAGCACGGGCTGAGCGAGAAGGTCCTCGCCGAGACCGACGTGCTGACCTGGTGGGGGCACGCCGCGCACGACGAGGTGTCGGACGAGGTGGTCGCCCGGGTGCGCGACCGGGTGCTGGGCGGGATGGGTCTGCTCGTGCTGCACTCCGGCCACTACTCCAAGATCTTCCGTGCCCTGATGGGCACCACCTGCACGCTGACGTGGCGCGACGCCCGCGAGCGCGAGCTGGTGTGGACCGTCGCGCCCTCCCACCCGATCGCGGCGGGCGTGCCGCAGCCGCTGGTGATCGGCGAGCAGGAGACCTACGGCGAGCCGTTCGACATCCCGGCGCCCGACGAGCTGGTGTTCATCAGCTCCTTCTCCGGCGGGGAGGTGTTCCGCAGCGGGTGCTGCTACACCCGCGGCCGGGGCCGGGTGTTCTACTTCAGCCCCGGCGACCAGAACTACCCCGTCTACCACCACCCCGGCGTCCTGCGCGTGCTGGCCAACGCCGTGCTGTGGGCCGCTCCGGCGCAGACGGGGCCGCCGCCCGGCAACGTCAACGTCCCCGTCCCGCCCGCCTCGGCGGGTGCGCGATGACCTTCACCACCATCGCCGAGGACCGCCCGCTGCGCGGAGTGATCGTCGGAGCCGGCTTCATCGGCCGCCAGTGGGCCCCGGAGCTGCTGCGCCACCCCCTCACCCGGCTCGTCGGCTGGGCCGACGTGGACCGCGACCGCGTACGCGCCGCCGCCGACGGCTTCGGCCTGCCCGATCTGCCGGTCAGCGACTCGGTGTACGCGCTGCTGGAGGGCGAGGAGCCCGACTTCATCGTCAACTGCACCGTGCCGGCCGCGCACCACGAGGTCACCGTGGCCGCGCTCGGCCAGGGCGTCTCGGTGCTGAGCGAGAAGCCCATGGCGGTCACCCTGGAGGAGGCCCGCTCCATGGTCGCCGCCGCCGACCGCGCCCGGCGCCTGTTCATGGTCAGCCAGAACCGCCGCCACCTGCCCGGCCTGGTCGCCTACCGCCGCACCCTGGCCGAGCTTGGCCCGCTCGGCTTACTCCACTCCGACTTCTCCATCCCCTACCGCGGCGCGTCCTTCCTCAGCACCCTGGAGGACCCGCTGCTCCAGGACATGGCCATCCACCTGTTCGACGCGGCCCGCGCGGTCTCGGGCGCCGACCCGGTCTCGGTCTACTGCGAGTCCTTCCGGCCGCCGTGGAGCTGGTACTCCGGCAACTGCACGGCCGTCGCGACCTTCGAGATGACCGGCGGCCTGCGCTACACCTTCAACGGAAGCTGGTCGGCCCCCGGCTACGCCACGTCCTGGACGGGAAGCTGGCAGGCCACGGGCACCCGCGGCAGCGCCCGCTGGGACGGCGACCTGATGCTCACCGTGGACCCGGCCAAGGGCGAGCACATCCGCCCCCACCAGCCCGAACCCGAACGCCACCCGGGCCGCACCCGCTTCCAGGGCCTGGCCGAGGGCTTGGAGGAGTTCGTCACCGCCCTGCGCACCGGCACCCCGCCCCAGGGCGAGTGCCACGACAACATCCGCAGCCTCGCGATGGTCACCGCCGCCCTGGAGTCGGCCCGCACCGGTGTCCGCGTCCCCGTCCTCCCCGACCCCCCTACCGGAGAAGGCCCGTAACCCCCCACCACCCCCCATTTCCCGAACATCACCCCAAAATGACCTGTTCTTGACAATCCCCTTACCCAAGGCCGGGTAGCAAGGTAAGCGATGAGGACGTGAGCACTCGCGTTCGCAGGCGGAGCCGCCGGTTCTGGGGGGAGACGGCGGCGCCCGCGGGGCCGGACAGCCGGGGGGACTGTCCGGCCCTCCTCATTTCCCCAGACGGCCCCTGCTCCAGCGGGCAGAGCCCTCGCCGCCCGCATCGTCCGGCACCGTCCACGGCCGTGGCGGCCTGCCCGCCCATCGCGATGGTCTCGCTGGAGCCCGCGCCCATCGCCGCCACCGTGCCCACCGACGGCGTACGGGCCGGGCCGCTCCCTCCGCCGTTCGGCGCGCCGACCGCACGCGCCGATCCGCCGGGAGGCGTCCGCATCTGGAATTCCGTTCCAGAAGCCCTGGCTGGCAAGGTGGGCACGGATGTGAGTTCATTTCCCGTACACCTGTGAGCACGGCAGAGTTCTTCCAGCGCTCTGGAATCGAAGTCCAGCGGGTGTTAGCTTTCAGGAATCCGTATCCAGGAGGACCTGATGCAACCCGCCGGCGACAGCCGACAGACACCCGAAGGGCAGCCCGATGACGCCGCCGGCGTCATCGCCCGGATCCGGGCGATGCGATCATCCTTCGTCCGGGGCGACCTGAGGGTCGCGGACGCCGTGTTGCACGACCCGGCCGCCGTGGTCCACTCGACCGTCAGCGACCTCGCCACCGAGGCCGGCACCGCCCCGTCCACCGTCGTGCGTTTCTGCCAGCGGCTCGGCCTGCGCGGCTACCACGCCCTGAAGCTGGCCATCGCCCGCGAACTCGGCGCCGGCAACGCCATGGTCGCGCCCCGGATCGGGGCCGACGACAGCCCGCTCGACGTTCTCACCAAGATCATCGCCTCCGACGCCGAGACGCTGCGCGAGGTCACCTCGACGATCGACGCCGGTCAGCTCGAACGCGCGGTCAACGCGCTGCACGACGCCGGTCGCATCCTGGTGGTGGGCGTGGGCACGTCGGCCCCGCTGGCGCAGGATTTCGCGTACCGGCTGACCACCATCGGCCTGCACGCCGACGCGCCGGCCGACGCGCACGTGCAGCATGTCACGGCCCGGCTGCTCAGCCCGTCCGACGTGTGCCTGGCCGTCAGCCACACCGGGTCCACCCGCGAGACCGTGGCGGCGGTCGAGGCGGCCCGCGACGTGCGGGCGACCACCATCGCGGTCACCAGTTTCGTCCGCTCGCCGCTGACCGAGGCCGCCGACGCGGTGCTGGTCGCGGGAAGCCGCGAGACGTCGTTCCGGATCGAGGCGATGGCCAGCCGGATCGCCCACCTGTCGCTGCTGGACGCGATGTTCGTCGCGCTCGCGCTGCGCCGGCCCGCGGCGGCCTCCGCCGCGCTCGAACTGACCGGTGGCGTGCTGGCGGAGCACCGGTTCTGATGGCCGCCCTGCGACTGGCCGTCATCACCGACAGCCACCTGTGCTCGCCCGGCACGCCCTACGGCCGGTGGCACGACCGGCTTCTCCTGCCGGAGTCGTGGACGCTGTGGGACCAGGCGGTGAACGCCGTGGCGACCTCCGACGCCGACGCGGTCGTGCTGCTGGGCGACGTGACGAACTTCGCCGAACCCGACATGCTCGCCCGAGCCCTGCGCGAGCTCGCGCGGGCGGGCAAGCCGATCGTGGCCGTCGCCGGCAACCACGACGTGGGCCCGTCCGGCGACGCGCTCGCCCAGGTCGTGGCCGGCTCGCCGGAGCGGGTGGCGACGGTTCCCGGGCTCACGCCGTGCGAGATCCCCGGACTGCCCGGCTTCCGCTTCGCCGGGATCCCGATCGGCAGGACCCCCGAGGGCGGGTACGCCGTCGCCGGGCCGGGGGTGGGCGAGGCGGCGCCGGATCGGCCGCTCATCGTGCTCACCCACTACCCGCTAATCGACATCAAGGCCGACTTCATTTCCCAGAACCTGAAATATCCGGATCTGCTGGCCGGGGCACCGGCCGTCGCGCACGACCTCCAGCGGCGCGACCGGCCCGTGATCGTACTGCACGGCCACGTGCACCGGCAGCACGCGACCCATCGGGCGAAGCTCCTGCACCTGGGCATGGCCCCGCTCATCGAGCGCCCCCACGCCGTGACGTTCCTGACGCTGCGCGACGGCCCGGCCGGGCCGTCCGCGCACCGCGAGACCACGCCGCTGCGCGCGGCCCCCGACCCGGCCGACGCCCGCGAACACTGGCTGCTCCAGGACGGGCGCTGGGTCCTCTCCCCCACCCCTCCCGCACAAAGGGTTCGGCCATGAAACGACTCCTCGTCCTCCTCCTCGGACTCATCCTGCTCACCGCCTGCAGCACCGCCACCACCGGCGCCCAGCCCGCACCGGCGGGCGACCCGGGCGGCGGCCAGGACTGCGGGTACGCCTTCGTCCACGCCTCGACCATCGGCAGCAGCCTGTTCGAGAAATGGGCGGAGGACGGCGTGCAGAAGGCCAAGAGCGAACTCGGCGTCGCCATCGACTCGGTCGAGTCGGCGACCCCGACGGCCATCGCCGACAATCTCCGCGCCTTCGCCCAGCGGGGCTGCAAGAAGATGATCGCCACGATCAGCTTCTCGGCGTCCGAGGCGCTCACCCAGGTCGCCAAGGAGTTCCCGAACCAGCAGTTCGCCATCCTCGACGCCGAGGTGAACCTGCCCAACGTGCGCTCCTACGCCTGGGCGGTCGAGCAGGCGACGTACGTGGCCGGGGTGGCCGCGGCCCGGCTGTCGAAGTCGAAGACGATCGGCGCGGTCTTCGGCATGGAGGTCCCGCCGCTCAAGCGGTGGCAGGCCGGCTACGAGCTGGGCGCCAAGGCGGCCGACCCGGCCACCAAGGTCCTGGTCAACTACGTCGGGTCGTTCTCCGATCCGGCCAAGGCGCTGACGCTGGCCATCGCGCAGAAGCAGCAGGGCGCCGATGTCATCCTGCCCGCGTCGGGCTCGAACCTGGGCGTCATCTCCGAGTCGGTCAAGAACGGCTTCTCGGTCGCCGCGGTGGATCCGGAGGAGGCCCAGAAGGGCGGCCGGGCGGGGGTGGCGTTCACCATGTGGATGAAGGTCGCCGACTCGGTACGCCTGCTGTTCGGCGAAGACTGGACGGGCGCGCCGAAGGGCGGGACCAGGAACCTGACGCTCAAGGACGGGGTGTTCGAGTTCGACCCGCTGACCACCTCGTCGGGCGCCTACGACGCCAAGGTGCCGGCCGACGTCGTCAAGGAGGCCAAGGCGGCCTACGACGGCATCGTGGCGGGCACGATCGTCGTGAAGAACCCGCTGACGGGGCAGTGAGCCGTGGCCGACGCGCTCCTGTGCCGCGACGTCCGCAAGAGCTTCGGCCCGGTGCGTGCCCTGAACGGCACCACCCTGCGCGTCGAGCGCGGCACCATCCACGGGCTGGTCGGCGAGAACGGGGCCGGCAAGTCCACGCTCATGAAGGTCGTCATGGGCGAGATCGAGCCCGACTCCGGCCGGATCGAGGCGGCCGTCCGGCCGGGCATGATCCGCCAGCAGCTCTCCACCATCCCCGAGTTCTCCGTCCTGGACAACATCATCTTCGGCAACGAGCCCGTGCGGCGCGGCCTCATCACCCGGCGCGCCGCCGCCGCCCAGGTCGGCGAGCTGATGGAGCAGATCCGGCTGCCGCTGCCGCTGCGAGCGGAGGCCGCGCTGCTGCCGCCGGCGCTGCAGCAGCGGATGGAGATCCTGCGGGTCCTGTACCACCGCGCCGAGCTGATCCTCATGGACGAGCCGACGGCGCTGCTCACCCCGTACGAGGTGGACGCGCTGTTCGACCTGCTACGCCGGCTGGTCGCGCAGGACCACACCGTCGTGTTCATCACCCACAAGCTGCGCGAGGTCGAGGCGCTGTGCGACGCGGTGACCGTGATCCGCCACGGCCGCACGACCCACCACTGGCCCGACCGGTCCTTCTCGGTCACCGACATCGCGGCGGCGATGGTGGGCGAGGGCGCCGCCGACGCCGGACCGGTGCACCCGGCCCGCGGGGAGATCACGGCATCGGACGTCCTGCTGTCCGTCGAGGTGGCCGGCCGGCAGGTCACGGTACGGGCGGGCGAGGTGACCGGGATCGCCGGCGTGGCGGGCAACGGCCAGGACGCCCTGGTCGAGCACGTGTGCGGGCTCGCCGCCCATCCGGGGTTCGGCAGCGTCGCCCTCGGCGGCCGGCCCATCGACCACTGGCCGACCAAGCGGCGGCGCGCGGCGGGGCTGCGGCTGATCCCCGCCGACGCCCGGCAGTGGGCCAGCGCCGCCGAGGCCGGCATCGTGGACAACGTGATCACCTCCGAGGTCGCCCCCGCCTTCACCGGCCGCTTCGGCAGGCTCCGCAAGCGGGCGATGGCCCGGCACGCGGCCGAGGTCGTCGCGGCCGGGCAGGTCGTCGCCTCCGGCATCGAGCAGAAGGCCGGCGAGCTGTCCGGGGGCAACCTGCAGCGGCTGGTCGCCGCCCGGGAGCTGACCCCGGGCGGGACCGCCGTCATCGCGCACGAGCCCACCCGGGGGGTGGACTTCAGGGCCGCCCGGGCCATCAGGCACCGGCTGCGCGCGTTCGCCGACCAGGGCGGCGCGACGCTCCTGGTCTCCTCCGACCTGGACGAGCTGTTCGAGATCAGCGACCGCATCGTGGTGCTGTACCGGGGAACGGTGGCCGGGCAGGTGGCCAGAGGCGACTTCTCCCGCGCCCGGCTGGGCGCGCTGATGGGCGGTCTCGCCGGCGAGGAGGCCGCCTCGTGAACGTCGATCACCGCTCGGCCAGGACCATGGCCGTCGCCCTGCTGGCCGGCGCGGCCATCGCGGGGGCGATCATCGCCGGCGTCGCGGGCGGGGCGAGCCTGCCGTCGGCCGCCGCGGCGTTCGCCGACGGGGCGTTCGGCTCGGGCACCGCGTGGGGCGCGACGGTGGCCACCGCCGTGCCCATCCTGCTCACCGGCATCAGCGCGAGCATCGCCTTCCGCGCCGGCATCTTCAACCTGGGCCAGCCCGGCATGTTCGTGGCGGGCGCGGTCGCCGCGGGGGCGCTCGCGCCGGTGCTTCCCGGCCCGCCGCTGCCGAACGTCCTGCTCACCCTGGCCGTCTCGGTGGCCGCGGGCGCGCTGTGGGCGGCGGCCGTGGCGGGGGCGAGCAGGCTCGCCGCCGTCGACGTGCTCGTGATCTCGCTGATCATGAACTATCTCGCCGACGGCCTGGCGACCTTGCTGACCACGCGCGTCTTCCGCGACCCCGCGGCGCTCGGCGTCGTCGAGACCCGGCTGGTGCCCGCCCGGCTGCCCCTGCTCATCGAGCAGAGCAGCTTCCACGCCGGGGCGCTCCTGGCCGCCGCCGTGTGCGTCGGCTACTGGTGGGTGCTGAACCAGACCAGGGCCGGACACCGGCTGCGGCTCTACGGGCACAACCCCAGGTTCGCCGCCGCGTCCGGCACCCCGCCGCGACGCTACGAGATGCGCGTCACGCTGGTCGCCGGCGCCGTGTCCGGCCTGGCCGGGGGCATCCAGGTGCTCGGCGTCTTCCTGCGCTACATCGACGGCTCGATCGGCGGGTCCGGCTCCGCGGCCTGGACCGGCCTGATCCTGGCCATCCTCGCGCCGCTCGGCAGCCTGGTGCTGATCCCCGGGGCGCTGTTCCTGGCGTGCCTGCAGACCGGGCTGCTCGGCGTCGAGCGCATGGTCGGCGTCTCCAGCCGGCTCAGCCTCGTCATCCAGGCCGTCGTCATGATCGCGGTCGCGTACGGCCGCGGCCGGGCCCTGCGCGCGCAGCGGGCCAGGGCCGGCGCCGAACCGGCGCAGACGGCGCAGCCCCAGGCCGCCGAGGGCGTGACACCATGATCGACCTTCTGACCAGCGCCGTGATCTGGGGGCGCACCCTGGACGCCGCGACCTGCCTGCTGCTGGTCGCGCTCGGCGGCTACCTGTGCATCCGGTCCGGCGTCTTCAACATCGCCCTCGAAGGCGCCATGATCTTCGCCTGTTTCGCCGCCGTGGCGTGCAGCCACTGGGCGAGCGCGTGGGGCCTGGGCGTGCTGGGCGGCGTCGCGGCCGGCGTCCTGGTGACCGGCGTGCTCGCGCTCGCCTGCGTCTACCTGCACGCCGACGTCCTCCTCGTCGGGCTCGCGCTCAACCTGCTCGGGCTGGGCGCCACACCGCTGCTCCTGCAGTGGGCCTTCGACATCCGCGGCGGCTTCACCTCGCCCGACGTACGCCCGCTGCCGCATCTCGGCCTGCCCGGCATCGACGCGATCCCCTGGCTCGACACCGTGATCAGCGGGCGGACCGTGTTGACCTACGCGGCCTGGCTGCTGACGGCCGTGGTGGTGATCTGGCTCGGCCACACCCGATCCGGCCTCGCCCTGCGGGCCGTGGGCCTGCGCGAGGAGATCGCCGGCGCCTCCGGGGTGCCGGTGCGCCGCACCCGGGCGGTGGCCCTGCTCGCCGGCGGGGCGCTCGTGGGGCTGGGCGGAGTCCAGCTCGCCCTGGGAGACGTCGCGCAGTTCTCGGAGAACATGACGTCGGGGCGCGGCTTCATCGCCCTGGCCATGGTGCTCATCGCCGGCCGGCGGGCCTGGACGCTGCTGCCGCTGTCTGTCGGATTCGCCGTCTTCGACGTCGTGGGGCTGTCCCTGCAGTCCGAAGGGCTGCCGTCCGAGCTCGGCCACGTCCTGCCGTACGCCGCCGCGCTCGCCATCCTGCTCCTGGCCCGGCTGTGGAGCCGGCGGCGCGGCCCGGGGGGCGTCCATGCCTGAGATCCCCCGCCTGCGCGTCGTGGCCACCAACGACCTGCTCGGCAGCTTCCACCCCTGGCCCACCAGCTACGGCCGGCTGCCCGGCGGCGCCGCCCTGCGCGACGCCGTACTGCGCCTGAAGTCCCAGGGTCCGGCGCTGTGGGCCGACGCGGGAGACTTCGCCCAAGGGGGCGTGATCAGCACCCTCACCGGCGGGCTCGGCGGGTTCACCGCCATGGACGAGCTCGGCCCCGACGTGGCCGCCGCCGGAAACCACGAGTTCGACTGGGGGACCGCCACCGTGCGCCAGGGCGCCCGGCTGCTGTCGGCGCCGCTGCTGTGCGCCAACCACCCGGCCGCCGGGCTGCCCGCCACCGCGGCCTTCGAGCTCGGCGGGGTGACCGCCGGCGTCGTCGGCTGCACCACCCCCGACCTGTTCCGGCTGATCAGGGAGCGCCCGGAGGTCCCGCTGGCGGGCATGGCCGGCGTGATCGGGCGGGCCGCCCGCACCCTGCGCGGCGAGGGCTGCGACCTGGTGATCGCGATCGTGCACGACGGCGTGGACTGGCGGCCCGGCCCCCGCGGCGTGCGCCACCTGCCCGCGCGGTTCGCCGCCGCGATCAGGCCGTGGGCCCACCTGGTCGACGTGATCGTCGCCGGGCACACGCTCGGCCGCTGGATCGGGACGTTGCACGGCACGCCCGTGCTCCAGCCGTGGGCGTTCGGCCAGGAGATCGGCGTCGTGGAGTTCGACTCCGCCCTCAAGCCCGCGCGGATGTACGCCGAGACCCCCGGCCCGCCCGCGCCGTGGCACGGCCACGGCGGCGACCTCATCGCCGCGGCCCGGTCCCGCGTCGTCGGAACGCTCGCCCGCCCGCTGCGCAACCGGCTCGGCACCGACCGTTCCCTGCCCGCGTACTCCCTGCCCGCGTACGTCGCCGCGGCCATGGCCGGCGCCAACGACTGCGACATCGGGATCTTCGGCTGCTGGTCGATCGCGACCGGGCAGCCGCCCCTCGACGGCGTGCTGGCCTGGCTGGACGCCGGCGAGGTCACCGAGGCCGACGTGCTGCGCCTCGTGCCGTACTCCGACGACTCGGTGGTCCTGGCGTCGCTGACGGAATCGGACCTGGCGCGCCTGCGGCGGCGCGACGACCTGGCCGTCTGGGCCCGCGCACCGCGGGGCCGGGCGGCCATGACCCGGTACGCCTCCACCGAGATCGCCGCTCACCTCGGCCGGCCCCTGGAGTTCGAACCGGCGGACACCGGAGTGAGGCCATCCCTGCGCATCGCACTGTCGGAAGGAGACCGCCCCGGATGACACCCACGGACGGCCCGCGACCGGTCGGCGTGCTCGCCTTCGACTGGAACGGCACCCTGGTGGACGACGCCGAACGCGCCCGCCGTGCCACCAACCGGGTCCTGCGCGAACACCGCGTCACCGCGCTCACCAAGGCCCGGTTCAGGAAGACCTTCACCCTGCCGGTGCGGTGCTTCCTCACCGCGGCCGGCGTGCCCGAACCGCACGCGCCTGCGGCCGAGAGGCGCTGGAACGAGGAGATGGCCGCCGGCGACGCGCCCCTGAGCGCGGGCGCCGCCGACATCCTGCAGGCGGCGGCAGACCGCCGGGTCCGCGTCGTGGTCGTCAGCGCCGCGGCGCCCGAGGCGGTGCTCAGCGACGCCCGCCGGCTCCGGGTCGATCACCTCCTGCCCGAGGTCATCGGCTCGGTCCAGGACAAGGCCGCCGAGCTCAGACGGCTCGTCGCCGAGAACCACGGCCCGGTGATCTACGTGGGCGACGTCGAGTACGACATGCGCTGCGCGATCCAAGCGGGGGCGTATCCCATAGGCTTCGGCCGCGGCTACCGCCCGGCCGCCGCCCTGGCCGAGGCCGGCGCCGACATGGTCGTGTGGAACCTGGCGACCCTGCGCCCCTTCCTCAGCGAGACCCCCACCTGACGGCGGCCGTGATCGACGTCAAGCGCGACGGACTGACGGCAGCAGGCCGACGAGGAAGACGATCGTGGTGGTGCCGGTACCCCAGCCGAGCCGGCGGCGCACGGTCAGCAGGGCGACGAACAGCGCGCCGTACACCATGCCGAGCGGGGCGACGAGGTCGATGCCGGAGATCCGGCTGAGCAGCGAGCCGAAGACCGGCAGGATCACGAACGACCGGTCTTCGACCAGGGTGAGCATGCGGAAGACGAGAACGGGGTCGGCGCGCACGGTGAGGTGGCCGCTCCCTTCGATGATCAGCCGCACAGGCGAGCGCACGGGGTCCTCGGTCCCGCCGGCGGTGCCGGTTCGCGTGCCCGGCTCCGCTCACTCTCCGGTCCAGCCCGGCCCCAGGTGAGCGGGGCGGGCGCACAGAGAGCTCACGTCTTGTCGCGGGACGCGCTCCCCGGCCGCCAGAAGACCGCGAGCAGCCCCGCACCGCCGCCGAGCCGCACCGCACCCCTTCCCGAACCGGCCCTGCCTGGTCCGGCACGGTCCGGCACGGCCGATCCTGCCTGGTCCGGCCGACCGAGCGCAGTCCGGCCTGGCCCAGCGCCCCAGGGCAGCCTGACCCGGCGCGGTCCGGCTGGCCTGGCTGGGCACGTTCCGGTCCGGCTGGCGTGGCGTGGCGGGCCTCGCCCGGCACGGCCTGGCACAACACCGCACCGCCCGGCTGGCCCAGCCCAGCGAGGCCCGCGCTGTCCGGCCTGACACGGCTCGGCGCGGCCCGGCCCCACCCGGCACCGCCTGGCACAACACCCCACCGCCCGGCTGGCCCGGCCCCGCCCGGCCCGCACCGCCCGGCCCGCCACAGCTCGGCGCGGCCCGGCCCCACCCGGCACCGCCTGGCAC
>NZ_JACHGN010000026.1 GCF_014202315.1 Thermocatellispora tengchongensis | reverse complement strand
CCTTGCGGTGCCGCTCGGCCAGCTCGCGCTGCACCAGGCGCGCCAGCGCGATCCGCGCCGCCGCGGTGCTGAAGCCGAAGTAGCCGAGGATGGCGACCAGGCCGCCGGACCACACGGGCGCCGTGCGCGGCTCCAGGAATGCGCCGAAGATCGTCAGCAGCAGGCTCTGCGGCTGCGCGTCGAAGAGATCGTCGTCATCTGTACGCAAGCTCCCAAGGTACCACGAACGACCCGCCGGCCAGGGCGAACCGGGGTGCCTCACCCGAGCCGGGGTCCCTGGGGTCATGCCGCCGCCGCCCACGGACCGCCTGCCGGTTCGCCGGTGGGAGAATCCGGACATGCGGTTCGGCGTTCTCGGCCCCCTGGAGGTGCGCGACCCCGACGGCCGGGACGTGCGTGTGGGCGGCCCCCGGGTGCGCGCGCTGCTGACGATGCTGCTGCTGGAGGCGGGCCGGATCGTCGAGACCGGGCGCATCATCGACGCCCAGTACGCCGAACACCCGCCCGCGGGCGCCGCCAACGCCGTGCAGGCCCACGTCTCGCGGCTGCGCCGCGCGCTGCCGCCCGGCCTGGTCGAGTTCCACGACGTCGGCTACCGCCTCGCGGTCGCCCCCGAGGCCGTGGACGCCCACCGCTTCGAGCGCCTGGCCCGCGAGGGCCGCGTCCTGCTCGACGCCGGCCGCCACGCCGACGCCGCGGCCGTGCTGCGCGAGGCCCTGTCCCTGTGGCGCGGCCCGGCCCTGCCCGACCTGCCGCACGGCGGGCCGTACGCCGCCCGGCTTGAGGACCTGCGCCTGGCGGCGACCGAGGACCGGATCGAGGCCGAGCTGGCGCTGGGCGCGCCCGGCCCGGTGGTCGCGGAGCTGCGGGCGCTGGTGGCGGCCCACCCCCTGCGCGAGCGGCTGCGCGGCCAGCTCATGCGGGCCCTGCACGCCGCCGGGCGGCAGGCCGAGGCCCTGGCCGAGTTCGGCGAGGCGCGGCGGCTGCTCGCCGAGGAGCTGGGGGCCGGCCCGTCGCCCGAGCTGTCGGTGGTGCACCTCGCCATCCTGCGCGCGGAGCAGCCGCGCCCGCCCGTACGGCGGCGGCCCGCCGCGCAGCTCACCGGCTTCGTGGGCAGGCAGGAGGAGCTGCGCCGCCTCGCCGGGCCGCTGCGCGAGGCGCGCCTGGTCACCGTTCTCGGGCCGGGCGGCATCGGCAAGACCCGGCTGGCCGTCGAGGCCGCGGCGCGCGACCCGCGCGAGGCGTGCCTCGCCGACCTGGCCCCGGTGCGCGACGCCGTCCAGGTGCCCCTGGCCGTGCTGGGCGCGCTGGGCGTGCGCGAGTCGGGCTTCCAGGCCGCCGCCGAGGCCGACCCGGTCCGCCGCCTGGCCGCGGCGTTGGCCGGGCAGGAACTGCTGCTCGTCCTGGACAACTGCGAGCACGTGGTCGCGGCGGTCGCCGGGCTGGCCCGCGACCTGCTCGGCGCCTGCCCCGGGCTGTCGATCATCGCCACCAGCCGTGAGCCGCTGGGCCTGACCGGCGAGGTCCTGTTGCCCCTCGCCCCGCTGGCCGCCCCGCCGCCCGGCGCCGGAGCGCAGGACGCCGCCGCCTATCCCGCCGTGCGGCTGTTCCAGGAGCGGGCCGCGGCCGTCCGGCCCGGCTTCGCCGTGACCCCCGAGAACGCGGACGCGGTGGCGGCCATCTGCGCCGCCCTGGACGGGCTGCCCCTGGCCATCGAGCTGGCCGCGGCCCGGCTGCGCCAGCTCGGCGTCCGCGAGATCGCCGCGAGACTGGAGGAGCAGGGCCGGTTCCGGCTGCTCTCGCGCGGCGACCGCACGGCGGCGGCGCGGCACCGCACCCTGCACGCCGTGGTCGAGTGGAGCTGGAGCCTGCTCGGCCCCGCGGAGCGGGCGCTGGCCAGGCGGTTCTCGGTGTTCACCGGCAGCGCCTCCCTGGAGGCGGTCGAGGCGGTGTGCGCGCCCGCCCTCGGCGACCCGGCGTACGCCGGCGAACACGGTGCCGGCGAACACGGTGCCGGCGAACACGGTGCCGGCGAACACGGTGCCGGCGAACACGGTGCCGGCGAACACGGTGCCGGCGAACACGGCGCTGGCGAACACCGCGCCGGCGACGTGGACGATGTGCTCGCCGACCTGGTGGACAAGTCGCTGGTCGAGACCGACGGCGAGCGCTACCGGATGCTGGAGACCATCCGGCTGTTCTGCGCCGCCAGGCTGGAGGAGTCCGGCGAGCGCGACGCGCTGCTGCGCGCCCACGCCCGGCACTACCTGGAGCTGGCGCGGCGGGCCGACCCGATGCTGCGCCGGGCCGGGCAGCTCGCCTGGCTGGCCCGGCTGTCGGCCGAGCACGACAACCTGATGGCCGCGCTGCGCTGGGCGGCCCGCGAGGAGCCCGAGACCGCCTTCCGGATGGTGGCGGCGCTGGCGGCGTACTGGTGGCTGAGCGGGCGCCGCGGCCAGGCCGGGCCCGTGGCGGCCGAGCTGCTGGCCCGCGCGCCGCGGGGGCTCGACGGCCTGGAGGAGGAGTACGCCGCCTGCGTGCTGCACGCCGTCCCGCGCCCCGCCCCCGAGCACTGGGCGCGGGCCGAGCACATCATGCGCACCCTGGACCGCGAGCTGCGCCACCCCTTCGGCGCCGCGCTGTGGGGCATGCTGAACGGCGTCGGCGCGTCGCGCGAGACCAGCGGCAGCGTGCTCGGCCACGGCGACCCGTGGAACCTGGCCCTGGTCCGGCTGGGCGACGGCCTGCTCGCGCTGCTCGGCGGACGCCCCGCCGAGGGGGAGCATGAGCTGCGCGAGGTGCTGGCCGTCTTCGAGGAGCTGGGCGAGCGCTGGGGCACCGCGCAGTGTCTCGACGGGCTGGCCGGGGCCGCCGCCGGGCGCGGCGAGTGGGCGCGGGCCCGCGAGCTGTGGGCGCGGGCGCTGGAGCTGATGGAGCAGCTCGGCGCGCCGGAGGAGTGCGCCGACCTGCTGTGCCACCGGGCCGCCGGGCTGGTGCGCCAGGGCGACCTCGACGCCGCCGAACGCGACCACCTGGAGGCGCGGCGCCGGTACGCCCGCGCCGGACGCCCCGCCGCGCCCCTCGCCGAGCTGGGCCTGGGCGAGATCGCCCGGCTGCGCGGCGAGCTGCCCCGGGCGCGGGAACGGCTGACCGCGGCCCTGGAGGCCGCCGAGCCGGGCGGCTTCCCCGCGGTCACCGTCAGGGCCGCGGCGCTCACCGCGCTCGGCCGCCTGGCCGAGGCGGAGGGCGACGCCGAGGCCGCCGCCGCGTGGCACGGCGAGGCCGTGGCCGCCGCGCTCACCTCGCCCATGGCCGTGGACCAGGCCGCCGCCGCCGAGGGCGCGGCCGGCGCGGCCCTGCTGACCGGCTCGCCCCACCGGGCGGCGCTGCTGCTCGGCGCGGCGGTCGCGCTGCGCGGCACGGCCGTCGCCGGCGATCCCGACGTCGCCCGCGTGGCCGCCGCCGTCACCGAGTGTCTGGGGCCGGAGGCGTTCGCGGAGGCGTACGCGCAGGGCGCCGGCCTGTCCGCCGCCCAGGCCCGGGAGCTCCTGGCCGGGCGCTGACGGACGCCGCGGCCGGCTGTCAGCGGATCATCTCCGGGTTGTCAGCGCCCCCGGCGAACGTCGGGGACATGAACGACACCGGCTTGACGCACATGACGGTCCTCATCTCGGGCGCGAGCATCGCCGGGCCCGCCCTGGCCCACTGGCTCGCCCGCCTCGGCTGCGCGGTCACCGTGGTGGAGAAGGCCCCCGCGCTGCGCCGCGGCGGCCAGGCGGTCGACTTCAAGGGCGAGACCCACCACACCGTACTGCGCCGCATGGGCATCCTGGAGGAGGTGCTGCGCAGGCAGACCGGCGGCACCGACCAGACCTTCGTCGACGCCGCCGGCAGGAGGCTCGCGGTCATGCCCGCCGAGTTCTCCGGCGGCGCCGTCGAGATCCTGCGCGGCGACCTCGCCGAGATCCTCTACGAGCGCACGGCCGGCCGCTGCGAGTACGTCTTCGGCGACTCGATCACCTCCCTCACCCAGGGCGCCGGTGGGGTGCACGTCACCTTCGAGCGCGGCGCGCCCCGCACCTTCGACATCGTCGTGGGCGCCGACGGCATCCACTCCAACGTGCGCAGGCTGGCCTTCGGCCCCGAGGCGGACCACGTGCGCCACCTCGGGTACTACTACGCACTGGCCGGCATCGACGTGGACGGCGAGCCGCAGATCTACAACGAACCCGGCCGGATGGCCTCGGTCGGCGGCCCCAAGTCGCCGGCGATGTTCGTCTTCGCCTCCCCGGAGCTGACCTACGACCGCTACGACGCCGAGGAGCAGAAGGAGCTGCTGCGCCGGGCGTACCGGGGCTGCGGGTGGCGGGTGCCCGAGCTGCTGGAGCGGCTGGCGGACGCCCGGGAGTTCCACTTCGACTCCATCAGCCGGGTCGTGACCGGCCGCTACTCCTCGGGCCGGGTCGTGCTGCTCGGCGACGCCGCGTACGGCAACACGCTGGCCGGGTTCGGCACCGGGCTGGCCGTCGTGGGGGCGTACGTGCTGGCGGGCGAGCTGCTGGAGGCCGGCGGCGACCACCGCGCGGCGTTCCGCGCGTACGAGGAGGGGTTCCGCGGCTACGCCCGGGTCGCCCGCAAGGGCAACGCGGGGCCGTTCCTGGCGCCGTCGTCGCCGGCCCGCATCCGGATGCGCAACTGGATGTTCGACAACAGGCTCGCCCTCACGCTCATGCTCAAGGCGACCGACACGTACGCCACCCGGATCGAGCTGAAGTCCTACGGCCTGTAAATCGGTGGCGGCCCGCGCGAGGCGCGGGCTACGTTGATCCCAGCCGCGGGGCACGAGGCCCCGGGCCGAACGGAAAGGACCGGCCGTGAAGCAGTGGACGACCCGGGCGGAACGGGGCTGTGGCCGTTGCCGGCGGCCCCTGCCGTATGCCCTGGCCGCCGCACCGGCCGGCAATGGCGGCGCCCGCGGGTAGCGGCACCAGGCACGGACCGCACCCGAAGGCCGCCCGGGGCCGCGGGTAGCGGTACCAGGCACGAACCGCACCCGAAGGCCGCCCGAGGCGAACCCGCGGCGGCCCGTCGTTTCCCGCCCCCTTTCCTCTCCGGCCTCCGCCCCGTTTACCCTCCGACCTCCGCTCCGTTTACCCTCCGACCTCCCGCGGCCCGCCCCTACCGTGCCACGGCCACATGGCGCGATGGTCACCACGGCGCCGTCCAACGCCCCGGTGACGCGGGCCGCGGGACATGATCACCTGCGTGAGCTGGGCACGTGGCGAGCCCACCCGGCTGTAAACCGGACGCTTCGGCTGTGGCGGTTCGACTCCGTCCTCACGCACCGGTCACGCCCTGGTCAGGGCACGGCACGGCCCCCCGGAACTGTCGGTGGCCCCGGGCATGATGAGACCATGAGCGACCAGCCCCCCATCACGATCCTCGCCGACCAGGCCGCCTACGCCGAGGCGGTGCAGCTCGCGGTGGACGCCGCGGCGGCCTACTACGCCGACGGCACCTCCCCCCTCGACGACGACGCCTACGACCGGCTGGTGCGCGGCATCGCCGCGTACGAGGAGGCCCATCCCGGCGACGTGCTGCCCGCCTCGCCCACCGGCAAGGTGGCCGGCGGCGCGGTCACCGGCGACGTGCCGCACATCGTGCCCATGCTCTCGCTCGACAACGTCTTCGGCGCCGAGCAGCTCGCCGAGTGGGCCGCCTCGCTGGAGCGCCGGCTCGGCCGCCCGGTCGCCAAGTGGAGCGTGGAGCCCAAGCTCGACGGGCTCGCCGTCGCCGCCCGCTACCGCCACGGCCGGCTGGTCCAGCTCATCACCCGCGGCGACGGCACCGCGGGCGAGGACGTCTCCCACGCCATCGGCCCCATCGACGGCCTGCCCGCCCGGCTCGCCGAGCCGGTCACGGTCGAGCTGCGCGGCGAGGTCATGATGACCACCGAGCAGTTCGAGGCGGCCTGCGCCAGGCGCCGCGCCCACGACGGCACCACCTTCGCCAACCCGCGCAGCGCCGCGGCCGGCTGGCTGCGCACCCGCGAGCGGCCCTACGTGTGCGAGCTGACCTTCTTCGGCTACGGCGCGCTGCCGTTGCCGCCCGACGAATCCACCGAGCTCGCCGCCTGGCTGCGCGAGGCCCCGCACAGCGAGATCATGCGATGGGTGGCCCGCCAGGGCGCCCAGACCACGGCCGCCACCCCGGTCGCGGGCATCGTGGCCGACGACCTGGAGCAGGTGCAGGCCCGCGTCGAGCAGATCGCCGCCGCCCGCGCCGGGCTGTCCTTCGGCATCGACGGCATCGTCGTCAAGTGCGACCTCGCCGCCGACCAGGCCCAGGCCGGGTTCAGCTCGCGCGCGCCGCGCTGGGCGGTGGCGTACAAGCTGCCCCCCACCGAGAAGATCACCAAGCTGCTGGCCGTGGAGTGGAACACCGGCCGCACCGGCGTCATCGCCCCGCGCGCCGTGCTGGAGCCGGTCGAGCTCGACGGCAGCGTGGTCGGCTACGCCACGCTGCACAACGCCGCCGACATCACCCGGCGCGGCCTGATGCTCGGCGACAGCGTGGTGGTCTACAAGGCGGGCGACGTCATCCCGCGGGTGGAGGCCCCCGTGGTGCACCTGCGCACCGGCGAGGAGCGGCCGATCGAGTTCCCGAAGGTCTGCCCGGTCTGCGGCGACGCGATCGACACCTCCCAGGAGCGGTGGCGCTGCGTGCGCGGGCGGGCCTGCCGCGCCATCGCCTCCATCCTGTACGCCGCGGGCCGCGACCAGCTCGACATCGAGGGCCTGGCCGAGAACCGCATCCAGCAGATGCTCGACGCCGGGCTGATCACCGACTTCGCCGACCTGTTCTCCCTCACCCGCGAGCAACTGCTCGATCTGGAGCGCATGGGCGAGGTCAGCACCGACAATCTGCTGGCCGCGCTCGAACGGGCCAAGACCCGCCCGCTGAGCCGGGTGTTCTGCGCCCTCGGCGTGCGCGGCACCGGCCGGTCGATGAGCCGCAGGATCGCCCGCCACTTCGGCACCATGGACGCCGTCCGCGCCGCCGACGCCGAGGCGATGCAGCAGGTCGAGGGCATCGGCCCGGAGAAGGCCCCGGTCGTGGTCGCCGAGCTGGCCGAGCTGTCCGACCTGATCGACAAGCTGGTCAAGGCCGGGGTGAACATGACCGAGCCCGGAGTCACCCCCGCGCCCCCCGGCGCCCCCGCCGCGCCCCCCGGCGCGCCCCCCGGCGCGTCCACCGGCGCGTCCACCGACGGCCTGCCGCTGGCCGGCATGTCGGTCGTGGTCACCGGCTCCATGACCGGCCCGCTGGAGTCGCTGACCCGCACCGAGATGAACGAGCTCATCGAACGCGCCGGCGGCAGGGCGTCCTCCAGCGTCTCGGCCAAGACCTCACTCCTGGTGGCCGGCGAGAAGGCCGGCTCCAAACGCACCAAGGCCGAAAGCCTGGGCGTCCGCATCGCCACCCCTGAGGAGTTCGCCGCCCTGGTCGCCCCCCACCTGTGACCCCCAGCCCCGGCGAGGCCCCCCGCGCCGGGTGTGCTCCTCGCGTCGGGGCTTCCGGGTCAGTGTTGCCCCGCGCTGGGTTGCCCCGCGCTGGGTTGCCCCGCGCTGGGTTGCCCCGCGCTGGGTTCCCCCGCGCTGGGTTCCCCCCGGGCTGTGCGCCTCGCTCCGGGTGAGTGCTCCTCCCGGCGGCGCTGTGGGCCTCGCGCCGGGTCAGTGTTCCTTGCGTCGGGGCTGTGCTCCCCACGTCGGGGCAGTGCACCCCGCGTCGGGGCAGTGTTTCCCCCGCGCCGGGTGGGTGCTCCTCATGGCGAGGCAGTGCTCCCCGCGCCGGGGCTGTGCGCCTCGCGCCGGGGCGGTGTTCCCCGCGTCGGGGGCAGGCGCCCCGCGTCGGGGCAGTGTGTCCCCCACGCCGGGTGAGTCCACCTCCCGTCGGGCAGTGTCCCCCGCCGGGGCTGTGCTCCCCGCGCCGGGGCAGTGTTTCCCCACGCCGGGTGGGTGCTCCCCCCGTCGGGGCTGTGCGCCCCGCGCCGGGTCAACGCTCCTCGTGCTGGGGCGGCGCTCCTCGTGCCGGGTCAACGCTCCTCGTGCTGGGGCGGTGCTCCTTACGCCGGGGTAGCGCTCCGGGGGGCGGGTCACTGCTCCAGGTGGCGGAAGGCCTCGCGGGCGGAGGCGACGCTGTGGCGCAGGGCCTGCTCCAGGCGGTCGGCGTCGTCGGCCAGGCGGTCGAGCTCGCGCATGGCCAGGGAGTCGGCGCCCGACTCGGCCAGGAGTTCCTCGTACTTCGGCAGCCGGGTGCGCAGCTCCTCGATCTGGTGCCGGGCGTGGTAGGCCCGCTCGGCCTCGGCGACGTGCCCGGCGTACCGCTCCAGGGCCTCGACCCGGGCCACGACGGCGGCCTCGCTGCCGGCCAGTGCCCGCTCCAGGGGCTCGGCCACCGCGGCTGCCTCGGGCGTGAGGCCGCCGCCGACGAACTCCCGGTGCTCCTCACGCAGGGAGGACAGCTTGGCCAGCAGGCGGGCGATCTCCCACTCCTGGGCGGGCAGCGTGACGTTGTTCCTGACATCGTCGAGCAGCCCCTCGGCGTGCACCGCCGACTCCAGCACCGACCTGACCGCGCGCTGCGTACGGGCCATCAGCTCGTGCGCGGCCCGGTCGAAGTCCTCGGGCAGCAGGTAGTGGGCGGCGTACCAGCGGGCGTTGTCGTACAGCGCCCGGTCCTCCGCGGGCTCGTCGCGGACCAGCAGGCCGGTGGAGGCCCAGATCACCGCCCCGCCGATGAGGAGCAGGCCGATGGCGTCGCGGTCGTGCACGAACAGGAACGCCCCCACGACGATGGCCGCGGCCGCGGCAAGGGTGCCGAGCATCATCCTGATCCGCCGGTCGGCCGGGCTGGGCGCGTCGGGCCGCCATCCCGCACGGATGCGCGACAGCAGCACCGGGTTCTCGCGGAAGGACTGGGCCACATCATCGGGCAGGCTGGGATCGACGACGATATCCGCCCGCCTGTCCGTCACTCCCGCGCCCCCAAGTTCCGCCGTGAGCCGGATCATAAAGCGCCCGGCACGCCGATGTCATGCGTTACGGCGCCCCCGTCCCGGTCCCGGCGCCCTGATCGAGCACGAGCGGCGATGCCCGCGCGCGGGTGAGAGACGGCCGCGGGGGAAAGCGCTCGCCCCCCGGCGCCCGGCGCAGCCGGTGCCCGGAAAAGGGTATGTCCCCATTCGATCTCCCGCAAACAGCAGATATGCGCCCCTTATCGCGGAATTTCGTGTAACGGGATACTCACCTGGTTCATTGCTATTTGCCGGGTTACCCTGCGAAAGGCGTGGTCCTGGACTGTCGCAATACAAGGGGAGAAGAGATGACCCTTTCTGCGACATATGTCGTGCGTGTCGCATTCGGGGTCCTCGCCGTCGCCGCGCTGGTGACGGGCTACGCCGGGCTGCGCGCCTACGCCCAGGGCGAGCCCGAGCTGTCCGCGACCCCGCTCAACCTGCTCTACTGGACCCTGCAACTGTTCGTGTTCGACTCCGCCCCGCTGGAGGCCGGCGCCAGCCTGCCGCCCGCGCTGGAGTTCGCCAGGTTCGCGGCGCCCGGCGTCACCGTCTACACGCTGGTGGACGGCGCGCGGCTGCTGCTGGCCGCCGAGCTGCGCCGCATCCGGGCCAGGGAGTCCAAGGACCACGTCGTGGTGTGCGGCTCGGGCGCGGTGGCGATAGCGCTGATCGAGCGGCTGCGCGAGACGGCGGAGCGCATCGTGATGATCAGCGCCGCCCCCGTCACCGAGTGGGGCGACCGCAAGGTGCTGCACGTCGCGGGCGACGCGCGCAGCCCGTCCACGCTGCGAGCGGCGGGCGTGCAGCGGGCCACCACCCTGTACGCCTGCGAGGCCGACAGCTCGATGAACACCGCCATCGCCCTGGCCGCGCACGACATGGCCCGCCCGGCCGCGGGGAGCCACCTGTCGACGTACGCGCTCATCCCCGACCCCGAGCTGTGCGCGGCGCTGCGGGCGCGGCGGCTCGGGCTGCCGGACCGGCCGCGGCTGCGCCTGGACTTCTTCAACCTGGACGAGCTGGCCGCGCGGGTGCTGCTGGAGCGGCATCCCGTGGAGAACGACCGGCCCGTGGTGGTCGTCGGGCTGGACGCGTTCGGGCGCAGCCTGCTGGTGGAGATCGCCAGAAGGCGGCGGCTCGTCTCCCCGTACGGCGAGCGGCTTCCGGTGACGCTGATCGACGGGAGGGCCGGTGAGACGGCCGAGAGCCTGTGCCGCAGGTTCGAGTTCATCTCCGAGGTGTGCGAGCTGACCGCGCACGACGTGGGGCCCGCCGACCCGCTCCGCTACGACCTGCTGCCCGGCCGGGTGCCGCAGCGGGTGTTCGTCTGCTACGCGGACCAGGACCTGGCGCTGCGCACCGCGCTCACCTCGCGCACGTTGTGGCACTGCGGGCCCGGCTCGCTGGTGGTGCGGGTCGAGCAGGCGGCCACGTTCAGCCGGGCCTTCGAGGGGACGCGGCTGCTGGAGGGGCTGGCGGGAGCGCTGCAGATCTTCGCCATCAACGAGGAGGCCGGCGATCCGCGCCTGATCGCGGAGGATCTGGTGGAGACGCTGGCGCGGGCCATCCACGAGCGGTACCTGTTCGACGCGGCGCGGCGCCGCGAGACGCCGGACACCAACCCGTCCTTGCTCCCCTGGGACGACCTGCCCCAGCGGCTGAAGGCCGCCAACCGGGGGCAGGCCGAGGACATCGGGCGCAAGCTGGCGAGCATCGGCTGCGTTCTCGGCCCGCGCGTCGGCCCCGACCTGGAGTTCGTGTTCAAGGACCACGAGGTGGAGCGGCTGGCCAAGATGGAGCACGACCGGTGGCTGGGCGAGATGGTGCGAGACGGCTGGACGCGGGGGCCGATCCGCGACCCCGCCCGCAAACTGCATCCCGATATCACCGATTGGGACGACCTTTCCGAGGTGGCGAAAGAGAAGGACCGCGACACCGTGCGGAATCTGCCGGAGATCCTCTCGTCGGTGGGGTTTCAGATCGTCCGTGTCGCGTAATACAACCGGTGAAATATGAAACGTGGCACGGCGGCCCGGGAGAAACGGTCGAAACAGGGAACATGCTGAGGATCGCGATTTCCGGGCACCGGGACCTGTCCGCGCGCACCGCCGATCGGGTGCGCACCGAGCTGAGGGCCATCCTCGCCGCTCGCGCCGGCCGGGTGGTGGGGCTGTCCTGCCTCGCGGCGGGCGCCGACCAGATCTTCGCCGAGGAGGTCGTACGCGGCGGCGGGCGCCTGCACGCGATCGTGCCCGCCGCCGACTACCGGCAGACGCTGCCCCCGCCCGCACGGGAGCCGTACGACGGCCTGGTCTCGGCGGCGGAGCGGGTGCACCGCATGCCGTACGCCCGCTCCGGGCCGGAGGCGTACCAGGCCGCCTCGGAGTTCATGCTGCGCCTGGCCGACGAACTGGTCGCCGTGTGGGACGGGCTGCCGGCGCGCGGGCGCGCCGGCACCGCGGAGGTGGTCGCGCACGCCCGATCCGCCGGGATGAGCGTGCGCGTGGTCTGGCCTCCTGAGTCGGAGCGGTCGCCGGGTTAGGACCCGGCGGCCTTGGCGAGCAGCTCCACCTCCGCCAGCGTGGTGCTCCCGGCGCCGTCGCCGGTCAGCCGCAGCCGGTAGTGCGCGTACGCGCCCGGCTCGGCCACCTGGAACGGGCGGGTGGCCAGGCGCCAGCGGAAGCTCTCGCCGGACCGCTCGTCCAGCCTCGTCCAGGTGACCCCGTCCGCCGAGCCCTCCAGCACCCAGCCGGACGGGTCCTGCTCGGCCGGGCCCGTGCCCGACGTGAGCGTGTACTGGCGCACCTCGCGCGGCTCGGCGAGGTCGAACCGGATCCAGCCGTCGCGGCCCGGCAGGGTGACCCGGGTCCCGGAGTGGTCGTCGAACAGGGCACGCACGTCGGCGTCGCCGCTCGCGGACGGGGTGCCCGCCCCCGCGCCGGCCGTCGCGTCCGCCAGTGGCGCGGGCACGGCGTCGCCCCGGGTGAGCGACGGCGGGGCGTCGCCGGGGCCGGTGCCCCAGCGCGAGGGGCGCGGGCCCATGTCGAACTCCAGCACCGCCCCGCGCGCGAGCAGGTCGTGCGGCAGGTACGTCTTGGTGTACCTCTTGCCGTCCACCTTGAGCCCCTGCACGTACACGTTGCGCGCGGAGTTGCCCGGCGCCCTGATCACCAGGTCGCGGCCGTTCTCCAGGTGGACCGTGGCCTTGGTGAACAGCGGCGAGCCGATCGCGTAGTACGGGCTGCCCACCTGCAGCGGGTAGAAGCCGAGCGCCCCGAAGACCTGCCAGGCCGACATCTCCCCGTTGTCCTCGTCGCCCGCGTAGCCCTGGCCGATCTCGCTGCCCAGGTAGAGCCGCGACAGCGCCTCGCGCACCTTCGCCTGCGCCTTCCACGGCTCGCCGATGTAGTCGTACATGTAGGGGATGTGGTGCGAGGGCTGGTTGCTGTGCCCGTACTGGCCCATCCGCACGTCCCTGGCCTCGCGCATCTCGTGGATGATCCCGTTGTACGAGCCCGGGTGCCCGGTGGTCTCCGGCGTGGCGAAGAACGCGTCCAGCTTGGCCGCGAGCCCGGACCGCCCGCCGTACAGGTTGGCCAGGCCACGGCCGTCCTGCGGGGCGTGGAAGGCCATGTTCCAGCCGTTGGTCTCGGTGTAGTCGTGGCCCCACACCCGCGGGTCGTAGGAGCCGGGGGCCAGCCGCCGCGTCCCGTCGGCGTTGCGGCCCTGGAAGAAGCCCACCGCGGGGTCGAACAGGTGCACGTAGTTCAGCGCCCGGTCGCGGAAGTACGCCGACTCCTCCAGGTACCGCCGGCGCTCGGCCCCGCTCGACCGCTCCGCCAGCGCCGCCGCCATGTTGGCGATCCCGAAGTCGTTGATGTAGCCGTCCAGCGCCCACGACAGCGCCTCGCCGGTGTCCTGGACCGCGGTGTAGCCGCGGAACAGCGCCCGCGCCAGCCCCTTGCGGCCGACGTTGGCGTTCGGCGGGGTCACGGTCGCGTTCTTCACCGCCGCCTCGTACGCCGCCTTCGCGTCGAACCCGGGCACGCCCTTGACGTACGCGTCCGCGAACGCCACGTCCGAGCTGGTGCCCACCATCAGGTCGGCGTAGCCGGGGGAGGACCAGCGCGCGATCCACCCGCCGTCGCGGTACTGCTGCACGAACCCCTCGGCCATCTCGCCGGCCATGCGCGGCGTGAGCAGCGCGTACGCCGGCCACGTGGTGCGGTAGGTGTCCCAGAACCCGTTGTTGACGTACACCTTCCCGGGCACCACCGGCGCGCCGGTCTCGGTGGGCGTGCTCGGCGGGGTCGTGGTCGCCGACTGCACCGCGTGCTCGTACTTCGGCGCCCTGGCGGTCCCGGTGTTCTCGAAGGCCGAGTTCGGATACAGGAACAGCCGGTACAGGTTCGAGTACAGCGTGACGAGCTGGTCCTCGCTCGCGCCCTCGACCTCGACGACGCGCAGCTTGGCGTCCCAGGCTCGCCGGGCCCGCTCGCGCACCGTCTCGAACGTGTCGCCCGCCCCGATCTCCAGCTCCAGGTTGCGCCTGGCCTGCTCGACGCTGATCAGGGACGAGGCGATCCGCATCGTCACCGTCCGGCCGGGCCCCGGGTCGAAGGCCAGGTAGCCGAGCACGTTGTCGCGACCCTGCCCGGTCAGCTTCGCCCCGCCGGTCACGGGCCGATCGAAGACGGCGTAGTAGAACATCCGGGTCGCCCCGGTGGAGTTGTCGCTGCGCACGTCCGAGTAGCCGGTCACCACTCCGGCCGCCGGGTCGAGTGTGAGCCCGCCGGCGTCGGTCACGTTGTCGAAGATCAGCTTGGCCCCGGTGCCCTCGGGATAGGTGAAGCGGAGCATGGCCGCGTGGTCGGCCGGCGCGATCTCGCCCTTCAGCCCGTTCTCGAACGTCACCGCGTAGTGGTGCGGCTGCGCGACCTCGTTCTCGTGCCGGAACGCCAGCGCGCGGGCCGTACGGGAGGGGGCGGGCACGCCCTCGGCCACCGACGGCATCACCTGGAACGTCTGCCGGTCGCCCATCCACGGGCTCGGCTGGTGGCTGGCCGCGAACGCCTGTAACCGGGGCAGGTTCGCCGCGTCGTTGGCGCGGTGGTACTCATACAGCCAGCCGGTCGTGCCCGCGTTGGTCACCGGCGTCCAGAAATTGAACCCGTGCGGCACCGCGGTAGCCGGGAAGGTGTTCCCGCGCGAGAACCCGCCCGTGGAGTGGGTGCCGCGCGTGGTCACCACGTAGTCCGACGGCCGCGCGCCGTGCCCGTGCGGGCCGCGCGCCTGGTACGGCTGCCGCTTCCGGGACGTGACGATCTTGATGTCGTCCACCCAGCCGCGGAACCCGGCCTGGCCCTCGGGCGCGTCGTAGCCGACCAGGACGCGTTTGATCGTCTTGCCCCGCGCCACCCGGCCGATGTCGGCCCGCTTGAGGTTCCACTGGTCGGCGTACAGCGTCTTGGACGCGCCCTGCGCGCGCGGGGTCAGCTCCACGCCGTGCTGGTCGCGCGCCTTGAGCTGACTGAGGTAGGTGCCGTCGGAGAACGCCAGGTCCAGCGCGACGTACGTGCTCGGGTAGCGCATGTCGGCCCCGGTGAACTGGGGGAAGACGGCGTAGGACAGCTCGGTGCCCGCGCCCACCTTGATGTCGGTCTCGAACACCCTGTTGTAGGAGTGCCCGCCCCCGGCGGCCGTGGTGCCGCCGGAGTACTCCAGGGCGCGCAGGCCGGTGAACCCGGCGCGCGGCTTGGCGGTGAACCCCACGGTGGGGCCGTTCCCCGGCCGCGCCCGCATGTCGGTCGCCGGCTCGGGGCCGCCCGCGCCCGGCGACAGCTCCCACTCCGCGAGCTGCACGATGCCGGCGCCGCCGTTGCGGGTCACCTCCAGCCGGTAGTACGCGTACGCCGTGGTGTTGTCGAAGCGGTACTCCTTGCGCTGGAACCGCTCCGGGAACGACTCCCCGGAGCGGGTGTCCAGCGTGGTCCACTCCCGCCCGTCCTGCGAGCCCTGCAGCCGCCAGTCGCGCGGGTCGCGCTCGGGCACGTCGTTGGCCGAGGTCAGCGCGTAGTACGTGACCGCCACCGGCTCGGCCAGGCGGTAGCTCGCCCAGCCGGTGCCGGTGAACACCAGCCACTTGGTGTTGGCGTCGACGTCGTTGAGGTTCTCCATCACCTCGCCGGCGCCGGTGTTCTCGCCGCTCACCGCGATCTCGGTCACCTTGTCCGCCAGGCTGCCGGAGATGCCGCCGGGCATGATCCCGGTGACGTCCGCGGCCCTCCTGCGCCCCGCGGCGTCGGTCTCCACGGTGTCGGTCCAGGTGGGCTGGGGGTCGCCGGCTTCGAAGGAGGAGTAGAACACCGTCCCCTCCGCCCGGGCCAGGCCGCGCCCCGCCTCGGCCGCCTGCCGCTGCCGCGCCGTGGACGGCGGCGCCTCGGCCCGCTCCGGGGCGGGCGGCGGGCTGTAGGAGGGGCCCGGGGTGGGGGTCGCGGACGGCCCCGGGTTGGGCACGGGGGGCGGGCCGCCGCCCGCGTACGCGGTGGCGGGGAGCACCAGCGTGAGCGCCGCCGCCGCCGAGAGGGTCACCGCCACAAGGACACGCCGAGGACCGAGCCGCCGCATAGGGCACCCTTCCGCTCCGGCCGACGACCCCGCTGCCGCTGCGTTGACAACGTTGTCATCGGCGATCTCTACGGAAGATCTCAAACGCCCTGACACCTGTCAAGAAGGAATGTGAGCCCCGTTCGCGCCCGGCCCGCCCGGATGCAACCCCCGCTCAATCGCCGTGCAAGGAGCACGGGCTACGTTGTGCGCGTGATCAAGAAATACGTTCTGGGTGGGACGGCGGCCGTCGCGGGCGGCGCGCTGCTGTGGGGAGCGGCGCCCGTCGCCGCGGCGACGGCCGGCCCGGCGGCCACGGGGGCGGTCTCGGCCCAGGCGGCCCCGAGCACGGCGGCCAAGAAGCTGATGACCGCGTGGACGCGCGGCGACCGCGCCGCCGCGGCGAAGGTGGCCACGCCGGCCGCGGTGACGGAGATGTTCTCCTACGCCTTCCGCGCGCCCGACAAGTTCCTCGGCTGCGACGGCACCGCCTGCCGCTTCACGCACACCGGCGTCCGGGTGCCGGGCGGGCTCAACGGCGTCGTCATGATCGTCCCCGGGACGAAGGTGACCAAGGTCTACCGGTCGCGGCACATCACCAAGCCGGCCACCGTCGCCAGGCACCTGTACGCCGCCTGGACCAGGAACGACCGCTACCGCGGCCTGGAGGTCGCCACCACCGGCGCGGTCAAGACGGTGTTCCGGGTCAGGTTCGACCCGCGCGGCGTGCCCTACACCTTCCAGGGCTGCTCGGCGGAGCCGAAGGGCTACTCCTGCGCCTACTCCTACGAGGGCGGCGGCATGTTCGTGCACGTGCGCGGCTCCAAGACCCGCGGCTTCTACGCGCACTCGGTGAGCTACATCGCCGACTGAACGACCGGCGGGGCGGCTCGGTCGCGGCCGCCGCCCCGCCGGGCTCCGGCTCACGCGGCGTCGTGGATCCAGATCGGCCGCCAGTCGGGGATCTCGTGGTAGCGGCGCAGCTCGGCGATGCCGCTGACCGTCCCGGCCCAGGCGGCGTACGGCGGGCGCGAGGCGTCGAAGCCGCTCTGCACGAAGGTGAGCCGGGTCTTGCCGCCGGAGTCGGCCAGCTCCCAGGTGCTCACGCCGGCACCCCCGCCCCAGTCGATCGTCACCTTGGCGGCCGGCTCCAGCTCCAGGATCTTGGCCGCGTGGCCCGACTCCAGGCCGCCCATCGCGAACCGGCCGCCGACCCACGGCTCGATCCCGATCGGGTAGCCGAACCAGGCGCTGGCCTGCTCGGAGTCGATCAGCGACTCGAACACCCGCTCCCGCGCCGCGTCGATCAGCACCTCGCCGCGGAGATCGGGCGAGGTGAAGTCGAGCTTGGCGGTCAGCTCGCGGCCGGCGAGGTGGTCGGCGAGGTTGGCGATGGCCAGGCACCAGTACGTCTGCAGCACCCCGCGGATGCCGGCCCCGGTCAGGGCGTCCTGGAAGTCCCAGTGGGTCTGCGACAGCGTGATGATCGTGGAGTCGGGCCCCTCCTCCTCCAGGCCGATCTCGACCGTGGTCTCCTCGCCGTCCAGCAGCCAGGTGAAGCGCAGCGAGCGCTCATCGGCGTGCAGCAGTCGCTGGTGCGGCGCGTCGCCCTCGGGCGTGTGCCGCCCCCAGAACTCGTAGCGGTGCGGCAGCTCCACCTCCGCGTGCTCGGCCAGCCACACCCGCATCTCACCGGGATCGGTCAGCGCGTGGTACGCCGCCTTCAGCGGGGCGTCGAGGCGGGCACGCAGCGTCATCGGCTCAGTCATCGGACTCTCCCTTGGGGTAGCAGGCCACGGCCAGCTTGAAGGCGTCGCCCTCGTCGCCGCCGTAGCGGGTGAACAGCTCCTGCAGCGCGGTGCGCAGGTCGTCGAGGAATTGCCGCCGCAGCTCCGGCGGCACGCGGATCTCGCCCGAGACCCCGATCGAGGGCAACTCGGGCCGGGCGCGGTCGAGCCCCGCGATGTCGGCCTGAACCTCCTCCATCAGGTCCAGCAGGTAGCCCAGGCTCAGCTCGTCCTGCGCCTTGCGCAGCCCGACCCGCCCCACCAGCCGGGGCGAGAGCCAGTAGGACCGCGCCGCGGCCTGGTAGATGCCCTCGTGTATCCCGCGCACCTTGCGCTCGGACACCTGGGCCACCAGCCCGGCCTCCACCAGCCGCTTGACGTGGTAGTAGACCCGCTGCGGGGTCTGCCCCAGCCGGCCCGCCACCTCGGTACAGGTACGCGGCTCGGCGAGTTCCCGCAGCACCTCGATCCGCTGCGGCTTGAGCAGCGCCTCAGCCTGCTCGATGCGCTCCAGGTACAGGACATCTCTCATCGCAAAAACAAGTTTGTACGTAAAAATCGTCTTTGTCAATGGAGGGTGAGGGCAGCGCGATGGCCCTGCCCGCGTGCTTTCCCTCCGGGGGTGTCCCGCCGCCGATGACCAGCCCGACAGGGCGGCACGGGCCGGGGGTCGGCGTGCTCACTGGCGCGGGGTTCGGGTGCCCGCGGTGACTCGTGCATGCCGGTCGCTGGTGGGCCCGCCCAGCAGAGCGGCATGAACCGGGAGGTGAGGGTGGGGTGGTCACCGGGTACGGGGGGCGGGCGCGCTGTGACGCGTGCATGCCGGTCGCCAGCGGGCCTGCCCGACAGGGCGGCGCGAACCGGGGAGGTCGGCTCACCGGGCGCGGGGATCGGGCGCGTGCCCTGACTCACGCATGCCGGCCGCGGGGCCCCTCCGACGCGGACGCGCCCACCAGGTTCGGACACCGCCCTGCCTGGTCCCCGCCGACCGCGATCTCGGTGCCGGCGTACGCGCTGCCCAGTGTGACCGGCATCGCTGGCGGCCTGGCCTACGCCGCGATGATCGGCCTGCTCACCGACCGGTGAGCCGGCGCCTTGGCCTGCGAGGGCGCGACGACCGACCGGCGATCCCGTCCGAAGCCGCACGGTCCCCCACCTCACCACGCACTCGCCCATCGCGTGTGCCTCGCCGCGCTCTCGCGGGCTGCGACCGGGGCGTTCGCCGCCAAGGCCGCCTTCTCCGGTGCGTGCCCCGCCGGACCCCCCGGGGGGCGGTCAGGGGTGGGTGGGGGAGAGGGCGTGGGCTTCGGGGTAGGTGAGGGCCTGGGCGGGGAGGGGGGCCGGGCGGCCGCTGGCCAGGACGGTCAGGGTGCCGGTCACCGGCATGTCGGGTTTGGGTTCGGCGCCGATGCGGACCAGGGTCTGCCTGGCCACGGCGGGGGCCGCGGTGTGGAGGTCCACGGGGCGGGCGAAGGCGGCCCGGATGCGGTCGGCGACCAGGTCGTAGTGGGTGCAGCCGAGCACCACGGCCGCGACGTCCGACGGCGTGCTCTCGGCGGCCACGGCGATGGCGCGGTCGATCAGGTCGGTGTCGGCGGCCTGGATCGCGTCCGCCAGGCCGGGGCAGGCCACCGGGGTGGCGGGCACGTCGCCGGCGAAGCGGTCGATGAGGTCGCGCTGGTACGCGCTGGCCGTCGTCGCGGGGGTGGCCCAGATCGCGAAGGGCAGGCCGCGGCCCGCGGCGACCTTGATGGCCGGGACCGTGCCGACGACCGGGATGCCGGGCTCGTACTCCGCGCGCACCCGGGCCAGGGCCGTCACCGACGCGGTGTTGCACGCGATGGTGATCACGTCGGGCTCGTGCCGTACGGCGGCGGCCACCGCCGCGAGCACCCGCTCGACGACCTCGTCGGCCTCGCGGGGCCCCCAGGGCATGCCGTCGGGGTCCATCGACAGCACGAGGTCGGCGTCGGGGCGCGCGGCGCGCAGCGCGGCCGCGGTGGACAGCAGCCCGAGCCCGGAGTCGATCAGAGCGATCCGCATGAAAGCCCAGATTACCGGCGTGGGCCCCAAGGGCTCCGGCACCGGCCCAGCGTGCCGCGCCATCGGCCGGCGGTGGGCGGGGAGGGCGGGGAGGGCGGGCGTGTCGGGGGATCGCCGGGGAGTGGCGTGCCGGTGTGGTGGTGGGCGGCGGGGGTTGGTGGAGGGGCGGTGTGGTGTGGCGTCTTGCCGGGACATCGTTGTGTGCCCGTGCCCTGTGGTCGCCGCGTCCCCGGGTACGATCGCCACGCGCCGCCCACCCCGACCGCTGGAGCGACCATGACCGTACTGCAGACGATCTGCCTGGTGGCCGCGACGGTGACGACCGGGTCGATGGCGGGGCTGTTCACCGCGTTCTCCTACGCCGTGATGCCGGGCCTGGCCCGTTCCTCCGACCGCACGCTGGTCGAGACGATGAAACAGATCAACCTGGTGATCATCAACCCCTGGTTCCTGGTCCAGTTCGTCGGGTCGATCCCGCTGCTCGTCCTGGCCACGGTGCTGGCCTGGCTGGGCCACGGGGAGGAGTCGCTGGGCTGGATCGCCGCCGCCACGGTCCTGTACGTCGTCGCCTTCGTCGTGACCGTGGCGCGCAACGTTCCGCTGAACAACCGGCTGGAGGCCGCGGGGGACGTGGACGCGATCACGGACCTCGCCGGGGTGCGGGAGCGGTACGAGGGCCCGTGGGTGCGCTGGAACCTGGTGCGGGCGCTGCTGCACACGGCCGCGTTCGGCTGCCTGGTGTGGGCGCTGGTGCCGTACGCGGCGGGCTGATCCGGTGCCGCGTCGCGGGAGGTGGGGCATGGCGCTACCTTGGTGCGGTGGAGGAGATCGATCGACGCATCGTGACGCTGCTCGCCGACGACGGGCGGATGAGCTTCACCGACCTGGCCAGGGAGACCGGGCTGTCGGTGTCCGCGGTGCACCAGCGCGTACGGAGGCTGGAGAAGCGCGGCGTGATCCGCGGATACGCCGCTCTGATCGACCATGACGCGATCGGGCTGCCGCTCACCGCGTTCGTCTCGATCAAGCCGACCGATCCCTCGGCCCCCGACGACGCCCCCGACCGGCTGGCCCATCTGACCGAGATCGAGGCGTGCTACAGCGTCGCGGGTGATGAAAGTTACATCCTGAAGGTGCGGGTCGCCAGCCCGGCCGCGCTGGAGGATCTGCTGCAGCGCATCCGCGCCTCCGCGGCCGTCTCCACCCGCACCACCGTCGTGCTGAGCATCCCGTACGAGCACCGCCCGCCGGGCCTGGCCCCGGAGGAGAAGCCCGAGGCCGAGCCCGCGTAGCCGGCCGGGGTCGAATGCGTGCCCCCGCGTCACGGACGTGCGTGTCCGCGGCGCCGTGCGTCAGGGGCGGTCGCCGGGGGAGAGGGCGGCGCGTACCGCCTCGGCCGCCTTCTCACCGGCGCCCAGGTGGTCCAGGCCCAGCAGGGCCGCGCCCACGATCGGGGGCGTGCCGGTGATCAGCGGTTTGGCCTGAGGGGCGCGCAGGGCGAGCAGTTCGCCGATCCGCCCGATGAGCAGCGGGTCGGCCGCGGCCAGCACGCCGCCGCCGAGCACGACCTCGGTGGGGGTGTCCAGCAGGTCCAGGCGGCGCATCGCCACCTCGGCGAACAGGGTCACCTCCTCGGCCAGCCGCAGGACCAGGGCGACCGCGGTGGCGTCGCCTCCGGCGGCGACCCGGAACACCCACGGCGACAGGTCGTTGAGCCGGTCCATGGGCACCTCGCCGAAGTGCAGCGCCAGGACCACCTCCTCGACCGTGCGGGCGCCGAAGCAGTCGGTGACCGCCCCGGCCAGGGCCGTGGCGGGGCCGCGCCCGTCCTCGGCGCGCACGGCGTGCCACAGCGCCTCCCGGCCCAGGGTCAGGCCGCCGCCCCAGTCGCCGCTGAGCGCCCCCAGGGCGGGGAAGCGGGCGACGGCGCCGGTGGGGGAGACGCCGACGGCGTTGATCCCGGCCCCGCACACCACCGCGACCCCCCATGGGCCCGACGCGCCCGCGCGCAGCAGCGCGAAGGTGTCGTTGCCCACCACCACGCCGGGGGCGTAACCGCGGGCCAGCAGCTCGCGGCGCAGCGCCTCCTCCTCGACCGGCAGGTCGGCCCCGGCGCAGTAGGCGGCGACGTGGTCGGCGTACGGCCGGGAGGGCGGGCCGTGCTCGCCGAGGGCGCGGCGCACGGCCTCGTCGAGGGCGTCCACGGCGGCGGCGACGCCCGCGCTCTGCGGCTGGAACGGGCCGCCGCGCCCGCGCGCGAGCACCCGGCCCTCCTCGGTGACCAGCGCCACGTCGATCTTGCTGTTCCCGGCGTCCACCGCCAGGACCGTACGCCCGCCCGCGGGCGTCCCGATGTCGCTCACGCGCGCGCCCACGGCAGATGTGCCGCGTTGGCCGCGACCAGGCGGGCGGCCAGGTCGCCGGCCAGGGACGCCTGCCCGATCAGCGGGTGGGCGAGCAGCGCGTCGGCCACCCGGTCCACGCCGCCGTGCAGCGCCGCCTCGATCGCCAGCCGCTCGTACGCGCTCACGTGCGCGACCAGCCCGGCGTACAGGGGGTCGAGGGGCGCGAGCGGCAGCGGCTCGGCCCCGGAGGCGGTGATGCGCGCCGGGACCTCGATCACCGCGTCGCCGGGCAGGAACGGCAGCGTGCCGCCGTTGCGCGCGTTGACCACCTGCACGTCCTCCCCGGGCGCGGCCGAGCCCAGCAGGGCGGCGAGCAGCGCGACCGCCGCCTCGGAGTAGAACGCGCCGCCGCGCCTGCCCAGCAGCTCCGGCTTGGTGTCCACGGCCGGGTCGGCGTACAGCTCCAGCAGCGCCTTCTCCATCGCGGCGACCTCAGCGGCCCGCGACGGCTTGGCGCGCTGTTCCTCCACCACCGCGTCGTGCTCCCAGAAGTAGCGCAGGTAGTAGGACGGGACCACGCCGAGGCGGCGCAGCAGGGCGGGGGAGGAGCCCACCGAGGCCGCGATCTCCTCGCCGTGCTCCGCCAGCAGCTCCGGCAGCACGTCGCGCCCGTCCAGGTGGACCGAGCGCTCCCAGGTGAGGTGGTTCAGGCCCACGTGGCCCAGGGAGACGCGCTCCGGTGCCACGCCCAGCAGGGCGGCGAAGCGGCGCTGGAAGCCGATGGCGACGTTGCACAGCCCGATCGCGCGGTGCCCGGCGTCGAGCAGGGCCTTGGTCACGATGCCGACCGGGTTGGTGAAGTCCACGATCCAGGCGCCGGGAGCGGCCTCGGCTACCCGCGCGGCGATGTCCAGCACGACCGGGACCGTACGCAAAGCCTTGGCCAGGCCGCCCGCGCCGGTGGTCTCCTGGCCGACGCAGCCGCACTCCAGCGGCAGCGTCTCATCCACCTCGCGGGCCGCCTGCCCGCCGACGCGCAGTTGCAGCAGCACCGCCGCCGCGCCCGCCGCCCCCGCCGCGGCGTCGGCGTGCGTGGTCACGGCCGCCGGGTGCCCGGCGCGGGCCAGCATCCGCCGGGCCATGCCCGCGACCAGGTCCAGCCGGCGCCGGTCGGGATCGACCAGAGCGATCTCGGTGAGCGGCAGCCGGTCGCGCAGCCGCGCGAAGCCGTCGATCAGCTCCGGCGTGTACGTCGAGCCGCCCCCGACCACGGCGAGTTTCAACCCTTCACCCCCGTCAGTGTCACGCCCTCGATGAAGACCCTCTGGGCGAAGAAGAACACGATGATCACCGGTGCCATGACGAGCAGGGTCGCCGCCATGGTGAGGTTCCACTGCACGCTGTGCAGCGACCGGAACGAGGCCAGGCCGAGCGAGAGCGTCCACTGCTCCGGCGCGGTGGACGTGTACAGCAGCGGCCCGTAATAGTCGTTCCAGCAGTAGAAGAAGCCGAACAGCGCCACCGCGGCGATGGCCGGGCGGGCCATCGGCAGCACCACCTTCAGCAGCACCCGCAGGTCGGAGCAGCCGTCCACCTTGGCGGCGTCGGTGTACTCGCGCGGGATCGTGACCAGGAACTGGCGCAGCAGGAAGATGGAGAACGCGTCGCCGAGCAGCATGGGCAGGATCAGCGGCCACAGCGTGCCGGTGAGCTCGAACCTGGCCCACACCAGGTAGATCGGCACCGCCACCACCTGGGGCGGCAGCATCATCATCGCGATGACGCCGAAGAAGGCGAGGTTGCGCCCGCGGAAGCGGAAGCGGGCCAGCGCGTACGCCACCGGGATCGACGACAGCAGCATGAACGCGGTGGACAGCCCCGCGTACAGCATGGTGTTGCCCAGCCAGCGCAGCAGCGGCGCCCGCTCGAACACCTCGGCGAAGTTGCCCCAGTTCCACGAGTCGGGCCACAGGTCGGCGGTGAGCGCCTGCCGGTCGGTCATCAGCGCGGTGAGCGCGACGAACGCCAGCGGCCCCAGGAACATGATCGCCAGGGCGACCGCGATGGCGTGCCGGGCGATCCAGTACAGCGCGGCGCGGGCGCGGGCCGAGGCGACGCCGGGCGCCGCCGGACGCGCACCGCGCGCGGCCGGCGCGGCCGTGACGCTCATGATCCCTCCCCGTCGGCGGTGAAGGCGCTGAAGCGCCGTAGGAGCACCAGCGTGAGCAGCGTGGAGGCCGCGAACATGACCAGCGCGAGCACGCACGCGTATCCCATGGTGAAGTCCCGGAAGCCCTGGTGGAACAGCCACTGGGGCAAGGTCAGCGTGGCGCCCTCCGGATAGCCGGGCACGAAGCTGGAGCCCGGCGAGTCGGTCACCCCGGAGGCGACCCGCGCCGCGACCATGGCCTGGGTGAAGTACTGCAGGGCGTAGATCACGCCTGTGACGGCCGAGAACATGATCACCGGGGAGATCGTGGGCAGGGTGATGTCGCGGAACTGGCGCCAGGCGCCCGCGCCGTCGATGGCGGCGGCCTCGTACAGATGCCTGGGCACGTCCAGCAGCGCGGCCAGGAAGATCACCACGGTGTTGCCCGCGCCCCACATGGCCAGCAGCGTCAGGCCCGGCTTGGCCCAGGCGGGGTCGCCGAACCAGTCGGGGCCCGTGACGCCGAGCAGGGCGAGCGCCTGGTTCACCGGGCCGGTGGCCGGGTTCAGGATGAACACGAACGCCACCGTTCCGGCCACCATCGGCACCAGCGAGGGCAGGTAGAACACGGTGCGGAAGAACCCGGCCCCGGCCTTGAGCCGGGTGAGGAGCTGCGCCACGCCCAGCGCGAAGACCGTCTGGGCCGGGACCATGAACGCCACCAGCCACAGCGTGTTGCGCATCGCCGTGTGCGCCCGGTCGTCGCCGAGCAGGTGGCGGTAGTTGTCCAGGCCGATGAACTCCAGGCTGAACAGGTCGTAGCGGTGGAAGGAGAAGTAGACGGTCGCGGCGAGCGGGTAGGCGAAGAACAGGCCGAAGCCGATCAGCCAGGGCGAGGCCCACAGCAGCGCCTTGCGGCCCTCGCCCCGGGGGCGGGCGGCGCGGGGCGCGCCGCCCGGCGGCACGGTGATCGCCACGGTCAGCCGCCCGCCAGCTTGAGCTTGTCGTTGATGGTCTTGTCCACCTCGGCCAGCCCGGCGTCCAGGTCGGTCACCGCGCCCGACTCCCACTTGACGACGAACTCGGCGAACGCCTCCTGGTTGTAGACGCTGTTGATGTGCGCCGGGAGGCTGAAGGAGGCCGGGTGGGCGAAGACGTCCAGCGCGGTCTGGAAGTTGGCGTCCTTCTTCAGCGCGGGCGAGGCCAGCGACGCCTTGGTGGTCGGCACGTTGCGCAGCGCGTTGGACAGCGTGACCAGGCCGTCGGTGTCGGTGGTGAGGTACTTCACCAGCTCCCAGGCGGCCTGCGGGTTCTTCGCGCCCCGCGGGATCCCGATGATCGTGCCGGAGATGAAGCCGCCGCCGTAGAGCTGGGGCTTGTCGTCGGCGACCGGGACGGGCGCGGTTCCGTAGTCGAGGTCCTTCGCGTCGAGCGCGATCATCGCGTTGCGCCACTCGCCGTCAATGGCCATGGCGACCTTGCCGACGTGGAAGGGGTTGTCGGCCGACCACTCCTGGCCCAGGCCCTTGCGGAACTTCTCCAGCTTGTCGTGGCCGTACCAGTCGATGAGCTCCTTCTGCCAGGTCAGCAGCTGCTTCCAGGCCGGGTCGGAGCCGATGGCGGAGGTGCCGTCGGGGTTGTACCACTTCCCGCCGACCATGGTGCCGAGGTGGGAGATGGAGTGCTCGTAGTACTGGGTGGAGGGCATGAACCCGGCGACCTCGATGTTCCCCTCGGAGTCGCGGACGGTCAGCTCCTTGGCGAGCCTGGTCAGCTCCGAGAGCGTCTTGGGCGGCTCGTGCCCCTTCATCAGCTTCTTGTTGTAGTACAGCCCGTACGCGTCCGCGAGCAGCGGCATCACGCACCGCTTGCCCTCGAACTGGGTGTAGTTCTGCACCACCTGCGGCAGCACGCCGATGTCCACGCCGTCCTGGGCGATGACCGGGTTCAGGTCCTGGAACATGCCGGTCTTGCAGAACTGCGCCACGTTGTCGGTGGAGAAGGAGGACGCGACGTCCGGCGGCTGGCCGGCGCGCACGGCCTGGATGATCTTGTCGTCCTCGACGGCCTTGACCAGCTTCACCGTGATCTGCGGGAACTTCTTCCGGAACCCGGCCACCGCGTCCTCGAACGCCTTGACCTCGTGGTCGGCGGAGAAGCCGTGCCACAGCTCGATCGTGGCGGCGGGGAGCGCGGACGCCGCCCCTGAGGGCTTCGCGCCGAGCCTGGGCGCGTCCTCGGTGCCCGCGGTGCAGGCGGCGAGGGCCAGGACGGCGATCCCGGCCGCGGCGAGCGGGGCGAGCCGTCGACGCATGGCGACCTCCTCATAGTGACGCCGGAGCAGGAGTTAGGAAACTTTCCTAACTTGCCAGGACCGTACGAACCGCGCCCGGCCCCCGTCAACCCGCCGAGGGCGGGCGCAACCAAGCTGTGACGGGACCGTGGCCGTGGCGGTGCGGGGTGTCGCGGGCAGGCCGGCGGGGCGGCGTGCCTAGAATGATGTTCTGTAACCGTCGAACGGAGCTGTGCCGACAATGCGTACCGGACTGATGATCAACGTGCCCGCGCGGCCCGACGGGCTGGACCGCCTGCGCGACTCCCTCGCACGGGCCGCCGACGACGGCTTCGCGTCGGCCTGGGTCTCCAACATCTTCGCCTTCGACGCGCTGACCGCGCTCACCGCCGCCGGAGCCCAGGTTCCGGGCATCGAGCTGGGCACCGCCGTCATCCCGACCTACCCGCGCCACCCCGCGGTGCTGGCCCAGCAGGCGCTGAGCGCCGATGTGGCGCTCGGCGGGCGCCTCACGCTGGGCATCGGCCTGTCGCACCAGCCGGTGATCGAGGGGATCTTCGGCATGAGCTTCGACAAGCCGGTACGGCACATGCGCGAGTACCTGTCCGTGCTCATCCCGCTGCTGCGCGGCGAGTCCGTGGACTTCACCGGCGAGACGCTCTCGGCCCACATCGCCCTGGGCGTGCCCGTCAGCCGCCCCATGCCGGTGCTGGTGGCCGCGCTCGGCCCCAAGATGCTCAAGCTGGCCGGCGAGCGCGCCGACGGCACGGTGCTCTGGCTGACCGGCCCCAAGACCGTGGCCGGGCACATCGCCCCCGCCATCACCGAGGCCGCGCGGGCGGCGGGACGGCCCGCGCCCCGGATCGTCTGCGCCCTGCCGGTGTGCGTCACCGGCGACGCCGAGGCGGCCAGGGCCCGCGCCGCGGAGATCTGGCAGGGGTACGGCGACCTGCCGTCGTACCGGGCCATGCTCGACCGCGAGGGCGCGGGCGGGCCCGCGGACGTGGCGCTGATCGGCGACGAGGACACCGTGGCCGCGCAGGTCGAAGCGCTGGCCAAGGCCGGCGTGACCGACTTCGTGGCCGCCCTCTACCAGCGCGACGACGAGCGTACGCGGGCGTTCCTGAAGGGCCTGCTCTAGCCTCAGGCGCCCGGCACGGTCGAGCCGAAGACCTCCTCGCGCGTGGCGGCCAGCGCCAGGCCCAGCGCGCCGGAGATCACCGGGTTGCCCCGCACCGTGGACAGCCGCACCGGCGGGCGCGGCAGCGTGAGCGCGTGCAGCTCGCGCTCCACCAGCGCCCGCAGGTGCTCGCCGCCCGCCAGCAGGGTGCCGCCGGTGAGCACGACCAGCTCGGGATCGACGACCGCGGTGATCGAGGCCAGTCCGAGCGCCAGGCGGCCCGCCAGCTCGCGCAACCCCGCCTCGGCCCGCTCGTCGCCGTTCTCGGCGGCGGCCACCGCGTTGCGCACGGTCGCGGCCGTGCCGCCCGCGCCCCTGGGCCCGCGTACGCCGTGCTCGCGCAGCAGCGCGCGCACCGCGGGGCCGCCGCTGAGCGCCTGGAAGCCGTGCGTGGCGTGCCGGCCCACCTCGCGGGCCGTGGGCGCCCCGATCGCGGGCATGTAGCCGACCTCGCCCGCGCCGCCCGTCGCCCCGCGGTGCAGCGCGCCCCCGATCACCAGGGCCGCGCCCAGCCCCTCGTCTGCCCACAGCAGCACGAAGGTCTGGTGGCCGATCGCGGCGCCGTGGTCGCGCTCGGCCAGGGCGACCAGGTTGACGTCGTTCTCCACGTCCACCGGCACGCCCAGGCCCTCGCGCAGGGTGCCCAGCAGGTCGGGGGTGTGCCAGCCGGGGATGTGCGCGGCGTAGCCCAGGCGGCCGGTGCCCGGGTCGAGCGCGCCCTGGATGCCGATCACCACGCGGTGCGGCCTGGCGCCGGGCTCGCCGGCGAGGGCCCCGTCGAGCGCGGCGCGCACCTTGGCCACCAGGTCGCCGCGGGAGCGGGGCGTGGGCAGGGTGTGCTCGCCGACCACGGTGCCGGTGATGTCGGCGACGGCCGCCGCGATCCTGGCCGGAGTCACGTCGAGCGCGGCGGCGTACGCGGCGGCGGGGTTGAGCCGGTACACCTCGGCGGTGCGGCCGGGCAGGCCCTCCCTGATCCCGTCGAGGACGACCAGCCCGGCCTCCTGCAGCCGGGCCAGGAGCTGGGAGGCGGTCGGCTTGGACAGCCCGGTCAGCGCGCCGATCTGGGGGCGGGTCAGCGGCCCGCGCTCAAGCAGCGCGTGCAGGGCCGCCTTGTCGTTGATGGCCCGCAGCAGGCTCGGCGTACCCGGCTGTGCCGGCGGCCTGGTCGGCGTCACGGCGTCCTTCCCCCAAAGTTAGTAAACCTTACTAACTTTACGGGGCGGGCCGTGGTGAAATCAAGGCGACGGCGTTGATCATGGACGGGATGACGTCTCGACGGAACCTGCTAAGGTGAGAGTTTGTTCGCCACAATGAGCAGAATTGCCCGGAGAATCCCATTACTACCAAGAATAACGGTGTCCCCGCGGCTCGTCAAGCGGAGCTGGTCAGGGAGCAGGAGTACGTGTCCCGGCTCTACGGCCGGCTCGACGAGCTGCGCGACCACACCCAGCGGCAGCTCGACGGCGTCCTCGCCCAGGGCGGAGGCGGCACGATGCAGAACCGCTCCGAGCGCGACTCCTTCGCCGAGATGTACTCCCAGCGGCTCGCCCGCCTGTGGGCGGTGGAGAACGGGCTGTGCTTCGGCAGGCTCGACCACGCCGACCAGACCTCGCTCTACATCGGGCGCATCGGCCTGTCCGACGACGAGCGGCGCCTGCTGATCGACTGGCGCGCGCCCGTCGCCCAGCCGTTCTACCGGGCCACCCCGGCCAACCCAATGGGCGTCACCCGCCGCAGGCACCTGCAGACCAAGGGCCGCAAGGTCATCGGGATCGACGACGACCTGCTCGACCTGGACAGCCTCGCCGAGGCCGACCGGAGCACCCTCAACGGCGAGGCCGCGCTGCTCGCCTCGATCGGCGCCCGGCGCACGGGCCGCATGCGCGACATCGTGGCGACCATCCAGGCCGAGCAGGACCGGATCATCCGCTCCGGCCTGGACGGCGTGCTCGTGGTCCAGGGCGGCCCCGGCACCGGCAAGACCGTCGTGGCGCTGCACCGGGCGGCGTACCTGCTCTACACCCACCGCGAGCGCCTGGCCAGGCGCGGCGTGCTCATCCTCGGCCCCAACCCCACCTTCCTGCGCTACATCGGCCAGGTGCTGCCCTCGCTCGGCGAGACCGACGTGCTGCTGTCCACGGTCGGCGAGCTGTACCCCGGCGTCGTGGCCACCCGGCGCGAGGAGCCCCACGTCGCCGCGGTCAAGGGCGACATCCGCATGGCCGAGGTGATCGCCGCGGCCGTCCGCGACCGGCAGCGCGTGCCGCGCAAGCCCGTGCGGATCGACCTCGGCGGGCGCACCCTCACCCTGGACGTCCGCACCCTGGAGGCCGCCCGCAACCGGGCCGCGCGCTCCCGCCGCGCCCACAACCCGGCGCGGGCGGTCTTCGTACGGCACCTGCTCAACGCCCTGGCCCGCCAGTGGGCCAAGCAGCTCGGCAAGGGCCTGATCGAGGAGGACGAGCTGGCCGACCTGCGGGAAGAGCTGCGCACCGAGCCCGCCGTACGCACCGCGCTGAACCGGCTGTGGCCGTACCTGACCCCGCAGCAGCTCCTGATCGGCCTCTACACCGACGACGGGCGGCTCGCGTACGCGGCGCGCGACCTCAAGCCCGCGGAGCGGGAGCTGCTGCGCCGCGACCCGCCGCGCCGCGGCGCCGACTACTGGACCGAGTCCGACGTGCCGCTCCTCGACGAGGCCGCCGAGCTGCTCGGCGACATCGACGAGCACGTGCTGCGGGCCGGCGCCTGGATGGCCGAGGAGGAGCGGGCCGCCGGCCGCGAGGCCGAGCGCGACGAGCGCGAGCACGAGCTCACCTACGCGCGCGAGGTCCTGGAGCTGACCGGCATGGCCGACATCCTGGACGTCGAGCGCTTCGCCTCCCGCCACCGCGCCGCCGAGGAGTACCTCACCACCGCCGAACGCGCCGCCGCCGACCGCACCTGGGCCTTCGGATACGTGATCGTGGACGAGGCGCAGGAGCTCACCGCCATGGCCTGGCGCGCCGTCATGCGCCGCTGCCCCACCCGCGCCATGACCATCGTCGGCGACATCGCCCAGAGCGCCGCCCTGGCCGGCCCCCGCTCCTGGTCGGAGGTGCTGCGCCCGTACGTCGCCGGCCGCCACCGCGAGGAGACCCTAACCATCAACTACCGCACCCCCGCCGAGCTGATGGAGACGGCCGCGTCCGTGCTGGCCCTGATCGACCCCGCCCTGCGCGCCCCCGAGTCGGTGCGCGAGAGCGGCGAGCGCCCCTGGGCCGTACGCGTGGCCTCCCTGACCGACTCCCTGGGCGAGATCGTCAAGCGCGAGGTCGTCGAAGGCGGCCGCCTGGCCGTCCTGGTCCCCGACTCCCTGGCCGGCCCCCTGGGCGCCGCCGTGACCTCCGCCGTCGAGGGCGCGGTGGCCGGCCCCGGCCCCGAGGCCCTGGACGCCCCCGCCGCCGTCCTCACGGTCGCCGACGCCAAGGGCCTGGAGTTCGACAGCGTGATCGTCGCCGAGCCGTCCCGGATCCTCACCGAGACCCCCAGAGGCGCCAGCGACCTCTACGTGGCCCTCACCCGCGCCACCCAACGCCTCGGCGTCGTCCACACCACCCGCCTCCCCACCGCCCTCGCCCACCTCACCCCCGAGCCCGGCCCCCCAGGAGCCCCCGGCTGACACCAAGCCCTCACCCCGGGGGCACGCCGACCGCAGGGGGGCAAGCCTGGGGTTCTCGTGCGGTGCGGGTGCGCGGGTCGGCTCGCCGATCGGAGGCCGGCAGGGCCGGATGCCCTTGTCCGGAGGGCCGACCGCTGGGGGGCGAGCCGGGGGTTCTCGTGAGGTGCCGGTGCCCGGGACGGCCCGCCGGCCGTAGGTCGGCAGGGCCTGCATGCCTCTGTCCATAAGCGCGCCAAACCCCAGGCGGACGGACGCCTGGGGTTTGTTTCGCGTGCGGGCTCCGGCACGGAACGGGAAGAGGGCCCGGAGGCCCTTCGGACCGGACCCGTCCCGTCGGCGGCGAGCGCGGAGTTCCGTTGTCTACTGGGCAACCGGGCCCGTCCCGGGTCCAACCCCCCCGCCCGGATGGGGTGCCCCGACCCGACGGATCGCCGGCCCTGCACCTGGCTGTACGGACGAAGTGACCCTCCGTCACGGGCGCAGGATCCGACGATGTCAGAGACGGCCAACCGGCCAGTCCCGTGCTGGACTGCGCAGCAAACTACCGACCTCAGCTCAGATGTCAACCGTGTCCCGATCAGGTGGAACACCAAGATTCCCCAGGTAGGACGCATCCGGACAGCGGGTGGCATCGTGACCTATGTCGCTTACGGGCGGACGTCCTGCCGGAGGGCCGGAGCGTTGGGGGAACGTTCGCGGGAGCGGTAGCGTTTCGGCAAGGACAGGCCGAAGCACACGTCAGTGGGGCTTCGCGGCACGATGCACGGCAAGGAGAGCCCCCTTTCGTGGTGCAGGAAAAGACAGGCGCCCCGGCGGTGGGCGCGGCGGCCTCCGCGACCGGTGCCGCGGGGTCCGGCGAGAGCGTGTTGGAGACCCCGGCGCGGCCCGGGTGGCGGCGGTGGGCCGGCGGCGGCTGGGGGAGGGCCGCGGCCGCGGTCGTGGGCGGGCTCGCGCTGTTCCTGGCGTTCCCGCCGATCGACGCCTGGTATCTCGCGCCGCTTGGCATCGCGTTGACGATCGTGTCGGTGAGCGGCGCCGCACCGCGCCGCGCCCTGTGGGTGGGCTACCTGGGCGGCGCGGCGTTCCTGGTGCCCACCATGGCATGGGTACGCCCGATCGGCGATGACGCCTGGGCGGGCCTGGTGGCCATCGAGAGCGTGTTCTACGCCCTCCTGGGCCTGGGCACCGCCCTCGTCCTCCGGCTGCGCCTGTGGCCGCTGTGGGCCGCGTGCCTGTGGGTGGCCATGGAGCTGGCGCGCAGCTCCTTCCCCTTCGGCGGGTTCCCGTGGGGGCGCGTCGCCTTCAGCCAGGGAGAGTCGCCCTTCACCCCGTACGCCGCCCTCGCCGGGGCGCCGTTCGTGACGTTCGCGGTCGCGCTGTGCGGTGGCGTGCTGGCCTGGACCGCCCTGCACGCCGCGTCCCGTACGCCGCGCGGCCCCCGGTTCCGGCGGGGCCTCGCCTTCGGCCTGGCCGCCGCCGTCGCCGTGCCGGCGCTGGCGTACGCGGTGCCCCGGCCCGGCGACGAGGGCAGGACGGTGCGCGTCGGCATCGTGCAGGGCAACGTGCCGGGGCGCGGCATGACGCCGTTCGGCGACGAGCCCGCCGTCGTGCTGCGCAACCACACCACCAAGGTGCACGAGATGGCGCAGGCCGTACGCGAGGGGAGGCTGCCCCGGCCCGACCTGGTCGCGCTCCCCGAGAACAGCACCGACATCGACCCCTACCGCAACGAGTTCGCCCGCGGCACCATCGACGCGGCGGTCAAGGACATCGGCGTGCCGGTGCTCGTCGGCGCGGTCGTCGCGATCGGCGAGAAGCAGCGGGCGACCCGCAGCCTGGTGTGGGACCCCGTCACCGGGCCCGGCGCGTACTACGACAAGCAGCAGCTCGTGCCGTTCGGGGAGTTCACCCCGTTCCAGGACCTCGTGCTCGCGCTGTTCGAGCGGGCCAGGCTGGTCGGCAGGCAGTCGGTGGCCGGCACCCGCCCCGGCGACCTGCGCATGGGTCCGGTGACGATCGGCGCGGTCAACTGCTACGAGGTCGCCTTCGACGGCACCGTACGCGAGACGGTGCGCGCCGGCGGCACGCCGCTGGTCGTGCAGACCAACAACGCCACCTACGCCCTGTCCAACCTGCCGCCCCAGCAGCTCGCGATGTCCAAGCTGCGCGCGGTCGAGCACAACCGCGCGATCGTCACCGCGGCGACCACCGGGATCTCCGCCTACGTACGGCCCGACGGCCACGTCGCGTGGAGCACCGGCGAGCTGATCGCCGACATGACCGTGGTGACCGTGCCGGTACGCACCGAACAGACCATCGCCACGAGGGTGGGAGCGGTGCCGGAGTGGGCATTGGTAATCATGGGCGCCGCGGCGCTCGGTGCGGCCGCCTGGCTCGCCCGTGGCGAGCGCGCCCGCCGGGGCGCGGGAGAAGCGGTCACGGAAGGTGTTAGGGAAGGCGAGGACTCATGATGGAGCGCATGCTTGGCCGGGTGCTCGTCGTCGTCCCGACCTATGACGAGCGCGAGAACCTGCCGCTCATCGTCGAGCGCATCCGCGCGGCCGTGCCCGAGGCGCACCTGCTCATCGCCGACGACGCCAGCCCCGACGGCACCGGCGAGATCGCCGACCGCCTCGCCGCCGAGGACGACCACGTGCACGTGCTGCACCGTCCGGGCAAGCAGGGCCTGGGCGCCGCCTACATCGCCGGGTTCCGCTGGGGCCTCGCCGAGGGCTACGACGTGCTGGTCGAGATGGACGCCGACGGCTCCCACCAGCCGGAGGAGCTGCCCAAGCTGTTCCAGGCGCTGTCCGACGGCGCCGACCTGGCCATCGGGTCGCGCTGGGTGCCGGGCGGCAAGGTGGTCAACTGGCCCCACTCCCGCGAGCTGCTCTCGCGCGGCGCCAACATCTACAGCCGGGTCATGCTCGGCGTGCCGGTGCGCGACGCCACGGCCGGCTTCCGCGCGTACCGGGCGGCCACCCTGGAGAAGGTCGGCCTCGACGACGTGGAGTCGCAGGGCTACTGCTTCCAGATCGACCTGACCCTGCGCACCGTACGCCACGGGCTGCGCGTCGCCGAGGTCCCGATCACGTTCGTCGAGCGCACGGCGGGGGCGAGCAAGATGAGCCGCAACGTGGTGGCCGAGGCGCTGTGGCGGGTGACCATGTGGGGCGTCTCCGGCCTCCCGGCCCGCTTCAAGCGCCCCCGCTGACCCGAAGCGCCGCCCCGCCAGACCCCGCCGTCCCGCACGGGCCCTGTGGAACGCCGGAGGCCCGCCGGGCGTTGGAACGGATGTACCCCCGCTGCGGATCGAGGATGAGATGCGTCTGCTGCTGTTCCTGGCGTTCCTGGTCGTGCCGGTGCTGGAGATCTGGCTGCTGATCCAGGTCGGCGAGGTGATCGGCGGCTGGAGCACGGTCGCGCTGCTGCTCGCCGACAGCCTGCTGGGCGCGTGGCTGGTGCGCCGCGAGGGCCGCCGCGCCTGGCGCAGCCTCCAGGACGCGCTGGCCTCTGGCCGTATGCCCGAGCGCGAACTGGCCGACGCGGGCGTGGTGCTGGCCGGCGGCATGCTGCTGCTCACCCCGGGCTTCCTGACCGACGTGCTGGGCTTCGCCTGTGTGGTCCCCCTCACCCGCCCGCTGGTACGCAAGGCGCTGTCCTGGTTCTTCGCCCGTCGCCTCCGCCGCTACGCCCAGGCGGGCGGCCCGCTCGGCGCCGGAGGCGGCCCGTTCCTCGGCGGCCCCTTCACCGGCGCCCCCGGCCCCTTCGCCCAGGACCTGTTCGGCGACTCCTCCGCCCACGAGCCCGCCCGCCCGAACGGCCGCGGCCCCGTCATCCACGGCCAGGTGATCCGCGAAGAGGAACGCGACGCCTGACCCGCCCCCCGGCCGGCATACCGGCGGCACGGCAGGGCACAGAGCGGATCGGGATGGCGGCGGGCCGCCCCGCGGCCCTGACCCCGCCCCTCCGGATCACCGCGCCCTGCCCAACGCGGCGAGTCGCCGACCCCGCGTCCGCCAGGGAGTACCGGTCGATGGTGGATCTTCCGCAAGGTGGGATGGCGCGGGTGCCGGAACGCGGAACCTGCGCGAATGCGACGGTCTCCCTGACGTGACCCCCTCCTACGGGAGGCTTTCCCGGAAAGGCGGCATGGGGGTGGATGCCGGACCCTGTCGAAACGCACGGCCTCCCGAAACTGGGACACACCGAGCCCTGCCGGCCGCTCCCCGATTCCGCGCATGCCGCCTCGTCCCGGAACGGGGACACACCCCTCCGCCACGCCTTGACAGCCCGCCCGGGGCAGCAGGGGTGTCCGCACAGGTGGAGTGGGGGGCGCATGCAGGAAGGGGGTCCGTGGCGGAGTGGTGTGTGATGCGCTCGCCCGCCGAATGGCATCTGCTGGTACGGGTGGGGGAATTGCGGGGCCGGTGCCGGATCTGCCGATGCGAGGCGGTTGCATGCGGGGCCCAGGAGTCGGTTGAGGCGTGTGTGCGCTTCCGCGGCGGGCTGCGGTGCTTCTCCTCGCCGGTCCGCCCCTGCCCGCGAGGGGGCGCCGCCCGCAGAGGCGGGCATGAGGACGCCCCCGGTCCGTGGGGGGCCGGGGGCGTCGGGACGTGTCTCGGGTCGTGTGTCAGGCGCTCTTGCGGCGCTGGGCGCGCAGGATGGCCAGACGCTCGTTCAGCACTTCTTCCAGGTCTTCTATGGTGCGCCGCTCCAGCAGCATGTCCCAGTGAGTCCGCGGGGGCTTCATCTTCTTCGCCTGGGGTAGCTCGCCGTCCACCCGCACCCCGACCGCGCCGCAGCTTCGGCACTCCCACGTCGCGGGAATCTCGGCCTCGGCAGCGAGCGGCACATCGAAGCGATGGCCCTTCGGGCAGGTGTAGGACACCTCCTGGCGCGGGGCCAGATCGGTGTTGCGGTCGTTCTCGTAGCTCGTCGCGCCGAGTCGGGTACCGCGAAGCGCACGCTCGCCCATGTTTCAATGCCTCCTGAGGGCCCCGTCGTGAGGGGTCTGTCTCCCACGGCGTACAACGCTTGATACCGTGGATGGATTCCCACAGATGGGTTGATCCAATCGCGGATTTTGCCGCGGTGTCCCCTCAGATGGTCTCGGGCACCTCGTTGCCCGCCGCGCGGATCGCCTTCGGCAGGTTGACCAGCAGCAGGAGCACGAAGCCCAGCACGAAGAAGACGAGCAGCGACAGGATGCCGTAGCGGTAGCTGTCGGTGAGTTGCAGGGCCAGGCCGAGGGTGAAGGAGCCGAGGAACGTCGAGCCCTTGTCGCTGATCTCGTACAGGCTGTAGTACTCCGCCTCCTTCCCCTTCGGGATCACGTGCGAGAACAGCGAGCGTGACAGCGCCTGGGTGCCGCCCATGACGATGGCGATGGCGAAGCCGAGGGCGAAGAAGGCCAGGGCCGAGCCGGCGGGCAGGAAGTACGCCACGCCGACCACCGCGGTCCAGGCGACCAGCGCGGTCAGCACCACCCGCTTGGCCCCGTACGAGGCCGCCAGGCGGCCCAGCAACAGCGCGCCGAAGAACGCCACGAACTGGACCATGAGGATCGCGCCGATCTGCACCGTCTGCCCGAGCTTGAGCTCCTGGTCGGCGTAGGTGGCCGAGAAGGAGATCACCGTCTGCACGCCGTCGTTGTAGATCAGGTACGCCACCAGGAACGCCAGCGTCAGCGGGTAGCGGCGCAGCTCCACGAGCGTGCGGCCGAGCTGGCGGAAGCTGCGCCCGACGGCCTGGGCCGCGTTCTCGGAGCCGGCGGCCAGCGCGCGGCGGTTGCGCAGCCGCAGCAGCGGGATGATCGTGAACCCGCCCCACCACAGGCCGGAGGACGCCAGGGCGATGCGGGCCGCGGTGCCGCCGTCCAGGCCGAGGCCCTCGGCGTTGAGGAACAGGCCGAGGTGGATCGCGAGCAGCAGGCCGCCGCCGAGGTAGCCGAAGCCCCAGCCGACGGCGGAGACCCGGTTGCGCTCGCCGGGGGTGGCGATCTCGGGCAGGAACGAGTTGTAGATCACGAACGCGCAGGCGAAGGCGACGTTGGCGATGACGAACAGGGCCCCGCCGAGCAGATAGTTCCCCCCGGTGACGAACCAGAAGCACACGGTCGCCGCCGCCCCGATGTAGGCGAAGACCCCCATCAGCTCCTTCTTGCGGCCCGTGTGGTCGGCCAGCGCGCCGGCGACCGGCATCAGCACGATCTGCACGATCGCGGCGACGCCGACCACGAAGGAGTAGTACGCGCTCGGCCGCACGTCGAAGCCCAGCACCTCGACGAACTCGCGCCCGGCGGCGGCCGTCTTGGCGATGTCGGTCAGGTACGGGCCGAGGAAGACGGTCAGCACCGTGGTGGGGAAGGCCGAGTTGGCCCAGTCGTACCAGTACCAGCCGCGCTGCTCGCGCCTGCGCGCCGCGGGGCTCTCGTCGACCTGGACGGGGGCGGAGGTCATCGGGGGTTCTCCCGGGGAGAGGAGGGGCGTGGTCGGGGGGACGAGGGGTCAGGGCCGCTGGGCGCGGGGGTGCCACACGCCGCGCGCGGTCAGCACATCGCGCAGGGCGGTGATGTCGTCGGTCATGATGCCGTCCACGCCCATGTCGAGCAGGCGGTGCATCAGCGCGGTGTCGTTGACCGTCCACACGTGCACCTGCATGCCGAGCGCGTGCGCGGTGCGCACCAGCGCCGGGGTGGTCACGCGCAGCCCGCGGAAGCCCACCGGCACCTGCGCGCACGGCACTCCGGCGCGGGCCAGCCCGGTCAGCAGCCGCCCGTAGCCGGAGGTCACCGAGGCGGCGCGCAGGGCGGCCACCCCGCGGGGGCCCAGGGCCGAGCACACCTTGTCGTCCAGGGCGGCGCGCGCCCGCGCCAGCCGCTCGTCGGAGAAGGAGGTCAGGCAGACCCGGTCGTACGCGGCGGTGCGCCTGATCGCCTCCGCGAGCGGCGCGATGGCCCCCCGCTCCTTGACGTCGATGTTGAACCGGGCCTCCGGCCAGGTGCCGATCAGGTCCTCCAGCAGCGGGATCTCGTCCACGCCGCCGATGCGCGCTTGGCGCACCACCCGGTACGGCAGCTCCGCGATCCGGCCGCTGCGGTCGGTCACCCGGTCCAGGGTGTGGTCATGGAAGGCCAGCAGCACGCCGTCGGAGGTCGCGTGGGCGTCGGTCTCCAGGTAGGTGTAGCCCAGCTCGATCGCCCGGGAGAACGCGGCCATGGTGTTCTCGCGGTTCTCGCCGGCCCCGCCCCGGTGGGCGAAGGCGAGCGGGCCCGGATGATCCAGGAAAGGATGACGGCGCTGCACGTGGAGGAGTATGCCCGGTTCGGGCGGCGCGCGTCAGCGCGGCCCGGTGAACGTTTGGGTCACGGAGCCCCGGTCTCGCCGCCGATCCCGCCGGGGCCGGGCTCGGCGCCGGCGGGCGTGTCGCCCGCCGCGGCCCACTCGCGGCGGCGGGCCTCGGCCATGGCGATGGCGGCGGCGATGCCGACGTTCATCGAGCCCACCCGCCCGACCTGCGGGATGTAGCAGACCGAGTCGACGGCGTCGAGCATGGCGGGGGAGCAGCCGTGGTCCTCGCTGCCCAGGACCAGGCACACGTCACCGTCGAGGGGCGCCTCGTGCAGCGGCACGGCGTCGCCGGTCAGCTCGACCGCGATCACGGTGAACCCGTCGTCCCTGGCCGACCGCACCGCCTGGGCCGCGGGCACCGGGTCCTTCCAGGACACCAGCCGGTCGGTGCCGAGCGCGGTCTTCTGCGCCTTGGGGTTGGTCGGCGGGGTGGTGTTGCCGGCCAGCCAGATCGACTCCACGCCGAACGCGGCGGCGGTGCGGAAGATCGAGCCGACGTTGAACGGCCCGGTGACCGACTCCAGGATCAGCGCGAGCCGGTTCTCGGTGGAGCGCCGCCAGGTGCGGTTGAGCCGCTTGACGTCGGTGGGGCGGAGCTGCCTGCGGGTGCCGTTCATCGAGCTTCTGCCTTCAGGATGCGGTAGGACGATCTGGACGCCTCGCGGGTCGTGGCCCAGCCCTGCTCGTTCAGCCAGCGCTGCAGCGAGTCGGAGCCGAGGTGCTTCTGCACCACCAGGTAGGCCGCGCCCCCGGGCGCGAGCCGCGACAGCCAGCGGGTCAGCATCTCGTGCAGGGCCTGCTTGCCGATGCGGATGGCCGGGTTGGACCAGATGGCGGCGAAGCGTACGCCGGGCGGCATCTCGTCGGCGTGCACCGGCCTGACCCCGCCGAGGCCGGCCGCCTTGGCGTTGCGCTCGCACAGCTCCAGCGACCTGCGGTTGACGTCCACCGCCCACACCGTGGCCCGCGGCGCCCGCGCCGCCATGGTCAGCGCGATCGGCCCGTAGCCGCAGCCCAGGTCGAGCAGGTCGCCCTCGGCGGGCGGCGGCGGCACGCTCTCCAGCAGGATGCGCGTGCCGGGATCGACCCGGTCGGGGGAGAACACCCCGCGGTCGGTCTCCAGCCGCAGGTGCAGGTCGGGCAGGACCAGCGTGACCACGCCGGGCCTGCTCGCCGCCTCCGGCCGCTCCTCGAAGTACTGTGCCACGGGCACAGACGTTACCAACGCCGGGACACCGCCCCGGACGCCCGGCGTCAGGGGAGGCGGGAGCTGAGCAGCACGGCGCTGGCGGCCACCATCAGGCCCACCACGATCGCGGCCACGACGAAGTACTGCCCGATCTCCTGGTGGACGACCCGGTAGCCGAGGGAGGTGCCGATCTGCTCGTAGACCTCGCGCAGCTCGGTGCCCGACTCCGCCTCGTACGCCCGGCCGCCGGTGCCCTCGGCCAGCGACTGGAGGGTCTGTTTGTTCACCGGCACGTTGACCGCCCGCCCGTCGATCACCACGGTGCCCTCCTGGGTGCCGTACGCGATCGTGGAGACCGGCACCCGGGCCTGCATCGCCGACTCCACGGCCTCGTTGACCGACCGGCCGGAGGTGTTGTCGCCGTCGGAGAGCAGCACGATGGCGGCCGGCGGCGGGTCGGTGACCGCGCGCTGGTCGAAGGAGCGGATGGAGTCGAGCGAGTTGAACACCGCCTCGCCGATCGCGGTGCCGGGGCGGGTGGACAGGTTGCCCACGGCGGTGATCACCGCCAGGTGGTCGGTGGTGGGCGAGATGACCACGGCGGCGGAGCGGGCGAAGGACACCAGGCCGACGTTGAACCGCTCGGGCAGGTCGCGGATGAACTTCTGCGCCGCCTCCTTGGCCGCCGAGATCCGGTTCGGCTGTACGTCGTCGGCCTCCATGGACAGCGAGATGTCCAGCGCGATGATGATGGTGGCGCGGTCGCGCGGGACCCGCACCGAGTCGGCCGGACGGGCCGCGCCGATCACCAGCAGGCTCATCATGACCAGGAACAGCGCGGGCGCGACGTGCCGCCGCCATCCCGGCGCCGCGGGCGAGACCAGGGCCAGCAGCGGCATGTTGGTGAAGCGGACGGCGTAGCGGCGGCGCCAGAACTGGGCGGCGACGTAGCCGGCCGCCATCAGCGCCACGGCGGCGAACAGCCACAGCCAGCCGGCGGCAAGGAACGTCACGGCGACATCACCTCCTCGCTCCCGACCCCGCGGCGGCCGTGGGGTGGCGGTGCATCAGATGGGCCATGCGGCGCTGCCGCAGCACGAACTGCGCCACGTCGAACACCCAGTCGCGGTCGGTGCGCAGCACCATGTGCGCGACGCCGCAGCGGCGCAGCGCCAGGCGGGTGCCCTCGCGCTGGAGCGCGGCGGCCTCGGCGTACGCGGCGCGCACCTTGGGCGACAGGTGGATCTCCCGGGTGCGGCCGGTCTCGGGGTCGGTGAGCGTCACCAGGCCGACCGGCGGCAGCTCCAGCTCCCGCGGATCGACCACCTCCACCGCGAGCACCTGGTGCCGCGCCGCGAGCCGGCGCAGCGGGCGCTCCCAGGGCCGCTCGGCCTGCGGGTCGAGGTCGGGGACGCGCTCGATGAAGTCGGAGACCACCACCCGCATGCCGCGCCGCCGCCGGGCGGAGGCCAGCACGTCGATGCCCTCGGCCAGGTCGGGCGCGTCGGGGGCGGGCCGGGCGCGCGGGGCGTCCATCAGGGAGTGCAGCAGCCCGTACAGGGCGGGGCGGCCGGCGCGGGCCGGCATGCGGTGCAGGAAGCGCTCGTGCAGCACGTACGCGCCGAACCGGTCGCCGATGCGCCCGGCCAGGAACCCGATGGCGCCGATCGCGGCCACCACCAGGTCGCGTTTTTCCATGTCGGCGGTGCCGAAGTCCATGCTGGGCGACAGGTCGGCCAGCGCCCAGGTCTCCAGCTCCCGATCGGCGATCAGGTCGCGGACGTGCGGGACCGTGGTGCGCGCGGTGACCGCCCAGTCCATGCGGCGCACGTCGTCCTCGCCCGGCACGTAGACCCGGCTGTCGCCGGTCTCGCTGCCGGGCCCGGGGAGCAGGCCCTGGTGGTTGCCCTGGAGCATGCCGTCCAGACGGCGTACGATCGTCAGCTCCAGCCGGCGCAGCGCCTGCTCGGCGGTGTTCATGTCGCTCACCGCGGTCCCTGGTTCCACACCACGAGCGGCGGCGGGACCGCCGCCAGGATGCGCCGTACGACCTCGTCGGGGTCCACCCCGTCGGCCAGCGCGTCGAAGGTGAGCATCAGCCGGTGCCCCATGACGTCCACGGCCACGTCGCGAACGTCGTCGGGCAGCAGGTAGTCGCGCCCGCGCAGCAGCGCCAGCGCTCGCCCGGCCGCGACCAGGCCCAGGGTCGCGCGCGGGCTCACCCCGATCTCGATCGTGTCGGCCAGCTCCTCCAGGCCGTACTCCGCGGGCGCGCGGGTGGCCATCACCAGGCGTACGACGTAGTCGGCCACGAGCTGGTGCACCGAGACCTGCTCGGCCAGCTCCTGCAGCTCGATCAGCTTCTCGGGGTCGAGCACCACCTCGGGCCTGGGCGGCTTGACGCTCATCCGGTGCAGGATCTCCAGCTCCTCGCGCGCGTCGGGGTGGGAGATGCGCACCTTGAACAGGAACCGGTCGCGCTGGACCTCCGGCAGCGGGTAGACGCCCTCGGACTCGATGGGGTTCTGCGTGGCCAGCACCACGAACGGGGCGGGCAGCGGGTGGGTCTTGCCGGCCAGCGTCACCTGGCGCTCGGCCATGACCTCCAGCAGCGCCGACTGCACCTTGGCCGGGGCCCGGTTGATCTCGTCGGCGAGCAGGAAGTTGACGAACACCGGTCCCAGCTCGACGTCGAACTTCTCGCTGGAGGGGTGGAACACCCGGGTGCCGACGATGTCGCTGGGCACCAGGTCGGGGGTGAACTGGATGCGGGCGAAGCTGCCGCCGACGACGGTGGCCAGCGTGGAGGCCGCCAGGGTCTTGGCCACCCCCGGCACGCCCTCCAGCAGGCAGTGGCCGCGGGCCAGCAGCGCGACGAGCAGCCGCTCGACCATGTGCTCCTGGCCGACGATGACCCGCTTGACCTCGGCGAGGGCCTGGCGCAGCACCTCGCCGTGGGTGTTGCTCGGGACTTCTTCTGCGACGGTCATCTGGTACGTCGGCGCGCCCGCCCCCGGCCTTGCGGCCGCACGGCGCGCGCCTCTCCTTCCCTGGGCGAAAGAGGCAGGATCTCCATGATGGTTGTTATTCCATCAAACGCCACGCGAACGCGTCTCGGGTGACGGGGCCTCATCGATCTTTTTTGCCGTCCGTGGCGGGGTGTGCGCCCGCGTGCTTTCACCGCAGGCCCCGTGCTTTCATGAGAGACGTGGCCACGCAGCTCCAGCAAGGCGACCCGCCCACCCTCGGTCCGTTCGTGATCCAGGCGCGCCTGCGCGTGGGCCCGGCCGGCCTGGTCTACCTCGCCCAGGCCCCCGACGGCCGCGCGGTCACGGTCGCGCTGCTGACCAGGGGCGCCGCGCTGGACGCCGCGGCCCGCGACCGGTTCGTCACCGCGATCCGCGAGGCCGCGACCGAGCGCGGCGGCGTGCGCGGGTGGGTGGCCCGCCTGCCCGGCCGCGGGCGCGCGCCGGTGCCCGACTCCATGCCGCAGGTGCTGGCCATGGACGTCGGCCCCGCGCCGTGGGTGGCCACCCCGTACGTCCCGGGGCGCGACGGCGCGGAGAGGTTCCTGGAACCGGTCATGGTCAGCGGCACCCTGATCGGCGAGCGGCACGGCCCCGACTTCGTGCCGTACTGGGTGTCGGACCGCTCGCCCGCGATCCCGGCGCCGCCGCGTCCCAAGCCGCCGCCGACCGAGCCGCGCCGCTCGGTGATCGCGGCGGGCGCGGTGCTGGCGCTGATGGTGGCGCTGCTCATGCTGACCATGTGGCTGCTGTTCGGCGGCGAGGACGACACCGAGCAGCCGCTGCGCCCGCTGCCGCCCACGATGTTCGTCCCCACGCCGCCGCCGGTGCCGCTGACCCCGGTGCCCGGCAGGCCCTCGCCGACCCCCAGCCCCGGCGAGACGGGTCCGGGCTCACCCCACCCCGAGGGCGACGAGGAGAACTTCCCCGGCGAGCCCATCTGATCAGCCGAGCCGATTTGATCCGGCGAGCCGAGCCGGTCAGGCGGACCCGAGCCGGTCGGGGGCAGGCCGCGGCCCTGCGGATGCCCTGACGCGCAGAGCGGTGGCGGTCAGCGCCACGAACATGGCGAGCACGACCGGGATCGCCAGGGCCCGGGGCAGCCCGGCCGGCTCCGCCACGCCGCCGATCAGCACCGGGCCGCTGAGGAAGCCGGCGTAGCCGATGCTCGCCACCCGGGCCAGCGCCCGGCCCGCCTGCGCGGGGTCGCGGTGCCCGGCGGCCGAGAACACCTGGGGCACGATGCACGACAGCCCCGCCCCGAACAGGCCGAACCCGATCAGCGCGGCGATCGGGTGGCCGATGAGCAGGGCGGCGCCGAGACCGCCCGTGGCGAGCGCGCCGCACGCGCGTACCAGCGTCACCGGCCCCAGCCACGCGGCCAGCCGGTCGCCGGCCAGCCTGCCCGCCATCATCGCGATGGAGAAGGCGGCGTAGGCCATGGCCGCGAGCGAGGCCGAGGCCCCGAGGTCGAAGCGGACGTACACCGTGCTCCAGTCGGCCGCGGCGCCCTCGCCGACCAGGCAGCAGAAGGCCAGCACCCCCAGGAAGAGCACCCCGCGCCCGCCCGTCCGCCCGTCCGTGGCGGGCCCGTCGGGGGCGGCGGAGGGGGCGGTGGTGGAGGGGGCGGCGGCCGGGAGCGCCCAGGCGGCGGCCCAGGCCGCCATGGCGGCGATCAGCACGCCCGCCGCGAGGAAGGTCAGCGCCGGGCTCAGCCCGGCGTGGGCGAACCCCGCGCCGAGCGCGGCGCCGAGGAACCCGCCCAGGCTGAACACGGCGTGGAAGGACGACATCAGCGGGCGGCCCGCGGCCCGTTCCACGTCCACGGCGCCGGCGTTCATGGACACGTCCAGCGCGCCGTGCACGGCGCCGAAGACCAGCAGCGCCGCCACCAGGGCCGGCAGGTTCGGCATCACGCCGGGGAGCACCAGGACGGCGCCCTGGGCGAGCGCGGCCGGGATCATCACCCGGCGGCTGCCGTGCCTGTCCACCAGGCGGCCCACGGCCTGCATGCCGGCGATGGCGCCCGCGGCGATGCCGAGCAGGCCGACGCTGAGCAGCCCGTCGGTGAGCCCGAGCGCGTCCTTGATCGCCGGTATCCGGGAGGTCCAGGTGCCGATCGCCAGCCCGGACAGCAGGAACAGCAGGCAGGTCGCCACGCGGGCGCGGGCCGTCTCCGCCCGGCGCTCCGGGGTGGGGGGATTCACGAGGGGTGCCCTCCAAAGGGTGGGACGGCCGTCAGACCAGGCGGGTGGTCACGCCCGCGGCGGTGAGGGCGCGGTGCTGCTCGGGCGGGATGCCGTCGTCGGTCACGACCACGTCCAGGCGGTCGATGGGGCAGACCGCGCCGAAGGCGGTGCGGCCGAACTTGCCGGAGTCGGTCGCCGCGATCACCCGGCGCGCCGAGGCCATGGCCGCCTGCTTGATGGCGACCTCGGGCAGGTCGTGCGCGGTCATGCCGTGCTCGGCCGACAGGCCGCAGCAGCCGATGACGGCGGTGTCGAAGCGCAGCGCGCGGATGGACGACTCGGTCAGCGGGCCGGTGAAGTTCAGCTCGCCCTTGCGGACCTCGCCGCCGGGCAGCACGACCCGTACGCGCGGCGCGCCGGCCAGCTCCTGCACCGCCTGCAGGGCCAGCGGCATGACGGTGATGCGGCGCTCGCGCAGCGCCCTGGCCACCTCCAGCACCGTGCTGCCGCCGTCGAGCAGCACCGCCTCGCCGTCGGCGATCAGGGCCGCGACCTCGGCGCCGATGCGGCGCTTGGCCTCCGCGGCCTCCCGCTCGCGCACCGCGAACGGCGGCTCCTCGCCGCGCAGCAGCAGGCTCATCGCGCCTCCCCGCACTCGCCGCACCACGCCCTGCCGGGCCAGCTCGTCCAGGTCGCGGCGGATCGTCATCTCCGACACCTCGTGCAGCGCCGCCAGCTCGGCCACCGAGACGGTGTCGTTGACCCGCAGCGCGTTCAGGATCGATCGCATCCGATCGGCACTCTCCATGCGTTCATTTGAACATGAGGCATGTGCGATTCGCAATGCGGCCCCGCGTTGCGCACACTCGGAGGCATGCGCGCCAGCCGCCTGCTCTCGCTCCTGCTGCTGTTGCAGACCAGGGGCATGATGACCGCGCCCGAGATCGCGCGGGAGCTGGAGGTCTCGGTTCGCACCGTGTACCGCGACGTCGAGGCGCTGTCGGCGGCGGGCGTCCCGGTGTACGCCGACCGCGGCCCCGCCGGCGGCTACCGGCTGCTCGACGGCTACCGCACCCGGCTGAACGGGCTGAGCGCCGAGGAGGCCGCCTCGCTGTTCCTGGCCGGCCTCCCCGGGCCGGCCGCGGACCTGGGGCTGGGGGAGGAGGCCGCGGCGGCGGGGCTGAAGCTGCTGGCCGCGCTGCCGCCCGAGCCCCGCTCGCACGCCGCGCGGATGCGCGAGCGGTTCCATCTGGACGTGCCGGGCTGGTACCGGCAGGCCGACGAGGTGCCGCATCTCGGCGTGGTCGCCGACGCGGTGTGGGACGAGCGGCCGCTGCGCATGGTCTACAGGCGGTGGGGACCGCGCGAGGTGGAGCGGATCGTGCACCCGTACGGGGTGGTGCTCAAGGGCGGCTCGTGGTACCTGGTCGCGGGCGCCGACGGGGGCGGGCCGCGTACGTACCGGGTCGCGCGGATCGTGTCGGTCGAGCCGCTGCCCGGCCGGTTCGAGCGGCCGGAGGGCTTCGACCTGGCCGCCTACTGGCAGGAGTGGTCGGCCGACTTCCGGCGGCGCATGTACACCGCCGAGGCCCGGCTGCGCCTCGCCCCCGGCGCCGAGCCGATGCTGGGCCTCAGCGCGGGCCAGGACGTCGCCGAAGCGGCGCTGGCGGCGGCCGGGCCGCCCGATGCCGACGGCTGGCGCGAGATCGTGCTGCCGGTCGAGTCGCTGCGGCACGGGCGCTGGGTGCTGCTGCGCATGGGCGCGGACGTGGAGGTCCTCGGCCCGCCCGAGCTGCGCAAGCTGATGGAGGAGGCCATCGCCGACCTGGCCGCCCTGTACGGCGTGCGCCCGGACTGACCGGCCCCCCGGTACGCCGCGACGGGCGGCCGGTCGCCCGCTGCGGTCTGCGCGGGCGGCCGCCCAGCGGAAAAGGGGAAAATGGGATTGCGGCCGTGGCGGGCGGGCGACAGCATGGGCGGCATGGATGGTGTCCAGTTCGCCGCGTTCATCGGCGCCTGCGTCGTCGTGGCGATGATCCCGGGGGTGAGCACGGCCGTCATCCTCCGGCAGACGATCCGCTCCGGCCGGGGCGCGGGGTTCGCGGCGGTCCTGGGCAACGAGACCGGCGTGCTGCTGTGGGCGCTGGCCGCGGCGTTCGGGCTGAGCGCGCTGGTGGTCGCCTCACAGGTCGCCTACGACGTGATGCGGATCGCGGGCGCCGTGATCCTGGTGGTGATGGGCGCGCAGTCGCTGTGGGGCGCCAGGCGTCGCCGCGGCGCCCCCGAGGCCGCGGAGCCGGCCGATCCCGAGGCGGTCGCGCCCGGCGGTGCGCCCCGCGGCTGGTGGCGCTCCTACCTGCTCGGGCTGAGCACCTGCGCCGCCAACCCCAAGGCCGCGGTGTTCGCGGTGTCGTTCCTGCCGCAGTTCGTCCCGTCCGGCCAGACCGGCGGGGCCGGCGTGCCGCTCATGCTGACGCTGCTCGCGGTGATCTGGGCGGTGGTGGACACGCTCTGGTACGGCGGGGTCATCTGGCTGATCGCGCGGGCGAAGGCGGTGCTGGCCCGGCCCGCGGTGCGCAGGTGGCTGGAGCGGGTCTCCGGAACGGTGCTGATCGGCCTGGGCGTGCGGATGGCGCTGGACTCCCGGTGAGCGGGCTCCCCACCTCCTGATCTACTTTGTAAAGGCGCCGGGCCGGACTACCCTGAGCGGGTGCCAGAGCCCTACCTCACCGTCAGCGCGCCCGCGGAGCACGAGATCGAGATCAAGCGGTCCCGCTTCCTGTGCGCCGTGGCCGGCGTGTCCGGCGAGGACGAGGCGCGGGCGTTCGTCGAGGAGCGCAGGCGGCTGCACCCGGGCGCCCGGCACACCTGCTCGGCGTACGTGCTGGGCGGCGACCGGCGGGTGCAGCGCGGCGACGACGACGGCGAGCCGGGCGGCACCGCGGGCACGCCGATGCTGGAGACGGTGCTGCGCCGGGGGTTCAGCGACACCGTGGCCGTGGTGACCCGCTACTTCGGCGGCGTGCTGCTGGGCGCGGGCGGGCTGGCGCGCGCGTACGGCCGGGCGGTGGGCGAGACGCTGGAGGACGCCCCGGCGATCCGGATGGTCCCGGCGCGGGTGATGGAGGTGCGCGTCGGGCACGGTCAGGCGGGCCGGCTGGAGAGCGACCTGCGCGCCTCGGCGTACCCGGTGCGCGAGGTGCGCTACGGCCCGGCCCTGGTCGCCGTGGAGGCGGCGGTGGGCGAGGGCGACCTGGACCGGTTCCGCGACTGGATCGCGACGGTGACCGCGGGCCGCGCCGAGGTGGAGCAGGGCCCGGTCGTGTACGTCCCGGCCTGACGCGTTCGAGACGCGCGGACCGGCGACGCCCGCCGGCCCCGGCTCCTCAGGCCCCGGGGCGGGCGGGCGTACGCCTGCGGCCGGGTCAAGGGTGCGCGTTCCGGTCGATGCCGAGCGTGGCGACGAGGTCTTCGTGGAGCTGGAACCAGACGCGATGGCAGGAGTCGATGTCGGTTCGGTCCACCCAGGCGCCTTCCCCGGCTCGGGCGCGCGCCAGGGCCGCGGAGAATCGGGTGTCGTAGCCGCGAAACCGGGTCAGGACGCTCCCGAGCCGCTCGGCCAGCGGCGTGAGCGCGCGGGAGATGCCGTCGAGCTCGTGGAGGACCCGGGCGTCCCAGGCGGGATCGGAGTGGTCGTTGACGGCGAGCCGGTCGCCGGCGGTGGGCCGGAGCTGCCAGTCGGTGCAGGCGCGCAGCAGGAGGGCGTTCAGGGGGAGGAACTCGCGGTAGACGTCGCGGACCTCGTCGGCGCCGCCGACGCGTGCGAGCTCGGCCGCGAGCCGGCGCTCGTTCTCGGCGCGGCCCGGTTCGGTCAGCGACCAGCCCGCGGTGCCGGCGAAGTCGGTGTGCCCGGCCCAGCCGCGTGCCTCGGCGTCGCGCAGCAGCTCTTCGGTCCGGGCCGCGTCGAGCCCGTACCGCTGCGCGACCACCGGGGTGTCCGCGAACCCGAGGATGCGCACCGCGTGCAGGACCAGCAGGCCGGGCGGAGAGTCGCGGGTCACGAGCCGGCGTCCTGGCGCGCCGTCAGGCGGGTGTAGTGCTGCTGGCACGCCTGGGGGGAGTTGAATCCCATCGCGTTCGCGATCTGCGCCCAGGTCAGCCCGGCGCTGCGGGCGGTGAACAGCAGGGCGGATTCGAGTCCTTCGACCTCGGCGCGGGCGGCGGGCAGGAGGGTGAGCGCGCTCAGGATGTCCTCTGAGTCCAGGTCGGCGTTGCGCCAGACGGCGAACTGGACGAGATCGACCGCCGCCGGCGGAGCCGGGGAGGGGCGCCACGGACGGGCGTCGAGCGCGTCGGCGCCCCGGCGCAGCAGGCGTTCGCGCGCGTCGCGCTCGCGGTCGGCCTGAGCGTTGTCCGCGCGCCCGGTGTGAGTGATGTCCTCCTTGCGTGACATGCCATTAATGATCCACAATCAAGAAATTGTTGTCAATGTTCTGTTGAAAGGCGGAGTGGATGATCGTACCCCTCAGGTCGGCTGCCGCCGATACGTGCGGGGGCAAGGCCGGTGCGCTCGGCGCGCTGCTTCGCGCGGGACTGCCGGTTCCCGACGGCTTCGTCGTGTCGTTCGCCGCTTACCACGCCGCCGTCCGCGACCTGGACCTCGAACGGCTCGCCGGCGAGCCGGACCCTCTCGACGCCGTGCGGCGGGCGGTCGCGGCCCGCCCGGTCCAGGCCACCCTGCGCGACGCGCTCGTACGCGCGCTCGGCGCGCTCGGCGATCCGCCGGTCGCGGTGCGATCATCCGCCGCGCATGAGGACACCGGCCAGGCGTCGGCGGCCGGTCAGCACGACAGCTTCCTCGCCGTGCGCGGAGCCGGCGGGGTGGCCGACGCCGTACGCGCCTGCTGGGCCTCGCTGTTCACTTCGCGCGCCATCGACTACCAGGGCGCCTCCGGCGGCCCGGCCTTCGACGGCCTCGCCATGGCCGTCCTCGTGCAACGCCATCTGGACGCCGAGGTGTCCGGGGTCATGTTCACCCCCGCGGACCCGCACGACGCGACCCGCATCGAGGCGTCCTGGGGCCTCGGCCCCAGCATCGTCGGCGGCACGGTCACCCCCGACGCCTACCGCGTCGCCGAGGACGGGTCGGTCACCCGGACGGTCGCGTACAAGCGGACCCGCCTCGACCGGCGCGGCGGGCGGCTCGTCGTGTCCGACGTGCCCGAACGCGACCGCGACCGGCCGGCGATCGACGACGCGACCGCCGGACTGCTGGCCGAGCTGGGCAAGGAGATCGCCGCCGTACGCGGTGGACCGCAGGACGTCGAGTGGGCCGTCGCCGATGGACGTACCTGGATCCTGCAAGCGCGGCCGGTCACCGCCGCACCCCCGGCGTGGCCCGCGCCTGCCGGCCACCCCTCGGCCGCCGCGCCCACGCTGACCGGAACACCCGGGAGCCACGGGGTCGTGACCGGCCCCGCGAGGATCGTCCGCGGTCCCGGCGACTTCGGGCGCGTGCACCCGGGCGACATCCTCGTCTGCCCCTTCACCGACCCCGCCTGGACGCCGCTGCTGCGCATCGCGGCCGGCGTCGTCACCGAAACCGGAGGCGTGCTCTCCCACGCCGCGATCGTCGCCCGCGAGCACGGCATCCCCGCGGTCCTCGGCATCCCGAACGCGACGAGCAGACTCCGCGACGGCGGCGCCATCACCGTCAACGGCACCACCGGCGCCGTCACGGCGGCCGATGCGTGACCGATCCCCCGCCTCTCCGGCCGGGGGGCCGCGCGCGGCCTCCTCGCGCCCCGCCGCACCGGACAGACCCCCCACACCCACGTCACTCACGAATCGAAAGGAGACGGGAAGCGGGCCCGCTCGGGCGCCGCGTCCCAACCGCTCATGCCCACGCGACACCTCTACCTGGCACGCCACGGCGCGGCCGACGCGTTCGGAAACCTCACCGACATCGGCCGCCGGCAGGCGCGACTGCTGGGCGAACGGCTCGCCGGCCTGCCGGTCGAAGCCGTGTGGCACTCCCCGCTGCCGCGCGCCGCGGCCAGCGCGCACGAAATGGCCCGGCACCTGGGAAACGCGCCCGTCTCCGAGGCCGCCGAACTCATCGACCATGTGCCCTACGTTCCCCGACCGGCCGAGACACCCCCATCCTGGGCCGGCTTCTTCGACGGCTACGACGACGCCGAGGCGGCCTCGGGCCATAAGCTCGCCGAGACCCTGGTCGCCCGGTTCGCGAAGTTCCCCGGCACGACGGCGGCGGGAACCGGGCGCGACACCCACGAGGTGCTGGTGACGCACGCGTACCCGATCGCGTGGCTGGTGCGGCACGCCCTGGACGCGCCGCCGGCGCGGTGGCTCGGCCTGGAAAGCGCCAACGCCGCGCTGACGGTCATCGACTACCGCCCCGGCCTGCCGCCGACGCTCGTGATGTTCAACGACATGAGCCACCTCCCGCCCGACCTGCGCTGGACCGGGTTCCCCGGCGGCATGAGGCCATGAGGCGGCTCCACAGGACCCGTACGCGACCGCCGGCCGGGCTCGGACTCTCACCGAAGGCGGTGTTCACCGGCTGGGCGGCCGCGCAGCCGCCGCGGATGGCGCAGGGCGCACGGCCGTGACCGCGCGGGCGGTCATGACCGTGGGCCCTGCGCCCACCTCATGGATCTATCGGCATGGATCGATCAGCGTTGGGCCTCCTCGGGAACCGGGGCGGGCAGGTCCCAGCCGCGCAGGACGAAGGCGGTGCGTTCGGCGATGATGCGCTGGCCCTCGGCGTTGGGATGGAAGAAGTCCCACTTGCTGACGTGGTCCAGGGTGAAGGGGTAGGAAAAGACCGCGTTGCGGTCGAATCTGCAGGCCGGGCCGTAGGCCGCGCACTCCTGGGCCAGTGCCGCGTTGTAGTCCACCACGCGGGCGCGCACCCGGTCGCGGCGGGCCCTGTCGGCCTTGGCGGTGGAGGTCGGCTTCCACAGCATGGACTGGCACAACTGCCCCACCGACCAGAAGGTGCGGGCCAGGGTGCTGTCCTTGCCCACCGACCACAGCCGCTTGATGTCGGGGATGCTGGCGACGAACACCCGTACCGGCGGAGACGCCTCGCGCAGCACGTCCAGCGCCGCGCCGATGTTGCGCCGGTACGTCGCCACCGGTGTCATGTTCTTCTCGTCCCTGACGCAGGCGTCCTGCGCGCCGATCAGGATGGTGACGTACTCCACCCCCTTGCGCACCGCCTGCCGCGCCTGCCCGGCCAGGTCGGCGCTGGTGGCGCCGGGCACGGCGAAGTTCAGGTTGCGCCCCGATTCCCGGGAGCCGCCGCGCAGGCGCAGGTAGTGGCTGTTCACGGTGGAGTTGTCCCCCGCCGACCAGGAACGCGAGGTGCACGAGACGTACCACCCGCAGGCGTTGAACCCGGCGCTGATCGAGTCGCCGAGCGCGGCCATCACACCCGGTGACCAGGTCGCGGCCGAGGCATGCCCGGGAAAGACCAGGCAGGCCGATGAGACGATGGCGGCACCCGTCACAAGGGTGACCGTCCTGCGCACCATGGCACCTCCGCTGAGAGATCACTATCTGGCTCGGGTGTATCACCGCGAAGCCGGGTCGTGACCCCAGGTGACCAACTGCCTTGGTTACCTTGACAGCGAATTGGACCTGTGCTGGCACGGACGGGGCGGGCCGGCGCTCACCCCACGGTTCACATGGGCAACATGTGAGTGAGCGACCCACCGTCGAACACGTTCAGTTTCCGCCTAGCATGTCTAAAGTGAGTGTCGCGCTGGGATTGACCCGCCCTTTGATGGTTCGCACCGTCCCCGTCGCCGATCCGGGAGATCTGCTGGCACGCCTGCCCGAGCGGGCGCCGTACGCCTGGGTCCGGCACGGCGAGGGCCTGGTGGGGTGGGGCGAGGCGGCCAGGACGACCGTGCCGCCGGGGCCGGGCCGCTTCGCCTGGGCCCGCGAGTGGCTGGCCCAGGTGCTCGGCGAGGCCCACACCGACGACTCCGTGCACCGGCCGGGCTCGGGCCCGGTCGCCTTCGGCAGCTTCACCTTCGACCCCGACTCTCCCGGCTCGGTGCTCGTGGTGCCCAAGGCCGTCCTCGCCCGCCGCGACGGCCGCGCCTGGCTCACCACCGTCGGCGACGCCCCCATGGAGGTCGTGACCCCGCTGCGCGACCCCGGCGCCATCCTGTACGGCGACGGCAGCCTCACCGCCCCCGAGTGGCAGCACGCCGTGGCCCGCGCCGTGGACCGGATCAACGACGGCGAGCTGGAGAAGGTGGTGCTGGCCCGCGACCTCAACGCGCTGGCCGAGCACCGGATCGACGTACGCCTGCTGCTCACCCGCCTGGTGCGCCGCTACCCCGAGTGCTACACCTTCTCCTGCGCCGGCCTGGTCGGCGCCACGCCCGAGCTGCTGGTCCGCCACACCGGCGAGGCGATCGAGTCGCTGATCCTGGCCGGCACCATCGCCCGGGGCGGCTCGCCCGAGGACGACGCCCGGCGCGGCGCCGCCCTGCTCGCCTCCGAGAAGGACCGCCACGAGCACCACTGCGCGGTGGAGTCGGTGCGCGACGCGCTCGCCCCGCTGTGCAAGGACCTGACCATCCCCGACTCCCCGGAGCTGCTGAAGCTGTCCAACGTGCAGCACCTGGCCAGCCCGGTCAGCGGCCGGCTGTCCGACGGCGCCTCGGTGCTGGACGTCGTGGCCGCGCTGCACCCCACCGCCGCCGTCGGCGGCACCCCCACCGGCAGCGCCGTCTCGCTGATCCGCGAGCTGGAGGGCATGGACCGCGCCGGCTACTCCGGCCCGGTCGGCTGGATCGACGCCCACGGCGACGGCGAGTGGGGCATCGCGCTGCGCTGCGGCCAGATCGAGGGCTCGCGCGCCCGGCTGTTCGCGGGTTGCGGCATCATGGGCAACTCCCGCCCCGCCGCCGAGCTGGCCGAGGCACAGGCCAAGCTACGCGTCATGCAGTACGCCCTGGAGGGCTGACCCCAGCGTCCGTCAGCCCTCAACCCGCCGCACGGCCCGCGCGCGTCAGCCCACGCGGCGCGTGGGCCGCGTCCGCCAGCCTTCGCGGCGCGCGGGCCGCGCGTTCGTCAGTCCTCGCGGCGCGTGGGCCGCACGCGTCAGCCTTCGCGGCGCGTGGGCCGCGTCCGTCAGCCTTCGCCGCGTGGGCCGCGCGTCAGTCCTCGCGGCCGGCGCGCGGGGCGCGTTCGTCAGCCCTCAGCACGGGCCGCGCGCGTCAGCCTTGCCGGCGCGCGGGCCGCGCGCGTCAGCCTTCCCGGCGCGCGGGCCGCGTGGTGCGGAGGGGTGCTGCGGGAGGCGTGGTGCGGAGGGGTGCTGCGGGAGGCGTGGTGCGGGCCGCCTGGTGCGGGAGGCGTGGTGCGGGAGGCGTGGTGCGGAGGGGTGGTGCGGGAGGGGTGGTGCCGCCGCCCGCCTGCTGTCGTCACACGCGGTGCCTGCCCCGCTCGCGCCGCCGCCCGGTCAGCCGGGCCACCACGAACCAGGCCACGGCCAGCACGCACACGCCGAGCACGACCTTGGACAGGACGCCGACATACTGCTCCACCAGCGTCCAGTTCTCCCCGAGCAGGTAGCCCGCCAGCACGAACGCGGTGTTCCAGATCAGGCTGCCGAGCGCGGTGTAGAGCAGGAAGGTGGGCAGCGGCATCCGCTCCACACCCGCCGGGACCGAGATGAGACTGCGGAAGATCGGAATCATGCGGCCGAAGAACACCGTCTTCACCCCGTGCCGGGCGAACCACGCCTCGGCCTTCTCGATGTCCTCGGTCTTGACCAGCGGCAGCTTGGCCGCGAGGGCCATGGTCCGCCGCCGGCCCAGCAGCGCGCCCACGCCGTACAGGGCGAGCGCCCCCACCACGGAGCCGACCGTGGTCGCCAGCACCGCGCCCCAGAGGCTGATGTCGCCCCGGCTCGCCGCGAACCCGGCCAGCGGAAGGATCACCTCACTCGGCAGCGGCGGGAACAGGTTCTCCAGCGCGATCGCGATCCCGGCGCCGACTTCGCCGAGCCCTTCCATCAACCCGACCGCCCACCCGGCGATCCCTCCGATCTCCGCTGTACTCATCGTCATGGGGATCAAGGTTACAAACACCTGCGTATGGGGGACATGAAGTTGGCCTTCCTGGTCGGGGACGCGCGCCGCAAGCCGGGGGTGCGGAAAACCTCAGGGAAGCGAAGCATAGCGGCTACCCTCATCATGCGCGGTTACGCACCGGGACGTCCCGCACGATCATCCAGGTCAGTGCCGCGCCCAGTAGGGCCGCCCCCAGGGCGGCCACCGCGGGAATCTGCGGCAGCGCCAGGCCCAGCCGCTCCCCGATGAGCGGCAGCGCGTCACCCGTGGCGGCCTCGCCCAGCGCGACGATCACCACGCCGAGCGGGATGACCAGCAGCCCGCCGCCCTCCCAGCGGTAGAACGCGGCACCCACCAGCGCCCCGGCCGCGATCCAGGCGAGGTACTGCAGCGAGTACTCCGCCAGGACCAGGTGGACCTGGAGGGGGTCGGTGAACAGGTGACGGCGGTCCAGGTTCTGCGGCACGTCCGCCAGCGCGTACGCCCCCCGCTCCACCAGGTACGCCAGCGCGGCCAGCACCGCCAGGAACGGCGCGAACAGCGCGATCGTGATCCCCCCGTGCAGGCCGAACAGCCGCCGGGTACGCCCGTGCGCCAGATACAGCGGCATCCACTCGCGCACCAGCGCGATGCCGAAGAACAGCGCGTAGAACCGCACGAACTGGGACGCCGGCTCCCACACGCTGCGCCCCAGCGTGCCGAACAGCCCGATCCCCACCGCGACGATCGCGACCACCGCCACGAAACCCGCCCACAACATCGCCGTGATCAGCGCGTTGGCGGCCAGCAGCCTGGTCGGGAAACCTCTCACGACGATCCTCCGGTCAGGTGGATGAACAGATCCTGCATGTTGATCGGGCCCAGTTCGAGCCCGGCCTCGACGGCCTTCCGGCGCCGCGCCGCGTCCAGCTCCCCGTACACCATCGCCGACTTCGTCGGCCCGAGCTGGCGCTCGCCGAGCACCCGCAGCCCGGCGGTGAACGTGTCCACGTGCGCGGCCTGCCCCGTCACCGACACCCCGCGCGACAGCAGCGCCTCGCTCTCCTCGTGCACCAGCACCTTGCCCTCGTGGATGATCACCACCTCCTCGAACAGGCCGCTGACCTCCTCGATCAGGTGGGTGGACAGGATGATCGTGCGCGGGTGGGCGATGTAGTCGGCCAGCAGCGCGTCGTAGAACGCCTGCCGCGACGGGGCGTCCATGCCCAGGTACGACTCGTCGAACATGGTCAGCGGCGCCCGCGAGGCCAGCCCCACCACCACGCCCATCGCCGAGCGCTGCCCCTTGGACATCTCCTTGACGTTCTTCTTGCGCGGCAGCTTGAACAGCTCCATCAGCGACTCGGCGTATTCGGAGTCCCAGCTCGGCCGCAGCCACTCGGCGAAGTACAGCGCGTCCTCGGCGGTGCCGATCGTCACCGCCTCGCCGGTGTCGCGGATCAGCGCGATGTCCCGGACCGCCTCCCCGTTCTCGAACACCGGCCGGCCGCCCACGCTCACCCGGCCCGCCGTCTGCTTGCGGAAGGCCGCCAGCACCGACATCAGGCTGGTCTTGCCCGACCCGTTGCGCCCGAGCAGCCCGTAGATCTTGCCGCCCTCCAGGGAGAACGACATGCCGTCCAGCGCGGTGACATCTCCGTAACGCAGCACCAGGTCCTCGACTTCGACCCTCACGTGTCGCCCCCCAGCTCCTCGATGCGGGTGACGACGTCGCGCAGGGGGATCCCGATCGCCTTGGCCTCGGCGATCATCGGATCGACCATCTCGGCGAAGAAGGTCTCCCGGCGCCGCGCCCGGAGCATGTCCCGGGCGTCCGGGCTCACGAACATGCCGATACCTCGTTTCTTGTACAGCACTCCCTCGTCCACCAGGTGCTGGAACGCCTTCGCCGCGGTCGCGGGGTTGATCCGGTAGAAGGCGGCGTACTGGTTGGTGGACATGACCTGCTCGTCGGCCTTCAGCGCCTCGCTCAGGATCTCCGCCTTGATGCGGTCGGCGATCTGCCGGTAGATCGGGCTGCGGTCATCGAACATGGCACCCCGCTTCACTGGTTCATTACTTCACTAATGAACCGTAGGACATGACGAGGCTCCGGTCAACCGCGACGCTGGCGCGCCCGCGCCGCCCGTGCCACACTGACTGTTATAGAACTCTCAGCAGAGTTATAGAACGATCGGAGCATGGCGTGCGAGACGTGTTGCCGGGGCGTGAGCCGGTCCCGCCGGACGGGACGATGGGCGTGCCCCAAGCGAGGGGCCGGTTCGGCGAGTACGGCGGCCGGTACGCGCCGGAGTCCCTGGTGGAGGCGTGCCGCGAGGTGGACGAGGCGTTCCGGGCGGCCTGGGCGGACCCGGGGTTCCGCGGCGCCCTGGCGCGGCTGCTCGCCGTGTACGCCGGGCGGCCGACCCCGCTCACACCGGCCCACCGGCTGTCGGAGGCGCTGGGCGTGCGGCTGTACCTCAAGCGCGAGGATCTCACCCACACCGGATCCCACAAGATCAACAACGTGCTGGGCCAGGCCCTGCTGGCCACCCGGATGGGACGGCGCAGGCTGATCGCCGAGACGGGGGCGGGCCAGCACGGGGTGGCCACCGCGACCGCCGCCGCGCTGCTCGGGCTGGAGGCCACGGTGTTCATGGGCGAGCGCGACATCGAGCGGCAGGCGCTGAACGTCTTCCGGATGCGCATGCTCGGCGCCGAGGTGGTCCCGGTGACCGCGGGCAGCCGTACCCTCAAGGACGCGACCAGCGAGGCCATGCGGCACTGGGTGGGCGCGACCGGCGACTCCCACTACTGCATCGGCTCGGTCGTCGGGCCGGACCCGTACCCGTGGATGGTCAGGGAGTTCCAGCGGGTCATCGGCGACGAGGCCCGCGGGCAGTGCGCCGCCGAGCTGCGGACCGGCGTCCCGGACCACGTGGTCGCGTGCGTCGGCGGCGGCTCCAACGCGGCCGGCACGTTCGCCGGGTTCGCCGACACCCCGGCGCGCCTGGTCGGTGTCGAGGCGGAGGGCGGCGCCGGGGCGGCCCGCGGCCGGCTCGGCGTCATGCACGGCTGCCGCTCGCTGTTCCTCCAGGACGACGACGGGCAGATCATCCAGGCGCACTCCATCGCCGCCGGGCTCGACTACCCGGGAGTCGGCCCGGAGCACGCCCACCTGCGCGACCTGGGCCGGGCCCGCTACGTCACGGTGACCGACGACGAGGCGGTGGGCGCGGCGGTACGGCTGGCGCGCACCGAGGGCATCGTCCCGGCGCTCGAATCGGCGCACGCCCTCGCCTGGGTGATCCGCGCGGCGGGCGACGGCGACCTGCCCGCGGGATCGACGGTGCTGATGACGTTGTCCGGCCGGGGTGACAAGGACGCCTCAACCCTGAAGGAGCTGCTGTGACGAACCCCACCCTGGCCGCGGGCGCGGTCGAGCGCCACCTGCGTGCCCGCCGGGACACCGGCCGCGGCCTGCTCATGCCGTACGTCACCGGGGGGATCACGCCCGGCTGGACGGACTACCTGCGGGCGTTCGCCGCCGCCGGGGCGGACGCGATCGAGGTCGGCCTGCCCTTCTCCGATCCCACGCTGGACGGCGTCACCATCCAGCGGGCCGGTGACACGGCACTGGCCAGGGGGGCGAGCACCCGCCGGATCCTCGCCGACCTGTCCGGCGTGCCGGACCTGGGCGTGCCGCTGGTCGCCAGCACGTACTACAACCTGGTGCTGCACGACGGCCCCGAGGCGTTCTGCGCCGCGCTGCGCCGGGCCGGCGTCGGCGGCCTGATCGTGCCCGACCTGCCGGTGCACGAGGCGGACGAGCTGACCGGCGCGGCCGCCGCCGCCGGGATCGAGCTGGTCCTGCTGGCGTCGCCGGCGACGCCGCGGCCGCGGCTGGCGGAGATCTCGCGCCGCAGCCGCGGATTCGTCTACGCGGTGTCGCTGATGGGCACCACCGGCGAGCGGGCCGCCCTCGCCGCTTCGGCGGCGGAGCTCACCGAGCGGATCAGGCACGTCACCGACCGGCCGGTGTTGCTAGGATTTGGCATTTCCACCCCGGACCAGGCGCGCGAAGCCCGCCGGCACGCCGACGGCGTGGTGGTCGGCGCCGCGGTCATGCGGCGGGTGCTCGACGGGGCCGGGCCGGACGACCTGCGGGCGTTCCTCGCGACCCTGCGGCAAGCCCTCGACCAGGAGTGTGACTGACCACGATGACCCCCGACGCCGGACACGAGGCAAGATACCGCGCCATCGCCGCCGACCTCGCCGCGAAGATCCGGTCGGGACACTACGCCCCCGGTCAGGCCCTGCCCTCGCAACGGGAGCTGAGCGCCACCTACGGGGTGACCCTCATGACGTTGCGCCAGGCGTTGCGGGAGCTCAGCGACGAGAGGCTGATCGTGCAGCGGCCCGGCAGGGGCACGTTCGTCGCCCCGCCCCACCTGGCGTACCAGCTCGACTCGCTCCGCAGCCTGGTCGATGATCTGCGTAAACAGGGCCACGACGTGCGCACGTCGGTGGCCGGGCGGGCGGTGCGCCGGGCCCCCGCCCGGATCGCCGCGGAGCTGCGGCTGCGTCCCGGCGACACCGCCCTGCGACTGGAGCGGGTCCGCGAGTTCGCGGGACGTCCCGCCGTGCACCAGGTGTCCTGGGTCCGCCGGCCGGTGGCCGACCAGATCCGCGACCGCGACTTCACCGCCGTCTCCCTCTACACGGCCCTCGCCGACGCGGGAGTGACGGTCGCCCGGGCGTCCGAGGTGGTCCGGCCCGGCCTGCTCGGCCCCGCCGCCGCCCGCCACCTCCACGAGCCGCAGGGCAGCCCGGTGCTCGTCAGCACCCGGATCACCTACACCCTCGACGCCACACCCGTGGTGTCCGACCATGCCACCATCCTCGGCAGCATGATGGAGATCCGTACCGAACGCGCCGCCAACGGCCTTTCGCTCACCTGGGGCGCCACCCGCTGAGAACCACAGGCGCGGAATGAAAACCGCGTTTCTGGACTTGAGGCGTAATGATGTAAGCATCGTTGTCGTCCTCATGTCGAGGAGGCGGTTGCCTTGGACGACTACTCCCGGATCGTCTCGTCGGTGGCGCGGGAACTTCAGCCGAAGGTGGCCGGTGTGCGGGCGGGACAGGGGAGCGGGTCGGCGGTGGTGTTCACCGCCGACGGGTTCCTGCTCACCAACGCGCACGTCGTCGGGCGGGCCAGGTCGGGGACGGTGGCGTTCTCCGACGGGTCGCAGGGCGACTTCACGGTGGTGGGCACGGACCCGCTGTCGGACCTGGCCGTGCTGCGGGCGGAGGGGCCGACCCCCGAGCCGGCCGTGCTGGGCGACAGCGACGGGCTGGTGGTCGGCCAGCTCGTGGTGGCGGTCGGCAACCCGCTCGGCCTGGCCGGCTCGGTCACGGCGGGCGTGGTGTCGGGGCTGGGCCGGTCGCTGCCGGCGCGCAGCGGCTCGGCCGTGCGGCTGATCGAGGACGTGATCCAGACCGACGCCGCGCTCAACCCCGGCAACTCCGGCGGCGCGCTGGCCGACGCCGAGGCCAGGGTGGTCGGGATCAACACGGCGGTGGCCGGGGTGGGGCTCGGCCTGGCGGTGCCGATGAACGCGACCACCCGGTCCATCATCGCCACGCTGATGCGCGACGGGCGGGTGCGGCGGGCGTACCTGGGGCTGGTGACCTCGCCGGCGCCGCTGCCGGAGAACCTGCGCCGGCGCACCGGCCAGGCCACGGCGCTGCGGGTGATGGAGGTGGTGCCGGGCTCACCCGCGGCGCGGGCCGGGCTGCGTCAGGGCGATCTGGTGCTGAGCGCCGGGCGTAGCCCGGTCGGCGACGCGCAGAGCCTGCAGCGGCTGATGTTCGCCGAGGCGATCGGACGCCCGCTGCCGATCACGGTCTACCGCAACGGCGCGCTGGTGGACGTGATCGCCGAGCCGGTGGAGCTCGGGCCGGTCTCGCAGTTCTGAGCTCGCAGTACCGGGCTCTACTGCGCCGGCTCAGCTCTCGGGCGCGGCGGGGGCGGATCTGCGCTCGACCAGGCGGGCGAGGAGGTCGTCCCACTGCTTGCCGACGATCTCCGGCGTGTACAGGGCGGCCGTCTGCAGCGCGGCGCGGCCGAGGGAGCGGCGCAGCTCCTCGTCCTCGATCACGCGGCACAGGGCCTCGGCCATGCCCTCGGCGTTCTTGCGCCGCACCAGGAGGCCGTCGTGCCCGTCGGTGATCAGCTCCTTGGGACCGTCGGGGCAGTTGAAGCTGACCACGGCCATGCCCTTGCTCATCGCCTCCAGGATCGTCATGGAGAAGCCCTCGCGGCGCGAGCTGAGGGCGTAGACGGAGGCTTTGGCGAGCTCGGGGCCGATGTCGGACCTCGGGCCCATCAGGAAGGCGTGGTCGCACAGGCCGAGGTCGTGGATCTGCTTGGCCAGGTTCTCCTCCTGTACGCCGGCGCCGTAGATGCGCAGCGTCCAGCCGGGGTGCCGGGCGGCGACGGACCGCCAGGCGTCGATGAGCTTGTGGAAGCCCTTGACCCGGGTCAGGCGGCCGGCCGCGACGACGGTCGTGGCGGCCGGGTCGCTGGGCGGGCCGCCCAGCTCGGTGAGCGCGTTGGGGATGCGGGTGAGCACCCCGGGCCGGCGCCGCAGCGTGGCGCGGTAGTTCCTCAGGTCGGCCTTGGTCAGCGTGACGACCGCGTCGAGGCGGCGGTAGCGGCGCTTGATGAGCGTCTGGATCGGCTCGGCGTGCGAGGTGAGCCCGACGTGCTCCTGCCCGATGGTGATCACGCCGGGGGCGGCGAAGCGGGCGGTGATCAGGTTGAGGCCGGGCCGGGTGGAGATCAGCACGCCGTCCCTGGTGCGCCACAGGAAGCGGAGCAGGGCCAGGTCGGTGTAGAGGGTGAAGCGGTGGTAGGCGGCCTCCTCCTTCGGGATGAGCCTGCTGGGACGGCGCGAGAGGGCCCACCGCAGCGGGCCGCGCCGGGCGAGCCGGTCGTCCAGGTAGGAGATCCGCACGCCGGGCGGGACCGGGAAGAACGGCTCGGCCGCCTCGCGCAGCACGCTGACGATCTCGACGTCGCGCTCGCGGGCCAGGTATCCGGCCAGGTTCAGCACCGTCCTGATGGTGCCGCCCATGCCGTTGGCGTGCAGGAGCAGGATGCGCACCTTGGCGGCGGACGGCGGTGGGGCGTGCTCCGCCCTGCGCCTGTTGATCGCTTCGAGGAGCCGTACCGCCCGTCGTGCGATGACCCTGCGCACCGTGTGTTACCCCCTATTCGTCTCCGCGTCGGGACCTTCCTCTGCCGTCTGATCGCGACGCAAAACCAGAACCGGTGGTGAGAGGCCACTCACCACCGGTCGTACGGGACGTGCTGAACGCGACAGATTTTGAAATTTCCCCGTAATCTGCCCGTTGATCGTTAGACGCTCAGGAGTACGGAAACCGTTGCATCCGGGCGCGAGAACATCGGCCAGTGCCCGGTCGGCAACGCTGCGAAGTCCCACTCGGACCCGGCCATCTCGGCGAAGAAGGGGTGCCCGGCCTCGATCATGGCGTGCACCTGCTCCAGCGGGAACGAGCACGCGACCAGGGTCTTGGGCACCTTGCCGAACCCTCCCGTACGCCGCAGCGGCTGGGCCATCGTGCCCAGCGGCTGGCCCACCGCCCGCGAGGCCATCAGCTCGCGCTCGGCCGGACCCAGGCCCTCCAGGCTCGCCCCCGCCTTCTCGTGCTCCTCCCAGGAGGGGAACGGCACCAGACCCCCGCCGTGCTCCGCCGCCCGCGCCTCCATCGCCGCCCGGTGCTCGGGCGGGCCGAAGTCGAGCTGCGACATGCCGTCGGGCTGCGGGCCGCTGTCGAGGAAGACCACGCGCGCGATCCGCTCGGGCACCCGGTCGGCCGCCCCGGTGACCGCGCCGGCGGCGCCGCTGTGCGCGACCAGGATCACCTCGCGCAGGTCCTCGTAGCGGATCAGGTTGACGATGTCGGCGATGTGCGTCTCCAGGTCGGTCTGCGGGGTGGCGAGGTGCGCGCGCTCGCCGAGCCCGGTCAGGCTCAGCGGGTACACCCGGTGGCCCGCCTCGCGCAGCGGCTCGGTCACCTTCTCCCACGCCCACGCGCCGAGCCAGAAACCGGGAACCAGTACGTATGTGCTCATGACGCCACCGTAGGCTTGAATTCGGACAGAACCCGCCCGGATTTTCGAGGTGATCTGTGTCACATCCGGTGAGTCGCGTGCTGGCGCTGCTGGAGCTGCTCCAGGCCCGCCCCGGCCTGACCGGCCGTGAGCTGGCCGCCCGGCTGGACGTGGACGAGCGCACCCTGCGCCGGTACGCCGCGCGCCTGGCCGAGCTGGGCGTGCCGGTCGAGGCCGGCCGGGGCCGCTACGGCGGCTACCGGCTGCTGCCCGGCTACAAGCTGCCGCCGCTGATGCTGACCGACGACGAGGCCACCGCGGTGGTGCTGGGGCTGCTGGCGGGGCGGCGCACCGGGCTGGCGGTGGGGGAGGCCGCCACCGAGAGCGCCCTGGCCAAGATCGGCCGGGTGCTGCCCGCGGCGCTGCGCGAGCGGGTGGCGGCGGTGTCGCAGGCGGTGGAGATGACCTCCCGCGCGGCCGGGGACGCCCCGGCGCCCCAGGCCCGTACGCTGCTCGCGCTCGCCGAGGCGGCCACCCGGCGGCGCCGGGTGCGCCTGGGCTACCGGTCCTTCCGCGGCGAGCGCAGCGAGCGGGAGCTGGACCCGTACGGGATGGTGTTCCACGCCGGGCGCTGGTACGTCACCGGCCGCGACCACCGGCGCGGCGAGGTGCGCACCTTCCGGGTGGACCGGGTGGAGTCGGTGGAGCCCGGCGAGGAGGAGTTCGCCGAGCCGGAGGAGTTCGACCCGGTGCGCCAGGTGGTCTCCGGCCTGGCGGCGGTGCCGTACGCGCACCGGGTGGAGGTGGTCCTGCACGCGGAGCTGGAGGAGGTGCGGCGGCGGGTGCCGCCCTCGGTGGCCGCGCTCGACCCCGTCCCCGGCGGCGTGCTGATGAGCACGCGGGCCGAGCATCTGGCCGGGATGGCGCAGATGCTCGCGGGCCTGGGCTGGCCGTTCACGATCCGCGAGCCCGACGCGCTGCGCGAGGAGGTGCGGGCCCTGGCCGGGCGCCTGCTGCGCTCGGCCGGGGACGGGCTCACCCCGCCGGAGTCCGGGGAGGCAGGACCGGAGCGGTGAGCCGGGGCCGGTCGGCCGGGTTGGGCGTGTGCGGCGGATGCTGCGCCAGGCGCTCCAGGGCGATGTCGATCGCGGTGTCGAGCTGGGTGTCGTGCCCGCGGGCGTAGTCCTGCGGGGTGATGTCCACCTCGATGTCGGGGTCGGTGCCGTAGTTCTCCACCCGCCAGCCCACGTCGTCGAAGGCGAAGGAGAACTCCGGCTGGGTGGTCACGGTGCCGTCGGCCAGGCGGTGCCGCGGCCAGATGCCGATGACGCCGCCCCAGGTGCGCTTGCCCACCAGCGGGCCCAGGCCGAGCAGCTTGAAGGTGTGGCTGAAGATGTCGCCGTCGGAGCCGGCCCACTCGTTGGTGATCGCCACCAGGGGGCCGCGCGGCGACTCGGCCGGGTAGGGCTCCGGGACGCCCCAGCGGGGGAAGTCGTAGCCGATGCGGCGCCGGGCCAGCTTCTGCAGCAGCAGGCCCGAGACGTTGCCGCCGCCGTTGAAGCGCACGTCCACGATCAGCCCCTCGCGGTCGTACTCGGCCAGGAAACCGCGGTGGAACTCGGCGTACCCGTCGGGGCCCATGTCCGGGATGTGCAGGTAGCCGATCCGTCCGCCGGTGCGCTCGTGCGTGCGCGCCCGGTTGGCCGCCACCCAGTCGCGGTAGCGGCCGGGCTGCTCGTCCGACAGCGCCTTCACCGTCACCGTGCGGGTGGTCTCGCCGCGGCGCACGGTGAGCTGCACCTCCTGGTCGGCCTGGTTGACCAGCCGCTCGCCCGGGGTGGCACGCGGCCCGATCGGCTGGCCGTTGATCGCCAGCACCGCGTCACCGGGCCGCAGCCCGGCGCCGAGCCGGTTCAGCGACGAGGTGGCCTCCGGGTCCCACGGGTCGCCGTCCACGATCCGCGCGATGCGGTAGACGCCGTCCTCGTAGGCCCAGTCGACGCCCAGCTTGCCCTGCCAGTAGTGCGGGCGCGGCCGGTACTCGCCGCCGCTCTCGTACGCGTGCGAGGTGCCCAGCTCGCCCAGCAGCTCCCACAGCAGGTCGGAGAACTCGCCCCGGGTGCTGATCCGGTCCACCAGCGGCAGGTAGCGCCGGTACACGCCGTCCCAGTCGATGCCGGCCATGTCCTCGGTCCAGAAGTGCTCGCGCTGCAACCGCCACGCCTCGCGGAACATCTGCCGCCACTCGGCGTCCGGGCACACCGACACCTTCACCCGTGACAGGTCGATCCACCCGTCGGCCCGGGTGGTCCCGTCGCCGTCGGGCGCCTCGTCCCCGGCCTTGATCACCCGCAGCCGGCCGCCCGAGCGGTAGAGCAGGGTGGCCCCGTCGCGGCCGAGCCGGAAGTCCTGCACCTCGCGCGCCAGCACCTCGGCGCTCAGCTTCTCGAAGTCGTAGGCGTGCAGCGTGCCCGTGTCGGACTGCTCGCCGTCCTCGCGGCTGCCGACCACCGGGTAGGAGGTGAACAGCGCCTTGCCCTTGATCGCGGCGATGCGGTGGTAGCGCCGCTCGGGCACCGGGAACGCGACGATCCGGCGCTCCAGGCCGTCGGTGTCGATGCGCAGGGTCTCGTCGTCCTTTTCCGCGGCCTCCTCGCCCTTTTCCTCTTTTTCTTCCTTGTCCTCTTCCTTGTCGTCCTTCTTGGCGAGCGGCTTGGGCTCGGGCACGAACGGGTCGCCGACGTCGGCGCGCAGCGCGATGGCGTACGGGCGGCTGCCGAGCGGGAAGCCCAGGTCGAACTGGAGGGAGTCGTGCACGGGGTTGAACACCCGCTGGCCGATGAAGTACAGGTAGCGGCCGTCGGGGTCGAAGGCCGGGCTGGAGTCGCGCAGGACCGGCCGGGTCGCCCGGAACGTCTCGCCCTTCGCGGTGTCGTACAGCTTGATCGCGCTGGTGTTGGCGCTGTCGGGGCAGGTGTAGGCGAGCCAGCGGCCGTCGGGCGACCAGGCGGGCTCCTCCACCCGGCCGTACCTGCCCGACTCGGCCACGGTGGCGGTGGCCTCCTCGCCGGTCAGGTCCACGAGCAGCAGCTCGTTGCGGTGGTTGGTGAGCGCGATCTTGTCGGCGGCGGGGGAGACCTCCAGCTCGATCGCGCGCCCGGTGTCGAGGTGGTCCAGGCGGCGCGGCTCGGCGGTGCCGTCGGCGGTCAGCACGACCAGCACCTCGCGGTCGCCGTCGTCGCTGGCGGCGGCCACCAGCCGGGCCCCGTCGTTGAGCCAGGTGAGCAGCCGGTAGCGTACGCCGTCGGGCTCGCCGTGCTGGCGCACCGGGCCCTCCCAGTTGGCGAAGGAGTACGCCTTGCCGCGCGTGGTGATCGCCAGGCCGCTGCCGTCGGGATTGAGCGTGGCGCTGTCGAGATAGCGGGAGGCGGGCACGAAGCGGCGGTTGCGCTGGGTGTGCGAGCTGCGCAGCCGTACGTCGAGGCGGCGGGCCTCACCCTCGTCCGGGTCGAGCACGTACAACTCGCCGCCGGCGTGGTAGACGAGCCGGGTGCCGTCACCGGACAGGTTGCGCGCGTAGTAGTCGGCGTGATCGGTGTGCCGGCGCAGCCCGGAGCCGTCGGCGGCGCAGGAGTAGACGTTGCCGACACCCTCGTGGTCGGACAGGAAGTAGATCCGATCCCCCGCCCAGCAGGGCGAGGCCAGGTTGCCCGGCAGCGCGATGAGCCGCTGGAACTCGCCGTTCCCGTTCCGGTCGATCCACAGGTCGCCCACGGTGCCGCCCCGGTACCGCTTCCACCGCGCGGGGTCGGCGGTGTTGCGTCCCAGCACGACGGCCCCGCCGGGGCCGTGCGAGATCGTGTTGGCCGGCCCGTACGGCAGCCGCTCCGGCGGCCCCTCGGCCCCCGGCGTGACGCGGTGCAGCCGGCGGTGCCCGTCGAAGGGCTGCCCGGCGTCGCTGGCGTAGACGATCGTGTCGTCGCCGTGCCAGGCCGTCACCGTGGACCGGGCGCCGTGGAAGGTCACCCGCTGCGCCGCCCCGCCGTCGGCGGGCATGACGTAGACCTCCTCCGGCCCCTCCTCCCGCCCCGCGAAGGCGATCCGGTCGCCCTTGGGGGAGAACCGCGGATACCCGGCCTCCGCGACCCCCGCGGTCAGCCGGAACGCCCACCCTCCGGCCGCGGGCACCATCCAGAGGTCGTCCTCGGCAGCGAAGACCACCACATCACGAAAAATCGTTGGAAACCGGAGGTAAGCCGGCATCGTCCCTCCCCGCACGCATGATCACACCAATCCTCGCACTGTGTCCGGCCGCGCCGCGCACGGGGACACGACCCGCCTGCCCGAACCGCCTCCGGCCCCTCCCTCCTTCGGCCCCTCGCGGCCTGGCCCCGCTCGCCGGGGCCCCACCACTCACAGACGTCCCGGCGCTCACGGGATGACGCCGCCGGGGGAGGGTGGCGTTAGTATCGGGTGCCGATATCGGTTTCGTCATATCGGTGACGGCGGCGGGAAGGGCGGTCCGATGCGGGAGTTCCTACGCGGGGCGGTGCGGCTGCACATCCTGCATCACGCCGCCGAGCAGGAGATCCACGGGGCGTGGATGACCGAGGAGCTGGCGCGGCACGGGTACGCGATCAGCCCGGGGACCCTGTACCCGACCCTGCACCGGCTCGAAGCCGAAGGGCTGCTCACCTCCGAGCAGCGCACCGTGGACGGCCGGGTGCGCCGCGTCTACCGGGCGACCGAGGCCGGGCGGGCGGCGCTCGCCGAGGACCGCAGGGCGCTGGCCGAGCTGGCCCGGGAACTGCTGCCCGATCTGGACTGAGCCCGGCGGACCTCCCCCCTGCCGCCGCCGCACGCCCACTGGTATCGTCTGCCGATATCGGGCCCCGTAAAGGCGGCCTGATAACCGGCGGGCCCGTGACCGCGGGCCCATTACCGGCGGCCCCGTGACAGCGGGACGCGCAGCGGCGGAGAGGAACCAGGTGAGCCAGGACCAGCCCTCGGGCGGCCACGGTGACGACGAGGACGGCCCCGCCGGGTCCGGCGGCAGGTGGCGGGAGGTCGCCGGCCTGTTCCTGCGGCTGGGGGTGATCGCCTTCGGCGGGCCGGCCGCGCACATCGCCATGATGCGCGATGAGCTGGTACGCCGCCGCCGCTGGGTGAGCGACCAGCGCTTCGCCGACCTCATGGGCGCCACCAACCTGATCCCCGGCCCCAACTCCACCGAACTGGCCATCCACCTCGGCTACGACCGGGCCCGGTGGCGCGGCCTGATCGCCGCCGGGGTGTGCTTCATCCTGCCCGCCGCGCTCATGGTCACCGCCCTGGCCTGGGCCTACGTCGAGTACGGCACCACGCCGGCCGTGGCGGGCATCCTGTACGGCGTCGTCCCGGCGGTCGTCGCCATCGTCGCGTTCGCGCTGTTCGGCCTGCTGCGTACCGTGATCAAGAGCGTGTGGCTCGGCGTGCTCGCGGTCGCGGGGCTGGCGGCGTACCTGCTGGGGGTCAACGAGCTGATCGTCCTGGCCGCCGGCGCGGTGCTCGCCGCCGCGGCCCGGCTCGGGCGCTCGGCCGCGGGCGCGGGGAACCCGCACGGCCTGCTGGCCGCACCCCTCCTGACCGGGCTGCCGGTGTTCCCCGACCCGACGGGCGCGCAGCTCGCCCAGCTCTTCGGCACCATGCTCAAGATCGGCGCGGTGCTGTACGGCAGCGGCTACGTGCTGCTGGCCTTCCTGCGCGGCGACTTCGTCGCCCGGCTCGGCTGGATCACCGAACAGCAGCTCATCGACGCCGTCTCCATCGGCCAGGTCACCCCCGGCCCGGTGTTCACCACCGCGACCTTCATCGGCTACCTGGTCGCGGGTCCGGTCGGCGCGTTCCTGGCCACCGTGGCGATCTTCCTGCCGTCGTTCGTGTTCGTCGGGCTGCTCACCCGCCTCACCGACAAACTGCGCTCCTCGGAGTGGACCTCCGCGCTGCTCGACGGCGTGAACGCCACCGCCCTGGCCCTGATGGCCGGGGTGTCCTACCAGCTCGCCCGCACCGCGATCGTCGATCCGCTCACGGTGGTGATCGCCGTGGTCACCCTGGTGCTGCTGTGGCGGACCAAGCTGAACAACGCCTGGTACATCGCCGCGGGCGCGGTGATCGGCCTCGCGCACACCCTGCTCACCTGAGCGCCTACACCGGCACCCGAGCGGCTACGCCGACGCCTGCGTCAGCCGGTAGTGGGACGGGGAGACCCCGTAGATGTCCGCGAACGCCTGACGCAGCGTCTCGGCGGTGCCGAATCCGCACCGGACCGCGATCGAGGCCATCGGCAGCGACGTGGTGGCCAGCAGGTGGGCGGCGGCCTCGGTGCGCGCCCGGCGTACGAACCGGCCGGGCGTCACGTGCAGTTCGCGCAGGAACAGGCGGGTGAGGTGGCGTTCGCTCACCCCCGCCCCGGCGGCCAGGGCCGCCGTGCCGAGGTCGTCGGCGAGGTTCGCGGTGATGTGCTCCACGACCCGCCGGATCAGGCCGTTCTCCGGCGGCGGCGCGGCGGTGAACATGCTCATCTGCGCCTGGTTGCCCGGCCGCTGCAGGTACGTCACCAGGTGCCGGGCCACCGAGCGGGCCAGTTCGGGGCCGTTGTCCTCCTCGATGAACGCGAGGGTGAGGTCCAGGGCGGCGGTGACCCCCGCCGAGGTGGCCACGTGACCGTCGCGGATGAAGATCGGCGCCGGGTCGAACAGGACCCGCGGGTAGCGGGAGGCGATGGCCGACGCCTGGTCCCAGTGGGTGGTGGCACGGCGGCCGTCGAGCAGCCCGGCCGCGGCCAGCACCTCGGCGCCGGTGCACACCGAGGCCACACGGCGGCTCTCGCGGGCCAGACGGCGCACGTGCGCGATGATCAGCGGGTTGGCGGCCGCGTCCACGTGCCCGATCCCGCCGGAGACGACGATGGTGTCCAGCGGCCCGGTGACGCGCTCCAGGACCTCCTGGGCCTGGAGGACCAGCCCGGTGCCGGTGGTGATCGGGTGCCCGCCGGGGGTGGCCAGGCTCAGGTCGTAGATCGGCCCACCGCCTTGGGTGTTGGCGGTGATCAGCGCGCTGGTCACGCAGGCGATGTCGAGCAACGCGGCGGCTTCGTAGCCGATGACGACCACTCGGCGTCCCGTCATGGCACCACCATAGGGCTCCAAGGACGTGGACCCCAAGTTTCCGGACCTGCCCGGCCCTCGCCCTCGACCGGCGCGGGCCGGTCCCGGCACGGTGAGTGCATGACAGTCATCAAGAACGACTCCGACACCCCCGTCGCCGCCGCTCCGTCCCCCTCCACCACCCCGCACGGGGGCGGGTGGTGGAGGTTCGCCCGGCACTACGGCGAGATGGTCATCGCGATGTTCGCCGGGATGGCCGTGTTCGGCCTGCTGCGCTCCGCCGTCGGGCTCAGCCCCTCGCACGACGGCGCGCCCGAGGCCGCGTACCTGCTCATGGCGCTGGACATGTCGATCGGCATGGCGGCCTGGATGCGCTTCCGCGGCCACGGCTGGGCCTCGACCCTGGAGATGTGCGCCGCGATGTTCGTGCCGGTCGTGCCGCTGTTCCCGCTGTTGTGGGCCGGCGTGATCGACGCGGGCGGCCTGATGATCGCCGCGCACGTGGCGATGTTCCCGCTGATGCTGCTGGCCATGCTGCGCCGGCGCGAGGAGTACGCCTCCTGCTGACCCATGGCGACGACCACGCCGCCGGGTCAGGGAGCCCGGACGATGCCCACGCCGCCGGGTCAGGGAGCCCGGACGATGCCCACGCCCCGGTCGGCGACGTCGTCGCCGGCCAGCGGCGCGACGGTGGCCCCCGCGAGCAGGCGGGCGGTCACCGTCGCCGCCGTGGCGGGGACCGGCGAGCCGAGCACCTGCTCCCACCACAGCGCGGCGGCCCCTGCCACGTGCGGCGCGGCCATGCTGGTGCCCTGCGACGACCTCAGGCCGCCTCCGCTGCTCGCCGAGACCACGTCCACGCCGGGCGCGCTGATCTGCGGAAAGGTGTTGGAGAACGGGGCGACCGCGAGCCCCTGCGCCGACTCCCGCAGCGCCCCCACCGAGATGACGCCCTGCGCGGCGGCGGGCAGCGCGACCGCGATCTCGAACGGCGGGCTCGCGTTCCGCCTGCTGCCGTTGCCCGCCGCGGCCACGACCACCGTGCCCCCGGCGGCCCCGGCCCGGGCCGCGACGAGCTGCATGAACGCGTCGAACAGCCGCAGATTGGCCCGGTAGCTCTCCAGAGCCAGCGACGTCGCCGCGCGTACGGGCATGCCCTCGCCGACGACCTCGTCCACCAGCCGGGGGAAGTCGAACTCCAGCGACAGCGAGATGACCTGCGCGCCCCCGGCGAGCGCCCACTGCAGCCCGCGCATCAGCCCCTCGGTGCTGCCCGACCCGTCGTCCCCGAGCACCTTGCCGATCAGCGCCTTCTGGACCCCGGGCGCCACCCCGATCCGCGTCCCCTCCACCGCCCGGCCGAAGATCGTCCCCGCGCAGTGCGTGCCGTGGCCGACCTTGTCCCCGGTCCCCATCCCGGTGAAGTCCTCCTCGACCAGGGTCATCCCCGCGAACGCGGCGTGCCCGGGGTCGATCCCCGTGTCCAGCACCGCCACCACGACCCCGTCCCCGGTGAACGCCGACACGTCGGCCCCCACCGCCCGCACCCCCCACGTGACCGCCCCCGCCCGCTCGGCCCCGCCGGACACGTCGCCCTCCGCCTCCACCGGCGCGACGAGACTGGTCGGCATCACCGGCGCGACCGCCGCCACCTCCGGATCCCGGGCCACGTCGCGCAGCTCCCGCTTGCTCAGCACGACGCTCTCCACCCGCGGCTCCGCGGCCACCTCCCCGATCCGCCCGATCCCGCCCACGACTCCCGCCCCCGCCTCGAAGGGCCCGCTCGTGCTCGCCCGGCTCATGTCCCGCAGAACGCAGTACTTCCTGGTCATGGGACCCTCCACCCTGGCCGGCCCACCCGGCCGCACATCCGCCGTCCGTGCTGTCCCCCCAGATGTACGACCGCCCCCACCCCGAGCACATGAGCAGCCCCCTACTCACCCCGGGTGTGACCCCATTCGGGAGGGGGAGGGCGGGGAGGGCCTCGCACGTCCGCAGTTCGGGCATCCACCCCCAATGCCGCCCTGCAAATGAGCCCCGTTGCCCGGACACTCCCCTCACCCGGCAACGGCCGATGCCCCCGGAGCGCCGGGGCCGTCCTCTCCGAGCCGCCGCCGGGGAGGGCGAGCGCAGCATGTGGCGCGGCACGGGAGTGTCCGGGCAACGGTGGATCTTGCGCCCGACGGGATGGGGGTGGATGCCGCAACTTGCGGAAACGCGACGCCCTCCGGCCGCCTCCTCCCGAACGGTGACACACCCCGCGGCACCCCATGGCCGGGAGGTGGCCCCGTGGCCGGGTGCGGGTGCCGGGGCGGGCATCGCCTGGTCTCGGGTGACGGGATGGGGGCGCGGGTGGTCGGCCCGGTGGGGGCGGTTGCGGTGGCGCGCGGGTGTGGGATGCGGCGGGTGGGGCATGTGGCGCGGTTCCCATGGCCCGGGGGCCCATGGTCGGGTGCGGGTGCCGGCCGGGCATCGCCTGGCCGGCGGGCTACCGGATCGGGCGCGGGTGGGCGGCCGGTGACCGGATGGGAACGTGGGCGGTCGGCCCGATGGGGTCGTTACGGTGGCGCGCATCTCCTTCGATCTTGAGTTGCGCCTTTGCAGGAGCACGTGATGGCCGTCGCCATTTCACGAGGCCACGCCTGTGACCAGGCCGAACTCTTACACCACTCCCGTGGATGCGACCATCGCCCAGCCCCCGGCAGGCGGGCTACCGGATGGGGTCGCGGGTGGTCGGCGGGTGACCGGATGAGGCACGGGTGGTCGGCCCGATGGGCCGCTCCGAAAGCCACACCCGGTGGGGCGCGGCAGGTGCGGCGCTGTCGCGCGCCCTTCGGTGAGATCGGCTCGATGCTGCTCGACCGGTGCATCGGCGGTGCCGATGAAGTTGCCCCCGCGTCGTGGCCCGTGGCGCTGGGTGTGGGGTCGTGGTGTGTGGAGGTGGGGGGATTTCAGTGGGTGGGGTGCGCGTGGGTCACTCGGTCGGCTCTTCGCGCTTGGCCTCTCTCTTGGCCTGCTTGGCGGAGCGGGTGGCCTTGATCGCGGCCTTCTTGGCCTTCGCCGAGGACTTCGCGGGTTTCTTACGGGTGTCGCCCATGACTCCCCCTCTATGTGTCCGGGTGATACGTCTGCTTCATACCCAAATGGGCGGAGCGCACTACAAGAGGGTGAGTTGTTCGGCTGGTGGGGGAGTGGGGGCCGGGGGGCGGATGAGGCGGGTCCGGCCGGGGGACGTGCGGCCGACGCCGTGGCGGGTGGCCAGGTCGCGGACCTGGGCGGCGATGCGGCGCTGGTAGGGGGCGGGGGCGTAGGCGCCGCGGCCGTAGAGTTCGCGGTAGCGCGGGACGAGGCGCGGGTGCTCGCGGGCGAGCCAGGCGAGGAACCACTCGCGGGCCCCCGGGCGCAGGTGCAGCACGATCGGGGTGATGGAGGCGGCGCCCGACTCGGCGATGCGGCGCACGGTGGTGTCGAGCGCCTGGGGGGAGTCGGTGAGGTAGGGCAGGATCGGGGCCATCAGCACCCCGCAGCGCAGCCCCGCCGCGCTGAGCGCGGACACCACCTCAAGGCGCTTGCGCGGTGAGGGGGTGCCCGGCTCGACGGCGCGCCACATCTGCTCGTCGGTGAACCCGATCGAGACCGCGGTGGACACCTCGGTCACCCCGGCGGCCTCGGTCAGCAGGTCGAGGTCGCGCAGGATCAGCGAGCCCTTGGTGAGGATCGAGAACGGGTTGGCCGCATCGCGCAGGGCTTGGAGGATGCCGCGCATCAGGCGGTAGCGGCCCTCGGCGCGCTGATAGGGGTCGACGTTGGTGCCCATCGCGATGTGGTGGCCCGCCCAGCGGGGCGCGGCCAGCTCGCGCCGGGCCAGCTCGGCGGCGTTGACCTTCACCACGATCTTGGAGTCGAAGTCGCGCCCGGAGTCGAGGTCGAGGTATTCGTGCGTCTTGCGGGCGAAGCAGTAAACGCATGCGTGGGTGCAGCCCCGGTAAGGGTTGATCGTCCATTCGAAGGGGACGCGGCTCGCCGACGGCACCCGGTTGATGATCGACCGGGCGTGGATCTCGTAGAAGGTGACGCCCCGGAACTCCGGCGTGTCGAAGGTCCGGGCGACGGCCCGCCTGGCGAACAGCGGCGTCGCGGAATCGGCCTCGCCGTCGTCGGTGAGCCGGAGGTTGTCCCAGCGCATGACATGATTAGAACAACCGTTCGAGCTTGATCGCAACTTCAAAGAGGCCGCAATTACCTGACCTAGGAACGGCTAATGATCTTCACGATTGGGCAGAACCTCCGCACATACCTTGCGTTCCGGGAGGTGCGGCATGGCCTGGTCGCAGGACGAGGAGAGGGCGCTGGCCCAGATCGAGCGCCACCTCGTCGACGATGACCCGCGTCTCGCGGCGCGGCTGGAGTCGTTCAACGAGCGCGTGCAGCGCAAGGAGGACGGCGCCCGCAAGCGCGAGTCGCGCGACGCGAGGCGGCGGCTGCGCCGGCCACGGCGGTCAACGGTCATCATCATGGTGAGCTGGCTGGTGATCGCCACCTTGATCGCGACCCTGCTGGTCATGGCCCTGCGTCAGGGGGCCGCCGCCGCGCTGGCGCTGTAAGGCCCGCGGTCAGGACGAGTTCGCGCCCGGAGTCCAGGCTTCGGGTGCGATGTCGTTGCGCCCGCGGCCAGGGCCGCGCTTCACGTGGATCGGCTCTCTGTGCCGGGCGTGGTGATGATGGGCCGCCGTGGCCGGTGATCGGGCCGGTCGCCGAGTGGGGTGCGGTTGCGGGGCGGCGCGCGGTTGCGGCCCCGGACGAGTGCGGTTGCTGGGCCGGTGCGGCGGGGCGTGCCCGTCCCGCGGTGCGGGCACGCCCCGGTCCGGTCAGCCGATGCTGAACTCGCCGGTGAAGGGGGCCTGCCTCAGCCCGCCGAAGAAGACGCCCGCGGTGCACTTCACCCCGCCCGCGAGCAGGTCGGTGCTGAACTGCCCGGTGAAGCGCTTGCCGGCGAACAGGCCCCGGCGCACGACGCCCGACACCGACGCCTGGTGGAACAGGCTCTCGTCGATCGACACCTCGACGCTGCTGGTCTCGCCGTTGTCCCAGGTGATGGTCCCGGTCCCGGAGCCCGAGACGTACTGGCTGGCGACGCAGCTCAGCCGGACGTCGCGGAAGTCGGCGGTGATCCGCGCCCCGGTGATGCCGTTGCCGCTGTGGTCGTTGCAGGAGCGCTCGTCGCCCAGGTAGGTGACCTGCTGCGACTGCGGGAGGAGCTGCACGCCGGGGCTGAACCGCGACTGCCCGGAGGCGGCGCACGAGATCGACAGGGCGCGTGCCTCCGCGGGCGCGGGGACGGCGGTGAGGGTGACCGCGGCGGCCAGGGCGCCGAGCGCGGCGGTGGCGGCCTTGACGGGACGCGATGAGGTCATAGCTGGCATCGGGGGTTCTGCTCCTTTCGGGGGCAGCGACGTGCGGCGGCCCGGCCGGGCGCCGGGGGTTGCCGGTGGTGCCCGAGAGGCCGCTGCTCATGTGGTGACGCCTTCACTGTCCTCATGACTCTTCGTGATGTCAACGTTACTGAGAGTTGTCTCATCTGGGAGGCGAAGGTGGTTGGGCGGGCCCGCCGGGGGCAGCGGAGGGGCATGGACGAGATGGAACGCGAAGACGACCGCGGGTCAGGCGTCCCCGACAGGGAGATCGGCGGCGAGGACGACGCGGTGGCCGCGCGGACCGGCAGGACCGACAGAGGCCGGCGGATCACCCCGCAGCCCGAGGAGCCCGGGGACGAGGGCCGGCGCGAGGAGGCGCACGCCGAGGAGGCGCGCATCCCCGAGACCGAAGCCGAACCCGACGTCGGCCCCACCTCCTGAAAGGCGTACGGGTCAGGCGGGGGTGCGGGGACGCCGGGTCCAGGGGGCCGCGGCGAGGGCGTCGGACAGCGGGGCGCGCTCGGCGATCGTCGCCCGGCAGCGGAAGAGCGCGGCCGGCATGCTCAGGGCCACCGCCCCGGTGACGCGTCCCTCGCGGGCGTAGAGGGCGAGGAAGCGGCCCGACTCCGCGGCGCCCTCGACGACCACCGGCTCGGCGCCGTGCCCGGGCAGGCCCAGGGTCTGCACCTTCACGTCGTACTGGTCGCTCCAGAAGTACGGCACCTCGCTCAGCGGGCGGCGCTCCCCGGGGGCGGCGAAGAGGTTGGCCGCGACCAGCGCGGCCGTGTCGCCCGCCGCGCTCCAGTGCTCCAGGCGTACGGTGCCCTCGCCCGCCGGGTGCGGCAGCCGGGCGACGTCGCCGGCGGCGAAGACGCCCTCGGCGGACGCCGCGCCGGTGGCGTCGCACACCACGCCGTCGTCGAGCTCCAGCCCCGCCCCGGCCAGCCACTCGGTGTTGGGGGCGGCGCCCACGGCGACCACCACGAGGTCGGTGCGCAGGCGGGCGCCGTCGGACAGCACCACCGTGTGGGCGCGCTCCTCGCCCAGCAGCTCCACCACCGATGTGGACAGGCGCAGATCGACCCCGCGGTCGCGGTGCAGCGCCGCGACCGCCGCACCGACCGTGCCGCCGACCACCCGGGCGAGCGGCTGCTCCAGCGCCTCCACCAGGGTGACCTCCAGCCCCAGGGTCCGGGCGCTCGCCGCGATCTCGCAGCCGAGCACCCCGCCGCCGACCACCGTGACGTGCCGGGCCCGGCCCAGCTCCGTGCGCAGGGCCAGGCAGTCGTCCCAGGTGCGCAGGGTGAGCACGTTGGCGTGGCGGGCGAAGGCGGCGATCGTGCGGGCGCGGGCCCCGGTGGCGATCACGAGCCGGGCGTACGGCAGGGCGTCGCCGTCGTCCAGCGCGACCTCGCGCCGGGCGGTGTCCAGGGCGACCGCGCGCCGCGACAGCCGCAGGTCCAGGCCCAGCTCGGCGTACGCCTCCTCGGGCCGCAGCCACCTGGGGGCGGGGTCCTGCCCGGTGAGCAGCGACTTCGACAGCGGCGGCCGGTCGTAGGGCAGGTGCTCCTCCGCCGCGACCAGGGTCAGCGGGCCGGAGTGCCCCTGCCGGCGCAGGGCCTCGGCGGTACGGAGGCCGGCCAGGCCGCCTCCCACGATCACCACGCTGTCGCCGGCCATCCCGCGCTCCTTCCCCAGAGCTGACTCAGGGAGATCAGTATCACAAACCTCCGGCGCCGGGCCGGGGCTTGCCCCCCGGTTCGCCGCCCGGCTAGATTCATGATTATAGAAACCATAGATTAGGTGATGCCCCGCAAGGGGCGCCGGGAGGCGCCGCGCCGCCCGCCGGCGGAGAAAGGAAGCCCTGGTGACGTTCCGGTACTACCGCGACCTGCGCCCCACCTTCCCCGGCCGCGACGGCTGGGCCCTGCCCACGGTGCTGCGCCACCACGCCGCGACGCGCCCGGACGCCGTCTGGCTGGACGCCCCCGAGGAGGGCCGCACCTGGACCTACGCCCAGACGCTCGCCGCGGCGGAGGCGGTGGGCCGCGGGCTGCTCGCGGCGGGCGCCGTGCCGGGCGACCGGGTCGTGATCGTGGCGGGCAACTCCTCCAGGTTCGTACGCACCTGGCTCGGCTGCGCCGTCGCCGGCCTGGTGGAGGTGCCGATCAACACGGCGTACGAGCACGACTTCCTCGCCCACCAGGTGCGAACGGTGCAGGCCAGGTTCGCGGTCGTGGACGACGTGTACGCCGAGAGGTTCGCCGCCGTCGCCGGGGCCGCCAAGGAGATCGTCAAGTTCTGGGTGATCGACACCGGGCGGGCCGAGGAGGCGATCCGCGCCCTGCGCGAGGCCGGATGGGAGGCCGCCCCCTGGGAGGAACTGGAGGGCGAGCACCGGACGGAGCTGCCCGAGGTCGGCCCGCGCGACCTGGCCGCGGTGCTGTTCACCTCCGGCACCACCGGGCCGTCCAAGGGCGTGGCCATGCCGCACGCGCAGATGTACTTCTTCGCCGACCTGTGCGTCTCGCTCACCCGGCTCACCCCCGCCGACGCGTGGATGGCGGTCACGCCGCTGTTCCACGGCAACGCCCAGTTCATGGCGGCCTACCCGGCGCTGGTGGCGGGGGCCAGGTTCGTGCTGCGCAGCAGGTTCAGCGCCAGCCGGTGGATCGACCAGATCCGCGAGAGCCGGGTCACGGTGACCAACTTCATCGGCGTGATGATGGACTTCATCTGGAAGCAGCAGCCCCGGCCCGACGACGCCGACAACCCGCTGCGCTGCGTCTTCGCCGCCCCGACCGCGGCCACCATCCTGGAGCCGATGAAGCGGCGCTTCGGCATCGAGGCGTTCGTGGAGGTCTTCGGCCTCACCGAGACCACCTCCCCGATCATGACTCCGTACGGCGAGGACCGCCCCGCGGGCGCGTGCGGGCTGCAGGCCGACGAGTGGTTCGACGTGGCCCTGGTCGATCCGGAGACCGACGAGGAGGTGCCGGTCGGCGCGGTCGGCGAGCTGGTCGTGCGGCCCAAGGTGCCCTTCATCTGCAGCAACGGCTACTACAACATGCCCGAGCGCACCGTGGAGGCCTGGCGCAACCTGTGGTTCCACACCGGCGACGCCCTGCGGCGCGACGAGGACGGCTGGTTCTACTTCGTGGACCGCATCAAGGACGCGCTGCGCCGTCGCGGCGAGAACATCAGCTCCTACGAGGTCGAGACCGCGATCCTGGCGCACCCGGCGGTCGTCGAGTGCTGCGTCATCGCCGTCCCCGCCGACAGCGAGGCGGGCGAGGACGAGGTGATGGCCTACCTGGTCACCAGGGAGGAGGTCACCCCCGAGGAGATCTGGCGGTGGTGCGACACCCGCATCCCGAAGTTCGCGGTGCCCAGGTTCCTGCGCTTCACCGCCGAACTGCCCAAGACGCCCTCGCAGCGCGTGCAGCGGGCCAAGCTGCGCGAGTACGGCGTAACCCCCGACACCTTCGACCGCGCAACCGCCACCTCCGCCTGACGGCACCTTCGGCGGCGGGCTACCGCCCCGCCCAGCCCGTGCGTACGTCCGCCGCGACGTCCACCACGATGCGCTTCTCCGCGAACCGGGCCGAGCCGCCGGCGACCCGCACCAGGTCGCTGTAGCCGCCCCAGCCGAGCACCGACTCCGGCCCGGTCGAGGTGTACATGAAGTACGACTCCACCCGCACCTCGCCCGGGGCGGGGTGGGTCACCCGGTGGTTCATGATGAGGTGCTTCTTGGTGCCGGGGTCCGCGAGGAGCGCGTCGCGGAAGAACCCCACCACGGCCTCGCGCCCGCGAAGCGTGCGCGGCCCGGCGTGCAGCACCGCGTCCTCGGTGAACAGCGCGGCCAGCGCGTCGAGGTCCTTGGTGTCCAGCGCGAGCGCGTACGCCGCGGTCAGCTCCCTGGCCGCCTCCGCCGCCTCCAGCCGCGCCACCCGCTCCGCCAGCGCCTCCACGTCGGCCTCGCCCATCTCGTCGCCCTCTCCTAAGCGTGATAACCATGAACATGATATCGGAGGTGCGGGGTCGGGCCTACGCGGGGGAGCGGGCGTGGGCCTGGGCGACGCCGGCCGTGGCGTGGCCGTCGCGCAGGTCGTGCCGCGTTCCAGCCTGGCAGCGACGGCGACCGGGCGCGGGCGTGCGTGGGGAGCGGGTGTGGGTCTCTCCGGGTACCGGGTTGGGCGTGCGTGGGGGAGCGGACCCGGGTGGGTGTGGGATGCGCATCGGTATCGGAACCGAGGGCGGCGTGCGCGGGGAACAGGCGTGGGAGTGTCCGGAAACGGGCCTGGTGTGTGGGGAGCGGTGTGGGTGTGAGCGGGGGAGGGGACATGGGGACGGGCCGGGCGTGGCGGGGGCGCCGGGTGGCCGGCGCCCCTGTTGGGTGTGGTGGTCAGGTGGGCTTGGTTTTGGCGCTGCGGACCCTTGCCCTGGCCGTCTTGGCGGCGTCCGAGGGGGTCTCGCTCGACGCCCTCGGCGTTCTTGAGGCCCTCTTCGGCTTCTCGGCGGCGGTCTCGGCGGTGGGTTCGGCTGCGGCCTCGGTTTTCGGTCGCGCGGTCTCGGACGAGGGCTCGGCCCTTCGCATGCCCCGGGCGCGCTGGGCGATCACCGTTCCGGCGCCGATCGCCGCGGCGACGGGCCATTCGATGACCCCGAACGCGGCCAGGGCGCCCAGCCCGCCGTAGTAGGCGATGCGTTCCGGCGGCGGCATGGCGGTGCGGGCGTTGCGCACTGCCTTGCGGGCCGGTTCGGTGTCCACGTGCGGCATCCGCATCTGCGGCCTGCGCATCTGCGGCATGTGCGGGCGGTGCACCTGGAACGAGACCATGGGCAGGTTCAGGGTGAGCAGTTCGTCCCGTGACTCGCGCTCGGTGCTCTCGGGCCTCGTCTCGGTCGTCTGCCTGGCCGGTTGCCTGGTTTCGGTGGTCATGTTCCTCCTCCCCGAAGGAGTGTTCGTCCACTCTCTGTCCGCCCTACCCGGTCAGGGCGGTCAGGATCGTCCTCGGGCCGATTCGGTTGCGGCGGCGGGCGTGGCGCTCACAGGTTCGCCCACACGATGGGGGCGGCGAGGACCTCGGGGAACTTGCGCTCGGCGTAGCGGACGTACTCGGTGATGTGCCGGGCCATGGCCTCGGCCGACGACTCCGGGTCGCGGTTCTTCAGCGCCTGGTAGATGCGCAGGTGGGCCTTGTGCACCGCCGAGCGGCGCACCTCGGGGTAGTCGATGCCGATCGCGGAGCCGTCCAGGATGCCCAGCAGGGCGTCGATGAGGTAGCCGAACATCACGTTGCCCGAGCCGTGGGCGATGATGTCGTGGAAGCGCTTGTTCTCCTCCAGGAACACCGCCTGGTCCTCAAGGTGCTCGCGCATGGCGTCCACGCTGGCCCCCAGCGCGTCCAGTTGCTCGGGGCTCATCCGCTCGGCGGCCAGGCGGGCCATCATCGGCTCCAGGCCGGCGCGGGCCTCGGCGATGGTGCGGAAGGGGGCGTTCTCGAACTGCAGCAGCAGGGTCAGCGTGGTGGCGAGGCTGCCGGCGTCGGGGCGCTGGACCACCGGGCCGCCGCCGGGGCCCGGTTTGAGCGACAGCACGCCCTGAAGCTCCAGGAACCGCAGCGACTCGCGCAGGGTGCCCCGGCCCACGTCGTACTCGTCGAGCATGACCCGCTCGGGCGGCAGCCGGTCGCCGACGGTGTTGCCCCGGCGGTTGATGTCGGCGACGATGCGCTGGGCGAGGAGCATGGCCGTCTTCGGCGGGCGCAACGACATCACTGCCATCTCTCCTGGGCTCCGTGGAATATCAATGCGCATGAATAGTAGCATTGGCATACATGTGGAACCAGGTCGCGCGGCGCTCGCGTCGCGGACGCATTTTCCGGGAAGTTCCCTGGTCGAGGATCATCATGGCTATGATCTGAGCCATGGCTGAGGCGGATGGGCGGGCTCGCACACCGATCAGGCGCGGTGACAAGGTCGCCCAGGCGGTGGCCAGGAGCATCGTCCGCAAGATCAGGGCCGAGGGCCTCCAGGTCGGCGCGCAACTGCCCTCTGAGGCGCAGATGCTGGAGGAGTACGGCGTGGGCCGCGGCTCCCTGCGCGAGGCGCTGCGCATCCTGGAGGTGCACGGGCTGATCTCGATCAAGCCCGGCCCCCGCGGCGGCCCGATCGTGGCCGAGACCGACACCGGCGACTTCGGCCGCATGGCCAGCCTGTACTTCCAGGTGTCCGGCATGACCTACCGCGAGCTGATCGAGGCGCGGCTGGTCATGGAGCCGGTGATGGCCCGGCTCGCCGCCGAGCGGCGCGACCCTGAGGCGGTGGCCCGGCTGCGCGAGAGCGGCGAGGCGGGGCGGGCCGACGACGAGACCGGCTACCTCGCCTCCACCGGCGACTTCCACCGCATGGTCGGTGAGATGTCCGGCAACGGGGTGCTGTTCCTGTTCAGTCAGTCGCTGTCCGACCTGTTCCGCGAGCGGGTGAGCGGGATCGTCTTCCCCAAGTCGCGCCGCCGCGAGGTGCTGGCGGTGCACGCCGCCATCGCCAAGGCGATCGAGGAGGGCGACGCCGACGAGGCCGAGCGCCTGATGTTCGAGCACATGGACAAGTACGTCACCTACGTCAAGCGGGCCCACCCGAGCCTGATCGACGAGGTCGTCGACTGGCGGTGACGGCCACCGGCCGGTGAAACTTTCGGCGGTTCGGCGCACCTTCCGGGCCGCTGGGCGGCAACCTTCGCCCGGCCGGCGGACTGCCGGCCCGTTCTTCGAGAAACTTTCGCTCCATCATCGCAATGTTTCGAGGGCGAGCGGAGGTTCCAGCATGAGAATGCGGGTCCGTCTGGCCGGGGCCGCGGTCATCGCGGCGGTCCTGGCCGTCATGGGGCTGGTCGTGGCCTCGCCGGCATCCTCGGCGCAGTTGACCGAGGTCACCGGCTTCGGGACCAACCCCACCAACCTGCGGATGCACCTGTACGTCCCCGACGGCGTGGGGGCACGCCCGCCGGTGCTCGTCGCCGTCCACTACTGCACCGGCTCCGGGCCGGCCTTCTACTCCGGCACCGAGTTCGCCTCCCTGGCCGACCGGCACAAGTTCATCGTCATCTACCCCTCCGCCACCCGCAGCGGCTCCTGCTTCGACGTGTCCTCGCCGCAGGCCCTGCGGCACGACGGCGGCAGCGACCCGGTCGGCATCGTGTCCATGGTCCGCTACGTCCAGCAGCGGTACGGCGGCGACCTCGACCGCACGTTCGTCACCGGCGCGTCCTCCGGCGCGATGATGACCAACGTGCTGCTCGGCGCGTACCCGGACGTGTTCAAGGCCGGGGCGGCGTTCATGGGCGTGCCGTTCGCCTGCTTCGCCACCACCGACGGGTCGAGCTGGAACAGCCAGTGCGCCAACGGGCAGCTCGTGAGGACCCCGCAGCAGTGGGGCGACCTGGTACGCGCGGCGTACCCGGGCTACAGCGGGCCGCGCCCGCGGATGCAGATCTGGCACGGCATCGAGGACTCCACCCTGCGCTACCCCAACTTCCAGGAGCAGATCAAGCAGTGGACCAACGTCCACGGCCTGAGCCAGACGCCCGCCTACACCGACACGCCCCAGCCGAGCCACACCCGCACCCGCTACGGCTCCACCGGCGGCATGGCCCCGGTCGAGGCGATCAGCATCCAGGGCGCCGGGCACGACCTGCCGCGCGCCGGCATGGCCGCCGAGGTGATCCGCTTCTTCGGCCTGAACCAGGGCCCGACCGGCTCGCCCACCGTCACCCCCACCGTGACGCCCACCGTGACCCCGACGGTGACCCCGACGGTGACCCCCACGGTGACACCGACCGTCTCGGGCCCGTGCCGGGTGAGCTACACCGTCAGCTCCTGGAACACCGGCTTCACGGCCTCGGTGACCATCGCCAACACCGGCTCCGCCCAGGTGCAGGGCTGGTCGCTGGCGTTCACGCTGCCGCAGGGCCAGTCGGTGACCAACGCCTGGAACGCCACCGTCACGCCCGCGACCGGCCAGGTCACGGCGCGGAACATGTCCTACAACGCCGCCATCGCCCCGGGCGGATCGGTCACCTTCGGCTTCCAGGGCACCCACTCCGGCGACACCGCCGAGCCCGCCGCCTTCGCCCTGAACGGCACCGCCTGCACGGTCGCCTGAGCCGTCCCAGTCCCATGAGGTGACTCGCCGCCGCGTCCCCGGCCGGCCCGCCTCCCCGGCCGGGGACGGCACATCGCAAGATCGACAGTGCGGCGGCGCACCGCTAGGGTGGGGCGACCCGTCGGCCCGACCCCCGGGGAAGTGCAGTGCGCCGTTACCGTTTCGGGCGCTTCGCCGCGGTGGTCGCGGCCGGATACGCCCTGCTCGTCGTCGTGCTCGGCGTCCTCGCGCTGGTGAGCGGCGACGACTCGGGCCTGCTCCGCGTGGTGACGTTCGGCGTGGCGTGGTTCGGCGAGGAGGAGACCGGCGCCTCCTCGTGGCCGGTGAGCCTGGCGCTGGTCCTGGTCGGCGCCGGGCAGGGCTGGGTGCTGTGGCAGGTCCTGCGCGGGCGGGCGGCGGGAGACCCGGTGCGGAGCGGCCGGGCGGTCCGGTGGCTGCGTGCGGCGCTGTACCTCAACGTGGTCTGCGGGCTGGCCGACGCGGTCCCGCTGCCGCTGCCGGACTGGGCGGACGACCTCGTCCCCGCCGCCGCCGGGCTCGTCCTCGTCGTGCTGTTCTTCCTCGTGCTGCGCGGTACGTCCAGGGGCCTGCGGATCACCGCGCTGGTGGCCGGGGTGGTCGCCGAGGCGGGCTGGATCGCCGCGAACGTTGCCGGCGAGCTGGACCTCCACCTCGTCGCGCAGATCCTCCACTTCGCCCGGCTGGACGGTGTGCTGTGGCTGGTCTGGATGGTGCTCACCCTGATCGCCCAGGCGCGCGACGGCAGGTGGAGCCGGGGCACCGTGTGGATCGGGGCCGCCGCGACGGCGCTGTCCTACGTGCTGAGGCCGTTCGCCTTCGACCTGCCCGTGGAGTTCCCGCGCGGCGGTCTGCTGCTCTCCGCCGCGTTCGGCCTGCTGGGCCTGCTGCGGGTGGTGTGGCAGGCGCGCTCCGCGCACGAGCTCGCCGGCCCGCCCGCGAGGGCCGCCACGACGCCCGCGCTCTCACCGGCGCCGGTCAGGCGGCCGCCCGGCCGGTGGCCGCTCGCCGCGCTCGCGGTGGTGCTGCCGCTGCTGCCCGTCGCGGTCAACCTGGCCCAGGGCATGCCGCTGTGGATCGGGCCGAGGGGTGTGATCGAGTCCTATCTGCGGGAGTCCGCCGGCGCGCCCGTGCCGCTGAGCGTCTGGCTGCTGCTGGACCTGTTCGCCGGCGTGGGCGGCATGGCCGTCCTGGTGCTCGCCGCCGTCGTGCGCCGGACGTTGAGCCTGGTGCGGGCGACGGCGAGCGCGCTGTTCCTGGCCATCGCCGCCGGGGTCGTCAGCGTGCTCACCGCCGGGCCCGAGCCGCGCGAGGAGTTCTGGTACCCGGGCCCGCAGATCTACCCGGAGCGGGACGGCTCGATCGTCTTCGGCGTGTCGCCGCTGTGGCACTGCGCCGCGTTCGCCGTCTCCGCGCTCATCCTGATCTTCCAGTACGGCGGCGGCCCCGCCCACCGTACGCGGCTGCACGTCGTGGCCTCGGCGGTCGCGGCGGCCATGGCGCTGTGCTTCCTGCCCGTGGCCGACTTCGCCGGTGGGCGGGTGCTCGGCGACGACGACTGCCTGGCGCCGGAGCCCTACTACGGTGCGCACCGCGAGCCGCTCAAGCTCAGCGGCGAGCCGGCGTTCGCGTGCGGGGTGCGCGGGTCGGAGACGCTGCCGCCGGTCAAGGACGCCCCGGCACGGGTCCAGATCGCCTACGGCCGCCGCCTGTGCGAGGTGTTCACCCGCGCCGACCCCGCCGAGTTCGCCCGTGTCGCGCGTACGGACGGGGTCGAGGTCGCCGGCCTGGCCTCCACCCTGGCCCACATCTGCCCCGCCGCCTCGGCCGTCGCCGCCGCCGAGAGCATCGAGGCGGAGAGCGAGTACGCGATCTGGGCGGCCGAGGAACGGCTGAAGTGCGCGGCGACGCCCCGCCACCGGCCGAAGATCGAACCGGTCGCGGCGGTGGTCCAGCCCGGCTCGGTGTCCACCGACTACGGCGTGCTGGAGGTGTACGAGCCGGACGTCGCGGAAGGCGATCCGTTCCTGGACGAGCTGCCCTACCGCGGCGACGTGCTCGCGGCGGGCCCCGGGCACCTCCAGGTGCGCGTCCACTCCGATACCCCCCTGTGCGTCACCACCGAGACCTACACCCGCCGCCCGCCGGTGGAGACCAAGGGCTGGGACGAGGTCGTCGAGGCCGGCCTGCGGAGCGCGAGCGGCGAGATCGCGTTCGCCGACCCCATGGGCGGAGAGCCGCTGCCCGACCTCGCCGTGCGCGGCAAGGGCCACTACCGCATCCGGGTGCACTTCGCGTGGCGGCCGTGGAAGGGGGAGGAGCGGGTCACCCAGCAACTGCTGATCATGGCCTATCCGGGACCCGGGGACGAGGTCGAGGAGCATCTGCCGCGCCGGCCCGGCCGATGAGGACCCGCGCGTACGGCCGGATCGCGGCGTATCGTCACCGTTGAGCGGCCCGTGCGGGCCGGCGAAGGAGGGTACGTGAGCGGCCTCGGCCCCCGCGCGGTCCTGGTGCCCGACCTGGGTGACGAGCTGGCCCATGTGGTGGCCGGGCTGGAGGAGTTGCTGGTCGCGCTGCGCACGGCCGAGCAGGACGGCGCGACGCTGCCCGGCCCGCTGGCGCGCGGGGCCGCGCTGGGGGCGCTGCGCCGGTTATGGCGGGCGGTCGGCCCGACGCAGGGGCGGCGCGCGGCCGAGGCGTGGCTCGCCGGGCGGGTGTACGGCCCCGGCGGCCGGGTCGAGCACGTCCCGCTGCGTCTGGTGGACGTCGATCCGGTGGACGTGGCGATGCTGTCGTCGGCCGCCGCGGTGCTCGGGAGCGCCGCACGAGGCGGGGGCGTGATGCGAGGCGGGGGCGGGGTGCGAGGCGGGGAAGTGGTGCGCGCGGCGCTGGAGTCGGGGGGCAGGGGGCTGCCCGGCACCGCGCTGGTCGCCGCCGCCGCCGCGCTCAGCGGCCTGCTGGACCTGGCCGACACGGCCGAGTCGATCCTGCTGCGCGAGTGCCTGGCGGCGGCCGGGCCCGGGGCCGACGTGGTGCTCACCCCGGCGCAGGAGCAGGCGTACCTGGCCACGGTGGCGCGGCTGAACACGATGTGGGCCCACGGCTCGGCGTGCTGACCCGCGGGGCCGGTAGCATTTCTCCCCGTTCGTGACGGGGGCCGGGCCGGGAGGTGGGGTGGACGCCGCGAGCGGCGCGCTGCGGCGGTCGGTCCGCCTGGCCGACGTCGTCATGCTCGGCGCGGGCACGGCCATGGGCGCCTCGGTGTTCACCGTCCTGGGGCCCGCCGCCGGGGCGGGCGGCGGCGGCCTGCCGGTGGCGGTGGCGCTGGCCGCCGCGCCGATGGCGGTGTTCGGCCTGGTCTACGGGTTCATGGCCTCGGCGGTGCCCCGCACCGGCGCCTCGTACGAGTGGCAGCACGCCTTCGTGCACCCGCGCGCGGCCTTCGCGATCTCGTGGCTGCGCGTCCTGGGCAGCGTGGCGATCATGGTGCTTATGGCCCGGGTGCTGGCCGACCACGCCGCGGCGCTGTGGCCCGGCCTGCCGGACTGGCCGGTGATGGGGGGCCTGCTCCTGCTGGTCTACGCGCTGAACCACTTCGGGGTCGCGGTCGCGGCGAGGGCGCAGACGGTGATGATGCTCCTGCTCCTCGCGGCGTTCGCGGTCTTCGTGGCCGCCGGGGCGCCCCGGCTCGGCGCGGGCCCGTCCGGCCCGGCCTTCCCGGGCTGGGAGCCGGTCCTGGCCGCCCTGCCGCTGCTGGTCACCCTGTACCTGGGCATCGAGGGCGCCACCGAGGTGGGGGAGGAGGTGGCCGACGCCCGCCGGTCGGTGCCGCTGGGGCTCGTCCTGGCCCTCGTCCTGGCGCTGGGCGTCTACCTGGCCGTCGCCGTCACGGCGCTGGCCGCGGTGGGGCCGGCGGCGCTGGCGGCGAGCGACGCCCCGTTGGTGACGGCCGCGGAGGCGGCCCTGGGCCCGCACGGCGCGCCGCTGATCGCCGGGGCGGCGGCGCTGGCGCTGGTCAAGTCGGTCAACGCGACGTTCCTGATCTTCAGCAGGTACCTGTTCGCGATGGGCCGCGCCGGGGCGCTGCCGGCCGCCCTGGGCCGGGTCCACCCGCGCTGGGGCACGCCGCACGTGGCCACCGCGACCGCCTTCGCCGCCGCGTCGCTGGGCCTGCTGCTGTCGCGGGAGGTCCTGCCGCTGCTGCTCGCGGTCAACGTCCCGGCGATGCTGAAGTACGGCGGCACCTGCCTGGCGGCGCTGAACGTCGCGCGCTCGCACCCGGACGTGCACGCGCGGGCCCGGCTGCGCCTGCCCCGGCCGTGGCTGGCCGCGCCGGCGGTCCTCGGCATGGCCGCGGCGGCGGCCATCGCCGTGCTGGGCCTGGTCGCCGACTGGCGCCCGTACGCCGTCTGCGCGGCCTGGACGGCCGCGGGGCTCGCCTACCATGGGGCTCGCGAACGACGTCTTCGCAGGTCGGAGCGGTAAGTAAAAATAACTTCCAGAGCTGTCTCCAGCGATGGAAATTATTGACGCTCCTTGGAACGCCCCCGTAGTGTCCAGGCAATCGGGAACCAGGAGCAGCCCATGAAGCGACTCGCGACGTTCGCGGCTCTGATGGCGATCGTCACCGCGACCGCCACCGCCTGCGGCGGCGCCGCGGCCACCGACGCCGGCGCCGAGGTGGACGTCTACACCACGATCGACGGCACCAAGCAGATCAACGCCAGCGCGCCGATCAACCCCTTCAACCCCGTCGGCTCGGTCTTCACCGGCTACAACGGGATGGCGCTCGCCTGGGCCAGGAACCACCCCACCGACCCCAACCGGTTCTACCCGGCCCTCGCGCGGAGCTGGACCCAGAGCCCCGACGGCGCGCAGGTGGACATCCACCTCCAGCCCGAGGCCCGGTGGTCCGACGGCAAGCCGGTGACCAGCGAGGACGTCAGGGTCTCGATCGGGCTCGCCTACACCCAGGGCGGCACGGCGTACGCGCTCGACCCCAAGGCGGCGGGCGCGGCGGCCGACGTGCGGGTGCTGGACGCCAAGACCATCAGGGTCACGCAGGGCGCCAACCGCAGCGCCGCCTTCCTGGCCAACCTGCTGTCCACCGTCGTGGTGCCCGCGCACGTCTACGGCGCGCTGCTGCCCCGCGGCTTCTGGGACACGCTCAAGGTGGCCCAGCACGACCGCGGCCCCGCCGGCGAGCGGGCCAAGGCCGTGATCACCGGGCTGGCCGACAAGGTCATCGCCTTCAGCCCGGAGCAGGACGTCTCGGCCGGGCCGTTCGTGCTGGAGCGGGTCAACCCGGGCGCCGCGCTCCTGCGGCGCAACCCCTACTTCTACAACAGCCGCGCCATCGGCCCCGACAAGGTCAAGGTGCTCAACTACACCGGCAACGAGCAGATCTGGAACTACCTCATCTCCGGGCAGCTCGACAACGCGCCGTTCACCTCGGTGCCCGCCGCCGTGATGGAGCGCATCCGCGGGGCGCGCGGCAGCCAGGTCATCACCGGCTACTCCCCGGTGGCGACCTCCCTGGCCTTCAACCAGTCGCACAAGCCGTACGACAACGTGCACGTGCGCCGGGCGCTGGCGTACCTGATCGACCGGGAGCAGGTGACCAGGATCGCCGCGCCCGAGGGCGGCACGCCGGCGGCCACCACGTCCGGCATCCACGCCAAGGCGGCCCGCGCCTGGCTCGGCGACGGCTTCGCCGAGCTCGAACCGTACCGGCTGGACCCGGCCAAGGCCGCGGCCGAGCTGCGGGCGGCGGGCATGAAGCTGCGCGACGGCAGGTGGACGATGCCCGACGGGTCGCCGTGGAAGGTGGAGATCCACGTGCCCGCCTCGTTCTCCGACTGGGTCTCGGCGGCCAAGTCGATCAGCAGCGGGCTCGGCGACCACGGCATCGACGCGACCGTGCTGACCGCCGCCGACTACAGCCTCTACCTCAGCGAGCTGGCCAAGGGCGAGTACGACCTCGGCTTCTGGCTGATCGGCCTGGGGCCCTCGCCGTACAACATCTTCCAGCGGCTGTTCGGCCAGGCCAACGGCTGGCAGATGTTCGGCGGCAGGCTCACCCACGTGCCGCCGGGCACCGGCGGCAACTGGATGGGCGGGCCCCGGACCGTCGAGGTCGCCGGCGAAGGACTCGTCGATCCCGGCGAGCTGACCAGCCGGCTCAACTACGTCTCGCCCGGCGAGCAGCGCCGGATCGTCGGCGTGCTGGCGCGGATCGCCAACGAGCAGCTTCCCGCCGTCCAGTTGTGGGACTACGTCAACACCCAGTTCGTCAACACCTCCCGCTACACGGGCTTCCCGCCGGACGACAGCGAGATGCTGCGGCTGTCGTCGGGCGTGTGGATGCAGCTCGGCATGATCAGAAAGAGGCAGCCGTGACCCGAGCAACCGCGAACCGCGCGGGCGCCCTGGCACGCCGGGTGGCGGGCCACGTGGCCCGCGGCCTGGTGATGATCTGGCTGGTCGCCACGATCAGCTTCGTGATCATCAGGGAGATCCCCGGTGACCCCGTGCTGGCCATGTACGAGAGCATGCTGCAGAAGGGCATGTCCCCCGACCAGGCCGAGCGCGCCACCGCCGTGCTGTACGGCTTCCTGCCCAAGGGCAGCCTGTGGGAGCAGTACACCGGCTACATGGGCTCGCTGCTCCACTTCGACCTGGGGCGCTCGCTGAGCACCCCCGGCGTGGAGGTGACCAGCCTGATCGGCTCGGCGGCCTCCTGGACCGTGCTGCCGGTGCTGGCGGGCACGCTGCTCAGCTTCCTGCTCGGCGTGACCATGGGCGTGTACGCCGCGGTCCGGCGCTCCGGCAGGCTCGGCGACCTGCTCGCCCTGTCCGGCTCGCTGCTGCACGGCGTCCCCGTGTACGTCATCGGCCTGCTGCTCACCGCGATCTTCGCCACGCTGTGGCCGATCCTGCCCTCCGGCGGCCCGGTGGACGTGGAGTTCACCCCCGGCCTGAACGCCGGATACCTCGGCTCGCTGGTACGGCACGCGGTGCTGCCGGTCGTGACGTACACGCTGGCGAGCTACGGCGGCTGGATCCTGGCGATGAAGTCGAACGTCGTGACCGTGCTCGGCGACGACTTCATCCTGGCCGCCGAGCTGCGCGGGCTGCGGCGCGGCATCGTGTTCCGCTACCTCGCCAGGAACGCGATCCTGCCGCTGTTCACGATCCTGGCCCTGTCGATCGGCATGCTGTTCGGCGGCTCGATCTTCATCGAGGAGATCTTCAACTACCCCGGCCTCGGGCTGCTGCTCGTCAACAGCATCAGCTCGCGCGACTACGCCCTGATGGGCGGCACCTTCCTGGTGATCACGATCGGCATCGTCGTGGCCAACATCGTCGCCGACCTGCTCTACAGCGTGATCGACCCCCGAGTGAGAAGCGGAGGCACCGCATGACCGTCACCGCGTTGCCCGGCGCAGCCGGAAGGAGCCGCCGGGCCACCCTGCGGCGCAACTTCTGGCGCGGCGTGTGGCGGGTGCTGCGGCGCAAGCCGAGCCGCATGGCCGGCGTCGCCATCTGCGCCCTGTTCGCGGTCATGGGCGTGGCCGGGCCGCTGCTCTACCCCGCCCACCTGCCGCGTGACGACGACGCGCTGTACGCCCCGCCGAGCCTCAGCCACCCGTTCGGCACCGACTTCGAGGGCACCGACGTGCTCGCGCTCGTCGTCACCGGCTCCCGCTACGTGCTGCTCACCGGCCTGGCCACCGCGGTCATCACGGTCGCGCTCGGCACCGCCGTCGGGCTGTTCGCCGGGTTCCGGCGCGGCTGGCAGGACACCCTGCTGATGCGCCTCACGGACCTCAACCTGGCCATCCCCGGGCTGCCGCTGCTGCTGGTGCTGTCCACGGTGTGGAAGTTCGAGAGCCCGCTGGAGATGGGCCTGGTGCTCGGCCTGCTCGGGTGGGGCGGCATCGCCCGCGCCGTGCGCTCCCAGACGCTCTCGCTGCGCGAGCGCGGCTTCATCGAGGCGGCCCGCGGCCTGGGCCTGCCGACCACCCACATCATCGGCCGCGAGCTGCTGCCGTCCATGGCCCCCTACATCGCGATGAACATGCTGATCGCGGTGACCGGCGCGGTCTACGCGCAGGTGGGCCTGTTCTTCCTGGGCGTGCTGCCGTTCGAGGCCAACAACTGGGGCGTGATGCTCAACCTGGCCGTCTTCAGCGGCGGCGCGCTGACCACCCCGGCGGCGCTGCCGTACCTGCTGGCGCCCCTGCTCGCGATCCTGCTGCTCACGCTGGGCATCGTGCTCGTCGTGGACGCGATGGACGAGATCTTCAACCCCCGGCTGCGGGAGGAGTAGCCCCCATGGAACGACACCTCACGGCGCCGGGCGTGCGCATCCGCGGCCTCACCGTCGTCTACAACACCCCCTCCGGCGAGCTGCCCGCCGTCTCCGGCGTGGACCTCACCCTCGCCCCGGGTACGATCACCGGCGTGGTCGGCGAGTCGGGCTCCGGCAAGTCCACCCTCGCGCTGTCGATGCTGAACGCGGTCCAGCCGCCCGGGCGCATCAGCGCGGGCAGCGTAGAGATCGACGGCCTCGGCGACGTCGTACGGCTGCGCGGGGAGGAGCTGCGCCGCACCCGCGGGCGCAAGGTCGGCTACGTCTTCCAGGCGGCGCAGAACTCCCTCAACCCCCTCAAGACGATCGGCGCGCAACTGCTCGACCTGGGCCGCTCGCACGACGTGGGCGACCTGCGCGCGCTGGTGCGCGACGCCAGGGAGCTGCTGGGCCGCATGGGCATGGACGGCGCGCGCGTGCTGGACTCCCGCCAGCACGAGCTGTCGGGCGGCATGCGCCAGCGCGTGGGCATCATGTTCGCGCTGGTGCTCGACGCCCGGGTCGTCGTCCTGGACGAGCCCACCACCGCCCTGGACATGATCACCCAGGCGACCATCCTGCGCATCATCCGTGAGGTTCACGACGAGCGTGCGCTGACCACGCTGGTCATCACGCACGACGTCGGCGCGGTCGCCGAGGTGGCCGACGACCTGGCCGTCATGTACGGCGGGCGCGTGGTCGAGCACGGCCCGGTCGCCGAGGTGCTGGGCGCGCCGGAGCACCCGTACACGCGGGGCCTGATCCGGGCGATCCCCCGCCTGTCCGGAGACCTCGGCCTGGCGCGGGCGCTGCCCGGACGCCCGCCCACGCTGGGCACGCTGCCCGCCGCGGGCTGCGTGTTCCGCGAGCGCTGCGAGAGCAGCCTGGACCTGTGCCGCACCGCCGAGCCGGTCCCCGCCGCCCGCGCCGGGCGCACGGTCGCCTGCCATCTCCCCGGCCCGCACGCGGTGCCGGTGAAGCGGAAGGAGTACGCGTGATCACGGGAACCGCGATCACCAAGACGTTCCGGCAGCGCGGCGGCGTGCTCGGGCACCGCGAGGTCCCCGCGCTGCGCGGGGTGGACTTCGCCATCGAGCGCGGCGGCGCGGTCTGTTTCATCGGCGAGTCGGGCTGCGGCAAGACCACGCTCGGCCGGATCATCGCCGGCCTGGAGACCTGCGACTCCGGCGAGATCGTCATCGACGGCACCCCGATGTCGGGGCTGAGCCCGCGCCGCCGCCGGCCGTACTTCCGCCGGGTGCAGATGATCCACCAGGACCCGTACTCGGCGCTCAACCCCACCCGCACCATCCACCAGACCCTGCGGGCGCCGCTCGCGCTGCGCGCCCGCCAGACCGGGCGGCCCAAGCCGTGGATCGACGCGCGCGCCGAGGAACTGCTCGCCCTGGTGGGCATCGACCCCGGATACGTCCTGCCGCGCTACCCGCACCAGCTCTCCGGCGGCATGCGGCAGCGCGTCGTCATCGCACGGGCCCTCACCATGGACCCCGAGGCACTGGTCGCCGACGAGGCCGTCTCCATGATCGACGTCTCGCTGCGGCTGGGCATCCTGGCCCTGCTGCGGCGGCTGCGCGAGCAGCTCGGCGTGGGCGTGCTGTTCATCACCCACGACATCGCCACCGCCAGGTACATCGGCGACGAGAGCGAGCTGTACGTCCTGTACCGCGGCCAGGTCGTCGAGCACGGCCCGACCGAGACGGTGATCAACGAGCCGGTCCACCCGTACACGCAGTCGCTGCTGTCGGCGACCCCGGTCCTGCACGGCCTGGAGCGGCCCGGCCCCGACCGCATCGTGCCGACCGAGGCGCTGGACGAGCGGCACGGCGACGCGGGGTGCCTGTTCGCCCGCCGCTGTCCGCTCGCCACCGAGCGGTGCGAGCGGGACCGGCCGGTCCTCGGGCACGACCCGGCGTACCCGACCACGCAGCGCCACGCCTGCTTCCACCCCCGCCGCCGCCAGGTGATCCCGCTGGCGGCCGGAGCATGACCGGCCCGGACTCCATACGGCCGGTGCCGGTGGACGCCCGCGTGGAGGAGCTGGCCGCGGCGGCGCTGTGGGCCGACTCCGACGACGCGCCGCTCCTGGCGCGGCGGCTGGCGACCCCACCCCCGGGACGCCGGTGGACCGCCCTGGCCGCCCCCGGCCTCGACGGCGTCGTGCTCGCCTCGACCGCCCCCGGCGGCATCGGGCACATCGACCTGATCGCGGTACGCCCCGACGCCCGAGGCCGCGGCGTCGGGCGCGCGCTGGTCGGGGCCGCGGAGGAGTGGCTGCGCGGCGAGGGCGCCACCGAGGCCCGCTTCGCCGGCAACCCGCCCTGCTACGCCTGGCCCGGGATCGACGTGCGCTACACCCCCGCGGTGTGCCTGGCCGAGAGCCTGGGCTACGAGCGCTACCGCATCGCCTGGAACATGACCGCCGACACCGGAGCCCGCCCCGGCGAGGACGCCGCCGACTTCCGGCGGCTCGCCGCGGCCGGGGTCACCCTGCACGCCGCCTCGCCCGGCGAGCGCGCCGCCGTGGCCGCGTTCGCCCGCGAGCACTGGAACGACGCCTGGGCCTGGGAGGCCCAGCAGGCCACGGGCTGCCACTACGCCGCGCGCGACGGCCGCATCATCGGCTTCGCCGCCTGGGGCTCCCGGCCGTACTGGTTCGGGCCGATGGGCACCGCCGAGGAGGCCCGGGGCCTGGGCGTCGGCCGGGTGCTGCTCCGCCGGTGCCTGGCCGACCTGGCCGCCGCCGGACGGCGCAGCGCCCAGATCGGCTGGGTCGGCCCCGTCCGCTTCTACGCCCGCGCCGTCGGCGCCCGGATCGAACGCGTCTTCTGGCTCTACCGCCGTCCCCTCGGCTGACCGCGTCAACCCCGACCACGCGAAGGAACCATGACCGAATCACTCGCCGCTCTCGCCACCGAGCAGAGCGACCCCCGCTACAGCCGCATCGACACGCTCTCCACGCTGGAGATCGCCCGGCTGATGAACGCGGCCGACGCGGCCGTGCCCGCCGCGGTCGCGCGGGCCGTGCCCGCCATCGCCGCCGCGATCGACGGCATCGCGGCGCGGGTCGCCGCGGGCGGGCGGCTGCTCTACGTCGGCGCCGGCACGTCCGGGCGGCTGGCGGTGCTGGACGCCTCGGAGTGCCCGCCCACCTTCGGCACCGACCCCGAGACCGTGCAGGGCGTCATCGCGGGCGGCGAGGCCGCGCTCACCAGGTCGGTCGAGGGCGCCGAGGACGACGCGGAAGCGGGGGAGGCGGTCATCGCGGCCAAGCGGGTCGGCCCGGCGGACTCCGTCGTCGGCATCTCGGCCAGCGGGCGGGCGCCGTACGTCGTCGCGGCGGTGCGCGAGGCCCGGCGGCGCGGGGCGCTGACGGTCGGCCTGGCCTGCAACGCGGGTACGCCGCTCGCCGCCGCCGCGGCCCACGCCGTCGAGGTGATCGTCGGGCCCGAGGTCGTCACCGGCTCGACCCGGCTCAAGGCCGGCACGGCGCAGAAGCTCGTGCTCAACATGATCTCCACGATCACGATGGTCAGGTGCGGCCGCACCTACGGCAACCACATGATCGAGGTGTCCGCGAGCAACGCCAAGCTGGCGGACAGGGCCGCGCGCATCGTCGCCGACATCACCGGCACCGGGCAGGCCGCCGCCCGCCGGGCGCTCGCCGCCGCGGGCCACGACGTCAAGACCGCCGTGGTGATGATCCGGCACGGTCTCGACCCCGACGCGGCCCGCGCCCTGCTCGCCGACCGGGGCGGATGGCTCGGCACCGCACTGGGACGCGACGGAGATGCCTGAACCCCCCGCCCCGGCCCCGATCCCGGACCCGGCCCCGATCCCGGACCCGGCCCCGATCCAGGACCCGGACCCCACCCAGGACCCTGACCCGACCCAGGACCCTGACCCCCCTCGGGACCCGGCCCCGACCCAGGACCCGGACCCGATCCCGGATCTGGATGGTCTGCCCGATCTCGGCGCGATCCTGCGCGCGGCCGTGCCGGGCGTCGCCGCCGCGGCCGTCGCGCTGATCGCGGTGGACGGCCGTCCGGTGGCCGCCGCCGCGGAGGGGGAGCTGGCCCGCTACGCCGGAGCGTCCGGCGACCTGCTGCCCGCCCGTCCCCCGGCGGCCCCCGACTCGGTGTTCGACCTCGCCTCGCTCACCAAGCTGTTCACCGCGGCGGTGCTGTCGTCGCTGTCCGAGGACGGCCGCCTCCGCCTGGACGATCCGGTGGCGGCCTGGCTGCCCGCGCACTACGGCGACCGGCCGGAGGTGACCGTGCGGCACCTCCTCACCCACACCTCCGGCCTGCCCGCCGAGCACCGGGTGGACGCCGAACCCCCCGAGGCCCGGTGGGAGGCGATCCTGGCCACCCCCCTGGACGCCCGCCCCGGCAGCCGCCACCTCTACTCCGACGTGGGCATGATCGTCGCCGGCCGGGTCGCCGAGCTGGCCGGGGAGGCGCCCCTGGACGTCCTGGTGACCGAGCGGGTCACCGGGCCCCTCGGCATGGCCGACACCGGGTACCGGCCGCGGGCGGCCCTGCTGCCGCGCATCGCCGCGACCGAGGACATGCCCGGCAGGCCGGGGGCGGGCTGCGTCCGCGGCGAGGTGCACGACGAGACGGCGTACGCGCTGGGCGGCGTCGCCGGGCACGCGGGACTGTTCGGCACGGCCCCCGACCTGCTCCGCTTCGGCGAGATGCTGCGCACCGGCGAGGGCGGGGCGCTCACGCCCGCGTCGATCGCCGAGATGACCCGCGACCAGGGCGCGCCCGCCGCCGGGTACGGCCAGGGCCTCGCGATCCGCATCGGCGACCCGTCGGTCGCCGGCCCGCTCGCCGGGGCCCTCGGGCACACCGGCTTCACCGGCACCTCCCTGCTGGTGTCCCCGGCCCGCCGCCTGACCGCCGTGCTGCTGACCAACAGCGTCCACCCCCGCCGGGGCCGTCCGGGCATCGCGAGGCTGCGTACGGCGGTCGCCCGGCTGTGCCTGCGCCTCACCGGCGGCTGAGCACGCCGGGCGGGGGCGCCCCGTCTGAGGGACCCGGATCTGGGTAGGCGGAGGGGACGCGCCCACACGAGGAGGGAACATGCGCTCCTCCATCAGCCTGGGCCGGATCGGCGGGGTGCCGGTCGGGCTCAACATCAGCGTCCTGTTCATCGTCGCGATCCTGGTCGCCGGCCTCGCCTTCGGCCGCTTCCCGGTCGCCTTCCCCGGCCACTCCGTCGCGCTCTACCTGCTGGCCGCGGTGGTCACCGCGGTGCTGTTCCTGGGCTCGCTGCTCGCCCACGAGCTGGCCCACGCCTTCGTGGCCAGGCGCGACGGGATCGAGGTCGAGGGCATCACGCTGTGGCTGCTCGGCGGGGTGGCCCAGTTGCGCGGGCAGGCCCGCACGCCGGGCGCCGACCTGCGCATCGCCGCCGTCGGCCCGGCGGCCAGCGTGGCCGTCGCCGCCGGGTCGGCCCTGATCGCCTGGCTCTCGGCGGCGGCCGGGGGACCGGCCCTGCTGACCGGGATGTTCGCCTACCTGGCCGGGGTCAACGTGCTGCTGGCCGTGTTCAACCTGATCCCGGCCGCCCCGCTGGACGGCGGCCGGGTGCTGCGCGCGGCCCTGTGGTCGCGGTGGGGCGACCAGGTCCGGGCCGCGGTCACGGCCGCGCGGGCGGGCCGGATCTTCGGGTACGTCCTCATCGCGCTGGGCTTCGCGCAGTTCCTCGTCGGCCTGGGGTTCCAGGGCCTGTGGCTGGCCCTGATCGGCCTGTTCCTGGTCAACGCGGCCACCGCCGAGGAGCAGCAGGCCCGGCTCGGCTCCGCGCTGCACGGCGTACGGGTGGGCGACGTCATGTCGCCGCACCCCGTGGTGGCCCATCCGGACGAGACCGTCGCCGGCCTGATCGACCGGGTGGTGATGCGGGCGCGGCTGTCCACGTACCCGCTGGTGGACGAGCGCGGCGCGTTCGCCGGGCTGGTGACGCTCAACCGGCTGCGCGAGGTGCCCGCCGACCGCCGGGCGGCGACGCGGCTGCGCGAGATCGCCTGCCCGCCCGGCGAGGTGCCCTCGGCCCGTCCCGACGAGGCCCTGACGGACCTGCTGGCCCGCATGAACGGCGCCGCCGACGGCCGCGCCGTCGTCCTCGACGCCGCCGGGCACCTTGAGGGCCTGGTCACGCCGAGCGACATCAGCCGCGCGGTGCAGACCGCCGGCCTGCGTCCCGCCGGGCCGTACACGTCGCACTTCGGCGCCGACCTCGCCGCCCACCCGCACGGCGGCCGGCACACGCCCGGCCGGGCGGCCTGATCCCTAGGACAGCCAGGTGGCGGTGGGCCAGGTCTCGCGGTGCCAGGCGCTGTCCCAGAACATCCACTCGTACTCGGTCGCCTTGAGGAACGCGGCGGCCATGGCCTCGCGGGTGGCGCGGCCGGCGCCCGCGGCCAGGCGGTCGGCGATCGACCTGGCCTGCTCGACCGAGGCGGCGAACTCCGGGTCGGAGTAGGTGTCGATCCAGGTGCGGTACGGGTGGTCCGGCGCCTCCGCCGTGCGCTCCAGCAGCGCCGTCCCGACGTCCTGGTAGACCCAGAAGCACGGCAGCACCGCGGCGACGACCACGGGGTACGGCGCCGACAGCGCCGTGGCCTGGAGGTAGGAGGAGTAGGCGAGGCAGGACGGCGAGGTGGGCACGGCCGCCGCGTCCTCGGGCGTCACGCCGAACTCGGCCAGGTAGCCGGTGTGCAGGGCCCGCTCGACGACGAGCGCGGTGTGCGCGCTCTGGGCGAAGAACGCCGCGTCGGACGAGTCGGTGGCCCGCACCGAGGCCGTGGCCAGCACCTTGGAGAACGCCTCCAGATAACGGCCGTCCTGAACCATGTAGAACGCGAACCGCTCGCCGTCGAGCGTGCCCGCGCCCAGCGCGGCGTTGAACGGGTGCTCATGGATCGCGGCCACCAGCTTGGCGGCGCGCGCCCACACCTCGGCGCAGAACTCGGGGCCTGGGGTCTCTCGGGCGGTCTCGCGCACGGCGACGTCCCTTCGCTAGTCCGAACTAGATCAGGTTCTACGGGTGTGATCTCAGCCCGGCGCTCCGGGCACCCCGCGTCGCCCCAAACGGTAACAGAGCCCGCTGCGCCCTTTTACCGGGTGGTGCGGGAGCGCGCGCTGCTAGGCTGAGCCCGCCCCGGCCCCACCGGCGTTCTGGAGGCATGCGTCGTCCAGGCGGGCACGCGCGCCCGTCGCCATCGTCTGCCGCACGGGATCACGTGCCGCACGGGAAAGGGCTTCGATTGTCGTTGTTCACGCGGACCCGCCAGGTCCCCGCCACCGAAGACGAGGCGAAGGAGGAGCGCCGGAGCGGCTGGAAGCGGCGGGCGGGCGCCGTGGCGGCGTGCCTGGTCCTGTTGTTCGCCCTTCTGGCGCCGAACCGGGCCACCCTGTTCACCCCCGCCGCGTTCCTGCGCGTCCCGGTCGAGGCGCTGATCGGTGTGGCGCTGGTGATCGTGCTGCCGCCGAGGGGGCGGCGGATCGCGGCGGTGGCCGGTGGCGCGGTGCTCGGGCTGCTGACCGTCCTGAAGCTTCTCGACATGGGGTTCCACACGGTCCTCGCCCGGCCGTTCGACCCGGTGCTCGACTGGTACTTCGTGGGGGCCGGGATCGAGTTCCTCACCACGTCGCTCGGGCGGGTTGGGGCGTGGGCCGTGGTGGGCGGGGTGGTGCTGCTCGCTCTGGCCGTGCTCGCGGCGACGGCCTGGGCGGCGCTGCGGCTGACCGGTTCCGTGGTGCGGCGGCGGGGCACGGCGGCCGGGGGCCTCGCGGTGCTCACGGCCGTGTGGGTGGCCTGCGCCCTGCTCGGGGCGGAGATCGTGCCGGGCGTGCCGGTCGCGGGCCTGGCGTACGAGCGTACGCTCCAGGTGGGCGAGAGCCTGCACGACCGGGAGGAGTTCGCGGCGCAGGTCGCGGTGGACGCCTTCCGGAACACCCCGGGCGAGCGGTTGCTGACCGGGCTGCGCGGCAAGGACGTCGTGCTGGTGTTCGTGGAGAGCTACGGGCGCGACGCGGTCGAGGATCCGCGGTTCGCGCCGCAGGTCGGCGCGGTGCTCGACGCCGGCGGCGCGCGGCTGCGCGCGGCCGGGTACACCGCCCGCAGCGCGTTCCTCACCTCGCCCACGGTCGGCGGCGGGAGCTGGCTGGCGCACGCCACCCTGCTGTCCGGGCTGTGGGTGGACAACCAACAGCGCTACGACGCCCTGGTCACGACCGACCGGCTCACCCTCAACGGCGCCTTCCGGCGGGCGAGCTGGCGTACGGTCGGCGTCATGCCGGGCATCACCCGGGCCTGGCCGGAGGGGGCCTTCTTCGGCTACGACCGGGTCTACGCGGCCCGCGACCTGGGTTACCGCGGCCCGGGGTTCAACTGGGGCACCATGCCCGACCAGTACACGCTGTCGGCGTTCCAGCGCGCCGAGCGGGCGGCCGGGGCCGGGCCGGTGATGGCGGAGATCCCGCTGGTGTCGAGCCACGCGCCGTGGGCGCCGATCCCGCGGATGGTCGGCTGGGACGACGTGGGCGACGGGTCCGTCTTCGGCTCCATGCGCGCGGCGGGCCGGTCGCCCGACGACGTGTGGCGCGACCCCGGCAAGGTGCGCACGGAGTACCGGCGGTCCATCGAGTACTCCCTGACCAGCGTGCTCTCCTACGTCGAGCGCTACGGCGGCGAGGACCTCGTGCTGGTGTTCCTCGGCGACCACCAGCCCGCACCCCTGGTCACGGGCGAGGACGTGAACCGGGACGTGCCGATCACGATCGTCGCCCGCGACCCGGCGGTGCTGGAGCGGATCTCGGGGTGGGGGTGGCAGGACGGCCTGAGGCCGGGCCCGAAGGCGCCCGTCTGGCGGATGGACGCGTTCCGCGACCGCTTCCTGACCGCCTTCAGCTCGCCTTCCCCGTGAGCGCCGTCAGCCGGCGAAGGGCGTGAGGAAGTCCTTCGGCTTCAGCGCGCGGGCGACGATGCGCACGTCGCCGATCCAGCCGTAGTAGCCCTGCCCGTACTTCTGCGCGAACTGGGTGCCGCCGATCGCGAACGGCTTGCCCAGCGTGGAGATCCCCCTGGAGGGCTGGGTGGGATTGCGGGCGATCTTGGAGCCGTCCACGTAGACGATCGTGCGCCGGGAGTCGTTCACCACGGCGAGGTGCATCCAGCGTCCGACCGGCAGCGCGTGGCTCCACGAGGTGGGGTCGGCGTCGCGGTCGGTGGGGTAGACGACGTACTGCAGGAACCGCTCGGGGGAGAGGTTGAGGCTGCACGTCGGCTCCTCCGGTGACCAGCCGCTGGTCTTGCCCGCGTCGCCGCTGCGGCCCTCCCAGCTCAGGATGCCCATCCAGGCGTGGTCGCCCTCGAACGGGTCGGGCAGCTTGATGAACGCCTCGATGGTGTAGCCCGACTCGAACTTCATGCTGTTGATCGGCGCGTTCGGGGCCGAGCGCAGCACCGCGCCCCGGTCGGGATTCTTGCCGCCGTCGAAGCGCAGGCTGGCGTGGGCGGGCTGGCCCTCGTGGTGCTCGCCCGACCAGCGCAGGATCTCGGCCGGGCTGGAGTGCAGCAGCTCCATGGTCAGGTCGTTGCCGCCGCCGGTGAGGTCGCGGGCCACCGCGCCGGCGGGCACCGTCGCGCCGTCGGTCCCGGCGCCGGCGAAGCCCTCGGCGTCGAAGCGCCAGTACGCCACCGTGCCGCGCGGCATGACCTCCCGGGCCGGGCGCGGCCGGGGCGGCGTGCGCGGGGCGAACCCGGCGAAGCGCGCGTCGAAGTCGATCTCCAGGCTGAACCGGTCCACCGGGCCGGTCAGCTCCAGGTTCTCCGCCTCCAGCGGCGCCCGCTCGTCGGCGTCGAGGCCGAGCAGCCACGGCGACAGCGTCTCCACGTCGATCACGTTGCGCACCAGGTCGAAGGAGTACAGCCGGACCATGCCGGCGCCGCCGTAGTAGCGGTCCTGGTAGTTCGTGATGTGCACGTGTACGTCGTTGCCGGCGTCGTTCTTCAGCACGGTGCGGCCGGGCGGCCAGTAGTGGCCGTTGAGGGTCAGGAAGATCTGGTCGTTGCGCCGTACGAGGGCGTCCCACAGCCGCTGCCCGAACTGCGACAGCGCCGCGGTGCCGGAGGCGTCGGCCCAGGCCAGGTCGTGCGTGGTGAGGATCGCGGGCAGGGTCTTGTTGGCGTCCAGGACGCCCTGCGCCCAGGAGATCCCCTTGTCCGAGACCCGCCAGTCCAGCGCGAGCACCAGCCACTCGCGGCCCGCCGCCTTCAGCACGTGGTAGCTGTTGTAGCCGTCGGGCGACGCGCCGCGGAAGGTCGGCATCTTGGCGTAGCGGGCGGGCCCGAACTCGCGCAGGTACGCCGAGTCGCCGCGCTGGTCGTCGCCGCGCTGGATGTCGTGGTTCCCGGCCAGCACGCTGTAGGGCAGCCTGCCGTCGATCACCTTGAACGCCTCGCCGGCCAGCTCGATCTCGTGCTCGCTGCCGTGCTCGGTCACGTCGCCGAGGTGGGTCATGAACGCGATGTTGCGCGCCGCCCGCTCCTCGGTCAGGAACCGGAAGGTCTGCCGGAGCGGGTTGGGGTCGGAACTGTCCTCGTCGAAGAGGTACTGCGTGTCGGGCAGCACGCCGATCGTGAAGCGGGGGCTTTCCGGGTCGAACCGGCTCGTCCAGCCACGCGGCCCGGAGGCGGACGCGGCGGCGGGGGCGGCGCCGAGCAGCGTGCCCGAGGCCACGGCCGCGGCGGGCGCGGCCACCGCCGCGGTGAGCAGTGACCGGCGGCCGAGGTGCGGCCGCCGGGAGGATTCGGTCATGGGGTCTCCAATCAGGGTGCCGCGCAGCACCGTGGTGTGCCCGGATGGCACAGAGGTGGCCCCGAATAGAACGATCACACGCCACGAGTGGAAATCTCCCCAATCCGGCGTTCGTCGGCGTCGTTCCCCGGCGACGTGCGCCCGCGTAAAGTAATAGCCATTCACATTGTAAGTGCCTTTTACATCAAGGGGGACGACATGCCGTCCAACGCTGTCCTGATCACCGGATGCTCGACAGGGATCGGCCGCGCCACGGCCCTCGCCCTGGTCCGGGCCGGCCATCCCACATGGGCGACGGCGCGCAGGGTGGAGACGCTGGCGGAGCTGGAGGACGCCGGCTGCCGGGTTCTGCGGCTGGACGTCACCGACGAGCAGTCCAGGATCGGCGCGGTCAAGGCCGTCGAGGCCGTGCACGGCGCGGTCGGCGTCCTGGTCAACAACGCCGGCCACGGCGGCGGCGCGCCCGTGGAGGAGGTGCCGCTCGACAGGGTCCGAGAGGTGTTCGAGACGAACGTGTTCGGCCTCATCCGCATGTGCCAGCTCGTCCTGCCCGGCATGCGCGCGCAGCGCCACGGCACGATCGTGAACCTGGGCTCCGCCGCCGGGCTGGTGACCCCGCCCATGGGTGTGCCGTACACGATGACCAAGTACGCCCTGGAGTCGCTGAGCGACGCGCTCCGGCTGGAGGTCGCGCCGTTCGGCATCAGGACGGTGCTGATCGAGCCCGGCGCGGTGCGCACCCGGTTCATGGCCAACAGCGAGCTGGACACCGGCGGACACGGCCCGTACGCGGTGCTGAAGAAGAACATCGCCGCGATGGTCGAGCGCGCGCACCGGGAAGGCGCCAGGTCCGTCCTGACCGCGGAGGACGTCGCCAAGGTGATCGTCGCGGCGATCCGGGCGCGGCGGCCGAAGGCCCGCTACAGGATCGGCGCCCAGGCGCGGCTGGCGCCGGTGGTCCGGCGGCTGGCGGGCGACCGCGGCTGGGACGCGGCGATGCGGCGGGTGGTGCCCTTCCGCATTGACCGGCCCGCGTCCTGACCTGTCCCCGAGCCCCCGACCATGGCGGGGCGGCGCCGAAATCTTCCTCACAATCGCGGAATCCGGATTGTGCAAGCGAGTCGCCAGTGGCGTTCAAGCGGGGGTCGCGATCATCGTCCGCATGCCGCCGAACTGGTATGCCACCGTCATGGGGACGGGCATCGTCGCCATCGCCCTGCCCGACCGCCTCGCCGTCCTGCGTCCCGTCGCGATCGGGATCTGGCTGGTGGCCTCGGTGATGCTGGCGGGGCTGGCGGTCACGTGGCGGAACCGGCCGTTCGACCCGGCGAGCGCGCCCTTCCTCGGCGCGCCGCCGATGGCCCTGCTGACGGTCGGCAGCGGCTTCCTGTTCTACGGGCGGGACCTGATCGGCGTGCCCGCGGCCGTCGCGGTGGACGCGGTGCTGTGGAGCGCGGGCACGCTGCTCGGCCTGGCCACGCTGGCCGGGGTGCCGTACCTGATGCTGACGCGCCACCGGCCGGGGCTGGAGGACGTCAGCGGCGCGTGGCTGATGCCGGTGGTTCCGCCGATGGTCGCCTCCACGGCCGGGGCGCACCTGGTGCCGTACGCCGGGTCGCTGCGGCAGCCGCTGATCGTGGTCTGCTACGGGCTGTTCGGGGTGAGCCTGCTCATGGTGGTGCCGATCCTGGTCCTGCTGGTGCGCCGCATCCGGGAGCACGGTCCCGGCCCCGCCCCCGTGGTGCCGACGCTGGTCATCGTGCTCGGGCCGATCGGCCAGTCGGCCACGGCGGTCAACCAGCTCGGCACCTCCGTGCCCGAGCTGGCCGGTTTCGGCATCTGGTACGGCCTGCCCGTGTGGACCTTGGGGATGATCTGGCTGGCCGTGGCGGCGTACTTCCTGGCCCGCACCGCCCGCCGCGGCGGGCTGCCGTTCGCGATGACCTGGTGGGCCTTCACGTTCCCGATCGGCACCTGCGTCACCGGCGCCGGGGCGCTGGCCGCCGCGCTCGGCTCGGCCGGGATGCGCTGGGCCGAGCTGGCGCTGTACGCGCTGCTCGTCGCCGCCTGGGCCACGGTCGCCGCCCGCACTCTGCCCCTGGTCCTGCCGCAGCTCCGCGAGGCCGGGACCCGGCCGGATGGGGCGTCCGGCCGGGCCGGCCGCCGCGTGCTGGCGGCGGTGGGGAAGTGGGGTCAGACGGTGGCGCGGGCGACCGCGATGACCGTCGATCCCCGCGGGCCCGCCTCGTAGAACATGTACTCCACCCCGCGGTCGGTGCCGAACGCGGGGGCGGCGGACCTGCCCCGGTCGGGCGCGCCGGACAGGGGGATGTGGAAGACGCCGAGGTGCACCTCGCGGTCGAAGGCGTCGCCGACCTCGGTGAGGTACATCTTGCCGGAGTTGCCGTGGTAGACGAGGTAGGTCGTGTCGTTGCGGCGCAGCAGGTGGGGCGAGCTGAGGTCGGTGATCCCGTCGCCGGCGGGGGAGACGAGCGGGTCGGGGTGGAACCGCCAGGACAGGGCGTCGGCCGACCAGCCCCAGAAGATCTTCCGCTTGCCGCCGTGGTTGCCCATGTACACCATCACGTAGCGGGCGCCCAGCGCGGGGATGGCGTGGTCGAACACCCGGGCGTAGGACGCCTCGGAGATGCCCGGCACCATCGTGGTGTCGAGCACCGTGCCGTGGTAGGTGAAGTGGACCCCGTCGGCCGAGATCGCCAGCCGCGTGGTGGTGTTCTCGCCGTGGAAGTACATGAACCACCTCCTGCTCGCGGCGTGCCAGAGCACGTGCGGAGAGGAGACGTGGCTGACCGAGTAGTGCGGCGACCAGGTACGGCCGATGATCGGGTTGCCCGGGTACTCGGTGAACGGCCCGGCGAGGGAGTCGCCGTAGGCCAGGCAGATCCCGCCCGGCGCGTCGTGCGGCGCGTAGTACAGGTAGTACCGGCCGAGGGCGCCCGTCATGCGGTCGTACGTGCCGCGCACGCACGGGAAGATCAGCTCTCCGGTCGGGTTGTACCTCAGCGAGGCGGTGTCGAGCGGCTGCCCCAGGTAGGCGTACGCCGGGAACCCGGCGGGCCCGGTGGCCGCGGCGGCGGGTGAGGCCGCCGCGATCGTGGCGGGGATGCCGGCCGAAGCGGCGATGCCGGTCGCGATGCCGGTCGCGAGGGCGGTGCGGAGGAGGGTACGGCGGTCGAGGACCGGTTCGGACATGCTCTGCCCTTCCGTGTTTCACATGGGCTCGTGATGACACAGAATCGTTCAGAGCAATCGCTTGGTCAACATGCTAATACGAATTACCAGCCACTTTCGCGCACCGGGTACACGTGCCGGGCGGTGAAACCGAGCAGCGCCGCGGCGGGCTCCAGGTCGATCGGCACCGTGCGCCCGGGGAAGCGCCGCCGCCGAGGCACGTCCGGATGGAACTCCTCCAGCAGGCGCTCGGTGGGCAGGGGCGAGAGGGTCTCCGGCGCGGCGGCGTACACCGTGTGCGCGCCGGGGCGGGCGACGTCCAGCGCCATCACCAGGGCGCGGGCGGCGTCGCGGGTGTCGATGTAGCTCCACATGTCGCGCGCCCCCGCCTCGGGGCGCCGGGCGTACTGCTCGGCCATCGCGGGCAGTTTGTGCTCCGCGTCGCCGACGTACGGCAGGCGCAGCGCGACCACCGTCATCGCGTGGCGGGCCGCCATCATCGCCGAGGTGGCCTCGTCCACCTGCTTGGACAGCGCGTACGGGTCGGTGATCCGCAGCGGCGTGGCGGTGTCCACCGGCAGGTACGGCGGCGAGACCGGCCGCACCGCGAACGGCAGCCCGCCGACCGCGTAGCTGCCGGCGACGGCGGCGTGCCGCACCCCGCGGCGCCCGGCCTCCTCCAGCACCACGAACGTCGCCCGGGTGTTGGTGGTGAACACCTCCTCCGGCGTTCCCAGGCGCGGCGAGGGCAGCGCGGCCAGGTGCACCACGGCGTCCACACCCTCCATGGCCGCGGCGACCACCGCGGGATCGCGGGCGTCGCCGATGACGACCCTCGCGGCGGGCAGCTCGCCGGGCGGGTCGAGGACCAGGGCGGTCACCGGGACGCCCCGCTCGGCGAGCAGCGCCAGCACCGCGCGCCCGACATGGCCGGCCGCGCCGGTCACCAGCACGCGCTCAGGCATTGCGGGGCCGCGCGGTGGTCCGCCGGACGTGCAGCTGCGGCTCGATCTGGATGTGCACCGGGGTCTGCCCGAGGTGCCCGGCGATCAGGTCCAGCAGCAGCCGGGCCGCGACCATGCCCACCTGCTCCTTGTGCGGCGCGACCGCGGTGAGCGGGGGATCGGCGAGCCCGGCCAGCTCGTCGTCGTAGGCGACCAGCGACAGGTCCTCGGGGATCGACAGGCCATGGCCGCGCGCGTGCTGGAGCAGCACCAGGGCGTCCTCGTCGCCGTGGCACAGCAGGGCCGTCACCCCGGCCGCGGACAGCTCGTCCAGCACGCTGGCCGGGCCGCCCGGCTCCCAGGTGGGCCCGGTGCCCAGCCGCTCGCCGGTGATGTTGGGCACGTCGGGGTTCATGCCGTGGCGCGCCACCGCGTCGGCCCAGCCGCGCCGTACGAAGGCCGCGCTCTGCGACTCGCCCCGGCTGACCAAGGCGACGCGGGTGTGCCCGAGGTCGCGCAGGTGGCGCATGGCGCTGGCGACGCCGCGCTCGTGGGCCGAGCGCACCGTGGACAGCCGCCCCAGCTCCTCGCCGGGCGCCGCGCGCTCGATGAGCACGGCGGGGACGGGCACGTCGTCGAGGTAGGCCAGCGCCTCCGGGTCGTCCCCGCCGACCGAGGGGGCCAGCAGCAGCCCGGCGCACCCGCTGGACACCAGCTCGCGGACCAGGGCCGGCTCCTCGGCCTGGTCGTAGTTCGACAGCAACAGCCGTACGTCGCCGCCCGTGCTCCCGGCCACCGAGCGGATGCCGTCGACCACGTGCCGGAAGTAGTAGGCGGCCGGGATCAGCACGCCCAGCGTGCGCTGGGTGCGCTGGGCGGGCGCCGGGCCGGGCTGCGGCGGCGCGGGCTCGGCGGCGGCGGACTGCCGCAGCATCGCTCCGCCGCGGACCTTCTCCAGGACGCCGTCATGGATCAGCGCCTCCAGATCGCGGCGGATCGTCACGTGCGATACGCCCAGCTCGCCGACAAGCTGGGAGACGCGCACGGCTCCCTCACGTTGCGCGGACTCCAGGATCCGCGACCTTCGCTCCGCGGCAAGCACTCTGTGCCACCCCTATCGGCGAGCCTCGCTCGCTCATCGGAAACTATTGACCACTAATGAAAAGTATTCGTAACATAAATGCGCCAAAATGTAAAGTTGTAAGGGGTCTCCGTGCCTGTTCCCGCCGTACAGCTCTACTCCGTCCGCACCGAGATGATCGCGCGGCCGGGGCCCACCCTGCAGGCCGTCTCCGAAATGGGTTATCGCGCCGTCGAGCCCACCGCGGGCCTCGTGGGCGAGGACCCCCACGCGTTCCGCGGCCTGCTGGACGCCGCCGGGCTCGCCGTGTGCTCGCTGCACGGCCCCCTGCTCGACGAGCGCGCCGATGCCGTGCTGGACGCCGCGCGGGTGCTCGGCGCCGGCACCGTCGTCATCCCGGCGATCCGGGCCGACGGGTTCGCCGGCGCCGAGGCCGTGGCCGCGAGCGCGCGCCTGGTCAACGAGGCCGCGCGCCGGGCGGCCGGCGCCGGGCTGCGGCTCGCCTACCACAACCACCACTGGGAGTTCGCGGCGCAGGAGGACGGGCGGCCGGCGTACGAGGTGTTCGCCGGCCTGCTGGACCCGGAGGTGCTGCTGGAACTGGACGTCTACTGGGCCGCCGTGGGCGGGGCCGACGTGCCCGGCCTGCTCGCGCGGCTGGGGGACCGGGTGTCGCACCTGCACGTCAAGGACGGGCCCGCCACGGTGGAGGCGCCGATGACCGCGGTCGGCTCCGGCACGCTGCCGATCCCGGACATCCTGGCCGCCGCCCCCGCGGGCGCGTGGCGGATCGTGGAGCTGGACCGGTGCGAGGGCGACATGCTCGCCGCGCTGGCCGCCTCGCGGCGCTACCTCGCCGGGCTCGCCGCGTGAGCGGCCCGGGGACCGGCGGAGGCCCGGTCGGAGTGGCCGTGGTGGGCTGCGGCGTCATCAGCGCGCAGTATCTGCGCAACCTGGCCGGCTTCCCGGCCGTGCGGGTGCTGGCGTGCGGCGACCTCGACCCCGCCCGCGCCCGGGCGGCGGCGGCCGAGCACGGCGTCCCGTACGCCGGGGGCCCGCACGACGCCATCACCCGCCCGGGGGTCGAGCTGGTGGTGAACCTGACCGTCCCGGCCGCGCACGCCGAGGTCGCCGAGGCCGCCATCGCGGCCGGGCGGCACGTCTACAACGAAAAGCCGCTCACCCCCGACCCCGCCTCGGCGCGCCGCCTGCTGGCCGCCGCCGAGCGGGCGGGCGTGCGCGTGGGCGCGGCGCCCGACACCTTCTTGGGGGCGGGCCTGCAGGCGACGCTGCGGCTGCTGGCGGAGGGCGGCGCGGGCCGCCCGCTCTCGGCGGTGGCCCTGATGCAGGGGCCGGGGCCGCAGCGCTGGCACCACGACCCGGAGTTCTTCTTCCGTCCGGGCGGCGGCCCGCTGTTCGACATGGGGCCGTACTACCTGACGGCGCTGGTCGCGGCGCTGGGCCCGGTCGCGCGGGTGGCGGCGCTGTCGGGCCGGGCCTTCGACCGGCGGGTCATCGGCGCCGGGCCGCGCGCGGGGACGGACTTCCCGGTGGAGGTCGCCACGCACGTGACCGCGCTGCTCGAATTCGCCTCCGGGGCGGTCGCCACCACGGTGTTCAGCTTCGACTCCCCGCTCGGCCGCCAGGACTTCCTGGAGTTCACCGGGACCGAGGCGACCGTCGCCGGGCCGAACCCGAACGGCTTCGGCGGGCCGCTGCGGCTGCGGCGGGCGGGCGAGACCGAGTGGCGCGAGCTGCCGGTGCCCGCGAACGGCACCGGGCGCGGGGCCGGCGTGGCGGAGATGGCCCTGGCCATCAGGGAGGGACGCCCGCACCGGGCCGGCGGCGAGCTCGGGCTGCACGTCCTGGACGTCATGGCCGCCATCGCCGAGTCGGCCGAGCGGGGCGCGTTCGTCCCGGTCGCCTCCACGTGCCCGCGCCCGGAGCCGCTGCCGGAGGGCTGGGACCCGCGCATTTCACAACATCGAAACCTAGCTATCTGAATGTTTCACTCTTCTTGCTATCTGGTTTCGTCTGTATGAATATGAGCCAGATGGAAGGAGCGTGAGTACATGTCCAGCCCTCCGCACGCCCGATCGTTCCGGCGTCTGTCCCTGGTCGCGGTCCTCGCCGCTGCGGCGGTGTCGCTGCCCGCGAACCCGGCGCGGGCCGCCGGGACGGTCGAGCAGGTCGCCGTCAGCCAGGCCGGTTACAGCGCCGGGTCGTACAAGGTCGGCTACGTCGTCGCCACCGACAAGCTCTCACCGTGGACCTGCCGGGTCGTCCGCGACGGCGCCGTGGTCCTGCCCGGCTGCGTGCTGACCGACCACGGCGTGGTGTGGGGCAGACGGGTCTACAGCGTGGACCTCAGCGCCCTCGCCCAGCCGGGCGAGGGCCACACGCTGGAGGTGAACGGGGTCTCCTCGCCGCCGTTCGCGGTGGCCCCCTCGGTGTGGGACCGCTACAAGGACGAGATGACCGCGTTCTACCGCGTCCAGCGGGCCTCGGTGGCCACCGCCGAGGCGTACCCGGCCGGGTACAGCAGCGTGACGCCCTCGGCAAAGGTGTTCCACGGCGCCGGGTACCTCGACGACGCGGCCTCCGCGGACGGCTCGGCGCACCACGACCTCACCGGCGGCTGGTACGACGCCGGCGACTACGGCAAGTACGGCGGCAACCAGTGGGTGGGCGGCGAGATCGCGCTGGCGTACCTGCGCAACGAGAGCGCCCCCGCCGTGCGCTTCGACAACGACGCCAACGGCGTGCCCGACCTGCTGGACGAGGCCAGGTTCGGCGCCGAGTACCTGGTCAAGATGGCCGCCGTGGGCGACGGCGCGATGTACGACGTGCGCGGCAACGGCACCTTCGCCCCGCCGGAGACCCAGACCGACAACGTGCCCGGCACGGCCGACGACCGCAGGATCGGCGGCCTCGGCGTCGGCGGCTCGGCCAAGGCGGCCGGCACGCTCGCCGCCACCGCCCGCGCCATCCGCAGCGCCCTGGAGACCGGCGCCATCGCCGCGGACAAGGCCGCCGGCTTCGCCGCCTTCGCCGAGACCTGCGAGCGGACCGCGATCACCTTCCACGACTACGCCGCCGCGCACCCGGACGACCCGATCGGCTCCTACTCCACCCGCGGCGGGCTGCCCAACTCCATGCTGTACGCCGAGGTGGAGCTGTTCCTGCTCACCGGCGAGCCGGAGTACGGCCGGGCCGCCACCCAGAAGATCGGCGCGCTGACGTTCGAGGACCTGTACGCCACCAACTACTGGGACCTGCGGCCGCTGTCGCTGGCCGAGTTCCACCCGGTCGCCGACACCGCCACCAAGGCCAGGATCAAGGACCTGCTGACCAGGCAGGCGGAGTACTTCCTGTCCATGACCGACGACACCCCGTACGGGGTGTTCAACCAGTTCAAGAACTTCGGCGTGAACGAGCCGCACGCCTCCTACCTCGGCGACATGATGCGCTACTACGAGCTGTTCGGCGACCAGCGGGTGCTGCGGGCGGTGCTCAAGGGGGCGTACTGGGTGTTCGGCGCCAACCCGTGGAACACGAGCTGGGTCTCCGGCGTCGGCGCCCGGCACGTGCGGTTCCTGCACACCCGCCTGGACGCCGAGTCCTACGACCAGGCCAACACCGGCGTGGTGGTGCCGGGCGCCATGGTCAGCGGGCCGAACATCCGCGACCCCCAGGACGTCCGCGGCGCGGGCCCGTGGTACGCCGACCGGCCGTTGTGGCAGGACAGCTCGCAGCAGTGGCGCTACAACGAGTACAGCATCAGCATCCAGGCCGGGCTGCTGTACACGATCATGGGCCTGATCCGGTTCAACGACGCCCCGACCACCGGCACCCGGATGCCGATCAGGCTGCCGGTCACCTCGCCGCTGATCGGCGACCGGGTGACCGGCGAGGTCACCGTCTTCGCCCAGCCCGCCGGCACGCTGACCGGGGTGGACCTCGGCGCGGAGCACGCGCCGATGGCCGCGGGCGACGGCGTCTACACCGGCACCGTCAGCGTCGAGGGCGCCCAGCCGTACGCGAACCAGCGCATCGACGTGCGCGGCGTGCAGACCAACGGCGCGCACACGCACTCCTCCACCCACGTCACCGTCGCGCCCCCGCCGCCGACGCCGCAGACGCCCCTGGTCTACGACGACTTCGGCGGCGGCGGGATCTGGGGCTCGCAGAACACCTCCTGGGTGAACTGGTGGAACAACCACGCCGGCGTCGGCGTCTACAGCCGCCAGACCATCGACGGGCGCACCGCCGGGCGGTTCTTCCACAACCCCGCCTCGGCCTCGTCGCAGGCGAAGTTCCAGCCCTGGCACCACAGCGTGGACGCCTCCGGCTACCGCTACCTCACCTTCGTCATGAAGAGCCCGACGCCGGGGACGCGGATCTGGGTGGCGCTCCACGACGGCGTACGGGCGTACCGGGTCTCCGGCGCGGCGTCGCTGGCGGTGCCGGACACCTGGACGACGTACGACTTCGACCTCGCGGCCTTCCCGGAGCTGGACAGGCGGGCGGTGAAGATGGAGATCTGGCTGCAGCAGACGGCCGACGTGGACGGCGAGGTGCACATCGACGACATCTCCTTCACCAGCAAGGGGGAGGGGAGCGCGCCCGCCTTGGACGCCGTGGGCGTCAGCCCCGCCACCGGCACGCCCACGACCGCCTTCACCTTCACCGCCACCTACACCGACCCAGACGACCGGCCGCCGTTCTCGGTGGACCTGGTGCTCGACGGCGTGGTGCGCACGATGCCCGAGGCCGCGCCGTCCGACACCACCTACTCCGACGGCAAGGTCTACCGGCTGAAGCTGTGGCTGCCCAAGGGGGCGCACTCCTACTACGTCCGCACCACCGACACCACCTCGCCGCTGGTGAGAACGTCCGTCCGGACGGGCCCCACGGTGAACTGAGGCGACGGGGGCGCGCCCGCCGGGGCGCGCCCCCTCAGGCGATCTTGGACAGGTCGTCGCCGCGGACCGCGTGCAGGGGGGCGCGGCCCTCGGCGAAGCGGGCCAGCTCGTCCAGCGCCGCGTCCACCAGCCGGTACGTCTCGCTGCCCAGCGCCCCGGCGATGTGCGGGGTGAGCACCACGTTGGGCAGCGTGTACAGCGGCGAGCCCGCGGGCAGCGGCTCGGGATCGGTGACGTCGAGGATCGCGTCGAGCCGTCCGGCGGCGCACTCGTCGGTGAGCGCGGCGGTGTCCACCAGGCCGCCCCTGGCGGTGTTGATCACGGTGGCGCCGTCGCGGAGCATGGCCAGCCTGCGGCGGTCCAGCAGGTGCCGGGTCTCGGGAAGCTGCGGCGCGTGCAGGGTCACGATGTCGCTGCGCCGCAGCAGGGTCTCCAGGTCCACCAGGGACGCGCCGACGGCGGCGGCGCCCGCGGCCGAGGCGTGCGGGTCGGCGGCGAGCACGGTGACGTCGAAGGAGCGCAGCAGCGCCGCGACCCTGCGCCCCACGTTGGACAGCCCGACGATCCCGACCGTACGCCGGTAGTTGGACGGATCGGGCACCGCGTCGCGCCACGGCTCCCACACCCCGGGGCTGCCGCGGTAGGCGGCGGCGAAGCGGTGCGCCCGCTTGCCGGCCATCAGCACCGCGGCCAGCGTGTACTCCGAGACGGGGATGGCGTTGGCCCGCGCCGCCGAGGTCACCACGATGCCGCGCTCCCAGCACGCACCGGTGACGTGGTCCTTGACGGTGCCGGCCGCGTGGAAGACCGCGCGCAGCCGGGGCGCGCCGGCCAGCACCTCGGCGGTCAGCGGGGGGCACCCCCACCCGGTGACGAGCACGTCGGCCGTGGCCAGGCGCTCGCGCGCGGCCGGCGAGTCCAGCTCGGTCACGAACACCGGCTCGCGTACGACGGCCAGCCGGACGAGGCGCTCGCGCCGCTCGTCGTCGAACGACATCCGGTACGTCTCCCGCGCCATGACGACGAGTGCTTCGGGCCGCTGGATCACTGCGATGGGCTCCTGCCGGTAGGAGAACTGCGCACTAGCGACCCAAAGTATACAAGTTGGAAACTTGTGTTTCACAGGTCTTGTCTTTTGTGCGATTCGCGTTCACTATGGCCAGGACGTAACAGGGTGGGCATCCCGGCGTCACACCGATGACATCCCCCGGCTTGGGGCAGCGGCGCGCGTTCCCGCCCCATGGAGGTACAGATGAGATCCCATTTCCGCAGCCTGAGCGCCTGCGCGCTCGTGGCCGTGCTCACGGTCGCCGGCGCCGGATGCGGCCAGGACGCCGAGACCGCGCAGGGCGGCGTGACCACGATCACCGTGATGGGGATGCCGGCCGCGACCAACGCCAAGGGGCGCAAGCTGTTCCAGGACCAGGTCGCGGCCTTCGAGAAGGCCAACCCCGGTATCAAGGTGGTCGGCTCGGACATGCCCTGGGACGTCAAGACCTTCGCGCCGATGCTCGCCGGAGGCAGCGCGCCCACGGTGCTGCGGGTGCCGCTCACCGAGCCGGCCGGGCTGATCGAGCGGCGTCAGGTCGCCGACATCACCAAGGAGGCCACCGCGCTCGCCGAGTACCGCTCGCTCAACCCGGACATCATGTCCTACGTGACCAGGAACGGCGTGACGTACGGCCTGCCCGAGAAGGCGTACGCGCTCGGGCTGGCCTACAACCGGGCCCTGTTCGCCAAGGCCGGGCTGGACCCGGACAAGCCCCCGGCGACCTGGGACGACGTGCGCGCCTACGCCAAGCAGATCAAGGACAAGACCGGCGCCGTCGGCTTCGGCGAGATCACCACCAACAACAGCGGCGGCTGGCACCTGACGGCCTACACCTACAGCGAGGGCGGCTCGATGATCGAGCAGGCCGGCGGCAGGTGGACCGCGGCCTTCAACGGCGACGCCGCCCGCAGGGTGCTGGACCGCTGGCGCGCGATGCGCTGGGAGGACGACTCGATGGGCGGCAACGTGCTGGGCAAGCAGGAGGACATGATCGCCCAGTTCGCCGCCGGCAAGATCGGCATGTGGGTCACCTCGCCGTCCGACATCTACCCCACCTACGTCACCAACGGCGGCAAGCCCGAGGACTTCGGCGCCGGGCCCATGCCGCAGGGCGCCGGCTCCGCCACCCTCGTCGGCGGCACCATCCACATGGTCAACGCCAAGGCCACCCCCGAGCAGCGCGCCGCGGCCGTCAAGTGGATCCAGTACCGCTACCTGCGCCCCAACTTCGACACCGAGGCCGCGGTCGCCACGGCCAAGGCCGCCGCCGCCGACGGCACCCCGGTCGGGGTACCGGTACTGCCGATCTTCGACCAGGCCACCGCGGACAAGATCTACAAGGCGATCGCCCCGCACGCCAACGTGCCCCAGGACCACTTCGCGGCCTACGTCGCCTCGCTGGGCTCGCTCACCTTCACCCCCGAGCCCCAGGTCGCCAGCCAGGAGATCTACGCGGCCCTCGACCCCGTCGCCCAGGCGGTGCTCACCCGGCGGGACGCCGACCCGGCCGCGCTCCTCGCCGACGCCGAGACCCGGGTCAACGCCATCCTGGGCAAGCAGCAGTGACGCCCGTGGTCGCCACCGCACCCTCCCCGGCCGGCGCCGCCCCCGAGGCGGCGCCGGGCCGGCGTGCCGGGGCCCGGCCCGGACGCTCCGACCGCGGCCGGCGCGCCCTGGCCGGGCTGGTGTTCCTGCTGCCCGCGCTGGCCTGCTTCGGCTACTTCGCCTGGTGGCCCATCGGCCGCAGCGTGGTCCTCGCCCTCCAGCAGACCAACCTGGTGGACCCGGCGCGCTGGGTGGGCCTGCGCAACTTCGAGGTCCTGTTCGCCGACCCGCTGCTGCCGACCGCGGTGCTCAACACGTTGTGGTACACCGTGCTGTCGCTGCTGATCGGGCTGCCCGCGCCGCTGGTCCTGGCCGTGCTCATCTCCGAGCTGCGCCGCTTCGGCGCGCCGGCGCGGGTGCTGGTCTACCTGCCGGTCATCGTGCCGCCGGTGGTGTCGGTGCTGCTGTGGAAGATCTTCTACGACCCCGACTCCGGCCTGATCAACGCGGTGCTCGGGCTGGTGGGCCTGGGCCCGTACCCGTGGCTGCAGTCGCCGGCCTGGGCGATGCCGAGCCTGGTCGTCGAGGCCACCTGGGCGGGCGCGGGCGGGGCCGTGCTGATCTACCTGGCCGCGCTGGTCGCGGTCCCGCGCGAGCTGTACGAGGCCGCCGAGACCGACGGCGCCTCGATCGCCCGGCGCGTGTGGCACGTGATGCTGCCCCAGCTCCGCGGCGTGATCCTGGTGCTGCTCCTGCTGCAGATCATCGGCTGCCTTCAGGTGTTCACCGAGCCGTACGTCATGACCGACGGCGGCCCGGAGAACGCCACCGTGACCGTGCTGCTGATGATCTACCGCTACGCGTTCCTGTTCGGCGACTACGGCACCGCCACCGCGCTGAGCGTCCTGCTCGCCGTGGCGCTCGCGGTCGTCTCGGCGCTGTACCTGCGGCTGACGAGAGGATGGAGCTCCCGATGACGCCCGCACCCGGCCGCGGCCTGCTCTCCGAGGCCGACTGGCGCAAGCCGCTCACCGGCACCGGGTGGCGCGCCGCCCACGTCCTGCTGTTCGCGATCCTGCTGCTCGCCGGGCTCGGCCCCCTGCTGTGGACCCTCAAGGCCGCGGTCTCCTCCACCGCCGACCTCTTGGCCGACCCGCTGGCGCTGTGGCCCGCCTCGCCCCGCTGGGGCAACCTCGCCGACGCCTGGACCAGCCTGGAGATCAGGCACTACCTGCTCAACACCGTCGTGCTGGTGGCCGGCTCGTGGCTGGTCCAGGCCGTCGTGGCGACCACCGCGGGCTACGCCCTGTCGGTGGTGCGCCCGTGGTACGGCAGGTACGTCTACGGCGCGTTCCTGATCACCCTGTTCGTGCCCGGCACGGTCACGCTGGTCGCGCTCTACCTGACCGTGCTCGACCTGCCCGGCCTGAACGTGTCCATCGCCAACACCCCGCTCGCGGTGTGGCTGCCGGCCGGGGCCCACGCCTTCAACATCCTGCTCGCCAAGCAGTTCTTCGACGCGATCCCGCGCGAGCTGTTCGAGGCCGCCCGGGTGGACGGGGCCGGCTCCTGGACGGTCTTCCGCCGGATCGTGCTGCCCATGTCCACCCCGATCCTGGCCGTCATCTCGCTGTTCGCGGTGATGAACGCGTGGAAGGACTTCCTGTGGCCCCTGATCGCGATCACCGATCCGCAGGCCCAGCCGATCGCCGTGGCGCTGCCCCGCCTGGCCCAGGCGGCCGAGCCGGCCCTGCTGGTGGCGGGGCTGCTCATCGCGACGGTCCCGCCGCTGCTGATCTTCCTGATCTTCCAGAGGTACGTGGTGCGGGGCATCGCCTTCACGGGACTGAAGGGATGAGCCCCGGCGACGGCGTGATGCCGGAGACCCAGGCGCCCTGGCCGGCCCGCGACAAGCTGCGCATCACCGCCGTGCGCCCGATCGTCACCGCCCCGGAGGGCGTGCCGCTCGTGGTCGTCCGGGTGGACACCTCCGAGCCGGGGCTCTACGGGCTGGGCTGCGCCACCTTCACCCAGCGGTTCGAGGCGGTGCGCGCCGCCGTGGAGCACCACCTCGCGCCGATGCTGATCGGGCGGCACCCGGCCGACATCGGCGACATCTTCCGCATGCTGCACTTCTCGTCGTACTGGCGCGACGGGCCGGTCGGGAACAACGCCATCTCCGGTGTGGACCTGGCCCTGTGGGACATCGCGGGCAAGCGGGCCGGCATGCCGGTGTACGACCTGCTCGGCGGCCGGGTGCGCGCCGCCGTCCCCGTCTACCTGCACGCCACCGGGGCCACGGTCGCCGGCACGCTGGAGCACGCCCGCATGATCATGGACTCCGGGGTGCGGCACGTGCGGCTCCAGACCGCCCAGCCGGGCCTTGGCACGTACGGGGCGCCGCGCACCGGGGGCGGCTACCCGGACGCGCCGTACCCCGACGGCTGGGACGTGCAGCACTACCTGCGCACCACCCCGGAGCTGTTCCGGCGGGCCCGCGAGGAGCTGGGGGAGGAGGTGGAACTGCTGCACGACGTCCACTCCCGGCTGACGCCCAAGCAGGCCGTGGTGCTGGCCCGCGCCCTGGAGCCGTACCGGCTGTTCTTCCTGGAGGACGTGGTCGCGCCGGAGCACTACGACCGGCTGCCGGAGGTACGCGCGGCCTCGCCGGTGCCGATCGCGGCCGGCGAGCTGCTGACCTCGGTGCCCGAGGCCGCCCGGCTGGTCATGAACGGCGGTGTCGATCTGCTGCGGCTGCACCTGTCGGCCATCGGCGGGCTCACCCCGGCCGTCAAGATCACGGCGCTGTGCGAGCTGACCGGCGTCCGCACCGCCTGGCACGCCCCCGCCGACGTCTCCCCGGTGGGTTTGGCGGCCAACCTCGCCCTGGACCTGGCCAGTCCCGCCTTCGGCATCCAGGAGGGGCACGAGTATCCCGACGCCGTGCACGAGGTCTTCCCCGGCACGCCCGTCATCCGCGAGGGCCACCTGCACCCGTCGGGCGAGCCCGGGTGGGGGGTGGACCTCGACGAGGCCGCGGCGGCGAAGCACCCGCCGTCCACCCACGCCCATGAGCGGTGGGCCGCCCGCGTGCGCCGCCCCGACGGCGGGCTGGAACCGCCCTGAGGGCGGGGCCTTGGATCAAGGGCTGGGATCAGGGCCTGGGGTCAGGGGAGGATGACGACCTTGCCCGTGGCGTGGCCCGCGCGCAGGTACTCCAGGGCCTCGGGCAGCCGGTCGAGCGGGTAGGCGCGGTCGATGACCGGGGTGACCTCGCCCGCCTCGATCAGCCCGGTCAGGAACCGCAGGTCCTCGGCCCGTCCGGCGGACATCAGGCCGCGCAGGGTCTGCCGGGTGAACCGCGACAGCAGCATCGCCCGCACCTGCCGGTCGGAGCCCTGCAGCCATCGGCCCTTGCGCACCCCGCCCACGATGACCAGGGTGCCCGTGGGCGTGAGGGCGCGGCGCAGCAGCGACAGCGGGCGGTTGCCCGCGGTGTCGAGGATCAGGTCGTATCGGTGCGGCCGGTCGGTCACGTCCTCGCGGGTGTGGTCGATGACGTCCTGCGCGCCGAGCGAGCGGACCAGGTCGGCCTTCGTGCCGCGGCACACGCCCGTGACGTGCGCGCCGAAGGAGCGGGCCAGTTGCACCGCGAACCCGCCCACGCCCCCGCCCGCCCCGGTGACCAGCGCCTTCTGCCCGGCCCGCACGCCCCCGGCGTCGCGCAGCCCGTGCAGGGCGGCGCACGCGCTGGTGGGCACCGCCGCCGCCTGCTCGAAGGTGAGGTTCGCCGGCTTGGGCGCGAACGCGTCCTCGCCGCCGCGGGCGTACTCGGCGAAGGAGCCGTCGCAGGCCCCGAACACCTCGTCGCCCGGCCGGAACCGGGTCACGCCCGCGCCGACCGCATCGACGATCCCCGCGAGGTCGCGGCCGAGGACAGGGGTCTTCGGCCGGAACAGGCCGTAGCCGGCCAGCCGGACCGGGTAGGGCAGCCCGGTCAGGAGATGCCACACCCCCTGGTCGAGGCCGGCCGCCCGGACCCGGACGAGCACCTCGCCCGGCCCGGGGACCGGCCTGGCCACCCGCTCCGTACGCACCTCGCCGGGGCCGCAGTACCGCTCGCGGACCGCGGCCCTCATGGTCGCCGTCGCGGCCGTCGTCATCGTCGTCGTCATCGCCATCGTGGTCTCCGCCTCTCGCCGATGTCAAAAAAACCAGACATAGGCAAGGTAAAGCGAAGCGGACATGATGTCAATGATTTTTTACTTCGCCGGCCCGGCTCAGCTCGCCGCGTCCAGGCGGGCCCGCTGGTCCTCCTCCAGCTTCAGATCGGCGGCGGCGATCATCTCCTCAAGCTGCTCCAGCGTGCTCACCCCGACGATCGGCACGATGGCCGGGTCGCCGCCGATCAGCCAGGCCAGGACCACCTGGTTCGGCGTGGCCCCCAGCTCCCCGGCCACCTCGCGCAGCACGGCCATCCGCCGCGTCGTCCCGGGGTGGTCGAAGATCTCCTGGATCGGCCGGTCGGGCCGGGTGTAGGCGCCGAACATCAGCGTGTTGTACGCCCACAGCGTCAGGTCCGGCTCGGAGCGCACGTAGTCCAGCGCCTCGTCCGAGACCAGGGTGTGCCCGGCCTCCGGCAGCCGCACCCACGGGCGCGGGCGCAGGTAGGTGTGCCGGAGCTGGAGGTGCGTGTACGGCGCCCAGCCGTTGGCCCGCGACAGCGCGCGGGCCCGCTCCAGCCGCCAGGTGGGGATGTTGCTGGCCCCGATCTCCCGCACCACGCCCTCGCGGACCAGTTCGCCGAACGCCCCCAGCGTCTCCTCCAGGGGGACCGACCGGTCCTCGATGTGCGCCCAGTAGACGTCGATGCGGTCGGTGCGCAGCCGGCGCAGGCTGCCCTGCGCCGCCTCGCGGATGACGCGGGCGGACAGCCCCTCGGCCGAGTCCAGCGTCCGGTCCCCTGGCACGGTCGGCCGCGCGCCGCACTTGGTGCCGAGCACCATCGCGTCGCGGTTGCCGCGCGAGGCGAGCCACGCGCCGAGGGTGGCCTCGCTCTCGTCGCCGGTGCGGCCCTCGTTCCAGAAGGGGTAGTTGTTCGCGGTGTCCAGCATCGTTCCGCCCGCCTCGGCGAACCTGTCCAGGATCGCGAACGAGGTGCGCTCGTCCACGGTGGTGCCGAACGGAATCGTGCCCAATGCGATCGGAAGTCGTGTCATGGCACAAACCATGGGAGATGGAGCGAACTCCAGGTCAAGTGAGGTTGCATTGGAGAGTTCAACTATCTAATATCTAGAGAGTAGAACTATCCAATGGGGGGTGCGGCGTGATCACATTGCTGACCGGCGGTCGCGTGGAGCAGGTGGACGGACTCGTGGTTCCGGCGGGGGAGCCGGTGCTCGGCTGGGAGCGCAAGCCGCACGGCTGGTGCCGGGGCGAGGCGTGCATACCCGCGTTCCGCGCCGCCGAGGCCGAGACGCCCGAGGGCGTGGACCTGGTGCGGTTCGCCGGTCTCCTGAGCCGGCCCGTGGTGCTGGACCGGGAGGAGGGCGTGCTGGCGATCGGCGAGCCGGCCGAGCTGGCCGTGGACCACGCTCCCGGCTTCGCCCTGGACCTGCCCCAGGGCGGCAGGTTCGAACTGTCCGCGCTGCGCGGCTCGAAGGTCGCGCTGGTGTTCTGGGCGTCGTGGTGCGGCTGCCGCTACGACATCCCCGCCTGGGACGCGCTGCACCGGGAGCTGTCCGCCGCCGGCGGGTTCACGCTGGTCAGTGTGTCGCTGGACCGCGACCCGGCCGACGCGGCGCCGTGGATCGCGGACGTGGCGCACCCCGCGCTCATCGACGCCGAGGGCGTGGTCGCCGAGCTGTACAACATCGTCAACGTGCCGACCGTGGTCTGGGTGGACGAGGAGGGCCGGATCGCCCGCCCGCAGGACACCATGACCGCCACCGACACCTTCCGGTCGATGAACAACCTGTCCGCCGAGGCCGCCACCGCGGCGCTGCGCCGCTGGGTGCTGGCGGACGAGCCGGGCCTGACCGCCGAGGAGGCGCGGGCGCACCTGCGCCTGCCCACCGAGGAGGAGCGCACCGCCCGGCTGCACGCCCGCGTGGCCGCGTGGCTGTTCCGCCGAGGACGCACCGCCGCCGCGCGGCGCCACCTGGACGCCGCCGCGGCGCTGGCCCCGCACGACGTGTCGATCAGGCGGGGCCTGATGCCGCTCGACGGCGTGGACCCGTTCGGCGAGGCGTACTTCGAGCTGCGCGCCGAGCTGGAGGCCGCCGGGGTGCCGATCTACCGTCCGCTCCCGGACTGGCAGGCGCCCTCGGCGTCCTCCTGACCCGCGGGGCGCTCACTCGCCGGCGAACAGGGCGTTGACCTGCCGGTTCGCCGCGGTGAGCGCGGAGGTGGCGTCCTTCTGGCCGAGCCAGACCTCCTCCATGGCGGTGCCCACGATCTGGTTGATCTCGTCGCCGTGGTCGCTCACCGGCAGCAGGAAGGTGCCCTCGGGGTCCTTGGCCTGGTCCACGAAGAGCCGCACGTCGCGCCCGGCCGCCTCGTGTGCGGCCAGGGCGCGCTCGGTGGCGGAGGTGATGGCCGGGAAGACCACGGCGCTGTCGGCGACGATGTTCTGACACTCGGCCGAGCCGAGGAACTTCACCCACTTCCAGGCGGCGTCCTTGTGCTCGGTGCCGGAGTAGATCACATCGGCCAGGCCGTTGAAGGCGGACTTGCGGCCCTGCGGCCCCTTGGGCAGCGGCGCGAAGGCGAACTTCTGCTCGGTCGAGTCCAGGTACGTCTTGATCATCCACGACCCGGTGATGCCGAGCGCGGCCTTGCCGGAGTTCAGCACCGCGTCGGGGCCGAGCGAGCTGTTCTTGTCGTACGGGGTGGCGTACCCCTTGTCGGACAGGCTCTTGAACCAGGTCACGGTCTCGGCCAGCCGCGGGTCGTCGTAGAAGTACCTGGTGCCGAACGGGTTCTTGTCGATGAAGGTGAAGCCGTTGGAGACCGCCAGGTCGCCCCAGCCGTTCTGGCCCTGCGAGCCGTCGTTCAGCTCGGGCACGATGCCGCGCACGGCCACGTTGTCCTTGTCGAAGCCGGGCTCGTCGCCGCGCCTGCCCTCGGTGTCCACGGTCAGCCTGGCCAGGGCCTTTTCGAAGCTGCCGCCGTCGCGCGGGTTCCAGGTCAGGTCGCTGAGGTCCACACCGGCCTTCTTGACCAGGTCCACGTTGTAGACGATGGCGATGGTGTCCCAGTCCTTGGGCAGGCCGTAGCGCTTGCCGTCCTTGACCCACAACTCGGCCAGGCCCGGCCAGTACTGCGACAGGTCCACCTTCTCGGCCTGGACCATGGGCTGGATGTCCAGGAGCTGGCCGTTCTTGACGAACTGCGGGTAGTACGACGCCTGCATCGTGATCACGTCGGGGGCGTCGCCGGAGACCATCCGCGTGGTGAGGTTCTGCCAGTACTCGTCCCAGGCGTGCTGGTCGATCTTGATGCGGATGCCCGGGTTGGCCTTCTGGAAGGCGTCGGCGCACTGCTGGTACGCCCCCTGCTGCGCGTCGTCCCAGAGCGAGTAGGTCAGCGTGACCGAGCCGTCGCCGGCGCCGCCGCCCCCGCAGGAGGCCGTAAGAAGCACGGCAGTCGCCGCCATGAACGCCTTTTTCATCATTTATCCCTTCATGCCGGAGAACTGGATCGAGTCCACGAGCCGGCGGCCGAAGAAGACCACCAGCAGCAGGACCGGGACGACCGACAGCGCCGAGCCCGCCATCAGGCCGGTCCAGTCGGGGGAGGTGTTCGGCGACTGGCGCAGGAAGATGCCCAGGGCCGCGGTGAGCACCCGGGTCTCCTCGCCCGGCGCCACCAGCAGCGGCCACAGGTAGTCGTTCCAGGTCCACACCGCGGTGGTCAGGGCCAGGGTGAGCAGCGGGCCCTTGGTCATGGGCAGCACGACCCGCCAGAAGATCGTCCAGCGGCCGGCGCCGTCGATGAGCGCCGCCTGCTCGACCTCGCGCGGGATGCCCAGGAAGAACTGGCGCAGGAAGAACACCGCGAACGGCGTCATCAGCAGGCTGGGCGCGACCAGCCCCTGATAGGTGTTCAGCCAGCCCAGCTCCTTGACCAGCACGAAGTTGGGCAGCAGCGTGAAGATCGGGGGCACCATCAGCGCGGCCACGAACAGGCCGAACAGCGCGTCGCGGCCCCGGAAGCGCAGCCGGGCGAAGGCGTAGCCGCCCATCGCGCACAGCAGGGTCTGCACGACGGTGATCAGGCCGGTGTACACGACCGAGTTGCGCAGGTAGAGGAAGAAGTCCAGCTCGGCCCCGGAGCCCCCGGCCGCGCGGGCCTCCTCCCTGCCGACCAGGCCGAGCACCCGCTCGAAGTTGATCAGGGTGGGGTTGTCGGGCAGCAGTCCGGCGTTGTCGGCGGCCAGCTCGCGCCCCGGCGTGATCGCGGTGCGCAGCATCCAGTACAGCGGGAACAGGGAGATGACGACGGCGGCGATCAGGCAGGCCCACGCCACCACGCGGCCGATCGAGGGCCGGGTGTTTCTGCTCATGTCAGGTCCGAGGTGGAGGCGCGCAGCAGGCGCATCTGGACGAAGGTGAGCGCGCCGAGGACGAGCACCAGGCTCAGCGCCAGCGCCGAGGCGTAGCCCATCTTGAAGTGGGTGAACGCCTGCTCGTAGATGTAGAAGTAGATGACCCGGGTGGCGTTGACCGGCCCGCCCTTGGTGGTGACCGCCACGGTGTCGAAGAGCTGGAAGGAGGAGATCAGCGACACCACCAGCGCGAAGGCCAGGATCGGGCGGATCAGCGGCAGCGTGACCGACAAGAACGTGCGCACCTCGCCGGTGCCGTCGATCGCCGCCGCCTCGTAGATCTGCGGCGGGACCAGCAGCATCCCGGCGTACAGCAGCAGCGCGGTGTAGCCGGTGCCGCTCCAGGCGTTGATCGTGGCCACGCTGGGCAGGGCCAGGTCCGGCGAGGTGAGGAAGCCCTGGTTGTCCAGGCCGGCGGCGGTCAGCAGGTGGTTGAAGAAGCCGAGGTTGGCGTCGAGCAGCCACATCCACAGCAGGGCCGTGGTCACGCTGGGCACCAGCCACGGCACCAGCAGCAGCGAGCGCAGCACCAGCGAGCGGGTCAGGCGGTGCAGCAGCGCGGCCAGCAGCAGCCCGCCGAGGATCTGCATGCCGACGGTGAGCACCACGTAGTACGCGGTGACCTTCAGCGAGTTCCAGAACAGCGGGTCGCCGACCAGCGTCGCGTAGTTGTCCAGGCCGACGAACCGGGGCTCGGACAGCAGGTTCCAGTCGGTCAGGGAGTACCACGCGCCGCGTACCGCCGGATACAGGTAGAACACGGCGAACCCCAGGAAGACCGGCGCGAGGAACCCCAGCGCCGTCCTGCCGTCGCCGTGCCCGCGCCGCCGGGCACGGGCACGGGTCGCCGATTTCGCAAGCGTCATGGCCGTCATCGTCGCGGCATCTCCAGACCTCCTGGGCACCGGGTGAGCCGGTGGGGCGGGATGTTGCAGTCCATGATGGCTGCTTTCGATACCTTGTCAATACCTTCGATAATCCCGGCATTCACCGCGCTGTCCCCGCACATGCGCAAGACTTGACAAGTTATCGAAGGTGCTGGGAGCGTTCGGGGCCATGGCGACTTCAGACTTCGACCTGCTCGTCGTCGGCGACGCGAACCCGGATGTGATCCTCTCCGGCGCGCCGAGGCGCCCGGCCTTCGGCCAGCGCGAGGAACTGGTGGAGGCCGGGCACCTGGTGCTCGGCGGCTCCGGGGCGATCACCGCGGCCGGGGCGGCCCGGCTCGGGCTGCGCACCGCGTTCGCCGGGCGGGTGGGCGACGACGCGGCCGGGCGGTTCGTGCTCGACGCCCTCGCGCGGCGCGGGGTGGACGTCTCCGCCTGCGTGCCCGACCCCGGCGCCCCCACGGCGATCACCGTGGTGCTCGCCGACGGCCCCGACCGGGCCATCCTCACCGCGCCCGGCGCGCTGGACCGCCTCGACCCCGCCGACGTGCCGCCCGAGCTGCTGCGCGGCTCGCGCCACGTGCACGTCTCCTCCTTCTACCTCCAGCCCAAGCTGGCCGCGGGACTGCCGGGCCTGTTCCGGGCGGCGCGGGCGGCGGGGCGTACGACCTCGCTGGACACCAACGACGACCCGGCCGGCCGATGGCGGGGCCTGGAGGAGGTCCTGCCCGTGACCGACCTGCTGCTGCCCAACGACCGCGAGGCCCTGGCGATAGCCGGCCGTGCGGACGGCGATCTGGAGGCCGCGCTGCGCGACCTGGCCGCGCGGGGCGTCACGGCCGTGGTCAAACGAGGCCGCGACGGCGCCCTGTCGCTCGACGGCGACCCGGTCGCGGTCCCGGCCCCGGCCGCCACGGAGTTCGCCGACGCGGTCGGCGCCGGCGACTCCTTCAACGCCGGCCTGCTGGCCGCCCGCCTGCGCGGCCTGCCCCTGCGCCGCTGCCTGGAGGTCGCCGTGGCCTGCGGCACCCTGTCCACCCGCGCCGCCGGCGGCACCGCGGCACAGCCCACCTGGGAGGAAGCCCTCTCGTCATGAGAAACCCGAAGATCGTTTTCATCGGCGCGGGCAGCGTCGTGTTCACCCACGGCCTGCTCGCCGACCTGCTGGCCTACCCCGAGCTGCGCCAGGCCGTGATCGCGCTGCACGACATCGACCCCGAGCGGCTCCAGGTCGCCGAGGCGGTCGCGCACCGCATCGCCGCCGCGCGGGGCGCCACGCCGCGGATCACCGCCACCGGTGACCGCAGGGCCGCCCTCGACGGCGCGGACTTCGTCATCAACATGATCCAGGTCGGCGGGCACGAGGCGACCGTCGCCGACTTCGAGATCCCCGCGCGCTACGGCCTGCGGCAGACCATCGCCGACACCATCGGCGCGGGCGGCGTCTTCCGCGCCCTGCGCACCTTCCCCGTCCTGGACGCCATCGCCGCCGACATGGCCGCGGTCTGCCCCGGCGCGCTGCTGCTGAACTACACCAACCCGATGGCCATGAACGTCTGGTACCTCAGCGGCAAGGTGGCCAACGTCGTCGGGCTGTGCCACTCGGTGTACTGGACCATGCGCGGGCTCTGCGACCTGGTGCGGGTGCCGTACGAGGAGGTCGGCTACCTGGCCGCGGGCGTCAACCACCAGGCGTGGGTGCTGCGCTTCGAGCGCGACGGCGAGGACCTCTACCGCCGCCTTGACGCCGCCGTCGAGGCCGACCCCGAGCTGCGGCGCCGGGTGCGGGTGGAGATGTACCGGCGGCTGGGCCACTACCCGACCGAGACCAGCGAGCACTCGGCGGAGTACCTGCCCTGGCTGCTGCGCCACGACGCCGAGATCGACCGGCTGCGCATCCCCGTCGGCGAGTACGTGCGGATCAGCGAGGAGAACACCCGCGAGTACAAGCGCACCCGCGACGCCGTGCGCCACGGCGCCGAGCTGCCGGTCGAGGGCACCGGCGAGTACGCCCCGCAGATCATCCACAGCGTCGTCACCGGCGAGCCGCGGGTGGTCTACGGCAACGTCGTCAACGACGGCCTGATCGCCAACCTGCTCCCCGGCTGCGTCGTCGAGGTGCCGTGCGCCGTGGACGCGAGCGGGGTGCGCCCCACCCGGATCGGCGAGCTGCCGCCGCAGTGCGCCGCGCTCAACCGCACCTACGTCAGCGTCAACGAGCTGACCGTGCGCGCCGCCCGCGAGGGCCGCCCCGAGCACGTGCGCCACGCCGTCATGATCGACCCCAACGCCTCGGCGACGCTCTCGCTGGACGACATCTGGCGCATGTGCGACGACCTGACCCGCGCCCACGGCGACCTGCTCCCCGAGGCGCTGCGCACGACCCTGGTCAGCTAGCCAGCTCCACCTTCAGCCCCCGGTCGCGCAGCACCGCGACCAGCCCGGGATCGGCCGCCTCGCCGGTGATGAGCAGGTCGATCTCGGACAGGGGGCAGATCGGCGCCATGCAGGTGACGCCCAGCTTGGAGGAGTCGGCGACCACGATGCGCCGGGTGGCCGCGCGCAGCATCCGCTGCTTCATCTCGGCGTCGGGCAGGTTCACGTTGCTGATCCCGGCGTCGGGATGCACGCCGCCGCAGCCGAGGAAGACGGTGTCCACCCGGATGCCCTCGATGATCTTCCCGCCGAGCGGATCGACCAGGGAGTGCTGCTGGCGGCGCAGGCTCCCCCCGGTCACCACCACGGCGAAGCGGGGCAGCGCCGGCTCCAGCTCCAGTGCCGTGCGCAGCCCGTTGGTGAACACGGTGACCTCGGTCAGGTCGGCCCGCGCCACCAGCTCCCTGGCCACGTACGCGGTCGTGGTGCCCGCCCCCATCATCACGCTCTCGCCCGAGCCGACCAGCCGCGCCGCCGCCTTGGCGATCAGCGCCTTCTCCACCGCCGCCGTGCCCAGCGACAGCTCGAACGACGGCTCGGTGCGCGGGGCCGGCCCGGCGACCACCGCGCCGCCGCGCACCCGCCGGATGCGGCCCTGCTCCTCCAGCGCGTCCAGGTCGGCCCGCACGGTCACGCTGGACACCCCGAACGCCTCGGCCAGCTCGGCGACCCGGGCGAACTCCTGCTCCATCAGCATGCCGAGCATCCGCTCCCGGCGGACCTCGGTCGGCATCGACTCGGTCATGACCGCGCGCCCGCCGTACGCCGGATCGCCTCGGGCAGCAGGTCGCCGTGGGCCTCGATCATCTCCTCGCACAAGGCCTCGATCGCGGGCAGCGGCAGCGTGGCCGCGGTGTTCGGATCGAGCATCGCCGCGTGGTGCACGTGCCGCGGATCGCCGTCGAGCACCGCGCGCACGGTCAGCTCCACGACGTTCAGGAACGTGCGGTTGAGCGCCGCGCACTGCGGCGGCAGCTCGCCCACCGGCCGCGGATGGACGCCGCCGGAGTCGACCAGCGCCGGCACCTCCACGCAGCACCCCTCGGGCAGGTTGCCGATCAGCCCGCGGTTGGGCACGTTGACGTAGACCTCCTTCGGCTGCCCGGTGAGCATGGCCAGGATCGCCGCCGCGGCCGGCTCCTGGTGCTGCCAGCGGACCAGCAGCGGCCGGCCCGCCGACAGGGCGCGCCGCGTCTCCTCGTACTGGTGCAGGCTCCGCCCCGCCCGGCGCAGGTACTCCTCCACCGGCACGCCCAGCCGCGCGGTCTCGGCCGCGTGCCGCATGAACCACGGGACGTACTCGGCGGCGTGCTCGCTGGACTGGGTGGGGAAGTGGCCGAACCGCCGGTACATCTCCACCCGCACGTGCCGCTCAAGCTCGGGGTCGGCCTCCAGCACCGCGTCCAGCTCCGGGTACAGCGACCGCCCACCGGCCTCGAACCGCAGCACGAACGACTGGTGGTTCAGCCCCGCGGTCAGGAAGTCGATCTCGTCCAGGCCCCGGCCCACCAGGTCGGCCAGATAGGCATGGGTGTCGCACACCGCGTGGCACACCCCGGCGAACCGCTCGAACCCGGTCGCCTCGTACACCGCCCAGCCCGTCATCGCCATCGGGTCGGTGCAGCTCAGCAGCCACGCGGACGGGCACACCTCGGCCATCTCCCGGCCCAGCTCCACCATCACCGGGATGGTGCGCAGCCCCCGGAAGATCCCCCCGATGCCGATCGTGTCGCCGATCGTCTGCCGCAGCCCGTAGCGGTGCGGGATCTCGAAGTCCCGCAACGTCGCCTCGAACCCGCCCACGTCGAGATGCCCGACCACGAAGTCCGCCCCGAGCAACGCCCGCCGCCGCACCGCACACGTACGGATGCCCGCCCCCGCCCCCGCCTCGGCGTCCAGCGCCCGGACCAGCGCCTCCGCCGTGGCGAGATGCCCCGGGTCCTCATCGTGCAGCACGATCTCCAGCCCGCCCCGCAACGAGGGAGCCAGCACCAGGTCCGACACGACCCTGCGCAGCAGATCCACATCCGCCACGCCCACGAACACAATCCGCGCCATCCTCACCTCCCACCCCGCACGCCGCCCATCCTCCCACCCCGGCCCTCCACCCCGAAGCCCCTCCACCCCCCGCCCTCGCCGGGGAGCGCAAACCGGGACGGGATGCCAGAACCTCCGGAAACCCCACGCCCTCCCGCCACCTCCTCCCGGACAGGGACAAACCGTGGTCTGCATCGAGTCCGGCACGACCGATCCGGCCACCTCCTCCGGAACGGCGACACACCCGGCCCACACCGCGACACCGCTGCGGGCCGGGCGCTGCGGCGGGCATCGCGACGCCGCCCCATGGGGCAGGCGGACGCGGCGGTGGCGTGCCGCGGACCCGCTGCGTGCCCGGACGATGCGGCGCAGCGCGCCGCGGCACGACGCCGGAATCGCCTTCGACCCGGCCGGCACCCCCGCCGCGCGGGCCGCCCGGGCCGCCGCCGGGGCGCGGTGCGGCGCCGTCGCGTGTCCTATCCGGGTTCCGCGCGCTGTCCCGCGTCCGTTCCGCGCCGAGTTGGCCACGGCATCGTCCTGCGCCGGACCAGGCGCGGGCCGCCACGGGAGGCGGCGCGGCACGACGGACGTGGCGCAGCGCGGCCCAGCACAGCCCTGGGCGCATGGAGTGGCCCCGGGCTCCGGCACCGGCGCGTGCTGCGATGTGGTCCGGCCCGCACGCGTGTACGCGCGCACACTACTTGAGCGCCCCGCCCGCACGGCTGGTACGGCCGGCCCCGCCCGATGGTCGGCACGGCCGGCCCCGCCCGATGGTCGGCATGGCCGGCCCCGCCCGATGGTCGGCACGGCCGGCCCCGCCCGATGGTCGGCACGGCCGGCCCCGCCCGATGGTCGGCATGGCCGGCCCCGCCCGATGGTCGGCATGGCCGGCCCCGCCCGCACGGCCGGCACGGCCGGCCCCGCCCGATGGTCGGCACGGCCTGCACGGCCCTCCCCGGCTGCACGGCCCTCCCCGCCCGCACGGCCCTCCCCGCCCCCACGGCCGGCACGGTCCGCAGGGGAGGCGCGGGGCTCGTGGCGCGGTGGCGGGTGGGCCCGGTGTGGGAGTGGCCGCTGGGCTGTGGCACCGGCACGTGTCGGTGGCCGGGTGTGGGTGTGGAGGGCGCGTGCTCTGGCACCGGCGGGTGCCGCGATGTGGTCCGGCCCGCACGCGTGCGTGCGCGCTCACTGCTTGAGCACCCGGTTTCCGTGCGCACCATGCCGTCGCCCGTGCGCAGGGATATCGCTGTCAGGCCACATTCTTGCAACTGCGCGCACTGGCGATCACTGCGTGATCCCTGCGCTGGGCGGGCGTTTTGTGGCTGTAGGTGGCCGTCAGTGCTGGGTTGAACACGCAAGACCTGCGACTGGCTGCTTGACTTTGCAGTTTCTTTCGATAAATCATGCATCTCCGAGCAGTGAGGAGAAGACCTGTGAGCCACACCGAGATCGAGATCGCGTCGCAGCCCGCCTGCTGGGAACGTGCCGTGGGCATGGCGGTGCCGGCGGGGGCCTTGCCCGAGCGGGGGGAGCGGGTCGCCGTGGTGGGGTGCGGCACGTCGTGGTTCATCGCGCAGGCGTACGCGGTGCTGCGGGAGCGGGCCGGGCACGGTGAGACCGACGCGTTCGCGGCCTCCGAGGCGCCGGTTCACCGGCCGTACGACCGGGTGCTCGCGCTCACCAGGTCCGGCACCACCACCGAGGTGCTCGACCTGCTGCGCCGGGTGCGCGAGGGAGGGAGGACGCGCACGACCGCGATCACCGCCGACCCGGGGACTCCGGTGATGGGGCTGGCCGATCAGGTCGTCGTGCTGGAGTTCGCCGACGAGCGCTCGGTGGTGCAGACCCGCTTCGCCACCACCCAGCTCGCCCTGTTGCGGGCGCACCTGGGGGAGGACCTGAGCGGGGCCGTGGCCGACGCCGGGCGGGCGCTCGCGGAGCCGTTGCCGGCCGAGGCGCAGGAGGCGGAGCAGATCGCGTTCCTGGGCACCGGGTGGTCCTACGGGCTGGCGCGGGAGGCCGCGCTGAAGATGCGCGAGGCCTCGCGGTCCTGGACGGAGGCGTACCCGGCGATGGAGTACCGCCACGGGCCGATCAGCATCGCCGGGCCCGGCCGGGTGACCTGGATGCTCGGCGCCGCCCCGGCCGGGCTGCGCGAGCAGGTGGAGGCGGCGGGCGGCGCGTTCCTGGAGAGCGGGCTCGACCCGATGGCCGAGCTGATCCGGGCGCAGCGGGTGGCGGTGGCCCGCGCGCACGCGCGCGGGCTGGACCCCGACGAGCCGATGCACCTCACCCGCTCGGTGATCCTGAACTCACCGTCATGATCGTCACGGTCACGCTGAACGCCGCGCTCGACGTCACCTACGAGGTGGACGGGATCGACTGGGACGGCGTCAACCGGGTCCGGGCCGTGCACCGGCGGGCGGGCGGCAAAGGGGTCAACGTCGCCCGGGTGCTGGCGGCGCTCGGCCAGGAGGTCCTGGCGCTGGGCCTGGCCGGCGGCGCGACCGGCGAGGCCGTGCTCGCCGACCTGGCGGCCGGCGGCATCCCGGCCGCGTTCACCGGCATCGCCGGCGACTCGCGCGCCACGCTGGCCGTCTGCGGCGACGACCGTCGTACGACGCTGTTCAACGAGCCGGGGCCGGAGGTCACCGCGCAGGAGCTGGTTCGCTTCATGGCCGGGTACGAGCACGCGCTGGAGCGCGCCCGCGCCGTGGTGATCTCGGGCAGCCTGCCGCGCGGCGTGCCCGCCGGCGTGTACGCCACCCTGGCCGCGACCGCCGCCCGGCACGGCGTCCCGGCGATCGTGGACGCCGACGGCGAGACGCTGCGCCGCGCGCCCTCCGGACGCCCGGCGGTGATCAAGCCCAACGCCGACGAGCTGGCCCGCGCGGTGGGCGCCGGGCCCGGCGTGGCGGCCGGGGCCGAGGCCCTGCGCGGCGCGGGCGCCGGGGCGGTCGTGGTGTCCATGGGCGCCGACGGCGTGCTGGCCGTCACCGAGGAGGGCACCTGGCGGGCGCGCATGCCGTACCGGGTGCTCGGCAACCCGACCGGCGCGGGCGACGCGCTGGTGGCCGGGCTGACGCTCGGCCTGGTCCAGGGCGCGCCCTGGCCGGAGCGGCTGCGCCGCGCCGCCGCGCTCGGCGCCGCGGCGGTCGCCGCCCCCGTCGCGGGCGACTTCGACGCGCCGTCTACGCCGACGTCCATCCCGCCGTCGTCATCGAGTCCACCCCCAGGTAATCGAGCCCACCCCAGGCAGGAGACCGTCATGCCCCTCGCCGGAATCGCCGGCATCGTCCGCGACGCCCCCCTCGGGGTCGGCGCGTTCAACGTCATCCAGCTCGAACACGCCGAGGCCATCGTGGCCGGCGCCGAGGCCGCTGAGGCGCCCGTCGTGCTGCAGATCAGCGAGAACTGCGTCCGCTACCACGGCGCGCTGGCCCCGGTGGCGCTGGCCAGCCTGGCCGTGGCGCGGGCCGCGGCGGTGCCGGTCGCGGTCCACCTCGACCACGCCACCGACCGCGCCCTGGTCGAGGAGGCCGTGCACCTGGGCATCGGCTCGGTCATGTACGACGCCTCGGCGCTCGACGACGCCGCCAACGTCGCCGCCACGGCGGAGGTGACCCGGTGGTGCCACGAGCGCGGCGTGTGGGTGGAGGCCGAGCTGGGCGAGGTCGGCGGCAAGGACGGCGTGCACGCGCCCGGCGCCAGGACCGACCCCGGCGACGCCGCCGCGTACGTCGCCGAGACCGGCGTGGACGCCCTGGCCGTGGCCGTGGGCACCTCCCACGCGATGACCACGAAGGACGCCGTGCTGGACCTGGACCTGATCGCCGAGTTGCGCGCCGCGGTGCCGGTGCCGCTGGTGCTGCACGGCTCCTCGGGGGTGCCCGACGAGACCCTCCGCGCGGCCGTGGGCCGCGGCATGAAGAAGATCAACATCGCGACGCACCTGAACAAGGCGTTCACCCAGGCCGTACGCGACCGGCTCGCCGCCGACCCCGCCGTGGTGGACTCGCGCAAGTACCTCAAGGCGGGCCGCGACGCGGTCGCCGGCGAGGTCGCCCGCCTGCTCCGCCTGCTGAACGGACGCTGAGCCCGCCCCGGGCCGGGCTCAGGCTCCGGCGGCGTCCTCAAGCCGGCGTACGGGCACCTCCAGCCGCGCCGCCAGGTCCGCCACGGTGGTGCCGAAGGTCTCCAGCACCACCACGCCGTCCGGACGGATGAGGAAGGTGGCCTGCTCGGTGTAGACGCGGTCCACGCAGGCGACGCCGGTGAGGGGGTAGGTGCAGGCCGGGACCAGCTTGGCGGCGCCGTCGCGGGTGAACAGCGACATCATCACGTAGACCGACTTGGCGCCGATGGCCAGGTCCATCGCCCCGCCCACGGCCGGGATCGCGCCGGGCTCACCGGTGTGCCAGTTGGCCAGGTCGCCGCGCCCGGAGACCTGGAAGGCGCCCAGCACGCACACGTCCAGGTGGCCGCCGCGCATCATCGCGAAGGAGTCGGCGTGGTGGAAGTACGACGCGCCCGGCAGCTCGGTGACCGGGATCTTGCCGGCGTTGGTCAGGTCGGGGTCGATCTCGTCGCCGTGGGCCTGGGGCCCCATGCCGAGCATGCCGTTCTCGGTGTGCAGCACCACGCCGCTGCCCAGGTCCAGGTAGTCGGCGACCTTGGTGGGCTGGCCGATGCCGAGGTTGACGTAGGAGCCGCGCGGGATGTCGCGGGCGACGGTGCGGGCCATCTCGTCGCGGCTGAGCGGGCCCCGGCCGAGGTGCTCGGCGGTGCGTGCGCTGGGTGCGGTGAGGGTCACGATGCCTCCTGCTGCGCGGCGTGCGCCGGGCCGACCTCCACGAGCCGGTCCACGTAGATGCCGGGGGTCACGACGTTCTCGGGGTCCAGGGCGCCGACCTCGACCACCCGGCTCACCTGGACGACGGTGAGCGCGGCGGCGGTGGCCATCACCGGCCCGAAGTTGCGCGCGGTCTTGCGGTAGACGAGGTTGCCCATCCGGTCGCCGATGTGGGCGCGGATCAGCGCGACGTCGCCCCGGAGCGGGTACTCCAGCACGTACTCGCGGCCGTCGATCACCCGGGTCTCCTTGCCCTCGGCCAGCGGGGTGCCCGCCGAGGTCGGGCAGTAGAACGCGCCGATGCCCGCCCCCGCCGCGCGCATGCGCTCGGCCAGGGTGCCCTGGGGCACGAGCTCCAGCTCGATCTTCCCGGCGCGGTAGAGCCCGTCGAAGACGTAGGAGTCGCTCTGGCGGGGGAACGAGCAGATCATCTTGCGCACCCGGCCGGCGGCCAGCAGCGCGGCCAGCCCGGTGTCGCCGTTGCCGGCGTTGTTGCTGACCACGGTGAGGTCGCCCGCCCCCTGCTCGATGAGGGCGTCGATCAGCTCGACCGGCATGCCGGCCATGCCGAAGCCGCCGATGAGGACGGTCGAGCCGTCGCGGATGCCCGCGACCGCCTCGGCGGGTGTCGCCGCGACAGCGGTCACCGCGCCCCTCCGGCGGCGTGCGGCGGCGCTGCGGCCGGGGCCTGGGCGGAGGGGGCGCGAGTGGTGGGCGACACGGCGATCCTTCGTGTGTTCGTGATGCGTACGTATGTTCATGAAGCGAACGGGGTTGACTTTATGCGTTCCGCGGCGAGACCTCAAGCGAGCACCCCCCGCGCAGTGCGTCGCGCGGGGGGTGCGGGGGCGGTCGCGGCGGGGCGGTCTCAGGCGGCCCCGCCCCGGGCGGCGCGGCGGGCCCGCAGGAAGATCGTCAGGCCGGTGGCGTACATGCCGGCGCCGAGCAGGACCATGAAGGCCACCGTGGGCCAGCGCAGGTCCGGCGGCATGTACAGCGCCAGGAACCAGCTCTGCTCCGACGCCCCGCCCGACAGCAGCGCGCCGGCCACGATGCCCTGGGGGACCAGCGGGATCGCGCCGAGCGACATGCAGACCATGACGACCGCGCGCTGCCCGGCGGGCAGCTCGGACAGGCTGGACGACAAGCCGCCCGCCGAGCCGCCCGACGGCCGGCGTCCGGTGCGCATGATGTGCAGCAGCTCCGGCCCGTACGCCCGCAGCCGCCGCTCGGCGAGCAGGCCGAACCCCCACGCGAACAGCGCCCCGGTGACCAGCCCGACCGGCACGCCCGCCCACCCGTGGCGCAGCGCGACCAGGCCCGCCGGCACCGCGGTGAGCGCGGCCAGCACCAGCATCAGGTACGCCGTGCCGGTGATCGCGCCGTCGTCCTCGCTGACCCGCAGCGGGTTGCCGCCGCGGCGGTGCGGATCGACGCCCGGCACCAGGCCGTACACCGACACCAGCACCACCAGCCCCGCGCCGCCGCCCAGCGCCGCGGCCAGGACGGCCAGCGGCAACGCCCAGGGGCCGCCCGCGAGCGCCGCGCCGGCCACCGTGACCACGAGGGCCACCGGGGCGACGGTGAGCAGCCAGGCCAGTTGCCTGCCGCGCACGTCGCGGGCGCCGGGCGACATCAGCGTCAGCCACAGGGCCGTGCCGTCGCCGCCGTACAGGTTGGCCGACATGGCCGCGGCCATCAGCACGGCGAGCGGCCCCGCCCAGGGCAGCATCCCGCTCCAGCCGAGCACCAGCGGGGCGCCCGCGAAGCACAGCCCGTACGCCAGCGCGAAGGTGAGCTGGTGGGTGCGCGCCAGGTCGCGCGACCAGGTGCGCAGCTCCTTGGCCAGCACCACCCCCGTGCCCGTGGTGGCCCGCATCGGCCGGCGGCCCCGGGTCGAGGCGCGGGGCGCGCCCAGCCGCCGGGTGAGCAGCGCGGCCCACACCGCGAGCAGCACGGCGATCAGCACGGCCGTGCCCGCCAGCACCCCGGCCGCGTGCGCCCAGCGGCCCGCGGCGGCGGCCTCGGTGGCGACCAGGCCCCAGCCGGACGGCAGTGCGCGCACCACACCGGACGGCATCCGCGCCCCCTGCCCGAATGCCACCGCGAACACCCAGCCCTGGCCGAGGAACGCCAGGATCGCCCCGTTGACCACCCCGGCGGCGACCGCGCCCAGTCGCGAGCGCAGCGCGAGGCCCAGCGCGGCCACCGCGACCTTGGACAGCAGGACGAACACCGCGAGCGTCATAGCCGCCGCGGGCACCGCGACCAGCGCCGCCGCCGCTCCCTGCCGCGCGCCGTGGACCACCAGGCCCGCCAGCGCCAGCAGGCTGATCACCGGCGCGACCCCGGTGAACGCCGCCGCGAGCAGCCCCGCCGCCAGCCTGCGCGGCGGGATGCCGAGCGACGCGAAGTGCTCCGGGCGCAGCGTCTCGTCGCCGCCGCCCGCGAACACCGGCCCGAGGATCCAGCCGAACATCCACACCGCGTACGCCGCCGCCAGCAGGTCGGCGTCGGCCCCGCCGGGCAGGCCGCGCACCGCCAGGAAGACGGTTCCGCCCGCGAGGGCCAGGCCCAGCGCGCCCCCGCTCGTCACGAGCCCGGCGCGTTGCCCCCGCAGCGCGTGCCGCAGCGTCGCGGCCTTCATCCTGGCCATGGTCATCGCGACCGCGATCGTGGACGGCGGAGCGAGCCGCGCGCCCGCCGTCACGACAGCCACGACAGCTCCCGCACCCCGGCCTCGCCGTCGCCGACGAGCTCCACGAACCGGTCCTCCAGGCTGCCCTCGCCCCGGACCCGCTCCAGCGGCCCGGCGGCCGCCACCCGCCCCCGGTCGATCACCGCGACGTGGTCGCAGAGCTGCTCGACCAGCGCCATCACATGGCTGGACAGCACGATCGAGCCGCCCCCGGCGACGAACCCGCGCAGCAGCGTCTTCAGCGTCGCGGCGGAGATCGGATCGACGGCCTCGAACGGCTCGTCCAGCACCAGCAGCCTGGGGCCGTGCAGCAGCGCGGTGGCCAGCCCGATCTTCTTGCGCATTCCGGTGGAGTACTCCACCACCAGGGTCTTCTCGGCCTCCTTGAGCCCGAGCACCGACAGCAGCTCCTCCGCGCGCCCGGCGACCACGTCCGGGGGCAGCCCGCGCAGCAGCCCGAGATAGGTCAGCACCTCGCGGCCGGTCAGCCGCTCGGGCATGGCCAGCCCGTCGGGCAACACGCCGACCAGGGCCTTCGCCTGCCCCGGATCGGCCCACACGTCCACCCCGAAGATCCGGGAGCTGCCCTCGTCGGGCCGTAGCAACCCGACCGCCATGGACAACGTGGTGGTCTTGCCCGCGCCGTTCTGGCCGACGAGCCCGTAGAACGAGCCCTGGGGCACGGTGAGGTCCACATGGTCCACGGCGGTCTTCTCGCCGAACCTCTTGGCCAATCCGCTGACCTGCAGCGCCGCTGTCATTCCGTCTCCGGGGGGTGGTGGTCGGGGGGAGGGTGCCCGAAGGCCGGGTCGCGGGTGGCCAGCTCGAACAGCGTGGCGAACTCCACGGCCAGGTGCTCCAGGTCGAGGCCCGGGTCGCGGAGCATCCGGGCGGGCACGGCGTCGATCGCACCCCGGATCGCGATGGCCATGGCGCGACGGTCGAAGTCGCGGAACTCGCCGGTCTGCTGCCCCCAGGCGAGCACCTTCTCGACATCGGCCAACGCGATCTCGTGCTGCGCGTCGTACGGCCCCGGCCGGCCGCCCTCGCCCCGCTCGTGATTGATGATCTCGACCAGGGCGAGCAGCGGGCCGCGGTGCACCCGCATGAACTCCAGGTTCGTCGTGAAGTACACCCGCAGCGCCTCGGTCGCCGTGGCCGAGGCCACGATCCGCGGCTCCATCATCTCGGTGGCCAGCCTGGCCACCTCGGCCACGACGGCCTGGATCATCTGCTCCTTGCCGCCGAAGTGATAGGAGATCACGCCCGGACTGGCCTTCGCCAGCTTGGCGATCCTCGCCATGGTGGCGTTCGCGTACCCGTAGGACGAGATCGCCTCGATGGCGCACTGGACGAGCTGCGCCCGGCGCGCCTCCTCGATGAACGACCTCGCTTCTGATCGCACGTTCAAAAGATTAGTCGATCATTCAAATCCGCGGGAGGCCCAGCGCGTGGCCGCGTGCGCCCGGCGGCCGGATGTCCCCTGGGCCCGCCCGCCTCCGGCAGGTTCGCGCCGGTCGTGGCCGAGCGGCGGGCGGGGCTCGCCGCCGTCGCGCACCCGCTCGCGCCCCTGGCCGACGTGGTGTCGCGGCCGGCCCCGGCACTACCCCGAGAACCGCTGGGAGGCGCCGCGCGAGGTGGGCGGTGAGGCCGCCCTGCTGTCCGCCCGGCACGATCGCGGCCTGGCGCGGACACGCCCCTCCCCACCGATCCGGCCGCGGCTGCGGGCCGCCCTGGTCACGATCGCCGCGGGCTGATCGCGGGTCGCGGGGTGCGGACCGCGCCGCGCCATCGAACCTGCTGCGGCCAGTCCGCCGGTACGCCCACGCCAGCCCGGCCCGATTCCCTACGCTGCTGTCGCGTCCTCACTCGCCGGCGAAGTGAAGGAGAGGCCGTGACGGAGCCGATCGAGCTGTCCAGCCGCCGCCTGCCCGGGGGAGTCGTGGTGATCTCGGTGGCCGGTGAGCTCGACGCCCACACCGGGCGGCATCTGGAGGCGTACCTCGGCACGGTGCGGGAGCGGCCGGACGACCGGCTGGTCATCGACCTGTCGGAGGTGCCGTTCCTGGACAGCGGCGGGCTGCGGGTCCTGCTCGACGCGCACGTCCGGGCCCGCGAGCACGCCAGCCGCGTCCACCTGGCCGCGCCGCGGCGGCAGGCCGCCCGGGTGCTCACGCTCACCCGCGCCGACCGCTACCTGCGGGTGCACGAGACCGTGGACGAGGCCGTGAGCGCCGCGCTCGCCGACGCCCCCGGGGAGGACCCCGGCGGCACCTCCTGACCGGCCAAAACGCTCCCTCCTGTTACCTCTCTTGCCCCGGGGGCAGAAGGAAGGCCGCCGTACTGGAGCGGGAGGTGGGCGGAACGTGGACATCGGCGGGCACGTGGCGGCGCTGGGCGGCGGCCCCGGGGCCGATCGGCGGTTGTGGCGCATCAGCGACGATCTGGGCGCCCTGCGCGCGCAGGTGCGCACCTTCGCCGGCCGGGCCGGGCTGTCCGGCGACCGGCTCGACGATCTGGTGCTCGCGGCCAACGAGGCGGCGGTCGGCGTGCTGACGCAGGGCGGGGGAGGACTGCTGACGGCCGGGGCCGACCCGCTCGGCGTGAGCGTGGACGTGCTCGGCGGGGAGGCCGGCCCGCGCACCGGCCTGCTGTTCGGCCCTCCCGGCCCCGGGCCCGGCCGCGGCGGCCTGTGGCTGATCCAGGAGTTGTGCGACGAGGTGAGCCTCGACGACCTCGGCGGCCGCCTCCGCCTCACCATGTTCGTCGCCCGCCGCTGACCCGGGCTCCGGACGCGGAGGAAGTGCCGGTGGCGGTGCCGCAGGGCGCGTTCCACGCCATGCTCGACGTGTCGGGCGGCGGCGAGAACGGGCGCGAGGACGGGCGCGCGTTCGGCCGCCGCCTGATCGCCGAGCACGGCGTCGCGGTCGCACCCGGCGGCGCGTTCGGCGAGAGCGCACTCGGCATGGTCCGCACCTCCCTGGCCGCGGCCCCCGCGTCCCTGGAGACCGCGGTCACCCGCATCACCCGCGCGCTCGGCGCGAGCCCGCCGGGCTGAGCCCGCGCGGCATCACGGACGTGCGGCAGGCACATGCGGCGCGGGCACGCGGCGGCACATGCGGCACGGACCCTGTGGCGCCGACGTGTGGCGCGGTATGCGGCGCACGTTCGGCGCCGGACGTGCGGTCGGACATCGGCACGGGCGTGCGGCGCGTCCGGCGGGGCTCCGGGTGGGACCGATATCGCCTACGCCGATGGCCGGTGGGTCAGCGTTCGCCCTTGGGGCCCTCGGCGCGGTCGGTGCGCTTCTGCGGGCGCTGGGTCTCGTCCTGCCGCAGGATCTCGTTGGCGCGCTGGGTCGCCTCCTTGTCGCCGAGCCCTTCGTCCTCCAGTTGCTTGCGCAGCCGGCGGCGCTGCACCTCGTACTGGTGGCTGCCGGGTCGTGGCATGGCGGCTCACCCCCTCTCCTCGCCGTGCCCGGCCCGCCTACCCGGGGGCGGTGAGCAGTACACCTCCAGGCCGTCGAGCAGGCAGCGCAGCCCGAACTCGAAGCGGCGCTCGGAGACGCGCGCCACCTCGGTGTCCTGCCCCTCCTCGGCGGTGAGCTGGGCGGCCAGCAGGGGGTGGGCGGCGGTGGCCCGGCGGAGGTAGCCGCGCCAGTCGTCCGGGGTCGTACGGGTGGCGCGCAGCACGCCCTGCCAGGAGACCTCGGCCATGACCGCCCCGATCACGTGGTCGTTGACCGCCGCGAGCGCGTCGGTGAGCGAGGGCGCCCCGGCGCGCCGCAGGATGGTGAGCACCCGTTCCGACAGGGCCAGGGCGTTCGGGCCCACGTTGGGCACCCGGGCGGGAAGGGTGAGCGCCCACGGGTGGCGCAGCAGCACGGCGCGCTGGGCGCGGGCGCAGGCCGCCAGCTCCTCGCGCCAGCCGGGACCCTCCTCGGCTGCGGGCGACGGGGCCAGGTCCTCGCCCAAGCCCTCGCTCAGCGCCTCGCCCAGGACCTCGTCCAGGGCCAGTTCCAGCAATTCATCCTTGGTGCGCACATACCAGTACAGCGACCCGACCGTGGCCCCGAACTCGGCCGCCAGCTTGCGCATGGACAGGGCGTCGAGGCCGTGGGCGTCGAGGATCTCGATCGCGCGCCGGGTCATCAGCTCGCGGCTGATGCGGCGGTCGCGGCTCTGCCGGGGTGGTCTCAGCCAGACGGACACGGGCTCAGCCTAGCGGTCATTGAACATTGCTCAGTACTATTGAGCAGTGTTTAATGTCGGGCATGGACATCCATGTGACCGAGTGGGGCTCCGGACCGCCCGCCGTGTTCGTGCACGGTGTGCTCACCTGGGGCGCCGACGAGTTGTACGGCTTCGCCGCGCAGCGCCCCCTGGCCGCCCGGCACCGGCTGCTGCTCATGGACCGCAGGGGCCACGGGCGCAGCCCCGACGTCGGCGGCGCGTACGGCACCGACTACGAGGTGGACGCCGCCGACATCGAGGAACTGCTCGGCGAGGGCGCGCACCTGGTCGCGCACTCCTACGGCGCGGCCGGGGCGATGCTCGCCGCCGTACGCCGCCCCGAGCTGGTGCGCTCGCTGACGCTCATCCACCCCGGCGTGCTGCGGCCCGCCGAGGAGCATCCGGTGATCGCCGAGACGCTGCGCCGCAACCGCCGCGCCACCGCCGAGCTGCCGCCTGACCTCACCCCGGCCGACTACCTGCGCCTGTCGGTCGCCGGGGTCGGCATGCCGGTCCCCGAGGCCACGCCGGAGCGGCTGCGCGCCGCGCGCTCCGCCATGCGCGAGCGCCCCTGCTGGGACGCCGACATCCCGCTCGGCCCGCTCGCCGCGATGCCCTGCCCCAAGCTGGTCATCTCGGGCACCTGGGATGGCGCGCCGGAGGAGTACCGCAAGCTCGCGGGCGAGCCGCTGATGGTCGCGGCGGAGTTCATCGCCTCCCGGATCGGCGCCGGGCACGTGACCGTGCCCGGCTACTACCCGCACGTGCAGGAGCCGGGCCTGGTCAACGCGGCCATCGAGGACCTGTGGCGCGCGTAGGGCCACGCGGGTCCGCCTCTCCGGCGGGTCGCCGGGCGCGGAATGCGGGAGCGCGGAACGCGGGGCCGCGGGTCAGCGCGCGGGCGGGATGTTGCGGTTGAAGCGGAACATGTTGCCCGGGTCGTACGCCGCCTTCAGCGCGGCCAGGCGCTCGTAGGCGCCGGGCGCGTAGCCGGCGCGGCTCTGGGCCTCGCCCGCTTCCTCGCCGTAGCCGTACAGGAAGGCCAGGTTGTGGCCCAGCGTCCAGGGCGCCAGCGCGCGGCGGGCGAGCGCGAGCCGGTCGCGCACCTCGTCGGGGCCGGTGCCGCCGGGGCCGTGCCCGGAGATGATCCGCACCGCGAACTCCGCCTCCCGGTGGCCAAGCGCGGCCGGGCCGTCCTTGCGCAGGGCGCCGCCGAGGTGGCGGATGTCCACCACGCACGGGACGGGGGAGCCGGGCCCGGCCGCCTCCAGCAGCGCGCGCAGCCCCTCGGGGGCGAGCCGTGAGAGCAGGGCGTTGGTGGCGGCGTACGCGTGGGGGTGGTCGGGGTCGGCGTGGATCGAGCCGCACTCGGCGTACGGCATGGCGCGCAGGTCGTCCCGGAGCGCCGGGCCGATGGCGCGCAGCGGGGCGACCAGCCGCTCGCCCTCGGCGGCGGGCCCGCAGTACGCGATCCGGAAGGAGGCCGTGTAGCGGCCCCGCAGCGGGGCGGGCACCTGCGGGATGTCGGGCAGGCCGAGAAGGGTGACCGAGGAGGTCATCTCCTCCGGCACGCCGGCGCTCCACTGCCGCCAGGTCTCCAGCGCCTCCTCCACGAGCGGCGCGTCGAAGACGAGCTGACCCCCGTATAGCGTGGGGACCGGGAACAGCTCGCACTCCAGGGCGGTGACCACGCCGAAGTTGCCGCCGCTGCCGAGCACCGCGCCGAACAGCTCATCGTCCGGCTCCAGCCGGCGGGCGCGGCCGTCGGCGGTCACGATCTCGACCGCCCGCACGTGGTCGGCCGCGTAGCCGTGGCGGCGGGCCAGCAGCCCGAGCCCGCCGCCGAGCGTGTAGCCGACGACGCCCACCGAGGGCGAGGACCCGTTGAGCGGCGCGAGGCCGTGCCGCGCCGCCGCCTCGATCACCGCGCCCGCGCGCACCCCCGCCGCCACCCGGGCGACCCGGGTGTCCGGGTCTACGCGCAGCCCGTTCATCCGGCGCGTGCCGATCAGCACTCCGCCCTCGGTGGCCGCGGACAGGCCGTGCCCGGTCGCCTGCACGGCCACGCCCAGCCCTCGCCGTCCCGCGTACGCCACCGCCGCCCGCACGTCCTCCGCGTCCGCGGCGCCGACCACCAGCGCGGGGCGGTGCGCGTAGGCGGTCTGGAAGCCGGAGACCTCCTCCTCGTAACCCTCGTCACCCGGACGGAAGACCGGCCCGGTGAATCGCGTGTCGTTCCCCATGCGGCCAGGATGTCAGCGGCCCGCACCATAAGTCCAAGAGCAGGTCATGCTGCGATCTAGAATCACCGATTATGGAACTCCGGCAGCTTCGGTACTTCGTCACCGTGGTGGACGAGGGCGGGTTCACCCGGGCCGCCGCCCGCCTGCACCTCGCGCAGCCGGGCCTGAGCGCGCAGATCCGCCGGCTCGAACGGGAGCTGGGCCACCCGCTGCTGGACCGTTCCGGCAGGTCGGTCACGCTGACCGAGGTGGGCGAGGCCGTCCTGCCGCACGCCCGCGCCGCGCTCGCCGCCGCCGACGCCATGCGGCAGACCGTCGCCGAGTTCGCCGGGCTGCTGCGCGGCCACGTCACGATCGGCCTGGTCAGCGGGGCCGCCACGCACGACCTCGACGTGGCCGCCGTCCTGGCCCGCTTCCACGACGACCATCCGGACGTCGAGATCACCCTGACCGAGGACTCCTCCGACCGCATGCTCGCCGCCCTGCACCGGGGCGAGCTGGACGTCGCCCTCGTCGGGCTCACCGGGGAGGACCCACCGCCCGGGACCGGCCTTCAGGTGGTCCTCGACGTGCCGGTCTTCGCCGCGGTGGCCCCCGGCGACCCGCTCCTCGCCGGCGGCGCCGGCGCCGTGCCGCTGGCGGCGTTGCGCGACCGGGCGCTGATCAGCCTGCCGCGGGGGACCGGGCTGCGCGGGGTGCTGGAGCGAGCCTGCGCCGAGGCCGGGTTCCGGCCCCGGATCGCCTTCGAGGCCGCCGCGCCGCCGCTGCTGGCCCGGCTGGCCGCGCTCGGCCTCGGCGTCGCGGTGCTGCCGGGGCTGACGGCCGAGGAGGCGCAGGGGTTCGGCGTGCGCGCGCTGGCGCTCACCGACCCCGCGCCCCGCGGCCGGATGGCGCTCGCCTGGCGGGCCGCCGGTCCTGCGGGCCCGGCTGCCCGCGTCCTGCTGACGCGGCTTCGCGCCGCCTTCCCGGTGCCACACTGAGCCTGTCGAGCCCCCGGGGCATCGAGCACGAACTCACAGTGCACCGGGGCGGGCGGCCAGCCGCGCGCCCAGGTGCGCGTGCGTGCCGAGCAGTGTCGTACGCCAGGCCGCCGCCGTACGCGCGACCGCGCCGACCGAGGAGCTGCAGCACAGCCGCGAGCGCCAGGTCACCGGCGTGGCCGAGGAGCGGCGCCGGCTGCGCCGCGACCTGCACGACGGGCTGGGCCCCACCCTGGCGGCCGCGGCGCTGAAGGTGCAGGCGGTGCGCAACCTGATGGCCCGCGACCCCGGCACCGCCCGCGAGGCCCTGGACCAGGTCCGGGCGGACCTCGGCGGCATGCTGGGGGACGTGCGGCGGCTCGTGCACGGCCTGCGGCCTCCCGCCCTGGACCAGTTCGGCCTGGCCGGCGCGCTGCGGTACGAGGCCGGCCGGTTCCGAGACGACCGCCCCGTCTACCGCGACGGCCTGCGCATGCTGCTCGACTCCACCGGCCAGGCCGAGGTGGTGGGCACCGCCGCCGACGGGGAGGAGGCGGTCGCCGAGGCGGCCCGGCTGCGGCCCCAGGTCGTGGTGATGGACCTGCGGATGCCACGCCTGGACGGCGTGCGGGCCACCGAGCGGATCGTCGCCGGCTGCCCCGGCACCCATGTGCTCCTCCTGACGATGCACGAGGACGACGAGAGCGTCTTCGCCGCCATGCTCGCCGGCGCCCGCGGCTACCTGCTCAAGGGGGCCGGCCAGACCGAGATCCTGCGCGCGATCACGGCGGTGGCCGGCGGTGAGGTGATCTTCGGCCCGGCGCTGGCGGAACGGATCACACGTTACTTCGCCAGGCTCGCCGCCGCCGCGCGCCCGCCCCGCGAGGAGCCCTTCCCGCAGCTCACCGCGCGGGAGCGGGAGATTCTCGACCTCATCGCGGCCGGGCTGTCCAACCGGCTGATCGCCGAGCGGCTGTCGCTGTCGCCGAAGACGCTGCGCAACAACGTCTCCAACGTCTTCGCCAAGCTCCAGGTCGCCGACCGCGCCCAGGCCATCGTCCAGGCCCGCCAGGCGGGCCTGGGCCGGTGACCGCCGGGAACCGGCCCTCGGTCTCGTAGACCCTCAGCGGCGACGCGAACCCGGCCGCGTCGCCCCGTCTCGCCAGGTTGACCTGCTCGCGACCATTACGCGGCGAACCCGCTTGAACGTATTCCCATATGGGCATATGATCGGGGCATGGCACGAGCACCGACGACGACCGACGCGTTCAACGCAGTGGCCGAGCCTCGGCGCCGGCAGATCCTCGACATCCTCATCGGCGGGGAGCGCTCGGTGACCGACCTCGTTGACCTGCTCGGGCTGGCTCAGCCGCAGGTGTCCAAGCACCTGCGGGTGCTGCGCGAAGTGGGTCTGGTGGACGCGCGCGACGACGGGCGGCAACGGCTGTACCGGCTCAACGGGCACGCGCTCAAGCCGATCCACGACTGGGTCACCAAGTACGAGCAGACCTGGTCGGAACGGTTCGAGCAGTTGGACGCCGTACTGGAAGAACTCAAGAACGAGGAGGAATGAGATGACGAGCACGACGAGCACGACGAGCGCCACCGGGACCGCGATCGTCACCCTGCCTGCCGACGAGCAGATCCTGATCACCCGCGAGTTCAACGCCCCCAAGCGCCTGGTCTACCGCGCGTGGACCACGCCGGACCTGGTCAAGCGGTGGTGGGCCGGGCACCGCGGCACCATGACCAGCGTCGAGATCGACCTGCGGGTCGGCGGCAGGTGGCGCTACGTGATGACCGTCAACGACGGCGCCGAACTGGCCTTCCACGGCGAGTACCGCGAGATCGTCCCCGAGGAGCGGATCGTCACCACCGAGATGATGGAGACGCCCGGCGTCCCGGACTCCGACGAGGGCGCGCCGGTGAACACCATCACCTTCACCGAGCACGACGGACGCACCACGCTCACCCTCCTGACGCAGTGCCGGGACAAGGGGCTGCGCGACATGATCCTCGCCTCCGGAATGGAGGTCGGCATGCAGGAGCAGATGGACCTCCTCGAAGAACTCGCGCTCTCCCTCCGCTGATGTAACCACCCGGTCGCACCGATCACCCCGGGTGGCGTCGATGCCGGCCGCCCGGGGTGTTCCGTGCTGCGCGCGATCACCCCGGACAGCGCAGCGACCAGTCCGAAGAGAAAGGAATTCCGATGGCGCAACAGACCTCCTCCGCGGTGCCCACCACCGCGCCCGGCGCAGTGCCCGCCAAAGTGCCCGCCACTGGCCGCTTGCTCGCCTGCGGAGTCGTGGCCGGGCCGCTGTTCCTCGTGGTGTGGTTCGCCCAGGCCGTGACCCGCGACGGCTTCGATCTCACCCGGCATCCCCTGAGTCTGCTCAGCCTCGGCGATCTGGGCTGGATACAGATCACCAACTTCGTGCTCGCCGGCGCGCTGTTCGTGGCATCGGCCGTCGGACTGAGACGGCGTCTTCACCCGGGACGAGGCCACCGATGGGGGCCGATCCTGGTCGGCCTCAACGGAATCGGGCTCATCATGGCGGGGATCTTCCCCACCGACCCAGGCGCCGGTTTCCCGCCGGGCGCCCCGGCCGGCGCCCCCGAGATGAGCCTGCACGGCATGCTGCACGAGCTCGGTTTCGTGATCACCCAGGTGGCGTGGTTCGCCGCCTGCGTGGTGTTCGCCCGGCGATTCTCCGGCCTCGGCGACAAGAAGTGGGCGCGGACGTGCGCCGCCGCACCGGTCGCGGTTCTCCTCGTCCTCGCGGTACCGCACATGGACAGCCTCAGCGTGCGACTCGTCCTGGCCACGGCGATCCAGTTCGGGCTTCTCGCCGCGCTCGCCCGGCACCACAACCGAGCGTGATCGTCCCCGTCCTCGGCTCCGGGGGCCGGCCGCGCCACAATTGGGGCATGCACGGGGACGGGCGGGAGAGGCCGATGCGGGTTGAGGTCCCGGGCGCGTACCGGACCGCCGGCGCGGGGGAACGGGTCGCGCTGTTGCAGCGCAAGCTGCTGGAGGAGACCGGCGAGTACCTCGGGGAGGGGACCCCGGAGGAACTCGCCGGCATCCTGGAGGTCGTGTACGCCCTGGCCGCGGAGCGGCACGGCCTCGGCCGCGAGGACCTGGAGAGCGTCCGTGCGGCCAGGGCCGCCGCGCGCGGCGGCCTCACCCGCGATACCGTCCTGCGCGACGAGCCGCCGCCGGTTCGCCACAGCGTGCGCGCCGTCCTGCTCGACGGCGACGACCTCGTGCTGTTCCGGCGGGTACGCCCCGGCCGCGCGCCGTACTGGATCACCCCCGGCGGGCGGATCGAGCCCGGCGACGCCTCGCCGGAGGCGGCGCTGCGCCGGGAACTGGACGAGGAGCTGGGCGCCACCACGGGCCCGGTGCTCCCACTGGTCACGCTCGGGGAGCCGGGCGCGCGCTACTCCGTCTTCGCCTGCCGCCTGCGCTCCCTGGACCTGTCGCGGCGTACCGGCCCGGAGTTCGACGACCCGGCGGCGGGCACGCACGAGATCCGGCGCGTCCCGTGCACGCCCGAGGCCATCCGCGCGGTCGACCTCGTCCCCGAGGCCCTGGCCGGGTTCCTGGCCGCCAACGCCGCCGCGATCCCCGCGCTCCTGGACGCCGCGACCGCCCCGGGCCGCTACCGCCCGGTCGTGGACGTCCACCTGCTGCTGGTGGACGGCGAGAAGGTGCTGCTCGGGCGGCGCCGCGACACGGGCTACGCGGACGGGGAGTGGCACATCATGCCCTCCGGGCACCTGGAGGAGGGCGAGTCGGTCCTCGACACCGCCGTGCGGGAGGCGAGGGAGGAGCTGGGCGTGCGGGTGAGCCCGGCGGACATCGAGCCGGCGCACGTCATGCACCACCGCAACGCCGGAGGAACGGCGCGGATCGGGCTGTTCTTCGTCTGCCGCCGCGGCTACGGCACCCCGGTCAACGCCGAGCCGCACAAGTGCGCCGAACTCGGCTGGTTCCCCGCGGACGCGCTGCCGCCGGACACGGTCCCGTACGCCGCCGCCGGCGTCCGCGCCGTGGCCGAAGGGCGCGGCTTCTCGCTGCACGGCTGGCACACCCCGTCCCCGGCCGAGCTGCGGGCCGAGGCCGCCCGCGCGGGATACGGCGAACTGGCCGTCGCCGTCGTCGCCCGGCGCGGCGACGCCGTCCTGGTGCTCTCCGACGCCGAGACCGACCGCCTGCCGTCCCGGCTCCTGGCACCCGGCGAGTCCCTGGAGGCGGCCCTGGAGAAGGCGCTGGAGAAGGCGCCGTACGCCGGGCCGCGTTTCGTCCGCGCCGAGGACTACGTGCCCGTCACGGGCGGTCAGGGGCGCAGGTTCTACTTCGCCGCCGAGATCCCCGAGGGGGCGCCGATCCCGCCCCTGGCCCGGCTGCTGCCCGCCGCCGCCCTCGCCGAGGCCCGGCTGCCCGTCGCGGAGCGGCACGCCGTCCGCGACGCGCTGGCCGGCGACATGCGCGCACGTCGTTGACCCGGCCCCGCCCAGGCGCGGCAGTAGCATCGTCCGCATGGGCGAGAGCGGGGAGCGTGGGGTACGCCTGGCGACCGCGGCGGGCAGACGGCTCGGACTCCGCGTGGAGGAGCCGCGGGTCCTGCACGACGTGTTCAACACGCTGGTCCACCTGGCGCCCGCCCCGGTCGTGGTCCGCGTCCCATCGCTGACGTTCGCCTCCGCCGCCGAGCAGGAGGCCAGGCAGCGCCGTGAGCTGGCCGTGGTGTCCTGGCTCGCCGACCGGGGCGCCCCGGTCGTGCCGCCCAGCCCGCTGGTGCCCCGCGAGCCGGTCCCATGCGAGGACACCTCCCTGACCTTCTGGCAGTACGTCGAGGAGGTCGATCCGATCGCCGCCGCGCCTCCCGGCACGCTGGAGGAGCGCTTCGCCGAGCAGACCGCCTGGACCGTCCGGCTGCACCGCGAGATGGCCGGCTACCCCGGCGAGCTGACCGTGCTGGCCCCGCTGGTGCCCGGCGCGAAGACGGCGCTGGCCGAGCTGCGCGCCCGCCCTCACGTGCTCGCCTCCGGCGGGCTCACCCTCGCCGACCTGGACCGCGCCGAGCGCGAGTACGCCGAGGTGGAGGCCCTGGCCGCCGACTTCACCGGGCACTTCCCCGGCGCCCGCGTGCAGGCGGTGCACGGCGACTGCCCGTCGTTCAACGTGCTGCGCACCGCGCACGGCCACCTGTTCTGCGACTTCGAGGACGTGACGCTGGCCCCGGTCGAGTGGGACCTGGCCGGCCTGGGCCCGAGCGCGCTCGACCGTTACGAGCAGGCGGGCGGCAGGCGGGTGGACCGCGCCCTGCTGACGCTCATGGAGGGCGTCAGAATGCTCCAGGTGGTCGCGGCCCTGGCGTTCGCGTCGAAGATGCCGGACCTGGCCGCGATGCTGGCCGACACGCTGCGGCAGTGGCGCGTGAGACCCCCGCTCTCCCTGGACGCGACCGGTTAGCGTCCGTCCAGGCGGCGGTGACGGGCGTGGCCACCGAGCGCCACGGCCGAGCGGTCAGGAGGCGGTCAGGAGGCGGTCAGGCGAGCGCGGCGTTCAGGTTGCGGCTGCGCAGGTAGTTCTGGATCAGAAGCTGGACGAGGTGGGCGACGAGGGCTTCGACGACCACGACGGCCGCCTTGGCCAGCAGCGAGCCGAGGAAAGCAGGCATTGGGAGAACCTCACAGGGGACGATGTGCGTCTGTCGCAATGCTCGCTGGTCAGGGGTTACGGCGCAGGCGCGAGTCCGGTCACATTTGGTGAACGTTCGATGAACGATGTGACCCCTGGTCAAGGCTCGGTCAAGGGGCGGCCACGGGGTGGCCGGTGACCGGGCAACAACCGGCCAAGGCCCTGCTCAAGGTGGATGAAGGGCCGATCAGGGGCCGATCAGGGTGAGCAGGCGGCGCACCTGGGGTGGCGGGTCGTGCAGCTCGATCCGGCCTTCGCGGCGCATGAGGAGCAGCGTGCGCAGGCCCGCCACGTCGATGAACGTCACGTCGGCGAGGTGAACGGGCAGCGGCTCCCCGCCCGCGCGGGGGGCGGCCGGGGGATGGGCCAGGGTCCTGGCCAGGGCGGCGGTGTTGGATGCGTCGATCTCGCCGAGCAGGCGGATCGCCGGCGGGGCCGGGGGCACGGTGCAGGTGATGCGCAGCCGCTCTTCCGCGTGCAGCACGCGGGCGGGCGTCGCGCGGGAGGACGCGGCGTGGTGGCGTGCGACGACGCTCTCGCTGGTCACGGTGGGCCTGCGAGCGGGCGTGGGATGACGGGCATCGGTCCCCTTACTGCCTCGGGTGCTCTGGGACGGTGACAGCCGCTCAGGCCAGACTAAGCGCCGAACGGCGTTACCGGAAAGGTGCTTCGCTAAAGGATCTTCAGGTGATTCGCCCCGGCCCTGACCCGGCCCGATCGATCGCGACGGTCAGCCCGCGGATCTCGTACCCGCCGATCTCGTCCTTGAAGGAGACGCGCGGGGCCGTGGCCATCCGGATGCCCTCCAGGGCGAAGAGCCGGCTCAGGAAGACGTCGGTCTCCAGGATCGCGATGCCCGCCCCGGGGCACCGGTGCGCGCCGTCGCCGAACGACAGCGCCGCCGCGCCCGCGCCCGTGCCGGCGTCGATGGGACGGCCGGGGCGCACCGCCAGCGGGTCGGGGCCGACCGCGCCGGGGTCGGTGTTGGCCGCGTCCACGAACACCTCGACCAGCTCGCCCGCCGGCACCGTGACCGGGCCGTCGGCGCCGGTCAGCTCCAGCGCGGCCGTGGTGCGCCGCTTCAGCCGCGCCACCACCGGTTCCAGCCGCAGGATCTCGTTCAGGATGGCCAGGCGCTCGGGCTCCTCGCCCGCGCGGTACCTCTTCAGCAGCGCGTCGTCGGTGAACAGGTGCCAGGCCGCGACACAGATGAACTCGCGCGTGGTGACCATGCCCGCCGCGGCGAAGGTCAGGCACTCGCCCAGGATCTCGGCGGCCGAGCATCCCTCGGCGATCAGGTGCGAGATGACGTCGTCGCGGGGCTCGCGGCGGTGCGCCCTGATGGCCGGCCGTACGTCGGCGAGGTAGATGCTCAGCCAGTTGACGTTCTGCCGCATCATCCAGTACAGGCCGTGCGGGCTGGTGAGCCCCGGCCTGCCGAACTTCTCCGGGAAGAAGCGCTCCAGCCTGCGCCGGATCCCCGGCCTGCTCTCGGTGAGGCCGACGACGGCGCCGACCACCTCGATCGCCATGCCGAAGCTCAGCTCGGAGAGCTGGGCCTCGCCCGCCTCGCGCAACCTGGCCAGTTGCCTCTCGGCGGCGCGCACCATCAGGCCGCGGTACTGCTCGTCCACCCGGCGGGGGGTGAAGTGGCGCGCGGTCTGGCGCCGGTGCTCGCGGTGCTCGGGCCCGTCGCGGTACAGGACGGGGCGCCGCACCTTGGCGGGCAGCTTCTCGACGGTCTCGATGCCCAGCCCGGCCTGGACGGTGCCGGTGCTGCGCAGCACGGCACGGGCCTGGGCGTACCCGCGGACCTGCCAGGTGCCGTCGGCGGCGCGGGCGACCGGGCACGAGCCCAGGGCGCCGGGGCGCCTGATCTTGCGGGTGTCGCCGCTGTCGTCGCTCACTCCGGAACGTCTCCGTCTCCACGGCACCGGCTGCGCGTCGGGCGTCCGGTCGGGGCATCCGAGCGCGATCATACGTTCCCGGGCGCCACGGGAAAAGAAAACCCACTAAACAAGTAGGACTTGACGGGAATGCGGGTGGCGTGCTGGAGTGGATGGCGTCCACGATCGCCAGAAAGGGCCGGCCAACCATGCCTGTGGAGTTCCTCGGGATCGGCGGCACCAACGACGGCTCGGAGATCGCGCCGCGTTCGGGCCCCTCCTTCGACAAGCAGTACACGCTCAAGCTGGCGCGCGCCCACCACGACCACGGGTGGGACCGCGTGCTGTTCGCCTACGGCTCGGGGACGCCCGACCCCGCCCAGGTGGCCGCGTACGTCGCCGCGCACGTGCCGGGCCTGCAGATCCTGCTCGCCCACCGGCCGAACGTGTCCTATCCGACGTACGCGCTGAAGACCTTCGCCACCCTGGACCAGATCAGCGAGGGGCGGCTGACCGTCCACTTCATCACCGGCGGCAGCGACCACGAGCAGCGGCGTGAGGGCGACGTCCTGACCAAGGACGAGCGCTACGCCCGCACCCGGGAGTACATCCAGATCGTCAAGAAGGGCTGGACCAGCCGCACCCCCTTCGACCACGAGGGCGAGCACTACTCCTTCCGCGACTTCGTCTCCGACGTCTTCCCGGTGCAGCGGCCCCGGCCGCGGATCTCCTTCGGCGGGTCGTCCCCCGCCGCGTACGCCGCGGGCGGGGCCGAGGCCGACATCTACTGCCTGTGGGGCGAGCCCCTGGCCGAGACCGCGCAGCAGATCGCCGCGGTCAAGGAGGCGGCGCGGGCGGCGGGGCGTACCGACGTGCCGCGGTTCCAGGTGGCCTTCCGGCCCGTCATCGCCCCGACCGAGGAGCTGGCCTGGGAGAAGGCGCACCGCATCCTCGCCGCGCTGCGCAGCGCCGGCGCGGGCCTGCGCACGCCGTCCGGCCCGCCGCAGAACGCCGGCTCGCGCCGCCTGCTGGAGGTCGCGGCCACGGGAGAGCGGCACGACCGGGCCCTGTGGACCGCGACCGCCGCGGCGACCGGCGGCGCGGGCAACTCCACCGCCCTGGTCGGCACCCCGGAGACGGTCGCGGCGGCCCTGCTCGACTACTACGACCTCGGCGTGGAGATCCTCTCGGCCCGCGGTTACGACATCCTCGGCGACGCCATCGACTTCGGCCGCCACGTCATCCCCATCGTGCGCGAGGAGGTCGCCAAGCGCGACCGCGAGGCCGCCGAGCGGGCCCGGGTGGCCGCCGAGCGGGCCAAGGCGTCGGTCCCGCAGGCGCGGATACCGCTGACACGATGACGCTCCCCCGCATCGAGAGCGCCCCCGCCCGCCACGACGAGGGGCCCGCGCCGAAGGTCGTCCCCGCCCGGCACCTGTTACGGTGGCCGGCCGCGCTCGGAGTCCTGATCCTGCTCGCGATGGCGGCCAACGCGCTGGTCACCAACCCCGCCTGGGAGTGGGACGTCGTCGGCGCCTACCTGTTCGCGCCGTCGGTGGTCCGCTCGGTCCTGCTCACCCTGGAGCTCACCGCGCTCGGCATCGTGCTGGGCTTCGCCCTGGGCACGGTGCTCGCGCTGATGCGCCTGTCGCCCAACCCGCTGCTGTCCTCGGCGGCGTTCGGCTACGTGTGGCTGTTCCGGTCGCTGCCGCTGATCCTGCAACTGCTGTTCTGGTACAACCTGGCGCTGCTGTATCCGCGGCTGTCGTTCGGCATCCCGTTCGGGCCCGGCTTCTTCGACATCGGCACCATGGACCTGGTCAGCCCGCTGGCCGCGGCCACGCTCGGGCTGGCGCTGCACCAGGCGGCCTACGCCGCCGAGATCGTGCGCGGCGGCCTGCTGTCGGTGGACCCGGGCCAGCGCGAGGCCGCCGCCGCGCTCGGCATCCCGCGCGCCCGCAGGTTCTTCCGCATCATCCTGCCGCAGGCGATGCGCTCCATCGTGCCCAACGCCGGCAACGAGATCATCGGCCTGGTCAAGGGCACCTCGGTGGTGTACATCATGGCGCTGCCCGAGCTGTTCTACCAGGTGCAGGTGATCTACAACCGCAACGGCCGGGTGATGGCGCTGCTGCTGGTCGCGGCCATCTGGTACCTGATCCTGACCACCGTGCTCTCGATCGCGCAGCACTACGTCGAGCGCCACTACGGACGGGGGCGCGCGTGAGCGTGGCGATGGTGGAGCTGCGCGGGGTGCACAAGAGCTTCGGCTCCCTGCACGTGCTGCGCGGCGTGGACCTGGACGTGGGCCGGGGCGAGGTCCTGGTCGTCCTCGGGCCCTCGGGCTCGGGCAAGTCCACGCTGCTGCGCACCATCAACCACCTGGAGAAGGTGGATCGCGGCACCGTCCGCGTGGACGGCGAGCTGCTCGGCTACCGCAGGTCCGGCGACCGCCTGTACGAGCTGCGCGAGCGCGAGATCCTGCGCCGGCGTACGCAGATCGGGTTCGTCTTCCAGAACTTCAACCTCTTCCCGCACCTCACCGTGCGGCAGAACATCACCGAGGCCCCGGTGCACGCCCAGCGCCGGCCCCGCGCCGAGGCCGACGCCCTGGCCGTCCGGCTGCTGGAGCGCGTCGGCCTGGCCGACAAGGCGGACGCGTACCCGGGCACGCTCTCCGGCGGGCAGCGGCAGCGCGTCGCCATCGCCAGGGCCCTGGCCCTGGAGCCCAAGGTGCTGCTGTTCGACGAGCCCACCTCGGCACTCGACCCGGAGCTGGTCGGCGAGGTCCTGTCGGTGATGAAGGACCTGGCCGGCGGCGGCACCACCATGATCGTCGTCACGCACGAGATCGGGTTCGCCCGCGAGGTGGCCGACACGGTCGCGTTCATGGACGCCGGCCGCGTCCTTGAGCTCGGCCCGCCCGCCCAGGTGCTCGACGACCCCGCCCACGAGCGCACCCGGGCCTTCCTCACCAAGGTCCTGTAGTCCCGCCCCCTCACGGCCCGCAACGGCCCGAAACGGCCCGTCACACCAAGGATTGTCATGCGCCTTCCCTCCGCGCGCCTCGCGCTGCCCGCGTTACTGCTCCTGACCGCCCTCGCCGCCTGCGGCGAGGAGCCCTCCCTGGCCCCGAAGGGCGCGGCGTCGAGCGAGCCGGCCCCGCAGGTGTCCGGCCGCACGATCAACGTCGGGCCCGACCAGGACCGGATCACCACCCCCAAGGTGGACGCCATCGCCGCCAAGGTGCCCGCCGCCATCGCCGAGGACGGCGCGCTGACGGTCGGCTTCAGCGCGGAGGGCGCCGCGCCGCTGGTGTTCGCCGCCACCGACGACACCACGCTGATCGGCGTGGAGACCGACATCGCCCACCTGGTCGCCGACGTGCTCGGCCTCAAGGTGGACGCGCAGACCAGCTCCTGGGAGAACCTGTTCCTGGCCGCCAGGTCGGGCAAGTACGAGATCGTCTTCAACAACGTCACCGTCACCGAGGAGCGCAAGGACATCTACGACTTCGCGACCTACCGGGTGGACCAGCTCGGCTGGCAGGTGATCGACTCCAGCCCGATCCGGCGCATCGACAAGCCCGCCGACATCGCCGGGCTGCGCGTCTCGGTGGGCTCGGGCACCAACCAGGAGAAGATCCTGCTCGACTGGGACAAGCAGAACCGGGCCGCCGGGCTCAAGCCGGTGGAGATCCAGTACTACGAGAAGTACGGCGACGTGCTGCTCGCGCTGAAGTCCGGCCGCGTCCAGGCGTACTTCGGGCCCAACCCGACCATCGCCTACAACATCGCGGTCAGTGGCGGCTCCAGGATCGTCGGCACCGCCTCCGGCGCCGGCCCCGGCCTCCAGGGCCTCATCGCCGCGATGACCAAGAAGGACAACGGCCTGATCGAGCCGGTCGCCGAGGCGCTCAACGAGGTGATCGAGAACGGCTCGTACGCCAAGGTGCTGGACCGGTGGGGCCTGGCGAACGAGGCCGTCCCGGAGTCGCGGATCAACCCGCCCGGCCTGCCCAGGCAGGCGGGATGAGCGCGCTGTCGTACACCGTGCGGCTGGTCGGCGCGGAGGACGCCGTGGTGGCGCCCCTCCTCGCCGGCCTGCACGAGGAGTACACCACCCGGTACGGCCCCAACGACGAGCTGAACCGGTACCCCGCCCGGGAGTTCGCCCCGCCGCACGGCGCCTTCCTGGTCCTGGTGGCGGGGGACGAGACCGTCGCGGGCGGGGCGTTCCGCCGCTACGACGAGCGGACCGCCGAGCTGAAGCGGGTGTGGACCCATCCCGGCCACCGCCGCCGCGGGCTCGGGGCCGCGGTGGTCCGGGAGCTGGAACGGGAGGCGGCGCGCCGGGGGTACCGCAGGATCTACCTCACCACCGGCCCGCGCCAGCCCGAGGCCGCCGCCCTCTACCTGGCCTGCGGCTACGAGCCCCTGTTCGACCCGCACGACCGCGCCGGGCTGAAGGCCCTGCCCTTCGCCAAGGCACTGTGACGCCCGGCCCTCGCGAGGGTTCACCGCGAGGTCAGGACCGGCTCCGTCGGGGTCAGCTCGTCCAGGTCAGCCCGTCCAGGTTGACCACGATCGCCTCCTGCGTGCTGCGCGCGATCACCACGATCGCCTCCACCTCGGGGTCGGGGTTCTCCTCCCGGTGCGGCACGTAGGGCGGCACGAAGATGTAGTCGCCCGGCCGGGTGTCGATCCGCACCTCCACCGGCCGGTCCCCCTCGACGTCGAGGAAGACGAACGACGGGGTGCCGGAGACGACGTAGATCGCGGTCTCCGACTCGCCGTGGTGGTGGTTGGCCGAGACGGTGGCGGGCGCGACGTGGGTCTGCCCCATCCACAGCCGGCTGGAACCGACGGTGGCGCCGCTGATCGCGGCCCGCCGGCGCATGCCGCCGGTCTGCGCCGTCTCCGTGGTCAGCCCGGCCGGGGCGATGTGGTGCAGCTTGCGGTGGAACGGGTCGGCGGGGATGCCGGGGATGTCAACGGGCATCGGGGCCTCCATGGACGGCGGGTGGTCGGTGCTCGGGCGCCGGCGGTCACCGGGGTGGTCACCCCACATCGTGGTACGTCGGCAGGCGCGCCGGCCACCCGCCTGGCCCGCGAGCAGGGCCCGGCCGGCCCTCACGCCGGGTAGGCGTGCGTCTCGGCGGCCTTGAGCGAGGCCCACACCTCGCGGCCGGGGGCCAGGTCCAGCTCGGCGACCGCGGCGGGGGTGATGTCGGCCACGGCGGTGATCGGCCCCTCCAGATGGACGCGTACGTTGTCGCCGTGCCGCTCGATGCCGTCGATCCGGGCCCGCCACAGGTTGCGCGGGCTGCCGTCGGGACGGGTGCGGTACAGGGCCACGGCGGCGGGGGAGAAGGCGACGAACGCGGGGCCCTCGACCTGCTCGACGGTGCTGAAGGCCAGCTCGCCGACCTTGATCCGGGCCCCGTCGCCGAGGCCGCGGTAGAGGTTGAGCCCGACCAGGCGGGCGACGTAGTCGGTGCGCGGGCGGCGGGCCACCTCGCCGGGCGCGCCCTGCTGCACGATCGCGCCGTGCTCGATCACGATCAGCCGGTCGGCCAGCACCATCGCGTCCAGCGGGTCGTGGGTGACCAGCACGGTCGCGCCGTCGAAGTCGGCCAGGTGGCGGCGGAGCCGGGAGCGGATCTCCAGGCGGGTGTGGGCGTCCAGGGCGGCCAGCGGCTCGTCCAGCAGCAGCAGGCGCGGGCGCACGGCCAGCGCGCGGGCGAGGGCGACCCGCTGGGCCTGCCCTCCGGAGAGCTGCCGCGGCCGGGCCGCCGCGTGCGCGGCGAGGCCGACGCGCTCCAGCAGCTCGGCGGCGGTACGCCGGGCCTCGGCGCGGGACGCGCCCTGGCAGCGCGGGCCGAAGGCCACGTTGTCCAGGGCGGACAGGTGCGGGAAGAGCAGGTAGTCCTGGAAGACCATGCCGATCGGGCGGTGCTCGGCCGGCAGCGTGTGCAGCGGCCGGCCGTCCAGGACGATCTCGCCCTCGGACAGGGCGAGCAGCCCGGCCAGGGCGCGCAGCGCGGTGGTCTTGCCCGCGCCGTTCGGGCCGAGCAGCGCCACGACCTCGCCGGGGGCGACCTCCAGGGTGATGTCCAGGGTGAAGGCGGGCCGGGTGACGACCAGGCGGGCGTGCAGGGTCATGGCGCGGCCACCCAGCGGTCGCGCAGGCCGGCCAGGATCGCCACCGAGACCGCCAGCAGCACGAGGCTGAGCACGATGGCGGCCTCGGGCTCGGTCTCCAGGGCCAGGTAGACGGCCAGCGGCATGGTCTGGGTGGTGCCGGGGAAGTTGCCGGCGAAGGTGATGGTGGCGCCGAACTCGCCCAGCGCCCGCGCCCAGCACAGCACCGCGCCGGCGACCACGCCGGGCATGATGAGCGGCAAGGTGACGCGGCGGAAGACGGTCCAGCGGGAGGCGCCCAGGGTGGCGGCGGCCTCCTCGAAGCGGCGGTCGGCGGCGCGCAGCGCGCCCTCGACGCTGATCACCAGGAACGGCATCGCCACGAACGCCTCGGCGACGATGACGCCCGCGGTGGTGAAGGGCAGGGTGACGCCGAACGTCGCCTCCAGCCACTGCCCCACCAGGCCGCGCCGGCCGAGGACGAGCAGCAGGGCGACGCCGCCGACCACCGGGGGCAGCACCAGCGGGACGGTGACCAGGGCGCGCACCAGCCGCCGCCCGGGGAACTCCACCCGGGCCAGCAGCCAGGCCAGGGGCACCCCGAGCAGGAGGCAGGCGGCGGTGGCGACGGTGGCGCTCACCAGCGACAGCCGCAGCGCCTCCAGCACCTGCGGCTCGGCGAGCCGCTGCAGCAGTGTGGACCAGGGGGCCCGGATCAGCAGCCCGGCCAGCGGCAGCACCAGGAAGGCCAGCCCGAGCACGGCGGGTGCCACCAGCATCCACGGCAGCCGTCCGGAGACCTCCCGGCCCCCCGTACGCGCCGCGCCCGCCCCGCCGCCGGGGGCGGGGCGCGAGCCCTGCGAACCGCTCATCGGGTCAGGGCGCCTCGAACCCGGCCTTGATGAGCACGTCCTTGCCCCGCTGCGACAGCACCAGGTCCACGAACCGCCCGGCCAGGTCGCCCGCGGGCGCCTTGGCCAGGGCGGCGATCGGGTAGTCGTTGACCGCCTGGCCGGCCTCGGGGAAGGCGATGCCCCGCACCTCGCCGCCCGAGGCGATCACATCGGTCGTGTAGACCAGCGCGGCGTCCACCTCGCCCAGCTCGACCTTGGTCAGGGTGGCCTTGACGTCCTGCTCCAGCGTGACCGGGGTGACCTTCAGCCCGGCCGCCTCCAGCGCCTTGACCGCGGCGGCGCCGCACGGCACCTGCGGCGCGCACAGGGCCACCTTCACCTTCGGGTCGGCCAGGTCCTTCAGCTCGTCCACCCCGGCGGGGTTGCCGGCCGGGACGGCGATCTGCAGCCGGTTGCGCACGAACGTGGCCGGCGCGCTCGCGAGCCCGGCGTCGGTCACGGTCTTCATCGTGGCCGGGCTGGCGGCGGCGAACACGTCGGCGGGCGCCCCCTGGACGATCTGCTGGGCCAGCGTGGCACTGGAGCCGAAGTTGAACCGGACCGTGGTGCCCGGGTTGGCGGCCTCGAACGCCTTGCCCAGCTCGGTGAACGTGCCGGTCAGCGACGCCGCCGCGAACACCGTGACCTCCTTGGCGCCGCTCGCGGGCGCCGAGGGCGAGGCCGAGGCCGCCGGACGGCCGGAGCCGCACGCCGTCACCCCGGCGAGCGCGAGCACGGCGGCGAGGGCCGTGGCCCATCGGGACAGACGCCTGGACACCAAGGGGGGCTCCTTCACTGACCGGCGGCCACGCGCTCGTGGCCGGGGATCTCGACGACGACATTGGTGGACTTGACCACGGCGACCGCCACGACGCCGGGCTCCAGCCCCAGCTCGTCGGCGGCCTGCCGGCTCATCAGCGACACCACCCGGAACGGCCCGGCGGCGATCTCGACCTGCGCCATCACCGCGTCCTTGATCACCTCGGTGACGATCCCCCGGAACCGGTTGCGCGCCGAGGACCGGCCGCCCTCGTCGCCGGTCGCCACCTGGGCCCGCGCGAACGCGGCCAGATCGGCGCCGTTCACCCGCCGGTGGCCGTGCTCGTCGCGCTCGGCCGGCAGCCGGCCGGAGTCGATCCAGCGGCGGACCGTGTCGGCGCTGACGCCGAGCAGCGCGGCGGCCTCGCTGATCCGAAAGGTCGTCACGAAGTCTCACCCTACCTCTCGCATGTGCCAATCTGAACACCCGTACGTCACCGCAGAAGCGGCGAGATACCGGACTTTCCCCTGGCATTCGCAAGAGCGGTGCGGGGTGAGGGCCGGGGGTGAGGCCGATCACCCGTTCCCAGGCCGGAGAGAAGGGCAGGGGTCGTCGGGGGCGAGGCCGAGCGCCTTGCCGGAGGCGAGGTGCGGGCTCAGGAACTCCGGATCGTCCGGGGCGGCTTGTGGGCCGCCGGGCCGGGGCCGGCGTGCGGCGCGCGATCATCGGCGCCTCCGGCAGGTCGCCCGCCCCGGAGCTCCTGGACCGGTTCTCCGGGCCAGGTCACGGCGGCGGTCAGTCCCACAGCGGCACGGTGCGGCCGAGGCCGGAGCGCGTGGCCGCGGTGTACAGGGCGCGGGCGGCGGCGACGTCCTGGACGGCGGTGCCGGTGGAGTCGAACACCACGATCTCGGTGTCGGACAGCCGCCCCGGCGCGCCGCCGGAGACCACCTGGCCGAGTTCGGCCCGCACCGGGGTCTCGGGCCGGTGGTGCAGCTCGCCGGCCTCGGCGCACTGATGGGTGACGTCGGTGACCAGGGCGGACGCGGCGAGCAGGTCGTCGCGCAGCTCGCGCTTGTGCGGGGCGTCGGAGCCGACCGCGGCGACCAGCGCGCCGGGGCGTACGTCCTCGCGGCCGAGGTAGGGCTTCTCGGCGGGGGTCAGCGTCACCACGATGTCGGCCTCGCGCGCCGCCGCGCCCGGGCAGGTGGCGGCCTCGGCGCCGTGCTCGGCGGCGAACTCGCGGGTCCTGCCGGCGTCGCGGCCCCACACCAGGACGCGGCGGATCGGGCGCACGGCGGAGACGGCGGCGATGTGGGCCGCGGCCTGGCCGCCCAGGCCGCACACGGCGAGCGTCGCGGCCTCGGGCAGGGCCAGGTGGCGGGCCGCGACCGCGGTGGCCGCGGCGGTGCGCAGGCGGGTGACGGTGGCCGACTCCAGCAGCAGCAGCGGTTCGCCGTTGCCGCTGTCGAACAGCGCGATCAGCCCGGTGATGCTGGGCAGCCCGAGCATCTGCGGCCGGTCGTAGAAGCAGGCGCCGATCTTGACGCCGACCGCGTCGCCGGCGCCGCTCGCCTTGATGTGGAACTCGCCGGGCGGGCTGTCCAGGTGCGCCAGCACGCTGGGCAGGGTCTCGCCGGCGGCGTACGCGGCGAAGGCGTCCTCGATCAGGTCGATGTAGTCCTCGGCGTCCAGCAGGTGCTCCACTTCGGAGCGGGTGAGCATGAGCATGCGGCGACCCTGTCAGGAGAGGGGAGACGGATGTAACAACCAATATTCTAGGTAGAAAAAGTGGGTTTTTGCGCTAGCATGGCCGTATGGCAGCTTTGCTGGACCTCGCTCAACTGCGGACGTTCGTGGCGATCGCCGACTGCGGAGGCTTCGGGCGGGCGGCCTCCGTGCTGCGTACCAGCCAGCCCACCGTCAGTCAGCATGTCCGCGCCCTGGAACGCGTCGTCGGCCGGCCCCTCGTGGAGCGCGACGGCCGCACGACCCGGTTCACCCCGGCGGGGGAGGTGCTGCTGGCCGAGGCCAGGCGGCTGCTCGCGGTGCACGACGAGGCGATGGGCAGGCTCGGTGTGGAGCGCGCGCCCACGCTCACCTTCGGGGCCACCGAGCAGGCGGCCGACCGGCTGCTGCCCGACCTGCTCGGCGAGCTGCGGCGCGGGTTCCCCAAGCTGAACGTGCTGTTCCGGCTCGATCGCACCACCGAGCTGCTGGAGGCCGCGCGCCGCGGCGCGCTCGACCTGGCCATGATCGTAGGAGCCGTGCCCGGTGGGACGGCCGTCGAGGTCGGGGCGCTGCCGCTGTGCTGGCTGGCCGCTCCCGGCTGGGCGCCCCCGCCGCGCGGCGATGAGATCCCGCTGGTCGCCTTCCAGGAGCCGTGCGGTCTGCGCCGGCAGGCCGTGCGGGCGCTGGAGGACGCCGGGTGGCTCGTTCAGGTCACCGCCGAGGCCACCAACTTCGGCGGCGTCCTCGCCGCGGCGCGGGCCGGGCTCGGCGTGGCCCTGATCCCCGCACCCGAGGACGCCCTGCCCGGCCTGGCCGGGGTGGCCCGCTTACCGGACCAGGGCGCGGTGCCCGTCCACCTCGCCGCGCGCGAGGGCCTGCGCCCCGACGTGCAGGAGGCCGCGAGCGCGGTCCTGCGCCGCTTTTTCGCCGCGCGGGAGCTGACCGCGGCCTGATCCCCCTGTACCGCCGTACGGCCGGCGCGGGCCGTACGGCTTTTTCATGCCCATTCAATCGCAAAATCGAATGGGACCCCATCGGTGATTCAAATGAATATGCGATGTGCTGCGGGAATGCTTGGATTGCCCGCTTGAGCAGGGATGATGCCGGTTGACTTCCGGCATTGGCCATGGTGTGATCCGCGCAGGAAGTGGCGGCTTCACCGTCATTCACCACCCATGTGCGTGTGCGAACAGAAATGGCTCAACCGATGTCGCCGACCGAAAATCCGGTAACCTCCGCGGAAGCCCCGGCCAGGCCGCGGCGCCGCCTGCGCTCCCGCAGGCCGCTCATCACCGCCGCCGCCCTGGCCGTCGTGGTCGCCGCCGCGCTCGCCGTCACCGTCGCGACCCGCGACGACCCGGGACCGGCCGCGCGCGGCGCTGCGGCCTCCGGGCCGGTCGCCGGGGGAACGCTCCGCTTCGCCGTGGCCGGCACCCAGGTGACCCTCGACCCCGCCGTGGCCGCCACCGCGGTCACCGGCCTGATCGACCGCAACATCTTCGACTCGCTGGTGGCGCAGACCGCGCCCGACCGATTCGAGCCCTGGCTGGCCTCGAAGTGGACGGTCTCGGAGGACGGCCGGACCTACACCTTCACCCTGCGCGAAGGCGTCACCTTCCACGACGGCACCCCGCTCACGGCCGAGGCGGTCAAGGCGACCCTCGACCACGTGGTGGACCCCAAGACCAAGTCGGCGTACGCGGCCTCCCTCATCGCGCCGTACGAGAAGGCCACCGTGCTGGGCGACCTGGAGGTGGAGGTCCGGCTCAAGCGGCCGTTCACCCCGTTCCTCCAGGCCCTGTCGGTCCCCTACCTGGGCATCCAGAGCCCGGCCGCGCTGGCCAAGCCCGCCGGCCAGTACGTCCCCGTCGGCACCGGCCCGTTCGCCTACGTCTCCTGGGAGAAGGACCGGCGCGTCACGCTGAAGCGCAACCCCGCCTACTCCTCCCCGCCGGCGGGCGCCGCGCACCGGGGCCCCGCCCACCTCGACGGCCTGGTGTTCGAGTTCGTCTCCGAGGACGCCACCCGCTACGGCGCGCTGACCAGCGGCCAGGTGGACGGCATCGCCGGAGTGCCCCCGGTGAACGCCAAGGCGTTGCAGTCGCTGCCCGGGTTCACCCTCACCGCCCAGGAGACGCCGGGCCTGAACTACAACCTCTACTTCAACCAGACCCGGGGGCCGCTGCGCGACGTCAGGGTCCGGCGCGCGCTGTCGGCCTCCGTCAACGTGCCGCAGTTGATCCAGAACATCTACTTCGGCCACTACAAGGCCGCCCGCAACCCGCTCAGCGCCACCACCGCCGCCTACGACGCCTCCGCCGAGCAGGCCCTGGCCTCCTACGACCTCGACGAGGCCGAGCGGCTGCTGGACGAGGCGGGCTGGAACGAGACCGGCCCCGACGGCTACCGCGTCAAGGACGGCAAGACGCTCACGCTCACCTGGCCGTACTGGGCCGAGGGCAACAAGGAACAGCGCGACGTGCTCGCCGAGGGCATCCAGGCCCAGGCCAAGCTGGCCGGGATCAAGATCGAGCGGCCCACGGTGGACACCGGCACGTTCGTCGAGAAGCACCTCATCGGCGGCGGCTACGACCTGGTGGACGTCAGCTTCGCCCGGCCGACCCCCGACGTGCTGCGCTTCGCCTTCGCCTCCGGCAACACCTACGCCAAGGCGGGCGGCAACGTGGCGCTGGTCGACTCCGAGGAGATCGACCGGTGGGTGGAGGAGGCCGCCGCGACCTCCGACCCCGAGACGGCCCGGCGCGACTACGCCAACGTCCAGCGCGAGGTGCTGGAGCAGGCGTACGTGCTGCCGCTCTACACCCCGGTGCAGCTCACCGGCTTCTCCACCGCGGTGCGCGACGTGGCCTTCGACGCCCAGACCTACCCCGTCTTCCACGGCGCCTGGCTGAAGCGGGCCTAGCGAGTGAGGCCGCACCTTCCCCCGGTGGCCCGCCGGGCGGCGCGCAGGATCGGCCTGATCCTGTTCGTGCTGTGGGGCGCCGCCACGCTCGCCTTCGCCGGGCTGCGCCTGGTGCCCGGCGACCCCGCCCGCATCATCGCGGGCGGGGTCCAGGCCAGCGCCTCCCCGGCCGTGCTCGACGCGATCCGGGCCGAATACGGCCTGGACCGGCCCTGGCCCGTGCAGTACCTGATCTTCATGGGCCGGCTGCTCCGCGCCGACCTCGGGGCGTCCTACCAGCTCAACCGCCCGGTCGCCGAGGTGATCGGCGAGCAGTTGGGCGCCACGCTGGCGCTCGCGGCCGGCGCGGTGGCGGGCGGCCTGGCCCTGGCCGTCGCCCTGGCCGTGCTCACCGCGGGCAGGCCGCGCGCCCGCGCCCTGGCGCGGGCGCTGGAGTTCTGCGCGATCTCGACCCCGGCCTTCTGGACCGGCATCCTGCTGCTCGCCGTGTTCTCCTTCCACCTGCACTGGTTCCCGGTGCTCGGCGAAGGCGGCGTACGCGCGCTGGTGCTGCCGTGGCTGACGCTGACGCTGTCCATCGCCGGCGTGCTCGCCCAGGTCACCAGGGAGGGGATGGAGCGGGCGCTGGACCAGCCGTTCACGCTCACCGCCCGCTCCCGCGGCGCCGGCGAGAACCGCGTCCGGCTGCGCCACGCCCTGCGGCACGCCGCGCTGCCGCTGCTCACCCTGTCCGGCTGGGTGCTCGGCGAACTGCTCGGCGGCGTGGTCGTGGTGGAGGCCGTCTTCGCCCGGCAGGGGCTGGGCCAGGTCATCGTGACGGCGGTCGCCGGGCGCGACTTCCCGGTGGTGACCGGCGTGGTCGTGCTCGCCGCGCTGACGTTCGCCCTGATCAGCGCGGCGCTCGACGTGCTGTACCGCGCGGTGGACCCGCGACTGCGCCGGGCGGCGACGTGACGGCCGCCACGTTCACGGCGGCGCGGGCCGTCCGCTCCCCGGTGGGCCCGGCGGTGGTGCTCGCCGGGGCGTTCCTCGCCCTGGTGTGCGCCGCGGCCCTGGCCCCGGACCTGTTCGCCTCCGCACCCGACCGGGTGGACCCGGCGTACGCGCTGCGCCCGCCCGGCGCGGACCACCTCTTCGGCACCGACCAGCTCGGCCGCGACGTGTTCGCCCGGGTCGTGCACGGCGCCCGCGCCTCCCTGCTGGTGGGCCTGGGCTCCACCGCGCTGGCCGCCCTGGCCGGCTCGGCGTGGGGACTGCTCGCCGCCCTGGGCGGCCGGGTCGCCGACGAGGTCTGCATGCGGCTGGCCGACGTGTTCCTGTCCTTCCCCAGCGTGCTGATGGCGCTGCTGGTCGTGGCGGTGCTCGGCCCCGGCACCCGCAACGTCACCATCGCGATCACGATCGCGCTCGCCCCCGGCTTCGCCCGGGTCGTCCGGGTACGCGGCGCGGTCGTGCGCGACGCGCCGTACGTGCGGGCGGCGGTCAACCTGGGCGTGCCGCCGTGGCGCATCCTGGCGCGGCACGTTGCCCCCAACGTGCTGGCGCCGCTGCTGATCCTGGCCACGATGAACGTCGGCGCGGCGATCACCGCGGGCGCCTCGCTCAGCTTCCTCGGCCTGGGCCCGCAGCCGCCGGAGGCGGAGTGGGGCGCGATGCTCGCCCAGTCGCGCGACTACTTCGACGCCTCCTGGACACTGGCCGTCTTCCCCGGCGCCGCCGTCACGCTCACCGTGATGTCGGTGACGATCGTCGGCCGCGCGCTCCAGGCCCGCTACGAGGGGCGGGAGGCCCGGTGACCGGCCGTCCCCTCGTCACCGTCGAGAACCTGTCGGTGGAGTTCGCCACGCGGCGCGGGGTCGTGCCCGCAGTGCGCGACGTCAGCCTCACCCTGCGGGCGGGCGAGTGCCTGGCCCTGGTCGGCGAGTCGGGCTCCGGCAAGAGCGTCACCGCGCGCACCCTGATCGGGCTGGCCGGCGACGGCGCCACGGTCCGCGCCCGCACCCTGGAGTACGACGGGCGCGACCTGCGCCGCTTCACCCGCCGCCAGTGGCGCCGGCTGCGCGGGCGGCACGTCGGCTTCGTGCTGCAGGACGCCCTGACCTCGCTGGACCCGCTGCGCCGGGTCGGCGACGAGGTCGCCGAGCCGCTGGAGGCCCACGGGCTGGCGCGCCGCGACGAACTGGAGGACCGGGTGCTCGCCCTGCTCGCCGAGGCGGGCGTCCCCGACCCCGGCGCGCGCATCCTGCAGTACCCGCACGAGCTGTCCGGCGGGCTGCGGCAGCGGGCGCTGATCGCCTCAGCCATCGCCGCCGGGCCCGCGGTGCTCGTCGCCGACGAGCCGACCACGGCGCTGGACGTCACCGTGCAGGCCCAGGTGCTCGACCTGCTCCGGGCCAGGAAACGCGCGGGTACGGCGGTGTTGCTGATCAGCCACGACCTCGCGGTGGTCGCCCGGCTCGCCGACCACATCGCGATCATGCGCGAGGGGACCGTGGTCGAGCGGGGCCCGGCCGCCCGGGTCCTGGCCGCGCCCGAGCACCCGTACACGCGCGAGCTCATGGCCGCCGTGCCGAGCCTGGACGGGCCGCGCCTGGACCGGCCCAGCCTGGACGGGCAGCGCCTGGACGGGCAGCGCCCGCCTGCCCCGGCCGCCCGCCCGGACGGCGGGACCCCGGTGGTCGAGGTGCGCGGGGCCGTCAAGCGGTACCGGTCCCTGGACGGGGCCGTGCGGACCGCCGTGCGGGAGGTCTCGCTCCGCCTCGGCCGGGGCGAGGCGCTGGGGATCGTGGGCGAGTCGGGGTCGGGCAAGACCACGCTGGCCAGGCTCGTCCTCGCCGAGACCCACCCCGACGCGGGCGCGGTGCTGTTGGACGGCGAGCCCTGGTCCGGCCTGCGCGAACGCGACCGGCGCGGGCGCAGGTCCCGCATCCAGCTCATCGACCAGGACCCGCTCGGCTCCTTCGACCCGCGCTACACCGTCGAGCGCGTCGTCGCAGAAGCCCTCGCCCCCGGCCTGCCGCGCGCCGCGCGCCGTGAGCGCGTCACCGCCCTGCTCACCGAGGTCGGGCTGGGCCCGGAGCACCTGGACCGCCGTCCCGCCACCCTGTCGGGCGGGCAGCGCCAGCGCGTGGCCATCGCCCGCGCCCTGGCCCCCGGCCCCGAGGTGCTGGTCTGCGACGAGCCCGTCTCGGCGCTGGACGTGACCGTGCAGGCGCGCATCCTGGCCCTGCTGGCGCGCCTGCGCGCGGAGTCCGGGGTGTCACTGCTGTTCATCTCGCACGATCTCGGCGTCGTGCGGCAGGTGTGCGACCGGGTGGCGGTCATGAAGGACGGCCGGATCGTCGAGTCCGGCGACGTCGAGACCGTCTTCGCCGCGCCCCGGCACCCGTACACCGCCGCGCTGCTCGCCGCCGTCCCGCGCCTGGAGCCCGATGCCGGGCGCGGCCACGCCACCACCGCCGACCAGAAAGGACGATCATGACCACCTTCGCCCACGCGCCGGGCCCCCGCTCCGCGGTGGTGACCGGCGCGGCCTCCGGGATCGGCCGCGCCGTCGCCGAGCTGTTCGCCGCGCGCGGCACCGGCGTCGTCGCGGTCGATGTCGACGAGGCCGGGCTGAAGCAGTTGGCCGGGCTCGACGGCGTGCTCACCCTCGCCGGCAGCGTGTCGGAGGAGGACGTCTCGCGCGAGGCGGTGGCCCTGGCCGTGCGCGAGCACGGCCGCCTGGACGCCGCCGTGCTCAACGCCGGCATCGGCGGCACGCTCCCGTTCGAGGAGCCCGGCGCGGTCGCCGCCGCGGACCGGATCTTCTCCGTCAACCTGCGCGGCCCGATCCTGGGCATCCGCGCCGCCGTCCCCGCCCTGCGCGCCGCGGGCGGCGGCGCCATCGTGGTGACCGCCTCGGTGGCCGGCATCCGCGCCGACCCCGGCAACTGGGCCTACAACGCCTCCAAGGGGGCGGTGCTCAACCTGGTGCGCGCCGCCGCGCTGGACTACGCGGTGGACGGCATCCGGGTCAACGCCCTGGCCCCCGGCCTGACCAGGACCCGGATCAACGCCGGGGTGCACGGCGACCCCGGGCTGCGCGAGCTGGTCACCCGCAACATCCCGCTGCGGCGCTTCGCCGAGCCGGCCGAGCAGGCCGAGGCCGCCTGGTTCCTCGCCTCGCCCGCCGCCTCCTACATCACCGGCACCACCCTGGTCGTGGACGGCGGCCTCGACGCCAACCTCGGCCTCCTGCCGCTCCCCGAACCCCGCTGACGCCCGCCGAACCCCGCCGAACCCAAGGAGCATCCGCATGAGCGCCACCGATATCAACCGGGCCGTGGCCCGCCGCTTCTACGACGAGGTCGTCTCGCAGGGCAAGCTGGAGGTCCTGGACGAGATCGTCGCCGACGACGCGCACGACCACGCCACGCCGTCCGGCTCCGGCCTGCGCTCGGGCCGGGCCGGGTTCGTCGAGCACGTGACCTGGCTGCGCGGCGCCGTCGAGGGCGTGACCGCCACCGTCACCGACACCGTCGCCGAGGGCGACCGGGTGGTGGTCTACTGGACGATCGACGGCGTCCAGCGCGGCGAGGTCTTCGGCGTGCCGCCCACCGGCCGCCGCTTCACCGGCCAGAGCATCTCCACCATCACCTTCCGCGACGGCCGGATCGTGGACTACGCCGTCCTGCCCGACCGGCTCGGCATCGTCGCCCAGCTCACGGCCTGAGCCGCCCCGCGAGACGTCCGCGGGCCGGGGCGCCGCACCCCCGGCCCGCGGACGCGTTTGCGGCGGGACCTGCTCCGACGGGATCTGTTCCGGCGGGATCAGCCGCCGAACCGGGCGGCGAACGCGCGCACCGCCTCCGCCGTGCTGCCCGCGTGCTCCTCCAGCGTGGTGAAGTGGTCGCCGGGGATGTCGGCCACCTCGTGCGGCACCGGCCAGTACGCCCGCCAGTCGCGCGGCCCGTCCACGGCGGTGCCGGGCAGCGGCTCCAGGGCGCGCAGCAGCAGGATCGGCGCCCGCACAGGGCCTGGCCGCCACTGCGCGAACAGCCGGTTGTAGGCGCCCATGGTGGTCAGCCGGGCGTCGTGCAGCTCCAGCTCGAACCGGTCGATGCGCTCCAGCATCCCGCCGACCATCGCGCCGGTCCACCACTCCATGCCCTCCTGGGCCGCGGCGTCGATCGGGTAGCTGTCGATCAGCGCGATCCCGGCCGGGAAGATGCCCTCGTCCTCCAGCGCCTGGGCGACGGCGTGCGCCACGCACCCGCCCATCGACCGGCCCACGATCACGAACGGCCCGTCGCCCACGGTGGCGCGCAGGGCGTCCACGTTCATCCGGATCAGCGTGCCGAGGGAGTCGGGCAGCGGCTCCTCGCCGTCGCCGGTGAACCCGGGGGACGGGATCACGTGCACGTCCCGCTCGCCGGCGAACGCCTGCGCGAACCGGGCGTACTCGTGCGGGCCGGAGATCGCGCTGAGCGCGGGGAAGCACACCAGCGACACCGGGGCGGGCCCGGACGCCGGGCGTACCGGGGCGGGGGCGTGTCCGTGCCGCTCGGCCAGGCCGAACCGCTCGCGCACCGGCGCGACCGCCAGCAGCAGCTCGGCCGCCTCGCGGTGCTTGCCGCCGTCGTGCAGCCGCCGGTGGATCGCGGCCAGCCCTGGCGCCGCCGGCGTGGTCCGGGCCGGCCGCGGCGTCCCGGCCGGGACCAGCTCGCGCGCCGCGTACGCCGCGAGGGCCCCGGGCGTGGGGTGGTCGAAGGTGAGGGTGGCGGGCAGGCGCAGCCCGGTGGCCGCGCCGAGCCGGTCCCGCAGCTCGACCGAGGTGAGCGAGTCCAGCCCCAGCTCGATCAGCGCCTGCCCGGCCGGGATCGCCGCCGGGTCCGGGTGGTCCAGCACCGCGGCGGCCTCGGCCCGGACCACGTCGAGCAGCGCGGCCTCCCGGCCGGCCTCGTCCAGCCCGGCGAGCCGGGCCGCGAGCGGTTCCCCGGCTCCGCCCGCCGAGGCGGCCCGCCGCGCCGGGCGGACCAGTCCGCGCAGCACCGGCGGCACGTCCCCCGCGGCGCCCGCCGCCCTCAGGTCGAGCGGCGCGGGCGCCAGCACGGGCGCGTCGTGCCCGCCGAAGACGGCCTCGTCGAACAGGGCGAGCCCGCCGCCTGCGGCGATGGGCCGCAGCCCGCGCCGGGCGATCCTGGCCCGGTCGGCGGCGCTCAGGTGCGCGGTGACGCCGGTGGTCTCCTCCCACAGGCCCCAGGCCAGCGAGAGCCCCGGCAGGCCGAGCGCCGCCCGGTGCGCGGCGAGCGCGTCCAGGAAGGCGTTGGCCGCGGTGTAGGCCGCCTGCCCGGCCCCGCCGAGGGTGGCCGCGACGGAGGAGTACAGCACGAACGCGTCCAGGGGCAGGTCCCGCGTCAGCACGTGCAGGTTCCAGGCGCCGTCCACCTTGGGGGTGAGCACGGCGCGCAGGCGCTCGCCGGACAGGCCGGGGATCGTCACGTCGTCCACCACGCCGGCCGCGTGCACCACGGCGGTGAGCGGGCGGTCGGCGGGGATGCGGTCGAGAAGGTCCCGCACGGCCCGGCGGTCGGCGACGTCGGTGGCCGAGACCGTGACCGCCGCGCCCAGATCGGCCAGCTCCCGCACCAGGTCCGCCGCTCCCGGCGTGTCCGCGCCCCTCCGCCCGGTGAGGTGCAGGTGACGCACGCCGTGGCGGGTGACCAGGTGGCGGGCCAGCAGCGCGCCCAGGCCGCCGAGCCCGCCGGTGACCAGCACCGTCCCGTCCGGCTTCCAGGACCGCCCGCCGCCGCCCGCCGGGTGCCGTTCCAGCCGGGGGGCGAACGCCGCCCCGTCCCGGATCGCGACCTGCGGCTCCTCCGCCGCGACGGCCCCGCGCAGCTCCAGCGCCGCGTCTGCGTCCAGGAGCGCGACCCGGTCCGGCAGCTCGGCCTGCGCCGAGCGCACCAGCCCCCAGACCGCCGCCGCGGCCGGATCGGGGGCCTCCCCGTGTACGGAGACCGCGTACCTGGTCAGCACCACCAGCCGGGACCCGGCCCAGCGCGGGTGCCCCGACCACTCCCGCAGCGCGCCGAGCACCCGCCCGGCCAGGTCGTGCGCCGCCTCCGCCGGGCCCGGGGCGCCCTCGCCCCGCAGCGCGGGCAGCACGACCAGGGAGGGCAGCGGCTCCCCGGCGTCCACGGCGGCGCCCAGCGCGGCGAGGTCGTCGTACCGCGCCACCGCGGCGCCGTCCGCGCGCAGCGCCTCGAAGACCGGCAGGGACGCGTCCCCGCCCAGCACCGCCCACGACTCCCGCCCGGCCGGGCGTGCCGGCAGCGGCGTCCAGACGGGCCGGAACAGCGCGTCCCGGTACGGCGAGCGGGCCGCGGCGAGCTGGTCGCCGCCCACCACCCGTGCCGTCAGCGCGCCGATCTCGACGACCGGAGCGCCGGTCGGATCGGCGGCCTGCAACGCCAGCCGGTCCGGGTCCGAGGTCACCACCCGCACCCGCAGCCCGGCCGCGCCCGTGGCGTGCAGCCGGACCCCGCTCCACGCGAACGGCAGCCGGCTGCTCCCCTCCGGCACGTCCGCCAGGCCCAGCCACGCCGGCAGGTGCACGGCGGCGTCCAGCAGCGCCGGATGCACGCCGAACCCGCCCGCCTCCCCGCGCCCGTCCTCCGGCAGGCTCACCTCGGCGAACAGCTCGTCCCCGCGTCGCCAGGCGGCGCGCAGCCCGCGGAAGGCCGGCCCATAGCTCAGCCCGGCCCGCTCCAGCTCCGCGTACGCCCCCGTCACGTCCACCGGCTCGGCGCCCGGCGGCGGCCACGCCGCGGCGAAGGGGAACGCGGGCTCCCCGTCCCCGCCCGCGGAGGCGACCGCCGTCGCGTGCCGGGTCCACTCTCCGTCCGAGCCCTCGGGCCGGGAGTGGATCTCGATGGTGCGCCGCCCGTCCTCGGCCGCGCCCGCGGCGACCTGGACGTGCACCGCCCCGGTCAGCGGCAGCGGGGCCTCGGCGACCAGCTCGTCCAGGACGTCCAGGCCGAGCCGGTCGGCGGCGTGCAGGGCGAGTTCCAGGAACGCCGTGCCGGGCAGGATCGGCGTGCCCTGCACCGTGTGGTCGCGCAGCCAGGCGTGCGTGGCGGGGGAGAGCCGTCCGGTGAGCAGCAGCCCGTCTCCCGCGGCCGGTGCCGCCACCGCCCCGAGCAGCGGGTGCTCCGCGGCGGCCAGGCCCAGCCCGGCGGCGTCCCGCGGCCCCCGCGACGGCGGGTCCACCCACAGCCGCTCGTGCTGGAACGCGTACGTCGGCAGCTCCACCCGGGTCACCGGCGTCTCGCTCGTCCACGCGACCGGGACGCCCGCGGCGAAGGCGGTCGCCGCCGCGGCGAGCGCGGTACGCCCGTCCTGCCGCCCCTTGCGCAGGACGGGCGCCGCCGTGACCCCGCCGCCCAGCAGTGCGGTGAGCACCCCGTCGGGGCCGATCTCCAGGTACGCGGTCGCCTCGGTGGCCCGCGCCGCCTCGTGGAAGCGGACCGGGTTGCGCAGGTGGTCGGCCCAGTAGTCCGGGGTGAGGTCGTGTTCGGGTCGTCCAGTGAGGTCGGAGACGAAGGGGATGGCGGGCGGGTGGAAGGTGATCTTCTTCAGTTCGTTCCGGAAGTCGTCGAGGATCGGGTCCATGTGGGGGGAGTGGAAGGCGTGGCTGACCGTCAGGTATTTGATCTTGTGGCCGCGTGCTCTGAAGCCCTCGGCGATGGCGTGCACTGCTTCGGTGTCGCCGGAGATGACGGTGGAGGTGGGGGTGTTGAGTGCGGCGATGGCGACGCCGGGGTGGCCGTCGATGGCCGTGGTGATGTCGTGTTCGGTGGCGTTGATGGCGGCCATGGCGCCCTGGCCTTCCGGGAGGGAGGCCATGAGCTGGGCGCGGGCGGTGATGAGGGTGATGGCGTCCGGCAGGGTGAGGATGCCGGCGGTGTGGGCGGCGGCGATGGCGCCGATGGAGTGGCCCGTGACGACATCCGGTTGGATGCCCCAGGTGGTGAGCAGGTGGGTGAGGGCGGTTTGGAGGGTGAACAGGGCGGGCTGGGTGTAGCGGGTGTTGTCCAGCAGGTCGGGGCGGTCGAAGACGATCTCCTGCAACGGCAGGTCGAAGGCCGCGGCGATTTCGTCGAAGCGGGCCGCGTAGGCCGGGTGGGTGTCGTAGAGGTCGCGGCTCATGCCGGCGTATTGGCTGCCTTGGCCGGTGTAGAGGAAGGCGAGGCGGGGGTGGTCGTGGGCGTGTCCGGTGGTGAGGGCGGGGTGGGGGCGGTCGTGGGCGAGTGCGGTGAGCGCGTCGGTGTGGTGGTGGGTGATGACGGCGCGGTGGGGGAAGAGGGTGCGGGTGGTGGCCAGGGCTCGCGCGATCCGGGCGGGGTGGTGGCCGGGGGTGAGGTGCGCGGCCAGCTTCGCCGCCTGGTCGCGCAGCGCCGCCGGGGTGTGACCGGACAGGATCCACGGGATCGGCTCGCCCGGCTCCTCCGCGGGCGGCTCGGGCTCCGCCGCGGGCGCCTCCAGGATCGCGTGCGCGTTGGTGCCGCTGACGCCGAAGGCCGAGATGCCCGCGCGGCGTGGGCGGCCGGTGTCGGGCCAGGGGCGGGCCTCGGTGAGCAGTCGCACGTC
>NZ_JACHGN010000025.1 GCF_014202315.1 Thermocatellispora tengchongensis | reverse complement strand
TGCGCTGCTGCCCGCACCGCGCCACCACGATCGTGCAGGCCATCCTCGTCCTGCAGCTCATCGAAGAAGGTCGCTACTCAGGATGAAAAGTGCTCAATGATCGCCTTCAGGTGGAACCCTGAGTGATCCACAACCGTTTGCCTACTTGTCACCCCGGCAATGGCTACGGCGTAAGAGGTCGCATGGCGGCAGCAGAAGGCTTCCTCGAAGATCTGGGCCAGCTGATCATCAGCATGATCACCAGCATGATCAGCGACATCCCTGCCTGGGTTGTGCCCCTGGTGGGCTTGGGCGTGTTTCTCATGTTCGGCACTAATAAGATCGAGCGAGGCGATGTCATTGCCATCGCGGTTGCTGCACTTGGTCTTGCTGCGACGCTCTACCAAATTAAGGACGACGACGACCAGCGTCATAGCGCCTTCGCTGAAAGAATCTCCGGTGTTGCCTTTGATGTGGAGGGCGAGTCTGAGATCAAAGTGCGCAACGCCAACATGGTAGATGCCCAAGTGATTATCTTGATCCAGGCGTCGAGTGGTGATGATCATCCGAATCTTAGTGTGTGGATTCCTTCGTGTAGTGAGCTGACCGTCCGAGCAGCCACGATTCCTGGCCGCTGGATGCTCCTCGTCGAGAGGGGGAGTGATCAGTGGGTAACAGGTGCCAATGCACACAAGGCGTCATTTGATGTCTTCCGGGATTTTGGCAAAGCGGATGGCTATTGGACCTACCGCTTGTGGACGAGGGATGCAACTGGGACGATTGCTCCCGCCTCGAACTGCGGGGGATAGGAGTCTGCTTTCGGCGCGGCCCGAGAGCGGGCGCACGCGAGAACGGCCCCCAGGCCGCACGCGCAGCGTGCGGGCGGGCTCGGGCTGCGTGGCGGCGCGGAGCGCCGCCCTTGATCTATAAAAGGAGAATTCGGCAACGTTCGGTGCTCGGTGTGGGTCGCTGGGACGGCTATGGGATGAGCTGGGCCATGTCGTCGATGATGGCGTGGGCTCCGGCTTCGGCTAGGAGGTACTCCTTATCCGGGCGGTTGGCGTACCCGATGCTGGGGACTCCGGCCTTGATGGCGGCTTGGATGTCGGTGACGGAGTCGCCAATGAGGATGCAGCGGGAGGGATCGGCGTCGAGTCGCTTGATGGCCTCGGTGATGAGGTGCGAGTGCGGTTTGAGTAGGGCGGGGTCTTGGAACAAGGTCCGGGCTGAGACGGTGGCGAAGTAGTCCGACAGGCCGCGCTGGTCAAGGTAGAGCCTGATGGCGGCGTCGGAGTTGTTGCTGACCACGGCCAGTTGACAGCCGGATGTGTGGAACTGGTGGATTGCCGCGTCCGCATGAGGGGTGGGTGTGGCACGGAGTGCGGCTTGCAGTTCTAGGCCGCGTAGTCCTGCCTCAACGGTTTCGGCGACCATGGGGCCGGCGCTTGCCGCGTAGCGGAGAAGTTCCAACGGGTCGGTCTCGTACTCGATGTGCCTGGGGAGGGCGATTCCCAAAGGGCTGATGTAGTCGCGCAGGGCTGCCGCGACCTTGGGGGCGGGCAGGCCGGCGAAGATGCTGCAAATGGGGCCGTCGAAGTCGAGCAGTACGTGTGTGGCGTTGGCTAGCAGACGTTGCACGTCCGTGGGGCAGTGGGTCACCCGTTGTACTCCCGGCTGATGGTGTTCCATATCGAGTCGAACCAGAGGCGTGATTGCTTGATGTATTCGCGCCCGGCGTCGTTGTCGGTGGAGTGGTGGAACATCATGGCGTCTTTGCCCATGAGGTCGTAGATGGTGCGGCTCTCGCCGTTCACCTTCAGGTCGTACTCCGCTATCGGGTAGAAGCCGAAGAACGCGTGCTCGCCGTTGATGAGGTAGAGCTTGAACAGCGGTGCGACCTGGTGCAGGCGGATGCGTGCCGCCGCTTCCTTGACCGCTCCGCGTGCTGCCAACTCGTTGACGGAGTCGATGATGGCGGTGGCGTGGCGGCGCATGATCGTGTTGGCGCGGGCGCGGAAATCCGGGTCGTCGGTGAGGTCTTCGGCCTTGCAGGGCAGTGTCATGGGTTTGGACGTGTCGGGCAGTAGGAGCCGGATGGTGACGCTCTCGGGCTTGAGTTGCCCGTAACGGATCTTGTCCAAGGGCTCTTGGATGACGCCTTGCAGCGTCTCGCCAGAGAAGCCGGCGAAGTCGATGGACACGTGCTGACGCTCGAACGCGCGCTCCAGGTGGGGGCGCAGTCCTACCGGCGGGACTACGGCGGGCAGGGCCTCCGGCTGCTGCGGTGGACTGTGCTGAGGGCGGGCGCTGGTGATGTCCTCGGGGGCGGGGGCGAACAGGTCGTGGGCCGTCCAGCCGGGGAACATCGCTTCAAGGACGCGGCAGTGATCGGGGTAGGGCAGGCCCTTGATGGTGCCCGATAGCCAGCGGTGAAGCTGAGCGCGGCTGGGCCATGTCCGGACTAAGGCGGGATCGACTGTCTTCGCGGCCTTGTCGTATTCGCGTTGGAAAGTGCCGTATGCCTGCCAGTGGCGTTGTTGTAGCAAGACCTTCAGCAAGATCGGTCGCTCGCTCATCCTCGGCCCCTCGGCTCTGACTGGCCTGATCAGGCTACCGAGTATGACGAGAAAAGACGAGACGATGGCGAGACAAGAAGAAACACGGATGCAGTAGGCGCAACATCGCGATCACAGCGATGCGACATGGCACCTGGCCATGCTCGAAATATGGCTGAGCAGTGCGGTTCATGCGGTGGGCGGGGCTGGAAGTACGTCAGCGCGCGGCGCGCTCTCGTCGTGTCCGGCGCGAACGCCGATGGCGTCGGCGCATATCGGTTGCCGGAGAACTGCCTCACTTGTCAAGGCAGAGGAACCGTTCCGGCGGCTGCGGCTTAGGCGAATAATGGACATTTTGGAAGTCGTATTCCCCAGTCCGATACGGCCTAGGATTGCCATCACGGCTGAATACGCGGCGAAGCTGCTGCGTGTCCAGCTCGGCCGGCACGGCATCGCGGCCGATCTCCACATGGGGTGCGGCCTTGCCGTGGTTCTGGTGTCGGCGGACCTGACGGTGTGGACGAACGGCCGTTGGTTCCGCTGGCCGTCCGGGATGTGGACGTTGCAGGGGCGTCCGGTCTACGCCTTCTCACCGGTGGTCGACGTCGCCACAACGGCCGACCGCATCGCGGCTCAACGTCGGGGCGTCGCCTATCGCCCGTTCCCGTACACCTCGCCTGACGGTGGGGATGGGGTCTGATGGTGTGCTCTGCTCCCTTGGAAGCCGCGTTCCGGCTGCAACAGAGCCTTGTAGCTCGGGGGATCGCGGCCGATGTAAATGACGGCTACGGGCGCGCGGTCGTGTCGGTCTGGGCGGGCCTCACCGTGTGGACGGACGGCACGGCGTTTTGGTGGCGGAAGCGATGGAACCGCGAGCGTGAGCGCTACATCTACGCCGCGCATGCTGCCGACGATCCGGAGCGGGCCGCGCGTCGCGTCGCCTTCCGGTATGCCTACCTCCGCCGGAATGGGGGCGGCTGTGGTTGCCAGCACTGATAGGGATGCCGAACCTTCCTCGGCACCTACTCGGTTCGGCCCCGGCGATCTAGTGGAGATCAGCGGTTTCGATCAGCGCGATCCTCGTGGGTACGGCCGGTTGATCGGGAGAGTCGGGCAGGTGGTCATGGCCTTCGCTGACGCGTCCATGGTCCGGGTTGAGCTTGAGGCCGATCGGCCGTCGCGCAGGACGGTTGTCGATCTCCCTGTTCATGCCCTGGCTCGGCTGTCCCCGCCGACGCCGCCGTCTCGACGGGTGAGTGAGCGCGGGCCGCGTGCGGGTGATCGGGTCACTGTGGTCGATTTGCTGCACAGTCATGGCCGTCTACAGCCATACGCGAGCGTGCTCATCGGCGCGGCCGGGACCGTCGAACGTCTGACGGGTCGTCCGGGCTTCGTGCTGGTACGGCTGCACATCGGTGATGAGCTGATGGACGGTGCCCGTAGAGCGGTCATGCATGTCGATGATCTGCGGGTCTGCGGCGGCGGTGATTCCGCCACCTGAGCACTCCTGGGGGCGGCGGTGCCTGGCGCGGTCTGCCGCCTCCGGGAGGTCCAATTTCCCATCGAGAGGAGAACCGATGGTCTGAGTCCTCCATCAATTCGCGGACGTTGCGCCCCGCAAGAGCCCGGAACCCTGCTCTTCCCCACCAGGGTGCTCTTGCGGGGTCATGCCGTTTCCGGGGGTGCGCGAGTTGGCCGCGCAACAAGGAGGAGACAGACGAGACATCCCTCGATAGACTGCACGACAAGTCGAGTTATTGGGATGTCGTCATGTCGTCTTCGTTCGGTGAAGAGTTCGCTCCTCCGAAGTATGCGCAGATCGTACAAGCCATCCGCGCCAGGATCGCGGACGGGACCTATCCGCCGGGCTCGCTCCTGCCCTCGGAGACGCAGCTCATCCGCGAGTTCCGGGTCAGCCGGCCTACGGTCGTGCGGGCGCTTCAGGTCCTTCAGCTTCGTGGTGTGATCGACCGGGAGCACGGTAAGGGCTCCTTTGTCCGCTCCACGCCCCCGACCCCGGAGGTAGGCGCATCGCGGCCGGGCCGGGCCGTGCTCGATCGCTCGGAGGCGAACGAGGGCGGCTCCCTGGTGGAAGCGCGACAGACCCCGGCGCCGGCGCATGTGGCCGCGCTCCTGGGCGTGGCGGACAAGACGCCGGTTGCGATGCGGCGCCTCGTGTTCAGTGATGGCGAGCGCCCCTCTGAGCTGGTGACCATCTGGAGCACTCTGGAAGTCGCGGACGGGTCGGACCTGATCCTGCCTGACCTGCTCGACGTCGGTGTGCGGCACCATCTTCAAGCGGCGAAGGACATTCGGCTGGCGCATGTCGTCGAACGGCTTGCCGCACGTCACCCCAACGCCCAAGAGGCGAAGCTCCTAGGCGTGCCCAAGTCCGCGGCTGTACTCGGTTTGGTCTCCAGCGTCTTCAACGGTTCGGGGGGGCCGGTTCTGGTGGTGGAGCTGGTGCTTCCCGGCGAGTTGCACGAACTGGAGGACGCGTACTCGCTGTGATGTGACTTAGATCACAATACACACTCGGAAACTCGTATTGTCGAGTTGAGGGGTGGGGGTTATCTTCGAGACAGCTCGACAATACGAGTTGTCGACAAGATGACAGGAGTCTCAGCATGGCACTGCAAGGACCGATCCCGGTCACCTACGAGATGCTGTTCCCCTACGGCTGCTACGTCGTGGGAGAGGTCGAGCCGGTCAAGGACTTCGACGCCTCGACCAACGGCCGGTTCGTCCAGGCGCGCGACAAGCACGCGGGCGAACTCGTGTGGCAGGTCGCCGTCATGGACGCCGACCCGACGCTCAAGCCCGCGCAGAAGACGGTTTCCGTCAAGATCCTTGCCCCGCAGCAGCCGGTGCCGCCGGCCCCGATGCCGGGTCTGCCGTTCACGCCCGTCGAGTTCGACCACATCACCGTCACCCCGTACGTCAACCAGGCCGGACGCCTGGCCTACTCCATCCGGGTCCGCGAGATGCGCGCACCGCGCACCGTCAAGCACGCGGCCACCACCAAGGACGCGGCCTGATGGGGCGGCGGTGGCGGGCTCGGCCGACGAGCGTGATCACCTTAACCACCGGTCGTGAGGCACGCGCGACCAACCACCGCTACCCGTATCGGGCTCCGGTGCTGGTGCTCGACTTCGGGCCGACTTCGGTCCTGGTCACCACGTCGCCGGACGGTGAGGTGACGGCGCAGGATGTGGAGTTCGCGCGTCAGCTCGCGGGGGAGGCGTACCGGTTCGCCCGTGAGGTCGAGCGGCGGCACTCCCCGGCGGCCAATCCGCGTAGGGCTGCGGCATGAGCGATCACAAGCCGTACACCTACGTGACGGTGTCGCTCGCTCCCGACAAAGCGCCTCGCGTCAGCGTCGCCTTCCACACCCCGGATGTGGACGTACACGCATGGGTGCTGAATGGGCGGCGTCCCTGCCTCGACCTCAACACCCGTGAGGCGAACGTGTCCATCTCCACCACGGGTGGCGGCGATGGGGTCACGGAACAAGACCTGGCCCTTGCCCGCGAGATCTTCAGCGCTGCCGCCCGCTACCTGGCCGACTGCGAGCGGCTGCACTCCCAGACCTCGGCCGAGAACGCCGCAAGCGATGCGGCCTGACCTGCTCGACGGGGCCGCCGGCCCGCACCCTCCGGCGGCCCCTCCATCTCCCTGCACGTCGATCACGAGAGGCATCGCGCCCATGTTCAAGAAGCTCCCTGGTGACGAGACCCGCAAGCTCGTCTCCACCACGCCCGACACGGCTGTGGTCTTCCGCCCGGTCGTCGTCCAGACCCCCGCCATCGTCACCATCGTGATCCTCGCCTGGCGCGTCTTGGCGGGGCTCGTCCGCACGGTCATCGTGCATCCCGTCGCGGTCGCGGCGCTCGTCGTACCGGTGACGCTCACGCTCCTGTACGGCTGGCGCGTCGCGCTGATCGTCTCCACCGTGCTGGCGTCGCTGCTGATCGGCTGGTACCTCGGTGACCGGGAGTCCTTCACCTCCTGCGTTGGGTGGCGGCTGCTGGCCTTCTGGCGGCGCATCTGGATCTACCGGCGGCACTGGCAGCCGGTAATGGTCATCTCCGGCCTGGGGCGGCATCTTCGGGGCCGGGACTACCTTCCCCGGCTCGTCCGTGTCGAGTGCGACAGCTCGGCCGACCGTGTCACGGTCCGGATGCTCTCCGGTCAGGCCGTTAAGGACTGGACCGACCGGGCCGATCACCTGGCGCACGGCTTCGGCGCTCCGGCCTGCCGGGTCACGATCGCGCGGGCCGGGCGGCTGGTGCTCACCTTCCCGCGCAGTGACCCGCTCGCCACCCCTCTGCCCGCCGTGCCCGTGCCCGCTTCGGCGGACGTGGGGCCGGTTGAGATCGGGCGATGTGAGGACGGTACGCCGTGGCGACTCAAGGTCCACGGGACACACGTCCTGGTGGCCGGGGCGACCGGGGCTGGCAAGGGCTCGGTCATCTGGTCCACTGTCCGCGCCCTGTTGCCCGCCGTACGGGCCGGGCTGGTCGAGTTGTGGGCGCTGGACCCCAAGCTCATGGAACTGTCCTACGGCCGTGAGTTGTTCGGCCACCGGTACGCCGCAACGCCGGAAGAGTGTGCGGATCTGCTGGATGAGGCGGTCAGCGTCATGCAGAAGCGGGCCGCGCGGTTCGCGGGCGTGCGTCGCTCGCACGTTCCGACCGTGGATGACCCGTTCGTGCTGGTGATCGTCGATGAGGTGGCGTTCCTGACCGCCTATCAGCCGGATCGGGCGTTGCGGCAGCGGATCACGGCCGCGCTGGCCACGCTCACTACTCAGGGGCGCGCGGTAGGCGTTGGTGTCCTGGCGGCGCTCCAGGACCCGCGCAAGGAGGTCATGAACATCCGCAACCTGTTCCCCGACAAGATCGCGCTGCGGCTCGATGAGTCGGAACAGGTTGACATGGTTCTCGGCGACGGCGCGCGGGATCGGGGGGCGCACGCCGATCTGATCTCTCCTCGGCCGGAGCTGGGCGCGGGCGTCGGCTACGTCCGACTGGAGACCTCTCCCGAACCGGTACGGGTTCGCGCGGCCTACGTCTCCGATACCGACATTCGCGCCATGGTCGCCGCGCGGGCGGACTGGGGTGAGGCCGCGTGACGCTGGCGCACTTCCTCGATGGTCTACGGTGCGCCTGCTGCGGCGCGCTGAACATGCTCTGGCTGGACCCGCTGCGGGGCCTGGTCGAGTGCCGCGAGTGTGGACAGTCGGCGCTCGCCTTCCCCGAGATCGGGGAGGCGCAATGATCGTCAAGCACCTTCCGCCCGCCGCCCGTCAGGTCGTTGAGGCGGTGGCCGTACAGAACGGCGTGTGCGTCCGTCCGATCCCGCTCAAGAAGATCGACCTGACCACGGGCAAGGTCGAGAACGTTGACGTCCCATGCGGCGCGACCCTGGCGAGCAAGTGCCCGAGCTGCGCCACGCGCAACCGGCAGCTTCGCATGGTCCAATGCCGGGAGGGCTGGCACGTCGAACACGAGCCGGTGACCGTCCAAGACGAGCCGAATGCCCGACAGCGCGGCCTGGTCCAGCAGCGGGCCGACCTGCAAGCCGCCCGCGACCGGGCCGCTCGTGACGGCGCACCGACCGGTGACCTAGACGCTGTGATCGCGGATGTGGACCGCGAGATTCGGGCGGCCGGGGTGCGCGGGGTTGTGCTGCCGGATGCCAAGCCGAAGCGGTCGCGCTCGACCCGTCGGCGGCAGGACGCGCCCGACCTGCCCAAGCGGCCCCGCGAACGGCGCACGGTCGGCCGGGTCTACTCCACACCAGATGGGGCGGCCTACCGGCCGTCGTTGTTCGTCACGCTCACCCTGCCCAGTTACGGCAAGGTGCGCCCGGACGGCACGCCCGTCGATCCTGACGCCTACGACTACGTACGGGCCGCGCGGGATGCGCTGCACTTCTCCAAGCTCGTGGATCGGTTCGTGCAGAACGTCCGCCGTGTGGCGGGCTATGACGTGCAGTACTTCGCGAGTGTCGAACCACAGCGGCGGCTCGCTCCGCATCTGCACATGGCCGTACGCGGGATGCTGCCCCGCGCAGAGGTCCGGGCCGTCGTCGCGGCGACCTACCACCAGGTGTGGTGGCCGCCGGTCGGCGAACCGCGGTTCGAGGGCGAGAACCTGCCGGAGTGGTGCGACGGGGTCGGCTACGTCGATCCGACTTCGGGCGAGGTCCTTCGCACCTGGGATGAAGCGCTCGATGACCTGGGAGACGAGCCGTTGCACGTGCTGCGGTTCGGGCCGCAGATGAACGTACAGAGCGTGCTCGCCGGTACCAAGGACGCCGACACCTGCATCGGCTACATCGGCAAGTACCTGACCAAGTCGATCGCCGAGTGCCACACTCCGGCCACTGACGCGCAGCGCCGTCATGTGCGGCGGCTGGCCGATGCGCTGCGGTACGAGCCGTGTTCCCCGGCTTGCGCGAACTGGCTGCGCTATGGCGTGCAGCCCAAGAACGCCAAGCCGGGCATGCGGCCGGGCGGGTGCCGGTCCAAGGCGCACAAGTCCGAACACCTCGGCTACGCGGGCCGGCGGGTGCTGGTCTCGCGTAAGTGGTCCGGCAAGACCCTGGGCGAACATCGGCATGATCGGCGGGCCTGGGTGCTGGAAGCGCTCGGCCTGACCGACGAGCACGCCGACCCCGGCCGGTACGCCTGGCGTCCCGTACCGGCCGGTGATCCGGATCTGTTGCCGCTGGCTCATCGCCTGCTCAAGGAGATCTCCAGGCGGCAGCAATGGCGTACAGCACTGCGCCTGGCCGAAGCACGGGCGAGCGGTCAACCAGTCCAAGATCTTTCGGCAATCGGCAAGGCGGCCTGAGATGGACCCGCTGTTGACGGTCCCTGAGGCGGCCGAACTGCTGCACACCTCCGAGCGCTTCGTGCGTCGCCTGATCGCCGAACGCCGGATCGAGTTCGTGAAAGTCGGACGCCATGTCCGCATCCGTGAGTCCGCACTGATCGCCTTCGTCGTCGCGGGCACGGTCCCGCCGCTTACGACCGACAACGTCACTGGGAGGGCGGCCTGATGGCCAACAAGGACGGTCACCGACGTTTCGGCAACATCCGCAAGCGTGAGTCCGGCCGGTATCAGATCCGGTATCCCGGACCGGACGGGCGGATGCGTACCGGCACGGAGACCTACGAGCGTAAGTCCGATGCCGAACGGGCGCTGTCCCTCATCGAAGCGCAGATCATCAAGGGGGAGTGGACCGACCCCGAGCGCGGGAAGATCAAGCTCAAGGACTACGCCGAGACCTGGATAGCAGAGCGTCCGGGGCTTCGTCCTCGGACGGTCGATCTTTATCGCTGGCTGCTCAAGAAGCACATCGTGCCGTATCTCGGCAACGCGGCCGTGGCCAAGATCTCCACCGCGATGGTCCGGCAGTGGCGGGCTGATCTCCTCGGCAATGGCGTCTCGGTGAGCATGGCGGCCAAGGCGTACCGGTTGCTGCGGGCCGTGCTCATGACGGCGGCTGACGATCAGGTCATCCCGCGTAACCCGTGCCGGATTCGCGGGGCCGGCGACGAGCATGCGCAGGAACGCCCGGTGCTCACGGTGGCCCAGGTCTTCGAGCTGGCGGATCGGGTCGGCCGTCGTCCGATCGGCAACGTCCGCAAGGTCAAGAACGGGGCCTACCGGTTGCGCTTCCAACGGCATGGCGAGATGCGCACGCACCCTGAGGTCTTCGCCACGCGAGGTGAGGCGGACCGCGCGCTGTGGAAGATGGGGATGGACGGGCGGGGCGACTGCACTCACGATCGCCGGTTCCGCGCCCTGGTGCTCCTGGCGACCTTCGCAAGCCTGCGGTGGGGTGAGGTGAGCGCGTTACGCCGTGCGGACGTCGATCTCGATGCCCGGACGGTTCGCGTGCGCGTGGCCTTCGTGGAGCGGTCGAGTGGTGGACTGGTGCTCGGCCCGCCCAAGTCCAGGGCCGGGCGGCGGACGGTCGGCATCCCGCAGGCCATCGTGCCGGCGCTTCGGGAGCACATGGAGACCTACGTCAAGGACGAACCGGGGGCGCTCATGTTCCCCGGAGCCAAGGGAGGGCCGTTGCGCCGTAGCGGGTTCAACACCCGTACGCGGTGGGTGGATGTCGTCACGGAGATGGGCCTCTCCGGTCTGCACTTCCATGATCTCCGGCATACCGGCAACATGCTTGCCGCCGAGTCGGGCGTCGGGCTCAAGGATCTGATGGCGCGGATGGGGCATGACAACGTACGAGCCGCGATGATCTACCAGCACGCCGTACGCGGCGCCGATCATGTGATCACTGACGCGATCGACAAGCACATCGGCGGGCGGGACGATGAGGGTGACGACGGGACGGCTGGGGTGCTGGTGCCAACAGCATGATCAAGAGCTAATGGCCCGTTAATGGCCCACGAAGATCCACAAACCCTAGGAACGATCAAGGCCCAGGTAGGGAAACCATCCCTGACCTGGGCTTTCGTGTGTGGAGCGGGTGACGGGAATCGAACCCGCGCTGTCAGCTTGGGAAGCTGATGTTCTGCCATTGAACTACACCCGCGCGATCTGCGTCGCGAGGACTACTGTAGCGGAAAGTTGAGGGTGGTGGGCGACTAAGGGTGGACGGCGTGGACGCGGTAGGTTGCCCACGTGCTGCTTTCGGATGGGGACATTCTCGCGGAGATCGAGGCTGGGCGGGTTCGGCTGGATCCGTTCGATCCGGTGATGGTGCAGCCGTCCAGTGTGGATGTGCGGCTGGATCGGTACTTCAGGGTGTTCGAGAACCATCGGTACCCGCACATCGATCCCGCGGTGGAGCAGCCGGATCTGACGCGGCTGGTGGAGCCCGAGGGGGATGAACCGTTCATACTGCATCCGGGGGAGTTCGTGCTGGCGTCCACCTATGAGGTGATCAGCCTGCCGGACGACATCGCGTCGCGGTTGGAGGGGAAGTCGAGTCTGGGGCGGCTGGGGTTGCTGACGCATTCGACGGCGGGGTTCATCGATCCGGGGTTCGAGGGGCATGTGACGCTGGAGTTGTCGAACGTCGCGACGTTGCCGATCAAGTTGTGGCCGGGGATGAAGATCGGGCAGTTGTGTATGTTCCGGTTGAGTTCGCCGGCGCGGGAGCCGTACGGGTCGGAGAAGTATGGGTCGCGGTATCAGGGGCAGCGGGGGCCTACGCCGTCGCGGTCCTTCCTGAACTTTCACCGGACCCGGATCTGAGGAGGGTTGCGGCCGCCCGGAAGAGGGACAGGCGGGCGGTGTCAAGGATCAATCGGAGGGTAGCGACAAGAAGAAGAGTGGGTGACATGCGGGTATGTGGGCGATGAAGTTCGCATTTCCGCTGGTTGCCCGTACCCTTCTCTGCGGACCATCCCCGCACATCTGGAGTACGACGTGCGTCTGCGTCTCACGCCTCGTGAGGACAGCTACTACGACCTGTTCGCGGACTCGGCGAACAACCTCGTCACCGCGTCCCGCCTGCTGGTCGAGATCATCAGTGACGGATCCGACAGGGAGGCGCTCGCGGAGAAGATGCGCGCCTGCGAGCACGCGGGCGACGAGCGTACACACGCGATCATGAAGCGGCTCAATGAGAGCTTCGTCACCCCCTTCGACCGGGAGGACATCTACCGGCTCGCCTCCAACCTCGACGACGTCATGGACTACATGGAGGCGGCGGCGGATCTCATCGTCCTGTACCAGATCGACCACCTGCCCAAGGAGGTCATCCGGCAGGTCGAGGTGCTGGAGCGGGCGTCGGAGCTGACCGCGGAGGCGATGCCGCGGCTGCGGTCCATGCGCAACCTCAACGAGTACTGGATCGAGATCAACCGGCTGGAGAACCAGGGCGACCAGATCTACCGGCGGCTGCTCGCCAAGTTGTTCGGCGGCGAGTACGACGCGCTGAACGTCCTGAAGATGAAGGAGGTCATCGACCAGCTTGAGATGGCCGCCGACGCGTTCGAGCACGTGGCCAACACGATCGAGTCGATCGCGGTCAAGGAAAGCTAGGGTCGGGAACGCGAAGTGGAGCTCGCACTCGTCATCGGCGTGATCGTCGTGGCGCTGGTCTTCGACTACACCAACGGCTTTCACGATGCCGCGAACGCCATCGCGACGTCGGTGTCCACCCGGGCGCTGACGCCGCGGGCGGCGCTGTTCATGGCGGCGGCGATGAACTTCCTGGGCGCGCACCTGGGCCAGGAGGTCGCCCAGACGGTGGGCGGCGGCATCATCGACCCGCCCGACGGCGTGCACGGCCTGGTGATCGTCGGGTCGGGCCTCATCGGCGCGATCACCTGGAACATCATCACCTGGTACTTCGGTCTGCCCTCCTCCAGCAGCCACGCGCTCATCGGCGGTCTCGTCGGCTCGGCCCTGGCGGCTTCGGCGGTCGTCCACTGGGACGGGGTCGTCGAGAAGGTCGTGATCCCGATGATCCTGTCGCCGCTCATCGGCTTCCTCCTGGGCGCGATCATCATGATAGCGATCTTCTGGATATTCCGCCGGTCGCAACCGGCGAAGACCAACCGCGGATTCCGGTACGCCCAGACCGTCAGCGCCGCCGCCATGGCGCTGGGGCACGGTCTTCAGGACGCCCAGAAGACCATGGGGGTCATCTTCCTGGCGCTGATGGTCGGGGGACATGTCCAGCCCGGCGATGAGATCCCGCAGTGGGTGATCCTGGCCGCGGCCACCGCGATCTCCCTCGGCACGTACGCCGGCGGCTGGCGGATCATGCGTACGCTCGGCCGGCGGATCATCGCGCTCGACCCGCCGCAGGGGTTCGCGGCCGAGAGCGCGGCGGCGACGGTCCTGTACGGCGCCGCGATGGGGTTCGGGGCGCCGATCTCCACCACGCACACCATCACCAGCGCGATCATGGGCGTGGGCGCGACCAAGCGGCTGTCGGCCGTGCGGTGGGGGGTCGCGGGGAACATCGTCACGGCGTGGGTGCTGACGATCCCGGCCTCGGGGCTGGTGGCGGCCGTCGCCTACCTGTTGTTCCACCTGGTTCTGGAGTGAGTCCCCTGCCGGCTCTGGGCGTCACTCGCCGGCTCGGTACATCACGTCGGTGTCCCAGCGTGTGAAGCCGAGGCCCTGGTAGAGGCGGATCGCGGGGGTGTTGGCCTCGTCCACGTACAGCATGACCTGGGCGAGGCCGCGGTCGCGCAGGTGGTGCAGGCCGGCCAGGGTGAGGGCCTTGCCCAGGCCGGTGCCCTGCTGCGCGGGGTCCACGCCCACCACGTAGACCTCGCCCAGCGGCTCGTGGCCGTGGCCGCTGCCCTCGGCGCCGTGGACCTTGGTCCAGTGGAAGCCGAGCAGGGCCGGCTCCTGTCCGTCCGCGGCGGGCGGTTCCGGTACGGCCAGGAAGAAGCCCTCCGGGTCGAACCACGGTTCCTGTTCGCGGCGCTTGAGGTCCTCCAGGGTCCAGGCGCCCTGTTCCGGGTGATCGGCGAAGGCGCGGGCGTTCAGGGTCACCCAGGCGTCCTCGTCGGCGCCGACGCGGAACGTGCGCAGGCGTACGCCCGGCGGCAGTTCGTACGCCGGCAGCGGTGCGGCCTCGGGGCCGGTCAGGGGACGGCGCATCTGCCACAGGGAGCGTACGCGCTCGAAGCCGAGCGAGTGGGCCAGCCGTTCGGCGGCGGGGTGGCCGCCGTGGGCCCACAGGCGGAGCCGGCCCCCGGTGTGCTCCAGGACCGCGCGGGCGAGGGCGGTGCCGAGGCCGCGGCCGCGGTAGGCCGGGTGCACGACCAGTTCGCCGCTGGGGCCCTCGACGGCGTCGGTGGGATCGACGTGCGCGTACGCCGCCGGTGTGCCGTCCTCGGCGTACAGCAGGGCCGAGCGCGCCTGCTCGTCCCCGCCGTAGCGCAGATGCAGCATCGCGTGCTCGTTGACCGGCCGTACGCCGTCCGCCGCGGTCGCCGCCTCGACGATCTCCATCACCGCCGCGACCTCGGTCGCGGTCAGCCTGCCCTTGTAGTCCACGCGCGCGCTCATGAAGCGAAGCCTAGGTGTACTGGCAAAACCCGCCAGCTTCCGGGGGGTGGAATCGTAACCTGTGGCACATTTCTCAAATAGACGCGGACCCTAGTGTCGGTGAGCATGACGCCACGATTAAACAAGCGGCTCGTCCTCGCCGCTCTGGCGGCGGCCACCGGTGTCGCCGTCGCGGTCGGTCCCCCCGCAGCGGCCGGCCAGTCCGGCGCCTCGGGCACCGCCGGCAGGCCCGCCAAGACCGTCCCCGTCCGGCTCATCGCCGTCAACGACTTCCACGGCAACCTCGAACCGCCCACCGGGTCGAGCGGGCGCATCGTCGATGAGACCGGCACGACGGTGGACGCCGGCGGCGCCGCGTACATGGCGACGCACATCAAGCAGATGGCCGACGCGAACACCACGCTCGTCGCGGCCGGCGACCTGATCGGCGCGACGCCGCTGATCTCGGCCGCGTACCACGACGAGCCCACCGTCGAGCTGCTCGGCAAGCTCGGCCTGGAGGTCTCCGCCGTGGGCAACCACGAGTTCGACGAGGGCTACAAGGAGCTCCTGCGCATCATGAAGGGCGGCTGCCACCCGGTGGACGGCTGCTCGCCCGCGGGGAAGTGGCGGGGCGCCGAGTACGACTACCTGGGCGCCAACGTCCGGTTCAAGAAGGCGCCCGAGGTCCCGGCCATCGCCCCCTTCAGCGTCAAGAGGATCAACGGCGTCAAGGTGGGCTTCATCGGCCTGGTCACCGCGACCACCCCGTCGATCGTGACCGCCGAGGGCATCAAGGACCTCACCTTCGTGGAGGAGGTCGCGGCGGCGAACCGGGCGTCCAAGGCGCTCCGGGCGCTGGGGGTCAAGGCCCAGGTCGTGCTGGTGCACGAGGGCGACCAGATCAACGCGGGGCAGAGCCCGGACGCGTGCTCGGTGGTCCCGGGCGCGGGCAGCCGGATCGCCCAGGGCGTCACCCCGGAGATCGACCTGGTGATCATGGGGCACTCGCACCAGGCGTACATCTGCAAGGTCAAGGACCCGGCCGGCCAGGACCGGTACGTGACCCAGGGCTCCTCGTTCGGCCGGGTGCTGACCCAGTTCGACTTCCAGGTGGACAAGCGCACGGGTGACGTCGTCCGCTCCTCGGTGGTCGCGGACAACAGGGTCGTCACGCGCAACGTGACCCCGGACCCGGAGATCGCGGCGTTCGTGCAGACCTGGAAGGACCGCGTCGCGGAGGTCGCCAACCGTCAGATCGGCACGATCACCGCCGACATCACCCGTACGCCCGCCGCCTCCGGTGAGACGCCGCTGGGCAACCTGATCGCCGACGCGCAGCTCGAAGCGACCACGACGGGCGGCAACGCCCAGGTCGCGCTGATGAACCCGGGCGGCGTGCGCGCCGACCTGACGTTCGGGACCGACAACGGCGTCGTGACGTACGGCGAGGCGTTCACGGTGCAGCCGTTCAACAACCTGATGCAGGTGGTGACGCTCACCGGGGCGCAGCTCGACGCGCTGCTGGAGCAGCAGTACCAGGTCAACCGGGTCCTGGCGCCCTCGGCCTCGCTGACCTACACGGTCAGCGCCTCGGCGGCGGTGGGCTCCAAGGTGTCGGACATCAAGATCAACGGTACGCCGGTGACGGAGACCCAGCAGATCAGGGTGGCCGCGAACAACTTCCTGGTCGGCGGCGGCGACGGCTTCACGGTCTTCACCCAGGGGACCGACCTGTGGAGCGGGCCGCTCGACATCGACGCGTTCGTGGCGTACTTCGGGGCGCACTCGCCGGTGGCGCCCCCGGCGACGAACAGGATCACGGTCGCGCCGTGACCGGGTGACCGACGAGAACGGCGAGAACGACGAGAACGACGAGGCCGGCCCTCATCGCGGGGCCGGCCTTCTCGTCGGTGGCGCGCGCCGTGCGCCTCGTTGGTGGCGCGTCTCGTCGGTGGCTCGCCTTGTCGGTGGCGCGCCTGGTCAGTGGTGTGCGGGCTCGCGCTCGTCGGTGTTCTGGTCGCCGCGGTCGGGCACGAAGCGGTAGCCCACGTTGCGGACGGTGCCGATCAGCGACTCGTACTCCGCGCCGAGCTTGGCGCGCAGCCGGCGGACGTGCACATCGACGGTCCTGGTGCCGCCGAAGTAGTCGTAGCCCCAGACCTCCTGCAGCAACTGGGCGCGGGTGAAGACCCGGCCGGGGTGCTGCGCGAGGTACTTCAGCAGCTCGAACTCCTTGAACGTCAGGTCCAGCGCGCGGCCGCGCAGGCGGGCGGTGTAGGTCGCCTCGTCGATGGACAGGTCTCCGCTGCGGATCTCGTCGGGCACCTCCTCCGTCGCCGCCAGCGACAGCCTGCCCATGGCCATCCTCAGCCGTGCCTCCACCTCGGCCGGCCCGGCGCTGTCGAGGATGACGTCGTCGGCCCCCCATTCGGCCGTCATCGCCGCCAGGCCGCCCTCGGTGACGATCACCATGAGCGGGCAGTCGATGCCCGTCGTCCGCAGCAGCCGGCACAGGCCCTTGGCCTGGACCAGCTCACGCCGTGCGTCGACCAGCACGGCGTCCGCCGGCGGGGCGTCGATCAGCGCGGACGCCTCCGCAGGTGCGACCCGCACCGAGTGCAGCAGCAGTCCGAGCGCTGGGAGCACCTCGGCGGACGGCTCCAGGGCGTTGGTGAGCAGGAGCAGGTTGCTCACTAGGCTCCGCCTCCTTCCCGCGTCTTGACGGCGGTAGCCGTACAAACACGTAAGGACCCGGGGGCTACATCGCCCAGGTCCCGTAGTAAGTGAGGATAGCCGACGTGTGTTGCGCGTCCAGGGCGGGTCCGCCGGGTGAACAGCGCCTCACATGTTAAGAAGTGCGCACAACTGGCGGATGATGGTGTGAGGAAGGACGGATACCCCATGGGACGAGGAAAGATTCGGTACTGGGCGGCGGCGAAGGACGCGGCGGGTGTCGCGGAGGAGCCCTTCGATGCCGCCAACCTGCACGATTTAATGACGAAAGTCACACTAAATCGCGATGAACTCGCACGTGTTGTCGCACGATCGTCATTTCTCGTCAACGGCGATCCGGTCGGCAAACGACCGCACGAGAGCGTCGCCCTCCCCGACGGCGCCACCGTCGAGGTGCTGCCGCCTTTCGCCGGCGGATGATCCTTTTTCGCGGCGGCCGGTTAGCCGTGTGGCGCAGGGGAAGTGATGATCGCGCCGGAGATGCGGCGTTCGCCGGCGGCGGGGCCGTGGCGTCCGTAGGGTCGGGTGGGAAGCCCGGCGGGCCGAGGAGCGAGGGAGTGCCATGCGCAAGCTGGTCGTGTTTCTGGTCCTGGTGGTCATCCTGCTCGCCGTGCTCGACCGGGTGGCCGTCTCCGGGGCCCAGCGCGAGATCGCCCGCCAGCTCGCCGCCCAATACGACCTGTCCACCCCGCCCGCGGTCACCATCGAGGGCATCCCCTTCCTCACCCAGGCCGTGGCCGGCCGCTACCAGGAGATCGCGGTGGACCTCGGCTCGCTGACCCGCGAGGGCGTGCGCCTGTCCGACGTGGACGCCACCCTGTACGGCGTGACCGCGTCGCTCGCCGACCTGATCCAGAACCCCGCCGCCGCCGACATCAGGGCCGACCGCGTCACCGGGTCCGTCGTGATTCCGATGGAGACCATCCGCGACCGGGCGCCCGACGGGGTGGAGATCTCCGGCGACGGCGGCGAGACCCTCAAGGTGCGCAGCGAGATCACCGTGCGCGGGGTGCCGGTCCCGGTCCAGGCGGACGTGAAGGTCGAGGTCGTGGACGGCGCGATCCGGCTGTCGCCCGCGCGGGTCACGGTGGCCGGCGGCATCCCGGTGCCCGCCAACGCGAGCCGGACGCTGACGTACACGATCCCGGTCGAGAACCTGCCGCTGGACCTGAAGGTGACCGCGGTCGAGAGCGTTCCCGACGGCCTGCGGGTGACGGGCGAGGCGCGAGATGTCCCGCTCAGGCAGTGAACCGGAGGCGCGCGGCGTACGTGATGGGGATGTGAGCCCAGCCGGAACCACCGACGAACAGCTCATCAGGGCCCTTTTCGACGATCACGGAGGGCCCCTCTACGGATACGTGCTGCGACTGACCGGAGACCCGGGGCGAGCGGAGGATGTGGTGCAGGAGACGCTGCTGCGGGCGTGGCGGCATCCCGACGCGCTCGCCGGCCGGCCCGTACGCGCGTGGCTGTTCACGGTCGCGCGCAACCTCGTCGTCGATCAGCACCGGGCGCGCAGGTCGCGCCCCCCGGAGACGGGTGACGAGGCGCTGGCGGTGCTGCCGGCGGACGACGAGCTGGAGCGGGCGGTGGAGTCCTGGGCGGTCGCCGACGCGCTCGCCGCGCTGCGACCGGAGCATCGCGACGTGCTGATGGAGGTCTACTACCGGGGGAGATCGGTGAAGGAGGCGGCGCAGGCGCTCGGCATCCCGGCCGGGACCGTCAAGTCCCGCACGTACTACGCGCTGCGGGCGCTGAAACTGGCGCTGGAGGAGCGGGGGCTGGCGCCATGAGCGGCGACTGCGAGGAGACGCGCATGTCCCTCGGCGTCCACGCGCTCGGCGCGCTGGAGCCGGAGGAGGCCGTGGTCGTGGAGGCGCACCTCGCCGCGTGCGAGGCGTGCCGCGCGGAGTACGAGGAGCTGTCCGGGGTCCCGCCGTTCCTGGCGATGGTGTCCGAGCAGGACGTACGGCACGCGGCCAGCCCGCCGCACGCCGTACTGGATCGGCTGCTCAAGGCCAGGGCCGCGCGGCGGCGCCGGGCCCGGCTGGTGCTGGTGGCCGCGTCCGCGGCGGCGGCCGTCGTCATCGGCGGTGGTGTGGTCACGTCCGGGTTCGGGCTGCTCGGTGGCGGCGGCTCGGAGGGCACCACCGCCGCCGCCCCCGAGGCCGCCTCGGCGCAGGACGACGCGTCCGCCGCCGAGCTGAGGGAGGCCCCGTCCCCGGCCGCGAGCTCCGCCCCGGGGCCGCGCGATTCGTCCCCCGGCCGTGATGAGAACGGTGACGAGAACACGGTGTTCCAGGCCGAGAAGGACGACGGCCCCCAGCAGAGCGACGGCCCCCAGCAGAGCCCCGGGCAGGACGACAGCGCGGCCGACAGCGCCGCGGTGGCCCCCAACCTGGAGCTGAGCGGCGAGGACGGCGGGGTGCGCGCCGACCTGCGGGTGTTCGCCGTCGCGGGCGGCAGCGAGGTCGAGGTCGTCCTGTCCGGCGCGCCCGCGGGCACCAGGTGCAGCCTGGTCGCGGTCGGCGCCGACGGCACCAGGGACGCCGCGGCGAGCTGGCAGGTGCCCGAGGACGGGTACGCCGAGCCGGAGCCCTACCGCGGCAACACCAGCCTCGCGCCGGGGCAGATCGTCCGGTTCGAGGTGATGACGTCCGCCGGTGAGCGCCTGCTGACGATCCGGGTCCCGCGTTGAGGGCACGGCGGGGGAAGAACCGGCCGCCCGCGCTGGTTGCTGTTCAGCGATGACCGGAATGGCAGGTTGGTGGGCGCTCGCCGGCGCCCTGCTTCTCGGAACCCTGGTCGGCGTGGTACGGCTGCGCCGCGACGGCAGACTGCGGGAGTCACAGGAGGCGGGCATGCCGGGCGAGCCGATGGGCGGGTTGACGGGCGAGCTGAAGGACCGGCTGGGCGAGCGGGCCACGCTGGTGCAGTTCTCCACCGCCTTCTGCCAGCCCTGCCGCGCCACCCGGCGCGTCCTCGCCGAGGTCGCGGCCATGGTGCCCGGTGTCGCGCACGTCGAGATCGACGCCGAGTCGCGGCTCGACCTGGTACGCGAGCTGAACGTCGTGCGCACCCCGACCGTCTTCGTCCTGGACGCCTCCGGCGCGATCGTGAAACGGGCCTCCGGCACGCCGCGCAAGGCCGACGTGATCGCCGCACTCGGCGCGGCGATCGAGGGGTGATCACCTCTTGCGGACCGTCTCAAAAACCGGACGGGATGTGACAGACGGCGAGACGGGGGGTAATGTCATTACCGTGAATCCCACGACAGAGCTGCTCACCAAGCGGCGAGCGGTCGACTTCTGCCGCGTCGCCACCGCGCTCTGTCGCATTTCCTGAGGGCGATCTCGCGCGGCCCTCGCGCCGCATATTCGACACCCTTCAGGAGCATCCCGCGATGCAGATCGATCCCCGTTTCACGCGGTTCGCCGCGTCCATCACGACCGTGGTGCTCGCCGTCGTCCTGGTGACCGGCAGCGTCTGGCTGCTGGCCGCGCAGGCCGTGGTGTTCGCGCTCGGCCTCGCCGGGGTCTCGCCGTACAAGCCGTTGTTCCGGGCGCTCGTCACGAGCCCGCCCGGCGAGCTTGAGGATCCCGCCCCGCCGCGCTTCGCGCAGGGGGTGGGCCTGGTCTTCGCCATCGTGGGGCTGGTCGGGTTTATCGCGCAGATCACGCCGCTCGCGCTCGCCGCGACGGCCGCCGCCCTGTTCGCCGCCTTTCTCAACGCGGCCTTCGGCTTCTGCCTGGGCTGCGAGATGTACCTGATCATTCGCCGTATATTGCCCGCCGCTATCCGATAACCGGAGGATTCCATGAGCCGTTCCGCCGCACTGGTGGACGCAGACTGGGTCGAGGCCAACCTGGACACCCCGGGCGTGGTGCTCGTCGAGGTCGACGAGGACACCAGCGCCTACGACAAGGGCCACATCCGTGGCGCCGTGAAGATCGACTGGAAGAAGGACCTGCAGGACCCGGTTCGCCGCGACTTCGTGGACAAGGCCGGTTTCGAGGCCCTGCTTTCGGAGCGCGGCATCGCCAACGACGACACGGTCGTGCTCTACGGTGGCAACAACAACTGGTTCGCGGCCTACGCCTACTGGTACTTCAAGCTGTACGGCCACCAGAACGTGAAGCTGCTCGACGGCGGCCGCAAGAAGTGGGAGCTCGACTCCCGCGAGCTGGTCACCGAGGTCCCGCAGCGCCCCGCGACCACCTACGTCGCGCAGGAGCAGGACCACTCGATCCGCGCCTTCCGCGACGACGTCGTGGCCGCGATCGGCAAGCTCAACCTGGTCGACGTGCGCTCGCCCGACGAGTTCACCGGCAAGCTGCTCGCCCCGGCCCACCTGCCGCAGGAGCAGGCGCAGCGCGGCGGCCACGTGCCCACCGCGCGCAACATCCCGTGGTCCAAGGCCGCGAACGACGACGGCACCTTCAAGTCCGACGACGACCTGAAGAAGCTCTACAGCGAGGCCGGCGTCGACTTCGGCAAGGACACCATCGCCTACTGCCGCATCGGTGAGCGCTCCGCGCACACCTGGTTCGTGCTGCACGAGATCCTCGGGCAGCCCAACGTGAAGAACTACGACGGTTCCTGGACCGAGTACGGCTCGCTCGTGGGCGTGCCGATCGAGTTGGGGGAGGCCCGCTGATGACCACCGTTTCCAATGGGTGCGCCGCGCCCGAGCAGACCGTCGAGCTGCCCGCCGGGATCGACCTGTCCACGCAGGCCGTGATCCAGGGCGTCGTCACCGGCCCGACCGGCACCGCCTACGCGCGGCTGCTGGACGGCTCGGGTGAGTTCACCGGCGAGGTCGTGGTGTCCGACGAGGGCATCTTCCGCTTCTTCGCCGCGCCCGGCTCCTGGACCGTCCGCATCATCGCGGGCGGCGGGGTCACCAAGGACGTCCCCGTCGAGGCCAAGCTCGGCGAGGTCGCCCAGCTCCAGGTAGCCGTCTGATCGCTTACTGAAAGAAAAGGCCGGTGCTTCGGGTGCCGGCCTTTTCTCATACCTTCCTGAAGGTCCGCCGGTACGCCAGCGGCGACACCCCGACCACCGCCGACAGGTGCTGCCGCAACGAGGCGCCGGTGCCGAACCCGGCCTCGGCGGCGATCCGGTCCACCGGGAGGTCGGTCTCCTCCAGCAGGTGCCTGGCCAGCTCGACCCGTTGGCGGACCAGCCACTGGCCGGGGCTCATGCCGACCTCCTCCCGGAAGCGCCGGGTGAACGTACGCCGGCTCATCTGCGCGTGCGCGGCCAGGTCGGCGAGCTGCAGCGGCTCGCCCAGCCGCTCCAGGGCCCAGGCCCGGGTGGGCGCGGTGGAGGCCATGGACGGGCCGGGCACGGGCCGCTCGATGTACTGCGCCTGCCCGCCGTCCCGCCACGGCGGCACCACGCACGACCGCGCGACCCGGTTGGCCACCTCGCTGCCGAAGTCGCGGCGTACGAGGTGCAGGCACAGGTCCACCCCCGCGGCGACCCCGGCCGAGGTGAGCACGTCGCCGTCGTCCACGAACAGCACGTCCGGATCGACCTTGACATCGGGGAAGGTGCGCTGGAAGTGGGCGGTGTGCCACCAGTGCGTGGTCGCGGGCCGGCCGTCCAGCAGGCCCGCGGCGGCCAGGACGTACGAGGCGGTGCAGATCGACACCAGCCGCGCCCCCGGCTTCACCCGCGCCAGCGCCCCGGCGATCTCGGGCTGCAGCTCGCCCGGCCCCGGGAACTGGTACGCCCCCTGCGCCGGCGTCACGACCACGGTGTCGGCGTCGTCGATCGCGGACGCGTCGTGCTCCACCGCGATGGAGTATCCGGCGTTGGTCGGCACCGGCCGCCCGTCGGCCGTGCACACGGTCACCTCATACAGCCGTTTGCCGCTGGCGGCGTCGGTGGCGGCGTGGAAGATCCGGGTCGGGACGCCCAGCTCGAACGGATAGACCCCGGGCATGGCCAGCACGGCGACGCGATGCATGGCCCAATCCTTGCATATATCGCGATATAGGCCACAACCCGTGATCTTGTGCTCATATCGATACGATGCCCTGGATGTCTGGATCGTCTGGCCTGGCCGCCCCGCCCCGGCCTCCCGCCCCGGCACAGCGTGTCCCGTCGCCGTACGCCCTGCCGCTGTACACCCTGCGCCTGCTGGCCAGGTGCGGTGTCGCCCTGGTCGCCTGGTTCGCCGCCGGGCAGGTCGTCCGCTTCGCCCTGCTCTACCTCGGCACCGAGATCTCCCACGGCGACTACCGCCAGGCCCGCCTGGTGGCCACCATGCTCGTGTTCACCCTGGTGGTGGCCGCGAACCTGGTCGTCACCACCGGCATGCTGTACAGCATCCGCGGCGCCCTCGCCGAGATGCGCGCCCGCCGCGCCGAGAACGAGGGCGATGAACGCTTCCTGGTCGCCCTGGACCGCGTCGCCCCGGCCTTCGCCGTCATCTACCTGACCTGGGGGCTGCACGTCCAGGACGCGCGGGACTTCGTGGCCCTGGACCAACTGCACAACATCGACGCGGCGGTCACGTACGCCTTCGACGGCATCGAGTACGACATCGGCCGCGGCCTGTCGGACCTGAACTTCACCATCTCCCTGATCATCATGTTCGTGGCCTGGGTGGTCCGGATCATCTTCGAGCGGCGGTACGAGAGCGGCAACGGCCGGTTCTCCGGCGCCTTCGCCGCCTTCGCCGAGCTGTCGTTCGCGTTCTTCGGACTGACCGCCACCTTCGAGCTGATCGAGGAGCGCTCCGACTGGCTCGGGCACCGGTCGGTGGTCGCCGCGAGCGGCGAGATGATGACCCAGGCCGAGGAGAAGATCCCCGGCTGGTCGGCGTTCTGGGGCGGCCTCGGCGAGATCCGGCCGTACGTGATCGACGCGCTGGCGCTGCCGCTGATGTGGCTGGCGGTGGCCATCCTCGTCTACGGCGCCGATGTGAACGACACCCGCGCGGCCATCAGGGGCATGCGGCTCGACCGGGCGGAAGCCCGGTACGACCAGGCGCACAGCCTGACCCGAACCGCCGTCGCCAGGCTCACCATGAGCGTGCAGGAGCGCTGGATCCCGATCCTGCACGCGCTACGCCTGACCGTCCGGGGCGGAGCGCCGTTGTTCGGCATGTTCTGCCTGTCCTATGCGGGCATCCAGATCGGGATGGCCTACGCCGACCGCGCGCTCCGGCATCTCATCGGCTCGGATCGGCCGTACATCTGGCTGGTCTTCGACCACCCCGTGTCGCTGGCGATCCAGCTCGTCAGCACCCTGCTCACCATGTGCCTGCTCGGCGCCACCTTCGACATCGCCGCCACCCGGGCCCGGCTGCTGAACCCGCCCGCCCCGAACGAGGGGACGGAGGACCGCCCGGCGGTCAGCGCTTGAATCGCAGCACGTGGTCGGGGAACTCCCCGGTCGTCTTGCCGAGGTCCTCCACGGGCTGGTCGCGGCGGAAGATGCTCGGCCGCAGCCAGAGCTCGACCTCGTCGGCGACGTCCGCGGGCACCAGGCTGAGCACTGTGTACTGGTAGGGCGTGCCGATCTTGTTCTCCTCGGTGTAGAGCGGCAAGTTGTGGTCCACGATCATCGCCTTCCAGGTCCGTCCCTGCGCGTCCTGCATCTCGAAGGTCGGGTCGCCGCTGCGCAGCAGGCCCTCGTGGTCGAGCGCCACCCTGGTCGCGGTGATCTTGAGGTAGACCCGGTCCGGGCTCAACGGCTCGGGCGCCTCGCCCGGCTTGGCCCGCTCCACCTTCGCCTGCCACCTGACGTGCTTGACGGCCACCGACTGCCCCGGCTCCACGACGTGCACGATGTCGTCGCGATTCCCGCCCTCCTTGTAGACCAGGTAGCGGTCGAAGGCCGGCACGGCCAGCGCGAGCGCGAGGGCCACGACCGCGCCGATCACGAGCAGCACGGTTCTGCGCCTGCGCGGCGGCTCCTCCTGTGCGGTGTCCTCGGCCGCGCTCTGCTGAGGCTCGGCGGGCGCGGCCGGGCGCGGCAGCGGTCCCGCCGCCGGGATGGCCGGGAACGGCTGGGTCGAGCTCCCCTCGTCGTCGTCGGTACGCGGCGGAGGGAGCGGCCACACCAGCTCGTCCGGCCGTACGCCCCGCTGGCGCCCGGTCGGGATGCCCTCGGGGTACGCGGGCTGCGGCCTCCGCCACACGCCCGTGCTCTCGACCGGGGCCTGCTCCTGCGGCGCGGACGGACGCGTCCGCTGCTGCGCGCCCGGCGGCGGCCCTGGTGGCGGCCCTGGCGGTCCCGGCGGCGGCCCCGGCGGCACCGGAGGGTCCGGCCGCTGCGGATACGGCGCCGGCGGATGCGGCGGTTGCTGAGGCCGCTCCGGCATCGGCCACCCCTGCGGCGACCGCTGCTGAGGCGCGGGCTGTTGAGGCGCGGGCCGCCGAGGCGCCGGCCGTTGAGGTGCGGGCTGCTGAGGAGCGGGTGGCCGAGGCGCGGGCTGCTGAGGAGCGGGCCGCCGAGGGGCGCGGGCCGGCGGTGGCTGCGGAGCCGGAGCCGGCGGCGGGGGCGGCTGCGGAGCCCGGGGCGGGGGTGGCTGTTGCGGAGCCCGGGGCGCGCCGGAGGGCTGCTGCGGAGGGTAGGGCGCCGGCGGCTGCGGTTCCGGATGCGCCGGGGAGAAGAAGTCGTGGTCGTCACCGTGTCCCGGCGGCGGTGCCTGGCGGGGTCCGCTCATGACGAGCCCTTCTTCCCGAGTTGGCGTACGGGCTCGGCCTTGGCGACGAGATCCGCGGCGGCGGCCTCGTCGAGGCCCAGATCGACCTCGGCCTCCGGCGGGAACGCCTCCCCGACCAGGGCGCCGGTCGGCACGGTGATGACGATCCTGGCCCCCGCGATCACCTCGGGCGGCACCTCGAAGACGTACACCCCGGAGTTCCACCAGCCGGGCTGGATCCAGGTCTCCCGGAACGTGAGCTGCGCGGCCACCCGGTCGGTCGGCTCGTACACGGTGTCCTCGGCGGTCAGCAGCCGGGCGACCAGGTGGGTGGGCTGCTTCGGCACGGTGGCGCTGACCTGGACGATGAGGAAGATCCCCCTGGCCTCCGTGCGCTTGGGGTCGTCCTCCAGGATGACGTTCTCGATGGCCCGCGCGGCGCTCACCGACCGCACCCGTACCGAGAAGCGGTCCGCGGAGACCTCCTGGTTCATCTCGCCGGTGTACGTCAGCGGCGAACCCATCGCCTTCGCGTCGGGCACGTACTGCTGCACGACCACCGCGGCGGACGCGAGCACGATGCCGGCCACGGCGGACAGGATCTTGCCCGACCGTCCGGGGCGCGCGCGGCGGCCTCGCCGTGGCGGGGTCTCCCGGGAAGCGGGCGCGGTGACCGTCATGACCGCTCTCCCTGCTGCACCGGCAAGGTGACCCGCGCCGCCACCTCGGCGACGTCCTTCCCGTTGACCCGCTTGGTCGCCAGGGACCAGTCCTCGACCTTGGAGGGGAACCTGCCCATCAACTCGAAGGTGCCCATGTCGAGCACGATCCGATCGGGCACCTCGGTGGCCTCGTCCAGCTCGTACCGGACGACCACGGGCGTGGCGACCCCGGGATGGAGCTGGGTGCTGCGCAGCTCGTCACCGGTCAGCACGGCGCCGACCCCGCCCGCCTCGGTCCTGATGGGAGGCGTGGTGCGCAGGATCGAGCCGGCGAACAGCACGCTGGACGTCGTCTCCTTCCCCGGCTGCTGCGGCGACCCGACGTAGGTCGTCCGGTCGCCCAGGTTGGTGACCTTGAACTCCAGTTCCAGGTGGCGCTGGTCCTCCGCGAACTCGTTCGCCGCCGGGGTGAAGACGTAGCGCGCCGCGACGAACTGGGTGCGGAACTGCCCCTGGTCCAGGATCGCCCCCTCGCCGAGCTGCTCCGGGGGCGGGTCGGGCACCTGGTCGAGTCCCCCCAGCAGCGCGGTGATCCCCAGCCCCGACGCCAGGAGAACGGCGATCACCGGTATGAGCACCGGACGCTTTCTTCGGCTGCCGCCGCCTGAGGGAGACGTCATAGCTAGCGATGGTAGTAGGAGATCGTGTAGGCGTTTCGGGTTATGTCCGCCTCGCCGGAGAGGGTGATCAGCGCGTGGATGATCCCGTGCTGATGGGAGGGGAGGCGTGCACCGGGGGCGGTGGGGCGGGAGGTGCGGCTGCGGTCGTCCGGATTGCGCGGAGCGGGTGTCATCGGGGGTGGGGGGTTATTACGCTGTCACGGAAGCGGCGATGATGGCCGGAGGTTCCGTGGCGGACGTGCGTCCCGAGCATGCGCAGCTCCAGGCGGACCGTATTTACCTGGGCTGGCAATATGTCCTGCTTCATCCGGATCCGGGGCCGCCGCCGAAGCGGCCGTCGCCGGGCGAGACGCCGGTCGAGGGCGTCGATCCGGAGTGGGTGCGCAGGGAGCGGATGCAGGAGGATCTGCTCAACCGGCCGGTGAAGATCTTCCGCACGTTCATGGCCGCGGTGGCGGTGCTGATCGCGGGCCTGGGCATCAGCGAGTTGCTGAGCTGGTCGTTCGCGGCCATGGGGCTGGTCGCCGCGGGCGGCGTGGCGCTCATCTGCACCTACGCCATCCACCAGGGCGACCGGGCCGTACGGTACCGGGTGCAGGAGCAGCAGGCGCGCATCGACCGGGCGCGCGAGGAGCGGGAGCGGGAGCTGTTCCGGGCGCAGGAGGAGCACGCCGAGCGCTACCGGGAGTGGCAGGAGAAGAAGGAGCGGTTCGAGCGGCAGGTCACCTGGTACGCCGTCGCCGTGCCGGACGAGATCGACCGGATCGACGTGGCCGGGGGCACGCTGGCGGGGTGGTCGGCGCTGGTCACGCTCATCGGGGCCACCCGGCTCTACAGCGGCGGGCACCTCACCGTGCTCGACCTGTCCGAGGGCGCCATCGCCAAGGACCTGATCGAGCTGGCCAGGCGCGGCGGCGACGACCCGCTGGTGTGGGTGTTACCCGTCGATCTGCCGCGGCTCGACCTGGGGGCCACGCTCAGCGCCGAGGCGTTCGCCGACGTGCTGGCGCACGTCGTCAGCGTGAGCGAGGAGACCCGGACCACCCGCGACCTGTCCTTCGACAACGCCATCCTGGAACGCGTGCTGGAGGTGCTGGGCGAGAACGCCACCATCAACCAGGTGACGGCGGCGTTACGGGCGCTGGCGCAGGTGGGCGACCCGCGCGACGACCTCAGGTACGGCCTGATCACGGCCACGCAGCTCGAACGCATCGGGACCCTGTTCGGGCGGGGCGTCAGCGACCGGGTGGTGATCGAGCGGGCCTGGGCGCTGGAGTCGCAGCTTCGCAAGCTGGAGACGCTGGGCAGCGAGGCCATGCGGCTGCCGCCCGCACGGCTGCGCGTGGTCAGCATGGACCGCCAGGCGGGGGTGTTCGGCAACCGGGTGCTCGGCACCTACGTCGCCACCGCGCTCACGCACATCCTGCGGCAGTCGCCGGCCTCCGAGCGGCCCTGGTACCACACGATCATCGTGGCGGGGGCCGACAAGCTGCGCGGCGACGTGCTCGACCGGCTGATGGACGCGTGCGAGACCTCCCGTACCGGGCTGGTGCTGACCTACCGGAGCCTCACCCCGTCCGTGCGCGAGCGGCTGGGGCGGGGGCACGCGGCGGTGGCGTTCATGCGGCTCGGCAACGCCGAGGACGCCCGGGTGGCCAGCGAGCACGTCGGCACCGAGCACCGGCTGGAGCTGGCGCAGCTCACCGAGACCATCAGCGCGGCGGTGGACGGGATCAACGGGGGCTACACCTCCACCGTCTCCCAGGCCGAGGACACCGGCGAACGCGGCGAGGAGCCCGCCCCCGACCTGACCCAGGACATCACCGAGTCCACCGAGTGGGGGCGGGCCGCCACCAAGGCGATGAGCGAGACCGAGCGGGTGCTCCAGCGCTCGCGGGAGTTCCTGGTCGAGCCGCACCAGTTGCAGCAGCTCCCCACCACATCGGTGATCGTGACCGACGCCACCGCGGGTGGGCGGCGGGTGCGGCTCGCCGACGCGAATCCGGCGATCCTCACCTTTCCCCGTACGACGCTGGGCGAGCTGGAGGACGTCAAGGACGCCGCCCTGCCGCCCCCGGCGCCGCCCGAGACCGAGACCCCGGCGGAGGTGGCGCTGGATTCGGTGCCGCCCAACCTGGGGCCGCCGCCCGCCCGGCTCGACTGGCGCAAGCGCCGGTGAAACGCCAACGCCCCCCGCGGCGCGGGCAATGAACGGGCAATGAAAAGGTCAATGAGGATGTGCGTCGCCGATCCGGCGCAGAACTGTAGGCAACTGAGGTGACCGGCTCCTGACAGAACGCGAGAGTCCAATGCAGTCAAGCGTGTCGTCCCCGGTAACGTCTCGCGCGGTCAGCGCGCTCGGCGGCGGCCCCCTGAGCGGGCCCTGGTACCGGGTGCAGGCGATCACGGCCCCGTCGCGCACGTCGTCGGCGGAGTGGGACTTCGTCACGATCCTGCCCGCGGTGCTGTCCGCCGCGCAGCGCGACCGCGCGTTCGTCATCGGGTGGCTGTCGCGCGGCTCCGGGACACCGCTGGAGCTGATCACGAACGCGGGCCCGCTGACCCCGCCGCGCCCGCCGCGCCGGGCGGCCGACGCCGGAGCCGCCGGCGCGCAGCCCGCCGGGCCGCAGCCGCTGCTGTTCCCCGGCGGCGCGCGGGGCGTGCCGATCGGCGACGAGTGGCTGCACGACCTCGCCGACCTGGTGTGGACGCCGTGCCCGGGACGGCAGGCGCCCCCGCTCGGCGGGCGGCGCGAGCCCGACCCCGACGAGATCAAGCGGCCCACGCTGTTCGAGTCCACCCTGGTCACGCTGATGTCCCGGCCGTTCGCCTGGCTGGTGGTCGCCGAGCCGACCGACCTGCTCGACGCCGAGGTCGCGCACCTGCGCACCCAGCTCAACGTGCTGCGCCAGTACGGCGACGCCTCCGAGCGCAGCCGCTTCGACGCCGAGCGGGCCGAGCGGCGGATGCAGGAGCTGGACGCGTTCCGCGAGGCCGGGCTGTGGAACGTACGCGTGCTCGCCGGGGCCGCCGGGCCGGAGGAGCTGCGCCAGATCGCCCCGGTGCTCGTGGGGTCGGTGGAGATGAGCCACCACCCGTACCGGCTGCGCAGCGCGCTGCCGGCGCGCAGCGGGGGCGAGGCGGGGTACGCGTTCGCCGACGCGCTGGGGGTCAGCGTGCAGGACCCTACCGACGGGGCGGCGGCGCCGTTCGCGGCCACGGCGGGGGCGCTGGCGGCGCTGGCGGGGCTGCCGCGCCGCGAGGTGCCGGGCGTGCGGGTGCTCGACGCGGGCTTCTTCGACGTGACCAGCGAGGCCGACGGGCGTACGCCCGAGGGCGACTCGATCGACCTGGGCGCGATCGTGGACGCCCAGGACCGCACCGTCGGCTCGTTCCGGGTGCCGCTCGCCACCTTGAACCGGCACGCGTTCGTCACCGGCGCGACCGGCTCGGGCAAGTCGCAGACCGTGCGGCACATGCTGGAGCAGCTCACCGCGTCCGGCATCCCGTGGCTGGCCATCGAGCCGGCCAAGTCCGAGTACGCCGCCATGGCCGGGCGCATCGAGCACCTGGCCCCGCTCACCGTGATCAACCCGTCCGCGCCCGACAACGTGCCGTTCAGCGTCAACCCGCTCGCGCCCGAGCCCGGCTACCCGGTGCAGGCGCACATCGACATGGTGCGGGCGCTGTTCATGGCCGCCTTCGACGCGGAGGAGCCGTTCCCGCAGATCATGTCGCTGGCGTTGCAGCGGGTCTACGAGGCCAACGGGTGGGACGTCGTCACCGGCGGCGGCATCCCGGGCGCCGCCGTACGCCCCGCGGTGCCCACCCTGGAGCAGCTCCAGGCGCACGCCATGGCCGTCATCCACGAGATCGGGTACGGCCGCGAGGTGCAGGCCGACGTCGAGGGGTTCATCCGGCTGCGGCTGCGCAGCCTGCGGGTCGGGTCGGCGGGGCGCTTCTTCGAGGGCGGCCACCCGGCCGACATCGGCGACCTGCTGCGCCGCAACGTCGTGCTGGCCATCGAGGACGTCGCCAACGACGAGGACAAGGCGTTCCTCATGGGCACGCTGATCATCCGGATCGTGGAGCACCTGCGGATGCGGGCCCGCCAGGAGCGCTCGGCGGGGTTGCAGCACGTCATCGTGATCGAGGAGGCGCACCGGCTGCTGCGCGACCGGGGCGAGGGCCGGGCCAGCACCCACGCCGTCGAGCTGCTGGCCGGCATGCTGGCGGAGATCCGGGCGTACGGCGAGGGTATCGTCGTGGCCGAGCAGATCCCCACCAAGCTGGTCTCCGACGTGGTGAAGAACACCGCGCTGAAGGTGGTGCACCGGCTGCCCGCCGAGGACGACCGGCGGCTCGTCGGCGCGGCGATGAACCTGAGCGAGGAGCAGTCGCGGCAGGTCGTCTCGCTCCAGCCTGGTACGGCGGCGGTGTTCGCCGACGGCATGGACCGGCCGCTGCGGGTGAGCGTGCCGCTGGGCGAGGACCGCGAGCGGCCCATGCTGGGCCCGGTGCCCCCGATCTGCGGGCGGCGCTCGGCGGCGTGCGGGCCCGAGTGCCGTACCGGCAAGGCGTGCACGCTGGTGGAGCTGCGCGAGGCCGACCTGCTGGCCGACGCGCCCGAGTGGGCCTGGCTGCGCATCTGGACCGACACGCTGGTGCTGGCCTTCTGCACCAACCGGCCGCTGCCGGGCGTGCCGCGGGTGCTCGCCGACGCCTGGGCCGAGCTGCCCGTACGCCGCCGTGAGTGCCTGCTCGCGACCCTGGTCGAGCGCGCGGTGGCCCGCCGCGCCTGGTCGCTGCGCACGCTGTTCGACCCCGACCTGCTCACCGAGAAGGCCGCGGCCACCGCGCTGCGGCTGCTCACCCCGGGTGAGGGCGTGCGCGAGCAGGGGGAGCGGCAGGGCCCGTCGTGGGTGATCCCGCAGATCCGCTGGCTGCACGAGGTGGACCGGCTGTTCCCGTACGGGCACCCGGCCCCCGACCTGCGCTCGCCCGCGCCGCCGATGGAGTACCGCCTGCTCGACCCCGACCCCGGCGCCGTACGCCCCCCGCGTCCGGCCGAGAGCGAGTCCAACGGCGCGGGCGGCGGCAATGGCGGCAATGGCGTCAATGGCGGCAACGGCGGCAACGGCGGCAACGGTCATCGCGGCGACGACGACGGGCGGGTGGAACTGCTCGGGCACCGCGCCAAGGCGCTGCGGCACCACCCGCTGTCGATGGAGGTGGACCGCAACCGGGCGCTGGCCTGGCGGGCGCTGCTCGGCGACGACGAGCACGAGATGGTAGACCGTGACATCATGCTGGTCGCGGTGGGGGTCGATCCGCGCGACCGGCTGCGGCACGTCGCGTACACGATGGCGGCCGGATGGCTGGAGGCCGTGCTGTCCTGGCCGGGGCGGTTCGTGTTCCCGTTCGACGCCGAGTCCGACGAGGACACCGAGATCTCCTTCGCCGAGGCCGAGCGGCAGCAGGCCGGCTGATCGCCCGTGGCGCGCGGGTGACATGCGGCTCACGCTCGGCGTTCGCAGGGGTGATCTTGCGCGGGAAGCGGTGGCCGGGGCGGCTGAGCGGATAGGATCGGGCGTCATGAGTCAGCTTCCGCTCAGGGCGCAGGTCGCCAGCGCGCTCGGCCGCACCGCGGCGACGCTGTCCCGCATGACCGGGCGAGGCGACGGATCGGTGATCGGCGGCAGGATCGGCCTGGTGGTGGAGCCCGACCTGCTGCGCCAGCTCGCGCGGGACAAAAGGCTCGTGCTGGTCAGCGCCACCAACGGCAAGACCACCACGACCCGGCTGATCACCTCCGCGCTGCACGAGCTGGGCGAGGTCGCCACCAACGCGTTCGGCGCCAACATGCCGGCCGGCCACGTCTCGGCGCTGTCACAGGCCAAGCGGGCGCCGTACGGCGTGCTCGAAGTCGACGAGAAGTACCTCCCCGAGGTGCTCGACACCACCGGCGCGAGCGTGGTGTGCCTGATGAACCTCAGCCGCGACCAGATGGACCGCGCGGCCGAGATCTGGCTGCTGGCGCAGAAGTGGCGCCGCGCGCTGGACGGCAGGCCGACCCACGTCGTGGCCAACTGCGACGACCCGCTGGTCACCTGGGGCGCCTCGACGGCCGCCCAGGTCACCTGGGTCGCGGTGGGGCAGCGCTGGAAGGAGGACTCCTGGTCCTGCCCCGAGTGCGGCGGCCCGCTCGACCGCAAGGACGTCGACTGGGCCTGCCGCGAGTGCACCTTCCACCGGCCCGAGCCGCAGTGGGTGCTCGACGGCGACTCGGTGCTCGACCCGCACGGCCGGCGTTGGCGGCTGGACCTCCAGCTCCCCGGCACCGCCAACAAGGCCAACGCGGCGATGGCGCTGGCCGTGGTGGCCTCGTTCGGGCTCTCGCCCGACCGGGCGCTGCCGCGCCTGGGCGAGGTCAAGTCGGTGGCCGGGCGCTACACCATGGTCGAGCGCGACGGCCGCCAGGCCCGGCTGCTGCTGGCCAAGAACCCCGCGGGGTGGCTGGAGGCGTTCGACGTCGCCGACCCCGCGCTGCCGATCATCCTGTCGGTGAACGCCCAGGGCCCCGACGGCCGCGACACCTCCTGGCTGTGGGACGTCGACTACCGGGTGCTCAACGGCCGGCCGGTGTTCGTCACCGGCGAGCGCCGCCTTGACCTGGCGCTGCGGCTCGACGTCGCCGGGGTGCCGTTCACGCTCGCCACCTCGTTCTCCGAGGCGCTGGCCGCCCAGCCGCCCGGCCGGGTCGATGTGATCGCCAACTACACCGCCTTCCAGCAGATCCGATCGGAGTTCGGCCGTGCAGTCTGACAGCGCCCTGCGGCTGGTCTGGATCTACCCCGACCTGCTGAGCACGTACGGCGACCAGGGCAACGTGCTGGTCCTGGAGCAGCGTGCCCGCAGCCGCGGTTTTCAGGTGGAGGTCGTGCACGTGCGCTCGGCCGACCCGGTGCCCGAGAGCGGCGACGTCTACCTCATCGGCGGCGGCGAGGACCGGCCGCAGATCCTGGGCGCCGAGCGGCTGCGCCGCGACGGCGGCCTCAACCGCGCCGTCCAGCGCGGCGCGGCGCTGCTCGCCGTCTGCGCGGGCTACCAGATCATGGGCACCACGTTCGGCGGCGAGGAGGGCCAGCCGGTCGCGGGCATCGAGCTGCTGGACATCTCCAGCGGGCGCGGCCAGGCGCGCGCGGTGGGCGAGCTGGTCGCCGAGGTCGATCCGGCGCTGGGCGTGCCCACGCTGACCGGGTTCGAGAACCACATGGGCGTGACCCGGCTCGGCCCCGGCGTGACCCCGCTGTCGCGCACGGTGGTCGGCACCGGCAACGGCGACGGCACCGAGGGCTGCTACGCCGGGCACGTGATCGGCACCTACCTGCACGGCCCGGCGCTGGCCCGCAACCCGGGCCTGGCCGACCTGCTGCTCAGCTGGGCGGTCGGCGGCCCGCTCGCGCCCATCGACGACACCTGGTACTCCCGGCTTCGCGAGGAGCGGCTGGCCGCGGTGCTGCCGCGCTAGCTCGGGTCAGTAGACGAGCGCCTGGGCGCCTTCGGCCGTCGCCTCCTCGACGAAGGCCGGGGCGCCCGCGATGCGCACCCCCTCGATCAGGTCGTCCACCGTGATGTCGCGCCGGGCGGCGCACTGGGTGCAGACCGTGACCCGGCCCGCCGACAGCACCACGTCGAGCAGCTCGTTGAGCGGGGTCGCGTGCGGCAGCGTGAACTCCTTGGCGCGGCCGGGCAGCGCGTACCACGACGACTCGCCGGTCAGCCACAGCGAGACGGGCACCCCGCTCGCCACCGCCGCCGCGGCCACGGTGAACGCCTGGTTGCAGCGCTCGGGGGCGTCGGCGCCCGCGGTCACCTTGATCACCAGTGATCGTGCCATGAAGGTACCTTATGCCCGGGGTCACGCCCGCGGCACCATGACCCACCACACGGTCAGCACTCACAGCGGTCACCGATGCCGAGCGCCGTCGCACTGTGCCGCCCGCACTACGCTGAAGCCTCATGGGCGTACCTGAACTGCATCCCCAGCTTGAGCCGATCGCGTTCCTGCTCGGCCGGTGGGAAGGCGCCGGGGTCGGCGGCTATCCGACCATGGACAGCATCCAGTTCGGCCAGGAGATCGTCTTCGGGCACAACGGCAAGCCGTTCCTGACCTACACCAGCCGCACCTGGCTGCTCAACGAGGCCGGCGACCGCGTACGGCCGCTGGCCACCGAGACGGGCTACTGGCGGGCGCTGCCCGACCGCCAGATCGAGGTCCTGCTCGCGCACCCGACCGGCATCGTCGAGGTCTACATCGGCGAGGTCGTCTTCCACAAGATCGAGCTGCGCACCGACGTCGTGGCCCGCACCGCCACGGCCAAGGAGTACTCCGCGGGCCACCGCCTGTACGGCCTGGTCAACGGCAACCTGATGTGGGCCTACGACATGGCCGCGATGGGGCAGCCGCTGCAGTCGCACATGTCGGCCGAGCTGAAGAAGGTCGCGGAGTTCACCGGCGACGAGGAGCCGGCCGCATGACCACGCCGTTCCCGCCCGACGCCGTCGACGCGATCAAGCGGCACATGAACGACGACCACGCCGACGACGCCCTGCTGATCGTGCGCGCCCTGGGCGGCCAGGCCGAGGCCACGGCGGCCCGTACGACCGGCGTGGACGCCGAGGGCATCGACTTCGCGGCCACGGTCGGCGGCCGGGAGGTGCCCGTACGCGTGCCGTGGGGCATGACGCTCACCGAGCGCGCCCAGGTGCGGCGCGAGGTCGTCCGGCTGTACCGGGAGGCGTGCGCCGTACTCGGTGTCCCCGCCCGAGGGGCTCACTGACCCGCTCTCACCACTGGGTCTCGGGCACGAGCCGGCCCTGGTGCTGCGTGCGCCACTCCACCAGCAGCACGGTCGCGTCGTCCTGCAGGTGGCCCTGCTGGTGGGCCAGGATGGCCTGGATCAGCCGGCGCAGGCTCTCGGGCGCCGACAGCCCGGCCGCCTCCTGCCGGACGATGAGGTCGATGAACCGGTCGATGCCGAACACCTCGCCCGACGGGCTCTGCGCCTCGATCACCCCGTCGGTGTGGAACAGCAGCCGGTCGCCGGGTTCGAGCTGGTAGTGGCTCGCCCCCGCGCTCAGCCCCATCCGCAGCCCCATCGGCGGCTCCGGCGAGGGCGACTCCAGCGTGGCCACGCGGTGCCCGCCGCGCAGCACCAGCGGCGGGTAGTGCCCCCGGTTCACCCAGGTGAGAGCCCCGCTCCGGGTGTCCAGATCGGCCAGGATGCCGGTGGTGAACCGGGTGTCGGTGAAGTGGTAGGCGATGGCCTCGTCGATCGCCTCGCTGGTCGCGGGCAGGTCCGCCCCCTGCCGCCGCTTGTTGCGGCACGCGCCGAGGGCGATGGTCGCGGTGAGCCCCGCCGAGATGTCGTGCCCCATGGCGTCGAAGATCGACACATGCAGCAAGTCGCCGGCGATGCCGTAGTCGAACGCGTCGCCGCCCACCTCGTACGCCGGCTCCAGCGCCGCCGCCACGACCACGTTGTCGTTGGCGAAGGTCCCCGAGGGCAGCAGGTTCCACAGCACCTCGGCCGAGAGCTGCATCGGCCGCGTACGCACCATCCGGGCGTAGGTGTCGCTGGAGTCGCGCTTGCTCACCACCAGCATGGCCATCAGCGACGCCACCCAGGACGCCCGCCGCAGATGCGTGTCGTCGTCGGCGGGCACGGTGAACCCGATCACGCCCACCCGCTCGGTGCCGTCCAGCATCGGCACCCACAGCCGCCGTGTCCCGCGCGGCCCGGCAAGCCGGACTATCTCCACATTCCTAAACGCATTCCCCGCGGGCGTGACATCGATCTGGATCCGCTTCAGCTCCGCGTCCTGCGTGTCACGCTGCCCCGGGATCGGCACGAGATACTGGTCCTGAAGGTCGGCCACGTAGATCACCGGGTCGAACAGCCCCGCCGGAGGCCCGTGCACCCCGAGGAGCCGCGGCAGATCCTCCAACGTCGCCAGATGGCTGGCGGTCAGCAGATCACCTATCGCCGGTCCCGCGCGCTCCGGCATCACACCCCCCGACGGTCCCCCACAGACCCGGGTACCCGCCGCACGCCCGCCCTACCGCCCGCATGAGGGCAGAAAAGAACCCCGGGCCTGCTCCGCCTCAGGGTGAGGCGGGCCGGATGGACCAATGGACGGGGGGAAAGCCCGCCCTCCGGCAGCCCGGGGTTCCGGTGGTGTCGTGGATTCGCCGGACGTCGCCAGACGTCCGGACGTGGTCCGGAGTCGGCGAGTCCTAGCGGACAGCCACCTCGCTAGCCCAATAATGATCAACCATTGTTTGGACCACCTCCTTTCCGCGTACCCGCAGACTATGAAACGCCTGTGACCGGGGGCAAATGATTTTCCGCGGTCTCCCCGGCGCCTCTCTACGGCCCCTCCGGTGGGCGGGCGCCGGTCCTGGCGGCCGGGGGTGCGCCGCTGACCAGTCGGCGCAGGGCCTCGACGTGGCCGTCGAAGGCCGTGCGGCCTTTTGGGGTCAGGGTGACCAGGGTGCGGCGCCGGCGGCCGGCGCCTTCCTTGCGGACCTCGGCGTACCCGGCCTCGGCGAGGGTCGAGATCTGTTTGGACAGCGCGGAGTCGGTGAGTTCGAGGCTCTCCTTGAGGAAGGAGAACTCGGCCCACTCCGTGGCCGCGAGGAGCGCCACCAGGCCCAGCCGGGTCGGCGGGTGGATCAGCTCGTCGAAGCCGGCGGGTGTGGTCATGCCGCCGTCCGGCGCAGCAAGGCCCGGTACAGCGGCTCGGTGACCGCGATGAGGACGGCGAGCAGCACGCCCACGAGGGTGAAACGCAGCGGGATGTCGATCCGGTTGACCAGCCAGATCCCGGCGAAGGCGAGGACGCCGGAGGCGAGCGCGAAGCCGCCGAGGACGGCCCAGAAGCGGCCGGTCATCTGGGACTGGTGCATGACCACCTTGCCGCGCCGGCCGGCGCGGGTGAAGCAGGTCAGGGCGGCGACCAGGGCGACGGCGAACAGGCCGAGCTGCAGTGCCGAGGGCGCGGGGAGATCCAGGGCCGCGAAGCCGGCGATCATCGCGAGCGCGCCCGCGGCGTCCCAGCCCCGGTGCCGGCCCCGGGACGCCCCGTCGAGGGCCTGGTCGCGGCGCTTGGCGATCTCGGTGAGCCTGGCCTGGGCGTCTTCGATGTGGTCCATTCGGATTCCTCCACAGTTTTTACTTGCCTGCCAGGAAAGTTAACACACTACTTTCCTGCCAGGCAAGTAAAACGGGGGCGGGCGGGACCCGTTCACAGCAGCAGGTTGATCACGATCGTGAGCAGGATCGACAGCAGGATCGATATCGCGATCATCGTCATGCAGCCCGCCGCGCCGCCGAGAGGGCGGATGTCCCAGGAGCCTTTGCGCATGTGGTTGCGGCTACCCGGCAGTGCCGCGAGCGAACGCACGGCGGCCCGGGGTCTCCGCCTTTGTGTGTAAGAGGGCACATACACCGGTTGTGTGGATTCGTACGCAGTCGCGGGCGGCGGATCTTCCTAACGTATGCGGTGCCGGGCAAGGGAGGGGCCGCACCGAAGCGGCTCGGCCCGGCGATTGCGTACCGAATACGGGGAGGACACCGTGGCCAAGATCCGTACCATCGTCGCCGGCGCCGCCGTCGCGGCGGCACTGTCCATCGGCGTGGCCGCCGCGCCCGCGCAGGCCGCCACCGGCACGCAGGCCGCCACCACCGCCGCGGCGAGCGTCACCACGCAGGACGCCTCGGCCGCCGCCTTCGGCCGCACGTTCAAGTACTGGGCCGACAGTCACGACGGGTACTTCAAGGGCTACTGGTACAAGAAGCACGGCCGTTACTACTTCGGCGGGGACCTGGTGGACGTGGACCGCGGCGACCGGGAGTACACCTACGTGTGGTTCAAGTGGTACGACCGGTTCGGCCGGTTCCACCAGGACTACTACAAGACCTTCGGCAAGATCCACTTCAAGGACTTCGTGTTCAAGAAGGACTTCGACGTCCGGGTCTGCGAGGGTGACAGCCGCTTCGACAACTGCGGGAGCTGGCACGACGTCTTCTGATCCCGTCCCGCTCCCGCCGGCGGAGGGTGGGCGGGAGCGGTGACGCGTACGCGAAGGACCCGCTGACGAGAGGGGCGCGGCGGGTCCTTCGCCGTACCGGCGAACGAGCCCCCCCTTCCACCGGTCCCGGCACGCCGAGCCTCAGGACCATCTGGCCGGTCGGTCCCGCTGATGCCCGCATCAGCCTGGCTGGGGCAGAATCGGGGCTTGTGGGGGGACATCATGCAGCGGGTTGAGGACGTCGATCGGGAGCTGGCGCGGGCGCGCGCCGGCGACGACGCCGCGTTCGAGCGGCTGGTGGCGCCGTTGCGGCGGGAGCTGCACGCGCACTGCTACCGGATGCTGGGATCGGTGTACGACGCCGACGACGCGCTGCAGGACGCGCTGCTGCGGGCCTGGCAGGGGCTCGCCGGGTTCGAGGGGCGGGGGTCGTTGCGGTCGTGGCTGTACACCGTGGCCACGCGGACCTGTCTCGACGCGATCGAGCGGCGGGGCAGGCGGGCGCTGCCGGTCGATCTCGGGCCCGCCAGCGAGCGGGCCGTGGTGGCCGACGCGCCGCTCGACGACGTGCTCTGGCTCGGGCCCTATCCGGACGCCGGGCTGGGCGCGGGCGCGCTGAGCCCGCACGCCCGTTACGAGCAGCGCGAGGCCGTCGAGCTGGCGTTCGTGGCCGCGTTGCAGCACCTGCCGGGCAACCAGCGGGCGGCGCTGCTGCTGTTCGAGGTCCTCGGCTTCTCGGCCGCCGAGATCGCCCGGATGATGGACACCTCCACGGCCTCGGTGAACAGCGCGTTGCAGCGTGCCCGGCGGATCGTGGCGGAGAAGGTGCCCTCCCGCAGCCAGCAGCGGGCGCTGAGCGAGATCGGCGACGCGCGGCTGCGGCAGGTCGTGGACGGCTACGCCGCCGCGCTGGAGCGGGGCGACGCCGACACGCTGGTGGCGCTGCTCACCGAGGACGTCACGTGGTCGATGCCGCCGCTGCCGCACTGGTACAGCGGGGTCGAGGCCGTCATGGACTTCGCCGTACGCATACCGCTGACCTCGTGCGGCTCGTGGCGGCACCGCCTCACCCACGCCAACGGGCAGCCCGCCGTGGCGAGCTACCTGCGGCGCGGCGACTCGGGGCCGTTCCCGGCCTGGTCGATCACGGTGCTGACCCTCCGCGAAGGGCGGATCGCCGGGCTGACCAGCTTCCTCGGGGCCGAGCACTTCGGGCCGTTCGGGCTGCCCGCCTCCGTGCCGTAGTCGCCGAACCCCTGCCGGCGTGTGCGCATGTGGAGCGCCCGCGCCGATACCGACTTAGACTCTCTGCATGACCGAGACGACGTGGCATGAGGAGCTACGGGCTCGCGGCTACCGCGTGACGCCGCAGCGTCAACTGGTGCTCGAAGCGGTCAAGGAGCTGGAGCACGCCACGCCGGAGGAGATCTGTGCCAAGGTGCGCGAGACCGCGCGTGGGGTGAACATCTCCACCGTCTACCGCACCCTGGAGCTCCTGGAAGAGCTGGGCATGGTCACCCACACCCATCTCGGGCACGGTGCGCCGACCTACCACCTGGCGGCCGAGGCCGATCACGTGCACCTGGTGTGCCGGGGCTGCGACGAGGTGACCGAGGTGCGGCCCGAGCTGGTGCAGGGGCTGGTGACGGCGCTGGAGCAGGAGCTGGGCTTCGACACCGACGTGCACCACCTGACCGTCTTCGGCCGCTGCCGCAACTGCCGCTGACGCCGCGCCCGTCGCGGATCGCCGCCCGCCGGTGGATACCCTTGGCGGTATGCGAAGCCCTCTGCTCGACACGCCCGGTGCGGTGGCCGCCGAGCCCCCTGACTCCGATGTCGCGGCGCACTACGGCGACCCCTTCGCCGAGCAGCGCGCGCTGCTGGCGGGGCAGGCCGTCGTCGACCGGAGCAACCGCGAGGTCGTACGGGTCTCCGGCCCCGACCGGCTGCGCTGGCTCAACGACCTCAGCTCCCAGAAGCTCGACACCCTCGCCCCCGGCGAGCCCACCCAGACCCTGATCCTCGACCCGCAGGGCCGGGTCGAGCACCACCTGACCCTCGTGGACGACGGCGAGTCGGTGTGGGCGCACGTCGAGCCCGGCACCGCCGCCGCGCTGGTGGCCTACCTCGACAAGATGCGCTTCATGCTGCGCGTCGAGGTCGCCGAGGTGACCGCCGACTACGCGGTGGTCTCGCACCGCGCCGCAGACCTGGAGCTCCCGGCCGGGTCGATCGCGATCGGCCGCGACGTGCTGCTGCCGCGCCCGGAGCTGCCCGGCCACCTCGGGCTCCGGCTCGCGGGGCTGTGGGCGTACGAGGCGCTGCGGATCGAGGACCACGAGCCGCGGGCCGGGCTCGACACCGACCACAAGACGATCCCGCACGAAGTGGGCTGGATCGGCGCCGCCGTCCACCTGAACAAGGGCTGCTACCGGGGGCAGGAGACCGTCGCCCGGGTGCACAACCTCGGCCACCCGCCGCGCCGGCTGGTCTTCCTGCACCTCGACGGCAGCGTGGACACCCTGCCGCCGCACGGCGCCCCGGTCACGCTCGACGGCGCCGAGGTCGGCACGGTCGGCAGCTCGGCCCGGCACCACGAGCTGGGGCCGATCGCGCTCGCCGTGGTCAAGCGCACGGTCCCGATCGACGCGCCGCTGCTCGCCGGCGGCGTCGCGGCGAGCCAGGAGGTCATCGTGCCGCCGGACGCCGGCCGCAACGTCACCATCGACCCCGCACTGCGGCGCAGAATCCGCTAGATCTCCAGGATCAGCGTGATCGGGCCGTCGTTGACCAGGCGGACCTTCATGTCGGCCCCGAACACGCCGGTCTCGACCCGGGCCCCCAGCTCGCGCAGCGACGTGACCACGGCCTCCACCAGGGGCTCGGCCACGGGGCCCGGGGCGGCGGCCTGCCAGGTGGGGCGGCGGCCCTTGCGCGCGTCGCCGTACAGGGTGAACTGGCTGATCACCAGCAGCGGCGCGGAGACGTCGGAGCAGGACTTCTCGCCGTGCAGGATGCGCAGCCCCCACAACTTGGCCGCCAGCTTCGCCGCCTCCGCGGCCGTGTCGCCGTGCGTGACGCCGACGAGCACCAGCAGCCCCGGCTCGTCGATCGCGCCGACCGTGGCGCCCTCCACCTCCACCGACGCGGAACTCACCCGCTGCACGACCGCTCGCATGGGCACGGATTCTGCCATGGGGAGCCCCCGAGGCCGGAATTCCGGCGTTCCCTAGACTCGGGCGCGGAAGGGGGCGAAATGGAGTCCTTGGTGGTGGAGGTCGTCAGGTCCGGCTTCGCGGAGTCGGTGCACCGGGCGCGGATGCTGGCGATCGGCGCCGACGGTACGCCGGTGCGCGCGTACGGGGCGGTGGACGCGCTCGCCTCGCCGCGCTCGTCCATGAAGCCCCTGCAGGCGATCGGCATGCTGCGTTGCGGGCTCGGCCTGGAAGGCGAACTGCTCGCCCTGGCCTGCGCCAGCCACTCCGGGGAGTCCTTCCACGTGGACGGCGCCCGCAAGATCCTGGCCGGGGCGGGCCTGGACGACGGTGCGCTGCGCTGCCCGGAGGCGCTGCCGGAGAACCCGGAGGCGGCCAGGGCCGTGCTGCGGGCCGGCGGCGAGCCCGCCCGCGTCTACATGAACTGCTCCGGCAAGCACGCCGCCATGCTCGCCACCTGCGTGGCCAACGGCTGGCCGACGGAGACCTACCGCGACCCGGCCCACCCGCTCCAGCGCGCGATCCGGGCCACGGTGGAGGAGTTGACCGGCGAGCGGGTGGCGGCGTCCGGCGTCGATGGGTGCGGCGCGCCGCTGTTCTTCGTGTCCATGGTGGGCGTGGCCCGCGCCTTCCGCACGGTGGCGCTGTCGCCGCCCGGCACGCCGGAGCGGCGGGTCTTCGACGCGATGCGCGCCCACCCGGAGTGGACCTCCGGCACCCTGCGGCCGGAGGCCGCGCTGATGCGCGCCGTCCCGGGGCTGATGGTCAAGGCGGGCGCGGAGGCGTTCGACGCCTTCGCGCTGGAGGACGGCCGTACCGGGATCGTCAAGATCGAGGACGGCGGGCAGCGGGCCCGGGTGCCGGTGACGGTCGCGGCCCTGCGCGCCCTCGGCGTCACGGCGCCGGAGCTGGACGGCCTGGCCACCTCCCCGGTCTTCGGCGGCGGCGAGCCGGTCGGCGAGATCCGGCTGCGGCCGATGGCGTAGGCGGGGGTGGCGGGCGTACGTCGTCTCATGTGGCGGGCTGTGCGGTGGCGGCGGTCCCGGCGGCCGTGCGCAGGTCGCGCAGGGTGTAGCCGCGCCCGGCCGGGTCGAGGGGCGCGGTGGCGGCGGTGAAGATCTCCGCGGCGCGGCGGTAGGACAGCCGGGCCCTGCCCGTCAGCGGGCAGCGGTCGCGGGGCGGTGTCGCGGGGCCCGCGCGGCGCTCGGTGAGCAGCAAGGGGCCGGTCGCGGCGCGGCCGACGAGCAGGAGCGGCAGCAGGCGGGCGGTCCTGGCCTGCCACCGGATGGCCTGGGCCGCCCGCCCGCGGGTGCGGCGGCGCGGCAGGTCGAGGTCGTCCACGTTCAGCGCGAGCACCCGCTCGACCGGGGCCCCGCTCTCGTACACCAGCCGCCACAGCACCTGCTCACGCAGGCCCACCGGCAGCGCGAAGATCCGCCCGATCTCGGCCGGGCCGAGCCGTGTGCCCGGACCGGGCGGCGGCGGCGTGGGCGCGCGCAGGCCGGCGGCCGGGTCGGCGGAGATCCACCCCAGCCGGTGCCACCAGGCCGTGGCCCCGCGCAGGATGGACAGCTCGCGGCCGAGCGTACGCGCGTCCACCGCCGCCGCCCGCCGCGCCAGCGCCTCCCGCAGCCGCTCCCCGGCCAGCGGGTGCTCCAGCACGGCCAGCGGCACCACCGGCGGCACGGCACTGCGCCGCGCGCGTCCAGGCGGCGGCGTGCGCCCCACCATGGGCCAGGCCCAGGTGGCCAGCGCGATCCGGTAGACCCGCCGCGACGCCGCGCTGAGCCGCAGCGTGCTCAGATAGCGCTCGATCGCCACCGCGTACTCGACCGGCGGCGGCGTGGTGGTGGCATGGTCCGCCATGACCGCTCCTTGCCGCAGTAAAAACACCTGCCTCTGGTGCTGAACTCGCAGCCCAGGGCCATTGTCGCTGTTGCAGTAAACAGACTCAAGTTGGTTGAGCCGACCCATTGCAGGGGCTCGGGGGCGGGCGGCAGGGTGGTGGGCCATGAGGCGATGGACCGACGATGAGCGACGGCCCCATCCGGATGGCGGGGCTCACAGCCGGGACGGGTCTGATGCCCGGATCGGCGCGACGGGACGGGGAGAGGACGAGCGCGGCGGCGCGGCCGTCGGTGACGTGATCGGCGGGGGCACGCTCGATGGCGGCGAGGTGAGCGGTGCGGCGGCCCGCGGCGCGACCGGCGGGGGTGGGCTGCGGGGGTGGGGGCGGGTGGTTCGGGATCGGAATCTGGGGGTGTTCTTCGGGGGGCAGGTGACCTCGCTGGTGGGGTCGGCGATGGCGGCGTTGGCGGTGGCGTTCGCGGTGCTGGAGGCCGGGGGCGGGCATCGCGAGGTGGGGTTCGTGATGGCGGCGCGGATCGTGCCCATGGTCGGGCTGATGATGGTGGCGGGGGTGGTGGCCGACCGGTTCGGGGCGCGGCGGGTGCTGGTGGCGGCCGAGGTGGTGCAGTGCCTGGTGCAGGGCGGGTTCGCGGCGGTGTTGCTGGGCGCCGACGGGCGGGTGCCGCTGTGGGCGTTCGTCGCGCTGGTCGCGGCCTGGGGCGTGGGGGAGGCGTTCGCGATACCGGCGCGGGGCGCGCTGGTGCCGCGGGTGGCCGCGTACGGGGTGCGGTACGAGGGCAAGCTGAAGGACGCCAACGCGCTGGCCGGGCTGGCGCAGTCGATCGCGACGGTGGGCGGGCCCGCGCTGGCCGGGCTGGCCGTCGCCGCGGCGGGCTCGGGGGTGGTGCTGGCGATCGACGCGGCGACGTACCTGGTGAGCGTGGTGGCGCTGGTGGCGCTGCGGCTGCCTCCGCATGCCGCGCCCCGGGAGCGGGAGCGGGGCGGGTTCCGGGAGGGGTGGGCGCAGTTCCGGTCCCGGACCTGGCTGTGGGTGACGACGCTGCACTTCACCCTGTTCAACACGCTGGTCTGGGCGCCGTACCTGGTGCTGGGGCCGGTCGTGGCCGCGCGCGAGATGGGCGGGGCGCGCGCCTGGGGAATGGTCATGGCGGTGTACGGCGCGGGCGCGGTGGCGGGCGGCCTGCTGCTGCTCGGCCGTGCCACGCCGCGCCGGCCGCTGGTCGCCGCCACGGTGGCCACCTTCGGGTGGGCGCTGCCGTCGGCGGCCCTCGCGGCCGGGCTGCCGCTGCCGGCGCTGCTCGCCGCCGCGCTGGTCGCCGGTGCCGGCCAGGCGGTGTCCGGGGCGCTCTACGCGACCGCGAACCAGCGGCACGTCCCGGCGGAGGCGCTGGCCCGGATCACCTCGCTGACCGCCGTGGGGGCGTTCGCGCTGGGCCCGCTCGGCCTGGCCGCCGCGGGCCCGGCCGCCGACCTCGCCGGTACGCGCACCGTGCTCGGCTTCGGCGCGGTGGCCCAGCTCCTCATCGGCACGGCCGTGCTCGCGGTGCCCGCCGTACGCCGCCTGCCCGCCCGGCCCGAGCCGGAGCGGACGCGGGACCCGCTACAGGGAGCGGAACTGGCGGGAGGCGGAGATCGCGCCTGACGTGGTCGTGGTGAACGTGCGCATCGACCCGGCGAACTTGGACAGGTCCCACTCGGCCGGGCCGTGGTACCAGTACAGGTTGTCCGCCGGCCGCCCGTTGCCGTTCACCGAGGCGACCACCCTGGCCCAGTGGTCCACGTTGTCGAACACCACGGCGTACGGCAGGTAGCGCGAGAACAGCTCCACCCGCTGCTCCTCCGGCACCTGGTCCACCTGGCCGGAGGCGAGGTACTGCCGGAAGCCGAGCGTGTGGGCCAGCGCGTGGGCGCCCTTGGCGGTCTTGGCGGGCATGTACTGCCCGCCGACCGCGAGCGCCGCGCCCGCGATGATGATGCCCAGCCCGATCAGCCCGTACGTCGTGAGCCAGGCGAGCCCGACCGTGGCCAGCACGCCGGCGATGGTCAGGGCGACCCCGGCGGTGGTCCACCGGGTGCGGACGGTGTCGGGGCGGCGGGCGAACCAGCCCTGGGTGACCACGTCGGAGTAGAGCGAGTCGCGCACCCGGCCCAGGGCCTCGGCGAAGGTGCCCTTGAGCGAGGACAGCAGCACCTCGTCCCGCTCGGCGAAGATCGCGTCGTACAGGGCGCGCTCGTAGGGCAGCAGCGCGTTGACCGGCGCCTGCGGCAGCTTGACCAGCATCCAGTCGGGGGCGTCGTAGGTCTGCCGGGGCTGCTCGTCGATGCGCAGGTAGCCGCGTACGGCGAGATCGACGATGGTGGCGGTCACGTCGATCACGTCGGCCTGCTCGTCGATCAGCGTGCCGATCTGGCCCGGCCGCACGCCGTCGGGCGGGGCGAAGTGGCCGTTCTCCACGGCGTTGACCAGGCCGGACTCGTGCCCGATCACCCGGGCGTCCCGGCCGCGGGTCCAGTACAGCACGCCCAGGCCGCCGAGCAGCAGCACCAGCAGCCCGGCCAGGGCGCCCACGGTCACGGCGTTGACCGTGAACGCGTTGGACAGCTCGAACCTGCGCTCCAGCACCGGCGCGCCCCGGCTGGCGTCCTTGGGGTAGCCGACGACGACGGTGAGCACCTCGCCGGGCCTCAGCCCCTGCTGCTCGAAGTCGGCGGTCACGCCGGTGTGGTCCATGGACGCGGCCGTGCAGCCGATGGCGGAGGTGAGCTGGCCGGCGAAGCAGGACAGGCTCTGGATCGCGGCGGGACCCGTCACCTTGACCGTGGCCTGCTCGACCGGGACCGACCAGGCGCCCACGGCGTACCAGCGCAGTTCCTCACCCTCGTTGATCGGGGTGACGGCGCCCTTGACGTCGTATTCCAGCATGGCCTTGCCACCCGGTTTCAGGGTGATGGTGGTGCCGTCGAGGGTGCCGTCGCCGCCGAAGCCGGAGATGGGGAAGACCCGGTCGTTGCCGTCGTCGTAGCGGGTGCGGCCCACCAGCTCCCGCGTGGGCGGGCTGCCCTCGTACACGACGGTCTCCTTGACGTGCAGCACGCCGCCCTCGCGTAGGTCGAGCTCCACGGTGTGGCTCTTCACCGTCCCGGCCGCCGTGGCCGTCGCCGGCCCGGGCAGGCACAGGGCCGCGGCCAGGCCGAGCACGGCCGCGCCGACGGCCGTGCGCCGCAAGAAAGATCCCGCCATGGCACGGGAGCCTACCGAGAAACACCCCGTCGGCCGACGTTCCCCATCAGATCTAGAAATTTCATGAATCCTCTAACCATTCAGTGAATCCGCGATCAATACCCCTCGATCGCGAAATTCCGCTAGATTCCCGCCGATACGCGGTCCATCCCAGCAACGGCCCGGAAAGGTGATCGGATGCCCCCACGTAGGCGAGACTCCTCCGCCGGCCTGCTGGCCTTCGGCGCGCTGGGCGTGCTGGCGCTGACGCTGACCGGCGTCGTGCTGGCCGCCGGGTTGGCGGGCGGCGAGAGCGCGGTCGCCCCGGCCGGCCCCGCGAACGGCCCGAAGGCGACCGGCGGCACGGCGTCCGCCGTGCCGGTGTCCACCGATCCCGCCGAGGTCTCCCCGCCCCCGCTGCGCCCGCCCGCCCGGCTGAGGTTCGGCGAGGGCGGCCGGTCGGGCGGCGTCTCCGTACGCCCGGTCGCCGCGGAGCGGTCGCTGCTGGTGGACCTGCGCTACATGCGCCGCTCGGAGACCCGGGCCAGGCTCCAGCGCAACCCCCTGTACGCCACCGGCGTGATGCGCCCCACGAGCTGCCGCGCGCCGCGCCCCTCCGCCAGGGCGGCCCACATGAACGCCTTCCTGCACGCGGTGACCGACTGCCTGGACCGGGCCTGGGCCACCAAGTTCGACCAGGCCAGGGCGGTGTTCCTGACGCCCAGGAGGGTCTACTACAGCCGGGGCGGGCGCGGGCCGTGCGGCACGTACCCGGCCGAGACCGCCGCCGCGTACTACTGCCCGTCCAACCGGGGCATGTACATCGGCCTGACCCACGTGATCGGGGCCTCGGGGCAGGTGAACCCGGCCGCCAACCACGTCGTGTACCTGGCCCTGCTCGCGCACGAGTACGGCCACCACGTGCAGAGCATGGCCGGGATCGGCGGCGCGTGGTGGTGGGAGGTCTCGGACAAGTCGCGGGCGGCCCGCGACGCCCACTCGCGCCGCAACGAGCTGCAGGCGCAGTGCCTGGCGGGCGTCTTCACCCGCAGCGTACGCGGCTCGCTCGCGGTCACCTCGGGCCTGTGGCGGCAGACCGTGCAGGGCGACTACCGGCGCGGCGACGACCAGAACGGCTACGGGCTGCGCGACCACGGCAGCGGCGCGAACTACGCCGCCTGGCTGCACCACGGCTACCGCTACGGCCGCATCGCCTACTGCAACACCTGGGTGGCCGCCGCCTCGGACGTGAGCTGACCTACTCCACCGTGATGCGCAGCCGGCGGAAGCCCTTGCCCTTGCTCTCGATCTTGGCCACCTTGATCCGGCCGATCTGCTTGGTGGAGGCGACGTGGGTGCCGCCGTCGGCCTGGCAGTCGAGCCCCACGATGTCCACGATCCGCACCATCTCCACGTTCTCGGGCACCAGGTTGGTCGCGGTGCGGATGATGTCGGGGATCTGGAACGCCTCGGCCCGCGGCAGCACCCTGACGTCGATGCGGCGGTCGGCCTCGATCTCGGCGTTGCAGGCGTCCTCGACGGCCTGCTTGAAGCCGGGCGGCACCTCGGGCAGGTTGAAGTCCATGCGCGCGGTCAGGGGCTCCATGTTGCCGCCGGTCACCAGCGCGCCGTAGTCGCGGAAGACGACGCCGCACAGCACGTGCAGCCCGGAGTGGGTGCGCATCAGCGCCGAGCGGCGCTCGTCGGCGACGGCGGCCCGCACGGTCGTGCCCACCGGTGGGATCGGGTCGCCCTCGACCGGGATCAGGTGCAGGTCGTCGTTCTTGCGCACGCCCGCGATCCGGGTCTCGACGCCCTGCCAGATGAGAACGCCCTGATCGGCGGGCTGGCCGCCCCCGCCCGGATAGAATGCCGACCGGTTGAGCACGATCCCCTCGGCAGAGGCCTCCAGCACGACGGCCTCCCAGTCGCGCAGATCCTGATCGGCGAGTTCGAGTCGTTGGGTGCGTCCGTGGGAATCGATGGTCATGTCGGCAGCCTAGAGCTCGCGAGGTGTACATGCGCGGCGGATTGCGAGCGCATCGCGCCCTGACGAGCGCGATCGGGCCCATTTTGGCGATTTGTTGTGCCATTACCGGCCTGTCCGGGTGCACGGCCGGGCCGTCCGGCACCAAGACCCCGCAGGCCGACCGGCCCGCCGCCGACCCGGGCCCCGCGCCGGTCGTGATGATCGTCGGCGACAGCTTCACCGTCGGCTCCGGGCCGGTGCCGCGCTGGGAGACCTACGCCGCGCTGGCCGCCAAGCGGCTCGGCTGGCAGCTCATCACGGCCGGGGCCGGGGGCACCGGCTTCGTCAACAAGGGCCGGGTGGGCCGCGACTTCCGCGAGTCGTTCGAGCGGGAGCTGTCCTGGCGGCCCGCCCCCGACATGGTGATCCTGTCCGGCGGGCACAACGACCGCCGGGTCACGCCCGAACGCGTGCACGACGCGGCGTCCAGGACCATCGCCGCGGTCCGCGCGACCTGGCCGCGTACCCGGATCGTGGTGGTCGGGCCGATCTGGCTGCGGCGCGCGCCCGACTGGGCGTACGACGTGCGCGACGCCATCGCGGCGGCGGCGGAGAAGTCGAAGGCGACCTTCCTCGACCCGCTCGCCCAGCCGATGGTGGCCGGGCCGGTCAAGACCTCGGTGCTGCCCGACGGCGTGCACCCCACCCACAGCGGCCACGCGCACCTGGCCAACTGGCTGGTCACCGCGCTGGGCGGCAGCGCCGACTGAAACCGGCCGAAACGGGCGGGCTGGAAATAGGGGCCGGCCGGGCGAGGGGTCCGCGACGCCCGGCCGGCGGTTCGGGGGCGGCGCCCTACCCGGTGGTGCAGGTCACGACCGGGGTGGCGCTCGCGCCGCTGGCGATCAGGCCGAACGACGCGGTGCCGCCGGGGGCGAGCGAGCCGTTCCAGGACACGTTGCGCACGCCCACGTTCGCGCCCGTCTGGGTGTGCGTGCCGTTCCACACCTGGCTGATGCTCTGGCCGCCCGGCCAGGTCCAGGTGACGGTCCAGCCGGTGATCGGCGAGGCGCCCTCGTTCTTCACGGTCACCTCCGCCTGGAAGCCGCCGCCCCAGGAGTTGGCGACCTTGTACGCCGCGCTGCACCCGCCCGCGGGGGCCGACGTGGTGGTGAACGCGGTGCTCTCGGACTCCGGCGAGCTCTTGCCGGACGCGTCCCTGGCCACCACGTGCACCGTGTAGTCAGTGTCGGGGGACAGGCCGGTGAGCGTGAACGACGTGCCGTCGGCGGTGCCCGCCAGGGTCGAGCCCCGGTAGACGTCGTAGCCGGTCACGCCCACGTCATCGGTCGAGGCCGCCCAGGTCACCCGGGCGGTCGAGCCGGTGATGTCGCTCACGGCCGGCTTGCCCGGCCTGGTGGGCGGGGACTTGTCCTCCACCGGCTCGCCGTCGCCGGGCGTCTCGCCGAAGATCCTGGTCGTGCCCGCGTACAGCGGGATGTGCTCGACCAGGACCGGGGTCGCGCCGGGGGTGGTGGCGACGCCCGCGTACGACCAGTCGTTGGACGGGTCCCAGGTGCCCGAGCTGGAGATGCGGAACTGCACCTCGCGGCGGTGCTGCGACTGCCCGGCCGGGGCGATGGCGGTGCCGGAGCAGTCGATGGTGACGTAGTAGATCTTGCCGCTGTGCAGGGTGGGGCCGGTCGGCGCCTTGCACTGCGTGTACGCCGAGCTGACGCTGATCTGGCTCGCCGTGGTCGAGCCGTCCAGGGTGAAGTAGTAGCGGAACGAGCCGTTGTTCAGCACTCGGGCCGGCCAGGCCGACTGGTTGCGCACGATGGCCTTGATCTCGGTGAACCCGGTGCCGGAGGCGTTCACGCCCGCCTCGACGAAGATCTCCGGGCCGTCCGGGGTCTCCTCTGGCGGGAAGTTCGCCAGCGGGGTGCCGCCGTACTCCTGGTACAGGCGGGCCAGCGCGCTGGTGAAGCCCGCGTTGTAGTCGGTGGCGACCTCGTTCATCACGAAGTCGTCGCGCTTGTCGGTGTAGGCGTCGTTCGGCTCGGGCGGGCCGCCGACCAGCGCGCCGTACAGGGTGTGCCGGGTCTCGGCCGGGTTGGTGATCTGGTCGGTCCAGCTTCCGTGCGCGGTGCGGTGGTGCGGGTTCTTCGGCGGGTTGGTGCCGAACCCGATCATGTAGGAGGAGTTGCGCGGGTTGTCGCCCAGCGCGTAGTTGATCTGCCGTACCGCGAAGTCGTGATATCTCGCCTTACGGGTGGCGTCGCTGATCGAGTCGCTGTGCACCAGCGCGGCGAAGGCCGTGTTCGCGGCGTACCGGAGCGAGCCCCACCGGTCCAGCACCGCCTGGCCGCCCGGCGAGTAGTTCACCCGCTGCCCGTTGACGCCGACCGTCCAGAAGTCCAGCCACCGGTTGGCGTCGTCGAGGTAGCGCTGCTTGCCGGTGAGCTTGTGCAGCAGCACGTACGCGCCGTACGACTTGTCGTCCCAGGCGACGGTCCACTTGTAGGACTTGGTGCTGGTCTGCGGTTCGTTGCCGAGGTTGTCGTAGTACGACTCGGCCTTGGTCAGGTACGCCGCCTCGCCGGTCGCCCGGTGCAGCCAGATGGCGCCCCACACCAGCTCGTCGTGGTAGCCGCTCCAGGAGTTGTAGTAGCCCCGCGCGTCGGTGATGCACTCGCTGTACTTCTGGCGCACGGTGTCGGCGAAGGTGTAGAGCTGGCGCGCGTGCGTGAGCAGCGTGTCGGCGTACTGCGGATCGGTGGGCCGGAACACCATCGACGAGGCCGCCATCGCCGCCGCCGTCTCCCCGGCCAGGTCCGACCCGCCGCAGGACGCGTCGATCTTGTACGCCGGCCGGCTCATCTGCATCGCCTCGGCCGGCCCCCACCACGCGTGGTCGGCGCCGCCGTTGCCGACCTGCCCGTAAAGGACGTTCGGCGACGGATGTGCCTTGATGAAGTAGTCGTTGACGAACCTCAGGTTGTTCAGCAGGTGCGTGAGCTGGCCGGAGGAGGAGTACGCCGAGCGGTACTCCACCGCGCCCCAGGCCAGCATCGTGGTGGAGAACGCCATCGGCAGGCCGAACTTGACGTGGTCGCCCGCGTCGTACCAGCCGCCGGTGAGGTCCAGGCCGACGTCCTTGCCGTCGTCGAGCGCCGAGTCGCCGCGCCAGCTCACCCGGTTCCAGCTCGGCAGCTTCCCCGACTGCTGCGCCTCGTAGAACCAGATCGACTTCTGCAGCGCCTCCCCGTAGTTGAACGCCGGGGCCGCGGCCTGGGCTGTGCCGGGAATCCCGGCCAGCAGCGGCAGGGCCAGCGCCGCCGCCGCCACCGCTGTGCATGCTCGTCTCATGCTCTTCCTCGAAGGTCTTCCTCGAAGGGGTCTTCCTTGGGGGGTCTTCGGTGGTGCCCAGGACGCGGCGGCAGGTCAGGGATGCCGCCGCGCCCCGGGAGATCAGATCACTCGGAGGAGGGGAACAGGCGTCCGTACTCCGCGAGCGCCACCGCCACGTCCACCTGGGCCCAGAAGCGGTGGTAGTTGAAGGTCGGCGCGGGGCCCGTGCCGTCCAGGTAGCTCTGCACCTTCGGCCAGTCCGGGTCCCTCTTGTAGAAGGACCGGATGGAGATGAAGGTGGAGTTGGAGTCGATGGTGTCGCCGTTCGGCATCTTCCCGGTCCACCCGGCGGGGATGTAGATCGGGTCGTCGAGCCGGTTGTAGTCGGCCTTCGTCTCCGGCACCGAGACGCCCTTGGCGTCCTGGTGGTTCTCCCACATGCCGTCGAGCAGCGCCTTGGCGATGTCCCTGGCCTCGGTGTCGCCCGACCTGGCCGCGTAGTACATCAGCACCTTGGCGTACGAGCCGGCCACGCCCACGTCGGTGGTGTAGTCGCGGATCGTGACGTGCAGGTTCGCGTTGGCGCCCGGGTTGGCCGGGTTCCAGGTGTCGGGCTGGCCGCTCCACACCAGCGTCGAGGGGATGCGGTACGTCCCGTCGGCGTTGATCGTGGTGTTGTCGGTGGCCCACTTGACCCACTTGTCCAGCACCACCTTGGCGTCGGTGTTGCCGGTGGCGTAGTAGAGCTCCGCCACCCGCTCCATCGTCCACGCCTGGAAGCCGAACCACTGGTTGGACGGCGGGTCGTGGTAGACGGGCTGCCAGTCGTAGGTCATGCCGTAGAACGTCGGCAGGTTCGACGGCGGGGTGGCGTAGTGGCCCTGCCAACTGTTGGTCGCGCCGCCGGCGATGGCGCCCTCGGCCGACTGCAGCCAGCGGTAGAACTCAAGCTGCCGCTTCAGGCTGGTGCTCCAGTCCTGGACCGCCGTGGTGCCCTTGGGCTTGAGCGCGTCCACGTTGGACAGCACCCAGGCCGCCATCGGGTTCTGGTAGCCGGAGTGGTTGTGGCTCGACCCGATCCGCCAGGCCCAGCCCGCCGAGCTGTCCAGCGCGCCGCCCCAGGCGTAGTACCAGCTCAGCAGGTACGACGCGCTGTCCTTGCCGGTGCCCGCCGGGCAGGAGGTGCTGGTGCAACCCTGCTTCTTGAAGTACTTGTCGTACATCGCGTAGCGCAGGTAGTCGCCCATCTTCGCGGCCTTGGACACGGTGGTCGAGATCTGCGACGCCTTGCCCTGCTCGGTGGCCCAGGTGTGCGCCCAGTACGCCACCTGCACCGCGCGGGCGTCCGCGTCGGGGGCGTTGGTGTACTTCCACTGCTTGGCGTAGGAGCTGTCGCCGGTGAACAGGTCGAGGAAGCCGTTCCTGCCGCCGTGCGCGAAGGTGTCGCAGGACGGCTGCGGCACGGTCTCGAACACCGACTCCTCGGGCCCGCGCTGGTAGGTGTTGATGTAGGCGGGCTTGGTGGTGCCGTCGCCGCAGCGGCCGAAGCCGTAGGTGTTGTCCACGTCCAGCAGCCAGTGCATGCCGTAGATGTCGCTGGTGCCGTAGGCGGTCTTCAGCTCGTTGGCGATCGGGTCCACGCCCACGGTCACGCTGGTGTCCAGCTTGGACGGGTACTGCTTGATGTCGTCCCACTCACCCGCGTACGTCGCCGGCTTGCTGGGGTTGTAGAAGCTGTTGGTCGGCTGGTCGGCGGTGGCCGGGATGATGTACCTCTCCATCGAGGCCCACGCGTCGTTGAACTTCGACCAGTCGCCGGTCACCCGTCCGTACACCGCCTCCAGCCACAGGTAGTAGCTGTAGGCCTCGGACGTGGTCTCGTGCCCGTGGTCGGGCGCCTCCACCATCAGGGTCTCGATGGAGTGGTAGGGCACGCCCTGCGGGGAGAAGTACCCGTTGGCCGGGTCCTTCAGCTTGTTGTACATCGTGAGGAAGCGCTGGGTGTACTCGCCGTCGCCGGTGCCCAGGTCGTTGTCCGCCTCGGTGGCGGTGACCTTCGCCGGGGTGTGCCCGGTCGCGGTGGCGGTGAACTCGGCGCTGCCGCCGGTCTCGTCGGCGTCCTCGGCCGCGCCGATCGTGACGTTCTGCGCGGTGTTCCAGTTGGACGAGGTGAACGTCAGCGACCCGCCGCCCTCGACGCTCAGGTCGGTGTCGCCGGAGGTCCTGGCGGTGGTCACGGTGACGTTCCCGGAGGGCTGCCGCGACAGCTTCACCCCGAACGTCGCCTCCCCGCCCTCGGCCACCGTGATCGTGGCCGGCGAGACGACCACCGCGGGCTCGGAACTCGCGCTCACCGTGATCCCGACCGGGTCGGAGGTCTTGGTCGCGCCCAGGTTGTCGGTGGCCCGCGCGCTGAGCGAGTACGACCCGGCCGCGACGTTCGTCCAGTCGAAGGTGTACGGCGCGCTGGTGTCGGTCCCCACGACGGTGGACCCGTTCAGGAACTCGACCTTGGTCACGCTCCCGTCGCTGTCGGAGGCCGTCGCCTCCATGCTCACGGTCGCCGGGGCGGTGAAGGTGGCGCCGGCATCGGGGCTGTCCAGCGAGACGGTGGGCGCCTGGTTGACCGGGTCGCCGCCGTTGCAGGCCGTGCCGTTTATGGTGAACGCCGTGGGCTTGGCGTTGGTGCCGCTGTAGGAGGCGTTGAAGCCGATGCTGGTGGACTGCCCGGTCGCCAGGTTGCCGTTCCAGTCGTAGCTCCTGGCGGTGACGTTCGCGCCCGACTGGGTCCAGGTCGCGCTCCACCCGTGGCTGATTCTCTGGTTGCCCGGGAAGGCGAACCCGAGGGTCCACCCGTTGATCGGGTCACCGTTGTTGGTGATCTTCACGGTGGCCGTGAAGCCGGTGCCCCAGTCGTTCGCCTGGTAGTCGACGGTGCACGCCACCGCCGCCTGGGCGGCGGTCGGCGCCAGGGCGGTCAACGTACCCGCGGCCAGGGCGGCGACCGCGGCCAGCGCGACGCGCCGTCTCGCCCGCGGGCGTGGGAGCGCTCCCGCTTTCAGGGGTGCTCGATACATGAGAAAGGTCCTCCGGGGGGATCTCTCGGTACGAAGTACCGAATCTGAGGGCCGATGGAGAAGGAATAGGATGGGAGCGCTCCCATCGAAATCTGGCGTCACCGTTGCGACCGTGTCAATGACGCGTTACGCCCCGATGACGCCGCCTGCGTCTTTCCGTCCCGTGCAACTGAAACTTTCAGCCCCGCCCCGGGCGGGGGCCCGCATGCGTACGGCCCCCGGCGGGGGCGGGGGCCGTACGGTGGGGAGTGCTCAGCCGCAGGTGACGGGGCCGGGGGTGGCGCTGGAGGCGCCGTTGGCGGTGAAGCCGACCGCGACCGACGCGCCCGGAGCCAGGTTCCTGGCCCAGTCGGGGCCGCGCGCGGTCCAGGTGGCGCCGCTGGTGGTCACGGTGGCGTTCCACGCGTTGACCAGGCTCACCCCCGAGGGCATGGTCCAGCTCGCCGACCAGTTGCTCCACGTGGACGTGCCGGTGTTCGTGATCGTGGCCTCGCCCTGGAAGCCGCCCTGCCAGGAGTTGACCTGCCGGTACGTCAGCGTGCACGAGGCCGTGCCGCCCGTGGGCGTCGCCGTCGCCGAGGGCGAGCCGGTGCCGGGGCCGCCGCCCACCGGCGGGATCAGGTACGGCTGCAGGATGCTCTGCTTGTTCTGGTCCACGGTCGTCCAGTCGTCCTTCACGATGCCGCCCGTGTCACCCGAGTTGGGGTTCCACGACCAGTACGTGAACGACATCCCGTTGACGCCCGTGCCGAGGTACTTCATCAGCTCCTGCAACCAGATCTTGTCCACGCCGGCCACCAGGGTGGTGCCGAACTCGCCCAGCATGATCGGCGCGACGTTCTGCTTGTACAGGTAGCCCCAGTACTTGTCCCAGATCGCGGGCATGTTGGCCGGGTAGTCCGGGTCGTCGAACCAGTCCTGGTGGTAGACCGAGGTCGCGTACTCGTGCGGGGAGTACACCAGCCGGTTGGGCACGTCGAGCCGCACCGGGAACTGCCCGGCCTTGGACAGGTTGCCGCCCCACCAGCCGCAGTCCTCGTCGTTGCTCGGGTCGCCGTCCCACACGTTGGACAGGCCACCGCTCGGGCAGCTCACGCCCTCGACGAAGATCAGCCAGTTCGGGTTCACCTCCAGGATCGCGTTCCCGGCCCGCTCGGCGGCCAGGCGCCAGTCGCGCGCCGGGTCGCCGCAGCCCCAGCACGCGCCGGTGGCGTTCGGGTTGGTGCCCTCGGCGTGCGGCTCGTTGTGCAGGTCCGCGCCGATGACCGTGGGGTTGCCGGCGTACCGCTGGGCGAGCATCCGCCAGTCGGCGATCCACGTGGACTCGGGCGTGGCCGGGACGTACCACAGCGCCGACTGCCCCGCCGAGGTGGGCCGGTGCCGGTCCAGGATGATCCGCATGCCCTTGGACCCGGCGTACTCGATCACCTTGTCCAGGATCTGCAGCGGGCTGAGCCCGATCAGGTCGGGGTTGACGAAGTCGTTGATGCCGGTGGCGGTCGCGCCCGCCTTGAGCGCGTCGTTGGAGTAGGGCACCCGGATCGTGTTGTAGCCCAGATCCGCCATCAGGTCGATCTGGGACTTCCACGGGTTGCTGGACCACAGGCCGTGGAAGGTCCGGTTGTCGGTCTCCATGCCGAACCAGTTGATTCCGGTCAGGCGCACCGTGGCGCCGGTGCTGTCCACGATCTCGTTGCCGGAGGTGCGCAGATAGCCGGTGCCGGTGCCGGCCGCCGCCCCGGCGGGAGCGGTGGCGACCGCGACCGCCACCACCGTGGCGGCCACGGCGGTCAGCAACGCGGTCAGCGCCGCCTGCCACGCGCCCAGGCGCGTACGCGGGACTTTCATGCGGGCCCTTTCGAGAGGATGCCGACGGGATGAACGTCGTGCCGCATGCTTCGGCGGGCCCCTCGCGAGCGTCAACGCCAGGCCGGGCCGTACGCGGCCCGACCTGGCGTGATCACTGAAACTTTCAGGTCCGCGACGGGGCGCGCACGGCGTCCTCGATCATGGACAGGCGGACCTCCAGCGCCTGGCGTACGGAGTGGGGGAGCAGTCCCTCGCGGTCGCGGTCGCGCACCTTCGTACGCAGCCCGTCCAGCGCGCCCGCCGGGTCGCCGGAGAGCAGGTTGCCCGCCACCTGCACCAGGTCCACCGCCACGTGCCGCTCGATCAGCCGGTTCGCCTCGGCGGTGTCCACGGTCGCGGTGAAGGCGTCCACGGCCTCGCGCAGCGTCACCCTGGTGATGCGCGCCACCTCGGCGCCGGCGCTGTGCTCCGCCGTCGGCTCCGCCACGGGCTCCGACGTGGCCCGGTACGCCTTCGTGGCGGGCGTCGGGGTCGGGAACGGCGTCGGCTCCGTACGCGGCGCCGGCACGAACAGCGGCGACGCGGCCGCCTCGCTCGGCTCGGGCGGCGCCGCCGCGTCCGTCCAGCCCACCACGCCCAGCGCCGCGGCGACCGTCATCGCCACCGACAGCGTGACCGCGACCCCGCGCGGCATGCCCACGGTGACCGGGCCGCCCGGCGGCGCGGCGGCCTGGGTCAGCACGTCCGCGAGCCGCTGCATCTTCGGCCGCCGGGCCGGATCGGCGTCCAGGCAGCGCCGGCACAGCGCCGCGATGTCGTGCGGCAGCCCCGGCGCGTACGGCATCGGGGGCGGGCCGCTGCGGTCGGCCTTCTCGATCTCCTCCCAGGTCGTCTCCGGATAGGGCGTGTGGCCGGTCAGCATCGCGAACAGCAGCACGCCCAGCGAGTACACGTCCACGGCCGGGTCGTTCGGCGCCCCCGTCAGCCGCTCCGGCGCGACGTACGGCGGGGTGCCGTAGTCGGCCACGCGGTCGGAGACCGGCTCGCCCACGAACGCGGCGATGCCGAAGTCGAGCAGCTTCGCCCCGTCGGGCGTGAGCAGCACGTTCTCCGCCGTCACGTCGCGGTGCACGACGCCGCGCTCGTGCGCGGCGGCCAGCACCGTCGCCACGCGCGCCGCGATGCCCACCGCCTCCCGCCACGGCAGCGGCCCCTCCGCGATCCGCTCCGCCAGCGGGGTGCCGTCGAGCAGGCGCATCACCACATACGCGGCCATGCGCCCGTCCGACGTCACGGTCTCGCCGTAGTCGTAGACCTCGATCGCGTCCGGATGGATGAGGCGCGCGGTGGCGCGCGCCTCACGGCGGATCAGCTCCCGCTCGGCGTGGTCGGCCCCGAGCGGCCCGTCGAGCACCTTCACCGCGACCATCCGGTGCAGCGACTGGTCGAACGCGCGCCAGATCGCGCTCATGCCCCCGCTGGCGATCTGTTCGAGCAGGCGGTACCGGCGGGTGAGAACGTCTCCTTCGTGCAGGCCCCTTGGTTCGTCGTGCCATCCCCGTGGTTCGTGATATCCCCCCGGTTCAAGCGGAATCACGGATCACCAGCTCTGTGGGCAGAATCGGGTTGTTGGCAGGAGTCTCGCCCGTCGCGGTGGCCATCAGCAGCAGGCGTACGGCGACGGAGGTGAGCTCCTCGATCGGCTGCCTGATCGTGGTCAGCGGCGGGTTGGTGTGGCGGGCGATGGGGGCGTCGTCGTACCCGATCACGGCCACGTCGTCGGGCACGCGGCGGCCCGCCCGCTTGAGTGTCTGGATCGCGGCGGCGGCCATGGTGTCCGACCCGGCGAACACCGCGTCGAGGTGCGGTATCCGGCCGAGCAGCCACTGCATGGCGTGCCCGCCCGAGGCGTGGGTGAAGTCGCCGTACGCCACCGGCACGTTCGTCATCCCGGCCTTGGCGAGCGTTTGCAGGAAGCCCTCCAGCCGGTCGCACGCGCCCGGCAGGCCCGGTGGCCCGCCGATGGCGGCGATGGCCCTGCGCCCGGCGAGCAGCAGATGCTCGGCGGCCTGGCGCCCGCCGTCGCGGTTGTCCATGTCCACGTACGGCATCTCCAGGCCGTCGGGCAGCCGGCCGATGCTGCGGATCGGCACGCCGGAGGCGGCGAGCGTCACCATCAGCGGATGCCGTTCGCGGGCCCCGATGAGCAGGATGCCGTCCACTGTTCCCGCGACCAGCGGTGGCGCGGTGATCGTGGACGTGTTGGGCGTTGCCGTCATGATCATCATAGGCACGCCGTGCCCGGCCAGGGTGTCGTCCGCCGCGGCGAGCAGCCGGGCGTAGAACGGCTCGGTGAACAGGCGTTGGGGTGACTCGCAGACCACGGCCGCGATGAGCTGATCGCTGCGCCGGGCCGACACTCCTCGCGGGGCTCGCCGCCGTACGTACCCCAGGCGGGACATCGCGTCATGTACCTGACGGCGGGTGGAGGTGCTCACCCGCACCGATCCCGTGAGTACGCGTGACGCCGTTGCTGGGGAAACGCCGGCTGCGGCGGCGACCTGAGCGAGGGTGGGCAGATCGTCCATTGTCTCCTCCGCACCGATTACGCGCGCAGGTGGGAGCGCTCCCAGAAACGTATCATTGTTTCGTAAGTGTCAACAGATGTTTCCGAAAAATCACCACGTGATCCGTCAAATCGGTCAGCACATAACTGTTTCCGCAGGTGACAGTGGCGATTACCAGGGACCGTAGGGACCGGAGTTGCCGCCCTTACCGATCTCCTTCACCGCCGGCCGCACGTCGGCCAGGTAGATGCCTGACGCGATGACCGAGGCGATCGTGAAGATTCCGATCACCGAAAGATACTGCACGGCCGCGGCGAAGGAGAAGAGCACCGCGAACCCCAGAATGATCGTCCACAGCTTCTTGGTCTGCTTCCCGGTCACCGCGAAGGCGCGCGCCGGAGTGCGGAGCGCGTGCACGAACGCGAACGCCGACATGGCGAACGCCCCGATGGCGAGCAGCCAGAAGATCAGGTCCAGCGCAGAATGGATGCCCAGCATCGCCGCTCCTATCACCAAGACTCAAGCACCCCCACCCTAACCGCCAACCGCGCCCCACGCGCCCCCCAGAAGCCGAACCGAAACCCCGTGAAGCCATGCCAACACCCGCGTGTCCTCGCGCGGCCGCGCATCGGTGCGGGCGGCTGACCCACCCGCCACCCCCCGCCCTACCGGGCGGGCCCCTCAACACCGCCGTGGCCGAGGTCCCGCCGCACCCTCAGGACCGCCTTCCGCGCCGCGGCGATCGGCGTATGGCAGCGCCGAACCCCCGCCCCGTTGCCCACGACAGTGCGCTACTGCCCTGTCGTCCGCGACACAGCCCCCACCCGCGACACAGCCCCCCATCCGCGACACAGCGCCCCCGCGCGTGGCGGATCCACTCCGCCACTCGTGGCGGTCCGCCCCGCCACCCGCGATACAGCGCCCCACCGCCTGTGACGGACCCACCTCACCACCTGCGGACAGACCGCTCTTCTCGGAAGCCCGTGACGGGCCGGACAGATGGCCTTGCATACCGCACGCGCGGACTGCCCATGTCTGCCGGTGACGCGGACTCGCCGCCATCCCGGGTGTCCGTACGTGCTCCCGGGCTCAAGTCCTCACAGCGGCCCATACCGTCCTCTTGTTGTCCACCGAGTAGTGGCCCCACCGGTCCGCCAGCGCGGCGACCAGGGCCAGTCCGTAGCCGGACTCCGACAGTTCCACCCGCCGCCTGACGAGAGGGCGGGTGCTGGAGCCGTCGTCGGTGACCTTCACCCCGGCGAAGGCCGTACCGTCGCAGCCGGCCCCTTCGATGACCCGCACGCTCACCCGGCCGCCCGGAAGCCTGGAGAAGGAGTGGCGTACGGAGTTGGCGACCAGTTCCGAGGCGATGAGGGCGAGATCGTCGAGACGGGGATGGGCGGCGAGCGCCGTCGAGACGAAGGCGCGGCAGGCGTGTGGCGCTGATGGCGTGCCGTCCAGGACGCACGTGCTCACGGTCACCGGCATGACGACCACCTCTCGGGAGGCGCGGCCCGCTTCGCGCGTGCCGCGCGGGGTAGGGAGACGGCCGCAACCATACTGCGATTTCGATAAAGCAGTAAGGGATTCGAGGAATCGCTCTTGATCGCAACCATGCTGCTTGTCCGGTAAGGTGGCGTTTGCGGTGAGGGGGAAGCATGGATGGTCAGGGCAGGTGGGTGAGCGTTTCCACGGCGTACGTGCGTCCCCGGCGGGCGGGGCGGCAGGAGGCGTGGGCCGAGGAGGCGGCAGCGCAGGGGAAGGCCGGTACGCAGGAACTCCGCGAGGTGGGCGAGGTCGCGCCACCCGCAGAGGTGGCGGGTGCCCTGGGGGTGGCCGCGGGCGAAAGCGTCGTCGTGCGGCGGCGCGTGATCCTGCTCGACGGGCACCCGGTCGAGCTGGCGGACTCGTACTATCCGGGATGGATAGCGCGCGGGACACCGCTGGCGGAGTACAGGAAGATCCGCGGTGGCGCGATCACGTTGCTCGGCGAACTCGGCCACGCGCCGCGCCACGTGGAGGAGGACGTCTCAGCTCGCCCTGCCACCGACGAGGAGCGCCGGCTCCTGCGCCTCCGCGAGCATGAGTACGTACTGGTCCTGTTCCGCCTCATGACGGCGGACGACGGCACACCGATAGAGGCGAGCGTGATGACCATGAACACCGAGAGCCGGCACCTGCGCTACGCGCTCGACCTGTGATCCGGAGACCGAAGTGGCCAGGCACACGGATGGGCGGCCCCGGCACCAGCAGATAGCGGCCGAGCTCAGGGCGCAGATCATGTCGGGACGGTTGACACCGGGAACGCGGCTCCCCTCGACTCCGCAGCTCGCCGAGCGTCATGCGGCGGCGGGGGCCACCGTCCAGCGCGCTCTGTCCCTGTTGAAGGACGAGGGATTCGTCTACGGCCACCCGGGCAAGGGCGTCTACGTCCGCGACAGGGCGCCCGTCGTGGTCGAGGCCGCCGCATACTTGGCTCCCTCACCGCGCGGGTACGCGTACCGGCTGCTCGACGTGGCCGAATGCGAGCCTCCTGCCGACATCGCCCGCGCGCTTGAGCTGGACGAGGGCGGAAGGGCGATCCTGCGGCGGCGCCTGCTGCTCAGCGACGGCGATCCGCTGGAACTGTCGTGGTCGTACTACCCTCTGGAGATCGCCCAGGGGAGTCCGCTCACCCGCCGCGCCAAGATCCCCGGCGGTGCCCCTCAGGCCCTGGCCGATCTCGGGTTCCCGCAACGGGAGTTCGAGGACCGGATCTCGGTCCGGCAGCCGACCACGGAGGAGCAGGAAGGGCTGGAACTGCCGGACGACGTGCCGATTCTGCGTCAGTTCCGGGTGGTGTACTCCGACAGCCGGCGTCCGGTGGAGGCGTCGATCCTGATCAAGGGAGGACATCTCCACGAGCTGAGGTACCGGCAGCCCATCGCCGAAACTCCCTGACTGCCCCGCTGTCCTTCCGGGCCGGCCCATGCGCCGACGCGCGGCGCCGCTACGTGCGTCCCCGGCAGGTGGGGCAGCGGGAGGCGGGGTCGAGGAGGCGGCCAGGCGGCGGTGCCGTACGTGCTTGTTCGGCTAGTCCGCGGTCGCGCGGAGGACGGCGTCCAGCAGGCCCGGGAAGCGGTCGTCCAGATCCTCTCTGCGCAGGCTCACGTACCGATGCCGGCCCTCCGGGACGTTGCGGATCACACCGGCCTCGCGGAGGGTCTTCAGGTGGTGCGACAGCGTCGACTTCGGCACCTTTCCCTCGGTGGGGTGGCACGCCGACACCTCCAGCGGGGCCTGCGCGAGCCGCCGTACGAGGGCCAGCCGCGAGGGGTCGCTGAGCGCGAACAGCACGTCGGTCAGCACCAGGCTCGCGGCGTCGGGGTGCGGTAGGTCCCGGGCTCCAGGCACGGTTCGATAATAGTTGAACTCTCGGGTGGCGTCGTCGTACGGTATTTCGGTTCGAAAATGTTGGAACCGTGACGCTGGGAGTGCCGTGATGACGACATCGGGGGGCTGTGCTTCGTCGGCGAACACCCTGGACGCGGACCCGGGCGCGCCGGGCCGCGCACCCGGACGGGGGGACGGCGAGGCCGGAGGCGGACCCGGAGGGGCCGAGACGGTTGCCGGGACGGGGACGGTCGGGAGGGTGGCGCGGGGCCGGGTCTCGCGCGGGGCCGGGTTCTGGTTGCTCGCCGGGGCTCTGGTGGCGTTCATGGCCGCCGCGAGCGCCCCCTCGCCGCTGTACGTGGTCTACCAGCAGCGCTGGGGCTTTTCGGCGGCCATGCTGACCACCGTGTTCGCGGTCTACGCCGTCGCGCTGCTGATCGCGCTGCTCACCGTCGGCGGGCTGTCCGACCACGTCGGCCGGCGGCCCGTGCTGATCGCGGCCCTGCTGGCCGAGGCGGGCGCCATGGTCGCGTTCCTGACGGCGGACGGCGTAGGGGCGCTGCTGCTGGCCAGGGTGGTGCAGGGCCTGGCCACCGGGGCGGCGACGGGCGCGATCAGCGCCGGTCTGGTGGACCTGCAGCCCGGATCGGGCCGCGTCCGTCAACTGGGCGCGCTGGTCAACAGCGTCGCGCCGACCGGCGGTCTGGCCGCGGGAGCGCTCGGCGCCGGTCTGCTCGTGCGCTACACGGCGGCCCCGACCACCTCGGTCTTCGTCGTGCTCACGGCCGTCTTCGTGCTGCTGGCGGCCGCGATGGCGCTGCTGCCCGAGCCGGTCGCGCCCCGTCCCGGCAGGGGACGCGACGCGCTCGTCTCGCTGCGCCCACGGGTGGCGGTGCCACGGCCCGCTCGCGGCGCGTTCGCGGCGGCCGTTCCCTCCCTGGTCGCCACGTGGGCCATGGGCGGGCTCTACCTGTCGCTGGGCGGCTCGCTGACCGCGGGCGTGCTGCGCGTCCCCGACCGCCTGGTCGGCGGGCTCGTCGTCACCGCGCTCACCGCCGCCGGGGCCGTGGCGTGCCTGGTCGTACGCGACCTGCCGGCGAGGCGGGTCATGACGGGCGGGTCGCTGGTGCTCGCCGCCGGCACCGGCCTGACCCTGGCGGCGCTCGCCGCCGGGTCCACGCCGCTGTTCTTCGCCGCGACGGTCGTCGCGGGCTGCGGGTTCGGCAGCGCCTTCCTCGGCGCGTTCCGCTCGCTCGCGGCCCTGGCGGGCCCCGCCGAGCGGGCCGGGATGTTCGCGTCCGTCTACGTCGTCAGCTACCTCGCCTTCAGCGTGCCCGCGGTCGCCGCGGGGTTCGCGGTGCCGTCGCTCGGCCTGGGCGTCACGGCCACCGTGTACGGCTGCGTGGTCGTCGTCCTGGCCCTCCTCACGGCGGTCTCCGGCCTCGTCCGCGACCGTACGCCCCGCGCGGAGAGCGCCGATCGGCCTGTCTCCAAGGCCGGTGCGTGACGGAGCCTGCCGGGACTGGGCGGACGCCTGTCCAGAACCGGGGTGGGCCGTTCGTCCTTCATGTGAGACCTCGAAGAGGGCAGGAGGACGAAATGGGTGTCAGTCGTATCACCGGGATCAGGACCGTTGGCGTTCCCGTTACCGATCAGGATCGCGCCGTCGCGTTCTACGCCGGGACACTGGGGCTCGCCAAGACGCTGGACGCGCCGGTCGAGCGGCTCGGCGGGCGGTGGATCGAGGTGGCGGCGCCGGGGGCGGCCACGACCATCGCGCTGGTTCCCGCGCGGGAGGCCGGGGTCGAGACCGGGATCAGGCTGACCACGGGGGACGCCGCGCTGCTGCGGGAGGAGCCGGCGGCGCGCGGCGTGGACGTGGGCGAGCTGCTGCGGTGGGAGGGTCCCGCCGATGTTCGCCTTGCGCGACCCCGACGGGAACGGCCTGGAGATCACGGAGAGCGGTGAGTGAGATGAGCGCGCTGGACAAGGAGTTCACCGCGACGCTGGTGAAAAGCCCGGCGAAGGGCGGGCACACGTACGTCGTGTGGCCGGAGTCGGTGGCGTTCTTCGGGACGCGGGGGCTGGTCAAGGTGCGGGGGAGCATCGACGGGCACCCGTTCCGCGGCTCGTTCATGGCGATGGGCGACGGCACCCATAAGCTGCCGGTCAAGGCCGAGGTCCGCAGGGCGATCGGCAAGGAGGCGGGGGACACCGTGACGGTGCTCTTGCAGGAGAACGGCCGGGGAGGACCCATGCCGCTCTACATCGCCCTCATCTACACCGCCGAGGTGGACTGGAGCCGGCCGGAGTACGCCGACGGGCTACGGGAGTACGCCGCGTTCGAGGAGGCGCACCGGGCCGTGCTGCGGGGCGGCCACGCGCTCTACCCGACCGCGACCGCGACGACCGTGCGCGTGCCCGGCGGCAAGGGCGGGCGGCCGATCGTGGGCGACGGCCCGTACGCCGAGACCAAGGAGGCCCTGACCGGTTTCTACGACGGAAAGGCCCGCCCCCGGGTGGGGACGGGCCGGTGTCGCCGGGGCCGTCAGGCCTTGGCGGGCGCCTTGCGGGTGGCGGGCTTGCGGGCCGGGGCCGGGGCCGGCTTGTCGGCCTCGGACTCCTCGGAGTACTGCTCCAGCTCCAGGGCGGCGTCGCCGCTCACCCGGCTGACGACCCGGCGGCCGCGGGTGGCGAAGTCCTCGTAGATGGCCGTGGCCCGGGTGTTGAGGGCGTCGGCGTACTCCTTGGCCTTCTCCGGGAGCTCGCGGGCGTAGCCCTCGGCCTTGGCGGCGTACTCGCGGGCCTTGACCGGCAGCTCCCTGGCCTGCTCGCGCAGCTCACCGCGCTGCGCGGTCAGCCGCTCCAGGGCGGCGGGCAGCTCGCGCAGCTTCTCGACCGCGTAGTCGCCCGCGCCGGCCACGGCGTAGAACGGCTTGGACTCGGTGAGCTTCTTTACCTCGGTGGCAATCGTCATGGGTTAACCTTCCTTGGTTTCCGGTGTGGCGTTGCCGTTGCCGGAGGCGGCTCCGTTGGTCGCCGTGAAGGGCTCGAATGCGGCGATCGAGGTCTCCTCTGGCAGCGGCTCTCCGTCGTCCTGCGATGGGGTCGCGCCGCTCCCCTCGGGCCTCGGCTCGGGGCGCGCTTTCTGGGAGGTCTGCGTGCCCTCGGCCGGGGCCCCGGCGCGGTTCTCCTTGCGGAACGACTCATAGATATCGATCAGCACCTGCCGCTGTCTCTCGGTGAGGAACGTGTCGGCGCGAATGGCGGTCAGCACATCGCTGTCCTGCTCGCGATCCTCGATCAGGCCGGCCTGCACGTAGAGCGCCTGAGCGGAGATCTGCAGCCCCTTGGCGATCTGGTTCAGGATCTCCGCGCTCGGCTTGCGCAGCCCTCGCTCGATCTGGCTCAGGTAGGGGTTGGAGACCCCCGCCGCCTGCGCGAGCTGCCGTAGCGAGATCTTCGCCTGCTGGCGCTGCTCACGGATGTATTCGCCGATCGAGCCGACCTTCGGTAGTGCCATGCCTCCAGTATGTGCCCCCGTGCTTGCAATTGCAAACGCGGCGGCTAACTGGAGCTAGCGGTCGGCGGTGAGACGGTCAGTGCGGCAGCAGCCACAGCAGCGGCGTACTGGTGATCAGGGCGGCGCTGAGGCTCAGGGCGGCGGCCGTCACGGCGCGCGGGAGCGCGGGGCGAGGGGTCACCAGGCGCTCCACGCGGAGCATCACCGTGGCGGCGGGGCCGGTGGCGCCCATGGTGCCGGTCGGGGTCGGGATCGCGCCGGCGGTGCCGAACCGCAGCAGGGCCGTGGCCAGACGGCGGGGCGAGCAGAAGCGGCGGGCCCGGTCGTCGGCGGCCATCTCGATCAGCAGGCCGACGGCGTCCTGCGCGTCGCGGACGATCTGGGACCACGGCAGCGCGCGGCGCAGGGCGGCGAACGGGAGCAGCACCAGGTCGTGGCGCTCGCGTACGTGGGCGGTCTCGTGCGCCAGGAGGGCGGCCAGCTCGTCGGGGGAGAGCAGCTTCAGGGTGCCGGCGCTGATCACGACCTGGGAGCGCAGGCCGGGCACGCAGTACGCCGCCGCGCCCGGGTGGTCGAGCACGCGCACGCCCGGCACGCCGGGGTCGTCGCGGGCGATCAGGGCCAGCATCTCGCGGTGCCTGCGCCGGGCGCGCAGGGTCTGGAACCCCGCCGTGACCAGGACGCCGACGAGCACGGCCAGCAGCGACAGCCCGGCGATCAGGGCGAGCACGTGGGGCATGTCGTAGGCCCCCGGCGGGCCGTAGCCGCCGCTGGCCGCCGAGTACGCGAACGCGGCCAGCCCGCCGACGATGCCGCGGTCGTACGGCTGCAGCGCGTACGACAGCAGGGCGCCGGTGCTGGCAAGGCCCCAGGTGACGCCGAGCGCCTGCCAGAGCAGGATCGCCGTGCGCGGCGCGCGATAGGCCCAGCGGGCGGTGGTGAACCGCCACGCGCCGGCCACGCAGGCCAGGGCGAGAAGCCCCAGGGCCGCCGCCGTCACGGAACGGCCTCCTTGCTCACTCGTCCTCCAGCTCCGTGAGCGCCTTGCGCAGGATCTCGGCCTCGGGGCCCGAGACGGCCTGCGCGAAGCGGGTCAGCGCGGCCGAGCGGTCGCCGGTGAGGTCGAGCGCCTCCAGCATGAGCTCGGCGACGTAGGCGTCGCGGCTCGCCGCCGGCTGGTAGCGCCACGCCCGGCCGTCTCGCGTGCGCGCCAGGAAGCCCTTGCGGGTCAGCCGGTCGAGCACGGTCATGACCGTGGTGGGTGCGAGGTCTCTGTCGGCGATGTGCCTGCCCACCTCGCGGGCCGTCATGGGCGTGTTGTGCGCCCAGAGGATGTCCATGATGCTGCGTTCGAGCTCGCCCAGACCCTTCACGCCCTCCACGATAGCGCGGCCACCACGGAATGTAGTACTACGTGTTGTCGAGTTCACGTGTGGTAGTCCGGTCGTATGGCCGAAATCTCGCTGGTGCTGGGCGACATCACCGAACAGCGCGTCGATGCCGTCGTCAACGCCGCCAACTCCTCGCTCATGGGCGGCGGCGGGGTGGACGGCGCGATCCACCGCAAGGGCGGGCCGGAGATCCTGGCCGAGTGCCGCGAGCTGCGCGCCTCGCGCTACGCCGGCGGCCTGCCCACCGGGCAGGCGGTCGCGACCACGGCGGGCCGGCTGCCGGCCCGCTGGGTGATCCACACGGTCGGGCCCGTGTACGCGCGTTCGGAGGACCGCTCGCACCTGCTGGCCTCCTGCTATCGAGAGTCGTTGCGCGTCGCCGACGAGCTGGGCGCGAAGAGCGTGGCCTTCCCCGCCATCTCCACCGGCATCTACGGCTGGCCGCTGGACGACGGCGCGCGCATCGCCGTCGAGACGGTGCGCGAGACGCCGGCCGAGGTGGCCGAGATCCGCTTCGTGCTGTTCGATACCACAGCGTACGCCCATTTCGGACGCGCGCTCAGCGGGTCAACATCTTGACCAGATAGATCTCCTCGCGGTCGTCGCCCGGCCCCACGCGGATCGCGCCGGGGATCCTGCCCACCTCCCGGTAGCCCATGCGGGCGTAGAAGGCGTCCACGCCGGTGCCGCCCCGGCAGACCAGGTGCAGCGCCTCGGCGCCCTGCTCGCGGGCCACGTCCTCGGCGGCGCGCATCAGCGCGGCCCCGTACCCCTTGCCCTGGTGCTTGGGGTGCACCATCACCCGGACCACCCAGCGCCAGTGGGCGCGCAGCGCCGAGCCGTTGTCGGCGAGCACCAGCCAGCAGGCGGGCGCGCCGTCCTCGTCGAAGCCGGCGAGGAGGTGGTCCGGGCCGCCGGGGCCGCAGCGGGCGAACGTCCGCTCGGCCGTCGGGCGTACGTCGTCGGCCGTCACCGGCGGCACGAAGCCCACCGCGCCGCCCGCGTTGGTCGCCTCCGCCCAGCAGTCGATCAGGTCGGCCACGAGCCGCGGGGTCAGGTCGGGATCTGTGACGAATCGGAGCACGTCCGCCAACGATATGCGGCTCAGCGCGATGGGCTGACGGCGGCCCAGGGGATGGTCAACTCGCCCTGGCGCCAGCGGGCGCGCCCGCCGAGCGGGGGATGGGCCGCGACCGGCCACTTCTCCGCGACCGTCTGCACGGTGGCCAGCCAGCGCTGGCGTACGCCGTAGGCGGAGTACGGCGCGTGCGCCGCCCACGCGCGGTCGAGATCTCGCAGCAGCGCGTGGATCGGCTCGCCGGGGACGTTGCGGTGGATCAAGGTCTTGGGCAGCCGCTCGGCCAGGTCGGAGGGGCGTCCGAAGCCGGTGAAGCGGGCCGACAGGGTCAGCGTGCGCGGGCCCGAGGCGTCCAGCGCCACCCAGGACGCCCGGTGGCCGATCTCGGAGCAGGTGCCCTCCACGATCGCGCCGGCCGGGTCGATGCGGGAGCGCATCAGCGCCCACGCCTGCCACGCCTCCTCCTCGCCGTACTGGCGCAGCACGTTGAAGGCCCGCACCAGCACCGGGCGGCGCTCCACCGGCAGTTCGAAGCCGCCGAGCGCGAAGCTCAGCCCCGGCCGCTGGAACGGCAGCGCCGCCGCCACCCGCGCCGGGTCGATCTCGATGCCGGTCACCTCCACGTCCGGCCGGACCCGGCGCAGCCGGGTGAACAGCTCCAGGGTGGTGACGTGCGAGGCGCCGTAGCCCAGGTCCACCACCAGGGGGCGGCGGGCGGCGGCCAGCAGCCGGGCGTACACGGCCGCGATCCAGCGGTCGGCGCGGCGCAGCCGGTTGTGCCCGGTGGTCCCCCTGGTGATGCTCCCGACCGGCCGTTTCACGAGAAGTCCGGCCGTTTCACGAGAAGACGCGGTGGACCTTGTGCTGGGCCGCCTGGGCCCGGGGACGGATGATCATGCGGTCGATGTTGACGTGGGCCGGGCGGGTGACGCACCAGGCGATGGCGTCGGCCACGTCGTCGGCCGTCAGGGGGTCGGGCACGCCCGCGTACACCTTGGCCGCGGCCTCGGCGTCGCCGCGGAAGCGGGTCAGCGCGAACTCGTCGGTGCGCACCATGCCCGGGGCGATCTCCACGACCCGCACCGGCTCGCCGACCAGCTCCAGGCGGAGCGTCTCGGTCATCGCCGTCTGCCCGTGCTTGGCCGCGCAGTAGCCGCCGCCACCCTCGTACGACACCAGCCCGGCCGTCGAGGTCAGCATGACCAGCACGCCGTCGCCCGACTCGATCAGCTTGGGCAGCAGCGCCTTGGTGACCCGCAGCGAGCCCATCACGTTCACGTCGTACATGCGCTGCCAGTCGGCGGGGTCGGCCTGCGCCACGGTCTCCAGGCCGAACGCGCCGCCCGCGTTGTTGACCAGCACGTCGCACCGCTCCAGCCCGGCGGCCAGCGCGTCCACCGAGTCCTGCGCGGTCACGTCCAGGGTCACCGGGGTCACGCCCGGCACCCGCGCGGCCAGCTCGTCCAGCCGCTCGCGGCGCCGCGCCGCCGCCACGACCTGGTAGCCCTCGGCGGCCAGCCGCCGCGCCGTGGCGGCGCCGATGCCGCTGCTCGCCCCGGTCACCACCGCTGTGCGCTTCGTCACGTCCACATCGTCCCTTCATCGCCGGCTCGCCTATCTTGCCAGGCGTTTCTCGCCAGGCGTCCGGACCTGCCCCCGATGCGGGGCCGCCGCCGGAGCTGTGCTCACATATCGGGAATCACCGGATGATTTTGAAAGTTCATAACGCTCTGGAGGTGGTGTCGGTGAGGCGACGACGGGTGAGCCGGGTCGCGACGATCAGCATGCACACGTCCCCCCTGGACCAGCCGGGGACCGGGGACGCGGGCGGTATGAACGTCTACATCGTGGAATCCGCCAAGCGGCTCGCGCACCTGGGCGTCGAGGTGGAGATCTTCACCCGGCAGACCGCGCGCGACCTGCCGCCGGTGGCCGAGATCGCGCCCGGGGTGTCCGTCCGCCACGTCACGGCCGGGCCGTACGAGGAGCTGGACAAGGGCGACCTGCCCGGCCAGTTGTGCGCCTTCTTGTCCGGGGTGCTGCGTACCGAGGCGACCTACGATCCCGGGCGCTACGACGTGATCCACTCCCACTACTGGCTTTCCGGGCAGGTCGGCTGGCTGGCCAAGGAGCGCTGGGGCGTGCCGCTCGTGCACACCATGCACACCATGGCCAAGGTGAAGAACCTGCTGCTCGCCGCGGACGACAAGCCCGAGCCGAACGCCCGCGTCCTCGGCGAGGAGCAGGTCGTGGACGTCGCCGACCGCCTGGTCGCCAACACCGCCGCCGAGGCGCGCGAGCTGGTCGAGCTGTACGGCGCCGACCCCGCCCGCGTCGCGGTGGTGAACCCGGGCGTCAACCTCACCGTGTTCCAGCCCGCGTCCACCGGCGCCGCCCGGCACCGGCTCGGCCTGCCCGACGACTCCCGGGTGCTGCTGTTCGTCGGCCGGGTGCAGCCGCTCAAGGGGCCCGACGTGCTGCTGCGCGCCGCCGCCCGGATGCTGGTGGAGGACCCCGGGCTGCGCCGCAGGCTGGTCGTCGCGTGCGTGGGCGGCCCGAGCGGCAGCGGGCTGAGCCGCCCCGCCATGCTCGCCGACCTGTCGCGGGAGCTGGGCATCGCCGACATCGTGCGCTTGGTGCCGCCCGCCCCGCAGCACGAGCTGGCCGACTGGTACCGCGCCGCCGACGTGACCGTGGTCCCCTCGCACAACGAGTCCTTCGGCCTGGTCGCCCTGGAGTCCCAGGCATGCGGCACGCCGGTCGTCGCGGCCTCGGTCGGCGGCCTGCGCACGGCCGTGCGCGACGGCGTGTCCGGGCTGCTCGTGGACGGGCACGACCCCGGCGACTGGGCCCGGGTGCTGCACCGGCTGCTGCGCGAGCCGCGCCGCCTCGCCGTGCTCGCCGAGGGCGCCGTCGAGCACGCCGCGGCGTTCGGCTGGCAGGCCACCGCCTCCCGCCTGGCCGAGGTGTACGCCGGCGCGATGGCCCACCTGCACCGCACCCCCGTGGCCGTCAACTCGTGAGCGCCGTAGGGTGGGGCACGTGAGTGCCGCGGCGGATGTGGTGGAGGCGGCGCTGAAGAGCGCCGAGGTCGACTACGAGCAGCCCAGGCCGGGAGCCTTCCTGGCCCGCCTGCCCGGACAGCACAAGCTGGCCACCATGACCTGGCTCATCGTCGGCGACCGCGTGCTGCACATCGAGGCGTTCTTCTGCCGGCAGCCCGACGAGAACCACGCCGAGTTCTACCGCTGGCTGCTGACCAGGAACGGCTCCATGTACGGCGTGCGCTTCGCGCTCGACTCCGTGGGTGACGTCTACCTCGTGGGCCGGCTCCCGCTGGCGGCGGTCTCGGAGGAGGAGATCGACCGCCTGCTCGGCTGCGTGCTCACCTACTCCGACGAGTCCTTCGACAAGGCGCTCGAACTCGGCTTCGCGTCCTCGATCCGGCGCGAGTGGGACTGGCGGGTCAAACGCGGCGAGTCGCTGGCCAACCTGCGGGCTTTCGCCCGTTTCGCCGATCCGGAAAACCGCTGAGTAGGCTACGCGGCATGGCGACTTTGGTGCTGTTGCGGCATGGCGAGAGCGAGTGGAACGCGAAGGGGCTGTTCACCGGCTGGGTGGACGTCGGCCTCTCCCCCACCGGCGAGACCGAGGCGCGGCGCGGCGGGCGGCTGCTCCTCGACACGGGCCTGCGGCCCGACGTGGTGCACACCAGCCTGCTGACCCGGGCGATCCAGACTGCCAACCTCGCGCTGGAGGCCGCGGGGCTGCTCTGGCTCCCCGTACGCCGCTCGTGGCGGCTCAACGAGCGCCACTACGGCGCGCTCCAGGGCAAGAACAAGGCGCAGACGCGCGAGGAGTTCGGCGACGAGCAGTTCATGCTCTGGCGCAGGTCGTACGACGTGCCGCCGCCGCCGATCGCCGACGACGACGAGTACAGCCAGGCCGCCGACCCGCGCTACGCGCTGCTGCCCCCGGAGCTGCGCCCGCGCACCGAGTGCCTGAAGGACGTCGTGCAGCGCATGCTGCCCTACTGGTACGACTCGATCGTGCCCGACCTGTCGGCCGGCCGCACGGTGCTCGTCGTGGCCCACGGCAACTCGCTGCGCGCGCTGGTCAAGCACCTCGACGGGATCAGCGACGAAGCCATCGCCAAGCTGAACATCCCGACCGGCATCCCGCTGCGCTACGAGCTCGACGAGAACTTCACGCCGCTGGTCAAGGGCGGCGAGTACCTCGACCCCGAGGCGGCCGAGGCCGCCATCCAGGCCGTGGCCAACCAGGGCCGGTAGCCCGCGACCCCGACCGGCGGGTTCAGGACGTCAGGTCCTGGACCCGCGACCCGGTCACCAGGTAGACGACGTCACGGGCCACGCTGACGGCGTGGTCGGCGTACCGCTCGTAGTAGCGGCCGATGAGCGTGACGTCGATCGCCTGCTCCGTGCCGTACTTGGAGTCCTTGGCCAGCAGCACCCGGAACAGCCTGCGGTGCAGCTTGTCCATCGCGTCGTCGTCGTGCTCCAGCTCCAGCGCCGCCTCGGCGTCGCGCGCGGCGATGCAGCTTCCGGCCTTCGTCACCAGCCGCTCGGCGATCTGGCCCATCTCCAGGATCGTGGAGCGCAGCTCCGGCGGGATCGCGGAGTCGGGGTGGCGCAGCCGCGTGATCTTGGCCACGTGCTCGGCCAGGTCGCCCATGCGCTCCAGGTCGTTGCCCATGCGCAGCGCCGTGATCACCATGCGCAGGTCCACCGCGACCGGCTGCTGCCTGGCCATCAGCTCGAAGATCGAGGTCTCGATCTCGGCGTGGATCTGGTTGACTTCCTCATCACGGGAGATCACGCTCTCGGCGAGCTGGAGATCGGCGTCCAGCAGTGCGGTGGTCGCCCTGGAGATCGCCGACCGCACCAGCCTGGTCATCTCGACGAGACGGTCTGTGAGCGAATCCAGCTCTTCGTGAAAGGCGTCGCGCATGTCCGTTACCGTACGCGCGTCCTAATGAACGAACTCCAACCGGTAAGTGAACTTTGCGGGAAACGCCGTGGTCAACCGCTTGCCGGGAGTCGTGGCACAAGGTAACCCCACCTACCATCGTGGGTGTGAACGGGCAGGGCATGGAGGTTCCATGAGCGAACTACTGGCCAGTCTCGCGGCCCTCGCCGGGTTCGTCGTCGGAGCGCTCGCCGTGCTCGCCGTGCGCAACCACAGCGAGGGCAGGCGCGACGCCAGGCCCACCGAGGAGGCGGAGGTGAACACGCTCCCTCCGGGCGTCGCCTCCGTGCTGGCCGTGCTGCCGTCCTCGGCGGTGGTCCTGGACCGCAACGACCGCGTGCTGCGCGCCAGCTCCGCCGCGCGCGCGTTCGGGCTGGTCAAGGGCGACCACCTGATGGCGGCCGAGCTGCTGGCGCTGGCCAGGCAGGTGCGCAGGGACGGCGAGATCCGCGAGAGCGAGTTCGAGGTGGCCGGACACAAGTTCGGCCAGGAGGCCACCAGCTTCGGCGTGCGCGTGGCGCCCCTCGGCTCGCACGGCCAGGTGCTGGTGCTCGCCGAGGACCAGACCGAGCGGCGCCGGGTGGAGGCCGTGCGCCGCGACTTCGTGGCCAACGTCAGCCACGAGCTGAAGACCCCCGTCGGCGCGCTCAGCCTGCTCGCCGAGACCATCCAGGACGCGGCCGACGACCCCGAGGCCGTCACCCGCTTCGCGGGCCGCATGCAGCACGAGGCCGCGCGGCTGACCTACCTGGTGCAGGACCTGATCACCCTGTCGCGCATCCAGGGCGGCGAGCCGATCCCCACCCCCGGCCCCGTGCCCGTGGACGAGATCGTGCACGAGGCCATCGACCGCTGCAACACCAGGGCGGCGGCCAAGGACATCACCCTCGTCGCGGGCGGCACCGAGGGCCTGCGCGTGTGGGGCGACGACGACCTGCTGGTCACCGCGCTGCGCAACCTGATCGACAACGCGGTCGCCTACAGCCCCGAGCACACGCGGGTCGTGGTCAGCGCCAGGCCCGCCGGCGACTCCGTCGAGATCAGCGTCAGCGACCAGGGCATCGGCATCCCCGAGAGCGCGCAGGAGCGCATCTTCGAGCGCTTCTTCCGCGTCGACGCCGCCCGTTCGCGGGCCACCGGTGGCACCGGCCTCGGCCTCGCCATCGTCAAACACGTGTCGGTCGCCCACGGCGGCGAGGTGACCGTCTGGAGCAAGGAGGGCTCCGGGTCCACGTTCACCCTCAAGCTGCCGGCGTTCGGCGGCACGGCCTACGCAGTACCCAGCACATCCACGACCCCCATGGAGGCCGCACAGTGACCCGCGTACTCGTCGTCGAGGACGAGGAGTCGTTCTCCGACGCGCTGTCGTACATGCTGCGCAAGGAGGGGTTCGAGGTCGCGGTCGCGGCCACGGGCCCCGAGGCGCTCGACACCTTCGACCGCAACGGCGCCGATCTCGTGCTCCTCGACCTCATGCTCCCCGGTCTGCCCGGCACCGAGGTGTGCCGTTCGCTGCGCCAGCGTTCCAAGGTGCCGGTCATCATGCTGACCGCCAAGGACAGCGAGATCGACAAGGTGGTCGGCCTGGAGCTGGGGGCCGACGACTACGTCACCAAGCCGTTCTCCTCCAGGGAGCTGGTCGCCCGCATCCGCGCGGTGCTCCGCCGCCAGGGCGACGTGGAGGAGCTGGAGTCGGCGGTCCTGGCCGCCGGGCCGGTCCGCATGGACGTCGATCGCCACATCGTGGCCGTGCGCGGCAAGCAGGTCCAGCTCCCGCTGAAGGAGTTCGAGCTGCTGGAGGTGCTGCTCCGCAACGCCGGGCGGGTGCTCACCCGGGGCCAGCTCATCGACCGCGTGTGGGGCGCCGACTACGTCGGCGACACCAAGACCCTGGACGTCCACGTCAAGCGGCTGCGCGCCAAGGTCGAGTCCGACCCCAGCAGCCCCCGCTGCATCCTCACCGTGCGCGGGCTGGGCTACAAGTTCGACCCCGTGGAGGACTGACCCCCTGTACGCGGATGCGCGCACCTGGATCTCCAGGTGCGCGCATCGTCGTTTTCAGTCGTTTTCACGGACCCGCGTCGTTGTCTCTGTCTCCACGGGCCCGCGTCGTGTTCGCGGGCCCGTGGGGGCCGTCGGACCTTTCACGGACCCGTACGGGCCCTTTGCTCGCGGGTCTTTCGCGGACCCCGTACGGGCCTTTGGCGGGTCCGTGGGGGCCGTTCGGACGCGGGGACGGTCAGCCGTGCCCGGCGGCGGCCTCCGAGGCCGTCGGCGTGGCCGTGGGAGCGCCCGGAGTGGCCTCCGCGCCCGGCGTACCGGTGGGCGTCGGGGTGACGGTCGCGCCCGGGGTGGCCGTGGCGTCGGGGGCGGCCGGGGTGGCGGTCGGCGCGACCGAGGCCGGCGGGTAGGTGCTGAACTCGCGGGTGCGCGGGATCACCGGGACCGACACCGGGATCACCCCGGCGTTGCTGAACTGCAGGTTGATCGTGACGTACTCGCCGCCGGAGAGCGGCTTGGCCAGCGACTCGACGGTCACCGAGGCCGCCTGGGCCCCGCTGCTCGGCGCCTGGCCGGTGCTGACCATCTGGTTGTTCGGCAGCGTGATCGGCGAGGCGATCTTGACCGTGCCGACGCCGTCGGCCGTGGCGCCCACGAGCTGGTCGGGGTTCCGGTTGGAGTTCAGGATCGAGATGTACAGCGGCGCGGCACCGCCCTGGGGCAGCGTGGCGCCCTGCTCCGGCCCCAGGAGGAAGGCCCGGGATATGTGGATCCCCTTGGCCGCGGTCACCCGGGCCTCGGTCGGGGAGTACGGCTTGCTGAGGTTGGCGTCGAATCCGGTGGCACAACCGGCCAGGACCGGGACGGCCACGATGAACGCGGTGGCGGCGATCGCCCAGCGACGGCTGGTGCGGGTCACGGTTCGAATCTCCTTGTCGGGCGGGCCGGGCTTGCCTGCGGGCCCGCGTGTGGCACGGTAGCGGTGTCGCGCGGCAGCGCGACCGATGATGCGGAAGGTGTGGCGCGGAAGCTGCGAGGGTAGTGCAGGGGCAACTTTATCCATCGCCGTCGCCGCTCCTCGCCCGCACCCCGCGGTTGGCGGAGTGGTGGGAGGAGCCGCCGGCGCCCTTGTGCCCCGTACCCCCGATACCGTCCCGGGGAGGCGGTGAAACGGTCCCGCCGCGCCCGGATACACGATCACCTGGAACGTTCCCCGAAGCCGCGAACGATGATCGTCCGCGGTCTCCGCGGGGCCGGGTTTCCGGCTCCGGCAATGCTCCGACATGCCGCGCCAGCGCAGGTCATCCGCTATGTAATGGCCCGCGCTTCACATAGTCGAGCGTTTGTCAAGCCCTAAAATGCCGCCTTGACCTGCAGTTATGGGGATTTCACTGTTCCGGGAGCCTGTGGATGCGTGGTACCCTGGAGTACAGCGGAAGGGGTACTTGTCACATGACTTTCCAGGTCGGCGACACTGTCGTCTACCCCCACCATGGGGCTGCTCGCATCGAAGCCATCACAACCCGGACCATCAAGGGTGCGGAAAAGACCTACCTCGTACTGAAGGTTGACAAGGGCGACCTTACCGTGCAGGTGCCGGCTGAGAACGCTGAGCTCGTCGGCGTGCGCGACGTGGTCGGCCAGGAAGGCCTTGAGCGCGTCTTCGACGTCCTCCGCATGCCGCACACGGAGGAACCCACCAACTGGTCTCGTCGCTACAAGGCGAACCTGGAGAAGCTTGCGTCCGGCGACGTCAACAAGGTCGCCGAGGTCGTGCGTGACCTCTGGCGGCGCGACAAGGAGCGTGGTCTGTCCGCCGGTGAGAAGCGGATGCTGGCCAAGGCGCGCCAGATCCTGGTCAGCGAGCTGGCCCTCGCCGAGAAGACCAACGAGGACAAGGCCGAGGCCCTGCTCGACGAGGTCCTCAACTCCTGAACACGACATTGCCACGGGTGGGCGTCGGAGTCGACGTCCACCCGTTCGCATCAGCCGATGACGGCGTACGGGAGCTGTATCTCGCCGGCCTGCACTGGCCCGGCGAGACCGGCCTGTCCGGCCACTCCGACGGCGACGTGGCGGCCCACGCCGCCTGTGACGCCCTGCTCTCGGCCGCCGGGCTCGGCGACCTCGGCGCGCTGTTCGGCACCGCCGACCCGCGCTGGAAGGGCGCGTCCGGCGCCGCCCTGCTCGAGGAGACCGCCCGCCAGGTGCGCGCGGCCGGCTTCGAGATCGGCAACGTGGCGATCCAGGTGATCGGCAACCGGCCCAAGCTCGCCCCGCGCCGCGCGGAGGCCGAGAAGGCCCTTGGGGCGGCCGTGGGCGCCCCGGTGAGCGTCAGCGCCACGACCACCGACGGTCTGGGCCTGACGGGCCGTGGCGAGGGCGTGGCGGCCGTGGCGACCGCCCTGGTGATCGCCCGCGCGTGACCCCGGGTTGCTCCCGCGATCCCATCTGACTATGATCTTGACGGAATGTCCGGCCTGTGACGCAAGCATTCCGTCAAGACGGCGTCAACCTCGCGTAGAGCGCGGGCGTCTCATTATCGGGATGCCGTTCATGGTCTCCCGGCGGGCGGCGCGGATGCCCGCCGACACCGGACAGCGGGCGGGGGTCCGTCATCTGGCGCGGTACGGACCACCGCCCGCTTTTCGCGCGTTATGCCACCGAAAATGGGTATCTTCCCTGGTCGATAGACCATGTCGGCATAACGGGGGAGCTGGACATGATCGGAACCATCATCTGGGCGATTGTCATCGGAGCCGTGATCGGCGCGCTCGCCCGCCTCATCGTTCCCGGCCGCCAGAACATGAGCTGGGCCCTTACGCTCATCGTGGGCATCGTGGCCGCCCTGATCGGCACTCTCATCGCCCAGGCGTTCGGCGTCGCCACCACGGCGGGCGTGGACTGGATCGAGCTCCTCATGCAGGTGGTGCTCGCCGTCATCGGAGTCCTCATCGTGACCAGGGTCATGGCGGGCAGAGGCCGGGCATAACGCCCCTCACCTGCGTCTTCACGACTCGTCCGGTTATCGGGTAAAAATCGGGTAGCGGCACTCCCGTGAGAGTGAACGTCTCACCCTCACGGGGAGGTTGATATGACCATCGAGTCCATTCTCGGCGCCATCGTGATCGGGGCCGTCATCGGCGCAATCGGTCGCCTGCTGCTTCCCGGTAGGCAGGCGATCGGATGGATCCTCACAATCGTCGTCGGAATCGTGGCCGCACTGGTCGGCACGCTCATCGCCCAGGGGATCGGCGTTGAGACGACACCCGGTATCGACTGGATCGAGCTGGTCATGCAGGTCGTACTCGCCGTCGTGGGCGTCGGCATCGTCGCCGGCCTGAGGCGGTCGCGCGTGTAGCTCGCATCCCCCGCACAACCGGCCCCCGGGGCGACCACCGCCCGGGGGCCGACCCATGCCCACCCCATGGCGGGACGGACTGGTCCGCCCCGGGAGGGCCGGCCGGCTGGCGCCGGTGCCGGGAGCGCTCCGGAGAGGGCCGTCAGGGGCGGGTGGGGCTGGGAGGGCCGGTCTGGGGGCCCGGCGCGCCGGTCAGATCCGGAAAGGGCCGGAGAACGATCCGTGCCCGGAAGGCCGGGCCGGTGCCGGGGGAGTGCTCGAAGGCGCCCGTCAGGGCCGGGAAGGGCCGTGAAGGCCCAGCCGAGGCCGGGGTGGCCGGGGGAGACCTGTCGGGGCCGCGAGGGCACGTGACGGCCGGGAATTGCCCGAACCCCGGCCTGCCCGCCCTCCTGGTCACCGTGTGGCTCGGGGCGAAGGGCGGCTATCGCGTCCCGCGCCTCCGTGCCGGCGTCTGCTGCGGGCCGCGGCCCAGCAGACGCACGCGCCGCGCCGGGGGCCGGTGCACTACGAGGAGTGGCGCCGGGCGCCGCCGTGGGAGCGCCGGCCAGGGCGGAGAGCGCCCGTCGGCGGGGAGCGCCCGTCGGCGGGGAACGCCCGTCGGCCGGGAACGCCCGTCGAGCAGGGGGCGCCCGGCGGCTGAAGGGATGCCCTTGCCCTGAGGGCTGGGACCAGGCCCGCAGGCCGTGGTGGTCTCCGCGCCGCGGGATGCCCCCGCCCGTGGGCTGGGACACCCCTCGGAGCGCGGGGAACGCCGGTCGGTGTCAGTCGTCCTCTGCGCGGTCGTCCCGGGTGTCGTCCGCGTCCTCGGGAGGCCGCGGGGTGCTCCGCATCCGCCCGGACGGCGGCGCCTCGTGCGCCGCGGATTCATGCGCGGCGGCCTCGGCGCGGGGCGTACGGGGGGACGAGCCGGCCGGGATCGTCGGATGCGGCTCGGTCGGCACGTCCGCCTCGCCAACTTCGCCCACCTTGCCCACTTCGTCCTCCACCGCGCCTTCCGTCGCATCGGCGGCGGCGTCGCGCGCAGAGGTCGTGGCACGCGGCTGGTCGCCGAACGTGCGCAGCGGCTGGGTGTCCTGGTCCCGCTCGGAGATCTCGATACCGGCGCCCTCGCCCTCGCCGCCGCCCTCGTCGCCGGAGGCGCGCCGCGGGCCCTCAGAGCCCCAGGGAGCGTCCGTACGGACCTCCGCCACGTCCCACGTCTCCACCCGCTCGCCCAGCGGGTGAGCGGCGTCCTGGGCCGCCCCGGCGGGCTCGGGACGGGGGTGCACCAGCACGTCGCCCTTGGGCCGCCGCGGGGATTCGCGGATGATGTCGCCCCACCGCAGCTCCATGTCGGGCTGCCGCGGCGGCAGCGGGCGCGGCGCGGCGGCAACGCGCTCCTCGGCCGCCGCCGTACGCTCCTGCGGCTCCTGAGGCTCCGGCGTCCCCTGGCGCTCGAAGGACGGCACGACGGGCGCGGCCGGCGCGGCGACGGCCGGCGCGCTCACGTGCGCGGCAGGGACCGTAGTCGGCACCCCGGAGACAGCAGAGCCAGCGGGGACAGCCGGGACAGTGGAGGCGGCAGGGACGGCGGCCCCGGCCGGAGGCCCGGCGAATGGGACGATGTCATGGCCCCCCGTCGCCGGAAGCGCGCGGTCGGCGGACTCGCGCCGGGCCTGGGCGTGCTTGATCATCAGCAGCCACAGCCACAGTGCCAGTGCCAGCATCGCCCAGGGCACCGCGGCGATCAGGATCGCGGCCTGGCGCAGGTCCATCACCGCCCGCATGGCGCCCGCGACGTCCACCGCCACCGCGGCGGCGAGCAGCAGGACGAGCACGGCGCCCGCCTGGAGGCGTACCAGAACCCTGCCGGTGCGCAGCAGCAGGACGCTGATCAGCGCGACCGCGAGCAGGGCGTCGAACCCGGCCGGGTACAGGTAGGCGAGGTTCGGGTCGGCCTCGCCCCTGATGGCCAGGTCGCGGAGGTCGTCGAACGAGAGCACGCAGGCGACACCGCCCAGGGCGGCCACGCCGACCCCGGACAGGGCGATGCCGATCCGGCGCAGCGTCAGCGACGCGCCGCCGGCAGGGCGGGCGGATGCGGACGGGCGGGAGGAGAGACCTGCCGCCCCGGGGGAAGTGACGTCCATGGCCCTTCGAGCCTACAGAAGCCCTCTCACCCGATCGTGTCGCAGACTGTTACGGGCCGATCCCAATGGTGCGCCCGCGCACCAGTGAGGCATTCCGCCACGCCGCCGGGAGCGCCGGGATCGATCCCGAACCCGTGGTCGCGCGAGGTGGGCGCCGAGTCTCGATTTCAACGTGCCGCAACGCGGCTTGTGAGGCGGGGTGAGGCGTTAGCCTTGCGTCGTGAGCCTGCACATCTACGACACCAGCAAGCGGACGGTTCGCGAATTCGTTCCGGTCGAACCCGGCCGGGTCTCGATCTACCTGTGTGGGGCCACCGTGCAGGCTCCGCCGCATATCGGGCACATCCGGTCGGGGGTCAACTTCGACGTCCTGCGGCGGTGGCTTACGCGGTCCGGGTACGACGTCACCTTCTGCCGGAACGTCACCGACATCGACGACAAGATCATCAGGGTGGCCGCCGAGGAGGGCGTGCCCTGGTTCGTCGTCGCCGAGCGCAACCAGCGCGCGTTCACCTGGGCGTACCAGATGCTCGGGTGCCTGCCGCCCACGGTCGAGCCCCGCGCGACCGGCCACGTGCCGGAGATGATCGAGCTGATGAAGCGGCTGATCGAGCGCGGCCACGCGTACGCCGCGGGGGGCGACGTCTACTTCGACGTGGTCTCCTACGCCGACCGCTACGGCTCGCTGTCCAACCAGCGGCTGGAGAACATGCGCGCGGCCGGCGACACCGAGTCCGACGGCGCCAAGCGCGACCCGCGCGACTTCGCCCTGTGGAAGGGCGCCAAGCCGGGTGAGCCCACCTGGCCCACCCCGTGGGGGCCGGGGCGTCCGGGCTGGCACCTGGAGTGCTCGGCGATGGCGACCAAGTACCTCGGGCCGACCTTCGACATCCACGGCGGCGGCATCGACCTGATCTTCCCGCACCACGAGAACGAGCTGACCCAGTCGCAGGCGGCCGGCGACGGCTTCGCCCGCTACTGGATGCACAACGCCCTGCTCACGATGAGCGGCGAGAAGATGAGCAAGTCGCTGGGCAACTCGCTGCTGATCCCCGAGATGCTGAAGAAGGTCCGGCCGGTCGAGCTGCGCTACTACCTCGCCTCGCCGCACTACCGCAGCGTCATCGAGTACTCCGAGGAGGCGCTGCAGGAGGCGGCGGCGGCGTACCGGCGGATCGAGGGCTTCGTCACCCGGGCGGCCGAGGTGATCCACGACGTCGACGCGCACGCGCCGCTGCCGCAGCCGTTCGTCGACGCGCTCAACGACGACCTCGGCGTGCCCCAGGCGCTCGCCGTGGTGCACGAGGTGGTCCGCGAGGGCAACGTGGCGCTGGCCCAGGGCAACAAGGAGCAGGTCGCCCGGCTGCTCGCCGAGACGCAGAACATGCTCGACGTGCTCGGCCTCGACCCGCGCTCGGAGCAGTGGCGGTCCTCCGGCGACGACTCCGGCCTGCGCCAGATCGTCGATGCTTTGGTGGCGGTGGCCCTGGAGCAGCGGCAGGCGGCGCGCGCCCGCAAGGACTACACCGCCGCCGACGCGATCCGCGACCAGCTCGCCGCCGCCGGCATCATCGTCGAGGACACCCCCAAGGGGCCGCGGTGGGAAGTGGCCCGCTGAAGCCCTTAGGCTGATGCCCATGGCTGCAGGGGGTAGTAAGGGGTCCGGACGCCCCGCGAAGAAGAAGAGTCCGACCAAGGGCACCGGCGGTCACCGCCGCCGGGGCCTGGAGGGCAAGGGCGCGACCCCTCCTGCCCACATGCGGCACTGGTACAAGGAGCGGCAGGCCGGCGCCCGTCCCCAGCAGACGGGCACGGCCACGGCCGCCAGGCGCCCGCGCCGCGACGACGCCCCCGAGGTGATCGGCGGACGCAACCCGGTGGTCGAGGCCCTGCGCGCGGGCGTCCCCGCCAACGCCCTGTACGTCGCGCAGCGGATCGACAACGACGACCGGGTCCGCGAGGCCATCAAACTGGCCGCCGAGCGGGGAATCGCCCTCCTGGAGGTCACCCGCGACAAGCTCGACCGCCTGACCGAGGCCACCGTCCACCAGGGCCTGGCGCTCCAGCTCCCGCCGTACGAGTACGCCCACCCCGACGACCTGGTGACCGCGGCCAGAGACGCCGCCGAGATCCCCCTGATCGTCGCCCTCGACGGCGTGACCGACCCGCGCAACCTCGGCGCCATCGCCCGCAGCGCCACCGCCTTCGGCGCCCACGGCCTCCTGGTCCCCTCCCGCCGCTCGGCCGGCGTGACGGCCGGCGCCTGGAAGACCTCCGCCGGCACCCTGGCCACCCTGCCCGTCGCCCGCGCCGCCAACCTGACCGCCGCCCTACGCGAATACCGCGAGGCGGGCCTGTTCGTCATCGGCCTGGACGGCGACGCGTCCACAGACCTCGCCGACGCCACCGTCATCACCGAACCCCTGGTGGTCGTGGTCGGCTCCGAGGGCAAGGGCCTGTCCCGCCTGGTCCGCGACACCTGCGACCAGATCGTCCGCATCCCCATGCGCGCCGCCGCCGAATCCCTCAACGCCGGCGTAGCCGCAGGCATCGCCCTCTACGAAATCTCCCGCCGCCGCACCTAGCCTGAACGGCCCGCTAACTCGGGGTGACGATGAACGCCCCGCCCGACTACACTGTTAGCCCCCGCCGACGTAGCTCAATCGGCAGAGCAGCTGTCTTGTAAACAGCAGGTCAGGGGTTCGATTCCCCTCGTCGGCTCCCAGGTGAAAGGCCCTTCCCGGTGATCGGGAGGGGCCTTTTGGATCTTGTACAGCAGCAAAGTACAGCAACGGGACGCAGTGGCTGCTTGTCGAAGAGGGTGATGCCGCGTCTCTTGAGCCACGCCGGGTTGGGTGCGACGCCAAGTCCCGCCCTCTGCGTTCATGGCGCGGGCGTTGACCTACAGGGTCAGTCTGCCCTGTAGCTCGCCGTTCTTGCCGCCACTGCTATTCCGCTCAATCCCTGGTTCAACAGCAGAATTTGGAGTACTCACCACAGGGCCTGAGGAGTAGATTGCAGCGCTGTGGCACCCAAGCACCTGAAGTTACTGTATGCACTGACCGTAACTGTTGCGATTCTCGTGATCGTGGTGACGGTCCAGGCCATTATGCTACGTCAGCACTCTGCCTCGATGGTTGCCCTCCAAGAGCAGAAGGCCATTCCTGGACCTTCCGGACCGCCAGGACCGCCGGGGCCTCGAGGTCCGCGAGGCCCACGAGGGCCCGCCGCTTCGCCCACATCGCAACCTGCGGCTCAGGGGTCGGTACGGCAGCGATCAGGGCCGCGGCGATCATCAGAAACCTCTCGGCGGACTCTCTATGAGGCCCAGGCATACTGCCAGAAGCTGACAGACCAGGCGTATCCACCGCCGACCGGCGATCCGCTAGAGGCGCAAACCGATATAGGAGAAATATATGCATCTGGGATGCGTATCAAGTTCTACGATGAGTGCATGGCGGATCAGGGGTATCCCCAAGCATGACGCCGACCGCTCATTGCGGCTGATTGAGGTCGCCCGCTCACCTGGGGGCATTTTTCAGACAGGCCATAATTCCGTACCGCGTACAGGTCTTAAAGACAGTGGGTTCCTCGGCCGGCCTTTTAGTGTGCTTCCATGGCTTACCGTTCATTCATCCGGCTCGGGGATCCGGCCGCGGCCGAGACGTTCGCCGAGTCGACGGAGAGCCTTGCGGGTCTCCTCGGTGGAGACTTCGCTGTAGACGTTCATGGTGACGGAGATCTGGCTGTGGCGGAGGATCTGCATGGCCACGCGCGGGTGGACGTCGAGGGCGACGAGGAGCGAGGCGCAGGTCTTGCGGGTGGCGTGGACGTTGATCTCGCGGACGCCGGCCTTGTGGCAGGCGGCCTTGAAGCTGCGGACGAAGTTCGACGGCTCGATGGGCTTGCCGCTGGCCGTGGTGAAGACGAGGCCAGTGTCCTGCCAGCCATCTCCGGCCTTCTCGCGGGTTGCTTCGTGGGCTGTATGCCGGTCTCGGAGCGCGGCGGCGGCGATGGAGGGCAGGGGGAGCGTCGCATCGGAGTCGTGCGTCTTGGTCTGGCGGTGAAGCAGGCGGTTGCGGACCCGCTGGATCTGCCAGCCGATCGCCATCTCCTCGGCGTCGAGGTCGACGTCCGCCCAGCGGAGGCCGAGCGCTTCACCAAGGCGCAGGCCGAGAACGAGGACCAGGACGTAGGCCGCGTACATCGGATCACGCCGGTCGTGTGCCGACTCCAGGAACCGGCGGGCCTCCTCGACGGTCCACGGCTTGATCTTCTTCCGTCGCGGGAGTGGAATCTTGACGTTCGCCGCCACGTTGCGGGAGATGATCTCCTCGCGGACGGCGTTCTCCAGGGCGGACCGCAGCGTCATGTGGGCGTTGCGGATCGTGCCGCCAGAGGGCTGCTGCTTGCAGCACTTCCCGACCGCGCAGCAGTGGCGCCGCTTCTTCGGATCGCTGTGCTTCTCGGGTCGCTTGGCATCCTTGCCTTGCATGCAGCACTGGCAGGCCGTACGGATCTTGTTCAGCCAGCCCTGAACGTCGCGGACCGTCAGCTTGTCCAGCCGCTTCTTGCCGAGCTCCGGTGTGATGTAGAGCCGGACGAACATCTCGTAGAGGGCGGCGGTCTTGGGGGCGAGGTTGGGCTCCACGACCTCGCGCAGCCAGCGCTCCAGGTAGGCGGCGACGGTCTCCGACTTGGTGACCACGGGCCCCTTGCGCGCCTGCTCGTGGAGCTTGAGCCACTTCTCGTGGGTCTCCTCGCGCGTCTTGCCGTACGCCCACTTGCGGGTCTTGGTGCCGTCCGGCGTGGTGACCCAGACATAAGCCGCGTAGCCGTTCCGATACGGGAAGATCGAGCCCTCGTTGTTCGCTCGCTTGGGCATCAGGCGACCTCCTCGCAGAGCCGGGTCACATAGGCGTCGAGAGCGTCGGCCGGGATACGGCGGCAGCGTTCGCTGACGAGGATCGAGGTGATCTGGCCGGAGCGGATGAGGTTGTAGAGGGTCCAGCGGCTGACCTTGAGACGGGCCATCGCTTCGGGCACGGTGAGGAGTTCGGCGCTCATACGGGCCTCCTCAGCGGTGTGCCGGTCAGAGCGGCGGCGAGGAGCTGGTCTCCGGCAGAGTGGCCCTTGCCCGCGTAGGTCCATTCGCTGATGACGAGAACGGTGTCCTCGTCGAAGAGCGGGAGGCGGCCAAGGGTGATCTCGCGGGCGTGGGTTTCGCGGGCGGCGCGAAGGTCGCCGAGGGTGGGGCCGTAGTGACGGGAGCGAGTGGAGAAGTGGCCGCGGAAGCCGAGCATGTGCGCCCACTCGGTGAGCCGCAGGTCGGCCAGCTCCTCGATGGCGCCCAGGCGAAGACATTCGCGGATCAGCCGCTTGGCGTGGTCGCGCAGGTTGTAGGCGTCAAGGTTGTCGAGCGGGTTGATGCGGCGATCCAAGGTGCCGACGCATTCGGCGGCCTTGGTGGCGTACTTGGCGATGTAGCCGGCGACGGCCTGCTCGGTGAGGTCGCCGTGCAGGGTGATGGGGCGGATGTCGAGCTGGCTGCCCCACTTGAGCAGGCGGGCGGGCTGGTCGTCGTAGGCGGGGACCAGGGCGCTGACGACGCGGGCGGCGTGCCGTACGGCCTGCTCCAGCGTTTCGGCGGTGGCCCAGGCCGGGGGCGGCAGGTCAGGGCCGCCGGGGCCGTCCAGGCGCAGGACGGCGTGGAGGTGGACGACGCCGCGCCGCTGGTATTCGGCGACCTTGGCGAAGGACACGGTCAGGTGGTGCGGGAGGTCCTTGAGCGTCAGGCCGCCGAGCTTGGCCAGGTGGCGGCGCAGGGAGTCGGCGAAGCGTTTCCACAGGGTGGGGGCGAGCGCGTTGAACAGCACCGAGCCGGTGTAGTCATAGCAGTCCGGGCACAGCGGTTCGCCCAGGCGAGGGTCGTCTTTGCTGTGGCGTTCGGTGCAGGACAGGGCGCGGCCGTGCGGACAAGTAGGCGCGTTGCGATGGGCGTGGCAGGGCAGCGTCTTGCCGTTCTGATCGCGGCGGGTGTGGACGGCGCCGAACGATGGGGCGGTCAGGGTGACGAACAGCGTCGGGTGCGTGGTGACCGTCTCGGGGATGCCCTTGCCGCCGACCAGGCCGGCGCGGATGAGGTGGTAGGTGTCGGCGCGGTAGACCTCGGCGCAGGCAGGGCAGCGGGAGGCACGACGGGTCTTGCAGGGCAGGCGCAGGACGCCGTTGGGTTCGGTGCGGGTGGTGTAGCGGTGGAGCAGGGCGCCGGTGGCGGCGTCGTAGTGTTCGACCTTGCCGCGCAGGTGGATGGGCTGGCGGCAGCCGCCGGTGCGGTGGATCTGGGCGGCCCACCGGTCGAAGTCGGGGGCGTTGAGCCGAGAGATCAGCCCAGTGAGGGCGTGCGGATTGGTGGTAGAAACGGGCATGATGGGGTCCTCCTTTCACTCGTTCGGGTGGAGGGATGGCCCCCGACCTGGCGGTTGTCTTGGCGGATGTACGGCCAGGCCGGGGGCGCCGCGCGTTAGGCGCCGTGGTTGTCGATGCCGCTGCCGTGGCAGTCGCGGCAGGTCTGGCGGTCGTTGTCGAGGCCGGTGCCGTTGCAGGTGCAGCAGGCGAACTTGACGAGCATGGCGATCACCTCCTGTCGCGGGGTTCGGTGGTGAGGTAGATGCGCCAGTGGCGGGGCTTGGCGCGGTCGGGATAGACCCGGGAGACGTCGGAGACGGTGAAGGCCAGGCGCAGCCGGTACAGGGCGTCCACGATCTCGGCGCGGGTGCCGTCGAGTCGGATTCGCATGATCGGTTCCTCCTATTCGGGGTCGATGCAGCCGCTATAGGTGTTCTCGGCGGCGTAGCGGGCGCGGGCGGCGGCCATGATCGCAACGGCCTTGTACTCAACCGGGCCGAAGCGGATGGAGGTGCTGTAGTGGCCGTGCGGGATCTCCTCCATGTTGATCATTGAGCCGAGCTGGGCGGCGATCTGGTCGATCTCGTTGCGGAGCGCCGTGTCGTCGGTGTGCCTGGCGAAGTGGTGGATGGTGAGGCTGTTCGCGATAGGGATCTTTGGGTTGGTCTCCAGGAAGGCGGCCAGGTCACGCAGCCCGGTGATGAGCGCGGAGCGGTCAGACATCGGTGTTCTCCCTTCTTGGTCAGGCGGTGTGCAGGGTGTGGAGCAGGTCGGCGGCGAGTTGGTTGGACACACCCAGCCGGGCGCGGAGAGCGTCGCGGGTGATGGGCGTGCCGTGCTTGGCGTGATGTTCGGCGGCGATGCGGCGGGCGTAGTCCAGCAGTGCCGGGGCGGGACCGCGCTCGCGGTCGTGAAGGTCCGGGACGGGGACGAGGTCAGCGGGTACGGCAGCGCCGACCGGTTCGGTGGCCGACGTCGGGGACGGTTCGGGACGAGGCGCGGTCGCGCGGCGTTCCAACATCGACACGGCGATGAGGAACGCGCCCGCCGGGGTCGCGGCGGTGATCCAGCCCCACACGGTCGGCGCGGCTTGGGCCAGGTTGGCGGCCAGGGACAGGACGACGCCGCCAGCCAGGACGAGCACCGGCCACGAGACGAGGCCGCGCCGTACCCGCCCGGTCATCTTGTCCCGCTGCCGCTCCCGGGCCGCCATGACACAGGTCAGATCGATGCAGACGGCCACCGCCCAGGACATCCAACCGGTCTGGCCGTGCTCGGCGGCCGTGTCGCGGATGTGGGTGAAGGATCCGGCACCCGCGATGACGGCCAGGACCGCGACCGGTCCGGTGTCCAGCAGCCAGCAGGCCAAACGTCGCATCGTTCCCCTCCTCTCGGCTCAGGCGTCCAGCAGTTCGGGCAGGTCGGCGTCGGTGCCGGTCAGGTGGGCGGTGATCTCGTCCCAGGACGGGGCGAGGTGGGCGTACGTGCGGGCGGCGTGTTCGGCGGTGGCCTCGCTGACGTAGAAGGAGCGGGCGCGGTACCACTGGCCGTCTTGACCGGCGACGATCGCGACGCCGGGCGTTTCGGCGGGGATGGCGCGGGCGGAGACGAGCGCGGTCGGGTCGAGGTCGCCGAGGGTCATGGTGGCGGTTTCGGGGTCGTTGACCCGGTGGCAGATGCGGCCGGAGCACTGGGCGCGCAGGGCGGTGACGCCGGGGCCGAGGTCGGAGCCGATGCGCTGGCCGCAGCAGAACAGGTAGATGCCGAAGGCCCGGCCGAGCTGGGCCACCCGCAGCAGCGCCGTGGAGGTGCGGGCGATCTCGTCTTTCTCGCTCTTGTCGGCCATCAGGTACAGCTCGGCCAGCTCATCGACCAGGACCACGATCGGGACCGGCCGCAGCGCGGGCGGGAGTTGCCAGATGTTGCGGGCGCCGGCCTGGCGGCACACTCCCATGCGGTCGACCATGAGGGCGACCAGGTCATCGAGCAGCGTCAGCGACTCGGCCCGCGAGGTGGCCAGGGCAGACAGCCGCGGGCTGTAGGGGGTGAACTCCACGCCGCCCTTGAGGTCGAAGCCCACCAGCGCCACCGGCTGCGGCGCCAGGCCGACGATGAGCGCGTTGGCCAGGTTGGACTTGCCGCTCTGTGTCGCGCCCGCATTCAGCCAGTGCGGCACAGTGCGGAAGTCGATGATCCACGGCTTGCCGGTCTCCAGCCGCCCGACAGTGACCCTCAGCAACTCCGGCGACGGCGGGAAGTGGTCGACCTTGACCAGCGGGTCGCGGATGGTCGCCTGAAGCACCACCCGCCCCGGCCGGGGGGAGGAGACCCGGACTGCGTGCACGCCCCAGGAGTGCGCGAGGCGTTCGGCCGCGTCGGCGTAGTCGCCCGGCGTTTGGCCCTCCAGCGTGTGCAGGGTGACGCGCCAGCCGTACCGGGTCGGCAGCGGCAGCCACATAAACGGCTTGGTGTCGACGGCGACCCGCTGGAAACGGCGCTTGACGCGGACGATGCCGGTGGAGGCGATCGCGCCCGGGACGGTGGTGAACCACCAGCGTTGCCGCTTCTTGGTCAGCCCGCAGCCCAGCGCCACGCGCCGCCAGGAGGCGCGCACCGAGACGGCGGTGATCGGGTAGCCGACCAGGTACCAGAAGGACGGGTAGTGCCAGCGGCGCCAGGCCCACAGCCCGGCCGCCGTGGCGGCCAGGACTGCGGACCAGACGGAGGCGTCAGACATCGGCCGCCTCCCGCGCCGGGAGCAGGGCGGAGGCGCGGTAGGAGATGCCCCACCGGCCGGCCATCTCCCAGACGTAGCCGAGCAGGCCGACCGGGCTGAGCTGGTCGCCGGCCTTGACGGGTGGTTCCCCGGTGGTGGCGATCTTGACGAGTTCGATCCGGCCGAACTCGTCCTCCACGCTGGCGGTGACCTCGTAGACGGTGTTGCCGTTCTTGTCGGTCTTGATCTCGCCGGTGTCGCGGTTGAGGACGCGCGGGGCCGGGGCCTTGACGCAGGTGATCGTGAGCTTGGACGTGTCGACAGGGATCGGGACGGTACGCATAGGTGATGACCTCCTTATTCGTCGTAGCCAACATAGTTAACTTAGTTACCTCAGTTGTCAACGTTGGCGTGGCTGTCTTGGTGTGGTGAGATTGGGCCGATGGTCAAGCACACCGGGCGACCCGCCTACCTCCAGATCGCCGACGATCTGCGCGCCCAGATCCGCGGCGGCGCCCTCGCGCCCGGCGACCCGCTGCCGTCCACCGCCCAGCTCGCCGAGCAGTACGACGCCTCACTCAGCGTGGTGAAGATGGCCGTGGGCATCCTGCGCAACGAGGGCCTGGTCGTCGGCCAGCAGGGCAAGGGTGTCTTCGTGCGTGACCAGGCCGAGGCAGCCCCCGCCGCCGACCTGGCCGGTGAGGTGGCCGAGCTGCGCTCCGCCGTGCAAGAGCTGGCGGTACGGCTGGCGAAGGTCGAAGAGCAGTTGGCTACGTCCACGACACGCCCCGGCTCACGTAGCAGCCGGTGACCCGGCGCGCCAGACCGTCTCGCAGCTGCCCGCCCCGGCTCATCGCCCGGTCGTTGCGGTGGATGCTCACCACCAGGGCCACGAAGCCGACCAGAACGGTGAGGGCGAGGACGGCGGCGACAATCAGCGGGATCATGGTCAGACCTCCCGAGCCCTGCCGCGGATGCGCGGGCCGCGCGGAGGGCGCCGGGTCTCACGACGCCGCTTGCCGTTCTGCCGCTTGAGGTAGAGCTCGCGGGACCGGCACTTGCGGCAGCGGGTCTGTCCCTTGCCGAGCCGTGCGCCGCACTCGCACGCGGGGGCCGGGTAGATCTCGTTCGTCATGGTGATCGTCTCCTCTCGGTCCGGGATTTCGTGCTGGCGAACCGAGAATGCGACGCAGAGTCAGGACGAGATCACTACACGACGGGACATGTTCAAGACGTCCGGCCTACGATGGTCAAGTCCCCGGACGTCCCTGTGGGCAGGTGAGATGGCGAACGAGCGGCTACGCGCGGCCTTGTTGGAGAAGGGCGTGAGCATCGCCGAACTGGCCGAGGCGATTGAGGTCGATCCCAAGACCGTCGAGCGGTGGATCACCCAGGGCCGGCAGCCGTACCGAAGACACCGGTTTGCCACGGCGTCCTTCCTCGGCGTGGACGAGACGTACCTGTGGCCGCAGGCTCTGAGCCGGGAGCAGGTCATCGCCGCATCCGAGAGCGAAGTCGTGACGATCTATCCCCACCGATGGATCATGCCGAGGGACACCTGGGGACGTCTGTTCAGCGAGGCGACGCAGAACATCGACATCCTCGTCTACGTCGGGATGTTCCTGGCCGAAGACGCCGGCATCATCCGCCTGCTGAAGGACAAGGCCGCCGCCGGGGTACGGCTGCGCGTCCTCCTGGGCGATCCCGAGTCACCGGTCGTGATCCAGCGCAGCGCCGATGAGGGAATCGGCGAGCAGGCCATCGCCGCGAAGATCAGAAACGTGATGGCCCTGTACGCGCCGCTGAGCGAGGTCGGCGAGTTCCGGATGCACGGGACGGTGCTGTACAACTCCATCTACCGGGCTGATGACCAGGTGCTCGTCAACACGCACGTGTACGGTGAGCTGGCCGCCAACGCCCCGGTCCTTCATCTGAGACGAGTGGCCGGCGGCGACATGGTCACCACCTACCTCAGCAGCTTCGAGAAGGTGTGGGCCGGAGCGCGGCCGATACAGTTCTGACCATGGCCACGCGGATCGACTTCCACGACGACCCGAACGCGCCTGCGCCCAACAGCATGGTGCCCTCGGTCAACGCCCTGGTCACCAACGAGGCCGGGGACGTGCTGATGATCCGCCGCACCGACAACGACAACTGGGCGCTCCCGGGCGGCGCCATCGATCTGGGCGAGTCCGCCCCCCAGGCGGCGATCCGCGAAACCCTGGAGGAGACGGGGATCCAGTGTGAGATCACCGGGTTGGTCGGCATCTACACCGACCCTCGGCATGTGATCCTCTACACGTCCAACGGCGAGGCCCGCCAGGAGTTCTCCATCGTCCTGACCGCGCGTGCTGTCGGCGGCGAGCTGACGCCGAGCACCGAGTCGCGCGAGGTCCGCTGGGTTCCCCGGGACGAGGTCCTGTCGCTGACGATGGACCGCGCTATGCGGATGCGGATCGAGCACTACCTAGCCGGTACCGGCCTGCCGTACATCGGATAGAGCGGCTTCCACCGCGCGCACGGCGGCCATGATGCGCGGTGTCGACACGGTCATGGACCGGCTCACCAGGTGATCGGGGCCGTAGCGGGCATGGATCTCCGCCAGGCGTTCGGTCGCGGTGAGGCGCTGACCGTCGGGGCCGGTGGTGATGTCGCAGTAGGTCAGCGCGTCCATCAGGTCAGGACGCTCCTCGCCGAACTCGGTCGTCAGGGCGTCGAACAGGTTCCGGTTGCGTGCTTCGTTGACCGCGCAGGTGTGATGGGCGACCAGGCGGCACAGGCGAGCGTCCGCCTTGACGACGTCGCGCAGGTAGCGTGCGCCATCCAGCGGGTGGAACCCCGTGTCGACCAGGCCGGGCGCATACCCGATGTCGTGCAGATAGGCCGCGGCGATCAGGATGTCGGCGTCGTCCCCGAGGATCGGAGCCAGGCTTTCGGCCTGCGCGGCGACGCCTTGGACGTGCGCCCACCGGCGCGGCAGGGTCGTCTCCAGCAGGTCTCTGGCGAGGTCACGCGCCCATTCAGCTTGTCCCATGCTGTCCACGATTGCGTGCCGTACCGGCGCGGATCCAGGGGCAGGCATGGACGTCTCAGGACGTCTCATCCCAACACCGCACGAACCGGCCGCGTCCGTGCTCGGCCACGATCAGGCCCTCCCCCTGGAGTACGGCGAGCGCCTGCCGCACGGTGTTGCGCGAGGCGGCATAGCGCTCCCGGAGTTCGGCCTCGCTCGGCACGGCCGCGCCGGGCGCGATCTCGCCTACTTCGATCTGGGCGCGCAGATCGTCGGCGATCTGCCGGTACCGGTACGGCGTGGCCTCACCGCCGGCCACGATCCGTCCCTTGGCGGGGATGGTGACGATCAGCCCCTCGCCTTCCAGGACGGCCAGGCCGCGCCGGGCGGTGTTGCGGGCGATGCCGAACTCGGCGCACAGCTCCGCCTCGGACGGCAGGACGCTTCCGGGCGGGTAGACGCCCTCGGTGATCCGCCTGCGCAGCCGGTCGGCGATCTGGGAGTAAACCCGCCAGCCGGTCACGATCTCACGGACGGTACGCATCGACGATCTTGCTCAGGTCGATGCCGAGTTCGCCTTGCTCGCCCTCGCGCCAGCCGTCGCGTGCCGCTTGGGTGATGCGGTCGGCCGCGTCTGGGAGGCGCAGGAACGACACCCGCTCGTCGTGCTGGTCTCCCCAGTAGAACCAGCAGAACGGCAGATGTACGAAGATCCGGCGGGACCGGCATCGGCTGTCGGTGACGTCCAGCGCGGGACGTCCGTCCTCGGTCACGATGAGGACCGCCGGAACGTCCCGGGCGGTGAGCTCCTTGCGCAGGTTGGTCAACAGGGCCTGCTGATAGGCCCGCTGCTGCTCGCGGACGACCTGACTGCTCCGCATGTGCATGCTCCTTGACCCTCGGAAGTGTGGCGTGTGTTCGAGAGTCGCTTTTTGCTGTCGGCCGGAACACCGCAACTAAGGGACGTCTAGGGACGTCTCATGTTAACGTCACTGGCGGGGCCGGTTTCCCGAGAGGAGCACGCGGTGAACGACAACCTCCGGTACGCGCTGGCCGCCGCCCGGCTGCACCCTAACGACGTCGCCGCCGCCTTGGCCGTCGACCCCAAGACGGTGCACCGCTGGCTCAAGGGCCGCGTGCCGTATCCGCGACACCGGTGGGCGGTGGCGGACCTTCTCCAGGTGGACGAGGCGGACCTGTGGCCGGAGGTCGCGCGACGGCACCGGTCCTACAGCGACGAAGTGCAGGCCGTGTATCCGCATCGCTGGGCCGTCCCGCACGCCGTCTGGCGCGACCTGTTCCAGAGCGCGACCACCGAAATCGGCATCCTTGCCTACAGCGCGCTCTTCCTGGCCGAAGACGCCGGCCTGCTCCGCATCCTCACCAGCCGCGCCCGCGCAGGCGTCAAACTCCGCATCCTCCTCGGCGACCCCGACAGCACCGAGGTAGCCACCCGAGGCACGGAGGAACACATCGGATCGGAGGTCATGGCCGCCAGGATCACCAACGCCCTCGCGCTCTACCAACCTCTCTGCGACGAACCGGGGGTCGAGGTCCGGCTACACGGGACGGTGCTCTACAACTCTATCTACCGGGCGGACGACCAGTTCCTCGTCAACGTCCATGCCTACGGCGTTCCAGCCGCTCACGCTCCCGTCATGCATCTCCGGAGAGCCGAGGACGACGGCACCGTGGTCACCTACCTGCACAGCTTCGAGCGCGTCTGGGCCAGCGCCAAGCCGTACTGGCCATAGCCGAAGCGATCACAAGCCGATCGTGAAAGCAACTTCTCTACACGTCATCAAGGCCGTGCCGCCTGCGGCGGCCTGCCGCGTGTCGGGCGGTCGCTGGCCGCGCTGCGGCTCTCCGGCCGGTCGCGGCCACCGCCGCCCACACACTAAAAGCGAGCGCAGTGCTGACTCGGCAGATAGGCCTCTCGCCGCTCATGCCGTTCTAGCGAATAGAACCGTTACTGCATGTCAACCAGATGAGTGAAGTTCACGACGAATCTCCTCTAGCGCTGATGCCGCGTCAGTGTAGCCAGCGTCCTCGTAAGCTGCTGCGGATAGCGAAAAGTAACGATCAGCGGCAGCAAGGTCACCCAAAACTCGGGCCAAATGACCGTATTCCATCAGGGCCTCGCCCTCCAGGCGTTTGTCCGCCAGTTCTTGAGCTGCGGTTAGGGCGCTTCTCAAGAAAGGCTTTGCCTCAGAGATATTCCCCTTTCGAGCGAGGGCGCGACCGAGGCCCAGTTCCGCACACGCCTCTCCATGGCGATCGTATGCTTTCTTGTAGAACATCATCCCTAGCTTGAAGGCCTGGACAGCATCGGTGAGATGTCCTATTGCAGTAAGAGCAAGTCCCAGGTTGGTGTAGCCGGATCCTGTGTTCCCGTGGTCTCGCGACGCATGATGAAAAGGGAGTGCTTGCTGGAGTGTTTGCACTGCTAAGTCGTTGCGGCCGGCTTCGCGATAAGCCATGCCGAGATTGGTCAACGCAGCTGCAATACCATGATCTTCGCCCACGGCGAAAGCATAGCTGACTGCCTGCTGCAGAGTGGGGATAGCTGCCGCAGGTCCTTCTAAGCCGCGCTGGACGGCGCTAAGACTAATCAAGGGACCTGCCACAAGCTTTCTATAGCCACGACGTTCCGCAATCGCCACCGCTTTAAGAAGCTTTTGTCTAGCCTCGGCGAGCCGGTTCGCTGCAGTCAGTGCGAGACCGAGATTGTTCAAGGCCCGGCATTGGCGTTCCACATCTTTCAGCTGCTTCGCGGCGTCTAGTGCTCGCTCTCCAACGTAGACAGCCCGATCAGCTTGACGCGTTCTACCTAGGTATTCGACTAGATTCATCGCTATCAAATAAGCATTTTCAGTTCCATCTTCTCCGAGAGCGAAGCCCCGCTCAATGAGCTCAGTTAGAGTGCTTAATTCCTGGCCAAACCACGAAATAGCGTCCTGTGCATTGGCGAAAGCTTTGGCCCTATGCTCCTCTCCTCTGTCCGGACGTAGTTGCCAGTTGGCGTTCTGGACATGTTCAACAAACAGATCCATGAGAGAGGCAGTGGCAGCACTCCTCTTCTCCGGAGATACGTCCTCCAGCTGCTCTTCCGCGAAGGCGTAAACGAGGTCGTGCATGCGCCATCTCTCAGGCGCTCCAGCCGGCTCGATGAGAAGGGTTTCTGCTAGCCTACGGAGGTTTTGGCGGGCAGTCCTCTGGTCGGACTGCCATACCGTGGCCGCCGAACTCAAAGCGAATTCGGGACTGGGTATTATGGCGAGGGATGTAAAATCGTGCCGACGATCTTGCGGAAGTCGTGCATATGAGGTTATGAGTGCGGCTCGTACTGCCAGATCCCCGTGCTGAAGAACATCGAGTGCTGAACGTCGTTCCGCAAGCTCTGCATTGAGGTCAGCTATCGACAGGTGCGGGTCTTCGGCAAGAATACCGGCTGATATTCTTAGTGCGAGTGGTAGGTTGCCGCACAAATTCGATAGCCTGATGACTTCAGGATCGGTGGTATTGACAGTCCGCTTGGCCGAAGTGGCCTCAAGCGCACCTTCCAGTAGAGTCGCAGATTCCGTAGGTGCGAGCTCTGGAATTAGCAGATGATAAGCATCGACGAAGTAGCTGAGCTTTTCTCGTGAAGTAACTAGCGCTTTGTGAGGAGGCGATGATGGGATGAGGTCGACTACTTGGGAAGGGTCGGCAACATTGTCGAACACGACAAGAACGGGCTTATTTGTCTCAGCAAGCATATGCAAGGTTAAATGATATAGCGCCGCTTGCTCGCCATGGCGGTCTGGAATATCTGCTGAGTCCAACCCAAGCGCCATCAGCAAAGTGCGATAAGCGTCACGCGCTTGGCCCCTTCGCGAGGATGTTGCGAAGCCGTGCATATCGATGAAAATTACACCGCCGGGAAAGGCGTTAATGGCGTCAGCTGCGCTGACCTGTGCCAAGGCCGTCTTTCCCGTTCCGGCGATGCCAGAAATTATGGCGCAGGTGTAAGCATCTTCGTGTAGAAAGTCGTGAAGGATTTGACGTGCTTCCATCCGACCGACAAATCTTTGGTTGTTTGATGAAGCTGCTTGTAGGCGCCTCGCAATCAATGGCCGACTAGCTCTATGCCAGTTAGCGCAAAACTCTATCGCGTGAGAGATGAAGTTGCTGGCATTAGTCCGAGTCAATTGCCGTTCAGGGACTCTCGCTACCTTAATCGCGCTGCTCAACGTTTCGGTAGCTAGATACTCGCTGATGTTTACCCAGTATGCGACTTCCTCGTCGACGTCGTAGACCACCCCAAAAATGGGTACGTTGCAATTCTTCCAAAACTCCAGATGGTCGCCAACCGGGATTCGATATCCGTCGCTCCGTTTATAGCTCGGACCGCTCTTAACCTGAATGAGAATCAAATCTCCGGTGCGGGAGTCGTTTTCGACGAGGTTGACATACAAATCCTCTCCGAAATCATTGGAGGACGATGTCTCCTGCACAATTTGATTTATCGAATCTAGGGTCGTTCGCACATAATTTACGCCAGCACGTTCCGTAGCACGCGTCGCCTTGACGTTCCCCATGGCCACCTCCGCTGGCGCGAGCTCAAACTAACTGCAATGGTCTGATCGCCTACTATGAGACAGATCTTGAGCCCGCCTCTGCGAAAGCCTATGTGATCGAGGCCCGGCAGGTAAGCTCTATCTCCGGGCGGGTTCCCGTTGTCTGAAGCGGGCTGAGGCCGTGACGATCGCGGACTTCGGCCCTCGCCGTATGGGCTGGGGCGATCGCCGGCAAGGCCCTCCTCCGTCGGGCCTTGCCACCGGGTGACCATGGCTGGGGTGACAGCAGCACTGACAGCAACGTCCCCGCCCACCGACGCACCCACGCCACCGTCACCCGAGCAGGATGATTGTTCCGCCTGAAAAGCGGAAGGTCATGCTGCCACGGGGCTTCCATTCCTGATGGTTGTCGCGAGCATATTCCCGATCTGGTCGGGTGGGCCAGATATCCCAGCCCTGGGCCCTGCGGTACGGGTCGCTTGCCATCGGGTAAGCAGGTTCTCGGTACACGGAGCGCGCTAACCCAGCGCCACGATTGGCATGGCAAACCTGCCGTGAGTGGCCCAGTACTTGAGGAGGCCGGAGAACGAGGTTCACCAGGTGGAGCGGTCTGCTGAATCAAGGGACTACAAATGATTACGTCCGTAGCCGACCAAACAGTGCTCGGGAGAGGTCGCTGCCGACTTCGTGAGCTCCATTCTCCAAAGCTGCCAGGCTGATGGACTCGTCCGGTTCAGTGCGGTACATGCCAGCCGAACGGCCAAAGCCCAACGGCTGGGCACGGGTCCGCAAGCGATGCGGATCAAAGGTATCGACGCTGATGAGTCCGTCCGACGGCACGCCGGCTGCCACGACGACATGTCCTTGTTGGATAATGCCCAACGCTCCTATAAATCGCAGCATCTCAGCGAGCTGCTTCGGTAGCGCTTCGGGATCCAGAATTGAGCCCATCTGGTCTCTGGGGAGGGTTGATCGAACGGAGACCTGCCCCGTCTTATACAGACGAACTTCTCTGATCTCCCCTTTTTGGGGTTTGTCCCATGCGCGATGCTGATTGCTCTCGATACTGACAGCCGCGTGATCCTGGGATCTGAAAAGGTGGAGCGCCTGGCCACTCTCGATGTATTCGGTCCCGCGGACCCGACTCACTAGCGAATCAGTGAATCGGTCCATCTCGCGGGCCGAGTACCCAGGGTAATCCATTGGTAGCACGTGTAGTTCGAGTAGAGAGTCTTGACTGCTACCAAATGAATGTACTCTGTCGTCATCTGCGATCCAGATGAGGGGAGGCTTCTGGGTCAATCTTCTGAATTCTAGGGGAGATGGTTTTGAATCCAGCTCGCGCAAGCCTTTGACGACCTTGGTCTGAAGCTCCACGCTGTTGGAGAAGGAGTCCCGAAACACGCCTGTCGCATAAGCCTCCACGATGCGCGTGAATTTGTGCTGGTCGGGCTCGAATATCACCCCGGTCTTACGGTAGACCAGCCGTGGCGTCCCCAGACGTTGTGCGTGCACCCATTCGTCATGCGTGGCCGACTGTCCAGTTTCCGGGAACACGTGACCATAGTTGGGACCCAAAATGAACAGACAGACATCTGCGGACTCCAGAGCCGCCAGGCATGCCTCTCTGCTCGGAGTGGTCTGGGCTGAGAAGTCTTCGAAGCGCACTGGCGTATGGCCCAGCGCGGTGATCAAACCGGGGAGGGAGTCGCGCTCTTCCTCCAAGCCTTTCCGTGTGCTGCTGATAAAGACTCTCACGATACGATGTCTCCACCGGTCGAGGTTCACTTGCGAACCAGGGCGGTCCGTGCAGCACATGGTATCCGGATGCAGGTGGGGCGGAGTCAATGGCCGAGATCTCGGATGAAGCGATACGCGCCTACTGGAAGGAACATCGGGAGCAGCTACGCCAGTGTGAGACTCAGCGTTCGACGCTTAGCAACCTTCTGATCGTCATCACAGCAGCCTTGAGCGCTCTGATCGTTCAGCAGCGCTTCTCGCTGTACGTTTTGCCCTTGTGTGTCTTTATCTCGATGACTGGCCTGTACGGCGCTGTCGCTGTCTCGAAGTACTACGAGAGGGCTTCCTACCACCTGTCTCAGGCGCGTGCTTTGACCAAAGACCTTGCGGAGCGTGGGGTACTGGGCACTGATGAGAGGTTGGTGAAGGCACGCGCTGATCACTACCGTGCCTTCCCCCGGATGCATCGCATCCGCCTTCATCGGCTGTGGGTGGTCTTGCACTTCGCCATCGGGCTCTACGGGCTGTCACTGCTGTTGATATGTGCCGTCATGGCATGATCGGCGATCTCTGCCACGCGGCTTTCGGTGCTCGGGGTCGCCGGGTCGCGTCCATGCCACCTTCCCCAAGCCCTTTATAACGCTCCCGATCAGGCGAGTAGGATGCCTACTCCGCCTGAAAAGCGGAAGGCCAGCTTGCCGCGCGGCTTCCAGTCCTCGGGCCTTGGCGGCCCTGCGGTTCGGGTCCGCTTGCCACCGGGCTCCCCGGCTACAGCTCTGTTCGCCCAGACCAGGGCCGTTGCTGTACAGCACAGAAGTACAGCAACGCAGGCACACAACCCCGCACCCGGGCGATCACCTCCATACGTCTGACCAGGGCGGCGAGGCTCTGGTCTCAGCTCCGTGCCTAGCTTGTAAACAGCAGGTCAGGGGTTCGATTCCCCTCGTCGGCTCTTGATTTGGGAGCGGGGGCGCGCGCTTGGTCCGGGCGAAGAGCGCGGCCCCTCGCTTCGCTCGGGACTGTGACAGTGGGGCTCCCCCCACACCCCGGCGAGGGAGAACCCTCGCGCTCCCCCCGGGGCCGGGGTCCGTCCGATCCGTCCCGGCCCGCTCCACTGCCGCGCCGTTCAGCGGCATTTGCCAGTGGACCAGCACACATCGTGCATGGCCGTACCTCGGTGAGCGCAGCCCAGCGCGCCGCCGACACCGGGCGCGCCGAGATGGCCGCTGCCGGGCGAACTCGGCCCCCTGCCCCCGCTGGCACAGCCTGGCCGAGCGGTACGACCGCGCGTGACCGGCCCGTAGGCTCAGCTCTCCGGGCTCACCCGGGACGCGATCCCGTCGAGTACGCACTCCAGCCCGGACGCGAAGGCGGTGGCGGGGTCGGGTGGGAAGTCGTCCGCCTGGATGGCTCGCTCAAGGGCGGGGTAGCGGCCGGTGGCGAGCATTCGGGTGAGGTAGGGGCCGGAGGCGCGCTGCCATTGGGTCTTGTCCATGCCGGAGGCGCGCTCGGCGCGTAGTTCGGTGATCTCGCGCCGTACCGCGCCGATCACGTAGGCGGTCACGGTGCCGCCGGCGTGGAGCGCGGCGTCCAGGCTGGTGAGGCCCGGTGCGCGGTGCAGGGCGGCGAATGAGGCGTCGAGGAAGGCCAGCGCGTTGGGGCCGAGGTTGGGGCGGCTGCCCAGCAGGTCGGCGAACCACTCGTGGCGCAGGGCGGCGCTCCGGGTGCGGTGGGCGAGGTCGCGTAGCGCCGCCCGCCAGTCCTCCGCGGCCGGTCCGGGGGCCATGATCTCGCCGTATACCTCGTCCACCATGAGGTCCAGCAGCTCCTGCTTGGTGGACAGGTAGCCGTACAGCCGCATCGGCCCGGCGTTCAGGGCGGCGGCGACCTTGCGCAGGGACACCGCGTCGAGCCCTTCGGCGTCGGCCAGGTCGATGGCCGCGCGGACGATCCGCTCGCGGCTCAGCGGGCTCGGCGCGGGGCGGCTGGGCGGCTCGGGCCGTTCCCAGATGAGCATCGGCTCGCCGTCGCCCGAGTCGTGTCGTGCTCTCATCGCGCCTCGCATCTAGTGGTCCGCTGTGCGGGTTCACACTACAGCGTCCGGGGCGATACAGGCGTATTTTGGCGATACGGTGTATTGTCCCCGCTATGAGAACTCCTCGAATCGCTGTCGCCGGAGCTGGGCCGGGCGGGCTGACCCTTGCCCGCGTCCTGCAGACGCACGGCCTTCCCGTCACCGTCTTCGAGATCGAGACCGCGCCCGGCGCCCGTGAACAGGGCGGCACGCTCGACATGCACGCCGGCGTCGGCCAGCTCGCCCTGGCCAAGGCGGGGCTGCTGGACCGGTTCCGGGTGCTGTCCCGGCCCGAGGGGCAGGAGCAGCGCACCCTCGATGAGTCCGCGGCCCTCCTGCGGCACCGGCTGCCCGCCCCCGGGGAGGAGACCAAGCCGGAGATCGACCGGGGCGTGCTGCGCGAGCTCCTGATCGAGTCGCTGGCCCCGGGCACCGTGCAGTGGGGCCGTGGGGTGGACGCGGCGACACCGCTGCCCGACGGCACCTGCCGCCTGTCGTTCCGTGACGGCTCCGCCGCGGAGTTCGACCTGGTCGTCGGGGCCGATGGCGCCTGGTCGCGGGTCCGTCCGGCCGTGTCGCCCGGCACGCCCGAGTACACCGGAGTGACCTACGTGGAGACCGTCTTCGAGGACGCCGACGCCCGCCACCCCGCTGTCGCCGAACTCGTCGGCGACGGCGGCATGGCGGCGTACGGCCGGGACCGGGCCCTGATCGCGCAGCGCAACGGCAACGGCCGCATCCGTGTCTACGCCGCCTTCCGCGGGCCGCGGGACTGGGACGTACGCGCCGGTGTGGACCTCGGTGACGGCGCGGCGACGCGGGCGTACCTGCTGGGCCTGTTCGACGGCTGGGACGAGCGACTGCGCGACCTGCTGCGCGGCAACGACGGCCCGTTCGTCAACCGGCCCCTGTTCGCCCTGCCCGTCCCGCACCGATGGGAGCACGTCCCCGGGGTCACGCTGCTGGGCGACGCGGCCCACCTGATGCCGCCGCTCGGCGTCGGGGCCAACCTGGCCATGTTGGAGGGCGCCGAGCTGGCCGAGGCGGTCGCCGCCGGGCCGGACCTCGACGCCGCGGTGCGCGCCTACGAGCGGGTCATGCTGCCCCGTGCGGAGCGGGCCGCGCGCTTCTGCGCCGACGGCCTCGCCATGCTCATCTCGCCCGACGGCGTCGAGGGCGCGTTGCGCCTTTACGAGCGGCTGGCCGAGGCGCGGCGATGAGGTTCAGGTGCCGGTGGGGTGCCAGACGGTCTTGATCTCCAGGAACGGGCGCATGCGGGCGGTGCCGGGGTCGGGGTCGGTCCAGTCGGCGGGGCCTGGGCGCAGTACGCGTTTGAGGGTGCCGGCCGCGGACTCCTCCAGGGCCCGGGACAGGTCGCCGGCGCCGGTCAGGTCCAGGGCGTTGACGTCGGCGTGGGCGGCCAGGGGCGGGGCCAGTTCGGTGAGGTGGCCGGTGAGGATGTTCGCCACGCCGGGCGGGAGGTCGGAGGTGGCCAGGGCCTCGGCGAGGGTGATCGCGGGGAGTGGGGCGTGCTCGTCGGCCAGCACGACCGCGGTGTTGCCGGTGGTGATCACCGGGGCAAGCACCGAGACCAGGCCCAGCAGGGGCGAGCCCGCGGGGGCCAGCACGCCCACCACGCCGGTCGGCTCGGGTTCGGACAGGTTGAGGTACGGGCCGGAGACCGGGTTGGCCCCGCCCAGGACGTGGGTGATCTTGTCGGCCCAGCCGGCGTAGTAGACCCAGCGGTCGATCGCGGCCGAGACGACCGCATCGGCCCGGGGCCGGCCGATGCCCTCGGCGGCCATGACCTCCGCGGCGAACTGGGCGCGGCGGCCCTCCATCATCTCGGCGACGCGGTAGAGGATCTGCCCCCGGTTGTAGGCGGTGCGCCCTGACCAGCCGGGGAACGCCTTGCGGGCCGCCACCACGGCGTCGCGCACGTCCTTGCGGGAGGCACGGGCCGCGTTGGCGAGGTGGGTGCCTCGGGAGGATGTCACGGGATAGGACCTGCCTGACTCCGAGCGCGGGAACGCGCCCCCGATGTAGAGCTTGTACGTTCTGCGCACCGCGATGCGCGCGGGGGTGTCAGCCAAGGTACGCCTCCAGGCCGTGGCGGCCGCCCTCGCGGCCGTAACCGGATTCCTTGTAGCCGCCGAACGGGCTGGCCGGGTCGAACTGGTTGAAGGTGTTGCACCACACGACACCGGCGCGCAGCCGGGCCGCGGTCCACAGCATCCGCGAGCCCTTCTCGGTCCACACCCCGGCCGACAGTCCGTACGGGGTGTTGTTGGCCTTGGTCACGGCCTCCTCGGGGGTGCGGAAGGTGAGCACGGACAGGACCGGCCCGAAGATCTCCTCGCGGGCGATCCGGTGGGACTGGGCCACGCCGGTGAAGACGGTGGGCGGGTACCAGTAGCCGCGCTCGGGGATCGCGCAGGCGGGCGACCAGGGCTCGGCACCCTCGTTCGCCCCCGCTTCGGCGAGCTCGCGGATCCTGGCGAGCTGGGCGGCGGAGTTGATCGCGCCGATGTCGGTGTTCTTGTCCAGCGGGTCGCCCAGGCGCAGCCGCTCGATCCGGGCGCGGAGCCTGGGCAGCAGCTCCTCGGCCAGCGACTCCTGCACCAGCAGGCGGGAGCCGGCGCAGCACACGTGGCCCTGGTTGAAGAAGATGCCGGTGACGATGCCCTCGACGGCCTGGTCGAGCGGGGCGTCGTCGTAGACGATGTTGGCGCCCTTGCCGCCCAGCTCCAGGGTGAGCCGCCTGCCGGTGCCCGCCACCGCGCGGGCGATCTCCCTGCCGACCTCGGTGGAGCCGGTGAAAGCGATCTTGTCCGCCTCGGGGTGCGCGACCACGGCGCGGCCGGTGTCGCCGGCGCCGGTCACGATGTTCACCACGCCCGGTGGCAGGTCGGCCTCCTGGCAGATCTCCGCGAAGACGAGCGCGGTGAGCGGGGTGGTCTCGGCGGGCTTGAGCACGACCGTGTTACCGCAGGCCAGCGCGGGGGCGATCTTCCAGGCGAGCATCAGCAGCGGGAAGTTCCACGGGATGACCTGCGCGACCACGCCCAGCGGCCGGGGCGAAGGCCCGAGCCCGGCGTGGGCCAGCTTGTCGGCCCATCCGGCGTGGTAGAAGAAGTGGGCCGCGGCCAGGGGCACGTCCACGTCCCTGGTCTCCTTGATCGGCTTGCCGTTGTCCAGCGACTCCAGCACCGCCAGCTCGCGGGCGCGTTCCTGGATGATCCGCGCGATCCGGAACAGGTACTTGCCGCGCTCGGCCCCGGGCAGCCGCGACCACACCCCCTCGTACGCCCTGCGCGCCGCGGTGAACGCGCGGTCCACGTCGGCCTCGCCCGCCGCGGCGACCTCGGCGAGAGGCTGCTCGTCGGCCGGGTTGACCGTGACGATCCGCTCCTCGCTCTTGGCCTCGGTGAACTCGCCGTCGATGAACAGGTCGTACGACGGGCGGATCGCCACGATCGACCGCGCCTCGGGCGCGGGGGCGTACTCCAGGGGGCCGTCGTCCAAGGGTCCGTACTCCAAGGTGGTCATGGTCCTTCTAGTCGAGGGTGTAGTAGTCGGGGCCGCCGTAGTGGCCGGTGGCGAGCTTGGCGCGCTGCATGAGCAGGTCGTTGAGCAGGGTGGAGGCGCCCAGCCTGAAGTGGGCCGGCGACAGCCAGTCGGGCCCGGCCACCTCGTTGACCAGGACCAGGTAGCGGATCGCGTCCTTGGTGGTGCGGATGCCGCCGGCGGGCTTGACCCCCGCCTGCCGCCCGGTGAGGGCGCGGTAGTCGCGCACCGCCTCCAGCATGATCAGCGTGATCGGCGGCGTGGCGGCGGGCGTGACCTTGCCGGTGGAGGTCTTGATGAAGTCCGCGCCGGCGTGCAGCGCCAGCCAGGACGCCCGGCGTACGTTGTCGTAGCAGGCCAGCTCGCCGGTCTCCAGGATCACCTTCAGGTGCGCCTCGCCGCACGCCTCCTTCACCGCGGCGATCTCCTCGAAGACCTTGCCGTAGTCGCCGGCGAGGAACGCGCCGCGGTCGATGACCATGTCGATCTCGGTGGCGCCGGCGGCGACGGCGGCGCGGGTGTCGGCCAGCTTCACCTCCAGCGGCGTACGCCCGGCGGGGAATCCGGTGGCGACCGAGGCCACCGCCACCTCGGTCCCGGCCAGGGCCTGGGCCGCCACGGCGGCCATGTCGGGGTAGACGCAGACCGCGGCGACCGGTGGCGCGGTGGGGTCGGCCGGGTCGGGGCGCACGGCCTTGGCGGCCATGGCGCGCACCTTGCCCGGCGTGTCGGCGCCCTCCAGCGTGGTCAGGTCCACCATCCGGATGGCCAGGTCGATGGCGCGGGCCTTGGCCGTGGTCTTGACCGACCGGGTGGCGAGGTCGGCGGCCCGGCGGCGTACGCCGACCTCGTCCACCCCGGGCAGTCCGTGCAGATAGGCCCGCAGCGAGCCAGGGACGGTGTCAGGCACGCGCGCCCCGCCTTTCGATGAGCATGTTGAGGATCAGGGCGACCAGCAGGATCAGGCCGGTCACCACCATCTGGAAGAAGGAGCCGAGGCCGAGCAGGTTGCACAGGTTGCGCAGCACCGACAGCAGCAGCACCGCCACGAACGTGCCGAACACGCCGCCACGGCCACCGAACAGGTTCGTGCCGCCGAGCACCACCGCGGCGATCGCGTCCAGCTCCAGGCCGCTGAAGGCGGTCGGCTGGCCCACGGTCAGCCGGGAGGTGAGCAGCACCCCGGCCAGCGCGGCCAGCGCGCCCGACACCGCGAACACCGTCGTGATCACCGCGCGCACCGGGAGCCCGGACAGGCGCGCGGCCTCCTTGTTGCTGCCGACGGCGTAGACGTACTCGCCGAAGGTCGTGCCGCGCAGCACCAGCGCCGCCAGGATCGTGATCGCCACGAACACGATCCCGACGATCGGCACATAGCCAATGAAGCCACCGCCGAGGAGCTGGAACGCCTCCGAGCCGCCGCCGTCGGCCGGCTTGCCGTCGGTGAGCAGGTACGTCAGGCCGCGGATGGCGGTGAGCCCGGCCAATGTGGTCATGAACGATGGCAGCCCCAGGTACGCCGACAGCCCGCCCATGATCGCGCCGAACACCGCGCCCACCGCGATGCTGATCGCGATCGCGGGCAGGACCGGCATTCCGGAGCCCATCAGCAGCGCCACGGTCATCCCGCCGAACGCGGCCACGCTGCCCACCGACAGGTCGATCCCCGCGGTGAGCACCACCATGGTCATGCCGATGGCGACGATCCCGGTGAGCGCCGACTGCTGCAGCAGGTTGGCGATGTTGCGCCCGGTGAGGAACTGCGGCGCCAGCAGGCTGGCCACGACGCACAGCGCGAGGAAGACCAGCAGCAGGTTGGACTTGACGATCAGGTCGGTGCCCCGGCGGGACCTGCCGCCGCCGGCCTCCTTGACCGCCGCGGTCATGGCGGATCCGATCGAAGTGGTCATGGCGTCGCTCCTGTGATGACGGTGTGCGCGATCACGCTTTCGGGGCTGACCCTGGGGTCGAAGCCCGCCACGTTGCGGCCCTCGTACAGGACCTGGATGCGGTCGGCGTTGGCGGTCAGCTCGTTCAGCTCGCTGCTGGCCAGCAGCACCGCCACGCCCTGGCCGGCGAGGTGGCGCACCTGCCGGTACAGGTCGGCCTTGGCGCCGACGTCGAGGCCGCGCGTGGGCTCGTCCAGCAGCAGCACCCGGATACGGCCGCGGGTGATCCACTTGGCCAGCACGACCTTCTGCTGGTTGCCGCCCGACAACTGCCCCACGAGCTGGCCGGGTCCGGCCGACTTGACGCCGAGGGCGGTGAGCGCGTCCGCGGTGATCCTGCGGCCGGTACGGCCGGGCATCAGCCACGGGGGCCTGCCGAGCGCGGCGATCGCGGCGTTGCGGCTCACCGACAGGCCCAGCATGAGCCCCTGCTCCTTGCGGCTCTCGGGCACCAGGGCCAGCCCGGCCCGCACCGCGGCGGCGGGGCTGCCCGGACGCAGCGGCACGCCGTCCAGCCGGGCGGTGACCTGCGCCTTGATGTCCCCGAACAGCGCGCGCAGCAGCGTCGTACGCCCCGCGCCGCCGAGCCCGGCCAGGCCGACGATCTCACCGGGCCGCACCTCGATGCCGCGTACGTCGAGCAGGCCGGGGACGTGCACCCGCTCCACGCTCAGCCGCGGCTCGCCCTCGGGCGCCGGGTGGGCGGTGGGCCGCACCAGCTCCTTGGCCTCGCCGATCATGGCGGCGACGAGCTCGCCGGGGCCGGTCGAGGACAGGTCGAACACCCCCGCCGTACGCCCGTCGCGCAGCACCGTGGCCCGGTGCCCGATCTCCATCACCTCCTCCATCCGGTGCGAGATGAAGATCACCGATCGGCCTTCCGCGGTGAGGGACCTGATCACCTCGAAGACCCTGGCCAGCTCGCTCTCGCCCAGGGTGGCGGAGGGCTCGTCCATGACGATCACGCGCGCGTCGGCGGTGAGCGCCTTGGCGATGGCGGTGAGCTGCCGCGCCGCGATGGGCAGCTCCCTGACCGGCGTCGTCACGGGGAAGTTCGCGCCGACCCGGTCCAGGGCCTCGCGGGCGAGCCCGGCCCGGCGCGCGCGGCGGACGAAGGGGCCCAGGCGGGGCGCCCGGCCGAGCAGCAGGTTCTGCGCCACGGTGAGGTCGGGCAGCAGGTCGAGTTCCTGGTAGATCACCGCGATGCCGGCGGCGAGGCCGGCGTGCGGGGTGGCGGGCCGGTACGGCTCGCCGTCGAGCAGGATCGTGCCCTCGTCCGGCTGGTAGGAGCCGGCGAGGATCTTCATCAGCGTGCTCTTGCCCGCGCCGTTCTCGCCGAGCAGGCAGTGCACCTCTCCGGCGCGCACGCTCAGGTCCACGCCGTCCAGGGCGACGGTGCCGGGGAAGCGCTTGACGATCCCCGACATGTGCAGCCGCTCCGTGGTGTCGCTCACATGCCCTCCTTGGCCGGGGTGCCCAGCAGGTACGCCGCGCTCGGCTCGTCGGTGATCAGCACGTCGCAGACGTGGCTCACCACGACGGCCCGGCACACCTCGTGCTTGGCCTCGCCGCTGACCAGCGCGACCGTGGTGGCGGCGGCCGAGCGCAGCACGTCCAGGGACAGCCCGAGCGTGCGTCCGTCCAGGTCGGCGTCCACGATCCGGCCGCGCGCGTCCACGAAGCGGCCGAGCACGTCGCCGACGGCCCCGGCCGCCGCCAGCCTGGCGATGTCGCCGGCGTCGATCTGGCCGGAGTCCACCAGCACCGAGTCGCTGCTCATGCCGCCCGGACTGAACAGGAACAGGTCGGCGCGGGCGGCCAGGGCCAGTACGTCGGCGACGGCGCGGTCGTTCTCCAGCACGGCACGGGTGCTGCTCTGCTCCAGGATCGCCGGGGCGGGCAGCAGGGTGGCGGTGCCGCCGCCGTGGTGCGCGATGACGTTGGCCATGCTGTGCGCCGTGGTCGGCTGCCGCGAGCGGCTGTGCGCGCCGTTGATCTGCACCACGTTGACGCCCTTGGCCCAGCCGGGCCTGAGCCCGCCGGCCAGCCGGTCGAGCGTGCGCCCCCAGGAGACGCCGATCAGCCGGGGCGACGGGCGCATCGCCATCAGGTACTCCGCGCCCGCCATGGCCACCCGTTCGCGCAGGTGCTCGGGGTCGGTGGAGGAGCCCGCCGCCACCACGATCGCGGCGCGCAGGCCGAAGCGCTCCACCAGCGAGCGCTCCATCTGCGGCACCCGGAACTTGGGGTGGACCACCTGGATGCGCACGATCCCGGCTTCACGGGCCTCGGCCAGCATCCGGCCCACCTTCCACCGGGTGAGGTGGAGGACGCGGGCGATCTGCTCCTGGGTCTGGCCGTCCTCGTAGTAGCGGACGGCGACCTGGTAGAGCTGGTCGTCGTAGTCGGCGGGGACGCTCATGAGCCCCCCTCCAGGCGGTCCGGCGCGGTGAGGCGGTGCGCGACGGGCGTGGTGGCGGCGGTGGCCGCGAGGTAGTCGGCGTAGCCGTGCCGATAGGCGCCCGCGTGCGCCGCCTGCGGTTCCACGACGCGCAGGCGGGGCGCGTACTCGGCCGCGGCCTCGTCCAGGGTGGCGTGCCGGCCCGCGCCCACCGAGGCGATCACCGAGCAGGCGCGCAGCGTCAGGTTGTCCTCGCCCGCCAGGCTGATCGGCCGGCCGAGCACGTCGGCCGTGGTCTGCAGCCACAGCTCGTTGTGCCGGATGCCGCCGGAGACGAAGATCTCCTCCACGGCGACGCCGCCCTCGGTGAAGGAGTCGATGACCTGGCGGGTGCCGTACGCCACGCCCTCGACGGCCGCCCGGTAGACCTGCTCCGGGGTGCTGGCCAGGGTCAGCCCGAGCACCGCGCCGCGCAGCCGCGGGTCACGCAGCGGCGTGCGGTTGCCCATGAAGTAGTCCAGGACGATCAGTCCGTGCTCGACCGGCGGCAGCGCCGCCGCGGCCTTGATCAGCCCGCCGATCTCGGCCCGGGTCCGCCCCATGAGCCGTTCCCCCGCCCAGGCCAGCACCGAGCCCGCGCTGACCTGACCGCCCTCGACCAGCCAGTGGCCGGTGCGCAGCGCGTCCGGGTACGGTCCCCACACGGTGGCCGGGAAGACCGGCTCGGCGATCTCGGTGACGAAGGCGTTGGAGGTGCCGCACACGATCGACACCCGGCCCTCGCGGGCGCCGCCGAGGGCCAGCAGCGACAGGTGGGCGTCGATGCCGCCCGAGGCCACCACGGCCGGGCCGGTCAGGCCCAGCTCGGCGCGGGCGGCGGCGCAGACCTGCGCGATCGGGTCGCCCACCGGCACGATCTCGGCGGGCACCTTGGCGCCGAGGTCGCCGACGCCGAGCAGTTCGTACAGGTCGTGCGGGTGGCCCGCGCCGCGCGGGTCGTAATTGCTCTTGCAGACCGCGTTCATCCGCGAGCCGGCCCACCGCCCGGTGAGCCGCCACACGACGTAGTCGACCGCCTCCACGATCCGCGCGGCCTCGCGGTAGACGCCGGGCTCGTTGCGGGCCAGCCACATGGCCTTGGGCACCAGCCACTCCACCGCGTCGCCGCGGCCGGAGTAGCGCAGCACCGGGTGCTCGACCCGCGCCGTCAGCGCCGACTCGGCGCTGGCCCTGGCGTCCATCCACAGCAGGGCCGGGCGCAGCGGGCGGCCGTGCCGGTCGAGCACGGCGACGGTGGAGGCGGTGGTCGCCACCCCCACCCCGGCGACCTGCGGGTTCCCGGCCTCCTCCAGCGCCGCGCGTACGGCGTTGACGCTCGCCCGCCACCAGTCGTCCGGGTTCTGCTCGGCCCAGCCCGGCCGGGGGAACGAGGTGGGGTAGGAGTCCTCGCCTGCCCCGGCACACGTGCCGTCCGGGTGGTAGACCGCGGCGCGGGCGCCTTCCGTGCCCAGATCCAGGGCGAGGAACGCGCTCATCGTCACCCCTCGTTCGGCAGGAACAGGACCTTGGCGCTGAAGATGGACCGCGAGCCGAGGCCGGCCATGGTCTCGGGCAGCGCGTCCAGCCCGAGCTCGTGCGTGATCATGAACTTCCAGGCGAGGTCGCCCGAGGCCATCGCCTTGGCCGCCACCCGCCACTCTTCGCCGGGGAAGGGCGCGGAGAAGGAGTTCCAGGCACCGTGCAGGGTCACCTCACGGCGGAGGAAGGAGCTGAAGGTGGGCTTGGGCAGCACCACGGGGTCGTGCGGGATGCCGATGAACACCGCCTCCCCGTGCCGCGCGGCCAGGGCCACGGCCTGGTCGATGGTGGCCGGCACACCGGCCGACTCCACGACCACGTCGTATCCCTCTCCCGCCACGTCGGCGGCGGCCTCGGCGCCGGTCGCGGTGTGCGTGGCGCCGGCCTCGACGGCCATGGCCGCCTTCCGCTCGTCCAGCTCGATCGCCAGTACCTCCGACGCCCCCGCGAGCCGCGCCCACTGCACCGCGAACAGCCCGATCGGCCCCGCGCCGACCACGGCGACGCGGTGGCCCGGACGCAGCCGGGTGCGCCACAGCGCGTGCAGCGCGATCGCCGCCGGGTCGAGCATGGCCGCGGCCCTGGGGTCCAGGGTGGCCGGCAGCACCATCAGGTTCTCGGCCGGCACGGTCACGTACTGCGCGTACGCCCCGTCGCGCCGGCTGCCGAAGTACCCATAGTCCTTGCACAGGCTGAACTTGCCCTGGCTGCAGGGCGCGCAGCGGTGGCACGGGATCAGCGGCGGAACGCTGACCAGGTCGCCCTCCTGCGCGCCCTGCGTGCCCTCGCCCAGCCGTACGACGTGGCCGGAGAACTCGTGCCCGCAGATGATCGGGAAGCGGTAGGCACCGGTGCGCAGCATGCGCGGGATGTCCGATCCGCACACGCCGCACGCCGCGACGCGGACCAGCGCCTCGCCCGGCCCGGGTTCCGGCACGGGCACCTGCTCGACCCGGATGTCCCCGGGAGCGTGGAGCACTGCGGCCTGCATGGTTTCCGGCATCTCTCTCTTTCCTCTGGTGCTGGGTTGTGTGGGTGGGACTACTGCAGGGCCTGAGCGAACTCGCCCGTCCCGCCGCTGTAGTCACCGGCGTTGGCGGTGTCGATCAGTGCGGTGCCCGCGTCCACGTACGCCGGGACCTTCTCGCCGCCGCGTACCTTGAGCACGGTGTCCACGGCCGTGGCGCCCAGGGAGATGGGGTCGTTGAGCGCGGTGGCGACGTACTGCCCGCCTCCGGCGATCTGCTTGACCGCCTCCATGAGGCCGTCCACGCCGGTGACCAGGACCTTGTCCTTGCCGTTCTCCTTGAGGACCTGGAGCGCTCCAAGGGCCATGTCGTCGTTGTGCGCGTAGACGGCGGCAACGTCGGGGTGGACCTGCAGCAGGTCCTGCATCGCGGTGACGGCCTTGGCGCGCACGTAGTCGGAGTACGGCCCCTCGACGATCTTGATCTTGGGGTTGGCGGCGACGGCCGCGTGGAACCCGGCGCTGCGGTCGCGCGCCACGGCCCCGCCCGCGTCCCCGCGGATCTCGATGACCGTGCCGCCCTTCTCGCCGAGCTTCTCGCTCAGCGCCTTGCCGACGAGCTCGCCCATCGCCTTGTTGTCCCGCCCGACGTGCGAGACCGCGCCGTCCGGCACGGGCCGGTCCACGGTCACCACCGGGATCCCGGCGGCCTTGGCGGCGGCCAGTCCCGGCTGCACGCCCTGCGGGTCCACCGGGTTGATCAGCAGGACGTCCACCTGACGGGTGATGAGGTCCTGGATGTCGTTGTTCTGCTTGGTGACGTCACCGTCCGCGTCGGCGAAGTACAGCTCGGCGCCCGCCTTCTTGGCCGCCGCCTCCGCCCCCTCGCGCAACTGCACGTAGAAGGGGGACTGCTGGGTCGCCTGACTGAAGCCGATGGCGACCGGACCGGTCGCCTTCTCACTGGCGCCGGCGGTGGAGCCGCCGGGCGTGGCCGACACCGAGCATGCGGACAGCGCGGTGATGGCGAGGAGGAGCGCGGGCATGGTGAAGAGCCGCAATCCACGCATATGGGCCTCCGGGGTGTGATTTAGGTAACGCACGCTAAATCACGGGTTAACCGGACAGCAACACATGAGCCGGATTTTGCTCACATGAGCACGCGCCGCCGAGCGTAGCCTCTGGCCTGCGGAAACACCCCGCACGCCCACGACCGCGTGCTCGCGCCGAGCATCCGGGGCCCGTACGCCCGCCCCCCATTGCCTGCCCTCGCATCCGGTCCTGCCCCGCATGGTGGCGGTCATCACGGCAGGCCGCCGGCCATCTCAGGACATCTCGTGCGGGCCGTCCGCGGCCACGGAGGACGCTGTTTGAGAGCGAGCCGACTGGGCGATGCCGCCGCGGGTCACGACACCGAGCAACGCGATGCCGAGGCCCAGGGCGAGGACGGTGAGCACGCCCTCGGGCCAGTAGATGTGGCTGCCCAGCCAGAACACCGAGGCGATGATCAGGATCGTGCCGCCGGGAGCCACGCGGCGTGGGCCGTGGCGGGCGGCCAGGGCCGTGGTCGTGGCCACCGCGGCGAGCAGGAAGCCCGCCGAGCCGATCAGGCCGAGTGCTCCGCCGACGACGTCGATGGCCGTACCGGCGCGGGACAGGGTCGTGAGGTCGCCGGTGTTGGCCACGAGTGTGCCGTAGGCGATTCCGGCGATGGCGTCGAGGCTGGTGTAGAAGATCGCGTAGATGTAGGAGCCCACTCGTGCGGCCGTGGCCCAGGGGCCCTTGTGTCCGCGCAGGAGGAGCAGCAGGGGGGCCGCCAGCAGCGGGAACACCGGCAGGAGCAGCAGATGCAGGGTGATCCAGCGTCCGGCGGTGTCCTGGGTCAGGTGGTGGGGGTGCCAGAAGCCGGCCACGGCGAGCACCGCGGGAACGAGCGTCAAGGCGGCGGTGCGAAGGACTACGGGTTTCACGAAAGGTCCACCTCCGGGCCTTGAAGCTAGGCGCGCGGGGGCCGGTGGCGAAGGGTGCCGGCCTCCGCGTTCATGCCGGTGGCAGGCCGGAGAAAGTGTGCGGTCAGCCACAGGAAACCGGGCGCCGGAACCGGCATGCTGCGAAGGCGTGACCGGCGATCGAGCGATGGTGGGGGAGCCCCGGGCGCGTGGGCGCGGCCGGGGTGTGGCGGCGATACCGTGGCCCTGGACGCGTATTCACAGGCCGGAGGGGGTGCAGGCGGTCATCGGCAGCGACGCCGGGTTCGCGCCGCTCGTTCCCGCGGCGCGCCCGTGGTGACGCCTCGCGTGAACGGCAAGCGGCTCCTCGCCGGTGTGATCGCCGTGACGGCCGTGTCGGGCACGGTGGCCGGTGCGGTGCTGGAGACCGGCCTTCCCGTCCCGGCGTCCCAGTGGGTGTTCTCGGTGCTCGGGGCGTTGCTGCCGGGCCTCGGCTGGCTGATCGCCACCCGCCGGCCGGCCAACCCGTACGGCTGGCTGGTGCTCGCGACGGCGCTGTGCTTCGGCGTCGGCGGGCTGGGGGTGGGCGCTCTGCTGTACTACGCCCGGACCGGCTACGACGGGCCCGGTCTGGGCGTCGCCGTGGCGACGGCGGCGCTGTTCGGCGTGCACTACGGGATGGTGTGGTTCTTCGTCCCGTTGCTGTTCCCCGACGGCCGGTTGCCGTCGCCGAGGTGGCGGCCGTTCGCCTGGGCGGGCGGCGCGTGCATCGCCGTTCAGGCGTTCGGTGTGCTGTTCACCCCGGGCCTGGTGGACGAGGAAGTGCCCGTGCCGAATCCGCTCGCGTTGCCCGGCGTCGCCGGGTCGGTGGCCGTGGGAGCGGCCACGGCGGGGGTGCTGCTGACGCCCGTCCTCGCGGTGGGGGCGCTCAGCGCGCTGATCGTGCGGTGGCGCAGGGCGTCGCGGGCGGAGCGGCGCCAGTTGCGGTGGATGACGGCGGGACTCCTGCTGCACGTGGCCGGCTTCCTGCTCGTCCTCGGCATCGATCATCGGCTCGTCGCGCCGGGCCTGAGCTGGCTCGCCCTGCTGTCCGTGCTCGGCGCGGTGCCCGCGGCCATCGGCGTGGCGGTCGTGCGGTACAACCTGCTCGACATCCGCGTGGTGGTTCGCGGATCGCTGGCGTACGGCCTGCTGTGGGCCGCCATCGCCCTGCTCTACGCCGGTGTCGCGACCGCTCTGGGCGTCGTCGCGGGCGAGCGGCTGCCGGTCGAGGTCGCGATCACCCTGACCGTCCTGGTGACGCTGGTGTTCCAGCCGGTACGGGCGCGGCTGGAGGCGCTCGCCGACCGGCTCGTGTTCGGCGTACGTCCCATGGCGGCGCAGGTGCTGACGGAGATGAGCGCGGCGCTGGACTCCATGACGGAGTCGAGCAGCCAGCTCCAGCATCTCGCGCACGTCGCCCGCTCCGCCCTCGGCACGCGGTGGATCGCGGTGCGGCTGGACGACGGCACGGAGGCGAAGGCGGGCGCCGTCACGGGCTCGCCGGAGCGTACCGTCCCGATCAGGAACGAGGGACGCGACGTGGGCACGCTGTCGTGCGGCCCCAAGATCGAGGGCGAGCTGACCGAGCGGGACGACGCCCTGCTCGCCGCCATGGCGGCCCAAGCGGGCCTGGCCCTGCGCGCCACGCGCCTCGCCGCCCGCCTGGTGCACGCCCAGGAGACCGAGCGCCGCCGGATCGAGCGGAACATCCACGACGGCGTGCAACAACAGCTCGTCGCCCTCATCGCGGGGCTCGAACTGGCCAGGGCCGCGCCGCGCGCCGAGACCCTGGAACGGCTCCGCGAGCAGGCGCGGGCCACCCTCGAAGACCTCAGAGAGCTGGCCGCGGGCATCCACCCGACGGTGCTCACCCAGGGCGGCCTGGTGGAGGCGGTGGAGGAACGCTGCGACCGCCTCCCGATCGACGCCGAGGTCAGCGTGGACGACGATCTGCGCATGCAGCGCTTCCCCGACGACATCGAGGGCGCGGCCTACTTCACCATCGGCGAGGCCCTGGCCAACACGCTCAAGCACGCCTCCGCCTCGCGCGTCGAGGTACGGCTGGCGCGGCAGGACGGCTGCCTGCTCCTTGAGGTGGCCGACGACGGCAGGGGGTTCGACCCCGCGGCCGTGACCCAGCGCGGGCTCGGCTCGCTGGCCGACCGGCTCAGCGCCCTGGGCGGCCACCTCGAAGTCGACAGCGACCCGGCGAAGGGGACCAGGGTGAACGCCTGGATACCGGTAGATGCCTGATCCGGCCTTTCGATCCCGTGGTGCGCCGGCCGGCTCAGGCGTCGCCCGGGTCGTCGTCATGCAGGTGCAGGGCGTCGTGGGCGCCGCGCGCGGCCTTCAGTTGGGCGTGCAGGTAGTCGATGCGCCGGTACAGCACGCGGTGGTCGGGTGGCCGCGTGCTCCGCCACAGCCGCACCTTTCTGTCGGCGCCCGCGGTGGCGAGCAGATGGCCGTGCGGGTGGAAGGCGACGGCGCGTACGGGACCGATGTGGCCGGTCAGCGGCGGTCCCGCCTGCTCCCCGGAGTCGAGGCGCCACAACCTGATCGTTCCCTCATCGCCGGCGCTGGCCACCAGGTCGGCCCCCGGGTGGAAGGCCACCGACCGGACGGGGCCGATGTGGCCGAGCAACGGGTCGCCCACGGCCCGTTTCGCGATGGGGTCCCACAGTCTCACCGTTTCGTCGTCGCCGGCGCTGGCCAGCAGGCGTCCGTCCGGGTGGAAGGCGACCGCGATGACGGCGCCGTTGTGGCCCGCGAGCGCTTCCTGCGCCAACGTTCGTGAGCCGATGTCGCGTAATTGCACGATGCCGTCGTCGCTGCCGTTGGCCATCAGGCGACCGTCATTGCTGAAGGCGAGGGCCCAGTGGCCGGCCAGAGATCGCCGCAACGGTTCCCGCGACCTGACGTCCCACAGCCGTACGGTCCCGTCCAGGTCGCCGCTGGCGAGAACGCGCCCGTCCGGGTGGAAGGCCACCGACCAGACACTGCTGGTGTGGCCCCGCAGCGGCTCTCCCACCGCTCGCCCGGAGTCGGCGTCCCACAGCCGGATGCTCTTGTCGCTGCCGGCGCTGGCCAGCAGGCGTCCGTCCGGGTGGAAGGCCACCGCTTGGACGACGCCCTCGTGGCCTCGCAGCGGCTCCCGCACGGGCTCTCCCGTGGTGGCGTCCCACAACCGCACCGTTCCGTCGCCGCCGGCGCTCGCCACCGTATGCCCGTCCGGATGGAAGACCAGCGACCAGATGGGACCGGAGTGACCCGCCGGCGGTTCGCCCACCGGCTGGTACAGCTCCCGCCCCGGATCGAGGGCCGGCCCCTGGTGATCCTCCGCCTGGATCACGGGCCCGGCCTGGGGAGAGGGCGCAGGCCGCAGGTTGCGGGCGTCCACCCACAGTGTCTTGAACTCCGCGACGTCGCCGTGCAGGGCCTCGACGACGAGCTCCAGGTAGCCCCACCGCGGCAGTCTGTCGCAGCGGATCACCGCGTACGCGGTGGTGTGGCTCATCGCGCCCGTCTGCTTGGCCAGCATCCGCAGGCTGGGCTCGCCCGCGTGCAGATACAGCTCTCGCAGACGCCTGCGCAGGACGGCCAGCGCGTCCTCACCCGGCAGCGGGCTTCGCGAAGTCATGGTGCTCTCAGCATCGCGGAGCGTCAGAAAATGTAAAGCCCTGTACGCGGACTCGCCCTGCCTGCATGTCGTCACCCGGGACGCCGCGTGTCAGCGTCTGTCAACCGATGTCCGGATTCATCGGATGAGGTAAGACCTTGGAGCACGTCGTCAACGGCGCCTGGGCAGGCCACATCCTGGTCTCGCGTCCCTACGAGATCAGTGGAGAGGGAGCGCGGAACTCGTGAAGGGGAAGCTCATGACCGTGTTGTCCCATGCCCTTGTCGCGGTGAGCGCTGTGCTGCTGACCACCCCCGCCGTGATCTACATGTTCTCGGCCGACCCGGGCCGCCGATCGCGGGCGCTGCGCCTGCTGCGCCTGCTGCTGCGCCGCTAGCGCCGGCCGTGCCGGGGCCCGGCCGGGCCGTCGTCCCGGTCACCGTTGGGCGGCCGGGCGGATGATCAGTTCGTTGACGTCCACGTCGGCGGGCTGGGAGATGGCGTAGGAGATGGCCGCGGCGATGGCGTCGGCCGGGATGGACTCCGCCCGGTAGGTCCGCATCGCCTCCTTCGCGCCGGGCTCGGTGATGGTGTCGGCGAGTTCCGACTCCACGACGCCGGGGGAGACGGTGGTGACCCGGATGCCGGGGTCGAGGAACACCAGCCTGACCAGGTCTCCGCTGTACGCGTGCCCGTCGAACAGCGCCTTGCCGAGGTCGTTGTGCGCGAGCACGGTCAGGCGGCGGCCCAGGACCACCGCGGGGGTCTGCGGCCAGGCGGCCATCATGCGCAGCAGGTTCGGGCTGACCCGTTCCCGGCGCGGACGGGGACGCCGCGCGCCGGAGGCCGGCCGCGCCAGCTCGTGCAGGTACGCGGTCGCGTCCTCCTCCAGCGCCAGCGCCCGGGCCAGCGCCTGCACCACCTGGGCCGACGGGTGCCGCTCGCGCCCCTGCTCCAGCCGCACGTAGTAGTGCGTGCTGACCCCGGCCAGCCGGGCGACCTCCTCCCGCCGCAGCCCCGCGACCCGGCGCGAACCTCCGGGCGGCAGCCCGGCATCCTCGGGCCGCACCAGCTCACGGCGTGCGCGCAGGAACCGGCCGAGCGCGTTGTCTCTGTCCACGCCTTCGAGGCTAGGCCGGAAACACCGCCGGCAGGGCCGCCGAAGGTGGCCGTGCCACTACCACCCACGACCCCGGCGGGCGCTGGACGCGGCGGTTCGCGCGCTGGGGGAGCGCGGCTGGGAGGTGGACCCCGGCCTTCGCCGGCCTCCTGTCTGGCTGGAGTCGGCCGAGTGGGAGGGGACGCGGCTGTCCGCGCAGACGCTGGACGCCTACGAGGTGCCGGCCTCGGAGGGGTTCAACGAGCGGCTCGACGCCGCGAACGCGAGGTTGTTCGCCGAGCTGCGGGCACGGGCCGGGGCGGAGGCGTTCGTGGTCGTGGAGGCGTTCCGGGGGGCGTTCGACCTCTGGTCGTGATCGTACGGCCGGCGGCTCAGGCGCCCTCGGCGGTGCCCGGCGTCGTCATGCCGGTCATCGCGAGGGTCAGCAGGCGGGTGGGGAGGGCGGTGCCGGCGGAGTGCTCCGCCGACCACGCGATGCCCGCGCAGAGCGCCAGCACCTCGTTGATCGTCACGTCGGGGCGTACGGAGCCGGCCTGCTGCGCCCGGGTGAGCAGGGCCTCGCCGGCGGCGCGCATGGCGACGCAGGAGGCGTGCAGGTCGGAGGTGTCGTCGCTCAGGGCGGACATGACGGACTCCGGCAGGCCGCGGTACGTCGCGGAGCCGAGGGTCAGCGCGGTGAGCCACTCCAGGAGCGCGTCCGTGGGATCGGGGGCGGTGAGCAGGGCGTGCGCCCGGTCGCGCAGGTGCTCGAACCGGTGTGACAGCAGCGCCTCGACCAGTGCCTCGCGGGTCGGGAAGTGGCGGTAGAGGGTGCCGATGCCGACTCCGGCCCGGCGGGCGACGTCGCGCAGGGACGCGTCCACCCCGTGCTCGGCGAAGGCGGCCCTCGCCGCTTCGAGCAGCAGGTCGTAGTTGCGGCGCGCGTCGGCGCGCATGGGCGCTGTGGTGTCCGGCATCGAACGCATCATCCCATGTGCTCGGTCTCCGTTGACAGCCGGAGCGGTGCTCCGATTATTATCGAGGCACGCGCGGAGCGGTGCTCCGGTTTCACGGGAAGGTGTCGGCATGGAACAGGTGATCCTGGTCACGGGCGCTACGGGGCAGCAGGGCGGGGCGACGGCGCGCTGGCTGCTGGAGGACGGGTGGCGGGTGCGCGTGCTGGCGCGCGACCCCGGGCGCGCCGCGGTCGAGGAGCTGGCGGAGGCGGGGGCCGAGGTCGTGGCGGGCGACATGGCGGATCGGGCGTCCCTGGACGCGGCGGTGGCGGGGGCCTACGGCGTGTTCAGCGTGCAGCCGGCGGCCGGTCGGCCGGAGCGCGGCGAGGACGAGGTGCGGATGGGCGTCAACGTGGCCGAGGCGGCGCACGCGGCGGGCGTACGGCATCTCGTGTACGCCTCCGTCGGCGGCGCCGAGCGCGGCACCGGCATCCCGCACTGGGAGACCAAGTGGCGCATCGAGCAGCGCATCCGGGAGCTGGGCCTGACCGCGACGATCCTGCGGCCCGTCATGTTCATGGAGAACCACGCCCACCCGACGTACGGCGCGCTGGGGGCGGCGCCGCTGGTGCGGACCATCCCGCCGCACGCCACGGTGCAGCTCATCGCGGTACGCGACATCGGCGTGTTCGCCGCGCTGGCCTTCGCCGACCCGGAGCGGTTCGCGGGCCAGGCCCTGGAGATCGCGGGCGACGAGCTGCCCCGGGACGAGCTGGTGGCGGCCATGGCGGAGGCGCTGGGCCGCGAGGTCCCGGTCGAGCCGCTGGGCGACGAGGCGCTCAGGGACGCGGGCGTGGACGAGACGGCCGTGCGCCGCTCCCGGTCCTTCGGCGGCTGGCAGGCCGACATCCCGGCGCTGCGGGCGCTGCACCCGGGGTTGCTGGACTTCCGGGGCTGGCTGGCCGCCGAGGGCCGGGAGCTGCTGCGGCGCGCCTTCGGGTGAAGCCGCGTCCTCGTGCACCCGGCGTCCCCATCGGGCCGCGGTGGCCGGTTTCTCGTTACCTGTCCGGCGGCCCCTTCTTATTCATCAAATGATGAATTAGGCTGGCGTCATGACCGACGTACTGGTGGTCGGTGCTGGGCCGACCGGACTCACGATGGCCGCCGAGCTGCGGCGGCACGGCCTCACTCCGCGGCTGATCGACCGCGCTCCCGCGCCCGCCACGACGTCCCGGGCGCTCGTCGTCCAGCCGCGGACGCTGGAGATCTTCGACGACATGGGCGTCGCCGGCGACGCGCTGGAGCGCGGGCGCGTCGTGGACGGGTTCACGGGCGTCTTCCCGGGACGCGAGCCGGTCCGGCTCCGCTTCGGCGTCGATGTGTCGAATTCGGACGAGCTGGACACGGCCTATCCGCAGCCGCTGATGCTGTCGCAGGACCACACCGAGGCGCTGCTCGCCGAGCATCTGGAGCGGCTGGAGGTGACGATCGAGCGCGGGGTGGCGCTGGAGGCGTACCGCGAGGTGGGGGACGGGGTTGTGGCCACCCTCCGCCACGCCGGCGGCCGCGTGGAGGAGGCCGGGGCCCGGTGGATCATCGGGTGCGACGGGGCGCACAGTGCCGTGCGTGAAGGGGCCGGGATTCCCTTCGACGGCGTGACCTACCACGACGAGTTCATCATGGCCGACGCCCGGCTGGAGTGGGAGCTGCCCGACGGCCAGCTCTACGTCTTCCCCGGCAACGGCATATTGGCGGCCTGGTCGATGCCGGGAGCCCGACGCTTCCGGGTGTTCGGGAACGTGCCGCCCGGTGAGGGGGATCCGAGCCTCGCCGACTTCCAGCGGCTGCTCGACGAGCGCCTTCCCGTCCCCGCGAAGATCGTCGAAGCGTCGTGGGTGTCGCGCTATCGGCTCCACCGCCGGGGCGTGCCGCGCTACCGGGCCGGGCACGCCTTCCTGGCCGGTGACGCCGCGCACATCCACAGCCCCGTCGGCGCCCAGGGCATGAACACCGGCATCCAGGACGCCTACAACCTGGCCTGGAAGCTGGCGCTGGTGGCGGCCGGCGCCACCGAGGACCTGCTCGACACCTACGACGCCGAGCGTCATCCCGTCGGCGCGGCGCTGCTGCGCACCACGGACCGGGCGTTCGGCGTGGTTCTATCCGAATCCCACCTGGCACACCTCGTGCGCGGGCACGTGGCCCCGCACCTCATGCCCGCCCTGCTGAACCGGCCGAGGTTCCAGAAGCTGGTGCTCGGCGTGATCTCCCAGCTCAAGATCGGATACCCGAAGAGCCCGCTGTCCCGCGAGTCGGGCCGCTGGGACGGCGGTCCCCGGCCGGGCGCCCGCGCCTGGGACGGCCCCGTACGGGCGGACGGCGTGCAGCGGCTGCACGAGGCGCTGCGCGGGCCCCGGCACGTGGCCCTGATCTTCGCCGCGGACTCACCCGCCGAGCCGCTCCTGCGCTCGGCCAAGGAACTGGAGAACCGGTACGGTTCGCGACTCGCCGCCCGAGTCGTCCGAGTGATCGGCAAGGGCGGCGCGGGCGGCCTGGCCGACCCGGACGGCGTGCTGCACCGGCGCTACGACGCCGAGGCCGGGACCGTCTACGTCGTCCGGCCCGACGGCCACGTCGGCTACCGGGGGCGAGACCTGGAGGGAGCCGAGGCCGACCTGGCCGCCCGCCTGGCCGGAGTGGCTTGAGCCTCACCTCCGGGTGAGAACGCCGACCACCGCCAGGGCGAGCAGGCGGCCGGGGCGGGCGCCCGTCTTCGGGTCATGCCTCGGACGGTAGGAGGGGACGCGGCCGAAGCGGGGCCTCGTTCACCTGGCGTTCCGGCTATGCCCGGGGATCGGCCGCGCGGCCCATCGTGCCGTCACATACTGAAGTGTGATGGACACACACGGTCATCATCCCGTCTCCGTCCGCACGGCCGAGCGGCATGGCGTCCCCCACCCGCGCCCCGTGCCGGTCCGGGCGCGGGTGCTGCGCGACATCGACGTCAGCGTGATCGTGCCCGCGCGCGACTGCGGGCCGTGGCTCGACCGCTGCCTGACCTCGCTGCTGGTGCAGCGGGTGGCCAAGGAGGTCCTGGTGGTGGACGACGCGTCCACCGACGGCAGCGCGAGCCTGCTCCGCCTGTACGCCGAGCACCACCCCGGGGTGGTCCGGGTCGTCACCATGGACCGCCCGGTGGGGGCGGGGCGGGCGCGCAACATCGCGCTCGACCGCGCCCGCGGCCGGTACGTCTTCTTCTGCGACGCCGATGACTACCTGGGGCCCGAGGCGCTGCCGCGGATGCTCGCGATGGCCGACCGCAACGGCTCCGACATCGTGCTCGGCAAGATCGTCGGGCACGGCCGCCGGGCCCCGACGACGATGTTCCACGCCAACGCCGACCGGGTGCCGTTGCGCGACAGCGCCGTCTACAACAGCCTGTGCTGCTTCAAGCTGTTCCGGCGCGAGATGCTGGAGCACCACCGCATCCGGTTCGACGAGGAGCTGCGGGTGGGCGAGGACATCGTGTTCACCGCCCACGCCTACTGCCACGCCGAGGTGATCTCGGTGGTGGCCGACTACGACTGCTACCACCTGATCGACCGCCCCGACGGCAGCAGCGTCATGCAGGATCCCGGCAGCCGCGACCCGGTCGCCTGGCTGCGCATGATCCGGCGGCCCATGGAGCTGATGACCCGGCACGTGCCGCCGGGGCCGCTCCGCGACCACCTGCTGCGCCGTCATTTCAAGCTCGACGCCCTGGCCCAGCTCGGCGCGCCGTTCCTGGCCGCCGATCCGGCCCGGCGCGAGCAGATCGCGGCCGAGGTCGGCGAGCTGTGCGCGCGGTGGCTGACCGAGGGCGTGCGCGAGCGGCTGGACGAGGTCAACCGGCAGCGGCTCGACGCGCTGCACGACATCGACCGGCTGGTCCGCCTGGCCCGGGTCGAGGCCGCGTCCGTACGATGCGCGCTCACCGGCCTGTGGTGGGACGCCGAGGGCCGCCTCGTCGTGCGCGGCACGGCCTCGCTCGCCGGCGCCGGCTCCGACGACGGGGCCTGGCTCGACCCGGCCGCGTGCGCGGTCTCGCTGGTGCTGCGGCAGAAGGGCGATCCCGTCCCCGCCCGCGTCTACCCGGCCGAATCGGGCGGCACGCGGTTCACCGTGGCCTTCGACCCAGGCGAGCTGCCGTCCGGGGTGTGGCACGCGTACGTCGCGGTCGCCTGCGAGGGCGTGACCCGGCAGGCCAGGCTCGGCGCCGAGCGCGACCACGAGGCGACCGCGCCGGTGCCCCGGCTGTGCGGCGGACCGGCCGTGCTGCCCTTCTACACCCGCTCCCACGGCAACCTGAGCCTGGACGTCGGCGGTCACGTCGTCGCGGTGCGCTGCGCGGCCCGGCTCGACGCGGTGCGCTGGCGGTGGGGCCGTCGGCTGGTCCTCGACGGGCGGATCTCGCTGGACGGCGACGGGCCGCCGGCCCCCGAGTCGGTGCGCGCGATGGTGTGGCGGGAGCGGCGCGGCGGCGACGAACGGGCCGCTCCGGTGGCGGCGCGGGCCGGCGGGGCGTTCCGGGCCGTGCAGCCCTTCGGCCGGTTTGGGCCCGGCATCTGGGACGCCTACCTGGAGCTGGATCTCGGCGGCCCGCCGCTGCGGTTCCGGGTGGAGGCCGCGGGCGTGGCCGACGACCTGCCGCCGCCGCGGGCCTGGTGGCGCGGCACCCGCAGGTGGTCCGTCCGTCCGTACCCGACGGCGGGCAAGGGGCGGCTCAGCGCCGTCGTGCGCGTGACGCCGGTGCGCGGGGTCCACCGCGTACGCGGCCTCGCCCGCCGGTTGTTACGACGCTTGAGTGGTTAATGCCACTATGTTGCAACTACATGCGCGTGGCCTAAGGTTGGGGGAGATATCCCACTTCGGAGGCTGTTGTGCACGTTCCCGATGGCTTCTTCAACGTCGCCGTATCCGTCTCCGCAGGTGCCGTGGCCGCGGCCGGTGTCGCCGTGTGCCTGCGCGGGGCCCGGCGCGAGCTGGACGACCGCACGGCCCCCATGGCCGGGCTGGTCTCGGCGTTCATCTTCGCCGTGCAGATGCTGAACTTCCCCGTGGCCCTCGGCACCAGCGGCCACCTGCTCGGCGGCGCCCTCGCGGCGGTGCTCGTCGGGCCGTACACAGCCGTGTTGTGCCTGGCCGTGGTGCTGCTCGTGCAGGGATTCTTCTTCGCCGACGGCGGGCTGACCGCGCTCGGGGTGAACATCACGCTGATGGGCATCGTCACGGTGGTCGTCGGGTGGGCGGTCTTCCGGGCGCTGACCCGGATTCTGGGCGGCGGGCGCGGCGCGGTGGTGGCCTCCTCGGCGGTGGCCGCGCTGCTGTCGGTGCCCGCCTCGGCGCTGGTGTTCACGCTGCTGTTCTGGCTCGGCGGCAACGCCCCGATCGAGGTGGGCGCGGTGGCCGCGGCGATGGGCGGCGTACACGTGCTGATCGGCATCGGCGAGGCGCTGATCACCGGCGCGACCGTGAGCGCGGTGCTGGCCGTGCGTCCCGACCTGGTGTACGGCGCGCGCGGGCTGGCCGGCCCGCTGCTGCTGCGCGCCGCCGACGGCACCACCTCCGAGGTCGCGCCCGCGGCGGCGGCCCCGGCCCGCACGGGCGCGGCGCGGCCCGGCGGGTTCCTGCTCGCGGGCATCGTCGTCACCGCGCTGCTGGCCGGGATCGCCAGCTTCTACGCCTCCTCCTCGCCCGACGGCCTCGAACGCGTCGCGGAGGACAAGGGCTTCGGCGCCGTGGCCACCGACCACGCGCTGGGCGAGCAGCCGCTGGCCGACTACGGCGAGTCCGGCGGCATCCCGGTCGGCGTGGCCGGGCTGATCGGGGTCGGGGTGACGCTCGCGGTCGGCGGCGGCCTGTTCTTCGCCGTACGCCGCCGCGGCCGGCGCCTGGCCGAGGGCGCGCGCGGTGAGGAGCGGGTGGACGCCTGATGGGCGCGGGCCACCACCACCGCATCCACCGGCCGGGCGACTCGCCCGTCCACCGGCTGCCGCCCCAGTGCAAGCTGCTGGCGGCGGCGGCCTTCGCGGTGGTCGTGGTGGCCACGCCGCGCGAGTACGTCGCGGCCTTCGCCGTGTACGCGGCGCTGCTGGCCGTGGTCGCGGCCGTGGCCCGGGTACCCCCCGGGTTCGTGCTGCGCCGCATGGTGATCGAGGTGCCGTTCGTGGTGTTCGCGGTGGCGCTGCCGATCGTCGGCCTGGGCGAGCGGGTGGAGGTCGCCGGGCTGTCGCTGAGCGTCGAGGGCCTGTGGGCGGGCTGGAACATCCTGGCCAAGGCGACGCTCGGCGTGGTCGCCAGCGTCCTGCTCGCCGCCACGACCGAGCCGCGCATGCTGCTGCTGGGCGCGCAGCGGCTGCGGGTGCCCCCGCTGCTGGTGCAGATCGCGATGTTCATGCTGCGCTACATGGACGTGGTCCTGGACGAGATGCGGCGCATGCGGGTGGCCCGGGAGTCGCGCGGGTTCGTCGCGCGCGACGTCCGGCACATCCCGGTCGTGGCGCGCTCGGCGGGGGCGCTGTTCATCCGCTCGTACGAGCGGGGGGAGCGGGTGCATCTGGCGATGCTGAGCCGGGGGTATGCCGGGTCGATGCCGATAATTCAGGATTTGTCGGCATCGAGGGGACAATGGGGTGTCGCCGGGCTTCTGCCGGGCTTGGCGCTGCTTGTCCTGGGGCTGTGGTACGTGATGTGAGATGGGGGCGCCGTGAGCCGTACAGAGCCGGACGCATCGCCGCTTTCGGTCGCGGCGGGTGAGCCCGAGGCGCCGCCGTCGCCAGTGGAACCTGGAGCGCCGCCTCCGGCAGCGGAACCCGGGGCGCCGCCTCCGGCAGCGGAACCCGGGGCCCCGCCTACAGCCCCGGGGGCCGGGGCGTCGTATTCGGCCCCGGGGGCCGGGGCGGGGGCGCCGCCGTCGCTGGAGGTCGCCCGGCTCGCGTACGCCTACCCCGACGGCACGCAGGCGCTCTACGGCGTGGACCTGCGGATCGAGCGCGGCGAGCGGGTCGCGCTGCTCGGCCCCAACGGCGCCGGCAAGACGACCCTGGTCATGCACCTCAACGGCATCCTGACCGCCGGGCACGGCACCGTGACGGTCGCCGGGCTGCCCGTGCGCGGCGACACGCTCAAGGAGATCAGGCGCCGCGTGGGCCTGGTCTTCCAGGACCCGGACGACCAGTTGTTCATGCCCACCGTCCGCGAGGACGTCGCCTTCGGCCCGGCCAACCTCGGCGTACGCGGCGCGGAGCTGGAGCGCCGGGTGCACGACGCGCTGGAGCGGGTCGGCATGCTCGACGCGCTCGACCGGCCGCCGCACCACCTGTCCTTCGGGCAGCGGCGCCGGGTGGCGGTGGCCACGGTGCTGGCCATGGAGCCGGAGATCCTGGTCCTGGACGAGCCGTCCTCCAACCTCGACCCCGCCTCCCGCCGCGAGCTGGCCGAGATCCTGCGCTCGCTCGACGTGACCGTGCTCATGGTCACCCACGACCTGCCGTACGCCCTGGAGCTGTGCGAACGCGCCCTGATCCTCTCGGACGGCGTGATCGCCGCCGACGGCCCGACCCGCGAGATCCTGGCCGACGAGGCCCTGCTCTCCGAGCACCGCCTGGAGCTCCCGTACGGCTTCGCGATCCCCGGTGCCCGTTCCTGAGGGATGCCTGGGCGATGTCCGCGTATGCGGCCCTCCCGGCGGCGGGGGTGGCATAGTAGAGCGGGTTGAGCAGTGGCACCTCGCCGTCCTGGTCGTCGGCGTATCCGCCGAGGTCACGGCGGGGCGTCCTCCCGGTCAGGCCGAGGTCGCCGGCGGGCCGTCCGGTGGTATCGAGAAGTAAAGTTGGGGTCGGCCTCGTCGCCGTGAGGTGTCGCCGGGGAGGATGGGCAGATGAAGTTACGGCTGGCACGGCACGCCGTCGGCGATGCCGTGGTGGTGGCGGTCGAGGGCGAGCTCGACCTCTTCACGGCCCCGTTCCTGCGTGACGAAGTGCGCGACGCGATCAAACAGGACGGCGCCCGGCTGGTGCTCGACCTGACCGCGCTGTCGTTCATGGACTCCAGCGGGCTGTCCGTGCTGATCGAGGCGTGGCGGCTGGCCACGGGCGAGGGCGGCGGAGTGAGCCTGGCGGCCCCACAGGCGCCGGTGGCGCGCATCCTGCGCACGACCGGGCTCGACCGGCGGATCAAGGTCTACCCCGACGTCAACACCGCCGTGGCCACCGACGTCTGAGCCGCTTCCCGGGCTGCCCCCCGGGGTATCCCTAGGCTGTCCCTGGGCTCTCCCCGGGCTCTCCCCGGGCTGCCTCCGGCCCCTCCCCGGCCCGCCTGCGGAGGCCGGTCTCCGGCCGGTCCCCGACACCGTCCCCGACCCGTCTGCGGCCTGTCTGCGACCTATCCTCGGCCGCGCCTGCGGGGGCGGGTCTCTGGCCGGTCTTCGGTGCCGTCGGCGGCCCGTCCCTGGCTCGTCTGCGGCCTGTCGCCAGCCCTGCCCACGGGGCCCGTCTGCGGCCTGTCCCCGGCCCCCGCCCGCGGGCCGGTCTCCGGCCGGTCCTCGGCGCGGTCCGCGGCCCGTCCCCGCCCCCTCTGCGGCCTGTCCCCGGCCCTGCCCGCGAGGGCCGGTCTCCGGCGGGTCTCCGGTGTCGTCGGCGGCCCGTCCCTGGCTCATCTGCGGCCTGTCTGCGGCCCGTCCTCGGCCCCACCCGCGGGCCGGTCTCTGGCCGGTCCCCGGCACCGTCCGCAGCCCGTCCCCGCCCCGCCCCTGCCCCTGCCCCTGCCCGTCCCCGCGCTGTCTGCGGACGGTTCTCGGGGCCGTGCGCGGAGCGGACGGGAGTTTTACCCCACCCCGAGTAGAACTTCATTCGGTAGGCGCGTTAAGGTCCGCATCATGGAGCTGAACGGAGCAGGAGCAATCATCTCGGGCGGCGCCAGCGGCCTCGGCGAGGCCACGGCGCGCGAGCTGGCGGCGAAGGGCGTGCTCGTCACGGTCGCCGACCTCAACGAGGAGCGCGGCAAGGCCGTCGCCGACGAGATCGGTGGCGTGTTCGTCAAGTGCGACGTGTCCGACGAGCAGCAGGTCCAGGCGGCGGTGGACACCGCGGCGGCGGCGGGCAAGCCGCTGCGCGTGATCGTCAACAGCGCGGGCATCGGCTGGGCGGCGCGCACCGTCGGCCGTGACGGAGCCCCGCACGACCTCGCGGCGTACCGGAAGGTCATCGACGTCAACCTGATCGGCACGTTCAACCTGATGCGCATCGGGGCGGCGGCCGTGGCCAAGACCGAGCCGGTGGACGAGGACGGTCAGCGCGGCGTCGTGATCAACACCGCGTCCGTCGCGGCGCTGGAGGGGCAGACCGGGCAGGTCGCCTACTCCGCGTCCAAGGGTGGCATCGTGGGCATGACCGTGCCCGCGGCCCGCGACCTGGCGGCGATCGGCGTACGGGTGAACACGATCTGCCCCGGCATCATCGACACCCCGATCTACGGCTTCGCGCCCAACGCCGAGGAGTTCAAGGCCAAGCTGGTGGCCCCGGTCGTGTTCCCGAAGCGGATGGGCCGCGCCGACGAGTTCGCCCACCTGGTGCGCTCGCTGATCGAGAACGACTACATCAACGCGGAGGTCGTCCGCTTCGACGGCGGCATCCGCTTCCAGCCCAAGTAGCCCGATCCGCGCAGGGAGGCCAGTAGTGTCTGACGAGGTACTCGTCGAGGTGGACGACGGGGTCGCGGTCATCACGATCAACCGGCCCAAGGCGAAGAACGCGGTGAACGGCGCCGTCGCGCGCGGGATCGTCGCCGCGATCGACGAGCTGGAGGAGCGCAAGGACGTCTCGGCGTACGTGCTCACCGGCGCGGGGGGCACCTTCTGCGCCGGGATGGACCTGAAGGGGTTCCTCTCCGGCGACTTCCCGGTCGTGGAGGGCAGGGGCTTCGGCGGCCTCGCGGAGGCGCCGCCGAAGAAGCCGATGGTCGCGGCCGTCGAGGGGTACGCCCTCGCCGGAGGCTTCGAGATGGCGCTGTCCTGCGACCTGATCGTGGCGTCCGAGGCGGCCACCTTCGGCCTGCCCGAGCCAAAGCGCGGGCTGGTCGCGGGCGCGGGCGGCATCATGAGGCTGCCGCGGCGCATCCCGTACCACATCGCCATGGAGATCGCGCTCACCGGCGACCACTACCCGGCCTCCCGCCTGTACGAGCTGGGCCTGGTCAACCGGATCACCCCGGCGGGCGAGGCGCTGGCCGGGGCCGTGGAGCTGGCCAGGAAGATCGCCGCCAACGCCCCGATGGCCCTCGCCGCGACCAAGCGGATCATCATCGAGTCCGCCGACTGGAGCGTCGAGGAGATGTTCAAGAAGCAGGCGCCGATCATCAACCCGGTGTTCGGCTCCAAGGACGCCATGGAGGGCGCGGCGGCCTTCGCCGAGAAGCGCGCCCCCCGGTGGAAGGGCGAGTAGCGGCACGGCGTTCCGGGCGCGTCCGTCCGTTCCCGGGGAACGGATGGGCGCGCTCGGGCGTTTTCCTGCGTACGGTAAAGGTGTGAGCGGCTTCGCCAAGGGCAGATCCCGCTCATCCTCTGTAGCGGCAGGAGAGTAGATGAGCGACTACCCCACCGGTTATCACTCGCCCGACCCGTCACGCTCCCAGCAGTGGAAGACCCGCGGCCTCGGCGTGCTGACGGGTGCCCTCGGAGCGGCGGTGATCATGGTGGTGATGCTGGCCGCCATGTGGCTGCTGGAGTTCATCGACTACGGCCTGGGCGGCGCGCTCGACTATTACGGCATCATCGCCCACAACCCCGACCACCTGTCGGGCATCCTGTTCGCGCCGTTCCTGCACGCCGGGTTCGGCCACCTGATGGCCAACTCGCTGCCCCTGCTCATCCTGGGTTTCCTGGCCGCCTTCCGCGGCCTGGGCCGCTTCGCCGCCGCCAGCCTGATCATCATCCTGGTCAGCGGCGTGGGCGTGTGGCTGTTCACCGCCGCGGGCTACATCACCGTCGGCGCGAGCGGGCTCGTCTTCGGCTACTTCGGCTTCGTCGTGGCCCGGGGCCTGTTCGACCGCAGGGTCCTGGACATCGCGGTCGGCGTGGGCGTGGCGATCACGTACTACTCGCTGCTTGAGGGCCTGCTGCCCAACCAGCCGGGCATCAGTTGGCAGGGCCACCTGTTCGGCCTCATCGGCGGCGTCGTGGCCGCGTGGGTGCTGCGCCGCAAGCGGCCGGAGGTCACGCGGCGGCCGAGCCCGTACTCGCTGGACTACTAGCCCGGCCCGCCGCGAATAATAGGCGGCGATGAGCGATATCTCCGCGCCGCCGATCACCTGTGCCGAACCGGGCTCGTTCCCGTGGGGGGTCTTCCACGAGCGCCACCCGGCCCTGATCCGCCGCATCGAGCAGGCCCTGCCGTACGGTCCCGCCGAACGCCGCGCCCTGGCCGAGCTGCTGCGCGAGTCGCGGCACGACCTGGTCGCCACGCTGCCGCCCGACGCGCCCGACCTCGCCCTGTGGCAGGTCTGGGGCAAGGAGCACTTCGGCCGTCCCTGGCCGAGCCTGCCGTTCCTGTGGTCGGAGTCCTACTTCTACCGCCGCCTGCTGGAGGCCACCGGCTACTTCACCGGCGCCTGGCAGGGCGTGGACCCCTTCGCGCCGTTCAAGCGGGCCGAGCTGGCCGGCGACGCCTTCGCCGCCGATCTGGCGGCCCTGGACGCCCGCGAGTCCCTCACCGAGGCCGAGCGCGAGCACGCCCTGCTCACCACCGCCCTGTGGGGCAACCTGGCCGACCTCGGCTTCACGATCACCGCCACCGCGTCCGGCCCCACGGGCGCCCTGGCCGCCGACGACTCGGCGGCGCTGTGGCCGCTGCTGGACGGCGGCCTGGTGCACGTGGTGGCCGACAACGCCGCCCGCGAGCTCCTGGCCGACCTGGCCCTCATCGACCACCTGCTCGCCTCCGGCCGCGCCGGCGAGGTCGGCCTCATGGTCAAGCCGCACCCGTACTACGTCTCCGACGCCACGGCCACGGACGTACTTGCCTGCCTGGCCCGCCTGACCGCGGGCTCCGGCGAGGCCGCGAGGGTCGGCGCCAGGCTCACCCAGGCGCTGCGCGACGGCCGCCTGCGCCTGTGGACCCACCCGTTCGCCTGTGCCCCCCTGCCCTACCGGGACATGCCCGACGACCTGCGCCGGGAGTTCGCGGCGGCGAAGGTCACCGTCATGAAGGGCGACCTGAACTACCGCCGCCTGGCCGGCGACCGCCACTGGCCCCCGACCACCCCCTTCGCCGAGGTCACCGGCTACTTCCCCGGCCCGGTGGCCGCCCTGCGCACCGTCAAGTCGGACGTGGTGACCGGCCTCACCCCCCAGACCGCCACCACCCTGGACGCCCAGACCCCCACCTGGCGCACCGCCGGCACCCACGCCCTCATCCAGGTCCGTACCGGCACCGGGGCCGGCTTCAGTCGGGGGTCTTGACCGGTTCGTGGGGGTAGGGGCGGGGGCTGGTGCGTTCGGCGGGGGAGGCCGTGAGGAGGCGGTCGATGACGGCCAGGCCGATCGCGGAGGCGACGAAGGCCAGGTGGATGAGGGTCTGCCACAGAAGGGTCTTCTGGTCCGAGGAGGCGGCCTTGATGAAGGACTGCAGCAGGTGGACCGAGGAGATGCCGATGATGGCGGTGGCCAGTTTGACCTTCAGGACGTTGGCGTTGACGTGGGAGAGCCATTCCGGCTCGTCGGGGTGGCCGTCCAGGTTGATCCGGGAGACGAAGGTCTCGTAACCGCCGACGATCACCATGATGAGCAGGTTGGAGATCATCACGACGTCGATCAGGCCGAGGACGGCCAGCATCACGGCCGCGTCGGGCTTGAAGTCGGCGGGCAGGGTGCCGCCGATGACGTCGTGGATGAGGTGCCACAGCTCGACCATGAACTGCCAGACGTAGATGCCCTGGGCCACGATCAGCCCCAGGTAGAGCGGCGCCTGCAGCCAGCGGCTGGCGAACATCAGATAGCCGAGGCTGCGAGCCTGGGCGCCCCCGGGCCCTCCACCTGTGCGCAACGCGAAACTCACCCCACATGTTCAAGGATCGGCAAACGACCTCCAGCGACCCTATGGCATACGGGCGGAAGATCTTGCCGGGGGCGGGGGTCTGGCCCATGCGGCACGCGCCGCGGGCCACCGGGCCCCGGCGGGGCGATCGGAGGTGGCCGGGCGCCGGAGGTGGGGCGGGATGCCGCGCATCGTGAACGCATCGCGGAGTTATCAACCGGGGCCCGCAGGATCGGTGTCACTAGAAAGCACCTGTTAGGGAGGGTCCCCGTGTCCACCACCGCCACCATCGTCACCGTCCTGGCCGCCCTCTGGGTGGGTTTCTCCGCCTTCTCCCTCCTGCGGCGAGCCGAGTGGGTCGTGAAGCCGCTGACGGACTACGGCGTCCCCCGCTCGTGGTGGACCTGGCTCGGCGCGGCCAAGGCCGCAGGGCCGCGGGCCTGCTTGCCGGGCTGTTCGTGCCGGTCATCGGCGTCCTGGCCGGGATCGGCCTGGTGCTGTACTTCGCCGGAGCCGTCGTCACCGTGCTCCGGGCGCGCTCGTACGCGACCGTCGTCTTCCCCCTGCTGTACCTGGGCCCGGTGGTCGCCGCCCTGATGCTCGGACACCTCGCCTGACGGCCACCTCCCCATCGCCGCGACCGTGGACGTCGTCTCCGGCGGGCGGCTCGTTCGGGAGGGGGCACGGCGACCGCCTGGGCGGGCGGGCGCGGGGTGCTCACGCGGCGCACGGCGGGGCCGGGGCGTCCTCGGAAAGGGCGCTGCCGGCGGGGTTGACGTAGAGGACGTCCAGGACCAGCGGGCCGGGGCCGCGGTTCTCGCCCATGTGCACGTGCTGCGGGCCGCTGGGCTCCACCAGGCTGTCGCCGGCGTGGTAGGTGCGGATGGTGACGCAGTCGGCGGCGGTGTGGGTGAGCGTGCCCACGCGCACCCGGGCGTACAGGGTGCCGCGGTGGAAGTGCCAGCCGGTGCCGCCGCCAGGGCCGATGGTGATCTCGCGGACGACGTAGTCGCGCCCGGCGTGCGTCGTCTTGGCCACGATGACGCTGCTCACGCCGGTGGGCGGCGTGGCGTGCGCGGCCTGGGGGAGGAGCAGGGCCAGCGTCAGGGCCGTCAGGGGCGCGGCGGTGCGGGCTCGGCGCATGTGCGGTGCCACCCTTGCCTCGGGGTGCGTACGGGCGCGAGGGGGTGCGTACGGGCGCCCTCGCGCGGGATCGGCCGCGCGAGGGGTCGGGACGGCGGCTACAGGCGCTCGACGATGTAGTCGACGCAGGCGGTGAGGGCCTCGACGTCGGCCGGGTCGATCGCCGGGAACATCGCGATGCGGAGCTGGTTGCGGCCCAGCTTCCGGTACGGCTCGGTGTCGACGATGCCGTTGGCGCGCAGGATCTTGGCCACGGCGGCGGCGTCCACGCTGTCGGCGAAGTCGATGGTGCCGACGACGTTGGAGCGCTGCGCCGGGTCGGCCACGAACGGGGTGGCGAAGGACGACTTCTCGGCCCAGGTGTACAGGCGCTGGGCGGAGTCGGCGCTGCGCGCGGTGGTCCAGGCCAGGCCGCCGTTGGAGTTCATCCACTCGATCTGGTCGGCCAGCAGGAACAGCGTGGCGACGGCCGGGGTGTTGTAGGTCTGGTCCTTGGCCGAGTTGTCGATCGCCGTGGGCAGGCTGAAGAACTCGGGGATGTACCGGCCGCTCGCGGCGATCTCCTCGACGCGGGCCAGCGCCTTGGGCGAGAACAGCGCGACCCACAGGCCGCCGTCGGAGGCGAAGCTCTTCTGCGGCGCGAAGTAGTAGACGTCGAACTCGCGGGCCTCGACCGGCAGGCCGCCGGCGCCGGAGGTGGCGTCGACGAGCAGCAGCGACTCGTCGTCCACGACGCGGGTGATCGGCATGGCGACGCCGGTGGAGGTCTCGTTGTGGGTCAGGGCGTAGACGTCCACGCCCTCCTCCGGCCGGGCCTGCGGGTGGGTGCCGACCTCGGAGGAGATCACGGTGGGCTCGGCCAGCCACGGGGCCTTCTTGGCCACGGTGGCGAACTTGGAGGAGAACTCGCCGAAGCTGAGGTGCTGGGACTTCTCGCGGATGAGCCCGAAGGAGGCGATGTCCCAGAAGGCGGTGGTGCCGCCGTTGCCGAGCACGACCTGGTAGCCCTCGGGCAGGCCGAACAGGCTCCCGAGGCCCTCGCGCACCCTGCGTACGAGCTCCTTGACCGGCTTCTGCCGGTGGGAGGTGCCCATCACGGCGCCCCCCGCGGAGGCGAGGGCGGCGAGCTGCTCGGGGCGGACCTTGGACGGTCCGCAGCCGAATCGGCCGTCGGCGGGTTTGATGTCTGCGGGAATCACGATGTCAGCCACTCGACCAAGAGTACTGAGCCCATCTCGTGGTTCCGCCGCAGGTCCGGATGGTGAGACGCCCGCGCGTGGCGTGCCGCGTGACATCTCCGGGCGAATCACCGCGAAGGGTCACGCGGCACGCGTGAGAAAGTTCTCTAGAACTTGCCGATGACCTCCGCCGCGCCCGGGACGTCGTCGATCGAGCGCTGGGGCGGGCCGATGTACCTCGCGCTTGGGCGGACCAGCCTGCCCGTGCGCTTCTGCTCCAGGATGTGCGCCGCCCACCCGGCCGTACGGGCGCAGGTGAACATCGAGGTGAACATGTGGGCCGGGACCTCGGCGAAGTCCAGGATGATCGCCGCCCAGAACTCCACGTTGGTGGCGAGCACCCGGTCGGGCTTGCGGGCGTGCAGCTCGGCCAGGGCCGCGTTCTCCAGCGCGGCGGCGACCTCGTACCGCGGCGCGCCCAGCTCCTTGGCCGTGCGCCGCAGCACGCGCGCCCGCGGGTCCTCGGCGCGGTAGACGCGGTGGCCGAAGCCCATCAGCCGCTCGCCGTTGTCGAGCGCCTGCTTGACGTAGGTCTCGGCGCTGCCGATGCGCTCGACCTCCTCGATCATGTGCAGCACGCGCGCCGGGGCGCCGCCGTGCAGCGGGCCGGACATCGCGCCCACGGCCCCGGAGAGGGCGGCGGCGACGTCGGCGCCGGTCGAGGCGATGACCCGGGCGGTGAACGTGGAGGCGTTCATGCCGTGCTCGGCGGCGGAGGTCCAGTAGGCGTCGATGGCCTTGACGTGCTTGGGGTCGGGCTCACCGCGCCAGCGGATCATGAACCGCTCGACGATGGTCTTGGCCTCGTCCACCCGGCGCTGCGGCACCATGGGCAGGCCCAGGCCGCGGGCGGACTGGGCGACGAAGCTCAGCGCCGTGACGCTGGCCCTGGCGAGGTCCTCGCGGGCCTGCTCGGGCGTGATGTCGTGAAGCTGGCCGAAGCCGTACGCGGGCGCGAGCATCGCCAGCGCGCTCTGCACATCGACGCGGATGTCACCGGAGTGGACGGGGATCGGGTAGGGCTCGGCCGGGGGCAGACCCGGCTGGAACTCGTTGTCCACGAGCAGGCCCCACACGTGCCCGAAGGAGACGCGGCCGACCAGCTCTTCGATGTCAACGCCCCGATACCGCAGGGCGCCTCCTTCTTTGTCCGGTTCCGCGATCTCGGTCTCGAAGGCTACGACGCCTTCGAGCCCGGGTTTGAAGTCGGACATTCTCGGCCGCCTCCCTTTCTTGAAGTCAAAGCCTTGATGTCGAGATACCGGCGGGTCTTATTCAACCCCCTGCTCGGTGATGGGTCTGCGCCGGACCCGCCGAAACGCGAAAGTCCCTGGTAGGGGCACTCGCGCAGTGGTCCAACAAGCGCGCAAGAATACCGTCCCGTGGACGCCACACCGCGCCCGCCCGCGATGGCGGGGCTACGACGTACGTACGAGGGCGAACCCCTGCTCGAAGCCGATCTCGCCAAGGACCCGGTGACCCAGTTCACCGTATGGTTCAACGAGGCGGTCGCGGCCGGAGTGCCCGAACCCAACGCCATGGTGCTCGCCACCAGCTCCTCGGGCGGCCGTCCGTCGGCCCGGACGGTCCTGCTGAAGGGCTGCTCGGACGAGGGCTTCGTCTTCTACACCAACTACGAGTCGCGCAAGGGCCGCGACCTGAGCGAGAACCCGCGCGCGTGCCTGCTGTTCCCCTGGCATCCGATCCGCCGCCAGGTGCGGGTGGAGGGCCGGGTGGTGCGCGTGTCGCGCGAGGAGACGGCCGCGTACTTCTCCTCCCGCCCGTACGGCTCGCGCATCGGGGCCTGGGCCTCGCGCCAGTCGGCGGTGGTGCCCTCGCGCGAGGCGCTGGACGCGCGCTACGAGGAGCTGGCCGCGCGCTGGCCCGACCCTGACGACGTGCCGGTGCCCGAGTTCTGGGGCGGGTACCGCGTGATCCCCATGGAGGTGGAGTTCTGGCAGGGCCAGCTCGACCGGATGCACGACCGCCTGCGCTACCGCAGGGACGGCGCGGGCTGGAAGGTGGAGCGGCTCGCCCCCTGAGCCGGGCTCATGTGCCGCGGCCCCCTGTTGATCGCCGTCCGGCGGCCCATGGTTCGCTATGAGGGGCTTCGTCCGGATGAGCACAGGGGGTACGCGCGATGCCGCAGGGGCTGTGGAGCCGGGTGGCCGTCGATCCGCGGCCCCTGCGCACGGCGGCGTTCCGGCGGCTGTGGTGGGGGCAGGGCGTCTCGTTCATCGGCTTCCAGCTCTCCTCGACCGCGGTCGCCGCGCAGATCTTCGCCATCACCTCCTCCTCGTTCTGGGTCGGCATGCTCGGCCCGGTCACGCTGGTGCCGCTGGTGATCTTCGGGCTGTGGGGCGGCGCGGTGGCCGACGCGGTGGACCGGCGGCGGCTGCTGCTGGCCGGGTCCGTGATCGCGTGGGCCGCCTCGATCGCGCTGCTGGCCCAGTCGGCCCTGCGCGTGGACAACGTGTGGCTGATGCTGGCGACGATGGCCGTGCACTCGACCGGCTTCGCGATCACCAGCCCGGTGCGCGGCGCGATCATCCCGCGCCTGGTGCCGGTCGAGGAGGTGCCCGCGGCCAACACGCTGAACTTCCTGGTCAGCAGCATGGGCGCGGTGATCGGGCCGCTGGTGGCCGGCGTGGTGCTCGCGCACGGCGGCTACACGGGGGCGTACCTGATCGACGTCGTGCTGTTCGGGGCGGGCTTCTACGCCGCGCTGCGCCTGCCCCCGCTGCCACCGCTCGGCCAGGCGGCGCCCGCCGTACGGGATGCGAAGGACGCGACGGGTGCGAAGGACGCGACGGACGCGCAGGACGCCACGGGCGCGAAGGACGCCACGGACACGACGGGCGCGACGGGCGCGACGGGCGTACCGGACGCGCCGCGGCCGGGCCTGCGGGCCGTGGTGGAGGGCCTGCGGTTCATCGCCGGGCACCCCGTCGTGCTGATGTCGTTCGTGGTGGACATCATCGCGATGGCCTTCGCGCTGCCGCGCGCCCTGTTCCCCGAGATCGTGGCCGAGCGGTTCGGCGGGTCGCCGGTGGCGTTCGGCTGGCTGACCGCGTCCATCGCGCTCGGCTCGGCGGTCGGAGGGCTCTTCTCCGGCTGGGTGGGGCGGGTCCGCAGGCAAGGGGTCGCCCTGACCGTCGTCATCGCCCTGTGGGGCCTCTCAGTGGCCGCGGCGGGCCTCGCGGGGTCGCTGTGGCTGATGGTGGCGCTGCTCGCGCTCGGCGGCGCGGCCGACCTGGTTTCGGCCGTGTGGCGGCAGACCATCCTGCAGACGTACGCGCCGGACGAGATGCGCGGCCGGCTCCAGGGCGTCTTCTACGTCGTCGTGGCGGGCGGGCCGCGGCTGGGCGACCTGCGCGCGGGGGCCACGGCCGCCGTGGTGGGCGTGGTGCCGGCGTGGGTCGGGGGCGGGCTGGCCTGCGCGGCGTTCGTGCTGGTCGCGGGGTTCGCGGTGCCCGCGTTCAGGGCCTACCGGCCCCGGCACCATCCGTGACGACCCGCGCCGCCGCCCGTACGTCGGCCAGGAACCCCTCGTACGCCGCGTCGCGGTCGGGCGCGCGCAGCACCGCCGAGGGGTGGATCGTGGCCACCACCACGGTCTCGCCGTGCGGGAGCGGCTGCCCGCGGTGGTGCGTCACCCGGAACGACGGCCCGAGCAGCGCGCGGGCGGCCGTCGCCCCCAGCACCACCGTCACGTCGGGGTGCAGCAGCGCCATCTCGGCGGTCAGCCAGGGCAGGCAGGCGTCGATCTCGGCCGCGCTCGGCTTCTGGTGGATGCGCCGCTTGCCCTTGTAGGTGAACTTGAAGTGCTTCACCGCGTTCGTCACGTACACCTCGTCGCGGTCGATGCCGGCCTCCTCCATCGCGCGGTCCAGCACCCGGCCGGCCGGTCCCACGAACGGCGCCCCCTGCCGGTCCTCCTGGTCACCCGGCTGCTCGCCGACGAACAGGTAACGCGCGTCCACCGCACCCTCGCCGAACACGGTCTGGCCGGCATCGCGGTAGAGCCCGCACCCCTGGCAGCCCGCCGCCGCACGCCGCAACTCGGGCAGGGTCCGCGAGGTGGGAAGGAATGCGGCAGCTCCCTTGTTGTCCAATTCAGCCATCGCCGGTCGTCACTCCCAACGGGGTTCTCCCCCCAACCGGGGCGCACTCCCAATAGGGTTCTGCGGACGATGGTTTCCTGCCCCCGGCGAGTGGTCTCAGTCCCCGGTCGATGGGCGTAGCATCGAGACAGGACGGGAGGAGCCTTGACCGCACACGGCCTGATCGACACCACGGAGATGTATCTCCGGACGATCTTCGAGTTGGAAGAAGAGGGGATCGTCCCTCTTCGCGCGAGAATCGCCGAGCGGCTGCAGCAGAGCGGGCCCACTGTCAGCCAGACCGTCGCGCGTATGGAGCGCGACGGCCTCGTCCGTGTCGAGGGTGACCGCCACCTCGCCATGACCGAGCTCGGCCGCACCCTCGCCATCCGCGTCATGCGCAAGCACCGCCTCGCCGAGTGCCTGCTGACCCAGGTGATCGGGCTGCCCTGGGAGGAGGTGCACATCGAGGCGTGCCGCTGGGAGCACGTGATGTCCGACTCCGTCGAGACCCGGCTGGTTACCCTGCTCGGCCACCCCACCTTCTGCCCCCACGGCAACCCCATCCCGGGCCTTGAGGAGCTGGGCGTCGGTGAGGCCGCCAAGCCCGACGAAGACCCCATGATCGCGATGTCCGACGTCGCCGGGCCGCGGGATCTTCCCGTCGTCGTGCGGCGAATTAGCGAACAAGTGCAAAGCGATCCTGCTGTGATGCTTAAACTCAAGCAAGTTGGGATACAACCCGGACGCGAGGTGACGCTCGCGGCGAGCGACGACGGTGTGCGGGTGACAGGTGACGAGCAGACGGACAACTCTCTCGCGGAGCTGCCGCGCGAAGTCGCCGCGCACGTCTTCGTCTCCAAGCGCTGACCCTCGCGCGACTGCGTTGTTTCCCGATCGGGAGTCCCCCCTCCACTCCCCGGCCATGACAGCAGGAGCGCCCGTGGTTCGCATCGCGCAACGCCACCGTCAAGAGGTGGACGCCGGATGAAGCGCTGGGGGGATCTTTCCCAGGACACCAACGATCACCTCTCGGCCGGCTCCGTGCTCGACCACGCCGAGATGGCCGTGGTCGTCACCGACCGGTTCAGCAACGTCCTGTACTGGAACCCGTTCGCCGAGACCCTGTTCGGACGGCCGGGCCGGCACGGCCCCCGCGACCAGCCCGTGCTGTCGCTGGGCATCATGGAGCGCGACCACCCGCTCTCCGTGGAGCTGGCCAAGCACGTGCTGAAGGGCGGCGTCTGGGAGGGCACGTTCGACGTCCGCCGCGGCGACGGCACCATGGTCTACGTACGCGCGCAGGCCGTCCCGCTGCGCCACCCCTCGGGCTCGGTGAGCGGCATCGTGATCACCGCGCGCGAGGCCATGCGCAGCAACGAGCGCGAGAAGGACCGCTTCGGCCTGCTCGAACGCATCGGCGAACGGCTGGCCGGCTCCCTGTACGTCGAGGAGACCCTCAAGCGCGTCGCCGAGATGCTGGTGCCGCAGTTCGCCGACCACTGCTTCATCGAGCTGATGGAGAACGACCGGCTGGTGCGGCGGGTCTCCACCCACGTGCAGGGCTGGACCCCGCCGCCCGACACCTGGCAGCCCGTCGGCGCCGAGATCCACTACCCGCCGGGCCACTACGCCGACGCCGCGCTGCGGCGCCAGGAGACCATCCTGGTCGAGGACTTCTCCCAGGTCAGCTACCCCAGCCCCAACTCGGCCAGCGCCAGGCTGTGCGGCGAGGTGGGTATGACCTCGGCGATCGTGGCGCCGCTGTGCGCCCGCGGCGAGATCCTGGGCCTGATGTACCTCGGGCTGTCCAACCTCACCGACCGGCGCAGCCCCCACTACGACGCCTTCGACCGCGACTTCGTCGGCGCCATCGCGACCAGGGTCGCGCTCGCCGTGGACAACGCGCTGCTGTTCGAGGAGGAGCGGCACACCGCCGAGTCCTTTCAAAAGCACCTGCTGCCGCGCGCGCTGCCCCAGCTCGACGGGCTGGAGATCGCGGTGCGCTACTACCCGGCCGCGCCGCTCGCCTCTCACGGCCAGGGCATCCAGACCCAGGTCGGCGGCGACTGGTACGACGTGATCCCGCTGTCGGCGGGCCGTGTCGGCATCGTGATCGGCGACGTCGAGGGCCGGGGGGCCAAGGCGGCGGCGGTCATGGGCCAGCTCCGCGCCGCGCTGCGCGCCTTCGCCCAGGACGACAAGCCGCCGGCCGACATCCTCGCCCGCCTCGACGAGTGGACCCGCATCGTGGCCACCCCCGACGACGGCGGCGACGTCAGCGTGCCCCCGATCGTGACCTGCCAGTACATGGTCTACGACGCCTGGTCGCGACAGTTGTCCTTCGCCAACGCCGGCCACGCCCCGCCGCTGCTGCTGGCCGACGGCACCTGCACCGAGCTGGACATCTCCGAGGTCGGCCAGCCGCTCGGCGTACGCGCCAAGGGCCTGCACGCCGACCTGGTCTACAAGGAGGAGACCCGCACCCTCCCGCCCGGCGCGGCGCTGCTGCTCTACACCGACGGCCTGGTCGATCGGCGGCCCACCCGCGACGCCGACGGCAACGTGCCCGACGAGGGCGGCAACCTCGGGCTGCTGTGCGAGAAGCTGGCCAAGATGGAGGAGTCCGCGGTCGAGCAGATCGCCGACACCGCCACGGTGGCCGTGCCCGGCGAGATCGACGATGACATGGCGCTGCTGGTGATCCGCTCCAGCGCGGTCGATCTCGACGTGGAGGAGCGCACCTTCCCGGCCCAGCCGATCATGGTCGGCGAGGCGCGCCGCATGGCCGCCGAGGCGTTCAAGGGCTGGGGGGTGCCCGAGGAGCGGGCCGAGCTGGCCTGCCTGCTGGTCTCCGAGGTCGTCACCAACGTCGTGCTGCACGCCGCCACCGCGAGCGTCCCCCGCCGGGAGCTGGCGATGGAGGGCCCGCCGCTGTCCTTCGAGGACTCCTGGGACTTCCCCTCGCTGGACGAGGAGGTCGCCGCCGGGGAGAAGGAGTTCACCCTGCGCCTGCGCCGGGGCCGCGAGGCCGTCTGGGTCGAGGTCTTCGACCAGGACCTCCGGCTGCCCCGCATCCGCAGCGCCGGCGAGAACGACGAGGGCGGGCGCGGCCTCTACCTCGTGGACCAGCTCGCCCGCCGCTGGGGCTCCCGCCCCACCAAGGAGGGCAAGGCGGTCTGGTTCGAGATCCCGACCAAGGGCCGCTAGACCGAGGGCCGCTGGACGAATGGCCGCTGGGCGAATGGCCGCTGGACCAAAGGCCGCTTAGCGCATCGTCTGGCCCCACACGGCGAGCATCACGATCATGAAAGTGATCATCACGCCGGCGTAGGCGAGCGGCCCGAAGCGGAGCATGCGCCGCACCCGGTTGAGCCCCCAGGCGAACAGGAACGCCAGGAACACCAGCAGGATCAGCCCGCTGTCCATCGCGCCACCGCCTCCCGTCGTCCTGCTTGCCAGTATGCGTCATCGCGGCCCGCGCCGGGGGCGGACGGCGCGGGGGGAGCCGGATCAGAACCCGAACGAGCGGCCGATGATCTCCTTCATGATCTCGGTGGTGCCGCCGTAGATCGTCTGCACCCGGCTGTCGAGCCACGCCTTGGCCACCGGGTACTCCAGCATGTAGCCGTAGCCGCCGTGCAGTTGCAGGCAGCGGTCGATGACCTTGGTCTGCAGCTCGGTGGTCCACCACTTCGCCTTGGCGGCGTCCACCGGGGTCAGCTCGCCCGCGTTGAGGGCGACCACGCACTTGTCCACGTAGTGGCGGGCGATCTCGACCTCGGTGGCCAGTTCGGCGAGCACGAAACGGGTGTTCTGGAAGCTGCCGATCGTGCGCCCGAACGCCTTGCGGTTCTTGCAGTACTCGATCGTCGTCTCCAGCACCGTCTCCGCAGCCGCGACCGCGGCCACCGCGATCGACATGCGCTCCTGGGGCAGGTTGCGCATGAGCTGGTAGAAGCCCTGGCCGTCGGCGTCGCCCAGGCGGTTGGCGACCGGCACGCGTACGTTGTCGAAGAACAGCTCGGCGGTGTCCTGCGCGTGCATGCCGACCTTCTCCAGGTTGCGGCCCCGGCTGAAGCCCTCCATGCCGCGCTCGACCACCAGCAGGGTGATGCCGCGCGCCCCGGCGTCCGGATCGGTCTTCACCACCGTCACCACCAGGTCGGAGTTGATGCCGTTGGTGATGAAGGTCTTCTGCCCGTTGACGATGTAGTGGTCGCCCTCGCGCACGGCCGTGGTCCGGACGCCCTGAAGGTCGCTGCCCGCCCCCGGCTCGGTCATCGCGATGGCCGTGATCAGCTCCCCGGAGACGAACCCGGGCAGCCACCGCCGCTTCTGCTCCTCGTCGGTCAGGTCCACCAGGTACGGCGCCACCACGTCGTTGTGCAGCGAGAACCCCGGCCCGGTCGCGCCGATCCTGGTCATCTCCTCCAAGATCACCATGTTGTAGCGGAAGTCGGTGATCCCGGAGCCGCCGTACTCCTCGGGCACCGAGAACCCGAACATGCCCAGCTCCCCGGCCCGCTTCCACACCTCGCGCGGCACGATGCCGTCCTTCTCCCACTGCGCGTGGTGCGGAGCGACCTCCCTGACCATGAACTCGCGCACGGTCTCACGGAACAGGTCGTGCTCCTCCTCGAAGAGGTCCCGCCGCATCTACTGCCTCCTTCGCCGGCTCAGACACCAGAATACGGTTCTGGTTACCGCCTGGTAGGAAGCAACATCACAAGTACGCCACAGTCGTCATAAGCGCCCCTTGTCCTATTTCGGGAGTCAGTACGATCCGACGGGGCTTTTGATCAGATGGGATCGGAGTGTGCTGTGCTTGGGTGGGGTGCTGGACTGAGGAGGGTCGCCGTCGCCTCGGCGCTAGGGCTGGTGGGCGGCGCGATCGTGCTCACCTCGGGCACTGCCGCGCGTGCGGCGACGGTCGATCTGAACGTTGATTACCGCTGCACGGGCGGCGTTGCGAAGACGGGCTCCCCTCCCGTCTTCCTCAGGACCACCGTGACGATCCCGACCACGCTGAACGTCGGCGATCCGCTCAACATCTCCTGGAGACTCGCCTACAAGAACCAGTCGCGCTTCGGCTCGCCGGCCCGGTTCGCCGAGGGCGCCAGGATCAGCATCATCGGCAACATGAAGATGACCGGCGACTGGGTCGGCATCCTCCAGCCGAAGGGTTACCTCGACCAGACCACGCCGCTGGTGAAGGGCACCCCGCTGGTCCTTCCCGAGGGCATTTCCGACTTCGCGCACCTCGACGTGCCGGGGACCGTGAAGATCACTCCCGATGTCCTCCACGTTGACTTCACTCCGCCGGTCCGCGACCTTGTGATCAACGACGATGACCCGGACGTGAAGTACAACCCCGTCGGGCTGTGGGCCGACGTGGAGGGCGAGCCGAACGACGGCGATATCTACAAGGACTACCACCAGAGCAACACGGTGGGCGACACGGCCACCCTGACGTTCACGGGCACCGGCATCGAGTACATCGGTCAGCTCGACCGTGAGGCCGGCCCGGTCGCCATCGAGCTCAACGGCAAGGCCGGCACGCCGCCCGAGGTGGACCCCTCCCTTGACGACAACGGCATGCCCCACAACTTCACGCGCAAGGGAGGCCAGACGCTCTGGCGGTTCACCGACCTGCCGTACAAGGAACACACGATCCAGATCAAGAATGTCACGGGGAAGCGGACGACGCTCGACGCGTTCAAGGTCATCACCCAGCAGTTGAGCGGGCCGCCGCCGCAGTACCGCGCGACCTGCAAGATCATCAGCAATCCGGTCTCGGTCGACATCACGATCGGCGGCGGATCGGTCCCGACGGGTACTCCGACCGGCACGCCGACCACCACGCCGACCGACGGCAACACGCCCACCCCCGACCCGACCGACACGACGCCGGGCCCGACCGGCTCCAACTCCGGCTCCCCGAGCCCGAGCAACACCAACACGGGTGGGACCGGGAACAACAACAGCAACAACGGCACCGGGACCACGGTGTTGACGACCGCCACAGCCACGGCCACCGCCAGCGCGCGGCCCACGACGACCGTGACCGCGACGCATACCGCGCAGGTGAGGGTCACGCCCATCGGTGCGGCGCAGACCGGTGAGCTGCCCGAGCGGAATCCGTCGGGGCTGACGCTGCTGCTCGCCGGCTGTGTGATGCTGGGCGGCGGGATCATGAGCGGGGTGGCGATGCGGCGGCGTAGGGCGGCCCATGCGGGCCGCGATGGCGCGAGCTGACGGTCAGGCACGGCAGGCAGGGGGAGACCAGTGGCGCATCCAGGTCCGAAGGGCGGTAGCGCACCCGAGGCCAAGAAGGGCAAGGGCGGCATCGCGGCGATGCCCGCGCTGCTCGTCGTGGGGTCGCTCGGCGGGATCGCGGCCATCATGGCCGGCCTGCTGACGTACCTGTCGCCGGCGTCCAGCGAGGAGCTGTACGCCGTGGGCGACGGCCCGGCGGGGCAGGACGGCACCGTGAACATCCAGGCGGCGGCGCAGCCGATGCTGCTACCCAGCGTGGGGCCCGGCGGCCCGGACGTGCCGCTGACCCCCGCCGAGCCGGCGGCCCCGCCGCCGCTGCCCGCGGTCAAGGTCGAGCCGCCGGTCGCGACGACCAAGAGCACCAGGCCGACCAAGATCTCGATCCCGGGCATCGGGGTCAAGGCCCCGCTGATCTCGGTCGGAGTGCAGAAGAGCGGCGAGATCGAGGTGCCGCCGCTGGAGCGGCCCAAGGTCGCCGGCTGGTACCGCCTGGGCCCGGTGCCCGGCGAGATCGGCCCGGCCGTGATCGTCGGCCACGTCAACAACAAGCAGGGCCCCGCGGTCTTCAGCCGCCTGCGCGAGGTGAAGCGCGGCGACAAGGTGCGCGTCGCCAGGAACGACGGCAAGATCCTGGAGTTCACCGTGGACGGCGTGGAGCAGGTGAGCAAGGGCACCTTCCCCACCAACCGCGTCTACAGCAACCTGAACGACGCGAGCCTGCGGCTGATCACGTGCGGCGGTGTCTACAACCCGGCCAAGCACAGCTACTCCGACAACATCATCGTTTACGCGACGTTGTCGAAGAAGTCCAAGTGACCGGGCGCCCGGGGCCGGTGTACTGATCTAGAGTGACGCCAAGGAATCTATGCCCGTTTTTGGCGTATAGGGCCAGATTCCCAGCTCGTCTTCATATGATCTGTATCGAACCGTGACCCATGACTGGGAAGCTGGTACGCCTGTCGAACCGGTCAGTCCGCGCGCGTGAAACGGAGTAGGACAGTGCTGAAGTCCAAGGCGCGACGTCGAGTCGCCCTGAAGACCGCTGCCCTGGGAGTGATAGGAGGAGGGCTGCTCCTGGGGGGCCTCCCGGCCCTGGCCGCGCCCGTCAACATCACGTACAACTGCACTCCGTCCGGTACCGCCGGCGGCACGGCGATCCCGGTCACGTTCTCGATGGAGCTGGTCGGCCCGGCGACCGCCCCCTCGCCCAGCTCGTCGGTCACGGTGACGTGGCGCATGGCGACGCCGACCGGTTCCACGTCGAGCACGCCCACGACCACCCCCACGGCCACTCCCACCGCCTCGTCCTCCTCGGTGCTGCCCGCCCCGGTCGAGATCACCGCCAACGCCGTGATCGTCGCGGAGGGCACGGTGGTGGCCAGCGGCGCGCCCGTGGGCGCGACCGGCGTCACCGCGACGCCCTCGGGCAGTGTGACCGCGACCCCCGGGGTGCAGGCGCAGAGCCCGATGCCGGTGCCCACCGCGATGACCCTGGTGATCCGCCCGACCGCGGCCGGCACGGTCGCGCTGCGCGGCGAGGGCTTCGTGCTGAGGGCGGGGTCCGGCAGCACGACCACCTACTACACCTGCCAGCCCGCGACCGCGGGCCAGGGGCCGTCGCTGAACCTGGCGGTCGGCACGAGCACCGGAACGGGCAGCCCGAGCCCTTCCAACACCTCCACCGGGACGGGCACGCCGACGCCGACGAACAGCACGCCGCGGCCGACCACCACGCGTACGGCGACCGTCACCGCCACGCCGCCCGGGGGGAACGGGCAGGTGACGCGGACTCCCGATGGGGGCGCGGCCACCGGTGGTGGCGGGGAGATGGGGCCCGATGCGCGGATGTTCCTGCTCGTCGGGTCGCTGATGGTGCTCGGGGCCGGGGTCGGCGGGTTGTTCCTGCGCCGGCGGACCGCCGCCAACCGGGGCTGAACGGGGCGGCCGGTGAGCACGCCACCGCCCCCAGGGCAGCCGCCGTATCAGCAGCCTCCGTACGGCGGGCAGCCGTACGGGGCCTACCCGCCCCAGCATCCCGTGTTCGGGGCGCCGGGGCCGGTGGTGTTCGGGCCGCCGATGCCGCAGCCGCAACCGCAGCCGCAGTGGGAGCCCGAGGAGCCTGAGGAGCCGGCCGGAACGCGCGTCCTGCGGTCGGTGCTGATCCTGGCCGCCGTGGCGGGCGTGATCACGGTGGTGGTGGGGCTGGTGTTCATGGCCGCCGACCCCGAGGGGTACGGGCTGGCCAACGGGCGCACCGAGCTGGAGTTGCAGGCCCAGCCCCCGGCCAGCGCCGACACGGGGATGTTCCAGGCCGCGCCCACGGTGCCGCCGCCGCTGCCGGCCATCCAGCCCGCGCCGCCGATGCAGCCCTCCACCCCGATCCGGCTGGTGATCAAGCGGCTGAGCGTGAACGCGCCGATCAAGTCGGTGGGGCTGGCCCGGGACGGCACGATCCAGGTGCCGCCCGCCGACAACGCGAACCTGGTCGGCTGGTACCGGCACGGCCCGACGGCGGGTGAGGCGGGGCCGTCGGTGATGCTCGGCCACAAGGACACCCGCACCCGCAGCGCGGTCTTCAGCAGGCTGGACGAGATCCGCAACGGCGACACGATCGAGGTCTACCGGCGCGACGGCACGGTGGCGGTGTTCACCGTGGGCGGGGTGGAGCAGGCGGACAAGAAGACCTTCCCCACCCAGCGCGTGTACGGGCCGCAGGCGAACGCCCAGTTGCACCTGATCACCTGCGGCGGCAGCTACAACCGCTCGACCGGCCACTACACCGACAACATCATCGTGTACGCGACGATGACCAGCAGCCATCGGGTGTCCGGTACCTCCTGACAACGGGCCTCCTGACAACGGGCCTTCTGACGACGCGCCTTCTGGCGGGGTGCCTTCGGTCGAGTGCCCTGATAAGTGCACCCTTACGGTCGCGGACGAAGGTTCTGTTGTAGTCTCATAGCGACCGAACATTGCTCGGTTTCGATGGGACGGGACCAGGAGGCACTGTGGCAGAGGCGTACATCGTCGGGGCGGTTCGCACCCCCGTCGGCAAGAAGAAGGGCGGCCTGTCCACCGTCCACCCCACTGACCTGGCGGCGCACACCCTCAAGGCGCTCATCGAGCGTACGGGAGTCGATCCCGCGGCCGTGGACGACGTCATCATGGGCTGCGTCATGCAGTTCGGCCCGCAGAGCATGGACATCGCGCGCAACGCGTGGCTGTCGGCCGGGCTGCCCGAGACGGTCGCCGGCGTCACCATCGACCGCCAGTGCGGCTCCTCGCAGCAGTCGATCCACTTCGCCGCCCAGGGCGTCATGTCGGGCACCCAGGACCTGGTGGTGGCGGCCGGTGTGGAGTCGATGAGCATCGTGCCCATGGGGTCGAGCATCAGCGCGGCCTTCGAGAAGGGCATGCCGCTGCCGTTCGGCGAGGGCTGGGCCGCCCGGTACGGCAAGCAGGAGATCTCCCAGTTCCGGGGCGCGGAGCTGATGTGCGAGAAGTGGGGCTTCACCCGCGAGGAGCTGGAGCAGTACGCCTACGAGAGCCACCAGCGCGCCGCCAAGGCCATCGCCAACGGCTACTTCAGGGACCAGATCGCGCCGATCGCCGGCGTCGAGGACGACGAGGGCCCGCGCCCCGACACAACGCTGGAGAAGATGGCCGCGCTGAAGACCCTCAAGGAGGACGGCAAGATCACCGCGGCCACGTCCAGCCAGATCTCCGACGGCTCCGGCGCGGTGCTGATCGCCTCGGAGGCGGCGGTCAAGGCGCACGGGCTCACCCCGCGCGCCCGGATCGTCACGCTGGCGCTGATGGGCGACGACCCGGTCTACATGCTGACCGCGCCGATCCCGGCCACGCGCAAGGCGTTCGAGCGCTCCGGGCTGAGCATCGACGACATCGACGTCATCGAGATCAACGAGGCGTTCGCGCCGGTCCCGCTGGCCTGGATGAAGGAGATCGGCGCCGACCACGCCAGGACCAACCCCAACGGCGGCGCCATCGCGCTCGGCCACCCGCTGGGCGGCACCGGCGCGATCCTGATGACCAAGCTGCTGCACGAGCTGGAGCGCACCGGCGGCCGGTACGGCCTGCAGACCATGTGCGAGGGCGGCGGCCAGGCGAACGTGACCATCATCGAGCGCCTGTAACGCCGGCGAGGACGTGCGGCAGGCGGGACCGGCGGGCTCCCGCTCGCCGCGCACAGCGGCGCCCCCTTCCCCGGGTCGCGGGGGAGGGGGCGCCGCTTTCGGCGGCCGGCCTGGTGGCGCGGCCTATTTGACGGCGCCGGCGGTCAGACCGCCGACGACCTTGCGCTCGATCAGCGCGAACAGGATGATCACCGGGATGGTGGCGATCACCGATCCGGCGAAGAGGTTCTGCCAGTCCACCTGGTACTGCCCGATGAAGGAGTTCAGCGCCACGGGCAGCGGCTGGTTCTCCTGGGAGGTGGTGAGCGTGAGCGCGACCACGAACTCGTTCCAGGCGGCGATGAAGGTGAAGATCAGCGCGGTCACCACGCCGGGCATGGCCAGCGGCAGCGTGACCCGGAACAGCGCGCCGCCGCGCCCCGCGCCGTCCATGAAGGCCGCCTCCTCCAGCTCGCGCGGGATCGAGGCGAAGTAGGCGTTCAGGATCCAGACCGCGAACGCCAGGTTGAACCCGGCGTTGACCAGGATCAGCGACCACACCGAGTCGACCAGCCCGAGCTGGGAGAACTCGCGGTAGATGCCGACCAGCATCGCGGTGGGCTGGAACATCTGGGTGATCAGCACCAGGATCAGGAACGCGGTGCGTCCTTTGAAGTCGTGCCTGGCCGTGTAGTACGCCGCCGGCAGCGCCACCAGCAGCACCAGGATCGTCGAGCCGGCCGCCACCTGGAGCGTCACGCCCAGGTTCTGCACCAGGCCGCCGCTCCAGAAGGTGACGAAGTTGGACCAGGCGAACGTCTCGGGCAGGTACGTGGCCTCGCGCAGCTCGTCCTGGGGCCGCAGCGCGGTGAGCACCATCACGAGGTACGGGAAGACGAACACGAACGCGATCACGTACGCGCTCGCCGCCACGATGACCTTCTTGACCGACGGCAGGGCGCGGCCGGGCGGGGTGGTGGCCTGCCGCCGGGCCGGTACGGTGCGCGGGCGGGCCTCGGTTACCGTCATCTCAGGCCACCTGCCGGTTCCAGCGCGCCACCTTCAGGAACACGGCCACGAGCACCACCACCATGCCGAAGTTCACCACCGACATCGCGGCGGACTCGCCGATGTCGGAGCCCTTGAGGATGTACATGAAGATCGTCGAGGTGGCCGTGGAGTAGCCGGGCTGCCCGTGGGTCATCACCCAGATGATCGGGAAGCTGTTGAAGACGTTCATCACGTTGATCAGCATCGCCACGGTCAGCGCGGGGCGGAGCAGCGGCAGCGTGATCGAGAAGTAGATGCGGGCCTTGGACGCGCCGTCCATGCGCGCCGCCTCGTACACGTCCGCCGGGATCGTGGCCAGGCCGGCCAGCAGCGCGTACGTCGTGAAGGGCAGCGAGACGAACACCGCGACGCCGATCAGCCACGGGAACGCGGTGGACGCCTTGCCCAGCGGGTCGGCGTCGGCGCCGCCCATCGCGTCCAGGATGCCGAGGTCGTGCAGGATCATGTTGATCAGCCCGACCTCGGGGTCGAGCATCCACTTGAAGATGATCGCGGTCATCAGCACCGACGCGGCCCACGGGGCGATCAGCGCCCACCGGGCGATGTTGCGGCCGGGGAAGCGCTGGTTGAACAGCTGGGCCAGGGCCAGCGACAGCACGACCGTGAGCCCGACGACCGCCACGACCCAGATCAGGCTGCGGATCATCACGCCGCCGAAGTCCGGCTCGGCGAACAGCTTGGTGTAGTTGTCCACGCCGTTCGCGCCGCGGACCACGCCGAACCGGCTGATCTTGAGGAACGACGACTGGATCATGACGATGACGGGCCAGACCACGACCACCGCGATGAGCACCACGGCCGGGCCGACCCAGGCCAGCGGCTCCAGGGCCCGCCCCGCCCGGGCGAGCGGGGATGTCTGCTGCATGAGGTCTCGATTCTCGGGTCAGGTCCCGCCTCCCTCCGGGACGCGCCGGTGGAGGGAGGCGGGAGGCCGGAGAGGGCGTCAGCCGGAGGTGGCCACCTTCTGGATGGCGCCGAGCACCTTGGCCGGGTCGTCGAGCGCGCCGCCGATCGTCTGCTTGATCTGCGTGTTCACCTCGGACCACTTGGGGTCCTGGAACGGGTAGAAGGTCGCGTTGGGCAGCGCGTCCAGGAACGGCTTGAGCTTCTCGTCGCTGGACAGCTTCTGGATGCCGGACTTGGTCACCGGAAGCAGCTTGTAGGTGTCGCTGAGCTTCTGCGCCGCCGAGCCGGAGTAGAAGAAGTCGAAGAACTTCTTGATCTCCTCCTGGTGGCCGTTCTTGTTGAAGGCCATGATCCAGTCCTCGACGCCGAGCGTGGTGTCGAGCGGGCCGCTCTTGCCCACGATGGGCGCGACGCCGAACTCGGTCAGGCCGCCCTTCTCGAAGATCGGGATCGACATGGGGCCGCCGTTGACCATGCCGACCTTGCCGGCGGCGAAGTCGGCCCAGACGTCCTTGCGGTTCTTGGTGCCGGGGTTGGCGGTGGTCAGGCCCGCGTCCACCAGCTCCTTCAGGTACTTGAAGGTCTCGATGTTCTGCGGGGAGTCGATGGCCCACTTGCCGGAGGCGTCCTTGTAGCCGCCGCCGTTGCCCATGAACCACAGGAACGACTCGGCCTGCGCCTCCTCGTTGCCCAGCGGCAGGCCGAAGGGCTGGGCCACGCCGGCCTTCTTCAGCTTCTCGGCGGCGGCCTTCAGCTCGTCCCAGGTCTTGGGCGGCTCGGCGATCCCGGCCTTGTCGAACAGGTTCTTGTTGTAGAACAGGCCGCGCGCGGAGGAGACGAACGGGATGCCGTAGCCGACGCCGTTCACCTTGCCGAACTCGGCGAACTTCTCCAGCAGGTCGGCCTTGGTGTTCGGCGAGAGCACCTCGTCCACCTTGTAGAGCAGGTCGTCGGCGACGAAGCCGGAGTAGTCGCCGGTCTGCAGGATGTCGGGCACCTGGCCGTTCTGCACCATGGTGGCGACCTGCTTGTCGATGTCGTTCCAGTTGATGACCTGGACGTCCACCTTGATGTTCGGGTTGGCGGCCTGGAACTCGTCCACGACGCCCTTCCAGAACTTCTCGCCGCTGTTGTCGGCGGTGGGGCCGTCGCCGTAGTCGGCGGCGACCATCTTGAGGGTGACCGGGCCGCCCTGCGCCGAGCCGCCGTCGCCGGCGGTGTCGCCGGAACCGGAGCCGCAGCCGGTCAGGACCAGCGCGGCGGCCAGCCCGAGCGTGACCGCGCCCGTAAGCCTGTTCTTCACGATTGGGTACCACCTTGGGGGAAAGACTGGTCCGTACCAGACACCGTCCGCCATAACAGAGTTCTGCGCGCAGTTGGCTCACTGTACGACGGAAGTTCCCGACTGGTCTATACCGGGCGATCTCGGTTCGGCAACGGGAGGGCGCGACGAAGCCGTGCTCACCGGTACTGGTCTATACCGGTGAGCGCGGCTTCACGTGGGGATCACATGATGGCGCGCCGCACGTTCTCCGCGCTGGACGGGCCGGTAGGGGGCTCGGCGATCCACGGGCCGGGAATCGACGGGTCCAGGATGCCGTCCTCCAGGAAGGCGTAGCGGCCGTCCATGACGTGGCGCGCCAGGCGCACGTCACGGGCGTCGGTGTTGGCCCACAGCCGCTCGAACAGCGCCTCCACGCGCAGCCTGGCCTGGTGGCAGAACGCGTCGGCCAGCTCGTACGGCCGCCGCCCCAGCTCCGCGCCCTCCTCGCGGGCCCGCACGCAGGCCGCGGTCATCGCGAACAGCTCGGCCCCGATGTCCACCAGCCGGCCCAGGAAGCCCTGCTTGTGCTCCAGCCGTCCCTGCCAGCGGGACATGCCGTAGAAGGTGGTACGGGCCAGTTTGCGGCTGGTGCGCTCGATGTAGCGCAGGTGCGCGGCGAGCGGCCCGAACTCCGCGTACGCGCCGGGGCGCTGGCCGGCGCCGACCACCAGCGTGGGCAGCCAGCGGGCGTAGAAACCGCCCGCCCTGGCCGCGGCCCTGGCCCGCTCCGCCGCCGGCGCGGCCGAGTCGATCATCTTGCCGGCGACCGACAGGTGCGCGTCCACCGCCTCCCGGGCGATCAGCAGCCGCATGATCTCGCTGCTGCCCTCGAAGATCCGGTTGATCCGCAGGTCGCGGAGCATCTGCTCGGCGGGCACCCCGCGCTCGCCGCGTGCCGCGAGCGACTCGGCGGTCTCGTAGCCGCGCCCGCCCCTGATCTGGACCAGTTCGTCGGCGACCCGGCAGGCCATCTCCGAGGCGTACAGCTTGGCCAGCGCCGCCTCGATGCGGATGTCGTTGCTCTCGTCGTCGGCCATGCGGCTGGACAGGTCCACCACGGCCTCCAGCGCGAACGCCGTGGCCGCGATGAAGGCGATCTTGCCCGCCACCGCCTCGTGCCGGCCCACCGGGCGGCCCCACTGCTCGCGCGCCACCGACCACTCGCGGGCGATCTTCAGCGCCCATTTCGCGCCGCCCGCGCACGTTGCCGGGAGCGACAGGCGGCCGGTGTTCAGCGTGGTGAGCGCGATCTTCAGGCCCTGGCCCTCGCGCCCGATCAGGTTCGCGGCCGGGACCCGCACCGCGTCGAAGCGGGTCACGCCGTTCTCGATGCCGCGCAGCCCCATGAACGCGTTGCGCCGCTCCACCGTGATCCCGGGCGAGGCCGCCTCGACCACGAACGCGGAGATCCCCCGCCCGGTCCTGGCCATCACCACCAGCAGGTCGGCGATCACGCCGTTGGTGGTCCACAGCTTGACGCCGTCCAGGACGTACTCCTCGCCCTCGCGCCTGGCCGTGGCGGCCAGCCGCGCCGGGTCGGAGCCGACGTCGGGCTCGGTGAGCAGGAACGCGGAGATCTCGCCGGCCGCGCATCTGGGCAGGAAGCGGCGCTTTTGCTCCTCGGTGCCGAACAGCTTCAGCGGCTGCGGCACCCCGATCGACTGGTGCGCCGACAGCAGCGTGGCCACGGCGGGGGAGTACGAGGCGACCAGCGACAGGGCGCGGGCGTAGTACAGGTGGCTCAGCCCGAGCCCGCCGTACTCCTCCCCGATCGTGATCCCGAACGCCCCCAGCGCGGCCAGGCCCTTGACCACCTCGTCGGGGATCTGCGACTCCCGCTCGATGCCGGCGGGATCGACCCGCTCCTCCAGGAACCGGCGCAGCGCGCCAAGGAAGTCCTCGCCCTTCTCCACGGCCTCCGGTGGCAGGGTGGGCGCCGGGTGCACCAGGTCGAGCCGGAAGTCGCCCAGGAAGAGCTGCTTGCCGAAGCTGGGCCGGGTCCACTCCTTCTCCCGGGCCTGCTCGGCGACCTCCCGCGCTCGCGCGTACTCGCGGCTCTGCGCCGCCTCGGTGCCGCCGGTGTTCGCGGGTACGCCGATCTTCTGATCCGTCATCGCCGCCTCCTACGACAGGCTGCTTGCGACGTTACGCCGGATACCTACCCGCGAGTAGCCTGCGTAGACCGGGGCCGCTCCGGCTCAGACGCGGGCGACGCAGAAGACCGTCTGGCCGAAGGGCGGCCGGATGAACCGCTCGATCAGGCGGGTCGCGGGCACGACCGTGCGGTCGTAGATCTTCACCAGGCGGGGGTCGGGGTAGCCGACGCCGCCCCGGCGCACCGCCACCCACCACGCGATGCCGCCCAGGAAGTTGATCGGCTTGAGCACCTCGACGGCCAGGCCGGCCTCGGTGACGGTCTTGCGCAGGGTGGCGGGGGTGTAGCGGGTGACGTGGCCCACCTTGCGGTCGAAGTCGCCGTAGAGCTGCATGTAGCCCGGCACCCAGATGACGATCCGCCCGCCCGGCTGGGTCACCCGCGCCAGCGAGCGCAGCGCCTCGACGTCCTCCTCGATGTGCTCCAGGACGTTCATCATCACGACCGTGTCGACCTTCTCCTCCAGCGGGATCTCGGTCGGCAGGCCGAACTGCAGCACCTGGATGTCCTCGCGGCCGGCGAACCGCTTGCCGAGCTGCTCCACGCAGTAGGGGTCGAAGTCGCTGACCACCAGCCGGTCGAGCCGCGGCAGGAACTGCTCGGCGAAGTGGCCGAGCCCCGAGCCGATCTCCAGCATCGAGCGGCCGACGTGGGGCGCGACCATGTCGAACTCGTACTGCCGGTAGTTCTTGGCCTCGTCGCCACCGAGGTGGTTCTCCAGGGCCTCGTCGCCGGCCGCCGGTTGCACTACACGGTCATACCCAGACATGCGTTTCCGTCCAGCTCGCTTCCACACAAAACCGGGCGCGCGGCCGCGGTTTACGGACCGGGCCGAGTCTAGTGCCCGCTCTGCCGGGCAGAGCGCCTTTCCGGTGCGGGCGCCGTCAAACCATGCTCACGCAGTGTAGTTGAGCCTGTTCTTCCCGTGATGTGGTGGGTAGGATTTCGAGCACCAACTCCCCCCAATCGAGGCAGACATGGAGCGAAGCTATTTACCTGCTGAGGTCACGAGCTTCGTGGGGCGGCGGGCCGAGCTCGCCGAGATCAAGCGCCTGCTGGGCGTCTCCCGCCTGGTCACGCTGACGGGCCTGGGCGGCGTGGGCAAGAGCCGGCTCGCGCTGCGCGCGGCGAGGGCGGTGCGCAGGTCCTTCCCCGGCGGCGTCCATCTGGTCGATCTGTCCGACCTGGAGGACCCCGAGCTGCTCGGCCACACCGTGTGCCAGGCGCTCGGCCTCCCCGACCGCACCGCCCGCACCCCACTCGAAGTCCTCATCGAGCACCTCCGCGACCAGCGCGCCCTGCTCCTGCTCGACGGCGTGGACCACCTGGTCTCCCCCTGCGCGCCCCTGGTGGACGCGCTGCTGCGCGCCGCGCCCCGGCTGCGCGTCCTGGTGACCAGCCGCCAGGTCCTGGACGTCCCCGGCGAGCACCTGCTCGTCGTGCCCCCGCTGCCCGTCCCCGGCCCCGACGAGCCCGCCTCGGCCGCCAGGCACGAGAGCGTGGCCCTGTTCGTGGAACGCGCCGCCGCCGCCGTGGCCGGGTTCGAGCTCACCGAGCGTAACCGCGAGGCGGTCGCGCGGCTGTGCGCGCGGCTCGACGGCATCCCGCTGGCGCTCGAACTCGCCGCCGTGCGCCTGCACGCGATGTCCGTCGAGCAGATTCTGGACCGCCTCGACGGGCGGTTCCGGCTCCTGGTCGGCGGCGGCCCCACCCGGCCGCCGCGGCACCAGACCCTGCGCACCGCGATGGGCTGGAGCCACGAGCTGTGCACCCCCGAGGAACGCCTGCTGTGGGCCCGCTTGTCGGTGTTCACCGGCTCCTTCGACCTGGACGCCGCCGAGAGCGTGTGCGCCGACGAGCGCCTGCCCGCCGCGGCGATCCTGGACGGGGTGGCGGGCCTGGTGGAGAAGTCGATCGTGATGCGCGAGGACTCCGACGGCGGCGTGCGCTACCGGCTGCTCGACACCGTCCGCGAGTACGGCGCCGAGTGGCTGCTGCTGCTCGACCCCGAGGGCGCCGCCGAGCTGCGGGCCCGCCACGTGCGCCACTTCACCGCGTTCGCCACCGCCTGCGAGGCCGCCTGGTTCGGCCCCGACCAGGAGCGGATCTTCGCCAGGACCCGCGCCGAGCACCGCAACCTGCGCGCCGCCCTGGAGTTCTGCGTGACCCGGCCCGGCCACGCCCGCGACGGCATGGGGCTGGCCGCGATCCTGTGGTTCTACTGGGTCGGCTGCGGCTACCTGGGCGAGGGCCGGCACTGGCTGGACCAGGCGCTCGCGCTCGACCCAGCCCCCAGCCCCGAGCGGGCGCGCGCCCTGTGGGCGTGCGGCTACGTCGCCGGGGTGCAGGGCGACATCGCGTACGCCACCCGGCTGCTGGAGGAGTGCCGCGAGATCGGCGATCCCCGGGTGGCGGCGCGGGCGGTGCACCGCCTCGCCTGCACCGCGTTCCTGGACGACGAGCTGGAGCGCGCCGTGCCCCTGTTCGAGGAGGCCCTGAAGCGGTACGCCCGGCTCGACGACGGGGCCCCACCACGCGGCACCGGGCCGCCCGAGCCCTTCGGCGACGTCGGCGGGCACGCCGCGGTGGCCCGCGTCGAGCTGGCCATGGTGACCGCCTTCCTGGGCCGGCGGGCGCGCTCGGCCGAGCTGTGCCGCGAGGCCCGCGCGATGTGCGAGCGGCGCGGCGAGCGCTGGGTGCGCGCCCACCTCGACTACGTCGAGTCCTACTGGGCCTGGGCCAGCGGCGACCCGGTGCGCGCGATCGGCCTGGCCAGGGCCTCCCTGGCGGCCCACCACGCCTTCCACGACGTGATCGGGGTGGTGATGGCGGTGGAGCTGATCGCGCTGTTGGTGACCGAGGGGGCCGCGGTGCCGTCGGCGTACGATCAGGCCGCGGTGCTCCAGGGCGCGGCGGCCCGGCTGTGGCAGTCGGTCGGCATGCCCTCCTTCGGCTCGCGCTACTTCAACGAGCCGCACCAGGAGTGCGCGCGGCGGGCGCGAGCGGCGATCGGCGAACGCCGCTACACCGCGATGCTGGCCCGGGGCGGCAGGCTCGGCCTGGACGCGACGGTGAGCCGGGCACTGAGCGATGAAAGCGAACTCGTCGGGGTCGGTCACCTTGACCCCGGAGCAGCGGTGAAATATGCACTAAGCGACGATACTGTTAACCCTTAGTGACAGAAAGTGTCGAATCCGTGGTTGACGGTTTTCCGTGGGACACGCGGTCGCGGCCGGGCAATCTGGCCGCCGAGACGAGCAGCTTCGTCGGGCGGGCGCGCGAGATCGAGGCGGTCAAGGCGCTGCTCGCGCAGGAGCGGCTGGTCACGCTCACCGGCGTCGCCGGCGTCGGCAAGACCCGGCTGGCGCTGAAGGTCGCCCGCCGGCTCTCCCGCGCCTTCCCCGACGGCGTCTGGGTGGCCGAGCTGTCGGCCGAGCAGAACCCCGGCCTCGTCGCCCACGACGTCGCGGCGGCGCTCGGCATGGTCGAGCAGTCCGCGCGCCCCGAGGCCGAGGTCCTGGCCGAGCACCTGGCCGGCAAGAAGGCCCTGATCGTGCTGGACACCTGCGAGCACCTCATCGACGCCTGCCGCGACCTGGCGGAGCGGGTGCTGCGCCAGGCCCCCGAGGTGCGGCTGCTCGCCACCAGCCGCCAGGCCCTGGGCGTCCCCGGCGAGCGCGTCGTCGTGGTCGGCCCGCTGCCGGTGCCCCGCTCCGGCTCCTTCAGCCCCGACGACTACTGCTCCGTCAGGCTCTTCCTGGACCGGGCCCTCGCGCTCGTGCCCGACCTCGACCCCGACCTCGAAGCCGTCGGGCGCCTGTGCCGCCGCCTCGACGGCATCCCGCTCGCCATCGAGCTGGCCGCGCGCCGCGTCCGCACCCTGTCGGTGGAGCAGATCGCCGACCGCCTCGACGACCGCTTCGCGCTGCTCACCAGCGGCAGCCGCACCCCCCTCGGCCGGCACCAGACCCTGCGCACCGCCGTGGGCTGGAGCCACGAGCTGCTGGGCGCCCGCGAGCGGCTGCTGTGGGCCCGGCTGACCGTCTTCGCCGGCTCCTTCGACGCGGCCACCGCCCAGGCCGTGTGCGCCGACGCGCAGCTCCCCGAGATCCGCCCGCCCCTCGACCGGCTGGTCCACAAGTCGATCGTGACCGAGGAGGGCGGCCGTCACCGCATGCTCGGCATGATCCGCGAGTACGGCATGGAGTGGCTGCGCCGCCTCGGCGAGGACTCCCGGCTGGCGCGCCGCCACCGCGAGCACTACCTGTTCCTCGCCCAGCGGGCCGACGAGGAGTGGTACGGCCCGGCCCAGGCCGAGTGGGCCGACTGGGCGCACACCGAGCTGCCCAACCTGCGCGCCGCGCTCGACGACGGGCTGGCCGAGCCCGCCGGCCTCGAACTCGCGGGCACCCTGTGGTTCGTCTGGGTCTGCCTCGGCCACACCCGCGAAGGCCGCTACTACCTGGACAAGGTGCTCGAAGCCCACCCGATGGCCGGCCCGGCCCGTACCAAGGCGCTGTGGGCCGCCGCCTGGGTCGCGGGTGCCCAGGGCGACCTGAGGACCGCCGAGCGGCGGGCCAGGGAGGCCCAGGCCGAGGCGCGGCGGCGCGGCGACGACACCGCCGCCGGCTACGCCACGTACGTGCTGGGGGCCATGCGGCTGCTCCGCGGCGACCTGCGGCAGGCCGACACGCTCACCCGGCAGGCCGTGGACCACTTCCAGCGCGCCGACCGCCCCGAGATCGGCCTGCCCGTCGCCGAGGCCGCCCGCGCCCTGCTGCACAACCTGCGCGGCGAGTACGAACAGGCCCTGGCCGTGCTCAAGCCGCAGCGCGAGCGGTGCACGGCCCGCGGCGAGATGTGGGCGCTATCGTACGGCGACCACATGCGCTCGCAGGCCGAGCTGGCGCTGGGCGAGGTCCAGGCCGCCGACGCCTCCGCCCGCGAGGCCCTGGACGCCAAGTGGCGCCTCGGCGACGCGGCGGGCAGCGCGATGGTGCTGGACCAGCTCGCCGCGACCGCCGTGGCCCGGCACGACCCCGAGTGCGCCGCCTACCTGCTGGGCACGGCCCGGCGGCTGTGGAACACCATCGGGCTGCCCCAGTTCGGCTCGGCCGGGCTCGCCGTGGCCCGCGCCGACACCGAACGCCGCGCCCGCGAGGTGCTGGGCGACGCGGCGTACGAGGCGGCGTACGCGGTGGGGCTGACCGTCGAGCCCCAGTCGTCGATCGACCGCATCCGCGCCCGCAAACCCCAGTAGGGTCCTGGTACCACCCTCCGCACTCCGCAGCAGGGGAGCCTCCCGACGGACGACGATGAGGCGATCGGCCGCGCGCTGGCGGGCGATCTGGCCGCCTACGACGTGCTGGTGGCGCGATACAGCACCATCGCCCACCGCACCGCCGCCATGCTCGGCGCGGGCGACGAGGCCGAGGACGTGGTGCAGGAGGCGTTCGTGAAGGCGTACCGGCACCTGGGGTCCTTCCGCCGCCAGGCCCCGTTCCGGCCCTGGCTGCTGCGCATCGTCGCCAACGAGACCCACAACCTCACCCGCGCCCGCGGGCGCCGCGCCGAGCTGGCCCTGCGCGCCGGCACAGAACTCACCCTGCGCACCGGCGGCGGGCCCGAGCCGGCCGCCCCCGACGACCCCGAGGGCGCCGCCATCGCCGGCGACCGGCGCGCCCGGCTGCTGCGCGCGGTGAACGCGCTGCCCGATCGGGAACGCCGGGCGGTGGTGTGCCGGTACTTCCTGCAGTTGTCGGAGGCGGAGACCGCCGAGGTGCTGGGCTGGCCGATCGGCTCGGTCAAGTCGCGCACCTCGCGCGGCATCGCCCGGCTGCGCGAGGAGGTGGGCCGTGACCTCGCGTGACCACGGCGACCCCGAGCGCGTGGACGGGTTCGAGGCCGAGCTGCGCGCCCTGGGGGAGGAGCTGCACGCGCCCGCGCCCGACCCCGCCGAGACGGCGCGGGCCGTACGCGCGCGGCTGGAACGCGCCCCCGCGCCCCGCCGCCACCGGTGGCAGCGGCGGTGGCGGTGGCGCTGGACCCGGCTGCGCGTGGCCGTGGCCGCGGTGGTGGCGGTCGCGGGCGTGCTGGCCGCCGCCACGCCGCAGGGCCGGGCCGTGGTCGCCCGGGTCCTGCGCGTGGCCGGGGTCGAGATCCAGGTCACGCCCTCGCCCAGCCCGGTCCCCACCGCGTCCGTACGCCTGCCGGGCGAGCGCGCCGTCTCGCTGGCCGAGGCCCGCGAGCTGGCCGCGTTCCCGGTCGCGGTGCCGCGCGAGCTGGGCGAGCCCGCCGAGGTGCGGATCGCCGACGGCGCCCGGGTGGTCTCGCTGATCTGGCCCGGCGTGCGGCTGGACCAGTACGACGGCGCCCTCGGCGTCGTGTTCCGCAAGGAGCTGGGCCCGCCGTGGCCGGAGGAGGTGGACGTCGCCGGCGTCCCGGGCTGGTGGATACCCCGCCACCACGGCCTGAGGTACGTCCCGCGCGGCGGCGGCGCGCCGGTCGAGGACACCCGCCTGGCCGGGCCCACCCTCATCTGGCAGCACGGCGGCGCCGGGCTGCGCCTGGAGGGCATCGCCGGTCTCTCCCGCGCCCTCGCGGTCGCCCGCTCCCTCGGCTGATCACTCGGCTGGTTCCGCGGGGGCGGTCAGCCAGTCGTCCACGCCCTTGAGCAGGTCCTTCTTCACCGACTCCGGCGCCGCGGAGGAGCGGATCGACTGCCGGGCCAGCTCGGCGAGCTCGGCGTCGTCGAAGCCGTAGACCTCGCGCGCCAGCTCGTACTGGCGCAGCAGCCGCGACCCGAACAGCAGCGGGTCGTCCGCGCCGAGCGCGATCGGCACCCCCGCGTCGAACAGGGCGCGCACCGGCACCTCCTCCGGCCGCTCCGCCACGCCGAGGCCCACGTTGGAGGCCGGGCACACCTCGCAGGTGATCTGCCGGTCGGCCAGCCGCTCCATCAGCCGGCGCGACTCCGCCGCCCGCACTCCGTGGCCCACCCGGTCGGCCCCCAGGTCGTCCACGCACTCGGCCACGCTCACCGGCCCCGACAGCTCGCCGCCGTGCGGCACCGACAGCAGCCCCGCCCGCTTGGCGATCCGGAACGCGCCGTCGAACTCGCGCGCCCGCCCGCGCCGCTCGTCGTTGGACAGCCCGAAGCCGACCACGCCCCGGCCCGCGTACTGGGCCGCCAGCCTGGCCAGCGTCTTGGCGTCCAGGGGATGCCGGGTCCGGTTGGCCGCCACGATCACCGCGATGCCGATGCCCTGCGCCCGCGCCGCCTGGTCGGCCGCGTCCAGCACCAGGTCCAGCGTGGCGGTGAGCCCGCCGAACCGCTGCGCGTAGCCGGACGGGTCCACCTGGATCTCCAGCCAGCCCGACCCCTCCGCGGCCTCGTCCTCGGCCGCCTCGCGCAGCAGCCGGTAGACGTCCTCGGGGCGGCGCAGCACCGAGCGGGCGATGTCGTACAGGCGCTGGAAGCGGAACCAGCCCCGCTCGTCGGTCGCGTGCAGCTTCGGCGGCCAGTCCTCGCGCAGCGCGTCGGGCAGGTGCAGCGAGTGCTCCCTGGCCAGCTCGATCAGCGTCGTGTGCCGCATCGAGCCGGTGAAGTGCAGGTGCAGGTGGGCCTTGGGGAGCCTGTCGAGTGGACGGTGTCTGTGGAAAGGACCTGGCATCTGGATATGGTGCCGCAACGACGAGGCCCCACACCGCCGAAAGACGGTGCGGGGCCCGATCGCCTGGTGCTACATGGCCTCGGCGAGCAGCTTGGCCAGGCGGCTGACGCCCTCGACCAGGTCGTCGTCGCCGAGCGCGTACGACAGGCGGAAGTAGCCCGGGGTGCCGAACGCCTCGCCGGGCACCACCGCGACCTCGGCCTCCTCCAGCACCACCTCGGCCAGCTCCACCGAGGTCTGGGGCCGCCGTCCGCGCAGCTCCTTGCCCAACAGCCCCTTGACCGACGGGTAGGCGTAGAACGCGCCCAGCGGCTCGGGGCACAGCACGCCCGGGATCTCGTTCAGCAGCCGCACGATCGTCTGCCGCCGCCGGTCGAACGCCTCGCGCATCGTGGCCACCGCCGACAGGTCGCCGCTCACCGCGGCCAGCGCGGCGGCCTGGGCGACGTTGGAGACGTTGGAGGTGGCGTGCGACTGGAGGTTGGTGGCCGCCTTGACGACGTCCTTGGGGCCGATCATCCAGCCCACCCGCCAGCCGGTCATCGCGTAGGTCTTGGCCACGCCGTTCAGGATCACGACCTGGTCGCCCAGCTCGGGGACCGCGGTGGCGATGCTGGTGAACTCGGCGCCGCCGTACACGAGGTGCTCGTAGATCTCGTCGGTGACGACCCACAGGCCGTGCTCGGCCGCCCAGCGGCCGATCGCCTCCACCTCGCCGCGCGAGTAGACCGCGCCCGTCGGGTTGGACGGCGAGACGAACAGCAGCACCTTCGTACGCTCGGTGCGCGCGGCCTCAAGCTGCTCCACAGAGGCGAGGTAGCCGGTGGTCTCGTCGGTGACCACATCGACCTGCACGCCGCCCGCGAGCTTGATCGCCTCGGGGTAGGTGGTCCAGTAGGGCGCGATGACCAGAACCTCGTCACCCGGGTCCAGCATCGTCGCGAACGCCTCGTACACCGCCTGCTTGCCGCCGTTGGTGACCAGCACCTGCGCGGCGTCCACCGTGTAGCCGGAGTCGCGGGCCGTCTTCTCCGCGATGGCCTGCTTCAGCTCCGGGAGCCCGCCGGCCGGGGTGTACTTGTGGAAGCGCGGGTTGCGGGCGGCCTCGATCGCCGCCTCGACGATGTAGTCGGGCGTCGGGAAGTCCGGCTCGCCCGCGCCGAATCCGATGACCGGGCGCCCGGCCGCCTTCATGGCCTTCGCCTTGGCGTCAACGGCGAGGGTCGCGGACTCGGAGATCGCTGAGATGCGCGCTGAGATGCGAGGTCGGGTCATACCTCCATGGTTCCAGACGCGCGGCCGTGTTCCCGCCGCATATCCAGCATCTGGACGCTTCCGGAGCGCCTCGTACGAACCCATGCGGACCCGGCTGAAGACCCCGGAATCCGGTTCGATCGTGTTTCGGTTCGACGTGAGGCCCAATCCCCCGTAGACTGCGGCATGGCCGCGCGACAGTTCCTCACTGCGCCCGGCCGGTGAGTCACTGGTTCGACTTCCGCTGATCCGGATGTAAGGTGAGTCACGACTTAGGGCACTAGCGCAATTGGTAGCGCACCGGTCTCCAAAACCGGCGGTTGGGGGTTCGAGTCCCTCGTGCCCTGCGAGAAGCGGTCCGCGCGGCAGGCGTGTAAGCGCGCCGCGTTGCGATGGACACGACGAATCGGGTGAGGACTGTGGCGATCGACACGCGCGGCGAAACCGCAGACAAGCCAAGCAGGCCGAGCGGGAAGAAGCGCACTTCTCCCGCGCTTTTCTATCGGCAGATCGTCGCGGAGCTGCGTAAGGTCATCTGGCCGACGCGTAAGGATCTCATCACCTACACCTCCGTGGTCCTCGTCTTCGTGTTGATCATGGTCGGCATCGTGTCCGCGCTAGACTTCGTGCTCACGGAGGGTGTGCTGGCGGTCTTCGGCGGTAGTTGAGCCGATAGCCGGTGGGCTCGCCCACCGGGAGCACCAGCCCATTCGACGAAAGAGAAAGAGTCACCGTGTCCGAGTTCCCACTGTCGGCCGGCGAGTCCCGCGAGGAGTGGGAGGGTGAGCCGGAGAACGCCGCGCAGGTCGCCGAGTCGCGCCCCGCGTACGGCGAGTCCGACGACGACTTCGACGACGACGGCTTCGACGAGTACGACGAGCACGAGGACTCCGGCGACTCCGAAGACGACGAGGAGTCCGAGGACGAGGCCGAGGAGCCCGCGGCGCCCGCCGTGGCCGAGCAGGCCGACACCGACACCGACACCGAGCCCGACGTCGACCCGGTCGAGGAGTTCAAGCGCCAGATGCGCGGCCTCCCGGGCGAGTGGTATGTGATCCACTCCTACGCCGGCTACGAGAACCGGGTGAAGTCCAACATCGAAAGCCGCACCGGCTCCCTCAACATGGAGGACTACATCTTCCAGGTCGAGGTGCCGACCCACACCGTGACCGAGTTCAAGAGCGGCAAGAAGGTCCCGGTCAAGGAGCGGGTGCTGCCCGGCTACGTCCTGGTGCGCATGGAGCTGTCCGACGAGTCCTGGGCCGCGGTGCGCAACACGCCCGGTGTGACCGGCTTCGTCGGCCTGTCCAACAAGCCCAGCCCGCTCAACCTCGACGAGGTCGCCAAGCTGCTGGCCCCCGAGCCGGCCGAGGAGACCAAGAAGACCACGGCCAAGGCCACGACCACCACCGTCGACTTCGAGGTGGGCGAGTCGGTCACGGTCATGGACGGCCCGTTCGCCACGCTGCCCGCCACGGTCAGCGAGATCAGCGCCGAGTCGCAGAAGCTCAAGGTGCTGGTGTCGATCTTCGGCCGCGAGACGCCGGTGGAGCTGTCGTTCAACCAGGTCTCGAAGATCTGACAGCGCGCATACACTGGTTAGTCGGTTCAGACCTCCCGCCGCCCTTCCCCCTCTCCTGGGGAGGCGGTGGGTGCTCCCATGCCCATGGGAGATCACGCGAGAAAAGGACCCGGAGTAGGACATGCCTCCAAAGAAGAAGATCGCGGCCCTGGTCAAGGTCCAGCTTCCCGCTGGCCAGGCCACGCCCGCGCCGCCGGTCGGTACCGCCCTCGGTCCCCACGGCGTCAACATCATGGACTTCGTCAAGCAGTACAACGCTGCGACCGAGGCCCAGCGGGGCAACATCATCCCCGTCGAGATCACCATCTTCGAAGACCGCAGCTTCACCTTCATCACCAAGACGCCGCCGGCGCCCGAGCTGATCAAGAAGGCCGCGGGTCTCGACAAGGGCAGCGCCAACCCGCACCGCGACAAGGTCGGCAAGCTCACCAAGGAGCAGCTCCGCCAGATCGCCGAGACCAAGATGAAGGACCTCAACGCCAACGACATCGAGGCCGCCGAGAAGATCATCGCCGGCACCGCCCGGTCGATGGGCATCACCGTCGCCGACTGAGGCGGCCACCCGACAGCAGTGGGAGGGCCGGCGCGGCCCGTACCACGACCACTCGGATCACAGGAGTGAGCAGTGAAGCGCAGCAAGGCATACCGCAACGCGGCGTCGATGATCGACCGCGAGCGTCTCTACACCCCCGCTGAGGCCGCGAAGCTGGCCAAGGAGACCTCGGTCACCAAGTTCGAGGCCACCGTCGAGGTCGCCCTCCGCCTGGGCGTGGACCCCCGCAAGGCCGACCAGATGGTGCGCGGCACCGTCAACCTCCCGCACGGCACCGGCAAGACCGCCCGGGTCCTGGTCTTCGCGACCGGTGACCGTGCCGAGGAGGCCCGCCAGGCGGGCGCCGACATCGTCGGCGCCGACGAGCTGATCGAGGAGATCTCCAAGGGCAACCGCCTGAACGAGTTCGACGCGGTCGTCGCGACCCCCGACCTCATGGGCAAGGTCGGCCGTCTCGGCCGCGTCCTCGGCCCCCGCGGCCTGATGCCGAACCCCAAGACCGGCACCGTGACCCCGGCCGTGGGCAAGGCCGTCAGCGACATCAAGGGCGGCAAGATCGAGTTCCGCGTGGACCGCCACGCGAACCTCCACTTCATCATCGGCAAGGCCTCCTTCAGCGAGCGCCAGCTCCTGGAGAACTACGCCGCCGCCCTCGACGAGGTCCTGCGTCTCAAGCCGTCCGCCGCAAAGGGCCGCTACCTCAAGAAGGTCACCTTCGCCACCTCCATGGGCCCCGGCATCCCGGTGGACCCCAACATCACCCGCTCGCTGATCGAGGCCGAGGCCTGATCAGCCCGCAGTCCCCGCGACAAGGCCCCCGCCGCTCAACCGGCGGGGGCCTTGCCGTATCCACCCGCGTGTCCCCGCACCCGCGTGTCCCCGCACCCGCGTGTCCCCGCACCCGCCTGTCTCCCCGCACCGCCGGCACCCTCCGCACCGCCGGCACCCTCCGCACCGCCGGCACCCCCGCACCCGGCGCACCCCGCACCCCGCGGCACCCCCGGCACCCCGGGGCACCCCCGGACTCCGGGCACCCTCCGCACCGCCAGCACCCTCCGCACCGCCGGCACCCCAGCACCCGGCGTACCCCGCGCACCCCGCACCCCGCACCCCCCGCACCCCGAGCACCCCCGACACCCCGGACACCCCCCGCACCCCCGCACCCCGCGCACCCCGGCACCCCCGCCCCCGCGGCACCCCGAAGACACCTCCGCACCCAAGAGGCACCCCCGCCCCCAGGGCACCCCCCGCACCCCCGCACCCCCCGCACCCCCGCACCCCCCGCACCCCCGCACCCCCCGCACCGACTTGTCTCTCCGCACCCGTCTGTCTCTCCGCACCCGTCCGTCTCCCCGCACCCCGCCTGCCTTCGCAGCAAGGAACAAACCGGTGCATATGTCGCCAGAGAAAACGAACCACGCGGTAAGGGCCGGTGATCGAGTCGCGGTCAGGGTAAACCCCGGTAAATCCCCGAGAACCGCGGCGATCTCGCGCTCCTTGACGGCCGGGCGCGTAGGGTCGGAGACACAACTGGGGGCTATGAAGGGACATATAGGAATGCGCCGGATTACTCTCGCCATCGCGGCAACGGGCACGGCCGCCGCTTTGGCTCTGACCGCCGGGTGCGGCTCGTCGTCGAGCCCTCAGCAGCTCGGCAGCGTCAAGCTCGCGGCGGCGGAGGCCCTCCAGCAGACCGCCCAGAAGGCCGAGGCGGTCAAGAGCTACACCGTGGACGCCGTGGCCGACGTCAGCGACAAGCAGCACGGCGACGGCAAGGTCCAGGGGCGGATGGTGTACCAGAACAATCCGCTCGCCGTGGACCTCACGCTCGACACGGTCGACTTCGGCGGCCGCTCCCTGCCGGGCGGTGCCCGTGCGGTGCTGCTGGGCGACACGGTCTACGTGAAGCTGGACGTCCTCAAGGACCTGGTGGGCGCCACCAAGCCGTGGGTGAAGGCGTCCATCTCCGACCTCGACGCCGACGGGCAGGCCCAGGCGAAGGACATGCTGTCCAGGATCCAGCAGTTCGACCTGGCCGGGACCACCTCGATGGTGACCGCGTCGAAGGACGTCAAGGCGGTCGGCACCGAGTCCGTCGGCGGCGTGGACACCACCCACTACAGCGGCACCTTCCCGGTGGACGCCGCGCTGGCCCAGCTCGACCCCGACAAGCGCGCGCAGGCCCAGGCCGACCTCGGTCAGATCAAGGACATGAAGTTCGACCTGTGGGCCGACGCGCAGAGCCTGCCCCGCAAGATCACGCTGAACGGCACGGCCGACGGCGGCACATTCAGCGCCACGATGCTGTTCAAGGGCTTCAACGAGCCCGTCCAGATCGCCGCCCCGCCCGCCGACCAGGTCGGCGAGCTGCCCAAGTCGACGGTGAACTAGCGGTTCGCCGAACGCGGCTTCACGGCCGGCCGGGGCACTCCCGGCCGGCCGTTTCCGCGTACGGTTCGCTTTTCCCGCCGGGTGTGGGTACTCTGAAGCTGCCGAAGACCGCCGGTCGTCGCTGGGTTCATCATGGCCCGGTGACCGAAGGATCCACTCCGCGTGGACGGCCAGTGCAGGCGTGATGTGAGTTTTCATGAGGGATGCCATGGCATCCGTGTGAGCCTCGTGCGCGCCCGCGCCGGGGCCTTTCTCATGTTCGAGTCCTTCGCCGGCGGCGCATTCTGGAAGGAGGCCCATGGCGAGGGCGGAAAAGGCGACGGCCGTCGCCGAGCTCAAGAGCGACTTCGAGGGCTCGCACGCTGCCGTTCTGACCGAGTACCGCGGTCTCACCGTCGCCCAGCTCAAGGAGCTGCGCGTTTCTCTCGGTGGGAATGCGAAGTTCGCCGTGGTGAAGAACACGCTGACCAAGATCGCGGCCAATCAGGCCGGGATCTCCGCCCTGGACGACCTGCTCTCGGGTCCGTCCGCGATCGCGTTCGTCAAGGGCGACGTGGTCGAGGCCGCCAAGGGTCTGCGTGACTTCGCCAAGGCCAATCCCCTCCTGGTCATCAAGGGCGGTGTCGTCGACGGCAAGTCGATGACCCCGGACGAGATCACCAAGCTTGCCGACCTCGAGTCGCGCGAGGTCCTCCTCGCGAAGCTGGCCGGAGCGATGAAGGCGAAGATGGGCCACGCCGCCGCCGTCTTCAACGCGCTGCCCACCAACATGGCTCAGCTCGCCGAAGCCCTGCGCGCCAAGCGCGAGGAGTCCGGCGAGAAGGCCGAGTAGGCACGGGGATTGCCGCACACACCGCGGTCCCGAATTCTTTGTTTCTAAGATTCACACGGAGGAATCACCATGGCGAAGCTCAGCACCGACGAGCTGCTCGACGCGTTCAAGGAGATGACTCTCCTTGAGCTGTCCGACTTTGTGAAGCTCTTCGAGGAGACCTTCGACGTCAAGGCCGCCGCGCCTGTCGCCGTCGCCGCCGCCCCGGCCGGCGCCGGCGGTGCCGCCGCCGCCGAGGAGGTCGAGGAGCAGGACGAGTTCGACGTCATCCTCGAGGCTGCCGGCGACAAGAAGATCCAGGTCATCAAGGAGGTTCGCGCCCTGACGAGCCTCGGCCTGAAGGAGGCCAAGGACCTGGTCGACGGCGCGCCGAAGCCGCTGCTGGAGAAGGTCAACAAGGAGACCGCGGAGAAGGCCAAGGCCGCCCTGGAGGGCGCCGGCGCCACCGTCACCGTCAAGTAAGTGACGCTCTGAGGTTCCACAGCCCCAACGAAAAGGGCGGTCCACCCTGGTGCCGGGTGGGCCGCCCTTTTCGCGGTTGACTACAGGAAAATGCCGGTGTCCAGGGCGAAGCCGATGGGCTCGGGGATTTCCAGTTTCTCGCCCATGGTCACGCTCACGGACCGGTGGTAGCGCCCTTGGCCGGGCTCGGACATCAGCGTGACCTGGCGCGGATCGACCAGCGGATCGATGATCAAGTAGCAGGGGACTCCGCCGCGCGCGTACATGACGGGCTTGATCTCGCGATCGTGCACGGCGCTGCCGACCGACACCACCTCGGCCACCAGGATCAGCCCGGAGGACAGCAACTCACGATCGCCCCAGCGAGGACAGTCGAGCGGCGCGATCACGAGGTCGGGTTCGACCGGATCTCGGGTGCCGTCGAGGCAGACGTCCACATTGCCGGGAAACGCCTCCCACTCTCGCTCGTTCAGGATGGGTAGCAGCGCGCACATCAGCCTGACCGCGTGACGCGCATGCTCGGGGGTGCCCACCGGGCTCACTATCAGTCTCCCGTCGATGATCTCGGTCCGGAGACCGGGCATGTGCGGCAGCGCGTCGAACACCTGGCGGGGCGTGCTGGGAAGATCTTCCCCGGGCTTGGGCTCGAAGTGCGCCTGCCGATACTCCGGCCGAGGCGCCGCCACCTCCGGGTGCTCCTGACTCGCCGTCTCGATGTCCGTGTCCCGTATGTCGATCATGCTCACGGCTCCGTGTCCTTCCGTATCTGTTCGGACACAGAAAGTATGCGCGCTGACACCGGCAACAGCGACTCATTCACCCCGGCCCGCCCCACCCCACCGCGTCCCAGATTCATCGCCCCGCCCCCGTCCCTTCGCCCGCGGCGCGGCCATCTGCCGCAGGCGTCAGCCGCCCCCACGCCGCATACTGCTCCACCCTCGGTCGTGTTCGGCGCGGCACACTGCCCGTCTCCGGCCCCACGGCGCGGCACCCGCCAGGGTGCCCGGGGCCCTTTGAGCGGGCGTGAGCCGTGCCCGCGCTGCGCCGGGCCTGCCGTCGGTTGCGTTGGTGCCGTGCCCCTCGCGATGCTCGCGGCCCTTCGCCGCAGGCGTGAGCCGTCCGCACGCCGCACACTGCTCCGCCCCCGGCCCGTTCGGCGTGGCACCCTGCCCCGCCTCCGGCTCAGGCGCGGCATTCGCCAGGTGCCCGGGGCCTTTGCCGCGGCGTCAGCCGCCCGCCCGCGGCACCCTGCTCGGTCCCCGGCCCGTTCGGCGCGGCACCCTGCCCAGCCTCCGGCCCACGGCGCGGCGCCCGCCAGGGGTGCCTGGGCCCCTTGCCGCAGGCGTCAGCCGTGCCCGCGCTGCGCTGTGCCCTGCCGTCGACCACGTTCGGTGCCGTGCTTGCTGGATGCCTGCGGCGACCAAGTCCTCTCGTCGGCAGTGACCGGTGACACACTTGGCCGGGTTGCCAGTGGCTCTTCGCCGCGGGCATGGGCCCCACGGGCGGCTCCCGACTTCGTTCGTGCCGCATCTGCTCGGGTATTCGCGGCCGGAGCAGGTGTCCTTCGGCGCGCGTCCCTGCCGGGCTTGGCGTCGTTCGGCGCCGCCCCGACCCTCGGGGTACCTGAGGCTCTTTGCAATCGGCATCAGTCCTGTGCGGTGCTGCACCCGCTGGAGTGCCCGTGGCCCTTGCCACGGGCGTCAGCCGCCCCGCGCGGCGCCAGGCCCGCCGTCGGCCACGTTCGGTGCCGTGCCCTTCCTGGGGCCCGCCGTCCTCGTTGCGGGCGTAGTCGCCGGCGCTTCCTGCGGCGCTTTGCTGCGGGCGTCAACCGCTGGCGGCGACCAGGGCCGTCGTCGGCGGCGTTCGGTGGCGCACTTCGCAGGGTTGCCAGCGGCTCTTCGCCGCGGCATGGGCCGCATCTGCCAGGGGTGCCCATGGCCGGAGTAGGTGTTCTCCGATGCTTGTCTGGTGTGCCGGCTTGGCTCGTCCGGCGCCGCCTCGCCCGTCTGGGCAGTCCCGGCCCTGGCCGCGTTTGGTGCCACGCCCGTCGCAGGCGGCTTCCGGCGCCGTTGGCGTCGCGCTTGCCTTGGTGGCCGTGGGGGGCGGGAGCGAGGGCCTTCGGGGGCGTGTGTGCTCGGCTGGTGGCGTCTGGGGCTGTCCTTGCCTGGCCGGGGGGTTTCGGGGCCGTCTGGCGCTCACAGGGGCTTCTCCGGCCCTCGTACGGTCTCCTGCGTACGGCGGGGGGCCGCACGCACCGCGTGCGGGGTTGGGGAATCGGGCTTACCGGGCTATGCGCCGGGTTATGATCCGGCGAGCGGCGCAGGCGATTGCGGGTCGGTTCGGGGCCGGGCCCATGTCACGGGGCCGGGTGCTCGGCGGGCCGGGGCGGCGTGGGGCGGCGGCGTTCGCGTTGGGCTCCGGCGACCGTGCGATGGGAGAGAAGCGCATGGCAGTGGCGGGCGCGGGGCCATGAGGGCCGTTGTGGTGTGCGTTCTCGCCGGGCTGGTTCTGACGCTCGGCGGCGCGGCGTACAAGCTGTGCGGGGATCTCGGGGCCGCGCGGGCGGCGGCGGAGGATCGGCGGGCGGCGGTGCGGGCGGCGGGGGTGCACGGGGTGAACCTGCTGTCGATCAGCCACACCACAGTGGATCGTGACATCGCGCGGCTGCTCGGCTCGTCCACGGGGGCGGTGCGGCGGGCGTACGAGCAGCGGTCGGCCGAGATGAAGGACACCACCGTGACGGACAAGGTGGTGCAGACCGGGGTGTTGCGGTCGGCGGGGCTGGTCTCGATCGCCGGGGCGACCGCGCAGGTGCTCGTGGTGGCCGACGTGGTGATCCGGTGGGAGGGCAGCAAGACGCCGCCGCAGGAGCGCTACTACCGCTGGAAGATGGAAGTGACCAAGGCCGGCGGCGCGTGGCTGGTGTCGAAGGTGGAGCCGATCCAGTGATCGAGGGCGAGGTGATCGAGGGGGCGCGGGCCGGGCGGCCGCGCTCGCGGGCCTTCCTGGTCGGTGTGACATTCCTCACACTTTTGGCGGTCACTCTGGGTGGCGTCGTGGCGGTGGCGTACGCGAACCTGCGGTGGCTGCGCGAGAGCGACTCGGCCGGCGCCGAGGCGATGGCGACCGCGCGGTCGGTGGCCGCCGACATGCTCTCCTACGACTACCGAACGGTGGAGGCCGACCTCGCCCGCGCGCAGGGCTACACCACCGGCGAGCTGGCCGGACACTACCGGACCCTGGCCCGGAGCCTGGCCCCCCAGGCCCGGAAGGAGCGGGCGGTGCAGCAGGCGTCGGTGGTGGCGGCGGGGATCGAGTCGGCCGAGCCCGACCGGGTGCGGGTGCTGCTGTTCGTGGACATGGCCACCAGCAAGGTCGCGCCCGGCGAGCGGGAGCCGCGGCAGCGGCGAGAGCTGAACCGGGCCAGGTTCGTGATGGTCAAACAGGACTCGCGGTGGCTGGTGGCGGAGCTGTCCACCCTGCTGGGCAGCGTTTCCGGCCAGTAGCCCGGGTACGCGGCGCGTGATCGCAGGCAGTAGGCTCGTTCACCTGGACGGCGTGTCTCCGTTACTTAATTGTTAGCAAAGAAGTGGTTTGGGAACGCTCAGGTCACGGGTACCTCTGTCGCCGGAGCGTCGATCGTCGGCAAGGGTTCGATCCTCCGCGTGACTGAGCGTTAGCCCCATCCGCTCGCGGGTATCGTCTGGGGTCCGGCGGCGCTGAGCCTTCGCGCGAAGGAACTTTCCCAGCGTGCTGGCTATTAGTTGGCCGAAATGTCGGCTCTCGGGCTTGACGTTTCGGCTCCGACGGGCGATGCTGCGGACAACGTGAAGCATGCAGCGAGAGTGGAGTGGACAGGTGTATGCCGTTCGGCTACACTGCCCCTTTGCGCTGCCCTTTGACGACCCCGCATCTCTGTCCGGTTTTGCGTTGTCGTCTGGCGTGCGTGTAGTCAGTCCGCCGCGAGCCCTCGGAAGGACATCTGTTGGCAGCCTCGCGCAACGCCTCCGCCGTACCCGCTGGTCCCCGTCGCGTGTCTTTCGCGCGCATTCAGGAGCCGCTCGAAGTTCCTGACCTTCTCGCCCTGCAGACCGAGTCCTTCGACTGGCTGCTCGGCAACGAGAAGTGGAAGGCCAGGGTCGAGGCGGCTCGCCAGGCCGGGCGCAAGGACGTTCCGGCCCAGTCCGGTCTCGAAGAGATCTTCGAGGAGATCAGTCCCATCGAGGACTTCTCCGGAACCATGTCTTTGTCGTTCCGTGACCACCGGTTCGAGCCGCCCAAGTACTCGGTCGACGAGTGCAAAGACAAAGACATGACCTTCTCCGCCCCGATGTTCGTCACGGCGGAGTTCATCAATAACACCACCGGTGAGATCAAGAGCCAGACGGTGTTCATGGGCGACTTCCCGCTCATGACCGCCAAGGGCACGTTCATCATCAACGGCACCGAGCGTGTCGTGGTCTCCCAGCTCGTCCGGTCCCCGGGCGTGTACTTCGAGCGCAACGTCGACAAGACGTCCGACAAGGACATCTACGGCTGCAAGGTGATCCCGTCGCGGGGCGCCTGGCTGGAGTTCGAGATCGACAAGCGCGACTCCGTCGGCGTGCGCAT
>NZ_JACHGN010000024.1 GCF_014202315.1 Thermocatellispora tengchongensis | reverse complement strand
ACGGGGTTGTGCATCATGCACTGGCTTTTAGCACACTGTTGAGTTCTCAAGAAACGGACGCGAACTCCATCGTATCCGGGTTTATCGACCGGAAACTCCGGGGCGTTTCGTTCGTTTCGTTGTGCCGTTATTCTATCCCGTTTCCCGCGTTTTTCGTCAAATCGCGGTTCCCGGGGGAACTCCGGCCGCCCCGGCTCCTACCGGTCCCAGGGCAACCCCTCTAACTTACCTTCGCATCACGGCCGCGTCAAAGCGGCCGGAAGATCCGGTGAGCAGGTGGGTGGAGCCGTACCTCGACGGCCCTTGAAGATTAGCAGCTTCGCGGGCGCGCTCGGGCCGGAATCCCGGACTCTCGGGCGGACGGCCGGTGACGGGGCTAGTCATAGACTCGGCGGCGTGAGCAGTGACACGCCACCGGTGGCGAAGAGGGTTCCCAGCGAGAGGGTCCATCACGGTGACACTGTGACGGACGAGTACGCATGGCTGATCAACAAGGACGACCCCGACACCATCGCCTATCTGGAGGCGGAGAACGCCTTCACCAAGCAGGCGACCGCGCATCTCGACGGGGTCGTGGAGACCGTCTTCCAGGAGATCAAGGGGCGCACCCTGGAGACGGATCTGTCGGTGCCCACGCGCAAGGGCGGGTGGTGGTACTACGTCCGCACCGAGGAGGGCAAGCAGTACGCGATCCAGTGCCGGGTCGCGGCCGACGGCGACACCCCGCCCGACATGGGCGACGGCGGCCCGCTTCCGGGGGAGGAGGTGCTGCTCGACGGCAACGAGCTGGCCGGCGACAGCGAGTTCTTCGCGCTGGGCGGTTCGGCCGTCAGTCCCGACGGCACCAAGCTGGCCTTCTCCACCGACTTCAAGGGCGACGAGCGGTTCACGCTGCGGTTCAAGGATCTCGTCACCGGCGAGACCCTGCCCGACGAGATCCCCAACGTCTCCTACGGCGGCGCCTGGTCGGCCGACTGCTCGACGTACTTCTACACGACCGTGGACGAGGCGTGGCGGCCGTACCGGCTGTTCCGGCACGTCATCGGCACCCCCGCCGAGGAGGACGTGCTCGTCTACGAGGAGAGCGACGAGCGGTTCTGGGTGGGTATCGGGCTGAGCCGCAGCGAGCGGTACCTGATCCTGAGCTGCGGCAGCAAGATCACCAGTGAGGTGCGCGTCCTCGACGCGGCCAACCCGTCCGGGGAGTTCACCCTGGTGCGCGAGCGCGTCACCGGCGTGGAGTACGGCGTGGACCACGGCCCCGACGGCTTCCTGATCCTGCACAACGACGGCGCGGAGAACTTCGAGCTGGCCACGGCGCCCATCGGCGACCCGGGCGCGTGGACTCCGCTGATCCCGCACCGCGAGGACACCCGCCTGCTCGACGTGGACGCCTTCGCCACCCACCTCGTGGTGGCCTTCCGGCGTGACGGGCTGACCGGGGTGCGGGTGCTGCCGCGCGGCGGCGAGCCGTACGAGATCCCGTTCCCGGAGCCGATCTACACCGCCGACGTCGGCGGCAACCCGGAGTTCAGCACCTCGCGGCTGCGGCTGGGCTACACCAGCATGGTCACCCCGCCGTCGGTCTACGACTTCGACCTGGTGACGCGGGAGCTGATCCTGCTCAAGCAGCGGCCGGTGCTCGGCGGGTACAACCCCGACGACTACGAGCAGCACCGCGACTGGGCGACGGCCGAGGACGGCGTGCGCGTGCCGATCTCGATCGTGATGCGCAAGGGCGCGCGCGACGACGGGCCCGCGCCGACGCTGCTGTACGGCTACGGCAGCTACGAGGCGTCCATGGACCCGGCGTTCTCGGTGGCGCGGCTGAGCCTGCTCGACCGGGGCGTGATCTTCGCCGTGGCGCACGTGCGCGGCGGCGGCGAGATGGGCCGCCGCTGGTACGAGGACGGCAAGCTGACCCGCAAGAAGAACACCTTCACCGACTTCGTGGCCTGCGCGCGGCACCTGAAGGCGGCCGGGTGGTCCAGCGCGATCGCCGCACGCGGCGGATCGGCCGGCGGGCTGCTCATGGGCGCGGTCGCGAACCTGGCGCCCGAGGAGTTCGCCGGGATCGTGGCGAACGTGCCGTTCGTGGACGCGCTGAACACCATCCTCGACCCGTCGCTGCCGCTGACGGTGATCGAGTGGGACGAGTGGGGCGACCCCCTGCACAACGCCGACGTCTACCACTACATGAAGTCGTACTCCCCGTACGAGAACGTGGACGGCCGGGTCTACCCGCCGATCCTCGCGATCACCAGCCTGAACGACACCCGCGTGCTCTACCACGAGCCGGCGAAGTGGATCGCGAAGCTGCGCGCGACCGCGCAGGGCGGGCCGTTCCTGCTCAAGACCGAGATGGGCGCGGGCCACGGCGGACGCAGCGGCCGGTACGACGCCTGGCGCGAGGAGGCGTTCACGCTGGCCTGGGTGCTCGACCGGCTGGGCCGGCTGGACGCCCCGGGCCGGTACGAGGCGCCGGCCGAGGCCGTACAGGGCTGACCCGACCCCGACCATCGCCGAACAGGACTCGAACGCAGTGAACATTCTGTCTACCTACGTGGCCGACGAGGGCCGGTACGGGCACCTGCCGTACAACCGGTGCGGGCGCAGCGGGCTGAGGCTGCCCGCGATCTCGCTCGGCCTGTGGCACAACTTCGGCGACGACAAGCCGCTGGACACCCAGCGGGCGATCCTGCGCCGCGCCTTCGACCTGGGCGTGACGCACTTCGATCTGGCCAACAACTACGGCCCGCCGTACGGCGCCGCGGAGAAGAACTTCGGCCGCCTGTTCCGCGAGGACTTCCGCGGCTACCGCGACGAGCTGGTCATCTCCACCAAGGCCGGGTACGACATGTGGCCCGGCCCGTACGGCGAGTGGGGCTCGCGCAAGTACCTGCTGGCCAGCCTGGACCAGTCGCTGTCGCGGATGGGCCTGGAATATGTGGACATCTTCTACAGCCACCGTTTCGACCCCGAGACGCCGCTGGAGGAGACCATGGGCGCGCTCGACCAGGCGGTGCGGTCGGGCAAGGCGTTGTACGCCGGGATCTCCTCCTACTCCCCGGAGCAGACCGCCGAGGCCGCGAGGCTGCTGCGCGAGATGGGCACGCCGCTGCTGATCCACCAGCCGTCGTACTCGATGCTGAACCGGTGGATCGAGGGCGGGCTGCTCGACACGCTGGAGGCCGAGGGCGTGGGCTGCATCGCGTTCTCGCCGCTGGCGCAGGGCATGCTGACCGACCGCTACCTGAACGGCATCCCGGGCGACTCGCGGGCGGCGCAGGGCAAGTCGCTCAAGTGGGACATGCTCACCGAGGAGAGGCTGCGGCACGTGCGCAGGCTGAACGAGATCGCGTCCGCGCGCGGCCAGTCGCTGGCGCAGATGGCGCTGGCCTGGGCGCTGCGCGACAGCCGGGTGACGTCGGTGCTGATCGGTGCGAGCAGCGTGGCCCAGTTGGAGGACAGCCTGGGGGCGGTGGGCAACCTGTCCTTCACCGCGGAGGAGCTGGCCGCGATCGACAAGGACGCGGTCGAGGCGGGGATCAACCTCTGGCCGGCCGGCAGCCGCACGGAGTGACCGGCACCGAGTAGCCGACTAGATCGCCTGGTGCCGCTGCAGCCAGGTGAAGGAGGCCCAGCCCGGCAGCACGGGCAGCCAGAAGGTGAGCAGGCGGTACAGGAGCACGGCGCTGGTGGCGACCTCGTACGGCTGGCCCGACAGGGTCAGGCCGGCGATCAGCGAGGCCTCCACCGCGCCGAGCCCGCCGGGGGTGGGGGCGGCGGAGCCGATGGCGTTGCCGGCCAGGAACACCACGGCCACGGCGGTGAAGCTGAGCGAGCCGCCGAACGCGCGTACGCAGGCGTCGAGGCAGACGATGAACATCAGCGTGAGCAGCAGGGTGCCGCCGGTCGCCTCGATGACCTTGCGCGGTGACTGGAGCACGTCCAGCAGGCGCGGCACCACGCCGGAGAACAGCGCCCCCATACGGGTGGTGATCAGCCGGCGCAGCGGCCGCACGCTCAGCAGCAGCACCATGGCCACGGCCACGCCCAGCAGCACGACGAGCAGGCCGCGCGACGGCGTTAGCGAGGACGGCGCCGACGAGCCGGTGATGTAGGCGAACAGCATCAGCAGCGCGATGTGGAAGACCAGCCCGATGAGCTGCGACGCGCCGACGCTGGAGACGGCCTGCCCCGGCGGGATGCCGCGTTTTTGCAGGTAGCGGGTGTTGATCGCGACGCCGCTGACGGCCGCGGGCGCGACCAGCTTGACGAAGGACCCGGCGAACTGCACCAGGACCGTACGGCCGAGCGGCAGCGCCTCGGGCACGAAGCCGCGCACCATCAGCGCCGCCGCGAGGTAGCTCATGCCCGAGGCGAGCAGGGCGAGGCCGGTCCAGGCCCATTCGGCCGTGGTGACGACGCGGACGAAGTCGACCCGGGTGAGCTGGGAGAGCAGGATGTACGCGGCGAGCGCGCTGCCGATGATGGTGACGATGGTCCGCGGCCGGAAGCGTTCGAGGCGGACCTCGGCGACCTCGGCGCGCGGCTTGAGCTCCACGATCTGCTCGCGGATGTCGGAGAGCAGGTTCTTGTGCCGGCTGAGCGCCGCCCGGGTCTGCCGGGTGAGGGCGATGCGCTGGAGCAGCGGCAGCGCGCCGGCGAGGGCGTCGGGGCCGAGCACGGCGGCGGCCGTACGCACGGAGCGCTCGGCGCCGACCCGCAGCGCCAGGCAGGTGAGGAGCTGGGCGATGTCGAGGCGGAGCAGCAGGTCGCCGGCGGCGATCTCGCCGCTGCGCGCGTCGATCAGCACGACGTTGCCGTCCTGGTCGAGGTGGATGCTCTCGCCGGCGAGCCGCCGATGGGCGAGCCGCTGGGCCTGGAGCAGCCGGACCTGCTTCCAGATCGCGGTCAGCACCTCGTCGGTGATCTGGGTGTCGGGGACGTCCTCCAGCGCCCGGGTCTCCAGGTGCTCGTACGCGAGCAGCGCGGCCTCGCTGCCGACCTCGCTGGTCCCGAGCAGCTTGGGGGTGCCCACCCCGGCGGCCTGGGCGGCGTACGCCATCAGGGCCTCGCGCTCCAGCTCGGCGCGGAGCGAGCGGATGGCGCGGCGCCGGGTCTCGGAGTTGAGCAGCATGCGCCGCCACAGCCGGTACAGGAAGCCCGCCACCTGGCGGTCGCGGTCGAGGAGGGTGACGTCGATGCGGCGGCCGTCGTCGAGGGTGACGGCGTAGCGGCGGCTGCCCTGGAGGTCGTCCTCGATCCGGCGCGCCTTTACCGGCTTGAAGTCGAGCCGGCGCAGGGCGGCGACCATGGCGCTGCCGGGCGGGCGGGTGTTGGGGCTGCCGACGGTGTAGAGCGTGCCGAAGCCGACGCCGAGCCCGACCAGGATGCTCACGGCCACGCCGAGCACGGTGGCGGTGGCGCTGGTGAACAGGGCGAACACGTCGAGCGCGATGGCGGTCCACATCAGCGCCCGCCAGGTGGGCCGGCGCGTGATGCGTACGGCCGTCATGTACGCCACGACGGAGGTGAGCAGCGTGTTCAGCGGCTCGACGCCGGGCCTGCCACCGGTGAGGAGCTGGCGCACGTCCTGCGGGCCGCTGCCGATGATCCACTCGCCGAGCGCGAACGACAGCAGCACCGCCGTGATCGCCGCGATCAGGCCCTCGGCGACCCGCAGGCCGTCGCGGTGGAAGACCCGCTCGACCGCGAACACGACCGGGATGATCAGCACCGCGCCGCCGCCGACGAACCCGGCGATGAGCACCAGCGGCGCCGGGGCGCGGTCGGTGCCCACCTCGACGTCGGCCTCGATGCCGTTGAGGGTCTGCTTCGCGATCAGCGCGAGCAGCACGACGCCGGCCAGCGCGAGCATGGTGGCGAGGAAGCGCAGCGCGTCGGAGGGACGCCTGAGCCGCTGCGGCAGCAGGGGCTCCACGACCAGCACGGCCGGGCCCTCGCTGTCGCCGAACGACACGCCCGCCGCGGTGCTGCCCTGACCGGCCCCCTTCTGGGGGGTTTCCCGCGCTTCCGCGGCTTCTGCTGTGACTCCGTTGGCCGGGGACTGCGGAGGCGTCGCGGAACCGCCCGTGGCGGCCCCCTGTGCCTCCATCGGGTTCTCCACCCCGTTGTGATCCCTGATGTGCGTCACCGCCCGCGATTCTGCCCTTTCCTGGGCGAATCCACCTCATCGGTGGTCGCCCAGGCCCCCGCCGCCCCCGTGCGATCTTCCCCCATAGTGTCCACAATCTGTGTCATGCGTATATCACTGGCCTCGGACAGCCTTGACGGAGTGGCCCCTCTCGTGGCCGAGGAGTTGGAAAGACGCGGCCATACAGTGATCCTGCATGGTGCACTGGCGAATGAGCGCGCGGATTGGGCGTGGTCGTGCTCGGAGGCCGCCGGCGACGTCGCCGAGGGACGCGCCGACCAGGCCGTGGTGTGCTGCTGGACCGGGACCGGGGCGTCGATCGCGGCCAACAAGGTGCCCGGGATCAGGGCCGCGCTGTGCGTGGACGCCGCCACCGCCGAGGGCGCGCGCATGTGGAACGACGCGAACGTCCTCGCGCTGAGCCTGCGGCTCACCTCCGCCCAGGTTCTGAAGGAGATCCTGGACGCCTGGTTCGCCGGGGCCGTCAGCGCGGAGGCCGAGGACCAGGCCAACATCGCCCACATCGACGAAGTGGATCGGGTCTTCCGGCGCTGAGTGGCCCTGCCGGAGGGCCGGGGCGGCCCCTAGCGTGGCCCGCATGAACGATCTGGCCAAGCGGTTGCGTGAACTGCACCACCAGGGTCACCCCCTGGTTCTGCCCAATGTATGGGACGCCGGAACGGCCCGTGTGTACGCGGAGGCCGGGTTCGCGGCGCTGGCGACGCCGAGCAGCGGCATCGCCGCGTCGCTGGGCTACGCCGACCGGCAGCAGGCGCCGGTCGAGGAGATGTTCGCCGCGGCGGAGCGGATCGCCCGCGCCGCCCGCGAGCTGGACGTGCCGCTGACCGTGGACGCCGAAGCCGGGTACGGCCTGCCGCCCGCGGAGTTCGCCGAGCGGCTGCTCGCGACCGGCGCGGTGGGCTGCAACCTGGAGGACACCGCCCATCCGCAGGGCACCCTGGTGGCCGCGGAGGAGCAGGCCGAGTGGCTGGCGGCCGTACGCGCCGCCGCCCCCGAGCTGGTGATCAACGCGCGGGTGGACGTCTTCCTGCGCCGGCGCGGGCCGGCCGGGGCGCCGCCCGACGAGCTGGTGGACGAGCTGGTGGACGACGCCGTGTCCCGGGCCGAGGCGTACGTCGCGGCGGGCGCCGACTGCGTGTACCCGATCCTGCCCCCGGACGAGGACGTGCTCGCCGAGCTGGTGCGGCGCATCCCCGCCCCGGTCAACGCCCTGTGCGTACCGGAGGGGCCCACACTGCCCCGGCTGGCCGCGCTGGGCGTGGCCCGCATCAGCTTCGGCGGCGGCCTGTACGACGCGATGCTCGCGCACGCGCGCGGCGCGGCGACCCGCATCGCGGCCGGCGAGGACCCCTACGACCGCTGATCGCGACGCGCCGACCTGCGTAAATAGTGGAACCGGCGGTGCCGTTGGTGCCACGCTGGCGAGTCATGCGACACCACCTGCTCGCCGCCGCGGCGGTGATCGTGCCATTCACCTCCACACCGGTCGAATCCCCTCCCCCGCTCGCCGATCTCGTGTCGGGAGCCGGGGCGCGCGTGCATCTGGTCGCGCTGCAGCGGATCGCCGACGCGTCGGGCGGCAACCGCGCGGCCGGCACCGCCGGGTACGACCGCTCCGCCGAGTACGTGGCCGAGCGGCTGCGCGCGGCCGGCTACCAGGTCGCCCTGCAGCGCTTCGCCTTCCCCTACTTCCGTGAGACCGGCCGCCCGACCCTCACCTCGGGCACCGAGGGGCACCTGGCGTCCACCGTGGAGTTCTCCGGCTCCGGCGACGTGCGGGGGCGGGCGCTGCGGGTGGCCGAGCACGGCTGCGAGCCCGGCGACTACCGCGGGTTCCGCCAGGGGCAGGTGGCGCTGGTACGCCGCGGCACCTGCGAGTTCTCGGTCAAGACCCGGTACGCCCAGGCCGCCGGGGCGCGCGCGGTGATCCTGGTGAACAACGAGGCCAAGGTGCCGAAGGCGACGCTCGGCAAGCCCGGTGTGGCCCGGGTGCCGGTGGTGGGCGTGGCGCAGAAGACCGGGGCGAAGCTGGCCGGCGACCGGGTGCGCGTGCAGGTGCGCGCCGAGTCGGGCACCAGGACCACCTACAACGTCATCGCCGAGACGCCGCAGGGCCGCGCCGACCAGGTCGTGATGCTGGGCGCCCACCTGGACTCCGTGCCGGTCGGGCCCGGGATCAACGACAACGGCTCGGGCAGCGCGGCGCTGCTGGAGGTCGCCGAGAAGCTGGCCGCGGCCGGGCAGCCGCACAACAAGGTGCGGTTCGCGTGGTGGGGCGCGGAGGAGCTGGGCCTGCTCGGCTCCAAGCACTACGTCTCACACCTGGGCGAGGCCGCGCGCAAGGCGATCGCGCTGTACCTGAACTTCGACATGATCGCCTCGAAGAACTACATGTACGGCGTGTTCGACGGCGACGACTCCGACCGGGTGGGCGCGGGGCCGGGGCCGGAGGGCTCGGGCGCGATCGAAAAGGCGTTCCGCGACTTCTACGCCGCGCGCGGGCTGAAGTCCATCGGGGCCGACTTCACCGGGCGCTCCGACTACGGGCCGTTCGTCGAGGCGGGCATCCCGGCCGGCGGGCTGTTCACCGGCGCGGAGGAGCCGAAGAGCAAGCAGGCCGCGGCCTACTTCGGCGGCGCGGCCGGGGTGCCGTACGACTCCTGCTACCACAAGGCGTGCGACACGATCGAGAACGTCAGCGACACCGCCTTGGACGTGAACACCGACGCCATCGCCACCGTCCTGGAGAGGTACGCCACCCAGACCTCCCGGCCGCCGCAGCCCTGAGGCGCATCCGGGATCGCCCGGATACCATCGACGCCATGGTGGAATTGCGGGTTCTCGGGGCGTGTCCGCTGGATTGTCCGGATACCTGCTCGTGGGTGGTGACCGTCCAGGACGGCCGGGCCACCTCCATGCGCGGCAACCCCGACCACCCCTACACCCGGGGCGCGCTGTGCGTGAAGGTCAACCGCTACCTGGAGCACTCGCGGGCCGAGGACCGCATCCTGTACCCGATGCGGCGGGTCGGCCCCAAGGGCGCGGGCGAGTTCGAGCGGATCTCCTGGGACGAGGCCCTGGACGAGATCGCGACCAGGCTGCGCGCGATCATCGACGAGTACGGCGGCGAGGCGATCTGGCCGTACCAGGGCACCGGGACGCTCGGCTACATCCAGGGCGAGAGCGGCGTGGCCGGGCGGCGCCTGTGGCACGTGCTGGGTGCCTCGCGGCACGACGCCAACATCTGCTCCCGGGCCGGCAGCTACGGCCTCACCTGGGTCAACGGGACCCCGGGCGGCATGGACCCGGAGAACTTCGCGCTGTCGCGGCTGATCCTGCTGTGGGGCACCAACACCCTGACCAGCGGGCACCACCTGTGGAAGTTCATCCAGGACGCCCGCAAGGCGGGGGCGTACGTCGTCGCGATCGACCCGATCCGCACCAGGACCGCCGACCAGGCGGACGAGCACCTGCCCATCCGGCCCGGCACCGACGGCGCGCTCGCGCTCGGGCTGATGCACGTGGTGCTGGAGGAGGGCGCGGAGGACCGCGACTACCTGGAGCACCACACGCTGGGCTGGGACGAGTTCCGTACCGAGATCCTGAAGTACCCACCGGCGCGGGTGGCCGAGATCACCGGCCTGCCCGAGGAGTCGATCCGGGCCCTCGGCCGCCGCCTCGCCCACACCCGCCCGACCGGCATCCGCGCCACCCACGGCCTGCAACGGCACGAGGGCGGCGGCTCCGCGCTGCGCCTGATCGCGTGCATCCCCGGCGTGACCGGCGACTGGCGCCACCCCGGCGGCGGCGTGGCGTTCTCCACGACCGGCCACATGCCGCTGCAGCCCGACACCCGGATGGACCTGCTCGCCGAGCCCGTACGCCGGCTGACCATGACCCGCCTGGCCGACCACCTGGAGGCGGAGGACAAGCCGGTCAAGTGCCTGTGGGTGTACGGCGCCAACCCGGTGGCCAGCACCTCCGACCAGAACCGGATCAAGCGGGCGATGGCCCGCGAGGACCTGTTCACCGTGGTCATGGAGCAGTTCCCGACCGACACCGTGGACTACGCCGACATCGTGCTGCCCGCGACGATGCAGATCGAGCACATGGACCTGCACGCGGGCTACGGGCACATGTACCTGCTGTGGAACGAGCCCGCCGTGGCGCCGCCGGGCGAGTGCGCCTCGACCACCGAGACCTTCCGCCGCCTGGCCCGCCGCCTGGGCCTGACCGAGCCGTCGTTGTACGACTCCGATCTGGAACTGGCCGAGCAGCTTCTCGCCTCCGACCACCCGGCGCTGGCCGGGATCACGCTGGACCGGCTGCGCAAGGAGGGCTGGGTGCGGCTGAACGTGCCGGCGCCCTTCCAGCCGTTCGCCGACGGATTCCCGACGCCGAGCGGGCGCCTGGAGTTCGCCTCGGCGCGCGCCGCCGCCATGGGCCACGGCCGGATGCCGGAGTACGTGCCCTCGCGCACGGCCGGCTCGGCCCCGCCCGCCGGCTACCCGCTGGCGCTGGTCACCCCGGCCTCGCACACCTTCCTCAACACGACGTTCGGCAACAACCCCGAGCTGCGCCGCCGCGCCAAGGGCCCGCGGGTGCTGCTGAACGCCGCCGACGCCGCGGCCCGCGGCCTGGCCGACGGCCAGCGCGTGCGGGTGCACAACCGGCACGGCGAGTTCGCCGCCGACCTGGAGATCAGCGACCGGGTGCGCCCCGGGGTGGCGGCCACCACCAAGGGCCACTGGGCCAAGCTCAGCCCCGGCGCGAGCAGTGTGAACGCGGTCGTGGAGGAACGCGACGCCGACATGGGCCGCGGCCCGGTCTACCACGACAACTTCGTGCAGGTCAGCGCGCTGTAGCGGGCTAGCTCGGCACGGCCGCGCGCATGCTCTCGCGGAGCCCGGCGGGCAGGAACGACGAGCGCGGACCTGCCAGCGCGGCGTCCATGCGCTCGACCTGCCCCTTGGTGAACATGTACATCGCGGCGTCGTCGACGTAGTCCATGTAGTTCATGAACATGTCGCCGTTGGGCGCGTTGCCGCAGCTCACCGTGGGGAAGGTGGGGGTGCCGCGGTTGGCGCCGCCCTGGTTGGGGGTGTCGTCGACGAAGTCGCTGCCCGAGCAGCCGCTCTCGTCGTCGCCCCAGATGTGGCGCAGGTTGAGCCAGTGGCCGACCTCGTGCACGGCGGTGCGGCCCAGGTCGTACGGCGCCGCCGCCGTGCCGGTCTGGCCGAACGCCTGGTGCAGGATCACCACGCCGTCGGTCTCGGCCGGGCCGCCGGGGAACTGGGCGTAGCCCAGGACGCCCTCCATGTTGCACACCCACATGTTCAGGTAGCGGTCGGCGGGCCAGGCGTCGGAGCCGCCCTGCGCGGAGAACTTCACCGAGTCGTCGGTGTCGAAGACCGGCCTGGTCGTCTCGCGGCGGATGACGCCGTCGGTGGGCCGGCCCTGCGGGTCGGTGTCGGCCAACTTGAACTCGATCCGGGCGTCGGCAACGAGGTCGCGCCACACCTCGGGCACCTTGCCGACATCGGGGTTGGCCCGCCGGAAGTCCTGGTTCAGCCGCTCGAACTGGCTGTCGATCTGCTCCCTGGCCACGTTCTGCTCCGGGGTCTGGTACACGACGTGCACGACGACCGGGATCGTGACGACCTCGTCGCGGGGCCGCGCCCGCGCCGTGCGCCGGGCGAAGGTGGCGTTCTCGATCGCCGCGAGGGCGACGACGTAGTCGGGCCTGGTGGCGACCATGTGACGGTGTTTCGGCATGGTCGCGCAGCGGGAGAGGGTCGGCATGGGATGGACCTCCAAGTTCGTGTCGGGGAGTCGATGCCCTGTCCATACCCTAACGTGACCGATCCATTACTGTGGGTAGTCAGACGGAGGTCGGGGACGAATCAGGGTCCGTCCCCGATGCCCCCAGGGGCCCCGGCGGAGCACCCTGGGTGCATGAACAACGAACTCACCCGACGCGAAGAGATGTCCCTCGCCGGCGCGGCCCTGCGCGGCGCTCCCTGGAAGGCCGCCGCCATCTCCGGCGGCGTCGCGACCGGCGCCAGCCTCGTCATGGGCCTGCTGCCGCCCAACCCGCCGGACGTCACCTGGGCGCTGAGCCTGGGCATCACCCTGTTCACGCTGGTCGCGGCCATCGGCTCGGTCGCCAAGCCGCACGTCGCCGACCGGGTGACCCGCCAGGCCCGGGTGTGGTCGCTGCGCCACCCGTTCCGGTTCTCCCTGTGGCCGGCCGCCGGCGCCGCCGTGCTGATGTACCCCGTGCAGCTCGTCTTCGACGGCGAGGGCCCGTTCGGCGCCGCCTGGGACGCGGCGTGGGGCGGCGCGCTGGTCTACCTCATCGCCGGCGTGCTCACGCTCACCCTCAAGGGCCGTGCCGACGAGCGCTAGGACCTCTCGGCCTCGCTGCGGACGATGCAGAACTCGTTCCCCTCGGGGTCGAGCAGGGTCACCCACCCGGTGCCGTCGGGGTTGCGGTGGTCCTCGTAGGGCTTGGCACCGAGCCCGACCACCCGTTCCACCTCCTCGTCCCTCGTGGCGCCCCCCACGGGCCACACGTCGAGATGCAGCCGGTTCTTGACCGTCTTGCCCTGGGGCACCTTGATGAACAGCAGGTTCGGCTCGTGCGGACGGTCCGAGGGGGCCTCCAGCAGCACCTCGGTGTCGCCCGGCTCGTAGCCCGCGATGCTCCAGCCGGTGATGCGGCCCCACCACTGCGCCAGCTCGTACGGCTCGGCGCAGTCGAAGGTGACAGTGTGAACTCCGATCATGGCCCCAGCCAACCGCGACACCACCAAAGACGTCAAGCCGGTTATCGTACGTCCCAGGTCAAGGTATGCCGGCGCGCCCTGGGCACCGGCCAGACCCCCAGTGCCACCGCGGCCTCCGCGACCTCGCCCGCCCGCCCCGGATCGAGGCACAGCCGCCGGCAGGCGCTGGCCGCCAGCTCCTCCACCGAGGTGAAAGGGTCGTCGGGCGCCTCGTGCGCGTCGTCGCGCACGTCGTGGCCGAGCGCCGCGGCGATGGCCGCGGCATCGTAGGAGGTGGGCCGGCTCGGCCGCTCGATCCCGTGGAAGTGCCGCCACAGCGGCGCCGCCCAGGTGGTGGGATGCAGCTCGGGCAGCTCCACCACGACCCGCCGCCGCGCGTGCGCGGTCAGCGCGGCGAAGAACTCCGGCAGATCGGGCACGTTGAACACGACGTGCGCGCACATCGCCACGTCGGCCACCGGCGTCTCCCCCGCGACGTCCGGCCACCGCCCCCGGATCAGCCGGGCCCCCGGCTCCAGCTCCCCGAGCCGCTCCAGCATCCCGCCGTTCTCGTCCACGGCGACGAGCCGCGCCCCGCGCGCCCGTACGGCCGGCAGCGAGGCGGCCCCGGTGCCCGCCCCCACGTCGAGCAGCGTGCCCCCATCGGGCAGCGCCTCGCACACCCGCTCGTACGTCGGCCCGCCGGGCGCCGCGAGCAGGGCGTCGGTACGCCGTGTGAACCTCGTCACGATGTGGCCCCACGGATCGACGGGCGCCCTGGCCAGGATCTCCTCCGGAATGGCCCACGCCTCAAGCTCGCCGCGCCACCGGCGTCCCAACTCCGCAACCTCGGTCACCTCCCGGTTATAACCCGGAGATGCAATCCGCAGCCCCGCGAACACCCCCTGATCGCAATAAACAGGGTTACCGACGGGTAGCATTACCCAGTAGTGTTACTCGTGAGTAGGGCGCATGAGCAGGGCGGAGGAGCGGCTGGAATGGGTCACTACAAGAGCAACGTGCGCGATCTGGTGTTCAACCTGTTCGAGGTGTTCGATCGCGGACCACTGCTGGGCACCGGCCCGTACGCCGACATCGACGAGGACACCGCGCGGAACATCCTCGACGAGGTGAACCGCCTGGCCACGGGCGTGCTCGCCGAATCCTTCGAGGAGGCCGACCGCACGCCGCCCACCTTCGACCCCGCCACCGCCTCGGTCACCATGCCCGAGGGGTTCAAGAAGTCGTTCGCGGCGCTGATGGAGGGCGGCTGGGCCCACATCGACCTGCCGCCGGAGCTGGGCGGCCCCGGCATCCCGCGCAGCCTCGCCTGGGCGGCCGCCGAGATGGTGCTCGGCGCCAACCCGGCCCTCTACATGTACGCCGGAGGCCCCAACTTCGCCTACCACATGTGGAAGGTCGGCACCCCCGAGCAGAAGCGGTTCGCCGAACTCGCCATCGAGCGCAACTGGGGCGCCACCATGGTGCTGACCGAACCCGACGCGGGCTCCGACGTCGGCGCCGGGCGTACCAAGGCGATCCAGCAGCCCGACGGCACCTGGCACATCGAGGGCGTCAAGCGCTTCATCACCAGCGCCGACCACGACATGACCGAGAACATCTTCCACCTGGTGCTGGCCCGCCCCGAAGGCGCCGGCCCCGGCACCAAGGGCCTGTCCATGTTCCTGGTGCCCAAGTACCACGTGAACCTGGAGACCGGCGAGCTGGGCGAGCGCAACGGCGTCTACGTCACCAACGTCGAGAAGAAGATGGGCCTGAAGGCGTCGGCCACCTGCGAGCTGACCTTCGGCGAGAAGCACCCCGCCATCGGCACCCTCGTGGGCGGCGTCCACGACGGCATCCGGCAGATGTTCATGATCATCGAGCACGCCCGGATGATGGTCGGCACCAAGGCCATCGCCACCCTCTCCACCGGCTACCTCAACGCGCTCGCGTACGCCAAGGAGCGGGTGCAGGGCGCCGACCTCACCCAGATGGCCGACAAGACCGCGCCCCGCGTGACCATCGTCAACCACCCCGACGTACGCCGCGAGCTCATGCTGCAGAAGACGTACGCCGAGGGCATGCGCGCCCTGGTGCTCTACACCGCCACCCAGCAGGACGCGGTCCAGATCGCCGAGGCCGAGGGCCGCAGGGACGAGGCCGCCGAGGCCCTGAACGACCTGCTGCTCCCGCTGGTCAAGGGCGTCGGCTCCGAACGCTCCTACGAGCTGCTGTCGCGGTCGCTGCAGACCCTCGGCGGCTCCGGCTACCTCCAGGACTACCCGATCGAGCAGTACATCAGGGACGCCAAGATCGACTCCCTGTACGAGGGCACCACCGCGATCCAGGGCCTCGACCTGTTCTTCCGCAAGATCCTGCGCAACCAGGGCGCCGCCGTGGGCGCGCTCCTCGCCGAGATCAGGCAGTTCGCGAGCTCCGAGGCGGGCAACGGCCGGCTCAAGGAGGAGCGCAAGCTCCTCGCCCAGGCCGCCGACGACATCCAGGCCATGGGCGACACGATGGCCGGCTGGGCCCTCACCTCCCTGGAGACCCCCCGCGAGATCTACAAGGTCGGCCTGAACACCACCCGGTTCCTGCTCGCCCTGGGCGACCTGGTCATCGGCTGGCTCCTGCTCCGCCAGGCGGAGGTCGCCCTCACCGCCCTCGCCACCTCCGACGAGGACCAGGCGTTCTACACCGGCAAGGTCGGCGGCGCGTCCTTCTTCGCCCGCACCGTCCTCCCCCGCCTGTCCGCCGAACGCCAGATCCTCACCGCCACCCCCCTCGACCTGATGGACCTCCACGAAGACGCGTTCTAATGGCGCGTGCTCCGCACGGGCGGGGCTTGGGCTGTGCTCATGGCCCGTGCTCCGCACGGGCGGGGCTTGGGCTGTGCTTATGGCCCGTGCTCCGCACGGGCGGGGCTTGGGCGCCTCCAGGGTCGTGTCTTCCCTCGTCGGGCGTGAACCCTCCTTCGTCGGGTTCACGCCCTCCTCAGTCCAGACACGACCCGCGCCCAAGCCCACCACCACCCACTCGCGAGATCCCCGCTACAGAACCCGGTGACCCCGGGCGAGTCGCCCGCTTCCGATGCGGTGACGGCGCCCCGCAGAGCGGAGGTAGGTCCTCGCAGCTCAGCTCTTTTGCGCTGCCACGCCCTTTGCCGTGAGATCCGTGATTCCACCACTCGGCCCTCCCCACGGCCCCGGGCCGGGCTCGGGGGCGGTGCCCACCGCCCCCGAGTGCCCTTCTTGGGGGCGTCCAGCCGCTAGGGCCCGGTGGCCGGTGGGTCCCCGCCACAGATTCGGTGCCCGACACGCCCCCGCCCACGGACCTGGTGACCGACGCGTCCCCGCACGGGCCCGTGGCCGGCCATGGCTACCTGGCTGCCGGTTCCGCCTGCGCCCACCCCAGGTGCAGCGATCCGAGCAGGGGATGGCGGCCCTGCGATCACCTCCGCCGCACAACCCGCGAGTGCCCCTTCGCCGTGCACTCCCAAGCGCGCCGACCCCGCCGAATGGATCCCATCCCCACAGGCCGCGAATCCCCCATCGGCGCGCACCCCAAGCGCGCCGAGCCCCGCCGAGCAGGTACCCAATCCCCCCCCCAGCCGCGCGCACTTATAGGCGGCCGCACCCCGAGCGGGTACCCAATCCTCCAACCCGCGCATCGCCCTAGCGGCGCCCACTCCCAAGCGGCCGAGACCCCACCAAGCAGGCCCCGCAATCCCACAGCCCGCGAAATTCCCGCCCCGTCGCGCGCTCCCGACCGCGCCGAGCCCTCTGTCCCGCGCGCGGGTCGTGAGGGCGCGGCCCGCCTCTTAGCCCCAAGCCCCGATCCCCGAGCACCAAGCCGCGAGCCCCGAGCCCTGGGGCACGGGGGTGCGAGGCGCGGGCCATAAACGGGTATGACCGAGGGCGGACGCGATGTTGGAAGTCAAGACTCGCTCTTGACGAAGGGGAGGCCGGGATGGGCGTCGGGGTCAGCGTGTTCTTCCTCACCCTTGGTGCGATCCTGAAGTTCGCCATCGACGACGACGTGCTCGGTGATGCGATCAGCATCGACACCATCGGGCTCATCTTCATGATCGTGGGCGGGGCCGGTGTGGTGCTCAGCCTGGTGATGACCCCGCGGCGCGGTGCCATGCCCGAGGGCCGGCTCATGCACCGGGAGAACCCGCCACGCGACGACGATGACTAGAGGGTGGGGTGACTAGAGCTCGTACTGCACGGCGGCGCGGGCGGCGACGTACGGGTTGATATACTTGTCGATCACCGCGCGGTGCGCCGGGTGGTCGCGGTAGACGAGGTAGCCGGCCGTGTCGTCGAAGTCGGCCACCACCGCGAACTCGTAGTTGCCCTGGTTGACGCCCGCGTCGTGGCCCACGTGGTAGGCGCGGATCTCGGAGATGGTCTCCGGCAGGGCGCGCAGTTCGCGTGCCACCCGCTCCTTGTCCTCGTCGGTCGCGTCCTCGGTCCAGCGGAACAGCACCACGTGCCGGAACATGCTCGGCCCCCTTCACTCGCCGATCGGTGATCGCGGCCCAGCGTACCCACCCCGGGGCCGGCGGCCCCGGGGTGAGGTGCCGGATCAGCTCCAGGCCAGCATGCGCAGCGGGTCCTCCAGCATCGCCCCCACGTCGCGCAGGAACAGCGAGCCCTGCTCGCCGTCGATGATCCGGTGGTCGAACGAGAGCGCCAGCGTGGTCACCTCGCGCGGCACCACCTGGCCGTCCACCACCCAGGGGAGCTGCCTGACCTGGCCGAAGGCCAGGATCGCCGACTCGCCCGGGTTGATGATCGGCGTGCCCGCGTCCACGCCGAACACGCCCACGTTGGTGATCGTGATCGTGCCGCCGGACATGTCGGCGGGCTGGGTGCGCCCGGCTCGCGCGGTCTCGGCCAGCGTGGTGAGCGCCGCGGCCAGCTCGGGCAGCGTGAGCGTGTGGGCGTCCTTGATGTTGGGCACGATCAGCCCGCGCGGCGTGGCGGCGGCGATGCCCAGGTTCACGTAGTGCCTGACCACGATCTCCTGAGCGGCCTCGTCCCAGGCCGAGTTCACGATCGGGTGGCGGCGCGCCGCCACCAGCAGGGCCCGTGCCACCAGCAGCAGCGGCGAGACCTTCACCTCGGCGAAGTCGGGCAGCTCGCGCAGGCGGCGTACGGCGTCCATGGTGGCGGTCACGTCCACCTGCAGGAACTCGGTGACGTGCGGCGCGGTGAACGCCGAGGCCACCATGGCCTGCGCGGTCGCCTTGCGCACGCCCTTGACCGGGATGCGCTCCTCACGGCCGGCCGGCGCGGGCCGCGCCTCCACCGGCGGCGCCTGCCTGGGCGCCGCGGCGGCGTGCACGTCCTCGCGGGTGATCGTCCCCTGCGGGCCGGTGCCGGTCAGCGTGGCCAGGTCCACGCCGAGGTCCTTGGCCAGCTTGCGTACGGGCGGCTTGGCCAGCACCGTCACCCCGCCCCGCTGGCGCGGCACCGACGGGACCACCGGCGCCGGCGCGGGAGCCGAGGGCTGGGGGGCCTTGCGCGGGCGGCGCTTGGCCGCGCCGAGCTTGACCCCGTAGCCCACCAGGACGGGCTGCCGCTCCGGAGCGGCCTGCTTGGGCGCCGGGCTCCCGTGCACGCCCGGCTCCACCGCGCCCTCGGCGGGCGGGGACGGCACCAGGTCCTCGACGGACGAAGTGCGCCCGGGGCCGGCGTCGGGAGCACCCTCCTCGATCGCGATGATCGGGGTGCCGACGTCCACCGTCTGCCCCTCGTCCGCCAGCAGGGCCGCCACCTCGCCCTCGTACGGGCTGGGCAGCTCCACGATCGCCTTGGCCGTCTCGATCTCCACGATGGTCTGGTTGACCGTGACGTGCTCACCCGCCTTGACGTGCCAGCGGACGATCTCGGCCTCGGTCAGCCCCTCGCCCACGTCGGGGAGCTTGAACTCGCGTCGCATCAGCGCCCCTCCTCAGTACGCGAAGCAGCGATCGACGGCGTCGAGCACCCGGTCCAGGTCGGGCAGGTAGTGCTCCTCCAGCTTGGACGGCGGGTAGGGCGTGGAGAACCCGCCGACCCGCAGCACCGGGGCCTCCAGGTGGTAGAAGCAGCTCTCGGTGATCCGGGCCGCCAGTTCGGCGCCGAAGCCGCTGTAGACGGGGGCCTCGTGCACGATCACGCACCGGCCGGTGCGGCGTACCGAGTCGGTGACGAGCGCGGTGTCCAGCGGGTTGAGCGAGCGCAGGTCGATGACCTCGACGGAGCGGCCGTCCTCCTCGGCGGCGGTGGCGGCCTCCAGGCAGGTGCGCACCATCGGCCCGTACGCCAGCACCGTCACGTCGCCGCCGGGGCGTACGACGCGGGCGGTGTGCAGGTCGGGCCAGCCCGCCGCGGCCTCGGGGGAGGTGTCCACCTCGGCCTTCTCCCAGTAGCGCCGCTTGGGCTCGAAGAAGATGACCGGGTCGTCGCACCGGATGGCCTGCTGGATCATGACGTACGCGTCGGCCGGGTTGGAGCAGGCGACGACGCGCAGGCCCGCCGTGTGAGTGAAGTACGCCTCGGGCGACTCGCTGTGGTGCTCCACCGCGCCGATCCCGCCACCGCACGGGATGCGCACGACGACGGGCAGCTTCAGCGCGCCCAGCGAGCGCAGCGGCATCTTGGCGAGCTGGGTGATGATCTGGTCGGCGGCGGGGAACACGAAGCCGTCGAACTGGATCTCGCACACCGGCCGGTAGCCGCGCAGCGCCAGCCCGATCGCGGTGCCCACGATGCCCGACTCCGCCAGCGGCGTGTCGATCACCCGCAGCTCGCCGAAGTCCTTCTGCAGGCCGTCGGTCACCCGGAACACGCCGCCGAGCTTGCCGACGTCCTCGCCCATGATCAGGACCTTCGGGTCGTCCTCCATCGCCCTGCGCAGGCCCTCGTTGATCGCCTTGGCCAAGGTGAGCGTCGTCATCGCCCCTCGCTCCCCTCGAAGCTCGCGAGATACGCGGCGAACTGCTCGCGCTCCTCCTCCATGAGGGGGTGGCGGTGGGCGTACACGTGGTCGAAGATCGCCAGGGGGTCGGGGTCGGGCATCTCCAGGCACCGCTTGCGCACATCGCGCCCGAGCGCGTCGGCCTCGGCGTCGATCGCCTCGAAGTACGCCTGGTCGGCGAGCTGGTTCTTGAACAGGTACGCCTTCAGCCGCTCGATCGGGTCCTTGAGCTTCCACGCCTCCAGCTCGTCGGCGACGCGGTAGCGGGTCGGGTCGTCGGAGGTGGTGTGCGCGCCCATCCGGTACGTGTACGCCTCGATCAGCGTGGGCCCGTTCCCCTCGCGCGCGTTGCGCAGCGCCTGGCGGGTCACGGCCAGGCAGGCGAAGACGTCGTTGCCGTCCACCCTGATGCCCGGGAACCCGAACCCGCTGGCCCGCCGGTACAGGGGGATGCGGCTCTGCTTCTCCAGCGGCTCGGAGATGGCCCACTGGTTGTTCTGGCAGAAGAACACCACCGGCGCGTTGAACACGCTGGCCCAGATGAACGACTCGTTCACGTCGCCCTGGGAGGTGGCGCCGTCGCCGAAGTACACGATCGCCGCCGCCTCGGCGCCGTCGCGCTGGATGCCCATGGCGTAGCCGACCGCGTGCAGGGTCTGGCTGCCGATGACGATCGTGTAGAGGTGGAAGTTGTGCTCGACGGGGTCCCACCCGCCGTGGTTGACCCCGCGGAACAGGCCGAGCAACTTGACCGGGTCGACGTCGCGGCACCAGGCCACGCCGTGCTCCCGGTAGGTGGGGAAGGCCATGTCGGCGTCGGTCAGCGCGCGGCCGGAGCCGATCTGCGCCGCCTCCTGCCCGAGCAGCGAGGCCCAGATGCCCAGCTCGCCCTGGCGTTGCAGCGCCACGGCCTCCAGGTCGATCCGGCGGACCAGGACCAGGTCCCGGTACAGGCCGCGGATCTCTTCGGGGGTGAGGTCGATGTCGTAGTCGGGGTGCTCGACGCGCTCGCCCTCGGGGGTGAGCAACTGCACGAGCTCCGGGGGTGCCTGAACACCACGAGAGGCGTCGATGGTCACGTGCCGCTCCTGTGCGGTCGGGGCCGGCGAGGTGGGGTCGCCACCGCGGTACGGCCGGGTCGCCACGCGCCCGGGCCCGATGGTGGGGGCCCGTCCGCGTACGGGGACATGGTGACAGAGGGGGTGCCACCGAGCGCAAGACCCGATCGCATCACCTCCTCACCCTCCCCCTATGCCAAGATCTACCCGCCTATATCGGTATGTGCGGGAAGTTTTCCCGATGCGCCGGGCCCCAATCGCCGACCTCCGGACTCGCCGCCCGCCCCCTCGGACCGGTGCCCTCACGTCGTGCAGTACCCTGGGCCCGCGCAACCCCAACCCCCGCGAGCAGGAGGAACACCGTGGCACGCGTCATCGTCGACGTCATGCTGAAGCCGGAGATTCTGGACCCGCAGGGGCAGGCCATCGCCCGCGCGCTGCCGCGCCTGGGCTTCTCCGGCGTCTCCGGGGTCCGCCAGGGCAAGCGCTTCGAGGTCGAGCTGGACGGCCCGGCCGACGAGGCGGCACTTGCGGACGTCCGAAAGATGGCTGAGACTCTCTTGGCCAACACCGTGATCGAGGACTACACGGTGCGGGTCGAGGGATAGAACACAGGCCGTCTACCACGTAAAATGTCCCGTACGACCCGGTAAATCGGGCTCCGGACGTGCCACAATCCCACGGGTTGGCCAACAGTAAATAACAACAACGTTATTTTGCGGTTAGGCCGGATTTCACGGGGAAACCTTCCGAAGGTGATGAACCTCGCCGGGGAGGGGTCCGGTGGATATTGAGTTCTCGCTGGCTCTGCCACGAGATGCGGTGGGCATACCGATGGTCCGCCGAGTGTTGGGAGACGCCCTGCGCTCGCTGGGCGTGACGGAGACGTGCGTGGCCGACATCCTGCTCGCCGCGTCCGAGGCCTGCGGAAACGCCGTACGCCACGGCGGCCCGGCCAACCGCTACGAAGTGGGCGCCGCGATCGGCAACGGCCGCTGCGAACTGCGCGTCATGGACGGCGGCCTCGGCCTGACGACGATCCCGCAGCACTACCCCCCGCCCGACATGGAACACGGCCGCGGCATCCTCATCATGCAGTCGGTGGTGGACGAGATCACCTTCGACGTGACCCCCGGCCGGGGCACCACCGTCCACCTCAAGAAGACCCTGACCTGGGACGACCCCACCCCCACCACCCAGACCGAAACCCCCAAGGTCCTCGCCACGGTCTAACCCCTCCAGGTCCTCCGGCGCTACGCGCATCCGCGCGCTCCGCGCGAGCCGGGCAGTGCTCCCTCGGGGGGCACAGCCCCCGAACCCCCAGGCCCAAAGGTCCTCCGGCGCTACGCGCGTCCGCGCGCTTCGCGCGAGCCGGGCAGTGCTTTCTCGGGGGGCACGGCCCCCCGAACCCCCGGTCAGGAGGGGCAAGCCCCTCGTGGCTCCCCGCTGGCGCCCAAACGATCCGAGACCACCCGATCGCCAGATGCGCACGATCGGGGAGCGGGAGACCATCCCCGCATGCGCGGGGGGCACGCGGCCATTGACGAGGTGTACCGGGAGATCTGGACCACCCCCGCGTGCGCGGGGAGCACACACCGCCGACGGTGCGGCTGACCTCCTGGTAGGGACCACCCCCGCGTGCGCGGGGAGCACCTCGCGCTCTGGGCCGCGTGGACTGTGAAGCCCGGACCACCCCCGCGTGCGCGGGGAGCACAGATGCCGTCCTCGCCGCACCACTGCGGGCCGATGGACCACCCCCGCGTGCGCGGGGAGCACACTCGCTGACCTGCCCTTTCATCCAACGCAGAAGTGGTTTTTCATCACTTTCGAAGAAATGGGCATTCCACCCATCCGTGCTGTCAGCCGACCTCGTCTGCTTGTCCCCGCCAAGAAACGCCGTCCGCTCGCTTCCGGTGTCAGGCCGACGTCATGCCTCGGCTGAGAGTCAGCGTATACGCCTGAACCGGGCTGCCCGTGATGAAAATCGATGGAGATCGTTGGAGAAGCTCAGGGCGGGCGAGGTCTGCCGCTCATCAAGGCGTGTAGCGAGCGGTGGGTGTGGAGGTTCTTTCCGGCGGCAAGCGGATCTGGTTCGGTCTCGGTGGAAGGCGATCCGGCGAAGTCGGCAGTCGAGGGGCCAGTTTGGGCCCCAACTGGGAGCCACGAGGGGCTTGCCCCTCGTGACCGGGGGTTCGGAGGGCTGTGCCCCCCGAGGAAGCACTGCCCGGCTCGTGCGAAGCGCGCGGACGGCCGGAGGACGTTGCAAGGACCATCAGCCTGATGCGTCCACGTTCCGCGGGCTCGTACGCCAGGTGAGGTCCAGCAGCCTGCGGGCGCGCCGTCAGCCGAACATGCGCTCGGGCCTGTCGAGCCAGATGTCCTGTCCACCGGAGTGCACGGTCATGCCGAGCCGCCCGCGCCCCGGCTCGCAGTGGGGGACCCATCGGCAGTGGGGGTCCGCTCCCGTGCCGGTGCGCCCCACGCACACCCGTCCACTGAAGGGTCCCGCGTGCTCAACGGGCGCCGGTCGGGCACCGGTGTGTGACGTGCCGGTTCGGGCAGCACACCACTCCCACCGTGACGAACCGTCCCCCCTGCAACCACTCGCCCCACTGCACGTCCACCCCGCGTGCCAGCATGTCGGCCGCGTGTTCCAGCCGCTCGGCCAGCCCAATCCGATCCGGATGCAGGAACAGTCCTTCCGCCATCTTGTACTGCTCGGCCAGCCACACCGTCGCCCTTTGGAGGTCGGTGAAGGTGCCGGCGATCCGGGAAGCGGGCTTCACCAGCCAGTCCCCCGTCCGCATCGGCGGCAGCGGGGAGGTCGCGAACTCCGGCGAGTCCGGACGGCGTTCTGCCTCCCTGCCGCGGTCGGCGCCGGGGCCGGTCCAGGTGTAAGCATGCCAGTGCATGGGACGGCGCCCCCGTACAGTCGTAGGGGGCGGCCCCTGCTTGCCATCATCAGGCAGGGACCGCCCGGCAGTGGATGATCGCTAGACGGTCAGCCCGGCGGCGCGCAGCTCGTCCCCGGTGAACCGGAGCGTCCCGGCGGCCCGGTTCTTGCTGTCGCGCAGCGCGAACGCGTCGTCGAGACCGGCCAGCGGCGCGATCTCCACGCAGCTCTCCATCTCCTCCTCGTCCTGGTTGCCCCCACACAGGCGGCGGAATGAGCCAGGTTCGGTGTTGGGCTGGTACAGATCCACCATCGGATCTCCCTTCGGTCGGCTCCCGGGTCCGAGAGCGAGCGATGTCCCACTCAGAACCCGCCAAGCACTCGCGGCGTCTCGGCGAGTTCCGCTTTCACGGGGGCGCAGTCCCCACAGGTGCCATGATGGGGAGGTCTCGGGCGATTACGAAGAGCGATTATGTGGTCACCTTCAATGACCACGTGACCACGCGAGGAGGGAGCCTTGGCATACCGTTCCGAACCGGTCGATCCCGCCATTTCGCCGCGGCACCTCATGGGCGCGGCGTTGCGGCACTGGCGTGAGGTCGTATGCCAGACCGGTCTGAGGCCCGTGGCCGAAAAAGCCTGGGTGGACGCCTCGAATTTGGCGAAGTGGGAGCGAGGGGAACGTCTGGTCCCTGGCGACGCGGTCGGTCGTCTCGACACCGTCCTGGGCGCGAACGGATTTCTCGTGGCACTGCATGGTGTGGTCATGGCGCTCGAGCACGCGGCCACGGGTGCGCCGGGCTCAAAGGTGGGGCATGCTGAGGAAATGGACGTTGTTCGACGTCAACTTCTTACGGCCTTAGCCGCGCTCGGCGGTACCGCCGCCCTTCCCGTAGAGGGCCTGGAGAATCTGCGGCTCTTAGTCGAAGGGAACATCGGCTCCCCCCGCGTCGAGGACTGGGAAGAGATCGCCCAGGAGCACGCCCACGCGCTCATCAGCCGGTCCGTTCCCGAAGTCATCGGAGACCTGGCGCTCGATGTACTGGCCGTGCAACGGCTCAAGCAGGCCGCGCCGACTGCCGCCGCCCCGGAATGGGCTCTGGTCAACGCGCAGATGACGTGGCTGCTCGCATTGTCCCTGAACCTGGCCGGGCTTGCACGGGAGTCGCGCCGCTGGTGGATCACCGCGCGCCGGGCGGCTGAAGAGACAGGCGACCCACGAAGGATCGCCCTGGTCACAGGGTACGAGGCCATGCAGATGTTGTATGAGCAGCGACCGATGAGCACGATAGTGGAGCGTGCCGAGAATGCACTCGCACTCGCCCGGCGGACGCCTTGCGCAGGAGTCGCCGAAGCGTTGGCCGTATGCGCCCAGGCCCGTGTCCTCCAAGGCGACAGCGCGGGCGCGCGGGCGGCCCTGGACGAGCAGGCCGACGTCTTCGAGCGGCTTCCCGAGGCGACCAAGAGTGACAAGCTGTCAGTTGTCGGATGGCCGGAGACCCGCCTGTTGCACACCCGCTCCTTCGTCGCGACTCACGCCGGTCACGCCGATGCCCCTCAAGCGCAACGCGAAGCGCTCCAGGCGTACCCAACAGGTCATATACGGCCGATAGCCCAGATCCGGCTGCACGAAGCGCTGAGCGCCGTACGCCGCGGCGACATCGCCGAGGGCATCGACCGGGCCCGCAATGTCATCGCCGCGCTCGCGGAACACGACCGGTCGCCTTTCATCCGCCGAACCGCCACGTCGGTACTGGAGGCGGTCCCGGAAACGGAGGTGACGCGACCCGCCGTGGTCGAGTACCGAGAACTGCTCACTGTGCCGATGCCACCAAAGCAGGGGGTCTGAGACGTGGGAATCGCGTTACGCCACCGGTCGGGCGTCGATGCCGCCACTGTTCTCGACAGCTCCTATGGGGATGCGTACGAGGAGATCTACGCGGAACCGCCGTACAACTCGGGCCCGCTGTTCACTCGGGAGCGGTTCCTGGAGCGTACTCGCGACCAGGTGCACCGGTCCGGGTTCGATCTGGTCTCGGCCGAAGATGGATCGACTCTGGCCGGGTTCACGTTCGGGTTCACCATGGCAGCCGAGCGGTGGTGGGGCGGCGAGAGCACACCCCCACCGGCGAAGGTCGCCGGCGTGCCGAAACTCGCCGTGATCGAGCTGATCCTCCGAAAGCCCTACCGGGGACAGGGCATCGGCAAGCGCCTCCTCAGCACCCTGCTTGACGGGAGAGCCGAGCTGTACGCCACGCTGTTGTCACATCCGGAGGCACCGGCGCATGCCCTCTACGAGAGGTGGGGGTGGGAAGTAGCCGGGACCTGCAGGCCGGCGCCGGACGCACCGGTCATGGACATCATGATCCTCGCCCGCAAGCCTCATGCCCCCCGCTCTGCCTGATGCTCTGTATTCAGAGGTGTCCGGTTCCAACCTGGTTAGTGATCGGGCGTTCTTTCAGGCCGTTGGGCGCCAGCGGGGAGCCACGAGGGGCTTGCCCCTCGTGACCGGGGGTTCGGGGGGCTGTGCCCCCCGATGGACACAGCCCGGCTCGCGCGAAGCGCGCGGACGCGCGTAGCGCCGGAGGACCTTTTGCCGGGTGGCCGGATGCGCGAAGCGCGCGGACGCGCGGAGCGCTGGAGGACCTTTGGCCGGGTGGCGGCCGACGTGCGGCCGAGCGGCGGAGGGGGCTGCGGAGGGGATGAACTGGGCGTACGCGCCGGCGGGTGGGTGCTGTGGGGCATACGGGTGGACCGGATAGCCTGAGACGTACCGCCGATTGCCGCCGCCCGGGTTTCCGGGGTGCGGGCGCGAGTTTGTGGAGGGGAACGACAGCCATGAGTGCTGCCCGGGTGGGCGTGGTCACATTTCCCGGAACTCTGGACGATCAAGATGCCGCGCGTGCCGTACGGCACGCGGGCGGTGAGGCCGTGCCGCTGTGGCATGCCGACACCGACCTCAAGGGAGTCGACGCCGTCTTCCTGCCCGGGGGGTTCTCCTACGGCGACTACCTGCGCTGCGGGGCGATCTCGCGGTTCGCGCCGTTGATGGGCGAGCTGATCCCGGCGGCGAAGGCCGGGCTGCCGGTGCTGGGCACGTGCAACGGGTTCCAGATCCTGTGCGAGGCGCACCTGCTGCCGGGGGCGCTGCTGCGCAACGCCGGGCTGCACTACGTCTGCCGGGACCAGCGGCTGCGTATCGAGAGCACCGACACGCCGTGGACGGCCGACTACGCGCCCGGCCAGGAGGTCGTGATTCCGATCAAGCACGGTGAGGGACGTTACGTCGCCGACGCCGAGACGCTGGCGCGGCTGGAGGCAGAGGGGCAGGTGGTGGTGCGCTACCTGGGCTCCAACCCGAACGGGTCGCTGAACGACATCGCGGGGATCAGGAACGAGGCCGGCAACGTGGTGGGGCTGATGCCGCATCCCGAGCACGCGATCGAGGAGCTGACGGGCGGGCCGGGCACCGACGGGCTCGGGTTCTTCACCTCCATTCTGAAGAGGCTGGTGAACGCGTGAACGTCGATACCGTGGCGCGCGCCGCGCAGACGCCCGACGAGCCGATGCCCCACGTCGAGCTGGGCATGAAGGACGACGAGTACCAGCGGGTCAAGGAGATCCTGGGGCGGCGTCCGACCAGCAGTGAGCTGGCCATCTACAGCGTCATGTGGAGCGAGCACTGCTCCTACAAGTCGTCCAAGGTGCATCTGCGGCAGTTCGGCACCAAGGCCCCCAAGTCCGACGCGCTGCTGGTGGGCATGGGCGAGAACGCCGGCGTCGTGGACATCGGCGACGGCTGGGCGGCCACGTTCAAGATCGAGTCGCACAACCATCCGTCGTACGTCGAGCCGCACCAGGGCGCGGCCACCGGTGTCGGCGGCATCGTGCGCGACATCATGTCGATGGGCGCGCGCCCGGTCGCGGTGATGGACTCCCTGCGCTTCGGTGCCATCGACGCGCCCGACACCCGGCGGGTGCTGCCGGGCGTCGTGGAGGGCATCAGCTCCTACGGCAACTGCCTGGGCCTGCCCAACATCGGCGGCGAGGTCGCCTTCGACGACTGCTACATCGGCAACCCGCTGGTCAACGCGCTGTGCGTGGGTCTGCTGCGCAAGGACCAGATCAAGCTGGCCACCGCGCCCGGCCCCGGCAACAAGGTGGTGCTGTTCGGCGCCCTGACCGGGCCCGACGGGATCGGCGGCGCCTCGGTGCTCGCCTCGGCGACGTTCGAGGAGGAGTCCCACGCCAAGCGGCCCAGCGTGCAGGTCGGCGACCCGTTCATGGAGAAGCTGCTGATCGAGTGCTGCCTGGAGCTGTTCGCGGCCGACGTGGTCGTGGGCATCCAGGACCTCGGCGCGGCCGGCGTCTCGTGCGCGACCACCGAGCTGGCCGCCAAGGGCACCGGCGGCATGGACGTACGCCTCGACCTGGTGCCGCTGCGCGACCCGACCCTCCGCCCGGAGGAGATCCTGATGTCGGAGTCGCAGGAGCGGATGATGGCCGTGGTCACGCCGGAGGACATCCCGGCGTTCATGGCGATCTGCGAGAAGTGGGACATCCCGGCCACGGTGATCGGCGAGGTGACCGACACCGGCCGCCTGGTGATGACCTGGCACGGCGAGACCATCGTGGACATCCCGCCGGGCACGGCCGCCGACGAGGGGCCGGTCTACGAGCGGCCGTACCACGAGCCGGCCGGGCAGGCCGCGCTGAACAGCGACGACCCGGCCGCGCTGGACCGCCCGAGCGGGCCCGAGGAGCTGCGCGCGACCCTGCTGAAGGTGCTCGGCTCGCCGAACATCGCCTCCAAGGAGTGGGTGACCGGCCAGTACGACCGCTACGTGCGCGGCAACACCGTGCTCGCCCAGCCCGCCGACGCCGGCGTGCTGCGCGTGGGCGAGGCGATGCCGGGGGCGACCGAGACCAACCGCGGCATCGCGCTCGCCACCGACGGCAACGGCCGTTACGCGCGCCTCGACCCGTACGCGGGCGCCCAGCTCGCGCTGTCGGAGTCCTACCGCAACGTCGCGGTGACCGGGGCCCGCCCGCTCGCGGTCACCAACTGCCTGAACTTCGGCTCCCCCGAGGACCCCGAGGTGATGTGGCAGTTCGCCGAGGCCGTACGCGGTCTGGCCGACGCCTGCAAGGCCCTGGGCGTCCCGGTGACGGGCGGCAACGTGTCGTTCTACAACCAGACCGGCACCGTCGCGATCAACCCCACGCCCGTGGTCGGCGTGCTGGGCGTGCTCGACGACGTGCGGCGCCGGGTGCCGTCCGGGTTCACCGGCGAGGGGCACCGGGTGATCCTGCTCGGCGAGACCGCCGACGAGTTCGGCGGGTCGGCGTGGGCGCAGGTGGCCCACGGGCACCTCGGCGGCCTGCCGCCGCAGGTGCGCCTGGACGCCGAGCGGGCCCTGGCGGGCGTGCTGGCCGAGGCGTCGGCGCGCGGGCTGCTCACCGGCTCGCACGACGTGTCCGACGGCGGCCTCGCGGTCGCGCTGGCGGAGGCGTGCCTGGCGCGCGGCGTGGGCTGCGCGGTCACGCTGCCGGGCGAGGACCCGTTCGTGGACATGTTCAGCGAGAGCACCGCGCGGGCGCTGGTCACGGTCTCCGCCGAGACGTACGACGCGTTCGCCGCGCTGTGCGCCACCAGCGAGGTCGCGTGCACGACGCTGGGCACGACGACCGGCGACGCGATGCTGACGATCGACGGGCTCGCCCCGATCCCGGTCGAGGAGCTGCGCGAGACCTACGAGGCCACCCTGCCGGCGATCTTCGGCTGATCCGGCCCCGGACCAGCCGGCGATCTTCACTGATCCGGCCCCGGACCAGGCGATCTTCACTGATCCGGCCCCGGACCAGGCGATCTTCGCTGATCCGGCCCCGGACCCCGCGGACGGCCGTGCCCTCCCCACAAAGGGCACGGCCGTCCGCTGCTTTCGGCCGCCCTGAAAAAGATGGTGCGGTTGTTGTCGGGCGTGCGGGAGTTACACGGTTGAACCTCTGCCCGGGTTGACCTCGGGGAAATCACATCTCGGACTCGAACCGATACCTGAGGCGGTTCGCGCGCGCCCTCCGCCAAGGGGATAATCGTGATCGTTCGGGGGACCCGCGCCGTTGTCGCGGGCGAACATCTGGGGCCGTCCATCGACGCACGTGGGCGGGCCGCTGACCTGGAGGGCGATCGTGCCGACCAGCCACCCCTTGTCCCCTAATCCAGGAGTGATGAGCCATGCCGCGGGCACACTGAACGGCGAGGCCGCGCCCGAGAGCCCGGGGCGCCAGACGGAGCCGTACCTGCCTCCGGCGACTCACCCCGTGCGCGCGGTGGTGTGGGCCATCCACCTGATCGTGCCGATGCTCGGGCTCTGGCTGCTGCTGGCCAACCCCGACACCCTCGACATCAAGTGGCAGCACGAGCCGAGCCACTTCTGGCTGATCATCGCCGTGGCGGGGATCAACGTCGTGCTCGGCGGGATGATCAGCCAGGCCGCGGCGCGCCGCCAGGACGCCCGGCTGGTGCTGGTCTCGCTGGTGTTCCTCAGCAGCGCCGGCTTCTTCCTGATGCACGGCCTGACCACGCCGAAGATCATCCTGCCCGCGGGCAGCTACGGCTTCGACCTGTCGCAGCCGGTGGGCCTCACCGTGGCCTCGGCCTTCGCGTTCGCCTCGGCGCTGCCGCTGGGCGATCGGGCCGCGCGGTGGGTGCTCGCCAGGACCGGCGTCCTGCGCGGCGCGCTGGCCCTGTTCCTGGTGTTGTGGGGCTTCGCCTCGCTGGTGCCCGACCTGACCCCGCTCAGCGACCGTCCCCCGGCCGACGGGGCGACCCTGGGCCTGTTCTCGCTGGTCGCGGTGTTCCTCTACACGGCCGCGGCGATCATGGTGTTCCGGATGCACCGCAAGCGGCCGTCGTCCATGCTGATCAGCCTGATCACGGCGTACGCGCTGCTGGCCGAGGCCATGTTCGCGGCGATCTCGCACCGCAACTGGGCGCTGTCGTGGTGGGAGTGGCACATCCTGCTGACCTTCGCGTTCGGGTTCGTCGCCTACAGCGCCTACATCCAGTTCCGGCGCGAGGGGTCCAGCGCGGGCCTGTTCGACTCGATCGCGCTGGCCGCCACCGTACGCCGGCTCCAGGCGCAGTACGACGAGGCGCTGGAGGAGCTGGTCGGCCACCTGCGGCGGCGCGCGGAGTCGCCCGTGCCGGTGGCCACCCGCCTGGCCGGGAAGTTCCGGCTCACCGAGAGCCAGGCGGCGGTGCTCGACCGCGCCGGCGAGGCGCTGGCCAACGAGCGCGAGCTGTCGGAGCGGCTGGCCGCGCTGGTGGACGTCGGGCGCACCGCCCGGGTAGGGCTGGACGAGAAGGAGCTGCTGGCCACGGCCCTGGACCGGGTGCGCCAGGCGTACGGCGACGTGCGCATCGGCCTGGTGGCCGACGGCGTGGTGTCGGTCGCCGCGCGCGACTACTCCGAGCACGACTTCCCCGGCGGCGAGCCGGTGCGGCACGACGACGCGCTGGTGCACCCGCTGACGGTGAAGGGCAAGCTGGCGGGCGCGATGCGGGTGCCCATCGGGCGTACGCCGCAGGACGCCGCGCTGGCCGGGCTGCTGGCCGGGCAGATGTCGATCTCGCTGGAGAACGCCCGCCTGTACGGCGAGCTGTCCACGCTGTTCCGCCAGTACATGTCGCCCGATGTGGCCGCCGCGCTGCTGGCCGACCCCGAGCAGGCGGCGCTGGGCGGCTCGCTGGTGGAGCTGACGGCGCTGTTCGCCGACCTGAAGGGGTTCACCACGTTCTCGGAGAAGGTCGCCCCCGGCGAGATCGTGGACATGCTGAACCGCTACCACACCGCGGCCGTGCCGTGCATCCTCGACAACGGCGGCACGATCGTGCAGTTCGTCGGCGACGCCCTGCTCGCGCTGTTCAACGCGCCGGCGCGGCAGCAGGACCACGCGCTGGCCGCGGCTCGGGCCGGGCTGGCGATGCAGCGGGCCGCCGCCCGGGTGGCCGAGGAGGTCGCGGCCGAGCAGGCCGCCGGGCGGCTGAACGGCGTGGAGTGGCCGCAGTTCCGGGTCGGGGTGAACACCGGCATGGCGCTGGTGGGCAACATCGGCAGCCCGGAGCTGCGCGGCTTCAACGCGATGGGCGACAGCGTCAACGTCGCGGCCCGGCTGCAGGCGCTGGCCGAGCCGGGCACGGTGGTGATCGGCTCGACGACGTACGAGCAGCTCGGCACGGGCGCGCGGGTCAGCTCCCTGGGCGACCTGAGCCTGAAGGGCAAGGAGCAGCCGGTGCACGCGTACGTGCTGCACGCCCTGCCCGAATGAGCGGGAAACGACGAAGCAGCGAAATAAGCCATGGCTAGCCCCAGCGATCCAGAAATATCCTTCTTTCGCGGTCCAGCAGGAAGGCTCATCTCCATGAACCAGACGCTCCCCTTGGAACCGGGCGAGTTCCTGTCGTTGCTCGGCCCGGACGAGGTCGAGGCGCTGCGCAAGAGCGGGCGCCCTCGCCGCTGGGACAGGGGCGCCACCCTGATGACCGAGGGCGACACCTCCGACTGGGTGCTCGTGCTCACCTCCGGCCGGGTCAAGGTCTCCTCGCACACGGCGAGCGGCACCGAGGTCGTGCTCGCGATCCGTGGCCCGGGGGCCCTGCTGGGCGACATGTCGGCGCTCGACGGCGGCGCCCGCTCCGGCACGGTCACCGCGCTGGAGCCGGTCGAGGGCATCGTGATCCGCGACTTCTCCGGGTTCCTGCGCGAGCACGGGCGGATCGCGGTCACGCTGATGAAGCTGATCATCAGCAGGCTGCGCGACGCCGACCGCAAGCGGATCGAGTACGGCGCGTTCGACACCACCGGCCGGGTCGCGACCCGGCTGGTGGAGCTGGCCGAGCGCTACGGCGAGCCGAACAACGGCGGCGTACGCGTGGCGCTGCCGCTGTCGCAGGACGAGCTGGCCGGCTGGACCGGCGCGTCGCGCGAGGCGGTCAGCAAGGCCCTGCGCTCATTGCGCGACCGCGGGCTGATCGAGACCGGCCGCCGCCGCGTGGTCATCCACGACATGGAGGGCCTGCGCAAGCGCGCCCGCTGACCCCGCCCGCCGCCGACCGGCATGGCCCCCGCCCCCCAGGAGCTCCCCGGCTCTCCCGAATACCTGCGACGGCTCAGGCACGCCTGGCGGGTCTGCTCGGTGACCAGCCTCGGGCTGATCCTGATCGGCCTCTCGGGCAGCACGCTGAACGTCGCGCTGCCCGAGGTCGTACGGCACTTCCGCGCCGACGCGTTCGGCGCGAGCTGGATCCTGCTGTCGTTCCTGCTGGTGAACACCGCGACGCTGGTGTTGTTCGGCCGGGTGGCGGACCTGCTCGGCCGGCGCGAGGTGTACCTGGCCGGCTTCGCGGTGTTCACCGCGGCGTCGCTGCTGGCCGGGCTGGCGCCGAACGTACCGGTGCTGGTCGCGCTGCGGGCGCTCCAGGCCGTGGGCGCGGCGATGATCCTGGCCAACGGCACGGTGATCATCACCGACGCGTTCCCGCCCGACCGGCTCAGCCAGGGCATGGGCGTCTACATCGGCACGCTGTCGATCGCCCAGCTCGCCGGGCCCACGGTCGGCGGCCTGATCGCGCAGGCGGCCGGGTGGCAGTGGATCTTCTGGGTGAACGTCCCGGCCGGGCTGGTCGCGCTGTTGTGGGGGGCCCGCACGCTGCGCCGGGTGCCGCGCGGCCCCCGGCAGCCGGTGGACGCGGCCGGCAACCTGATCCTGTTCGCCGCGATGACCGCGACGCTGGTCGCGCTGAGCGAGGCCGGCTCGCGCGGCCCGTCCAGCCCGGCCGTGCTCGCGGGCGGCGCGGTGGCGCTCGCGCTGCTCCCGGCGCTGGTGCTGGTCGAGCGGCGGGCCCGGAATCCGGTGCTGGACCTGCGGCTGTTCGGCGCGCGCATGCTCGCCTTCGCCAACCTGGCCGCCTTCTGCGCCGCGCTCGCCCGCTCGGCGCTGATCCTGCTGGCCGCGCTGTACTTCCAGGCGGCGCGGGGCGTTGACGCGCTGACCGCCGGCGTGGCCGTGCTCCCGGTGCCGATCGGCATGGCCCTGGCCTCGCCCGCCGCGGGCGCGCTGGGGCGGCGGGTGCCGGCGTACTGGATCTCGGTGGGGGGCGCGCTGACGAGCGCGGCCGGCCTGCTGATCCTGATGCTCGGGGCCGGCCCCGGCACCCCGTACGCCGTGCTCGCCGCGGGCCTGTTCCTGTGCGGGTGCGGCAGCGGCGCGTTCCTGACCGGGAACACGACGCAGGTGATGAGCGCGCTGCCCCCGGGCAGCATGGGCGTGGTCAACGGGTTCCGGCTGATGGTGATGAACGTCGGCATCGTGCTCAGCACGGCCCTGACCCTCAGCGTGCTGAGCGGGCCGGTGCCGGCGGACGTACGGCACCTGATCTACCAGGGCACGCTGTCGCGGCTGTCGCCGGCCGCGCTGGACCTGCTGATGACGGGCTTCCAGCGGACCTACGCGGTGTTGTTCGGGGTGGCGCTGGCGGGCGCGATCCTGGCCGCCATGGCCTCCACCCCGCACATGAGGAGGTCCAGGCCGAAGGAGAAGTAGCGCTCGACGTCGGGCGCCGCCCTCATCGTCTCGGCGTAGGCCGAGATGTAGGGGTACTCCTGCTCCGGCAGGGCCTCCAGCGCCAGCCGGTGCTGCTTGCGCCGCTCCTCGGCCTCCTCCGGACGGATGCCGCCGGGGCAGTCGGGCCGCCCGTTGACCAGCGTGATCGCCCCGTTGAGCAGGTACGACGAGACCCAGTACCCCTCTTCCAGCGAGAATCCGGCCTCCGCGAGCAGCCCCAGGGCGATGTCGGTGGCCCGGGTGAAGCTGCCGATCCGCTCCTTCTCCGCGACGTGGAACAGCAGCGGCAGCGACGGATGCTCCCGCATCGTCTCGATGAGCGTCCGCACCATCGTCCGCAGCCGTGTCTGCCAGGGCCCGCCGAACTCCGCCGGCCTGGCCACCCCGGCGAGCAGGTGGTCGGCGACCGCGGTGAGCAGCTCTTCCTTGTTCTTGAAGTGCCAGTAGAGCGCCATCGGGGTCACGTCCAGCTCGCCCGCCAGGCGCCGGACGGTCACAGCGTCCACGCCTTCCGCATCCGCGAGGGCCAGTGCGCGCCGGATCACGGCCTCGCGGGACAACTTGCTCATCACGCTTGACAACTATACGCGGTACAGGTTCAACTATGCGACGTACATGTACGGCGTATAGTTACTATAGGGGGCACTTCGTGGACGACAGACGTAGATGGTGGGCACTCGCCGCCGTCACGCTCGGCACTTTCATGACCTACCTGGACAACAACATCGTCAACGTCGCGCTGCCGACGATCCAGCGTGAACTGGAGCTGGACATCGCCGGCCTGGAGTGGATCGTCAGCGGCTACATCCTGGTCTTCGCCGGCCTCATGCTGGTCGGAGGCAGGCTGGCCGACGTGTTCGGGGCGCGGCGGGTGTTCCTGGCCGGGCTCGCGGTGTTCACCCTCGCCTCGCTCGGGGCCGGGCTCGCCGGCGACGGCGGCACGCTGATCGGCGCCAGGGCGGTGCAGGGCATCGGCGCGGCGCTGCTCACCCCGACCTCGCTCGCGCTGCTGTCGTCGACCTTCACCGACCCGCGCGAGCGCGGCACGGCCGTCGGCATCTGGACCTCATCGGGCGCGCTGTCCATGGCGCTGGGCCCGCTGACCGGCGGGTTCATCAGCGAGTACTGGCACTGGGGCTGGATCTACCTGATCAACGTGCCCGTCGGGGCGCTCACGCTCGCGCTGGCCTACTGGGCGGTGCGCCCGCCGCGCGACGGCCGCGTACGGCGGAGCCTGGACCTGCCCGGCCTGGTCACATCGGCCATCGCGCTGTTCGCGCTGACGTACGCGCTGATCGAGGGCGAGGGGGCCGGCTGGACCTCCGGCGAGATCCTGACCGCGTTCGGCGTCGCCGCGGCGGCGGCGGTCGCGTTCGTGGTCGCCGAGACCCGCGCCGCCGAGCCGATGATCGACCTGTCCCTGTTCCGCGCCCGCGCCTTCAGCGGCGGCACGCTGTCGATGGGCCTGTGGTCGTTCGGGGTCTTCGGCATCTACTTCTTCAGCGCGCTGTGGCTGCAGAACGTGCTCGGCTTCACCCCCACCCAGGCGGGGGCGGCCTTCGTACCGATGGCCCTGGTCATGGCGGTCGTGGCGATCAGCGCCCAGCGCATCAGCCGTCTGCTCGGCAACGGCCCCACGGTCGCGCTCGGCCTGGCCCTGATGACCGGCGCCATCTTCGCCATCTCCCGCGTCGGCGCGGGCGCCGCCTACGGCGACATCCTGCCCTGGTTCCTGCTGTACGGCCTGGGCGGCGGCATGCTGGTCCCGCTGACCACCGTGATCCTCGGCGCCCTCCCCACCGGCCGCGCCGGAGTGGCCTCCGGCGTCCTGAACGTCTCCCGCGAGGTCTTCGGCCTCCTCGGCGTGACGGTCCTGGGCGCGATCCTGAACGCCCGCCAGTCGGCCGCCCTGGAGGACGGCACCGCGCCCCTGGCGGCCTTCCTGGACGGCTACCAGATCTCCCTGGCCATCGCCGCCGCCATCGTCCTGATCGGAGTCCCGGTCAGCCTCTACTCCCTGCGCGCCACCGCCCGCCCCGGACGCCCCGCCAAGGACGACGACGAACGACGCGTTCCGGAACCGGTCTGAACACGCGCTCCGCACCCCCGGGCCGCGGTCCGGCACCCCGAGCGCCGGTCCGCGGCCCGTCGCATAGTCAAGAATCATTATGAATCAGACTGCAAGGACAGGCCACCGATTGTAACTAATTCGGGTCGTTCGTTCACTAATCCATGTCATGCCCGGCATTTCACCAACTCGAAGGCGTTGACAGACCCATCGGGAGGTGCTTTAGTCTCGCATTGCCGCGAATCGGAGTGAATTGATGCGCACTCACGCGGCGAGCCGGCATGGGAGGACGTTCGGCATGGATGGGGCCGGGGGGATCGGAGGGCGGCGGCAGCGGCTCGCGCTGGAGTTGCGCCGCCTGCGCGACCAGGCCGGGGTCACCGGGCGCGAACTCGCGCAGGAGGTGGGGATCAGCCAGTCCAAGGTGTCCCGGATCGAGTCCGGTACCGCGATGCCCTCGGTGCCCGAAGTCCGGAAGTGGACCCTGGCCGTCGGCGCGCCGCGGGAGACCGGGGAGAGATTGATCGAGCTGACCGAGGCCGCGCACCAGGAGGTGCAGACCTGGCGCACGGCCCTGCAGGAGCAGGGCCACTTCCAGGAGCGCCTCAGGGACCGCGAGCTGCGGTCCCACCTGGTACGCAACCTGCAGACCGCGGTGGTCCCCGGGCTGCTGCAGACGGCCGAGTACGCGCGCCGCGTGTTCGCGCTGTTCGAGCTGCCCTACACCGACGACGACCTGTCCGCCGCGGTGGCGGCCAGGCTGCGCCGCCAGTTGGCGCTGTACGAGGAGGACCGGCGCTTCGACTTCCTGATCTGCGAGGGCGCCCTGCGGTGGCGTCCAGGCCCGGCACGCGTGCTGGCGGCCCAGCTCGACCGGATCTCCTCGCTCAGCACGCTGGACAACATCTCGATCGGCATCGTCCCCGCCGACGCGGAGGCCATCGCGCTGCCCCTGCACGGCTTCGTCATGTACGAGGGCGACGACGAAGGCTGCGAGACGTTCGTGGAGGTCGAGACCACCCACGCGCGTGTGGTCGCCGCCCGGAGCGAGGAGGTCGCCCTGTACGACAAGCAGTGGCGGCGGCTGAGCGATGTGGCGATCTTCGATGACGAGGCGCGGGCCTTCCTCGCCGCCCTGATCACCGAGGTACGAGGGGGGAGCCGGTGACCGTCGTGCCGGCGGTGGCACGACGGTCACCGGCTCGCATCGTGGTCCTACAACTGGGTCAGGTCGAACTCACCCGCCCGGACCCCGAAGAGGAACGCCTCCCACTCGCCGGTGGTGAACAGCAGCACCGGGCCGTCGGGGTCCTTGGAGTCGCGCACGGCGATGGCCGTGACCGCGGCGACCTCCACGCAGTCGCCGGCACCGCCGCTGGCGGTGCTCTTACGCCAGGAGCACGCGTCGCCGAACTTCATGATGTCTCCTCTCGTCCGCCGGGCGGCCCCGTGCCGCCCGCGCGAGAGGAGTCCATCAGCGGCCACTGCGCCTGAGACTGCGCCGGCGACTGCGCGCACGACTACGTATCGGACTTTCTGGAGGATCGAGTGGAGATCCGGCTCATCGGCGAGGTCCGGGTGCTCTCGGAAGGACGGGGCATCGGACCGGTCAGCCCCACCCGGCAACTGCTCGTGGCCGCGCTCGCGGCCGAACACGGCCGTACGGTCTCCGGGGAGGAGCTGATCAGGCGGGTCTGGAGCGAGCAGGAGCTCGACCATGCCCGCCGGCAGATCCACCAGCACCTGCGGAAGCTGCGCCGTGAGCTGGAGGCCGGGCGCCCCGAGGCGGGCGAGATCGTCCAGGCCCATGCCGGCGGGTGGCGTATCACCCTCGACCCGGAGCAGGTGGACGAGTACCGCTTCCAGGTGCTGCACGGCCGGGTGCTCGCCGCCGGCGATGCCCGAGAGCGGGCGCGACTGGCCGAGCAGGCGCTCGCCGAATGGGCCGGCGACGTCACCGGCGCACCGCCGGTCCCGCTCGCCGGGCTTCCCGGCACCTGGGCCGAGGGGCAGCGGCGCGCCATGCTGGAGGACTACAAGCAGGTCCGGCTCGCCTGGCTGGAGGCGCATCTCGCGCTGGGCCCCGAGGAGTGGATCGTCTCCGACGCCCTGCGCCTGGCCAAGTCGTTCCCGTTCGACGACGGCGTCCAGGCGACCCTGATCCGCGCCCTGCACCGGCTGAACGGCGCCCCGGCCGCGATCGAGGCGTGGGAACGCTACCGCGACACGCTGCGGCAGGCGTACGACACCGAGCCGGGGCCGGAGTTGCACGGCCTCTACCAGGACATCCGGGCGCACACGCACGCGCTCGCCCCCGTGACGAGAAAGGAGCTCCGCGTGGAGCAGGAGGAGCCCGTACCCGACGCCGACGAGGCCGGTGTCAGCGCGGAGAACAAGGGCGTGCTGGCCACCGGCGCGTACGGGGTGGCCATCGGCACGCAGTGGAACGTTTCCGGCAGCCACGCCCGCATCCAGCACGCCGACCGCGACATACGGATCGAGCAACCCGCGGACGAGCGATGAGCGAGGAGGAGCAGCAGGCCGACCAGCTCGTCGAGGAAGAGACCCTCGCCCTGTCGCCGGGCGAGCGGGCCGAGCGGGACATCCGCGAACGCGGCCTGCGCGACGAGAACCTGCGCCGCCTGTTCGCCGACACCATGAGCGCCGTCTCCCTCGACGGCGGCACCGCCATAGGCACCCAGTTCACCCTCGGCGACCACGGCCGGGTACAGAGCGCGCAGCGCGACTTCATCGTCAACAACTTCGGCCCGACGGCCCGGCACGCCTCCGCCGTCCCGCTCGGCGACGAGCACCTCGCCCGGCTGGACCCCGCGTACGTCGTGCGGACCGCCTCCATGACGGAGCTGGCCGCACGCGCCACGCCCGGCAGGGTCAGCGTCTACGCGGGTTCGACGGGCACGGGCCGGACCTTCGCGGTGCTGGCCGCGCTCGCCCACACCGCCGGCAGGCCGGGGTCGCGGGCACGGCCGGCGATGTTCCCGCGCGGCGTGGACGTCTGGCGGCTCCAGCGAACCGACCTCAAGGGTCTCGACGGGGTCGTGATCGACGCCACCGAGGAGAGGTGGGCCAGGCGTCTGGACGAGTCGCTGCTGCGGCACCTCGTCCACCTGGCGACCGGCGCCGGGTGCGCCGTCGTGGTGCTGACCGGCGACGACGTGGAGTGCACCGCGCAGCAGCTCGACCTGTACGTCGTGCGGCACACCCGCCCCGACATCGGCCAGGTGCTGCACCGCTGCCTGGCCTACTACATGGCGCGCGCCGGCATGCCGTACGCCGACGCCCGCGCGTACCGCGTCTCCGGCGACCCGCGCGTACGCGCCGAGCTGGACGACCGCGCCCGCCCGCAGGAGGCGGACCGGTTCGCCCAGTCCTTCGTCGAGCGGGCGCGCACCGAGGCCGCCTTCGACGAGGTGTGCGACAAGGTGATCGACGAGGTGCTGGCCGAGCGGCCAGACCGGCTGCGGGAGCAGGCGCGCGACATGCTGGGCGGTGGCGGCACCATCTACCAGCAACAGCTTCCTGCTGGCCGCGTCGGTGCTGAACGGGGCGTCGATGGTCAAGATGACCTCGGCCGCGCTCGACCTGGCCGGGCGGATCGACAGCACCTCCCCGCCGGACGTCGCCTGGTCGGCCTTCGACGAGACCCTGCAGCAGTGGCTCCAGTACGCCGACGCCGTCGCCGGCGTGGAGGCCGTGCCCGAGGGACGGCGCCGGATCGGCCTGCGGGTGCCCGCGATGAGCCCGGCCATCCTGTACACGGCCTGGCACAACCACCCCGCGCTGCGCGGGCCGATGACCGCCTGGCTGCACGACCTGGCCGGCGATCCGGAGCCCGAGGTGCAGATCTCGCTGGCCCAGGCGATCGGCAAGCTGGCGACGTACGACTTCGCCGAGATCGACGCGGAGTTCATCCGGAAGTGGGCCACCTCGCGCCGGGTCACCTGGCACCGCATGGCCGCCTGGGCGCTGGAGGCGGCGGCGCAGGACCCGCGGTTCACCGAGAGCATCCGCCGGCGCCTCGTGGCGTGGAGCGAGTCCACGCTCTCGCGCCGGTCGGTGGCGGTGCACGCGTACGGCACCTCCCTTGGCCGGGTGTTCCTCCACGACGGGCTCGCGGGCCTGCGCCGGATCGCCGCCGACCCCCGCCCCGGGCTGCGCGACCACGTGGCCCGCTCCACCGTCGAGCACTTCCTCGGCGGGCGGCGTACGGAGATCGTCACCGAGTTGGGCCTGTGGGCGCGCTCGGGCGTGACGGCGCTGCACGACGTCGCCGCGCGTTGCCTGGTCCGCTTGGCGCCGATCCCGGCCGCCGGCCCCGACGCCCCCCGCCCCGCCCTCCTGACCATGTGCGCCGACCACGAGGCCGACATCGCCGGCCTGTGGCGTGCCGCCCTGCTCGACGACCGGACGAGCGGCATGGCCCTGGAGATCCTGCTCGGCTGGGTCCGGCACGCCGAGGACGCGCCCGGCACCGCCGACGTCCTGAGCCGCCTCGTGGCCCGGCTCGGCGCCGAGGAGCCACCGCACCACACGCTCCGGTTCCACCTCACCCTGTGGCGGCACCGAGGTGAGATCTCCGGTCGCCTCTGCACGACGCTGCTCGCCCATCTGGCCAGAAAGGGCCTGTGATGACCACTTCCCTGCGACGACGGCCGGGCCGGTTCGCCCGGTTCCTCGCCCGGCTGGCGGACCTGTTCCGCGCACAGGCCGACATGCGGGCGCTGACCATCATCGATCCCCCCGTCGAGTACGAGACGCCGGCGCTGCACGACGGCTTCGGATTCCGGGTCAAGGTCCGGCTGCAGTGGACCGTGCGCGGCGAAGGCACGGACGCCGACCTGCACCGCGCCGTCAACGGGCGCAGAGAGGGCTTCCGCTGGCTGGTGGCCGACAAGGTGCGCCATGGGGCGCGGCGCTTTCCGCCGCACCTGCCGGAGCAGGCCGAGGCCCACCTCGCCGAGTCGCTGGTGCCGATCGTGGTCACCGAGCACGACGGCACCCAGGTGACGTGCACGCCGTACGTGTGGATCGGCTCGGCCCGGCCGCTGGTGGAGTTCCGGCAGCGGACCTGGCTGGAGCGCCTGACCGCGGAGACCGCGCACGAGACCGCCCAGGCCGACATCGCCCGGCTGCGCGAGCTGCGCGCCCTGTGGCGGGCCTTCCTGTCGGAGGGGATGGACGACTGGATGACCACCTACGCGCTCCGGCTCGCGGAGCGGAAGCAGGACGCGGCCGGCGTCCACACCGAGATGGTGGACCACCGCCGCGAGGACGCCCAGCGCCTGCTGGAGATGGTGGAGAAGATCATCGCCGGGCACCGGATCACGAACGCGTACGAGTTCATGGTGGACAGCGAGACCGTGCTCAAGCGGACCCTGCAGATGATGGGCGTCCCCCTGCCGCCCGCGCCGCCGAACGGCGCCGCGAGCCCGAACTAGGACCCGGCCGATCCATGATCGACGACACGTTCCCGATCGTGCAGTGCGGCGCCTGCGGCGCGCGGGGGCGGGCCGGGGCGGGCTGCGCGGCCTGCGGCAACGGCACGGCCCCCGTCCACCGCCCCCGGCGCGGCAGGCGGCGCCTGGCCCCCATCGTCCTGCCGGTGGCCCTGGTGGCCGCGGTGGGCCTGGTGGCCCTGGTGGCCGTCTCGGCCCCGATCGCCTGGTCACCGTCGGCCCCGGCACGTCACGAACCCCCCGCCCCGCCGTCCGCCGCCCCGCCGTCCGCCCTCTCGACGCCGCCGCCGTACACGCCACCGCACACCCCGCCGATCCCCGAGGCCGACGCGGCGGCCCAGGCCGCGGCGATCGACGCCCTCCTGTCCGAGAGCCAGGACTCCCGCACGGCGCTCCAGCCGGCGCTGAACGAGGTGGCACAATGCGCTGCCGGGGCACTGGCGACCATCCGTGAGATCACCCGGCAGCGCGAGGACCAGTGGGAAAGGGCACGCGAGTTGCCCGTGGACGCCCTGGCCGGCGGCGTGGAGTTGCGGGACGCGCTGACGGAGGCCCTGCGCGCGTCGTACGAGGCGGATGTGGGCTTCCAGTCCTGGGCCCGCCGCCACCTGGATCTCGGCTGCCAGGGCGACCCCGATGCCGACCCGGACTACCAGTGGGCCCTCGACCGATCCGGGGCCGCCGAGGCCGCCAAGGACCGCTTCGCCGCCCTGTGGCAGCCGATCGCCGACGCGTACGGCCTGCCCCGCCGGACCGCGTCGTCCATCTGACCCGGCCGGGGCCTACTCGCCGTAGCGCTCGCTGAGCCGGGCGTCCATCTCGGGGTCGATCTCGGACGGGTGCACGGTACGCCCCGAGGGCAGGTGGACGCCCTGCCGGAACAGGCCCTGGCGGTGGGCGCGGCAGGTGTAGTGGTCGATCCAGCCGTTCTTGAAGTCCGGGGAGTAGACGTACCGGACCACGGCGGCATGGGGATGCGGCGGCCCGAGCCGGTAGCCGTCGAGCCAGAACGTGTAGTGGTCGTTCCACTGCGCGTGCTGCGCCAGCGTGTTGCCGGCCTCGATCTCGGCCCGGATCAGCGGCGCCAGATGCTCGCACGCCAGTTCTTCCCACATGTGCCCGCCACCCCTCCCGCGTTCCTCGCAGTATCCCGTCCGTACCATGGCCCTGTCATGGTGATCGAGGAGCGCGCGGCGGGCGATCCGGGGCTGGCGGCCCTGCTCGACGCCGCCTTCGCCGAACTGGTCGCCCGATACGGCCCCGAGGGCCGCTCCGGCGTCCACGAGCGCGCCCGCTTCCTGGTCGCCCGCGTCGGCGACGAGGCGGTCGGCTGCGGCGCCGTGCAGCCCGCCGAGCCCGGCGTGGCCGAGCTCAAGCGCATGTACGTCGCGCCCGCCTTCCGGGGCCGGGGAATCGCGCGGGGCCTGCTGGCCGCGCTGGAGGACCTGGCCCGCGCCATGGAGTACCGGGCCCTGCGCCTGGCGACCGGGCTGAAGCAGCCCGAGGCCATCGCCCTGTACGAGAGCAGCGGCTACACCCTCACCCCGCCGTACGGCAAGTACGTCCGCCAGCCCGCCACTCGCTGCTACCTCAAGGAGCTGGCGAGGTGCTGAGGACGTAGCACCGTGAGACCGCGGTCAGGGCGCTGATCTTGTTGACCTTGGCGGACCCGGGCCGGCACAAGCGCGACCCGCGTCCGGCAACCGGTGTGACCTGTGGACATCGATCGGCGCTGCGAGATATAACAACAGCTAGGACGCGTTTTCGACGGCCGATTCGTCGTTGATCGCCCTATTTCAAGATCGAACGGCAGGCTGAAGGCGGGTGAGGGCGTGCTCCTGCGCTTTCGGGTCGCGAACCACCACAGCATTCGCGACGTCGCGGAGCTCTCACTCGCCTCCGTCAACCTGACCGGTACGAGACCGGCCGACGGCGACTGGGTGGCTGCGACCACGAGGGTGGCCGGCATCTACGGGGCCAACGCGTCGGGCAAGTCCAACCTGCTCGACGCACTGCACTTTGCAGGATCGGCGGTGCGCAACTCGGCCACGGCATGGGGAGGTGAGGACACCTTCCCGCACCACCCGTTCGCCCTGGACGAAGCGTCGCGGACTCGCACCTCCCTGTACGAGTTCGACCTGGTCGCGTCGGAGGTGCGATATACGTACGGCTTCGAGTCCGCGCCCGATGGCATCCACAAGGAGTGGCTGTACTCCTATCCCACCGGGCGCAAGCGCGTGTTGTTCGAGCGGTCAGGGCTCACCGGAGACGAGATCGAGTTCGGGCGGCACCTGCCCGGCGAGAACATGCGCATCGCCAGGCTGATGCGGCCGAACAGTCTGTACCTCTCTACTGCCCGCAACAGCAACCATGAGTTCCTGAGTCGGATCTACCTCTGGTTCAGGAACGCGATCAACTATGCGGCGTTCACGGAGATGGACAAGCAGTCACGTCTCCAGTGGATCCACACGGTCCTGGAGCATCCGCAGAAGGCGGCTCAGGTGGTGGAGATGCTCAAGTTCGCAGACCTCGGCATCGTGAACCTGACCCTGGAGACCGAAGAACTCGACGAGCGCACGAAGTCGCTGATCAGCGATCTTCTTAAACTCCTGGAAGGCGTGGCTCCACCGCCCAAGATGTCGGTCGAGGACATCTTGGAGAACATAAGCAAGAAGATCAGCTTTACTCATGTAGGGGCTGGATCAAAAACCTTCTCACTTCCCTTGAGCAGAGAGAGCAGCGGCACCGTCGCGTGGCTCTCGCTGGTGGTCCCCGCCCTGATCGCCTTGGAGTACGGCCAGGTGCTCGTCGTGGACGAACTCGACTCCAGCCTGCACCCCCGGCTCGCCGCGGCGCTGGTGAGCATGTTCAAGGACCCGAAGTTGAACCCGCGCGGGGCTCAGCTCATCTTCACCTCCCACGACACGAACCTGCTCGAACACCTCGCGGGACCCGCGCTCTCCCGCGACGAGGTCTGGTTCACAGAGAAGGCCCCTGACGGGGCGACCGAGCTGTTCGCCCTGACCGAGTTCCCCGGACGCCCCACGGACAACATCGAGCGGCGCTACCTGCAAGGACGCTACGGCGCGGTGCCCATGGTGTCACCGGATGATCTGCACGCAGCCGTCCTGCGGCAAGACCGGTGAGAGCGACGCGCACACGCGGCTCGGCCGACCTGCGCAGAGCCAGGAACACCAGGCAGGAGAAGCCGTACATCCTCATCGTCGCCGAAGGCGAGAAGACCGAGCCTCAGTACTTCCGCGGCCTCGCGAGGGAACTGCGCGCGTCAGGCGTCGAGGTCTACCGGCTGGACATAACGGGACTCGGCCGTGATCCGGCGCGAGTGGTCAGGAAGGCCGCGCAGCTTGGGCGGGACAAAGACTACGACCAGGTCTGGTGCGTGGTAGACGTGGACGACCACGTCACCTTGGCGCCCGCCCTGCGCGAGGCGAAGGCGCTGGCGATCCGAATGGCGGTGAGCAGCCCGTGCTTCGAACTGTGGATACTGTGGCACTTCACGGACCAGCGGGCCCACGTCAGCCAAGCCGTGCTCAGCGACAAGCTGAAAAGGTTCGGCGTCACGGACAAGAACCTGCCGCCCGGTTTCCCGTACCGGCAGTACGCGGCGGCTGTGTCGCGTGCCGTGGCATGCGGCGTGCCTGAGGAATACCTCTGCCGCCGAAGAACCCATCGAGTTCGGTGTGCCTTCTTGTCGGGGTCCTGGCCGGAGGCGGTTCCCTCCCGGCTCTGGGCGAAGGCCCGGCCCCCCGGTAGTGCCGGAGGGCCGGGGCGGCGGCGGATGGGTCAGGCGCCGATCTTCTTGCCCTTGCTGTGCCAGGTGACCGCGACGCCCGGGCGGGGCTGGGAGTCGCCGCCGTCGGGCCAGTGGCTGGCCGGGTTCTCGGGGCTGGCGCCGTCCTTCTCGCCCGGGTGCTGGACGGCGACGAACACGCTGCGCTGGTCCGGGGAGATCAGCGGGCCGCAGGTCTCGGCGCCGACGGGGACGCTGAGGAACTGCCGGACGTACCCGCGCTCCTTGCCCTTCAGCGGCATCGCGAACAGGCCGTCGTTGGCGCCGAGCGCGTTGCCGTCGGTGGAGATCCACAGGTTGCCCTCGGCGTCGAAGGCGACGTTGTCGGGGCAGGAGATCGGCGAGACCTTGGACTTGTCGAAGCCGGCGAAGTAGGTGCTCGGGTCGTTCGGGTCGCCGCAGACCAGCGGGAGGGCCCACTTGAAGGTGAGCGCGCCCGCGTCGTTGCGGTCCTCGGTGATCTCCAGGATGTGCCCGTGGCGGTTGGACGGACGCGGGTTGGCCTCGTCCACCTGGGCCGCGGTGCGGTTGCTGTTGTTGGTCAGCGCCACGTAGACCGAGCCGTTGACCGGGTTGCGCTCGACGTCCTCGGGGCGGTCCATCTTGGTGGCGCCCACCTTGTCGGCGGCCAGGCGGGTGTAGACCAGCACCTCGGCGGCGGTCATGCCCTCGACGAAGGACCGGTCGCCGCTGACCAGCTTGATCCACTGGCCGGTGCCGTCGAAGGCGCCGTCGGAGGGCAGCTTGCCGCTGCCGTCGATCTCCGAGGCCGGGCTGTCGCCGGTGAACTTGGCGACGTAGAGCGTGCCCTCGTCCAGCAGGGTGCGGTTGTTGCGGTCGTGGCCGGGGATGTAGCGGTTCTTGGAGACGTACTTGTAGATGTACTCGAAGCGCGAGTCGTCGCCCATGTACGCCACGAGCCGCCCGTCCCTGGCCAGCGTGGTCGTCGCCGCCTCGTGCGCGAACCGGCCGAGCGCGGTGCGCTTGATCGGCGTGGAGTCGGGGTCGAACGGGTCGATCTCCACGATCCACCCGAACCGGTTGACCTCGTTGTGGTGCTTGGCCAGGTCGAACCGCTCGTCCACGCGGTCGAAGCGCCGGCTGCCGCTCGGGATCGCGGTCGTGGTGCTGATGCCGTACCTGGTCAGGGCCGGCTTCTGCGCCTCGGGCACGCCGTTGCCGCCCACGAAGTACTGGTTGAAGTTCTCCTCGGCGGTCAGCACGGTGCCCCACGGGGTGGTGCCGCCGGCGCAGTTGTTCAGCATGCCGAACACCTTGCGGCCGGTCGGGTCGGCGGGGGTCTTGAGCAGGTCGCTGCCCGCCGCCGGGCCGGAGAAGCGCATCTCGGTGGTGGCGGTGATGCGCCGGTTGTAGCGGCGCCGGCCCTTGGTGACCAGCTTCCACTGGCCGCTGCGCCCGACGCGCTCGATCTCCACCACCGAGCCGCCGTGCGCGGCCAGGCCGATCTTGATCTGCTCCTCGGTGGCCGCGGTGCCGTCGGTGTAGCCGCGGAACATGAGCGCTTCGTCGGTGTACTCGTGGTTCACCCACAGCAGGCCGCGGTTCGCGCCCATCGGGAAGAACGTCACGTAGTCGCAGTTGTAGCCGAACTGCTTGGCCTGCGCCTCGGCGGTCTGGTTGTCGAAGTCGAACTCCGGCGCGCCGGGCAGCACCGGGTCGCCCCAGGCCACGACCACCGCGCTCTCGTACCCGGCCGGCACGGTCAGCTTGTCGTCGTTGTTCGGCGGGACGGGGGTGAAGGTGAGGGAGGAGCGGCCGTGCCCCCAGCCGCCGCGCATCGCCTCGGCGTCGCCGCCGGGGTCGGCCGCCGCGGGTACGGCCGCCGCCAGCCCGGCCGCGCCCGCACCGGCCACCATCGCGCCGACGGCCCCGGCGCGCAGGACTCCCCGGCGCGACATCGCCTCGGCGACGATGTCACCGAAGTAGCGGTTGGCACTGGTGTTGGGGACCTCGTGAGCACATGCGTTGCCGCAACGGAACTGGCAGGTCATCGCGCTGCGGCCACCCTCGCGGGAGCCGTTGAGCAGCGGGAGCAGCCTGCGCGGCGAGGGGTTCGCCACTGATCCTCCAGGGTTTTCCATTGATGTTCCGCCGGGACGCTACGGCGATAGGTCGAACCCAAGGTGAACGAAACCAACCCGTGCGATGAACCGTTCTTCCCGCTTGCCGTCCCACCGGCGTCTCCTCCGCCGCCGGGGCGCGGCAAGATGAACGGGTGCCAGCTCTCAAACCCGATCCCGGCAAGGTGCGCGCGGCGCTCGACGCGCAGCTCTCGGCGCTGGGCGAACCGGCGTACGACGGCCCCGACCGGGCGGCCGACCTGCTCATGGCGTGCGTGCCCGTGGTGCTGCGGGCGTACGAGCGGGGGCTGCGGCCCGAGCGCAACGCCGCCCGCTTCGCCGTACGGCACCTGCTCGACCTGCTCGCCGCCGCGGCCCCGGGCCGCAGCGTGGAGGTACGCGTGCCGCCGTACGCGGCCGTGCAGTGCGTGGCGGGGCCCAGGCACACCCGCGGCACCCCGCCCAACACGGTCGAGACCGACGGCCGGACCTGGCTCGAACTCGCCACCGGCAGGCTGAGCTGGGCGGAAGCGGTGGCGAAGGGCGACGTCAGCGCCAGCGGGGCACGCGCCGACCTGTCGCCCTACCTGCCGGTGGTCGGGCGGTTCCAGAGCTAGCCGCTGACAGGCGCGAGCACGGCTAGCGCGTCTGCACCTCCACGCCGAACTCCCGCTCGATGCAGCGCTGCACCTCGCCCTGCGTCGGCAGGTCCATGCAGTGGCTGAAGTTGCCGAAGAACCAGACGACGGCGAGGACGGCGAGGATCAGCGTCAGCGCGCTCAGCAGGATGCCGATCCAGGCGCGGCCCCGGTTCACGCCCCTGGCCACGGCCACGATGCCCAGGACCAGGCCGATGATCGCGGTGATCACGCCGAGCCCGCACACGAGCAGCAGGAACAGGCTGACGATGCCGAGCACCAGCGCCGCGGTGGCCATCCCGCCGCCGGGCCTGGGCGCGCCGTAGCCGTACCCGTAGCCGGGGGCGGGCGCGGGTCCGGGCGGCTGCCCTCCGCCGTAAGCGCCGGTCCCGCCGTAACCTCCGGTCCCGCCGTACCCGCCGGTCCCGCCGGTGCCGCCGGTCCCGCCGGTTTCACCGGGGCCGCCCGCGCCGCCCTGGCCGCCGCCGGTGCCGCCCGTGCCGTACGGCGGCGGGGGCGGCGGGCGCTCGGACTCGCCGCCGGTCGGCGGGTCGTAGCGGGACGGGCTGACCGCGCCCGGCTGCTCGGCGGGCTCGTCGCCGCCCCAGCCCGGGTAGGACTGCCTGGCCCCACCCGGAATCGGGAAGACCTGCGTCTCGGTCTGGTCCTCCCCCCTGCGGGGCTCGGACGGGGGCTGCTCCCCCTGACGGCCCGCGACCTGCTGCGGCTCGGGCACCTCCGGGGCACCCGGCTCGTCGGGGCCTGGCGGCGGCCCGCCCGGCCGCGGCCGGGGCTCGGGAGCGGGCGGCTGCGGACCCGGAGGTTGCGGACCCGGCTCGGGGCCAGGGCCGGGGCCGGGGCCGGGTCCAGGACCGGGGCCGGGGCCGGGGACCGGCGGCTGGGGCTCCCGGGGCCGGGGCTCGCGCGGCTGCGGGCCCGGGGGCGGTACGGGCGCGGGGCCGGGCTCGGGCCCCGGCGGCGGCGGTTCGCGGTCGTCGGCCGGGCGATCCGGCGGATCCTGGCCCGGCCGCGGCTGGTTGGGGTCACCTGGTGTGGTCACTGCGTTCTCCCGACCTGACGAATAGGGCGTGCCGGATACCCCACCCTTGCCGTACGGCGGCCACGAGAACCGGCTGACACGGCAAAGCATCGGTCATCCTTCGATAGGGCTGCCCAAAGGAGGACGCGGATCACCTCCCCGGCATCCCCGGCGTGGAAGGATGTCCGGCTGTGACCGATCTGTGCCGTGGAGTACCCGTGTGAGCCCCGGGGTCGGAGCAGCGCGCGGCCCGACCTAGACTGAAGCATGTGCTGAAAGGCGACGGCCGGCTGGGCCATGATCTCGACCCCCTCGACCGCGCACCGAAGGACGCGTGTGGCGTCTTCGGGGTCTGGGCATCGGGCGAAGAAGTCAGCAAACTCACCTACTACGGGTTGTACGCGCTGCAGCACCGCGGCCAGGAGTCCGCGGGCATCGCCGTGAGCGAGGGCAAGCGCATCCTCGTCTACAAGGACATGGGGCTGGTGTCCCAGGTCTTCGACGAGTCCGTGCTCGGCACCCTGCGCGGACACATCGCCATCGGGCACTGCCGCTACTCCACCACCGGGTCGAGCGTGTGGGAGAACGCGCAGCCCACGCTGAGCTCCACCGACGTCGGCGGGCTCGCGCTCGCGCACAACGGCAACCTGATCAACACCCCCGAGCTGGCGAGCCGCCTCGAACCCGGCACGATCCGGGCCACCACCGACACCGAGGTGCTGACCACCCTGCTCGCGCAGGACCGCGGCCGATCCGTCGAGGACGCCGCGGCGAACCTGCTGCCGCAGGTCAAGGGCGCGTACTCGCTGGTGTTCATGGACGAGAAGACCCTGTACGCCGCGCGCGACCCGCAGGGCATCCGGCCGCTGGTGCTGGGCCGGCTGGAGCGCGGCTGGGTGGTCGCCTCCGAGACCGCGGCGCTCGACATCGTGGGCGCGGCGTTCGTGCGCGAGATCGAGCCGGGCGAGCTGATCACCATCGACGAGCGCGGCGTGCGCTCGCGCCGCTTCGCCCTCGCCGACCCCAAGGGCTGCCTGTTCGAGTACGTCTACCTCGCCCGCCCCGACACCACGATCGCGGGCCGCGGGGTGCAGGTCACCCGGGTCGAGGTCGGCCGCAGGCTGGCCAGGGAGCACCCCGTCGAGGCCGACCTGGTGATCCCGACCCCCGAGTCGGGCACCCCGGCCGCGATCGGCTACGCCGAGGAGAGCGGCATCCCCTACGGCCAGGGCCTGGTCAAGAACTCCTACGTCGGCCGCACCTTCATCCAGCCGTCCCAGACGATCCGGCAGCTCGGCATCCGGCTCAAGCTGAACCCGCTGCGCGAGGTGATCGAGGGCAAGCGCCTGGTGGTCGTGGACGACTCGATCGTGCGCGGCAACACCCAGCGGGCGATCGTGCGCATGCTGCGCGAGGCCGGCGCCACCGAGGTGCACGTGCGCATCTCGTCCCCGCCGGTCGCCTGGCCGTGCTTCTACGGCATCGACTTCGCCACCCGCGCCGAGCTGATCGCGGGCTCGCTGAGCGTGGAGGAGATCCGCGCCTCTCTCGGCGCCGACTCACTGGGCTACATCTCGATCGAGGGCCTGACCGCGGCCACCACGATCCCGGCCGAACGGCTGTGCCGGGCGTGCTTCGACGGGTCCTACCCGATCCCGATCGACCGCGACAACGTGGGCAAGTTCCTGCTGGAGGAGAAGGCGGCGGCCGTATGACCAGCTACGCCGCGGCCGGTGTGGACATCGAGGCCGGCGACCGCGCCGTCGAGCTGATGAAGTCGCGGGTGGCCAGGTCGCGCCGCCCCGAGGTGATCGATGACGCCAGCGGGTTCGCCGGGCTGTTCGACGCCTCGGCGTTCCTGCGCTACCGCAGGCCGCTCCTGGCGACCTCCACCGACGGCGTCGGCACCAAGGTGATGATCGCCCAGGCGCTGGGCAAGCACGACACGATCGGCATCGACCTGGTCGGCATGGTCGTGGACGACCTGGTGGTGTGCGGCGCCGAACCGCTGTTCATGACCGACTACATCGCCTGCGGCAAGGTGGTGCCCGAGCGGATCGCCGACATCGTCGGCGGCGTCGCCGAGGGGTGCCGCCTGGCCGGGTGCGCGCTGGTCGGCGGCGAGACGGCCGAGCACCCGGGCGCGATGGGCCCCGACGAGTACGACCTCGCGGGCGCGGGCACCGGCGTCGTCGAGGCCGACGCGCTGCTCGGCCCCGACCGGGTGCGGGCGGGCGACGTGGTGCTGGCCATGGCGTCCTCCGGGGTGCACTCCAACGGATACTCCCTGGTCAGGCACATCGTGAAGCAGGCGGGCCTGAAGCTGGAGCAGGAGCTGCCGGAGCTGGGGCGTACCCTCGGCGAGGAGCTGCTGCAGCCGACCCGGATCTACTCCCTCGACTGCCTGGCCCTGCTCCGCGCCACCGAGGTGCACGCGTTCGCGCACATCACCGGGGGCGGCCTGGCCGCCAACCTGGCGCGGTCGCTGCCCGCCGGGCTGGGCGCGGTGCTCGACCGGTCCTCCTGGACCCCGCCGCCGATCTTCGGCCTGCTGGCCGAGCGCGGCGGCGTGCCGCAGGAGGAGATGGACCGCACCTTCAACCTGGGCGTCGGCATGTGCGCCGTCGTCCCGGCCGGCTCGGCCGACGCGGCGCTCGCGCTGCTGGCCGAGCGCGGCCTGCCGGCGTGGGTCCTCGGCGAGATCACCGAAGGCGAGAGCGGCACCCGCTACCGGTGACGGGTGACGGGTGCCGGTGAGAAGCGCGTGCCGGTGAAAAGCGCGCACGGAGAAGACACCCGGTGGCGTGATGCCCACCGGGTGTCTTCTCTTGTGTGTCGAACTGCTAAAGGATCACCTAGCTGCGGCGAGACTGCCGGTCGTCCCGGTCGTCGTCACCGTAGTCGTCGGCGTAATCGGCATACCGATCGGCCAGCTCATCGGTTGAGTCGTAAGCATCGTCGTCGTGGTGGTTGGAGTCATGGCTGACTCCGAGCTCCTCGCGAAGACGATCAAGATCGGTGCCGCCGCTGTTGTACTTCAACTGGCGAGCAACCTTCACCTGCTTGGCCTTGGCTCGGCCGCGCCCCATCGGCTCGACCCCCTCATGCGGGGTCGTGCCCGACCCCTCGTCGCTAACGCATCACGCACTGACGCCACCTGACTTCCGGCGTCAGCTCACTCGTTCGCCTATTACCGTACCTGTTTTGCGCCCAGCTCGGTACGCCGTATGGGCGTGGGCCGTCATTGGCCCAACCAAATGGCCCTAATCCGCCCGACTTCCGACATTCTGCGCTCTGCCAGCCTATCGGCTGCGACCGCGGGCGGAACCCCCTCCTCCGCCGCGATCCGGAAAATCTTGAGAGTCGTGTCGTAGATCTGGGCCGCTTTTGCCCTGGCCCGATCCATGTTGAACCCGTGGATCTCGTCGGCGACCTGGATCACTCCGCCGGAGTTGACGACGTAGTCGGGGGCGTAGAGGATGCCGCGGTCGGCGAGCTGCTTCTCGACGCCGGCGTGCGCGAGCTGGTTGTTCGCGCCCCCGCACACGATCCGGGCGTTCATGCCGGCCACGGTGTCGTCGTCGAGCGAGCCGCCCAGCGCGCAGGGCGCGAACACGTCGATCGGCTCGGCGATCAGCTCGGCGCGGCCGGCCACGGCCGCCACCTGCGGGTGGCGGCGGCGTACGCGCTCGACCGCCTGCTCGTTCACGTCGCAGACCACCACCTCGGCGCCGTCCTCGACCAGGTGGTCCACCAGGCGGTGGCCGACCTTGCCCACGCCCTCGACGCCGACCCTGCGCCCGCGCAGCGACGGGGTGCCGTAGACGTGCTCGGCGGCGGCCCGCATGCCCTGGAAGACGCCGTACGCGGTGAGGATCGAGGAGTCGCCCGCGCCGCCGTTCGCCACGGTGCGGCCGGTGACGTACCGGCTCTCCCTGGCGATGACGTCCATGTCCTCGCTGTAGGTGCCCACGTCGCAGGCGGTGAGGTAGCGCCCGCCCAGTGACTGCACGAACCTGCCGTACGCCCGCAGCAGCGCCTCGGTCTTGTCACGGGAGGGGTCGCCGATGATCACGGCCTTGCCGCCCCCGTGGTCGAGGCCGGCCAGCGCGTTCTTGTAGGCCATCGCCCGTGAGAGATTGAGCACATCCGCGAGGGCCGCCTGCTCGCTCGCGTACGGGTAGAACCTGGTGCCCCCGAGGCTCGGGCCGAGGGCGGTGCTGTAGATCGCGATGATGGCGCGCAGGCCGCTGTGCTCGTCGGCACAGAAGACGACCTGCTCGTGCACGCCCTGCGTGCCGGAGGTGCCGGCGCTGCCGGCGGTGCTGACATCGTTGCCTGTCACAGGGCCCGTGTCCTTGTGGGACAGCCCGAAGACGTCGGTCACTGTGGTGACTCCCGGTCCGGTCCGCCGCTCCTTGCGCGGCGGGAGATCACTCTCAGCGTATCCACAAGCGAGCCGGTGAGACCGGACAACAGAGGGTCCTTCATGACACGATGCCATCGTGCTGCCCTATGCCGCGTACCTTCGCGTCTACGAGCCGCTCAGCGCGTTCTCCGAGCAAGAGCGAAAGATCTGGACCGCCTATGCGGCCTCCCGTGACCGGCCGCGCCGCGCCACCGCGCTGCAGGCCGAGCACGGCGAGTCGGTCCGCCGACTGCTGAGCATCCCGCCCCTGCCCGCTCCCGCCCAGGAGTCGCCCAACGCCTACCTGCGCCGGGTGGACGACGTGCTGTACGTCTGCCCGTGGCAGAGCAGGCTGCGCTCCTGGCTGGCCTTCTCCCGCCTGCGCGGCACGACCCCGCTCAAGGTGATGGACCGGTTCCTGCCCAAGGCGATCGTGGAGCAGACCGCCGACGACTTCGACCGCTACAAGCAGCGCGGCGGCTCGGCGGCGCTGCGCACCTACATCCACACCACCACCTGGCACGTGCCCACGGCCTGGTTCGTGCCCTTCGACGCCGCCGAGCGCTGGCTCGTGCTCGACGGCAAGGGCGCCGACGGCAAGCCCGGCCCCGCCGGGGGCAACGGCGCCGACCAGCCCCCCACCGGCCCCCAGGAGCCCGGCTCCACCACCACCGCGCCCATGCGCAACCTCCTGTACGTCACCTCCATGGGCCAGGCGCGCAAGCGGGCGGCCCGCGCACTGTCGGTGATCCGCCGCTACGCCGGCGAGGTGGCGACCGCGGCCGAGGTCGAGCAGGTGGCCCGGTGGCTGGAGGAGTTCCATCCCCACTCCCTGGTCGAGCTCGACTACGGCGGCCTGGTGCACCTGATGGACGACGAGACCCTGCGCTCCGACCAGTCGGTGGCGGAGCTGGCGGCGGCTCTGACCGGTTTAGAGACGGGTCAGCAAGAACTTGCGTTCGCCATGTATCAGAGGGTGATCCTCAGGTGGAAGTCGATACAGCTCCTGGAATCTGCCAACTGAGCCCCAAATCATCCCTCTGACCTGCATCGGTTGGTCAGGTGAGCCCCCGGCGCGCTTCTGCGAACTGAGTAGTTTGCCGTTTTCACTGCGATACCACGAAACGTGTCGCTAGAATCACCGAGCGTGACATCACCACGTGGACATGGAGTTGGGCCCTAGAAGGACTCGCCAATCGCTCTACGTGGCTGTATGGTCACATCGGGTGATGCCGCATATGGCCTGGAAAAGCCGCACGCGAAGGGCCATAAGGGGACATCCGTGACGCAAGCGCAACAGCAGTCGCAGGATCGCTCGCCGGTCCACCACGGAGGAGAGGCCGCACAAATGTCAGCTCGTACACCCGAGGCCGAGCCATTGCTCACGCCCGCAGAGGTCGCCACCATGTTCCGCGTAGACCCCAAGACCGTCACGCGGTGGGCCAAGGCGGGCAAGTTGACGTCGATCAGAACCCTCGGCGGTCACAGGCGATACCGCGAGACCGAGGTCCGGGCGCTGCTCGCGGGCATCCCACAGCAGCGCTCCGAATAGGTTGGGGACCATCTCGACCAGGGGGGATTTCGGCGCGCTCGCGTCATCTCCATCGATGTGAGCGCGCCGGCCGCGGACCCAGGCGCCGCCCGCCCGGCGCCCGGCCGAACGCGCGCCATATCGCCCCCAAGGTCCCCACCACCCCTCCGGCCGACGTCACACCGAGCATGACACCCTAGCCGCCCGCCCGTCCCGGCTCTCCCCGAGCCGCCCAGCGCACACCGGGCGGGCCCCCTCCGGCCGACGTCGTCCGGCCGGAGCCCAGGCGGACACAGAGTGTGACGCGCGTGCGTACACGGCCACGCACTGAGCCCCGGGCACAGACTGTGACGGCACCCAGCGCAGGCGGGCCACCCAGCCCAGGCAGGCCCCGCGCAGGCGGGCCACCCAGCCCAGGCGCACACGCAGCCCAGGCGCGCGGACGGGACCGCGGCACGGGACACGCGGCGCACAGGGGCCCCGGTGCACAGGCGCACAGGCGCCCGGCGCAGAGGGGCGCACGGGACGCACCTGGCAGAGGCAGCCCACGGGGCACGCGGGCGCGGGCGGCGAAGGGCCGCACCCGCCCCACCCCACCGCACGTGGCTCACGTGGGCGCGACGGGGCGCACGCAGTGCAGGCGGGCGCCGTGGCGGGGCCGGAATACAGCCCGGCCAGAGCGGCAGGCGCAGGCACGAACACAGGCCGTCACGCGCACGCGATACCCACACCAGAGCCGCCGAGGGGTGCGTGACCCGACGCGCGCGAGTTTCCGGATTCCTGGCCGCCCCCACCAGAACCCGCGCGGGCAAGCATCGCACCTGCCCCTACGTGGCACGCGACACAGCACCAGATGCCGCGCGCCCCGGAGGCGGCACCAGGGGGCGCGTCAGGCACGACGCCAACGCGAGACGGCGGGTCAGGTGCCGCGCGAGCACGAGACGGCGCGTCAGGTGCCACGCGGGCGCGAGAGGGCCAGGCGTCCGGTAGGCGCACACGACCAAGCGCCTCGCGGCGCTACACCGCCAGCGCCCCGCAACCGCCACACCGCCGACGCCGCACAGCCGCCACACCGCCGACGCCGCACAGCCGCCACACCCCCAAGCACCGCACAGCCGCCACACCGCGAAGCACCTCGCAGCCACCAGACTGCAAGGCATGTGGCGATCCCGGCCCCCTCACACACCGCCTGCCACAAAGCCCGGCGACGGTGCGCCGGAGACGGTGGACATGCCCCGCCGGGTGGAGCGGGCCGAGCGCCATGCCCCTGAGGAAGGCTGACGACCGCGCCAGTCTGACGGGCGTGCCGCGAACGCATCCGCGATCCCCCCTCACACACCGCCTGCCCCCGGCCCGGCGCCCGGTGTACCGGAGACGGTGGGTATGACCGGCCGGGTGGGGTGAGCCGGCCGCAGTGCCCCTGAGGAAGGTTGACGACCGCGCCGGTAGGCCGGGCGGGCCCGCGGACGCATCGACGGCGCGGGCGTGCTGGGCCGTTTCACCTGCACCACGATGCCGACGCTGGGGTGTGGACGAAGGGGCGTCAGGGGGATGGGGGGTCGGGGATCAGGGTGGTGAGGATCTCGGTGGCTTCGGGGGTGTGGGTGGTGGCGGCGCGGAGGAGGGCGATCATTTGGGCGACGAGCAGCTGTTCCAGGGTGGCTCGGTCCATGTCGCGGTGTTCCAGCCAGTCCAGGCCCGCTGTCTCCACCGACGCGATCCAGGATCTCAGGGTGACGCGTAGGGCCGGGGTGGGCTCCGGGACGCGCATCTGCTTGACGATCAGGCGGAACAGGCGCCTGCGTACGCCATCGACGATCTCGCCCACTTCGCCGCTGCGGTTCGCGGGGCCGCCGCGGAGGAGGGCGGCGAAGCCGGCGGCGTGTTCCTCGACGAAGTCGAAGTAGCGGGACAGGCCGGCGGCCAGTTCGTCGAGGGGGCGGCGGGGGGCCTGGGGGGAGTCCTGGGGGCGTAGGCGCTCTTCTAGCTGGGCGGCGGCACTCTTCAGGGCGGCGACGTAGAGTTCCTGCTTGCCGCCGAAGTAGTGGTAGACCAGGGCGCGGGAGGCGCCGGCCGCGGTGGCCACGTCGTCGATGGAGACGTCCTCGGCGTCGCGTTTGCTGAACAGTTCGAGTGCCGCCGCCATGAGTTCCTCGCGACGCCGATCGACGCTGAGCCTGCGGCGCGCAGGCCGGGCGCCGGCGGACATCGGGCCGTCCCGCTCGGCGGCTTCGGAAGTCGGAGCCACAACCCAGACACTAGCCGGTGCGTGGCAGCCCCAACGTGGTGATCACTTAGCGCGACCGCGGGGAGCCGCCGCGTACGGCCGCGCGACGCGCTGCTGATGATCGGATACGCCGCGTCGCGCCCGCGCGGTCAGACCGGCTGAAAACCCGGGTTCTGCCGAACTGGGCCGTACCCTGTGCGGATCTCGATCGTTTGGTGTGGCAGGTGCCCATCCACGCCTCGCGGGGAGACACATGTCAGGACCGCCCGTCAACACCACCACCGCCCGTGCCCGGGATGTGGCCGAGGCCGTCACGTCCGACGCCTACGGCCCGCGTCCCCGGCCCACCATCCGAAACGTCGCCGAGCGAGCCGGTGTCTCCAAATCGCTGGTCTCCCTGGTGTTACGCGGCTCGCCGCATGTCAGCGAGCACCGGCGGCAGGCCGTGCTGCAAGCGGCGAGAGAGCTCGGCTACCGGCCCAACGCGGTCGCGCGCAGCCTGGTCGAGGGCAGGACGCACCTCGTCGGCGCGCTCGTCGCGGACCTGCACAACCCGTTCTACGCCGAGTTCCTGGACGGGCTCCAGGAGAGCCTGCACGGCGACGGGCTGCGCCTGCTGATCGGCAACAGCCAGTGGGAGCCGGCGCTGGAGGACGAGGCCGTGGAGGCGTTCCTCGAACTCCGCGTGGACGGCCTGGTGCTGCTCGGCATCGCGCCGACCAGCGACACGCTGGTGGAGGCCACCTCGTACACGCCGACCGTGGTCGTCGGGGAGCGTGACACCGACCTGGAGGGCGTGGACATCGTCGTGGACGACGACGAGATGGGCGCGCGGCTCGCGGTGGACCACCTGGTCCAGCTCGGGCACCGCCGGATCGCGCACATCGAGGGCGCGCGGTCGTCGTCGGCCAGGTACCGGTGCGAGGGGTACCTCGTGGCGATGCGCAGGCACGCGCTCGCGCCGTACATCATGGTCGAGCACGGCGACTCCACCGAGGAGGGCGGCAGGCAGGCGGCGGCGAGCCTGCTCGGCCGCGACCCGCGCCCGACCGCGATCTTCGCCGCGAACGACATGGTGGCCCTCGGCGTGCTCGCCGCGGCCAGCGAACTGGGCCTGCGGGTGCCCGAAGACCTGTCGGTGATCGGCTACGACAACACCCACCTGTCCGGGGTGCACCACATCTCCCTCACCACGGTGGACCAGCCGCGCCGTGCCATGGGCCGATCGGCGGCGGCGCTGCTCAGCGACCGCATCGGCGATCCGGGCAAGAGCGCGCGCCGCCGTCAGGTGACGCCCAAGCTCGTCGTACGCCGCAGCACCGGCCCCGCCGCGTCCGCGTGACCCGCCGTCGCCCCCGGCCGCGACCGCGACGGGTCGGGGGCGTCTCCGGAGATGGCCAAGGCTGGGTAATCCCGGTGAGCGGCCCGGCACCCCTGGTGTTCACTCGGACGGTGACGACGACCCCCTGCGGGCCGCCCGGCCGGAATCCCCGGTGTCCCGGGGACCGGACCGCTCGCTTGTCACGGAGGCAGCGAGGAGGGGCGCCAGCGTGCCCGCCGGGTGAACGGTCGCCGTCTGACCGGGGGGTGTCACAGTATGCGTGATCCAGAACTGGTGTCCTGCGCCCAGCGCGCGGCGGCGGAGCTCGAACGGGCCTGGAGCCTTTGGCGTACGGCCCGGGGCCGGGAGGGCGAGAGCCTGGCCGAGTCGGTGGCCAGCTACGTCGCCCACTCCATCGACCACCCCTGGGGGCGCCCGCGGGTGGTGCTCGGCCTCGACGCCGAGGACGCGCACGAGCTGGCCGCTCTGCTGCACCGGCAGAAGCAGGAGGTCGGCGAGCGCGTCGGCGGATAGCCGCATCCGGGCCCCGGATCGGGGCGTTAGGCCACGTTCACCTCATCAGGCCACGTAAGTTGGGTAGCTGACGCTTCCACGGGTCGATGGTTTCGAGGGGGACGCAGTGAAGAGTCGAGCGGTCGCGGCGGCGTTGCTCGCGCTGGGCGGGCTGACGGCCACCGCCTGCGGAGGCACGGCGAACGGCGCCGCCACGGCGCCCCCGTCCGCCACCCGGGGCGGTCCCGAGGCGCAGGGCGTGGACGCCGCCGAGCGCACGTCCCCGGCCGAGCCGGCCGCGCCGCAGCCCGGCTCGGGCGCGGGAAGCGATGGCGCGGGGCGCGATGGCGCGGGGCGCGATGGCGCGGGGCGCGATGGCGACACCGCCGCCAAGCCGCTCGCGGGCAAGGTCGTGGTGATCGATCCGGGGCACAACGGCCTGAACTACAAGCGGCCCGACGTGATCAACCGGCCGGTGAACGTGCTCACCAAGCGCAAGCCGTGCGACACGACCGGCACCTCGACCGGCGACGGCTACTCCGAGGCCGCCTTCACCTGGGACGTCTCGCAGCGGCTGGCCAAGCTCCTGCGGGCGCAGGGCGCCACGGTGAAGCTCACCCGGTCCGACAACTCCGGCGTGGGGCCGTGCATCACCGAGCGCGCGGCGATCGGCAACAGGGCCAAGGCCGACGCCGCGATCTCGGTGCACGCCGACGGCGCCAGGCCGAGCGACCGCGGCTTCCACGTCATCATGCCCAAGAAGATCAACGGGCCGGTGGACAAGGTGGTCGGGGCCTCGCGCAGGCTCGGCATCGACGTGCGCGACGCCTTCCGCGACGGCACCGGGCTGCCGTACTCGACCTACATCGGCGACAAGGCGCTCGACTTCCGCGACGACCTGGGCGGGCTCAACCTGTCCACGGTGCCCAAGGTGTTCATCGAGTGCGGCAACATGCGCAATCCGGGCGAGGCGGCCAAGTTCCGCAGCGCGTCCTTCCGCCAGAAGATCGCCCGGTCGCTCGCCGAGGGCGTGGCGAACTACCTGACCTGAGCTGAGGGCCGCCGGGCGCGGCGGTAGTGTGGCGGCTGATGTATCGCTTCGTGTTCTCCCAGATACTCGCGCGCCGCGACGCCGAGGAGGCCCACCATCTCGCGCTGGGCGCGCTGCGGGTGCTCTCGGCGGTGCCGCCCGCGCGCCGGCTCGCCTACCGGCTGCTCGCGCCGCACGACCCGATCCTGCGGGTGACGGCGTTCGGGGTGCACTTCCCCGGGCCGTTCGGGCTGGCGGCCGGCTTCGACAAGGACGCGCGCTGCGTCCCGGCGCTGGGCGCGCTCGGGTTCGGCCACGTCGAGGTCGGTACGGTCACCGCGCACGCGCAGCCGGGCAACCCGCGCCCGCGGCTGTTCCGGCTGATCCGGGAGCGGGCGATCATCAACCGGATGGGCTTCAACAACGCGGGCGCCCCCGCGGCGGCGCGCAGGCTGCGCCGGCCGCGCGGCGTGCCGGTGGTGGTCGGGGTCAACATCGGCAAGACCAAGGTGGTGCCCGAGGCCGAGGCGGTCGCCGACTACGTGGCCAGTGCGAAGGAGCTGGCCCCGCTCGCCGACTACCTGGTGGTCAACGTCAGCTCGCCCAACACCCCGGGCCTGCGCGACCTCCAGGCGGTGGAGCTGCTGCGCCCGCTGCTCGAAAGCGTGCGGCAGGTGACCGAGGGCACGACGCGGCGCACCCCGCTGCTGGTGAAGATCGCCCCCGACCTGGCCGACGCCGACATCGACGCGGTGGCCGACCTCGCGCTGGAGCTGGGGCTCGACGGCATCATCGCGACCAACACCACGATCACCCGGCCGCCGGGCGTGGAGGTGCGGGAGGCGGGCGGCCTGTCCGGGCGTCCGCTCAAGGAGCGCTCGATCGAGGTGCTGCGCCGGCTGCGCGCCCGGGTGGGCGACCGGCTCACGCTGGTCTCGGTGGGCGGCGTCGAGGACGTGGACGACGTGTGGGAGCGCCTGCTCGCGGGGGCGACCCTGGTGCAGGGCTACACCGGCATGATCTACGAGGGGCCGCTGTGGGCCTCGCGCATCCACCGGCAGCTCGCCCGGCGGCTGCGCCGCCACGGCGCGTCGTCGGTGGCCGAGATCATCGGCCGTACGAGCCCGCAGGGCGCCGCTCGGGGCCGGTGAGGCGCCGCCCGGGGCCGGTGAACGCCGCCAGCGGCCGGTGAGCGCCGCCACCCGGCATGAGCCGGTGAGCGCCGCGCCCCGCATGCGGCAGCGCGCGGCGTCGCCGCGTCCGTGGTGGTCTCTGTGGTGGTCTCTGTGGTGGTCACAGGATCGACGGGCGGGTGGAGTCGGCCGCCTCGGTCATGCGGTCGAGCCGGGCGGTCACCGTGGCCACGTCGATCACGCCGGGCCGGTGGGCGCGCCGGCCCGCGCCGCCGCGCTGCCAGGGGCGGGGGCCGTCAAGGGGGCGGTACTCCACGCCGAACGCGTCGAGCCTGCGCAGGTGGGCGGGCAGCCAGGCGGCGAAGTCGGGCGACGGGCCGTGCCAGGTGACCTCGGCCAGGGCGCAGCCGCGCGGCCAGGCGCGGTAGTCGAGGGTGCGGCCGTCGGGGATGCGCTCGCTCCAGAGCTGGAACTGGGCGCCGAGAACCCGGGCGGCCTCCTCGTCGGTCCACGATTCGGGCGCCGGGCGGAAGGCGGCGACGTCGGCCACCGTGATGGCCTCGCCGATGGCCCGCGGCTCGTCGGCGGAGGCCGCCTCGGCGTAGTCGAAGTAGAGCGGGAACACCGGGGTCATCACCACGTCGTGCCCGGCCGCGGCGGCGCGGCGGCCTACTTTGGGGCCGCGCCAGGGCATCACGATGGTGTCGGGCCGCAGCGCGCCGCTGACGAACGCCTCGTCCCACACCACGGCCCGGCTGCCGCGCTCGGCGAGCAGGTCGGCGAGGCGGCGCAGGAACCACGCGTGCAGCTCGGCGGGGGTGGCCAGGCCCAGTGACCGCTGGTACGCCGTGATCTCCGCCGACTCGGCCCACGCGTCGAGCACGCATTCGTCGCCGCCGATGTGCACGTGCGCCGGCGGCCGGCCGGAGATCCCTGTGGCGTCAAGGATCTCCTCGAAGATCGCTGTGAGAAATGTCACAGTGGGTGGCAGGGGCGACAGCAGCGCGGTGGAGATGCCCCAGCGGTCCAGGACCCGGGCGGGCGAGCCGGGGGCGCCGTACTCGGGGTAGGCGGCCAGCAGCGCGGAGGCGTGGCCGGGCACGTCGATCTCGGGCACGATCGCGATCGCGCGGTCGTGCGCGTAGGCGGCGATCTCGGCCAGGTCGGCGAGGGTGTAGTAGCCGCCGTGCGGCACCTCGTCGTAGGCGAGCTCCTCGCCGTAGTGGCTGCTCACGGTGCGGGGGCGGTGGGAGCCCACCTCGTGCAGGCGGGGGAACGCCCGGCTCTCCACCCGCCAGCCCTGGTCGTCGGCCAGATGGAGGTGCAGCCGGTTGAGCCGGTGCGCCGCCATGATGTCGATCATCCGGAGGATCTCGCGTTTGGGCAGGTAGTGCCGGGCGACGTCGAGCATCGCGCCGCGCCAGGCGTACGAGGGACGGTCCTCGACGCGTCCGCAGGGGATGTCCCACCCGCCGCCCACCGCGACGGCCCGGTACGCGTCGGGCGGCGCCATCTGCCGCAGCGCCTGCCCCGCGTAGAACGCTCCCGCGCGGTCTCCCGCCCGCACCTCGATTCCCTCGGGGCTGACGGCCACCGTGAAGCCCTCGGGGCCGAGGACGGGATCGAGGGTGGCCCGGACCGCCGCGTGCCCGTCAGGGCGCAAATCGAGGACGCTCAGCGCCGTGCGCAGCCCGGCCACGGCGTCGGGATCGCCGCCGATCCCCGCGCCCACGTCGAGCCGGTACGCGCCGGTCCCGGCCTCCGCGTGCCGCGGGGCGGGCAGAAGGTGCCACATGCCGCACATCATCCCGCAGCGGGAGGCGTCAGGGGTTCAGTACGGCCCAGACGAGCTTGCCCCGGTCCTTTGTCACGATGCATCCCCAGCAGGCGCTCAGCGCCTCGACGAGGTGCAGCCCGCGTCCGCATTCGGCGAAGCAGTCGTCGTCCTCGGTCATGACCGGGAGCGCCTGGCTTGAATCGGTTACCACGCAGGCAACGTGCTGACCGTCGCGTAAGAGACGGACCTGCACCAGGCCGCCGGCATGGCGGATGGCGTTGGTGACCAGCTCGGAGATGACGAGCTGCGCGTCGAAGACCTTCTCGTCCCGGCCCCACCCCGTCAGTGTCGTCCGGGTGAAGTCCCTGGCGACGCCGGCGGACGCCGGGTCCCCGCTGTCGAGGTCGGCGAGCACGGCATGGCCGTCATCGACCAGTGCCGTGAGCAGCCACTCCGGAGGGGGTCCCCCCGTCGCGGCTTGCCGGCGTGCTACGGGTGTCGTCATGGAGTCCCCAGAGCGATAAGGATGTTACGCGCGGTCCGGGCAAGTCGTGCAGAAGACCATCTTTGCCGTGACCGAATTCTGATGCAAGTACATCAGGACCGTGCGGATGCAAGTCCCGTTGGAAAGGTGCGTTTGCACGTGCATCCGCACATGCAGGGTACTGTACGTAATTCCCGTGTTGTGGGACACTAATTGATTGTTCAGCAGGCTCGGCAGGGAGCACGCGTGATCGGACAGCCGGCGGAGGGCACTGTCGCCCATCCCCCCTCTTCAGGTGGCCCCACCATTCTCAGAATGCTTCTCGGCACGCAACTCCGCAGGCTGCGCGTGGCCAAGGGCATCTCCCGCGAGGACGCCGGACACGCGATCCGCGGCTCGCACGCCAAGATCAGCCGTCTGGAGCTCGGCCGGGTGAGCTTCAAGGAGCGCGACGTCGCCGACCTCCTGACGCTGTACGGGGTCCTCGACCCGGAGGAGCGCGCCCCGCTGCTCGCCCTGGCGCGGCAGGCCAACACCCCGGGCTGGTGGCACAAGTACAACGACCTGCTCCCGGCCTGGTTCGAGGTCTACGTCGGCCTGGAGGAGGCCGCGACCACGATCAGGTCCTACGAGATCCAGTTCGTGCCCGGCCTGCTGCAGACCTGCGACTACGCGCGTGCGGTCATCATGCTGGCGCACGGCGGCGCCCCCGACGAGGAGCTCGACCGGCGCACCTCGCTGCGCATGCGCCGCCAGGACCGGCTGACCGGCCCCAACCCGCCCACCGTCTGGACGGTGATGGACGAGGCCGCGCTGCGCCGGCCCATCGGCGGGCCGAAGGTGATGCGCCGCCAGATCGAGCGCCTGATCGAGCTGACCGAGCTGCCCAACGTGACCGTGCAGGTCGTCCCGTTCGCCCGGGGCGGGCACGCGGCGGCGGGCGGGCCGTTCAGCATCCTGCGCTTCGCCGAGCGCGAGCTGCCCGACGTCGTCTACATGGAGCAGCTCGAAAGCGCGCTCTACCTCGACAAGCGCGAGGACACCGACAAGTACGTCCAGGTCATGGACCGCCTGTGCGTCCAGGCCGAGACCGCGGCGGCGAGCAAGAAGTTCCTGGCCGAGATCCGCGACAGCTTCTGACCGAAACGTTCCCACCGGCGCCCCGGCCCTGCCCGATATGGACGGGGCCGCTTTCATGCCCGTTTCTCCTCATCTAGCGCGACCATGGCCGTACCCATTGTCGTAGTTTCCATGGATCGTTCCGGCCTGGAGGTACTTATCCCGGAGTCAGCAAGGTATAGCCCGCCGGTATGGCGTATCTTGCCACTGCAAGGGCAAATGCACGTGCATTCGTACGCACATGCGCGTCTCCGGGGAGAAGAGCATGGATGAGATCACCAACGGCGTCGCCGCCAACCGGCTGCCGGTCTCATGGCGCAAGAGTCGCTACAGCAACCCCAACGGCAACTGCGTCGAGGTCGCGACGCTGCCGCAGGGTGGCATCGCCATGCGCAACTCCCGGCACCCCGAGGGTCCCGCGCTCATCTACACGCCGGCCGAGATCGCGGCGTTCATCCTGGGCGCGAAGGACGGGGAGTTCGACGACCTGATCGCCTGAGCGCACGACACGGCGGGGAACGTTCCGGCGGAACGTTCCCCGGGCGGTCCGGAAAACGGGCTTGAGCCTCACGTAACGTGAGTCCCTACGGTCGAGGGCATGGAGATCAACGTTCTCGACACACCGTCCGCCATGCTGCGGATGCAGGAGCTGCCGCAGGAGCGGCGGGCCGACGCGCTGCGCGAGATGCTCGCCCCGATGGCCGGGGCGCTGCCGCCGGGCGACCCGGTGCAGATGCACCACTTCGCCGGCGGCTTCCGGGTGGACCGCGACGACCCCCGCTACGCCGAGGCGCTGCGCCGCATGATCGACGCGGACGTCACCGGCCAGATCGAGACCGCGCTCCGGGGCGCGCTCGACCACCTCCGGGCCAAGGTCCCGGGCATCAAGCACGCCGAGAAGCTGCAGGTCATGCTGATCCTCGGCGATCCCGACGACGAGCACCTGATGAAGGTCATCGGCGGCTACTACGGCATGGGCGGCGCGCCCGGCTGGCTCTACCTGGTCGCCTGGCCCACCGAGGAGAACATCGGCAAGATCGCGCACTGCGCCGTGCACGAGTTCCACCACAACGTGCGGCACAGCAACGTGGAGTGGAACCCGGCCACGGTCGTGCTCGGCGAGCACGTCATCTCCGAAGGGCTGGCCGAGGCGTTCGTACGCGAGCTGTCCGGGCCCGAGGCGATGGGTCCCTGGGGGCGCGATCTGTCCCCGGAGGAGCTGGACCGGGCGTACCGGAAGATCACCGAGAACATCGGCATGACCGGGATGTTCAAGTTCGGCGCGTACGTCCTCGGCGACACCACCGCCCGCCGCATGGGGCAGGAGCCGGTCGGCGTGCCCGACATGGCCGGCTACCCCGTGGGCCTGCGCATCGTGGACGCCCACCTCGCCGCCACCGGCCTGACCGTGGCCGAGAGCACCGTGCTGGACACGGCGGAAATCCTTTCGAACGCGGGGGTGGCCACTGACTAGTCTCACACCATGGACGCCGGACGCGACGAGCGGAGCGTGACCCCGCAGAGCGAGGACTTCTCGGCCTGGTACAACGAGCTGGTCCTGCGGGCCGGGCTCGTGGACCGGGGCCCGGCCAAGGGCACCATGGTCATCCGCCCCTACGGCTACCGGCTGTGGGAGCTGCTCCAGGCCGAGCTGGACCGGCGCATCAAGGAGACCGGCCACGACAACGCCTACTTCCCGCTGCTGATCCCCGAGAGCTACCTGCGCCGCGAGGCCGAGCACGTCGAGGGGTTCTCGCCGGAGCTCGCCGTGGTCACCCACGCCGGCGGCAAGGAGCTGGAGGAGCCGCTGGTGGTGCGGCCCACCTCCGAGACGATCATCGGCGAGATGATGTCCAGGTGGATCTCCTCCCACCGCGACCTGCCGCTGTTGCTCAACCAGTGGGCCAACGTGGTGCGCTGGGAGCTGCGTCCGCGCATGTTCCTGCGCACCACCGAGTTCCTGTGGCAGGAGGGCCACACCGCGCACGCCGGCGAGGCCGACGCGATGCGCGAGACCATGCTCGCCCTCGGCCTGTACGAGGAGGTGGCCCGCGACATCGCGGCCATGCCGGTCGTGCCCGGCGAGAAGACCGCGGGCGAGCGGTTCGCCGGGGCGCAGCGCACGTTCACCATCGAGGGCATGATGCGCGACGGCCGCGCGCTCCAGGCCGGCACCTCCCACTACATGGGCACCAACTTCGCCCGCGCCTTCGACATCTCCTACACCTCCGCCGAGGGCCGGCTCGAACCGTGCCACACCACATCGTGGGGCATGTCCACCCGGATGATCGGCGGCGTCATCATGACCCACGGCGACGACAAGGGCCTGGTGCTGCCGCCCCGGATCGCGCCGTACCAGGTGGTGATCGTCCCGGTCGGACGCGGCGGCGAGGAGGTGCTGGCCGAGGCGCGGGAGCTGGCGATCCGGCTGCGGGCGGCGGGCGTACGGGTGCACGTGGACGACCGCCCGCACCTGTCGCCCGGCTACAAGTTCAACGACTGGGAGATGCGCGGCGTCCCGGTGCGCCTGGAGCTGGGCCCGCGCGACCTGGCCGCGCGCACCGCCCTGATGGCCCGCCGCCTCACCGAGCACGGCAAGGAGCCGATCCCGCTGGACACCGCCCCCGGCGTGCTCCCGGAGGTGCTGGACGACTTCCAGGCGCTGCTGCTGCGCCGGGCCACCGCCTTCCGCGACGACCACACCCGCGAGACCGGCGACTGGGACTCCTTCACCGAGGCCGTCGCCACCGGCTGGGCCCTGGCCGGCCACTGCGGCGACCCGGTCTGCGAGGAGGACATCAAGGCCCGCACCGGCGCCACCCCCCGCTGCGTACCGCTCGACGGCCCGCCCTTCAGCGGGCCGTGCGTACGGTGCCACGCGCCCGCCGCGTACGGCAAGCGCGTGATCTTCGGCCGGGCCTACTAGCCCCCGGCCGGCCTCACATGTTGATCATGTGGCCGGCCAGGCCGTGGATCGCCTCCTTGACGGCCTCGCCGAGGGTCGGGTGGGCGTGTACGTTGCGGGCCACCTCGTGCACGGTGAGGTCCCACTGCTGGGCCAGGGTCAGCTCGGGCAGCAGTTCGGTGACCTCGGGCCCGATCAGGTGGGCGCCGAGGAGCTCGCCGTGGGCGCCGTCGCTGAGGATCTTCACGAAGCCCACCGTGTCGCCCAGGCCGTGGGCCTTGCCGTTGGCGGTGAACGGGAACTTCTGCACGCGCACGTCGAAGCCGCGCTGGCGGGCCTGCGCCTCGGTGAAGCCGAAGCTGGCGATCTGCGGCTGGCAGTAGGTCGCGCGCGGGATCATCACGTAGTCGAGCTCCATCGTCTCGGCGTCGCCGATGGTCTCGGCGGCGATGATGCCCATCGCCTCGGCCGCGTGCGCCAGCATCAGCTTGGCGGTGACGTCGCCGATGGCGAAGATGTGCGGCACGTTGGTACGGCACCGCCCGTCCACGTCGATCGCGCCCCGGTCGGTCAGCCGCACGCCGGTGCGCTCCAGGCCGTAGCCCTCCACCCGGGGCTGGAAGCCGATGGCCTGGAGCACCTTGTCGGCCTCCAGTGTGAGCCGCTCGTCGCCGCGCGACACCGTCACGCGTACGCTGTCGCCGGAGTCGTCGATGCCCTCGACGCGGGTGGAGGTCATCACCTCGATGCCGAGCCGCTTGTAGCGGCGGGCCAGCTCGGCCGAGACCTCCTCGTCCTCCAGCGGCACCAGCCGGTCCAGGAACTCCACGATCGTCACCTTGACGCCGTAGCTGTTCAGGACGTAGGCGAACTCGACGCCGATCGCGCCCGCCCCGGCGATGATGATGCTGTCGGGCAGCGAGTCGCTGAGGATCTGCTCCTCGTAGGTGACCACGCGCTCCGACAGCGAGGTGCCCGGCAGCAGCTTGGTGGTCGCCCCGGCCGCGATGATGCAGTGGCCGAACGTGATCGTCTCGCCGTTGCTGAGCGACATCGTGTGCGGGTCGGTGAACGTGCCCCGCGCGTCGTACTCGGTGATGCCGTTCTTCTTCATCAGGTAGTGGACGCCCTTGACCCGCCCGTCGGCGACCTTGCGGCTGCGCTTGAACGCCTCGCCGTAGTCGAAGGTCACCTTGCCGTCCACCTGGATGCCGAAGGTCTTCGCCTCGTGCTGGAAGAGGTGGGCGAGTTCGGCGTTGCGCAGCAGCGCCTTGGAGGGGATGCAGCCCACGTTGAGGCACACGCCTCCCCAGTAGCGCTCCTCGACGACCGCCGTCTTCAGCCCGAGCTGCGCCGCCCGGACCGCCGCCGTGTAACCCCCCGGCCCCGCGCCCAGGACCACCACGTCATAGTGACTGCTCATGCGAGGGACCATAGTGGACGGGTCAACCCCCGGCGCGGAAGGGTCCGGTGACTTCGTAGGTGATGCCACCGCTGCCCGTGGAGGAGCCCGAGGTGCCGCGCTGGGAGGAGAAGTACAGCCTGGTGCCGTCCGGGGAGAACGCCGGGCCGGTGATCTCCGAGGACGACTGGCCGAGGATGCGCAGGAACGGTGCCACGACGCCGGTCGCGGTGATGATGTTGATCTCCATGTTGCCGCCGTCCTCGGCGACGTACAGGTCGCGGCTGTTCGGGGCGCCGGTGATGTTGTCCACCCCGGTCAGCGGGGCGGCCCCGCCGGTCACCAAGGAGTCGTCGTACGCCAGGTCCAGCGACTCGGCCGCGGTGTCGTACGCCCAGACCCGGTTGTCGCCCTTGGTGGTGAAGTAGCAGATCCCCTCGTCGTACCAGCAGCCCTCGCCGCCGTCGAAGCGCTTGGCGGCGCTGACCTGCTTGCGGGTGGGGAGCGGGAAGCCGTCGCGGTCGGGGATGTCCGCCCAGGTGACCGGGCCGGTGACCTGGCCGGCGGGCGCGCAGAGCACCTGGAGCCGCCCGGTGCGCAGGTCGCCCCATGTGTCGGGGATGAACCGGTAGAAGCACCCGTCGGGCTCGTCCTCGGTGAGGTAGACGACCTCCCGCACCGGGTCGCAGGCGGCGGCCTCGTGCTTGAACCGCCCCATCCGCGTACGCTCCTCGCCCGCGCGCCCGCCGCCGGGCCAGGTCTCGAAGACCCGCCCGAGCGCGATCTCCTCGCAGGACAGCCAGGTGCCCCAGGGCGTCGCCCCGCCCGCGCAGTTGAGGTTGGTGCCCGACAGGATGCGGTACGCCGAGACTATCGAGCCGTCGGCCGCGAACCGCACCGCCGAGGCCCCGCCGGCCAGCGGGATCTCGGAGTTGGAGACGTAGATCCAGCCGCTGCCGTCGGGGAAGCAGGCCCCGCCGTCGGGCGCCCAGTGCCAGGTGTATCCGGCGACCCGCTGCCCGGAGCGGGCGATCACCCGGCTGGTGAACCCGGCGGGCAGTTCGATCCCGTTGCCGTCGGCGGCGAGCAGGCCGCCGTACGGGCTGGGGCCGGGCTGGGCGACGGCGCCGAACGCCTCACCCCACAGCGCCCCGGAGAACGCCGCGCCGCCGACCCCGACAATGCCGAGCCGTAATGCCGTCCTACGATCCATCGTCGTACCGCCACCTTCCGGTTCGCCCGATCTCGCACCGACTGACCGGAACGTAGGCCGCCGAGGCGACAGGCGCCACTCGGTCGCGTGAACGGGCAATGTCGTTTCCGCATAGCGAGCGGCGTTCGTGGCCTCGGGACGGGCGGCGCTCGTGGTCTCGGGACGGGCGGCGCCGGGACGTAGATCGTGGGTTTACCGCACGGCAAGTTTCTCCCTCATTGAGAGCTTTGTGATTCCGTATCCGGTTTACGGGCACCAGGACGGACGGGGTGCACGTATCCGGCGCATCCGGCACGGGAGGCGATGATCATGAAAGAGGGAGTACGGGTGGGGCTTGCCGTCGCCGCCGGCTACTACCTCGGCCGACGTCACAAGCTGCGCGCGGCGGCGTCCCTGGGCACGGCGATGCTGCTCGGCCGGCTGCGCGGCCGCCAGGGCGAACTGGTACGCCAAGGGCTCAAGGCGCTCGGCTCGTCCCCGGAACTGGATGAGCTCACCAACCGCGTACGCAACGACCTGATGCAGGTCGGCAAGGCGGCGGCCATGGCCGCGACCAGCAGGCAGATCGACTCGCTGAGCAACAAGCTGCACGAGCGCGCCGAGGCCATCCGCGTCCCCGGCGCGAGGCAGGCCGCGGAGGCCGCCGGCACGGTCAAGGACACGGCCACGGACACGGCCGGGACCGCGAAGGACACGGCCACGGACACGGCCGGGACCGCGAAGGACACGGCCGAGCGAACGGCCGGCACCGTCCGAGACACCGCGACAGACACGGTGAAAGACACCGCCAAGGGCCCGCTCAAGGCGGACACCCTCAAGGACACCGCCGCGACCGCCCTCGGCCGGCAAAGTCGGCAGGGCCGCGAGAGCGGGGAGCCGGAGGGCGAGGAGGAACAGCAGGTGCCGAGGCCGCGCGTCACCAGGCGGCCCGTGACCGTCCGCCGTCGCCCGAGCAGCCGGGGAGGTGACTGAGATGGTCGCGCAGCCCACGGAGCAGGCCGAGCGCGTCACCGAGCAGGCCGAGCGCGTCACCGAGAAGGCGCCGCTGCCGAAGCTGCCCACCGACCGCCTCGCCCATGAGGCGCAGAACCTGCTCGCGGCCGTGGGCGAGCGCATGCTCAGCCGCGCGGCCGACAAGGTGACCGGCCTGACCGGCCGCCTGACCGACTACGTGGAGAACGAGGGGACCGGCCTGGTCTCCGCCATGACCGGCGGCCAGGGAGGGGCCAAGGGCGCCGTCCTCGGCGGCCTCGTCGGCGGGGTGACCGGCGGTATCAAGGGCGCCGTGAAGGGGCTGTTCCGCGGCAAGGGCGGCAAGGGCGGCAAGACCGGCCCGCACAAGGTCACCAACATCGTCGAGTCGATCGACATCGGCGCGCCGGTCCACGTCGTCTACAACCGGTGGACCCGCTTCGAGGACTTCCCGACCTTCATGAAGAAGGTCGAGCACGTCAAGCAGGAGACCGACGAGACGCTGAACTGGAAGGCGCAGGTCTTCTGGTCCCACCGCACCTGGAAGGCGAAGATCGTCGAGCAGGTGCCGGACAAGCGGATCGTCTGGCGCTCCGAGGGCCCGAAGGGCAGCGTGGACGGCGCCGTGACCTTCCACGCCCTCGCCCCCGACCTCACCCGGGTGCTGGTCGTGCTGGAGTACCACCCGCAGGGCCTGTTCGAGCGCACCGGCAACCTGTGGCGGGCCCAGGGCCGTCGGGTGCGGCTGGAGCTCAAGCACTTCCGGCGGCACGTGATGTCGGAACTCCTCCCCCGCCTCGACGAGGTGGAAGACGACGGCTGGCGTGGCGAGATCCACGGTGGCCAGGTGGTGCCCGCGGAGGAGGCGGAGAAGGGGGCCGAGGAGGCCGAGGAGGCCCCGGAGGAAGCCGAGGCAGAGGAAGCCGAGGCAGAGGAACCCGAGGCCGCCGAGGAAGCCGAGGAAGAGGAACCCGAGGAAGAGTACGAAGAGGAAGAGGAGGAGGAAGAAGAGGCGCCGGTGCGTGGCGGTGGCGCCCCGGAGGGCCGTCCCGCTCGGGAGGCTCGGGAACGTCCGGTACGCCGGCGTCGCGAGCCGGCCGTGGTGCGCACGCGCGGACGGGGGCGACCGGGGACATGACCGTTCAGCCTGCGGGCGGCCCGGCCTCCAGCGGCCTCGCCGACGTCATCGACACGATCCTGGACAAGGGCCTGGTGATCGACGCGTACGCGCGGGTCTCCCTCATCGGCATCGAGGTGCTCGCGGTCGAGGCGCGCGTGGTGGTGTCCAGCGTGGACACCTACCTGCGCTTCGCCGAGGCGATGAGCCACCTGGAAGAGGAGATGGAGGAGCGCGCGCCGGCGGAACAGGTCGAGCGCGAACCCCTGCGGGGGGAGATCGAGCGGGAGCCCCAGGAGCGGGAGCTGACCGGTACCGCCGAGGAACTCCAGGCGGAGGAGCTCCGGCCGGAGCAGGCCGAGGAGCGCGCCCGCGTCCGGCGCCGCAGGCGAGAGGAGGACTGAGGTGGCGGCAGCGTCCTATGTGTATGGCATCGTCCCCGCCGACGTGGAGGTAGCCCCGGGCACGCTCGGCGTCGGCGAACCCCCGGGGGAGGTGTCGCTGGTCACCTTCGGCAAGATCGCCGCCCTGGTGAGCGAGGTCGATGTGGAGCGCGGGCCGCTCGGCAGGATGGAGGACCTGCGTACGCACCAGCGACTGCTCGACGAGACCGCCGCCGAGGTGCCCGTGCTGCCGTTCCGCTTCGGCGCGGTGATGACCGGCCCCGGGGCCGTGGCCGACGAACTGCTCGCCCCGCACCACGACGAGTTCGCCTCCGCCCTCGACAAGCTGGAGGGGCGGATCGAGTACGTCGTCAAGGGCCGGTACGTGGAGCGGGAGATCCTGCGGGAGATCCTGGCGGAGAACGAGGAGGCGGCGCGGCTGCGCGAGGCGATCCGCGGCCGGGACGAGGCGGTCACCCGGAACGAGCGGATGCGGCTCGGCGAGATCGTCGAGCAGGCGATCTCGGCCAAGCGGGAGGAGGACACCCGCGAGGTGATCGACGCGCTCGCCCCGCTGTGCGTGGCGGTGAGCGAACGCGAGCCGACCCACGAGCGCGACGCCGCCTACGTCGCCCTGCTCGTGGAGGACGAGCGGCAGGACGACCTGCGCCGGGCGGTGGAGGAGCTGGGCGAACGGGTCCGGGACCGGATCGAGGTACGCCTGCTCGGGCCGCTCGCGCCCTACGACTTCACACCTCCGGAGTGACGAATGGGCCTGATGACGATGATCCTCGGCTTCCCGCTCGCCCCGATCCGCGGCGTGATCAAGCTGGGCGAGCTGCTGCAGGAGCAGGTCGAGCGCGAGCTGCGCGACCCGGCGGCGGTCCGCCGCCGGCTGGAGGAGATCGAGCAGGCCAGGGCCGCCGGCCGGATCTCCGCCGAGGAGGAGGCCGAGGCGGTCAACCGGGTTCTGCGAGGAATGCAGACGTGATGCCGCGAGGGACGCGGGACGTGATACTGCGAGGGATGAGGACGTGATCGAAGAGGAACAGGCGCAGCGGGCCGGGGAGCTGACCGCGGCCGACGCGGGCGGGGCCGGGTCCCGGCACATCGCCGGCCTGACCGGCAAGGAGGTCGAGGGGGTCACCCTGGTGCAGCCCACCGAGACCGGCTGGCTGGTGGGGGTCGAGGTGACGGAGGACCGGCGCATCCCGTCGTCCGGCGACATCCTGGCGCTGTACGAGGCCGAGCTGGACCTGGACGGCGAGCTGGTGTCCTACCGCCGGGTGCGCCGCTACAAGCGCAGCAGCGCCGAGGCTTCCGAGGGATACCGGTGAGCGGCCCGGCCTGGCCTGGCGGCACACCGGTACGCCGCTCGTCCATCCCGGGCGCGCCGGCGCAGCGCGAGTCGGCCAACCTGGGCGACATCCTGGAGCGCGTGCTGGACCGCGGCGTGGTGATCGCCGGGGACATCCGGGTGAACCTGCTGGACATCGAGCTGCTGACGATCAAGCTCCGGCTGCTGATCGCGTCGGTGGACACCGCGCGCGAGATGGGCATCGACTGGTGGGAGCACGACCCGTGGCTCACCGGCGCGAACCGCGAGCTGGACGCGGAGAACCGCAGACTCCGCCGCCGCCTCGCCGCCATGGAGGACGCCCTGGCCCTGCGCGCCCCGGAGGAGAGCGCCCGCGAGGAGCGGCAGGGGCGCGTCCAGGAGGAGGAGGAGGTGGACGAGCGCCATGACCGGTGAGCACGGCGTCTACCTGTACGCGGTGACGCGCGGCGCCCCCCGCCTGTGCCTGGACGACCTGACCGGGGTGGCGTCCCGGCCGGTGCGCGTGATCGAGGAGGGCGAGCTGACGGCGTACGTCAGCGACGTGCCGCTGACGGAGTTCGGCGAGGAGCCGCTGCGCCGCTCGATGGAGGACCTGGCCTGGCTGGAGGAGACCGCCCGCGCCCACCACCGCATCGTCGAGGCCGTGGCGCGCTCGGCGCCCACCGCGCCGGTGCGGCTCGTGACCGTCTACCACGACGACGCCCAGGTACGCGAGCTGCTCCGCGAGCGCCACTCCGACTTCCTCACCGTGCTCGCCCGCGTCGCGGATCGGCGGGAGTGGGGCGTCAAGGCGTACGCCGTCCAGGTCCCGGCCCAGCCGGCCGCCCCCGAGCCGGAGACGGGGCCGGGGACGAGCCCGGGGCGGGCGTACCTGCAACGCCGCCGCACCGCCCTGCGCGGCCGGGAGGAGATGTGGCGCACCGCCGCCGCCCAGGCCGAGAAGCTGCACGACGCCCTGACCGGCATCGCCGCCGCCTCCACCCGGCACCGGGTGCAGGACCCGAAGCTGTCGGGCCGGGAGGAGCCGATGGTGCTCAACGGCGCGTACCTGGTGGACAGCGCACGCGAACGGGAGTTCGCGGCGCTCGCCCGCGACATGACGGACCTGGAGGTGGAGATCACCGGCCCGTGGGCCCCGTACTCCTTCACCGCCCTGCCCGGCGAGGCCGCCCATGACGACTCCGTCGCGCGTTGAACCGAGAGGCTCCCGCCTCGCCGCCGAGGACCGGCTACCGGCCGAGCGCGTCGCGCTGGTGGACCTGCTCGATCGCCTGCTGGCCGGTGGCGTCGTGCTGTCGGGCGACATCGTCCTGTCGATCGCCGACATCGACCTCGTACGCATCTCGCTGCGCGCAGTGATCATGTCCGTACGGTCGGAGCCGTGATGAGCGAGCCGGAACGCGCCTGGCGCCTGAGAACCGACCCCGAAGCGGTGGAACGCGACCTCAGCCGCCTGGTGCTCACCCTGGTCGAACTGATCCGCCAGCTCGTGGAGCGCCAGTGCGTCCGCCGCATGGACCAAGGCGACCTCACCGACGAGCAACTGGAGGCCGTCGGCCTGACGCTGATGCGTCTGGAGGAGGCCATGACCGACCTGTGCGCCCGCTTCGACCTGTCCCCCTCCGACCTGAACCTCGACCTCGGCCCCCTCGGCACCCTCCTGCCCAAGGACTGACCGCCCTCACGATCCGCCGAACCGACGCCTGAGGCAGCGGAGAGGCGTCCGCGGCGCCCCCCTGTGACCTGCACCCGATCTCCGGTACGGAGCACACCCCGCTCGTCCACGGCATCCGCAGGTCCGGCCACTCCCCCGGTCAGGGACGGCTTTTTCGAGCCGGCCGGGCGCGTGCCGCCGGAACCCCCGTCTTCGGTCACGTATTGTTAATCATCCGCCCAGCTCACTCGCCGGGTGGTCCCCGCCCGGCCGGCAAGGAAGGCCCCATGAGCAAGCACGTCCACGTCCGCGTCCGCCAGGGTATGGCCGTCAGCGAGAACGGCGACCTGATCGAGGAGTACCGCTGCGGGTGCGGCGCCACCTGGACCATGGTGCACCGGATCGACGAGGGCCCCGTAGAGCCCTGACGCCCCCCCGCCGACCGACCGGGTGGCCTCCCCCCTCACTCACCCCAACCTTCGAAACTTTCGTCAGCCTCCCATGTATCGCGGCTGGTCAGCAGAGTGCAAACGCTGCCGCTCTCGAAACGTTTCAATGCATTCTTGACACATTTCGGAGCGGCTTCTCAGACTGATCAGCGGCTGGACCTCCGCGCGGTGAACAGCCCGTCCCGCCGATCGCCGGTCGGCGGTCGCTTCCATCACCCACCCGGAAGGAGAGGCTCAGTGATCATCAGCTCGGGCCGCTCTAAGATCCGCACGGCGGTCGTCGCGCTGGGGGCCGCGGCGACGCTCGCGGTCGCTGGAGCGCTGACGACAGGAGACGCCGAGGCCGCCGCGCCCTTCGCGGCCGGTGTCGAGGACGAGGGCGCCGACTGCCCGGTGCCCGGCCTGCCCGACGCGGGATCCCTGCCCACCAACTCCAGGCTCCCCGACCCGTTCAGGAAACTGGACGGCACGCGCATCTCCACGAAGTCCGAGTGGCGGTGCCGGCGGCAAGAGATCAAGAAGCTGGCGGAGAAGTTCGTCTACGGCGAGAAGCCGGCGAAGCCGTCGAACGTCACGGGGACGGTCTCGCGTACCGGCATCAGCGTGAACGTGTCGCACAACGGCAGGAGCTCCAGCTTCTCGGCGAGCGTGGACCTGCCGAGCGGCAACGGACCTTTCCCCGCCGTCGTCGTGCTGGGCGGCTTCGGGGCCGACACCGCCGCGATCAAGGCGGCCGGCGCCGCCGTCATCAACTACGACCCGTACGCCGTCGGCCGCGAGGGCACGCCCCGCACCAACAAGCAGGGCGCGTTCTACAGCATCTACGGCTCCTCCAGCAGCACCGGGCTGCTGGTCGCCTGGGCCTGGGGGGTGAGCCGGATCATCGACGTCATCGAGCAGTCGGGCGGCGGCATCCTCAAGGCGGACGCGACCGGCGTCACGGGATGCTCGCGGTTCGGCAAGGGCGCCTTCGTGACCGGCGCGTTCGACCAGCGCATCGCGCTGACCATGCCCATCGAGTCGGGCAGCGCGGGCGTCCCCATCTTCCGCGGGATCCCCGGTGAAGGCGCCCAGAGCCTGAGCAGCGCGTACGGCGAGCAGCCGTGGCTGGGCGACGCGTTCGGCTCCTTCACCGGCAGCCCGGCCAGGCTGCCGGTGGACACGCATCAGACAGTCGCCATGATCGCGCCGCGGGGACTGTTCATCATGGACAATCCCCACATCACCAACCTCGGCCCCAGGTCCGCCAGCGTGGCGGCCCTCGCCGGCGCGGAGGTCTACAAGGCGCTCGGCGCGGGCCAGAACATCACCTACTGGTCCGACGTCCAGGACGGCAACCACTGCGCCAGCAGGTCCGAATGGCGGACCCCGTTGCAGCAGAGCATCCAGAAGTTCCTGTTGAACACGGGCAACGCTCCCGGCACGATGCGGATCTCGTCCCGGGCGAGCGGCAACCTGTCCGAGTGGCGCGACTGGCAGACCCCGACGCTGGGCGACTCCAGCCCCACAGCCACGCCGACCGTCACCCCCACCGTCACCCCCACGGTGACACCCACCGTCTCCCCGACCGCCACGACCGAGTTCCGCCTGCGCAACGAGGCGTCCGGCCGCTGCGTCGACTCCCCCGACAGCGCCACCGCCAACGGCACCCAGCTCCAGATCTACGACTGCCACAACAACCCCAACCAGCGCTTCGCCTACAGCTCCAACAGACTCCAGACCCTGGGCAAGTGCCTGGACTCCCCGACGAACGCCGGCTCGGGCACCCGCGTACAACTGTGGGACTGCCACGGCAACAGCAACCAGCAGTGGATCTTCAACTCCAACGGCACGGTCACCAGTGCCGCCAACAACCTCTGCCTGACGGCCACCGGCACCGGCAACACCTCCGCCGTGACCGTCGCCACCTGCAACGGCCAGGCCACCCAGCGATGGACCAGGTCCTGACCAGAAGCCGGCCGGCGATGGACTAGGACCTGACCAGAAGCCGGCCGGGGCCGGCCCACCGGGTCCAGGCCGACCACGCCTGGACCCGGCTGATCGCTAGGGTGGCCGTCGTGCTCACCAAACCCCCCGGGTGGCTCTTCATGACGGCCGCCGTCACCGCGACCTGCGTCATCCTGTACTGGGCCAGCGTGCCCTACTGGTACGACATCGAGATGACCCTGTTCGCGATCTTCGTCGTGGGGCCGCTGGTCATCATCTGGTTCATCCGGATCGTGGTGGCCGACCTCAAAGGCGCCCCCTCCCTCGTGGAACGCTTGTAGCGCTGGTTCCTCCCCTGGTTCCTCGTTCCGGTGACCGTGCTCGCCCTCCTCACCGACGCCCCGTTCCGGGTGCGATTCGCGATCTCCAAGCCGAGCCTGGAGACCTTCGCCAAGACCGCGAGCCTCACCGAGGACAAACCCATCGATTCATGCCGCTGGGTGGGCCTGTACTACATGTGCTGGGCATACCGGTACGAGACCGCGTCCGGCGTGCACTTCCGCGGCGGCGCCACGTTGTCGTCCAGAGAATGGGCCATCGAGACCAACACCGGCTTCGTCTACCTCCCCAAGGGCCGGCCCGAGGAGACTCTCGACGACAGCTACCGTCACCTGGGCGGACCTTGGTACGGCTGGCACGGCTGGGACAGTTGGTGACCGCGCCCAGAGAGCACCGGCGCCTCCCCTCATGCCCAGAAGGCAGACGCCCCGCCTGATCGACCGCCTCCTGAACATGATCGCCCACCTCCCCCCGGACAGCCGTCCCATACCAAGCGGCCTCTCCACAGGTCCCCCCACCTGCGGTTGACATCGTCAACCGGCCGGGCTAGGTTGACGCCGTCAACCTAGCGGATCTCTTTCGCAGAGGCGATGTCATGTTCGTTGTCCTCGGACGGTTCGTCCGCGAGCGCCGCCGGCTCGTACTCGTCGCGACTGCCGTGCTCACGGTCCTGGCAGGCGTGTGGGGAGCCGGCGTCTTCTCGGCGCTCGGTGGCGGCGGCTATGACAATCCCGCCTCCGAGGCGGCGCGGGCGGCCGCTCTGATCGAGCGCGAGTTCGGCCGGCAGGACGCGGTCGATGCCGTCGTGGTGTACCGCGCCCAGGGCGGCGACCTGAAGGTGGACGACCCGGCCTTCGCCGACGTCGTGAACGCCGCGCTCGGGGCGATCCCGCCGTCCCGGGTGAGCGAGGTGGTGAGCTACTGGACACCGGGCCTGACCGCCGGCAAGCGCGCCGAACTCGTCTCTCGGGACCGCACGGCGACCGCCGTCGAGCTGACCGTCGCGGGAGAGACCGAGGCGGAGCGCCTGGCCAACTTCCAGGCCGTGTCCGGCGCCCTGCGCGTCGAGGGACTCGACACCTACCTCGGCGGCGGGCTCGCCGGCCTCGACCAGCTCAACACCGCCGCGGCGAGCGACCTCACCCGCGCCGAGCTCATCGCCATGCCCGTGCTCATCGTGCTCCTGATCGTCCTGCTGCGCGGCGTGGTGGCGGGCCTGCTGCCGCTGCTGACCGGCGTCATCGCCATTCTCGGGGCGATGGCCCTGCTCCGCGCGGTCACCTACGTCACCGACGTGTCGATCTTCGCGCTCAACATCGCCACACTGCTCGGCCTGGGCCTCGCGATCGACTACGGGCTGTTCGTGGTCAACCGCTTCCGCGAGGAGCTGGCCCGCGGACGCGACGTCCCCGACGCGCTCACGAAGACCGTCGCCACCGCCGGCCCGACCGTCGCCTTCTCCGGTGTCCTCATCGCCATCGCTTTCTCCGGCATGCTCTTCTTCCCGACCGCCGCACTTCGCTCGATCGGGTGGGGCGGGATCGCGATCGTGCTGGTGGACGTACTGGCTGCGCTCGTGGTGCTCCCCGCGCTCCTCGCCGTCCTCGGCCGCCGGGTGGACGCCCTGCGCCTGCCGGGGCGACGGACAGCGGCCGCCGGCGGGCGCTGGGCGGGCATCGCCGCCGTGGTCATGCGACGTCCCCTCGCCTGGCTGCTCGCGGTGGGCGCCGTGCTGCTCGTGGCCGGCGCGCCCCTGGCCTCGCTGCAGCCGGGCACCGTCAACCATCGCTACCTGCCGCCGGGCAGCGATGACCTCATGGTCGTGAAGATCCTCGACGAGGAGTTCGCCTCGCGGGGGAAGTACTACGTGGACGTCGCGGTCTCCGGGGACGTCGCCCGTACCGAGCTGGACCGCTACGCGGCCGATCTCGCCCGCCTGCCCGGAGCGTTCGGCGCGGAGGTGTTCCGCACGAGCGGGGATGTCGGCCACGTACGGGTCGGCGTCATCGGCGAACCGGACACCGACGTGAACCTGCAGCTCGTCCGGGAGATCCGGGCCCTGCCGGAGCCACGGGGAGCCGGCGAGGTACTGGTCGGCGGCCAGCCGGCGGCGACCGTCGACAACGTCGAGGCACTGGTCACCTCCGCGCCCCTGGCCCTGCTCTTCGTGGCGGCCCTGACCTTCGTCGTGCTGTTCTGCGCCTTCGGCTCGCTCATCCTGCCGATCAAGGCACTGCTCGCCGCGTTCCTCTCGCTCGGCGCCTCGGCCGGGGTCATGATCTGGGGCATCCAGGACGGCGCACTGGCCCCCCTGCTCGGCTTCACTCCGGCGGGAACCACGGACCTCGGCAACCTGATGATCGTCCTATTGATCATCTTCGGCCTGGCGACGGACTACGAGCTGTTCCTGGTCAGCCGGATCCGCGAGGAGTATCTCGCCACCGGCGACAACGCCCGTTCGGTGGCGACCGGCCTGCAGCGTACGGGCTCGATCATCACCAGCGCCGCCGTACTGCTCGGCGTGGTGCTGGCCACCATGGGGCTGACGTCAAGCGGCCTCGTACTGACGACCATCGGAGTCGGCATGACGGTGGCCCTGGTCGTAGACGCCACGCTCGTACGCACCATCCTGGTCCCGGCGACGATGCGACTGCTCGGCGACCGGAACTGGTGGCTCCCCAGCCCGCTACGCCGCCTGCACGACCGAGTCGGCCTGTCCGAAGAGGACCACTCCGACCCGGCCCCCGCCCCCGCCCGCTGACCGCCCCACCTCACCTCAGGTGCAAGAAGAACTCCCCGCCGCCACCCTCGCACTGACCCGCAGATACCCGAACAGATCCTCGACCAGCTCGTCCGGCGCGACCTTGCCCTTCCCGTCAGCGGCCAGATGCCCGGTAAGGGCCAACTCGACGGCCCCATGAGCGGCCGCACGCAACAAAGCCGCCATCCGCTCAGGATCATCACCCGGCAGCCCTCCGGCCCGCTGCGCGGCCGCGGTCGCCGCGACCAGCACGTCCCAAGCCGCCGCCGCGGAAGACCCCAACGTCTCACTGTGGTGACTCCACCGCCCGAACACGAGCGCGAACCGAGCCGGCCGCTCCAGCGCCCACGCGACATACTCCCGCAAGGCCCGCCGCAGAACCTCCTCCGCCGCGACCCCCTCGGCCTGCGCCGTGACCATCACCTCACGCAAATGATCGAGCTCCCGCGCGGCGACAGCCGCCAGCAACATCTCCTTGTCCGCGAAGTGCTTGTACGGAGCATTGTGCGAGACACCGGCCCGATTCCCGACCTCACGAAGCGTCACACCGTCAACCCCGCCGACGTCGAGAAGATCGGTCGCGGCAGCGATCAACGCGTCCCTGGTGCTCGTGGCCACGCCTCATGCTACCGCCAGGTTGACACCGTCAACCAAGACCCGGCGTGAGGTGGTGACAACACGTGGAGGCGGATCGAAGGCACCCGGACACGAGTCATCACCAGCAGCCGCAAAGAGACCGGAGTGTTGTTACTGCATGTCATCGTCACACGTGGGCCGGGCATCATCGACACCAAAACGCGACAATCAAGCACACAGCAGGCGCGGGTTCGGCCTCAGGGGGTCTTGATCACTCGGCCAGCCTCAGCACACCGCCGATTCACCCAACCTGTCGAACGCGCCCATGCGCCATGGGCTTGCGCCAAAAGGCTCGCGGCGCCTCCTGGGTCCTTCGTGTAGCGGCCGAAGGTCACTTCCAGCACCCCCTGCCCTGACCGTCACCGCAGCGGGCCTGAGGGGCCCGCCCGGTAGGGCGGGGGGTGGCGGGTGGGTCAGCCGCAGAAAGCATCACGCGACCGCGCAAGGACACGCGGGAAACCGAAAACGCCCCGGCCGACAAAGGCTCGGGGCGTAAGGGAGGAGATGTGGTCAGGGGCGGGGTCGAACCGCCGACCTTCCGCTTTTCAGGCGGACGCTCGTACCAACTGAGCTACCTGACCTCGGTGGTGGCTGGACGCCTACCAGAGCGGTCCTGACGGGACTTGAACCCGCGACCTCCACCTTGACAGGGTGGCGAGCACTCCAAACTGCTCTACAGGACCTTGCTGCGTTCGTTCGGCTTGCTTAGCTTACCAGTTCTCCGGTGGTCGTTGACCGCTCCGTCGTGCTGGTGAGCATCTGCTCGCCGGTGCCCCCAACGGGATTCGAACCCGTGCCGCCGCCTTGAAAGGGCGGTGTCCTAGGCCGCTAGACGATGGGGGCTCAGGACCGAAGTCCTGGTCCGTGGCGCCTTCCGTCGGGGACCTGTTAGAGCATAGGGGACGTTGGCCCCTGATGCCAAAGCGGTTAATCCGAGTCGGGCGTCGCGGTGGGCTCGGCCGATCCCGTTGGCGACGGGGCGGTGGTTGCCTCGGGGGAAATTGTACGCTCCGGGTCCGGCTCGACGTGACGCTGGATCTGGACCGACTGCTCCCCGAGGCCGCCCAGGGTGATGTCGTCCCAGGCCTCCAGGCGGTGGGTGTCCTTGTCGAAGTACAGGACCGAGGCCATGACCGGGGTGGGCTCCTCGTGTTCCAGGGCGCGCAGGCCGGCGCCGCCGGTGGAGCCCTGGACGAAGACCCTGGTGCCGCTGGGGAGGAGCTGGGTGGAGCGGGCGTGGGCGTGGCCGGCCAGGGCGATCGGGACGTGGCCGGAGAAGCCCTTGGCGACGTTGGGGTCGTGGACGGCGACGATGTCCACCGCCTCGTCCTGGTTCTGCGCCTGCTTCTTGGCCGCCCTGGTGGAGGCCGTGCCGGTCGGCGGGTGGGCGGCGGTCAGGTCGGTGGCGTGGCTGCGGCCGTACGCCAGGAGGGTGTTGGGGTCGGAGTTCTCGGCCACGGTCTTGTCGGGGGTGAAGCGGGGGTCGCCCAGGCCGTAGATGCGCAGGCCGGCGACCGTGGCGGCCTTGTCGTCCAGGACGACGGCGTTCTTCTGGCGGGCGACGGCGCGCTCGGTGGCGCGCGAGTCGTGGTTGCCGCGGACGAAGACGTACGGCAGGCCGAGCCTGCCGATCTCCTTGACGAAGGTGTCCTCGGGGCGGCTGCCGTGGTCGGTGAGGTCGCCGGTGTCGATGATCAGGTTCACCTTGAACTGGGAGCTGACCGAGCGGATCAGGTTCCAGGCGATGGGGTTGATGTGGATGTCGGAGACGTGCAGGACCCGGATCGTGTTCGGGTCGGCGTCGTAGACGGGGAGCGTATCGACCGTGTTGTAGAGCTTGGAGACGTTGCTGACGAGTTTGGTGAGCTGCGCCCGGTACGACTCGAAGCGTGTGACGATCGACTCGGCGCTGCCGACCAGGGACGGCGCGCCGGCGAGGATGCCGGTGTAGCGGGGCTCGACCAGCGCCTGAGGACGGAATGTGAGCGCGACCAGGCCGGCGGTGCCACCGACGGCCAGGACCGTGGCGGAGAAGGCCGCCAGGGCCGTCCTGAGGCTGCGGAAGACGATCAGGCCGGCGAGCGCGGCGCCCAGGAAGGCGAAGAGGACGGAGCGGGCGATCAGCGAGATGAGCCCTTCGCGGAGGTTGTCCTCGATCAGGGCCGGGAGCCGGTCGGCCAGGCGGGGGTCCTCGATCATGCTTCTGGCCTGGTCCTGGTCGATGTTCTCTAACGTGACGCGCAGCCGTACGGGCGCGTCGTGCGTGTCGAACAGGAGCGTGCCGAGGGGGTGGACGTCCACGACGGTCTCGCCGGACCACGCCGGGCGTAGGGTCATGCCGACGTCCACCGGGCCGACCGGGGTGCGGACGCCGCCGCTGAGCGCGACGCCGAGCCAGGCGCCGAAGCCGGCCACCAGGACGACCGCGAAGATCTTGAGCGTGGCGCCCGCGCCGCGGCGTACGGCGGGGTGGCGGCTCCAGGGGGCCGCGCGCCCGGCCCACTCCCCCGTACGCCTCAGGAGGGACCTCGGCCACGCCGCGAGTTCGTCCGTCAGTCGCGTGAAGTTCATCCGCTTCCTGCTTACCCGATTCGGATGCCAAACGTGTAAACGGCACGGCGACACACCTGGAGGCACAATGGCTGGGTGATCGATGTGTCGCGGGAGAAGTTCGAGGAGCTCGTGGCCGAGGCGCTGGACACGATCCCGCCGGATCTGACGCGCATGATGGACAACGTCGTCGTGGTGGTCGTCGACGACCCGCCCGAGCCCGGCCTGCTTGGGCTCTACACCGGAATCCCCCTCACCGAGCGCGGAGACTGGTACGCAGGAGTTCTGCCCGACCGCATTGAGATCTACCGCAATCCGATAAGCGAGATCTGCGAGACCGAGGACGAAGTGGTGGACGAGGTGCAGATCACCGTGGTTCACGAGATAGCCCACCATTTCGGCATCGATGACCAGCGGTTGCACGAGCTGGGGTGGTGAGCCGGGGAGTTCGATGAGGGCTCTCCTCTGGGGCGGTACGCGCCCGTGGGATTGCGGTGTTCCAGCAGGTGGGGGCGTGAGCCGAGGGTGTGATCGGGGCGGCATCGTGGGCCGCGCCCTGGTGAGCCGGGGTTTTGGGAGGGTTCGCCCCGGCGGCGGTTACTGATTGTCAGGTGCTTGGCTGCATTGGGTTGCGGAGGGGCGGCGCACCAGGCACCGTAGGTTACACACCGAACACCCTCTGTCAGGTTCGCCTGCAAGCGCTCACCGGAGTCCAATGGCGGCCACGAAGCCTGTCCGGCTCAGCGGCAAGCACCGCCGCGCCCGCGCGTCCGAACGACGAGCGACCTACGGCGAGGTCGTCACCGTCGGCGAGTTCCGTGCGCTCTGGCTGGGGCAGGGCCTGTCGCTGCTCGGCGACCAGCTCGCGCAGGTGGCCCTCGCCCTGCTGGTCTACAGCCGCACCCAGTCCGCCCTCGCGACCGCGGCCGTGTACGCGCTGACCTACCTGCCGCCGATCGTGGGCGGGCCGCTGCTGGCGGGGCTCGCCGACCGTTACGCGCGCCGCCGGGTGATGATCATGTGTGATCTGATCCGGGCGCTGCTGGTGGCCGCGATGGCGATACCCGGCATGCCGTTCCCGGCGCTGTGCGTGCTGGTGTTCTGCGTGGTGCTGCTGAGCGCGCCGTTCTCCGCCGCCCGTGCCGCGCTGCTGCCGGAGATCCTGGAGGGCGACCGGTACGTCGTGGGCTCCGCGCTGCAGAACATGACCAACCAGGCGGTGCAGATGCTGGGCTTCGCGGCCGGGGGCGCGCTGATCGCCGGGATGGGCCCCTACCGGGCGCTGGCGCTCGACGCCGCCACCTTCCTGGCGTCCGCGCTGATCCTGGTCTCGGGGGTGGGGCGCCGCCCCGCGCCCGCCCGCGACGACGCCGGCCGTCCCTCGATGTGGACCATGACCAGGGCGGGGGCCGCGCTGGTCTTCGGCGACCGGCGGCTGCGCACGCTGGTGCTGTTCGCCTGGCTGTGCGGGTTCTACGTGCTGCCCGAGGGCATCGCCGCCCCGTACGCCGCGCGGCTCGCGTCGGGCGAGATCGAGGTGTCCGTGGTGACCGGCCTGCTGATGGCCGCCATGCCGACGGGCACGGTGATCGGTGCGTTCTGGTTCAGCCGGTTCGTCACGCCCTCGGGGCGGCTGCGGGCCATGGGGTGGATGGCGATGCTGGCCTGTGCGCCGCTGATCCTGTGCGCGCTGGACCCGCCCCTGCCGGTGGTGCTGGCGCTGTGGGTGATCTCCGGGGTCGGCGGGGCGTACCAGCTCGCGGCGAACGCGGCGTTCGTGCAGTGCGTGCCGGCCGAGCGGCGGGGCCAGGCGTTCGGCCTGGTCCAGTCGGGCCTGCTGGCCGCGCAGGGCCTGGGCATCCTGATCGGCGGCGCCGCCGCGCAGGAACTCGGCCCGGAGCCCGTCGTCGCCCTGGCCGGGGCGGCCGGGCTGGCGATGGCGGCCATACTGGCCATGCTCTGGACCGAGTCCCGTTCGGACATCATCGCTCGGGTACGGGCGGAGGCCACCTGACTGTCACGCGCCGGTCGGCGGCTCCGGGCTCCGGGGGGCGGCGGGGGCGTCCGAGGGCTCAGGCGCGACGTACGGCGCCTGCGGCGGGTACGGCTGCTGCTGCTGCGGCACGCCGTACGGGGGCTGGTCGGTGGCGGAGTGCCAGTTGCCACCCCAGGTGCCGTCCGCCCGCTGCTTGTTGATCAGGTCCTGGACGATGGAGGTGTCCTTGTTCTCATCGGGCAGGAGCAGCCAGCCGATCGCGTAGACGCCGACGCCGAGGCCGCCGAAGAAGGAGGCGATGGCGAGGGCGATCCGGATGATGTTGGCGTCGATGCCGGTGTATTCTCCGATGCCGGAGCACACGCCGGCGATGATGCGGCCCCGCTGGGTCCGGCGGAGCTTCTTGACACCCGTAATCTCGTTCATGTATATAAGCCTGCCCCGGCGACGGCGTGTCGCACATCGGGATTCCCCCTGGGGCTACCCTGGCTCCACCCCTCAGGCGCCGATGCGCATACCCTGGCTCGTGCACGACCGGTGCCGCGCGCGGAGGGATGCCGTCATGGACGACCTGCTACGCATCGAGGACGAGCTGTCGGAGGAGCAGCGGCTGGTCCGCGACACGACCAGCGCCTTCGTCACCGACAAGGTGCTGCCGCACGTCGGCGACTGGTTCGAGGAGGGCACGTTCCCCGCCCGCGCCCTCGCCCCCGAGCTGGGCGGGCTCGGCCTGCTCGGCATGCACCTGACCGAATACGGCTGCGCGGGCCTGGACGCGGTCTCGTACGGCGTGGCGTGCCGCGAGCTGGAGGCGGGCGACTCGGGCCTGCGCTCGTTCGTGTCGGTGCAGGGGTCGCTGGCGATGTTCCCGATCTGGAAGTACGGCTCGCAGGAGCAGAAGGAGCAGTGGCTGCCGCGCATGGCGTCCGGCGAGGCGATCGGCTGCTTCGGGCTCACCGAGCCCGACCACGGCTCCGACCCGGGCGGCATGCGCACCACCGCGAAGCGCGACCCGTCGGGCGACTGGGTGCTCAACGGCTCCAAGATGTGGATCACCAACGGCTCGATCGCGGACGTGGCCGTGGTGTGGGCGCAGACCGACGACGGCATCCGCGGGTTCGTGGTGCCCACCGACACCAAGGGCTTCTCGGCGCAGGAGATCCACCGCAAGCTCTCGCTGCGCGCCTCGGTCACGGCCGCGCTCTACTTCGACGACATGCGCCTGCCCGGCGACGCCGTGCTGCCGGGCGTACGCGGGCTGAAGGGGCCGCTGTCGTGCCTGTCCGAGGCCCGCTTCGGCATCCTGTGGGGGGCGGTCGGGGCGGCCCGCGCCTGCCTGGAGGCGGCGGTCGAGTACGCCAGGACCCGGGTGCAGTTCGACCGGCCGATCGGGTCGTTCCAGCTCACCCAGCAGAAGCTGGCCTGGATGTACGTCGCCGTCGGCCAGGCCCAGCTCACCGCGCTGCACCTGGGCCGGCTCAAGGACGCGGGCGCGATCACCCCGCAGCAGATCAGCTTCGGCAAGCTCGCCAACGTACGCGCCGCGCTCGACACCGCCCGCCAGGCCCGCACGATCCTGGGCGGCAACGGGATCACGCTGGAGTACCCGGTGATCCGGCACATGACCAACCTGGAGTCGGTGCTGACCTACGAGGGCACCGAGGAGATCCACACGCTGGTGCTGGGCGAGGCGCTCACGGGGCTGCCGGCGTACCGGTGAGAGGCCCTGCACCGGTCACGGTGGACGACGGCCGCACGATGGTGTGGGATGAGTGGATGGTCACGGTTCAGGACGTACGGGGCGTGGCGCTGGCGCTGCCGAGGACGAGCGAGCACCTGATCCGCGACCACGTGAAGTTCCGGGTCGGGCGCATCGTGTACGTCGCGATCTCGCCGGACGAGACGATGATGGGCTTCGGCTTCCCCAAGGAGGAGCGGGCCGCGCTGGTCGCGGCCGAGCCGGAGAAGTTCCAGATGCCCGCCCCGCGTGACGAGCGCTACAACTGGGTCGAGTCGCGGATGGCAGCGCTCGACGCCGAGGAGATGCGCGAGCTGGTCATCGACGCGTGGCGGATGTGCGTGCCGCGCAAGGTGGCCGCGGCGTACCTCGGCTCGCCCTGACCCCGGCAGGGGCCGGTGAAGTACGCTCGGGACCCGTGACGGACGACACCCGTACCAACCGAGAGCGCATGCTGGCCGGCGACCCGTACGTCGTCGATGAGGAGCTGGCGGCGGACCTCACCCGGGCCAGCCGGCTGGCGCACCAGTACAACGAGGCGTACGGGCGCGACCCCGAGTCGGCGCGGCCCATTCTGGAGAAGCTGCTCGGCTCGATCGCGGCCGACGCCTACGTACGCGCGCCGCTGACCGTGGACTACGGGGCGCACATCACCATCGGGCCCGGCACCTTCGTCAACAGCGGCCTGACCGCGCTGGACGTCGCGCCGATCACCATCGGCGCCGACGTGCAGATCGGCCCCCAGGTGCAGTTGCTCACCCCCAAGCACCCCATCGACCCCGAGCAGCGGCGCCGCAAGCTGGAGTGGGCCGAGCCCATCGTGATCGGCGACAACGTGTGGCTCGGCGGCGGCGTGATCGTGCTCGGCGGGGTGACGATCGGCGAGAACAGCGTGATCGGCGCCGGAGCGGTGGTCACCAGGGACGTCCCGCCGAACGTCGTCGCCGTGGGCAACCCGGCCCGCGTGCTGCGCGAGATCCCCGGCTCGTGACCCGGGAATGGCGCGCGGACGATCGCTGTTCGAGCCGTACATGACGGCGACCATCCCCGAAGCCCTTGCCGACTTGCTGGAACGACCGCTGTTCTGCAGCCTCGGCACCGCGCGTCCCGACGGGACCGTACAGGTGAACCCGATGTGGTTCGAGTACGACGGCGAGAACATCCGCTTCACCCACACCACGAAGCGGGCCAAGTACCGCAATCTCCAGCACAACCCGTCGATGACCGTGCTCGTGATCGACCCCGACGACCCCCTGCGCTACCTGGAGGTCCGCGGCACGCTGAAGGAGATCATCCCCGACCCGACGGGCTCCTTCTACGTCAGGCTCGGGCAGCGCTACGGCAACCCCGGCCAGCAGCCCCCGCCCGACGCCCCCGACCGCGTCATCCTGGTCATGACCCCGACCCGGGTCAGCACCCGCTGAGGGACCCCCCGAGTCGCACTACCATCTGAGAGGTGGCGGTGAGCAGATACGAGCGGTGGAACACCCTGCTGGAGCTGCTGGCCGAGCACGGGCACCTCGATGTGGAAGAGACGGCCGAGCGGCTCGGGGTGTCCACGGCCACGGTACGCCGCGACTTCGACGAGCTCGCCGCCCAGCAGCTCCTCACCCGCACCCGCGGCGGCGCCTCCGCGCACAGCGTGACGTACGACCTGCCGCTGCGCTACAAGGTCGCCCGGCAGGCCCCCGAGAAGCAGCGCATCGGCGCCGCCGCCGCGGCCATGGTCGCCCTAGGCTCCACGGTCGGCCTGAACGGCGGCACCACCCTGAGCGAGGTGGGCCGGGCCCTGGCCACCCGCCCCGACATGAACACCGACCAGCGCGGCCCCCTGGTCACGGTGGTGACCAACGCGCTCAACATCGCCAACGAGCTGGTCCTGCGCCCCCAGATCCAGGTCGTCACCACCGGCGGGTCGGCGCGGCCGCAGTCGTACGAGCTGATCGGCCCGGTCGCGGCCGGCATGCTGGAGCGGATCGCGCTGGACATGGCGATCCTGGGCGTGGACGCACTCGACCTGGAACACGGCGCCAGCGCCCACAACGAGGGCGAAGCCGCGATCAACGCCCTGATGGCCTCCCGCGCCCAGCGCGTCATCATCGCCGCCGACAGCTCCAAGCTCGGCAGACGCGCGTTCGCCCGCATCTGCCCGGTCAGCGCCATCGACACCCTCGTCACCGACACGGCGGCCCCCGAGGACCAGATCGCCCGCTTCACCGAGGCGGGGGTAAAAGTCATCCGCGCCTGACGCCCCAAGGCGGGTGACCTGCGGCCGACGAACCCCTGAGACGTGTAACCACCGGCTAACGCCCCGGCAACAGCCCCCTCGCGAAACTCGCCGCCATGATCCTCCGGCGAGCCGCGACGGCGCTGACCTCTGCCGGGTGCGCTCTGCTCGTGACCCTGGCCCTGACCCCTCCCGCCGTGGATGGTGGTCACATGCCCCCAGAACCGCCCAGGCTCCCCACCACCGCGACATCCCCGCCCGTGTCCCCGCCCGTGTCCCCGTCGTCAAGCCCCGCCGCCCCCACCTTCTCCCGCTCCCGCCTGACCCAAGCCCTCGACCGCTACCTGCGCGACCGTCCGGGCGCCCTGTCGATCTCCGTACGCGACCTGTCCACCGGCCTGTCGTACACCTACAACCGCGAGCTCCGCACGGCCACGGCCAGCATCGTCAAGGTCAACATCGTGATCGCCCTGCTGCTCCAGGCCCAGCGCGGCCACCGCGGCCTCACCGCCGCCGAACGCGACCTGGCCGCCCGAGCCATCAAGGTCAGCGACAACGACGCCGCCAGCGCCCTGTGGTACCGCATCGGCGGCGCCCCCGGCCTGGCCGCCGCCAACCGCAAGCTCGGCCTCCGCGCCACGACCCCCGGCCCGGGAGGCGCCTGGGGCGCCACCACCACGACCGCCGCCGACCAGGTCAGGCTCCTCAACACCCTGGCCTCCCGCAAGAGCCCCCTGACCCCGAAGAACCGCCGCTACGTCCTCAGCCTGATGTCCCGCGTCGCCCCGGAACAGTCCTGGGGCATAACCGCCGCCGCCGACCCCAAGGCCCGCACCGCCGTCAAGAACGGCTGGCTCCCCCGCCCCTCTCAGAACAACCTGTGGACCCTGACCAGCATCGGCCGCGTCCGCAACGACCGCCACGACCTCCTGATCGCCGTCATCTCCGAACGCCACCCCTCCTACGGCACCGGCGTCAAGACCATCGAACACGTAACGAGAACCGTCACCCAGTCCCTCACCCAGCCGCTCCCCCGACCCGATCGGCTATCCTGAGACCCACCGACCAGCCGGGGCACACATGTTGCGGTAGGTTCGCGTCCCAGAACAACTCCATCGCCGTGGGCGGGGTGTACACTGTACGCTTCACTCAAGGGGCGCTAGCTCAATGGTAGAGCTGCAGACTTTTAATCTGTAGGTTCAGGGTTCGAGCCCCTGGCGCCCCACCTCAACGACCTGGGCAGACTCCCCACTCGCCATGATCGGAAAGCCTGTCCGGTCGCATGTCCCGTTGCGGTCGGCCGTCCCGGAGTGCCCGGTCCATCCGCGCCGTCGCGTCCACGGCCAGGACCTTGGTCACGTGGGTGTAGCTCTAGACCGGTTCGCCGAGGTCTTGGGCGATCCAGCCCGGGGCGTTCAGGCGTATGGGGCGAGCGCCGACCAGCGCCGTCAGGTGCCTTTCGAGGTTCGCGAGTTCCTCGGAGCCGATCTGGCGCTCCCACTGGTCGCGCAGCTCGTCGAAGATCGCCTCGCCCTGTCGTAGTACCTCGAAGCCTAGAGGGGTGACCCGGAGGCGTTTGCGGCGGGCGTCGAGGAGGTCCGTGTCGCGTTCCACGTATCCGTGCTCTTGCAGTACCGCGATGGTTTTCGCCGCCGCCTGCTTGGAGACCGACAGGCGGCGGCCCAGTTCTGAAGCGCTGTCCGCGCCGGCGGCGATGGCGCGCATGGCGAAATCGTGGACGGGACGCACGTCCTCGTAGCCGCGGCGGGCCAGCTCGGCGGTGGCGGCGTCCACCAACGAGCGGAAGCCGCCGAGCAGGAGCAGTGCGAGATCGGCGCCGGATCGTGACATGCGAAAAGACTACGGCGGCTTGGACAAGGACAACCTTGTTGTCTAATTTGCACTCGCGGTGGGGGTGGGCGGAGGCCCCTTCAGGGCGGACACGATGTCCCGGGCCGCGGCAACCGCGGTGACCTCGGTGTCACTCGACGGCGTGGGGCACTACGTCGCGATGGAGGCCCCCGACGAGCTGGCGAAGGCCGTCCTCCAGTTCGTCGGAGACGTCGATGCCGGCCGTTAGCCGAGGCAGCATGCCGTGAGTGCCGACCGTTCACCCCTGTTTCAGCGGGTGATCGCCTCGGGCGATGGTTCGAGGCCGAGAAGATCGCGGACGTCGCCGGGTGGTGTGTGTGCGTGCCTCTATCGGGGCGCCGTCACCGGCACGTCCTCAGGGGCGCCGCGCGCGCTGGCTGTGCTCCGGCAGCGCCCCCGAGGTCGTCGTTCATCGGCGTGGCGGACTTATACGTAGACCTCCAGTGCGATGCCGCCCGCGACCTGCCTGCACCTCCACGGGATGGGGTAGGGGGCGTGGGAGATGGACTGGCCGGACGCGTTGCAGCTTGCCCAGCTACTGTGGACGCTCACGGTCTTCCAGGTCGCCGCCTGGGCGGGGCCGGTGAACAGAACCGCCGCCAAGGGCACCGCCGCCGCGGTGGCGGCGGCCAGGAGCCGCCAGGTTCTCCTTGCTCGCATGGTGACCTCCACGTCAGGAATGGAACGGTCAGGGACGTCGGCGACAGACTAGGGCGACCTTGTGCTCGTTCTGCGGCTCCGGAACGCGCACCGTCGTGGGTTGCGGGAGGCCGCGCTCGTACGGCGGTGTGGGCAGTCACGGTCGTGCGACCTGTCGTGGGCGGGGATCATGGACTGCCTGCGGTGGGCGTGCTACAGTGAAAGCGTTGCAGTTGTGGTACCCATATGAACGTTATGTGCGCCTGATAGTTGTGACTCTCAGGCGCATTTCTGTTTTCACCGGTCATCTCCGGATGGGCTTATCGCGGCGGCACGGGGCCCGCGCAGGGTGGGTCCCCAGCTCTGCCAATCAGAAGGAGAATGACATGGCCAGCGGAACCGTGAAGTGGTTCAACGCCGAAAAGGGCTTCGGCTTCATCGAGCAGGACGGCGGCGGCGCCGACGTCTTCGCTCACTACTCGAACATCGTCTCCCAGGGTGGCTACCGCGAGCTGCGGGAGGGCCAGAAGGTGTCCTTCGACATCACCCAGGGGCAGAAGGGCCCGCAGGCCGAGAACATCGTCGCCGCCTGACGCGGCGTCCGGCGACCGGACGGGGCTCGTTCTCTCAGGAGTGCGGGCCCCGTTCGTGTTGTCGGCGTCTCCTTGGGCGGGGTCGCCGGTCGGGCCCCTGGTGGCGGCCATGGGGGCCTCTATTACGCGTGATCCAGGGCGGGCGTGTGCCGTCGTCTCCGTGGACGGGTCGCCGGTCGCGGTGGCGGGCATGGGTCCTCTATTGCGCGTGGTCGCGGGGGCGGGCATGGGTCGTCTACTGCGCGTGACCGAGGTTTGACCGCATCGGCGGTCGGGATCCCGGGATTCGGGGCGCGGATGAGGTAGATTGAAAACACCGAGGAATTCCGTGCGCTGACAGTCAGGTCGGCGTCGCCGCGGCGATAGATCATCAGCGGGTCCCGTCGGGGCCCGGACAGGCCAGGCGACCATGACGCCGACATTTCTCACCTATCCCGATCCGCTCAGCGCCGTGGCCGTCAGGGTTCCCGAGGTCGATTCCACCGTCCGGCTCAGCCTGGACGCGGTGCGCGGCCGGCGTGCCGGCGTCGATGGCGCCTGGTGGCCCTACTCTCGCGACGCCGCCGCGGAACTGCCCGGACTCATCGCGGCCGTTGACCAGCGGCTCGGCCGGACGACGCTGCGTGTCGAAGTGCGTATGGAGTCCTGGGAGAACGTCCCGCGGCAGATTCCCGCACGCGGACGCCGGATCAGGGTCGGCCGATTCCACGGCTCCGACCCGCGCCTGATCACCTTGATCCTCTCGGACGGCGAGCCCATCGTCCTGCTGGTCATCCCGCCGGACACGATCGGCGGTGGGGCCGGGACCGCGCTGGGCCTCACCGCCAGGGACGCCGCCCACCTCTGCGCGACCCTCCGGGGCGCCTGAAGGCGCACCGTCTGCCGCCTCACGGCTACGGCAGCGGCCCGCGTGACCGCCGGCCCGCCGCTTTCGTCCCTCTGCATCGATCGGAGAAGATCATGACCGTCACCGACACCGCCCCGCTCGGCAGGGCGGGCCCGTCATCGCCCACCACCGTCACCCTGTCCGGCGACATCGACGTGCTCACCAGCGCGGCGCTGCGGCAGGACCTGCTCGCGACGCTGCGCTACAGCCACAGCATGCTCGTGCTCGATCTGTCGCAGGTGTCGTTCTGCGACGCGTCCGGCCTGGCCGTGCTGATCGGCATCCAGCAGCGCGCCCGCGCGCAGGGCGTCACCCTGGTGCTGGCCGCGCCCAGCCCGCGGGTGTCGCGGATACTGCACATCACCGGCCTGGACCGCAAGCTGCCGATGATGGCCTGACCGCCTCGGGCGGTCGGCTCCCCTTACGCCTCGGCGCCACCGCTCGGTACACTCGATCATCCCACCGGCCCCCTTCCAGGTGCGTAAGGACCGGTCCGGTCACCCTGGCCCTTTTCCTGGAGACTCGCGTGAGCAGTGGGTTGCTCGATCTGCAGCCGGCGTCCGAGGACCCGCCGCGGCCCCGGCGCCGGCGCCGCTGGTTACTGTGGGCGCTGGTCTTCCTCCTCGTGGTGATGCTGGCGGGGGCCGGGGCCGTGTACAGCGTGTACGCGCGGCTGACCGGGAACGTGCGGCACATCGAGGTCACCCGCGAGGACCTGGGCGACGCCCGCCCGGCCAAGACGGCGACCGCGGCGGTGAACATCCTGGTGGTGGGGTCCGACCGGCGGGAGGGGCCCGACGCCGAAGCCGGGGAGCGTACCGACACGATCATGCTGGCGCACCTGTCCACGGCGCGGAACGAGGCGGTCGTGGTCAGCTTCCCGCGCGACTCGCTGGTGCAGTTGCCCGCCTGCCGCGCCCGTGACGGGCTGCCGGGGCAGCAGGGGCACCTCGGCATGATCAACTCCTCGTTCGCCAGGGGCGGGATCGCGTGCACCTGGAAGACGGTGGAGAAGCTCACCGGCATCCACATCGACCACTTCGTGCAGATGGACTTCACCGGGTTCAAGGGCATGGTGGACGCGATCGGCGGGGTGGACGTGTACCTGCCGGAGCCGATCCACGACGAGTACGTGCGGCTCGACCTGCCCAAGGGGTGGCGGACGCTGAACGGCGAGGAGGCGCTGGGGTACGTGCGGGCCCGCTACAGCCTGGGCGACGGGACCGACATCGAGCGGATCGAGCGGCAGCAGGACTTCGTCCGCGCGATGGCGAAGAAGGCGATGAGCGGCGAGACGCTGACCGATCCGACGCGGTTGTTCGGGTTCCTGGACGCGGCCACCAAGTCGGTCACCACCGATCCGGCCCTGACCCCGGGGGTGATGCGGGATCTGGCGATGACCGCGCGGGGGCTGACCGGCGACCGGATCCACTTCGTCACCGTGCCGTGGCGCTTCTCCACGGCGTACCGGGGGCGGGTGGAGTGGCTGCCGCAGGCACGTACGCTGTTCCGCTCGCTCGCCGCCGACGAGCCGCTCACGGCCGGCGATCCGGCCACCCCCGATGATGCTGCCGGTGCGAAGACCGGTGGGACTCGGTGACGTTCGTGAGGCTCAGTCCTGGCAGAACTCGGCGTGGAGCATGTCGGTGAAGATGCCGATGGGGTCCTGCCACGGGCCGGTCGCCCAGTCGCCGTTGACGTTGACGGCGAGCACGCGCCGGCCGTCGCGGGTGCCGTAGGCGTAGGAGTAGGAGCCGAAGATCGCGCCGCCCATGCCCCACACCTCGGCGCCGCAGGGCAGGGTCAGCACCGAGACGCCCAGGCCGTAGCGGGAGTCGGCGAGCCAGTCGCGGGTCGCGACCGTGGTGAACATCTCCCGCTGCTGCTCGGGCGGGAGCAGCCGGCCGCCGAGCAGCGCGGCGAAGAACCGGGTGAGGTCGCCGGCCGTGGAGATCATGTCGCCGGACGCCCAGAACGGGGCCGGGTTCAGCTCGGTCGCGTCCAGGATCTCGGCGTCGGGTTCGGGGCGGAACAGCTTGGTGTAGTGCCGTGAGTGCGGGCCCTGGATCACGGGGTCGTCGTCTCGCGGCAGGTACGTGCCGGACAGGCCGAGCGGCCCGGTGATCCTGCGGGCGATCTCCTCGGCGAGGTCGTGGCCGGTGACCCGCTCCACGATCATCCCGGCGAGGACGTAGTTGGTGTTGGAGTACGCCCAGCCGGCACCGGGAGCGAAGGCGGGCGGATGGGCCATCGCCACGCGGACGAGCTGTTCCGGGGTGGGGTGCTCGTGGACGTTGACGGCCTCGGGGTCGCCGGTGTGGCTGAAGATCCCGCTGGTGTGGTCGAGCAGCCGCCTGATGGTGACCTTCGTGCCGTCGTGGCCGTTGCCCGTGACCAGGCCGGGCAGCCAGGTCGCCACGGTGTCGTCCAGGCTCAGCCGGCCCTCGGCCGCGAGGAGCAGGACCACGGTGGCCACGAACGTCTTGGTGGTGCTGCCGATGCGGTAGCGGTGCTCCGGATCGCGCCCGGCGCCGGTGGCGGTGTCGGCGGCTCCGGCCGTGCCGGACCAGCGGCCGTGTTCGGTGCGCAGCTCGGCGAGGATGCCGGGCACACCGCCTTCGGTCACGGCGCGGTCCAGCAGGCGCCGCAGCGGCGGGGCAGGGGTGGTCACGGGGCCGGGCATGGGGGTGGTCATCAGGGGATCGTTCCTTCGGTGGGAGGAGGTGTGGGTCAGGCCGGCAGTTCGCGGCGCACGGCGGCGGCCAGCTCGGCCGCCTCGACGCCGGCCAGGGCGAGGGCCCGCGGTACGGTGCCGGCCTCGGCGAGCAGGACGCCGAGCAGCAGGTGCGCGGGGCGCAGGTCGCGCTTGCGGGAGACGGAGGCGAAGCCGCGTTCCAGGGCGAGTTTGGCGGAGGCGCCGAGCTTGGGGCGGTCGAGCGCGGGGCTCGGCCTCGGGAGGCGGAAGCCGGAGAGCGACACCCCGGCCGCGCTCAGGCTGTGCTCGAACTCCCGCTCCAGCGCCGCGCGGATGGCCTGCTCGTCCAGCCCGGCCGAGGCGAGGACGCGCCGGGTGGCCGGGTCCTGCCCGGCCGCGACGGCCAGCAGCAGGTGCTGGGCCTCGACCGCCGCCGCGCCCTCCTGCCGGGCCTCCTCCACCGCCCGCTCGGTGATGGCGTTGATGTACTCGTCGATGGCGGCCATCGTTCATCGTCTCCTCAGCTTGACCCCGGCGGCGATGAGCCGCCTGGCGTGCTTCTTGTGCACCGCCTGGCGCGTCACGCCCAGGGCCTCGGCGACCTGCGGCCAGCTCCAGCCCGAGCGCATCGCCTGCTCGACGGCGGCGTCTTCGAGCCGGTCGGCGAGGCGGCGCAGCGCGGCCACGGCCGCCAGCGCGTCGGCGGGGTCGCTGACGGCGGGGATGTCTTCGCCGGACATGCGAGCAACCCTAGTTGACTAATTCCGACTTAGTCAACTCAGGTTGCTTAACCGGGCGCCAGGTGGTCACCAGGGCCAGGGCCAGCAGCAGCTCGGCGAGATCGCCGCCGTAGTACATCAGCTCCGCGGCGGCGCGCAGCTCCCCCGGCGGGGCCGGGACGTCCACGAGCAGGCCGGCGTACATGAGCTGGGCGAGGCCCGCGTGCACGGCGACGGCGACGCCGAGCACCACGAGCCGGAACGGCACGGACGGGCGGCGCGGCGCCGGGTCGGGGCCCGCGACCGACCAGGCGAACAGGTAGCCGGCCAGCAGGAAGTGCAGGTGGAGCAGGTGGTGCGGCAGCATGCCCGTCTGGCTGAGCCGGTACAGCGGTGTGCAGTACAGCGCCGCCATGCCGCCCGTGCTCAGCAGCAGCGCGGTCACGGGATGGCCGAGCACGCGTACGGGCCCGCGGCGCAGCACGGCCGTGACGCGGCGGGCGTACGGCGGGGGCAGCGAACGCAGGACCAGGGTCATCGGCGCGCCGAGCACCAGGGCCGTCGGCGCGAGCATCCCGATCAGCAGGTGCTGGGCCATGTGCGCCGGGAAGCCGGTCCCGATCGGGACGGCGAGGGCCAGGGCGAGCAGCGCGCACCCGGTCACGAAGCTCGCGGTGCGCCACCGGCTCCACCGGCGTGGGCCGGGCCGCGCGGCGAGGGCCGCGTACGCGAGGGCGAGCGCGGCCACGCCCGCGAGCGGCGCTGGCTCGTGGGCGGTCAGGGGCAGGATCATGTGCGGGACCGGCACAGGTCCACGGCGCCGGCGGTGCGTTGCAGCGCCCATCCGGCCAGCACCAGCAGCGCGCCCAGCAGCAGGAACCCCAGGTCCCACCAGAGCTGGTACGGGCCCGTCCGCACGTGGTGGATGCCCAGCAGGTGGTGGTCGATCACGCCCTCGACCAGGTTGAACATGCCCCAGCCCGCCAGCACCCAGCCCCACAGCGCCCGCGAGCGCCACACCCGGCCGCGCGAGCGGGTCACCCGCGAGTACAGCAGGCCGATCCCGGTCAGCACGGCCAGCCAGGTGAAGGTGTGGAACAGCCCGTCCCACAGCGTGTTCATCTGCAGGCCCGGCACGGTCTCCGGGGAGTAGTACCGGATGCCGATCCTGTCGGTGTCGGTGCTGCTCAGCATGTGGTGCCACTGCAGGATCTGGTGCAGCGCGATGCCGTCCACGAACCCGCCGAGGCCGACGCCCAGGATCGCCCCGGGCACCGCGATCTCGCGGCGCGTGATCGTGTCCATGCTGGTCCGCCCCTCTCCGTCGTGCCGGGCCTACCCGGCGGGCCCGGCGGCAATCTCCAGGGCAGGCCGCCGGACGGCGCGGAGTTGGTAATGGGCGGTTTGACATGCGCCGACGGGGTTACAAGGGGCCCGATATGGATTGCGACGTATTGGTGATCGGGGGCGGCGCCGCCGGGCTCAGCGCGGCGCTGGTGCTCGCGCAGGCCCGCAGGCGGGTGCTCGTGGTGGACGCGGGCACGCCCCGCAACGCGGCGGCGGCGCACGTGCACGGCTACCTGTTCCGCGAGGGCGCGGCCCCCGGCGACCTGCTGGAGCTGGGCCGGGCCGAGGTGCGCGAGGCCGGGGGCGAGATCGTCACCGGGACCGTGACGGGCGTGCGCGGCGACGGCCGGCGGGGCTTCGAGGTGGCGCTGGAGGGACACCAGGACGTGCGGGCGCGGCGGCTGCTGGTGGCCACGGGCGTGCAGGACCTGCTGCCCGATCTCCAGGGCCTGACGGAACGCTGGGGCCGCGACGTGCTGCACTGCCCGTACTGTCACGGGCAGGGCGTGGAGGACCAGCGGATCGGCGTCCTCGGCACCGGCCCCGAGGGATCGCAGCACGCGCTGGAGCTGCGCCAGTGGTCCCACGACGTGACGCTGTTCCAGCACGAGCCGCCGCTGTCCGGGGAGGAGCGGCGCAGGCTGGCGGCTCGCGACGTGCGGGTGGTCGAGGAGCCGATCGCCCTGCTGGTGGTCGAAGGGGACCGGCTGACCGGGGTACGGCTGGCCGGCGACGCCTTCGAGCCGCTGGTGGCCCTGTTCGTCATGCCGGGCTGCACCGCCAACGACACCCTGCTGACCGGGCTGGGCTGCGCCCGCGACGAGTCGGGCTGGGTGCGCGCCGACGACACCGGCGCGACCAGCGTGCCGGGGGTGTGGGCGGCCGGGAACGTCGTGGACTCCTCCGCCCAGGTCATCACCGCGGCCGGCGGCGGGCTGACCGCGGCCGTCGCGATCAACGCCGACCTCATCGAGGACGACGTACGGGCCGCGCTCGCCCGCGACCGGGCCTAGTGGCCCGGTTCGAGCCGCTCGGGGTAGTCCCGGGCCGTGTCCACGCCCCGGCGCAGGTGGGGCCGGCGCAGGTCGAAGGCGGGCCGCTCGGAGCGGATGCGCGGGATCGAGGTGAAGTTGTGCCGGGGCGGCGGGCAGGACGTCGTCCACTCCAGGGAGTTGCCGAACCCCCACGGGTCGTCCACGTGCACCCAGCGGCCCTTGCGGGCGGTGTGCCAGACGTTGTACATGAACGGCAGCGTGGACAGCCCCAGGATGAGCGCGCCGATCGAGGAGACCAGGTTGAGGCCGGTGAACCCGTCGGCCGGGCTGTAGTCGGCGTACCTGCGCGGGAATCCGATGACGCCGAGCCAGTGCTGCACCAGGAACGTGGTGTGGAAGCCGATGAACAGCATCCAGAAGTGGATCTTGCCCAACGGCTCGTTGAGCATCTTGCCGGTCATCTTCGGCCACCAGAAGTAGAAGCCGGCGAACATCGCGAACACCACCGTGCCGAAGACCACGTAGTGGAAGTGGGCCACCACGAAGTAGGTGTCGGTGACGTGGAAGTCCAGCGGCGGCGAGGCCAGGATGATGCCGGTCAGCCCGCCCAGCAGGAACGTGACCAGGAAGCCGATCGCGAACAGCATCGGCGTCTCGAAGCTCAGATGGCCACGCCACATGGTGCCCACCCAGTTGAAGAACTTCACCCCCGTCGGCACCGCGATCAGGAAGGTCATGAAGGAGAAGAACGGCAGCAGCACCTGCCCGGTGGGGAACATGTGGTGCGCCCAGACCGTCATCGACAGCCCGGCGATGGCGATGGTGGCCGAGACCAGGCCGACGTAGCCGAACAGCGGCTTGCGGCTGAACACCGGCAGCACCTCGGTCACGATGCCGAAGAACGGCAGCGCGATGATGTACACCTCCGGGTGGCCGAAGAACCAGAACAGGTGCTGCCACAGGATCGGGCCGCCGGTCGTGGGGTCGTAGATGTGCGTGTTCAGCTTGCGGTCGGCCTCCAGCGCCAGCAGCGCGGCGGCCAGCACCGGGAACGCCAGCAGCACCATGATCGAGGTGAGCAGGACGTTCCAGGTGAAGATCGGCATCCGGAACATCATCATGCCGGGCGCGCGCATGCAGATGATGGTGGTGATGAAGTTCACCGAGCCCAGGATCGTGCCCAGGCCGGCCACGACCAGGCCCATGATCCACAGGTCGCCGCCCACGCCGGGCGTGTAGACCTCGGTCGAGAGCGGCGTGTACGCGAACCAGCCGAAGGACGCCGAGCCGTCGGGGGTGAAGAACCCGGCGACGGTGATCAGCCCGCCGAACAGGAACAGCCAGTAGCTGACCGCGTTCAGCCGCGGGAAGGCGACGTCGGGCGCGCCGATCTGCAACGGCATGACCACGTTGGCGAAGCCGGCGAACAGCGGGGTCGCGAACAGCAGCAGCATGATCGCGCCGTGCATGGTGAAGAGCTGGTTGTACTGCTCGTTGGTGACCAGTTGCAGGCCCGGGTGGGCCAGCTCGGCCCGGATCACCAGCGCCATGATCCCCGCCGCGAGGAAGAAGCCGAACGACGTGATCAGGTACAGGTAGCCGATCACCTTGTGGTCCGTCGTGGACAGCCACGAGGTGATGATGCTGCCGACGGGCCTGCGGGCCGGCACCGGCATCACGTGCGCCTGGGGCGACGGTTCCACCCTGGTCATCGCGTCTTCCCTTCGCCGTGCTCGCCGCGGCGGGCGGCCACGGCGGCGCTCTCGCCGGTACGCTCGTGGCCGTCGCCCTCCAGCGGCGCCTTCTCCCCGCCGTACGTCCGGCTCATCCAGATCCGCAACCGGCCGAGGGGCCCGCGTGCGGCCTGGGGCAGGACCTCGCCGTCCGGGCGTCTGCCGTCCGCCGACTCCAGAACCGGGACCGGCTTCTTGCCGCGCACGTGGGCCGCGATGTCCTCGGCGGGCGGCACGTGGATCTCGGTGTACTCGCCCTGCGGGGAGCGCCGGATCACCCCGGACTCCACGCCGTGGTGCAGTAGCTGCGCGTCCCGGCGCTGCAGGCCGACGCAGATGCGGTAGGTGATGACGTACGCGATGGCCGGGCCGAGGAAGAAGGCGAAGCGGCCGAACCACGTGGTGGCGAACAGCGAGACGTACAGGTTCGCGGAGAGCAGGTCGTTCGCGCCGATCAGCAGCAGCACGCCGTAGAACGTGATCGCCGCGACTCCGATCGCCGTGCGGTGCGGGTTGTTGCGCGGACGGTCGCAGATGTGGTGCTCGCGCCGGTCGCCGGTGATCCAGCGTTCCAGGAACGGATACAGCACCAGGCCCGTGAAGATCAGCCCGATCGGCCCGAGGGCCGGGATGAGCACGCTCAGCGTCAGCGTGTACCCCAGGAAGTTGATCTCCCAGGCGGGCATCATGCGCAACGAGCCCTCCAGGAAGCCCATGTACCAGTCGGGCTGCGAACCCGCGGAGATGTCGGCCGGGGTGTACGGCCCGAACAGCCAGATCGGGTTGATCTGCGTGAACGTCGCCAGCCCGGCCAGGACCGCGAAGGTGAACATCAGGTAGGCGCCCGACTTGGCCATGAACGCCGGCATCAGCGGGGCCCCCACCACGTTGGCCTCGGTACGTCCCTTGCCGGGCATCTGGGTGTGCTTCTGCACCCACATCAGGATCAGGTGGACGGTGATCAGCGCCACCAGGATGCCCGGGATGAGCAGGATGTGGATGGTGAAGAAGCGCGGGATCACGTCCTCGCCGGGATACTCGCCGCCGAACAGGAAGAACGACAGGTACGTCCCGACCAGCGGGATCGACAGCAGCACCCCTTGGGTGATGCGCAGGCCCGCGCCCGACAGCAGGTCGTCCGGGAGCGAGTAGCCGGTCAGGCCCTCGACCAGGGCCAGGGCGAACAGCACGATGCCGATCAGCCAGTTCAGCTCGCGCGGCTTGCGGTACGCGCCGGTGAAGAAGATCCGCAGCATGTGCACGACCAGGCCGGCCACGAACAGCAGCGCGGCCCAGTGGTGGATCTGCCGCATCAGCAGCCCGCCGCGCACCTCGAAGCTGATGTGCAGCGCCGAGTCGTACGCGGCCGACATGCCCACGCCCTTCAACGGCTCGTACGGCCCGTCGTAGACGACGTGGTGCATGCTGGGCTGGAACCAGAACGTCAGGAACGTCCCGGTGAGCAGCAGGATGATGAACGAGTAGAGCGCGATCTCGCCGAGCAGGAACGACCAGTGGTCGGGGAAGATCTTGCGCAGGTTGCGCCGGAGGAAGTTCCCGGCGCCGAGGCGATCGTCGAGGTACGCGCTCGGCCCCGCGATTGCCTTGGGCATTTCGGTCATGTCATCCCCACAGCGTCACGGCGATCATGATCATCACGAACGTGGCCATGGCCGCCAGCACGCCCACCAGTTCCCACGCGCCCACCTCCTGCCCGGTCGCCGCCGGGCGGTCCCCGCCGTCCGGCCCCCGGCCGTCCCGCGGCGCGTGGGCGTCCAGCAGCGTCATCGCCGCCTCAAGCTCGGGACACTCCCGCCGCAGCACGCGTTCCATCTCGTCCAGGACCCGGCGCTCGCGCCGCAGTGAGCCCAACCGCCCTTTCACGGCCTGCTCCGGCGACGCGGGCGCGGCCCCCCGCGCAGCGCTCTCTCGGTCATGGGTAGTCGCTTCCCTGCAAGTGAGCGGGGATGCGCCGGGTTCGTATGGGTCAGGTATGGAAGAACCCAAAGAAGGGATACATGCCCTGATCTGGGCAGATGACGGAAATGACCGATCAGGACAGCGCGCAGGAGCGGGTGCTCACCGCGGCGCGCGAGCAGTTCGGGCTCGACGAGCTGCGCCCGGGACAGCTCACCGCCATGACCGCCCTCGCCACCGGCCGCGACACGCTGGCCGTCATGCCGACGGGCTCCGGCAAGTCGGCCATCTACCAGGTGCCCGCGCTGCTGCTGAAGGGCCCGACGCTGGTCGTCTCGCCGCTGATCGCGCTCCAGCGCGACCAGGTGCGCAGCCTGCGCCACCTGGAGGAGGACGCGGTGAGCGTGAACGCCGACAAGTCGGCCGGGGAGCGGAACGCCTCCTTCCAGGCGCTGCGCGACGGCGAGGCCGAGTTCCTGTTCTGCGCCCCGGAGCAGCTCGCCCGCCCGGACGTGCTGGAGGAGCTGAAGGCGACCCGGCCCTCGCTGTTCGTGGTGGACGAGGCCCACTGCGTCTCCGCCTGGGGCCACGACTTCCGGCCCGACTACCTGCGGCTGGACGCCGTGATCGAGGCGCTGGGGCACCCGCCGGTGGCCGCGCTCACCGCCACGGCGGCGCCGCCCGTACGGGCCGAGATCGTACGCCGGCTCGGCATGCGCGACCCGGTCCAGATCGTGCGCGGCTTCGACCGGCCCAACATCGGCCTGGAGGTGCGGCACGCCCGCGGCGCCAAACAGACCGACAAGCAGGACGACAAGCAGGACGACAAGCAGGACGGCGTCGCCGAGGCCGCCCGGGGCGGCGGCACGGGGATCGTCTACGTGGCCACCCGCCGGGAGACGGCCGAGTACGCCGAGCTGCTGTCGTCCCTGGGCCTGCGGGCCACCGGCTTCCACGGCGGCATGTCGCGCCGGGACCGGGAGCGGGTGCAGAAGGCGTTCATGACCGGCGAGCTGGACGCGGTCGTGGCGACCAGCGCCTTCGGCATGGGCATCGACAAGCCCGACGTCAGGTACGTGGTGCACGCCGACGCCCCCGGCTCCCTGGACTCCTACTACCAGGAGATCGGCAGGGCGGGCCGCGACGGCGCCCCCGCGCGGGCCGTCCTGTGCTACGACCCGGACGACCTGCGCCTGGCCCGGTTCTTCACCGGAGGCGTGCCCGACGCCGGCGACCTGGCCCGGGTGCTGGAACTCGTCCGGGAGGCGGGGAAGGAATCGGGGCAGGGCACGGATCGGCGGGCACTGGCCGCGGCGACCGGTCTGTCGCCGCGGCGGGTCACCTCCCTGCTCAACCTGCTGCAGCAGGCCGGCGCCGTACGGCTGAGCACCCGCGCGGTCGTGCCCGTGCCGCGGGAGGAGTCCGTGCCGGAGGCGGCCGAGGAGGCGCGCCGCCTCGCCGAGGAGCACCGCGACGTGGAGCGCAGCCGGATCGAGATGATGCGCCGCTACGCCGAGACCCACGACTGCCGCCGGGTCTTCCTGCTGTCCTACTTCGGCGAGGACATGCCCGGCCCGTGCGGCGACTGCGACAACTGCCGGACGGGGCGAGCCGGCGGCGAGGAGCCGGAGACCCCGGGCCCATTCCAGGTGCACGCCCGGGTGGAGCACGCGGCCTGGGGCGGCGGCGAGGTGATCCGCCGTGACCCCGACCGGCTCACGGTCCTGTTCGACACCGCGGGCTACCGCGAGCTGGCCCTGGAGACCGTCCTGGAGCAGGACATCCTCCGCGAGACCCCCGGCTGAGCGCCGGAGCGCGGCCTCCGGGCGAGGGCGTGCCGTTTAGGGCACGCCCGCGGGGTAGCCCGGAGGACATGGCTACTCCTCTGCCTCCTCTGCACAGATCGGTCGTGGTCGTCACCGGAGCGTCGAGCGGCATCGGGCGGGCGACCGCGCTGGAGTTCGCCCGGCGGGGCGCCTCGCTCGTGCTCGCCGCACGCAGCGGCGAGGAACTGGAACACGCCGCCGAGGAGTGCCGCCGGCGCGGGGCGACCGTGCTCGCGGTGCCGACGGACGTCACCGACGAGACCGCCGTACGCGAGCTGGCCGCCCGCGCCCGCGCGCGCTTCGGCCGCATCGACACCTGGGTCAACTGCGCCGCGGTCACCATGTTCGGCACCGTGGAGACGGCGCCGATGCGCGACTTCCGGCAGGTCGTGGACACCAACCTGTTCGGGTACGTGCACGGGGCGCGGGCCGCGCTGCCCATCTTCCGGGAGCAGGGCCGGGGCGTGCTGATCAACGTCTCCTCCGTGGCGGGCGAGGTGGCGCAGCCGTACACGGCCGCCTACACCGCCACCAAGCACGCCGTACGCGCGCTGAGCATGTCGCTGCGCCAGGAACTGCTGGTGGACGGCGTGCGCGGGGTGCACGTGTGCACGGTGCTGCCGGGCAGCATCGACACGCCGCTGTTCCAGCACGCCGCCGACTACACCGGACGGGCGGTGCGCCCGATGCCTCCGGTCTACACGCCCGAGCGGGTGGCGCGCGTGATCGTACGGCTGGCGCGCAAGCCGCGCCGCGAGACGTACGTCGGGCCGGCGGCCCGGTTCATGGCCTGGCAGCAGCGCAGCATGCCGGGCAGGACCGAGCGCCGGATGGCCAAGATGACCGAGCGGCACCACTTCGCCCGCCGCCGCGCCGCCCCGGCGACCTCCGGCAACCTCTACACGCCGATGCCCTCCGCCGTGGGCGGGGGCTGGCACGGCAGGCGCAAGACGGCCATGCGGCGCCTGTTCACGGCCGCCGGGCTGGTCGCCGCCGGCGCCCTGCTGGCCCGCCGCCGCACCCACGCCGCTTAGTACAAACCCTGACGAAAGGGAGATTCCTGACCCGTCGCAGAGATGGCGGCGAGACGACCCCGGGTACCCAAGCGGGGGTCTTCTTCTGACGTTCCAGGGGGGAACCAGATGACGCGCATCGTGGTCGGCATCAACCGCACCCAGGACGGCTCCATCGCGGTCGCCCGCGGCGAGGACGAGGTGTACAGCCTGCAGAAGGAGCGCATCAGCAGGCGCAAGCACCACTGGGGCCGGCTCGGCGACCTGCCCGACCGGTACCTGCCGCACATGCCGCTGCTGAAGGAGACCGTCGATCTGGTGGTCGAGGGCTACTCCTCCGACGCGGAGATCGCCCACCTGGCCGACTACCACGAGGAACTGCGCGAGACGCTGAGCCTGCGCGAGGACACCCCGATCATCCGGGTCTCGCACCACCTCACCCACCTCTACAGCGCCTTCCCGCCCTCGCCGTTCCAGGAGGCGGCCGGCCTGGTCGTGGACGCCCAGGGCAGCCCGGTGCGCGACTTCACCGAGCCGGTCGAACTGCCCCCCGGCACCGGCCCGGACATGCTGGAGATCAGCTCCTTCTACCGGTGCGAACGCGGCCGGGTCGAATGCCTGGCCAAGCAGCTCTGGGACGGCGACTGGGCGCGCCCGGCCGGGCTGGGCTGCTTCTACTCCCTGCTGACCCGGATGCTCTGGCCCGAGGGCGAGGGCAACGAGGGCAAGGTGATGGGCCTGGCCCCGTACGGCGACCCGGGCGCGCTCGGCCTGCCGCCCCTGGACGTACGCGGCCACGAGGTGCACATCCCGCCGGAGTGGCTGGCGGTCTTCCAGGGCGACCGCGACGGCTACCGCTACGGCGAGGCCCCCTTCGCCCGGTGCGCGAACCTGGCGGCGGCCGGCCAGCGCGCCTTCGAGGACGCGCTGTCACAACTCGTACGCCGGCTGCACGAGCGCGCCGGCTCGGCCAACCTGGTCTTCGCCGGGGGCACCGCGCTGAACTGCTCGGCCAACGGCATCCTGATCCGCGAGTCGCCGTTCCAGGAGATCTTCATCCCGCCGAGCCCGCACGACGGCGGCACCGCGGTCGGCTGCGCCCTGTACGGCCTGATCGAGCACCTGGGCATCGACAGCCGGTTCCGCTGGCGCGACGACTTCCTCGGCCCCGAGCCCGACGAGAGCGCCATCGCCGCCGCCGTACGCGGCCTGCCCGGCGACCTGGTCGCCGAGCGCCCCGAGGACCTGATCGCCGCGATGGCCGAGCTGCTGGAGAGCGGCCGGGTGGTCGGACTGCACCACGGCCGCAGCGAGTCGGGCCCGCGCGCCCTGGGCCACCGCAGCGTCCTCGGGGACCCGCGGCTGCCGCAGATGCGCGACTACATCAACTTCGAGGTCAAGGGCCGCGAGTGGTTCCGCCCTCTCGCGCCGCTGGTCCTGGCCGAGCACGCCCCGCGGATCTTCGACGTGGACCGCCCGGCGCCGTTCATGCAGTACGCCGCCGACGTCCGCCCCGAACACCGCGACGCCCTCCCCGGCATCACCCACGTGGACGGCACCGCCCGCCTGCAGACCGTGACCGAGGACACCACCCCCTTCCTGCACGCCCTGCTGCGCCGCTGGCACGAGCGCACCGGCTGCCCGGTCCTGATCAACACCTCGCTCAACGGCCCCGGCGCCCCCCTGACGGAGACCCCGGAACACTCCATCGAGACCCTGCGCGCCACCCACATGCACGCCCTGGCCATGCCGCCCTACCTGATCCGCAAACGCAATGAGCCCCCCGTCCCCGGCCGCGACTGGCCCCCCGCCCACGAAGACCGGCCCGGTTAGGGGCGGGAGAGCGCGTTCAGCACGTTCCTCGTCATCTGGGCCACCTCGGGGCAGGTGTCCAGGGCGCGCGGCCAGTCGGTGGTGGCGGCGTTGAAGACGGTGCCGCAGGGGGTGTGAAGGCCCAGGGTGGCGGCGCCGTTGCCGTGGCCCCAGCCGCTGGGGCGGATGTCGCCCACGGCCAGGATGAGGAAGCCGGGCGGGGTGCCGTCGGCGCCCGTGGGGCGGGCGGGGGCGCCCGCCTCGTAGGCGGAGCGGTCGAAGACGGCGCCGTCGCACTCGTAGCCGATCAGGTAGTCCTGCTCGCCGAAGACGTCGCCGTCGCGCAGGCCGGTGCCCGCGTAGACCCAGTGGCCGGCGTGCTGCACCCGGTAGCCGACGGGCCGCGGGTGGTCGTCGCGGTCGCGTTCGCCGCCGTTGCGGAAGCTGACGCCGATGAGGGTGTTCTCCGGGTGCCCCTGCTCGTGCCAGAAGCCGACGCGCGAGAAGGTCGTCTCGTCGTGGAAGACCACCCGCCACCAGCAGGTGTTGCCGCCGAAGAAGGCGGCGTGCCCGCCCGCGGCCACGTGCTCCTCCACCGCGGCGCGCATCGCGTCGCTCCAGTACTCGTCGTGCCCGGCGCTGACCAGCAGCCGGTACGGCTCCAGCAGCGCCCGCCCCTCGCGGTGCAGGTCCACGTCGGTGCAGAAGTCCACCGGGTACCCCTCGCGCTCCAGCCAGGCCACGAACCGGCCGTCCCAGTGCACGTAGGTTTGCCGCGGGGTGGGGTCGAACGGGTCGTGGTTCCCGATGTCGTACGGCGTGCCGCCGGTGCCGCCGCCGGGCCGGTGCAGCCCCACGCCGGGCGGGACCGGGGTGGGCAGGTCGCCGGGGCGGGGCGTGTTGTACAGGCACCAGTGCCCCTCCCCCGAGGCCGGGTCGTACGCGCGGCCGTCCACGAGGTTGTAGGCGTGGTAGGTGAGCAGCGGGAGCTTGTACAGGATCGGGGCGGCCGGGCGGCGCGGGCGTACCACGAACAGGGCCCTGGCGTCCCGCCCGTCGGGGGTGGTGCGGTCGGGGTCGGTGGTGTCGCGCCCGCGGCCGTCGCCCTCGACGAGCACCGCGACGTACACGCCGGGCTCGGCGGGCGCCGGGAGCGGGTAGGCGGCCCACGGCGCCAGCGCCTCCCCGCGCAACCCGGTGCCGGGCCGGCCCCAGTCGTGGAAGGGCAGGTGCTGGGGCGCGTACACCCCGGGCAGCCACGGCGTCTTGTCGCACGGGACCAGCCCGTCGCCGCACCGGTACAGCTCCACCCGGAACTCCGGCGCGTCGGTGGCCACGCGCAGCGTCACCTGGCCGCCCGCGCGGGGGCTGGGCTGCTCGGCATACCCTCGGATCATCTGGCGTCCTCCCGCCGGCCGTCCCCCGACGGCCCCAGGGGTGCGACTACCCCGCAGTCCGGCGCCTCACGACTCACGCGCCCATGTCGTACGCCGGGGGCCGATCGCCGCCCAGACCGTACACGGGTGTACAAAAGATCGATAGGCTGGTCGTACCAACCGGTACCGACGCCGGAACCCGAGGTGCCTCAGGAGCGCGCTTGGACTTCGATCCGACGACGCCCAACGTCGCTCGGCTGTACGACTACTACCTGGGCGGCAAGGACAATTTCGCGGCCGACCGCGAGGCGGCGGAGAAGATCCTCGCCGTCGCCCCGGAGCTGCGGCTGGCCGCGCGCGAGAACCGCGCCTTCCTGGGCCGGGCGGTGCGGTTTATGGCCCGCGAGGGCATCACCCAGTTCCTGGACATCGGCACCGGGCTGCCCACGCAGGGCAACGTGCACGAGGTCGCGGGCGAGGTCGTCACCGAGCCGCACGTCGTGTACGTGGACCGCGACCCGGTGGTGCTCACCCACGCCCGCGCACTGCTCGCGGGGGCGGGCAGGGGGACCACGATCGTCCAGGGCGACCTGCGCCGGCCGGAGGAGATCCTGACCCATCCCGACGTGGTGAAGGCCCTGGACTTCAGCCGGCCGATCGGGCTGCTGCTGGTCGCGGTCATGCACTTCATCACCGAGGACGACGGCCCGGCCCGGATCATGGCGACGCTGCGCGACGCGCTGCCGCCGGGCAGCCTGCTGGCCCTGTCCCACGGCACCCGCGACGCGCGGGCCGCCGCCGTGGACAAGGGCACCGAGGTCTACCAGAAAGCCACGTCCCCGCTCGTGCTGCGCACCCGCGCCGAGATCGAGGCGCTGTTCACCGGCCTGGAGCTGGTGGAGCCCGGCGTGGTCTGGCTGCCGCAGTGGCGCCCCGACCACGACCCGATCGACCCTCCGGACACATCGCTCATCCTGTGCGGCGTCGGCCGCAAGCAGTAGGGAGGACCCGGTGGACCTCGGCTTGGCAGTGGCCCAGTACGGGGCGTTCGCCTCGCTGGGCAGCGTCACGGCGGTGGCGACGGGCGCGGAGCGGATCGGCTACGACAGCCTGTGGGTGGGCGACCGGCTGCTCAGCCCGCTCCGGCCGCTGGACCGCTACCCGGGCGGCGACGGCACCATCCCGCCGCAGCACCGTACGTTCCTGGACCCGGTGGCGGTGCTGTCGGTCGCGGCGGCGGTGACCGAGCGGGTGCGGCTCGGCACCAGCACCCTGAACGCCTGCTGGTACTCCCCGCCGCTGGTGGCCCGATCGTTCGCCACGCTCGACCGGCTCAGCGGCGGCCGGGCCGTGGCGGGCTTCGGCCTGGGCTGGTCCCGGGAGGAGTACGCCGCCAACGGCCGCCCCTGGGCCGACCGCGCGGCCCGTCTGGACGACATGCTGGACGCGCTGGAGGCGATCTGGACCTCCGACCCCGTCGAGTACTCCTCCGACCGGTGGACCATCACCCCCAGCACCATCGAGCCCAAGCCGCAGAACCTGCCGGTCTACCTGGCCGGGTTCGCGCCCGCCGCGCTGCGCCGCGTCGGCCGCCGGGCCGACGGCTGGCTCACCGCGGCCCTGCCGCTGCCCATGCTCACCGGCATGTGGACCGCGATCCGCCAGTCCGCCGAGGAGGCCGGGCGCGATCCCGACCGGCTGCGGATGGTCCTGCGCTGTAACCCCAAGGTGACCGGCTCCCCCGCGCCGGAGGGGGCGGTGCCGCGCAGCGGCACGGTCAAGCAGATCGCGGAGTACCTGAGCGCCGCGGCCGAGGCGGGCGTGCACGAGATCCTGCTCGACCTCCAGCTCACCACCACCGAGGACGCCGAGCTGCTGGACCTCGCCGCCGCCTTCCACGACGCCCTGAAGGGCTAGCGAAAGGCCAAGGGCCGGTAGCGTCCCCGAGTGTCGCGTCGCCTCCCGCGGGTGACGGCTGCGATCGTGTCCGTCTTGCAGGAGCGAGACGGGGGGACGTACGTGACGGCCTTCGGGGGAGACTGGGCTACTCGGCGGGAGGCGCTGGCGGGGGCCGCCGGCGCGGTGCTGGCCGCGGGGATCGGCGGGCGGGTGCCCTGGGCCGCGCCCCGCGACCCGGCCGATCCCGGCGAGCCCATGCCCCGCTTCGCGCGGGCGGGCGATCCGCCGGCCGATTCGGCGCTGGTGCTGCACAAGTTCGTGGACCGGCTGCCCATCCCGCCGGTGGTGCGGCCGGAGCGGGCGGGGCGGCACTGGGAGCTGACGATCCGGATGCGGGCCGCGCAGCGGCGGATGCACTCGCAGATGCCGCCCACCCCGATGTGGACCTACGAGGGCGTCTTCCCGGGGCCGACGATCGAGGTGTGGCGCGGGCAGCGGGTGCGCATCGCCTGGGAGAACGAGCTCGCCGCGCCCTTCCCGGTGCTCGCGCTGGAGCTCGGGGGCGCCGGGCTGCGCGGCGAGCTGCCCTCGGCGAACCGGCCGGGGCACGCCGGGTCGGCGCGGGTGGACGGCTCGGTGCGCGGGCTGCCCCCGTGGGCGGCGGTGCACGTGCACGGCGCGCGTACGGGCGGCGGGAACGACGGCTGGGCGGAGAACGCGGTCTTCCCCGGCGACGCGCAACTGTCGGAGTACCCGAACGACCAGCCCGCCACCACGCTCTGGTACCACGACCACGCCATGCACCTGACCCGGTTCACCCTCTATGCCGGGCTCATCGGGATGTACCTGATCCGCGACAAGGAGGAGGAGTCGCTGGGGCTGCCCAGCGGCCGGTACGAGCTGCCGCTGGTGCTGTGCGACCGCAACTTCGACCTCGGGGCCGACGGCCGGCCCAACGGCAGGCTGCTGTACAAGCTGACCCGCGACCCGAGCCAGACCACCGCCGGCGGCTTCTTCCTCGGGCCGTACAACGTGGTCAACGGGGTGGTGTGGCCGTACACGGAGGTGGAGCCGCGCTGGTACCGGCTGCGGGTGCTGAACGCGTCGAACGCGCGCACGTACCGGCTGATGCTGCTGGACCGCGACGGCCGCCCCCGGCCGGAGCTGGTGAGGGTGATCGGCACCGACGGCGGCCTGCTCGGCAAGCCCGCCGAGGTCAAGGGCGCGATCGTGCTCTCGCCGGCCGAGCGGGCCGACCTCCTGGTGGACTTCCGCCCGCTCGCCGGGCAGAAGGTCTGCCTGAGCAACACCTACCCGGGCGTCACGCCGGGCAAGGCGAACCCGAAGACCGCCATCGCCGAGTCCGACCTGATGCGCTTCCACATCGGGCCCGAGCGCGGCGGGAGCCGGTTCGCGGTGCCCGCCAAGCTGTCGGACTCCTTCCGCCCGGTGGCGCCGCAGGAGGCCGAGGGGCGGGTGCGCTGGATCGTGCTGCCGCCGAACGCGGTCATCGGCGACGGCCCGGCCGAGATCGGCCTGTGGGAGATGGTGGAGGTCGATCCGCGCAAGGTGAAGATCCCCTCGACCGGGGTGATCCAGGTCAAGGGGCCGAACGGCAGGGTGGTCACGCTCAAGCGGGTGGCCGGCGACTACGCCGACGGCGACGCCTTCGTCATCCCGCGCGGCGGGCGCGAGACCTGGCGGTTCCTGTCGCTGGGCCGCCCGCCGCACCCGATGCACCTGCACATGGTGCGCTTCCAGGTGCTCGGGCGGGACATCTACGACGGCAGCGGCTGGAACGCCAAGATCCGCGGCACCACCAAGCCGATCAGGTACGTCCGCGCGGGCACGGTCCAGCCGCACGAGCGCGGCTGGAAGGACGTGGTCAGGCTGCAGGACACCGAGCTGGTGACCGTGACCGGCCGGTTCGACCAGGTGGGCCGGTACGTCTACCACTGCCACATCCTGGAACATGAGATGCACATGATGCGGCCGTACGTGGTGATGCCGCCGGAGGTGCTGGCCCTGCACCACCACGGGACCGGCGGCGGACGGCCGGGGCAGCCGGCGCCGGGCCGGCGCGGGCCGGGCGGTCACCACAGGCCCACCGGCCACCGGGGACAACCGCACCAGGGGCACCAGGGGCACTAGCGGCACCACTGCACCAGCCGCACCGGCCGCACCTCGGGGCGCCGCGCGCCCGGACGCCGACGGTATCTTCTCCCTGTCATCCACGGGGTCGAGGTACGCGAATGGCGGACATGAGCGGCGGCACAGGGGGCGGCACGGCGCCGGCGGTGGGGCGCGACCGCGGCGAGGCGGGGCTGCGGGCCGGAGACCCGCGGGCGATCGGCGACTACGTGATCGCGCGCAGGCTCGGCTCCGGCGGGCAGGGCGTGGTGTACGAGGCGTACGACCCGGCCGGGCGGCGGGTGGCGGTCAAGGTGGTGCACGTGCACCTGGCCGGGAACGCCGAGGTGCGCGCCCGCTTCGCCAAGGAGGCGATGGCGGCCCAGCGGGTGGCCTCGTTCTGCACCGCCCGGGTGCTGGAGGCCCGGCTCGACGGCGAGCGGCCGTACATCGTCAGCGAGTTCGTGGACGGGCCCAGCCTGGGGCAGGCGGTCGAGCGCGCGGGGCCGTACACCGGGGACGCGCTGCACCGCATGGCGACGGGGATCGCGACCGCGCTGGTCGCCATCCACCAGGCCGACGTCATCCACCGCGACCTCAAACCCGACAACGTGCTGCTCGGCTCCGACGGCCTGCGGGTGGTGGACTTCGGCATCGCGCGCACCGCCGAGATGTCGCTGACCAGCACCGGGCACATCGCGGGCACTCCGTTGTACCTGTCGCCGGAGGCGGCGGCGGGGCGGCGCACCGGCCGCCCGGCCGACGTGTGGGCCTGGGGCGCGATCGTCGTGTACGCCGCGAGCGGCCGGCACGCGTTCGCCGGGACCGGCGCCGGACACGTCCTGCACCGCATCCTCACCGACGAGCCCGATCTCGGCGCGGTGCCCGAGCCGCTGCGCGACCTGGTGCGGGCCGCGCTGGACAAGAACCCCGACCGGCGGCCGTCCGCGATGGACCTGCTGGTGGCGCTGGTCGCCGGTCCCGGGGCCCAGGGAGGCGCGGGCGGCGCGGCCGACCCGGTCGCGACCGGCAGCCGGGCGGCGTCCGGCCTGCGGCCCCCGGTGGAGCTGGCCGGCGCCCCCTCGCTCGGCGCGGTGGCCGAGCGGGTGTACGAGGGGCTGGACCCGGAGGCGCGGGCGGCGGTGCCGCAGCTCCTGCTGCGCATGGTCATGCCGGCCACGCCCGGCGTCGAGATGCCCCGGGTGCTCACCACCGTCGAGGTGGAGTCCCTGGCCCGGGACTCGGCGGCGACCGGCCCGCCCGGCGCCGGCACGGCGGTGGAGCGCGGGCTGGGCGGGCTGCTGTCGGCGGGGCTCGTGGTGCGCGAGGAGGACGGGTTCACCCTGGCCAGCCCGGCGCTGCCGCGCGCCTGGCCCAGGATGCGCGGCTGGCTGGAGGCCGACCGCGAGGGGCTGCTCGTCCACCACCGGATGAGCGACGCGGCGCGGCTGTGGCACGAGCACGGCCGCAAGACCGCCGACCTGTACCAGGGCACGCGGCTGGAGGAGGCGCTGCGCTGGGCCGCGACCGGCCGCCACGTGGTCACGCTGAACCGGATCGAGCGCGACTACCTGGACGCGGGCGTCGCGCTCACCCACCGCCGCACCCGCAGGCGGCGGCTGGTCACGGTCGCGCTGTCGGTCATGCTGGCCGTCTCGCTCGGGGCCGGGGCGCTGGCCGAGCAGCAGCGCCGCGTGGCCGACGGCGAGCGGCGCAAGGTGGCCGCGCAGCTCACCGAGGCGGTCTCGCGCCAGCTCGTGGCCGAGGCCGAGACGCTGCGCCCCACCGACCCGGCGCTCGGCATGCTGCTCACCGCCGCCGCCTGGCGGCTGACCGAGACCGACGTGACCCGGGGCGGCCTGTACGGCTCGCTGGCCCAGCCCGAGCTGGACGTGTTCACCGAGCCGGGGGCGCGCGGCGGCGCGGCGCACGGGATGGCCGCCGACGGCACGACCTTCGCCGCGGTCTCCGACGGGCGGGCCCGGGTCTGGGACGTACGGACCCGGAGGCGGATCGCCGACTTCCCCGTCACCGGCGTGGAGAACGTGACCGCGGTCGCGGTCAGCCCCGACGGCGGCACCGTGGCGGTGGGCGGCGCGAAGGAGGTCCGGCTGTGGGACGTGCGGTCCGGGCGGCAGGTGGGCGACCCGATCGCGGGGGCCGTCACGGGCGGCGGCGGCCTGGAGTCGTTCTGGCCGGGGCGCGGGCCCGTCGTCGGGTTCAGCCCCGGCGGCGGCCTGCTGATCACCCGGGGCGACTTCGACGACGGCGTACGCGTGTGGGACCTGGAGGACCGTCGCGTGGTGCTGGGCGGCCGGGAGAAAGAGCCCGACATCGGCAACGTGGCGATCTCGCCCGACGACAAGGTGGCGGCGGTCGTGGCCAGGACCGGGCCCACCGGCGTGACCCCGCTCCGGGTGGAGCTGTGGGACCTCGCCGGCGGGGGCCGGCTGCGCACGCTGCGCCTGCCCGCAGAGGAGGTCATCGAGTTCACCGGGCTCGCCTTCAGCCCCGACGGCCGCACCGTGGCGGTGAGCGGCTCCAAGGGCGTGGTGCTGTTCGACACGGGCACGGGCGCGCGGCAGGGCGAGGCGCCGTACGCGTTCGGGGCGGAGGACCTCGGCGGCTCCGGCGAGAACCTGCAGCTCACGCCGGCCGTCTTCACCGCCGACGGGCGATACCTGGCCGCCGCCGACGTGCGCGGCACGACCAGGATCGGGCTGTGGCGCGTCGGGCGGCCGCACGACGCGGCGCACGTGTTCCCGGGAGAGCACGGCGAGACGGTGCCCGGCATGTGGTTCGAGCCCGGCGACACCGCGTTGCGGGTGCTGACCGGGGGCGGCTCGGTCACCCGCCTGGACGTGGGGCCGTTCACCCGCCCCATCCGCTTCGCCGTGGACGAGACCGGCCCGGCCGCCCTGATCCGGGCCCGGCGCGCGCTCAGCCCCGACGGCCGGCTCCTCGCCACGATCAACGCCACCACCCGCGACGGGAACGGCGCGGTGGTACGGCTGTGGAACGTGGGCGACGGCGGCCGGGCGGGCGACCCGGTGGCCGAGCTGCGCGCCGACACCGGCGGCGACGCCGGCGAGGAGGTCACCCTGGTCAACGTGGCCTTCAGCGGCGACGGCCGCACCCTCGCCGCGCTCACCGGCCAGGTGACCGACCGGACGGTGACCCTGTGGGACGTGCCGACCCGCGACAAGCGCGGCTCGTTCCCCCTGACCTCCGGCCAGGACGACATCCCGGTGACGGGCGAGCGGATGGCGCTGGACCGCGACGGGGGCCTGCTGGCCACCACGTCCGCGGGCGCGAGCGGCGCCGGGACGAGCGTGCACGTCTTCGACGTGCGCGAGCGGGCCCAGCTCGGCATGGTCTACGCCCCGTACGCCGACACGCTCGCCTTCGCCCCCGGCGGCGGCACGCTGGCGGTGAACGGGCAGGAGAGCCCGCTGATCGCCCTGCCCGGCGTCCGGGCCGCCGAGCAGCCCTTCGGGCCGAACTCCTCCCACGTCAGCGGGGTCGCCTACAGCGCCGACGGCCGTACCGTCGCCACCGTCACCAGCTCCGGCAGGATCTCGCTGTGGGACGCCCGCACCCGCGACCGCATCGGCCTGCCGATCGAGGGCCCCGACAGCCCGCTCGGCACGACCGTGCTCAGGTTCTCACCCGACGGCCGCATCCTCGCCCTGGCCACCGGGCACGAGGTGCACCTGTGGGACGTCGCCACGCACCGCAGGCTCGGCCTGCGGTACGCCCAGCACGCCCAGGACGTGAACGACCTCGCGTTCTCCGCCGACGGGTCCACCCTGTACAGCGTGGACGAGGACGGCGCGCTGCGGGCGTACGTGATCGACCCGGAGCGGGCCGCCGAGCGGGTCTGCGCCCGCGCCGGCCGCGACCTCACCGAGGCGGAGTGGCGCCGTCACGCGGGCGAGCTGCCCTACCGGCCCGTCTGCGGTCAGTAGTCCCCGTAGTCCCCGTGGTCCCCGTAGTCGGCGTCGTCAGCGTCGTCGCCGGCGTGGCGCAGGATGCGCACCGAGACCAGCACCGAGCCGTCGTTGTCGCCCAGGCACCTGTCGGCGTCGTTGATCCGCAGCCGCAACCACCCGCTCCCGCCCGCGCGGTACTTCTTGTAGCGGCCCAGCGTGAACGCGCCGCCGCTGACCTTGCCGAGCAGTGTCCCGTAGGTCCGGTCGTCCCTGATCTTGCACCCCTGGTAGATCCGCCGGTCGGTGCCCCAGCCATACCCACCGGCGGTCACGTAGGGGAAGTTCGTCTCGTCCACCGTCCACCGGCCGCCCAGGTACGCGACCGAGTACACGTCGCCCCGCTCGATCCAGACCCCGGTGTTCTGCCAGCCCACGGTGGCGCTCACCCGTACCCGCCGGGCGGCCTGCGCCTCCTCCTCCGAGGCCGCCGCGGAGGTCGTGGCCGGCACGCACACACCGGCCGTGGTCATGGCGAGCAGGAGAGCGGCGAGGCGCTTGCGCATGTCAGGATGCCCTTTCTCCAGGTGCCGAAGATCCCGCTGCCCGGCACGGTACGCCGCGCCCCCGCGCGATCCGCAGCCCCGGAACGCGCACCCTCGGCAGCGGGGCCGGTCAGTCCCAGGCGAGGCGGCCCGCGCGCAGGTCCTCGGTCAGCGACGCCACCCACATCAGCTCCGCCGCGAGCAGGGCGCGGCGGTGCTCCTCCTCCAGCAGCGCCCGCCGCGGCAGGCGGCCGGTCGCCGCCGCGATCTCCTCCTGGAGCCGGGCGAGCCGCTCGCTCAGCCGGGCCCGGCGCCGTTCGAGCTGGCGCAGGGCGTCCTCGGCGGGGAGCATCGGCAGGCAGGAGACCGCCGCCGGGAACTCCGGGTACTCCTCGCGCGGTTCGGCCAGCATCTCGCGCAGCCAGCGGGTGAACGCCTCCCGGCCGGCCGGGGTCACCTCGTAGACCGTGCGCTCGGGGCGGGCCGTCTCGCGCACGGTCTCACGGACGGCGATCAGGCCGTCTCGGTGCAGCCGGTTCACCGTCTGGTACAGCCCCGCCCGCTGCCCCACGTTCACCACGCGGTCCTTGCCGCGCCGCCGGATCGTCCGCTGCAGCTCGTACGGGTGCGCGGGCGCCTCCATGAGCAGGCCGAGCAGCACGAGAGCGAGGGGAGAGCGGCGCGGCTGCATGATCAAACCCTAACCAGCGTTCCGTGCGGCGCGCGCGATGACCTCCTCGGACGCCAGCGGGCTGCGCGGGTGACGGCTCAGGCACATCGGCGCCCGCACCTTCACGAACGGCGCGCCCTCCACCGCCGCGTAGAACTGCCCGGTACGCAGTTGGGCGATGTCGCCGACCCCGCTCCCCTTCGCCCGCGCCATCTCCTTGGCGGCCTCGATCTGGATCGGGCTGTTCAGCATCCCGAAGAACTGCGTGGCCGCGTTCCCCGGGATGCGGTTGTGCAGCCCCTTCGGCGCCTGGGTGGCGAACACCAGGCCCAGGCCGTACTTGCGGGCCTGGGACGCCAGGGCCAGCGTGCTGCGGGTGCACGCGGTCATCGATCCGGAGGGGGCGAAGGTCTGGGCCTCGTCCATCACGAACAGGCCGCCGAGCGGGCGCTCCCCCGCCGGGTTCCGCTTGATCCAGGCGAACAGCGCCATCTGCAGCCGGTTCACGAACCCCTGCCGCTGCTCGTCCCCGGGCAGCCCCACCAGGCTGATCACCGAGATCCTGGCCCGCTTGCCCGGCGGCGGGGTCAGCAGCACGCCCGGATCGACCGGCGTGCCCTGGCCGCCGAACAGCGGGTCGTTCACCATGGCCGCGCGCAGCGCCTCGGCCAGGTCGGCCGCGATCCGCTGCGCGTTGCCCAGCTCGCTGACGCCCTCGGGCAGCTCGGCCAGCAGGTCGGCGAGGCCCTTGAGGGTGGCCGTGCCGGGCCGCCGCCCGTAGTGCCTGACGGTCTCGCGCAGCACCGCCTGCCCGAGCTGCGCCCTGGTGGTCCTGGCGTCCAGCTTCACCCGGGGCACGATCGCGGCCACCGCCGACTCCACGGCCTCGGCGTACTCGTCGGGGTCGCCCGCGACCCCCGCGAAGTCGGGCAGCGGCTGGAAGGTCAGCGGCCGGCCCGCCGCGCGTCCCGGCGTCCAGATCACGACGTCGGTGCCCTCCAGGTACCGCGCGGCGCGCTCCGCGTCGCCCTCCTCCCAGTACGCCGGCGGCTCCGGCCACGCCTCCCCCAGCCGGGCCAGGTCGTTGTTGGGGTCCAGCACGATGGCCGAGACGCCCTGGAGCGCGCACTCCTCGACCAGCCGCCGGATCAGCACCGTCTTGCCCGACCCCGACCCGGCGAAGATCGCGGTGTGCCGCCGCAGGGCCTCCAGCGCGACCCGCACCGGGGCGTCCCCGCCCTCGACGGCCCGCCCCACGACGAGGGAAGGCACGCCGTCCGCGACGGGCGCCTCCGGACGCGGTTCAGGCGCCGGTACGCGCGGCTCGGGATCGCTCCACACGTCCCCCAGCGCCTCGGCCAGCACCTTGACGTCCTGGGTGGGCCGCCGGTCCACCAGCCACGCCTGGAGGTTCGGCGGGTCCTCGGCGAGCAGGTCGCGCAGCGCGGCCAGAATCCGCAGGTCCGCCTCGTCCACGCTCAGCCGCCGTCCCCCGGCCTGCTCGAAGGCCGTGACGGCCTCGCGCGTCCGCTTGCCGCCGGACCACTCGTCGTTGCGCAGGATGAACAGCCGCCGCTTCGGCGCGTCGGAGGTCAGCCCGGCCGCCACGCACGCCTTGCGCAGCCGGGTCAGCGCGGCGATCGGGTGCTCGGCGGCGATGGCCCGGAACGCCCAGTGCGCCGCGTCCTCGGTGACGTCGTCCAGGTTGCGGCGCAGGCGGGCGTGCAGGACGGGCTTGGCACTCGGCGGCGGGTCCTGGCCGAAGGCCCGGCCGCCCTCGCCCAGCTCCACGATCCGGGCCGCGAGCCCGGCGGACAGCAGGGCGGGCATGACCGCGTCCTCCTTGGCCGGGTTGAGCGCCCCCGACACGTCGGCCCAGTCGCGCAGCTCGGCGAACTTGGCGTCGAGCACGGTCAGGTCGTCGTCGGGCACCTGCCGGGGCGGCACCACCTGCTCGGCGTCGGACGCCGCGCCGAGCTCGGCCAGCTCGGTCACGCGCTCGTCGAGCACGCAGTCGCGGATGTGGGCGCCGACCCGGATCAGCAGTTGCCTGGCGGTGTACTCCGGGGCGCGGTCGAACGCGGACGGCTTGATCGGCCAGGTGGGATAGGGCGGGGTGAACCCGGCGGTGTGGTAGCGCACCGCGAACCGCTTCTCGATGATCTCGCGGCCCGTCCGCGCGTCGGGGACGTTGCCGAGGGGCCTGGTCTCGCGGAACCGGTCCTGGAGGGTGTCGGTGGCGATCTCGCGCAGGCTGACCCAGGTCTGCGGCAGCGCGCAGAGCACGGTGAGCGTCCTGCGGGTGATCTCGCGCAGCGCCATCAGGCCGTGCCCGATCTGCTCGATGACCAGGGCGTGCTCCCACTCGACGCCGCCGTCCCCCTTAGTGGCCAGCGCCGACTGGGCGACGAGCGCGTCGATCTGGTCGATCGCGATGACCGTGGGGCCGGTGAGCGCGAGCAGGTGCGAGACGTCCCGCACGATCTCCTGCGGCGTCCGGTCCACCTGCCTGATCCCCCAGCGCTCGCGCTCGCCCCGCTCCTCCTCCGGCTCTGAGGACAGGAACAGCTCGCCCACGTCCTGGGCGTCCGGGTCCTCGGCGGCCAGCAGCACCAGGGCCCGCGCGGTGTCCTGGGCCCGGCCGCCGAGCGCCCGGTCGAGGCGGCGCAGCGCGCCGACGAAGGAGTCCAGGTGCTCCCTGGTCAGCGCACCGTCGCCGATGACCGCGCGGCGCACGGTCCTGCTCACCCCGGCCTGCTGGCACAGGCGTTGCAGGAACAGCTTGAGCTGGCTCCAGCCGTCCACGCTCTCCCGGGACAGGCCGTCGAGCAGCGCGACCACCACGCTCTGCCAGAACGACTTGGCGTCGAGCAGCGTGACCAGGAAGAAGTAGCCGTGGTCGCCCTGGATCTCCTCGCGCACCCAGCCGAGCAGGTGCGTCTTGCCCGAGCCCCGGCGCCCCTGGACGACCACGCCGAGCGGGTTGTCGCCCTCCCTGGCCTCGGCGAAGCCCTCGCGGAGCGTCCGCAGGGTCGCGCGGTGCATGCCGTCCACGTGGAACTGCGAGGGCCGCCACACGTCGTCGGGGTTCTGGACGGTGTTGAAGCGCAGCGCGGCCAGCGCGCTCAGCTCGCGGGCCGTCATCGCGCCTCGATCGCGATGAGGTGGAGCTCCTGGTCGCCGATGGTCACCGCCGCTTCCCTGTCCGCGCGCGTGAGGATCTTCTGGTTCGACTCGGGGATGATGCTCACCTCGGGCGAGTAGACCATCCGCCGCAGCGCCTCATCGACCTGCGCCTTCTCGGCGGGCACGCGCGGGCGCAGGTCCGTGAGGCTCACCCAGCCGCCGGGCTCGCGGGCCAGGTCGGCGTACGCGGCGCGGATGGCGTCCTCCAGGTCCACCTGCGGCGGGGTGTAGAAGAACTCGGCGGGCCGCCGGCCGGTGCGGTCGAGGTCGCGGTCGATCGCGGCCAGCAGGGCGCGCACCACACCGCCCATCGCCCCGCCCCTGGGGGTCTGGACGCCCGCCCTGATCTCGTCCGTCATGCGCGCCCAGCCGCCGTCGGTGAGGACATGGACGTTCCTCCGGCCGACCCTGCGGGTCTCGACCAGCTTCATGTCATTGAGCGCGATGCGGTTCTTACCGCTCAGATCGATGCCGTACACCTCCCTGAGCTCGGTGTTCGGAATCTCCCTGGCCTCGGCCATCAGGACGAGCAGGGCGGCGAGCTGGGTGAGGGTGAAGCCGTGTTCCGGCATGGTCGTTCCTTCCTTCGATCCGTCACGAACCGGCGGATGCGCTGGACGACCGCCTCGGTGGCGTGCTCCACCTCGGCGTTCGTGACCCGGAGGACCGCATAGCCCTCCGCTTCGAGGTCGTGGTCGCGTTGCCGGTCGGCCTCGGCCTTCCGGCGGTGCTCGTCGCCGTCGATCTCCACCACGCAGCGTTCGGCGCGCCACAGCAGGTCCACCCGGATCGGGTTGTGCAGCGGGCCGAAGCGGTGGGTCTGGTTCCACTCGCGGCCGGCCGCCCAGTCGCAGGCCGACAGGGCGCGCTCCAGGTGCCGCTCGATCCGGCTGAACGGATGCGGCCTGCCGGCCAGCGCCGGGAAGTACGCGCCCCGTGCCGGCCGGGGCAGGCGCGTCGCGGGCTCGGGCAGGGTGACGGTGACGGAGTCGATGTGGGCGCCGGTGTGGCCGTCGATGTGGGTGTCGATGTGGGTGCGGCTTTCGGTGTGGCCGTCGGTGTGGCTCGCCGTGGCGAGCGGGGTGCCGGTGAGCCAGACCGCGAAGCCGCCCCGGTGACACAGCCAGTCGCAGGCGGCGAGCAGCGCCGACTCGCTCCGCGCCGGGAGCCCCGGCGGGACCTGGACGAGCAGGGCGGCGCCGGGGCGGCGGTAGCCGGCGGCGATGACGCGGCGCAGGCCGGCGGCGCGCACCTCGGGGGCGAAGGCGCGGGGACGCTGCGGGGCGTGGCCGCGCAGGGCGGTCTCGGCGAGGTCGGCGAGGAAGGGGCCGAAGTGGCGGGTGGTGGCCGCCAGGCGCATGGCCAGGGCGCGTACGGCCGGCACCCCGGCGCCTCCCGGCCCCTCGATCCCCTCGGCGCCGGGAAGCCAGGCGGGATAGAGCGCGATGGCCGCCGATTCCAGATCGGCCAGAACGGCCGACGCGATTTCCGCCGGCGTTTCCGGCGCGCCCGGTGTTTCCGGCGCAACGTGCACCACGTACACGACAATTGCCGGGGCGCCGGAAGGCAGCGGGTCCACGGCGGTGACGAGGGCGTCCACGCTCGCGCCACGCAGGCGGACGACCCGCCCGGTCGGCAACTCCGCCCACGACCGGCCCACGGCTATTCCCTTTGTTTAATGGTCGATTACCGGAACCTGGAGAGGCTATAGGGAAATGCGCTGAAGTGCAGCCGTTCCGCGCCTTCCCGGCATCACCGAATCGCAGCGATTCGGAACTCGCCGATGGATTCGGCACCCGAAACCGCGGGATATTCGTCTGCCCGTACCCGGATGTTCTGGTAAGAACGGGAGATGTGGACAGGCGGATCGAGGAGCTGCTGCACGAGCTGGCGCCGCAGGTGCTGGGCGTGCTCGCACGCCGCTACGGTGACTTCGACACCGCCGAGGACGCGGTGCAAGAGGCGCTGCTCGCCGCGTCCGTGCAGTGGCCGGAGGAAGGGGTCCCGGACAACCCCCGCGGCTGGCTGATCACCGTCGCCGCACGCCGGATGGCCGACCAGGTGCGCAGCGACGAGGCCAGGCGGCGCAGGGAGGCGACCGCGGCCTCGCTGGCGCCGGCCGACGAGTTCGTGGCGTCCTCCGCCGACGAGGACGACCCGGGCGCCGCCGAGGACGACACGCTGACGCTGCTGTTCCTGTGCTGCCACCCCGCGCTGTCGCCGCCGTCGCAGGTCGCGCTCACGCTGCGCGCGGTCGGCGGCCTCACCACGGCGCAGATCGCGCGGGCGTTCTTCGTGCCCGAGGCCACGATGGCGCAGCGGATCAGCCGCGCCAAGCAGAAGATCAAGTCGAGCGGCGGCCGGTTCGCGATGCCCCCGGAGGCGGAGCGCGGGGAGCGGCTGCGCGTCGTGCTGCACGTGCTCTACCTCATCTTCAACGAGGGGTACACCGCGACGTCGGGGCCCGACCTGCACCGCGCCGAGCTGACGGTGGAGGCGATCCGGCTCACCCGGGCCGTGCTCGCGCTGCTGCCCGGCGACGGCGAGGTGGCCGGGCTGCTCGCGCTGATGCTGCTCACCGACGCCCGCCGCCCGGCCCGTACGCGCCCTGACGGCGCGCTGGTGCCGCTCGCCGAGCAGGACCGGTCGCTGTGGGACCGGAAGCTGATCGACGAGGGGGTGGCCCTGATCACCGAGACGCTGGCCCGCGCGCCGATCGGGCCGTACCAGGTGCAGGCGGCCATCGCCGCCGTGCACGCCGAGGCGCCGTCGGCCGAGGAGACCGACTGGCCGCAGGTCCTGGCCCTGTACGACCTGCTGGACCGGCTGTCGCCCAACCCGATGGCCACGCTCAACCGCACCATCGCCTACGCCATGGTGCACGGCCCCGGCGCCGGGCTGTGCCTGCTGGACGACCTGGACTCCGACGAGCGCATCGCCGGGCACCACCGCCTGCACGCCGTGCGGGCGCACCTGCTGGAGATGGCCGGCGACCCGGCCGCCGCGCGCGAGAGCTACCGGCTGGCCGCCGGGCGTACCGACAGCCTGCCGGAGCGGCGTTATCTGGAGGAGCGCGCCGCCCGGCTCGCCTGACTCGCCGGGCGAACGATAGTTTTGGGGGCCATGCCGGATCACCGTGCGCGCGTACTGGCGGGCCGCTACGAGCTGCGGGCCCCGCTCGGCCAAGGTGGCATGGGCGTCGTCTGGCGGGCCTGGGACGGCGTGCTGCACCAGACCGTGGCCGTGAAGGAGGTGCTGCTCGTCGCCGACCCGGCCCGGCGCGAGGAGAGCCTGCGCAGGACCATGCGCGAGGCGCGCTCGGCCGCCCGGCTGCGCGGCCACCCGGGCATCGTGACGGTGTACGACGTGGTCGAGGAAGACGGCGTGCCGTGGATCGTCATGGAGCTGGTCGAGGGCCGCTCGCTGGCCGAGGAGATCCGCGAGGCCGGCCCCCTGCCCGAGGACCGCGTGATGGAGATCGGCGCCCGCGTGCTCGCGGCGCTGGCCGCCGCGCACGAGGCGGGGGTGGTGCACCGGGACGTCAAGCCGGGCAACATCCTGATCAGCGGCGACCGGGTCGTGCTGACCGACTTCGGCATCGCGGCCGGGGCGTCCCGCGAGACCAGCGAGCTGACCGGCGGCAACCTGATCGGCACGCCCGCCTATCTCGCCCCCGAGCTGATCGAGGGCCACCGCGCCGGCCCCGCCTCCGACCTGTGGGCCCTGGGCGTGACCCTGTACGAGGCCGTGGAGGGCCGCCGGCCGTTCGAGCGCGACACCGGCATGGCGGTGATCGCGGCGATCCTGAGCCGGCCGCCCGCCCCGTTCCAGCACGCGGCCCGGCTCCGCCCGCTGATCGAGGGGCTGCTGGTCAAGGACCCGTCCCGGCGGCTGACCGCCCCGCAGGCGATCCCGCTCCTGGTCCCGGGCGCCCAGCAGACAGCCCCGGTCCCGCCCCGGGACGAGGGCTCGCGCCGCCGCACCAAGGTGCTCTCGGGCATCGCGGTGGCGGCGTCGGCGCTGGCCGTGGCCGGGATCGTGCTCGCGGCGCGCGCGACCGGCCTGACCGGCGAGACGCCGCCGACGACGGCCGATCAGACGACGGCGACCCGGACGGCGGCTGCGGATCAGACGACGGCAACGGATCAGAGGACGGCGGCAACGGACCCAACGGCGAGCACGGCCCCGGCTCCGAGTGGCACCGCGTCGCTGCCGTCCGGGTTCACGCTGTACCGCGACGAGCGCGGCTTCGAGGTCGCGGTGCCCGACGGGTGGGAGAAGGACGACGACGGCCCGAGCTGGTCCAAGCCCCGCTCCGGCCTGCTCGACCTACAGGCCACGGTCCTCGGGCTCAACGCCGCCCAGACGAAGAAGTGGACCAGGTCGCCCGAGCAGCTCATGCGGGAGCTCACCGCCGGCCTCCAGGAGAGCCTGGTGGCCCCGGGCACGTACAAGGAGATCGCGCTCAGACAGGTGACCGTCGGCGAGCACCGGGGAGCCGAGCTGGAGTTCGCCTTCAACTTCAAGGAGCTGCCCAGCGCGCGGCTGCGCATGTACGCACGCTGCCTCGTGCGCGACTCCGGCGGCTACGCGATGGTGTTCTTCTTCGCCCCCGAGGGCGACTGGGCCCAGTTCGGCCCGCTGATCGACACCTTCAAGGCCACCTTCCGGCTGACATAGCTCTCACGGGTGGCTCAGGGGTACCGGCTTCACGTGGCGGCGTAGGTGCGGGCCTGGAACAGGTCGCGGCGGGTGAAGCCGGTCATGCCGGCCACGATGTTCGCGGGCCGGGCCTGGATCGCGGCGTTGTAGGCGATCACCGCCTCGTTGTACGCCGTGCCCAGACGGTCGATGCGGTCCTCGGCGGCGGCCAGTTCCGCGCGCAGCGCGACGATCCGGCCGCCGTGCGCCGCGTACCCGTCCGCCCCCTCGGCCAATGACCGCAGCGCCCTGGTCAGGGTGCTCTCGGCGACGGCGCGGTCACGCGGCTCCTTGGCGCCCACGGCGGTCGCGCGGGCCCGGTCCACCGCCTCCAGCACCCCGCGCTCCTGCCCGGCGGCGACGAGCCGCACCAGCTCGGGCACCAGGTCGTGGCGCCGCCTCAGCTCGGCGTCGATCGCGGCCCAGGTCTCCGCCACGGCACGCTCGGCACGCACCAGCCGCCGGTACGCGGTGACGCCCGCCACCAGCATGACCAGCACGATGAGGGCGAGGATCGCGATCACCACGATCACCGTCATGGGGCCTCCCGGGAAAACGGTCCCGGCGCGGCGGCACACGCCTCCACCGCGCCGGGACCATTCCATCCCGGAATCCTTGCAAGATACTTATTTATTACTCGTGATCCACACGCACGGGCCGATCGTGCGTGCGGGTCATTCGGACAGGGTCAGGGTGACCTGGTCGATGAAGGCCGTGTTGTCGCCCGTGGTGCTGGTGGCGGCGAACTTCAGGGTGTGGGTGCCCGCCGTGGCCGTGAACTCCTGCGTCGTGTACGCCGTGAACTCCGCGGTCGAGGGCGTGTAGGTGCCGATGACCCGGTCGTCGTAGTACACGTCGAAGGTCTGCAGCCCGCCGAAGCCGTTGCGTTTGGCCGCCTTGAAGGACAGCGTGTACGTCCCCGGCGCGAAGGACAGGGTCTGCTCGATCGTGCCGTTGACCCCGCCGTCGGTCTTCAGGTACGCGGTCTGCTCGCCCTCGGGGGCGGGTGCGGCGCCGGTGCCGAACGGGCCGCCGTTGTGGTGGATGCCCGCCCGGCTGTTGAAGGTCCACCCGTCGGTGAACGGGCCGATCTTGGAGCCGGTGACGGCGGGCGACTCGAAGCCCGCGTTGATCAGCGTGGGCGGCTCGGGCGGCTTGGGCAGCCCGACCTGCACCTGATCGATGAACGCGGTGTTGTCGCCCTCGGTCGTGGTCGCGACGAAGGCGATCGTGTGCTTGCCACCCGGGGTCTCGAAGGTGTCGGTGGAGTAGGAGACGAACGCGCCGGAGTTGGCGGTGTAGGAGCCGATCTTGGTGTCGTCGTAGAACACGTCGAAGGACTGCGGCCCGCCGAAGTCGGTCCGCTTGGCCGCCTTGAACCTGACCTGGTACGTCCCCGGCTTGAAGTTGATCTCCTGGCTGAACCGGCCGGGCACCCCGCCGTCGGTCTTCAGGTAGGCGGTCTGCACGCCCTCGGGCGCCGGGGCCGGGTGGAACGGGCCCGCGTTGTTCTGCACGCCCGCCCGGTCGCTGAAGGTCCACCCGTTGGTGAACGGGCCCGGCCTGGCCGTGGGGGTGGCGGGCTTTTCGAAGCCGGCGTTGTAGACGGTGACGACCGGGGTCTCCTCGGGGACCTCCGGGTTGTAGTAGCACCGCTTCTCCACGCCCGGGATCGGGTCGCCGCCGAAGTTCTCGGCCTCGCACTCCACGCCGTCGGTGAAGGTGCCGTAGTTGAACAGCCCGTCGGCGCCGAACGCCACGCTGGCCTCGCCCTCGAAGTGGCAGCGATCGCCCTCGTACATGCAGAACCGGTAGCCGTCGGGCGCGCTGCTCACCTGGAGCACCTTGTACACCCCGTCCACCTGGCCGGAGTCCTTCATGCCCGACTTGTAGGCGAACGCGCGGACACGGGTGGTCAGCGCCTCGGGCAGGATGATCGGCCGGGTGTAGAGCGGGGAGGCGTGGGTCGGCTCGGAGCCGTCGATCGTGTAGCGGATCGTGGCGCCGGGCGTCTTGGTGGTGATGAACACCGCCTCGGCCGACTGGTACACGCCGTCCTTCAGGCTCAGCTCCGGCACCTGGACGGTGTCGGGCCGCGGCGACGGCACCACCGTGACGTGCGCGACGCCGTACGCGCTCGGGTCCCTCTTGCTGGTGGCGCGGATCGCGACCGTGCGCTCGGTGGTGACGGCCGGGGCGTGGTAGCGCCCGGACGGGGAGACGTGGCCGTTGGCCGCGCCGCCGACGACGCTCCAGGTGACGCCGCCGGTGTTGTCCAGCACGGACGCGCCGAGCTGCACGGACTTGCCGGAGGCGACCTGCGTGGTCAGCGGGGTGACCTTGACCTGCGTCTGCGGCGGCGCGGTGGTGTAGACGGCGACGGTGTACTCCTCGCCGAGGCCGGTGTCGGTGAAGGACGTGCCCGCGGGGAAGGCGCCGGAGGAGACGGGCAGCAGCGCGTGCGCGTCCCGGGTCACGTCGTCCTGGTAGACGAACTTGCGGAAGGTGCGGCCCACGTCGAGCCCGCCGAAGTCGAAGGTGACGTCCTTGGCGGCGCCCGCCTTGCTCTCCAGCACGATCGTCCAGTTGCCGTCCTTGGCGCGGAAGGCGGTGGCGCGCAGGTCGGGGGTGCCGGTGTCCACGGCCACGACCTGGCTGTGCGCGGGGACGTAGCGCATCATCAGCCCGGCCGAGTAGTAGCTCTTGGTCGGCGTGGGCCACAGCAGCCAGGAGTCCCACAGGTTGAACGAGCCGTTGGTGTCGCCGTCGGGGTCGGCGGTCCACACGCCGTTGAGCTGCCAGACCAGTGCCGAGCCCAGGCCGTCCTGGCTGCCCTTGATCACGTGGTTGGCGAAGCCGGAGTCCCAGCCGCTGGCGTCGGGGTCGTGCCAGCCGAACTCGGTCATGTGCACCGGCTTGGCGCCCGCGGCGGCCTTGCGGGCGGCGATGGCCGCGGTGAGCTGGTCGTACGACGCGCCGTAGACGTGGAAGCTGTAGCCGTCGATCACGTCGGCGGCGTTGGCGGCCATGTACTGGGTCCAGCTCTGGTCCACCTCCTCCGGCGCCCAGATCTCCACCAGGTCGCGCAGCCCGTCGGCCTTCAGCCGGGCGTCGGCCTTGCGCACCATCTCGGCGTAGTACGCCTTCTGGTCGCCGGGGACCTCGAAGTCCCAGCTCCCGTTGGGCTCGTTGTAGAAGGTCAGGTACTTGATGTTGGAGTAGCCGCGCTTGCGGATGAGCTGGTCCAGCGCGGCGGAGGTGGAGGCGGCGTACGCGTCGAGGTCGGCGGGCGCGCTGATGTAGGGATCGACGCCCGGGATGACGAACCAGTCGTGCGCCGACTTGCCGACCTTCCAGCCGAAGTTCAGCTCGACCTCGGTGCCGGCGGCCTTGAACGCGTCCAGGTACTTGTAGAAGGCGCGCATCCGGGGGTTGTCCCAGGAGTACACGCCCTTGGCGGTCTCCATCCAGTCGATCTGGAACCACAGGCGGGCGACCTTGGGCCGGATCGTCATGATCCGCTTGACGTCCATCTCCCAGTCGGCGTCGTCATAGCCGAGCTTGGTGGTGCCCTCCATGGTGCTGCCCGGGATCACGTTCACGCCGATGCCGCGGAAGTCCTGCTGCACCACGGTGTCCGGGTCGATCCGCACGGTGTGCGCGGCGTCGGCGGCGCCGGCGTGCGCGGGGGCGGCGAGTGCGATGGGGAGCAGGGTGAGCGCCGCTAACGCGAGCCGGGTGAGGAGCCTGGGTGGGCGAGGTGGGCGATCCGTCATACCGACCGTCCTTGCGATGGGGGGTAGAGGGGTCGGGAGAACCGTAATTCATGTATCCTGTCATTACAACTACGTTAACGACGGTTCCGATATCCTTCGATGCCATGAGCAGCAGAGCGACCGGCATCGATCGCTCCTCGCCCCTCCCGCTGTACTACCAGCTCAAGTCCCTCCTCCTCGACCAGATCGGCAACGGCGTCTACGCGCCGGGCGACCGCCTGCCCGGCGACCACGAGCTGTGCGCGCGCTACGACGTCTCCCGCACCGTCGTCCGCCAGGCCCTCGCGGAGCTGGAGCTCGAAGGGCTGATCCACCGGGTGCGCGGGCGGGGCACGTACGTCTCGCCGCCCAAGGCCGCCCAGGGCCTGGTGCAGTCGCTCACCGGCCTGCACGAAGAGGTCACCCACCGCGGCGCCACGTTGCGCAGCGACGTGCGCGCGCTGGAGATCGTGCCCGCCCCCGGCCCCGTCGCCGCCGAGCTGCGCATCCCGCCCGGCAGCCCGGTGGTGTTCCTGGAGCGCGTCCGCTACGTGGACGAGGAGCCCTGGGTCTACACCACCACCTACATCCCGGCCTCGGTCGCGCCCGGCCTGGAGACCGAGGACCTCACCCTCACCTCGCTGTACGACCTGCTGGAGCACAAGTACGGCGTGGCGCTCTCGCACGGCCACCGCTCGCTGGAGGCCCTGCTGTCCACGCCCGAGATCGACGCCCTGCTCGGCATCGGCCCGCGCGCCCCGCTGCTGGTGCTGCGCAGCGTCAGCTACGACGAGACGGGCCGCGCGGTGGAGACGTTCGTCTCCTACAACCGCGCCGACCGCACCCGGTTCGAGGTGGACGTGGCCCGCGCCCCCAGGAGCTGATCAACTCAGCCCAGGTCCGGCGCAAGCTCAGCTCGGGTCGGCTCCGATCAGCTCGGCGCAGATGCGCGGCAGCGCGGTGCCGATCGGCTCGCGCACCAGCTCCTCGGCCAGGTCGTCGTACGGCGTCGGCTCGGCGTTGACGATCACGAGCCGCGCCCCGGCCTCCACGGCCACGCTGACCAGCGACGCCGCGGGCTGCACCTGGAGCGAGGTGCCGATCGCGAGGAACAGGTCGCACTCCTGCGCCGCGTGCACCGCCATGGTGAGCGTGGCCGGGTCGAGCTGCTGGCCGAACATGATCGTGGCCGTCTTCAGGATGCCGCCGCAGTCGAGGCAGGGCGGGTCGCTCTCGCCGGCCAGCAGCCGGTCGATGGCCTCCTGGGTGGTGGAGCGGACGCCGCAGGCCGTGCAGACGGCGCCGTACATGTTGCCGTGGAGTTCGAGCACGCGTTCCGGCGGTGAGCCCGCCCGCTGGTGCAGGCCGTCGATGTTCTGGGTGACGATCCACGCCTCGGGCAGCCGCGCCAGCGCGAGGTGGCCGGCGTTGGGCTCGGCGTTCCAGGCCGGGTGGTCCCTGCGGCGCAGCCAGGAGCGCCGCCGGATGTCGGGGTCGGCCATGTAGTACTCGTACGTCACGAGCTTCTCGTGCTCGGGATCGGTGCGCCACACACCGCTGGGCCCGCGATAGTCGGGAATGCCGGATTCGGTGGAGATGCCCGCCCCGGTCAGCGCCGTCACCCTCATGCGTCGATCGTAGCCGGTATGGCCCGCCCGTTCCGAGAGCACTGCTCTTGACAGAGTGCGCCGCTTTGCCGCATGCTTGCAGCAGTCGAGAGCGGTGCTCTCGGCACGGATCACCGGTCCCGACAAGGAGCAGCGCATGGCCCCCCTCACCGTCCCCGCCGGCACCACGACCTCCGCCGGCGTCACCGGCTCCACCGACTCCACCGGCTTCACCGGCTTCACCGCCCGTGCCGGGGCGTTCGCGTTCGGCGCGGCGGGAGTGCTGTTCCTGCTGTACCAGGCCACCCGGCCCTACTCCGACGAGACCACGATGGCGGGGGCCGTGGCGCTGTCGTCCGGGGCGTGGATCGCGGCCCACCTCGCCGCGTGCGCCGCGTACGTGCTGTTCGCCGCCGGGCTGATGGCGCTGCGCCGGATGACGCCGGGGCGCGCGGGCCCGGCCGCCGTGGTCGCCGGGTGGGCGGGCGTCGGGCTCACGCTGCCGTACTACGGGGCCGAGACGTTCGGGCTGCACGCCATCGCACAGCGGGCCGTGCGCGACGGGGACGCCTCGCTGATCGAGCTGTTCGACCAGGTCCGCTACGTCCCCGCCGCCATCGCGACGTTCGCCGCCGGCCTGCTGCTGCTCGGCGCCGCCGCGGTGCTCGCGGCGGTGGCGCTCCACCGCTCCGGGATGCCGCAGCGGTGGAGCGGCCTGCCGCTGGCGATCGGCTTCGCCCTGCTGCTCCCGCAGTTCTTCGGCACGCCCGCGATCCGGATCGCGCACGGCGCGCTGGTGGCGCTCGGCGGCCTGTGGATCGCGATCACCCTGTGGCGGGCCGCCCGCACCCGGTGAGCCCGCCCGGCCGGCCGGGGTGCCTCAGCCGACGTCGGCGCGTACGTACTCCGCCGTGTGGGAGCCGGTCGCGGTCAGCAGCCGGGCGGGCGGGCCCTCGAACAGGACCCGGCCGCCCTTCGCGCCGCCCTCGGGGCCCAGGTCGATGATCCAGTCGGCGTTCTTGATCACGTCCAGGTCGTGCTCGATCACGATCACCGAGTTGCCCCGCTCGACCAGCCCGTCGATGATCCGGAGCAGGTTCCCGACGTCCGACATGTGCAGGCCGGTCGTCGGCTCGTCCATGACGTACACCGTTCCGGTCTTGTGCAGCTCGGTGGCCAGCTTGATCCGCTGGCACTCGCCGCCCGACAGCGTGCTCAGCGGCTGGCCCAGGGTCAGGTAGTCCAGGCCCACGTCGTTCAGCGCCTGGAGCACCGGGCGCAGCTTGCGCTCCCCGGCGAAGAACTCCAGCGCCTCCGCGGCGGTCATGTCCAGAACGTCACTGATCGACCGGCCGCGCAGGGTGTGCCCGAGCACCTCCTCCCGGAACCGCCGTCCGCCGCACGCCTCGCAGCGCGAGCGCAGCCCCTCCATGAACGCCAGGTCGGTGTAGACGATGCCGAGACCCTGGCATTCGGGGCAGGCGCCCTTGGAGTTGAAGCTGAACAGCGCCGGGCTCACCCCGTTGGCCGTGGCGAACAGCTTGCGCACCGGGTCCATCAGGCCGGTGTAGGTGGCCGGGGTGGACCGGATCGAGGCGCCCACCGCCGACTGGTCGATGGCGATGGCGCCCGGGTGCTGCCGCAGGAACACCTCGTTGATCAGGGTGCTCTTGCCCGACCCGGCCACGCCGGTGACCACGGTCAGCACGCCGGTGGGGATGCCCACCGTCACGCCTCGCAGGTTGTGCAGGGTCGCGTCGCTGATCATCATCTTGCCGGTGGGCTCGCGGACCTCGGTCTTGACCGGGAGCCGGTGGCGCAGGTGCGTACCGGTCAGGGTGCCCGACTCCGCGAGGCCGGTGACCGGGCCCTGGTAGACCACCTCGCCGCCGTGCGCGCCCGCCCCCGGCCCCATGTCCACCACGTGGTCGGCGATCTCGATCACGTCGCGGTCGTGCTCCACGACCAGCACCGTGTTGCCCTTGTCGCGCAGCTTGCGCAGCAGGTCGTTGAGCATGCGCACATCGCGCGGGTGCAGGCCGACGCTGGGCTCGTCGAAGATGTAGAGCATGTCGATCAGGGCGCTGCCGAGGTGGCGCACCATCTTGATCCGCTGCGACTCGCCCCCCGACAGCGTGGCGGTCTCGCGGTCCAGGCTCAGGTAGCCGAGCCCGATCGCGACCAGGTTGCCCAGTCGCTCGACCAGGCCGGCCACGATGGGCCGCGCGACCGGGTCGTCGATCGCGGCCAGCACCCCGACCAGGTCGCCGGCCTCCATCGCGGCCATCTCGGCGATGTTCCGGCCGCCGATCCGGCACTCCAGCACCGCCTGGTTGAGCCGGGCGCCGCGGCACAGCGGGCAGACCGCCGAGGTGACGAACCGCTGGAAGACCTCCCGGTTGCGCTCGGACATCTCGCCGGTGTCCTTCTTGATGTACAGCCGGGTGAACTTGGTGACCACACCCTCGTAGCTGGAGTTCACCTGGCCGCCCTGCCAGGAGAGCGGCACCTTCACCCCGGAGCCGTGCAGCAGCAGCTCCCACTCGTCCTCGGTGTAGTCCGACAGCTTCTTGTCGTTGTCGAACAGCCCGGAGTTGGCGTAGATCCCCCAGAACCAGCCGCCCACCGCGAACTGCGGGTGCAGCAGCGCGCCCTCGTTCAACGACTTCGACCGGTCCAGGAACCGGTCCAGGTCGAGCGTGATCACCTTGCCGATCCCCTCGCACTCCGGGCACATGCCGGCGGGGTCGTTGAAGGAGAACCGGGAGGACTCCCCGGCGTGCGGGGTGCCGATCCGGGAGAACAGCAGCCGCAGCAGGGCGTAGATGTCGGTGACCGTGCCGACGGTGGAGCGGGAGTTGCCGCCGATCCGCTTCTGGTCCACCACGATCGCGGCCGAGAGGTTCTCGATCGAGTCCACCGCCGGCTGGCCGTACTTGGGCAGGAACGTACGCTGGAAGGCGGTGAAGGTCTCGTTGAGCTGGCGCTGCGCCTCGGCGGCGATGGTGTCGAACACCAGCGACGACTTCCCCGACCCTGACACGCCGGTGAAGACGGTCAGCTCGCGCCGGGGGATCTCCACCGAGACGTGCTTGAGGTTGTTCTCCCGGGCTCCGGCGACCCTGATCGGATCCTGCGACACGTGATTCCTCTCTTCAGCGGCTGAGGCGGCGGTAGCGGCGTACGGACAGCGGGAAGAAGATCGCGGTGAGCAGCAGCGGCCAGGCCAGGGCCAGCGGCAGGGCGTTCGCCGCGGCCCAGGAGTCGCCGCCCACGCCCGGGTTGCCGAACAGCTCCCGGGCCGCCGACACCGTGGCCGACAGCGGGTTCCACTCCACGACCGCGCCGAGCCAGCCCGGCATGGTGTCGGGGGAGGCGAAGGTGCTGGACAGGAAGCCGAACGGCCAGACCAGGATCTGCGCGGCCATCACCATCTCCGGCCCTGGCAGCATCAGGCCCAGATAGATGCCGACCCACAACATCGCGAAGCGCAGCCACAGCAGCAGCCCGAACGCCAGCGCCGCCTGGTCCAGGCCGCGGTGCCAGTCCCAGCCCATCAGCAGGCCGCAGCCCGCCAGGATCGCCAGTACGACCACCGAGTCGAGCAGGTCGGCCGCGCAGCGGCCGAGCACCACCGCCGAGCCCGACATGGGCATCGAGCGGAACCGGTCGGTGACCCCCTTGGAGGCGTCCGTGCTGATCGCGATCAGCGTGCGCTCCAGGCCGAACACCATGGTCAGGCCGAACATGCCGGGCAGCAGGAACTCCCGGTAGTCGCCCCCGCCCGGCACCGTCATGGCGCCGCCGAGCAGGTAGCCGAACATCAGCACCATCATGATCGGGAACAGCAGCGACACCACGAGCTGCCACGGCTGGTTGGCCAGGTGGGTCAGGTCGCGCCGGGTGATCGTCCACCCGTCGCGCACGGCCCACCCGAGCCGCGATCCCACGGTGTTCATGCCGCCACCCCCGTCATCGTCAGGAAGACCTCGTCCAGGGTGGGCCGGCGCAGCGCGATGTCCTCCACCGCGATGCCGGCCTCGTCGAGTGCGCGGGCCAGCGCGATCAGCGCCGACACCCGGTCCTTCACCGGCACGCCGACGCGCCGGGCGTCCTCGTCGATCTCGGCCTCACCGTCGCCCAGGCGGGTGGCCAGGGCCGCCGCCGGCGCGAGGTCGGACGCGTCGTGCACCACGAACTCGATCCGGTCGCCGCCGAGCTTCGCCTTCAGCGCGTCCGGCGTGCCCCCTGCCACGACGCGCCCCTTGTCGATGACCGAGATGTCGTGCGCGAGCTGGTCGGCCTCCTCCAGGTACTGCGTGGTGAGCAGCACGGTGGTGCCGGCCTCGACCAGCGTGCGCACGGCCGACCAGACCTCGGTGCGGCCCCGCGGGTCGAGCCCGGTCGTGGGCTCGTCCAGGAACAGCACCCGCGGCGAGAGGATCAGCCCCGCGGCCAGGTCGAGGCGGCGCCGCATGCCGCCGGAGTACTCCTTGACCGGCTTGCGCCCGGTGCCGGCCAGGCCGAACAGCTCCAGCAGCTCGTCCGCGCGCCGGTCGGCCTCCTTGCCGCTCAGGTGGTACAGGCGGCCGAACATGGCCAGGTTCTGCCGCCCGCTCAGAATCTCATCGACCGCCGCGTTCTGCCCGACCATGCCGATCAGGTAGCGCACCCGGGACGCCTCGCGTACGACGTCGTGCCCGAGCACCTCGGCCCGCCCGGCGTCAGGCCGCAGCAGCGTGGACAGGATGCGCACGGTCGTGCTCTTGCCCGCGCCGTTCGGCCCGAGCAGCCCGTGCACGGTGCCGGCCGGCACCGTCAGATCGAGGCCGTCGAGCGCGACGTGGCGCTTGTCCCCGCCCCCGTACGCCTTGCGCAGCCCCGCGGCGACCACCGCGTTCCCCATGACCATCTCCATATCTCTCTACGGTGTATGGAGTAACGCGGCGAGTATAGCTTACGCTGTAGAGAGTTTCCAGCGGGATTTCCAGAGGAGAATGGCGACGTGACCACGGAGCAGACGAGCGGCGGCGACCCCAAGCGCAGCATCGAGCTGCTGTGGGGCCTTCAGGACTCCCGTCCCAAGCGCGGGCCCAAGCCCCGGTTCACCGTCGCCGGGATCGCCCGGGTCGCCATCGAGATCGCCGACGCCGAGGGCCTGGCCGCGCTGTCCATGCGGCGCGTCGCCGACAAGCTCGGCGTGACGGCCATGTCGCTGTACACCTACGTCCCCGGCAAGGCCGAGCTGATCGACGTGATGCTCGACACCGTGATCGGCGAGACCCTCGTGGAGGAGGACCCGGCCGCGGAGGAGGGCTGGCGCGCCCGCCTGGCCCGCATCGCCCGCCAGAGCCGCGACCTCTACCTGCGCCACCCCTGGCTGCTCCAGGTCGTCACCACGGTCCGCCCGGTCCTCGGCCCCAACATGATCGCCAAGTACGACCGCGACCTGCGCGCCGTGGACGGCCTGGGCCTCACCGACATCGAGATGGACCTGGTGGTCACCCTGGTGTCCGACTACGTGCACGGCGCCGTGCGCACCGCCGTGGAGCAGCGCCAGGTGGAGCGCGACACCGGCAAGACCGACGAGCAGTGGTGGCAGGAATGGGCCCCGCTGCTGGAGAAGGTCTTCGACGCCGACCGCCACCCCACCGCGGCCAGAGTGGGCGCCGCCGCCGGCGCGGCCTACAACGCGGCGGCGGCTCCCGACCGGGCCTTCGAGTTCGGCCTCCAGCGCATCCTGGACGGCATCGAACATCTGATAGCGCGGGCCTGACCCACCGAACCCCGGTTCGCAGGGGCGGGAGGGTGGAAAAGGGTCACTGGTGGTAGGCGTGCACCACCGCGTGCCCCCGGCCCTTGCCGATGATCCACTTGTTCACCGGGGTGGTGACCACGAAGGCCACCGCGAGGCTGAAGGCGAGGGCGCCCCAGAACAGGACCGAGGTCAGGGCGGCGTCCATGGCACCGGGGACGGCCAGCATGACCCCGTTGTCCACGATCTCCATGACCAGGATCGAGACCGTGTCGGCGGCCAGGGCCAGCTTGATGGCGCTGCCCCAGCCCACGCCCGCCCGGCGCAGCGGCATCAGCGTGAGCAGGTAGCCGAAGAAGAACGCCAGCACGACGGCCAGCGCGATCGACGGCACGTCGCCCCAGCCCAGCGCGGTGGCGATCACCAGCCCCAGCACCTCGCCGATGGCGCAGCCGGTGAGGCAGTGCAGGGTGGCCGACGCCGCCATGCGCCACGTCGCCTTCCCGTGGCCGTGCCGGGCGTGTTCGTGATGGTGCGCCATCGGTACCTCCGCGTCCTCCATGGGTATGGCTGCCGGCCCTCTCAACCATACCCATGGGGGGTATATTCCCGGAAGGTCAGCCGACGGGCTCGCGCGTCCCGCCGGCCGGGTCGCAGCTTCCGTCCGGATTGACGTCGGTGACGTCCTCGGGCAGCGCGTCCACCACCGTGACGCCGGTCTGCGCGGTCAGGGCGAGGGTGCTGCCCACGGGGGCCGGCGGAGTCACCGTGCCGGTCACCGTGCCGCGCTCGCCGAGGAAGTCGAACGTCTCCGGGTCGAAGATGAGCTGGGTGAGCAGGCCGTGCTGCTCCCGGCCGAGCGCGATGCCCTTGCGGCCCGCGGCGTCCTCGACGTCCTGCGCCACCGTCACGCCCGGGATCGTCCTGCCGGCCTCGAAGGCGGCCTCGCGCTGCGCCCTCGGCATGTACGACTCCCGGAACAGCTCGTTGAGGGCGTCGAAGGCGTACGCGTCGTCGTCGCCGTCGTCGCCGTGCGGCTGCCGGTAGAGGAACGCGCGCATCTCCCCGGCGTCCGCCGGGAGCGTGCTCAGGTACGCGTAGTCGCGGCGCACCTCCTCGGGCGCGCCGGGGCAGTAGCCCTTGATCTCGTAGTGCGAGGTGACCTCCGCATCCTCCTTCGCCACCTCCGGCACCGTCTGCCCGGGGTACGGCCGGGGCTCAAGCCATTCGATCTCCAGCAGACCCGACGTGCCGCCGTGCACCGGACGCCACATCTTGCGGTTGGTGCGGTAGAGCCAGATCTCGCCGTCGCCCTCGCTCGTGTACATGGTCGTGGACTCGAACAGCAGGAACTGGCCGGGCTTCGGCTCCAGTTCCGGGAAGTCGCCGGACCGGGCCACGACCGCCGACTCCGGGCGCGAGGCGGGCCCGGCCACGGAGGCGGGGCCGCCCTGCGAGCCGACGGCGACGGTGACCCCGCCCACCAGGGCCACCGTCACGGCGAACGCGCCCACGGCCTGCCAGCCCAGGAAGCGGCGCGCCCCCGTCGCGCCGCCGAGCAGCGGGAACGTGCGGCGGCGCCCCGCCTCCGCCATCAGGCGGCGCCTCGCGCGCTCGCGCGCCTCCCCTCCGTACGAGGGCGCGGCCGGGCGGGCGTCCGCGAACACCTTGATCTCTTCGTCCATCATGGGAGGTCTCTCCAGCTCATGCGTCGGGGTCGAAGGGGTCGGCGCCGCCCAGCGCCCGGCGCACCTTCGCGCGTACGCGGTGCAGGCGGGAGCGTACGGTGCCGATGGGGATGCCCAGGGCCTGGGCGGCGTCCTCGTAGGTGAGCTCGGCCCAGGCCACGAGCAGGAGCAGGTCCCGCTCCGCCGCGCTCAGGCCGAGCAGGATGCGCGCCAGCCTCGGCTGGAGCCGTTCGGCGGTGACGCGCTCGGCGCTGCGCTCGTCGAAGCTGCCCGGCCGGTCGGGCGCGATGCGGGCCATGGCCCGGTTGCGCCGCCGCTCGGCCCGGCGGTTCTGGGCGACGACGTTGGTGGCGATGCCGTACAGCCACGGCCGGGCGTCCGCGCGGGCGGCGTCGTAACGGTGGCGGCGGCGGAAGGCGATCAGGAACACGTCCGCCACCGCGTCCTCGGCGATCTCGGCGCCCAGCCGGCGGGCGGTGTAGCGGAAGATCTCGTCGCTGTGCCGGTCGAACAGCACCGCGAAGAGTTCCGGCTCGGCCAGCGAACGCTCGATCAATGACGAGTCGTCCATGGCCGCGCCGTCGAGTAGTGCCCGGGCGCTCGCCACGTCGTTGTCCTCTCGGGGGATCCCTGCGGTCGATCACCCGGTACTTGGCCGATCGGCCCATGGCGGTTCCCGGTGTGAGGCGGAAAATCCTCACTCCCTAGAATGTCGCAGGTGAGTCAGGGGGCAGAGCAGGAAAAGTCCACCGCGCGGCTTGCCCCCGAGGGGGGCTCGCGTGCGTACGGCGCCGTTTTGGTGCTGGCCTGTCTGGGCCAGTTCATGGTGGTGCTGGACGTCTCGATCGTCAACATCGCGCTGCCCGCCATCAAGGCCGACCTCGGCTTCGACGACACGGGGCTGCAGTGGGTGGTCAACGCCTACTCGCTGACGTTCGCCGGATTGCTGCTGCTCGGCGGCCGGATCGCCGACCTGGCCGGGCGCAAGCGGGTGTTCGTGGCCGGGGTGACCCTGTTCACGGTGTCCAGCCTGCTCGGCGGGCTCGCCGACACCCCCGGGCTGCTGATCGCGGCGCGGGTCGTGCAGGGGCTCGGCGCCGCCGTGCTCGCGCCCGCCACGCTGACGATCCTGACCACCACCTTCACCGAGGGGCCACGCCGCACCCGGGCCATCGCGTCCTGGACCGCCGTCGGCGCGGTGGGCGGGGCCGTCGGCGGAATCCTGGGCGGGGTGCTGACGGAGTACCTGTCCTGGCGCTGGATTCTGCTGATCAACGTGCCGGTCGGGGTGGCCATCGTGGCGGCGGCGGTGCCGCTGCTGGCCGAGAGCCGGGTGCGCCTCGGCGGCGGCGGCCTGGACGTGCTGGGCACGATCCTGGTCACGTCGGGCATCTCGCTGGTGGCGTTCGGCACCGTGCAGAGCGAAACGTACGGCTGGGCGGCCTGGCAGACGCTCGCCCCGCTCGCGACCGGGACGGTGGCGCTGGGCGCGTTCCTGCTGTGGGAGCGGCGCCTGACCGGACGCGGCCGCACACCGCTGGTGCCGCTCCACCTCCTCCGCTCCCGGCAGGTGGCGGGCGGCACGCTGGTGATGCTGATCACGGGCGCGGCGTACATCGCGATGTGGTACTTCATGTCGCTGCACATGCAGGTCGATCTCGGCTACACCCCGGTCCAGACCGGGCTGGCCTTCATCCCGCACACGCTGACCATGATGGCGAGCTCCCGGCTGTCGGCGCGGCTGATGCCCCGCTTCGGCCGCCGTACGCTGGTCGCCGCCGGCTCGCTGATCGGCGCGGCCGGGTTCGCCTGGCAGGCGGTCATGGCCGGCGACTACGTGACCGGCGTGCTGCTGCCCGGCCTGGTCATGTGCTTCGGGGGCTCGCTGGCCTTCACCCCGGCCGCGCTGGCCGGCACCTCGGGCGCGGGCCCCGGCGAGGCGGGCCTGCTGTCCGGCCTGCTGAACACCTCGCGCCAGGTGGGCGGCTCGCTCGGCCTGGCCGCCCTGGCCACCGTGGCCGCGGCCGTCCACGGCGCACCCGCCGCCGGCTACAGCCGCGCCTTCATCGTCGGCACCGCCCTGCTCCTGCTCTCGGCGATCGTGGCGATGGCGATCCTCCCCCGCGAGCGGGCCGCCACCCGCTGAGCGCTACGCCACCGGCGCCGGAGGGTCGCCGAACCAGGTGCGCAGGGCCAGCCTGAGCCCGTCGGGGTCGGGCCGCCCGGTGGCGGCCCAGGCCACGTAGCCGTCGGGGCGGATCAGTACCGCGTCGGCGGGACGGTCCTCGGCGTACGCGGTGGCGACCGCCACCCGCTCACCCCACTCCGCGCCGGCCGCCACCGACTCCGGTCGCCCGGCCAGGTCGAGCAGCAGCGGCCGGGCCGTACGCAGCAGTTCGGCCACCCTGGTGGCCCGCCCGGCCAGCGGCAGGTCCGGCATCCAACCGCCGGCGAGGGCGTGGGCGGGGGCGTACCCGGCGGGGTAGCGGGTGTCCGCGCCCGACATCAGGTCGGAGATGTGCCGCACGTTGCCCGGCTCGCGCAGCAGCTCGCCGAACACCTCGCGCAGCGCGGTGATGTCCGGCCCCGGGGACAGCAGGGCCGTCTGCGCCCGGCTGTGCATGATCACTCGCTCGGCCACCGGCCGGCGTTCCGACTCGTAGGTGCTCAGCAGGTCCTCCGGCGCCCAGCCGCGTACGGTCGCGGCCAGCTTCCAGCCCAGGTTGAGCGCGTCCTGCAGCCCCAGGTTCAGCCCCGGCCCGCCCACCGAGGACTGGACGTGCGCGGCGTCGCCGACCAGGAACATCCGGCCCGCGCGATAGCGCGCCGCCAGCCGGGAGTTGATCCCGGCGTGCACCCTGACCGACGCCCCGCCCTGCTCGGCGGGCGGCTCGCTCATCGGGATCTCCGCGCCGAGGACCCGGCAGACCGCCGCCCGCAGGTCCTGGAACGTCGCCTCCGCGGCGGGCGGCCGGTCCCACTCGAAGGCGGCGACGCTGTAGACGCCCGGCCGGAACATCGCGTGCGCGAAACAGCCGCGCTCGGTGCGCAGGAACGACGCCGGACGCAGCCGGCCCACCCCGGGGACGTCCAGATCGCCGTGGCCGCCGGGCACGGCGACCGGCGCGTCGATCAGAGCCTGCCCGGTGTGCCCGGCGAAACGCTCCTCGGTCACCCCGGGGAAGCCGATCCCGGCCAGCTTCCTGACCGTGCTGTGCCCGCCGTCCGCGCCGACCAGGAACCGCGCGCACAGCTCATAGCCGCCCTGCGGGCCTCGTACGTCCACCGTCACGCCGCCGGCGTCCTGACCCAGCCCGGTCACCTCGTGCCCGCGCCGGATGCGTACGCCCAGTTCCGACGCCCGCCGCTCCAGCAGTTCCTCGATCCGGCGCTGCGGGATGGGCAGGGTGTAGAGCGCGTTGCCGTCCCACCCGGCCATGTCCAGGGTCAGGGCGCCGAAGGAGAAGTACGGGGCCGGGGTGGGCGGACCGGGCTCGCCGCTGAAGCGCTCGTACAGGCCGCGGTAGTCCATCGCCTGCACGACCCGGCCGACCAGGCCGTTGGCCTTGGGCAGTGTGGCCGGCTCCGGCAGCCGCTCCAGCACCAGCGGCCGTACCCCGCCGAGCGCCAGCTCGATCGCCGTCATCAGCCCGTTGGGCCCGCCGCCCACGATCACCACGTCTTCGTCGGCCATGTCCCCACCTTTCTTAGACTCGATAGTCCAGTTATTCCTTGGCTATTGTTGGACTCGTGAGTCCAGAAAGTCAAGCGGCCCCCCGGCGCCGGGGCCGCCCCGGGAAGCGGCAGGAGATCATCGAGGCCGCCAAACGGGTGTTCCTGCGGCACGGCTACACCGACGCGAACCTCGACGTCATCGCCGCCGAGGCGGGGGTGTCGAAGCAGACGATCTACAACAACTTCGCCGGCAAGCAGCAGTTGTTCACCGCGGTCGTCCAGGCGGTGCAGCACGCGGTCACCGCGGGCTCAGCGGATGTGTTCGCGGGCAGGCTGACCGCCACCGGCGACCTTGAGCACGACCTGCGTACGACGTTCCGGCTCATGGCGCGGCTGAACCGGCAGGGAGACGTCGCCGCCGTCCGCCGCCTGGTCATCACCGAGCAGATGCGCCACCCCGAGCTGCTGGCGGAATGGACCCAGGTCCGCTCGCCCTTCGAGCTGTCGCTCGCCCGCGAGATCGAGCGGCAGGCCGCCACCGGCGTCCTCGACGTGGCCGACCCCGCGCTCGCCGCCCACCAGCTCGTGGTGCTGACCCTCAACGACGCGCTCGACCGCAGCCGGTTCGGCCTGCGCGAGCTTCCCGACGACGAGCTCGACGCCATCGTGGACGCCGGGATCGACCTGTGGCTGCGCGCCTACCGCCGCCGCCCGTGACCGGCGAGAACGACATGCGAAACTGGACAAGGCGGGCTGCTTGTCACTCCCGTGGCAATCCGGCACGCTTGTCGGGCGCTCTGCTACGGAGGTGAGACGCCATGGCCACCGTGTCTCGTGGCTTCTTCGGACGGCGGCGGTCCGGCGACCCGGATCTGCCTCCGGGGCAGTATCTCGTGACCGACTTCCCCGTGCTGTCGGCCGGGCCCACGCCCCGGTTGCGTACCGAGGACTGGGAGTTCACGATCACCACCGAGACCGGGGAGAAGCACGCCTGGGACTGGGCCGCGCTGATGGCGCTGCCCGCGCAGACCCCGACCGTGGACCTGCACTGCGTCACCAAGTGGTCCAAGCTCGGCACGTCCTGGCGCGGGGTGTCGCTGGACACCCTGTTCGAGGACGTCGAGAGCGCCGCCGAGTACGCCCTGGTCCACTCCTACGGCGGCTACACCACCAACCTGCCGCTGCAGGACCTCCTCGACGGCCAGGCGTGGATCGCCTACGAGTTCGAGGGCGAGCCCCTGGAACCCGAGCACGGCGGCCCGGCCCGGCTGCTGGTCCCGCACCTGTACCTGTGGAAGAGCGCCAAGTGGGTGCGCGGCATCCAGTTGCTGCACGACGACGAGCCGGGCTTCTGGGAGACCGCCGGCTACCACAACTACGGAGACCCATGGCGCGAGCAACGGTACTGGGGAGACTGACCTGGCGCGTCGCCACCGTGGCGGCGCTGCGCCAGGAGACGCCGAACGCCCGCACCATCGTCCTGGACGTGCCCGGCTGGCCGGGCCACGTCGCCGGGCAGCACGTGGACGTCCGACTGACCGCCCCCGACGGCTACTCCGCCCAGCGGTCCTACTCCATCGCCTCGGCCGCCGACGGCGCCCGGGTGGAGCTGACCGTGGAGCTGGTGCCCGACGGCGAGGTGTCGCCGTACCTGGTGGAGGTGCTGGAGGTCGGCGATCGGATCGACATCCGCGGCCCCGTCGGCGGCTGGTTCGTCTGGGACCCGGCCCGCGCCGACGCCACGCCGGTGCAGCTCGTCGCGGGCGGCTCGGGCATCGTGCCGCTGATGGCCATGATCCGCACCCGCGCCGCGGCCGGCAGCACCGCCCCGTTCCGCCTGCTGTACTCCGTCCGCGAGCACTCCGCCATGCTGTACGCCGCGGAGCTGGAGACCCACGCCGAGGCCGTCACCCCGACCTACGTCTACACCCGCAAGGCCCCCGGGGGACACCCCCGCCCGGCCGGCCGCATCGACGCCGGCCTGGTCCGCGCCGCCGCCTGGCCGCCCGACCGGCGCCCGCTGTGCTTCGTGTGCGGCCCCACCGGCTTCGTCGAGGCCGCCGCCGACCTGCTGGTGGCCGCCGGCCACGACCCCGCCCTGATCCGCACCGAACGCTTCGGCCCCACGGGAGGACCCGCATGAGCACCGACCACCTCGACGGCAACGCGGCGGCCGGCGCCCTGCGCGAGATCTTCACCACCGACCTCACCGCCGCCACCGGCACCTGCGCCTCCTGCGGCAACGTCGCCACCGTCGCCCAGGCCGTCCTCTACACCAACGCCCCCGGCCTGGTCGGCCGCTGCCCCGGCTGCGAGGCCGTCCTGTTCCGCCTGGTCCGCGGCCCCGGCCGCGCCTGGCTCGACCTCCGCGGCGTCACCTGCCTGGAGTTCGCACTGCCCGATCCGAGCTGAAGGCCGACGTGTAGGGCGTGAAGAAGTCGCGGACGGTGTCCAGGACCGTGAAGCCGTCGTGGGCGGCGCCGGGGACGACGTCCAGGCGGACCGGGATTCCGGCGCGTTCGAAGCTGCGGCGCAGGGCGGTGATGCGGTCGATGCGGGTGGCGCCGGCGGCGTCGGCGCCCTCGACCCACAGGTGGTCGCGGGGGGTGACGGTGATCTCCCAGGTGTCGGTGTCCTCGGCGCCGACGATCATCTGGACGGCGACCTCGCGCATGGCGGGCAGGTCGGGCTCGGCGCCGAGGCGGGCGGCCATGTCGCGGGTCCCGGCCCACCAGGGCCAGCGGGGGTCGAGCAGGGTGACCAGGCCCGGCGCGCCGATGGAGACGGCGCGCAGGCGGCGGGGGTGCAGGTAGAGGAAGCGGTGCGCGAACTGGCCGCCGCCGGAGAAGCCGTGCATGAGCATGCGGCGGGCGTCCACGCGGTACTTGGCGGCGACCTCGTCCACCATGGACAGCAGCACGCGGTCGAACCTGATGCCGCCGTAGTCGATGAACTTGTAGTCGTGCAGCTCGCCCGGGGTGCCGATCCCCGCGGGGAAGAGCGGGGCAAGCACCACGCAGTCGCGCTGCTCGGCCCACTCGGCGAACAGGTTGCGGTACTCGGCGGCGGTCCTGTCGGTGCCGTGGACCAGGACGACCAGGTCGTACACCTTGGCGCCGGCCTCGTCGTAGGTCTCCGGGACGTACAGGCAGTACGAGAAGCGCTGGTCGGCCGCGCAGGCGAAGAAGGGCGTGCGCCCGAGGTCGTAGTAGGTGAGCTCGACGCCGTGCCGGCGCTTCATGGGCGATCTCCTTACAGCTCGGGGCGCCAGGCGGCGTCGGCGTACCAGGGCAGGGCCGCGGTGACCGCGGCGCCGACCTCGAAGACGGTGTGGTCGTCGTACGGACGCCCGACCACCTGGGCTCCGGTCGGCACGCCGGCGCGGGACCGGCCGGTGGGCACGCTCAGCACCGGGCACCGGCCGGCGAGGTTGAACGGGACCGTCAGCGGCACCTCCAGGTTGTGGTCCAGGGTCACCCCGGCCACGACCGGCGGTGACTCCACGTAGTCCTCCCCCGCGGCGAGCGCCGGCGTTCCGGACGCGGGGCACAGCAGCGCGTCGAACCGGGCGAACACCTCGGCGAGGTCGGCGTGCACCCTGGCCTCGATCTTCAGGGCCTCGTAGAACGACGCCTCGGCGCCGAGCGCGCGCTCCATGAAGTCGCGGGCGTAGCGGGTGATGCCCTCGCCGTGCGCGGCCACCTCCTCGGCGATGATCGGGCCGAAGATGGCGCCGTAGTGGGCCCACGCGGCGCGCATGATCTCCTCGCGGCGCCAGGGCAGCTCGATCTCCTCCACCACCGCGCCGACGGCCGTCAGCGCCTCGGCCGCGTTCCGGAGGGCCGCTTCCACCTCGTCCTCGACCGGGTAGTCGCCGAGGTGGACGCACAGGGCCACCCGGCGCCCGGCCACGTTCCCCCGGTACGGCGGGATCGGCGGCGGCGCGGGGAGGGACACCGCGTCGCGCGGGTCCTGGCCGGCGATGACGTTCTCCAGCAGGGCGCAGTCGGCGACGGTCCTGGCCATCGGGCCGTCGTGGCAGTAGTGGTCCAGGTTGTACGGCGGCAGCCCCGGCACCCGCCCGTACGGCGGCTTGTAGCCCACCACGCCGTTGAAGGCGGCCGGGATGCGGATCGAGCCGCCGATGTCGGAGCCGGTGGCCAGCGCCGCCGTGCCCGCCGCCAGGGCCGCGCCGGAGCCTCCGGACGAGCCGCCCGCCGAGTGGGACCGGCTCCACGGGTTGCGGGTGATCCCCCACAGGTCGCTGTGGGTGAACCCGGCCGCGCAGAACTCCGGCGTGGTGGTGCGGGCGTGCACGATCCCGCCCGCGGCCACGATCCGGTCCACGATGGGGTGGGTGACGGTGGCCACGTTGTCGCGCAGCAGCAGCGACCCGTCGCGCAGCGGGTGCCCGGCGATCGGCTGCTCCTCCTTCAGCGCCACCGGCAGGCCCTCCAGCGGGCGGGCCTCGCCGCGCAGGTAGCGGCCCTCGGCCTCGCGGGCGGCGGTCAGCGCGGTGTCGTACCAGCGCTCGGCGAAGGCGTTGATCTCGTCTTCGACCGCCTCGGCGCGGGCGATGACCGCGGTCAGCAGCTCGACGGGCGACAGCTCGCGGGCGGCGAACCGGGCCAGCGCCTCGGTCGCGGGGAGGTAGACCAGATCGGTCACGTGGGCTCCTTCACGGGGTACAGGGCGTACGGGCCGGGCGGGGCGGCGCAGACGCGCAGGCGGCGGGCGCGGATCTCGGCGATCGTGGAGATCACGGTGGCGATGTCGAGGTGGGGCGCGTCGGCGGCGAGGTGGCACAGGGCGTCGGGCGCGCCGGCGCGGTCGGCCAGGACCTCGGCCACGTCCTCCGGGCTCGCGTCCGGGGTCAGCAGCTCCTCCAGGCGGGCCAGGCGGGCCCGGGAGTTGCGCAGCCACTCCGGCGGCGCGCTCTCCTGGACCGCCAGCTCGGTGAGGAAGTGGTTGGTGTGCGGCAGGACGCCCTCGGGCGAGGGGTCCAGGCGGGCGGTGCCCGACGGGGTGGTCTCGATGTCCAGGGCGCCCTCGTCGTCGGCGATGAGCAGGTTGCGCGGGCCGGACCGGGGCACGGCGGCCACGGCGTCGGCCGCCGCGTGCCGCGAGGTCTCGGCCAGCGCCAGCCGGGTGAGCAGGTAGCGGGGCACGCCCACGCCCCACTCCGGGGTGCGCAGGAAGTTGCCGAAGACCGTCACGCCCGCCTCGTTCATGCCGTGGTGGCCGAGCTGGCCGGCGGGGGTGATGGTGAGCAGGGCGGGCCGGTCGGCGAAGGTCCGGCGCAGCGCCAGGAACAGCGGGCCCGCCTGCGGCGGCAGGTCGGCGTTCTGCGCGGCGAGCGGGCCGCCCGGCCGGGCGGGGGACACCAGCGCGAGCGAGCTGCACTCGGGCGGGGCGATGTTCCAGCCGGTCAGCTCGGCGCGGAGCTGGAGTATCCAGCCGTCGTCCGGGGTCAGGCCCGCGCCCTCGCCGACGCCGTCCACCTCGGCCGCCAGGGCGGGCGCGACGGCCGCGGTCGCCGCGCGCACGGCGGCCACGTGCGCCTGGGCCTCGGGCAGCTCCATGCCCCGGGCGGCGAGCCCGCGGACGATCATCTCGTGGTGCCGCAGCACGAGGTCCCGGGCGGCCTCGCCGTACGCGCGGCCGGCCGCCCTCCCCTCGCCGTGGACGTGCACTTCCGGCAGCCGGGTGTTCACGTGACCTTCCTTCTGGCGTGCAGGGAGGGCACCGCGGAGACCAGCGCCCTGGTGTACTCGTGTGCCGGGTCCTGGTAGATCTGCTCGGCCGGGCCCAGCTCGACCAGCTCGCCGCCGCGCATGACGCCGATCCGGTCGGCAATCAGCCGGACGACCGACAGGTCGTGCGAGATGAACACGCAGCCGAAGCCGGTGCTCTCGCGCAGCCCGGCGAGCAGGTCCAGGATCTGCGCCTGGGTGGAGACGTCGAGCGCCGAGACCGGCTCGTCGCAGACCAGCACCCGGGGGGAGCAGGCGACGGCGCGGGCGATGGCGATCCGCTGCCGCTGCCCGCCGGAGAACTCGCGCGGCAGCCGGTCGGCGTGCTCGGGGCGCAGGCCCACCCGGGTGAGCAGGTCGGCCACGCGGTCGCGGCGGGCGGCGGCGTCCAGGTCGGTGTGGAGCAGCAGCGGCTCGGCGATGCTGTCGCCGACGCGCATGACCGGGTTGAGCGAGCCGAGCGGGTCCTGGAAGACCATCTGCAGGTCGCGGCGGCGGGCGCGCAGCCTCCTGCCGCGCAGCGCGGCCAGGTCGTCCGGGCCGAGCAGCACCGATCCCGCGTCGGGCCGGATGAGGCCGACCAGCATGCGCGCGGTCGTGGACTTGCCCGACCCGCTCTCGCCGACGATGGCCAGCGTCTCGCCGGGCGCGACGGCGAAGGACACGCCGTTCACCGCCGGGCGGCCGGCGCGGCCGAACCGCTTGACCAGACAGCGCGCCTCCAGCACCGGGGGCGCCTCCAGCACCGGGGTCATCGCGGCACCCCCGGCAGGGCCAGCTCCGGCGCGCGGGCGCAGCGGACCCGGCGGCCGTCGGACTCGGTCATCGCCACGGGGCCGGTGTCGCAGGGGCCGGGGCGGGCGTGCGCGCAACGGGGGCCGAAGGCGCAGCCCGGCGGGTACGCCCCCGGCGCGGGCACCGTGCCCGGGATCGCCTTCGGGGCGGTGCCGCGCATGGCGTTCTCGGGCGCGGCGGCGAGCAGCGCGGCCGTGTACGGGTGGCGCGGCGCGTCGAACACCTCGCCCACCGGTCCCTCCTCTACCAGGCGGCCCGCGTACATGACCGCGAGGCGGTGGCAGGTGCCGGCGACCACGCCCAGGTCGTGGGTGACCAGCAGCAGGGCCATGCCCCGCTCGTCCTGCATGCGCACCAGGAGGTCGAGGATCTGGGCCTGCACGGTCACGTCCAGGGCGGTCGTCGGCTCGTCGGCGATCAGCACGGCCGGCTCGCAGGCCAGCGCCATCGCGATCATGACCCGCTGGCGCATGCCGCCGCTGAAGGTGTGCGGGTAGTCGCGGGCGCGCCGCGCGGGCGCCTCGATGCCGACCTCGCCGAGCAGGTCGGCGGCGCGGCGGGCGGCGGCGGCCCGGCCCATGCGCAGGTGGTGCCGCAGCACCTCGGCGATCTGCTCGCCGACCCGCATGGCCGGGTTGAGCCCGGCCATCGGGTCCTGGAACACCATGGCGATGCGCCGCCCCCGTACGCCCGCCGGCATCGCGCGGCCGGGCCCGGCCAGCTCGGTGCCGCCGAGGCGTACCGACCCGGCGGTGACCGCGACTCCGCGCCGCAGCAGCCCGAGGGCCGCGAGCGCGGTCATCGACTTGCCCGACCCCGACTCGCCGACCAGGCCGAACGCCTCCCCGGGGGCGATCCGGAAGGACACGTCGGTGACCAGCGGCACCGTACGCCCGCCCGCGGCGCGCGCCGCGATCGACAGGCCCCGCACGTCCAGGCTCATGGCGTCGCTCATGGCGGCGCTCGTTACGGCGCTCATGACGGCTCCCTGTCCCGGCGGGCCAGCGCGTCGCGCAGGCCGTCGCCGACGGTGTTGAAGGCGAGCACCGCGATCAGGATCACCAGGCCGGGCAGGATGACCAGGGCGGGGGCCTGCTCCAGGTAGCGCACGGCCCGCTTGAGCATCGACCCCCAGCTCGCCAAGGGCGGCTGCACGCCCAGGCCGAGGAAGCTCAGGCCGGCCTCGGCCAGGATCGCGTAGCCGAAGGTGAGGAAGACCTTGACGATGATCGGCGTGCCGACGTTGGGCAGGACGTGCCGGCCGATGATCCGCCATGTGGAGCACCCGGTGACGATCGCCGCGTGCACGTACGTCTGCCCGCGCACGGTGATCGTCGAGCCGCGGACGACCCGGTAGAAGCCGGGCGCGTAGACGACGCCGACGGCGAGCATCGCGTTGGTCAGGCTGGGCCCGAGCGCGGTCGCGATGGCGATGGCCAGCACCAGGCCGGGGATCGACAGCACGGCGTCCGCGACCCGCGAGAGTGCCAGGTCCAGGGCGCCGCCGAGGTAGCCGGCGAGCAGTCCGAGCGGCACGCCGAGCCCGGCGGCGACCGCCACGGCGAGCAGCGAGGCGCCGAGCGAGACCCGGGTGCCGTACAGCAGCCGGCTGAGCACGTCGCGGCCCGACTCGTCGGTGCCGAGCCAGTGCGCGGCGCTGGGGCCTTCCAGGCGGTGCAGCAGGTCCTGGTCCACCGGGTCGTGCGGGGCGATGACCGGGGCGAGCAGCGCGACCAGCGCGAGCGCGCCCAGCACGGCGAGCGCGAGCACCACGTCGCGGCGGCGGAGCAGGCGCGACCACAGCGAGTCGTCGCGGCGGCGGCGCATCAGCCGCCGCAATGCCGTGTCCGGCGGGAGCGTCACGGTCTTCATCCGGCCTCCCCGGGGGCGAGCCAGCGGTAGGCGAGGTCCACGGCCAGGTTGGCGGCGATCACCACGAGCGTGGCGGCCAGCACGATGCCCTGGAGCACCGGCAGGTCCTGCCGGGTGACCGTGATCTCGGCCAGCGTGCCGAGGCCGGGCAGGCCGAAGACGGTCTCCACGACCACCGCGCCGCCGAGGAGCTGGCCGGTCTCCAGCCCGATCACGGTGACGTACGGCACGGCGGCGTTCCTGATCGCGTGCTTGCGCACGATGGTGACCGGGAGCAGGCCCTTGGCGCGGGCGGTGCGGATGTAGTCGGTGTCGAGCACGTCGGCGAGGGCGGCGCGGAGCTGCCGGGTGGGCTCCACGGCCGCGGCGACGCCGAGCGTGATCGCGGGGAGCGCGAGGTGCGCGGCGTACGCGCCGAGGCCGTCGCTCAGCGGCCGGTAGCCGGTCGCGGGGAACACCGGGAAGGTGATCGCGAACACCAGGATCAGCAGCAGCCCGAGCCAGAACGACGGCGTGGCCACGGCGAGCGCGGTCACCGCCGAGATCGCCCGGTCCAGCACGCCGCCCGGACGCAGCGCCGACAGGGTGCCGAGCGGCAGCGAGATCAGCACCGCGACCGCCATCGCGGCCAGCGCGAGCGACAGCGTGACCGGCAGCCGCGCGGCCAGGATCTCGGTGACCGGCTCGGAGTTGTACAGCGAGGTGCCCAGGTCGCCGCGGATCGCCGCCGTCGCCCAGTCGAGGTAGCGGACCGGGAACGGCCGGTCCAGCCCCAGCTCGGCGCGTACGGCGGCGATCTCCTCCCGGGTCGCGTGCTCGCCGGCGATGTGGATCGCGGGATCGCCGGGGATCAGCAGGGCCAGGCCGAAGGTGATCACCGAGACCACGAACAGCACCACCGCCGCCCCGAGCAGCCGCTTGCCGAAGTACGCGATCACGGCGGGGTCAGCCCATGCCGACGACGCGCATGTCGTCGTAGCCGGTGAGCAGGTCGCCGAAGTCGCGCACCTTCTCGTTGGTCACGAAGTACAGCTTCCGGTTGCAGATCGGCACGTTGTACGCCGTGTCGGCGGCCAGCTTGGCGATCTCCCGGAACGCGCTCTGCCGCGCGGCACGCTCGGTCGAGGCGGGGACTGCCCGGCCAGCTCGGTGATCTTCGGCACCTCGGTGCCGCCCGGGTTGTTCAGGCCGTCCTTGAGGTAGTCCTGCTGGGTGATCAGGCCCGGGTCGGGGGCGGCGCCGCCGATCTGGCTGACCAGGGCGTCGGCCTCGCGCCGGTTCTGGTACAGGTCGATGGACTGGTCGGCGGCCATGGGCCGCAGCTTCATGTCCACCCCGACGGCCTTGAACTGGTCCTGGATCGCCTCGCCGAGCTGCACGAACGCGGTGTTGTTCCACACCAGGGCGGTGAAGGAGAACCCGTTCGGCACACCCGCCTCGGCGAGCAGCGCCTTGGCCTTGGCCGGGTCGTAGGGGTAGGCGTTCTGCAGCGACGCCTCGTGGGCCCAGTGGCCGGGCGGCATGGCCTGCACCGAGGGGATGCACGAGCCGAGCAGCAGTTTCTCGCTGATGGTCTTGCGGTCCACGGCGTAGTTGAGCGCCTGGCGCACCTTCTGGTCGGCGAACTCCGAGCGGGCGGAGTTGATGTTGAGCTGGTAGACCAGCCCGGTCAGGAACTCCTCCAGCTTCAGCCCGGCGTCCTTGGCGGTGTCCACCTGCTCGGGGCGGACCAGCGTCGCGTCGTACTGGCCGGAGCGCACGCCGTTGAGCCGGGTGTCGTCCTCGTTGACGAAGGACATCTCCAGGCCCTTGAGCCGCTGCGCGGCCTTGTCGTAGTAGCCGTCGTACGGCGCGTAGACCACCTTGTCGTCGCGCCGGTACGACGTCACCCGGTACGGCCCGGAGCCGACCGGGTTGCGGTCCAGGTCGGGGTTGCCGAACGCCTTGGGGCTGACCAGCGCGCCCCCGCGGTGGGCCAGCGCGTTCAGCAGGGCCTCCTCCGCTCCGGTGTACTCGATGGTGATCTCGCCGTCGCCGGCCTGGACCTTCTTCACCATCTTCAGCAGCGGCTCGGCGGTGGAGCCCGCGCCGTTCATCGCCCGGTCCAGGTTCGCGCGCACGGCCTCGGCGTCGATCGGGGTGCCGTCGTGGAAGGTGGCGCCGGTGCGGAGCTTGAAGGTGATCTCGCCGTCCGAGCCCGACCAGGACTCGGCGATCATGGGGGCGAACGTCTGGTCCGGTTTGACGGTGACCAGCCGGTCGAAGATGTGCAGCGTGTACAGCTCGTCCCAGGCGGTGGACGCCTTGTGCGGGTCGAGGGTGGAGGGGAAGGCGGTGTAGGCGAAGCGCAGCACGCCGTCGCCGGTGGACGTGGACTGGCCGGTCGCGGCCGGGGAGCCCGCGCCGTCGCCGCCGTACCCGCAGCCCGCGAGCGCGCAGGCGGCCAGGACGGCCGTGGACGCCGCGAGGTAGCGGCCCTTGAATCGTGACAACAGAGCCTCCTGTTACTGCTGGAGCTCCTCCCAGCACGCACGGCTGAGATCGGCGATGTGGGCCCTCGCCCTTGCGGCCCCGGGCAGCCCGTCCGGCAGGACGGCGGGGACCTCGTCGGTGTAGACGGCGAGCACGTAGCCGGGCCGGCCGCCGGTGTAGATCACGCCCGTGTCGCTCACGTCCCGCCAGCCGGCGCCGCTCTTGTGCGCGACCTCGGTGCCGTACGGGAGCAGTGCGGGCAGCGCGTCGCGGAACTGCTGGCGGCGCAGCACGTCCAGCGCGAACGCGCACAGGTGGGGCGGGCAGCCCAGGGTGGAGTCCTCGCCCGCGGCGCCGCGGGCGATGAGTTCGAGCAGCCGCGCCTGGTCGTCGGGGGTGGTCACGTTCGTCGCGTCCACGGGGTGGTCGGGCGCGAGCGGCGGGATCAGCGCGTGGCGGTGCCGGGTGCCGGTGAGCCCGGCCGCCGCGCACAGGTCGTTGACCGCGTCGAGGCCGACGAGGTCGATGACGTGGGCGGTGGCGAGGTTGTCGCTGAGGATGATCATGAGGGTGAGCGCGTCGCGCAGCGACAGCGTGAGCCCGGGGTCGAGGTGTTGCAGGGTGCCGGTGAAGACCTGGTCCCGGTACCGCCCGTCCACGACGAGCGTCGCGTCCAGGTCCAGGGCGCTGGCGTGCACGGCGCGGAGCACGGTCATCAGGACCGCGACCTTCCTGGTGCTGGCGGCGGGGAAGGGCCGCGCGCCCGCCCGGGACGCGCGCTCGCCGGTCCGCAGCTCGACCAGCGCCCAGCCGGTGACGAAGGGCTGCGCCGAGCACAGGACGTTCAGCCGGTGCCCCGCTCGCGCCACGTTGCTCGCGTGCATGGCGGCGAATGTACGCCAAATCGTTTTGGCGGGACAAGACCCCGCGGCAAAACGATTTGGCAGCGAGGCCGTAAGCTGTCCGCCATGACGACCTCACAGGCGCGCGCGGGCTCCGGAGAGGCGACCGGCACGCGCGGGAGGCGGCCCGGCATCAAGGACGTGGCCGGAGCGGCGGGGGTCTCGGTCACCACGGTGTCCCACGTGCTCAACGGCAAGGGCCGGGTGGACGCCGCCACCCGCGCCCGGGTGGCCGAGGCGGCCGAGCGGCTGGGGTACCGGCCCAACAGCAACGCGCGCGGTCTGCGCTCGGGCCGGACCGACACCATCGCCATGCTGCTGCCCGCTGGCGCCGACGCCCACGACCACCACGTCCTGGCCGTGGACTACTACCTCTCCCTGACCATGAAGACCGTCGAGGCCGCCTTCGAGCGCGACCAGGCGCTGCTCCAGTTGCCGCCGCTGCGCCGGCTGGACGACCTGCGCCGGTTCGGCATCGACGGCGGGATCGTGCTGGACCCGGTGCCCGGCGACGGGCGGGTCGCCATGTTCCACCGGCTCGGGCTCCCGGTGGTGACCGTGGGCCGCGACATCACCCGCCCCGACGACCCCTGGTGGGTGGCCGCCGACAGCGCCGCGAGCACCCGGACGGTGCTGGAGCACTTCGCCGCCGGAGGCGCGCGCCGGGTCGCGATGCTCTCGGTGGACATCGAGTGGTCCTGGTTCGCCGACGCCGAGCGCACGTACGTCGAGTGGGCCGCCGAGCGCGGCTGCGAGCCGATCCTGGTGCTCGCCCGCCCCGACAGGCGGGACAGCAGCGCCGCCTCCGCCGCCGCGGCCCTGCTCGACCTGCGCCCCGACGCCGTGTACGTGCCGCCGCAGTGGCTGGCCACCGGCCTGCTCCGGCTGGCCCGCGACCGCGGCGTACGGGTGCCGGACGACCTGCTCGTGGCCGTGGGCGTGGACAGCCACCTGGCCCGCACCAGCGAACCCGCGCTCACCGCCGTGGACCTCGACCCGGCCCGCACCGCCCGCGAGGCGGTGGACCTGCTCATGCACCGCATCGAGGGCGGCCCGCCCGGCGACCCCCGCGTGATCCCGGTGACCCTCCACCCACGCGGCTCGTCCCTGCGCCCGAAGTAGCGGCGAACCCGAAGTAGCCGCGAAGCGGCGCCCGAGCGGGGCCGGGCGTAGCCGCGAAACGGCGCCCGAGCGGGGCCAGGTGTGGCCGCGAAGCGGCGCCCGAGCGGCCCCGGGGGTGCCGCTCGGGCGCCCGGACGTCGCCTCAGCGGGCGGCGCTGGGGAGGGTGAACCGGATCGTCTCCTCGGTCAGGCGGCGCTGGACGGTCCTGACCCGGCCCAGGCCCGACAGGGCCGTGATCACCTCGTCCACCAGATGGGGCGGGGCGGAGGCGCCCGCGGTCAGGCCGACCACGCGTACGCCGGCCAGCCACTCCGGGCGGATGTCGCGGGCGTCGTCGATGAGGTGGGCGGCGGTCTCGTGGCGCCGGGCCAGCTCGACCAGGCGCACCGAGTTGCTGGAGTTGGGCGAGCCCACCACGAGGACCAGGTCGGCCTCCCCGGCGATGGCCGCCAGGGCGTTCTGCCGGTTGGTGGTGGCGTAGCAGATGTCGTCGGAGGCGGGGCCGCGCAGGCCGGGGAAGCGCTCGCGCAGCGCCTGCACCACCTCGGCCGTCTCGTCCACGGCCAGGGTGGTCTGGGTGAGGTAGGAGACCCGGCCCGGGTCGGGGACCTCCAGGCGCAGGGCGTCGGCGACGTCCTCCACCAGCACGGTGCGGCCGGGGGCCTCGCCCAGCGTGCCCTCCACCTCCTCGTGGCCGGCGTGGCCGATCAGGACGACGGTGTCGCCGCGGGCGGCGAAGCGGCGGGCCTCGGCGTGGACCTTGGTGACCAGCGGGCAGGTGGCGTCGATGACCTCCAGGCCGCGGCCGGCGGCCTCGGCGTGCACGGCGGGCGAGACGCCGTGGGCGGAGAAGACCACGGTGGCGCCCTCGGGCACCTCGTCCAGCTCGTCCACGAAGACCGCGCCCCGGCGCTCCAGCCCCGAGACGACGTGGGAGTTGTGCACGATCTGCTTGCGCACGTAGATCGGGCCGCCCCGGGTGTCGAGCAGGTGCTCCACGACCTCGATCGCGCGCTCCACCCCGGCGCAGAAGGATCTCGGCGAGGCGAGCAGGACGGTGCGGGCCTCGGCGACCGACAGCCAGGCGGCCACCGCCGAGCGGGCGGCCAGCCACGAGGCGCGGTCGCCCGGCGGGACGGCCACGCCCAGGCCGGCGACGGGGTTGGCGGGCAGCAACGCGGTGAGGGCGTCGCCGTGCATGGGCAGGTGGGTGCGGCGGGTGGTGACCCCGCGGCGGCGCAGCTCGCCTTCGACGAGGACGGCGCCGGGGCACGGGACGGGGATGTCGTCGGGCTGGAGCAGCGCGTCGGCGACCAGGGTGACGGGCGGACGGGCGGGAGAGGGGGGCGGGGAGTGCGACATGGGCGTCAGCCTCCGGTGGGGGTGGATCAGTGATCGCGGCGGGTCGCGAGCCGGGCCAGGGCGGCGAGTTCGGCGCCCGGACGCACGGCGGGGTCGGCCGCGTCGAGGTGGCGCAGAGCCTTGGCCAGCAGGTCGTCGGCCTGGGCCTGGCTCCACGCGCGTGCGCCGGCCGCGTCCACCAGGGCGGCGGCGCGGCCGAGTTCGGGACCGGTCAGCGGGCGGTCGCCGGAGTAGAGCCCGGCCAGCTCGCGCCCCTCGGGGGTGCCGGAGGTGAGCGCGGCCACGACGGGCAGGGACTTCTTGCGGTTGCGCAGGTCGGAGTGGACGGGCTTGCCGGTGACCCGCGGGTCGCCCCAGATGCCGAGCAGGTCGTCCACGAACTGGAACGCCAGGCCCAGGTGGCGGCCGAAGTCGGCGAGGTGCTCGATCTGCTCGGGACGGGCACCGCCGTACAGGCCGCCCAGGGCGCAGGCGCAGCCGAGGAGCGCGCCGGTCTTGCCCTCGGCCATGCGCAGGCACTCGGCCAAGTTGACGTCGTCGCGGGTCTCGAACCCGACATCGGAGTTCTGGCCGTCGGTCAGCTCCAGCACGGCGGCGGAGAGCTGCCGCGCCGCCCTCGGGCCGACCGTGTCGCCGGAGGCGGCGAGTATGTCGAAGGCCAGGGTGAGCAGCGCGTCGCCGGCCAGGATCGCGGCGCTGACCCCGAACACCGACCAGGCCGTGGGCCGGTGGCGCCGGGTCGCGTCGCGGTCGATGACGTCGTCGTGCAGCAGGGAGAAGTTGTGCACGAGCTCGACCGCGACCGCGGCGGGCACCGCCGCGGTCGCAGTGCCGCCCATGGCCTCGGCCATCAGCAGGACGAGGGCGGGCCGGATGGCCTTGCCGCGGTCGGCCGCGATCGGCTCGCCGTGCTCGTCCCACCACCCGAAGTGGTAGCCCGCGATGTGCCGCATCGAGGCGGGCAGCGTGTCGATCGCGGGCCGCAGCGCGGCGTCGAGGGTGGTACGGCTCCAGGCCAGCACCTCACCGGCCGAACGTGCCTCGATCATCGTCTCGGGAGTGGCCATGGGTTCCGCCCTTTCGTCAGTGACCGATCTCAGTGACCGAGCTCAACGTTCTCCAGCACACCCAGGGCGTCGGGGACCAGGATCGCGGCCGAGTAGTAGGCACTGACCAGGTAGGAGAGCATGGCCTGCCCGTTGATCCCCATGAACCGCACCGACAGGCCCGGCTCGTACTCGTCCGGGATGCCGGTCTGACGCAGTCCCACGACACCCTCGTTCTCCTCGCCGGTGCGCATCACCAGGATCGAGGTCACACCGGCGTCGCTGATCGGAATCTTGTTGCAGGGCAGGATCGGCACGCCGCGCCATGCCCGCACGTGCGAGCCGTCTATTTCCACTGTTTGCGGGTATATGCCGCGGTTATTGCATTCGCGACCGAAAGCGGCGATGGCCTGCGGATGTGCCAGGAAATACTGTGACTTACGGCGCCGGGCGAGGATCTCGTCCAGGTCGTCGGGCGTGGGCGGGCCGCCGCGGGTGTGGACGCGCTGCTTGTAGTCGGCGTTCGCGAGCAGGCCGAACTCGCGGTTGTTGATCAGCTCGTGCTCCTGCCGCTCGCGCAGCGCCTCGACTGTGAGCCGGAGCTGCTGCCCGACCTGGTCCATCGGGTCGTTGTAGAGGTCGGCGACCCGGGAGTGGACCCGCAGCACGGTCTGGGCCACGCTCAGCTCGTACTCGCGGGGCGAGACCTCGTAGTCGACGAACGTGCCCGGCAGCACCGGCTCGCCGGAGTGGCCCGAGGCCAGCTCGATCGAGGACTCGCCGTGCTTGTTCTGCGGCTTGCCCCGCGACTCGGCGAACCGGGCGACGTGCGCCCGCAGCGCCTCCGATCCCGTGCCGACCTCCTCGAACGCGGCCCGCGAGAGCACCAGCGCGATGCCGGCGGTCTGCGCCCTGACCGTGAACCCCCAGGTGTCGCCGTCATCGACCAGCTCGCCGTCGCCGAAGTGGTCGCCGTCGGCCAGGACGCCGAGCGTCACCTCGTCGCCGTAACGGCCCTCGCCGATCTTGCTCACCTTGCCGTGCGCGATCAGCACGACCTCCTCGGAGGGCCGCCCCCGCTCCACCAGCACGTCGCCGGGGGCGAACTCGCGCTGGACGAACCGGCCGGCCAGCGCCGCCAGCACCTCGGCGTCGTCGAAGCCGCGCAGCAGCGGCAGCTCGCACAGCTCGGCCGGGATCACCCGGGCCTGGCCGGACACCACGTCGAAGCTCACCCGGCCGTCGCCCACGGAGTAGGACAGGCGCCGGTTGACCCGGTAGACACCGCCCGACACCTGGACCCAGGGCAGCACCTTCAGCAGCCAGCGCGAGGATATGCCCTGCATCTGGGGCACGGTCTTGGTGGTCGTCGCGAGGTTGCGCGCGGCGGCCGTGCTCAGGCTGAGCGGGGTCGCGCCGCCGGGGGTCGCGCTCGTCTCCGTGGTCATGTCGGCATCACCTGTCTCGTGGTCGCGCTCGGATGGGAGTCGGGGGCGGGAGCGGGCCGGCTCAGTGACCGATCTCCACGTTCTCCAGCACGCCCAGCGCGTCGGGGACCAGGATCGCCGCCGAGTAGTAGGCGCTGACCAGGTAGGAGATCACGGCCTGCCCGTTGATCCCCATGAACCGCACCGACAGGCCCGGCTGGTACTCGTCGGGCAGCCCGACCTGGTGCAGGCCGACCACGCCCTGAACCTCCTCGCCGGTGCGCATGAGCAGCACCGAGCTGGTGCCGGACTCGGTGACCGGGATCTTGTTGCACGGCAGCAGCGGGATGCCGCGCCAGGAGGGCACCTTGTGCCCGGCGATGTCCACGCTGTGGGGGTACAGGCCGCGGCGGTTGCACTCGCGGCCGAAGGCGGCGATGGCGCGCGGGTGGGCCAGGAACACCGTGGGGCTCTTCCACACCGTGGCGATCAGGTCGTCGAGGTCGTCGGGGGTGGGCGGGCCGCCGCGGGTGTGGATGCGCTGGTTGTAGTCGGCGTTGGCGAGCAGGCCGAACTCGCGGTTGTTGATCAGCTCGTGCTCCTGGCGCTCGCGCAGCGCCTCGATCGTGAGCCGGAGCTGCTGCTCGACCTGGTCCATGGGGCCGTTGTAGAGGTCGGCGACCCGGGAGTGGACCCGCAGCACGGTCTGGGCCACGCTCAGCTCGTACTCGCGCGGGGCGATCTCGTAGTCGACGTACGTGCCGGGCAGCAGCGGCTCGCCCACGTGACCGGACGCCACCTCGATGGCCGACTCGCCGTCGGGGTTCTGCGGCAGGCCGCGCCCGGCGACGAACGCGGCGACGTGCTCGCGCAGCGCGCTCGACGTGCCGGCCACCTCGTCGAAGGCCGCGCGCGAGAGCACCAGCGCGGTGCCGGCGGTCACCGCCTTGACGGAGTAGCCCCACGAGTCGTCGTCGGTGGCCAGCTCGCGGTCGCCGAAGTAGTCGCCGTCGGCGAGCACGCCGAGCGCGGTCTCGTCGCCGTAGCGGCCGGTGCCGACCTTGTTCACCTTGCCGTGGGCGATCAGCACGACCTCGTCGGCGGGGCTGCCCTGCTCGACCAGCACGTCGCCGGGGGCGAACTCGCGCTCCTCGAACCGGCCGGCCAGGGCCTCAAGCACCGCGGCGTCGTCGAAACCCCGCAGCAGCGGCAACTCGCCCAGCTCGGCCGGGATCACGCGTACGCTCCCGCCCGACAGGTCGAAGCCGACCCTGCCGTCGCCGACCCGGTAGGACAGACGGCGGTTCACCCGGTAGACGCCACCCGACACCTGGACCCAGGGCAACACCTTGAGCAGCCAGCGGGAGGTGATGCCCTGCATCTGCGGGACGGTCTTGGTCGTCGTCGCCAGATTGCGCGCCGCCGCCGTGCTCAGGCTGAGCGGCGAGGGCCGGGCGTCGCCGTCGGGCTGGGCGCCGGCGCCGATCTCGCTGATCTCCGTCATAACGAGCACCACCTAACTGGATCTGGTTAGCGGTTTTTACAACAGGGCACGAACAGTGGGCATGCTGACGCCCGAACCCTGAATGAAAAGAGATGGTGGTCGGCTATTCATCCCCGGCCGTTTCGGGGACGGACTGTGTCACTTTGTGTTATCTTGGCGATTCTTTGACACGCACAAGTATGCGCGGCGGCCATGCGGATGTCAATTATGGATTTCGATTCTCCCCAGGTCAGGGGCCAAATCAGGCGCTCCAGATGGCGATGTTCCGCTATTTCCATTGAGCGGGAAATATCGGACTTTGTCGGGCACGGTAGGGCAGGCCCTACCGCGAACCGGCGGGCGCGAGGGATCGGGATCGTACGCGGGCGCTGCAAAAACCGACACTCATCCCATAGCCTCCGCGAACATGACGATTACCCACGGCCACGCGCTGACCGCCGGCCTCACCGCAAGGCGGAGACGACCGCGGTCCGCACGCCGTGACCGGCCTGACCCGGCGATTCAGCGGTTCGGGGGCGGATGCACCAGGGTGTAGGTGACGAGGGCTTCACCCGTGGGGGCGGGCGGGGCCGTTCCACCGCGAGGAAAGGGTCATCCTGTGCGCAGCACGTTTTTCGGCAATCTGGAGCAGGGCACCGGGGCGTTCGCCCTGCAGAACAGCAAGATGCTCCGCGTCCACCTCAACGGCGAGGTGCTGGCGCGGCAGGGCGCGATGGTCGCCTACCAGGGGCAGATGGACTTCAACTACCAGGGCTCCGGCTCGGTCGGCAAGCTGCTGAAGAAGATGGTGACCGGCGAGGGCGTGCCGCTGATGCGGGTGTCGGGGCAGGGCCTGCTGTTCCTGGCCCACGACGCCGACGACATCCACCTGTTCTATCTGGAGAACGAGGGGATCACGGTCAACGGCGCGAACCTGCTGGCGTACGACCCGCATCTCGCCACCGACATCCAGCGGGTGCAGGGCGCGGGCATCGCCACGGGCGGCCTGTTCAACACCACGGTGACCGGCACCGGATGGGTGGCGGTCACCACGCACGGCACGCCGGTGCAGCTCGACACCGCCCAGGCCCCGACGTACGCCGACGGGCAGGCGGCGGTCTGCTGGAGCGCCAACCTGCACGTCGGCGTGCACCGTACGGTCAAGCTGGGCGCCCTGATCGGCCGGGGCAGCGGCGAGGCCCTGCAACTCGCCTTCCAGGGGCCGGGATTCGTCCTGGTCCAGGCCAGCGAGGGACCGACCGTGCCGCCGCACAGCCACGGCGGCTGACGGCCGGGGCACGCACCGCGGTTCAGCACCGTGATTCAGCGCCGTGATTCAGCGCCGTGATTAGCGCTGCCATCCAGCACCGCGGTGCAGGGCCGCGGTGCAGGGCCGCGGTGCAGGGCCGCGGTGCAGGGCCGCGGTGCAGGGCCGCGGTTCACCGCGATTCAGGGCAGCGGCGCGCGCGTCCGGCCCCAGGCCGGGCGCCCCGCGGCCCACGGAGCGGTTCGAGCACCGGGCGCGCACCTCGGTTCAGCGCCCGGCGCGCCGGTGGTCCAACCGCCCCGGCGCGCGCGGTGGTCCAGCCGCCCGGCGCGCGGTGGCCCAGCCGCCCGGCGCGCGGTGGCCCAGCCGCCCGGCGCGCGGTGGCCCAGCCGCCCGGCGCGCGGTGGCCCAGCCGCCCGGCGCGCGCGGCGGTCAGCGCCCAGCCGCCCGGCGCGCGCGTCACTGACCGCCGCACCCAACCGCCCGGCGCACGCGGCGGTCCCGCCGCCCGGCGCACGGCCCAGCCGCACGGCGCACTGGCGGTCCGGCCGCCCGGCGCACGCGGTGGCCCAGCCGCCCGGCGCGCGCGGTGGTCAGCGCCCGGCCGCCATGCGCGCACGGCGGCCCAGCCGCCCGGCGCACGGCCCAGCCGCACGGCGCACTGGCGGTCCGGCCGCCCGGCGCACGCGGTGGCCCAGCCGCACGGCGCGCGCGGTGGTCAGCGCCCGGCCGCCATGCGCGCACGGCGGCCCAGCCGCCCGGCGCGCGCGGTGGTTCAGCGGTGGTGGCTGCGCGAGCGGAGCCGCTCGAACAGGCCGCGCGCCTTCTGCTGGGTCTTGGGGTCGCGGGCCATGCGCTTGGCCTTCTCGATGTTCTCTCGGCCCTGCGGAGTGTGCAGGTAGCGCTTGACCTTGTCCATCAATGTCATGGCTCCTCCGCTTACATCCGGTTACATCCTGATATGTACGGAAGAAGCCCTACCCCGTAAGGAGCTCAGTTCACCGGCGTGAGCGGGTCGCGCCCGGCCAGGACGGCCGCGGCGTTGGCCACCGACAGGCCGCACATGCGCTCGCGGGTGGCCACGCCCGCGCTGCCGATGTGCGGGGTCACCACCACGTTGTCCAGCTTGACCAGCTCGGGGTTGACGGCGGGCTCGCCCTCGAACACGTCCAGGGCCGCGCCCGCGATCGTGCCCGCCCGCAGGGCCTCCACCAGCGCGTTCTCGTCCACGATCCCGCCGCGCGCGGTGTTGACCAGGATCGCGCCCGCCTTCATGCGGCGCAGCGCGGCGGCGTCGATCAGGTGCCGGGTGGCGGGCGTGAGCGGGCAGTGCAGGGTCACCACGTCGGAGCGCTCCAGCAGCTCGGGCAGCGGGACGAACTCCACCTGCTCGCCCTCGGGCACCGGGGACGACGTGGGCGTGGCCAGGATGCGCATGTCGAAGGCGCGGGCGCGGCGGGCGACCGCCCGCCCGATGCGGCCGTAGCCGACCACGCCCAGTGTGGTGCCCGCGCTGAGGTCCAGGCCGAGCAGCATCCGCGGGCCCCACACCCACGGCGTGCGCTCGCGCAGCAGGCGGTCGCCGTCGAGCACGCGGCGGGCGGCGGCGAGGATCAGCGCCATGGTCAGGTCGGCGGTGGCGCCGTCGAGCACGCCCGGGGTGTTGGTGACCCGCACGCCGCGCTCGGTGGCCGCGGCCACGTCGATGTTGTCGTAGCCGACCGCGGTGTTGGCCACGACCTTGAGCGCGGGGCCGGCCGCGTCCAGGAACTCCGCGTCGATGCGCTCGGTGAGCGTGCACACCACCGCGGCGGCCCCGGCCGCGTCGCGCAGCAGCGCGGCGCGCTCGGGCGGCTCCTCGCCGCCGGCCACCACCGGCGGCCCGATCTCGCGCACCGCCCGCATGGCGGCGTCGGTCAGGGTCCTGGTGACGTAGATGTGCGGCTCGGCCATCGGGCCCTCCGGGGATCTGTTCGGCGCCGGATCGGGCGGATCGGACGGCAGGTCGGCCATGATTCTGGCATACGGCGGTCACGGCGACGGCGGAGGCGTGCATGATCCTGTTACGCGGCGGCGACCCCTGGGGACACGCCCCCGGCTCGGACGTGCTGGTGCGCGAGGGCACGATCGCGGCGATCGGCCCCGGCCTCGCGGCCGACGGCGCCGAGACGGTGGACGTCACCGGGCGGCTGGTGCTCCCCGGCCTGGTGGACGCCCACTGCCACCTGGACAAGACGCTGTACGGCGGGCCGTGGGTCCCCCACACCGCCGGCGACGCGCTGGCCGACCGGATCGGCGCCGAGCGGCGCACGAGGGCGGCGCACGGCGTGCCCGACCCGGGCCGGATCGCGGCGCTGCTGGAGACCATGGTCGCCGGGGGCACCAGTCACGTGCGCAGCCACACCGACATCTCCCCGGAGCTGGGGCTGAGCGGGGTGGAGGCGGTGCGCGAGGCCGTGGGCCGGCTGGCCGGGCGGGTGGAGGTCGAGCAGGTCGCGTTCCCCCAGTACGGCCTGGTGTCCAACCCGGGCACCGCCGAGCTGCTGGACGAGGCGCTGGCGGCGGGCGTGGAGAACGTCGGCGGCATCGACCCGGCCGGTTTCGACGGCGACCCGGTGCGCCACCTGGACATCGTCTTCGACCTGGCCGCCCGGCACGGCGCCGGGATCGACATCCACCTGCACGACGGCGGCTCGCTGGGCGCCTGGCAGATCGGGCTGATCGCCGACCGCACCAAGGCGGCGGGGCTGGCCGGCAAGGTGACGATCAGCCACGCGTACGCGCTGGGGCAGCTCGACGACGCGCAGGCCGGCGCGCTGGCCGAGCGGCTGGCCGAGGCGGGCGTGAACGTGATCATCGCGGCCGTCTACAGCTTCCCGGTGCCGCCGATCAAGCGGCTGCGCGCGGCGGGCGTGAACGTGGCCTGCGGGCACGACGGCATCCGCGACCTGTGGGGCCCGTACGGCAGCGGCGACATGCTGGAGCGGGCGATGCACGTGGCCTACCGCAGCACGTTCCGCCGCGACTCGGACATCGAGGTGGCGCTGGACGCCGCGACGTACGGCGGGGCGCGGGCGCTGGGGCTGGCGGCGTACGGGCTGGCGCCGGGCGCGCCGGCCGACCTGGTGGTGGTCCCGGCCCGCACCCCGGCCGAGGCCGTGGTGACCCATCCGCCGCGCGAGCTGGTGCTGAAGGGGGGCCGGGTGGTGGCTCGCGCCGGGCAGGTGATCTGAGAAGTTCGCGGGGATTTGGGGTGAGGTCGGCAGAGTGAGGTAAATGTGGACGTGCGGGTTACCTACGCCTTACACCGATTCTCCTAGCCTCGTTCGCATGGGTGTCTGGCGAGGATCCGATGGGATCGAGGTCGCGGCGGTCATCGTCGGCGACCGGCCGTGCCTGCGCGTCTCCCGCTGGAACGGCGGGCAGCGCACGCTGATTCGCTACTGCAGTGACGTACGCGAGGTCGCCGAGCACGTCGATCTCGCGGACCTCACCCCTGCCCCCAACCCCTGAGCCCCAGCCGCCCCGCCGGAACGCGCGGCGGCTTCGTCTTCTCACGCGGTCGCGGCGAACGCTCGCGGTCGCGACTCTCCCATGCCCGCGCCCGCGTGCGCCCGTACGACCCGCTCCGGACCGGCGGCCCCGGCGCGCCGACGCCACCGCACGGCACGGCGCGCGGCCGTGTGCGCAACCTCACAACAGAAATTTCGGTCGTTGAGGTTTACCAAGCGACCTGTTGACCGTCCGATGGAACTTGATCCCTTATACAGGACGAAATGGTTAATTCGTCGGCGTCGGGGGACATATGGGAGCCATCCTGCCGCAGCGGGTGCGGTCCACCCGTCTGCGGGTGACGACCGCGGCTCTGCTCGTGTTCGCGGCCGTGCTGGCCTGCGGCATGCTCGCGACGTACGTCGCCACGCGGGTCATGCCGGGTCCGCACACGCTCGCCGTGTCGCTCGGCGCGCTGTCGGCGGTGCTGCTCGCGCTCGTCGCCTGGAGCACCTGGCAGGCGGTGGGCCTCGCGCTGCGGCCCGTGGACCTGGTCGCCACCGCGATCGACGACATCACGGCCTCCGACCTCGGCGACCTCGGCCGGCGCGTGCCCCAGGACGGCGGCGGGGACGAGATCGCCCGGCTGGTCGCCGTGGTGAACCGGACGCTCGACCGCCTGGAGTGCGCCATCGAGCAGGAGCGGCGCTTCGCCTCCGACGCCTCGCACGAGCTGCGTACGCCGCTCACCGGCATGCGGGCCCGCATCGAGGTCGCGCTCGCCGACCCCAGCGACAGCGACCCCTGGCAGACGCTGCGCGAGGCCCTGATGGACTCCGAGCGGCTGCACGAGATCATGAACGACCTGACCATGCTCTCCCGGCCGGGCGTCAAGCCGTGCGACGTGGAGGAGTACGTGGACCTGGCCGAGCTGGCCCGTACGGCGGCCGAGCGCCTGTCTCCCACCCGTGTGCCGGTGTGCTTCGAGCTGACGCCCGGCGTCGGCACGCGCGGAGACGCGCAGCGGCTGTCCCGGTTGATGCTCAACCTGCTGTCCAACGCCACCCGGCACGCCACGAGCCGGGTCACGGTCACGGTGACGTCCTGCGACCGGCGCGCGGTGGTCGAGGTGCTGGACGACGGCCCCGGGATTCCCGCGCGGGACCGGGAGCTGGTCTTCCAGCGGTTCACCCGGCTCGACACCGACACCTCGCGCAGCCGGGAGGCCGGCGGCACCGGCCTCGGCCTGTCGATCGCCCGTGACATCGCCGTCGCCCACCACGGCCGGCTCACCATCGAGGACTCCCCCGACGGGCGCGGCGCCCGCTTCGTGCTGAGCCTGCCGCTGCACGACCCCACCCCCACGCCCGCCGACCGGGCCTCGCACGACTACGCCGCCTGAGCGCCCACCTGAGCCGGTCTGAGACCGTCTGGACTCCCCTCGGCTCCCTGGGCTCTCCTGAGGTCGCCACGAACTGTAGTGACTTGACGCTATTAGTGGGAATATCGTGACTTCTGGCGCTGAACAGCGATAACATGATCACGTTATGCGACCGAGAGATGACTTGGACGACTCGCTCGGGAGCAGCTACCACCTTCGCGAGCTGATCGGCGAAGGGGCCATGGGCGCGGTCTGGCGCGCCGTGGACAAGCGGTCGGGGGAACACGTAGCCGCGAAGCTGCTTCACGGGCGCCTGCTCGACGATCCCGACATCGTCGCCAGGTTCGTCCAGGAACGCACCGTGCTCCTCCGGCTACGGCATCCGGGCATCGTGGCCATCCGCGACTTCGTGATCGAGGGCGGCCGGATCGCCATCGTCATGGACCTGGTCGAGGGCAGCGATCTCGGCCGCCACCTGCGCGAGCTCGGCACCCTCACCGCCGAGCGGGCGCTCGGCGTGGCGATCCAGCTCGGCGAGGCCCTGGCCGCCGCGCACGCGACCGGCATCGTGCACCGGGACGTCAAGCCCGGCAACGTCCTGGTGGACGGCGAGACGGTCAAGCTCACCGACTTCGGCGTCGCCCGCATCCTCCAGGGCGCGCACGCCGCGCCCACCACCACGGTGGTCGGCACCCCCAACTACATGCCGCCCGAGGTGATCGAGGGCGCGGGGCCGCATCCCTCGGCCGACGTCTACGCGCTCGGCATGGTCCTGTACGAGCTGCTGGCCGGCCGGGCGCCCTTCTCCGCGGGCCACCACCTCAGCCCGCTGCACTGCGCCTTCCACATGGTCCCGCGCCGCCTGCCCGGGATGGCCGACGACGTGTGGGCGGTCATCGAGGCGTGCACGGCCAAGAACCCGGCGAACCGGCCGCCGATGACCGAGGTCGTGGCCCGGCTGCGCGCGGCGCTCCCCGGGGCGCGGGTCACGCCCCGGCTCACCCCGATCCCGCGCACCTCGCCGTTGCAGCTCACCGCCCTCCCGGTCGAGCAGCGGCCGCCGGCCGCCCCGGTGCCGCCCCCGGCCGCGCCGAAGAAGTGGCGCCCGCGTACGGGCATGGTGATCGGGGCGGTCGCGGTGCTGGCCGCGGTCACCACCGTCGTGGTGACGGCGATGCGGGTGGTGGAGTTCGGCCCCGCCCGCTCCGCCGCCGCGGAGGACACGGTTACCCCGACGCCCCCGCCCGCCAAGGTCTCCACGCCCCCGGTGGCGTTGCCGGTGCAGACCCCCGACGTCGTGGACGTCGAGCCCGCGCCGACCCGTACCGGGCGCAAACAGGCCGCCAAGCGCACCCCGACCGCGCGGCCCACGCCGCCGCCCTCTCGGTACACCCCGAAGCCCACGCCGACCCGCACCCGGAAGCCGACCAAGACGCCCTCCCCCGACAAGCCGCAGTTGCTGGAGCCGGTGCGCCCGGACAACCTCAAGTGCCGCGAGCCGTGGCTGGAGATCCCGGCGCAGGGCATCGCCATGCGGCCGTGCATCCGGATCGTGGACAACAAGCCGGCCGTCGTCGGCCAGGTGCGCGGCAGGGCCGGGGTCGTCACCGACATCCAGATCGAGCTGTGGGACGCCACCCACCGCCGTACCGTGGCCGGGCCCTTCCGCTGCATCGGCGTGAAGTTCACCGCCGACGGCCAGGTCAAGACCTGCGGTTGGTTCGCCGTGGACGGGCCGTCCGGCGCGGAGTACCAGGGGCGGCAGCGCTGGCGCAAGACCGACACGGGCGCGTGGAACGGCGGCGCCCAGTCGCTGGGCATCCGCTGGTGATGCGGCAGAATGGCCGGATGAGCGACTGGCGCGAGGCACGCGAGGCGCTGCGCGCGTACGCGCTGGGCCTGCCCGAGGCGTGGGAGGACTTCCCCTGGGGCGACTGCGTCGTGAAGGTGCGCAAGAAGGTCTTCCTGTTCCTCGGCATCCCTGAGCCCACCGAGAAGTGGACCCCCGGTTTCACCGTGAAGCTGCCCGTCTCGGGCGGGCACGCGCTGTCGGTGCCGGGCGCCGAGCCGGCCGGCTACGGGCTGGGCAAGGCCGGGTGGGTGCGCGTGCCGTTCATGACCGACGAGCTGCCCGAGACCGACCTGCTGCTGGACTGGGTCGAGGAGAGCTACCGCGCGGTGGCCCCCAAGACGCTGGTGGCGCTCCTGGACGAGACGGGCGGTACGCCCCGCTGAGGCGGGTTTCCCCGATCGGTGCCATCCTTGGTCACCGTGGAAGCTCGCACAGAAACCGTGACCGTCGCCGACGGAACCTTCGACGTGCCGCTGTGGCTGCCGCCCTCCGGGCGCGGGCCGGGCATCCTGCTGGTGCAGGAGATCTTCGGAGTCGGGGCCTACATCCGCCAGGTGGCGGAGGATCTGGCCGCCATGGGGTACGTCGTGGGTGCGCCCGACCTGTTCTGGCGCCTGCAGCGCGACTGGCGGGCCGAGGGCCCCGACGCCCTGGCCGTCTCGCTCGACCTGGGCTCGCGCTTCGACTTCGAGCGGGGCGTGGCCGACTGCGCCGCGACGCTGGCCCACCTGCGCGGGCTGCCCGAGGTCACCGGGCCCGTCGGCGCCGTCGGGTTCTGCCTGGGCGGGTCGCTCGACTACGTGCTCGCCGCGACCGCCGACCCGCCGCCCGCGGCGGTCATCTCCTTCTACGGCTCGGCCGTGCCCGGCTCGCTGGACCTGATCGACCGGATCACCATGCCGCTGCTGTTCGTCTTCGGGGGCTCCGACCCGTACATCCCGCGTGAGGAGGTGGCCAAGGTGGAGCGGGCGGCGGCCGGGCGGCCGAACATCGAGATGTACGTCTCGGAGAGTTCCGGGCACGCCTTCCACAACTTCACCTCCCCCCAGTTCCACGACCCGGAGGCGGGACCGGTGGTCTGGGAGCTGGCCACGACCTTCCTCAACCGCCACCTTCCCGTTTCCTGACCGCCGTGGGCCAGGTATGGCGCCTGTGGGGTCACGTGATCACCGCGGGTGCGCTCTGCGTGCCCCTCGCGTACCTGGCGGTCCGGCTGCTCGCCCGCCGCCGGGCCGCGCGAGGGCACCGGGCTCCGCTGCGCACGGCCACCGCGGACGTGATCATGGTGGTGGGCACGGTCCCCTGGCTGTGGATGATCCTCACCCCGCGGCCGGGGCCCGGCGGGGTGAGCGTGGTGCCGTTCCAGGACCTCGCGCTGCTCGCCGACGCACCGCTGCACACCGTGTTCGTGCAGGTGGGGGGCAATCTGCTGGTCTTCGCGGCACTGGGGGCGCTGCTGCCCGTACGCTCGGCCCGCTTCGCGTCGTTCGCGGCCGTGAGCGCGGCCGGCATCGCGGGGTCGTTCACGGTCGAAGCCTTGCAGTATGCCCTACGCCTGGGCCGCGTGTCTTCTTTCGATGACATCCTGCTCAACTGGGTAGGAATCGCACTCGCAGCGGGTATTAGCCGTCCGTGGTGGATCACTCGGATACCGGCCAGGACCGTTCCACAGTAACGGGCCGAGAAAACCCCCGTAGATCACCACACGTGCACGATCCGCGCAAAAGAAGCTCGGGACCAACCTCTGTATCTGTGCGATCGTGGACAAGACGGGGCAAGTTCTCTGGAGAGCCAAACCCGGTTGGTGACAGAGGGTGATCAAACGTGTCGGAATCCCCGGTATCCCACGAGCCCCCGATCTATCGGCGCATCGCCGACGGGCTTCGCGAAGCGATCCTGTCCGGTGAATTGCGTGACGGGGATCGGCTGCCGGGCGAAAACGCCCTCATGTCCCAACATGGGATAGCAAGGGCGACGGCAAGACAGGCGCTGGCCGTCCTGATCAACGAAGGTCTGGCAGTGCCCAAGCGCGGGTCAGGCGTGTACGTGCGCCGGTTCAAGCCGATCCGGCGGCACGGCTCCCGGCGTCTCGCCCGCGACCAGTGGGGGCAGGGCCGCGCGATCTGGGAGTCCGACACGCGCGGACGGCCGTACACGGTGGACGCGGTCGAGATCGTGCGCGAGCGCGCCGGCGAGGAGGTCGCGCGGGTCCTGGACACCTCCGAGGTCTGGGTGCGCCGGCGGCGGTACTCGGTGGACGGACGCCCGGTGCAGTACGCCACCTCGTCGTTCCCCGCCGACCTGGTGGAGGGCAGCCCCATCACCCGGCCCGACACCGGCCCCGGCGGCGTCTACGCCCGCCTCGGCGACCTGGGCCACGCCCCGGCCCACTTCACCGAGGAGGTACGCGCCCGCATGCCCATGCCCGAGGAGGCCGCGGCGCTCAACCTCCCGGCGGGCACGCCCGTGATCATCGTGCTGCGCACGGCGTACACGATCGGGGGCAAGCCCATCGAGCTCAACGAGATGGTCCTCGACGCCGCGTCGTACGTACTCCAGTACGACTTCGACGCATAGGTCAAGGGCGTACGTCAAGCGATAGGTTGACCTGACCCCGGCGATCATTGATTTCTCTAGAGATGTGCCTCACCTTCGTAGGTGAAAGGTCGCATACCGGGCCCGGGAAGGGTTGAACAGATGTCCTTTGACCGGCATCTCGCGGAAATCGCCCGGGAGTTCCCCGATTGGACCATCTGGCGGAGCGACGCCGGGCGCTGGTGGGCTACCCGTCACCACCCGCTCTCGGCCGCCGAGCGAGATGCCGGCTGTGCGATGACCATAGACGCCGACACGCCGGAGGGCCTGCGTGACCAGCTCATCGACCAGCGCGAGCGAGCGGCCTCCGTAGGCCCCGACCCATAGCGGGCCCACGGCGGCCCGACGGACGTCCCGTGGAACGCGACCTGACTCCAGAGGGGGGCGTTCCACGGGACCCCGAGCCGCCCGGTGCCGGGGTCAGCGCTCAGGCGGCCCCGGCGCCGGGCACCAGACGCGGAAGCCTCCGACCCTATCGGGGGCGGGGGTTTCCGCCCGGCCGTGCACGCGGCGGGGTCCTTCCCGCCCTGCCGCGTGCACCCGGCCTGTGCACGCCCCTCATACACCTGTACACGACGACGCGGCCCCCGCCCGTGGGCGAAGGCCGCGTCGCGGTGAAGCTCAGTTGCCGCGCATCGGGGTGAAGGGGTCGCGCGACAGGTGGCGGACGTTGTGGTGCTCGCCCGCCTCGCGCAGGTTGCGGACGTTGATGGTCTGCTGCGGGTCGGCGGCGTCCAGGGCGTCACCGCGGAGGTCCATGTCGTCGTCGTCATCGGCCGCGTGGTGGCCGTCGTGGTGGCCGTCATGATGGCCGTCGTGGTGGACTGCGGCCGCGTGGTGGCCGTCGTCCTCGACGATGACGCGGACGGCCTCGACGTCGGGCTCGTCGTCGATGACCTCGACCGAGTTCGCGGGCTGGTCCTGCGGCTCCTCCCGGGCCGGCCGCGGGGGCTCGATGGCGTCCTGCGGCTCGGGGCCGTCGATCGCGGGCGGGGGCGGCAGCACGGACGCCTCGTCCACCAGCGGGCCGGCGTTCTTCTCGCGGTGCAGGACCTCGCCGAGGACGGAGCCGAGCTCGTTGAGCCGGCGCATGACCTCGGTGTGGGCGTCGGTGAGGTAGGCCACCCGCTGGCCGGTGTGCTGGTCGAGGGCGGCGGCGCGGCGCTGGGCGGAGGTGAGGGTGGCCTCGGCCTCGGCGCGGGCGGCGTTGAGCGTGGCCTCGGCCTCGGCGCGGGCCGCCCCCAATGTGGCCTCCGCCTCCGCTCGCGCGCTGCTCACGGTCTGCTCGGCCTCGTTGCGCGCGGCGGTGATCGTACGGTCGGCCTCGGCGCGGGCGTTGCGCACGGTCTCCTCGGCCTCGGCCCTGGCGTCGCGGATGCGCTCCTCGGCCTCGGACTGCGCGGAGCCCCGGGTCTCCTCGGCGTCGGCGCTCGCCTGGGCGAGCATGCGCTCGGCCGCCGCGGTGGCCTCGCCGACCAGGCGCTCGGCCTCGGACTGGGCGGAGGTGAGGATCGAGTCGGCCTGCTCCTGGGCGGAGACGACCAGCCGCTCGGCCTCGGCCGCGGCCTCCTCGCGGAGCTTGCGGGCCTCCTCCTCGGCCTCCTGCCGCTTGGCGGCGGCCTCCTCCTCGCCCAGCTTGAGGATCTGGGCCAGGCGCGGGCTGAGGTCCTCATAGCTCTGCGGAGTCTCCACCATGCGCCTGCGGGCCTCCGCCAGCTCGATGCGGCCCTGCTCCGCCTGCTCGATGGCGCGCGCCAGACGCTCCTCCAGATCGCGCACCTGGTTGCGGGTGCGGATCATGTAGTCGTGGACCTGGCGACGGCTGTAGCCGCGCATGACGACCTCGAAGGAGTCGTCGTGCATCAGGTCGGGGAAGCTTTCGTGCTGGTTTGTCATGGCACTGCCCTGGGGGTCTGCGGGGTGAAGTTACTCAGCGGATGTACGGGGAGGCGAGGGACCGACACGTCAAGACACGACTTTCCTGCTTACTCCCCCGGTCCGCAACCGGAACGCGGCACCTGCTGGGGGAAAATCAGACTTACTACCATGAACCCATGAACGATCAGCCCTACATCGCCGCTCTGGACGACGACGCGACTCCCGACATACATCCAGAAGCCTATGTCGCTCCCGGAGCCGTCGTGGTGGGCAGGGTCCGGCTGGCCCGCGGGGCGAGCGTGTGGTACGGCTCGGTGCTGCGCGGCGACGACGAGGCGATCGACGTCGGCGAGGAGTGCAACATCCAGGACCTGTCCTGCCTGCACGCCGACCCGGGCGAGCCCGCCGTGCTGGAGCGCCGCGTGAGCCTGGGCCACAAGGCGATGGTGCACGGCGCGTACGTCGAGGAGGGCGCGCTGATCGGCATCGGCGCGATCGTGCTCGGCGGCGCGCGGGTGGGCGCGGGCACCCTGATCGCGGCCGGGGCCCTGGTGCCGCCGGGCAAGAAGATCCCTGCGGGCGTCCTGGCCGCCGGGGTTCCGGCCAAGATCGTGCGCGACCTGACCGACGCCGACCGCGCGTCCTTCGCCCGCACGCCGGACGGCTACATGGCCAAGGCGGCCCGCCACCGCGGCGCGCGGCGCGTCACCGGGGGCTGATCCGCGCCACGATCTGCGAGATGATCGGGGTGGGGGCACGGGGGCGAGGGAGAGGTTTAACATGGCGCGCGTGCACCAGTGGGACGGGTTCGCGGCCATCGAGGGCGACATGCGCGCCATGGTCGCCGATCCGCGCTGGGCGCAGCTTTCCGGCCCGGCCAAGGCCCAGGCCGTGGCCGCGCGTACCGTCGTGACGCCCGACGGCGGGCGGTGGCTGTTCGGGGCGCACGCCCGCTGGTACCGCCAGGACCCTGCCGACGGCCGCTGGCACCTCTCGCCGCCTCCGGCCGACCAGAACCTGCGCGCGGCGGCCCACGTCGTGCAGCACACCGCGATGCTGGTGCCCTCGCTGGTGCCCGACGGCCCCGACTTCGCCTTCGAGGGCGGCTCCACCCAGGGGTTCGTCGGCCCCGACGTGCCGCGCGACATCACCGAGCGGGTGCGCGCGATCCTCGGCTCGCGCCGCCTGCCCAGCCCCGAGGACTTCCCGATCAAGGGGGCGCCGTTCACCTCGATCTTCGCCGGCGACGTGCCGAGCACGGTCGCGGCGGTGTGGGGCACGTTGATGTGGTGCGCGTACGCCCCGGCGTTCGACGGCAACGAGGTGCTGCTGTCGATGTTCGGCGAGTTCCTGGGCCGCGCGCTGCCGGGCGACGAGTGGGTGCGCTGGCTGCGCCCCGTCGGGCTCGGCGACCTGGTCGCCCTGTACGCCGAGCGCATCCGCGCCGACCGCCCCAAGGCCGGGCTGCGCCTGGCCGCCCTGATGGCCAACACCGCCGACGCGATCCTCGACGACGACCGGTTCCGCCCCCGGGCCGAGGCCCTGGTGGCGATGCTGGAGCCCGCGCTGCGCCGCCCCGACCTCGACCACGCCGCCGCCCGCCAGGGCGACCCCGCCGTACGCCGGGCGTGGCTGGACCGCTGCCCGCCCCACCTCGCCCGCGCCGTCGTGCCCGAGACCGCGCCGGGCGAGCACTTCGCCCACTCGGTGTACGACCTGATCGAGGCGCTGGGCTACCTCTCCCGCCGCCGCAGCGACCCCAGGGCGGTGGCCGTGGCCCTGCTCGCCGCCGACGTCGCGGCCCTGGCGCCTAAGGCGGCCCCGCGCCTGTACCCGTGGCTGGACCCCGAGCTGCGCCACCTGCTGCACGCCACCCTCACCGACCGCGGCCACCCGCTGCGCCGGTTCTGGCCCGTGGACGGCGACCTGCCCCCGGCGCTGCACCCGCCGGACCGGGGCACGGCCGCCACGCTGCTCGGCACCGCGTACGCCACCGGCCTGGCGTGGTGCCGCCTGTGCGAGGTCGCGGTGCCGCCCCACGGGTTCGTCACCGCGTCGGCGACGGTGAGCCGGCTGACGCACCAGCGTGATGATCGATACCCACTGACCACACTGGAATCGTCTTAAACCATATACACCGCTATTTCTCCCTAACCTCCTCTATATCGTTTCAATACTTTTGATATCAGCCGATTCATCGACCCGTGATCAACGGGCGTGGAAATGATCCCTCCGGTGATGCTGGGGCTGGTGGAGGAATGGCCCCGATGGGCCATGTCGCCCTAACGCGCCGCGTCGTAACCTCGGTACTGGGTGTGGGCTGCGGAAGGAAGGACGACGCGGTGGGGCACGATGACCTGGACTCTCGGGTCCACGACCGTGTCGCGTTGGACGAGATCGCACTCTATGCCGAGGTGCTGAGCGCCGTCGCCATCAGCGAGCGACGGCTGACCTTGGAAGAGCTCGACAACGCGCTCGGATTGCGGACTTCGGCGAGCCGCTGAAGACCAATCACATTGACCTAGTCCCGGTCTCCCGAGGGAGCCGGGACTATGGTTATCCGGCCACCCCGCATGACTAGTCCGTCATCGAAGTGATCTGAGGAACGCACGAGCGGCCGGAGACGGGACGGACGGTCTCGGCAACACACGAGGCCGGCGGGGTGTGCGCAGACGGGGACGGGTGGTCTCGGCAACGCACGAGGCCGGCGGGGTGTGCGCAGACGGGGACGGGTGGTCTCGGCAACACACGAGGCCGTCGGGACGTGGGACGCGGACGCGTGGGGCGGGTCGAGACGGATGGGCGGTCTCGGCCGACGCACGGGCGGCGGGCGGCTCTCGGGAACGCATCGGGTGGCTCTCAGGAGCGGACCGGGCGGCTCACAGGAACGCATCGGGCGGCTCACGAGCGCGCCGGGCGGCTCACAGGAACAACGCACCGGGCCGCTCTCAGGAACGCAGCGGGCGGGCTCTCAGGAGCGCACGAGGCGGGCGATGGCCGCCGACGCCTCCTTGACCTTCGCCTCGGCCTCCGGGCCGCCGGTGTTGACGGCCTCGGCCACGCAGTGGCTGATGTGGTCCTCCAGGAGCCCGAGCGCCACGGCCTGCAGCGCCCTGGTGACCGCGGAGACCTGGGTGAGGATGTCGATGCAGTACGCGTCGTCCTCGACCATCCGCTGCAGCCCCCGGACCTGCCCCTCGATGCGCCGGAGCCGGGTGAGATAGGCCTGCTTGTCTCCCGAGTACCCATGCATACCGTCCACGGTACCCGTTACCCGTATGCCCTTTGCCGAACCGGAGGTCACACCCTCCTGACGTCAGCGTGCGGAGGTCATCAGCTTCTCCCAGCGCTCGGCCGCCGGGGCCACCGCGTGCCCGGCGACGCTGTCGCGCGCCCCCGCGGCCAGCGCCCGGCGGCGGCGCTCGTCGTCGATGAGCGACAGCAGCGCCGTCGCGAACGCCTCGACCTCGCCCTCACCCTCGGGCACCAGCAGCCCGTTCACGCCGTGCCGGACGAACTCCCCGACCCCGCGCGGGTGGTCGAAGCCCACGACCGGCACACCGCAGCCCAGCGCCTCGATGACGCTCATGCCCAGCACCTCCGACCTGGACGTCACCGCGACGATGGACGCCTTGGCGAACTCGCCGGTCAGGTCGGGGGTGGTGCCCATGAAGTAGACGTGGTTGTGCAGGTGCAGCTCGCTCACCAGGTCGCGCAGCCGCCGCTCCTCCGAGCCGCCGCCGTAGAGCCGCAGCCGCCAGTCGGGCCGCTTGTCCGCCACGATCGCGAAGGCGCGCAGCAGCCGGTCGTACGCCTTGGCGGGCACCCACCGGCCGCCCGCCGCGACGATGCGGTTGTCCATGCGCGACCGGGGCCACGGGCCGGCGGGCAGCGCGTCGGGCACCACGTGCACCGGCGGGCCGCCGTCGAGCAGCCGGCTCCACTCCTCGCGGCCGGTCTCGGTGGCCGCCACCACGCCGTCCAGGCGGGGGTAGAAGCGCTTGATCGGGCCGGGCACGGGCGCCCGGCCCCACTCCCGCGCCAGCCGTACGATCTCGCGGGGCGCGTGCCGCGCCGCCTGCACGCTCAGCCCGGGACGGGTGGTGACCAGCACGTCCGCGCGCAACGCGCGCAGCCGCCGCCACAGCGCCACCTCGGTGCGCATCTGGCCGCGGGGCAGCAGGTGCCGCACCCCCGGGCGCACGTCCACGACCCAGCGCACCTTCACCCGCGGATCGATCGCGAAGAACGGCTTCTCGCGGTGCCGCTTGACGCTGAGGATCTCGACCTCGTGGCGCTCGGCCAGCTCCGCGGCCAGGTTGACGACGGAACGGACGTCACCCCGCATGCCGTACGCCGTTGGGACCGCGAAGCAGATCTTCACCCGCCCACCTCCAGCCGGAGTTCGTCGTCCGGGCTGTAACTGGGCCGGACCGGCACCCCGTCGATCTCGGTCTCGGGATAGTGGACGCGGCGCCGCTTGCCGTCCACGTCGTCCACCTTGGCGCCGAGCGGCAGCGGCGCGGACAGGCCGTCCACCTCAAGGGAGGGCTCCCACGTCCCGGCCGACTCCTGCGCCGCGTCGATCACGTCGCACAGCGACAGCGCCGCGTGGAAGCGCACGCCCCGTACGGTGGCCCGGGTGCTCAGGCGGGCGTCGGGGCTGTGCCGGCGCAGCGCGAGCCGGGCCTCGTGCCGCGCGTCGTCGTCGTCGAGCCCGGTGTACGCCAGCAGGCCGGTCACCTCGAACCGGCCCTCGCGGAACCACACCGCCCGCACCTCGGCCACCGGCCGCGCCTCGTCGATCTTCAGGGCGAGGTAGCCGTTGAGCGTGCGGTAGGCGCGGTAGGCCACGGTGCGGCGGGCCAGCGCGTACGCGTCGAGGTGGTCCAGGGAGAACCCCGGGTCCACGCTCTTGAGGCGCACCTTCCGGCCCGCCTGGTGCAGGTAGGCGTCCCACCGGCCGGCCTCCAGGCCGAGCGGGGCGAGCGAGACCGCCAGCGTGGCGTCGCGCGCCTCGGCCCCGCCGAGCGCCACCCGGCGCTCGGCGTCGCTGGTGCGGTGGCGCAGCACCAGCTCGGCCCCTTCGGCGAGCGGTTCGTCCATCGCGAGGCGCACGGTGAGGACGTCGGCCAAGGTGACCTCGGCATCGGTGACGACGACGCGCACCACCTGCCCCCTCCCCGTCGAAATGAGCCACGCGACGTTGAGGTTACCGTGATTTTCCCGTTATGTGGATAACGTCGTTCATCCTGTTCACCGTCATTGCACCGAAACCCCTGCTGAGAGGCCCCGCACAGCGGCATTCCACGAAAAGTGTAAAGAATGTCAGGACGCCGCGGTCGGCTCGGCCTCCGGCTCGCCCTTGACCGAGCGGATCAGGAGCTGGGCCACGTCCACGACCTCCAGCGACTCCTTCGCCTCACCGGAGTTCTTCTTCTCCGCGATCGCGTCACCC
>NZ_JACHGN010000023.1 GCF_014202315.1 Thermocatellispora tengchongensis | reverse complement strand
TCGGTGGCGTAGTTGACCGTGGCGGTCACGCCGTCGAGCTTGTTGAGCTTGCGCTCGATCCGGTTGGCGCAGGACGCGCAGGTCATGCCGCCGATCGACAGTTCGACGGTGCCGTGCGGCTTCTCGCCGGTGATGGAGGACATCACCTCTCCTTTCTTCGCGTCCGGCCGGTCAGTGCGTGTGTCCGTCGTCGGCGTGCCCGTCGGACTCGCCGGTCTCGGTGGGCTTGGGCGTGGGGATCGCCCCGGTCTTGCCGACGCTGAGGGTGAAGTCGGCGGTGCGGACCTTGCCCTGGTGCTGGAAGTCCAGGAACAGCCGGTAGTCGCCCCTGCTGGGCGCCTCGGCGTAGAAGACGATCTCCGGGCCCGGCGCGGTCGTGCCGTCGCCCGGCTCGCCGTCGGGGTGCACGTGCAGGTAGGCCAGGTCGCCGGCGCGCAGCGCGACGAGGTGCCCGTACGCGCCCAGGTAGGGCTGCAGGTCCGTGACCGGCTCGCCGTCCTTGCTCACCTTGAGGGTGAGCTTGCTCGACCGCCCGGGGACCAGGTCGCCGTCCAGGGTGACGGTGTAGCCGTCCACCTTCGCCGTGCGGGTGGTGGCCGGGATCGCCTGGGGCTCGTAGTCGCCCGCCACCAGCAGATCCGTGCCCAGGGTCAGGGCGCTGCCGCCGGTGGGGACGAAGTCGGCGAAGGCCCGGTACGCGCCGGCGGCGGGCAGCGTCAGCCTCACCGACCAGACCCCGCCGCCGGCCTCGTCCGGGTGCAGGTGCTGGAAGCTGCCCAGGTCTCGGGAGACCACGATGAAATGCAGCTTCTTGTCGTGCTCGACCTGGTAATCGGTCACCGGCTCGCCGTCGGGGCCGGTCACGGTGAACCGGTACTCGGTGGGGGTATCGGGCTCGATCGCGCCGGTGAGCGGGGTGAGGGTGTAGCCGCCCTGCGAGACCTGGAGCCCTCCGGGGGTGTCCTGCGCCGCCTGCTGCGGGCCGGCGCTCGTGGTGTGCGCGTCGCCGTGCCCGCCCGCCGCCTGCTCGCTCTGGGTGTGCCCGGCGGCCTCGGTGTGGCTGGTGGCCTTCGGCGTGGCGCCGACCGGGCCGACCGCGTTGCCCACGCCCAGGGCGGCTCCGAAGACGGCGAGGAGGCCCAGGCCGTAGGCGCCGAGCTTGGTCGGGGTGTTCATGGGTGGTTCACCACCTGGTATCCGGCCGCCTTGACGGCGGAGACGATGAGTTCGGGTTCTACGGGACCGCTGCGTGCGCGGCCGGCAGGCCGGTGGCGAGCGCCACCTCGATCCGCTTTTACCCTACCCCGGTAGGGTATCCTGCCTTCGGTGTTGTGCGGCGAAGGGGGAGGCGGTCAGGAGTCGGCTCCGGCCAGCCTGTAGCCGGCCTCCTCCACGGCGGTGCGGATCTCGTCATCGGAGAAGCCCGACCCGCTCACCGTGACCCTGCCCGACGCCAGGTCCACCTGGACGTCGCCCACGCCGCCGACCTTGCCGATCTCGGCCGACACCGAGGATGCGCAGTGCCCGCAGGTCATGCCGCTCACCTCGTAAGTGCGGGCGGGGCCTTCGGTCGCCGAGGCCGGGGTCGTGGCGGCGTCGTTCCGGGTGCCACAGGAGCATGCGGTGCACATGGGCTGCCTTTCGTCATCTCGTGGAAGGTACCCCCTCGGGGTATCCGGGGAGAACGTAACATACCCCCTCGGGGTTTGCAAAGAGGGCGGATGGGGCGCCGGGCGCGGCCATCGCCACGCCGGACCGGTCTCGAGCGGCGGCTTGCGGTCCATGGGGCGGCGATCCGGCCGGTTCGCCGGGTGCCGCCCGCCGCTTTCCGGGGGTACGCCCACGCCGTTGACAAGCGTCGTCCGCGCACGTTAATTTCAGGTTACTGAATAAAGCTCCAAGCATGAATAGGTATTCACAGCCGGTTTCCGCCGCCTCCCCGGCGTTTGTGCCCGCCTGATTCCGGGCCATCGGCCGATAACGCATGCCCTGAATCCGGGACGGCAACCAAGAGGCGGGGCCCACGAAAGAAAGACGCACGAATGAAGAAAGCCGCATCGTTACTGCGCACCCCCCTGAAGCGGACGGCGGTCCCGGCCCTGGCCGTCGCCGTCGCGTGCGGCCTCGCGCCCGCCGCCCCGGTGGCGGCCGACAGCGTGGCCGATCCGGCCGCCGCGCAGTCCGGGAAGTTCCGGCAGGCAGGCGCCGAGAAGCCGCGCGTCATTCTCATGCACGACCCCGAACTGGACGACCAGAACACGCTCATCCGCTACCTGCTCTACAGCAACGAGTTCGACACCGAAGCGCTGGTGTATTCCAGCAGCGGGGTCCACTGGGCCGGCGACGGAAAGGGCACGAAATGGTTCGTGCCGGGGCGGGAGTACACCCGGTTCGGGCTCAATCTGTGCCCGTGCACCTCATGGCGCTGGAAGCCCGGCGAACGCTTCATTCACGAGGCGGTGGACATCTACGAGAAGGTGTACCCGAACCTGCGGGCGCACGCCGACGGGTATCCCGACCCGGGTGAGCTGAGATCGCGGATTCTCAACGGCAACATCGAGTTCGACGGCGACATATCCAAGGACTCTCCCGGGTCCGACCTGATCAGGCGGGCGCTGCTCGACGACCGGCCCGGCCCCGTCTACCTGCTCACCGGCGCGGGCCAGAGCACGATCGCCCGCGCGCTGAAGTCCATCAAGGACGAGTACGAGAACACTCCGCAGTGGCCCGCCGTTTACGCGAAGGTGTCGCAGAAGGCGATCATCCAGTCGTTCGGCGACCAGGACGACACCTACGCCGGTTACATCAAGCCCAACTGGCCGGATATCGAGTTCCGGCAGATGGCCACCAGGATCTGGGGATACGGCGCGCGCGGCGCCGTCCTGCCCGAGGACGCCGAATACCTGTCCGCCGCGTGGACGAAGGCGAACGTGTCGCAGGTCGGGCCGTTCGGTGAGTTCTACCGGGTCTGGGGCGACGGCGAGCAGATGGTCCCCGGCGACATCTTCGACTACTTCGGCTTCTCCGGCCTGAGCGCCGAGCAGCTCAGGGCGATGGGGTACATCGTATGGACCCCGCCCCAGGAGAAGGGGTCGTGGATCTCCGAGGGAGACACCTCGATCTTCATGAACCTCCTCGACAACGGCCTGCGCGGCCATGTCGACGCCAGCTATGGCGGGTGGGGCGGCAGGAACGCGCCCGACACCACCCCCGGCGGGACCTCGTCCACCGACTACGCCTCGGCCCGCTGGTTCGGCGCGGCCCAGCGCGACTTCGCCGCCCGGATGAAGTGGACCGTCACCCCCCGGTACTCCGCCGCGAACCACCGGCCGAGCGTCAAGGTGTCCGGGCCGCTCGACCGTGACGTCCGCCGGGGCCAGGTGGTGACGCTCGTCGGCCGGGCCGGCGATCCCGACCGGGACGCGGTGACCGGCACGTGGTGGCAGTACACCGACGCGGACACCTATCCGGGCGCCGTCTCGCTCACCCGGACCTCGCTCGGACGCGACCTGGCCAAGGTGCGCTTCCGCGTCCCGGACGACGCGGCGCCCGGCCAGACCATCCACCTCATCCTGCAGAGCACCGACGACGGTTCTCCCGCCCTGACCTCCTACCAGCGCGTCGTGCTGACCGTGCAGGGCTGAGCCGGACCATCTCACGACCAGAAAGAACGGGCAGAGGGGAGACCGGGCGGGCGTCCGGTCTCCCCTCTCGCGTTCCGGTCCTCGAAGGCCGTCATCGCCTGGCCGGACGCCGGCTCCTGACGTTCCCTTCCCGGCCGCCGCCGCTCACGCGTTCTCCTTGATGCCGAGGATGGGGGCGAAGGGGTCGTCGTAACCGGTCCACGCGTCCGGGCCCGCGTGTTCCTCCGCCTCGGTGAGCAGGCAGGAGTCGAGCAGGGCGTGGAAGCGGGCGGGATCGAGGTCCGGGCCGGTGAAGACCAGGTGCTGGACCCGGTCGCCGTGCCCGGCCTCCCAGTCGAGGGCGGCGGCCATGCGCCGGGCCGGGGAGACCAGGTCCCAGGCGGCCTCCGGCAGCGCGGCCAGCCAGGGGCCGGCGTCCTCGACGGAGATGACCCCGGCGACGGCGTCCCAGGCCAGGAGCCGATCCGGGCGGGTGGCCAGCCAGAAGCGGCCGCGGGAGCGGACGGACTCGGTGACCAGTTCGTCCACGGCCTCGAACAGGCGGGCGGGGTGCAGGGGACGGCGGCTGCGCCAGACGGTGGTGACGATCTCGTCGGTCCGGGCGTCGCAGGGGAGCTGCGCGGTGGCCGGATCGACACGTTCGGCCAGTTCGGCGGTGCACAGGCCAGGGCCGGTGACGTCGGGCAGGGAGTCGAGGGCGTGGGCCGGGGTGAGCGGGGCGAGGTGGGTGAGGATCGCGCCGGACAGGTGCCGGTCGTCCTGGTCGCCGCCGTGCAGGACCAGGCCGGTGGGGTATTCGATCTGGCGGGCCAAGACCTCGGCCAGGTAGCGCGGGTCGCCGTCGGAGGCGGGCCTGCCGGCCTCGGTGAGGCGGTCGCCGCGGGTGAGGTCGTCGGGCATGGCCTCGGCGTCGAGGGCGGTGAGTACGGCGCTGAGCCGCAGGCTGTCGCGGACGTCGTCGTGGTCGATGGCCTCGGCCACCGATCGGGGCTCCACCGAGTCCCACAGGTCGGCTATCAGCAGCGCCGCACCGGGGGCCAGCAGGACGAGCCGGGGCAGAAGGTCCTCGCGCACGGTGCAGGTGACGCAGCCGTGCGCGAGTTGCACGTCGGCCGTGTCCAGCACGCGCGTCGCGTCGCGGACGGTGCGCCGGACGCGGCCGCGGGAGACCTCGCTCAGGTCGTGGTGGACGGCGAGCGATCCCGGGTGCGCGGCGAGCAGCCGCTCCACGGTGGCGGTACGGGCCGTGGCGTGCAGGCCCGCGACCAGGACGACGGGGGTGGACACTGAGCCTCCAGTTGTAGATATGAAAACCGTTTTCGTTATCATGGCACAGCTCCGCAACCGGAAAGGAACCCGCTTTGGCCAGAAACGAGGTGCGTCCCGTGATCAAGCTGCGATCCACGGCCGGCACCGGATACACCTACGTCACCAGGAAGAACCGCAGGAACACCCCCGACAGGCTCACCCTGCGCAAGTACGACCCGACCATCCGCCGGCACGTGCTGTTCCGGGAGGAACGATGAGGAAGGGCATCCACCCCGACTACCACCCGGTCGTCTTCCGCGACCCCGGCGCGGGCTACGCGTTCCTCACCCGGTCCACCATCACCAGCGACAAGACGATCGAGTGGACCGACGGCAACACCTATCCCGTCGTGGACGTCGATGTGTCCTCGGCGAGCCACCCCTTCTACACCGGGCGCAACCGCGTCCTGGACACCGCCGGCCGCGTCGAGCGGTTCAACCAGCGCTACGGAAGGACCTGATGTCCGCGTACTGCCAGCTCACCGGGGTCAGGCCGGTCTTCGGCAACAACGTCTCCCACTCCCACCGCCGCACCCGCCGTCGTTGGGAGCCCAACCTGCAGCAGCGCCGCTACTGGCTGCAGAGCGAGGGCCGCCACGTCCGGCTCACGCTCAGCGCACGGGCGATCAAGACCATCGACAGGATCGGCATCGACAGGGCGGTCGCGCAGATGCGGGCGCGGGGGGAGCGGATCTGATGGCCAAGAAGAGCAAGATCGTGGCCAACGAGCGGCGCAAGGCGGTGGTGCTGCGCTACGCCGAGAGGCGGGCCGAGCTGAAGGAACGCGTCCGCACCGGCACTCCGGAGGAGCGGGCGCAGGCCGTGCGGGCGCTGTCCCGCCAGCCGCGCGACGCCAGCGCCACCCGCGTACGCAACCGCGACTCCGTGGACGGCCGTCCCCGCGGGCATCTGACCAGGTTCGGCCTGTCGCGCATCCGCTTCCGCGAGATGGCCCACCGCGGCGAGCTGCCCGGCGTCACGAAGGCGAGCTGGTAGCCATGGCCGTGCCCAAGCGCAGGACCTCGCGCAGCAACACCCGGCACCGCCGCAGCCAGTGGAAGGCCGCCGCGCCCGACCTGGTCCCGATCGTCGTGAACGGGCGGGAGCTGCGCGTCCCGCGCCGCCTCGTGCGCGCCTACCAGCGAGGACTGATCACGATCGAATGAGGCCCTCGGTCACCGGGCATCCGCGGGCGGCAGGCCCGCGGAGTGCCCGGTGACCCCGGCGGCAGTGCAGGGGCGCGGAGTCGGCGCCGCTCGGCGGCGAAACCCGGGTCACAGGCCGTAGGCGGCCAGCGCTCCGCCCGCGTGGGCGGCGATCGGGGCGGCGATGTGCTGGGCGTCGCGGTGCACGCCGCGCAGGGAGTTGGAGGCGAACGAGCGCTGGAACTCGCCCAGGCGCTGACCGAGCTGCAGGCGATGCTGCAGGCGTGCTGCCCGCCCGGCGACCGCCCCTCCGGAATCCGCCCGCCCGGCTGCGGCTGACGCGGCCTCCGGCAGGCGTCGCTCAAGCTGGGCTTCGTCGGCGCTTCAGTAGAATCGGCTCCGTGGCTACTGGGAAGCGGCGAACCTCGACGGCGAACGGTGTCCGTGCTCCCCTTCAGGAACGTAGTCAGCGGTCCTTCGATCGGGTCCTCGACACCGCTCTGGAACTGCTCGCGGAGAAGGGGTACAGCGGGTTCACGATCACCGAGGTGAGCCGGCGTTCCGGGGTGTCCACCGGGTCGATCTACACCCGGGTCGATGGCCGCGACGACCTGCTCCGGGCCGCCCAGGAGCGGTTCAACGAGCGGATGGCCGTGGAGCATCTCGCCCTGACCGATCCGCAGCGGTGGGCGGGGCTGCCGCTCGCCCAGCTCCTGCCGTCGCTGGTCAAGGAGACGGCGGCCATGCTCGAACGCAACGGCGCCGTGCTCGGCGCGTTCCTGCAGCGCGGGGCGATCGATCCGGCGGTGGCGAGCGCGGGCAAGGCCTCCTACCAGGATCTCTACGATCGGTTCACCGCGCTGTTGCTCACCCGGGGCGACGAGATCCGCCATCCCGACCCCGTCCGGGCGGCGGGCTCGTGCTTCGTCACCGTCTACGCGGTGCTGGCCCGCGCGCTCGCCCTCGACGTGGCGGCCGAGGCCGCCGAGGGCAGCAACCTGGGCACGCTGGTCGAGGACGTGGCCAAGATGAGCTTGGCCTTCTTGCTCTCCCCCTCCTGACCGGGAGCCGGCCGGGCCGGCCCGATGCACATCACGCCGTACGGTCTGACATCGCCGCCTGTGCGGGTTGACGTCGTGGAGGGCCGACCTCTACCGTTTAATCAGAATTGATATTCTGAATCTGATCCGGAGGGGATCATGACCGGTTCGGGAGGTGGTGGCGTGGTGGCCACCGACTTCCGGGGAGTGCTCCGCCATTACCCGACCGGCGTCGCCGTGATCACCGCTCGCGAGGCCGACGGCACGCCGGTGGCGATGGTGGTGGGGACCTTCACCTCCGTGTCGCTGGAGCCTCCGCTGGTCGGTTTCCTGCCGGACCGCTCCAGCACCTCCTGGCCTCGGATCCGGCGGGTGGGCAGCTTCTGCGTCAACGTGCTGGCCGCGGACCAGGAGGACGTCTGCCGCGCCTTCGTCACCAAGGCGCCGGACCGGTTCGAGCGGCACGCCGCCGGCGACGCGGTTTCCGGCAGTCCGAAGCTGGCGGGGGCGGTCCTGTGGGTGGACTGCGACATCGAGACGGTCCTGCCCGCGGGCGACCACGAGATGGTCCTCGGCCGCGTACGCGACCTGGGCGTCTCTCCCGAGGCCCGGCCACCGCTGCTGTTCTGGCGCGGAGGGTACGGCGCCCCGCTCCCTCCCGGCTGATCCCTCGTTCCCCCTCGACCCCCGGTGCCCGCCGGGCCGACCCAGGAGGGCCGTAGTGCACTTCTCCGCCTTTCTCACCACCCGTTCCGCAGGTCCCCACGAGGACCGCGCGGTCATGCAGGCGATGATCGAGCATGCCGTCGACGCCGAGCGGCTCGGTTTCGACGCCGTGTTCCTGCCCGATCACCACTTCACCGGCTACGCGCCCCCGGCGAGCGACCCGATGATGTTCGCCGCCTACCTCGCGGCGAAGCTGCCCCGGCTGCACTTCGGGTTCTCGGTGCAGACCGTTCCCCTGCACCACCCGGTCCGCTTCGCCGAGCGGCTCAACCTGATCGACCAGTTGACCGACGGCAAGATCCTGGTCGGCACGGGGAGCGGGACCACGCCCGAGGAGATGATCGGGCTGGGGGTCAACTACCAGGACAGCAAGCAGCTCTCGGTCTCCAACCTGGAGATCGCCGAGCGGCTGTGGGCCAAGCGGCAGGACGACGAGCCGGTCGTCTTCGACAACGGCCACTACAAGGGCGCCGTCGTCTCCCGCATCGTGCCGGCGCCGTACTCGGCGCGCGGTCCCCAGATGATGGCGGTGGCGCTGCGGCCCGCCAGCACGCGGCGGGCGGCGGCGCAGGCCCAGCCCGCCTTCATCCCGGCGTTCACGCCGCCGGCGCTCGACGACGGCGAGCCCCTGCTCCACCTGCGCAAGCACTTCGCGGCGTACCGCGAGGCCCTGGAGGCGGCCGGTCACCCCGAGGAGCTGGTGACCCGGGCGCTGGCCTGGACGACCCACACCTACCAGCACGTGCACGTCGCGCCGACCGACGAGCAGGCCGAGGAGGAGTTCCAGCAGATCATCGAGCTCTACCAGGCCGCCGTGGAGCGGGAGCACACCGCCAACAAGGCGGCCGAACGGCTCAGCGGCGTGGAGCTGGGGCCCGTCCATGACGCCCGCAAGCCCGGCTGGCAGCGGACGTGGTGCCTGTGGGGCAGCCCGGAGACGGTGACCGAGCGGTTGCGCGAGGTCGCGGACGTGGGCATCGGCAACGTCCTCGGCGGCTTCCTCGGCGGCACTCTCACGCCGGCGCGCCGGGAATGGGGCAGGCGGTCCCTTGAGCTGTTCGCGGCGGAGGTCATGCCGAGGTTCCGGTCGAAGTGACGGCGCAGGCGACGCCCCGGACGGGGGCGGGAGACGCGGAGGTCGGCACGCCGGAGCGGGAGCCGGCCGCGGCCGTCGCCCGGCTCGACCCGCGGCGGCGGGCCCGGCTGACCGCGGGAGAGAGCGGGTGGAGCACCCTGGCCGCCCCCGAGGTGGGGCTGTCCTCGATGCTGATGGGCGACGGGCCGCTGGGCCTGGTCAGCCCGACCTTCGACGAGCGGGAGACCGCGCTGCTGTTGCCCTGCGCCACGGCCCTGGGCGCGACCTGGGACACCGGCGTCGTACGGTCGGTCGGCCTGGCCCTGGGCTCGGAGGCGGCACGGCGGGGCTACGCCGCCGTCTACGCCCCCAATCTCAACCTGGTCCGCACGGGTCTGTCGGGGCGGACCTTCGAGATGTTCTCCGAGGACCCGCTGCTGACCGGGAGGCTCGGCGCGGCGTTCGTCGCCGGGCTGCAGAGTCAGGGGGTGGCGTCCTGCCCCAAGCATCTCGTGTGCAACGACACCGAGACCGAGCGGCAGCGGATGAGCGCCACGGTGGACGAGGCGACCCTCCGCGAGGTGTACCTGCGGCCCTTCGAGATGGCGCTGCGCGACGCCGGCGCCTGGATGGTGATGACCGCCTACAACCGGCTCAACGGCGTCGCCTGCAACGCGCACGCCGGCCTGATCTCGATCGTCAAGGACGAGTGGGCCTGGGACGGGCTGGTGATCTCGGACTACTTCGCGGTCAAGGAGACGCTGGCCCCCGCGCTGGCCGGTCTCGACCTGGAGATGCCCGGTCCGGCCATCTACCTGGGGGAGCGGCTGGCCGAGGAGGTGGCCGCCGGACGGCTGCCGCAGGAGCGGGTCGATGACGCGGTGATCCGGCTGCTCCGCCTGGCGCGGCGCGTCGGCGCCCTCGCCGGGTCCGGGCGCGAGGTGAGCGCGCCGGGCGAGCACGTGCCGGCCGAGGCGGCGCCGGCGGTGCTGACCGCCGCGGCCGCGGCCTCGTTCACGCTGGTGCGGAACGAGGGCCGGGTGCTCCCGCTGCGGCCCGAGCGGCTGCGGCGGCTGGCCGTCATCGGGCCGAACGCCACCCGTCCCTGCTATCAGGGGGCGACCTTCGGACGTGTCCGCCCGGCCGGGCACGCCGCCACGCCGTGGGAGGCCGTACGCGACCGCTTCGGGAGCACCTGCGAGGTGGTGTACGAGCCGGGCGTGCCCAGGACCCGGCCGGAGCCGCTGGGCGCGTTCCCGGTCACCACCCCCGACGGCGAGCCCGGCGTGCTGCTGGAGCACTTCCGCGGCGCCTCGGCCGCGCCGGTGCTCGGTGAGGTCCGCGCCGACAGCGCCTTCATCTGGTTCGGGGAGGTCCCCGGCGCCGGGCCGACGACGGAGCCGGGGTCGCTGCGGCTGACCGCCGTCTTCACCCCGGAGACGGACGGCCGGCACGTCTTCGCCGCCGGCGGGTCCGGGGAGACGGTGCTGTACATCGACGGTACGGAGATCGCCCGCCGGCCCGCGCCGGCCGTGGACGACGTCATGGGGCAGGTCGCCCGTGCCGAGATGACGCCGGGCGAGGCCGAGCTGACCGCCGGCGTACCGGTCACCGTCGTGGTCGAGATGACCTCCCCCGGAGCCCGGGTGCAGGCGCTGACCGTCGGCTGCCTGCCGCCCGAGCCGCCGGGCGCGCTGCGGCGCGCGGTGGAGGCCGCGGCCGGCGCCGACGCCGTGGTGCTGGTCGTCGGAGACGTGCTGGAGACCTCCAGGGAGAGCCGCGACATGGCGTCCTCGGCGCTCCCGGCGGAACAGGCCGAGCTGATCCGCGAGGTCGCCGCGGTCAACCCGCGCACCGTCGTCGTGGTCAACGCCGGGCGTCCGGTGCACGCGCCCTGGGCGGACGACGTCGCCGGGCTGCTGTTCGCCTGGCTGCCCGGACAGGGCTTCGGGACCGCGCTGGCCGCGGTCCTGGACGGCGAGCTGGAACCCGCCGGCCGGATGCCGGTCAGCGTGCCCTGCCGGGACGAGGACCGCTCCACGTGGGGCGAGCGCCTGGACGCCGATCTGGCCCTGGACTACACCGCCACGGAGCCCATCGGCTACCGGCACCTGCGGCGCTCGGGGCTGCGGCCGCGCTTCGCGTTCGGCGAGGGCCTCGGCTACACCCGGTGGGAGCACCGCGACGCGCGCGCCGAGCGGACCGCGGACGGACGGGTCGAGGTCACGGTGAGCGTGGCCAACGTCGGCGAGCGCCGCGGCCGGGAGGTCGTCCAGGTGTACGTCCGGGGACCGGGTGAGCGTGACGTCCGGCTGGCCGGGTTCGCCGGTGTGCGGCTGGACCCGGGCGAGAGCGCCGACGTGGCGATCCTCCTGGACGAGCGGGCCTTCGCCCGCTGGGACACCGCGGGCGGCGGCTGGTCCGTCGCCCCGGGCCGGCACGAGATCCTGGCCGGCCGGTCCTCGGTGGAGCTGCCGCACAGCCTGACCGTCGAGCTGTAGCCGGGCCCGGACAATTCGATAATCAAAATTCTAAATCCGTTATTCTGGGCCCGCATGCCGCGGGCTGCCGGCGTGACCACTCCTGACCAGAGGAGACCAGTAGCACATGACGCCCCCAGCCGTCCCGCACACGATCAGGCGCGCGGTGAGCCTGTACTCCTACCAGCACGAGTACTTCCTGCGCACGATGACCCTCGAAGACTGCGTGGCCGCCACCGCCGCGACGGGCGCACCGGGCATCGAGATCGTCCCCGAGCAGTCCATCCCGGGCTTCCCCCACCTCACCGGCGAGTTCGCCGACACGTGGTCCGGCTGGATGGACAAGTACGGCCTGACGCCCGTGGCCACCAACGCGTTCCTGGACACCAAGCTCCACCCGGACCGGTGGCTGAGCCACGACGAGCAGGTGGCCTCCGTCCGCCGCGACATCGACGTCGCGGTGCGGCTCGGCGCGCCGATCGTCAAGGCGACCATCAACTTCCCGCCGGAGGTCATGGCCGCCGCCGCGCCCTACGCCGAGGAGCGCGGCGTCCGCCTTCTGCTGGAGGTGCACGCCCCGTTCCACTACGGGCATCCGTGGATCCTGGAACACCTTGAGGTGATGCACCGCACCGGCTCGCCGGCCCTCGGCCTGATGCCGGACACGGGCACCTTCGTACGCCGGTTCCCCCGGGTGGTGAGCGACCGGGCGCTGCGCGACGGGGCCCGCCCCGACCTGGTGGACTACATCGTCAAGACCTACGACGACCACGGCGACACCCACGCCCTGATGGACATCGTCAACTACCGCGGCGGCGGCCCCGTCGAGTTCGGCCTGGCCCGCCAGGCGACCCACTACATCTGGACCGAGCCGAAGACGATGCTGCCGCACATGCCGCTCATCGGGCACATCCAGGCCAAGTTCTACGAGATGACCGAGGACGGGGTCGAGTACAGCATCCCGTACGACGAGATCGTCGCGGTCCTCGTCGAGGGCGGTTTCGACGGCCACCTCTCCAGCGAGTACGAGGGCCAGCGGCACATCGAGGACGCCTTCCCGGTCGACAGCGTCGAGCAGGTCCGCCGCCAGCAGGCGATGCTGGCGCGCCTGCTGGGCGAGACCCGCTGACCCGGGCGCCCGCCCGCCGTTCCGACGTACCCCTGAGGAGTCCCATGTACGACCGGTACATCATCTGCGAAGACGGCTTCCGCGTGCGCGACGACGGCCGCCCCGGAGGCCGTGTCGAGGTCCGGATGCCCTACTACCGCGGCCTGGCCCTGTCGATGGTCGAGGCCGTCGATCTCGTCCTCGACGGGCGCCCCGTCCCACCGGAGCGCACCACGTTCACCGTCCACGGCAACACCTACACCTTCGCCGAGCTCCCGGCCGTCACGCACGACCGCTGGGAGATGGGCGAGCGGGCGGAGCTCGCCTTCCAGACCGACGAGCCCTTGGCCCCGGGAGAGCACGAGGTCACCGTCTCGGTGCGGTTGCGGATCTCCTACATGCCCGTGCCCGGCGGCGGGCGCGACAGCAAGCGGCTCGTCCTGGCATCGTGAGGGAGACGCGTCGATGACGAGGAACTTCCCCGGGCGCGTTGACGTCGCCATCGTCGGCAGCGGGCCCTGCGGCGCGGCGTACGCGCGCGTCCTCAGCGAGCGGCGCCCCGACCTGACCATCGCGACGTTCGAGGTCGGACCGCTGCTCGCCGAGCCCCCGGGCGTCCATGTGAAGAACATCGCCGACCCGGCCGAGCGCGCGCGGGCGCAGCGCCGTTCGGAGGGACCGGCGTCCGCTCCCGCCCCGGCGGGGGCGGGGGAAGCGGCGCCACGGCTGGCCAGGGCCGGCACCTTCCTGCTGCCGGACGGCTACCGGCAGCCGGGGGAGGACGGGCTGCCCAACGTCGCCATGTCGAGCAACGTCGGCGGGATGGGCGCGCACTGGACGGCCGCCTGCCCGCGCCCCGGCGGCAGCGAGCGCATCCCGTTCCTCCCCGGCCTGGACGACCTGCTCGCCGAGGCGGAGCGGCTGCTCGGCGTCTCCGCCCACGCCTTCGACGACGCGCCGTTCGCCGCCGAGGTCCGCAAGCGGCTCAGCGCCGCCTTCGACACCGGCCGTACGGGTGACCGTCAGGTGCAGCCCATGCCGCTGGCCGTGCACCGGCACGAGGACGGGCGGGTCACCTGGTCGGGGGCCGACGTCGTCTTCGGCGACGTCACCCGCGCCAACCCCCGGTACACGCTGTTCCCGGAAGCCCTGGTCACCCGGGTGCGGGTGGCGGACGGCCGGGTGCGCGGGCTGCTGGTTCGCGACCAGCGGGACGGCACCGAGCACGAGGTGCGCGCCGAGCGGGTGGTCGTCGCCGCCGACGCCCTGCGCACGCCGCAACTGCTGTGGGCGTCGGGGGTGCGGCCGCCCGCGCTCGGCCGGTACCTCAACGACCAGTCCCAGGTCATCTTCGCGGTGCGGCTGCGCGACGTCGAGGCGGCGGCCGGGATCGCGGCCGATCCGGACGGCGGGCCGGAGATCGTCCGGCACAGCGGCGTGAGCTGGGTGCCGTTCACCGACGAGGAGCCCTTCCACGGGCAGGTGATGCAGCTCGACGCCTCCCCGGTGCCGCTGCCCGGCGCCGACCGGCCGGCGCCGGGGTCGATCGTCGGGCTGGGCTGGTTCTGCGCCAAGGACCTGCGGGCGTCCGACCGCGTCGCCTTCGACGACCGCGAGCGCGACGGGTACGGCATGCCCGCGATGCGGATCCACTACCGGCTCACGGAGCGGGACCACGCCACCCTCGCCGCGGCCCGCGCCGCCATCCGCCGGGCCGCCGACGCGCTGGGCGAGCCGCTGGACCCCGAGCCGATCACGCTGGCGCTCGGCGCGTCCCTGCACTATCAGGGCACGGTGCGGATGGGGACGAGCGACGACGGCACGTCGGTCTGCGACCCGACCGGCCAGGTGTGGGGCGTCCAGGGGCTCTACGTCGCGGGCAACGGCGTCATCCCGACCTCCACCGCCTGCAACCCGACGCTCACGTCCGTGGCGCTGGCCGTCGCCGGAGCCCGCCACATCGGCCATACCCTCGCCCCGCGGCAAGGGTGACATCAAGCACGTCAAAAGGGCCTGGCCTCATAGGCCAGGCCCTTTTCACGCGGATCGGCCCGCGGTGGTCAGAGGGCGGCGGCGATCTGCTGGATGTGCGCGAGGGACGCGAGCGAGGCGGTGGTGGGGACGTACTCCAGCCCGACGGGGCCGGTGTAGCCGAGGTCGCGCAGCGACCGGAGCCGCGCCTCCCAGTCGATCTCACCGGTGCCGGGTTCGGTCCGTTCCGGCAGATCGGCGATCTGCACGTGCGAGACCAGGTCGATGGCCTCCGCCACCTCCCGCTCGGGTGTCTCGCCCATCTGCAGCGAGTGGTACATGTCGTAGAGCAGGGCGAGGCCGGGGGAGCCGACCTCGCGGATCGCCTGCAGACACTCGGCCGTGGTGTCGAACAGGGTGCCGGGGTGGTCCACCTTGGTGTTCAGGTTCTCCAGCACGATCACCACGCCGTGCTCGGCGGCGATGTCGGCGCCGGCCTTGAGCGCGTCCACGACGGTGCGGTGCTGGACGGCGCGGCGCATGTAGGGCAGCCCGACACCCGAGCCGGTGACGATCCGGTCGCAGCCCAGGCGCCGTGCGACCACGGCCGCCGCCCGCACGTTGTCCAGGAAGGACTCGTGCGTCTTGGCGTCGGCCAGCGTCGCGCGTCCCTCGATCAGCAGCGTCCACAGCCGCGACCCGGTGTCGTTCAGGGCCTTCTCGATCGAGGCGAGATCCTTGTCGCTGTGCTGCCAGATCTCCACGGTGTCGATCCCGGCGTCGGCGGCGGCCCTGATGCGCTCGCCGTGATCAGGACCGGCCTCGCGGAAGAGCAGTTCTACGCTGGCTGACAGCTTCATCGGGGCACCAAGCTCCTTTGTGTCGTGGTACGGGGGACGGACGGGGCATATCGGGCGTGGTTCAGCATCCCAGGACGTGCTGGGCGTACCAAGCGTTGAGCATCACGCTGCTGGACGGGTTGGGAGTCTGCTCGCTTTCGAAGACGGCCCACCCGGCGTAGCCGGAGGCGCCGAGCCGGTCGAAGAGGCCGGGAAAGTCGACGAGACCCCCGGGCGTGCCGCACTCGAAGAACCATCGTTCGATCTCCCTGGCGCCGCCCGCGGACATCATGGCCGCCTCGGCGTGCGGCGCGAGGCGTTCGCCGGCGTCGTCGACATGGCGGGTGTCCTTGAGGTGGAGATGATCCACCCTCTCGGCGTGCCGCTGGTACGTCGCGACCGGGTCCAGACCCGCGAGGGTGAGCTCGGCGGTGTCGATCGTCAGCCCGACGAGGGCGGGGTCGGTGGCGTCGAGGAGGGCGGCCAGCGTCTTGTCGTCCGCGGCCGCGCTCAGGCAGTCGGCGTGCAGCGTGACGCCGATGCCGAACTCCGCCGCCGCGGCGCCCACCGTGTTCCACCCCGCGCCCGCCACGGCGATCTGGCCGGCGGTGAGCGCGCCGGTGCGCCAGGCGGCCGGCAGGGCCCGGACGACCAGGCGCGAGCCGCCGGCCGCGGCCAGGAACTCGGCGAAGGGCCGGATGGTCTCGGCGATGGCCTTGTGGTCGTCCGGCGCCAGCACCGAGCGGCCGTGCGACAACTCCTCGTCGATCGGCTCGCCCGGGTCGAAGTACCAACTGCTGACCGCCTCGATGCCCAGGTCGCGGACGAGCCGGATGAAGGCGGTGGTGGAGCCGTAGTTCGCGGCGATGGACGCCGGGCGGCCCAGCGGGTCCCACCGTCCGGTGCCGGCCCGCAGCTCGACGCCGCGGAAGCCGCACGCCGCGATGACCTTCAGCGCCCGTACGTGGTGCTCCCGGCGGGTGAAGTCGTCGAAGTTCGGCTTCCACTGGTTGATCGCGTAGCCGCGGCGGACGGGCGGGGGAGGGGGCGTGGTCATGCGTAGATCTCCGACAGGACGTGCTTGGCGTACCACATGGACAGGGCGGTGCTCTCGGCGTAGTCGCCGCCGATGTTGGCCTTGTCGTGTTCGACGGTGACCCACCCGCTGAAGCCGTGGCGTCTCATCGCCCGCATCAGGCGGGGGAAGTCGACGAGCCCGCCGTCGGTGCCCATCTCGTAGAACCAGCGATCGGTCTGCGGCGCCATGAGCTCGGCGTCGGGGGCGTTGGCGTAGGCGCCGGTCGTGTCCACCTGCCGGGTGTCCTTGAAGTGGAAGCCGGTGCAGCGGTCGTGCAGGTCCTCGTACAGCGCGACGGGGTCGATGCCGGCGATGCAGTGCTGCGCGGTGTCGCAGAAGAAGCCGACGTAGCGCGGATCGGTCCACTCGTAGAACTTGCGGATGTCGTCCTCGGTGCGGATGGCGCAGAAGAACTCGTGATGGCACGTCGTGCGCACGCCGAACTCGGCGCTCATCTCACCGACCCGGTTCCAGCACTCGGCGGCCGCCTTGATCTTGTCGTCGGTGACCGGGGCGGCGTCGATGTACAGCCCGGCGGGCATGACGATCAGGCTCTCGATCTGGAGCCCTTCCCACATCCGCAGCATGCGGCGGGTGCTCTCGACGATCTCGTCGTGCGTCTCCCGGACGTGCGGGTCGGCGCGGCGGGGGTCGTACATGATCCCGCGGAACAGGTTGACGATCTTGGTGATCCCGCGTTCGCGCAGGAACTCCTGGTACTTCTCGATCGAGCCGAACATCTGGGTGAGGCCGTAGATCTGGAAGTCGAACATGTCCAGACCCTCGAAGCCGACCGCGCTGATCTGCTTGACGAAGTCGTCCATCCGGCGCGGGGAGGAGTACTGCGTCACGGGGCCGCGCGGGCTGTCCACCCGCCAGTGATCCATGTAACTCCAGCGGAGTGGGCTCATCCGTGATCAACTCCTGGTCGATGTCGAAGGACGACGGGATGGTCGGGGGATGGATGTGACATGACAGCTCGCTGTTGCCGTGGGAGTACCTGGCGGGACGTCATCGGGACCGGCATCCTGCCGCCACGCGTAGGAGACGCTCTCCGGCAGCTTTTCAGAATTGTAGTTTTGATTCTATATCTCGCCTGCGGCTCCCGGCAATAGAGCGGCGACGCTCCGTCGCCCGCGCCCTGGGCGTGGCGCGTCCGGCCCATGCGGAGGCCGGACGCGCCACGGCGATCGGGCCGCCGGTCCCGCTCAGGCGGGCGTCCTCGCCAGATGCGCCGGCAGCAGGTCACGCGCCTGGCGCGGGTCCGTGATCATGCGGGAGCCGGCCCGCTCCGCGGCGGAACGCTGCACGGCCTGCTCACCGGCCACCATGTCGAAGGCGTCGTCCCACGAGTTCCAGTGCCAGCCCTCGTACTCGCTGGAGACCGCGCCCGAGTACCCCGCGCCGACCAGCAGGGCGATGAGCTCGCGCACCGGAACCGACGGCTCCTCGCCGGTGCCGTCGATGCCGAAGAACTTGCCGTGCACGTGCCGCACCCAGGGCTGGATCTCGTGCCAGCCCGCCACCGGGGCCGGGCCGAACAGGCCGGTGCCGTTGACGGCCATGTCGACGCCGAGGTCCGGGCGGCCGTGCCGGGCGGCGAGCTCGATGAAGGCGCTGAAGCGGCCTCCATGCTCGGCCTCGCTGTACGGCGGGCCCTGACGCCGGTACTCCTCCCACAGCTCCACGACGGCGGAGAGGAGTCCGGGCGGGGCGCCGCGCCGCCGATAGGCCTCCAGCAGCGAGGGCGCGAAGCCCGACACGGTCGCGCCCCAGTCGGCGGTGAAGCCGAGCAGAGGAGAGCCCAGCTTGTCGTAGCGGTCGCGCAGCCGCAGGATCGCCGGTGCCTGGGCGTGCTGGTGGGCGTGCACCTCCAGGGCGAGCGTCACGCCGTACCGTTCCGCCACCGGCAGCAGCCGTTCCATGGTGTCGGGGGTGAGCCCGATCTGCACGCGGGCGATCGGGAAGCCGAGCCGGGCCGCGGCCTCGATCTGCCGGCGCATGTACTCGACCAGTTCCTCGTCCGTCATCAGACGGTCGCGCCGGATGCCGACGTCGGTGTTGACCGCCAGCGACGTCGGAACCAGCCCGGTCTCGGCGACGAGCGCCCGGAACCCGTCGATGGTGGCCTCGTCGAGGTGGGGGAAGCCGCGGAAGCTCGAAAAGCCGATGATCTCCAGGCCGGGGCCGAGACCGCGGGCCGCGACCTCGCGGACGAGCCCTTCCAGGTCGTAACGGCGGCCGTGGAAGGCCCGGGTGAAGCTGTAGAGGGTGACGCCCTGGATGGGCGTGCCGAGAGCCGCGCTCATCGCCGGACCTGCGCTTCCATGGTCTTGGTGTCGTGCTCCTCGATCCGCAGCACCCCGTGCGCGGTGACGATGTAGGGGATGTACAGGCGCAGTCCCACGCGCACGGTGTGCTCCCCTCCGGGGGCGAGCGCGAGCGCGCCGGTCACGACGGCGGAGTCGGCCGGGAACCACCACTCCTCGGTGTGCTCGGCGAGCTCGCCGATGCCGAAGGTGCGGCCGTTCATCGTCCAGGTCAGGCTCTCGGGCGGGGCGGTGACCCCGTCCACGGTGAACTCGACGCCGGCGATGCACGAGGCGGGCAGCGCGCGGTACCAGGGGATGCGCACCTCGACCGAGGACCGTGTTCCGTCGGTGGTGAGGGTGTCCTGTTCGATCAGCCGATCCGAGATCACCGGGTGCCTCCCGGTGCGGACGGCGGACGTGTGGTCGTCATCGTTGATGCCTCCTTCGGCCGGCCGGGACCGGCGCGGCGCGGCGCGGGCCCTCGCCGTTGGCAGGGGTGAACTTTGGTCATTTCTACGCCAACTTAGGTAGAAAGTGAACGTATCTTGGCCTCCCGTGCCTCCGGCTCCGGCGTTGACGCGGGCGTCGCGCCTGGTGGCAGACTTGTGCCGGAAAGGGGCAATCTTTCGATTAGAGTAGACATAAGAGAGATTGAGGTGGACGTGCACGTTCCCCCACACGACGACGCGCTCCGTCCGGCGCGGGCCGCCTCGGTCCCGCCCGGCGTCCCGTCCCGGCATCACCGTCCGGCGCCCGAGCCGTCGATCACCAAGCCGTCGATCACCAAGCGGTCGATCACCAAGCCATTGATCTGCAAGGAGCCGCCGGGCGGCGATACGGCGCTCGCTCTCCGCCCGTGCGCGCCCAGAGATGCGGCCGGCCACGCGCCCGGGGATGCGGCCGACATGCCCGGCCGCGCGGCATGATCGAGCAGGAGCCCCGGCAGGCGCCGCGGCTGCGCCTGCTGTTCTGGTCGCTGGTGGCGCTGACCTTCTGCTCGGCGCTCGACCAGACCATCGTCTCGACCGGCCTGCCGACGATCGTCGCGGAGCTCGGCGACGTGCACGCGATGTCGTGGATCCTGGTCAGCTACGTGTGCGCGATGACGATCGCGATGCCGGTCGCCGGGCGGCTGGGCGACCTGCACGGCCGTCGCCGGCTCTTTCTGGGCTGTGTCGTCGTCTACCTGCTGGGCGCCTTGCTGTGCGGCCTCACGCAGGAGGTGTGGCATCTGCTGGCGGCGCGCTTCCTCCAGGGCCTCGGCGGCGGCGGCGTCACGGTGCTGTCGCAGGCCGTGGTCGGCGACGCGCTGAGCCCGCGCGACCGGGGACGCTTCCTCGGCCCGATCGGTTCGGTCTTCGGCGTGGCGACCGTGATCGCGCCGATTGCCGGCGGCGCCGTGACCGACGCCCTCGGCTGGCGCTGGATCTTCTGGGTGAGCCTGCCGGTGGGCGTGGCCGGTCTGATCCTCGCCGCCATCGCGGTGCCGCGGGTGCGTCACCCGCGTCAAGGCGAGCGGTTCGACCATGCCGGGGCGGCGCTCGTCTCGGTCTTCCTGCTCGGCGTCGTCGCCGGCGTGGCGGTGGCCGGCGCCGGAGGGAGCCGGGCGGTCTGGATCCCGTTGCTCGCCGCGGCCGGTACGGCGTTCGCCGCCGCGCTGGTGTGGGAGAGCCGGGCCCCGCATCCCCTGCTCCCGCTGCGGATGTTCGCGAACAGGACCGTGGCGATATCGAGCACTCTCGCCTTCATCGTCGGCGCGGGGCTGTTCGGCCTCATCGGCTACCTGCCGGCCTACTTGCAGGCGACGCTCGGCCTCTCGGCCTCCGGCGCCGGCGTCATGATGCTCCCGTTGATCGCCGGCCTGATGGGCGCGGGCACCTTCGCCGGGGTGCGGATGTCGCGCCACGGCCGCTACCGGCGCTTCCCCGTGATCGGCTGCCTGCTCGCCGCCGGCGGGATGACGGCCCTGGCCCTCGCCGGGGTGTCGAGCCCGCCCGTGGTGTGCGCCGTGGTCGCCGTCATCGGCATCGGCGCCGGGTGCTTCATGCAGGTCCTGACCGTGGCCGTGCAGAACGCCGTGGGGTCACGCGCGCTCGGCACGGGGACGGCGGTCGTCGCGCTCGTACGGGAGATGGGCGTCACGCTCGGCGCGCTGGTCGTCGGATCGCTGCTCGCGAGCCGCCTGGTGGCCGAGTTCGGCTCGGCCGCACCCGTCCTCGCCCCGGACGGCGCCCCGGCCCGCGCCGCCGAGGTGGCCACCGGCTACGCGACCGCGATGGCGCCCATCCTGATCGGCATCGGGCTGCTGTTCGCCGTGGGCGCCGTCATCGCCCGGCTGCTGCCCGATGACCGCCTCCGGCCTTCCGCGACCGGAACCGCGCGGGCCGGCCGCTCCTCCGCCCGCTCCGATCCATCGCTCAACGCACCCGTCGAGTGACGCGAGACCAGAGAGAGAAGACCCCATGCAGCAACCCCGAGTGGTCGTCGTCGGCTCCGGCCCGATCGGAGCGACCTACGCCCGCCACATCATCGAGAACCACCCCACCGCCACGGTGCTGATGGTGGAGCTCGGCCCGCAGCTCACCCCGACCCCCGGCCTCAATGTGCGCAACATCGCCGACCCGGAGGAGAAGGCGCGCGCCCGCATGGCCTCGCAGGGCCCTCAGGCCCACTCGATCGAGGGCCGGTCGCCCCGGCTCGGGATTCCCGCCGGCACGGTGGTGGAGGGCACCTTCACCGCACGGCAGGGCACCCACCTGATCGACTTCGGCGGCCCGGGGTCCGGCCACGCGGCCGGATTCCCGGCCGCGGCGCTGTCCACCTGCGTCGGCGGCCAGGGAGCCCACTGGACCTGTGCCACCCCGCGTCCCGCGTTCAGCGAGAAGATCCCGTTCATCCCCGGCGGGGAATGGGACGGCCTCATCGAGGAGGCGGAGGCGCTGCTGCACACCACGCACAACGCCTTCAGCGGCTCGCAGGTCAGCGGCGCGATCCAGGCCCTGCTCGCCGAGGAGTTCGCCGGCGAACTGCCCGACGGCTTCGGGCCGCAGATCCTCCCGGTGGCCGGTGACGAGCCGGGCGACGGCACGATCAGGTGGACCGGCACCGATGTCGTGTTCGGCCCGCTGCTCGACGCCACCTCGCCGCTCGGCGCCCGCTTCGAGCTCCGCCCGCTCACCCTGGCGCGCGAGATCCTGCATGAGCGCGGCCGTGCCGTCGGAGTGCTCCTGGAGTCCAGGGAGAGCGGGCGGCGGGCGGTGGAGCCGGCGGATCTGGTGATCGTCGCCGCGGACGCCATCCGCACGCCGCAGTTGCTGTGGGCGTCCCGTATCCGGCCGCCGGCGCTCGGCCACTACCTGACCGAACACCCCGCGGTGCTCGGCACCATCGCGCTGCGGGCGGAGTCGATGCGGCGGTTCGCCGATGAGGACGCGCTGGCCGCGGAGCGGGCCCGCCGGGCGCTCACCCCGGGGGATCCCATCTCCGCGGTGAACCGCATCCCGTTCTCCGAGCCCGCGCATCCCTTCGCCGCCCAGATCATGTACACCGACACCCCGCCCATGCCGCTCCCCGCGGGCCACCCGGCGGCCGGCGGCACGTGGGGTTACGTGAACGCGGGCTGGGGCCTGCGCAAGTTCCCCCGCCACGAGGACGCCGTCACCTTCAGCGACGATGAGCTCGACTGGGCCGGGATGCCGGCGCCCAGCATCCGCTACGAGCTGACCGAGCGGGAACACGCGGAGATCGCACAGGCGACCGCGCTGCTGAAGCGCGCCGCCGGCGCCCTCGGCGAGTTCGTTCCGGGTGGGGAGCCCCGATTGATGCCGAACGGCTCCAGCCTGCACTACCAGGGCACGATCCGGATGGGGGAGAGCGACGACGGCACCTCGGTGTGCGACCCCTGGTCACGCGTCTGGGGGTTCCGGAACCTCTTCGTCGGCGGCAACGGCGTCATCCCCACCGCGACGGCGGTGAACCCCACCCTGTTCAGTGTGGCGCTCGCGCTGCGGGGCGCCCGCGAGTGCGTCCGGCGCCTCCGCGAATGATCGCGGACGGGCGGCGGGCCCGGGCGTGCCGCCCGGGCCGCGCGGCCGGCCACCGCTCGCCGTCCCGGACCGGGCGGCCCGCCTCCTCGTGGAAGGGGGCGGCCGCAGCTCAGTTCACGGTCTCCAGCGCGCTCAGCGACGGCTGCCCCTCCGCGAACCACCTGCCGAAGTGGATCTCGAACAGTTGCTCGCGGACCAGCTCGGCGCCCCCTCTGATCGGGTCGTCCTCGTCGTTGATGGATCGCACGAGTACGAGGTCGCGCGTGGCGAGGGGGAGCGACAGCTCGTACACGCGCTGGCGGACCTCGGCGAGGAAGATCTCGCCCGAGGCGCTGATCGCGCCGCCGACCACGATGACCGCGGGATTGAAGACGTTGACGAGGGTGGCCAGCGACTCGCCGACCAGCCGCGCCGAACGCTGCACGAGGCCGATGGAGACGGCGTCGCCGTTCTGCGCCGCGATCGAGATGTCGACCGGGGTGATCTCGCCCGTCCGTTCCCGCACGGCGGCAAGCGCCTGGCTCTCCCCGCGCTCCACCGCCTCCAGCGCGTCGCGTACCAGCGCCCAGCCGCCGGCCGATGCCTCCAGGCACCCGGTCTTGCCGCATCGGCACAGACGGCCCGCATCGTGTATCCGGACATGCCCGATGTCTCCGGCGGCTCCGTTCGCGCCGCGATGGAGATGGCCCTTGCTGAGCAGGCCGACGCCGATACCGCTGCCGACCTTGAAGTAGATCAGGTCGTCCTGGCCGGACTCGCGGCGCCGGCTGCGTTCGCTCAGCGCCAGCAGGTTGACGTCGTTGTCCACCCAGACCGGCGCCCCGAACCGCTCGATGAAGGGACGCCTGACGTCGAAGCCATTCCAGCCGGGCATTATGGGCGGAGCCACCGGTCGCCCGCTCTCGAACTCGACCGGGCCGGGAACGCCCACCCCCACACCCCATATCCGCGACCTCGCGTCCGCGTCGAGGATGTCGTCGAACATCCTCATCGCCATCGCGGTGGTCGCGTCCGGCCCGGAGGCGATGTCCCACACCCGGTGGGAGCGGGCCAGGATGCGGCCGTCCAGGTCGGTGACGCCGACCCGCAGGTGCAGGGCGCCCATGGCGCAGACGAGGATCCGGCCGCGCTCGGCACGGAAGCGCAGGGTGCGGGGCGCGCGGCCTCCGGACGACGGCCCGAAGTCGGCCTCCTCCAGGTACCCGAGGGTGATCGCCTGCTCGACACGCTGCGTGACGACGCCCCGGCCGAGCCCCGTCACCCGGCCGATGTCGGGCTTCGTCGTCGCCTCCCCCTTGCGTACGAGGTTGACGATGGCGAGGAGGCTGGTCGTCGCGTCGGTCTGGGCCGCGAAACGAACCGTCGATGTCGAACTGATCACGGGTCCCGCCACAGGTCGCTCACTTTCGTCAGTTCTATATTGACATATGTAGATTTTCGGCCATAGTGTGCGCGCATCGACTCGGTCGGCTCAGTTCTATCGTGCCGTACGAGCCGAAGGAGGATCATGAGTGTGCACCATGACGGCGGGACGCGCCTCCCGATCGGGAGGCCCGGCGGCCGATCTCTCCTCCGTGGTACGCCGTGCTGACGGGATCAGGCGTCACGCTCGGCGTGCCGGTGCACCGCACGTATGAAAGCGGCATTCCATACGGCGAATCGCCCGTGCGCTCATAAGCAACCCTCAGCACACCCGCGGCCCGCGCTGCCGGGTGTGTTCGGCGTGCACTGAGCCGACATTTGGCGAACATCGTCGTAACTTCTGTTTCTAACTAGTAAAACTTCTGTTGCATACCGACCAAACGACATGTAATAGTGGCCACGGTCGGGACCGGCATCCCGCGACCAACCGGCAGCCGAGGAGCATGCAAGAAAGGCTGACCATGATCCAGCACCGCAAAGCCTTCCGCCGCGGCGTCGTCCTCGCCCTCCCCGTCGCCGGCGTCCTCGCGCTGACCGCCTGCTCCGCGGCCGGCTCGGGGGATGGGGATGCCAACGGCTTCACCTTCACCTACCAGACGAGCAACAACCTGGAGAGCCCGTACGCCACGCTCGCCAAGGAGTACATGAAGTCGCACCCGGGCGTCACGATCACTCTCAACCCCCAGCCGAACGACCGCTACGGCCAGACCCTGCGCACCCAGCTCCAGGGCGGCAACGCCTCGGACCTGATCCAGACCGCGCCCGGCACCGGTCAGCCGCACTCGGCCCTCACCCTCGCCCAGGCCGGGTTCCTGGAGCCCCTCGGCAAGTCCGCGGCCTCCCTGATCCCCAAGGGGAGCGACTCGCTGTTCTACATCGGCGACAAGCTCTACGCCCAGCCGGTCGACTTCACCGTGAACGGCGTGGTGTACAACACCACCGCCGCCGCGAAGGCCGGCATCACGAAGTTCCCCGCCACGACCGAGGAGCTCGTGCAGAACTGCAAGACGCTCAGCGCGAAGGGCATGTCGTTCGTCGCCCTCGCCGGCGGCGCCCCGCCCAACCTGATCCAGATCACCCAGGTGATCTCGGCCACCCGCGTCTACGCCGAGAACCCCGACTGGAACCAGGACCGTTCCACCGGCTCGGTCACGTTCGCCAACACCCAGGGCTGGCGCGACACCCTCCAGACCATCGTGGACCTCAACAAGGCGGGCTGCTTCCAGGCCGGCGCGCAGGGCAGCGGCTTCGACGCCATCACCAACGGGCTGAGCCGGGGCACGGCGCTGGCGGGGTTCATCCCCGGCGGGTCGGCGAAGGAACTGATGAGCGCCGCTCCCGACCAGAAGATGGTCGTGCAGGCGTTCCCGCCCGCCCAGGGGGGCAAGACCTTCACCCTGGGCGGCTCCAACTACTCGCTGTCCGTGAACGCGGCGAGCACCAAGAAGAAGGCGATCCAGGACTTCCTGGACTGGCTCGCCCAGCCGCAGAACGCCAAGCGGTACGCCGAGATCTCCGGCGCCATCCCGGTGAGCGGGCTGGAGAGCGTCGATCTCGCCGGGTCGGCCTACCAGCCGGTCGAGCCGCTCCTGCGGTCCGGGTCGTACGCCCCGCTGCCCACCACGGTGTGGCCGAACGAGTCGGTGGCCGACGCGATCTCCAGCGGCGTCCAGGGCCTGCTGACCGGACAGAACACCATCGACCAGGTGCTCGCCAAGATGGACGCCGCCTGGGACCAGTGATCGTGTCCCGCACGGTTCCTCGCTCCACCCATCCCAAGGAACGACAATGACTGCGAGCACGCACCGCGGAGATCGCTCCCTCGCCGCGGGGCAGCGGCCTGCCACGCCGAGGGCCGGCACGCCCGGCCGGCCACCGCGCCCTCGGCGTCCCCGTCCGCTGATCGCCTTCGGCCACTGGTGGTGGGCGCTACCCGCGATCATCGCCGTCACGGCGATCCACTACGCCGCCACCGCGGCCGGCGGGTTCTTCGCCTTCACCGACTGGAGCGGCATCGGGTCCTTCGAGTTCATCGGGTGGGACAACTTCACCCGGATCCTCGCGGACCCCGTGCAGCTCGGCGCCCTCCGCAACACGCTCCTGATCGCGTTCGGCTCGGTCGTGCTGACCAACGTCATCGGCCTCGGCCTCGCGCTGGCGTTGAACCGGGGGCTCAAGACGCGCTATGTGCTGCGGGTCCTGCTGTTCATGCCCGTGGTGCTGAGCCCGCTGGCCGTCTCCTACATCTGGAAGTTCATCTTCGAGTACAACGGCCCGCTGAACCAGTTCCTCGGCGCCCTCGGGCTGACCTCGCTGCAGAAGGCGTGGCTCGCCGATCCGACCTGGTCGATCTGGGTGATCCTGGTCGTGGTCGTGTGGCAGAACACGGGCATCGCGATGGTGATCTACCTGGCCAACCTGGCCTCGGTCGATCCCGGGATCGAGGAGGCGGCGGCCCTCGACGGCGCCGGTGTGATGCAGCGTTTCCGCCACATCACGCTTCCCTCGATCCGGCCCGCGATCGCCATCTCCACCACACTCGGGCTGATCAACGGCTTCCGCGTCTTCGACCAGATCATGGCCCTCACCGGAGGAGGCCCGGCGGGCGCCACCGAGACCCTGGCCACCGAGGTCTACAAGGAGACCTTCTCCCTCGGCAACTTCGGTTACGGGGCCGCGCTCGCGCTCATGCTCACTGTGATCATCCTCGTCTTCGCGATCGTGCAGCAGCGCGTCACGCGGGACCGCTCGAAGGAAGGGCAGTAACGCCGTGTTCCACTACACGAGATGGACGGCGCTCAGAGAGGTGCTGCTCTGGATCGTCGCGCTCATCTTCCTGCTGCCCTTCTACTTCCTCATCAGCACCGCGCTCAAGTCGGACGCGGAGGTGTTCTCCACCAACCCCGTCGCGCCGCCGAGCGCGATGGAGCTGGGCAACTTCGCCGAGGTCTTCACCGCGACGGGGCAGTCCAACATCCTCCTCGGCCTGCTCAACAGCGTCATCATCACGGGCGGGAGCATCCTCGGCCTGGTCGTGCTGGGATCGCTCGCCGGATACGTGATCGCCCGGAGCACCCGGCGGTGGAGCAAGGTCGCGTACTACCTCTTCCTCGTCGCGATCACCCTCCCCACCCAGCTCGGCACCGTTCCCCTCTACATCGGGGCCCGCACCCTCGGCCTCACCGGCTCCCCCTGGGGCATGATCGTGCTCTACACCGGGATGCTGCTCCCGCTGTCGATCTTCCTGTACGCCGGCTTCTTCCGCGGTCTCGGCATCGCCTACGAGGAGGCGGCGGTGATGGACGGCGCGACGCCGACGCAGGTGTTCTTCCTGATCGTCCTTCCGCTCATGGCCCCCGCCACCGGCACGGTCGCCATCCTGGCGGGACTCATCGTGTGGAACGACTTCTTCACCCCGCTGATCTTCCTGGCGGGCTCGGGAGCGCAGACGCTCCCGGTGGCCATGTACTTCTACGTCGGCTCGCTGGTCTCGCAGTGGAACCAGATCTTCGCGATCGTGATCGTGTCCATGATCCCGATCATCGCGTTCTATCTGTTCGCGCAGAAGAAGTTCATGCAGGGGTTCGCCGGTGGCCTCAAGAACTGACGCAGGCCGTGAATCAGCGGGCCATCGGCCCACCGCAAAGGAGCTACCTTGGCGACGCACAACACACTTCTCGGCGACGACAGCCTGATCCCGCACCCGGACGGCTTCGCGGTCGCGCTGCGCATCCCGTGGTACCGGAGCCTGTGGCTGTCGGCCGTCAGCGAGATCCGGGTGAACGTGGACGGCGTGGAGATCGCGCAGGACCGCATGCACGCCGAGCTGAACGGGCGGTCGTTCCCCGTCCAGGCGCTGAAGGAGCAATGGGACACCCTGTGGTTCATGCAGGACCGGCTCCACGTCGTGGTCCACCGCGACCGGCCGCTCCGTCCCGGGGAACGCCTCGACGTGGACGTGACGATCTCGATGCGGATCCTCTACATGCAGATCGCGCCGATGACCTACGTCACCAACCGCGTGCACGGGCACCGCGAGCTGACCGCCCGCGCCGCGGCATGACGAACAGGAGACGACGATGACCCCGACCGGGACCCCCAGCAGGACCCCCGCCGGCACGGCCGAGGCCGCCCCCGCCGTCCCGGGGAGCGCGATCAAGCTCGGCACCACCCTCTACTCGCTCACCGCGGAGTGGGCCTTCGGCCTGTACGACCTGGACGGCCTCCTCGCGGCCGTCCAGCGGGCCGGCATCGGCCCCGGGATCGAACTCGTCGCCAGCCAGACGCTCCGCACCTACCCCCACGTCAGCGACGACTTCGTCCGGAACTGGCACGACACCCTCGACCGGTACGGCTTCGTGGCCGGCTCCTTCGCGGCCAACCTGGACATGGGCCGCCGCCACGACCGCGACATGACCCCCGACGAGGAGTACGAGTTCACGGAGGCGCTCTTCCGCAGCGCCCACGCCCTCGGGTTCCCCCTGGTGCGGGTCCAGAGCGCCAAGGAGGAGCTCATCCGGCGGCTCCTGCCGCTCGCCGAGGAGCTCGACATCGTGATGGGCTACGAGATCCACGCGCCGTACGGGCCGAACTCGCCGGAAATAGTCAGGATCCGCGAGCTCTACGATGAGATCGGGTCGCCGCGGCTCGGCTTCGTCGCCGACTTCAGCTCCACCATGCACGGCATGTCGCCCACCCTGCTCCGCACCCTGCGGCGGATGGGCCTGGACGACGCCGCGCTCGACGAGCTGCAGCGGGTGTGGGCCACCGACGGCTCCATCGGCGAACGCGCCGGAGCCTTCGCCGGCTACCTCGGGCGGCGCGGCATCGACGTCGCCTCTCTCGGGCCGTTCGCGCGCCTCGCGTTCAACATGCAGGGCCACGTCGATCCGCGGGAGTGGTCCGACATCATGCCGCGTATCGTCCACGTGCACGCCAAGTTCTACGACATCGACGAGCATGGCGAGGAGCCCTCGATCGACTACCGGACCATCGTCCGCGAGTTCGTCCGCGGCGGCTACTCCGGCTTCTTCTCCAGCGAATGGGAGGGCCACGCGTTCGCCGACCTCGGCGAGGCCGACCCGCTCGACCTCGTCGCCAGGCAGCACGAACTCATCCGCCGGAGCATCCGCGAAGCCCTCGCCGACGCCTGACATCCGCGGCCCGAGCGTGCACGACGCCTCCGGGGGCAGGGGGGGGAGCCACGCGTTGCCGGCGGCGATCACCCGGCGGGACGGCAGCAGGGCCGGCGCGCCACGCCGGTGCCCTCGCCCAGCGGCACCGAGACGGTGGGCACGGTGAGCTCGGCCATCTCGGCCAGGCGACGGGCGATCTCCCCGGCCGGCGCGCCCTCCTCCGCCGCCGCGGAGAGGTCCGCCCCGGGGGTGTCGATGACGCAGACCAGGGGCAGGCCCAGCTCCTGGGCGATGCGCATCCCGCGGCGGGCGCCGCACAGCGCGCGGCAGGCCGGCGGCCTTGTGCGCGACGACGGCCCGGCTGATCTCGGCCATCTGGACGAACGCCGGCCTGCCTCCTGCATCCGGGTGCCGCCCGAGGCGGGCGCGGCGATCGGCGGCAGCCGTTCGCGGGTGGTCCGCCGGACTGCGGCGACGATGCGCGCCGCCGTCGCCGAGCCGATGGAGCCGCCGAGGAAGCCGAACTCGCTGACGACGAGCGCCGCCGCGTGCCCGCGGATCAGTGCCCGGCCGGGTCATGCGGGGCGCACCCGGGCGTCGTTGCCGACGATCGGGTTGCGCAGCGTGCCGATTCGTTCGACCTCCACTTCGACGACATCGCCGGGGTGCAGCAGCCACGGCGGGGTGCGGGCGTAGCCGACCCCGGAGGGCGTGCCGGTGGCCAGCAGGTCGCCCGGCCGCAGCGTGAACGTGCGCGAGATGAGGGCGAGGGTGTCGCCGACGGTGTAGACCATCTCGTCGGTGCGCCCGTCCTGGACGACCTCGCCGTTGACCCGGGTCCGCACCCGCAGGCCGTCACGCAGGTCGCCGACCTCCGGCGCGGGCACCATCGGGCCGAGGGGCCCGGAGTTGTCGCCGTTCTTGCCGAGGGTCCACTGGCTGGTCAGCTTCTGCGCCTTGCGCGAGGTGATGTCGTTGAAGGCCGAGTAGCCGACGACGGCGGCCAGCGCCTCCTCCGGGCCGGCGTCCACCAGCGGCGCGCCGACGTACGCGACGACCTCGCCCTCCCAGTCCAGCCCCTCCTCGCCGGACGGCACCGGCACCGCCGCGCCGTCAACGGTCAGCGACTGCGTCCAGCGGGCGAACAGCGTCGGGTACGGCGGGACGCCGTCGCCGGCGAAGGAGCCCTCGGCGACGTGCTTGAGGTAGTTCAGCCCGATGCAGATCACGCGGGCCCCCGGCAGCACCGGCGGCACGAAGGCGACCTCCGCGGCCGGGAGCGTCTCCCCGCCCGGCTCCCGGGAGAGATGGCCCGCCGCGTCGGCCCAGAACCGCTCCAGCTCGGCCAGCACCGTGACCTCGGTGCCGTCGGGCGACAGCGACGCCACCTCGACCGGGCCGCCGTTCCGGCGGAACCCCACGATCCTCATCGGTCATCTCCTTCGGCGCTCGAACCAGCGAACCCTTCTAAAGGTTCGTAGGTTTATGCTTAGATGCGGACTATGCCGCAGAACTCCTCCTCCGGACAAGTCCTGGCGGGTGTGGGACGACAGAACGCGCGCACCCGTGCCGAGCAACTGGCCGCCGCGCTCGACGACCGGATCCGCTCGCGCGGGCTGGCGCCCGGAGAGCCGGTCGGGACACTGGAGTCGCTGCGCGCCGAGACCGGGCTCGCCTACGCCACCGTCAGCGAGGCCGTCCGGCTGCTGCGCGACCGGGGCGTCCTGGAGATCCGCCCGGGGCGTGGCGGAGGGCTGTTCGTCGCCGACCCCGGCCCGGTCGTGCGGCTGCGGCACACGTTGCTGAGCGTCGCGGAGGAGCCGGGGACGGTCGCCGACGCCATCGAGCTGCGCGACCACCTTGAGGAGCTGATCGACGTCGGCGCCGCCAGGTGCCGGACCGCCGAGGACGTCGCCGACCTGCGCGGCCTGCTGGAGCACCTGCGCACCGCCCCCGACTGGGACGCCTTCATGCGCGCCAACTGGGCGCTGCACGAACGGATCGCCGCGATCAGCCCGAACGCGATGGCGCGGGCCGTCTACATCGGCACCCTGGGCCACCTGGGGGCCGCGTCCTCCCGCTTCGACGACGACACGGCCGCGGCCGATTACCGCGCCGGGCGTTACCAGGTCCACGCCGACCTGGTCGAGGCGATAGCCGACGGCGACGAGGCCGCCGTGCGCGCGGCCGTCGCCCGGCACAACACCACCACCTGAGTCCGACCACCTGAGCGCCGAAGGGGCCCGTCATGCCCGGTGAGTTCCGCCAGTACCTGTTCCCGCACGACCACCCGAGGCTGGCCGAGGTGCGCGGGCTGGACCCCTACACCTACGGCGAGTTCGCCAAGAAGCCCGGCACGTTCACCGGCGGCCTGATCGAAGGCTGGGCGCCGCTGTACAACAACGACTTCCGCGGCGTCACCGAGGACGGCACCATCCGGGAGGGCCTCTACCCGCTGACACCCGCCGAGCCGGGCGAGGAGGCGCCGGTAGCGGCGATGGTGGCCGCCGCGCACGACCTGCTCGCCGTCCTGGACGACGAGGGACGCGAGCGGATCTCCTTCCCCGTCGATGCCGTGGAGTGGCAGACCTGGGCGAACCCGGAGTTCATGCAGTTCGACACCGGCCTGCGCCTGGACCAGCAGGCGCAGGCCGTACGCGAAAAGGCGCTCGCCCTGGTGCGGGCCTCGCTCTCGCCGGAGGGCTACGAGCTCGCGCACGCGATGATGCTGATCAACGGCTTCCTCGGCGAGGTCGTCGGCCTGGAGACCATCCTCAACGAGTACAGCTACAACATCGCCCTCTACGGCACCCCCGGCCTGCGGGCCCCGTGGGGCTGGCAGCTCTACGGCCACCACTGCGCGCTCAACTGCCTGGTCGTCGAGGGCCGCATGGCGCTGTCGCCGGTGTTCCTCGGCGCCGAGCCCGACGAGATCGACGCCGGCCCGCACGCCGGCCTGCGCGACCTGTTCGCCGACCGGGTGGACCTCGGGCTCCGGCTGATGGCCGCCCTTCCCGGCGAGCAGCGGCGGCAGGCCGTCGTCTACGAGCAGATGGTCGATCCCGCCATGCCCGAGGGCCGGGTCCACCCGGGCGACGAGCGGCACCTGGCCGGTGCGTTCCAGGACAACCGGGTCATCCCCTACGAGGGGGCGCGCGTCGCCGACATGCCCGCCGAGGCCCAGGGGCACGCCCTGGCCATCGCCGAGTCCTTCGTGAGGCTGCTGCCGCAGGGCCCCCGCGCCGCCCGGCTGCGGGAGATCGCCGCGCACCTCGACGAGACCTGGTTCTGCTGGATCGGCGGCCACCGGCCCGGCGACGTCTTCTACTACCGGCTGCAGTCCCCGGTGATCATCGCCGAGCTGGACCACCACTGCGGCGTCTTCCTGGACTACGACACCCCCAAGCCGTTCCACGTCCACACCGTGCTGCGCACCCCCCACGGCAACGACTACGGCCGCGCGTGGGTCCGGCAGTGGCAGGAGCGGCGGACGCGATGAGCCCGGACCTGCCGCCGGGCGCCGAGGCCCGGCACCGGATCGCCAACCTGCTGCACACCTACACCGACATCGCCGACCGCAAGGACGTCGAGGCCGCCGTCGCCCTGCTCGGCTCCGCGCGGGTCACGTTTCCCACGGGCGGTTTCGACCGTCCCGGACAGGCGGCCGGGTTCTTCGCCGGGCTGTGGGCCTCACCGCTGCCGCACCGCCACGACGTGTCCAACCTCGTGGTGGAGCCCGGCGAGACCCCGGGCACGTGGACGGCGCACGCCCACTACACCCGCTGGGTGTTCGACCCCGGGCCCGTCCTGCACACCCTCGGCGAGTACACGCTCGTGGTCCGCGAGCCCGGCTGGACGGTCACCGATCTGACGGTGACCAGGACCTGGACCACAATCTGAACCGTGACGGACATCGGCCGAGCCACCATCGTCCTCGACGCCATCGCCGAGAGCGGCGGGCCGCTGACGCTGACCGACCTGGCCGCGCGCACCCGGCTGCCCCGCTCCACCGTGCACCGGGTGATCAGGGCGCTGGAGGAGGAGCTGTACGTCGTCCGGGTGCCCGAGCGCCCCGGCTACGTGCTCGGCCCCGGCCTGCTGAAGTTCGGCATGAACGCGCACCTGCGGCTGCTGGCGGCCAACCGCGCCCGGCTGGCCTCGCTGGCCCGCGAGGTCAACGAGAACGTGGAGCTGGCCGTCTTCAGCGGCCGTGAGGTTCTCGTGGTCGATCAGATCGCCTCGCCGGAACGGCTCAAGGGCGTGACGAAGGTCGGCAGGAGCTTCTCCCTGCACGCGAGCTGCATCGGCATGGCGCTGCTGGCGCAACTACCCGGCGAACGCGTCGCCGAGCTGCTCCCGGCGGAGCTGGAACGGTTCACCCCGAACACCGTCACCGACCGAGGCGCGCTGATGGCCGAGCTGGCGGAGATCCGGCGCTCGCACGTCGCCGTGGACGTCGAGGAGCACGACATCGGGATCTGCGCGGTCGCCACCGGCATGTCCGGGCCGACGGGCGCGCTGCAGGCGGTCTCGGTGGTCATGCCGACCCGCCGGTTCCGGGCCAAGGCCGCCCTCGCGGTCGAGAGCCTGCAACTGGTCAACCCGTCCGTCGACCCCGACCTCGCGATCCAGCAGTACAAGCTGGGCTGAAACGCGCGCCGGCCGGCACCTCCCGGTGCCGGCCGGCGCGGTCAGGGGTCAGCGGCCCGCCATGGCGGGCTCGGCCGCCGGATGCCGGAAGGCGGCGTGGCTGGAGACGCGATCGGCGACGAACAGCGAGAACACCGCCGCGAAGCAGACCGCCGCCGCGACGCCGTACGCGCTGAACACGCCGTGCGCCCCGCCGGAGGCGATGGCCGCGCCGCCGAGCGTCGGGCCGAGGAAGGCCCCGATGAAGGAGGTGCTGTTGGACCAGCCGAGAGCGGCGGCGCGGACGGGCAGGGGGTAGATGTCCGCGGTCGTCGTGTGCACCAGGTTCATCGTGGAGTGGCCGCCGATGCCCATCAGGGCGACGCAGACCGCGGTCGCCGGGACCGAGACGGGCAGCACCAGCATTCCCACGAGGCCGAGCAGCGTGCACGCGCTGGTCGCGACGGCCAGCCGCGCCGAGCCGTACCGGTCGGCGGCCCAGCCGGAGGCGAAGGAGCCGAGCACGGCCGCGCCGGTGAGGGTGAAGGCGAACAGCAGCGCCGCGCTGAGCGAGTGCCCCAGCGAGACCATCGACTGGGTCGCCCAGACGTTGAGCCCCTGCCAGGCGACCATGTTGGCGACCGCGCACGCGGCCACGACCAGCGCCACGACCGCTCCCCGTCCGGTGAACAGCGCGGTCAGCTTCTGCCGCCCGGTCCACTCGCGGCCCGCGACCTCCTGCGGCGTGTCGGCCGGGATCGCCATCAGGACGACGGCCACCAGGATGGCCAGCGCGGCGCCCGCGCCGGTGAAGAACATCGGGCGCCACCCGAAGGCCGGCAGGATCGGGATGGCCAGCAGCGAGGCCACGACCCCGCCGAGCGGGATGCCCGCCATCGTGATCGTCACGACGATCGAGGCGTGCCGGGAGGCGGCGCTGTTGCGGGCCACCGTCATCGCGGTGGTGAGGGCGCCGCCGACGCCGAAGCCGGTCAGGAAGCGGGCCACGGCCAGCATCGGCATGCCGGCCGCCGCCCCGGTGAGGGCGGCCCCGAACGCGAACACGCCGATCGCCAGGATCAGGACGCGCTTGCGCCCCCAGCGCTCGGCCACCAGCGGGGCGAGCAGCGCGCCGAGGACGGCCCCGATGTAGACCAGGCCGCCGACGAACCCGGTCTGCTCGTCGGTGACCCCGAGCGAGGCGTCCTCCAGCAGCAGCGGGACGACGGAGCCGTAGACGATGAGGTTGAAGCCCTCGATCACCGTGACGATCATGCAGAGGACGATGACCGCGGGATGCGATCGCGTCTCCGCGGACTGCTGCGTCCCGGTGGATTCGGTCAGGTGCATGGCTTCTCCAGGGGGTCGGCGCCGGCGGCGCGGTGGTTGCGCTACAGGGTGGGGAAACCGTGTGACCTGCGGAACATCACCGTCCCGGAATCCGGGACAGTGACGGGTGACGGAGATCACTCCCCTCGCGACGCGGCGTCCCGCGCCGCGACGGGACCGGCGCGGTCTTCCGGGCACGTGCCGTCCCGGATTCCGGGACGGCGGGGTGGCACGGACGGCCTCCGGCATCGACCCTCGACCGTGTCCGCCGATGGTCAGCGACGCAGAACGGAAAACCCGCCGTGCACAACCTCAACGCCGCCCCGCCTTCCCTGAGCGCCGACGTGCTGATCGTCGGTTTCGGACCCGTAGGCAAGCTGCTGGCCATCCAGTTGGGCCGCCGGGGTCATGCCGTCGTCGTGGTGGACCGCCAGCACGCCGGCTACCCGCTGCCCCGCGCGGTGACCCACTGCTCGGACTTCGCCCGGATCCTGCAGTCGGCCGGGCTCGCCCCGGACACGATCCCCGAGATCACCCAGCCGTACGACGACATGTACGTCTGGCGCGACGGCGAGGGCCGGACGCTGGTCGAGGTCGACTGGAGCGGACGCGGCGAGTCGGGCTGGTACAACACCTACTTCTTCCACCAGCCCAGCTTGGAGAAGGCGCTCGACGAGGTCATCGGCGGGTTGCCCACGGTGCGGGTGATGCGCGGCTGGGAGGCCGTCCACCTGTCCCAGGACGCGGACACGGCCACCGCCGCCATCCGCGCCGCCGGCACCGGCGAGCAGCTCGGCGTCACCGCGCGCTGGGTGGTCGGCGCCGACGGCGCCAACAGCCAGATCCGCCGCTGGGCGGGCATCGAGTGGCACGACGAGGGCTACTTCTACGACTGGCTCGTCGTGGACGTGAAACCGGACCCGGAGCTGGAGTTCCCGCACGTGGCCGCGCAGAGCTGCGACGTCCGCCGGCCCTCCACGATGGTCCCCGGCGGCCCCGGCAGGCGGCGCTGGGAGTTCATGCGGCTGCCGCACGAGAGCAAGGACGAGCTCAACCGCCCCGGCAAGGCGTGGGAGCTGCTCGCGCCCTACGGGATCACCCCGGCCAACGCCGAGCTCGAACGGCACAGCGTCTACACCTTCCAGGCGGGCTGGGCCACCCGCTGGCGCGAGGGGCGGGTCCTGCTGGCCGGGGACGCGGCCCATCTGATGCCGCCCTTCGCCGGGCAGGGGCTCGGCGCGGGCGTCCGCGACGTGATGAACCTCGGCTGGAAGCTCGACGCGGTGCTCCGCGGCCTGGCCGGCGAACGGCTCCTCGACACCTACGACTCCGAGCGCCTGCGGCACGTGGTCGCCTTCGTCCGCTTCTCCATGGACCTGGGCAAGGTCATCTGCATCTCCGACCCGGAGGAGGCGGCCGCCCGAGACACCCGCATGATCGCCGAGTGGGCCGCCGGGATGAAGCCGCCCGCGCCGCCCCGGCCTCCTCTCGGCCCCGGCGTCCACACCGGCCCCGCTGGGGGACACCTCGCCCGCCAGGGCCGGGTGCGGATCCGCGGGCGCGCCCCCGCCCTGTTCGACGACGTGTTCGGCGGGCCCGGCGCCCTGATCGCCCGATCCGCGCCCTCCCTGACCGTACTGCCCGGCGAGACGCGGACCGCGCTGCAGGACCTGGGCATCGACCTGGTGGCGCTGTCGGGACCGGACGTCCCCGAGGTCACGGTCGCCGAGGACGTGGACGGGGTCTACGCCTCCTGGCTGGACGGGCTCGCCGCCGACGCCGTCCTGGTCCGGCCGGACTTCCACCTCTACGGCGCCGGCCGCGACGCCACCGAACTCGCCACCGGCTTCCTCACCCGCCTCGACGCACCCGAGCCCGTCACCGAGCGCACCGACGAGCGCATCGCCATCGCCTGAGCCCCCGACCTCAAGGACGACGCCGACCGCGAGGTGCCCACCGGCCTGCTGCGCCGGGCCGACGTGCTGATGAAGAACTTCCGGCCCGGCACGCTGACCTTGCTCGGATTCGGCACCGACGTCCTGGCCGAGCTCAACCCGCGGCGGGTCACCGGCCGCGGCCAGGTGGTGCGCACCTCGTTGCTCGCCGCGATCGTCGGCGTGCACGCCTTCCAGGGCACGGCGTGCACGGTCGTCGGCCAGGTCGGCCACGCGCAGGGCGACCACCACCCGTCGATCACGCCGTACGGGCAGTTCCGCTGCGAGGGCGGGGCGGTGCAGTTGTCGTGCGGCAGCGAGTCGCCGTGGCGGCGGCTGTGCGCCGAGTTCGGCCTGGACGCCGAGGCGCGGATGGCGACCAACGCCGACCGCGTGGCCAACCGCCGGCAGGTGATCGAGCTGGTCGAGGCGGCCTGCGCGGGCCACCCCGCCGAGGAACTGCCGGCCCGGCCGGTCGGGTACGCACGATCGACGAGGTCTGCACCGGGGAGCAGACCCTGTCACAGGGCCTGCTCGTGGACGTCGAGCACGCCACCCTCGGCCGGCTGCGCCTCCCCGGCCCCCCGCTGCGCTTCTTCACTCCCGGCCCGGCCGGCGAGACCGAGACCACCCACCGCGACCACACCGCGCCGCCGGTGCTCCACGCCGACAGGCCCGGCGATCCGCGCGGAACTGGCCGGCGGCACCAGCGCCGCGCCCCCACCGGCGGAGCCCGGCACCGAGGCCGCGCCGCCCCCGAGGTGAGGACGACGCCGTCCCGGGGGTCGGCGTCCACCGCGACGACGATCGTGCCACCACCGTGTCTCCCGGTCGCGTCCGGCCGGCCTCGGCCAGCGCGCCGTAGACGGTGAACGCCGGCATCCGCGCCCCGGCGCCGGTCGCCGCGTCGGCGTGGCCGGGGCGACGATGGATCAGCAGGATGCTGCCGCTGCCATGCCTGCGCGCTTGATTTCGAGAGCATACTCTCATAACCTAAGTTAGGTGAGGCAAACCTCAGGTGCGCCCGGGGCGCTCGGACGGCGAACCGATCGTGGTCCGGGCCGTCCGCCGGCGGTGGACCCCGATGTGATCGCGGAGGCGGTTCTGGCCGTCGGGTTCCGCGAGCTGACGTTCGCCGCTGTGGCCAAGCGTCTCGGTGTGGCGCAGGCGACGCTGTACCGCCATGCGGCGAACCGTGACGAGCTGGTGCGCCTCGGGGTGGACCTCGCGCTGCGCCGCACGGAGTGGCCGGACCTGGAGGGGCCGTGGCGGCCGCTTCTGGAACGGTGGGCGCTCGCGTCATGGCACGCGTGGGAGCGTTATCCGGGCGCGGTGGTCGAGGTGACGCGCGGAGTGATCCCGCCATCGATGATCGCCCTCTCCGACCGGGTCGGGGCCGCGCTGATGGAGCGGGGCTTCTCCGCGCGGAACGCCGTCCTCGCCGTGGACCTTGTCTTCGACCTGGCCGCGGACAACCGCCGCGGCGTCGAGACGTTCGACGCGGAGCCGGCTGCTCCTGAGCAGCCGGCGGTACGCGGGCTCATCGAGAGGCAATGTCTCAGCGCCCCCATCGCCGGCGACGCCGGCGCGGCGGGCGTAGAGCAGGAGATCCGCGCGGAGATGGTGCGGGCGATCCGGGCCGAGCCGATCGAGTGGTTCCGCGGGAAGCTGCGGGTCGTGCTCTCGGGCATCGAGCGGGAGCTCGCGCCCGCGCCGCAGGATGCGCGCACGAAAGAGACGCGATAGAGACGCGATGACGATCGGCGGGGCCGAGGGGCGAGGAGCAGGCGCCGCAGGCCGGGCCGCCCCAGGTCATGCGCCTTGTCCATCCCCCGAAGAAGGGCCAGACATGACATCGAACCCGCCCACGGTCGCACCGCGCGCCGAGACGGCGAGCCCGCAGATCCCTCTGCTGCTGAGCGCGGTGTTCCTCGCGTTCCTCGGGCAGATGACGCTCAACCCGATCATCGCCCCGCTCTCCCGCGAGGTCGGCCTGGCCGAATGGCAGATCGGCGTGACGATCAGCGTCGCCGCCGTCATGGTCGTGACCACCAGCCAGTTCTGGGGGCGCCGCTCGCAGTCCTGGGGCCGCAAGCCCGTGCTCGTCGCCGCGTTCGTTCTCGCCACGACCGCCATGGTGCTGTTCGCACTCCTCGCCCACCTGGGCATGAACGGTGTGATCAACGGTGTCCTGCTGTTCGCGCTGTTCGTGCTGTTACGCGGCGTCGGTTTCGGTACCGCCATCGCCGCGGTCCCGGCGACCGCGCAGGCGTACATCGCCGATGTGACGACCGACGAGCAGGCCCGGGTGAAGGGCATGGCCGGCGTCGGCGCGGTGCAGGGCGTCGCGATGATCGGCGGCGCCGTCGTCGGCGGGGTGCTGTCCGCGTTGGGGCTCATCGCGCCGCTCATCGCCGTGCCGATCCTCCTGGCGCTCGGGCTCGTGCTCGTCGCGTTCCGCCTGCGCCGCGAGACCGGCACCGAACTCATCGGCCGGCCCGCCAAGGTCCGCCCGACGGACCCGCGAGTATGGCCCTTCCTGCTCGCCGGGTTCGGGATGTTCACCGCGCTCGGGTTCATCCAGGTCATCACGGGGTTCATCGTCCAGGACCGCCTCGGTCTCGACCCTGAGACCACGGGCGTCGTCACCGGCGGCGCACTCCTGGCCGCAGGACTCGGCATGGTGCTCGCCCAGGCCGTCATCGTCCCGCGCAGCGGCTGGAGTCCCGCGACGCTCCTTCGCGCCAGGGGCTCGGTCGCCCTGATCGGCTTCGCGCTGCTCATCTTCGACGCCGGCGCCGTGCTGCTGTTCGCCGCGATCCTGCTCATCGGCCTCGGGCTCGGCATCGCGATGCCGGGCTACACCGCGGGGCCCACCCTTCTCGTCGGCCGCGACGAGCAGGGCGGCCTCGCCGGACTCACCGGCGCCACCACCGGGCTCACCTTCGTCATCGCCCCGACGGCGGGCACCGCCCTCTACGGCGCGTGGCAGCCGCTGCCGATCGTCGTCGGCACGGTCATCATGGCGACCGTCACCGTCTTCGTCATCGTCCACCCCCGATTCCGCCAGGTCAGGGCCGCCGTCTCGGATTCCGCGGCACGGTGACCGCCGCGTTCGCGACCCACCTGCCAGGGGTGCTCGGGCTCCGCCGAGGTGACGCCGGGGGCGCTCGCGCACCAGCCGCAACGGAGGCGGTACGGTCGCGGGCTTCACGACCGCCGACAACAACTTCAGCAACAACCGCTTCCAGGACGGATCCGGGGTCAACGACAGGATCTCCTCGATCAGCGCCACCTCCGGCTGTGACCCCGTCTTCTACGTCAACTCCTACTGGCGCGGCGACAGCCAGACCGTGTGGAGCAACGGACGCGTGTACAACGCCGTCTACGACAACCTCTACAGTTCCTTCCGCTTCAGCCTGACGAGCTGTCACTGACCGGCGGCGCGTAAGACGTACGAGGGCGCGGGCGCATCCCCCACGGCGAAGGGGGTGCGCCCGCGCCGCGCAGCGGCAGGCCGGCGGGCGGTGGGCTGAAACTTTCAGCAATTGTTGACATCGGGGCGGGCGCGGCGAATTCTGCGGGGGATCGTTCCCTGCATCCTGACTGCGAGGAGAACCACATGCGAAGGTCGTCCGCCGGGTTCGCCGTGGCCGCGCTCGTGGCCGGCGCCCTGGCCACCGCCGCCGCCGCCGCGCCCGCCCACGCCCTCACGGAGGCCGTCTCCGGCACCGCCTCCTGCTCGGCCACCTACATGCTGATCGGAGGCGGGGGCGGCTTCACCGCCCAGGCGCAGGTGACCGTGCGCAACACCGGGACCGAGCAGATCAAGGGGTGGGGGGTGGCCTGGATCTACCGCGACGCCCAGCGCGTGACGTACTACTACAACGCCGTCCCGCTGCCCACCATCGCCGTCGTCGGGGCGTACGCGTTCGGCAACACCACCTACAACGGCGCGCTCGCGCCGGGGCAGACCGTCACGTTCGGTCTCGGCGTCCAGGCGGCCAACGGCATACCGACGGTCCCCTCGCCCGTGAACTGCTCGCCGAACCCGTAGCGGGCGGCCCGTCACGGCCTCCGTGGCCGGGGGAGGGGGCACGTCCGGCGAGCCGGTCCGCGTGTGCCGATGTGCGAGGGGCCGATGTGCGTGCGGCCGATGTCAGAACATCAGCCCGCCACCGGTCACGTAGATGCACTCGCCGGTCACGTACGCCGCGTCGTCCGAGGCGAGGTACGCCACCGCCCCGGCCACGTCCTCGGGCGTGGCCATCCTGCGGAGCGGGATCTGGCCGACCCGCTTGCGGATCACCTCCTCCACCGGCACGCCCTCAAGCTCCGCGAGCTCGTTGTTGCTCCTGGCGAGGAGCTCGGTGTCCACCATGCCGGGGGCGACCGCGTTGACCCGGATCCCGTCGGGCGCCAGCGTCGCCCCGAACGACTTGACGAGGCTGAGCATCGCCGACTTCGCCGCGGCGTAGTGCGCCGCGGAGCGGCTGCCCTGAAGCACCGCGGCCGAGGACACGAGCACGATCGACCCCCGCCCCAGCGGCACCATCACCCGGGCGGCGGCCTGCATGGTGAACAGGGACCCCATCGCGTGGACGTCCATCATCTCCTGCCAGCCGCTCCTGGACAGGGTCAGCACGTCCTCCCGCCGCTGGATCCCGGCGTTGCACACCACGACGTCCGGCGGCGCCCCCAGGCCCTCGGCCACCAGCGACGGAATGGCGCGGGTGCGCTCCTCGTCCCGGACGTCGTGGCTCAGGCCCACGGCCGGCGCGCCGGTCTCCTCCCAGATCTCCTTGGCCGTGGCCGACGCCGCCTCCTCGGAGATGTCGGAGACGGCGACGTTCGCGCCCTCCTGGGCGAGCCGCAACGCGACCGCCCGGCCGATGCCCCGGGCGCCCCCGGTCACCAGCGCGGTCCGGCCTGTGAATCGGTTCATCGTTCCCACTCCTTCGCGGATCGCGCGCACCGTCGGCCGCGGGTCAGGCGCCGGCCTTCGCCGCCGCCACCACCGGGTTCGACAGCGTGCCGATCGACTCGATCGTTATCTCGACCACGTCTCCGTCCTTCAGGTAGCGGGGCGGGGTGCGCACCGCGCCGACGCCCTCCGGCGTGCCCGTCGCGATCAGGTCGCCCGGCACGAGCGTCATGAGCCGCGACAGATAGGAGATGATCTCGGCCACGGAGTGCACCATCGTCTCCGTGGACGCGTCCTGGTAGGTCGTCCCGCCGATCTGGAGCCGCAGGCGCAGGCGCTGCGGATCGGGGATCTCGTCCGGCGTGACGAGCCACGGGCCGACGGGGGCGAAGCCGTCCAACGCCTTGCCCGCCAGCCACTGCGAGGTGCGCATCTGGAGGTCCCGCGCGCTCACGTCGTGCACGATGGTGTAGCCGGCCACGTAGTCCAGCGCCTCGGCCGCGGTGACGTTGCGGGCCCGCCTGCCGATCACCACTCCCAGTTCCGCCTCGTAGTCCACCATGGTGGAGATCTCGGGCAGTACGATCGGCGCGTCGTGGCCGATGAGGGCGTTGCCGAACTTCGCGAACAGCTCGGGCTCGCCGGGAGTGTCCAGGCCCACCTCCTCCGCGTGCGCCACGTAGTTGCGGCCCACACAGATGATCTTCTCGGGGTTCGGGACGGGCGGGAGCAGCGTCACCTTGTCCAGGTGCACGGCGGCGTCCAGGGCCGCCAGCTCGCCGGCGGGCAGCGCACCGGCCCACTCCGCGATCCGGCGGGCCAGGGCGAGGCCGCTCTCGCCCGACTCCAGCAGCTCCCGCAAGGTGCCGGGCGGGACCTCGCCCCGTTCCCCCTCGGCCGGCAGGTCGTACGCCTTGTGCAGGTCGACGGCGAACTCCCCGGCGACGACGCCCAGGCGCGCCCCCTGGCCGTACTCATACGTCACGAATCTCATGACCAGCGCTTTCCTTCGGTGTAGGTGATCAGCCGGCCTCGGTGCCGGCCGGCATGTCGTTCTGGATCGCGGGCTGCGCGGACGTGGCCCGGCGGCGTCGGTGCGCCGCGTAGTAGGCGGCGAGGGTCACCAGGGAGAGCGCCGAGACGTACGCGGCGACGCCCCAGGGCGCGCCGTCGGCCGCGGCCACCAGTGCCGTGGCGATGAACGGGGCGGTCCCGGCGAAGGCGACACTCGATATCTCCCGGCAGAAGACGATGCCGGTGAACCGGTACTTCGTGTCGAACAGCTCGGCGAGGAACGCGCCCTGGGGGCCGAAGTTGACCGCGTAGGAGATCGCGAACGTCACGACGACGGTGAGCACGATCACCAAGGTGTCGCGGGTGCGCAGCAGCGCGAAGAACGGGAAGATGGCCAGCGCGGTGAACACCGTGCTCAGAACCAGTACGCGCAGCCTGCCGACCCGGTCGGACAGCCTGCCCGAGATGAGCAGCACGCCGATCGCCACGCAGTTGGCGATGAGAACCGCGAGCAGGCCGACATCGCTGCTCAGCCCGAGCGTCCGCTCGATGTAGCTCACCGAGAAGGTGGCGATCGTGTAGGACACCGCCGACGGCCCCACCATGCACCCCAGGCCGATCAGCGCCTCGGCCGGGCGGTTGCGGAGCAGGTCCAGGATGGGCAGGCGCCCCTGCGTACCGGCCTTCCGCTCCGCCTCGAAGTCGCCGGTCTCCGCCAGGCCCGTCCTGAGGAAGAAGGCGAACAGGAACAGCGCGCCGGCGCTGATGAACAGGGCCCGCCAGCCCCAGGTCAGCAGCACGTCCGAGGCGAAGGCGGACATCAGGTAGAACACCAGCGTCGCGAGGAACGCGCCGGCCATGGCACCCGCGGGGACCGCCGCGGTGAACAGGCCGCGGCGTGCGGAGGGAACGGACTCCGCGACGTACGTGACGGCCCCCGCGAACTCGGCTCCGGCTCCGAAGCCCTGCACGATGCGCAGGACGACGAGCAGGACCGGTGCGAGGACGCCCGCGGTCTCGTAGGTCGGCAGGCAGCCGATCAGCAGGGTGCTGACGCCCATCATGGAGATCGTGAAGATCATCGTGGGCTTGCGCCCGTACCTGTCGCCGAAGTGGGCGACCAGCAGGCCACCGAAGGGGCGTGCCGCGAACCCCACGCCGAAGGTCGCGAAAGAGGCCAGGGTGGCCACCGTCTCGGACTGGTTGGAGAAGAAGAGCGGGCCGAACACGATGGCCGAGGCGGCGGCGTAGAGCGCGAAGTCATACCATTCCAGGATGGTGCCGACCGTGCTCGCCACGACCGCCCGTCGGCCGGTCGCGGAAAGGGGTGCCGGTGACGGTGGTGAACCGGTGGTGGGGGGAGAAGACATCGTTACCTTACGCAACACGGTCTTGGGGGAATCGCGGGCGGGAGCCCTGTTCGCCGGGTGATCCGCCCGGCCGGCGCCGGCGGGTCAGCGCGAGCCGGGCGGCGGGCCGACGTACTTCAGGATCCACAGGCCCTGGTTCTTGTCGGTGATGTAGATGTGACCGCGCTTGTCCACCACCACGTCCTCGGTCTGCAGGACGGGCAGGGCGTCGGCGGGCTCGCCCTCACGGGCCAGGGGCAGCGGCCCGTAGCGCTTGCGGGGCTCCGGCGGGATGAAGTAGCCGACCTCGCGCGGCAGCCGCTTGTTGGTCACGTCGTAGACGCGCAGCCCGGCGTTGAAGTGGGCCATGTAGAACAGCCCGTTCATGGGCTGGACGTCGGGGCTGTAGAGGTGGTGGTTCATGTTGTGCGGGCCCGACCAGCCGCCACGGGTGGTGAAGTCGTCGTAGGGGGCGCCCCGGGGCGGGATGGGTTCCGGCAGCAGCGACAGCAGGAACGGGTTGGCCGGGTCGGAGATGTCGATGATCGAGGAGTGGTGGGCGGGGCCCCTGCCGTAGGAGATGTTCTCGGAGTTGGCGAAGGCGATGCCGCGCTCGGGGACGGGCAGCACGCCGTGGACGCCGAACTGGGCGTGGAACGGCGGGGAGAACTGCAGTTGCCCCACCTGGCGCGGGCGCGACACGTCGGAGATGTCGAGGATGATCAGCCCGGCGGCCCCGTAGGGCAGGTAGACCAGGTTCTCCACGGGGTACGGCGGGCCGTGCAGGTGGACGTGCGCGCCGTTGCCGCAGCAGAAGCCGTGGGTGTGCAGCGCGCCGCCGGGCGGCGGCGTGCTCTGGCCCGTCTCCTGGCCGGGCACCCACCAGCGGCCCGCGATCTTCGGGTTGCGGCGGTCGGAGATGTCGAGGATGACGTAGATGTTGCCGGTGAAGCCGGGCATGGCCGCCGACAGGTGGGCGTAGTCGCCGCCCGCGTAGAGGTTGCGGTGGGTGCCGGTGCCGCCGGTCTTCCAGTGGGCGAGCTGGACGGGGTGCTCAGGGCGCGAGATGTCCCAGATCAGCACCCCCTCCAGGTACGGCACGGTCGGATCGGAGCCCGGCGCGCCCTCCGGGAACACCTTCTCCATCGCGGTGATCATCGTGTCGCCGTGCAACGTGACCTGGTTGCCGATGGTGTTGCCCTGCGGTCCCGGGATCGGCGTGAAGCGCAGCACCTTCGCCGCGGCCGGATCGGTCACGTCCACGACGCTCCACCCGGCCTCCCAGAAGTGCCCCGTGTAGAGGTACCACCGGCCGTTCTTCTCCTTGATCGACATCTTGAAGGCGGGCCGCTCGTCGAGGTCGCAGTAGCCGAGCACCTCGACGTTGCGCGCGTAGGCGCCTTTGGGCGGGCGTACCCTGACGTCCCCCGGCTGAGCGTCGGCGTGGGCCGCGGACGCACCGCCGAGCGCGGCCGCGGCACCCGCTATCGCGGCGGAGGCGCGCAGCGTCTCTCTCCTGGACATGCGATGAGTGGACAAGAACCGCTCCCTGGATCTTTGTTCCTGGCCCAACAAGGGTTGACCGAGAACGAGTGATTCGTCCAATATTTGATTCGGTGTCGACTAATAGCGATCGCATATCAAGCGCGTCCGACCTGCGGCGCATGGAGTACTTCATCGCGGTCGCCGAGGAGCTCCACTTCGGCCGGGCCGCCCAGCGGCTGCACATGTCGCAGCCGCCGCTCAGCACGCAGATCCAGCGGCTTGAGCAGGAGGTCGGGGCCCGGCTGCTGCGCCGTACCAAGCGGAGCGTGGAGCTGACGGCGGCGGGAGAGGTGTTCCTCCAGGAGGCGCGGGCCACGGTGCGGCAGGCGGCCCGCGCCGCCGAGCGGGCCCGCGCGGCGGCGCGGGGCGAGCTGGGCAGGCTCGACCTCGGCGTGATCGACGCCGCGCTCTACGGCGTGGCCCCGCAGATCATCCGCCGGTTCACCGAGCGATATCCCGGGGTGGAGCTGACCGTGAGCGAGCGTCGCGGCGACGAGCAGGTGGCGCTCATCGCGGCGGGAAAGCTGCACGCGGGCTTCGTCCACCCGCCGGTCCGCCAGCCGGCCGTGGCCGTGGAGGTGCTGCACACCGAGCCGTTCGTGCTCGCGATGCCCGAAAGCCACCCGCTGGCCGCCCGGGAACGGGTGTCGCTGGCGCAGGTGTGCGCGCACCCGCTCATCCAGGCGCCCAGGTCGGTCAACCCCGAGGGGCACGACAGCATGATCGCGATCTGCCGGGAGCGGGGGCTGCGGCCGAACATCGCCAGGGAGGCCAGCCCCAAGCAGACGATCATCGCGCTCGTCGCCGCCGGGCTCGGCGCCTCGGTGGTGCCCGCCGTGCTGGCGCGCCACCCACACCCCGGGGTGGTCTACCGGCCGATCGAGGACGGCGGCTTCGGCATCAGCACCGCGCTGGCCTGGCGCCGGCAGAACCCGGAGCCGACGGTACTGGCCCTCTTGGACGTGGCCCGCGAGCTACGGGACGCCGCCACGCCATAGCCCCCGGCGTCCTGCACGGCGCGGCCGGCCACGAGGCGGTGGCGAAAAGGACCGCGTGCCGCGGTTGATTCTGGAGCGGCTCCAGCTCATCCGGGCGGGGCGGCGCCTGGGCCTCGGACTGCGCGAGCTCGGCGAGCTGCTGTCCGCGCTGACGAGAACGCGGACGTGCCGGTGGACCGCCTGCGCCGGCTGCTCGGCGACAGGCTGCGGACGGTGGATCACGAGCTCGACCGTCTGCGGCGACTGCGTGCCGCGCTGGCCGACGCCCTGGACGGCATGGACAAGGGCGAGTGCCCCGCGGCCGGCTCGCCCGACCCCATCGGCACGCTGCCCGGCTGCGCGGAGATCGCATGAACGCCGATCGGATCGGCGTGGGGGCGGGGGTCGCGACCGTCGTGTGCGGTTTGGTGCTCAGCGCCATCGCGTTCGCCAACCCCGGGCTGTATCTGCAGCCGAGCGGCTTCCCGATGCCGGTGGGGCGGTTCGTCCAGGCCACGAACACGGCACCCGACCTGGTGCTGGTGTCGTTCGCGATCGACATGGTGTACGTGATCGCCTACGTCGCGCTGTTCGTGGCGCTCCACGGCAGAACGGCACGGCGGCGGCGCGCGTTCGCCACCGTCGGCGCGGCCGGCGTCGGCCTGGTCGCGGTGGCCGACATGATCGAGAACGCGTTCTTCGTGACGTACGCGCTGCAGGCCAAGGCGGGCATCCCGCTCACCGACCCGCCCGCGGTGCTCCTTCACCTGATCACCCACGTCAAGATCTACGGCCTCGTTGTGGCGCTGGCCTTCCTGGCGCTCGCGCTCCCGCTGGACGGCAGGCTGCCCCGCGTCCTGGTCGCGCTGATGGCCGTGACGGTGCCGGCGAGCGTCCTCGGCATGGTGATGCCGTCGGCCGAACCGCTGCGCGTCATCCCGCAGACGGCCGTCGTGCTCTGCCTGATCGTCTACTTCCGGCGCGGCGCGCCCGCACGTGAGGCGCTCGGCGAGCCCCGGGTCGCGTAGCCGGTTCCCGGGCGCGGCGGTCGATGTGTACACTCGTACATATGTGCCCCGCCCAGCGGCGGTCCCGCCGCCATGACCCTGGGCGGCGGGACCGGCTCATCGACGCAGCCCTCACCGTCATCGCCCAGCGCGGCGTGGCGGGTACGACGCATCGGGAGATCGCCCGCGTCGCCGATGTGCCGCTGGGCTCGATGACCTACCACTTCGCGTCCCTGGACGAGGTGCTCGCCGAGGCGTTCACCCGGCACGCCGACTCGGTGGCCCGCGTCTTCGACGAGCGTCTGAGCGCGGCCCCCGACCGTGCCGCGGCCGCGGAGGCCGTCATCGCGCTGGTGGCCGACGACCTGCTCGGCTCACAGCACGACCTGGTCTTGACCGTGGAGCTGTACGTGGCGGCGGCGCGCAACCCCGCGCTGAGATCCGTCACCCAGGCGTGGATGCGTCGCAGCCGGCAGGCGCTGGAACGCCACTTCGACGCCACCACCGCCCGGGAGCTCGACGCGCTCATCGAGGGGCTGGTGCTGCACAGCGCCCTGTCGACCGACCCGATGACGCCCGAGCAGATCCGCCACGCCGTCCTCCGCTACCTGCGCTGAAGCCACCACCCGCACCGACAGGCCCACCCCTCGTCGCCACCGCGATCGGAATCACCATGCCCGCTGCCGTTCCCCTGACCGCGCCCGCCGCGCCCACGCGGCGGGCACGCCTGGCCCGCGCCGCCGTCGCCACGCTGTTCCTCACCAACGGCGCCCTGTTCGCCAACGTCGTACCGCGATACCCGCAGATCAAGGAAGATCTCGGCCTGAGCAACGCCGTCCTCGGCACCGCGCTGGCCGCGCTTCCGCTCGGCGCGCTGCTGGCCGGGCTCCTCGCGGGCGCCGCGATCCGCCGGTTCGGCTCCTCGCGCGTGGCGGCCATCGGGATCGTGCTGCTCGCCGCCGCGACGCTCGTCATCCCGTTCGCGCCGAACTGGATCGCCTTCGGCGCCGTGCTGTTCGCCGTGGGCGCCCTCGACGCCATCGTGGACGTCGCCCAGAACGCGCACGGCCTGCGGGTGCAGCGCCTCTACGGCCGGTCCATCGTCAACTCCTTCCACGGCGTGTGGAGCATCGGCGCCGTCCTGGGCGGCCTGATGGGCTCGGCCGCCGCCGGGCTGCGCACCCCACTCCCGGTGCACCTGGGCATCTCCGCGGCGCTGTTCGGCGCCGTCGCCCTCGTCGCCTACCGGTTCCTGCTGCCCGGCCCGGAGGACGCCGAACGCCCCGCCCAGGCCCAGGACCTCGCCGCCGCCGACGGCCACCCGGCCGCGCCGCCCGCACGTCGCGGGGGCCGGCGGGCCTTCACCGGCGCGACCGGCGCGGCGGTGCGCATGCTCGCCGCGCTCGGTGTGCTCGCCGCCTGCGGCGCGTTCGTGGAGGACGCCGGCGCGTCCTGGGGCGCCATCTACCTCAGCGGCGACCTGCGCACCAGCGCCGCCACCGCCGGCCTGGCCTTCGTGGCGCTCCAGGCCGCCATGACCGTCGGCCGCCTCACCGGCGACCGCGCCGTGGACCGCTTCGGCCAGCGCACCGTGGTCCGCGCCGGAGGGGCACTGGCCGCCGTCGGCATGGGCGCCGCACTCGCCGCGCCGTCCGTGGGAACCACACTGGCCGGCTTCGCCCTGGCCGGGCTCGGCGTCGCCACCCTCGTGCCGGCCGCCATGCACACCGCGGACGAACTCCCGGGACTGGCCAACGGCACCGGCCTGACCATCGTCAGTTGGCTGCTGCGTGGCGGATTCCTGCTGTCCCCACCCCTCGTCGGACTCGTCGCCGACCTCACCAGCCTGCGCGTCGGCCTGCTCGGCGTCGTGCTCGCCGGCGCCCTCACCGTCATCCTCGCCCGCGTCCTGGTGAACCGCACCTCCGGGTAGCCCTCCGGCCGGACGCGGCGTCCGGCCTCACTCGGCGTCCGGCGGCAACGGGACGTCGAAGGCGTTGAGCACCATCGAGATGCTGGAGTACTGAGCGATCAGGAAGACCAGCTCCGCCATGCCGAGCTCGCCGAAGGCGTCGATCGCGGCGAGGTAGAGCGCGCCCGGAAGCGGGGCGCCGGCGTAGAGGCGCGCCGCCACATCGTGGGCGACCGTCTCCTCCGGCGTCAGCTCCGCGGGCCGCTGGCCGGCGACCAGGCCCGCGACGACGCCGCTCGACAGCCCGATCTCCAGCGCGATCCTGCCGTGGGAGTACAGCTCGTACGCGGCGCCGTACCGCGATCCGATGGTGAGGATGGCGACCTCACGCACCCGCGCCGGAAGCACGCTGCCGCTGGTCACGGACGTGAACCAGTCCAGCAGCGGCCGGGCGAGATCGGGGAAGCGCAGCATCACGGGGAACGGCCCGATCAGCGCGCCGCTGTCGTCCATCGAGGTGAACGGGGTGCGCAGGCCGCTCATGATCTTCCGTACGTGATCGTCGAGCGGGCGTTGCTCCTCGGACAGTTCGGCTGGGGGGATGGGGGGCATTCTCACGGGTTCCTCCTGCCGGCCGTGATGAGCTCGATGAACCTCTCGGTGTCGATGTTGCCGCCCGAGGCGATGAGGCCGATCCGCTGCGGGGGGTCCTCGACGCGCCCGGCCATGAGGGCGGCCAGGGCGGTCGCGCCGCTGGGTTCGAGGACGATCTTCAGGCGCTCGAAGGCGAACCGCATCGCGTGGATGATCTCCTCCTCGCCGACGAGGACGACGGCGTCCACGAGCCGCTGGTTGACGGCGAAGGTGATCTCACCGGGAGTGGGCAGGGCCTGGCCGTCGGCGATGGTGCGGGGCACGGGGATGGTGACGCGCCGGCCGCTCTCCAGGGAGCGCTTGGTGTCGTCGCCGTTCTCCGGCTCGACCCCGATGACCCGGATCGCGGGGTGCAGGGCCTTGGCGGCGGTGGCGCTGCCGGCGATGAGCCCGCCGCCTCCGACGGGCACGACGAGGGCGCCGAGCTCGCCGGTCTCCTCCAGCAGTTCGAGGGCGGCGGTGCCCTGCCCGGCGATGACGTGGGGGTGGTCGTAGGGCGGGATGAGGGCCAGGCCGCGGTCTTCGGCGAGGGCCTGGCCGAGTGCGGTGCGGTCCTGGGTGTAGCGGTCGTAGGTGAGGACCTCCGCGCCGTATCCGGCGGTGGCCTCCATCTTGGAGCGGGGGGCGTCCTCGGGCATCAGGATGACCGCGCCGGTGCCCAGCTCCCGGGCGGCCAGGGCGGTGGCCTGGGCGTGGTTGCCGGAGGAGTAGGCGGCGACGCCCTTGGCGAGCTGCTCGGGGGAGAGCTGCGCGGCGGCGTTGTAGGCGCCGCGGAACTTGAAGGCGCCGACGCGCTGGAAGTTCTCGCACTTGATGAACACCTCGGCGCCGACGAGGGCGTTCAGGGTGCGGGAGGTGAGCACCGGGGTGCGGTGGGCGACGCCGTTCAGGCGGGCGGCGGCCTCGCGGACGTCGTCGAACGATACGGGCAAAGCGGTGGCCATGGTGTGTCCTTGCGGTGGAGGAAAACGCGGGGGGATGTCAGTCGAGGGCGGCGATGGCGTGCACCTCCACAGCGGCTCCGTAGTGCAGTTCCTTCACCCCGGCCACGGCCCGCTGGGGGCGGTGGGCTCCCATCCACAGCGCGTAGAGGCGGTCGAACTCCGGCCAGTCGGCGATGTCGGTCACGTACACGGTCACCGACAGCAGCCGGTGACGGCCGGTTCCGGCGGCGTCCAAGCACGCGTCGATGTTGCGCAGCACCTGCTCGGCCTGGACCCCGAACGGCTCGCGGCCGAGCTTCTCGCCCTCCGGCGTGACCGGAAGCTGGCCGGAGATGTAGGCGAGCCCGCGGTGCACCACGACGTGCGAGTAGTGGCCGGCGGGCGGCATCAGGTCCGGGCTGTCGATCAGGTACGGCGCCGGTGACGCGGCGGAGGGGACGGGATCGGCGGCCGATCCTGCGGCGGTCATGCGGGGCCCTTCACTTGGTGTAGTTGTAGACGGTCGCCCGGCTCACACCGAGCAGGTCCGCGATGGTCTGCGCGGCGTCACGCGAGTCGAAGTAGCCGTCCTGGTGCAACCGGCGTACCAGTGCCTTCTTGTCCTCCCGGCTGAGCGACCTCGGCGTGCCCGCGCGTTCCGCGGCCAGGGCTTCCACCACCTGGCGCAGCTCGCGCGCGTTGCGGTCGCGCAGCGTCTCAAGAGGCTGGTCGCGGTGCTCGGCGTCGGTGGCGACGAGGTTGGACAGGGCCAGCGTGACCGGCGAGAGCACGGAGACGTCGAGGTTCAGGCACAGGGCCGCGATGTACTCGCCCGCGGCGTTCTTGATGCCGATGGACGTGCTCTTGGCCGGGCGGCCGTCGGGGAACCGGTTGGGGTAGTTCTGGATGACGCTGGGGTACTCCGGGTCGGCGATGCGGGCCAGGCCCAGCTCCGTTGCCGAGTCTCCCACCTGGCGGCCGGAGAGGTTGTTCTCGATGACCCGGATCGCGTGCCGCGGGTTGCGCAGGTCGTGCAGGACCACTTCGCACAGGCCGGGGAACATCCGGCCCAGGGCGACGGCGATCTTCTCCGCCTCGCGGATGAGATGCTCGTCGGCCTCGTTCACCTCGTGCGCTTCGGCGGTGCCGCGGCGCTGGCTCCGCTCCGTGCCGTCGGTCACGTGGCCCATGGGACCTCCCTTCGACATATTTTCTAAATCTAGATAGTAGTCCTAAGTGGAGGTCGCCCGCCAGCGGCCCGGCGAGAAACGCGCGCCGTCCGCGGCCCCGGGACGCCGAAGGCGGCTGCGCCCCCGGCGCCGGGGGCGCAGCCGCCTGGCAGACCGAGCCGGTCACGCCGGCGGCATGCCCCAGGCCGGGTCGTGCAGCACCTCGTCGTGGCTGGCGTCGAGCCGCTCGCCGGTCCAGCGGATGGCGCCCGGCGTACGGCCGAACCGGGGTACGACGGCCGGCATGCGCATCGGCCCGCACTCCGGATCGTCCACCGCCTCGATCGAGCCCCTGGCGCGGTAGTGCGGGTCTGCGAAGATGTCGGCGATGTCGTACTCGACGCAGTAGGCGACGTCGTTGTCGTCGCAGATCTTCTTCAGCTCCTCCGCCGAGTGCCGCCCGACCCATCCGGCGAGGATCTCGTCGAGTTCCGCACGGTGCTCCAGCCGGGCCGCGTTGGTGGCGAAACGGGGATCCGCCGGCAGCCCGGGCCCGCCCACGGTGTGGAGAAGGCGCTCGGCGACGGGCTGGGTGCTGGCCGTCAGCGAGAACCACTTCCCGTCGGCGGTCCGCCAGGTGCCGACCGGCGAGACGTACGTGTTCGACGTCCCGTCGCGGCCGATGACCCTGGCCTCCTGGTCGTAGGTGGTGGTCATCAGCTCCATGACCCGGAAACACGCCTCGTACAACGCGAGGTCGATCTCCTGTCCCTGCCCGGACCGCAGGCGCTCCACGTACGCGGCGAGCACCGCGGCCGTGCCGGTCAGGGCGCCGAAATAGTCGCCCACCGGAATGCCGGGATGCACGGGCGGACGGTCGGGAAAGCCGTTGATCGAGGAGAAACCGCTGAACGACTGGGCGATCCGGCCGAACGCCCGGTGGTTCCGGTTGGGACCGGTCTGCCCGAAGCCGCTGACGCGCAGCATGATGAGGCCGGGATTGCCGTCCCGCAACGACGCGTAGTCCAGGCCCCAGCGCTCCATCGTGCCCGGCGTGAAGTTCTCGATGAGAATGTCGGCGGCCTTGACGAGACGGCGCAGGATGTCGCGGTCGCCGTCGTCGCGCAGGTCCAGCGCGACCGAACGCTTTCCGCGGCCGTTGACCTTCCACCACAGCGGGGCGCCGGAGTGCGAGCCGAGCTTGCGGATCGGGTCGCCGATCCCGGGCTGCTCGATCTTCACCACATCGGCGCCCCAGTCGGCGAGAAACGTACCGATCATCGGCCCGGCGACGAGCTGTCCGATGTCGAGCACCCGGATTCCCACGAGCGGCCCCTGCGGTGTGGGCCGCTTATTCTTCGCCGTCATGCATCCTCCACGGTCGCGTGCCCCGACGATACCGATGGGCCCTGCGTGGAAAATGGTGGTGTTTCCACCAGTCACGCGGCATTTCGATTTCGGGAGCACGCGGAATACTGGTTACGAGCGCACCACGTTGTTTCCCGGCCGCCGGCGTTAACGTGACCTCCGTGGGCGAAATGGATATCGGCAATACTCGGCGCGACGCCGCGGCGGTCGCCGGCGTCGGCCATACCGAGTACTCCAGGAATTCGGGCGTCACGACGCTCACGCTGGCCGTCCGCGCGATCCAGGCCGCGCTCGCCGACGCCGGCCTTTCGCGGCGTGACGTGGACGGCGTCGCCTGTCACCGCGTGGGCGACTCCGCCGATCCCGCGCTGGTGGCGCAGACACTCGGCGTCCGGGATCTGAGGTTCGTGCGGGACGTGTTCGGTGGCGGCAGTTCCTGCATCGCGCCGCTGGACGCGGCGGCGTCTGCGGTCGCGGCCGGGCAGGCCCGCTGCGTCGTCGTGTGGCGGGCGCTCAACGGCCGCTCGGGCGTGCGGATGGCCGGTGCGGCGTCGAATCCGGCGTTGTCGGCGGACGCGCAGTATTGGCTGCCGTATCGCCACATATCAGCGCCACAGCAGTTCGCGATGTTCGCCCGCATGTACCGGCACAAGTACGGTGTGACCGCCGAGGACCTGGGGCGGGTGGCCATCGCGCAGCGGGCCCACGCCGCGCTCAACCCCCGGGCCATGATGCGGCAGCCGATCACGATGGACGACTACCTCGGGTCGCGGTGGATCGCGGAACCTCTCCGGCTGCTCGACTGCTGCCTGGAGAGCGACGCCGCCGTCGCGCTGGTCGTGACCTCGGCGGCGCGTGCTCGCGACCTCAGGCGGACGCCGGTCACCATCACGGCCACGGCCTTCGGCGGGGGCAACCAACTGGCGTCCAATCACCACTCCGATCCGACGGTGCCGGGCGCCGCCATCATGGCCCCGCGGCTCTACGCCGCCGCCGGGCTCGGTCCTGACGACATCGACCTCGCCGAACTGTACGACGCGTTCACCCCCCTCGTGCCGCTGCAACTGGAGGCGTACGGCTTCTGCGAGCCGGGCGAGGCGGCCCACATGATCGCGGACGGCGCCACCCGCCTCGGCGGCGCCTTGCCGGTCAACACCCACGGCGGCCACCTTTCGGAGGGTTACGTGCACGGGCTCAACCATGTCGCCGAAGCGGTGCTCCAACTGCGTCACGAGTGCGGCGAACGCCAGGTGCCGGGCGCCGAGGTCGCGCTCTCGACGGCGCAACCCGGCGTGTACAGCGGCCTCACCGGCGCCGTGATCCTCAAGCGGGCCGCATGAGCGCGCGGCCGTATCCGGTGCCCGATCCGGACTCCGCTCCATGGTGGGAGGCGCTGCAGCGCCGCGAGTTCGTGCTGCAGGCGTGCGCGTCCTGTCAGCGGTTGCGCTGGCCGGCCAGGGCGATCTGCAACGACTGCGGTTCGGACAGGTGGACATGGGCGCCGGCCTCCGGGCGCGGCGCCATCGCGTCCTGGACGGTGACGCACCCGTCCAGGACGGCGGGCGGGCGGCCGTTCGTCGTCGTCCTGGTGCGGCTCGACGATCAGGACGACATTCTGGTGCCGGGCCATTACGACGGGCCCCCGGACGGCGCCGGACTCGCCATCGGGCTGCCCGTCGAGGCCGGCTTCGAGGATGTCGAGGCCGGCGACGACGGACGGCGTCTGGTTCTGCTGCGCTGGCGCCGGGCGGCTCAGGGGGGTTGAGCGCCGCGCTCAGCCGGTGAGGAGTTCGGACACGCGCTCCCGGGCCTCCTGGTCCTCCAGCATGTGCACCATGATCAGCAGGTTGGGATGGTCGAGCGGCCGGAGCTGAACGAGCCGAGCCCGGACGCTGCCGATGTCGGGGTGCTCGATCCTCTCCGTGTGGCCGTCGAAGCCCTGCACCTCGTGGCGCCGCCAGGTTCTCCGGAAGAAGTCGCTGTCCTCGTTGAGCTGGTCGATCACCTGGGTGAACCGCATGTCACCCGGGTACTTGGCGGCCTCGGCCCGGAACCGCGCGATGGCGAACTCCGTCTCCGTCTCCCAGTCGACCAGGCGTTCTCTGAGCTCGGGACACATGACCTGGATCCACAGCCCGTTGCGGTGCTCCTCGTCCAGCGTGGCCGGATCGACGAACAGGCGCGCGTACGCGCGGTTCCAGGTGACGAGGTCGGTGACCGGCCGCATCAGGTGCGCCGGATGCGGCAGCAGGCTGTCCACCAGCGCGACCAGGGTCTCACTGACCTCCGGACGGCCGCACTCCACGTTCCGGGGAGCTATCCCGGCGAGGCGGCGCAGGTAGCGGTGCCCGTTGTCGTCGAGCCGCAGCGCACGGGCCAGCGCCTCGATGACCTGCGGCGTCGTGCGGATGTCGCGGCCCTGTTCCAGCCAGGTGTACCACGTGACGCTCACCGCGGCGGTGTCCGCCACCTCGTGACGCCGCAGGCCCTTCACCCGCCGGCGGCCCCGGCGGGGGATGCCGAGGTCTTCTGGCTGGAGCGACTCGCGCCGCGTCCGCAGGAAGGCCGCGAGTTCCTCGCGTCGAGCCCGTTCTTCAGTGCTCCGTGACGTACGAACTAGTTCATTCATGCTGGTTCCACTGTTCTTCGCACCATGGCGGAGGCGAGAGGTGGTGCCGCCGGCTGTGACGTGGTCCGGGGATGGGGGTGAGCCGCGTTGGGAGCGTCTCGTGGCGGTTGACGCGGTCGAAGGCGCGGCGCCTGCTGCGGGACGAGACCCGCTGCGGCCGTGGCCGGTGCGCCGGATCAGGGGGGCCTGTCGTCCCGCAGGTGATCCGCAGGGGGCGGCGAGGGCGTCGAGGGCCTCGCGCGTGCTCCGTGTGATCGCTATCGCGTCGCCGGTTCGCTTTCGGTCGGTTCGGCGATCAGGTGGCCAGGGCGGAATCGGGACGGCCCCGGAGGCGAAGGACATCCGTGGTGGCCATGGCTCGCATGCCACGCTCCTTCCTGGTTGAGCATCGCTAACACTACACTGCACCGAGTAGTGCAGTTAAGCAAGAGTTCGGAAGGACACGAGATGACAGCGGTCGAGCAGGTGCGTCGCCGAGGGCGTTCCCCACACAAGCGCGCCGCCGTGCTCGACGCGGCACAGGCGCTGTTTCTCGCGGACGGCTACGAGCGGACCAGCGTCGATGCGATCGCAGCCCGCGCGGATGTGTCGAAGAGGACGGTGTACGACCACTTCGGCGACAAGGAGCGCATCTACTCCGCCGTGGTGGATCGGGTGACGGAGAAGCTCCTGGCCGCCGTGCGAGCGGCGGTGGAGGAAGAACTGCCGGAAGGCCGCGACCTGCGGGCGGGATTGCTCGCGTTCGCGCGCCGCGTCGCGACCGCCACGTTCCCGTCCTCCGACTACGTGCTGTTCCGGAAGCTCAGCAACGTGGGCCCGGCCAAGCGCCGGGTTCCCGGCTCGGTGCGGAACGCGTCGAAGGAGCTGTTCGTACGGCGCATGGCGTCGTTCGCCGAGGCCGGAGCCATCACCACGGACAACCCGTGGCGCGCCGCGGAGCATTTCATCGCGCTCACGTTCCTGCTCGCCCTCGACACGCTCGACCCCACGGAGCAGGGCGCATGGGATGAGGTGGACGAGATCCTCGTTGACGGCGTGGACACGTTCCTCCGCGCCTACACCTGAGCCTCCGCACCGCGGGTGGGCCCGCGCCCGGGCCCCGTTACCGCGGGGCCGGTCACTGCGGGGCCGGTCACTGGGGGGCCATGCGGATGGCGCCGTCGAGCCGGATCGTCTCGCCGTTGATCATCGGGTTCTCCAGCACGTGGAGCGCGAGCGCCGCGTACTCGTCGGGAGCGCCGAGCCTGCTGGGATGCGGCACCATCCGCCCGAGGGACTCGCGCACCTTCCCGGGCAGCCGGGCCAGGAGCGGGGTGTCGAAGATGCCCGGGGCGATCGTCACGACGCGGATCAGCCTCGACGCCAGATCACGCGCCGCGACCAGCGTCATCCCGACGACCCCCGCCTTCGACGACGCGTACGGGATCTGGCCGATCTGCCCTTCCCAGGCCGCCACGGAAGCGGTCAGCACGATCGCGCCGCGCTCGCCGCCGGCCGGATCGGTGGCCGCCATCCGGGCCGCCGCCAGCCGCAGGACGTTGAACGAGCCCACCAGGTTCAGCCTGACGACCGCGGCGTAGTCCTCCAGCGAGCCCGGGCTGCCGTCCTTGCCCAGGACGCGCATGGGGTGCCCGCGCCCCGCGCAGTGCACGACGGCCCGCAGCGGGCCGAGTCTCTCGGCGGCGTCCAGCGCGGGGGCGACCCCGTCCTGTGTCGTCACGTCACCGGGCACGAAGACGGCGCCGTCGCCGATCTCCGCGGCCGCGGTGGCGCCCGCGGAGGACTCCAGGTCGAGCAACACCACCCTGGCACCGGCCTTGACGAGGCGGCGCGCCGTCGCGAGGCCGAGCCCCGAGGCACCGCCCGTCACGACAGCCGAGATCCCTGAAGTGTCCAATGCGTCTCCTCGCACACTGACGGGACGGGCGGCGCGCCCGTCGAAACGCTGGTCGGCCGGCCCTCGATGGTGATCTAGCCCTCGATGGTGATCGCGGCCTTCGGGCAGGCCCGGGCGGCGTTCTCGACCTGGTCCCGCATGGCTTCCGGCGGGTTCTCGTCGAGCACGTACAGGAAGTCGTCGTCACGCACTTCGAAGACCTCCGGCGCGGCCGCCATGCACAGGGCGTTGCTCTCGCAGAGGTCGTAGTTCACGGAAATCTTCATGTCCTCATGGTGCCCCGGCCGTCGCGCGTGTGTGTGACGGAACGAATAGGAGCACCGTCGCCACCACCTTTCACAGGAGTTCGACGATGGTGGCGTTCGCGGTGCCGCCGCCCTCGCACATGGTCTGCAGGCCGTAGCGGATGCCCCTGTCCCGCATGTGATGCAGCATCCGGGTCATCAGGATGGTGCCGGACGCGCCGAGGGGGTGGCCCACGGCGATGGCCCCGCCGAGCGGGTTGAGGACCCTGTCGTCCACGCCGAGTTCGGCCTGCCACGCCAGCGGGACCGGGGCGAACGCCTCGTTCACCTCGAAGACCCCGATGTCCGAGACCGAGAGCCCGGCCTTCTTCAGCACCTTCTGCGTGGCCGGGATCGGTCCGGTGAGCATCATCAGCGGATCGGCGCCGGAGACCGCGCCGGCGTGGTAGCGGGCGATCGGGGTGAGCCCGAGCTCCCTCGCCCGCTCCGGGGTGGTGATCAGGGTGGCCGAGGCGCCGTCGGAGATCTGCGAGGCGTTGCCCGCGTGGATCACTCCGTCCTCGCGGAAGGCCGGCTTGAGCCTGGCCAGCTTCCCGGCCGTGGTCCCGCGGCGGACGCCCTCGTCCGCGGTGAAGTCGGGCTTGCCGGGGATCGGGACGAGCTGCCCGTCGAAGGCGCCCGCGTCGATCGCGGCGGCGGCGAGCTCGTGGGACCGTGCGGCGTACTCGTCGAGCCGGCGCCGGGACAAGCCCCACCGGCGGGCGATCCGCTCCGCCCCGATGCCCTGGTTGAAATCCTCGCCCGGGAACTCACCGCCGGTCAGGTCCGCCGCGTACCGGGCGCGGACCAGCGGGCCGTAGGGCCGGCCGAGGTCGCGGCCGGAGCCGAGCGGCACCCTGGTCATGGTCTCCACGCCGCCCGCGACCACGACGTCGTACTGCCCGGCCATCACCATGCCGGCGGCGAGATCGAAGGCCGACTGGCTCGACCCGCACGCCCGGTTCACCGTGACACCCGGGACGGTCTCCGGCCAGCCCGCGGCCAGGACGGCGTACCGGCCGATCTGCGCGGCCTGGTCGCCGACCTGGTTGACGCAGCCCCAGATGACGTCGTCGATCACCCCGGGGTCGATCCCGGTGCGCTCCCGCAGCGCCCGCAGCACGTACGCGGACAGGTCGGCCGGGTGGACGTCGGCGAGGGCCCCGCCGCGTTTCCCGACGGGGGTGCGGACGGCGTCCACGATGACGGCTTCGGGCATGGGTTTCCCTCCGGATGCGGTCGGGGCGATGTCCGCAACGGTACGACACCCGTCGGCGCGCGCCGGAGTGGCGAGGGTGGCAGTACCGCTGCTGGCATGAGCCGACTCTGTTCGCGGCCGGACCCACGCGCTGATACTCGGGGTCAGTTCCGACGGAGGGTCTGGTGATGAACGCCGGTAAATCAGATGTGCTGCTCGTCGAAGGCGACGGCCCGGTACGAACGGTGACGATGAACCGTCCCGCGCGGCGCAACGCCGTCAACGAGGAGTTGCACACGGCGCTGGCGGACGTATGGGGCCGGTTGCGCGAGGACGAGGAGGTCCGCGCCGTCGTTTTCACCGGCGCCGGAAAGGCGTTCGCGGCCGGGGGCGACATGGAATTCCTCACCCGTGTCGCCGGCGAGCCGGAATATCGCTATCGGACGATGGCGGAGGCCCGGCGCATCATCACCGAAATGCTGGCCTTTCCCAAACCGGTCATCGCCGCCGTCAACGGCCCGGCCGTCGGCCTGGGCTGCAGCCTGGCCGTGCTGTCGGACGTCGTCCTCATGAGCGATCAGGCGTTCCTGGCCGATCCGCACGTGAGCCTGGGCGTCGTCGCGGCCGACGGCGGCGTGCTGGCCTGGCCCCTCATGATGAGCGTGCTCCGCGCGAAGGAGTACCTGTTCACCGGTGACCGGATCGACGCCGTCACCGCGGAACGCATCGGGCTGGCGAACCACGTCGTGCCGGCCGACCAGGTCCTGCCCCGGGCGTACGAGCTGGCCGAGCGGCTGGCGCGGCAGCCGCAGCAGGCGCTCTGGGACACCAAACGCGCCATCAACATGCACATGAGCAGGGCGATCACGAGCGTGATCGACTTCGCGTTCGCCTCCGAAAGCGAGACGTTCGCGCTCCCGCGGTTCCGGGACTCGCTCATGGCCTACACCGCCCAGCGCGGCATCAGCGCCCCCGCCGCGGCGGCACCCACGTCGTGACGGAGGAGACGTCGTGACGAACGAGAGGAGACGGATCATGGATGTTTCGCTCGACTGGCTGGTCTCGGTGGACGACCACGTGCTCGAACCGCCGCATGTCTGGCAGGACCGGCTGCCGGCCAGGTTCCGGGAGGCCGGCCCGCGAATGGTGCGGGACGACCAGGGCGAGGCGTGGGTCTTCGAGGGCAAGCGGATGCCGACCACCGGGCTGTCCGCGGCGGCCGGCAAGAAGAGGGAGGAGTTCAGCCCTCTCCCCGTGACCTACGACGACATGCGGCCGGGGTGTTACGACCCCGTCGCGCGCATCGAGGACATGAACCGCGCCGGGGTGCTGGCCTCGTTGTCGTTCCCGTCGTTCCCGAGGTTCTGCGGCCAGGCGTTCACCGAGGCCGGTGACCGCGAACTCGGGCTGCTGTGCGTCAGGGCCTACAACGACTGGATGATCGAGGAGTGGTGCGGCACGGCTCCGGGCCGGCTGATCCCGATGATCATCCTCCCGCTGTGGGACCCGCGTCTCGCGGCCCAGGAGATCGAGCGCACCGCGGCGATGGGCGCGCGGGCCATCGCCTTCAGCGAGAACCCGTACCCGCTGGGCCTGCCGTCCATCCACGATCCGAGCCGTTTCTGGGAGCCGATGATCGCCGCGGCGGCCGAGACGGAGATGCCGATATGCATGCACCTCGGCTCGTCCTCGCAGCTCCCGGCCACTTCGCCGGACATGCCGATGGCGGCGGTCATCGCGCTGACGCCGGTCGCCAGCACGGCCGCCGCGTGCATCGACTGGCTCTTCAGCCCCTGGCTGCCGCGCTACCCCGACCTCAAGCTGTGCCTTTCCGAAGGCGGCATCGGCTGGATCCCGTACGTGCTGGAGCGCTGCGACCACGTGGTCGAGGTGCACCGGGGCTGGGCCGCCAAGGGCGACTTCGGCGGCGATCTCACCACCGGCTCCGTCGGCGGCCGCAGCGACCTGGGCGGCCTGGACATGTCCGTGCTGCCGTCGGAGCTGTTCCGCAAGCACATGTTCGGCTGCTTCATCGAGGACCCGTTCGGGGTCGGCGCCATCGACAAGATCGGCGTGGACAACGTCATGATCGAGACCGACTACCCGCACACCGACTCGACCTGGCCGAACTCCATCGAGGTGGCGCACAAGCAGCTCGCGGGCCTTTCGGACGACGTCAAGCGCAAGGTCCTGCAGACCAACGCCGCGCGGGTGTTCCGCCTGGAGCTGCCCGAGCCGCCCGCGACGCGTCAGTGACGGGGCGATGAAGGTCTGGCTCTCGCTGCCCTTCCTGCCCGCGGACGGTCTGCGGCGGCTGACGCTCGCGGCCGAGGAGGCCGGCGTCACCGGTGTCGCGCTCTCGGATCACCCCTGCGTGCCGATCGGCTTCTCCTCGCCGTACCCCTACGGCGGCGGGAAGCCGGCCGTCCTGCCGCCGGAGGCGGAACTGCCCGATCCGCTCGTCGCCGCCGCCGGGCTCGCCGGTGCGGCGGCCGGCCTCCGGTTCATGACCGCGGTCCTCATCGCGCCGCTGCGGCACCCGGTGCTGCTGGCCAAGCAGGTGGCGACGGTGTCGGCGATGAGCGGCGGGCGGTTCGACCTCGGCGTGGGCGTCGGCTGGCTCCGGGAGGAGTTCGAGGCGCTCGGCCAGGCGGACTTCGACCGGCGGGGATCGGTTCTGAACGAGATGCTGCCGCTGCTGCGGCGGCTCTGGACCGGCAAGCCGGTCGCTCACGACGGCGATCATTTCTGCTTCGAGGCCGTCGCCGTGAACCCGGCCCCGCGGGCGGCCGTCCCGATCTTCGTCGGTGGAACCTCGAACGTCGCACTCCGGCGCTGTGCCGCGTTCGGGGACGGCTGGGTGGGGGCGAACCACTCGGTGGAGGAGCTGACCGGGATCGTCGCCAGGCTCGCCGAGGCGCGTGCCGAGGCGGGCACGCAGGACCGGCCCTTCGAGATCCGGACCGGTATCCGGGGCACGGTGACGCGGGCCCGGATGGCCGCCCTCCGCGAGCTCGGAGTCGACTCCTTCCTGCTCGCGCCATGGCAGATCGGGGAGCGGCGTGAGTCGATCCACGACCTTCCCGTGCACGACATCGCCGGCGCGCTCCCCGAGCTCGTCGAGCTGATCCGGACGGCGTAGGAGCCACGTACCCGATGCGACGAACCGTTTTCGACGACGATCACGAACTCTTCCGGAAGTCGGTCCGCGCCTTCGTCGCGCGGGAGATCACGCCCCACTTCGAGGAGTGGGAGCGATCCGGCATCACCGACAAAGCCCTCTTCCGCAAGGCCGGGGAGGCCGGGATCCTGGCACTCGGCGTGCCCGGCGAGCTCGGCGGAGCCGGTCGGCTCGACTTCCGTTTCAACGCCGTCGTCATGGAGGAGGTGTGCCGGGCCGGCGTGATGAACGCCGGTCTCGGGATCTCCACGCACGCCGACGTCGTCGTGCCGTACTACGTCCGCTACGGCACGCGGGCGCAACACGAACGCTGGTTGCCCGGCCTGTGCTCGGGCGAACTCGTCGGCGCCGTCGCGATGACCGAGCCGGACACCGGCTCGGATCTGGCGGCGATCTCGACGCGGGCCGTGCGGGACGGCGACAGCTACGTCATCAGGGGCAGCAAGCTGTTCATCTCCAACGGCATCCACTGCGATCTGGTGATCCTCGTGTGCCGCACCGGGACCGGCGAGGTGGCGCAGCGGAACCTCAGCCTCATCGTGGTCGAGAGCGGCCGGGCGGGCTTCAGCCGGGGACGCAATCTCGACAAGGTCGGTCAGCACGCGGCCGACACGGCCGAGCTGTTCTTCGACGATGTGGTGGTCCCGGCCGAGAACCTGCTCGGCGAGGAGGGCCGCGGGTTCTACCACCTGGTGGCGATGCTCCCTCAGGAGCGCCTGGCCATCGCGGTGATGGCGTTGGCGCACGCGCGGGCCGCCTTCGAGCAGACGCTGGCCTACTGCAAGGAGCGCCACGCCTTCGGGCGGCCCATCGGCTCCTTCCAGAACTCCCGTTTCCAGCTCGCCACCATGCGCACCGAGCTGGACGTCGCCCAGGCATTCGTGGACGCGCAACTCCTGGCGCACGTCGCGGGCGAGCTGTCCGCGGAGGAGGCGGCGCAGGCCAAGTGGTGGTGTGCGGAGCTGAACTCCCGTGTGCTGACGACGTGCGTCCAGTTGCACGGCGCGTACGGCTACATGGAGGAGTGCGCGGTCGGGCGGGCCTGGCGGGACGGTCGGGCGATGTCGATCTACGGCGGCACCAACGAAATCATGAAGGAGATCATCGGACGCCGGATGCTGGGGGTCTGATGGACCTCGGCACACCGAACCTGCGATTCGAGCGGCGTGTCCCGATCGGCTGGTGCACAGTGGACAACCCCGCGCAGCGCAACGCGTTGTCGATGGCGATGTACCGGGGGCTCGGCCGGGCGATACGCGGTGTCGCCGGCGACCCCCGGCTTGAGGCGCTCGTCATCACCGGTGTCGGCGACGTCTTCATCGTCGGTGGCGACCCGGCCGCGCACGGCCCCGGCGACGCGCCGCCGGCCGAGGAGGACCTGCCGTTCCCGGCGCTGCACGGGGGCGAGGTCCCCGTCGTCGCCGCGATCAACGGTCACTGCCAGGCGAGCGGCCTGTGGCTCGCCGTCCTCGCCGACGTCGCGGTCGTGAGCGAGCGGGCCCGGTTCCGGCTCCCGGAACTGCGGCTCGGCGTGGCCGCGCCCTGGAGCTCGGCGTTGCTGCCCCCGGTGATCGGGCTCGCCCGCGCCAAGGAGCTGGCGTTGACGTCGCGGCCGTTCGGCGCCGCGGAGGCGCATGCGATGGGCCTCGTGGCCCGGGTGGTCCCGCATGACGATCTTCACGATGAGGCCGAGCGTGCCGCGTACGAGCTGCTCGAGGCCGGCCCGGCGGCGCGCGCGGCGTGGAAGCGGGCGGCGCACGCGCACCTGCCACCGGTCGACGAGCGAGCCGTCACGGCCTCGATCGGCACGGCCGAGGCACGGGAGGGGTTCGCCGCCTTCGCCGAGCGGCGGCCTCCGTCGTGGTCGCGGGTGCCCGGACGAGGTGAGGACAGGAGGAGCAATGGGAGAGTGGGGGACCGCCTCGACGGAGGGGCTGACGGCCGTCGGACTCCTGCGTGACTGCGCCGAGGAGGCCGGCGACCGGCCGTTCCTGGACTTCGGCGGCGAGTGGTACACCTACCGTCAGTTGTGGCGGCGCGCGACCTCGTACGCCGCCGGGTTGCGTAAGGCAGGGCTCCAACCGGACCAGACCGTCGTCACGATGCTCGACAACAACGTGGACGCGGTCTCGCTGTGGTTCGCGGCGAACCTTCCCGGCGGCATCTGGGTGCCCATCAACACCGCACTGAAAGGCGGCTTCCTCTCGCACGTCGTCGCCGACGCCGGCGCACGCGTGGTGGTGTGCGAGGCCGATTTCGTGGACCGGTTCCGGGCGGAGATCGATCGTATGCCGAACGTCGAACGCATCCTCGTCCGCGGGCTCGACGTGGCGGACCGGATCGGCGACGTCGCCGTGGAACCGCTCGCGGACTACCTCCTGGACGGCGGTGACCAGATCTGGGCCGACCGAGGCTCCGACGACACCGCTCTGATCATCTACACCGGCGGGACCACCGGCCCGTCCAAGGGCTGCGTCATCTCCAACGGCTACGTGTTCAGCTCGGCCCGGGGCTTCCTGGTCCAGAGCGGACGCACGGAGGACGAGCTGAACTGGAGCCCGCTGCCGATCTACCACTTCAACCTGGTGAGCGGGACCATCCTCGGCACCATGCTGCTGCGCGGCTCGGCGTCGATCGCCCCCCGCTTCTCGGTGTCGGGGTTCTGGCCCGACATCGAGCGCACCGGCGCGGCGATGGTCAACCTGCTCGGCTCCATGGGGTCGCTGATCGCGCAGATGGACGAGACACCGGAGATGACCCGCTGCCACGGGCGGATCCGCGTCGTCCACGGCGCGCCGTTCCCGCCGGAGCTGCAGGAGGTGTGGCGCACCCGGTTCGGGGTGCGGCGAGTGGGCGGCAACACCTACGGGCTCACGGAGTGCTTCCCCCTCACGACGCTGGAGGTCGGCGCCTGGTCCCCTCCGGGCAGCTCGGGGAAGGCGAACGCGGCGGACTTCGACGTCAGGATCTTCGACGACGACGACCGCGAGGTGCCGGTGGGCGAGGTCGGCGAGGTCGTGTGCCGGCCCCGGCGGCCGGACGTGATGTTCCAGGGGTACTGGCGGCGCCCGGAGGCGTTCGCCGCGGTCACCCGCAACCTGTGGTTCCACACCGGAGACCTCGGCCGCTTCGACGAGGACGGGTTCTTCTACTTCGTGGACCGGAAGAAGGACTACCTCAGACGCCGCGGCGAGAACATCTCCAGCCAGGAGGTGGAGCAGGCGATGCTCGCCCATCCGGCGCTGGCCGAGGTGGCCGTGCACGCGGTGCCGTCCGAGCACACCGAGGACGACCTCAAGGTCACCGCGGTCCTGGTGCCCGGTGCCGGGCTGTCGGAGCGGGAGCTGTTCGAATGGGCGAAGGACCGCATCCCCTACTTCGCCCTGCCCCGGTACATCGAGTTCCGCGACGCGCTGCCCACCAGCCCGCTCGGCCGGGTGCACAAGTACAGGCTGCGCGACGAGGGGTGCACCCCGGCCACCTGGGACCGGGAGAAGGCCGGCGTCCAGTGGGACCGGCGCTGAGCGGTGTCCGCAGAGCGGTTAAGGAGGATCATGACGCAGCGATCGTTCGTCGTCGGCGTCGGCATGACCAAGTTCGAGAAGCCGGGGTCACGTCCCGGCTGGGACTACCCGGACATCGGACGGGAGGCGGCCACGAACGCCCTCACCGACGCGGGCATCCCGTACCAGGACGTCGAGCACGCGTTCCTGGCGTACTGCTACGGCGATTCGACCTCCGGACAGCGGGCCCTGTACGAAGTGGGGCTGAGCGGCATTCCGATGGTGAACGTCAACAACAACTGCGCCACGGGGTCGTCGGCGCTGTACCTCGCCAACCAGTACGTACGGGCGGGGCTCGCCGAATGCGTGCTGGCCCTCGGCTTCGAGAAGATGGAACGGGGGAGTCTGCGGGAGCACTGGAGCGACCGCGTCGCGCCCACCGGACGGCACACCGACGCGATGGCCGCGCGGCGCGGCCTCACGCAGGCTCCGCTCGCGGCGCAGCTCTTCGGCAACGCCGGCCGCGAGTACATGGAGCGGTACGGCGTCAGCCGGGAGACCATCGCCAAGATCGCCGAGAAGAACCACCGCCACTCGGTGCACAATCCGTACGCGCAGTTCCGGAAGGAATACTCCCTCGCCGAGATTCTCGCCTCGCCCACGGTGCATGACCCGCTCACCAAGCTGCAGTGCTGCCCGACCTCCGACGGCGGCGCCGCCGCCGTGGTGGCGAGCGAGTCCTTCGTCGAGAGCCACGGCCTGTGGGGCCGGGCCGTCGAGATCGTCGGACAGGCGCTCACGACCGACACCGGGTCCACGTTCGACGGCAGCGACGCCGGCCTCGTCGGCTACCACATGACCAGGAGCGCCGCACAAGCGGTGTACGAACAGGCGGGCGTCGGCCCCGAGGGCGTACAGGTGATCGAGCTGCACGACTGTTTCAGCACCAATGAGCTCATCACGTACGAAGCCCTGGGGCTGTGCCCGGCCGGCGGCGCCGGCGACCTGATCGCGGAAGGCGCCGTGGACTACGGCGGGACATGGGTGGTCAACCCGTCCGGCGGGCTGATCTCGAAGGGCCACCCGCTGGGTGCGACGGGCCTGGCGCAGTGCGCGGAGCTGTGCTGGCAGCTCCGCGGCGAGGCGGAGGCACGGCAGGTCGCGGGCGCGACCGCCGCGCTCCAGCACAACCTCGGCATCGGCGGCGCCGCGGTCGTCACGATGTACCGCACGCCGGCACGATGAGCCGCCGCCGGCTCCGGGGCCTTCCCCCGGAGCCGGCGCCGGCGGGCGTCAGTGGGGGATGGGCGTACGCGGATCGGTCTTCACGTCGATGACGACGGGCCCGCGGCGGTGCTCGATCGCCTCCGCGATGAGCGGCAGGTCGTCCGCCCGTGCGACGGTCAGGCCCGAGGCGCCCATCGAGCGGGCGATGGCGGCGAAGTCGGTGCCGGGCAGCCTGGAGATGTCGTGCGCTTTGCCGAGCAGGTCGGTGATGGCCACCTCCGCTCCGTACGCGCTGTCGTTGTACACCACGAGCACGAGGTCCAGCCCGTATCTGACGGCGGTGAGCAGCTCCGGCAGCTCCATGGCCAGTCCGCCGTCACCCGCGGTGAGCAGGACGGGCCGGTCGGGCCGTCCCACGGCCGCGCCGATCGCCGTGGCGAGCCCGAGCCCGATGGAACCGAAGTCCACCGTCTCGATGAAGGCGGAGGGTTCGGGCACGTGCAGCCAGGCGAATCCCGGAAGCATGAACCGGCCGGAGTCGGAGACGTACGTCCGGTCGTGGGGGAACACCTGGTCCAGGAGCAGCGTCAGCTCCCGGCTGTCGATGGGACCGCCGGCGTAGGGCGCGAACTCCGATCGCGGGTCGAACTCGGCGAGCCGGGTCCGCAGCTCCTCGGTGCACAGCGTGCCCGCGTGCCGGAGATCGAGCTCGCCGAGCCGGTCCAGCAGGGTGACGGCGGCACGCTCGGCGTCGGCCTGGACGGCGACCGTGACCTCGGTCCGCAGGCCCAGGCGGGCGGGGTCCAGGTCGATGTGCACGATCCGCTTTCCGGCGACGAGCGACCCGTCCGCCGTGGTGTCCGGATTGAGGCCGGCGCCGAAGACCACGAGGCAGTCGGCGGCGAGGATCGTCTCCGAGGCCGGGCCGTGCGACAGCGTGCCGCAGATCCCGAGATCGAACGGTTCCCCTCGGAACAGGTCCTTGGCGCGCAGCGTCGTGCTCACCGGAGCGCCGATGTGCTCGGCGAGGGCGAGGATGGACTTCTTGGCGCCGGCCAGAGCGGCGCCCCGCCCGGCGAGGATGACCGGGCGCCGCGCCGCGGCGATCACCCCGGCGGCCCGGTCGAGCGCGTCGGCGTCCGGCGCGACCGCCTGGGGCGCGGGCAGGTTCACCCTCGACGGCGAGTAGGCCACCGTGCCGTGCTGGAGATCCACCGGCGCGTTGAGCACGATCGGGCGCCGCTCCGCCCGCGCCCGGCCGACCGCCCGCGCGACGTCGTCCACGGCCGTGGCGGGCGAGGCGATCGGCTGGAAGCCCGCTCCGGTCGGCGCCACCAGGGCCGCCTGGTCGATCCGCTGGCGACCGTACGGGAGCGCGGGGTCCGTGTCGCCGGCGAGCACCACGACCGGCAGCCCGCTCCGGGCGGCCTGGGTGAGCGCGGTCATGGTGTTGGTCAGGCCGGGGCCGTGGGTCACGGTCGCGAAACCCACCTCACCGGTCACCGAGGCGTATCCGGTCGCCATGAGGACGGCGCCGTCTTCGCGCGCCGCCTTCACATAGCGGACCCGGTGGTCCTCGACGAGATGGGCGATCACGTGAATATTGCCTTCTCCCACGACACCGAAGAGCGTGGTCATGCCCTGGTCGGCGAGTGCCCTGGCGATTGCCACATGAACGGAAATCTCGGAACTGGACATCGTGCGCATTGAATCACGCTTCCGAGCCCATACCGGGTTTCACAGGTGGTTCAAGAAATAACAGCATGAGTAGTCCCTTGTACCGGTCTGCGGGATGACGGAACATCGCCTTCGAAACGGCCCGGAGGAGGAATTCGTGACCGCAATCGTGGATGTGGACAGCCATGAGATGGCGCCGCTGGAGCTTTGGGGCGAGGTGTTCGGCGAGGAGATCGCCCGCCGAGTGAACGAGGTCGGCTTCGAGATCCATACCAGAGCCCGCGCGAACTCGCTGTCGGTCCCCGGCCTGACCGGCGACACCACGCCCATCACTCAGGAGACGGTGTGGCGGCTCAAGGGCGCGACCGCCCCGTCCGCCATCGATCTCCGCCGGCGTCCGGACGTCCTCGACGAAATGGGCATCACCCGTCAGTTGGTCTTCCCGACCTTCGGGCTGTTCGCCCTGCTCCTCGTCAACGACCCGAACGCGCACGTCTGGCTGGGATTCGACCCCAGCCGGGTGGACGCCGGGGAACTCGGCCGCATGGGCGTCGCCGCGCACAACGACTGGGCGGCCGGCATCACGAAGTCGACCTCGGATCGGATCCGCCCGGTCGGGATCGTGCTGACCGACACCTCGGTGGAGTCGATGGTGGAGCAGGCCCGCTCGGCCATCGAGCGCGGAATCCGGGCTCTGATGATCCCGGCGAACATCGCACCGGCGGGCACGTCGCCGGCCAACCCGGAACTCGATCCGTTCTGGAGCCTCGTGGCCGAGGCCGACGTGCCGGTCACGATCCACCTCGGGACCGACTTCGGCTTCCTCTCCTCGTCGGCGTGGTCGAAGGGGGTGGAGGTGTTCCACCCCTCGGACAAGTCCAGCATCGAGTTGCCCATCGAGCCCTACCGGGCCACGACGATCCATTTCTGCGCCGAGAACATGATCTCCACGATGGTGCTCGGCGGCGTCTTCGAGCGTCACCCGGCGCTTCGGTTCGGCGCCATCGAGTTCGCCGCGGGCTGGATGGGCCCGCTGGCCGAGCGGCTGGACTGCTGGGCGGAGAGCCAGTTCCGGTCCAGGCTGGCCGGCACGCTGAGCATGCGGCCCTCGGAGTACATCGCGCGCAACGTCCGGGTGACGCCCTTCTACTTCGAGCCGATCGCCCGCTACTTCGAGCGTCACCGCGACCTGTGGTCCGTGTACTGCTACGCCACCGACTACCCGCACGTGGAAGGCGGTAAGGACTCGCGAGCCGTCATGGAGGCCGCGCTCGCGTCGCTGCCGGGCAGTGCCCGCGAGCAGTTCTTCGCCCGCAACGGGGAACTGCTGCTCCCCGAGTGATCCGAGACGGATACGAGCGGGCCGGCTGCGAACGCGGGAGGCCGGCACCGCGTTCTCCAGGGGCGCCGTGCCCTCTGTCCCCCCGGTAGTCGAGAAATCGAGGCGTTCCAATGCCACAGTACTTTCGTTTCACCGATCCCGGTTACTTCGACGCGATGACTCCGCCCGAGATGAGATGGTCCGGGGCCGCGACCCGGGAGGTGATGCCCGGGTGGGATCTCGGCAGCGTGTACATGGGCGATGACCTGAGCGACCCGGAGGTTCCCGTCGCGTCGCTGTTGCAGATCGCCCCCGGCGACACACTGCACCGGCACGCCCACGACTGCTTCCGGGTCGAGGTCGTCGTGCGCGGCTCGATCACGGTGCCCGGCGGGCAGACGCTCGTCCCCGGCGACGTGATGGTGTCGCGGCCGGGCGAGTTCTACGGGCCGCACATCGCCGGACCGGACGGGTGCCTGTCGGTCGAGATCTTCTCGGCGGCCCGCGGCGTCCACCCGATCGGCGACCCGGACGCGGAGGACGCGCGTTCGATCGAGACGGCGAAGCGGGTCAACGAGGTGATCGCGCGGCTGCGGGCAGATCAGGCCGGGCGATGACCCCGCTCGTCCACCCTCAGGAGGTCTCCGTGCCCGGCCCGGCCGCTGCCGAAGGACGATCCGCCGCACCGGGCGGGGCCGGCATCCGGTTCGCCGGCGTCGGCCGGTCCTTCGCGATGCCGGACGGGGTGGTCGACGCGGTGACCGGCATCGATCTCGCCATCGCGGCAGGGGAGTTCGTCGCGCTCGTCGGCCCTTCGGGATGCGGCAAGACGACGCTGCTCAACATGGTCGCCGGCCTGATTCGGCCGACGGAGGGGACCGTGACGCTCGACGGCCACCCGGTCACCGGGCCGTCGCGCGAGGTCGCGTACATGCCGGCGAGGGACGCGCTGTTCCCGTGGCGCACGGCCGTGGAGAACGTCGAGCTGGGCCTGGAGGTGCGGGGCGTCCGCAAGAGCGAGCGGCGCGCACTGGCCCTGGACTGGCTGCACCGGGTCCACCTGACGGGATTCGAGAACGCGCAGGTCACGCAGCTCTCGCAGGGCATGCGCCAGCGGGTGGCCATCGCCCGCACCCTCGCGCTCTCGCCGCGGTGCGTGCTCATGGACGAGCCGTTCGCCGCCCTGGACGCGCAGACCAGGTTGTTCGTGCAGCAGGAGTTCCTGGCCCTGTGGGAACGTTCCCGGGCGACCGTCCTGTTCGTCACGCACGACCTCACCGAGGCGATCTCCCTCAGCGACCGGGTCGTGCTGCTGGGCTCGCGGCCGGGGCGGCTGTGCCGGGACATCCGCGTCGATCTTCCGCGCCCGCGCGACGTCGATCACCTCAGGGCGGACCCGGCCTGGCAGCCGCTCTACGACGAGCTGCAGGACGCGCTGCGCGCCGAGGTTCCCGATCCCCGTCTGGCCGACGCGAGCGCCGAGCTCGCGCAGCGCATCGTGGCCGGGCCGAAGTGAGCGCCCCGGCCGTGCACCGGCACGCGGCCGGTCCTGATCGCGCCGCCGTCCAGGAGCGGCTGCGGGCACGCCACCGGCGGGCCCGCACCGCGAGGACGGCCGCCGTGTGGGGCGTGCGCCTGGGGGTCGTCGCGGCGTTCGTGCTCGTCTGGTACCTCGCAGGCGCCCTGGAGTGGATGAGCCCCGTGTTCATCAGCGACCCGGCGAGCGTGGCCGGGAGCCTTGCCGGCCTGGTCGTGGACGGCGGCATCTGGGCCGACGGGTGGGCGACGCTGTCCGCGGCGCTGACGGGCCTGGCGATCGGTGCGGCCACCGGGGTGGCGAGCGGCCTGCTGCTGGGCGAGTTCGCCCTGTTCCGGCGTGCCGTGCAGCCGATCGTCACGCTCGCCAACGCGCTGCCGCGCCCCGCTCTCGCGCCGATCTTCCTGGTCTGGTTCGGGCTGGGGGCCGGCGCGAAGATCGCGGTGTCGGTGAGCGTGGTGTACTTCCTGCTCCTGATCAACACGCTGGCCGGGGTGGACGGCGTGGACGCCGACCGCGCCACGCTCGCCCGTACGCTCGGCATGTCGCGGTTGCAGCGGTTCCGGCTGCTGCAGTTGCCCTCGGCCGGACCCGCCATCCTCGCCGGGCTCCGGCTGGGGTCGGTCTACTCCGTGCTCGGCGTCGTGGTCGCCGAGATGGTGGCGTCCACGGAAGGGCTGGGGCTTCGGCTGGTGCAGGCCACGAACCAGTTCGACATCGCCGGCTCGTTCGCGATCCTCTTCCTGCTCGCGTTGCTGGCGTTCGTGCTGGATTGGACGGTCGGACGCCTCGAAAGGCGCCTGTCGTGGGGAACCTCGCCGGCCACCTTGTGACGGTCACCTCGCCGCCGTCCTCGGCCACCTGTGATGAATGGAGTGCGACACCCATGCGCAGTCGACTCGCCCGCTCGCTGGCAGTTGTGACGGCGGCCGTGGCGATGGCCGGCCTGCCCGCGTGCGGCGGCCCCGCCACGGCGCCGGCAGACGGCTCGGACACGATCTCCCTGACCTTGCAGCAGTTCCCCGGCGCCTTGCCGTACATCAGCGACGTCATCGCGCGGGAGGAGGGCATCTTCGCCCGCAACGGCCTCGACGTCGAGTTCGTCAACCCGGGCGACGGAGCCACGGCGATGCGGCTGCTCGCCAACGGCGACACCCAGGGGCTGCTGGCGGACGTGGCGTCCGGGATCTCGGCCGCGGCGAAGGGCCAGCCGATCGCGGTGGCCGGCAGCGTCATCAACAAGAGCCTGTTCCAGATCTCGGCCCGGGGCGACCTGCTCGGCGTGCGGGGCGACTGGAAGGCCAAGGTGCAGGCGCTGCGCGGGAAGACCGTCGGGGTGCCCGGGATCGGCAGCAGCGCGGACCACGTGATGCGCGGCCTGCTGCGCGAGGCGGGCCTCACCCCGGGCACGGACGTCACCCTGATCTCGGTCACCACCGGCCAGGCCGCCATCGCGCAGTTCCAGCAGAAGGCGCTGGACGCGTTCATCAACGTCGCCCCCGCCGCCCACCTGATCGAGAAGGCCGGAGCCGGCGGCCTGTACGTGGACATCGCGAACGAGGCGCCGCCGCGGTTCGCCGACTCGGTGATCGGAATGATGACGAACAGGTCGTTCGCCAAGCAGAACCCCGAAGCCCTCCGTCGCTGGATCGCCGCGGAGGAACAGGCCATCCGGTTCATCGGCGAGCCCGCGAACCGGAAGAAGGTCGTCGGCTACATCGCCGAGAACATCACCTCCGACGACATCCCATTGGCCGAGAAGCTGGTGGACTACCTGAACGGCACCGCGTACTCGGCGACCCGGCCGCGGCTGGCGGTTCCGGCGCGGGTTCTGGACGCCCAGATCAAGCTGCTCGGCGACGGCGGCATTCCGGCCGGCTCGCTGAACGCCGCCGAATTCGTCGTCACCCCGAACCGGTGACCCTTGTCACCCTCGGAACAGTGCGGTGGAAAAAGGTGGAGAAATGACTGTTTCAGGCCGAGTGCCGGGCGAACAGGGAAAGGGAGTGGGATGGACCGAATCGACGCCGCGCTGCTCGTGCTGCGTCTGGTCATCGGCGGGGTCGTGGTCGTGCACGGGCTCAATCACGCCTTCGGCGGCGGCAGGCTGCCCGGCGCGGCCCGCTGGTTCGAGAGCCTCGGCCTGCGGCACGGGATGGCGCAGGCCGCGATGAGCGCCGTCATGGAGGTCGTCGCCGGCGTGGGCCTCGTCATCGGGCTGCTCACCCCCATCGCCGCCGCCGCCGTGATCGGCGTCATGCTGGTCGCCGGCGTGGTCGCGCATCGCCGCAACGGCTTCTTCGTCTTCAGGGACGGTTACGAGTACGTGCTGGTGCTCGGGCTCGGCGCCCTGGTCGTGGCCATCGCGGGCCCGGGCGGCGTCTCCCTCGACGCCGCGCTGGGCATCGTGGTCGCCGGAGGATGGGCGGCCCTGATCGCCGCCGGGCTGGGGATCGCCGGCGCCGCCACGCTGCTGGCCGCGACGTACCGCCCGGTCCGGGCAGGCGGCGACGAACGCGCCCATCCCGAACACCTGCCGTGAGCACCTCTCACAAGCACCTCTCGCAAGCACCGGAGAAGCACGTGGAGCGATATGACCAAGGACATCCTGGCCCGGCTCGATCCTGATCAGCTCGCCCTGCGCGAGATGGCCGCGAAACTGGCCGCCGAACGATTCGCCCCGCACGCCCGGGAGTGGGACCACGGCCGCACCCCGCTGCCGGCGGCGGAGCGGAGGAAGCTCGCCGAACTCGGCCTGCTGGGCATCACCGTCCCGCAGCAGTACGGGGGTGAGGGCCGGCCGCTGCTGGATGCGCTCATCGTGCTGGAAGAGCTCGCCAAGGCCTCACCCGTCGCGGCCTGGCCGGTGTTCGAGGCGTGCACCGGACCGGCCCGGGTGATCGAGCTGTTCGGCACCGAGGAGCAGCGGGCCCGCCTGCTGCCGCCGATCGTGGCGGGGGAGAAGACCCTCTCGGTGTCGATCTCGGAGCCGGACGCCGGCTCGGCCGCGACCGACATGTCCACCCGAGGGCGTGTCGTCGGGGACCACATCGTGATCAACGGCGTCAAACGATGGTGCTCGGGGGCGGGACACTCCGAGCAGTACCTGGTCTACCTGCGGCTGGACGACCGGCCGGGCGCGAAGGGGATCGGCGCCGTCGTCGTCGGCCGCGACACCCCCGGCCTGACGTTCGGCCCTCAGGAGCGGCTGATGGGCTTTCGGGGGGTCTGCTCGGCCGACATCTTCTTCACCGACGTACGCGTGCCGCTCGGCGACCTGATCGTCCCGGCCGGCGGGTTCTCCAAGCTGTTCACCGCGTTCTCGATCGAGCGGCTGGGCAACGCGACGATGTCGCTCGCCATCGGCCAGGCCGCGCTGGACCGCGCGGCCCGGCATGTCGGCGAGCGTGAGCAGTTCGGCCGCCGCATCGCGGACTTCCAACTCGTCCAGGGCACCATCGCCGACATGGTGATGCGGGTCGAGTCGGCCCGGCTGCTGATCTACGCGGCGGCGTCGCAGGCCGGGCGCGGAGCTCCCGGCCCGCTGGCCGCGTCGATCGCGAAGTGCACGGCGAACGAGATGGCCAAGGAGGTCTCCGACCTGTCGATCCAGTTGCACGGGGGCTACGGCTACTCCGAGGAGTACGAGGTGGAGCGGCTGCATCGCGACGCGCACGGCTGGGCGCTCGCCGGGGGCACCCTCAATATCCAGCGGGTGCGAATCGCGTCGGAGTATCTCGGAATGCGATTCGACCAACGCGCCGGCGGAGCGGCGTGAGCGGGCCCAGCCGGAAATTCCCGTGTCCCGTAATACGGAAACGAGCACCGACAACACCACCCAATGCGCCTTGACGCCTATTACCAAGAATAGGGAAGATGTGCGCACTCATCTGACCCACGTCAGGGGTAACACATTGCAAATGTACAGCGACACGAAAATGTACAGCGACACGAAAATGGACGGCGACGTGGATGCCGAGCGGCTCGCCGCCAACTTCGACCATCTCGATGAAAAACTCGGCGATGAGGTCCTGAACCAGGTCTACCGCCGCCTTCTCGCGGGCTGCCCGGTCGCGAAGACCGCCGCGCACGACGGTTTCGCGCTCGTCACCAGATATGCCGACGTCGTCGAAGTCGAGAAGGACTGCACCAGATTCTCCTCCGCTCAGGGCGTCATCCACCCGCCGCACCCCGGCCGCGACCCCAGCATTCCCATCGAGTTCGACGGCCCGGCCCACATCGCGTACCGCAAGCTGTTCATGGAAGTGCTCAGCGCGCCGCGGGTGCGCGGCATCGTGCCGTACCTGCGCGACCTCACCGAGCGCGTGCTCGACGCGTTCGCCGAGGGAACCGACGACGACTTCGTGCAGAAGGTCGCCGTGCAGATTCCCGTGCGTGCCGTGGGCCGTCTCCTGGGATTCGGCGAGGCGGCGAACGAGCAGCTCCAGGCATTCGCGGCGACGGTTCTGGAACACGCCGGCACACCGGCGATGCTGGAGGCGATGCGGGAGCTCGACGCTCTCGCGAGCACGCACCTGAGTCAGCGCCGGGCCCGGCCTCGCGACGACTACCTCACCACGCTCGTCCAGACCGACTTCGGCGGCCGGCCCCTCACCGAGGACGAGCTGCGCAACATCGTCCGGTCCTTCGTCTTCGCGGGATTCGAGACGACGGCACGGTCGATCGCGAGTCTCGTCCATCATCTGGTGACACATCCGGAGCTGCAGGCCCGGATGCGGTCGGACCCCGCCTCGATCGAGGGGATCGTGGAGGAGGGCCTGCGCCTGTTCCCGCCCGTGCACACCATGTTCCGCACCGTCACGGCGCCGACGACGCTCCACGACACCTCGCTGGCGGAGGGGGAGCGGCTGGTGCTGCTCTACGCCGCCGCCAACCGCGATCCCGAGCAGTTCGAGGACGCCGAGACGTTCCGGCCGGATCGGGCGAACCCCCGGCAGCACCTAGCGTTCGGCATCGGCCCGCACTACTGCGCCGGGGCCACGCTGGCGCGGGCCGAGATACGGATCCTCCTCGAAGCCCTCATCGCCCGGCCGCCCCTGGAACTGGTGGGAACCCCGCGGCACCTGCCCCGCCTGATGATGGGCCAGATGATGGGCGTCGATCACCTGCCCCTTCGGTTCCAAGGAGAGCACTGACATGCGTTCCGCCGTGCTCGTGGAGTTCGGGAAGGACCTCGCGGTCGAGTCGCTGGAGCCGCTGCCGCCCGGTCCGCGCGACGTCGTGGTCGCCGTCGGCGCGAGCGGCATCTGCCACACCGATCTCTCGGTCCGCGACGGCCTGTTCCCCGGCATGGTCTCGGGGCCGATGATCGGCGGCCACGAGGGGGCCGGCACGGTCATCGAGGCCGGCGACCAGGTGACCCGGGTCGCCGTCGGCGACCGGGTGATCGCGTCCTTCCGCCCGGCATGCGGCGCCTGTCCGTACTGCGTGCATGATCGCTCTCACCTGTGCGACGCCCTCGGCCCCTTCCTGCGGGCGCCGCGCGCGATTCGGCACGACGGTTCGCATGCCGTCGCCATGAGCGGGATCGGCACGTTCAGCGACGTCCTGACCTGCGACGAGGCGTCGGTGGTCCGCGTCGCCTCGGACCTGCCCGATGCCCACCTGGCCCTGCTCGGCTGCGGCATGACCACGGGCGTCGGCGCCGCGCTGTTCACCGCGCGCGTGCACCCCGGCTCGACCGTCGCCGTGGTCGGATGCGGCGGAGTCGGTCAGTCGGTCATCCAGGGCGCGGTCATCGCCGGCGCCGCCCGGATCATCGCGGTCGATCCGGTCGAGTCCAAACGGCGGATCGCCCGCGGTCTCGGGGCCACGGACACCGTCGATCCGGCGACCGCGCCCGCCGAGGAGCAGGTGAAGGAGCTGCTCCGCGGCAGGGGCGTGGACTACGCGTTCGACGTCGTCGGCGCGCCGGAGATCGTCGCGTCAACGTACCGCATGATCGGCAAGGGCGGGACTCTGGTGCTCGTCGGCTACGGGCCGATGGACAGCGAGTTCCGCGCACCCTCCTTCGACCTACAGGCGAACGAGAAGACGGTGAAGGGGTGCGTGGCCGGCTCGGCGCAGGTCCGCCGCCATTTCCAGTTGTTCGTCGATCTGATCGAGCGGGGCCGCCTCACCACCGAGGCGCTCGTCTCACAGCAGGTCCGTCTGGACGAGATCAACGTCGCCATGAAGGCGATGCTCTCAGGTGAGGTCATCCGAAGTGTCATCACGACGTTCTGAATCCGCAGATCGCCGTCGCGAGGCGATCTACATCGACGGTGAGTGGGTCGCGTCCACAGGGCCGCTGCGCGACGTCGTGTCCCCGGCGTCGCTGGAGGTCATCGGGTGCGCCCCTGACGGCACGGCCGCCGACATGGACCGTGCCGTGGCCGCGGCGCGCCGTGCCTTCGACGAGGGCTCGTGGTCCGGCCTTCCGGTCACCGAGCGGCTCCGCTACCTGGAGCGGGCGAGCGAACTGTACGCCGCGCGCGCCGGAGAGCTCGCGGAGCTGATCACCGCGGAGATGGGGAGCCCGATCACGTTCTCCCGGCAGGCCCAGGGCCCCATCGCGCAGCACATCCTCACGTACTTCATCCGGCTCGGCAAGCGGTTCGAGTTCGAGCAGGCCCGTACGGGGCTCAGCCTGCCGGCCCTCGTGGTCCACGACCCGTCCGGCGTCGTCGCGGCCATCGCGCCGTGGAACTATCCGCAGGCCCTGCTGCTGATGAAGATCGCTCCGGCGCTGGTCGCCGGCTGCACCGTCGTGGCGAAACCGTCGCCCGAGACGGCGATCGACGGACTGGTCCTGGCCGAGATCTTCGACGAGGCCGGCCTTCCGCCCGGGGTGCTCAACGTGGTTTCGGCCGATCGGGAGGCGGGCGAGCACCTCATCAGCCACCCCGGCGTGGACCGGGTGGCGTTCACCGGCTCGACCCAGGCCGGCCGCCGGATCGCCGAGATCTGCGGCCGCGACCTGCGGCGCTGCACGCTCGAACTGGGCGGCAAGTCGGCCGCGCTCATTCTGGACGACGCCGATGTGGCGCTCACCATGGCCGGCCTCCGCGACTACGCCTTCCGTAACAGCGGACAGACCTGTACCAACCAGACGCGGATCCTGGTGCCGCGTTCGCGGCGCGAGGAGTTCACCGACGCCCTGTGCGCCATGGTCTCGTCGATGGCGGTGGGCGATCCGGCCGACCCCGCGACCGAGATCGGCCCGCTGGTGTCCGAGCGCCAGCGGGACCGGGTGGAGGGCTATGTGGACATCGGGCGGAAGGAGGGAGCGAGGGTCGCCGTCGGCGGCGGACGCCCGGTCGGCCTGGACGTGGGCTGGTACGTCGAGCCGACCGTCTTCGTGGACGTCGACAACTCGATGCGCATCGCCCGTGAGGAGATCTTCGGCCCGGTCGTCGGGGTCATCCCCTACGACGACGACGCCGAGGGCATCGCCATCGCCAACGACTCCGACTACGGGCTCGCCGCGAGCGTGTGGGGCGGCGACCCCGAGCGCGCGGCCGGCGTGGCCAAGCGGCTCAAGGCCGGCATGTTGCTCGTCAACGGCCAGGGGGGCAGCTTCGACGCGCCCTTCGGCGGCTTCCGGCAGAGCGGGATCGGACGTGAATGCGGCATCGAAGGACTCCTCGCCTACACCGAGCCGAAGCAACTGCCGCTCCTGTGACCGGCCCCGAGAGAACGTACGAGAGGTGACACGATGCCGAGCGATCTCGAAGCTTCCCTGTCCGACACCGACATCTTCACGGTCGGGCCCGATCACGAGCTGTCCTTCCTGCCCGAGCCGGAGCCCAGGGACGTCTGGTGCCCGGTGATCTCGGTCGACGACCATGCGTTCGAGCCCCCGACCCTGTTCGACCGGGTGCCGGCCAGGCTGCGCGACGAAGCGCCCAAGCTGGTCCAGGTCGAGGGCCGGCCGGCCTGGCGGGTCGGCGGCAAGCACTTCTTCTTCACCGGCATGGACGGCGCCGCGAACCGGCCCATCAGCGAGTGGCGGTCGGTGAAGATGCGGATGGAGGACTATCGGCGGTCGGTGTACGACACCGATGCCCGGGTCCAGGACATGGACCTGGCCGGGGTGTGGGCCTCGCTGTGCTTCCCCTCGATCACCTGGGGGTTCGCCGGCACGACGCTGTCGCGCATCCCCGACCCGGAGCTCGCGTACGCGTGCGTGCGGTCCTACAACGACTGGGTGGTCGAGGAGTGGGCCGGTTCGCATCCCGATCGGCTCATTCCGTGCCAGATCACCTACCTGCGTGATCCGGAACTGGCCGCCAAGGAGATCTACCGCAACGCCGAGCGGGGCGTGCACGCCGTGAGCTTCACGGAGAACCCCGCGGCGCTCGGCTATCCGAGCGTCCACTCCGATCACTGGGAGCCGTTCTGGCGTGCCTGCGCGGAGACCGAGACGGCGATCAACCTGCACATCGGGTCCTCGGGCCGGATCTCGTGCCCGTCGCCCGACTCACCGGTGCCCGTGCAGGTGGCGCTGTTCCCGCTCAACGGGATCGAGACGGTGGTCGACTGGATCTTCTCCGGAATCCCCCTGCGATACCCCGACATCCATATCGTGCTGTCGGAGGCCGGGATCTCGTGGGTGCCGATGGTCGTCGAGCGCCTGCACCGGGCCTACCGCCAGCGGGACGCCGAGCCCGAAGTGTGGGCCGCCATCAACACGCATCCCGTGGACGTCCTGCGGCGGAACTTCTGGTTCACCTCGATCGAGGACCCGTCGGCGTTCCGCCGGCTCGACGTCATCAGCGAGGACCGCATGATGCTGGAGGTGGACTTCCCGCACACGGACAGCTCGTGGCCCGACAGCCAGTCGCTGTTCCGATCGGAGCTGGAGTCCCTCCCCACGGAGACCGTCAAGAAGATCTGCTTCGGGAACGCCGCCGCGCTGTACCACCATCCGGAGCCCCCGGCCTCGGTACAGGCGGCCTCGACGCTGCTGGGCGCGGCGGGTCAGGCGACCGACGCCGATTCGGGTGCGCGCTCCCGTCCGTGACCGTCGGCGCCGGGCTCGGGGAGTGTGAGCCCTGGCAGCCGGACCACTAGCAGTGATGGTCCCGTTGAAGCCGCCCTTCCCGCGGGACGCACTTCAGGCGAGCGGCCCAGCCGTTCCGGAACGGATCGGGCGCCTCCGGAGCGAGCCGACCCTACGGGACCTCGGGCCGAGCCGGAGGCATCCGAGACGCAGCCGCGACCGGCCGGGACAGCCGAGTCGTTTTCACCACCGAGGCAGAAGGAGGAAAGCGACAGATGCAATTCGATGTCGCTTCGGCGATGCGCATGGCCGGCGAGCCGGGCGGCGTGACGCCCGTGAGGTCAAGCGGACCCGATCGCCCTGATCGCCGCATGCCGGGCCGGCGCACGGACGTGCGGGTGAGCCTGCGATGACGGACACCGTGCTGACCGAGGTGGTGGACGAGAACATCCTTGTGATCACCCTCAATCGGCCCAACGTCAAGAACGCCATCAACTCCGACATCTCGCTGGGACTGCGTGCCGTCTTCGAGGAGCTGGACGGAAACGACGAGCTGCGGGTCGGAGTGCTCACCGGAGCCGGAGGAACGTTCTGCTCGGGCATGGACCTCAAGGAGTTCGCCCGCACCGGAAGGCCGCAGGGCGCGCAGGTGCTCCTCCGGGAGGGAACCAGGAAACCGCTGGTCGCCGCCGTCGAAGGCGTCGCCCTCGGAGGCGGTCTCGAACTGGCTCTCGTCGCCGACATCTTGGTCGCGGCCTCGGACGCCCTGCTGGGCCTGCCGGAGACCCGGGTCGGGCTGTTCCCCAGCGGCGGCGCGCTGTACCGGCTGCCGGGCATACTGCCCCGACCGCTGATCGCCGAGCTGGCCTTCACCGGTGAGCCGATCGGCGCGGAACGCGCTCATCATTTCGGCCTCGTCTCCCGGGTGACCCCTCCCGGCGCCACCTTGGGCGAGGCGCTGACGATGGCGGCGCGGATCGCGCGCTCGGCCCCGCTCGGTGTGGCCGCGAGCAAGAACCTGCTGCGTGGCTGCCACGGGGCGACGGCCAACGACTTCTGGGCCCGTCAGCGGGAGCTGGCCCACGCCGTGTTCTGGTCGAAGGACGCGGCCGAAGGCGCCGCCGCCTTCGCCGAGCGCCGAGAGCCCTGCTGGCGTAACCGCTGAGCGAGCCCACACAGGGAGTTACCGGATGGATCTGGACTATCCACCGCAGGTCGCGGAGTTCCGGGCCGAAGTGAGAGCCGTGCTGGCAGAGGAGTTGCCCGACGGCTGGGCGGGGACGGGTGCCATCGCCACCGCTGAGGAGACCCGGGCATTCGTCCGCGAGTGGCGGCGGACGATGTACCGCCGTGGCCTGCTCGGAGTGGCCTGGCCCCTGGAGTACGGCGGACGCGGGCTGACCATGCTGCACCAGGTGGCGCTGGTGGAGGAGCTCACCCGGGCCGGCCTTCCCTTCGGGGAGCAGCCCGCCGACTCGACGGGCGTGAAGATGCTCGGCAACACGCTGCTGCGGTTCGGCACGGAGGAGCAGAAGCGCGCCATCCTGCCCGCCCTGCTGTCCGGCGAGCAACGCTGGTGCCAGGGCTTCTCGGAGCCCGGCGCGGGTTCCGACCTGGCGTCGGTTACCACACGGGCCCGCCTGGAGGGAGAGGAGTGGGTCGTGGACGGGCAGAAGACCTGGACCTCCGGAGCGCACACGGCCACCGGGATCTTCGCGCTGGTGCGCACCGACCCGGCGGCTCCCAGGCACCGCGGTCTGTCCTTCCTGCTGATCCCGCTGGACCAGCCAGGTGTGGACGTCCGCCCGATCCGGCACGCCACCGGCGGCACGGACTTCTGCGAGGTGTTCTTCGACGCCGCCCGTACGCCGGCCGGCATGATCGTCGGCAGGCCGGGTGACGGCTGGACGGTCGCCTCGGTGCTGCTCACCTTCGAACGCGGCGAGGAGGCCGCGACCAACCCGATCCACTTCCGGGCCGAGCTGGACCGGCTCTTCGAGCTCGCCCGCCGGAAGGGCCGGGACCAGGACCCGGTGATCCGGCAGTGGCTCGCGCGTGCCCGCGCCCGCGTGGAGGTGATGCGGTACCTGGGCTATCGAATCCTGTCGGACGTCATGGCGGGCGGCGAGCTGGGGCACGCCTCCTCGGTCTCAAAGCTGTACTGGAGCGAGTACCACCGCGAGGTCACCGAACTGGCACTGGACATCCAAGGGCTCGACGGTCTGGCCCTGACGGGAAAGGAGGCCACGCGCCCGCTGCGCACGGATGACCCCGGTGCCGACCCGTCCTCGTCGCGGAGCTGGTGGAACGTCTCCCTCAACGCGCGAGCCGGGACGATCTACGCGGGGACCTCGGAGATCCAGCGGAACATCCTGGCCGAACGGGTCCTCGGCCTCCCGCGGGAGCCGCGGCCGGGCAGTTGACCCGGATCTCCCGCCCCGCGAACACCACGACCTGATGGGACCCTCGACAGAGAGGCCACGATGCGGTTCAGGTACGACCCCGAGCACGAGGACCTGCGCGAGAGCGTGCGCGCCTTCCTCACCGACGTCGCCTCCGAGAGCGCGGTACGACGGGACATGGAGTCCGACCGCGGCTGGTCGCCGCGGTCGTGGAGCCGGCTCTGCGCGGAGCTCGAACTGCCCGCACTGGCCGTGCCCGAGAAGTACGGCGGCGCGGGCGGCGGCCTGGTCGAGCTCGGCGTCGTGCTGGGGGAGGCGGGCCGCAGCCTGCTCTGCGCGCCGCTGCTCTCGACCGGCCTCGCCATACAGGCGCTCCTGCTGACGGCGTCCGGTGACGAGGTCGCCGAGCTGGCGGCCGGCCGGCGTACCGGGACGCTGGCGCTTCGCGAGCCGGGGCGCGACTGGGACGCGGTGCCGCGCACCCGCGCGGTGCCCGGCTCGAACGGCTGGCGGATCACCGGCACGAAGAACTGGGTGCTGGACGGGAGCTCCGCGGACCTGTTCGTGGTGAGCGCGAGCACGCCGGCGGGCACCTCGCTGTTCCTCGTCGAGTCCGGCGGCGGCGTCAAGGCCGAGGCGATCGAGACCGTCGATCCCACCCGCCGGGTCGCTCGCGTGATGTTCGACGCCGCCCCCGCCACCCTGGCCGGCGCCGACGGCGCGACCCTGATCCCGTCGATCCTCGACACCGCGGTGATCCTGCTCGCGGCCGAGCAGGTCGGCGTGGCCGAGCGCTGCCTGGAGATGGCCACCGAGTACGCGCGCCGGCGCATTCAGTTCGGCCGTCCCATCGGTTCGTTCCAGGCGGTCAAGCACAAGCTGGCCGATGTCCTGCTGGAGGTCGAGGCGGCCCGGTCGGCCGCGCTCTACGCCGCGTACGCGGCGGACCGGGGTCTGGACGTGGCCGAGGCCGCGGCCATCGCCGGCGCCACCTGCTCGGACGCCGCGTTGCTCGCGGCCGGTGAGAACATCCAGGTGCACGGCGGCATCGGCATGACGTGGGAGCACCCTGCCCACCTCTACCTGAAGCGCGCCACCGTCGGCCGCATGCTGCTGCGGCACCCACACGACCACCTTGAGCGCCTGCTGGAGCCGGCCGGGCTGCCCCGTACGGCGGCCGGAGAGCGGGGGCGGTGATGGCCGCGTTCGAGGACGAACTGGCCCGCCTGGTGAAGCCAGGGGCACGGATCGCGCTCGCGGACGGCGTGGGGACCCCGCGCGTGCTGCACGGCCCGCTGAGCCGCGCCGCGAAGGGCAGGGACGTGCGGCTGGTGCTCGGCTGGATGCCGTTGCCCGCCCCGGATCTGGACCCGGGCGCGTTCGCCGACGTGCGCGTCCTCATGGGAGGACCGGGCACCCGCGCGATGGTGGAAGCGGGCCATGCCCACGCCGTTCCCACCCGGCTGTCGGCCGTGCCCGCGCTCCTGCGCGGGCCGCTCCGGCCGGACCTGGTGGTCGCGACCGTCGTCCGGCGAGCGGACGGCCTGCGTCTGGGCACCGAGGTCGGGTATCTGCGCGGCCTCGTGGACGCCGGGGTGCCGGTGGCCGCGGTCCTCTCCTCCGGCTCGCCGTGTGCGGACGCCGGGCCCGCGTTGCCCGGCGAGATGGTCACCGTCATCGGTGAGACCGGTGACGGGCCGGGCGAGGTGCCCACCCCGGCGCCGACCGCGGCGGACGTGGCCATCGCCCGGCGGGTCGCGCGGCTGGTACCGGAAGGCGGCCGGGTGCAGGTCGGCCCGGGGCGGCTCGCGCAGGCGATGGTCTCGGCCCTGGAGGTGCCGGTCCGGATCGACTCCGGCCTCCTGCCGGACCCCGTTGTCGATCTCGACGAGAAGGGCCTTCTGGTGGGCGAGCCCGTCGCCGCCTACCTGAGCGGCACGCGCCGGCTCTACGAGTGGGCGGACGATCGGCCGATCCTGCGCCCGGTGGAGGTGACCCATGACGCGGCCCGGCTGTCGTCGCCGGACCTTCCGCCGTTGATCGCGCTGAACTCCGCGCTTGAGATCGATGTGGACGGACAGGTGAACGTCGAGGGCATCGGCTCCGCGGCAGTGGGCATGATCGGAGGCCACCCGGACTTCGCCGCCGCCGGGGTGCGGGGCCGCGGCCTGTCGGTGATCGCCATCGCCTCGGCGTACGACGGCTACTCCACGCTGGTGAGCCGCCTGTCGCGTCCGGTGACAACGGGGTCTCACGACGTGGACGTCGTCGTCACGGACCGGGGGATCGCGGACCTGCGTGGGCTCGACCGGCCCGAACGGAGGCGGGCGCTGCTGGGCCTCTGGGACGGCGAGATCGCCGAGCGATGATCGTCTTTTCGAGCCTGATTCTCCGGACGGCGCAGCCGTGATCTGTGAGCGAGGAGTGTCCAGATGATCGAGATGGAGCCGGTGGGCGACGACGTTCGTCTGCTCAAGCAGGCCTTCGGGTGCTTCCCGTCCGGGGTGGCCGCGATCTGCGCCCTGGTCGAGGGGGAACCGGTCGGGATGGTGGCCAGCTCGTTCACCTCGGTCTCGATAAGGCCGCCGCTTGTGTCCGTGTGCATGCAGGACACCTCGGCGACCTGGCCGCGGCTGCGCGGCCGGGCGAGGATCGGGGTGAGCGTCCTGGCGGAGGACCACGAGGAGACCTGCCTGCGGCTCGCGCGCAAGGAGGGTGATCGATTCGGGGGAGTGCGCTGGGAGGCGGGACGGGAGGGAGAGGTCTTCCTCCCCGGCGCCAGCGCCTGGCTGGACTGCTCCCTGTACGCCGAGCATCCCGCGGGCGACCACTCGATCGTGCTGCTTGAGATCCACCGCCTGGGCTCGGAGCCCGGCACGCCGCCGCTGGTCTTCCACGGCAGCCGGTTCCGGCGCCTCATGGCGGTGTGACCACGTGTGACCCGCCTGATCACACCGAGGCGATGAGACCGCCGTCCACCCGGATGATGACCCGTCGCCGGCCCCGCTTGCGCATGCCGGGCAGCAGGGCGCCGGCGATGGCCCCGCCCAGGCCGCCACCCGCGCCGAACACCGGCGCCACCTTGTCCCGCAGGTTCAGATCCATGAGTTCGCTCCCGTGGAACCGCTCGATTCCGGCACGCCATGCCTCATATCTCGGCCCTCACCGAGTTCTTCAGGTGCCCGATGCCGGGAATGACCGCCTCGGCGATGTCGCCGTCGGCGACCACGATCGCGCCGGGAGTCCCGGTCGAGATGATGTCGCCGGGGAAGAGCGGCATCATCTGACTGTGAAAGCCGACCAGTGACGCGGGCCGGTGCATCATGTGGGCCACGATGTTCGAGCGGCGCCGATGCCCGTTGACGACCGTCGTCACCTCGATCTCCTCCAGCGACCCGAACCGCTCGCGCACCTCCGACATCGGCACCAGCTCCGGCCCGAAACAGAAGAAGGTCGGAAAGTTCTTGGCCCGCGTCAGGTAACGGGGGTTGAGCTGCAGGATGTCCTCGGCGGTCTGGTCCAGTACCGTGGTGACGCCCCAGACATAGTCGAGAGCCTCCTCCTCCGGCACGTCGCGGCAGTACCGGCCGATGACGATCCCCAGCTCGGCCTCGACGGTCGTACGCGTGCTCTGGCGGGGGATCACGATCGGCTCGTCAGGTCCGACGATCGTGTGGTCGCCCTTCATGAACGAGGCCGGCTGGTCCGGTGCGCTCTCGCTCAGGTCCGCGGCGTGCTCCCGGTAGTTCAGGCCGATGCCCCATATCTTGCGCGGGCGGCGGTACGGCGCGGTGAAGACGACCTCACCCGGGGGCACGAAGACGCCGTCGGGGGCCTGCCGCGCGAGCGCCACCACCTCCTGCCACGCCTGCGGCTCCAGGAACGCCATGGCGTCGGCCGGGAGACCCGGCTTCAGATCGTCGATCGCGACGACACCTCGGTCGCCGGCCAGGGCGGGAAGTGCCCGCCCGTCCCGCAGGATGCTCGCCAGCCGCATGTACGTCCTTCCCGAGGGCCATCGCCGTGTCCGTATCTCGTATCTCGACATCGACCATATCTCGCCCATCTGCGCGGAACAACGGTCACGGCTGGCGGAAGCCTGCCCGTGACTCGTGCCAATAACCTCACTGAACAGGGCCTTTGTATCGTGGACGAGTCGCGAGACTAGCGACATATACCGTATATCAACTGGGCTAGTTCCGATGTGGACGGCCACGCCACACCTCCAGCGTCCAGTACCTGAGATATGATCCCGGTGTGAATGCCTCGCCGCTTCCGTTCATCGACCGGCCGGAGAACCTGACCGATCGGGTGCTGCGCGCCATCCGCGACAGCATCGTGGACCGGACGCTGAGCCCGGGCAGCCGCGTGAGCGAGGCACAGGTGGCCGCCATGCTCAACGTCAGCAAGACTCCGGTTCGCGAGGCGCTGCTGCGCCTCAAGCACGTCGGCCTCGTCGAGCCGTGCGAGCGCGGCCTTCAGGTCGTCCGGCCCTCCGTCGGAGCCATCCGTGACGCGTACGAGTTCCGCGCCGGACTGGAACGCACCTCAAGCTGGTACGCCGCCAACCGCGCCGACTCGCGGGAGCGCGAGCGGCTCGTCCACCTGGCGCGCCAGTCCCTGAAGGCGGCTGAGGCCCATGAGGCGGCGGCGTTCCGGCGGCACGACCGGGACTTCCACCACACCATCGCCGCGGCGAGCCGCAACGCGGTTCTCGCCCAGTCGATCGACGACGCGCTCGTACTGACGTCGGTCCTGCGAGAGCGCGACGTCCCCGCATCGCAGGACTCGGTCAGTTGCGCGCACGAGCACGTCTCCATCGCGCAGGCCGTGCTCGCCGGGCAGGCCGAGCGCGCCGCCCAGTTGATGTCCGACCACGTGCTGCACGTGATGTCGATCGTGCTGGCGGCACACACCAACGCGGAGCCAGAGACGTCGGCCTGACGAGTTCGGCTCGGGGGGCCGGGCTATCCGTCCTGCTTCTCGATGCCCGGGGCGGCGTCGAGCATCGCCGGCCCTGCCGCCGGAACCGGCCGCGCCGTGGCGATCGTCTCCGAGATGGTCTCCAAGGAGCGGTTGCGGGTGCGCTCGCCCAAGAGGCCGATGACGGCCGCGGCCGCGAACGCCGCCACTCCGAGGCACAGGAAGACCGTCTCGCTGCCGAGGCTCGCCAGAGCCCAGGCGATGACGAACGTGCTGGCGAACGTCGCGACGCGACCGGCGCCGTTCCCGATACCGGCGCCAAGGGCGCGAAGGCGGGTCGGGAAGACCTCCGGGAGATAGGTGTAGGTGCAGGCGTTCCCGGCGTAGATCACGAGGATGAGCAGGATCCCGCTCACGAGCAGGACCGTGTAGTCGGTGGCGAAGGCGAACGTCAACAGCAGCAGACCGAACGCGACATTGATCAGCAACAGCGAGGTCCGGCGTTCGATCCTGTCGATGAACAGGGTCGCGAGGAGTGCGCCCGGGCAGGCCGCGATGGCGATCGTCGAGGTGAACGACAGGCTTTGGGCCGTGCTGAAACCGTTCTCGACGAGCAACGTCGGCAGCCAGGCGTTGAAGCCGTAGCCGGCCGACGTCACGATGATCATGTACGTGGACAGGACCGAGATGCGCTTGAGGAGCGGCTGACGGAGGAGTTCGCGAGGAGAGCCGCTCACGAGGGCCGGCCGGGGCTCGACCGGCGGCAGCTCCGTGCCGGTGCGACGTCGTGCGTCCTCCTCGATCCGGGTGACGAGCGCTTCGGCGTCGGCACTGGGCCGGTTGGCCGCCGTCCAGCGCACCGACTCGGGAAGGACCCGCAGGGCGATGACCGCGACCACGATGCCCGCGGCCCCGAGCACGAAGACCCACTTCCAGCCGGACGGATCGCGCGGGACGACGAAGCGCGCGAAGACCGCCATCGCCGGGATCCCGAGGAGGCCGCAGGCGAGGACGAGCGCTTGGATCCGTCCACGGAACTGCTTGGGGTACATCTCGGAGATGTAGGTGAGGAGGACGACGGTCATGGCCTGCAGCCCGAATCCCACCAAAACCCGATAAATCGACAGATCGACGATGCCGACGGCGAACGCCGAGGCCAGAGAGAACGCCGAGTAGATCGCGACGGCCCCCGCGATGACCCGCTTTCGGCCCATCCGGTCCGCGATCCTGCCCCCGACGATGGAGCCGGCGAACATGCCGAGGAAGGAGGCGGAGGTGATGAATCCGACGTCGCCCAACGTCAGATTCCAGTGGTCACGGATCGCCGGGGCGACCAGGGCGAAGCTGTTGAGGTCGGCCATGTCGAAGAAGAGCAGAGCGGCGAGCACGCCCAGCCAGACGCGATGCTGCCGCGTCAGAACGGGAACGCGATCCATCCGGTCGCTGAGACCGGTGCCGCCGGAGTGGATGCGGGCAGGTTGGGACATCGTGTTCTCCGCGGTGCTTGCTGGTGGAGGGCAGGGCGACCGTCTCGGCCCGCCGGGCGAGCGATCAGGCGACCCCGCAGATCGAGGGCTAGCCGGACGCGGCGAGGTCCGTCCATTCCGTCCGGGAGAACCGTTCGATCGCTTCCGGATCGGGGTCGAACCCCGAGCCCGGGAGGTCGGAGACGGTGAGGTATCCATCCCGGACGTCGAACTTCTGCCGGACCAGTCCGTCGAACCAGGGCACGTACTCCCACCACACCTCCCGCTGGTCGAGGGCGGCCGCCAGTTGTGCCGAGACATGCGGATAGATGTGCGGCAGGAATACCGAGGAACCGCTCGCCGCGAGATCCGCCAGGCGCATCCACTGCCGGAAGCCGCCCACCCGCTCAAGCTCACCGACGAGATAGGGCACGCCCGCGTCCACGAGCGCGCGGAAGTCGTCCGCGCGGTACAGGCTTTCCCCGGTCGCGATCGGAACGGGCGATCTGGCGGCCAGGCGCCGATAACCGGCCACGTCGCGATGGTCGAGCGGGTCCTCCAGCCACGCCGGCTCGAACTCCGCGAAGCGCTCGGCGGCCCGCAGGGCGGTGCGGTAATCCCATCGCTGCAGCGCGTCCGCCATCAACGTCGCATCCGGCGGCAGAGCCTCCTTCACGAGCCGTACTCGCTCGACGTCCTCCGCGAGGTCCGGTTTCCCGACGATCATCTTCACTGCTTTGACGCCGCTCGCGTAGATGGCCTTCGCCTCCGCGACGAGGTCGTCTTCCGGGGTTTCCAGCATCAAGCCGGTCTGATAGGCCCGAATCCGATCCGACGTCTTACCGAAGGCCGTCGCCAGGCTGATGCCCTGGCGCCTGCATCGAAGATCCTCGGCGGCCATCTCAAGGCCGGAGACGGCGAACGCCGCGATCCCTTCTGATCCGACGAAACCGAGCTGCCGGCGGAGGAACGATTGCCGGGCGGCGCCTTCCTGCGGGCGCTTCCCGCGTACGTACGGGGCGAGATACCGCAGCCCGCATTCGAACAGGCTCAGTTGCCGCTCCTGCTGCGCCCAGAGCATCGAGCAGCCGGTGGCGCCGTCCTCGTCGGTGAGGCGTACGAGCAGCACGTTCAGGTTCGCGGGAACGCGCTGGCCATTCGGTAGCCGGATGTCCTTCAGACCGGTGGGGAGCGCCACCCGGCGGCCGTCGACACGGGTGATCTCCGAGCCCTGATCCGTCACTGCACATCAACCCCACTCGAACCAGCCTGACATTTCCTGTGATGACAGGACGAGAGGAACCACGAATCGACTAGGACCGGCTGCTCAAGGTCTCCGCGAGATGGAAAGTGAGCGACTCGATGACGGTGGGCCAGCCTCGCAGCGTCTCCGGAAGAGACGGAACCGCGTTTCGCCGGTCGCCGAGCACGATCAGTTCATCGACGCCCTCGGGGCCGGCGATGATCGGTCCCATGTGCGCCCCCGGGCGCTGGACGCGCATGTCACCGGCCACGTGATCGACTCCGCCGATCGTGCAGCTCCCACGCACGACCAGGTGAAACACTTCGGTGCCGGCGGTGAGCCCGCCGGAAGCGCAGCCGCCGGCGGAGGTCGTGGAAACAATGATGACCGGGCCACATTCCGGGTCCCCCATCAACGCCCCCACGGTGCGCGTCGTCTCATCCACCCGGGGCCATTCATCCGATTCGGCGTACGACCCGTTCAAGAACGGTTTCCGGAACACGCCCAGAGTGGTGGCGAGGGCCGACGGACCGGCCGTATCGGCCGGGTCGTCGGAGGTGAGATCGCCTTTGACGCCCAGCCAGTCGGCGAGTTTCGCGTCCCCAGCCGAATGAGACGGCGCGTCCGGGCTGACATGGCGGACCCGCATACCGCGCCGGTCGGCGAAGCACAACACGGTCCAGCCGCCTTCGGGGCCGTGGGCGTAATTGTCGCTCGGGTACGGCTTCCAGCCTCGCTGAAAGCGAAACTCCCCTTCACCGTAGGACTCCGGCCCCATCGGAAGGACTCCGCGCAGGGAAAGCCGGAAATTGTCACTGGCGTGACCATGCGCCGGGGCGTCCGGGGGCGTGAAACCGGGCTGCACGGCCAGGAACAGGAGCACCGGTCCACGTACGGCGTCACCCAGCAGAAGAGCGGTCGAATCGAACGGAGTATCGGCCGTCCGAGCGGAGCTCCGCAGGTCCTCGGGCACGGTCCAGCGGTCGGTCGCCCTGAAACTCAGGCCGACATGGTCCCCGTTCTCGATTACCTCACCGAAAGTCTGAAGCATGAGGATGCCTCCCGGCACACGCTGGCGAGACGACTGGCGCCACCATCGTCCCCGCGCGCACAGCCCGCCCACCAGGCCGAAAGCGGGCACAAGAACTACCACCATTCCGGCGGCTTTCGACCGGGAACAGCGATGGTCCGGCCCCGGACTCCCGCCCCCGTGCGGCGCGAACGCCGGCCGGCCGCCAAGCGGACCAGTGGTTGCGCGGGTGCCCTGCTCGTCCTCGCCGGAGTCGGCGCCGTGCCGGCCGAGACGCTGCGGCAGGCGCCCGGGGTAGAAGTCGCCGGCCTCGGTCGTGATCGCTCCGTTGGGGGGAGCGCGGTGGCGGGCAGGCCGCCGTGGTTTCACCGGAGAGTGCTGCCGACGGGTTCGGCGTTGCGCGGCGGGTTACGGCGATGTCGGGCGGGGCGGTCAGAGCGGGGGCTGTCTTTCCTGCTGCGTGTCCGAGGATTCGACAGGTCCTGACTCGGCGGTCGGCGTGCGGATCGGGTTAAGCTCCGGCGACGGAGCGTTGTCGAGCACCGCGTTCACCTGCGGGGTGGCGGGAGGAGGGGGCGGGGGTGCGCCGGCTCACCGGAGTACGTACGGCGGGGCTGGTCGCCGGAGGGCTGGCCGCCTTCTCGGTGACCATCGTGGTGGCGGCGGCCGTGAGCCGGTTCGTGTTGCCCGTCGATACCCCGGTGCGGCCGTCGGTGCTCACCGGCGACGATGTGGTGGGCATCGTCTACCCGGTGCTCGGCGCGTTGCTGGTCGTCCGGCGGCCGAGGGTGCTCGTCGGATGGCTGATGGTCGCGGGCGGCCTGACGATCGCCCTGCTCGGGCCGTCCCAGGCGGCGTACGAGTGGTTCGCCTACACCGGCGACCTCCACGCGCAGTACTACCCCATGGCCGTCAACGCGGGGTTCGGCGCGCTCGGCGTACTGGCGGTGGATCAACTGCTGCCGCTGCTCTACCCGGACGGACGGCTGCCGTCGCGGCGGTGGCGGCCCGTCGCCGTCGTCGTGTCGGTCGTGATGGTGGTCCAGGCGGTGGCGTTCATCTGCCGCGTCGCCCCTGCCGGCTCGCCGCGGGGGCCCAACCCGCTGGAAGTGGCCTGGATCGACCCGGTGAACGACTGGCTGGCCGTGATCCCGTTCAACTTCGTCTACCCGCTCGAAGCCGTCTGCCTGCTGTCGCTGGTGGCGAGGTTCTGGGCGGCCGACACCGTGCGGCGGCGGCAGATCGGCTGGCTGCTGTACGCCACGGCCGCCAACCTGATCGTCGAGTTCTGGGCGCCCTTCTCGCCGCTGGCGATGGTGACGACGGCCGCCATACCGGTCGCCATCGCGGTGGCGGTCATGCGCTATCGCCTGTACGGCATCGACACGCTGGTCAGCAGGACCCTGGTGGCCACGGTCGTGGTCGGCTCGGTCGGCGCCGTCTATCTCGGCGTCGGCGCGGTGTGCGGGCTGTTCTTCTCCGAGTACGGCCAGGTGCAGGGGCTGGCGGCGGCGCTGTTCGCCGGGGCGTTCTTCCAGCCGCTCCGCCGCCGGTTGCAGCGGCTGCTCGACCGCGCCTTCTACGGCCCCATCGGAGACCCCGAGGCGTTGAAGCGGCGACTCACCCGCGAGGTGTACTCCGCCGATCCGGCCACCGCGCTCGCGTCGCTGGTCTCCGCGGTGCGCGAGGGCCTGGTCGTCACGGGCGCGGCCATCGAGGTGCGCGACGGGCGGCCGGGCTACCTGGAGAGCGGCCACATCGACGTCGCCACCGCACGCGTGGTCCCGTTGGTGTGGCACGGTGAGGACGTCGGCCGGTTGCTGATCGGCGCGCCCGGGCCGCGCCGCTTCCCGGCCGCCCACAGCGAGCGCGTGATCAACGCGCTGACGCCGTACGCCGCCGACTTCGCCCACGCCGTACGGCTCACCGCGGAACTCCAGCGCTCCCGCGAGCGGATCATCGGCGCCCGCGAGGAGGAGCGCCGCAAGCTCCGCCGCGACCTGCACGACGGTCTCGGCCAGTCGCTCGCCGCGATGAGCATGACGCTCACCATCGCGCGGCACACGTTGCGGACGTCGCCGGAACAGGCCGACCACCTCCTGAGTGACCTGCGCGAGGGCATGAACGGGGTGACCGGCGAGATCCGCGAGCTGGTCTACGGCCTGCGTCCGCCGGTGCTGGACGACCTGGGTTTGGAGGGGGCCGTGCGGGCGCTGGCCACGGAGGCGATGGGCGGGCCGGGCGGGGCCGGGGGAGCGGCTCCGCGTATCACGGTGTCGGTGAGCGGAGACCTGTCGAGCCTCCCCGCGGCGGTCGAGGTGGCGGTCTACCGGATCGTGCAGGAGGCGCTGACCAACGTGCTCCGGCACGCGAACGCCACGACCGTGTCCGTGACGCTCGACGCCGGCTCGGCGCTGTCCTTGCGAGTACGCGACGACGGCGTGGGGCTGCCGGAATCCCGGCGTGGCGGTGTGGGCACGTCCTCGATGCGGGAACGCGCCGCGGAGCTGGGCGGCTCCTGCCTGATCTCCTCGCCCCCGGACGGCGGCACCCTCATCGAGGTCTCCCTTCCCCTCGACACCGCCGTACCGGCCCCCGCCGACACGCCGGCAGCGAGCTGAGATCCGCGCCCACGCCCTCAAGGCCGGATAGCGGCCTGGCCCGGAACGATGATCTTAGACTGTGCCGCATGACTCGTACGACGCCCGCGCCGCCGGTGGACGTCACCGCGGTGTTCCCGTGGATGACCGGTTACGCGCGGACCGCCGTGCGGCTGCACCCGCGTCCGGGCGCGCCCGGCGTCCACGACAGCCACATCGGGGGGCCGCTGTTGTGGCCGGAGGACGAGGTCTGGCCCACATGCGCCCGCCCCCTCGGCCGAGGGCGGGGCCCGCAGGACCCTCCGATCCCGATGGCGGGGGTCGCGCAGTTCTTCGCGCGGGACATCCCCGAGATCCCGTTCCCGGACGGCCGTGATCTGCTCCAGGTGCTCTGGTGTCCCGCCGTGCACGTGCAAGACGACATCTGGGGCCCGGCGATCCGGCTCATCTGGCGGCGGACGGCGGAGATCCCGGAGCCTTCCGGGCGCGGTCCTGCGGTCGCCGCGGATTCATGGGCGGCGCTTCCGGTCGAGGAGGACTATCTGCCCCGTCCCTGCGTCCTGCATCCGGAACGCGTCACCGAATACCCCTTCCACCAGGAGCTGCCCAGGGACCACATGCGGGCGCTGCGCCGATGGCGCGATGAGACCGGGGCCCGCTACCAGTACCTGCTGTCCATCGCGCCGGGCTGCAAGATCGGCGGCTGGGAGACCTGGCACAGCACCGACATGTACGAACTGCCGTGCGAGGTCTGCGGGACGGAGACCGAGCCGCTCCTGCAACTGGACAGCACGGAGTGGGACGGTGGCACCGGGCCGAGATGGCGGCCCCTGGAGGACCGCCATCTCGCGCACGGCTCGCCCGCCTACCGCGACGCCTGTGAGCCCACCTCGCTCACGCTCGGCCGCTGCGGATCACTCACCGTCTTCGTGTGCCCGGCGGACGCCGAGCACGGCATCCGCCTGAGCATTCAGTGATCTGCGGCCGTCCGTGGCCGATCGTCGTACGCGGCGCCGCCGGCGCGCTTCGGCGGACGGGCGCACGCTCACCGCCCCAGGTCCTGGGCCGGCACCGACGTGCCCCGCTCCATCAGCAGTTCGTGCAGGTCGGCGCTGCATCGGGCGACCTCTTCCAGATGGGCGTTGCGGCCCAGGGGCCGCGGGCGCGGGATGCGGATGTTGATCACCTCTCTGATACGTCCGGGACGCGGTGTGAGGACCACCACCCGGTCGGCCAGGAGCACCGCCTCGTCGATGGAGTGGGTGACGAAGACGATGGTCAACCCGTTGTCCATGTGCACGCGCTGCAACTCCACCGACAGCTCCTCGCGAGTGATCGCGTCGAGCGCGGAGAACGGCTCGTCCATCAGCATCACCCGGGGGTCGCCGATCAGCGAGCGGCACAGGGAGACCCGCTGCTGCATGCCGCCGGACAGCTCGTGCGGCAGGCGCGTCTCGAAGCCGGCCAGCCCGGCCATCTCCAGCAGTCGCAGGGCGCGCTCGCGATGCGCCGCCCGGCGCCAGCCGAAGATCTCCACCGGAAGCAGCACATTGTCGATCACGGATCGCCAGGGCAGCAGCGCCGGCCGCTGGAAGAGCATCGCGATGTCACGCCGCGCCTTGGTGACCCGCTCGCCGGCGACCGTGATCTCGCCTTCGGACGGCGGCAGCAGACCGGCGATGAGCCGCAGAAGGGTGGATTTGCCGCATCCTGATCGGCCGACCAGAGCGACGAACTCGCCCTCGGCCACGGTCAGGCTGAGACCGCGCAGCGCCTCCACCAGCCCGGTTCGTCCGCGGAAACTACGGGAAACCCCAGTCAGCTCGATCATGCGCACGGTTCTCCATTTGACTGTGGGTTTTACCCCGGCCGCAGCAGAGTATATGGATTGGCAAGAAATGGGAGTGCTGTGGGATAGATACCTTTTATTGTATTATCATGCAGATTCGCGGCTGAGGGCTCAGGCGCCTCGTACGCTGCCCGCGACATCACCTCGCCCATGATCTTCCGGCTCCAGCACCGAACGTCCCTTCGCGGGCCGATCCGCGTCGGAGGAAAGGAGGCGGTGCATGAGCAGGCTCATCCGTACTGTCGCGGCTCTCGCCCTGACCGGTGCGCTCATCGTCGCTTGCGGCAATCCTGACACTGAGCAGCAGACATCGACTTCCAGTGATAAAGCGCTGGAAAAGGTGACTTATCTGACCTCCTTCGGCAACTTCGGGCGAGACGCGTACGCCTGGGTCGCGAAGGACAAGGGGTTCTTCCGCGAGGCCGGCCTCGATGTGGACATCAAGCCGGGGAGCGGCACGGGCGACAACATCTCGAAGATCGAGGCCGGAGCGGCGATGTTCACCCCGGTCGATCTCACCGGCCTCCTGCTGGCGCGCGGCAACGGCGGCGCCAAGAGCATCGTCGTGGTGGCCGGAATCCAGCAGCGCACCATGGCGGCGCTGATCAGCCTCGAAGGCAACGGCATCGCCACGCCGAAGGACCTGGAGGGCAAGACGATCGCCGACAGCCCGGGTTCGGTGGTGCGCAACCTTTTCCCCACCTACGCCAAGCTCGCGGGCGTGGACGCCACGAAGGTCACCTGGGTCAACGGCGCACCCGCGAACCTCATCGGCCTGCTGGCGAGCGGCTCGGTGGCGGCCATCGGCCAGTTCGTGGTGGGCGAGCCGACGGTGGAGTCGGTGGCCAAGGGCAAGCAGGCGGTCGTGCTCCCGTACAGCGATGTGATGAGCGATCTCTACGGCAACGTCCTGGTCACCTCGGCCACGATCGCCAAGGAGCGGCCGGACCTGGCCAAGCGTTTCATCGGGGCCCTGATGAAGGGGCTCGCCCACAGCATCGACAACCCGGACGAGGCCGGCCGAATCCTGCAGAAGAACGTGCCGGCGTCGGCGGCCGTCCCCGCCGCCGCCGAATGCACCCTGATGCGGGCCTTCGTCCGCCCGGAGGGCTCGGGCGCCGTGGTCGGCACGATCGACACCAAGCGGGTCGCCCGCAGCATCGAGCTTCTCCAGGACGCGGGCGCCATGCCGGCCGGGGTGACCCCCGAGCAGTTGATCAGCGCAGAGCTGACGCCGAGGCCGTGACCGGACGAGGGGCACGTGACGCGGCCGAGCCGCGCGAGACCCGGCCCGCGCGACGTGTCGTTCCCGGCGGGAGCGCGGCGGGCACGGCGGTGGGGTGGCCCGCTCTCGGGCTCGCGGTCGCGATCGGCTGCTGGTGGATGGTCACCTCGGCGTTCCCCCTGGTCCATCCGGCGGTGCTGCCGGCGCCTGCCGAGGTCCTGGCCGCGTTCCAGGCCAAGTCCGCGGAACTGCTCGGCGGACTGGCCACGACGACGCTGGAGACGGTGGCCGGCTTCCTGATCTCCGTGGTCGCCGGAGTGTCGATCGGCCTGCTCCTGGCCGCCTCGCGGGCGGCCGAGCGGATGTTCTCGCCCCTGCTGGTGGCGATCAACGCGGTGCCGAAGATCGCGCTCGGGCCGCTGCTGGTCGTCTCGCTCGGCTGGGGCCAGCGGCCGATCCTGACCATGGTCGTCCTGCTCTCCTTCTTCCCGATCGTGCTCTCCACCGCGACCGGCCTGACCACGACGCCCGCCGAGCTCGCCGAACTGGCCCGATCCCTGGACGCCTCGCGCTGGCAGACCTTCCGCAAAGTACGGTTTCCGGCCGCGCTGCCGCACGTCTTCGTCGGGCTGAAGGTCGCCATGCCGCTGGCCGCGATCGGCGCCGTGATCGGCGAGTTCCAGGCCGGGGAGGGCGGCCTCGGCTACCAGATCGTCCAGTACAGCGGGATCGCCGACAGTGCCACCGCCTGGGCGGCGATCACCCTGCTGGGGGCGATGAGCGTCGCCCTCTACTCCGCCCTCGCGCTCATCGAGCGACTGGCGTTGCCCTGGGTCCGCGAGACCACGTCGGAGCGCTGACCGCTCGCAGCCCGCTCGGTGGGCGTGAACGGTGCCCTGCTGAGCGGTCAGGCCCGCGGACTCCACCGCCCGCCCCCGTCCGGCGGATATTCATGGTGTTCTTACAGGAAATACATGGAGATCGGGCGACATGGATCACGTGGAGGCCGCGCGCGGGGTCGCGGAGGTGCTCGCCGCCGACGTGGTGGCGCGGGACGCGAAGGGCGGCGCCCCCGAGGCCGAGGTGGCGTTGTTGCGGGAGTCCGGGCTGCTCGGGCTGCTGGTGGCCCGCGAGCTGGGCGGGGCGGGGGGATCGTGGGCCGACGCCCTGGACGTGGTGCGGACCCTCGCGGCGGCCGACGCGTCGGCGGCGATGTTGCTCGGCTACCACTACCTGCACCTGTGGCGGCTGGGGCGCTACGACAACGCGGAGCTGGCCGAGCGGGCGGCGCGGGGCACCGTGCGCGAGGGGTGGTTCTGGGGCGGGGCCAGCAACCCGCGCGAGCCGGGGCTGACGCTGACGCCCGACGGCGACGGCTACCTCGTCGGCGGGCGGAAGGGGTTCGCCACCGGGGCGCAGGTGGCCGACCGCATCGTGGTCAGCGGGAGCGTCGAGGGCGCGGGCGGCAAGGTGATGGTGGTGCTGGACGGGCGGGCGCCCGGGGTGCGGCACGCCGGCGACTGGGACGCGTTCGGGGTGCGCAGGTCGGCCAGCGGCGGGGTCGAGTTCGACCGGGCCAGGGTGCCGGGCGAGTGGGTGGTCGGGGAGGTGCCGCCGGGCGAGGAGGCGGCGCGGCCGGACCAGAGCCTGGTCGTGCCGGGATTCCAGGTCGTCTTCGCCCACCTGTACGCCGGCATCGCCCGGGGCGCCCTGACCGCGGCGGCCGAGTACACCCGCACCAAGACCCGTCCGTGGACCGGCAGCGGTGTCGAGACCGCCACCCGCGACCCGTACATCCTGGAGACCTACGGTGAGCTGGCCGCCGCCACGGCCGCGGCCGAGGCGCTGGCCGAGCGGGCCCGCGCCGCCTTCGACCGGGCCGCGCGCCGGGGCCGGAGCCTGACCGCCGGCGAGCGGGGCGAGACCGCCGTCGCCGTGTCCACGGCCAAGGTGGTCGCCCAGCGGGCGGTGCTCGACGTCACGGCGCGGGTGTTCGACGTGATCGGCGCGCGGGGCACCGCCGCGGGCGCGGGCTTCGACCGGTACTGGCGCGACGCCCGCACCCACACGCTGCACGACCCGGTCGCCTACAAGCTCAGGGAGATCGGTGACCACGCCCTGACCGGGGCGCTGCCCACGCCGGGGCCGTACTCCTGAAAATCGCTCCTGGGAGCCGGTCAGGAGCGGGTCGCGACGATGGTGTCGTAGTCGGGGATGCGGCTCGCGATCGGGTCGCCGGTGAAGTCGCCGACCCAGCCGTCGTCGTCGTGGAAGAAGCGGATCGCGGTGAAGTCGGGGCTGGTGCCCATGTCGAACCAGTGGGTCGTCCTGGCCGGCACGCTGAGCAGGTCGCCGGCCTCGCACAGCACCGCGTGCACCTTGCCGGCGACGTGCAGGTAGAAGATGCCCGAGCCGCTGACGAAGAAGCGCACCTCGTCGTCGTCGTGCGTGTGCTCGTCGAGGAACTTGGCGCGGGCCGCCGCGGCGCGCTCGGGCCAGTCGGGGGAGTCGTCCGGGTGGAGCTGGGCGACGTCCACGAAGGTGTACCCCTCCTCCGCGACGATCCGGGCCACCTCGTCGCGGTAGACCTCCAGGACCTCCTCCTGCCCGGCGTCGTCACCCAGGCCGTCCACGACCTCCCAGTGCCGCAGCCGTACGCCGATCTCCTTCAGGGCCGCCTCGATCTCCGCGGGGTCCTCGGTGCGCAGCAGCGTCTCGGGGGTCTCGCCGTCGGAGTACACGGTCAGGTATGTCATGCCTCCCATTGTGCTCCTTTTCCGGCTCTACCTCCTAATCCTACTTGTAATATCGGTAATACCGATGAGGTGCGCCTGTCCTGGCGGGGCCGGGCGCGGAACGTGGAAAGGACCCTCCGTTGACCGTGGTCGCGGACGCCGCGCAGTCGTACGAGCTGCTCACCGTCGAGAACGTGCCCGCCTACATCGCCGGCCGGCCCGCGCTGGCCCGGCTCGTCGATCCCGCGACGATCAGGCGGGTGCGCGAGGTCGGCGACGGCAACATGAACCTGGTGTTCGCGGTGGAGACCCAGGGCGGCCCCGGCGTGGTGCTCAAGCAGTCGATGCCGTACGTCCGGGTGGACCCCGAGTGGCCGATCACCCCCGACCGCAATCGGATCGAGGCCAGGGTGCTGGCCGTGCACGGCGAGGTGGCGCCCGGCCTGGTGCCCGCCCTGTACGACGTGGACGAGGAGCGCCACGTCATGGCGCTGGAGGACCTGTCGGACCACCGGGTGTGGCGCGGCCTGCTCAACGAGGGCCACAGGAACGAGGGTGTGGCGGCCGACCTGGGCGGATACGTCGCGCGCGTGGCGTTCGGCACCTCGATCTTCGGCCTGGGCGCCGAGGCGCACAAGGCGGCCGTGGCCGCGGCGGTCAACCCCGAGCTGTGCGAGATCACCGAGGACCTGGTCTTCACCGAGCCCTACATCGAGCACGAGCACAACAGGATCCTGCCCGCCAACGAGGCCGACGTGGCCGCGTACGCGGGCGACCCGGCCGTGCGCACCGCCATCGGCATGGCCAAGATCGCGTTCATGACCCACGCGGAGGCCCTGATCCACGGCGACCTGCACACCGGCTCGGTGCTGGTCCGCCCCGAGGCGCCCGGCGCGCCCCGCTCCACGCGGGCCTTCGACGTGGAGTTCGCCTTCTACGGCCCGGTCGGCTTCGACATCGGCGCCCTGTGGGGCAACTACGTCCTGGCCGCCGCCCGCGGCTTCGCGCTGGGCGACGAGGAGCACGCGGCCTGGGTGCTCGGGCTGGCCGGCGAGACCTGGGACGCCTTCGAGCGCGAGTTCACCGCCCTGTGGCCCGAGCGCGTGGACCCGCGCGTCTACGGTGACGGCGTGCTGGCCGCCTACCTCGCCAGGGTGCGCGCCGACGCGGCGGCGTACGGCGCCGCCAAGGCCGCCCGCAGGGTGATCGGCTTCTCCCGGGTCACCGACATCGAGACCCTGCCCGAGGACGTGCGGGCCAAGGCGATCCGGGGCGTGCTGCACGCCGCGCGCCACCTGCTGACCGCCCCGCCCACGCCCTCGGTGTTCGACGGCGTGGGCGGCCTCCTCGCGGCGGCGACCGCATGACCCGGCGCGTGGCGGTCTCGCCGGCCGCTCAGCGCGTCGCGATCTTGCCGGCCGCTCAGCGAGTGGCGATCTTGTAGGCCAGCAGCCACTCCACGCACTCGGTGATGTGGCGGGCCCGCTTCAGGTTCGGGCCCCAGGCGTACAGCCCGTGGTCCGCCACGATCACCGCGGGGGTGCGCGGATCGTAGGCGGCCTCGAACCGGTCGCCGAGCTCGCGCATGTCCTGGCTGTTGGCGATGACCGGGATGACCACCTCGTCGTCATGGGCGAGCCGGCCGATGCCCTTGAGCGTCTCGACGTCGCGCAGCAGCACGCCGCGGGGCCAGTGGTGCCCGGCCACGACCGCGTTCAGCGCGTGCACGTGCACCACCGCGTCGGCGCCGGTCAGCGCCGCCACCCGGGCGTGCAGGCCGGCCTCGGCCGACGGGACCAGCGGTTCGATCCCGCCGACCTCGACCGGCTCGCCGTCCGGGCCCACCACGGCCACGTCGGAGGCGGCCAGCTCGCCCTTGTCCAGCCCGCTGGCCGTGACCGCCAGCCGCAGCGGCTCGCGGGTCACGACCTCCGACAGGTTCCCAGAAGTGCCGCGCATCCACCCGAAGGAGGTGAAGCGGGCCGCCTCGGCGGCCAGCCTGCCGCCCGCCTCCAGCACGTTCTCGGCGTTGAGGGCCCTGCTCACTTGACCTCCTCGAAGGACGCCACCACCGGGTGGGCGCCGAAGTCGGCGTTCTCGCTCGGCTCGCCGGGCCGGCGCACCCCGATCGTGCGCCAGCCGGCCGCCGCGGCGGCGTCCAGCTCGGCGGGCACGTCGGACAGGAACAGCAGCTCGCCCGGGGGCGCGCCCAGCGCCTCGGCGATCCGCGCGTACGAGGCGGGCTCCCGCTTGGGCCCGGCGTTGACGGTGTCGAAGTGCCGCTCCACCAGCGGCGTCAGGTCGCCGGCCGGAGTGTGCCGGAACCACGGCCGCTGACCGGACACCGACCCGGAGGAGAACACCGCCAGGCGCACCCCCCGCTCGTGCCAGGCGCGCAGCGCGGGCGGCACGTCGTCGAAGAAGTGCGCGGTCAGCTCGCCGGCGGCGAACCCGGCCGCCCAGATCCGGCCCTGCAGCGTCTTGAGCGGGGTGGCCTTGACGTCGCCGTCCATCCAGGCGTGCAGGATGGCCACGGTCTCCTCCGTGGTGGCCCCGCCGGTCTCCGCCACCGCGGCGGCCACCTCGGGGTCGTCGCGGTGCGCCTCGATCCACGGGCCGAGCCTCGGGCGGGCGTAGTCGTACAGGCCCTCGTGCACGGACGCGGTCGAGCTGGTCGTGCCCTCGATGTCCAGCACGATCCAGGCGGGGGCGTTCTCGCTCATCGGGTCAGCACCTCCACGAAGTCGGCGACGAAACGCGGCGCGTCCACCGCGGTGATCACCCTGGTGTCGGGCGCGGGCTCGTACGGGAAGGCGGGCGGCAGCCCGTCGTGGGTGCGCATCAGCCGCGCCCGCGACAGGAACCCGTCGCCGCGCACGTTGACCGGGCCGTCCTGCCAGGCCGTGGCGAAGGACGGGTCGAGCAGGACGCCCGCGGCCAGCGGGTCGTGCAGCGGGATGATCCGCCGGCCCCACTCGTTCTGGTAGAAGTCCAGGTACGCGTCCAGGATCTCGGTGGCGAACCGCGCCACCGGGGTGCCGCTCGCGCGCAGCGCCCCGATCGCGCGCTCGTCCAAGATGGTCGTGCCGGTGACGTTGACGCCCACCATCACCAGCTCGTTGCGCGGCGCCGCGAACACCGCCGCGGCGGCGAGCGGGTCGTTGTCGATGTTGGCGTCGACCATCAGCAGCGTGCCGGGCGGCGCGTACGGGCCCGACCCGCCCATCAGCACCACCGAGCGGTAGCGGGTGAACAGCTCCGGGTCGATGCGCAGCGCCGCGGCCAGGTTGGTCAGCGGGCCCAGGGCCAGCAGGTCAAGCTCGCCGGGGTTCTCGGCCGCCAGGCGCACCAGGGTCTCGGCCGCGTTCTCGGCCGCCACCTCGGGCATCGGCCGGTCGTGGCCGAGGTCGCCCAGGCCGTCCTTGCCGTGCACGTGCCCCGCGATGCGCGGCGCGCCCGCCAGCGGCGCCGCGGCGCCGCGCGAGATCGGCGCGTCCAGCCCGAGCAGGTCGCGCACGTAGCCGATGTTGCGGGTGGAGTCCTCCTCGACGCAGTTGCCGAACACCGACGTGATCGCCACGATCTCGGCGTCCGGCCGCCCGGCGAGGTAGAGCAGGGTGTGCGCGTCGTCGATTCCGGTGTCGGTGTCCACGACGACGCGCCGGACCTGGGTCATACGGCCTCTTTCACATCTACTGGAACTTTCACATCTTCCGGCCGGTAGACGCCGCGCTCGGTCACGATCCTGGTGACCAGGCGCGGCGGGGTGGTGTCGAAGGCGGGGTAGTAGCCGGTGACGCCCTCGGCGGCTGTGCGCGCGCCGAGCACGTGCAGCACCTCCTCGCCGTCGCGGTGCTCGATCACGACGTCGGCGGCGGTGGGCGCGAGCGGGTCGGGGGCCTGCACCAGCGCGTAGAACGGCACGCCGAACTCCCGGGCGGCCAGCGCGACGCCGAGCGTGCCGACCTTGTTGATCACGTGCCCGTCGAGCGTCACCCTGTCGGCGGCCACCAGCGCCACGTCGGCGAGCCGGTCGGCCAGCGCGGCGGCCACCATGCCGTCGGTGATCAGGGTGGGCCGGTGGCCCATCTCGACCAGCGTGGCGGCCGTCAGCCGCGCCCCCTGGAGGTAGGGCCGGGTCTCGGTGCACACGAACTCCAGCGCCTTGCCCGCCTCCCGCGCCGCCTCCACGGTCGCGATCAGGTAGGCGTCGGCCCAGCAGTGGGTGAGCACCCGCGCGCCGTCCTCCAGCAGGCCGGCGGCGTGCCGGCCCAGCGCCGCGCTCCTGGCCCGGTACGCCGCGTCGTGCGCGGACGCCGCCGCCTGGACCGCCTCGGCCAACTCCGCCCCCGAGGCGTCCGGGAGCGGGCCGTCCACGGTGGCGTCCAGGATCGCCCGCACGGCGTCGCGGATGTGGTTGTTCGTCGGCCGGGTGGCGACGAGCCGCGCCCCGGCCGCGCGCAGCCGCTCCGCCGCGGCGCCGGGCGGCTCCGTCCGCGCCTCCCTGGCCGCCAGCACCATGCCGGCGGTCGTGGCGTACAGCGGGCCGGAGCTCTGGGTGACCATGCGCTCGATGGCCACGGCCACGTCCTCGCTGGTCGCGCAGCGCACCCAGCGCACCTCGAAGGGGTAGACGCGGCGGTCCAGGATCTCCACCGCGCCGTCGCCGGCGAAGCGCACGGAGCGGCCGAGCAGCGGCCCTTCGGTCATGTCGTCGTCTCCTTCGGGCGCCGCCTGGCCGCGGCGGCGACCAGGACCAGCGCCAGCAGCGTGATCACGTACGGCGCGGCGTCGGCCGCCTGCTGCGGCAGGCCCGCGCCCTGGAGCCGGAAGCCCACCGCCTCGGCCACGCCGAACAGCAGGCAGGCGAGCAGCACCCGGTACGGGCGTGCGCCGCCGAGCATGACCGCGACGACCGCGATCCAGCCGCGTCCGGCGCTCATGCCCTCGCTGAACAGCGTCACGTTGCCCAGGGCGAGCTGCGCTCCGCCGAGCCCGCACAGCGCGCCCGCGGCCAGGGTGACGCCGTGCCGGTACGCGCCGGCCCTCAGCCCCAGCGCCTCGGCGGCCTCACGGTGCCCGCCCACGCCGCGCACGCGCAGCCCGGAGCGGGTACGGGCCAGCCACCACGCGGCGGCCACGACCAGCGCCGCCGCGAGCGGCACCAGCGGCGACTGCGGCCCGAGAACCGGCACGTCCAGCCCCAGCTCGGCCAGCGTCGGCAGCCCGGCCAGGTCCGGCGAGCTGTAGGTGCCGCCGCTGCCCCAGATCCGCCGCATCAGGAACGCGGTCAGCCCCAGCGCCAGCAGGTTGGTGCCCACCGCGACCACGATCGGGTCGGCGCGGAAGGTCACCGAGGCGAGCGACAGCAGCCCCGCGTACAGGACGGTGGCGAGCACCGCGCCCAGCACGCCCGCCCACGCGCTGCCGGTCAGGTGGCCGCACACCACGGCGGTGAACGCGCCCCACAGCAACTGGCCCTCCAGGGCGATGTTGAACACCCCCGCGGCCTGGCAGATCAGGCCGCCGAGCGCGGCCGGCACGACCGGCGCGGTCGCGGTGAGCACCGCGGCCAGGAAGGAGAACTCCAGGATGCTCACGCCCGCGCCTCCCGCCCGCCGCTTCGGGCCCGCAGGTGCCGCACGGTGGCGAACACGGCCACGATCACGATGATCAGCCCCTGCACGACCTGGGTGAGCTGGCCGGGCACCCCGGCCTCGCGCTCCATGCCCTGGCCGCCGGCCTGGAGCACGGTCAGCAGCGCCACAGTGAACGGCACCGCGACCGGCCGCCCGGTGGCCAGCAGCACGGCCGCCACGGCGGTGAAGGTGTAGCCGGGGGCGGTCAGCGCGCCCTCCACGAACCGGTACGGCGGGCCGAGCACGATCAGGCCGCCGACCAGGCCGGCGAACGCGCCGCCGCCCGTCAGCGTGATCGCGGCCAGCCGGTCCACGGCCACGCCCCCATATCGGGCGAACTCGCGGTTCTGGCCGGTCGCCCGGATCTCGTAGCCCAGGACCGTGCGCGTGTCGGCGTACAGCCAGGCGGCGGTGAGCAGCGCGACCAGCGGCAGGCCGATGGTGACGTACGCGCTGCCGGCCAGCGCCGGCAGGTGGGCGGATTCCGGCAGCGGCGGGGTCTGCGCCATGCCGGTGCCCTGCTCGGCCAGCGGGAAGCGCACCAGGTAGGAGGCCAGCGACACGGCCGGCGCGCTGATCAGCAGCGTCGTCACGATCGCGGGCAGGCCGAGGCGGGTGCGCAGCGGCGCGGACGCCCCCGCCACCAGGGCGCCCGCCAGCGCCGCGGCGGCCAGCGGCAGCGCGACCGCGATACCGGCCGGCAGCGGCAGCTCCAGCGCGACGGCCGCTGCCACCACCCCGCCGATCGCCATCTGGCCGTCGCCGCCGAGATTGAACTCGCCCGCGCGCAGCGGCAGCGCGAACGCCAGCGCCATCCCCAGCGTGGGCACGAACGCGGCGATGGTGTACTCCAGGTTGCCGTCTGCCACCGCGCCGCGCACCAGCGCCGGGTACGCGAGCGCCGGGTCCACCCCGGCCGCCAGCATCACCAGCGTGGTCAGCACCAGCGCGCCGCCGACCGCCGGCACCGGCGTGGACAGCACGACCCGGCGGCCCAGCTCCGCCGCCGATCCGGCCGCGCTCATCGCACGGCTCCCGCCGCGCCCGTCATGGCCTCGCCCAGCCGGGCGTCGGTCGCGTCCTCGCCGCGGAACTCGGCCACGACGCGGCCCTCGTACATGACCAGGATGCGGTCGCACAGGGCGCGCAGCTCCGGCAGCTCGCTGGACTGCAGCAGCACTGCCTGCCCGCGGTCGCGGGCCTCGGCCAGCAGGGCGTGGATCCGCTCCTGCGCGCCGACGTCCACACCCTGCGTCGGCTCCTCCACCACGACCACCGGCGTGCGCCGCGACAGCTCGCGGGCCAGCACCGCCTTCTGCGCGTTGCCGCCCGACAGCGCCGAGATCGGCGCGTCCACCGAGGCCGCGCTGATCGAGAACCGCTCCACCAGGTCCCGCGCCCGTGCCCGCACCGCCGCCCGGGACAGGCCGAACCGGGCGGTCCGTATCCGGCGCTGGTCGCCCATCAGCAGGTTCTCCGCGAGCGACATCTCCGCGGCGGTGCCCCGGCCGTGCCGGTCCTCCGGCACGTACGCCACCTCGGGGTCGCGGCCGCGCGGCACGGGCGCGCCGCCGAGCAGCACCTCGCCGGAGTCGCCGTGCCCGAGGGCGCGCAGGCCGGTCACCGTGTCGAGCAGCTCGCGCTGGCCGCTCCCGGCGACCCCGGCCAGGCCCACGATCTCTCCCGGGCGCACGCCGAACGACACCCCCGACAGCCGGGCCACCCCGTCGCGGTCGCGCACGCTCAGGTCGCGCACCTCCAGGGCGTACGGGCCCCGCGGTGGGGCGCCGCGCCCGCGCGGAGGGGCGGCGGTGGCCAGGGAACGGCCGATCATGGCCCGGACCAGCTCGTCCGCGGTGGTACGGGCGGTGTCGAAGCGGCCGGTGACCCGGCCCCGGCGCAGCACCGTCACCCGGTCGCCCGCGGCCAGCACCTCACTCAGCTTGTGCGTCACCAGCAGCACCGAGGCGCCGGTGGCGGTGACAGAACGCAGCACCTCGAACAGCCGGGCGGCCTCGCCAGGGGTGAGCACCGCGGTGGGCTCGTCCAGGATCAGCACCTCGGCGCCCCGGTACAGCGCCCGCAGGATCTCCACCCGCTGGCGCACGCCCACCGGCAGGTCGCCGACGCGGGCGTCCGGGTCGGCGCGCAGGCCGTACCGCTCGCCCAGCTCCTCAACCGCGCGGCGCGCCGCCGCCCGGTCCACCGAGCCGCGCCGGACCGGCTCGGCGCCGATCACCACGTTCTCGGCCACGGTGAGCTCGGGGAACAGCCGGAAACGCTGGTGCACCATGCCGAGCCCGTGGGCGATGGCGTCGGCGGGGGAGCGCAGCCGGATGCGCCTGCCCTCGCGCCGCACGTGGCCGGAGTCGGGCCGGTGCAGGCCGTACAGGACCGACATCAGCGTGGACTTGCCGGCCCCGTTCTCGCCGACGACCGCGTGGATCTCGCCCTTGGCCACGGCCAGGTCGATCGCGTCGTTGGCGAGCACGGGCCCGAACCGCTTGGTCACTGCGACGAGCTCCGCGGCGGGGACGTCCGCCGCGGGCTCTCCGGCGGCTGCGGACACGCCTAGCCCTTCAGCGGGTCGGCGACGGTGATCTTGCCGGCCACGATGTCGTCGCGCGCCTGCTTGACCTTGGCGATCACGTCCGGGCTGGACGCCACGGTGCAGCCGGAGGAGGCCACGCCGGCCTCCAGCGCGTTCACGCCCACGCCGCCCTCGGCCAGGCCGTACACCTTGACGCCGCCGGTCCTGCCGGCGGCGATCTCCTTGATCGCGGCGCTCTCGGCCACGTCCACGTGCTTGAGCACGTTGTCGATGACGTTGCCCGCGCTCTGGCCGCACTGGTTGACGTCCACGCCGAACGCCTTGGCGCCGGTGGCGGCCACCGCCTCGAACACGCCCTGGTTGCCGCCCGAGGCGGCGGCCGCGATGACGTCCACGCCGCGCCCGGTTAGGGTCTGGGCCTGCGACTTGGCGCGGGCGGGGTCGCTGAAGGGGTTGGCGCCGCCGACGTACAGGGGAGTGCCCTCGACGCCCTCCTCGACCGACTTGGCGCCCTGGAAGAACGGCTCGATCCAGCGGTGGACGAACGGCGTGTCCAGCGCCGCCACCACGCCGATCCTGCCGCTCCGGCTGAGCATGCCCGCCTCGATCCCGGCGAGGTAGGCCGCCTCGTGCTCCTTGAACGACACGCAGGTCAGGTTGGGCGCCTGGTCCTTGGCGCAGGAGTCGACCTGTAGGAACTGCTGCTGGGGGTGCTGCCTGGGCACCGTGCTGAAGACGTCGTCGAAGGAGAAGCTGATGCCGACGATCACGGTCGGCTTCGCGCGTACGGCGGCGTCCACGTTCTGTGCGATCGAGGTCGGGTCCTTGCTCTCGTAGAGCTTGAAGGACGCTCCGATCTCCTTGGCGGCGGCCTCGGCGCCCTTGACGCCGAGCTGGAGGAAGCTGTTGGTGCCGACCGGGTTGGGGGTGATCAGGATGATCGACTTGCCGGAGGAGGCGGAGGCGTCCGAGCCGTCCGCGCCCTCGCCCCCGCACGCGGCGAGGGACAGGAGCGCGGCGGCCGCGGCGAGGACTGGGAGGATTCGCATGGTTCCTGGCTCTTGTCTTCCGTTGGCGCGCGCACGGAACGGTACGTGGCGTCGCTCAGGAGCATATCTAGATATTTCCTACCTGGTTATAGCAGAGTTGCGTCCCGGTCGGCCGCCGAGGCATCAGGAATCCCCCTAAAGCAGGTAGGGATTATTGCAATTCTGTCCGTCCTGGCCTAACGTTGAACCATGAGCCAAGGGCTGCACCTGACGCGGCGCGCGCATGTGGACTACGGCCACATCGCCAGCGCCCAGTGTCGCTGATCGCGGACTTCCCCCACCCCGTCCCGGCGCCGCCGGGCCGTTCCGCCGATCGAGCGAAGGATCAGCAGCATGACCGAGACCCTGCCCGCACCCCTGCCCGCGCCCCTGGCCGGCCGTTCCGTGGACGACGCCGAGTTCCGGCGCGCCCTCGCCGTGCACGCCGCCGGCGTCGTCGTGATCACCGCGCAGACCGACGGCATCCCCGTCGGGCTGACCGCCACCTCGTTCTCCTCCGTCAGCCTGGACCCGCCCCTGGTCTCCTTCTACGTGAACCAGGAGTCCAGCACCTGGCCGCTGCTGCGCGCGGCCGACCACTTCGCCGTCAACGTCCTGGCCGCCGACCAGGCCGAGCTCGCGGCCCGGTTCGCCAGCAAGGACGTCGATCGCTTCGCCCCGCCCACCCGCTGGAGCCCCGGCCCGCTCGGCGCGCCCCTGCTCCGCGACGTCACCGCCCACCTGCTGTGCCTGCCCTACGACCAGGTCGAGGTGGGCGACCACACCCTGGTCGTCGGCCTGGTCGCCGAGGCCGACGTCCGCGGCCCCGGTCACCCCCTCCTGTACCACCGCGGCCGGTTCGGCAGGTTCATCGCCCACCCCTGACCGGTCCAGATGGTGGTCCACGACCCCCGGCGCCTCGCTCGATCCCGGCCACACGGTGCGCGCCATCCTGCCGCCGGCCACCCCGCCGAGCCGGTCGCCGCCGCCCCCCGCAAGCAGGAGGAACCGATGTCGGCAACCGCCTCGCGGCAGGAGTTCGCCCTGCTGCCCGATCCTCGGCCGGCGCGGCGCCGCTGGGTCACCGTCTCCACCGGAGAGCATGTGAGCGGCGTCGCCTGGGGCGCCGGGCCGCCCGAGGCGCTGCTGCTGCACGCCGCCGGCGGCAGCGCCCGCGACTGGGACGGCGCGCTGTCCGCGTTCGGTCACCCCGCGGTGGCCCTGGACCTGCCGGGGCACGGCGGGTCCAGCCGCCGCCCCACCGCCCTGTACGCGCCGCGCAGGCTGGTGCTCCCCGTCGCCGAGGCGGTGGAGTCGCTGGCGCCCACGGCCGAGGTGGTGGCCGCGACCGGCCTGGGCGCGCTCACCGCGCTGGCGCTCTCCGCCCGCCGCCCCGAGCTGGTGCGGGCCCTGATCCTGCTCGACACGCTGCCCGGCCACCCCGCGCCGGGCGAGAACCCGCCCAAGGACGCCGGGACCGACGACGAGGCCCTGTGGGAGCGGCTGGCCGGGCTGGCCGCCGAGGGCACGCCGGTCACCGTCCTGCACCGTGTCCTGCCGGATTCCGCACTCGCCCGGCTGCGCGAGCACGCCCCCGCCGCACGCCTCGTCCCGTACACCTCCGGGACCGCCGACGCCGAGCTCGCCGCGCTGCTGCGCGCCCACACCACCGGGCGCACGTCATGACCGCCCGAATCCCCGAGATCAAAGGCCAGGGTGGGGAGACCCGTTCGGTGGCCGGGGTTCGGTGATTCGGCCGCCTTCGAGCACCACGACCCGGTCTGCGGCGTGGACGGTCGCCGAGCGGTGGGTGATCCACACCGTGGTGCATCCGGCCAGTTCCCGGTGCAGCCTGCCGAGGAGGCGCGCCTCCGTGGCGGCGTCCAGTTGGCTGGTGACCTCGTCGCAGATCAGCAGGGAGGGCCGCCGCAGCAGCGCCTGGGCGAGCGAGAGCCGCTGCGACTGGCCGCCGGACAGGTTGGCGCCGCGCTCGGTGAGGCGGGTGTGCAACCGATCGGGCAGAGCCCGGACGGTGTCGCCGAGCTCCACGGCATCGATGACGTGCCACAGTTCGGCCTCGTCGGCGCCGGGCCGGGCGAGCCGGAGGTTGTCGGCGATGGTTCCCGAGAAGAAGAACGGCCGCTGATCGGCGAGCGCCACCCGGCGCCGCAGCTCTTCGTCCGGGATGTCGCGCAGGTCCACGTCGTCCAGGGTGATCGCGCCGGCCGTGGGGGACAGGCAGCCGGCCAGCAGGTAACCCAGGGAGGACTTGCCGCTGCCGGTCGCCCCGAGGACCGCCGTCGTCGATCCGGCGGGGAGGTCGAGGTCGATGTGGCCGAGAACCGGTGCGGCCTCACCGGCCGGGCCCGGGTAGGCGAACCGGACCCCGCGCAGGCGTACCGCGGCTCCCGCCGGACGCCGGGCGGTGACGGCCGGCCGCGCCTGGACGGGGCGGGCCGGAGCGGGCGAGGCGTCGATGACGGCGAAGAGTCTCTGGGCGGCGGCCAGGGTGGTGCCGAACTCGCCGGCGAACGCCTCCACCGCCGTGAGCGCGGGCGCCATGGCCACGGCGATCGCGACCGAGATCCACCACGCCTGGCGGTCGAGCCGTCCGTCCTGCCACAGGTACGCCCCGGCCAGCGCGACGGCGCAGACCGTCGTCGCGAAGACGGCGGTGTTGGCGGCGCGGCGGGCCGCGGTGCGGGAGGCCAGCGAGCGGGTGCGGGCGGCGGCGTCGGCGTCCAGCTCGCCGAGGTGCCGCTGCCAGTGTCCGACGGCGCGCAGTTGTGTCAGCTCCCGCAGCCCGCCGATGGTGTCGGTGATGTGCGCGGCGATCTGCCCGCGGGTGTGCTGGCGTTGCCGCGCGGTGCGCTGGAGCCGGCGCCGCCAGAGCCGGGGCACGGCCAGGCCGGAGACCGCCGCCCCGGCGAGCAGGATCGCCGCGAGTGCCGGGTGGGCGGCCGCCGAGAGATATCCGGCCGCGCCGAGCGAGACGACGGCGGCGGCGATGGCCGGCGCGATCGTATGGGCGTAGAACACCTCGACCCGGTTGATGTCCGCGGTGGCCCGGGCGGTGAGGTCGCCGGAGCGGTGCTGGTAGAGCACGCCCGGCGCCTGCCGGGCAAGGGCGTCGAAGAAGACGGTCCGCAGCCGGGCCAGCACGGAGAAGGCCACCCAGTGCCCGAGATACTGCTCCCCATAACGTGCGGCGCCCTTGCCGAGGGCGAGCAGGGCGATCAGCCCCAGGGCCCCGGCGACGCCCGGCGGGCTCTCCCCGCCGCCGGCGCGATCGGCGAGGGCGACCGCGTGGACCGCGACCGCCAGGACTCCGATTCCCAGGGCGAGCTGGACGACGCGCAGCGCCGTGGACAGCGCGAGCGGGGCCGCGAAGGGCCGGGCGAACGCGGCCAGCCTGCGGATCACCGGGCCACCGCCCGTGCGTCGGCGATCTCGATGACGCGATCCGCGCCCCCGATCAGCGCCGCCGAATGCGTGGCCACGAGGATGGTCCGCGTGCCGCGCAGCCGTCGCAGGGAGTCGATGATGAGCCGCTCGGAGCGGGTGTCGATATGGCTGGTCGGCTCGTCGAGGAGCAGGACGCCGGCATCGGCGAGCAGCGCGCGGGCAAGCGCCAGCCGTTGCGCCTGGCCGCCGGAGAGGGTGAGCCCCTCCTCGCCGACGCGTGCGCCGAGCCCGCCCGGCATCGCCTGTACCTCCGCCGCCAGGTGCGCCTGCCGCAGGACCGACCACAGCCTCTGCTCATCGGCCGCGGGGTCGGCCAGCCGTAGGTTGCCGGCGATGGTGCCGGTGAACAGCCAGGCACGCTGCGGTACGAGGACGGGCCTCGCCGGTCCGCCATCGGGCGCCGAGAGCCGGATCGTCCCCGCGCGGGGCGCGAGCTCGCCGGCCACCACCGACAACAGCGTGGACTTACCCGACCCCGACGGGCCCACCAGGGCCACCATCTCCCCATGCGCGACCCGCAGATCGATCCCCTCCAGGACGGCGGGGCCGTCACCGTGCCCGGCGGTGACCGCGACCAGCTCGACCGCGGCACCGCCGTCGCCGGCCGCGGGCGGGGGAACGGCGGCGCTCCGGCCCGTGCCGGCGAGGGCGTGGAGGACCTGGCGCTCCGCCGCCCGGCCGGTCATGGCGATGTAGAAGAACTGGCCGACGACGCTGATGGGCTCCGTCAACAGCAACGAGATCAGCACCAGCGCCACCGCGGTGCCCAGGGAGATCGCGCCCGAGGCGTTCCGTGCGAGTGCCACAGCGGTGCCCGCCCCGATCAGCGCTCCGTAGAACACCACATCCGTGATGAGCAGGACAAGCTGGTTGCCGGCCAGGAGCCGCATGGTCGCGCGGCGCTGCCGTTCGCTCTCCGCTGCCAGCAGGCGCGACTGACGCTCGGCCGCGCCGAGCAAGGCGAGCAGCCGCAGTCCCTGGACGGACTCCAGAAAGAGCGCCGCCAGCCGCCGCGACTGGGTCTGGTACGCGGCGGTGGACGCGCGGAACAGCCGCTGGAACCCGCCGACCACCACCGGCACGGCGACCACGACCGCCAGCAGCGCCGCCGCCCAGGCCGCATCGACGGCCACCGCGACGATCGCCACCACGACCAGCGGGGTGGTGACCGATGCGATGAGCCGGCCGAGGAAGCCGCCCCGCCAGGCGGCGACCCGGGCGGCTCCGTCGGTGGCCAGCGAGGCGAGCGAGCCCGTGACCGGGCCACCGGCCGCGTGAGGGTCGCCGTGCGGGCCGCGGGCGAGGATGGACCGGTGGATCCGCGCGCGTACGCTGATCTCGGCGGCGGCCTCGCCCTTCCCGCTCGCGCCGCCCTGGCCGAGCACCCCGGCGACGGCGAGGGCGATGCCCGCCCCCATCAGCGCCGGCGCCCGCCAGTCGATCGCGCCCTCGCTCACCACCTGGTCGATGAGGCGGCCGACACCCAGGTAACACAGGCACAGTCCCGCCGCGGTCAGCCAGCCGCACGCCAGCGCCGCGAGGACGTGGCCCCGTGCCGGGACCTCCAGTCGTGTCACGGGTGACGCCGCCCCGCTCATCGGAACGATTCCGGGTGCAGCCAGTGGGCCATCTCCTCCAGCCCGTCGGCGAGGTGCACGCCGCCGACGCCGTAGGAGATCCGCGCGGGCAGCAACTTGACGCGGTCCTCCCGGACGGCGGCCAGCTCGGCCACGGCGGGGTTGTCCAGGAGCGAGCGGTAGGAGTCGCGGCCCTTGCCGGTGACGTCGATCAGCAGGATCGCGTCCGGCTTCGCCGCGATGAGCTGCTCTGCGGAGACCGGTGCGGTGGTGCGCAGGCCGATTCGTTCGGCGACCAGGGTGCCGCCCGCGCGCTTGACCAGGTCGGAGGTGAGCACGTCGGCCGCGTTGATGAACGGCCGGCCCGCCTGGTTGGACAGGATCGCCACGCTCGGCCGGCCGGTGGCCGCGCCGGCCTTCTCCGCCACGGCGCCCGCGCGCCGGTCGAGCTCGGCGGTGAGCTCGCCGGCCTTGGCCTCGGCGCCGAGCGCCCGCCCGAGCAGGGTCAGGTTCTGCTTGACCTCTTCCAGGGTGCCCCAGTTGTTGCCGATGGCGATCATCGGGATGCCGGCCTAGGCGAGCACCGCCTGGGCGTCCTGCTCGCCACCGTGCCGGGTGGTGATCAGGATCAGGTCCGGGTTCAAGGAGATGATCTGTTCGGGATCGGGGCCGGTGCCCGGCGGCAGCTTGGTCGGTACTGCCGCCATTTCCCGGGCGTGGCTGGACAGCGACGGGTTGGCGGACGAGGCCGGGATCGCGGTGAGCCGTTCGGCGCCGACGAGTTCCACGGCGGCCTCGGCCACGTCCGCCGAGAGTGCGGCGATCCGCATCGGCCGGCTCGGCAGGGTCACCTGACGCGGCGGGTCGCCGGGCACCTCGACGGTGCGCGGGTAGGAGGTCCGGTCCGCCGGCTGCGCGGATGGGCCGTCGCCGGCGTCCGATGCGCAGCCGGTCAGCAGGGACAGGCCGAGCACGGCGGCGCTCAGCCCGGCGAGGATGCGGTTCACGTGGTCTCCAGGGCGGTAACGGTGAGGGAATCGGTCACGTCGTCGCGGCGGACCACCGCGCGCACGCCGTAGGCCTCGTGCAGATGTGCCGGGGTGAGCACGTGCGCCGGCTCACCGGCGGCGAGCACCCGGCCGCCGGCCAGCAGAGCCAGCTCCGTGCAGTAGCGCGCCGCGAGGTTGAGGTCGTGCAGCACCACCAGCACCGTCCGGCCGGCGTCGGCGCAGGCCCGCAGCAGTTGCAGCACGGCGAGCTGGTGGCGCAGGTCCAAGGCGGAGACCGGCTCGTCGGCCAGCAGTACCGGGGCGTCCTGGGCGAGCGCCTTGGCCAGCAGCACGAGCTGGCGCTCTCCGCCGGAGAGAGTGGCCATGCTCCGGTCGGCCAGCCGGGTTGTGCCGGTCGCGGCCATGGCCTGCTCGGCCGCCTCGTGGTCGGCCGCCCCTTCCAAGGCGAACCGGCCCATGTGCGGATGCCGGCCCATGAGCGTCACCTGGTAGGCGGTGAAGGGGAACGACAGCGCGGTGTCCTGCGGCAGATAGGCGATCCGGCGGGCCAGCACCTGGGGCCGCAGGCTGTGCACCGGCCGATCCTCCAGCAGCACCCGGCCGCGGCTGGGCCGGTGCAGCCCGGCGATCGTGCGCAGCAGGGTCGTCTTCCCGGCGCCGTTCGGCCCGACCAGGGCGAGCATCCTTCCGGGCGGCACCGTCAGGTCCACCCCGTCGAGGATCACCGACTTTCCGGCCTCCACCCGCAGGCCGTCGACCACGATCACGCGGTGCTCCGGCGGGACCACAGCACCAGCAGCAGGAACACCGGCGCGCCGGCCAGTGCCGTGACCACTCCGGTCTGCAGCGTCACCGGGGCCGGCAACATCCGCGCCGCCGTGTCGGCCGACACCAGGAACACCGCCCCCAGCAGCGCGCTCGCCGGAAGCAGCAGCCGATGGTCGGGACCTGCGATCAATCGGATCACATGCGGAGCCACCAGCCCCACGAAACCGATCACCCCGCTCACCGACACCGCCGCTCCGGTCAGCAACGAGGCCAGCACCAGCAGCACGTTCCGCGTACGGGCGACGTCCACCCCGCTGGTGCGGGCGGCGTCGTCGCCGAGCAGCATGACGTTCAGGTCCCGGGAGAACACCACGGTGGCCGCGACGCCGGCGAGCACCGGTAGCAGGACCAGGCGCACGTGCTCCCAGGTACGGGCGTCCAGGTCGCCCTGCAACCAGAACACGATGCCGCGCAGCGACTGCTCGTCGGGCGCGTTGGCCACGAGCGCCGAGACCACCGCCCCGAGCAGCGCGTTGAGCGCGATGCCCACCAGCAGCACCGTGGCCAGGCCACGGCTGCGGCTCAGAGCGGCGATGCCGTAGACCGCCCCCACCGTGAGCAGGGCGCCGGCGAACGCCGCCGCGGGCAACACGAACGTGCCGGCCGCGCCGGACGTGATGGCCAGCACCGCGCCGACCGCCGCCCCGGCCGACACCCCGGTCACCCCCGGTTCCGCCAGCGGATTGCCGAACAACGCCTGCATCACCGAGCCCGCCAGCCCGAGAGCGGCCCCGACCAGCACCGCCACCAGCACTCGCGGCAGCCGGATCTGCTCGACCACCAGCGCCTCCCGTGTCGTCACCTCTCCCAGGGGCACTCCGAGATGCTCGGCGAGGATCGCCACGACGTCGCCCGGGGGGACCGAGACCGGGCCGAGCGAGATCGCCACGCCGCCCGCCACCACCAGCAGCACGACCAGCCCGCCCAGGGTCGCCGCCAGCGTGACGACGGCTCTCCGGCGGGACCGGCGCCGGGGCGACCGCGCGGGGAGGTCGCCCGTGACCGCGCGGTCGGGAACGGGCGGGGCCGGCACGTCCCGTGCCGCCTGCCGAGCATGATCTTCAGCGGCGGCGGATGCTTCCTTCGGCATATGTCTCTTACATCGTCATGATGGAAATGGTTATCGCAATCGTACTCATGAGCAAATGCATGACATAGCGGGGGTACCGGCACCGATCGCATGGCCACCACCCCGCACGTGAACGGCACACGGCCGGTCAAGTGGCCGTCACCGGCGCATGACGACGGCGACCTCCCCCCACGCCGCTCACCGGCGGGGGCCTGTGGACCCACCCCCTCGCCCTGGCCGCCCGGTCAGGGCAGCAGGAGGGAGGCGATGCCGAGCAGGGCGCAGACGCCCAGGATGCGCAGCATCGGCCAGCGCAGCACGAACGTCATGACCAGTGCGGCGGTGGTGATGACCAGCGCCAGTACGTTGACGCTCGCGAGGTCGGGCACCTGGAGGTGCAGCGGGCCGAAGGTCTCCATGCGGGTCGTGGCGAACAGGGTGTGCTGGGCGAAGTAGAGCGCGAGGTTGGCGATGACGCCCACGACCGCGGCGGTGATGCCGGTCAGCGCGGCGCCGATGGCGGTGTTGTGCCGCAGCCGCTCGACGTAGGGGGCGCCGAGGAAGATGAACAGGAAGCAGGGCACGAAGGTGACCCAGGTGGTCAGCAGCGCTCCCAGCAGTGCCCCGGCCCACGGGGTCAGCGCGCCGGGGTCGCGGTAGGCGCCGAGGAAGGCGACGAACTGCACGACCATGATGAGCGGGCCGGGAGTGGTCTCGGCCAGGGCCAGGCCGCGCACCATCTCGCCCGGGGTGAGCCAGGCGTAGGTCTCCACGGCGCGCTGGGCGACGAAGGCCAGCACGGCGTAGGCGCCGCCGAAGGTGACCAGGGCGGTGCCGGAGAAGAACAGGCCCTGGGTGGTGAAGACGCTGTCGGTGCCGGTGACCAGGGCGACGGCGGCGACCGGCAGCCACCAGGCCGCGAGTCCGACGGCCAGGATCGTGCCCGCCGAACGCCAACTGGGCCGGGCGTGGTGCAGGGCGTCGTCGGGGATCAGCGGGGCGGGACCGCCGTCGCCGCCGTGCCCGCCGCCCTTCTGGAACGCCCGCGGGGCGAGTTGGCGCACCGTCCAGCCGATGAGCGCGGCCACGGCGATGACGACGGGGAACGGCACCGCGAACAGCGCGAGAGCGGCGAAGGCGGCCACGGCGAGCGCGACGAACGCCGGGTGGGTCAGGGAGCGTCTGGCGACACGGATGACGGCCTGGGCGACGATGGCCAGCACGGCCGGGGCGATCCCGGCGAACAGCGCGGTCACCACCGTGGTGTCCTGCCAGATGACGTACACGGCCGACAGCACCAGCAGCGCGAGCATGCCGGGGAGTACGAACAGGGTGCCGGCGACCAGGCCGCCGCGGGTGCCGTTCAGCAGCCAGCCGACGTAGATCGCGAGCTGCTGGGCCTCCGGGCCGGGCAGCAGCATGCAGTAGTTCAGGGCGTGGTTGAAGCGCTGCTGGCCGATCCAGCGTTTCTCCTCCACCAAAGTGCGCTGCATGACCGCGATCTGCCCGGCGGGCCCGCCGAAGGTCTGCAGCGAGATCAGGAACCAGGCGCGTACGGCCTGTCCGAACGGGATCACATCGCCGGCGGGCACGGCCCCCGCGGAGGAGGGTTCCTGCCGTGAATCGGTCATCGTCGCCTCCGGGTCACGCGGGCGGGCGGCCGAGCAGGAACGCCCGGCGGTAGTACTCGTACAGCCCGTCGAACAACGGGCCGCTCACCTCCAGGACACGGTCGTCGTCGCAGGTCATCGACAGCCCGCGCAGGACGACGTCCAGGCCCGGCGCCTCGGGCGCCTCGTAGCGCTCGTCCTCGATGTCGGCCTCGTGCACGATCTCGGCGATCTTCCACAGCACGGGGTCGGTCAGGTCGTAGGTGCGCAGGATCGTCTCGAAGCTGCAGTCGGCGCCGTGGTGGGACAGCTCCACGCCGCGCATGTCGAAGGGCGTGGCGTCGGCGGGCACCTGGGCCGGGTCGTCGACGAACACGAACGTGGCCTCGGGGTCGAGGTGGCGGCGGATCAGCCAGGCGCACGCCGCCCGGTCGATGTGCACCCCCGCCCGGGTCGCCCACCTCATCGCGCCCGCCCTTCCGGCGCACCGGCTCCCTCGGCGTCCTGTATCAGGGCGGCCGTGGCGCCGTCACCGGCCTCGCCCGCCCGCGCGCCGTCGCCGGCCGCCTCCGGGGGCGCCGACAGGGCGCGCACCGCCTGGTGGGCGGCGTCGCGCTCGGCGGGCGGGAAGAAGTCGCGGCGCTCGACGCGGCGCAGCTCGGCCCGCAGCCGATTGGCCACGCGCGAGCGTTCGCCCGCTCTGGCGCCTTCGGCGGCCCTGGCCTGAACGATGATCATCTCGTACTCCGCGCGGCGCGCGGCCTGCATCTGCTCGGCGATGGCGCGCTCCTGGGCCAGGCTGCCGGGCGTGGCCAGCCATACGGTGGCGCTGCCGCCCCCGGCGGTGATCTCCTCGGCGATCCAGTCGACCTGCTCGCGGGTACGCGCGTCGGCGGGCAGCCCGACCAGGCCATCGCCCAGCCGGGCCACCCCCAGGCGCTCCAGCTTGCGCCAGACGGCGATCCGCGGCGCCGACGGCTCGCGTGGCATCCGGTAGGCCAGCAGCACCCAGTTCCCAGGCTGATCCATGAAGTACCTCTGTTTCAGTAACCATGGTTACGGTACCAGTGGAGGTAGGGGATCAGGCAAGGGCTCACCGGCGACGCTCTCCTCGGAGGAGAGCCGCTCTACGGCGGGGAAAGGGGGCGGCGCCGCGCGACGGTGACGGCGTCGAGCCGCGGCAGGCGACGGTTGCCGCCACGCCACCGAGCGTGGCGGCACACCGATACTCAGGGGCGGTTCCGCGCGGGCGTGTCCGCGCCTGCCCTGGCCGGGGATGGGGGGCTCACGTGAACCAGCGCGTCGACCAGCTTGGGCACGCCGCGCAGCAGCGCGTCCCTGGCCCGGTCGGCGACATCGTGCGCCTCGGCGAACGACAGGTCGCCGGTGGCGCGGATGGCGACCTCGGCGCGCAGCCGATGCCCGACCCAGCGCATCCGCACGGTGTCCACGCCGGTCACTCCGGGGGCGGACGACAGCGCCTCCTCGGCCCGCGAGATCAGCGCCGGATCGACGCCGTCCATCAGCCGCCAGTAGATCTCCCTGGCCGCCCGGACGAGGACCATCACGATGGCGGCGCAGATGATCAGGCCGACGATCGGGTCGGCCAGCGGGAAACCGAGGGCCACCCCGGCCGCGCTGAAGACCACGGCGAGCGAGGTGAGCCCGTCCGTACGCGCGTGCAGGCCATCGGCCACGAGCGCCGCCGAGCCGATGCGCCGCCCCACCCGGATCCGGTAGACGGCCACGAGCTCGTTGCCCGCGAATCCGATCAATCCGGCCGCGAACACCCAGCCGACGTTGGTGACCTCCTGCGGATCGAAGAACCTGCGGATGGACTCGTACCCGGCGAGTGCGGCCGAGGCCGCGATCGTCAGCACGATGAACACACCGGCGATGTCCTCGGCCCGGCCGTAGCCGTAGGTGTAGCGGCGGGTCGCCGCCCGCCGTCCCAGCACGAAGGCGAACCACAGCGGCACCGCCGTGAGCGCGTCGGCGAAGTTGTGCACCGTGTCGGCCAGCAACGCCACCGAACCGCTGACCGCGACGATCACCAACTGCAGCAGCGCGGTGACGCCCAGGCCCACGAGACTGATCTTCAACGCGCGGATGCCCTGGCCGCTCGCCTCCAGCGCGTCGTCCACGGAATCGGCCGCGTCATGGGAGTGCGGAGTGAACAGATGACGCACTTCAGCCCATAGCCGACGCCCGGCGAACCGCCCGCCGGCATGTCCATGCCCGTGCCCGCGCTGGTGCCCGTGTCCGTGCTCATGCCCGTGTCCGTGCCCGTGCCCTTGGTCGTGCCCGTGCTCGTGCCCTTGGCCGTGGTCATGCCCCTGGCCGTAAGCGTGCTCCCGCAGGTGCTCGTGTTCGGAATGCCGACCTGCTTGCGCCATCAGTGCACCCGTTCGTCGTCAGGGGCAGGGCCGTCGCGGCCGGCGTGGCGCGCGTGGCCGGTCACCCCATTTCACATCCCTTATCTGATTTAAGCGGAGCATTTGGTGATTATGCAAGTTGGGAATTGGGTGCCGATAAAACGCCGAAAGTGGGTATTTGTCGATGATGCCTAGTTGCGTATTGGGTGCAACAGCATCCCCGCTTCATGAAAGGCGTTGTGGCATGTGCAGGGGCATGTCAGGCGCTCACGCCGCGCTCAGGGGAGTGCCGCCGGCGACAGCGGCGTCGGCGATGTGTCATTTCGCGTGGCCGTTGACCGCTCAACTCCGAATATCTCGTGAGCCGCCCCGCGCGGCGCTCTCTCGCCCGCGCAATACTCCGCGCAGCGTGCCGCTCATCTTGAGCATCTTGTCGGCGGGGCGCAGCAATTGCGGATGGCTGAGGACGGTGTTGCGGGCGCCTCGGATCGGCACGCGGATCAGCCAGTGCAGCCCGGCCGACGGCGTCGGGCGGGTGAGGCGTCCCTCGGCCACCTCCAGCTCGCCGTTCTTCAGCTTCTCCTTGTACTCCTTCTCGCCTCTGCCCAGGTCGATCACCAGGATCCCGCGCTGGGCCGCCGCCTTCACCATGGCGAGGTGCTGGATGAGCCCAGGGGAGTAGCGGGCGAAGGAGATGTCGTAGGCCGGGAACCAGCCCGCCAGGACGGTGTCACTGCGCAGGCCGAAATGTCCGGCGATGGGCCGGTCGCCGGCGTACACCAGATCGAGCACCCCGGCGAAGCCGGGGGTGTTCACCTGGAGGAGGTCTTCCACCAGTCGGGTGATCCACGGGCGTGCGAACCGGTCGCTGCGCCCGGTCCGGCGATACTGGCCGCTCTTCCAGCCCAGCAGCGTGCGCAGCGCCTCGGGGTCGGTGACGGCGTAGTCGTGGCGCACCTCGCCGACCTCGCGGCCGAGCTTGCGCTCCTTGTAGGCGGTGCTCTTGTAGGTCTTGCCGGAGTTCTTCTGCATCTCGGTGAGATAGCCCTCCAGGCCGCCGCGCAGATCGATGATCGGCGAGGGGTGGCGGCTCGAATGATACGCGGGGAACTGGTCGGCGACCAGGTGGTCGAACTCCCACACGCTCAACCCGCAGGACTTCAGCAACCAGGGGACGTCGAGACGTACCCCGGGCGCGAGGATCGCGCCCTGCGCGTCGGTGAGGCCGGAGCCGACCGGTTTGCCGATGCCGAACCTGTGCCGCTCGAACGGGAAGAACCCCGCGATACGGCCGCCGTCCTCGATGACCGCCACCCGTACGTCAGCGCGGAGTCGCCCGACCGCCATGGTGAACTCCGGGCACAGGAATGGGTTGACGAGGGGCGACCCGGACCGCAGGAGGGTGCGCCACGTCTCGGCCTCGCCCGGGCCCAGGTCACCGGGTTTCACTACCGTGATCTTCATGAACTCCTCGTCGGGCTCGGGTGAAGCGCTCGGGCTCGGATGTGAGCTCGGTCGGGGCGTGACGACAAGCTACTACATATGTAATAGGTGCACGGCCGGCCAGGCCAAAGCCGTGAAAACTCGGTGGAGGGGGCGTGCGGTGAGCGTCGGCGGTGGTCCGGGACGGCATGGTGCCGAGGCGCATGTTCGGGGCGAGGTGCGCCGTGCCGGACGAAACCATGACAACCGTAGTAGTGTGCGGACGGTTCGGGTGAAGCCGGAGGCCAGTGGTCCGGCACGGCGCATCGGGACGCATCTGCCCGGCCGCCCGAGCGAGGAGAGGAGCGAGGTCGATGCGATGCCGCGCCGCAAATTAGGGCAACTGGAGGCGGAAGTCCTCGCCGTACTCGCCGGCGCCGATGACTTCCTGTCCCCGGGCGACATAGCCGAGCGCCTGGAGGGTGGCACCGCCTACACCACCGTCAACACCATCCTGTTCCGGTTGCTGGAGAAGAACCTGGTCGAGCGCGCGAGGAAGGGGCGGGCGTACGTGTACCGCCTGACCGCCGACGAATCCGGGCTGGCGGCGGAACGCATGTTCGGCCACCTTCGCCTGGCCCACGATCCGTCGGGAGTGCTCACCCACTTCGTCCACGGTCTGAGCCCCGAGGAAGAGGCGGCGCTGCGTGCGCTCCTCGACGAGCACAGGAGCGACGCATGAGCCTGGAGATCTACATCCCGGCGTCGCTTCCCTTCGCCGCGGCCCTGCTCATGTCCTGGCGGCAGCCCCGCATGCATCCCGCGTGGACCGCCCGGATCCTCGCCGTTCTCATCGGCGCCACGGTCCTCGCCGTGCTCTGCACGCTCCTGTTCGCCATCCTGGCCGCGGTGACCGCCGTGACGGCCGCCGACGCCGGCATCGTCGGCGACTTCTTCCTGGAGCACGGACCGGTGCCCATGCCGGTCGCCGTCGTGGCCGCCCTGGCCCTGTGCGCCATGACCGTCGCGGGGGTCCGCACCGTGCTCCGGCAGCGGGCGGATCTGCGGCACGTGCGTAACCTGGGCACGGGAGTGGTGGCCGACGAACGCCCCTTCGCCGCCGCCCTGCCCGGAAGAGACGGAGGGGTGATCCTCTCCACCGGCCTGGTCAGGCTGCTGACCGGCCGCGAACTGGAGGTGGTGCTCCGCCACGAGGCCGCGCACATCAAGCACCGCCATCACCTGTATCTGATGTTCGGCGCCCTCGCCGCCCGCATCGTCCCCGCGCTGGCGGGCGCGCACCGCGCCTTGCGTCTGGCCCTTGAGCGCTGGGCCGACGAGGACGCCGCGGAAGCCGTCGGCGACCGTGCCCTGACCGCGCGCACGATCGCGCGCGTGGCCCTCGCCAACCCCGCGGCCACCCCGGCCTGGTATCCCGGCGCCGCCGATTTCCAGGTGGCCCGGCGCGTCCAGGCGTTGCTGCGCGAGACGCCGCCGGACAACCGCATCACCGGCCCCGTCCTGCTCAGCGGGGCATGGATGGCCACCGGAAGCGCGATCTCACCTACCTTCAGTCACTACGCCAGCTTCGTGCTTCTGCTGGTTTGAGCTGCCGGTCGCATGAGGCGGTCATGCTCGCCGCGTCCGCAACGCCGTCATGGTCCGGCCGGGACGCCCCACCTGCACCCGCCACAGGCGGACGCCGTCGTGCCCGGGGATCAGGCGTGGCGTTGTAGCCCGACATGGTCGGCTCGGCGGCGTCGCGGGCGCGCCAGATGCGGATGCTGGAGTCCTGGTTGCCGGTACAGATCCAGCGCCCGTTGGGAGTGATCGCGATGGCCAGGTGCGAGCCGCCGTCGGGGTACGCGGCCACCGGTGCGGCCTGGTGGCGTTCGTGGCAGTACACGCCGTTGTAGGCGCACACGGCCAGGCGCCTGCCGTCGCGCGTCCAGGCCAGGTCGGTCACCGTGCTCGGGGCGTCGGCCGTACGCCACAGCTCCTGGCCTGACCGGTCGAGCACCCGCGCCCCGGCCGTCGGCGACGGCCACCCGCTCGGAGGCGGCCCACCGAACGCGAGCCGAAGCCGACCTGCTCGACGGCTTCGTTCTCCACGCCCTCGGGTTTGACCTCGTCCAGGTGCGTCTTGATGAGCAGCGTGGTCTTGCCCGATCCGAGAAAGCCGGTGAGCACGGTCACGGGTACGCGGTCGTCGGCCATGGGCTGCGTCCTCTCTGAGGTGGTGTACGGCCGGGATCGCCGGGGCCGAGCCGCGCAGGCGTAGCCGCCGAAACACGATCTCTCCTCACTGAGGGCTGGTGCATTCGGCTCAAACCCTGTAGGAAAATGAAAACCATTGTCAAGTCGGATGGTGGTGGACATGGTCGGCACACGCTGGCAGGTGGTGCTCGAAGAGGCCGGTATCCGGGTGACCCCGCACCGGATCGCCGTCCTTGAGGTTTTGGCGGGGCACACGCGGCCGGTCGCGGCTCAGCAGATCCATCTCGAACTCGTCGAACGGGGCGAGGCGATCGGCCTCAGCACGGTGTACCGGGCGGTGTCCTCGCTGGCCATGGCGGGCCTGGTCCACGTGTTCTCCCAGGTCGGGGAGGCGACCTACCGGCTCTGCGGGCCTGTCAGGCATCACCACCTCATCTGCAGGATCTGCAGGCTGGTGATCGAGCGCTCGGGGGAGGAGGACATGGACGGGTTCCAGCCCGAAGAGATCTACGGCATCTGCCCGGCCTGCCGGCGGGCCTCGTGAGCGCGTTCGCCTGGCGCGCCCCTGGGTCGGGGGCGGGCGACGGTCACCGGCGGCGTCGTCAGCGGCGCCCTGCCGCCTGATCGCCTGAGGCGGCCGTCACCGTGCCCGGATGCCGTTGAGGATGAGCGAGACGACATCCTCGGACTCCGCTTCGACCTCGGGGGAGCGCCACTCCGGGGCGTGCGTCGGGTGGTGGAAGCGGCTGGTCGCGTTGAGGACGGCTCGCGCGATCACCTCTGGCTCACCGGCTGCGAAGTCGCCGCCGGCGATGCCGTCGGCGACGATGGCGCGGATCTGGGCGAGCAGGAAGGCGATATGGGCCGAGGACACGCTGCTGTGCTCCATCGCCAGCACCCGGAAGGTGGCGAACAGTTCCGGGTCTTCCCTCGCCTTCGCCCACTTCGCGGCGAACATGGCGGTGAGCAGGGCGCGCAACCGGTCGGGCGGGGTCAGTCCGGGAGCCTGAACCGCCGCGGCGAGCTGCTCTTGCACCCGGTCCAGCCAGCGCCGGATCACGGCCTCGCGCAGCGCCGCCTTGGACGGAAAATGCCGGTACACGCTCCCGTGGCTCACTCCCAGCAGCCGCGCGACATCCAGCACCGTGGCCTTTTCCGGACCGTGGCGGCGCAGCACCTCCTCGGTGGCCGACACGATCGTCTCCGCGTCGAGTGGCTCCCCGCGCATCAGACCTCCTTGTCGAGCCTCCCTGCCGGGCCGCCGGGCTTCCCCAGCGAGGAACGTACGTTAGCGCACTGACAGAAGTCAAAGAGCTGCGAGTGTCTGTCGATATCTGGCTGACAAATATTGCTATCTGTCATTCCATAGCCGTAGGGTGTGGGCCATGGGAACGTCGGGCGAGGGCGGCTCACGACCTGCCGAGCGACCGGGGTCGTGCGGTGAGGATGACGAACTGGGCAGCTCACCCCTGATCGCCGGTCAGGCCCGGGGGCGTGTCGCCGGGGCCGGTGCCACCGTGCGGAAGGCGTCGTAGCCGCCGATGGACGTCGGCCTGGGGCGGCTCGGGCCCGGGAGCGCGCCACGGCGATCGTCCAGGCGCTCTGCGTCCGCCCGTCGTACACCGTGTTGCGATCATCGATCGAGGAGACACTCATGAGCACCTCTACCGCTCCGTTCGCCGGCCGGGCCGTGTCCCGGCTCGGCTACGGCGCGCTCCAGCTCGAGCGCCTGCACGACCGCCGCGCCGAGGCCGTCGCGCTGCTGCGCCGCGCGGTCGAACTGGGCGTGAATCACGTGGACACCGCCGAGTTCTACGGCTTCGGCTTCGCCAACGCCGTGATCCGCGAAGCCCTGCGCCCCGAAGACGATGTTCTGGTCGTCACCAAGGTCGGCGCCGACCCCGACCCGGACGGGCGCCTGCCGCTGCGGGTCGCGCAGCGGCCCGAGCAGTTGCGGGCCAGCGTCGAGGACAACCTGCGCAGCCTCGGCGTCGATCGGATCCCGGTGGTCAACCTCCGGCGCCTGGACACCGGACCCGGCCTGCGCCCCGAGGGCGACCAGGTGGTCGATCTCGACGACCAGCTCGCGACCATGATCGCCCTGCGCGACGAGGGCAAGATCGGCGCGATCGGCCTGAGCAGCGTCACCCTCGACGGCCTGCGCCGCGCCCTGCCGGCCGGCATCGTCTGCGTGCAGAACGCCTACAGTCTCGTCTCCCGCGACGACGAGGACATGCTGCGGCTGTGCACCGCCGAGGGCATCGCCTGGGTGCCGTTCTTCCCGCTCGGCGGGGCCTTCCCGGGCCTGCCCAAGGTCACCGAGGAGCCGGCCGTCCGCGCCGTGGCCGAGTCGCTGGGCGTCACGCCCGCCCAGGTCGGCCTCTCCTGGCTGCTGCACCACGCCCCGAACGTGCTGCTCATCCCCGGCACCGCCGACGCCGCCCACCTTGAGGCCAACATGGCGGTCGGCGAGATCACCCTCGACGACGCCACCCTCGCCGTCCTCGACGCCGTCGAGTCCCGCTCCGCCGACATCCCGATCGGTTAGCCGGGAGACGCGTACGGCCATGGACGCCCTGTTCTGCCACGGCATCACCACCGAGTGGAGTGATCACTGACAATGAAGGCCATCGTCTACCGCGACAACGGCGGCCCCGACGTTCTTCGGCTCGTCGAGCGCGACCTGCCCGTGCCCGGCCCAGGCGAGGTTCGGGTCCGGATCGCCGTGTCCGGGGTCAACCCGACCGACTGGCAGGCCCGTTCCGGCGCCGCGGGCCCCAAGAGGTTCCCGGAGGTCACTCCGCACCTGGACGGCGCCGGCGTGATCGACGCCGTCGGTGAGGGGGTCGATCAGAGCCGGGTCGGTCAGCGGGTCTGGCTGTTCATGGCCGCCGCCGGGCGGCCCACCGGCACCGCCGCCGAGTTCACCGTCGTCCCCGCCGAGCAGGCCGTGCCGCTGCCCGACGCGGCCGGTTTCGACGTCGGCGCCTCACTCGGCGTCCCCGCGCTCACCGCGCACCGCGCGCTCACCGTCGCCGAGGACGGGCCGAGCCGTCTGCGGCCCGGCGCGCTCGACGGCAGGGTGGTGCTCGCCGCGGGCGGGGCCGGGGCGGTCGGGCACGCGGTGATCCAGCTCGCCCGGTGGGCCGGGGCCACCGTGGTCAGCACGGTCAGCGGCCCGGAGAAGGCCCGGCTGGCCACCGCCGCGGGCGCCCACCACGTGATCAACTATCGCGAGGGCGACCCGGCCGCCGAGATCCGCAAGGTCGCCCCGGACGGCGTCGACATCGTCGCCGAGGTGGCGCTCGGCGCGAACCTCGCCCTGGACCTGGCCGTGCTGCGGACGCGCGGCACGATCTCGACCTACGCCAACGACGGTGGCAAACCGGTCGAACTGGACGTGCTGCGGAACATGGTGCTGAACGCCCGCTTCCAGTTCCTGGTGCTCTACACGGCCGGTCCGGAGGTGCGCGCCGCGGCCGCCGAGGACGTCGCCGCCGCGGTCCGCGACGGCGCCCTGCCGGTCGGGGAGGAGCACGGCTTGCCCCTGGTCCGCTTTCCGCTCGACCGCACCGCCGACGCCCACCGGGCTGTGGAGGGCGGCGCGGTCGGCAAGGTCCTGGTGGACGTCGCATGGTGACGTCCGGCCGGCTCGACCGCCGAGGAGAACGATGAGCAGCCGAGGAGAACGATGAGCGATCGTCTTCCCAGGAGCACTCCCGCCGAGCAGGGCGTCGACGCGACCGGCATCGACGCGTTCATCGCCGCCCTCGCCCCTCTGCCGGACGTCGAGCTGCACAGCCTGATGGTGCTGCGGCACGGCCACGTGGTGGCCGAGCGTTGGTGGCGTCCGTACCGGCCGGAGTCGCCGCGGGTGCTGTATTCGCTGAGCAAGAGTTTCGTCTCGACCGCCCTCGGCTTCGCGGTGGCCGAGGGCCTGGCCGACCTGGACGCCACCGTGCTGTCCTACTTTCCCGAGTGGGACGCCCGGGTGACCGATCCGCGGTCACGCGCCACGCTGGTCCGGCATGTGGCCGCGATGGCCAGCGGGCACGCCGGCGAGCGGGAGGAGCAGGCGTACCGGGCCGGGGAGGGTGACACGGCGCTCGGCCTGCTGCTGTTGCCGCCGGAGTTCGAACCGGGCACGTTCTTCGCCTACAACCAGCCGTGCACGAGCACACTCGCCGCGATCGTGCGGAAGGTCGGCGGCGGCTCGCCGGCCGCCTTCCTGGGGCCTCGGCTGTTCGAGCCGCTGGGCATCGACACGCACGGGTGGTGGCGCGACTCGGCCGGTGATGAGCTGGCCCATCTCGGATTGCACACGACCACCGAGGCGATCGCCAAGCTCGGACAACTCTATCTGGACGACGGCGTCTGGCAGGGCGAACGGCTGCTGCCGGCCGAGTGGGTCGCCGAGGCCACCCGGTCGCAGGTCGCCACCGACGGTCCCGATCCGGACTGGCGGCAGGGGTACGGCTTCCAGTTCTGGGTCAGCCGGCACGGGTACCGCGCCGCCGGAGCGCACGGCCAGTTCGCGCTGGTCCTGCCGGAGGCCGACGCGGTGGTGGCGATGACCGCGCAGAGCCCGAACATGCAGGGGGTGCTCGATCAGGTGTGGGCGCATCTGCTGCCGGCCCTGACCGCGGAGAGCGGCCCGGAGGGGCCGTGGCCGGCTCTCACCCCGGACCTGGCCCTTCCGGCGGGTACGACCGGCGCGATCACCAGGGCGACCTACCGGCCGGGCCCGGAGAACCAGGTCGGTCGTTTGCGTACGGTGGAGTTGAGCCCCGGCGAGATGACCCTGACCGACGACGGCCCGCCGGTCACGGCGGCCCTCGGCCCGGCCGGCCGCTGGACCACCACCGACGTCTGGGCCACCGCGTGGGCCTGGTCCGACGGCGAACTCCACGTCGATGTGGTCTTCCTGGAGACCCCGCACCGCCTGCGCCTGACCCTGAACCCGGCCGGCGACACCTTCACGGCGGCCTGGCAGTCGCCGCCGCTCACGCACCGGCCGCTCGCCCACATGCGCATGCCGGCCGCGGCCGGCGCCGACACCGCCGGCAGGCGGGTGTAGGGGCCTCTGGCCGGGTGAACCGCATCGGGAACACGGGGCCGTCGGTGCGGTGTGCTCCAGGCGCCGATGGCGGTCAGCCGGCGGACCCGCCGGTGTGCGGCGGCGCCACGGACTCCCGCGTCCGGAGGGGCATCGTGACCCGGTGCACCTCGCCCTTCCGGCCGGGGTCGGGCTGATCGCGGCCGATCTCGTCGAACAGCACGTCAACGGCCTTGCGGCCGAGCTCGTAATGGGGCAGCGCCACGGTCGTCAGCTTGGGCCGTATCCACGAGGCGATGGGATGGTCGTCGAACGAGACGACGGAGACGTCCTGTGGCACCTTGAGCCCGGCGTCGTCGAGCGCCTGGTACGCGCCCATGGCGATGCGGTCGTTGAAACAGATCAACGCGCGGGGGCGCCTGGTCCGCAACAGCTCCCGCGTCTCGGTCAGGCCGTACTCGGGCTGCCAGTCCTCACAGAGGCGGCCTCCCGCGAGCTTGACGCCCGCCTCGCCGAGCGCCTCGCGGATGCCCCTGAGCCGTTCCACCCCCGCTACGGTGTCGGGGGGCACGTTGCGCATGCCGGGGCCGGCGCCGATCACATAGATGCCCTCGCGATGGCCGGCGTCGAGGAGCACCCGGGCGGCGAGGCGCCCGGCCTCGATCTCGTCGGGGATGACGGCGGGCAGGGTGCCGGGCTGTTTGGGCAGCGCGTTGAGCAGGACGGCGGGAGCGGCCGTGACGCCCTTGGGCACCTTGATGGTCCTGGTGAACATCGAGGCCAGGATGAGTCCGTCGACCTGACGGTCGTGCATGGCCTGCAGCAGGAGGCGTTCGAGCTCGGGGTCTCCTTCGGTCTCGCCGATGAACAGCATGACGCCGCGTTCGCGGGCGGCCTCCAGCGCTCCCTTGATCATGTCGCCGGCCAGGCGTGAGGTGGCGACGGTGTCGGAGACGAAGCCGATCGTGCGGGTGCTGCCCGTGCGCAGGCCCACGGAGACGATGTTGGGCCGGTACTGCAACTCGTCGGCGGCTCGCAGGACTCGCTGCTCGACGTCCTGAGAGATGCGCAGCTCGCGGCCACGGCCGGACAGCACCAGTGAGGCGGTCGGGCGGGAGACGCCGGCCGCTTTGGCCACGTCGGCCAGCGTGACCCGTCGTGGGCTCACCCGGGGACCTCCGATCGTCAAGGATGTGTTACGGGGGGTTGACACCTCGCGACGCGCATGGTGAGACTATCGGGCGCTAACCCGATTTAGCAATTGGGGAATGCCATTGCCACGCGTCCCAGCAGCGAAGGAGAGGCACATGGCTCGTCGCGTTCGCCCCGGCAGGTCCACCGCAGCGCTCGTGGTCGCCGTCGGGGCATTGGCCGCCGCCTGCGGGGCTCCCGGCAGCAACAGCCCGCAACCCGCGGCCTCCGCCAGCGCGCCCCTGTCCGGGACGCCCACGTGCGGCACGGCGCCGGTCGCGCTCAACGGCTACTTCGAGACCGGCTTCCCGCTGCCCAAGGCCCTGACCACCGAGTTCTCCAAGCAGCACCCCAACGTCACCTGGAACATCCGGGAGGACCAGTTCGCGGTGATCACGCAGAACGCGCCCCGCGTCCTGGCGGACAACCCGCCCGACCTGATGCGCCTGCCCCAGGTCTCCGAACTGGTCAAGGACAACCTGCTGAAGAACCTGGACGGCTACGCGCAGGCATTCGGCTGGGACAAGTGGCCGGCCTCGCAGCTTGAGCAACTGCGCCTCGGGCCCGGCGGGCGACCGCGCGGCCAGGGCTCCCTGTACGCGATGGGGCTCAACTTCAGCATGACCGGCGTCTTCTACAACAAGAAGCTCGCCGCCCGGATCGGGATGTCCACGCCACCCGCCACGCTGGAGGAGTTCGACGCGGCGCTGGCCAAGGCCAAGGACGCGGGCATCACGCCCATCGTGCAGTTCAACGGCGGAGCCACCGGCGGCCTGGCGTTCCCGCTGCAAAGTCTCATGGCCTCCTACGGCCCGCCCGGGCCGATCAACGACTGGATCTTCCAGAAGCCGGGGGCCACGATCGACACCCCGTCCAACCTGCGGGCCGCCCAGCACCTGGAGCGGTGGGTCAAGGCAGGATACTTTCAAAAGGACGTCAACGCCGTCGACTACGCCACCATGATGAGCCGCTTCATCGACGGCCAGGGCCTGTTCATGTTCAACGGCGACTGGGAGTCGGGCAACCTCGACAAGCAGATGCCGGGCGACGTGGGCTTCCTGCTGATGCCGCCCGCGCAGAAGGGCGGCAAGCGGGCCACCATGTCGGCCCCCCTCACCTTCGGGATCGGCGCGAACGCCAAGAACGCCGACTGCGCGGCCTTCTTCCTCAACTGGGTGGCGACCGACAGGAAGGCACGCGAGATCACCGTCGAGGTCGGCGGGTCGCATCCGATGGGCCCGGCCGACGCGTACATGCCGGACGTGGCCGCGGACACGGTCACCGCGGGCACCCTGGCCGCCGGGGCGGACATCGCCAAGGACAACGGCGCGATGGACTTCATCGCCAACGCCACCGGCGCCATCTACGCCAAGAGCTGGACCCCCAACCTGCAGAAGCTGGTGGCCGGGCAGCAGACGCCGCAAGGGCTGCTCAAGGCGGTCCAGGCCGACTACACGAGCCAGCTCGAAGGGAACTGAGCATGACGCGGCCCGTTCCCGGCCAGTCCCCGCCGAGGCCGGCGGCCGTGGCGAAGGCGCGGAGCGCGCGTGGATGGGCCGGCTGGCTGTTCGTGATCCCGGCGTTCGCCTTCTACGCCGTCTTCGTCCTGCGCCCCATCGCTCTGACGGCCCAGTACTCGCTGTACCGGTGGGACGGCATCGGCCCGTCCACCTGGGTGGGACTGGCCAACTACGCCAAGGTCTTCACCGACCCGGACCTGTTCGACTCGCTGGTGAACGCCTTCAAGCTGATCGTGTTCTTCAGCGTGATCCCGGTCGTGCTGGGCCTGACGATCGCCGCGACGATCCGGCGCATCGCCCAGAGCCGGCTCGCCCTGGTCGCGCGCACGGTGCTGTTCCTGCCGCAGGTCATCCCGCTCGTCGCCGCCGGCATCGCGTGGAGCTGGCTGCTGTCGTCCACCGGGGTGGTCAATCAGTTGCTCTCGCTTGTGGGACTCGGCGGGGTGACCCGGGCCTGGCTGGGCGACCTCTCCACCGCGCTGCCGGCGGTCGGGATGATCGGCGCGTGGGTGCTCCTCGGCCTGTGCACGATCCTGCTCCTGGCCGGCATGAGCAAGATCGATCCGGCGCTGTACGAGGCCGCCCGGCTGGACGGCGCCGGGGCGTGGCGGGAGTTCGTCTCCATCACCGTCCCCAGCCTGCGGCAGGAGATCGGCGTCTGCGTCACCGTGACCGTGATAGCGGCCCTGGCGAGCTTCGACATCGTCTACATCTCCACCCAGGGCGGTCCGGGCAACGCCACCATGGTGCCCGGCCTGCAGATCTACTACCTGGCCTTCTCCGAACGCGAGGTGGGCATGGCCTCGGCCCTGGCCATGGTGCTCATGGTGCTCGTGATCGCCATCGCCCTTCCCATCCAACGGCTCACCAAGGACACCGACCAATGATCATCGCGCGGCGGGAGGCATGGACCGGACGGCTGCTGCTCGTCCTGCTGATGGCGGTCACCATCCTGCCGTTCCTCAGCTTGTTCGTCACCGCCCTGCATCCCTCGGGCACCTACCCGGTCGGGCTGGCCTGGCCGAGCGATCCCCAATGGGGCAACTTCGTCACCGCCTTCCAGGCCGCGAACATGAGCGAGCTGCTGAAGTCGAGCGTGCTGATCGTGCTGGGTGTGGTGCCGATCTCGATCCTGCTGGGCACGATGGCCGGCTTCGCCCTCGGCCACCTGCGCATGGCCGGCAGCCGCCTGGTCTTCCTGCTGTTCGTGCTCGGCCTGACCCTTCCGTTCGAGGGCGTCATCACGCCGCTGTACTACCAGATCCGCGACATGGGGCTGCTGAACACCCGCTGGGCGATCATCCTGCCGCTCATCGGCCTGTTCATGCCGTTCTCGGTCTTCTGGATGCGCGCGCACTTCGTCAACATGCCCGGGGAGCTGTCCGAAAGCGCGCGGATCGACGGCGCGAACGTGTGGCAGCTCTTCCGGCGCATCCACGTCCCCCTGGCCATGCCGGCGATCTCCTCGCTGGGCATCCTGCTGTTCCTGTGGACCTGGAACCAGTTCCTGCTGGCGATCGTCCTGGTGGACGACCCCGTCAAACGCACCATGTCCGGCGCCCTGGGCGCCTTCCAGGGCCAGTGGGGGACCGACATCCCGCTGTTGTGCGCCGGGTCGCTGCTGATCCTGACCCCCACGCTGGTGATCTTCCTCATCTTCCAGCGGCGCTTCGTCACGGCCCTGCTCCAGGGCTCCGTGAAGGGCTGACGGCGATGAGCGCACCACGGGACGAATCGCGCGCATGGCCCCGGCCGGCGCGCTGGACACGCCGGCACCTCGGCCTGCTGACCGAAGCCGCCACGACCACCGCGCCCGTCATCGGCCCGGCGGACGCACCCCGGGTCCTGCCGGACCACGACCTGTGGGACGTGTGGCCGGTCCAGGAGGAGGACGGCTCGACCTGCCTGATCAGCGGTCAGGAGCTGTGGATGGGGCTGTCGGCCCCTGCTCTCGGCCACCCCGAGGAGCGCCACGACCTCGCCCGCATCCGCCTGCTCGCCAAGGGCGGCGGCCGGTGGACGGACCTGGGCCCCGCGTTCGCCGACGGCGCCTCACCCGGCAGCCGCGAGTGGTCGGGATCGGCGGTCCGCCGGTCCGACGGCACGGTGTCGGTGTTCTACACGGCCGCCGGCCGGCGCGGTGAAGCACGCCCGACGTTCGGACAGACTGTCGTCGAGACGCGCCCCGCCCTGATCGCCGGCGGTGGCCGGATTCTGCTGGACCACCGCGCCGGGCATCGGGAGATCCTCCGCTCCGACGGCCGCGTGTACCTGCCGGCGGATGAGCTCGTCGGCGCGCCCGGACGCATTGCGGCATTCCGCGATCCGGGCTGGTTCCGCGACCCGGCCGACGGGCGCGAGTACCTGCTCATCGCCGCGTCCGTCGCAGGGGACGACGGCTTCAGCGGCGCCGTCGCCCTGGCCGAGACACGCGGCGGCGCCTGGTCGCTCCTCCCGCCTCTCCTCGTGGCCGAGGGCGTCAACCACGAGCTGGAACGCCCGCACATCGTCGTCCACCACGGGTGGTACTACCTCTTCTTCTGCACCCAGCGTCACACCTTCCATCCGGCCGGCCTCGCGCCCACCGGGCTCTACGGCTTCGCCGCGCCCAGCCTGGCCGGGCCGTACGAGCCGCTGAACGGGTCCGGACTCGTGATCCAGAACCCCGCCGCCGAACCGGATCAGGCCTACGCCTGGCTGGTGCTCCCCGACCTGGACGTGGTCAGCTTCGCCAACTACCGATCGCCCTCCGGCCGGGATCTCCGGCACGCGGAACCGGCGCGGGCACGAGCCGCCTTCGGCGGCACCATCGCGCCGACGCTCAAGCTCACCCTGGCCGGGATGACGACCTCGGTCATCCCGGCCACGTCGTCCGTGCCGGCCCCCGGGTGATGAGGGCCTCGGCGTCGGTCAGGTGGTCGCGACGGGCAGGCCGCTGGGGCGGTAGAGGGCGCCGGGGTCGGTCGCGGCCATGAGGGCGGCCAGCAACGCGGTCTCGACGGTGCCGAAGAGAACGCCGCGGGCCGAGAGCGTACGGATCAGGCGCACGCAGATGGTGTCTCCGTCGCGGCCGAGCTCGGGTCGTCACCGAGCTCGGCGAGACCCGGCAGGCGGATCGCGTTCAGGGCTGGGGGGTGAGCGCGTCCTCCAGTGCCGCCCGTGCGCCGCGCAGGGCGAGACGGAGCTGGTCCGGTGAACGGCGGACCTGGGCCAGCAGGAGGCCGCCCTGGATCGCGGCCATGGTGAGGTCGGCCAGTTCCGTCACGTCGGCGTCCGGGCGCAGCTCGCCCGACTCCTGCATCCGGCGCAGGCCCGCGATGAGGGGGGCCTCCCAGCGTGCGAAGGCGTCCACGAACGCCTGTCTTGTGAGGTCGTCCCGGCCGCTGAGCTGGCTGGCCAGGGAACCGATCGCGCAGCCGCCCACCGCGTCCTGCCGCGTCCCGTTGGCCACGATCGCGTCGAACCAGCGGTCGATGCCGGCCAGTGAGTCGACCTCCAGGAGCAGCGGTTCCTGCGCGGCCAGCACCTTGTCCACGGTGGAATGGACCACGGAGCGGATGAGATCGTCGCGGTCGTCGAAGTAGTGGTAGAGCTGGCTGCGGCCGACCCCCGCGGCGCGTTCGACGTCGTCCAGCGTCACCGCCGCGACGCCGCGCCGCTGGATGAGGTCTGCCGCCGCATCGAGGATGCGCTCTCGGGTCGCGCGACCCCGCGCGGTGGCCGGTGTGTGCCCCATGCAGCCTCCTCCGTGTTCTGTATCCCATAGTACAGACTTTCTGTACTTGCTGATACAGTCTGGCGGCAGACCCTCTGTACTGCGCGATACAGTCCGCGGCGGCGAGGGGCGGTCGGAGGACGCGTACGGTCCCTCGAACCGGCCGCCGAGCAGGTGCCGCACCCGTCCCGGCAGTAGGAGCACACCCTCTCCAGCCCGCACGACCGAAAGGAAGACCATGTCCTTCCACCGACCCACCGGGCTGCGGCGGCGCGCCGCCGCGCTCGGCCTCGCCGCCCTGCTCGCCGCGGCCCCGGCGGCCCTCGCGGCCCCGGCCCCGGCCCTGGCCGGGGTCCTGGCCACCGCCCCGGCGCATCCCGGCCACGGTGGCGGCACCCGCCTGGGCGACGTGCGCGTCCTCGTCCACTTCGACCGGGCCGCGGGCCAGGTCGCCGAGAGCATCGCCCTGGAGCCCGGGGGCGGCGTGGTCATCGGCATGATCCCCGCCCGCCAGGTGGTGCGGGTCACGCGGGACGGGGCCGTCCAGGTGCTCGTCACCATGCCGCTGCCTCCGGGAGGCGGCGGAACCACACCGGTCATCGGGACCCCTGTGGTGACCGGGGTCGCCCGGTCGGACGATGGCGCCCTGTACTTCCTCTACTCCTCCGGGCAGGGCGGGCTGACCGGGATCTGGCAGGTTCGTCGCTCCGGTGGGCCCCGGCTCGTCGTGCCGCTGCCTGCCGACACCATGCCGAACGCGCTGGTCATCGACGGCAAGCGGGGCCGCTTCCTGGTCACCGACTCCACCGGCGGGCGTATCTGGCAGGCCCCGCTGCGCGGCGGCGCGGCCTCGGTGTGGTCGGCGGACCCGGCCCTGGCGCCCAGTGGCTTCTTCGGCGCCAACGGCATGAAGATCCGCGACGGCGCGGTGTGGGCGAGCAACTCCGACCGCGGCACCATCGTCCGCATCCCGGTGACCAGGGACGGCGGCTCCGGCCGCGCCGAGGTCCGGGCGACGGGGCTGGAGGGCATCGACGACTTCGACTTCACCGGCCGGGGCACCGAGATCCTCGCCGCGATCAACCAGAGCAGCAAGCTCGTACGGGTGGGCGCGGACGGCGCCCAGGAGACCCTGCTGGACGCCGAGGACGGCATGCAGGGGACCACGGCCGTCGCCGTCCGAGGGAATCGGGTCTATGTGACCAACGGCGCCAACCTGGCCGGGAACGACCCGACCCTGATGCTCGCGAAGCTGCGGCGGCGCTGACGCGCCTTGATCTCACGCCAGGTCGCGGCGGCGCAGGCCGTACAGGCCGAGGAGGGTCAGCAGGGCGGCGAGCACCGTCAGCACGACCGTGGCCACCGGGGTGAACGTGCCCAGGGGGTGCCAGGGCAGGTGGGACAGGACGGAGGTGTTGGCCAGCCATTCCGGTACGCCCGCGTACGGCCCGAAGACCTGCACGAGCGCGCTGTAGAGGAACACGACCCAGGCCGCGGCCATGGCGCGCGGGGCGAGCCCGAAGAGCGCGGCGGGGATGGCGAGCAGCACCAGCACCTCCGGAAGCCGGAGCAGGCTCGCCGTGATGATCTCCGCCGCGAGAGCGGGCTCGCCGGTCGAGACGGCGGCGCCGGCGCCGAGCCCGGCGCCGTAGGCCGCCAGCAGGACGACCGTCCCGAGCGCGGAGACCGTCAGGGACGAGGCGAACCACGCCGATCGGCCGGTCGGCCCGGCGAGCACGGGTCCGGCCAGGCCGCGAACCTCCTCGGTACGCAGCCGGACGACCGACAGGAGCGCGAAGACGCCGGTGTAGAGGGATCCTGAGAACACCATGAGGCTGATCCAGGCCCGCCCGGTGTCCGCTCCGGCGGAGAAGACGGCCAGGTCGGTGGTCGCCATGCCGCCGGTGAGGCCGCCCAGCGCGAGACCGGCGGCGAGGAACGCCGCCGCCCACCAGCCGATGGCCGGCTGCTGCAGCCTCCATGCCAGGGTGAACGGCGAGCGCAGCCACGACGGCGCCGCGGCCCGGCCGGGACGCGCGGCGATCAGGGCGGCGCCGAGATCCCGGCGGCCGGCCAGGCGGTAGGCGCCGGCGATCAGGAGCCCGGCGAGCAGCACGGACACACCGAGCGGCCACCAGCGGTCACCGGCCAGTACCCGGGTCTGCTGGGACCAGCCGATGGGCGACAGCCAGAACACCGGTCCGCCCTCCTGGCTCTGCAGCGCTCCGGCGCCGCGGACGATCCACGCGGTGAAGAGCACCGCGCCCGCCATCCCAGTGGCCCCTCTGGGCTGCTCGGTGATCTGCACGGTGACCGCCGTGATCGCGGCGAAGACCAGCCCGGACGCGGCGAGAGAGGCGCCGAACAGCAGCGCGCTCCCCGCCGGGAACCCGATGCTGATCGCCGCGGCGGCGGTGAGGACGGCGAGCGCGGCGTTGCCGATCCCGGAGACGATCAGGGCGGCGGTGAGCTGGGCGTGCCGGCCGACGACCGCGGCCCGGATCAGCTCGGCTCGGCCGGTCTGCTCCTCGGCGCGGGTGTGCCGGGTGATGAGCAGGATGTTCATCAGCGCGGCGGCGAGCAGGAACTCGACCCAGTAGGCGGCCAGGAAGTAGCTCTGCGAGGTGACGGCCCGCTCGCCGAAGACGGGGCCGGCGAGCACCCGCATGAAGGACGTCCTGATCAGTTGCGCGGCTTCGGCCCTGGTCTCCGGGGTCGGGGCGACGATGGTGGCGGCCGCGTAGTAGAAGCGCGGGACCATGACGGTGATGGCGATGAGCCAGACGGGCAGCTTGATCCGGTCGCGGCGCAGCGCCAGCCGTACCATGGCGGCGGTGCCGGTCAGGTGGCCGCCGGCCGTGGGCGCCGCGGTGCGGCCGTGTGCCGGGGCGAGCGTGGTCATGCCGCCTCCTTGACGCCGTAGTGCCGGAGCATGAGCTCCTCCAGCGTGGGCGGATGGCTGATCAGCGAGCGGATGCCGAACGTGGTCAGGTGCCGGACGGCGGCGTCCAGATGCTCGCTGTCCACGCTGAACCGCACGCCTTCGCCGTGGCCCGCCGGGTCGTGCACGCCGGGCAGCCGGTCCAGGCCGGTGACCGGGGCGGCGGTGGTGGCCACGATCGTGGTGCGGGTCAGGTGCCGCAGTCGCTCCAGCGTGCCCGACTCCACGGTGCGGCCCGACCGGATGATGGTGACGCGGTCGGCCAGGTTCTCGACCTGGGCGAGGATGTGGCTGGACAGCAGGATGGTGTGGCCGGCCGCCTTGGCCTCGGCGACGACCTGCTGGAAGACCGCCTCCATCAGCGGGTCCAGCCCGCTCGTGGGCTCGTCCAGGATCAGCAGGTCCACGTCGGCGGCGAAGGCGGAGACGAGGGCCACCTTCTGGCGGTTGCCCTTGGAATAGGTGCGCGCCTTCTTCTTCGGGTCCAGCTCGAACCGCTCGATCAGCTCGTTCCTGCGCCTGGCGTCGAGCCCGCCGCGCAACCGGCCGAGTACGTCGATCGCCTCGCCGCCGGTCAGGTTGGGCCACAGCTCCACGTCGCCCGGCACGTACGCCAGCCGCCGGTGCAACGCCACGGCGTCCGCCCAGGGGTCGCCGCCCAGCAGCCGGGCGCTGCCCGAGGTGGCCCGGATCAGGCCCAGGAGGATGCGGATGGTGGTGCTCTTGCCCGCCCCGTTCGGGCCGAGGAAGCCGTGCACCTCTCCCTGGCGCACGGTCAGGTCGAGGCCGTCGAGGGCGCGTACCGGCCCGTACGTCTTGACCAGCCCGGAAACGGCTATGGCAGATGTCATGGGGGTCTCCGATCGGGGGTGATGTGTTCTGGCCGGGGGCCGGTCAGGTGAGCGGGCCGGTCACAACCGCGTCGAACTCGCGGTCGGAGAGGGTCCTGCCGAGGTTCAGGAGGGCTTCGGCCTGCCGGCCGACGACGTAGCGGGTCTCGGGCCGGTCCGCCTCGATCGCCTGCCGGATCGCCGTCGCGACGACGCCCGGGTCGGAGGCATGGTCGCTCTGGTGCCCGGTGGGGGCCTCGGCGGCGCGTGCCATGGCCTCGGCCATTTCGCGGTAGGCCCCATGTCCGGAAATTTCCCGCAATTGGCGGGGGGTTTCGGCCTCGAAGTCGGTCCTGATGATGCCCGGCTGGATGACGACGACGTCGATGCCGAACTGCGCGGTCTCCATGCGCAGCGTGTCGGAGAACGCCTCCAGCGCGTGCTTGGAGGCGTAGTACCAGGCGCCCAGCGGAAGGGCGATCTCGCCGCCCACCGACGACACGTTCACGATCGTGCCTGAGCGCTGCCGCCGCATGTGGGGCAGGACGAGCTGCACCAGCCGCGCCGGCGCGAACACGTTGATCTCGAACTCCTCGCGGGCCATCGCGAGCGGGGTGTCCTCGACCGCGCCGTGCACGACGGCTCCGGCGTTGTTCACCAGCACGTCGATGCGCCCGTGCTCGTCCAGGATCGTCCGGACCGCCCGCTGGAGGTCCTCCTCCTTGGTCACGTCCACGCCCAGGGCGTGACCCCCGGCCTGGCCGATGGCGGCCATGCGGTGCACCCGGCGCGCGGCGCCGTACACGATGTGCCCGCCGCGCAGGAGCTCCAGCGCGGTGGCGTGGCCGATGCCGGACGAGGCGCCGGTGACCAGGCATACCTTGACTGCCATTGCGGGCAATCTCCTTGACGTTGCGATGGTGGATCGTCCGTCCGGGCGCGGCCGGCCCGGGTCGCGCCGCGGGCTCGCGGGCCGGGCGGTCCGTCCTCGCGTGAACGGCCGTTCGTTCACGCACGGAGAAAAGTTACGGATGCCATCAGGAATCCGGCAAGCTGAGAACGGCGTTATCGCAGGTCACGGCGCTGTGATTGGCGCAGTGACGATGCCGGTGAATGCAACTGCGGGGATCGCGTGTCGCAATGACCGGCCATCGACGGCATACTTGGGCGTCCGCCGCGAAGGAGCCGTGAAGGCGCGGCGACGGAAGCGTCAGGAGGGGGAATGCCCGGAGGTCGCCTCTCGTACGAGGACCGCCGCACGATCGCGGAAGGGCTGCGAGACGGGTTGACGTACGCGGAGATCGCCCGTCGCCTGGGCCGCCCCAGGTCCACCATCGGCCGCGAGATCGCGCGCAACGGCGGCCCGCACGGCTACCGCGCGGCCCACGCGCAGCGGGCCACCGATTGGCGCGCCCGCCGCCGGTTGAGCCCGCCACCGGGTGCGTCGGCCACGACGGCAGGCAGGCGCGATCCGGTGGCGGTGCGGGAGTTCGAGGAGCTGCTCACGTCGCGGCTGAGCGGCATCCCGGCGATGGCGGCCCGGGTCCTGGCCTGCCTGTTCACCAGCGACACCGGTGACCTGACCGTCGCCGACCTCACCGAGCGGCTGCGCGTGAGCCCCGCGTCGATCTCCAAGGGCGTCGGCTATCTGGAACAGGTGGGGCTCATCAGGCGTGAGCGCGACAGCCGGCGCGAGCGGTACATCCTCGACGACGAGGTCTGGTACCACGCGTGGCAGGCGGGCACCCGGTCGATGACGCTGTGGGCCGAGACCGTACGCGCGGGCGTGGACGTGCTCGGCGCCGACACCCCGGCGGGCGTCCGCCTGAAGACCGCGAGCCGGTTCTTCGACCTGCTCAGCGCCGACATGGCGTTGGCGGCCGAGCACTACCGGCAGACCGTCTCGGGCAGCGGCGACGCGACTCCCGGCGCGTCGCCAGGTCACTGATCGGCCGGCTCCCACCACGTCAGATGGGCGGCCGCCTGGGCCACCGGCTCGATGATCTCCCATGCCTCGGCGATCAGCCCGTCGTCGATCCGCCAGATGTCGACGACGGCGATCCCCGGCCCCGCGCCCGGAAGCCGGCGCCGCGAGTGCATCACGACGTGATCGCCTTCGGCCAGCAGATGCTGGATCTCCACCTGCATGCCGCCCAGGTGGACGAGCGCGGCGCGTACGGCGTCGAGCCATTCCGCCTTGGTCGAGGAGGTCGAATCCGGCCGGTGATGGACGAAGTCCTCGCGCAGCAGCGGCGCGAGCGCATCGACGTCGCCCGTCGCGACCAGGGCCGTCAGCGCCCGCTGGATGATGCTCTTGTGGTCTGTGGCCATGTTCTGTGTAGTCATGCGGGGCAGTGTTTCCGCCGTCGCGACGGTTGTCGATGAACTCGCATTACATGGCGTGCGGTTCTCAGGAGGAGCTAGCATCGGCGGCCATGGACACGGTCGGGGAACTGTTGCGACGGTGGCGGCACCGACGGCGGCTCAGCCAGCTCGATCTCGCGATCGCCGCCGACGTCTCGGCCCGTCACGTCAGCCTGGTGGAGACCGGCAAGTCCAACCCGAGCGCCGGCATGATCCTCCGGCTCGCCGATCAGCTCGACGTGCCGTTGCGTGAGCGCAACCGGATGCTGCTCGCCGCCGGCTTCGCGCCCCGCTACGCCGAGCGGCCGCTCGACCGGGACGCGATGCCGGCGGCGTGGGACGCGATCGCACGGGTGCTGCGCGCGCACGAGCCGTACCCGGCGCTGGTCATGGATCGCCGATGGAACATCGTGATGACCAATCGCGCCGTCGATCCGTTCCTCGCCCACGCCGCCCCCGACCTGCTCCGGCCGCCGATCAACATGGTGCGGCTCGGGCTCGACCCGCGCGGCCTCGCCCCTCACATCGTCAATCTGGCCGAGGTGCGCTCGCTGCTCCGTACCCGGATCGGGCGTCAGCTCGCCGTGGCTCCCGACGCCGAGCTCACCGCGCTTTACCAGGACCTGCTGATGCCGGGCTCCGAGGACGCGGGCCACCCGCCGGAGTCCGAGGTGGCGATCCCGATGATCTTTCGTTTCGGTGGCCGGGAACTGCGGCTGTTCTCGACCACCACCACGTTCGGCACGCCGCTGGACATCACGCTGGATGAGATCTCGGTCGAGTCGTACTACCCGACGGACGCCGAGACCGCCGCCTACTTCACCGAACCCCGAGCGCACCCGGCTCGTCACTTCAGCTTGTCGTAGACCTCCACCTCGAAGATCCGGGCGACGTTGACCGCGTCGGACGACGGGCGCAGGAACACCAGCCGGACCGCGTCGGCCGTCACGGAGGACAGCAGCACGTCCGCCATCGGGGAGGTGTTGCCGCGCACCGTCGCGACCGTCGTCCACCCGCCGCCCGAGCGAGCCTCGACGTCGAAGTCCACGGCGACCTGCCGCTGCAGCGTGCCGCCGCTGTAGACGCGGACGAGCCGGAGGGCGGCGGCCGCCGCCAGGGTGACGGTGAACGTCGGCCTGCCGTCGCCCACGGCCGACAGCCAGCGGCTGGCGGTGTCGGCGCGGTCGCCGTCCACGGCCTTCTCCGGCGGGTAGGCGGCGCTGTAGACCGACGACGCCTCGACGGGCCGCCCGAGCGCCAGGTTGGGGCCGTCGGGGTCGTAGACGCGGTGGACGATCGGCTGCGAGTAGCCGACGCTGCCGTCGGACGCCTTGCAGGCCAGGCGTATCTGCACGTCGCCTGCCGGGACGCCGGACAGGTCGAGCGGGGCCCGGAAGCGGTAGCCGTCCTGCGCGGGGGTGCCCTTCCAAGCGGTTCCCCCGGCTTCGCGCCACTCCGCCCAGCTCGTGGTCGCCTTCCAGTACGACCAGGCCACCACGGGGCTGCGCGGCATGCCGGTGACCTCCAGGCTGCGCGGCTGCTGCCCCTGCGGGTCGGGGCTGAGGGTCAGGTCGACGGACAGGACCGCGTGGCCGTACGCGGGGATGGTGGTCTTCCAGGCCAGCTCGCCCACCCGGGTCAGGCTTCCGGCCACCGAGCGCCAGCCGGTCATGTCGGCCAGCTCGCCGGGCGAGACCGAGCGCGGGTCGATCGTGAGCGTGGCCGTCTGGTTCTCCGGCCGGCCGTTGAGCGCGATGACGAGGAGGGTACGGCCCTGCGTGGACATCGCGGTGAGCACGTCCACCTCGGGGTTGTCACCCTTGACCAGGCCCGGTGGCATCCAGAGGCGGGCGGCGCGAGAGTAGACCGTGCCGGCGGCGAAGCCGTACGGCGCGCTCGCCCCGACCTTCGCGGTCATGAAGCCGCGCGGGAAGGATATCCGCCCCTGCGAGCGCAGCCGGGCCTCGGCGAGCAGGTAGTCGATCATCCAGCCCAGGTGCCACCACCCGTGCCAGGGGAACTTGCCCGACTCGGTGTTGCCGGCGTTCCAGTAGTAGGAGGGCCACCCGCTGGCGGGATCGACCCACTCGTCCCGCCCGCGTGCGGCGGCCCTGGCCATGTCCAGGAACAGTTGCTCACCGGTCAGCTCGGCGAAGCGGACGAACGCGCCGGCGTGGGCGGCGAGCAGGATGGGGCCGCGCGAGGGCGCGCTGCCGGAGAACCCGGCGTGCTCGAACGACAGGCCGGCCTGGCTGGTCTGCCACTGCTCGACCTCGTGGTCGTTGAACGTCCGCGGCTGGGTGGACGGGGTGGGGTGGGTGTAGACCTGGGTGGCGTAGTGCTGGGCGGTCTCGATCGCCGCGTGGCGGTAGCGGGCCTCGCCGGTGACCTCGGCCAGTTCGAGCAGTGCCTGCGCGGCGAAGATGACCTGGAAGTCGCGCGGGAGCCGCGCGTCGTCGCAGACGCCGAGGAAGCGGCCGGTGCGCAGCGCGTTGGCGATGAACCAGTCGGCGCCGCGCCGCGCCGCCTGGAGGCAGGCGGGGTCGCCGAGCACGCGATGCGCCACGAGCAGGCCGTACCACGTGGCCCGATAGTCGGTCAGGTCGGGGTAGACGAGCTGGCCGGGAGACTCGCGCAGGTAGCCGACGTCGAAGGAGCCGTCGGGCTTCTGCCAGGCCAGCAGCCGGTCGGCGGCCAGGCGTACCCGCCGGCGCAGCTCGTCGTCGGCGCCGAACAGCAGGATGTTGCCCACGTCGGCCAGGGTGTAGAAGGTCGTGAAGATCGGCGAGACGTAGTTGGGCCCGGGGGTCTTGTTGTTGACGTTCTCGCTCTCCCACCCGCCGCGCCGGAAGTACTCGCCGAGCGCGGCGCCCTGGAAGGGACCGGCGGCCGTCTCCTGCTGGGCCAGCTTGAAGTTCCGCGCGTACGGCAGGCGCTCGTGCTCGATGACGGGGTCGCCGGTGATGGCGCGCATCATCCACATGGCGCCGATGTCGGAGAGCTTGTCGCCTTCCGCGCCGAGGGTCAGCCCGTTGTAGGTCCAGGTGCGCCAGCCGGACGGGCCGGTGCTGAGGAAGCGCTGGATGGTCGCGACGCGCTCGGTGAGGGGGCGGGCGTTGCGCGCCAGTTCGAGGTAGCGGCCCAGCCGGCAGACGTCGCGGGCGACGTGGTCGAGGACCTTGAACCAGTGCTCGTCGGTGAGGACGTAGCGGAAGGTGTAGGTCAGCGCCTGGCCCGCCGCCACGCGGGAGCCGGCCTGGCCGAGTATCGGGTGGAACGCGATCGGGGTGAACGTGCCGCGCCGGTCGGAGGTGGCCATGCCGAGCCGCCACTGGTGGTGGGTCGAGACGTCGGACGCCCATGGGTCGCGGGCCACCCCGGGCGCGGCCACCACGGCTAACGTGAGGTCGTGGTCGGTGGTGACCAGGGCCAGGGGCGTGGTGATGGTCCGGTCGCGGGCGGTCAAGGGCTCGGCGGGTACGCCGAGGCCGTAGAGGTAGGCCAGGTCGTGGTCGCTCTGGGGCGTCGTGCCGGACCAGAAGCCCGGGATGAGGCCGCGCTTGAGCTGGGCGGCCGTCAGCGTGACCAGGGCGGGGGTCGGCACGGAGTAGTAGGCGGTCTGGCTGGGCTGCCAGGTCATGGTGACGGAGATGTCAGCGGGGTGCGCCGGGTCGAGCCGCCATTCGGCCACGAGCGCGCCCGTGGGGAGCGTGGCGTGGAAGGCGTACCCGTCGGCCGTCTGGACCGCGCGCTGCGGCCAGAAGTGCTCCATCGTGCCGGCGGTTCCCTGCTGGACGGCCACGTCGGCGGGCGCGGTGGGGCTGTTCAGCAGGCCGTACTCGCCGGAGGGGCCGGGCAGGTCACGCCAGCCGTCCTTCGTGCGTATCGAGACCCCCGAGACGCGCCACACGCCGTCGCGGCGATGCCACTCGACCTTGATCCGGTCGTTGCCGAGCTGGATCGCGTCGGCGGTGACGTCCTGCCCCTTCGGCGAGGGCGGGGCGGTGCTGTGGACCTGTACGGGGACGACCAGCGCGGCTGAGCTTCCGGCCATGAGCTTGAGCGCGTCTCGACGGTGCATGGACATCGGGGCACCTCGCTCTGAAAGTTAGTTGCATATTGTGAGATGAAATCTCGGGTGTTGCACAGAGATAACCACTATGTGACTGTGATGTGCAAGGCCTTTAGATTGCAAGAAGACATCGGATGGATAGGGCCTAGACGAGCGGGATCTAGCCTGTTACGTTCCATTAGCCCCACATTCATCCGATCTCTCGTGTGGGAGTGCTCTTATGCTTCCGATGCGCCGTCGTCAGCTCTTACAACTCACCGCGCTGAGCGCGGGAGCGTCCCTCCTCCCTCCCGCCTTCCCCGCCACCGCCTCGGCCGCCGCGGGCGCGCCCGCCTACGGCTTCGGCCCGCCGCCCGCCACCGGCGCCCACCCGCGGGTCGTCACCGCGCCCGGTGACCTGCCCGCCCTCCAGGCCCGTGTGCGAATGGGCTACGTCCAGCAGAACTACGCGGACGTCCTGCGCCCGGCGGCGCTCGGCCTCCCCCAGAACCCCGACCTGGTCAAGCTCGCCGGAGGCGGCAGGCTGTCGGACGGCGAGCAGGAACGCCTCGCCAAGACCCTCGCCGGCGCCGCGTTCACCGCCTGGCTGGAGCAGTCGCCCCAGCTCGCCGCCACCGTCCGCGACGGCCTCCTGCTCTGGGCCAGGAAGCTCGCCGCCGAGACCTCGGGCGACTTCAGCCGCACCACCCACGGCGTGGGCCTGGCCTACGACTGGCTCCACCCGTTCCTCACCGAGGCCGAGCGCGCCGAGGTGCGCGACTGGCTGGTGCGCCGGGTCACCGCCTACGAGGCGTACCTGGACGCGCAGCCGTACGGCTTCAAGCCCGGCGCCTCCCGCTGGGACAACTGGACCCCGCACTACGTCGGCGCCTTCGGCGTCGCCGCCCTGGCGGTCGAGGGGGAGAGCGGCTACCTGGACCGCTGGTACGCCAAGGCGGTGGCGGCCATCCACGACTTCCTGGACAACGGGATCGGTCCCGAGGGCGCGCCGCTGGAGCTCGTCCACTACTTCGCCTACGGCATGTGGCAGGGCGCCTACCTGGTCAACGCGATGGCCAGGCGCGGCGACCCGGTCTTCGCCCACCCGCACCTGCGCCGGGTGCCGCAGTGGTGGACCAGCGACCTGTTCCCCTGGGGCAACGACTTCAACTCCCTGGCCGACACGCGCGACGTCTTCAACGGCGTCCCGGTCGTCTACCAGCTCATGCGCCTGGCCTACCCGGACGATCCGCGCATGCGCTGGGTCTACCTCAACGTCATGCGCGGCTACCTGCAGAGCCCCGAGGCCCTCGCGGCCGTGCTGTGGGCCAGCGAGCTGGACCAGTCCGACCAGGCCAGGACGGCGGAGCATCTTCGGCTCGACCCCAGCCAGCTGTTCCTCCACAACGGCCTGGTCTACCTGCGCAGCGGCTGGAAGACCTCCGACGTCTACTTCCAGTTCCAGAGCGATCCCGCCTGCGCCGGCCCGAGCCACGCGCACGCCGACCGCAACTCCTTCACCCTCGCGGGCCGCGACCGGCTGTGGATCATGGACGGCGGGGGCCTGTTCCCGGAGGACGTCGGCCACAACCTCGTCTTCATCGACGGCAAGGCCCAGGGCTGGTACCCGCACCGGGGCAAGGTCCTGGCCTACGAGGACGCCGGATGGGCCACCGGCATCCTCGGCGACGCCAAGGCGGCCTACGACTGGCGGGCCGAGCACGCCCACCGCGTCGAGAACGACCCCGCCTGGTCCCTGGTCGACGGCTTCTGGTCCCAGCCCTACAACCCGGTCCGGCGCGCCTTCCGCAGCGGCACCCTGGTGCGCGGAGCCCGTCCGTACGTGATGATCAGCGACGACATCCGCAAGGATGACGCCGCGCACGACTACTCCTGGGAGGCCCTGGTCCCGCTCGGCACGCTGGTGGTGCGGCGCGACGAGCGCTCGGTGCTGCTGCGCCCGGTGGACGCCGGCAGCGCCCTGCGTTCCGGCACGGCTCCGCTGACCGTGCCCTTCACCGTGCCCCGGGCCGGGCGCTACCGGGTCTGGGTGCTGGCCGGGCACGCCTACGACGGTCCCTGGCGGTGGGGCTCCACCCTGGCCCTCGACGGCCAGGCCCCGGTCACGGTCAGCGTCGCGGCCGAGGCCGACTTCGGCGACTGCGCCCAGCCGCACTGGCTGCCGGTGATGCATCCCGGCGGCTCCACCGAGCTGGCGGCCGGCCCGCACACCGCGACCATCACCCCCACCGGGGTGAACGTCTATCACGCCCTCCTGGTCGCCCCCGCCGACCACGATCCGGCCGGGCCGTACGGGGCGCGGGCGCCGGAGGGGAGCGTCACCGTCAGGCTCGGCGAGCTGCCCGCGCCCGGCGACTGGAGCCGCCTGCCCGCCGACCCCGCCTACCCCTCGTGCCTGGTCACCGTGCTGAACCCGGCCGACGCCAGGCTGACGGCGGAGCTCTTCGAGCGCCGCAGGGCCAGTGGCGAGTACTGGGGCAAGACCATCAAGCTGCGCGCCAGGGTCACCACCGACGAACCGCGCTTCCGCGTGCTGCTCTACCCCCACCGCCACGGAGACCCGGTGCCGTCGGTCACCGCCGATGCCGGCCGCGCCACCGTCACCTGGCCGGACGGAACCGTGGACAACTGGCGCTTCGGCCCGGGGCCCGGGTTCGCGGCGACCAACGGCGCCGCCGTGCGGCTGCAACGCGGACGCGACCGGTTCACGCTCGACATCACCTACGCCGGCCTGCGACGCCTCACCCGGGAGCACGTCGAGGGCCGCCACACCGCCGAGCAGTTGTGCGAGCTGCTGAACCGGGCCGAGCACGAGGACCGGAGAGGCCGCCTGGAGCCCAGGAACGCGGCCCTGCGGTCCTATCGAGACGGAGTGAAAGGATTCGACATGCCGCGTGCGGCACGTGACCTGCTCGTGCACCAGTCCGAGGAGCTGGCCCGATGAGCCGGGTGGCGGGCTTGGCCGAGCAGCGGTTCGGCCTGTTCATCCACTGGGGGCTGTACGCCCTGCCGGCCAGGCACGAATGGGTGAAGAACCGCGAACGGCTCACCGACCGGCAGTACCAGGTGTACCTGGAGCACTTCGATCCCGACCTGTTCAATCCCGAGGCGTGGGCGGCCGCGGCGGCGGAGGCCGGGATGAGGTACATGGTGCTGACCACCAAGCACCACGACGGCTTCTGCCTGTGGGACTCCGGCCTCACCGACTACAGCGTGGCGGCCACGCCGTACGGCAAGGACCTCGTCGGCCCGATCACCCGCGCCTTCCGCGCGGCCGGGCTCGGCGTCGGGTTCTACTACTCGCTGCTCGACTGGCACCACCCGCACTTCCCGCTGGACGAGCTGCATCCCGACTGGGGGCGGGCGAGCGGAGAGGGCCGCGACATCGCGGTCTATCGCCGCTACCTGCACGGCCAGGTGGAGGAGCTGCTCACCCGCTACGCGCCGATCGACACGCTGTGGTTTGACTTCTCCTACCCGACCCGCTGCGAGGGCGGGAAAGGCCGGGCGGACTGGGGCTCGGAGGAGCTCGTCGAGCTGATCAGGCGGCTGTCGCCGGACACGCTGATCAACGACAGGCTGGACGTGCCGGGGGACTTCGTCACCCCCGAGCAGTACCAGCCGTTCGCGCCGCTGCCCACGACCTGGGAGGCGTGCCAGACACTCAACGGAAGCTGGGGATACGACCGCGACAACCACGACTTCAAGCCGGTCGGCCTGCTGGTGCGCATGCTGGTCGACACCGTGTCCAAGGACGGGAACCTGCTGCTCAACGTCGGCCCCAACGGCCGGGGCGAGCTGGGGCCCACCGCCCTGGACACGCTTCGCGGCATCGGCCGATGGATGCGCCTGCACAAGCGCTCCATCCACGGCGCCGGGCCGAGCGCCTACACACCGCCGCCCGACTGCCGCTACACCCAGCGCGGCGACCGCCTCTACGCGCACGTCTTCGCCTGGCCGTTCGACCACCTGCACCTGCCGGACCTGGCGGGCAAGGTGCGGTACGCCCAGTTCCTGCACGACGCCTCGGAGGTGCCGCGGCTGGACTACGGCGACCGCGTGCCGCCCGGCACCCTCACGCTCAAGCTCCCGGTGCGGCGGCCGGACGTCGCGGTGCCCGTCATCGAACTGTTCCTCGACTAGGAGAGACCATGGACGCATATCCTTCGCGCCGTGCCGTGCTGACAGGGCTGGGAGCGCTGGGAGCAGTGGGCGCGCTCGCCGCCTGCGGCGGCACGGCCCGTACCCCGCAGACCGCGGAGGGACGCTCGACGGGCGGCCCCGGCGGCGACCTGTACCCCTTCGCGGAGGCCGAGAAGCTAAACGCGAGCCTCACCTGGCCGGCCTCCATCGGCGAGCCGGCGTCCAAGGTCGTCATCACCGTGGCCTCGCACTGGGAGGCCGCGTTCCTGCCCAGGCAGGAGCAGTTCGACCACTTCTTCATGCGGCGCCACCCGAACATCGAGGTGCGCAGGGAGATCACGCCCTTCGCCCAGTTCCTGCAGAAGTACCTGGCCCAGGCGGCGGGCGGGAGCCTGCCCGACATCATGTACAGCCACTACTCGTGGGTCTCGAACTTCGTCAAGCAGGGCGTCTTCCTCTCGGTCAGCGCGTACGCGGCCAAGCAGCCCGGCTTCGAGCGGGAGGACTTCACCGGCCCCTCGCTCGGCTACTTCGAGCGCGGCGGCCAGTTGTACGGCCTGCCGTACGACTGCGGGCCCAAGCTGCTCTTCTACAACAAGGACCTGTTCGACGCCGCGGGCGTGGCCTACCCGACCGCCTCGTGGACCATCGAGGAGATGCTCGACGCCGCGGTCAGGCTCGCCCGCGGCAAGGGCGCCGAGAAGGTGTTCGGCATGGCCGGCCTGCCCGCGCCCATCGCCGACCTGACCCCGACGTACCTGCTGGCGTACGGCGGGCGGTATCTCGACCCCACCGAGACCCGGTGCCTCATCGACCAGCCAGGCGCGGTCAACGCGCTGCGCCCCTGGTTCGACCTGCTCCACAAGCACAAGGCCGTGCCGAGCGCGGCCGACGCCGAGGCGATGAAGGCCGAGCCGTTCAGCATCGGCAGGGCCGCCATGGGCGTGCACGGCTCGTGGAACGCCCCCAACCTGGCGGCCAACGCCAGGTTCCGCTGGGCGATGGCGGACATGCCCTCGGGGCCGGAGGGCCGCTTCACCTCCGCGGTGGGCAGCGGGTTCGCGATCACCGCCGGGAGCAAGGCCAAGGACGCGGCCTGGATCTACCTCAACGAGCTGACCTCGCCGGCAGGGCAGATCTTCATGTGGGGCAGCACCGGGCGGGGCAGCCCGTCGCGCACGTCGGCCTGGCCGTCGTACCTGGAGTCCAAGCTCGCCCCCGAGGGCGCCGGCCTGCTGGAGAAGGCGCTGAACGACTACGCGACCAACGACGGCGTCATCAGGCAGCCCGCCGGGCCCAAGGTGGTCAGCGTCGCGACGCCCACCTGGGACCGGATGGCCTCCGGGCGGATCGCCGTGCCGGAGGGCCTGCGCAAGATCCGTGACGACGTCACGCCCGTCCTCGTGGAGAACCGTTGAGACAGGGGCCGCTGGCACGCGGGGAGGCGAGGCGGTTCTACCTCTTCGTCTCCCCGTGGATCCTAGGGTTCGTGCTGTTCGGCGGCGGCCCGATCGTGGCCTCCGCGGCGATCAGCTTCACCGACTGGTCTCTGCTGTCCAGCCCGTCGTTCGTGGGCGCCGCCAACTACGTGAAGCTGGTGCAGGACCCCGTCTTCTACACCGCGCTGGGGAACACGGTCTACTTCGCCGCCGCGTCGGTGGGTCTGGGCGTCGTCTCGACGCTGGGCCTGGCGCTCCTGCTCAACCTGCCGCTGCGGGGCATCGCCGCGTTCCGGACGATCTTCTACCTCCCGTCCGTGGTGTCGGGCATCGCCACCGCGCTGCTGTGGGTGAACATCCTGCATCCCGACTTCGGCATGATCAACTACCTGCTCGGCCTGGCCGGCATCCAGGGGCCGGGGTGGCTGACGGCGGAGGAGTGGGCGGTCCCGGCGCTGGTGCTCATGAGCATCTGGGGCGCGGGCAACACGATCGTCATCTACCTCGCCGGGCTGCAGGGCATACCGCAGTCGCTGTACGAGGCCGCGATGATCGACGGGGCGGGATGGTGGCGCAGGCTGCGCCACATCACCGTGCCCATGCTCTCGCCGGTGGTGTTCTTCAACGTCGTGACCGGCTTCATCGCCAGCCTCCAGGCGTACGTGCTGGTGCTGGTGATGACCAAGGGCGGCCCGGCCAACGCCACGCTCCTGCTCGGCCTGTACGTCTACCGGCAGGCGTTCGAGTACTTCGACATGGGATACGCGGCGGCCCTGTCCTGGGCGCTGTTCGCCGTGGTCATCCTCGTCACACTGGTGCAGTTCCGGCTGGCACGCCGGTGGGTCCACTACGAGGTGGCATGATGCGGCGGAACACGCCCAGGCTGCTGGCCTACCTGCTGCTGTGCGGCGGCGCCGTCGTCTACCTGCTGCCGTTCCTGTGGATGGTGACGACCGCGTTGAAGTCCGGGGACGAGGTGCTGGCCTTCCCGCCGGAGTTCGTGCCCTCCAGCTTCGAGTGGCACAACTTCCCCGACGCGTGGACCCAGCTCCCCTTCACCCGATTCCTGGTGAACACGCTGCTGATCACCGTGCTGGCCGTGACGGGGACGCTCGTGTCGAGCATCCTGCCCGCCTACGCCTTCGCCCGGCTGCCCGCGCGCGGCCGCGGGATCATGTTCGCCGCGATGATCGCGACGATGATGATCCCGGCGGAGATCACGCTGGTGCCGCAGTTCCTGATGTTCACTGAGCTGGGCATGGTCAACACCTACTGGCCCCTCGTGCTGCCCGCCTGGTTCGGCTACGCCTACTACATCTTCCTGTTCAGGCAGTTCTTCCGCACCATCCCGCAGGAACTCTCCGACGCCGCCCGCATCGACGGGGCCTCCCACGCCAGGATCCTGTGGTCGATTATGCTGCCCCTGGCCAAGCCGGCCATCGCCGCCGTGACGGTGTTCTCGGTGATCGGCAACTGGAACAACCTGCTCGGCCCGCTGATCTACCTGCGCGACCAGGACAAGTACACCCTGGCCATCGGCCTGAGCCTGTTCCAGGGGCAGTACACGACCGCCTACCACCACATGATGGCCGTCTCGACGCTCACCATCGTGCCGATCGTGGTTCTCTTCTTCCTCGCCCAGAAGGCCTTCGTCCGCGGCATCACCCTGACCGGCATCGGCGGCCGCTGAGGACGATCACGTCGCTGTCAGTTGGCCGGCCAGGAGCCGGGTGTAGGCGCCGTCGTGGGTCAGGAGGTCGTCGTGGGCGCCGGTCTCGGCGATCCGGCCGTTGTCCAGGACGATGACGCGGTCGGCGGTGCGGATGGTGGACAGGCGGTGGGCGATGATCAGGGTGGTGCGGTCGCGCCGGGCGGCGGTCATGGCGGCGGCGACCTCCTGTTCGCTTTCGGCGTCGAGGTTGGAGACGGCCTCGTCCATGATCAGGATGGGGGCGTCCTTGAGCAGGGCGCGGGCGATGGCGATGCGCTGACGCTGGCCGCCGGACAGGCGGGCGCCGAGCTCGCCGGGCAGGGTGTCGTAGCCGTCGGGCAGGCCGGTGATGAACTCGTGGGCGTGGGCCGCCCGCGCGGCGGTCTCCACCTCCTCCTCGGTGGCGTCGGGGCGGCCCAGGCGGATGTTGTCGCGGATCGGGATGTTGAACAGGTAGACGTCCTGGGGGACGAGGGTGATCAGGCGGCGCAGGTCCTCTTGCGGGAAGTCGCGCAGGTCGTGGCCGCCGATGGTGATCGCGCCGCCGGTGACGTCCCAGAAGCGCATGAGCAGGCTGGCGCAGGTGGACTTGCCCGCTCCCGAGTGGCCGACCAGCGCGACGCTCTCGCCGGGTGCGATGTCGAAGGTGACGCCGGCGACGGCTTCGGGCAGGTCCGCGGCGTAGCGGAAGCGGACATCGGTGAAGCGGACCCGCGGCTCGACGGGGCCGGGTGGCGGTGTGGTGACGCGGTCGGTGACAGGGGCCGGGGTGGTGAGGATGGTCATGATGCGGTCGCCGGCGGCGATGACGAGGTTGAGGTCGCGGGCCACGTCGGTGACGGCGATGACCGGGGCGAAGGTGGTGGCGGCCAGGACGACGGCGACGGGGAACAGCGCCGGTTGCAGGCTGCCTGCCGAGGTCAGCAGGGCCGCGGTGATGAGGACGGCGAGCAGGCCGAACGTGGTGGCCGCGTTGGTGACGGCGTGTTCGAGGCCGGAGCGCCGGCCGTGGGCGAGCTTGGCGTCCAAGAGCCGCCGATCGTGACCGGTGAGGCGGTCGAGCTGGCGGCCCCCGGCGCCGGAGGTGAGCAGTTCGCGCAGCCCTTGGAGAGTGTCGACGGCTTCGGCGTTGAGCTCGCCGAGCTCGGCGCGCAGCCGCGCGCCCTGGGCGGCGGCCCGTTTGCGCAGCCAGGCGGGCAGGAGGGCGAGCAGGATCAGCGCGGGTGCCAGCGCCAGGGCCAGGGCCGGGTGGAAGACGGCCAGGGCGGTCAGTGCGGCGACGGGGACGGTGACGGCGCTGATCAGCGGGCTGAGGGTGTGGGCGAACCACAGCTCCAGCTGCTCCACGTCGGAGATGGCCGCGGCCCCGAGGTCGCCGGAGCGGCGCTGGAGCAGGTAGCCGGGTGCCAGGCGCTCGAAGGCGGCGTAGACGCGTCCGCGCACGTCGGCCAGCACGCGGAAGGCGGCCACGTGGGCGAGGTAGGACTCCAGCCACGGGGTGAGGGCGAGCAGCGGCAGCAGGAGGCCGAGGGTGATCAGGCCGCCGCGCAGGTCGTCGGCGGTGGCTCCGGTGATGGCACGGCTGACCACCCAGGCTCCGACGCCCGCCGAGGCGAGCACGACCAGGTGGTGGGCGATGCCGCTGACGATCGCGGTCACCAGCAGCGGCCGGTGCGGGCCGAGCAGGGCCAGGATGGGCCGGAACCGGGAGCCGGGACGGACGGTCGTGGTGGTCGCGGTGGTCGCGGTGGCGGTGGTCATCGGCTCGCTCCGTTCTGCGCGGCGACCAGCCGGGCATACGCGCCCTGGCCGGCCAGGAGTTCGCCGGGCGGCCCGGCCTCCTGGATGCGGCCATCGGCCATGACGATGACCCGGTCCGCGGTTCGGACCGTGGACAGCCGGTGGGCGATCATCAGCGTGGTCCGGCCGCCGGACAGGGTGTCGAGAGCGTGCTGGATGGCGGACTCGTTGGCCGCGTCAACGCTGGAGGTGGCCTCGTCCAGGATCAGGATGGGGGCGTCCTTGAGCAGGGCGCGGGCGATGGCGATGCGCTGGCGTTCGCCACCGGACAGTTTCAGCCCGCGTTCGCCGACGACGGTGTCGTAGCCGTCGGGCAGCGCGGTGATGAACTCATGGGCCTGGGCGGCGCGGGCGGCGGCTTCGAGCCGGCCTGCGGTGGCGTCGGGCCGGGCCAGGGCCAGGTTGCGGCGGACGGAGCCGTGGAAGAGGTAGGTGTCCTGGGAGACGACGGCGACGAGGGCGCGCAGCCGCTCCAGGGGCAGGTCGCGCACGTCGATGCCGTTGACGGTGATGCGGCCGGCGTCGGGGTCGAACCAGCGCAGCAGCAGGGAGGCGACGGTGGTCTTGCCCGCGCCCGAGCGGCCGACCAGGGCGACGCGTTCGCCCGGGGCGACGTCGAGATGGAAGCGGTCGAGAGCGGGACGGCGGCGGCCCGGGTAGCTGAACGTCACTGCGTCGAAGGTCACCGACGGCGGACCGGTCAGGCCGAGCGGGGTTGTGCCCTGCGCGGGTTCGGGAGTGTCGAGGATCTCGAAGACGGCCTTGAGCGAGGGGACGGCGTTGTAGCTGGAGTGGTAGGCCGCCTCCAGCTCCTTCAGGGGCCGGAAGCTCTCGGCGGTCAGCAGGAGGATGATCAGCAGTTCGGTGACGGTCAGCTCACCGGCGGCCAGGCGCAGGGCGCCGGCGCCGAGCGCGACGGCGGTGCCCAGGCCGATGATGAGCGCCACGCCGCCGACGTAGCCGATGACGATGGCCATCAGCCGGATGGAGTCGCGGCAGAACCGCTCGGCCAGGCGGGCCAGCTCGGCGCCGCGCCGGGTGCTGGCGTTGAACGCCTTGAGCGTGGTCATGCCCTGCAGCGCGTCGAGGTTCTCGGCGTACAGGCCCTTGTAGCCCCGGAACCAGGCGGCGTTGCGCGCCCGCAGGATGCGGTCCGAGGCCAGCGGCAGCACGGGCAGCAGCAGCGCACAGGCCAGCACCACGCCGCCGACCAGCGGGTCCAGCGTGAACAGGTAGGCGGTCACGGCGATCGCGCCGAGGACCGCGGCGATCACCTGGGGAAGGAACCTGCCCACGTAGGCGTCGGCGGTCTCGATGCCGTCCACCAGCGTGGTCTGGGCCGCGCCGGTACGCACGCGCTGGGCGTAGGCGGGTCCGAGCCGCAGCAGTTTGCCGGTCAGGCGGCGGCGCAGCTCGGCTTTGACCGCGCCCGAGGCCCGCAGCGCGAGGGATTCGCGGACGGCCAGCGCGGCGCTGCGGGCCAGTTGCAGCACGACGACGGCGGCGACGAGCCACAGGATCGAGCCCGCATCCCGGCCGGCGAAGATCCGGGCCAGCGCCTGGGCGACGAGCACGCCCTGGCCGACGTAGGTCGCCGTGATGGACAGCAGCAACAGCACGAGCCCCGCCAGGCGCCATCCGATGGACGGCGACAGGGCCAGTAGTCGGGGGATCACCGCTCCTCCTTGAGCCGCTCGAAGACGAGCTGGGTGCGGCGCACGGCGCGCACGCCGTACACCTGACTGATCAGGTCCGGGGTGAGGACCTGTTCGGGCGGGCCGCCGGCCAGGATCCGGCCGGCGTTCATGACGTAGAGGCGGTCGCAGAAGGCGGCGGCCTGGTTGAGGTCGTGCAGGACGGCCAGCGTGGCGATGCCCAGCTCGCGCACCAGGTGCAGGAGCTCCACCTGGTGGCGGATGTCCAGGTGGGCGGTGGGCTCGTCCAGCAGCAGCAGGCGGGTCTGCTGGGCCAGGGCGCGGGCGAGCAGGACGCGCTGCTTCTCGCCGCCGGACAGGGTGGCGAAGACGCGGCCGGCGGCCCCGGTCAGGCCCACGCGGTCCAGCGAGCGCGCGCACACCTCCTCGTCCGCGGCCGGGGCGATCCTGTACGGGGTGCGTCCCATGAGCACGATCTCGGCCACGGTGAAGTCCAGGTCGGGCGGGGTCTCCTGGGCGACCACGGCGGTACGCCGGGCGGCCTGGCGGGCGGGCAGGCGGTGCACGTCGTCGCCGTCCACGGTGATGAGCCCGGCCGAGGGGCGAAGCGCCCGGTAGATCGTGCGCAGCAGGGTGGACTTGCCGCAGCCGTTCGGCCCGACCAGGCCGACGAACTCGCCGTCGTCCACCAGCAGGTCGGCCTCGTGCACGATCGGATGGCCGTCGAGGGAGACGGAGACCGCGCGCAGGTCGAGTTTCACGTGACGCTCACCGCCCGGTCCACCGAGCGGCGGCGCAGCAGCCACAGGAAGAACGGCACGCCGAACAGCGCGGTGACGATGGTGAGCGCCAGTTCCTGAGGTGCGTTGACGGTGCGGGCCGCGATGTCCACGAGCTGAAGGAACACCGCGCCGAGCAGGGCGGTGACGGGCAGCACCCGGCGGTGGTCGGCGCCGACGAGCAGCCGGGCGGCGTGCGGCACGATCAGGCCGACGAACGCGATGGCGCCGCTGGTGGCCACCAGCACGCCGACCAGCAGCGAGGTCAGCACGAACAGCGTCGCCCGGAAACGGTTCACGTTCACGCCGAGCGAGACGGCGGTCTCCTCCCCGGCGGCCAGCGCGTTCAGCGGGCGGTACTGGGCCAGCAGGTACGCCACCCCGGCCGCCAGGACGACGGCCGGCAGCGGCAGCATGTGCCAGCGGGCGCCGCCGAGGCTGCCCATCAGCCAGAACAACACCTGCTGGGCGGCCCGGCCGCTCTGGGCCAGTTGCAGCACGAAGCTGTACGCGGCCTGGAACAGGTACGCCAGCGCGACCCCGGCCAGCAGCAGCCGCGACGGGGTGAGGCGTCCGGCCCGCTGCGCCAGCACGTACACCAGGGCGAGCGCGAGCAGGGAGCCGGCGAAGGCGGCCGCCGACAGCGACAGCCCGCCCAGCGCCGAGGCGCCCAGGATCAGCACGAGCACCGCCCCGAACGAGGCGCCGGAGGAGATGCCCATCAGGAACGGGTCGGCCAGCGGGTTGCGCACCAGCGCCTGCAGCACCGCCCCGACCACCGCCAGCCCGGCCCCGACCAGCAGCGCCAGCAGCGCGCGCGGCAGCCGGAACTCCCACACGATCTGCTCCTGCACCGGGGTCCAGGTGCGCGGCAGGACGCCGGGGACGAGGCGGTCGGCGACGATGCCCCAGGTTTGGGGCAGGGCGACGTGCACCGCGCCGATGCTCACCGCCAGCCAGGTCGAGACGACGACGGCGACGATGAGCGCGGCCACGAGCAGGAGGAACCGGCTCGCGCGGCGGGTCGTGGGCGCCGGCCCGGTCTGTGCCCGGGTCTTCTGCGTCGTGCTGGTCACCGGGCGAAGGCGTCCGGGTGCAGGAAGCGGGCGATGTCGGTGATGGCCAGGATGTTGCGGTAGCCGGGATGCTGGGCCGCCACGGGAACGGCGAGGTAGCGCCTGTCCTTGGCGGCCGGGCTGTTCCTGGCGATGGCGAAGGCGTCGGCGGCCTTGGCCGGCGAGCTCGGCATGGCCTCCCCGCGTAGCGTGGCGTAGTCGCTGACCAGGATCGCCTCGGGCTGGGTGGCGCTGATCCTCTCGGCGCTGACCTCGGTGTAGTCGCCCTTGACGTCGGCCAGCACGTTCACGCCACCGGCCAGGGTGATCATCTGGTTGGTGATCCCGAAGCCGCCGTAGGCGTTGACCGGGCCCGTGCCGCCGTCGGTGGCCAGCACCTTGACCGGGGTACGGCCCGCGACGCGCTTTCGGACGTCGGCGAGCCTGCCCTTCAGTTCGCTGATCAGCTTGTCGGCGTGGCCGGGGACGCCGAAGATCGCACCGAGGTTGCGCAGGTCGGTGAAGGTGTCGTCGATGGTGAACTCCAGCACCTCCTCGGGGCTGCACCAGCCGCCCATGATGTACACCGGGCTGCCCGCCGCGTCCAGCTCCTCCACGGTGGCGTAACCGCCGGCGGCGTCGAAGCTCGCCATCGCGTTGTCCAGGACGAAGTCCGCCCCTTGGGCGAGCATGACCTCCTTCTGCGGCAGCATGATCGTGTCGGAGATCTCCGGGATCTGGTCGTACTGCTCCTTCTGGCCCGGCAGGAACGCGCTTTCGGCGAAGTTCGTGCGCCCGGCGATCCGGTCGCCCAGGCCGAGGGCGAGCAGGGTCTCCAGGGAGGGGTGGTAGCCGGTCACGACCTTGGCGGGCGGCCTGTCGAAGGTGAGCTTTCGCCCGCAGTTCTCGATCGTGACCGGGAAGCCGGCCCGCGGCGCCGCCGCCTGCCCGGCCTCGTGGGCGGCGGGAGCCTGCGAGCAGGCGGCCAGCGTCAGTGCCGCCAGCAGCACGAGCATGCGTCTCAAGCGCGTCATGCGGATCATGCGGATCATGCGGAGAGCACCGCCTCCAGCAGCGTGCGGTCGCGGGTGATGAGCGCCAGCGTGCCGACCCGCGACTCCTTCCAGGCGGCGAGCCGGTCCACGATCCGCGGCAGCGGCCCGAGCAGCGCGACCTCGTCCAGCAGCGCGTCCGGGACGGCGGCGATGGCCTCGGCGCGGCGGCCCTCGCGGTGGTGGGCGCGGATGGTCTCGGCCTCGGCCTCGAACCCGATCTCGCGCGCCAGGTCGAAGTAGGTGTTGCGGACGCCGGGCACGTCCGGGCCGAGGTAGGCCGCATACAACGGACGCAGCTCGTCGCGGGCCTTGGCCAGGTCACGGGTGCGGACGGCGTGCGTGATCACGGTGATGTCCACGGCCTCCCGGTCACGGCCGGCGCGTTTGAGCCCTTCGTCGAGCGGGGCGGTGATGACCCCTTCGCGTTCGGGGGAGTAGAAGCCGGGCAGCCAGCCATCGGCGATCTCCCCGGCCAGGCGCACCATGCCCGGCCCGATGGCGGCCAGGTAGGTCGGGATCGTGGTGCGGACCGGGTCCAGCAGGGCCTTGACCGGGCGGGCCCGGCCGGTGGAGCCGGGGCCGTGGTAGGGGAGCCGGTAGTACTCGCCGTCGTGGGTCACCCGCTCCTCGCAGCGGATCGCCGCGCGCAGGATCTGCACGTATTCGCGGGTGCGGGTCAGCGGCCTGCCGTACGGGACGCCGTGCCAGCCCTCCACGATCCACGGCACCGACACCCCCAGGCCGAGCAGCAGCCTGCCTTCGGACAGGATGTCCAGCGTCAGCGCGGTCATCGCGGTGTTGGCCGGGGTGCGGCCGGCCAGTTGCAGGACGCCGGTGCCGAGTTTGATCCGCTCGGTCCTGGCCGCCAGGTAGGCCAGCACGCTCACGCCGTCGGCGCCGTACTCCTCCACGCTCCACACGGAGTCCACGCCGATCCGATCGGCCAGCTCGACCAGCGGCGCGATCTGTGTCATCGGCTCGCCGTGGTACCCCAGGGCCAGTCCTATCCGCATATCCGGTGCCGCTCCTTAGGCGAAGGGAAGAGGGTCGAGGATCAGGTCGCCGGCGGCCGTGCCGAGCCGGGAGCCGCCGAGGAAGGGGAAGGCCGCCGGCGCGTTCGCGTACAGGCCGGGCACCACCACCCGCACCACGCACAGCCCGGCGGCCCGTACGTCGGGCGTGGTCAGATCGACCGACACCGCCCGCAGGCCCGCCGCCGCCAGCCGCGCCACATGGTCGTCCGGGCCGGCGGGGGCGGGAGGCGGGCCGGGCGGGGGCTCGCGCAGCCGGTCCAGCAGCGGGCCCTGCATGCGCGGGTCCAGGAAGAGCTGCAGGTTCAGCTCCAGGTCCGTCAGGTCGTGCCAGTCGGGGCGGAAGGCGTCGCGGTAGGTTCGGCCGGCCCGGTAGGGCCGGTAGGGGTGATCGCAGGTGCGCCAGACGGCGGCATCGCCGTCCAGCAGGTCCAGGCTCATCGTGTAGGACACCACGGCCTCGGTGAACGCCTTGGCCGCCGCGGCCTCCGGGTCGCGGCGGCAGGCCGTGCCGAAGGCGACGACCTGGCGGGCGCGGTCCTCCAGGAAGGCGCCGATGACCGGGACGCCGAAGGCCGAGGGGATCGTCAGGAAGGTCACCGACAGGCCACGGCCGGCCGCCTCCTCCAGCGGCCCGGCCAGGCCGTCGGGGATGTAGCGGGTGGCCTGCCGGCCGCGCAGCCACCACAGCGTGACCGCGTCGCGTTCGAACAGTTCTTCCAGCGCCGAGCGCTCGGCCCGCTCCCGATCCGGGCCCGCGGCGATGCCGGCGTTGACGTGGGCGTTGGTGTGCGGAGGGCGGGTGTAGTTGAGATAGACCAGCGAGGCCGGCACCAAGACCTCCGCGCCGCCGGCCAGGTCGCGACCGCTCGCCCACTCGATCTCCAGGTCAGGGGTCAGGGGCGTGAACGGGAAACCGGCGGCCGCGTACTGGTGTGGCGCGTACAGGGCGAGATGGTCCGGGTCGATCGCGTCGGCGGCCAGCCCGGCGTAGCTGCCACGAGGCAGCTCATCGGGGACGGCGTTGCCGCAGTAGCGTTCCACCGCCTCGCCGATGGCCGCGTCGCGGGCCTGGTCGTCGTCCAGCGCGGCGCCGCCGGCCACCCGGTCGGCCTTCCAGGGCGCGAAACGGTCCGTGGCCGCCACGTACGCCCGGTAGATCACACAGGCATCCAGCGCGCTCGCCTCCCGCACCACCCGCGTGATCAGCCCGTACTCCGAGTCCACGAGCTGCCGGGGGGTGGCGCTCCACGCCCAGCCCGGCCGCGGCAGCGGCAGCACGGGACGGCGGGTCAGGCACGCGCCGACGATCACCTGATGCCCCTCGCTCGGGACCGGCCGCCCGGACAAGACCGCGAGCACGTCATCGGCCAGCAGCCCCGCGACCAGGCCGCTCGACGCGTTCTCCGGTTCACCGGTCATGACGTCCCCGCCGTCCAGCCGGTCCCACAACGTCAGCAGTTCCTCCGGCAGGCGGGCGGCGGCGAGCCGGCGGGCACGGGTGTCGGCATAGGTGGCGGTGCGGCCCGGGACGGTGCACGGCCCGATCCGGAACGACAGGCCGTCGGCATGGCAGCGATGCCAGGGAACCCGGGCGCACACCTTGTCGATGCGCCGCCACTCGGCGTCGGGCAACCACCCGGCGCAGGCGACGACCATGTCCACGCCGTCCACCGACTCCAGCGGGCCCCGCACCACCGTGACGTGCGGCCGCAGGAGCGCGGCGGTCAGGTCGGCGATGGGCGTCTCCCCGGTCACGTGCACGACGCGGCCGCTCAGCGGCGGGACGGTCCCGGCCGGGACGAGCACCCCGCGCCGCTCCAGGGCCCGCAGCAAATCGCCCATGTCGTCGTCGATCGGGACCGCCCCTGCCAGGGCTTGGGGCAGGCGCCGCATCAGCGCGGCAGAAGTCAGGACGCGGGTCACCCGGCCGTCGGGGCTGTGGCAGCGCCAGACGCCGTCGGCGCCCGGGTAGAGCTGGTGGCCGGGGGCGATTCGGAGCGGGCGGGTCATCCGGCTGGCCTCCGGAGTCGGGCGGTCGGGCGAGGAGCGCGAGGCGATGAGGGTGCGGGAGACCCAGACCGCGGCCTCCCGCGGTCGATCACTTCTCGTCGTCCTCGTTCCAGGCGAACGCGGTGTCGACGGCCGGCGTGTGCGCCCTCACGCACACGGTGAGGTCCTCGATCTCTTCGAATGAGACATGTGCCATGGCCATCCTCCTCATGGATAGCTTGCAATGATCTCGCAACTGCGAATTATTCGCAGTAAGGCCACGGTAGGCAGGGATCGGCGACCGGTCAATGGGTGGATCGCCGGCCGCGGGACCGCCGGCCGTCCCACCTGCGGTGTGTACGCGGCGTCGCCGCGCATGATCGGCCTGGTCGCGTCCGGAGCGGTGAGCCGCGCGGCCCCCGCCGGTCCCGCTGCCGGCACAGGCCCAGGGGGCCGCAGGCCCGAGCTGCGCCGCCCGCTTCAGCGCGGTGCTCGGCGACGGTGGCATGCTGGGCGTGTGGAGGAGATGGTGTGCCTGCGCGTCGAGGCGGGGCTGCGGTTCTTCCTGCCGCCGCGGCAGCGGGGCGAGGAGCTCTGGCTCGCCTGCGACGGCGTCTCCTCCCTCGGGCACGTCGTCGAGTCGGCCGGAGTGCCGTTGCCCGAGGTCGGGAGCCTGGTCGTCGGCGGGCGGGAGGTCGCCCCCTCGTACCGGCCGCGGGCGGGGGACGTGGTGAGCGTCCTCGGGGTGCCGCGGCCGCAGATCGTCCCCGCCCACCGGTTCATCCTGGACGTGCACCTGGGCACGCTCGCACGGCGGCTGCGGCTGGTGGGAGTGGACACGGCCTACGAGAACGACCTCGACGACGACGTCCTCGTCGAGCGGGCGAACGCCGAGCGGCGGGTGCTGCTGACCCAGGACCGCGGGCTGCTGCGGCGCAGGAGCCTGTGGCTCGGGGCGCACGTCCGAGGCTCGCGTCCGCAGGACCAGTTCGGCGACGTGCTCGAACGGTTCGCGCCCCCGCTGGCCCCGTGGACCAGGTGCACCGCCTGCAACGGGTCGCTGGCGTACGTCGGCAAGGACGAGGTCGAACGCTCGCTGCGCCCCGGCACCCGCCGCAGCTACGACACCTTCGCGCGCTGCACGGCCTGCCGTCGTGTGTACTGGCGCGGCGCGCACGGCGCCCACCTGGAGGCGATCGTGGCACAGGCCGAACGCATGGTCTCGAACGCCGGGCGCGGATGAACGCCGACGACCAGGAGCCGGCCACCCACACCGACGGCATGCTCGGCGTCGGACGGCGCGCCTGGGGGTTCGAGTCGGGCTGGGCGACGGGGCGCCAGGCTCGCCGGAGGAGACGATCGCGGCGGGCAAGCGGCTGGGCAAGGCCATCCGCGCCGCCGTGGGCGAGGACCCGCACGTGGTCTTCGACTACGCCGGCCGGGCCACCATCGGCATCTCCACCTTCGTGGCACGGCGCGGCGGCGTGGTGGTGACCTGCGGATCGAGCAGCGGCCACCTGCACGAGTACGACAACCGCTACCTGTGGATGAACCTCAAGCGGATCAGCGGGGTCACAGCCACCCGTACCATGACCGAGACCCAGGAGGGCGACGACCATGACGTCGATCAGCAGGACCACCCGCGGCGTGTACGCCATCGCGCCCACGCCGTTCCACCCCGACGGCCGGATCGACCTGGACTCACTGCGCCGCCTCGTCGACTTCTACGAGGCGGCCGGAGCCGACGGCCTCACGCTGCTGGGGCAGATGGGCGAGGCGCCGAAGCTGACCCACGCCGAGGCCGTCGAGGTGGCCGCGGCCGTCCTGGACCGGACCCGCCTCCCGGTGGTCGTCGGGGTCTCCGCTCCGGGCTTCGCGTCCATGAAGGCGCTGACCGGCGAGGTCATGTCCCGGGGCGCGGCGGGCGTGATGGTCGGCCCGCCGCACACCCTGCGCACCGACGATCAGATCGTCGGCTACTACGCGCAGGTCGGTGAGGCGCTCGGGCCGGACGTGCCGGTCGTCGTCCAGGACTACCCCCTCACGTTCTCCGTCGTGATGTCGGTGCCGGTGCTGCGACGCATCGCGCGGGAGGTGCCGTCGGTGGTGATGCTCAAGCACGAGGACTGGCCCGGCCTGGAGAAGATCAGCGCACTGCGCGCCGCGGAGGAGGCCGGTGCCATGCCGCGTCTGTCGATCCTGTGCGGCAACGGCGGCCTGTTCCTCGATTTCGAGATGCGCCGCGGCGCGGACGGCGCCATGACCGGCTACTGCTTCCCGGAACTCCTCGTCGATGTCGTCCGGCTCATGGGCGAGGGGAGGACCGCTGACGCGCACGACCTGTTCGACGCGCATCTGCCGTTGATCCGCTACGAGCAGCAGGCCGGCGTCGGTCTCGCGGTCCGCAAGTACGTCATGCGGCGGCGCGGTCTGCTCGCAGACGACGCCCAGCGCGCGCCGGGGCGCTCGCTGACCGCGGCCGAGCGCGCCGAGATCGATGTGCTGCTGGAACGGCTCGCCCGGCGCGACCCTCGGGCGAAGCTCTCCTGAGCGACGCCGCCCGGCCGGCCCCTCACCGGCCGGGCGGCCCCGGCGTCGTGGCGTCAGTGGCGTGGCTCGGCGAACCGGGCCATGGGGATCGCGACGGTCAGTAGGTGGCGCGGCCGCCGCTGATGTCGTAGACGGCGCCGGTGGAGAAGCTGACCTTATCGGAGGCGAGCCAGGCGATCAGTTCGGCGACCTCCTCCGGCCTTCCGACGCGGCGCATGGGGATGAGGCTGGTGATGTGGGCCAGGGCCTCGGGGCCGGTGTCGGCGTTCATCGGGGTCTCGATCACGGCGGGGGCGATGGCGTTGACGAGGACGCCGCTGGTGGCCAGCTCCTTGCCGAGGGACTTGGTGAGGGCGATGACGGCGGCCTTGGAGGCGGAGTAGGGGGCCATGCCGGGATTGCCGTCCTTGCCGGCCATGCTGGCGATGTTGACGATGCGGCCCCAGCCGCGCTCGCGCATGCCGGGGACGAAGGCGCGGCAGGTGTGGAAGGTGCCGTTGACGTTGACGTCGAAAGTGCGCCGCCAGCCGTCCAGCGGGACCTCCCACAGCGGGGCGTTCGGGCCGACGACGCCGGCGGAGTTGACGAGGATGTCGACGGGGCCGATCTGCTCGGCGGAGTTATGGACGGCGGCCGGGTCGGTGACGTCCACGACGAGGTCGGCGCCGTCGGCGACGTCGAGGGTGACGACCTTGACGCCGTCGGCTTGGAGGCGGATGGCGGCGGCCTTGCCCAGGCCGCTGACGCCGCCGGTGATGAGCGCCGTGCGGGACATGAGAAATCCTTTCCGTGGGATTCGCGCGGGTCGAGCAGGTCGCGGACCTCGTTCAGCACGGCGTGCAGGCCGCCGGCCCGGTACGGGTCGTCTTGCCGCAGCCGCCGAGCAGCGGGTTGGCTCGCAGCATCTCCTCGATGGCCGGCGCGGCCATGTTCCGCCACGGCATGGCGGTCGGGACGGACCTGGGTCTCGCCGAGGGAGACCACCGGGAGGTTCGGCGGGACGCCGCCGGCCTCCCACACGCCGTGCCGCGTCCACGCCCGATGGATGGAGGCGTTGCGATCGGCGCCGGCGTGCCACTGACCGCTGCGGCTCGTCGCCATGAGGACAACCACTCTTTCCGGTACGAGGGCGAGGGGCCTGCGGGGGCTCCCACCGCCCGGCTGCGGGTGCGCTACCACTCCCGTGGACAAGCGCCGACGGATACGTATAAGCAGGGAACTCGCTGTGACATTAGCCCAGCCTCACCGCCGGGGGAAGCCCTCCCGGCGGGAAACTTTCGTTTTTAGGAACGATGGTCTAATCTCCGGAATATGGGGGAGGCGGCAGAAGGCGAGCAGAAACTCGTAGGCTCCGATCGGGTGCTCGCGGTGCTGGCCGAGCTGGCCCGGCATCCCGACGGGATCGGGCTGGAGGAGATGGCCCGCGCGGTGGCAAGCCCCAAACCGACGGTGCACCGCGCCCTGGCGGCGTTGCGGCGCGCCGGGTTCGCCGCCCAGAACGGCCACGGCCGCTACCTGCTGGGCGACGAGTTCCTGCGGATGGCCTTCGCTCACCACGAGGCGCGGCCCGACCACGTCCGGGTCACCCCGATCCTGCGGGCGTTGTGCGACCGCTACGGCGAAACGGTGCACTACGCGGTGCTCGACGGGACCTCGGTCGTCTACCGCTCCAAACTCGACCCCCCATCCGGAGCCATACGGCTGACCTCGGTGGTCGGGGGCCGCAACCCCGCTCACTGCACCGGAGTCGGCAAGGTGCTGCTGGCGCACGCCCTGCCCGACGAGGACGCGGTCCGCGCCTGGGTGGGCGACCGCGAGCTGGAACGCCCGACCGAACGCTCCATCACCACCGTCGAGGAGCTCCACGCCGAGCTGGTACGCGTCCGCGAACAGGGCTACGCGGTCGATGACCAGGAGAACGAGCCGGGCGTCAACTGCGTCGCGGTCGCGGCCTACCTGACCTCGCCCACCGTCCCCAGCGGCGCGATCAGCGTCAGCGCCCTGGCCTACCGCACCCCGCTCGGCAAGCTCGTCGCCGACCTGCCCGCCATCCGCGCCATCGTCTCCGGAGAGGACCCGTTGTGAAGTTCCATGCGAGCCCGGCGTCGGCCGAGGTCTACAGCCTCGGCGAAGGCCCGGTCTGGGACGCCGCCCGCCGGCGCCTGCTGTGGGTGGACATCGTCGCCGGGGCCGTGTACGAGGGCGTGCTCGACGACGGCACGGTCACCGCCACGCGACGGCACGCCTTCGACTCCACGGTCGGAGCGGTCGCCGTCGCGGCCGACGGGCAGTTGATCGTGGCCGAGAAGGAGACGCTCACCAGGGTCGGCCTCGACGGGCGCCGTACCGAGCTGGCCCGGGTGCTGGAGCCGGGCAGGCGCAGCCGCCTCAACGACGGCGCGGTGGACCCGGCCGGCCGGTTCCTCATCGGCAGCCTGGCCCAGGACGACCGCCACGGCCAGGAGGTGCTGGCCCGCCTCGACGAGACCGGCGTGACGTACCTCGACACCGACTTGGTGCTGTCCAACGGCCTGGCCTGGGTCGGCGACCGGCTCTACAGCGTGGACACCGTCCCCGGCACCATCTGGGTGCGCGACTACGACGCGGCCGGGGGCACGACCGGGCCGCGGCGCGAGGCGTTCACCATCACCGACGGCAAACCCGACGGGATGTGCGCCGACGCCGACGGCAACCTGTGGATCGCCAACTGGGGCCGAGGCCGCGTCGAGTGCCGCACCCCCACCGGCGAGCTGCTGGCCACCGTCGAGACCGGCGCGCCGCACACCTCCAGCGCCGCGTTCGCCGGACCCGACCTGGACACCCTCGTCATCACCACCTCCACCCAGGGCCTGGCTGAGCCCGGCCCCGGCGACGGCCGCCTGTTCACCGCGAACGTCGGCGTCCGCGGCCTGCCCACGCCGTACTGGAACCCCTTCTGACCCGCGGAGCACCATCCATGTCCCTCATGCGCGCCGGCACGCGGCGCCGGAACGCCGTCGGGCCCCGGTAGATGCGCGCCCTGGTCCTGACCGGCCCCGGCAAGGCCGAAGTCCACGAGGTCGAACCACCGGCCGCCGCGCCCGGCGAGGTGGTCGTGGACGTCGAGCGGGCCGGCGTGTGCGGCACCGACGTGGAGCTGTTCACCGGCGAGATGAGCTACCTGCACACCGGCCGCTCCTGGTACCCGCTGCGGCCCGGCCACGAGTGGTGCGGCAGGGTGACGGCCCTCGGCGACGGCGTACCGGCGGAATGGCTGGGCCGCCGCGTCACCGGCGACACCATGCTGAGCTGCCGCACCTGCGACCGCTGCCGCTCGGGCCGTCACCACGTCTGTGGCGACATGGCCGAGATCGGCATCAGCCGGGGCCGTCCCGGGGCGCTCGCCGAGCAGCTCGCCGTGCCGGTGACCGCGCTGCACGCGCTGCCGGACACGGTGGACTCCACCCTGGGCGCGCTGGTCGAACCCGGCGGCAACGCCTTGCGGGCGGCCCGGGGCGCCGGGCTTCGACCGGGCGGGCGGCTGTTGGTGCTGGGCACGGGGACGATCGGCCTGCTGACGGCGCTGTTCGCGAGGGCCGGTGGAGCCGAGGTTCATCTGCTCGGCCAGGACGAGTCCACGTTGCGCCTGGCCCGGCACCTCGGCTTCGGCCACGCCTGGACGCGGGCCTCGCTGCCGCGGCTGCCGTGGGACGGCGTCGTCGACGCCTCCAACGCGCCCGGCCTGCCCGCTCTCGCGCTCGACCTCGTCGAACCCGCCGGCCGCGTGGTCTACATCGGACTGGCCGGCACCCCCTCCGCGATCGACACCCGCGACCTGGTGCTCAAGGACGTCACCGCGGTCGGCATCCTCGGCGGCTCGGCCGGCCTGGACGGAGCCATCGCCGCGTACGCGGACGGCTCGGTCGACGCCCGCCCCCTCGTGGCGGCCACCGTCGGCCTCGCCGAGACCGCCGGCGTCCTGGCCGGACACCGCCCAGCCGACGCCGGCCCGGGGCCGAAGATCCACATCGACCCGCGCCGGTAGGGAGCGACCACCGCGGACCTCGTCATGACCGCACCCGGCCCGGCCGTCCTGATGCGGACACCGGATTCACCGGGCGGAGCCGGAGGCCTCCGCCCGGTGGTGCTCCGGCGGGTTACCCGGCGATCGGCGTCACCGCGATCTTGTCGATGATCGGGGCGTACTTCGATCGGAGCAGGATGTCGGGGAAGGTGTCGGAGATGTAGCTGTCGCCGTCGAAGTTCGGCAACTCCATCGAGGCGAAGGCCACGGTGTTGGCTCCCTTTTCGAGCTCGACCGGGACGGACAGCTCCCAGAAGTTGTTGGCGTGGAAGGAGTGGGGGAACCAGGCCCGCAGTGGCTCCGCGCCATTGACGGAGATCTCGGCGTGACGGGCAAGGGGATCGGGGTTGTAGTGGGTGGCGGGGGACTGTTCGGGGTTGGAGTAGCGGACGGTCAGCGCGTAGGTCCCCTTCTTGGGCGCGGTGACGTCGAAGGTGAGGGTGTTGGCGTTGCCCGGGTCGCCGCCGATGTCGGTGACCGCCTTGCCTCCGCCGGCCAGCGAATAGGCGGCCACCTTCGCGGTCCCGGAGACACGGGCCGACTCGGCCTCGTACCAGGTGGGCGTGAGGGTGCCGGCGGTGTCGGTGACGCGGAGGCGATCAAGCCGGAGCTTGCCGGACTGCCCGGTGACGGTGATCTTGTTCACGCCTCCGGCCAGGAACGCCTTCAGGCCGGTCGAGGCGTTGACGCCGCCGACGCGCCGGCCGTTGACGTCGATCCAGGCCCTGCCGCCGCCCGAGGTGTCGACGTTGATCGTCGCCTCGCCGTCGTCCGGCGAGTAGACCCAGAAGGTGGCGGTCTGGCCCTTGGACAGGGTCGTGACGCCGGCGCCGGATACCTTCTTACGGGTGTAGTCGGTGCTCGCGCCCGTGAGCGTCGCGTACTCGGCCTCGTAGATCGACTCCTTCGCCGCCGGGTTGGGCAGCGACAGGTCGATCTTGTCCACGATCGCGTCGCCGGTCGTGGCCCGAGTCCCGTCCAGGCTGCGGGCGGCCAGGGTGATGACGTGCTCGCCCTTGGACAGGGTGACCTTGGTGTCGGTGTGGTCCCACACGACCCACTTGTAGCCGAGCGGCAGATGCAGCTCCTGCTCGGCCCCGCCATCGACGCGCAGGAACACGTTCGTGGGGCCCTGCTCCCGTACCGCGCCGGAGGTGTTCAGCGAGTTCGCGAACACCGACAGGTCGTAGGTGCCGTCCTCGGGGACCGATACGGTGAAGTTCAGCGCGAGGTCGGAGCCGGTGCGCAGGCCGCCCACGTTGTAGCCGCCCGAGGTGTAGAACCTGCCCACGTCGGACGGTGATCCCTCGGGACCGTTGCGGCTGTAGCCGCTGCCGGTGTGCGCGGCGTCCTCGGCCTCGTAGGTGGCCTCCCACAGCGTGGTCTTCGCCGCGGGGGACGAGGCGTTGGCTCCCGGGGTGAGGATGATCTGGTACGCCGAGGACTCCTTCATGGCGGGCAGGTCGTCGCCGAAGCGGAAGATCAGCGAGCCGTCCTCGATCTTCCGGTTGAGCTCGGCGACCACACGGGGCTGGGCGGAGTCGCCGAGCTGGCCGGTCCACGGGATCTCCTGGATCAGCGCGTGCACGGTGCCGCCGAACAGCTCGGCGTCCACGTTGTCGAAGCGGATGCCGACCTTGCCCGAGGTGCCGCCGAACAGCGCGCGGGCCTGCGCCTTGGCCTTGTCGAGGGTGGCGACGCCCTGCAGCGTGTAGCTCGTGTCCGGGCGTGGCGGGATGACCTTGACCGTGTTGCCGCTCATCTGGCCGTAGGCGTGCAGCAGCCACCACTGGCCGTTGCCGCGGTTGGCCTGTACGGCCGAGTCGGACAAGTTGCCGTCGATGTTCCAGTACGCGATGTCGGCGTCGACCTTGGACTCCTCGATGGCGGAGACCCACTGGATCATCTGGCCGGGTACCGAGGTGTGGTAGTTGAAGGCGTACTCGTTGATGTTGATCGGCAGCCGCTTCTCGCCGAGGATGGCGCGCTCCCACTGGCGGTACCTCGCGACGCTGCTCCGGATACGAGCGGGATCGCCCAGCTCGTGCCAGGTGATGACCTGAGGCAAGGTGCCGGCCTGCAGTGTGTGCCGGAGGAAGCCCTGCACCTGGTCGTAAAGGACGCTCGTGTTCGGCCCGGCGATCCTGGCGGTGGGCATCTTGCCCTTGATCAGGGCATAGACCTCGTCCCACGCCTTGAAGAAGTGCCGCGGGTCGGAGAGCCAGCTCACCCTGTTGTAGCTCCACTCCCCGGTGCCGAACATGTTGCCCTCGGGCTCGTTGAACGGCACGAAGACGATGTTGTCCTGGTATTTCGGGTCAAGCTTGAGGACCTGGTCGACCTGCTTGGCGATCTTCGCCTTGAAGTCGCCGAGCCTCTCCTCCGGTGTGTCGCCCGGCCACTGGTACGGGAAGCCGCGATAGATGTCGGTCATGTAGATGTACACGTCGCCGTCGGTGCTGTCGGCCAGAGGCTTGACCACCTCCAGCGCGTCGGCGCCCGGGTGCTGCGGGCCGTCCTGGGCCTTGGTCGAGACCGTGCGCAGCTTCATGCCCTCGATGAGGTTGCGTGCGGGCACGCCGTCGCCGTACACGCCGTACAGGGTGCCGGACGCGCCGCCGTGGAAGGCGCCCGTATCGGTGCCGAGGTCCACGGTCAGATCGTTGTTCGTGACCTGCACGACGGCCTCGACCGGGGTGCCGTTCGCGGTGCCCTTGACCGTGAACCGGCCGGGCTCGGCGTACTTCGCCGGGTCGATACTCTCCCAGGTGATGGGAACGCCGCGGCGGATGCCGTCGGAGAACTCCGCGTTCGCGGTCCTGGGCAGCGCCGGTGCGACGCCGGTGAAGGTGGTGACGTCGAAGGAGGTCTGCTCGACCTTCGACAGGGTCGCCTTGTGGTCGCCGGCCAGCTCGGCGACCTGCTCGGCGCTCATCGCGGCGTCGTAGACGCGGAACTCGTCCAGTTCGCCCGCCAGGAACGGGTGCCCGTTCCAGAAGGGCTTGCCCAGGAAGCCGGAGGTGGTGTTGCCGTCGGCGTGCATGACCGCGGCCAGGTCGACGGCGGCCGTGGTGCTGCCGATGGGCGCGCCGTTGACGTAGAAGGTGAGGGTCCTGCCGTCGATCGTGGTGACGAGGTTGGCCCACTTGCCGGCGGGCAGCTTCTGCAGGCCCGGCACGCCGACCTCACTGCCGCCGTTGACCGGTTTGATGGACGACCTCATGGTCGCGTCGCCGCTGTAGGACGGCGTGACGAAGGTCGCGGTCGCGGCGTCCTTGCCGAGGTTGTAGACCCATTGGAAGTCGGCGCCGCCCGCCCACTTCACCCAGACCGAGACCGTCATGGCCTGGCGTCCCCGGAACAGACCGTTCGGGATCGTCACGAACGGCGCCGTCTGGGAGCCGCTCGGCCCGCCGGGCAGTGCGAGGGCCTGCGTGCCGTCGGCGCCGGTGGCGGTCTTGGCCGAGCCGGGGTTGGCGAGGGTGCCGTTCAGTCCGGAGGAGGTCCGGTCGGTGATGACGCCGGTGGACAGGTCGCCCTCGAAGTCGTAGTGGAGCACGAGCGCCGGGGCGGCGGCGCCGGCAGCCGGTAAGGCGGCGGCCGGGATCGCGGTCGCCGCGAGGGCGGAGGCGAGGACGGCATGAGGCACGAATCTGCCGACTCGCGGGGACAAGGATGTGGCCATGTGCTTTCCCCTCGGGGAGATGCAGCGGGAAGTCGAATCGATTCGCCGAATCGATTCGACTGGACCTTAAGCGCGATACCGCGCGACGGTCAAGCATCGGAAACGCGCCTGAGATCGCACCGACACGCAGGCGTCACGGAGGTGTCATGCGTTCAGCCGCTGCTCCGATGCGTGCGGTCCGGGGCGGGCCGATGGCGGCACGGCCCATCCGCCGGGACGGCGCGCGGGCTCGACGCCGGCGTGTGCCGCCGCGACGGGAAGACCTTGCGACCTGGGCGTGCGGACCTGGGCGTGCGGACCTGCGCGTGCGGACTTGGACGTGCGGACCTGGGCGTGCGGACCTGCGCGCGCGGACTTGGACGTGCGGACGTTGGGCGTGCGGACCTGGGCGTGCGGACGTTGGACGTGCGGACTTGGACGTGCGGGCCACGGGCCTGGTGCGGGCCACGGGCCTGGGCGTGCGGAGCCGGGCCGTGCGGGGCCACGGGCCTGGGCGTGCGGATCTGGTCGTGCGGACCTGGTCGTGCGGTATCGGATCTGGGCGTGTGGATTTGGTCGTGCCGGCCTGGCGTGGGGGCCTGGGCCGGGCGGGTCAGGCCGGGCCGCCGCGCCGGGCGGGGCCGGTCGAGCCCCTCAGCGAGATCGGCGGGGCGGCCAAGTGGTGGCGGTGCGGGGCCGGCGGGTCGGCGATGCGCTGGATGAGCAGCTCGACGGCGCGGGCGCCCATCTCGTCGGCCGGCACATCGGCGGCGGTGAGCGGGGGGTGGAGGTTCTCGGCCCAGTGCCGGGCGGCGACGCCGACGATGGAGAAGTCCCGGGGCACGGCCAGGCCCGCCCGGCTCAGACCCCGGTACATGCCCGCGACGGCGGCCTCGTTGATCGTGGCGATCGCGGTCAGCTCGCCGTGCCGGGCCAGGAGCTCCTCGACGCAGGCCTGGCCGCTCTGGGCGTCGTCCCCGCAGCAGACCTGCACGCCGGACAGGCCCCGCTCGGCGACGGCGTGCTCGAAGCCGCTCTGGGCCCGGTGCCCGGGACCGTAACCGACGGCGACCAGCTCGGCGTTGCGGTTGATCAGCGCGACGTGCCGGTGGCCGAGGTCGGCCAGGTGATGCACGCACCTGGCGATGAGCGTCTCGTAGTCGATGTCCACCCAGGACATCTCCTCCGGGCGCCTGGTGCGGCCGATGCCGACGAACGGCAGGCCGCTGTGCCGCAGGCGGGCGACGCGCTCGTCCTCCAGCCGGATCTCCATGAGGATGACACCGTCCACGCGGCGGCCTGTGACGATCCGCTCGAAGGAGCGGTCGTGCTCGCCCCCCGAAGGCGACAGCAGGACGTCCAGGTCGGCGCGGGCCGCGGCGTCGACCACGCTCGCCACGAAGGTGAGCTGCATGTCGGTCAGGCGCTGACTGGCGGGCGGGATGACCAGGCCGATCGTGCGGGTCCGGCCTTCCTTCAGGGCGCGGGCGGCGGCGTTGGGCCGGTAGCCCAGCTCGTCGATCACCGCCTGGATGCGGCGTTTGGTCTCCACCGACACCGGACGTTTGCCGGTGAGCGCGTACGACACGGTGCTGCGTGACACGCCCGCCCGCTTGGCGATCTCCCCGATGTTCACCCGCGCTCCTTCGGTTCTGCCGTTCGGCGTCCATCGTAGATCGAACCGTTTCACCACGAGGCCCGGCGTCCGGTTCCGTGACGAGCATGCCTGACCCGCCGCACGTCATCCGCCACCTCTTCGAAACGGTGCCCCGCGGACTATTGACGCCTGCGGCGGAGCATGCCTATGTTCTGTCGAACCGATTCGCGGAATCGATTCGACTCTAGGTGGACGTCATGGGATCAGCGTCAAGGGGCCGGCGTGCGACCGGCATGGGTCTGGCGATTCTGGCCGCCGCCGGCGGGCTGGCCGCCTGCTCGTCGTCCGAAGGTCAGGGCTCGGCGAACGCGAGCCAGGCCGCCGGGGGCGGCCCGTACACGATCTGGGACCCCTACCCGCAGTTCGACAAGAGCTCGGAGTGGGTCAAGCTGCTGGAAGACTGCGGCGCCCAGGCCGGCGTGCGGGTCGAGAGGACCGGCTACGACACCAGCGACCTGACCAACAAGGCACTGCTGGCGGCCCAGCAGGGCAACTCGCCGGACGTGCTGATCGTGGACAACCCGGTGGTCTCCACGCTGGCCGAGGCCGGGGTGCTGACGACGACCGAGGAGAACAAGCTCGATGTCTCGGCTGTCGCGCCGAACCTGCTGGCGGCGGGGCAGAGCGGCGGCAAGACCTACGGCGTGCCGATCGGCGCCAACACCCTGGCGCTGTACTACAACAAGGACGTCCTGGACGAGGCCGGCGTCAAGCCCGGTGACATCAAGGACTGGGCGTCGCTGACCGCCGCACTGGAGAAGGTGAAGACGGCCGGGAAGAAGGGCATCACGTTCTCGGCGATCGGCACCGAGGAAGGCAGCTTCCAGTTCCTGCCCTGGTTCTGGGGCTCCGGGGCGAACCTCACGAAACTGGACTCCCCCGAGGGCGTCGCGGCGGTGGCCCTGTGGACGGACTGGCTGAAGAAGGGCTATGCCCCCAACTCCGTCATCAACAACACCCAGACCACCAGCTGGCAGGAGTTCGCGAGCGGCGAGTACGCCTTCGCCGAGAACGGCACCTGGCAGCTCGCCAACGCCAAGAAGACCGGCTTCCCATACGGGATCATCCCGATCCCGGGCAAGGACGGCGGCACCGCGCCCGCGCCGACGGGCGGCGAGTTCGTCAGCATCCCGGTGCAGGCCGACACCGGCCGCTACGCCACCTCCCAGAAGCTGGTGACGTGCCTGACCGCCACGGAGACCTCGCTGACCACCACGACGACCCTGTCGTACATCGCTCCCACCGAGGCGGTCCAGGCCAAGCAGGTCGCCGCCAACGCCGAACTGCGGGTGTGGGTGGACGCCGTCAAGGCCGCCAAGGGCCGCACCAGCGACGACCTGGGCACCAAGTATCCCAAGATCTCCGAGCCGATGTGGGGTGCCGTCCAGGCGGCGCTGAGCGGATCGAAGTCGCCGCAGGAGGCGATGACCGCGGCGCAGGCCGCGGCGGCGAGCGCGACCCGGTAGCGCGCATGAGCCTGAGCACGCGGACGCGGGCCCGGGACTCCGGCCGGACGAGCGGGCCCGGCCACCGGGCGGCTCGCACGCGGGGTCACCGTCACTCCCGCTCGCCGCAATGGACGGCGTGGGCCTTCCTCACCCCGGTCATCGCGTACCTGCTGATCTTCTACGCCTATCCGCTGTACCGCAACGTCGAGCTGAGCCTGCGCGACTACACGGTGCGCTCCTTCGTGCAGGGGGACGCGCCGTTCGCCGGGTTCGGCAACTACGCCAAGGTGTTCGCCGACGCCACCTTCGCCCCCGCGCTGTGGCACACGATCGTGTTCACGCTGGTGTCGCTGGCCTTCCAGTTCACCATCGGGCTCGCGCTGGCGGTGTTCTTCGCCAGGAACTTCCGGCTTTCGGCCACACTGCGGGCGCTGTTCCTGGTCCCGTGGCTGCTGCCGCTGATCGTGTCCGCCTCGACGTGGTCGTGGATGCTCAACAGCGACTCCGGCGTCGTCAACGCCGTCCTGGGCTGGATCGGCATCGGCCCGGTCAACTGGCTGACCTCGCCCGAGTGGTCGCTGTGGTCGGTGATCATCGCCAACATCTGGATCGGCATCCCGTTCAACCTGGTCCTGCTGTACTCCGGGCTCCAGGCGATCCCGCCGGCCGTGTACGAGGCGGCGGCGCTGGACGGGGCGAGCGGCCCGCAGCGGTTCTGGAGGGTGACGTTCCCGTTGCTGCGGCCCGTTTCGGCGATCACCATCCTGCTCGGGCTGGTCTACACGCTGAAGGTGTTCGACATCATCTGGATCATGACCAAGGGCGGTCCCAGCGGCGCCTCCACCACCTTCGCCACCTGGTCGTACCGGCTCGGGTTCGGCAACCTCGTGCCCTCGTTCGGACCTGGCGCGGCGGTGGGCAACCTGCTCATCGTGATGGCGCTGGCCTTCGGGCTGCTCTACATCCGCATCCAGCGAAGGCAAGCCCTGACATGAGGCACGTCAAAACCGGCATCGGCCTGGTGCTGACCGCGCTGATGCTGTTCCCGGTCTACTGGATGGTCAACGTGTCCCTCACCCGGGACACCGACATGCGCAAGAGCCCGCCGAACTTCTTCCCGGCCGACCCCACGCTGGAGGGCTACCGGGCGGTGCTGGACGAGCAGGTGCCGTACTTGGGCGTGAGCCTCGTCGTCGGGCTGGGCACGGTCGCGCTGACCCTGGTGGTCGCGGCGCCGGCGGCGTACTCGCTGGCCAAGCTGCGCCCGCGCGGCGGCGGCCTGCTGAGCTTCGTCCTGCTGATCGCCCAGATGATCCCCGGGATCATCATGGCGATGGGCTTCTACGCCATCTTCCTGGCCGCCGGCGTGCTCAACACCGTGCCGGGGCTGATCGTGGCCGACTCCACGTTGGCGGTGCCCTTCGCGGTGCTGATCCTCACCACGTTCATGTCCGGCATCCCGGACGAACTCCTGCACGCCGCCCGCGTGGACGGCGCCGGAGCGGTACGCGCCTTCGTCTCGATCGTGCTGCCCGTCTCCCGCAACTCGCTCATCACCGTGTCGCTGTTCGCGTTCCTGTGGGCCTGGTCGGACTTCATCTTCGCCTCCACCCTCGACCAGGGCGGCGACCATCAGCCGATCACGCTCGGGATCTACGCCTACATCGGCAACAACAACCAGGAATGGAACGCCATCATGGCCACCGCGGTGGTGGCCTCCATCCCGGCCACGCTCCTGCTCATCGTCGCCCAGCGCTACGTCGCCGCCGGTGTGACCGCGGGCGCTGTCAAGGACTGACCTCTTCAGAGAAGGGACACCCTCTTCATGACCGTCGCCGCCTCCGGCCCGGGGTTCTCCGTGCGGGACATCCCGTTCAGCTATCGCGGCTCCTGGTTCGGATTCTCGCCGGTGATCGCGGAGAAGACCTACGCGCAGGACGTGCACCTGGTCTCGCACCAGACCGGGATGCATCCGGTCTTGCGGCTGGTCCCGGCCGCCGATGCCGGCGTCACGGCCACGCCGCACCTGCTCACGTGGAGCGGCGACGGCGGACGGATCGACCTCGCCTACGAAAGCGCCGACACCGTACGGCTGCGCGGCCGGGGCCTCGGGCTCCGCCTCACGGCCGCCGACCCGGACCTGACGCCGTTCAGCGGGCCGTATTTCTACCACGACCCCGTCGATGGCTCGTTCGTCTTCACCGTCTACCAGACCGGGCGCCGCTATCGCATCACCGTGCTCGGCGGTCAGGCGGTCCCGCTCGGCACGCAGGCGCTCGGTACCGCCGAGCGCGGCGTCACCTTGGCCGGCGACTGGGAGATCGCCCTTGAGGAGTACGAGACCGCACGTGCTCCCTACGGGGGCGCGGACACCTTCGAGCAGGTGGTCAAGGCGGCGCGGGCCGAGTTCGACGCGTTCGCCGCGGCGGTCGCGCCCTGGCGCAGCGAGGCCACGCCCGCCGCCGAGCTGGCCGCGTACGTGCTGTGGTCGGCCACCGTACGGCCGGCCGGGTTCGTCACCCGGCCCGCGGTGCTGATGTCCAAGCACTGGATGGACAAGGTGTGGAGCTGGGACCACTGCTTCAACGCCATGGCCCTCGCCGACGGCCTGCCCGAGCTGGCCTGGGACCAGTTCCGCCTGCCCTTCGACCACCAGGACGCCGCCGGGGCGCTGCCCGACTCCGTCACCCACTCCGAGATCCTGTACAACTTCGTCAAACCCCCCATCCACGGCTGGGCCCTGGGCCGAATGCCGAAGGGCGGCCAGGACGAGATCTATCGGCTCCTGGAGCGCTGGACCACCTTCTGGCTGACGGCCCGCCGGGTCCCCGGCCACGAGCTGCCGCACTACCAGCACGGCAACGACAGCGGCTGGGACAACGCCACCACCTTCGATCCCGGACGCGTCGTCGAGACCGCCGACCTCGCCGCCTTCCTCGTCCTGCAGATGCGCGAGCTGGCCCGCCGGGCTCCGGACCCGGACGCGGCGGCCCGCTGGTCGGGCGCCGCCGACCGGATGCGCGACGCGCTGCTCGCCGAACTGTGGACCGGTGACCGGTTCGTCGCGCGCTGCGCGCACTCCGGAGCCACCTGGAGCAGTTCCAGCCTGCTGGACCTCATGCCGATCGTGCTCGGCGGCGAACTCCCCGAGCCGGTGCACACGGCGCTCGCCGCCCGGATCGCGGAGCACCTGACCGCGTTCGGGCCCGCCACCGAGCACCCGTCCTCCGAGCACTACCAGGACGACGGCTACTGGCGGGGGCCGATCTGGGCCCCTTCGACCGTCCTGATCGAAGACGGCCTGCGCCGCGCCGGCCACACCGCGACGGCCGACGAGATCAGCGCCCGTTTCCGCAGGCTGTGTGAGCAGTCGGGGTTCGCGGAGAACTTCGACGCACGCACCGGCGAAGGGCTGCGCGACCGCGCCTACACGTGGACGGCCAGTGCGTACCTCATCCTCGCCGCCGCCCACGAGCGGCGCCGACGGCGGCATTGACACGCGTACGCTGCCGGCGGCTCTCATGGACGGACATCACGTGTTCTCCGGAATCGCGATCCCCAGTCTTCTCCACGTGCGCTGATCAGAGGGTGGATTCGCGGGTCATCAGCTCGAAGGGGGCGATGTGCTGGCTGGTCGGGCGGAGAGGGGCGCGGATGCGCTGCGCCACCAGTTCGACCGCCTTCGCGGCCATCCACTCGTGGTCCGGCGCCACCGTGGACAGCGACGGCACGCTGTAACTCGCTTCGGGGACGTCGTCGAAGCCGATGAGGCGGATGTCGCCGGGAACCCGCAGGCCACGGTCGGCCAAGCCGCGCAGGACGCCCAGCGCGACGGTGTCGGTCACCGCGACCACGCCGTCCACCTCGTGACCGGAGTCGGCCAGGCGGTGGGCCGCGGCACGGCCGGCTTCCATGGTCAGGCCGTCCAAGGGGACGAACAGGGACGGGTCCACATCAAGACCTCGCTCGGTGAGCGCGGCGAGGTAGCCATGGTAGCGGCGGCTCACGGCGTTCACGCGGTCGAGGACGCCGCCGGTGACGATCGCGATCCGCCGGCATCCCCGGTCGGCCAGGTGGGCGGTCGCCGCTTTGGCGCCCTCCTCGTTGGGCATGGCGACGTGGTCGAACCGGCCGCCGAAGTCCTGCTCGCCGAGCATGACGATCGGGTAGCCGGCCTCGGCCGGCCGGTCGTCCAGGCGGTCCAGGGCGACGGCGCTGAGGATCAGCCCGTCGAAGTGCAGCGTGCGGGAGTGCGTGATCGCGTCCGCCTCTCCGTCGGCCGCCGCGCCGGTCTGTTCGATCGCGACATGGAAGCCCTGGCGCCGTGCGGCGTCGATCACGAGGGCGGCGAGGTGACCGAAGTAGGGGCGGTCGATCTCGGGCACGGCGAGGCCGATGACGCCGGTCCGCCCCGACTTCAGCGTGCGTGCGGAGACGTTGACCCGGTAGCCCGACCGGCGGATGGCCTCCAGCACCCGCTGACGGACGGCATCGCTGACCCCTTCACGGTTGTTGACCACGTTGGAGACGGTCATCTTCGACACGCCGGCCAGCCGGGCGACGTCTTGCATCGTCACCATGTGCTGCCCCACGTTCCGCCCTTCGAACGGCGCTTCGAACGGCGCATCGAACGGCTCTGTCCTGACCGAGGTCGTCGTCCGTATCGGAGCCTATCGCGGTTCCGTCCGCTCGCGTACAGTCATGCCAGCCGTGCCTCCACGGTGACGAAGGAGTGGGCGGGCAGGTGGACCCGCAGCCCGGAGGCCGTGGGGACGACCTGCTGGTGCGGGCGCGGGGCGACGGTGTCGGGCGCCTCAGGGGTGTTGTGGTCCTGGAGCCTGCCCGCGGTCAGGATCCGGGAGCGGACGTCGGTCACGGAGCCGCCGCGGAGGTCCAGATCGACATCGGCCGCTTCCGCGGCGTCCAGGTTGGACAGCGAGATGAGCACCCGGCCCTCCTTGCGGCTGGCCGAGAGCGAGACGGTCTGAAGCGGCGCCGATCCGATCACGCGGGCCGGCGCGGCCGACAGGAGATCGACGCGCAGCGAGGCGGCGTCATGGTGTCCCTTGTTCATCTCGAACACGTGGTAGGTGGGGGTCAGGACGAGCGCGCCGGACTCGGGGTCGGTGAGGATCATGGCCTGAAGCACGTTCACGGTCTGGGCGATGTTCGCCATCACCAGCCGGTCGGCGTGACGGTGGAAGATGTCGAAGTGCAGGCCGGCGACGAGGGCGTCGCGGAGGGTGTTCTGCTGGTAGAGGAAGCCGGGGTTGGTGCCGGGCTCCACGTTCCACCAGGTGCCCCATTCGTCCAGCACCAGGCCCACGTGCTTGTCCGGGTCGTAGCAGTTCATGATGTCGGAGTGCCGGGTGAGGAGTTCGTCGACGCGGGCCGCCTGGACCATCGTGCGGTAGTAGTCGTCGGTGTCGAACACCGTGGCGTCGCCCTTGTCGTGCCAGGGGCCGGGGACGGTGTAGTAGTGCAGCGACAACGCCTGGACGAACGACGTGGGCCGGTACGCGCAGCCCAGCGTGCCCAGCGACTTCATCAGCGTCTCGGTCCAGGCGTAGTCGTCGGAGTTGGCGCCGGCGGCGATGCGGTACAGCTTGTTGTCGCCGTGGTCACGGCAGTAGGTGCCGTATCGGCGCGCCTCGGCGGCGTACTGCTCGGCGCTCATGTTGCCGCCGCAGCCCCACGCCTCGTTGCCGAGCCCCCAGAAGCGCACCCGCCACGGCTCGTCGCGTCCGTTGGCCTTGCGCAGGCGCACCATCGGCGAGTCGCCCTCGCGGGTGAGGTACTCGACCCAGTCGCTCATCTCCTTGACGGTTCCCGAGCCGATGTTGCCGCTGATGTAGGGCTCGGCGCCGAGCAGTTCGCACAGGGCCATGAACTCGTGGGTGCCGAAGTGGTTGTTCTCCTCGACGTTGCCCCAGTGGGTGTTGACCATCACCGGACGCCGGTCCTTGGGGCCGATCCCGTCCATCCAGTGGTACTCGTCGGCGAAGCAGCCGCCGGGCCAGCGCAGGTTCGGGATGTTCAGGGCGCGCAGGGACTCCACGACGTCGAGCCGGATCCCGGCGGCGTTGGGCAGGTCGCTGTCCTCGCCGACGTAGAAGCCGCCGTAGATGCACCGGCCCAGGTGTTCGGCGAAGTGCCCGTAGAGGTGCCGGCTGATCACGGGCCCGGTCACGTCGAGGTTGATCACTGCGGGCACGACGACGTTCGTCATGTATCACTACCTTCGGGGTCGGGGGAGCGGTGCTGCGACGCGCCCCATCGGGGTGGCGCGCCGGACGCCGGGTTGCGGTGTCAGCGCCGGATGGAGCCGGCACGGTCAAGCCGGGAAACCGGCACGGCGTGCCGGAGCCGTCGATCCACGCGGCCTGGCGGAACTCGCGCGGGACGGCGGCACCAGACGCGGGCGCCGGCGAACGGGGCCGCTCGCGGAGCGCGTCTCGGAGCGGTCGGTGAGCGCTGCGGCGATCAGGACGGTGACCGCGAGCACCCGTGATGCTCGTCCCATGGCTGCTGATACTCCGGCGATGAATGTGACCACCATAACTTTACCGATACATTTTATCGGTAAAGTAAGGCCACCCTATCGACAGAGACCGGTATGTCAAGACCCGCGGCCCACGGTGACCCATGACCGCACCCATCCGACGGCCCGGGGCACCCGTCCCCCGGGGACGGGGCGGCGGGCCGCTCCGGTCCCGGGCCCGTGGGTCCGTCCGGGCGGCCCGCCACCTCGTGGTGGTCAGTTGGCGGGTTCGCCGGAGGGGGCGGGGAGGGTGGTGCCGAGCCGGACGGGGGTGCCGAAGTTGGGGGTGCCGTCGGCGTTCCAGGTGAACTTCTGGGCACGGGTGCTGCGGTTCATGTCGCAGCCGCCGCTCGCCGAGTCGTTGGCGTGGTAGACGATCCAATCCTCGGTGCCGTCGGGGGATTTGAAGAACCCGTTGTGGCCGGGCGCGTAGACGCCGTTGGCGTCGTTGCGCTGGAAGACCGGGTTGGGGGACTTGGTCCAGTGGGCGGGGTTGAGCGGGTCGTTGCCGGTGAGGGTGAGCATGCCGAGCTTGTAGTCAGGGCCCCAGCAGGCGCTGGCGGAGTAGATGACGAAGGTCTTGCCGTTGTGGTAGAGCGGCTCGGGGGCCTCGGTGACCGGGAACGTCTGCCTCTCCCAGGGGAGGGTGGGCCCGGTGATCTTCACCTGCCCGCCGCTGGTGGTCCAGGGGTTGCTGAGCGCCTGGATGAACAGGCTCTGGCCGCCGTTCTGGTAGGTGCCCATCAGGTAGAGCCGGCCGCCGTGCTGTAGAACGCCGGCGTCCAGGGCCCAGCTCGTGCCGAGGTCGGCCTTGAAGCGGTAGGGGCCCATGGGGTCGGTCCCGTCGCTTTCCAGCACGTGGAGGCGCTGCGTCGGGTTGTAGTCGGCGACGTTCTGGCCCGCGACGTAGTACAGGTACCAGCGCCTGCCGTTGGGGCCGTCCAGCAGGTGGAACTCGGGGGCCCACATGTTGCAGCAGCCGTTGGGACGGCCGCTCAGGTCGAACACCGTGGTGTCCGGCGCGCTCGGCAGACCGGCGAGCGTGCGGGACCGCCGCATGGTGATCGTGGAGTTCCACGTGGTGGTCGCCAGGTAGTAGTAGCCGTTGTGGTAGGTCAGCCAGGGGTCGGGGCCGCGCTGCTTGATCGGATTGGTGAAGGTGCCGGGCGTGCCGGGTCCGCCGATCTTGATGAGCTGCCATTGCTGGTTGGTGCCGTTGAGGTCGGTGTACTGGGAGACGCGGGCGCCGTCGGCGG
>NZ_JACHGN010000022.1:117402-201508 GCF_014202315.1 Thermocatellispora tengchongensis | reverse complement strand
CGCGGGGGACGGGGTTGTGCATCATGCACTGGCTTTTAGCACACTGTTGAGTTCTCAAGAAACGGACGCGAACTCCATCGTATCCGGGTTTATCGACCGGAAAGTCCGGGGCGTTTCGTTCGTTTCGGATTTCTTACTTCAACCTTATTCGGCCTTGCCGACTTTGTCGAACCGGCCGCCGTGGCCCGGGGTTGGCGATCTCTCGCGCTTCCCTTGGGCCTCAGGAAGGTTACGTGCGACGCACGACGGCGTCAAATCGGGGTTGCGAGCGCGCGGACGCGGGCGGTCCAGAGGGGAAGGCCGGCCTGTTCGCAACGTTCCAGGGTGTCCTTGACGTAGGCGTCGGCGTCGTCCTTGCGGTCGAGCAGGGCGGCCAGGCGGGCGACGTAGTAGCCGACCGGGCCCGCGGGGAGCACGCCGTGGCCGGTGGCCAGGCGGTCGGCGTACGGGAGGAGGGCGCTGAACAGCGGCGCCGCGCCGGACGGGTCGCCGGAGGCGGCCTGTGCCTCGGCGCGGAAGCAGGTCATGCTGAGCCAGGACCAGTCCATCGCGCCCGTGCCGGGTGGCGGGGGCGGCTCACCGGCGCACAGGGCGCGCATGCAACCGGCGAACTCGGGCCAGGCGTCGCCGGGCAGGCCGTCGAGGAGCGGGGCGATGTCCTCGACCCGGCCCTCGTGGTACGCCGCCAGCACGCGGTGCACGAGCGCGACCCCCGCGCCGCTGTGGGGCGGGGAGAAGACGTGGGGTTCGGCCGGTTCGCCCGGCGCGAGGCGGAACTCGTGCGGACGGCCGTCGAGGATGGCCCGGGTGGACCGCCAGAGCAGGTGCAGGAACCCCGCGCCGGGGGCCACGGCTCGCGGGAGGAGGCCCGCGCACTCCTCGTCGAGGTGGTCGGCGGTGGCGAGGTCGTAGCGCTCGGCGAGGAGCGGGATGAGCGCCAGCCGGAAGGCCAGCGCGTGGCCGAGCAGCCCTTCGCGGTCGGCCAGCTCGATCAGCTCGCGCACCGGGCGGTCGGCCTCGGCCAGCCCGAAGCCGAGCCCGCCCGCCTGACAGGCGGGGGCGAGCAGGTCGTTCTCCACCGACGCGATCAGCCGGGGCTCGCCGAGCCGCCGGGCCATGGCGCGGGCCTCGGCGGCGAGGGAGTCGCAGCGGTCGGCCGGGGCCACGCCGTACAGCTCGGCGGCCAGTCTGGAGTACATGCGGCAGCGTACGGCGGAGTCGCCGTAGGGCAGCGCGGCCAGCCCCTGCTCCAGCCTGGCCACCAGGTTGGGCTCGGTGGTGCGCCGGGGCGGGCGGCTCCACACGGCCGGGGCGTCGAGGCCGGTGAGGACCCGCGCGGTGAGCACCGGGTCGCCGGCGTCGGTGGCCAGGACGAGCGCCCAGCGCCAGGTGTCGCGGGCCGCTTCGTAGCCGCCGCCGGCGATCTCGGCGCGGATCTGGTGCAGCACGAGCTCCGCGGCGGCGGCCGGGGTGGCCGCGGCGGACGCGGCCCGCGCCCACCAGCGGGCGGCGTCGGCGTGGGCCAGGCGGCTCTCGGCCTCGCGGGCCGCCGCGGAGGCCCAGCGTACGGCGACCGACTCGGCCAGCCCCGACTCGGCCCGCTCGGCGCCGCCGGGCACGGCGGCGAAGGCGTGGCGGGCCAGCTCGGTGGGTGAGGTGGCGGGGCGGGAGGCGAGGGCGTGCAGCGCCGCGCGGTGCATCCGGACCCGCTCGGCCGGGTCGATGTCGGCGTACAGGGGGAGGCGCAGCAGCTCGTGCCCGAACCGCAGGCCGGTGCCGGGCTCGCCGGTGAACATGCCGGTCACGACGCCGAGGTCGAGCGCCTCGCGTACGACGGGGACCGGCAGCCCGCCGACCTCGGCGATGAGCTCGGCGTCGATGCCGGTGCCGAGGACGGCCGCGGCGTCGAGCGTGGCGCGCACGGTCTGCGGCAGCCAGCCGATGCCGCGGCGCACGGCCCCGGCCACGCCGTCGGACAGGGCGGCGAGCGCGGAGCCGTCGGGGTCGTCGGCGGTGACGCCGCGCAGGATGGCCCGGACGAAGAAGGGATTGCCGGAGGTGCCCGCGTAGATCTTCTCCAGGGTGCCGGGGGCGAGCCGCACCCCCATCGCGGCGGCCAGCGCCTCGACCTCGTCGGGGCTGAGCCCGCCGACCTGGAGGCGTTCGGCGTTGGGCACGCCCAGCGGCGGGCGCGGCGCGGGCACGGGCTCGGCGTCCTCGGTGGTGACCGCGAACAGGATCGGGCCGCGCGCGGAGCCGGCGACGTGGCGCAGGAGGTCGAGGGTGGCGAGGTCGGCCCAGTGGATGTCGTCGAGCACGATCAGCAGCGGGCGGATCTCGGCCAGGGTCTCCAGGTGCTCGGTGACCGCGGCGAACATGGCGTGGCGGGCGTCCTCGCGGGGCGGAGGCGCCTCGCCGCCGGCGGCGTGGCCCAGTGCCGCGCCGGTGGGCGGCGGCTCGGCGAGCAGGGGCCGCAGCGCGCCGGCGAGCTGGGGTGTGGGGGCGGGGATGCCGCCGAGCTCGGCGGGCAGGTCGAAGAGGGGCTGCTGGTCGTCGGCGCCGCGCAGCAGGCGGCGCCAGGGGTGGAGGACGGGGCCGCCGTCGAGGCAGCTCGCCCAGGCCACCCACCAGCCGCGCCGCCCCAGCGCGGAGGCGGCGGCGCCGAGCAGGCGGCTCTTGCCGATGCCGGGCGGCCCGGCGACGACCGCCAGCCTGGGCGTGCCCGACTCGGCGATGTCGGCGAGCCGGCCGAGGTCGCCCAGCTCGCTCCAGCGGCCCACGAACGGGTCGCGCGGGTCGGCCGAGCGGACCGGCGGGGCCAGCTCGGCGCGCGGGGTGGGCAGGTCGGGCGAGGCGGTGTCCAGCCTGATCTCGGCTTCGAGGCGGCGCAGGTCGTGGCCGGGCTCGACCTCCAGCTCGTCGCTGATCACGTCGCAGGCGAGCCGTACGACGTACAGCGCGTCGTCGCGGCGCCCGCAGCGGTGCAGGGCGATGGCCAGCAGGCACCACAGCCGCTCGCGGTAGGGGTGGGCGGCGGTCAGCTCGCGCAGCTCGGTGATGGTGGCGGCGGCGTCGCCCTGGCGCAGGAGCATGCTGAGGCGCTGCTCGCGGGTGCTCAGCAGCAGTTCCTCCAGCCGTTCCACCTCGGCCGCCGCCCACGGCTCGCCGGCGACGTCGGCGTACGGGGTGCCGCGCCACATCGCGAGCGCGTCGTCGAGGTCGGGGACGGAGCACGCGCGGCGGACGCGCCGCTCGAACTCGTAGACATCGACGGAGCTGGTGCGCAGCGCGTAGCCGGGGGCCAGGCTGACCAGGGTGCCGGGCTCGAACAAGTCGCGCAGATGGGCGACGCACTCCTGCAGCGCGATGATCGCGGTTGTGGGGTGCTGCCCGTGGTAGACGTCGTCGATCAGCCGATCGACGGGGACGACGGCGCCGCGCGCCATCAGCAGGCGTGCCAGCACCGCCCGCCGGTCGCGCCCGCCGAGTTCGAGGGGTCCGCCGGCGCCGCGGACTTCCACGGGGCCGAGGACACCGAACTCCCACATACAGGGATTCCACCCGCTCGCGGGGTCGCTCCGCAAGCGCCTCGGCGAAGTGAGGTAAATAATCCGAGAGGGGTAGGAATGAGGGGTGCTTCAGCCACAGGTGCCCCGAGCGCTGGTCGTCCTGCTGGGAGCGGCGGCGGCGGTCGTCACGCTCGCCGGGATCAGGTCGGTGGCCTCGATCGCGGGGCCGGTCGTGCTCGCGCTGGTGCTGGTGATAGCGGTGGCGCCGATACGCGGGTGGCTCGCCGCGCGCCGCGCGCCCGGGTGGCTGCTGGTGGCCGCGCCGCTGCTGGTCGTGCTGCTGGTGCTGCTGGCCATGGTGGCGATCCTCACGGTGTCGGTGGCCCAGCTCGCGGCGCTGATCCCGACGTACTCGCAGCAGTTCACCGACCTGGCGGACCAGGCGGAGCGGCTGGCCGCGGGGTTCGGCGTCGGCACCGAGCAGATCGACCAGGCGCTGTCGGCCTTCAACCCGGCGCAGCTCCTGGATCTGGCGCAGGGGCTGTTCACGGGCCTGCTCGGCGTGCTGTCCAGCCTGTTCCTGATCGTGGTGCTGCTGCTCGCGATGTGCCTGGACGCGGCCGGCTTCTCCCGGCTGATGTCCTCGGGCACCGGGCACCGGCCCGCGCTGGTCGAGGCGCTGGCGGAGTTCAGCCGCAAGACGCGCCGCTACCTGGTGGTCTCGACGGTGTTCGGGCTGATCTGCGCGGTGCTCGACATCGCCGCGCTGTACGCCCTGAGTGTCCCGCTCCCGCTGTTGTGGGGGATCCTGGCGCTGATCACGAACTACATCCCGAACATCGGGTTCATCATCGGCCTGGCGCCGCCCGCGCTGCTCGGCCTGCTGGACGGCGGCGTGCGCACGATGATGCTGGTGATCGTGGCGTACGTGGCGATCAACGTGGTGATCCAGTCGTTCATCCAGCCGAAGTTCCTCGGCGACGCGGTGGGGCTGTCCACGACCGTCACGCTGCTGTCGCTGATCCTGTGGGCGTTCGTGCTCGGCCCGATCGGCGCGCTGCTGGCCATCCCGCTGAGCCTGCTGACCCGGGCCCTGCTCATCGACAGCGATCCCAGCGCGAAGTGGGCCGCCGCGCTGGTCTCGGGGCGTCCGCCCGGGGACGGTGACGGCCGCCGGGAGCCTGAGGCGCCGGCCAAGACGCCGCCGAAGACGCCGGAGAGGCCCGCGACGCCGACCACGACCAAGGCGGCTCCGTCGGGCGGCCGGGCCCGCCCCGAGGCATGACCCGCCCCGGCACATAGCCTGCCCGGCACATAGCCTGAACGCATGTACCGCGAGTGGTCGGCAGGGGGCGGGCTCGGCGCGCGGGTGGCGTGCCTGTGGGCCCGCACGGCCGAGTCCGGCGGGTCGCAGCCGGTCGTGCCCGACGGGTGCGTGGACGTGATGTGGGGGCCTCGCGGCGCGGTCGTGGCGGGCCCCGACACCGCGCCGCATCCCGTACGCCTGGTGCCCGGCGACTCCTACTTCGGGATCAGGTTCCGGCCCGGTGCGGTGGGCGACGTGCTGGGCCTTCCGGTGGCCGAGCTGCGCGACCAGAGGGTCCCCCTGGCCGGCCTGCCGGGGTTCGCCGGGATCGAGGCGGCCGGCCCGGCGGACGTGTGGGCCGCGACGCTGGCGCGGCTGCGCGAGACCTCCCCGCCCGACCCGGCCGCGCCCGCCATCGCCGCGGCGCTGCGCCGGGGCGCGCGGATCGGCGAGGTGGCCCGGGATCTGGGGCTGAGCGAGCGGCACCTGCACCGCCGCTGCGTGGGCGCGTTCGGCTACGGCCCGAAGGTGGTGCAGCGCGTGGCGCGTTTCCAGCGGGCGCTGCGCCTGGCCCGCGCGGGCCGGCCGCTCGCCGAGGTGGCCGCCGACAGCGGGTATGCCGACCAGGCCCACATGGCCAACGAGGTGCGCAGGCTGGCGGGGGTGCCGATCCGCGCGCTGCTGTGACGATCGGCCCGGGTGGTCAGCGCATGCGGAAGATCGGGCCGCGGGCGCGGAACGGCAGCGCCGCGCCCTCGGGCATCAGGTACGCGTGCTCGCGGCGCACCCGCAGCACGTCGCACCAGCCGTCGGTGATGATCAGGATCGGGCCGGCGGGCGGGAAGTCGTCGGCGCGCTCGATCAGGTCCACGCCCGGCTGCAGGACGGTGCCGCCGCGGCCCCTGACCCGCACCCGCCGCCCGATCTCCTCCACCGGCAGGTAGCCCGCGTCGTACGCCGCCGCGTCGCAGAACACCACCCGGGCGCGCGGCACGTCGCGCGCCACCGCGTACGAGGCGATGGCGCCCAGGGCCTTGCCCAGCAACTGCGCGTTCATCGAGCCGGAGGTGTCGAGCACCACGCCGAACGTCGCCCGGCGCACCAGGTCCTCGGGCCGCACCCACCCGGGGCGCGGGATGCCGGGGCTGGACGCCTGGCGGCGCGAGGCGCGGGCGTACGAGCGGCGCTTGTCGGGCGAGGGCACGTGCTCGTCGAACCAGCGCGCGAGCCTGGCGTCCCAGGGCAGCGGCGGCTGGTCCAGCGCCCGGATCTCCTGCTCCAGGCCGCCGGGCAGCAGGCCGCGCCCGGAGTTGTGGTGGTAGGCCAGGCCGGTGGACAGCGCGTTGCGGTAGTACTCGTCCAGATCGACGTGCCTGCCGGGCGCTCCGGGCCGCGGCAGGGGGCGGTCCAGGACGTCGCCGAGCCCCCGGCCGCGCAGCGTGGCCAGCTTGCGCAGCCGGCGCAGGTTCGTCGTGATCTGGTCGTAGACGGCCTCGGCCGACAGCCCGGTGAGCGACGGGTCGTGCAGCAGGCCCTCGGGCATCTCGCCGACGCCCATCTCCACCAGCCAGCCGTTGATCACGTAGTCGGTGGCGATGTTCCAGAAGTACGGGTCGCGCCCGCCCACCCGCTCGCCGTGCCGCAGCGCGGCGTGCAGCATCTCGTGCGCGAGCACGAACCGCCACTCCTCCGTGCTGAGCCGCACCAGCGGGTTGACGTAGATCTCCCCCGCCTCGGCGTTGACCGCGGCGATCGAGATCTGCCACTCGCGGGCGAGGTCGGCGTCGGACACGATCGTCATCCCCGCGGCCAGCGCGCCGAGCAGCGGGTAGGAGGAGACGAACCAGCCCAGCGCGACGTCCCACGGCCCGGCGGGGCGTCCCTCGGCGGCGGCGCGGGGGGTGCCCACGTCCTCCAGCGCCCGCGTCGCCGTACGCGCGATGCCGGCGGCCAGGTCGCCCGGGAAGTCGTGCCTGTCGGCCGTCTCGACGTCGCCCACGGAGAAGTCGGGCATGCCCACGGGGGCGAACGCGGCGGGCACCCCCAGGCGGCGCCACTGCGCCGAGAGCGTCACCTCGTCGCCATCGGGCAGGCCGTCGGCCGGCAGGGCGGCAGGGCTGCGGCCGATCTTCAGCGTGCGCAGGAAGCGCTCGACGGCCACGCAGCAGGCGGCCTGGTAGGACGGCACGGGCAGCCGGTGATCGCGCCCGCCCTCGCGGATCTCCGGGCCGAGGTCGCCGGGCCCGGCCGTACGCGGGTCGGCGTGGCCGAAGCCGAGGTGCAGCATCAGGTGGGCGAACACCCACGTCCACTCCGCCGCGTCGCCCCGCCTGGACGGGTGGTGCAGGATGTGGCCGTCCTCCCGGACCACCGCCCAGGTCTCGGCCGAGAGCATGCCCTCGGGCGCGGGCGACAGCACGCAGTAGATGCGCTGGAACAGCGGCTGCCGGTTGACCAGGGCCCAGCCCTTGTCCACCTCGTCGCGCCACGGGTCGGAGGGCTTCGCGCCGCGCCCGCGCCGGGCCATCACGCCCTCGCGGCGGCGAGGCGCGGCAGGTCGCGGCCGACCGCGACCAGGAACCAGGTGGGCAGCACCGGGGCGCCGTTCTCGTCGTCGGCGATGACGAGCTGCGCGCACTCCAGGGAGATCTCGGCCAGCTCGACCAGCAGCCCCTTGGCCCGGAACGCCAGGTCGCGGCCCCGCGCCGAGCCGCGCTTGTCGGCGGGCAGCTCCTTGATCAGGCGGGCGCGGAACGCCTCGGACAGGAAGTACAGCAGGTCGCGGTCCTCGGGGCGGCGTGGCCAGGGGGCCTCGCCCTTCAGCACCGCGTCGAGGTCGTAGGCGTGCCGCACGGTCTTGACGTACGCGCGGAAGGCCGAGGCGTGCCCGGCCGTGAGCGTGCCGAAGGCCAGCATGCCGAGGGTCTCGTGGTCGATGTCCTCGCCGTAGGAGTGCATGACGTCGGAGAGCATGTGCCAGGCGCGCGGGGTGGAGAACGGCTCCTCGGTCTTGGGCGGCGCGCTCCACAGGTGGTCGGGGCGCTGGACGAGGTAGTCGATGATCCACGGGTGGATGCCGTTGGCGCTCGCCCAGGCCAGCCAGTCGGTGGCCGAGGCCCGCAGGTGCACGTGCACCAGCCGGTTGACCAGCGCCGAGGCCATCGGCCTGGCCAGCGCGTTGTCGGTGGCGCGGTTGCCCGCGCCGATCACCACCGACCCGGCCGGCAGCTCGTACGCGCCGATCCTGCGGTCCAGGATCAGGGAGTAGAACGCCTTCTGCACCTCGGGCGCGCTCGCGTTCAGCTCGTCCAGGAACAGGCAGTAGGGCTCGTCGCGGGCGATCGACTCGGGCGGGGCGAACCGGCTGCGGCCCCCGACCAGCTCGGGCACCCCGATCAGGTCCTCCGGGGCGAGCTGGGTGCCGAGCAGGGTGACGCACTCCAGGCCGAGCGAGTCGGCGAACGCGCGTACGAGGGAGCTCTTGCCGATGCCGGGTGCGCCCCACAGGAACACCGGGCGCACCACCGCGACGTGCAGCAGCACGTCCGGAAGGCGCGCGGGTGTCACCGTGATCGTTGCCTGCATGCCGTCAAGGGTGACGGATCGCCCCCTTCGACGCAGCCGGTTTTTCCGGCGCCTGGACCGGAGCCGGATCGCGGTGCACCCGGCGGCGGGTCCACGGCATCGCGGCGGCGAGGATCGGCAGCAGCACCACAGAGCTGATCGCCCACGGCGCGTGCCGCGCGGCCCACTCCTCGGCCGTCCACTGGGTCAGCACGATGTACCCGATGCCGGCCCACAGCGAGGTGCCGAGGATGGCCGGCCAGGCGAAGAAGGTCGGCCGGGCCACCAGGAACGGCATGAACCACAGCAGGTACTGCGCGCCGAGCCGGGGCGTGAACACCATGAACACCAGCAGGATCGCGGTGGTCAGGTCGATCGGGTCGGCCCGCCGCCACAGGAACAGCACCACGAGCACCGCGATGTAGATCATGTTGGTGCCCAGCGACGCCAAGCCCGCGTCGAGGGTCCAGTGGCCCTCCACGACCCATGCGGTCCAGCCCCACTCGCCGATGATCGGGCGGATGTGCCGGATCTCGGCGATCACGTCGGGCAGCTTGTCGAGCGGGGTGAATCCGAGCACCGGCAGGCTGGCCAGGAACACCAGCGGCGGCACGCCGGTGGCCACGATCGCCGCCAGCCTGGCCCGTGCGCCGGGCAGGAGCAGCAGCATGCCGGGGATGAGCCAGATGGGCCAGCTCTTCGCGCACAGCGCCAGGCCCATGAGCAGGCCGGCGTAGATCCCGCGCCGGGTGGCCCCCGGCCTCGGGGCGAAGGCCAGCTTGAGCGAGCCCACCGGCCCGTACGCCGCGACCGACTGCCTGGCTTGGGCGAGCAGCTCGCGGAAGGTGCCGGACAGCCCCTCGCGCACCGGGTCGCCGGGGCCGCGCGCCACCACGAACGCCGCCACGCCGAAGACCAGCGCGACCGGCTCGACCTGCCCGTGCACGGACGCGACCAGGATGCCCAGCGGGTTGCAGGCGTACTGGAAGGCGCGCAGCGACGCCTTCGGCCCGCCGGCGAGCTTGCCGACGAGCGGGATCAGCACGATGTCGGCCACCACCGTGACCAGGCGCCCGGCGTACTCCCACGGGATGCCCACCGCCAGCAGCAGCCCGTACACGTACGGGATGGTGGGCAGGAAGTGCCAGCCCCCGTTGCTCTCCAGCACGGGGTCCTTGCCCTCCACCACCGCCTGGGCCGCCTTACCGAAGCTGTTGACGTAGTCGACCGGCTGCCAGGAGTCGATCGCCGACGTGTACATGATCAGCACCCGGAAGGCGATGCCGACGCCCAGCACGACGAGGAGGGTGGGCCGCCAGCCCCGCCACTGGGCGACGATCGCGAGCACGACACCGAGGACGAGGACGGACCCCGTGAGGATTGCGTAGTCCATGACGACCCCTAGCCTGCCGGAATCCGGGCCCCGACGCCCACCGAGGTTGCCGAATTCTCAGCCGATCGAAGGGAAATCGCGATCCTCACGGGGTTCCCGCGTTACGGCAGCGCGTCGAGGTAGGCGCGGTGGGCCCGGGAGAACTCGCGGGAGTTGTAGGAGTCCCAGTTGACCGACCAGGCCATCAGCCCGCGCAGCCCCGGGTAGGTCCCGCGCGGCCGGTACGGCCCGCAGTTCGCGCCCTTGGCCAGGCAGTCGAACGCCTTCTGCACCTCCGCCACCGTGGTGAACCCGTTGCCGGCCCAGGGGGCGGCGGGCAGCCCGATCGCCACCTGGTCCGGGCGCAGCGCCGGGAACGCGGCCCCGCCCGCGACCGGGAACCCGGCCAGCAGCATGTCGGTCATCGCCACGTGGAAGTCGTGCGTGCCCATGGTGTGGTAGGCGTTGTCCAGGCCCATGATCGGCCCGGAGTTGTAGTCCTGCACGTGCAGCAGGGTCAGGTCGTCGCGCAGGGCGTGGATGACCGGCAGGTACGACCCGCTGCGCCGGTCGGCGGTGCCGTTCGGGCCGGGGCCGTAGAACTGGTAGCCGAGCTGCACGAAGAACGTCTCCGGCGCCATGGTGAGCACGAAGTCCTCGCCGTAGCGGGCCTTGAGGGTCCGCAGCGCGGCGATCAGGTTGACGATCACCGGCGTGGTCGGGTTGCGGAAGTCGGTGTCGCCGGGGTCGAGGTAGAGCGAGTGGCCCTCGAAGTCGATGTCGAGCCCGTCCAGGCCGTACTTGTCGATGATGGCGCTCACCGACCGGACGAACGCGTCGCGGGCGGCGGTGGTGGTGAGCTGCACCTGCCCGTTCTGGCCGCCGATGGAGATCAGTACCTTCTTGCCCGCGGCCTGCTTGTCGCGGATCGCGGCGATGAACTCGGCCTCGCTCTCGACGTTGGGGCACTCGGCCGCCGGGCACTGCCGGAAGCGGATGTCACCGGAGGTCACCGAGGTGGGCTCGCCGAAGGCGAGGTTGATGATGTCCCACTCGTCCGGCACGTCGCGCATGCGGATGTACCCGGAGCCGTTGGCGAAGGACGCGTGCAGGTAGCCGACCATGACCCGCTCGGGCAGGTCGCCGCCGCCCCCGCCGCCGCCCGGCGAGGTGGTGCCGGCGACCTCCGGGCCGTACGCGGAGCAGTTGCCGGCCGCGTCGCAGGCGCGCACCTTGAACCGGTACGTCGTGGCCGCGGCGAGCCCGCCCGCCGTGTACGAGGTGACGTTCCCCACCGCCACCGGCGCGCCGCCGTCGCGGGAGACCTCGTAGCGGGCGATCGAGCCGGAGTCGTCGGTGGACGCCGACCAGCTCAGGCGGAGCGAGCCGGACGTCGGCTCGCCGACGGTGAGCCCGCCGGGCACGCTGGGCGGGGTGGTGTCGCCGCCCCCGCCGTCCCCGGGCGGCCCGTCGAGCGCGATGTCGTCGGCGTAGTAGGCGCCCTGGCCGTACCAGCCGTTGACGTAGATCGTGACCGAGGTGGTGGCGGGCCCGGTGGTGAAGGAGGTGGACACCCGCGTGTACGCCGACGGCGAGGCGGCCCAGGTGCTGGTGTCGGTGGTGCCGGTGCCGCTCGCGCCGAGGAAGGCGTAGTTGCCGCGCACCCAGCCCGACAGCGTGTACGCCGAGCCCGGCTTGACCGCGACGGTCTGGGAGCAGCGCGCGTAGTCGGCGCCCTGGGGGGTGGCCTCCAGCGCGGCCGAGCCGCCGTGCACCGGGGTGGTGACCGTGCGCGCGGTGGACCCGCAGGTCCAGCCGGACAGCCCGGACTCGAAGCCGGGGTTGGCGGCGATGTTGGCGGCGTGCGCGGGGGTGGCCACGAGCCCGGTCAGTCCCAGCGCCAGCGCCAGCCCTACCCCTAAGTTACGGAATCTCATGCTTCGGACCTCTTTCTGAGCGCATATAGGGGTACGGCCCGCGCTGGGGGGTTCACGCGGGCCGTACCGGTCGGGGAGGGGTCAGAAGCCCGCGGTGATGCGGGTGAACTCCCAGTCGCTCTGCGCGATGCCGCTGCAGTTGGACGTCACGCCGCCGCCGGGGCAGCCGCGGTCACGGTTGACCGACCAGTACGCCAGCCGCGTCAGGCCGCGGGCCTTGGCCCAGTCGCGGATCTGGGTCCAGGTCTGGGGCGTGGTCAGCTCCTGCTGGTCGGACAGGCCGTTCATGCCCGAGATGCCCATGTGCGCGTACGCGGTGGCGTCGTTCCACCCGTACGCCGCCTTCAGCGCGTTCTTCAGGCCCTCGGCCGCGTTGACGGTGTCCTGGTAGATGTTGGAGCTGCCGAAGTCGAACGGCATGATCGTGAAGTTGTCGATCGGCACGTTCAGCGCCTTGGCCTGGTTGATCAGCCGGATGCCGTGCGCGTTCGGGCCGGTGCGGGTGGTGCCGAAGGTGACGACGACCTTGACGTTCGGGTTGTTCGCCTTGACGATCTTCAGGCCGTTCAGGATGCGGTCCTGCACGGTGTAGTTCTCGAACTCGTCGGTGTTCTCGATGTCGAAGTCCACCACCGCCGGGCCGACCGCGTTGATGACCTGCTGCACCGCGCCCGCGAACGCCTCGGGCGTCGCGCAGTTCGGGCCGAGCTTGTTGCCCTGCCAGCCGCCGAAGGAGATCTGCACGCTGCCGCCCGCGGCCTTGATCTGCTGGATCGCCGCGGCGTCGGCGCCGCCGGTCAGCGGCCGGTTGCCGTCCCAGGCGGGGGTGCAGCCGCCGCTGGACAGGATGAACGCCATGGTGAAGGACTTCACCCCGGTCGCGCTCATCACCGTGGCCGGGCTCGGCGGGTTGCCCCAGCCCATGTAGAGGTACGGCGCGCCGGGCATCTTGCCACCGCCGCTGGGGCACCCGGTGGTGGTCCCGGTGACCTGCGCGCTCGCCGCCGACTCGCCCTGCGCGTTGTACGCCTTGACGGTGTAGGTGTGCGAGGTGCAGGCGGCCAGGCCGGAGATGGTGGCGCTGGTGCCGCTGACGGTGGCGCGCACCGCCGTGCCCTCGTAGACGCGGTATCCGGTGACGGTGCCGCTGGACGCGCCCCACGACAGCGAGATGCTGCTGTTGGTGGTGCCGGTCACCGACGGCGTACCGGGAGTGCCGGGCGCGCCCGGGTCGGGGTTGCCGCCGCCGTCACAGGAGGCGCCGTTCAGGGTGCAGTTGGACGGCGTGGCCGAGCCGGGGCTGCCGATGAAGCCGAAGCTCGCGCTCGCGCCCGGCGCCAGCGTGCCGTTCCAGGTGCCGGTGAAGGTGAACCGCTGCCCGTTGCGGGACATCGAGGCGTCCCACGACGAGCTGACGGTCGCCCCGGCGGGCAGGTCGAACGACACCGACCAGCCGTTGATCGTCTGCGACGTGCCATTGGTGATGACGTACTTGCCCTCGAACCCGGTCCCCCACTCCGAGGTCTTGGTGAAGACCGCGGTCGCCGAGGCGGCCGAGGCCGGAGCGGCGGTGACGAGACCGGCGCAGGTGAGCGCGAGCGCGGCGAGTACGGCCGTCGCCGTACGGCGGAGTCTGAAGCGGAATCTCATCGTGCTCCCTCGGGGGGTCAGGGAAGGGTGGACAGGTGCGGCTTGACGGTCTTGCTGAAGCTCCAGCCGTTGGCGGCGTCCCAGTTGATCGACCAGGTCATCGCGCCGCGGATGCCGGGATAGGTGCGCGGCGGCACGAAGCTGCCGCAGTTGACCCGCTTGGTCAGGCAGTCCAGCGCGTTGTTGACCACGGACGGGGCGACCACGCCGCCGCCGGCGGCGCCGGGGCCCGCGGGCAGGCCGAGCGCTACCTGGTCCGGGCGCAGCCCGTTCTCCAGTTGGTTGCAGGCCAGCGCGACCAGGAAGTTGACGTTGCCCTGGCTGTACGCCTGGTTCTGGTCGCAGCCGAGCATCGGGCCGGAGTTGTAGTACTGGGTGTGGACGACCGTGAGGATGTCCTTGATCGCGAGCGCGAGCTGGAAGTAGCTGCCCTGCGTGGAATGCATGTCGAGGGTCTGCGGCGCCATCGTGATGATCAGGTCCGGGCCCGCCTTGGCGCGGAGCTGCCGTAGCGCCTCGGCCATGTAGGTGGGGTTGAGCCCGTTCTCCAGGTCGATGTCCACCCCGTCGAAGCCGTAGCTCCGCATCAGGGCGTACGCGCTGTCGGCGAAGGCGGTCGCGGCCTGGGAGCTGGCGACCTGGACCCGGCCCAGCTCGCCGCCGACCGACAGGATCACCTTCTTGCCGCGGGCGTGCAGCGCCTGGATGTCGGCCCGGAACTGGGCGTCGGTGTAGCCGCCGACGGCGGCGGCGAGCTGCGGGTCGAGCTGGAAGGTCAGCTCGCCGGGGGTGGACGTGGCCTCGGCGAAGGCCACGGCCACCAGGTCGTACTCGTCGGGGACCGCGGCGAGTCTCATCTCCACGGCCGCGTTGACGAAGTTGTGCCAGTAGCCGGTGAGGAAGTGCGCCGGCAGCGGCCCGCCGCCTCCGGTGCACCCTGTGGTCGTGCCGGTCACGGAGTCGCTGGCGGCCGACTCGCCCTGCGCGTTGTACGCCTTGACGGTGTAGGTGTGCGAGCTGCAGGCGGCCAGGCCGGAGATGGTCGCGCTCGTGCCCGTGACAGTGGCCTTGACAACGGTGCCCTCGTAGACCCGGTAGCCGGTGACCGTGCCGCTCGACGCGCCCCACGAGAGCGTGATCGACGACGACGTGGAGGTGGCCGACGGCGTTCCCGGCTTGCCCGGGACGCCCGGCTGAGGGCCGGTCCCGCCGTCGGTGCAGGACGCGCCGTTGAGCGTGCAGTTGGACGGCGTGGCCGAGCCGGGGCTGCCGATGAAGCCGAAGCTCGCGCTCGCGCCCGGCGCCAGCGTGCCGTTCCAGGTGCCGGTGAAGGTGAACCGCTGCCCGTTGCGGGACATCGAGGCGTCCCACGACGAGCTGACGGTCGCCCCGGCGGGCAGGTCGAACGACACCGACCAGCCGTTGATCGTCTGCGACGTGCCGTTGGTGATGACGTACTTGCCCTCGAACCCGGTCCCCCAGTCGGAGGTCTTGGTGAAGACCGCCGTGGCGGACGCGGCGCTCGCGGGGGCGGCGGGGACGAGGACGGCCGCCAGCGCGAGGAGGGCGGCGAGGACTGCGGCGAGATGGGAGGTGATGGTTCTCGGGGGGATGCGCATGAAGCCCTCAGCGTGTGCGTTGGCCTTACTTTTAGGAAACTTTCCTAAGAGTTGTCGCGATCGTAGCTTTGACATCACACACTGACAAGACCCAAAAACGGCCTACGGGGCCCGCCCAATCCGGACGAGCCCCGTGACATCCCGATGACCGTCGGCGATCAGTCCATGCCGCGCCTGCCGGGCGTCCAGAAGGGCTTGGTCACCACATCGCCGCGCCGCCAGCCGCGCTCGCGCACGAGGTGTTGGCGTACCGCCTGGATCGTCCGGGCCTCACCGGCCAGATAGGCCACCCCCGGCTCGTCCGGCAGGTCGAGCCCCCGCACCGCCTCCACCAGCGCCGCGCTGTCCGCCGCCGACGCGCCGTGACGATCGACCCGCACCAGGTCCTCACCGCGCGGCAGGTCGAGGTGGTCCTCCGGCGCGCCGGCCTCCACCGCCCCGTACACCCGAGCCGAGGCGGGCAGCGACCGCAGCATCGCCCCGAACGCCACCGACGCGGTCTCCTCCCCCGCGAACAGGTGGTACGGCGCCCCGGCCCGCACCGTGAACCCGCCCTGCGGCCGGGTGAAGGACACCTCCTGCCCCACCTCCGCCGCCCGCAGCCACGCGGCCCCCGGCGAGTCCCCGCCGTGATCCAGCATCACCAGATCCAGCGCCTCCCACGTCGGATCGAGATCCCACACCGAGTACGTCCGCAGCGCGTCACGCACCGCCCCCGTCAGCCAGGTCCGGGCGTTGAACAGGTCGTTGACCACCAACCGAACATGCTGCCCCGGCGTCCACCTCAACCCCCCGATGGCGGGCCCCACGACCCGCACCCGCCGCATCCGCGGCGTCATCCACTCGACCGCCCCGATCACCCCGGCCACGAAGATCCGCTCCCGCAACACGCGCCCGGCCCTGGTCGCCGATGGCATCACAGCCCTCCCTACTGTTCTCACCGCCTGTTCTGACCTATCCACAACATATCGCGATATATCGTTCGACTCCTCCTACTCAAGGAGGATCTCCAGCGCCGCGGGCAACGGCGGGGCCGCCCATCGCCGGGTCTCCGGAGAACGGGGGATCTTGCCGAGGGCGGGATGGGGGTGAGGGCCGGGATCTGGGCGCGGGTGTGGCGTCCCCTCGCCGGCTTCTCCCGGACGGGGTACGCACTTGGCGTGCCCCGCTCCTCGCCGTGGGCCGGATGCGGCCTGCCGCGCTTCCTGAACGAGTGCGACTGCGGCTCGGGCGCGCACGGCGAGCCGCGTCCGTGGGAGGAGGGCGGCGGCGAGGGGATGAGCCCGGTCGAGGCGGAGGCCATGCGCCGGCACACCGCCCAGGCGATGCGGGCGCACGTGCGCGGCCGGGGCGACCTGCCCGCCGGATGGCGGCGGTGGGCCGAGGAGGTCCTGGAGCCGGTCGTGGACTGGCGCACCGTCCTGGCCGGCGGGCCCTGGCCGCCCGCGAGCGTCCGCAGGTCGTGATCGTCCTCACCGACGGCTTCACCCCCTGGCCGGACGAGCCGGAGACCTGCCGCCTGATCGCCGCCCTGGTCGGCGAGGACCCGCCGCTCCCGCCCGCCTGGGTGGAGACCGTCCGCGTCCCCCAGCGGCGCTAGAAGTCGCCAGGAGTCGCCAGGAGTACTGGACCACGGCCCGCCGCGGGCCGGGCTCAGGCCATGCCGGCGCCGGCCCGGGTCGTACCGTGCCTGCCCTGGAGCCGAGGGGGCCGGTGCGGTCTGGAGGCGGGGCAGGGTGTCATGTACCGTGACCGGGTGGTCGTTGGGGTTGCGTTGAGGGTGGCGGCGCCATATGTACTTCGGCATCACTGATCTGTGGACCTATGTGGTGGGCGCGTTCCTGATCATTCTGCTGCCCGGGCCGAACTCGTTGTTCGTGCTGTCCACCGCCGCGCAGCGCGGGGTGCGGCAGGGGTATCAGGCCGCGGCCGGGGTGTTCCTCGGCGACACGGTGCTCATGGTGCTGGCCGCCGCGGGGGCCGCGTCGCTGCTGCGCTCGACGCCGGTGCTGTTCGCGATCGTGAAGTACGCCGGGGCGGGCTATCTCGCCTGGATCGGGTTCCAGATGATCCGGGGCGCCTGGCGGGCCTGGCGGAGCCCGGCCGGTGAGGGGGCGGTCGCCGGGGAGGAGCCGGCGGGCGCGGCGCCGTTCCGCAAGGCGTTGACGATCAGCCTGCTCAACCCCAAGGCGATCTTGTTCTTCGTGTCGTTCTTCATCCAGTTCGTGGACCCGGGCTACGGCGCTCCGGCGCTGTCGTTCCTCGTGCTGGGGGCGATCTGCCAGTTCTTCAGCGTGCTCTACCTGTCGGCGCTGATCTTCAGCGGCACCTTCCTGGCCTCGCAGTTCCGCAAGCGCCGCAAGCTGTCGGCGGGGCTCACCTCCGGGGTCGGCGCGCTGTTCCTGGGCTTCGGGGCCAAGCTGGCGACGACCAGCCTGGGCTGAACCTTGCCCCGTGCGGGTGCGTACCTCTACCGGCTCCCGGGGAGCCATTTTGCGTGGACAGAACTAATTTGCCGGGAAGTGCGGTGATCAGTCCGTAGCTCAGGTACGGTTGCTCAGCAGCGCGTTCTCGCGACTCCAGCGTTACTATGCCGTAACCCTGGCGAGACCTTCCACCCACGTGTGAAAACCGAATAACCGGGTAGTCGCCGGTGCCTCGCGCGCACCGGCTGTTCGGCCGTCTTACGGAGCAGTCTTGAATCATCCGCCAGTCACCCTGCCCCGCCTGACCGCACTCGCCAGGCAGGCGGTGCCCCGGTTGCTCGAAGGCGTGGTCGCACCGCTGGCCGTGTTCTACGCCGCTCTCGCCCTGCTCGGCCTCAACGGGGCCCTGATCGCCGCGGTCTCCTGGGTCTACGCCGGGGTGGCCTGGCGGCTGGTGCGCCGCCGTAGGGTGCCGGGCACGATGGTGCTCGCCGCGATAGCGATCACCGCACGCGCGCTGCTCGGCCTGTGGACCGGCAGCGCCGTGGTGTACTTCCTGCAGCCCGAGCTGGGCACGATCTGCATCAGCATGGCCTTCCTCGCCTCGGTGCGGCTGCGCCGGCCCCTGGTGCAAAGGCTCACCCTCGACTACATCCACCTGCCCAACGCGGTGCTGCGCCACGAGCGCGTACGCCGCTTCTTCGCCCGCATCACGCTGCTGTGGGCGTTCGTGCTGCTGGCCAACTCCACGGTGAGCATCTGGCTGCTGCTGCACCAGTCCATCGGCACCTACCTCCTGGTGCGCACCGCCGCCGTGGCGGTGATCAGCGGACTGGCGATCGGCGTGTCGATCTACGCCTTCCGGCGCGTGCTGTCGCGGCTGCACCACGACGCCCCCAAGGCGATCACGGCGGCCGCCTGACCCTTACCGGCGCCGGGGACACCTGACCCCGCTTTGGGGGCGATCCCCGATGGTCCGCGGCCACGGCCCGACGGGAGAGTTCGGGTGGTGATTCCACCCGACCACCCGGAGAGCCGGTGATGACAGACGTAATCCTCGACCTGCTGCACCAGGTGATGACCTCCCCATGGGTCTACCTGGCGCTGTTCGCGGTGTCGCTGATCGATGGTTTCTTCCCCGCGGTGCCGAGCGAGACCTCGGTGATCACCGCGGGCGTGTTCGCCGCGGCCGGCGATCCCAACCTGTTCGGCGTGGTGGCGGCCGCGGCCCTCGGCGCGTTCGCCGGGGACCACGTCTCGTACGCCATCGGCCGCCTGGGCGGCTCGCGGCTGCGGGCCCGGCTGAGACCCGGCACCCGCCGGCACAAGGCGTTCGCCTGGGCCGAGCGGGCGCTGGCCGAGCGCGGCGGCCTGGTGCTGGTCGTCGCCCGCTACATCCCCGGCGGCAGGACCGCCACCACGATGACCATGGGCGCGGTCGGCTACCCCGCGCGCTCCTTCGCCTTCTTCGACACCCTCGCCGCGGGCTCGTGGGCCGTCTACTCCGCCATGGTGGGTTACCTCGGCGGGCTGGCCTTCGAGAACGACCCGATCAAGGGCCTGCTGCTCGGGCTGGGCATCGCGCTCACGGTCACCACCGTCGTGGAGATCATCCGGTACGTCCGCAAGCGCCGCGCCGCCCGTTCCCCCCGCACCGGCGACGGCGACGAACTGCCCGCGCTGGCGACCTCCGACCCCTGACTCCCCCTACGGAATCTCCCTGACCCCCCTTGGGGGTCTCTCGGGGGGTCTCTAAGAGAACTCCCAGGGCTCTCAGGGTGATCCCCTATGGCCCTGAGGCAGCGTGCGCCGACAGGCTGGCACTAGTCCACTGAACGTTCGTTACCGGACGCCCGCATGAGGTGTTCCGGCCATCTCGCCATGTCTTCATGCAGGTGAGGGCTGCGGAAAGGAGTCCCCGGTGACCGCAACGACCGTGCTCGCGGCCGGCGTGGCCCTGCTGGGCTCGCTGCTGTTCGCCCTCGGCGCGGCGGTGCAGCAGTACGAGGCCGTGCGGGCGGAGCGCCCCGGACTGACCGCCCTGGTCAGGCGGCCACGGTGGCTGCTCGGCGGCGTGTCCATCGCCGCGGGCGGCGTGCTGCACATCCTGGCGCTGAGCCTGGGCCCGCTCACGATCGTGCAGCCGATGGGCGTGGCGAGCCTGCTGTTCGCGCTGCCGATCGCCGCCGCGCTGCACGGCCGCAAGCCGGCGCGCGGCGAGCTGGCCGCGGCGGCGGTGGTCAGCTCGGGCCTGATCGGCCTGGTGCTGATCGTGCCCGCGCCGACGGGCTCGCCCAGCCTGAGCACGCCGGACGCGGTGATCCTGCTCGGCGTGGCCGCGCTGGTGGCGCTGATGCTGTGGGGCGCGGCGCGGGGGGCGAACCCGTCGTGGCGGGCCGGGCTGCTCGCGATGAGCGCGGGCGTGCTCTACGGCGCAGCCGCGACGCTGACCCGGGTGCTGGTGGACGGCGCCTGGGAGTGGTGGTTCCTCCTGGCGCTGCCCGCCCCGCTGCTGATCGCCCTGGCGCTGCTGCAACGCGCGTACGCCGTGGGCCACTTCGGCGTCTCCTTCGCCACCCTCCAGCTCGCCGACCCGCTGACGGCCATCGCGTTCGGCGCGCTGCTGCTGGACGAGCCCCTGCCCACCGGCCTCACCGGCACGGTCACGGCCGCCGTGGCGGCCGTGCTGACCGCCGCGGGCACCTTCGCCCTGGCCAGAACGACCCCCTTGACCCGCTGACGACCCATCTTCACCGAACCTGGAGTCCCACCGATGGTGCTGCCCCTCCCCACCGAAGCCGCCCGGCTCGACGCCGCCCCCGCCCCCGCCGCCGAACGGCCGCGCCGGGTGATGATCGCGACCGACACCTACCCGCCGGACGTGAACGGCGCCGCGTACTTCACCCACCGGCTGGCCACCGGCCTGGCCGCGCGAGGCAACGACGTGCACGTGGTGTGCGCCTCCGACGACGGCAAGGCCCGCACCGAGCGGGTGGAGGGCGTGCTGGTGCACCGCCTGCGCTCGGCCCGGCTGATGGTGCACCCGACCATGCGCGTCTCGGTGCCGACCCGGCTCGACGTGTACGTCTCGGCCATCGCGCCGGACGTGGTGCACACGCAGGGCCACTTCGTGGTGGGCCGGGCGGCCGTCGCGGCGGCGCGGCGGGCCGGGGTGCCGGTGGTGGCGACCAACCACTTCATGCCCGACAACCTGTTCCAGTTCGCGCACATCCCCGCGCGGCTGCGCGCCAAGGCGGGCGACCTGGCCTGGCGGGACTTCCGGCGGATCTTCTCCCGGGCCGACCACGTCACCACGCCGACCCGCATCGCCGCCGGGCTCCTGGCCGAGAAGGGCTTCGCGCGCGAGGTGGAGGCGGTCTCCTGCGGCATCGACCTGTCGCGCTTCCACCCCTTCGCCGAGCCGAAGGCATGGGCGCGCAAGCTGTTCGACCTGCCGGACCGGCCGACCGTGCTGTTCGTGGGGCGGCTGGACGAGGAGAAGCGCCTCGACGAGCCGATCCGGGCGCTGCCGCACGTGCTCAACACCACCGACGCGCAGCTCGCGCTGGTCGGCTCGGGCTCCAAGCGGGAGGAGCTGGAGCGGCTGGCGCACCGCATCGGCGTGGGCGACCGGGTGCGCTTCCTCGGCTTCGTCCCGGACGAGGCGCTGCCGCAGGCGTACGCCGCGGCCGACCTCTTCTGCATGCCGGGCGTGGCGGAGCTGCAGAGCATCGCGACCCTGGAGGCGATGGCGAGCGGGCTGCCGGTGGTGGCGGCCGACGCGATGGCCCTGCCCCACCTCGTCCACCCGGGCGAGAACGGCCACCTGTACCGGCCGGGCGACGTGCTGTCCCTGGCCCGGCACCTCACCGAGATCCTGACCTCCGACGACGGGCGGGCGCGGATGGGCGCGGCCAGCCGGGAGATCGCGCTCACGCACGACCACCAGGCGTCGCTGGCGCGGTTCGAGGCGATCTACGCGGAGCTGGCGCGATGACGTCCCTGGCCTCGCGGCCCGGTGCGCCGGGCGAGGCGTCCGCGCTCGGACCGCTGCGGGTGTGGGCGTGGCTGGGGGCGGCGGGCCCGGTCGTGGCGTTGGGGGCGATGGCGTACGCGCACCTGGCCGCGTCCGCCTCGGTCAGCCCGCTCACCGGCCTGGTCAGCGAGTACGCGCTGGACCCCGGCGCGTACGGCGGGATGCTCGCCGCCACGCTGGCGCTCGCGATGGGCTGCCTGTGGGTGACCTTCGGGCTGGCCCAGGCCGACCCCGCCCGCACGGCGGCGACCCGGGTGCTGCTGGTGGCGGTCGCGCTGGGCCTGGTGCTCACCGCGATCTTCCCCACCGATCCGACGCCGGGGGTGACGTCCATGGGCGGGGAGATCCACCGCTGGTCCGCGGCCGTGGTGTTCACCGGCCTGCCCTGCGCGGCGCTGGCGCTGACCCGCAACCGCCCGGCGTTCCCCCGCCGGGTGGCGATCCGGGGCACCGCCGTGGCCGGAGCGCTGCTGCTGGCGGCCTTCCTCGCCGCCCATCCGGGCTCGCCGCTCGCCGATCTGATCGCCGGCCCGGCGTACCACGGCCTGCTCCAGCGCCTGCTGCTGGTCACCGACGCGCTCATGGTCCTGCTGATCGCGCTGTCCCTCACCGCGAAACGCCCAACCGGATAATTCCCGGCGAATTGTCCCCCTTACGCCATCGGCGAGAAGCTACGGTAACGTAGGTTACGGTTCCGTAGATCGTACGAAGGGGAGTCGGGAATGCCGAAGTCCAGGGCCGTGCTGAGCCAGACACAGCTTCTGCACGAACTGGAGCCGGTGGTGGCCCAGGAGCTGGACCGCCACCTCAACGTCGCCAAGGAGTGGTTCCCGCACGAGTACGTGCCGTGGAGCGAGGGGCGCGACTTCGACGGGGTGCTCGGCGGTGAGGCGTGGTCCGAGTCCGACTCCAAGCTGCCCGAGCCGGCCCGGATCTCGCTGATCGTCAACCTGCTCACCGAGGACAACCTGCCGAGCTACCACCACGAGATCGCCACCACGTTCGGCCGCGACGGCGCCTGGGGCACCTGGGTGCACCGCTGGACGGCCGAGGAGGCCCGGCACAGCGTCGCGCTGCGCGACTACCTCACCGTCACCCGGGCGGTCGATCCGGTGGCGCTGGAGCGGGCCCGCATGGTGCACATGAGCACCGGGTTCGCCACCGAGTACGGCACGATGCTGCAGCAGCTCTCGTACGTGTCCTTCCAGGAGCTGGCCACGCGCATCGCGCACCGCAACACCGGCAAGGCGGCCGGCGAGCCCAACTGCGAGCGGCTGCTCGCCCGGATCGCCGCCGACGAGAACCTGCACATGCTCTTCTACCGCAACCTGCTCGGCGCGGCCCTGGAGGTGGCCCCCGACCAGGCGATGCGCGCCGTGACCGACGTGGTCACCACCTTCCAGATGCCGGGCGCGAGCATCGAGGGCTTCAGCCGCAAGGCGATGGTCATCGCCCACGAGGGCATCTACGACCTGCGCCTGCACATCGACGACGTCCTCATGCCGGTGCTGCGGCAGTGGAAGGTGTTCGAGCTGACCGACCTCGGGCCCGAGGGCGAGAAGGCCCGCGAGGAGCTGGCCGCGTTCCTGGAGCGGCTGGAGGTCACCGCGTCCCGGTTCGTCGAGCGCCGCGCCGCCCGCCGCGCCGCCGCCGCCAAGGTCTGAGGCCCGGGTACGTCCCCACGCCGCCGTCCCCATGCCGCCGTCGGCCCGCCGCTTTTGGCACGATGTGACCGACATCCCGACAGCGACAAGGAGTGCGGCGTGGACGAATCCCCCAAGGCCGGCGCGCGAGGCACCGCGCTGGTGACCGGCGCATCGCGCGGGCTCGGCGCGGTCATCGCCGAGCGGCTGGCCGCCGACGGCTGGCACGTGGCGGTGAACTACGCCCACGACACGGCTGGCGCCACCGCCGTGGCCGGCCGCATCGCCGCGGCGGGCGGCGCGGCGCACGTGGCGCGCTTCGACGTGACCGACGAGGACGCCGTGCGCGATGCCGTCGCCGAGATCACCGACCGCGCCGGCCCGATCGCCCTGCTGGTCAACAACGCGACCGGGCCGCAGCCGACGATCCCGGTGGAGAAGCTCACCTGGGAGGACCATCTGGCCCAGCTCCGCTTCTTCGTCAAGGCGCCGCTGCTGCTGCTACAGGCCGTGCTGCCCGCCATGCGCGCGGCGGGCGGCGGCCGGATCGTCAACGTGGGCAGCGAGGTCACCGACCTGGGCAACCCCGAGATGAGCCACTACGTCTCGGCCAAGGCCGCGATGCACGGCCTGACCCGCTCCTGGGCGCGGGAGCTGGGCCCCCTGGGCATCACCGTGAACACGGTCGAGCCCGGCTGGATCCCGGTGGAGCGCCACGGCGAGGTGACCGACGAGGACACCGCCCCCTACCTCGCCGGAGTGGCCCTGGGCCACATGGGCGTGCCGGCCGACGTGGCGGAGGCGGTGGCCTTCCTCGCCTCCCCCGGCGCCCGCTACATCACCGGCCAGCGCCTGGCCGTCAACGGCGGCAAGACCATGACCTGAGCCCGGGACCCGAGCCCGGGACCTGAGCCGGCGGCCCGAGCGCGAGAGCCGAACCGGCGGCCTCAGCCCGGGACCTGAGCCGCGCCCTGAGCGCGAGAGCCGAGCCGGCGGCCTGAGCCCGGGACCTGAGCCCGCGCGTAAAGGCTCGGGAGATCCGGGGGGCCGGGCCGGGGGGCGTCCCTACGATGACGGGCGTGGAAATCGACACCCCCAGCATGATCCTGTCCTTCGTGGCCACCACGGTGACCGCCGCCGCCCTGTGGGAGGCCCACCGCTCACGCCGGGCCGCGGAGGAGGCCCGCCGTTCCGCCGAGGAGGCCGCGACCCGCGTCGCGCGTCCCGCGCCCGGCCCCGAGCCGGCCGCCGAGGTGTCCAAGGTGACCGTCGCCTGGCTGTGAGCCGGGCGTCTCCAAGATTTCATCACTCGTTGACTTAATCGGGGCGCCCGGTTAACGTCGGGTTCATGAGGGTTGTGGCCGACCTCGCCGAGGTCGGCGCGGACATGCTCGACGAGGCCGGCGGCAAGGCCGTCAACCTCGGGGTCCTGCTGCGGGCGGGGCTGCCGGTCCCGCCCGGGTTCGTCGTCACCACCGATGCGTACCGGGAGGTGGCGTCGGCGGCGGGCCTGGACGCGCTCCTGGCCGGCGGCCTGGACGGGCCGGCGCTCGCGGCGCGGGCCCGCGAGTCGCTGCTCGCGGCGCCGGTGCCCGAGCCGGTGCTCCTGGCCCTGCGCGAGCGGGTGCGCGGCCCGGTGGCCGTGCGCTCCTCGGCGACGGCGGAGGACCTGCCGCAGGCCAGTTTCGCCGGGCAGCAGGACACCTTCCTCAACGTGGCCGGCCCCGGCGCCGTGGCCGACGCCGTACGCCGGTGCTGGGCCTCGCTGTGGAGCGACCGCGCGGTCGCCTACCGCGCGGCCAACGGCATCGACCACGGTTCCGTACGCCTGGCGGTGGTGGTCCAGGAGATGGTCCCGGCCGAGGTGGCCGGGGTGATGTTCACCGCCGACCCGGTGACCGGGCGCAGGCGGCAGGCCGTGATCGAGGCCGCGCCCGGCCTGGGCGAGGCGGTCGTCTCCGGCGCCGTGAACCCCGACCGCTTCGTGGTGGACATGGGCATCTTCGTGGGGGACAGGGGCATCGGCCGGGTGCTGGAGCGCCGTACGGGCGACAAGGCCCTGTCCGTACGCCCGCTGCCCGGCGGCGGCGTCGAGCGCGTCACAGGCGGCGCGCCCGCCGGCGCCTGCCTGGACGACGACCAAGTGCTCGCCCTGGCCCGCCTGGGCGCCAGGGTCGAGACCCTGTACGGCGCGCCGCAGGACATCGAGTGGGCGATCGACGGCGCCGGGCGGATCTGGCTGACCCAGGCCCGCCCGATCACCACGCTCCACCCGGTGCCCGAGGGGCAGGACGGGCTGCGGGTCTACCTGTGCTTCTCCGTGGCGCAGGGCCTGTACCGCCCGATCACGCCCATGGGCGTCTCGGCGTTCCGGGTGCTTGCGAGCGCGGCGGCGGCGGAGGCCGGCTTCCCGCCCACCGACCCCCTGGCCGGGCCGCCCGCGTTCGCCGAGGCGGGCGGCCGGCTGTTCGTGGACGTGACCGGGGTGATGCGCAGCCGGGTGGGCCGCGTGCTGTGGCCCCGGGTGCTGGACTTCATGGAGGCCAGGTCGGCGGTCGTGCTGCGCGGCCTGCTCGGCGATCCCCGGCTGAGCGTGGTGCGCCGCTCCCGGCTGCCGTTCCTCCGCCGGGTCGCCCGGGTCGCGATCCGCCACCGCGTCCCGCCGCGCGCGATCCGCTACCTGATCGATCCCCGGGTCGCGCTCCGCGACGCCGCCCGCGTACGCGCCCGTCTCGACGCGCACCTCGCCGCGGGACCACCGGCAGGGGCGACGGCCGAGGCCCGGCTGGACCACGTGCTGCGGCTGCTGGGCACGCGGGCCATCCCGCTGGCCCCGGCGATCCTGCCCGCGCCCGCGGCCGGGTTCGCGATGCTCGCCCTGGCCGCCAAGCTGGCCGGCGACCGGGTCACCGGCGACGAGGTGCAGACGGTGCTGCGCGGCCTGCCGCACAACGTGACCACCGAGATGGACCTCGCGCTGTGGCACGCCGCGGCGCGGATCGGGGCCGAGCCCGCGGCGGCGGAGGCGCTGCTGTCCCGCACGCCCGCCGAGTTGGCCGCCCTGCACCGCTCCGGCGGCCTGCCGCCGGTCGTGGCCGCCGAGCTGGCCGGGTTCCTGGCCGACTACGGCGACCGCGCCGTGGCCGAGATCGACCTCGGCCTGCCGCGCTGGTCGGAGGACCCCGAGCACGTCCTCGGCGTGATCGCCAACTACCTGCGCCTGGACGATCCGGCCCGCGCCCCCGACGTCGTCTTCGCCCGCGGCGCCGAGGAGGCCGAGCGCATGATCGAGGTGATCGGCGGCCGGATCGGCGGCACGAGGGGACGGATCGCGCGGGCCGCGCTGCGCCGCACCCGGGCCCTGGCCGGGCTGCGCGAGCTGCCCAAGTTCCTCATCGTGCGGGTGCTGGCCGCGGCGCGGCGGCAGCTCGCGGCGGTGGGCGAGGAGCTGGCCGCGCGCGGCGTGCTCGCCGACCCGGCCGACGTGTTCTTCCTCACGATCCCCGAGGCGCGGGCGGCGGCCCGCGGCGGCCGGGCCGACCTGCGCGGGGTCGTGGCGGCCCGGCGCGAGGACTACCGGCGCGAACTGGCACGGCGGCGGGTGCCGCGGGTGCTGCTGTCCGACGGCAGCGACCCCGAGGCGGCGGCCCCGAGCCCAGAGGGACAGGACGCCCTGACCGGCACGCCCGCCTCCGCCGGCACGGTCACCGGCCCGGCCCGGGTGGTGCTCGACCCGGTGGGCGCGAAGCTGGAGCCGGGCGAGATCCTCATCTGCCCGTCCACCGACCCCGGCTGGACCCCGCTGTTCCTCACCGCGGGCGGCCTGGTGATGGAGATGGGCGGGGCGAACTCGCACGGCGCGGTGGTGGCCAGGGAGTACGGCATCCCGGCCGTGGTCGGCGTCGCGCACGCCACCGACAGCATCGCGACCGGCAGCCCCGTCACGGTGGACGGCTCCTCCGGCGTGGTGCGCCTGAACGGAGGGTGATGGCCATCGGGCCCGCCGGGGAGCATGATGGCCGCATGGTGTACGCCGACGTGTTCGCCCGCAGCATCGACGACCCCGAGGGTTTCTGGGGCGAGGCCGCCCAGGCCGTGACCTGGACCAAGGCTCCCGACCGCGTCCTCGACTCCGGCAACCCGCCCTTCTACCGATGGTTCCCCGGCGGTGAGCTCAACACCTGCCACAACGCGCTGGACCGGCACGTGGAGGCCGGCCACGGCGACCGGCCGGCGCTGATCTACGACAGCCCGGTGACCGGCACGCGGCGCACCCTGACCTACGGCGAGCTGCGCGACCAGGTGGCCCGGTTCGCCGGGGTGCTGCGCTCGATGGGCGTGGCGCGCGGCGACCGCGTCGTCGTCTACATGCCGATGGTGCCCGAGGCCGTGGTCGCGATGCTGGCCTGCGCCCGGCTCGGCGCGGTGCACTCGGTGGTCTTCGGCGGCTTCGCGCCCAAGGAGCTGGCGATCCGCATCGACGACGCCCGGCCCAAGGTGATCGTGTGCGCCTCGTGCGGCATCGAGCCCTCGCGGGTGGTGGCGTACAAGCCGATGGTGGACGCCGCGCTGGAGCTGGCCGAGCACCGGCCCGACGGCTGCGTGGTGTTCCAGCGCGAGCAGGCGGTCGCCGAGCTGGGCCCGCGCGACCTGGACTGGGACAAGGCGATGGCCGCCGCGGAACCGGCGGAATGCGTGCCGGTCGCGGCCACCGACCCGCTGTACATCCTCTACACCAGCGGCACGACCGGCAGGCCGAAGGGCGTGGTGCGCGACAACGGCGGCCACGCGGTGGCGCTGCTGTGGAGCATGCGCGCGATCTACGACATCCGGCCGGGCGAGGTGTTCTGGGCCGCCTCCGACGTGGGCTGGGTGGTCGGCCACTCCTACATCGTGTACGCCCCGCTGCTGCTCGGCGCGACGACCGTGCTGTACGAGGGCAAGCCGGTCGGCACCCCCGACGCGGGCGCGTTCTGGCGGGTGATCTCCGACTACGGCGTGAACGCCCTGTTCACCGCCCCGACCGCGTTCCGGGCGATCAAGCGCGACGACCCCGGCGCCACGCTGCTGCGGCGCGAGGCGATCTCCTCGCTGCGCACGCTGTTCCTGGCCGGCGAGCGGCTGGACCCCGACACCTACCACTGGGCCTCGGAGAAGCTGGGCGTGCCGGTGGTGGACCACTGGTGGCAGACCGAGACCGGCTGGCCGGTCGCGGCCAACATGCGCGGCCTCGCCCCGATGCCGATCAAGCCGGGCTCCCCCACCGTGCCGGTGCCGGGCTACGACGTGCGCGTCCTGGCCCCCGGCGGCAGGGAGTGCGCGCCGGGCGAGGAGGGCGCGATCTGCATCAAGCTGCCGCTGCCGCCCGGCACGCTGCCGACGCTGTGGCAGGACGACGAGCGTTACGTCGCCTCCTACCTGACCGCGTTCCCCGGGTACTACCTGACCGGCGACGGCGGCTACGTGGACGAGGACGGCTACCTGTACGTCATGGGCCGTACCGACGACGTGATCAACGTCGCCGGGCACCGGCTGTCCACCGGGTCGATGGAGGCCGTGCTGTCGGCCCACCCGGCGGTCGCCGAGTGCGCGGTCATCGGGGTGGCCGACGAGCTGAAGGGCCAGGTGCCGCGGGGGTTCGTGGTGCTCAAGAGCGGGGCCGAGGTCGATCCCGCCACCCTGCGCGCCGAGCTGGTCCAGGCCGTGCGCGACCAGGTGGGCGCGGTGGCCGCCTTCAAGCGGGTGGACATCGTGGCCGCGCTGCCCAAGACCCGCTCGGGCAAGATCCTGCGCAAGACCATGCGCGGGATCGCCGAGGGGGCCGACGAGCCGGTCCCCTCGACGATCGAGGACGCCCGGGTGCTGGACGCCCTGCGCGAGACGCTGCGCGGTGCGACCTGACGGTCAGGCCACCGGGGTCCGGCGCCGGGTCACCAGGCGGAGCAGGGCGTCGGATCGGGCGGCGAGCACCGGGCCGAGCAGCGCGAGCACCAGCACGTAGCCCGCGATGAACGGCGCGAGCCGCCCGTCCAGCCCGGCGGCGAGCGCCATGCTGGCCAGCACCAGCGCGAACTCGCCGCGCGAGAGCACGGTGAGGCCCACGTTGGCGGCCTCGGCCGCGCCGAACCCGTTGAGCCGGGCCGCGCCGATCCCGGCCGCCACGTTGAGCGCGACGGTGAGCACGACGGCCACCGCGATCGGCACGGCCACCGACAGCACGTCGCCGGGGTCGATGGCCAGCCCGAAGGCGAAGAAGAACAGCGCGGCGAACGCGTCGCGCAGCGGGTGCACGAGCGCGCGGATGCGCGGCGCGGCCCGGGTCGAGGCCAGGATCAGCCCGGCCATGAACGCGCCGATCGCGTCGGAGACGCCCAGCTCCTCCGCGATGCCCGCGGTGAGCACCGCGAGCCCGGTGAACATCACGACCAGCAGCTCGTCGTCGCGGGTGTCCACCAGCCGCTGCACCAGGCGGGTCCCCCAGCGCGCGACGGCCGCGAGCACGAGCAGGAACGCGAACGCCCTGCCGAAGGACAGCGCGGCGGCGGCCACGGTGTCGGCGCCGCCGAGCACCGGCTGCAGCGCGGCCAGGTACAGGGCGAGGAAGACGTCCTCGACCACGATGATGCCGAGGATGAGCCGGCTCTCCGGGTTGCCGAGCCGGCCCAGGTCCACCAGGACCTTGGTGACGATGGCCGAGGAGGAGATGCCGATGACCCCGGCGAGCACCAGCGCCTCGCGTACCCCCCAGCCCAGGGCGAAGCCGAACGCGAGGCCGCCGCCGACGTTGAGCAGGATGTAGCCCGCGCCCGCGCCGGCCAGCCGCGCGCCGCCGCGGGTGAGGTCGTCGAGGGAGAACTCCAGGCCCAGGTAGAACAGCAGGAAGATCAGCCCGAGCGCGGCCACGACCCGCAGCTCGCCGGGGTCCCGGACCAGCGCGAGGCCGGGGGTGTGCGGGCCGAACGCGATGCCGGCCAGCATGAACAGCGGGATGGTGGGCAGCCCGATCCGGCCGCCGAGGCGGCCGAGGATTCCGGCCGCGAGGAACGCGCCGCCGAGCGCGACGAGGGCGTCACCCGGTGCCACGGCGTCCCCCTTCGCGGGAGAACGCGGGCAGCATGCAGCGATGTGCGGACATGATGAGAAGACCTCCGGTCTCGATCGGATGAAACGGGTTCAGTGATCGAGTGCCGGGGGCGCCCGGGGCGCGGCGGGCGTGGCCGGGCGGGGCGCGGCGGGGTCGCGGGGCGCGGCGGCCACCGCGACCGGTCTGACCGCCTGCGGCGGGTGGGGCGCGGCCTCGGGTGGCAGCGCGAGCGCGTCGGCGTGGAAGGCGGGCAGCGGGTTGCCGTCGGGCTGGGTGACCCCGGGCCTGCTGTGGTGCGCCTGGTCCGAGCCGGGCACCACCGTGCCGGCGAAGAGGGCGAGCGCGAGCGCCAGCACTGCGGCGAGCACGTTTCGTGCCGCCACCGGACGCAAGCGCGGCCCTCCCTCCGACGATGCCGACGAATCCCTCTTATCCTACCGAAACCGGACGATCAGCCTCCGGCTCCCGCGTACGCCGGGGCGCCTGGTACGCCCACTGCCAGACCAGCTCCAGCGGCCCGCGCTCGAACCGGCGCAGCCACAGCGAGGCCAGAACCGAGAACAGCAGGCAGATCCCGGCCCAGGCGCCCACCACCCACCACGGCCGCAGGGCGTCGAAGCGGGCCGCCAGGCCCAGGCCCCAGCCGTAGCACAGCGCGCTCGCCACCAGGTTCTGCAGCACGTAGCAGCTCAGCGCGGTACGCCCCACGTTGGACAGGCCCCGGCGCAGCAGTCCCGGTTCGGCGCGCATCCGGGCCACCAGCGTGGTGACCAGGCCCAGCAGGCCCAGCGAGACCAGCGGCGGCAGGAGGTACCGGTCCACCAGGAACCACCCGGGACCGGCGAAGGTGGTCACCAGGTTGACCGGCAGCGCCACGCCCAGCCCGAGGATCATGAGCCGGCGGCGGAGCCGCGCGCCCCGCTCCTCGAACACCCCCGCGCGCGTCAGCCGCGCGCCGAGCAGGAACAGGAACACGCCCATCGGGATGATGAACACCGACTCGATCCGGTAGATCGGGAACAGCTCCAGCCGGGAGAGCACCTGCTCCGGCCAGGTGCCCTGGCTGTAGAGCGTGGTCGTCTGGCCGCCCCCCGGCACGACGTCGCCCCCGGCGAGCAGGCCCGCGGTGCCCACCGTGAGCAGGGCGAGGTGGATGCCGCCCATGAGCGCCATCCACCCGCGTACGGCCCGGTCGCTGCGCCCGATCAGGTACGCCACGATCACCGACGTGACCGCGTACCCCATGAGCACGTCGAACTCGAAGATCAGGATGTAGTGCAGCAGCCCTTCGGCGAACAGCAGGGCGGCCCGCCACAGGTACCACCCCGGCCAGCGCGCGCCGCGCCGCCGCGCCGAGCGGTACTGCAGTTCCAGGCCGACGCCGAACAGCAGCGTGAGCAGGCCGAGGAACTTGCCGTTGGCGAGGAACCGCAGGAAGCTCTCGGCCGCTCCGGTGGTCTCGCCGAGCAGCTCGGCCGGGCCGCCTGGGCTGGTGAAAATCCAGATGTTCGTGCCCAGGGTGCCCATGATGGCGATCCCCCGCAACACGTCTAGCGCCTGTATCCGCCTCATGCTTCCACGATCGGGGCGGACGGGCCGCATCACCTCCTGCCGCGCACCCATCTCCGCGGTACGGAGAAGGGTGTACACGCAGCGACCAAAGTCGGTGGGGCACGGCTACCGGCGTCTAGCGGCTGCGGGTCCAACGGCTACCCGGGTCACCGGCCGCGCGGATCTAGCGGTGCGGCAGGAACTCCTGGGCCTTGGTGCGCGCGCCCTCGCGGATGACGCCCCAGGCGTCGGCGTCGCCGCGCAGCAGGGCCTGGGCGGTGTCCTTCATCTGCTCGAAGTCCGCGTGCGGCGGGATGGGCGGCACGTCCGGGTCGCACCGGATGTCCAGCACGGCGGGGCGGCCGGCGGACAGCGCGCGGTCCCAGGCGGGCGCGATCTGCTCAGGCTTGTCCACCTCGATGCCGTCCAGGTCGAGCGAGCGGGCGAAGGCGGCGTACGACACCTCCGGCAGGTCCTGGGTCTCCGGCACCCGCGGCGAGCCGCCCATGGCGCGCAGCTCCCAGGTCACCTGGTTGAGATCGTTGTTGTGCAGCACGGCCACGATCAGCCGCGGGTCGGCCCAGTCCTGCCAGTAGCGGCGGATGGTGATCAGCTCGGCCAGGCCGTTCATCTGCATCGCGCCGTCGCCCATGAGCGCGATGGCGGGCCGGTCGGGGTGGGCGAACTTGGCGCCGATCGCGTACGGCACTCCGGCGCCCATCGTGGCCAGGGTGCCCGACAGCGACCCGCGCATCTCGCCGTGGAAGCGGAGCAGCCGGGCGTACCAGTTGGCGGAGGTGCCGGAGTCGCTGCACACGATGGCGTTCTCGGGCAGCCTCGGCGACAGCTCGTGGAAGACGAGCATCGGGTTGACCGGGTGCGCCTCGACCTTGGCCTGCATCTCCATGGTGCGCCACCAGCGCGCGACGCTCTCCTCGATGCCGCGCCGCCACGGGCCGTGCTCGCGCTGCCGCAGCCGGGGCAGCAGCTCGCGCAGCGTCATCGCCGCGTCGCCGACGAGGTTGACCTCGCTCGGGTAGCGCATGCCGATCATGTGCCCGTCGTTGTCGATCTGCACCGCGCGCGCCTGGCCGAACTCCGGCAGGAACTGGACGTAGGGGAAGTTGGACCCCACGATGATCAGGGTGTCGCAGTCGCGCATCATCTCGTACGTCGGCCGCGTGCCGAGCAGCCCGATCGCGCCGGTGACGTACGGCAGGGTGTCGGGCAGCACGTCCTTGCCGAGCAGGGCCTTGGCCACCCCGCCGCCGGTCATCTCGGCCAGCCGGATCACCTCGGGGACCGCCCTGCGCGCGCCCTGGCCGATCAGGATCGCGACCCGCTCCCCCGCGTTGATGACCTCGGCGGCGCGGTCCAGCTCGCGATCGGGCGCGCGGGTCAGCGGCGCGACGTAGCCCGGAGGGCTGGAGGGGATGTTCTTGAACGCGTGCTCCGGAGGCCGGTACTCCTCCTCCTGCACGTCGGCGTGGATGATGACCGCGGTGGGGGCGCGCCGGGCCATCGCGGTGCGCATGGCGCGGTCGAGCACGTTGGGAAGCTGGGCGGGGTGGCTGACCACCGCGAGGTAGTCGCTGGCCACATCCTTGAACAGCGACTCCAGGTCGACTTCCTGCTGATAGCTGCCCCCGATCGCGGTGCGCGCGGTCTGGCCGACGATCGCCACGACGGGCACGTGGTCCAGTTTGGCGTCGTACAGGCCGTTGAGCAGGTGGATCGCGCCCGGCCCGGTGGTGGCCATGCACACGCCGACCTTGCCGCTGAACTTGGCGTAGCCGACGGCGGTGAGCGCGCCCATCTCCTCGTGGCGGGGCTGGACGACGGCGGGGCCCTCGGCCCTGCCGATGGCGGCGACCAGGCCGTTGATGCCGTCTCCCGGATAGCAGAACAGGTACTCCACGTCCCACTCGCGGAGCCGTTCGATCACGTGGTCGGCGACCTTCATCTTCGACATCCCACGCGGCTACCCGCCGCCGACGAGCCATAACGCGCCGGGTCAGGAGTCGAAGCCCAGCCCCAGCCGGTCGAGCGTGCGCAGCCACAGGTCGCGGCGGCCCTCACGGGCGTCGGCGCGGGCGATGGACCTGCGGGTGAGCTGGATGACGCCCGAGCGCAGCGGCTCGGGCGGGAACGGCACCGGCTTCTCGCGCACCATGCGGAGCCGGGTGCGCTCGGTCTCGGCGCCGTCGAGCAGGTCGAGCAGCACGTCGGCGGCGAAGCGCGAAGGGCCGACGCCCGCGCCGGTGTAGCCCGCCGTGTACGCCAGCCGGCCGCCGTGGGCGCGGCCATAGAAGGCGCTGAACCGGGTGCACGTGTCGATGATCCCGCCCCACCTGTGGGTGAAGCGCAGGTGGGCGAGCTGCGGGAACGTGGCGTAGAAGTGCCGGGCCAGGGTGGTGAAGGTGGCGTCGCGCTGGTCGTGCTCCGGGCGGATTCTGCCGCCGTTGTAGTACACCGCGTCGTAGCCGCCCCACAGGATGCGGTCGTCGGCGGTCAGCCGGTAGTAGTGGAACAAGTTGCCCGAGTCGCCGACGCCCTGCCGGTTGGCCCAGCCGACCGCGGCCAGGTCGGCGGCCGAGAGCGGCTCGGTGACCAGCGCGTAGTCGTACACGGGGACGACGAACAGGCCGAGGCGGCGCAGCAGCGGCGGGAACGCGCCGGTGCCGAGCACCGCCCTGGCCGCGCGCACGGTGCCGTGCCGGGTGGCCAGGGCCAGGCCGGTGCGGGTGCGGGTGATCGAGCGCACCGGCGTGCGCTCGTGCACCCGTACGCCCAGCGCCCGGCACGCCTCGCGCAGGCCCCAGGCCAGCCGGGCCGGGTCGAGCATGGCGCAGGCGTCGCGCTCCCAGTAGCCGCCGGCGTACGTCGGCGAGTCGATCTCGGCGCGTACCGCGTCGCGGTCCAGCTCCTCGAAGCGCGCGCCCAGGACCCGGGCGACCTCGGCGGTCTCGCGCAGCCCGTCGAGCTGCCAGGGGGCGGTGGCGACGTGCAGCTCGCCGGTGCGCTCGAAGGCGCACTCGATGCCGTAGCGGGCGACCGCGCGCTCGATGCCGTCCAGGTTCTCCATGCCCAGGCGGTGCAGCACCGCCAGCTCGGCCGGCCAGCGGGACAGGCCGTTGTCCAGGCCGTGGGTGAGCGTGGCCATGCAGAACCCGCCGTTGCGCCCGGTCGCCGCCCAGCCCACCCGGCGGGCCTCCAGCAGCACCACGTCCAGCGACGGGTCACGCTCCTTGGCGCGCAGCGCGGTCCACAGCCCGGTGAACCCGCCGCCGACCACGGCCAGGTCGGCGCTCGTGGTCGCCGGCAGCGGCTCGCAGGGCTCGGGCCGGTCGGCCCGGTCCAGCCAGTACGGCGTGCGCGCCGCGTCCGCGAGCCCTTTCAGCACGTCCACGTCTCCCCCGCCGCTAGGCCCGCCGCCGTGCGGTGACCGAGTTCACCACCGCGATGGCCACGCCCACCATGAAGATCATCGTGCCCAGCACGTTGACCTGCGGCGGGATGCCGATGCGCACCGCGCCGTAGATCCACAGCGGGAAGGTGACGGTGGCGCCGCTGGTGAACTGGGTGATCACGAAGTCGTCGATCGACAGCGCGAAGGCGAGCAGGGCGCCGGAGATCACGCCGGGCAGGATCATCGGGAACGTCACCCGCCAGAAGGTCACCCACGGCGTGGCGCCCAGGTCGCGCGCGGCCTCCTCGATCGAGGGGTCCAGGCCGACCACCCGCGCCCGCACCGTCACCGCCACGAACGACAGCGAGAACAGCACGTGCGCGATCACGATGGTGACGTACCCGGTCTCCAGGCCGACGCTGATGAACAGCGACAGCAGCGAGGCGCCCATGACCAGCTCGGGTGAGGAGATCGCGGCGAACATCACCAGGTTGGTCGCGCCCTGGCCGCGGAAGCGGTGCCGGCCCAGCGCCAGGCCCATCAGCGTGCCCAGGACCGTGGTGATCAGCGTGGCGAGCAGCGCGATCGTGATCGAGTTGCTGACCGCGTTCACCAGATCGGGGTAGTCGCCGAGCCGGCCCCACCACTTGAGCGTGAAACCCTGCCAGGAGACGTTCGACTTGCTCGCCGTGTCGTTGAAGCCGAACACGATCATGACGACGATCGGCGCGAGCAGCCACAGCAGCACCAGCCACACGTAGCCGAACAGCAGCCGGTCGCCGATCCCTCTGGTCCTCATCGGGCCGCCGCCTCCAGCACGTTCTCGGTGCCCAGCGCGCGGGCGTAGGCGAAGATGCCGATCAGCATCGCCGCCATCAGCGTGAACGACAGGGCCGCGCCGACGGGATAGTCGTTGTTGACCAGGTACTCCGTCTGGATGATGTTGCCGATCATGGTGTTCTCCGGCCCGCCCAGGATCGCCGCGTTGACGTAGTCGGAGGTCATCGGCACGAACGTCATCAGCACCCCGGCGAACACGCCGGGCAGCGACAGCGGCAGCACGATCTTGGCGAAGGCGACGGCGCGCGGGGCGTACAGGTCGCGGGCCGCCTCGATCACCGTCGGGTTGACCCGCTCCAGCGCCACGTAGATCGGCAGGACCATGAACGGCAGGTAGTTGTAGACCAGCCCGCCGATCACCGCGGCCGTGGTCTGCAGCAGGTGGAAGTCCTCACCCACCAGCCCGGCCGACTTCAGCGGGCCGAGCACGATGCCGTCGTCGGCGAGCAGGAACTTCCACGACACCGTGCGCAGCACGAAGGAGACGAAGAACGGCAGCAGCACCAGCAGCAGGTACGTCGCCTTGCGCGAGCCGCCCTTGAAGGCGATCCAGTACGCGACCGGATAGGCGATGAGGATCGAGATCACGGTGCCCGCGAGGCCGTAGCCGACCGAGCGCAGGAACTGGGTCTGGTACTGCGCCAGCACCTCGCCGTACGTGGCGAAGTGGAAGGTCTGCACGAACCCGTTGACCACATCGCCCTCCTGGGTGGAGACCGAGGCCATGAAGACCATCGGCACCACCAGGAAGACGAGCAGCCACAACCCGCCCGGCAGCACCAGCAGGTAGGGGGTGAGGCGCCGCATCGCGCGCTAGCCCTGCGTGATCGGCTGGAAGAGGTCCTCGAACTGCTTCTCCTCCGCCGTGGTCAACGTCTTGTACGAGCGCAGCCTGGCCTGGTCCTCCTCGGAGGGGTAGATCAGCGGGCTGTTCGCCACGCCCTCCAGGAACTCCTTGTCCTCGCCCTTGGCCTTGGCGGCGTCGGCGAGCACCAGCTCCTTGGTCGCCGGGACCGGGGTGATGTAGTTGATGTACTCCACCAGCATGGTCGCGATCTCGGGCTTGTAGACGAAGTCCATCAGCTTCAGCGCATCGACCGGGTTCTGCGCGGTCTTGGGGATGCACATGTTGTCGGTCCAGATCGTGCCGCCCTCCTCGGGCACCACGAACTTCAGGTTCTTGCCCTCGGCGACCTGCTGGAAGATGTCGCCGGACCACGCCATGGTGATCCACACGTCGCCGCGGGCCAGCGCGTCGACGTAGTCGTTCTCGTAGTACTTGCGCACCAGGCCGGCGTCACGCTGCTCCTGGAGCTTGGCGGCGGCCTTCTGCCAGTCGGCCGGGCCCGACTTGTCGGGGTCGATGCCCAGGGCGAACATGCCGAAGTTCGCGACCTCCTGGGTGTCCAGCATCATGCCGATCTTGCCCTTGTACTTCGGGTTCCACAGCTCCTGGATGCTGGTGATCTCGCCGTCCACGTACTCGGGGTTGTAGGCGATGCCGGTGACGCCGATCGTCCACGGGATGGTGTGGGTGTTGTTCGGGTCCCAGATCGGGTTCTTCACCTTGGGGGCGGCGTTGGCGGCGAAGTTGGGCAGTTGCTTGTGGTCCAGCGGCAGCAGGTAGCCCAGGGCCAGCGCCCGGCTGAGCTGGATGCCGTTGGTCATCACCATCAGGTCGTAGCCGATGTCCTGATTGGCGGCGAGGAGCGGCTGGATCTTGCCGAACCAGGTGGAGTTGTCCTGGATCGCCTCCTGGTAGGTGACCTTGATCCCGGTCTCCTCGGTGAACTTGTCCAGCGAGGGGTAGTCCTTGCCGTCCTTGTCGATGTAGAGGGGCCAGTTGGCGAACCTGAGCGTGCCGTTTTGCTTCTTGCCGGTCCAGAAGTCGGCGACGGCGCTCGGGCTGGGCGCGGCGGCCCGGCGGCCCTCAACGCCGCAGGCGGCCAGGGCGAGCCCGGCGGCGCCGAGGCCGGCGATGCGGAACGCGTCACGCCGGGAGACCCGGCGGCTCTGGGTCATGCCGCGGAGGAAGGCGGGGTTGGTGCGAAGGTCCATGGGGCGGTTCAACTTCCAATCGCGTAGGAGTGCTGCGGCTGCCAGGACAACCACACGGAGTCACCCCGCTCCGCGGTCGTGGTGCTGTCGTGCGCGTTCTGCTGGAAGACGGTCATCTCGGCGACGTCGCCGAGCTTGACCGCGTAGCTGTTGTAGGTGCCCAGGTAGACCACCTCGGAGACGGTGCCGCGCACGGCGCTGACATCCCCCGCCGGCTCCTCGGTGGAGATCGTGATCTTCTCCGGGCGCACGGTGACCGCGACCGCGTCTCCCGGGGAGTGCCCGGCCGCCTCCACCAGGACCCGGCCGTGCTCGCCGAGCGGCAGCACGGCGAAGCCGCCCGCGATCCGCTCCACGGCGCCGTTGAGCAGGTTGGAGGTGCCGATGAACCCGGCGACGAACGCGGTGGCGGGCCGCTCGTAGATCTCGCGCGGCCCGGCGAGCTGCTCCACCAGGCCGTCGTTCATGACCGCGATGCGGTCGCTCATGGTCAGCGCCTCGCTCTGGTCGTGCGTCACGTACACGAACGTGATGCCGACCTCGCGCTGGATGCGCTTGAGCTCGATCTGCATGGCCTGGCGCAGCTTGAGGTCCAGCGCCCCCAGCGGCTCGTCCAGCAGCAGCGCCCGGGGGTTGTTGACCAGGGCGCGGGCCAGCGCGACGCGCTGCTGCTGCCCGCCGGACATCTCCCTGGGCCTGCGTTTCTCCCGCCCGGTGAGATCGACGATCTCCAGCATCTCGCCCACGCGCCGCCTGATCTCGGCCTCGGGGACCTTCTTGCGCCGCAGGCCGAAGGCGACGTTCTCCCACACGTCCATGTGCGGGAACAGCGCGTAGGACTGGAAGACCATGTTGACGTCGCGCTTGTTCGGCGGCACGCCGGTGACGTCCTGGCCGTGCAGCCGCACGCCGCCGCGCGTGGGCTCCTCGAACCCGGCGATCATGCGCATCGTGGTGGTCTTGCCGCAGCCCGACGGGCCGAGCAGGGAGAAGAACTCGCCTTCGGCGATGCTGAGGGACACGCCCCGCACCGCCTGGACGGTCTCGCCGCGCGCGACGTACTCCTTGACGACCCCGTCGAGTTCGATGGCGGGCACCGGGGGGAGTGCGGGGGCGGCGGTGGCCGCCCCCGTGCCCGCCTGGGTTTCGCTCATGTGCAGGCTATCCCTCTTCTTACGGTCAGCTCATTCGCCGATGTAGTGCATGACGTGCTTGACCCTGGTGTAATCGTGCAGGCCGAAGACCGACAGATCCTTGCCGTAGCCCGAGTGCTTGAAGCCGCCGTGGGGCATCTCCGAGACGAACGGGATGTGCGTGTTGACCCACACCACGCCGAAGTCGAGCCGGTTGGACATCCGCATCGCGCGGCCGTGGTCGGAGGTCCACACCGAGCTGGCCAGGCCGTACTTGACGCCGTTGGCCTTGGCCAGCGCGTCGGCCTCGTCGGTGAAGGTCTGCACGGTGATGACCGGGCCGAAGACCTCGGTCTGGATCATCTCGTCGTCCTGGCGCAGGCCGTCCACGACGGTGGGGGCGAAGAAGTAGCCCTTGTCGCCGACCCGCTGCCCGCCGGTGACCACCTTGGCGTGGCCGGGCAGGCGCTCGAAGAAGCCCTCGACCCGGGCGAGCTGGCCTGCGTTGTTCAGCGGGCCGTACAGCGCCTCCCCGTCGGACAGGTCGCCCGTACGCGTCGCCGCCGCGGCCTCGGCCAGGGCGTCCACGAGCGCGTCGTGCGCGCTCTCCTGGACCAGCACCCGGCAGGCGGCCGTACAGTCCTGGCCCGCGTTGTACAGGCCGGCCTCGGCGATCGAGGCGGCCACGGCCTTGATGTCCTTGACGTCGTCGAACACGACGACCGGCGCCTTGCCGCCCAGCTCCAGGTGGACCCGCTTGAGGTCGTCGGCGGCGGTCTTGGCGACCTGCATGCCCGCGCCCACCGAGCCGGTGATGGCCACCATCTGCGCGGCCGGGTGGCCGACCACGAGCGCGCCGGTGCCGCGGTCGCCCACGACGACGTTGAACACGCCGGGCGGCAGGATCGCGCCGCAGATCTCGGCCAGCTTCACCGTGGAGACCGGGGTGGTGTCGGACGGCTTGAGCACGATCGTGTTGCCCGCGGCCAGCGCCGGGGCGATCTTCCACACCGCCATCATCAGCGGGTAGTTCCACGGCGTCACCTGGCCGACCACGCCGATGGGCTCGTGCCTGATCACCGAGGTGTGCTCGGCCAGGAACTCCCCGGAGGTCGGGCCCTCCAGCGTGCGCGCGGCGCCGGCGAAGAAGCGGAAGTGGTCGGCGGCGGGCGGGATCTCGTCCTCGCTCATCCGGGCCAGCGGCTTGCCGGTGTTGCGGCACTCGGCCTGCACCAGCTCCTCGGCGTGGGCCTCGATCGCGTCGGCGATCTTCAGCAGCAGCGTGGCCCGCTCGCCGGGCGTGGTCCGCCCCCAGCTCTCGAACGCGGCGGACGCGGCGGCGTAGGCGGCATCGACGTCGGCCTGACCGGAGATCGGGGCCTCAAGGTAGGCCTCCCCGGTGCACGGGTCGATGACGTCCGAGAACCTGTCGCTCTTGGCGTCAACGAGCTGCCCGTTGATGTAGTTCTGCAGACGGGTGGTCACGCTGACCTCCTAGGTGAGGTGGCTGAACATGCCGTGACGTTGCGGCGACTCTGACAGAGAGAAGGCATCACGACAAGGGATTTCGTGGCGAAGATACCAAATTGCTACGGAATCGCTTGACACTGTCGGTGTAGCTGACACTATGTCGCATCAGGGCCGCAACACACAGGCAACCCAGAGGCAACAGCGGCCTGATAGAGAGGACCATCGACGATGACGACTCCGCCCAAGGTACGCCAGAGCGCTGACGCCAGGCCGGGCGCCGTCGTGCTCGACGACCTCTCCAAGCGGATCATCGAGCAGCTCCAGGAGGACGGGCGCAAGCCGTACGCCGCGATCGGCAAGGCGGTCGGCCTCTCGGAGGCGGCCGTCCGGCAGCGCGTGCAGCGCCTCCTCGACGCGGGCGTGATGCAGATCGTCGCGGTCACCGACCCGCTGACGCTCGGCTTCCCGCGCCAGGCCATGATCGGGATCAAGTGCGAGGGCGACCTGGAGATGGTCGCCGACGAGCTGGCCTCGATCGACGAGATCGACTACGTCGTGCTCACCGCGGGCTCGCTGGACATCATGTGCGAGGTGGTGTGCGGCGACGACCAGCACCTGCTGGACATCCTGGGCAAGATCCGCGCGATCCCGACCGTGCGCGCCACCGAGACCTTCGTCTACCTGAAGCTGCGTAAGCAGACGTACTCCTGGGGCACTCGCTAGTCCTCGCCGATCCTGGCGACGGCGCGCACCGGCGCGCCGTCGGCGGCGGCGAGCCGAATGGGGAACATGGAGACCTCGATCGGCCGGCCCCGCTCCTGCGCCTCGGCCAGCACGTCCAGGTTGCGCAAGTTCTCGCCGATCACGACGTGCGCGCCGCACAGGATCGCGTGCGCCGGGAACTCCTCGGCCGGGGTCGGGTCCACGCTGAGCGCGTCGATCGCGACCGTGCGCACCCCCGCCTCCACGATCAGCGCGGCGGCCTCCGGGGTCAGGTACGGGTGAGCCAGGTACTCCTGCTCGCCCCAGTGCCGCGCCCAGCCGGTCGCGATGAGCAGGACGGCCCCGGCGCGGGCGTACGGGGCCACCGCCTCCGGGCCGATGGGCGCGCGCGGCCCGAGACCGCGCGCGTCGGCCACCGTGGCCGGCCCGGTGAAGCGCTCCAGCGGGAGCGCGTCGAGGTCGGGCAGCCCGTCGCCCACGTGGTACGGCGCGTCCACGTGGGTGCCGGACTGGGAGCCCAGGTGCAGGCCGAGGACGTTCACCCCGTCGTCCGCCACGGTCAGCGCGGGGCGCACGACCACCTCCGGGTCGCCCGGGTAGACGGGCATCCCGGTGACGATCGGCACCGACAGGTCAACGAGCATGCCGCAACCGTCTCACACCCTCATGCCGTCGTGGGCTCCTTCAGCGCGCCGCCCACGATGGGCGGCACCGGGGTCTCGGCCGCGCGGACCAGGCGCGGGCCCTGCGGGCCGTACACCGCCCTGGGCTCGGGGAACAGGGCGAGCAGCAGCAGGTACAGCACCGCCGCGACGGCCAGGCCGAGCGGCAGCGAGACGTCCACGCCGCCCGCGAGCCCGCCCAGCGGGCCGACGAACTGACCGGGGATGTTGGTGCAGGCGATGGCGAGCGCCGCCGAGATCAGCCAGGCCGACATGCCCCGCCAGTTCCAGCCGTGGCTGAACCAGTAGCGCCCGCCGCGCTGGCGGCGGTTGAACACCTGCAGCGCCTCCGGGTCGTACCAGCCGCGCCTGGTCAGGTAGCCGAGCATCATGATCACCATCCACGGGGCGGTGCACGTGATGATCAGCGTGGCGAAGGTGGAGATGCTCTGGGTCAGGTTGAGCGCGAAGCGGCCGGCGAAGATGAACGCGATCGACAGCGTGCCGATGAACACCGTCGCCTGCACCCGGCTGAAGCGGGGGAACACGCTGGAGAAGTCCAGGCCGGTGCCGTAGAGCGAGGTGGTGCCGGTGGACATGCCGCCGATCAGCGCGATCAGGCAGACCGGCAGGAAGTACCAGCCCGGCGAGATCGCCAGCAGGCCGCCCACGTAGTCGGGCGCGGCCGGGTCCACGTACGGCGCGGCCTTGGTCGCGATGATCGAGGCGGTGGCCAGGCCGAAGAAGAACGGCAGGATCGTGGCGATCTGCGCCAGGAACGCCGCCGCCATCACCCGCGAGCGCGGGGTCGCGGCCGGGATGTACCTGGACCAGTCACCCAGGAACGCCCCGAACGACACCGGGTTGGACAACACGATCAGCGCGGCGCCGATGAAGGACGGCCAGAACAGGGGGTCGGCGGTGGAGGCGAACGCGCCCGGGTAGGAGGGGTCGAAGTCGCCGGCGAAGGCGAACAGGCCGAGCACGAACAGCAGCGACGCCGCCGCCACGGCGATCTTGTTCACGAACAGCATGAACCGGAACCCGTACACGCACACGACCAGCACCAGCACCGCGAAGATCGCGTACGCGACCGCGTGCGACAGGTCGCCGTCGGGCAGCCCGGCCAGCCGCGCCGCGCCGCCCACCAGGGCGTCGCCGGAGGACCACACCGAGATCGAGAAGAACGCGATGGCCGTGAGCAGCGACAGGAACGAGCCCACCACCCGCCCGTGCACCCCGAGGTGCGCCGAGGAGGAGACCGCGTTGTTGGTGCCGTTCACCGGCCCGAACACCGCCAGCGGGGCCAGGATCAGCGCGCCGACCACCAGGCCGAGCACGGTCGCGGCCAGCCCCTGCCAGAACGAGAGCCCGAACAGGATCGGGAAGGCGCCCAGCACGCTGGTCGCGAAGGTGTTGGCGCCGCCGAAGGAGACGCGGAACAGATCCAGGGGCCGGGCGGTCCTGTCGGCGTCGGGGATGCGCTCGACGCCGAACTTCTCGACCTCCGTGATCGGCGGCGCCTCCCTGGCGCCCGCGGTGACGTCCGTCATTGCTTCTCCTTCATCGCCAGCAGGCTGATCAGGTCGTAGGCGACGTGCGCCGCGGCCACCGCGGTGATCTCGGCGTGGTCGTAGGCGGGCGCGACCTCCACCACGTCCGCGCCGACCAGGTCCGCGCCGGCCAGGCCGCGCAGGATCTCCAGCAGTTCCCTGCTGGTCAGGCCCCCGGCCTCGGGCGTGCCGGTGCCGGGCGCGTGGGCGGGGTCCAGGACGTCGATGTCCACCGAGACGTACAGGGGGCGTCCGCCGATGCGCTGGCGCAGCGCGTCCACGACCTCGTCCACGCCGCGCCGCATCACGTCGGCGCTGGTCACGATGCCGAAGCCGAGGCGGCGGTCCTCGTCGAGGTCGGACTTGCCGTACAGCGGGCCGCGGGTGCCGACGTGGCTGACCGCCTCGGTGTCGAGCAGGCCCTCCTCCACCGCGCGGCGGAAGGGGGTGCCGTGCGTGTACTCGGCGCCGAAGTAGGTGTCCCAGGTGTCCAGGTGCGCGTCGAAGTGCAGCAGCGCCACCGGGCCGTGCTTCCTGGCCGCGGCGCGCAGCAGCGGCAGCGCGATGGTGTGGTCGCCGCCGATCGTGACGAGGGTGGCGTCGATGCTCTCGGCGGCGTGCTGGATGGTCTCCACGGCCTCCCCGATGTCGAACGGGTTGCACGCGATGTCGCCCGCGTCGGCCACCTGCACCTGGGCGAACGGAGAGACGTCCAGCGCGGGGTGGTACGGCCGCAGCAGCCGGCTCCCCTCGCGTACCGCGGCCGGGCCGAACCTGGCCCCCGGCCGGTACGACACGCCGCTGTCGAACGGGACCCCCACCACCGCGACGTCCACGTGGTCCACCTCGTCGGTCCGGGGCAGGCGGGCGAACGTGGCGGGTCCGGCGAACCGGGGCACGCGGGAGGAGTCGACGGGCCCTCGGGGCTCGCTCATCGGGGTGGCTTCCTTTCCGGTTGTCGGACGCGGCACGCCGTACCGTCGCCGTCGAGGGAAGGAGGGGGAACCGGGAGGACGGCGCGGCGCGCGGTCATCATGGGCACGACCTGCAGAGGGACCAGGTCGTGCCCGCTTGTCCTGCCAGTCTGCGTGCCGCCCTCCGCATCCGGCAACTGGTGTCGTCACGAACGGATACCGTGTGTGTTGTGGCCGAACACAAACTGACGGTGGAGGATCTGATCCGCTTCCCGGCCCTGCAACTCCGGGTGATCGCCGGGGAGGCCGGGCTGTCGCGGTCGGTTTCGTGGGCCCACGTGAGCGAGCTGGACGACCCCACGCCCTGGCTGATGGGCGCTGAGATGATCATGACGACCGGGGTCGCGGTGCCCCGGTCGGCGGCCGGGCAGCGGGCGTACCTGCAGCGGCTGGACGACGCGGGCGTGTCGGCGCTGGCGCTGTCCGCGCAACTGCACGTGCCGCCGCTGCACCAGGCGTTCTTCCAGACCGCCGAGGAGCGCGGCATCCCGGTGCTGGAGGTGCCGCTGACCGTCCCGTTCATCGCCATCGCGCAGGAGGTCGCCGCGGCCGTGCAGGAGGACGCGCGGCAGCGGCTGGGCGCGCAGCTCCAGGTGTTCGGCGCGCTGCGCTGGCTCACCGCCGAAGACCTCGACACCGGCACGCTGTTCAAGCGGCTGGAGCGGCTGTCGGGCTACGAGGTCTACCTGTGCACGCCGCAGGGCCGCCCGCTGCTCCCGGGCGTGCCGGTGCCGCCCGACCTCGGCGTGCTGCCCACCTCGGCCGACCCGCCGCCGACCATCCCCGGCGGGTTCCTGCTCCCGGTGCCCGCCCCCGGCGGCCCGGCCGGGTTCCTGGTCGCCTTCGAGCGCGAGGGCGCGCGGCCCGCCGGCCTGGCCGTGGCCCAGCACATCGCGACCGTGGCCGCGCTCCAGGTCGCCATGGCCCGGCACGAGCGCGAGTCGCTGCGCCGCGAGGGCGCCGAGACGTTGTCGGAGATGCTGCAGGACGTGCTCGACCCGGTGCTCGCCCGCCGCCGCCTGCTCCGCCTCGGCCTGGCCGGCGACGGCGCCGAACTGCTGCTGTTCGTGGTACGCCGCGCCGGCGACGACGCGCTCGTGCGCGCCCTGCCCGACCACCCGCACCTCATGCTGCGCCGCGGCGAGGACCGCTACGTCCTGGCCGCCGACACCCCCGGCGTACGCGAGGCGCTGGCCGGGGTGCCCGGCATCGCCGCGGGTGCCAGCCGCCCGTTCGCGCCCGGCTCCTCGCTCAAGGTGCCCCAGCGCGAGGCGCTGTGGGCGGTCTCCCGGGCCGCCGAGTCGGGCCAGCCCCTGGTCCTGTACGGCGACGACACCACCGGCCGCTGGCTGCCCGACGACCCCGGCGTGCTGTCCGGCCTGGTCGAGCACGTCCTCGGCGAGGTGCTGCGCTACGACGCCGAGCACGGCACCCGGCTGCTCGCCTCGGTGCGCACCTGGATGGAGCGCGACCGGCGGGTGGACGAGGCGGCGCGGGCGCTGCACGTGCACCCGAACACCCTGGCCTACCGGCTGCGCAGGTTCGGCGAGCTGACCGGCCGCGACCTGGCGTCCTCGGGCGACTTCGCCGAGATCTGGCTGGCGATCCGCGCCGCCGCCCAGCTCGGGCTGATCGACTGACCCCTCACTCCGCGGCCTGACGGTGCTCCAGCACGCCCGCGATGTCGGCCAGGAACCCGTCCACCTCGCTGATCAGGTAGCCGGGGCGGAACAGCACCGTGGGGAACCGCGCCGTACGCACCTCCTCGGCCGTCACCGGGTGCTCGGTGGTGCCGCGCAGGGTCGCCACGATCCGGTCCAGGAAGGCGTCCACCTCGTCCTCGTCGTAGCCCATGCCCAACCGGCCCGCCCGGAACGCCGCCCGCTCCACCCGCGCCGCCTGCGTCTCGAACCACGCCTCGGCCAGCGGCTCACCGCCGTCGGGCTCGGGCCCGGCCTCCAGCACGGCCGGGTCGAACCGCCCGGCCGGCACGTCAATGGGCGCGATCACGGCCCGCCGCGCCCTGACACCGGGAACGCCCGGGGACGCCGTGGAGACCGCGGATGGAGCGGGCGGAGTCGTCTCCCGCCCTCGGGTCTCGATCGCGACGATGAACGCGTCGAGCGCGTAATCGACCGCGGTCTCGTTGTAGCCGCCGAGCCTGCCGCGGAACTTGGCGGCGCGGATCTCGTCGGCGGTCACCGGCGGGCCCTCCAGCGTGCCGCGGCCCAGCGTCGCCTCGATCCTCCGGACGAGCGCGTCGACCTGCTCCTGGTCGTAGCCCATGCCGAGCACGCGTGGAAACCGGTTCACGCCCGTAACCTTTCGTTCCCGTCGCCGTACCTCATTGTGGATCGCGCGACCGGCGAAAGCGAGACATGAACCTTACGCCAGACCCGATACGCTCGGTCCCCTATGCGCCTGACCAACGTGTCGTTCCGCTACACCAGGCGAGGTCCCTGGGTGCTGCGGGAGGTCGGCCTGGACCTGCGTCCCGGCGAGATCGTCGAGGTCACCGGCCGCAACGGGGCGGGGAAGTCCACCCTGCTCAAGATGCTGGCCGGGGCCCTGCGCCCCACCACCGGCTCCGTCACCGGCCGCCCCGCCGTCGTCGGCTACGCGCCGGAGACCTTCCCTGTGGAGCAGCCGTTCACGGTCGCGGCCTACCTCGCCGCGATGGCCCGCATCCGCGGCGTCCGCGACGGCCTCGGCGACCTGCCCGAGCGCCTGGGCATGACCGCCCTGCTCGGACAGCCGCTCCGCGACCTGTCCAAGGGCAGCGCGCACAAGGTCGGCCTGGCCCAGGCCCTGCTGCCCCGCCCCGGCCTGCTGATCCTGGACGAGCCGTTCGCCGGGCTCGACACGCACACCATGGCCGAGCTGCCGGTCATCATCGCCGAGGTGGCAGCCGCCAGCGGCATCGTCGTGGTCAGCGACCACCAGGGCGGCCTGCGCGGGGTCCCCTCGGTCCGCCCGGTCTCGGTGGCCGGGCACGCGGTGGCGGCGGGACGGCACGTGTCCACCTCGATCGTGGAGGTGCTGGTGGAATCGACGCGGGCCCAGGAGGTCGCCGCCAAGCTACGCGCCGAGGGCTACGAGGCCCGCGTCAGAGGCGGCACCACCGAACCCCCGCCCGACGAACCCACACTCACCACCGAACCCCCGCCCGACGAACCCACACTCACCACCGAACCCGCCGCCACCACCGAGCCCACCCTCACCATCGAACCCCCGCGCGGCGGGCCCACACGCGGCGAGCCCCCGCTCGACGAGCCCGTGCCCACCGAGCCGAAGCCTCCATCGCAGGACCCACCTTCCACCGCGGCCGGCCGCCCGGGCGACAGCTACCCCACAGCCGCCCTCCCCCAGGCCGCGCGCCCCGCGCCCGGACCTTCCGGGAGCGTGGCGGACGCGGTGCGGGAGGGGGAGCGATGAGCGGCAGGTCCGCCGCGGGTGCGGCGATCTTCCTGGCCGGGTTCAAGCTGGCCGCGTACGCCCGCTCGCACCGCCTGTTCCAGCCGCTGATCGGGCTGATCGTGATGCTCGGCATCTTCTACGCGGTCGCCGTGCCGGCCGGGGCCGAGACCTCCTCCTACGCCGACTCCGCCGGGCTGCTGATCGTGGTGTTCGCCTGGGCCGCCCGCGGCCTGCTCGACACCGAGCCCGCCGAGCAGCGGCTCGTCTCCATGACCGCCGCGGGCTCCGCGGGGCGCGAGGTGATCGCCGGGCTCGTTGCCGCCGCCGCGGTCAACGCGGGCCTGGCCGCCGTCGCGGTCGGCACGCCGCTGTTGTACGGGTTCGCGGTCACGCCGGGCCCGGCGGTGATCCTGCAAGGGGCCGCGCTGCACGCGCTCGGCGCGCTGGTCGGCACCGCCCTCGGCGCGCTCACCAGCAGACCGGTGTTCCCCTCACCGGCGACCTCGATGCTCGCCCTGTTCGGCGGGTACGTCGGCCTGCTGCTGCTCAGCGCCACCCCTGCCGGGCGGGTGCTGGTGCCGGTGCTGGGCTGGATGCGCGCGGCGGGCGACGGCACCCTCACCGCGTCCTTCGCCGCGTTCGCGGTGCCGACGGTGCTGTGGTCGGCGGCGGCGCTCACGGCGTACGCGCTGCTGCGCCGCACCCGCCCATGACGCCGGCGACCGCTCGGCGGCGGGCTCACGGACCTGCCCATGACGCTTCCGGCGGCTACCCTGCGGCGGGCTGACGCACCCGCCCGTGACGCCCGCGACTGCTCGGCGGCGGGCTCACGGACCCGGCCAGGACGCCGGCGGCTACTCGGCGGCGGCGAGCTGCCCGCAGGCGCCGTCGATCTCGCGGCCCCGGGTGTCGCGGACCGTCACCGGTACGCCGTGCGACTCCAGGCGGCGCACGAACGCCCGCTCGTCCTCCGGGCGCGAGGCCGTCCACTTCGAGCCCGGCGTCGGGTTCAGCGGGATCAGGTTGACGTGCACCAGCTTGTTGCGGATCAGCCGGTCGAGCAGGTCGGCGCGCCACTCCTGATCGTTGATGTCCTTGATCAGCGCGTACTCGATGGAGACGCGGCGCTTGGTCTTGGCGGCGTACGACCAGGCGGCGTCCAGGACCTCGGCGACCTTCCACCGGGTGTTGATCGGCACCAGCGTGTCGCGCAGCTCGTCGTCTGGCGCGTGCAGCGACAGCGCGAGCGTGACCGGCAGGCCCTCATCGGCCAGCTTGCCGATGGCGGGGACCAGGCCGACCGTGGAGACCGTCACGCCGCGGGCCGAGATGCCGAGGCCGCGCGGCGACGGCTCCACGAGGCGGCGCACCGCGCCGATCACGGCCTTGTAGTTGGCCAGCGGCTCGCCCATGCCCATGAACACCACGTTGCTCACCCGGCCGGGGCCGCCCGGCACCTCGCCCGCGGCCAGGGCCCGCGCGCCCGCGACGACCTGCTCCACGATCTCGGCGGTGGACATGTTGCGGGTCAGCCCGGCCTGGCCGGTGGCGCAGAACGGGCAGTTCATGCCGCAACCCGCCTGCGAGGACACGCACATGGTGGTGCGGTCGGGGTAGCGCATCAGCACCGACTCCACCAGCGCGCCGTCGAACAGCCGCCACAGCGTCTTGCGGGTGGTGCCGCCGTCGCAGGTGATCTCGCGCACCGGGGTGAGCAGCGACGGCAGCAGCTCGCCGGCCAGGCGCTCGCGGGAGGCGGCGGGCAGGTCGGTCATCGCGCCCGGGTCGTGGGTCAGCCGCTCGAAGTAGTGCCGGGAGAGCTGGTCGGCGCGGAACGGCTTCTCGCCCAGCTCGGCGACGGCCGTACGGCGCTCCTCCATGGTGAGGTCGGCGAGGTGGCGGGCGGGCTTGGCGCGGCGCGGGGGCGTGAAGGTCAGCTTGCCGGGCTCGGGCCGGCGGCCGATCTCGACCGGCTGCGGCCTGCTGGTGCGTTCCCCGGCGCTTCCGGCGACTGGCGACACTTCGTACACGCCCTCTCTCGGCATCATTTGTCCGGACACTCCATGGCCCGCGTGATCTAAAGTCCAGATGTATGGCGATATCGCGCCCGGCCGGCTCCTCGGATCACGACGACGGCCGTCGGTGGACCCCGGACGGCGCCGAGGTCGTGCTCACCGACACCAGCCCGTACGGCAGCCGCACACTGGTGGTCGAACGCGACGAGACGTCCTCAGTAGCTTACCTGTGCGCGCCGAGCGGACAGGTCCACGGAGCCGTCTGGCTGGCCAACCACGTCCCCGCCCCGCCCGTGATCGACCTCGCCCGGCTCAACGCCGGGCTGCCCCCGGTCATGCCGCGCGCCAACACCCGCCATCCCGAGGGGCGCCGCCCCCTGGGCGACATCGGCGTGCTGTGGTTCGAGGAGGGCGACGGCGCCGCCGTCTACGAGGACGGCGACCTGCTCGCGGTCATCCCCGGCTGGGCGGACCTCACCCGCAGCATGCCCGGGTACGCCCGCGACGCCATCGGGGAGACGGCCTTCGCCTGGGCCCTGGCCGAGGCCATGGAAGGGCTGGGGCCCCGGGTGGCGAAGGCGGCGGCGTACTGGCAGTGGCGGCGCGCCGACGGCGCGTGGGCGTCCTTCCAGCAGTTCGTCATGGGCCACCTGGACAGCCGGGTCGGCACGGCCGGCCGCTACTGGGACGGCAGCGGCGGGCGCATGCCGACGATCGGCATCACCGAGCGCCCGCCCGAGCGCGGCCGGGACTACACGATCGTCTCCACCGTCGGCATGAGCTGCCAGCGGATGCCCACGGTGGAGCAGTACATCGACCGGCCGGAGGCGTACGCGCGGGTCGAACTGGCCCTCGCCACCCGCGGCGACGCCCGCGAGGCTGCCCGCCTGTTCCTGTGGCTCGCCCAGTACCCCTGGCACTCGGTGACCTGGCTCGGCCACGGGCACACCGCCAAGTGGTACCACGAGCCGGCCACGTTCCCGATGGGCTCGGGCTTCCACGGGGTGCTGCTCACCGCCGACCCACCCGGCCTGCCCGATCTGAGCGGCTTCACCTTCGGCGGCGAGGCCGTACGGTGGCTGTGGCTGGCCCCCATCACCGAGCAGGAGCTCCAGGCCCCGGGCCCGCTCCACCTTCCGTCGGACCGCTACATCCGTTAGCCGCGCCCCGCTACACGAACAGGGTCAGCAGCACCCACACCGGGATCAGCGTCGCGACCAGCGAGTCGAGCCGGTCCATGAGCCCGCCGTGCCCCGGCAGGATCGAGCCGAGGTCCTTCAGCCCGAGATCGCGCTTGATCACCGACTCGATCAGGTCGCCGAGCGTGGCGAACACCACCGCGACCGCGCCGAGCAGGGCTCCCTGCCAGATCTCACCGTCCAGCAGCCAGGTCACCAGCCACGCGCCGACCAGCATGCACGCCAGCGCCGAGCCCGCGAACCCCTCCCAGGTCTTCTTCGGGCTGATCACCGGGGCCATCCTGTGCTTGCCGAACAGCACGCCCGCGGCATATCCGCCGATATCGCTGGCGACGGTGACCGCGATGAACACCACCACGCGCTCCCGCCCGTCGTCGGGCGCCAGCAGCAGGCCGACGAACCCGGCCAGCAGCGCCGGGTAGACCGCCGCGAGCACGCTGGCCGCGGCGTCCCGGACATAGTTCTCCTCACCTTGGAACATCCGCCAGGTGAGCAGCACGAACACCGTCAGCGCGAACGCGCCGACCAGCGACGCCGGCCCGCCCCAGTAGGCCCCGCCCAGCATCACCGCCAGCCCCGCGACCACCGGGATCGCGGGCACCTTGATCCCGCGCGTGGCGAACGCGTTGACCAGCTCGGTCACGCCGATGCCGACCGCCACCGCCACCACGACCAGGAACAGCGCCTTGACCGTGTACAGCGTCCCCACGACCAGCGCCCCGAGCCCCAGCCCGACCGCGATCGCGGCGGGCAGGTTCCGCCCGGTACGCCCACTCACCCCCGAGGGCCCGCCGTCGCCGTTGGAAGAGCCACCCCCGGATCCGGCCCCCCGGCCGTTCCCACCGGACGCGGCCCCCTCGCCGGACCCCCCGGAAGAGGCCCGCTCGCCATCGCCACCCGCAGAGCCCCCGGCGTTCCCCCCAGGAGAACCACCGTCACCGTCGCCACCTGCGGAGCCATCGCCACCATCCCCCCGGCCGGCAGAGCGCCCCCCATCACCGTCTCCGCCGAAACCCGCACCCCCGGAGTCGTTCTCGCCGGAAGAACCCCCGGCACCGTCCTCATCGGAGGGGACACCGTCGCCCTCGCTCACCGCCGTGCCACCGCTCCCCCCGTCGGCCGCACGCTCCCCCCGAGCCCGCGCACCGGACATACCCCTGCCCCCGGCGCCGAGCACCGGCTCGCCCTCAGAAGACCCGCCCCCGCCGGACGCCTCAGCCGAAGCCGGCGAACCCGATGCACCCACCGAACCCGACGAACCCCGCGAAGCCACCCCCGACGAACCCGACGAGCCCAGCGAGCCCAAGGAAGACGACGAGGACGAGGACAGCGAGGACGACGCAGATGACGAGGACGACGCGGACAGCGAGGATGACGAACCCGACGCGGATGACGAACCCGACGCAGATGGCGTGGATGACGAAGCCGACGAACCCGACGAGGTCGATGAACGCGACGACCTGTGACTTCCGGCGGCTGCTTCCAAGGGGGGTCCTAACTTTCTAACGCATGATCCTTGCACCACACGAAGGCGGCGCAAGGATCATGACCATGCCTGCGCTCGGGCTCAGACCTCGAGCAGCTCGCTCTCCTTGTGCTTGAGCAGCTCGTCGATCTTCGCGACATGCTTCTGGGTGAGGTCGTCGAGCTCCTTCTCGGCCCGGCGCACCTCGTCCTCGCCGGCCTCGCCGTCCTTGACGAGCTTGTCGAGGATCTCCTTGGCGTGCCTGCGTATGTTGCGCACCGAGACCCGGCTGCTTTCGGCCTTCGTCCGCGCGACCTTGATGTACTCCTTGCGGCGCTCCTCCGACAGCTCGGGGAACACCACCCGGATCACCTGGCCGTCGTTGCTCGGGTTCACGCCGAGATCGCTGTCGCGGATCGCCCTCTCGATCGCGCCCATGGCGCCCTTGTCGTAGGGCTGCACGATCACCATGCGGGCCTCGGGCACGTGGAACGAGGCCAGTTGCTGAATCGGAGTGGGCGTGCCGTAGTACTCGGCGGTGATCTTGTTGAACATCGACGGGGTGACGCGGCCCGTGCGGATGCCGGCGAAGTCGTCCTTGGCGACCGCCACGGCCTTGTCCATCTTTTCCTCGGCTTCGAGGAGGGTTTCGTCGATCACAGCGGCTCCCTATTTCCCTGCCTACAAGGGGATTTGCCCCCGTATGCCACGGGCTTGACTTACCTTGCCGGACTCACCAGCGTGCCGATCTTCTCACCGCGGACCGCCCGAAGGATGTTGCCATCGCCCATGAGGTCGAAGACCACGATGGGCAGTCCATTGTCCATGCACAGGCTGATGGCGGTGGCGTCCATGACACCGAGGCCGCGGGTGAGGACCTCGCCGTATTCGAGATGGTCGAAGCGTACGGCGTCGGGGTTCTTCCGCGGGTCGGAGTCGTACACCCCGTCGACCTGCGTCCCCTTCAGCAGCGCCTCCGCGCCGATCTCCAGGGCGCGCTGCGCAGCGCAGGTGTCGGTGGAGAAGAACGGTGAGCCCAGGCCGGCACCGAAGATGACGACGCGTCCCTTCTCCAGGTGACGGATGGCCCTGCGCGGCAGGAACGGCTCGGCGACCTGCTGCATGGTGATCGCCGTCTGCACACGGGTGTCGATGCCGCGCTTCTCCAGGAAGTCCTGGAGGGCGAGGCAGTTGATGACCGTGCCCAGCATGCCCATGTAGTCGGCCCGGGCACGGTCTATCCCCTGCTCGGAGAGCGCGGCCCCCCGGAACATGTTGCCCCCGCCCACCACGACGGCGACCTGCACGCCCTCCTGGACCGCCTCGGCGATTGAGTCCGCGAGCTTGCCCACGACCGTCGGGTCGATGCCCAGCGGCTCCCCGCCGGCGAACGCCTCGCCGGACAGCTTCAGCATCACGCGCTTCCAGCGCAGCGGGCCGGAATGCGACGAAACCGCCGACGTAGCGGGTTCGGTGTTGTCCTGCACGACGGCGGCCTCCTCGTCTGGAACTCTATCGGGGCTGGTAGTAAGACTAAGCCTGCCCCACCTTGTAGCGGACAAAGGCCAGGACCTTCACACCCGCTTCCTCGGCGACCTTGGCGATCGTCTTCTTCGGGTCCTTCACGAACGCCTGCTGCAGCAGGGTGAAGTCGCGGTACCAGCCGTTGATCCGGCCATCCACGATCTTCGGCAGGGCCGCCTCGGGCTTGCCCTCCTCGCGCGTCATCTGCTCGAAGACCGCGCGCTCCTTCTCCAGGACGTCGGCCGGGACGGCGTTCGGGCTGAGGTACTTCGGCGCCATCGCGGCGGTGTGCTGCGCGATGTCCTTGGCCACCTCGGCGTTGGCCTCGTCGAGCTGGACCAGCACGCCCACGGTCGGCGGGAGCTGCGGGTCGGTCTTGTGCAGGTACGTCCCGATGTACCCGCCCTCCAGCAGGGCGAACCGGCGGATCTCGATCTTCTCGCCGAGCGCGGCGTTCGCCTCGTCCAGCAGCTCCTTGACGGTCTTGCCGTCGATCTGGGACTCCAGCAGGGTCGGCACGTCGGCCGGGCGGGTGGCGATGATGTGCTCGACCACGGTCGCGGCGAGCTCCTGGAAGCGCTCGCCCTTGGCGACGAAGTCGGTCTCACAGTTGAGCTCAAGCAGCGCGGCGAGCGAGTCGCTGGGCCGGCTCACGGCCACCAGGCCGTTGGAGGCGGTGCGGGCCTCGCGCTTGCCGACGTCCTTCGCACCCTTGATGCGCAGGATCTCGATGGCCTTGTCGAAGTCGCCCTCGGCCTCCTCCAGCGCCTTCTTGCAGTCCATCATGCCGGCCGCGGTCAGCTCACGAAGCCGCTTGACGTCGGCCATGTTCACAGAAGCCATTGTCTGTCTTTCCCTCGTGGGATCGTCGTCGTCGTGGTGCGGTGGACGGGTTCACGCCCGCCCACCCGTTGGGAGCCTTGCTGGTCGCGGCGGCGCCGGAAGCCCCGCACCACCGCACTTCCCGTTCCCGGCCGCAGTACGCCCGCGCCGCGCCGCCACCGCTTCCGGCCGCGGCCCGCACCCGGACCACCCGCACGCCCTGCCCGCCCCGGCCCCGGCCGAGCCCACCGGCGGCCGCACTCCCGGCCCCCGGAGCCTCGGACCCCAGAACCCCGGCCCCCGGACCCTGGAGGCTCGGCCCCCGGACCCCGGAGCCTCGGACCCCGACCGGAACCCGAACCGAACCGAACCGAACCGACCGGAACCCCGGCCGAACCATCCGGCAGCCGACCAGAGCGCCGGCCCCGAACCGGATCGACCGGCCCCCGCCCGAACCGACCGGGAGCCGACCAAGGCGCCGGCCCCGAACCGGATCGACCGAACCCCGGCGGAACGAACCACCGGGGACGAACCGGAAGGACCGGACAGCCGGGCCATGGGAGACGGGCCGACGCGACGCGACCCGAACGAACGGCCGCGAACACACAGCCGCTCGCCCGCCCGCGCCGCGGGGCCTCAGCCCGAGCCTCCGAGCCCCCTGAAGCATCTCCCGGGTGCTCGGACGGACGCTCGGGCGCCGGCCCATCGGCCTCAGGCCTGCTGCGGGCCCTCGGCGGCCGGAGCCTCCTCGGCGGGAGCCTCGGCAGCCGCGCTCTCGGCGGTGCCCTCGCCGGCCTCGGCCTCGGCCTCGGCGGCCGGAGCCTCGCCCTCGGCGCGCTCAAGGAGCTCGCGCTCCCACTCGGCCAGCGGCTCGGCCTGGGCGACGCCCGCGGGCTTCTCGTCACCGCGGCCGGCGCCCGCGCGGGCCATGAGCCCGTCGGCGACCGCGTCGGCGATCACGCGGGTGAGCAGGCTGACGGCGCGGATCGCGTCATCGTTGCCCGGGATCGGGTAGTTGACCTCGTCGGGGTCGCAGTTGGTGTCGAGGATCGCGACGACCGGGATGCCGAGCTTGCGCGCCTCGTTGATCCCGATGTGCTCCTTCTTGGTGTCGACGACCCACACCGCGCTCGGCACCCGGGACATGTCACGGATACCGCCGAGGGTGCGCTCCAGCTTCTCCTTCTCGCGGCGGCGCATCAGGAGCTCCTTCTTGGTGAGCCCGGAGCCGGCCACGTTGTCGAAGTCGAGCTCTTCGAGCTCCTTCAGGCGCTGGAGCCTCTTGTGCACGGTGGAGAAGTTGGTGAGCATGCCGCCCAGCCAGCGCTGGTTGACGTACGGCATCCCGACCCGCGTGGCCTGCTCGGCGATGGCCTCCTGGGCCTGCTTCTTGGTGCCGATGAACAGGATGGTGCCGCCGTGGGCGACCGTCTCCTTGACGAAGTCGTAGGCACGGTCGATGAACGACAGCGACTTCTGCAGGTCGATGATGTAGATGCCGTTGCGCTCGGTGAAGATGAAGCGCTTCATCTTCGGGTTCCAGCGCCGGGTCTGGTGCCCGAAGTGGACGCCGCTCTCAAGGAGCTGTCGCATGGTGACGACGGGAGCCATGGTGCCTCCTGGTCGGAGCGCCCATCGCTGGGCGCTGTTCTCGGTTACGCGGAAGCCGTACGGCCTCCGCCCTGGCGCCCCGAGCCACCCCGACCGGACTCACGTCCGGACCGAAGGGGCGGCATCGCCGCCGGGCGCGCGAAGTCGGCCCGCAAGTCACAGGCCACCGAAAAGTGTACCCGTTCCCGCCCCCCGCTGACCGCCTGCGGTCAACCCCCTCCTATCGCCCACGGGCAGCAGCCGAAACCCGCCCCGGCCGAGGAGCAGCAGCGGGTCGAGATACTGCGTCCCCCGCCGCAACCCCCAGTGCAGGCACACGTCCGGGCAATGACCGGCCCCCGGCTCCACCGTCCCCACCACGTCCCCCGCCGCAACCCGCTCCCCACGCCGGACGGACGGCCGAACCGGCATGTACGTGGTCCGCAACCCACCCGGATGCGCCACCACCACGACCCCACGCCCGGCCACCGGCCCCGCGAAGCTCACCACCCCCGCTCCCGCCGCCCGGACGAAATCACCCCCTCCCACCGCCAGATCGACCCCCCGATGCCCCGCCAGCCACGGCGCCGCAGGCGGATCGAACCCCCGCACGACAACCGCCTCCCCCACCACCGGCCACCCCCACCGCAGCGCCCGCCCCACGGAACCAGACAAGGCGCCGCCACCCGAACCACCACCCGCCTGAGTCCGTACCTCCCCAGAGCCATGCGACGCCCCAACCCCGTCATGGTCAACAAGCACACCACCCGCCGCCGTCACCCAGGACGAGCCAACCCGACCACCACCGGAGTGCGCCAAGCCCAGAACCACGACCCCAACAAAAGCCCCCCACACCACCCAAACAACCCCCAACCGTCCACCCCACGACCGCCACCCCACCCCCCGAAGCCCCCGTCCAGCGACAGCCGAACCAGAAAGCCGAGAAGAGCCAGCGCCCACACACGAGCCAGCACGACACCGCCCATCAACACCGCAGGCACCGCCCCCTCCCACTGCCGGCCACCCCCCTCCACCGACCGACCGCAAACCAGAGACGCCCAGCGAGCCGACGAAGCCGCGAAGTCCAAAGAGGCGCACTGTCATGGCGAGAAATCCGATCGAGAAGGGGCCCCAACAGGCCAGGAAACGCAAGAAGGCACCCGGTAAGCGACGGGTGAGAGGAAGCGTAAGAACAACGGTGTAACTCCTGATCACGGAGGACACACCCGGGTGAGACAGGCCGCCCATCAGTCAGGAAACCGCGAGCCAGGGGCAGCGGGTTGCACCGCAGGGGAGTGTCCGGGCAACGGTGGATCTTGCACCCGACGGGATGGGGTGGATGCCGCAACTTGCGGAACCGCGACGCCCTCCGGGCGTCTCCTCCCGAACGGTGACACACCCCACCGCAGGCACATTCCGCTCCCAGGCCACTGGACACCTGAGCATCGGGCTACCACTGACCCCGGAGGGAGTGTCCGGGCAACGGTGGATCTTGCGCCCGACGGGATGGGGGTGGATGCCGCAACTTACGGAAACGCGACGCCCTCCGGCCGCCTCCTCCCGAACGGTGACACAGCCACCCGGGACTTCCCATCGATCAACCACCCCTGGGGGCCGTAGTCGGTGATGGTGCGTGGGGCGGCGGCTGTGCTCCGTGCGATGCGGTGTGTGGCGTTGTCCGCGGGTGGCGGGTTGAGGTTGGTCGGCGGTGCTGCTGCGTTGCCTGCTGGGATGGGGTCGGTGCTGGGGCTGAGGGCTGATGCGTGGTGCCTGTGGTATCTGTGGCCCTGGTCAGTGCTGGTGCTCTGCAGTGGTGGCGTGGCGCACCACACCCACCCACCACCCGCCGCACCGGCCGCACAGCGGACCAGCCCGAGCCTCGGCACCGGCAGCGGCACCGGCACCGAGGACCGGCCGACCGGGGACCGGGAACCGGGAACCGGCCGACCGGGGACCGGGAACCGGGAACCGGCCGACCGGGGACCGGGAACCGGGAACCGGCCGACCGGCGACCGGGAACCGGCCGACCGGCGACCGGGGACCGAGGACGGGGGACGGGGGACGGGGGACCGCCAGCATCTACCAACTCCCGACGGCCACACCGCCACCACAGCACGTCAAGCACCCACCACAACCGCAGCACCGAGCCCACCACCTCTGACCACACCCCAGCCAAGCTGCGCACCTGCGCACCTGCGCCGGGCAGGCCCACCACCGGGCCCCCGCGACTGGCCGACGGCCACGGTCGGCAGGAGACCGCGGGAGGACGTAGCGTTTGCGCAGGTTCCAGCACACCTCTCCCGGTTTGCGGAAGATCCGCCGTTGCCGGACACTCGCCCCCAGGCTGGACATCACGGGCGGCGGACTATTCGCCACCCCTTGGGTGAGTGGTGGACGTAGCCGGCGGCTGCCAAGGTGCCGAGGGTGCTGAGGGCCGTGGTCAGGTCCACGCCTGCGCTGACCGCGATGGCCGCTGGGCCCGCGCCTCCCCTCGCGGGTACGGCGTCGAGCACCCGGCGGCTGACCTCGCTCAGCCTGTCGCGTGGGAGGACGGGACCGCGGCGGTCGGGGGCCAGGTCGCCGCCTATCAGGCCCACGAGGTCGATCGCGTCCTCGCCGCTGGTCACGCAGATGGCCTTGCCCTGCCGCAGCAACTGGTGGCAGCCCGCGGACGCGTCGGAGGTGACCGGGCCGGGGACCGCGCCCACGTGGCGTTGCAACGCGAGAGCGTGGTTGGCGGTGTTCAGCGCGCCGCTGCGTAGCGCCGCCTCGACGACCACCGTGCCCCTCGACAGCGCGGCGATCAGACGATTGCGGATGAGGAAGCGGGCGCGGGTCGGGAACACCTCGGGCGGGCACTCGCTCACGAGAAGGCCCTGACCTCGAACGGCCGCGAACAGGGTGTCATGACCTCTCGGGTAGCACTGGTCCACGCCACATGCCAGCACCACGATCGTCGGTGCCTCCCCGGTCAGCGCGCCCCGGTGGGCCGCGCCGTCCACGCCGTACGCGCCGCCGCTGATCACCGTCCAGCCCGCCCCGCTCAGTTCCGCGCCAAGGGTGGCCGCCATGTGGATGCCGTACGCCGTGGCGGCGCGAGAGCCGACGACGGCGATCGACCGCAGGCAGGAGAACCGCAGGTTGACCGACCCGTTGAGCCACAGCCCCAAGGGCTGGGTGTCCCCGAGGTCGCCAAGCTGGCTCGGCCACTCGATGTCACCCGGAACGATCAAGCGAGCACCGCACGCCTCGCCCACGGCCAGATCGCGTTTGGGGTCCACCCCGCGCAGTCGCGCTCGCCATGCGCCTAGACGACGCCGCAATCCGTCGGCGAAGCGCTTCCAGCTCTCACCGCCCTCCCCTTCCTCTCCCCCCGCCTCTCCGCCCACCTCTCCCGGCCCGAGTGCCATGTCACCGCGCCGAATGCGCTCCAGCGCCTCCAACGGACCCCAAAGGCTGACCAGCCTCCCCATGACGGGATCTCCCGCATCGGCCAGCCGCATCAGTGTCACCCTCGCCAGCTTGACCTCATCAAGTGCGGTGTCGGAGGGCGCCTTGTGATGCGCGACGTCCTGATCCTGGACCGGGCGGGGCGTCACGTCCCGTTCGTGCGGGTGATGGGGCGCGACAGCCTGGTCAGGCAGCACATGCAGCGCGACGCCCCGGTCATCCGGCTCATGCAGCGCGACACCCAGGTCAGGCGGCACAGGCGACGTCACGCCCTGCTCGGGCAGACCATGCGGCGCTACTCCCTGCTTCGGCACCCCATGAGGCGCAACCCGCTGCTCCGGCAGCCCGTGCGACGCCATGCCCTGCTCGGGGGCACCATGCGGCGCAACTCCCTGGTCGGGCAGTGCATGCAGCGCGGCACCCTCACCGAGCAGACCATGCGGCGCGACACTCGGCTCGGGCAGCACAGGGGACACCACATCGGGCTCGGACAGCACATGCGACGCCACGCCCGGCTCGGGTGGCATAGACGGCACCACAGCGGGCACCCGCAGCACAGGTGACGCCACGCCCAGTTCAGGCGGCACATGCGACACCACGCTCGCCTCGGGCGGCACAGGTGACGCCACGCTCTGCTCGGGCGGCACACGCGACGCGGCGCGCTGGTCAGGCGGATCATGCAGTGCAACACCCTGGTCAGGCAGCACATACGGTGCGCCATCCTGGGTGGACAGCGCATGTGGATCACGTGTGACGTACTCGTCATGCACCGGGTGTGGATCACGGAGGGCATGCCGACCTGTATGAAGGGCTTGTAGTTGGGCGCCCTGGGATGGCATCCCGGGCTCTCCAGACCCCGCGCTGCCCGCAGTACCTGCCCACGGCAAGGGGCGCTCGCCCTCGGCAGCAGGCTGAGCGTGCGGTTGAGGGGCGTGGAGAAGGTCGGCGCCCTCAGGGGTGGCGTCATGCTCGGCGGCCGTTCGTGATGCGTGCGGGGCCGACGGGTCGTGCGGGCCGTACGACCGAGAGTCGTCGGTGGCGTGGCCCGCGAATGCCTGGTGGGGCGGGGTGGGGACGGGCTCCGGGTTGGGGGGCGTGCTCATGTGGTTCCCTTCGGGGTGCCGGTGTGGTCGTGGCCGGTCAGGCGCCTACTCCCAGCCACATCGCCAGGGCGGCCGAGGTCTCCTCGACCTCGGGTTGGTCCTTGGCCGCCAGGTCGGCCAGGGTCCAGGCCACGCGGACTATGCGGTCAAGGCCGCGGGCGCTCAGGGCGCCGTTGTCCAGGCAGGTGGTCAGCGGCTTCATGGCCGCCGGGGACGGGCGGAACTCGCCGTGCAGAGCGCTGGCGGGGAGTTCGGAGTTGACCCGCCACGGCGTGGGGGCCAGGCGTTTGGCGGCGCGTTCGCGGGCGGCGAGCACGCGTTCGGCGACCACCGCACTGGGTTCGGCGAAACGGCGGTCGGCCAGGAGTTCGGTGCGGGTGGAACGGGCGACGGCGACCTTGACGTCGATGCGGTCCAGGAGAGGGCCCGACAGCCTGGCGAGGTAGCGGCGCCGGATCGTCGGCGTGCACTGGCAGGCGTCGGAGGCCTCGGCGCACGGGCACGGGTTCGCGGCCATCACGAGCATGAAGCGCGCGGGGAAGGTCACCGAGCCGGACGCGCGGGCCACCGTGACCGTGCCGGATTCGAGAGGCTGGCGCAGCGAGTCGAGTACGGCCATCGGGAACTCCGGTGCCTCGTCCAGGAACAGGACCCCGCGATGGGCCAGCGACACCGCGCCGGGGCGGGGCACGCCGGTGCCTCCACCCACGATGGCGGCGACCGTGGCGGTGTGGTGAGGGTTGACGAACGGCGCGCGGTCCAGGAGGGGACGCCCCGCCGGAAGAGTGCCGGCGATGGAGTGGATGGCCGTGACCTCCAGCGCGTGGTCCAGCGACAGAGGCGGGAGCAGCGAGGGGAGGCGCTCGGCCAGCATGGTCTTGCCCGTGCCCGGCGGTCCGAGCATCCACAGGTTGTGGCCGCCCGCCGCGCACACCTCCAGCGCCTTGCGCGCCAGCGGCTGGCCCGCGACGTCGCGAAGGTCGGGCGCGGGGCGCGCGAGGTCGGGTACGGAGGCGGTGGCCTGGCCGTTCTGAGCGGCGGCGGGCGGGGCGTCGTCGGGGTCGGCAGAGGGGCCGAACAGCCCCGGCGGGGGTACGCGATCGTGGTCGGGGCCGCGCAGCCACTCGACGAGCGTGCGGAGGTCGCCCACCGGCAGGACCGTGACGCCGGGCACGAGCGCGGCCTCCTCGGCGTTGGCGGCCGGTACGACCACCTTCGTCGCCCCTGCGTCACCTGCGGCGGCCACGGCGGGCAGGATGCCCCGGACGGGGCGCAGTCGCCCGTCGAGGCCCAGCTCGCCGAGGAAGAACGGCTCCGCGATCCGTTCGATGGGGATGACGTTCGCCGCGCCGAGGAGGCTCACCGCGATGGCCAGGTCGAACTGGCTGCCCCGCTTGGGCAGGCTGGCCGGGAAGAGGCTGATCGTGATCCGCGAGTCGGGCCAGCCGTACTTGCTGTTCATCACGGCTGACCTGACGCGGTCTCTGGCCTCGTTGAGCGCGGTGTCGAGCAGGCCGATCAGGTGCAGGCCGGGCAGGCCGTTCGAGATGTGGCACTCGACCTCGATCACGTGGCCGCTCACCCCGACGATCGCGACGCAGCGAGTACGGGCGACGGCCATCTCAGATCACCCCGCGCTCGTGGCGGATCGCGAAGGTCCTGCCCACCTTCTCCAGGCCGATCACATCGATGCGCACCGAGTCGAAGCGCTCGCCCTGCCATTCGGACAGCCATCTGCCCGCGAGGGCGCGCAGGCGGGCGAGCTTGCCCCGGTCCACCGCTTCGAGCGCGCTGCCGTGGCTGTGCCCGGAGCGGGTCTTCACCTCGACGATGACCAGGGTGCCCCCGTCGCGCGCCACCACGTCGATCTCACCCTCGCGGCACCGCCAGTTGCGGTCGAGGACCTGCATGCCACCTGCCTGCAGGTATTCCACGGCGAGCTGCTCGCCGTCCTTGCCGAGCTTGTCTTTCGCGGCCATCGGACCACCTCCGGCCCCGACCTTCTCTCAGGGAAAGGACGGCAGGTGGAGCCGAACGCGATTCTGTGGATAGGCGAGAGCGAGGAGTAGCAGGGTGTGGATAACCGGCTGCGGGGATGCGCGGGCTGTGAGGCTGCGCACGGGCCAGCCATGTGCCGCCTGCACACGGGCGGCCTGTGCCGCCTGCACACGGGCGGCCTGTGCCGCCTGCGCACGGGCGGCCATGTATCGGCTGCGCACGGGCGGCCATGTATCGGCTGCGCACGGGCGGCCATGTGTCGGCTGCGGACGGCCGGCTATGCCGACTGGTCACGGCGGAGCGATGCCTGCTGCGACTATGCGCTCCGGCTGTCGTCGGAGTGCGGGCGGGTGCAGGCGGGGCGCTTATGGGCGTCTGTGCGTGGGTGGCTGTGGGCGTACGGGCGGTGCGGACTCCTGCCAGGGGGCACGCGGTGAGGGCGGGTGCGTACGGGTGCGGCGGGGCGAGCGTCGCGTGCTGGGGGCTACGCACCCGCTTGGGCGCATACGAACGGGCACGCCCCTGTCAGACGGCAAGCGGCGTCATGGCGCTTGCAGGCGGGGAGCGTTCGGGCGTGCGAGCGGGCGGAACGAGCGCCTGTGGACGCGGGAGGGAGCGTCCGAGCGCTGTGCGCGGACGCGGATGGGGCGCGCCGGGGGAGGTTACGCGGACGGGCGGGTGCGGGTGGCGGGTGTTGTTTGCGGCTGGGGTGGCGGCGGCCGGGCGGGCGGATGCCGGGGGGGCAGGGGGATGAGAGGCGCTTGAGGGTCGTATGCGCGGGGAGGGGCGGTGCTTGTGGCGGCGCTGCCGGTGAGCGTGGCCGCACTCGCATCGGGCGGGGCGGTGGCGGCGGGCAGGGGACGTTGCCGGCGGCGGAGGAGGGCGTCTTGACGCGGAAGTGCCTGCCGTCTGCCCGGGGACGGGTCTGGGGGTGTGTGGCCGGGGCCGGAGGGAGGCGGCAGAGGGCTGGAGAGGGGGCGGAGCACTCTGCTGAGGCGCGGCCTGGCCGGGGGTGGCGGATTTGGGCGTGGTGAAGACGTGGCTGTGGGGGCCGGAGGGGGGTTTGTGGGCTTGGTTTGGTATTTGTGGTGATTTGGGGGGAATTAGCCGGAGAAGCCTTCCTTGGGCATTTCCAGGTCGGGCTTGGCCAGTTCCTCGACGTTGACGTCCTTGAAGGTGACCACCCGGACGTTCTTCACGAACCTCGCCGGGCGGTACATGTCCCAGACCCAGGCGTCCTGCATCTTGACGTCGAAGAACACATCGCCGTTCTCGGCCGTGCGTACGTCGAGGTCCACGGAGTTGGTGAGGTAGAACCGCCGCTCGGTCTCCACGACGTAGGTGAACAAGCCCACCACGTCGCGGTATTCGCGGTAGAGCTGCAGCTCCATCTCGGTTTCATACTTTTCGAGATCTTCTGCGCTCATCCCGATCCTCCTGTCACACGCCTCCCCCGGGCTGCCTGGTCAGGCAACACCGGCCCCCACTTCATTCTCACCTATCTCGTTACCCAGCCCTGACCGCGCCACCGTGATGAACGAAAATCGGTGGTGCGGGCACGGGCCGTGGCGATGGAGCGCCATACGGTGCCGAGCGGTGACATAACCCTTGTGCACGGCGAAACCGTACTCCGGATGGTGCTCGTCCAGGGCCGTCATGATGCGGTCTCGCGTGACCTTCGCCACGATCGACGCCGCCGCGACGCACGCCGCGACCTGGTCGCCCTTCCACACCGCCAGTGACGGCGCGGGCAGGCCGGGGACGGGGAACCCGTCGGTGAGCACATAGCCGAGTTCACAGGATAGCCGGGCCACGGCGCGGCGCATGCCGGTCACGTTGCACTTGTGCAGGCCCCGCGCGTCGATCTCCTGCGGGGGGATGACGACCGTGGCGACCGCCTTGGCGGTGGCCATGATGCGGTCGTGGAGCGCCTCGCGGGTCGCGGGTGTGAGCAGTTTGGAGTCGGCGAGGCCGTCGATCTCCTTGCCGAGCACCACCGCGGCCACGACGAGAGGACCGGCGCAGGCCCCGCGGCCCGCCTCGTCCACCCCCGCTATCGGAGCCAGCCCCCGTCGTGTCAGGGCACGCTCGTAGCCGTAGAGCCCCGAATCCCGCCTGACGACGCTAGGTCGAGGGCGAAACACATCAGTCATGACACAGGCAGAGTACGCGCCTCATGCCTCTCACGGCTATCGGACCCTGTCGAAAGTCTCCGGTCTGGACAGAACGGTCATCCGGGTGAAGGGCCAGTAGATCACGACGGCCCGGCCGATGACGTCGCTCTCGGCGATCGTGCCGTGGTCGCGGGAGTCGCTGGACGCCGAGCGGTGGTCGCCCATCACCCACAGGCGCCCCTGGGGCACCTTCTCCTTGAAGGACTCGCCCGACGGGTAGTCGTCGGGGTGCAGGTAGCCCTTCTCCTCGATCGGCACGCCGTTGACCGTGATGCGCTTCTTCGCGTCGCAGCACTCGACGGTGTCGCCGCCCACGGCGATCACGCGTTTGATGGTGTCGAGACCGTTCCAGCCTTTGAAGACGACGATGTCGCCGCGTTCGGCGTCGCCGTTCAGCTTGTTGACGATCACGCGGTCGCCTACGAGGAGGGTGTCCTCCATCGACTCGGACGGAATCCAGAACGAGCCGATCACGAACGCGTTGACCAGCAGCGCGATCACGACGCCCGCGAGGGTGAGGAAGACGGTCTCACGGATGCCGCCCAGGATGCCTTTGCCTTTTTTGGGGCCGTCCGAGGCGGTGGCGCCCTCAGTGGCGCCCTCAGTGACGTCCTTGGCGGGCTCGGCGGGGTCGGCTGGTTCGGCGTCCCGCTTCTCGGCCTCGGCGGGCGGCTGCTTCGGGGATTCGTCGCCGTTCTCGGTGGCGGCCGTCATCGTGAGGCGCTCCGCTTGATCCGCAGCCGCCGGCGTAGCAGGACCAGCGGGAAGGCCAGGGCGAACCCGGCGACCGCCGGGGTGGCGCCACCGAGCGCGGCGGCGGTCTGGAGGGCGGGCTGGGCGAAGGTGTCGGGGATCGGCAGCGTGGCGGCCCTGGAGAAGGGCCAGACGATGACGAACGCGCGCCCGATCACCTGGTCGGCGGGGATCGTGCCGCCGCCCGGGTCGCCGGTGTGGGAGCGGGAGTCGAGGGAGACCGAGCGGTGGTCGCCCATCACCCACAGCCGCCCCTCGGGCACGGTGACCTCGAAGAAGCGCTGGGAGGGGACGTCGCCCGGATAGAGGTAGCTCTCCTCGTCGATCGCGACGCCGTTGACGGTGACGCGCCCCTTGGAGTCGCAGCACTTCACCTTGTCGCCGGCCACGCCGATGACGCGCTTGATGTAGTCCTTCTCGCCGGGCACCACCCCGAAGGCGGTGCCGACCCAATGGAAGAAGCCGGCGACCGGGTTGGACGGCTCCTCCAACTGGACCTCGGGGTCCCAGGAGTCGACGCCGGAGAAGACCACGATGTCGCCGCGCTCGATGTCGCGCGTGCGGTAGACCAGCTTGTTGACCAGCACCCGGTCGTTGGTCAGCAGGGTGTTCTCCATCGACTCGGAGGGGATGTAGAACGCCTGGACCACGAACGTCTTGATAATCAGCGCCAGGACCAGCGCTACTACGACCAGAACGGGCAGTTCCTTCCAGAACGAGCCCTTCTTGCCCTTGTCGTCATCGGCAGGCTTCTTGGTGGTGTCTTCCGCGACCACGTGCACCTCGTCCTCGACGGGGCCCCGCGCAGCCGCGGCGTTCCCCTGGTCCTCGCTAGTCATCCTTGACGAGCCTAAATGATGTAAGGCCGCTCGTGGCCGTCAGCGCCACGACGGCACCCGGGCGCGTCGCGAATCAGAGGGGGGCGGCAGGGGTTTGTCCCGTACGTCCCGGGACACTTACCCCCCAAGACGGCCATGTGGCCCGGACCCATCACTGGATCACGGGCCACAGTGGGCTGCAGGCTACTTGGCGGCCGGGGTCGCCTCGCGCTTCTCGCGGATGCGGGCGGCCTTGCCGCGCAGGTCGCGCATGTAGTAGAGCTTGGCGCGGCGCACGTCACCGCGGGTGACGAGCTGGATCTTCTCGATCACCGGGCTGTGCACCGGGAAGGTACGCTCGACGCCCACGCCGTAGCTGACCTTCCGCACGGTGAAGGTCTCGCGGGCGCCACCGCCCTGGCGGCGCAGGACGAACCCCTTGAAGACCTGGATACGGGACCGGTTGCCCTCGACGACGCGCACGTGGACCTCCAGCGTGTCGCCCGGACGGAAGTCCGGGATGTCGGTCCGCATCGAGGCCTTCTCGATCTCCTGGATCTGCGTGTGCATGACAGCGGTTCCCCATCGGGCACGAGCACGCGGAGGTCCACCCGGCCGCGCGGGGGCGCGGCGTCGGAGGGGACGCGCGAGCTGGACTGATATTCGGTCGGAAGGGCCGATCGCTCTGGCCGGCCATCGCCGTGCCGGCGCCTGGGCAGCCGACACTAGCAATTCAGTGTGCCATACACCGGACGGTCACCGTGAATCGACGCCCGAACGATCTACTTACTTGCTTGCTCAGTCACTCAGGTCGCGGGAGTGGCTGGGGGGCGTCCCCCGGGCGCGGCGGGCTCGGGTGCGCCGGACGCGGGGTCGGCGGGTTCGGGCGCGGCGGACGCCGGTTCGGCGGGTTCGGGTGCGGCGGGCGCGAGTTCCGCGGGGTCGGGCGCGGCGGGCGCGAGTTCCGCGGGCTCGGGTGCACCGGACGCGGCGGATGCCGGCCCGGCGGGGGCTAGGGGTGCCGGGTGGGGGGTGGCGGACGGCGGAGGTTCGGCGGTCTCGGTGGAGGCGGTCTCCTGCGGGGCCGGGGGCAGGGAGGACAGCAGGGCGCGGTCGTGCTTGTCCAGGGTGGCGGGGTCGAGGGCGGCGAGCAGGTCGGGGCGGTTGGCGTGTGTACGCCGCAGGGCCTGGTCGCGGCGCCAGCGGGCGATCTTGCCGTGGTGGCCGGACAGCAGGACGTCGGGGACGCGGTGCCCGCGCCACTCCGGCGGCTTGGTGTAGACGGGGCCCTCGACCAGGTTGTGCATCGCGCCGGGGGCGAAGGAGTCGTCGGTGACGGAGTCGGCGTTGCCGAGCACGCCGGGCAGCAGGCGGCCGATGGCCTCGATCATGACCAGGACCGCGACCTCGCCGCCCGCCAGGACGTAGTCGCCGATGCTCACCTCGTCCACGCGCAGCCGCGTGGCGTACTCGGCCATGACGCGCGAGTCGATGCCCTCGTAGCGGCCGCAGGCGAACACCAGCCACGGTTCGGCGGCGAGTTCGACGGCGAGTTGCTGGGTGAAGGGCCTGCCGCTGGGGGTGGGGACGATCAGCCGGGGCTGGTCCTGACCGGTCGCCGCGCCGCTGGTGATGATGTCGTCCAGGGCCTCGCCCCAGGGCTCGGGCTTCATGACCATGCCGGGGCCGCCGCCGTACGGGGTGTCGTCCACCGTACGGTGCACGTCGTCCGTCCAGTCGCGGAGCTGGTGCAGGCAGACGTCCAGGATGCCGCGTTCGCGCGCCTTGCCGATGAGGGAGACGCCGAGCGGGGCGAAGTACTCGGGGAAGATCGAGACGATGTCGATGCGCATGAGAAGGAGGGCCCGGGGTCAGATGGCCTGGTCGGGGTCGAGCAGGCCGGGGGGCGGGTCCACGACCAGGCGTCCGCCGGCGACATCGACCTCGGGGACGAGCGCGCGTACGAAGGGGACGAAGACCTCCTCCGCGCCGCGGCGCACGACCAGGAGGTCCTGCCCGTGGTGCAGGACGTCGGCCACCTTGCCGACCGGCTCGCCGGAGACGGTCTCCACGGCGAGCCCGATGAGCTGGTGGTCGTAGAACTCGTCGGGGTCGTCGAGCGGCGGGACTTCGGCCGATTCGACCACGAGCATGGTGCCGCGCAGGGCCTCGGCGGCGGTGCGGTCGGGGACGCCCGCGAAGCGGACGAGCAGGAAGCCGGCGTGGGGGCGTACGGACTCGACGAGCAGCGGGCCCGCGGACGGCGGGTCGGTGTCGAGCCGCGCCCCGGGCGCGAAGCGCAGCTCGGGGTCGTCGGTGCGCACGTCCACGGTGACCTCGCCGCGGATGCCGTGCGGGCGGCCGATTCTGCCGACGACTAGCTGCACGGATTTGGGACCTTTCGGGATCTCGCCGCCCCGGCAGGCGGGAGTCGCCTGGGCGCGGGCGGGGGTCGCCGCCCGTACGAGCCCGCGCTCGGGCTCGTACGGGTGACGGGGTGGCTAGCGGGCCTCGTTCAGATCGAGCAGGTCCACGCGGACGAACTTGCCGTCGGCCAGCGAGTTGATGACGGTCCGCAGCGCCTTCGCGGTGCGGCCGCCACGTCCGATGACCTTGCCGAGGTCGTCGGGGTGGACCCGGACCTCAAGCACGCGCCCGGTGCGGATGCGACGGGCGCGTACCCGAACGTCGTCGGGATGCTCGACGATGCCCTTGACCAGGTGTTCGAGGGCTTCCTCGAGCACCTCAGGCCTCGCCTTCCGGCTTCTCCTCCGCCGGGGCCTCGGTCGCGGCGGGGGCCTCGGCCGCCGCCTCCTCGGTCTTGGCGGCCTTCTTGGCCTTGCGCGGCGTGGTGGCCGCGCCGCCGGTGTCGCCGGTCAGCGACTCCTTGGCCGCGGCCTCGTAGATGGCGTGCCGGTCGGGCTTGGGCTCGGCGACCTGAAGCGGCGCCGGGGCGTCCTCGCCCTTGAACTTCTGCCAGTCGCCGGTCAGCTTGAGGATCTTCAGGACGGGCTCGGTGGGCTGCGCGCCCACGCCCAGCCAGTACTGCGCCCGCTCGGACTTCACCTCGATGCGGGAAGGGTTCTCCTTCGGGTGGTACAGCCCGATCTCCTCGATCGCACGGCCGTCACGCTTGGTGCGGCTGTCGGCGACGACGATGCGGTACTGCGGGTTGCGGATCATTCCGAGCCGCTTGAGCTTGATCTTGACTGCCACGGGTGTGGTCTCTCCTGGACATATGAGCGTGGGTGAACGGCGTCTCATCGAGTGGGGCACGACGGGAAGACCGCCCGAGGGACAGGCGCGGCACGCGGGGATGAGAGGGCACCCGCATGGCCACGTTGTTCCAACATGTCATTGTGCCAGACGCTGAGGGGTGCGGCCGAATTCCCGGCCACGCCGCTCACACATTTGACCACAACCGGCCATTGTTCATCGGACGGTCAATTCACTGCTGGCCGGGCAGACGCAGCTTGGAAGGGTCGAAACCGGGCGGGAGCTGCAGGCCGCCGGGGAGGCGGCCGCCACCGAGACCGGGCGGAAGCTGGGGCGACTCCTGCGGAGCCTGAGCCGCGGGCTTCTTGCCCAGGGCGGCCTTGCGGGGGTCGCCGCTGACGCGCCGGCCCTTCTTGTTCTTCTTCTGCGCGGCCTTGGCGGCCTTGCGGGCGCCGCCGCCGGGCATGCCCGGGATGCCGAGGCCGCCGGCCATGCGCTTCATCATCTTCTGCGCGTCGAAGAACCGGACGACCAGGTTGTTCACCTCGGTGACGGTGACGCCGGAGCCGCGGGCGATGCGGGCGCGGCGGGAACCGTCGATGATCTTGGGGTTCTCGCGCTCGGCGGGGGTCATCGACCGGATGATGGCGGCGACGCGGTCGAGGTCGCGGTCGTCGATCTGGTTGATCTGGTCGCGCATCTGCCCCATGCCGGGCATCATGCCGAGCAGGTTCTTGATGGGGCCCATCTTGCGGACCATCATCATCTGCTCAAGGAAGTCTTCGAGGGTGAAGCCGTCGCCCGAGGTGAGCTTGCCGGCCATCTTGGCCGCCTGCTCCTCGTCGAAGGTCCGCTGCGCCTGCTCGATCAGGGTGAGGATGTCGCCCATGTCGAGGATGCGCGAGGCCATCCGGTCGGGGTGGAAGGCGTCGAAGTCCTCCAGCTTCTCACCGGTGGACGCGAACATGATCGGCTTGCCGGTGATGTGGCGCACCGACAGCGCGGCGCCGCCGCGGGCGTCGCCGTCGAGCTTGGTCAGCACGACGCCGTCGAAGCCGACGCCCTCCATGAACGCCTGCGCGGTGGTCACCGCGTCCTGGCCGATCATGGCGTCGACCACGAACAGGACCTCGTCGGGGGTGACCGCGTCGCGGATGTCGGCGGCCTGCTTCATCAGCTCCTGGTCGATGCCCAGGCGGCCGGCGGTGTCGATGATGACGATGTCGTGCTGCTGCCGCCGGGCGTGCTCGATCGAGGTGCGGGCGACCTCGACGGGGTCGCCGACGCCGTTGCCGGGCTCGGGGGCGTAGACCGCGACGCCGGCGCGCTCGGCGACGACCGAGAGCTGCTGCACGGCGTTGGGGCGCTGGAGGTCGGCGGCGACCAGCATCGGGGCGTGGCCCTGCTCGCGCAGCCAGCGGGCCAGTTTGCCGGCCAGGGTGGTCTTACCGGCGCCCTGGAGGCCCGCGAGCATGATCACCGTCGGCGGCTTCTTGGCGAAGCGCAGCCTGCGGGTCTCGCCGCCGAGGATGTCGATCAGCTCGTCGTTGACGATCTTTACGACCTGCTGGGCGGGGTTGAGCGCCTGGGAGACCTCGGCGCCGCGGGCGCGCTCCTTGACGTGGGCGACGAAGGCGCGCACCACGGGGAGGGCGACATCGGCCTCCAGCAGCGCGATGCGGATCTCGCGGCAGGTCGCGTCGATGTCGGCCTCGGACAGCCGTCCCTTGGCTCGGAGGGAGGAGAAGACCGATGTCAGGCGGTCGGAAAGCGTCTCGAACACGTGATTGGCCAGCCTCTGCGCGTCAGGTCATTCGTCGTCTCTGCGACTCGACCTCCCAGCCTAACCGGTCGCCGGGAGTCGGGCGGCCCATGCGGCCCGTGCCTGCGCGTGCCTGCCCGTGCCTGCGCGTTCCCGCACGGGCTCCGCTCGCGCGCCGCCCGTACGCCACGCCTCGTACGCCGCCGTGCCCGCCACTCCCGTGCGCCCGGCTCCCCCGTCGCCGGTGCGGCCGGTCGGCGCGGGCGGCGGGATCGGTCGGGTCAGCCGTCATCTGCCCCCGCCGGGGACGGCCATGCGGATCGTCAGGGCGTGCTCGACCAAGGTGATCAGCGTGGACTTCACCGACTCCCGCTGCCTGGCGTCGGTGCGCACGATGGGGATCGACGGGGAGATGGTCATGGCCTCGCGGATCTCCTCCTCGGTGTGGGAGTACTTGCCGTCGAAGCCGTTGACGGCCACCACGAACGGCAGGCGGGCCTCCTCGAAGTAGTCCACCGCGGGAAAGCTGTCGGCCAGCCGCCGGGTGTCGATCAGTACCACGGCGCCGATCGCGCCGCGTACCAGGTCGTCCCACATGAACCAGAACCGGTGCTGGCCGGGGGTGCCGAACAAGTACAGGATCAGGTCCCGGTCGAGCGACACGCGGCCGAAGTCCATCGCCACCGTGGTGGTGGTCTTGTTGGGGGTCAGGCCGACGTCGTCTATGCCCGCGCTGGCATCGGTCATCACCGCCTCGGTGGTCAGCGGCAAGATCTCCGACACCGCGCCGACGAAGGTCGTCTTGCCGACGCCGAAGCCTCCCGCCACGACGATCTTCGTCGAGGTGAGCCCGCCGCCCCTGCTAGAGCCTGCGAAGTCCACTGAGCACCCTTTCAAGCAGTTGGAGATCCGGCTGGCCCGCGTCGAGTTGCGGCTGGTGCACCTGCACCAGGCCCTCCGCGGCCATGTCGGCGACCAGGACCCTGGCCACGCCGAGCGGGATCCGGAGTATTGCGGAGATTTCGGCCACCGACCGCACCTGCCGGCACAGGCCGCTGATGGCCTGGTACTCGGGGATGCGGTTGGTGAGGTCGTGGTGGAGCGACATGACCGAGGAGACCAGCGCCTCGATGGCGAGCCGGGTGCGGGGCGCGGTGCGCCCGCCGGTCACCGCGTACGGGCGGACCAGGGAGGTCTGGTGCTCCCTGGGCCCGGCGGCATGATGCTGGGCCCCACCGCCGTAGCGGTGGGGATCGTCCATCGGATGGTACGGCGGACGGCCCCCTAAACCGTCGCCGTCACCAGTCCATCCGTGGCCTGTCACGGCAGCCTCCTAGGTCGTCCTCATCATCGGGGGTGCGAAGCCTGGAGCTCCGCGCGAACCGCGGGGGTCAGCACCTGGCCCGCCCGCTCAACCAGGAGCGTCATCTGGTACGCGACGAGGCCCATGTCGCAGTCGGCCGCGGCCAGCACGGCCAGGCACGAGCCGTCGCTGATCGACATGATGAGCAGTAAGCCTCGTTGCATCTCGACCACCGTCTGGGTGACGGCGCCGCCCTCGAAGACGCGGGACGCCCCCTGCGTCAGGCTGATCAATCCCGCGGCGACGGCCGCGAGCTGGTCGGCCCGGTCCTTGGGGAATCCCTCCGAGAACGCGAGCGGAAGCCCGTCCGACGACACCACGACCGTGTGCGCGACACCCGGCACGTTGTGCACGAAGTCGGTGATCAGCCAATTGACGCCACGGGCTGCCTGGCTCAGCTCTCTCACGAGTCCTCCTTCGCCGGCCCCCGCCGGGGGCCGCGTCCCAACGCCCGCCGACCGGCGGGCCTTCCCTCACCGGCGGGCACGCATGGGGCGCCGCCGGGGAAGCCTGTTCGCTCGATCAAGAACCCTCCCCGTCGTCCTCGAAATTCCGTGAGGTGTCGCGGAAGGCGGAGTGGCCGGGGTGTCCGGGGTGTCCCGGGTGTCCGGTGGTCTCGTCGCCCGGCTCGCCGCGGGTGGCGGCGCGGGCCTGACGCACGCCCTGCTGGAAGCTGGACAGGCGGCTGCGCACGGCGTCGGGCGAGAGGGTGGGACGCGGTGCGGGGGCCTGGGCGGCGGGCGCGGCGGCCGAGCCGGGCACCAGGTTGGCCCGGGGCACGCGCTTGGGCAGGCCGGCGCCGGTGGTGCCGCCGAGCTTGGGCTCGGCCGCCGCCTGCGCGGCCCGCCAGCCCTCGTCGCCCGGCGACGTCCACTGCCTCGGCTCGGCCGTCCGCGCGGGCGGGGGCGCGGGGTCCCGGTCCGGGTCGGACAGGTCCTCGCCCGTGCCGTTCCAGCGGGCTTGGTCCCCGTGCCTGGCGACGGGCTCCGCCTTGCGGAACCAGTCGGACTCGACGGCGGCGTAGATCGGCAAGTAGTCCTCCTCGGCCTCGTCCGCCGTGTCGTGCACCCTCGGCAGCGGGCCGGTCGCGTCGCTCTCGCCCATGCCGAACCTGCGCAGCGGGCCGGCGGCAGGAGGCACCGAGGACGGCGGCGGGACGCTCGGCATCGGCATCGGCGGAGGGGTGGGCGTGGTGGGTGTGGTGGGAATGGACGGCATGGAGCGCATCGACCAGGAGCCGGAGTCGCCGCCGTAGGAGTCGCCGGCCCAGCCTGCCTGCGAGCCCGGCGGCGGCACGTGGTCCGGCCAGGGGGTGTCCACGACGGTGCCGCCGAACACGTTGCCGTTGCGGCCGGCTCCGGGGCCGCCGGCCGTGAAGGGGTCGCCGGCCGCGAAGGGGCCACCGCTCCCGAAGGGGTCGCCGCTGCCGAAGGGGTCGGCTGCCGCGAAGGGGTCGGCGGCGGCCTGCGGCATGGCGTGGCCGAACAGGGCGCCGTTGCGCGGCTGCGGCACGACCGGGCCGGGCCCGGCGAGCACGGGCTGGCGGTCGTGCGGCGAGTCGCCGAACGCCACGCCGTACCCGGAGGCCGGGTGGCGCATGCCGGGCTGCGACAGCAGCGCGTCGGGCAGCAGGACCATCGCGGTCAGGCCGCCGCTGTCCTGCTGGCGCAACTGCACCCGGATGCCGTGCCGCAGCGCCAGCCGGCCCACCACGAACAGGCCCATGCGGCGGGAGACCGAGACGTCCACCACGGGCGGGCTGGCCAGGCGGTGGTTGGCCTGAGCCAGTTCCTCCGGGGTCATGCCGATGCCGAGGTCGCTGATCGAGAGCATCACCCCGCCGCCGTCCACCCGGTTGCCGGAGACGGTGACCTTGGTCTCGCGCGGGGAGAAGGAGATGGCGTTCTCGACCAGCTCGGCGACGAGGTGCACCACGTCGTTGACGGCCGCGCCGGCGATGGACACGCCCGGCGGGACGTTGAGGGTGACCCGCTCGTAGTTCTCGACCTCCGACAGCGCGGCGCGGACGACGTCGATCAGCGGGATGGGCTGGCTCCACCGGCGCGCGGGCTCCTGCCCGGCCAGGACCAGCAGGTTCTCGGAGTTGCGGCGCATGCGGGTGGCGAGGTGGTCCAGCCGGAACAGGTTGCCGAGCCGGGCCTCGTCCTGCTCGCCCTGCTCCAGGTTCTCGATCAGGGCGAGCTGCCGCTCGACCAGGGTCTGGCTGCGCCGGGAGAGGTTGACGAACATGGCGTTGACGTTGCTGCGCAGCGTGGCCTCCTGACCGGCGAGGCGCACGGCCTCGCGGTGCACCTCGTCGAAGGCCCGCGCGACCTCGCCGATCTCGTCGCGGGAGACGACGCCGATGGGCGGCACCTCCACGTCGGCCATCTCGCCGGTCTCGCGCAGCCTCTGGACGGTGCCGGGCAGCCGCTCCCCCGCGATGTGCAGCGCCTCGGTGCGCAGCCGGCGCAGCGGCGTCACCAGCGAGCGGGCGACGACCACGGTCACGAGGAGCACGACGAGCAGCAGGAGGGCCACGACGACGGACACGAACGTGGCGTCGGCCCGCTCGGCGTCGCGCAGCCGGGCGCTGGCCGCGACGATCGAGGCGCCGATCTGCTCCTCGACCGTCTGCATGCGCCTGATGGTGTCGCTGGAGGCGTCGAACCACCGGTTGAGCTGGGCCGGGGTCAGCACGGACGCCGCGCCGGGGGCGAGCTGGCCGGTGGCGGCCACCAGGGCGCGGACGCGGGTCATCTCGGCCCGGTCCACCTTCTGCCCGGTGACGGTGTCGTTGTAGAACTCGCGCTGTTGCAGGGACGCCTCGGCGCGGAAGGTGGCCAGCTCGCTCTCCTCCTGGGCGCGGGCCGCGGTGAAGGAGTTCAGCAGCGGGACGTCGAAGGAGCCCGCGGCGATGCCGACCGAGAGCGTCGCGCGCTGGATGGAGGCGTGGTTCTTGGCGCGCGCGAGCGCGGCGAAGGCGGAGATGCTGCCGGTCAGGCTCTCGTCGTCGGTGACGCCCTGCCCGATCTCGTCGTGGACCGCGAGCAGGTCGGTGACGACGCCGTTGTAGATCTCGACGACCCGGGAGGCGGGGATGGCGGTGCCGGCGACCAGGGCGCGGGTGCCCTTGAGCTCGTTGATCCGGCTGCGGATCTGCACGATCTCGGCGCGCGTGCGGCTGCCGCCGGTTTCGCCGCTGACGAGCTCGGCGGCGTCGATGCCGGCGCGGACGTCGCTGAGCTTGTCATCGACCGCCTTCTGCTGCTGCTCCATGGCGATCCGCGCGGTGTCGCGCCGTCCCTCGGCGACGTAGCGGGCCGACAGGTCGCGCTCCAGCTCGACCTCGTGCGCCAGCCGGCTGAGCTTGAGCGCGAACGCGGCGATCTCGCCGGCGCGCCCGTACTCGTTCGCGGTGCTGATCGAGGAGACGATCTGCACGCCCCCCAGGATCACGCCGGTGATCGTCGGCACGATGACGAGCGCGACGAGCCGCGTTCGCACCCGCCAGTCGCGCAGCGACAGCCCCCTGCCCCATCTCCTGCGATGCGCGCCGCCGTCGCGGGTCGCGGGCGCCGCGCCGGGATCGCGTGCGGGAACGCCGGCCTGTAAGGCCGCGACGAGACCGCGGCTTTCGCGGTCCGGGGGGCTCGTAGCTGTCCTCATTGGCTTGCGCAACCTCTCCTAGGACGGTCAGGTGCAGCGGGAAGCGCGATGCGAACGATGTTCGCGATGGGACGCGGGCGCATCCATGGGGCGAGGGTTATTTGAGCACAAGCGGTCAACCTCGGCCAATGGTTCAAAGTGTTCAATTTCTGGCCTTAGGCCCGAAAATGCCCTCAAGTTCCGCTTCCCGGCCTATCATCGCCGTAAGGCGTATTACATACTGTCCGAAACTCCGCCGCGCTCACCGGGCCACATTCCAGGAGGGTCGCTGGTTGAGCATCGTGACGTCCATGTCGCTGATCGTTTTCTGGGCCGCCGCCATCTCGGCGAGTTCCCGCGCCGAAAGCACCTCGGAGATGTCCGCGAAGCCGTCCGGGGCGCGCCGCTCGACGAGTTCGATGGTCTCGTCCATCGGCAGCCGCCGGCAGGCGAGAACGATGTCCGTCGTGGCGGGCCGCCGCTCGCGTTCGTATTCGGCCAGGCCCTCGGCGGGATCGACGTTACGGGCCAGGGTGAGGGCGAGAAAGCGCGCGTCCAGAATCGCCTGCGAGCCGCCGTTGGAACCGATCGGATACATCGGGTGGGCGGCGTCGCCGAGCAAGGTGGCCCGGCCCACGTTCCACCGCGGCAGCGGATCCTTGTCCACCATGGGGTATTCCAGGATTCGGTCAGCGCCCGTAATCAGCTTGGGCACGTCCAAATCCGGGAGAAACCAGTCCGCGAAGTGCGGCAGCACGTCCTCCAGGGCGCCCTCGCGGTGCCAGTCGGCCTGGCCCGCGGCCCCGGCCTCGGCCATCCGGACCTCGGCGACCCAGTTCATCGAGGCCCGTCCGCGCGCCCGCGCCTCGGCGCAGATCGGGTACGCGACGAACTTGGCCGCCGCGTTGGAGCCGGCGACCAGCAGGGTCGCGCCGTCGAGATAGGGGTCGCGCTCGGTCACGCCGCGCCACATCCTGATCCCGCTCCACCGCAGCTCGTCGTGGCCCGGGTGCAGGCGCGCGCGTACTGCGGAGTGGACGCCGTCGGCGCCGGCCAGCACGTCCGCCGTCTCCGCCACCACCTCGCCCGTACGCACGTCGCGCAGCAGCGCGGTCACCGTGCCCGCCTTCCCGCCCTCCTCCTCCGGGTCCCGGGCGAAGTCCTGGAAGGCCAGCCCCAGCCGGACGGCGCCGGGCCCCAGGCGGGCTCGCACCGCGTCGAGCAGGATCATCTGCAGCCGGCCGCGGTGGATGGAGTACTGCGGCCACAGGTACCCGGCGCCGCGCCCCCGCGGCAGGGTCAGGATCACGTTGCCGAACCTGTTGGCGTAGACCTGGGCCGACGTCTGGATTCCGGTCGCCTCCAGCGCCTCTCCCAGCCCCAGGTCCACCAGCTCCCGTACGGCGTGCGGCTGGAGGTTGATACCGACCCCGAGGGGCCGCAGCTCCGGCGCGGAGTCCACCACGGAGCAGTCGATCCCGGCGGCGTGCAGGCTGAGCGCGGCCGTCAGCCCGCCGATCCCGGCACCGATGATCAGTACACGCATCTGAGTCCCACCCTCGGATTCGTCACGCCGCGCCCCTGGCGGTCAGGTGCCAGCGCAGCCAGCGGCGCTCGATCAGCACGAAAACGGAGTTGAGCAGGTAGCCGAGCACGCCGAGTACGACGATCCCGGCCCACATCTCCGGCAGCTCGAAGGAGCGCTGCATGCCGATGAGATGGGAGCCGATGCCGGTCGTGCTGCCGAACAACTCGGAGAGCACCATCAGGATCAGCGCCAGGCCGAGGCTGATCCGCAGCCCGGCGACGATCTTGGGGGCGGCGGCGGGCAGCACCACCTCGCGCAGCCGTAGCGGGCCGCGCACACCGAACACCTCGGCGGTGTCCAGGTGCAGCCGCTCGACCGTGCGCACCCCGTCGATGGTGTTGATCAGGACCGGCCAGATGACGCCGAACACGATGACGGCGATCTGCATCGAGGCGCCCAGCGGGAACAGGATCACGAACACCGACAGCAGCGTGGGCGGCGGGATCGCCCGCCCGAAGTGCACCATCGGCTCCACGTAGTCGGCCACCGTCCGCGACAGCCCCAGCGCCACGCCCAGGGTCACCCCGGCGACGGCGGTCAGGAACCAGCCGGTGAACAGGTTGAACAGGCTCGGCCCGAAGTCGCCCAGCGCCTTCTCGGTCAGGAACAGGCTGCTCGCGGGGCCGGAGAACCACAGCTCGTACGCCGCCGCCGCGATCTGCGAGGGGCGCGGGAAGTACGCCTCCCCCACGGCCCAGGTGACCAGCTCCCACACCACGAGCAGCAGCAGCGCCAGCCAGCCCCGCGCCAGCAGCCCGGTGATCGCTCTCATGGTCCGTCCCCCCGTGCTCACGTCGGTTCACCGGCGCGTACGGCGTGCCAGCGGAAGGCCACCCGCTCCGCGCGGACCAGCAGGGCGTTGACGGCCAGCCCGAACAGGCCGGCCCAGAAGGCGACCGCGAGCATCACGTCGGTCGAGCCGCCGGTGCTGCGCGCCTCGATCAGCACCACGCCGATGCCGCTCTCGCCGCCGTCCAGCAGCTCGGCGGCGACCACCACGACCAGGGCGATCCCCGCCGCCACGCGCACGCCGGTGGCGACGAACGGCGCCGCGCTGGGCAGCGAGACCCGCCACAGCACCGACAGCGGGCCGAAGCCGAAGCTGCGCAGGGCGTCCTTGGCCAGCGGGTCCACATCGCGCAGGGCGTACAGGGTGTTGAGCAGGATCGGCCAGGACGCGGCGTAGACGATCAGCGCCACCTTCATGTCGGTGCCGCCCTCGAACAGCAGGATCGCCAGCGGGATCAGCGCGACCGACGGGATCGGGCGCAGGAACTCCACCACGACCTCGCTCGCGCGGCCGAGGAACGGCACCGAGCCGAGCAGCACGCCGAGGGCGACCGCCGCGAGCGTGGCGAGCGCCAGGCCGAGCGCCCAGGCCAGGATGGTGTCCAGGGCGTTGGCCAGGAAGCCCGGGTCGGCGGCGAGGGCGAAGAACCGCGCCGCGACCTCGGTGACCGGCGCGACGTCCACGACGCCGAGCCTGGTCAGAGCCTCCGCGACGGCCGCCGCCGCGAAGGCTCCGATGACGCCCCTGACGAGGCGGGTCCTGCTGTTTTCGGTCATTTGCTGCCGGAGACGATGAGATCCGTCACGTTCAGCGGCGCGTCCAGCAGCCCGTACTCGCGCATGGCGTCGGCGACGCGCTGCAGCCGGGTCGCGTTCAGCGTGGTCGGGAAGGTGCCGATGTTGAGGCCGGCCGCGACCTCGGCCGGGATCTGCGTGTACGTCGGGATGGTGGCGACGACCTGCGCCCGGTCGGCCGCCAGGGCCTGGCCCTTGCTGAGCGCGCGCTGGAAGGCGGCGACGGTGTTGGGGTTGTCCTTGACGAACTCGGAGGTGGCGGCGTAGCCGGCGACCGGCCAGTCGGCCGTGGGCCCCTGCGCGGTGTCCCAGATGATGCGGGCGCCGATCGACTGGCTGATCTGGGTGCCGAACGGCTCCACGACCTGCGCGGCGTCCACCCTCTTGTTCTTCAGCACGCCTTCCATCTCAGGGAAGGGGAACTCCACGAAGTTCTTGTCCTCATCCAGCTCCACGCCGTGGGCCTTGGCCGCGATGCGCACCAGCATCGAGGCGATGTTGCGCCGGGTGTTGACCGCGATGACCTTGTCCTTCAGGTCGGCGGGGGTCTGGATGTCGCTGTCCTTGGGGACCATGATCACGTGCGTCTTGGGCGCGCTCTGGAACCCGTCGGAGACGATCTTCAGGTCCAGCACGCCCTTGGCCTGGGCGCCGAAGTAGGAGACGTAGTTGCCGAAGCTCACGTCGAGCGCGCCGGCTTTGAGCTTGGGGATCGCCTCGGCGCCGCCCGCGAGGGTCTGCAGCTTCACATCCAGCCCCTCCTCCTTGAAGAAGCCCTTGGCCACGGCCATCTGAAGCGGCGCGGTGTCCACGACCGGAATCGTGCCGACCGTGAGTGTGGTCTTTTCCAGTCCTCCGGAATTGGCGGTTGTGGACTCGTCGGAAGAGCCACCGCATGCGGAGACCGCGAGGACTGCGACTGTGACCAGAGCGAGAAGAGACGAGCGAAGTTTCATGGATCCTCCAGAACTGCGCCGCGCACAGAAAACGATCTTTGAGGGGAACGCAGAGGATCGTAGCGCAGAAATACCGGCATGAAACTACTTTCACCACTCTAGTATTAAATTTCCGATATGGGCGACTATGGCCCCAGCAGTTGACAGAGTGGGAGCAACCGGACAGGCTTTCCGGCCCTTTCTCCGCCGGTCACGCTTCCGCTAGAGTCCCCTGTTGCTCATCACGATCATCGGTTGCCAGAGGTAACCGTGGAAACACCGCGATAGTGAGGGATTCGTCGTGCTGGAGATCGCGGACCTGACGCATACGTACGGCACCGGGCCGACTGCTCACCGTGCCATTGACGGCCTCGATCTGAAGGTCGCGGAAGGCGACTTACTCAGCATTGTCGGACCCTCTGGCTGCGGAAAGTCAACATTGTTACGTTCCATTGCCGGGCTCATCAAGCCGACCGGCGGCACAATTCGGATCGGCGGGGTTCCGGTCACCCGGACCCCCGACAACCTGGCGGTCGTCTTCCAGGACTACAGCCGCTCGCTGTTCCCGTGGATGTCGGTGGCCGACAACGTCGCGCTGCCGCTGCGGCGCAGGGGCATGAACGCCAAGCAGCGCAGGCAGGCGGCGGCCGAGGCCCTGGAGCAGGTGGGCCTGGCCGGGGCGGAGGGCAAGTACCCGTGGGAGTTGTCGGGCGGCATGCAGCAGCGCGCCTCGATCGCAAGGGCGCTGGCGTACCGGCCGTCGCTGATGCTGATGGACGAGCCGTTCGGCTCGGTGGACGCGCAGACGCGCGAGGACCTGGAGGATCTCGTGCTGCGGGTGCGCGGCACGCACAACATGACGATCCTGCTGATCACCCACGACATCGACGAGAGCGTGTACGTGGGCGACCGCGTCGTGGTGCTGTCAAAGGCGCCCGCGACCGTGGTCAAGGAGCTACGGGTGGACCTGCCCGCGCCGCGGGAGCAGATCGCCACCCGCGAGCACCCGGCGTTCGTGCACCTGCGCGCCGAGGTCGGCCGCCTGGTGCGCGGCCGGGTGAACGAGGCGGCCGGCACGCGCTGACCGGCCGCCGGATCGGCGGCGCCCCCGGGAGACGCCCCCCGGTGGCGCCCCCTGGTGACGCCTCTGTTCAGGCCGCCGTGGTGGCGCGCCGGACGACGTGCTCGACCAGCGTGATCAGCGTGCTCTTCACCGAGTCGCGGGAGCGGGCGTCGGTGGTGACGATCGGCACGTCGTCGGAGATGGTCAGCGCCTCGCGGACCTCGTCCACGCTGTAGGGCTGCATGCCGTCGAAGCCGTTGAGGGCGATGACGAACGGCAGCCGGGCCTCCTCGAAGAAGTCGATGGCCGGGAAGCTGTCGCCCAGGCGGCGGCTGTCCACCAGCACCACGGCGCCGATCGCGCCGCGTACCAGGTCGTCCCACATGAACCAGAACCGGTGCTGGCCGGGCGTGCCGAACAGGTAGAGGATCAGGTCGCGGTCGAGGGTGACGCGGCCGAAGTCCATCGCCACCGTGGTCGTGGCCTTGGTGGGCGTGTGGGCGAGGTCGTCGATGCCCACGCTCGCGTCGGTCATCACCGCTTCCGTGGTCAGCGGCATGATCTCGGATACCGCACCCACGAAGGTGGTCTTCCCCACGCCGAAGCCGCCCGCCACGACGATCTTCGTGGACGTCATCCCCGGGTTCGGGGACGTCCCTAAATCAGGCCCCACTGAGCACCTTTCCCACTTTGCCGCGCTCACGCGGAATTGTCCGCGTCCGATATTACCGGTCCTGGCCGATAAGGATGATCGTTAGGACCGAATCGGCATGGGAGGGGGGCGTACCGAATAGATAAAGTAAGGTCACAATCCAGCGACATTTGCGGAAATCGCGTCATTCGCCGGGCGATCCCGGACGGGCGAGCGGTCAGCGGGACCGCGACAGCTCGGCCCGTACGGCCGGCGTGAGCACCTGGCCCGCCCGCTCCACCAGGACCGTCATCTGGTACGCCACCAGGCCCAGGTCGCAGTCGGGCGCGGCCAGCACCGCCAGCGACGACCCGTCGCTGATCGCCATGGTGAGCAGCAGCCCGCGTTCCATCTCCACCACGGTCTGCGTCACCGCCCCGCCCTCGAACACCCGCGAGGCGCCCTGCGTCAGGCTCACCAGACCCGAGGCGACCGCCGCGAGCTGGTCGGCCCGGTCCCGTGGGAACCCGCGCGAGAACGCCAGCGGCAGCCCGTCGGAGCTGACCACCGCCGCGTGCGCCACCCCGGGCACCTCCTCCACGAACGCGGTCACCAGCCAGTCCACGTCACGCGCGGGACGGCTCAGGTTCCTCATCGGTCCTCCCTATCCTGATCCAACGTGTCCTGACCGGGCCTGTTCTGATCGGGCCTGTTCTGATCGGGCCCGTCCTGGCCGGGCCCCTCCTGACCGGGCCCGTCCTGGTCGGGCCCGGGGCGGGGGCCGGCCGTCCCCCTGGCGATCTCGGCCCGTCCCCGGCGCACGCCTTCCTGGAGCGCGGCGAACCTGCTGCGCATCCGCTCCGGCGACCGCGGCGGGTACCTGAGCGGCGAGGAGGCGGGCGGAGGCGGGGCCGGGGCCGGCGTGCCCGCCTGGGCGGGGAGCGCGACCGAGCCGGGGACGAGGTTGGCCTTGGGCTTGCGCCGGGGCAGGCCGACCGGGGTGACCCCGCCGAAGGACGGGTCGTTGACCTTCTCGGCCGCGCGCCAGCCCGCGTCGGCCGGGGACGTCCACTCCGCGGGCGCCTCCCGCTCCTCCCGGCCGGCCCGGCCCGGGTCGGCGCGGAACCACAGCGACCGCACCTCGGCGTAGATGGGCAGGAAGTCGTCCTGCGGGTCCTGCGGGGGCTCCCCGACACGGGGCAGCGGGCCCGTGCCGTCGGATCGCAGCGGATCGAAGGGGGCGGGCGCGCGGCGCGGCAGGGGGCCGCCGTACGCGGCCGGGAGCACCGCCGGCTGAGCGGGCGGAGGACCGGCCGGGGCCGAGCGGACCGGCCAGGGAGGCGCGCCCGCGGGTGAGGCCGGGCGCGGGGCCGCCTGCCCCGGCGGAACCGGCCGGTGCGCCTCCAAGGGCACAGGCCGCTGGGCCTCGGGAGGCACAGGCCGGTGGGCCCCGGGAGGCACAGGCCGAT
>NZ_JACHGN010000022.1:0-117305 GCF_014202315.1 Thermocatellispora tengchongensis | reverse complement strand
CATGCGCCTCGGGAGGCACAGGCCGATGCGCCTCGGGAGGCACAGGCCGATGCGCCTCGGGAGGCACAGGCCGATGCGCCTCGGGAGGCACAGGCCGATGCGCCTCGGGAGGCACAGGCCGCTGGGCCTCGGGAGGCACAGGCCGGTGGACATTCGGCGGCCCCGGCCGGTGGACGGGCCGGCCGGCGGCCTGGGCGGGCAGGATCAGCGAGGGCGGGATCAGGGCCATGGCGATCATGCCGCCGGTCTCCTGCCTGCGCAGTCGCACCCGGACGCCGTGCCGGGCCGCCAGGCGTCCGACCACGAACAGGCCCATCCGGCGGGAGGCCGAGACGTCCACGGCGGGCGGGCGGGCCAGGCGGTCGTTGGCCTGCTCGATCTCCTCCTGGCTCATGCCGATGCCCCGGTCGGCGACCGAGAGCATGATGCCGCCGCCGTCCACGCGGTCGGCCATGACGACGACCTTGGTGTCGCGCGGGGAGAAGGCGAGCGCGTTCTCGACCAGCTCGGCAAGCAGGTGCACGATGTCACCCCCGGCCTGCCCGGCGATGGCCACCTCCTCGTGGACCCGGCCCTGCACCCGGCCCTCGTCCTCCACCTGCGAGACCGCCGCGCGTACGACGTCCATCAGCGAGACCGGGCGCGTACGCCGCCGCACCGCCTCCCGCCCGGCCAGGATCAGCAGGTTCTCGCTGGTGCGGCGCATCCGGACGGCGAGGTGGTCCAGCGCGGACAGGTCGGCGAGGCGCTTGTCGTCGCGCTCGCCGCGCTCCAGCCGCTCGACCAGGGTGAGCTGCCGCTCCGCCAGCGTCTGGCCGCGCCGCGACAGGTTGACGAACATCGCGTTGACGTCGGCGCGCAGCCTGGCCTCGTCCCCGGCCAGGCGCACGGCCTCGCGGTGCACCTCGTCGAACGCCCGCGCCACGTCGCCGATCTCGTCGCGCGACCGCACCCCGATCGGCGGCGCGTCCTCCGCCGGGACGGGCTCGTGCCCCTCCCCCGCCTCGCGCATCCGCCGTACGACCCCGGGCAGCCGGTGGCCGGCGACCACCAGCGCCTCGGCGCGAAGCCGTCGCAGCGGGCGTGCCAGGGAGCGGGCTACGAGGGCGGTGATGAGCAGCACGGCGAGCAGCAGCAGCCCCGCCAGGCCCGCGGCCCGCAGGGCACGCTCGCGCTCGGCGTCGTACAGGGCGGCGGCGCGCGCGGCGAGGGCCGCGGTCTGGCCGCGCTCGATCTCGCGCGCCCGGTCCACGACGGCGGTCATCGCCTCGTACCACAGGGCGGCGTCGTCGGACTCGGCCGTGTCGAGCCCCTTGAGTTCCTGGCCCGCGCCCGCCCTGGTCAGCACGGTCTCGCGGAGCAGCAGCGCGCGGTCGGCGACGGGGCCGGCGATGATCTCGTCCAGGGCGCGCCGTTCCTCCGCGGTCGCCTCCGCCGCGTACGCCCGCCGCTCGCTCTCCTCACCGGCCATTTCGCCGAGGAACCTCTTGAACTGCTCCTGCTCGAACCGGCCGGCGACCAGGACCACGGCGACCTGGCCGCGCTGGGCCGACAGGTGCTCCTTGATCCGGGCCAGCGCGGTGAGCACGGCCGCCCGGCGGACCATCTCGTCGTCGCCCGCGGCCCTGCCCACCTCGTCGTAGACGGACGCCAGGTCCCGGATCACCAGGGAGTACTGGCTGAAAGCGGCGTCGTCGAGCAGGCCACCCGACAGCGCCCGCTGCCGCAGCGCGCCCAGCCCGGCGAGCCCGGACAGCAGGCGCTCCACCTCGCCGCGGGCGCGCCCGGTCAGACCGGCGGCGACCGCGTTGCCGGTGTCGCGCACCCGGGCGGCCTCGGTGTCGGTCCTGGCCATCTGGGCCTGCACGTCCGCCAGTCGGTCCTGGGGGCGGCCGAGCGCGATGTGCCAGGCGGTGCGGTCGCGCTCCGCGGCCAGCTCGTGGGTGAGCGCGGAGACGCGCTCGGCCAGCCCGGCGAGATCACGGGCCTCCGCGTACGCCGACGCCGCCCGGACCGAGCCCGTCACCTGCGCGCCGCCGAGCACCGCCGCCGCCGCGGCCGGGACCAGGACCAGGACCAGCGCGACGAGCCTGGAACGCACCCCCCAGTCGCGCAGCCGGAAGACGCGGGCAAGCCGTGAACCGACCCCCCGCTCGGCACCGCCGCCCTCGCGAGCGGGCCGGTCGCGCGGGATCGCCGCGACGCCCTCCGTCCCCCCGATCCCCCGGTGAAGCTGCGGTACCTGATCGCTCACCGAACGCTGCCTCTCGCCGGACCTCGGCGTTCCCGCGCCCACCACCTGCGCCCGGGACCTCGCAGGAAATCCCACAAGTGGTAATGGCCGTTATTTCAACACATCCCCCATGCATCCGGCCAGTGGTCTGGCGACCGATAAACCCCTTCCGTCGCGGAAGACCGAAACCAGGATTCGGCCACATGTCAATTCCGGCGCCGTCCGGAATGGCCACCCACAGGACCGAAACCCCACCCGGCCACCTTGCACCGTTCCAGTCCTGACCTGCGACGATGACGGGCAGAGGACGACCGCGTTTCCGGCACATCACACGACGGTGATCTCGCGATATCAACTCCGGCCTTTTACCACTCGCACCCGCCTCCTCGACTTCAGGAAGCCCCCTTGAGCACGCTGCCAGGCACATGAGCCCTGGGCACGGGCAGAGCACAGCAGGAGGGGGCTGCGTCCACGGGAGTGAGTTTCCGCCGGTAGAGGCGTGGCGTCCGTGAAAAGGACCATCGCGCGAGTGCCGGTCAAGGTCGAAGGAGAACCCGGGCGATGGCCGCAGAGTGGCCCGGCGCGGCAGCTCCAGACCGATGACCCGGATCTGTGGCCTCGGGCGACGATAGGCAGCGGGACCGGCGGAAGCGTCGTGGACGCTCCCAGAGCGCGCGGCATGTTCCCTCACGGGGCGATCGGCTGGCCCCACCACAGGGCGTTCGCCGGCTGATACCGTGACGGGCCGTCGCCGTGGCGGGGAGCGAGGGCGCGCGCACCTCCTCGTGGTACGCCTTGCACGCCTCGCACAGGTGGTCGGTGACCAGCGGCGGCGAGCGCACCCAGGAGGCGTGGAAGGTGGCCACGATGGGCCCGATGCCCGCCGGCATCGCCGATCGACGGGGCGCACCACCCCGTCGTCACCGTCGGGGATCGGCGGCTCGCGGGAGGGCGGGTCCACAAGCGAGAGTACCGGTGCACAGCGGGACCGACGGGAGCCGACGGCACGGCACGTTCTCGGCCAGCCCACAGGGGCCGACCGGCGCGGTCCCGCCTCAGGGCCGTTCGCCGAGTGCTACGGGCGGCGGGCCCGCGGTGGGGGTGAGAAGACCGGGGCTCGCGCGACGGTGAGGTCGCTCGTCAAGGGTGGGGTGAGATGCGGTGACCACCGCAGGGTGGGCGTGCGTGATCCGCGCGGCGGGCGCGGCCTGCGCTCTCGGCGTGGCGGACGCCTTCGCCGTGCTCTGTGGCGCGCTCATGTCGGCGCGCTCATGTCGGCGCGCTCATGTCGGCGCGCTCATGTCGGCGCGCTCATGTCATCGGCGGCGACGCCTGTGGGGCCGCGATGGGCTTCGCGGGGCAGGCGGCCGGCCTGATCCGCGGCGAGACGCCGGTTGCCGCCGGAGGCGGCCGGGTTCCACCGCCACGCCCAGGCCGGCGCGCCGATGACTCAGTCTTCGGGATCTACGCCGGGGCGCCGTAGGCCGCGCGGATCTGGACCACGTGCTCGACCAGCGTGATCAGCGTCGCCTTGACCGACTCGCGGGAGCGGGCGTCGGTGCGGACGACGGGGATGTGCGGGGCCACCGCCATGGCCTCGCGCACCTCTTCCTCGCTGTGCAGGAACTGACCGTCCCAGCCGTTGATCGCGATCACGAACGGGAGGCGGGCCTCCTCGAAGTAGTCGATCGCGGGGAAGCTGTCGGCCAGCCTGCGGGTGTCCACCAGGACCACCGCGCCGATCGCGCCACGGACCAGGTCGTCCCACATGAACCAGAACCGGTGCTGGCCGGGCGTGCCGAACAGGTACAGGATCAGGTCCCGGTCCAGCGAGAGCCGGCCGAAGTCCATCGCCACGGTCGTCGTCGACTTGGTCGGCGTCAGCGCCAGGTCGTCGATGCCGGTGCTGGCGTCGGTCATGACGGCCTCGGTCGTGAGCGGGAGGATCTCCGACACCGCGCCCACGAACGTGGTCTTGCCGACGCCGAAACCGCCCGCGACGACGATCTTGGTCGACGTCAGACCGCCGTGGCTAGAGTCTGCGAAGTCCACTGAGCACCCTTTCGAGCATGTGCAGATCCGGATGTCCCTGGTTCAGGCGCGGCTGGTGGAGAAGCAGCAGCCCCTCATCGGCCATGTCGGCCACCAACACACGCGCGACACCCAGCGGCACCCGGAGCAGCGCCGAGATCTCGGCGACCGACCGAACCGACCGACAGAGCACCACGATCGACTCCTGCTCGGGTGTGAGCAGGGCAAGCTCGTCGTCCGGTATGGAGTACGACGAGATCAGCGTCTCCATCGCCAGGTGATAACGCGGCTCGACGCGACCCCCCGTCATCGCGTACGGACGGAACAGGGGTTCTTCGTCCCCGGTGCCGTCAGCCCCGTGCACGGCCCTCTCCCATCGTCATGGTCATCGCGTCCTGGACATCTGCAGCTCGGCCCGCAGGGCCGGAGTCAGCACCTGACCGGCTCGGTCCACGAGCAGGGTCATCTGGTAGGCGACCAAGCCCATGTCGCACTCGGGCGAGGCGAGCACGGCCAGGACGGAGCCGTCGCTGATCGCCATGACCAGCAGCAGGCCACGCTCCATCTCGACCACGGTCTGGGTGACCGCGCCGCCCTCGAACACGCGCGAGGCTCCCACGGTCAGGCTCAGCAGACCCGCGGCGACCGCCGCGAGCTGGTCGGCCCGGTCCTCGGGGAACCCTTCAGAGCTCGCCAGGCACAGCCCGTCGGCCGACACGACCACCGCGTGCGCGACACCGGGTGTGCCGCGGACGAACTCGGTGATCAGCCAGTCGAACCTACGAGCGTCATGGCTCAGCGTGGTCACGCCTCCTCCTTCGTCACCCACATGACCAAGAAGCCCTTCCGGTCAGCTTGCTCGTTCACTAGCCCTCTTCCTTCTCCCGCTTGCCCAGGGACTCATCCCGTACTTCCGCACGGCCACGCCGCACGCCCTGCTGGAGACTGGCCATGCGGTTGCGGACCCGCTCGGCGGAGATGGGGGGCATGGGGGGTGCTGCCGCGGCCGGGGGCGCCGCCACCCGTCCGGGCACGAGGTTCGCCTTCGGGGTCCGCTTGGGCAGGCCCGCCGCGGTGATGCCACCGAGCGTAGGCTCGGCAGCCGCGGCGGCCGCGCGCCAGCCCTCGTCCGCGGGGGTGCGCCAGTCCTCCGCCCGGGGCGCGCCGCGCGTCGGCAGCGGCTCCCTGGACGTACTGACCGCTGCGCGGGCCGACTCCCACTCTTCCAGGCGCTCGTTCTCCTCCCGCTTGGCCCGCTCGGCCCGCTCGGCCTCGCTCATCTCGGGCGCGGCGACGTCTGCGCGGCGGAACCAGGCCGATTCCACGGAGGCGAAGATCGGGAGGTATTCCTCCTCCTCCGGCTCCAGCGGGGAGACCTCCACCGCCGGCATGGACGCCGTGATCGGGTCGTCGTCGTGCGAGGTCCAGGCCGAGAACGGCTGGGAGGACCTGGCCGGCTCGCCGGAGGGGTACCCGTCGCGGGAGAACCCGCCGCCCGCCTCCCGGCCGAAGCCGGGGTCGGAGGGGGCCTGCCGGCCGAAGCCCGGGTCGGAGGGCATCGACCGCCCGAAGCCCGGGTCGGAGACCCCGGCCCCGCGGCCGAAGCCGCCGGCGTCACCCGCCGACGGGGGGCGTCCGAAGACGCCGGTGTCCTGCCTGGGGGCCGCGGGCCTGCCGCCGAAGGAGCCGGAGGCGTCGGCGCCGCCGCGGGCGAAGGGATCGCTGCCCTGGCTCGTGAACGGGTCGTTGCCCTGACTGGCGAACGGGTCGCCGCTCTGGCTGGCGAAGGGATCGCCGCCCTGGCCGGCGAAGGGGTCGCCGCTCTGGCCCGGGAACTGGCCGCCGCGACCCGCGAACGGGTCGCTGCCCTGGCTCGCGAACGGGTCGCCGGCCTGGCTGGCGAAGGGATCGCCGCCCTGGCTGGCGAACGGGTCGCCGGCGTGGCTGTTGAACGGGTCGACCTTGCTGAACGGGTCGCTGCCCTGGCTGGCGAACGGGTCCTTGATCTGGTCGAACGGGTCGCCGCTCGCGGGGCCGCCGCCGAAGGCGCGCGGGCCGCCCACCGGCTGCTGCGGGGCGCCGAAGCCGCGTCCCTGCCCGCCCGCGGGCTGGCCGAACGCCTCGCGGCGCATCAGCGTGTCGGAGCCGAACAGCGACTGGTTGCCGGCCTGGCCGCCCGGCTGGAAGGGGCCGAAGCCCTGGGGCTGGCCCGCGCCGTTGCCGGCGGGCACGGGGGCGCCGGGCTGCGGCTGCCCCTGGGTGGAGGACCAGCCGGTGCCCTGCGGGGCGCCGGACTGCTGCTGGGAGGTGTCCACGATCAGCGCCGGCGGGATCAGCACCATGGCGATCAGGCCGTTGCCCTCGGCCGGGCGGAGCTGGGCGCGGATGCCGTGGCGCAGGGCCAGGCGGCCGACCACGAACAGGCCCATTCGGCGGGACACCGACACGTCCACGACCGGGGGCTCGGCCAGCCTGCGGTTGGCCTCGACCAGCTCCTCCTCGGTCATGCCGATGCCGGAGTCGCTGACCGACAGCAGGGCGCCGCCGCCCTCGATGAGGCTGCTGGACACCACGACCTGGGTGTTGCGCGGGGAGAACTGGATCGCGTTCTCCACCAGCTCGGCGATCAGGTGGACGATGTCGTTGGCGGCGCTGCCGACCACGGAGGTGCCGCGGTGCACCTTGACCTGCACCCGCTCGTAGTCCTCGACCTCCGACAGCGACGCGCGTACGACGTCGACCAGCTTGGCCGGCTGGCTGCGGCGCCTGGTGGGCTCGTGGCCCGCGAGGACCAGGAGGTTCTCCGAGTTGCGGCGCATGCGGGTCGCGAGGTGGTCCAGCTTGAACAGGTCGCCGAGGCGCTTGCCGTCCTCCTCGCCCTTCTCCAGACCGTCGATCAGCGAGATCTGCCGTTCCACCAGGGTCTGGGTGCGGCGGGAGAGGTTGACGAACATCGAGGAGATGTTGCTGCGCAGCTCGGCCTCCTCGGCCGCGAGGCGGACCGCCTGGCGGTGGACCTCGTCGAACGCCTGCGCCACTTCACCGATCTCGTCGGTGCTGGTCACGGAGATCGGCTGGATCTCGGGCGGTGTCGCGTCGCCGGTGACGCGCATCTCGCGCACGACGTTCGGCAGCCGGAAGCCGGCGACCTCGAGCGCCTCGGTACGCAGGCGGCGCAGCGGGGAGACCATCGAACGCGCGATGAACACGGTCAGCGCCAGGACCAGGAGCAGCAGGACGACGATGAAGGCACCGGCGGTGGCGGCGTTGCGCTGCGCGGTGCCCGCCAGCGAGTCGAGGCGCGTGACGACGTCCTCGGCCACCCGCTTCTCGATCTGGCCGATGAGGTCGATGGTGACGGTGTTGTCGTCGAACCACTGGCCGACGTCGCTGACCAGGGCGCCCTGGGCGACCCGGGCGGAGGTCACCTGGATCGTGATGGCGCGCTGCTTGGTCAGCTCGGCCCGGTAGCGCTGGGCGTTGGTCAGCGTGGAGTTCAGGAACGCCACGTTCTCCGCGCCGGCTTCCGCGGTGAACTCGGCCAGTCGCTGACCCTGCCGGGAGCGGGAGGCGATGAAGTCCTCCAGCTCCTGGTCGGTCACCAGTGCCGGCTGGAAGGCGCCGATGACCAGCCGGACGCGCTGCTTGGACGCCTCTTCCTTGGCGTGGGCCAGAGCGCTCAGACCGCGGAAGTCACCGACGGTCTCGGGGTCGCTGGCGACGGTGATCAGCTCGTCGTGCACCCGCAGCAGCGAGGTGATCAGCGAGGTGTACGGCGCGACGCGGACCGGGGTCTCCTTCCGGACGTCCGCGAGCCCGTTGAGCTGGATGAGCGACTGTTCCTTGGCCTCGACCACACGGGCGCCGAAGGAGGGGTCGATCTTGTCGAAGTCGGCCTTCACACGGGTGATCAGGGTGTCGGTGGCCTTCTGGCGGGTCGTGACCTCGGTGGCCAGGCGTACCCGCTTGCCGTTGAGGGTGGCCACCTTGCGGTAGATGGCCCACTGGCTCATGTCCCGCTCCTCGCCGAGGGCCACGGCGAGGTCCCTGATGTTCTGCGCGTACTCGGCCGCGGCTTCGGTGCGCTCGAAGGCGGTGACGCGGTCGACCGACTCGATGACGCTCGAGCCGGCCAGCCACACGCTGACGAGCGTCGGCACGAGGATCAACGCGGTCAACCGCGTTCGCACTCGCCAGTTTCGCAGCGCGAACACGCGCTTCGCGAAAGAGGGCCGCCCGCGATCGTGCTTGGCGGTACGACCACTCTCGGTACTACCCGTCGCCACGCTCCCGCTACCCCCAACCGTCGCAACCAAACCAGGCCTATTCGACCACAGGGTCACGAAGCATATTGGAAAGACCGGCTAAGCCGGATTGAATCGTTACAAAGGTGACAGAATGTGCTGGACTGCCTGGCTACCGTAGCGCAGCGAGCACCTGGTTGCGAACCTGGTTGCGCTGATCTTCATCTGCCAGAAGGCGACCGGCGCGGTCCACAACATAGAAGACATCCACCGCTTCTGCGCCGAGAGTCTCCACGCGTGCCGCCTGTACGTCAAGACCGCATTCGCCGAAAGCTCTGCCAATCCGCCACAAAAGCCCCGGACGGTCATGAGCCCGGACCTCTACCACGGTCGCGGTCTCGGACGCGTCCTCCAGGACGGTCACTCTAGGTGGCGCCACGGGCACGCGCGGGGGCCGCATCGACCGGGTACGCCGGGCGAGGCGCTGCTCGATGTCGAGCCGCCCGGCGAGGACCAGGCGGAGGTCGGATTCCAGCATCGCCGGGTCCGGTGGCGTGCCATACTCCGGCACGACGGAGAATTCGATCACCGCCGTCGACCCCGCCGACGCCGCCTGCGCCGACCGCACCACCAGGCGGTGCGCGGCGAGCACGCCGGCCGCCCGCCACAGCAGACCGGGCCGGTCGGGGGCCACCACGGTGACCGCGCCGCCGTTGACCCGCACGGCGCCGCCGCCGTGCCGGGCGAGGGCGGCCTGCTCGGGCGAGAGCGAAGGAGCCGGAGGGAGAGGGGTGCCCGAGAGCACCGAGCGCACACGGCGTACCAGGTCGGAGACCAGCGACGCCTTCCAGGAGTTCCACGCGGCCGGGCCGGTGGCATGGCCGTCGGCCACCGCCAGGGCGGCCAGCAGCTCCAGCACCTCCCGGGTGCCCACCGCCTCGGCCACCCGCGAGATCGTCACCGGGTCGTCCAGGTCGCGCCTGGTGGCCGTCTCGGGCAGCAGCAGGTGGTGCCGCACCACCGTGGCCAGGATCTCCACGTCGGCGGGCGGCAGCCCGATGTGCGCGCCGATGTCGCGCGCCACGACCTCCCCGGTGGAGGAGTGGTCGCCGGGCCAGCCCTTGCCGATGTCGTGCAGCAGCGCCGAGATCAGCAGCAGGTCCGGGCGCGACACCTCACGCGTGTACGCCGCCGCCCCGGCCGCGGTCTCGATCAGATGGCGGTCCACGGTGTACCTGTGCACCGGGTTGCGCTGCGGACGGTGCCGTACGCGCTCCCAGTCGGGCAGCAGACGCACCAGGACGCCCGCCTGGTCCAGTTCCTCCCAGACGGGCACCGCGGCCCTCCCAGCGCCCAGCAGGGCCACAAGCGCATCACGCGCCTCATCCGGCCACGGCACCGGCATCGGCGGCGACTGGTTGGCCAGCATGGTCACGGTCGCGGGGGCCAGCGGCAGCCCCGCCTCCGCCGCGGCGGCGGCGGCGCGGAGCACGAGCACGGGGTCCTTGCGCGGGTTCACGCCGCGCGCGAGCACGACCTCGCCGCCGTGCTCGACCACGCCGTCGGCGAGCGGGCGCCGCCCGCGCGGCACGGGCCCCGACAGCAGCCGGTCCACCGTGCGCCACGTGGAGTCGAAGGCGTGCGAGATCGTCCGGCCGGCCTCGGCGAGCCTGCGCATCAGGGCCTCCGCGTCCAGGAGGCCGAGCGTGCCCGCGACGGCGTCCTGCTCCTGGAGCACCAGGCGGTCGGTGCCGCGGGCGGTGACGAGGTGCAGGCCGTGCCGGATGTCGAGCAGCAGTTCGTACGCCTCGCGCACCCGGGGTCCGGGCGCCGAGGCCACCCAGGCGGCGGCCACGGCCTGCATCGCCTGAACGTCGCGCAGCCCGCCCCGCGAGTCGCGCAGGTCGGGTTCGAGCAGGAAGGCCAGCTCGCCGCTCGCCTCCGCCCGCTTGTCGGCGGAGTCGCGCAGCTCGGCGAGCCTGCGCCGGGAGTCGGCGCGCCAGTCGGCCAGCACGGTCTCGCGCACCGCCCGGGTCAGCTCCGGGTCTCCGGCGATGTGCCGGGCCTGGATCAGGCCCAGCACCGCCTTGAGGTCCTCCCGGGCGACCTTGGCCGCCTCGTCCACCGTGCGTACCGAGTGGTCGAGCCCGACCCCGGAGTCCCAGATGGGATACCAGATGCGGTCGGCGATCCTGGCCACGTCGTCGCGGCCGTTGTGCAACAGGACCAGGTCAAGGTCGCTGCCGGGGGCGAGTTCACCCCGCCCCAGGCTGCCGACCGCGACGAGCGCGACACCGAGCGTGGTGCCGCGCTCGTCGGTGGCGAGCGGTCCGCCCTTCGCGTCACCGCGCTCCCGCGGGTACGGCATCGCGCACGCCGTACGAAGGAGGTCGGTGAGCCACCTGTCGATGTCCCCGGCCCGCTCCTTGCGGGCCGGGGCGAACGAGCGAGCGTCGCCTCTCATCATTTCGGCTACAGCGCCTCCGGCCCGCGTTCCCCGGTGCGGACCCGGACCACCGTGTCCACCGGCACGGACCACACCTTGCCGTCGCCGATCTTGCCGGTCTGGGCGGCCTTGACGATGACGTCGATGACGTCCTCGGCGTCCTCCTCCTCGGCCAGCACCTCAAGGCGCACCTTGGGCACCAGGTCCACCTGGTACTCGGCGCCGCGGTACACCTCGGTGTGCCCGCGCTGGCGGCCGTAGCCGCTGGCCTCGCTGACCGTCATGCCCTTGATGCCGAACTGCTCCAGGGCGGCCTTCACGTCATCGAGCTTGAAGGGCTTGATGACTGCGGTGATCAGTCTCATGCGTCCACCTTCTTACCAGCGGGGGTGGGGACCGCCGCCGGGCCGTTGGGCGAGGCGACACCCGAGGAGTGAATCGTGCCGAGGTCGTAGCCGGTCTCGGCGTGGGTGGTGATGTCGACGCCGGTGACCTCGTCCTCCTGGGAGATACGGAAGCCCATGGTCTTGTCGATCACCTTGGCGAGGATCCAGGAGATCACGAAGGAGTAGACGCCGACCGCGACCGGGCCGAGCGCCTGGACGCCGAGCTGCCCGATCGGGCCGCCGGTCAGGATGCCCTCCTGCTGCCCCTCCAGGGCCGGGCGGGTGGCGATGAAACCGAGCGCCACGGCGCCGATGACCCCGCCGACCAGGTGCACGCCGACCACGTCGAGCGAGTCGTCGTAGCCGAGCTTGTACTTCAGGCCCACCGCGTAGGAGCAGGCGGCACCGGCGATGGCGCCGATGATGAAGGCGCCCCACGGCTCGACGAAACCGCAGGCCGGGGTGATCGCGACCAGGCCGGCGACCGCGCCGGAGGCGACGCCCAGCGTGGTCGAGTGCCCGTCGCGCAGCTTCTCCACCAGGATCCAGGCGCCGGCCGCGACCGCGGTGGCGATCTGGGTGTTCATGAACGCCAGGCCGGTGACGCCGTCGACGGCGAGCTCCGAACCGGCGTTGAAGCCGAACCAGCCGAACCACAGCAGACCCGCGCCGAGGAGCACGAGGGTCAGGTTGTGCGGGCGCATCGGGTCCTTGCGCCAGCCGACCCGCTTGCCCAGCACCAGCGCGACCGCAAGCGCCGCGGCTCCGGCGTTGATGTGCACGACCGTGCCGCCGGCGAAGTCCATGATGCCGAGGCCGCTCAGCCAGCCGCCGCCCCACACCCAGTGCGCCACGGGGAAGTAGACCAGGGTGGCCCACACCAGCCCGAAGACCACCCACGCGCCGAACTTGGCACGATCGGCGATGGCACCGCTGATCAGCGCCACCGTGATGATCGCGAAGGTCATCTGGAAGGCCGAGAAGACGAGGTTCGGCATGCCCGTGCCGTCGTCCTTCGTCGCGGTGTCCACCAGACCGGACAGGCCGAGGTTGTCGAGACCGCCGACGATCTGATTCACGAACCCTTCGCCGTCGCCCGCGGGGTCGAAGGCCAGCGAGTGGCCGTAGAGCACCCAGGCGATGGTCACCACGATGATGCTGACCCAGGACATCATCATCATGTTCAGGACGCTCTTGGCCCTGGTCATGCCCCCGTAGAAGAACGCGAGACCCGGAGTCATGAGCAGCACGAGAGCGGTGCTCACGAGCATCCAGGCTGTGGTGCCGCTATCGATCTCCATTCGAAGCGACCCTCCTTACAAATGGCGTGTGGCCGGTGGTCCCTATCGCAGTGAGCGCCTCCAGGGCTTCATTGACCGGCTGCGCACTGACGTCGTTCCGGGGGGGTCGGCCACAGCCTGTGGGGCATGGCTTCGCCCTCCGTTGCGCCCACAGCGTCGTCTTCCGCCGTTTCAAGCCACGACCTTGCGTGTTTCGCGTACGTGAATCTCGGCCATGTGATGTTTCACAAAAGTTTCGGACATCCCCATAGCCCCAATACGCCCCACACCCGCCAAAGACCGCCCCGCCCCGCGACCACCGCGCCACGCCCGGAGCGAGGCATGGTCATGATCGCCCTGGGGGACTCCCCGCTCCACCACGCACCCATGCACGCCGCCCCCATCCCGGGAAGCACGGCGCGGCGCGAGAAGCGCGGTCTCGCGACATGGTGGCCCTTGCGGATTCCCCGCTCCACGCCCTCATGTACGCCGCCCCCGCCCCCGGAACGCGGCGCGGTCACGTCAGCCTGGGGACCCCCGCTCCACGCGCCCCGTGCACGCCCACCCGCCCCGGGGAGCGCGGCGCAGGCAGGGTGGCCCGGGAACTCCCCCGCCCCGGGCACCTCATGCACGCCGCACCCACCCCGGAGAGCGCAACGCGGACAGCGCAGCGCGGACAGCGCAGCGCGGACAGCGCAGCGCGGACAGCGCAGCGCGGTTGCGGCCGGTCCGGGGACTCCCCACTCCACCCACTCCGTATGCACTGCACCCACCCCAGGAACGCGGCGCGGGTCGCGGTCGGCCCGGGACTCCCGCTCCATGCCCCCGTGCACGCCGCTCCCACCCGGGAGCGCCGCGGTCGCGTCGGCCCGGGGACTCCTCGTGCCGCGCATCCCGTGCACGCCCCACTCACCCCGGGAGCACGGCGCGGTCACGGTCAGCCCGGGAACTCCCCACTCCACCCACCCCGTATGCACTGCACCCACCCCAGGAACGCGCCCCGTCCTCGTCAGCCCGGAAACTCCCCACCCCACGCACCCCGTGTCCGCCGCACGCACCCTGGGAGCGCGGGCGCGGGACCGTGCTGTCCGGAGACGCGGACGCCGCACGCACCGGGAGGTGACGCGCGGCGTGGGGGGGTGGAACGTGGGTCAGGCGGCGGTGGCCATCTTGCGGAGGCGGGCCAGGGCGTCGCGCTCGATTCGGCGGGCGCGGTCGCGGCCGATGCCGTAGCGTTCGCCCACCTCGGTGAGGGTGTGCTCGCGGCCGTCCATCAGGCCGTAGCGCCAGCGCAGCATCTCGCGGACCTGGCCCTCCAGGCCGGTCAGCCAGTGCTCCAGGCGCTCGCGCTCCAGGACGTCGATGGCCTGCTGCTCGGGGTCGGCCCAGGTCTCGTCGGCGATCATGTCGCCCAGCTCGGTCTCGTCCTCGTCGCCCACGCCGAGCTGGAGCGAGACCGGGTCGGAGGCCCAGCGGCGCAGCTCGCGCACCCGCTCGATGGGCAGGTCGAGGACCTCGGCCAGGTCGCTGTCGGTGGGCTCCATGTCGAACTCGGCCAGCATGTCGCGGCGGACCCGCATCAGCCGGGTCATCTGCTCGCCGGCGTGGGTGGGCAGGCGTACGGGCCGGGCCTGCTCGTGGATCGCGCGGCCCACCGACTGGCGGATCCACCAGGTGGCGTAGGTGGAGAACTTGTAGCCGCGGCGGTAGTCGAACTTCTCCACCGCGCGCACCAGGCCCAGGTTGCCCTCCTGGACCAGGTCGATGAGCGGCATGCCGCGCCCGGAGTACTTGCGCGCCACCGCCACGACCAGGCGCAGGTTGGCCTGGATGAACTCGTCCTTGGCCCGCTGGCCGGACACCGCCAGGCGCTCCAGCTCCTCATCGGTCGCGTCCCCCGTACGCGGCTCGCTGAGCGCGCTGTCGAGCAGTTGCTCGGCGTAAAGACCCGCCTCTATGCGCTTGGCGAGCTCGACCTCCTCCGCCGCGGAGAGCAGCGGGACCCGCCCGATCTCTGCCAGGTAGGTCCCCAGCAGGTCCCGCTCGGTGGCCTGCTGCTCCTGCGTGCGATTCCCCGTGGGCCTTGCCATCCCCTTGGCACCTCGTTCCCGCCGCGCCCGAACTTGCCGTTCACCCCGATGAACGAGCCGGCCGAGGCAAAGATTCCCTCAAGAGATACGCCCGCAGGACGGTTCTGGATTCCTCCCTACGGAGGATGTCACCGCGTTCCGGGGGCCTATTTCGCTCCCGCGCGGGGCGTCAGACCACTCTTCGGCCCTCGCGCCACACCTGCCGCACCAGCGGCACGCCGGGCCGGTAGGCCAGGTGGACGTAGGAGGCGGCGTCGAGAAGCACCAGGTCGGCGCGGGCGCCGGGGCGCAGCACGCCCACGTCGGCGCGGCGCAGCGCCCGCGCCCCGCCGTACGTCGCCGCCCTGATCGCCTCCAGCGGCGTCATGCGCATCTCGCGCACGGCCAGCGCGACGCAGAAGGACATGGAGGAGGTGAACGACGAGCCGGGGTTGCAGTCGGTGGCGATGGCGACGGTCACCCCGGCGTCGATGAGGCGGCGGGCGTCGGGATAGGGCGAGCGGGTGGAGAACTCGGCGCCGGGCAGCAGGGTGGCCACCACGCCGGAGGAGGCCAGCGCCTCGACGTCGGAGTCGGTGAGGTGGGTGCAGTGGTCGGCGGAGGCCGCGCCCAGCTCGCAGGCGATCCGCACGCCGGGCCCCGGGCCGAGCTGGGCGGCGTGCACCCGGGCGCCGAGCCCGGCCTTGAGCCCGGCGGCCAGGATCTCGCGGGTCTGGTCGCCGTCGAAGGCCCCGCGCTCGCAGAACACGTCGATCCAGCGCGCGTGCGGCGCGCACGCCTCCAGCATGGGGCCGGTGACCAGGCGGACGTAGTCGTCGGCGGGCACCTCGGCGGGCACGACGTGCGCCCCCAGGAAGGTGGTCTCCTCGGTGAACGCGCCCGCGATCTCCAGCGCGCGCCGCTCGTCGGCCACGGTCAGGCCGTAGCCGCTCTTGATCTCGACGGTGGTCGTGCCCTGGGACAGCATCTCGGCGACCAGCGCGGCCGTGCGCGTGGCCAGCTCGGAGTCGGCGGCGTGCCGGGTGGCCTCGACGGTGGTGCGTATGCCGCCCGCCGAGTAGGGCCTGCCGGCCATGCGCGCGGCGAACTCCTCGGTGCGGTCGCCGGCGAAGACCAGGTGGGAGTGGCTGTCCACGAAGCCGGGGACCACGCAGCGCCCCTCGACGTCCACCCGCTCGTCGGCCTCGGGCGCCTCGCCGGACGGGCCCACCCACGCCACGGCGTCGCCCTCGATCACCACCGCGGCGTTCGCGAGCTCCTCGCGCTCGGGGTCGCCGGTGTAGAGCACCCCGATCTCGTCGAAGAGGACTGATGTCATGTGATCTCCCGGATCGCTGCCCCAAGCATGGCACCCACGTCCCCGAGAACATGGCGGCCTTCGGTCACGATCCGGCGGCCACTGGATACCACTGAATGAACATCGGCGGCGGTCGCGGCGAAGACGGCGGCCTCGGCGGCGGTCTCGGGGCGCGCGCCGGCCGTGCGCACGGAGTCGAGCCGGACCGACACCAGGTCGGCCCACGCGCCCGGCACCAGGGTGCCGGCGTCGGGGAAGCCGAGCGAGTCGTGGCCGCAGGCGGTGGCGGTCTGGAGGAGCTCCGCGGCGGTCCAGTGGCCGCGCCGCCCGGTACGCAGCCGCTCGTCCAGCTCGACCGCGCGCGCCTCCTCGAACATGTCGATGCTGGCGTGGCCGTCGGTGCCCAGGGTGATCGGGGAGCCCGCCTCGCACAGCTCGCGCGCCGGGCCGATGCCGTCGGCGAGGTCGCGCTCGGTGGTGGGGCACATGCACACGTACGCGCCCGACTCGCCGAGCAGCCCCCGGTCGCGCCCGCCGACGTGGGTGGCGTGGACGGCGGTGAAGCGGGGGCTGAGCACGCCGCGCTCGTACAGCAGGCGTACCGGAGACATGCCGTGCGCCCGCTCGCACGCCTCGTTCTCCGCAGGTTGCTCGGACACGTGCGCGTGCAACGGCACCGCGTGGTGGTGGGAGAACTCCGAGACGACGTGCATCTCGCCGGGCGGCACCGCGCGCACGGAGTGGACGGCCACGCCGATCTCCACGTCCTCGTCGTGGGCGTACGCGGCGGCCAGCGCCTCCACCCGCCCGGCCCACCGGGCGGCGTCGCCGTCGCCGAACCTCTCCTGTACGCCGGTCAGCGGCGCCCCGCCCACGCCGCCGGTGAGGTAGCAGGCGTCGAGCAGCGTGATGCGCAGCCCCGCCTCGCGCGCGGCGGCCACCAGCGCGTGGCCCATGGCGTTCGGGTCGTCGTACGGCCGCCCGCCGGGCCCGTGGTGCAGGTAGTGGAACTCCCCCACGCAGGTCACCCCGGCCAGGGCCATCTCCGCGTACGTCGCGCGGGCCAGCGCCAGGTAGGAGTCGGGGTCGAGCGCGGCGGCGACGTCGTACATGCGTTCCCGCCAGGTCCAGAAGTCGCCCTTGCCCGCCTGCGTGGTCGCGCGCAGCGCACGGTGGAAGGCGTGGGAGTGGGCGTTGGCCAGGCCGGGCAGGGTGAGCCCGGCCAGGGCCACGGAGCCGGGGGGCGGCCCGGCCACGCCGGGCACGACCTCGGCGATCCGGCGTCCCTCGACCCGCACGAGCACGCCCTCGGCCACCTCCCCCGGAGGCACCCAGGCGAGCTCGCACCAGTAGCTCACGTGCACAGCTCCTCCACTACCCGGGCGAGCGCGGCGACTCCGGCGCGGCAGTCGTCCGGCTCGGCGTGCTCCTCCGGAGAGTGGGAGATTCCCGTCGGGTTGCGGACGTACACCATGGCGCTGGGGACCCCTGCCGAGGCGAGGACGCCGGCGTCGTGGCCGGCGCCGGTGGGCAGCACGGGGACGCCGCCGAGCGCGGCGGCGAGCCGGTCGCGCAGCGCGGGGTCGAACTCCACCAGGGGCGTCCACGACTCGCAGGCGACCTCGGCGGCGCGCGGGGCCAGCTCGGCGACCAGGGCGCGCACCGGGCCCTCCTCCGGGCCCCGGGCGTCGAGCCAGGCGGTGACCCGCCCGGGGATCGCGTTGGCGCTGCCCGGCCGCACCCGCACCTTGCCCACGGTGGCGACCACGCCGTGCCGCCGCGCGGCCTCGCGGGCGGCGAGCACGGTCTCGGCGAAGGGCAGCATCGGGTCGTCGCGGTCGGCGAGGCGGGTGGTGCCGGCGTGGTCGGCCCGGCCGCGGAACTCCAGCCGCCAGCGGCCGTGCGGCCAGATGGCCCGGCCGACCCCGACCGGCGCCTCCTCGTGCACCAGCGCCCGGCCCTGCTCGACGTGCAGCTCGACGAAGACGCCGACGCGGCGCAGGGTCGTCTCGTCGCGGCCGAGCCCGCCGGGGTCGCGCCCGGCGGCGCGCATCGCCTCGGCGAGGGTGCCGCCGTCGTCGCCGGTCAGCGCGCGGGCGCGGCCGGGGTCGAGCGCGCCGGTGAGCAGCCGCGACCCGATGCAGGGCACGCCGAACCTGGCGCCCTCCTCGTCGGTGAAGCAGGCGACCGCGACGGGGCGGCGGGGGCGTACGCCGCGGGCGCGCAGGTCGTCGAGCGCGGCGAAGGCGGACACGACGCCGAGCGGGCCGTCGTACGCGCCGCCCTGGCGCACCGAGTCGAGGTGGCTGCCGGTCACCACGCCGCCGCCGGGGGTGTCGGGGTCGCCCCACCAGGCCCACATGTTGCCGTTGCGGTCCTCGTGCGCGTCGAGCCCGCGCCGCGCGGCCTCCTGCCGGAACCACTCGCGCAGCTCCAGGTCGGGGGGCGACCAGGCGTCGCGTGTGTATCCGCCCCCGGGGTCGCGCCCCACCTCGGAGATCGCCCGCCACATGCCGTCGAACGTCGCCTCTGTCACCCCTCCACCCTAGTGAATGACTTCATTCAGCGGAATGCGTTTGACTTCTACTCAAATTTGTACTCAAACTTGAGCATGTCCTCCTCGACCCGGATACTGATCCTGGGCGTCCTGCTGGACGGCCCGCTGCACGGCTACGAGGTGCGGCGCCGGCTGGAGCTGTGGGGCGCCGACAACTGGGCCAACGTCGCCTTCGGCTCGATCTACCACGGCCTGGCCAAGATGGCCGACGAGGGCCTGCTCGAAGTGGTGGAAGGGGGCAGGGGCGGCAAGACCGTCTACGCGATCACCGACGCCGGGCGGCAGGACTTCCACAGCAGGCTCTTCGGGTACTGGTGGGAGATCAAGCCGATCGTCGATCCGTTCCAGGTGGCCCTGACCTTCATGGACCGCCTGGACCGGCCGCAGCTCCTCGACGCCATGCGCGGGCGGGCCGAGCAGCTCGAACTGTCGCTCAAGATGCTCGAACGAGCCCTCGGCGCCAAGCAGGCGTACGGCGCGCCCCGGCACATCGACGAGAACCTGCGCCTGCAGTCGGCCCAGTTGCGCGCCCAGCTCGACTGGCTGCGCGAGGCGATGGGCCGGGTCGAGTCCGGCGACCTGCCCTGACACCACCACGGCACGCCGTCAACCAAGGTTGACGGACACATATCTGTCAATGTACGTTGACACCCCCGACCCACCCTGGAGACACCGTGATCGTTGACGCCCGGGGACTGAAGAAGTCCTTCAAGACGCGCGCCCGGCGCGGGCAACGCGGCCACCAGATCGTGGAGGCCGTCAAAGGGATCGACCTGACCATCGGCGAGGGCGAGATCTTCGCCTGCCTCGGCCCCAACGGGGCCGGCAAGACCACCACCGTGCGCATGCTCGCCACCCTGATCGAGCCCACCGAGGGCACCGCCACCGTCGCCGGGCACGACGTACGCGCCGAGCCGGCCAAGGTCCGGCGGCGGATCGGGTACGTCGGCCAGGCGGGCGGCGTGGACGAGAACGCGACCGGCCGCGCGGGCATCGTGCTGGCCGCCCGCATCGCCGGCATGACCAGGCACGAGGCGGACAAGCGGGCCGCGGAACTGCTGGCCGCCTTCAGCCTGGCCGAGGTCGCCGACCGCCCGGTGCGCACGCTGTCCGGCGGCCAGAAGCGCCGCATCGCGCTGGCCATCGGCCTGGTCAACGAGCCCCCGCTGCTGTTCCTGGACGAGCCCACCACCGGCCTGGACCCGCAGAACCGGGCCAACCTGTGGGACGAGGTGCGCGCCCTGCGCGAGCGGGGCACCAGCGTGCTGCTCACCACCCACTACCTCGACGAGGCCGACGCGCTGTGCGACCGCCTCGCCATCATCGACCACGGCCTGGTCGTCGCCGAGGGCACGCCGGCCGAACTGAAGAAGCAGGTCGCGGGCGACGTGGTGACGCTGCGGCTCGCCGACGGCGCCGCCGGGCGGGCCACGGACCTGCTGGGCGCCCAGGAGTACGTCAAGGAGGTACGCCCCGAGGACGGCGTGCTGCGCGCGTACCTCGACGACGGCGAGCACCGCCTGCCCCACCTGCTGCGCGCCCTTGAGGAGCACGGCATCGCCATCCGGTCGATCGCGCTGGACCGCGCCACCCTCGACGACGTCTTCCTCCGCCACACCGGCCGCTCGCTGCGCGACGCGGCCTGACCGACGGGACCCCCCCAATGCTCAAGCACACGATGCTCTTCCTCGGGTACGAGCTGCGCTCCACCCTGCGCAACCCGATCTGGCCGCTGTTCGGCGTGCTCCAGCCGGTGCTGTACCTGCTGCTGTTCGCCCCGCTGCTCGCCAACACCGGCGCCGTCGGCGCCTCACAGGCCGAGGCGCTGGAGGCGTTCACGCCCGGCGTGATGATGATGGTCGCGCTGTTCGGCTCGCTGTTCGTCGGCTTCGGCATGATCTACGAGCTGCGCGAGGGCTACCTGGAGCGGCTGGCCGTCAGCCAGGTGTGGCGGCCCGCCATCGTGCTCGGCCGCACGCTCCGCGACGTCGTCCAGCTCATCGTGCAGGCCCTGCTCGTGGTCGGCCTGGCCGCGCTGATGGGGATGCGGGCCGACCCGATCGGCCTGCTACTCATGCTGCTGCTGATGGCGGTCGTCGGCATGCTCGCCTCCGGCCTGTCGTACGGCATGGCGCTGGCCGTGCGCGACGAGAACGGCATGTCGCAGATCATGCAGTTTTTCGCGATGCCGCTGATCCTGCTCACCGGAATCCTGCTGCCGATGTCGCTGGCCCCGCAGTGGATGCAGACCGTGGCCCTGTTCAACCCGCTCTACCACGCCGTCGAGGCCGGCCGGGCGCTGTTCGCCGGCGACCTCGGCGACGGCTCGATCCCGCTGGCGTTCGGGCTCACCCTCGTCCTGGCCGTGCTGGCCCTGACGTGGTCGGTGCGCTCGATGCGCAGGCTCGCCGGCTAGTTCTCGGCTGCGCCGTGGTGGAAGGCGCCGGTCTCCTCGGTCATCCGCTCCAGCTCCTCCAGCCGGGCCCGGGTGCGCAGCGGCGCCGCGTCGGCCATGGCCTCCACCAGCAGCATGGCCAGGGCCAGCGGCGCCGCGTGGGAGTCGAAGACCAGCCGGTCGCTCACCGGGGCGTCCAGCACGACCTGGGCCGGGAACGGCACTGCGGGCCGGTCGCTGATCACCGCGATGCGCAGGCCCAGGCGGTCGGCGTACCGCAGGGCCTGCACGGCCTCGGCCGGGTAGCGCGGCAGCACCACGGCCACCAGCCACTCCGCGCCCGCGCGCCGCGCGGCGTGCAGGCCGTCGGCCAGCTCGGAGCCGCCGTGGGTCAGCAGCCGCACATCGGGGTGGATGCGCCGCGCGTAGTAGCCGAAGGTCGTGGCCAGGCCCTCGGAGACCCGCAGCCCCAGCACCGGCAGCGGCTGCGAGGCCGCCAGCGCCCCGCCCAGCTCGGTCAGGCGCTCGGCCAGCCCGCCGCCCTCGCCGCCGTGGCCGTCGGAGTCGGCGGCCGGGCGGCCGTTGAGCCGGTTGCGCACCGCGGTCAGGTTGCGCAGCTCGTCGTCCACGGCCTCGGCCATGCGCCGCGCGCCTTCGTGGCGCACCCCCGGCTCCGGCGCGACCTCGCCCCCGATGACCAGCGGGCGCAGAGCCTGCCGCAGCTCGGGATAGCCGGCGAAACCCAGCCCCATCGCGAACCGGGTGACCGAGGGCTGGCTGACGCCGGCCCGCTCGGCCAACTCGACGCTGGACAGGAAGATCGCTTCGGTGAGGTTCTCGGCGAGATAGTGCGCGATGCGCCGCTGCACCGGTGAGAGCCGTCGTCCTTCGAGAAGTCTGTCGAGTCCGTCCCCCACGTACTGCCCAACACCTCCAGCCCCACCGGTCATTCCAGGCAACCTACCCGACGCCTCCGGGACGCGAGCGCCGTCACGGCTCGCGCATCGGAATCCGCACCCGCCGCTGGGCGGCCACGCTCACGGCGTCCTCGTAGCCGGCGTCCACATGCCGGATCACGCCCATGCCCGGGTCGTTGGACAGCACCCGCGCCAGCTTCTCCCCGGCCAGCGCGCTGCCGTCGGCCACCGTGACCTGCCCGGCGTGGATCGAGCGGCCGATCCCGACGCCGCCGCCGTGGTGGATCGACACCCACGACGCCCCGCTCGCCACGTTGACCATCGCGTTGAGCAGCGGCCAGTCGGCGATGGCGTCGGAGCCGTCGAGCATGCCCTCGGTCTCGCGGTACGGCGAGGCCACCGACCCGCAGTCGAGATGGTCGCGCCCGATCACGATCGGCGCCTGCAGCTCGCCCGAGGCCACCATGTCGTTGAACCGCTCCCCGGCCAGGTCGCGCTCGCCGTAGCCGAGCCAGCAGATGCGCGCGGGCAGCCCCTGGAACGCCACCTTCTCCCCCGCCATCCTGATCCACCGGGCCAGCGGCTCGTTGTCGGGGAACAGCGACAGGATGGCCCGGTCGGTGGCCGCGATGTCGGCCGGGTCGCCCGACAGCGCGGCCCACCGGAACGGCCCCTTGCCCTGGCAGAACAGCGGGCGGATGTACGCGGGCACGAACCCGGGGAAGGCGAAGGCCCGCTCGTAGCCGCCGAGCCGCGCCTCGCCCCGGATCGAGTTGCCGTAGTCGAAGACCTCGGCCCCCGCGTCCTGGAAGCCGACCATGGCCTCGACGTGCCGGGCCATCGACTCGCGGGCCCGCGCCGTGAAGCCCTCGGGGTCCTTGTCGCGCTCGGCGGCCATGTCGGCGAAGGCGATGCCGAGCGGCAGGTACATCAGCGGGTCGTGCGCGCTGGTCTGGTCGGTCACCACGTCGATCTCGGCGCCCATGCGCAGCAGCGCGGGCACGGCGTCGGCCGCGTTGGCCTCCACCCCGATCGACAGCGGGCGTCGGGCGTCACGCGCCTCGTACGCCAGCCGCAGCGCCTCCTCCAGCGAGGACGCCCGCACGTCCAGGTACCGGTGCCCGATGCGCCGCTCGATGGAGCGCGGGTCGCAGTCCACGCAGATGGCCACACCGCCGTTCATGGTCACCGCCAGCGGCTGCGCCCCGCCCATGCCGCCCAGCCCCGCGGTCAGCGTGATCGTCCCGGCCAGCGACCCGCCGAACCGCTTGGCCGCGACCGCGGCGAAGGTCTCGTACGTGCCCTGCAAGATGCCCTGGGTGCCGATGTAGATCCACGACCCGGCGGTCATCTGCCCGTACATGGTCAGCCCCGCGGCCTCCAGCCGCCGGAACTCCTCCCAGTTCGCCCACTCGGGCACCAGGTTGGAGTTCGCGATCAACACCCGCGGCGCCCACTCGTGCGTACGCATCACGCCCACGGGCCGCCCGGACTGCACCAGCAGCGTCTCATCCCCGTCCAGCCGCGTCAGCGACCGGGTGATCGCCTCGAACGAGGCCCAGTCACGCGCCGCCTTACCCGACCCGCCGTACACCACCAGCCGCTCAGGATGCTCCGCCACCTCCGGGTCCAGGTTGTTGCAGATCATCCGCAACGCCGCCTCCTGCGGCCACCCCTTCGCGGTCATCGCGCTCCCCCGCGCCGCCCGCACGACCCGGCTCTCCGCCATCCCCGGCACCCCTCCCATGTTGAATGAACTCATTCAGCATCATCCCCCCACCCCACCCCGGTCAACCCGCGACGGGCCGCGAACCGGAAAAGAGAGACACACCAGCCCGCACGAACCGCACCGGGGAGTGTCCAGGCAGCGGTGCATCTCCCAAAAGACGGGACGGGACGTAGTACCGGAATGTGCGTGCCCTCCCGCTGCCTCCTCCCGAACTCGGACACACCCGCCCGGCGCAGCACCTCTGCTCCCAGGCTCACCTCCGCCCACAGCACCCCGCCGCGACCTCCGCCCCCATCGGCACCTCCGCCACTGACACCCCGCCCGCACTCGCACCCGCCCCGCTCCACCTGGCCGCCACCGGTGCCACTTCGCACCCACGCTGGTGGGGGCGACGGTCTTATGGGGGCAGGTGCCTGCGGGGGCAGGGGCTGTCGCTGAGGCAGAGCTCCCCCTGGGCGGTGTGGCCCGGGTAGGGCAGGAGTGGCGGTGGATAAGCGGTGGCCGGGGGTGGGGGCAGCGGTGCTAGTGGGTGCGTGGTGCGCAGTGCAAGGTGGCCCGCGGCGCCGGCTGCGTGCAAGGCGACCCCGCAGCGCGAGGTGCCTGCGAGGTGACCGCGCGGCGCGGTGCCAGGTGGCGGCACGGCCGAGATGCGCGCCAGATGGCGCGCGGCGCGAGGTGGGCGCCAGGTGGCGACGCGACGCAGAGCGCGCCAGGCGGCGGCGCGGCGCGAGGCGCGCGCGAGGTGGCGCGGAGTACGGGGTGGGTGCCAGGTGGCGACGCGGCGCAGCGCGCCGGGCAGCGGCGCGGCGGGAGGCGCGCGCGAGGTGGCGCGGAGTACGGGGTGGGTGCCAGGTGGCGACGCGGCGCAGACTACGTGCCAGGCGGCGGCGCGGCGCGAAGGCCACTGCGAGGTGGCGTGGGGGGCGGGGTGGGTGCGACGTGGCGGGCGGCGCGGGGTTCGTGCCGGGTGGCGACGTGGCGGGTGGTGGAGCGGGTGGGGTGGGGTCATGAGGGGGCATCCCCTGCGGGTTCCGCCGGAGATGCCCCCAACGGCCGCAGTCCCGGGCGCACGCCCCGGGAAACCGGCCCCCCTTGTGCGGAAAGGAGAGGCTCCGCACAGCCGAAGTTCCCGGTTTCCTGCTCGTCAATCGCGCTGCGCGGCGAAGTGGCTTCATCCTTTGTGCGGAACTGACCTCCTACTTTGTAATGATTTCCGGTCCTCTCCGGCTCGGGGTGGAACGGAGGCGATCATCCGGGCCGTTTCACGGACGTGATTCCCCGAGGGTCGTGGCGGTTGTTGCTCACGCACATCAGGCCGCAGAAGTGGATGTTGGTCGCCGGCGGTCTGCTCGGCTTCGTGGGCGGGATGGCGGGGCTGGCCGAGCCGCTGGTCGCGAAGACGGTGATCGAGGCGTTCGGGTCGGGCGGGTCGCTCGCCGGGCCGATCGTGCTGTTGACGGTGCTGGTGCTGTGCGGGGCCGCGATCTCGGCCGCCGGGTCGTACGTGCTGGAGCGCACCGCCGAGAGCATCGTGCTGAGCGCCCGGCTCGGGCTGGTCGGGCGCATGCTGCGGTTACGCGTGCACGATGTGGACCGGCTCAAGCCCGGCGACCTGCTGTCGCGGGTGACCGCCGACACGACGCTGCTGCGCGCGGTGTGCACCAGCGGCGTGACCAACGGGATCACGGCCGTGTTCATGCTGATCGGGTGCGTGGCCCTGATGGCGGCCATGGACCCGGTGCTGCTCGGGGTCACGCTCGGTGTGCTGACCCTGATCGCGGCGATCGGGCTGTTCGTGTTCCCGCGCATCGGCCGGGCCACCGCGCAGGCGCAGATGGCGCTCGGCGAGATGGGCGCCGGGCTGGACCGCGCGCTGCAGGCGTTCCGTACGGTCAAGGCGTCGGGGGCGGAGGCGCGCGAGACCGAGGCCGTGCGGGTGGCGGCGCGGGAGGCGTGGCGGCGCGGCGTGACCGCGGCCCGCTGGAGCGCCATCGCGGGCACCTCGACCTGGCTCGGCGTGCAACTGGCCTTCCTGGCGGTGCTCGGGGTCGGCGGGATCAGGGTGGCGAACGGGTCGCTGGAGATCTCGGCGCTGATCGCGTTCCTGCTCTACCTGTTCTACCTGACCGGTCCGATCTCGATGCTGGTCGAAGGCGTCACCCAGCTCCAGACCGGGCTGGCGGCGGTGACCCGGCTGCGCGAGATCGAGGACCTGGAGACCGAGCCGCTGGACGAGCCGGTCGCGGAGAAGGAGAGCACGCCGGCGGCGCTGTCGCTGCGCGATGTGCACTTCCACTACGGCGAGGACCGCTCGCCCGCGCTGCACGGCGTCTCGTTCGAGGTGCCGGCGGGCGGCATGACCGCGCTGGTCGGCCCGTCGGGCGCGGGCAAGTCCACGATCTTCGCGCTGCTCGAACGCTTCTACGAGCCGGCGTCCGGGTCGATCCTGATCGACGGCCGCGATCTGACCGAGCTGCCGCTGCCGGAGCTGCGTGCCGCGATCGGCTACGTGGAGCAGGACGCGCCGGTGCTCGCCGGGTCGCTGCGGGAGAACCTGGTCTTCGGCGCGCCCGGCGCCACCGACGCCGAGATCGCCGAGGTGCTGCGGCGTACGCAGCTCACCGACCTGGTGGAGCGGCTGCCCGAAGGGCTGGAGACGGCGGTCGGGCACCGGGGGCAGATGCTCTCGGGCGGCGAGCGGCAGCGGGTGGCCATCGCGCGGGCGCTGCTGCGCCGGCCCCGGGTGCTGCTGCTCGACGAGGCCACCTCCCAGCTCGACGCGGTGAACGAGATGCGGCTGCGCGAGGTCATCGACGAGGTTGCGGGCGAGACGACCGTGCTCGTGATCGCGCATCGCCTGTCCACGGTCACCGGCGCCGACCGGATCGTGGTGCTGGAGGCCGGCCGCGTACGCGCGATCGGCACGCACGCCGAGCTGGTGTCCGGCGACGCGCTGTACCGGGAGCTGGCCACCACCCAGTTCGCGGCCGACTCCGAGATCATGACCTCCGTGGAGGGCTGAGGGGAGGCGGCCCCGGAACTCGCGCCAATCCGCGGACGCTCCAGCGGCGAATAGAGGGTCGAGGAACCCCGGCCGGGTCCTTGGACACACCCTCATCCTTGGTCGAAAGGACCGAACCGACATGGAGCTCCGGATCAACCGGCGCGCGCTGGTCGGGCTGGGCGTCGCGGGGGCGCTGGCCGCTTCCTCGTTCGCACTGCTCCGCACCGATACCGGTGTGGCGTCCTCGCACCGCGAGGCGCCGATGATCGCGGGCGACCCGCGTAACGACACCACCGACGTCTACGCGTTCGTCAGCCCCGACAAGGCCGACACCGTGACCCTGCTGGCGAACTGGATCCCGTTCCAGGAGCCCAACGGCGGCCCGAACTTCTACTCCTTCGACACGCGCTCCCGCTACAACATCAAGATCGACAATGACGGCGACGCGCGTCCCGACGTCGTCTACCAGTGGACGTTCCGCGACGACGACAGGCGGGGCAACGCCACCTTCCTGTACAACAACGGGCCGGTGACCTCGCTCAACGACCCGAACCTGCTGTTCCGGCAGCGCTACACGCTCAAGCGGATCACCGGATCGGGGACCAGGACGCTGGTGCACGACGGCGTCGTCGCGCCCAGCAACGTCGGCACCGCGTCCATGCCCGACTACGGGGTGCTGCGCGACCAGGCCGTCGTGGGCATCCCGGGCGGCGGCAAGACCTTCGCCGGCCAGGCCGACGAGCCGTTCTTCCTGGACCTGCGGGTGTTCGACCTGCTGTACGGCGGCAACCTGTCCGAGGTCGGCCAGGACACCACCAAGGGCTACAACGTCAGCACGCTGGCCGTCCAGGTGCCCGCCGCCGAGGTGGCGCTGCGGCACGACGTCCGGCGCAACCCGGTCATCGGCGTGTGGGCGACCACCGACAAGAGGGGGCCCGACGGCTGGGTGCAGGTCTCGCGGCTGGGCAACCCGCTGGTCAACGAGGTCGTGGTCCCGGCCGGGCTGAAGGACGCGTTCAACGCGCTGCCCCCGGCCAAGGACGCCGGCGTCGCGCCGGTCGTCAAGCGGGTCACCGACCCCGAACTGCCCAAGCTGATCGAGGCCGTCTACGGCATCAAGGCACCGAAGACGCCGCGCAACGACCTGGTCGAGATCTTCCTGACCGGCATCGCGAAGAGGAACGGCCCGATCAAGGCCGACCTGAACTCGCAGATCCTGAACAAGGACGCCGACCCGGACCGGTTCCGCCCCTCGGAGATGCTGCGGCTGAACATGGCGATCCCGCCGGCCAAGGACCCCAACCGGCTCGGCGTGCTCGCCGGCGACCTGGCCGGCTTCCCGAACGGCCGCCGCCTCACCGACGACGTGGTGGACATCGAACTGCAGGCCGTGGAGGGCGCCGCGCTGACCGGCAAGCTCGTCCAGGCCCTGGCGGCGGGCGACAAGGTGGACCGCAACGACAAGCCGTTCGGCACCTCCTTCCCGTACGTCCCGCTGCCCAGCGGCAAGGCCGTCAACCGGAGCTGACGGCGGCGGCACACACCGGCACGAACCGGCACACATCGGCATAGACCGGCACAGACCGCGGGGCTCGCTCCCCCCACCCGGCGAGCCCCGCTTCCGCCGCCCCTGAGAGGCCCAGATGGACGAGGCCCAGATGGACATCGCACGTAGAAGGCTCGCGCGCCGGGCCGCCCTGCCGGCCGCCGTGGTCGCGGTGGCGGCGGCCCTCACCGCGGGCGCCGCACTCCTCCCCGGAGAGCGGCCACCACCACCGCCGCCGCCCGCCGCCACCGTCCCGCAGGCGGCGTACGGCGAGGACCTGCACGGGGTGACCGACCTGAACGCCCTGGTCGCGGGACTGCAGGCCCGGCTGGCCCGGCTCCCGCGCGACCACACGGCCTGGGCCACGCTCGGCTCGGCCTACGTCGAGCAGGCCCGGCTCACCGCCGACCCCTCCTACTACCCCAAGGCCGAGCGCGCGCTGGCGACCTCCCTGGCCCTGTCCCCCGGGAACCACGCCGCGCTGACCGGGCAGGCCGCGCTGGCGGCGGGGCGGCACGACTTCGCCGAGGCCGTGCGCCTGGCCACGCTCTCGGCCAGGGCCAACCCGTACGGTCCCGCCGCGCAGGGCGTGCTCGCCGACGCCTACACCCAGCTCGGCCGGTACGCCGACGCCGAGGCCGCCATCGGCCGCATGCTGCGCCTGCGCCCCGGAGTCGCGGCCTACACCCGGGCCTCGTACGCCGCCGAGCTGCGCGGCGACGCCGAGGAGGCCCGCCGGATGCTGGAGCTGGCGCTGGCCGACGCGTACCTGCCCGCCGACGTGGCGTACTGCGAGTTCCACCTCGGCGAGCTGGCGCTGCGCTCGGGCGACCCGGACGGCGCGCGGCGGAGGTACGCGCGGGCGCTGGCCGCGTACCCGGCCTTCACCCCGGCGCTGGCCGGGCAGGCCCGTGCCCTGGCGCTGGCCGGACGGCTCGCCGAGGCCGCGCAGGCGTACGCCGAGGTGGTGGCCCGCCTGCCGCTCCCCCAGTACGTCGTGGAGTACGGCGAGGTGCTGATCAAGACGGGCGCGGACCCGTCGGCGCAGTGGCGGCTGCTGGCCGCCCAGCGCCGGCTGGGCGAGGCGGCGGGCGTGCGCGACGACCTGACCTGGGCCGAGTACCAGGCCGACCACGGCGACCCGGCGGCGGCCGTCCGGCACGCCAGGGCCGAGTACGCGCGCAACCCCAACCTGGTCGCCGCCGACGCCCTGGCCTGGGCCCTGCACCGCGCCGGGGAGTCCGCCGAGGCCCTGGAGCACGCCAGGAAGGCCACCGCCACCGGCTGGCGCAACGCGCTGCTGCGGCACCACCGCGCCGAGATCGAGAAGGCCCTCGGCATGACGGACGCCGCCCGGCGTTCCGCACGCCTGGCGCGGGAGTACAACCCGCGCTTCGACCCCGACCTGCCCGCGCTCGCGAGGTTCTCATGATCGCCCCCTTGGTGCTGGCCGCCGTCGTCGCGGCCCACCCGCTCGGCAACTTCACCGTCAACCACTACGACGGCCTGCGTGTGTACGCCGACCGCGTGGAGAACGCGGCGGTGATCGACTCGGCCGAGCTGCCCACGCTCCAGGCCGCCTCGGAGGTCGAGGCCGCCGGCCCCGAGGCGTACGCGGCGACCCGCTGCGCCGACCTGGCCGCCGCGCAGCGCCTAACCGTCAACGGCGCACCGGTGGCCTGGACCGTGCGCGAGTCCGCCCTCACCTACGCCCCCGGCCAGGGCGGCCTGCGCACCAGCCGTCTGACCTGCGCTCTCACCGCTCCCGCCGACCTCGCGGGCACCGCCACGGTCGAGTTCGCCGACGGCTACCTCGCCGACCGGATCGGCTGGCGGGAGATCACCGCGGTCGCCGGGGGCGTACGCCTGGCCCGGTCGGACGTGCCGGCGAGCAGCGTGAGCGGCGAGCTGCGCGCGTACCCGGACGACCTACTGGCGAGCCCGCTCGATGTGCGCACCGCCACGCTGTCCGTCGCCCCCGGCTCGGGCGCCGCCGCGGCTCCGCTGCCCGGCATCGCCACCGGAGGCCCGATCGGGGAGGCGTTCGCCGCCCTGGACCGCACCTTCACCGGGCTGATCGGCGTCGAGTCGCTGACCGTGCCCCTCGGCCTGCTCGCCGTGCTGCTCGCGATCGTGCTCGGCGCCGGGCACGCCCTGATCCCCGGCCACGGCAAGACGGTCATGGCCGCCTACCTGGCCGGCCGCCGGGGCCGCCCCCGCGACGCGCTGGTCGTGGGCGCCACGGTCACGGCCACCCACACGCTGGGCGTGCTCGCGGTCGGCCTGCTCCTGACCGCCTTCTCCGCCCTGGCGGGCGAGACCGTGCTCGCCTGGCTGGGCCTGGCCAGCGGCCTGCTCATCACCGCCCTCGGCGCCCGCCTCCTGCACGCCGCCCTGCGCCCCGGCCACTCGCCGCCCACGACGGGCCACGGACACGGACACGGGCACGGACACGGGCACGGGCATGGGCATGGGCACAGGCATGGGCACGGCCACGGCCACGGACACGGCCACGGACACGGCCACGGCCACGGCCACGGCCATGGACACGGCCACGCCCATGGACACGGGCACGGACACGGGCAACTGGCGCTCCTGGAGCGTACGGAGACGGCGGAGACGGCCGGGGCGCCCGCCGTGAAGCGCACCGGCCGGGGCGTCCTGGTCGGCCTGGGCGTGGCGGGCGGGCTGGTGCCGAGCCCGTCGGCGCTGATCGTGCTGCTCGGCGCGATCGGCCTGGGCCGCACCTGGTTCGGGATCGCGCTGGTGACGGCGTACGGGATCGGGATGGCGGCCACGCTGACCGCGACCGGCCTGCTGCTGGTCAGGCTCGCCGGCCGCCTGGAGCGCCTGGCCCGCGCGGGCGGCGGCGTGGCGGCCCGCCTGTCGGCCCTGGCTCCGGCGGGCACGGCCGTCATGGTGGTGCTCCTCGGCCTGGGCCTGGCCGTACGCGGCCTCACCGGCGCGGCGTGACCCGGCGCTTGGGGTCAGCCGGGGTCGGGCTCAGCCGGGGTCGGGCTCAATCGGGGTCGGGCTCAATCGGGGTCGGGCACGTCGAAGTCGTAGCCCTCGGTGTCGCCGTCGTCGGTGCGCCGCAGCTTGATGTCCTCGACCCACTCACGCGCGAACCGGCGGATGTCGGCCACCTGCTCCTCATCGACCCCGTAGCCGAAGAACTCCTCGTCCCCGATGAGCTCCGCGAACTCCAGGCGCATCACGAGCTCGGCGAGCGAGAACTCCTCGTTGTGCAGCCGGGCCAGATGCTCCAGCTCGCGGAAGGTGTAATGGTCGCGCACGGCCGCGACGTCGATCAGGTCGCGGGCGAGGCTGCGCTCGTGCAGCGCCCGGAGCTGGAGCCCCACCGCGTCGTTCGCGGCCACCACCGGCACGTCACCGCACCGCACCGGAGGCTGCTGCAGAGCCTCGCGCAGGAGATGGAGTTCGCAGCGCTCCCCGGTCACGGGTTCGGTGACGATGAGGCGTCCCAGCCGGGCGTTCACCTCCGGCATGGCGACCTCCAGACCGTCTGCCCGGAACGCGTCGGCCACACCGTGGGCGATCTCGGGGAGCGGGGGACGGCTCCTGCCGGTCGCGAAGGCGAGATCGTCACCGGGCCGGTCGAGGAAGCCGTGCGCCTTCATCGCATACCCTCCGGCGAGCACCAGTCCGTAAGCCTCGTACAGGGGCAGGAGCACCGACACCAGCCGCTCGTGGAAGGCGGGCATGCGCATCAGGCGCAGGCCCCCCGCAGTGCCGGAATCCTGTTCTCCCAGGCGGCGCGGTAGCCGGGCCCGAGCCCCCTGCGCAGCGTCGGCCAGTCGGCTCTCAGGATGCGCGGTGAGATCACGCTTCGATTATGCCCGGCGGATTACGGTCCGTGAGCGGGTTCTCGCGCCGGATCCGGACGGTTGACGGCGGTGCGTGCCGGGCCTTACGTTTGAGCGGTCGGACGGGAAAGCGCTTTCCGAAGGGGCGAGCATGACAACACGGACCCTGGGCGTCGTGATGAACGGCGTCACCGGGCGGATGGGATACCGCCAGCACCTCCTGCGCTCGGTGCTCGCGATCAACGAGCAGGGCGGGGTGACGCTGGACGGGGGCGAGCGGGTGCTGCTCGATCCGGTGCTGGTGGGGCGGAGCGAGGCCAAGCTCGCCGACATCGCGGCCCGGCACGGGCTGGCGCGGTGGACCACCGATCTCGACACGGCGCTCGGCGACCCGGCGAACTCGGTGTACTTCGACGCGCAGGTGACCTCGGCGCGGGTCCCCGCGGTGGTGAAGGCGCTGGAGGCGGGCAAGCACGTCTACGTGGAGAAGCCCACGGCCGAGACGCTGGAGGACGCGACGATGCTGGCCCGGCGCGCGGCCGAGGCCGGGGTGAAGCACGGCGTGGTGCAGGACAAGCTGTTCCTGCCCGGCCTGCGCAAGCTGCGCCGCCTGATCGACGGCGGGTTCTTCGGCCGCATCCTGTCGGTGCGGGGCGAGTTCGGCTACTGGGTGTTCGAGGGCGACTGGCAGCCCGCGCAGCGGCCGTCGTGGAACTACCGCGCCGAGGACGGCGGCGGGATCGTGCTGGACATGTTCCCGCACTGGAACTACGTGCTGGAGAACCTGTTCGGCCGGGTCGAGGCGGTCATCGCCAAGGCGGTGACCCACATCCCGGTGCGCTGGGACGAGAACGGCCAGGAGTACAAGGCGACCGCGGACGACTCGGCGTACGGGATCTTCGAGCTGGAGGGCGGGATCGTCGCGCAGATCAACTCCTCCTGGGACGTGCGGGTGAACCGGGACGAGCTGGTGGAGTTCCAGGTGGACGGCACCGAGGGCAGCGCGGTGGCCGGGCTGCGCCGGTGCCGGGTGCAGCACCGCTCGGCCACGCCGATGCCGGTGTGGAACCCCGACCTGCCCGCGACGTACGGGTTCCGCGACCAGTGGCAGGAGGTCCCCGACAACGAGGAGTTCGACAACGGGTTCAAGGTGCAGTGGGAGATGTTCGTCCGGCACGTGCTGGAGGACGCGCCGTTCCCGCACGACCTGGCCTCGGGCGCGCGCGGCGTGCAACTCGCCGAGCTGGGCCTGCGCTCCTCCGCCGAGGGCCGCAGGATCGAGGTGCCCGAGCTGTGACGACGCTGCTGCTGCCCACGGCCGGCGGGCGGCTGGAACCGTACACCACCCGCGAGCCCGTGACCTGGCGCAAGCCGGCCATCGCGCCGTCGAGCCGCATCGCGTACGCCGCCGCGCACGTCGTCGCCGACCCGCTCGGCGACAACACCCCGGGGCGGCCCGCGGCGGTGGACTGGGAGGCGACGATGCGCTTCCGGCGGCACCTGTGGTCGTACGGGCTGCGGGTGGCCGACGCGATGGACACCGCGCAGCGGAACATGGGCCTGGACTGGGCCGCCACCGGCGAGCTGATCCGGCGCAGCGCCGCCGAGGCCCGTGACTTCGGCGACCCGGCCGTGCTGCTGGGCTGCGGCGCGGGCACCGACCAGGCCCCGGGCGCGGCCACGCTGGACGCGGTCGTGGCGGCGTACGAGGAGCAGGTGGCGCTGGTCGAGGACGCCGGGGCGGGGGTCATCCTGATGGCCAGCCGGCAGCTCGCCGCGACGGCCGAGGGCCCGGAGGACTACCACCGCGTGTACGGCCGCCTGCTCGGCCAGGTGCGCCGGCCGGTGATCCTGCACTGGCTGGGCGAGATGTTCGATCCCAACCTGGCCGGCTACTGGGGGTCGAAGGACCTCGGCGAGGCCACCGAGTCGTTCCTGGCGCTGGTCGCCGGGCACGCGGACAAGGTGGACGGGGTGAAGGTCTCGCTGCTCGACGCCGAGCACGAGGTGCGGCTGCGGGCCGCGCTGCCGCCCGGCGTGAAGCTCTACACCGGCGACGACTTCAACTACCCGGAGCTGATCCGGGGCGGGAGCCACGCGCTGCTCGGCATCTTCGACGCCATCGCGCCCGCCGCCTCGGCCGCGCTGACCGCGCTGGACGCGGGCGACCTCGCGGAGTACGACCGGCTGCTCGCGCCGACCGTGCCGCTGTCGCGGCACATCTTCCAGGCCCCGACGTTCCACTACAAGACGGGCATCGTCTTCCTCGCCTGGCTGGCCGGGCACCAGGACGGGTTCGTGATGGTCAACGGCGCGCAGAGCGCCCGGTCCATCCCGCACCTCGCCGAGGCGTTCCGGCTCGCCGACCGGGCGGGCCTGCTGCCCGATCCCGAGCTGGCCGCCTGGCGCATGACGGCCCTGCTGCGCACCGCCGGGGTGACCGGATGATCTCCCGGCTGTCGCTGAACCAGTGGACGACGCGGAACTGGAGCCTGGAGGAGGCGGTCGCGGGCTGCGTGCGGCACGGCATCCCGGCGATCGGCGTCTGGCGCGAGCAGTTGCACGAGTGCGGGCTGGAGCGGGCGGTGAAGCTGCTCGCCGACAGCGGGCTGCGGGTCTCGTCGCTGTGCCGGGGCGGGTTCCTCACGGCCGGGGGCGAGGAGGCGCTGGCCGGCAACCGGCGGGCGATCGACGAGGCGGCGGCGCTGGGCGCGCCGTGCCTGGTCATGGTCGTCGGCGGGCTCCCCGGCGTGCCGCCGGGGGGCGCCCCGGGGCCCGGCTTCTCCCGCTCGCTGGCGGGGGCGCGGGAGCGGGTGGCCGAGGCGCTGGCGGAGCTGGCCCCGTACGCGGGCGAGCGCGGCGTGCGCCTGGCGCTGGAACCGCTGCACCCGATGTACTGCGCCGACCGGGCCGTGCTGTCCACCCTCGCCCAGGCGCTCGACCTGGCCGAGGCCCACCCGGTGGAGCAGGTCGGCGTGGTGGTGGACACCTTCCACGTGTGGTGGGACCCGCGGCTGCCGGAGCAGATCGCCCGCGCGGGCGCGCGGATCGCGTCGTACCAGGTGTGCGACTGGCTGCAGCCGCTCCCGGCCGATGTGCTGCTGGGGCGGGGCATGATGGGCGACGGCGTGATCGACTTCCCGCCCATCACCGCGGCCGTGGCCGCCGCCGGCTACACCGGCGACATCGAGGTGGAGATCTTCAACGCCGACATCTGGGCCGCCGACCCGGACGAGGTCCTGGCCACGATGAAGCGCCGCTTCGCCGCGACGGTCGTGTAGTCCTCCTGGTCCTCGCCTAGTTCCCGCCGCCCGCCCAGGCGCGGGCGGCGGGCAGGATCTCGGCCACCGGGGCGACCTGGGGGTACCAGACGCGCTCCCACTCCAGGGAGATCCAGCCGGTGTAGGCGCGGGCGGCGAGCACCTCGCGTACGTCATCGAGGGGGACGCCGCCCGTGCCGAGCGGCACGGGCGTGGTGTCGGCGGCGCCGACGGCGTCCTTGATCTGCACGTAGCCGATGTGCCCGGCCAGCTCGGCGTGGGTGCGGGCCGGGGCCTCGCCGTTGCGCCAGGTGTGCAGGACGTCCCAGACGGCACCGGTGGCCTCGGGCACGGCGGCGGCGTCGAGCAGGCGGCGTACGGCGGCGCCGGTGCCGTGGGAGTCGTGCGTCTCGACCAGCACCCGCACGCCGCGCCCGGCCGCGAGCGGCGCGACGGCCCGCAGCCTGCGCGCGGCCCGCACGTCGGCCTCCGTGAGGCCGCCTGCCGGGTCGCCGCCCGCGGAGCCGCCACCGGGGCCGTCGCCGGCGCCCGGGAACACGCGCAGGAACGGGGCGCCCAGGTCGGCCGCGAGGGCGATCTCGGCGCGCAGCGTGCCGAGCACCTCGTCGTCGGGGGCGGGGGCGGCGACGCGGGTGTAGCCGGCCACGGCCAGGACGCGCAGCCCCGCGCCGGCGATCGTCGCGCGGGCCCGCTCGCGCCCGGCCGGGTCGAGGCCGGTATGCACGCCGTTGTCCGGATGGGCCCGCAGCTCCAGGCCCTCGCACCCTCCGGCCAGCGCCGTCGCGCACGCCTCCTCGACCCCGCACCCGGGCATGCCGAGCGTGCTCACGGCCAGGGGCCAGCGTGGTTCGCTCATGAGACTCTCCGGGTGCTCTCGCGCAGCACGACCTCGGCGGTGGCGGGTTCGGCGGCGGGCCCGGTGGTGGCCAGGGCCAGCTCCACCGCGCGGCGGCCCATGTCGGCCAGGGGCAGGCGGACGGTGGTCAGCGAGGGGGTGAGGTCGCGCAGGGTGGGGATGTCGTCGAAGCCGGCGACCGAGATCTGCTCGGGCACGGCCACGCCGTGGGCGCGCAGGGCGGCGAGCGCGCCCACGGCCATCACGTCGTTGACCGCGAAGACGCAGGTGACGCCGGCGGCGGTGGTGTCGCGGAGGGCGAGGAGGCGCTCGGCCGCGAGGTAGCCGCCGTCGCGGTCGAAGGGGCCGGGGATCAGCAGGGGCTCGGGCAGGCCGGCGGCGGCCAGCCCGGCGGTGAAGCCCTCGACCCGATCGACGGCGGTCAGCAGGAACGACGGGCCGGTCAGCACGGCGAAGCGGGTGTGGCCCAGGCCGGCCAGGGCGCGGGCCAGCTCGTACGCCCCCGCGCGGTTGTCGGGGACCACGGTGTCCACGCCCAGGAGGTCCTGGCCGATCAGAGCCGCCCTGCCGCCGCCGCCCTGGAACCGGTCGATCTCGGCGCGCAGCCGCTCGGTGACCGTTTCGTCGGCGATGCGGCTGCCGGCGAGCACGATGGCGCGTACGCGCTGGGCGCGGAGGGTGGCGACGTAGCCGATCTCGGCCTCGGGGTCGCGGAAGGTGGTGCCGACCATGACCGACAGGCCGTGCCGTTCGGACTCGCGCACGACGGCGTTGGCCACCACGGCGAAGTAGGGGTCGGACAGGTCGTGCACGACGAGCCCGAGGATGTCGCTGGCGCTGCGGGCCAGGGCCTGGGCCGCCCGGTTGGTGGTGTAGCCCAGCTCGGCGGCTGCGCGCTCGACCCGTTCGCGCAGCGCCCGGCCGACCTGCCGGGTGCTGCCGTTGAGCACCCTGGACGCGGTGGCCAGCGAGACGCCCGCGTGACGGGCGACGTCTTCGAGCGTGGCGTCGCGCGGCATCGCTGCTCCCCTCGATTCAGCCAGGAAAACGCTTTCCGGCGCCCATCCTGCCACACTAGTGGCGTTTGAGGCGCGGCGACGGCAGGTCGTGCCGCCCCGACACGAACTCCTGCACCGCGATCTTGGCCCGGATGACCGGACGCCGCCAGCGTTCCTCCCTGCGGATGGCCCGTGCCATCTTCCCAGGCCGGGGCCGCAGCGCGCCAGGCGCGAAGAACCAGTGCGCCCACGGCGACCCCGGACGGGCCAGGCGCACCGCGCCGACCACGAGCAGCACCGGTACGAACAGGCCGACCAGACCGGTCCAGATCTTGCCCTTGAGCAGGGTGATGACCGCGAGGATCAGGTTGACGACCAGCACGCCCGAGGCGAGCGCCGGGGCGCGCGGGGCGCCGTCGGGGATCTCCCAGCTCAGCGGGCGCAGCCCGAGCAGCAACAGGCCGGTCACCGCGACCGCGACGAACACGGCGTCCACCGAGGCCCGGCCCTCTTCCGACCAGTACACGTCGCGCAGGTGCAGGATCAGCGCGAACTCGTCGAGCACCAGCGCCGCGCCGACCCCGAAGATCGCGGCCGTCACGGCGTACCAGCCGGGGGACACCCCGGAGACGAGCAGCCCGGCCACCCCGCCGAACAGCATCAGCACCACGCCGAAGACGACATGGTGCACGTGCACGTCGCCGATGTTGACGTCCTTGAACCACCAGCGCGCCTTGGCCCGGATGAGCCGGACGTGCATCCGGGTGGCCACGAACGTGATGATCAGCGCGGTGAAGAAGCAGAACAGCGGCAGCCTGCCGGTGTCGATCACCCGTTGCGCGAACCAATCCCCCATGCCTCAACCCCGATTCCGATGCTAAGGCTCCACAGCGGGAAAAACGCTCAGGACAGGAAGCCGCGCAGCAGGGCGGCCGTCCCCTCCAGGTGCTCGGCCACCGCCCGGTACGCCGCCGCCGGGTCCTCGGCCAGGATCGCCGCGACGATCGCCTCGTGCTGCGCGGCGGCGTGGTCGATGTTGGGCTGGAGCACCGGGATCGCGTTGAGCAGGTCGGTCACCCGCAGGCGGGCTTCGGCGCAGGCGCCCGCCAGCAGCGGTGAGCCGGTCAGCTCGGCGATCGACAGGTGGAAGGCGGTGTCGAGACGGCGGTAGTCGCGGGGATCGGCGTTGTTGACCTCGGCCAGCCTGCGGCGCAGCGTGGTCCGCTGCGCCGCGCTGAGCGGGGACGCGGCGAGCACCTGGGCCGCGCCGCACTCCACGGCCATGCGGAAGGTGAGCGCGTCGGCCAGCTCGGCGGAGTCCATGTCGGCCAGCGCGCGGCGCAGCTCGCCCGCGCCCGGGTCGGGCTGGCGGTAGGTGACGAACGCGCCGCCGTACCGGCCGCGCCGCACCTCCAGGTAGCCCGCGTCGGACAGCGACCTGATCGCCTCGCGCAGGGTCACCCGGCTGATGCCGAGGCGCACGGCCAGCTCGCGCTCGGGCGGCAGCTTCTCACCGGGCCCGACCACGCCCAGCTTGATGGCCTGGAGCAGCCGCTCGACGGTCTCCTCGAAGGCGTTTCCGGCCCGTACCGGGCGCAGCACGGTGGTGAGGCGGTCGGACCCCTTCACCATCACCTCCACGTCTTGACAAGTTACCGGCACTGCCCATCAATGGTCTGTTATTGGCCCAAAGGCGAGGAGGCGGGGTGCCCGGAACGCTCACCATCGAGGAGCTGCGCGACGAGGTGTTCTCGGGGCGCGTGGACACCGTGCTGCTGGCCGTCGTGGACATGCAGGGGCGCCTCCAGGGCAAGAGGCTGTCCGCACGCTACTTCCTGGACGAGGTGAGCGCGCACGCGGCCGAGGGCTGCAACTACCTGCTCGCCGTGGACGTGGACATGAACACGGTCGAGGGCTACGCGATGTCGTCCTGGGAGCGGGGCTACGGCGACTTCGTCATGCGCCCCGACCTGGGCACGCTGCGCCGGGTGCCGTGGCACGAGGGCACCGCCATGGTGATGGCCGACCTCGCCTGGGAGGACGGCTCCGACGTCGTGGCCTCGCCGCGGCAGATCCTGCGCCGCCAGCTCGCCCGGCTCGCCGAGCGCGGGCTGCGCGCGTACGTGGGGACCGAGCTGGAGTTCTGCGTCTACAACACGAGCTACGAGGACGCCTGGCGCGGCGCGTACCGGAACCTGGAGCCGGCGAACCTGTACAACGTGGACTACTCGCTGCTCGGCACCTCGCGCGTCGAGCCGCTGCTGCGCCGGATCAGGCGCGGCATGGAGGGCGCCGGCATGTACGTCGAGTCGGCCAAGGGCGAGTGCAACCTCGGCCAGCACGAGATCGCCTTCCGCTACGACGAGGCGCTGGTCACCTGCGACAACCACGCGATCTACAAGAACGGCGCCAAGGAGATCGCCGCCCAGGAGGGCAGGTCGATCACCTTCATGGCCAAGCCGAACCAGCGCGAGGGCAACTCCTGCCACATCCACATCTCCCTCCGTTCCGACGACGGGGAGCCCGTGCTGGCGGGGCCCGGGGCGCACGGCCTGTCCGCGCTCGGCGAGCACTTCATCGCGGGGCAGCTCGCGGCCCTGCGCGAACTCACCCTCTTCTACGCGCCGAACATCAACTCCTACAAGAGGTACGTTCCCGGCAGTTTTGCCCCGACCGCCGTGAAATGGGGCGTGGACAACCGCACCTGCGCGCTGCGGCTGGTCGGGCACGGGCACTCCCTGCGGCTGGAGAACCGGGTGCCGGGCGGTGACGTGAACCCCTATCTCGCGGTGGCGGCGCTGGTGGCCGCGGGGCTCGACGGCATCGACCGCGAGCTGCCGCTCGAGGAGGCGTACACCGGCAACGCCTACACCTCCGGGGCCGAGACCGTGCCGCACACGCTGCGTGACGCCCTGGCCCTGTGGGAAGGATCACGCCTGGCCCGCGCCGCCTTCGGCGAGGAGGTGACCGGGCACTACGCCAACAACGCCAGGGTGGAGCTGGCCGCGTTCGACGCGGCGGTCACCGACTGGGAGATGTTCCGGGGATTCGAGCGGATGTGAGCCCATGATCATCGTCAACCCCGCGACCGAGGAGCGGATCGCCGAGGTCGAGCACGCCGGCGCGGCCGAGGTCGATCGGGCCGTGGAGCGTGCCAGGAAGGCGTTCCCCGCCTGGCGGAAGGTCGCGCCCGGCGACCGGGCCCGGCTGCTGCGCCGCTTCGCCGCGCTCGTCGGCGAGCACGCCGAGGAGCTGGCGCTGCTGGAGCTCGCCAACGCCGGCCACACGATCGGCAACGCCCGCTGGGAGGCGGGCAACGTGCGCGACGTGCTCGACTTCTACGCGGGGGCGCCCGAGCGTCAGCACGGCCGGCAGATCCCGGTGCCCGGCGGGGTGGACATCACCTTCCACGAGCCGCTGGGCGTGGTCGGCGTGATCGTGCCGTGGAACTTCCCCATGGTCATCATGACCTGGGGCGCGGCGCCCGCCCTGGCGGCGGGCAACACCGTGATCGTCAAGCCCGCCGAGTGGACCCCGCTGACCGCGCTGCGGCTGGCCGAGCTGGCCCTGGAGGCCGGGCTGCCCGACGGGGTGCTCCAGGTGGTGCCCGGCGACGGCGAGGTGGCGGGGGCGCGCCTGGTCGAGCACCCCCACGTCGCCAAGATCGTCTTCACCGGCTCGACCGAGGTGGGCCGGCGGATCGCGGCCATCGCCGGACAGCAGGTCAAGCGGGTCACGCTGGAGCTGGGCGGCAAGAGCGCCAACATCGTCTTCGCCGACGCCGACATCGAACGGGCCGCGGCCACGGCGCCGTACGCGGTGTTCGACAACTCCGGGCAGGACTGCTGCGCGCGCTCGCGCATCCTGGTGGAGCGGCCGGCGTACGAGGAGTTCATGGAGCGGCTGGCGGCGGCGGTCAAGGGCGTGCGCGTCGGCGACCCGCGCGACCCCGAGACCGAGATGGGCCCGCTGATCAGCGCCGAGCACCGGGAGCGGGTGGCCTCGTTCGTGACCGGCACGCCGTACCTACAGGGCTCGTGCCCGTCCGGTCCCGGCTTCTGGTTCCCGCCCACCGTGCTCACGCCCGAGCGGCTGGACGACCCTGCCTTCACCGAGGAGATCTTCGGGCCGGTGGTGAGCGTGGTGCCGTTCGACGGCGAGGAGGAGGCGGTGCGCATCGCCAACGACACCCGGTACGGGCTGAGCGGGTCGATCTGGACCCGCGACGTGGGCCGGGCGCTGCGCACGGCCAGGGCGGTCGAGGCCGGCAACCTGTCGGTCAACTCGCACTCCTCGGTGCGCTACTGGACCCCGTTCGGCGGGTTCAAGCAGTCGGGGCTCGGCCGCGAGCTGGGCGCCGACGCGCTGGACGCCTTCACCGAGGTCAAGAACGTGTTCATCGCGACCGGCTGAGCCACCGATCGATCGTTAGGAGCTGGGATGGAACGCTTGCAGGACCGGGTGGCCGTGATCACGGGCGCGGGGAGCGGCATCGGGCTGGCCACCGCGCACCGGTTCGCGCAGGAGGGCGCGCGGGTGGTGTGCGCGGACGTGGACGAGGACTCCGGCGCCAAGGCCGCGGCCGAGGTCGGGGGCCTGTTCGTCCGCGCCGACGTGACCAGCGCCGACGACGTGGCGCGGATGTACCGCACGGCGTACGACACCTACGGCAGCGTGGACATCGCCTTCAACAACGCGGGCATCTCGCCGCCCGACGACGACTCCATCTTGGAGACCGGCATCGACGCCTGGCGCCGGGTGCAGGAGGTCAACCTCACCAGCGTGTACCTGTGCTGCAAGCACGTGATCCCGTACATGCGGCGGCAGGGCAAGGGCTCGATCATCAACACCGCGTCGTTCGTGGCCGTGATGGGCTCGGCGACCAGCCAGATCTCCTACACCGCGTCCAAGGGCGGGGTGCTGGCGATGACCAGGGAGCTGGGCGTCCAGTTCGCCCGCGAGGGCATCCGGGTGAACGCGCTGTGCCCGGGGCCGGTGAACACGCCGCTGCTCCAGGAGCTGTTCGCCAAGGACCCCGAGCGGGCGCAGCGCAGGCTGGTGCACGTGCCGCTGGGCCGCTTCGCCGAGGCGAGCGAGATCGCCGCCGCCGTGGCGTTCCTGGCCTCCGACGACTCCTCCTTCATCACCGCCTCGGAGTTCCTGGTGGACGGCGGCATCTCAGGGGCCTACGTGACGCCGCTATGAGACCCCTGATCGGCATCACCTGCTACGTCGAGACCGCGCGCTACACCGTGTGGGAGGCGAGGGCGTCGCTGCTGCCGCACGACTACGTCGAGCAGGTGGCGCGGGCGGGCGGGCAGCCGGTGATCCTGCCGCCCGCGGGCGAGCCGGCCGCGCTGGTGGAGCGGCTGGACGGGCTGATCCTGGCCGGCGGCGGCGACATCGATCCGGGCCGGTACGGCGCGGAGCCGCATCCCCGTACCGGATACGTCCGCGGCTTCCGCGACGACGCGGAGTTCGCGCTGGCCGGGGCGGCCCTGGAGCGCGAGCTGCCGTTCCTGGGCGTCTGCCGCGGCCTCCAGGTGCTCAACGTCGCGCTCGGCGGCACCCTGCACCAGCACCTGCCGGACGTGGTGGGGCACTCCGGGCACTCCCCCGCGCCGGGCGAGTTCGGCGCCATGCCGGTGCGCGCGGTGCCGGGCACGGCGCTGGCCCGGATCGGCGACCCGGGCGAGGTCATGCACTACCACCATCAGGCCATCGACCGGACGGCCCCGGGGCTGACCGTGAGCGCGTACGCCGACGACGGGACGATCGAAGCGGTCGAAGTCCCGGACCACGCGTTCGCGCTCGCCGTACAGTGGCACCCGGAGGCCGGAGCCGACCCCTCGCTGTTCGAGGCTCTTGTCGCCATGGCCGGAAAAATGTCCTATTTGTCGCCTTAGGTGACACCTGGGGCTTAAGGTGCCCTATATGCAAATCCGTCCCCATGTGTCGGCGACGCCGCTGGTCGCCGTGCTCGCGGCGCTGATGCTGGAGCTGCTGCGGATGAGCGGCCCCATGATCGACGCCGCGCCGGGCGGAGCGGCCGGCCGGGCCCTGGCCGGCCTGGCGGTGTTCGCCGCGCCGGTGCTGGCCTGGCCGCTCGGCCGGGCCCTCGGCGCGCGCGCCGTGCCCGTGGCCGTGGCCGCGCTCGCGGCCGGGCGCGTGGCGCTGCAGGCGTTCGGGGCGCCCCCGGTCGCGCTGGGCCTCGCCGTCGTCGCGCTGGGCCTGGCCGCGCTGGTCCTCGCGGTGAGCGCGGCCGAGGGCGGCGCGGGGGCCACGGGCCTGCTGTGCGGCGTGGCGCTCGACGTCGCGGTGCGGTCGCTGTCCGGCACCTGGGACGTGATCTGGCAGTCCGGCTGGGCCCCGTGGCTGATCACCGCCGCCGAGTGCGCGGCGGCCACCGCCATCGCCTGGTGGACCCACCGCCGGCTGCCCGCCGGCCGGCCCTCCGGGCCGCGGGCGTGGGTGATCGGGCCGTTCCTCGGCCTGGCCGTGCCGTTCCTGGCCAGCCCGGCGTTCCCGGCCGCGCAGGCGGGCGTCCCGGTGGCGCTGGCCTCGGTCGTGCTGATCCTGGGCGCGCTGTTCGCGGTGGTGGCGGCGGGCGAGGCGCGGCACGCCACCGCGCTGGGCGGGCGCGCCCCCGTCGCGGTCGCCGCGGTCCTGCTCGCCGCGGCGCTCCCGGCCGCGCTGCTGACCACCGGCCGGCACGTCCTCGCCGCCGTCGTGGTCGCGCTGGTCGCCGCGGGCCTGCTGCTGGCCCGCGCCCTGGAGGACACCGGCACCGCCCGCGAGCGTCCCACCGAGCCGGGCTGGGCCGGGCTCGCCGCCGGGCTCGGCTTCCTGGCCACCGTGCTGCCCTACCAGCTCGGCGACGACCTGCCGCTCTGGGTGCCCGACGCGGCCTGGCCGCTCGCCGGGGTGGCCGTGCTCGCCCTCACCGGCGTACGCCGGGCGCCCGCGGAGGCCGCGGGCCCGCTCACGCACGAGTTCGGGCTGGTCGGCGGCTGCGCCCTGGCGCTGCTGGCCCCGGTGATCGCCCTGGTCACCACGCCCGCGCCGGTGCCCAAGCAGCAGCCCGCCCGCGGCCAGGTCAAGCTGCTCACCTGGAACGTGCACCACGGGGTGACCGGGCAGGCCCGGGTCGATCCCGAGGCCGTGGCCAGGACCATCGAGCGCAGCGACCCCGACGTGATCCTGCTGCAGGAGGTCGGCCGGGGCTGGCCCGCCGGGGGCGGGCTGGACCTGGCCGAATGGCTCTCGCGCCGGCTGCGCCTCGACTACGTCTGGGCCCCGGCCGGCGGCGGCCGGTCGGGCAACCTGATCATGTCCAAGGCCCCGCTCACCGACACCCGCACCGGCCGCCTCCCGTACGGCGCGGGCCCCGCGCGCCGCTCGTACGCCGCCGCGACCGTGCGCGTGCCGGGCGGCGGCCTGCGGGTCATGACCACCCACCTGCGCCACCGCGAGGAGGACGACCCCACCAGGCTGCGCCAGATCGGCTCGCTGCTGCGCGAGCGCTCCCGGCCCGCCGTGATCGCGGGCGACCTGGGGTTCAAGCCCACCTGGCCCGACGAGCAGCGCCTGTTCGAGGACGCCGGGTTCACCAGCGCCCAGGCGCAGCCGGGCCCCGGCGGGCGGATGACCTATCCGGCCGGGCTGCCCAAGGACCGGGTGGACTGGATCTGGGCCAGCGAGGGGGTGCGGTTCCACGATGTCGCGGTGCTGCAGGGCGTGACCGTCTCCGACCACCTTCCGCTGGAGGCCACGCTCACCCTCCCGGCCTCCTAGTCCGCTGATAGGCTGGCCCGGAATCGCCGTTCGACCCCGTGCGGGAGAGCGCCCTGGCAGCCGGTCAGGGCCCCTGAAGGAGCAAGCCCTCCCCGCGAACCTCTCAAGGCAAAGGACCGCATGGGCCAGGCGACCTCTGGAAAGCAGGCCGTTTGGCCTCGCCGAAGGTGAAAGTCCGGCAAAAGCCGGTCGAATCTCTCAGGCACCGATGACAGAGGGGGAGGATGGCTCACATCCGACCTGACTGAGGTGCCCACATGTCCCGACCCACGCCGCTGCGCGAGGTCCACGAGAGCCTCGGCGCGACGCTCACCGACTTCGCCGGATGGCTCATGCCGCTGCGCTACGGCAGCGAGTCGGCCGAGCACAACGCCGTGCGCCAGGCCGCCGGGCTGTTCGACCTGTCGCACATGGGCGAGATCCACGTCACCGGGCCCGGCGCCGCCGCGGCGCTGGACTTCGCGCTCGTCGGGCACCTGAGCGCGCTGGCGCCCGGCCGCGCCCGCTACACCATGATCTGCGCCGAGGACGGCGGCGTGCTGGACGACCTGATCGTCTACCGGCTCGCCCCCGAGACCTTCATGGTGGTGGCCAACGCCTCCAACTACCCGATGGTGGCCCGGGAGCTCACCGAGCGCGCGGCGGGGTACGAGGCGGCGGTGGAGGACCGCTCCGAGACGTACGCGCTGATCGCGGTGCAGGGGCCGCGCTCGGCGGAGATCCTGGCCCGGGTGACCGACGCCGACCTGGCCGGGCTGAAGTACTACGCGGGCCTGCCGGGCGCCGTGGCCGGGTCCGACGCGCTCATCGCGCGCACCGGCTACACCGGCGAGGACGGCTTCGAGCTGTTCGTGGCCGCGGCCGACGCGGTGCCGCTGTGGCGGGCGCTGAGCGAGGCGGGCGAGCCGTACGGGCTGCGCCCGGCCGGGCTGTCGGCCCGCGACACGCTCCGCCTCGAAGCCGGCATGCCGCTGTACGGCAACGAGCTGACCCGCGAGATCACCCCGTTCGAGGCCGGGCTCGGCCGCGTGGTCCGCTTCGACAAGCCGGGCGACTTCGTCGGCCGGGCCGCGCTGGAGGCACGGGCGAAGGAGGAGCCCCGGCGCAGGCTGACCGGGCTGGCCGCGCTCGGCCGCAGGGTGCCCAGGCACGGCTACCCGGTGGTGCTGCGCGACGGCGGCGAGGTGGTGGGCGAGGTCACCAGCGGCGCGCCCTCGCAGACGCTGGGCAGGCCGATCGCGATGGCGTACGTGGACGCCGCGGCGACCGGCGCCCTGGCGGTGGACATCCGTGGTAACCATGAGCCCGTCGAGATTGTGGATCTGCCTTTCTACAGGAGGAGTTCGTGAGCACCTATCCCGAGGACCTGCAGTACACCAAGGAGCACGAGTGGATCGCGGGCCTGGACGAGAGCACCACGGTGACGGTCGGGATCACCGAGTACGCCGCCGAGCAGCTCGGCGACGTGGTCTTCGTGCAGACGCCCGAGGTGGGCTCGACCATCTCGGCCGGTGACGCGGTGGGCGAGGTCGAGTCCACCAAGTCGGTGAGCGACATCTACGCGCCGGTGAGCGGCGAGGTCGTGGAGGTCAACCAGGCCGTGGTGGACGACCCGTCCCTGGTCAACAGCGACCCCTACGGCGAGGGCTGGATGTTCAAGGTCCGCGTCTCCGACGAGGAGCCCGCCGACCTGCTCACCGCCGAGGAGTACGCCGCGCTCACCTCCGGCGAGTCGTGACAGCACGTGACGTCGTGACAGCACCGTGACCGCGTCCTGACAGCCCTCCGCGCCCGCCGGCCGCCACCGGCGGGCGCGTCCCGCCGCCGACGACGGAGGACCCCCGATGGCGATCAGCGTCTTCGACCTGTTCAAGGTGGGCATCGGCCCGTCCAGCTCGCACACCGGCGGCCCGATGGCCGCCGCGCACCGGTTCGCCCGCGGGCTGCACGCCGACGGGCTGCTGGAGAAGGTCGCCCGGGTGGAGGCGATCCTGTACGGCTCGCTCGGGCTGACCGGCAAGGGCCACGGCAGCGACAAGGCCGTGCTGCTCGGCCTGTCCGGCGAGAAGCCCGAGCTGGTCGATGTGGACACGGTGGACGAGAAGCTGGCGGCCATGCGCCGGTCGGGCACCGTCCGCCTGTACGGCGAGCGCGAGATCCCGTTCCGGGTCGGCGACGACCTGGTCTTCGAGCGGAAGATCTCGCTGCCGCACCACCCCAACGGCATGCGCTTCACGGCGTACGGCGAGGGGGGCGAGCCGCTGCGGGAGAAGGTCTACTACTCGGTCGGCGGCGGCTTCGTGGTGGACGAGTCCGCCACCGGCGCCGACCGGATCAAGCCCGACGACACCGTGCTGCCGCACCCGTTCACCACCGCGGCCGAACTGCTGGCCCGCTGCGCCGAGACCGGCCTGTCGATCTCCGGGCTGATGCTGGAGAACGAGCGCGCCTTCGGCCGCACCACCGAGGAGATCCGCGCCCGGCTGCTCGACCTGTGGCGGGTGATGTCCGAGTGCGTGCGCCGGGGCTGCGAGCGCGAGGGCGTGCTGCCCGGCGGGCTGAAGGTGCGGCGGCGGGCGCACCAGATGCACCGGCGGCTGCTCGGGGAGTCCCCGGAGAAGGACCCGCTCCAGACCATGGACTGGGTGACGCTGTTCGCGCTGGCGGTCAACGAGGAGAACGCGGCGGGCGGCCGGGTGGTCACCGCGCCCACCAACGGCGCGGCCGGGATCATCCCGGCGGTGCTCACCTACTACGAGCGGTTCGTGCCCGGCGCCGGCGACGAGGGCGTGGTGCGCTTCCTGCTCACCGCGGGCGCGATCGGCGTGCTGTTCAAGGAGAACGCCTCGATCTCCGGCGCCGAGGTCGGCTGCCAGGGCGAGGTGGGCTCGGCCTGCTCCATGGCCGCCGCCGGGCTGACCGAGGCCCTGGGCGGCACCCCCGAGCAGGTGGAGAACGCCGCCGAGATCGGCATCGAGCACAACCTCGGGCTCACCTGCGACCCGATCGGCGGGCTGGTGCAGATCCCGTGCATCGAGCGCAACGCGGTCGCCTCGATCAAGGCGATCACCGCGGCGAGGATCGCGCTGCGCGGCGACGGGCGGCACTTCGTCTCGCTGGACCGCGCGGTGAAGACCATGCGCGACACCGGCCGCGACATGCTGGACAAGTACAAGGAGACCAGCCGCGGCGGCCTGGCCGTGAACGTGATCGAATGCTGAAGAAGTGCTGGGAGTCACCTACGGGAATCGCGTACCCACCCACAGTGGAGCACCCGACCTGTCTAAGATGGTTTGCCTGACTTGACCGGACTGGTGAGGCGCAGGAGGTTCAGGTGGCGACGCGCGGATTCCTCCGCGCCCACTGGGTGTTCCTGGTCGCCCTGCTCGCGGGCGGCGCGCTGCGTGCGCTCGCGGTGCTCGGCTACCGTCCCGCGATCTGGTTCTGGGCCGACTCCTTCGCCTACCTGAACGCCGCGCTGAACCCGCGCCCGCTGGAGTCGCGCCCGTCGGGCTACTCGCTGTTCCTGTGGGCGCTGCGCCCGCTGGAGAGCATCCAGGCCGTCACGGTCGTCCAGCACCTGATCGGCCTGGGCATCGCGGTCTGCGTGTACGCGCTGCTGCGCCGCCGCACCCCGCTGCCCGGCTGGGCGGCGGCCCTGCTCACCGTGCCGGTGCTGTTCGACGTGCACCAGGTGCAGCTCGAACACCTGATCATGGCGGACCTGCTGTTCACCTTCCTGTGCGTGCTGGCGGTGACGCTGCTGCTGTGGCGCGACCGGCCCCCGGTGTGGGTGGCGCTGCTCGCCGGGTTCCTGCTGGTGGCCGCGACCGTCACCCGCACGATCGGGCTGCCGCTGATCGCGATCGTGCTGGTGTGCCTGGTGCTGCGCCGGGCCGGCTGGCGCGCGGTGCTCGCCACGGCGCTGGCGTCGGCGCTCTTCCTGGGCGCGTACGCCGCCTGGTTCCGCTCCGAGTACGGCACCTTCGGGCTGACCCGCAGCAACGTGTTCCTGTGGGCGCGCACGATGACCTTCGCCGACTGCGACAAGATCGACCCGCCCGGCGTGGAGGCCGCGCTGTGCCCGGAGGAACCGCTCGGGCAGCGCAAGGCCCCGCCGCAGTACATCTGGAGCGGCAACTCCCCGCTCAACTCCGATGTGATCAAGGGCGTGAACCGGAACGAGCTGGCCGGCGACTTCGCCATGCGCGCCATCAAGGCGCAGCCGCTGGACTTCCTGTGGGCGGGCGCGGTGGACGTGGCGCACATCTTCGACTGGACCCGCAGGGAGTATCCGGTCAAGGGGCCGCAGAGCGCGTACGTGTTCCCCGACTCGATCGAGTCCTTCCCCGACAAGCCGGCCTCCCAGGACAAGACGGCGACCGAGCTGACGGAGGCGTACCAGGGAGAGTCGGGCGAGACGCTGATCGTCGAGCCGTACGACGAGTGGATGCGCGCCTACCAGGAGTACGGCTACCTGCGCGGGCCGTTCCTGGGCGCGCTGCTGCTGGTCGGCTTCGGCGGGCTGGTGGCGCGCTGGCGCCGCCTCGGCGGGATCGTGCTGCTGCCGCTGGCCTGCGGCGTGGCGTTGCTCGTCCTCCCGCCGTTCATCGCGGCCTTCGACCACCGCTACGTCCTGCCGGCCGTGCCGCTGGTGTGCCTGTCCGCCGGCCTGGCCTTCGCCCGGACCCGCGAGCGGGACGGCCAGGACGAGAAGGGCGCCGCCAAGGACCGCGAGGACGTGCCCGAGGAGGCGCCGCAGGCCCCGCAGGCCCAGCAGGCGCTCCAGGCCCCGGGCAAGGAGCCGCCCCGGCCCGCCGGGCGGCGCCGGTCCTCCGAGGCCGAGACCGCGCCGATGCCGGCCGTGGTCGCCCCGCCCCCGGGGTCAGCTCTCCCGCGGTTCCCGTCTGGGCCGCCCGGGGCGCCGGACGTGCAGGCGGACGACCGCCGCGAGTTCCTCGTTCCCCGCCGCCTTGCGCACCCGGCTCACCACGCCCCGGTCCAGTTTGCCGACGAGGCGGCCGATGTCCGTGTCTGGCGTGCAGGTGAGCCCGATCCGCAGCCGCTCATCCCCGACCAGCCTGACCCGGACCCGGCGGAGCCCTTCGACTTCTTTAAGCCCCACACCCAGCATCGCGATGCCCGATCCGACCCGGCTGCCGCACCTCCCCCAGCCCAGCGCCAGCAGCAGCCACCACACCGCCACCACCGCGAGCGCGGCCAGTAGCAGCGCGGCCGGCCAGCCCGGCCACGGGCGGGTCCACAGCTCGGCGGCCAGCTCCCGGTTCAGCACCCGGCCGGTGGGCGGGTGCCCGGCGAGCAGGCCGAGCCCGCGCAGCAGCGCGTACCCGCCGCCCGCGAGCAGGAACGCGCCGACCACGGCCAGGCCGAGCCGGTTGCCGATGTACGCGCGCACCGCTCAGTCCTCCTTGCGGCGCAGCCGGACGACGACCTCGCCGCCGCCCAGCGCCCCGAGCGCGCCCAGGCGGTCGCCCACCGCCGCGCCGACCTGGCGGAGCACCGTGCCGGTGCGCTCCACCTCGGTCACGACGACGATCTCGATCTGACCGCCCGACAGCCGTGCCTTCGCCCGCTCCACGCCCTCGACCGACTCGGCGACCGCGCGCAGGCTGCGGCACAGGCCGCGGCGGGTGACGCCGATGACGAGCAGCGGGTCGGCGGTCTCGACCGGCACCAGGCGGGTACGCCCCGGGACCACCGCGATCAGCAGCAGGAGCAGGCCGGTGGCGGCGACCGCGCCGCCCGCGCCGAGGACGAGGGGATCGGACCAGGACCAGCCCGCCGCGCGTACGGCCAGGCGCTCGAAGGGGACCCACCCCAGCGGCGTCCCGGCCAGCGTGCTCACCGCCTCCGCCGCGGACAGGGAGAACGCCACCGACAGGACCAGCGCCACCGCGACGCCCGCGGGGGCTCGGGTGGGGCGCAGGGCGCGGGCACGGCGGCGCCGGGACACGCTGCGGTCCTGCCGCCCGTCCGGGCCGCCCGGGGCGGCGGACGCCCCCGTGGTCCCGCCGGGCGGTTTGTCCTGCAGAGAAGTCACCACGCGGCCAGTGGTACCGTGCGCGGGGCGCCCGCGCCGCACCCGAATCACGGCCTTGCACGTACACGGGAACGGCGTGGCAGCAGAATTTACCGCCGCCGTGGCATTATGCGAGCCTTACTCATGTTGGTTCCGGGCCCGGCGGGCTACGCTGCGTGCATGGACGACCGCCGGCGCTACGACCGGGCCACCCGGCACCTCTCGCCCCCCTTCGCCGTCGTGGACCTGGACGCGATGCTCGGCAACGCCCGTGACCTGCTGCGCCGGGCGCGGGGCAAGCCGATCAGGGTGGCCAGCAAGTCCATCCGGTCGCTGCCGGTCCTGAAGCGCATCCTGGCCCTGGACGGCGTGCACGGCATCTTGGCCTTCACGCTGCCGGAGGCGCTGTGGCTGGCCTCGCGCGGCCTGCGCGACATCGTCGTCGCCTACCCCACGGCCGACGCGCGGGCGCTGGCCGAGCTGGCGGGCGACCCCACCGCGGCCCGCGAGATCACCGTCATGGTCGACTGCACCTCGCACCTGGACCTGATCGAGGCCGCCGCGGCCGGGGCGGCCCCGCGGCACGAGATCCGGGTGTGCATCGACATCGACACCGCCTACGTCACGCTGGGCGGCCGGCTGCGCGCCGGGGCGCGGCGCTCGCCGGTACGCCTCCCCGGCCAGGCCGCCGAGCTGGCCGCCGAGGTCGCCAAGCGGCCGGGACTGCGGCTGGTGGGACTGATGGCGTACGAGGCGCAGATCGCCGGGGTCGGCGACGCCCCGCCGGGCAGCCCCCTGTACGCCCAGGCCATCCGGTGGATGCAGTCGCGCTCCCGGCGCGAGCTGATGGTGCGCCGGGGCATGATCGTCCGGGCCGTGCGCGAGATCGCCGACCTGGAGTTCGTCAACGGCGGCGGCACCGGCAGCGTGGAGAAGACGGTCATGGAGAAGGCGGTCACCGAGGTGACCGCCGGCTCCGGGTTCTTCCATCCCCGCCTGTTCGACTTCTACCGCGGCTTCGGCGGACGCCCCGCCGCGCTGTTCGCCCTGCCTGTGGTGCGCCGGCCGGGCCCCGGCGTGGTGACCGTCCTCGGCGGCGGCTACCCCGCCTCCGGGCCGCCCAGCCCTTCCCGCCTGCCGCAGCCCTACCTGCCCCCCGGCCTGTCCTACGACCGGGACGAGGGCGCGGGCGAGGTCCAGACCCCCCTGCTGGGCCGCGCGGCCGACGTCCTGCGGATCGGCGACCGGGTGTGGTTCCGCCACGCCAAGGCGGGCGAGCTGTGCGAGCGGTTCGGCTCGCTGCACCTCATCGAGGGCGAGGAGATCGTGGAGACGGTGCCCACCTACCGCGGCGAAGGCCACGCCTTCCTATAAGGCGCGTCCCTCAGGGCATCAGACGGGCCCGCCCCCCTGATCAGGAGTCCAGCCTCAGCTCCCGGGTGCGGCAGCTTGAGGTGCTCCAGCCCTGCGGGGTGACCTGGCACACCTTCACGCGGAGCTGGATGACGTCCTCGCGGGTCCACTCGAAGAAGCGCGAGCTGCCCGCGCCGCAGTGCTTGTAGCGCCGCACCCGGCTCCAGTCGTCCTCGTCGTCATCGACGTAGACCGCCTGGAACTCGACGTACGCGCACAGGCCGCCCTCGTCCTCGTCGCGGAAGTCGCGGTCGTAGAGCCGGCCGTTCAGCGAGAAGGTGTTGGCCTCCTCGTCGCCTTCCACCGCCAGTTCCCCCCGGGCGTAGGCCAGGCTGTTGCGCGAGTAGTAGCGCCCCCACGATTCCTCGAAGTCCGCGGCGCCCGCGGCCGTGGTGGTCCCGGAAGGCGCGGCGGCCGGAGCCGCCAGCGCGGCCGGGGCCAGGGACAGCGACAGCGCCGCCGTGGCCGCGAACCCGAGGGTGGTACGAAGCGTGCGATTCATCGGCTTTCCTCTCCTTTTCGCATCCACAAGCGATGCTCGGTGGAGGAGAGGCCGGGCACATGAGTAACCCCTTACTCAGATTCGGGCCGGACCCGATACTCACGCGCCGGCTAACGGCGGCGGCGCCGCCACAGCGCCACGGCGGCGCCCACGGCCAGCACGGCGCCCACGCCGATCAGCACCGGGGCCAGCTCGCGCACCTGCTCGCGCAGCCGGTCCTGCTCATGCCACGGCACCGTGCCGCGCGGCTCGCCCGTGAACCTGGCCGGCTCGGCCCCGTTCACGGCCGGACCGCTCACGATGTCCCCCACGATGTCACCCACCCGGGCGCTCACCGTGGAGACGATCTGCTCCGCGTTCGCCCGCACCCTCGCGACCCCCCGCTGGGCGACCCGCTTCGGGCTCACCCGGTCGGCGATGGCATCGACCGTACGGGCGAGCTCGGCGCGCGTACGCTCGATCCGCCGCTCCAGCTCATCGGGATCGGTGTCCGCCATGGCTCTCCTCTCGTCGCCCTTGACATCGATCAGTCTGTCAGGTGCCCAGGCCGCGCGGCACGCTGGCAGGCCGGTAAGTTGGCCGGAGAACCCGTGCCACGAAGGAGTGCCGTGACCGAGACCACAGCGACCCGGCTCCAGCCCGGCGACCCCGCGCCCGACTTCACCCTCACCACCGCCGACGGCGAGCGCGTCTCCCTCGCCGACCACCGCGGCAAGCAGGTCATCCTGTACTTCTACCCGGCCGCGATGACCCCCGGCTGCACCAAGCAGGCCTGCGACTTCCGCGACAACCTCGGCGTGCTCACCGAGCAGGGCTACGTCGTGCTCGGCATCTCCAAGGACAAGCCGGCCAAGCTGGCCAAGTTCGCCGAACGCGACTCGCTCACCTTCCCCCTGCTGTCGGACGAGGACCTGTCCGTGCACAAGGCGTACGGCGCGTACGGCGAGAAGATGATGTACGGCAAGACCGTGACCGGCGTCATCCGCTCCACCTTCGTGATCGACCCCGACGGCAAGATAGCCCTGCCCCTCTACAACGTGAAGGCCACCGGCCACGTCGCAAGCCTGATGAAGAAACTCGGCATTTCCCAATAGGCCCGTTTTTCACGCACCCCCAGGAAATGCCACAGCGGTGCGTGCCCCGCCCCGGCGGAGCACGCGCACCCGCCGTGACATGCCCGGATGCCCCACCTGAGCACAGGCTGTAAGATCAGGCAATATCACGAGGGGTCGTAGCCCAACGGCAGAGGCAGCGGCTTTAGGTGCCGTCCAGTGCGGGTTCGAATCCCGCCGACCTCACCACCCACTCCCCCTCCCGCACCCCGCCACCAGCCGGCCCTGCCCACTCACCCATCTCCCCGCAGCAGGGCCGGGGGTGCACACGGCCACGCCGAGGGGGCCGGCGCCGGCGGACGCGTCCGAGAAGGCGGGATGGACCGGCGCCCAACCTGCTGAGGGAGTTTCCGTGACGCGCTGCGAGGGCGTGCCCGCAACCCCCTGCCCGCAAGCCATGCGCGGCGCGCCCAAGACGTGCCGAGCAGCGCGTCCGCGACCCATTGAGCGGTCTGCCCGCAGCCCACTGAGCAGGGTGCCGGCGGCAACCCGCCAAGCAACGCGCCCACAAACCCGCCCGGCACCACACCCCACCCGCCGAGCACCGCATCCCACCCGCCGAGCAGCGCCCGCGACCCACTGAGCGACGCCCCCGCCACCCGTCGAGCACCCCACCCGTCGAGCACCTGCCCACCCGCCGACCAGCGTGACCCGCGTTCGCGGGTGGGAGAGGGTCACGTTCGCGCGGGTTTGGGCGCCGGGCCCATGCCTTGCGGGAGATCCGCCGTCGCCCGGGGACTCCCTGCCGAGCAGGTCGCGTGGCCGGGAGAGTCCGCTTCACCCTCGTCTGAAGGCGGGAGCACTGCGGACGGATCCGATAGCCCGACCGTGCGGCGGTCGCCGCTGTGCCGGGCACCTCCCGGCCCCGGGGCCAGCCCGGCGGCGATCCGGTGCAGGTGACCGTCGTCGTGGTGTCCGCAGCCCGACGATGGCTTCCGCGAGACGCCGCATCGCCTCGGCCTCCGCTGCGGTGTCGCCTCGGTGGCGGGCGTCTCACAGTGCCGCCTTCTCGCGCAGGTAGCCCAGTCGCGCGTGCTGCGCGGCGATCCCGGCATGCGTCATTACGCCGGCGGCCATTTTTGGAATAGCTCTGTTATCGGTTATTCGTGGTGAAATTTTTATTTTTATGGTATGATGGAGGAAAATCGCGGCAATTGTTGGTTAAGCTCACGACGACGTTACCGGGAAATCCAGAAAGGGTCTGTCGTGTGCTATGACAGCGGCGCCGTGCCGCCCCTCTTCGCTGAGCCGCGTACCGAGGTCGAGGCCGGGGCCGTTCGGCTGGTCTCTGGTGACGGCACCGTGTTCGCGGCCTACTCGGCGCGGCCCCTTCGCGGGTCGGGGGTCGGGGTGGTGGTGTTGCCCGACAACAAGGGGCTGTCCGGGTTCTACGAGCGGCTTGCGGTGCGGCTGGCCGAGCAGGGGCACGCCGCCGTCGCGGTGGACTACTACGCGCGTACGGCGGGGGTCGATCCGGCGGAGCGCGGGGCCGGGTTCGGGGACATGGCCACCCTCATGCCGCACCTGCTCAAGCTGACCCCCGAGGGCCTGTACGGCGACATCGCGGCCGGGATCGCGTATCTGCGCACGCCCGAGGGCGGGGCGGCGGAGGCGGTGGTGGCGCTGGGGTTCTGCATGGGCGGGCGGTTCGCGTTCCTGACCGCGGCCGAGCGGTTCGGGTTGTCCGGGGTGGTCGGTCTGTACGGCTTCCCGGGCGAGCTGCACGGCGCCCCCGGGCCCACGCAGCGGGCCGGGGAGCTGAGCGCGCCGATCCTGGGGCTGTTCGGCGGCGGCGACGAGAACATCCCGGCCGCCGTGGTGGCCGAGTTCGACCGGGCGCTGACCCATGCGGGGGTGCCGCACGAGTTCGTGACCTACCCCGGCGCGCCGCACGGCTTCTTCGACCTGCAGCTCCCCCAGTTCGCGGACGCGTCGGCCGACGCCTGGGCGCGCATCGGCGCCTTCCTGGACGAGCGGGCGGTGCGACCCACGGGGTCCATGCCGTCGCGTTAGCTGCGATCACAGGCTGACCCGGATCATCGCAAGTCGCAGGTCGGTCCGGCCGTTCGACCGAAGCGGGGGCCGCGGCGGGGCCGAGAGCATGGGCGGCATGAAAAACACGATCATGCGCGGTGCCGGCGTCGCCGGCGCCGTCACCGCGGGCCTGCTCGGCCTTCTCACGGCGGCGCCCGCCCAGGCGGCGAATCCGGCGCGGACCGAGCCCGCCACGACCATGGTGCTTCCCGAGCCGACCGGGACCCGGCCGGTGGGGACGGTCAGCCTGCACCTGGTGGACCGCAGCCGCCCCGACCCCTGGGTGCCCACGGAGAAGGCCAGGGAGCTGATGGTCTCGCTGTGGTACCCCGCCGAGAAGGAGACCGGCCGAACCGCCCCGTACATGACCGAGGCGGAGGCCGCGGCCCTGCTGGAAGGGCAGAAGATCACCGGCATCCCGGCCGAGGTGGTCAGCGGCGCCAAGACCCACGCCGTCACCGGGGCGCGTCCGGCCGGGCGCAAGGGCACGCTGCCGCTGGTGGTGCTCTCGCCCGGGTTCACGATGTCGCGCGCCTCGCTGACCAGCCTCGCCGAGGAGCTGGCCAGCCGGGGCTACGTGGTCGCCGGCATCGACCACGTCCACGAGTCGTACGGCACGAGCCTGCCCGGCGGCCGGCTGGCCGGTTGCGTGGCCTGCAAGGAGCAGGAGGCCGACCCCTGGAAGTTCGGCGACAAGGCGGTCAGGGGACGGCAGGCGGACGTGGCGTTCGTGCTCGACCGGCTGCTCGGGCGGCGCCCGGTGTGGAAGGGGGCCAAGCTCGTGGACCGCTCGCGCATCGGCATGGCCGGGCACTCTCTGGGCGGCGCGAGCACCTCATGGACGATGCTGAAGGACGCGCGCGTGCGCGCCGGGATCAACATGGACGGCGCCTTCTTCGTGCCCCTCCCGGACAAGGGGCTGGAACGGCCGTTCATGCTGATGGGCGCGGGCGAGGTGCACGAGCCGGGCGGCAAGGACTTCACCTGGGGCCGCGACTGGGCGCGTATGACGGGCTGGAAGCGCTGGGTCACGGTGGAGGGCGGCGACCACTCCTCCTTCACGGACTACCCGCTGCTGGTCAAGCAGTCGGCCCGGGAACCGGAGATCACCCGGGCGTACGTGGCCGCCTTCATGGACCGGCACCTGCGCGGGCGCGCCCAGCCGCTGCTGGACGGCCCTTCCAGCGCCTTCCCCGAGGTCAAGTTCTGGAAGTGAGGCCGGCCGGCCGTCAGGAGGTCGGAGCGGTGCTCGGCCGGACGGGCGGGCCGGGCGGGTCGCCGGGGTCCATCCGGAACTCGCACCGGAAGCCGCTGTCGGTCCGCTCGCAGATCTCCGGCACACCGTAACGCGGGAAGATCAGCTCCGCGTACGGCCCGCCGCGTTCCCCGAACGGGCCGGGGCGGCCGTCGGTGACCATGATCGGGTTGCGCGGCCCGAACCGGTCCCACAGGCCGTGGACGGCCGCGACGGCGCCGCCGCCGACCACCGCGCCGAGCAGGCCGGCGGCGACGAGCTGGACCGAGCGCCTGCGCATCGTCTCGGTGAGGCCGCCGCGCCATCCGCCGCCGAAGTGGGCCGCGCCGAAGGCCAGGGTGTCGGCCGTGTAGCGCGGAGGGCCGTACGTGGGCGGAGTGGAGGCGTAGGAGTAGCCGCCGCTCATGGCGTGGGCCGTGGGCGGCGGGACCCTGGTGTCGTAGGTGGGGCGGGCGTCGTGGGCCTCGTGCCTGGAGTGGGCCTCGCGCGTGGGGTGGGTGTCGTGCGTGGAGTGGGCGTCGTGCCCGGAGGTTGGCGCACCCCAGCCGGGGGCCCGCCATCCGGGGCCGCCTGGCGCGTATGGCCCGGCGTGGCGGACATCCGCTGGGGTGCCGGTCGGTTCGCCCGCACCGCCCGTGCCAGGGACGGGCGCCGCAGCGGCGGGCGTTCCATGGGCCGCCGTCACGCCGGCGGACCGGGACATCCCGGAAATCTGTGCGGGGAGCGGCACTGTGCCGCCGTCAGGGCCACGTTGGCCGACCGGACCGGAATCGGGGTCCTGGCCGACCGGCGCGCCGTGGTCCGGGTCGCTGACGGGGTCGGTGTCGCGGCCGGCCCTCGGGTCGCGCGGCGCGTCCTCTTCACCGCGCGACCCGGCATCGTTGCGATCCGCCATCACAGATCTCCCTTTACTCACCCCGAGGGGCGCTCCCATGAACAAGGATGTCCAACGGGACGTAAGACGGGCGTAAACGCCCCGGCACCTGCGACCTGAGTCGTACCCGCATCTCCCCCTCCAGGCGGACGGTCGCCTGAGCTGGGCATACGTATCGTGGGTACGTGTTCGGCAGTTTGCAGGCGTGGGCCCGGAACCATCCGGTGGCCGCTGACACGCTCTCGCTCTCGCCCCTGGTGCTGTTCTGCGTGTTGTCCGGCTCGGCCGTGATCAACGACGGGCGGCTCGGCCCGGCCGGCTTCGTGCTGCTCTCGGTGGCGCTGCTGGCGCCGTTGCCGTGGCGGCGCCGACGCCCGGTCGCGGTGTTCGCGGCGGTCTCGGCGATCAGCTTCGTGCAGTGGCTGGCGGGCGTGGACGTCCTGGTGGCCAACACCTCGGTCGTGGTCGCCATGTACACCGTCACCGCGCGCTGCTCGCTGCGCTGGGCGGTGGCGGCGGGGCTGGTGGCCGAGCTGGGCCTGGTGATGGCCACGATCCGGTGGGAGCCGGTCAGCGCCGGCCCCACCGTGACCTCCTCGGCGTTCCTGCTGGCGATCTGGATCGGCGGCCGGTACGCCCACACGCGCCACCGCTACCTGGAGAGCCTGGAGGAGCGCGCGGAGCGGGCCGAGCGCGAGCGCGACCAGCAGGCCCGCATCGCCGCCGCGGCCGAGCGGGCCAGGATCGCCCGGGAGCTGCACGACGTGGTGGCGCACAACGTCAGCGTGATCATCGTCCAGGCCGACGGCGCGGGTTACGCGATCGACTCCGACCCCGAGACCGCCAAGCGCGCCGTGCAGACCATCTCGGCGACCGGCAGGCAGGCGCTCGCCGAGATGCGCAGGCTGGTCGGGGTCCTGCGCCAGGACGGCGGGCCCGAGCAGGAGGACTACACGCCGCAGCCGGGCCTGGCCCAGCTCGACGCCCTGGTGGCCCAGGTACGCGAGTCGGGCCTGGCGGTCGATCTGCACGTCTCCGGCACCCCCGCCGACCTCCCCGAGGGCGAGCAGCTCACCGTCTACCGGATCGTGCAGGAGGCTCTGACCAACACCATCAAGCACGGCGGGCCGGGCGCCCGCGCGTCGGTGGACCTGGCGTACGGCCCGCACGAACTGGTCCTCGCGATCAACGACGACGGGCGCGGCGCCGCCGCCCCCCGCTCCCCCGGCGGCCACGGCCTGATCGGCATGTACGAGCGCGTCGCCATGTACGGCGGCACGGTCTACACGGGCCCGCGGCCCGGCGGCGGCTTCCAGGTCCTGGCCCGCCTCCCCCTCCACCCGGCCCCCGCGGCGCACCCCCCGGCCCCCGCCCCGGCCCGGTCGTGAGGAGGATGGGGTGATGATCCGGGTGATGCTGGTGGACGACCAGGAGTTGTTGCGGACGGGGTTCCGGATGGTGCTGTCGGCGCAGCCGGACATCGAGGTGGTGGCCGAGGCCGGTGACGGCGCCGCGGCCGTGCGGGCCCTGGAGGGGGCCGCCGTGGACGTGGTCCTGATGGACATCCGCATGCCGGGGGTGGACGGCGTGGAGGCCACGCGGATGATCCGGGCGCGCGGCGACGAGCCCAAGGTGCTCATCCTGACCACCTTCGACCTGGACGAGTACGCGTTCGCGGCGCTGAAGGCGGGGGCGTCGGGGTTCCTGCTCAAGGACGTGCCGCCGACCGACCTGATCAGCGCGATCAGGTCGGTGCACAGCGGCGACTCGGTGGTGGCGCCGAGCACGACGCGCAGGCTGCTGGAGCGGTTCGCGGTGCACCTTCCCGACGCGTACGGGCCGTCGCGGGACCATCCCGGGGTGGCGGCGCTGACCGCGCGGGAGCGGGAGGTGCTGCTGCTGGTGGCGCGGGGGTTGTCGAACGCCGAGATCGCGACGCGGCTGGAGCTGGCCGAGGCGACGGTGAAGACCCACCTGGGGCGGGTGCTGGCCAAGCTGGAGCTGCGCGACCGGGCCCAGGCGGTGGTGTTCGCCTACGAGTCCGGGCTGGTACGCCCCAGCGGCCGGGCCGGGCCGTGAGCCCCCGCGAGCTCCCGGGCCCGCCGGGGTCGGGTGGGTCGGGTGGGCTCGGCGGGTCGGCTGGGTCTGCTGGGTCGGCCGAAAGGCTGACCCGGAGGTCACCCCGGGGTCGCACCCGGGCCGTCGCGCTCAGCTTCCGGCGGCAGGGGAAGTCCGTTCCGCGGTCCCATGGCGGGCGGGTTTCCCGGCCCTAGCGTGGTTCGGGTCGGACCGATCCCGAGGAGCGAAGACGTGACAGTGACCGATACGGGCGTGCGCCGCCGCGCGCCGCACGCCGTGGTGGCGCGGGGGCTCACCAAGGTGTACGGACAGGGCGACGCTGCCGTGCACGCGCTGAGAGGGGTGGACGTCTCCTTCGCGACCGAGGCGTTCACCGCGATCATGGGGCCGTCCGGCTCGGGCAAGTCCACGCTGATGCACTGCCTGGCCGGGCTGGACACGGTCACGGGCGGCACGGTGCACATCGGCGACGTGGAGCTGACCGGGCTCGGCGACAAGCAGCTCACCAAGCTGCGCCGGGAGCGGATCGGCTTCATCTTCCAGGCGTTCAACCTGCTGCCCACGCTCACCGCGGAGCAGAACATCCGGCTCCCGCTGGAGATCGCGGGCCGCCAGGCCGACCAGGCGCTGTTCGAGAAGGTCATCGAGACCGTCGGGCTGCGCGACCGGCTCAAGCACCGGCCGACCGAACTGTCGGGCGGGCAGCAGCAGCGCGTGGCGGTGGCCCGCGCCCTGATCAGCAAGCCACAGGTGATCTTCGCCGACGAGCCGACCGGCAACCTGGACTCGCGCAGCGGGGCAGAGGTGCTGTCGTTCCTGCGCGCGTCGGTGCGTGAGCTGGGTCAGACGATCGTGATGGTCACCCACGACCCGCTGGCCGCGTCGTACGCCGACCGCGTGGTGTTCCTGCACGACGGCTCGCTGGTCAGCGAGCTGTACCAGCCGACGCCGCAGTCCGTGCTGGACACCCTGCTGAAGCTGGAGGGCTAGCGTGCTCAGGACGACGCTGGCCGGGCTGCGGGCGCATCGGCTGCGCCTGCTGCTCACCGCCCTGGCGATCACGCTCGGCGTCGGGTTCATCGCGGGCACGTTCGTGCTCACCGACACGATCCGGGCGGGCTTCGCCCGTACGTTCGCCGCCGACGCCGACCGCGTGGACGTGGCCGTCCTGCCCGCCGGCGCGACGCAGGGCGGGGACGACGTCCTGCCCGCCGCGACGCTGGAGAAGGTGCGCGCGGTGGCGGGCGTGGCCGACGCCCAGGGCCTGATCCGCGGCAGCGCGGCGCTGATCGGCAGCGACGGCAAGGTGGTGGGCGACCTGCCCACGGGCGCCATCTCGATCGCCGAGGGCCCGCTGAACCGGACCCGGATCACCAGCGGGCGCGCCCCGGCCGCCGCCGGCGAGGCCGTACTGGACGAGAACACCGCCAAGACCAGGAAGTTCGCGGTGGGCGACACCGTGACCGTGCTGGACCACGACCAGGCACAGCACCGCTTCACCCTGGTCGGCCTGTTCGACGTGGGCGTGGACCAGGAGCTGGGGTTCACCGGCGCGCTCGGCTACACCGCCGAGGACGCCCGCCGCATGACCGGGGTCAAGGGCTTCGCGGAGATCGACGTGAAGGCGGACGGCACGACGGACCCGGCCCGGCTGAAGGCCGCGGTCGCCGCCGCGCTGGGCGTCGGCGTCGAGGTCATGACCGGCCAGGAGCTGGCCGACGTGCTGGCCTCGGCCAACGGGGTGAGCACCGATTTCATCACGGCGGGCCTGCTGCTGTTCGGCCTGGTCGCGATGCTGGTCGCGGCGCTGGTGATCTACAACACGTTCACCATCCTGGTCGCGCAGCGCACCAGGGAGATGGCGCTGCTGCGCTGCATCGGCGCGACGAAGGGGCAGGTGTTCGGCTCGATCCTGCTGGAGTCCGCCGTGGTGGGGCTGCTGTCCTCGCTGCTCGGCCTGCTGGCCGGGCTCGGCCTGGGCGCGGCGGCGCTGGCGGTGCTGTCGGGCCTGGAGGTGGACATCCCGACCGGAACGGCCGAGCTGACGCCGCGCACGGTGATCGCCGGTCTCGCGCTCGGCATGGTGGTGACGGTGGGCGCGGCGCTGCTGCCGGCCCGCAGCGCCACCCGGGTGGCGCCGGTCGCGGCGCTGCGCACCCAGGTGGAGGAGCGCGGGTTCCGCACGGGCGTGCTGCGCTCGGTCGTGTCCGGCCTGTTCCTGGCGGTGGGCGCGGGCGTGATCGCGTACGCGGTCTCGATGGAGCCGGGGGAGCAGGCGCTGTTCGCCGTGGTGGGCGGCGGCGCGGTGGTGTTCCTCGGGGTGCTCGCGCTCGGCCCGGTGCTGGTGCGCCCGCTGGCCGCGTTCACGGGCTGGGTGCCCCGGCGGCTGTTCGGCGTGCCGGGGCGGCTCGCGGTGGACAACTCCCGCCGCAACCCCTCGCGCTCGGCCACCACCACGGTCGCGCTCACCATCGGCGTGACGCTGATGACGATGATGTCGGTGCTCACGGCCAGCACCCGGGCGACGGCGAACGCCCAGCTCGACGAGCAGTTCCCGGTGGACTACATGGTCTCCGCCCAGGCGGGCGAGGGGACCGTGCCCCGCTCGATCGCCGCCGACCTGCGCACCAGGCCCGAGCTGTCCTCGGTGGTGCAGCTCCGCGAGGTGCCCGCCAAGGTCGGGGGCGCGCGGGGCGAGTGGCCGGTCGGCACCTTCGAGGGCCCGTTCACCGTGGTCACCACCAGCGGCTCGATGAGCGGGTTCCGCGCCGGGACCGTGGTGGTGGGCGACACCGCGGCCGGGAAGCTGGGCGTCAAGGTGGGCGACCAGATCCGGGTCGTCACCGAGGAGGCCGGCACGGTGCCGCTGACCGTGATCGCGCTGTACGACTCCGGCTCCTCGCCGCTGCCGGACCTGACGGTCCCGGCCGCGGCCTTCCAGGAGTACTTCGGCGCGGTGGACGACAGCCGGGTGATGGTCAAGCGGGCCGAGGGCGTGCCTGCCGACCGGGGCAGGACGGTGGTGGAGGCGGCGGCCCAGCCGTATCCGACCGCGCTCGTCTCCAGCGCCGCCGAGGTCCGGGGCGAGTTCGACCAGGCGTTGGACATGATGCTGATGATCGTGACCGGCCTGCTCGGGCTGGCGATCCTGATCTCGCTGCTGGGCATCGCCAACACGCTGTCGTTGTCGGTGCACGAGCGCACCAGGGAGTCGGCGCTGCTGCGCGCGCTCGGCCTGACCCGGCCGCAGCTCCGCGGCATGCTCACGGTCGAGGCGCTGGTGCTGGGCCTGATCGGCGCGCTGGTCGGGGTCGTGCTCGGCATCGTGTTCGGCTGGGCGGCGGTGCAGACCATGGCGGATTCGCCGCGCTTCGACCTGCCGGTGGCGCAGGTGCTGGCGTTCGTGGCCCTGTCGGGCGTGGCCGGCGTGGTGGCCGCGCTGCTGCCGGCCCGCCGGGCCGCGCGCGCGTCGATCGTGGGCGCGCTGGCCACGAGCTGACCGAACCGGTCGCGAAACCGGTCGCGAAACCGGTCGCGAAACCGGTCGCGAAGGACTTGCGCGGGCCCGCATCCGAGTTGCGGCGCCCTCGCCCGTGAAGGCGCCGCGGGCCCGCGCGAGGCGCCGCCCCGGTGGCCCGGCCCCGCCGCTCAGCGGGGGCCGGGCCACTGGGCGGCGACGATCTCGGGATTGAGCAGCGGGCGGATGGCGACCTCGCCGGTGGCGGCGTCGATCACGATGCACCCGCTGCCGACGACCTCGGGCGGGCTGCGCGGGTCGGCGGGCTCGGGCACCAGCGCCCAGGCGACGTACCCCTCCGGGGACGGGTGGCCCTCGGGGAAGGGGTGCACGACGACCGTGAGCGCCTGGTCCAGCGGGCGTACGCCGTTGAAGTACTCCTCGGCGATGGCCCGCGCCTGGTCCGGGTTCACCAGCGCCGCCCCTCCGCGCCGTCACCCGCGGGGGCCGGCGCGCGCCCGGTGCGATCGATCAGGACGCAGAACACCGCGGTGACCGACTCGTACGGCGGCTCCACGGCCATGTGGCCGCGCTGCGCGTCGATCCAGATCACCTCACCGCGGGAGTTGACCGCGTTCCAGGCGTGGGCGCCGCCGCCCCGCCATCGGGTGACCAGCACCGCCGAGGCTCCGTGCCCGCTGTCGAGCAGCCGGGCCGCCACCGGCGCGTACGCCGCGGGCCCCTCGCCGACGTACGCGAACCGGTGCCCCAGCCACCGCTCGGCCCGTGCCACTCCCCCGGCCTCCCCGGTGAGCAGCGGCCGGCCCGCCCGGTCGTACTCGGGCTGCCTGGGCGCGGCCACGACCGGCTCGCCGTGCCAGGTGGAGATCACCGCGAGCGCGCAGTCGAGGGCGTTGGTGGCCCGGAACGGGTCCTCCATCGGCCCTCCGGCGTTGATCAGCCGGATCCAGGTGCCGCGCGGGTCGGGGAACCTGGTGGGCCGGCCGTCGGGCCCGACGGGCACGGCGCGCAGGATGTCCTGCTGCGTCTGCGGGTCGGGCCGGGCCAGGCCGCCCGGCAGCCCGTACGGCCGCCCGTCGGCCAGCGGCGGCGGCCGTCCGGGCCGCTCGAACCAGTCGGCCGCCTCCCAGTCGGCGCCCGCGCCACCGGCGCTCCTCCAGCCGAGGACATGCCTGCCGGGGTCGCGCTGGTCGGGGGTGTGCCAGTCGGGATCACGCCGGTCGGGATCGTGCCGGTCGGGATCACGCCGGTCGGAGCCGTGCCGGTCGGGGCCGGCGCGGTGGGCTGGGGCGTGGCGCGCGGCGTCGGCGGCGTCGGCGGCGCGCTCGTAGTCGCGCCATCGGCGTCCGTCGGCGGTCACGACGGGGTCGTAACCACCGCCTGGCGCGTCGTCGGGAAACCGACGCGGCCCCGTGGGCGGGCTGCGGAACACCACCCCGTGCACCTCCTCCGCGGGCGCTGACCACCGGCTCGATCGCAGATCGTAGAGGCAGCGGTGACAGCGCGTAACGGCTTTGGCGCAAACTTCCCGCCCCGATCGGCCCATGGCCGGGCAAGCGGAGGCCGGGGGCGGGCGGTCAGGTGATCACGGGCGGGGCGGCGTCGGGGTCGGCGCCCCAGACGCTCTCGTCCTCCGACAGCCAGGTGGACCGCTCGCGGTCCTGCGCCCCCTCGCCGGGGCCGCCGCCGGCGTACGGCATGAACGGCACCCCGCCGAGCAGGCCGCGCCCGGCGTCAGTGCGGGCCGCGAGCCCGGCCCCGGAGGCGAGCGCGCCGCCGCCCGCGCCCGCGGGCGTGACCCAGGTGCCCGCGGGGGCCAGTGTCGTGCCGGTGGGCCCGGTGGTCCCCAGGCCGGTGGGGCCGACGCCGGTGGCCGTGCTGTTCGGCGCGGTGAGCGTGGGCGACTCGTAGCCCGCCAGGCTGGTGGAGCGGGGGTCGCCGGTGTCGAGGGCGGCGGCCGGATCGGTCAGGCCGGAGGCCGGGTCGGTGAGCCCGGACGCGCCGGGGGTGGTGGCCGGGTCGGTCAGGCCGGCGGGCGTGGTGGTGCCGGGCAGGCCGGGCGTGTCCACGCCGGTGCCGGGGCCGTCCGGGTCCAGACCGCCCGGGTCCAGGCCGTCGGTGTCGAGGCCCCCGGGACCGTTGGTGCCGAGGCCGCCGGTGTCCAGCCCGGAAGGGCCGAGGCCGTCGGTGTCCAAGCCGGACGGGCCCAGCCCGGACGGCCCCAGGCCGGACGTGCCCAGCCCGGACGGGCCGAGGCCGGCGCCGCCGAGGTCGCCCAGGCCGCCGCCGCCGAGGCCGTCGGCGCCGATGTCGGAGATCTCGGTGTCGGTCAGGTCGGGGCCGGGGCCGCCGGGGTCGGCGTTGGGGAGGTGCCGCTCCACCATGTCCGGCAGCGCGTTGTACGCCTCGGCGATCCGCGTGTTCAGGTTCGTCAGGTGCTCGCGCGCCTTGTCGTCGTTGAAGGACAGGGCCCCGCCGAGGAGCTCGTCGTCGAACTCGAAGGTGCCGTAGTCGACGGCGTGGTCCCGGTACCAGGGCAGCATCTCGCCGCCGTAGAAGGTCAGCGAGGAGCCCACCTGGCCGGTGCGGTAGGACAACTCGGCGGCGGTGGCCTGCAGCCTGCGCAGCGCCTGCTGCGCGGCGCGGGCGTCCTCACCGCGCCAGTGCTCGTCCATCGTCCAGCCGGCGGCCCGCAGGAACGTGCTGACCTCGCCCAGCAGCGACGACGCCGCGGTGAACGCCTCGCCGCCGCGCGCCACCCGCTCGGGGTCGGTGGAGTTGAGCAGGTTCTGCACGTCCCCGATGCCGCCGTACGTGCCGGGGTCCTGCCAGAGCTGCGTGCCGTCCTTGATCAGCCGCCTGTCGTACCCGTTGTCCGCCACGGACGCCCCCTTCCGCGCGCCGTGCCGCCCGCCGTCACGCCTGGGCGGCCGTCTCGCGCCCGCCCGATGCCTGCTCGGCGTCGTCCCAGTTGCCGGCGGCCCGCTGGATGGTGCTGATCACGGCCTGGTACTGGGCGACCAGGTCGCCGTAGATCTGGAAGATCTCGGTGTGCGCCTTCTTGACCGTCTCGCCGTACTTCTGCGCCACGTCCCAGGTGCCGATGTGGCGAGGGTCGATGTTCCCCCAGAACTCCAGGTCGTCCAGTGTGCCGGACGCCTGCTGGCCGTGCGCGCTGGCCGGGCCGGTCAGCCGGTCCAGCTCCTCCTGGAGGCTGCGCGCCAGGTTCCGCAGCGCGGCCCGGTCCACGTGGTTCCTGGCGCCTTCCTCGATGCCCGGCCAGTTGGGGTCGAGGCGGAGTCCCTCGTAGGAGTCTCCGGACATGGGGGGCCGGCCTACCTGCCGTCGAACATGGCCACGTTGGCGGCCTCGGCGCGGGAGAAGTTCTCGCGGCCGATCTCGATGGTGCCGCCGAGCTGCTGGAGCACCGCGGCCATCCGGCCGGAGGCGGCGTCCCACTTGGCCCGCGCCTGCCAGTACGCCTCGCGGGCGTCGCCCTCCCAGTCGCCGAGCAGCCTGTCCAGCTCCATCTCCAGGTTCTGGAGGGTGCCCTCCAGGGCCTGCCACTGCCGGGCGAAGTCGGCCGCGGAGCGGTCCATCTGCCCGAAGTCGACGAGTGTGCGGTCGATGTCGGCGTACTCACCGGCCATGTCGTCCCCCTCTTCCCCGTGTCACTGGTTGATCTGGGCCGCGAGCTTGTTGGTCTCGGCGGCCTGGATCTGGTGGGTGGCGCGGTAGCGCTCCTCGATCCGGCCCAGCTTCTCCGACAGGCCGACCAGCTCGTTGATGACGTTGGTCATCTCGGTGCGCCAGATGCCGAAGACGTTCTCGAAGGACCGCGCCGAGTCGCCGTCCCAGCCGGCGCGCAGCTCGGCGGTGTGGCCTTCGAGCATGTTGCGGATCGTGGTGATCGCGCCCGCCGCATCGTCGGTCTTCAGCCCTGCTTCCTTCAGCCTGGCGTGTTCTGCCGCGGTTCTCGGAGCCACTGGTCACCTTCCGTCAGAGGCATGATCCAAAGTCACATTAGGATCATTAACCACTTTGTGGACAACTGTCACATGACGCGTCAGTAACAAATAGGTGTACGAACCACAACGCCGGTCATGGCGGCGCGGTGGCCGGGACGCCCACGCGCACCGGAGTGCGGGCGGCGACCGGGTCGAGCACCGGGCCCTCGGGGATCAGGTGCAGCAGGTGCGCGGGCAGCGGGGCGACGTCCTGCGCGCCGTAGCCGAGCGGGCCCAGCAGCTCGGGCCCGGCCAGCCGGAACCGCCGCCCCTGGTCGGTGACCAGGTAGTACGTGCGGATCTCGGCGAGCTGCCCCTCCCCGGGCAGCAGGCCCACCAGGGCGGCGCCGCCCGCGGGCAGCACGACCTGGTCGAAGTGCTCCTGCCCGCCCGTCCCGGCGACCTCCGGGGCCACCGGGCGCACCGAGCCGCCGACGGTGACCCGCGCCCGCGCCGAGCCGCGCTCGGTGGCGTCGTAGACCGCGCACAGCGGGGCCGAGGCGGGCGGGGTGTCGATGGCCGGCATGATGGCGGGCAGCCCGGCGCCGCCCAGGGTCGTGGCCGAGCGGGGCGCCGCGTTCGCGGTCGCGGCGTCCACGTCGATCGGCGCCACGGTGCCGCCGCCGTACGCCTTCTTGCTGGCCGGGTCCTGGAGCAGGAGCGTGGCCTGGGTCTGCGTCAGGGGCGCGAGGCCGTCGCGCAGGACGGCGTACCAGCGGGTCTCGCCGCCGGCGACCGCCGCGACCCGGACCACCTGGCCGACGGCGGCGGCGATGCCGCCCGGCCCGGTCGTCTTGCGGCCCCGGCCGGGGATGTCGGGCGCGCGGAAGTCGGGGCCCGCGGGCAGGGCGTTGAGCCAGGTGGCGGGCACCCGCCGGGGCTGGGCCTGGGTGAGCGCGGCGGCGCCGGAGCCGGGCACGCGCATGCGCGTGTCGCCCCAGATGAGCCAGGTGTCGGCGCCGTCGTCCACGAGCAGGGCCCGGCCCGCGCCGAGCGTACGCCCGCCGGTCCCGGCGCCGCCCACCAGCGACACGTACGCCCGGCGCCCGCCCGAGGGGTCGGCCCCCTCGACCACGCACGCCGACCAGGGGGCGCGGACGAGGTGGCCGGGTTCGGGCAGCGAGTCGGGCGCGCCCGGGATGCCCACCATCGGCCCTCGCGGGAAGCGCTCCAGCGAGGCGGCCGACACCGTGCGCACGGTGATCTCGTTCGCGTCCAGCAGCAGCCGGGCGGAGGCGTAGTTGGCGACCGGCAGCAGCTCGGCGCGCGCGGCGCTGTAGACGTAGGTCGCGCCGGTGCCCTCCTCGACGATCAGCGTGCCCGGCTCGGTGAGCCCGGTGGCGCCGCCCGGCCGGATCAGCCCCCAGATGCCGAACACCGCCATGACCAGCGCGGCCACGAGCAGGCCGCAGAAGGTGGCCACGGTGTGCCTGCGCGCCGGGGACTCGGGCACGTCGGGCTCGCCCAGGGCCAGCGCCGTGGCGAGCCGCTGGGTCATCAGCCGGTGTGCCTGGTACAGGTCGCGGCGGGTCTGCATGTCACCTCCCGGGGCGGGAGCATAGGGGCGGTCTCGATGAACGCCGGGTTTCGGGTGATCGATAAGCCGATGAACAACGGCCGCGCGCGGGCTGCGCGGCGGAGCGCGGCTGGTAGGAGATTGCCATGGCCCAAGACCGATATGTCACCTCTGCCGCGATTGAAGGTATCCGTACGGAGATCCGGGACGACGTGATCCCCTCGGTACGGGCGGTCGGCGCGCTGGTGGACGAAACGACGCTGGACTTCCCCGGCTGGGGCGCGGTCGGCGAACTGGCCATCGGCTCCCGCTACCGCGAGGTGCAGGACGACGTGCGGCAGAAGTTCGAGGACGCGGTGACCGTGCTCGAAAACTGGATGGACGCGCTGTGGACGGCCAGGATCAACTGGCGCACGGCCGAGGACATGTCGAGCGTCGTGGTCTACCGGTAGCCCCCGATGAGCACGCCATCCCCGCACCTCACCGCCAACTTCATGCGCATGAAGGCGGTCGCCGAGGCGCGCACGGTCCTGGCCGGGCTGCAGCGAATCGCGGCGGTGTCGCACCCGATGGTCGGCGGGGCCGCGCTGGCCGCCACCGCGTTCGCCAACGTGCCCGGGATGTCGGACATCTACAACAACTGGGAGTCCATCCACTCCCGGCTGGACAACACGATCAAGGCACTGCTGAACAACCTCGCCACCAAGAACGCCGACGGCTGGATCGCCGCCGACCGCGACGCGTTCGTGGACGCGGTCGAGCGGTTCCAGCAGGCCGTGGAGAGCCTGCGCGGCTACATCAAGACCATCGCGGGCCTGGTGGACGACCTCGGCTCGGCCTACCGCAGCTACTGGACCGCGCTGGCCGAGGTGCTCGCGGTGCTGGTCGCCATGGTCACCCTCGCGCTGGCCATGCTGGCGACGCCGTTCGCGCCCAAGGGCTACCTGCTGCTGCAGACGCTCGGCGCCTGGGGCGCCTCGATGATCGCCGGGCTCACCGGCATGCTGGCCAAGGGCATCGTCGGGGTCACCGCCGGCATGTCGGTGATGCTCGGCGGCAAGGCCATGATCCAGCTCTACCACCTCGCCCCCACCGGGGAGGCCCGGGTGGACTTCACCAAGGCGGAGATCGACGCCAGGAACGTGCCCTCGTTCCAGGACCCGCCGACCCCCGGCCAACTGCCCCAGTACGGCAACTTCGAATGGCTCGCCCCCCGGCGGGACCAGCCGGCGCCCTACCAGCCCTGAGGAGAGCCCTTTGTACGACGACGTGCGCGCCGAGGACCTGGAGCGCATCGCCCGCGAGAGCGAGGCGGCCATCGCCCGGCTCGGAGCCGCGTTCACCGAGCTGGACGCCGTGACCGGCGAGGGCTCCGGCGCCGACGGACTGGCCCGCGCGGTCGTGGACGGCTCGGGCGGGATCATCGAGATCACCCTGGAGCCGCGGATCATGCGCCTGGACAGCCGCTCGATCGCCGAGGCGGTGACCGAGGCCGTACGCCAGGCGCAGCAGGAGGCGCGGCGGCGTACCGAGGAGCTGGTGCGCGCGGCGACCGGCGCGGCCGATCTGTCGCTGGACCCGGAGCAGATCAGGCGCCGCTTCGAGGAGCTGGGCGAGTCGTTCACGGGCCTGCTGGACGAGACCGCACGCCACGCGGACGAGACGGCCCGCCGCTACCGCATGTGATCATCCGCTCAGGCCCCGCACCCAGGAGTACACGTCCAGCACCCCCAGGGCCAGCGGGAACAGGGCGGTGATGAGCACGAACTCCACGATGTCGCCGGCCCGGCCCCAGAACGGCGTGGGGCGGCGCTCGGGCAGGAACAGCGCCATGCCCGCGGCCACGGCGACCGCCCACAGCAGCGCGATGGCGGTGAGCAGGGCGGTCAGCGGGCCGGTCGCGGCGAGGGCGACCGCGAACGCCGCCAGCCCGGCCGTGCCGGCGGCCAGCAGCGAGATCCGCTGGCCCACGCCGTTGAACACCCGGGCGCGCAGCAGCAGCGCCGCCGCGACGACCGGGGTCATCGCGGGCCCGGCCCAGTTCGGCGCGCCGAGCAGCGGCGGCTGGGCCACCAGCGCGACCAGGGCGATCCCGGCGACCAGCCCGGTGGCGAAGCGCTCGGCGAGGACCGCACGGCGCTTGACGTCCGTGCCGTCGATCCTCGTGGTGTCGTTGCGCAGCTCCTCGGCGCTGGTGGGCATGGCGGGCAGCGGCAGCCGGGCCAGCCGGAAGGACAGGCTGGGGACGAGCGGGGTGCACGCCATGGCGAGCGCGACGGCCACGGCGGCGGCGCCCGCGGGCGAGACGTCGTAGAGCATCACGGCCGCCGAGCCGGCCGCGCCGATCAGGGCGGCCAGCATCACCCCGAACAGGTACGCCAGCCCGTCGGCCACCGCCCAGGCCGCCACGGTGGCGACGAGCGCGGTCATGGCGAACCCCGACAGCAGGTTGGGCGAGCCGAACTCGGCGAGCCCCACCGGCCTGGCGGGGATCAGCAGCCCGGACACGAACGCGTACGGCAGCGCGGCGCAGCCGATCACCGCGCCCGCGCCGGAGTCGCCCAGCGCCCGCGACAGGGCGGCGCCGCCCGCGACGGCGAGCAGCGCGAACACCCCGGCGACCGCGCCGGGCACGGGCCACGGCGGCCCGGCGGTGAGCAGCGCGGCGGCCCCGGCCACCAGGAAGGCGGCCGCCGCGGCCAGCCCGGCGGCCCGGGTGTGCCGCGGCTTCCACCGGGCCGAGCGCTCCTTGATCCCGGTGGCCACGGTGTCGGCCACGTCGTCGAAGACGGCCTCGGGCAGCTCGGCGGCGCGCGGCAGCAGGTACAGGATCTCGCCGTCGCGCACGTCCAGGGCGGCCAGGCCGAGACCCACGTCCAGGGCCGGGCCCCCGACCCGCTGCAGCACCCACCCGCCCGCGGCGAGCGCGGCCTCGTCCTCGCCGGCCGCGGCCAGCAGGTTGGGCAGCAGGTGGGCGAGCGGCAGGTCGGAGGGCAGCACGAGGTCCACGCGCTTGCTCGGGGTCACGATCGTGACCCGCGACGGCGCGGCGCCCGCGATGCCGGCCATGGGCCCCGCCGTCATCCGCAGTGTTCGAAGGGGCTGTCGTAGCGCGCGGAGCCGGCCGATCCGCCCCACTTGACGCAGACACCGCGGGCGGCGGCGCGCACGGGCCCGGCGTAGTAGGCGTAGCTGCCGCTGTCGGTGGTCCGCGGCTTGCCCTTTACCTCCAGGTAGGCCGAGGTCGCGGTCTTGCTGCCGATCCCGGTCCTCTTCATGGTGACCACGCAGTTCTTGCCCGCGGCGGAGTTGTAGAGCAGGTAGACCGTGCCCGCGCCGCCCAGCGCCGCCGAGTCCACCTTCTTGTAGCCCGAGCCGCACACCTGCTCCGGCGTGTACGGGTTGGCGGGCGCGGTCACCGGGGCCGACCTGCCGCCGCAGTTGGTGGAGGTGAGGGTCTGGGACGGGTAGCGGAACGTGCGGCCCTCGAAGGTGGCCGCCCGGATGTTGCCCGGGTAGGAGCCGGTGGCGGTGCGCACCTCGTAGTGCAGGTGGGCGGGCATGCCCGTGCGCGAGGGCTTGGTGGTCTTGCCGACCGTGCCGATCTGCTGCCCCTGGGCCACGGTGGCGCCGACGGCGACCTTGCGGGAGTTCAGGTGGGCGTAGACCGTGACCAGATCCCCGTGCTTGATCTTGATGACGTTGCCGAAACCGTCCTTGCTGCCGCGGTGCTCTGACATGATCACCGTACCGGCGGCGGCGGCCAGGACCGGCTGGCCGAGGTCGGCGTCGGGCGAACCGCCCCAGTTGAAGTCGATCTCGTACCTCGTCCTGTGCGCCGAACTGCTGGTGGTGCCGTGCCACGCCTGTCCGCACGTGAACGGGAGCTTGAAGGTGGGGGCGGCCACATACGCCGAGGTCGCGACGCCCACGGGGGAGGCGGAGGCGACGTCGTGGGCGGGCGCGAGCCCGCCCGTCGCGGCGAGGGCCAGCGCAACCAGAATATGCATGCGCGGAAGACTTGCAGTTTTCTGCCCGAGATGTCTAGATCGTTTGCAGGATGTTCACCGAGCCGGTCAAGCGGATTCGGTACGGTGGCTCGGGTCCGGACAGCACCTATTCCGGCGTATCGGCCAGGCCGGGCGTAGTGGTGAAGGAGTGACGTGGGGACTGTGGTCGTCCGGCGACCCGAGCGCCGCCCTCCCCCGCAGCCGCCGCGTGGTGAGATCCTGCTGGAGTCGCCTCCCGAGGTGCCCGAGACGACCCCCGCCGGGTTCATGCAGATCCTCACCTACCTGCCCATGGTGGCGGGCGGCGCCGCGATGGCGCTGATCTTCACGGCCGGGGGGAACACCAACCCGATCATGTACGTGGCGAGCGGCCTGTTCGCCTTCTCCATGATCGGCATGACGCTGGGCCAGCTCGGCCGCACCAGCGGCGAGCGCCGCCGGCGGCTCGACGGCCTGCGCCGCGACTACTTCCGCTACCTCGCCCAGACCCGGGCCAAGGTGCGCCGGGCCGCCCGCGCCCAGCGCGAGGCCCTGGACTGGAGCGGCCCCGACCCCGCCACCCTGTGGTCCCTGGCCCTGGGCCCCCGGCTGTGGGAGCGCCGGCCCCGTGACGACGACTTCGGCACCGTCCGGGTCGGCACCGGCACCCAGCGGCTGGCGGTCCAGCTCGTCCCGCCCGAGTCCAAGCCGGTGGAGGACCTGGACGCGCTGTCGGCCGGCGCGCTGCGCCGTTTCGTCCGCGCCCACTCCACCGTGGACGACCTGCCGATCGCCATCGCGCTGCACTCCTTCGCCCGCATCCTGCCCTCCGGCGACCCGGCCGCCGTGCGCGCCCTGGTCCGGGCGATGATCGCCCAGATCGTCACCTTCCACTCACCCGACGACATCCGCGTCGCGGTGTGCGCGGGGCCGGAGTGGATGCCGCACTGGGACTGGGTGAAGTGGCTGCCGCACGCGCTGCACCCCGAGCAGACCGACGCGGCCGGGCAGGTGCGGCTGATGTCGGGCGACCTGGGCGAGCTGGACCGGCTGCTCGGCGGCGAGCTGAAGGACCGCGCCCGGTTCCGCCAGGGCATGTCCGCCGGGGCGCTGCCGTACCACGTGGTGATCGTGGACGGCGGGCACGTGCCGCAGGACTCCCAGCTCGGCGCCGACGCCATCGAGGGCGTCACGGTGATCGACCTGTCCGGCGCGGTGACCCCGGCCGAGGAGCAGGCCACGCTGCGGCTGCGGGTGGACGCGGAGAGCTTCAGCCGGGTCCGCACCGACCACGCGGGCAAGGAGGTCGTCACCCGCTACGGCCGCCCCGACCGGCTCTCCTTCACCCAGGCCGAGGGGCTGGCCCGGCAGCTCGCGCCGCTGCGCGCGTCCTCCGCCAAGGGCGGCGAGGGACACGACGTGCTCGCCACCGACACCACGCTCACCGAGCTGCTCGGCATCGGCGACCCGCTGGCGCTCGACCCGGCCGTGCTGTGGCGGCCCCGCGCGCCGCGCAACCGGCTGCGGGTGCCGATCGGGCTCGGCTCCGACGGGCGGATGGTCGAGCTGGACATCAAGGAGTCGGCCCAGGGCGGCATGGGCCCGCACGGGCTGATCATCGGCGCGACCGGCTCGGGCAAGAGCGAGCTGCTGCGCACGCTGGTGCTCGGCCTGGCCGTCACCCACTCCTCGGAGATCCTCAACTTCGTGCTGGTGGACTTCAAGGGCGGCGCCACCTTCCTGGGCCTGGAGTCGCTGCCGCACGTCTCCGCGGTGATCACCAACCTGGAGGACGAGCTGCCGCTGGTGGACCGCATGCACGCGGCCCTGCACGGCGAGATGGTGCGCCGCCAGGAGGTGCTGCGGGCGGCGGGCAACTTCGCCTCGGTGCGCGACTACGAGCGGGCCCGCGAGCAGGGCGCCGCGCTCACCCCGCTGCCCACGCTGTTCGTGGTGCTGGACGAGTTCAGCGAACTGCTGACGGCCAAGCCGGAGTTCATCGAGCTGTTCGTGATGATGGGCCGCCTCGGCCGCTCGCTCGGCGTGCACCTGCTGCTGGCCTCGCAGCGGCTGGAGGAGGGGCGGCTGCGCGGCCTGGACACGCACCTGTCGTACCGGATCGGGCTGCGCACCTTCTCGGCGATGGAGAGCCGGGCGGTGCTCGGGGTGACGGACGCGTACGAGCTGCCGTCCGCGCCCGGCAACGGGTACCTGAAGTACGACACCACCGGGATGACCCGGTTCAAGGCGGCGTACGTGTCGGGGCCGTACACGCCCGAGGCCCGGCAGGAGCGGCGCGGCGGGCCCGAGCGGCGGCGGATCGTGCCGTACGTCCCGGCGTACGTGCCCGACCCGGTCCCGCCCGCAGCGCAGGGCGAGGGCGCCGCTGAGAACGGCGCGGAGGCCGCCGCCGAGAGCACCGCCGAGGCGGGGCGGGAGAGCCTGCTGGACATCGTGGTGCGCGGCCTGGCCGGGCAGGGCCCGCCCGCGCACCGGATCTGGCTGCCCCCGCTGGCCGAGCCGCCGACGCTGGACCACCTGCTGCCCCCGCTGAGCGTGGCGGGCGACCTCGGCCTGACCACGGCCGGGTGGGACGGGCGGGGCCGGCTGCACACCGTGCTCGGCATCGTGGACCGCCCCTTCGAGCAGCGCCGCGATCCCCTGTGGGCCGACCTGTCCGGCGCGGCCGGGCACCTGGCCGTGGTCGGCGGGCCCCAGAGCGGCAAGAGCACCCTGCTGCGCACCCTGATCGCCGGGCTGGCGCTCACCCACACCCCGCGCGAGGTGCAGTTCTACTGCCTGGACTTCGGCGGTGGCTCGCTGGCCTCCCTGGAGGGCCTGCCGCACGTGGGCGGGGTGGCCAACCGGCTCGACCCCGACCGCGTACGCCGTACGGTGGCCGAGGTGACCACGCTGCTCAAGCGGCGCGAGCGCGAGTTCGCCGAGCGCGGCATCGACTCCATCGCCACCTACCGCAAGCGCTCGCCCGGCGAGGGCGACGAGTTCGGCGACGTGTTCCTGGTCGTGGACGGCTGGCTGACGGTCCGGCAGGAGTTCGACTCGCTGGAGCCGGTGATCACGGACCTGGCGGCGCGCGGGCTCGGCTACGGCGTGCACGTTGTCGCGGCGACCAACAAGTGGTCGGAGTTCCGCGCCGCGATCCGCGACCTGTTCGGCTCGCGGCTGGAGCTGCGCCTCGGCGACGCGTACGAGTCGGAGGTCAACCGCAAGACGGCCGCCGCGGTGCCGGAGGGCGTGCCGGGGCGCGGGCTGACCCGCGACGGGCTGCACTTCCTGGCCGCGCTGCCCCGCATCGACGGGGCGCGGCGGGCCGAGGACCTGGCGGCGGGCGTGCGCGGGCTGGTGGACGCGGTCAAGGACGCCTGGCACGGGCCGCTCGCGCCGCGCGTACGGCTGCTGCCGGCCGTGCTGCCCGCCACCGAGCTGCCGGGGCCCGAGGAGTCGGGCCCCCGGGTGCCGCTCGGCATCGACGAGGCCACGCTCTCCCCGGTCTACGCCGACTTCGACGCCGACGCGCACCTCGTGGTGCTCGGCGACACCGAGAGCGGCAAGTCCAACCTGCTGCGGCTGGTCGCCGAGGGCATCGTGGCGCGCAACGCGCCCGCCCAGGCCCGGCTGATCGTGATCGACTACCGGCGGTCGCTGCTGGACGCGGCGTACACCGAGCACCGCATCGGGTACGCGGCGTCGAGCAGCGCCGCGGCCGACTTCATCAACGAGGTGAAGACCTCGCTGGTGCAGCGGCTCCCACCGGCCGACCTGACGCCGGAGCAGCTTCGCGAGCGGAGCTGGTGGAAGGGCGCCGACCTGTACATCGTGGTGGACGACTACGACCTGGTGGCCACCGGGTCCAACCCGCTCACGCCGTTGCTGGACCTGCTGCCGCAGGCCCGCGACATCGGGCTGCACCTGGTGCTGGCGCGGGCCATGGGCGGCGCGGGCCGGGCGCTGTTCGACCCGGTGCTGCAACGGCTGAAGGACATGGCGAGCCCGGCGGTGGTGATGTCCGGCAACCGGGAGGAGGGCGTGCTGTTCGGGGTCCGGCCGCAGACGCTGCCGCCGGGGCGGGGCTACTTCGTGGACCGCAGGTACGGCTCGCGGCTGATCCAGACGGCCCGGCTGGCCCCTTAACCCGATCAGTCTGAAAAGTTAACACATCTGCCTCTTTAGTTGACTAAAGTATGAAGCCGTTGCCTCAAGTCACCGGTGGCAGAGGAGTCCGACGTGGCCGACCCCGACGCGCCCGGCGGTGCGTCAGGCCCCCGGGCCGAGACGCCGACGGACGTCGATCCGAGAAACCTGGTCAAACGGGAGCAGGACTTCTACGAGGAGCACACGGCCGTCGTCCGGGCCGTGGCCGACGCGATGGAGCGCCTGGCCGCGCTGGGGAACTTCTGGGGCGACGACAGCGACGGACGCCGCTTCTACGAGGGCGCCGAGGGCCGCAACGGCTACCGCGCCGCCTCCGCCGCCGTGGAGTCGCACGCGGCCAACCTCGCCGAGGCGTACCTGCGGATCGGCAACGACCTGGTGATCGCCGGGACCAACATCCAGGGCGCGAACTGGGACACCATTGCCCAGATGGTGCGCAAGGTGGACCAGCACGTCGAGACCCCCGAGACCGACGCCGAGGTCACATGAGCGCCCTCGGCAGCGTGCTCGGCTTCGCCGGCCGCCACCCCGCCTGGACCGCCGGTGTCGCGGGCGGCGTCACCGGCGGCGCGTTCGTCACCGCCATGCTCGGCGTGGAGTGGCCCGAGGGCGACCCGGACAAGCTCCGCCAGGCCGCCGACATCTGGGACGAACTGGCCGGAAAGCTGGAGACCAGCACCACCGCGGCCAACACCGCCGCCTCCCTGGTGTGGCGCGACAACGCGGGCGCCGGCATCGACGCCTTCCGCGAGATGTGGACCGGGACCTTCGCGCCGTACCCTGCCGCCATCGCCGCCACCTGCCGCCGCATCGCCGCCGCCTGCCGCCAGTACGCGGACGTGCTGGAGACGGTGCAGAAGACGCTGCTCGTGCTCGCGATCCAGCTCTACATCAACATGCTCTACACGATCGCCTGGGGCTGGGCCACCGCCGGGATCAGCACGCTGGCGACCAGGCTGGTGGAGCGGGCGTTCAAGAGCCGCGCCTGGTTCGCCAAGAAGTTCCTCAGGACCACGGTCGGCAGGATCGTGGACCGGCTCCTGTACTACACCCTCGACAGCATCGCGTACGCCGGCGGGCAGCAGGCGATCCAGTGGGGCGTCTTCGCCGCCTCCGGGGTGCGACGCGACCAGAGCGGCGCCGAGGTCACCTCCTTGGGCGAGAACGCCGAGCAGTTCTACCGCAACTTCGTGGCCAACATGGCCTTCAACGGCGTCGCGGACGCCTCGCTGCTGATCCCCGGCCTGAACCGGATCGCCGACACCCGCACCGGCGGCTTCGTCGCCCGCATGCTGGGCTCCACGACGTACACGTCGGTGGACAACATCCTGCAAGGCAGGTGGGACGACCCGCTGCCCGACTGGGACCAGATGATCGCCAAGCTGATCGTGCACGGCTCCCGGGCCGCGCGCCCGCCCGGCGGGACGGCCACGAGCGGGACGGCCGCGTCCGCGCCCTGACGGGCACGTCCTCACCCTGACAAGGCCGGTCCTCACCCTGACGGGTGCGGTTTTCCGCACCCCGGCACGGCCACACGCCTCATGCCGGAGCCGTCCCGGCGGCTCGTAGCCTCTGAGGCATGACAGATGGATCGGGCCGGAGAACCCCTTCCCGCCCCTCCCCGGAGGCGAGCGGAGCAGGGGGCGGCGTGCGGCTCGCGGCGCACGGCCTGCGGCTGCTGGGAGCGGTGGCCCTCGGCACGGTCACCGCCCTGCTCGGCCTGGTCTTCGTCCTGGCCACGCTGCCGTTCGCCGGCCGTCCGGGCGTGCGCGAGGCGGCCCGGCGGCTGGCCGTCCTCGAAGCCCAACGCCTGCGCCTCGACCCCGCCGCCCTGGGGCTCGCCCCCGCCGCTCCCGGGCCCGCCCCCGCCGCCCTGGGGCTCGACCCGGGCCGCACCGACAGGCGCGACCTGGCCTGCCGGGCCTGCCTGGCCTACCTGGCCGCCAGGGTGCCGGTCGGCGTCCTCGGCGGCCTGGTGGTGACCGTGCTCGGCTATGGCGCCGGCACGGCCGCCGTCGTGGCGTGGACCTGGGGCAGGGGCCTGCCGTTCGACGGCATGCCGCCCAGCCCGCCGCTGGTCGCCTACATCGGCCTGGCGGGCGTCTTCGCGCTGTTCCTGAACCTGTCCGGCCTGGTGGGGGTGCACGCGCTGGAGCAGCGACTGATCATGCGGATGCTCGGCCCCGACCCGACCGAGGCGCTGCGGCGCCGGATCAGCGAGCTGACCGAGAGCCGCGCCGGCGTGCTGGCGGCGGTCGATTCCGAGCGGCGGCGGATCGAGCGCGACCTGCACGACGGGCTCCAGCAGCGGCTGGTGGCGCTGTCCATGCTGGCCGGACGCGCCCGCAGAGGGCGGCCGGAACTGCTCGCGCAGGTGCACGAGCAGGCGCAGCAGGCGCTGGTCGAACTGCGCGAGGTGGCCTGGCGCGTCTACCCGTCGGGGCTGGACGCCCTCGGGCTCGCCGACGCGCTCGCCGGGGTCGCCGAGCGTTCCAGCGTGCCGGTCAAGGTCGTCTGCGACCTGGCCGAGCGGCCCCCGGCGGCGGTGGAGACCGTGGCGTACTTCGTCGTCAGCGAGGCGGTGACCAACGCGGCCAAGCACGCCCAGGCCACGGCGGTCACCGTGGAGGTCCGCGAACACGACAGAATGGTCACCGTGCGCGTACAGGACGACGGCGTCGGCGGGGCCGACGCCACGAGCGGCGGGCTGTCCGGGCTGGCGCGGCGCGTGGCCGCGCTCGACGGCCGGTTCACCGTCACCAGCCCGCACGGCGGGCCCACCACGATCGTGGCGGAGCTGCCATGCGGGTGATCCTGGCCGAGGACTCCACCCTGCTGCGCGAAGGGCTGGTACGGCTGCTGGCCGAGGAGGGCCACGAGGTCCTCGCCGCCGTGGGCGACGCCGACGCGCTCATCGAGGCGGTGACCGCGCAGGAGCCCGACGTGGTGGTGCTCGACGTACGCATGCCGCCCACGCACACCGACGAGGGCCTGCGCGCGGCCCTGGAGATCCGGCGGCGCCGGCCCGACGTCAAGGTGCTGGTGCTGTCGCAGTACGTGGAGAAGAAGTACGCCACCGAGCTGATGAGCGGCAGCGTCGTGGGCGTCGGTTATCTGCTCAAGGACCGGGTGGCCCAGGTGGGCGACTTCCTGGACGCGCTGGAGCGGGTGGGAGCCGGGGGCGCGGCCTTCGACCCGGAGGTGGTGCGGCAACTGCTCGCCCGCACCAGCCACGCCGACCCCCTCACGCGCCTGACCGCCCGCGAGCGGGAGGTGCTGGAGCTGATGGCGCAGGGCCTGACCAACGCCTCGATCGCCCAGGCCCTGCACGTGTCGCAGAGCGCGGTGGAGAAGCACGTCAACGCGCTGTTCGACAAGCTGGAGCTGTCGCACACCACCGGCTACAGCCGCCGGGTGCTGGCCGTGCTGCGCTATCTGGGCTCCTGAGCCATCTGGGCTCATGAGCTATCCGGGCTCCTGACGCGCGGCCCGTGACGGGTCAGGACGGCGGTGGATCGTCCCAGATGTCCGCGTCGAGCAGCGGCTCCATCACCTGGTTGGCCTGCGCCGCGACGTCATGCTCGGCGTCCTTCGCGGCCTTCAGGATCGCCTGCGCGAGCGCCTCGGAGCCCAGCCGCATGGCCCGCGGGTCGATCGTCAGCCCGGTCAGCGAGCCGTCGGCCGACACCTCGACCACCACGGTCCCGTTGGCCGCGGCCCCGCGCCCGCGGGTCTCGGCCAGATCGCGCCCCACCTTCTCGAACCGCGCGGCCTGCCGCCCCAGCACCGCCATCATCCGGTCCAGCTCCGGGTCCCCGCTTGACGAGGCAGGCCCGAATGGCGTCGTCATACGATCGTCCCTTCGTCCCTCTGCCGCCTATCGCCGACCCTACCGATCAGGACCGCGCAGCGGCACCCGGGGGTACCGGATCGGTCACCCGCAGTTCGCCCAGTCGCCACCCGTGCTGTCCGTCGGCCCGCCGCCGGCGAACTTCACGCACTTGCCCTTGGCGTACACCATGACCGGCCCGGCGTAGTACTTGTAGGAGCCCCGGTCGCTGTCGCTCCCGCCGCCCTGCGCCTCCAGCGACGCCCACACCTCGGTGGCCTTGCCGATGTCGGTGGTCTTCATGGTGACCACGCAGTTGTAGCCGGAGGAGGCGCTGTACAACTGGTACGTCGTGCCCCCGCTGAAGGACGCCGACCGCTGCACGTAGAACCCTGACCCGTGCCCTCCGGAGTTGCACACCTGCTGCGGCGAGTACGGATTGGACGCCTGCGCCGCTGCCGCCTCCCTCTCGGCCTCGGTCTTGGTCGGCGTGGGCTTCGGCTTGACGGTGGGCGTCTTGGTGACCGTCCTGGTCGGGGTGGGCTTCGCCGAGGCGGAAGGCTTGGGGCGCTCCGTCGGCTTACGCGTGGTCGTCACCGTCACGGTCGGCCTCGCGCTCGGCCCGGCGGTCGGCCGCTTCCTGGCGGGCGCCGTACGCGTCGGCGTGACGGGCGGCACCGTGGGAGCCGCCGTGAGGGTCGGCACCGCCACGGACGGCACCCCCGTCGGGTTCTCGGTCGGCAGCTCCAGCGGCAGCACGTCATCGGAGTCGCCGGTCCCCGGCGAGGTCGCCCAGGGCACCGTCACCTGCGGGTGCGGCGCGTCGCTCACCACCGACGATGGCGGCGGCGGCTCGAACACACCCCCCTCGGCCGCGGCATTGGAGAACGGCCGCCCGCCCGCGTAGTCGGCCGCCGCCCACAACCCCACCCCCGACAGCAGGATCACCACCCCCACACCGGCGGCCAGCCCCACCGGAAAGTGCGCCCCCTTCCGCTCCTCACGCCGCTCCCCCTCCACACGCCGCCACGCCCCACCCGGAGCCCCCGCCCCCGGCACCTCCGGCGCAGCCCACACCCGTCCCCCTTGAGCCCCCTGACCCCCCACAGGCGGCAACGAAATGGCCGGCAACGAGGACGGCACGATCAAGGTAGCCGGATCGCCGACACCCCCCGGACTCCCCTGCTGCGCCCCCGGCCCTCCAGCCCCCACCACCGGAACAGCCCCGTCACCCGGAACCGCCCACACCCCCTGCGGCGGACCAGAGACCGGGGACGACGATCCGGCCGGGACCGCGGGCGGAGGCCCGCTCGGGGACGGCGATCCGGCCGCAGCCGCGGGCACAGGCCCGCCCGGGGACGGCGATCCGGCCGGGACCGCAGGCGCGGCGACCGGCGACGGCGGCACACCGGGGCCGGCAGGCGCGTCCACCTCGGGCACGCCAGCCACCGGAACAGGCCCCACAGCAGGCCCCTGCCCCGGACCTTCCCGGCCCGCCGCCCCCACAACAGGACCCACGACAGGGCCCTGCGCGAGGCCCTCCCCGCCCGCCACGGGAGCGGGCCCGTCAGCCGGAACCGCCCACACACCCTGCACCAGGCCCACACCCTGCACCGGGCCCACACCCTGCACCGGACGCACACCCTGGACCGGGCCCACACCCTGGACCGGGCCCACACCCTGCACCGGGCCCACACCCTGCACCGGGCCCACACCCTGGACCGGGCTCACACCCTGGACCGGGGCCGCCACGGCGGGTGGCGCCTGGGCCGGGGTGGGGGATGCGGCGGTGGGTGCAGGATCCTTCGGAGGCGGCGGCGCACTGGGGGTGGAAGGCTTGGCCGGCTTGGGCGGGACCGCCGTGGGGAGGCCGGGCGTGGAGGCCAGGGCTGGGGGCTTTGCGTTCGGTGGGGTGGAGACCTGCGCGCCCGGGCCTGGGGTCGGGGCCGCTGCGGAGGCGCGGGGCGGGCCGGAGGCGACCAGTTTGTCGGCGGTGGCGTCGCCCAGGAGCTGGAGCATGGCCATCTGGGCGGTGGGGCGTTCGGCTATCTCCTTGTGGAGGCAGGCGGCGGCGACCTTGCGGAGTGGGGGGCGCATCGCGCCGAGGTCGGGTGTGCCGTGCAGGGTGGCCTCGGGGTCGTCGCCGAACGGGGGGTGGCCGGTGGCGGCGAAGACCATGGTGCAGGCCCAGGCGAAGATGTCGGCGGAGGGGCCGCAGGGCTCGTTCCTGGCCTGTTCCGGCGCCTGGTACGCCGGGTGCAGCACGTCCATGCCGAGGCCGATGTCCGACACCCGTACGCCGTCGGGGCCCAGGAGCACGTTGTGCGGGGTGAGGCCGCGGTGGTTGAGGCCGGCCAGGCGGATCGAGGTGAGGGCGGTGAGGGTGCCGACCGCGACGCGTTCCAGGGCGTCGCCGGTCAGGGGGCCGTCGGCGGTGACGGCCTCGTGCAGGGAGCGGCCCTCGACGTACTCGCGGACGAGGTAGGGGCGGTCGCCGTCCCAGCCCGCGGCGAGCACGCGGGCGGCGTAGGAGGTGGAGACGCGTTTCGCCGCGGTGAGCACGGTGATCAGGCGGGCGCGGGCGGCTTCGTCGGCGTCGGGGCGCGGGGCGAAGACCTTGACGGCGCACCGATGGTCCTCGCCGTCGCCGGACCGGCGGGCCAGATAGACGACCCCGCGCGCGCTCTCCCCTACGCGGCCGAGGATCTCGTAGTCGGCGATCCGCTCGGCGTCATCCGGGAGCAAGGGGCGCATCTCCCCCATCGCGTTCCTTCCGCCCTCATGTGCCACAAATCATGATTCGCAGCACATCTAACCGCAAGCGTCACACCGACATCAGAAGTTCATGTCAAAGTTCACGCAATGTTGATCTACGGGCGGGGCGCCAGCCCCTGCGCCGTCCCATCGGGATCACCACGCCGCCCGCGGCCACCAGGCCGGCCAGGAACAGCGCGCCGACGGCCGTCGCCGCCGCGGCGCCGTTGGCCCGCTCGTCCACCGGCGCCTCCTTGGCCACGGCGGTCGGCGGCAACGCGGCGGGGACGGGCGGGGCGAGGGCGACCGTCTCGGAGGGCAGCACCGCGGTGACGGCCAGCAGCGGGTTCACCATCCCGGCCCCCGTCCCCGTGCCCATGCCGCCGTCGGCGGTCAGCTCCAGCCGCCGCCGTACGCGCACGTTGTCCAGCTCGGGGTGCCGGGCGCGCACCAGCGCGACCACCCCGCTCACGTACGCCGCCGCGAAGCTGGTCCCCTCCAGATCCTCCCGGTACGCCCGCCCGGTCCAGGTGCTGGTGACGCCCTGCCCGGGGGCCAGCACCGAGACCGGGGTGGCGGCGTTGGAGGAGTCGGCCCGCCTGCCGTCCCGGCCCGCCGAGCCCACGGCCAGGACGCCGGGGTAGGCCGCCGGGTAGGCCGGGGCGGTCACGCCGTCGCGCTTGGTGTTGCCCGCGGCGGCGACGATCACGACGTCCTGCGCCAGCGCGTACGTCACCGCCGCCCGCAGGTCCTTCTGGTCGGTGGCCGACACCGACACGTTGATGACGTCGGCGCCCAGCCGGGTGGCCTCCACGATCGCCCGCGCCAGCACCGCCACGTCGCCCGTCTCGCCGCCCGTCTGCTTGATGGAGACGATCTCGGCCTCCGGCGCGACCCCGGCGAACGGGATGCCCGCCAGGCGGGCCGCCCCGATGATGCCCGCGACGGCGGTGCCGTGGCCGACGCAGTCGCGGGCGCCCGTGCCGGTCAGGTCGCGGGCCTCGACCCCGGCGAGCTGGGGGTGGGCGGTGTCCACGCCGCTGTCGATGACGGCGACCTTGACCCCCTTGCCCCGGGTGATCGGCCACACGCGGGCCAGGCCGAGCCGCCGCTGCGCCCACGACTCCCCGACGGTGACGCCGCCCCGCTCGGGGATGCACCGCTCCGGAGCGGCCACCGCCGGACGTACGGCCGAGCCGCTCGCCGCCGACGTGACCGCCGGGCCGGCCGCCACAGTGACGGCCGAGTCGGCCACTGCCGGGGGCGCCGTCGGGGTCAGGGCCGAGGCGGCCAGGATCGCGGCGAGCGCACGACCCGCCCGCCGCGCGCGCCGAGCCGACCAGGAACGCCGCATCACCACCACCCTCGCGAGCACCACAGGACGCACCGCACCCTATGGCACCACGGCGGCGGGCGGTCAGACCGCCTGGACGTTGATCGTGTGGTACCCGGTGGCGCCGTCGGGGGCGGGCGGGGCGAGGGACGCGGTCTGGGTGGCGCCGGTCGCGTCGGTGGCGCGTACGGCGATGGTGTGCTTGCCCTTGGTCAGGTCGGCCTCGATCGACCACTGCCGCCAGGTGTCGGGGCCGGGAGTCTCGGCAAGGCGGGCCAGCCGCCAGTCGCCGTCGTCCACCTGGACCTCCACGGCGTCCATGCCGCGGTGCTGCGCCCAGGCCACCCCGGCGATCGTGGTGCGCCCGGCGGGCACCGACGCGCCGGACTGGGGCACGTCGATGCGCGACTGGGTCTTGATCGGGCCCTTCTCCGACCAGCCGCGCGGGGTCCAGTAGGCGGTGTCCTGGTCGAACCGGGTGACCTTGATCTCGGTGACCCACTTGGTGGCCGAGACGTACCCGTACAGACCGGGCACGACCTGGCGCACCGGGAAGCCGTGGTCCACCGACAGGGCCTCGCCGTTCATCGCGATGGCGAACAGCGCGTCGCGGCCGTCCATGACCACGTCCACGGGGGTGCCGCAGGTCCAGCCGTCGGCGGAGGTGCTGAGCAGCATGTCGGCGCCCGACCGGATGCCGGCCGAGCGCAGGATGTCGGCCATGCGCGCGCCGAGCCAGCGGGCGTTGCCGACGTAGGGCCCGCCGACCTCGTTGGACACGCAGGTCAGCGTGACGTCGGCCTCGATGAGCGGGCGCCGGATCAGCTCGGCGAAGGTGATCTCGATCGGCCGGTCCACCATGCCGTGGATCTTCAGGGTCCAGGTGGCCGGATCGACCTGCGGCGGCAGCACGGCGGTGTCGACCCGGTAGAAGTCGGCGTTGGGCGTGACGAACGGCGCCAGGCCCTTGATCTTCAGGTCGGCGCCCGGCGGCAGCGGCTTGGCGGGCACGGCCGGGGCGGGCAGGGTCAGGTCGGCGCGTGCGGCGGCGACCTCCTTGCGCCCGGCCAGCGCGGTGCCGACGAAACCGCCGATCCCGGCGACGACCGCTCCGCCCGCGACTCCGGTGAGCAGCGCGCGCCGGTCGAAGGCGCGCAGGTCGGCGCCCGCCCGCATCACGACCGGCCGCTCGGCGCCATCGGCCGCGGCGCCCTCGGCGGTGTCGTCCGCGGTGCCGCCCGCAGTGCCGTCCGCAGTGCCGTCCGCGTCCCACGGCTCCTCGTACGGCTCCGGGACGTACGAACGGGTCATGCGGCGCAGCAGCAGGGCCAGCGCCCACAGCGAGGCGGCGACGCCGATGACCGTGGGCAGGGCGTCCACGGCGGCGGCGTCGGGCCGGGTTAGCACGGCGAGCAGGCCCGCGATGGCGAACAGCCCGAACCCGGCGGCGCCGTGGGCGAACCTGTGCCGGGCCAGCACGCCGAGCCCGGCGGAGACCAGCGCCAGCACCACGAAGACCCCGCCGACCAGGACGGTCTTGTCGTCCTCGCCGAAGGTGCGGATCGCCCACTCCTTCAGCGGCGCGGGCGACAGGTCGATCAGGGACTCGCCGACCGCCACGACGGGGAAGGCCCCGCCGTCGATCAGGCCGGCGGCCAGTTGGGCGATGCCCAGCCCCACCGCTCCGGCGGCGACCCCGGCGAGCGCCGACGCCCAGCCCGGCACCGGGTCGGACGGCTCATCGCTGCGCACGGCCACGGGCTCGCGCGTGCGGACGTCATTGCTTCCCACACCACGCAACGCTACGCCCCTTCGGGCCGCGCAGTTCTTACGCCGTGGTTACGGGCCCGCGTACGCCGCCGCTACGAGGTCGCGTCGAGCACTTCGGCCACGACCGGGGCCAGGGCGCCGCCGCTACGAGGTCGCGCCGAGCACCTCGGCCACCATCGGAGCCAGGGCGCCGCCGCTACGGGGTCGTGCCGAGCACCTCGGCCACGATCGGGGCCAGGGCGCGGAAGGCCCGGCCCCGGTGGCTGATCGCGTCCTTCTCGGCGGGGGCCATCTCGGCCGTGGTGCGCCCCTCGCCGTCGGGTACGAAGATCGGATCGTAGCCGAAGCCACCGGTGCCCCGGGGCCTTCTGATCAGCGTGCCGTGCAGCGCGCCCTCGACCACCCACTCCTCACCGGTGGGCAGGGCCAGCGCCGCCGCGCACGCGAAGTGGGCGGCGCGGCGGTCGTCGGGCACGTCGGAGATCTGCGCGAGGAGGAGGTCCAGGTTGGCGGTGTCGTCGCCGTGGCGGCCGGACCAGCGCGCCGAGAACACCCCGGGCATGCCGTTGAGCGCCTCGACGCACAGCCCGGAGTCGTCGGCCACCGCGGGCAGGCCGCTGCCGCGGGCCACGGCGTGCGCCTTGAGCAGGGCGTTCTCGGCGAAGGTGAGGCCGGTCTCGGCCACCTCGCCGATCTGCGGGAACTCCTCCAGACCGACCAGCTCGACCGGGAGCCCGCCCTCGGCCAGGATGCGCCGCAACTCGACGATCTTGCCCGGGTTGCGGGTGGCGAGCACCAGCCGCGCGCCCACGGCCCCGCTCATGCCAGGGCCTTCCGCTGCAGCTCGGTGAGCTGGGCGCACCCCTCGGTGGCCAGGTCGAGCAGCCGGCCGAGCAGCTCGCGGTCGAACGGCGCGCCCTCGGCGGTGCCCTGCACCTCCACGAACTCGCCGCCGCCGGTCATCACGACGTTCATGTCGGTCTCGGCCGCGACGTCCTCGGTGTAGCACAGGTCGAGCATCGGCGTGGTGCCCACGACGCCGACCGAGACGGCGGCGACGGAGCCGACCAGCGGGTCGCCGGGGCACATGCGCCGCTTGCGCATCCAGGCGATGGCGTCGGCCAGCGCGACGTACGCGCCGGTGATCGAGGCGGTACGGGTGCCGCCGTCGGCCTGCAGCACGTCGCAGTCGAGGATGATGGAGTTCTCGCCCATGGCCTTGTAGTTGACGCAGGCCCGCAGCGAGCGCCCGATCAGCCGGGAGATCTCGTGGGTGCGCCCGCCGATCTTGCCCTTGATCGACTCGCGGTCGGACCTGGTGTTGGTCGAGCGGGGCAGCATGGAGTACTCGGCGGTGATCCACCCCAGGCCGCTGCCCTTGCGCCACCGGGGCACGCTGTCCTGGACCGACGCGGCGCACAACACCTTGGTGCCGCCGAACTCCACCAGCACGGAACCTTCCGCGTGGGCCAGCCAGTTACGGGTGATCGTCACCGGCCGGAGCTGATCCGGACTCCGTCCGTCTGCACGTGCCATGGATCTCACCCTAGGGGATACACCGCTCCGCTACGCGCCAGCTCGGTCCTGCCGTGGAATCCGCCGCGCCGGGCGTCGTCCAGGATGCGCTCGGGCGGGTACCACGGGACGAGGTGGGTGAGCACGAGCGTGCCCACGTCGGCCCGCGCCGCGTGCTCGGCCGCCTGGCGGCCGGTCATGTGCAGGTCGGTGGGCAGGTTGGGCTCGTCCAGGAAGGACGCCTCGCACAGCAGCACGTCGGCCCCGGTCGCGAGCTTCACCAGCTCGGCCGACTCGCCGGTGTCGCCGGAGTACGCCACCGAGCGCCCGCCGTAGGAGACGCGGAAGCCGTAGGTCTCCACCGGGTGGTTCACCCGCGCGGCCGTCACCTCGAACGGGCCGATCCGCCGCACGCCGGGGGCCAGCGGCACGAACTCGAAGGCGGTCTCCAGCCCCGGCTCGTCCGGCATCCCGTACGCCGCCGCCAGCCGCCGCGGCGCGTCCCTCGGGGCGTGCACCGGCAGCCTGGGGAACGGACCGTCGGGCGAGTAGGTGCGCACCACGTGGTACGGGCACAGGTCCAGGCAGTGGTCCGCGTGCAGGTGGGACAGGCAGATCGCGTCCACCTCGTCCAGCCGCACGTGGTGCTGCAGGGCGCCGAGCGCCCCGTTGCCCAGGTCGAGCAGCAGCCGGAAGCCCTCGGCCTCCAGCAGGTAGCAGGACGCGGGGCTGTCGGGCCCGGGGAAGCTCCCCGAGCACCCGACGATGGTGAGCCGCATCCCCGTGGTGGAGGACCGGGCCGACGGCTCGGCAGACTGAGCTGACTGGGCCGGCTGGGCAGACTGGGCCGGGTGGGCAGACTGGACCGGCTGGGCTGGGTGGGCTGCCTGCGCGGCTGGCGGCATGACTGGCGGCTTCATAGGCGGCGGCCTCTCCTGTCCGGGAGCGTGGGACGCTCCGTCGTACGAAACGTGCCCCCTGACGAGACCCGGTCATGCCGGCCGGTCTTCGGCGGCGCCTGCCCCTTCGGCGCCGTCACCGACCGTACCGATACTCTCGCCCCGACACGTTTCCCAAGGCTAGGCGACCGGTGAAGACGCGCTCACCGTAATAATCCTCACACGTGATTTTTCCCCCACGCCCCAGTTTCCCCGGCCGTCAGCCGCGGCCCAGCCGGGCGAGCTGGCGCGACTGGGCCACCAGCCTGCCGGTGGAGTCGCGCACCTCGACCTCCTCGTCGAACCAGCCGTCGGAGATCAGCCGGCCGCTGCCGTACAGGGCGAGGGGGCCGGGCGCGGGCAGGGCGCGCAGGTACCAGGTCAGCTCGACGGTCGGGGCCCAGCCGCGGGCGCCCGCGGAGAACACGACCGGCGGGAGCGCGTCCACCGCCAGGGCGAGCACGTACGGGTCGGGGTCCTGGGGCTCGGCCATGCGGAAGTACGCCCGCGACTCCGGCCGGCCGGTCGGCTCGCCGGTCAGCCAGCCGATGGTCGGCGGGTCGAAGCGCAGATCGATCTGCGCGTTGAAGGTCATGTTGTTCTCGGGCTTGGGCGCGGGCAGGGCCAGGCACTCCTCCTCCGGCGGCAGCGGGACCGGCGGGGCGTCGGTGTAGTCGGGCTCGGCCGCGGTGAGGGTCGCGGTGGTGATCAGGGTGTCGATGTAGGAGGTGCCGTCCTGGACCAGCGTGGCCCGGGTCATCGCGGCGGTGCGGCCGGCCTTGAGCTGCTCCAGGTGCACGCGGGCGGGGCCGGGCTTGGGCACGCGCAGGAACTGGGCGCTGGTCGAGACGGGGTGCTCGTGCGGCGAGGCGTCCACGGCGGCGCGCAGGATCACCGCGAGCAGATAGCCGCCGTTCAGCGGGCCGCCGATGGAGTAGCCGTCGTCCAGGCACACGTCGTAGGTGGTCTCGTCCACCCGTATGGCCCGCGTCGCCTCGTCGAACTTGGTCATCCACGCCCCTCAGGTCAAACCGAACTAAATTCTAGGGCAGCACTCTACCGTGAGGCGTGCGACGCCAGTGAGGGCGGCCCTTCGGCCTGGTCAGCGGCGAATCGCCCCCATAACCGGCCTTAGACGCTTGAATCCCGTGGATAGTTCTCTGCAAGTAAATCGCTAGCAGGGTGCACTAACTTCTACTACCACTAGAAGTCCCCACATATGTGAGATAGGTATGTCTCCCAACACTCCCCCCGAGTCGCCGAACCCCGGCGACCAGGACCCGCAGCGAACCATCCGCTACCGGCCCGGTCAGGGCCAGCAACCCCCATATCCGCCCCAGGCCGCCTATCCACCGCAAACGCCCTCGGCCCAGCCTCCCCCGCCGGCGTACGGCGCGCCGCAGCAGCCCCAGTACGGCCAGCAGCAGGCGTACGGGCAGCCCGCCTACGGGCAGCAGCAGCAGGGCTACGGGCAGCCGCAGCAGCCGCAGCAGCCCGCGTACGGGCAGACCCAGCAGTACGGGCAGCCCGCCTACGGCCAGCAGGCCGGCTACGGCCAGGCCCAGCAGCAGCAGCCGTCCTACGGGCAGCCGTCCGGCTATGAGCAGACCCGCCGCTACGAGGACGCGCCGACCCAGGCCGCGTACGGGCAGCAGGCGTTCCAGCAGCCCGGCTACGGCGCGCAGCCCGGCTACGGCCAGCAGCAGGCGTACGGGCAGCCGTCCTGGTCCGGCGGCGAGGTGCTCGGCTCGGGCACCCCGGCGCGCGGGGGCAGGAAGAAGGGCTGGCTCGTCGCCGCCATCGCGGCCCTGGTCGTCGCCCTGCTCGGCGGCGGTGGCGTCTACGCCGCGTCGCTGCTCAGCGGCGGCGGCAACCAGCCGCACGAGGTGCTGCCCTCCGGCGCGATCGGGTACGTCCGCATCGACCTCGACCCGGCGGCGAACCAGAAGCTCGCGCTGTTCAACATCGCGCGCAAGTTCACCGTCACCAAGGACTCCTTCACCGGCGACGACCCGCGCCAGGCGTTCTTCGACGCGCTGAAGAAGAACAACGCCGACATGGGCGACATCGACTTCGCCAAGGACGTCGAGCCCTGGCTCGGCTCGCGCATCGGCCTGGCCGCCCTCCCGCCCGCGCAGGGCTCCACCGAGCCCATCCCCGTGGTCGCGGTCCAGGTGACCGACGAGACCGCCGCCCGCGCCGGGATCGGCAAGCTGCTGGACGGGGAGAAGGTCGGCATCGCCTTCCGCGAGGACTACGCGCTGATCACCGAGACCCAGCAGCTCGCCGACCAGTACGCCACCGGCGCCACGCTGGCCGAGAACGCCGACTTCACCGGCGACCTGGACGCCGTCGGCGAGCAGGGCGTGCTGTCCTTCTGGGCCGACGTGGACGCCCTCGCCAAGCTCTCCGGCGACGAGCTGGACCAGGAGGCGCTCAAGCAGATCGCCAACGCCCGCTTCGCCGGCGCGCTCCGCTTCGACGGCGACTACGTCGAGCTGGCCGGCCAGGTGCGCGGCTTCGACTCCGGTACGGCCGCCCCCGAGGCCGCCAAGATCACCGACCTGCCCGCCTCGACCGCCGGCGCGGTGTCCATCTCCGGCCTGGGCGAGGTGTTCAGCAAGCAGTGGGAGCAGGTCAACAAGATGGCCGGGACGGACCCCTCGTTCCAGCAGTTCCTCACCCTGGCCCAGCAGGCCGGCATCTCGCTCCCCGGCGACGTGGTCACCCTGCTCGGCAAGAACATCACCGTCGCGGTGGATGAGAAGGGGCTGGACGGCGACCTGCCGCAGATCGGCGCCAAGATCGCCACCGACCCGGCGCAGGCCCAGTCGATCGTGGCCAAGCTGGAGCGGCTCCTGACGCAGCAGGGCACCACCGCCCCGCAGCTCGGCAAGGCGGCCGGCGACGGCACCTTCTCCATCGCCAGCACCCAGGAGTACGCGCAGCAGCTCTCCCAGGCGGGCACGCTGGGCGACAGCGAGACCTTCCAGCTCGCCGTCCCCGACGCCGACGCCGCGACGTTCGCCGTCTTCGTGGACCTGGACAAGGTCGAGAAGCTCTACCTGCAGGGCCTGCAAGGCGACGAGCGGGCCAACCTCGAAGTGCTGCGGGCCGTCGGCCTCAGCGGCAAGCACTCGAACACCGAGGCGAGCTTCTCGCTCCGCCTGCTGTTCAACTGACCCCGGCGACGAAACGGCCCCCTCGGTGGATCACCGAGGGGGCCGTCCCCTGTCCATCACATGGCCGTCAGGCCCAGAGCTGACCTTCCAGGCGGTCCTCCGCCTCGTCCAGCGTGCCCTCGTACGCGCCGGTGGACAGGTACTTCCACCCGCCGTCGGCCACGATGAACACGATGTCGGCCCGCTCGCCCGCCTGCACCGCCTTGCGGGCCATGCCCAGCGCGGCGTGCAGGGCGCAGCCGGTGGAGACGCCGGCGAAGATGCCCTCGGTGGCCAGCAGCTCCCGCGTACGCCGCAGCGCGTCGCCCGACGACACGGAGAACCGGGTGGTAAGCACCTCGGGGTCGTACAGCTCCGGCACGAAGCCCTCATCGACGTTGCGCAGGCCGTAGACCAGCTCGCCGTACCTCGGCTCGGCCGCGACGATGCGCACGCCCGGCACGCGTTCGCGCAGGAAGCGCCCCACGCCCATGAGCGTGCCGGTGGTGCCCAGCCCGGCCACGAAGTGGGTGACGGTCGGCAGGTCCTCCAGGATCTCCGGCCCGGTGGACTCGTAGTGGGCCCGCCAGTTGGCCGGGTTGCCGTACTGGTAGAGCATCACCCAGTCGGGGTGCTCCTCGGCCAGCCGCTTGGCCACCCGGACCGCCTCGTTGGAGCCGCCCGCCGCCGGCGAGGAGATGATCTGCGCCCCCCACATGCGCAGGAGCTGGCGGCGCTCCTCCGAGGTGTTCTCGGGCATCACGCAGATGAGGTTGTAGCCCTTGAGCCGGGCCGACATCGCCAGCGAGATGCCGGTGTTGCCGGAGGTCGGCTCCAGGATCGTGCACCCGGGCGAGAGCAGGCCGTCCTTCTCCGCCTGCTCGATCATCCACAGCGCCGGGCGGTCCTTGACCGACCCGGTCGGGTTGCGATCCTCCAGCTTGGCCCACAGCCGCACGTCGGCGGACGGCGACAGCCGCGGCAGGCCGACCAGGGGCGTCCGGCCGACCGAGTCGATCAGCGAGTCAAACCGCATGACGACCGGCCCCCGTCGCCCCGATCGGACCCCCGGTGAGAGCGGTCACGCCGCGCCACCGGCCACGGCGGGGAGCACCGTCACGGTGTCGCCGTCGGCCACGGGGGTCTCCAGCCCGCCGAGGAAGCGCACGTCCTCGTCGTTCAGGTAGACATTCACGAAACGGCGCAGCGCGCCCTTCTCGACCAGCCGGTCCTTCAGCCCGGGGTGGCGGGCCTCCAGATCGCCGATCAGTTCTTCAAGCGTCGCGCCCTTGCCCTCGACGGCCTTGGCGCCGTCCGTGTAGCTGCGCAGGATGGTCGGAATGCGAACCTCGATGGCCATCGCGGTCAATCTCCTTGGTCATGTGGACGTCGTCGGGGCACCCATTGCGAACATCGCAGGGTGCACGGGTGTTCCAGAGATCAACGACCCGGACAGTCGTAAACGACGACCGAGGGAGTGTGCGCGAACAGGAAACTCTGCACCGGCCGGTGAGCGGGCCTTCGCGCGGTCGCCGCCCCGGCCTGCGACCCGGCGTCGTCCGGGCGCGCCGGCACCGGGCGCACGGCGAAGCGGTCGAAGGTCGGCATGTCACCCAGTTTACTTAACGACTTCGACCTCTTCCTCGGTCACCACCCCGTCCACGATCCGGTACGACCGGAACTCCACCTCGTTCTCGTCCCTGGTCGAGACCAGCACGTAGTGGGCGTTGGGCTCGGAGGCGTAGGAGATGTCCGTACGCGACGGGTACGCCTCGGTCGCCGTGTGCGAGTGGTAGATGACCACCGGCTCCTCGTCGCGGTCGTCCATCTCGCGCCAGACGCGAAGCTGCTCCATCGAGTCGAACCGGTAGAAGGTCGGGGACCGCTCGGCGTTCTGCATCGCGATGAACCGCTCGGGACGGTCGGAGCCGATCGGCCCGGCGATCACCCCGCACGCCTCGTCCGGGTGGTCGGCCCGCGCGTGGGCCACGATCTTGTCCACCAACGCCTGAGAAATGGTCAGCATGCGAGGGAAGCTACCAAACCACTCGCCGCCGGTCGCTACCAGAGGGCGCGTACCAGGGTGTCCTGGAGGTAGGTGAGCCAGTCGTAGGTCACGAAGGCCGGATAGCGCGGGTCGTCCTCGGACATCTCGGCGATCTCCTCGTGGATCTCCTCGGTGACCTCCAGGCGGGTGCCCAGCGTGAGCCGCACGTCGTTCAGCGCCCGCACCCACGCCTCGGCCTGCTCGCGGGTCAGCGCCATCTTGCCCGGCACCGCGGTCTCCAGCATGGTGCGCGCGTCGGCGCGCTTGCCCTCGCGCAGGCTCGCCTCGGTGTAGCGGCGGAACTCCGCCGCCTCCTTCTCGTCCTGGTACGCCGAGGGGAACAGCCGCGCCAGCACCGGGTCGTCGGGCGGCGCCTCGGCGGCCACGCCGATCCCCAGCGCCCGCTCCAGCGGGTCGTCGCCCGTCTCGCCCGGCTCCACCAGCCCGAGCACCATCTCGACCAGCGAGCGCAGGATCGACACCTCGGCGGGGTCGAACTCGGCCACGATCCCGTCGCGGGTCGGGCGGAATCCGGTGCTCATCAGGCCGAGTCCTGCTGGACGGTGGCCCACAGCCCGTAGGAGTGCAGGATCTGCACGTCGCGCTCCATCTCCTCGCGGGTGCCGCTGGCCACGACGGCCTTGCCCTTGTGGTGGACGTCCATCATCAGCTTCTCGGCCTTCGCCCGTGGATAGCCGAAGACCGTCTGGAAGACGTAGGTCACATACGACATCAGATTGACCGGGTCGTTCCAGACGATGGTCAGCCAGGGCAGGTCGGGCCGGACGTCCGAGTCTGGACGCTCTATCTCGACCGGGGCGGTGCTAGGCACATCACTAGTCTGCCTCAACTCCCCCGTAGTCTTCGACTCGTGGAAACGACCGTGAGCACCGCGTTGCTGACAGATCACTATGAGCTGACGATGCTGGAGGCCGCCCTGCGCAGCGGGGCCGCCCACCGCAGGGCGGTCTTCGAGGTCTTCGCCCGCCACCTGCCCGAAGGGCGGCGCTACGGAGTCGTCGCGGGCACCGGCCGGTTCCTGGACGCCCTGGAGACCTTCCGGTTCGGTGAGGAGGAACTCACCTTCCTGCGCGAGAACCGCATCGTGGACGAGCCGACGCTGGACTTCCTCGCGAACTACCGCTTCCGCGGCAACGTCCACGGCTACCGCGAGGGCGAGTGTTACTTCCCCGGCTCGCCCATCCTGGTGGTCGAGGGCACCTTCGCCGAGGCGGTGCTGCTGGAGACCCTCGCGCTGTCGGTGCTCAACCACGACTGCGCCATCGCCTCCGCCGCGTCGCGGATGACCCACGCGGCCGGGTCACGGCCGATCATCGAGATGGGCTCGCGGCGTACGCACGAGTGGAGCGCGGTGGCCGCGGCCCGCGCGGCGTATCTGGCGGGCTTCGCCGCCACCTCCAACCTCATGGCCGGGCGCAGGTACGGCGTGCCCACGCGCGGCACCAGCGCGCACGCCTTCATACTGGTCCACGACAGCGAGCGGGAGGCGTTCGCGGCCCAGCTCGACGCGCTCGGCAAGGCCACGACCCTGCTCGTGGACACCTACGACGTCGCCACGGCCGTACGCGTGGCGGTGGAGCTGGCCGGCCCCGAGCTGGGCGCCGTACGCCTGGACTCCGGCGACCTGGGCGTGGCCGCGCACGAGGTGCGCGCCCAACTGGACGCGCTCGGCGCGAAGAACACCCGCATCCTGGTCACCAGCGACCTGGACGAGTACGCCATCGCCGCCCTGACCGCCGCCCCCGTGGACGGCTACGGCGTGGGCACCTCCCTGGTCACCGGCTCCGGCGTGCCCACCGCCGCGCTGGTCTACAAGCTGGTGGCCCGCGAGGACGCCGAGGGCCGCCTGCGCCCCGTGGCCAAGCGCTCCGTCGGCAAGCCCAGCCGCGGCGGGCACAAGGCGGCCTTCCGCAGGCTGGACGAGCACGGCTGCGCCCTGGGCGAGCTGGTCGTCCCCACCGGCCCCGACGCCGCCCGCCGGGCCGAGGCCCTGGAGATCCCCGACAACGGCAACGGCACGCCCCCCGGCCCGGTCCGGCCCCTGCTGGCCGAACTGGTCCGCGACGGCGAGATCGTCGGCCGCGAGCCCCTGTCGGCCGCCCGCGAACGGCATGCCAGGTCCATGGCCGAACTCCCCACCGAGGCCCACCACCTCAGCCGGGGCTACGCCGCCATCCCCACCGTGTTCGCGGCCTCGTAGGATCGTGGTATGAGCACCGCACTGATCATCGTGGACGTGCAGAACGACTTCTGTGAAGGCGGCAGCCTCCCGGTCAGTGGCGGCGCCGACGTGGCCGAGGCGATCTCGCGGCACGTCGCCACCCACGCCTACGACCACGTCGTGGCCACCCGCGACTACCACGTCGACCCCGGCGACCACTTCGCCGCCGAGCCCGACTTCGTCACCACCTGGCCCGCGCACTGCGTGGCCGGCTCCCGGGGCGCCGACTTCCACCCCGCCTTCGACACCTCCAAGGTGGAGGAGGTCTTCAGCAAGGGCGCCCACGCCGCCGCCTACAGCGGCTTCGAGGGCACCTCCGGCGACGGCACCCCCCTGGCCCAGTGGCTACGCGACCGCGGCGTCCGCGCGCTCGAAATCGTCGGCATCGCCACCGACCACTGCGTACGCGCCACCGCCATGGACGCCGCCGAGAACGGCTTCGCCACCCGGGTCCTCCTCGACCTCACCGCCGGCGTGGCCAGGACCACCACCGAAGCGGCCCTGGCCCAACTCCGCGAAGCGGGGGTGCAACTCACCGGCACCCCCGTCACCCGCTCAGCCTGACCCCTTCACCACCACGGCCTGGAGGATCGCCTCCAACTTCGCATCGAACCCATCGAGCCGCTCATCCATCCGGTCGAGCCGCCCCTCGATCCGGTCAAGCCGCGCATCGACCTGCTCGAAGCGCTTGTCGACCTGCTCGAAGCGCGCGTCCATCTCTTCGAACCGCCGATCGACCTGCTCGAAGCGCGCGTCCATCTCTTCGAACCGCCGATCGACCTGCTCGAAGCGCGCGTCCATCTCTTCGAACCGCTTGTCGACCTGGTCGAATCGCCGATCGACCTGCTCGAACCGCGCGTCCACCTCCTCGAACCGCTTGTCGACCTGGTCGAACCGGTCATTGACCTGCTCGAAGCGGGCATTGACCTCCTCGGCGAAGTTCTGATGCTCCTGGTTGAGGACGTAGACCTGCGCGGTCAGTTGGTCCGTCCTCTTCGACAGGACGCGGACGTGCCCGGTGAGTACGTCCACGTGCCCCTTGAGGTCGTCCACGCGCCCCTTGAGGTCGCCGAGCCCGTCCTCCACCTTCGTCAGGCGGGCGCCGAGCGCCCGCTGCCCGTCCAACAGCCCTTGCTGGCCGCGCTCCAGGACGCCCAGCCGATCCAGAACCTCGGTGAACATAGGAGCAACGTACTCGTTCACGCGCTCCATCAGGTCCTGCTCCATGACGTGTCTCCTTTCCCGTGGGACTTCCTTTCGCCGTAGACCCCGGGAGCGCAGCCGAACGCGAGCGCGTCTCGCTACAGGGGGTCATCAGGCGGCGAACAGACAGTAACGGCCCGCCAAAAAGCCCGCAGCCGGCCCGGGGAAAGAACTACTACCGAGAGTCAGGTTTGTTCACGGAGGGGATGGCGGCGATGGAGGCGGTGGCTCTCGGGGTCGCGTGGATGGTAGGCGCTCCCTGCTGCCTGGTCCTGATGATGCGGCCGAGCACGAGTGTGCGGGTCGCGTGCGTGATGACGCTGGTGCTGCTGGAGGCGGCCACGATCGCGCGTACGCCGGTCGCCGCCCCGGAGCTGGCGCGGCATGTGGCGGCGCCGCCCGGGGCCGGGGTGGCCGCCTGTGCGGAGCGGACGCCGGTGCCCGCGCGGGTGCGGCAGGTGCGGGCGGCCGGGCTGGTGCGCAGCCTGGCGATCTTCTGGAAGGCGGCGCCCGGCGAGTGCGCGACCGCCACCGTGGCGATGCGCCGCGACGGGCGCAGGCTCATGCTGTGGGTGCAGGAGGGCTCGGGGACGCCCCAGGCGGCGTTCCAGGCCGGGCACGGCCACCGGGAGCTGCCCGTGCACGTCCACGGCGGCACCGCCTCCGTACGCCTCCCGCTGGCCCCGCCGCTACCCGCCCGCCACCGCTACCTGCCGGTGGACGGGCGGACGGGGCGCGTCATCAGGTAGGGCCGGCCCCCGGCCGGCCTCATCGGGTAGGGCTGGCCCCCGGCCGCGCCCTTAGCGGGAGCGCTGGGTGGCCCACTTGCGGATCTGGGCGATCCGCTCCTTGATCTGGTCGGCGGTGGCCTGGGCGATGGGCGGGCCACCGCACGCGCGGCGGAGTTCGGCGTGGATGACGCCGTGGGGCTGGCCGGTGCGGTGGTTCCAGGCGCCGACGAGGCCGTTGAGCTCCTTGCGCAGGGCGTGCAGCTCCTCGTGGGGGGCGAGGGCCTGGCGGTCCTCGACCGGGTTGCCGGTCTTGCGCCTGGCGGCGAGCTGGTCGGCCTGGCGCTTGCGCAGCAGGGTGGCCACCTGGTCGGGTTCGAGGAGGCCGGGCAGGCCGATGAAGTCCTCCTCCTCGGGGGAGCCGGGAGCCGCGGTGGTGCCGAACTCGCCGCCGTCGAACAGCACCCGGTCGAAGGTGGCCGACGCCTCGACGGTCTCGAAGGGGAGCTCATCGCCGAGGGCGTCGGGGTTGTCCTTCTTCTGGCGGGCCTGCTCCAGCAGCGAGTCGTCCAGGCCGTCCTCGGCGAGCTTGCGGCCGAGGACGTGGTCGCGCTCGGCCTCCATCTCGTTGGCCAGCCCCATCAGCGTGGGCACCGAGGGCAGGAACACCGAGGCGGTCTCGCCCCGCTTGCGGGCGCGTACGAAGCGGCCCACGGCCTGGGCGAAGAACAGCGGGGTGGAGACGGAGGTGGCGTAGACGCCCACGCACAGCCGGGGGATGTCCACGCCCTCGGACACCATGCGCACGGCGACCAGCCACCGCTCGTCGGAGGCGCTGAACTGCTTGATCTTCTTGGACGCGTCGGGGTCGTCGGAGAGCACGACGGTCGCGCCCTGCCCGGTGATGGTGCGGATGTGCCGCGCGTACGCCCGCGCCGTCTCGTGGTCGGTGGCGATGACCAGGCCACCCGCGTCGTGCACGCCGCGGCGCACCTCGGTCAGGCGCCGGTCGGCGGCGTGGAGCACCTGCTTGATCCAGTCGCCCTTGGGGTCGAGCGCGGCCCGCCACGCCTGGGAGAGCTGGTCCTTGGTGAGCGGGGTGCCGAGCGTGGCGGCGATCTCGTCGCCCGCGCGGGTGCGCCACTTCATCTCGCCCGCGTAGGCCAGGAAGATGACCGGGCGCACGACGCCGTCGGCGAGCGCCGGGCCGTAGCCGTAGGAGTAGTCGGAGACGCTGCGCAGCCCGCCGTCGCCGTCTTCGACGTAGTCGACGAACGGGATCGGGTTGTCGTCGGAGCGGAACGGGGTGCCGGTCAGCGCCAGGCGCCGGGTGGCCGGGCCGAACGCCTCGCGGACGCCGTCGCCCCAGGACTTGGCGTCGCCGGCGTGGTGGATCTCGTCGAAGATCACCAGGGTCTTGCGCGCCTCGGTGCGGGCGCGGTGCAGCGCGGGGTGCATGGCCACCTGCGCGTACGTCACCGCGACGCCGATGTAGTCGCGCGAGGTCGCGCCCTGGCTGTTCTTGAACTCGGGGTCGATGCTGATGCCGACGCGGCCCGCGGCGTCGGCCCACTGGCGCTTGAGGTGCTCGGTGGGTGTGACGATTGTCACCGCCCGCACGACGCCGCGGCTGAGCAGTTCGCTGGCGATGCGCAGCGCGTAGGTGGTCTTGCCCGCGCCGGGGGTGGCCACGGTGAGGAAGTCACGCGGCTCGCGGCGGAAGTAGAGATCGAACGCCTCCTGCTGCCAGGCACGGAGCTTGGGCGCGGTGCCCCAGGCGGCGCGGTCGGGGTAAGAGGGCGACAGGTGCGATGCGGCGAAGGTGCTCACGCACTCCTCCTGGCCTGACGGATGGGGGCCGGCACGACCGCCGATGGAGCCGGCGGGGCAGTCGTCGAGGCATGGATGTGGCTGATGTGTCCGATGGTTCGCTCCCTCACAATCACACCAGCGTAGACGCCGCCACCGACAAGACGTGCCGTCGTGCGCAGATGTTCGCCAACCTCGCCTCCTCGTGATAGGGGCACGCCCTACACCGCCATGCCGGTGATCATGGCGTCGATGTCGGCGCGGGCCGCGGGGTCGTCGGGCTGGGAGAGGGCGGCCACGACCACCGTCGAGCCGCCCCGGTCGATCACGACGACCCGCAGGTAGGCGGGCCTGTTGACGACGTCCTTGTACTCCGCGCGCAGCGCCCTGCTGTGGGCCGGGCGGCCCCCGACCGTGATCTCGCGGTCGTCCACGACGTCCACCTTGTCGCCGTGCAGGAGGAGGCGGGAGTACAGCTCGGTGAGCTCGACGGCGGTCTCGCGGATCGGGCGCCCCCGGTCGGCGGGGGTGGCGCGGGTCATCAGCATGGCCCCGCCGCCGTCGGAGGCGACCGAGGTGAAGGCGGTGACGGGGGCCATGGCGCCCTCGCTCCAGCCCGCGGGGAGCGGGTAGCGGACGCCGGCCAGGGTGTCGTGCACCGTACGCGTGTCGGGCTCGGGCGAGGTGGTGCGCAGGACCACCGTGACGGCCGCGGAGATGACCCCGGCCGCGACGGCGACGGCGAGGGAGGCGAGCAGCGTACGGCTGAGCCAGCGCGGGAGGCGGCGCCTCGGCGGCGGCGCCGGCGTGCCGTACCAGCGGGCGGAGGGCGGCAGCGCGTCCTCGGCCTCGTACTCCGGCACCTGCCCCGGCCGCGCCAGCGGCCCTGGTCCCGGTCCTGGTCCCGCTCCCAGCCCTGGTCCCGGTCCTGGTCCGGGCCTCGGACCTGGTGCGGGCGCCGGCCTCGGCTCCGGTGCCGGTTCCGGCCTCGGGCCCGGGTCGGTCTCCGGCGGCCAGACGCGCCGCGCGTACGGCCGGCGCCCCGGCGGTCGTTCGTCCACATGACCTCCTCCCGCAGCCGCGGCCCCCCTGTCCTACCACGCCCGCCCCTCCCGATCAGCAGATCCGTGATCGCTGGTACGGGTGGGACCAAAGTGACCGGGCGCGGCGGAGTCAGCGGGGGTCGAGGGCGCGGCCCGCGACCAGGGCGGCGACCAGGCCGAGGGCCGTCATCAGCAGCGTGATCACCACGAACGCCGGTCCGATGGCGTCGTGGCCGATCAGGTTGATCAGCGCGCCGCCCAAGCCGATCGTGAGCGAGGAGCCGAGGGTGTCCATCACCTGGAGCGCGGCGGAGTTGGCGCCCTGTTCCTCGTCGGGCGACTGGCGCATGGCGGTGACGTTGACGCTGCTGATGCCGAGGCCCATGCCGAACCCGGCGACGATCCAGGCGGGCACCGCGATCCAGCCCGACACGCCGGGCACGGCGGCGAGGGCGGTGAGCAGGATACCGGCGGTCACGGCGTACGCGCCGGGGCGGATCAGGCGGGCGCGGTCCACGTTGGCGCGGCTCTGCAGGAACGATCCGGCCGACCAGCCGAGGGCCCCGGTGGTGAGCGCGATGCCGGCGGCGCCGGTGGAGAACCCGCGTACGTCGTGCAGCAGCAGCGGGATGTAGGAGTTCACGCCGAAGAAGGCCCCGGAGAGCAGGCCGCGCATGACCACGGTGGTGGGCAGGCCGCGCCGCAGCCGCACCGCGCCCGGGGGCAGCAGCCGGGGCACGCCGAAGGCGAGCATCGCCAGGCCCGCGACGAGCGCGGGCACGCCGGCGAGGGGGCGCGTGTGCAGGTTGTCCACGCCGTACTGCACCGCCCCGGCGCCCAGTGCCGTGGCGCCGGCGGCCAGGGTCATGGCGAGCGGACGGGAGCGGGGACCGGCGGCGGGCGTGCGCTCCTGCTCGCCGCCGGCACGCAGGGCGGGCAGCAGCATGAGCACGGCCGGCACCACCAGCGGCACGATGCCGAAGAAGACCCAGCGCCAGCCGGCCGTGTCGGAGATCACACCGGCGAGCCCGGGACCGACGAGCGCGGGCACCACCCAGGCTCCGGCCAGCAGCGCGAAGACCCTCGGCCGCAGCACCGGCGGGTAGACCCGGGCGATCATGACGTACGTCGCGACGATGACGGCGCCGCCGCCGAAGCCCTGCACGGCGCGCGCCGCGATGAACAGTCCCTTGCTCGTCGCGGCGCCGGCCAGTGCCATCCCGGCCACGAACACGAGCACGCCGAGCAGGAACGGCAGCGCGTGGCCGCGCCGGTCGGACCACAGGCCCGCGACCACGTTCACGAACAGCCCGGCCATGAGGAACGCGGAGATGCTCCAGCCGTACAGGTCGATCGCGTTCAGGTCGGCGGAGACGGCGGGCATGACGGCGACCACCGACATGCCCTCGAAGGCGATCAGCGTGATGACGAGGAGGATGCCGAGGGTGGGCGCCCGGTACTGACGTGCGAAGATCCCGGCGGGGGTGTACGGAGCGTCAAGTGCCGATGGTGCTGTCACTCACCAAGTGTAGATCGTCCCATTCGTCCCCGATAAGTGGCCCATGCCGCCTCCATCCGCCGCGCCTGGCCCGCTGTGAACTCGCGCATGCAGGAGTCGTAGGCGTAGTCCATGAAGTTGTGGATCGGGTCGGCGCCGCCCCCCGGGCAGGTGTCCTTGGCGGGCGGGCAGCCCTCGGTGGGCTTGGCCTCGGGCGGGGTGTCGTCCACGCCGTCACCGGGCGCGGCGCACCCGTTCTCGAAGGTGTGCAGCAGGCCCAGCCAGTGCCCGATCTCGTGCACGGCGGTGTAGCCCTTGTTGAAGTTGGACATCGTGCCGCCGGGCAGGCTGCGCCAGTCCACCACGACCCCGTCCAGCACCGGGTTGGCGTTGTAGGCGTGCGGGTAGGTCGAGTAGCCCAGCACGAGGTTGTTGAGCTGGGCGATGTAGAGGTTGAGCGTCTCGGGGCCGCCGCGGCGCAGGCGCGACTTCATCTCGGTCTCGTTCCCCAGCGGGTCGGCGAACCACGCCGGGGAGCGCGTGGTCGTGGTCCCGTCGAGCCGGAACCTGATGCCGGTGTCGGCGCCCCCGAACCGGCCGCCGTACGCGGAGTTCAGGGTGGCGATCTGGTTCAGCACGCTCTGCCGCGACACCTGGTTGACGCCGTCGGTGATCACGTGCACCCAGGTGCCGACCGTCCGCGGCGCCCGCGCCGGCCGGTCCTCGTCGCGCTCCCGGCGGTGCTCGCGCGGCTCGGGGCGCTCGTGCTCGCGCACCTCGGCGATCAGCTTGGCCACCTCGGCCGGCCCCGGCGCGTACGGCTCCAGGCCCCGCACGCCGCCGTGGAAGGCGTGCGACGCGTGCCCTACATGGGCCGGATGCTCAGGATGCCCGGGATGCTCGGGGTGGGCTGGAGCGCCGGGCTCCGCGCGGTCGTCGGGCCGCATCGGCGCGCGGGCCGCCCCGGCGAGCCGGGCCGCCGTTTCCGGCGGGCAGGACTCCCGCGCCGCGCCCATCGCCATCCACCCGGGCCACCGGCCACCGGCCACCGCGGGAACGCCTCCCGTACGCGCGTCGCCGGCAGCAGCGGAGCCCTCCGCCGCCGCGACGGCGAGGACACCGGCGCCCGTACGCTCGCCGCCGCCGTTCGCGCGCACGCCAGCACCCGGCGGCGCGGGCTCATCTCCCTCGTGTCCGTCGCCCTCGGACAGGGCCGCGGGCCCCACCGTGAACAGGCATGCAGCGATGACGGCAACAGCGCGCCGGGCCATGCACTCCCCCGAGTGTTCGCATGTGCAGGTCAGGCGCCACCGCGGCGCCACACCCGAAGGTAACCCGGCGGGCGGCCGTCACCCGCGAGCAACACTCGTCATCGCCCGACGTTTGCCCAGGTCAAACCGGGGCGATGCCGTCAGCGGGAGGGCCGGCGGGACTACGACTGGCTGTCGCCCGGCTCGCCCTTGGGCAGGCCGTCGTAGATCTCCTTGCACTCTGGGCAGACCGGATACTTGCTCGGATCGCGGCTGGGCACCCACACCTTGCCGCACAGCGCGCGGATGGGGGTGCCGGTCACCATGCTTTCGGTGATCTTGTTCTTGTCGGCGTAGTGCGCGAAACGCTCGTGATCGCCGTCGTTCGAGAGCTTTTCCCGTACGTCGCCCTCGGGAAGGATCTTCGTACTCACCTCATTGAGTCTATTCCTCCTTCGGACCTCATCCGTCGCGGAACGCGCACGGCTCCCGCCTCGGCGAGGCGGGAGCCGTGCGTACGGGGGTGAAGCCTCAGCCCATGTGGACCGGGGCGCCCTCGGTCTTGCGGCCGGCCTTGACGAACAGGGCGAGCAGCGCGGCCACGACGGCGATGCCGGTGCTCACCGTGTAGCCGAGGTGCATGCCGTCCAGGAAGGACAGGTGCGCGGCCTGGGTGATCGCCTCCACCGCCTGCTCGGGCGTGCCGGGCTGGATCGGCGCGACGCCGTACGAGACCGCGCCCTTCATCGCCTCGACCGCCGCCGCGTCCGGGGCGGGCAGGCCCGCGTCGGTGAAGTGGCCGGGGAGCACATCGGCGACCCTGGCCACGACGATGGCGCCGAGCACCGCGGTGCCGAGCGAGCCGCCGACCTGCATGGCCGACTGCTGCATGCCGCCCGCCACGCCGCTGAACTCCTCCGGCGCGTTGCCCACGATGATCTCGGTGGCGCCGACCATGACGGGCGACAGGCCGAAGGCGAGCATCACGAACGGGATCGCGGTGTCGATGTAGGACGCGTCGAGCGTGAGCCGCGACAGCAGGAACATCGAGGCGGCGGTGATCAGCATGCCGACCGAGATCGTGATCTTGGGGCCGAGTTTGCCGATCAGGAACCCGGCCAGCGGCGAGGCGAAGATCATGCCCGCGCTCATCGGCAGCATGCGCAGGCCCGACTCCAGCGGGCTGAGCCCGTGCACTCCCTGGAAGAAGAACGTCAGGAAGAACATCGCGCCGAACATCGAGAAGGCCATCAGCACCATCAGCACGGTGCCGATGGACACCGACGGGTTGCGGAACAGGCCGAGCGGAACCAGCGGTTCAGCGGCCTTGCTCTGCCACCACAGGAACACGGCCGTCAGCACGACGGTGCCGCCGAGGAATGCCATCGTCCGGGAGTCGCCCCAGCCCCACTCCGGCGCCTTGATGATCGCCCACACCAGGCAGAACATCAGCCCGGACAGCAGCACCACGCCGAGCCAGTCGACCCGCGACAGGGCCTCGGCCCGGCTCTCCTTGATCACGAGCCAGCCGACGAGCAGCGCGACCGCGCCCACCGGCACGTTGATGAAGAACACCGACTGCCAGCTCACGTTCTCCACCAGCACGCCGCCGACGATGGGGCCGGCCGCGCTGGAGACGCCGATCGCGGCGCCCCAGATGCCGATCGCCATGTTCAGCTTCTCGGCCGGGAAGGCGGCGCGGAGCAGGGCGAGCGCGGCGGGCTGGAGCAGCGCTCCGAACAGGCCCTGCAACACGCGGAAGGCGATCAGCCAGCCGATGCCCTGCGACAGGCCGATGGCCAGCGAGGTGAGCGCGAATCCGGCGATGCCGATGAGGAACACGCGCTTGTGGCCGAACAGGTCGCCCAGCTTGCCGGCGGTGATCAGGAACACCGCCAGCGCGAGCAGGTATCCGCTGGTCACCCACTGCAGGTCGGCCAGGGACGCGTTGAGCTCCTCGCCGATCACCGGGTTCGCGATGGCCACGACGGTGCCGTCGAGCATGACCATGATCACACCCAGCGCGACGGCCACCAGTGTCAACCAGGGACTCCGTTGCCCCCGTACTCCTCCGGCTATGTCAGACGATGGCGTGGTATCCACCGTCTTGGCGTTGGCCATGAGGGTCCCCCCTTACCTCCGGAGCGGTCCAATGCCCCGTGCGCCCGCGTTGCGGACATTTCGTACGACTGTGCGCGAGCTAATTTAGTGACACAGACTGACAAAACACAACTGGTTAATTTCGTCACCCGCTGCCGTATGGCACACTGTGAACAGCCAGTTTCGAAGGGGTGACAGCCATGGGTCAGCCCGGCTTGCGGGAACGCAAGAAGCTCAGGACCCGTCTCGCACTGATCGACGCCGCGCTCGATCTGTTTCTAGCGCACGGGTACGACAGAACGACCGTCGAGCAGATCGCCGACGCCGTCGAGATCTCCCCGCGCACGTTCTTCCGCTACTTCGCCAGCAAGGAAGACCTCGCGCTGGACTACCTGACCGAGGTCGAGACGTACGTGCTGGCCGCCCTGGCCGAGCGGCCCGCGGACGAACCCCCGTTCACGGCGCTCGTCAACGCCTTCCGCACCGCCACGCGGAAGCTGGCCGAAAAGGCCGCCGAGGACACAGAACGCTACCTGAAGATCAGAAAGGTGCTCGAATCGACCCCCGCCTTGATGGGCAGGGCCATCGGCCGGAGCGCGCAGACGGAGCGCAGGATCACCGAGGTCCTGGCGCGGCGCCAGGGCACCGACCCCGAGCACGACCGCCGCGCCCAGCTCGCCGTGGCGTTCGTCGCCGCGGCCACCCGCATCGGCTTCGAGTGCCACGACGTCGGCACCGGCATGGGCGACCTGGTCGAGCGCGTGGAGGAGACGCTCGCCCTGGCCGAGGAGGCCATCCGCCCCGACTGGCACATCTGCCCGCCGCCCGGCGCCCTCAGTTGAGGGTGGGGTCGTCCGGGCAGGTCGCCACGAAGGCCAGCTCGCCCCGCTGGCGGCGCAGCACCGCCCGCCACAGCGACTCGGGGTTGTCGAAGAACGTGTCGCCGGGCTCGGCGTCCACGACGTACCAGGCGCCCTCGGCGATCTCCGCTTCGAGCTGCCCCGGGGTCCACCCCGCGTAGCCGGCGAAGATCCGCATCTGCGCGATCTCGCCCGCCAGGATCTCGGGGGGCGCGTCCAGATCCACCGTGCCCAGCCGCGACACCGCCGGGATCGCCGCGGCCAGCCGCCGCCACCCAAGCGGCTCCTCACCGCTCGGCACCGCCGCGAGCGCCAGCGCGCTGTCGGTCTGCACCGGCCCGCCCTGGAACAGCACGGGCGGCCCGCTCACCAACGCGTCCCACGTGGGCAGCACCTGTGTCACCGAGATGTCGCTCGGCCGGTTCAACACGACGCCGAGTGTGCCTCCGTCCTGGTCGTGTTCCAAGACCAGGACCACGCTACGCCGGAAGTTGGGGTCGTCGAGTCGCGGCGTCGCCACCAGCAGCCCTCCGACGTAGATCGCCTCCGCCATACCTCCATGATGAGGGGTGAACGACCGATCTCGCGATCCACCCCGGCATACACCCGGCGATGTTACGCATCGCACCGATCCGGGCACACTTCGCAACACGTCCACTGTTCACACCCGCCACTCCAGGACCGCCTCCATGCCCACGCCGCCTCCGGCCCCCGCCCTCTCGCGGGTACCACCGTGCCCGGGAGCCCGGACGCGCGTGCGCACATGGACGCCCCTACGCATGTGGATGCCCGCGAGCACTTGGATGCGCACGGGCACGCGGATGCGCACGGGCACGTGGATGCGCACGGGCACGTGGATGCGCACGGGCACGTGGATGCGCGCGGGCGCCTGGATGCTCGCGGCAACGTGGATGCGGCTGCCCACCCGGATGCGCCCGCGCACCGGGATGCCGTTGCGGACCCGGATGCGCATGCGCACATGGACCGGCGTGCACACCTGCACCCGCGTGCATTGGACGCGGACGCGGACACGCCTGCGCACGTGGACGGCCCGCGCCACGCTCACGGTCACGACCGCACCCCTCCTCGCCCTCGCCCCCACCACGGCCGCCACCGCCGCACCCCCACCTGCTCCGGCCCACGCCACGCCCCCGGCCACGCTGGCACCCACCGCATCCCCACCGCGCCTCGCAGGGTGGTGGTGGAGAGGTTCGGCGGCCACCCTGATGCCGCCAGAGCCGAGGGCGTGGGCGGTGCCCACAGCACGGCTGGTGCCCACAGCACGGGTGGTGCCATCAGAGCGAGTGGGGTCCTCAGAGCGAGTGGTGCCCACAGCGCGGGCAGTGCCGACAGGGCGGGCAGTGCTGCCGGGGCGGGCAGTGCTCACAGCGCGGGTGATGCCCTCAGGGCGAGCGGCGCCCACAGCACGGGCAGTGCCGACAGGGCAGGCAGTGCTGCCGGGGCAGGCAGTGCTGCCGGGGCGGGCAGTGCTCACAGCGCTGGTGACGCCCTCAGAGCCAGTGGCGCCCACAGCACGGGCCATGCCCACAGCGCAGAGCGCGCCCACCGCGCAGGTCGCGCCCACCGCGCAGGTCGCGCCCACCGCGCAGGTCGTGCCCACCGCGCAGGTCGCACCAATGGCGCCGACACCGTCACGCGCGTCCCCGCCAGGGCCGACTACGCGGGCAGTGCCCACAGCGCGGGTGATGCCCTCAGGGCGAGTGGCGCCCACAGCACGGGTAGCGCCGAGAGCGTCACGCGTGTCCCGGCCCGCGTTGCGCCGGGCCGCACTACCGGCCGCGGTGGTCCCCGCCTGGGCGAGGGCGGTGACGGCGGGTGGGCGGCGGCCCCCGCAGCCGTCCGCCGCTTGGTGGTGGAGGAGGTCGGCGGCGGCGCTCAACGGCGTACCGACCGGCGTCCTAGCGCACGCGACACCTACACCGACACCCACGACGGCTCCGGCCGGGGTGCCGGGGATAGGGCTCGCGGCCAAGCTGGCGACGGCGGGTGGGCTGGTGCTGATGGGCGGGCTGCTGTGGTGGCTGGGCGGAGTGTGGCCGCGGCATGCCCCGGACACACCGCCCCGCATCATCCGCTCCCCGTACGCGGCCCGCCGCTACCCGGGCATGCCGCTGGACCGGTAACCGGTCCTGCGCCCCGGCCAGGCCGCCGACCCCGGCACCCCGCGCCCTCAGCACACCGCAGGCCCGGCATCCGGCCCCACACCGCCGGACCGGCACGCCGACCCAACACCCTGCGGCCATGCCGCCAAACCGGTAGCCGACCCTGTGCCCCGGTCATGCCGCCGGGCCCGGCGGACGGTCCTACGCCTCGGTCATGCCGCGTGGACGGCCGCCCGCCGACTCGCGCACCGCCGCTGCCACCGCGGTCGCGACGTCGGGGTGGAAGACGCTGGGGATGATGTAGTTCGGGCCGAGTTCCTCCTCGGTGACCACGTCGGCGAGGGCGTGGGCGGCGGCGAGGAGCATCTCCTGGGTGACGCCGTCGGCCTGGGCGTCGAGCAGGCCGCGGAAGACGCCTGGGAAGGCCAGCACGTTGTTGATCTGGTTGGGGAAGTCGGAGCGGCCGGTGGCCACCACCGAGGCGTGTTCGCGGGCCTCGTCGGGTGAGACCTCGGGCTCGGGGTTGGCCAGGGCGAACACCACCGCGCCCTCGGCCATGGTGGCCACGTCGTCGCCGGTCAGGATGCCGGGGGCCGAGACGCCGATGAACACGTCGGCGCCCTTGACCGCGCCGCGCAGGTCGCCGGAGTAGCCGTCGGCGTTGGTGTGCTCGGCGATCCAGCGCAGGGAGTCGTCCAGGTCGTCGCGGCCCTGGTGCACCGCGCCGAGGTAGTCGCACACGATCACGTGCCGGGCCCCGGCGGCCAGCAGCAGGCGCAGCACCGCCGTGCCGGCCGCGCCCGCGCCGGCCATGGTGATGCGGACCTCGGGCAGCTCCTTGCCGACGACGCGCAGCGCGTTGGTGAGCGCGGCGAGCACGCAGATGGCGGTGCCGTGCTGGTCGTCGTGGAAGACCGGGATGTCCAGCAGTTCGCGCAGGCGCCGCTCGACCTCGAAGCAGCGCGGGGCGGAGATGTCCTCCAGGTTGATGCCGCCGAAGCCGGGCGCGATCACCTGGACGGCGCGGACGATCTCGTCCACGTCCTGGGTGTCCAGGCAGATCGGCCAGGCGTCGATGCCGGCGAACCGCTTGAACAGCGCGGCCTTGCCCTCCATGACCGGCAGCGCGGCGGCCGGGCCGATGTTGCCCAGGCCGAGCACCGCCGAGCCGTCGGTGACGACGGCGACGCTGTTGCGCTTGATGGTCAGGCGGCGGGCGTCCTCGGGGTTGCGCGCGATGGCCATGGAGACCCGGGCGACGCCGGGGGTGTAGGCCATGGACAGCTCGTCGCGGTTGCGCAGCGGCACCTTGGACTGCATCTCGATCTTGCCGCCGAGGTGCATCAGGAAGGTGCGGTCGCTGACCTTGTGGATCACGACGCCCTCGACGGCGTCGAGCTGGTCGACGATCGCCTGGGCGTGGTCGGTGTCGCGGGCGGCGCACGTGACGTCGATGCGGAGCTTCTCGTGACCGGCGGTGGTGACGTCGAGCGCGGTCACCACTCCTCCGGCGGACTCCACGGCGTGGGTGAGCTGGCTGACTGCCTTGCCGCCGGCAGGCACCTCCAGCCGGACGGTGATGGAATACGACACGCTGGGCACGGTGGCCACGTCAACCCGCTCCTTCGCGCCTGACCTGGTTGCAATTCCTTTATGGTGCCACGTGTTCATAGCGGTCGCTCCACGCTCGCGATGACGGCTCCCGGGAAATCTTTCGGCCGATCGGCTCAGCCGATGGCCTCGGCCGCGGTGACGATGATCTCCACGCACGTGGGCACGGGGATGCGGGTGCTGTCGAGCACCAGGTGGTACATGGTCGGGTCGGCCGGGTCGGCGCGGTAGAAGTGCCGCACGTACGCGGTGCGGGCGCGGTCGTTGTCCTCGACGATGTGGCGGGCCTCCCGCTCGTCGATGCCGAAGAAGGCGGCGGTCTGGCGCACGCGGCGCTCCAGCGGGGCGTCCAGGCGCACGTGCAGGGCGCCGGGGAAGGCGGCGAGCACCTGCGCGCCCGCGCGGCCGAGGATCACCCCGCCGCGGGTGCGCGCGGTGGTCTGGATCACCCGCTCGGTGTGCGCGACGAACTCCTCCGGCGGCGTCGGCATCGCCCCTGGCAGGTAGGTGTCGACGCCGCCGAAGGTGACGGTGGGCAGGCGCATCGCCCCGGCGAGCAGCCGGCCGAGGCCGTGCTCGGCGCGGTCGTCGTGGGCCAGGACCTCATCGAGGGTGCAGCCGAGCTCCTTGGCCACGGCGCCGGGGATCGCCCGGTCGACGAACGGCACGCCCAGCATTTCGGCGACGGCCGGGCCGATCACGCTGCCGGCCGTGCCGTACGTCGCGGAGATGGTGACGACGCGCACACCGAATATCTACCCTCCGCGTTACGGTTGCAGCGTGTAACCGGGAAAGTTTCCCGGCAGCCTCTCTCCCTCGGGCCCCTGGGTCACCGCGCGCACCAGCAGCTCGCCGCCCACGAAGGCGCCCCGCCACGAGGCGCCCAGGCCGCCGAACAGCTCCTCGCGGTCGCCGCGCGAGCGGGGCCGGTTGACGCCGACCTTGAACGCGCGCACCTCGGCGGCCAGCCGGGCGGCCGTCGCCTCGTCGCCGCAGGAGATCGTCGCGACGAGCGCGCCGTTGCTGGCGTTCATCGCGGCCAGCAGCTCGGCCTCGGTGTCCACCACGACGATGGTGTCCACCGGCCCGAACGGCTCGGCGTGGAACAGCGGCGAGGAGCGCGGCGGCGCCAGGACGGCCACCGGCGCGAAGTAGGCCGAGGTGTCCTGGCCGGGCAGGAACCGGCCGTCGGCGAGCGAGCCGCGGTAGAGCGGCACGCCGCCCTTGTTGATCGCGTCCTCCACCTGGTCGGCCAGCTCCTTGGCCTTGGCGTCGTTGATCAGCGGCCCGAAGTCGAGGTCGGGCAGCGGGTCGTCGGGCGACTCCACCGCGAGCGGGTGGCCGAAGCGCACCGAGGAGATCGCCGGCAGGTAGGCGGCGAGGAAGTCGTGGAAGAGTCGCCGTTGCACCACGAACCGCGGGTAGGCGGTGCAGCGCTGCTTGGCGTAGTCGAACGTGGCGCGGATCTGCCGTCCCAGGGTCTGCCAGTCGTCGTAGTCCCACACGCCCCAGCAGTTCAGGCCCTCCTGCTCCAGGATGTGGGCCCGGCCGAGGTCGGCCAGCGACATGGCGATCTGGGCGCCGGTGTCGCGCCCGCCGACGAAGGACACGCAGCCCAGCTCGTGGCCGCGGACGAGCGCCGGGGACAGCTCGGCGCCGCTGCCGCTGACCAGGGTGATGGGCAGCCCTTCGCGTACGGCGAGCGCGCAGGCCAGGGTGAGGCAGGACACGCCACCGTCGGTCGGGGTCTTGGCGATCGCGGCGTTGCCGGCCAGGATCTGCACCAGCATGGCGTGCATGAGCACGCTCATCGGGTAGTTCCAGCTCGCGATGTTGCTGACCGGGCCGGGCAGCGGCGCCCGCCCGGCGAGCATGCGGTCGATCTCCTGGACGTACCACCGCACGCCCTCGATGCACCGGTCCACGTCGGCGGTGGCCAGCCGCCACGGCTTGCCGATCTCCCAGACCAGCAGCAGCGACAGCAGGTCGCGGTGCTCGGTGAGCGCGTCGAGGACCGCGCTCACGCGGGCCTTGCGCTCGGCGAGCGGGGTGTGCCGCCATTCGCGGTGCTGGTCGAGCGCCCCGCGTACGGCGCGCGCCGCCGCGGCCCGGTCGAGCCGGGGCGGCCCGGCGATGGCGGTGCGGTCAAGGGGTGACACGTCGAGTGTCGGCCGTCCGTCGCGCTGCCACATGCCGCCCCAGTGGTTGAGCACTCGGTCGTCGTGGAACGCCTCGGGCGCGAGCGTGACGCAGGCCGAGTACGCCTCCTGCCAGCCCGTGCCGGGCTTGAGCCTCAGTTCGGACACCGCGCCTCCCGTCAGTCGGACCAGTCGATGGCGGACACCAGCTCGGGCAGCGGCTCGAACTCCTTGATCGCATCGAGCGAGGGCCCCATCGCCGCGTTGGCCTCGCGCTCCACCATGACCTCCACCAGGACGGGCAGGCGCTGCCGCTCGGACTCGGCGGTGGCCCAGGCCAGGGCGTCGCGGATGTCGCCGGGGGCCTCCACCCTGCGGGCGGGGCAGCCGAAGGCGTCCATGAGCTTGACGTGGTCGATGCCGCCCTCGCCGTAGTGCAGATCGACCGCGTAGTTCATGTCGTAGGGGATCTCGGCCTGCCTGATCAGCCCGAGATACTCGTTGTTCACCATGACGATCACGAACGGGATGTTGTACTGCGCCGCGACCGCGATCTCCTCCATCAGGAACTGGAAGGAGTAGTCGCCGGCCACCACCACGACCTGCCGATCGGGATGGGCGGTCTTGACCCCGATCGCGGCCGGCACCTCCCAGCCCAGCGGCCCGGCCTGGCCGCACACCAGGTAGTGGCGCGGCAGGTAGGTGCGCTGGAACTGGCCCGACCAGATCTGGTAGAGCCCGATGGCGGTGACGAAGGTGGTCTCGGGGCCGTAGAACTCGTTCAGCTCGCGGTAGACCCGGGGCGGCTTGATCGGCACCTCCTCGAAGTCGTCGCGGCGCGGCAGCGAGCGGCGCAGCTCGCCGACCCGCTTGACCCACTTGCCGGGCTTGCGGCGCCGGGTGCGCACCTGGGCCTCGGCGGCCATCGCGGCCAGCACCGGCCGGGCGTGCCCGACCACGCCCAGGTCGGGCTCGAAGACCTTGCCGATCTGGGTGGGCTCGATGTCCACGTGGATGAACCTGCGGCCGCGGCGGTAGGTCTCCAGGTCGCCGGTGTGGCGGTCGCCGAAGCGGGCGCCGACGGCCAGCACCAGGTCACTCTCCAGGAACGCGGCGTTGCCCCAGCGGGTCTGGGTCTGCAGGCCGGCCATACCGGCGAACAGCGGGTCGTCCTCGGGGAAGGCGCCCTTGCCCATCAGGGTCACCTGGACCGGCACCTGGAGGTGGGCGGCCAGCGCGCGCAGCTCGTCGGCGGCCTCGGCGATGATCACGCCACCGCCGGCCAGGATCAGCGGGCGCTCGGCGGCCAGCAGCATCTCGATCGCCGCCTGCACGGCCTGCTGGCGGGGCTGGGGCACCTCGACCGGGAGCGGGCCGTCGAGCGCCGGGTCGTACAGGCAGGTGCCGCGCTGCACGTCGATCGGCAGGTCGATGAGCACCGGCCCGGGGCGGCCCGACCTGGCCACCCGGAACGCCTCGCGGAACACCCACGGCACCTGGGCGGACTCCTTGACCTGCACGGCCCACTTCGTGACCGGCTTGGCGATCTCCACGATGTCGACCGCCTGGAACGCCTCCTGGTGCAGCTTGGCCCGCTCGGCCTGGCCGGTGACGCAGATGATCGGGATCGAGTCGGCCAGCGCGGTGTAGAGACCGGTGATCATGTTGGTGCCGGCCGGCCCGGAGGTGCCGACGCAGATGCCGACGTTGCCGGTCGCCCGCGCCCAGCCGTCGGCGGCGTGGGTGCCGCCCTCCTCGTGGCGCACGGTGATGTGCCGGATCGGGCTGTCGAGCAGGGCCGCGTAGAACGGCAGGATCGCCGCGCCGGGGATGCCGAAGACGGTGTCCACCCCCTCGGAGGCGATGACCTCCACCGCCGCCCGCATGCAGGGCACTCTGTTCATCGGTTCATCCTCTCGATCACCTTCAGCAGGGCCGAGTGGTCGAGTGAGCCGTGGCCCTGTGCCCGCGCGGCCGCGATGAGCTGGGCGACCAGGCCGGTCATGGGCAGCGCCACCCCGGCCTCGCGCGCGGCGGCCACCGCGATGCCCATGTCCTTGTGGTGCAGGTCGATGCGGAAGCCGGGCTTGAACTCCCGGTTGATCATGGTCTCGCGCTTGAGGTCGAGGATGCGGCTGCCGGCGAGCCCGCCCGCGAGCACGTCCATGCCCTTGCGCGCATCGACGCCCGAGGACTCAAGCAGCACGATCGCCTCGCTGACCAGGGCGTAGACGCCGCCGACCACGAGCTGGTTGGCGGCCTTGACGGTCTGGCCGGCGCCGGCGGGGCCGACGTGCACGATCGTGGTGCCCAGGACCTCCAGCACCTGCCGCGCCGCCTCGAAGTCGGCGGCCTCGCCACCGACCATGATCGACAGCGTGCCGTCGATCGCGCCCTTCTCGCCGCCGCTCACCGGCGCGTCGAGCGCCCGTACGCCCCGCGCGGGCGCGGCCTCGGCCACGCGCCGCGACGTGTCGGGGCGTACGGTGCTCATGTCGATGTAGAGGGTGCCGGGCTTGGCGTTCTCCAGTACGCCGTCAGGCCCGAGGGCGACCTCCTCCACGTGCGGCGAGTCGGGCAGCATGGTGATCACCACGTCGGCCCCCGCCACCGCGTCGGCCACGCTCGCGGCGGCCTGCCCGCCGGCTTCGGTGAAGCGCTTGACCGACTCCTCAACCAGGTCGAACCCGGTGACCGTGTAGCCGGCCCGGATCAGGTTGGCGGCCATGGGCCCGCCCATGATGCCGAGCCCGACGAACCCGACGCAGTTCACCGCGCCTCCCGTGGGATCGGCCGGACGGCTCGGCGGGGTTCCCGCGCCGCCGCGGCGGCGCGGAGCTGGGGGGTGTGCTGGTTCACGCGGTCTCCTTGGTGACTCCGGAGAGGCGGTCCTCGATGGCGGCCAGGTGGCCGCGGAGGGCGGGCAGCCAGCCGAACTCGGCGGCGCTGGGGCCGCCCGGCTTGAACTCCAGCCCGACGTGCCCCCGGTAGCCGCGGGCGGCCAGGGCGGCGAGCACGCGGTCGTAGGGGATCTCGCCGGTGCCGGGCCGGCCGCGGCCGGGGGCGTCGGCGATCTGGACGTGCCCGAAGCGGTGGGCGTCGCGCTCGATGAGCGCGAACGGGTCTTCGCCCATGCGATACAGGTGGTAGAAGTCGGCCAGGAACGCCACGTTGGGCGCGGCGACCCGGTCGATGAGCTCGAACGCCGCCGCCGATGAGGTGACCGGGTAGGCCGGGCTCTCGTAGGAGTTGAGCGCCTCGACCACCACGGTGGCGCCGATCCGCTCGGCCGCCTTGGCGGCCAGCGACAGGTTCTCGATCGCGACCGCGCGCTGCGTCTCGGGCGCGACGCCGGGCTCGGCGTTGCCGTAGAGGGCGTTGAGCACCGTGCAGCCCAGCGACTCGGCCAGGCCGACCGCCACGTCGATGTTGTCGCGGAACCTGGCCGCGTCGCCGGGGCGCGAGAGCAGCCCGCGGTCGCCGGCGGCCATGTCGCCGGCGTCGAAGTTCAGCCCAACCAGGCGTACGCCCGCGTCGCGGATCGCCCGGACGAGGGCGTCGAGCTCGCGGTCGGCGGGCGCCGGCCCGTCGAAGGGCCACCACAGCTCCACGGCGTCGAAGCCGGCCGCGGCGGCGGCAGCGGGGCGTTCGAGCAGGGGCAGCTCGGTGAACAGGATGGACAGGTTGACGTCGAACCGCATTACGCCCCCATGCCGAGGGCGGCGGCCGGTCCCGTGGCAGCCGATCCGGTGAGGATCTCGCGCATGAGGCGGGCGGTCTCGCTCGGGGTCTTACCGACCCGCACCCCGACCTTCTCCAACGCCTCCTTCTTCGCCTGCGCCGTACCCGCCGACCCGGACACGATCGCCCCCGCATGCCCCATCGTCTTACCCTCAGGCGCGGTGAACCCCGCCACATACGCCACCACCGGCTTGCTCACCGACTTCTCGATGAACGCCGCCGCACGCTC
>NZ_JACHGN010000021.1:68241-204087 GCF_014202315.1 Thermocatellispora tengchongensis | reverse complement strand
GCCACGCTCGGCTTCTGGCTGGGCTCCGGCGAGGGCGCGGCGGCGGCGTTCACCGCGGCCGTGGCCGTGCTGATCATCGCCTGCCCGTGCGCGCTGGGCCTGGCCACGCCGACCGCGCTGCTGGTCGGCACGGGCCGGGGCGCGCAGCTCGGCATCCTGATCAAGGGCGCCGAGGCGCTGGAGTCCACCCGTGGGATCGACACCGTGGTGCTGGACAAGACCGGCACCGTCACCGAGGGCCGCATGTCGCTGACCGCCGTGCACCTCGCCGAGGGCGAGGACCGCGCCGAGGTGCTGCGGCTCGCGGGCGGGCTGGAGCACGCCTCCGAGCACCCGATCGCGCGGGCCATCGTCCGCGCCGCCGGGTTCGACGGCGCCAAGGCGCCGGAGGTCACCGGCTTCGCCAACATCGAGGGGCTGGGCGTCCAGGGCGTGGTGGACGGCCACGCCGTCCTGGCCGGCCGCCCGGCGCTGCTCGCCGAGTGGTCCCAGCACCTGCCCGAGCCGCTGGAACGCGCGGTGCGCGAGGCGCATGACGCCGGGCGTACGGCGGTGGCGGTCGGCTGGGACGGCAAGGCGCGGGCGGTGCTCGTCGTGGCCGACACCGTGAAGCCGACCAGCGCCGAGGCGATCCGCCGCTTCCGCGCCCTCGGGCTGACCCCGGTGCTGCTCACCGGCGACAACGAGGCCGCGGCCCGCGCGGTCGCCGCCGAGGTCGGCATCGACGAGGTGATCGCCGAGGTGCTGCCCGCCGACAAGGTGGACGTGGTTAAGCGGCTGCAGTCCGAGGGCCGCAGCGTGGCCATGGTCGGCGACGGCGTGAACGACGCCGCCGCGCTGGCCCAGGCCGATCTGGGCCTGGCCATGGGCACCGGCACCGACGCCGCCATCCAGGCGTCCGACCTCACCCTGGTACGCGGCGACCTGCGCGTGGCCGCCGACGCGATCCGCCTGTCACGCCGCACACTGCGCACGATCAAGGGCAACCTGTTCTGGGCCTTCGCCTACAACGTCGCCGCGCTCCCGCTGGCCGCGATGGGCCTGCTCAACCCGATGATCGCCGGAGCCGCGATGGCCTTCTCCAGCGTGTTCGTGGTGAGCAACAGCCTGCGGCTGCGCACCTTCCGCTGACCCCCCAGGCGCCGCAACGCCGCGCAACACCGCGCAACGCCCTGTAACTGCCCGTAACGCCCGCATGGCCGCGGATTCCGGCGGCCATGCGGGCGTTGACTTATAAACCCACTTTTCCTACTGTTTTCATAGGCAATAGGGAAAGGAGGGGTCTACGTGGCCTCTTCCACGGCCGGGGCGCGCAGACGGGTCCACCTCGCGGCGCACTTCCCCGGCGTGAACAACACCACGGTCTGGGCAGACCCGCGCTCGGGGAGCCAGATCGACTTCGCCTCCTTCGTCCACCTCGCCCGTACCGCCGAGCGCGGCAGGTTCGACTTCTTCTTCCTCGCCGAGGGCCTGCGGCTGCGCGAGCTCAAGGGCCGCATCCACGACCTGGACGTGGCCGGCCGGCCCGAATCGCTGACGGTGCTGGCCGCGCTCGCCGCCGTCACCGACCGCCTCGGCCTGGCCGCCACGGTCAACACCACCTTCAACGAGCCCTACGAGCTGGCCCGGCGCCTGGCCACCCTCGACCACCTCAGCGCGGGCCGGGCCGCGTGGAACGTGGTGACCACCTCCGACGCGTTCACCGGCGAGAACTTCCGGCGCGGCGGCTACCTCGACCGGGCCGACCGGTACACGCGGGCGGCGGAGTTCGTCCAGCTCGCCCGCACGCTGTGGGACTCCTGGCCGCCCGGCGCGGTGGCGGCCGACCAGGAGTCGGGGGTGTTCGTCCGCCCCGGCGCGATCGGCGAGGTGCGCCACGAGGGGGCGCAGTTCAACGTCCACGGCCACTTCAACGTGCCCCGCTCACCCCAGGGGCATCCGGTCATCATCCAGGCGGGCGACTCCGACGAGGGCCGCGAGTTCGCCGCCGCCACCGCCGACGTCATCTTCAGCAGGCACGGCACCCTGGAGGACGGGCGGGCGTTCTACGCCGACGTCAAGCGCCGTCTGGCCCGCTACGGGCGCGAGCCCGGCGACCTGAAGATCATGCCGGCGGCGACGTACGCGCTGGGCGACACCGACGCCGAGGCCGCCGAGCACGCGGCCGAGATCCGCCGGCAGCAGGTGAGCCCGCAGACCGCCATCGCGTTCCTGGAGCAGATCTGGGGCCGCGACATGTCCGCCCACGACCCCGAGGGCCCGCTGCCCGACGTGGAGCCGGACCTGGAGGGCGGCGTGTCGCAGGGCCGGGTGCAGGTCGCCGACCGGGCCGCGGTCGTGGCGCGGTGGCGCTCCGTCGCCAGGGAGAAGGGGCTGAGCATCCGCGACCTGGTGATCGAGATGACCGGCCGTCAGTCGTTCGTCGGCTCCCCGCAGACGGTTGCGCGGCAGATCGAGGAGTTCGTGACGGCCGAGGCCGCCGACGGGTTCATCCTCGTGCCGCACCTCACGCCCGGCGGGCTGGACGACTTCGTGGACCGGGTGGTGCCGCTGCTCCAGGAGCGCGGCGTGTTCCGCGAGGAGTACGAGGGCGTCACGCTCCGCGACCACCTCGGGCTGCGCGCGCCGGGGAGGGCGGCATGACCGATCACCTGCACCTGGCGGTCGCGCTCGACGGGGCCGGCTGGCACCCCGCCGCGTGGCGTGAGCCGGTCGCACGGGCGGGCGAGCTGTTCACCGCGCGCTACTGGGCCGGGCTCGTGGCCGAGGCCGAGCGCGGGCTGCTCGACTTCGTCACCATCGAGGACGGTTTCGGGCTGCAGTCCACGCTCGACGACGGCCACGACGGGCGGGTGGACCAGGTGCGCGGCCGCCTGGACGCCGTGCTGCTGGCCGCCTCCATCGCCCCGCTGACCTCGCACATCGGGCTGGTCCCCACCGCGACCACCACCCACACCGAGCCGTTCCACGTCGCGATCGGCATCGCCACGCTGGACCACGTCAGCCAGGGCCGCGCCGGGTGGCGCCCGCAGGTCTCGCCCCGCGCGAGCGATGCCGCCCACTTCGGCCGCCGCTCCTTCCCCCCGCTCGACCCCGCCGCCCTGGACGAGCGGCACGTGCGCGACCTGTTCGAGGAGGCGGGCGACGCCGTGGAGGTGGCCCGCCGCCTGTGGGACAGCTGGGCCGACGACGCCGAGATCCGCGACGTCGCCACCGGCAGGTTCCTCGACCGCGACAAGCTGCACTACATCGACTTCCGGGGCCGCTGGTTCTCCGTCAAGGGCCCCTCGATCACGCCCCGGCCGCCCCAGGGGCAGCCGGTGGTCACCGCGCTCGCCCACGCCCGGGTGCCGTACGAGTTCGCGGCCCGCAACGCCGACATCGTCTACGTCACCCCGCGCGACCGTGACCACGCCGCCGCCATCGCCGGGGAGATCAGGGGCATCCCCGGGGGCGGCGGGACGGTGCGGATCTTCGCCGACCTGGTGGTCTTCCTCGGCCACTCCGCCCAGGAGGCCGCCGAGCGCAAGGCCAGGCTCGACGAGCTGGACGGCGCCGCGTACGACTCCGACGCGCTGATCTTCACCGGCACCGCCGAGGAGCTGGCCGACCTGCTGCTCGACTGGCGCGGAGCCGGGATCGAGGGCTACCGGCTGCGGCCGGGGGCGGTGCCGTACGACCTGAAGGCCATCGCGCGCGGGGTCACGGCCGCGCTGCGCAGGCGCGGCGCGTTCCGGCACGCGTACGAGGCCGCCACCCTGCGCGGGCTGCTCGGCCTGCCGCGACCCGCCAACCGCTACGAAGAGGCGAGCACCACGTGAAGTTCATCACCATCACCCTCATCGTCCACGGCCCCGACCCCATCACCGGCCACACCAAGACCACCACCGAGCGGTTCCGCGAGGTGGTGGACAACGCGGTGCTGGCCGAGGAGCTGGGCTTCGACGGGTTCGGGGTCGGCGAGCGGCACGAGCGGCCGTTCATCTCCTCCTCGCCGCCGGTCGTGCTCAGCCACATCGCGGCCAGGACCTCCACCATCCGGCTGTTCACCGCGGTCACCACGCTGAGCCTGCTCGACCCGGTGCGCGCCTACGAGGACTACGCCACCCTGGACCACCTGTCCGGCGGCCGGCTTGAGCTGATCATCGGCAAGGGCAACGGCGCGGCCCAGGCCAAGCTGTTCCACGTCACCCCGGAAGACCAGTGGGACCGCAACCGGGAGGCGTACGAGCTGTTCCGGCGGCTGTGGCGGGAGGACAAGGTCACCTGGGAGGGCCGGTTCCGGCCCTCGCTCACCGACGCCGAGACCTGGCCGCGCCCGTTGCAGCGGCCCATCCGGGTCTGGCACGGCAGCGCGACCAGCAAGGAGTCGGTGGACCTGGCCGCCAAGTACGGCGACCCGCTGTTCTCCGCCAACGTCACCAACCCCATCGAGCCGTACGCCGAGCTGGTGGACCACTACCGCGAGCGCCTGGCGCACTACGGCCACGACCCGGAGCAGGCGCTGATCGGGGCGGGCACGGCCGCGTACTACGCCGCGAAGAACTCCCAGGACGCGATCGACACCTACCGGCCGATCTTCGAGGCCCGGCAGCGCGCGTTCGCCGCCCTGGGCCTCCAGCCGGTCTTCCACTCCATCGAGGACGCCGTCGAACGCGGCTCCCACCTCATCGGCAGCCCGCAGCAGATCATCGACAAGGTGCTGCGCTACCACGCCAGGTTCGGGCACGAGGTCATGCACCTGCACGCCGACGCCGACGGGCTCACCCAGGGGCAGCACCGCGAGGCGCTGGAGCTGTTCCAGAGCGAGATCGCCCCCGTGCTGCGCAAGGAGATCCCCAGCCGCCCCTTCCCGGAAGGCGTGTCATGACCGAACCCCGCACCCCCCTCCCGCTGTCCATACTCGACCTGGCGCCGGTCCCGTCCGGCGGCACCGTGGCCGGCGCGCTGCGCAACACCATCGACCTGGCCCGGCGGGCCGAGGAGTTCGGCTACCGCCGCTACTGGGTGGCCGAGCATCACCTCGTCCCGGGCGTGGCCAGCTCGGCGCCGGCCGTGCTCATCGGCCAGATCGCCGCCGCCACCCGGACGATCCGGGTCGGCTCGGGCGCGGTGCAGCTCGGCCACCAGACCCCGCTGGCCGTCGTCGAGCAGTTCGGCCTCATCGACGCCCTGTACCCCGGCCGCATCGACCTCGGCCTCGGCCGCTCCGGGCAGCGCCGCGCCGAGCTGCTGGCCGAGAAGGACGACCCCGGGCCGCCCGAGGCCAAGGTCGTGGACGGGCTGCTCATCCCGCCGCCGTTCTCCTTCGCCGCCGTGGCCCGCTCGCCGCAGTTCGCCTTCCACGCCTCGCTGCTCCAGCAGCCCGGCGCCGTCGCCCCGGACTTCGCCGAGCAGGTGGACGACATCCAGGCGTTCCTGCACGGCACGTACCGCTCGCCCGAGGGGTACCCCGCGCACGCCGTCCCCGGCGAGGGCGCCGACGTCGAGCTGTGGATACTCGGCAGCAGCGGCGGGCAGAGCGCCCAGGTCGCGGGCGAGCGCGGGCTGCCGTTCGCGGCCAACTACCACGTCAGCCCGGCCACCGTCCTGGAGGCCGTCGAGGCGTACCGCAAGGCGTTCACGCCCTCGGCGGAGCTGGCCGAGCCGTACGTCGTGGTCTCCGCCGACGTGGTCGTGGCCGAGGACGACGCCACCGCCAGGGAGCTGGCCAAGCCGTACGGGCTGTGGGTGCGCTCCATCCGCACCGGCCAGGGCGCGATCCCCTACCCGAGCATCGCCGAGGCCGACGCGCACGAATGGACCGACGAGGACCGCGCGCTCGTCGCCGACCGGACCGACACCCAGTTCGCCGGCTCGCCCGAGACCGTGGTGGAGAGGCTGCGCGTGCTCCAGCGCGTCACCGGGGCCGACGAACTGCTCGTCACCACCATCACCCACGACCACGCCGACCGCGTGCGCTCCTACGAGCTGCTCGCCCGCGCGTGGCGCGAAGCCGCACAGGAGGACCAGCGGTGAAGCTGTCGAAGGTCGTACCCCCGCTCGTGCTCGCCCTGGCCCTGACGGCCTGCGGCGGGCAGGGCGCGCCCGAGGCGGCGAAATCGGACGGCGGGTCGCTCACCTGGGCGATCGAAACCGAGCCGATCACCTTCAACCCGCACCAGTGGGCGCAGAACAAGGCCAGGCTGCTGGTGTTCAACCAGTTCGACGCCCTGCTCGCCAAGGACGCCAAGGGCGGGTACGCGCCCTGGCTGGCCACGTCCTGGGAGGTCTCCGACGACGGCAGGACCTACACGTTGCGGTTGCGCGACGACGTGACCTTCCACGACGGCACGAAGTTCGACGCCGCGGCCGTCAAGGCGAACCTGGAGAAGTTCTCCGAGCCCGACTACAACCCCGCGGTCAAGGCGATCCAGCTCCGCACCCTGGACAAGGTGGAGGTGGTCTCGGCCACCACCGTGAAGATCACCCTCAACGAGCCCGACACACTGTTCCTGGACTTCCTCGCCTCCCCGTACGCCGGGCAGGTCTCACCGAAGTCGCTGCGATCGGCCAAGGACCTCAAGGCGGGCGGGCCCGACCTGGTCGGGACCGGGCCGTTCATCCTGGACCGGTACGTCAAGGGGCAGGAGGCGCACTACCGGCGCAACCCGGCGTACAAGTGGCCGCCGGCGACGGCCGCGCACCAGGGGCCCGCCCACCTGGCGGAGCTGACCTACCGTTTCCTGCCCGAGGCCGCCGTACGCGTGGGCGCGCTCACCTCGGGCCAGGTGGACGTGATCGAGGGCGTGCCCGCCACCGAGGTCAAGCTGATCAAGGCGGACCCGGACCTGACCTACCAGACCGCGCTCAACTCCGGCACCGCGTTCTCCTACTACTTCAACACCTCGCACGCGCCCTTCGACGACAAGAGGGTGCGGCAGGCGTTCCGCGAGGCCGTGGACGTGGACGCGGTGCTGAACTCGGTCTACCAGGGCACCGCCACCCGCGCCTGGTCCATCGTGGCCAAGTCCAGTCCGTTCTACGACGCCACCCTGGAGGGCACCTTCGGCGGCGACACCGCCAAGGCCAACAAGCTGCTCGACGAGGCCGGGTGGACCGGGCGCGACTCCGAGGGCTACCGCACCAAGGACGGCAAGCGGCTCACCGTGCGCGCGGTCGCCTCGGCGCCGTTCGTACGGGACCGCCGCGACATCCTGGCCCAGGCCATCCAGGCCCAGGTCAAGCAGACCGCGGGCATCGACTACCAGATCAAGATCGTCGATCAGGGCACGGCGCAGAAGGCGCTGGACGACAACGCCTACGAGCTGTTCGAGAACTCCCGCGGCGACTCCGACGCCGGCGCGGCCCTCAACCTGATCCTCCCCGAGGACGCCGCCATCAACCGCACCCACTTCCACGACCCCGACGTGGACAAGTGGCTGGCCGCCGCCGCGGCCGACTCCGACACCGCCGAGCGCGCCCGGCTCTACGCCAAGGTGCAGCAGGCCGCGGTGACCGAGCACGCGATCGTCTTCCCGCTCTACGTGCCCGCCGACCAGATCGCCGCCCGCAAGAGCGTGCAGGGCCTCGGCTTCGACCCGGCGTCCGGCACGCCGCGCAACGCCTACGACGTGCGGATCGGCACATGAGATCCATCCTGTGGGCCGTCGCCCGCCGGGTGGGCGCGGGCGTGGCGGTGCTGTGGGCCGCCGCCACGGCCGCGTACGCGGCGCTGTGGCTCGCCCCCGGCGACACCATCGACGTACTGATCGGAGACGGCCCGGACACCCCCGAGATCCGGGCCGCGATCAGCGCCGAGTGGGGGCTCGACCGGCCGGAGATCGTGCAGTACCTCGCCTACCTCGGCCGGCTGCTCCAGGGCGACCTGGGCCGGTCGTACTGGCTGCAGCGCGACGTGGGCGAGGTGCTGGCCTCCCAGCTCCGCCCCAGCGTCGAGCTGGTGCTCGCCGCCGCCGGCACCGGCGTCGTGCTGGCGCTGCTGATCGCGGTCCTCACCGCCGGCCGGGGCCCCTGGCCGCGCCGCGCCGCCTCCGCCGCCGAGCTGGTGTCGGTGTCCGTGCCCCCGTTCGTGATCGGCATCCTCCTGCTCACCGTCTTCTCCTTCACCCTCGGCTGGTTCCCGGTCTCCGGCGCGGACGGCCCGGCCGCGCTGGTGCTGCCCGCCCTCGCGCTCGGCCTGCCTATCGCCGGGGTGCTCGGCCAGGTGCTCCGCGACGGCCTGGAACGCGCCCTGGAACAGCCCTTCGCGGTCACCGCCCGCGCCCGCGGCCTGGGGGAGCGGGCCGTGGTCGCCAGGCACGCCCTGCGCCACGCACTCCTGCCCGCCGTCACCTACGTCGGCTGGTTCACCGGCAGCGTGCTCGGCGGCGCCGTGATCACCGAGATCCTGTTCGGCCGCCCCGGCCTCGGCCAGGTCACCATGGACGCCGTCTCCGGCAAGGACCTGCCGGTCGTGATGGCCGTGGTGATCCTGTTCGCCGCGGTGTTCGTGGCGATCAGCACGGTCGTGGACCTGGCGTACCGGATCATCGACCCGCGGCTCAGGACGACCTGATGGCCGCCATCGCGCTGCGCCTGAGCCGGCCGCGTCCCGGGGTCACGGCCGCCGCGCTCTTCCTGGCGCTGCTCGCGGTCGCGGTGGCCGCGCCCGGCCTGCTCGCCGGCGCCGACCCGCTGGCCGCCGACCCCCTGCGCGCCCTGGAACCGCCCGGCCCCGGACACTGGCTCGGCACCGACCACCTCGGCCGCGACGTGCTGGCCCGCGTGGTGCACGGCGCCCGCCACTCGCTCACGATCGGCGTGCTCGCCACCGCGCTCGCCGTGGCCTGCGGCCTCGTCCTCGGCCTGGCCGCCGGGCTCTCGCACCGCTGGGTGGACGAGGCGCTGGCCCGCTCCTTCGACGTGCTCGGCACCCTGCCCGAACTGCTGCTGGCCCTGCTGGTCGTGGCCATCACCGGGCCCGGCACCGGCAGCGTGGTGCTCGCGATCGGCATCGCGCAGATCCCGCACTTCGCCCGGCTCGTACGCGCGCAGACCTTCGTGGTACGCCGCGCGGGCTACGTCGAGCAGGCCGTGACGTTCGGCTTCTCCCGGGCCGCGATCACCTTCCGGCACGTGCTGCCCAACGTCCTCGGCCCGCTCCCGGTCCTGGCCACCATCGCCCTCGGCAGCGCGGTCATCGCCGCCTCCGGCCTCAGCTTCCTCGGCATGGGCCCGCAGCCGCCCGCCCCCGAGTGGGGCGCCATGCTCTCCGAGGCCCGCAACTACATGCGCGTCGCCTGGTGGGAGGCCCTGGCCCCCGGCGCGGCCGTGACGCTCACCGTCGTCTGCCTCACCGTGACCGGCCGCCACCTCCAGCACCGTTTCGAGGGGAGAACCCCATGACCGAACTGGCGATCACCCGGCCTCGACGCCGGGAGACGGCCGCCCCCCTGGTCGAGATCGAGGACCTGCACGTGACGTTCCCGGCCGCCGGGGTACGGGCGGTGCGCGGCGTCTCGCTCACCATCGCCCCCGGCGAGTGCGTGGCCATCGTCGGCGAGTCGGGCTCGGGCAAGAGCGTGACCGCCCGCTCCCTCCTGGGCCTGGCCGGACGGGGCGCGGAGGTGCGCGCCGCCCGCTTCGACCTGGCCGGCCGGAACGCCCTTCGCTTCGCCGAACGGGACTGGCGCCACCTCCGGGGCCGTCACATCGGCCTGGTGCTCCAGGACGCGCTCGTCAGCCTGGACCCCCTGCGTACGGTCGGCGCCGAGATCGCCGAGGTCCTCGCCCGCCACGACGTGGTCCCGAGAGCGCAGCGGGCGGAGCGGATCACGTCCCTGCTCCGCGCCGTGGGCATCCCCGACCCCGAGATCCGGGCCCGGCAACGCCCCCACCAGCTCTCCGGCGGCCTGCGCCAGCGCGCTCTGATCGCCTCCGCCCTGGCCGCCGACCCGCCCCTGCTCATCGCCGACGAGCCCACCACCGCCCTCGACGTCACCGTCCAGGCCCAGATCCTCCGCCTCCTGTCCGCCCGCCGCGCCGCCGGCACCGCCCTCCTCATGATCAGCCACGACCTGGCCGTGGTCGCCGCCCTGGCCGACCGCATCCTGGTCATGCGCCAGGGCACCATCGTCGAACAGGGCCCCGCCGCCACCCTCCTCACCACCCCCACCCACCCCTACACCCGCACCCTGATAGCCGCCATCCCCTCCGCCACCACCAAGGGCACCCGCCTCTCCCCCCACCCCTCCCACGCCACCGACCCGGCGCGGGACGGTTCGGCGACACCCGGCGCCGGTGAGGGCCGCGCCGACCCAGCGGGCGACGGTGGCGCAGGGGCGGTGCCGGCTGCTGCTGAGCGGCGCGTGCCCGAGGAGGAGGGACGCGCGCATGCGGATGCGACGGGCGCCGGGCAGGCCGAGCACGGCCCCGGACATCGGGACACTGAGCGGGACCCCATCGCCCCGGCGCACTCCCGTGGCGTCGGGGCGGTGCGGGATGGTGCGGCGGCGGTGTCCGTCTCGGGTGCGGCGGGTGCCGTGCGGGCTCATGATGGGGTGGCCGACGGCCGGCCCACTTCCGCGTTCCTCCGTGGCGCAGGGTCGGCGCAGGGTGCTGCGCCGGTGCCGGGTGCTGGCGAACGGGGCGGGGCCGAGGTGGAGGGGCGCGCGCATGTGGACGCGGCGGGCGCCGGGCAGGCCGAGCACGGCCCCGGACATCGGGACACTGAGCGGGACCCCATCGCCCCGGCGCACTCCCGTGGCGCCGGGGCGGTGGGGGATGGTGCGGCGGCGGCGCCAAGGCCGGGTGCGGTGGGTGCCGTGCGGGCTCATGATGGGGCGGCCGACGGCCGGCCCACTTCCGCGTTCCTCCGTGGCGCAGGGTCGGCGCAGGGCGCTGCGCCGGTGCCAGGTGCCGGTGAATGGCGCGTGGCCGAGGTGGAGGGGCGCGTGCATGCGGATGCGGCGGGCGCTGGGCAGGCCGGGCTCGTCCCTGGGCATCGGGACGCCGAGCGGGATCCCAGCGCCCCGGCGCACTCCCGTGGTGCCGGGGTGGCGGTGGTGGCCGGCGGCGATGAGCGGCGCGCAACCGGACCTGGCCCCGGCCATACCGGCCCCGGCCATACCGGCCCCGGCCATACCGGCCCCGACCATGCCGACCCCGACCATGCCGACCACGACCATGTCGGCCCTGGCGGCGAGCCGGACGAGGTCGTGGCCGTGCGGGGGGTTTCGGTGGCTTATGGGGGCAGGGTGGCCGTTGATGGGGTGTCGCTGGTGGTGCGGAAGGGGGAGACGCTGGGGGTCGTGGGGGAGTCGGGGTCGGGGAAGACGACGCTGGCTCGGGTGGTGATGGGGCTGGTGGTGCCGGACGAGGGGGAGGTGGTGGTGCGGGGGCGGGCGTGGAGTCCGGGGCCGGAGCGGGGGCGGCGGCCGTGGCGGCGGGCGGTGCAGCTTGTCGCGCAGAGCCCGCTGGAGTCCTTCGATCCCCGGCACACCGTGGAGCGGCTGGTCGGGGATGCGCTGCGGGGGATCGTGCCGCGGGAGCGGCGGCGGGAGGAGGTGGTGCGGCTGCTGGACCGGGTGGGGCTGGTGGCGTCGGTGGCCGGGCGGCGGCCACGGGAGCTGTCGGGCGGGGAGCGGCAGCGGGTGGCCATCGCGCGGGCGCTGGGGGCTCGGCCCGACCTGCTGGTCTGTGACGAGCCCGTCTCGGCGCTGGACGTGTCGATCCAGGCCCAGGTGCTCGACCTGCTCGCCGATATACAGGCCGAGGCCGACACCGCAATGATATTCATCTCACATGACCTTGGCGTCGTGCACCACGTAAGCGACCGCGTAATGGTGATGAAGGACGGGCGCGTGGTGGAGGAGGGCGACGTGGACGACGTCTTCCACCTGCCCCGCCATCCCTACACCCGGGAGCTGGTCGCGGCGGTGCCGAGGCTCACCGTGGGGTGAGGCGGATGTGCGGATCACCCGGGTTACGTGGTGGGGTATTTCAGGACATATCAGGCGATCGATTTCGGGTGTCCGTCCTACGTGATCTCGTTAAAAGCGGTACGGCGACCACTACGCTGCGGCCTATGCCCCTCCCGCAGCTTGAACCCCCCACGCATCAGCAGTTATCCCAGCGGCCCGGCGCGCGTGCGGCTCGGGCCCTGCTTCTCCCCTTGATGGCCGCCGCGCTGGTGGCCGGGTGCGGAACGCCCAGCGGCCCTGCCACCGACACCGCGACGACGACCAGCCAGGACACGGCCGAGAGCACCGGTGTGCCGACGCCCGACGCCGAGCAGAAGAAGCTGCTGCTCGACGGCCTGGCCAAGATCGATCCCGCGCTTGAGAACGAGCGCTACGTGGACCGGGCCCAGGACACCTGCGCAGAGCTTCTCGGCGGTATCAACCGTGATGAGGTGACCAAGAACATTCAGGATCGCTTCGGCGGCGAGGAGAAGATCAACCTCACGCTGGCCGGGCGCATCATCACCCTCATCGAGGGTTCTTTCTGCCACCAGTAGCGCCGTCGCAGGACGTCCGGGACCGCCCGTGTCCGCGCGGGCGGTCATGACCGCCGATCACGGGCCGGTCGATTACGAGTCGATCGCGACCGCGGGTCATGACACCGATCATGACACCGATCATGACACCGATCATGACTGCTGATCGGACACCGTGATGTGGAACGTCGCCGGGGGACACGAGGGACAGGGCGACACGACCACGTCGGTGGTGCCGGGCTTCTTGGCGTTCAGGACGAAATAGGTGGAGCCGGGGGTGCCGGAGGGCTCCTCGACGTGCTCCTCGCTGATGTAGGAGCTGACCTTGGGGTCGGGGGGCGTGATCAGCGTCCAGTCCTCGCCTGCCGCCGTGGTGTCGGGCACGGCCAGGGAGAAGCGGTCGCCCGGGGTGACCCGCACGTTCACCGTGGTGTCGCGCTCGCCCTGCACCACCTTTCCGTAATGCGACACGGCGCCGCCGTTCGCGCAGCCCGAGGCGAGGGCGAGCGCGAGGGTCAGCGAGGCGGCTGCTGGGACGAGGCGAGGCACATCGATCAGCGTATCGGGGGCCGGCCCCGCCTTCCGCCGTGGCGGTGTGCCTGACGGGCCAGGTCGCGCGAGGTGAAACTTTCACCCCTCCGCCGGCGCCGTGCTCCGCGGGCCGTCCGGCGTCGCGAGGGGTCGCCGGGGTTGTTGACCTGATGCTGCCGCCTAGTTAGCATCCGGGTTAATTTGTTGCACTCCGAAAGTTTCGCTGTCAAGTCGAAAGTTTTTGGGAATCGGTAGGCCCCAAAACCCCCTCGTCCTCGCTCCTGGAGATCGCGACATGAGAAGGTCCGTGATCGGCTCGATCGCGCGCAGACGACCATTGACGTTATTGCTCGCCCTCACCGTGGCGGCGGCCGTGGCCGTCGTCGCCCCTCCCGCCTCCGCCGCCGGCGCCACGCACGGCGCGGGGCCCGGCACGTACGTCTCCAACACGAACGGCCCCGGGCGGTTCCCGCTCGTGGCCCGCGGCCAGGCCGCGCCGATCGTGGTCAGCACCGCCGACCACAAGGGCGTGGTCCGGGTGGTGTCCGATCTGCAGGCCGACGTCGAGCGGGTCACCGGCGTCAAGCCCGAGGTGATCAAGGCCGACGCCGCCGCCGTCGCGCCCCGCGACGACCTGGTGATCGTGGGCACCATCGGCAAGAGCCCGCTCATCGACCGCATGGTGGCCGGCGGCAAGCTGGACGTGCGGGGCATCGCCGGCAAGTGGGAGACCTCGCTGGAGCAGGTCGTGCACAACCCGCTGCCCGGCGTGCGTCGCGCGTTCGTGATCGCGGGCAGCGACCAGCGCGGCACCATCTTCGGCGCCTACGACGTCTCCAAGGAGATGGGCGTCTCGCCCTGGTACTGGTGGGACGACGTGCCCGTCAAGCACCAGGACGCCCTGTACGTCCTGCCCGGCCGGCACACCCAGGGCACGCCGAAGGTGAAGTACCGCGGCTTCTTCATCAACGACGAGAACCCCGCGCTCGGCACCTGGGCGCCGGAGTACTTCGGCCCCGGCAAGGCCCCCGGCTACCCCGGCGGCTTCAACGGCGCGTTCTACGCCAAGGTGTTCGAGGTCATGCTCCGGCTGAAGGCCAACTACCTGTGGCCGGCCGTGTGGGGCCGGGCCTTCGCCGAGGACGACCCGGACAACCACAGGATCGCCAGTGAGTACGGCGTCGTCATGGGCACCTCGCACGAGGCCCCGATGATGCGCGGCATCGAGGAGTGGAACCGGCACGCCACCCCCGCCCAGCGCGACGCGAACGGCGACATCACGGTGCCCGGCAAAGACCCGTACGGCGGCACCGGCGAATGGAGCTTCCGCCGCAACGGCGAGGCGATCAAGAAGTACTGGGCCGACGGCATCCGCCGGATGAAGGAGCAGGGCTTCGAGGGCGTGGTCACCCTCGGCATGCGCGGCAACGGCGATGTGAGCCTGCCCGACGGCGACGGCATCGAGCTGATGGAGAGCATCCTCGCCGCCCAGCGCGAGATCCTGGCCGAGGAGAGCGGCGAGCCCCTGGAGTCGATCCCGCAGGTGCAGACCCTCTACAAGGAGGTGCAGCGCTACTGGGACAAGGGCCTGCGCCCGCCGGACGACGTGACCGTGGTCTTCTGCGACGACAACTGGGGCAACATGCGCAAGCTGCCCGACCAGTCGCTGCCCAAGCGCGCCGGCGGCTACGGCATGTACTACCACTTCGACTACGTCGGCGTCGGCCGCAACTACAAGTGGGTCGACACGATCAACCTCGCCAGCACCTGGGAGCAGCTCAACCTGACCTACAAGTACGGCGTGGACCGGCTCTGGGTGGTCAACGTCGGCGACATGAAGAACGAGGAGATGCCGCTGCAGTTCTTCCTCGACTACGCCTGGGACCCCGACCGCTGGCCGCTGCACAAGCTCGGCGAGTGGGAGCGCATGTACGCGGCGCAGAACTTCGGCCCCGAGCGCGCCGGGGAGATCGCCGAGGTGCTGAGCGAGTACGGCTTCCTGCAGTCGCGCCGCAAGCCCGAACTGCTCAACCGCCGTATCACCCTCGACCCGAGCCGCGACCTGGCCACCGACGAGAGGGCCGTGGTCTACAACGACGAGGCGAGCCCGTTCTACCTCAACTCCTACCGGGAGATGGACCGGGTCACCGCCGAGTGGCAGGCCCTGGCGGCCAAGGCGGAGAAGATCCGCAAGAGCCTGCCCAAGGCGTACGACGACGCGTACTACCAGCTCGTCTACTACCAGGTGAAGGCCACGGCCAACCTGTACGCGCTGCGCCACGCGCAGTTCACCAACATCCTGTACGCCGAGCAGGGCCGCGCCGCCACCAACGACATGGCGGATCGCGCGCAGGCCAGGTTCGACGAGGACCAGGCGATGTCGGCGTACTACAACGAGACCCTGGCCGGCGGGAAGTGGCGCGGCTTCCAGACCCAGCCGAAGATCGGCTACGGCGACAAGGAGAGGTACGGCCCCGACGCGCCCTGGCAGCAGCCGCAGACCCCGAACCACGTGGCGCTGCCCGACGCGTTCTACCCGCACCTGAAGCGGATCGAGGTGCCCGCCGCGGCCGAGATGGGCGTGGCGATCGACGGCTCCGACAAGTGGTGGCCGGAGGCCGGCACCCCGGCGGTGCTGCCCGAGTTCAGCCCGTACCAGACCGCGCCCGCCCAGTACATCGAGGTGTTCAACCGGGGCGCGACCGCGTTCCCGTACACGATCACGCCCTCGGTGCCGTGGGTGAGCGTGACGCCGAAGGCGGGCACGGTGGACGACCAGGTGCGCGCCCAGGTGCGCGTGGACTGGGCCAGGGCGCCGAAGGGCGTCACCGAGGTCCCGATCACGGTCACCGGCGCGGGCCGCACCGTCACGGTCAAGGCCGTGGTGCGCAACCCGGCGGTGCCGCGCTCGGCGCTGAAGGGCTTCGTCGAGGCCGGCGGCTACGTGGCGATGGAGGCGTCCAACTACACCGGGGCCGTGGCCGGCAACGGCGTGAAGTGGCAGGTCATCCCGGACGCCGGCAAGACCGGCGACGGCGTCACGCCGGTGCCGGTCACCGCGCCCCGGCAGACCCCGGGAGGCGGCAGCCCGCGCCTTGAGTACGCCATGACGCTGTTCGGCTCCGGCCAGGTCAAGGTCTCGGCGGTGCTGTCGCCGCGCAACAACGTGCTGCCGACGGACGGCCTGAAGTACGCCGTCTCGATCGACGGCGAGACCCCGCAGGTGGTGAACGTGACGGCGGTGACCGGATCGGACGACACCAGCATGAACATGCGCTGGGCGCGCAACACCTCCGACAACGCCACCGTGGTCACGACCACGCACACGGTCGCCGCGCCGGGCGCGCACACGCTGAAGTTCTGGATGGTCGATCCCACGGTGGTGGTGCAGCGGCTGATCGTGGACACCGGCGGCCTGCTGCCCAGCTACCTGGGCCCGCCGGAGAGCCTGCGCGCCCGCTGAGGCGCCCACGAGGAGGCACACGAGAAGGGGAGGAGCACGAGAAGGGGAGGAGCACGAGAAGGGGAGGCCCCGCGACGGCCGGGGTCTCCCCGCTCGCGCCGGCGTCACTGGTGCGCGCGCTGCTCCGGCACGACGGGACGCGCGCTCTCGGCCCGGATCAGCGCGTCCTCGACCGAATCACAGATGGTGAAGTGGCCCTCCAGCCCGGTGATCCGCAGCAGGCGGCGGACAAAGGACCCCACACCGGACAGATAAAGTGCGATCCCACGCTGATCGCAGGTCTTCATGATGTGCACCAGCACACCGATCCCAGAGGAATCGACGAAGGTCACCTCGCCGAGGTCGAGCACCATGGAGGCCGGTTCGAGGTCGTCCCAGGCGCTCCGCGCCGCGGATCTGAGCTCGTCGGCCGTGGTGCAGTCGAGTTCCCCCGCCAGATGAGCCACCACGCACGCGCCGTGCAGGCCGAGCTCGACCGCGAAGTACGCGCGGGCGTCCGGGTCCGTGCTCATCAGCTCACCTCCCTCTTTGCTCACCCCCCTTCCCCATCGGGACGGATGCATGCCCGGCGCGGGCACGCGATGTGGACACCCCGCACCCCACGGTGACCAGCCCGGCCGGGCACCCGCCCCAGGTGGGCGGGTGGCGGAAGGGTGCGGTGATGGGTTGTCCTGCCCGGGTGGGCGGGTTTCAGGGGAGGGTGGGGTGATGGGGTTGTCCTGCGCGGGTGGGCGGGTTTCGGGGGAGGGTGGGGTGATGGGGTTGTCCTGCGCGGGTGGGCGGGTTTCGGGGGAGGGTGGGGTGATGGGGTCACCCTGCGTGGGTGGGCGGGTTTCGCGGAAGGGTGCGGTAACGGGGTTGTGGTGGCTTGGGCGCGGGTCGTGTCTGGAGGAGGAGCGCAGGGAGCGAAGCGACCGGAGCGACGAGGGAAGACACGACCCTGAAGAGCGCCCAAGCCCGCCCGTGCGGAGCACGGGCCATAAACACAGCCATAAAATCCCGCTATGCGGGCACGTCCGGTCACTTTCGGCGCTTTGGTTGAGGAGTTGGCCGATCGTATCGCGGAGCGGCCGCGGGAGGCGTGGGTGCGCGTCCTGGTGGACGGGGCGCCGGCGGCGCGGCCGGGGGAGCTGGCCGATGCGCTGGTCGATCCGTTGCGGGTGCGGGGGCGGGAGGTGGTGCGGGTGTCGGCGGCCGGTTACCTGCGTCCGGCGTCGCTGCGGTTCGAGTTCGGCAGGACCGATCCCGACGCCTTCTACTCCGACTGGCTCGACGCGGGCGGGCTGATGCGCGAGGTGCTGGGGCCGCTGGAGCCCGGGGGCACGGGCAAGGTGCTGCCCGCGTTGTGGGACAGCGCGGCCGACCGGGCCACGCGGCTGCCGTACGTGACGCTGGGGCCGGGCGGGGTGCTGCTCCTGGACGGGCCGCTGCTGCTCGGGCGCGGGCTGCCGTACGAGCTGGTGGTGCACCTGTGGTTGTCGCCGGCGGCGCTCGGGCGGCGTACGCCGGAGGAGGAGCGGTGGACCCTGCCCGCGTACGCCCGCTACGAGCGGGAGGTCGATCCGGTGCGGGCCGCCGACGTGGTGGTCCGGGCCGAGGACCCGCGGCATCCGGCGATCGTCACCGAGGTCTGATCCGCTGCGGCGGCCTCTGGTGGGTTATGGGGTGATTGGGGGCGCTTTGCGGGCGGAGCCTCGGTAGAGGGCCGGGTCGTAGCGGCGCTCGTTCTCGTCGAGCTTGGCGTGGGCGGCCTCGATGAGGTCCACGCCGAGCAGGTCGGCGAGCCGGACCAGGTAGTTGGTGACATCGCCCAGCTCGGCCCGGATGCGGCGGCGTGTCTCGGGGTCGGGGTCGGCCGACTCGGCGGGAGTGAGCCACTGGAACTCGGCCACCAGCTCGCCTACCTCGCCCGACAGGGCCATCGCCAGGTTCTTGGGGGTGTGGAACCTCTCCCACTCGCGTGCCGCGGCGAACCGCCGCAGGCGCTCCGCCAGCCGCTCCAGCTCGCCGTCACTCGCCACACCAGCACCTTACTCGGGCCGGTGGGTCGCCTTCGGGGCTCGCTACGCCGGCTCCCTACTCGGGACGGTGGGTGGCGGAGGGGCGGTGGAAGACGGCGGTGCGGTTCATCGGCCACAGGGCGGCGCTGGGGCCGGTTCGGGGGAGTTCGGCGATGCGCCTGCTGGTGAGGCCGGGGGCGTCGGCGGTGACCAGGCGGGCGCCGAGGTGGGCGAAGCCGGACTTGAAGTGGTGGGCCGCCTTCACTCCTACCAGGGGGAAGCGCTCGGGGAGCACCCCGTGCAGCAGGAAGATCTCGGGGTCGAGTACGGGCAGCCGCCTGGACGCCACGATCAGCTCCAGGCCGTCCGCGCTCAGGCGTACGCTGCGGCCGAAGTCGGCGTACCGGCCGCGGCGTACGTCGGCGTGGCTGACCCGGCCGTCGGTGATCGCGCGGACCTTGGCGCGTACGCGCAGGGGCTCGCCGCTGGTCTTGCCGTGCCGCCCGCCGAGCTCGAAGTCCGCCACCGCGCCGACGCCCGCCTCGGTCGCGCGCGCCACGGCGGCGGGGTCGTACAGGGTGGCGAAGCAGGCGCGGATGCCCCGGTTCCTGATCGCCCGCAGCAGGTACGTGCCGTCGCCGCTGCCCCCGCCGCCCGGGTCGTCGGACGCGTCGGCCACCACCAGGGAGTAGCCGTCGGCGGCCTGCTCCACGGCGTGCTCGGGGGAGAGCGTGCCGACCAGGAACCGGGCCCGGTGCCGCCACAGCCAGGCGGCGATCTGGTCGTTGACGGCGTCGCCGAGCCGGACGGCCTCGTCGGTCACGGTGACGACGGTGGTGGCGGCCTGCGGGGTGTCGGCGTACGGGAAGCCGTGGAAGACCGTGCAGGCGAGCACGCCCGGCTCCTGCTCGGCCGATTTGACCAGGTGACGCAGCTCCAGCGCCGGGCCGCCGTCGGTGGGGGACGGGGGCAGCGCCATCGGCACGCGCAGCCTGCGGGTGCGGGGGCGCACCCGGCCGCGGGCGGCGGCGACGGCGATCCGGGCCGCCGTCCTGGCCCGCGCCGCCATGTCGGTGTGCGGGTAGTCGTGGTAGCCGACGGTCACATCGGCCAGCTCGGTCAGCTCGGCCGGGATGTTGCCGTGCAGGTCCATGGTGACCGCGATGGCGGTGCCGGGCCTGACGGCGGCGCGTACGGCGCGGACCAGCAGCACTTCCAGCGACAGGTCGGGGGCGACCACGCCGGCGCCGTCCAGGTCGAGCAGGACCAGCTCGCATCCGGTGTCCAGCTCGGCGAGGAAGCGCTCCTCCAGTTCCCGGTACGCCGCGGGCTCCACCGCTCCGCCGGGCTCGGCCCGCGCGTGCAGCGCGGGCACGACCGCGACGCCCTCCTCGGCGCAGGCGTCGAGGTAACCGCCCACACCGGTGTTCGTGCCGGCGAACTCGGCGACCATGGCGGGCCCGGTGAGAACGGTGAAGTCGCCCGCCGTCACGGTCCCGATCACCTGGGTGGCGAATGTGCTGGATTCGTGCACGATTCCGCCGACGGCCGCCTTCATCGCCCGCCTCCATAACGTTTCTTGGCATATAGCGGATGAAAGGCCATGATTGCCGGGTCAATGCCGCTGGAACAACCCCAAGCCCCCCACATCACGTACGCCGCAACCCCACTCCGGAGTCGTAATTCCGACGTGCACGACAGCATTTCGCCACACAATTCACCGCCATGATGGCAAAGAACCGGAAAAGTGCTGTTGACGGCGCTGTGGCCGCCGCGTATCCTCCCTTTCCTCGCAAATCCCCTTAATGCGCGGAGTGGCGCGGCCGAGGTCAGACGTGCAGCTCACCCGACCAGATCGTGACCGCGTGCCCGGCCAGGCCCACCCGGTCGCCGCGCAGCGTCGTGCGCACCACGCCGCCGCGCTCCGAGAGCTGCCTGCCCACCAGTTCGGCGCGTCCGAGCCTGTCCGACCAGTACGGCGCCAGCACGCAGTGCGCCGAGCCCGTCACCGGGTCCTCGTCCACCCCGACCCTCGGCCCGAAGAAGCGCGAGACGTAGTCGGCGGAGGCGCCGGCGGGCGGCTCGCCGGAGAGGGCGGTCACGATCACGCCGCGGGCGTCCACCTCCCGCAGACGGGCGAAGTCGGGCGACACCCCGCGTACGGTGTCGGCCGAGTCCACCTCCACCAGCAGGTCGAACGCGCTGCGCCCCACCCACACCGGCTTGACGCCCAGCGCCTCGGCCAGGCCCGGCGGCGGCTCGGCCGGCTCGGCGGGCGTGGCCGGGAAGTCCAGCGTGACCAGGCCGCCCAGCCCCTGCTCGGCGGTCAGCACGCCGCTCTTGGTGGCGAACTCCAGCCGGCCCGTCGCGCCGAGGGCGTACAGGACGTGGGCCGTGGCCAGGGTCGCGTGCCCGCACAGCGCGACCTCGACGGCCGGGGTGAACCAGCGCAGCGACAGCGGCCCGTCGCCGTCGCCGTGCACGAACGCCGTCTCCGAGTGGCGCATCTCGCGCGCCACGCTCAGCATCCAGGACTCGGAGGCGGGGCGCTCAAGCAGGCACACGCCCGCGGGGTTCCCGGCGAACGGCCGGTCGGTGAAAGAGTCCACGGTGAAAAGGCGCATGCCAGGCAATCTACCGATGGCACCCGCGCCCGCCGCCGCCCGGCACGCTGATCGCAATTCATCATGCCGGATTAGGGTTTCGCCCCCACGATGTGGGGTTGCCGCCGCGCGTCGTGCTCATGAGCATGGACCCGACCCTCGTACGCCCGAGTTCGCGGAGTGATCGCTGTGACCGTTGCAGGGAGTGGACCGGCATGACGCTCGCGGAGGCGCGCGCGGCACGGGTGCGAGGGATGACGAAGGGGCGCCAGGCCGATTCGGCCCGGCGTCGCGAACGGGTTCTCGCCGCCCTTGAGCGGGCCGCAGCGGAGGGCGGCGAGATCACCGTGGCCGGCATCGCCCGCGCGGCCTGCGTGGACCGCACCTTCATCTACCGGCATCCCGACCTGCTCGCCCTGGTCCGCGACCTCGATCCCTACCTCGACCCCGGGCCGTCGCCCGCCATGCCCGCCGCCCCGGCTCCCACGGTGGCCGGGTCCTGCGCCTGCGCCTGCGGCTGCCCCGCCCCGCACGAGTTCGAGCGCCTGGCCGCCCAGGTGGCCGGCCTGCAACGCCAGCTCATCGCCCTGCGCATGACCCTGGAGTCGGCCGAGCCCGGCCCGGCCATGCTGCCGCACGCCTGAGCCCGGCGGGGCATGCTGCCCCGGGCCTGAGCCTCGTCATGCCGCCGCGCGCCTGAGCCCGCGGGTGCCTGCGCCTACTCGCCCGCCGTCATCGCGCGCGCCCTGGTGAGCAGGGGGAGGGCGCGGGCCTCGTACACCTGGGCCCCCATCGCCCGGAACAGGGCCAGCGCGCGCTCGCAGTGCCCGGTCGCGCGCCGTGGCTGGGCGCGGGCCAGGGCGAGCTCGCCCAGGCCGAGCAGCGCGCGTCCCTCGGCCAGCCGCTCGCCGACCGAGCCGGCCAGGGTCAGGGCCTCCTGCAGCGCCGACTCCGCGGCCTCCAGCTCGCCGCGGCGCAGCCGGGCGACGCCCAGCCCGTGCAGCGCGTACGCCTCGCCGGTCGGGTCGCCGGCGCCGCGCACCACCTCCAGGGTCCGGCGGAACACCTCGGCCGCCCGGGGGAAGTCGCCCGCCTGGAGGTGCATCTCGCCCATCCGGTGCAGCACCTGGGCCTCGACCCGGCGGCTGCCGCCGTGCCTGCTCAGCCGCAGCGCCTCCTCCAGCAGCCGCCCCGCGCCCTCGGGGTCGTCCAGCTCCAGGCGGAGCTGGGCCAGCCCGTGCAGCACGTACGCCGCCGCCACGTGGTCGCCGGTGGCCCGGAAGATCTCCAGCGCCCGCTCGTAGTGCTCCGCCGCCTCCTCGAACCGGCCGCCCATCCGGTCCAGGAACGCGATGTTGCGCAGCACCAGCGCCCGGCCCTGGTCGTCGCCCACTTTGCCGAACAGGGTCAGCGCCTCGTCGAAGTCGCGCCGGGCGTCGTCGAACCGCTTCTCCGTGATGTACAGCGTGCCGATCGAGTGCAGCATCGCCGCCTGGCCGCGCAGGTCGCCGGCCTGCCGGGTCGCGCGCAGCGCGATCTCGTGGGTCTCGCGCCAGTCGTCGAGGTAGATGCGCGACTCGAACAGCGTCACCGCGCTGATCGCCAGGTCCCAGCACAGCTCGGTGAAGCCCGCCTGGGCCGCCTGCCGGATGCCCGCGACCAGGTTGGGCCGCTCGCGCTCGTACCAGGCGAGGGGGTCCTCGATCAGCTTGTCCACCAGCGCCGGCGGCAGGGTGCGGCGGCGCGCGGGGCCGTGGACGCGCACGTAGTCGCCGCCGTACTCCCGGCGGTGGGCCTCCTCGGCGAGGTGCAGCAGGGTGCCGAGCACGCGTTCGAGCGCCGCGCTGCGCTCGGCGGCGGACTCCTCGGCGGCCAGGCGCTCGCGGGCGTACACGCGGATCAGGTCGTGGAAGCGGTACTGGCTGCGCACGCCGTGGCCGGTGCCGGTCGGCTCGACGAGCTGGGCGTCGGCGAGGTCGTCGAGCAGGTCCTGCGCCTCGGCCGGGGGCAGGTCGAGCAGGGCCGCGCCCACCCAGCCCGAGAACGTACGCGAGTCGAGCAGCGCCAGGCGCCGGAACAGCCGCCTGGCCTCCTCGCCCGCGCTCTCGTACGTCATCGCGATGCTGGCCCGGATGCCCATGTCGCCGTGCTTGAGCTCGTCGAGGCGGCGGGTCTCGTCCTCCAGACGGCCGACGAGCTGCTCGATGCTCCAGTGGGGCCGGGCCGACAGCCGGGCGCCCGCGATGCGCAGGGCCAGCGGGAGCTGCCCGCAGAGCTGGGCCAGCGTGGTCGCCGACCCCTCGTCGGAGCGCACCCGGTCGGCCCCGGCGATGCGCGACAGCAGCTCCACCGACTGCGCCGAGTCGAACACGTCCACCTCGACGTGCATCGGGCCGGCGAGCCCGGCCAGGCGGCTGCGGCTGGTCACCAGCACCGCCGACAGCGCGTTGCCGGGCAGCAGCGGCAGCACCTGGCTCTCGCTGCCGGCGTCGTCGAGCACGACCAGCATCCGGCGGTCGGCCAGCAGCGAGCGGTACATCTCGGCCCGCTCCTCCAGGCCGTCGGGCACCGCGGCGCCGGGCACGCCGAGCGCGCGCAGGAAGCGTTCGAGCACGTGCATGGGGCTGACCGGGCGGGGGGCGCCGCCGTGCAGGTCGGCGAACAGGCGTCCGTCGGGGTAGCGGTCGGCGACGGTGTGCGCCGCGTGCACCGCGATCGTGGTCTTGCCGATGCCCGGCTTGCCCACCACCACGATCACCGGCACGGCCAGCCGGTCGGGGTCGCCCGCCGCCTCGGCCAGCCACCGCCTGATCTCCTCGATCTCGCGCTCCCTGCCGGTGAAGTCGGCGATGTCGGTGGGCAGCATGGACGGCACGGGCGTGGGCGCCGCGGGCGCCCGCTCGGCGGTGAGCCGGACCGGCGCGGGCGGCGGGTTCAGGCTCTCGTCGGAGGTCAGGATCGCGTGTTCGAGCTGCTGGAGCTGCTCGTTGGGCTCGATGCCCAGCTCCTCGATCATGGTCTCGCGGGCCAGCCGGTAGACCTGGAGCGCCTCGGCCTGCCGGCCCGACCGGTACAGCGCGATCATGAGCTGGGCGCGCAGCCGCTCGCGCAGCGGGTGGGCTGCGACCAGCTCGCTCAGCTCGCCCACCAGCTCGTGGTGCCGGCCCAGGTCGAGTTCGAGCTGCAGGCAGTCCTCGTTGGTGGTGATCCGGTGCTCGGCCAGCCGTGAGGCCGCCGATTGCACCAATCTGCTGTCGATGCCGCTCAGCGGGTCGCCCCGCCACAGCGACAGGGCCTCGCGGTAGTGCTTGACGGCCGCGTCGTAGTTCTCGTGGTCGCGCTCGCGCCTGGCCTGCGCGGCCAGCTCCTCGTACCGGTGGGCGTCGATCAGCTCGGGCGGCACGCGCAGCGTGTAGCCCTGGGCGCGGGTGGCGATGATCTCGCCGGCGCCGTACGCGCCGAACATCCGGCGCAGCGCGGAGATGCAGATCTGGACCTGGGCGCGGGCGGTGGTCGGCGGGTCCTCGTCGTAGATGGCCTCGGCGAGGCGGCCGACCGGCACGACGCGGTTGGCGTCGAGCAGCAGGGTCGCCAGCGCGATCTGCTGGCGTATGCCCCCGAGGTCGAGCAGCCGCGAATCGACGGCTACCTCAAGCGGACCCAGAACGCGAAACTCCACCCACAACTCCTTGCGGGACGACAGCGGTGTGCGCTCGAATCGGCCGACCTCCGACGGTCCGAGAGTAGCGAGGCGGCGGGTGTGGCCGATCTCCACCCCCATACGTATGCCGTCGCCTATGCGCGGATCGTACAACTCCCTTTGGCGACGTTCCACGCAAGCGCGCATATAGCTATGCCTGTCCTCGCGGACGGCCGGCCACACCCGAAGCGAACTTCCTGTGAAATTGCCGATTCCGGAGCGTGAACGCGAAAACGCGGCCGGAGACGTTCCCGTCTCCGGCCGCGTCGCGGGCGCGGTCGGCGCCGTCGCTCAGCCCCACGGTGTGTTGGCGTACATGGCGGCCGGTGCGGCCGAGGCGAGGACGCCGGCCGCGGCGGCGCCGGCGAAGACGGCTCCCGCGCCGAGCGTGGTGCTGACGATGAGGACGGACGCGATCAGACGGAAGGCGCGGGACGCGGCGTGCTCGTTCATTTCGCTGGCCTCTCGTTTCGTTCGTGGGGCTCGTGCTTGCGAAACGCTATGGAGGCTCGCCATCCGGCTATTATCGGCTGGCTTCTGATCTGGTATCGAACCAGGTCAGCGGGGTCGCGGAGGGTCTGATAACCGACCGAAGGCGGATCGATAGCGGCGCCGGTGACAATCAATGCGAGGAACCGGCAGGGTCCGCATCCGGACGGGTAGGCGGAGGTCCTTTTAAATGACTATCACCGCGCAGGCGATGGACAGCGTTTACGGCCGTTCCGCGGCCGGGCTCAGGGCGCGCCTGGAATGGGCCAGGGACGGGTCCTGGGCGTCCCTGGCCGATGCGGAGACCGACGCCGAGGGACGTATCGACGACTGGGAGGGCCGGGCGCTGGGGCGCGGGCTTTACCGCATCGTGTTCGACAGCGATCAGTACTACGTGGGATTCGGGGTGAACGCCGCATATTCCGAAATTTCCGTTGTTTTCCGGATGCATGATGACTTCGAGACCTGCCAGATCCAGGTGCTGATGTCCCCGCATTCGTACTCGACCTATTTCGGAACCCTCGTCTGAGCATCAAGGGAGATGGCGCATGGTCCTGGTTGAGCGGCTCGTGGAGCGAGAGGAGGCGCTGACCCGGCTCGCCGGGCTGCTCGCCGACGCCCGCGACGGACGCGGACGCGTCGCGCTCGTCGGCGGCGCCGTCGCCACCGGCAAGAGCGCCCTGCTCCACGTGCTCGCCGAGCGGGCCGCCGGCCTGGGCGCCCTGCCCGTCACCGCCCTCGGCTCCCCGGTGGAACGCGACCTGCCCTTCGGCGTGCTCGGCCAGCTCCTGCACGACGCCCCGCTGCCCGCCGCCGACCGCGAGCGCGCCCGCGCGCTGCTCGGCGAGGGCGCGCACGCCGTCGCCTCCGCCGCGCCCGAGACCGCCACGCTCGGCCAGATGGACGCCGCCCTCGTGCACGCCCTCTGCGGCGCCCTCATCGACCTGTCCGAACGCCACCCCCTGCTCATCGCCGTGGACGACGTCCACCACGCCGACCGCGCGTCCCTGCTCTGCCTGGCCTACCTCGCCCGGCGCGTACGCTTCGCGCGCATCGCCGCCGTCTTCTCCCACGCCGACCACGGCCCGCACGCCGAGACCTTCTTCGAGACCGAGCTGCCGCGCCTGCCCCACTGCCGCCGCGTCCGGCTGACCCCGCTCTCGCGCGAGGGCGTGCGCGAACTGGCCGCCCGCCAGGTCGGCGCCGAGACCGCCGCCAGGCTCGCCCTCCGCTGGTACACCCTCAGCGGCGGCAACCCGCTGCTCGCCGCGGCGCTGCTGGACGACCACCGCGACGCCGTACGCGTCACCGGCAGCGAGCGGCAGGACGAGGCCGTCGCCGCCGGCCGCTACGGGCGGGCCGTGCTGTCCTGCCTGCATCGCGCCGAGCCCGGCACGCTGCGCGTCGCGCGCGCCCTGGCCGTGCTCGGCGGCCCCGGCGCCCCGGGCGTCCCCGACGGGCCCGCCGGCGCCGCCGCGCTGCTCGGCATCCCGCCCGAGCACGCCCGGCGCGCGATCCACGCGCTCGCGTACGCCGGCCTGCTCGACGAGGACGGGGCCTTCCGGCATCCCGCGGCCACGGCGGCGGTGCTCGCCGAGCTGACCCCGCCCGAGCGCACCCTCCTGTACGGTCGCGCCGCCGAGCTGGCCCACGCCGCCGGCGCGCCCACCACGGTCGTCGCCGAGCACCTGCGCAACGCAGGCCCGCACGACGTACGCCGGCCCGGCCGCCCCTGGGTGGTGCCCGTGCTCCAGGACGCCGCCAGGCAGAGCCTGCGCGAGGGCGCGGTCGAGGCCGCCGTGGCGTACCTCAGGCTGGCCCGCGCCGCCTGCGCCGACGAGCAGGAACGCGTCAAGATCACCACAGTGCTGGTGCAGGCCGAGTGGCGGATCAACCCGGGCGCGCCCGTCACCCACTTCGCCGAGCTGACCGACGCCATGCACCGCGGCCACCTGCGCGGCGGCGACGCGGTCGTGCTGGCCCGCGCGCTGCTGTGGCACGGCAGGCACGACGAGGCCCGCGAGGTCCTGGAGCGCCTCGGCGAGTGCGCCGACCCGCACGACCGCGAGACGGCGGCGGAGCTGGCCGTCGTACGCCCCTGGCTGCGCTGCTCCCACCCGGCCTTCCTGGCCTGCCTGCGCCGGCCCGGTCCCGCGCAGCAGCGCGCCACCATGCCCTCGGTCGGGCTCAGCCGTCGCCTCCAGGCCGCATCCGCGCTGGCCACCGTGCTCACCCGCGGCCCCCGCGCCGACGTCGCCGGCGCCGTCGAGCGCGTCCTGCGCGGCTCCCGCCCGGACGAGATGTCGATGGACACCGTCGAGAACGCGCTGCTCGCCCTCACCTACGGCGGCCACCCGGAGCGGGCCGAGCCGTGGTGCGACCGCTTCGCCGAGGACGCCGCCACCAGGAACGCGCCCGGCCGCCGCGCCAGGCTGGCCGCGATCCGCGCCGAGATCGCGCTGCGCCGCGGCGACCTGCCCGCCGCCGAACGCCACGCCGCGCACGCTTTGGAGATCATCCCCATCCCGAGCTGGGGCGTGGCCGTGGGCGCCCCGCTGGCCACCCTGGTCCTCGCCGCGACCGCCATGGGCCGCTACGAGGTCGGCGGCGACCACCTCGACCGGCCGGTCCCCGACGCCATGTTCCACACCCGCTACGGCCTGCACTACCTGCACGCGCGGGCGGCGTACGAGCTGGCCACCGGCCACCTCGCGCTCGCCCTGCGCGACTTCGAGCTGTGCGGCGAGCTGATGGAACGCTGGGGCCTGGACGTGCCCGGCCTCGTCCCGTGGCGGGCCGGCGCCGCCGAGACCCTGCTGCGCATGGGCCGCCACCGCCAGGCCCGCCGCCTCATCGAGGACCAGCTCGCCCGCTGCTCCGGCGCCCCGCGGGTCCAGGGCATGACCCTGCGCCTGCGCGCCGCCGCCGGCGAGCCCAGGCACCGCGCGGCCCCGCTGCGCCAGGCCGCCGACCTGCTCCAGTCCAGCGGCGGCGACCGGTACGAGCTCGCCCGGGTCCTCGCCGACCTCAGCGCCGCCCTGCAGGAGGCGGGCGAGTCGCGCCGCGCCGGCATGATCGCCCGCCGCGCCCGCGCCCTGGCCGAGGAGTGCGCCGCCGAACCCCTGACCCGCACCCTCGCCACGCCCCCGCCCCGCCCCCTCGAACCCGGCCCGAGCCGCGCCGACGCCCTGCTGAGCGAGGCCGAACGCCGCGTGGCGGCCCTGGCCGCGATCGGCTACACCAACCGCGAGATCGCCGACCGCCTGTACGTCACCGTCAGCACGGTGGAGGCCCACCTGACGAGGACGTACCGCAAACTCAACATCAAAAGAAGAGCCGGGCTGCCCGCCAGCCTCCTCACCGGCGACCCGTGACCAAGACGCCCACCCGTTGCCGCCTACCTCTGATCGCCCGCCTGACGCCCACCCCTTCGGGACCGGGTGACGCGTTCCGCGTTGCCGGACCCGGCCGCGGAACTCGGGAGCTCGGGAGACGGTCACGTGCTACAGGGCCGCCCTCGCCACAACGGGGCCGGTCAACGCCAGGGTCGCAGGGCCGCGGACAACGCTTCACGGCCCAGCGAGCCTGTCCAGGCCAGGTGCCCGTCGGGCCTGATCAGCAGCGGTTCTCCGAATCCCTTGAGCTCGCTCACAAGGCTGCTGTCCACAGGCTCGCCCGAGACATCGGCCAAGATCGGGCGACCCGTGCGAAGGTGCTCGAACAGCCGCGTCCCGTCGGGCAGGTCCCGGTCGGGTACGCGCGGTCCGAGTCCGTAGGAGATGTCCAGCCCCGTGATCATCATGGCGATCTTGCGGTTCGCGTCCGGCGTCGCGAGCATGTCGCCCACGTGCGTGCGAAGCGCATCCACATGCGCGCCGGGTGCGCTCAACGCGCTCTGCGCGCGCGTGTTCGACAGCACCCGGGCGCCCACGGGGTGCCGCTCTTCGTGGTACGTGTCGAGCAACTCCTCGTCGGCACGCCCTCGCACGACGAGCGCCAGCTTCCAGCCGAGATTGAACGCGTCCTGCAGCCCGGTGTTCAGCCCCTGACCCCCGGCCGGCGAGTGGATGTGGGCGGCGTCCCCGGCCAGCAGCACACGCCCGGCGCGATAACACGCCGCCTGCCGCGCGAGGTCGGTGAATCGCGAGATCCACCGTGGACTGTGCATCCCGAAATCGGTGCCCGCCACCCGGATGAGCATCGCCCGCAGATCGTCGAAGCCGATGGCCGCCGAGTCGGCAACGGTCGCCCCGGCCTCGTCCACGATCACCCGCCGCCACCCCTCCTCGAAGCCGAGCACCGAGAAGTTTCCCCGTGGCGTTCGCTGGAGCAGAAACGGCTCCGCGGGCGGGTCGGCGAGTTCGACGTCCCCGAGGATCGACGTGGTGGTCGCCGGCGTGCCCGGAAAGTCGATGCCCGCCAGCCGGCGCACCACACTGCGGCCACCGTCACAACCGACCAGATAACGCGTCTCCACGGGCCCGGCCGTGGTCTCGACCACGACCGACTCCGCGGCGGCCAACGCCGCAGCCGTGGCCGCCGACGCCGCCTTCGCGGCCGGCGGCGCCGCACCCGCCGACCCCGGCCCCGCGCGTAGGCCGGTCACCTCGACCCCGCGGCGAATCCGGACGCCCAGCTCCCGGGCGCGAGCCTCGATGAGCCGCTCGATCCGGCGCTGAACGATCACCAGCAGGAACGGATACCGGGTCGGCAGCTCCGACAGGTCGAGCGGCAGTCCGGCGAAGCGCGTGCCCGGCAACGGACGCCCCTCGGCCAGGAACGGGTCGAGCATCCTCCGCTGATCGAGCACTTCCAGCGACCGCGGATGCAGCCCGCCCGCCCGCGAGTCACGCGTGGGCTCGGTCAGCTTTTCGATCACCAGTACGTCCACCCCGGCGAGCCGCAGCTCGCACGCCAGCATCAGGCCGGTCGGGCCGCCGCCGGCGATGACTACGTCCTCCATGATCGTCCCCTAACGACATTAGAGTAATCTCGAACATCGTTAGATTTAGCTCTAACGGTGCTAGATTGTCAACCGTGCCCATCACACCCGACCTGATCGCCCGGACCGGCCTGCGGCTGCTGAACGAGGTCGGCCTCGACGGCCTGACCATGCGGATGCTCGCCAAGGAGCTGGACGTCCAGGCGCCCACGCTCTACTGGCACGTCAAGAACAAGCACGAGCTGCTCGACCTGATGGCCGGGCTGATCGTGGCCGAGGCGTCCGACGGCGTCGAAGCCCCCGGTCGCAACGAGACCTGGCAGCAATGGATCGCCGGCCTCGCCCGCAGAATGCGCGACGCGATGCTTCGCTACCGCGACGGCGCCAGGGTCGCCGCCGGGTCCTACTCGACGGGTCCGTCCATCGGGCGCACGTTCGAACTGGTTCTGCGCACGCTCACCGACGCCGGCTTCTCGACCACCGAGGCGGCCCGCGCGTTCCCCGCCGTCCTGCACTACGTCGTGGGCTTCACGATCGAGCAACAAGCGCGCACGGGCGAGAATTACGAAGGCCCCAACCCGTATGCGCAGAAGATGACCATCGACGAGACCCGGTATCCCCTGACGGCAAGCGTGACGAAGGAGCTCTACGCCCTCGACAGCGACGACAACTTCGAGTACGGCCTGCACATCGTGCTGGCGGGCATCGAGGCCGTTCGCCAGAAGGCCGTCCCGTGATCATTCGGCTCGACGGCGCCCACGCGCGGGCAAGACGACGGCGATCACCGGTGCCGGCAAGCGATCACCGAAGAGCAATCGTCACGGCCCCGCGATGGAAGCCGCATCCCGGCTCCGGGAGGGGGTGAGCAGGGCGGGCACGCCGCCCGCGCCGAGGGGCGGGCGGGCACGCCGCCCGCGCCGAGGGGCGGGCGGGCACGCCGCCCGCGCCGAGGGGCGGGCGGGCCATGGGGGCCCTGGGCGTGGGCCGGATGAGTCCGCACACCGTCCGGTGCTCGCGGCGGTGGCGGGCCTCAGGAGTCGGCGGAAGTGGATGAGAACGTCCAGGATCGGTTCGGTGGCCGCCGCCATGGTGGCGGCTGCGGGAAAGACGCCCTTGCCGGTCCGGTCGGGCCGGCAAGGGCGTCACCCTTCTAGTTACGAGAGGGTTCAGGAGGTACCAGGAGGTACGCGGTATGCGCGTGGCCCGGGACCCGCGGGGGATCAGAAGTAGATGGAGCTGTAGTCCACCGACGGCCAGGTCGTGATCTGGTCGGCCACGTCGTACAGGATGGGGTCGATGTCGGCGAAGTCGGGCAGGCCGTCGTTCTCGCCCCGGCGGTTGAAGAAGGCGGCGTAGGTGATTCCGTCGTACCTTCTGCCGAGGAAGGTGTAGGTGCCGGGCAGGCTGCCGTTGTGCCAGGTGTTCAGCCCGCCGTTCGCGGAACGGACGTACCAGCCTCCGCCGTACCACGACCCGGAGGAGAAGGTGCCCCACTCGGGCTTGGCGAAGGCCCGGGAGATCGACAGGGAGCTCAGCAGGTTCACCGACGACGGCGTGTCGAAGACGCGCTGGAACCTGACGAGGTCCATGGCCGTGGCCACCCAGCCGCCGGTGGCGTCCAGGTTGGCCATGTTGAACCCGCCGTAGGGGTACGGGACGGTCGCGCCGGACTCGTCGAGCACCGTCGTGGCGGTGTACCTCGACTCGTAGGGCACCTCGCGGGCCGTGTCGGCCTTCAGCGTGCGGCCCAGCCACATGCGGGTGATCCCCAGCGGGGTGAGCAGCTTGCTGGTGACGTACGACCCGTAGCTCATCCCCGTGATCTCCTCGATCACCCGGCCGAGCAGCATGTAGCCGTAGTTGGAGTACACGTACTTGGAGCCGGGCGTGAAGTCGAGCGGCAGGCTCGTCATGTAGGTCATCATGTCGGCGTGGCTGCTCGGCAGATCGGTGCCGAGCGTGGTGGCGATCTTCCGGTCGGCGAAGGTCGGGTCTCCCGAGATCGCCTTGTCCCACCCGCCGGAGTGCTGCATCAGCCGCCACATGGTCACATTCGCCAGCCGCGCGTCGGCCGTCTTGCCCGCCATCGGCTTCAGGTCGAGCAGGCTGGTCACCGGGGTGCCGAGGTTCAGCCTCCCCTCCTGGGCCAGGCGCAGGATCGCCGTCGCGGTGATGTGCTTGCTGAGGCTCGCGATCCGGAACAGGCTCGTCGGCGCCACCCCGGGAACCGGCGTCGCGGCCGTGGACAGCGTGTAGCCGCGGGTGAAGACCAGCTTGCCCTTCCGGGCGATGGCGAGCTGTCCGGCGGTGATCCCGCGGGCGTACATGAACTTCTTCATCGCGACGTCGAAGGGGATCAGAGCGGAAGGCACGTTCCCCCTGGCGACCACGGCCTCCCAGGGTTCCGCGGAGGACGCCAGGGCCGGCCGCCCGACCGCGATTCCGATCGGCGCGACCAGCGCGGCCTTCAGGACGTCTCGCCGATTAAGCACACAGCCCCCGATCAGTAGACATGTCCGAATGTGGTGCTGATGGTAACGACGGGACCGCCGTGACAGGTGCGCTTTGATCAAGCCGCGCGCGTCCGCGGCGGGGCCGCGGATACTTTGCCCTTGCGCTAAGTGTTCCGGTGGACAATAGTTAGCCGTGTGGCACAGTATTCGGCGGAGCTCGACGGTGTGTTCGTCGCCCTCGCCGACCCGACCCGGCGCGGCGTCATCCGGCGCCTCGGACGAGGGCCGACGAGTGTGGGCGATCTCGCCCGCGAGTTCCCCATGACCCTCCCCTCCTTCATGAAGCACGTGCGGACGCTTGAGGCGAACGGCCTGATCCGCACGGTCAAGTCCGGACGCGTACGCACCTGCGTGCTCAACCGCGACCGTCTCTCCCTTGTCGAGGACTGGCTCGCGGAACAGCGCCGGATCTGGGAGGAACGCACCGACCGGCTCGAACGCCTGGTCACCGATCCAGAGGAGACCTGACATGAACCCCGATCTCGACCTGACCCTGGGACGGATCATCCGCGCCCCCCGCGCCGCCGTGTGGAGCGCGTGGACCGACCCGGCCGAATTCGAGAAGTGGTGGCTCCCGGCCCCCACCGTGTGCCGGGTCGATCGCCTGGACGTCCGGCCCGGCGGCGCACTCGTGACGCGGCTGAGCGAGGACGGGGTGGAGTTCGTCCCGCACGTCGATGCCAGCTTCCTCGTCGTGGACGAGCTTGAGCGGATCGTGTTCACCAACGCGATCGACAGCGCCTGGCGCCCGGCGAACCCCGCGCCGGTGCCCATGACAGCCGAGATCACGCTGCGCGATCACCCGGACGGCACGGACTACCGGGTCGTCGTCCGCCACGGCGATCCGGCCGCCCGCGCCCGCCACGAGGAGCTCGGCTTCGCCGAGGGCTGGGGCTCGGTCACCGAACAACTCGCCGTGGTCGCGGCGGGGTGACCTGACCGCGCCGACGGGGATCGCGCGGTGCTCGGGATTTTGCTCCTAGCTGGGGAAACGGTGGTGAGGCGTTTGGGGGTGGGGCGTACGGGCACACGTCGGGCCGGTGGTTGACAACTGGATCGGGTGCGCCTCTGGCCTCGTGGAAGGCTGCGTGGGTTATGGGATATTGGGGCCTGCTGGGCCGTGACCTGGCAGTGGATCTTGGTACCGCTAACACCCTGGTATACGTCCGCCGGAAGGGGATCGTGCTGAACGAGCCCTCGGTGGTCGCGATCAATCGGCACAGCGACCGGCTGGTGGCGGTCGGCAAGCAGGCCAAGAGGATGATGGGGCGCACGCCGTCGCACATCGAGGTCGTCCGGCCGCTCAAGGACGGGGTCATCGCCGACATCGACGTCGCGGAGAGGATGCTCCGCAAGTTCCTGCAGATGGCGCATCCGTCCCGGTTCCTGGCCAAGCCGCGCGTGGTCGTGGCGGTGCCGAGCGGGACGACGGGGGTCGAGCAGCGGGCGGTCAGGGAGGCCGCGTACGAGGCCGGGGCGCGCCACGTGCACATCATCGAGGAGCCGATGGCGGCGGCCATCGGGGCGGGACTCAAGGTGAACGGGCCCGTCGGGAACATGATCGTGGACATCGGCGGCGGGACGACCGATGTGGCGATCATCGCCATGGGCGGGGTGGTGGTGTCGCAGTCGATCCGGGTCGGCGGGGACGAGATCGACCAGGCCATCATCGCGTACGCGAAGAAGGAGCACGGGCTGCTGCTCGGCGAGCGTACGGCGGAGCATCTGAAGATCAGCATGGGGTCGGTGGCGGCCGACGTGGACGGGCAGCGGCCCCCGGAGGACGACCTGGACGGCGAGGCGTCAGCCGTGTCCCGGCAGGTCGCCCGGCCGCCGGAGGCGGAGTTCGGCCGGGCCGATGGGGGCGAGTGGGGGTACGGGGAGCGGGGGAGCGCGGCTCGGGTGTTCGGGCCGCTGTACGGGCCCGCGTTCGGCGACGGGGAGTCGCAGGAGCTCGCGAGCCGGGCGCCGGTGCGGCGGGATCGGCCGATCGACCGGCTGATGAACGCGCGGGCGCGGTTCGCGGCCGGTGGGGCGCCGATCACGATCCGGGGGCGGGATCTGGTCACGGGGCTGCCGAAGACGGCGGTGATCTCGCCGGGCGAGGTGGAGAAGGCCATCGACGACCAGGTGCAGACGATCGTGGACGCCGTTCAGACGACGCTGGACCAGTGCCCCGCCGAGCTGGCGGGCGACCTGCTGGACAACGGGATCGTGCTGACCGGCGGCGGCGCCATGCTGAAGGGAATGCTGGAGCGGGTGGCCGCGACGACCGGCATGCAGGTCAGGCGGGTGGAGAAGCCGCTGCACTCGGTCGCGCTGGGCGCGGGCAGGTGCGTGGACAGGTTCAGCGCCTACCAGGACGTCTTCCTGCCGGATCGGCGCAGGTGACGGAGCGGGTGGGATGCAGCGCCGCTCCCGGGTGGCGAGGGTCGCCCCCGTCCTGCTCGTCCTGGTCGCCTTCACGCTCATGGCCCTGGACCACACCCGCGGCGAACGTTCGCCGCTGATCCCGCTGCGGGACCTGGCCGCCGCCGTGTACGGCCCCGTCGAGAGATCCGTCTCGGCCGTCGCGGGCGCCGTCGCCGTGGCCCCCGGCGCGTACGCGCGCATCGACGAACTGGAGCGGGAGAACGCCCGGCTCGCCGGGGAGCGGGCCGCCGCCGTCGCCCGGCAGACCCCGCCCGCCGCGGGCACGGGCGGGCGGGACGCCGTGGCCGCCCGGGTGGTGGCCGTGGGCGGCGGCGCCGGGTACGAGGACACGGTCACCATCGACGCTGGCTCCGAGGCGGGCGTGGAGGCGGAGACGACCGTGGTGAACGCCGACGGGCTGGTGGGGAGGGTGGCCCAGGCGGGCACGGGCAGCGCCGTGGTGGTGCTGGCCACCGACGCGACGACCTCGCTCGGCGCCCGTCTGGAGGACACGGACGAGGTCGGCGTGGTCACCGGCGGGGGCGACGGCCTGACCGGCGCGGGACTGCTCCGGCTCCGCCTGCTCAACTCCAACGCCCGGCTCACCCAGGGCCAGCGGGTGGTGACGCTGGGCTCGGCCGGCTCGCGCCCGTACGTGCCGGGGGTGCCGATCGGCGAGATCGTGGCGGTGGAGGACCGCAAGCCGGCCCTGGTCGCCCTGGTACGCCCGTTCGCCCGCTACACCGCGCTCGACGGCGTGGCGGTGCTCAGGCCCGGCGGCCGGGGGGCGAACCGATGAGGCGCCGGATCGCGGTCGCGCTGCTGATCCCGGTGCTGCCGGTCCTCCAGGTGACGCTGGTGAACCGGCTGCCGTTCCCGGCGCCGGACCTGGCGCTGGTCCTGGCGATCGGCGCGGCGCTGGCGCTGGGCACCGGCTGGGGCGCGGCGACCGGCTTCGCCGCCGGGCTGCTCACCGACCTGGTGCCGCCCTCCGACGGCACGATCGGGCGCACGGCGTTCGTGCTGTGCGTGGTGGGGCTGTTCTGCGGCTGGGCCGCCGCCGACCGGCCGCTGCCGTGGAAGGCCGCCGCGGCGGTGGTGGGCGTGCTGTGCGCGCTCGGTCTGGAGACCGGGCTCGGCATGCTGCTCGGCGATCCCCGGATGACCTGGCCCGCGATCGAGCCGCTGCTGCCGCTGTCGCTGCTGGGCGGCGCGGTGGCGGTGCCGCTCGTGCTGGGGCTGGCGTATCTGCTGGGGGCGCGGGCCGCCGGCCCAGGGGAGCGGGAGACGGCGCGGTGAACGGGATGCCGGAGCGGGAGGCCGCGCGGTGAACCGGCGCGGGGCCCCGCGGGCACGGCTGGCGGTGCTGCACGTCGTGGTGGTCGCGCTGCTGCTCACGCTGCTCGGACGGCTGTGGCAGGTGCAGATCATGAGCGGCGCGGCGTACGAGGAGGCCGCGGTGGAGACCCGGGTGCGGCAGATCGCGCTGCCCGCGCTGCGCGGCCAGATCCTGGACCGCGAGGGCCGCCCGCTGGTCGCCAACCGGAGCCTGCCGGTGGTGTCGGTGGACCACATGGCGCTGCGCGACCAGCCCGACGGCGGGCGCGCGGTGCTGACCCGGCTGGCGGGGGTGCTCGGCCAGTCGTACGCCGACCTGGCCGCCAAGACCCGGCTGTGCACGCGGGAGGTGCCGCGGCCCTGCTGGCCCGGCTCGCCGTACGAGCCGATCCCGGTCACCGCCGACGTGGACGTGCGCACCGCGTTCCAGATCATGGAGCGCGCGCGGGAGTTCCCCGGCGTGAGCACCGGCTTGCAGCCGATCAGGTCCTACCCGTACGGCACCGCCGCCGCCCAGGTGCTCGGCTACCTCCAGCCCGCCCCGCGCGAGGAGGCGGCCCCGAAGGACGCCACCGGGGTGACCATGGTGGGCCGCGCCGGCCTCGAAGCGGTCTACGAGCGCGACCTCGCCGGCACGCCGGGCCGCCGCCTGGTCGCGGTGGACAGCGCGGGCCGGGTGGGCCGTCAGCTCCGGCAGACCGATCCGGTGCCCGGGAACGACCTGGTGACCAGCATCGACGCCGACGTGCAGCAGCTCGCCGAGCAGGCGCTCGGCCGGGCCACCCGGCGGGCGGGCGACGGCGGGGCGGCGGTGGTGATGGAGGCGCGCACCGGCCGGGTGGTGGCGCTGGCCGGCGCGCCCACCTACGACCCGAACGTGTGGACCGGCGGCATCACCACCGCCGAGTACGAGCGGCTGTTCGGCGCGGAGGGCGGCAGGCCGCTGCTCGCGCGGGCGGTCGCGGGGGAGTGGGCGCCGGGCTCGACCTGGAAGGTGGTCTCGGCGTCGGCGGCGATCAACGCCGGGTACAGCACGACCGCCTGGTACGACTGCCCCGGCTCCTACCGCGTCGGCGCCCGCGACTTCCGCAACTACCGCGGCCTGGACCTGGGCCCGATGGACATCCGCAAGGCCCTGGTGGTGTCCTGCGACACGATCTTCTACCGGTTCGCCGAGGAGCTGTGGCGGCGCGACGGCGGGCTCAGCCCGGTCGCCAGGCCCGCGGACGTGATGCAGCGCACGGCCCGCGCGTTCGGCTTCGGCGAGCCGACCGGCATCGACCTGCCAGGTGAGGCCGCCGGGCGGGTGCCGGGCCGCGCCTGGAAGAAGGCGCGGGCCGAGGGCGCCGCCACGGAGGCGGAGCGGCGCGAGGCCGCGACCTGGTGGCCGGGCGACGCGGCCAACTTCTCCATCGGCCAGGGGGACGTGCTGGTCACGCCGGTGCAGCTCGCCCGCGCGTACGCCGCCATCGCCAACGGCGGCACCCTGTTCAGCCCGCGCGTGGCCCAGCGGGTGCAGCGCGACGGCGAGGTGGTGCGCGAGATCGAGCCGCAGGTCGTCGGACGGCTGCCGGTCTCGGCGCAGGTCCTGGCCTACATCAGGTCGGCGCTCGCGGACGTGACCCGGGTGGGCACGGCCGAGGAGGCGTTCAAGGGCTTCCCCCGGGCGAAGCTGGCCGTCGCCGGCAAGACCGGCACGGCCGAGGTGGCCGGTCGCCGGGACACCTCCTGGTTCGCCTCCTTCGCCCCCGCCGCGTCCCCGGAGTATGTCGTGGTCGTCATGGTCTCCCAGGGCGGCAAGGGCGGTGACGTGGCCGCGCCGGTGGCCCGGGAGATCTGGGCCGGCATGTACGGCCTGGAGGACCCGCGGTGAGCGCGGCGCGGGCGGCGTACCGGGAGCGGGGCGGGACGTGGCGGCGGCCGTTCGCGCTGCGGGTGGTGGACAGGCTGAAGCGGCCCGACTGGGTCCTGTACGGCTGCGCGGCCGCCCTCACGCTGACCGGGCTGCTGCTGATCTGGTCGGCGACCCGGCCGGGGCTGATCCAGCAGGGCGGCGACCCGTCCTGGTTCCTGCGCCGCCAGGGGATCGCGGCCGGGATCGGCGTGGCGCTCATGGTGCTGATCGCCCGCTCCGACCTGCGCATCCTGCGCGCGTACGTGCCGATGCTGTACGTCGTGGCGCTGCTCGGGCTCGCGGTGGTGCTCTCGCCGCTGGGCAGCACGGTCAACGGGTCGAAGTCGTGGATCGTGCTGGGCGGCGGGGTGCAGTTCCAGCCGTCGGAGTTCGCCAAGCTCGCGCTGGTGTTGGGGGTGGCCGTGCCGCTGGGCGAGCTGCGCGACGGGGAGCGGCGGCCGGGCGTGGGCGCGCTGCTGCTCGCGCTGGTCCTCGCGGCGCTGCCGGCGCTGCTGATCCTGGCCGAGCCCGACCTCGGCACCGCGCTGGTGTTCGTGGCGATGACGGCCGGCATGGTGCTGGTCTCCGGGGTGCGCAAGGTGTGGCTGGGCGCGCTGGCCGCCGCGGGCGTGGGCGTGGCGGCGCTGGCCTGGTTCCTCGGCCTGATCCGGCCCTACCAGCTCCAGCGGCTGCTGGTGCTGGCCGACCCGGACGCCGACCCGCTCGGCGCCGGCTACAACGCGGCCCAGGCCAAGATCGCGATCGGCTCGGGCGGGTTCTCCGGGCAGGGGCTGTTCCGCGGCGGGCAGACGGCGGGGGAGTTCGTGCCCGAGCAGCACAGCGACTTCATCTTCACGGTGGCGGGCGAGGAGCTGGGCTTCGTGGGGGCGGGGGCGATCCTGGTGGTGATGCTGGCGCTGCTGTGGCGGGGGCTGCGGATCGCCGCGCGCAGCGTCACGCCGTACGGGACCGTGATCGCGGCGGGGACGGTGTGCTGGCTGGCCTTCCAGACCTTCGTCAACGTGGGCATGACGCTCGGCATCATGCCGATCATCGGGGTGCCGCTGCCGTTCCTTTCGTACGGGGGGTCGGCCACGATCTCCGGGCTGGTCGCGGTCGGCCTGCTCCAGGCGGTGCACCGGCAGGTGGGCCGGGGAATGCCGTAACCGTCAGTAGTGACTTAGTGGGAGATATCGCACCATCATTGTGTAAGAGGTGGTTTTTTCACTTCTGTCCGGGTAGCCGCTTGTCATGGCGGACAGAACCATCCACGCTGTCGTGGTCGGCGACGTGATGCTCGACTCGTGGCTGCGCGGCCCGGTCAAGCGCATCGCGCAGGAGGCCCCGGTGCCCGTCGTCAGCGTCGAGAACGTGGACGAGGCGCCCGGCGGGGCGGCCAACACCGCCGCCAACCTCGCCGCGCTCGGCGCCCGGGTGCGCCTGCTCGGCGTCGTCGGCGCCGACGAGTGCGGGGAGCGGCTGACCGGCATGCTCCGGCTGCGCGGCGTCGATACCTGGCTCGCCGCGGTGGCCGGCCGGCGCACCTCGCACAAGCGCAGGCTGATGGCCGGCGGCCAGCTCGTCGCCCGCTACGACGAGGAGGACCGCGGGCCGGTGCCCGAGCCGGTCGAGCGCGAGCTGACGCGGCGGCTGGCCGCCGCCGCGGAGACCGCCGACGTGGTGATCGTGTGCGACTACGGGAGCGGCGTGTGCACCCCGGGCCTGCGCCGGGCGCTCGCCGCGCTCGCCCCGCCCCTCCTCGTCGTGGACGCGCACGCGGTCGGGCCGTGGCGGGAGTGCGCCCCGACGGCCGTACTGCCCAGCTACGGCGAGGTCCTGCAGCTCCTCGCGGAGGCGGGCGAGGACGGCGGCGAGCCCGCCGACCGGGTGCGCCACCTGGCCGCCCGCTCCGAGCGGCTGCTGGAGGTCACCGGCGCCCAGATGGTGGTCACCACCCTGGACGGCGACGGCACGCTGCTGCACCGGCGCGGGCGCGAGCCGTACCGTACGTACGCCGAGCCCGCTCCCGAGCACATGACCACCGGCGCGGGCGACACCTACACCGCCGCCTTCGCGCTGTGGCTGGCCGGCGGCGCCCCGCCGGAGGAGGCCGCCGAGGCCGCGCAGGCGGCGGCCGGCGTGGTCGTGCGCAGCCCCGGCACCGCCACCTGCTCCCGGCACGAGCTGCTGCGCGCGCTGCGCCAGGAGGACGGCCTGGTGCAGCCGCCCGAGCGGGTGGCCAGGCGGGTGGACGAGCACCGCCGCCGCGGGCACAGGATCGTCTTCACCAACGGCTGCTTCGACGTGCTGCACCGGGGCCACGTGGCGTACCTGGAGCAGGCGCGCAGGCTGGGCGACGTACTGGTGGTCGCGGTCAACAGCGACGCCAGCGTGGCCCGGCTCAAGGGCCCCGACCGGCCGGTCAACTCCTGCGAGGACCGGATGTCGGTGCTCGCGGCGCTGCAGCCCGTGGACTACGTGACCAGCTTCGACGAGGACACCCCCGAGCGGCTGCTGCGCATGATCCGCCCCGACCTGTACGTCAAGGGCGGCGACTACACGCCCGAGATGCTGCCCGAGACCGACCTGGTGCGCGAGCTGGGCGGCGAGGTGCGGGTGCTGGACTACGTGCCCGACCGGTCCAGCACCGCGATCATCGGCCGGATGAAGGCGCAGGACGTGGGGTGAGCGCGACGACCGTGCCGGGCGTGCGCCGGATCGCGGTGCTGCGCGCGAACGCCCTGGGCGACCTGCTGCTCGCCTTCCCCGCGCTGCACGCGCTCAAGAACGCCTACCCGGACGCCCGGCTCACCCTGCTCGGCCGTGAGTGGCACGCCGCCTTCCTCGCCGGGCGGCCCGGCCCGGTGGACGACGTGGTGGCGCTGCCGCCCATCTCGGGCGTCTCGGGCCCCGAGGACGGCTCCCGGCCGCCGCCGCGCCTGCTGGAGGCCCTGCGCGGGCGCCGCTTCGACCTGGCCGTCCAGATGCACGGCGGCGGGGGCAACTCCAACCCGTTCGTACGCGCCCTGGGCGCCCGGGTCACGGCGGGCCTGCGCGCCGAGGGCGCCGAGCCGCTGGACCGGTGGGTGCCCTACGTCTACCACCAGCACGAGACCCACCGGCTGCTGGAGGTCGCCGCGCTGGTCGGCGGCGCCACGGCGGAGTACGAGCCGCGCGTCGCCGTGACGCCCGCCGACCGCGCCGAGGCGGCCCGGGTGCTCGGCCCGCCGGCCGCCGGCCCCCGCCTGGTCGCGATCCACCCCGGCGCCGTCGATCCGCGCCGCCGCTGGCCGCCGGAGCGCTTCGCCGCCGTCGCCGACCACCTCGCCGCCACGGCGGGGCCGATCTCGTTCGTGGTCACCGGCACCGAGCCGGAGCGCGAGGTGGTGGAGAAGGTGGTCGCCGGGATGAGCGTCCCGGCCCGCCCGCTCGTCGGCGCGCTGTCCATCGGCGGCCTGGCCGCCCTGTACGAGCGGTGCGCCCTGCTGGTCGGCAACGACACCGGCCCGCGCCACCTGGCCGGAGCCGTGGGCACCCCGACGGTGTCGGTCTACTGGTGCGGCAACATGATCACCGCGAGCCCGCTCGGCCGCGCCCGGCACCGCCCGCTGATCTCCTGGACGGCGGCCTGCCCGGTGTGCGGGGCCTGCGGCCTGGACCCGGGCGCGGAACGCTGCCCGCACGACGTGTCCTGGGTGACCGACGTGCCGGTGGACGACGTCATCGACCAGGCCCTCGACCTCCTGGCGCCGGGATAGGCAGGTAGTACTCCACCCGCTCGGCACCCTCCCCACCGCCGGGCGCCGGGCTCCGTACGGCGGCAGGCTGCGGCACCCGTTCGCCGGCAGGCCGTGAGACGCGTTCACCCGCACGCTGTGAGACCCGTTCACCCGAAGGCGCCGGCACCCGTTCGCCCGAAGGCTGTGGCACCCGTTCGCCCGCGCGTGCCGGCACCCGCGGGGCCGGGACGTGTTCGGCCGGGGCGGCCGGGACGTGTTCGGCCGAAGCGGCCGGGACGCGTTCGGCCGGGGCCGCGGAGACCCGTCCGGCCGGGGGCGGCTGGGCGCGTCGCCGCCTGCGGTGCCGTCCGGCCGTGGCGGGCTGGGGCCGCGCCACCGTACGCCGGGCGACCAGCACGATCGTGCCGACCATCACGCCCAGCGCGATCAGGCCGGTCGTCGGCACGAACTCGACCGGGACCGCCTCCCGCCCGCTCATCCCGGCCGCGCTCACCGCCTGGGGCGGCACCGGCTCGGGGGCCGTGTGCCCGGCCTGGACCCGCAGCGCCTCGGCCTCCACGAACTCCTTGACCTTGCGCGGCACGCCGTACCCGACGACCTTGCTCTCATCGCGCACCTTGCGCTTGAGCCACACCCGGTCCACGTTGGCCTCGATGGTGTGGATCTTGCCGCCCGCGACCCGCTCCACGATGCCGACGTGGTCGATCTTCTTGATGTTCTTCGAGCCCGACCAGTCGAAGAACACCAGCGCGCCCACCTCGGGCTCGGAGGTCCAGGCGCCGCGCTGCTCGAACCAGCGCGCGTGCGAGGGCGTCCAGGCGAACTCGCCGACGAACTCCGCCACGCCCGCCCTGTTCGCCGCCCAGGCGATGAACATGTCGCACCAGGGGGCGTTCTTGTACTGCGGGTCGTCAACCGCCTTGGAGTACCACGCGCCGAATTTGGTGTGCTGTCCGGCCCTCTCCTTGTAACCGAGTTCCGGCTTTATGACCTTGAGCAGCTTGCCGGTGATGTCATCCGAGCCGCTCAAGTGAGTCCCCGGGCACAGGAACGCTCCACATGACTCCTCATCCGACGGCGTACGGCGGCGCGCCCGCCCCGCACAGGGTGATCGCTTTCGCTATCGATGGACTTTAATCAGACATTCTGGGAATTTGTCGGCTATGCCGGTTTTGATGTTTTACGCGAAAATCGCTCGCTGATTGGCTATCATCGATGCTCACGCTCTGTGACCTGGGATACCCAGGGTGGCCTATGTGACGCCGTGGAGAAATGAGTAGTATCCGCCCGGTCACACGATCCTGCACACCGGAGTGAGCGCATGCCTTTCGTCGTCGATCTGACCCGGCGGACCGTCGAGCGGGAGGACCGCACCCGCGAGCGGGGCCACTTCGGCGGCTCCATCCTGGGGTTGCGGCTGCTGTCCGAGCGGACGCCCGCCGGGCTCGACGCGTACGCGCCCGAGGCCCTGGTCTACATCGCGGCCGGCATGCTCGGCGGCACCGACGCCCCCGGACTGGCCAAGGCGGTGTTCCTGGCCAAGTCGCCGCTCACCGGCGCCGCCGGCGAGGCCCACGCGCTCGGGCCCTTCGCGGCCGGCATGCGCGCGGCCGGGGCCAAGGCGCTGGCGATCGCCGGGCGCGCGCCGGCGCTGTCGTACGTGCTGGTGGAGGACGGGCAGGTGTCGGTGCGCGACGCCGGGGAACTGCGCGGCCTCGGCACCGCCGCCACCACCGACGCGCTGCGCGCCCGGCACGGCGTCCACGCCCACGTGGCCGCGATCGGCCCGGCCGGGGAGAACCTGGTCCGGTACGCGAGCGTCGTCACCGACTACGCCTTCCCGGCGGCCCGGTACGGCCTGGGCGCGGTGCTCGGGGCCAAGAACCTCAAGGCCGTGGTCTGCGTACCCGGACCCGGCGGCGACGGCCCGGTGCCGGGCGCCGACCCGGTCACGCTGGCCCGGCTGGCGGCGGCGTACCGGGAGGCGATCCCCGGCAACCCGCTCGCCTCCTGGCAGCACGCCGAGCCCGGCTTCGCCGCCTGGGTCAGCGACGGCCTCGCCCCCGGCTACGGCTCGGTGCGCAACTTCAGCGTCACGGGCGAGCCCGGCCTGCGCCTGCCGGTGGCCGAGTCGTACGCGGGGCGCGCGCTCGCGACCGCCGGCAACTGCCCCGGCTGCCCCACCGACTGCCTGAAGGTCTACGCCCCGCCCACCACCCGCGAGCGCAGGTCGGGCGGCCTGGGCCAGGAGGCGTTCCTGGCGCTCGGCTGGAACCTCGGCATCGACGACCTCGACGCCATCCTCGACGCCAACGCCCTGGCCAACGACCTGGGCCTGGACCAGGTCTCCCTGGGCGGCACCCTGGCCTTCGCCATGGAGTGCGCCGAACGCGGCCTCCTGCCCGCCGGCGCCCCCGCCTTCGGCGAGCCCACGGCCCTCCCGGCCCTCATCCACGACATCGCCCACCGGTCGGGCCCGTACGGCGCCCTGCTGGCGGAGGGCTCGGCACGCGCGGCACGGGCCATCGGCGAGGAGGCGGCGCCGTACGCGATGGTCGCCAAGGACTGCGAGCTGCCCGGCTTCGACCCGCGCATCCAGCCCGGCATCGGCCTCGGCTACGCCGCCGCCCCCGGCGGCCCCCGCTACGACGCCCTGGAGCACGACCTCGACTTCGACCCGGAGGAGGGCCTGCCGTACTGCCTCCCCGAGGCCGCCCGGGTAGGCGCCCACCCCGCCCCGGTGCTGACCCTGGACGCCGACCGGGGCCGCCGCACCGCCCGCCTGCTACGCCTGTGGAGCGCCCTGGACGCCCTCAACATCTGCCTGTTCGCGAGCACCCCCACCCGCCCCCTGACCATCGACGACATCCTGACCCTGGTAGAGGCCGCCTCCGGCACCCCGATGACCCTCCCCGGCCTCCTTGAGGCGGGCCAGACCCGCCTGGACCTCATGCACGCCTACGCCCTGCGCGAGGGCGTGACCGCCGAATCCCTCCCGTCCCGCTTCCACGACACCCCCGTGGAGACGGGCCCGTACCAGGGCGCCCGCCTGGACCGCAAGTCCTGGTCAGAAGCCCTGACGGCCTTCAAGACCGAACTAGGCTGGTAACCGCTCCCACCCGTTGCCCACTACCTCTGATAACCCACCTGGCGCCCACCCGGGCCCGCGCGCGTCGCGCGCGGGCAAAAGGCCCTCGCTTCGCTCGGGCGTCTTTCTGTGTGTCGGGCTTCGCCCGACGCTAGCGCCCAACGCTCCCACCCGTTGCCCACCACCTCTGATAGCCCACCTGGCGCCCACCCGGGCCCGCGCGCGTGGCGCGCGGGCAAAAGGTCCTCGCTTCGCTCGGCCGTTTTTCTGAGTGTCGGGCTTCGCCCGACGCTAGCGCCCAATGCGCCCACCCGTTGCCCACCACCTCTGATAGCCCACCTGGCGCCCACCCGGGCCCGCGCGCGTCGCGCGCGATGGCAGGGCAGCCGTAGCACCGGGCGCCTACGGCACAGGTTGCCACGGCCACGGGCGTGGCCCACGTTCACCGCGCAGGCAGGCCAGCCGCAGCACCACCTCGTCCTGCCGTGCGGGATTCTCAGCCGCGACCTGCGCGGCCATGCATGTCATTCGAAACTCGCGGATGTCCCGCATCGTCGTGAACCCTGCCCACGCGGTCACGTCGTGCCCGTACGCCTGTACGAACACCTCGTAATCCTCGCGCGTGATGCCGGCGATCGTCAGTGCCTTCACCGCCGTGGAGACCAGGTCCCACTCGGGCGGGCCGATCGAGCACCGCTCCAGGTCGAGCAACACCACCTCACCGTCGGCGGTGGAGACGACGTTGCCGATCCAGGCGTCGCCGTGCACGACGCACTCGGGCAGCCCCGGGGGCAGCTCCAGGTACCGCGCTTCCAGCTCCTCCAGGTGGCGGCGCATCCACCGCCGGTCCGCCTCGTCGAGGGTGACCGCCCGGTCGATCCGCTCGGTCAGCCGCACAAACGGGTCCAACCGGCCGATGTCGATCCCGGCCGGGGGCGGTAGGTCGTGCAGGCGGCGGAGCGCGGTGGCTACCTGGTACGCGGTCCCGGGTCGGTGGGGCGGTAGCTCTCGCCACCAGGTGACCGCGCGGCCGTCCACGGCGACGGGCTGCTCGACCCCGGACCACACCCGTACGGCAGGCACCTGGCTGGCCTCCAGCCACCTGGCCACGGCCACCTCGCGGGCTGCGGCGGCGGCCTGGCCGGCGCGGGTGATGCGGGCGATGATCCCGCCGGGGAGCCGGTAGAGCGCGTTCTCGCCCAGCCGGACCAGCTCTGCCCCGGCCACATCGAGGCCGGCGCGGCGGCCGGCCTCGTCCAGCACGGCCCGCGTCCCGGCGTCGGCGCTCTGGCTCATGACCGCGTCGCCTCTGTGATGCGGCGCCGCAGTTCGACCACCTGTCCATGCCGTTGGTGCGGGAGGGCGAGCCGGGACAGCTCCTCCATGTCCGTCTGCGCGCGGCGTGAGCGGACGGTACCCGCGTCGGTGAGCGCTCGGGCGCCGATGTGCGCGGCTTCCACCGGGTCGCCCGTCACCATGGTCAGGGACGCGAGCTTGATGCCGCTGATCGCCCGGGACCGTACGTACGCGGAGGTGTGCCCGGCGACGGCGCTCGCCAGGCGACCCGTCGCCTCGCTGACGAACTTCCCGTTGATCGCCAGGTCGTAGAGGGCGTGTCCGGTATCCCCGGCGTGCTGCGCGGCATCGTAGTACCGCATCCATGGCGGCTCCTCGGACGGTTTGACGCGAGCGAACTCCTCATCGCCCCTGCCCACCGTCGCCAAGGTCTCCTGCACCCGGCCCAACTTGGCCAGCGCCCGAGCCCTGGCCGACATCAACATGGCGCGCTCGGCAGGAGTCAACCGGTCCGACCGAACCATGGCGAACTCGATCAAGGTGAGACCGTTGTCGGCGTCGCCGGTCCAGATCGCCTGCCTGGCCATCGAGGATAGGATCTTGGCGCGCAGGTGCCAGTCACCGGCCTCTTCCGCGCATCCCAGCGCCATCCCGAACATTCGGCGCGCGTCATCATGGCTGAAGCTGTCGAAAGCCATGAACGCGGCAACGTGCCCGAGGTGGCCGACGGCGCTGAACAGATCGTTACGCAGGCTGTTCGGGCAACGAGAGTGACGCAGCAGCCCCACCGAGTAGCGGAGCTGCGCAGCCACCGCCTCGCGGACCAGTCCGCCGCCATAGGTGTGATCCCATGAGGAAAAGACGCCGGCGATGTGGCGAAGCTTTCGGATGTCGCCTTCGGTCACCACTGCAGGGAGGCCGGACGACCTGGCGGGGGAGGCCGGCTCGGACAGCTCAACGAGCGAGACGGCCGCGGCCGCCCCGAGTGCGGTGCGAATGAACCCTTTCCGATCCACATCTTCCTCGGTAATGGCCGGTTCCGACGCTGATTTCGTGCGTTGAGGGCGGTGAAACCCGAGGTCGCTGTCACGCTCGACCCCGAAAATGTGCCGTAAAGCGGCCCGATAGTCAGAATTCGGCCACCGCACCTCACCGCGCTCAAGCTTGCCGATGTAATGTCGGTTCAGCCCACCTTCGCGCCGGTACATGTCGTATATCCAGGCGTTGGCCAGGTCCGCGATGTCCTGGCGTGACGCGCTCTCGCCCGGGGCGGAGGGGGAGGACAATTGTTTCCGGGCCCGCTGGAATTGCAGGTTGGGCTGCGTCATCGCATATCTCCCTTCGGGGGCATCGTCGCACACCCCGTCACGCGAGACCTTACGAATCTGACTCCAATCTGCCCCGGTTCTGCCCCTTGACTGACCCGCTATCTGGTGTTCCCAGGGCGACTGCGGCACTCCACAGTGGAGCCAAGCCATCACTATTCGTGAGGAGCGGCGAATGCATGCCCTTGACGCGGCCATGCGCCAGAACCGCGTGCCGGATGATCCTCGTCGCGGCCATGACGAACTCCGACGATCCGACCCGCTGTGGCGGGTGTCGGTGCCGTCGTGCCTCGCCGACGGACACGCCCCGAGATCGCCCAGGTCGCCGTTGCCCTCCCCAGCGCCGGCGAATCCGGACAACGACCCCGCATTCGTAGCCCCCAGCCGAGGCATCCACATGACGAGCACCCCCGCAATGCCGACTATCTGCACATGCGAACTCGCCGGGACGCACGCCGCGCCCCGGGACGGGCGCGAGTTCGTCGCTAAGGCGGTGTCCGGCCACCCGCGCGCCGATGACCTCGTCCAGATCGCGTCCGAGCTGATCACCAACGCGGTGCGCCATACCCGCTCCAGGCAGCCGGGTGGCCGGGTGGACGTGAGCGTGGCAGAGGGGATGGGCTTCACCGGCGTCGAGTACGCCGTGGTGGAGGTCACCGACGACGGCTCCGACACCCAGCCGTGCGTGCGGCGCTCGTACGCGGCGGAGGAGTCCGGGTACGGGCTCGCTCTTGTCGAAAACCTGGCCGCCCGGTGGGGTTACTACACCCTCGGTCGGCGGCGGACGGTGTGGGCGGCGGTGACGACCCATGACCCCTGCGCCGCGTGACGGCCGGCACCCTCGGGGTGTTCCGCTGTCATGCCAAGACGCGGTGTATCTCCACATCATCACCGGGACATGGCCCGCCTGGGCCATCACTCCCGGGCCCATCTGGTGGGCGGTCCGCCGTGACCCGCTGCCCCCGCGCCTGCGCGCCGCCGGGCTGCGGCCCGCCATCGGCCGGCCGAGCGCGGTGGAACTGGTGGTGGAGTTGCGCGCCGAGGACCGTACCGCCCAAGAGCTGGGTGCCGACGATCCCGGCCACCGGCCGTCGCATCAGCCCACGTCCGCCGAATGGCTCGACGGCCGGACCCCGATGCCCCTGCAACCGTCTCAACGTGACAAGGAGAGGCCATGACCGTCCTGACCGACCGGCCCGCTGGGGCCGGCGCCATCACACCCCGCGACAGCATCAGCGCGGATCTGTTCGTCCGTCTCGTCGCCCGCATCGCACGCGAGCAGAACATCCCCATCGACCACGCCGAGCGCATCATGGACCAGGCGCTCGCGTTCCTGCGCGTATGCGCGGCCAACCCCGGCGCCCGCCTGACTCCCTCGCCGCAGGTGGACATCGGCTGGCACGCCTTCATCCTCTACACCGCCGAGTACGCGGGCTTCTGCTACGCCGTGGCCGGGCGGTTCATCCACCACCGGCCTGAGGACACGCCCGGCGAGCGCGGCCCTGGCGCCGAGCGGCTCGCCGCTACCGTCGAGGCGATGCGCGCGGCCGGCCTGCCGGTGGATGAGGATCTGTGGACGTGCGCCGGTGAGTGCGGCGAAGGCTTGTGCAGCCAGTGCTACCAGGGCTGCGCCGACGACCCGAAGACGGAGGGCTGAACCCATGGCGCGGATGGGGTGGGAAGAAGTCCCCGAGGCGGCCCGGGACGACGTCCGTGAAGTGCTGGGGGAACGGTACGGCGAACTGGTCGAGATCGAGCCGGCATCGGCGGGCATCATGCCGGGCGTCGCCGCCCGCCTGCGCGCCGAGCGCGGGTCTCTGTTTCTCAAAGGGTGCCCGGCCGGGCACCCCGCCGGTCGGCTTCACGCCCGGGAGCGGTGGGCGGGCGAGGTCATGCCCGCCGCCGTGCCGACGCCGCGCCTGGAGTGGTCCAGTCACGACCACGGGTGGATCACGCTGTTGTTCGCGTACCAGCCCGGCCGCCGGCCGGACCTCGCCCCGGGCTCGCCGGACCTGCCCGCGGTGATCGACCTGGTGGCCGGGCTGGGGTCGTTCCTCACTCCGTGTCCGGAGGAGTTCGCCGTCCCGGCGGCGGAGAACGTGGAGGCGCTGCTGGCCAAGGCCCGGCACATGCTCACGCGGGAGGATCTGCCCGGCCATGGCCGGTACGCCGCCGCCCTCCATGGCTTCGGCGTCGAGGCCGTGGCAGGGGACACGCTGGTGCACTACGACCTGAGTGCGGGGAACCTGAAGGTGCACGAGGGCGCGGCGTCCGTGCTGGACTGGGGGTTCGCCTGCACGGGTGCCGACTGGCTGGACGCGGCGTTGTTCGCGCCCCGCCTGGTCGAGGCCGGCCACCCGCCGAGGCAGGTCGAGGCTCTGTACGCCGACGTGCCCGCATGGCAGGCCGCGCCGCGCGATGTGGTCGCCGGTCTGGCTGCGGCGTGGACGCTGTTCCGCGCGTACAAGGCAGAGCACGGCCCGCCGGACGCGCGTGGGGCACGGCGCCGAGCGGCGGCGGCCGGGCGGGTGTGGATGGAGCACTGCCTGTCCACCGCCTGAGCGTTCCGCTGGAGACCATGAGACGGCCTGCCATCGCAGGCTCATCCGTCCTCCTGGATGGAGGTGTTTCCGAAGGGGGCGGCTGTACGGCCGGTGTCGGCCGTACAGCTCATGGGTTCACCGCCCGGAACAGGGGTGGTCGTTCACTTGGCTTCTTGATCGAGGTTGCCCTGTGCCTCCGCCGACAGGTCCTGCCAGTCGGCCCAGGTCTTGAGGCGGTCGGCGTAGACCTGCTGGAGCATCGGGTAGAAGCCCAGGCCGAAGAGGACCCGCAGGGGTGGGTTGTCGGAATCGACGATCTTGAGCAGGGCCTGGGCGGCGGCGGCCGGGTCGCCGGCGGGCTGCTTGCCCGCCATTGCGGCGATGCGCCGGCGGAGGCCGTCGTAGATCGGGCTGGGCTCGGCCATGTGGCCGTTGGCGAGGGGGTCGGGGTTCTTGCCGGACCTGGTGGCGAAGCCGCCGGGCTCGATCACGGTCACCTTGATGCCGAAGTCGGCGACCTCCTGGGCGAGGGTTTCGTTCAGGGCTTCCACGGCCCACCTGGAGACCTGGTACGCGCCGCCGAGCGGCATCGCGATGAGCCCGGCGGCCGAGGAGAGCTGGATGATGTGCCCCGCGCCCTGCTCGCGCAGGTAGGGCAGCGCGGCCTGGATGACCCACACCGGGCCGAACAGGTTGGTCTCCAACTGGTCGCGCAGGTGCTGCTCGGTCAGCTCCTCGATCGCGCCGATCTGGGCGTAGCCGGCGTTGTTCACGATGACGTCGAGACGGCCGAAGTGTTCCCTGGCCCGCTTGACGGCGTCGAAGACGGCGGCCCTGTCGGTGACGTCCAGCGCGAGCGGGAGCACCGCGTCGCCGTGGGCCGCGACCAGTTCGCCGAGGCTTTCGGGGTTCCGGGCGGTCGCGGCGACCTTGTCGCCGCGGGACAGGGCGGCCTTGACGAATTCGCGGCCGAGGCCGCGGGAGGAACCGGTGACGAACCAGACCTTGCTCATGATTAGTTCCCGTTCTTTCTGCGAGCGGTGGCGGTCGCGCGGCGGTGGCCGCGCAACGAGGCCCAGGCGATCAGTGGTGTAGTTGTGCGCGCGGATCGTTCGCGCGGCGTCCTGACGACCATGAGGCGCCGGCGGCCCGATCCCTGTGACAGTGCGGTTCTGTGACATACGCCACCCATGAGGGGTGTCACACGGCGGCGGGGGCCGGCGCCTTGTGGGTTGGTAGCACGGTTGAGAGCGAACGGGTGGGAGCCGGAGATGAACGAGCACAGTGAGCCGACGACGGGCACGGCGGAGCCGTGCGCCGATGGGATGGACTCCGCTACCGAGATATTCCTCGCCCACCGCAACCTGCTGTTCACCGTCGCGTACGAGATGCTCGGATCGGCGGCCGACGCCGAGGACGTGCTGCAGGAGACCTGGCTGCGGTGGATGAAGGTCGACATGGAGCAGGTGCGCGACCAGCGCGCGTACCTGGTCCGGATCACCACCCGGCGGTCGCTGGACCGGCTGCGCACGATGAGGCGGCGCAAGGAGGCGTACGTCGGCCCCTGGCTGCCCGAGCCGTTGCTCACCGCGCCGGACGTGGCCGAGGACGTCGAGCTCGCCGAGAGCGTGTCGATGGCGCTGATGCTCGTCCTGGAGACGCTGTCGCCGACCGAGCGCGCCGTCTTCGTGCTGCGCGAGGTGTTCGATCTGGACTACGACGAGATCGCGGGCGCCGTCGGCAAGAGCCTCGTGGCCGTCCGGCAGATCGCGCACCGTGCCCGCCGGCACGTCGATGCCCGGCGGCCTCGCGAGGTCGTCTCCCCGGGCCAGACCCGGGCGGCCCTGGAGTCGTTCCAGCGCGCGCTCGAAACCAGGGACCTGCAGGGCCTGCTTGACGTGCTCGCCCCCGAGGTCGTCCTGGTGAGCGACGGCGGCGGCGTCAAGCAGGCCGCGCCGCGGCCGATCAGCGGCGCCGGCAAGGTGGCCCGCCTCATCGTCGGCGGTCTCGGCAAGGCCGGCGTCACCCTCACCGGCGAGCCCACCGTGGTGAACGGCAACCCGTCACTCGTCCTTCACGTGGACGGCGAGATCGACGGCGTCATGGCGATCCGCGTCGAGGACGGCCGCATCACCGGCCTGTACTACGTCCGCAACCCGGAGAAGCTGACCCGCATCGACTCCGAGACTCCGCTCACCTTGCGGTGAACCGGTGCACGCCGGTGCACGCCGCTTTACGCCGGTTTACTGGTGCGGGACGGACTTGGCGGGGCTGTCACTGCGCCTGGGCCCCTTCCTGGTGCGTCTGCGGCGTTCCCCGCGGGCCTCGCGGGAGTGCCGCGGGAGACTTAGAATCGGGGCGAGGTGACGATGAGCTGACCGAGGTCCGGGTTCCAGACTTCCGTGGGATGCAGGCGCTGAACGCCTGGCTTCTCGGTCACGACGCGGGCGTGCTGTTGCTGGGGCCCGACCCCGACGGGCCGGGATCGGTCACCAATGGGATCGTCGTCGCCCAGGACCCTCGGCCCGGCACCCTCGTGCCCCGCTGGGCCACGGTCAGAGTCCGGATGCGCGATGGCGGCGAGGGCGGGGTGCGCGAGCCGCGCACCCCTGTCACGCCGCCCGGCGAGCTGACCGCCGACCTGGGCGAAGCCTGAACGAGCCGCGACGGCGGTACTCGCGGTACGGCGGTACACGTGCGTACCTGCGTGACCGATGCGCGCTGGTGGTACTCACGCCGATAACCGTGCGGAAACATCGTAGAAAAACGATTGACTTGGCTCTTGTCCGGTTTGTGAGGCGGCTGCTACCTTCTGGTCAATCGATTGACTTGTGAAGGAGAGCGTCGAGGTAATGGCTGTCACGATCGACCTGACGGGGCGTACCGCGCTCGTCGCGGGGGCGGCGGGAGGGCTCGGTGTGGCGTGCGCCCGGGCTCTGGCCGAGGCCGGCGCCGATGTCGTGCTCTCCGACCTCGGGGGGCCGCGGCTGGAGGAGGCCGCGGCGGCGCTGGGGGTGGCGGCGCGGGCCGCGGACATCGCCGATCCCGGCCAGGCGGCGGGGCTGGCGGACGGGCTGGAGCGGATCGACATCATGGTCAACTGCGCCGGGATCATGCGCACCACGCCGCTGCTCGACGTGCCCGTGGCGGAGTGGCGGCGGATCGTGGACGTCAACCTGAACGGCGCGTTCTGGCTCACCCAGGCCGTGGGGCGGAAGATGGCGGCGCGGGGGGCCGGGTCGATCGTGACGCTGGCCTCGGTGGCGGCGCGGTCGGGGCGGCCGAACGCGGCGCACTACGCGGCGACCAAGACCGCGCTGCTCAGCCTGACCAAGAGCGCGGCGGAGGCGCTGGCGCCGGTGCGGGTGAACGCGGTCTGCCCCGGGGTGTTCCTCACCCCGATGTGGGAGGAGATCATCGCCGACCGCGACGAGCGGTTCGGGCCCGACGCCGGGCGGCAGTACTTCAAGGAGGTCAACGACCGCACCCCGCTGCGCCGCCACGGGATGCCGGAGGAGCTGGCCAACGTGGTGCTGTTCCTCGCCAGCGACCTCGCCTCCTTCGTCACCGGGCAGGCGATCAACGTTGACGGCGGACTGGAGATGGACTGACGCATGGCGGCCACCACCGGACCCACGCGGTCCATGCAGACCTTCAAGCTGCTGCCCGAGCTGTTCGGCGACCCGGGCATGGCGGAGATCTTCTCCGCCGAGCGTACGGTGCTCGCCTGGCTGCGGGTGGAGGCGGCGCTCGCCCGTGCCCAGGCCGAGGCGGGCGTGATCGGCGAGGCCGACGCCGAGGCCATCGCCGAGGCGTGCGTGCTGCGCACCATCGACCTGGACCGGCTGTGGCGGGAGGCGGTCAACGTCGGCTACCCGATCCTGCCCCTGGTACGGATGATCGCGGCGGCGCTGCCCGACGGCCCCAACGGGCGGGTGCACTACGGCGCGACCACCCAGGACATCATGGACAGCGGGCTCGCGCTGCAGATGGGCGAGGCGCTGGGCCGGATCGAGACGCTGCTCCACGCGTTCGGCGACGCGCTGGCCCGGCTGGTCGAGGAGCACGCCGACACCGTGATCGCCGCGCGCACCCACGCGCAGCAGGCCGTGCCCACCACCTTCGGGGCGAAGATGGCGGTGCTGCTGGCCGAGGTGACGCGGCAGCGGGCGCGGGTGCGGGCGGCGGCGCGGCGGGTGTCGGTCGTGTCGCTGTTCGGGGCGGGGGGCACCTCCGCGGCCCTGGGCGCGCAGGCGGCGCAGATCCGCAAGGGCATGGCGCTGCGGCTCGGGCTGAGCACCACCGAGGTCCCCTGGCACGTCGCCCGCGACGGGGTGGCGGAGTTCGGCGTGGTGTGCGCGGGCGTGGCCGCGACCGCCGCCCGCTTCGCCCGCGAGATCGTGGACCTGTCGCGCACCGAGGTCGGCGAGGTGCGCGAGGCGGGCGGGCACCACCGCGGGGCCAGCTCCACCATGCCGCAGAAGGCCAACCCGATCGGGTGCGAGGCGATCATCGGCATGTCCGGCACGGCCGGGGCCCTGGGCTCGGCGCTGTTCCGGGCGATGGAGGCCGGGCACGAGCGCGCCGCCGGCGAGTGGCAGGTCGAGTGGTACGTCGTGCCGCAGCTCGCCGAGCTGGGCGCGGGCGCCCTGGCCACCGCCGCCGACGTGGCGGGCGGGCTGCGCGTCTTCCCCGAGGCGATGCGCGGCAACCTGGACGCCGAGGGCGGGCTGATCATGGCGGAGGCGTACATGATGCGGCTGGCCTCGGCGCTGGGCCGGGAGCAGGCCCACGACCTGGTCTACCAGGCCGCGCACGAGGCGCGCGCCGGCGGCAGGACCCTGGCCGACACGCTGCGCGAGCTGGCCGGCCCCGCCGAGCTGGCCGTGCTGGGCGAGCTGCCGCTGCCGCCCGAGTCCTACATCGGCGACGCCGAGAGCGTCTGCGAGGCCGCGCTCGCCGCGTGGCGGAGTGAGGAGAGCGAGGATGAGTGAGCGCAGGCTCGCGGATCTGCTGGCCATGTGGCGCATCCGCGCCTTCGAGGAGAAGGTGCGTGACCTGCGGCTGGAAGGGCCGATCGTGGGCTCGGTGCACCTGTGCATCGGCCAGGAGGCGATCCCGGTCGGGGCGTGCGACGTGCTCGAACCCGAGGACGCCCTGTACGCGACGTACCGGGGGCACGGCTGGGCCATCGCGCGCGGGGTGCCGGTGGAGGCGCTGTTCGCGGAGCTGATGGGGCGCGCCACCGGCGTGAACGGCGGCCGGGGCGGCTCGGCGTACTTCACCGCGGCCGACCATGGCTTCCACGGCGAGAACTCCATCGTCGGGGCGGGTGCGCCGATCGCGTGCGGCGCGGCGCTGGCCGGGCGCTTCGACGGCTCCGACCGGGCCGCGGTGACGGTGTTCGGCGACGGCGCGATGAACCAGGGCGCGGTGCACGAGGCGATGAACTTCGCCGCCGCGTTCGACCTGCCGGTGGTGTTCGTGTGCGAGAACAACCGCTACTCCGAGCTGACCCCGATCGCCGACATGGTGCGCGCCCCGCGCCTGGCCGACCGGGCGGCGGCGTACGGGATGCCGGGGTACCGCATCGACGGCAACGACGCCGAGGCGGTCCGGTTCCACATGCGCGACGCGCTGGAGGTCGCCCGCGAGGGCGGCGGGCCGACGCTGCTGGAGTGCATGACCGAGCGCATCGTCGGCCACTACATCGGCGACGCGGAGAACTACCGCAAGCCGGGCGAGCTTGACCGGATCAGGCGGCGCGAGCCGATCGCGCGGCTGAAGGAGGGGCTGCTGGCCGACGGCGTGCCGGCGGCGGAGATCGACGCGGTGGAGGAGAAGGCGCGCGGAGAGATCGAGGCCGCCGCCGCGGCGGCCATGGCCGCGCCGTACGCCGACCCGGCGACCGCCAGGGAGCACCTGTATGCCTGAGACCAGCAAGCCCGAGATCCGGAAACTCGGCTACGGCGAGGCGGTCAACGCGGCGCTGCACCGGCTGATGGAGGAGCTGCCGGAGACGCTGGTCTACGGCGAGGACGTGGGCGTGCCCGGCGGGGTGTTCGGGGTGACCCGGGGGCTGCGCAAGAGCTTCGGCGCGCGGGTGTTCGACACGCCGATCAGCGAGGCGGCGATCCTGGGCAGCGCGGTCGGCGCGGCAATGATGGGCCGCCGTCCGATCGTGGAGATCATGTGGGCGGACTTCTCGCTGGTCGCGCTGGACCAGATCGTGAACCAGGCGGCCAACGTGCGCTACGTCTCGGCGGGCAGGCTGACCGCGCCGCTGACGATCCGCACCCAGCAGGGCAACGCGCCGGGGGCGTGCGCGCAGCACTCGCAGTGCCTTGAGGCGCTGTTCCTGCACGTGCCGGGGCTGCGGGTGTGCATGCCGTCCACGCCTCAGGACGCCTACGACCTGCTGGTGACGGCGGTGCACTGCGACGACCCGGTGCTCGTGATCGAGAACCGGACGCTGTACTTCGGGGCCAGGCAGGAGGTGACCGTCGGCGGGCCGGTGCCGCCGATGGGCGGTGTGCGGGTGCGGCACCCGGGGAGCGACGTGACCGTCGTGACCTGGGGCGCGATGACCTGGCGCGCCGTGGAGGCCGCCGAGCTGCTGGCGGGCGAGGGCATCGGCGTCGAGGTGGTCGAGACGCCGTGGCTGAACCCGTTCGACACCGAGGCGGTCGTCGCCGCGGCCGGGCGTACGCGCCGGCTCGCGGTCGTGCACGAGGCCAACGTCACCGGCGGCTTCGGCGCGGAGGTCGTGGCCAGGGTGGCGCAGGCGGGCGTGCCGCTGCTCGCGCCGCCGATCAGGATCGGCGCGCCGGACGTCCGGATGCCGGCCGCTCCGGTGCTGGCGCAGGCCCTGCTGCCCGACGCGGATCGCATCGCGGGGGAGGTGCGAACGCTCGTCCGGGGCTGATCGGCCCCCATGGCGAGGCATTCATGTCCCATCAAGTCAAACGTTTGACCTCCCACAAGCAGGAGAGACAGTGAAGAAGGCATTCCTCCTCGTGGCCGCCATCGCGATCGGCGCGACAGCCTGCGGCGGCAGCGGCGGCGACTCCGCCCAGGCCGGCGACGGCGGCAAGAAGGAGTACACGATCGGCGTGTCCAACCTGGGGCTGAGCTTCCCGTTCCCGGCCGCCATCGGCAAGGGCATCAAGGACGAGGCCGCCCGGCTCGGCGTGAAGATCGTGGAGCTGGACGCCCAGGGCAAGGCCGACAAGCAGAGCAACGACATCCAGGACCTCATGGCACAGCAGCCCGACGGCGTATTGATGCTGCCGGTGGACTCCGGCGTGGCCCAGGGCCTGGCCGACCGGCTCAAGGCCGCGGGCATCCCCACCGTTGCCGTCGCCTCGCAGGTCGGCGACCCCAAGACCCGCCCGCTCAAGGACGTCTACCCGGGCCTGGTCGCGCTGGTCACCCAGGACGAGTACGCCGCCGGCGGCAAGGCCGGCGAGATCGCCGCCCAGGTCCTCCCCGGCGGCGGCAAGATCGCGGTCGTGGAGGGCGCGGCCGGGTTCGCCGAGGTCGTCAACCGCTGGCAGGAGTTCCCCAAGGCGGCCGAGGCCAAGGGCGCCACGTTCGAGGTCGTGGCCCGCCAGCCGGGCGACTGGGTGCAGGACAAGGCGCAGTCGGCCTGCCAGAACATGCTGGCCGCCAACCCCGACATCCAGCTCTTCTACGCCCAGTCCGACGACATGTCGGTGGGCTGCGCCAAGGCGGTGAAGTCCGCCGGGTCGAAGGCCAAGGTGATCGGCATCGGGGGCAGCAAGCTGGGCATCGACGCGGTCAAGTCGGGCGACGTGTCCGGCACCGTCTGCTTCAAGCCCGAGGACCTGGGCAAGCTCGCGCTGGACACGCTCTACAAGCACCTGACCGGCGAGAAGAAGCAGAACGCGGCCTTCGTCACCTACGACACGCCGCCGATCACCAAGGACAACGTCGCCGACTGCACCCCGCAATGGTGACCACCCCGCTGCTCTCCCTGGAGGGCGTCGGCAAGTCGTTCCCGAACGGCACCGTCGCCCTCCGCGGAGCGCGGCTGACCGTGATGCCCGGCAGCGTGCACGGCCTGGTCGGCGCGAACGGCGCGGGCAAGTCCACCATGATCAAGGTGATCGCCGGGGCGCACGCCCCGACCACCGGGACCGTGCGCTGGAAGGGCGAGCGGGTCGTCTGGCGCGACCCGGGAGCGGCCCGCTCCGCCGGCGTCGCCACGATCATGCAGCACGTGCCGCTGGCCCCCACCCTGACCGTGCTGGAGAACGTCTTCCTCGGCAGCAGGGGGCCGTGGCGGCTGCCGCGCCGCCGTCGCGGCGAGTTCGCCGACCTGCTCGACCGGGTCGGCTACCGCATCGACCCCGACGCCGAGGTGGCCGACCTCGCCATCGGCGAGCGGCAGATGGTGGCGATCCTGCAAGCCCTGGCCACCGGCGCGGAGCTGGTGGTCATGGACGAGCCCACCGCCTCCCTCGCCGAGGGCGAGCGCCAGGTCGTCTTCGACGTGGTGCGCCGCCTGTCGGCGCAGGGCACCGCCTTCCTGTACGTCTCGCACTTCCTGGACGAGGTGCTCTCGCTCACCGACCGGGTCACGGTCCTGCGCGACGGCACCGTCGTGGAGGAGGGCGAGACCGCCGGCTACGACGAGGACCGGCTGGTGCAGGCCATCTTGAGCGAAGCCTACGCGGCGAGCGGGGTGGGCCGTGAGGGACGGCGCGCGGGCCGCGGAGCGAGCGAGGAAGGCGAGCGACCCAGGAGCACCGGGCGCGACCTGCTCGCCGGCGAGCGGGTCCCCGCCGCGCCGGTCGCGGCCGAGGCGCCGGTGCTGCTGTCGGTGCGCGGCCTGAACTCCCCGGCCGGGGTGCGCGACGTCTCCTTCGACGTGCGCGAGGGCGAGGTCGTCGGCATCGCCGGCCTGCTCGGCTCGGGCCGCTCGGAGATCCTGCACGCCGTGTACGGCGCCGACCCGCGCGCCCGCGGCGAGGTCCTGGTCGGCGGCAGGCACGTACGCCGTACGCCCCGGGCCGCCGTCGCCGCCGGGATGGCCCTGGTCCCCGAGGACCGCAACGCGCAGGGGCTCGTCGGCGCGTTCCCCATCTGGAAGAACATCTCGCTGCCCGACCTGCCCGCGCTGTCCTCGGCCCGCGCCCTGCCCAGCGAGCGGGCCGAAGGCGACCGCGCCCGCCGGGCCATCGCGGACCTCGGCATCGTCTGCCCCGGGCCGGACGCGATGGTCACCGAACTGTCCGGCGGCAACGCGCAGAAGGTCGTCTTCGGCAAGTGGCTCTACGGCGGCGCCCGCGTGTTCATGCTCGACGAGCCCACCGCCGGCGTGGACGTCGGCGCCAAGGCCGACATCCTGGAACTCGTGCGCCGCTTCGCCCAGGGCGGCGGCGCGGTGCTCGTGGTGAGCAGCGAGTTCGAGGAGATCCTCGCCGTCGCCACCCGCGTGCTCGTGGTCCGGGAGGGCCGCGTCGTCGCCGAGCGGCCGGCCCACGAGACATCCGAGGAGGAACTGCTGATGCTGGCCAACGGATTCGACGCGGGGGGCGAGCCCCATGCGGCCTAGGCTCCTGGCGGCCCTGAGACCGGGCAACGCGGGCGTGGTCTACGCGCTGATCCTCATCGTCGGCGCGCTGACCGTGCTGTCGGCCCGGCTCGGCCGGCCGAGCTACCTGTCCGAGACCAACATCGTCAACATCCTGGACCAGTCCTCGCTGGTGGCGATCCTGGCCGTGTTCACCACGGTCGTGCTGATCAGCGGCAACTTCGACCTGTCGGTGGCCTCGGTGGCCGCGTTCTCCGCCGCGACCGCGCTCAGCCTGGTCGGCTCGCTCGGGCTGCCGGCGGCCATGGCCATCGCGCTCGGGGCGGGCCTGGTCTGCGGCGTGGTCAACGGGGTGATCGTCCAGCTCGTCGGGATCAACGCGTTCATCGTCACGCTCGGCACCATGACGGCGGTGCGCGGCCTTGTGCTGATCGTCACCGACGGGCGTACGGTCACGGCCAAGGACCCCGAGGCCCAGCAGTCGCTGATCGCGCTGCAGGCCGGCTACTGGACCGTGCCGCACATCCTCGCCGTCGTCGGCGGCATCCTGCTGGTCATCGGCGCGATCCTGGCGCTGCGCAAGTCGCGGCGCGGCCTGGTCCTGGCCGGCGCCGGCGTGGTGCTGGCCGCGCTCAGCCCGCTCGTCGGCTGGGACCTGCGGCTGAGCAAGCCGACGTACTACCTGATCGTGATCGCCGCGGTCACCTGGGCCGTGCTGCGCTACACCGTCATCGGCCGCCGCCTGTACGCCGTGGGCAGCAACGCCGAGGCCGCGCGCCTGTCCGGCATCAACGTCAACCGGTACAAGATCGGCGCGTTCGTGCTCAACGGCCTCGGCTCGGCCTTCGTCGGCGTGCTGTTCGCCGCCAAGCTGCTCGCCATCAACCCCACCGGCCTGCAGGGCACCGAGCTGACCGTGCTCGCCGCGGCCATCCTGGGCGGCACCTCGCTGTTCGGCGGCCTGGGCAGCGTGCTGAAGTCGGTGGTCGGCGCGCTGATCCTGTTCACCCTGGACAACGGGTTCAACGTGCTCAACCTGGGCGCCAACTACCAGGGCGTGATCGTCGGCACCGTCGTCATCGTCGCCGCCGCGATCTACACCATCGCCGGCCGCCAGCGGCAGGTGAAACGGGTGCGCGAGAGCCAGGCCAAGGCCGGGGAGCCCGCGCCGGAACGCGAGCCGCAGGAGGCGCTGCGATGAGGGGCGTGTGGCACTTCTCCTTCACCGTCTCCGACCTGGACCGGTCGGTCGCCTTCTACCGCGACCTGCTCGGCTTCGAGCTGGTGCACACCCAGGACCAGGACAACGCCTACACCCGCAGCCTCGTCGGCTACCCGGACGCGGTTCTGCGCATCGCCCAGCTCGCCGTCCCCGGCCAGCCGCGCGGCGTCTCCACCCATGACCTGGAGCTGGTGGAGTACGTCGTGCCGCGCGGCGCGGGCCCCGGCCCGGCCCGGCACCTGCCCGGGGCGGCCCACCTGGCCCTCACCGTCGAGGACGCCCTCGCCGAGCACGAGCGGCTGTCGGCGGCCGGGGTGCGTTTCGTCTCGCCGCCGAACGCGATCACGGCCGGGATCAACGCGGGCGGCTACGCCTGCTACTTTCTCGACCCTGACGAGATCACGCTGGAGCTCGTCCAGCCGCCGAAGGGGAGGATCGGATGACGGTCATCGACGCCCACCAGCACTTCTGGAACCTGGAGACCGGGTCGTACCCGTGGCTGACCCCGGAGGCCGGGCCGATCTACCGCACCTTCGAGCCGGAGGAGCTGATCCCGCAGCTCGCCGCCTGCGGCGTGGACCGCACCGTCCTGGTCCAGTCGGCCAACACCTACGCCGACACCGACGCGATGCTCGCCCAGGCCGACGCGTACGACTTCGTGGCGGCCGTGGTCGGCTGGGTGCCGCTGGACCGCCCCGGCGAGGCCGCGGAGGCGCTGGAGCGCTACCGGGCGCACCCGCGCTTCGCCGGCGTGCGGCACCTGATCCACGACGAGCCCGACCCCGACTGGGTGGTGCGCGAGGAGGTGATCGAGGGCCTGAAGCTGCTGGCCGACGCCGGCCTGCCGTACGACGTGGTTGGGGTGCTGCCCCGCCACCTGGAGCACGTGCCCACGCTGGCGGAGAAGGTGCCCGGCCTGCGCCTGGTGCTCGACCACCTGAACAAGCCGCCGATCAAGGACAAGGGCTGGGAGCCGTGGGCGTCGCTGCTCGCCCGCGCCGCGTCCTACCCCAACGTGTACGCCAAGGTGTCCGGCCTGAACACCGCCGCCGACGCCGAGACCTGGACGGCGGCCGACCTGCGGCCGTACGTGGAGCACGCCATCGAGGTGTTCGGGCCCGACCGGCTGATGTTCGGCGGCGACTGGCCGGTGGCGATCCTGGCCGGCGACTACGCCAAGGTGTGGCGCGAGACCAACGCGCTGCTCGACGGGCTGCCGCAGGCCGATCGCGACGCGATCCTCGGCGGCACCGCCGCCCGCTGCTACGGGATCGGGGGCTGAGGCCGTGCTCGACATGCTCGCCCCGATCGCCGCCGCCGCCGACCTGACCATCCCGCCGGAGCACCGCCTGCCGATCGCGATCGTCGGCGCCGGGTCGATCGTGGACGTCGCGCACCTGCCGGCGTACCGCGCCGCCGGGCTGGAGATCACCGGCCTGTACGACCTGGACGCCGCCAAGGCCGCCGAGGTCGCCGCCCGCCACGGGGTGCCGAAGGTCTACGCCTCCCTGGACGACCTGCTGGCCGACGACCGGGCGCGGGTCGTGGACATCGCGGTCGCCCCCGAGGCCCAGCCCGCCATCGCCCGCGCCGCCATCGCGGCCGGCAGGCACCTGCTGTGCCAGAAGCCGTTCGCCCCCGACGTGGCGACCGGCGAGGAGCTGGTGGCGCTGGCCGCGGCCGGCGGCGTCAAGGTGGCCGTCAACCAGCAGCTCCGCTTCGACGAGGGCATCGCCGCCGCCCGCGCCATGGTGCGCGCCGGGTGGATCGGCGCGCCCACCGCGATGACCTTCACCGTGAACATCTTCACCGACTGGAGCGGCTGGGACTGGCTGGTCGGCACCGAGCGGCTGGAGATCGTCTACCACTCCATCCACTACCTGGACGCCATCCGCTCCATCCTGGGCGATCCCGAGCTGGTCTTCTGCACCGGCAGCCGCACCGCCGGGCAGCTCCCCAAGGGCGAGACCCGCACCATGAGCACGCTGGTCTTCCCCGGCGACGTGCGCGCGCTGGTGCACGTCACGCACGAGAACCGCACCGGCGACCACGAGGCCGCCTTCCGCATCGACGGCACCGAGGGCGCGATCAAGGGCACCCTCGGCCTGCTGTACGACTACCCGCACGGCCGTCCCGACACCCTGGAGGTCAACGGGCGCGGGCGTACGGACGGCTGGCTGCCCTACCCGGTCACCACCCGCTGGCTGCCCGACGCCGTGGCCGGGCCGATGGGCTCGCTGCTGCGGGCGATCGCCGAAGGAGGGGAGCCCGAGACCGCCGCGGCGGATAACCTGGGAACGCTGCGCCTCCTGCACGCCCTGTACCGCTCGATGGACACCGGCGAGAGCCAGAGATTGGGATCAGCGTGAAGGCCACCCGGGTCACCCTGGCCCACGTCGCCGCCATGGCGAAGGTCGACCGGGCCGTGGTGTCGCGCGTGATCAACAACGATCCCACGCTGAACATCCGCCCCGAGACCCGCGAGCGGGTGCTGCGCGCCGTGGCCGCGCTCGGCTACCGCCCCAACGCGGCGGCCCGCAGCCTGCGCACGGCCAGGGCGCACATGTTCGGCCTGTTCATCCCCGACTTCGCCAACCCCGTGTACGCCGAGATCATCAAGGGCGCCGAGGCCGCCGCGGCCTCGCTCGGGTACGTCCTGGTCACCGGCAGCGCGACCGGGGCCGGCCTGAAGGGCTACATGGACCAGCTCGGCCAGGGCCGCATCGACGGCCTGCTCCTGGCGGGCGCGGAGGAGGAGTCGGAGCTGACCGAGCAGCTCGACCGCGCCGCCGTACCGTGGATCATGCTCAACCGCCGCATCCCCTCGGCACGCCGCTACGTCATCCTGGACGACGAGCGCGCCGCCCGCCTGGCCGTGGAGCACCTGGTCGGCCTCGGCCACCGCCGCATCGCCCACCTGGCGGGCCCCGCCACGGCCGACACCGCCACCCGCCGCTCGGCCGGCTACTCCGCCGCCATGCGCGACGCCGGCCTGCCCGACGGCCCGGTGGTCCAGGCCGACTACACCCCCGCGGGCGGCGCGGCGGCGATGGCCGAGATCCTGGCCGCCCCCGAGCCCCCCACCGCCGTCTTCGTGGCCAACGTCGCCTCCGCCATCGGCGCCCTGGAGGCCGCCAGGGCGGCCGGCTTCGACATCCCCGCCCGCCTGTCCATGGTCGCCGTGCACGATCTCGACCTGGCCAGCTACCTCTATCCCCCGCTCACCACGGTGCGCATGCCCCTGGAGGAGCTGGGCCGCCGGGGCGTGGCCCTGCTCGGCTCCCTGAAACCGGACGAGACCGTCGAGGAGATCCTCGACGGCCCCATCCAGCTCATTCCCAGGGCCTCCACGGCGCCGCCTCCCGGCTGACCCGGGCGCCCGCGCTCAGGCGGTCGGAGCGGTCTTGGCGTACTCGGCGGCGCCGCCCGCGAAGTCGTAGACCACGCACTGCTCCTGGCCGACCACCCAGGCGTCGTGGCCCGGGGTGGCGACGAACAGGTCGCCGGGGCCCGCCTCGGCCTCGGTGCCGTCGTCCATGCGGATGTGCAGGCGTCCCCGCAGCACGTAGCTGCTGTGGTGGAACTGGCAGGACTCCGTGCCGGCGATCGGCTTGACGGAGGCGGACCACCGCCAGCCCGGCTCGAACGTGGCGATGCCGAACGTCAGGCCGGTCAGGTTGTAGATCTCAAGGTGGCCCATCGGGAAGTCCCGGCGCTCGTCAGGCTTGTCGAGATTGCGTACTTCTAGCATGATTTGCCCCCTTTTGTCCCCATAGTTCGAGTCTTGCACCGGCGGAGGGAGCGGACAAGGCCCGGCGTCGCCGAGCACTAGCATCGAGGTATGCGTGTGGTGATCGGGGGCGGGCACGGCAAGATCGCGTTGCGGCTGGAGCGGCTGCTCGCCGCGCGGGGCGACGAGGCCGTGGGCCTCATCCGCGATCCCGCGCAGCAGGAGGACCTGCGGCGGGCCGGGGCGGAGCCGGTGGTGTGCGACCTGGAACGGGCCGGCGTCGCGGAGGTGGCGCGGGTGCTCGCCGGGGCCGACGCGGCGGTCTTCGCGGCCGGCGCGGGGCCGGGCAGCGGAGTCGCGCGCAAGGACACCGTGGACCGCGCGGCGTCCGCGCTGCTCGCCGACGCCGCCGAGCGGGCGGGCGTGCGGCGGTTCCTGCAGATCTCGTCGATGGGCGCGGGCCGGCCCCCGCGCGAGGGGAGCGACGAGGTGTGGGCCGCCTACATCGAGGCCAAGACCCGGGCCGAGGAGGACCTGCGCGGGCGCGACCTCGACTGGGTGATCGTCCGGCCGGGCGGTCTGACCGACGATCCGGGGCGCGGGCTGGTGCGGCTGGCCGAGCCCGGCATCCCGCCGGGCAAGGTGACCCGCGACGACGTGGCCGAGGTGCTGGCCGCGCTGCTGCGCGCGCCCGGCGTACGGCGGCGCATCCTGGAGCTCACGGCGGGAGAGATCCCGATCGAGCAGGCCGTGCGCGAGGCCGGGGGAGCCTAGGCGCCGGAGTCGGGCTCGTCGCGAACCGGGGGGTAGACGTGGTCGCCGAGGTGATCGGGCGGTAACACGCACCGGCGCTCACCGGCGACGCTCTCGCAGCGCACGGCATCTTCGCGGCGGGGGAGGGGAGTCGAGGCCGTGGTGCTGCTTCCCATGGTTGTTGTATTACCGTACGGCGGTCCCCGGCGCCAGAGGGGTGGCCCACCTGGGACACCACCCTTGATCGGTCCCCCGGAGCCGGTGACACTCCGGGCATGGGCAGATGGAGAGCCGCCGCCGTCGGGGTGCTGCTGGCGTTCGTCCTGGGGGCCGCCGAGACGCCGAGGCCGTCGTTCGAGGTGTGGCTGATGGACCAGTCCGACACCAACGGCCTGGCGTACGGCGGGACCGTGCACATCTACGAGGGCACCCGCGCCACCCCGGCCGGAACGGTGGATCTGGGCGCGGCCACCTCGGCCGCCTGCCTGGCGAGCACCGGCCGCAACCCGGTGCGCCCGCACATGCTGGTGTTCAACAAGGCCGAGACGCACGCCGCCATCGCGTTCGTGGCCAGCGGGCACGTCGCCATCCTGGACGCCGCCACCCGGCAGCCGGTCGCCTGCTTCCAGACCGAGGTGGGCGCGGGCGGCGCGCGGCAGGCGCACGCGCTGTGGCCCACCGAGGACGACCGCTACCTGGTGATCGCCAACCAGAACGGCAAGAAGCTGGAGCGCATCCGCACCGACTGGGCCTCCGGCACGTTCACCCAGGAGCCCGCGGCCACCCTGGACCTGGCCGGGTGCACCACCCCGAACGGCGCGCCGTGCCAGTCGGCCGAGCTGCGTCCCGACAACGCGCCGATCTGCCCGTTCATCGCCTCCGACAACGGGCCGGTGTTCGTCAGCCTGCGCGGCGGCGGCATGCTGGCGGTGGACTGGCGCACCACCCCGATGTCGATCGTGGCCGAGTACGACAAGGAGCACATCCCCGCCAACGGCTGCGGCTTCATCGAGGCCCAGGGCTGGGTGTACGGCGACGGCGGCGGGGGCACCGCCGCCAACCTGGACCAGTTCACCGTGTTCCGGCTGCCCATGACCGGATACTCGGCCGCCAACCCGCCCAACACCCCCGCCGTCGAGATCCTGTACGACGACGACTCGCCCGAGCGCGACGCGCACGGCACCGCGGTCACCGCCGGCGAGCGGTACGTGTGGGTGGTGGACCGCGACGCCAACGTGGCCGAGGTGTTCGACGGCCGGACCGGCGCGCACGTGAACACCGTGGACCTGGTGTCCTCCCACAGCGCCGACCCGACCCTCGACCTGTTCGCGAGCTCGCCGGACCACAAGTGGCTGTTCGCCTCCGCCCGCGGCCCGAACCCGCTGTCCGGCGACCCGCACTCCTCCCACGGCACCGACCCCGGCATGCTGATCATCCGGGTGACCGCGGGCGGGCGCGACGGCCAGGTGCGCGGCCACGTCCCGATCGGCAACGTGGACGCGGGCGGGACCGAGCGGGCCGACGGCCACGGCATCCGGCTGCGCGAGATCCCCTAGCCGGCCGTCCCGGGCATCCCGGGCATCGCGCCGCGAGATCGCTGGCCGGTCACCTGCGCGAAGGTGAGCGCGAACGTCGCGGGCCGGGCCGTCAGCCGGTACGCCGGCAGCACCCCCGGCCCGCACGACGCCGTGCCGAGCCCGTTCTGCGCCAGGTCCAGGTTGACGTAGACCGCCTCGCGCGGGACGAGTTCGGCGTGGTGCCGGGCGGCGTCCAGGTCCTCGGAGGTCCAGCGGCGCACGGTGAGGCCGAACACCGGCTCGCCCTCGATCCGCAGCCCGTGCCCGGGGTCGCCGCCGGTCAGCTCGGCCCAGCGCACGTCCATCCGGTTGCCGTTCTCCTGGGGGAAGACGTACGGAATCTGCATCTCCTCCACCGTCATCGCGTACCGGCCGATCCGGGCGGCCTGCCTGCTGTCGGCGTACGCCTCGCCGGGGCCGCCGCCGTACCAGGCGACCCGGTCGATCCCGGACGGCAGCTCCATGCGCAGGCCGAGGCGGGGGAGCGCGAAGTTCCACTCGCCCTCCGGCTCGACGCCGAGCTCCAGCCGCAGCCGCCCGCCCTCCTCGGCGGACCAGCGGTAGGTGGCCGACATGGCGCGGTCGTGCCCGGCCGCGGCCACCCGGGTGCGCACCACCACGTCGCCGCCGTCGCGCTCGATGCCCACCAGCCGGTGCCGCAGCCGGTCCAGGCCCGCGCCGCGCCACACGCGCTCGTCGGGCAGCGGGCCGCCGCGGTCGTTGTCGGTCGGCGCGCGCCACAGGTCGAGCCGGGGACCGGCCACGGCCAGCCCGCCGACCGCGCGCAGCCTCCCGGTCAGCGGGTCGAACGCGTCGAGGTCCAGGTCGCGGCGGGGGCGGCGGGGCCGCGCCGGCACCGGGCGCACCCGCCCCTGGCCCCAGGCGACCTCGTGGCCGGCGGGCGCCCAGGGCTCGGCGGCGGCGAGCACCGCGCGCACGGTCAGCCAGGTCTCACCGGCGTTCTCCGGCAGCTCGGGCAGCTTGGGCAGCGGGACCTCCCCTGGTGTGACGTCCTCCAGCACGCCCTCCGCGACGACCACGCCCTCCTCCTCGCACGTCCACGGGAAGGCCAGGTGGGACAGGTCGCGGAAGTCGTGCCGGTTCTCGATCCGGATCGCGTCGCCGCCGACCGAGATCCGTACCGGCTCGATCACCTTCTTGTACTCGATCAGCCCCGGGGAGGGGGTGCGGTCGGGGAAGACCAAACCGTCGATGACGAAGTTCCCGTCGTGCACCTCCTCGTCGAAGTCCCCGCCGTACGCGTGGCCGTGCTCCGGGTGGACGATGCCGTGGTCGATCCACTCCCACACGAAGCCGCCCTGGCAGCGCGGGTGCCGGTCGAACAGCTCCTCGTAGTCGCTCAGGCCGCCGGGGCCGTTGCCCATGGCGTGGGCGTACTCGCACAGCACGAACGGCAGCGCCCTGCGGTGGGCGTCGGCGGCGGTATCGGCCAGGGGCTCCTCCTCGCGGCGGCCGATGCGGTCCACCTCGTCCACCGGCGGGTACATGAGGCTGTAGACGTCCGCGTACGTGCTGTCGTGGTCGTGCTCGTAGTGGATCGGCCGCGACGGGTCGCGCTCGCGGGTCCACTCCGCCATCGCGCGCAGGTTGTCGCCGGTGCCCGACTCGTTGCCGAGCGACCACATGATCACGCTGGGCCGGTTCTTGTCCCGCTCCACCATGCGCCGCATCCGGTCGAGGTACGCCTCCCGCCAGCGCGGGTCGGCGCTGGGGTTGCCGCGCCAGTCCACGAAGAAGTAGCCGTGGGTCTCCAGGTCGCACTCGGCGACCACCCACAGCCCCAGCTCGTCGCACAGTTCCAGGAAACGCGGGTGGGGCGGGTAGTGGCTGGTGCGCACGGCGTTGACGTTGTGCCGCTTCATCAGCAGGATGTCGGCGCGCATGGTCTCCTCCGAGACCGCCCGGCCGGTCTCGGGGTGCCATTCGTGCCGGTTCACCCCCCGGAACCGGATCGGCCTGCCGTTGACGGTGAGCAGGCCGTCCTCGACGCGTACGGTGCGGAAGCCGATGCGCAGCGCCACCCGCTCGCCGCCGGTGGCGAGCTCGGCGTCGTACAGGCGGGGGGTCTCGGCGGTCCACGGCTCGACGGCGGGGATGGAGTGCGGCTCGTCCGAGGGCACGCCGTGCAGGCCCAGCTCGGGGAGGGTGAGCGTGGCGGGGACGGAGGTCTCGATCCGTACGGTCCCGCCGCCGGTGGTGTGGTCGTAGTCGGCGTGGACGAAGAAGTCATTCAGGACCGGCGGCTCAAGCAACACCACATCACGAAATATCCCGGACAACCACCACATGTCTTGGTCTTCCAGGTAGCTCCCCGCGGACCACTGCGTCACCCGTATGGCGAGCACGTTCCGCCCCGCCCGCAGCGCCCCCGTCACGTCGAACTCCGCGGGCAGCCTGCTCCCGGCCGAGCACCCCAGCTCCCGCCCGTTCAGCCACACCGTGAAGAACGAGTCCACCCCCTCGAACCGCAGCACCCCGCCACGCCCGGCCCGCTGCGGGTCCAGCTCGAACTCCCGCCGGTAACACCCGGTCGGGTTCTCGTCCGGCGGGTGCGGCGCGTCCAGCGGGAAGGGGTACACGACGTTGGTGTACGCCGGGCGGCCGTGCCCGTGGAGCTGCCAGTGCGCGGGCACGGGCAGCTCGCCCCACCCGGAGTCGTCGAACCCGGGCAGGTGCGACCCCTCGGGCGCCGCCCCGGGCGCCGGGGCCAGGTGAAAGCGCCACACGCCGTTCAGGTCGATCCGGGGCGCGTCGGAGGCGAACGCGGCGCGCGGGGCGCGACGGCCGGACCCGGGAGAGAAATCACGGTATTCGCTCATGCTCCTGATCGTTCACCATGCGGCCCGGCATCGGCAGGCTTGAAATTTTCAGCCGGAGGGCATGCCCCCCGCAGGTGGCGGCCCGCCCCGCCCGGAGACCCATGACCCCGTGCCAGGACGGCCCAACACTGTGGGGAAGCGCTTACCTGACCCGATGAGGAGACATCGTGCGCTTGACCCGATTCACCCCCCTGATGGTCCTGGCGGCGGTCACCCTCGCCGCGGGCGTCACCACCGTCGTCGCGCACGCCGCGGCGGCCGGATGCCGCGCCGCGTACGCCGTCGGCTCGCAGTGGCCCGGCGGCTTCACCGGCAACGTCACCGTCACCAACCTCGGCGATCCGGTCAACGGCTGGCGGCTGACCTGGAGCTTCACCGCGGGCCAGCAGATCACGCAGGCGTGGAACGCCTCCGTCACCCAGTCGGGCGCGGCCGTGACCGCGGCCGATGCCGGCTACAACGCGAGCATCCCCACCGACGGCAGCGTGTCGTTCGGGTTCAACGCGAGCTGGACCGGCGCCAACCCGGCCCCGGCGTCCTTCGCCCTCAACGGCACGACCTGCACCGGCACGGTGGACCCCACGGCGACGCCGACCGTGACCCCCACGGTGACCCCCACTGTGACCCCCACGACCCCGCCCCCCGGGGCGAGGCAGATGGAAGACCTCGACCGCGGTCTGATCAGCGTCCGCAGCGGCGGCGGCAACCTGGTGTCGTGGCGGCTGCTCGGCACCGACCCCGCCGACGTGTCCTTCAACCTCTACCGCGGCTCGACCAGGGTCAACTCCAGCCCGATCACCGGGTCCACCAACTACCTCGACGGCGGCGCGGCGGCGGACGCCTCGTACACGGTGCGGGCCGTGGTGAACGGAACCGAGCAGGCGCCGTCGGAGCCGTCGCTGCGCTTCACCGGCGGCGGCCACCTCGACGTGCCGATCAGCCCGCCCAGCTCGGCGCACTCGGCCAACGACGCCAGTGTGGGCGACCTCGACGGCGACGGCCGGCTCGACCTGGTGCTGAAGTGGGAGCCCGACGACGCCAAGGACAACTCCCAGGCCGGCACCACCGGCCTGGTCTACGTGGACGGCATCACGCTCACCGGGCAGCGGCTGTGGCGGATCAATCTCGGCCGCAACATCAGGGCCGGGGCGCACTACACCCAGTTCCAGGTCTACGACTACGACGGCGACGGCCGCGCCGAGGTCGCGATGAAGACCGCCGACGGCACCGTGGACGGCCGCGGCGTCGCCATCGGCAACGCCTCCGCCGACCACCGCAACGCCGACGGCTACATCATCACCGGGCCGGAGTACCTGACCATGTTCGACGGCCGCACCGGCGCGGCCCTGTCCACGGTGGACTACGTGCCGGGCCGGGGCTCGGTCTCGTCCTGGGGCGACTCCTACGGCAACCGGGTGGACCGGTTCCTGGCCGGGACCGCCTACCTCGACGGCGCCCGCCCGTCGCTGATCATGGCCAGGGGCTACTACACCCGGGCCGTGATCGCCGCCTGGGACTTCCGCAACGGCACCCTGACCAGGCGCTGGACGTTCGACTCCAACACCTCCGGCAACGGCGCGTACGCGGGGCAGGGCAACCACCAGCTCTCCATCGCCGACGTGGACGCCGACGGCCGCGACGAGATCGTGTACGGCGCGGCGACCATCGACGACAACGGCGCCGGCCTGTACTCCACCGGCTACGGCCACGGCGACGCCCTGCACGTCGGCGACCTGATCCCGTCCCGGCAGGGCCTGGAGGTGTTCACCATCCACGAGTCGGGCAGCCAGCCCTCCGCCGACGTGCACGACGCGCGTACCGGGCAGATCATCTGGAGGCGCCCGAACAACGGCGGCGCCGAGGGCCCCGGCCGCGGCGTGGCCGCCGACATCTCCGCCGCCACCGCGGGGGCCGAGTTCTGGGGCTCGGGCACCAACATGTCCGGCACCTACACCGGCACCGGCGCCGCCGCGGGCCGCCAGCCCTCCTCGGCGAACTTCCTGGCCTGGTGGGACGGCGACCCGCTGCGCGAGCTGGTGGACGCGACCAGGATCGACAAGTACGGCGCCGGCGGCGACACCCGCCTGCTCACCGCGTCGGGCGTCCACTCCAACAACGGCACCAAGTCCACCCCGTCCCTCTCCGGCGACCTGCTCGGCGACTGGCGCGAAGAGGTGATCTGGCCCACCGCCGACGACACCGCCCTGCGCATCCACGCCACCACCACGCCCACCGACCGCAGGATCGTCACGCTGCTGCACGACGCCCAGTACCGCACCGCCCTGGCCTGGCAGAACACCGCCTACAACCAGCCGCCGCACCCGAGCTTCTTCATCGGCGACGGCATGTCCACCCCGCCCCGGCCGAACATCTACGTGAGGTGACGTCATGACCCCCGGCTGAATGCGGCTTTTATCCCCCGAGCGGCATCCTGAGGGAGACGGACGAGCCGGGAAGGGGGCCGGAAGGTGCAGGCAGGCGCTCGCGCGGGGCTGTGGGCGGTCGGGGCGGGGAGCGCGGTCATCCTGGCGCTCGACGCGTACGCCATGACGACCGGTGAGTTCGACCTCGCACGGCGCACGATCAGCCAGCACGGGCTGGGCCCCGGCGGCTGGATCTTCGCCCTCGCGGTCGTGGCGCTGGCGGCCGGCTCGCTGGCCATCGGCGTCTCCCTGGTACGCCGGCGCCTGGCCGCCGCCCTCTCCCTCGGCATGCTCGCGCTGCTCCTGTGGTGCGCCGCCCTCGTCACGGTCGCCTGGTTCCCCAAGCACGACTGGACGGTCGGCCCGAGCATGAGCGGCACCATCCACCGGATCGCCAGCGTGGTCGCGTTCGCCAGCCTGCCGGTGGCCGCACTGCTCCTCACCCGGCCCTGGTGGCGCCGCCCCGCCGCCCGCGTGGCCGCCCTGCTCGGCCTGGCCTCCCTGCTCTGGGTCGCCGGCATCACCGCCGTGATCGTCCACGCCGGGCTCAACGGCCTGGCGTGGTGGCGGGTCATGCCCCTCGGCCTGGTCGAGCGGGGCCTGGCCGTGACCGAGGTCGCCACGGTGCTCGCCCTGGGCGCCTGGGCCGCGCTCCACCCCGGCCGGCCCGCACGCGTGATCCCCCCAAGGGTTAGGGTCGGGCAGGAAGGGTGACAGCCGTGTCCCTGATCGGGGAGGGTGAGGCGGCTTGGGTGCGGGTCGGTCCTCACCGAGGACGATGGCGGCGGCAGCCGCGGCGGCGGCCGCGTGGGCCTGGGTCGCGTCCGGGCTGAGGAGCGCGGGAGCCGAGCGCCGCGGCGACGAGGAGCGCCCCGGCCCTGACGACGCGGCCGAGGAGAATGCGGCCGAGGAGAATGCGGCCGAGGGCGCCGCGACCGAGAAGGGTACGGCCGAGGAGGGCGGCACCGACGGCGAGGCCGAGGAAGGCGGCGTCGAGGAAGAGGGCGGCGAGGCCGGCGAGAGCGGCGAGAGCGGCGAGGGCCGGGGCCGGGCGATCACGCGGAGCCGGACTCGGGCGGTCCGGGTCGAGGCCCGGGTCGTGCGGCGCCCGCTCGGCCTGGGCGGGAGCCTGGTCGGGCTCGGGTTCTTCTGCGCGTCGCTGTCGCCGTCGCTGCTGCCGCGGTCGTGGGTGCTGCAGGGGGCGGTCTCGGGGATCGCGGCCGTGCTCGGGTACGGGCTCGGCAGCGGGATCACCGCGGTGCAGCGGCGGGCGCTGGGGCTGACGCCGAGCCCGCGGGCGCGCGCGCTCGCGTGGCGGCTGCTGATCGCCGCGGCCGCCGTGCTGAGCGTGCTGATGCTCTTCTACAGCGCCGAGTGGCAGCGCGAGGTGCGCCGGACCATGGCGATGGACACCGGCATCTCCTGGTTCCCGCCCGTCATCGCGGTGCTGGCCGCGCTGACCTTCGCCGGGCTGCTCGCCATCGCGCGCTCGATAAGGCTCGGCACCCGCAAGCTGATCAGCCTGCTCGGCCGGTTCATCCCCAAGCTGGTCGCCCAGGTCGTGGGGCTGTCGATGGCGGTGTTCCTGGTCGGGGTCTTCGCCGACGACGTGCTGTTCGCCAACTTCGTCGAGGTGATGAACAACACCTCCTCACTGGCCAACGGCACCACCGACCCCGGCACCGTCCCGCCCCGCTCGGGCGCGCTGTCGGGCGGGCCGGGCTCGCTGATCCCGTGGGACACGCTGGGGCGCGAGGGGCGCGAGTTCACCGGCCGGGCCACCACGGTGCAGGAGCTGAGCGCGTTCGCCGGGCGCAGGGCCACCCAGCCGATCCGGGTGTACGTCGGCCTGGAGTCGGCGCCGACGTTCGACAAGCAGGCCCGGCTGGCGGTGCACGAGCTGGAGCGTACGGGGGCGTTCCGCCGCGAGGTGCTGGTGCTGATGAACACCACCGGCACCGGCTGGGTGGACGCCAAGGCCGCCGACGCGGTGGAGTACATGTACGCCGGCGACACCGCGCTCGTCGCCATGCAGTACTCCTACCTGCCGAGCTGGCTGTCGTTCGTGGTGGACCGCGAGAAGGCCGCGCAGGCCGCCGGGGCGCTGGTGCGCGAGGTGCGGGCCAGGTGGGAGGCCATGGCGCCGGACGAGCGGCCCAAGCTGCTGGTCTTCGGCGAGAGCCTGGGCTCCTACGGCTTCGAGGAGCACTTCCGCGACCTGCGCTCGCTGGTCGAGGGCACCGACGGCGCGCTGCTGGTCGGCCCGCCGAACGCCAACCCCATCTGGCGTTCGCTCATCGCCGGCCGCGAGCCCGGCACGCCGATGTGGCGGCCGGTCTACCAGGGCGGGCGCGAGGTCAGGTTCGGCCAGTTCCCCGCCGACCTGGCGGGGCCGCCCCAGCCGCACGTCGTCTACCTGCAGAACGCCTCCGACCCGGTGGTCTGGTGGACCCCCGACCTGCTGTGGGACAAACCCGCCTGGCTGGACGTCCAGCCGCGCGGCCCCGACGTGGCGCCCGCCATGCGCTGGTACCCGGTGGTCACGTTCTGGCAGGTGGTGGTGGACCTGATGTTCGCCAACAACGTGCCGCCCGGCCACGGCCACCAGTACGGCGCCAACGTCGTGGACGGCTGGGCCGCGGTGGCGCCGCCCGACGGCTGGACCGAGGCCGACACCATCCGGCTGCACAAGGTGATCGCCGCCGACCCGCGTTCGTGATCGTCCTCACGTGTCAGGTGTCGTGACATTCCGGCCCGGCTCGCCTAGCGTCTATGCCGGGCCGGATCCGTGCCGGACCCCAACGCGTGCCGGACCTGATCCGACGGGAGCGAGCGGGTGGCCACTGCCAGGGCGTTGCCGGCCTCGGCCAGAATCGTGATCATCGGTGGCGGCGTGGGCGGGGCGAGCGTCGCCTTCCACCTCACCGAGCTGGGCGAGCGCGACGTGGTCGTGCTGGAGCGCGACGAGCTGACCAGCGGATCGACCTTCCACTCCGCGGGCCTGGTCGGCCAGCTCCGCGCCGACCCCACCCTGACCCGGATGAACCAGTACTCGGTGGAGCTGTACCGCCGGCTGGAGGCGAGCGAGCACCCACCGGGGTGGGTGGAGTGCGGCGGCATCCGGCTGGCGTCCACGCCGGAGCGGATGGAGGAGATCCGGCGTCAGATCGGCTGGGCGCGCACGTTCGGGCTGCCGCTCCAGGAGATCTCCGCCGCCGAGGCCGCGGAGCTGTTCCCGCCCATGGACCCCACCGGCGTCGTCGGCGCCGCGTACCTCGCCTCCGACGGCCAGGTGGACCCGGCGGCGCTGTGCAACTCGCTGGCCGCGCACGCCAGGAAGGGCGGCGCGAGCATCCACACCCGCACCCGGGTGCTCGGCATCGACACCGAGCGGGGCCGGGTGCGCCGGGTCCGCACCAACCAGGGCGACATCGAGTGCGAGATCGTGGTCGACTGCGGCGGCATGTACGCCGCCGAGATCGCCCGCATGGTCGGCGTGCGGGTGCCGATCGTGCCCATGTCGCACCAGTACATCGTCACCGAGCCCTTCCCCGGCGGCCTCGGCGCCGTGCCCAACCTGCGCGACCCCGACCTGCTCGTCTACTACCGGCAGGAGGTCCAGGGCCTGGTCATGGGCGGGTACGAGCGCCGCTCCGCGCCCTGGACCGCCACCCCGCGCTCCTTCGACCGCGTCCCGGCCGACTTCAACGGCAAGCTGCTGGCCGAGGACTGGGAGCGGTTCGAGGAGATCGCGGCCAACTCCCGGATCAGGGTGCCCGCCATGGCCGACATCGGCATCCGCAAGCTGATCAACGGCCCCGAGGCGTTCACCCCCGACAACGAGTTCTGCCTGGGCGAGAGCGAGGTCGGCGGGTTCTTCGTCGCGGCCGGGTTCTGCGCCCACGGCATCGCGGGCGCGGGCGGCGTGGGCATGGTGATGGCCCGCTGGATCGCCGACGGCGACCCCGGGTACGACGTGTGGCACATGGACGTGCGCAGGTTCGGGCGGCAGTACCGCTCGCCGTCGTACACGCTCAAGCGCACGGTGGAGAACTACGAGACCTACTACGACATCCGCTACCCCGGCCACGAGCGCTCCGCCGGGCGCCCGCTGCGCACCTCGCCGGCGTACGCCTGGCACCGCGAGCACGGCGCGGTGTTCGGCGAGAAGTCGGGCTGGGAGCGGGTCAACTACTACGAGAGCAACGCCGATCCGGCGCTGGAGCGGCTGCGCCCGCGCGGGTGGGCCGGGCGGCACTGGTCCACCGCGATCGGGGCGGAGCACCTGGCCACCCGGGCCGGGGCCGGGCTGTTCGACGAGTCGTCGTTCGCCAAGATCGAGGTGACCGGGCCCGACGCGGCCGCGTTCCTGGAGTGGGTGTGCGACAACGAGGTGGCGCGCGGCGTGGGGGCGGTGACGTACACGCAGGCGCTCAACGCGCGCGGCGGCATCGAGTGCGACTTCACCGTGACCCGGCGCGGCGAGGACGACTTCCTGATCGTCACCGGCACCGCGTTCGGCACCCACGACCTCGGCTGGCTGCGCTCGCGCGCGGCCGAGCGCGGCGCGGCCGTGCGGGTGGCCGACGTCACCGGCCAGTACGCCTGCTTCGGCCTGTGGGGGCCGTCGGCGCGGGCGATCGTCGCCGAACTGACGCCCGACCCGATGGACTTCCCGTTCATGTCCATGCGCGAGATCACGCTCGGCGACGTGCCGGTGATGGCGCTGCGGGTGACGTTCGTCGGCGAGGCGGGCTGGGAGTTCTACTGCTCCAGCGAGTACGGCGCCGCGCTCTGGCGCACCCTGTGGGAGGCCGGTGAGATCGAGGACATGGTCGCGGGCGGCTACCGGGCGATCGACAGCATGCGGCTGGAGAAGGGCTACCGCGTCTGGGCCGCCGACATCGGCCCGGAGGTCACGCCGTACGAGGCGGGGCTGGGCTTCTGCGTCAAACCCGACAAGCCGGGCGGCTTCCTCGGCCGCGACGCCCTGCTGCGCGCCCGCGAGGCCCCCGCCCGCCGCCACCTGCGCTGCCTCGTCCTGGACGACCCCCGCGCGGTGGCGCTCGGCAACGAGCCCGTCCGCGTGGGCGACACGGTGGTGGGCCGGGTGACCTCCGGCGGCTACGGCTACACCGTGGACGCCTCCATCGCCTACGCCTATCTCCCGGCCGAGCACGCCGACCCCGGCACCAAGATCACCATCGACCTGTTCGGCGCCAGGGCCACCGGCACGGTGACGCCCGAGCCCCTGTTCGACCCCACCTCGGCCCGCGTCCGGACCCTGTAGCCCCGAGGGATTTTCCGGTTATCCGGGACGCGCCGCCGGGGCGCCGCCTACCATCTGGTGTCACATCAGGTGGTCGCCCGGCTACCGATCGTGGGGAGGTCGAAGGTGGCGAGACGCTCGGTGCGCGACGACCGGGCGCTGGCGCGGCCGTACCGTGACCTGGTCTGGCTCGCCTACCTGGTGCTCCCGCCACGCGAGCACGATCCCGAGCGCCGTCTCGTCACCGCGCACCGGCTCGCGGCCAGGGCGCTGGCCCGCGCCGCCCGCGCCGGTGACGACTTCTACCCGCTCGCCCGGCGCCGGGTGCTGCGCGCCGCCCTGCGCCGCGACCGGCTGCACGCCCTCGCCCCCGGCGGGCGGCGGCGCCCGTGGCGCACGTCCTGGTGGCGGGCCGGGCTGGAGATCGTGCCGGCCACCGTGCGCGGCGAGGACGTCGGCTTCACCGCCGAGCTGGACCGGCTCCCGGCCGCGGCGCGCGCGGCGTACGCGCTGACCCGGCTCGAAGGGCTGCGCCCGGAGGAGCTGGCGGCGGCGGGGCTGGCGCATCCGGCCCGCGCCCTGGCGGCCGTGGCGGGGCTGGAGGCCCGCCACGGCGCGGCGGGGCGGTTGTGCCGCCCGTCCGCCGACCCCACGCTGGCCCGCGTGTACGCCCGCCTGCCCGGCTCCCGGGCGCGTCCGGTGATGGTCGCGGTCACCGTGGCCGCGGTGCTCGCGGCGACCATCCCGATCTGGCTCGGCCTCTCCGGCGGCGGCCACACCCCCGCCCGCGGCGCCGCCCCCGCCGGCCACCCCGGGTCCGGCGGCCCCGGCGTGGCGCTCGTCCCCGCCGGCGCCTGGCGCGCCACCCCCGACCCCGGCCCCGAGTCCTGGGAGCCCCGCGGCGACCTCCGCGCCGACCGCGCCCTCCTCGGCCGCGCCCTCGCCGCCTGGGGCGCCCCCGCCCGCACCCCGCCCCAGCTCCTGTACGCGGGCACGGTCGGCGGCGGCCGGGTGGTGCTCCTGCGCGTCCCCGGCCGCGTGGCCCGCTACACCGAGCCCGTCGCGCCGGCCGCGCCCGCGACACCGATCCCGTCCGTGGCGTCCGCCGCCCCCACCCCCTCCGCCAGTGCCCTTGACGGGGCCACCGGTGATGGGACCGCTGCCCGCAGGCCCGCCGTCGCGGTGTTCGCCGAGCCGCGGGGCGCCCGGCGGGGCGCGGCGGGGCCGCTGGAGGTCGCGCCGGGGCGCTACCTGCTGCCGCCGTGGGTCACCGAGGTCGCCGTGGCGCCGCTGGCCGGGGCGGAGCCGCGGTGGCGGGCGCTCGGGGTGCGCGACGGGGTGACCGACCCGGTGCCGGCGGAGGTGGTGGCCGCCGGGCGCGAGCGGTGCGGGGGGCGCGGGCCGGTGTTCCGGCTGCGGGCGCCTGCGGTGGCGGGCGGCGCCCCGTACACGATGATCGATCTCGGCGGGGCCGGGATGGCCGCGATCCGGTACGAGCCGCCGCCGCCCGCCGAGGCCGGCGCCCCGGGGCCGTACGAGCTGAGCGCCGCGCCGGCCGGGTTCGGCGCGTGGACGCGGGCCGGGTGCCCGGTGCGCTGGCCCGCCGGCGAGGTGCGCTCGGCCACCGCCTGGGAGTTCTGGGCCGGGCGGCTGCCGGAGCGGGCGCGGGGGCGGTGGATCTGCCTGCGGTTCACCGGCGCCGACGGCGGCAGCGTGACCCGCGGCGTGCTGCTGGTGACCGCCCGGGGCCGCACCCGCGCCATCACGACCGGGCAGCGGCGCGACACCTGGGACTGCAGCCGGCTGGGCCGCGACATCGTCTCGGGCACCTGGTGGCGCGCGCCCTCGCGCCGCTGGTACTACCTGGCCGCGGGCAGCCGCCAGGTGACCGGCATCACCGTGGGCCGCCACGACGGCGACGGCGCCTTCCTGGCCGTCAGGGGCCCGCGGCGCGGCCCCGAGCCGTCCCGCACGCCGCGCCTGTCCGCCCGCACCCTCCAGGGCGCCGCCACACCGGTCTTCCAGGCCCCCTGATTTCACCCCGCGATCAGGCGGGCTCCAAGCCGCACGCAAGTGGCGTCCCGCACACTGTCCTGCGAGTGGTGAAAAATCTGGACGTACTGGGTGGAACCGTGAAGCGATGGAGAGGGCGCGCCCTGGTCGTGGCGGCGCTGGCGGCGTACATGGCGGTGCTCGGCGGAGGGGCATACGCCGAGGACGACCCGCCACGCGAGGTCGCCATCGGCACCAGGCTCGCCGCGCAGGCCAACCCGGCCGTGCAACTGCTCAACCTCGCCTACACGGCGAAGATGAGCGTGCCCACGGCGGGCGTGACCGACGCCTACCAGGGCCTTTTCGATCAGGCGCAGAAGCACGTGGCGGCGGGCCGCATCCCCTCCGACTCGCAGAGCATCTTCAAGTGGGTGTTCCGGAAGATCTCCGCGGACGTGAACACCTACCTCGCCCCGATCAACCCGGTACGCCCCGTTGACGGCGAGCTCTCCTTCTGGTGCACCGGCTGGTGGATCACGCCCGACGGCTACATGGTCACCGCCGCGCACTGCGTGGGCCAGTCGGACGAGGACCTGCGCGCCTCCTTCGCCGCGTCCATCCAGGACGTGACCACCAAGGACGCGACCGAGCTGCTGAACAACCTGATGGGGTCGGTGGAGCCGGACAAGGAGCTCACCGAGCTGATCGTCGATGTCTACACCAAGTTCAACGCGGCCAACGCCGAGTTCAGCGACGTGACCAAGTCGCTCAACGTCATCTCGGCGCTGCCCGGCGGCGGCATGGACCGCACGGCCACGCAGACCCCGATCGAGGTCATCGCGCAGGGCGAGGTGTACCCCGGCAAGGACTACGCGCTGCTGAAGTCGAGCACCGTCCGCAACGTGCCCACGCTGACGCTCGGCACCGACGGCGACGCCCGGGTCGGCGACAAGCTGTTCATCAGCGGCTTCCCCGGCATCGTGACCAACGCCTCGTTCGTCAGCCTGCAGTCCAAGCTGTACCCGTCGCTGACCGAGGGCGCCTTCAACGCCGAGCGCACCACGACCGGCGGCGTGCCCTACATCCAGGCGCAGGCGCCGTCCTGGGGCGGCAACTCCGGCGGCCCGGTGTTCAACGAGGCCGGCAAGGTGATCGGGGTCCTGGTCGGCGGGCTGGGCAGCGAGACCGGCGAGTCGCAGGAGAACCAGAGCTGGATCCTGCCGGTGGGCCAGGTCAACGAGTTCCTGGCGGCGAACAACGTCAAGCCGGTGCAGTCGGAGACCACCAAGGTCTACAACTCCGCGCTCGACGACTTCTTCGCCGACCGCTACAAGGCGGCGCTGCCGAAGTTCCAGAAGGTGGCCCAGCTCTACCCGGACCACCCGTACGTCGCGAACTACGTCACCGACAGCCAGGAGGCCATCGCCGCCGGGCGCGACAAGACGCCCGCCGACGTCAACGCCTCCCCGGCCTCGGGCGAGGGCGGCTTCAGCTTCCAGATCGGCGGCCTGGGCCTGGCCATCATCGGCGGCGGCGTCCTGCTGCTGATCCTGATCATCACACTGATCATCAGCTCGTCGCGGCGGCGGGCGTTCCAGCGCCGTCAGGCGGCGGCCGTGGCGCCGTTCCCGTCGGCGCCGGCGCAGCCGTGGCAGGGCCAGCCGTACCAGGGCCGGCCCTACCCGGGCGGGCAGCCCGGCGGGTACCCGCCGCCGGTCGGCCAGCGGCCCTGGCCCCCGTCGGGCAACCGGTACTGAGCCGTACTGAGCCGGTGGTAAGCCGGTACTGAGCCGGTAGTGAGCCGGTGCTGATCGCGGGCATGGCGGGGTGGGATCGCGTCAGGCGGTCAGAGCGCGAGGTGGCCGCTCTTGACCGCCGAGACGAACGCGTCCCACTCCTGCAGCGAGAAGCGCAGGGTCGTCCCGTCGAGCCCCGACCGCAGCCGTACGCAGTCGTCCTCGAAGGTGATCTCCATCTGGTCGTCGGCGTCGGGCTGCGGCAGGGCGCGCCCGCCGGGCCGATCCGGCTGCGGGGTGTTCATCGACTCTCGCGGTCGTACCTCCCCGTCTTCACATTCCGCACGAAGGCGGCCCAGGACTCGGGGGAGAACCTGATGTGCGGCATGTCGGGGTTCTTGGAGTCGCGCATCAGCACGCCGTCGCCGCTGCGGGCGACCTGGATGCAGTTGCCGCCGGCGCAGTTCGGCGGCGTCTGCCAGTCGAGATCCGAAGGTGCGGTTTCGGATGGTCTCATCGTCTCTCCTGATGTTCGTTGTGGCCGACGAGACTAAGGAGGTCAATGCCATCTCTACGGTGTGATCACTGCCTGCTGCTGCCCTTCGCTATGGATCTGCCATAGTGGGTCGCCCTTAGCCGCCTTCGTTGTCCGTAGTCCGTTCCCGGGGGCCTCGGCGCAGGAGGCCGGCCGGCATGGAGCGGGCGCCCGGCGGGCGCCTAGGTGGCCGACAGGCGGCGTACCGCCTGGTGGCGTGCGCACCTCGACGTGCGCGTTGAGGAAGGGCCGGCGGCGCTGCCGGCGGGCGCGGCCACGGCTGAGCCGGCGGCGATGCGCTGGGGGAGGGTCGCCGTGCTCAGGGCGCCCGCGCGTGGGCGGGATTCCTGCCGTTCGCTGTAGGAGATCCGCCGGGTCTCCATACACCATCCTCCAGAGGTCGGCCAGATCATTCCTCGCTACCGCGCCAGCAGAATTTTACCTTAGCCTCATCAAATCGGATAGAACATCCGTTAATCCGGTATTACGGTCAGGCGGTTGGGAGCGCGGCAGGGCATGGAAAAGGGCGGGCCGAAACCGGCCCGCCCTTTTCGCGATGTCAACGGGACGCGGATACCGCGCCGGACGCGATGTCGGCGGTGAACGCCTGCCACTGCTCGCGGGTGAACCTCAGGGCCACTGCGGGGTTCTTGGTGTCGCCCAGATATACCGTGTCGCCGTCCACGGCGACCCGGACGCAAGCGCCACCGTTGCACTTGCTGGAGATCCGCCAGTCGAGCCCATGCGGCGGAATATGAGTCATCGGTGTCATTTGTCACCTTTGGTGGTGTTGAGGTTGGTGTTGCGAGCGAGCAACATCATCGCGGATACTCGGGCTCGGTGCCAATGCGCGCCGCCACGCGCTTGATCAAATCTTGGCTACGTTGCGGGTTGAGTGCGATGGCCCGTAGATGATCCAGCGCTTCGCGAAACTTATCCACTTCTGTGGGCTTTTCGTAGTAAATGCCGCCCAATAGGCTCTCGATATACACAGTGTCCGAAATGCCGGGTTCTGGGATCTCTAGCAGGATGAACGCCGCATTCATCCCCATGTGCGCACCTTCGGTGTAAGGGATGACTTGAAGCGTTATATCGGGCTTTTCGGCATATCTAAGGAGTTGTTCGAGCTGCTCGCGCATCACGTCGGGGCCGCCCACGTGGCGGTGCAGCGCCGCCTCGTCCAGCAGGATCCAGTAGTCGGGCGGGTTCTCCTGGTGCAGGATGCGCTGGCGGCGCTCCATGCGCGCCTCGACCCGCGTCTTGAGCACCGAGTCCTTGATCCGGGGCAGGCTGCCGCGGATGATCGCGACCGCGTAGTCCTCGGTCTGGACCAGCGAGGGGATGATGCTGGTCTCGTAGTTGCTGATCGCCGCCGCCTTCGCCTCCAGCTCGATGTACGGCGTGAGGTCCAGGTCGTCGAACTCCTGCCACCACCCGTGCCGCTTGGCGTTGCGCGCCAGGTTGAGCAGCGAGTCGATCTGCTGCTGGTCGGTGATCCCGTACAACTGGCAGAGCTGCCTGACCAGTGGCGCCTGCACGCCGCGCTGCGCGGTCTCCCATCGACTGATCCGCGAAGGGGAGCAGTCGAGGTGCTTGGCGACGTCCTCGATCGTCAACCCGGAATCCGCGCGCAACTGACGTAGCCTTGTGGCAAGTTGACGTTGACGGAGAGTTGGGTTAGGGGCTGTCATCCCGGTCCTCCCCTTCCGCGAATGCGTCCGAGTGTCCGCGCGCTGAGTAAACCGCCTGTTCATAGCGCCTGTAGTAGGGAAGATACCTCCGCGCCCGCGGATGTGTACTCCGGATGCACACTTGTGCTCTGGCAATTTGCCGTTGGCAATTTGCCAGAATTCCCTTGCCAAGCAGCCGGTGACCCTGCACCATCCGAAGTAGGGGCCGAGTCGGCGGGCGGACCGGACGGGCCCGCCCGCACCGCAGGCGTCCGTCTCGGTGGGAAGGGGGCGATGCTCACTAATGACGGCTCACGAATGACGGCGGCTGTGCCGCGGCAGACAGGGCAGGGGCCGCCCTCGCGGCGCAGACGGAAAGCTGGGTCGATGTTCGCTCCATCGACCCAGCCGATTCACTTCGCCGCTCGCTCCTGCTCGAACGGAGGCGATGTCTCAATGCTCCATGGTAACCCGCCCGGGTTACACCTCAACCCCCTGTTTTTCCTCTACAAGGCCCTCTGGAACGGCAGTGACGCGGCTTTCGCGGAAGTGGACGCGTTCGCCTGGACGCAGGAATGGCGGATCGAGCGCCATCTCACCCGCCACGTCTACCGGGACCGGCTGTTCGACTCGCTGGTCCAGTGCTCCGCCTGCCACGGCGGCATCGCGGCCGACGCCGCGAGGGAGTGCCGCGTCTGCTCCGGGACGGGCCACCTGATACTGCTCGACATGCCCAAAGGCGAGGGATGAGCGCCACGGACCGCGGCGGCTTGTGGGGGCGGGTCCGGCGCGCGTGCGCACCGGACCCGATGCCGCGGTGACCACGGCGGCACCGATGGACGTACGGCTTGCGTGCCGCGGGAGGGGCGCAAGCCGTACCCATCGCACCATGAGATCGGCTCGCACCATGAGATCGGCGGCGCGCGGTCAGGAGCCGCTGGACGGGCCGCCGTCGCCCGGACGGCCCGCGCGCAGGTGCGCGCGCCACTTCTCCGGGTCGTACTCCGCCGCCGCGGTGGTCTCGATGAACGACTCCACCAGCTTGGCGAAGCGCTCCGGGTCGTCACGGTGCGGGAAGTGCCCGGCCCGGTCGAACACCTCCAGCACGCTGCCCGGCATGGCGGCATGCGCCACGTACGCGTGCCGCACCGGGATCACCCGGTCGCCGGCCCCCCACACGATCAGCGTCGGCAGGCCCGCGGTCAGGTAGCAGCGGTCCAGCATGGTGATCGCCTGCCCGCGCAAGTCCACGCCCGCCCGCAGCGTGCGCAGGAACGCCGTGCGCGCGGTCGCGCTGGTCAGGCTCTGGTAGCGCTCCATCACGTAGTCGAAGTCGGTGCCCAGCCCCAGTCCCAGCCGCAGCAGCGGGGCGGCCAGGCGCGCCGCCGCGCGCGCCGGGGGCGAGGTCACCAGCCTGATCCCGGTGTCGGCCAGCGGGCCGCTGGCGGCGCGCAGCAGCGGGTGCACCTCGGCGCCCACGCCCGCGGAGTCCACCAGCACCAGCCGCTCGCACCGCTCGGGGAACTGGTAGGCGAACTGCATCGCGATGCCGCCGCCGAGGGAGTGCCCGGCCACCGTCACCCGGTCCACGCCCAGGACGCTGAGCAGGTCGCGCATGCCGCACGCGTACGCCGCCACCGCGTAGTCCGCCCGCGGCTTGTCCGACTCGCCGTGGCCGAGCAGGTCGGGGGCGATCACGGTGAACCGGCGGGCGAGCAGCGGCAGCACCGGCTCCCAGGTCGCCGAGCTGTCGCCGATGCCGTGGATGAGCAGCAGCGGGGGCCCGTCACCGGCCATGCGGAACGCGCGCCGGTAACCGTGCACCTCGCGGAACAGCAGGCCGCCGTCCGCGGGTTCCGTACCGGAAGGCATGGAACATCATTCCGCCGGCGTGTTACGCCGCACGTACGAACGTGTAAGCGCCGGATGAAGCGGCCCCGACCGGCGTGCCGGGGTGTGCCGGAAGGCATGGGGGGTGGAAAGTATGGGCATAACCCCACACCGCTGACGCCCCTGGCCGGGGTAAGGCGGGAAACACGGGGTCGAAAGGCGGTGTGATGACGGAGATCTGGCCGGGCGACCCCTACCCGCTCGGCGCCACGTACGACGGCGCGGGCACGAACTTCGCGCTCTACTCCGAGGCGGCGGAGAAGGTGGAGCTGTGCCTGTTCGATGAGGACGGCAAAGAGAGCCGGGTGGAGTTCACCGAGTGCGAGGGCTTCGTCTGGCACGCGTACCTGCCCGGCATCGGCCCCGGCCAGCGCTACGGCTACCGGGTCCACGGCCCGTACGACCCCGCCCGCGGCCGGCGCTGCAACCCCGCCAAGCTGCTGCTCGATCCCTACGCCAAGGCGATCGAGGGCGAGGTGACCTGGAACCAGGCCGTCTACGGCTACAACTTCGGCCAGCCCGACAGCCGCAACGACGAGGACTCCGCGCCGTACGTGCCGCGCTCGATCGTGATCAACCCGTTCTTCGGCTGGGGCCACGACCGCCCGCCGGCGACGCCGTACCACGACACCGTGATCTACGAGGCGCACGTCCGCGGCCTGACCATCAAGCACCCCAAGATCCCCGAGCGCATCCGCGGCACGTACGCGGCGCTCGGCCACCCCGAGATCATCGACCACCTGACCGGGCTGGGCGTGACCGCGATCGAGCTGATGCCGGTGCACCAGTTCGTCACCGACCAGGTGCTGGTGGAGCGGGGGCTGACCAACTACTGGGGCTACAACACCATCGGGTTCTTCGCCCCGCACAACGCCTACTCCTCCACCGGCCAGCGCGGCGGCCAGGTGCTGGAGTTCAAGGCCATGGTCAAGGCGCTGCACGAGGCCGGCATCGAGGTGATCCTCGACGTCGTCTACAACCACACCGCCGAGGGCTCCCACCTGGGCCCGACCCTGAGCTTCCGCGGGATCGACAACGCCGACTACTACCGGCTGGTCGAGGACGACCCGCGCTACTACATGGACACCACCGGCACCGGCAACAGCCTGCTGATGCGCTCGCCGCACGTACTGCAGATGATCATGGACTCGCTGCGGTACTGGGTCACCGAGATGCACGTGGACGGCTTCCGGTTCGACCTGGCCGCCACCCTGGCCCGCGAGCTGCACGAGGTGGACCGGCTGAGCGCGTTCTTCGACCTGGTGCAGCAGGACCCGGTGCTGTCGCAGGTCAAGCTGATCGCCGAGCCGTGGGACGTCGGCCCCGGCGGCTACCAGGTGGGCAACTTCCCGGCCCGCTGGACCGAGTGGAACGGCCGCTACCGCGACACCATCCGCGACCTGTGGCGCGGGCAGCCGGCCGCGCTGCCCGAGTTCGCCTCCCGGCTGACCGGCTCCAGCGACCTGTACCAGGACGACAGCCGCCGTCCCGCCGCCTCGATCAACTTCGTCACCTGCCACGACGGGTTCACCCTGCGCGACCTGGTGTCGTACAACGAAAAGCACAACGCGGCCAACGGCGAGGGCGGGCGCGACGGCACCGACGACAACCGGTCCTGGAACTGCGGCGTGGAGGGGCCGGCGTCACTGGCCATCGAGTCGCTGCGCGAGCAGCAAAAGCGCAACTTCCTGACCACGCTGTTCCTGTCGCAGGGCGTGCCGATGCTCTCGCACGGCGACGAGCTGGGCCGCACCCAGCGCGGCAACAACAACGCCTACTGCCAGGACAACGAGATCAGTTGGGTGGACTGGTCGGATGTGAAGGAGAACTGGCTGCTGCTGGAGTTCACCAAGAGCCTGGCCAGGCTGCGCCGCGAGCACCCGGTCTTCCGGCGCAGGCGGTTCTTCTACGGCCGTCCCGTACGCGGCTCGGAGGACGGGCTGAGCGACATCGCCTGGCTCACCCCGGCGGGGGAGAAGATGACCGACGCCGACTGGAAGGTCGGCTACGCCAAGTCGCTGGCCGTCTTCCTCAACGGCGACGCGATCACCGAGCCCGACCGGCGCGGCCGGCGCATCTCCGACAACTCTTTCCTGTTGCTGTTCAACGCACACCACGAGGTCATCAGGTTCACGATTCCGGAGGGGTACGGCGACATGTGGCTGACCGAGATCGACACGGCGATGCCGATAACGCTGGATACCCGGGCGTGCCGGGCCGGAGAGGGCGTGGCCGTGGCCGGCCGTTCGGTGCGGGTGCTGCGCCGTGTCTGAGGATGCCTACGCCCCGCCGATCTCCACCTACCGGCTCCAGCTCACCCCCGACTTCGGCTTCGACGACGTGGCGGAGCTGGCGCCGTACCTGCGCGATCTCGGCGTCACCCACGTCTACCTGTCGCCGATCCTCCAGGCCGTGCCCGAGTCGCGGCACGGCTACGACGTGACCGACCACTCGCGGGTGCGCGAGGAGTTCGGCGGGATCAAGGGCCTGCGCGCCATGGCCGAGCGGCTGGCCGCGCACGACCTGCGCATCGTGCTGGACATCGTGCCCAACCACATGACCGTCCCGGTGCCGGAGTCGGGCAACGCGGCGCTGTGGGGGGTGCTGCGCGACGGGCCGAAGTCGCCGTACGCGCGCTGGTTCGACATCGACTGGCGCGACGGCAAGATGGCCATGCCGGTGCTCGGCGACGACGGGCCCGACGCCGTGCGTGCCGACGGCGACGTGCTGCGCTACCACGACCACGAGTTCCCGCTGCCCGACGACCACTACCGCCTGGTGAGCTTCCGCGAGGGCCCCGGCTACCGGCGCTTCTTCGACGTCTCCTCCCTGATCGGGCTGCGCGTGGAGGACCCGGAGGTGTTCGAGGCCACCCACCAGGTCATCCTGTCGCTGGTCGAGGAGGGCATCGTGGCCGGGCTGCGGGTGGACCACCCCGACGGGCTGGCCGACCCGCGCGGCTACCTCGCCCGGCTCTCGGAGCGTACGGGCGGGGTGTGGACGGTCGCGGAGAAGATCCTGGTCGGCCCGGAGCTGCTGCCGGACGACTGGCCCTGCGCCGGCACCACCGGCTACGACGCGCTGAACCGTATCACCGGCCTGTTCGTGGACCCGGCCGGGCGCGAACCCCTCATCGACCTGTTCGTGCGCCAGACCGGCATGCCGCACGACTACGCCGAGGTCACCTACACCTCCAAGCGGCACGTGCTGGACCTGTTCTTCACCTCCGAGGTGGACCGGCTGCTGGCCGCGATCGGGGGCCGGCCGGAGCTGCGCCCGGCCCTGGTCGAGCTGCTGGCCGCGATGCCGGTCTACCGGGCGTACGTGGTGCCGGGGGAGCCGGTGCCGGAGGAGTCGGCCGGCCTGGTCGAGGTGGCCGCGCGCAAGGCGGCGGCCCGCCTCGGCGACCGGGAGGCCGTGAGCGAGGTCGAGCGTCGCGTGCTGTACGGCCCGGCCGAGGCCGTGGTGCGCTTCCAGCAGACCTGCGGGCCGGTGATGGCCAAGGGCGTGGAGGACACCGCGCTCTACCGCTGGTACCCCCTCGCCTGCCTGAACGAGGTCGGCGGCGAGCCCGACCACTTCGGGCTGCCGGTCGCCGACTTCCACGACTACTGCGACGCCATGCCGCCCGCGTCCATGACCACCCTGTCCACCCACGACACCAAGCGCTCGGAGGACGTACGCGCCCGCCTCGCGGTCCTGTCGGAGATGCACGCGGAGTGGCGCGAGGCGGTCACCGCGTGGTCGGCCCGGGTCGCCTTCGATCCCGCGCTGGACTACCTCGCCTGGCAGAACCTCATGGGCGCCTGGCCGATCGACGCCGAGCGCTTCGCCGCGTACCTGCTCAAGGCCGCCCGCGAGGCCAAGACCGCGATCTCCTGGATGTCCGGCGACCCCGACTACGAGCGCGGCATCCGCGACTTCGCCGCCCGCGCCATCGAGGAGTGCGGCGAGTCGGTGGCGGCGTTCACCGCGGCCATCGAGCCGTACGCGATGTCCAACTCGCTCGGGCAGAAGATCGTCCAGCTCATGATGCCCGGCGTGCCCGACCTGTACCAGGGCAACGAGATCACCGACTTCTCCCTCGTCGATCCGGACAACCGGCGCCCGGTGCGCTACCCGTGCGAGCCGGTCACCGAATGGGACTCCGCCAAGCTGCGGCTCACCAAGGCGGCGCTGGCCGTGCGCCGCAGGCTCGGGCCCGGCGCGGCGTACGAGCCGTTGGAGGCCGACGGCCCCGCCGCCGGGCATGTGATCGCCTTCTTCCGCGGCGACGAGCGGGCCGTCGCGGTCGCCACCCGCCTCCCGGTGCGCCTGGAGCGCGAGGGCGGCTGGCGCGGCACCACGATCATGCTCCCGCCCGGCCGGTGGCACGACCTGCTCACCGGTTGCGTGCACACCGGGCGGCTCCCCCTCGCCCACCTGCTGTCCCGGTACCCGGTCGCACTACTGGAAAGGGATGCCCCCCGAGATGCCTAACGCGTGGACACCGAACCTGTTCGAGGTGTGGGCGCCGGCCGCCACCACCATGGAGGTCGAGATCGACGGCGTCCGGCATCCCATGCGGCCGGCGCGGGGCGGCTGGTGGACCGCCGAGATCGAGGGCGTGGACCACGGCACCGACTACGCGTTCCGGGTGGACGGCGGCGAGCCGCGCCCCGACCCGCGCACCCGGCGCCAGCCGTACGGCGTGTTCGGGCCCAGCCGCGTCTACGACCACGGCCGGTTCACCTGGAGCGACCACGACTGGCACGGGCGCGACCTGCGCGGCTCGGTCATCTACGAGATGCACGTCGGCACCTTCACCCCCGAGGGCACCTTCGAGTCGGCCGCGGCCCGCCTGGACCACCTCGTCCAGCTCGGCGTGGACTTCGTCGAGGTGATGCCGGTCGCGCCGGTCCCCGGACGGCACAACTGGGGCTACGACGGCGTGGACCTCTACGCCGTCACCGAGAACTACGGCGGGCCCGACGGCCTGAAGGTCTTCGTGGACGCCTGCCACGCCGCGGGCCTGGGCGTGATCCTGGACGTCGTCTACAACCACCTGGGCCCCTCCGGCAACTTCCTGCACCCCTTCGGCCCGTACTTCCACGAGGGCCTGGGCAGCTTCTGGGGCCAGGCGGTGAACCTCGACGCGCCCGGCTCCGACGAGGTGCGCCGCTACTTCATCGGCAACGCCCTGCAATGGCTGCGCGACTACCACATCGACGGCCTGCGCCTGGACGCCGTGCACGCGCTGCACGACAAGCGGGCCGTGCACTTCCTGGAAGAGCTGGCGGTGGAGGTGGACCTCCTCGCGGCCAGCCTCGGCCGCCCCCTCACCCTGATCGCCGAGTCCGACCTCAACGACCCCCGCCTGGTCACCCCGCGCGAGTCCGGCGGCTACGGCCTGGACGCGGTCTGGGACGACGACGTGCACCACGCCCTGCACTCCGCGCTCAGCGGGGAGCGGCACGGCTACTACTGCGACTTCGGCTCGCTGGAGGTCCTGGCCAAGGTGCTCACCTCGGCCTACCTGCACGACGGCACGTACTCGACCTTCCGCGGCCGCAGCCACGGCCGTCCGGCCCGGCACGTGCCCGGCTACCGCTTCGTGTGCGCCCTGCAGAACCACGACCAGATCGGCAACCGCGCCGAGGGCGACCGCCTGCCCCCCGAACTCCTCCGCGTGGGGGCCGGCCTGCTGCTGACCGGCCCCTTCACGCCGATGCTGTTCATGGGCGAGGAGTGGGGCACCCGCACCCCGTTCCTGTTCTTCACCGACCACGAGGACCCCGAGCTGGCCGCGGGCGAGGCCGACCGGCGCAGGCGCGAGTTCGTGGACCACGGCTACCCCGACTGGGCGGACAAGGCCCCCGACCCGCAGGACAAGACCACCTTCCTGCGCAGCAAGCTCGACTGGAGCGAGCTCGACCGCGAGCCGCACCGCTCGCTGCTGAACTGGTACCGCGACCTGATCGCGCTGCGCAAGGTCCTGCCCGAGCTGACCGACCCCCGCCTCGACCGGGTCCACGTCGACTACGACGAGACCGCCCGGTGGCTGGTCGTCCACCGGGGGTCGCTGCGCGTCGCGGCCAACCTGGGCCCGGCCCGCGCGACGGTGCCCATCGCGCCGGCCAAGGTCCTGCTCGGCTCCGACGAGGACATCATCCTGGACGGCGACCGCCTGCTCCTGCCGCCCAGATCGCTGGCCGTTCTCAGAGTGAACCAGGGCTAGGAACGCACCTCGTACACGGCCGTGGTGCCGCTCACCTCGTTGCCGACCACCAGCAGCGGCGTACGCGTCGGGCTGTCGTGGGCGTCGATGAACAGCACGCCCTCCGGTCCGACGTCGCCCGCCGTGCCGTCCTCCACCGAGCCGGCGAAGTCCCGGGTGTTCACGTAGCCGGCCAGGCGCGGCGCACGCGGGTCGCTCACGTCGTAGGCGACGACGCCGCCCACCCGCTCCAGCCCCGCGAAGGCGTAGGTACGCCCGCGCACCGACCCGACCGTCACGCCCTCGGGCTCGGGGCCCTTGTTGTCGCTGCGCGAGTCGAAGGAGTCGTTCTCCTCGTTGTCGGAGTTGAACTGCTCGGGAAGCTCCTGCGCGACGAGCCGCTCCAGTTCGTCGCCGGAGTCCCACACCAGCTCACCGGAGGTCGTGCGGATCGACACCGAGCGGGCGCCGAAGGCGTACAGGTCGGTGTAGGCGCCGTTCGCGTCCTTCGGCGAGTCCGCCAGGACGGTGAGCCGCCCCAGCTCGGAGTCCTTCTTGAGCGTGGCCGCGTCCGGGAACCTCTCCGGCGCCAGTTGGACGTCCTTCACCCGCACCTCGTCGGAGTGGCAGTCCCAGTCGCGGCTGTCGCCCTCGTTCGCGGTGACGAGGTACGTACGCCCGCGGGCGCGGAAGTCGGCGATCGAGTCGGGCATGTACACGCCCTTGACCGGCCGGGGCCGGATGTCGATCTTCCCGTCGCGGTCGGAGGCGTCGATGCCTGCGCGCGCGTGGTCCTTCAGCCCCAGCGGCACGATGCCCACGACCGCGGCCCGCTTCAGGTCCACGACGGCCAGCGCGTTGTTCTCCTGCAGCGTCACCCAGGCGGTCCCGCCCTCGACGGTGACGTACTCCGGCTCCAGGTCCCGGCTCGCGCTCGCGCCCGGCCCGCTGATCCGCACGCCCTTCGCGCGCAGCTCGTCCTCCTTGCCGTTCCAGGCCCGGAACGTCGCCGTACGCACGGTGCCCCGCCGCACGTCGATCACCGCGACCGACCCCTCCGGATCGTTCACGGCCCCGGCGCAGTAGGAGGCGGCCTCGCCCTCGTTGGCCACCACGACGTACCGGCCGTCGGGGGAGAAGGCCAGCATGTCGGGCAGCGCCCCCACCGTGACCTGCCCCTTCTTCTTCCCGCTGCGCGCGTCGAAGAACGCGACACTGCCGGGCGCGGTCTTGTCCTCCGCCTGCTGCGCGACCGCCACCAGCCCACCGTGCACCGCCACACTGTTCGCCCCGGGCGTCGCCAGCGTGATGATCTTCCGAGGGTCACGCGGATCGCCGATGTCCAGCACGTCCACCGTGCCCTGCTCCGCGTTCACCACGAAGACCCGCCGGGTCTTCGGATCGTACGCCGTGATCTCCGCCGCACCGACACCGACGGCCCCGGCCGAATACCGGCCGAGCAACGACAACTCAATACCAGCAGGCCGAGCCTGCCCGAAGGCGACACCGGCGGGCAACAACGCCGACAACGCCAGGGTGACCGCGCCGACGCGGAACGGGGTGGAGATACGCATGCGACGGAGTGTCACGAAATTCCATGACTTGCCGCTGCCTAAGGCGTGACCACCCCGTTAACCCCACAAATCCACTACATTGCCCCACTCTCCGCGACGCCCCGCAGATACGCCGCCCTCCCCACCGCAGTCCCCACCGCAGCCCCGCCCGCATACCGTCGTACGAAACACGTGTGCCGCCTCCGCGTGCCGTAGGCACTCCGCCGCACTTATCCACAGCATCGCGGCAGGCTCTCCCGCCATCCACAGAACCGCGTTCGGTCCAACCAGGCGCCCTCGACTCGGCGCAAGCTGCTCCACAAGAGAGCCGCCGCGCAAGGAAACCCACACTCCCGAGATTTCCGCAAGCCGCACCGCCTAGGAGGGCTCAATGCAGCTCACATTCGCCGTGCCCCGCCAGACCACCTCGATATTCGTGGTCGCCATAGACCGGGTCCCGTCAGGTCTGGGCTCCGTCGTGCCCTGGCGGATGTGCCGTCCGCACCGCCGTTGCGCCGCCGAGTGGCTCGGCTCCGACCGCCTCCGCCTGTCCCGCCGCCGGGCGAAGGACTCACCGTGGCGGCAGGTGCACGCCATGCTGGGCGCCGCAGGCGAGGAGGGCCCCGAACGCGACCGCGTACGCCGGGCCGCGCACCACATCGTGGTCACCGCCACGGCCGCGCCCGCCGACCAGGTGGACGTGGCCCCCACCGCACGAGCGGCGGCCCGCGCCCTGGCCACGGAGTGCGACGGCGTGGTGGTCGATCCCCTCACCGGCGCGGTCGTCTTCCACTGCACCGACTGCGCCGGCGAACGCCCCGACTTCACGGTCACCGACGACTGGATCGGCTGGCGCCCCGGCCCCCAGGGCACCGTGGCCGGCCGCGGCCTGCGCAGGTTCGGCATGCCCGAGATCGTCATGGCCGCCGCGGCATGCGGCCACACCCTGTGCACGGTCACGGGCGCCCGCCTGGTGGCCGACCGCCTCCTGACCGCCCACCTGGCCTTCCTCCGCGACCACCCGCTAGCACCGACCCGTACGATCGACGACTCCCTGCGTATAGACGGCATGGAGTTCACCCTCCGCTGGCAACCCGGCCACCCCACTCCCGCCCCCACCCTCACCGTCCACCCCCTCGGCCCTCCGGCCGATACCGCCTGCGCCAAGGTCCCCACCCCCACCCGCCCACTCCCCACACCGGCCCGCATTTCTCACCTCCCCGCCGCCCTCTGCCCCACCCCCCAAACCACCCAGGAGGCCGCCTGATGCCTCCCCGCCTGCACACACAGCAGGGGCGTACAGGGAGGCGTAGGACGGATCCCCAGGGCATGCCCGCCTCGGGCCGCCATCCCCTGGGCCAGGGCATGCCCGTCTCGGGCCGCCATCCCCTGGGCCAGGGCATGCCCGTCTCGGGCCGCCATCCCCTGGGCCAGGGCATGCCCGTCTCGGGCCGCCACCTTCTGGGCCAGGGCATGCCCGTCTCGGGCCGCCACCTTCTGGGCCAGGGCATGCCCGCCTTGGGCCGCCACCTTCTGGGCCAGGTCATCCCGGCGTCCGGCCGCCACCCCCTGGACCAGGACGTTCCTGTCTCGGGCCGCTACCTTCTGGGCCAGGTCATCCCGGCGTCGGGCCGCCACCCCCTGAACCGGGGCGTGCCCGTCTGGGGCGGTCACCTGCTGGGCCAGGTCATGCCCGTCTCGGGCCGCCACCCTCTGGACCAGGACATCCCCGCCTCCGACTGCCACCCCCTGACCCCGAGGGGTGTGTCCAGGTGTGCCCGGGACGTCCGGGCAATGGTGGATCTTGCGCAAGGCGGGATGGGGGCGGGTGACGGAACCTGCGCGTACGCGACGCCCTCCCACCGCCCCCTCCCGAACACGGACACACCCGTGTGCCCCGTTCGGGAGGAGGCGGCGGCGGGAGGGTATGGCGTTGCCGCAGGTTCCGGCACCTACCCCACCCGCCTTGCGCGCAAGGAAGACGCACCGTTGCCCGGACGCTCCCGGCTCGGGCAGCTCTCTCCCGCCAGGGCGATCACACGTCGCGGGCGAAGTCTTCCACGATCTTGTTGAAGGCGTCCGGGCGCTCCAGGTTGGGGTAGTGGGCGGCGCCGTCGATTGAGATCGCGTGGCCGTTGGGCACAGTGCGGGTGAGGCGTTCGGCCATGCCTATGTGGTCGGGGGAGTCGAGGGCGCCGTTGACGGCCAGTACGGGGACCTCGATGCCGGCGGCGCGGGCCCAGGTGTCGCGCACTGGGACGAGCAGGTCGGGTTCGTCGGTGGTGTGTTTGGACATGGTGGTCCGGGTCATCCGGCGCAGGTGGCTCAAGACGTCCGGGTCGAGGTCGTCGAGGGTGCGATGCGGGCCTGCGGCGAGGAGCATGAACCTCTCGACCGAGGCGTCCAGATCGCCGGAGGCCATCGCCGAGCGCCATGCGGCCAGGGCCTGGGTCGTCCAGGGGTCGTCGAAGTACGGCTCGCTGGTGCCGGCCCCGCTGATGACCAGGGCGCTGACCAGGTCCGGATGCTCCAGCGCGGTGTCCACCGCGATGCCCGCGCCCATGGAGACCCCCACCAGGATCGCGGGCCCGGTGTTCAGGTGGCGCAGCAGCGCGGCGAGGTCGTCGGTGAGCCGGTACGGCTCGATGGGGTTGGCGGAGCGGCCGTGGCCCCGGGCGTCGGGGGCGATGACCCGGTAGCGCGAGGCGAAGACCGGGATCTGGGGGTCCCACATGCCGTGGTCCATGAAGCCGCCGTGCAGCAGGACGAGCGGACGGCCGGTGCCGGTGTCGAGCCAGAACAGATCCTTCATGACAACTAAGGTGTCATTATTGGCCGAAGATGACAACCTAGGTGTCATCATGGTGGGGTGAGTGAGACAGACGGCGGCCCGGCCGCCCCAGAGTTGGCCGACCGGCTCGCCGAGGTGTTCGACCTGGTGGGGCCGCTGTACCGGCGTGCCTATCGCAAGGTGGAGCTGGACTCCCCGATCGAGGGGCTTTCAGTGGGGGTGCGCGCGGTGCTCACCATGCTCCGCGAGCACGGGCCGATGACCGTCCCCCAGATGGGCCGCGCCCAGGCGCTGAGCCGCCAGTTCGTCCAGCGCATGATCAACGACGCGGCCGCACGCGGGTTGGTCGAGTCCGTCCCCAACCCGGCGCACAAGAGGTCCTCCCTGATCCGCCTGACCGAGCAGGGCCGGATCGCCATCACCGCCGTCGCCGACCGCGAGCGCGCAGTGCTGGGCCAGGCCGCCGGTGACCTCACCGAAGCCGAGGTCGCCGCCTGCATCCGGGTCCTGTCGCACCTCCTCCACTTCCTCGACCACGTCGAGGTGGACTGAGCTGGTGTGCCGCACCGGACAGGATCGGCCGGGAGTGGAGTCGTGTGTCACAAATGCCGGGATTGTGTCGGTCGGCTGCGGTACGCTCGCGGCGCGAGGAGGAAGAGCCGACCGGATGGGCGGGGCCCAGCCGGGAGGTGGACGCGGTGGCCGTCGGCGAGGGAGGGTCATGGGCGAGCACACCCCCACTGAAGGCGAGCGTGAAGCGGAGCGCGTCCCCACCGGGGTGGACAGCAAGGTCCCCAACGTGGCCCGCATCTACGACTACATGCTCGGAGGCAAGGACAACTTCGCCGCCGACCGCGAGGCGGCCGAGCAGATCATCAAGGCGTTCCCCGAGTCCCGCGACGGTGTCCGGCACAACCGGGAGTTCCTGGGCAACGTGGTACGCCACCTGGCGGGTGAGGCCGGCATCCGGCAGTTCATCGATATCGGGGCCGGGCTGCCCACGCAGAGCAACGTGCACGAAGTGGCCCATTCGATCGCGCCCGACGCGCGGGTGGTCTACGTGGACAACGACCCGGTCGTCTGCGTGCACGGGCGGGCGCTGCTGGCCAACTCGCCCACGGTGGCCATCGTCGAAGGCGACCTGCTCCGCCCCGAGGAGATCTGGGAGCAGGCGGTCGCCGGAGGTCTGATCGACCCCGGCAAGCCGGTGGCGGTGCTGCTCATGGCGATGCTGCACTTCATCCCCGACCCGTACGACCAGGTGGCCAAGCTCCGCGAGATGATGGCCCCCGGCAGTTACCTGGCCATCAGCCACATGACCGCGGGCGAGTCGCGCAGCGACGACACCGGCAAGCTGACCGAGGTCTACGAGCACTCCAACGCGGCCCTGTTCCCGCGCACGGTCTCGGAGATCAAGCGCTTCTTCGGTGACTTCGAGTTCCTCGACACCGACGCCTTCATCTCCTCCCACCTCCAGCGCGAGTTCGCCATGCTCGGCTGGGGCGGCCTGGCCCGCAAGCCCTGACCGCCGCACTGCCGCACCTTTGCTCGGTGCGTGCCGAGGTGGGGGTGGGTTCGCGGGTGCGGCGGGTCGGTTGTGCGCACAGGTTTGGGTCGGCTGAGCGCATCAGGTTCCGGGTCGGCTGTGCGTATCAGGTTTCGTGGCGTGCGCTGGGCCTTTCGCCCCTGGGCGCCAGGGCGCAGCGGGGGCGGCGGGAAGTGGGTGCGTACGCCGAAGCGGGCGGCCATGGTGAGTCCGGGAGTTCGGCCGCCGCGTACGGGGTTCCGCCGCCTGGCTGTGCTCAGGAGCCGAGGTGTCGTTCCAGGGACTCCAGCTTGGCGGTCATGCCGTCGGTGACGCCCTCGCGGATGTCGGCCTTGAGCACCAGGCTGACCCGGGGGGCGACCTCGGCGACGGCCTCCACGGCCCGCTTGACCACGTCCATCACCTCGTCCCACTCGCCTTCGAGGGTGGTGAACATGGCGTCGGTGCGGTTGGGCAGGCCGCTGTCGCGCACGACCTTGACCGCCCTGGCGACGGGCTCGGCGACGGCCTCGCCCACGCCGAGCGGGGTCACCGAGAATGCGACGATCATGACTGGCTCCAATCGGCGATGGATCTTCGGCTCATCGCCGATTGTGCCCGGAGTCGGATGCGCTCAGTTGTCGTGGGGGTGGTCGTCGTCGTGGTCGTGGGCGTGTTCGGCGTCGTCGTCGGGGCCGTCGGAGGGCTCCACGCCCAGCATGGCCTCGCGGGGCTCGACCTCGGTGATGTGCTCGACCAGGCCCACCACGTGCTCGGGGTCGATCAGCCACTGCAGGGCGGTGGCGCCGGTCTCGTCGCTGCGGACCAGCTCCGCCTGCTCCAGGCGTTCGTCGTCGTCCAGTTCGGTCTCGGGGTTGCGGATCTCGGCCAGCGCCGCCGCCTGTAGCGCGGCGACGTCGAGCACCTCGACGGTCAGCTCCACGGCGATGCGCAGGAAACGCTCGCCGTCGGACTCGTCGCTCATAGTGAATATCCTCGCAGGCTCAGGGGAGCTTCCACTCCACCGGTGTGGCCCCCTGCCGCTCCAGAAGCTCGTTGGCCCGGCTGAAGGGACGGGAGCCGAAGAAGCCGCTGCGCGCGGACAGAGGGCTTGGGTGCGCCGACTCGATCGCCGGATACTGACCGAGCATCGGACGCAGATTGCGGGCGTCACGGCCCCACAGGATGGCCACGAGCGGCTTGTCACGGGCGACGAGCGCCTTGATCGCCTGCTCGGTGACCTGCTCCCAGCCCTTGCCCCGGTGCGAGGCGGGCTTGCCGGGCATGACCGTGAGCACCCGGTTGAGCAGCAGCACGCCCTGCTCGGTCCACGGGGTCAGGTCGCCGTTGCTCGGCTTGGGCAGGTCGAGGTCCTCCATCAGCTCCTTGAAGATGTTGACCAGGCTTCCCGGCAGCGGGCGCACGTCGGGCGCCACCGAGAAGCTCAGCCCGACCGGGTGACCCGGCGTCGGGTACGGGTCCTGGCCGACGATCAGCACTTTGACCTCGTCGAACGGTTGCTGGAAGGCGCGGAGCACATTGGCTCCGGCGGGGAGGTACTGCCTGCCGGCGGCGATCTCCTGGCGCAGGAACTCGCCACACGCGGCGATCTGCTCGGCGACGGGGGCCAAAGCGGCGGCCCAACCTGCTTCGACGACTTCGTGCAACGGACGTGCGACCATGGTCCGAAACTCTAGTGGCCCGCACCGACAGCCGCGCCGACTACCGGAAAAATGATCAAACGCGACAGATGGGGTTTCCGTGGAGCCGGGGGGGTGACCCGTGGCGGGGGCGGGGGCGGGTGGTGACGCTGGCTGCGGGCGGGCGCGGGGTGGCGGGGCCGTAGCGGGGAGGCTGCCATCGCGGTGAGCCTCGCGCTGTGGAGATGGCGGTGAGTTCGCCGGTGGTGTAGAGGCGCAGGTGGTGGGTCTCGTCGGGGGAGCGGGGCCAGAGGGCGCCGGCGCGGCGCGGAAGGCGGTCATCTCACGGGTCAGCCCGTACGGCGTCCTCTCGGGCGCGGGAGAGCCACGGCCCGGTCCTCCGCCTCGCTGCACGCCACGCGGGCATGGGCTCGGCCCGGCCAGGCGCACGTCGGACACGAGGACGCCGCCGGGGGCGCGGCGCCGCGTACGGGCTGGAAGAAAGGCGGCGTGGGGCCCTCGGCGGATGCGGTCACGAGGGGATCGGTGGCGCAGCCCAGGCGGTCGCCGTGATGGCGAGCGTGGTGCCAGGTCGTGAGGAGCCCTGCGTGCGTCAGCCCGGCGGCGGCCGGAAGGTCCGGCCGCACCGGGATGACGACGGCGGCGGTGTGCGGGAGCCGGTTTGTGGGGGCGAACTCGCGGCTGGTGGTGCGGCCGTTGGAGTGCCCGCCTGCCCCCGTGGGGCGGGCACTCGGCCGCGAGGGTCATCTCGGCGGGCTCATTTGACCGAGCCCGCGAGCATGCCCTGCACGAAGTAGCGCTGGAAGGCGAAGAACAGGACCAGCGGGATGATCAGCGACAGGAAGGCGCCCGGCGCGAGGATGTCCACGTTGGTGCCGAACTGCCGCATCTGCGACTGGAGGGCCTTGGTCATCGGCTGGTTGTCCGTGTTGGCGAAGACCAGGGCCACGAGCAGGTCGTTCCACACCCACAGGAACTGGAAGATGCCCAGCGAGGCCACCGCCGGCTTGGCCAGCGGGAAGACCACGGTCAGGAAGATCTTCCACTCCCCGGCGCCGTCCATGCGCGCCGCCTCCAGCAGTTCCCTGGGGATGCCGGCGAAGAAGTTGCGCAGCAGGAAGATGGCGAAGGGGAGCCCGAAGGCGACGTGGAACAGCACCACGCTCGCGATCGAGCCGAAGATGTTCAGCGCGCCGTACAGCTTGGCGATCGGGATGAGCGCGATCTGGATCGGCACGACCAGCAGGCCGACCACGACCAGGAACAGCGCGTCGCGGCCCCGGAAGTCGATCCACGCGAACGCGTACGCCGCCATCGCCGCGATGCCGATCACCAGCACGGTGGCCGGCACGGTGATGAACACGGTGTTCCAGAACGAGGCGGTGAACCCGGTCGCCAGCAGGTTGCTGTAGTTCTCCAGGGTGAGCTGGGCGGGCTCGGTGAACACCGTCCACCAGCCGGAGGCGTTGTTGTACGTCTCGCCGCGCAGCGAGACGACCAGCAGGCCCAGCGTCGGCACCAGCCAGAAGAGCGCGATCAGGATCAGCAGCGTCTGCACCAGTCCGCCGCCGACCCGGTCGATCACCCGGCCGACGACGCCGCGCGCCGGTGCTCCCGCCTGCCGTCCGACGGTCCTGTCGAGGGTCGCGGTCGTCATCATTGCTGCTCCCTCCTGAACCGCCGGATGTTGAGGATCATGAACGGCAGCACCAGCACCAGCAGGAAGATCGCCAGCGCGGAGCCGAGGCCCTGGTTGTTGCCGCCGCCGAAGGACACCCGCCACATCTCCAGCGCGATCACGTTGGCCTCCTGCTGCACGGAGCCCGGTGCGATCACGAAGACCAGGTCGAACACCTTCAGCGTGTTGATGATCATCGTGACGAAGACCACGAGCAGCACCGGCGACAGCAGCGGCACGGTGATCCGGCGGAACACCTGCCACTCCGTGGCGCCGTCGATGCGGGCCGCCTCAAGCGCGTCGCGCGGGATCGACGCGAGGCCGGCGGCGATCAGCACCATGGCGAAGCCCGCCCAGACCCACACGAACGCCCCGATGATCGCCGGAGTGATCAGCGTCGGGCCCAGCCAGGACAGGCCGTTGAACGGCGCGGTGAAGTTGGACGGCGGCAGCCGCAGCGTGTACTCGCCGGCGGGCAGCCCGGTGAAGCTGAAGCTGCCGTCGGCCGCGGTCGTGGTCGTGCCCTTGACCGCCCCGTTCTGCAGCGCCTCGACCGTGACGCCGGGCAAGCCCCGCTCGTTGGGATCGACCTGGCCGGCCTGGCCGCCTCCGCCGGGCGCGAAGTCCAGCCACACGGTCCCCGCGAGGCCGCCGCCGCTCTGCGCCGGGGCCTTGGCCGGTGCCGCGTCGTCGGGCAGGGCGTCCGGGCGGATGCCGACCAGGGGCAGCGCCACGGGCTGACCCGCCTGGACGGCCTGCCGGGTGACCACGGCGCCGTTCTGCACGAGCGGCGACTGGTCGTTCTCCCTGGGCCTGGCGCCCGGGTAGCCGGTGCTGGAGCCGAACACGTCGCGCACGGTGGTGATCACCGCGTTGGCCACGCCCTTGTCCGGGTCCTGGTCGTACACCAGGCGGAAGATCACGCCGGAGGCCATCAGCGAGACCGCCATCGGCATGAACACGATCAGCTTGAACGCGGTCGCCCATTTGATCCGCTCGGTCAGCACCGCGAAGATCAGTCCCAGCGTGGTGACCAGGATGGGCGCGACCACCACCCAGATCAGGTTGTTCCTGATCGTGGTGAGCGTGGACGGGTCGCTGAAGATCGTGCCGTAGTTGGACAGGCCGACGAAGGTGTCGCCCGGCGCGTCGTACAGGCTGCGGAAGATCGAGTAGATGATCGGGTAGACCACCATCGCGCCCAGCAGGATGAGCGCGGGCAGCAGGAACAGGATCGCCAGCCGGGGCGAGGGGCCGAGGCGCGCGGTCCTGGCGGACGCCGCGGTCGGCGCCGCGGGTCCCCCCGTCGCCACCCGGGGCGACGGCGCGTCCGACCCCGTACGCCCGCCGGGCGCGGGCGGTGTGTCCGATCCCGTACGCGCGTCGCGCTCGGACGGTGTGTCCGACCCCGTACGCCCGCCGGGCGCGGGCGGTGTGTCCGATCCCGTACGCGCGTCGCGCTCGGGCGGCGCGTCCGATCCCTTACGCCCGCCGCCTGCGGGCGGGGCGTCGCGATTCTCGTCCTCGGCGCCGGCGTCACGGGCGGTCCGGGTGGTCCGGGCGCCGGTGGCGGTGTGGTCGCGGTGGTGCGGCTCGGGGGAGGGGCCGCCGGCGACGGTGGCGTCGCCGGTCGGCTCCTGCGGGCCGTCTAACCGGTCGGTCACGGCCTTCGCCTCCTACTTCCAGGCTTTCTCGGCCTCGGCTTCGAGCGCCTCCTGGGTGCCCTTGACGTCGGTGGGGTTGCGGAGGAAGTCCTGCAGGACCTTCCACTCGCCCTTGCCGTCGGTGGCGCCGAAGGCGCTGGGCGCGAGGTCGGACATGTCATACCGGACGTCCTCGCCCGCATCGATGATCGTCTGTGCGAGCTGCTTGGTGACCTCGCTCGGGTAGTTGTCCGGCGAGACGTTGCGGTTGGCCGACAGGTAGCCCGGCTGCTTGGCCCACACCGAGCCGCCCTCCACGGAGGCGAGGTAGGCGAGCAGGGCCATCGCGCCCTTGGAGTCCTTCAGCGCCACCGCGATGTCGCCGCCGAGCACGACCGGATTGGTGTCGCCGGCGGCCGGGAACGGGAAGAACCGCGCGTCCTGGCCGACCGTGGCGCCCGACTCGGTGGCGGAGGCGGCGACGAAGTCGGCCTCGATCACCATGGCGGCCTTCTTCTGGCCGTAGACCGCGGTCACGCAGGTCGGGAAGTCGGTCTGCAGCGCGCCGGAGCTGCCACCGAGCACGAACTCCTGCTTGCCCACGATCTCGGCCATCTTGGTCAGGGCGGTGCCGACCGTCGGGTCGGTCCAGGGGATCTCGTGCTTGGAGAGCTTGTCGTAGTTCTCCGGACCGGCGGTGGACAGGTAGACGTTCTCGAACAGGTCCGTCAGCGTCCAGCCCGAGGCGCCGCACAGGGAGAACGGCGGGGTGCCGGAGTCGGCGACGGTCTGGGCGGTGCTGACCAGGCCGGCCCAGTCGGTGGGCGGCTGCACGCCGGCGTCCTCGAACGCCTGGGTGCGGTACCAGATGAGCGACTTGTGCGCGGCCTTGACCAGCACGCCGTACACCTGGCCGTCGGCGGAGCCGAGCTCCTTCCAGTACGGCGTGTAGTTCTTGTCGATCTCGGCCTGCACCTCGGACGACAGCGGCTTGAGCGCCTTCTCCTCGGCGTACTGCTGCAACAGGCCGGGCTGCGGCAGCATCGCGATGTCGGGCGGGTTGCCGCCCTCGATGCGGGGCCCGAGGTAGGCGCCGGTGTCCTCACCGGTGGAGGCGTAGGTCACCTTGGCGCCGGTCTTGTCCTGGAACGCCTGCAGCACCTTCTGGAAGTTCGCCTGCTCCTCGCCGGTCCACTTGGCCGCGACCTCGATGGTCACGCCGTCGAGGGGCTTGGCCGCGGGGGCGCCGCTGCCGGACGTGGTGGCGGCGGGCGCCGCGCCCTCGCCGCCGCCGCTGCCGCACGCCGCCGCCGCGAGCGCCAGCACCGCCACACCGCTGACGACTGCCAGGGATCTGGCTCTGCGCATCCTGAATACCTCCTGCGTTATGCCCCCGATGCCGGAACGGTGAGTAAGAAGGGGATGACGGCCTGCCTTACGGAGGGGTCGCCTCCGCCTAGCGGGCCCGGACGATCTCGTTGAGCTCGGTTCTCATCGACGCGGCGATGTCGCCGCTCGACTCCTGGAAGGGCGGGCTCAGCGCGCGGCTCACCGAGCTGGCGATGGCCAGGCTGAGCTGGTTGTAGTTGGCGTTCACCGGACGCAGCCGGGCGGTGAGGATGCTCTCCTTGAGCACCGGCAGGTACGGGAAGCGCTTGATGAGCGCCGGGTCGTCGTACAGCTCGGCCCACACCGGCGGGAACGAGCCCTCGGTGAGCACCAGGCGCTGGTTCTCCAGCCCGGTGAAGTAGCGGATGAAGGCCAGCGCCGACTTCTGCCGCTTGGAATAGGCGCTGATGGCCAGGTTGTAGCCGCCGAGGGAGCTGCTTCCCGGCCCGTCGCGGCCGGGCAGGCGGGTCACGGCGAACTTGCCCTTGACCGAGGAGTGCGTGGCCGGGCCGTACGCGTGCGGCCAGTTGCGCGCGAACAGCAGCCGGCCCTCCTGGAAGGCCAGCCGCGACTCCTCCTCCTTGAAGCCGAGGGCCTCGCGCGGGATCCACCCCTCCCGGAACCCGCGCACGAGGAAGTCGAGGCCGGCCTCGGCCTTGCCGGTGTCCAGGGTGACCTCGGCGCCGTCGGAGCGGATGATCTCCTCTCCGCCCGCCGACTGGTACGCCTCGGCGAAGTTCACCGTCAGGCCCTCGTAGGCGAGGAACTGCCCGGCGTAGCCGCCGATGTCGTACTTCGCGGACAGGGTCATCGCCTGCTCGCGCAGCTCGGCCCAGGTCTTGGGCGGCTTGAGGCCCTCCTTGTCCAGGATGTCCTTGCGGTAGTAGAGGAGCCCGGCGTTGCTGGAGTAGGGGACCGCCCACAGCTTGCCCTGGTAGACGGCCGTGTCGACGACCGGTGACAGGAAGCGGTCGAGGGGGAACATGCCCCGCTCCAGCGGGACGATCCACCCGGCGTCGGCGAACTCGGCCGTCCACACCACGTCGAGCCCGAGCACGTCGTAGCGGTCGCTCTTGGCCTGCAGGTTGGCGACCATCTGGGCACGCTGCTCGTCGGCCGCCTCGGGCAGTTCGAGCAGCGTGACGGGCTCGGCGGGGTGGTCGCGGTTCCACCGGTCGAGCAGCGGTTGCAGGTACGCCGTGGTGTCGCGGCCGATCACCAGCGTGATCGGGCCTGTGCCTCCTGACCCGGACCCGGCCTCGGCGGTGTCGGCGTCGTCGCCGGTCACCGCGGCGCAGCCGGCGAGCAGCGTCGCCGCGAGCGCGATCGGGACCAGTCGGCGCACGTGCTACCCCTCGGTTTCCTTGCTGTTACATACGTGTTAGGTAGATGCATGCATGTTATGCACAGCGGTAATGTGGGAGTCAACCGATGTTCCAGTAACGCTCAGGTAACGAGCCTTTTCGAGGAGGTAAGGCGTTGCGGCTGCCGTTGCTGGCACTTCTCGCCAAGGAACCTGCCCACGGATACGAGCTCAAACAGGCCCTGGAGCAGACTTTCGGCGGCGCCTACCCCTCGCCGAACATCGGGCAGATCTACGTCACGCTCGGCCGGCTGGAGAAGGACGGCCTGGTGCGCGCCGTGGACGTCGAGCAGTCCAACCGGCCGAACAAGAAGGTCTACTACCTGACCGCGGCCGGCCGCGAGCGCCTGGAGACCTGGGTGGACGAGCCCAGCGAGGGCCCCCGGGTGCGCGATGAGTTCTTCATGAAGCTGGTCCTCGCTCCGCTGACCGGGGTCGCCGACCGCATGGCGCTGATCAACCGGCAGCGCCGCCACTACCTCGGCCAGATGCGCGAGCTGAACGAGTTGGCCGCCGCCACCGACCCGGCCAACCGGGTGGCCCACCTCCTGGTCGAGGGCGCCATGATGCACCTGCAGGCCGATCTCGACTGGCTCCAGCGCTGCCAGGAGGAGATGGCGTGAGCGGTCCCGAACCGGTCGTCAGAACCGTCAACCTGGTCAAGATCTACCAGACCGGCGGTGTCCCGGTCACCGCCGTGGACGGCGTGGACCTGCGGGTCGATCCGGGCGAGTTCGTGGCGATCATGGGGCCGTCCGGATCGGGCAAGTCCACGCTGGTGCACATGCTCGGCGGGCTCGACACCCGCACCAGCGGCGAGATCTGGCTCGACGGCAAGCGGGTGGACACCCTCTCCGAGAGCGCCTGGGCGGTGCTGCGCCGCGACAAGGTCGGCTTCGTGTTCCAGTTCTTCAACCTGGTCGCCAACATGACCGTGGCCGACAACGTCGAGCTGCCCGCGCTGCTGTCGGGCGCCACGCCCCGGCAGGCGCGCGAGCGCAGGGAGTACCTGCTGGGCGCCCTGGGCCTGGCCGAGCGCGCCGACGCCTCGCCCGCGCAGCTCGCGGGCGGCGAGCAGCAGCGGGTCGCGCTGGCCCGCGCCCTGGCCAACAAGCCCAGCCTGCTGCTGGCCGACGAGCCGACCGGCAACCTCGACAGCCGCAACACCCGCGACGTGCTGCGCCTGCTCGGCGAGGTGCACCGCGACGGCCAGACGATCATCATGGTCACCCACGACGCCCGCGTCGCCAGCCTCGCCGACCGCGTGGTCTCGCTGCTCGACGGCCAGATCGTGGACGACGGCGCCATCCCGCGCCCGGTCCGCAGGCCCAGGGGCGGCGCCGGCGACGTGGTCGAGCTGCGGAGCTGAGCGCGTGAGCGCGCTACGGGCGTCCCGGAGGTGGATCCGCGCCGACCTGCGGGCACGGCGCGGCCAGGCCCTGCTCACGGTGCTCGCCGTGGCCGGGATCGTCACCGCTCTGATCACCTCGGCCACCCTGCTGGAGGACGGCACCAACCCCTGGCGCGGGCTGTTCACCCAGACCGACGGCGCGCACGTGTGGATCAGCGCCCAGGACACCGCCGACGCGGGCAAGCTGGCCGGGCTCCCCGGCGTCACCGGCGTGGCGGGGCCGTACCGCAGCGCGCCGGTCACGCTGGTGCAGGACGGCAAGAAGTCGCCGGTCGCGTTGCGCGCGCTGCCCGCCACGCCGCCGAAGGTCGCCCACCCCGTCGTACGCGAGGGGCGCTGGCTCGACTCCGCCGACCCTGACGGCGTGGTGGTGGAGCGCTCGCTGGCCAGGGCGACCGGGCTGCGCCTGGGCAGCCCGTTCACGGTCACCGCGCTGAACGGCGCCCGGCACGAGCTGGCCGTGGCCGGCATCGCCGAGACCGCCGAGCAGGGCTTCTACCCCGAGTGGACGCCGGGGCTGGCCTGGGTGCTGCCCGAGACCCTGGACCGGGTCGAGCCGGCGGCCGGGCGCAGCGAGTCGGTGATCGGGCTGCGGCTGGCCGACCCCGAGTCGGCCCGCCTGGTCGCCCAGGGGGCGGTGACGCTGCTGGCGGAGAAGATCCAGCGCGTCTCGACCTGGCGCGAGGTGCGGGCGTCGATGGAGCTGGACAACCGGCTGCTCGGCCTGCTGCTGGCGCTGTTCGGCGTGGTCGGGCTGGTCGCGGCGGCGCTGGCGGTGGCCAACGCCGTGGGCGGCAGGGTGCTGATGCAGTCGCGCGACTTCGCCACGCTGAAGTCGCTGGGCCTGACCCGGGGCCAGATCACCGGCATGCTCGTGGTCGAGCACGGCGCGCTCGGCCTGCTCGGCGTGGCGCTCGGGCTGGCGGGCGGGCAGCTCGTGACGATGCTGGTGCTCGACGGCGCGGGCCTGCCGCTGTCGCTGGGCCCCACGGCCGCCATCGCCGCGGGCACGGCCGCGACGGTGCTGGTCGCGGTCGCGGTGCCGGCCTGGCGCGGCGGGCGCACGCCGCCGATCCCGGCCGCTCCCGCGGCGCCGCCGCGCGGCCACCTGTCCAAGCTGGCCAGGCTCGCCCTCCTCGTACGCCTGCCGCCCGCTCTCGTGCTGGGCGCCCGCGACGCCTTCACCCGGCGCGGCCCGGCCCTGCTGACCACCTTCGGCGTCGCGATCCCGATGACCATGATCACGATCGGGCTGGGCTGCTGGGCCACGCTGGACGGCTTCCTGGACCAGCCCGAGCGGGTCGGGCAGGCCGCCGCGCTCACGGTGCGCCCCGGCAAGCTGCCCGCCGCCGAGGCCGAGCGGCTGATCAAGGCCGATCCGGGGGTGGCGGCGTACTATCCGGGCTCGGAGGTGGACGCCCTCGAACCCGAGCAGACCCGCACCGTGCTGGCCCGCGCGATCGGCACGTCCGCGCAGCCGTACCCGTTCGTGGCCGTCGAGGGGCGCGGGTACGCCGACCGGGGCGAGGCCGTGGCCGGGCAGGGCCTGCTCGACCTGCTGGACGTCAAGATCGGCGACCGGGTACGGGTGACCGTCGGCGGCACGCCGCTGATCCTGCGCATCGTGGGCCGGGTGGTGGAGCCCGACCAGGACGGCGAGGTGCTGTCGTTCGGGCTGGACAGCCTGGCCGCCAAGGACGCGGTGCCGCCCGAGTTCTACGCGCTGGTGCTCAAGCCGGGCGCCGACCCCGACGAGACCCGGGCCAGGCTGCTGGCCGCCTCCGGGCAGGACCTGGAGGTCACCCGGGTGGAGAACCCGGCCGAGCGGCTGGCCGTGATCCGGGTGGTCATCGTCGCGCTGATCGCGGTGCTGGCGCTGATCGGCCTGGCCAACCTGCTCACCGCGAGCGCGCTCGGCCTGCGTGACCACGCCCTCGACTTGGCGGTGCTCAAGGCGATGGGCCTCACCCCGCGCCAGGTGACCGCCACGCTGGTCACCGGAACCGGCCTGCTGGTCCTGCTCGGCGTGCTCGCGGGCACGCTCGCCGGGGCCTCGGTCAGCAGCGGCCTGATCGACCTCCAGGGCCACACCAGCGGCGTGGGGGCGGGCATCGGCCGTACGCCGCCGGCGGCCACGCTCGCGGTGACGATGCTGGTCGCGGTGGGCGCGGCGCTCCTGGTCGCCCTGATCCCCGCCCACCGCGCCGCCCGCTCCAGGGTGCCGCTAGCAACACGCTGAGGGGGAACAGGGCCCGCGCGCTCCAGAGTGCCGCTCGCCACAACGCTCAGGGGGCACGGGCGACAGGCCCGTGCCCCCTGACTGAGAGGGATCTACTTGATGGCGAACCAGTAGAAGCCGTGGCCCGGCAGGGTGAGCAGGTAGGGGATCTCGCCGATCACCGGGAACGGCACTCCGCCCCGGCACTCGACCGGGGTGCCCCCGGCGAACCTGCGCAGGTCCAGTTCCACCGGCTGCGGGTACTTCGACAGGTTGTTCACGCACAGCATGCGGTCCTCGCCCTCCTCGCGGACGAAGGTGAGCACCGCCGGGTTGGAGGACCACAGCTCGCTGTACGCGCCGGTGCCGAACACCGGGTGCTGCCGCCTGATCTCCAGCATCTTGCGGGTGAAGTGCAGCAGCGAGGCCGGGTTGCGCTCCTGGGCCTCCACGTTGACCGCCTGGTAGCCGTAGATCGGGTCCATCACGGCCGGCAGGTAGAGCCGCCCGGGGTCGGCGGAGGAGAACCCGGCGTTGCGGTCGGGGCTCCACTGCATCGGGGTGCGGACCGCGTCGCGGTCCTCCAGCCAGATGTTGTCGCCCATGCCGATCTCGTCGCCGTAGTACATGACCGGCGAGCCGGGCAGCGACAGCAGCAGCGCGGTGAACAGCTCGATCTGGTCGCGGTCGTTGTCCAGCAGCGGGGCCAGGCGGCGCCGGATGCCGAGGTAGGCGCGCATGCGCGGGTCCTTGGCGTACTCGGCGTGCATGTAGTCGCGCTCCTCCTCGGTGACCGTTTCGAGCGTCAGCTCGTCGTGGTTGCGGAGGAAGATGCCCCACTGCGCCTTCTCCGGGAGCTTCGGGGTGCGGGCCATGATCTCGGAGATCGGCTCCCGGCTGCCCCGGCGCACCGCCATGAAGATGCGCGGCATGAGCGGGAAGTGGAAGGCCATGTGGCACTCGTCACCCCCGGTGGCCGGGTCGCCGAAGTACTCCACGACGTCCTCGGGCCAGCCGTTGGCCTCGGCCAGCAGCACCCGGTCGGGGTAGAGCCGGTCCACCTCGGCCCGGACGCGGCGCAGGTAGGCGTGGGTCTCGGGCAGGCCGGAGCAGGCCGTGCCGTCGCGCTCGAACAGGTACGGCACCGCGTCCAGCCGGAAGCCGTCGATGCCGAGGTCCAGCCAGAACCGCAGCACCTCCAGCATGGCCTCCTGCACCGCCGGGTTGTCGTAGTTCAGGTCCGGCTGGTGGTGGAAGAAGCGGTGCCAGTAGTACTGCTTGCGCACCGGGTCGTAGGTCCAGTTGGACTCCTCGGCCCCGATGAAGATGATCGGCGCGTCCGGGTAGCGCTCGGGCGTGTCGGACCAGACGTAGAAGTCGCCGTACGGCCCCTCGGGGTCGTGCCGGGACGCCTGGAACCAGGGGTGCCGGTCGCTGGTGTGGTTCATCACCAGGTCGGTGATGATGCGCAGGCCGCGGGCGTGGGCCTGCTCGACCAACTCCACGAAGTCCCCAAGATCCCCGAAATCCGGAAGGATCTTCATGTAGTCGGAAATGTCGTATCCGCCGTCGCGCAGCGGCGACTCGTACAGCGGAAGCAGCCACAGACAGTCGACGCCGAGCCACTGCAGGTAGTCCAGCTTGTCGATCAGGCCGCGCAGGTCGCCGGTGCCGTCGCCGTTGGAGTCCTTGAACCCCCGGACCAGCACCTCGTAGAACACCGCCCGCTTGTACCACTGCGGATCGGCCGAGACGAAGGTCTCGCTGACCGGCTCGGCGCCGGGAGATGTCATTGTCATCGGTGACTCCCAAGGAGAGCCCAGGATGCGGCCATGGGGAGGACTCCAGAGCCCGGGAAGGCCCTTGATGCCTGAACGGTGCATCGATCTCGCGCACTGTTCGTCACGACAACCTCACTGATGGTAATATTCGGGTATCCGGGTGGTCTGGCGATGACCAACTCGGCCTGTCCGGGCCTACGGCCGGGCCGGCGGGATGCGAAGCCTGTGGAGGCCGTGCAAGACCGGTCGCGCACCCTCCGGTGCGCGCGGGCAGTCGCCGGTGAAGCAGGAAGATCCGGCCCGTGAGGGCTGGAACCCCCCGCCGTTGGGTGTGGGGAGGAGGTCAACTCTCGCTCACTTGAAAGAAGGCAGAACGACAGTCACCGGAAGATCCGGCTGTGATGTTGGAGGAGCACGCCCGCCCGGAGCCGTCATCCCCACGAGCTCCAACGCCCACGCCGGGACCGAATTCGTGGTTCTGTCCCGTCCTATGGCGTGCTTTCAGCCGAACACTACCAGCGCAGGCCGCCGGACGAAGCACGATAAAGGGCGGTACGAGGGAGAAGTCGCGCACATTCGCGGCCCAGGCCCGTAATTACCGTGTTACCTTCCGTTCTCCCCGGTGAAACACGTGCTCAGCGGGCGTGTCAGCGCCACGGCGGGGTCAGGTCGCCCAGTACGTCCGCGTAGTCGTCGAGCCACGCCCCGAACAGCACCAGGCCGCGTACCCAGAACCGGTCGTTCCACCCGTTGAACCGGGCCAGCGCGTCCGGCCCCTCGGCCACCACCGCGTGCAGCTCGGGCGAGAGCAGGTCCGGCACCCGCTCGGCCACCGTGGTCAGCATCCGGTGCCCGTACGCCCGCGCCGGCGCCGCCGTCGAGCGCAGCGGCACCCGGGTCAGCGGCTGCTTGACCACGTTCGTGGACGGCAGCGCCGCCACCCGCGGGTTCGCCGCGTGCAGCACCTCCCGGTAGAACCGGCCCCGGTCCTTGCGCGCCACCCCCACCGACAGGGCGGCGTCGAAGAACTCCGGGTGGATGAACGGGGCCACGAAGGACACCTCCGGGCCGACCAGGTTGACCGGCGAGCGGGCGATGCCGCGCACGGTGCGGGTGTGCAGCACCGACAGCGGCAGCTCGGCGCGGTGGCCGTGCAGCATCGAGGTCGCGGCGGCGAACGAGGCGCGCACGGCGTCCTCGATCCACGCGGCGGCGGGCTCGGCCAGGAACGGCACCGACGGCGCGCCCAGCGACAGCGACTTCAGCACCGCCGCCTTGCGCTCGGCCTCCGAGGACGCGGTCAGCGCGTCGCCGCTGACCATGAAGTTCTTCAGCAGCGGGCCCCCGGCCAGCCCGTCCACCAGGGTGCGGCCCGCCCGGTGCACCTCACGGGCGAAGGGCGCGTACCAGGCGTGGTGCGGGGTCAGGTACTCCAGGCGCCGGGCCACGGCCCGCGCGTCGTCCGGGTACGCCGCCGGGTCCTGCGCGATCACGCGGTGCCGCACCCCCAGCTCGCGGCAGATCGCGCGGGCGAACGGGATGTCGGTGTCGGTGCCGTCGTCGGGGCTGGTCGTCCAGGACTCCACGTCGGCGCCCCGGGCAACGGCCACCGAGCACAGCAGCCGGGAGTCGTAGCCGCCGCTCACCGGCACCAGCAGCGGCCGGTCCTCGAACTCCTTGTAGACCTCGTGCAGGATCGCCAGGATCTCGCCCGCGCTGCGCCCCGCCTCGTACGGCTCCTCGCGCACCCAGCGCGGCGGGCGCCGGTCCAGCGAGATCCGCCCGGTACGCCGCTCGTAGACCAGCGCGCTGGAGCCCGCGAGCCGCCGCACCCCGGCGTACGGGGTGTCGTCGCCGAGCGGGAAGGTGACCCGCAGGATCGCCGCCCACGCCGTCCAGTCCACCTCGTACGGCCCGCGCACCAGCGCCAGCAGCGGTTCGAGCAGCGAGCTGAAGTACACCGCGCCGCCCGCCGCCAGGTAGTACACGTCCACCAGGCCGAGGGCCCCCGCGTGCAGCGTGACCCGCTCGCCGTCGTCGATCAGCCCCGGCGTCTCGTACGTCTCCGCCACCGAGATCCACGATCCCGACACCAGCGGACGGCGCTCGCCCCAGGCGAAGGCGTAGTCGCGCTCGCCGGTGCGCCAGTAGGGCGGCAGCGGACGGCTGGTGAACAGCGCGGCCCCCGAGGTGTGCAGCGCGGCGCGCACCCTGGGCCCGGCGGCCTTGAGCGCGTCGAGCGCGGCGGGGTCGGCCTCACCGATCGCGCCGCACACGTACGGCCGCACGGTGAACGCGGGCCACTCACCCTTGCGCACGGTCCAACTCCTTCTGATGGCGATTATCCGAAGGGTATCCTTTTGCACCGCTCAGGATCGGAGGACTGACGTGGCGGGCGAGCAAGTAGAGGGCTTGAGGCGGGCGCTGCGCGACGCCATGGCCCAGGCGGAACGCGCCGCCGAGCTGGCGCGCCTGCTGGACGCGGCGCAGGCCAAGCTGGCCGAGGCCGAGCGGGCGACCGAGGAGTTGCGCGCCGTCGAGGAGCGCCTGGCCGCGGCGGAGGACGAGCTGGCCCGCTCCCGAGCGAGCGAGGAGCGCCTGCGCCGCGAGCTGGCCGAGCAGCGCTACCAGACCGAGGTGGCCAAGTGGAAGCTCTCCTCGATCCAGGTGGCCCGCTGGTCCCGGCTCGGCGACGCGATCAAGACCGGCAAGAGCAACCCGGTACGGCTGGCGCGCGGCCTGCGCGGCGCCGCCCGCCCGGCCCCGCGCCCGGCCGCGCCCAAGCGGCAGCCCGTGGCCGCGCCCGCGTCCGCGGAGAAGCAGGCCGCGCCGGGGGCGGCGTTCCAGGCCAGGTCCTCGGTGCGCACGATCGAGGGCAGGTCGGTCAAGCTCAAGCCGTTCCGGGTGCCGACCGGCCCCAACACCCGCCCCCACCTCACCGTCGCCGCCGTGCTCGACCCGCACGAGGAGGCGCTGCTGCGCTACGAGTGGCGCCAGACCGTCGGGTTCACCCCGCGCGACTTCGCCCGGGTGCTGCCGCTTGAGGTGCCGCACCTGCTGCTGGTCGGCTCGGTCACCGAGGGGCCGTGGGCCGAGGAGGTGATCGGCGAGCCGGGCGAGGGGCTGCGCGCGCTGCTGGCCTGGTGCGCCGAGCGCGGCATCCGCACCGCGTTCTGGCACACCGGCGGCGACCTGGCCGACTACCGGGCCACGGCCAAGCTGTTCGAGTACGTCTTCACCGCCGTGCACGCCGACCTGCCGCGCTGGCGGGCCGTGCACCGCCGCGCCGGGCTGCTGCCGTTCGCGATCCAGCCCCGCGTGCACAACCCGCTGCCACTGGCCGGCGACCGGTTCGACCGGGTGCTCACGCTGGAGGAGATGCTGCCCGATCACCTGTCGTATCCGGACGTGCTCACGTCCTACCGGTGGCCCAAGGCCGTCACCGTGCCGCAGAGCACGCCCGACTGGCGGCTGGCCGAGATCGCGGCCTGCGGTACCCCGATCGGGCCCACTCCGGACGACCGGCGGGCGCACGCCGCGATCCGGCAGGCGTACGCGCGGGGCACGATGACCGAGCGGGTGGACGAGTTCCTGGAGGAGATCGGCCTGCCCGCCGCCCGCGCCACGCTGAACGTCTCGGTGATCGTCCCGGCCACGGCGGGCGGCGACCTGGACCACGGGCTGGCCCAGGTCGCGGCGCAGTCGGGGGTCGCCCAGGCCGTGATCGTCACCGCCGACGAGGGCGCCGCCGAGGAGGCCGGCAAGCACGCCCGCGACGCGATGCCCGGCGTGGACGTGATCGTCCGGGTCGCCGAGCCCGGCCTGACCACCGGCGGCCTGCTGAACCGGGCGCTGGACCTGTGCGAGGGCGACCTGGTGGCGGTCATGGACCCGCGCGACGGTTACGGCGAGCACTACCTCGCCGACCTGGCCAGGTCGTTCCTGTACACGACCGCCGACGTGGTGGGCAAGGCGTCCTACTACGCCTACCTGCGCGGGCCGGGCGCGACGGTGCTGCGCCAGCCGGATGCGGCGTACCGGTACCTGCCGGAGATCTGCGGCGGCACCCTGCTGGCCCGGCGTACGGTGCTGCGCGGCCTGGGCATCGCCGACCTGTCCGAGGGGTGGGACGAGGTGCTGATGCGCCAGTGCCGCGAGGACGGCGTGCGGGTCTTCTCCGCCGACCGGTTCAACTATGTGCGCGTGCGCGAGGACGATCCGGCCCTGCTCTCCTCGGCCAGGCTGGTGGAGTACGGCCGCGCCGAGCCGCACGCCCTGGCCTGAGGGGCCCGTAGGCTCCTCGGCATGACGTCCATCCGGCTGCTGGCCGGGGTCCTCGGCGGCCCGCCCGCGCCGCGCGGCTCGTGGGAGCGCGAGGCCGTGTACGTCGCGCACGCCCCGGACGCCGCGGCGGCGGAGCGGGTGCGCGCCCTGCCCGGCGTCACCGAGGTCCGGGCCCGGCCCGGCGGCATGCTGGAGATCGTGGCCGGCGTGCCCGGCGCGCTGGTCCCCGAGCTGCTGGACCCGGTCGCGGCCCGCCCCCGGCCGTCCCCGTGGCCGGACCGGCCGCGCACCTGGGCCAACCCCGGCTTCGCGGTGCGCTACGCGCACGCCCGCGCCGCCTGGGCCGAGCGCTGGGCGCGCGAGCTGGGCGTGCCGGTGGACGGGCCGTTCGAGCCCGGGGAGCTGTCCGGCCGCCACGACCGCGCGGTGCTGCGGGTGCTGGCCGAGGTGCCGGGCCGGCGTGAGGGCGGCGATCCGGCGCCGCCGGCGTACCTGGTGCGGCTGGCCACGGCCTACCACGACGCGCACGAGCACGCCCCGGCCCACCCGGTGGGCGACGCCCCGGTGCTGCCGGTGCACACGGCCCGGGTCTGGCAGGCGCGGGCCGTGCGCGCGGTGCTCGCCGCCGGGCTCGCCGCAATTGGCGAGACACCGCCCGATCGCCTGTGATAGACCCTCCCGGGTCGCGAAAAAGCGGCATTGTGGGGGAGTCGCCGGGGAGATGGGGGTTCGGGTGGTCGTGCACGAGGGCAGCCGGCGAAGCCTCGTCCGGCGGCTGCTGCCGGTGGCGCTGGCCTTCGCGGCCGTGATCGCCGGGCTCGCCCTGCTCGCCCCGCACCTGCGCGACGCGCTCGGCACCGCCCCCGGCTCGCCCAGGTCCGGCGCCGCCACCCACCCCCTGTACTACACCGGCCCGGTCGAGAGCCGGTGCGCGCTGCCCGCCGACCGCGAGGCCGACGTGACGGCCACGCTGCGCGCGCTCATCCCGTGCCTGGACCGCACCTGGACCGCCGCGCTGGCCGCCGCCGGCTACGAGTACGAGCCGCCGGAGGAGGTCAACCTGATCGACACCCCCGAGAACGCCGGATGCGGCACCGAGGACTACGACTGGGCCGGGATCTACTGCCCCGACATCCACTCGGTCAACGTGCTGGTGGAGGACGACTGGTCGTTCACCTCCATGTTCACCCTCGCCCACGAGTACGCCCACCACGTACAGGAGATCACCGGCATCGCCGCGCAGAGCGGGCCGGAGGTGTTCGACGAGGCGTGGTCCCGGCGGCTGGAACTCCAGGCGGACTGCCTGGCGGCGGTCACCCTGCGCGGCATCGACCCCCAGGGGCTCATGGTGCTGCGGGCCCACTCCGTGGAGGACGAGAACGCGATCACCCAGCGGCAGACCCACGGCTCGGCCAGGAACAGCGCGATCTGGATCCACCGCGGCCAGGACAGCGGCACGATCGGCGCCTGCAACACGTGGGCGGCCCCCGCCGACGAGGTCTCCTGAGACTCCTGACCGGTCTTCTGAGTCTCCTGAGTCTCCTGACCTGCGGTGACGCGAAACCGGATAATATTCGGATAACGGCGTTGAATCCGGGATGAATTCCGGTGATCGCGTCTCACGGTGTGGTCAGGCGTCCCATCCGGATCAGCGGGTCCTATAGCCTCGTTCGGGTGAGTCCCTTCGCCCACCCCGCCGGTGACCGGCACGCCGAGATGCTGCCGCACGAGCGCCCGCCGATGTCTCCCGCCGACCTCAACGCCCTCAACCCCGCGATCTGGCCCCGAACGTCCGGGCGCGCGGGCGGCGCCGTCATGGTCGGCGGCGTCGACGTGCGCGACCTGGCCAGGGAGTACGGCACGCCGCTGTACGTGGTGGACGAGGACGACGTCCGCAGCCGCTGCCGCGACTACGCCATCGCGTTCGGCGACAGCGACGTCCACTACGCGGGCAAGGCGTTCCTGTGCAAGGAGGTCGCCCGCTGGATCGACCAGGAGGGCCTGGGCCTCGACGTGTGCACCGGCGGCGAGCTGGCCGTCGCGCTCAGCGTCGGCTTCCCGCCCGAGCGGATCACCCTGCACGGCAACAACAAGTCCGCCGCCGAGCTGGAGCGCGCGATCGAGGCCGGGGTCGGCCACATCGTCGTCGACTCCTTCGAGGAGATCGCCCGCCTCGGCTTCCTCGCCGAGCGCCACGGCGCCCGGCCCAAGGTGCTGGTCCGGGTCACCACCGGCGTCGAGGCGCACACCCACGAGTTCATCGCCACCGCCCACGACGACCAGAAGTTCGGCCTGTCGCTCAACAGCGGCGCGGCGGCCGAGGCCGTGCGCCGCATCCTGGCGCTGCCCCAGCTCGAACTCGCCGGCCTGCACTCCCACATCGGCTCGCAGATCATCGACACCGCCGGCTTCGAGGTCGCCGCCCAGCGCCTGGCCGGGCTGCTCGTCCAGATCAAGGAGGAGCACGGCGTCGTGCTGCCCGAGCTGGACCTCGGCGGCGGCTACGGCATCGCCTACACCGACGGCGACGAGGCGCCCGACATCAAGATGATCGCCGACGCCCTGCGCGACATCGTCGCCAAGGTGTGCACCGCCGCCGGGCTGCCCGTGCCGCGCCTCACCGTCGAGCCGGGCCGCGCCATCATCGGGCCGGGCGGCGTGACCCTGTACGAGGTCGGCACGGTCAAGAACGTCGAGGGGCTGCGCACGTACGTCAGCGTGGACGGCGGCATGAGCGACAACGTGCGCACCGCACTCTACGGCGCCGAGTACACCGCCGTGCTGGCCTCCCGCGAGAGCGAGGCCGCGCCGATGCTCTCGCGGATCGTCGGCAAGCACTGCGAGAGCGGCGACATCGTCGTGCGCGACCTGTGGCTGCCCGAGGACATCGTGCCCGGCGACCTGATCGCCGTCGCCGCCACCGGCGCCTACTGCCGCTCGCTGGCCAGCAACTACAACTACCAGCCCAGGCCCGCCGTCGTCGCGGTCAAGGACGGCGCGGCCAGGGTGATCGTGCGCGGGGAGACCGAGGACGACCTGTTGAGGGGGCAGTTGTGAAACCGCTGAAAGTGGCCCTGCTGGGCTGTGGCGTGGTGGGGTCGCAGGTGGTGCGCCTGCTGCACGAGCAGGCCGACGACCTCGCGGCCCGCGTGGGCGCGCCGCTCGAACTCGCCGGCGTGGCCGTGCGCAGGCTGGGCCGCAAGCGCGACGCCGACGTCGATCCCGCCCTGCTGACCACCGACGCCGAGGCGCTGGTCACCCGCGACGACGTGGACATCGTCGTGGAGGTCATCGGCGGCATCGAGCCCGCCCGGTCGCTGATCCTGGCCGCCATGGCCCGGGGCAAGTCCGTGGTCACCGCCAACAAGGCCCTGCTCGCCGAGGACGGCGCCACCATCCACGCCGCCGCCAAGGCGGGCGGCGCCGACCTGTACTTCGAGGCCAGCGTCGCGGGCGCGATCCCGCTGATCCGCCCGATGCGCGAATCGCTCAACGGCGACCGGGTGCGCCGGGTGCTCGGCATCGTCAACGGCACCACCAACTACATCCTCGACAAGATGGACTCCACCGGCGCGTCCTTCACCGACGCCCTGGAGGAGGCCCAGGCCCTCGGCTACGCCGAGGCCGACCCGACCGCCGACGTCGAGGGCTTCGACGCCGCCGCCAAGGCCGCCATCCTGGCCGGGCTCGCCTACCACAGCCGGGTGACCGCCGCCGACGTGCACCGCGAGGGCATCACCGAGGTCACCGCGACCGACGTCGCCAGCGCCAAGGCCATGGGCTACGTCATCAAGCTGCTGGCCATCTGCGCCCGCTCCGACGACGGCCGCTCGGTCGGGGTGCGGGTGCACCCGGCGATGATCCCGCGCACCCACCCGCTGGCCGGGGTGCGCGAGGCGTACAACGCGGTGTTCGTCGAGGCCGAGTCGGCCGGCGAGCTGATGTTCTACGGCAAGGGCGCCGGCGGCGCCCCCACCGCCTCGGCCGTGCTCGGCGACATCGTGGCCGTGGCCCGCAACCGCCTGTCCGGTGCCCGCGGCCCAGAGGAGTCCACCTACGCCGGCCTGCCGGTGCACCCCATGGGCGAGACCGTCACCCGCTACCACGTCTCCCTGGACGTCGCCGACAAGCCCGGCGTGCTCGCCCGGGTCGCCGACATGTTCGCCAAGCACGACGTGTCGATCCAGACCGTCCGCCAGGAGGGCCACGGCGACGACGCCCAGCTCGTCCTGGTCACCCACCGGGCCACCGACGCCGCCCTGTCGGGCACGATCGAGAGCCTGCGCGAGCTGGACATCGTACGCGCGGTGGCGAGCGTGATGCGGGTGGAGGGCGACGAGACGCCGTAGCCCCCGCGAGCGCAGGGACTTTCTCCGCGGAGGCCGCATTCCGGCGGTGAAGTCGGGACGTCGCCTGACCGGGCACGCCGACTCCTAGTAGGGTGTCCGGGCAGCTCCAGGGCCGCGGGCCCATGGGGCGGCGCCCCCGACCCGGAGACCCCCGACCGCAGAGATCGCATGAGTGAGCGAAGCGAGCGAACCAGTAAGCACAGTTGCCGGGCGCTCGTGCGGCCGACCCAGGAGGCCGCATGAGCGAGCGAACCAGTGAGCACGGTGTGCGGCCGAGGCAGGAGGCCGCATGAGCGAGCGTGGCGAGCGAACAAGTAGGCACGGTCGCTGTGCGCTCGTGCGGCCGACGCAGGAGGCCGCATGAGCGCTGTCGCGGACACCGCGCCACCCCCGCCTGAAGCGTCCGGACCGGGCGGGGCCGGGGAGCCGGCCGCAGGGGCCGGGGCGTCCGGACCGGCCGAGCCGGCGACGCCGCGCGGCTATACCCGCACCCCGGCCGAGCCTCCGGCCGTGCTGAGCTGGACCGGCGGCGGGTGGTCGGCGGTGCGCGCCTCCGGCGAGGCGGTGCCGGGCGATGCGCCGCTCACGGCCGGGCGCGTCGCGCCGCTGCGGCCCGCCCAGGGGGTGCGCGTCGCCTGGCCCGCCGCGCCCGCGCCGCTCGCGCCCGTGCTCGCCCTCGCCGCCGCCGGCGTGCCCCTGTACTCCGACGAGGTCCCCCGATGGGTGGACGACGCCGACCCCGGCCTCGCCGCCCTGCTCCGCGCCTGGCGGCCGGGGCCGCCCCCCGCCGAGGCCCCCGCCCCGATCCGGTCGGTGGCCGACCTGCGCCGCGAGGAGCACAGCGTACGGCTGCGCCGCCACGCCCACCGCGAGACGCGCGAGCGCCCGGCGTCGGTGACCGTGGTGATGTCCAGCATGCGCCCCCACCTGCTCGGCGGCGCGCTGCGCCAGATCGCCCGCCAGCGCCACGTCCAGGTCGAGGTGGTGCTCGGCCTGCACGGCGTGGCCCAGACCGACGAGCGCGTACGCCGCGCCGTGGCGGGCTTCCCGCTGCCGCTCACCGTCGTCGAGGCCCCCGCCGCGACCCCGTTCGGCGAGCTGCTGCACCGGGCGGCCGAGCGCGCCGGCGGCGACCACCTCGCCAAGTGGGACGACGACGACTGGTACGGCCCCGAGCACCTCGCCGACCTGCTGCTGGCCAAGACCTACTCCGGGGCCGACGTGGTGGGCACGGCGGCGGAGTTCTTCTACCTGGAGCCCTTGAAGGCCACCGTCCGGCGCACCGACTACACCAGCGAGGTGTGGAGCGACCACGTCGCGGGCGGCACGATCCTGCTCGGCGCCGCGGCGTACCGCGACTGCGGCGGGTTCGCCCCGCTCGACCGCGGCGTGGACGCCGACCTGCTCAAGCGCATCCACGCCGAGGGCGGCCGGATCTACCGCACCCACGGCCTGGGCTACGTCCTGCGCCGCTCCCACGAGGGCGAGCACACCTGGCGGCTGCCGCTCGGGCACTTCCTGCGCGTGGCCGCCAACCAGTGGCGCGGCTTCCGGCCCAGCGCCATCCTGGAGCATCCCGGGCCCCCCGGCGAGCCCGATCAGCCCGACGAGCCCGGTCAGGCCGGGCCAGGGGAGAAGGAGGACAGGCCGTGACCGCCGGCGCCGCCGCGACCGCACCCGCCTGCGCCCGCATCCGGGGCAACGACTACACCGCCCTGGCCCCGCCCGCGCTCGGCTCGTGGACCCCCTCGCTCACGGTCAGCGTGGTCGTGCCCGCCTACAACGGCCAGCGCAAGCTCGATCTGGTGCTGGCGGGCCTGGCCGCGCAGACCTACCCGGCCGAGCTGATCGAGGTCGTGGTCGTGGACAACGGCAGCGACCCGCCGCTGCGCCTCGGCCCGATCCGGCCCGAGCTGACCCGGCTGATCACCTGCGAGTCGCCCGGCCGGCCCAGCGCGCGCAACGCGGGCCTGGCCGCGGCCACCGGCGACGTGATCCACTGGCTCGACTCCGACGTGGTCCCGGCCCGGCAGGCGGTCGAGGCCCACATGCGCTGGCACCACCTCGCGCCGTACCTGGTGGTGGCCAGCTACCTGCGCTTCACCTCCGCCGAGCCGCCCGCGCCCGAGGTGGTCGCCGAGACCGCCGACCTGGCCGCGCTGTTCGAGCCCGCCGAGCCGCACCAGTGGCTCATCGACCTGCTCGAACGCACCGGCGGCCTGGTCGAGGACCCCCACCGCGCCTTCAGCCTGCACGTCGGGGGCGCCACCTCGGTCAACGCCCGGCTGCTGCGCCGCACCGGCCCCATGGACGTCGATCTCGTGCTCGGCCAGGACACCGAGCTGGGCTACCGCCTGGCCCAGGCGGGAGCGGTCTTCGTGCCCGACCCCGAGGCGGTCGGCTACCACCTCGGGCCCTCCATGCGCATGCGCGACAAGGCCCCGATCGACCGGGTCAGCCACGCCTTCATCGCCGACCGCATCCCGTCGTACCGGTGGTTGCGCTCGCATCCGGGGCGGAGCTGGAAGGTGCCGTACGTGCAGGTCACGGTGGAGGCCGACGCCGGGTACGACGCCGTGCGCGCGACCGTGGACGCCGTGCTGGCCGGCACGATCCCCGACGTCGCCGTCGAGATCATCGGCCCATGGGACACCCTCGTGCCCGAGCGCCGCGCCCCCCTCACCGACCCCGATCTCGATTTGGTGCTGATCCGGGGCCACTACGCGCACGAGGGCCGGGTGCGCCTCCGCGCGTTCTCCGAGCAGTCCTTCGCGCCCTACCACCTGCGGGTGCCCGCCGGGTGGGTGCCGGGCGAGGACTCCGTCGCCCGGCTGCTCGACCTGGCCAGAGAGCAGGGCTACGGCCTGGTCAACGTGCTGCTCGCCGAGACCGCCGAGGGGGTGACGGCCGCCCGCCTGGAGCGTACGGCCGCCTTCTCCCGCGCCGTCATCGTGGCCGGAGAGGGCGAGGACCTCGACGACGCCGTGGAGGACGTCTTCGGCGTGCTGTGGGTCGATGGCGGCGCGTACGACTTCACCCCCGCCGCCGAGGCCCCGCCGATCACCGGCAGGCGCAGCGCGTACCGTGCCCGACAGGAGGCCGCGGCCGAGGTCGCCCGGCTGACCCGCGAGGCCGAGCGGCTGCGCGAGCAGGTCACCCGCTGGCGCGACGAGGCCGGCAAATGGCGCAAGAGCGCCGTGGAGTTCCGCCGCGAGCTGGGCGCCGCACGCAAGGAGCTGGCCGCGGCGAAAAAGGCCGCGCAAACGCAACAGCGCACCGGCGGCCCGGCGAAACTCGCCGCCACCCTCAAACGTGCCCTTTCCCGCGGCTCCGAGGAGAAATGACGGCCGGCCGGGAGCGGCAGAAAACGAGCCCGCCCGAGAGCAGTGCGAAGAGAACGCCCGGCCGACGGCGGCGCGGAAATGACGCCCGGTCAACCGCGCCGGAAAAGGCGCCTCATTTCGTGCCCGAATCGGCCTGGGGCTTGGCCTCGGCCTCGGCGAGGCGCTCGTGCAGCCGGGCGCGGATCTCCTCCGGCGTGTACGCCCGCCGCCGCCGCTCGGCCCGCGCGATCAGCACCCCCGTCGCCGCGACCCCCGCGAATCCCGCCAGCCCGAGTACCTTCCACAGACGCATGTGTCTAGGGTAGCCAGATGCCGAGCATGCGGATCAGCCTCGACGAGGCGCTGAGGGTCACCCACACGGGCGACATATGGCTGTTTCGCGGGCGCAGCGCGCCCGACCGTGCGATCCAGTTGACCACCAACAGCCCGGTCAACCATGTCGGGATGTCGGTCGTGATCGACGACATGCCGCCGCTGATGTGGCACGCCGAGCTGGGCCGCTCGCTGCCCGACATGTGGACCGGCACCCACCAGCGCGGCGTGCAACTCCACGACCTGCGCGCCGCGGTGGAGGTGTGGGCCTCCAAGTACGGCCAGCGGGCCTGGCTGCGCCAGCTCGAACCGCCGGTCACCCGCGAGATGGAGGACGCGCTGCTGCGCGTGATCGCCCGTCTGGACGGCACGCCCTTCCCGTCCACGGCCCGGCTCGCGGGCCGCTGGCTGCGAGGGCGGCTGCCCAGGCTCCGCCGGGTGCGCGAGGAGTCGCTGGAGAGCGCCTACTGCGCCGAGGTCGTCGCGGTGACGTACGAGGAGATGGGCCTGCTGCCCAAGGGGCGCCGCCCCAACTGGTACGACCCCGGCCGCTTCTGGAGCGGCGACGACCTGGACCTGTGCCCCGGCGCCCACCTGGGAGGCGAGATCCGGGTCAACGTGGATCTTCCCCGGTGACCCCGGACCTCCCGCGGGCCGCGGTGGCGGCCCTCGGCGAGCCGTCGGGCGTACGGGTGCTGGCGAGCAGCCCCCGCTCGCACGTGTGGCAGGTCTCGTACCCCGGCCGCCAGGTGATCGTCAAGCGGATCACCGGGGGCCCCGGCGCCGATCTCCGCACGCCCGCCGAGCGCTTCGCCCGCGAGGTCACCGCCCTCGGCCTCGCGGGCACCGCCCCCGACGCCGCCACCTGCGCCCTCCTGGGCCAGGACGAGACCGCCCACGTGCTGATCCTGGAGCACCTGCCCGACGAGCCCCCCGGCCCCGACTGGCCGATCCGGTACGCCGAGTCGCTGGCCCGCCTGCACGCCGCCGCGGTCCGGCACACCCCCGGCCTGCCCTCCTGGCAGCCGCCCTCGGAGCAGGACGCGCAGGCGTTCCTCGCCCTGGCCGGCGCGCTGGGGGTCCCCATCCCGCCCGGGACCCCCGCCGAACTGCGCGATCTGCTCGGCCGGCTGTCGGAGAGGCCGCAGCCGCAGGCCCTGCTGCACGGCGACCCGTGCCCCGACAACTCCAGGTACTCCGGCGGCCGGGTGCGCTTCGTCGATCTGGAACAGGCGTCCCTGGGCAACGGCCTGGTGGAACTCGCCTACCTGCGCGCGGCCTTCCCCACCTGCTGGTGCGCCATGGACATCCGCGAGCCCACCCTGTCGGAGGCGGAGGCGGCGTACCGGGCGACCTGGCACGCCCTGACCGGCGCCCACGTGACCGGCGACCTGGCCGACGCGTGCGCGGGCTGGCTGCTACGCGGGGACAGCCTGGTGGAACGCGCCCGCCGCGGCACCGCGGACCACCTGGCCGCCCTCGTGACCACCGACTGGGAATGGGGCACCGCCACCGCCCGGGAACGCCTCGCCCACCGCCTGGCCAGGGCCACCACCACGCCGTCCCCCCACCTGCGCGCCTTCACCGCCCTGTGCACCGCCATGCGCCGAGCCCTCCACACAAACCACCCCACCCTTCGCCCCCTCCCGGCCACCCGACCGTACTGACCTCTTCTGTGCCGGGCCGGCAGGCGGCGAGGACCCACCAGCACCAGGTACGGCGCGAGGTGGTGCCGGTGCGTGTCGGCCCGGACCGCCCGCCGGTCCGGGACCACGTGGCCACGTCAACGCGAGGAGTGTCCCGCGCGACTGGGCGAGCCGCCGCCCGGCATGGTGGTACCCCACCCCATGCCGGCCACCACCCACGGGAGCGCGGGAGGTTCCGGCATTCACCCCCATCCCGCCCATGCGGAAGATCCACCGTTGCCCGCACACTCCCCGGCGCCATATCCGAGACGGCCGACGGCGAATTCCGGTGACGGCGGAAAAGGCCGTGCGGAGCTTGGGGGCCCGGTATTCGGCCGCATCCCGGAAATGGCGCATATGTTCCGCCGGCCGCACGAGCCCGGAGACAAGCGGGCACCCCGAATCGGAGTCAGTCGGAGTTCAGGGTGTTGCGGATTTTGCGGAACAGTGACGGGCGGTCCGCCGGCTGCGGTCTGGGGGGAGCGGGCGGGGCGGGGGCGGGGGCCGGGGTGGGCTTGGGGGGTTCGGGGGCCGGCCAGTACGCCGTGTGGGTGCCGTGGCGGATGCCGTGCGTGGCCTCGATGGTCTCGTCCACGGTGGTGTCGGGGGTGGTCAGGAGGTGGGCACGGCTCAGGGCCTCGGTGCGGTCCAGGCGGGCCTGGGCGGCTGGGTCGCCGGGGACGTCGGTGATCAGGGAGCCGGCGCGGTGCTCCTGGAGTTCCTCGATCATGCGCTTGAGGGTGTCCGGGCCCAGGGGGGTGGTCACCGGGCCCGTGTAGCGGAAGGCGATGGGCGCGGGGGAGGGGGCGGGCTCGTCGGCGAAGCGGACGCGCTCGTCGTGGGAGAACAGCTCGCGGATCAGCCTGAGGTCCAGGTCGGGGTCGTCCAGGACCGGGCGGCGCCCGGCGGGGAGCTTGGACCAGGGGGCGACGAGGGTGACGAGCACGTCGTCCACCGTGCCGGCGAACGCGGCCGTCACCGCGGCGCGTACCGACTCCTCGCTCGCGCCCTCCACCTCCAGCACCACCTCCACGTACGGCACCTTCCAGTGCCGGCCGCGGTCCTTGCGCAGGTCGCGGCGGAGCGGGACGCGGTGGGCCAGGTACGTGCCCGCGACCCGCACCGTGCGCTCCTTGTCGGTGCGCTGGCCCGGGAGCCCGAGGTGGACGGCACGCGCGGCCGGGTCGGGGATGAAGACCGAGCCGGCCGCGGCCAGGCGGTAGGCGAACTCGGTGTCCTCGCCCCGCGGCACCTCGGGGTCGATGCCGCCGACCTTGTGGAACAGCTTGCGGTGCAGGCACAGCGTGGGCCCGGTGCACACGTGGTACGGGTTGCGGCTGGCGCGCAGGCCGTCCAGCTTGGCGATCGTGGCCTCGGTCGAGCTGGGCAGCGCGGCCGACAGGTCGAAGACCGCGCCCAGCCCCTCGCCGCGTACGGCGTCGTGGACCTGCTCGGGGGTCGGCTCGCGCGCCTCGTCGAACTCCACGAACGACTTGTAGCCGATGGTGACCACGTAGTCGGTCAGGTGGTGCCAGCGAGCCAGGGCCTCGATGTGCTCCTTGCAGGTGACCATGTCGGCGTCGAGGCGCTGGATCAGCACGCCGTCGGCGACCGCCGCGCCCGCGTTGAGCGCGTGGCCGATGCCCCAGCCGCCCGGATCGGGGGTGACGATGCGGGTGTCGATCGGGGCGATCTCCGGCAGCCGCAGCGGTGGCGTGCTGCCGTCGTCCACCACGATGACCTCCAGCAGGTGCACCGGGTACGTCTGCGCGGCGAGGGCGGCCAGGGTGAGGTCCAGCTTCCGCTGCCCGCCGTGCGCCGGGATGATGACGCTCACCGGGAGGGTGGGCTGCCACTCGCCGAGACGCGGCGGCTCCAGCGGCGAGTAGTCGTTGTGCCGGATCAGGGGCCGGTGGCTCGACCAGGCGTCGGTGCCCGATCCACCTGTCATGGTCAACAGCTCCTCGTGCGCGTTACGGCGGACAAGTTTGGCCGAACCCTACCGGTCCCCACGGCTCACCCGTCTACCGGACGAAACACGGTTAACGGTCATCCGATGCCCGGCCTGGAGCGGGCCGACCCCGCACGCCGTAGACTCTGTGCACAACACCGCAGGTAGCGGATGCAGCGCAAGCGAGCGTTGGCAGCATTGGCGCGCAGGCGGCCCGGCCCCACCGGCCGCGCGCGAGAGGAGCCGATCATGACCAGGGTGTGGCGTGGCCTCATCGAGGAGTACCGTGACCGACTTCCGGTGACGAGCACGACGCCCGTCGTAACCCTCCTCGAAGGCGGCACGCCGCTCGTGCCCGCCAAGCGGGTCTCCGCCCTCACGGGGTGTGAGGTCTACCTCAAGGTCGAAGGGCTCAACCCGACCGGCAGCTTCAAGGACCGCGGCATGACGATGGCCATCAGCAAGGCCGTCGAGGAGGGCGCCAAGGCGGTCATCTGCGCCTCCACCGGCAACACCAGCGCCTCCGCCGCCGCGTACGCCGTGCGCGCCGGGCTCACCTGCGCGGTGCTCGTGCCCCGCGGCAAGATCGCGATGGGCAAGCTGGCCCAGGCGCTGGTGCACGGCGCCAAGCTGCTCCAGGTCGACGGCTCCTTCGACGACTGCCTCGACATGACCCGCAAGCTGTCCGAGAGCTACCCGATCGCGCTGGTCAACTCGGTCAACCCGTTCCGGCTGCAGGGTCAGAAGACCGCCTCCTTCGAGATCGTGGACGTCCTGGGCGACGCGCCCGACGTGCACTGCCTGCCGGTCGGCAACGCCGGGAACATCTCGGCGTACTGGATGGGTTACAAGGAGTACGCCGCCGACGGCGTGGCCACCCGCACCCCGCGCATGCTCGGCTTCCAGGCCAGCGGCGCGGCGCCGATCGTCAACGGCGCCCCGGTGACCCACCCCCACACGATCGCCACCGCGATCCGCATCGGCAACCCCGCCTCCTGGAAGCTGGCCGAGGCCGCCCGCGACGAGTCCGGCGGCGCGATCCAGTCGGTCACCGACCGCCAGATCGCGGCGGCGTACAAGCTGCTGGCCCAGGAGGAGGGCGTGTTCGTGGAGCTGGCCTCCGCGGCGAGCGTGGCGGGCCTGCTGCAGGCGCACGAGCAGGGCCTCGTACGCGGCGGCGAGCGCGTCGTGTGCACCGTCACCGGCAACGGCCTGAAGGACCCCGACTGGGCCATCGCCGGCGCGCCCGCGCCGGTCACGATCCCGGTCGACGCCCACGCCGCCGCCGGCGCCCTCGAACTCGCCTGACGCCCTCAGGTTCCCGCCCCCCACAGAAGGTGATCGATGTCCTCCAGTGCCACCGCGGTGGTCCGCGTGCCCGCGACCTCGGCCAACCTCGGCCCCGGATTCGACTCGCTGGGCCTGGCCCTGGCGATGTACGACGAGGTCGAGGCCGAGCTGACGGGCACCACCGCGCGGGTCGAGGTCGCCGGTGAGGGCGCGGGCGAGCTGGATCTCGGCGAGGGGCATCTCGTCGTACGCGCGATGCGCGCGGCGTTCGACCGCATGGGCGCGCCGCAGCCGCCGGGGATCGCGCTGCGCTGCCGCAACCGCATCCCACACGCGCGCGGCCTCGGCTCGTCGTCGGCCGCGATCTGCGCCGGCATCCTCGCCGCGCGCGCCTTGGCCGCCAAGGACGAGGCGCGGTTCTCCGACGACGTGTTCTCAGACGACGACGTGTTCGCCCTGGCCACCGAGCTGGAAGGGCATCCCGACAACGTCGCGCCGTGCCTGGCGGGCGGTCTGACGATCGCGTGGACGCAACCCGCCGGGCCACCGCGTATGGTGAAACTACGACCGCATGCCGGGATCCGGCCCGTGGTCGTGATCCCCGGTCACCGGCTGTCCACCGAGGTGGCCAGGGGATGCCTGCCCGAACACGTGCCACACGCCGACGCCGCCGCCAACGCGGGGCGCGCGGCGCTGCTGGTCGCCGCGGTCACGCAACGGCCGGAGACCCCGCTCCTGCTCGCCGCGACGGAGGACAGGCTGCACCAGGACTACCGCGCGCCCGCGATGCCGCAGACCGCGGACCTGGTCAAACGACTGCGCGCGATCGGCGTTCCCGCCGTCGTGTCGGGGGCGGGGCCCACGGTTCTCGCCTTCGCGACAGCCGGCACACAGGATTTGATCGCGCCAGAAGTGGGTAATGACTGGCACATCCAGCCACTGGACGTCGCCACCGACGGTGCGAGCGTCCAGTTTCCCGAGACACGCTGATACCTCTTCGACCTTCAGGGAATAGCCGTGTGCGCTGGTGATGTTAGGCTTATAGCCGCACCAGATGCCCCCATGATGGGTGCGTGCTTGTCAGCCACACATCGCTGCATCATGCTCCACCTCGTCAGACGTGGGCAGCACACCCTCCCCGAATCCGTCGTCTCCGGTTGGCCCACATCCGGTTGGCGCGTCGAGGGGCGGCGAATGCGGGGATATATCGGCTGCGGCCATATCTGGCCGGCGGCAACAATCCGGGGGGTGACCTCCACGCACCCACCGTCGGCAGTCGTTGACGGTGACCGCGCGGACGCGCATGTCCCCGACAGTGGCAGCCGTCCCTCGGGGCGGCCAAGGATCGAAATGTGCACCCCGAACCGGTCTGTCCCACCGGATCGATCGCACCTCCGGGACGGACGGCTTATCGCAGCCGACGCCCGACCCCTGGGAAGGACCCTTAGTGAGCGACACCACCGAACTCCTCTCCGACACCGGCTCAGCGCAGCCGGCGGCCGGCGATACCCCCACCCGCGCCGCGGCGAAGCCGCGCCGTCGCTCCGGCACCGGCCTGTCCGCCATGGTGCTGCCCGAGCTGCAGCAGCTCGCGTCGAGCCTGGGCATCAGCGGGACCGGGCGGATGCGCAAGAGCGCGCTCATCGCGGCCATCCAGGAGAAGCAGGGCGTCTCCGCCGACTCCGGCGCGACCGCTAACGCCGCTCCCGCCGAGGCCGCGGCCCCGGCGGCGGCCCCCGCGCCCGCGGCGACGGCCGAGCCCGCCGCTCCGGCCGAGCGCCCCACCCGCACCCGCAGGGAACGTTCCCGCTCCGCCGCCCCCGCCGTGGCCGAGCCCGCCGCCGAGCAGCAGCCCGCCGCCGAGCAGCCCGTGGCCGCCGCCGAGCCCGTGGCCGCCGCGTCCGCGCCCGCCGTCGAGCAGGCCGAGACCGTGCAGGCCGAGGCCCGGCAGGAGCGCGGCGAGAGCCGCCGCGAGCGCCGCGCGCGCAACAGCGAGCGGGGCGAGCGCCGCGAGCGCGAGTCCGCGCGTGCCGAGAGCCGCGCCGACCAGCGCGCCGCCGACGCGGGCCAGAGCCGCGGCGAGCAGAGCCGCGGCGAGCAGAGCCGTGGCGAGCAGAGCCGGAGCGAGCAGCGCGACGCGACCCGCGACCAGAGCCGTGACCAGACGCGTGACCAGGCGCGGAACGGCGCCGAGCCGGACGACGAGGGCGGCCGCCGCGGCCGGCGCGGCCGGTTCCGCGAGCGCAACCGCCGCGGGCGCGACCGCTTCGACGCCAACGAGCCCGTGATCGGCGACGACGACGTGCTGATCCCGATCGCCGGCATCCTGGACATCCTCGACAACTACGCGTTCGTGCGCACCAGCGGCTACCTGCCGGGCGCCAACGACGTGTACGTCTCGCTGGCCCAGATCCGGCGCAACGGCCTGCGCAAGGGCGACGTCATCACCGGCGCCGTGCGGCAGCCGCGCGAGGGCGAGCGGCGCGAGAAGTTCAACGCGCTGGTCCGCCTCGACACCGTCAACGGCATGGACCCCGAGCAGGCCCGCAACCGGCCCGACTTCAACAAGCTGACGCCGCTGTACCCGCAGGAGCGGCTGCGCCTGGAGACCGAGCCGAACGTCCTGACCACCAGGATCATCGACATGGTCTCGCCGATCGGCAAGGGCCAGCGCGGTCTGATCGTCTCGCCGCCCAAGGCCGGCAAGACGATGGTGCTCCAGGCCATCGCCAACGCGATCACCCGCAACAACCCCGAGTGCCACCTGATGGTCGTCCTGGTGGACGAGCGTCCGGAAGAGGTCACCGACATGCAGCGGTCGGTGAAGGGCGAGGTCATCCACTCGACCTTCGACCGGCCCGCCGAGGACCACACCACGGTCGCCGAGCTGGCCATCGAGCGCGCCAAGCGCCTGGTCGAGCTGGGTCACGACGTGGTCGTGCTGCTCGACTCGATCACCCGTCTCGGCCGCGCCTACAACCTCGCCGCCCCGGCGAGCGGGCGCATCCTGTCGGGTGGTGTCGACTCCACGGCGCTCTACCCGCCCAAGCGCTTCTTCGGCGCCGCCCGCAACATCGAGAACGGCGGCTCGCTGACGATCCTCGCCACGGCGCTGGTCGAGACCGGCTCCAAGATGGACGAGGTCATCTTCGAGGAGTTCAAGGGCACCGGCAACATGGAGCTCAAGCTCAACCGGTCCCTGGCCGACAAGCGGATCTTCCCCGCGGTGGACGTGGACGCGTCCGGCACCCGCAAGGAGGAGATCCTCATGGCCAAGGAGGAGCTGCAGATCGTCTGGAAGCTGCGCCGGGTGCTGCACGCGCTCGACATGCAGCAGGCCCTGGAGCTCCTGCTGGAGAAGATGAAGGAGACCAAGTCCAACGCGGAGTTCCTGCTCCAGGTCCAGAAGACCACCGTGAGCAACGACCGCGACTGACGAGCGTACGCGCGGCACGGCGGGCCGGATTCCCGGCCCGCCGTCGCCGTGCCGCCGGATCGGCGCCCTCCCGGGAATGCGACGCGGCCTGGGGTGGTTGTCGAATCTGGCACACTGGTAGCCGAACCGCAGCGGTACCGGTTCCCGCCCGCGCCCACACCGGTGTGCGGAAGGCGCGTGAGTGCCCCTCGGCACGATACGAATGGCGACCCGGCGACCGCGGCCTGCGAGAGGACGATGACATGAAGCCCGATATCCACCCCGAGTACGTCGTGACCCAGGTGACCTGCACCTGCGGCAACTCCTTCACGACCCGCAGCACCGCCAAGAACGGCGTGATCCACGCCGACGTGTGCTCGGCCTGCCACCCGTTCTACACGGGCAAGCAGAAGATCCTCGACACCGGCGGCCGGGTGGCCCGCTTCGAGAAGCGGTTCGGGAAGAAGGCCGCGGGCAAGTAGCCCGACCATGCGCCGGCCCGGCGTCGCCTCGCCCCGTCGAGGCGTGTCCGGGTCGGCGTTTGCGATGTTGCCGCTGTTGTCGTCGTGGTTGTAGTTGTGGAGGTACGCACGGTGAATCTGGACGAGCTGCTCAGTGAATACGCCGAGCTGGAGACCAAGCTCGCCGACCCCGCCGTGCACGCCGACCAGGCGCAGGCGCGTACCCTCGGCAGGCGCTACTCCGAGCTGACCCCGATCGTGGCGACCTACCGGGAGCTCAACGGCGTACGCGACGACCTGGCCGCGGCGAAGGAGCTGGCCGCCGAGGACCCCGCGTTCGCGGAGGAGGCCAAGGAGCTGGAGTCGCGGATCGCGCCGCTGGAGGAGCGGCTGCGCCACCTGCTGGTGCCGCGCGACCCCAACGACTCCAAGGACATCCTCATGGAGATCAAGGCCGGCGAGGGCGGCGAGGAGTCCGCGCTGTTCGCCGGCGACCTGCTGCGGATGTATCTGCGCTACGCCGAGCGCGTCGGCTGGAAGACCGAGATCCTCGACGCCCAGCACTCCGACCTGGGCGGCTACAAGGACGTCACCGTCGCCATCAAGGGCAAGGGCGACGAGGGCGTGTGGTCGAAGCTGAAGTTCGAGGGCGGGGTGCACCGCGTGCAGCGCGTGCCTGCCACCGAGTCGCAGGGCCGCATCCACACCAGCGCGGCCGGCGTGCTCGTCTACCCCGAGGCCGAGGAGGTCGATGTCCAGATCGACCCCAACGACCTGCGCATCGACGTCTTCCGCTCCGGCGGCCCCGGCGGCCAGAGCGTGAACACCACCGACTCCGCGGTGCGCATCACGCACCTCCCCACCGGCGTCGTCGTCTCCTGCCAGAACGAGAAGAGCCAGCTCCAGAACAAGGAGTCGGCCATGCGCGTCCTGCGCGCCCGGCTGCAGGCCCTCGCCGAGGAGGAGGCCGCGGCCGAGGCCGCCGCCGAGCGCAAGTCGCAGGTGCGCACGGTCGATCGCTCCGAGCGCATCCGCACCTACAACTTCCCCGAGAACCGCATCTCCGACCACCGGGTGGGCTTCAAGGCGTACAACCTGGACCAGGTGCTCGACGGCGAGCTGTCGGCGGTGATCCAGGCGTTGCTCGACGCCGAGATGGCCGAGAAGCTGGCGGCCCACTCCTGATCATCACGCCATGAGCCTGCTCCTCGACGAGATCGCCCTCGCCACGGCCCGCCTGGCCGAGGCGGGGGTGCCGTCGCCGCGCACCGACGCCGAGGAGATCGCGGCCTTCGTGCACGGCGTGCGCCGCAGCGAGCTGCACACCGTCAAGGACTCCGACTTCGACGCCCTGTTCTGGGAGGGCATCGCCCGCCGCGAGGCCAGGGAGCCGCTGCAGCACATCACCGGCCGCGCCTACTTCCGCTACCTGTCGCTGGAGGTCGGCCCCGGCGTCTTCGTGCCGCGCCCCGAGACCGAGGTCGTGGCCGGGTGGGCGATCGACCGGCTTCGCGAAATGGACGTCGCCTCGCCGATCGTCGTCGATCTCGGCACCGGCTCCGGGGCCATCGCGCTGTCGATCGCGCAGGAGGTCGCGCTGGCGCGGGTGCACGCCGTCGAGGTCGATCCCGGCGCCTACACCTGGGCCAAGCGCAACATCACCGAGCTGGGCCAGGGCCGGGTCACCCTGCACCCCGAAGACCTCGCCGACGCGCTGCCCGAGCTGAACGGCCAGGTGGACCTGGTCGTCTCCAACCCGCCGTACATCCCGCCGGGGGCGGTGCCGCGCGACCCCGAGGTCCGCGACTACGACCCCGGCCGCGCCCTGTACGGCTCCGGCCCCGACGGCCTGGACGAGGTGCGCGCGGTCGAGCGCACCGCGCGCCGCCTGCTGCGTCCCGGCGGCTTCGTCGCCGTCGAGCACGCCGACGTCCAGGGCTCGGCGGTCTACCTGCTGTTCCCCGAGGAGCACGGCTGGCGCGACACCCGCGTGCACCAGGACCTCACCCGCAGGGACCGCTTCCTGACCGCGCGCTTCGGCCAGGAGTGACGTCAGGAGCACCCCGGCCACCTGGAAGGATGCCTATCGTGACGATCCGACGATACGACTGCGCCGACCCCGACCAGCGTGCCGCGGGCCTGACCGACGCGGCCTCCACCGTACGCCGCGGCGAGCTGGTCGTGCTGCCCACCGACACGGTCTACGGCATCGGCGCCGACGCCTTCACGCCCACGGCCGTCGCCGCGCTGCTCGAAGCCAAGGGCCGCGGGCGCGACATGCCCACCCCGGTGCTCGTCGGCACCGTACGCGCGGCGAACGCGCTGGTGGAGAACCTCGGGCCGTACGGGCAGGACCTCATCGACGCGTTCTGGCCCGGCCCGCTGACCCTGGTCTGCCGCGCGAACCGCTCCCTGTCGTGGGACCTCGGCGACACCAAGGGCACCGTCGCGGTGCGCATGCCGCTGCACCCGGTGGCGCTCGACCTGCTCAAGGAGACCGGCCCGATGGCGGTCAGCAGCGCCAACCGCGCCGGCGCCCCGCCCGCCACCACCGCCAAGGAGGCCGAGGACCAGCTCGGCGAGTCGGTCCAGGTCTACCTCGACGGCGGCCCGTGCGCCGACAACGTGCCCTCGACGATCCTCGACCTCACCACCGCCGTGCCGCGTCTGCTCCGCAAGGGCGCGATCTCCGTCGAGAAGCTGCGCGGCGTTGTGGGATATGTCGCGACCGACGGCGACAATACGGGCGGCGACTAAGCCATACCGGCTGATTATCCCCGAGACGAACGGGCGTAGCGCAGGTACCGTGAGGTGGGCCGACACTTCCGGGAGACGCGCATGGGCAAGTTCGACGGAATGGAACCCAAGCTCGTTCGTCAGATGCTGGCCGAGGTGCAGCGCGCGGCCACGCAGATGCGGACCGCCGAGGGCAAGATCGCCCGTGTGCTGAGCGTGGCGGGCGTCTCCGCGCCGGCCACACAGCGCCCCGTCCAGATCGCCGACGCCTGCGACGAGATGGTCCGCGACGTCTCGGCCCGCCTCCAGCTTCTGGAGAAGCAGGAACAGCAGAACACGGCCACCGACGTCGCCCAGCCCAAGAAGGACGACAGGCCCGCCGACGACCCCGCCCCGAAGACCGACCAGGGCGCGAAGACCGACACCTCCGACAAGACCGGCGCCTCAGACAAGGCCGACAAGACCGACAAGACGGATAAGAGCGACAAGACCGACACCGGTCGCGCGGACACCGACAAGACGGACACCGATAAGACCGACAAGACCGATAAGTCGGACACCGACAAGTCTGATAAGTCCGACAAGACGGAGAAGTCGGACGCCGACAAGAAGCCCGACGCGGATCGCGCGGACCCCGACAAGGGGGAGAAGACCGACCCGCAGGACCCCGGCAAGCAGGACACCCGCGACTCCGGCTCCGACAAGATCGATACTCCGCAGAAGGACCACCCGGACGACACCGACACCTCCCAGGTGGGCAAGCCCCAGGTGCTGGAGGTGGACGGCGTCAAGGTCGTCGCGGTCCCGCTCGATCCGCCGACCATGGACGAACTGCGTGACATCGTGCAGAACCTGGAGAACGCCCAGCCCCTCGACATGCCGGTGGTGACGTTCGAGGAGCAGGGCAAGGCCCCCACCCCCGACGGCCCGCCGGGCCAGGTCGATCCCCAGGGCCCCACCAATCCGGGCCAGCCCGATACCCCGGTCCTCGACCAGGCCGAGCCCGCCACCGACCAGACCGTCCAACCCCCCGGCACCGGCACCCCCGCCACGACCGACACCACCCCCCAGCCGACGGCACCCCCCACGACGGGCGCCGACGGACAGCAGCAGGTGGCGCCTCCTATGACGGGCGCCGATGGGCAGCAGGTGGCGCCTCCCGCGACGGGCGCCGATGGGCAGCAGGTGGCGCCTCCCGCGACGGGCGCCGATGGGCAGCAGGTGGCGCCTCCCGCGACGGGCGCCGATGGGCAGCAGGT
>NZ_JACHGN010000021.1:50978-68142 GCF_014202315.1 Thermocatellispora tengchongensis | reverse complement strand
TGCCGCCTCCGGCGACGGGGGGTGACGGCCAGCCCGTGAATCCTCCGCCTGCAGGGGCGGACGGGCAGCAGGTGGCGCCTCCCGCGACGGGGGGTGACGGCCAGCCCGCGAACCCTCCGGTCGCCGGGGCGGATGGGCAGCCCGGGAACGGGTGCGCGCCGCAGCAGCCGACCACGCCGCCGCCTGCGAGTGGGGCGGACATGCCGCCGACCACGCCGCCGCCCGCGGCGGGGGCCGACACCCAGCCTCCGGCTACCGGCGGCGCCGATGCCCGGCCCACCGTGCCCCCGGTGGCGGGGCCGGATGTGCAACCACCCGTGACCGGGGCGGATACGCAGCCGCCGGCCGCGGCGGCGGACACCCAACCCCCGGTGGCCGGGGCCGACACTCAGCCTCCGGCGGCGGGGGCGGAGACCGGGCCGCCTGCTTCGGGGCCCGATGTGGTGCCGCCCACTCCGCCGCCCGCGGGCGCGGACGGCGCGGCGACGACGCCTCCGGCGGCCGGAGGGCAGGCGGCCACCCTGCCTGCCTACGGCGACGTGCAGAGCGTCCTCCCATGGGCGGACGAGGGCGGTTCTGACGGCAGTGGCATCACCCTGGTGGCCGACACCCCCACCACGCCGGATACGGCCGACAGCGGCCGGTCTGGCGGCTCTGAGGCCGACGTGAGCCGATGGGCCGACGACGGCAGTGACGTGGTGACCGTGGAGGCCCGGCCGCCGGATCTGGACGCGCTGGGCACGGTGATGGAGAACGCGCGCGAGATCCAGCCGCACGACATGCCGACGGCCGACGTCGCGGCCACCACCACCGCCGACGCCACCACGGGACCCGGCACCGCCACAGGCCCCGAGACCACCCCGGGGCCTGACGGCGGGGCCGGGAGCGATGGGGCCGGTGGGGACGACCCGGGCACCGGTGCCCAGGGCGCCGGGGATGTGAACCGGTGGGCCGACGACGGCAGCGACGTGGTGACCGTGGAGGCCCGGCCGCCGGATCTGGACGCGCTGGGCACGGTGATGGAGAACGCGCGCGAGATCCAGCCCCACGACATGCCGGCCATCTCCGTGCCCGACGGGGCGGAGTGGGGCAAGGGCGACTGGGCGCCCATGGACATCGAGCCCGACGGGCCCGCCGGGTCCGTCACGCCCGGCGATCCGAGCAAGCCGATCCCGCCGCCCGGCTCCTGAGACCCCGTCCGTACCAGCGTGAGGAGCGTGTGAATGTACGCCGACCCGCCGGCGCCGCAGCCGCTTCAGCCGGGTGAGTCCCCGCCGGCCAGCTCCGCCGATCATCTCTCGCCCGACGGGCAGGCGATGTCGTGGGAGTTCAACCCGGAGTACCAGCGCCTGGTCACGGCGTGGCAGGAGGCGCTGCCGGTGCTGGACGAGCTGACGACCTCGCTCGACAAGGCGTACCAGCTCGCGCGCAGCCGCGACGTGTGGGACGCCGCGGTGGCGCAGCGCTACGTCGAGGACCTGGCCGAGTGGCGCAAGCGCCTGGGCCTGTACCGGCAGGCGGTGCTGACCGCGATCAGCGACCAGGCGGCCCAGACGCCGCGCTGGATCCCCAGCTCCGCCGGCGCGCCGCACGCCTATTCCTGACCGGGCCGTACGGACTCCTGGGCGTGCCTGCCCCTGACCGCGCCTGCCCCTGACCGGGCCGTACGTGCTCCTGACCGTGCCCTGCGCCCGCTCCCGGCCGGGCCGGGACTCATACTCCTGACCGCGCCGTACCCCCTCCGGCGGCGTGCACGGGCTTACAGTGAGGTGACAGGCGCACGCGATGGGGCAGGCGATGGACATGGAGTCCGCAGGCGAGCCGTTCTACGGCCCCGATTTCCGGATGCTCCGGCACAACGATCCGGAGATGGCGGAGGCGCTGCTCGACGAGCTGCACCGCGTACGCGGCGGTCTGCAGCTCATCGCCAGTGAGAACCTGGCCTCGCCGGCGGTGCTGGCCGCGCTGGGCTCCACGCTGACCAACAAGTACGCCGAGGGCTACCCGGGCAGGCGCTACTACGGCGGCTGCGAGGTGGTGGACCGCGTGGAGTCGCTGGCCCTGGAGCGGGCCCGGCGGCTGTTCCGGGCCGAGCATGCCAACGTGCAGCCGCACTCGGGCACCTCGGCCAACCTGGCGGCGTACGCCGCGCTGCTGCAGCCCGGCGACACCGTGCTGGCGATGGCGCTGCCCCACGGCGGCCATCTCACCCACGGGTCGCGGGTCAACTTCTCGGGCCGCTGGTTCGACGTCGTCGCCTACGGCGTGCGGCGCGATACCGAACTCATCGATTATGACGAAGTGCGGGACCTCGCCCTGCGCCACCGGCCTAAGATGATCATATGCGGCGCCACGGCCTACCCAAGGCTGATCGATTTCGCCGCCTTCCGCGGGATCGCCGACGAGGTGGGCGCATGGCTGCTCGCCGACGTGGCGCACACCATCGGGCTGATGGCGGGGGGCGTGATCCCCTCCGCCGTGCCCCACGCCGACGTGGTGACCTTCACCACGCACAAGACGCTGCGCGGACCGCGCGGCGGCGGCATCCTGTGCACCTCCGAGCTGGCGGCCAGGATCGACCGCGCGGTGTTCCCCTTCGCCCAGGGCGGGCCGATGATGCACGTCATCGCGGCCAAGGCCGTGGTGTTCGGCGAGGCGCTGCGGCCGGAGTTCGCCGACTACAGCGCGCAGGTGATCGCGAACGCGCGGGCGCTGACCGACGCGCTCGCGGCCGACGGCATGCGGCCGGTCTCCGGCGGCACCGACACGCATCTGGCGCTGATCGACCTGCGCCCGCTGCACGTGACGGGCGCGGAGGCCGAGGCCAGGTGCGCGGCGGCGGGCATCACGCTCAACCGCAACGCGATCCCGTACGACCCGGAGCCGCCCACGGTGACCTCCGGGATCAGGCTGGGCACGCCGTGCCTGACCACGCAGGGCCTCGAACCCGCCGACCTCGCCGAGGTCGGCGCGCTCGTGGCGCAGGCGGTGTGCAAACCCGACGCCGCACCACGCATCAGGGAGCGGGTGGCCGAGCTGTCGGCCATCCACCAGGCGTATCCCAGCGAATTATGAGTTGTTGTGTGTTGTTTTCCGGTCACAGCAGGCCGGGGTATCCAGGAAACTAGGGTCCGTGCGCGAATACCTACTGATAGCGCTCGTGGCGGCAGCGGTGACGTACCTGCTGGTGCCGCTCGTCCGCGTGTTCGCCATCCGCATCGGCGCGATGCCGGAGGTCCGCGAGCGCGACGTGCACACCACGCCGACGCCCCGGCTGGGCGGTCTGGCGATGTACGGCGGCCTGGTGGCGGGCCTGTTGTTCGCCACCCAGCTCGACTGGGTCGGCGCCCGGCTGACCGACCCCAACCTCGCCGGCGGGCAGACGGTCATCGCCCTCATCGCGGCCGGGGGCCTGATCACGGTCACCGGCTTCCTCGACGACTGGTGGGGCATGGACCCCTTCATCAAGCTGGGCGGCCAGATCGCGGCGGCCGGGCTGATGGTGGCCTTCGGGCTCAACCTGTCCTGGATCCCGGTGCCGGGCAGCGGGTCGATCGGGCTCGACGGCAACCTGCGGGCCGTCATCACCATCCTCATCGTGGTGGTGGCGATCAATGCGGTGAACTTCGTGGACGGCCTCGACGGGCTGGCGGCCGGCATCGTGTGCATCGCGGCGATGTCCACGTGGGCGTACTCGGTGGCGTTGTCCACCATCATGGGCGACACCCGGATCAACGCGACCGCGGCGATCACCTCGATCCTGATCGGGATGTGCCTGGGCTTCCTGCCGCACAACTTCCACCCGGCGAAGATCTTCATGGGCGACACCGGGGCCATGCTGATCGGGCTGGTCCTGGCCTCCTCGGTGATCACCGTGACGCCGATCGACCCGACCGCGCTCAGCCCCACGATCAACCGGTTCCCGGTCGTGCTGCCGCTGCTGCTGCCGGTCGCGGTGATGGTGCTGCCGCTGCTCGACCTGGTGACGGCGGTGGTGCGGCGCACGTCGTACGGGAAGTCGCCGTTCGCGCCCGACCGCGGCCACCTGCACCACCGCCTGCTGGACATCGGCCACTCGCACCGGCGCACGGTGCTGATCATGTACGCGTGGACGTTCCTGTTCGGCTTCACCATCGTCGGCCTCTCGCTGGGCGGCGTGCCGGTGGTGGTGTTCCTGGCGACGGTCGCGCTGGCCCTCGGCGTACTGGTGCTGATGGCGATGCCGCGGTGGCGGGCCCGGCGCACCAGTGGCGGGGGAGCCCACGCCGCCGGCCGGCACCGGTCGTCCGCGCCGGCCCCTGAGCCCGTGTCCGTCGAGGCGCGCCAGGCCACCCAGGCCACCCAGGCCGCCCAGATCACCGAGGCCCCCGGCGCGTTCGGCGGCGAGCCGCAGGCCGCAGCCCCGGTGCCGCCGGCCTGGCCCGATTCCCGCGCCTCCGCGCCACACCACGATCCGCGCCCCTCCGGCCTCGGCCCCGGCGACGGCCATGGCGCCGACGGATTCAGCGGCCATCGTGCCGACGCATCCAGGGGTCATCGTCCTGGCGGCCATCGCGCCGACGGATCGAGCGGCCTTCGTTCCGACGGCCTTCGTTCCGACGGCCACCGCTCCGACCCTTCGCCGGCCGTGCCCGGGTGGCCCGGGACGTCCGCGGCCCAGTCCCCGGCCGGGGCCTCGGGGTCCACCGGTTCGATGTTCCAGCCCGCGGCGCCCGCGCCCGCTCCGTCCTGGCCCGATCTGTCCGTCGCCCAGCCTCCGGCCGCGCCCGCTCCCGGCGCCCGCCGCGCCGACCCTCCGGCCGCTCCGGGGTGGCCCGACCCCGATCCGGCCGCGTCCGAGGCCCGTTTCGCGGAGTCCGGAACCCCGGCCGCGGGGCCCGCGTTCCGGCCGTCCGAAACCGAATCCGGGCAGGTCACGCCAGGTTCGCGCTCGGCGGAATCCCCCGAGGACACCGCCGTCATCCCCGGTCTGGGCGGGGCCGCGCCGGGCCTTCCGCGCCGTGTCACCCGTTGATCGGCAGCTCGAAACGGCAGGTAAAGGCGGTCTTCCCGGAGCTTGTGATAGCTTTCACTAGCAGGGAGCCTCACAGGATGCGTTCTGTGAGGTAGCAAATGCTCGCTTGATAACCCGTAATGGAGCTCCGATGCAGGCCAACGACGTGCGCGTGCTGAAAAGCGCCGCGATCCCCGCCCTCGTGGTGGGGCTTGTCGTGACCGTCGTCTCCGCCTTCCTCACCGGCGTCGATGGCGCGCTCGGCGGCGCGCTCGGCGTCCTGGTCGTGGGTCTGTTCTTCCTGATCAGCCTCGTCGCAGTCGCCTACGCCTCGCGAATCTCGCCCACCATGATGATGGCCGCCGCCCTGGGCACGTTCTTCACCAAGGTGCTCGTGCTGGCCCTCGTGCTCTCCTCGCTCTCCGACGTCACGGTGTGGCACCCCACCGCGTTCACCTGGTCCGTCATCCTGTGCACGATCGCCTGGACCTTCGGCGAGGCCCGCGGATTCATGAAGCTGCGCATTCTCTACGTCGAACCGGGCACCAGGGTGCCCGGCAGCTACGGAGAGAAGTGAGCATGGCCAGGATCATCAGTCACAGCGGCTGGCCTGATATGACTAGTCACCCCGCCGCCTGATATCGTCGCGTGCGCGATGTGTTAGGCGTGGGAGTGGCTCTGTGCGTCCGCGGGCCATGGGCACCGCGTCATCGCACCCCTCACCTGACTTCGTCTGGCGATGCTCTCACCCCGCAGGTGATGAGACGCCGGAGCACACCCTGACCTACTACGACTTGATCTACCACGACGAAGGGAAAGCCGAGTGAGCGCCGCGCTGCCGCTTCTCGCCGCCGAGGAGTTCCATACCCCCGGGCTCGGCTTGTTCGACTGGCCACCGCTCGTCGAGGGTGCGAGCTGGTTCAACAAGCCCGCCCTGTTCGCGTTGATCGCCGCGCTGGTCGTGATCGTCTTCTGCTACGCCGCGTTCTCCCGCCCCAAGCTGGTGCCGCGCGGCGTGCAGAACGTCGGCGAGCTGGCCTACGAGTTCGTCCGCGAGCAGTGCGCGCGGCCGTTCCTGGGCAAGGACAGCGACCGCTGGATGCCGCTGATCTTCAGCCTGTTCCTGTTCGTGTGGATCGCGAACCTGTTCGGTTCGGTCATCTTCGTGCAGTTCCCGGTGATGTCGCGGATCGGCTACCCGGCCGTCCTCGCGATCGGCATCTGGGCGCTGACGACCTACCTGGGGATGAAGCACCAGGGCGTGGTCGGCTACTTCAAGCACATGATGTTCCCGCCCGGTCTGCCCGGCTGGATCTACACCCTGGTCGCCCCGATCGAGCTGCTGTCGACCTTCATCCTGCGCCACGTCACGCACGCGGTCCGGCTCTTCGCCACCATGATGGCCGGCCACCTGATCATCGCGCTGTTCTCCGAGGTCGGCTGGCACTTCCTGTTCGTCCAGCTCACCCCGCTCGGCGCGCCCCTCGGCGTGCTCGGCGTGGTCATGACCATCCTGCTCACGGCCTTCGAGCTGTTCATCCAGGCGCTGCAGGCCTACGTGTTCGCGATGCTGACCGCCATGTTCATCAACGGCGCGCTGCACCCCGAGCACTGATCGACTTTTCGCCCCTCTCACCCAAGACGAGCACCGGTGGACGTTCCTCCGGTCGTATAGAAAAGGAAGAGACAGCATGAGCGTGCTCGCTGAGGTCACCGGCAACCTCGGTTCCATCGGCTACGGCCTCGCGGCCATCGGCCCCGGCGTTGGCATCGGCATCATCTTCGGCCAGGGCGTGCAGGCCATCGCCCGCCAGCCCGAGGCTTACGGCCTCATCCGCCAGAACATGCTTCTGGGCTTCGTCTTCGCTGAGGCGCTCGCGCTGATCGGTATCGCGCTCGCCTTCGCCTTCCGCGCGTAGCGGACGACAGGCCCCTGACGGAAGGCAACAGATATGGACTTGCTAGCCGCACCGGAAGCGCAAAACCCGCTGCTCCCCGAACTGGCCGAGATGGTCGTCGGCGGCTTCGCGTTCCTGTTCGTCCTCTTTTTCCTCGGCCGGATTCTGGTACCCCGCATCCAGAAGGCCCTGGCCGAGCGTACTGAGGCGATCGAAGGGGGTCTGAAGAAGGCCGCCGACGCCCAGGAGGAGGCGCAGCGCGCGCTCCAGGAGTACCGCGAGCAGCTCGCCGAGGCCAGGCACGAGGCGGCGCGGCTGCGCGAGGAGGCCCGCGAGCAGGGCGCCCAGATCAAGGCCGAGCTCCGCGAGGAGGCTCAGGCCGAGGCCCGGCGCCTGATCGAGGCCGCACACGCGCAGATCGAGGCCGACAGGCAGCTCGCCTTCGCCCAGCTCCGCACCGAGATCGGCCGCCTGTCCACCGACCTGGCGAGCCGCATCGTCGGCGAGTCGCTGGAGGACGAGGCCAGGCAGCGCCGCATCGTGGACCGTTTCCTGGAGGAGCTGGAGACCTCCAGCGACGCCCAGGCGGTGCGCTGATGGCGGTGATCGGCCGATGAGGGGCGTCAGCGGAGCCTCGCTCGCCGAGGTCGAGGAGCGCTTCAACTCGGTGGCGGGCAGCGCCGACCTCGGCGCGCTGTCCGGCGATCTGTTCGCGGTGGCCGACCTGTTCGACCGCGAGCACGGCCTGCGCCGCGCCCTGTCCGACCCGGCGCGTCCGGCGGAGCAGAAGGCGCAGACCGTACGCGTGCTGCTGGAGGGCAAGGTCGGCGACGCGGCGCTGCAGACGGTCATCGCGGCCGTCGAGGCGAAGTGGGCCCGCGCCGGCGACCTCGCCGACGCGCTGGAGCGGCTGGGCGTCGTCGCGGCCTCCGCCGCCGCCGAGGCGGCGGGGCAGCTCGACGACGTCGAGGACGAGCTGTTCCGGTTCGGGCGCATCGTGGACGCCAACCCCGAGTTGCGCGCCGTGCTCGCCGACTACGGCGTGCCGGGCGCGCGTAAGGAAGAGCTGCTGGAGTCACTGCTGGGCGGCAAGGTCGCCCCGGTGAGCCTGCAGCTCATCAAGCAGGTCGTCACGCACCCGCGAGGACGTAGCCTGGAGAGAGGTCTCGCCGAGTACGGCGGTCTGGTCGCCGCGCAGCGCCAGCGCCTGGTGGCGGTCGTGCGCAGCGCCGTCGAACTCGACGAGGAGCAGAAGCGGCGGCTGACCGCGTGGCTGCGCGCGTCCTACGGCCGCGACGTTCACCTGAACGTCGAGGTCGATCCGCGGGTGCTCGGTGGCTTCTCCGTACGGATCGGAGACGAGCTCATCGACACCACCATCGCGGGACGTATCGAAGAAGTCCGTCGCCGGCTGGCCGGCTGATGCCTCGTGCGGGCATCGGCCACTCCGGCGGTTCATGCGACGTCGGTGTTTGACGAATAGGGAGACAGAAAGAGATGGCGGAGCTGACGATCCGGCCGGACGAGATCCGGGACGCGCTTGAGCGCTTCGTCCAGGCGTACGAGCCGGAAGGCGCAGCGCGCGAGGAGATCGGGACCGTCGTCGATTGTGGCGACGGCATCGCCCATGTCTCCGGCCTTCCCTCGACGATGGCGAACGAGCTGCTGGAGTTCGAGGACGGCACGCGCGGCCTGGCGCTCAACCTGGACGTCCGGGAGATCGGTGTCGTGATCCTGGGCGACTTCAGCAAGATCGAAGAAGGCCAGACCGTACGCAGGACCGGCGAGGTCCTGTCGGTCCCGGTCGGCGACAACTTCCTCGGCCGTGTGGTGGACCCCCTGGGCAACCCCCTCGACGGCAAGGGCGCGATCGAGTCCGAGGGCCTGCGGGCCCTGGAGCTGCAGGCTCCCTCGGTCGTGCAGCGGCAGTCGGTGAAGGAGCCGCTGCAGACCGGCCTGAAGGCGGTCGACGCCATGACGCCGATCGGCCGTGGCCAGCGCCAGCTGATCATCGGTGACCGCGGCACCGGCAAGACGGCCATCGCCGTCGACACGATCCTGAACCAGCGCGAGAACTGGCTCTCCGGCGACCCGACCAAGCAGGTGCGCTGCATCTACGTCGCGGTCGGCCAGAAGGGCTCCACGATCGCGCAGGTCAAGGGCCGCCTGGAGGAGGCGGGCGCGATGGAGTACACCACCATCGTCGCCGCCCCGGCCTCCGACCCCGCGGGTTACAAGTACATCGCCCCCTACACCGGCTCTGCCATCGGGCAGCACTGGATGTACCAGGGCAAGCACGTGCTCATCGTCTTCGACGACCTGACCAAGCAGGCCGACGCCTACCGCGCCGTGTCGCTGCTGCTGCGCCGCCCGCCGGGCCGCGAGGCGTTCCCGGGCGACGTGTTCTACCTGCACTCCCGCCTGCTGGAGCGCTGCGCCAAGCTCTCCGACGACATGGGCGGCGGCTCGATGACCGGCCTGCCGATCATCGAGACCAAGGGCAACGACGTCTCGGCGTTCATCCCGACCAACGTGATCTCCATCACCGACGGTCAGTGCTTCCTGGAGACCGACCTGTTCAACCAGGGCGTACGCCCGGCGATCAACGTCGGCATCTCGGTCTCCCGCGTCGGCGGCTCGGCCCAGATCAAGGCCATGAAGCAGGTCGCCGGCACGCTGCGCCTGTCGCTGTCGCAGTTCCGTGACCTGGAGGCGTTCGCCGCGTTCGCCTCCGACCTGGACGCGGCCTCCCGGGCCCAGCTTGAGCGCGGTCAGCGCCTGGTCGAGCTGCTCAAGCAGCCGCAGTACAGCCCGTTCCCGGTCGAGCGCCAGGTGGTCTCGGTGTGGGCGGGCACGAGCGGCGAGCTGGACGACGTGCCGGTCGAGGACATCCGCCGCTTCGAGGCGGAGTTCCTGGACTACATCCAGCGCGAGCACAAGGGCATCTACGACGGCATCCGCGAGACCAAGCAGCTCTCCGACGACGCCGTCACCTCGCTCAAGTCCGCGATCAACGAGTTCAAGAAGGGCTTTGAGACCTCCGCCGGCGAGCTGCTGGTGAAGGACGAGCCCGTGGACGCCCTGGGCGCCGACGAGGTCGGCCAGGAGAAGATCACCAAGGTCGTCCGCAAGGCCGAGACGAAGTAAGCACATGGGAGCTCAGCTAAGGCTGCTGCGGCGGCGGATCAAGTCGGTCAGGTCGACCGCCAAGATCACCCGTGCGCAGGAGCTCATCGCCTCCTCGCGCATCGTACGCGCGCAGCAGCGCATGCAGGCCGCGGTGCCGTACGAGCGCGAGATCACGCGCGCCGTCTCCGGCGTCGTCAGCAACACCGCGAGCGTGGATCACCCGCTGACCGTGGCCAAGGAGAACCCGACCAGCGCGGCCGTGCTCGTCGTCACCAGCGACAGCGGGTTCTGCGGCGGCTTCAACGCCAACATCCTGCGCGAGGCCGAGGCCCTGCGCGGGCTGCTGGAGAGCCGGGGCATCACCGCCGTGCCGTTCGTGTCGGGGCGCAAGGGCGTCGCCTGGCACTCCTTCCGCAACCGCGAGATGGGCGGCCAGTGGACCGGGTTCTCCCGGAACCCCGCCTACAGCGACGCCAAGACCATCGCCGAGGTCCTCATCGAGTCGTTCAAGGCGGAGGACGGGATCGACGAGATCCACATCGTCTCCACCGAGTTCGTCTCGATGCTGACGCAGCAGGTGGTCGTCAAGCGCATCCTGCCGCTGGAGGTCGAGGAGAAGGAGGCGGAGTCGCCCGAGACCATTCCGCCGTACTTCGAGTTCGAGCCGACGGCCGACGCGGTGCTGGAGTCGCTGCTGCCGCGGTACGTGGAGTCGCGGATCTTCTCCGCGCTGCTCCAGTCCGCCGCCGCGGAGGAGGCCGCCAGGCGCCGCGCCATGAAGTCGGCGACCGACAACGCCAACGAGCTGATCAAGACCCTGTCGCAGGAGATGAACCAGGCTCGCCAGGCGGAGATCACCCAGGAAATCAGCGAGATCGTCGGTGGCGCCAACGCGCTGGCTGACGCCGCAGCGGGGAAAGAGTGAAATGACTGCACAGACTGTTGAGACCGGCGTGGGTCGCGTCGCGCGGGTCACCGGTCCCGTCGTCGACGTGGAGTTCCCCGTCGAGGCGATGCCGGACATCTACAACGCGCTCAACGTCGATGTCACGCTGAACGGCGAGACCAAGACGCTGACGCTGGAGGTCGCCCAGCACCTCGGCGACAACCTCGTACGCGCCATTTCCATGCAGCCCAGTGACGGCCTGGTGCGCGGCGCCGCCGTCACCGACACCGGCGGCCCGATCTCGGTGCCGGTCGGCGACGTCGTCAAGGGCCACGTGTGGAACGCGCTCGGCGAGGCCCTCGACGTGCCGACCGCGTCGCTGAAGGTCGAGGAGCGGTGGGGCATCCACCGCCCGTCCCCGGCCTTCGACCAGCTCGAATCGCGTACCGAGCTGCTGGTCACCGGCATCAAGGTGATCGACCTGCTCACGCCGTACGTGCAGGGCGGCAAGATCGGCCTGTTCGGCGGCGCGGGCGTGGGCAAGACGGTGCTCATCCAGGAGATGATCCGCCGCGTCGCCCGCAACTTCGGTGGCACCTCCTGCTTCGCCGGCGTCGGCGAGCGCACCCGCGAGGGCAACGACCTGTGGGTGGAGATGGCCGAGGCGGACGTCCTGAAGGACACCGCGCTGGTCTTCGGCCAGATGGACGAGCCGCCGGGCACCCGGCTGCGCGTCGCGCTGTCCGCGCTGACCATGGCGGAGTACTTCCGCGACGTGCAGAAGCAGGACGTGCTGTTGTTCATCGACAACATCTTCCGCTTCACCCAGGCCGGTTCCGAGGTGTCCACCCTCCTCGGCCGTATGCCGTCCGCGGTGGGTTACCAGCCCACCCTGGCCGACGAGATGGGCGTGCTGCAGGAGCGCATCACCTCCACCCGCGGTCACTCGATCACCTCCATGCAGGCGATCTACGTCCCCGCGGACGACATCACCGACCCGGCGCCGCACAACGCGTTCGCGCACCTCGACGCGCAGACCGTTCTCTCCCGGCCGATCTCGGAGAAGGGCATCTACCCGGCGGTGGACCCGCTCGACTCCACCTCCCGCATCCTCGACCCGCAGTACGTGGGCGAGGAGCACTACCAGGTCGCCCAGGAGACCAAGCGCATCCTGCAGAAGTACAAGGAGCTGCAGGACATCATCAACATCCTCGGTATCGACGAGCTCTCCGAGGAGGACAAGGTCACGGTCAACCGTGCCCGCCGCATCGAGCGCTTCCTGTCCCACCCGATGTACGCCGCCGAGGCGTTCACCGGTCAGCCGGGCGAGACCGTGCCCCTGGACGAGACCATCGCCTCGTTCAAGGGCCTGTGCGCGGGCGAGTACGACCACCTGCCCGAGCAGGCGTTCTTCATGGTCGGCGGCATCGACCAGGCCGTCGCCAAGGCCAAGGAACTCGCCCGCTAGTTCAGGACCGCCGGCGCGGCCCGTACGCGGGGCGCGCCGGCGCCCGATCGGAAAGGAACCCTGGCGAAGTGGCGAAGCTGCGAGTAGGGGTGGTCTCGCCGGAGCGTGAGATCTGGTCGGGCGAGGCCGACATGGTCATCGCCAAGACCGTTGACGGCGAGATCGGTATTATGCCTTCACACGCTCCCGTGCTCGGCGTGCTCGTCGAGGGCGGCGTGCTGCGCGTGAAGCGCGGCGACGAGGCCGACCTCGTCGCGGCCGTTCACGGCGGGTTCATCTCGGTGGCCGACAACGAGGTCTCCATCCTCGCCGAGCAGGCCGAGCTGGGCTCCGAAGTGGACGTCGCGGCGGCCCGCGACGCCCTGGAGCGCGCGCTCGCGTCCGTCAACGCGGACTCCGAGAACATGGAGGCCGCGGCCGAGGCCAAGCGCGCGCGGGCCCGCCTGCGGGCGGCCGGCGAGGACGTGTGACCCGGCAAGGGCGTGTGCTCGGAGCACGGGCGTGTGCTCGGACGATCCGGCTACACTGGATCAAACTGGTTGATACTTCAATCTGAATGAAGTGGGGGCGGCGATGTCGGCGGCGCTGGCGGTTCTCATTGGCGTGCTGCTGCTCGCGGCCCTCATGGGCGTGCGCGGCATCGTGCTCGCCCGATCAAGGGGCTTCGTGCCCTGCCGGCTACGCGAGGGCGTCCAGGGGTGGAAGAACGGCGTAGCCCGATACGCCGACGGAGAACTCCACTGGATCCCCCTCCTCGGACTCCGCATGAGGCCGCGCCACGCGATAGCGAGGCGCGGCCTTCGCGTTTCCCCCAGGCGCCCCGAAGGCGAACTGTGGGCGGTCGATTGCGGCGGCATCTCCCTGGCGATGAGCGAGGACGCCCTGACGGGCTTCCTGGCCTGGCTGGAGAGCGCCCCCCCGAGCGCGCATCTGGACGTCGCGTAGCCGCACCGCGGTGCTCAGCGCGTGGCGCCGGGCTTCCAGAGGATCTCGTCGCCGTGCGCGGCGATGCGGCACAGGATGAACAGCAGGTCGCTGAGGCGGTTGAGGTACTTCACGGTCAGCGGGTTGACGTCGTCGTGCGCCTCCGTGGCCGCCCACGCCGTGCGCTCGGCGCGGCGCACGATCGTCCTGGCCACGTGGAGCTGCGCCACGGCGGGTGTGCCGCCCGGCAGGATGAAGCTGCGCAGCGGCTTGAGCCGCTGGTTGAACTCATCGCACCGCGCCTCCAGCCAGGTGATGTAGGACTCCTCCACCCGCAGCGGCGGGAACTCCGGCTCGGCCACGACCGGGCACGCCAGATCGGCGCCGACGTCGAACAGCTCGTTCTGCACCCGCTCCAGCACCGCCCGGACATCGTCCCCGATCCCGGCGCCCGCCTGCCCCTCACCCTGATCACCGCCCGCGCCGCGACCGGCTTCGCCGTGATCAGGGCCCTCGGCCGCGCGTGCGAAGGCCAGCGCGAGGCCGATGGCCGCGTTCGCCTCCTCCACGTCCGCGTACGCCGCCAGCCGCATGTCCGTCTTCCGGGTGCGGCTCATGTCGCCCAGGTTCGTGGTGCCGTCGTCACCCGTGCGGGTGTAGATCTTGGAGAGCACCACCGGCTTGTCGTTGTCCGTGCGCGTCATGCCGTTCAGCGTAGATGACACATGTCATGCCATTCGGGAGCGGGACGCACGGCGTACTGGTGATATCGGCGACTACCAGCGGCGACGCGGCTCCGCGAGCATCGACCCATGCGGATGACCGACGAGACGACCACGCCGTCCCCGCCCGGCACGTCCGGCGACCCCGCCGTCGAGGTGACCGCGCTGCGTCAGCGTTACGGCGAGTTCGAGGCGGTGCGCGGCATCTCCTTCACCGTGAGACCCGGCGAGCTGTTCGCCCTGCTCGGCACCAACGGCGCGGGCAAGACCACCACCATGGAGGTGCTGGAGGGCTTCCGCCCGGCCGGCGGCGGGAGCGTACGGGTGCTCGGGCTCGACCCGTACGCCCAGCGGCGGCGGCTGCGCCCGCGCATCGGCATCATGCTCCAGGAGGGCGGCTTCCTCGGCGACCTGACCGTGGCCGAGACCGTGGCCGCCTGGCAGGGCATGGCCGCCGACGTCGGCCACGAGCCCCTGCCCGGCGCCATCGAGCTCGTCGGCCTGGCCGACAAGGCCAAGACCAGGGTCCGCCAGCTCTCCGGCGGCCAGAAGCGCCGCCTGGACCTCGCGCTGGCGGTGGTCTCGCGGCCCGAGGTGCTCTTCCTCGACGAGCCGACCACCGGCATGGACCCCGAGGCCCGCCGCGACACCTGGACCGTCATCGGCTCGCTCAAGGCCGCGGGCACCACGATCCTGCTCACCACGCACTACCTTGAGGAGGCCGAGCGCCTGGCCGACCACCTCGCGATCATGCACCGGGGCGAGATCCACAGCGCCGGCACGGTGGACGAGGTCGTGGCCGACGCGGGCGACCGGATCACCTTCCGCCTCCCGGTCCAGCCCGAAACCCTGCGCGCCAGACCCGGCGGCGACCTCCCCTTCCTGGCCGGCACCGCCCCCACCCTCACCTACACCGACGGCTCGGCGACGGTCACGTACACCCTCCCCGGCACGTCATCCGGCTCCCCGCCGAACGGCTCGCCCGGCCCAGGCACCGACGTACCGCCGGCGGCCCGCGCCCACGCCGCGCTCGCCACCCTGTTCGCCTGGGCCGCCGGGCACGATCTGACCCTGGAACGCCTGGAGGTCCGCCGCGGCACCCTCGAAGACGCCTTCCTCCGCGTGGTAGGTGAAGCCCGATGACCGGCGCTCTCCCGTACCGGCCGGACGACCAGCGGAGCGGCCCACAGGGGCGGCTGCTCCAAAGCGCCCCGCCGCCCGCGTCCTCGACGTCCTCGGTGAGAACAAGCCGGCTCGCCTGGCTGCGCGCCGACGCGCTGCACGCGATCCGGCTCGCCCGGATCGACCTGACCCTGCTCGGCCGCAACCAGACCGCGCTGTTCAACGTGCTGCTGCTGCCGCTGCTCGTGGGCTGGCTGTTCACCGCCACCGGCGCGCCACGCGGCCGGATCGAGGGCGTGCCCGCCGAGATCTACGTCCTGACCGGCCTGCCGGCGCTCATGCTGGGCTTCGCCGTCTTCGTCAACCTGGTCAACACCTTCACCGCCAGGCGCGAGGAACTCGTGCTCAAGCGGCTGCGCGGCGGCCAGGCGTCCCCCGCGGCGATCCTGGGCGGCAGCGCGCTCGGCGCGCTGGCCGTCTTCCTCGGCCAGATCGCCCTCCTGGCCCTGTGGATCACCAGGGTGGAGGACGGCCCCCTGCCCGCCAACATCCCGCTCCTCCTGGTGGGCGCCCTGCTCGGCGTCGCGGTGTTCGCGCTGCTCGCCGCCGCGTTCTCGGGCCTGACCCCGAACGCCGAATTGGCCCAGATCGCGGTGCTCCCCGTCCTGCTCGTCATCCTGCTGGCCGCACCACTGTTCGGCCCCCTGGAGGCGCTGCCCGAGCCCCTGCGCGTCGCGGCGAGCGTGCTGCCCGTCACTCCGGTGCTCGACATCATGCGCACGGCGTACCTGGGCGGGGGCAAGGACCTCGCCGACCAGTGGCTGTCCAGCCTGCCGTCGATGGGCCTGCTGCTCGCCTGGATCGCCCTGGCGGCCCTGGCCGCCCGCTTCCTGTTCCGCTGGGACCCCCGCCGTGGCTAGCCGCAAGCGCCCAGCCCCTCACCCCGGCCGACGTCCCGGCGCCCCCCGCCGCACACCGCCCCAGCCCACCCGCCCCATGGCAGCCTCAGGGGCCCGGCCCCGGCCGTGACAGGGCCGATCGCAGCGCGTCCGCAGCCGACCGGCCCCGGCGGCAGGGCACCCCGTCCGCAGCATGGGGCAATCCCTACCCCATCCCGCCTCCCGGAGTCTCCACCATCATCCGGCACTCTCGCAGCGGGCGTGTCCAGGGCAAGAAGGGCCCGGCCGGTCGGCACCCGTCCCCAGACAGGCCGCCGGACCATCCCTGCCTTCCCGAAAAGGACTCACCCCCGGCGGGCCCATAGGGAAGTGCCACGAAGGGTGGCCGCGCAGGGTGTTCGGGTGGGCGCGGCCAGGGCCCCGATCCCAAGGCCGGAGCGCCCCCTGCGCCGGTCCCCGCCGCTTCCAGCGCCGCACGCTCCGCCCTCGGCCCGGAGACGTGGTGATGGTACGACCGGTGCGGCCAGGTGGGCGAGGGGCGATATGCGGCTCTGGCAGGCGGTGCTGCGGTGTGGCTTGGTGGACGGTCGGTCTCGATGAACGACTCCACCAGCTTGACGAGGCGTTCGGGGTCGTCACAGTGCGGGAAGTGCCCGGCCCGGTCGAACACCGCCAGCAGGCTGCCCGGTGTGGGCTCCCGTGGTGGGCGCAGGTGCGGCCGGCTCGGGCACTACCAGGACCGGCCGAGCCCATCCCGGCGCCCCGGCCTGCCGTCGGCGTCTGTGTTGCCTGGCGCCCCGCGTCCTGGGCGACCCCGGCGCCGTCCGGCCTGGGGTACTGGGCGATCCCGCATCGCCGGCTTGCTGTTGGCATCCGTGCCGCGTCGCACCGCGCCCCCGGGCAATCCTGGCACCGTCGGTCCGCGCCCCGCGCCGCGCGCCCTGCGCCGCGCGCCCCGCGTCCAGTCGCGTCGTGGCGCGCGCTCCGCACACCGCGCCCTACACCCAGTCGCGCCGCGCTTCGCGCCCGCGCCGCGCTTCGCGCCCGCGCCGCGCTTCGCGCCCGCGCCGCGCTTCGCGCCCGCGCCGCGCTTCGCGCCCGCGCCGCGCTTCGCGCCCGCGCC
>NZ_JACHGN010000021.1:0-50879 GCF_014202315.1 Thermocatellispora tengchongensis | reverse complement strand
CGCGCTTCGCGTGCGCGCCGCGCTTCGCGTCCGCGTCGCGTCCAGTCGCGTCGTGGCCGCGCTCCGTGCCCCGCGTCCCACATCCAGTCGCGTCGTGTCCCCGCGCCCGCGCCGCGCGCTTCGCGCTCCGGACCCCGCGCTCTGGGCTTGTGGTGGCGCCTGTGCCTGCGCTCGCCTCTTGGGGCCGGTACGGGGGCGTCCGCGTGAGGGTCGGGGTTGGGGCCTCGTCGGGGGGCGTGGGGGCGGCTAGCGTTTAGGGACGATGGGATGGAGTGGGTGGATGTTCGGGGCCTTTGGGCGTGGTAAGCGTAGCGACTTCGAGCGGGTGCGGTTGGTGACCAAGTGGTCGCTGGCGGGGGCTTTGGTCGCGGCCTGGGTGGGGTTGTTCGGCGGGGTGGCGCTGGCGGTGGAGCAGGGGACGGCGTCCGTGGTGGTCGTGGCCGCGGGGGGCGTGGGTGTGGTGGCGTTCAGCGTGCTGTACTGGCGGGTCATCCAGGCGGCGGTGGAGGAGCGGCCGGCGCGGTGGGAGATCTGGGCGTTGGGGGCGGTCACGGTCGCGCTGTTGCTGCTTCCGGACGCGGGGCCCTTCGGGTGGGGGATGGTGGGGGCGGCGTGGGCGTCGGCGGCGATACTGCATGTGAACGCCGCGCGGGCCTGGCTGGTGTGCGGGGGGACCGCGGTGGTGTGCGCGCTGCTGGCCTCGGGGGATGACTCGCCTGCCTTCACGCTGGTTCCCTACGGGCTGCTGTGCCTGGCGCTGCCCTGGGCGAACCGGTTCCAGTTATGGTTCTGGCAGGTCGTGCGGGCCGCCGATGACGGGAAGCGGGCGCAGGCGGCGCTCGCGGTGACGGCCGAGCGGTTGCGGTTCGCCCGGGATCTGCATGATCTGGTGGGGCACAGCCTGTCGGCCATCGCGGTCAAGAGCGAGGTGGCGACCAAGCTGGCCACCAGCGACGGGGAGCGGGCCGCGGCCGAGATGGCCGAGGTGCGCAGGCTGGCCCGCGAGACGTTGCAGCAGATACGGGCGGCCGTGCGCGGCTATCGTACGGTGGATCTGCGGGCCGAGTTGCTGAGCGTGCGCGCGGTGCTGGAGGCGGGCGGCATCCGGTGCTCGCTGCGGGCGCCGGACGCCGAGCTGCCCCAGGATGTGAGCACCCTGCTGGCCTGGGTGGTCAGGGAGGGCACGACGAACGTGTTGCGGCACAGTGCGGCGAGCCGGTGCCGGATCGAGGTGACGGCGGGCGACGGCGCGGTGGTGCTGGAGATGGCCAACGACGGGGTGCGCGACGGGGCCCGCGAGGCCGGCGAGGGGCGCGGCGAGGGGCGCGGTGAGGAGGGGATCGCGGCGCCGGGGAGCGGGATCGCGGGGATGGCCGAGCGGGTGGCCGCGCTCGGGGGCGTGCTGCGGGCCGGGCCGGGCCACAGGCCGGGGGAGTTCCTGCTCACCGTCACCGTTCCGGTGGCCGTTCCGCTGGGGGCTTCGGCGTGAGCGTGATCAGGGTTCTGCTCGCCGACGACGAGCATCTGATCCGGGCGGCCATCGCCACGCTGCTCGGGCTTGAGCCCGACATCGAGGTCGTGGCCCAGGTGGCGCGGGGCGACGAGGTCGTGGCGGCGGTGGCCGAGCACCGGCCCGACGTGGTGGTGCTGGACATCGAGATGCCCGGCGCCGACGGGCTCGCGGTGGCCGAGGCGCTGCCGGGGCAGGGGGTGCTGATCCTGACCAGCTTCGGACGTCCCGGCTATCTGCGGCGGGCGCTGGCGGCGGGCGTACGCGGGTTCCTGCCGAAGGACTCCTCGGCCGACGAGCTGGCGACGGCGATCCGCAAGGTGCACGCCGGCGGGCGCTACCTGGACCCCGACCTGGCGGCCTCGGCCATGATGGCGGGGGAGTCGCCGCTGACCGAGCGCGAGCGCGACGCCCTGGCGCTGGCCGCCCGCGGCGCCGCGGTGGCCGAGATCGCGGCGTCCCTGCACCTGAGTGAGGGCACGGTGCGCAACTACCTGTCCAGCGCGATCGGCAAGCTGGGCGCGGGCAACCGGATCACCGCCATCAAAACCGCGCAGGATATGGGGTGGTTGTAGCACTTTTTTGTGCGTTTGGTTGTTTTAGGCATGGATGGGGGTGAGCCTGGGCAGGGGTGGGGAGCACGGCCGTGCCGACGGAGGAGGTGGCATGCGCTCGCGGAGGAGGACTCAGGCCCAGGTGGTCCATCTCGGCCAGCGACTCGACGTGGGCACCGTCGCGAGTGTCCGGCCCCGCCTCCATCACGCGGTCGACGACGGCACCGGCGATCTCGTCCTGGACTGCGCCGAGCTGGAGATGATCGACGCGACCGGCCTGGGCGTCCTGGTCGGCACGCACCGCCGCGCCGCCTCGGCCGGGCGGCGCCTGGTGCTGCGGTCCGTGCCGCCCCGGATCATGCGCATCCTGGCCGTGACGAGGCTGAATCGGGTGCTGGCCGTGGAGTCCAGCTCGGCCGCGGTCGCCTGATCCCGCGCGTTCACCACTCTCGGGCGGCCACCAGCTCTTCCGGGTCGGCGTCGGCGAAACCGTACGCCGAGGCCACGAACCAGAAGTCCTCGGAGATGGTCTCGCGGGCGACGGTCTCGATCTCGCTGCCGGCCGCCTCGAACTCGGCTTCCAGGTCGTTGAACTCCTCGGTCGCGGCCTCGGTGAGGGCGTAGAGCGCCGCGAGGTCGGCGGGACGCTCGGCCTCGATGCGTTCGCACAGCCTCAGCAGGATCGCCTTGCCCTTGTCCAGGACGTGATCGGGGAAGTAGTCGTCGTCGTACAGCTCCTTGAGGAACTCGTGGGCGGTCACCTGCTGGTTCGTGAGCGACACCGCGATCTCCCGTCCGTCGTGGGTGCATCGCGACGGTACCGGGAAGCGGCGTCAGGGGGTGAAGGATCTGCGAAAGATGTGCACCGCCGTGCTGATCACCTGGTCCACCGGGGGCGGTACGTCGGACAGCACCCACTCGATCAGGAGTTCCTGGAGGGCGCCGATGACGCCCAGGGCCAGGAGATGGGTGTTCTCGGCCGGCATGCGGTCGGGAAAGGCACTGGCGGTCTCCTCGATCATGGTGGAGAAGCCGCGGACGGCGCGCTGGCGCGCGGTGGTCAGGCAGTCACCCGCCCGGCGCACCTCGACGTGCATGATGTGCGCTCGGCGCGGGTCCTTGGTCACGAAGGTGACGTAGCCGGCTATGCCGGCCTCGATGCGGCCGTCCAGGCTGTTGGGGGCGGTGGCCAGCGCGGCGGCCACGGCCTGGAGGGTCTCGTCCACACAGCGGTCGTAGACGGCCTGCATGAGCGCCTCACGTCCGGAGAAACACTCGTAGAAGGCCCGGTTGGAGACCCGTGCGGCCGTGCACAGGCGCTCGATCGTCGTCGCCGGGAAGCCCGGCGACGCGAACAGCGTGTACGCGGCCATCATGAGTCGTTCCCGTCTGTCGGCGAGCCGCTGCTCCGCCGACATCCCCCGGTACGCTCGTCCCGTCACATCCCACCTCGCGCCCAGAGCGATCGCGGCCCCCCAGAGCCCACCATTATGGACGCATGATCCTTTTTCGGGAAGAGTCAGGACATAGTCACCTGCGTCGTCCGTGGAGAACGGTGACCAGCCTGACCAAACGCTCCAACTCCGCTTGACCCCGGCCGAAGGATGTGATGTTCATCCCGGGCAGGGGGAACCGCTGGCGCGAGATGGCCTTGGGCCGGGCGAACTCCCGCAGCCCGTCCGCGCCGTGGATGCGGCCGAAGCCCGAGTCTCCCACGCCGCCGAACGGCAGGGCGGGAACTCCGGCGAAGGAGATGACCGAGTTCACCGCGGTCATGCCGGTACGCATTCGCCTGGCCAGGTCCATCGCCCGGCGCCGGTCGCGGGAGAACACGGTCCCGCCCAGCCCGTACGCCGACGCGTTGGCCGCCTTCAGCGCCTCCTCCGCGTCGGCCACCCGCCTGACCGTGATCGCGGGCCCGAAGGTCTCCTCCCGCACGGCCGGGCTGTCCTCGGGCACGTCCTCCACGATCACCGGATCGACGAACGGCGGGCGTACGGACTCCTTGCCGCCCACCACCGCCCGGCCGCGCTCGACGGCCGCCTCGACGTGGCGCCGGATGACGTCGATCTGGGACGGCATGGTGACCGGGCCGTACTGCTCGCCCGCCTTGACCTTCTCGGCCCGCGAGGTCAGCTCGCGCATGAAAGGTTCATAGACGGCGTCCACGACGTACACGCGTTCCACGCCCACGCACGTCTGGCCCGCGTTGGACATCGCGCCCCACAGCGCGGCGTCCGCGGCGGCGGCGACATCCGCGTCGGCGTCCACGATCAGCGCGTCCTTGCCGCCGCACTCGGCCACGATCGGCGTCAGGTTCTGCGCGCAGGCGGCCATGACCCGCTTCGCCGTCGCCGTGGAGCCGGTGAAGGCGATCTTGCCGATGCCCGGGTCGGCGGCCAGCGCGGCGCCGGTCTCGCCCAGCCCGGTGACCACCTGGAACACCGGCTGCTCGGGCACCGACTCTTTGAACAGCTCGGCCAGCAGCACGCCGACGCCGGGGGTCAGCTCGCTCGGCTTGAACACCACGGCGTTGCCCGCCGCCATCGCGTACGCCAGCGACCCCATCGGGGTGAACACCGGGTAGTTCCACGGCCCGATCACCCCGACCGTGCCCAGCGGGGGGTATTCGAGGGTGGCGGCCAGGTTCAGGCCGAGCATCCCGGAGGAGACCCGGCGCGGGCCGAGCACCCGGCGGGCGTGCCGGGCCGCCCAGTCGATGTGCGTGATCGCCAGCACGATCTCCAGCAGCGCGTCGCCCTCCGGCTTGCCGGTCTCGGCGCGCACCGTCGCCGCCAGCCGCCTGATGTCGCGCGTCACGACCGCCTTGTAGTCCAGCAACCGCTCCTTGCGGCCCGCGAAGCCGAGCCCCGCCCACCACTCGGCCGCGGGCGCGGACGCGGCCACCGCCGCGCGTACCGCCGCGGCGTCGTGGATCGGGTGCGTGCCCACCACCTCGCCGGTCGCCGGGTCGAGGGAGTCGAAGGTGCGGTTGTCGGTCGTGGCCGTCATGCGGCCCACCATAGAACGCGGTCGTTGCGCCGTAAACCATCTGCGCGCGGTCAGGTGTCGAGCAGGCCCCGGTCCATCGCCGTGGTGACCGCGGCCGTGCGGTCGGACACGCCGAGCTTGGCGAACGCGCGCAGCAGGTGGGTCTTGACCGTGGTCTCGCTGATGAACAGCCGCCGCCCGATCTCGCCGTTCGTCAGGCCCTTGGCGACCAGGGACAGCACCTCGGTCTCGCGCGGCGACAGCGCCTCCACCGCGGGCGCCCGCATCCGGGTGACCAGCCTGGTCGCCACGGTCGGGGACAACACGGTCTCGCCGCGCGCGGCGGCGGCGATGGCGTTCAGCAGGTCGGCCCGGGAGGTGTCCTTGAGCAGGTATCCGGCGGCGCCCGCCTCGACCGCCCGGACGATGTCCTGGTCGGTCTCGTACGTCGTGAGCACCACCACCCGGCTCTCGGGCCGGTCGGCGAGGATGCGCCCGGTGGCGCTCACCCCGTCGCCGCCCGGCATGCGCAGGTCCATCAGGATCACGTCGGGCAGCAGCTCGCGGGCGCGTACGACGGCCTCGTCGCCCGACCCGGCCTCGCCCACCACGTGGATGCCCGGATCGGCGTCCAGCATGCCGCGCAGCCCCTCGCGCACCACGGGGTGGTCATCGACGATCAGCACCTTGATCATGACACTCCTCCCGCCCCGGCCTCCCGGGGGAGGACCACTTCCAGCGTCGTGCCCTCGCCGGGCAGGCCGCGCACGCGTACGACGCCGCCGGCCGACTCCACCCGCGTCCGCATGGTGCGCAGGCCGTAGCGGCCACGCCCGATACCCGGGCCGGTCGGCCCGCCGAGACCGGCCGGGCCGTCGCCGGGCTCGGTGACGTCGTCCACACCGGGCGGCAGGCCCCTGCCGTCGTCGCGCACGCGCAGCGCGACCTCCTGGCGGCCGTAGTCCAGCTCGACCCCCACCGTACGGGCGGCGGCGTGCTTGCGCACGTTGGCCAGCCCCTCCTGGGCGGCGCGCACCAGCACCACCTCCGTGGCCGGGGGCAGCGGGACGGCCCGCCCGCGTACCTCCACCGAGGTCGCGAGCCCGGTCTCCTCGCCCAGCCGCGCGGTGAGCCGGCGCAGCGCCTCCTCCAGAGTGGAGCCGTCGAGCGGCGGCGGGCTGAGCGCCGCGATCAGCGCCCGCGCCTCGGCCAGGTTCTCGTGTGCGGTACGCGCCGCCAGGGCGAGGTGCCGGGACGGGTCGGGCTGCGCCTCCGCCGCCTGGAGCAGCATGATGATGCTGGTGAAGCCCTGAGCCAGGGTGTCGTGGATCTCTCCGGCCAGCCGCTCGCGCTCGGCCAGGGCGCCGCGCTCGGCCGACAGCCTGGCCACCTCGGCCCGGCTGGCCTCCAGCTCCTCGATCAGCTTGGCCCGCTCGTTGCTCTGCCGGACGATCCGCTCCATCCAGACGCCGAACACCGTCGAGAAGAAGACCACGATCGTGGTCACCGTGACGAAGTTGAACAGGCCGCCCATGGTGCGCTCGGCGATCAGGAACCGCAGTCCGGGGCCGAGGGCGAGCAGGATCACCGCGATCGTCTCCGTGCGCCTGTTCGGCAGCGCCATGAAGCACTGCGGGCACAGGCCGAACAGCGCGAAGGTGACCATCGGCGCCAGCATGTGCGCCGCGGCGAACAGCACGACCAGCAGCCCGATGTAGATCATGCCGCGCCGGGAGTCGCCGTTGACGATCGCGGGCCGGCCGACCAGCGCGTACAGCGGCAGGATCGCCAGCATCAGCGCGCACGCGCCGGCCTTGGCGGAGGTGTCCAGGTCGCTCAGCGGGATGAACCCGACCGGGATGAGCACCGAGACGACCAGCAGGACCTCCCAGCCGCGCAGCTTCAGCCACGCGTGCGGCCCGGCACCGCCGGCGAGGGCGGGTCCGGGCCGGATCGCGTGGTCCGTCGCGTGGTTCGGGGCGTCGCTCATGGCGCTCAGCCGTCGCGGCGGCTCTTCCAGCGGAAGGTGGTCAGGCACAGGAGCAAGCCTGCGATGACCCACGCGCCCAGGACAAGCGCCACTTTGTCCAGCTCATAGGACTTGGCGAGCTCCAGCGAGACCCCGGCGTCGCCCAGGAAGGCCGCCCGGAATCCCTGGCACATCCACCGCAGCGGGAAGACCGAGGCGATGTCGATCAGCCAGCCCGGCAGTTGGGTGATCGGGATGTACACCCCGGAGACGAACTGCAGCACCACGAACGGCGTCGTGATCACGGCGGCGGCGCTCTTGGCCGTACGCGGCAGGCTGCTCACCGCGATGCCCAGCAGCGCGGCGCCGCTCACGCCGAGCACGAACACCCACGCGAACGTCACCCAGCGCCCGGCCTCGGAGGGCAGGTCCAGGTCGTACATCAGCACGCCGATGGCGAGCAGGATCGCGATCTCCAGCACCGACAGCAGCAGCACGTTCAGGGTCTTGCCGATGAAGTACGCCGTGCGCGGCATCGGCGTGCCGGCCAGCCGCTTGAGCACCCCGGCGTCGCGCTCGACCGCGATCGTGATGCCCAGGTTCTGGAAGCTCACGCTCATCACGCCCGCGCCGATCAGCCCGGCGGTGTAGAGCTGGGACACCGTGATCCCGGTCCCCTCCAGATCGCCGGCGAAGATCGAGCCGAACAACACGAGCAGCACGATCGGGAACGAGAAGGTGAAGATCACGGCTTCGCGCTCCCGGAAGAACAGCCGGGTCTCCATCGCCGCGCGGGACAGGCCGATCCGCAGCGTGGACGGCAGCCGCCGGTTCGGCGCCGCGGGGGCCGCGGGCGTGGCGGCGGTGGCGGTGGCGGTCTCACTCATCGCCGGCCTCCTGTCCCGCCGCGGCGGGGGTCTCGATCAGCTTGAGGTAGATGTCCTCCAGGGTGGGGCGGGTCACGGCCAGCTCCGGGACCTCGCCGTCGAAGCGCCGGGCCAGCTCGGCCACGGTCCTGCTCGGGGTGCCGGTCTCGACGCTGTGGCGCACGCCGTCCTGGGACCAGGACACCGACGCCTTGGCGGTGGCCCGGCCACCGAGCGTGTGCGGGTCGCCCTCGGCCACGATCCGGCCCCACGCGATCACCGCGACCCGGTCGGCCAGCGCCTCGGCCTCGTCCAGGTAGTGGGTGGTGAGCACGATCGTGGTGCCGTCGTCGGACAGGCCGGAGATCAGCTCCCAGAACCTCCGGCGCGCCTCGGGGTCGAAGCCGGTCGTCGGCTCGTCCAGGAACAGCAGCTCGGGCCGGCCGATGATGCCGAGCGCGACGTCCACCCTGCGGCGCTGCCCGCCGGACAGCTCGCGTACGCGGGTGCCGGCCTTCTCCGCCAGCCCGACCTGCTCGATCACCTCGTCCGGGTCGCGCGGGTCGGGGTAGTAGCGGGCGAAGTGCCGCACCATCTCGCGTACGGTGGCGTCGCCCGCCTCCTCGATGGTCTGCAGCACGACGCCGATCCGCGAGCGCCACTCCCGGGTGGGCCGGCCGGGGTCCACGGACAGCACGCTGACCTCGCCGCCGTCACGCTTGCGGTGCCCCTCCAGGATCTCCACGGTGGTCGACTTGCCCGCCCCGTTGGGCCCCAGGACGGCGAACACCTCGCCCGCCCGTATGTCGAGGTCGATGCCCCGTACCGCCTGTACGTCGCCGTAGCTCTTGGTGAGCCCGCGAACCTTGATCGCCGTTGTCGCCGTCATGTGACCAGCGTCGTCGGACGGCGGCCCGGGCGGCACCTACGGCCGGTGGAACGGGGTGTCCTCCATTCGGTGGACGGCCGAGCTCACAACACTCAGAACAGGGTGGGGTTCTCCGGGGCGATGCCGCGCAGGGAGTCGTAGTCGAGCGTCACGCAGGAGATGCCGCGGTCGGTGGCCAGCACCCGCGCCTGGGGCCTGATCTCCTGGGCGGCGAACACGCCCTTGACCGGGGCGAGCAGCGGGTCGCGGTTGAGCAGCTCCAGGTAGCGGGTGAGCTGCTCGACGCCGTCGATCTCGCCCCTGCGCTTGATCTCGACCGCGACCGTGGCGCCGGTGTGGTCGCGGCACAGGATGTCCACCGGGCCGATCGCGGTCGGATACTCGCGCCGGATCAGGCTCCACCCCTCGCCGAGGGTGCCGATGTGCTCGGCCAGGAGCTCCTGGAGGTGCGCCTCGACGCCGTCCTTCTGCAGGCCGGGATCGACGCCCAGCTCGTGGCTGGAGTCGTGCATGACCTCTTCGATGGTGAGGATGAGCTTCTCACCGGTCTTGCCGTGGGTGACGGTCCAGGTCTGGCCGTCCTCGCGCAGCTTGCACGGCGGGTTCATCCAGTTCAGCGGCTTGAACGCGCGGTCGTCGGCATGGATGGAGACGCTGCCGTCGGCCTTCATCAGGATGAGCCTGGGGGCCATGGGCAGATGGGCGGTGAGCCGCCCCACGTAATCCACGCTGCACCGCGCGATGACCAGCCGCATAGCCGATTACCCTACCGTTCCGAAGGCCCGGACCCACCCATGATCTACCTGTCCGTGGTGGGAGACTGGTGTCATGAGCCCCCGCCGATCCCGCCGCATGGACCCGTTCGAACGGGGCAGGGACCGCGGCAGAGGGGGCCTGCCGCCGGCCCGGCCGATCGACGGGCCGCCGCGCGGCATCGACCGCATCGAGGAGTGGCCCGACGGCGAGTGGCGGGTGCGGACCCTGAGCGGCGCCGGCGCGGCCAGGCCGTATCGTTGTCCGGGGTGCGATCAGGTGATCCGCCCGGGTCTGCCGCACATCGTGAGCTGGCCCAACTGGGCCGGAGGCGAACAGGAGCGCAGGCACTGGCACACCGCGTGCTGGCGCAAGCGCCTCGACCGCGGTCACGGCCGCACCCGCTACTGAACGGTCCTAGAGAGGCAGGCAGATGGAGATTCGGGCGTCCACGGTGCTTCCCGCCCGCCGCGAGCCGATCGAGCTGCACACCGCCGACGGGCTCACGCTGGTCGGGGAGCTGGCGCTGCCCGCCGAGCGCCCGCCCGTGGCCACGCTGGTCTGCCTGCACCCGCTGCCCACCCACGGCGGGATGATGGACAGCCACGTGTACCGCAAGGCGGCGTACCGGCTGCCCGCGCTCGCCGACCTCGCCGTGCTCCGCTTCAACACCCGCGGCACCAGCTCCGAGCGCGGCACGTCGCAGGGCGCCTTCGACGGCGGCGAGGGCGAGCGGTACGACGTCGCCGCCGCGCTGGAGTACGCCGAGTTCCACGACCTGCCCCGCCCCTGGCTGGTCGGCTGGTCCTTCGGCACCGAGCTGGCGCTGAAGTGGGGCCGCGACCCGCTGGTGGAGGGCGCCATCCTGCTCTCCCCACCGCTGCGCCGCGCCGGCGACGCCGAGCTGACCGCGTGGGCGGAGTTCGGCAAGCCCCTGATCGCGCTGGTGCCCGAGCACGACGACTACCTCCAGCCGCCGGAGGCCGCCAAGCGCTTCGCGCTCGTGCCGCACGCCGAGGTGATCGGGGTCGAGGGCGCCAAGCACCTGTGGGTGGGCGAGCCGTCGGTGCGCGTGGTGCTCAACGAGATCGTCAAGCGGGTCAACCCGGCCGCCTACCCCCTCCCGACCGAGGTCCCCGAGCCCTAGAATCTTGTTCGGCTCAAGGGTGGACAAGGGAGGCTGACGGCATGCGGGCGTTCGATCTGACAGGCATGAAGGCCATGGTCACGGGGGCCTCGCGCGGCATCGGCCGGGCCATCGCGCTCGCGTACGCCGAGGCCGGGGCCGATCTGGCACTGGTCGCGCGCTCGGCCGAGGCGCTGGCCGAGGTCGCCAAAGAGGTCGAGGCGCTGGGCCGCACCGCGGTGGTGATCCCGTGCGACCTCACCGACCGCGACGCCGCCGCCGCGGCCGTGCACCGCTCGATCGCCGACCTGGGTCAGGTGGACGTCGTGGTGAACAACGCGGGCGGGTCCAACTTCATGGTGCCCTTCCGCGACCTGCGGCTGTCGGGCTGGGACAAGCTGATGCGGCTCAACCTCGACTCCGCCATGGCGGTGTGCCACGCGGTCGCGCCGCACCTCCTCGACCGCGGCTCCGGATCGGTCATCAACGTGGGCTCGGTGGCCGCGGTCAGCGCCCCGATGCTCGCGCCGTACGGCGCCGCCAAGGCCGCGCTCGTCGGGCTGACCAAGACCCTGGCCGTGGAGTGGGGCGGCAGCGGCGTACGCGTGAACGCGCTGTGCCCCGGATGGACCGCCACCGAGCTGAACGAGAACCTGTGGGGCGACGAGGCCACCAGCCGGGCCATGATGGCCAATGTGCCGCTGGGCCGCTGGGCCACCCCGGAGGAGATGGCCGGGCCCGCGGTCTTCCTGGCCGCGCCGGCGTCGTCGTACATGACGGGTCAGGTGCTGTTCATCGACGGCGGCCTGACCGCCAGCGCGGGGTGAACGCGGCGCGACCGGCCGCTGTCCGGCACGCCGGTCAGGATTCGGTCAGGATCGAGTCGGGTCCGGCTTGACCGGTATTGGCCGCAAGGGGTGGCAGTGTGCCGCTCCCGGGTTACGTTGTTCTGCGTGCATCTGTACTTCCGATCAACCGGTCGTGGCATGCCGGTGGTTCTGCTGCATGCCTTCCCGCTGTCGTCGGCGATGTGGCTCGCCCAACGCGAGGGGCTCGCCGGGAGGTGCCGGGTCATCACCCCCGACCTGCGCGGCTTCGGCGGGTCCGTGCTCGATGAGGAGGAGCCGTCGCTGGACGCGATGGCCGACGACGTCGCCCGGCTGCTCGACGCGGAGGGCATCGACCGCGCCGTGATCGGCGGGCACTCCATGGGCGGCTACGTGACCATGGCGTTCTGCCGCCGCCATCCGGAGCGGGTGCTCGGCGTGATCCTGGCGGGCACGAAGGCCGGGGCCGACTCCGAGGCCGCGCGGCTCGCCCGGGAGCGGCTGGCCGAGGCGGTCGTCGCGTCCGGCAGCGGCGTACTGGTGGAGGAGGTCCTGCCCGGCCTGGTGGGAGCGACCACCAAGGCCCGCCGCGGCATGGTCTTCGGCAGGGTACGCGGCCTGGTGCAGGCGGCGCCGCCGCGCGCGGTCGCCTGGGCGGCGCGGGCGATGGCGGCCCGGCCCGACTCCTTCGACACCCTGGCCAAGCTGGCCGTGCCCGCCCTGGTGATGGTGGGGGAGGAGGACGAGCTGGCCCCGGTGCCGGAGGCGCGGGCCATGGCCGAGGCCGCCCCGGACTCCCGCCTGGAGATCGTGGAGAAGGCCGGTCATCTGATCGCGGTCGAGCAGCCCGAGGCGTTCAACCGGATCGTGGCGGGCTTCCTGGCCACCCTCGCGCCCGCGGAGGCGTGACCGCGGCGACGGTCACGCCCGCGCCTGGCGGGGCACCACGACCTCCCGGATGATCAGGGCCAGGGCGGCGGCGACCGGGATCGCGAGCAGCGCGCCCACGATGCCCAGCAGCGTGCCCCCGAACAGCGCGGCGATGACCGTCACCGCGGGCGTCACGTCCACCGAGCGCTTCATCACCCTGGGATAGATCACGTAGTTCTCGACCTGCTGGTAGATCAGGAAGAAGATCGCGCACGCGATGCCCAGGGGCACGGACTGCAGGAACCCGACGCCGGTCACGATCACCGCGCCGATCGTCGCGCCCACGAGCGGGATCAGGTCGGTCACCGCGATCACCAGCGCGAGGGCCAGGGCGTAGTCGGCTCCGGCGACGGTGAGGAACAGCCAGGACAGCACGCCCGCGATCACCGAGATCAGCACGTTGCCGGCGACGTAGCCGCCGATGCCGGTCAGGATCTCATCGCCCATCGCCCGGGTGCGCGGCCGCCGGCTCATCGGCACCAGGAGCAGCAGGTACTCCTTGATGGTGGGCAGCGACCCCAGGAAGTACAGGGTCAGCACCAGCACGGTGAAGCCGGAGAAGATCCCGTTGAGCACCACCGCGCCGGCTCCCACGATGCCCCCGGCCACGGTGGCGGCCAGCCCGCCGCTGGTGATGTACTCCTGGATCCTGGTCAGGAGCTGGTACTCGGCGTCGAGCTGCCGGAGCGTCGGGTTCTGCGTCAGCTCCTCGACGTATCCGGGCACGGCCGAGACGAACGCCGCGGTCTCCTGGCTCACCGGCGGCACGATGGCCAGCCCGAACAGCACGAAGAACGCGATCACCCCGCTGAACACGATCGAGATCGCCCAGCGGCGTCCCATGCCGCGCCGGGTCATCGCCTCCACCACCGGGTTCAGCCCGACCGCGAGGAACATCGCCACGACGATGAGCACGATCACGCTGCGCGCGTTGACCAGCGCCTGGGCCAGCCCGATCGCGGTCAGCACGCCCAGCGCCGCGGTCAGGCCGAACACGAACGGGCTCTTGCCGAACGGCCTGCCCCCCGCCAGCGCCGCGACCGGGTCGTCGGCCGGGCCGAGAGCGGCCCTTCCCGCGTCCCCGGCCGGCACGAGAGCGGCCCTCCCGGCGTCATCGGCCGGTACGGCGGGCCGTCCCGCGTCCTCGGCCGGTACGGCCTCGTGGGCGGGCCGTCCCGCGGCGTCCGCCCGGCCGTCCGCCGGCGCGTCGCCACCATGGAGCGTGGCCTTGCCGCCGTCGGACGCGCCGTCGCCGCCGTCCCGCCCCGGAGCGCCGGCTGCGGCGGCGCTTCCGGGGGCGGGCGCGGTCGTGACGGGGGCGGGGGCGGAGTCGTCCTCGGGAGGACCCGGGGGCTGCTCGGACACGGGGGAAGCGCTCCTTGGGACTCGATCGGGTACGGTCGTACGCCCGTTCGCCGCCTGTTGGTGTTACGTCGTGATACGTGGTGATTTTGTCGGAAATAGTGGGACATGGCGGGCGGTAACGAACGGGGAGAGCCTAGCGACCGATGTGCTCGGTCGCCGGGCTCTCCCCGTCAGCCGTCGTCAATGCCCCGAGATCAGCGGCCCACCGCGGCGTACGCCTGAAGCCCGCGCCGGGTGCGCCTTTCGTACGCGCCTGGTGCTACTCCTGCCACCACTCCGAGTCGTCCTCGGAAGCCGTGCTCTTGGCCGGAGCCGGTGCCGGAGCCGGCGCGGGGGCCGGAGCCGGAGCGGGCGCCGCCGCGGCCACCGGGGCCGGCTTGTCGACGCCGTTGGACGGAGCCAGGGCCGGCTTGGCCGGGGCCGCGGAGATCGCCGGCTCCGGGTCCATGCCCGGCAGCGCCGCGCCGCCGAGGAGCTGGCGGAGCTGGGCGAGGTGGCTGGTGATGCTGTCGCGCTGCCGGGTGAGCTCGTCCACCTGCCGCTGCGCGGAGGAGCGGCTGCGCTCGGCCTCGGCCTTGGCCTCGCTGACGATGGTCTCGGCGCTCGCCTTGGCGTCGGCGACGATCTGGTCGGCGTTCTTCTTGGCGTTGGCCAGCAGTTGCTTGGCGTGGGTGTCGGCCTCGCGCCGGGTCTGCTCGGCCTGCTGGGTGGCCTTGGTGGCGCGCTGCTCGGCCGTCGCGGCCCGCTGCTCGGCCTCGGCGACCAGCTTCTGCGTGGCGGCCTGCGCCGTGGCGTGCCGCTCGGCCTCCTGCCGCTCGGCCTCCTCGCGCCGCGCGGCGAGCTGGATCTCGAACTCGGCCTCGTCCTGCGCCCGCTTGGCCTCGGACTCCTCCAGGACCCGCTGGGCCTGCGCCCGCATCTCGTCGGCCTGCCGCTTGGCGGTGGTGAGGATCTCGTCGCGCTCGCGCTTGGTCGAGGCGCGGAGCTGGGCCACCTCGCGCTCGGTGGTGGTGCGCAGCTTGGCGATCTCGCGCTCGGCGTCGGCGCGCTTCTCGGCCACCTCGTGGTCGGCCGTGGCCCGCAGCTTGGCGACCTCGCGCTCGGTGGTCGAGGTCAGCTCGTCGGCCTCGCGGCGGGCCGTGGAGCGGATCTCCTCCGCGTCGCGCTCGGCGGAGGTGCGCATCTCCTCGGCCTCGCGGGTGGCCAGGGCGCGCTTCTCGGCCGCCTCGTTCTCGGCGTGGGCCCGCATGTCGGCGGCGTCGACCTTGGCCGCGGCCTTGATCTCGTTGGCCTCGGCCCTGGCGGCCTGCACGAGCTCGGTCGCCTGCTCCTCGGCGAGGCGCAGCAACTGCTCGATGCGCGCGCCCAGCCCGGAATACGTCGGGCGTTCCTGCTCTTGAAGCTGACGCTGGGAGTCGGCCAGCTCGCGCTGCAGGTTCTGGATCTGCTCGCGGGCCTGGCGCAGCTCGGTGTCGAGCGTCTTGAGGTGGTCGTGGACCTGGTGCCGGTCATACCCCCGGAGCACCACGTCGAACTCCCGCGCGGGGGCGTCTTCGAAGAAGTTGTTGAGCTGGGCGTCGATGTCGGACTGCATGGAGGCTCGATCCTGGGTTGTCGAGACGGCTACACGGGCCGGACGGGGGAGCGGACTTCCGGGGCGGGGAGCCCGAGCCCGGTGCGCGCTCGCGCGCACGCACCGACAGCGGATCCACGTCCGGTGGTAGGCAGCGTACTCCGCCGCTGCCGCGTTGGAGGCCCCCTCAGACTTTCTGCGCGACTTGTTACGTATGAACGTTTTTTCGCTGCGCCCCAGCGACTAGGATGATCTCCTTGGTGCCTCGACCAGCTCCGTCAGGACCCCTCCGACGTCCTTCGGATGGAGAAAGGCTATCGCGGCGCCCATCGATCCGTGCCGCGGACGCGAATCGATCAGTCGTACGCCCTTGCCCGCGATCTCCTGCAGCGCCCTGGTCACGTCGGCGACACCGTACCCGATGTGGTGCACGCCCTCGCCCCGCTTGGCCAGGAACTTGCCGACGGCGGTCTCGGGGCTCAGCGGTTCGAGCAACTGCACGTACGACGCGCCGCCCTCGCCCTCGGCCACGTGCAGCATCGCCTCCTTCACCCCCTGCTCCTCGTTGACCTCGCGGCTCACCACCGTGAGGCCGAACGTGGACTCGTAGAAGGCGATCTTCTCCTCCAGGTCGTGGCAGGCGATGCCCACATGGTCGATGCGCAGAAACATGTGTCCTACCTCCATGGCAAGCGCCGAAGTGCTCCTGGGTATCGTGTCAAAGTCGCCGACACTCCTTTCACGCGGAGGCAGTGATGTCCGGTTCCGTCATCGTCGCAGGGGCCCGCACGCCCATCGGCCGCCTGCTGGGCTCCCTGAGCGGGATGTCCGCCGTCGAGTTGGGCGGCATCGCGATCAAGGCCGCGCTGGAGCGTTCCGGCGTCGCCCCCGAGGCCGTCCAGTACGTCATCATGGGCCAGGTGCTCCAGGCCGGCGCGGGCCAGATCCCCTCCCGCCAGGCGGCCGTCAAGGCGGGCATCCCGATGACGGTCCCGTCGCTGACCATCAACAAGGTGTGCCTGTCGGGCCTCGACGCCATCGCGCTGGCCGACCAGCTCATCAGGGCGGGCGAGTTCGACATCGTGGTCGCGGGCGGCATGGAGTCCATGACCAACGCGCCGCACCTGCTGCCGGGCCTGCGCAAGGGCGTCAAGTACGGCGGCGCCGACATTCTGGACTCGATGGCCTTCGACGGGCTCACCGACGTCTTCGACCAGATCGCCATGGGCGAGTCCACCGAGCGGCACAACAAGCGCCTGGGGCTCACCCGCGAGGAGCAGGACTCCCTCTCCGTCCGCTCCCACCAGCTCGCCGCCGCCGCGGCCAAGGACGGCGTGTTCGACGACGAGATCGTCCCGGTCTCGATCCCGCAGCGCAAGGGCGAGCCCATCTCGTTCGCCGCCGACGAGGGCGTCCGCCCCGACACCACCGTCGAGGCGCTGGCCAAGCTGCGCCCGGCCTTCGCCCCCGACGGCACCATCACCGCCGGGTCCAGCTCGCAGATCTCCGACGGCGCGTGCGCGGTCGTGGTGATGTCCAAGGCCAAGGCCGAGGAGCTGGGCCTGGAGTGGCTGGCCGAGATCGGCGCCCACGGCAACGTGGCGGGCCCCGACAACAGCCTCCAGTCCCAGCCCGCCAACGCGATCAAGCACGCCCTGGGCAAGCAGGGCCTGTCCGTCTCCGACCTCGACCTCGTCGAGATCAACGAGGCGTTCGCCGCGGTCGTGCTCCAGTCGGTCAAGGAGCTGGGCGTCCCGCTCGACATCGTCAACGTCAACGGCGGCGGCATCGCCATGGGCCATCCCATCGGCGCCTCCGGCGCCCGCATCGTCCTCACCCTCGCCCACGAGCTCAAGCGCCGCGGCGGCGGCCTCGGCGCCGCCGGCCTCTGCGGCGGCGGCGGCCAGGGCGACGCCCTCATCCTCCGCGTCCCCACCACCTCCTCCTGACCGCCATGCCCCCGCCCCCGGAACGGCCCCCGCCCGACTCGGGCGCGGGTCGTGCCTGGACCGAGGGAAGGCGTGACCCTGTGGGGCGGCCGAGTCCGCCCGTGCGGAGCACGGGCCGTGGGCACAGCCTTGAGCTTGTCGAGCAGGCGCGGGCGGGGCGGGTGCGGGCGGTGGCTCGGCTGATCTCGCTGGTGGAGGACGGGGCGCCGGAGGTTCGGGAGATCACGGCGGAGCTGTGTGCGGCGGCGGGGGAGCGGCCGCCGCCGTGGGTCGTCGGGCTGACCGGGGCGCCTGGCGTGGGGAAGTCGACGTCGACGTCGATGCTGGTGCGGGGGTTCCGGGAGCGGGGGCTCCGGGTGGGGGTGCTCGCGGTCGATCCGTCCAGCCCGTTCACCGGTGGGGCGCTGCTGGGCGACCGGGTTCGCATGCAGGACCACGCGACCGACCCCGAGGTGTTCATCCGGTCCATGGCCAGCCGGGGGCACCTCGGCGGGCTGGCCTGGGCCACGCCGCAGGCGACCCGGGTGCTCGCGGCGGCGGGGTGCGAGGTGATCCTGATCGAGACCGTGGGCGTCGGGCAGGCCGAGGTGGACGTCGCCTCGCTGGCCGACACCACGATCGTGCTGGTCGCGCCGGGCATGGGCGACGGTGTGCAGGCGGCCAAGGCGGGCATCCTGGAGATCGCCGACGTGTTCGTGGTCAACAAGGCCGACCGCGACGGCGCCCAGGCCGCGATCCGCGACCTGCGCAACATGATCGCCCTGGTGGAGCGGCCGTGGAAGCCGCCCATCGTGCCCACCGTCGCCGTACGCGGCGAGGGCGCGGACGATCTGCTCGACGCGCTCGACCGACACCTGCGCCATCTGGAGGAGTCGGGCGAGCTGGCCCGCAGGCGGCTGGCGCGGGCGCGCGACGAGATCGAGTCGATCGCGGTGACCGCCCTGCGCTCCCGGTTCTCCGTGCACGGCGATGCCCGGCTCGACTCCCTGGCCGCCGAGGTGGTCGCGGGCGCCACCGACCCCTACACCGCCGCCGACGCCCTGCTCGCCACCCTGCCCTCCTGAGCGCCGCCCGCGCCTTCGTCAAGGCGGCGGGTCAGGGTCAGGGCCAGGGTCAGGGCTCGTCGGCGTACTTGACGGTCACCTTGGTGAAGCCGAGCGACTTGAGCAGGCCCTCCAGCATGATCTTGGTGTTCTGGTCGGCGCGGGCGCGCAGGTCGCTCGCCGCCGCCGCGTCGGCGATCTTGCGTTCGGCCAGCACGTAGAGCTCCTGCTGGTTCTGCGGCGAGGAGGACAGGAAGTCCTGCACCCGGTCCAGGATGCCGCGCTGCTGGTGGTAGGTGTAGGACCGCTTGTTGTCCAGGCTCGGCTTCTCCAACTGGGCGCGCGGCAGCCGTACGGTGACCTCGGTGCGGTCGGCGTTCATCGAGATCGCGCCCGCGGTCAGCCCGGCGAAGTCGACGTACGCGTCCACGCTGCCCGCGCCCACGAACAGCGTGCGCGTGCCCTTGATCGCGTCGGGCAGGAACGCGGCGTCCTTCTCCAGGTCCACCACCACCTGGAAGTTGCCGGTCGCGGCCTCGAACCTGCTGAGGTCCTGGATCGACTGCAACAGGGCCGGCTGGCTGCGGTCGATCGCCCGCTCGCCGAAGGGGTCGAGCCAGGCCCAGGTGAGCCTGGCGCCCACGACGAGCAGGGCGACGATGACGAGGAAGCCGGCGAGCAGGCGCCAGGCGCGCCTGCTCCTGCGGGGTGCGTCGTCGGTGGGGGCCGCCGGCGCGTCGGGGGGAGTGGGAGCCTTGGGCGTCACAACGGTTCTCCTTCCCCGGGGCGGGACCTTCTCACATGGATCTGATCGTTCCCGGCCATTCTCGTTGATCTTCCGGCATGTACTGAGATGGCCGGTGAACCAGGGGTTCGTGGGGCGCGCGCCGGGAGGGATCGGAGCGCTGCCGCACGGCCTCGCGGCGGGTGCGCTCGGCCTCGCGGCGTCCCGGGTCGCCGTGGCGGAGGGCGTCGCGCCCGCGCATGGCCGGATCGCCGGGCCGCTCCTCGCCCGACCCGTGGCTCGGGTCGGCGGTGGGGGCCCCGTCGATCGGGTCGCCGGCGCGCGCGGTGCCCAGCGGCGCCGCCGTCGTGCCCGGCGCCGGGGCGAGCGGGGCCGGGGTCTCGGGGGCGGGCCGCCGCGGCGCGGCGGGCACGCCCGAGGGCACGCCCTGCTCGCGCGCCGTGCCGCCCGGGTTGCCCTCGGCGCCGGTGCTGGGAACTTCCGGGGCGACGGGCATGTGCGAGCCGGGCGCCTGGCCCCCGGCCGTCCCGGTACGCTGCCCGGGCGCGGCCTCGGCCCAGGGCCGGGGCCCGCCGAAGTGCTCCTCGCGCAGCGTGCAGCGGGTGAAGTCGGTGTAGTACATGCGCAGCCAGCCGCGCCGCTGCGACTCGGTCATGCCGCTGAAGTAGCCGACGGCGTACCGGTGCTCGGGCAGGTGGCCGGGCGGCAGCGGGTCGCCGCGCAGCCAGGCCATGACGATCGCGCGGTATCCGGCCGAGACGGGGTCGGTGCACTTCTGGGCCAGGCTGTCGAGGTATTCGGCCACGGCCTCGTCGGCGAACCCGGCGGCGAGGTCGTCCACGTGCACCGGCACGGTGCCCGGCCCGAGGCCGCCGCGCTCGCGCCGGGGCCGCTGCTCGACCCGGGTGAACTCCCCCGGCGTGCCCGCCAGCCGCGAGGCGACCGTGGTGAACGCCGCGCCCAGGTCGGTGAGGCCGCCGCGCATGCCGGGGTGCACGCAGACCGTGATCGGCCACTCCTGGCAGCTGTAGACGACCGGCTGGGCCGAGGTGGGCACGGGCGCGCTCACCAGCCGCGCGACCCCGGTCGCCGCCGCCAGTACGGCGAGCCCCGCCCCGGCGAGCACGAGCGCCTGGCGGGTGACCAGCGCCGCCCAGCCGAGCAGCAGCGCGGCGCTCACGCCGATCAGCCACAGGGTCTGGTCGGTGAGCGCCGCGGCGCTCAGCCCCTGGAACACGTCGTACGGCTCCTGTGTGGCGGGCGCCAGCCTGTCGGCCCAGCTCGATCCGGTGATCAGCCAGGTGAACAGCCCGTAGCAGCCCAGCGCGGCCAGCACCGGAGTGCCGTGCCAGGGCAGCAGCCAGCCCGCGATCCAGCCGATCACGACGTACAGGGTCAGGCCCGCCATGCCCATGGCCAGCCCGCTGGGCGGCAGCTTGCCCGCCTGCTCGGTGAGCACGCCGCGGGCGGCCAGCACCATCACCGTGGCGGCGAACGAGCCCGCGACCACGCCCATGATCGCCAGCGGGACCTTCATCGCCTGCCAGGCGGTCAGCGGCGGCCGCCGCGCCGCCCACCTGCGCCGCCTGGTCAGCGCGCGGCGCTTGCGCAGCGCCACCCAGGAGGCGAACGCCGCCGCCACCGGCCCGGTCAGCCGCAGCGAGCCGATGACGGCCACGACGATGTTCTCCCACGCGTCTACACCCGGAATGAGGACGCTCCACGCGGCCATGAGCCCGAGCGCGAGCAGGACGGTGACGGTGACCGCCGCGCTCTGCCTGAGCTCCGCGCGCGAGACGCCCCGGTGCCTACGCACGGGCGCGCGTGCGCCGGCGCTTCGCGCACGCTTCGCCGCCCCGGGGCGCGCACCGACCGGTACGCGCGCACGTCCTGCCGATCTCGCGGGTCCCGTCGCCCCCTGATGGCGACCTGCTAGTCATCAAGCACCCCCCGTGCCGTGCGTGACCCGGCCGCGCCCGGCGCTGCGCCCAGCCCGGCGCCGATCCCCATCGGCGCCGCCCCGGCCTGCGCCCCCGCAGGCCCGGCTGGGCGGGACGGCGGCGGACACACCCGTCCCGTCGCGCGGCCGCTTGGCCTCGGCCTCACCAATCCGTGCGAGAACCATAACTGAACGTGATGTTTCGCGTACGGCTTCTTTGGTCAAGCCGCGAATTCGGCTACGCAACGTAAGCGGGCGAACCGGGACGAGGCCGCGCTACCGTAATCGCTGTGCCTACCGGTCAGCCCAAGTCGTTGAACTTGCCGTTCGATCCGATCGAGCGTGCCGCGGAGTCGTGGCGCGTTCACTTCGGACCGTCTTCGGCCATGGCCGCCGTCACATCGATCATGAGAGCGCACCAGATCCTGTTGTCGCAACTGGACGCGCTGCTCAAGCCCCATGACTTGACCTTCGCCCGGTACGAGGCATTGGTGCTGCTCACCTTCAGCAAAGCCGGCTCGCTGCCGCTGTCCAAGATCGGTGAGCGGCTGATGGTCCATCCCACCAGCGTGACCAACACCGTGGACCGCCTGGAACGCTCCGGCCTGGTCCGCCGCCTGCGCAACCCGCGCGACGGGCGCGGCGTGCTCGCCGAGATCACCCCGGCGGGCCGCGACGTCGTGCGCCGGGCCACGGACGACCTGATGGGCGCGGGCTTCTGCATGGACATGTACGGCGAGGCGGAGCTTGAGGCGATGTTCGAGCAGTTGCGGACGCTGCGGGTGGCCGCGGGCGACTTCGTGCCGCCGGCCGCCTAGGATAGTCGGACGTCCTAGTTTTTTCGCGGCCGGGAGGCGACATGGACGCCACGGAGATCGAAGAAGGACGCCGCCGCTGGCAGGAGCGCTACGACCGCTCGCGCAGGCGCGAGGGTGAGTTCCGCACGCTGTCCGGCCTGGAGGTGGAGCCCGTCTACGGCCCGCCCCCGGGCACGGCCGACCCCAGGTTCGCCCGCATCGGCTGGCCGGGCGAGTACCCGTTCACCCGCGGCCTGTACGCCACCGGCTACCGGGGCAAGCCCTGGACGATCCGCCAGTTCGCCGGGTTCGGCAACGCCAGGCAGACCAACGAGCGCTACAAGATGATCCTCGGCGCGGGCGGCGGCGGGCTGTCGGTCGCGTTCGACATGCCCACGCTGATGGGCCGCGACTCCGACGACCCGCGCTCCCTGGGCGAGGTCGGCCACTGCGGCGTCGCCGTCGATTCCGCCGCCGACATGGACGTCCTGTTCGACGGCATCCCGCTCGGCGAGGTCACCACGTCCATGACGATCAGCGGACCGGCCGTGCCGATCTTCTGCATGTACCTCGTGGCCGCCGAGCGGCAGGGCGTGCCGATCGGCTCGCTCGACGGCACGCTGCAGACCGACATCTTCAAGGAGTACATCGCGCAGAAGGAGTGGCTGTTCGCCCCCGAGCCCCATCTGCGGCTGATCGGCGACCTGATGGAGTTCTGCGCGGCCGAGATCCCGGCGTACAAGCCGCTGTCGGTCTCCGGCTACCACATCCGCGAGGCCGGGGCCACGGCGGCGCAGGAGCTGGCGTACACGCTGGCCGACGGCTTCGGCTACGTCGAGCTGGGCCTGTCGCGCGGTCTCGACGTGGACGTGTTCGCGCCCGGCCTGTCGTTCTTCTTCGACGCGCACATCGACTTCTTCGAGGAGATCGCCAAGTTCCGGGCCGCGCGCCGCATCTGGGCCCGGTGGATGCGCGATGTGTACGGCGCGCGCACCGAGCGGGCGCAGTGGCTGCGCTTCCACACCCAGACGGCCGGGGTGTCGCTCACCGCGCAGCAGCCCGACAACAACATCGTCCGCACCGCGATCGAGGCCCTGGCGGCGGTGCTGGGCGGCACCAACTCACTGCACACCAACGCCCTGGACGAGGTGCTGGCGCTGCCGTCGGAGAAGGCCGCGGAGATCGCGCTGCGCACCCAGCAGGTCATCATGGAGGAGACCGAGGTGGCCAACGTCGCCGACCCGCTCGGCGGCTCCTGGTACGTCGAGGCGCTCACCGACCGGCTGGAGGCCGAGGCCGAGGCCGTCTTCGTCAAGATCCGCGACATGGGCGGCGACGGCACGATGACGGCCGGCATCCTGCGCGGCATCGAGGACGGCTGGTTCATGTCCGAGATCGCCGAGGCGGCCTTCGACTACCAGCGCAAGCTGGAGAAGGGCGAGAAGAAGATCGTCGGGGTGAACTGCCACACGGCCACGGTGGAGCAGCCGCTGGAGATCCTGCGGGTCGGCCACGAGGTCGAGCGCGAGCAGACCCGGGTGCTCGCCGCCCGCCGCGCCGCCCGCGACCAGGCGGCCGTGGACGCGGCCCTGGCGCGCATGGTCCAGGCGGCCCGCGGCACCGAGAACATGATCCCGCCGATGATGGCCGCCGTCCGCGCCGAGGCCACGCTGGGCGAGATCTGCGACGCCCTGCGCGCGGAGTGGGGCACGTACGCCGAGCCGCCGCGCTTCTGATCCCCGCGCTCATGCGCTTGTGAACGGGAAGAACCGCGCCCCCGGGGGCAGGATGGGTGACCCCCGGGGGACGCGGTGGCTCTACTCGGTGGTGGTGTGCTACGGGGTCGTGAACTGGTAGTACAGCGGGCCGTCCAGGCGCCAGCCGGGCTCGTTGGCCAGGATCTTGTCCTTGTGCGACTCGATGGCCAGGCGCCACTTGCCCTGGTTGCTCAGCCGGAAGATCTCGACTCCGCCGCCGGCCGCCCCGGCGGAGGCGGGGGCGTACGCGAGCACGCCCTCGTACCGGAACCTGCCGGAGGCGACGAGCCTGTCCCGCTCGTCGGTGGAACCGGTCACCAGGTAGGAGGCGCGGGCGGTGGAGCGCAGCCGGTACAGCGGCTTGAGGCCGGGACCCGCCGACGTCGAGACGTAGTACAGCGGCGTCTGCGTCGGCCTGAAGCCGTGCTTGGTGATCGCGCTCTCCCGCTCGGTCGCGCTGGCGGTGTAGAAGAAGCCGCCGTCCTTGGTGACGAGCTCGTACATCTTGACCCGCGCGACCGCGACCGAGCCGTCGGCGCTCGCGGTCCGGACGCTCGCGGCGGCGGGCTGCGCGGCGACCACGGCGGGAAGCGTCGCGCCGAGCGCCAGGGCGAGGCCGGCCGCGAGCGGGCGGCCGATGACGCGGGCGAGTGAGAACGGCATCCGGAAGGTCCTCCTGGTTCTTCGCTTGGGGCGGCCAGTCTGGCGGCTCCCGGAAGGCCCGGAGTTCCGCTTCACGGAATGTGGGAATGACCGGTTCGATTACTTCCAGGTTCTTTGAAGGATTCGTCCCACAAAGAAATGATTCGTTATGGTGCTGCAACGGGACCAGAGCGGAGCGACTGCGGGAGTACTGCGGGGGTATGGTGCAGCGCACACAACCTGGGGTGTGGAGTGAGCTGCGGATCGGGCCCACTCCACAGGTGAGCGTATCGATATCGCCGCAGGTCACGACATTGGCGGTATTAGCCGATGCTGTCGCGGGACGGCGCAGGGGGCTGCCCGAACCGTGGCGGCGCGCCGTGCAGGAGGCGGTCGCCCCCGAGGGGTGGGAGGCGACCCGCCCCCTCGGCGTGCCCGGCCACTCCGTGGCGCCCGACAGCATCGTGCCGCTGACCCCGGTCGGCGACATCCCGGTGGAGTTCCAGGTCGCCTGGCTGCGCGACGTGCCGCCGGAGGTCCTGATGGAGGACCTGGAGCAGGCGTTCGGCGGCGAGAACGTGCCGACCCACTGGCAGGCGGCGGTGGCTCACCCGAAGCGGTGGCTGCACGGCTACGCGACGGCCGTGGACAACGTCTGGTCGGTGGTGGAGCCGCTGTGGCAGCGGGCGCGGCAGGCGCTGGACCGCGAGGTCGAGCGCGTCGGGGCGGCCGTCGTACGGGGCGGGCTCGACGCGCTGCTCGGCACGCTCAGCGACCGCATCGTCTACACCGGCGGGGCCCTGCGCATCAGCGACCTCCAGCCCAGCGGATACGACCTGGGGGAGCGCCGCCTCGTCCTGGTGCCCACCCTGGCCGGCCGCGACTCGGTCATCGTCAACCTGGACAACCCCGGCATGGTGTGGATCGCCTACCCCGTCCCCGGGGCCGACAGGCTCTGGTACGACCAAGGCGAGCAGCGCCGCGGGGAAGAACTGGCCGCGGTCCTGGGCGACGTACGCGCCGGCCTGCTCGCCGCGCTGGCCCGCCCCACCACCATGAGCCGCCTCGCCGGCCAGGCCGGCACGGTGCCCAGCGCGATCACCTACCACTGCGACCGCCTGGCCGCCGCGGGCCTGATCACCCGCGAGCGCCGCGGCCGCGAGGTCTGGGTCTCCCGCACCCGCCGCGGCGACGCGCTCCTGGACCTGTTCGAGCTCTAGCCATCCGCGCTGTGGCCATTTGCGGGGACAAGCGCCCCGCCGCGTACGGTGACCCATGACTATGCGGCAGGATTGGGGTATGAGCCCAGCGGACTTCAATCGACCCGGATCGCTCTACGGCGCCGTGGACCTCGGCGCGCGCAAGCAGGCACTCGAAGCACAGGCGCGCCGAGAGGCCGCCGCCGCCCAGGGCCAGCAGGCCGGCGGCGCGGGAGCGGGCACGAACGTCATCGACGTGACCGACGCCACCTTCTCCGCCGAGGTGATCGAGCGCTCCATGCGCACCCCGGTCATCCTCGACCTGTGGGCCACCTGGTGCGAGCCGTGCAAGAAGCTCAGCCCGATCCTGGAGAAGCTGGCGGCCGAGGCGGGCGGGCGCTGGATCCTGGCCAAGGTCGACGTCGACGCCAGCCCTCAGGTCAGCCAGGCGCTGCGGGTGCAGAGCATCCCCACCGTACTCGCGATCTTCCAGGGCCAGGCGGTGACCGGCTTCCAGGGCGCCCTCCCCGAGGCCCAGGTGCGCCAGTGGCTCGACCAGCTCATGGAGGCCCTGGCCCAGTACCTCCCGCCGCCCGGTGCCGAGGCCGGCCAGGAGGCCCAGGGCCAGCAGCCGCCCGGCGACCCCGACCTGCTCGCCGCCGAGCAGGCCATCGACCGCGGCGACATGGCGGCGGCCAAGGCGGCCTACGAGCGCGTGCTCGCCCGCCAGCCCGCCAACGAGGACGCCAAGATGGGCCTGGCCGGCCTCGGCCTGATCGCCCGCACCGAGGGCCTCGACCCCGCCGACGTCCAGCGCCGCGCCGGCGACCCGGCCGACCTCGACGCCCAGCTCCAGATGGCCGACCTGGAGATGCTCTCCGGCGCCGTGGACAAGGCATTCGACCGGCTGATCGGCGTGATCAAGCGCACCTCCGGCGCCGACCGCGACAAGGTACGCGTCCACCTGCTCGGCCTGTTCGAGACCCTCCCCGCAGGAGACCCGGTCCTGGCCTCGGCCCGCCGCTCCCTGGCCAGCGCCCTCTTCTGAGCGACGCCCGGGGGCCTTCGCTCCGCTCGGACGCTCATCCCGGGGCCGGGCTCCCCGCCCGGCCCCGCGACCCGGCCCAGGTCCTGCCGGCCCGGCTGACCTGCCGCTCCTGGCGCATCGCGGGCGCTAAGCCGTACGTCGCCCCATGACGAGGTCGGCGGGGATGCGGACCGGCAGGCACAACGTCTGGCCGTGCGCCCGGAACAAGGCGTCGCGGGAGCTGAACCACCCCAGATCGGCCAGCACGTGGCCGGACAGATCGCATGACGAGCAGGTCACGCCGTCCCAGTCCACGGCGGTACGGGCGACCGCGTCGAACAGCGTCTCGCCCCCGGTGTTGCTGAACCCGCCCCCCTGCCGCAACGTGCTCAGGTCGCCGTACAACTCCGAGACCGGCACCCAGCGGCCGGCGAGCAGGAACTCCGGCCAGGCGAGCACCACACGGCGTGGGACCAGCGCCCGCAACCGGGGAAAGCGCGCGTGCCAGAAGCGCCCGTCCACGAGCAACCCCCTCACCCGGCTGGCGATCCCGCACGCCCGCGCCACCGCTTCCAGCAGCGCCAGCCGCTGGCTGCACGATCCACGACCGAGGAGGAGGGTTCTGGAGACGGGCTGCTTCTCGTTCATCGCATACACCGGACGAACCCGCGCGGCGATGAGCCGGTGGGCCGTGATCAGCAGATCCCGCTCGGTCCCCGCGCTCGTGCCCCGAACCTCGGCCGCCAGCTCCAGAACCCGGGGATGGCCCCAATCCAGGATGGGGGTGGCCGCCGGCCCGCCCTCGACCGCTTCCCGGGGCGGTCCGGCAGGCCGAGGGCACCATGACCCCGAGAGGAACGGCTTCACGATGTGATCCTACGGGCGACCTGCCCTGGCCGGGCGACGGCGCTCAGTCCCGGGACGCGCCCTCCGGCCATATGACGCGTACCGGCACGCCGCGCGCTCGGGCCTCGGCCACCACGTCCGCGGTGCCTCCATAGCCGCGCGCCGGCCGCCCGTCCCAGACCGCGTACAGCTCATCGACCTGGTCCAGCATGAATCTGCTCGCCTCCATGTGAGACTCGGAGGTGGACTCGAGGAAGCCCAGCCGGTGAACCACGCTCGCGGCGTCCATCAGCTCGTCGTACTCGGCATGACTCTCGGCGGGCAGCCCGTCCCGGTACTTCTCGGCGGGGACCACCACCTCCAGTGCATCGCCCAGCTCGATCACCGCACGGGCGAAGATCTGGTCGGCGCCGTCGGCGAGGCAGGAGATCCCGGTGACATTCGGCGCATGCCGAGCCAGCGCCTCACGGATGGCTTTGTCGATGAGTGCACTGGTCGCGGCGGACAGCCCGCGGTGGCCGGAGATCGCGATTCGCATGTGGTTGGCTGCTTTCTACAGGAGGACTGCACGGAGCTGATCGTCGAATGCCCTTACGTGAGTGGTGACGGGACCGGTATAGCGGTGGCGGAAGCGGCGAGCGCGTTGGATCACCCGCTCAGACTGGTAGGTGACGCCCACAGTCAGGGCTTCTTGCGCCAGCCGGAACGCCTCATCGAGGTCTCCCGCGATCAATCGCGCGGTGGCGATCTCGATCGCGAGTACACCGCGTTGCTTGTGGGCGGGCTGGGATGAAGACAGGGACTCGGCGAAGGCGGAGACCGCCTCTGCCGGGCGTTCCAATCTCACCATGGCGAGTGCGCGGTATCCGGCCAGTTTGGCGTGATCGAAGGGGAACACCCACGGCCACGGCGGCGCCGCGGTGCGCTGGCTGGCCTCTACGGCGGCCTCCGCCTCTCTCAGCGCTCTCCTGGCCTCCGGCTCGTTGCTCGCGGTGGCATGACCAAGGGCCGTCAGGCCGGCGAGCCAGGCCAGCGCGATCGCGGGCGGCCGGTTGCCGACTTCGCGACGGGCGGAGTTCAGCAGCGCGAGTCCGAGTGCTGGATCGTCGTTCTCGATGTCGAATGTCGCCAGGCTGCCCAGCATGTACGCCGCGAGCAGCGCGTGATCGGCCTTACGCGCCGCATCGATCGCGAGCCGGTAGTACGTGCGGGCGGTGCCGGTGTCGTGCATGTCGGCGTGGAGCCACGCGGTGAATCCGGCGGCCTCGCTGACCGCCGCGCAGAGGTCGGAGACGAACGGGGTCCCGGACGTACGGCTCAGAGTGCGCCTGGCCATTTCCACATGCGCCACCGCCGTGCGTGTCAGCTCTCGGGCGGGAGTGGTGGCCTCGAGGCGACGCTGCGCGCCGGTGATCGTGGTGAGGATGGATGCGGTGGCCTCGTCGGCCCTGTCGTGTCCCAACTGAGTGGCGATGGCGGCGAGCGCCATCGCCTTGCTGAAATCTCGCCGTTTCGTTTGATCGCCCTCTTCCAGAGTGTCGAACCGGAGCAGACGGATCGGTATTCCGATTTGGTGCGATATCGTCCGCACCTGGTCCAGGGTGAGTGGCTGCTTGCCGCGCAGAACCTTGGAAACCCAGCTCTGTGAGTACCCCACTGCCTCGGCAAGCTGCGCCTGTGTCCATCCGCGGACGTGCTGTACTTCGGTGAGTACAGCGGGAATGTCGCATTTCGCCAGGGCTCTGGCCACGGCGGGTGAAGACCAGAACTGAGGCGGCAGACTGCCGGATTCCCGATCCATGACTCTAGATTAGGCGCGACCAGCAGCGGCACCTCTATTCGTGAAGCGAATGGTTCCGGGCCTGATAGGACTACAGCATTCACGAGGCCGTGACGCACTGTGACGATCGATACATGGACGCACACGGTAACCGTAGGGAGCCGCCCGCGCCCCGATGGCCTAGCCGCTCCTTCGCGTCGCAGCGACATGGAGACGTGTCGCCAGGATCTGCGGGACACGGAAGCCCACCGCCCTATGTGATCGCTGACGCCACTCAGGACGTGGTCATCCGAGTTCGCTCCAGCCTGGCCGTTATGGTGGCACGAGAGGTGAAGAATCCGGTGGTCGCCGATCTCATTCGGGGCTGGGCCCTTCCTCGTTCCGCCGTGGAGGAGGCGGCTGTGGCACTGGACGGTACACCGTTGACGGATGAGGAATGGTCTTTGATCAGCGGTTCCCCTGCCTATTGCCCCGTATCGGGCGACGAGAGCGGATGTTGCTGATGGGCCATTCCGCATCCCTTCATGCCGCGCTGAAGTTGCGCCACGGTCTGCAAGCCCAGGGAATCGCAGCCGATGTGAACGGCGGTCACGGGCTGGCCGTGGTGTCGGTATGGATCGATTTCCTTGTGTGGACCGACGGCGAAGTGTTCTGGTGGCGGACCTCTTGGAACAGCAGGCATCGGCGATACACGATCGCCGTGAATGAGGCCGACGACCTGGAACGAGTCGTTCGGCGCATCGTCTTCCGGTACCACGAGTTGCGGCGCGGCGGCGCTCGTGATGGGCCGGGAGCGCCTCAGGCGGGTTGGTGATCGGTGCGAATTGATGCTGGCCGCCACCGTGGAGTCGTTCACGTCCTGGGAGATGGCGGCGGGTGATCCGGCTCAAGGATGAGTCCGTGGGGCGGTCGATCAGGGTGGTTCCCGCGCGGCGCGCCCTCGGATGGACCTGCATTGGCAGGTGATCGACGACCGTGGTAACCGGGCGGGTTGAGGGCGCCAGCGTCGGGCGAAGCCCGACACTGGAAGAGCGGCTGAGCGAAGCGAAGGCGATTTCCGCGCGCAGGGCGGTCCGGCAACTGGGTAACGAGGGGCGGGGCTGCTTACGCGCGAGGTAGGGGCGTGTCCGGGCGGTCTCCGGCCTGCCGGTACGACGCCGCTCGTACGGCAAGATCGACCGGACACGCCCCTTGAGGAAACGGGCGACGTAAGGGGGCGGACCGTCGCCCGGTTCCTCGTCCGGGGGTCAGGCGGCGTCGTGCAGGCGGTGTTCGCCGGTGTAGACGTTCATGGACGTGCCGCGGACGAAACCGAGGAGGGTCAGGCCCGACTCGGCGGCCAGTTCCACGGCCAGGGAGGACGGTGCGGAGACGGCGGCCAGGGCCGGGATGCCGGCCATGACGGCCTTCTGCACCAGTTCGAACGAGGCGCGCCCCGAGACCATCAGGACGCTCTCGCGCAGGGGCAGCCTGTCGGCGCGCAGTGCCCAGCCGACGAGCTTGTCCACGGCGTTGTGCCGGCCGACGTCCTCGCGGACGCACAGCGGCTCGCCGCCGGGGGTGAACAGGCCGGCGGCGTGCAGGCCGCCGGTGCGGTCGAAGACCCGCTGTGCCTCGCGGAGACGGCCGGGCAGGGCCGCGACCACGTCGGCGGAGAGGGTCAGCGGGTCGTCGCGGACCTCCCAGCGGGCGACCGTGCGCACGGCGTCGAGGCTGGCCTTGCCGCACACGCCGCACGACGAGGTGGTGTAGAAGTTGCGCTCCAGGCTGCCGGCCGGCTCCGGTACGCCCGGCGCCAGCCGTACGTCGAGCACGTTGTAGGTGTTGGACCCGTCCACGGTCGCGCCCGCGCAGTAGCGGATGGTGCTGACGTCGCCGGCCGCGCCCACGACCCCCTCGCTGACGAGGAAGCCGCAGGCGAGGTCGAAGTCGTCGCCGGGGGTGCGCATCGTGACCGTCAGGGGGCGGCCGTTGAGCCGGATCTCCAGCGGCTCCTCGGCCGCCAGCGAGTCGACCCGGTGGCTGTGGCCCGCCTCGCGCACCCGCAGGATGCGCCGCTTGGCGATGACCCGCGTCATCGATCAGTCCTTCTGCCCGGTGGGGACGTTCTGCACGTGCTGGAAGCCGAACCGGCCCTTGATGCACAGGTTGCCGTGGGTGACGGGGTTGTCGTGCGGCGAGGTGACCTTGACGATCTCGTTGTCCTGGACGTGCAGGGTCACGTTGCAGCCGACACCGCAGTACGCGCAGATTGTGGTGGTCTGCGTCTGCCTGCTCTCGTCCCAGGTGCCGGCGGCGCGCATGTCGAACTCGGTCTTGAACGACAGCGCCCCGGTCGGGCACACCTCCACGCAGTTGCCGCAGTAGACGCAGGCCGAGTCGGTCAGCGGCGCGTCGAACTCGGTGGAGATGTGGGAGTCGAAGCCCCGCCCGGCGACGGCGATGGCGAAGGTGTTCTGCCACTGCTCGCCGCAGGCGTCCACGCACTTGTAGCACATGATGCACTTGCCGTAGTCGCGGACGTACAGGTCGTTGTCCACCTTCGGCGGCTGTTCGACGGTGGCCGCGTCGGGGCCGAAGCGGGCGGGGTCGGCGCCGTACCGCTCCATCCACTCCTCGGCCCGGGGCGTGGTGGACAGGTCGGTGGAGGAGCCGAGCAGCTCCAGCACGAGCTTGCGGCTGTGCCGTACGCGCTCGCTGTCGGTGCTGATCACCATGCCCTGCTCCACCCGGCGGGAGCAGGCCGGGACGAGCGTGCGCGAGCCCTCGACCTCGACCATGCACACGCGGCACGCGTTCTTGGGCGTGAGCGTGTCGCCGTAGCAGAGCGTGGGGATGTCCTTCTTGCCGGAGCACGGCCCGGAGTCGCCGCAGGCGTCGAGGATCGTGGTGCCCTCGGCGACCCGCACCTCCTCGCCGTCCACGGTGATGTCGACGAGCCGGCGCGGCGGCCGGAGCGGGATGGTCATTTCGCCTCCGTCGAGGGGAACGTGGAGGGGGACGCCGGGGAGAAGACGCCGAGCCGGTCGATGGCCGACTCCACCGCGTTCCACGCGGTCTGCCCGAGCCCGCAGATGGACGCGTCGCGCATGGCCCGGCCGACCTCGCGCAGCAGGGCCAGGTCGCCCGAGTCCGGGCGCTTGGACAGCCTGATCAGGGCCTCCTCCTGGCGCACGGTGCCGACCCGGCACGGCACGCACTGGCCGCAGGACTCGTCGCGGAAGAACTCCGCGATGCGCAGCAGGATCTTGACCAGGTCGGCGCCGTCGTCCAGGACGAGCACCACCCCGGAGCCGAGGGTGGTGCCGGCCGCGCGGGTGCCCTCGAAGGTGAGCGGGATGTCCAGCTCGTCGGGCCGGACGAAGGCCCCGGCCGCGCCGCCGAGCAGTACGGCCCGCAGCGTACGGCCCTCGGGCACGCCGCCGGCCAGGGTCAGCAGGTCGCGCAGGGTGGCGCCGAAGGGCAGCTCGTAGATGCCGGGCCGGCGCACGTTGCCCGACAGGCAGAACAGCTTGGTGCCGGTCGAGCTCCCGGTGCCGATCGCGGCGTAGGCGGGCGCGCCGCCGAGCAGGATCGGCAGCACGTTGACCAGCGTCTCCACGTTGTTGACCACGGTCGGCTTGCCGAACAGGCCCTTCTCCACCGGGAAGGGCGGCTTGCTGCGCGGCTCGCCGCGCTGCCCCTCGATGGAGTTGAAGATCGCGGTCTCCTCGCCGCAGATGTACGCCCCCGCGCCGCGCCGCAGCTCGATGTCGAAGGCGTAGCCCTGGCCCATGACGTCCGCGCCGAGCAGGCCGCGCGAGCGCGCGGTCTCGATCGCGTGGGTCAGCCGGCGTATGGCGCGCGGGTACTCGCCGCGGATGTAGAGGTAGCCCTTGTGGCAACCGGTCGCGTAACCCGCGATCGTCATGGCCTCGACCAGCGCGAACGGGTCGCCCTCCATGATGACCCGGTCCTTGAACGTGCCCGGCTCGCTCTCGTCGGCGTTGCACACCAGGTAGTGCGGGTGGTCGGGCTGGCGGGCCGTGGCCTCCCACTTGCGGCCGGTGGGGAAGGCCGCGCCGCCCCTGCCCACCAGCCCGGAGTCGAGCACCTCACGGATGATCGCGGCCGGGCCGATCTCGAACGCCCGGCGCAGCGCGGCGTACCCGCCGTTGGCCCGGTAGTCGTCCAGGTCGCCGGGATCGACGACCCCGATCCGGCGCAGCAGCACCAGGCCGGGATCGCCGGCCTGCGGCACCGCGGCCTCGGCCGGCGGCTCTGCGCTCCCGGGCGTCTCGGACACGTCGGCGGGCCCGGTCTCCGGCGTCGCCGCGAGCTCGGCCGCGACGAGATCGGGTCCGGTGACCGGGCCGTGGACCGCCGAGGATGGCGGGTCGCCGGCCTGGAGCGCGAGCGCGGCGGGAGCGCGCTCGCACAGGCCCAGGCACGGGCTGTGCTGCCAGGACGACCCCGGGGGCCCCAGCCGTTCCTCCAGGGAGGCGCACAACCCGGCCGCCCCCTTGGCCTGGCAGACGAGATCGGTGCACACGTGCAGCACCCGGGCCGGGCGCGGCGTGACCGAGAACAGCGAGTAGAACGTGGCCACGCCGTACGCCTCGGCCGGCGGCACGGTCAGCCGGCGGCAGATGTAGTCGAGCGCGCCCTCGCTGATCCAGCCCACCCGGTCGTTGACCGCGTGCAGCGCGGGCAGCAGCAGGTCGCGCCGGCTCTCGGCGGCGGCGGCCACCCGCAGGTCCTCGTCGGTGCGCAGCCCGCCCTCCCACGCCGTGGCGGGCGGGCCGAGGAGCGCGTCAACGGCGGCGCGCTCCTCGTCGCTCGGTTCGGCGTCGCGGAACCGAAGATCCATCTGCGGGTCACCCGGCCTTCGCGGGGACGAGTTCTTCGCTCACCGGGGCGGTCAGCTTGTCGATGCGCACGGCCGCCGCCTTGAACTCGGCGGTGCCCGCGATCGGGCAGGTGGCCTCGATCGTCAGGGCGTTGGTGTCGACCTCGTCGGGGAAGTGGAAGGTCATGAACACCAGGCCGGGCCGCAGCGCCGGGTCGATGTAGACCGGGGCGACCACCGAGCCGCGCCTGGAGCTGATCCGCACCTCCTCACCGGCGGTCAGGCCGAGCCGCAGCGCGTCCTCCGGGCACACCTCGATGGTCTCGCCGCGGCGCAGCGGCGAGGCGAAGCCGGAGGACTGGACCCCGGTGTTGTAGGAGTCGAGGCGGCGGCCGGTGGTGAGCCGCAGCGGGAACTCCTCGTCCAGCTCGTCCACCGGCGGCGAGTGCTCCAGCACCGCGAACGGCGCCGGCATGCCGCGCTTGACCGGGTCGGTCTCCCACAGCCTGCCGTGCAGGAAGGGCGGCTCCAGCGAGTCCTCCGACGGGCAGGGCCACTGGATGCCCTGGTGCTCCTCCAGCCGCGCGTACGTCATGCCGGCGTGCACCGGGGACAGCGAGCGCAGCTCGTTCCACACCTCCTCGGCGCCGTCGTAGTGCCAGTCGTGGCCCAGCCGGCGCGCCAGCTCGCACAGGATCCAGATGTCGTCGCGCGCCTCGCCCGGCGGCTCCAGCGCCCGGCGTACGCGCTGCACCCTGCGCTCGGAGTTGGTGAAGGTGCCCTCGGTCTCGCACCACGCCGCGGTGGCGGGCAGCACGACGTCGGCCATCCGGGCGGTCTTGGTGAGGAAGATGTCCTGCACCACCAGGTGGTCGAGCATGCCCAGGCGCTTGATGCAGGCCAGGGAGTCGGCCTCGGACTGCACCGGGTTCTCGCCGATGATGTAGCAGGCGGTGACCTCGCCCTCGCCCATGGCCTCCAGCATCTGGGTGAGGTTGAGGCCGTGGCGCGGCTGGATCCTGGTGTTCCAGGCGCCCTCGAACTTGGCCCGGATCGCGGGGTCCAGGATCTCCTGGAAGCCGGGCAGCCGGTTGGGGATCGCGCCCATGTCGCCGCCGCCCTGCACGTTGTTCTGCCCGCGCAGCGGCGACAGGCCCGAGCCGTAGCGGCCCACGTGCCCGGTGAGCAGGGCCAGGTTGATCAGCGCGCGTACGTTGTCGGTGGCGTTGTGGTGCTCGGTGATGCCGAGCGTCCAGCAGAGCTGGGCCCGGTCGGCCCGCGCGTACGCGTGCGCCAGCTCCCTGATCGCGGACGCGGGGACGCCGGTGACCCGCTCGGCGACCTCCAGGGTCCACGGTTCCACGCAGCGCCGGAACTCCTCGAAGCCGGTGGTCGCCCGCTCGATGAAGGTGGTGTTGTGCAGGCCGGCGTGGATGATCTCACGGGCGATGGCGTGGGCGAGCGGGATGTCGGTGCCGACGTTGAGCCCGAGCCACAGGTCGGCCCACTGGGCGGTGCCGGTGCGGCGCGGATCGACCGCGAACATGCGGGCGCCGTTGTGGATGCCCTTCAGCACGTGCTGGAAGAAGATCGGGTGGGCGTTGCGCGCGGCGGAACCCCACATGATGATCACGTCGGTGTCCTCGACCTCCTGGTAGGAGGACGTGCCGCCGCCGCTGCCGAACACGGCCGACAGCCCGGCGACGCTGGGCGCGTGGCAGGTGCGGTTGCAGGAGTCGACGTTGTTGGTGCCGATCACCGCGCGGGTGAACTTCTGCGCCACGTAGTTCATCTCGTTGGTGGAGCGGGCGCACGACAGCATGGCGAACGCGTTGGGCCCGTGCGCCTCGACGTTGCGCCGGAACCCCTCGGCCGCGCGGTCGAGCGCCTCTTCCCAGGACGCCCGCCGCAACACGCCGTCTTCCCGGACCAGCGGATGGGTGAGCCGGTCATATGGCTCGGCGCGCTTGTTCTTCATGCCGATCCCTTCATCGAATTCTGTATGCAGCCTACGGTATTCACCGGCTCCCGTGCCGACAAGGTCACAGCGCCCTCGCCAGGGATGCCTGGGTGATCTGCTCGTTCAGCAGGTCGGCCACGGCGTGGATCGCGCGCAGGGTGGGGATGTCGGCGCCGGTCAGGTCGGCCAGCTCGACCACCGCGGCCAGGATCACGTCCAGTTCGAGCGGCTTGCCCTTCTCCAGGTCCTGGAGCGTGGAGGTCTTGTGCTCCCCGGCCCGTTCGGCGCCGGCCAGCCGCCGCTCGATGGAGATCCTGGGCTTGCAGCCGACGCGCTCGGCCACGTCCAGGGTCTCGCGCATCATCGCGACGACCAGCTCGCGGGCGCCGTCGTGGCGGCAGATGCCCGCCATGGTGGCCCGCGACAGCGCGCTGATCGGGTTGAAGGCGATGTTGCCCATCAGCTTGACCCAGATGTCGTGACGCAGGTCGGCCTCGACCGGGCACTTCAGCCCGCCCGCGACCATGGCCTCGCTGAACGCCTTGCACCGCTCGGAGATCGACCCGTCGGGCTCGCCGATGGAGAAGCGCGTGCCCTCAAGGTGGCGGATCACGCCCGGCGACTCGATCTCGGTCGCGGCGTACACGACGCAGCCGATCGCCCGCTCCAGCGGCAGCGCGGCGGTGACCGCGCCGCCCGGATCGACGCTCTCGATCCGGTAGTTCTCGTACGGCCCCGCCAGCTTGTGGAAGTACCACCACGGAATGCCGTTCTGGGCGGCGATCAGGCCGGTCTTGTCGTGCAGGAGCGGCTGGACCATGGGCCCGGCCGCGGCGTAGGAGTTGGCCTTCAGGCCGAGGAAGACGTAGTCGACAGGACCGACCTCCCGGGGGTCGTCGGTCGCGTTCGGGCGGGCGGAGAAGTCGCCACGCGGGCTCAGCACGCGCACCCCGGACTCGCGCAGCGCGCGAAGATGAGGACCGCGGGCGATCAGGTGGACTTCAGCACCGGCCCTGTGCAGGGCGGCGCCGACGTACGCGCCGATGGCGCCGGCGCCAAGAACAGCGACTCTCACAAATCAGCTCCCGTTCTCGCAGGCCCCTTGCATTCGGTATACAGTATGGAATTATGAGGGTCAAGGAAGGGGTGATCCCATGCAGGTGATCCCGGTGTCCGCCGGTGCGCCGCAGGGCGCGTCCGGCGCCCCGCCCGGCCCTCGTCGGAACCGTCAGAACCGTCCGAACCCCGCCGATCCCCGGCCCGGCACCGGCCGAGGCGGCGCCGGGCCCCGCCTGAGGAGGTGCGGCCCCGCGTGACGCGCAACTCGATCCGGGGCCCGGCCCGCAAGGGGAGCCGCGGCGCGGCGGCGGACATGCCCTGGGCGGAGGCCAGGGCGCTGGCGGCGGCGGTGGCCGGGCCGCTGCCACCGGCCGAGGTCCCACTGGCCGAGGCCGGCGGGCTGCGGCTCGCGGCCCCGGTGCGGGCACTGGCGCCCATCCCGGGCTTCGACACCGCGGCCATGGACGGCTACGCCGTCGCCGGCCCGCCGCCGTGGCGCGTCGTGGGCAGCGTGCTCGCGGGCCGGGTCGCGCACGAGGGCGTGCTGGCGCCCGGCACCGCGGTGGAGATCGCCACCGGAGCCGAGGTCCCGCACGGCGCCGACGCCGTGCTGCCCGTGGAGGGCGCGCTGCGCACGGGCGATCTGGTCAGGGGCGAGATCGCCCGCGGGCGGCACATCCGCCCGCGCGGCACCGACTGCCCGCAGGGGCGCGACCTGGTCACGGCCGGCGCCGTGGTCACCCCCGCGCTCCTCGGCCTGGCCGCGAGCGTCGGCCACGACACGCTCACGGTCCACCCGCCGCCCCGCGTGGCCGTCCTGGTCACCGGAGACGAAGTGGTCTCCACCGGCCTCCCCGGCCGGGGCCGGGTGCGCGACGCCATCGGCCCCATGCTCCCCGGCCTGCTGTCCTGGTCCGGCGCCCGCCTCGTACCGGCGCCCCTCCCGGACGCGGCCGGCCTGCCCGGCGGCGACCCGGGCACGGCCGGGTCCTGGCCTGGCCGGGACGCGGACCCGCCCGGTCGCGCTCCATACGCGGCCGGGGGCGGGGGAGCGGGCCGGGGCGGCGTGGCGGCCGGGGCGGAGGCGCCGGTCGTGCCGTGGGCTCGGGTGCGCGACTCGGTGGAGGCGTTGGCCGCGGCCGTGACGGCGGCGGGGGCGGCGGCCGACGTGGTGGTGGTGTGCGGGGCGTCCTCCAAGGGGCCCGCCGACCACCTCAGGCGGGTGCTGGCGGACCTCGGGGCCGAGGTCCTGGTGGCCGGCGTGGCATGCCGGCCGGGGCATCCGCAGGTGCTGGCCCGGCTGCCCGGCGGCCGGGTGCTGGTCGGGCTGCCCGGCAACCCGTTCGCGGCGCTGGTGGCGGCGATGACGCTGCTCGTGCCCGCGCTGCGCGCGCTCGGCGGGCGTACGCCGCCGGGGGCGCAGTGGTCGGCGCTGGCCGGTGACGTGCGGCCCCACCCGGCGCTGACCAGGCTGGTCGCGGTGCGGCGCGCCGAGGACGCCGCGGTGCCCGTGGGGCACGACCGGCCGGGCACCCTGTGGGGCGCGGCGCTCGCCGACGCCCTCGCGGTCGTGCCGCCCGGCTGGGGCGGCGCCCCTGTGGAGTTGGTCGAGCTGCCCTCGTGATTGCCGGGCCCAAGGTCTGGACATCCGTCGAGCGGCGCGATAACCATGGTACCGACCGCACATACGGTATGCAGTATGCAGGAGACTGGATGCCGCTCAGCGGCAAGTTAGGGAGAGGACCCCAATGACCAAGACTGCGCCCGAGAGCACACCCTCGCTCACGGTCCGCGAACCCGAGGTGATCTCCGGCGGCCATCTGGTGGCGAAAGCCCTGAAGGCCGAGGGCGTCGATGTGATCTTCACCCTGTGCGGCGGCCACATCATCGACATCTACGACGGTTGCGTAGACGAGGGCATCGATGTGGTAGACGTCCGCCACGAGCAGGTGGCGGCGCACGCTGCCGACGGGTACGCCAGGGTGACCGGGCGTCCCGGATGTGCGGTCGTCACCGCCGGTCCCGGCACGACCGACGCTGTGACCGGTGTGGCCAACGCGTTCCGCGCCGAGAGCCCGATGCTGCTCATCGGCGGGCAGGGCGCCCTCAGCCAGCACAAGATGGGCTCGCTGCAGGACCTGCCCCACGTGGACATGATGGCCCCCATCAGCAAGTTCTCCGCCACGGTGCCCGGCACCGAGCGGGTCGCCGACATGGTCTCGATGGCCTTCCGCGAGTGCTACCACGGCGCGCCCGGCCCGTCCTTCCTGGAGATCCCGCGCGACGTGCTGGACGCCAAGGTGCCGCTCGACCGGGCGCGCATCCCCAAGGCCGGCCACTACCGCGCCTCCACCAGGCAGGCGGGCGACCCCGCGGCCATCGAGCGCCTGGCCGACATGCTGGTGCACGCGAGCAAGCCGTGCATCCTGCTCGGCAGCCAGGTGTGGACCACCAGGGGCACCGACGCGGCGATCGAGCTGGTACGCGCGCTGAACGTGCCGGCGTACATGAACGGCGCGGGCCGCGGCACCCTGCCGCCCGGCGACCCGCACCACTTCCAGCTCTCCCGGCGCTACGCCTTCACCAACGCCGACCTGATCGTGATCGTCGGCACCCCCTTCGACTTCCGCATGGGCTACGGGCGCCGGCTCTCGCCGACCGCGACCGTCGTGCAGATCGACCTCGACTACCGCACCGTCGGCAAGAACCGCGACATCGACCTCGGCATCGTCGGCGACGCCGGGCTGATCCTGTCCCAGGTCACCCAGGCCGCGAGCGGTCGGCTCGGCAACGGCGCCGCCGGGCGCAAGGAGTGGCTGGAGGAGCTGCGCGCGGTCGAGACGCAGGCGTACGAGAAGCGGCTGCCCCGGCAGCTCTCCGACGCCGAGCCGATCGACCCCTACCGCCTGGTCCACGAGATCAACGAGTTCCTCACCGAGGACTCCATCTACATCGGCGACGGCGGCGACATCGTCACCTTCTCCGGCCAGGTCGTGCAGCCCAAGGCCCCCGGCCACTGGATGGACCCGGGCCCGCTCGGCACCCTCGGCGTGGGCGTGCCGTTCGTGCTGGCCGCCAAGTACGCCCGCCCCGACAAGGAGGTCGTGGCGCTGTTCGGCGACGGCGCGTTCAGCCTCACCGGCTGGGACTTCGAGACCCTGGTCCGCTACAACCTGCCGTTCGTCGGCATCGTCGGCAACAACTCCTCGATGAACCAGATCCGCTACGGCCAGATCCAGAAGTACGGCGAGGACCGCGGGCGCGTGGGCAACACGCTCGGCGACGTCCGCTACAGCGAGTTCGCCAAGATGCTGGGCGGCTACGGCGAGGAGGTCCGCAACCCCGCCGACATCCGGCCGGCCCTGGAGCGCGCCCGCGAGTCGGGCAAGCCGTCGCTGATCAACGTGTGGGTGGATCCGGAGGTCTACGCCCCCGGAACCATGAACCAGACGATGTACAAGTAGGAAGGCGTCATCGATGGGCAAGGCTCTGGAGGGCGTCCGCGTCCTCGACATGACCCACGTGCAGTCGGGCCCCTCGGCCACCCAGCTTCTCGCCTGGCTCGGCGCCGACGTCGTCAAGCTGGAGGCGCCGACCGGCGACATCACCCGCAAGCAGCTCCGTGACCTGCCGGGCGTGGACAGCCTGTACTTCACGATGCTCAACTGCAACAAGCGCAGCATCACGCTGAACATGAAGTCCCCCGAGGGCAAGGAGATCTTCACCGACCTGGTCCGCAGGTCCGACATCCTGGTGGAGAACTTCGGGCCGGGCGCCGTGGACCGCATGGGCTTCACCTGGGAGCGGCTGCAGGAGCTCAACCCGCGGCTCATCTACGCCTCGATCAAGGGCTTCGGCCCCGGCAAGTACGCCGACTACAAGGCGTACGAGGTGATCGCGCAGGCCATGGGCGGCTCGATGTCCACCACGGGGTTCGAGGACGGCCCGCCGCTGGCCACCGGCGCCCAGATCGGCGACTCCGGCACCGGCGTGCACACCGTGGCCGGCATCCTCGCCGCGCTCTATCAGCGCGAGCACACCGGCCGCGGCCAGCGGGTGCAGGTGGCCATGCAGCACGCGGTGCTGAACCTGTGCCGGGTGAAGCTGCGCGACCAGCAGCGGCTGGCGCACGGGCCGCTGGCGGAGTACCCCAACGAGGACTTCGGCGACTCGGTGCCCAGGTCGGGCAACGCCTCCGGCGGCGGCCAGCCCGGTTGGGCGGTGAAGTGCGCCCCCGGCGGGCCCAACGACTACATCTACGTCATCGTGCAGCCGGTCGGCTGGGCGCCGCTGGCCCGCATCATCGGCCGCCCGGAGCTGGCCGACGACCCCGAGTGGGCCACCCCCGAGGCGCGGCTGCCCAAGCTGGACAAGATGTTCCAGCTCATCGAGGAGTGGAGCAGCGGGCTGGGCAAGTGGGAGGCGCTTGAGGCGCTCAACGCCGAGAACATCCCGTGCGGGCCCATCCTGTCCACCAAGGAGCTGATCGAGGACCAGACGCTGCGCGACAACGGCCTGATCGTCTCGGTGGACCACCCCGAGCGCGGCACGTTCACCACCGTCGGCAGCCCGCTGCAGCTCTCCGACTCCCCGGTCGATGTGGTCCGGTCCCCCCTGCTCGGCGAGCACAACGAGCAGATCTACACCGAGGAGCTCGGCATCCCCGCCGACCGCCTGGCCGAGCTCAAGACGAACGGAGTGATCTAGGTCATGACCCACGACCGGACCGCGGTGCGCGAGATCCTGGAGAAGGCCAGGGCCGAGGGCCGCACCGCGCTGACCGCGCCCGAGGGCAAGCGCCTGTGCGACGCCTACGGCATCGCCACGCCGGGGGAGGGGCTGGCCACCTCCGCCGAGTCGGCCGCCGCGCTGGCCGCGGAGATCGGCTTCCCGGTGGTGCTGAAGGTGGTCTCGCCGGACATCCTGCACAAGACCGAGGCCGGCGGCGTGGTCGTCGGCGTTTCCGACGCCGAGGAGGCGCGGGCGGCGTACGAGAAGATCATCGCCAACGCGCGGGCGTACAACGCCGAGGCCGTGATCGACGGCGTCCAGGTGCAGCAGATGGTCGGCGGCGGCCAGGAGGTGATCATCGGCGCGGTGACCGACCCGACCTTCGGCAAGGTGGTCGCGTTCGGGCTCGGTGGCGTGCTCGTCGAGGTGCTGCGCGATGTGACCTTCCGATTGGCCCCGCTTTCGGGTGATGATGCACGAGGGATGCTCGATGACATCAGGGCGGCCGACGTGCTTGATGGGGTTCGAGGGGCCGAGCCGGTCGCTCGCGACGCCCTGGCGGACATGATCCGCAGGGTGGGCGACCTCGTCGGCGACTTCCCCGAGATCGCCGAGGTGGACCTCAACCCGGTCTTCGCCGACGCGCGCGGCGCCACCGCCGCCGACGTGCGCATCCTGCTGGCCGAGGGCCCGGTCGAGGAGCCGGCCCGGCTCTCGCGCGAGCAGATCCTGGCCTCGATGAACCGGATCTTCAAGCCGCGGGCGGTCGCGGTGATCGGGGCGTCCGCCGAGACCGGCAAGATCGGCAACTCGGTGATGCGCAACCTGATCAACGGCGGCTACCGGGGCCACATCTACCCGATCAACCCCAAGGCGAGCGAGATCCTCGGACTGCCCGCCTACCCCAGCATCTCGGCCGTGCCCGGCGAGGTGGACGTCGCGGTGTTCGCGATCCCGGCCAAGTTCGTGCCGGCCGCGCTGGAGGAGGTCGGCGCCAAGGGCGTGGCCGGGGCGATCATGATCCCGTCGGGCTTCGCCGAGACCGGCAACACCGAGGGCCAGGCCGAGATCGTGGAGATCGCCCGGCGGCACGGCGTGCGGATGCTCGGCCCCAACATCTACGGCTACTACTACACGCCCGAGAACCTGTGCGCGACGTTCTGCACCCCCTACGACGTCAAGGGCAACGTGGCGCTGACGTCGCAGAGCGGCGGCATCGGCATGGCGATCCTGGGCTTCAGCCGTACCAGCAAGATGGGGGTCTCGGCGATCGTCGGGGTCGGCAACAAGGCCGACGTGGACGAGGACGACCTGCTCACCTTTTTCGAGCAGGACGACAACACCGCCTGCATCGCCATGCACCTGGAAGACCTCAAGGACGGCCGGGGCTTCTTCGAGGTGGCCCGCAGGGTCGTGAGGAAGAAGCCGGTGATCGTGCTCAAGGCGGGCCGCACCGCCATGGGCGCCCGCGCGGCCAGCTCGCACACCGGGGCGCTGGCCGGCGACGACAAGGTCTACGACGACATCCTGCGCCAGGCCGGCGTGGTCCGCGCGCCCGGCCTGAACGACATGCTGGAGTACGCGCGGGCGCTGCCGATGCTGCCCACGCCGAAGGGCGAGAACGTCGTGATCATCACGGCTGCGGGTGGGTCGGGCGTGCTGCTGTCCGACGCCTGCGTGGACAACGGGCTCACCCTGATGGACATCCCGCCGGACCTGGACCAGGCGTTCCGCGCCTACATCCCGCCGTTCGGCGCGGCCGGCAACCCGATCGACATCACCGGTGGCGAGCCGCCGGCGACGTACGAGAACACGATCAGGCTCGGCATGACCGACCCGCGCATCGACGCGCTGATTCTGGGCTACTGGCACACGATCGTCACGCCGCCGATGGTGTTCGCCGAGCTCGCGGCGCGCGTGGTCGCCGAGTGCCGGGCCGCGGGCCACGACAAGCCGGTCGTGGCGTCGCTGGCGGGCGACACCGAGGTCGAGGCCGCCTGCGAGTACCTGTTCGACCGCGGCATCGTCGCCTACCCCTACACCACCGAGAAGCCGGTCGCCGTGCTCGGCGCCAAGTACCGCTGGGCCCGGGCGTCCGGGTCGATGGGCGGTTGATGGCCGGTTGATACGGGGCGGCCCGCCAAGCCGCCCCACTCATGAGCCAAGGGGGCCATCGGGGCAGTCACCCGGATCCGCAATTCTCCCGAGGAGGTCCAAAAGTGGACACTTCATCTAAACCGGCGGCAACACCACCGAACCCAGCGGCTGCCGCGCCGCCGGACCAGGAGGAACGGGTATGGCACGCGGGCAAGCTGGAGCCGATGCCCATCCGTGAACTGCCTGACGCGCCCCCATCGGTCCACCTCCTCGGCCCGACCGTGTTCCTCGTCGCGCTGGGCGTCGGCATGGGCGAGTCGTACATGTGGCCCCGCCTGGTGCTGCTGTTCGGGCCCGAGATCCGCTGGTTCTTCCTCATCGGCGTCACCCTCCAGGCCGTCGTGATGCTGGAGATGGCGCGCTACGCCATGGCCACCGGAGAGAGCATCTTCTTCGGCGCGGCCCGGGTGTTCAAGCCGCTCATGTGGTTCTTCTTCATCGTCGCCATCGCGGTCTACATCTGGCCCGGCCATCTGTCGGCGGGCGCGGCGGCCTTCGAGGAGATAACCGGCATACCGTGGACGGTCACGGCGGTCGTGGGACTGTTGCTGGTCGGGGTGGTGTTCAGCCTGGCCAAGGTCATCTACAACCTGCTGGAGAACGTGCTGTCGATCCTCATCGGCACGCTCGTGATCGGCACCGCGGTCGTCGCCTCCATCGTCGGCAGCTTCGACGACCTGACCAGCACCATCACCGGCATGTTCGCCATCGGCTACATCCCGGCCGAGGCCATGTCGGCCGAATGGTTCCCGGTCATCGTCGGCGCCTGCGCCTTCGCCGGCCCGTCGGGCATGCAGCAGATGTGGTACACGCTGCACCTGCGCGACTCCGGCGCCGGCATGGGCGCGCACATCCCGCGCATCCGCGGCCTGCGGCACGCCGGCGAGGAGGAGAGCATGCCCTCGCGGGGGTTCATGTTCGACACCGACAACCCCGCCGAGATGGCCAAGTGGAAGGGCTGGCGCCGGTGGGTGACCTTCGACGCCCTGCTGCTGTTCTGGGGCATCACGATGCTGGTCACGGTCGCCTTCACGGTGATCGCCCAGGCCGCGGCCCGGCAGAACCCGAACGTCCGGCAGGTCATCGAGTCCGGTGAGCGCGAGGCGGCGCTCAACGCGATGGCCGACTCCTTCGCCTCGGCGGGGGGCTCGGTCCTCGGCGCCGTCTTCCTCGGCTTCATCGCCCTGATCGGCCTGAACGCGACGCTGGGCCTGTTCGACTCCTTCTCCCGAGGGCAGGCGGACATGACCTACTTCTTCGTGCCCGGCGCGAAGAAGCTGCGGATGTCGCACCTGTACGCGGCGTTCCTGTGGGGCGTCATCATCTTCGGCATCCTGATCCTGCTGTTCGGTCCCGCCGAAGGGCCGAGCGGGATCCTGGACACGCTGGCGTTCCTGTCCACCTTCGCCATGGGCGCGTACTGCGTGACGCTCCTGCTGGTGAACAACAGAATGCTGCCCAAGCCGATCCGGCCGAAGTGGTGGACCAACGTGATCATCGGCTTCGGCGCGGTGTTCTACCTCGGCATGCTGTTCTACAGCCTGTTCCGGTTCGGCGTGGTCGTGGGCTGAGATGACCGCCGAACGTGTACGACGGCTCGGCGAGCTCGCGGTCCCCGGGTTCGCCATCGGAGTCACGGCCGGCCTGATCGCCGGCGGACTGTCCCTGCTCGCGGGGCAGCCCGCCGGCTGGGCCCTGGCCTCGCTGGTGACGCTCGGCGTCCCGCTCGCGATCTTCGGTGGCGGCTACGGCGTGCTGATGGCCCGCGGGGTGTTCAAGCCCGGGGTGTTCGCCACGGCCGGGCTCTACTGGCTGGTGGCCTTCCCGGTCGCCCGGCTGAGCCAGGAGGCCGGCACGAGCACCCTCGTCTCCGGCGCCCCGCACCTGCGGGAGGACCTGCTGTCCTTCCTGGCCTACCAGGGCCTGGTCAGCCTGGGCTTCGCCATCGGCTTCGTGTGGATGCACGAGCGGGTCACCCCCCACTGGCTCATGCGCATCCAGGATCGCAATCCCGACGCGCGGCTGCTGCTGGAGAGGTACGTCCAGCACGCGGAGATGCTGTGGCGGGCCAAACAGGCCCGCCGCGCGGCCCGCGCCGCACGTCGCGGGCGCACCGGCCCCCCGTCGGCCGGCGCGTCCTCCGGAGCCCGCGCCCCCGCGGGCCGCGGCTCCGGGAACGGTCGCTCCGGTACGCGACCCCGCACCGGCAGCGGGGCTCGCGGCACCTCTGGAACTCGTGGTGACGCCGCCGCCCGTAGCAAAGGAGTGAAATGAGCCTGCCCACGTGGGTCTGGATCGTGACGATCGTGGGATTCGCGGCGATTATCGCCGGAGATTTCTATCTTGTCGCCCGCAATCCACGGGAGCCTTCCTTTCGTGAATGCACCCTGTGGGTGTCCTTCTACGTCGGCCTCGCGATCACCTTCGGCATCGGCGTCCTGATTTTCGCGGGACCCGGATACGGCGGGGAGTTCTTCGCCGGCTGGCTCACCGAGTACTCCCTCAGCGCCGACAATCTGTTCGTCTTCATTCTGATCATGAGCAGATTCGCGGTGCCCCGGGAGTATCGCCAGAAGGTCCTTCTCATCGGAATCGTGATCGCCCTTGTCATGCGCGGCGTCTTCATCGCCATCGGCGCGGAGGCGGTGAGCCGGTTCGACTGGCTGTTCTACCTGTTCGGCGCGTTCCTCATCTACACCGCGTGGAAGCTGATCGGCCACGAGGAAGAGGAGGCGGAGTTCTCCGAGAACATCGCCCTGCGCACCGTACGCCGGGTCCTGCCCACCACCGACCGCTACCACGGCGCCTCCATGACCGTCCGGATCGACGGGCGCCGCCTGGTCACCCCGATGCTGATCGTGATGGTCGCGATCGGCACCACCGACCTGCTGTTCGCCCTCGACTCCATCCCCGCGATCTTCGGCCTGACCAAGGAGCCGTACCTCGTCTTCACGGCGAACGCCTTCGCGCTCATGGGCCTGCGCCAGCTCTACTTCCTGATCGGCGGCCTGCTGGACCGGCTGATCTACCTCAGCAAGGGGCTGGCCCTCATCCTCGCCTTCATCGGCGTCAAGCTGGTCCTGGAGGCCCTGCACCACGACGGCGTCTCCTGGGCCCCGGAGATCCCCATCATGCTCTCGCTGGGCGTGATCATCGGCACCCTGGTGATCACGGCCGCCGCCAGCCTGATCAAGACCCGCCGCGACCGCGTCCGCGAGGCCGCGTCCGCCGAGCGGCAGCCGGCCGAGGTGGACTGACCCCGCCTCGGCCGGGCCCACCCCCATCCCGCCGCCCGCCCGCGCGAGATCCGCAGGGCGGGCGGCACCTCCATCCGGCCCTCGGTCACGCTGACGCCCGGCCGCGGATGACGCGGCCGGGCGGGAGTGCTCATGGGGCCCGGTGCTCATGGGCCCGGTGCTCATGGGGCCCAGTGCTCATGGGGCCCGGTGCTCATGGGGCCCAGTGCTCATGGGGCCCGGTGCTCATGGGGCCCGGTGCTCATGGAACCGTGGGCCCGGGGGAGCGGGCCCGCTCTCGGAGCGGCGCGCGGGTGGCGGTGGCCGCGGGAGCGGAGGCCGCCGGGTGCGGGGCCGGCGCCCGAATGGGGCGCGGGGGGCGGCGCGGGCGTTCGCGCCCTGCGCGGCGGTCGCGCACCTCGTGGGATGCGGGGCGCCTACCGGGGGTGGCCCTGGGGGGTGAGGACGGGCCTGCCGGTCAGCGGCGGATGCCGAGGGACTCGTCGGCGGCCCAGCGGCGCAGGTGGCGCTCGGCGTCGTCGGCGTTGATGCGCATGCTCTCCTGCTGCTTGGCCAGGGCCGTGGCCAGGCCCAGGCCCAGGACGCGGCCGTCGGCCACGTATCCGCGCGGCCGTCTCAGGGAACGCCGCAGGTTTTCGAGAATGTTCGGCATTTTTCTTACCTCCTTTACTTGTAACAGATCTTCCGCCCCGCTTGTTTCCGCGGGGCGGGCTCAATGTGAAATCCGGGTCAAGTTGCCGAGCGGGTGCGCCGGCGGCGCGCCGGGGCCGGTTCGACCGGGGCCTCGTCGGTGCGCTGCTCCAGGTAGGAGCGGCGGGTGTGCTCGGTGTGCTCGCGCATGATCTCGGCCGCGCGTGGGCTGTCGCCGGCCTCGATCGCGTCGATCAGGGCGGCGTGCTCCTCCCAGGACTTGGCGCCGCGGTGGCGGGCCACCGGGGTGTAGTACCAGCGGACCCGGCGGGACACCTGGGCGGCCAGCTCGGCCAGCACCTTGTTGCCCGACATCTCGGTGACGTAGGCGTGCAGCTCGGCGTTCGCGGCCACGGCGCCGTCGATGTCGCCGGACTCGTTGGCGGCGGCGCCGCGGGCGCAGATGTCGCGGAGGCGGGCCGTGCCCTCGGGGGTGGTGTTGAGCGCGGCGAGCCGGGCCGACTCGGTCTCCAGCAGGCCGCGCACGGCGAGGAGCTGGTCGGCCTCCTCGTGGGTGGGCAGGTGCACGAAGGCGCCCTGCCCCGGGCGCAGATCGACCCAGCCCTCGCCGCTGAGAAGCTGCAGTGCCTCGCGGACGGGCTGGCGGGAGACGCCGAGGAGATCGGCGAGCTCGCTTTCCACCAAATGCTGGCCGGGGCGCAGGCTTCCTGTGATTATGAGTTCGAGGATGGCCTCGAAGACGCTTTCTCGTAGCGGGACCGGCCGGGCGATTCTCTGGGCAGACAATTCGGTGCGCAACATTTCTCAGCTCCAATGAGATGGGCGACCGGGTGCCTGGCTGATGAATTTCTCCCTGCTCCAGTCGACTGCGTACAGTATACCGCGTGCGAAAGCACGCTCTCCGTGAACCCGGTCACACACCGCTTTCACCGATCACGGACGGGCGGCGTGCGTGATCGGCAATGTATTGGGCCTTCCGGGCTGCCGCAGCCGGCGGGCGAGCGCGATCGTGACGGCGGCCATGGCGGCGGCGGCCCAGCAGGCGGCCGGCGACGCCGAAGCGGCCAGCGACACGGTGGCCATGCCCGCGCCGAGGAGGCCGCCGATCCCCTTGGCGGCGTAGATGACGCCGTGGATCTCGGCGGTGCGTGCCTCGCCGAAGTACTCCCTGACCAGGCCGGCGATGAGCGGGTAGAACCCGCCGCCGCCCAGGCCCGCGAACAGCACGAAGGCCGCCAGCGTGACGCCGGAGCCGCCGGCGAGGGCCCCCGCGAGGGCGGCCTGGCCGATGGCGAGCGAGGCCAGGACCAGGGTCAGCGCGGCGCGGCGGCCGATGCGCTCCGACAGCGCGACCGAGGCGGCCCGGCCCGCGCCGTTCAGCGCGATCAGCCCGGCGGCGGCGGCCACCGTGGCGGCCACGCCGTGCGCGGACGCCAGGGTGGCGACGACGGCGACGTTGAACAGCGAGACGGCGCCGGCCAGCACCAGGATCGCGCTCATGGTGAACAGGGCCGGGGTGCGCAGCGCCTCGCCCGCGGAGAACTCGCGTACGGCCCTGGGGTTGCACCGCAGGGCCGGGTTGACGCGGCCGTCGAGCGCCCAGGCGCGCGGATCGATGTGCGCGGGCCACCACCGCGCCGGCGGCAGGCGCAGCAGCAGGGCGGCCACGGCCACGACCGCGCCGACCGCCACCGCGGCGACGTCGAGCACCGCGGTCACCGAGCCGGGGCCGGCGAGGTGGGCCGCCACGACGAAGGGCACCGCGCCGTACGCGAACGCCCCGGTCACCTGGCTGACCCGGGCGGCGGAGCGCTCGGGGTACCAGCGTGCGACGACGGAGCTGCAGGTCGCGTAGACCAGGCCGCCGCCGAAGCCGCCGAGCAGGGAGTAGCCCGCGAACGCCCACAAGGGGTCGGACAGGTGGGCGAGCGCGAGCAGCCCGGCCGCGCACAGCGCGGCGCCGGCGAGCAGGGTCGCGCGCGGGCGGGCGCCGCGCCGCTCCATCGCGGCCGCCGTCGGCAGGCCGACCGCCGCCTGACACAGCGCCCACCCGGCCAGCAGCCACAGCGCCTGGGTGATCCCCCAGCCGCGCGCGGCGGCGACGACGGGGAGGGCCGCGCCGTAGCCGTACTGGAGGACGCCGATCGCGCCCATGGCGGCCCCGGCGGGCCACAGCATCGCCGACCTGGGGCGATTGAGGATCTGCTCGGGGGTGACGTCGGTGAGGTAGACCCGGCCGCGCCAGTCGGTGACCTCACGGCCTCGCACTGTCTTCTCCATACTGTATGTAATATGCAATCGCCCTGGCCCTTGTCGAGACCTAGACGACCCTTTTTCCATACGGTATACAGTCTACCAAGGTCGTACGGTGGAGGCGAGGTAACGCGTGGATCTGTACGAATACCAAGCGAAGGCACTCTTCGCGGCGCACGGAGTCCCGGTGCTCCCCGGAAGGGTGGCCACGACCCCCGCCCAGGCCCGCGAGGTCGCCACGGAGCTGGGCGTCCCCGTCGTGGTCAAGGCCCAGGTGAAGACCGGAGGGCGCGGCAAGGCCGGGGGCGTGCGCCCGGCGCCCGGCCCCTCCTCGGCCGAGGAGACGGCCCGCGACATCCTCGGCATGGACATCAAGGGCCACGTCGCCCGCAGCGTGCTGGTCGAGGCCGCGCAGGTGGTGACCGACGAGTTCTATCTGGCGTTCCTGCTCGACCGCGCCGAGCGCACGTTCATCGTCATGTGCTCGGCCGCGGGCGGCATGGACATCGAGGAGGTGGCGGCGACCCGGCCCGAGGCGCTGGTGAAGCTGCCGGTCGATCCCGTCGAGGGGATCGGCGCCGAGGACGCGCGCCGCCTCGCGGCCCAGGCGGGGCTGCCCGCCCAGGTGATCGAGCCCGCCGCCGAGGCGATCGTGCGGCTGTGGCAGGTGTTCAAGCGCGAGGACGCCACGCTGGTCGAGGTCAACCCGCTGGCCGCGACCTCCGACGGGCGGATCATCGCGCTCGACGGCAAGGTGACGCTGGACGACAACGCCGCCTTCCGCCAGCCCGACCACGAGGCTCTGGCCGACAAGGCCAGCGAGGACCCGCTGGAGGCCGCGGCCAAGGCCAAGGACCTCAACTACGTCAAGCTGGACGGGTCGGTGGGCATCATCGGCAACGGCGC
>NZ_JACHGN010000020.1 GCF_014202315.1 Thermocatellispora tengchongensis | reverse complement strand
CACTGGGGGGTGTAACCACCCCACAACCCGCAAAAAACCCGGGCCGCCGGTTGTCCTGTTGCGGGGCCCCCCCCCCCCCCCCCCCCCCCCCCCCCGGGGGGGGGGGGCGCCCCCCGCCCCCCGCGCCACATCCCTGCGCCGGGCTCAGCGCCGGGCCGGCCGGGGCGTCAGGGGGCCGGGGTGACCTTGAGCGTGGCGGTGGCGGTGAAGGCGCCCAGGCCGTAGGAGAACGTGACGGTGTCGCCGGGCATGAGCTGGAGCGTGCCGTCGCCCGGCCGTCCCGGCTCGGGCAGGGCCGGGATGCGGCCGGTGAAGTCCAGCGCGCCGGTTCCCGTCTCGGTCACCCGTACGGTCTCGGAGTCGCCGCGGGAGGTGCGCACCCTGACCGTGCCGTGCTCGGCGGTGGCCGGGTCCAGGTTGAGCGGCGCGCGGAGCCGTACGTTCACCGTGTCGGCGGGCGCCAGCGTGCCGGCGGCGAGGCCGGGCACGGAGCCGGAGACGTGCACGGACGTCTGGTCGGCGGCGAGCTGGGCCAGGCTGGCGTTCCATGCGGTGTTGAAGGCCACCCAGCCCTCGGTGTAGCCGAGGTCGGCCGTGGGGTCGTACGGGTAGGAGGCCTCCTTGGGCGAGCCGTCCAGCACGCCCCGCACCTCCTCCAGCTCACCCGCGCCCCGGCCGGGCGGGTACTCCTTCGGCCAGCCGCGCTCCACGCCCTCGAAGCCCTGCGGGGTGGCGGCGTCGTGGGAGAAGTGGGCGTCGGCGGGATTGCGCCCGAAGACGTTGTCGATCTGACCGGCGGCGATGCGGCGCAGCGCCGCCCGCTTCGCGGGATCGTCGATCACACGTGCCGCGGCGAGGGCGGCGGCGGGGAGACCGGCGACGTTGCCCGGCTCGTTGAACTCCGGAATGATCCACAGCGAGTCAGAGTATTTCCGGAAATCCCACATGTTCTGGGACCGGGCGATGGCCACGTCCGCCCACTGCTCGATCTTGGCCGTCAGCTCGGGATCGGGGTACCGCTCGGCGTAGTAGGCCAGCGACTCCATGGTGACGTGCTCGCTCATCCGCTGGCCCTTGGTGGTGGCCGGGTCGTTCCAGTCCAGGTTCGCCACGATCCAGTCCACCTGCGCGCGGGCGGCGTTCAGGTAGCGGCCCGGGTCGGGCAGCCCGTCGCGCCGGGCCACGTCGTACATCATGAGGTTCGGCACGATCGAGTGGCCGGGCGGGAACTGCCCCTTGCCGGTGCCGATGATCGTGTACGTCTGGAACAGGTCCGCGCTGTGCGGGATGTCGTACCAGTTCCACCGGTCCCGGGCGGGGTTCGACCAGTTCGCGACCAGGTGATCGCGGGCCTTGACGTACTGCTCGCGGGGGATCCACTTCGACAGGTGCGGATAGGCGTGGACGAACCAGGCCAGCTGCTCCTTGAGCAAGGTGTGGTTGACCTTCCCTTGCAGGTACAGGTCCACGCCCCAGTTGATCAGCTTGACGATCTCGGGCGCGTCCGGGGTCGTGGAGATGGCCAGCCCGTCGTAGCGGCCGGTCCCGGGCGACCTGGTGAACGCGTCCGGGTTGGACAGGTACAGCTCGATCAGGCTCTGCAGGGTGAAGGAGAACTGGTGGTCGTCCCGCCAGGCGACTCCGGTGTTGCCGCGGTTGCAGTGGTTGCCCGCCGGGTCGGTGAAGACGAGCTTGGTGGCGTCGCCGTGCGCGCATCGGCTCTGCACCATGAAGTCCACCGCGCGCTGGATCGACACCCGGTAGGTCCAGTACGGGCCGATGCCGAACGGGTGCGAGGTGCCCGTGCCGAGGTCGCCGGTCACGGTGACGACGTACGGCCCGGCGCCGGCCGGGCGGAACCCGGTGAAGTCCCCCACGCCGCCCTTGACGGTGCCCCGGAACAGAACCTCGGCGGAGCCCTCACGGGTGATCGTGAAGGTGTCGCCGTCGGTGGCGCGCGGGGCGGTGAACCGCTTGGGCCCGGTCAGGTCGTAGCCGCTCTGGTTGACCAGCACGTCCTGGCTCGGCCGGGTGGAGGAGAGCCGTACGGCGTCGGCCCGGGTGACCTTGCCGGCCGTCCGCGCGGTCACCGTGACGGTCAGCGTGGCCCCCCGAGCCAGCCGGACGGTGCCTAGGGTGTGCCAGGCGTCCCCGAAGGCGGCCTGGTTCGCCCTGACCGACGTGCCGTTCCAGCCATAGGTGACGGCCGGGTCGTTGACGTCGGACGAGGCGGGGATCCAGACGCCGATGGCGTACTCGTCGTCGGCGGGGGCGGTGAGCGTCCAACTCGCGGTGGCGCCGACCTCGCGGGTGAAGCGGGTGGTGCCGCCGAGGTAGCCGGTGCGCTGGGCCTGGGTCCAGGTGCCGGTCTCCCGGTACCCGGCGTCGCGGGTCGTGGAGACGACCTCCACCGGTCCGGGGGCGGCCACGGCGGGCGGGCCGATGGAGACGGCGAGGAGTAAGGCGAGCATGCAGCCGAGCATGCGGGTGAATGTGGGCATGGAGCACCTCTGTCGTGACGGGCAGGGGGGTGTGGGGGCCGCCGGGCGGAGCCGGGGTTCTCCGCGGAAATGCCGTTCCGCCGAGGACACCTGCCGGGCGGCTCCCCTACTTCCGCAGGGGACCGGCGATCTCGGCCTCGGGGCGGCGAACCGGAGACGGCGGCGACGATCTCGGAAGCGGACCGGCGCCGCCACGTACCGGGATCACCCGTTCCACGCTCTGTTTGTTGCTCTCACCGGAAGCCACCCTGCCTCCATTGCAAGTCCCTTGCGACACTTGGGATGTTTGCGCACATGTTGCAAGGGCGTCAACCCCCTGTGAACCCGCCGTCTCGGCGGCGGGCCGAGACCGGGTCAGCGGACCCCGGTGAGCTTGTCGGGATTGGTGACCGAGTAGATGCCGGCGATCCGATCGCCGCCCGGCGTGAGGTCCACGACCACCACGGCGAGCGGGCTGTCGCCGGCGAAGACGAGCGCGCACGGGTCGCCCGCCACCCGGCGGTAGCGGATGTCCAGCCCTTCGGCGGGGACCGTCGCGGCGACCGACATGAACAGCGCGGCCACCCGGTCGCGGCCGTGCACGGGCCGCAGGCTGGTGGCGGGCCCCTTGCCGCCGCCGTCGGTCCACAGCGTCACGTCCGGTGCCAGCACCTCGAGCAGGGCCTGGAGGTCGCCGCCGAGGGCGGCCACGGCGAAGCGCTCGGTGACCTGGGCGTGGACGTCCGGCTCGGTCCGGTGCCGAGGACGCCGCGCGTGGACGTGGCGCCGCGCGCGTGCCGCCAACTGGCGCACCGCCGCCGGCGTACGGCCGAGGATGCCGGCGATCTCCGGGTGGCCGAAGCCGAACACCTCGTGCAGCACGAACACCGCGCGTTCCAGCGGCGACAGCGTCTCCAGCACCACCAGCAGCGCCATCGACAACGACTCGGCGCGCTCGACGGCCCCGGCGGCGTCGTCCTCGGCGGTGACCAGCGGCTCCGGCAGCCAGGGTCCGACGTAGGTCTCCTGCCGCCGGCTCAGGTCCGCGCGGCGGGCCAGCGCCTGGTTCACGCGATCCGCACCAGGTAGGCCCGCGCGTTCCCGACCGGTCCCGCGTCCTGGCTGCGGTGCCGGGCGGACCAGGCCAGCCACACCTCCTGCAGCGTGTCCTCGGTGTCGGCGACGCGGCCGCGGATGTGATCCATGCCACGGCCGTAGGCGGCGATGTCACAGCCGGCACCCGGCGACGCTCGCCGCGCAGCGGCGGCTGGCCGCCGAGAACGACCACGTGGCCGACCTCCGCAGCGCGGGCATGCTGGCCACCGCACCCGGCGGGCACCCGACCCAGCTCCTGGCGGGCAGCGGCCTGGAGGCCGAGATGACCGAGTTCATCTCCGACGCCGCGCAGGCGCCGGCGTTCGTCCAGGCCCGGCTGGCCGAGGGAGCCGACTATCTCAAGATCGTCATCGACGACGGCGCGGTCCACGGCGCCGAGCTCCCGGCCATGACGCCGGACGTCGCCGCCGCCCTCGCCGCGGCGGCGCACGAGGCCGGACTGCGGGTCATCGCCCACGCCATCACCGCGTCGGAGGTGGAGATCGCGCTCGATGCCGGCGCCGACGGCCTGGCCCACGTGTGGAGCGACCTCGCCCCGGACGACCCCGCCTCACAGCGGCTGGCCGAGCGGGTCCGCGCCCAGGGGTCTTCGTCGTGACCACGCTCGCCTACTTCGAGGCGATCACCGCCCGAGACGTCCAGACCGCCGACTGCGCCCGGCCCGGTGGTTTCGCCAACGCGGTCGGCGCGCTGCGGGCCCTGTACCGCGCGGGCGCGGCCCTGCTCGCCGGGACCGACGCCACCCCGTTCGTCCCGGCCCACGGCACCGGCATGCACCGCGAGCTGCGGCTGCTCACCGAGGCCGGGCTCAGCCCCGAACAGACGCTGGCCGCCGCGACCAGCCTGCCCGCCCGGCACTTCGGCCTGGCCGACCGCGGCCGGATCGCCCCCGGTCGCCGCGCGGACCTGGTGCTGGTCGAAGGCGACCCGACCCGTGACATCACCGCCATCGGCTCCATCGCCGACGTGTGGCGCCGCGGGGTGCGCCGGCCCCACCTCGAATCGAGGTAGCGCGTGACCGGCCTTTGATCCGCGGGCGGGCGGCACGCACGCCCGCGGGCACCGCCCGGTCGTGCCACCCGGCGTCAGCTCTCCGCGCGCCCGGCGTCGCGCTCGGCGTTGGCGATGATGGCGTCGTGGACGTAGCGCGACAGTCCGGGGGCCACATCGTCGAAGTTGAGGCCGATCCGTTCGTTGGCGAGGTACGACCTGGCGAGAGCGCGGTGGGTGTCGTGATCGCAGTCGTGGTAGCGGCGGTCGATGTGCAGCCGGTGCTCCTCGGCCAGGTCCATGACGGCCGGATCGGTGGCCGGGGCACCGGCGCGCATGGCGTCGAGCAGGCGCTGGTGGATGCCGGCCTGCTCGCGGCGGATCTCCAGCCAGTCCTCGGCCGCGTAGCCCGAGGTGCGCCGCTGCCGCTGCCGCCACTGCTCGGAGCCGCCCCACCGCCGCTCCGCCTGCGCGGCGTTGTCCTCCAGACGGGTGCCGCCGAAGACCTCCAGCCGTTCCTCAGGGGTGAGGGTGATGCCGAGCCTGCGCGCGTCGAGCTCCCGGTCGATCACGGCGACCATGGCCTGATACCGTTCGATCCGGCCGGTCAGCAGCCGACGCTGCTCGCGCAACCGGTCGGCGTCCGTGCGTGCCGGATCGGCGAGGATGGCGCCGATGGTGCCCAGGTCGAAGTCCAGCTCCCGATAGAACAGGATGCGCTGAAGCCTGCGCAGGTCCTCGCCGGAGTAGAGCCGGTAGCCGGCGGCGCTGCGCTCGCTGGGTTCGAGCAGGCCGATCTCGTCGTAGTGGTGCAGCGTGCGCACCGACACCCCGGCCAGCTCCACGACGACGCCGACGGTGTACTCGTGTTCTCCCATGGCCCCACTGTGCGGGCTCACGCCGCGTAGGGGTCAAGCCGTCCGGCCTGGACTGCTGAGCCGAGGTGCGGTTCGTGCTCGTCGAGCGGCGGGGCACCTTGAGCCTGTACCGGATCGACGAGAACCGCGTGCGCTGCTTTCCCACCGCCGCCGAGGTGGTGATGGGCGATCCGGTCCCGGCCTCGCCGGTGTGTCGCACCTCCGGCCACGGCGACGGCGCAGATGCGGCGAGAACTCGGGCGGTCACGCCGGCCGCCGGCCCCGGCCTGGAGATCCGCCCGATGCGCGACGCCGACGCCGCCCAGGTGCTGGTGATCTACCAGGCGGGGCTGGACACCGGGCAGGCCGGTTTCGAGACGGTCGCGCCGAGCCGGGAGGGGTTCACGGCGGCCAAGCTGCCGCACCTGCGGTACGTGGCGGCCGACGCCGGCAGCGGCGAGGTGGTCGGCTGGGTCGCCGCCTCGGCCGTCTCGGCGCGGCCGGTGTACTCGGGGGTGGTCGAGCACAGCATCTACGTCCATCCCGGCTGCCAGGCCCAGGGCATCGGCCGCGCCCTGCTGTCCGCGTTCCTCGCCGCGAGCGAGGAGGCGGGCGTGTGGACCGTGCAGACCGGCGTCTTCCCCGAGAACGCCGCCGGCCTGGCGCTGCGCCGGGCGCTCGGCTTCCGCGTGGTCGGCACGCGGGAGCGGATCGGCCGCCACCACGGCGTGTGGCGCGACGTGCTGCTGATGGAGCGGCGCAGCGCGGTCGCCGGTCGCTGAGCCGGCCGGGCGTACACCGGGTGTTCATCCCCGGTTCGGTGTCCACGGGATCGACGGCCACCTATATTGATGGCTGTCCACATAGATGGCATTCGATTCAGGGATCTGCGGGGAGCGGCCCGATGACCAGCAGCAGCACCTACAAGCGCGATGACCTGTCCATCGACCAGCGGCTCGCCCTGGCCACCGCCGCGCGCCGCCTGGGCGAGGAGTTCACCGGCGTCTTCGGCGCCGAGACCATCGAGCGGTTCCTGCACACCAGCTACGAGCAGTTCGCCACCAAGGCCGCGGTGGCGAACTTCCTGCCGTTGCTGGCCGAGCGGTTCGCCCGCCAGCGCCTGCACGCCCTGGCCAGGGTGGAGGGCAAGAGCGACGGGCGGCCGATCGTGCTGTTCCTGTGCGTGCACAACGCCGGACGCAGCCAGATGGCCCTGGGCTTCTTCACCCACCTGGCCGGGGAGCACGCCGTGGGTTGGTCCGGCGGGTCGGAGTTCGCCTCCGAGATCAACCCGGCGGCCGTGGCCTCGATGGCCGAGGCCGGCATCGACATCTCCCGCGAGTTCCCCAAGCCGTGGACCGAGGAGATCGTCCGCGCCGCCGACGTGGTGGTCACCATGGGCTGCGGGGACGCCTGCCCGGTCTACCCCGGCAAGCGGTACCTGGACTGGGAGCTGGAGGACCCGGCCGGGCTCTCGGTGGAGCAGGTCCGCCCGATCCGGGACGAGATCGAGCGCCGGGTACGCGCCCTGCTGGCCGAGCTGAACGTCCCCGTGCCCTGATAGACCGCTGTCGATATAGATACACTGCAATTTCGACAGCCGTCTATGCGCGTGGAGGTGTCCAGGTGGAGCCGCTGGAGCTGCTGGAGTGCAGCCCCCCGCTCGCGCGCGAGCCGCTGACCGCCGAGCAGGCGGCCGGGGTGGCGCGGGTGTTCAAGGCGCTGGGCGACCCGGTACGCCTGCGGATCGTCTCGATCGTGGCCAGCCACGCCGGCGGCGAGGCGTGCGTGTGCGACATCACCGACGCCTTCGACGTGTCCCAGCCGACCATCAGCCACCACCTCAAGGTGCTCAAGGACGTCGGCGTGCTCACCTCCGAGCGGCGCGCCTCCTGGGTGTACTACCGCGTGGTGCCCGAGACCCTGCAGGAGCTGTCGGCCCTGCTGAACACGCCCGCCACGGTCTGAGCCCGTCGCCGCGAGCACACCTGGAGCCGCCTTCATGACCGCCCCCGCCCCACCGGACGAGCGCAACGTGCTGGCCGGGCTGTCCACCCTGGACCGGTTCCTGCCGGTGTGGATCGGCCTGGCCATGGCCGCCGGGCTGCTGCTCGGCAGGCTCGTCCCCGGCCTGGACGCCGCGCTCGACGCGGTCAAGATCGGCGAGATCTCGCTGCCGATCGCGCTCGGCCTGCTGCTGATGATGTACCCGGTGCTGGCCAAGGTCCGCTACGACCGCCTCGGCACCGTCACCGGCGACCGCCGGCTGCTGATCTCCAGCCTGGTGCTGAACTGGGTCCTCGGGCCCGCGCTCATGTTCGCCCTGGCCTGGATCCTCCTGCCCGACCTGCCGGAATACCGCACCGGCCTGATCATCGTCGGCCTGGCCCGGTGCATCGCCATGGTGCTCATCTGGAACGACCTGGCCTGCGGCGACCGCGAGGCCGCCGCCGTCCTGGTCGCGCTGAACTCCATCTTCCAGGTCGTCGCGTTCGGCGCGCTCGGCTGGTTCTACCTCCAGGTCCTGCCCGGCTGGCTCGGCCTGGCCCAGGACGCGCTGTCGGTCTCGGCCTGGGACATCGCCTCGTACGTGCTGATCTTCCTCGGTGTCCCGCTGGCCGCCGGCTACGCCTCCCGCAGGCTGGGCGAGCGCACCCGCGGCCGGGAGTGGTACGAGTCGCGCTTCCTGCCCCGCGTCGGCCCGCTGGCCCTGTACGGCCTGCTGTTCACCATCGTGATCCTGTTCGCCCTCCAGGGCGGCACCATCACCTCCCAGCCCGGCGACGTGGCCCGGATCGCGCTGCCGCTGCTGGCCTACTTCGCCCTGATGTGGGGTGGCTCGTTCCTGCTCGGCCGCGCGATCGGCCTGCCGTACGACCGCACCACCACCCTGGCCTTCACCGCCGCGGGCAACAACTTCGAACTGGCCATCGCGGTCGCGGTCGGCGTCTTCGGCGTCACCTCCGGGCAGGCCCTGGCCGGGGTGGTCGGCCCCCTGATCGAGGTGCCCGTCCTGGTCGCCCTGGTCTACGCGAGCCTGGCCGCCCGCCGCCTGTTCACCGCCCGCGCCACCGCCGAGGAGCCCGCCCGTGCCTGAGGACCGCAAGCCCAGCGTCCTGTTCGTGTGCGTGCACAACGCCGGACGCTCCCAGATGGCGGCCGGCTGGCTCACCCACCTGGCCGGCGACCGCATCGAGGTCCGCTCGGCCGGCTCCGCGCCCGCCGAGCGGATCAACCCGGTCGCGGTCGCGGCCATGGCCGAGGTGGGCATCGACATCACCGCGGAACGGCCCAAGGTCCTCACCCCCGACGCCGTGCAGGCGTCGGACGTGGTCATCACCATGGGCTGCGGCGACGCCTGCCCGATCTTCCCCGGCAAGCGCTACGAGGACTGGGCCCTCGACGACCCCGCCGGGCGCGGCATCGAGGCCGTACGCGCGATCCGCGACGAGATCCGCGCCCGCGTCGAGAAGCTGATCGCCGAAGTCCTCCCCCGCTGACGGCGCGTCCCGCCGGCCTCATATCCGGCTGGGACGATCACCACCGGGTGGCGGGACTGCCCAGGGTCGAGCCCTCGGTGAGGGCGCAGGGCAGCAGCCGCCGGACCGGCGGGCCGCCGTCCAGCAGCCCGGTGAGGATCTCCACGGCCTGGCGTCCCATCTCCTCGCGCGGCACCCGCAGGCCGGTGAAGCCGGGCCCGCCGGGCGTGGCCGGATCGCCGAGCGCGACGATCGACAGATCGCCCGGGACGGCGAGGCCGCGCCGCGCCGCGGCCTCCGCCACGGCGACGGCGACGGCGTGGTCCTCGGCGAACACCGCGGTGACGCCGGCCTCCAGGACCGCCGCCGGGTTCCCGGGGTTGAGCCGCAGCGTGCGCAGGCCCGCCGTGCCCTCCTCGAACCCGCGCAGGCGGTCGGCCCAGGACTCCGGGCCCGCGCCGTGTCCGAGGTAGGCCAGCCGCTCGTGCCCGAGCGCCCTGGCCCGCGCGGCCAGCGCGCGGACCGCCGCCGGGTAGTCGGCGCCGACCCAGGAGATCGGCGCGCCCACGTCGTCGCGGCGGCCGACCGACACGAACGGATGCCCCTCGGCCGCCAGCCCGGTCAGGTCCTCCGGATCGGGTTCGCGGCCCAGCAGGACGAGGCCGTCGGCCGGCCGGAGCCGGTGGTCCCGCCGGTGGGCGCGCTCGCGGCCGTGCATCGAAGGCGTGCCGGTCAGCAGCAGCAGGTGGCAGCCGGCCCGCCCGGCACCTTCCTCGATGCCGACCAGGAACGGGTGGTAGCGGTCGCCGGGGCCGCTGGGGAAGACCGGCTCGTAGGTGAACACGCCGATGATCCGGTTGCGGCCCGCGGCCGGCCCGCGGGGTGCCGGGGCCGCGACGTAGCCGGTCTCCTCGATCACGCGCAGCACCCTGTCCCTGGTCTCGCGCGGAATCCGGGACTCCGCTCCCATGCGGTTGTTGAGCACCAGGGACACGGTCGTCTGGCTGACGCCGGCCAGCCGGGCGATGTCGCGCTGGGTGACGCGGCGGGACCGCTTGGGGCTCGGCATGTCGTATCGCGCTCCGGGGGTGTTGCGGGGGTGAGTCGCGCTGATTACGAAACCCCGCAGCGGCCTCCGCGGTCAATACGCTAATACGAATTAGTGGCGACGATCGGGCCGAAGACGCCCCGGCGCTTCATGTCGTGGTAGGCGGCGGCCTCGATCATGTGCATGCGCGGGCTCTCGTGGGTGCCGTCACCGGTGGGCACGCACGCGAACGACGCCCCGGCCGGGCGGGCGCCCCGGGAGACGAAGCCGTGCTGGAGCAGGACCGTCCACTCCCCCGCGACGGCGCCCGGCGTGACCCTGCGCACGATGCCGCCGGCCACGGGGTCGGCGGGGTCGAAGTTGAGCCGGTCCCCGTACCTCGGGGCGAAGTCGAGGTGGATCGTGGTGGCCACGCCGTCCCAGGGGCGGGTGAGCGCTCCGGCCAGATCGGGGAAGGCCGGGAAGCGCGAGCGTTCGGCGTCGGTGGCGTCGCCGGCGCGGCCGTACCGGCCGGCGTCGAAGACCACGTCGAACAGGCCGTCGCGGTTGCTCAGGATGTCGTTGTTGAGCGCCGCCCGCGCCCCGGCGGGGTAGGCGTCCTCCGGCCGGGGCGACTGGCCGGACAGCGTGCGGTAGGCGTCGGTGGTGTCGCGTACCCGGGGCGGGATGGTGACCTTGACGTACGTCGTCCCGGGGAGCGTCTGCCGCAGCGTGCGCGCGTGCGCCGCCATCGACGCCCAGTCCATGTCGCCGTTGTTGCCGTGCTGGTCCAGGATGTGGGTGAAGGGGAACTCTCCGTAGTAGTCGCGCAGCGCCACCAGCGGCGCCGTGCGATGCGTCAGCCCCGGCGCCAGGTTCGTCTTGGCCGGTGACGAGCCCGGGATGCCGATGTGGCCGGTCGCGACGCGTCCTCCGGTCGTGCTGTCCAGGCCGCGTTCCGGCGCCGCGAGCGGCGCGCGGGGCTCGTCGTTCTCCAGCAGCAGGTCGTCGAAGTAGCTGCGGCTGTCGCCGATGATGAGCACCACGGGGTTCGCCGAGGCGTCCTGCGCGATCATGAACATCGGTGCGTACGCCGCGTACGGGGCGGCGCCGGCGCTGGTGATCGGGGCCGAGCCGGACAGCAGGGGCTCCAGGGCCGCGGCGTCCGGGGCCGTGCGGGCGCGGTCGCCGATCGGCGCCGCGACCCGCAGCGAGGCCGGGAACCGCGTCGCGGCGTCGCTCACCGCGACCGCGGTGCAGTGGAAGATCTGCGAGTTGGCCGGGATCTGGATCGGCAGCACGTCGCTCCACACGCCCCAGTCGAACGGGGTCGCCAGGCCGCGCTGGGCGCCGGTGCCGCCCCGGGTCGTCCACGGCGAGCCCCGGAACGTCGCCCGGTGCCGCACGCCGTTGACCTCCAGGGCGTACGCGACCCGGAACTCGCCGGCGTTCAGCCGCTCGGTGGGGCCGTCGCCGCCCGCGTTGAAGCAGTAGAAGCCGGGCACCAGCACCCGCGGGTTGTACACCGTGTACGGCGGCGAGCCGGCCGACAGGCGCCACAGCACGGCGAGCGATCCGGCCTCCCGCATCCACGTCTGCCGGTCCGGCACCCGCAGCCGGGTGGACGCGAACCGGTACGGGAGCGACGCGGCGGCGGCGCGGCCCGCACCGAGCGCCGGCACGGCCAGCGCGCCGGCCGCGCCCAGCCCGGCCAGCAGCAACCGGCGACGATCGAGCATGATCAGACCTCCTCGGTATCCCTAGCGCCCGCCCAGTCCGGTGAGCGTGATGCCGCGCACGAACGCCTTCTGGGCCAGGAAGAACAGCACCACGATCGGCATGACCGTCAGGGTGGAGACGGCCATCATGTGGTGGTAGGCGGTGGCGTGCTCGCCCTGGAACAGGCTGAGCCCGAGGGCCAGCGTGTACGCGTCCTGGTCGCGCAGGTAGATCAGGGGGCCGAGCAGGTTGTTCCAGTTGCCGATCACCGAGAACACCGTCACCGCGGCGATGGCCGGCTTGGCCAGCGGCAGCATGACCGACCACAGGATCCGCGCGTGCGAGGCGCCGTCGATGCGGGCGGCGTCCACGAGCTCCTGCGGGATCGTGCGGAAGAACTGGCGGAACAGGAAGATGTAGTAGGCGTAGCCGAACCAGGCGGGCAGGATCAGCGGCCAGTACGTGTTGACCATGCCCAGCTCCTTGAACAGCAGGAACTGCGGCACCAGGGTGATCTCCGCGGGGATCATCATGGTGCCGATCATGGCGGCGAACAGCACCGGGCGGCCCCGCGCCGGAAGCCGGGCGAAGGCGTAGGCGGGCACGATGCTCGACACCAGCGTGCCGGCCACCGCGAGCACCGTGACCAGCACGGTGTTGAGCAGGAACCGGGTGAAGGGCAACTGGGTCCACGCCTCGGGGAAGTTGTGCCAGGCGAAGGACGAGGGCAGGAAGTCCGGCGGGAACGCCAGCACCTCGTCCGCCGTCTTCAGCGCGGTCGTCACCATCCACAGGAACGGCAGCAGGTACATCGCCGCGCCGGCGCACAGCAGCGCGTACGCGGGCAGCCGCGACAGGTCGCGCGGCCTGCGGCGCTCCCGCGCGACGCCCGCGACCGCCGGGGAGATCTCCGCGACCATCAGGCGACCTCCATCAGGCGACCTCGTAGTGGACCCAGCGCCGGGCCAGCCGGAACTGCACCAGGGTGACGGCGATGATGATGGCGAACAGCGCCCACGACAGCGCGGCGGCGTAGCCCATGTCGAAGTACTCGAACGCCTGCCGGTAGACGTACAGGCCGAGCAGCAGCGTGGCGTTGGCCGGTCCGCCCTCGGTCATCACCAGCACCAGCACGTACGCCTGGAGGCTGGCGATGAAGCCGGTCACCACGTTGAAGAACACCACCGGCGACAGCATCGGCACGGTGATGTGCCACAGCCGCCGCCACCATCCGGCTCCGTCGATCATCGCCGCCTCGTACAGCGACCGCGGGATGCCCTGCAGCCCGGCCAGATAGATCACGATCGTGTTGCCCGCGCCCCACACGCTCATCAGGACCAGCGCGGGGATGGCCCACTCCTCGGAGGTGAGCCAGCCCGGCCCCTGGACGCCGGCGAGCCCGAGCAGGTAGTTGATCATACCGAAGTCGGGATGGAGGATGTTGACCCACAGCAGCGCGGTGGCGATCCCCGACACCACCGAGGGCAGGTAGAAGATCGTGCGGAAGACCGCGATGCCCCGCAGCGGCAGGTTGAGCAGCAGCGCCAGCGCCAGCGTGGAGACCACGCCGAGTCCCACCGAGGCGGCGGCGAAGTAGAGCGTGTTCCCCAATGCCGTGTAGAAGACCGGGTCCTCCACCAGCTTGACGTAGTTGTCCAGCCCCACGAACGACGGGCTGGACAGCAGGGACCAGTCGGTGAGGCTGATCACCGCGGAGGCGGCGATCGGGCCGCCGCCGAACAGCACGAACCCCACCACCCAGGGGGAGACGAAGAGGTAGAAGCTCCTCGCCTCCCTGCGCGCGAGCGGCCCCGGACGCCGCCGCCGTGCCGCTCCGGCGAGCGCGCTCAACGGTTCTCCGCGAGGACCGGGGTGACATCGGCGCGGATCTTGCGCAGGCCCTCGGGCAGGCCGATCCTGCCCGAGGCGATGCGGTCCCACGTGGGCGTCGCGGCGCTGACCACCTTCGGGCCCGCCGGCTGCCGGATCACGCCGTCGTTGGTGGCGTAGCCGGTGAGCGCCTTCTCCAGCAGGCCGGCGCCCTCGGGCGCGAGATCGGACCGCAGGTAGGACGGCCACGCCGACGTACGCGACGGGCTGCCCCTGCCGGTGCTGCCCCACATGAAGATCTGCCCCGCGGACGAGGTGAGCTCGTTGAGGTAGATCCAGGCGGCGTCCCTGGCCCCGCTGCCCGCGGTGATGGCGAAGCCGCTGCCGACCGCCGAGGTGAACCGGCCCTCCGGCCCCGACGGCATGTCGGTCATCGCCCAGCGGAACTTCGCGGTGGCCGCCAGGCTGGGCGCGGTCCACGACCCGTGCACGCCCATGGCCGCCCGCCCGATGCCGAACGGCTCGGCCTTCATGGCCTCGGCGTCCGCGGCGCTCGGCACCGCCTGGTACCGGTGCAGCAGGTCGAACCAGGGCCGCAGCGCGTTCACCGCGCCGGGCTGGTCGATCAGGCACGCGGTCTCGGTGGCGTCCAGGTAGCGCCCGCCGTACGCGAGGAGATAGGTCGGGGTGAGGTCGGCCACCGGCGCGGGCAGCCCGGCCATGCCGAACACCCTGCCCCCTCCCTTGCCGCGTGTGAGCTCCGCGGCCGCGGCCAGCATCTGCTCCACCGTCCAGGACGGGGTGGGGTACGCCATCCCGGCCGCGTCGAACAGGTCCTTGTTGTAGAAGAGCATCTTGGGGCCGCAGTCGTAGGGCAGGCCGTACAACTTGCCGTCGCGCTCGAAGTAGCCGAGCGAGGGGGCGGTGAAGTCCTCCCTGGCGAAGCCGGCCTGCCTGGCCGCGTAGTCGTCCAGTGGCAGGAACACGCCCTGCTTGACGAAGGCGGAGACCCACGAGTAGTGGCTGTACATGATGTCCGGCAGGCTGCCGCCCGCCGCCTGGGCCAGGTACTTCTGCAGGAACTGGGCGAACGGCGTGACCTCCCTGCGCACCTCGATCGTGGGGTGGCGGCGCATGAAGAACAGGTCGAACTGCTCCTGGCGGGGCAGGAAGGCGGCCTCCCAGTGCGACGCCACGGTGATCGTCACCTTCGAGGCGGGCTCGCCGATGGAGGCCGGCCAGGTGAGGCTCGCGTTGAGCTTCTCGGCCTCGGCGAAGGGGAACAGGGCTCCGCCGGGCTCGCCGCCGCCCGAGCGGCCCTCGGCGGTCAGCGGCGTACGGCCGCCGTCGCCGCAGGCGGCCAGCGCCCCGAGGGCGCCCAGGCCGGCGAGCACGGCACGGCGTGAGGGAAAGGCGTCCATGGGTTCTCCTACTCGGCTGTCTCCTGGTCGGATTTCTCCTGGTCAGGATTTCTCCTGGTCGGGTTTCTCCTGGTCGAGGAAGAGCTCGATGACGGGCACGGCGACGGCGGGGCGCCGGACGGGGACCTTGAGGGTGAGCGTGCCGGGCGGCACCCGGTCGCTCGGCTCCAGCCGGGGCACCTCGGAGGCGTCGTGCAGGAACTGGGCGTATCGCACCCGGCCGGCCAGCCCCGGCAGGTGCAGGTGGTCGAATGGCCAGGCGAAGATGTGGACGTACAGGCGGTCGCCGCGCCGGGTGTAGCGGCAGTCGGGCGGCGGCGTGTGCTCGCTCGGCCCGGCGCCGTAGATGGACCTCCCGTGCAGGCGCATCCACGCGCCGATCCCGCGCAGGGTCTCCAGCGCCCCCGGGTCGAGCTCGCCCCGCCCGTTGGGGCCGACGTTGAGCAGCAGGTTGCCGTCCTTGGCGACGGTGTCGACGAGCATGCGCACCAGCAGGTCCACCGACTTGACGTCGTGGTTGTCGCGGTCGTAGCCCCAGCTCCCGTTGAGCGTCTGGCACGCCTCCCAGACCACCGGGCGTCCGCCGACGGTGACCGGGCCCGCGGGCTGGTACTGCTCGGGGGTGACGAAGTCGCCGGGCACGTCCAGCCTGTCGTTGATCAGCGTGTCCGGGGAGAGCCTGCGGACCAGCTCGACGAGCTCCTCCGAGCCCCAGTCCTCGCGCCCCTTGCCGCCGGGGAACCTGGTGGGGTAGGAGAAGTCGAACCACATCGTGTCCACGGGCGCGTAGCGGGTGAGCAGCTCCTCCACCTGCCCGTGCAGGTACTTGCGGTAGATGCCGATGTCGCGGTCGCCGCCGGTGTCGCGGCCGTACGAAGGGTGCAGCTCGTCCAGCGGGAAATGCGGGTGGTGCCAGTCGATCAGGGAGTGGTAGAAGCCCACGCCCAGCCCGGCCGCGCGGAAGGCGGCGGCGATCGGGCCCACGAGGTCCCGGCCGTAGGGCGTGCCCGCCACGCTGTAGTCGGTGAGGCCGGAGTCCCACAAGCAGAAGCCGTCGTGGTGCTTGGTGGTCAGGACCAGGTACCGCATCCCGGCCCCGGCCGCCGCCTCGGCCCACGCCTCGGGGTCGAACAGGTCCGGGTCGAAGTGCTCCAGGTAGACCTGGTACTGCTCGTCGGTGAGCCGCTCGCGGTTCTTCACCCACTCATGCCTGGCCGGCAGGGCGTACAGGCCCCAGTGGACGAACATGCCGAACCTCTGCTCGCGGAACTCCTCCAGCCGGGTCATCGGGCCAGCTCCTTCGCCTGGTTGGTGAGCATGTCGCGGTGGGCCGCGGGCACCTTCGCCGCGGCCAGCCGGGTGACGTAGGACTCCAGCGCGGCGTTCCGCGCCGCGATCCGCCCCCGGCGGTCCTCGTGCTCGGCCCGGTCGAGCAGGTCGCACAGCCTCCCCGCCAGCGGCCGGTCCGTCACGTGCCGGCGGGTCAGGCGGCGCAGACCGGCGTAGGTGACGTCCAGGGTGAACGTGCGCGATCCGCGCCGCACCCGCACGGCCGCGCCGTTGACCGCGGGGAAGGCGGGCCCCGGCCCGAGGTGCCAGGCGTCGGTCACCCCGCCCGGCCAGGTCACGCTCGCCCGCTGGGCGTCGGAGACGATGGCGGGCAGGGGATCGCCGTTGCGGTGCGGGTACAGCAGGACCCGGAACCTGGGCTCGTCGGCGGTGACCCGGGCGCGCAGCTTGATGGTCCTGCCCCAGTACTCCCCGGTGTCGGTGCGCCGCCGTTCGAACATCTCGGCCGTGATCCGCGCCGCGGCCGGGTTGAGCACCGTGACCAGGCAGGCGGGGTGGGCGGTGTCGGGGGCGAGGCGCGTCCAGCCGGCCGGTGCCGCGACCTCGCCGAGCCGCACGGTGACGCTCCCGGCGGGAGGCGCGGTCTCGTACGGCCCCGCCGGGTCGTGGCCCTCCGGGGCGACCAGCAGAGCGTGGTAGACGTTGACGCCGGTGGCGGTGATCGTGGCGACGTGCTCGCCGGCGGCCAGGTCCACCGCGCCGCCCGGGTGCATCGCGGGCAGCCAGTGCGGCTGGGCGCAGTCGCCGTAGTCGTACTCGGAGGCCACGCTGACCGGCACCGCGGCCCCGCCGTCGAGCGCGAGGGTCGATCCCCACCGCCACACGCCGTCGTAGGCGTGCCCGGCCAGCAGCCAGACCCGGTACCTCCCCCGCGCGCCGACGGTGAAGGGCACCCGCAGCGGCTGAGCGCCCTGGAGCGGCGAGCGCAGGGCGCTGCCCACGTCCACCGGCCGCAGCAGCACGCTGCGTCCGTCCCGCGGCACGACCAGGGTGCCGAGCGGCACCAGCGCCTCCCAGGAGTACTCGTGGGCCTGGTCGTCCTTCCTGATGTCGTCGCAGATCACCACGTACGGATGCCGCCCGCGGACCAGCACGCCGCTGCGGTAGGCCCGCAGCACCGGGTTGTAGGGGTAGGACCACAGGCCGTTCACCTTGGCCCAGCCGGTGAAGTCGGTGATCCGGTGCTCGAACTCGGTGCGGTAGTCGTAGGCGTCCTTGGCGTCGCCCATGATGCCGCTCGCCCAGCCCTCGTCCTCGTATGTGAGGATCTTGCCGCGCTGCGGGAAGTACCCCTGGGCCTTGCCGTCGACGAAGACCAGGTTGTGCCCCACGTCGTGGGGGAAGAAGCCGCCGGCGTCCATCACCCACAGCCGGCTCTCGCCGGCGAGGGTGAAGGACGTGCGGTCGGCGTGGGCGTGGCTGGGACCGGCGCAGGCCGGGTCGCTCTGGAACTGGAAGTACACATCGTCGCCGCCCCACCCGGAGCGCAGGTAGGCCAGGCCGCTGTGCGCGAAGAACTGGCCCGGATTCAGCCCGAGCTGGTCGGCCGAGCGGGCCAGGTCGGCCTGGTCCAGGTCGCTGGCCCACAGCACGGCCGAGAGGTTGTCGGCGACCTGCTGCCAGCCCAGCATCACGTTGGTGTAGACCCAGCGCATCAGCGGGTCGCCGGGATAGGCCAGGCGCATCAGGTGGTAGACGACCGGCACGCCGTTGAAGACGTCCCTGGTGTCGGCGAGGGAGTTGAAGTCGCGCCCCCACGGGAACAGGTCGCTGCTCCACCAGCGCGGGACCATGCGCAGGTGCGGGTGGTCCAGGACCGGGTCGCCACGCCGGGCCATCGCGTTCATCAGGTACGCGCCCTGCCACATGCCGTAGGCGAAGTAGTGCACGAGCTCCAGGGGCGCGCCCTCGGGCCCGATGCCGTGGTCCAGGAAGTCGTGCATGCTCGCGACCGACTTGGCGTACCAGCGATCCAGGTAGCCCGGCTCCCCCTCGATGGCCAGGGCCGTGGTGCCGAAGGCGCCCACGTAGTGCGGCACCCAGTTGTCCCACCGCTCGGCGGCGGCGCCGGGCTTGAAGCCGTACGCCTTGTCGTCCAGGTAGGTCTCGTACGCCGTGACGCGGCGCACCAGCCAGTCGCGGGCCTCGGCGCGCTCGGCCTCGTTCAGGCGGGGGTGCAGCCAGTCGTAGGCGAGCCCCACGGCGTGGCTGGAACGGCTGAAGTCGGGCGAGGTCTCGGCGGGGATGGCCCGGACCCAGGTGAGCAGCGCGTCGCGGGCGGTGGCGGCGATCTCGGCCGAGTCGTCCAGCCACGCGGTGAGGGCGGCCCCCGCGACGGCCTTGGCGAGCCGTTCCTGCTCGCCGGAGGTGAGCTGACCGGTCTGCTGGAGCTTACGCAGATCGGCGTTGCCGGCGAGCGCGAGCGCGGCCGGCCGCAGCCCTTCGACGTGGTTCATCCTGGCGATCCCGCCCTGCACGCGCAGCCGGAGCGCGGCGAGGTCTGCGGGAGCGGTGACGACGCGCGGGTGGGCGCCGTACGGAGGAGGGGGCCCGAACCCGTAGTCGGCGGGGGTGGCACGCAGCTCCGGCATCGGGATCAGCGTGGCGCCGGCGGTGAGGGCCGTGAGCTGTAACAGGCGTCGGCGGGGTAACGGCGTCATGAGACACCTCCAACACAAAAGGTTGGATGTTTGTGAGGTCTTTTGGACGATAACAGGGGAAATTCGCACCGTCTAGCCTGGATATCGCGAGCGGAAACCATCCGGATCTGATTAGTAATCGGATGTCTGGGGTGCCTCAGACCTCGGAAAGCGCATTCCTAGCTGCGCCGATACTGCCCGATACTGGGCCGGTACTGGGCCGGTACTGCGCCGATCCCGGGACGACGCGGCCGTCAGCGCCGGTCGATGAGGCCCCCGCCGGGCCCCCAGATCGAGCGCGGGTGGACGTACGGCCGCAGCAGGGCCGTCAGCTCGGGGTCGCCGTGGCCGTGCAGGGCGTCCTCGGCTATCTTGCGTGCCGCGCCGGCGAGCAGGTCGGCCACCTGCACCCGGGGGTCGGTGCGGGAGTCCACCAGGCGCAGCCCGGCCAGCGTCGTCCCGGCCGCGGCGCGGAGGCGGGCGACGCGGTCGTCGGTGAGCAGGGTCTGCCGGTCGTGGACGAGCGAGACCGGGACGCTCGCCCCCCAGTGTGCGGCGGCCTGGAGGATCGCGGGGACGAGCGGGTCGAGGGCGGGCAGCGCCCCCGGGTCGGTACGGAGCTGCGCCCGCAGCGCCGCCGCCCCCGGCATGGCACGCCGCAGGTACGGCAGGCCGTCCACCAGGTGGAACACCGCCTCCGCGGACGGCCTCGGCCCGCGGCCGTTCCTGATGCCGACCGGTCCCGCGCGCAGCAGGTCGTTGAAGGCGGCCAGGAACGCGGTCCACCGCGCGTCGCCGAGCGCCCGGCGCCCCTGCCGGTGCACCACGTGCGGGTCGGCCTCGGGAAGCAGGCCCGCGAGCCGGGTGACCACCAGGAACGTCTTGTCGATCAGGTAGACGTGCGCGTTGCCGTGCAGGGGGCCCGACGGGCCGAGCAGCCACACCAGCGCGGCACGATGCTTGGCGCGGCGGATGACATCGGACTTGTACTCCACGGTCGGGGAAGGCGCCCGCGCCCGGGTCTCCTCCACGCAGCGGGCCGCGAGCGCGGTCGTCAGCCGTATCCCCGCGTGCGCGAACACGTCGGTGTTCCCGCCGACGAGCTTCTCCCCCTCGGAGCCGGACTCGTCGCAGGCCACCTCGAAAGACCCATTGGGCTCCGTCACCGCGTCGAGTCTGGCAAACCACCACAAGCATCCTCAAGCCGATTACGGACCGGCGGGCCCGGGTGACGCGGCGGGGTCAGGCGTTCAGGTAGCGCAGGACCGCCAGCACGCGGCGGTGGTCGTCGGGGCTGGCCGGCAGCGAGAGCTTGGCGAAGATGCCGGTGCAGTGCTTTTCGACCGTGCGCTCGGCGATGGCCAGGCGTTCGGCGATGGCCTGGTTGGTGCGTCCCTCCGCCATCAGGGCCAGGACGGTGCGCTCGCGGGCGGTGAGCGTGCGCAGCGGGTCGTCGCCGCTCGTGCGCCGCTCGACGAGCTGGTCCACCACGATCGGGTCGAACGCCGACCCGCCCCGCCCGACCTGGCGTACGGCCGCGGCGAACTCGGCGATGTCGGAGACCCGGTCCTTGAGCAGGTAGCCCACGCCGCGGGCGCCGCCGTCGAGAAGCTCGACGGTGTAGCTGACCCGGACGTACTGCGACAGGATGAGCACCCCGGTGCCGGCGAAGTCGCGGCGGATCTCGCGGGCGGCGCGCAGGCCCTCGTCGGTACGCGTCGGCGGCATGCGGATGTCCACGACGGCGACGTCCGGCCGGTGGCGGGCCACCTCGGCCAGCAGGGTGCGCGCGTCGCCCGCGGTCGCCACGACGTCGAAGCCGGTCTCGGTGAGCAGCCGGGCCACTCCCTCTCGCAGCAGCGTGCTGTCCTCGGCGATGATCACTCGCACGGCAGCACCGCCTCGATCCGGGTGCCCCCGCCCGCCGGGCTGTCCACCCGGAACGTGCCGCCGGCGGCCTCGACGCGGGCGGCGAGGCCGCGCAGGCCGGTGCCGGCGGCCGGATCGGCGCCGCCCTGCCCGTCGTCGCCGACCGTCACCAGCAGCCGCCCGCCCGACAGCACGAGGCCGACCTCGGCGCTCCCGGCGCCGGCGTGCTTGGCGAGGTTCGCCAGCCCTTCGGCCACCACGTAGTAGGCGGCGGTCTCGATCTCGGCGGGCAGCCGCTCCAGCGGGGGCGCGCCGTCCAGCCCTTCGGCCGCGATCGTGACCGGCACCGGGACGACGGCGGCCAGCTCGCGCACGGCGGCGAGCAGCCCGCGCTCGGTCAGGATCGGCGGGTGGATGCCCTGCGCCAGGGCGCGCACCTCCTCCAGCACCGCCAGCGCCACGCTCCTCGCCTCCGCGATCAGCGGGCGGGCCCGGTCCGGGCCCGACTCCAGCGCCGCCTCCGCCAGGCTGAGGGTGAGCGGTATGGACAGCAGCCGCTGCTGCACGCCGTCGTGCAGATCGCGCTCCAGCCGCCGGCGCTCGGCCTCGGCGGCGCGCAGCACCTGGGCGCGCGAGTCGCCGAGCTGGCGCAACCGCGCGCGCAGCTCCGCCATCAGCCGCTCGTTCGCCAGCGCGAGCCCCGCCGCGGCGCACACCGCCTCGATCAGCTCCGGGTCCTCCAGCAGCACCGGGTCGTGGACGAGCACCGCCAGCGGGCCGTCCCGGTCGATCCGGCTCAGCACCTGGCCGGGGGCCGGGGCCACCGGCCGGCCGTCGGCGTCGACGTAGCGGCCGGACTCGCCAACCCAGTAGCCCACGCGCAGCCCGGGATCGTGCAGCGCCTCGGCGAGCGCCGCCTGCAGCGCCGCCGGGGGCGGCTCGCCGGTCAGCCGTACGACCAGGCCGGCGACCCCGCCCTTGTCCATGCGGCGGCGCAGCAGGACCGCGAGGTAGGCCAGCGGCATCGCGGCCAGGGCGAGCTGCACGCCCAGCGACAGCAGCGGGGCCGACACCCCGGCGATCAGGGGCGGCTTCAGCGCGATGAACACCGCGGTCGCCACCACCGCCGCCCCCACGACCGGCACGAGCGCGCGCCGCCGCGTCACGCTGCTGCCGCGCAACCGTCCCACCTGCAGCGCGATGATCGCCAGGCCGATCGCCACCATCGCGTACGTCCCGGCCGTGCCGATCGCCGCGCCCGCCTCCGCGCCGGCCAGCCGGCGCGCCCCCATGACCGCGGCGCACGCGTAGGCGGCGCCCGTCACCACCCGCGCCCACGTGCCGCACAGGCGGCCCGTGGGGAAGGCGACCGCGAGGTGCGCCATCACCGCGGGCCACGGCGCGGAGACCAGCGCGGCGACCTCCTGCGGCAGGGGGAGCTGCACCTGGTGCGGCACCCAGGCCAGCCCGGCCGCCACCAGCAGCGGGCCCATCCGGTTGCGCGGCCGGGACCGCCACGCGACGACGCCCGCCCCCACGAAGCAGGCGGGGCCGGCCACGGCCGCGACATCGACGGGCACGCCGGGCACGCCGGGCGGCGGGGCGGCGAGCACGGTGGCGAGCGCAGTGGCGAGCACGGTGGCGAGGGTGAGCGCGGTGATGAGATCGGCCTTTCTGCGGCGGTTCGGCTCCGGGGTCCGGCGTCGGTTCCATCGTGCCCCGCGCCGGCGTCCGGCGGAGCCGTCATGGTGCGGCCAGCCGCACCATCGGCGTGCGGCGGGCACGGCCACAGGGGCGAGGCGGCCCGCTTCCGGCGCGCGCGGCGGCCCCGCAGACTTCCCGGCCAGGGCCAGCCTCGGGCGAGCCCGGACGATCCGTACCCCTTTGATGAAAGGCGATGCGATGCGTGCTTCCCAGACGAAGGCGGGCCCGGCGGTGAAACCGCTCATCGTGGCCAGAGCCGTGGCGGCCGTGATCAGCGTGATCATGGTCGTCCACGTCGCGACCGTGGCCCTGTGGCGCGACAGCGACCCGTTCCTGGTGCCGGACACGATCGTGGCGGTGCTGCTCGCCGTCTGCTGCCTGCTGCCGAACGCCGTCGCGCCCACCGTCATGCTCTTCTCCTTCGGGTGGACGGCCGGGGTGCTCACGGTCTCGGTCTTCACCTACGTCGTACGCGGCGAGTTCGCCTGGCCGAACTTCGGGATCGTGGTGGCCTCCCTGGCCATGGCGGTCCTGCTGCACCGGCACGGGCGGCGCGGTGCCGAAGCCTAGAACGCGGCGGCGGCGCCTGCTCCGGGCCGGCGCCGCCGCGCTCGCACTCGCGGCCGTGCTCGTGGCCGTGCTCGTGGCGGGGTTCCTCCTGCTGGTGGACCCGCCGGTACGGCCCTTCGACCCCGTCGCCTGGACGCCCGCGCCGGGACTCACCGTCGCGGCCGGGCGGACCGACACGGCCGCCGCCTCCCGCATCCGCACCCTGGCCGCCGTCGAGGGGCCGGAGGACGTGGCCGTCAGCGCCTCGGGCGAGGTCTTCGCCGGCGACAGGAACGGGAAGATCGTGCGGCTGAGGCCCGGCGCCGCGGCCCCCGAGGTGTTCGCGGACGTCGGCGGACGCCCCCTCGGCCTCGCGTTCGACGGCGACGGCGACCTGCTGGTCGCCAACCACGGGGTCGGGCTGCAGTCGGTCTCCCCCTCGGGCGCCGTCACCCTCCTCGCCTCCTCGGCGGCGGGCAGGCCGATCCTGTCGGCCAACGACCTGGTCGTGGGCGCCGACGGCGCCGTCTACCTGTCGGACTCGACCTGGAAGCACAACAGCACGACGATGGGGCCGCTCAACTCCTTCGCCGTCTACGACTTCCTGGAGGGCCGCCCGCACGGCAGGGTGATCCGGTACGACCCCGGCACCCGCACCGCGAGCGAGCTGGCGTCGGGCCTGTACTTCCCCAACGGCATGGTCCTCGCCCCCGACCGGCGCTCCCTGCTGGTCGCCGAGTCCACGCGCTACCGCGTCACCAGGATCTGGCTGACCGGCGACCGGGCGGGCGCGCGCGAGGTCTTCCTGGACCGCCTGCCCGGCATCGCCGACGGCCTCACCGTGGCGGACGGGCGCATCCTGGTGCCCGCGTACGACCGGGTGGCCGCGCTCGACGGCATCGTCCTGCCCCGGGCGTGGGCCCGCCAGATCCTGATCCGCACCCCGCCCCGGCTCTACCGCGACCCCGACGGGGCGGGCTCGGGCATGGTGCTCGTGCTGTCGCACGACGGCGAGGTCCTGCGCCGCCTGGACGGCTTCGCCGAGGCCCCCACCAACGTGGTCCCCTGGCGCGGCCAGTGGCTGCTGGGCACGCTGAGCGGCGGCACCGTCCGCACGCTCCCCGATCCCCTCGCGGGCTGAGGCGTCGCCCCTGCCGGGTGAATCCGGCGACCCTCGCGCCCGCGAGGGTCGCCGTACGGATCTCACACCTGGGAGCCCGGAACAGACGGTCTTTACCTCAGTTTTGGGTCGTGGCGGCCATGATCTCCACCAGACCGGGCGGCGCGACATGGATCCGCTGGACCAGGATCTCTCGCACGATTGCCACAGGCATCGGGCGAAGGGGTGCGACGACCACGACGATAGGAGCGATATGACCAAGGTGGGCGATGCCCTCCACCGCGCGTTCTTCACCCTCGTCTCCCACCTGCCGGCGGCCGGTTCGCGCCGGCTGCTGGGCGGCTACTTCGACTGGTGGCACAGAAGACCCGACCCGTGGCACTACACCACCGACCGGTACGAGCGCGACCGCCACAGCGCCACCCTGCGCCGCCTGCCCCGGCGCGACTACCGCCGCATCCTCGACGTCGGCTGCAGCGAGGGCACCTTCACCGATCTCCTGGCCGCCTCCTTCCCCGAGGCGGAGACGATCGGCGTGGACATCTCCTCCCACGCCGTACGCGCCGCCGCCGCGCGCCGGGCGTCGAAGGCCCGCTTCCTGCACCTGGACATCCGCCACCAGGCCCCGGAAGGGCTGTTCGACCTCGCCATCTGCTCCGAGATGCTCTACTACGTGGGCGATGCGGCCATGCTGCGCCAGGTGTCGCGCAGGCTCCGCGAACTGCTCGCCCCGGGCGGCCTGCTCGCCCTCGCCCACCCCTGGCCCGAGGCCAGGCGGCTGCACCGCCACTTCACCGCCGACGCCGGGCTGGAGGCCCTCGGCGAGCACGTCGTCCTGGACCGGAGCCGCCCCTACGCCATCGCCCTGTACCAGCGGCGGCCCTTCGAACAGGGCGCGACGGTCGGCAGCGGGTTCGTCCCCGGGGTCGCCGACCCGCTCGCCGGCTACAGCTAGAAGCCATCGGGTTCAGCTTCGCGCCGCGGAGCCGGGATCGCCCTCGTCCCCGGTCGGGGATCGTCCGGCGCCGAGCACCCGGAGCAGGCTGGTACGCAGCGCGTACGCCGCCTCCTCATCCGACATCCGGCCGGCTTCGGCCTCCTCGCCCGCGGCGTGGCCGAGCTTGATGGTGACCGCGACCTGCCAGTCGAGTGGGAGCCCGTCGTCGAACTCCCCGTTCTCCCGGCCGCGCCGGATCACCCGCCGCAGCCGGTCCGCCACCGGGGCGTGGCGATCACGGTCGGCCTGCGGGCTCAGGGGCAGCGAGGAGATCCTCCGGAGCAGGACCGGGTAGCGCCCGGCCGTCCGGGAGCCGGCGTCGAGCAGGCGCAGCAGCGCGTCCGCGGCCGATCCGGCATCGAGATCGGCCGCGTCCATCGCGGCGACGGCCTCTTCGGTGAGCCGGTCGAGGACCGCGTCCAGCAGTCGCTCCCGCGAGGAGAAATGGGCGTAGACGGTCTGGCGGGTCACCCCCGCCGCGGCGGCGATGGCCTCGACGCCGGCGTCGGGGTCGGCGTCGAGCAGCCGGAGCGCGGCGTCCAGGATCGCCGCCCGGCTCCGCCGGGCGTCCGCTCGGCGGTTGGGCGCCGGAGACCGATTCATCTCTTACACCTTGTCAAAATTAGTGGGCCGTGCATATCTTACAGGCCGTAAGAGATCCTTCGGAAGCAGGAGCGCATGCGCACACCCCACGGCACCGACCCCAAGCGGTTCATCGCCGGCTTCTTCACCTCCTTCACCGCCGACATCCTCGGCAGCGACGAGGATCCGGCGCGGATCGTGGACCGCTACCACACGCCCGACATCGTCCAGATCGCCGACGGGAACCGGATAGACCGCGACAAGCTCATCGCGCACACCCGCCCGGTGCGCAAGAACCGCCCGGTCAGCAGGGTGGAGGTGCACGAGGCCCTGGCGAGCGGGGACGACATCGCCGCCCGCTACACCCTGCACGTGCGGCAGCGCGGCAAGGAGCTGGCCATCGAGGTCCACTTCTTCGGGCGGTTCACCCCCGACGGACGGATGCGCCGGGCGCACATGCTCACCCGCACGCTCCCCGCTGCCGCGGCCGATGACGAGCGGTCGCACCCGGCACTCCCGGGCGACCACGATCCCGGCCTCTGACGGGGCATGGCCGTGCCTCATCCGACGGGCCGTGGCCGTGCCTCAACGGTCGCCCGCCAGTGAGAGCACGGCGCTGAGTGCGGCGGCGGCGTCGAGGAGGGCTCTGGAGCGGGCCGCGATGCCGGCGTCTCTGGCGGCCAGCACGGCGGCGACGTCCTCCAGCCGGCGGGCGCGCCTCAGCTCCGGCATGAGGGCCCGGAGGGGGGCGATGCGATAGCCGGCCCTGCGCAGTTGGTGAACGATCCGCGCGTCGCGCACCTGGGCCGGTGTGTAGCGTCGCGTTCCCCGCGCCGGGTCGCGGTCGGGGACGACGAGATCCTCCGCGTCCCAGTGCCGCAACGTCGATGGACGCACGCCGAGGGCGGCGGCGAGCTCGGAGACGCTCATCGAGTCCGATGCGCGTACGTCGGCGATCGGCTCGCTGGAGATCGCCTGGGCGGCCTCCTGTGCCAGCCTCAGGTCCGTGCGCTCCGCGTCGAGCCGGGCGTGCGCCGCGTCGAGAAGGGCGAGCGCCCGCGAGGCGGGGAACCGATGCACCGCCCGGACGATCTTCTTGGCCTCGATCGGGCCGGCGCCCGCCGCGAGCGCCCGGTAGGCCAGCGCGGACTGCAGATGGATCTCGCCATAGATCCGGTAGCCCGTGGCCGTGCGCCTCGCCGGCGGCAGCACGCCGTCGCGTTCGAGATTGCGCACCTGCTGAACGGAGTACCCGGCACGCCGCGCCACATCGACGGTCCGCATGTCGCCCGATTTGAGACTTAACACCCGCAAGCCCCTCGATCTCAGCCAGAAAGTCTCCACAAGCACTTTAATGCGACGCTGGAGCACATGACCATGGACGAGATCATCGGATTCGTGGGCGGCCTCGAAGGAGTCCTGACCCTCAAGCCCGGCCCCGGCGACGGCTCGCCGGAGCTCAGTTGGGGCGACACGTTCTTCTACTACTCACCCGACGGCGTCGTCCCGGCGGCGACCCAGCCGTTCGCGACGATCGTGACCAAGGACTACCCCGGCGATGAGACCTCGCGTCTGGACCGGCCCGGCGCCTTCCGCGTGAACATCTCCGCCGGGAAGGAGGAGTTCGTCCGGCGGACCGGGCACGCGCCACGCGAACCCGCGACCACCGACCCCAGCGCGATGGACACCCTGATCGCCCACCCCGTCTACGGCGCCCTCGGCTGGCTGGCCGTGGTGAACCCGGGCCCGCGCACCGAAGCCGCGACCCGCGAGCTGCTGCACACGGCCTACCGGCTCGCACGCTCGCGGTACGAGCGGCGCGCGGAGGCGACGGCGGGCTGACCCTCCTCGGTCAGGGGGCCGCGCGCCGGTCACCTACCGGCTGCGGCCCCCTTCCGGCCGGAACAACAGCTCGACGGACCGCCGCCGGCCCCTCATCTCCCGTCGCCCCGGGCGCACACGGCCCGGGCGAGCCGCCTGGTGTGGCCGCGTACGGACTCGACGAGGTCGAGCTCGCCGTCGCTGAGCACCCACTGCAGTTGCAGGCCGTCGCTGACGGCGATGCACTCGCGGGCCAGGGCCGCGCAGTCGGTGCCGGGGGCGAGCTCGGAGCGGGCGGCGCAGCGTTCGAAGATCTCGGTGAGCGAGTCCACTGCGGCCCGGTAGCGGGCGGCGAACGGGGCGTGCGCCGGGCTGGAGCCGTCGGCGGCCTCGGCCGAGACGAGCACGAACAGCTCGATCAGGCCGGGCTGGGCCAGGTTGCGGGCCGTGGCGTCCACCATGGCGTCCAGAACCGCGTGGACGGAGGCGTCGGCGGGCAACCGCCGCCACCATTCGGCCGCGGCGTCGATCCGGTGCTCGGCCACCGCGAGCAGCAGGTGCTTCTTCGACGGGAAGTGGTAGAGCAGGCCGCCCTCGGTGAGGCCGACGTCGGCGGCGATCTTCGCCATCGGGGCCCGGTGGTAGCCGCGGGTCGCGAAGTGCCGCGCGGCGGCCTCGACGATCCGCGCACGCCGCTCCCTGCCTGCCGCGTAGCCGCCGGTCTTCCGTCGTGCCATGCCGCTCACCCTATGGCCAGGGCCATGCCTGTACGGTAAAAACCTTGGAAGCTCAGTTTTTATCGTGCGGAGGAGCCGATCGATGACCGAGAGCACGGCGGACGTTCCCGTCCACCTGAGGATCGATCACCTGCCGCCGGGGCAGGCGTGCGGGTCCGCCCGGCCGCGCGGGTCCTGGTGGCTCCCGGCCGGGGCGACCGGCCAGCTCGGGTACGAGCTGCGGCTGGGCCGATCGGATCCCGGCGGCGGGTTCGACGTGGCGTGGGAGTCCGGCTACCGGGCATCGCTGCGGTCGGTGCTGGTCGGTCTCGACGTTCCCGAGTCCGCGCACCGCGCCCCGGAATGGCAGGTGCGGGTCCGGACCGACCTCGGACTCAGCGGCTGGTCGGCGCCCGCGCCCTGGACCGTGACCGGCCTGCCCGCGGCGCTCGGCACGGCCTGCTGGATCGAACCGGACGAACCCGTGATCCCACCGCCCGGCCGGCGTCCGGCGTACCGGCTGCGGCACGAGTTCTCCCTTCCCGGCCGCGTCGCCTCCGCCTCGGCCTGGGCGACCGCGCACGGCGTGTACGAGCTGTTCGTCAACGGCGACCGGATCGGCGACCTGGAGCTGACCCCGGGCTTCACCGCCTACCGCTCCCGGTTGCAGGTCCAGCCCTACGACGTCGGCGGCGCCCTCAGGCCCGGCGCCAACGCCGTCGAGATCCTGCTGTCCGACGGATGGTTCCGGGGCCGCCACGGGTTCGAGCGCGCCGCGGACGGGTTCGGCGACCGTACCGCCGCGCTCCTGGCCATCGAGGTGGCGCTCCAGGACGGCCGGAGCATGACGGTCACCACCGGGCCCGGCTGGTGGTCGCGCCCCGGCCACGTCGTCGCCGCCGACCTGATGGACGGCCAGCGCACCGACCTGCGCCTCACCGGCGCCGCCAGCCTGGACGAGCCCGGCTGGAGCCCCGCGCGGCCGGTGTCGCACGGACTCTACGCGCGGCGGGATCGGCTCCTGCTCACCGAGGCGCCGCCCGTCCGGAGCGTGGCCGAACTCCGCCCGGTGCGCGTCGCCCGGCTCGACGCCGAGACGGTCGTGGCCGACTTCGGGCACAACATCAACGGCCGGGTCAGGCTCAGCGGCCTCGGCCCCCGCGGCACCGAGATCACCCTGCGCCACGGCGAGCACCTGGACGCCGACGGCCGCCTCGACACCGAGCACCTGCGCGCGTTCGTGTTCACCACCGGTGAGAGGCTGCCCGCCGGGCAGATCGACAGCGTGGTCTCCGCCGGACGTCCCGAGGACGTCTTCGAACCCCGGCACACCACGCACGGCTTCCGCTACGTGGAGATCCACGGCCACCCGGGCCCGCTCGGCGCGGACGACGTCACCGCCGTGGAGGTGCGCTCCGATCTCGCCGCGACCGGCCGGTTCGCCTGCGACGACGCGCGCCTGGAAGCGCTGCACCAGGCCGCGGTGCGGAGCTTCCAGGCCAACGCCTGCGACATCCCCACCGACTGCCCGCAGCGGGAGCGGGCCGGATGGTCCGGAGACTGGCAGGTCTACGTCCAGGCCGCCGCGCTCACCCACGACGTCGCCGGATTCGGCGCCAAATGGCTGCGCGACCTGGCGGCCGACCAGTGGCCCGACGGAACCGTCCCGAACTACTCGCCCAACCCCTCCGGCCCCGGGCCCGTGGCCGGCTCGTTCTCCGACACGCTGCACGGCTCCGCCGGATGGGGCGACGCCGCCGTGCTCGTCCCCTGGGAGCTGTGGCGCGCCTACGGCGACCTCGACCTGCTGGAGCGGCAGTACGACTCCATGAGGCGATGGGTCGAGCGCGCCGCGACCGCGGCCCGGGAGGGCCGCCACCCCGCCCGCGCCGCCGCCCGGCCGCGGCCCGCGCCCCACGAGCGCTACCTGTGGGACACGGGCGCCCACTTCGGCGAGTGGCTCGAACCCGGCGTCGAGCCCGCCCTCGGCGACGGGACCGACCACGGCGCGGTGGCGACGGCGTACCTGGCCCACTCCGCCGACCGCCTCGGACGCGTCGCGGGCCTGCTGGGCAGGACCGCCGACGAGGAGCGCTACGCGCGGCTGGCCCACGCCGCGCGCGACGCCTGGCAGCGGGAGTTCCTCACCCCCGACGGCGACCTCGTCATCGACACCCAGGCCACGCACGTGCGCGCACTGGCGTTCCGGCTCGTCCCCGGCGAGCTGCGTGACCGCGTCGCCGGCCGGCTCGCCGCGCTGGTGGAGGCCGCCGGTCACCGCGTCGGCACCGGCTTCCTCAGCACCGGCCTCCTGCTGCCGGCCCTGGCCGACACCGGCCACCTCGACGCCGCCTACCGCGTGCTGCTCTCCACCGGAGTCCCGTCCTGGCTGGAGATGCTCGACCGCGGCGCGACCACCATCTGGGAGTGGTGGGACGGCGTCCAGGACGGGCGTGCGCGCGGCTCGCTGAACCACTACAGCAAGGGCGCCGTCGTCTCGTTCCTCTACACCCACGTCGCCGGCCTGCGCCTGCCCGAGTGCCCGGGGCTCGACGAGGCAGGCTACCGGCGCTTCATCGTCCAGCCCCGCCCCGGCGGGTCGCTCACCTGGGCCCGGGCCGAGCACCGCAGCCCGTACGGGCCGATCCGCTGCCACTGGCGTCTGGAGCGGGAAGCCCTGGAACTGACGGTGGACGTGCCGCCGGGCACACAGGCGGAGATCCGGCTGCCCGGCGGCCAGGTGCTGTACCGCACCGCCGGCCGCCACCGGGTGCGGGCACGAGCCCTTCCCACGTCCGAACCGGACTGACCGGCCCGGTTGTGGTCAGGGTGTCCGAGGGAGGGAGAAGGTGACGTCGTCGAAGTCGAGGCGGGCGAAGCCCGACGTATAGAACCCGACTCTGCCGGACGGGTTGTGCGTGGGGTTGTCGCCCTCGATGACGAGTTCGTCGTTGACGTAGACGCTGATGGACGGGCCACGGACGACCATTCGCAGGTCGTAGACCGTGTCCGGTTTCAGGCCGCGCTCTGCCGGCAGGACGACCTCGCGCAACGTCCGCCATTGGGAGTCGTAGAGAGTCCAGACCGGTCCGCTCTGCGCGTGCCGGTAGCGGACGTAGCCGCTGCCGGTCGGGGTGTGGCGGTCGTACATGATCAGGACGGCGCCGTCGGGCACCTGCGCCGGGGTCTTGAGCCGGTAGTCCAGCGCGTAGTCGGTGAAGGTGCGGTCGAGCAGCCCGTTGGCGCCGTTGACGATCCGGTACCAGTGGTTGCCGGAGCCGTCGGCCACGATGCTGCGGTTGGGGTCCACGGGCCAGCCGTTGCCGCCGGACTCGAAATCGGTGGCGTGCATGATGCCGTCACCCTCGGCCACGGTGACGGTGGCCTCGTCGGCGATCTTCGGATCGGCCTTGGACACCACCGAGATGGTCGTCTCGCCCGGTGCCAGCGCGGTGATCGAGCCGTCGCCGTCGACGGTGGCGACCGAGGTGTCGCCGCTCGTGTACGTCACCGCCTGGTCCGTGGCGTTCCACGGCACCGGCTCGGCGGGGAAGGACACGGTCCGGCCGAGCTGGACGGTGAGCTTGTCATCGGGAAGGTGGAGGCCCGTCAGCTCGATGTGGTCCGGCCCGTGGGGCAGCCCGATCTTGCCTTGGGTGCCGATCCGGTCGAACGGGATGGCCGTGAATCCGGGAATGCGGTCGAAGACCTCGGCGTCCTCGGTCAGGGAGAAGTCTCCGGCCTTCCAGTCGGCGAATCCGGGGTTTCGATCCGCGACCCAGTTGCCGGCGTAGTTGAGCAGGTTCTTGACGTCTCGCGCGCCGTGCTCGTTCACGCTCGCGGCCCTGCCGACCTCGGGGTTCCAGACCAGGTTCCGCTCGAAGAAGTTGTTCGCCGGGTAGTAGTGGTTCTCCTCGAAGAAGGTCAGCAGCTCGGGATACTTCTTCGCGTACGGCGTGCCGACGAACCCGTTGTTCTCCTCGAACAGCTTCTTCCAGGCCGGCATGTAGTTCTTGTCCACCGTGTTGCCCGGCTGGTCGCCCATCCACATCTCGTAGTTGTCGTAGGGGACGTGGGTGTCGACGAAGATGTTGTTCCTGGCCTTGATGTGGTCACCGGAGCCGCTCTTGATGGCGTCGTTGCCCATCCGGTAGAAGACGTTCTCGTCGATGGTCAGGCCCATCGTGAGGTTGTCCGCGTAGACGCCCTCGACACCGCCCCGTCCTTCGCCGATGTGGTGGAAGTAGTTGCGCCGGATCACGGTGCCCCGCTCGTGCGGCGTCATGCCGGCGTTCATGTAGATGGCGCCGAGGTCCTGGAAGTCCTTGCAGATGTCGTAGATCTCGTTGTACTCGATCAAGTGATCGTTCCCGTGGACGATGATGCCCGGGTGCGGCGCGTCGTGAATCTCGTTGCCGCGAGCCTGGTTTCCCACGCCGTCGAACATCACGCCCGGGTTGTATGCCTTGTGGTAGTAGGCGAAGTCGTGGATGTGGGAATTCTCCACGCGGTTGCCGCCCGGCTCCAGGGTCTTCTCGTCGCCGCCGTTGAGGACGACGCCCACGCCGCCGACGTGGCGGATGGTGGAGGACACGACGGCGTGGTTCCGGCCCTTCCCCTTGTCCGGGATGCCGTCGTAGACGTACCGGCCCGACGAGTTGATGTACACGCCGCCGTCGGCGAAGTTCTGGATGTCGCTGCGCTCGATGGTGACGTCGTTGCCGCCGAGGATGACGGCGGGCAGGCTCCGCCCGTACTCCATCACCAGTTCCCTGAAGGAGACGTGCGAGACGTTGGTGGCCCGGATCATCGGCTCCTTGAGCATGGTGACGGTGACGTCGCCCTGCCTGCCGCGGAAGGCGGCGTTGGGCACCAGGTACAGCACGCCCTTCTTGCGGTCGATGTAGTACTCGCCCGGCGCGTCGAGCTCCTCCAGCAGGTTCGTGGCGAAATGGAAGTCGGGGTACCAGGTCTTCATGAGCCCGGACATCTCGCCGTACCGCAGGGTGATCCGCTTCGCCTCGGTGTCGATCGAGGCGATCTTGTTGTACGACCACTCCCAGCTGTAGCCGAAGATGCCGTCCAGCCAGATGTCCTCGGCCTGGGTCCAGTACCGCGGCCGGTCGTAGGTGTAGCCGAACGTGCCGCCGCGATCCTGCAGGTCGGGGTCCTTCACGGTGGGCCCGGCGTCGATGATCTCGCCCATCTGGACCGTGCCGCGGTTCGGCCACCGGGCGAGGGTCATGCCCTGGCCCGCCACGTAGAGCTCCATGGGCGGCACGAGGCTGACGTCGTTGGCCTTCCAGTAACCGTGGCGGCTCTGCTGCCCGTAGTCGGTGATGCCCAGGGCCGCCAGGTCGGCCTGGAGGACCTTGCCGCGCGCCGGCTCGTCGATGATCCGCCGCAGCACGGCGTCGTCGGTCACGGGGGTGAAGCTGTCGTGGTCCAACCGCCGTCCGCCGGTGAGCCGGGCGGTCTCCCCGGGGTAGGAGCGGTAGACGACCGGCGCCTTGGCCGTGCCGGAGTCCTGCCGGTCCAGGGCGAACGACGCGGTGCGTTCGTAGGTCCCTTCCCGCAGGTAGACGGTCACTCCCCTGGGGGGCAGGCCACGGCGGGCCTTCAGTTCCCTGATCGCGTCCCTGGCCCCTTCGAGCGTGCGAAGGGGTTTGCCTCTCGTCCCTTTGTTCGAGTCGTTCCCGTCGGGCGCGACATAGAGCACCGCTCCGGGTTGCCCTGACGCGGTCTCGGCCTGCGCCACCGCGGGCGTTGCCGCGAGGAGGAGGCAAGCCACCAATGTGGCTCGCAGCCGTCGTTTCATGGAGACGATTCCCGCCTTTCCGGGGTCGGTACGGGGTCGGGATGAGCCGGGTGGGAGGTGGAGTCCGGCGGCCGGGGCGTCTCAGCCCTTGATCGCGCCGACCGTCAGCCCGCTGATGATGTGACGCTGCATGTAGATGAAGAAGATGATCACCGGTGCCACGGCCAGCAGGAGGTTGGGGAAGACCTTGGTCATGTCGGTCGAGTACTGGCTGATGCCGGCGTAGATGGCGGTGGTGACCGTGTAGTTGCCGGACCCGGGGCTCAACAGGATCTGCGGGCTGATGAAGTCGTTCCAGATGCCGATGGAGTTGAGGATCAGCACCGTGACGACGGCCGGGCGCGTCAGGGGGAAGATGACCTGCCAGTACGTTCGCAGCCGGCCGGCTCCGTCGATCGCGGCGGCGTGGTCGATGTCCCGGGGGACGGTGCGGATGAAGCCGACGAACAGGAAGATGCTCACCGGCAGCGTCATGGCGACGTCGTGCAGGATCAGCCCGGTCACGGTGTTCCCCAGCCCGATGGCGCGCAGCACGTAGATCAGCGGCACGATGAGGGCCGCCGAGGGGATGAAGGTGCCGGCGAGGAAGAACAGCAACAGGATCTGGGTGCGCCGCTTGAGGCTGCGCGCGATCACGTAGGCGGCCGGTCCGGCGAACAGGATGCACAGGATGTCGACGGACACGACCAGAAGGAGCGTGAAGCCGTAACTCCGCAGCACGTTGTACTGCGGGCTGTGGATCGCGGCTTCGAGGTACTCCAGCGAGATCCTGGTCAGCGGCAACGAGAACGGGCTGTTCTGGATGTCCTGCTGCGACTTGAAGCTGTTGACCAGCAGAAGGTAGACCGGCGCCGTCATGACGACGAACAGCAGCGTCAGCAGCGCGATGCGGATCGGCGACGGGCGCCGGCGCCTGGCCCGCGGCGCGTCGGCCTGCTGCCCCGCAGGCGGATCGGCCGGTGTATCGGCATGTGCATCGGCCGGTGTGTCGGCCGGCGGCTGCGACGCCGGCCGGACGGCGCGGGCGGCGCCGCCGAAGATGTTCAGGCTCATGGGTGCTCCTGGGGTGGCTAGCTCGCCGCCGCCCGGTCCTGCCGGTTCCGCAGGGCGGTGACGACGACCGAGAGCGCCGCGGACACCACCATCAGCCCCACGGCCTGGGCGGTGGCGAACCCGACGTCCGTGCCGGCGAACGACCGGCTGAGGATCAAGTAGGCGATGGTCTCGGTGGACCCGGCCGGACCGCCGTCGGTGAGGCTGACGACGATGTCGTACACCTTGATCAGTCCGACGAGGTTGAGCACCATGGCCACGGTGACCACCGGTGAGATCATCGGGATGACGATCCGGCGGTTGATCTGCCGCTGTGACGCGCCGTCGATCTGCGCGGCCTCGATGAGCTCGCGCGGCACGGTCTGCAGGCCGGCGACGAACAACACCACGTTGAAGCCGAATCCCGCCCACACGATGACGCCCACCAGGGTGATCACGGCCAGGTTCTCGTCGAAGAGGAAGCCGACGGGGCCGATCCCGAGATCGCGGAGGGTGTTGTTGATCGCGCCGTTGGTGCCGAGGATGGCGCTCCACAGAAAGCCCAGGATGAGCGCGCTGATGACGTGCGGGTAGTACGCGAGCGTACGGAAGAAGGAGTTGGACCAGCGCCTCTCCTTGAGCTGCAGGGCGTAGACCAGGCCGAGCCCGAGCATCCCCACGGCCCCGAAGAAGGCCACCACCAAGGTCACCAGCCCGGCCCGGGTGGTGTCGGGGTCGTCGAACAGGCGCGCGTAGTTCTCCAGGCCGATGAACGTCGCCGTCGAGAAGCCGTTCCAGTCGGTGAGGCTCAGGTACACCGCGACGATGACCGGGACGATGGTCATGACGGTGTACACCACGACGGCCGGGGCGAGCATGCCCGCGCTCACCGCCGCGCCACGGAAGCGGCGGCGCCGGCCGGTGGGCGTCCGGCGGCCGGATTCGGGACCCGGTGCGGGCGTCCGCACCGGGTCCGCGCTCAGCCCTGCGAGTCCCACCACTGATCCAGCTTCGTCGCGACGTCACCGGCCGAGGAGCCCGTGAACAGGGACTGGATCCGCGTGTTCAGTTCCTCGGCGTAGCCCTGAACCGGCTGGCGCTCGCCCTGCTTGACGATCACGAACGGCGCCTCGTCGAGGATCGCCTGCACGCCGTCTCCGAGGCTGGAGACGTCGTAGGCGAACCCCTTGCGCAGGTTGCCGTCGGCCGCGAGCTGGATCTTGATGGCTTCCTCGTCGGTCACCAGCCACTCGACCAGGTCGATCGCCGCCTCCCGGTTCTCGGACTGGCCGACCACCGTGTACGGCTGCGCCATGTTGCCGAACTGGCCGGGCGGGTAGGCGCCGTCGGACGGCACCGGGAAGACCCCGATGTCGTCGCTCTTGCCCGCATCGTCCGCCGCCGGCACGAAGTACGAGCCCATGATGTACATGGCCGAGTCGCCCTTGAGGAAGGCGGCCTGGCCGTCGGGGTACTGGAGCCCGAGCGAGCTCTTGTCGATGAACCCCTTGTCGAGCCACGACTCGTACAGCTGGTAGTAGCGCATGTAGCCGCTGCCGGCGAACGTCGTCTGGCCCTTCTTGCGTTTGACCGTCCACTCGGGGTCCGCGGTGAGCACACCGGCATCGGCGAGCATGGTGAACTGCGCCCCGGTGACCCACTGGCCGGCCGTCTGCAACGGCACGTAGCCGGCCTTCTTGAGCTTGCCCATCGCCTCTTCGAACTGGGCGATCGTGCGGATCTTCGTGGCATCCACGCCGGCTTCGGCGAAGGCCTTCTTGTTGTAGAAGACCAGCGACTGGATCTGTTCGCCGACACCGACGACGTAGTGCTTGCCGCCGATGGCGTACTCCTCGTACAGCGGGGTCTTGGCCGCCCACGCCTCCCCGGACAGGTCGACGAAGAGCTCGGCCGTCTCCGGGGTGGGCACCACGTGCTGCGCGATGTCCGGCGGGTCGCCGGCGGCCAGGTCCTGCCGCAGCTTGGCCTCCGCCTCGATCGTGCCGGTGAGCTCCAGTTGCACCGTCACGCCCGGGTTCTTGGCCTCGTAGAGGTCGAACAGCCCGGTCCAGAACTGTTCCGTGAGGTTGGGGGTGATATTGACGATCATGCGCAGCGTGGTCTTTCCGGGCTCGCCGCCTGTGCCGCCGGCGCCGCCACACGCCGTCGTCGCCGATAACACCAGGGCCGTCGCCGCGGCCGCCAGCAATCGCCACCTGTTCATGTGCCTCTTTTTCGTTCCTTGCGTCGCGTAGATCGGACAGATGATCGAGTTGTCGTCCTCGGACTCGCTCCGTGACCCGCACCGGCTCAGGGTCGTGTCGCCGGCGAGGCGGTGGCGGCGCTGACACCGGCGGAGATCTGCGTGGACCTCATCCGCCGTCCTCTCCGGGCGCCACGCCGAATTCCTAGCGTCTAACGCCTATCGATAGGCGATGTTATTTCGCCGACCTCACTTGTTCAAGAGCCATTTCGTGCGCCCCGCCCGGCGACGTCAGCGCCCCTCGTCGCGCAACACCAGCTCGACCACCGGGAGCGTCACCTCCGGCTGGACGACGGGCAGGGTCAGGGTGAGCGTCCCCGGCGGCCGGCCGGGCGGGGCGAGGTTGTTGTGCTCGTGGTCGCCGCCGTCCAGCTCGTGGAAGCGCACCTCCGAGCCGTCGTGCAGCAGTTGCGCGTACCGTACGCGCCCGGCGAGGCCGGGCAGGTGGACGTGCTTGAGCGGCCAGGTGAGCAGGTGGAGGTAGAGGCGGTCGCCCCGCTGGGTGTAGAGGGTGTTCGGCGGGGCCTCGAACGCGCTCGGACCGGCGCCGTGCACGGTCCGCGCGTGCAGGGACGTCCACGCGCCGATCGCGCGCAGCGTGTGCGCGGCCCGCGGCTCCAGCGCGCCCCGTCCCGTGGGCCCGACGTTGAGCAGCAGATTGCCGCCGCAGGCGACCGACTGCACGAGCATCCGCACCAGCAGGGCCGGATCCTTGTAGTCGTGGTTGTCGCGGTCGTACCCCCACGAGCCGTTGAGCGTGTGGCACGCCTCCCACATGACCTCGGCGCCGTCCCTGGTGAGCGGCCGGTCGGGCTGGTACTGCTCCGGCGTGACGTAGTCGCCCGGGATGCCGAGGCGGTCGTTGACGATGATCCGCGGCTGGAGGTCGCGGACCATCGCCATCAGCTCCTCCGCGCCCCAGTCGGCGGGCCCCTTCTCCGCGTACGTGAAGTCGAAGAACAGCAGGTCGATGGGGCCGTAGCCGGTGAGCAGCTCCCGCACCTGCCCGTGCATGTACGCGCGGTAGCGCGCCATGTCGCGCCCGGCGGCCTCCTCCGGCGGCACGCTGTCGCGCAGCGGGTGGTAGCGGTCGATGGTGAAGTCGGGGTGCCGCCAGTCCAGCAGCGAGTAGTACAGGCCCACCCGCAGCCCCTCCGCCCGCATCGCCTCGGCGAACTCGGCCACCAGGTCCCGCCCGGCCACCCGGGCCGAGGTGTAGCCGGTCAGCTCGGAATCGAACAGGCAGAAGCCGTCGTGGTGCTTGGCGGTCAGCACCGCGTAACGCATCCCGGCGTCGCGCGCCGCCCTGGCCAGCGCCGCGGCGTCGAACAGATCGGGATCGAACCGCTCCAGGTAGCGGTCGTAGTCGGCGTCCGGCATCGCCTCGCGGCTGCGCACCCACTCGTGCCGGGCGGCGAGGCTGTAGAGCTCGAAGTGGACGAACAATCCGAACCGCGCCGCCTCGAACCACTGGGTCGACCTAGCTGACACTGGCGTCTCCTCCCACGGTTGACAGCCCTCGCCGGTCGGCAGTTACATCTACCATCGATAGGCGATAATTGTCGACGTTGTTGGGTGAGGCATCGAATGAACACGAACGGGCACGGCGCGGAGACGGAGCCGGAGACGGAGCCAGAGACGGGGACGGAACCAGAGAGAGGGACGGAGACGTACGAGACGATGCTGGGGCCGGCGCAGTCCTCGCCCTTCGTCCGGCCGGCCGCTCGCATGGTGGAGGCGCTCGCCGGCGTGAGCGCGGCCACCGCCTGCGCCAAGCTCCACCAGATGGGCATCACCCGCACCTTCATCGACGGCCCCGTGCCGCTGCACCGGGAGCCCGACGTGCGGATCACCGGGGGCGCGGTGACGCTGCAGTTCCTGCCGCAGCGCGAGGACGTCTTCTCCGGCGGCGAGCAGGAGGACGCCGAGCGCAAGACCGCGCTGTGGGCGGTGCTGGAGTCGATCAGGCCGGGCGACGTGCTCGTCGTGTCGGCCCAGGCCAGCCACTTCACCGGCTGCCTCGGCGACATGCTGGTCCGCTACTTCAAGCTGCGCGGCGGCGCGGGCATCGTGGTCGACGGCCGGGTGCGCGACGCCGCGCGGGTGCGCGCCCTGGGCGTGCCGATCTGGTGCACCGGCGTGACGCCGCACTACGCCTCGCAGACGGAGCTGTTCCCCTCGGCCTTCAACGTCCCGGTCGGGGTGGGCGGCGCGCTGGTGACACCCGGCGATCTCATCGTCGCCGACGAGGACGGGGCGGTCGTCGTGCCGCAGCGCAGCGCCCTGGCGCTGGCCGAGGACTCCCTGCTGCACCAGGACCGCGAGGAGTTCGCCCGCCGCCGTCTGGACGAGGGCGGCCGGCTGTCCGACTACTACCCGCTGACCGGGGCCGGCCTGGAGGAGTACCTCGCCGCCCGCGACGCGGGCTGACGGGCCCCGGACGCAAGACCCGCCGGGCGACGCGTGGCCGCCCGGCGGGTCTTCTACGCCTCCAGCAGTTCCGGCGGGACGAAGCCCTCCTCGGCGAGGCGGTGCCACAGCTCCGGCGGGATCTCCGTCCGCGCCGACTCCGCGTTCCGGCTCACCTCGTCCGCCGACCGGCAGCCGACCACGACGGAGCGTACGGCCGGATGCAGGTAGGGGAACCGGATCGCCGCCGCCGCGAGCGGAACCCCGAACTCGGCGCAGACCGCGCGGCACCGCTGCGCGCGGGCGAGAACGCCGGCGGGTGCCTCGCGATAGTGGAACATGGCGCCGGGACGGGGGTCGGCCAGCAGGCCGGTGTTGAACACCCCGCCCACGACCACCGCCGTGCCGGTCTTCAGGCACAGCGGCAGCAGGGTCGTCAGCGCGTCGTGGTCGAGCAGCGAGAACCGTCCGGCGATGAGGACCACGTCCACCTCGAACTCGGCCACGTACGCCGCCAGCGGTTCGCAGTGGTTCATACCGAATCCGACGGCCCCGGCCAGACCTTCCTCGCGGAGCCTGCGCGCCGCGGGATAGCCGGTACGGCGGACCTCGTCGGCGAAGTCGTCCGGGTCGTGCAGGTACAGGATGTCGACGGCCGGGCGGCGCAGCCGCCGCAGGCTCGACTCCAGCGACTCGCGGATGCCGCGCTCGGTCCAGTCGGTCACGACCCGCTCCCCCGGCCGCAGCAGCCAGCCGGCCTTGGTCGAGATCACCGGCTCGGCGACGCCCGCGGTCTCGATGGCCCGGCCGAGCCGGTCCTCGGCCAGCCCGTGGCCGTAGCGCGGCGCGGTGTCGAAGTACGTGAGGCCCTCGCGGGCGGCCGCGGCCACCGTGGCGGCGGCGTCCTCCTCGCTCACCTCGCGGAAGAGGTTGCCGATGGGGGCGGTGCCGAGGCCCAGCCGGGGCAGGACGACGGTCATCGCGCGATCTCCCACGGCGGGGCCGCGTAGGTGGGTCTCCCGGCGCGGAGCGTCATGGTCAGCGTCAGCCGCACCTGCGTCGCGCCCGGCAGCCGCACGCCGACGTACGGCCCCTCGACCGGCCGGGGCGCCTCGTCGTCGGCGCGGACGGTGTGGATGCGGTGCTCGGCGAACGCGCCGGCCTGCACCACGAGCGAGCACGGCGCGGCGCCGAGGTTGACCAGCTCGACCACGGTGTGGTCCGGGTCGATGGCGGAGACGAGCGCCGCCACGCCGGGGGGCAGCCCGGGACGGCGATGATCGGCGTCGAAGTGGCGCACGTGCATCTGGGCCAGGCCGCCGTTGTAGAGCACCTGCGGGGAGCCGGTGGTCAGTTGCAGGAGCGCCTCGGTGACGACCGGGTTGCGGTCCTGCCAGTCGTGGATGCCGAACGCGTCGGGGCCGACGGCCGGGTCCACCGGGTCGTTCTCGATCGACTCGACCCGCTCGGCGCAGGTGTCGATGGCGCTTTGCAGCATGCGCTCGGGGAAGCCGGGGTTGCGGCCGGCGAGGTACTCGTACCAGGGCTCCTCGTGGCCCGACTCCTCCTTGGTCCGCTGGGTGTGCACCGCCGTCCAGTCCCAGCTCGACCCCACGCGCAGCCGGTCGATGCGCTCCCGGTCGGCGGGGTCCCGGCTGAACTGCCACAGGGCGACGGGCAACTGCGTCGGCATGACGTTGTGGTCGAACCAGCCGGAGTCGTCGCGGCGCATCGGGGCCAGCAGGGTCGGCTCGCCCTCCAGCCCGCGCAGGTGGGGCCGCCAGCGTTTGGTGATCGTGGACACCTCGCGGGGCCGCATCGGCGCGGCGTGGCGGAGCACCACGTCCAGGGGGTTGCGCGCCAGCTCCAGGTACGACCGGTCGCCGGTCAGCAGCGTCGCGTTGACCGCGCCGACGATCGCCGCGGTGCCCACCGGCGGCAGCCCGTGCGGCCACGACCAGCCGTAGTGCCCGCCGTACCAACGGCCGTCCAGGTGCTCCCCCACGATCCCGTGCGTCCCGGCGTTGTCCGGCACGACCTCGCGGCCGTCCAGGCGCTCCCGCCAGGCGCCGGTGTACTCCACCACCCACGCGGCGTGGCGCGGGTCGCCGCCGAGAAGGTAGGCGTTGGTGACGAGGCCGGTCGCGGCCAGGTTGACGATCGTGTCGCCGCGTCCCATGCGGTCCCACATGACCCGGCCGTACGCGCGCGCCCGCTCGGGGTCGGCGGCCAGCTCGTCGAAGGGCGCGGCCTCGGCGATCCAGTCGAGCGGCAGCCCGTACGGGCGCAGCGCCAGGCTCCACGGGAAGTACACGTCGTGGTCGCTGAAGCCCCAGCGGGGCCCCGCGGCGCCGTTGTGCGGGGCCCGGATGATCCGGTGCCCGGGGTCGTAGTTGGGTCCGCCGGGCAGGTAGAGGTCGGCGAAGCGCCCGGCGAGCTCCCTGAGCTCGCCGTCGTCCGGTTCGGCCATGCAGAGCCCGTAGAACAGCAGCATGCCCTCGCCCTGGTGGAACCAGTCGTAGCCGCGCTCGAACCCGTCCACGAGCATGCCCATCTCCGTCAACTGGCGGGTGACTCCCCGCCAGTGCCGGCGCGCCGCGGCGAGCACGTCCGCGCTGCCGCCGAGCAGGTAGAGGGTCGGCCAGTTGAAGAACGCCTCGTAGAAGTCGTCCACGCCGTCGCGGCCGTCGAGCCCCTGCCCCAGCGTGTCGCGGAACACCAGCCGCCCGTCGCCCTCGGTGTAGCGGTCGGAGAAGATCCGCCACGCCTTGTCCTGAGCGGCGAACAGCTCCCGTTGCAGGCCCGCCCACCGTGGCGGGGACGTCAGGACGCGGCTCGCCCGCACTGCCGGCGGGTGTGAGATGTGCATGCGAACACCAATCGTTCATCGATAGCCGATGACTAGAATCTTCATAAGCCCCAATCGGTGTGTCAATACACGAGAAACCCCGTGGAGACGACGTGATCGACTGCCATGCCCACCTGTGGGATCTCGATGGCGGATATCCCTGGATCCGGCCGGGGACGCCGTACCACCGGACGTTCACCGCCGAGGACCTGGCCGAGTCGGGCGCGGACCTGGAGCTGACCGGCACCATCCTGGTCGAGTCCTCTCGCGGCGACCGCGGCGAGAACGTGCTGCTGCGCGACCTGCGCCTGCGCCACCCGGACCTGATCGCCGGCCACGTCGGCAACCTCAACTCCTGCGCCGGCCTCGGCCCGGCGCGCTTCGCGGAGTTCCTGGCACAGACACGCCCGAACGGGATGCGCCTCGGCGGGGCGTCCTGGGACGCCACGCCGCCCTCGGCCCGGTCGCTCGTCCCCACGCTGGCCGGTCTCGGCGTGGCGCTCGGACTCAACCTCCACCACGCCGCCGTCCGGGTGGCCGCCGAGGTCGCCGCCCGGCATCCCGCGCTGACCGTGATCGTGGACCACCTCGGCAACCCCGCGAACCTCGGCACCGCCGACCCGGGCGAGTGGCGCGAGCAGGTGCGGCGGGCGGCCCGCGTACCGAACGTGATCATGAAGATCTCCGGCCTGCTCACCCAGCAGCACGGCGTGCCGGAGGAGCGGGTGGCAGACCTGGTCGCGTACGCGGCCGAGGCGTTCGGCCCGGACCGGTGCGTGATCGGCTCCGACTGGCCGATCTGCCTGCCCCGGGGATCGCGGGGCGAGTCGCTGCGGCTCGCGCGGCGCGGGCTGGCCGCGCTGAGCGACGCCGAGCGCCTGCGCGTGCTGCGCACGACCGCCGAGCGCGTCTACGGCCTGGCGGCTCCGGTTGACAACGGTCCGGAGCCCTTGCTTCGATGCTCTGATCGATAAGCGATGATTGGTGGACGATGGCGCAATTCGACCTCCCCCAGGACCGGCTCGAGCAGTACCTGCCGGCCCTGCCGGAGCCGGCGGATCTCGACGCGTTCTGGGCGAAGACGCTCGCCGAGAACGACGGCTTCGGCCTGGCGACGACGGCCGAGCCGGTGGCGAACGGGCTGGCGACGATCGACACCTTCGACGTCACGTTCGCCGGCTTCGGCGGCCACCCCGTCCGGGGATGGCTGCACCTGCCGGTGACCAGGACCGGCCCGCTGCCCGCCGTCGTGGAGTACCTGGGGTACGGCAGCGGGCGCGGCGTGCCCCACGAGAAGCGGCTGTGGGCGTGCGCCGGCTACGCGCACTTCGTCATGGACACCCGCGGCCAGGGGACCGAGACGCCCGACCCCCACCCCGCGACCGGCGACGTCGCGGCGCCCGGCTTCCTCACCCGCGGCGTGCTCGACCCGGAGCGGTACTACTACCGCCGCCTGTACACCGACGCGGTGCGCGCGGTGGCGGCGATCCGCGCCCACCCGGCGGTGGACGCGTCCAAGGTCGCGGTCACCGGCACCAGCCAGGGCGGCGGCATCGCCCTCGCCGTGGCCGGCCTCGTCCCGGACCTGCTGGCCGTCATGCCCGACGTGCCGTTCCTGTGCGACTTCCCGCGCGCCGCCACGTTCACCGACCAGCCGCCGTACGCGGAGATCACCAGGTACGCCAAGCTCCACCGCGGGCACGCCGGCACCGTGATGCGCACGCTGTCCTACTTCGACGGCGCCACCCTCGCCCGACGGGCCACGGCCCCGGCGCTCTTCTCGGTCGGCCTGATGGACCGCATCTGCCCGCCGTCCACCGTGTACGCGGCGTTCAACCACTACGGAGCGCGCTGCGAGATGCCGGCGACCGGCAAGCACATCAGCGTGTACCCGTTCAACGACCACGAGGGCGGCGGCCCCGAGCACGAGGTGGTCAAGCTGGCATGGCTGGCCGGGCGCCTGAACGATTCACAATCGATACCTGCTAAACGATGAGCGCGTATCATCTACTGGGGGGACGCGACAGCGCACGATGGGGAGTACATGGCATCGACACGGCAAGCGAGTGACTTCGCCTCCAGGTTGGCCACGAGCAAGGATTCGGTTCGCCCCACCCTGATCTCCGATCGGGTGTACGAACTGCTCCGCCAGGCCATCGTCGAGGGCGACCTCGCGCCGAACGACCGCGTGGTGGAGTCGGAGATCGCACGCCGCCTCGGTGTGAGTCAAGCGCCGGTTCGCGAAGCCGTCAAGCAGCTCGCGCGTGAAGGGCTGCTCGTGCACGTGCCGCGGCGCGGCAACTTCGTCGTCGAGATCTCCGCCCAGGACGCCGAACACGCCCGCCAGGTGCGCGAGCCGCTCGAACGGCTGGCCGCCACGATGGCCGCAGAACGCATCACCGACGAGCAGCTCGGCGAGCTCGGGGAGCTGGTGGACCAGATGCACCGGGCAGTGGCGGTCAACGACGTCGGCAAGTTCCGCGACGCCGACATCGCCTTCCACACCCGGGTCGTCCAGATCGCCGGAAACCCGTTCCTGACCCGCATGTGGGAGGTCCTCGAACCGAACCTGCGCGCGCTGCGCGCCATCGCCGACCCCCTCTTCGAGGGTGACTGGCGGGCGATGGCCGACGAGCACGGGCGCCTGGTCTCGCTGCTGCGCGACGGCGACGCTGGCAAGGCCGCCGACGCGTTCGCCGACCACGCCGCCGGCCGCTCCCCCGTGCCCGACCGCCGCGCCCGCAAGAAGCCCGCGCCCCGCTGACCCCGCCGCGTCATCATCCGGGCCGTACGGCGAGTGGAGGATGCCCGGCGCCCCGGGACCGCGTGCGGCGTCCCTAGAGGGCGCCGAGGCGCTCGGCCGGCGGGGCGGGTGTGGCACGGGCGTGGAGGCGGTGGTCGCGGATGATGGCGGCGTAGCGGCGGCCGCTGGTCTTGATGGTGCGGCGCTGGGTGGCGTAGTCCACGTGGACGAGGCCGAACCGCTTGTCGTAGCCGTACGCCCATTCGAAGTTGTCCAGCAGCGACCAGGCGTAGTAGCCGGCCAGGGGCGCGCCCCGGCGGGCCGCGCGGGCGCAGGCGGACAGGTGTTCCTCCAGGTACCGGGTGCGTTCGGGGTCGTGGACGGTTCCGTCGGAGGCGACGGTGTCGGGGTAGGCGGAGCCGTTCTCGGTGACGTAGATGCGGCGGGCGCCGTACTCGTCGGTGAGCCGCATGAGCAGCGTCTCCAGGCCGCCGGGATCGACCTCCCAGTCCATCCCGGTGCGGGGCGCGCCCGGCCGGCGGATCTGGCGGGCGAAGGGGGGCGGGCCGCCGGGGTCGTCGGCGATCAGGGCCGGGAAGTAGTAGTTGAGGCCCAGCCAGTCCAGGGGCTCGGCGATGGCGGCGAGGTCGCCGGGGCGTTCGGGCAGGTCCACGCCGTACACCTCGCGCATGTCGGCGGGGAATCCGCGGCCGTGCACGGGGTCGAGCCACCAGCGGTTGGTGTGGCCGTCCATGCGGCGGGCGGCGGCCGCGTCGGCGTCGGAGCCGGAGGCGGGCTCGACCGTGGACAGGTTGTTGACGATGCCGATCCGCGCGCCGGGCGCGGCGGCCCGTACGGCCTGGACGGCCAGGCCGTGGCCCAGCAGCAGGTGGTAGGAGGCGCGGACCGCGGCGGTGACGTCGGTGAGGCCGGGGGCCATGGTGCCTTCGAGATGGCCGATCCAGGCCGAGCAGAGCGGCTCGTTGAGCGTGGCCCACTGCCGCACCCGGTCGCCGAGGGCGCCGGCGACGATCGCGGCGTAGGCGGCGAAGCGCTCGGCGGTCTCGCGGGCGGGCCAGCCGCCGCGTTCCTGGAGGTTCTGCGGCAGGTCCCAGTGGTAGAGGGTGACGTTCGGGGTGATCCCGGCCTCCAGGAGGGCGTCCACGAGCCGGGAGTAGAAGTCCAGGCCCCGCCGGTTGACCGCGCCGTCACCGCCGGGGACGACGCGCGGCCAGGCGACGGAGAACCGGTAGGAGCCGACGCCGAGCTCCCTCATCAGGGCGATGTCCTCCGGCCAGCGGCGATAGTGGTCGCAGGCCACGTCGCCGGTGTCACCGTTGTCGATCTTGCCGGGGATGCGGCAGAAGGTGTCCCAGATCGACGGGGATCGGCCGTCCTCCGCCACGGCTCCCTCGATCTGGTACGCCGAGGTGGCCACGCCCCAGGTGAAGTCCCGGGGCAGGGCGGTGAGGTCGATGGGCTGGGTCACGGCGGTCCTTTCGAGAGGGGGCGCGGGCGTCACTTGACGGCACCGGCGGTGAGCCCGGTGACCAGGTAGCGCTGCAGGAGGAGGAACCCGGCGACGACCGGCACGCTGACGACCAGCGAGGCGGCCATGACCTGGTTCCAGTAGACGTCGTTCTGCGTGGCGTATCCCTGCAGGCCGACGGAGAGCGTCCGGGTGGTGTCGTTGGTCATGATGGAGGCGAACAGCACCTCGCCCCACGCGGTCATGAACGCGTAGACGGCGACGGCGACGATCCCGGGGATCGCGGCGGGGATGACGATCCGGAAGAGCGTGCCGACGGGCCCGGACCCGTCGACGGCCGCCGCCTCGTCCAGCGCGCGCGGGATCGACTCGAAGTACCCGATCAGCATCCAGATGGAGAAGGGCAGCGAGAAGGTGAGGTAGGTCAGGATGAGGCCCCCGCGCGAGCCGTACAGCGCGATCCCGGTCGCGTTCCCGATGTTGACGTAGATCAGGAACAGCGGCAGCAGGAAGAGGATGCCCGGGAACATCTGGGTGGACAGGACGGTGACGGTGAAGATCCGCTTGCCGGGGAAGCGGTAGCGGCTGACCGCGTAGGCCGCGAAGACCGCGATGGCCACCGAGCAGACCGTGGCCGCACCCGCCACGATCAGGGAGTTCGCGAAGTAGCGGGCGAGCGGGACGGTCTGCCAGATATCGAAGTACGGGCGGATCGTCAGGCCGCTGGGCAGCCAGCGGAACCGGCCCGATACGTCCTGGAGCGGCTTGAGGGAGCTGCTGACCATGACGTACACCGGCAGCAGCACGAACCCGGCCAGCAGGGTCAGGAACACGCGGCGGGCCCACAGGAAGGACCGGGGAGGCGCGGACGGCGAGCGCCGCGCGGAGGCCGGGCTAGACATCGGCGGTCTTCCTTCCGCGTGAGGTGGCCAGGAGGTAGGCGGCCGTCACCACGAGCAGGAACAGCAGCAGCAGGACCGACATGGCCGATCCCGTGCCGAAGTTCCAGGTGACGAACGAGGACTGGTAGATGTGCACCGAGATCAGGTTCGCGGACGCCGGCGCCGCCTCCCCGAACAGCAGGTACGGCGTGTTGAAGTCGTTGAACGTCCACAGGAACAGCACCAGGACGAGGACCTGGTTGATCGGGCGCAGCGACGGCAGGGTGATCTTCCGGATCTGCTGCCAGATCCCGGCTCCGTCGATCGAGGCGGCCTCGTACAGCTCGCGGGGGATGTTCTGCAGGGCGGCCATGACGATCAGGAACGCGAACGGCCAGGTCTTCCACACGGCGACGACGGCGAGCGCGGCGAAGCTGTTGCCGCCCAGCAGCCAGAAGGGACGCTCGCCGGTCAGCCCGAGCTGGTCGTGCAGGACGTGGTTGACCATGCCGTTGTCCCGCTGGAACATGAACGCCCAGGTGATCACCGCGGCGTAGACGGGCAGCGCGTACGGGGTGAGGAAGACGGCGCGCAGCAGGCCGCGGCCCCGGAAGTCCTCCTGCATGAAGATCGCGGCCGTGGTCCCGAGGAGCCAGCACAGGCCGACCGCCAGGAGGCTGAAGGCGCAGGTGACGAGGAAGGAGTTGAGCAGGTCCTGGCCGACGGGCGCGTTGAGGTCGATCGAGACGCGGTAGTTCTCCAGCCCGCGCCAGGGGGCCGAGCCCCAGTCGCGGATGTAGAACTGGGTCAGCTCCTTGAAGCTCATCATGATGCCGATGAGCATCGGCACGAGGTGGACGAGGAGCTCCAGCAGCACGGCGGGGAGCAACAGCAGGTACGGCAGGCCGAGGCGGCGCAGCCGCGCGGGCAGGCGGGGCGCCCCGCCGCGCCGCCCGCCGGCCCCGCCGGGCCGCGCGGGGCGGGCCGGCGGGGCGTGGCCCTCGGTGGCGATGGTCATCTCCGAGCCGCTCACGGCATCTGCTGCTGGGCCTTGGTCAGCCGCTCCCTGACCAGCTCGGTGGTGATGGGGCGCCCGGCGGCGGCGTCGGCGAAGAGCTCCTTGACGGCGGTGCCGACCGCGGTCTCGAACTGCGACTCGGCGGGGACCTGCGGGAGCGGGGCGGCGCTGGTGGCGAGGGTGTCGCGCAGCACGGCGAGGTCGGGGCTGTCGAACGCCGGGTCCTGCTGGGCGGACTTGACCGGCGGGATGGAGCCGTAGGTCTTGTTGAGGATCTTCTGCTCCTCGTCGCTGGTCATGAACTTCACGAACCGCAGCGCGCCGTCGAGGTTGTCGGTGTTCTTGAAGACGGCCATGTTGATGCCGGCGACCATGGAGTTGACGTTCTGGCCGGTGCCGGGGGTGCCGGAGGGGACCGGGACGGGGGCGATGCCCCACTCGTCCGGCTTCATACCGTGGGACGCGAGGGTGGTGGCGGCCGTCTGCCACAGGATCATGGCGGTCTTGTCGTTGGCGAAGTCCTGCAGCGACTGGTTCTGGGCGTACTCGGCGTTGCCCGGGGCGACGATCTTGTGCTCGGCCATGAAGCCGACGTACTGCTTCACGGCCGCTACGGCGCCGTCGGAGGTGAAGTCGGGCTCGCCGGAGGCGTCGAAGAAGTCGGCGCCGTGCTGCTTGGCGAGGACGAAGACCTGGTGGATGTTGTTGGACAGGTTCGAACCCTCCACGCCGAGGGCCCACTTGCCGTCCTTGGACAGGGTCTTGCCCGCGGCGACCAGTTCGTCCCAGGTCGCGGGCGGCTTGCCGATCCCCGCGTCCGCGAACATCTTCTTGTTGTAGTAGAGCGCGTACGCCATGGAGTACAGCGGCACCGCGGCCGGGTCCTTGCCGGGGGCGCCGGCGGAGGCGAGGGCCGACTCCACGAACCGGTCCCTGCCGCCGATCTTGGCGAAGTTCTGCGCGTCCCAGGGCAGCAGGGCGCCGGTGGCCTGCAGGGACGCCGACCAGGTGTTGCCGATGTTGAGAACGTCCGGTCCCTGGCCGGAGGTGGTGGCGGCCAGGATCCGGTTGAGCAGGTCCGCCCAGGGCACGACCTCCAGCTCCACCTTGATCCCGGTCTGCTGCTCGAACTTCTTCAGCTCGGGCGTGAGGATCTCCTTGTCCGCCTCGATGCTCGGCCCCTGGTTGGACGCCCAGTAGGTCAGCGTCTTCGGTGACTCGTCGCCCGCCCCGCCGCCGGTGGGGGTGCCGCCCCCGCAGGCGGCGGTGGCGGCGAGGGCGGTGAGAGCGACGGCGGCTGCTGCGGCTCGCATTCTGTGCATGGCGGGTGGTCCCTTTCCGGGAGTCCTGTGGGGGGTGGCGGCAACCTGTGGAGCTGCGCATCAAGTTCTTCGCGACTTAATTCAAGGCATGAGTTAATACCTGAGCAAAGTTGGCGTCAAGGGCCGGTACGGCGATAGGTTTCGCTACGGAAAGGAGCCCCATGGCCAAGCCGAACAGACAGACCGTCCGCGACCTGCGGCGCAACAGCCGCAGGGCCGTGCTGCAACAGTTGTATTTCAACGGTCCGATGAGCCGGCAGGCGCTGGGCCCGGCCACCGGGCTGAGCTCGGGCTCGATCAGCACCATCGTGGCCGAGCTGGTCAGCGAGGAACTGGTGGAGGACGCCGGCACGGTCGGCTCCGACGGGGGCCGCCCGCGCAACCTCCTGCGCGTCTCCCCCGGCTGGGCCCACCTGATCGGCGTAGACGTCGGCGAGACCCGGGTCAGGGTCGAGCTGTTCGACCTCGGCCTCACCGAGCTCGCACGCTGCGAGCACCCCCTGGAGCGGGGAGGCCGCGACGTCGCCTCGGTCGTCCGGCACATCAGCGAGGGCGTGGCGGACGTCCTCGCCCGCGCGGACGTCCCGGCCGGCCCGCTCCTCGGCGTCGGCGTCGGCGTCCCCGGCATCGTGGACCGCGGCTCCCCCGGCGGCGCGGTGGTGCACGGGCAGACCTTCGGCTGGGACGCCGTCCCCCTGGAGGCGCTGCTGCGCTCCGCGGTCGCCCTCCCCGACGGGGCGCGCCTGTTCATCGAGAACGGCGCCAAGACCCTCGGCCGGGCCGAGATGTGGTTCGGCGGAGGGAGGGGGGTGAGCGACGCGGCCATCGTCTTGTTCGGGTCCGGCGTCGGCGCGTGCGTCGTCATCGGGGGGACCGTCCTGGAGGGTACGCACAGCAGCGCGTCGGAGTGGGGGCACACCACCGTCCACGTGCGCGGCCGGCGCTGCCGCTGCGGCGCGCTGGGCTGCCTGGAGGCGTACGCCGGGGCCGAGGCGCTGATCCAGCGCTGGCGCGAGGCCGGCGCGCGGCTCGACCCGGGCGCCGACGAGGAGACGGCGCTCACCGCCCTGATCGCCGCCGCGTACCCGGACGATCCCGGCGTCGCGCCCGACCCGGTGGCCGTGGCCGTCCTGGAGGAGACGGCCGAATACCTGGGCGCGGGCCTGTCCGACCTGATCAACCTGTGCAACCCCGAGCGCATCCTCCTCGGCGGCTGGGCCGGGTTGCAGCTCGCGCCGTACATCATGGACTCCGTGCGGCGGCACGCGACCTCCTACGCGTTGCGGCACCCGGCCGAGCGGGTCGTGATCGAGCCGGGGCGGCTCGGCCCCGACGCCGTCACGGTCGGCGCCGCCACACTGCCGCTCGCCGACTTCTTCGCCCGCGGCGGGCGCCGGGACGAACCGGAGGGCGAGGACGGCGTGGTGCCCGAGCGGGCGGGATGGCGGGCCGCGGCCGGCCTCCGGCCCTGAGGCCCGCCTCCGGCCCTGCGGCCCGCGCCGGGGGCGGCACCCCCGGCGCGGGCGCGCGTCAGGCGGGTCAGGGATAGGAGACGACCATGGACGGGATGGTCTCGACGCCGTACGCCGGGGCGCCGGTGTCGTTGATGACGTGGTTGTAGCGGCCCTTGCCGCCGAGGGAGACGACCAGGAGGCTGTGGAACCTCACGCCCGGCTTCACCGGGGTCTCGAAGCCCCGGTCCACCTCGATACCGGGGTCGCTGGTGAAGACGCAGTAGCTGCCCATGCCCCAGCCCTCGTGCGCATCGACGGAGTCGTCCACCTTGTAGGCGGCCCAGCCCTTGACGGTGCCGTTCATGTACGCGGCCTGGTTCGGCGGGTCGTAGGGCAACTCGTTCTGGAAGAAGATCGTCCGTCCGCGCTCGCCGAACCACTCCACGTTGTACTTGCGGAAGTGCTCCACGAACAGGCCCGTGGCCAGCACGTCGTCGCCGTGGACCCGCAGGCCGTAGTCGGCGGTGTTGACGTTCCAGCCGACGCCGTCGCCGTGATCGGCGCGCCAGATCCAGGTGTGGTCGATGATCGTGTCATCGCTGTGCACCACCATGCTGCTGGTGGCCTTCCCGGCGAACTGGCCGCCGATCCGGATGAACACGTCCTGCACGCTGATGGGGTCGGCGGAGTGGTCGGTGTGCACGCCCTGCCTGCCGATCTCCAGGAGGGTCTGCGAGTTGACCGTTCCGGCGTCGATGAGCAGGCCGGCCAGCCTCACCCCGTCCACGTCGGCCACCCTCATCGCGGTGATCCCGCCCTCCGGGACCAGCGTCGCCAGGCCGAGGCCCATGACGATGGTGCCGGCGCGATCGACCTCGATCGTCCGGTCGAGGTGGTAGATGCCCGGGGTGAACAGCAGGTGCAGGCCCTGGGCGAGCGCCCGGTTCAGGGTCTCGGCCGTGACGCCCGGCTTGGCGACGTAGAAGCCGGCGAGCGGGATGGACGTGCCGGGAGTGGAGCCGTTCGCCCAGCTCACGCCGCGGGCGGAGGTGCGCTTGGCCGGCACGAACACCTTGTAGTCACCGCCGTCCAGGAACAGGTACGGCTTCTCCCGGCTGATCGGGGTGGTGTCCAGCGTGGTGTAGCGCGGCTCGGGGAAGCCGGTGGGGGGAGCCCCCTCCACGCCGGAGAAGGTCATGTTCCAGACGCTGTTGATCCAGCCTCCGACGCTGCTGTCTCGGGTGTACCACTGCTGCTGCGAGTACGGCCCGACCTGGCCGTCGATCTTGCTGTCGGCGATGTAGCCGCCGGACGCCCAGCCGTATCCGGACGGCGCCAGGTTGAGCGAGCCCTTGATGTGCATGCGGCGGAACGGCGCGGCCTGGGAGACCGCCCACCGGTTGGTGCCGTCGTAGGGCGCCACCGACAGGTTCTCGGTGGAGCGCCAGAAGTTCTGCGTGGCGTTGCCGTTGAACCAGCCCGCGTCCACGCTCACGCCCTTGACGGTGACGGCGCCGGGATCGCGGCCGAGACCGTGGACCGAGGTGTAGAAGCCGGTGTTGACGTTGACGTCGTAGCTTCCGGGCTTGAACATCAGCGCGTAGCGGCCGGTGCCGAACTGGGCGGCCTCCTGCTGGGTGAAGATCTGGTCGATCTGGGCCTGGATCGCGGCCGCCGGCATGGACGGGTCGAAGATCTTCACGTTGGGGCCGAGGTCACCGCCGCCGGGCAGTTGCCCTCCGCCGTCGCCGCCGCCGGTGCGCACGCCGATCTCCCACAGTGAGTAGCCGTAGCCGGTGCCGCGGGCGGTGCCGTGGACGCGCAGGTAGCGGCCGGAGCCGGCCACCTCGTAGGAGGCGGTGCCGCCGGTGGCGCCGGTGACCGTCTTCAGGGTGGTCCAGGCGGCGCCGTCGGCCGACGCCTGGATGGTGAAGTCCCGGCCGTAGGCGGCCTCCCAGCTCAGCTCGACCGCGCAGATCTCCTTCACCGAGCCGAGGTCGACCTGGATCCACTGCGGGTCGCTGAAGGCGCTGGACCAGCGGGTGCCGGTGTTCCCGTCGAAGGCGTTCCCGGCCGAGAAGGCGGCGCCCTCGGCGGAGGAGGCCGTGGCGGGCCTGCCCAGCGCGGCGTTCGCGGCCCCGCACTCGGCGCGGGCGTGCGCCGGAACGCCGGCCACGGGCACGGCCAGCAGGCCGGCCAGGACCGCGAGCGCGGTCCCTGTTCGTCTGATTCTCATGGTCGTCCACTTCTGTCGCAGGGTGACATGCGGAGGCTTCAGCGGTAGACGCCGAACTCCCACAGCGAGTAGCCGTACGCCGTGCCTCGCTGGGTGAGGTCGAGCCGGACGTACCGGGCGGAGGCGTTCAGGTCGATGCCGTCGAAGCCGCCGTCGCCCGCGGTGGTCTCGTGCACGGTGGTCCAGTCCGTGCCGTTGGCCGAGATCCGGAGCCGGTAGGCCCTGGCGTAGGCGGCCTCCCAGCCGAGCTGGACGTGCCTGACCGGAGTGACCTCGCCGAGGTCCACCTGGATCCACTGGGGGTCGGCCCACTCGCTGGCCCAGCGGGAGGTGAAGCTGCCGTCGGTGGCCCGGTCGGGGGTGAACGGGCCGCCGTCGCCGGTCGCCTGGTGGGTGGATGCGGTGGTCGGCTTGCCGCGTGCCACGTTGGTCCCCTGGACGGCCGGTGGCACCACGCGGAAGGAGCGCTGCTCGATGCCGACGTTGCCGTGTCCGTCGAAGGCGTAGACGTAGACCTTCCACACGCCCATCCGCTCGGGCGCGGTCACCGAGAACGTCCCGGGGCCGGTCTGGGTGAACCTCACGTGGCTCAGGCCGCGGTTGCCGGTGATGTGCTTGTCGCTGAACATCAGGTTGTAGCGGACCGGGTCGCCGTCCGGGTCGGTGACGTCCGCCTCGACGGTGAAGGTCCCGCCGGCCGGGACGGCGGTCTGGGAGCCGACCCTCATGGCGGTGATCTCGGGCGGCGTGTTCGCCGGCTCCTGGCCGGAGTAGGCCTCCTTGAGCGCGTGGTAGCCGTGCCGCCGCCAGCCTCCGGGGACGATGTTCAGCCAGACGCCGCCGAAGTCGTTCTCCAGGCCGTAGTGGAACTGGGTGGCGCCCAGGGCCACACCGGTGTGCCCGCGGATGGCGTTCCAGCTCGCCCGGTACATCTCCCGCTTCTCCAGGTCGTCCGGTTCGTCCGGGACGCCGTTGACGTCGTCCGGCACCTCCCACTCGCCGTCCGGCCCCGCCTCGGTGACGATGTACGGCCTGGTGTGGCCGCCCTTGATCCAGTCGTCCTTGACGGTGTGGATCGCGCCGTAGGAGTTGACGGCGAGCAGGTCGAGGGCGGGGGTGTGCGCCTTGTAGTAGGTCCAGGCGTGGGTGTAGGCGTCGGTCGAGGTGACCGGGTGGTTCGGGTCGGCGGCGTGGATCGCCTCGGCCACCTCGTTGACGAACTTCGCGTACGCCACCCGCCGCTGCTCGACCACGTCGGCCGGAAGGCCGTGGTCCTGCATGGTGAGGATGACCTCGTTGCCGACGTCCCACATCAGCACGCCCTGGCGGTTCTTCAGCGCGTTGACCCGGGCCACGATCTCGTTCTTCACGCTGGTCTTGTAGGCGGTGTCGTTCACGTAGTCGGCGCCCTGGTTGAGCCAGTGCCCGACGATGACCTTGATGCCATGCCGCGCGGCCGTGTCCAGCAGCGCCGGGGTGTGGGTGTCGTCCACTCCCCAGGTGCGGATCGTGTTGACGCCCATCGCCTTCAGGTCGCGCATGTAGCCGTCGGCGGCGGCCTGCGGCGGGCCGTAGGTCAGCCCCCTGATCTCGTACGGCGCGCCGTTCACCTCCAGCCGCCAGTTCCCCTGGGAGCCGGTCACCCTGACGGTGCTCGGCCCGGCGGGGACGGGCGGGTCGGTCATGGCGGCGGGGACGGTGCCGGTCTGCCGGGCGACCGTGACCCGGTCCACGCTCAGCACGCCGCCGGAGGTGGTGGCGGGCGTCGGCGTGGTGAAGCCCGCGACGGCGTTCGGCAGCGAGCCGCCGATGGCCAGGTCGAGGCGGAGGTAGAAGCCGTGGTGCACCGCCGCCTTCCAGGCGGCCACGCCGACCTGGCTCTGCCGTACCACCCAGGTCTGCTTGCCGTCCAGGTAGAAGCGGATCTCCTCGTCGGTCCTGGTCCGGTCGATGATCTGCGTGTACTCGTGGTAGCCGGTCTGACAGCCGGCGCAGGTGGCGAATCCGCTGCTGCGGCCGGTGTACTCGTTGCACACCCCGTCGGGGGCGGTGCCGCAGTGCAGGGTGTTGGCCAGTTGGCCGCGGCCGTTGACGCCGGTCATGATGTCGGTCTCGCCGACGCCCGGCCAGTTGGTGTGGTCGCCGCGGTAGGCGGCGCCGGTCGCCCGGAAGCCGGGCCAGTAGCCCATGGCGTTGGCGACGTCGGGCTGCTTGAGCCGGGCGCTGAACTTCAGCATCTCGCCCGGCCTGGGCTCGAAGTCGGTGCGCCGGGTCTCGATCCGGCCGGAGGTCCAGTTCCCGGCCGCGTCCCGGATCGCCTTGATGTTCAGGTTGCCGTCGCCGTCGAGGAATACGTTGGCGGTGGAGTCGCTCATGGTCTCGACCTCGCCGGTGCCCCAGTTCGCGGGGCCGCCGGGGTAGGAGGTGCCGGTGCGCAGGATCCAGTTCTCCGCCGAGGGGGAGGTGCCCTCCGGGCCGGTGAAGTCATCCCTCCAGACCTCGGTCCAGGTGCCGGAGTCCGGGCCGCCGGGGTCGTCCGGCTCCTCCCCGGGGCCGTAGACCTGGAACTCCCACAGCGAGTAGCCGTAGCCGGTGGCGCGCGCGGTGCCGTACATGCGGACGTAGCGGCCGGTGCCGCTCACGTCGAGGGTCTGGGTGCCGCCGGCGCCGGTCGTGGTCGAGTAGACGTCCGTCCACGTCCTGCCGTCACCGGAGGTCTGGATCCGGAACGCCTTGCCGTACGCGGCTTCCCAGACCAGGACGACGCGCGAGATCGTGGCGGTGGCCCCGAGGTCGACCTGGAGCCACTGCGGGTCCGCCCACGAGCTGGCCCACCGGGTGCCCGTCAGGTCGCCGTCTACCGCCGCCGCCGCGCTGTAGGCGGCTCCTTCCGACGACGAGGCCGTCGCCTGCTTGCCCTGTGACAGCAGGGCGTCGGCCGCCCGCGCCGGGCTGGTGAACGCCAGACCGGAGATGACCAGGCCCGCCAGAACGACGAGGACCAGGCCCGACCGGAACCGGCCTGTACTGCGAGTTGGATGCACGACCTCTCCTGGAAGCGGGGGGTGTCCGCCGCGCGGGGCGGCGGGGATTCGGAGAGCGCTCTCCGCACCCGAGGGTCCTCCGGGCGTCGGACGGCGTCAAGACCCGTTTCTTCACCGGTTCGAAACCTGCTGCTCACAGGGCCGAAACAGGATCGGGTGTCCGCTGCCGCCCCTGATCGGCGGGTTTCCCCGGTTGACAACCGCGTACGCGAGGGGTCACGCTCTCGGAGAGCGCTCTCCTACGCCGTCGTCCCCGCACGGCGATCCCCCCGTCGAAGGAGAGACCCATGCACTCCTCCCGAAGTCCCGTCAGGCTCCGCTCACGGCCGGCGATCGTCGCGCTGGCCACCGTCGCCGCGCTGATCGCGACCGTCCTGGCCACCGTCGTCCCCGTCGCCGCGGCCGACACGCCGCTCTCCCAGGGCCGGCCCGCGACCGCCTCCTCCGTCGAAGGAGGGGCGTACGGCGCCGGAGCGGCCTTCGACGGCAGCCGCGCCACCCGCTGGTCCAGCGCCGCCGCCGACCCGCAGTGGCTCCAGGTCGACCTCGGCGGCACCGCCACGATCTCCCGCGTCGTCCTGGACTGGGAGGGCGCGTACGCCACCGCCTTCACGATCCAGGTCTCCGCGGACGGCGCGAACTGGACCGGCGTGTACTCCACCACGACCGGCGCCGGCGGCGTCCAGACCCTCGACGTGAGCGGCACCGGCCGCTACGTCCGCATGTACGGCACCGCGCGCGCCACCGGCTACGGCTACTCGCTGTGGGAGTTCCAGGTCTACGGCACCGGCGGCGCCGGGACGACGCCGAGGCCGAAGCCGACCTTCACCGACGAGGTGACGCACCACGAGTTCCAGGCCAACTGCTCGGTGACGGCGAACCGGCCCGACGACCCGATCGTCTATCCGGGCCTGCCCGGCGCCTCCCACATGCACACCTTCGTCGGCAACCGGACGACCGACGCGAACAGCACCGCGTCGTCGCTCCTCGCCGGCGGCACCTCCTGCACCAATCCGCACGACCGGTCGGCCTACTGGTTCCCGAGCTTCTACAAGGGCGACGAGCTGATCCAGCCGACCGGCCCTCAGGTCATCTACTACAAGTCCGGCATCCTGGAGTACTGGCGGGTGCAGCCCTTCCCGCAGGGCCTGCGCTTCGTCGTGGGCAGCCCGACGGCGACCCTGGAGCAGTTCCGCGACTCCCCCGGGGCCGTCGAGGGCTTCGAGTGCGGGGACATCTCCCGTAGCTGGGACATCCCGCGCACGTGCCCGGCGGGCACCCAGGTGAACGTCCGCTACCAGGCGCCGAGCTGCTGGGACGGCGTCCGCCTCGACAGCCCCGACCACAAGAGCCACATGTCCTACCCCGTGGCCGGTTACTGCCCGGCGAGCCACCCGGTGGCGGTGCCGATGCTGGAATTCAAGATCGCCTTCCCGGCCGACGGCGACCTGTCCCAGGCCCGGCTGTCCAGTGGCCGGGGTTACTCCTGGCACTACGACTTCTTCAACGCCTGGGACGATCCCGCGATCCTCGACGCGCTGGTGACCCACTGCATCAACGGCGGCCTCCAGTGCGACCCTCGCGGTTACGACCAGTACAAGCCGCACCGCGGCGCCGCCCTCACCGAGGACTTCGAGCTGCCCTGACCTCCGGCTCGTCCTGACCCCGCGATGCCCGGCACCCGCGCCGGAACCCGCCGGCCGGGCCGGGCATCGCGCTCACCTGCGGAGAAAGGCCCCATGGGAGAAGCCGACAGCGACCGGCGCCACATCCCCGGCGGCGCGGGGAAGACCGCCGCGGTCCCGGACAGGGCGACGGCGGGACACCCCCGCACGGCGCTCGCCGTGCTCCTCACGTCCGGCCTGGTGATCGCCCTGGTGATCGGGCTGGGCTCCGGCTGTGCCGCCCGGACGGCCCCGGCCGGGCCGGGCGCTCGGCACGGGTCCCCCACCGCGACCGCCGCTCCCGCCACGGCGCCGGGCGGCTTCAACGCCACCGACGTCGCGTGGCTCCAGCTCATGATCCCGATGGACGAACGGGTGCTGCCCCTGCTCGACCTGGGTGCCGGGCGCGGGCACGATCCGGCCGTACGGCGGCTGGCCGCCCGGTTCCGGCACGCCCACCTGGCCGAGCTCGCGCGCCTGAGGGAGGCACTGGGCCGCACCGGCCTGCCCCCGTCCGGCGAGCACGAGGGGCACGACATGCCGGGGATGGTCACCGCCGCCGGCCTGGCCGAGCTGAAGGCGGCCACGGGCCCCGCCTTCGACCGGCTCTTCGCCGGGCACCTGCGCGAGCACCTGGACCGGTCGGCCGCGGTCGCCCGGTCGGAACAGGCCGCCGGCGCCGACCCCGCCACCAGGGCCCTGGCCGCCGCCGTCGAGCGGTCCCGCACCACCCAGCGCGCCCTGCTCGACGCCCTCCGGCTGGGCTGACGACGCCGCTTGGAGAGCGCTCTCCAACGATCGAAGGGAACCCGCTTGCGTACCGACGACCTCGACCGCCTGGTGGAGAAACTGGACCTGGAACGAAAGGTGAGGCTGCTCACCGGAGCGACGGTCTGGCGCACCCACGCCGAGCCGGACATCGGACTGGCGGCCATGGTGACCTCCGACGGCCCCGCCGGCGTGCGCGGAGAGGGCTGGGACGAGCGCAGCACCTCGCTGACCCTGCCCTCCGCGACCGCGCTCGCCGCGACCTGGGACGAGGATCTCGTCGGCAGGCTGGGTGGACTGCTCGCCGCCGAGGCGCGGCGCAAGAACGTCCACGTCGTGCTCGCCCCGACGCTCAACCTGCACCGCTCGCCGCTCGGCGGGCGCCACTTCGAGTGCTTCTCCGAGGACCCGCTGCTGACCGGCCGGATCGGCGCCGCGCTCATCCGCGGCGTCCAGGCGGGCGGGGTGGCGGCCACCGCCAAGCACTACGTCGCCAACGACTCCGAGACCGAACGCCTCACGCTCGACGTCCGCATCGACGAACGGACCCTGCGCGAGGTGTACCTCGCGCCCTTCGAGGCCGCGGTGGAAGCGGGCGTCTGGGTCGTCATGTCGGCCTACAACGCGGTGAACGGGACCACGATGTCGCAGAGCCCGCTGCTGACCGAGCCGCTGAAGGGAGAGTGGGGCTTCGACGGGGTCGTGGTGTCGGACTGGGGAGGCGTGCGCTCCACCGGCCCGGCCGCCCGGGCCGGGCAGGACCTGGCCATGCCCGGCCCGCACGGCCCCTGGGGGGAGGCACTGGTCGCCGCGGTGCGCGCGGGCGAGGTGCCGGAGGCCGCCATCGACGACAAGGTCCGCCGCCTGCTCCGGCTGGCCGCCCGGGTCGGCGCACTGGACCTCACCGGCGACGCCCCCAACCCCGACGGCCCCGCCCACTCCCCCGGTCCGCCCGCTCCGGGCGTACCGGAGGCAGCGGCGGCAGCGACCGCACCGACCGCAGCGACGGCACCGGCGGCACCAACGGCACCGGCCGGACCGGCCGTACCAGCGCTCGGCTTCGCCCTTACGGCCGAGCCCGTGCCTGCGGCCGAGCCCGTGCCTGTGGCTGGGGCCGAGCCCGCGCCTGCGGCCCAGCCAGCGACCCCGACCCAAGCGGCACGACAGACCCAACCGGCACCACTGACCCAACGGGCACCGGCACAACCGGCACCCCCCACCCAACCGGCACCGTCGACCAAACCCGCACCATCAACCCAAGCGGCACGAGCCACCCAAGCCACACCCCCAACCCAAGACGCACCAACCCACTCCATACCCCCCACCCAACCCGCACCTGCGCCTGCCGCAGGGCCCACGCCAGTCGCCGGGGTCGGCGGGGCGGCTGCGTGTGCCGGCCCGTTGGACGGCGACGGTCATGACGCCGCACCTGCGCCTGCGCCTGCCGCAGGGCCCACGCCAGTCGACGAGGTCGGCGGGGCGGCTGCGTGTGCCGGCCCATTGGACGGCGACGGTCATGACGCCGCACCTGCGCCTGCGCCTGCGCCTGCCGCAGGGCCCACGCCAGTCGCCGGGGTCGGCGGGGCGGCTGCGTGTGCCGGCCCATTGGACGGCGACGGTCATGACGCCGCGCGTGCGCTGTTGCGCCGGGCCGTCGCCGCCGGGACGGTGCTGCTGCGCAACGAGGGCATGCTGCTCCCTCTGGACCCGGCGCGGCTGCGCAGGGTCGCCGTGCTCGGGCCGAACGCGGCCACCGCCCGGATCCAGGGCGGCGGGAGCGCGGGCGTGTACCCGGTCCGCGTCGTGTCCCCGCTCGACGGGGTCCGGGAGGCGCTCTCCGGCGCGGCGGAGGTGCTCCACTCCCCCGGTGTCCACGCCGGCGACCATCCCACCCCGCTGGGCACCGGCAACGCGCGCGACCCCCGCACCGGCGAGCCGGGGGTGCTGGTCCGGCTGCTGGACGCCGCCGGTGCGGAGGTGCACGCCGAGCACCGGCTGACCGGCCGCATCCTGGAGCCGGCCCGGGTGGCCCGCGCCGCCGTCGTGGAGATCCGGGCGGTCCTGCGCCCGGACGCCGATGGCCCATGGGACGTGGCCGTCGCCGGATGGGGGCGCCTCACCCTGGAGGCCGGCGGCCGTGTCCTGGTCGATGAGGAGGTGGAGCGGGACACCGACGACCCCGCCACGGTGCACCTGTCCCCGCCGTATCGGCGCGCCCGTCTGGAGATGGCCGCGGGCCGGGACGTGGAGCTCGTCTTCCGGCGGCGGCTCGCCCCGGGCACCGGTGTGGCCTCGATCCTGGCCGCCGACCCGCCCCGGCGCGGCGAGGAGGTGGAACTGGCCGCCGCGGTCGAGCTCGCGCGCTCCTGCGACGTGGCCGTCGTCGTGGTGGGCACCACCGGCGCGGTCGAGAGCGAGGGCGTGGACCGGGAGAGCCTGGACCTGCCGGGCCGTCAGGACGAGCTCGTCCGGGCGGTGGCGGCGGCCAACCCGGCCACGGTCGTGGTCGTCAACTCGGGCGGCCCGGTCACGCTGCCGTGGCGGGAGGAGGTGCCCGCGCTGCTGCTGAGCTGGTTTCCGGGGCAGGAGGCCGGGCACGGGCTGGCCGACGTGCTGTTCGGCCGTGCCGAACCCGGCGGCCGGCTGCCCACCACCTGGGGCGGGCGGGCGCTCGCCACCACCGTCCCCGAGGACGGCGTGCTGGCCTACGCCGAGGGGCTGGACATCGGCTACCGCGCCTGGCTGCGGGAGGCCGAGGCGCCCGCGTACTGGTTCGGGCACGGGCTGGGCTACACGTCCTGGTCCTACGAGGGGTTGTCCGTGCCCGGGGAGGCGGCGCCGGGCACTCCGCTGCGGGTCCGGGTGCGGGTGCGCAACACCGGCGGGCGCGCCGGGCGCGAGGTCGTCCAGGTCTACCTGTCGCGGACGGACACGGCCGTCGCCCGCCCCACGCGGTGGCTGGCCGGATACGCCCTGGCGGACGCGGCGCCGGGCGAGAGCGTCGAGGTCGCGCTCGACCTCCCGGCACGGGCCTTCCAGCACTGGTCGGCCGGGGACGGCGCCTGGCGCACCGAACCGGGCGTCTTCGCGGTGCTCGCCGGCCGCTCGGCCGCCGACCTGCCGCTGCGGGCCACCACACGCCTCGGCGGGTGAAGCGATCGGCGCGCCGACCTGCGGGAGAGCGCTCTCCGGTCGATGTGCTATAAAGGCGCAATGAGGCAAGGTCTCCCGCCGTCATCGGGATCATCGCCCACTCTGGAGGACGTGGCCCGGGCGGCGGGGGTCTCCCGCGCCACCGTCTCCCGGGTGATCAACGGCATCCGCAACGTGGATCCCGCGATCCAGGAGACGGTCAGGCGGGCCATCGCCGCCACCGGCTACGTCCCCAACCGGGCGGCCCGCTCACTGGTCACGCGCCGCACCGGGACCGTCGCCCTGGTCGTCTCCGGCGCGGGCGGCGGGAGCCAGGACGATCCCTTCCCCAGCCAGGTGTTCACCGACCCCTTCTTCGGCCGGGTCGCCGGCGGCATCGTGGGCTTCCTGCGTCCCCGGGGCATCCATCCGGTCCTGATGTTCGCCGAGACCGCCGAGACCCGGGCGCAGGTGCTCACCTACCTGCGGCAGGGCGACGCCGACGGCGCGCTCCTGGTCTCGACCCACGCCGAGGACCCGCTCCCGGCGCTCCTCGCCGAGGCGAAACTGCCGGCCGTGCTGTTCGCCAGGCCCGCGCGGGCGATCCCGATCAGCTACGTGGACGTCGATCACCGAGCCGGCGCGAAGCTGGCCGCCGACCACCTCGTCGCCCAGGGGCGCCGCAGGATCGCGACGATCTCCGGCCCGCTGGACGTGCCCGCCAGCCAGGCCCGCCTGGCCGGTTTCCAGGACGCGATGGCCGCGCACGGCCACCCGTACATCCCCTGCGCCGAGGGCGGCTTCACCTACCACAGCGGCGAGGCGGCCATGGAGCGCCTGCTGGCCGAGCATCCCGATCTCGACGGCGTCTTCGTGGCCAACGATCTGATGGCCCAGGGGGCCCTGCTGGTGCTGCGGCACCACGGCCGGGCGGTGCCGGGCGACGTCGCCGTGGTCGGCTTCGACGACAGCAGCGCCGCGACGGCCTGCCGCCCTCCGCTCACCACGGTCCGCCATCCGGTGGAGGACATGGCCGCCGAGATGGCCCGCCTCCTGCTGGAGCACATCGACCAGCCGGGGCGCCCGCCGACCTCGGTCATCTTCGAGCCCGCCCTGGTCGTCCGCGCATCCGCCTGATCCCCTCCCGCCGAGAGCCGGCGCCCAGTCCGATCCGCCCCTGACGGTAACGGTCATGGCAGTTGGGTAAGCCCGTAAGGGTTGCATCGGAGTTGCGATGCCTTGTCCGGGACGTTACGGGCATCCATCATCGACTGATCGGGCGCGCGCGCCCTGCTTCGACCGTATTCACGTGGGGAGGTGCCGATGGACGCCGGCCAGCAGTTGTCCACCACCCAGATCGCGACCGACACCGCGGGTTTCGCCCCCCTCCTGGCCGAGGTCCGGCACGCCGTCCTCAGCGGGGACCGGGCGCCCGCGGTCCCCCGGTCCGTGGTCTCCGAGTCCTGGTTGCGGTGCCTGCGCGCCGGGCTCGACCCCGACCGGCAGCAGTCGCTGAGCCTGGTCGATCCCAAGACGGTTCTGGAGATACGGGCCGCCCACCCGCTCGCCCAGGTGCTCCCGCTGCTGCGTTCCACGCTCCTGTGCGTCGCCGAGGAGTCCCTGCACGTCATGGTGATCACGGACGCCGAGGGCCACGTGCTGTGGATGGACGGGCAGCGAGAGGTGCGGAAGCTGGCCGACCGCTTCCAGTTCGTCGAGGGCGTGACGTGGACCGAGGACACCGTGGGGACCAACGCGATCGGGACCGCGCTGGCGATCGGCGGGCCCGTCCAGATCTACGCCCACGAGCACTACGCCAGCGGTCAGCACGTCTGGACGTGCGCGGCGGCGCCCATCCGCGACCCCGAGACCGACGCCCTGCTCGGCGTGGTGGACGTCAGCGGGCCGTTCCAGACGATCCACCCGGCCACGTCCACGCTCGTCACCGGCGCGGCCCGGCTCGCCGAGGAGCACCTGCGCATCCGCATGCTCGCCCGGGACGAAGGGCTGCGCCGGCGGAACATGCCCCACCTCGACCGGCTGGGCGGCGCGCCGGGCGCGCTGCTGAGCCCGTCGGGACGGGTCCTCGCCACGTCGCCGGCCGGGTGGATCGACGGCCGCCTGGCCGTTCCCGAGGAAGGCGGGGAATGCCTGCTGCCCACCGGTGATCTCGCGGTCGCCGAGCCCGTCCCGGGCGGTTTCCTGGTGCGCCCGGCGGAGCCGGGGCGTCCGCGGGGGTACCGGCCCGCCCTGACGCTCGCCTTCCTGGGCGACGGCCCGCCGACGGCCGTGTTCGCCGGGCGGTCCCGGCCGCTGACGCTGCGGCACGCCGAGCTGCTGACGATGCTGGCGCTGTATCCGCGCGGGCTCACCGCCGACCAGCTCGCCGCCCACCTGTACGGCGACGCCGGCAACCCGGTGACGGTACGCGCGGAGATGCACCGGCTGCGCGGGCTGCTCGGCGGCCTGGTCGAGGCCAAGCCGTACCGGCTGGCGGCGGACGTCGAGGCGGACTTCGTCACCGTCCGCCGCCTGCTCGACGAGGGCCGGGTCACGGAGGTGATGGCCGCGTACCGCGGCGCCCTGCTGCCGATGTCGGACGCGCCCGCGGTCCGCGCCGAGCGGGAGGAGCTGACGGCCGCGGTGCGGCGGGCGGTCATCGACCGGGGCGACCCGGCGGCCCTGCTGCGGTGGACGGAGCTGAAGGACGGCCGGGAGGACCTGGAGGCGCTGTCGCGGCTGCTGTCGCGGCTGCCGCAGGCCGACCCGCGCCGGGCCGCGCTCATCGCCCGGCACGACCGGCTGTCGGCCCAGGCCGAGCACGAGGCCCGCCTGCTGCGGCTGCGCCGCGCCCAGGCCGGGCCCCGCGCCGTCCCGCCGCGCGTCCGCCGCCTCCCCTGACCGGCCAGGGCCGGACGAGGCCGGCTACGGCCGGACGAGGATCTTCACGTGCTCGTCCTTGTTGCCGATCAGCTCGCGGAAGCCCCGCTCTACGATGTCCTCCAGCCGGACGCGGCCGGTGATGAACCGCTCGGCGTCGATCTTCCCGTCGGCGAGCAGCCGGATCGTGTCGGGGTGGTCGTCGCAGTAGGCGAGCACCCCGAGCACGTTCACCTCCTTCATCACCAGGTCGTTCATCTGGACCGCCGCCGGGCGCCCCCAGATGGCGACGTTCACCACCGTGCCGCCGGCCCGTACCGACGTGATCGCCTGGGCGAGCACGCTGTCGATGCCGGCGCACTCGAACGCCACGTCCGCGCCCGCGCCGCCGGTCAGGTCGGCGACCGCCTCGGGCACGGCGGTCTCGGCCGGGTCCAGTACGACGTCCGCCCCCGCGGCGGGCGCCTTGGCCTTGCGCGCCGCCGCGGGCTCGACGACGACGATGGGACCGGCCCCGGCCGCGCGCAGGCAGGCCGTGGTCACCAGCCCGATCGGTCCCGCGCCGAACACGACGGCGCTCTGCCCGGCCCGTACGCCCGACATCCGCACCGCGTGGCGGCCGACGGCGAGCGGTTCGACGAGCGCGCCCAGATGGGTGGGGATGTCGCCGAGCGGGTGCGCCCTGAGGGCGTCCACCACGCAGTACTCGGCGAACCCGCCACCCCCGCCCGAGAGCCCGATGAAGCCGAGGTGGTGGCAGACGTTGTACCGGCCCGCCAGGCACGCCGGGCACTTCCCGCACGTGTGGTAGGGCTCCACCGCCACCCGGTCGCCCTCGGCCAGGCCGGTGACCCCGGGCCCGGTCTCCGTGACGACGCCGGCGAACTCGTGCCCCATGACGACCGGCGGCTCCTCGCCGGTCAGCGGGTGCGGGCTGCCAGGCGCCGGGACGAAGATCGGTCCTTCGAGGAACTCGTGCAGGTCGGTGCCGCAGATGCCGCACCACTCGACGCGTATCTTCACCGTCCCGGGCCGGACCCGCGGTTCGGGGACCTCCTCGACGCGGATGTCCCCCCGGCCGTGGAACCTGGCGGCTCTCATCGTGATCCTCCTCCTCTCGGCGACGTCACTCGCCGGCCAGGAAACTCGCGAGCAGGCGGTTGACGTCGGCGGGCTTTTCGATGTGGGGGGAGTGACCGGCGCCCTCGATCAGGTCGATCCGGGCGTGCGCGGGGGCGCGGGACGCGTGCGACGGCGGGATGATCTGGTCGCGGTCGCCCCACAGGACCAGGGTCGGGATCTCCAGCCGCGCCACCTCGTCCACCGGCACGTGCCGTTGCGCGCCGCCGGGGAACAGCTCGCCGGCCAGCAGCCGCAGCGCCGCGTCCACCCCGTCGAGCCGCTTGTACTTCAGCACGTCGTCCACGAGCCGGCGGGTGACCGCGTCCGGATCGGCGAACAGCAGCCGCAGCACCGGCGTGAGGTCGCGCCGGCCGGTGGCGCGGACGAAGCCGTCGATGTAGGCGGCGTTCATCTCCGTGCCGAAGCCCGCGGTCGCGATCAGGGCGAGCGAGGCGACGCACCGCGGATCGCGCAGCGCCGCCGCCATCGCCACCAGGCCGCCCATGGAGTGCCCGACCAGGTGGGCCCGGTCGATCCCGTGCACCGCGAGGAAGCCGAGCAGCGTGCGCGCCAGCGAGTTCAGGTCGCCGGGTTCCACGCTCTTGTCGGACCCGCCGTGTCCGGGCAGGTCGAGCGCGTAGACGCGGTGCCGTTCCGCCAGGGCGGGCATGGTGAACAGCCAGTTGCCGAGGTCGCCGCCGAAGCCGTGCAGCAGCACGACCGCATCGCCGCTCTCGCCCTGCCGGACGTAGGAGATGGTGCGGCCGCCCACCTCGACGGTCTCCGGACCGGCCTCGGCGGGCTCCTCGCCCTCCTCCTCCGGGACCCAGGACGCCCGGTACTCCTCGACGAACCGGTCGATCTCCTCCTCCGGCACCGACGGGTCCGCGATGACGGCGACCAGCCCGCTGACCGGCACCCAGGAGCCCTTCTCGACCAGGCGGCGCCGCAGCACCCCGCCCACCGGCGACTCCAGCACCCCGTTGATCTTCTCGGTCTCGATCTCCACGAGGTCGTCACCGGCGGCGATCTCGTCGCCCACCTCGGCGATCCAGTCGATGATCTGGCCCTTGGTCATGGACAGCCCCCACTTGGGCATGCCCACGGGGTGGATCTCGGTCACACGGACTCCTTCACGGCGATCGAGCGGACGGCCTCGGCCACGCGGGCGGCGCCGGGGACGTACGCGTCCTCCAGGACCGGGCTGAACGGCACCGGGGTGTGCGGCGGCGTCACGGTGCGGATCGGGGCGCGCAGCGCGCCGAAGGCCCGGGTGGCGACGAGCGAGGCGATGTCGGCCGCCATGCCGCAGCGCGGGCCGGACTCGTCCACGACCACCAGCCGGCCGGTGCGCTCGACGCTCTCCAGGATCGTCTCCTCGTCCAGCGGCGAGGTGGTGCGCGGGTCGATCACCTCGCAGCCCACGCCTTCGGCCGCCAGCGTGTCGGCGGCCTGCGCCGCCATGTGCACCATGCGCCCCAGGGCCACGATGGTGACGTCGTCGCCCTCGCGGACGATCTCCGCCTCCCCGAACGGGATCGTGTACGCCTCCTCGGGCACCTCGCCCTGCAGCGTGTAGAGGACCTTGTGCTCGAAGAAGATCACCGGGTCGTCGTCGCGGATCGCCTGGATCAGCAGCCCTTTGGCGTCGTAAGGAGTGGCGGGGACGACGACCTTGAGCCCCGGGATGTGCGTGAACAGCGGGTACAGGGTCTGCGAGTGCTGCGAGGCGGCGCGGATGCCCGCCCCGTACATGGTGCGGATCACCATGGGGGTCTTCGCCTTGCCGCCGAACATGTACTTGAACTTCGCGGCCTGGTTGAAGATCTGGTCGAAGCACACGCCCATGAAGTCGACGAACATCAGCTCCGCGACCGGCCGCAGCCCGGCCGAGGCCGCTCCCGCCGCCGCCCCGATGTAGGCGGACTCGCTGATCGGCGTGTCCAGGACGCGGTCGGGGAACTCCGGCCACAGCCCCTTGGTGACGCCGAGCACGCCGCCCCAGGCGTCCTTGTCCTGCTCGGTGCCCATGCCGCCGGCGACGTCCTCGCCGAACACGACGACGGCCGGGTCGCGGCGCATCTCCTGCGCGAGCGCCTCGTTGATCGCCTGCTGGTATGAGATGGTGCGTGCCATCGGGTCCTCCGGTCAGTACGAGACGTAGACGTCGGTCAGAAGGTCGGCGGGGACGGGATCGGGCGCCTGCTTGGCCTCGGCGACCGCCTCGTCGATCAGCGCGAGCACCTGCTTGTCGATCGCCCGCAGCTCGTCCTCGCCGACGATCCCCGCGTTCACCGTGCTCCGCTCGAACAGCAGCAGGCAGTCCTTGGTCGCGCGGGCGTTCTCGACCTCGCCCGGCTCCCGGTAGGACTGCTGGTCGCCCTCGAAGTGCCCGTAGTACCGCAGGACCTTGCACTCGATCAGCGACGGCCCGCCGCCCGCGCGCGCCCGCTCGATCGCCTCCCGCGCCGCCTCGTACACGGCGAAGAAGTCGTGCCCGTCCACCACCACTCCGGGCAGGCCGAAGCCGTCGGCCCGCTTGGCGACGTCGATCCCGGACTGGTGGAACCGGGGCGCGGTGGACTCGGCGTAGCCGTTGTTCTCCACCACGAAGACGACCGGCAGGCGCCAGACCGCCGCCAGGTTCAGGCTCTCCAGGAACGTGCCCTGGTTGGAGCCCCCGTCACCGGTGAACGAGACCGCCACCTGGTCGGTGCCGGTCACCCTGGCCTTGAGCCCGACGCCGCAGACCAGGGGCGGGCCGCCGCCGACGATACCGTTGGCGCCCAGCATGCCGACCGCCAGGTCGGCGATGTGCATGGACCCGCCCTTGCCGTGGCAGATCCCGGTGGCCTTGCCGTAGATCTCGGCCATCATGCCCTTGACGTCGCAGCCCTTGGCGATGGCGTGCCCGTGGCCGCGATGGGTGCTGGCGATGTAGTCGTCGTCGCGAAGGTTCGCGCAGAACCCGGCGGCGATGGCCTCCTCCCCCGCGTACAGGTGGACGAATCCGGGGATCTCGCCGGTCGCGAACTCCAGGTGCAGCCTCTCCTCGAATTCCCGGATGGTGCGCATCACGCGGTAGTGCCGAAGCAGGTCCTCCTTGGCGAGAGCCCTTCCCGACACGTGCAGGTCCGTCCTCATGCCGATACTCCTTGCGGAACGTGACCGAAGCCACAGCGAAGTGCCCGTGACGCTACGTTCGTCCGGGTTGCATCGGCATAGCGATGGGCGACGGCACCGTGCCCCGGTGTCATCGCGGCGCGATCACGTGACAGGCGCGGTCACGTGACAGGCGCGGTCACGAAACAGGCGGGGTCACGGGGTATCGGCGAGGAGGACCCGGCGCGTTCGCCGGGCGGCTACAGCAGGGCCGCGTCGGTGGCGGTCTCCTCCTGGTCGCCCGCGTGGAACTGCTCCAGCGCGAACCGGCAGGAGGACTCGACGTGGGCGCGCATCAGGCGGCCCGCGAGAGCGGCGTCGCGGGAGCGGATGGCCTCGAAGATGTCCTGGTGCTCGGCGAGGGCGGTCTGGCTGCGGGCCTCGGGGTATCGGTAGTTGGCGCGGAAGCTGACGGTGAAGGCCAGCACCTGTGACAACAGGCTGGTCAGCAGCGGGCTGCCGGTGGCCTCGCTCAGGGCGGTGTGGAAGGCGAGGTCGGCGGCGGCCTGGTCGGCCGCGGAGCCGCGGGACACCATGCGGCGCAGCCGGATCTGCGCGTCCTCCATCGCGTCGAGCTGCTCCTCGGAGCAGCGCTCGGCCGCCAGCTCGGCCGCGTGGCCCTCCAGCAGGCCGCGGATGCTGTAGATCTCGGTGAGATCGTCGGCGGTGATCCTGCGCACCGAGGCCCCGCGGTTGGGCACCAGCTCGACCAGGCCCTCGCTCTGCAGTATGAACAGGGCCTCCCGCACCGGGGTCCGGCTGACCCGCAGCCGGGCGGCCAGGGCGCGCTCGGGCAGCGCCTCCCCGGCCCTCAGCTTGCCGGCGAAGATCTCGGAACGAAGAACGCGAGCCACACCCTCGCTGGTCCGCTGGGCGAGGGGAAGGGGTTCCCGCCCCCAGGCTTCCATGTGTCTCCCTATGGTCGGCACGTCGGCACGATCTGGCGCCACGCCCCGGTACGCGCCCGATGCCAGGATATCCGCCCAGGTGATCAGGTGAGGCCCAGGGTGCGGGCGGGGCCGCATCGCGCCCGCCCGCACCCGTACGGTCAGGTCAGCGCGGGCTCGCTCTCGCCGCGGCCGGCCGCGGCCGGGACGCCCCAGTGGTGGGCGTCGATGCCGTCCAGCTCGGCCGCCTCGCTGATCCGCAGCCCGCCGAAACGCTCGAAGATCAGGCACATCAGGAGCGCGGGCACCCCCACGACCACGATCGTCGCGCCGACGCCGATGAGCTGCCACCACGGGGTGATCTCCGCGACGCCCACGGCGTACTCGCCCTTGAGGCCGATGTACCCGCCGGTGGCCGTGCCCCACTCGATGAAGCCGGTGGCGACGGCGCCGGCCACGCCGGGGCCCAGGGCGAGCGGCGCCACCTTGGGGTCGTCCACGCCGAGGCGGCGCACCAGCGCGGCGGTGGCCGCGGCGACCAGCGGGCCGGCGGCGCCCAGGAGCAGGCAGGCCCAGGCGGTGCCGATGTCGAGCAGGGTGCCGCAGATCACCACGCCGGCGATCGGGCCCAGCAGCGCCCAGCTCGCCTCGCGGCGGCGGTGGGCCAGCGCCAGGCCGGAGACGGCGCCGCCGAGGAGCGCGGCGAACAGGTTGACGATGACCAGCCCGATGCCGCTCTCGGTGAAGGAGATGCCGAAGAACCCGGCGTCGGGCACGATGTAGCCGCTGCCGATGGTGACGAACGGCAGCGCGAAGACGATCAGCAGCGAGCCGGCGGCCAGGTACGCCGGCCGGTGCGGGGCCGGCGCGGCGCCGCCGGCGTGCGGGGTCAAGGCGCCGAGGCGCGGGCCCACCCGCCAGGCGAGCACCAGGGCGAACGTCCCGGCCGTGATGTAGAGCGGGAAGACTCCTTCGAAGTCGTGCGTGCCGCGCAGCGTCAGCGGCGAGAGCGATCCCCAGCACAGGTAGCCGACCACCGGCGAGAGCACGGCGCCGAGGACGAACGACATCACGTAGAACGGCAGCGACCTGATCCGCTCGACCACGCCGGAGTGGATGAGGCCCGCGGTGGCCATGCTGAAGGTGACGAAGAAGACCAGGAAGATCTGCAGCACGTCCGCCTCGGGCAGCGCGGCCGGGTCGATGTGGCGCGAGGCGGTGGTGGTGTACCCACCGCCGAGCCACCAGTCCTTGACCGCCCGCCACAGCGGGGCGTCCAGGCCGAACGCCTGGTTGAACTGCCACTGCCAGATCGGGTAGCCGATCAGCAGCGTGCCCAGGCCGGCGAGCATCGCGCCGCCGATCTTCTGCACGACGGTGTCGAGCACGTTGCGCTCGCGGACCATGCCCATGTCGATGAAGACCAGGCCGAGCAGGACGAGGACCACGGCGACGGCGCCGACGGTGTAGATGAAGGCGGACATGATCCAGGCGATGGACGCCTGTTCTGGGAACTGCTCCAAGGCGGTCTCCTGTGGGTGAGCAGCGGCAGAGGCGCGCGGCTTGAGATGGATGGTTGGCACGACCCCCGTGGGACCCCGTGGCCGCGCGTCGGCCGGCCGGGTCCGCCTCGTGAGGCTGGACGGTATACCGGTATTCCAGTCAGGACAAGACATCGCGCGAAGATGACGTGCGACCACTCACCCGTGTGTCATGGACGTTTCTGACCTGGTGATATGTGTCGGCAATGTGAACCGGCGCACCCTCTTGCCAGAATGGCCGACGTCGGTATGGTGGTATACCAACGCAGCGCCCACCCCCTGGCAAGCATGAGGAGCGACCGGTGCCGGCACCTGAGGACACGACCGCCATCTACGACCGGGCCGGCTTCGGACGCAGGGTGGAGCGCGGCGCGCGCCCCGCCGTCGTCGTGGTCGACCTCACCTACGGCTTCACCGACCCGGCGCAGCCCACCGGCGCCGATCTCGGCGACGTGGTGCGGGCGACCCGCGAGCTGATCGACGTGGCGCGCGCGGGCGGCACGCCGGTCGTCTTCACCACGATCGCCTACGACGAGGGGGCGGTCGCGGCCTCGGCCTGGGTGCGCAAGGCGACCGGCCTGCGGGCGCTGAGGGCCGGGTCGCGCCTGGCCGAGGTGGACGCGCGGCTCGGCCGCCGCGACGGGGAGCACCTCGTCGTCAAGCACGGCGCCTCGGCGTTCTTCGGCACCGGCCTGGCCGCGATCCTCGCCTCGCGCCGGGTGGACACCGTCATCGTGACCGGGGCCACCACCAGCGGCTGCGTACGCGCCACGGCGGTGGACGCGGTCCAGAGCGGCTACCCCGTGCTCGTGCCCCGCGAGTGCGTCGGCGACCGGGCGCGCGGCCCGCACGAGGCGAGCCTGTTCGACATCGACGAGAAGTACGGCGACGTCGTCACGGCCGCCGACGTGGCCTCCTACCTCAACGATCTCCCGCGAAGGGTGTCCATCGGCCACCCCTGACCCCGAGAATAAGTCCCCATTCGTCCGTTTCTCGCCTGGCGGAGATGACATGACAGCGACCAGCCCCCAGTCCCCACCCCCGCCGACACCGCCCACCTCCGAGCCCACCCCCCAGCCCGCCGCCGCGGCCGTCCCCGGCGTGCGGTTCGCCAGCCCTTTCGCCGTCCCCACGCCCCCCGGCGCCGAGGGCTGGGAGTCGATGTACCCCTACTACGCGCTGCTGAGCGAGGACCGCCGCAAGGACGAGGACGCGCGGTTCTGGTTCTTCGACGGGATGCACAACCCCGAGCCCCTGTACCCCTTCGACACCATCGCCACGGAGAACTGGTGGGTGGCGGTCAGCCAGATGTCCACCCGCGTGTGGCCCATCCCGCTCGCCGGCGGCATCGACCACCGCATCGTCAACGGCTACCTGTACGTCAGCCCGACCGCGGTCACCGACCAGGAGCAGATCGCCGCGCGGGCCCGGCACTTCGCCGAGCGCGCGGGCCACTACTACGAGAACTGGGATGAGATCTACGCCGGGTGGGAGGCCAAGGCCAGGGACTGCATCGAGCGGCTCAAGGCCATCGACTTCGCGCCGCTGCCGGACCTGGAGCCGCTGGAGAGCGTCACCGGCGGCAGGGGCCTGTACTCCAGCTACGACCTCCTGACCCGCTACACCACGCTGATCAACAACTTCTTCGAGATGGGCTCCTACCACTTCGAGATGCTCAATCTCGGCTACGGGGCCTACCTGACCTTCCGCGAGTTCTGCCAGGCGGCGTTCCCCGGCATCAGCGACCAGACCATCGCCTCGATGGTCTCCGGCATCGACATCATGCTGTTCCGCCCCGACGACGAGGTGCGCAAGCTCGCCGCCCTCGCCGTGGAGCTCGGCCTGGACCGGGCGCTGCTCTCCAGCGAGGACCCGGACGAGGCCCTGGCCGCGGTGGCGGGCGCCGGGGACCCGGGCGCCCGCTGGCTGGCGGCGTTCGAGGCCGCCAAGGACCCGTGGTTCTGGTTCTCCACCGGCGCCGGCTACCAGCACAGCGACCGGGCGTGGATCGACGACCTGCGGCTCCCGTTCCGCGCCCTGCGCGGCTACATCGCGGGCCTGCGCGCCGGCGAGGACATCCGCCGCCCGCTTGAGGCGATCACCGAGGAGCGCGAGAGGGTCACCGCCGAGTACCGCTCCTACCTGCCCACCGACGAGGACCGCGAGAGCTTCGACGGGCTGGTCGCACTGGCCAGGAAGGTGTTCCCGTTCGTCGAGAACCACAACTTCTACGTCGAGCACTGGCACCACTCGATGTTCTGGAGCAAGGTGCGCTCGCTCGGCCGGGTCTTCGTGGCCCATGGCTTCTTCGACGACGAGGAGGACATCTTCTACCTGCACCGCACGGAGGTGCAGTCGGCCCTGTACGACCTCCTCATCGGCTGGGGGACCGGCATCGAGCCGCGCGGCGTGACCTACTGGCGTCCCGAGATCGCCCGGCGCCGCCGCATCCGCGAGGCGCTCAAGGCCCACTCGCCCGCGCCCGCGCTGGGCGTGCCGCCGGAGTTCCTCACCGAGCCGCTGACGATCATGCTGTGGGGCATCACGCCCGAGGCGGTCCAGGACTGGCTCGGCGTGGCCGACTCCGGCGAGCGGGTGCTGCGCGGCGTCGCGGCCTCGCCGGGCAGGGCCGTCGGGCGGGCCCGGGTGATCCTGGACCCCGAGCAGCTCCACGAGGTCCGGGACGGCGAGATCCTGGTCTGCCGCATCACCGCGCCGAGCTGGGCCCCGGTGTTCTCCCGGCTGGCCGCCGCGGTCTCCGACGTCGGCGGGATCATGGCCCACACCGCGATCGTGTGCCGCGAGTACGGCCTCCCCTCGGTCGTGGGCACCGGCTTCGCCACCACGACCGTGCGGACCGGCGAGCTCCTGGAGGTGGACGGGGACACCGGGACGGTCCGCGTCCTGGAGGAGCCCGAGGCGGCCGAGGACGCCGGGATCGCGGCGGTGGGCGCATGACGTACATCCTGTGGCTGGACTCCCCGGACTCGGCCGGAGACCCCCGGCTCGGCGGGAAGTTCGCCAGCCTCGCCGAGATGACGGCCGCCGGGTTCACCGTACCGGGCGGCTTCGGGGTGACCACCGACGCCTACCGCGCCTTCCTGGCCGCGGCGGGCCTGGCCGAGCAGGCGCGCGAGACGCGGCGGCGAGCCCGCGGCGCCGGACTGGAGACCGTGGAGTCCCTCAGCGCCGCGATGACCCGGGCCGTGGAGTCCGCGCCGATGCCGGCCGAGGTCGAGGACGCGATCCGCGGCGCGTACGCCGCCCTCGCCGAGCGCGCGGGCGACCCGGCGGCGCCGGTCGCGGTGCGCTCCAGCGGGGAGTCCGAGGACCTCGCGGGGGCGAGCTTCGCCGGGCAGTACCACACCTACCTGTGGGTGTCCGGCGCGGACCAGGTGCTCGCCCACGTACGCCGCTGCTGGGCGGGCATGTTCGGCCCCGCGGTCCTCACCTACCGGCCCGCGGCCGGCCAGGAGGAGGAGACCGACTTCGCCATCTGCGTCGGCGTGCAGGAGATGGTGCCCGCCCGCTGCGCCGGGGTCGTGTTCACGCTCGACCCGGTGACCGGCGACCGCTCCAAGGTGGTCATCGAGGGCTGCTGGGGGCTCGGCGAGGGCGTCGTGAGCGGCGCGATCACGCCCAGCAGGTTCGTGGTGGACAAGGTGACCTTCGAACGGGTCGGCTCGTCCGTCGCCGTCCAGGAGACGATGTTCGCCCTCGATCCGGGGACCGGGACCACGGGCCTGGTGGACGTGCCCGCGGAGCTGCGCGAGCAGTCGTGCCTGACCGACGACCAGATCCGCGAGCTGGCCGGCCTGGCCAAGCGGATCGAGCGGCACCGCGGCGCGGCGCAGGACATCGAGTGGGCGCTCGGGCCGGACGGCGGCCTGCGGGTGCTGCAGGTCCGCCCGGAGACGGTCTGGAGCAACCGGGCGAGGGAACGGCTCGTGTCGTCCCCGGCCAGGGCCATCGACCAGGTCGTGGCCCGGTTCGCCGGGATCGGCGTCACCCGCGGGCCAGGACGCGCATGAAGCCCGCCGTCTTCGCCTACCACCGCCCCACCGAGGTCGCGGAGGCGCTGGCGATCCTGGACGCGTACGGCGGGCAGGCGCGGGTGCTCGCCGGCGGGCAGAGCCTGATGCCGCTGCTCAACATGCGGCTGCTGAGGCCCGAGGCCCTGATCGACATCAACGACATCGACGACCTGGACCAGGTCCTGCTGGAGGGCGACCGGACCGTGCTGGGGGCGCTGGTGCGCTACACCACCGTCGAGCGCACGCTCGCGGCCCGGCTGCCGCTGCTCGCCGAGGCGATCACGCACGTCGGCGACCGGCAGGTGCGCAACCGCGGCACCGTCGGGGGCGCGCTCGCCCAGGGCGACCCCACCGGCGAGCTGCCGCTGGCCTGCCTGGTCCTGGACGCCGTGGTCGTGGTGCGGGGCGCCGCCGGCGTGCGGCGCATACCGGTGCGCGAGTTCTACGAGGGGCCGTACGCCACCGTGCTCGGCCCGGCCGAGATGGTGGTCGCCGCCGAGTTCCCCAGGCCGCCGGCGCACCACGCGTTCGGCGAGATCTGCCGCAGGCACAACGACTTCGCGGTCGTCGCCGTCGCCGCGGCGGGTGACCGGCGCCCGGACGGCACCTGGCACGACGTGCGGCTCGGCGTCGGCGGCGTGGCCGACACGCCGCTTCGGATACCGGCCGCCGAGCGGGCGCTGGAAGGCACCCGGCTCGCGGAGGAGGACCTGCGGGCCGCCGCCGGGGAGGTCGAGGGCGCCATCGACCCGCCGGATGACGTACGCGCGAGCGCGGAGTATCGGCGCCACCTGACGGGCGTACAGGTGATGCGGGTGCTCGGCCGCCTGCGAGCGGAAGGAGAGAAGTGAAACTGCGGGAAGAGTTCGTGGTCGCGCGGCCGGTCGCGGACGTGTGGTCCCTCCTCGACCGCCCGGAGGCCGTCGCGGGCTGCGTGCCGGGCGTCGAGGAGATCGACGTGCGGGCGGCCGAGGACATCGGCGTGCGGGTCACCCAGAACGTGGGCCCGATGACGGCGACCTTCGCCGCCACCGTGAGGATCACCGAGCGCGAGCCGGAGAAGCGGATCGCGTTCACGGTGACGGGCAAGAGCGTGCGCGGCGCGATCGGCAACGTCCGGGCCTCGGCGGTCGTGGGCCTGGCCCCGGCCGCGACCGGCACCCTCGTCACCGTCGCCGGGGACGTCGCGCTCGCGGGGGCGCTCGGCAGCGTGGGGCAGAAGGTCGTGGCCAAGCAGGCCGGCAGGGTCGCCGCGGAGTTCGCCCGCAGGCTGGAGTCCGCCCTCGGCGGCGCGGCGCCGGCGACGCCGACGGCGCGGCCTCCGGCTCGTCCTGCGGCCCGAAAGGACGAGCCGGAGGCGCCCGTCTCCGTCCCCGTCCCCGTCTCCGACCGCTGGGTCAAGGCGGCGGTCGCGCTCAGCGGGGCCTCGGTGGTGCTGGGCGTCCTGATCCTGATCCGGGGATGGAGGTGCCGCTCATGACCGGGGGGCCGACGGCCACGCTGCCCTGGGTGCCGCCGCGGGCGGAGTTCGCGACCGAGGCGGAGAAGGCGGCGGCGGAGTGGATCGCGCCGTACGGCCAGGCGTGGCACCTGCTGCGCACGCGTGACTGGCTGATGCATCTCGACCCCGCCGCCACCGTCGAGATGCGGCTGGCCGCGATGACCCACGACATCGAGCGCATGTTCCCCGGCGGCCCCCGGGTCGACTTCACGGTCGCCTCCTGGGACGACCCCGTCTACCTGTACGCCCACCAGCTCCGCTCCGCCGAGATCGTGGGCGTCTGGCTCGCCGGTCGCGAGGCCCGGGCGGAGGGCGTGGACGCCGCCGAGGTGCGCCGGCTGGTCGCCCTGCACGAGGTCGGCGGGCTGCGCGGCGCGGACCTGGTCCAGGCGGCCGACTCGCTGTCGTTCCTGGAGACGCTGGCCGGGCTGGCCCGCGACTGGGTGACCTCCGGCACCTGCACCCGGGCCGTGGCGGCGGCCAAGCTCCGCTACAGCGTGGACCGCATCCGCGTGCCGGAGGCGGTGGAGCCCGCCCGCGCCCTGTTCGACTGGGCCGTCGCCCAGCTTCCGCCGGAAGAGGAGGAGGACGCGTGAGCGCCTGCGAGCGCGGGCGGCGTACCGCGGTCCACGCCAACGGCCTGCGGCACGAGGTCCTGCTCTACAACGAGGACGCCGATCGCGACCTGTACCTCGTGCCGGGGATCACCAGCCCCGCCGTCACCGCCGACTTCGTGGCGGTGGAGCTGGCCGCGATGGGGTTGCGCGTGGCGGTGCCCGACGTGCGCGGCCGGGGCGGGAGCGACGTCGCACCCTCCGGCGGGTACACGCTTGCCGACTACACCGAGGACGCGGTGGGCGTGATCAGGGCGCTGGGTCTGCGCGACCCGGTGCTGCTGGGCCACTCGATGGGCGCCAGGATCGTGGCCGCCGCCTCGCCCGCCCTGCCCGGCGCCGGGCCGGTGATCCTGGTCGATCCGCCGGTATCCGGGCCCGGGCGCAGGCCGTACCCGACGACGCGGGAGCAGTTCCTGCGGCAGCTCCACGAGGCGAAGGCCGGGACCGACGCCGAGGCCGTGCGCCGGTTCTACCCGCGCTGGCCGGAGCGCGAGCTGCGGATCCGGGCCCAGGTCCTCGCGTCCTGCGACGAGACCGCGGTCGTGGAGACCCACCGCGGTTTCGAGACCGAGGAGTTCCACCCGCACTACGCCGCGCTCGCCGCGCCCGCGGTGCTCGTACGCGGCGCCGACAGCCCCGTGCTCCGCGACGAGGACGCCGCCGAGCTGAGCCGGCTGCGCCCCGACATCCCCATCGTCAGTGTTCCGGCGGCCGGGCACATGGTGCCCTGGGACAACCTCGCCGGCTTCCTGGACGCCGTGCGGCCGTTCGCCGCCCCCGCCCGATAGACGGGAGAGATCATGGACCAGAACCTGTTCAACGAGATCTGCCTGCGGCAGCTCACGCTCTCGGCGGTGCACGAGGGCGAGACGGTGGCCGTGCTGACCCGCGGCGCCGACCGCGCCGAGTACGCCGACGCGTTCCTGTGGGCCGCGCAGAAGCTGGGCGCGCAGGCGTTCCACCTGCGCCTGCCCCCGCCGGCGAGCACGTCCGGCGCGTGGGCGGTCGGCGACTCCGGGCTGGCCGGCAACCGCCGCGCGGTGGAGGCGCTCAAGAGCGTCGACATGGTGGTGGACTGCACCTTCCTGCTGTTCTCCCCCGAGCAGTTCGAGATCCAGGGCGCGGGCACGCGCATCCTCACCGCGGTCGAGCCGCCGCCGCTGCTGGCCCGGCTGATGCCGACCAAGGAGCTGCGCGAGCGGGTGGAGGTCGGGGCGGAGCTGCTGGCCAAGGCCAAGACGATGCGGATCACCAGCCCGCATGGCACCGACGTCACCTACAGGCTGGGCGTCTACCCCACGATGAGCGAGTACGGCTACACCGACCAGCCCGGCCGCTGGGACCACTGGCCGGCCGCGTTCGTGTTCACCGGCGGCGCCGACGACGGAGTGGACGGCAGGATCGTGCTCGCGCCCGGCGACGTGCTGCTGCCGTTCAACACCTATGTGCAGACCCCGGTCGAGCTGACCATCGAGGAGGGCTTCATCCGCGACATCCGCGGCGGGCTCGACGCCGAGCTGCTCGACTCCTACATCAGGAGCTTCGACGACCCGCGCGGCTACGGCATGTCCCACGTCGGCTGGGGCCTGGACGAGCGCGCCCACTGGCACGGGCTGACCCAGTTCGGCGGCGGCATGGGCATGGAACTGCGCAGCTTCTACGGCAACGTCATGTTCTCCATCGGCCCGAACAACGAGCTGGGCGGCCCCAACGACACGCCCTGCCACTTCGACATCCCCATGCGCGGCAACAGCCTGTACCTCGACGACGAGCTGATCGTCGATGCCGGTGAGATCACCGTGCCGGAGATGCGGCCGCTCTCACGCCGCGGGGGAAGGCCGTGACGGCCGTGCACGACTCCCCCGGCTCCCTGGACCAGGACGCCGAGCCGACGGCCGTGGTCACCGTGTCGGTCAACGGCGCCGAGGTCACCGGCCGGGTGCCGGTGCGGATGCACGCCGCCGACTTCCTGCGCCAGCGGCTCGGCCTCACCGGCACGCATGTCGGGTGCGAGCAGGGCGTGTGCGGCATGTGCACGGTGATCGTGGACGGCGAGGCGGTCAAGTCCTGCCTGATGCTGGCCTGCCAGCTCGACGGGCGGGCCGTGCGCACCGTCGAGTCGCTCGCCGAGGGCGACCGGCTCGGCCCGCTCCAGGAGGCGTTCGCCGCGCGGGGCGCGTTGCAGTGCGGGTTCTGCACCCCGGGTCTGCTGATGACGGCCACCGCGCTGGCCTACCAGGGTGGCCGGCCGGACCGTGAGGCCGTACGCGAGGAGATCGCCGGGGTGCTGTGCCGGTGCACCGGCTACGAGCCGATCGTCACGGCGATCGAGGAGTACTTCGCCGGCCTGCCCGAGACCGGCGAAGAGGAGGAGAACGCTCGGACATGACCGTTGCCGACCTGAGCCGCTCCGAGATGGACCGGCCCGACCTGCCAGCGCGGGGCGTGCTCGGCGCGTCGGCGCCGCGCAAGGAGGACCACCGCCTGCTGCGCGGCGACGGGGCGTTCACCGACGACGTCCAGCCCGCGCGGGCGGCGCAGATGGCGGTCGCCCGCTGCCCCTACCCGCACGCCCGGATCGTCTCCATCGACACCTCGCGGGCCGAGCGGCTGCCGGGCGTGCTGCACATCCTGACCGGCGCCGACATCAGGGAGACCACCGGGCCGCTGACCGTGCTGCGCCCGGTCCCGGGCGCGCCGGAGCTGCCGTACCGGGCGCTCGCGGACGGCGTCGCCACGCACGAGGGCCAGCCGGTGGTCAGCGTGGTCGCGACGAGCAGGCACATCGCCGAGGACGCGCTGGACCTGCTGGACATCGAGTACGAGCCGCTGCCGCACGTCGTGGACACGATGGAGGCGCTCGGCCCCGGCGCCCCGGTGCTGCAGCCCGCCGTGCTCGACTCCAACCTCCTGGCCGCGCAGACCGACCGGCGCGGCGACCCCGAGGCACGCCTGCGGGAGGCGGACGTGGTGGTCGGCGCCCGGTTCCGGATCAACCGGGTCACCGCGCTGCCCATGGAGCCCCGCGCCGTGGTGGCGCAGTGGCGGCCGGGCGCCCGGATGCTCACCGTGCACGCCTCCACCCAGGTCCCGCACCTGGTGCGCAAGCAGCTCGCCGAGACCCTGGGCCTGGACGAGAGCGAGATCCGAACCGTGGCGGGCGACGTCGGCGGCGGCTTCGGGCTGAAGCTGGGCGTCTTCCCCGAGGACGTGCTGGCGTGCGTGCACGCGATGGCGCTGCGGCTCCCGGTCAAGTGGGTGGAGGACCGGGGCGAGCACTTCCGGGGATCCACGCACGCGCGCGAATCGGTGCACGACTACACCATCGGCGCCGACGCCGAGGGCCGGATCGTGGCGATGATGGACCGGTACGTCACCGACCTCGGCGGCTGGAACTCCCCGTTCGGGTCCGCCCAACTGTCCAGCGTGGTGTTCAACGGGCCGTACAAGGTGCACGACGGGCTGGTCGAGCGGCGGGTCGCGCTCACCAACAAGACCCCGATCGGGGCCTACCGCGGCTACGGGCAGCCCGAGGTCAACTTCGCCTACGAGCGTCTCATGGACATGCTCGCGCGCGAACTGGGCGCCGACCCGGTGGAGCTGCGCGCCCGCAACATGGTCACGCAGGCCGAGCTGCCGTGGGAGAACCCGGCGGGCGCGGTCTACGACAGCGGCGACTACGAGCGCTGCCTGCGCATGGCCGCCGAGGCGGTGGGCTGGTCCCGGCACCGCGACGCGCCCCGCACGCTTCGAGAGGACGGGCGGATCGTGGGCATCGGGTTCTCCTCCTTCGTGGAGCGGACCGGGTACGCCAGCTCCCGGTTCCTGGCCAGGCGCGGCTCCAGGTTCGGCGCCCACGAGAGCGTCACGCTGCGGGCCAACCGGAGCGGGGGCGTGGACGCGTACACGGGCGTGTCCTCGATGGGGCAGAGCAGCGAGACGGCCTTCGCCCAGGTGATCTCGCACGTCACCGGCATCGCCTACGACGCGGTCCGGGTGCACGGGGGCGACACCGCGGCCTCGCCGCTGAACACCGGCGCCTTCGCCTCCCGCACGATGATCGCCGCCTCGGGGGCCCTGAAGGCCGCGGGCGAGGAGTTCGCGGCCAAGACGCGGCGGATCGCGGCGTACGCGCTGGGGTGCGCGCCGGAGGAGGTCCGCATCGAGGGCCGCGAGGCCCGCGCCGACGGCCGTACGGTGCCGCTCGCGGAGGTCTTCACCCGCGCGCTGACCGGCCAGGGCATCCCGCCGGAGGAGGAACCCGGGCTGGAGTGCACCGCGCACTTCGAGCCCATGGACGCGGCCTACTCCTTCGGCACCGCGGCGGCCGTGGTGAGCGTCGATCCGGTGACCGGCGAGTTCGACGTGGAGCGGTTCGTCCTGGCGCACGACGGCGGCACGCTCGTCAACCCGGCTGTGGTGGAGGGCCAGATCCGCGGCGCGCTCGCGCAGGGATTCGGCGCGGCCCTGGGCGAGGAGCTGCGCTACGACCCCGGCACCGGCCAGCTCGTCAACGGCTCGATGATGGACTACTTCGTGCCCACGGCCGCCGACGTCCCGCCGGTCGAGCTGCTGCACACCGAGGTGCCCTCCCCGGTCACCCCCTTCGGCGTGCGCGGGGTCGGCGAGGCGGGCACCATCCCGCCCGCCGCCGCGGTGGCCAACGCGGTCTGCGACGCGCTCTCGGCGTGGGGCGTGGAGCTGTTCACCCTTCCGATCACCCCCGAGTCGATCTGGCGCGCCATGCGCGCCGCCACAGGCCAGGAGGCCCCATGAACGCGTCCCGGGTCGGGCTCATCGTGCCCAGCTCCAACACCACGATGGAGACCGAGCTGCCCGAGCTGTTCCGGCGGCAGAGCGCCGCCACCGGGCACCGCTACACCTTCCACTCCGCCCGCGCCACGATGAAGAACGTCAACACCGCCGAACTGCTGGCGATGGTCGGCAGGGCGGCCGAGTGCGCGAGCGCGGTGTCCGACGCCGACGTGGACGTCATCGCCTACGCGTGCCTGGTCGCGGTGATGGCGCAGGGCCCCGGCGCCCACCGCCACTCCGAGAAGGTCATCGCCGAGGCCGCCGAGCGCAACGGCCACCCCGCGGCCGTGGTCAGCAGCGCCGGAGCCCTGGTCCGGGCGCTGGGCTCGCTGGGCGCCCGCCGGGTCGCGATCGTCACCCCTTACGTCCCGGCGCTGACCCAGATGGTGCGCGAGTACCTGGAGGGCGAGGGGATCACGGTGCTCGACGCGGTCGCACTGGGCGTGGACGACAACCTCGCCGTCGGCCGCCTGGACACGGCGCGCCTGCCGGACCTGGCCCGCGGGCTGCGCCGCGAGGGCGCCGAGGCGATCGTGCTGTCGGCCTGCGTGCAGATGCCCTCGCTGGCGGCCGTGCAACCGGTGGAGGACGAGCTCGGCCTGCCCGTGATCACGGCGGCGACGGCGACCGCGTACGAGGTCCTGACCGCCCTCGGCCACCGCCCCTCGATCCCGGGTGCCGGCGCCCTGCTGACCGGCGCCGGCCCGGCCGCCGGGGGGAGATGACGTCACCGTCACACCGCGCCCGTCAGCGGCCCACCGCGTAGCCCTGCATGCCGCGGGGGTTGGCGGCGGCCCACAGGACGCCCGGGCGGGCCGGGTCGCGGCCGACGGCCGACAGGCGGCCGAGGGCCCAGTCGCCGGCGCGGGTGACGCGGTGGCCGCGGCGTTCCAGGGCGGCGATGACCCGCTCGCCGAGCCGGTCCTCGACCACGGCCCCGGCCGGGGTGCGGTGGCGCGGCCAGAAGGAGCTGGGCGCCGAGGTCGTGTGGAAGGCGGGGGCGTCGATGGCCTGCTGCGGCGTGTAACCCCCGACGATGGTGCGCAGCAGGTACAGCAGCTGCCACTGGTCCTGCTGGTCGCCGCCGGGAGAGCCGAGCGCCGCGATCGGGGTCTCCTCGCGCAGCACCAGTGTCGGGGTCAGTGTGGTACGCGGGCGGCGGCCCGGGGTGAGCGTGGCGGGCAGGCCGTCCTGCAGCCAGGTCATCTGCAGCCGCGTGCCGAGGGCGAAGCCCAGCGCCGGGATCACCGGCGAGGACTGCAGCCAGCCGCCCGACGGCGTGGCCGAGACGAGGTTGCCCCAGCGGTCCACGACGTCCAGATGGCAGGTGTCGCCCCGGACCTCCCCGCCGATCCGCACCGTCGGCTCGCCCACCGCCCCCTCATCGGCCTCTTCCCCGGCCTGCTCCGGCGCCTCCACGCGGGCGAGGTCGGGCAGGCGCGGGACCAGGCCGCCGAGGCGTCCCGGGCGCAGGTCCGCCGACGCCTCCTCGCCGATCAGGCTTCGCCGCTCGGCGACGTAGCCGGGGTCCAGCAGATCCTCGACGTCGAGGAGGGCGCCGTCGCTCTCGCCGTACCAGGCGTCGCGGTCGGCCAGGGCGAGCTTCATCGCCTCCAGTACGAGGTGCGCGCCGCGCTCGGTGGACGGGTCGAGGTCGCAGTCGTCGAACCCGTCGAGGGTGGCCAGCGCGGCGAGCAGCGCCGGGCCCTGCCCCCACGGGGGCGTCTTGGCGATCCGGTACCCCCGGAACCCGCCCACCGCCGCGGCGGTGATCCGGGCGCGGTAGCCGGCCATGTCGGCGCCGGTCAGGACGCCCGCGTGGTCGGTGCCGCAGGAATGCCGGTGCGGCACGACGCAGAACTTCTCCACCGCCTCGGCGACGAAGCCCTCGGCCCAGGCCCTGCGCACCGCGTCCACCCGGGCCTGCCTGGTCGGCCCGGTCGCGGCGGCGGCCAGGCGTTCCAGCGTGCCGGCCCAGACCGGGTTGCGCAGCACCTGCCCCGGCACGGGCGGCCGGCCGCCGGGCAGCCACAGGGCGGCGGAGTCGGCCCAGTGCTCGCGGAACAGACCGGCCACGGCCGAGATCGTGGTGCACAGCCCCGTCACCGCCGGGAACCCGTGGCGGGCGTAGCCGATCGCGGGCCCCACCACGTCGGCGACCTCCCAGGTTCCGTGGTCGCGCAGCAGCATCAGCCAGGCGTCCACGGCTCCGGGGATCGCCGCGGCCAGGGCCCCCGCGCCCGGCACCCGGTCCAGGCCCAGCTCGCGGTACCGCTTCGCGCTCGCTCCCGCCGGGGCCGGGCCTTGACCGTCGAGCACGCGCGGAGTGGGGTCGCCCGCCGTGGTGAACAGGGCGACGAGGTCGCCGCCGGGGCCGTTGAGGTGCGGCTCGACGACCTGGAGCACGAACCCGGCGGCCACGGCGGCGTCGAACGCCGTGCCGCCGCGCTCCAGCACGCCCATCGCGGTCGCCGAGGCCGCCCAGTGCGTCGAGGCCGCCATGCCCACGGTGCCCTCCAGTGTCGGGCGGGTGGTGAACGGCGCGGGCCTGGTCCATCCCATGGTCTCTCCGGAACTCCTTCGGGGCCGGCCGGACGGTCACGCTCGTGGCGCCCGGCGCTCGATCGCCGGGCGGCAGGCGGAGGCACGCCGGGTCAGGGGGAGATCGTTCGTCTGATCCATGGATAGCATATTGCATCCGATCAATCCAGATTGGATACAAATCGAGCGCACTGGAATGTGCCGGGTCCCGCGATCCTCGTTAGTATCCAATCGAGAAAGCTCCGCATCCCACCCTCGGGCGACCGGCTCGCCCGCCGCAGAAGGGAAGCCGACGGTGCCGAAGCCCGGCCCAGTGCCGGCCGCGTCCTCGTCGCCCCGCGATCAGGACCGCCTGGTCGCCGGCCTGGTGAACGCGCTGCAAGACCGGATCAGCACGGGGGACATCAAGATCGGCTCCTGGATCCGGCAGGAGCGGATCGCGCAGGAGTACGGCGTGAGCCGCACCCCGGTCCGCGAAGCCCTGCGCCAGCTCGACGCCCTCGGCGTGGTCGAGATCGTCGCCAACCGTGGCGCCCGGGTGAAGCTCCCGTCGATTCGCGACATCACCGAGGCGTTCGAGGTGCGCGGGGTGCTCGAAGGGCACGCCGCCTGCCTCGCGGCCCGCAACATCACCCAGGCCCAGCTCGACGTGCTGCGCGAGACCGACGGGATCTTCCGCGAGGCCGTGCGGCACGCGCGATCCGGCGGCGAGGATTCGCGGGCCGAGTCGCGCGCCCTGTGGTACCGGGCCAACGACGCCTTCCACGCCACCATCGTCACCGCCTGCGGCAACCGCCAGCTCCAGCTCACCCTGGAGACCCTGCACCACCGCATGCCGCGCAACCTCACCTGGTCGGCGCTGGACGGCGACCCCCGGCTGCTGGAGGAGAACGCCGAGGAGCACGTCCGGATCGCCGACGCCATCGACAGGCGCGACGGCGAGCGGGCCCGCGAGCTCATCATGGCGCACACCCAGCGGGCCCAGGAGCTGATCCTGCTCCGCTTCCAGGAGCCGTGACCCGCTCCCGCGGCCCACGGCGCCCCGAAGTCAGGGCCGCCGCCGTCCCGGGGTGGTGGTGGTCCCGGGACGGCGGCGGCGTCCCCGGGCGGTGACGGGCGCCCGAGGGGTCGGGGGGTGCGGCCCCGGTCAGGCCGCGCCGGTCCGGCGGGTAACGGTCACGCCGCGCCTCACGCCGCGCCGGTCCGCCGGGTAACGGTCACGCCGCGCCTCACGCCGCGCCGGCCAGCCGGGCGCGGGCGGCGCGCTCGGCGGCGGCCAGCGGGGTGATGCCCTCCGCGTCCGACTCGGCCAGCAGCCGGGCCACCCGGGTGCCGATGGCGGCGAGGGCGTCGTCCAGCTCGCCCTGGCTCAGCCCGCGGTGCACGGCGTCCATCTGGATCACTCCGCCGGCGTTGGCCACGAAGTCGGGCACGTAGGTGATGCCCCGGGCGTGCAGCAGATCGGCACAGGAGGGGTGGGCCAGCGTGTCGTTCGCCGCCCCCGCGATGATGTCGCACCGCAGGGTGGCGATCGAGCCCGGGTGCACCACCCGGGCCGCCGCGCACGGCGCGTACACGTCGCAGGGGGTGGCGGTGACCTCCTCCGGCGGCACGACCCGCCCGCCCAGCTCGCGGGCCAGCGCGGCGGCGCGTTCCCCGTCCAGGTCCGACAGCAGCAGGCGGGCCCCGTCCGCGGCGGCCAGCCGGGCCAGCGACGCCCCGACATGGCCCACGCCCTGCACCAGCACGGTCCGCCCGTCCAGGGTGTCCGCGCCGAACCGGTGCGCGACCGCCGCCCGGATGGCGTGGTGCACGCCCACCGCCGTGGACGGGGACGGGTTCTCCTCGCCGGAGATGACCGGGGCGCCGCCCTCGGCCATCCAGCGCAGGTCGTCCATGGTGGTGCCCATGTCCACCCCGGGCAGGTAGCTGCCGCCGAGCCGCGCGGTGAACTCGCCGAACGCCCGCATGAAGGCCCGGCGGTCGCCCGGCTCGGTGGCGAAGATGACCGCCTTGGCGCCGCCGTAGCCCAGCCCGGCGGCGGCGTTCTTCAGGGTCATGGCGGCGGCCAGCCGCTGCGCCTCGCGGATGCCGGCCCCGTACGACGGGTAGTGCTTGAAGCGCACCCCGCCGAGTCCGCCGCCGAGCACCGTGCTGTCCACCGCGATCACGGCGCGCAGTCCGAGGGCGTCGTCCTTGCAGAGCACGACCTGCTCTCCGGACCACTCGAAGTCGTCCATCTGATCTCCTTACCGGCCCCGCCTAGGCGAGCCTGCGGAACGTGCTGCCGTGGAACACCAGCGGGGCGCTGGCCGGGCACGCCGCCAGGGCGTGCACCCGCAGCAGCGCGATGGAATGGTCGCCCGCCTCCACCTCGCGGTGAAGCGAGCAGTCGAACTGGGCGGGCGCGCCCCGCACGAACATCGCGCCGCTGTCCGCGATGTCCCACGGGATGCCGCCGAAGCGGTCGCCGGTGCGGCGGGACAGCCGCCGGCAGTGGTCGCCGTGCCGGTCGGCCAGCACGCTGACCCCGATGCGGGCCGCGCGGCGCAGCCGCACCCAGGTGCGGGAGGTGTTCTGGATGCACACCGAGATCAGCGGCGGCTCCAGCGACACCGAGGTGAACGAGCTGACCGCCATCCCGGCCGGCTCGCCGTCGATCACGGCGCAGATGGCGGTGACCCCGCTGGGGAAGCAGCCGAAGGCCGCGCGCAGCACCGTCGTGTCGGTCGGCTCGGTGAGGATCATGATGACCTCCGGGGCGGGCTGGTCAGGTAGAGCAGGGCGATCTCGGTCAGCTCCGCGGCGTACTGGCGCCAGCCGGGGACCGAGCGGTAGGTGCGCTCGCCGTCGGCGATGGTGCCGGCCGAGACGGCGCGGATGGTGATGCTCTGCACCACGACCTCGTAGACGACGTCGATCCGGTCCGCCTCCCCCGGCCCGGCCGGCTCGATCGGGTACGGGGCGAGCGCGTCGCGCAGCGCGTCCTTCATCCGCTGGTGGAAGTCGAACCCGCGGCGCCGCATCACCGCGTCGTCGGCGCTCTGCAGGAAGACGAAGGCGAACAGCCGGGTGCGGGCGTACAGGTGCTCCGACAGGCCGGTGACGAACGCCTCCAGCACCTCGGCCGGGCCGCCGCCGCTCTCGCCGACGGCGGCGAGGCGTTCGGCGATGGCCTCCTCCAGCTCGGTCAGCACCTCGTTCTTGACCTCGCGGAGCAGGCTCTGCTTGTTCGGGAAGCGCCCGTAGACGCCGCCCACGGACAGCCCGGCGAGCTCGGAGACGCTGGACATGGTGAAGTCGGCGATGCCGTCGGCCGTCAGCACGTCCACCGCGGCGGCGAGGATCTGCTGCGCGGAGCGCCGGCTGCGCTCCTGCTGCGGCGCCGCGGGCCCGCCGCTCATCGCGCCGCCCCCGGCACGGCCGGCGTCCCGGCGGGCGCGGCCCTCCAGGTCCGCCACAGGAAGTCCACCACCCGGTCCACCGACTCCGGCGCGGCGAACTCCGGCCCGGCGTGGTCGGCCCCGGGCAGCACGACCAGCTCCGCGTCGATGCCCGCGGCGGTCAGCCCGGCGTGCAGGCGGCGGCTCTGCGCCAGGCCCACCCGGCGGTCCGCGTCGCCGTGCATGATCAGGAACGGCGGCCCGCCGCCGTGCCGGGCCACCAGCCGCTCCGCACGGCGCACCGGGTCGGCGCCGGCCCACAGGTCCGGTTCGGCCCTCGGGTCGAAGCCCAGGAAGTGCCGCAGGATGCGCTCGGCCGCCAGGATCTCCTCCTCCGGGCCGCCGGACGCGTCCTCTCTGATCCGGGCCAGGTCGGCGACCCCGTAGTGGTCCACCACGGCCGACAGCGCGGCGGACTCGCCGGTGTGCTCGCCGACCACCCGGCCCAGCGGCTCGTCCCAGGTCAGCGCGGCCATCATCATCAGGTACGCGCCCGCCGAACCGCCCCACCCGGCGACCCGCCCCGGGTCCAGCCCGTACCGGCCCGCGTGCGCGCGCAGCCAGCGGATCGCGGCCCGCAGGTCCTCGACCGGGTCCGGGAAGCGCACCTCCCCGGCCAGCCGGTACGCCACCGAGGCGACCGCTATGCCCCGGGCCGGCAGGTCGTACCAGCAGCCCAGCGCCTTGATGCCGCCCAGGAAGGAGCCGCCGTGCGCGTACACCACCACCGGGAACGGGCCTTCGCCCGCGTCCGGCAGGTGCAGGTCGAGCTGGAGCGGCCGCCAACCGATCACGGTCGCGTACGGCACGTTGAGGTGGCTGCGCGCACCCGGCAGCACCGAGACGGGCGGCGGCTCGGTGAGCGCCCGGGGCGCCAGCGCGGCGTAGTCCATCGGCGCCAGCAGCTCGCTGGGGTGCATCGATTCCTCCCTTCCCGGCACCGGTTCAGGCCCGCATGTACGCCGACAGCGGGGGCACGGTGCCGGTCAGCTCCGCCGCGCCGATGAAGGCGTTCTTGGCGTCCAGCGAGTCGTGGCTGCCGAAGGTGCGGGCGTTGCGCCAGAAGCGGTCGAAGCGGTACTTGTTCGCCGTGCTGCGCGCCCCGGTGAGGTCGAAGATCCTGGCGGTCACGTCCAGCCCGGCCCGGGTGCCGGCCACCTTGGCCCGGAACCCGCGCACCATGACCTCCTCGGCGGGGTCGATCAGCTCCGGATGGTCCAGCTCGGCGGCGGTGGCCAGCAGCAGCGCCCGTGACGCGGCCAGCTCGCTGGACATCTCGCCGATCTGCCGGTGCATCAACGGGTCCTCGGCGGCGGAGGGGAAGGAGGGCATGCTCGGCCGGTTCAGCTCGCGCAGGTACGCGATGGCGGCGGCCAGGGCGCCCTCGCCGATCCCCTGGAGCAGCGCCCCGTGGAGTTGCAGGGCCGAGCCGACGAAGTACGGCGTCAGCCCGTGCGAGGGGAAGTGCCACCCGTCCGGTACGAACACGTCCCGGTAGGTGATGGTCTGGCTGTAGGTGCCGCGCTGTCCCATGTTGTCCCAGTCGTGCCCCAGTTCCAGGGCGGGATCGTCCAGCCGGATCAGCGCGTGGTGCCGCGGCGCGGCGGCGGTGTCCCCGTCCTCACCGAGCAGCGCGAAGCTGACGCAGCTCAGGTCGCGGCCACCGCCGCCGCTGTTGCTGTTGAAGGTCTTGACACCGCTGACCACCACGCCACCGGGCACCCTGCGGCCCACCACCCGCCCGCTTGCGCCGGTCTCGGCGTTCGAGGCGACCAGGCGGCGGCCCTCGTACAGCAGTTCGTGGGCGAGCCGGGCCTTGGTCTCCTTGTCCAGCTCGTCGTTGTGGAAGATCTCGCGGGCCACCAGGCCGGTGGTGGACCAGCACTGGCCGGTAGAGCCGTCGGCGGCGGACACCTCGATCAGCGCCTCGACGAAGTGACGCCAGCCTCCGTAGGGGGGACCGTCCCACAGGCCGCCGTACTCGACGGGCACGTTGATCGCGTGCAGCCCGGCTTCGCCGAGCAGCCTCATGTTCCGGGCCGGGTCGCAGCCGGTCGCGTCGATCTCGGGGCCGTCCTCGGCCAGGACCGGCCGCAGCATCCTGGCGCGCTCGACGACTTCCTGTGGGGTGGCGGGCAGCGTACGGGTGTCGGTGCTTTCCATGGGCTGTCCTCTCGCGAACGCGAATCCGCATTCGGTTTTGACGATATACAGAGACTTATGCAGTTTTGAAGGGTTTTATCCGGATTTAGTGGGGCGCTGGCCCGCCAGGGGCGGGCCTGCGCTCCGCGGCTAGGCGGCCGGCACGTCGTCCAGCAGCGCCTGACCCCTGCGCCGGGACACCAGCACCCCGTACAGCGCCGCGAGGACGGGGAGGGCCGGCATGAGCGCCACCAAGGGCGAGTCGCTGCCGGTGACGGCCTGGTAGTTCGCCACCACGATGACCGTGATGGCCAGCACCCCGCTCCCGGCGACCGCCGGCGCCAGCACCGTCTCCCACCACCGCTCGGTGACCTTGCCGCGCAGCGCGGCCACCGCGACGCTGACGCAGCAGCCGAGCATCAGCGTCAGCAGCGACAGCGAGGTGATCCCGGAGACCGCGGGGAAGAGGTTCACGATCGGGTCCGCGCCGCTCGCCGCGAAGGGGACCAGCATCACCAGGGTGATCGCCACCTGCACGTACGTGCTCAGGTAGGGGGTGCCGTGCCGGTCGTGCACCCGCGCCAGGAAGACGGGCAGCAGGCGGGCGCGGCCCAGGGCGAACATGTACCGGGTGGACATGTTGTGGAAGGCCACCGCCGCGGCCAGGAAGCTGAAGGCGACCAGCGCGCTGAACAGCGGGCCGGACCACTCGCCGAGGTAGAGGTTCGCGGCGCGGAAGACCAACGACCCGGGGTCCTCGCCGGCCGCGGACTTCACATCCCCGTACGCGGCGGCCAGCGACCAGGTGGAGAAGGCGAAGACCACCACCAGCAGGGCCAGCCCCAGGTACGTCGCGACCCTGATCGCCCGGCGCGGCGCGTGCGCCTCCTCGCCGTAGATCGCCGTCGCCTCGAACCCGCCGAAGCACAGCAGGCAGAACACCAGGGTCATCGCCACGTTGCCGGAGAACATCTCGCCCGGCGAGAGCACCGACAGCGACCATCCGCCGGGCCTGCCCACGAGGATCGCCAGGCCGAGCAGCAGGATGATGCCGAACTGGGCGACCGAGATGACGCTGGTCACCCGCTGGGCCATCTCCACCCCGCGCAGCCCCAGGAAGAAGGTGATCACCAGCGCCACCGCCCCGTACGCGTACCAGGGCAGGTCCACGCCCAGGTAGGAGGTGACGGCGATGTCGGCGAAGTAGCCGGTCGCCGCGATCATCCCGCCGGCCGCGAGGTTGTAGGCCAGCGTGGCGACGAACGCGGCCGCCGCCCCGGTCTCCCGGCCGAGGCCGAAGCCGATGAAGGCGTAGTAGGCGCCGGCGTTGGTGACGTACCTGGTCAGCACGACGTACCCGACGGCGAACACCGCGAGCAGCGCCCCGGTGAGCAGCAGCAGCCCGACGCTGCCCGCGCCGACGCCGAAGCCGAGGCTCAGGGACATGTTGGAGGCCATCGCGGTCAGCGGCGCGGTGGCCGCGATGACCATGAAGACCATCCCGAACACCCCGATCGTCCCTTTCCGCAACTGGCCTGCGCGCGCCTGCCCGGCAACGCTTTGATCTTGTAGGGTCATGCTTTCCTCCAGGTGGACGCCACGAGAGCGGACGCGGAGCGGAAACCGGCGGCCACGACGGGGCGCCGCCGGGCGATGTGAGCGATCACGACGAACGGGACGAGACAGTCCTGCGCCACCGGCCCGCCGGACGGACACACGGCCGGGCAGCGGCAGCACAGGATGAACAACGGTGAATCGAACGAATCGGCCGGCCTGTTCGGCGACCGGCACAGGAGAACTCGGCGGTCGGCCGACCGCCGCGGCCGGCGCGCACCCCGGCCCTCACGGCCGTCCGCGCCCCAGCCTCAGGCGCGCCCCGCCCGTACCGGCGGACGGCGCCCACCTATGGCGACCACTCCTCGGACCACGGCCCCGTCACATTCACGCCGCCGCCCGTTCCACCCCTCCGCGCGCCGCCACCCCGGCGCCCCTGGAGGATGGCTAGCCTCGCGTCACCCCGCGGCCCCCTCCTTCACCTCGGCCTTGACGTCCTCCAGCGCGCCGAACACGCCGCGCCCGTTGGACACCCACGGGTGCGCCTCGGCGCTGGGCGACGTCTCCAGCAGCTCGATGATGTAGTGCGTGACCGTGTTGCTCCCCACGTTCCTGATCCGGTGCGGCGTGAGCGGCGCGGTGTGGCCCACGGTCCGGTACAGCACGAACCCGGGCTCGGCGTTCTGCACCAGGCCCCACTCCTCACTGCCCAGCTCGTTGGCCTGCGCCTGCCCCGCGTCCGGCCACAGCACCACGTGGTCGTGGTGGTGCTGGTGATAGTCGACCGCCTGACCGGGCTCCAGGGTCATCGACCAGACCCGCACCCGGTCGTTCTCGAACAGCAACGTGTCACCGGGCGCCCCGGAGTACACCTTGTCCCCACTGCCTTCACGGTGCCCACTGCCTTCACGCATGTTGCCCTCACTCACGCCAGGCCACCTCCTGCCGGCGAACCCGTCTCACTCCCGCCGGATGGGCGGGACGCCATGGGTTGGATGCCTACAGAGGTAAATTGGATACATTCCGGAGACTGCCACCCGCCATCGGCGGAGTCAAGACATCCCCCGCCCGGGATCGAAGGAAGTAACGCGCCCCGCCCCCCCGGTAACGCCCCCGTAATGAACCTCCCCGCCGCCGGCCGTCACCCCACCCCGGCCAGGCGGAGCCGCGAGGACACGACCAAGTCGCCGGCCGGAGAACGAATTCCGCCACCATCTCGAACGCTCGACCGCGCAGCCGGGAGAAAGGCGATCAGCCAGGAGGCACTGGGGATCACCCCGGCCCCCTCGATCCCGATGCCCATCTCCCCCGCCTCCCGCCACGCCGGAACAACCCGGCCGAGTAGCGCCACCGGCCCGGCGCCCGAGACCGCGCCCGGCGCGGCAGCGGCGAATGCCCCCGTTCGTGAGCAGACGGGGTGAAACGACCACGTTTCCGCCATCCCGCCTTGTGGAAGATGCCCCGTTGCCCGATCACTCCCCGGTAACAGACCGCCGCCGATCGCCGGCCGGTGTGAAGGTGAAGGTGTCCTCGAACGCGCCCCTTCCGAAGCGGACGGCCAACAGGACGGGTTCGTCGTGGATCGGGGACCAGGTCGATCCGGCTTTCCGCGAGGACCCGTTCCACAGATGAAAGAAGATGATCGGTTCCGTGGCCGATTCGGTCAGGTAGGCCAGCGTCTTGCCGTAGAAGGGGTTGTCGCCGCCGAAGATCACGGAGGGCGGGCCGAACGTCTGTCGTACCTCGGTGAGTGTGCGGTCGTGCGCGGTCCAGGCGCTGAGGGCCCTGCGCAGGGACGCGTACTCCCCGGCGGTCAGCGTTCTGTCGGATCGCAGCCAACCCTGATCGTGGGCGAGTTCCGCGTAGATCGAGGCGACGTCGTTTTCGCAGGAACCGGGCAGCACCGTGCCGAACGCCCCGGTCACGCCGGCGGAATCGAAGGCGCCCCGGGATTTCAGCGCCCGCAACGCCTCCGCCCACCACTCCTCCTGGTGCTCCGCGTAGGCCAGGTGATCGATCATCAGGCGCAGGGCGAGCTCACCGCCGTACATGCCGGACCGGCGAAGCGCATCGTTGAGCCGGGCCCTGAGGTAGGCACGGATCTCCGCGGAAGACCGCGGCCCGGGGGAGATCGTCATACCCCTCACTCCGATGAGAGAGCGTTCAGGCGGGTCGCCGCCTGTCATCGTCGCCTTCGCGCCGTCAGCGCAGCGACATGCCCTTCTGGGCCAGTGACTCGGACAGGATCCGCACGGCCTTCGGGCCGACCCCGTGCAGGGCGAGCAGTTCGTCCCGGGTGCGGGTGGCGACCTGGGCGAGAGTGGTCAGGCCGGCGCCGAGCAGGGCATGCGTGGCCGGCCTGCCGATGGCGGCCGGCAGGTCGCAATCGGCAGGCTTGGTTCCCGCGTCGGCCTCGGCGAGCGCCGCCGCCAGCCGCTTGGGAGCACGGTGGAACCACGCCACCCGGACCAGGGCGTTGAGGTCTTTGCCGTCGATGTCGGCCACCGGCACCCGGAAGCCGATGAGCGCGCCGTTGCGGAACAGCCGCTCGCCGCTCGGATGCGCGGACACCGCGGCCTCGACCTCGGCCTCCCCCAGGTGGAGTTGCACCTGGCCGTCCTTCGTCACCGAGGCGAACCCCTTGCCGCGCACCGAGAACGCGACCATGCCGAAGTGGGCGCCTTCCTCGACCTCGGGAAGGCCGAGCGCCGCCTTGCGAAGCTGGGACACAGTGGTCATGGGCTCGATGCTAGAGATCCGCACCGACACTTTGGACGACGCGGACGGCCTGGCGGGCGCGAGGGGGGCCGGGCAGGCGGCACGCTTCAGCGCTCCCTCCAGGGGTCCCCGGGACGGGACTCAGGTCCTGCCCCGGAGAACCCCCAGGTTCTCCGCCCCGAGCCGGCTCATCCAGCGGCCCGGCCACCGGCTCTCCCCGCACGGACGCCCGCGCCCGGAGGCCCTCAGTACTCGTTGCCGGCGCGCAGCCAGGCGATGTACTCGGCGGCCGCGCGCTCGGCGTCGTATTCGGGCTTGTAGCCGGTGTCCTGCTGGAGCCGGGTGATGTCGAGGTAGCTCTGCCGGCCCAGCCCTCCGGTGGGCAGGTCGACCCGGGCGTCGGGGACGACCTGCTTGATCGCGGCGATGATCTCGGCGTTGGTCGTCGCGCGGCCGGACCCGACGTTGTACGTGCGGTGGTTGAGCCGGTCCGCGAGCTGGAGGAGCGCGATGGCCCGGCCGGTGTCCTTGACGTAGCACAGGTCGATCGCGTCTTCCGCGTGCGGAGGCACGAAGAGCGTGGAGAGGTCCGGCTCAGTGCCCTTGGCGGCGGCATGGATGAGTTCGGGGGCGGCGAAGAACATCGCGCCGTGGGGGTCGCCCGGGCCCCAGGTGCCGGAGATGCGGTGGTTGATGACCTCGATGCCGGTGACGTCGGCCACGTGGCCGTTGAGCATCTCGCCGATCTTCTTGAAGGTCGGGATCACGTGGGGTGCGGTCATCGGCAACGGAGAGTCCTCCCTGAGCGGGCCCTCGTCCGCGATGCCGGAGTAGACGCCGATCGTGCTCGCGACGCCCACTCGGGCCACGCCCCAGTCCTGGGCGGCCTGCATGATGTTGAGCAGGCTGCCCAGGGCCTTTCGCGTTTGCTCAATGGGCTGGTCGGGCGCGGGCGGCCACGGCATGGAGAACGCGAGATGCACGATGCCGGTGATCTTGTGGCGCTTGCCGACGTCGAGCAACGCGTCGAGATCGGTGATGTCGGCCCGCTCGACCGCCACGTTCTCGCCGACGAGGCCGGCCGGCACCTCGCCGGTCCTGCGCTGGACCAGCACGCAGCCCTCGCCCATGTCGAGCAGTGCCCGAACGGTGTGGGAGCCGATGAAACCCAAGCCTCCGGTGACCAGGATCATTGCTTTCCTCTTCTTGTGTCGTCGAGCTGATTGTCAGTGGTACTGACGATCAGCCTAGCAATAGAATGGAGAGCATGTCCAGCAACGACGGGCCGGGCCCCGAGCTGAGCAGGAATCTGATCTACCTGCTCAAGCACGCGCACCTTCGGATGGCCGAGCTCACCACCAAGGCGTTGACGCCGTACGGCATCGACGGGCGCGAGCTCGGGGTGCTGCTCGCCCTCACCGGCCGCGAGCCGACGTCTCAGCAGCAGGCGGCGCAGCGGCTGGGCATCGACCGCACGACGATGGTCGCGATGCTGGACGCGCTGGAGGCCAAAGGTCTGGTGTCACGTCACCCCGACGCGGAGGACCGGCGCCGCAACGTGGTCGAACTGACCGACGCCGGAAAGGACACTCTCCGCCAGGCCGTCAAGGCGACCGATGACGCCGAGCGCGAGTTCCTCGCGCGGCTCACCCCCCAGGCCGCCGAGCAGCTACGGAACTCGTTGCAGACGATCGTGATCCGTCCGAACGGCTAGATCTCCGGAAGGCCCCTGGGCCGCGCCGGAAGCCGAGAGGCGCACGCCGCGCCCCTGTAGCCCGGCCGCCCGCCTTCGACCTCCGGCTGCACAACCGGCTCGAACGCCATCGCGCGGTGGCCACACGGGACGACAAGCTCTCCCGGGCGGCCGAGGCACGCGCGAGCGAGGCGTGTGGTGGTTCACGGGGCCGGACAGGTGGATCCCGCCGGCTTCCGCGGCGAGGCGGCCCCCCTGGCTCGCCTTCACCGGCGGGCGCGAACCGTCGTGACGCCTCAGCGTCCGGCACGGTCACGACCTCTCGGGTGAGCCGTACAGGCGGTAGAACAAGGCGACGGCGTGTGCGGCGCGCGCCTGGATCGCCTGTTGCGTCCACTCCTTTCCGGCACCGAGCAGGGCGGTGATCTGCGCGTCGCGGACGGCGAGTCCGAACAGCACGCCGAACGCCTCGACGGAGTCCGGGCAGGTCAGCTCCCCATCGCGGGCGGCTTGGGCGAGCAGCGCCTCGAACAGCGGCCCGGTCGTCGCCCGGCCGGCCGCGTACAGCGCGTCGGCCAGTTCACGATCGCCCGGCACGCCGGCGATCGCGGCGCGGTTGAGGGCGAGGGATCTGGCGCCGGTCAGCAGCGTCAACAACCCGCGCACCGCCTCTTCGAGGACGGCGCGCACGGGCTGTCCGCCCGGCTCGTCGAGCGCGCTGCGCAGACGCCGGTTGGTCTCGGCCGACTGCCGTTGCACCAGGGCTTCGAGCAGCCCGCGCCGGCCGCCGAAGTGCGCGTAGATGGTCTCCTTCGAGGCGTGCGCCTGCTCGGCGATCCTGCGCGCGGACATCGCCGTGATGCCCTCGCTCTCCAGGATCTGCGCGGCCGCGGCCAGGATCGCCTCGCGCCGTGCCTCGCCTCGGGCGGGCGACTTCAGGGTCGCCCTCCGGGTCATCCCTGATTCCGTCATACCTCGTACGCACCATCGCCTCGACGGTCGCGTTCGCGTTCGCCGCCGCCGGCCTCTACCAGCTCGGCCGGGCAGCGCCGGGCCGGTAGCCCACCCTCCCGCTCGGGCGAGCTGTTCATCGGGGAGGACGGCCCGCGGGTCACCCCCGAAAGCGCTGCCGCGGGGAAGCGGTGTCAGGCCGGCGGTATCTGGAGAACCAGCTTGCCGACCGACCTGCCCGACTCCAGCAGGGCGTGTGCCGCGGAGGCCTCCGACAGCGGATAGGCGCCGGTGACGGTGCTCTGCAGGCGACCCTCACGGGCCAGGCGCAGCACGGACTCGGCGGCCGGGCGCCACAGTCCGGGGCTCTGCCAGGCCAGGCCGCCCAGGGAGAAGCCGAGGACTCCGTGGTTGGCGGAGCGGAGCCGCTGGACCGGGACGGTGGCCTGGCTGGCGAAGTCCGGGTCGCCGAAGTAGACGACCCGGCCGCCCGGGGCCAGTGCGTCGAGGCTGCGGGTGACGTGCTCGCCGCCCAGCATCTCCAGGACGACGTCGACGCCGCGTCCCTTCGTCAGGTCGGCCACCGCCGAGGTGAAGTCCTGGCGGTCGAACACCTCGTCGTAGCCGAGTCCGGCGGCGTACTCGGCCTTGCCCGGGCGGCCGACGGTGCCCAGGACGCGCTCTGCCCCCAGCGCGCGGGCGATCTGCGCGGCCAGGCCGCCGACACCTCCGGCGGCCCCGTGGATCAGCACCGTCTCCCCCTGCCGCAGCCGGGCGAGGTGGTCCAGCATCAGATATCCGCTCACCGCGGCGCAGGGAACGGTGGCCGCGAACGCGGTGTCCGGGAAATCGCCGAGCGGCACGGCCAGCCGGGCGTCCACCGCGGCGAACTGGGCGTAGCCGGAGAAGGTGAACGCGGCGACGGGCGCGCCGGGCGTGAAGCCGCGCACGCCCTCGCCGACCGCGGCGACCCGACCGGCGGCCTCCAGGCCGGGGACGACCGGGGGCCGCAGGCCGGGCATCTTCCCCTGGCGCATCAGGACTTCGGCGAAGTTCACGCCCGCTGTCTCCACCGCCATGACGATCTGACCGGCAAGGGGTTCGGGCGCCGGGACCTCGGTCTCGCGAAGCACCTCGGGGCCGCCGAAGGCGGTGATCTGCGCGGCACGCATCAGCGCTTCCTCCAGGGGGTCTCGGGGACGGGACTGAGGGGTCCCGCGCCGGAGAACCAGGACACCAGGTTCTCCACCACCAGCCGGCTCATCTCCAGCACCGTGTGCAGGGAGCCCGCCCCGGTGTGGGGCGTGACGACGACGTGGTCGAAGGCCAGCAGGTCGCGCGGCGTCTCGGGCTCACCGGCGAACACGTCCAGAGCGGCGGTCCGGATGGTGCCCTCGCGCAGCGCCTCCAGCAGGGCGGGCTGGTCGACGATCGAGCCGCGGGCGACGTTGACCAGCACCCCGTCGGGGCCGAGGGCGCGCAGCACCTGCGCGTCGACCAGGCCGGCGGTGCCGGGCCCGCCCGCCGCGGTGACGATCAGCGTGTCCACGGCCGCGGCCAGGCTGCGCGGGGAGTCGTAGTACGGGTACGGTACGCCGGCCTGCCTGGTGCGGCCGTGGTAGGCCACCGGAAGGCCGAACCCCTCGCAGCGGCGGGCCACGGCCCGGCCGATCGCGCCGAGGCCGAGGATGCCCACCCGCCGCCCGCGCAGCGTGGCGGTGAGCGGGAAGAACCGGCCCGGGCCCCACTCCCCGTCGCTCAGGTAGCGGGCGGCCTGCGGGATCTGCCGGACGGCGGCCAGCAGCAGGCCGAGGGCGAAGTCGGCGACCTCCTCGGTGGGCGCGCCGGCGGTGTTGGTGACCACGACCCCGTGCCGCGCGGCCGCGGCCACGTCGATGGTCTCGTACCCGACGCCGAACTTGGCGATGATCTCCAGGGCGGGCAGGGCGGCGATGAGGCCGGCGTCCACGACCGCCTTGGGGCCGACGGCGATGGCCCGGATGTCCCGGCCCGCCTTCTCGATCGCCTGCTCTCTTCCAATCTCCCAGAGGCGGTGGACCTCGAAGTGCGGGGCCAGGCCCTCGATGATGGGCGGCACCGGCTCGGTCAGCAGCACGTGCGCGTGTTCGGGGCTCATGGCCGGCCCGCCGAGGCCCGCGCGGTGGTGGTGTAGTTCAGGGCCAGCCGCCCGCCGTCGATGTAAAGGGTCTGGCCGGTCAGGTAGGCGGCGTCATCGCCGGCGAGGAAGGCGACGACGCCGGCGATGTCCTCGGGCCGGGCGTACCGTCCGAGCGGGGTGCGTGACAGGATCTGGTCCGCCAGCTCCTGGTGGGCCAGGGCGGGCGCCATCATCTCGGTGGCGACGGTGCCGGGGCCGATCGCGTTCACCCGGATGCCGTGCCGGGCCAGGCTGAGTGCCATCGCCCTGGTCAGTGCGGCCACTCCGCCCTTGGAGGCGCTGTACGCGGCGCCCTCGGGCGCGGTCAGCAGGACGGCGATCGAGGCGGTGTTGACGATCGCCCCGGGACGCCGAGCGGAGATCATCAGCCGGGCGGCGGCCTGCCCGCACAGGAACACCGAGGTCAGATTGCCGGTCAGAACCGCGTTCCACTCCTCCTCGGTGGTGTCGGGGAAGTCGCTGCCACGCAGGATGCCCGCGTTGGCGTGCAGCACGTCGGGCACGCCCAGCTCGGCGGCGATCTTGTCGAACGTCCCGTTCACCGCCGGGCGATCCGTGACGTCGCAGGGGTAGAAGCGGGCCGTGTGCCCCTCGGCGGCGAGCCGTTCGGCCTGAGCGGCGCCGTCCGAGCCGGGCAGGTCGACCAGCGCCACCGAGGCGCCCTCCTCGGCGAACCTGCGGGCACAGGCGAGCCCGATACCCCTGGCCGCCCCGGTCACCACGGCCGTCCGGCCGGCGAATCTGGTGGGTTGCATGGTTTACATATATGACAAAACGCGAAAATATGTCAACGAATCGATACGGGGCGGCCAACGTCCCGACCCGGAGAGGAAACACCCACGTGCACATCGCGCCGCAGTTCGCACCTCCCAACCTCAGGCCCCGGCCGCCGTCCGAGCCGCTGCCGCCGGGGGCCTGCGACACCCACTTCCACGTCTTCGGCCCCACCGGCCGGTATCCCTATGCGGCCGAGCGCGCCTACACCCCGGCCGACGCCTTCCTGGAGCACTACCTCCAGGTCAGCGAGCGGGTCGGCCTGGAACGGGGGGTGCTCGTGCAGCCCAGCGTCTACGGCGTGGACAACACCCTGCTGCTGGACGCGCTGGCCGCGCACGGCGACCGGCTGCGCGGTGTCGCGGTGGTCCCGCCCGGCGTCACCGACGACGAGCTGGCCAGGCTGCACATCGCCGGTGTGCGAGGCGTCCGGGTCAACCCCCTGTACCGTGCCGCCCTCACCCCGGCGGACCTGCCCGCCTTCGCCCCGCGGCTCGCGGACCTGGGCTGGCACGTCCAGGTCATCCTGGACGGAGCGGGTCTCGCCGAGCACGCCGGGCTGCTGGCGGGCCTGCCGGTGCCGGTCGTGGTCGACCACATGGGGACGCTGCCGGCCTCCGAGGTCCCCGGCGGTCCCGGCTTCATCGCGCTGCGGCGCCTGCTGGCGGACGCGGGCGCCTGGGTCAAGCTGTCCGCGCCGTACCTGGTGTCTCCCCACCGGCCCGGGCACGACGACACCCGCGAGCTGATGGCCGCGCTGCACGAGCTGGCGCCCGACCGGACGCTGTGGGGGAGCAACTGGCCGCATCCCGGCATGGGCGCGCCCATGCCGGAGGAGGGCGACCTGCTGGACCTGCTGGCCCGCGCCGTACCGGGGCCCGAGGACCGCAGGGCGATCCTGGTCGACAACCCGGCCAGGCTGTACGGCTTCACCCGGGACGCCGTGCGGACGGCCGGCGGAAAGGACGGACGCTGATGCGGATCGCACTGGTCGGCGGCGGGTTGATGGGGGCGGGCTGGGCGGCCGCCTTCCTCGCCCACGGGCACCGGGTCGTCGTCACCGACACCGACCCGAAGGCCGAGCCGGCGCTGCGGGCCCGGCTGGAACGGGCCTGGCCGCTGCTGCGGGAGGTGGGCGACCTGGCCACGGAGGCCGACCCCGACCCGGACCTGCTGGCCTTCGCGCCCGACATCGCCTCCGCGGTGACCGGCGCCGACTTCGTCCAGGAGAGCGGGCCGGAGGACCTCGGCCTCAAGCGGTCGCTGTTCGCCGAGATCGACAAGGCGGCGCCGGAGGGCGCCGTCATCGCCTCCAGCTCGTCCGGCATTCCGATCAGCGAGATCCAGCGGGGGCAGGCGCGCCCCGAGCGCATGGTCATCGGCCATCCGCTCAACCCTCCGCACCTGATGCCGCTGGTGGAAGTCGTGGGCGGCGAGCAGACGGCCGAGGCCGCGGTGACCGCGGCGATACAGGTCTACCGCTCGGTCGGCAAACGCCCGCTGCGGCTGGACCGCGAGACACCGGGCCACATCGTCAACCGGCTGCAGTCGGCCCTCACCCGCGAGGCCGTCGCCATCGTCCTGGAGGGCGTCGGTGACGCGCGGGCCGTGGACGACGCGCTGACCTGGGGCCCTGGCCTGCGTTCGGCGCTGGTCGGGCCGCTGCTCAACATGCACCTGGCCGGAGGGGAACGGGGCATCGAGGGGTTCCTCGCCGCGTTCGGCACGCTGACCGGAGACCTTCCGGCGGGCGATCCGATGGCGCGGCTGATCGCGGGCGTTCACGCGGAGGCGGCGGGACGCTCGATCGCCGAGATCGAGGACGAGCGGGACCGCTGGGTGATCCGCTGCAGGCGCCTGCTGGCCGAGTTCGGCCGCTGACGGGAAAGGCCGGGCCGCCCTCGGGCGGCCCGGCCGGTCGCGGCGGGCGGATCAGTGGTGGCTGAGCAGTGAGCCGAAGCCCTGCACCTTGTCCTGGATGCCGTCCGAGCGCAGCGCGTGCCAGTAGGTGGCGGTGTTCACCGCGATCACCGGCTTGCCCAGCCACCGTTCGGCCTCGCCCATCAGCCGGGCGGCCGGCAGGTTGGCGCCGAACTGCACGATGGCCTCGACGTCGTCGCCGTCGGCTTTGCGCAGGGCCCCGATCAGCTCGGCGTCGGTGGTGTGCGCGATCAGCGTGGGGCTCTTGGCGGGAACGTGGGCACAGCGCACCAGCTCGAATCCGGCCTCGTCGAAGAACTGCGCGAGGTGACCTTCGGCGATCTCGGAGTAGGGGTCCACCACCGCGACCCGGCGGCCGACGCCCACCGCCTTCAGCGCGGCCGGCAGAGCGTCGGCGGCCTGCGTCACCGGCAGGTCGCCGGCCCGGGCGCGGATGCGCTCGGCGATCCGCCGGGCGGGCTCCAGGCCGCCGCCCCAGATGCTCTCGGCCGAGATGCCCAGCACGATGTGGTCGGGCCGGCAGGTGGCCAGCCGGTCGACGGCGTTCTCCAGCGCGGCGTCGATGCGGCGGATCAGTTCCTCGCCGTCGTCGCCGGTGCGCAGCGGGTCGTCGGGGATGTGCATCCCCTCCACGTGGTTGGTCACGCCCACCGGGCGCATGGCGTCGTACTCGGGCTGGACGACGGTGTTGGTGGACGGGGTGGCGATGCCGTAGACGCGGCGCCAGCCCAGAGTGTCGGTCATGGTGGACTCCTTCGGGATCGCTGCGTTACATAGTTTCTTCTGGTGTCAACTATGTCAACGCTGGACCCCGAAGGTCACCTGTGGCCGGCGGAGGCCCGGCGGCGGGTGCGCGCCGGCTCGTCCGGCTGCGCCGCCAGCGCGCCGTCCACCAGCAGGTCGACCAACTGCCGCAGGTCGGCGCGGAAACGGTCCAGATCGGGCGTGGGACGGGCGTTCTTGAGCCCTCGGGAGGCATGGATGACCAGGTGGGCGAGCCGTTCGGGGGTCAGGCCGGGGCGCAGCGACAGCCCGTCCACCGTGATCGCGGCGCGGATCACCCGGGTCACCGCCTCGCGCAGCAGCTCGGCGTACCGGGCCGCGGTGTCGGCCGCCAGCGCCGTGTTCTCCTCGGTGAGCTCCTCGGTGTGCGGGGAGTGCTCCAGCCGGTCCATGAAGTGGCCGAACCGCGCGTCGAGCTGGGCGTACAGGACGTCGGCCAGGCCCCTGCCCTCGCGGGTGGCGGTGACCACGGCGGCCTCACCGGCCTCCAGCGCCGCGCGGTGCAGATCCTCCACCACGCCCGTGAACAGCGACTCCTTGTTGGGGAAGTAGCGGTACAGCGCCTGTCTCGACAGTCCCGCCTCCTGGGCGATGATCTCCATGTTCGTCTGCCGGAAGCCGTACCGGCTGAACACGGTGGCGGCGGCCTTCAAGATCCGATCCCGAGTGTCCATGTGGGCATGATGGACCGTTTTCGCTGCTCTGTCGAAAAGGGCCGGCCCGCGCACACCCCTCCGTACACGGCCCGACACCTCAGGGCGTTGACAAAGACGACAAAAGAAGAAAGTTTGTAATCCTCCGTTAATGCGAGGAGGTCCGAGGTGACGACAACGGAGCAGGGAGCGGCCCTGCTGCGGGCCATGCTCCGCCGTGACGACCTGGTGGTCGCGCCCGGCGCGTACGACTGCATCACCGCCCGCGCGGTGGCGCAGGCCGGAGCGGAGGCGGTCTACATGACCGGTGCCGGAACCGCGGCCGCGCTCGGCTATCCCGACTACGGGCTGCTCACGCAGACCGAGATGGCCGACAACGCCGGGCGGATGGCACAGGCGGTGGCCGTCCCGCTGATCGCCGACGCCGACACCGGATACGGCAACGAGCTGAACACGATCCGCACCGTCCGCGAGTACGAGCGGCGTGGGGTCGCCGCGCTGCACCTGGAGGACCAGCGGTTCCCCAAGAAGTGCGGGCACCTGGACGACAAGTCCGTGATCGACGCCGCCGAGTTCGTCAGCCGGATCAGGGCCGCCGTGGACGCCCGCCGCGAAATGCTGATCATCGCCCGCACCGACGCCCGCGCCGAGCACGGCCTGCCGGAGGCCGTCGCCCGGGCCAACGCGGCACTGGACGCCGGAGCCGATCTGGCGTTCGTGGAGGCGCCGCAGACCGTGGAGGAGGTCGAGGCGGTACCCCGGCTCGTACACGGCCCCTGCCTGCTCAACCTGGTCCCCGGCGGCCGGACACCGCTGCTGGACTTCGCCGCCGTCCAGCGCGCCGGGTACAAGGTGGCGATCCTGCCCGGCGTGCTGCTGGCCGCAGTGGTCGGCGCGTGCGACCGGATACTGGGGACCACCCTGGCCGAAGGGCGCCATCCGGACTTCGGATCGGTCACGCCGCGCAAGGGCTTCTCCCGCTTCGGCGCCGACGAGTGGGACGCCCACCGCGAGCGGTACGCGGAGGTGCCGTGATGAGCGCGCCGCTGACCATGTTCGAGCCGCTGACCATGTTCGAGCCGCTGACCATGTTCGAGAAGATCTGGCGCCGCCACACCGTCACCGAGGACGACGACGGCCAGGCCCTGCTGGCCATCGACCGCCACCTGGTGCACGAGGGTTCGGCGCGCGGCTTCGAGATCCTGGCCCGGCGCGGCCTGAAGGTGCGCCGCCCCGACCGCACCGTGGGGATGGCCGACCACATCGTGCCCACCGCACCGGGCCGCACCGCCCTGACCGGCTTCCAGCGCGCGGCCCTGGAACTGTTCCAGCGGAACCTGGACGGCGCGGGCGTCCGCGCCTTCGGCCTCGGCGACGACCGGCAGGGCATCGTGCACGTCGTCGGGCCGGAGCAGGGCATCACCCTGCCCGGCATGACGGTGGTGTGCGGCGACAGCCACGCCTCCACGCACGGTGCGCTCGGCGCGTACGGCCTGGGGATCGGCGCCTCCGAGGTCGCCCACGTGCTGGCCACCCAGACGCTGTGGCAGCGGCGGCCCCGGACCATGCGGATCACGGTGACCGGTGACCTCGGCCCCGGCGTCACCGCCAAGGACCTGATCCTGGCCGTCATCGGCCGCATCGGCGCGGACGGCGCCACCGGTCATGTCATCGAGTACGCCGGGCCCGCGATCCGGGCGCTGAGCATGGAGGGCCGCCTCACCGTCTGCAACATGTCGATCGAGGCCGGCGCCCGCGCCGGGCTCATCGCCCCCGACGAGACGACCCTGCGGTACGTCCGCGGACGCCCGTTCGCCCCCGCCGGAGCCGACTGGGACCGGGCCGCGCAGGACTGGCTCGGCCTGGCCACCGACCCCGGCGCGCGGTTCGACCAGGAGATCCGGATGGACGCCACGGCCGTCGCCCCCATGGTCACCTGGGGCACCAGCCCTCAGGACGTGGTCGGCGTAGACGGGCGCGTCCCCGATCCCGGACAGGCCGACGAGACCCGGCGGGAGGCGATGCGCCAAGCGCTGGACTACCTCGGCCTCGTCCCGGGCACCCCGATCGAGGGCATCCCGGTCGACCGGGTGTTCATCGGCTCCTGCACGAACGGCCGGCTGGAGGACCTGCGGGCCGCCGCCGAGGTCGTCCGCGGCCGATCGGTCGCTCCCGGGGTCACCGCGGTGGTCGTTCCCGGGTCCACCCCCGTGCGGCACGCCGCCCAGCGCGAAGGGCTCGACGAGGTGTTCCGCGCCGCCGGGTTCGAGTGGCGCGAGGCGGGATGCTCCATGTGCGTCGGGCTCAACGGCGACATCGCCGCCCCCGGCGAACGCGTCGCCTCCACCTCCAACCGCAACTTCGTGGGCCGCCAGGGCCCCGGTGCGCGCACCCACCTGATGAGTCCGGCGATGGCCGCCGCCGCCGCGGTGACCGGATGCCTCACCGACGTACGGCGGCTGATCGAAGGGAGGACCGGCTGATGGACCCGTTCCGCACCCTGACGGCGATAGCCGCGCCGCTGCCCATGCCCAACGTGGACACCGACCAGATCATCCCGGCCAGGTTCCTGCGCGCCGGGCGGGATGGCGGGTTCGGCCGCGCCTGCCTGCACGACGTGCGGTTCGGCCCGGACGGCGAGCCGCGCGCCGACCTGCCCCTCAACCATCCGGCCGTCCAGGGCGCCCAGATCCTGGTGTCCGGGCCCAACTTCGGCTGCGGCTCCTCCCGCGAAGAGGCCGTCTACGCACTGTGGGACTTCGGCATCCGCGCCGTCATCGCGCCCGGCTTCGGGGACATCTTCTACGGCAACGCGCTCAAGAACGGCATGGTGCCGGTCGTCCTGCCCGAACCGGAGGTGGCGGAGCTGACCGCCCGCCTCCAGGCCGCACCGGGCAGCCGCCTCACCGTCGACCTGGACGCGCGCACGGTCAGCGACGAGGACGGCGTCGCCCGCCCCTTCGCCATCACCGAGTTCGCCCGCCGCCGCCTGCTGGAGGGGCTGGACGAACTGGACCACACATTGAGCCTGCTGCCGGAGATCGACGCGCTGGAGCAGCAGATGCGACGGCAGTGGCCGTGGAACGCCGGACTGCCCTCCCCCACCCCCTCGTCGGACTGACCCGCCTCGGAGGTAGCCGGCCATGACCGCTCGCACGCCCGTCTCGCCGACCCGTCGCCGACTCACCCTGCTGATCCTGCTCGGGGTCACCCTGGTCAGCCTGCTCGACCGGCAGATCATGGCGATCCTCGCCCACCCCATCGCCGAGGATCTGAACCTCACCGACTCCCAGCTCGGCCTGCTCAGCGGGGTCGCCTTCGCCGCCGTCTACGCCACCCTCACCATCCCGGTCGGCTGGATGGCCGACCGCGTGGACCGCACCAGGATCATCGCCGTGGCGACCGCGTCCTGGAGTGTGATCAGCGCGACCTGCGGGCTGGCGGGGAACTTCTGGCACCTGCTGATCTCGCGCATGGGCGTCGCGGTGGGCGAGGCCGGCGCCACGCCCAGCGCCCACTCCATCGCCTCCGACCTGTATCCCCCCGAACGCCGGGGCTTCGCCATCGCCACCATCCAGGCCGGTTCGCCGCTGGGACTGCTGCTGGCGTTCGCCGTGGGCGGCCTGATCGCCCAGGAATACGGCTGGCGCGCGGCCTTCTACGCCTCCGCCGTGCCCGGCCTGGTGATGACCGTCCTGGTGCTGGCGGTGATGCGGGACCCGCGGGCCCGCGGCGGTACCGGTGCGGCAGCGCACCGCGCCGGCCTGCCCCGGCACGGCTTCCGGTCAGCGACACGGGAGCTTCTGGCCAACCCTCCGATGCGCTCCATCCTGGCGGGCGGTGTGCTGTGCGCGTTCGGCGTGTACGGGGCCCTGGCCTGGCTGCCCGCCTACTTCCAGCGGACCTTCGACTGGTCGTCCGGCCGCGCGGGGATCGTCCTGGGGCTGATGTTCGGGGTCGTCGGACTCGCCGGCACCTGGGGCGGCGGCGTCCTCGGCGACCGGCTGTACCTGCGGCGACGCGACGGCCACACCCGCGTCGTCCTGCTGTCCTCCGTGGTGGTCGTCGCGCTGTTCCCCCTTTTCCTCGCCGCCCCCGGTGGCCTGGCGGCGCTGCTCGTCCTGGCGATCCCGGCGGGACTGCTCGGCCTCTTCCAGGGCCCGCTGGCCGCCGCCGTACAGAACGTATGCCCGCCCTCCCGGCGCGGCCTGGCGTCGGCCTTCTACATCTTCTCGGTCAACCTGCTGGGCCAGAGTCTGGGCCCCACTGCCATCGGTGTGGTCAGCGACCTGGCCGAATCCGCCGGGCTCGGCAACGGCCTGCGCGCGGGCCTGCTGCTGGTCCCGCTGTCCGCGCTGGCAGCCGTCATCGTCCTGCGTCGTGCGGGCGCCCGCATCCTCGCTCATACCACCCCGGACGACGACCACGCCGTCCCGGTGCAGCACACCTCCCCCAAGCCGTGACCTCGCCGCGGGGAGCGCGCGAACGCGGGCCCGGGGGCACGGCCAAGTGATCGACCAGTGGGATCCAAGCGGGCCCGATTAGAGCGGAGGTGTGAATGATGACGTCCATCCCCTGAGCCGGAGGGAGGGGCCGGTGGCGCGGCCCGGCCCCTCCGGGCACGTCGTCCCGCTCGACGACTCCCCGCTCGACGACTCCCTGCCCGACGTGTGCGTGGCCCGGCGGGCGTGTCTCGCACGGCACGTCCGGTCGGAGGGCGGCATGGGCAAGCTGCTGGGCGGCCTGGTGCTCCAATGGGTGCTGTACGCGGTCGCGTGGACGGCGGGCGTGATCTGGTGGTGGGGGCCGCCGGGGCTCGTCCTCATGTCGGCGGTGACACTCGTGCTCCTGCTGACCGCGGCGGTGGTGTACGGCAGGCAGGGGCACCGCGGCTGGTGCCGGCTCCTGCGATCGCTGGACCCGGGCGAGATCGCGGAGGCCGTCCTGCTGACCCCGCTCGCCTGGATCGAGCGGCTGCTGGTGTGGATCCTGTGGCCCTTCCGCCGGATCGCACACCTCCTCGTGCGCCTGATCGTGTGGATCTGGAGGTGCCTGTCGGCGCTGGGGAACCTCTGAGCGGCATCACGCGCCCTCGTACGACCGCCGCGCGCCAGGGCCGGGAGTTTGAAGCCGGCCGGGTCGGCCATGCTGGGCGTAAGGGGGGCGCTGAAGGGGGCTGAGGGCAGTGACGGCGCTGACGCAGGAGACGGTGACCGGTCTTGCGAGGCAGGTGGCGGTGCCCTCCTACGACCGGTCGCGGCTCACGGCCGGCATCGTCCACTTCGGGGTGGGCGGGTTCCACCGCGCGCATCAGGCGATGTACCTCGACCGGCTGATGAACGCGGGCAAGGCGTTCGACTGGGCGATCTGCGGCGTCGGGGTCCTGCCGGAGGACGTGCGGATGCGCGAGGCGCTGACCGCGCAGGACGGCCTCTACACGCTGGTGCTGAAGCACCCCGACGGGACCCTCGAAGCCCGGGTCATCGGGTCGATCGTCGAGTATCTCTTCGCGCCCGACGACCCCGAGGCGGTCATCGAGAAGATGGCCGGCCCCGCCGTACGCATCGTGTCGCTGACCATCACCGAAGGCGGCTACAACATCCATCCCGTGACCGGCGAGTTCGACGCGGAGGCACCCGCGATCCGCGCCGACCTGGAGCCGGGGGCCACTCCGGCCACGGTGTTCGGCCTGGTCACCGAGGCGCTTCGCCGGCGGCGCGAGCGAGGGCTGACGCCGTTCACGATCATGTCGTGCGACAACGTCCAGGAGAACGGCGCCGTCGCACGGCGGGCCTTCACCGCGTTCGCCCGGCTCGCCGACCCCGGTCTCGCGGCATGGATCGACGGCAATGTCGCGTTCCCCGGCTCCATGGTCGATCGCATCACGCCGGCCACCACCGACCGGGATCGCGAGGCCGTGGCCCGGCGGTTCGGCGTCCGGGACGCCTGGCCGGTCGTCTGCGAGCCGTTCACGCAGTGGGTGCTGCAGGAGGGCTTCACCGACGGCCGTCCGCCGCTGGAAGAGGCGGGGGTGCAGGTCGTCGCGGACGTCGAGCCGTACGAGCTGATGAAGCTGCGCCTGCTCAACGCCGGGCACCAGGCGCTGGCCTACTTCGGCTACCTGAGCGGGTACCGGTACGTCCACGAGGCGGCCACCGACGCCGCTCTCGCGGCGTTCCTGCTCGACTACATGGACATCGAGGCCACCCCGGTGCTGCGGCCGGTGCCGGGCGTCGATCTGGACGCCTACAAGCGGACCCTGATCGAGCGATTCTCCAACCCCGAGGTACGCGACACGCTCGCGAGACTGTGCGCCGCCTCCTCCGACCGGATCCCCAAGTGGGTGCTCCCCGTCGTGCGCGAGCAGTTGGCCGGGGCCGGTGAGGTGACCCGCGCGGCCGCCGTGGTGGCCAGTTGGGCGCGCTACGCCGAGGGCGTCGACGAATCGGGCGAGCCCATCACGATCGTCGATCGGCTCGCGGATCGGTTGACGGCCATCGCGCGAACGCAGCACCGGCGGCCCACGGCGTTCATCGCGAACCGCGAGATCTTCGGCGATCTCGCCGAGGACGAACGGTTCGTGGCGCCGTACCTGCGCACGCTGGAGTCGCTGCACACCAAGGGCGCCCGTGCGACGGTGCGGGAGCTCGCCGAGCCGGGCCGGCGCGCGTGACCACCGGGTGATCCGTTTTACCCGACCAGCTAAAGCCAAAATCTCATATTAAGTCTGCGAAAGTCTTACATATTCGTTTCCATAATTGTCCATATGGGATGACCCTGGAACCGTTGCCCTTTCCTGCGACGGTACTCGGGGGTGAAGTGGACAGTGGACCGCTATCCACCTCAGCCGAGCAGACGCGACGTCCTGCGCGGGGCCTTGGCCGCCGGGGCGTCGGCGGCTCTGGGCGCCGGCCTGGTCTCGTGCGGCTCCCGCAGTGACGTGGCGCGAACCGCCGACGCCGGCCCGTGGCGCCAGTTCCAGGGCGCCACCTTGAACCTCATCTCGGAGAACACCGCTCCCACCGCCGCCATCGCCGCCCACACCAAGCCGTTCACCGACCTGACGGGGATCGAGGTCAGGATCGTGACGCTCGAACTGAGCGCGCTGGTCCAGCGGGTCGCCCTGGACCTGGCCTCCGGCCGGGCCCAGTACCAGGTGATCTACGCCGACCCCTACCAGGTGCTCGCGCCGTACCAGCGAGGGCTGGTGGACCTGCGCTCGCTGCAGGCGGACCCGAACCTGCCCGACCTGCCCGGCGGTGTCGGCGACTTCATCCCCGTCCAGATGGACGCCGCCGGCCGGTTCGCCGATCCCGAGCCGTTCTACGCCCTGCCGTACGACGCGCCGACGATGATCTGGCAGTACCGGCGCGACCTGTTCGAGAAATACCACGACCGCATGGCCGGCGACCTCGGGTTCGACCCCACCCCGGGCGGTGACCGGACCTGGGAGGAGTACTTCCGCATCGCCCGGTGGTTCAACGAGAACGCGGCCTCGGACGTCAGGTACGGCACCGGGCACCAGGCCAGGCAGCACGACTCCCTGATGAACGACTTCAGCAACGTGCTGTGGTCCTACGGCGGGACCTACTTCGACAACGGCAGGGAAGTGGGACGTCTGGGCACCCGCGATCCGGGACCGTGCCGGCTCGACTCCGACGCCGCCATCGCGGGCGCGGAGTTCTACAACAGGCTGCTGTCGATAGCCGACCCCGCCTCCAAGACCTGGGACTGGGACGGTGTCGGCGCCGCGTTCCGCGCGGGCCGGCTGGCGATGTGCCCGAACTGGCATGAGTTCGCGGCCAGCAACGAGACGGCGCTGCCCGGCAGGGTCGGCTACGCGGTGCTGCCCAGGGGCCCGGTCGCCACGGCCAACATGTACGGGGGCACGGGGGTCGGGATCAGCGGGAACACGCTGCCCCACGAGCGCGGCGCCGCCTGGCTGTTCCTGGTGTGGGCCACCTCGCCGGAGACCCAGTTGGCCAACCTGCGCAGCGAGGCCGGCGGCGGCACCCCCACGCGCACCTCCGTCTACGAGATGCCCGAGGTGCGCGCGGCCGAGAGGCGCCCCTCGCCGATGCCCAACATGCTCACGGCCGCCGCCGTACGGCAGGCATGGCAGCCCGACCGGATCGGCCTGCGGCCCAAGATCCCGATGTGGAACGAGTGCAACACCGCGATCTTCACCCAGTTGTCCCGCATGCTCAGCGGAGCGGAGTCACCGCGGGAGACGATGCGTTCGATCAAGTCGCGGGTGGACCGGATCGTGGCGCGAGGGTGGGTGGCCTAGATGGCGCACGCGGCGCAGTCCTCACCGGTGGCGCGCGGCTCGGCCGAGCAGCGGATCACCGCGCGCAAGGAGCCGCGGATCGGCTTCGAAGGCAAGATGATGTCACCCGGCCTGGTGCTGCTGGCCGCGCTGTCGATCGTGCCCTTCCTCGCCCTGATCGCGATGAGCTTCTCCCGCGTCCGGTTGCTGGGCGGGGTGCGGCTCGACGTGGCGGGCCTGACGAACTGGGCGCGCTTCTTCACCGACGCGGACATGTGGATGTCCTGGCTGCGGACGGTCGTCTACTTCGTCCTCACCGTCGGGCTGGAGATGGTCCTGGGCGTGGGCATCGCCCTATGCCTGTTCCGGGTGCTGCGCGGCCGCAACATCCTGCTCAGCCTGCTGCTGCTGCCGATGTTCGCCGCGCCCTCGATCGTCGGCCTGCTGGGCCGCTACCTCACCGACTCCACCTTCGGCCTGTACGCGTGGGTGCTGCGCTCGCTGGGCTACACCGGCGACATCCTCGGCTCCCCGGTCAGCGCCTTCGCCGCGGTCGTGCTGATGGACGTGTGGGAGTGGACCCCGCTGATCGCCCTGATCACCCTCGCGGGACTGTCCAGCGTGCCGCAGTCGGTGCGGGAGGCCGCCGCCGTGGACGGCGCCGGGGGATGGATGACGCTGCGCTACATCCTCTTCCCGGCGATCTCCAACGTGCTGCTCGTCGCGCTGCTCATCCGGTCGATGGACGCCATCCGCTACTTCGACATCATCTGGGTCACCACCAACGGCGGCCCCGCCGACGCGACCAAGATCGTCCCAGTCCGGCTGTACGAGACCGCGTTCCGCTTCTTCGACCTCGGCTACGCCGCCGCCATCGGCCTGGCGATGCTGGTCTTCTCGATCCTCATCGCCCGTACCTTCGTCCGGCTGCTGGATGTGAGGGGGTTGACCCGATGAGCACCTCGACGACGCCGCCGTCGCCCACACCGCGGCCGGCCGTCGCGGACGAGGCCGCGCACGGCCGGGCGATCGCCGCCGCCCCGCGCGGCGAACCGCAGTCGCCGCTGGAGTCGAGCAGCCGGCGCACGCGATGGCTGGTGACGCTGCTCATCGTCCTGGCGATGCTCTGGACGCTGGTCCCCCTGGCCTGGATGCTGCTGTCGTCGTTCAAGAACCGCGTGGACGTGACCGCGTCCACACCGCAGGTCTTCTTCACCCCGACCCTGGACAACTACCGCAACCTGTTCCGCGGCCCCAACAACCTCGCGCCGTACATCCTGCACAGCGTGCTCGCCGCCGGGATCTCCGCGCTGCTCGCGGTCTTCCTGGGCGCCCTGGCCGGGTACGGCCTGGCGCGCACCCAGATGCGCGGGAAGAGGCACCTGGCCTTCTGGATCATCTCCACCCGCATGGCGCCGATCGCGGCGATCGTGGTGCCGCTGTTCCTGATCTTCCGTGGGCTGGGCCTGATCGACTCGATCCCCGGGCTGGTGCTGGCCTACCTGACCTTCAACCTGCCCTTCGCCATCTGGCTGATGAGCGCCTTCTTCGCCGAGGTGCCCTCGTCGCTGGAGGAGTCGGCGCTCGTCTCCGGCTGCTCCCGCTGGCAGGCGTTCTACCTGGTCATCCTGCCGCTGACCAAGTCGGGGCTGGTCACCACGTTCATCCTGTGCCTGGTCTTCGCCTGGAACGACTACGCGTTCGCCGTGGTCTTCTCCGGGCCGAACTCCCAGACGCTGCCCATCGCCGCCTCCCAGCTGGTCACCCAGACCGGCATCGACTGGGGCCAGCTCACCGCGATCGGCACCATCGTGGTCGTGCCGATGATGCTCGCCGGGCTGGCCGTGCGCCGCTGGCTGGTCACCGGGCTCACCCTCGGCGCCGTAACCGGAGAGTAGGTGCTCGCCATGCGCGCGGCCGTACTGCACGGGGTGGGAAAGATCCTTCTGGAGGAGCGGCCCCGGCCCGAGCCCGGCCCCCGGCAGGTGCTGGTGCGGGTCGAATCGGTCGGGACGTGCGGCTCGGACGTCCACTACTACGAACACGGCCGGATCGGCGACTTCGTGGTGGAGGCGCCGCTGGTGCTGGGCCACGAGCCGGCCGGGACCGTGGTCGCCGCCGGGCCCGGGACCGGCCGCGGTCTCCTGGGGCGGCGCGTCTCGGTGGAGCCCGGCCTGCCCGACTTCACCTGCGTGCACTGCCGGGCCGGCCGGTACAACCTGTGCCCGCGCATGCGGTTCTTCGGCACCCCTCCGATCGACGGCGCCTTCTGCGAGTACGTCGTCGTGCACGAGGAGTTCGCCCACCCGGTGCCCGACGCCCTGTCCGACGACGCCGCCGCCCTGATCGAGCCGCTGTCGGTGGGCGTGTGGGCCTGCCGGAAGGCCCGGGTCCAGCCGGGCGCCCGCGTGCTGGTCACCGGCGCCGGCCCGGTCGGGCTGCTGTGCATGCAGGCCGCGCTGGCCTTCGGCGCCACCGATGTCGTGATCACCGACGTGAACCCCGCCCGGCTCAGGGTGGCCCGTGACCTGGGCGCGAGCGCGACCCTCGACGTGCGCGAGAACCCGGTGTCCGGCGCCGGGCTGGAGCCGGATGTGCTGCTCGAATGCTCGGGTCATCCGGCCGCGATCGGCGAGGCCGTCCGCGCGGTGGGACGGGCGGGGCGGGTCGTGCTCATCGGCATGGGCGGGGATGAGATACCGCTGCCGCTGTCCCATGTGCAGACGCGCGAGCTGGAGGTGACGGGCACGTTCCGCTACGCCGGCACCTGGCCGCAGGCCATCGCCCTGGCCGCGGCGGGCCGCGTCCGGCTGGACGCGCTGGTGACCGGGCACTACGGCCTGGCCGAGGTCGAGCGGGCGCTGACGGCCGGCGCCCGTGATCCCGAGCTGGTCAAGGCAGTCGTCCGACCGCAGGAGTGAGGAGAGATCGATGGCCGGAGTCCTGTACGAAGAGGCGACCCGCGTCTATCCCGGGTCCGACCGCCCCGCGGTGGACGCGCTCGATCTCGACGTCCACGACGGCGAGTTCCTGGTCCTCGTCGGCCCGTCGGGATGCGGGAAGTCCACCTCCCTGCGCATGCTCGCCGGGCTCGAAAGGGTGGACGGGGGCCGCATCGCCATCGGCGACCGCGATGTCACCCACCTGCCGCCGCGCGATCGGGACATCGCGATGGTGTTCCAGAACTACGCGCTCTATCCGCACATGTCGGTGGCCGACAACATGGGCTTCGCGCTGCGGGTGATGAAGGCGCCCAGGGAGGAGATCGCCCGCCGGGTCCGCGAGGCCGCCCGCCTGCTGGACCTGGAGGAGTTCCTGGACCGCAAGCCCAAGGCGCTGTCCGGTGGGCAGCGGCAGCGCGTGGCCATGGGCCGGGCGATCGTGCGCGAACCGAAGGTGTTCCTGATGGACGAGCCGCTGTCCAACCTGGACGCCAAACTGCGGGTGCAGACCCGTACGCAGATCGCCGCCCTGCAGCGCCGGCTCGGGGTGACGACGGTCTACGTGACCCACGACCAGGTCGAGGCCATGACGATGGGAGATCGCGTCGCCGTCCTGAAGGACGGGGTCCTCCAGCAGGTCGACACGCCGTTGCACCTGTACCAGCATCCGGCCAACGTCTTCGTGGCCGACTTCATCGGCTCCCCGTCGATGAACCTCGCCGAGTACCCCGTCGTGGCGGACGAAGCGGTCCTCGGCGAGCTGCGGGTACCGCTGAGCCGCGAAACGCTCAAAGCGCTCCAGGACGAGGGCGGCGACCGGGTCATCCTGGGCTTCCGCCCCGAGGCCGTCGAGGTGGTGGGCGAGGGCGAGCCGGCGGGCTTCCCCGTGACCGTGACCGTCGTGGAGGAACTCGGCTCGGACGCCTTCCTCTACGGCCAGTACGCCGACACGGCCGATCCGGCGCGTCTCGCCCAGACCGTCATCGCCCGGGTGGACCCCGCCGATCCCCCGGCCAAGGGCGAGCGGGTCCGGCTGCGCATCCAGCCGGGCAAGGAACGGCTCTTCTCCGCCGTCACCGGCCGCCGCCTCCCCACCTGACCGCCGCGGCCAGGAGCGCGGCGATCAGCTCGCCCGGCGGCGGGTGTAGTACTCGTCGAGCAGGTCCAGACGGGCGCGGTGCGGCACCTCCCCCTGCTCCACGCGCTCGCCGAAGCGCAGCGCGCTGGGCCGTCCGGGGTCGAAGGGGGTCCACTGGGGGCGGCCGCCGCCGTTGGGATCCCCGGTCGCGGCGAACCGGACCCAGTAGCCGGACATCAGGCGGGACAGCATGGCCGTCGATGATCGGCCAGGCGGTGTCGAAGTCGCCGCGGCCGACCGGCACCGGCAGGAAGTCCATCCGGAAGGGCCGCTCGGCCTGGGGGTGCACGCTCGCCAGGCGCTGCGGCGAAAGCGCCCGCAACTCCTCCGGCGAACGCACGCCGAGCAGGTCGCCGAGCCGGACGCCGCTGCGTTCCGCGGCGGGCAGGTCCTGGATCAGATCGTTGATGCCGCAGCTCTCCGCGACCGGGCCGAACAGGCCGCCGCTGCCGGCGATGGCGCGGTGGAACAGGCCGCGCGCGAGCGGGGAGGTCATCAGGGCGCTGATGCTCGCGGCGCCGGCGGAGACCCCGGCGACGGTGACGCGGGTCGGGTCGCCGCCGAAGACCTCGATGTTCTCCTGGACCCAGCGCAGCGCGGCGATCTGGTCGAGCAGCCCGTAGTTGCCGGAGGCGCCATCGGGCGACTCGGCCGTCAGCCACGGATGAGCCAGGAAGCCCAGGCGTCCGAGGCGGTGGTTCACCGTCACGACGACGGCGCCGGCGCGGGCCAGGGCCTCGCCGTCGTAGTCGGACACCGGTCCCGCCCCCGCCGATCCCGAGCCGAACAGGAACGCGCCGATGTGGAACCAGACGATCACAGGCCGCCGCTCCGCGGGGTCCGCCGGGCCCCAGACGTTGAGGTAGAGGCAGTCCTCGCTCTGCGACTGGTCTCCCGCGAAGTACAGCGAGGTGGCGGGGATCGCGGGCTGCGGCGCCACCGGGCCGTAGGCGGTGGCCGGGCGGACGCCGTCCCAGCGCGGAGCCGGCCGCGGCGGGCGCCAGCGCAGCGGGCCGACGGGCGGGGCGGCGTACGGGATCCCCTTGAAGGCGCGGACCGCGCGGTCGCCGCTGAGCGTGCCCCCGAGCCGTCCGTGCGCGGTCCGCACCTCCGTGCGAGTGGTCACCGATGTCTCCTTCAGAAGTAACCAGCAGGTACGTGGTAACCATAGGAGACTGCTGCTATCGTGCGAAGACGGCACTTTTCCGATACGAGGTGAGCTGCAGGTGACCACCCCCACCACGAAGACGGCCCCCGGAGACCTCTTCGACCCGGCCTGCCCCACCCGGCAGGTGCTCGACCGCATCGGCGGGAAATGGGAGTCCATGCTCATCAAGGTGCTCGCCGACGCCGCGCCCGGCGAGGTGCGCTTCGCCGAGTTGCGCCGGCGCGTCACCGGAATCTCGCAGAAGGTGCTGTCGCAGACGCTGCGGTCCCTCGAACGCGACGGCCTGGTGCGGCGCCGCGTCGAGCCGACGGTGCCCCCGGCCGTCCACTACTCGCTCACGCCGCTCGGGCGCTCGCTCGACGGCCCGCTCGCCGGTGTGCGCGCCTGGGCGGAGATGAACATCCTCGCCATCGAGTCGGCGCGGGCCGCGTACGACGAGCACGGCCAGGCGGATCGCTGAGGGTCGCGCCCTGATGGCGGCCCGGCTCCCCCGCGCCCGCCGCGGCCGGGAGGGCGCGGAGCGGCACGGAGGCAGCCAGGGCCTGCGGGCGGGCGGCGCTATTCCGCCTTCAGCACGGCGAAGCCTCCGTCCACGTTGAGGATGTGGCCGGTGATGAAGGACGCCTCGTCGCTGAGCAGGAACCGGATCGCGGCGGCGACCTCGGCGGGGCTCCCGAGCCGCTTCATCGCGGCCCAGCCGGCGGCGACGTCGGCGTCCACCAGGCCGATGCGGGCGACCTCCTTCATCATCGGGGTCTCGATGTAGCCGGGGGTCACGGCGTTGACCCGGATGCCACGCCCGGCCCACTCCACGGCGAGGGTCTTGGTGATGGAGTGGACGGCGGCCTTGGCGGCGCCGTAGGCGATGCGCCGCGGATGGCCGAACTGGCCCGCGATCGAGCCGATGTTGACGATCGAGCCCGGCCCGTGCAGGGAGCGGGCGACCTGCCGGCACCACAGCAGCGTGCCCTCGACATGGACCGCGAGCATGGCGCGGAAGCGGTCCATCGGCATGTCGATGCTCGCGTCGTTGTGCACGATCCCGGCGCCGTTGACCAGGGAGTCCACGGACGGCATCGCGGCGCGGATCTCGGCCCCGGTGGCGGCGACGGACTGCTCGTCGGTCACGTCGCAGGCGAAGACGGCGACCCGGCCGCCGTAGGCGGCGAGCGGCTCGGGGATGTCGGAGACCTTGAGGTCCACCAGGGCGACGGCGCGGTCGGGCGAGGCCGCGAGCAGGGCCCGCGCGGTCTCGACGCCGATCCCGCCGGTGCCTCCGGTGATGACGGTCGTGGGCATGCGGTCCTCCCCTACCCCTTCCAGACGGTCTTGGCGTTGCAGAACTCGCGCAGCCCCAGGTCGGACAGCTCGCGGCCGTAGCCGGAGTCCTTGACGCCCCCGAAGGGGAGCTCGGGATAGGACGCCGACATGCCGTTGACGAACACCGCCCCCGCCCGCAGCTCGGCGACGAGCCGCCCCGCCTCCTCCTGCGAGCCGGTCCAGGCGTTGGAGCTGAGCCCGAGGTCGGTGGCGTTGGCGACCTCGATCGCCTCGTCCAGGCCGGCGACCTCGATCACGGCGGCGACCGGCCCGAACGCCTCCTCCGACCACAGCCTCATCTCCTCGGTGACGCCGTCGATCACCGTGGGCGGGTAGTACCAGCCCGGTCCGGGGCCGGGCTTGCCGCCGCACAGCACCCGCGCGCCCTTGGCGGCGGCGTCGTCCACGAGGGCCTGGAGGTCGTCCAGAGCGCGGCGGGTCGCGAGCGGGCCGAGCGCGGTGTCCTCGCGCATCGGGTCGCCGGGCGTCAGCGCCTCGGCGTGCTCCCGGAAGGCCCGCGTGAACTCGCCGTGGCAGTCGCGGTGCACGATGAACCGCTTGGCCGCGATACAGCTCTGCCCGGCGTTCTGGAAGCGCGAGGCCGCGGCGACACGCGCGGCCTCGCCCACGTCCGCGCTCGGCATGACGACGAACGGATCGCTGCCGCCGAGTTCCAGGACCGTCTTCTTGATCGCCCGCCCGGCCGCGGCGGCCACGGCCCGGCCCGCGCCCTCGCTACCGGTGAGGGTGACGGCGGCCACCCGCCGGTCGCGCACGACCTCCTCGACGGCGCGGGAGCCGATCAGCAGGGTCTGGAACGCCGCCTCGGGGAAGCCCGCCGCGCGGAAGACCTCCTCCAGCGCCAGGGCGCAGGCGGGCACATTGGACGCGTGCTTGAGCAGCACGACGTTCCCGGCCATGAGCGCCGGGGCGGCGAACCGCACCACCTGCCAGAACGGGTAGTTCCACGGCATGACCGCCAGCACGGGGCCGAGCGGCTCGTAGCGTACGTACGCCTCCGACGCCCCGACCGCCGCGGCGTCGGCCGGGACCGGCTCCAGCATCCGCGCGGCGTTGGCGGCGTAGTAACGGGACGCCCTGGCGCACTTGAGCACCTCGGCCCGCCCCGCGGAGACCGGCTTGCCCATCTCGCGCGCGGCCAGTGCGGCCAGCTCGCCGGCGCGCTCCTCCAGCAGCCGCGCCGCGGCGAGCAGCCAGGCGGCGCGCCGTTCCAGGGAGGTCGTCCGGTACGTCTCCCAGGCCGCGGCGGCGCGGGCCAGACGCCGTTCCACCTCCTCCGGACGCAGTGCGTCGTAGGTCTGCCAGGTGCGGCCCGTGGCCGGGTCCGTGCTGGCGATCGTCATGCCGGGCCTCCCTCAGCCGGCCTGGGAGCCGTCGGGCTCCCAGGTCTCGTAGAACCAGCGCTCGCGGGACTCCAGCAGCGGGATCGCCTGCCCGAAGCCGAGCTTCTGGAAGTGCTCGGAGGAGCCGTGCGCCTCGTACGCGGCCCGGTCGGTGTACTGCTCGTAGAAGAAGAACCTGCGTGGGTCCTCCGGGTCGCGGTGCGGCTGGTAGAACAGGCTCCCCGGCTCGTCGCGCGAGGGGCCGACCAGCTCGGCGAGGATCCTGGCGACGTTCTCCTCCTCTCCCCGCTTGGCGGTCCACAGGGCCGTCACGACGAAGGCCATGGCTTCCTCCTCTTCTCCCCGACCACGTTGGCCAGGACTCCGATGCCCTCGATCTCCATCTCGATCCGGTCGCCGGGCGCGAGCCACCGGTCGATCTCCAGCCCGGACCCGCCGGAGGCGGTGCCCGAGCCGAGCAGCTCCCCGGGGTGGAGCCGCTGGTCCTGCGAGGCATACGCGATCAGCTCGGCGAAGCCGTGCCGCATGGACGCGGAGTTGTCGCGCCCCCACTCCTCGCCGTTGACGCGCACGGCCATGTCCAGGGCCTGGCCGTCCACCTCGTCGTGGGTGACGATGCACGGCCCGAGGACGTTGGAGCCGTCCCAGTCCTTGGCCTTGGCCGGGCCGAGGGACAGCGGGACCTCGCGGACCTGCACGTCGCGGGCCGAGACGTCGTTCCAGATCGTCCAGCCGAAGATGTGGTCGGCCGCGCGGCCGGCCGGGATGTCCGCGCCGGCCCGGCCGATGACGCAGCCCAGCTCCAGCTCGTGGTCCAGGCGGTCGGTGTAGGCGGGCCAGGGGATGACGTCGCCGGGGCCGATGACGGTGTCGGGCATGCCCTTGTAGTAGGCGGGCACGGTCCAGAACTCCTGCGGGATCTCGCGGCCCAGGCGGACCAGGGCGTTGTCGAGATGTCCCTTGAACTGCAGGAAGTCGCGCATGGAGCGCGGGCGCAGCGGGGCGAGCAGGCGCGGTGTCCCGGCGACCGGGCGCATCCTGGCGTGCGGCGCGCCGGCCTCGATGAAGGCGACCATGTCGCCGTCGAAGCCCAGGTCGGCGACCTCGCCGTCCACCAGGGCGCCGACCCTGGGGCCGTCCGCGCTCGCGTAGGTGACGTACCTCATCGTGCCGGCTTCATCGTGCCGGTCCGGCGGTCATGCGGTTGCGCATGGTCCCGATGCCGGCGATGCGGCTCTCCAGGACCTCGCCCGGCCGCAGGAAGCGCTTGGGCTCGCGGACGGCTCCGACGCCGCTCGGCGTGCCGGTGAAGATGAGGTCGCCGGGCAGCAGCGGGCAGATGGCGGAGATCTTCTCGATCAGCACCGGGATCGGGAAGATCATGTGCGAGGTGCGCGCGTGCTGCATCACCTCGCCGTCGATGCTGCAGGAGATCTCCAGGTCGCCGGGGTCGGGCAGCTCGTCGGGGGTGACCAGCTCCGGGCCGGTCGGGGAGAACCCGGGGAAGGACTTGCCCAGCGAGAACTGCGGCACGGGGGGCCGCAACTGGACGGTCCGCTCGCTGAGGTCCTGCCCGACGGTCAGGCCGGCGACGTGCTCCCACGCGTCGGCCTCCTTGACCCGGTGGGCGCGCTTGCCGATGACCACGACCAGTTCGACCTCCCAGTCCACGGTGTCGCTGGGCAGCTCGATCGGCGCGTACGCCCCGGTGAGCGAGGCGGGGAACTTGGTGAAGGTGGTGGGGAAGCCGGGCTCCTCGATCGCCGACTCCTCGGCGTGGGCCCGGTAGTTCAGCCCGATGGCGAACACCTGGCGCGGCCGGGGCGCCGGGGCCTGGAGCGTCTCGGGCGCGAGGGGCCTGACCTCCCCTTCGGCGGTGGCCGCCCAGGCGCGGAACTCGGCCCAGCGGTCGTAGACGTCCTGGGGGTCGGGGCCGAACAGGCCCAGGCTCGCCTTCTCGACGTCGAGGCCGCCGCCGTCGCGCACCAGCACGAGCCGCCCCGCGTCATTCGCGATGCGCAAGTAAGCCTCCAAACGATTGTGCTCAGCAGAATCGATACTGAGGCTAGCATCCGGCGATCCACTTAGGCGAGACACAATCGATATGGACATTCACAATCGATAATGACAGCATGTGACCTGTGCACTACATCACAGATGTTCCGTCTGTCACCGATGTCCTGGTGATCGGCGGAGGTCCCACCGGCCTCATGACCGCCGCCGGGCTCGCGCGGCGCGGCCACCGGGTCGTCCTGCTGGAGAAGCACGCGACGCCGTTCGGGCTGCCGCGGGCGGGGCACGTGGACCATGAGGCGGTGCGGATACTCCAGGCGGTGGGCGCGCACGAGGACCTGCTCGCCGACGCCCGGCCGTACGGCGACTACACCTGGTACGACGGCGAAGGCGAGCGGCTGTTCACCGTCGACTTCGGCGCCCGCTCGGTCTCCGGCTGGTTCACCGACTACACGATCTACCAGCCCACCCTGGAGTCCGGCCTGCTGCGCGCCCTGGCCGGGATGGGCGAGCGGGTCACCCTGTGCTACGGCGCCCGCGCCCTGGCCGTCCGCCAGACCGGTGACGCGGTGGAGGTGGACGTCGCCCCCCGGGAGGGCGGGCCGGCGCGGACCCTGACCGCCCGCTACCTCGTCGCCGCCGACGGCGCGCGCAGCCCCGTCCGCGAGTCCCTGGGCATCGAGCGCTCCGACCTGGGCTTCGGCGAGCGCTGGCTGATCGTGGACGCGGCCGTCCGGGAGCGCTGGCCGGGGCAGGGCGGCGGCGCGCAGTACTGCGACTGGCGCAGGCCCGCGTTCGAGACGCCGCTCGGCGCCCGCCACCACCGCTGGGAGTGGTACCTGCACCAGGACGAGGACGCCGCGGAGTTCGAGCGGCCCGAGACCGCCTGGCGGCTGCTGGCCGCGCGGGGCATCGAGCCGCGGCACGTCCGGATCGTCCGCCGCCAGGTCTACGCCTTCGAGGCCCGCACCGCCACGCGCTGGCGGGAGGGGCGGATCCTGCTGGCCGGCGACGCCGCGCACACGATGCCCCCGTTCATGGGGCAGGGCATGTGCTCGGGCCTGCGCGACGCCGCCGACCTGGCGTGGAAGCTGGACCTGGTGCTGCGCGGCGCGGCGGGCGATCGGCTGCTGGACTCCTACGAGAGCGAGCGCCGCCCCCACGCCGAGACCTGGACCCTCATCTCCAAGATCGCCGGGGAGATCTCCTGCGTCACCGACCGTGAGGCCGCCCGCGAGCGCGACGCCCGCCTGCGCGCCGGGCCCGAGCCGCTGCCGCCCTTCCCCCGGCTCACCGGCCCCCTGATCTCCTCCCGGCCCGGCCCACTGTCCGGGACGCTGTTCCGCCAGGACCTGGTGGGCCACGAGGGCGGCGCCGGCCTGTTCGACGACGTGACGCCCGCGGCGTTCCTGCTGGTCACCCTGGACGGCGACGAACTGGTGGTCCGCCCGCAGGCCCTCGGGTCCGCGGAGCCGCCCGGCCCGTCGCGGCTGCGCGACGTGACCGGGGCCTACCGGGCCTACTTCGGCGAGCACGGCGTCGCCGCCATCGCCGTACGACCGGACAGGTACGTCTTCGGCGCCGCGGCCGGCGCGCCCGGACTGCTGGAGGAGCTGCACGCCGCGCTTGAGGCGGCCGGGGCCGAACCCGCCGAGGCCGTCCGTGGCTGACCCCACCCGCCCCGCCGTCCTGGCCGGCGGCCTGGTCTACCCCGAGTCCCCCCGGTGGGACCGCGGCTCGCTGCTCGTCTCCGACGTGCACGCCTTCCGCCTGGTCCGCGTACGCCCCGACGGCACGTGGCGGACGGTCCGCGAGGTCCCCGGCCGGCCCGCGGGACTGGGCCGCCTCCCCGACGGGCGGCTGCTCCTGGCCACCGCGCTGGACCGCACGCTGCTGGCCGGCCCCGAGGACGGCCCCATGTCCGTGCACGCCGACCTGTCCGGGCTGACCACCGGCCTGCTCAACGACATGATCGTCGATCCCGGCGGGGGCGCCTGGGTCGGCGACACCGGCCACGCGCTCGGCGCGCCCGAGCGGCCCGGACGGCTGCTGCGCGTCGAGGCCGACGGCACCGCCCGCGTGGCCTGCGAGGACCTGGTCTTCCCCAACGGCCTGGCCCTCACCCCCGACGGCCGCACCCTGTACGTGGCCGAGACGTTCGCCCGCAGGATCACCCGCTTCGACGTCGCCCCGGACGGCGCGCTGTCCGGCCGGGCCGTGCACGCCGTTCTCGACGGCATCCCCGACGGCCTGTGCCTGGACGGGCTGGGCCGATTGTGGGTCGCCCTGCCCGAGCTGTTCCGGTGCGACACGGTCACCCCGGCCGGGGACGTGGAGACGGCGTTCGGCACCGGCGACTGGCGGCCGATCGCGGTCTGCTCCGGCGGCCCCGGGCGGCGCACCCTGTTCTGCACCCTGGCCCGCCTGCCCGAGGACGGAACCCGCAGCGGGCGCGTCGCCGCGCTGCCCCTGGAGCCGGGCGGAGCCGGCACCCCCTGACCGACGAAGGAGAACGCACATGAGGATCGCCTGGATCTCCGGGGCGTCGAGCGGGATCGGCGCCGCCTGCCTGGAGGCGGCGCCGGCCGAGATCGGCACGATCGTCGGCGTCGCGCGCCGCGCCCCCGCCTCCCCGCGCGCCGCCCACCTCGCCGCCGACCTGGCCCGCCCGCGGGCGTGGCAGGACGTGGCCGCCGACGTGGACGCGCGGCTCGCCGCGGCCGACGTCGAGCACGCCTACTTCCTCCACCTCGCCGGCGGCACCGCACCCCTCGGCCCCGCCGTGACGGCGGACCCGGCCGGCTACGCCGAGGGGTTCCTGCTCAACGCCGGCTCCACGATCGCCCTCGGCCAGGCGTTCCTGGCCGCCTGCGCCCGTCACGACGTGCCCGGCACGCTGGTCGTCTGCTCCTCCCCGGCCGCCTCGGACGTCGTCCCCGGCCTGTCCCAGTACGGCGCCGCCAAGGCCGCGGTCGAGCACTGGCTGCGGATCGTCGCGGCCGAGCTGGCCGCCGCCCCCGGCATCGCGTGCCGCGCCATCGCGGTCGTGCCGCACGCGGTGGACACGCCGATGGTGCGGGGCGTCATGGCCGAGGACCCGGCGGCCGTGCCGCTGGCCGCGTACTTCGGCGACCTGGACCGCGACGGCGGCCTGGCCACGCCCGAGCAGGCCGCCGCGCACATCTGGCAGGCCGCCCTGGACGAGGGCGCGCCGGGGAGCGTCATCCCCGTCGGCGCCCGCCACCTCGCCGCGGACATCCCCGCCTGACCGCCATCGAAGGACACACCCCCATGAACCGCACCGCCATCCTCACCGCGCTCCTGCCCGCGCTGCTGCTGACCGCCGCCTGCGGCGCCGGCGCCGGGCAGGACGCCGACGCGCCCGTCGTTCTGGGCGCCTCGCTCTCCCTCACCGGCCCGCTCGGCACGATCGGCCGGCCGCAGCAGGCCGGGCTGGAACGCCTGGTCGCCGACGTCAACGCCCGCGGCGGCGTCCAGGTCGGAGGCGTCCGGCGGGAGCTGGCCCTGCGCGTCCTGGACAACAGGAGCGAGGCCGCCGCGGCCGGGCAGCAGGCGAGCGAACTGATCCTCAAGGACTCCGCGGCCGCCCTGGTGGGCGGGTGCACCCCGCCGATCAACACCCCGATCGCCCAGATCGCCGAGAAGAACCGGGTGCCGCTGGTCACCTCCTGCTTCCCCCTGGGGGCCTTCCGCGACGCCGCGCCCGCCGGCGGCTGGACGTACGCGTGGGACTTCCACTTCGAGGAGACCGAGCAGGCGCGGGTGCTGGTGGAGGCGGCCGGTCTGGCCGGGGCCGCCAAGAAGGCCGCCCTGTTCACCGACAACGAGGTGGACGGCGTCATCCAGCGCAAACTGTTCCGCGACGCCGCGGTCAAGGCCGGCTACGAGATCGTCGGCGACTACACCTTCCCCGTCGGCCAGTCCGACTTCTCCTCCTTCGTCAACGACGCCAAGCGGGCCGGGGCCGAGGTCGTCCTGGGGCAGATGATCCCGCCGGACGGCATCGCCCTGGTCAAGCAGATGAAGTCGCTGTCGTACACGCCGAAGGTCATCGGCATCGCCAAGGCGGCCGACACCGCGTCCTGGCTCGACGGGCTGGGCGAGCTGGCCGACAACACCGTGCACAACGGCTTCTGGGTGCCCGACCGCGCCCGCCCCGCCACCGCGGCCTTCCTCAAGGCGATGGAGGGCAGGTTCGCCGACACCGCATCGCTCGGCATCGCCGCGGCGGCGTACTCGGTGGGCGAGGTCGTCGCCGACGCCCTGGCCAGGGCCGGCAGTACCGACCCGGAGAAGCTGAACGAGGCGATCGGCGCCACCAAGGGCGCCTTCGTCTTCGCCGAGGTGGCCTTCGGCCCCGACCACACCTCGCCCACCCCCGTGACGGCCGAACAGTGGCAGGACGGCGTGACCCGGCAGGTCTTCCCCGCCGTCGAGGGCGTCACGCTGCGCACGCCGCCGCTCGGCCTGGAGTGACCCGCATGCAGGAGGACCACGTGTTCAACGGCGACGGCCGCGAGGCGCCGGAGCTGATCGTGCGCGGCCTGACCAAGCGCTTCGGCGGCGTCACCGCGGTGGACGACGTCGGCTTCCGCCTCCCGGGCGGGCAGGCCTTGGCGGTCGTCGGCCCCAACGGCGCCGGCAAGAGCACCCTGCTCAAGCTGCTCGCCGGCGCGCACACCCCGACCAGCGGCAGCATCGAGTTCGGCGGACGCCGCCTGGAGCGCGCCTCGGCCCGCCAGGTGGTGCGCGCCGGCATCGCGCTGGCGCACCAGATCCCCCGCCCGTTCACCGGGCTGACGGTCTGGGAGAACGTCGCGATCGGCGCGGGCGCCCGCGGACGCGCCGCCGAGGAGCACATCGCCGCGGTCATCGCCGAGTGCGGCCTTCAGGACAAGATGCGCCGGCGCGCGGAGAACCTGCGCCTGCTCGACCTGAAACGGCTGGAGCTGGCCCGCGCGCTGTCCACCCGGCCGCGCTGCATCCTGCTGGACGAGGTCGCCGCCGGGCTGTCCGGACGCGAGCTGGACGAGGTGATCGCGCTGATCGCCCGGATCTCGGCGACCGGATGCGGGCTGGTGCTCGTCGAGCACGTGGAAGGGGTCGTCCAGTCCCTGGTGGACCGGGTGATCGTGATGGACTGGGGCCGGATCATCGCCGAGGGCACCCCGGCGCAGATCGCCGCCGACGCCACGGTCCGGCAGGTCTACCTCGGAGACGGGGCCCGCCCCCGTACGGCGGCGCGCGAGACTCCCCCGGCGCGCTCCGGGCCGCCGCTGCTGCGGCTGGAGGGCGTGGACCTGGCCTACGGCGACATCCCCGCGCTGCGCGGGGTGGACCTGGAGGTGTGGCCGGGCGAGGTGGTCGCCGTGCTCGGCGCCAACGGCGCCGGCAAGTCCTCCCTGGCCGCGGCCATCAGCGGCGCCGAGCGCGTACGCTCCGGATCGGTGCGCTTCGGCGCCGACGACGTGACCGCGCTGCCCGCCTACCGGCGGGCCCGCCGCGGCATCGCCCACTGCCCCGAGGGCCGCCGGGTCTTCCCCGCCCTGAGCGTGGAGGAGAACCTGAAGCTGGCCCTGCCGCTGCGGATGCCGGCCAAGGAGGTGGCCGGGCGGCTGGAGGACGTCTACGCCGTCTTCCCCGCGCTGGCCGAGATGCGCGCCCGCCGCGGCGGCGCCCTGTCCGGCGGCCAGCAGCAGATGCTCGCCATCGGCCGGGCGCTGATCGGCCGGCCCCGGCTCGTCGTGCTCGACGAGATCTCCCTCGGCCTGGCCCCGGTCGTCATCGACGGCCTGTACGAGGCGATCGAGGCGATCAGGTCCGAGGGGATCGCGGTCGTGGTCGTCGAGCAGAACGTGCACCGCTGCCTGGCCGTGGCCGACCGGGCGTACGTGCTGGACCGGGGCGTGGTGTCCTACGCCGGCGACCCCGCCCCGCTGTCGGACCCGCGCCTGCTGGAACGGCTCTACTTCGGCTCCCCCCGGGAGGAGGCGCTGTCGCCATGAGCGCTGCCGTCGTGCTCAACGGAATCCTGCTCGGCGGACTGTACGGCATGTCCGCCATGGGGCTGTCACTGGTGTTCGGCGTGCTGCGGCTGGTGAACATGGCCCACGGCGCGATGCTGGTGCTCGGGGCGTACCTGGCCGTGCTGATCACGGCCGGCACGCCGCTGCCGCTGCCCGTGGCCGGGGCCTGCGCGGTGCTCCTGGCCGGGGGCCTGGGCTACGTGCTGCAGCGGCACCTGCTCACCGCCATGCTGGTACGCGGCGCGAACGGGCCGCTCGTCGCCACCTTCGGCCTGTCGCTGATCGCCTCCGGGCTGGTCGCGCTGCGCTTCGGCTCCGACCCCGTGTCCATCCCGACCGCGCTCGGCACCGCCGGGTGGAGCCTGTGGGGCCTGGATGTGCGGGCGGCGTACGCGGTGTCCTTCGCGCTGGCCGGCGTCGTCGCGGTGGCGCTGCACCTGACGTTGTCCAGGACCCGCCTGGGCGCCGCCGTGCGCGCCGCCGCCGCCGACCCGCGCACCGCCGACCTGATCGGCATCGACGTCAGGACGCTGTACGCGCTGGTGTTCGCGGTGGCCTCGGCCCTGGCGGCGCTGGCCGGGCTGCTGGTGGGCGTCGCCTTCAGCGTCAGCCCCCAAAGCGGCACGTCGTACCTGCTCATCGCGATGGCCGTGGTCGTGCTCGGCGGCATCGGGAACGTGCTGGGCACCTTCGCCGGCGCGATCCTGCTGGGCGTGGTGCAGACCCTCGCCGCGGCGCAGTTCGGCGGCGGCTACCGCGACCTGGTCGTCTACATCCTGTTCTTCGTGGTCCTGGCCGTGCTGCCGCGCGGGCTCTTCGGACGGAGGCTGACATGACCATCCCTCTCCGCACGCCGGACGGGCGCTGGCGGCTGTGGCCGGGGCTCGCGCTCATCGCGGCCCTGGCGGCAGGGGCGGCGGCCGCCTCCGGGGCGCTGGGCCGCTACGAGCTGAACGTGCTGACCACGATGCTGTGCTACCTGGTGCTCGCCCAGGCGTGGAACATCCTGGCCGGGTACGGCGGGCTGATCTCGCTGGGCGTCAGCGCCTTCGCCGGCGGCGGGGCGTACTGCGTCGCGCTGCTGGCCTCCCACACGGGCGCCGGCCTGCCGCTCACGCTGGGCGCCGCGCCGCTGCTCGGGGCGCTGGCCGCGCTGGCGCTGTCGGTCCCGCTGCTGCGCCTGCGCGGCGACTACTTCACGATCGGCACCCTGGCCGCCGCGCTCGCGCTTCAGGCGTGGGTGTACAACTGGGACTTCGCGGGCGGCTCGGTGGGGCTGTCGGTGCCGATCGCGCGCTCGCCGGACCTGGCCCAGACGTACCTGCTGGCGTGCGGCGCCGCGACGCTGGCCGTGGGCGCGGCGTACTGGACGGCGTACTCGACGTTCGGCATGCGCCTGCGCGCGGTGCGCGACAACGAGGAGGCCGCGGCCGGGCTGGGCGTGCCCACCGTGCGCTACCGGCTCGCGGCGTTCGTGCTGTGCGGCGCGCTGAGCGGGCTGGCCGGCGGACTGATCGCCTACCAGCAGATCGCCTTCGAGCCGGGCGGGATGCTCGGGCCGGGCTGGTCGATCAACGCGCTGCTGATGTGCGTGGTCGGCGGAGTGGGGACGGTGGCCGGTCCCGTGGTCGGCACGCTGGTCGTGTACTACCTGCTCACGACGCTGCTGGCGGGCTACGACGCGGTCAGCCTCGTGGTGGAGGGGCTGCTGCTCGTCCTGATCGTCCGTTTCGCACCCCAGGGCATCTGGCCGCTGGCCACCAGGTACGCAGGCACGCTGCTCGTCAGGATGAGGAGGACCGCATGACCCCGGAATTCGACGTCGCGATCGTCGGCTACGGCCCGGTCGGCCAGATGCTGAGCATCCTGCTCGGCCGGCGCGGCTGGAAGGTGGTGGCCGCCGAGCGCTGGCCCAGCCCGTTCCGGCTGCCGCGCGCGGTCCACTTCGACGCCGAGGTCGCCCGGCTGCTGCAGGGGGTGGGGCTGCGCAGCGACACCTCCCCGGTGGTGGAGCCGTATGACGACCTGTACGAGTGGCGCAACGCCGCCGGGGAGACGCTGCTCGCGGTGGACTGGCGCGGGCGCGGGGAGTCGGGCTGGCACACGGCCAACCACTTCTCCCAGCCGGAGCTGGAGGACGCGTTGTGCCGGCTCGCGGCCGGGCAGCCGACCGTCACCGTACGCCGCGGGCTTGAGGTGACCGGCATCGCCCAGGAGGACGGCCAGGTGCGGCTGTCCACCCTCTCCCACACCGGCGAGCGCGGCGAGCTGACCGCCCGCTACGTCGTCGGCTGCGACGGCGCCAACAGCTTCGTCCGCCGGGCGGCCGGCATCGAGGCCGTCGATCTGGGCTTCTTCTTCGACTGGCTGATCGTGGACGTGGTGCCGCACGTGCCGATGACGTTCACCCCCAGGGCCTGGCAGCTCTGCGACCCGGCGCGGCCGACCACGGTCACGCCCTCCGGCCCCGGGCGGCGGCGTTGGGAGTTCATGGTGCTGCCCGGTGAGGACCCGGCCGAGCTGAACACCCTGGACAAGGCGATCGAGCTGCTGGCGCCGTGGGGCGTGGACGACCTCAACTCCAAGATCGAGCGGCACACCGTGTACCGGTTCCAGGCGCGCTGGGCGGAGCGGTGGCGCAGCGGGCGGGTGCTGATCGCGGGGGACGCCGCGCACCAGATGCCGCCCTTCGCGGGGCAGGGCATGTGCTCGGGGTTCCGCGATGTGTGCAACCTGGAGTGGAAGCTGGACGCGGTGCTGTCGGGCGCGGCCGGAGAGGGCCTGCTCGACACCTACGGCGCCGAGCGGGCGCCGCACGTCAGGGACCTGGTGGAGTACTCGATGATGCTCGGCGAGATCATCTGCGTCACCGATCCGGAGCAGGCCGCCCTGCGCGACCGGCGGATGACGGCCGAGCGCGCCCGCAGTGGCGAGACCGTCCCGCCGCCGCGTCCCCGTCTCGGCCCCGGCGTGCTGCGGCACGGCGACCCGCGCACCGGGCGGCCCTCGGTGCAGGGCACGGTGCGCCTGGGGGCGGCCGAAGGACTGGCCGACGACGTCTTCGGGCGCGGCTGGCGGCTGGTCGCCTGGGAGGGCGGGCCGCGGCTGCGCGCCGTCGCGGAGGCGAGCCCGGTGCCGGTGACGGTGGTGCCGCTGGCCGATCTGGGCGACGGGAGACACGCCGAGGACGTGGAGGGCGTGTACGCGGCCTGGCGCGCGTCCCTCGCCGCGACGGGGCCGGCTCCGGCCGCGGCCCTGGTGCGGCCGGACGACTACACGCACTCGGTGCTGCGTGACGCCGATGACGCCGCCGCCGCGCTGCGCGAGGTCGCGGCGGCGTACGCGGGCGGGTGACCGGGTACGCGCGGAACACGCGGCCCCGCACTCGCGGGGCCGCGTCATCCGGCCCGTCGCCGGGCGGCGGGTCAGGCGGGCTGCTCGCCCGCCGCCTCGCGGGCGAGGGCCGGGATGCCGGTCAGCGCCATGTCGCGGGTGGTCCTGATGTGCTCGACCAGCAGTTTCTCGGCCAGCTCGGCGTCGTGCTCCAGCGCCGCCGCCGCCAGGTCGCGGTGCTCCTTGGCGACATCGCGGGTCACGGTGGAGGTGCCGGTCTCGTTCCAGCGCCGGTACAGCTCGGCCATGTCGAACAGGGAGGCGCAGACGTCGAGGATGATGCTGTTGCCGCACGCCTCCAGCAGCGTGGCGTGGAAGGCGGCGTGCACCGAGACCCACTCGGGGTTGATGACCTTCTCCGGCCCCTCCAGCCAGATCGGGGTGCCTTCGAGGCGGTGGTGGACGGCCAGCACCTTGGACTCCCACTCCAGGTCGCCGCGCGCCACGGACATCCGGATGGCCAGCCCCTCGATCGAGCAGCGGGCCTCGACGAGCTCCTCCAGGTGCGCCCGGGTGAGCGGGGCGACCGAGAAGCCCTGGTTCGGCTCGGCCACGACCAGCCGCTGCTCGGCCAGCCGGGTGAGGACCTCGCGGACGACGGAGATGCTGACGTCGTACTCCTCGCGCAGGGCCGTGGGCTTGAGCCGCTCGCCCGGCCGCACCTGGCCGAGCAGGATCGCGTCGCGGAGCTGGGAGTAGACGTCGCCGCTGAGGGTTTTCGAAGTTCCGCGTCTGGCCATACGACAACCTTACCAGTAAACCGCTTCTGGGCAATGAAACGATCCTGAGCTAACTATCGATTCTTATTGCGATTATCGGATACTCCTGGCTACGCTGGGGACAGGAACAGGGAGAGGACAGTTATGGGTCTCCACCGGCTTGTGGGCGTCACGATGGGCGTCCCGAACGTCGATGCCACGCGGGAGTACTACCGCGACTTCGGTCTCCAGCCCTCCGCCGACGGCTATCTGCACACCGTGGACGGAGGGCCGCAACTGCGCGTGGTCCACGCCGAGCGCCGCCGTCTGCTGGCCCTGGCGGTCGGAGTGGACGACGCGGACGACCTCGACCGCATCGCCCGCGATCTCGCCGGGCTCGGCGTCGAGGCGGCCCGCTCCGGCGACCGGCTCGTCGCCACCGACCCCGGCACGGCGATCAGCGTCACCGTGCGCATCGCCGAGCGCATCCCCGATCCGGCGCCCGCGCCCCCGCAGCCCCGCCCCGGCAACCGCCGCTCCCCCGCCGTGGAGCGCACCGGCCCCGTACGGCCGCGCAAGCTCGGCCACGTGGTCGTCGGCAGCGTGGACCAGGAGGCCAGCCAGCGCTTCTTCATGCGCGGCATCGGGTTCAAGCTCAGCGACAGCATCGGCGGCGAGGCGTCGTTCCTGCGCTGCTCGACCGACCACCACAACCTGCTGGTCGCGCGGGCGCCGGTGCCGTACCTGCACCACACGGCCTGGGAGGTCGCCGACGTGGACGAGATCGGCCGCGGGGCGACCGCGATGCTGGAGGGCCACCCCGAGCGCCACGCGTGGGGCCTGGGCCGCCACCACATCGGCTCCAACATGTTCTGGTACCTGCGCGACCCCGCCGGCAACTTCTCGGAGTACTACTCCGATCTCGACTGCATCATCGACGACTCCGAATGGACGCCGGAGGTGTTCGAGGGATCGCAGGGCCTGTACAACTGGGGGCCGCGCCCGCCGCGCGACTGGATGCTCCCCGAGGACATCGCCGCGGGCATGATGGGCCTGCACTCGGCCCGCTGACGTCCGAAACGACACATGACCTCCCGGGCCGTACGGCCCGGGAGGTCAACCGCGTTCCAGGTCATCGCGCGGCACGCCGCTCCACCAGCCAGATCGCCAGGTTGCCGGCCAGGCCGACCAGGACGACCAGCACGACCAGGCCGTACATCAGCGGCAGTTGCTGCAGCGAGTACGCGGCCTGGATGCGCAGCCCGATGCCCCGCGTGGCCGCCACGAACTCCGACAGGATCACCGCCAGCAGCGCCAGGCTGAACCCGATGCGCAGCCCCGACATGATCACGGGCAGCGCGGCGGGCACGATCACCCGGCGCAGCAGGGCCCAGCGCGACATCGCCAGCGAGCGGCCGAGCTTGACCAGCGTCGGGTTGACGGTGCGGGTGCCGGCCATCGAGGTGAGCACGATCGGCACGATGGCCGCCGAAACCGCCATGGCGATCTTGGCGTCCACGGTGATGCCGAACAGCGACAGGAACACCGGCAGCAGGACGATGCGCGGCACCGCCGCGGTACCGGCGAACAGCGGCTCGACGACCTGGTAGGTGTAGCCTCCGCGGGCCGCCCACACGCCGAAGGGGATGCCGGCCGCGGCCGACAGCGCGAACCCGGCCACCACGGCCTGCAGTGTGTCCAGCACGTCCGGCCGCAGAGTCCCGTCCGCCCAGGCGGCGGCCACCGCGCGTACGGACTCCGCGACCGGGGCGATCTCGGGCGTGACCGCGGCGGCGGCGGCCCACGCGGCCACCAGCACCAGCGGGACGGCGATGCGCCCGGCGACGACGAGACCGCGCGCGCCTGCGGTCCCAACGGTCGGTGTCGTCACGTCAGATCCCTTCGCACGATCCGTTCGACCAGGTTGAACAGGCTGTTGCAGCCGACCGCGAAGGCGATCATCACGATGATGTGCACGTACATGTCCACCGCCTCGAAGTTGCGGTACAGCTCGCCGATGCGGAAGCCCAGGCCGGCGTCGGCGACGATGAACTCCGCCCCGACCGTGGCCGCCATCGCGTACACGAAGCCGAGCTTGAGGCCGGGCAGCAGCAGCGGCAGCGCCGAGGGCAGCAGGATCAGCCGCGCCGCCTGGCCGCGGGTGCAGCACAGCGAGCGGGCCAGCTTGCGGTGGGCGGGCCGCAGCTCCCCCAGCGCGACCATGGTCGTCAGCAGGACCGGCACGACGGCCATCAGGAACGCGGTCAGCACGATCGGCACCGTGCCGAGCCCGAAGACGACCAGGAAGGTCGGGTAGAACACCACGACCGGCACGGCGTACGCGCCGACGAGGTACGGCTCCAGGATCTTGGCCACGAGCGGGAACCTGGCCAGCACGGCCCCGCCCGCCAGGCCGGCCAGGGCCGCGGCGGCGAACGCCTCGGCGGTGGTCAGCAGCGAGCGCGCGGCGTCGGACCAGAAGCGGGCCCCGCCGAGGACCTCCGGCAGGCGGCGCAGGCACTCCAGCGGCGCGGGCACGCCCGCAGACGCGGCAGCCCCGCTCGCCACGGCGAGCTGCCAGGCCGCGAGCAGGGCGGCTGCCAGCGCGGCGCGCGCCGCCCAGGCGGGCACCCGCAGCGCCGGCCGCGCCGGGGGCCGCGGACGGTCGAGGTTCAGCACGCTCACGAGGCCGCCCGTTCCTGTTCCCGCATCGCCGAGGCGACCTCCGCCTGGATCACGTCCCACAGGCCGTTGACGTACGTCTCGAACTCCGGGCCGCGCAGCACCTCGGCGTCGCGCGGGCGGGGCAGGTCGATGCGCACGACGTCGAGGATGGTCGAGGGACGCCGCGACATCACCCACACCTCGTCCGACAGCGTGACGGCCTCGCGGATGTCATGGGTGACGAACAGCACGCTGGTGCGCGTCTCCTCCCAGATGCGCAGCAGCTCGATGCCGACCAGGGTGCGGGTCTGCTGGTCCAGGGCGCCGAAGGGCTCGTCCATGAGCAGCATCGCGGGCTCCATGACCAGGGCGCGCGCGATGGCCACGCGCTGGCGCATGCCGCCGGAGAGCTGGCGCGGGCGGTGGTTCTCGAAGCCGCGCAGCCCGACCAGCCCCAGCATGTCGTACGCGCGGGCGCGCCGCTCGGCCTTGGGCACTCCGGCCACCTCCAGGCCGAGCGCGACGTTGTCCAGCACGGTCCGCCAGTGCAACGTGGAGTCGTCCTGGAAGACCATGGCGAAGTCGCGCCGCGGCGCGGTGACGCGCTCTCCGCCGATGCGCACCTGGCCCGACGTCGGAGCCGTCAGGCCGGCGACGATGTCGAGCAGCGTGCTCTTGCCGCAGCCGCTCGGGCCGAGGATCGACACGAAGCGGCCCCGCCCGATCGTGCCGGAGGCGTTCTGGATGGCGACCGTGGGCCGTCCCTGGGAGTGGTAGGTCATGGTGACGGCGTCCATGACGACGTCACCGGCACCGGGGGCGCTCATCGGGTCGCCTCCGGGAAGTCGCCGGAGAGCATCGCGCCGGCGTCCACGCCGGCCGCCACGAGCTTCATCGAGGCCCCCGCCGCCACCACGGCGTCCAGCCCTTCGCGGCCCACGGTCGCGGCCCAGGCCCGCTCCGGCACGCCCTCCAGGGCCTTCCTGGCGACGCGCTCGTCCAGCCGGGCGTTGCGCGCCCAGGCGGCGGCGGCCCGGTCGCGGTCCTCGCGCAGCAGCGCCTGCGCCTTGGCCAGCCCCTGCCGGATCGCGGCGATCGTGTCGCGGCCGGCGTCGGCCTTGGCCGCCGTGGTCACCAGCGCGGTGTCGAGCCACTGGGGCACCAGCTCGGCGGCCGTGGCGACGAGCTTGGCCTCGCCGGAGGCGATGAGCCCGGTGTCGAAGGGTGGGTTGGACCAGGCCACGTCCACCAGGCCCTTCTTGGCGGCCGTCCACGCGTCCGGCGCCCGGCCGAGGGTGAGGATCTGCACGTCCTTGCCCGGGACCAGGCCGGCCTCGCGGACCAGGACCTCGGCGAAGTACGTCGGCGGCGTGGCCGCGAGCGCGGCGCCGATCTTCATCCCGGGCTTGAGGTCGGCGGCGGAGGAGACGGGCGAACCGGCCGGGGCGATGAAGGTGGTCTGTGCGGCGGAGTAGACCGGGGCGATCACCCTCAGGTCCTTGACCCCCTTGGTGAAGGCCACGAGCGCCGGCAGGGCGCCGGCGACGCCCACGATGGCCTGGGTCTGGACGGTGCGGATCACGTCGGTGCCCAGCACGTCGGCCAGCTCCACCTTCTGCCGCGCCCCGGAGAAGTAGCCCTCGGCCATGGCCACGTGCAGCGGCGCGTTGCCGATCAGGGCGTTCAGGCTGGGCGCGGGCATGGCCGTGGTGCCGCCCCCGCCCGCGCCCGCCCCGTCCGAGCCGCATCCGACCACGCCGGCGAACAACCCGGCGACGGCGCCGGCGCGCAGGACGTCCCTGCGGGTCAGCGCCACTGGACGCACGGTGAGTCGTTGGCTTGTCATTGTCGCTCCTTCGCACACGCGCTGCGGGCCCGAGATCCGGCGCGCTTCGCCGCACTTGCCAGAGACTCCAGAGCAGATTCGATAGCGTCTCTGAGAATCGATTTATCCGACTATCGTTCATCCGCTGGTTCACGTCAAGAGCCGGAACCGTGTGAGCCGCCGTCCGAAATGCCGGCAAGCCCGGGGAAAGCACGAGCACCGGGCCCGAGCAGGGCTCGGACCCGGTGCGGGAGTGCGGCGACGGAGCGGATCAGGAGGGCGGCACGACCTCCGGCACGCCGTAGGCCGTGCTGCGGGCCACGGCCTCCCACTCGCGTATGTTCACGCCGATGGCGTCCAGCGCGGCCGTGATGTTGTCGTACGCGTCGCCGCCCAGCGGGAGGCGCAGCGGCAGCTCGCCGTCACGGCGGGCGACCTCCACGATGATCCGGGCGGCGCGTTCCGGATCGCCGGGCTGCAGCCCGTCGGAGGAGGCGATGAACCGGCGCGTCGGGCCGACGATGTCCTCGTAGCACGGCATCTCCGCCGCAGCGGACGACTGGCCGGCGGAGAAGACCGGCGTGCGGTGGGCCCCCGGCTGCACGATCAGCACCCGCACGCCGAACGGCGCCAGCTCCTGCGCCAGCGTCGCCGACAGCCCTTCGAAGGCGGCCTTGCTCGCGGTGTAGGAGGAGAACCCCGGCGTGATGAAGAAGCTGCCCATCGTCGAGATCTGCACGATCGTGCCCGAACGCCGGGCGCGCATCTGGGGCAGGACCGCGCGCACGAGCCTGGCCGGCCCGAAGACGTGCAGGTCGAACAGGCCCTTCAGCTCCTGGTCCGTCACCTCCTCCACCGCGCCGATGTGCACGCGGCCAGCGTTGTTCACCAGGAAGTCGATCGGCCCGAACGCCTCGGTGGCCTCGCGCACGGCCGGCTCGGCCCGCGCCGGGTCGGTCACGTCGAGCGCGAGCGGCAGAACCCGCCCTCCGTACGCCCCCGCCCACTCGGCCAGCGACTCCGCCTTCCGCGCGGTCGCCACCACCCGGTCGCCGGCCGCGAGGGCCGCCTCGGCGATGGCCCGCCCGAAGCCGGAGGAGCATCCGGTGACGAACCAGGTCTTCTGCGCGTCGTCCATGTGGCGCCTGCTTTCGAAGGTGGGGTTCACCGCGCGGCGACGGACGCGCCGAGCAGACGGCCGGCGTTGGCGGCCATGAGCTCCAGCCAGCGGGGACCGTCGCCGGCCAGCCCCGCGACGTGGCGCAGGACGGCGGGCGGCCTGGTGAAACAGTAGTCGCTGCCGTACAGCAGCCGCTCCCGCCCGACCACCCGGGCCAGGGCGGGCAGGCCGAAGGGCAACGGGGTGCCCGCGCAGTCGAACCACAGCCGGCCGACCAGCTCGCGGATCGTCCCGGCCCGCGCGGCCTCGCCGCCCAGCTCCGGATCGCTGAAGAACAGGTCGATCCGCTCCAGCAGCACCGGCAGGGCGCCGCCGCTGTGGGAGACGACGAACCTGATCCGGGGAAAGCGCGTCAGGATCCCGGCGAACAGCAGATCGACCACGGTACGCGCCTCGTCGAAAACGAACTCGATCATCGGGTACGGGCGGGCGGGACTGACGAGTGCGGCGTTCGGCGGCGCGGTGGGATGGACGAACACCACGGCCCCGCGCTCGTCCAGCAGCGCCCACAGCCGCTCGAACCGCTCGTCGCCGAGATACACCCCGTCGGCGTTGGACATGACGCAAAAGCCCGCCGCCCCCAGAACGTCCAGCGCGTGCCGGGCCTCCGCCACGGCCTCGTCGGTGTAGGGCAGCGGCAGCGAGGCGAAGAACCCGAACCGCGCGGGATGCGCAGCCACCTGCGCCGCGGCGAACTCGTTGACCTCCCGCGCCAGCGCGGCCCTCTCCCCCGGCCCGCCGAAGCAGACCCCCGGCGACGACAACGACAACACCGCCCGCTCCACGCCCGCCTCGTCCATCAGGGCGAGATGCTCCTCCGCCGACCACACGGGCCAGGCGGGCATCCGATCGGGAACGCCATGCCCGGCCCGCCGGGCCGCGGTCACGTACTCGTCGAAGAGGAAATGCGCGTGGGTGTCCACGAGCCCGGTTCCTGACACTGCCACTCCAGCCCACAATCGAATGCCTAAGAGACAATCGATTATTGGGGGGCTATGTGGAAAGCGTCAAGACCCACACCACGGCTCCATGGCACTGAAACGGGCGCGGCCGCCGCCGGCCAACGTGCCGACCCGGTCCAGGCGGCGCGAGCCGGCGACCGGCACGATGTCCTCGCCCTGTGCTGCGCCTCAGGCGATCGTCGGTTGCGCGAAGGAAGCGCCCTTCGCAGCGGCCGTCTCCTCCAGCCGTGCGGGGAGGGCGCTGTTGTGCTCGTGGTCGGCACCTTGGAAACGCGGAACGCGGCACGGAGTTCCGCACGCTGCGGGAACGGCACGAAAGCGGGGTGCCCGGAAGCCGGAATGTTGCATCATGACCTGCGAAGTGCTGCTCACCCCGAAGAAGACCTCGAGGTGCTGACGCGGAACTTCCGGAGGGCCGTATGACCCGGTCGTGCCGGTGACCACGACCAAAACCCGCAGGGGTACGCCGCGCTGCGCGGCGTACCCCTGCATGAGTTCCAGGAAGCGCGGTGGCCCTGGGCGTCGCCGGAGCGTCAGGCGCTGAGGTCCGGGACGGCCGCGGGCGCCGGAAGGCCATGGGTGGTGACGACCCGGGCGCTGCCGTCGGCCAGCCGGTAGGACAGGCCCACCACGGCCGTCTGCCCGGCGGCGACCTGGTCGGCGAGCACCCGGGAGCGGCCCAGGAGCAGGTCGGCGGTGTGCCGTATGTGTTCGGCGATGATGTCGTCGTCCCCGGTGAGCCCGGCGGCGCGCGCGGCCAGGACGCTGGGGGTGACGCGCTCGATCACGTCGCGCACGTATCCGGTGGTGGCGACGCCGTCGGCCACGGCGGCGCGGGCGGCAGCGACGGCGCCGCAGGAGTCGTGGCCGAGCACCACGACCAGCGGGCAGTTCAGCACACTCACTCCGTATTCGATGCTGCCCAGCACCTCCGACCCGGCCACGTGGCCCGCGGTGCGGACCACGAACAGGTCGCCCAGGCCCCGGTCGAAGATGATCTCAGCGGCGAGCCGTGAGTCGGAGCAGCCGAAGAGCACGGCGAACGGTCGCTGGGCGGGTGCGGTCTCGGCGCGGCGAGCGGCGTCCTGGTTCGGGTGCTGCGGGGTGCCCGCAACGAAGCGCCGGTTGCCGGCCAGCAGCAGTTCGAAGGCATCGGTGGGTGTCAGCGGTGGGACGTCGGTCATGACCGTAGGCTACGGCCAGTCCCGGCTCACCACCGCGCAGGGCCCGCCGTGGCGCGCGTGGACGTCTGATCCCTGTGCGCCGGCGTCTCCCCGTGCGCCGGCGTCGAGGTCCACGCCGGGCAGGGCACCCCGCCCGGAGCTCACCGTGACCCGGCACCGGTACTGCCGCCGCCCGGCTCAGGCGACCTTGGAGGAGCTCGCCGTCCAGGTGTTGCAGGCGCCGGGCTTGCCCGCCTTGTAGCCCTTCTCCATCCAGTGGAGGCGGTTGGCGGTCTTGCCGTGGAACCTGTTCTTCCAGAACTCCGGCACCCTGGTGACGGGCTTCCAGTCCTTGACCTGCCGCCCCAGGGCCTTCGCCGACACGCCCTGGAAGCAGTCGATCTGCAGGTAGTACCGGCGGTTGTGCTCGTTCATGACGGATTCCGACCCATCGCCGTCCAGCGCCCACCAGGCTTCGCCGATGCCGGTCTGCCCCGTCACGACGCCGCCCCAGGTCCTGGTGATGGACGTGAACACCACGAGGTCGTTCTTGGCCTTGATCCAGTCATCGGCCAGCCGGACGTGGATCTGCGCGGCGCAGATCTCGGAGAACGAGGCCGAGACCGTCATGCCGGTGGAGCAGGACTCCTTGTCGTCCGCGTCCTTGAACACCACCTTCACCGGGGTGAAGCCCTTGATCGCCGACTTCCACGCCTTGTTCAGGCAGCCGACGAGTGCGCTGATGTACTTCCGGGTGGACGCCTCGTTCGTGCCCTTGGCCGGCTTGCAGGCGACCTTGGGGAGCTTGGCCGCCTGGTACAGCTCGTTGTGGGTCAGCTCGGGAACGCCCTTGATCGGCTCGGCGAAGGCCGGACCGGACAGGAGCGCCAGACCGACGGCGGCCCCGGCTGATAAGCGAATGATCATAGGGCTGGATCCTAGGCCACCGCGCGGGACGGCGGCCTCCGGTGCGGTCAGGGGCGTGACGCCCGGGGTGGCCGGGTGGCCGCTTCGATGCCGTCCAGCAGCCGCTGCAGCCCGTACATGTACGGGTCCTCGGTCGAGGTGTCGTCGTCTCCGGCGTCGTCGAAGCCGCCGTCGAGCCAGACCTGGGTCATGGTGGGGTAGGCGTCGGCGTCGAAGTGCTCGTCCCACAGATGCCGGCGTTCGCCCCACCACGCGTCCCACGTCTGACCGGTCGCCTGCTCGATCTGGATGTCCTCGGCCTCCTGTCGCGCGGCGGCCACGACATAGGTGACGATCGTGCCGGAGGCGGCGAACATCTGCGACGGCGGCAGGCCGGCGTCCCGCAGGGCGGACAGCAGGTACTCGTACTCGGCCATCATGCCGGGGCCGAGCGGTGGCCGCGCCGTGGAGACCTCCCGCAGCCAGGGATGGCGCACGTGGAGGGCTCTGGTCTGGGCGGCGTAGTGCTCGACCTGCGCCCGCCAGCCGGCCGGGCGGGCGGGGTGGCCGGGGCCGGGGAGCTCGCGCTCGGTCATCACCGCGTCGACCATGAGCTCGATCAGCTCGGCCTTGCCGGGGACGTGCGTGTACAAGGTCATCGGCCCGACCCCCAACTGCTCGGCGACCCTGGCCATCGACACCGCGGTCAGGCCGCCGGCGTCGGCGACGGCCACGGCCGCGTGGACGATCTGGTCGACGCCGATCCTCGGCTTCCGGCCTTTGACCGGCTTGCCCGGTGGCCGGCCGGCGGCGGTGCGCCCGCGCCACAGCAGCGCCAGCGTTCGTCCGGGGTCTCCGCCGCCGTCGTGCTCGCTCGCCATGGGTGTCCTCTGGTTGCCGCCGGTTCGCACTCCCGTATAGCATACGGAAAATAATTCCCGTATGCCCTACGAAAATAGGAGCGGGGCATGACCACACTGCTGACGATCGTGGGACACCGCGACCTTCCCGGCCACGTGCCGACCGCCGGCCCGGTCGGGCACCGCCTCGCCGCCCGGCTGGTCTCGGCCGGCGAGGCGGTACGGGTGCTGGCGCCGCCGTCCGAGGCCGGCGGCTGGCCGGACGGCGTCGAAGTGGTCGTCGGGGACGTCGCCCGGCCGGCGGAGTCAGCGGCGGCGTTCGCCGGCATCCGGCGGCTGTTCCTCTCCGGCGCCGTCCCCGGGACGGCCTACGAGCTGGTCACACTGGCACGCCAGGGCGGCGCCGAGCACATCGTGGTGCTGTCGTCGCACGGCCCCGAGTTCGAGATCCAGTACGAGCCCGAGGCGTGGCACTGGCTGGCGGTCGAGGTGGTGGCCGAGCGCTCCGGGGCGCGCTGGACGCACCTGCGCCCCTCGCCCGTGATGGCCCACCAGACCCTCCAGGACGGCTACTCCTACACCCGCTCGAACTGGGCGGACGTCATCAAGCACGGCGGCGTCATCCGCGAGCCGTACGCCGATGCGCGCTACCCGCTCATCCACGAGGACGACCTCGCCGCCGTCGCGGTGGAGCTGCTGGCCGACGACCGGTACGCCGGGCGGACGGTGACGGCGTACGGGCCACCGATCAGCCCGCGCGAGCAGGTCCGGCTCATCGGGCAGGCGCTCGGCCGGGAGATCCCGTTCGAGGAGATCACCCCGGAGCAGGCCGCCGAGCGGGACCGCGAGGCCGGCGTCGCCGAGGAGCTGATCGCCCTGGGCCACTCAGTGAGCGCGGACCTCCTCGCCGACCCGATGGAGCCGGACGACACCGTCGCGCGTGTCCTGGGCCGGCCCCCGCGCGGCTACGCCGAATGGCTGGCCGGCAATCTCGACGCGTTCCTCCCCTGACCACCGGGCCAAGCCGGTTGCACGACGGTTTCCCGTACGCCCTGGTCCCCGCCTGACCCGCGAGCCGGCAGGCCGTGCACGCCGGCCCTCACGCGGCGGTCCGGGTGGCGGCGAAGGCGTCGGAGGCCGCGGTGAGCCTGTCGAGCTGGCCGGGAGAGAGGTCGAGCGTCGCCGAGGCGAGCAGGGCGTCGAGCTGCTCGGCGGCGCTGACGCTGGCGATCGGGGCGACGACGGTGGGCTGGACGCGCAGCCAGGCCAGCGCCACGGTCGCGGGGGCCACGCTCAGCTCGGCGGCGACCGCCCGGAGTTCGCTCACGGCGGCGAAGCCCGCCTCGGTGAGGTAGTCGCCGATCGTGGCGCCGCGCCGGGTTCCGGCGGCGTCGGCCGCCGAGCGGTACTTGCCGGTCAGGAAACCGGAGGCCAGCCCGTAGTACGGCACGACGCCGAGGTCGTTGCGCTCGGCCACGGGCCGCAGGCGCCGCTCGAAATCGGTGCGGTGGAGCAGGTTGTAGTGGGGTTGCAGGGATACCGGCAGGGCGGCTCCGCAGGCCCGCGCGACGTCGATCCACGCCTGCGCCCGCTCGGCGGTGTAGTTGGACAGTCCCACGTGGCGCACGAGGCCGCGCCGGACGAGGTCGTCGAAGGCGGCGACGGACTCCTCCAGCGGTGTGTCCGGGTCGTCGATGTGGGCGTAGTAGACGTCCACGTAGTCGGTCTGCAGGCGCTTGAGCGACTGCTCGATCGCCGTGGCGATGGTGCCGGGCTTCAGTCCCGGGAGCGCGGGATGGGCGGAGACCTTGGTGGCGATCACCACCTTGTCGCGGTCGGCTCCGGCGGCCAGCCACTCGCCGATCACCGTTTCGGCGTCACCGCCGGTGCTGCCCGGCGCCCACACCGAGTACACGTCGGCGGTGTCGATGAACGTGCCGCCGCCCGCGACGAAGGCGTCCAGGATCCGGTGCGACTCCTCGGCGCTCGCCGTCCAGCGGAAGGTGTTGGTCCCCAGGGCCAGAGGGAAGACCTCCAGGCCCGATGATCCCAGAACGGGCATGCCGTGCTCCTTGCTACGATGCACGTACCGGGGAATTCCCCGGAACGCGGCTCAGGATAAGCGGGGAATTCCCCGCTTCGCAACCGGGTGGAGGCGGACGTGACCACGGCCACACCGAACCGGCGCGCCGACGCGCGCGAGAACCGCGAGGCGATCCTCGCCGTCGCGCTCCAGGCGCTCACCGAGTCGGCCGACGTGTCGCTGAACGCCATCGCCAAACGGGCCGGCGTCGCCAACGCGACCCTGTACCGGCACTTCCCCACCCGGGAGGCCCTGGTGCTCGCCGTTTACCAGTGCGATGTGGAGCGGATGCGGCACGCCGCGACCGAGTTGCTGGCCGAGCACCCGCCGCTCGAAGCGCTGCGGCGATGGATGCGCGCGCTCGCGGAGTGCACGATGACCAAGCGCGGACTGGCGGACGCCATGCGCCTGGCGACCGGGGCCGGCAGGTCACTGTTCCCGGAGACCTACCAGGCGATGAGGGGGGCCGTCGCCGAGCTCCTCGCCGCCGGCCACGAGGCCGGCACGGTCCGCCCCGGCCTCGACCCCGAGATCATCCTGCTGGCGCTGTGCGGCATCTGGCAGCTCGATCCGGACAGCCAGGAGCAGGCCGACGCCCTCATCGACCTGCTCGTCACCGGGCTCAGCGCGGCGACGACCGGATCGGCGTCGCCGTGACGGGCGCCGCCCGCCCGGTCATGCGCCGCGGCCCCCGTCGATCGGATACGTCTGGCCGGTGATGTACGACGCGTCGTCCGACAGCAGGAACGCGACGAGACGGGCGACCTCCTCCGGCCTGCCCATGCGGCCCAACGGCGTGCGCGTCACCGCCTCTGCCCGCATCGCGGGCGTGAGATCGTCCACCAGGGCCGTTTCGATGAGGCCGGGGGCCACCCCGTTCACCCTGATGCCGTCGCCGGCGTACTCCAGCGCGGCCTGGCGGGTCAGCATCACCAGCGCGGCCTTCGACGCGGTGTAGGCGCCGAAACCCGGCCGCGCCCGGAAGGCGCCGATCGACGCCGTGTTGACGATCGCGCCACCCTGATCGAGCATCAACGGCAGCGCGGCCCGAAGCACCAGGAACGCGCCGCGCAGGTTGACGCCGAGCACCCTGTCCCACAGGTCAGGCTCGTACTCGTGGAGCCGCCGGCCGGGCGCGCCGCTGACCCCCGCGTTGTTGAAGAGCAGGTCGACCCTGCCGAAGCGCCGCCGGCACACGTCGAACAGCCGCTCGACGTCCGCTTCGTCCGCAACGTCGCACGGGACGGCGACGAGGTGCTCCCCCGTGGCCGTTTCAATGTCCGCCCCTTCAATGTCCGCCCCTTCAATGTCCGCCCCGACCACGGTGGCGCCTTCGGCGTACAGCTTGCGCGCGACCGCGGCGCCCAGGCCGCGCGCGGCCCCCGTGACGACGGCGACCTTGCCCTCGAACGCCCCGCTCATGCGACCTTCAGCCGGGTCCATTTCGTCTCACTTCAAATGATTTGAGTCTTGACAGTTGCACTCCTCACTTCTTAGCGTGCCAACACGTCGCCGGTCAACGGCGACCGGGCTGGAGGTACAGCAGAGATGACCCGGTTCACCACGCTTCCCGCAGGGCCGAAGATCGCCTGTCAGGACGCCGGGCAGGGCGTTCCCCCGGTGCTCGGACACCGGTTCCCGCACTCGTCCGGCCGGTCCATGCCGGGCGCGAGATGAGCCGCCGTCCCATCCGGTCACGGCCCGCGTACACGGCTTCCGTCCTCTGAGCCGCCCCTTCACCACCGGCGCCCATCGCGCTCCCCGACGCGCCGAGCCGGCGCATGCCCGCCCGGCCGCACCACAGCTCCTTCTATCCGGATGGACGGCAACAATGACCGAAGTCACGTCAGGAACGGACCGCGAGACAGTGTGGCGAAAAGTCGCCCTGCGGACGTTCCCGCTGCTGGGCGCCGCCTACGTGCTCGGCTACATCGACAGGGTCAACATCGGCTTCGTCGCGGCCCCACTCTCCCGTGACCTCGGGATGACCAATGTGGAGATCGGCCTGACGTCCACGCTCTTCTTCATCGGCTACATCCTCGCGACGGTTCCGAGCAATCTCCTCCTGAGGCGTTTCGGCGCGCCGAGATGGATCGGCTTCACCCTGCTCGCCTGGGGCACGATCACCGCGGTGACCGCGTTCGCCGACTCCGCGCAGACTCTCTACGTCCTGCGCGTCCTGCTCGGTTTCGCGGAGGCCGGACTCGCCCCCGGCGTCCTGCTCTACATCACCTACTGGTTCCCCGCCAGGCAGCGGGCATGGGCCTACCCCGTGTTCATATCCGTCATCGCCGTCTCCGGCATCATCGGCGCGCCGCTCACGGCCGGGCTGCTCGAATGGGGACGGCACCTGACCGGGCTCACCGGCTGGCGCTCGGTGTTCCTCATCGAGGGCCTTCTCACGATCCTGGTCGGCGTCCTGGTGATGACCCGGCTCGCGAAGGGCCCGGAGACCGCCAAGTGGCTGTCCGTTCCGGAACGCGAGCGGATTCAGCGCCGCCTGGACGCCGAGACGGCCCTGAAGCACGAGAACGCGGTGCCGGCCGGCATCATGGACGCGTTCAGGAGCGGGCGCGTCTGGGCCTTCGCCTTCGCGTTCTTCGCGCTCACCTTCGGCATCTACTCCTTCAGCTACTTCCTGCCGCAGATGCTGCAACTCCTCGCCGACGAGGGGGGAACATCACCCACGGACGCGACCAGCGTCCTGCTCACGGCCATCCCATCGACGGTCGCGCTCGTCGTCATGCTGGTGTGGCCGCGGATCTTCGCCAAGCGCAGCGCCGTCTTCTCCACCGTGGTGCCCCTCACGGCGGGCACGGCCGGTGTCGTACTGGCGGCGCTGACCGACAACGGCGTCGCGTTCATCGCCGGCACGTGCCTGGCCTTCTCCGGCATCTACACGGCGTTGTCCCAGTTCTGGCGCATCCCGGTGCTCGGCCTGACCGGAGCCGCCGCGGCGGCCGGGATCGCCGTGATCAACTCGGCCGGGAACCTGACCGGCATGGTCAGTCCCCTGCTGACAGGGGCCATACAGGAGGCGACCGGCGGCTTCCGTCACGCCCTCCTGCTCATCGCGTTCGTCATGTCGCTCGGCGTCCTGACCATGCTCATCGTCGGGCCGCGCGTCGAGCGAACCGGAGCCGGCTCCCCGCCGGCGTCGCAGCGCCCGCAGCGTGTCACCGCCGGCCGCGACGACTCCCCGAGGAAGGAGACATCATGAACACCACTCTGCCCACCTTCGACCACCCCGCCTACAGGCTCCCGAAGCCGCCGATCGCGGAAACGCCGGAGGAGGAGCGCCTTCGCCGTAAGCGCGAACTGGCCGCGGCCTTCCGGCTGTTCGGCCGGTTCGGGTTCGGCGAGGGGGTGGGCGGCCACGTCACGGCCCGCGACCCCCTCCGCCCGAACTGCTTCTGGGTCAACCCGTTCGGCGTGCCGTTCGAGCACATCCGCGTCTCGGACCTCCTGCTGGTCGAGGAGACCGGGATGCTCGTCGAGGGCGAAGGGCTGGTCAACCTGGCGGGCTTCTACATCCACTCCCGCGTGCACGCGGCGCGGCCCGACGTCCAAGCGGTCGCCCACGCGCATTCCCTGTACGGCAAGACGTTCTCCAGCTTCGGCCGGCCGCTGGACCCGATCACTCAGGACTCGCTCGCCTTCTACGAGGACCACAGCGTGTACGACGGGTTCGGCGGACTGGTCTTCGACCCCGAAGAGGGTGACAGGATCGCCAAGGCACTCGGCCCGCACAAGGCCGTCATCCTCAGGAATCACGGCCTGCTGACGGTCGGCCGGACGGTGGCCGAGACAGCGTGGTGGTTCATCTCGATGGAAAGGTCGTGCCAGGCTCAACTGATCGCCATGGCGGCCGGCGAGCCCACCCTCATCGACGAGGAGGAGGCCCGCCAGGTAGCCGGCGTGACCGGCACCGCCGACTTCGGCTGGTTCAACTTCCAGCCGCTCCATCGGAAGATCCTCGCCCTGGAGCCCGACCATCTGGACTGAGCCGGTCCGCGCCCGATGTGGAGGCGGGCGCAAAGACCGGGACGGCGCCTCGTGGTACCCGCCACGAGGCGCCGTCCCGGTTGCGGCGATCATGGTCGTGGCCCGGTACACCAGCCGGTGCCAAGGGGGCATAACGGCGCGTCCTAGGAGGCCCAAAGCGGCGGTCACTTACCGGTCACTCTCCTGGACATGCCTTTTGACCACGTGTGATGCTGAAGCTTGATCGCGGATCGTGGCTCCGACGACGGCGAGGCGTGAGATGGGCGCAGCGGATGAGTTCCGGCAGAACGCCGCTGTCGCGCGCGCGTTCGGGCAGAACCGGATCGCGGTCGTCATACGGGGGCGCGACCTGCGGGTCGTGCAGAGCCACCTGTCCTCGGAGATGCTCGGCGGCCTGACGATCCCGGTGGGCAGCGAGCTGGACGAGCTGATGACGCCCGAGGACGCGCGGGAGGTCGAGCGGCGGCTGCGCGAGGTGCTCGACACGGGCCGGCCGTTCACCGACTGGCGGCGTTCGGTGCGCCCGCGGCGGTTCCCGGAGCAGGAGTGGGACGTGTCGGTGTCGGCGTTCCCGCTGGACGGCGCCGACGGCCGGCCGGCGGGCGTCGCCGTCGTGTTCATCGACCTGACCGAGCAGCGGCGCGCCCGGCAGCGGCTGGACCTGCTCTATCGGGCGGCGGCGGACATCGGCGCCTCGCTCGACGTGACCCGCACGACGCAGGACCTCGTGGACGTCCTCGTCCCGGCGTTCGCCGACCACGCGGCCGTGAGCCTGGCGGAAGCGGTGCTCGCCGGCGACGAGCCGCCGCAGGGCGCCAGGGTGGACACGCGGCACTACCGGCGGGTCAGCGTCAGCAAGGGGTGGCCCGGCCACATGCTCCAGCCGGGCGACGCCCTCCCGGCGACACCGCTTCAGCCCGGGATTGACGCCGGCCGTGTCCTGCTCGTATCCGGCCGTGCCCGGATCACGCAGACGTTGGGTGACGACCCCGCTCTCGTCCGGCTGATGGTGCCCGGCGACGCCCACTCGTTGCTGATCGCGCCGCTGTACGCCCGGGGCCGGGTGCTCGGCGGGGTCAACGTGTGGCGCACGGGGCGCTCCGAGCCCTTCGACGCCGAAGACGCGCGGCTCCTGGAGGAGATCGTCTCCCGCGCGGCGCTGAGCGTGGACAACGCCCGCCGTTACACGCGCGAGCACAGCGCGGCGGTGACGCTGCAACGCAGCCTGCTCCCGCAGGTGCCCGCCGAGCTCTCCGCGGCGATGACGGCCGGGACCTACCTGCCCGCCGGCGGAGGGGCCGGCGTGGGCGGGGACTGGTTCGACGTCATCCCGCTGTCGTCGCTGCGGGTGGCGTTCGTCGTCGGCGACGTCGCCGGGCACGGCCTGCACGCGAGCGCCACCATGGGCCGGCTGCGCACCGCCGTGCAGACTCTCGCCGACCTGGACCTGCCGCCCGACGAGCTCCTGGCCCACCTGGACGACCTCGTGCTGCGGCTGGAGGAGGAGCGCGGCGCGGGGCAGGAGAACGCCGTCGGGGCCACGTGCCTGTACGCCACCTATGATCCGGTGACGCGCCGGTGCGCCGTGGCCAGCGCCGGCCATCCGCCGCCGTTGCTGCTTCGGCCGGGCGAGCCGGCCGCCTTCGTCGAGCTGTCCCCCGGCCCGCCGCTCGGGGTGGGGGGCATGCCGTTCGAGCCCACCGAGATCGTCCTTCCCGAGGGGAGCGTCCTCGCCCTGTACACCGACGGCCTGGTGGAGGGGGACGACCACGACTTCGACGACGGCATGGGCCGGCTGCGCCGCCGTCTGGAGGTCCTGTGCCGTCCGGGCCGCGCGGTCGCCGACATCAGCCGCGACCTGCTGGCGGAGTTCGCCGGCGCCCCACCCGCCGACGACATCGCCCTGCTGCTGGCCCGCACCCGGGTCGTGCCGGCCCGCGACACCGCCTCCTGGGAGTTCGCCGCCGATCCGTCCGTCGTCGCGGAGGCGCGGAAGGCGGCCGGCGAGCGGCTGGCCGCCTGGGACCTGGGCGAGATGGCCTCCGTCACCGAGCTGGTGGTCAGCGAGCTGGTCACGAACGCGATCCGCTACGGCGGCGCGCCCGTGGGGCTCCGGCTGATCCGGGACGGGGGGACCCTGATCTGCGAGGTCTCCGATCCCAGCAGCACCCAGCCCCGGCTGCGCCGGGCCCGCGACACCGACGAGGGCGGCCGCGGCCTGTTCCTGGTCGCCCAGTTGAGCACCCGCTGGGGCAGCCGGTACACGCACACCGGCAAGACCATCTGGACCGAGCAGCCCATCACCGGCGCGGACCCCCTCTCGGCGGAGGCGGGCGGCGGCCACGCGGGCTGAGCCGCGTCACCAGTTCGCCGGCAGCTCGCCGGACCACGCGTGGCCGAGGATGCGCAGCAGGCCCTCGCGGCCGCGGACGGGCCGGGGATTGGCGGGCGGTCCCGAAGCTCGCAGGAGCGCGTCGGCCACGAGGGGCAGCCGGTCGCGCCGGACACCGGCGTCGCGCAGGCCCCGGGGGACGCCGAGCCCGTCCAGCAGCGACGTGACGCGGTCGAGCGCCGCCGCCGGTCCGGTGCCGCGGGCGTCCAGCGCGGCGGCGATCAGTGCGTGGCGGTCCCCCACCGACGGCGCGGTGTAACTCATCACCGTCCGGCACAGGACGCCGTGCGCGACGGCGTGCGAGACCCCGAGGAGCGGGCTCAGCGTGTGCACGATGGCGTGGGCCGCCGACATCCGCACCCGCGGCAGGGCGGCGAGGACCGACGCCGCCTGGAACGCGCCGAGCGCGACGGGGCGCCGCCCGGAAAGGTGCCGCGCCCCGTGCTGGATCAGTGCCAGGGATCGCAGGTAGAAGGCGTCGGACATCGGTGAACGGTCGGGGGCGGCCAGCCCTTCGACGCAGTGGGCCAGCGCGTTGGCGACCGAGGCGTGCGCGAGCCCGGGGGGCAGGGCGGCCGGCACGCGTGGATCGAGCACGACGGCGTCGGGCACGATCCGCTCGCTGGTGAGGCCGGTCTTCTCGCCGCTGTCGGTCACGCCGGCGCGCGGCGTGACCTCCGCTCCCCCGAACGTCGCCGGCACGGCGACCGCCCGCGGCTTCGCGCCGTCCCGGTCCAGCCACACGGCCGCCTTCATGGCGTCGATGACGCTGGACCCGCCGATGGCGACATAGCAGTCGGCGCCGCGGGTCACCGCCGAGTCGCGCAGCGAGCGCACGTCCTCCATGGGGGTGTGCGGTGTGACCGTGGGGTGCACACCGGCGAGGCGGTCGCCCACCTGCTCGCGCGCGAGCCCGAATATCGCGCTGCGCGACATCGACGGGCTGGTCACCAGCACGACCCGGCTGACGCCGAGATCGGACAGGAGTCCGGGCAGGCGCGCCAGCGCGTCCGGTCCCGCCACGACGCGTCCCGACGCGGGGGACGCCCAGTCGAAGGCGGCCACGCCGTCGTTCCCAGGGCTCCACGTGTCCTCGGCCATGTCGATGGCGCACCTCCCACGGCGTCTCGCACCTCGCATCTCGCGGAGCAGCCGCCGACGAGGGAACGTCGCCGATCTGCCCGCCCATGCGAGGGCGACCGTAGACCGCACCCGGACAGGTAGTCAAGCCTGAGACGATTAGATTCCTTACTACTCGGCGTGGTGCTCGACGATCCGGCGGAGGAGATCCGCGAGGATGCGGCGCTCCTCGGCCGACAGGCCGCTGGTCCACTCGTGCTCCCGGGCGTGGTGGTCGCCGAAGGTGTCGAGCACCGTCTCCAGGCCGCGCCGGGTCAGGTCCACGGTGACGACCCGGCGGTCGGCCGACTCCCGGCGCCGCTGCACCAGGCCGGCGGCTTCGAGGGTGTTGAGCACGCTCGACACGCTCGACCGGGTGACCGCGGCGAGCTGCGCCAGCCGCCTCGGCTCGCTCTCGCCCACGACCCAGAGCGCGAACAGCACCCGGAAGCCCGCGTAGCTGACCCCGCGCGCCCGGTAGACGTTCTGCTCCAGATCGGAGACGAGCTTGTTCGCCGCGCGGACGAGGTTGAACGTCACGGCGAGCACGTCGAGGTCGATCTCAAGCCCGGAGCGCCGGGCCCGCTCGACCGCGAGCGCCTCGTATTCCTTGGCATGGACGTGATCCACGAACACCCCTGTCATCGCTCGTGCCGGCCGGTCCCTGATGATCAGCCCCCACTCTATTCGAGTTCTTCTCGTCGTGGAGCCCCGGCTCACGGCCCGTTCGTACCCCCACTCCATCAAGATGATCAGAGTCGAGATGATTTGACTCTTGATTAGTTGGCGTCGATGGTGGGACTGTAGAAGGCGTCAGGGCCGGGAACCGACCCATATGCGAGCGGTGTCGGGAAGGAAGTGAATGCTGGCGTGCGCACTCTGACTGATGTGACGCGTCGAGGGGCAAGACGCTTCGCGGACAGGACGGCGGTGTCGATGGGCGGCTACGCCCTGACCTACGCCGAGCTCGACCGCGATGTCAACAGGCTGACCGCGGCCTTCCTGGGGCTGGGCGTCCGCCCGGGAGACCGGGTCGCGATCATGGCCGAGAACTGTGTGGAGTTCGTGGTCGTGGCCTTCGCGGCGATGAAGGCGGGGGCCTGGTTCGTGCCCCTCAACTTCCGCTACGGGCCGGCCGAGCTCGCCTACGTCCTGCGCGACATCACGCCACGGGTCGTGGTCGCCGGCACGGGCTACGCCGACGCCGTCGAGGCGGCACTGGCGGACCCACCCGGTGTCCCCGACCGGCCCGCGGTCGTGGTGCTCGACGAGCGCGACCGCGCCGGCGGTGACCGCCTGGCCTATCGCGACCTGCTGGCCACGGACCCGGGAGCCGAACCGGTCGATCTCGCCGAGCCGGGCGGCATCGCCACGGTCCTGTACACGAGCGGCACCACCGGGTTCCCGAAGGGCGTCCTGGCGACGCACGACGCGACCGTGCGGTTGCTCCCCGTGTACGCGATCGAGGGTGACCTGCGCTCCGGCGACGTCATGCTGATCTCGATGCCGCTGTTCCACGGCGGCGGGCTGGTCATCCAGTTGTTCCCGGCGCTGGCCTTCGGCGCGACGGTGGTGCTGACCGGCAGGGGGTTCTCCCCCGACGGCGTGCTGAGGCTGATCGAGCGGGAGCGGGTGACCGTCACCCTGTGGTCGCCGACCATGCTCGCCATGATCCTGCGCGACACCGATGCGGCCCGGTACGACACGACATCCCTGACCAAGATCTGGTACGGCTCGTCGCCGATCGCCTCCACCACCCTCGCCCGCGCCCGGCGGGCGTTCCCGCGGGCGGGTTTCTACCAGTGGTACGGCACCACCGAGGCCACGACGATCGCGGTGCTCCGCCCGGAGGACCACGACACGCGCGGCGACCAGACCGGCCGCGAGGTCTTCCTCGTCGATGCCCGGATCGTGGACGCGCAGGGCGCGGAGGTGCCGGTGGGCGGGACCGGCGAGGTCGTCGTGAGCGCGACGGGCACCTGCATGGCCGGCTACCACAACAAGCCCGAGGCCACCGCCGCGACCATCCGCGGCGGGTGGCTGCACACCGGCGATCTCGCCGTGCGCGGCACGGAGGGGTTCTTCACCGTCATCGACCGGATCAGCGACGTCATCATCTCCGGCGGGGAGAACATCTACCCCGGCGAGGTCGAGGAGGCGCTGTACAGCCATCCGGCCGTCGCCGAAGCGGCAGTGTTCGGCGTGCCCGACGAGGTGTACGGCGAGGCCGTCGCCGCCGCCGTCGTCCTGCTCCCGGGCGCCCAGGCCACCCCGGCCGAACTCACCGCCCATGTCGCCGAGCGCATCGCGCGCTACAAGCGGCCATCGAAGCTGCTGGTGCTCGACCGGCTTCCCCGCAACGCCTCCGGCAAGGTGCTCAAGCGCACACTCCGCGACGACTTCGTGACGAGCGTGAAGGCGGGGTCGGCGTGAGCGTGCCGGAGCTGGAGACGCTGCTGGTGGCCGATCGCGAGCAGGTCCGCTGGATCACGCTGAACCGGCCCGACCGGCTCAACGCGATCTCGCCGGCGATGCTCGACGAGCTGGAGTCGGTCCTGACCGCCTCGGCGGACGACCCCTCCGTCCGGGTGCTGGTCATCACCGGAGCCGGGCGCGCGTTCTGCGCCGGGGCCGACCTCTCGCCCGGCCCCGGCGATCCGGACGCGCTGCCGGATGTGGACCTCGCCCGCAGCGACGCGGTGTTCGAGCTGCTGGAACGCCAGCCCCAGCCGGTGGTGGCCGCCGTGAACGGGATGGCCTGCGCCGGCGGGCTGGAACTGCTGCTGTGCTGCGATGTCGTGCTCGCCGCCGCCGGCGTCCCGATCGGTGACATGCACGCCAACGCCGGGCTGCTGCCCGGCGCCGGCGGCACGTATCGGCTCCCACGGCGCGTGGGCCTGAACCCCGCCATGTGGCTGCTGCTGACGGGACGGACCGCTCCGGCCGAGGACTTCCTTCGCTGGGGCCTGGTGCATCGGGTCGTGGCGGCCGGGGAGCTGACCGCGGCGGCCGAAGAGCTGGCGAAGCTGCTCAGCGGCAAGAGCCCGCTCGGCCTGCGCCGGATGAAGGAACTGGTCCGGGACGGGCTGGCGCAGGATCGCCGCACCGGACTGGCCCACGCCCTGGCTGTCGCCCAGGCCCACCAGAAGTCGGCCGACTACGCCGAGGGGGTCCGGGCGTTCGCCGCCCGCCGCACACCGAGGTTCACCGGGCGATGACCGGCATCGAGGGCAAGGTCGCGCTGGTCACCGGGGCCTCCTCCGGGCTGGGCGAGCACATCGCCCGCGTCCTGGCCGGGCGGGGCGCCACGGTGATCGGCGCCGCCCGGCGCGCCGGCCGGATACCCCGCCTCGCCTGCTCCGAGCCCGGCCCGGGGCGGATCGTGCCGCTGGAGCTGGACGTCACCGACCGGGCCGCCGTGCGCGAGGCGATACCGCGCCTGGCCGGGACGTACGGCTGGCCCGAGATCGTGGTGAACAACGCCGGCGGCGGTGCGGTGAAGCCCGCGTTCGAGCACACCGACGAGGACTGGGATCAGGCCCTGGCGGTCAATCTGACCGGCGCGTGGACGGTGTCCCGCGTGGTCGCCGAAGGGCTGCGCCGCACCGGCCGTCCGGGCACGATCGTGAACATCGCCTCGGCGGCAGGGCTGCGCCCCATGGCCGGCGCCGCCGCCTACGGCGCGAGCAAGGCGGCGCTCATCCATCTCACGCAGCAGCTCGCCCTCGAATGGGCGCCGCTGGGCATCCGGGTCAACGCGATCTGCCCGGGACACTTCCCCACCGAGCTCAACGCGGACTTCCTCGCCGAGGAAGGCTTCCGGGACCGGCTGACCCGCCGGGTCCCGCTCGGCCGGCTCGGCAGGCTCGACGACCTCACCGGGCTGGTGCTCCTGCTGGCCTCCGACGCCTCGGCCTATCTCACCGGCGCCGTCATCCCGCTCGACGGCGGCCTCACCCTGCGTTCCTGAAGAACACCCCAACCCGACGACCGGCAAAGGACGGGCATGGACGACACCGATTATCGCAAGCTGCGCCAGGCGATCTCGCGGGCGATGTGGGACCTCATCCCCCCGCTGGAGGACCAGATCGAGGAGACGGACTGGATACCCAAGGACGTCCTGGTCCCGGCGCTGCGCGAGGTGAACGCCTTCGGGCTGCTGATCCCCGAGCAGTACGGCGGCTCCGGCCTCACGGTCTCGCAGTACCTGCCGATCCTGGCCGACCTGTCGCGCGTCCACGGCGGCCTGCGCGGGTTCGTCCACGCCCACAACTCCTCCGCCCACGTCTTCGCGATGCTGGCCGGCGAGGAGCAGAAGGACGAGCTCCTGCCCCTGGTGGCCACCGGTCACGCGTCCTTCGGCATGGGCATCACCGAGCCCGACCACGGCACCGGCGCCGACCTCGGCACCACCTGCCTGCGCGAGGGGGAGGACTATCGCGTCAACGGGCAGAAATGGCTGACCACGAACTCCGACTGGGTGAGCCATTTCATCGTCTTCGCCAAGACCGATCCCGACGCCGGCGCCCGCGGGGTGAGCGCCGTGCTCGTCGAGCGCGACCGGCCCGGCCTGACGATCGAGCCGCTGCCCGGAACGCTGGGCACCCGGGGACTCCAGCACGGCCACCTGACCTTCCGCGACGTGCTCGTGCCCGCGGCGAACCGGCTCGGCGAGGAAGGGCAGGGCCTGAGCCTGATCGAGCGGGGCATGGAGGTCAGCCGGGTCTTCGTCGCGGCCTCCTCGCTCGGCACCGCGGAACAGGCCCTGGCCCTCAGCGTGGCGCGGGCCAACGACCGGGTGACCTTCGGCCGTCCGATCGGCGCCCGCCAGTCCATTCAGCGCTACCTCGCGGAGATGGCCGCCGACGTGTACGCCCTGCGCACCATGCTGGAGGACGCCGCGGCCAAGCTCGACGCGGGCCTACGCATCCCCATCGAGGCCTCGGCGTGCAAGCTGTTCGGGTCGGAGGCCGTCTGCCGGGTGACCGACCGGGCGCTGCTCGTCTTCGGCGGGATCGGATTCACCCGGAAATACCCGGTCGAACGCATGCTGCGGGACGCCCGCGCGAACGTGGTCGAGGAAGGCCCGCCCACCATCCAGCACTTCGTGATCGCCAGAACCCTTCTCGACGGCGGCGCGCTCCAGGGCCCGTCGATCTTCGAGCCGGCGTGACGGCACTTCCATCGCACCGACAGGCGGAGACGTGAAGCAGAATCTACTGTCCATGCAGGGGCGGGTCGCCCTGGTGACCGGCGCGGGGCAGGGGGTCGGCCGTGCGGTCGCCCTGCATTTCGCGGCGCACGACGCGCGCGCCGTCGTGGTGAACGACTTCTACGAGGAGCGTGCCGAGAAGACCGCGGAGGAGGTGCGCGCCCAGGGCACCGAGGCCCTTCCGCTGGCGTTCGACGTGACCGACTACGCACAGGTCGCCGACGCCTTCGCCCGCGTCGGCAAGGAGTACGGCCAGTTGCACGCCCTGGTCAACAACGCGGGCAACGCCGGCCCAGGCGGGCGCGCGGGCTTCTCCGACTTCTGGTCGGAGGAGCCGAGCGACTGGGAGCGGTGGCTGGGCACCAACCTCTACGGCGTGTTCAACTGCGTCAGGCACGGGGTGCCGCTGATGCGCGAGCACGGCACCGGACGGGTGGTCACCGTGATCTCGGACGCGGGACGCCAGGGCGAACCCGGCCTCGAGGTCTATTCGGCGGCGAAGGCCGGCGCGGCCGGGTTCACCCGGGCCGTCGCCCGGAGCACCGGCCGCTTCGGCATCACCGCGAACGCGGTCTCGATCAGCGCCACCCGCACCCCGTTCGTCGCCGACATGCTCGCGGACGAGGAAGCGGCGAAGGCCCAGCTCAAGCGGTACATCATCCGCCGCTTCGGCGAACCGGAGGACGTGGCGAACATGGTCCTGTTCCTCAGCTCCCACGCGAGCTCCTGGGTGACCGGGCAGACGATCCCGGTCAACGGCGGCTACTCGGTGGCGCTGTGAGCACGCCCGAGACCGCCTCCGCCCTGCCGGCCGCCCGTCGCTGCGCCTGCTGCGACGCGGCGTTCCCGCTCCCCGAGGGCCCGGACCGGTGCCCCTACTGCGGAGACGACAGGCTCGGCGAGGTCACCCTCGCGGAGACCGGCGAGGTCGTCTCCAGCACGGTCGTCCGGGTCGCGCCGCCGGGTGCCGACGTGCCCTACACCCTGGCGTACGCCGATTTCGCCCCCGGGGCGCGGCTGTTCGCCCGGGTACGCGGCGGGGCCGCGCCGATCGGCACGCCGGTACGGCTGGTCGCCGCACCCGAACCGGACCACTACATCTTCGAGGTCGAGGAGCACCACCCATGACGAGCAGGCGGGTCGCCGTGATCGGGACCGGATCGGTGCCGTTCGGCAAGCACGAGGACGCCTCGCTGGAGGATCTCGGCGGCTCCGCGGCCAGGGCCGCGCTGGCCGAGGCGGGCTTCGAGCCCGGCCGGATCGAGGCCGCGTTCTCCTCGAACGTCCTCGGCGGAGGCGGCGCGGGCCAGCGGATACTCGCCCGCGCCGGTGTGCACGGCGTACCGGTCGTCAACGCCGAGAACGCCTGCGCGAGCGGAACCACGGCCGTGCACCTGGCCCGCCTCGCGGTCGCCGCCGGGGTGCACGACGTCGTGCTCGTCGTGGGCGCGGAGAAGATGACCGGGAGGTTCCAGGGCGGGATCACCCTGGACCGGACCGACCGTCCGACGCTGCTGGGCCTGACCATGCCCGCCATCTACGCGCTCAACGCCCAGCGCTACGCCTACGACCACGGGGCCGACCTGGACGATCTCGCCGAGGTCAGCGTCAAGAACCGCGCCGCGGGCGCCGCCAACCCGCAGGCGATGTTCCGCAAGCCGGTCACCCGCGCGGAGGTGCTGGGCTCCCGGCCGGTCGCCGACCCGCTGACCCTGCTGCAGTGCTGCGCGAACGCCGACGGCGCCGCCGCGCTGGTGCTGGCGGCCGAGAACGCCGTGTCGTCCCGGCACGACCCGGTATGGCTGCTGGGGTCCGGACTCGCCTCCGGCTCCCCCATAGGGCCGGCGACGGAGTTCGGCACCTCCCGGCCCTCCCGCCTCGCCGCCCGTCGCGCGTACGCGGCGGCGGGGGTCACCCCGGACGCCATCGACCTGGCCGAAGTCCACGACGCGTTCACGATCGGGGAGATCATGTCGGTCGAGGCGCTGGGACTGGCCGGTCCCGGCAAGGCCCTGCACGCCGTCGCCGGCGGAGAGCTGAGCCTGGGCGGCAGGGTGCCGGTGAACGCCGGCGGCGGGCTGCTCTCCAAGGGCCACCCGGTGGGGGCGACCGGTGTCGGCCAGGTCGTCGAACTGGTCGCGCAGCTCCGCGGGCGAGCCGGAGAACGGCAGGTCGGCGGCGCCTCGCTCGCCCTGGCCCACACCGTCGGCGGCGGCGTGGCGACGCTCGACGCCATCGCCTCCGGTGTCGTCATAGCCGGCGTGTGAGGGGAGGCGGGATGAGTGCGACGCCGACGATCGGCGGCTTGCTGCGGCGAGGTCACGCCCGTTACGCGGACCTCGTCGCGCTGCGCGGCGCCGGCAGGGCGGTGACGTACGGGGAGCTCGGCTCCCTGGTGCGCAGGGCGGTCGCGGGACTGACCGAGCTGGGCCTCCACCCGGGCGACCGGGTCGTCACGATCGCCGCCAACTCGATGGAGTACGCGATCCTCGACCAGGCGTGCTTCCTGGGCGGATTCGTCCGGGTCGGCCTCAACCGGCGACTGAATCCCCGGGAACTTCCGGCGATCCTGGCGACGGCGCGGCCGAGGCTGCTGTGCGTCGATGCCGAATGGGCCGGCCGGTTGCGCGCGGAGCCCGCGGTGCGGGGCGGCCTTCCGGTGCTGGAACTGGACGGAGACGGCCCGCCGGGCTTCGCGGCGCTGACGGATCGGCCCGAGCCGGGGCCGGCCCCGGCGCCGCCCGCCGAGGCCCCCGCCGCCCTGCTGTTCACCTCCGGCACCTCAGGGGAGCCGAAAGCGGTCGTGGCCACCCAGCGCAGCATGGCGGCGATGGTCCGCAACGTGCTGATCTCCGTTCCGGTGCGGCCGGGGGATCGCGCCCTGCACGCGATACCGCTGAGCCACGCCGCGGGTCATCTCCTCCCGGCCTTCGCCTGCCAGGGCGCCGACCAGGAGGTGACGCCCTCGTTCGTGGTGGAAGAGGTGCTGCACCGCATGGTCCGGGACCGGGTCACGCTGCTCTCGGCGGTCCCGACCGTGATCGGCCCGCTCGCCAGGGCGGCCCTCGCCGCCGGGCACGACGTCCCGTCGCCGTCCGCCATCGTCTACGGCGGCTCACCCATCGGCCGCGCCGATCTCGCCACCGCCGTGCGGGCGTTCCCCGGCGCCTTGTACCAGGTCTACGCGCAGAGCGAGAGCCTCCTGCCGATCACCGTGCTCACCCCGGCCGATCACCGCGCCGCGGCCGGCGTCAGGCCCGAGCTGGGGGACGCCGCCGGCAGGCCGGTGCCCTTCATCGACCTGCGCGTCGTCGATGCCGAGGGCGAGCGCTGTGCCGCCGGCGAGTGCGGTGAGGTGCAGGTGCGCGGCGACACCGTGATGACGTCGTACTACGGCGACCCGGAGGCGACGGCGAAGGCGCTGGACGCGGACGGCTGGTTGCGCACCGGTGACGTGGGCTACCTCGACCGGTCCGGATACCTCCACCTCGTCGACCGCATCAGCGACGTGATCATCACCGGTGGCTTCAACGTCATGCCGTCCGAGGTGGAGCGGGTGCTGGCCGAGCTGCCCGCGGTGCGTGAGGCCGCCGTGTTCGGCGTGCCCGATCCGCGCTGGGGCGAGACGATCTGCGCCGCCGTGGTGCCCGTCGCACCGCACGACGCCCCGGCCTTGGAGTCGGTGCAGGAGTTCTGCCGCCGCCGGCTGGCCGGCTTCAAGGTCCCCCGGCGGCTCGTCGTGCTGGACGACCTGCCGTACAACGCGACGGGCAAGCTCGACCGGCGTGCCCTCCGCGCCCGCTACCGCCAGGAGGAACGGGCATGACCGCCGGCCCTCTCGACGGGATCCGGGTCGTCAACCTGAGCGAGACCGTTCCCGGCCCCCTCGCCGCGCTGCTGCTCGCGGACCTCGGCGCCGAGGTGATCACGGTGGAACGCCCGCCGCCCGGCGACCCCGCCCGTATCTTTCCCGCCGTCTTCGCCGCGCTGTCCCGCAACCAGCGATCGGTGTCGCTCGACCTGCGCGACCACCGCGGGCTCGCGCTGTTCCTGCGCCTCGCCGGCACCGCCGACGCCGTCATCACCGGACAGCGTCCGCAGGTCGCACGCAAGCTCGGCGTCCACCCGGACCAGCTACGCGCCCGGTTCCCGGACCTGTGCGTCGTCAGCGTCTCCTCCTTCGGGCTCGCCGGTCCGTACGCCTCCCACCCCGGACACGACCTGGTGTTCCAGGCCCTGGCCGGACTGCTCGACGGCGTGCGTCCACGGGCCGGCGCGGTGCCGGTCATCGACATCGTCTCCGGCTTCGTCACCGCCATCGGCGCCCTCGCCGCCCTGGCCGGGCGGGCGCGGGGAAGGGCGGCCGTCACCGTCGAGACCGCGATGCGGGACAGCGCGCTGACCCTGAACCTCTTCGCGCTCACCCGCGAACTCGCCGGCCTCCCGGGCAATGCCACGCCGGTCGCCCCGGCCGGATACGACGTCTACCCCCTCGACGACGGCACCCGCCTGTGCCTGGCCGTGTCGTACGAGGCGCATCACTGGCGCGCGCTGTGCGAAGCGCTCGATCTGCCGGAACTGTCGGCCGTGACGTTCGAGGAACGCGTCGCGCGCCGCGAGGAGCTCAACACCCGCCTGGCCGGGCGGCTGCGCGAGCTGACGGCCGGCGAGGTGCGCGCCCGGATCGCCGGACGGGGCGTGCCCGCCGAACCGGTGCTCAGCCCCGCCGAGGTGGTGACCGCGACCGAGGTCCAGGCACGCAACATCGGCGCGTCGGGCCACGGGCGGTACCTGGCGCCGCCGCTTCGGATCGACGGCGGGCGGATCGGCGAATCGCACGGTGTGCCCAGGATCGGCCGCGACACCGCGGCGGTGTTCGGCGGCCTGGGAGTGGACCACGGCGAGCTGGCCCGGCTCCAGGCCGACGGGGTCCTCACCCTGTGACCGCCCGTGCGAGCGGCCCGGACGGCCGCGGACCTGGCCGGATGATCGGCAAGGCTGATGGAGGATCAGCGGTGATGAGGGTGATGAGGCCGGCGATGGGAGCGCGGGACCGTTGAGCTCCATCGCCGTCATCGGAGCCGGAGGGATCGGCACCGTCCTGGCCGCGGCGTTCGCCGACGCCGGACACGAGGTCGTCGCGTGCACCCGGCCGGTGCCGGGCCCGCTCGTCCTGGAACGCGGCGGCTCGGTGCACGAGCTCAAGGTACGGATGGTCACCGACCCCGCGGCGGCGACCCCGGCGGAATGGGTGTTGCTGTGCACCAAGGCGCACGACACCCGGGCCGCGGCCCCATGGCTGGCGCGTACGTGCGTGGCCGGGACGACGGTGGTGGTGTGCCAGAACGGCATCGGCCACCTGGGACGGGTGGCCGGTCTCGTCGGGCCGGCCACCCCGCTCCCCGCGCTGGTGTACATCGCGGCCGAGCGGGTCGGTCCCGCGCGGGTGCGCCACCACCGGGGCACCCTGATCGTGGTGCCCGCCGGTGAGCCCGCCGACCGCCTGGCCGGGCTCGCTCCGGCCGGCATCGAGGTACGGGGCGAGCCCGACTTCGTCACCGCCTCGTGGCGCAAGTTGCTGACCAACGTGGCGGCCAACCCGATCACCGCGCTGACGCTGCGGCGGATGAGCGTGCTCGGCGATCCGGAGGTCCGGGAGCTGGCCACGGCCCTTCTCACCGAGGCGGTGGCGGTGGGCCGGGCGGCGGGCGCGGACCTCGGCCCGGACGACGTGACCCGGATCCTCGCCTTCTACTCCGAGCTGGGCCCGGAGGACGGCACCTCGATGCTCTACGACAGGCTGGCCGGCAGGCCCACCGAGTACGAGCTGTTCAACGGGGCGGTGACCGCACTGGGCCGCCGGCACGGCGTCCCGACCCCGGCCAACCAGGCGGTCTACGCCCTGTTGCGAGCCGGCGAACAGGCGCAGGCCCGGGGCGGGCATCACTGACGCCCGGGTGCCGGGTCTCAACGCCGCGCGTGGCGGATCTTCAACCGTCCCAACCCCATGGACCCGGAGATCCGGATCCGGGGGCCGCCGGGGCGGGAGCGGCGCCGGGTCTTGTGGATCGGGTCCTTCCATCCGGTGTGCAGGTCCTCGATGTCGACGATCGCGTCGCGGGGGACCGTGATCCGGGCGCTGCCGGTGCCGAGGTGCAGCTCGATGTCGATCACCGGGTGCTCGATGACCGCCCGGGACAGGTCCAGGCGCACCCTTCCGAGGGCGGACTCGACCTTGAGCGTCCGAGGTACTCGCCATGCGCCGCGGCGCCTGATCCGTCCGCCGACGGCGGCGATCGTGGACGTGGCGCCCGCGCTCTCCTCCGGGAGCGCGGCCAGAGCCGACGCGAGCTCGCCGCGCGTCTCGGCGGTGAGCACCTGGTGGAGGCGTTCGTCCAGTTCCTCGTGAGGGATGTGCCCTTCGGCGTACGCCTCGCGCAGGCGCCGCACGGCCGTGTCGCGCTCGTCGTCGCCGATCCGCCGCCGGTCCGGGTGGTCGCCGCCGCCCGGCACCCGGGTCGCGCCCTCGGCGACCACGCTCGGGTCGGCCATGATCCCTCCACTGGGTACGTTGTACGCGATTATGCCGCCAGACTAGGTTACTGGGTACTATGTACGCAATAGGGGGTGGAACGGTGGCCGGCGTCGAGCACGTGAGCATCTGGATGCGGCCCGAGCGCCCGGCCCGCGGGCCGAAACCGGCCTACAGCCGCGCGCAGATCACCGATGCGGCGATCCGGATCGCCGACGCCGAAGGGCTGGAGGCCGCCACCATGCGGCGGATCGCCGCCGAGATCGGCGCGGGGGCGATGTCCCTCTACCGGTACGTCCCGAGCCGTGACGACCTCATCGAGCTCATGGCCGACCGGCTGATGGGCGAGATCGACGTCGCGGGACTGCCCTCCGGCGACTGGCGCGCGGACCTGACGCACTACGCCGGGGAGGTGCGGGCGATGTGGCTGCGGCACCGGTGGATCGCCACCGTGCAGCGGTCGCTCGCCGGCCTCGGCCCCAGCCAACTGCTCCTGATCGAACGGGTGATGGGGGTCCTCGACCCCCATCTGTCCATCGACGAGAACCTCGGCCTCATGGCCATCCTGCACGGCTACGTCGAGAGCGCCGTCCGCGAGGAGATCAGCTCGGCCGAGGAGGTCCGCCGCAGCGGGCTCAGCGAGCCGGAGTGGATGGCGCGCAGCTCCCCGCGCATCCGGCAGATCGTGGGGAGCGGGGAGTACCCGATCTTCACCAAGATCGTGATGGAGGCCCGCCACCCGCGCCTGAGCCGCGACGACCAGTTCCGGTACGGGCTGGAGCGCGTCCTCGACTGCATCGCCGCGGCCCTCCCGGAACCGCGCCGGCGGTCACGCCGCCGGTGAGCCGGCGAGCGATCCTCGAGCTGCCTGCCGCCTTCCGCGCTCCGGTGGCGAGCGGGAGCCCGACCTTCACCATGGGTTGAGTAGGGGCCTACTCATGGCGCGGGCGCGCCGATCGGCGACGATCTGCCGGGAGCACACCTGAGGAGGCCACCGGTATGCACGCCCGGCAGCGCGGACCCGTCCGTACGATCCTGGTTTCCCTGCTGGTCGCCGCGGTGGCGCTGGTGCCGCTGCCGGGGCACGCGGCCGAGCCGGTCCGGGCCTCGTGCGAGTTCCCGGCGGGCGGGCTGTTCATGATGGAGGGAGACAGCCTGCCGGCCGAGGTCGCGTTCACCAACGACAGCGATCACGCCGTGGTGTTCCGGGTCGTGATGCGGGAGAACTTCCACTACGGGCCCGAGCACGTCGTCCTCAGCCACGTGCTCGGCGAGGGGCGTGCCCACCAGGCCGAGATCGACCTGGGGCCGGCGTACGGGCTGGGGCTCGGCCCGGCCGACATCGTGCTGGACGTCGAGACCTCCGACACGGGAGAGACCGCCATCGCCACCTGCACGGTGACCGTGCGGGTCCTGCCGCTGCCCGACTCCGACGGCGACGGCCTGCCCGACGAGTGGGAGACCAAGGGCATCGACTACGACAAGGACGGCGATGTGGACTTCGCCCTGCACGAGGAGGCCGTCGATCCCGAGCGCAAGGACGTCTTCGTCGAGCTCGACGCCATGCTGTGCGACCGCTCCGACCCCGCCACCTCCTTCTGCCGGCGCCCGCGTACGATCTCGCCGGAGGCGGTGGGCCGGGCGCAGTGGGAGTTCGCCGAGCAGGGGATCGCGCTCCACGTGGACCGCGACGTGGACCCGGTGTCGGAGATCCGGTTCCTGCGGTTCGACACCAAGGGACCGGGCGGCCTGGACGACTTCGACGACCTCAAGATCGGCTACCCGGAGCGCCCGTGCGACGGCACGTTCGGCACCCGGGCCGACCGCGAGTCCTCGAACTGCGAGAACATCCTCGGGGCCAAGCGGCTGGTGTACCACTACGGGATCCTGGCCCACGCCCTCGCGGACCGGGGCACCACGTCGGGCTACGCCGAGACCGGCGACGACTCCGCCGCCACGGTCGCGGACGCCCTGCGGGCGGGCACGGCCCTGCCCGGCGGCAACGACTTCGTGATCACGCTCGGCGCCTGGACCGACGAGATGATCGCCAGGAACGGCGGGCTGAGCGCAGTGCAGGCGGGCGTGTTCCTGCACGAGCTCGGCCACAACCTCGGCCTGCAGCACGGTGGAGCGGACCCGATCAACTGCAAGCCGCACTACCTGAGCGTGATGAACTACCTCTACCAGTTCCCCGCCAACCTCTCGCAGAGGACGCCGGACTTCCAGGACGAGGAGCGCGGCACGCTGAACGAGAAAGGCGGCCTGGACGAGACCGTCGCCGCCGTCCCGGGCACGGAGAACGAGGTGGAGCCCAAGAGCGTCGTCTACGGCGTGGGCGGGGTGCGCCACTCCGGCTACGCCGACGCCGCCGCCGACTGGAACGGTGACGGTCAGTACCAGACCGGCGTGACCGCCGACATCAACCACGTCCGGCTGGGCGAGGACACGACCTCCTGCCCCGCCTCCCCCGATCAGACCCTGAGCGCGTGGAACGACTGGGAGCACGCGCGGTACAACTTCCGGCAGAGCCGCATGTTCGCCGACGGCGCGCACAAGGGCGCCTCCGGCGCCGCCGGCGACGAGATCACCGGCGAGGCCGCGCTCAGCCTGAACTCGCCCATCGACCTCGCCGTCACCGCGACGGTGGACAAGGCCGAGGCCGGCGCCGGCGACACGCTCACCTACACGGCCACGGCCACCAACAAGGGGCCCGCCGCCGCCCGGCGGGTCGCGCTCACCGGCACCCCGCCGGACGGTCCCGCGGTGAACCGGCCCCTGCCCGACCTGGCGGCCGGGGCCGAGGCCACCGAGACCTTCACCTACACGATCCCGTGCGGCACCCCGGACGCGGCCACCCTCACCGGCAAGGTCCAGGTGACGGGCACCAACGAGTACGGCTCCCCCGAGCAGGGCACGCTCGGCGACAACACCGCCACGGCCTCCACCACGGTGCGCCGCCCGGTCCTGGAGGTGACGGCGACCGCCGCCCCGGCCGGGAACGCGGGCGAGGCGATCGGCTACACGCTCGCCTACCGCAACACGGGCGGCGGACCGGTGACCTCGGCCACGGTCACCGCCACGCTGCCCGCCGAGACGTACTACAGCCCGCCGCTCGACCAGGGCGCGGGGCCGCGGCCGGACGCCGTCGTCCGCGACGCCGACGGCACCACCACCCTGCGCTGGGACACCGGGCCGATCGCCGCCGGGGCCGCCGCGCCCGCCGTGGCCTTCACCGCGCGCCCCGGCCTGCTCCACCCGGAGGGCGCGACCGTCTCCGTGCCGGTCTCGGTGCGCTTCGCCGACGGCGGCTGCTCCTTCACCCCGGCCGCGACCTCGGCGAGCACCCGGATCACCACGGTCGCGCCCACCCGCGACCCCATGCTCGTCACGCTCTGGTCGCTGCTGCCCGGCCTGCGCACGCCGGAGGCCCTGGCCCGGGTCCAGGCCACCGACACCCGGTTCGACGCGGACGCCGACGGCGCGCTGTCGCAGGCCGAGGTCGCGGACGCGTTCCGCCTCCCGCTGCTCCAGCCGCGCACCCTGCGCGCGGAGCTGCTGGCGACGTACCTCAATCTGGCGACGCGCCGGATCGACGCGGGCACCGCGATCGACTCGCTCACCGCGCGCCGGCTCGGCCTGCACACGGTCCGCGACGCCGTACGGCACGCCCGCGCCGCGCTCGCCCGGCCGCCGCACCAGGACCCGCTGGGCCACACCGCCGCCACGGTGCTGCTCGTGGAGATCAACAGCGGCGTCGCGGCGCGGTACTGATCCGCGGCGGCCATGTGGGCGCCCGAGGGGCCGATCAGGCGAGACGCGCGTAGACGATGACGTTGTCCCGGTAGTGGCCGGTCTGACGGTCGAAGCCGCCGCCACAGGTCACCAGGCGCAGGCCCGCGTGGTCGAGCGGACCGTACACCCGCTGGGAGGGGAAACGGCTCTTGGGCACCTGTTCCACCGACTGCACCACGAAGGTGGCGACCGACCCGTCCGCGCGGGTGACGGAGACGGTATCGCCGCGGCGCAGCCGGCCGAGATCGTGGAAGACGCCCCTGCGTCCGTCGCCGTCCACGTGTCCGAGGATCACGGCCGCCCCGCGCTCCCCGGGCGTGTAGCCGCGCGCGTACCAGCCGGCCTGCTCGGGCCGGTCCACCGGCGGCACCTGCACGGTCCCGTCGGCGTTGAGGCCGAGCCGGGAGAGGGGAACGTGCACGCCGATCCTCGGCACGTCCAGGCGGCGCGGCTCGGAACGGGGCAGGACGGGAGCGGCCGAACGGGAGCCCGTCTCCGGCGTTCGCCCGCGGGACGGGTGACTCGCCTCCACCGCCTGGGGCGGGGCCGGAGGGGTCGCCGGGGGCAGGACACCGGTGCCCACGAGCACGGCGCCGGTCACGGTGAGGGCGGCGGCCGCCAGGCCGAGAGCCCGGTGGCCGCTCCCTGTCACACCCGGCACCTCACACCCGGGCGTGCTTACGGCGGCGCAGCACCAGCAGGCCCGTCCCGGCCCCCGCCGCGAGAAGGACCCCGCCGACCGGCACGAGAACGCTTTCGCCGCTGCCGCCGCCGGTCTCCGGAGCCCCCTCCGGCACCGGGTGGGGCGCCTCTTCCGACGGCTTGGCCGGTGACGGCACGGGGGTGGGCGCCGTGGCCGCCAGGGCCGGTCCGGCGCCGTTCAGCACGGCGACGGCGAGCCCCGCCGCGGCCAGGGCGTTACGAGCGAATCGCATACATCCTCCTAGGGGCGGCCACACACCGCCCGCGTTCAGGGTTCCGATGGAGAGCGCTCAGATGCTGGCAGGGCGATGTCCGCTGGCGATGAGTGGAATGTCATGAGCGTGTAATGAATATCGCTATCCTCCGGAATCGCGGTGACCAAGCCGGATACTTGGACGGTGGCCAGAGTGATGCTGATCGAGGACGATCCGTCCGTGCGGGAGGGGTTGCGTCTCTCGCTCAGCCGCCATGGCCACCAGGTCGACGCCGTCGGCACGGGCGAGGAAGGGCTGCGGCGGCTGCGGGGCGCCCCCGCGGACATCGTCGTGCTCGATCTGATGCTTCCCGGCCTGGACGGCTTCGAGGTGTGCCGCCGGATCCGGGCGGACGGCCCCACGCCCATCGTCATGCTCACGGCCCGTGGCGACGACCTGGACGTGGTCAGCGGCCTGGAGGCGGGCGCCGACGACTATGTGGTCAAGCCGGTACGGCCGCGCGTGCTGGAGGCGCGGATCCGCGCGGTGCTGCGGCGCGGGAGCCCGTCCGCGGCGTCCGGGGCCGGGCCCGAGGTGCACGGTGACCTGACGATCGACCGCGGCGCGCTCACCGTGTGCAAGGCCGGCGTCCAGATCACACTGCCGCCGCTGGAGCTACGGCTGCTCCTGGAGCTGTCGGCGGCGGCCGGCCAGGTCTTCAGCCGCCAGCAGCTCCTGGAGTCGGTGTGGGACCTCGATTTCCTGGGTGACTCCCGGCTGGTGGACGCGTGCGTGCAACGGCTGCGCACGAAGATCGAGGACGTGCCGTCGAAGCCCCGGTACGTCCAGACCGTGCGCGGGTTCGGGTACCGGTTCGGCCCTCTGTGACACCCGCTGGAGAAGGCAGGCGGAGGCCGCGGCTCCCGCTGGGGTTGCGCGGGCTCCGGGCCCGGCTGGTGGTCGTGTTCGTGCTGCTCGCCGGACTGAGCGCGCTGACCGCCGCCGGACTCGTCTACCGTCAGTCACGCGACCTGATGCTGACCCGGACGGAGTGGTCGGTCGTCAACGAGTTCCGGCTGCGCGTCGCGTCCCTCACCGAGAACATGCAGCACCCTCCCGACCGCGCGGCCCTGCAACGGCTCGCCAACGGTGTGGCCCCCGCGTTCCTGGAGGCGACCGGCGCCGCCGTCTACCGCGGCTCGGGCTTGATCGCCTCTGGAGACGGCACCGGGCCGATCACGTCCGCGCTGCGCAGCAGCGTCGCCGGGCGGCATCGCCTGGTCTACCAGCGCGTCGTCTCCGCCGGTACCCCGTACCTCGTCGTGGGCACGCCGGTGCTGCTGGGCCGGCAGCGGACCCCTTCCGGAGTGGAGGTCTACCTCGTGACCCCGCTGGAGAAGGAGGCGGCGGACCAGGACGCGCTGGTCGCCGCCGCGTGGAACGGCGTGCTCCCGGTCCTGGCGCTGGCCGTGCTGTTCGCCCTGCTGGCGGCCGGGGGCGTGCTGCGTCCGGTCCGCGATCTCGACCGGGCGGCGCGCAGGCTGGGCGCGGGTGAGCTGGACACGCGGCTGAAGGTGACCGGCGGCGACGAACTGGCCCGGCTGGTGAAGACCTTCAACGCCACGGCCGCCGCCCTGGAGGCCAACGTGTCCGAGCTGCGCGAGATGGAGGTCAGGGCCCGCAGGTTCGCCGCCGACGTGTCCCACGAGCTGCGTACCCCGCTCGCGTCCATCTTGGCGATGGCGGAGATGTTCGAGGAGGAGGCCGGCCACCTCGAAGGCGACCTGGCCCAGGCGGCCCGGCTGCTGAACCTGGAAGTGGGCAGGCTGGTGCGGCTCGTGGAGGACCTCATGGAGATCTCCCGCTTCGACGCGGGGGCGGTGCGGCTCATCCTCGACGACGTCGATGTGGCGCAGGCGATCCGAGGCTGCCTGCGTACCCGCGGCTGGAACGACAGCGCCGTCCTGGACCTGCCCCCGGGTGTGCGGATACGCATGGACCCGCGCCGGTTCGACGTGATCGTGGCCAATCTGGTCGGCAACGCCTTCCGGCACGGCGCTCCCCCTGTCACCGTACGGCTGCGCGCGGACGGCCCGCGGGACACCGGCCACGTCGTCATCGAGGTCCAGGACGCGGGCCCGGGGGTGGACCCGGATCTTCTCCCGCACGTCTTCGACCGCTTCTTCAAGGCCGACGCGGCCCGGGCGAGGTCGGACGGGAGCGGGCTCGGCCTGGCCATCGCCCTGGAGAACGCGCGCCTGCACGGCGGCTCGATCGACGTGGCCAACCCGCCCGGCGGCGGCGCCCTGTTCCGGATCACACTCCCCCGCCGCCCGACGCCCCCGGCCGCCCGGCCCGAGACCTTCTCGCCGCCTCGTGCGGAGCCGAGATGAGCGCCCGCGTGCCGGCATGGGCGCTGGCGGCCGCCTCCCTGCTGGCCGGCTGCGCCATCAGCCCGACCGGCGTGATGGACGGGGGCGAACCCCCCACCGGTTTCCAGCCCAGCACCCGGCTCTACTTCGTCTCGGACGCGCGGCTGCGGGCCGTGAGCCGGCCCATGCCGTGGCCCTCGGTGCGGGACACGCTGGACCTGCTGCTGGAAGGGCCCACCTCGGCCGAGCGGCGGCAGGGGCTACGCACCGAGCTGCAGCCCGGCATGGACACGCCGGCCGAGGTCACCTCGGACACGGCGAGGGTCCGCATCACCCTCGCCGACCCCGTACCGGTGCCCCGCGAGAGCGCGCCGGTCAGGTCGCGTTCCCAGAACCTGTGGCTGGGGCAGCTCACCTGCACCGCCGCGAGCGCCCTGGCCGCGCGCTCGAACATCGACCCCGACGCCGTCACGGTCGTCATCCGGCGCGGCAGGGCCGAACGGCTCGGCTCCTTCCGGTGCTCGGAGTTCCCCCGCGCCCCGGAGTGACGCTCGGGGAGGCCGGCATCCGAGCCGCGTCCGATACCGGCCTCCCCGGCGCGTCACCGGAACGAGATGGAGTCGATGGCGACGGTGCCGTTGCCGCCGTACCAGAAGCCCATCGCGAGTTGCCCGGGGGACGCGCGGTCGATCCCGTTGGCGGACATCGGGATCTTGACGTCCTGGTAGGCGGTGGTGATGGCCGGGCGGCCGCCGCCGTCGAGGGTGAAGTCACCGAAGACCTTGGTCACCCCGCCGAGGCTGAGGTTGAAGTGGGCCTGCTCGCCCCCTGCCGCGCCCTTGATCCGGATGACGAGGTGGGTGTACGCGGACAGGCCGGTGTTCACGTCGCTGCCGAACCAGCCGCAGTTGTCGTACCGCAGGCTGAGCGCCCCGCCGGACTCCGCGCCGGAGCCGCCGCCGTTGAGGAAGCAGTTGCCGCCGGTCCACCGGCCGAGGTCGTTGCGTGCGGCCGACGGATACCCCGGGTCGCCGTCGAAGTCGTCGAGGACCAGGCCGGTGGCCGGCGACGGCAGGGTGACGACGGTGACGGGCGCGGACGCGGCGGAGGTGTTGCCCGCGGCGTCGTACGCCCTCACGGTGTAGGTGTAGGAGGTCGCGGGGGCCAGCCCGGTGTCGGTGAAGGAGGTCGTCGCCGACGTGCCGACCTCGGTTGCGCCGCGGTAGATGCGGTATCCGGTCACGCCGACGTTGTCGGTGGACGCCGTCCAGGACAGGGTGACCGAGTCCGCGGTGCGCGACGGAGAGGTCAGCCCGGTGGGCGCGGCCGGCGCCGTGGTGTCGCCGCCGCCGGTGCCGACGGTGACCGAGCCGAGGCCGAGCCAGCCGTCGGGGCCCTGGGTGGCGTTGGCGAAGCGGAGCTTCTTGGCGTTGGCGGAGACGGCTTCCAGCGGGTTCTTCACCCGCAGGACCCACTGGTAGCTCCCGTTGGGCACGCCGGACAGGTTCACGCTCGTCTGGAAGTACTGCGGATACCCGAAGTCAAGATATGTCGGATTTGAACCCACGCCCCAGTCGGGGAACGCGCGGATCTTGAGCGGCATGACCGTGCGGAGGTCCCAGGACGTGTCGAAGGTCTTGACCACGGTGCCGGCGCCGTTCCTCAGGCCGAGCGTGACCGTCCACGGGTAGTAGAACGGGGCCACGCCGTTGTTGCGGATGCGCACGCCCACGTTGGTGGTCCCGCTCGCGGTGTTCTTGAAGTACGCGTTGTCGACGGTGAGGTCGTAGCCCATGAGCCGGACGGCGGCCGCCACGTTCGGGTCGCCCGGCGCGTAGTTCCGGCTTCCTTCGTTGATCTTCCAGGTGGTGTGCTCCAGCTCGATGCAGGCCTTCATGTCGTCCACCTGCCCGGAGCCGCCGGGCCAGGACGCGAACGCCGAGGACTGGATCTCGGGCCGGACCTCGCCGCCCATCGAGGCGGTGATCCACTTGTTCTCGGCGCCCTCGTCGAGGGCCCGCTGGAGCTGGGCGTAGCCGGCCCCGCCGAGCGACCGCGGCAGCGTGACGCCGGCCGGCGGCGAGCCTTCGCGGTAGCAGAAGGAGTCGTCGTGGTATCCGATGTCCCGGTTCGTCGCCGCGCCTCCCGCCGAGTCGGGGTAGCGCATCTCCAGCTTGGTCTCGTCGAACGCGTCGTCGTACGCCTGGAGGATCCGCGTGGCGTTCGCGTCGGTCGGCATGAAGTTCGGGTAGGTGTCACCGCCGGTGTCGGTGTCGAACGGCCAGGTGTGCCACTCGCCCCACAGCCCGATCAGGCCCAGGTGGATGAACCCGATGCGCGGGTCGCCGTCGTACCGGGCGCCGAAGGCCGCGATGAAGTCGCTCAGCGCGTCGAGCAGGTACGGGCTGTCGTAGTCCGGGCTGGTGGTGCCCCAGTAGGTGTTGGCCCGGTACGTGACGTGCCCGTCGAAGCAGCGCGGGATGGCGTTGGCCGGGTGGCTCCCGCTGCCGCCGGGATACTCCAGGTAGAACCGCACGGCCGCCTGGTTGCCGTACGAGGCGATCTCGTTCAGCGCGTCGTCCAGGACCGACCAGTCGTACTTCGAGCAGTCGCCGGGGTCGGTCATCACCTCCGACAGGCCGAAGTAGCTCCACATGAGGGAGTGCGGGTAGCCGGTGTTCTGGTCGCTGCCGGGCCAGTAGAAGCGGGCGAATCCCTTGAGCGGGTTGTCCAGCGGCGCGGGCGCGGACGCCAGCGGATGCGCCTGGAGCGACGGGTCGGGCGATGGCGGGGCCGCGGGCCGCGGCGGCACCCCGCCCGGGACCGGGGCCGCCGCTCTCGCCTGGACGGCCGGGAGCAGGGCCAGCGCGACGGCGGCGAGGGCCGCGAGCGCGGCACGGAGAAGCCGCCGCGACGGCAGGGCTAAGGCAGGCATGACTGAGGAACCTCCGAAGTACGTGGGCGGCAGGCGCCTGCGGCGGGCCGCGGATGAGCCGCCGCATGGGGGTTGACGTGGGACGGAAGGGTTCGGAGAGGTCGCTACGCGCTCACAAGATATGAGGAGCTATTGACAAACTTACGATGCCTCACATCATTATTCCGAAGTGACCGCGTGACAAGAGGTCAATTTCACTGAGCCCCGAGGACGATGATGAGAACGATGCGGACCGAGGAACGGTCGCAGGTCGCCGAGCCGCGCGATGCCGGCGCACCCCGGCGAAGACGGGCCCGGCCGCGTGACGATCGCCGGGCGGCCTGGATCTTCCTGATCCCCGCGATCGCCGGCTTCGTGATCTTCTACGGCTACCCGACGGTCCGCGGATTCTGGTACTCCCTGACCGACTACAACCTGCTCACCGACCCGGCCTACGTGGGCGGGGACAACTACGCCCAGCTCGTGCGCGACCCGCAGTTCTGGCACTCGCTCACGGTCACCGGCTACTACGTCCTGATCAACATCGGCTCGCAGATGCTGCTCGGGCTGCTCCTGGCCGCGCTCATGCACCGCCTCACCCGGTCGGTGATGCTCCGCGCGATGCTGCTGCTGCCGTGGCTGGTGCCGAACGTCACCGTCGGCCTGCTGTGGATCTGGCTGCTCGACGCCGACCTCGGCTTCGTCAACCACCTGCTGAAGGCGCTCGGCCTCGGCACGGTCGGCTTCTTCGTCTCGCCCGACTGGGCGATGCCGACGATCGCGATGGTCAACACCTGGGCGTACACGGGCTACACCGCGCTCCTGCTGTACGCCGGCATGCTGCAGATCCCGCAGCACCTGTACGAGAGCGCCGCCATCGACGGCGCCGGCGAGCTGCGCATGTTCCGCTCGATCACGCTGCCGATGCTGCGGCCCGTCCTCGCCCTGGTGCTGGTGGTGTCGCTGATCGGCTCGTTCCAGATCTTCGACACGGTCGCCGTGGTCGCGGGCGGCAGCGGGGAGAGCAGCGCGATCAGAGTCATCTACTACTTCATCTACCAGCAGGCCTTCAAGTACTTCCACATGGGCTACGCCTCGGCGGCGGCACTCACGCTCGCGCTGATCCTCGGCGTGCTCACGGTCGTGCAGATGCGGCTGCTGCGGGCGTCCCGCTCGGACCTGGCCTGAGGAGAGAACACCTTGCGGCGCATCGCGAAGATCGGCCGGTTGCCGGCCTGGGCAATCCTGGCCGTGGCCCTCGTGCTCACCCTGTTCCCCTTCTACTGGATGGTCCGTACGGCCCTCACCCCGGCCGCCGACCTCTACTCCGACAGCGGCGCCCTGTTCCCGCAGAACCCGACGATGGTGAACTTCCAGCGCATCCTGGGGCTCACCACCCAGGAGGAGGCCCGCGCGGCGGGCGGGTCGGGCGCACAGATCGACTTCGCCCGCTACCTGCTCAACTCGGTCGTCTACAGCGGCCTGATCGCGACGCTGCAGACGTTCTTCTGCGCGATGGCCGGGTACGCGTTCGCCCGGCTGCGCTTCCCCGGGCGCGAGCTCGTCTTCGGCATCATGATCGCCGCGCTCATGGTGCCGCCGATCTTCACGCTGCTGCCCAACTTCGTGCTGGTGAAGAGCCTCGACTGGGTCAACACCTTCGCCGGGATGGTGGCCCCGTCGATACTGATGACCCCGTTCGCGGTCTTCTTCCTGCGGCAGTTCTTCCTGTCCATCCCGCGCGACGTGGAGGAGGCGGCCCGGCTCGACGGCAACGGCGCGTGGGGCGTGTTCTGGCGCATCGTGCTGCCGATGAGCCGCGGGCCGCTGATCACCATCGGGCTCACCACGACCGTGTGGGCGTGGAAGGACTACCTGTGGCCGCTGCTGGTCGGACGCGAGGAGGAGACCCGCGTCCTCACCGTCGCGCTCGGCGTCTTCCTGCAGCAGTCGCCCAACACCCGCCCCGACTGGACCGGGCTCATGGCCGGTTCGACCCTCTCGGTCCTGCCGGTTCTGCTCCTGCTGGTCTTCCTCGGCCGGCGGCTGGTCCAGTCGCTGAACTTCTCCGGAATCAAATAACCCCCCGCAAGAGAGGCATCGACCTATGAACACCACCAAGCGGGCAGGCATGGCACTGCTGTCGCTGGCGCTCGCCGGCACGCTCGCCGCCTGCGGGTCCGGCGGCGAGTCGCAGGACGGCGCGGCCGGCGGCGACGTCACGATCGACTACTGGCTCTGGGACGACAAGCAGCAGCCCTCGTACCAGGCCTGCGCCGATGCCTTTCACGCGGCCAACCCGAACATCACCGTAAAGATCACCCAGACGGCGTGGGCCCAGTACTGGCAGAACCTCACCACCCAGCTCGCCGCGGGCCAGGCCCCGGACGTGTGGACCGACCACGTCTCCTACTACCCGCAGTTCGTCTCCAGCGGGCAGATCCTCGACATCCAGCCGTACGTCACCCGGGACAAGGTGGACCTGAGCCAGTACCAGGAGGGCCTGGCCGACGTGTGGGTGAAGGACGGCAAGCGGTTCGGCCTGCCCAAGGACTGGGACACCATCGCGCTCGTCTACAACAGCACGATGCTCGCCGAGCAGGGGATCAAGGCCGAGGAGATGGCGAACCTCACCTGGAACCCCACCGATGGCGGCACGCTCCAGCAGGTTATCGCCAAGCTCACGGTGGACGAGGACGGGCGTAACGGCCTGGACCCGAAGTTCGACAAGAACCGCGTCAAGGTGTACGGCTTCCTGCCGGAGTGGGCCGACGGCTCCCAGGGCCAGAACGGCTGGGGCGACCTGGCCGTGGCCAACGGGTGGACGTACCTGGACAAGAACCCCTGGGGAACGCGCTACAAGTACGATGACCCCAAGCTCGCCCAGACCATCGACTGGTACAAGCAGCTCATCGACAAGGGGTACGCGCCGAAGTTCGACAAGCAGTCCACCCTGGGCCGGGACGCGGTGCTCAACGCCGGCAAGGGCGCGATGACCTTCGCCGGGTCGTGGACGATCAACACCTTCCTGGGCCCGGACGCCGAGCAGAAGTTCGCCCTCGCCCCCATGCCCCTCGGCCCGGCCGGCGTGCGCAAGACCGCCATCAACGGCCTGTCCGACGCGATCTTCGCCGGCACGGAGCACAAGGAGGAGGCCTGGAAGTGGGTAAAGTTCCTCGCCTCGGCCGACTGCCAGAACATCGTCGCCGGCAACGCCGTCGTCTTCCCCGCGATCAAGAGCGCGAGCGACAAGGCCGCGGCCGCCCACAAGGCCAAGGGGCGTGACGTCCAGGCCTACCTCGACCCGACGAAGACGCCGGGCGGCACGTTCCTGCTGCCCATCACCGACCACGGCAACGAGGTGAGCCAGATCGTGCAGGACGCGATCCAGTCGGTCGTCCTCGGCCAGATCGGCGCCGCCGAGGCCCTGAAGAAGGCCAACGACCAGGTCAACGCGCTGTTCACCTGAACACCGTCACCTGAACACCGTCACCTGACCTCGCGACGTCACAGAGAAGGAGCATCATGCCGCTGCTCGTCGAGCTGGCAGGCCGTACCGTAGCCGTCGAGCCGACCGGCTCCGAGCCACCCCAGAAGATCGAGGGCGGGGTCGTGCTGCCGCCCGGCCGGGTGGCGGTGCTGCACGGCCTCGGCGACGCGCTGTTCTACCGGCACGGGCAGAACTCGTGGAGCCCGTGCGGGTGGCGGCGGCTGTCGGAGCCGCCGCTGCGCATCGCCGACCCGCGGCGCCGGGTCACCGCGGACGACCCCGTCTGGGACGACCCGGCCCGCCACCACTCCTCGGCCGTCGCCGCCCTGCAGGGCGGCGACGGGCGGGTGCTGCTGCTCGGCGCGCTCGGCATCGGCACGCCGCGCCTGGCGGCCGACCGCGACACGCTCGCCGGCTGGTACGAGGACGACGGGGCGCCGTGGTTCCTCGCATACGGCGAAGAGGAGGAGGTCTTCGGCGCCTACACCCGCGCGCTCGCCGCCCGCCTCGGCAGCGGCGCCCGGCGCGCCGGGAACGTCTGGTGTAGCTGGTACGCCTACTACGAGGGCATCACCGAGACGGGACTCGCCAAGGACATCGCCGCGCTGAACGGGCTGCCCTTCGACGTGGTGCAGGTCGACGACGGCTGGGAGGAGATGGTCGGCGACTGGGAGCCGAACGCCAAGTTCCCCTCGGGGATGCGCGCGCTCGCCGACCGGATCGCCGGCGCCGGGATGACCCCGGGACTGTGGCTGGCGCCGTTCATCGTGCTGCCGGGCTCGCGCACCGCCCGCGAGCGGCCCGAGCTGCTGCTGCGGGACGAGCGGGGCGAGCCCGTCGTCGCCGGCTACAACTGGGGCACCGGGTACTGGGCGCTGGACCTGTCGCGGGCCGACGCGCTCGACCATGTGGAGCGGCTCATCCGGCGGGTCGTGCACGAGTGGGGCTTCGGCTACCTCAAGCTCGACTTCATCAACGCCGGCGCCGCCCCCGGCGTACGGCAGGGCGGGGTCGGGCGCGAGCATGCCTACCGGCAGGCGCTGGAGCTGATCCGGCGGACGGCGGGAGAGGAGGTGTACCTGCTGGGCAGCGGCGCGATCCTGCTGCCCTCGCTCGGCCTGCTCGACGGGCTGCGCAGCGGGCCGGACGTGGCGCCGATGTGGCAGAACTACGCCAGCGACGACCCGTCCGACGCGATGGCGCGCAACGCCGTGGTAAACACGCTGCACCGGCTGTGGCACGCGCCGCTGGCCGAGGTCGATCCCGACGTGGTGTACTTCCGCAGCCGCCTGAACCTGCTCACCGACCAGCAGCTCGGCTGGCTGCGCGACCTGGCCACGGTGTGCGGCTTCCGTGCGGTGTCCGATCCGCCGGGGTGGCTGCGCGCGGAGGAGCTGGCGGACATGACGGCGTACCTGTCGGCCCGGCCGGAGGTCGTGCGGAAGGGCCGGTACGTCTTCGCCATCGACGGCCGCGAGGTGGACTTCGGCCCGGCCGTCGCAGCCGACGAGCAGCGGTATCCGATCTCCTGACTTCGGACTACCCTTTTGTAAAGGGTGCAGCATTATTAAGGGGATTGAGGGGGCGACGGTGACCGAGCAGGTCACGACGGGGACTCTGGTCACGACCGGGACGGACGTGACCCGGATGCGCGAGCTCAACGCGCTCAGCATCGTCCGGGCGCTGCGGGGCAACCCGCCGTCCACCGTCACGGAGCTGGCCACCCGCACCGGGCTGTCCCGGCCCGGGACGGACGTCATCGTGCAGGGCCTCGTCGCCGACGGCTGGCTCACCGTCGTGGAGCCCGACGGCAGCAGCGTCGTCGGGCGCCCCGCCCGCCGCTACCGGTTCAACGCCGGCGCCGGGCACGTCCTCGGCGTCGATGTCGGCGCGCACAAGGTGCTGGCCATGCTCGCCGACCTGGACGGCACCGTCGCCTCGACCAGCCGGCTGCCGGTCGGCCCCGACGCCGACCCCGCAGCGCGGCTCGCCGTCGTCGACGCGGCCGTCGATGAGTGCCTGACCGCGGCCGGCCTGAGCCCGGACGAGATCTGGGCGATCACCGTCGGCGTGACCGGGCCGGTCGACGCCAGCGGCCGTACCACGCTGTTCACGCCGCTGCCCGGGTGGGCGAGCGTGAACCCGGCCGAGCACCTGGCCGCGCGCTTCTCCTGCCCGATCCAGGTGGAGAACGACTGCAAGCTGGCCGCTCTCGCCGAGCGCTGGCAGGGGGCGGCCCGCGACGCCGACGACATCGTCTACGTGCTGGCGGGCATGCGCACCGGCGCCGGCCTGATCATCGACGGCACGCTGCGCCGCGGCTACGGCGGCGCCGCCGGCGAGATCGGCGCGCTGCGCGCCGTACGCTGGCTCACCGCGCCCTCCCACCTGGAGAACTGCGCCAGCCTGCCCCCGGGCATCGACACCGACAACGCGGCGGCCTGGGTGTTCAACGCCGCCCGCTCCGGCGACAAGGCGGCCAGGACCGCCGTCCGCCGCTACACCCGCGACCTCGCCGTCGGCACCGCCGCCCTGGTCCTCACCCTCGACCCGCAGGTCGTCATCCTCGGCGGCGGCTTCTCCCGCTCCGCCGACCTCATCCTCGACCACCTGGCCCGCGAGCTCGCCCGCACCTGCCTGCGCGTCCCCGAGATCCGCGCCTCCACCCTCGGCGCCGAGAGCGTCGCCCTGGGCGCGCTGCGCCTGGCCCTCAACGAGGTGGACGCCCGCCTGTTCGGCATGGGCCTGTCCACACCGGCCGCCCCACGCGCCTGACCGCCGCCCAGGGAGACCCGGCCCCGAACACGAACACGAACACGGACACGGACACGGACACGGACACGGACACGAACACGGCCCCGGTCATCGGGGACGACCGAGCCTGCCGGCCACGGCCTCGCGGACGGGTGGGTCGGCTCCGGCCCGCGTCAGCGCGGCGACCGTGGCCGCGTGGTCGAGGATCCCGGCCAGGGCCGTGGCCGGCAGACCGCCGATCGAGCGGGGATCGGCGTGGCCGTCGCGTACCAGCGCGTCCAGCAGGCCGGCGGTGAAGGCGTCTCCCGCGCCGACCGTGTCCACGACGCGCGCACGCGCGGCGGGCCGGCGTACCAGGCCCGCGCGGGCCGGACGTTGGGGTCGAAGCTGACCAGCACGCCGTCCTCAGCCCGCGCCCGCGTGAGCGCCGCGGCGATGCGGTCGCCGCCGGGAGGCGTCCACGAGGCCAGAGACCCCGCGTGCAGCACCCGGGGTCTCGGCGGGAAGCGGGGTTCGGCGTCCTGCCACTGCCAGTCGGCGGTGCCCTCGACGTACAGGTCGTTGGCGGGCTGCCGCGTCTGGTCGATGCGGACGAGCGCGAGGGTGGCCGGTTCCCGCGCCGGGACCGACCAGCGCAGATCCACGCCGTTCGCCCTGGCGTGCTCGCGCAGCATCTCCCCAGGCGCCCCGCCGGAGATGCGGGCCACGAACGCGGTGGGCCGGCCCAGACGGGCGAGCCCGACCGCGACGTTGAGCGGGCTGCCGCCGGGATGGGCGGTGTAGGTGCGGCCGCCGTCCCGGCTGACCAGGTCGAGGACCGACTCGCCGACCACGGTGATCACCCGGCGCCCCCCGTCACCAGGGGCGGGGTGGCGAGCTGGTCGGCGACGTCGGTCCAGGTGTCGCGGAACATCCCGTACGCGGTCTTGATCTCCACGCCGACCGGGAGCTCCGGGCACTCGTTCTCGCCGTTGGTCCCCCAGTTGACCCAGCCGGACTGGCGGCGCTGCACGATCTGGAAGGCGCCCGACGGGGCCGAGGTCCACCAGACCATCGTCCGGCCCGTCCCGGTGTGGAACTCCGCCGTCTTCGACGCCGGCCCAGGGAAGATCGTCTCATCCGGGGCGGCGGACACCTCGACGGGCTCGTCCGCCAGTGTCCACGCGCGCTCCGGCAGGTCGGCGCGCACATGGGCGGCGGCGCGTACGCGGGCCAGACGCTCGCGGATCTCGTCGTCCTCCAGCGCCCCCTCCCAGGCGCAGAACAGGCGCCAGTAGAGATCCCAGTGCGCCGACCGCATGTCGCCGGTCAGCAGCCGCCGGAACTCCTCGAACTTCGGCGACGCGGCGGGCCTGGGGGCGGCGGTGGTCTCCGCGACCATCTTGACCAGCTCCTCCGCGTACGGGTCGCCCGCCCGGTAGCGGGTGCCGCCGTAGGCCGCGAACCGGTCGAAGAGCAACTCGCCCTTGCCGCCCTCGAACTCGTCGCCGACGGTGATCTTGTTGGTGATCGACCGGCCGTTGATGACGGTCTGGAAGTCGTCCACGTGGTAGACACGGGTGAAGTACGGCGTGCCGTAGGTGAAGATCCAGTCGATGGCGAACCGCTTGCCCCTCAGCTCGTCGAGCAGGCCGTCGGGCACGGTGCCGCGCATCCGGTAGTGGTGCATGACCGGCCCCCGCTCCACCACCTCGACGTCCACGGTGGTGTGCTCGGGCGGGTTGACGAGCCCGTTCTCCGGGGTGAAGAACGGCCCGTAGAACCCGCCGATCGCGTTGTCGCCGGACGGGAGCAGGTCCACGCCCTCGGCCACGCTGCCGAAGTGGCGCAGGCCCCACTTGGACGAGCCGGTGCCGCCGGCGGTGCCGGTGCACATCTCCAGGTCGAAGTAGCCCGTGTCCAGCCGGACGAACGCGTCCGCCTCCCGCGCCCGGCCTTCCCGGATGCCGTCGCGCGGTTGCGCCGCCGGGCCCACCAGGGTCAGCTCCACCCGCTTGTCGAAGGTGACGACGGCGGCGAACGTGGTCCTCCCGGGCGCGGACCGGGAGGCGAGCCGCTGGCAGGTCACCTCGTCCCCGGCGTCGGTGCGGGCGAGCCACAGATCGCCGCCGAGATCCTCCTCGACAGTGAAGATCACCGGTTCGCACACGCGGCGACCTGGTACGACGTCGCTGACGACGACAGTAGGGGGAGCCAAGGCCCGTCCTTTCATCGATCGAGTTCGCTGAGTGGGGGTCATCGGGACAGGCGCAGCGGGCGCCGTTTCAGGCTGTCGATCCCGATGGCGAGGATGATGACGACGCCCTTGATGAGCAGTTGCGTGAAGAAGGGGACGTTCATCAGGATCAGACCGGTGCTGAGCACGCCGAGGATGATCGAGCCGACGAGCGTGCCGAGGATCCGGCCGCGCCCGCCCATGAGGCTCGTGCCCCCGAGGACGACCGCGGCGATGGCGTCCAGCTCGTAGCCGGTGCCGGCCGTGGGCTGCGCCGACACCACGCGTGCGGCGAAGATGACGCCGGCCAGGCCCGCGCAGGCGCCGGCGAGCACGTACACGGAGGTCGTGACGAGCCGTACGTTGACGCCCGCGAGCCGGGCGGCCTCGGCGTTCCCGCCGACCGCGTACACGTGCCGGCCGTACCTGGTGCGTTCCAGCAGGAACCAGGCGACGAGGTAGACGACGGCCATGACCACCACCGGCACCGGGACGCCGAGCATGTAACCGTTGCCGATGTCGCGGAAGTTCAGCGTGTTGGACACGATCGGCTGTCCGTCCGTCATCGTGTACGCCAGCCCGCGCAGGCAGGTCATCGTGCCCAGGGTGACGATGAACGCGGCGAGCGCCAGGTACGACGTGAGCAGCCCGTTCAGCAGCCCGGCCACGGCCCCGGCGAGGACGCCGGCGAGGATGGCGAGCGGCGCCGGGACGTCCGCCACGGCGCACAGGACCGCCACGACCCCCGACACGGCCACGATCGAGCCCACCGACAGGTCGATGCCGGCGGTGAGGATGACGAAGGTCATGCCCGCCGCCAGGATCGCGTTGATGGAGATCGACCGCGCGATGTTGAGCAGGTTGTCCACGGTGGCGAAGTTGGGGGCGATCGCGGCCATCAGCGCCACCAGCACGATCAGGACGGCGACGATGCCCAGCCGGTCCCACCAGTAGGCGAAGCCCGGCGTCGGCGCCGGCACACCGTCGCGCCGCGCGGCGCCGTCGCGCTCGCCGGCGATCGTGTGATCAGTCATTCGGTCCTCCAGCTCGGTCCTCCGGCCGTCCGCGCCAGGGTTCCCGTGGCGTGGAGCATCACGTCCTCCTCCGTCGCGGTGCGCGAGTCCAGCTCGTGCACGATGCGGCCCTCGCGCATGACGAGGATCCGGTCGCTGATGCCGATGGCCTCCGGCAGGTCGGACGAGACGACCAGCACGGCCTTCCCGGCCGCCACCAGCTCGGCGACGATCTCGTAGATCTCGCTCTTGGCCCCGATGTCGACGCCCCGGGTCGGCTCGTCGAGGATCAGCACGTCCGCGTCCCGCAGTAGCCAGCGCGCGAGCACCGCCTTCTGCTGGTTTCCGCCGGACAGGTCCTTGGCCGCCAGGTCCAGGGCGGACAGGCGCAGCCGGAGCCGGCGCATCTGGTCCTTGACCGCGCCGCGGATGTGGCCGCGCCTGAGCACGCCGCCGCCGCCGAAACGCTCCAGCGAGCCGAGGGCGATGTTGTCCTCCACCGAGTGGTCGAGGAACAGCGCCTGCTCCTTGCGGCTCTCGGGGACCATGGCGATCCCCGCCGCGATCGCCCGCCTGGGACCGCTCGCGGTGACCGAGGCGCCCTTGACGGTCACCGTGCCGCCGGCGGCGCGGTCGGCGCCGAAGATCATCCTGGCCACCTCGGTACGCCCGGCGCCCACCAGCCCGGCCAGGCAGACCACCTCGCCGGCCCGCACCTGGAAGCTCACCGGCCCCACCCGGCCGCCGTCGGTCAGATCGCGCACGTCCAGCACGACCTCGCCCGGTGTGCGCGGCCCACGGTGGTACAGGTCGTCGAGGTCGCGGCCCACCATCATGGACACGACGTCGGGAGGGCTGATCTCCCCCTTGTCGCGGGTCGCGACGTACCTGCCGTCGCGGAAGACGGTCACCCGGTCCGCGAGCCGCCAGACCTCCTCCATCCGGTGGGAGATGTAGACCAGGCCGGCGCCCGCGGCGCGCATCTCGTCGATGATGTCGTACAGGTGCAGCGCCTCGCCCTGCGAGAGCGCCGCGGTCGGCTCGTCGAGCACCAGGATCCGCGCGTCCTCGCTGACCGCGCGGGCGATCTCCACCATCTGCTGCATGCCGACGCTCAGCTCGCCCAGCTCGCGGCGCGGGTCGATCCTGGCCCCGATCCGAGCGAGCTTCTCGTGGGCGGATTCGAGCATCGCCCGCCGGTCGAGCGCGCCGTACCGGTTGCGGGGCTCCCGGCCGAGCGCCAGGTTCTCCGCGACCGTCATCGCCGGGACCGTGTTCAGCTCCTGGTGGATGATCGCGATGCCGTGCGCCTTCGCCTCGGCCGGGGAGCGGATCTCGACCTCCGCGCCGTCCAGGAGGATCCGGCCGGAGTCGCGCTGGATGTTCCCCGCCAGGATCTTCATCAGCGTGGACTTGCCGGCGCCGTTCTCGCCCATCAGGGCGTGGACCTCGCCGGCGCGCAGCTCGAAGTCCACGCCGTCCAGCGCGACCGTGGAGCCGAAGCGCTTGGTCACGCCCTCCAGCCGCAGCAGCGGCCGGACGCCGGGCGCGCTCATCTCGCCACCTCCCGGGGACTCCCCCGCCGGCCGGCCCCGCGGCCGCTACCAGCCCTGGTACTCATCGACGTTGTCGCGGGTGACGAGCTCGCTCGGGATGAGAATGGTCTTCTCCGCCGGCGGCTTCTTGGCGACGATGTCCTGCGCGACCTGCACGGCGCGGCGCACCATCTCGGCCGGGTTCTGGGTCGCGGTGCCGATGAACGGCGATCCCGAGCGCCGCAGCTCGGCCACCGCCTCCGGGCTGCCGTCCACGCCGGTGACCTTCACCTGCCCCGACTTGCCCGCCTGCTCCACGGCCAGGACGGCGCCCAGCGCGGAGGGGTCGTTCATGCCGAAGATGCCCTGGACGTCCGGGGAGGCGGTCAACATGTCCGTGGTGACGGCCAGCCCCGACGCGCGGTCGTTCTTCGACGCCTGCTGGCCCACGACCTTGATGCCCGGGTAGTTCTTCAGCACGTTCTTGCACCCGGTGATGCGGTCGCGGATCGTCTGGATCGGCGTGCCGTCCACGAGCAGGACGTTGCCCTTGCCGCCCATCTCCTTGAACAGGTAATCGCACGATTTCTCGCCCGCCTGCACGGCGTCGGTCATGATGACGGCGTCCGCGCCCTTGGCCGGGGTGTCCACGGCGATGACGATGATGCCGGCCTGCTTGGCGCGCACGATCGCGGGCTCGATGCCGTTCTCGTCGACCGCGCTGATCACGATCAGGTCGACGCCCTGCTGGATGAACGCGTCGATCTGGTTGTTCTGGTTGGCCAGGTCGAGCTGCGCGTCCTGGGTGTTCTCACCGGCCCCGATCTTCGCCGCGGCCTCCTTGGCGCCCTTGTCCATGGCGGAGAAGAACGGGTTGGACATGTCCTGGACCATCAGGCCGATCTGCTCGATCTTCTGCGGGGTTCCGCCGGCCTCGGCGTCGCCGGACGTACAGGCGGTGAGGCCCAGCATCGCGACGGCGGCCGTGGCCGTGGCAAGCGCGCGGCGGCGCCTGGGGGTGGGCTGCATTCGAATCTCTCCTGTGCATACGAGGGCTCGCGGGACCGGTAGCGAGATGATCACTTTCGGTCACGGCAAGAGGGCGCGCGGCATCGTGAGCCGTCCCCGCCGGGGGGAGCGGGCTCAGGCCGCGGGACTGTCAGGGGGGTGGATCGCGTACGGCCCGGGGCCGCGCGTCAGCAGCCGCACGATCTCCTGATGATGAGATCGGAGCTGAGCTCGCGGCGGTCTTCGGGCCGGTAGGCCGGGGTGGGAGGGTCACCGCGCAGCTCGGCCTTGATCTGGTCGTCGATGATGCGCGTGAGCGTCTGCGCCGCGATGACGCCGATGGTCTCGCTGTCCTCGTTGAGCACGGTCAGCGGGGGGTCCAGCAGCGCGGCCCAGGCGAACTCGTCGAAGGCGACGACCGCGACGTCGTCCGGTATCCTCACGCCTCTGGCGTGGAGCACGCGCAGGGCTCCGTGCAGCATCGGGTTGTTGCCCGCGATGACGGCCCGGGGCAGGGCGCGGCCGGGGGTGTCGAGGTAGGCCGTCAGCGTGGCGTAGGCGGACTCAACATCGTTCTCACTCTCTATCACCTCGATGCCGGCGCCGTACTTCAGCGCCGCGGCGCGGATCCCGCGCTCGCGCTCCGCGCGGGTGGACCAGCGCGCCGGGTAGGCCAGGAACAGCCAGTCGCGGTAGCCGTGCTCGCCCAGGTGCGCGCCGACCTTCATGCTCGCGGAGAAGTTGTCGGTCGTGATGCTCGGGACCCGGGTCGCCGACTCGTGCGGGATCGAGTCCACGAAGACGACGGGGATGTCCCAGTCTTCGAGCAGTTTCATGTTGTGCGGAGCGAGCGTGAGGGTGGCGATCACTCCGGCGGTGCGTGACTGGATCAGGTCCTGGATGGTCGCGTCCTCCAGCTCGGGCGTGTAGACGCCCTCGGCCGCGATGTCGGCCACGATGGCGGTCCGGTCGGACAGGCGCAACGTGCGCTGGATGCCCTTCATCAGGTCGATGTAGTAGTAGTTGGAGGTGCTGGCCGTGACCACCGCGACCGAGCTGCGCGTGTTCTTGCGGAGCTCCTGCGCCGCCCGGTTGGGCACGTAGCCCAGTTCGCGCGCGACCTTCAGCACCAGCTCCCGGCTCGCCGCGGACACGCCGTCGCCGTTGCTGAGGGCGCGCGACACCGTGTAGACCGACAGGCCCGCCGCCCGGCTCACGTCACGAAGAGTGGGCTTCCGTGCCACCAAGGACCTCCTAAACGATTAGGTTCGCGGGTTGGCTCTCGCTCAGGGCCTGCCTTCCTAAACGATTAGGGCGATCGTAGGGGCCGGTGACCTGGGCGTCAATAGTGCGTGTCCATAACCTCACAATCCGTCCTGCCACAAGGACAGGCACTCCCCGTGTCCGGGGACCGCTCCCGCCGTCCCGGCCCACAGCGGCGCCTGTCCCTTCCATGCAACCGGCGCCCGGGCCGGACGCATCTCCTGTGGTGTGAAGCCGTCTATCTGGGAGACCCATGAACGTTGACGAGGAGTACACCGCCTACGTGAGCGCCCGGCTGCCCTGGCTGCGGAAGATCGCTTACCCGTTGTGCCAGGACTGGCACCGCGCCGACGACCTGGTGCAGACGGCGATAACGCGGCTCTACGTCAAGTGGCGCCAGGCGCGGGCCGCCGACGACCTCGACGCGTACGTACGGACGATGCTGATCCGGGTCTTCCTCGCCGAACAGCGGGGCGGTTGGTTTTCCCGGGTGCGGCTGACGTCCGCGATATCCCATCAGCCGTCCGAAGGCGGCGACCGGGACATGGCCATGGACGTCAGCCGGGCCCTCGCCGCCGTCCCTCCGCGCCAGCGCGCCACCCTCGTGCTGCGCTTTCACTGCGATCTGAGCGTCGAGCAGACCGCCCGCGCGCTGGGCTGCTCGACCGGAACCGTCAAGAGCCAGACCGCCCGCGGCCTCGCCGCTCTGCGCGCGATGCTCGGCGAGCAGGAGTCCCGTCTCGTGCGTACGGAGGAATGCTGATGGACGTCAAGCAGGTGTTCGACTCGCTGGCGCGGCAGGAGCAGCCGCCCACCGCGGTGGACGTGAACATGGCCATCGTGGCGGGACGCGCCATGCGCAGACGTCGTCGTGCGGCCGTCGCCGGGATCACGGCGGCGGCGGTGGTCGCGGCCGTCCTCGTGGCCGGGGTGGTTCGCCCGTGGTCGGGGCAGCGCGACGGCGTCGCCGTGGCCGTGCCCGCCGCGCCGTCCGTCACGGCCACGCCCTCCCCCACGGCCACGCCCTCCCCCACGGCCACGCCATGGCCCGGCTACAAGGGATTCGCGGAGCTGAAGAAGAGCCATCCCCCCAAGGGGAGGATCGCCTTCGTGCCGCCGCTGCTGATGTGGGTGAGCGACGCGCCCCGTGAGAACGAGCTCTTCCTGTGCGAGAGCGGGCCGAACGGCGGCTCCTGCTCCGGATTTCCCCCGCTCGCCGGCAAGGAGTTCGCCCGTACGCAGGGCAAGCTTCGCGGCGTGGGCGTCTGGTTCGGCGTGGCCAGGGACGACGTTCACGCGGTGACGGCCGTCACCGAGGACGGGCGGAGGCTTCCGGCCGACCTGACGCGGGGTGTCGGCGCCGGGCTCGGGCTGTGGGCCGTCGAGTATCCCTCCGGAACCGAGGTGCGCGGGCTCGTCGTGACCGGTGCGAGGGGGGAGACCCTGCAGCGGATCGCCCTGTGACGCCTCCGGCCGGCTCCCGACGGGCCGAGGCGACCACCCGGTTCACGATCCGGGAGTCCGCGGCGGCCCGCCGGCGTCCGGCGGCCTGTGCCCCTGCCCCACCTTGCGCACGGCGAATCGCGGGACCAGCGGCGCCGCGGTGAGCCGGCGGGCGGCGCCCAGCCAGACGCCCCACCCGTAGGCGAGGTCGTCGAGGCGGCGGACGGCCACGTGGGCGAGCGGCCCGAGCCCGGAGCCCGAACGGCGGTGATCGGCCAAGCCCTCGGCGACGGCGGCCGCGATCAGCGCGTAGCGGGCCTTGCGGTTCACGGCCGCGGCGGCGACGGCGACCGGCCAGTGGTGCCGGGTGGCGCAGCGCAGCAGTTGCTCGGCGGTGCCGCGCAGCGCGGCCAGCGACAGCAGGGCTCCGGCCCTGACCGGGGTGTCGGCGTCGGGCATACGCCGCGCCAGCCGGGCGGCGGCCACCCCCGTCAGGACGGCGGCGAGGGCGGCCGGGGCGGGTCTGCCCCGCAGCAGCAGCGTGCAGGCGGCCAGGGACCACGGTGAGGCGTACAGCGGCGGCACCTGCCCGGGATGCCGCAGCGCCAGGTCCGCGGCGCCGGTGCCGTAGCCGACCCGTTGGGCGATCCAGGAGCGCAGGCCCGTGCGGTTGGCGTGGCGGACGCGGGAGGCGGGGACGTAGCGCAGCCGCCAGCCCGCCCCGTGCAACCGCAGGCACAGGTCGACGTCCTCCCCGACGCGCATCGCGGGGTCGAAGCCGGCGCCGACGGCGCGGCGCCTGAGCACGACGGTGGCGCTCGGCACGTACGGCAGCGCGGTCAGCGGCACGACCGGCCCTTCCCGCGCGCCCATGTCGAGGGGCGAGCGCACCTGCTCGTACCGGTCCAGTACGCCCGGCGCCGCCACGGGCAGGGCCGACACCCGGGGCGCCGCCAGGGCCACCATCGGGTCGGCGAACTGCGCCAGGAGCGGGGCGAGCCAGCCGGGTTCCGGGACGACGTCGGAGTCGCAGCACGCCACGTACGCCGTCCGGGCGTGGCGCAGGCCGGTGTTGCGGGCCGCCGCCGGGCCCATGTTGTGCGGGTGGACGAGAAGGCGCGCGCCGTGACTGCGGACGACGCGTGCCACCGCGTCCGGAGCCTTCGAGCCGTCGTCCACGACCAGGATCGGCAGGCCGCGGGTGTCCGGGTCGGCGCGCAGGGCGGCCAGCAGCCGGTCCAGCCGGTCGGCGCGGTCGCGTACGGGGATCACGATCGTGGTGTCACGCACGGGGAAGGCGGCCGGACGCGGATGGACGACGCCCGCGTCCAGGAGGCGGCGGGCGAGGGCGGCGCTCAGCGGGTCGGTGACGGTGAACCGGCCGCTCTCCAGCAGGCGGACCGCCCGGCCGCCCAGGCGCAGCAGGCGCGGCGGAGAGCCTCCGAGCATCAGCCGCCCGTCGCGGGAGCGGTGCGTGTCGGAGGCGAGCTCGACCGCGAACCCGTCGGGCAGGCGGCCGCCGCACGGCGGGGACGGCAGGGGCTCCGGGCAGACCCGCGGCCTCATGCCGTGAACCCTCCGTCCGCGTGCTCGCGCACGTCCGCCCGGATCGCGCGGACCGAGGGGAACTCCTCGGCGAGCGCGTCCAGCAGGGCCGGGCCCGCGAGCGGGCAGGGCACGGCCGGGCCGGCGGCGCACCGGTCTGCGGCGACGAGAGGGGACGTCATGACGTCTCACCGGTGCCGAGGGATCGGGTGAACCCCGGGGGGATCACCACGTCGTCCCTGGTCAGCTCGCGAACCGACGAGCGGCCCAGGCCGAGCAGCGCCGAGTCGATGCCGCCGCGCAGGATGTCCAGCACGTTCTCCACCCCGGCCTGCCCGCCCGCGGCCAGGCCCCACAGGTACGCGCGGCCGATCAGCACGGCCTTGGCGCCGAGTGACAACGCCTTGACCACGTCGCTGCCGCGCCGGACGCCGCCGTCCAGCAGCACGTCGACATCGTCGCCCACCGCGTCGGCGATGGAAGGCAGCACGCGTATGGGTGCCGGGGTCGAGTCAAGGTTGTTGCCGCCGTGATTGGACACCGAGATCGCGGTGACGCCCGCGTCGACCGCGCGCAGGGCGTCGTCCACCCGGCACACGCCCTTGAGCATGAACGGCCCGTCCCACTGCTCGCGCAGCCACCGCACGTCCTCCCACGAGGGCGGCGGGGTCAGCATCCACTCGCCGTACGCGCCGAAGAACGTGGGCGGGGCCTGGCCTGGCTCGGCCAAGTTGGGCGTCGTCAGGTCGGGCAGGCTCCGGGATCTCAGGTAGCCGGCCAGCCAGCGCGGGCGGGTCAGGGCCTCCGGCGCGAAGCGCGCCATCTCCCTGAGCGTCAGCCGCTCCGGAATGCGCGGGCTGCCCCAGTCGCGGCCGTGGGAGAAGGACCAGTCGAGGGTGACGATCAGCCCCTTCGCCCCGGCCTCGCGGGCGCGCTCGACGCGGCGCGCCATCGCCTCCTTGCCGCCCATCCAGTACATCTGGAAGAACGTCCGCGGATTGGCCGCCACGACCTCCTCAAGCGGCCTGCCGGCGAACGAGCTGAGCCCCATCGCGGTGCCCCGCGACGCCGCCGCCCGCGCCACCGCGACCTCCCCACCGGGGTGCACGGCCTGCACCCCGGTGGGCGAGATGATCACGGGCAGCGAGATCTGCTCCCCCATGACCGTCGTCGTCTGGTCGCGCTTCTCCGACAGGCCCGCCACGTGCGGCGCGAAGCCCAGCTCGGCGAACGCCGCGGTGTTGTCGCCGTATGAGACGCCCTGCTCCGACCCGGCGAGCAGCGCGCCGTACACGGATCTGGGCAGCCGCTTCCTGGCCAGGCGCTGCGCGTGCGCGACCGTCTCGAACCAACCGCTCATGACCGTCCTCCCATCGGGTGCACCGGCTCCATGCCGGACAGCGGGCTCTCGTCGCAGAAGCGGTCCGGCCGGCCCGGCCGGACGGCGGGCATGCCCAGGGCCACGGTGCGGCGCGAGTGATCGTTGCCCTGGCGGGGCAGCGCGCCCGGCTCGACCGACCGCAGGGCCGCCTCGCCATGGCCCTTGACGCACTCGGGGTCGGGCCCGTCCAGAGGCAGGCCGGTGAAGAACTTCGCGGCCATGCACCCACCCTGGCAGGTGTCGTAGGCCGGGCACCGGGCGCAGGCTCCCCCGGACGACGGCCGCCGCAGCTCGGCGAACAGCGGCGACTCGCGCCACACCCGCTCGAACCCGCCGGGCGAGCGGACGTTGCCCGCCTGGAACGCGTCGTGGATGGCGAACGGGCAGGCGTACACGTCGCCGACCGGGTCGATGAGGCAGACCACCCGTCCCGCGCCGCACAGGTTCAGCCCCGGCAGCGGCGCCGAGCCGAGGGCGTTGAGATGGAAGAACGAGTCCCCGGTGAGCACCCGGTCGCCGCGGTCGAGCAGCCAGGCGTAGATCTCGCGCTGCTGGGCGGCCGTGGGGTGCAGGTCGTCCCACACGTCGGCCCCGCGGCCGGACGGCCGCAGCCGGGTGATCCGCAACTGCGCCCCGTACCGGTCGGCGATGGCGGCGAAGGCGTCGAGCTGCCCGACGTTCCGCCGGGTCATCACCACCGAGATCTTGAAGCCGGAGAACCCGGCGGCGGCGAGGTTCTCCATGGCCCGCACCGCCATGTCGTACGAGCCGGGGCCGCGCACCGCGTCGTTGACCTCGCGGGTCGCCCCGTCGAGGGAGATCTGCACGTCGACGTAGTCGGTGGCGGCCAGCCGCCGCGCCCGCTCGGGACTCAGCCGCACCCCGTTGGTGGAGAACTTCACGCCGACGTGGTGGTCGATCGCGTAGTCCAGCAGGTGCCAGAAGTCGGAGCGGACGGTGGGTTCCCCGCCGCCGACGTTGACGTAGAAGACCTGCATCCGCTCCAGCTCGTCGATGACGGCCTCGATCTCCGCGGTGGACAGCTCGCGGGGGTCACGCCGTCCGGACGAGGACAGGCAGTGCGCGCAGGACAGGTTGCATGCGTACGTCCACTCCCAGGTCAGGCAGATGGGAGCGGCCAGCCCGCCCTTGAACTGCTCGGCCAGGGCTGGGACGCGCTCGGCGCGCGGAGGGTCGTGAAGGGTCGTCATCAGCGCACTCCCGTCGGGCCCCCTAGCGGGGGACGATCATGCCGGCCGCGGCCAGCGAGGCCAGCGCGCGCAGGAAGGCGCCGCGCCGGGTGCCGGGGACGCCGGCGAGGGCGTCCCCGGCGCTGGGGTACCGTTCCAGCTCTCGGACGAGCTCCACCAGTTCGGGCGCCTTCAGGAACGAGAGCCGCCGGTTGCCGAAGTGGTACGCGAGCGCTCCGAACGGCTCGGGGCGCAGCGCGACCGACCGGCTCAGCCGGTACGGCCGTCCCGGGTCGAAGGCCGCCCCGCCCGCGTCCGCCGTCCCGGCGGCGTCCGGCGTCCCGGGGGTCCCCCGTGCCGCGGAGGGCGTGGATGAGGGCATCGCCGGGCTCTCAGTAGACGCCGCACATGCCGTCGATGGAGACCTCCTCGACCAGGAGCTCCTCGGTCAGGTCATCGGGCTCGGGCACGGCGTCGTGTGCCTGCTCGGCGTGGTGGATGTCCCGTTGCATGAAATGCCTCCCAAGGTGTGCGCCGGCTGAGCCGGAGCCGAATGGGCGCCAGTGGCCAGGAACGACGTTAGGCCGGGCGGCGCCGGGCGTTCGCCCTGCTTCCGGCCCTGCCCCGCCTGTCCGATCGGATGGGGAACCGGCCCCTCCCCTCGCGCCCGGCTTCCGTCCGGACGACCGGTACCGGTGCCGCCCGGCTTCCCGGAGGGTGAAGCACACGCGCAGCCCACCCCATAGAGAGGAACGTGGCGCCATGCAAGTCGAGGAGCTGCTCAAGCCCTTCCCCATCAAGGAGTTCCACCCCTTCCCCCGGGCCCTGCTCGGTCCGGGCGCGCACGAGCTGATCGGCCCGGAGGCCAAGAAGCTGGGATTCCGGCGGACGCTGGTGATGACCACGGGCCTGCGCGGCAGCGACACGGTGCACAAGATCGTCGAGTCGATGAAGTACCACGGGCTTGAGGTCGTGGTGTACGACAAGGTCGAGTCGAACCCCAAGGACTACAACGTCATGGACGCCGTGGCGCTGTACCAGGAGAACAGGTGCGACTCGTTCGTGTCGATCGGCGGCGGGTCCTCGCACGACGCGTGCAAGGGCGCCCGGATCTCGGTCGCCCACGACGGCCGCAGCGTCAACGAGTTCGAGGGCTTCAACAAGTCCGAGAACCCGCAGAACCCACCGCACATCGCGGTGTCCACCACGGCGGGGACCGGTTCGGAGACGTCCTGGGCCTATGTCATCACCGACACCACCACCGACCCCGGCAACCCCCACAAGTACGTCGCGTTCGACGACGCGTGCGTGGCCACGCTGGCGATCGACGACCCCACGCTCTACTACGACTGCCCGCTCGACTACACCGCCCAGTGCGGGTTCGACGTGCTCGCCCACGCCTCCGAGCCCTACGTGTCCCGGCTGAACTTCCAGCCGTCGCTGGGCAACGCGCTGCACGCGATCAGGCTCACCGCCCAGCACCTGCGGCAGGCGGTGTGGAACGGCCAGGACCTGGCCGGACGCGAGGGCATGATGTACGCGCAGTACATCGCGGCGCAGGCGTTCAACTCCGGCGGCCTGGGCATCATCCACTCGATCTCGCACGCGGTCAGCGCGTTCTACGACACCCACCACGGGCTCAACAACGCCATCGCGCTGCCCCGGGTGTGGGCGTTCAACATGCCGGCGCACTACGAGCGGTTCGCCGACATCGCCGAGGCGATGGGCGTCGACACGCACGGCATGACCAAGGTGAAGGCGGCCGAGGCGGCGCTCGCCGCGGGCATCCGGCTGCTGCGCGACGTCGGCATCCCGGAGAAGTTCACCGACGTCAAGCAGGACACCTACAGCAAGAACCGGCTGGGCCAGGGACCGACGAAGTTCTACGAGCAGGCCTGGGAGATCAAGGGCGACGCCGCCGACATCGACCGGATCACCAGCCACGTCCTCGGCGACGCCTGCACCCCGGGCAACGCCAAGGAGTGCACGTTCGAGACGGTCCGGCCCGTCGTCGAGCACTGCATGACCGGCGACCTGGACGACCTGCTCGGCTGACCGGCCGCCCGGCGACACCCCACGCCTTCCAGGGAGGGGAGAGCACGGCGCCCCCGTGCACCTCCCCTCCCGCCGACACCCCCGATTCCAGTGCCCACCGCCCTTTTCGACCTCGGACCGTCTTCGCACCGGCCGTGCACGTACGCCGGTTGAGAAGGGTCCGCTCCCGGATGGAGGAGTTGTGCCCGACACGCCCCAGCAACCCGACACGACGCCACCGGAGTTCGGCTCGGTCGATGAGGTCGCCGACCGGTTCGCCGCCCACGGCTACATCACCGACCGCCGCCTGGCCACCACCGTTTTCCTGCTGTCGCGCCTGGGCAAGCCCGTCCTGCTGGAGGGGCCGGCCGGTGTCGGCAAGACCGAGCTGGCCAAGACGCTGGCGGCCGTGACCGGGCGCCGCCTGCTGCGCCTGCAGTGCTACGAGGGCCAGGACGAGAGCCGGGCGCTGTACGACTGGGACTACGGCAAGCAGCTCCTGTACACGCAGATGCTGCGGGACAAGATCGGTGACCTCACCGCGGACGCCCCGGACCTGGCCACGGCGGTGGGGCGGATCGAGGCGCAGGACAGCGTGTTCTTCTCCGAGCGCTTCCTGGCCCCGCGCCCGGTGCTGGAGGCGGTGCGCGGCGAACGGCCCGCGGTGCTGCTGGTCGACGAGGTCGACCGCGCGGACGAGGCCCTGGAGGCGATGCTGCTGGAGTGCCTGGCCGAGTACCAGGTGTCGGTGCCCGAGATCGGCACGTTCACCGCGAAGATCCCGCCGTACGTGGTGCTGACGTCCAACAACACGCGGGATCTGTCGGCGGCTCTCAAGCGCCGCTGCCTGCATCTGTTCCTCGACTACCCCGACGCCGATCGTGAGCTGGAGATCCTGCGCGCCAAGCGGACCGGGCTGCCCGAGGCCGCGGAACGGCATCTGGTCCAGGTCGTCCGCGGCCTGCGCGCGTTGCGGCTGCGCAAGAACCCCAGCATCTCCGAGACCGTGGACTGGGCCCGGACCTTGGCGGTGCTCGGCGTGGAGGAGCTCGACCCGCAGGTGCTCGCGCAGACGGTCAACGTCGTGCTGAAGTACGAGCGTGACCTGAACCAGGCCCTCGACGTGCTGCCGCGCCTCGTGGACCCCAACCGCGCGCTCCCCGAACCCGGCCACGGGCACGGACACGAGCACAGCCACAGGCACGGGCACAGCCACGGCCATGGGCACAGCCACGGGCACGAGCACGGCCACTCGCGAAACCGGAGGGCATCGCGGCCATGACGAGGTGGACGGCCGGGAGGTACGCCTCGCCAAGGATCGTCCCGGCCGCCACGACGAGGGCTACTACGGGGCGCCTGGCGCGGGCCCGGCGCGCCCTTCCGCCCCAGGCGGGGGCCAGGGGGCCCGCGCGTTCGCCGCGATCACGCGGCGCCGCAGCGGCTGACGGGAGGATGCGGGATGGAGACCGCGGTTCACCGGTTCGTGCGCGCGCTCCGGCTGTTCGGGATGCGCGTGTCGGTGTCGGAGGCGATGGACGCCATGCTCGCCGCCGCGCAGCCCGGCGTGCTCGACGGACGGCCGGCGCTGCGCGAGGCCCTGCGCATCACCCTGGTCAAGGACCGCCGCGACGACGCGCTGTTCGACGAGCTGTTCTCGGCGTTCTTCTCGCTGCGCCCCCTGGACGGCGGCACGGACGGCCACGGCCACGGCCACGAGCACGACGGCCTGACCGACACCGGCGAGCTGGAGTCGTTCACGGTGTCCGAGGAGCCGTCGCAGACGCCGCGGCAGGGCCACAGCCACGGCAAGCCCGCCGACATCCGCGACCTGTTCGACCAGCGGGACCTCGCCCAGCGCTACAACCTGCACCAGGAGGCCAACAAGGTCGACCTGACCTCGCTGACCGACGAGATCGTCCTGTCCCAGGACGGCGGCCGCGCCGGGCCGGGAGGCACGCCCTCGGCGCAGTTGCAGATCGAGCGCCTGCACGGGGCGGGGATACCCGGGCTGCTCGCGCCCGACACCGGGCACCGGATCGACTCCGAGCTGACCGTCGCCCGGCACGACGTGCCCGGTCGTCCCGGTGCGCCCGGCGACGACCCGGACTCCGCCGCCCCGGGCCACCTGCCGGCCGGGATCATCGACCACCTGCCGGAGCTGCTGAAACGCCATCTGGACCGGCTGGCCGAGCTGGAGGAGCCGGCCGTGGAGCCGGCCCGGCTCGCCGAACGTGCCCGCGTCGAGGCGGTCGACGAGCACGAGCGGACGCGGCTGGAGGAGACGCTGCGCCGGGTCGGCCGGTCCCTGAAGGGCGCCCCCACCAGCCGCAGGCGCGACACTCCGCGCGGACGCGTCCATCCCGCCCGCACCATGCGCAGGAACATGCGCTACGACGGGGTGCCCTTCCGTCCCGTCACCGTGACCCGCGCCGAAGACCGGCCCCGTCTGGTGGTGCTGGCGGACGTCTCGCTGTCGGTGCGGGCGAGCGCCCGGCTCACGCTGCACATGGTGCACGGCCTGCAGGCGCTGTTCGGACAGGTCCGTTCCTTCGCGTTCGTGGACGAGCCCGCCGAGATCACCGAGCTGTTCGCCGAACACCCCCTCGAAAAGGCGTTGGGGCTGGTCTTCGACGGGCTGCCGGACGGGGGCCTGCTCGACACCGACGCGCATTCCGACTACGGAAGGACCTTCGCGACGCTGCTGGCCGAGCACTCCCCCGTGCTCGGCCGGCGGACCACCCTGGTCGTCCTGGGCGACGGCCGGGGGAACGGCAACGACCCGGCGATCGGCGCGTTCGAGGAGATCACGCGGCGGGTCCGGGAGACCGTCTGGCTCACCCCCGAGCCCCGGTACTCCTGGGGCCTGGGCGCCTGCGACCTGCCGCTCTACGCCGAGCACTGCGACCATGTGCACGTGGTCGCGGACCTGTCCGGGCTGGAACGCGCGGCGCACCGGATGGCGGAGAGGGCGGCGGGACGGTGACGTCATGACGGACCCCGCCCAGGCCCTCGACACGGCGGCGCATCGTATCGACCCCCTCGCACCGCATCCGCCCGGGGTGTACGTCGATCACCTCGTCCGGGTCATCCGCATCGGCCGTCCCCCCGGCGACGCGCCCGGCCCGCCGGCCCTGGCACCGGTGACCCGGACCGAGCACTTCCGCCTGCGCCGCCGCGGCCGCCGGATCGAGGTGGACCACTGGCTGCGCCCCGAACGGCTCGACAACGACCTGGCCGGGCTGCTCGCCGGGGAGCTGTTCGCCCCCGGCTGGCTGTCCGGCCCGGACATCTTCGAACGGGTCTTCACCGGGGTCGTCCGCACCTGCGTGGACGGACCGCTGACCGCGTGGTGCACGTTCTACGACAACACCCTGGCGCGCATCAGGCGGTGCTGGCGCATGCCCGCCCCTTCCGGCCACTCGTCGATCGCCGGTTTCGCCCCCGTGTACCGCCGCGCCATGGACCTGACCCCGCCGGGGGCTGTGCTGGACGTGGGCTCCTGCTTCGGTTTCCTGCCCCTGCTGCTGGCCGAGCGGGGCGCCGGCCAGGTGATCGCCTCGGATCTGTCCCGCGGCACCATGCGTCTGCTGGACGCCGTCGCAGGCGCGCGAGGGGTGGGGCTGGACACGCTGACCTGCGACGCCATGCGGGTGCCGCTGCCGGACGGCTGCGTGGACACCGTCACCGCCGTCCACGTCCTGGAGCACATGGACGGCGCGCGGGGCGAGGCCGTCGTGCGCGAGGCGCTGCGGCTCGCCAGGCGGCGGGTCGTCGTGGCCGTGCCGTACGAGGAGGAACCCACCGCCGCGTACGGGCATGTGCGGGTGTTCGACCAGGCCGCCCTCACCGCTCTGGGACGCGCCGTCGCCGCCGAGGGCCGCCGCTTCACCGTCGAGGACCACCACGGCGGCTGGCTCGTCATCGACGCCGGCTGACGGAAGGGCTCAGATGACGCCCATCTTGGTGGCCTCGTAAACCACCTCCGCGCGGCTGCCGGCGTCCATCTTCCGCATGATGTTGCGGATGTGGAACTTCACCGTCGTCTCCGAGATGTACATCTCCGCGCCGATGTTCCTGTTGCTCAGGCCGCGGGCGAGGAGCCGCAGAACCGTCAGCTCGCGTTCGGTGAACCTCGGCTGTTCGGGCACCGTCCGCATCGACCGCATCATCGCCGCGGACGAGTGCGAGTCGAAGGCGCACTCGTTGCGGGCGACGGCGCGGATGGACCGCAGCAGCTCGGTGGTGTCCACGTCCTTGACCACATAGCCGCGCGCGCCGTGCCGAATCGCCTCCACCACCAGGGAGTCGTCGAGGAAGGTGGTCAGCACCAGCACCGCGATGCCCGGATGGTCCCCGGTCAGCCGCGCGCACAGCTCCAGGCCCTCGGTGTCGGCCCCCGTGGACAGCTTCAGGTCGAGCAGGACGATCGAGGGGCGGGTCCGCTCGACGACCACGACGGCCTCGGCGGCCGTGCTCGCCTCCCCCACGACCCGCAGATCGCTCTCGCGCCCCAAGATCGACCTCAGCCCGTGCCGGACGATCGCGTGGTCGTCGACGAGGACGATCCGCACCGGCTCCGCGGCCTGCGCGGCCCCGGGCGCGGCCTCCGGTGCGGTCCTCGTCCCCTGGTCACTGGTCCCCTGGTCAGTGGCCCCCTGGTCAGTGGTCATCTGGTCAGTGGTCATCTGGTCAGTGGTCATCGTCCGCCTCCCTCGGGGTACGCACCGGCAGCGGGATCTCGACCCGCACCATGACGCCTCCCATCCCCGAGCGGACGATGGACAGCCGGCCGCCCAGTTCCTCCGCCCGGGCGACCATGTTGGTCAGCCCTCGGTGGCGTCCCGACAGGTCGGCGGCCCGCGACAGCCGCAGCGCGCGGCGCAACTGGGCCGGATCGCCGGTGCCGTCGTCGGACACGCTGACGGTCACGGCCTCCGGCCGGTACCGCACCCGTACCAGCGCGCGTCCCGCCTTCCCGTGCGCGGCGGAGTTGAACAGCGCCTCCCCGACCAGCCGCAGGATGGACTGCTCGGCGTGCGGCGGGAGCAGCACCGGGCTGCCCTCCATCCGCACCCGCACGTCCAGGTCGGTGGGCAGGTGCACGATCGACAGCCGCTCCAGCATCACCGGCAGCGGCCCGGCGGGCTCCTCCGAGGTGTGGTGGAGGGCGTAGATCGCGGCGCGCAGCCGTTCCACGGCCTGCCGGTTGAGGTCCTTGGCGGTGGCCAGGCGGCCGGCGATCTCGGCGGCCCGGCCGCCCTGCGCCTCCAGCTCCGCCCGGCACACCTCGACGGTCATGCCCGCGCTGAGCACGTACTGGGTGACGCTGTCGTGCAGCTCCCGCGCGATGCGGTGCCGCTCGTCGTCCAGCGCCTGCCTCTGCATCGCACCGAACAGCCGCTCCTGGGTCGCGGCCAGCTCGGCGTTGCGGGCGGCCAGGTCACGGGCCTGCCGCTCGGCGGCCTCCGACAGCTCCTCGGTCCGCCCGCGCAGCATGGCCGCGGCGTGGAAGAGGTAGGAGTTGTGCAGCGCGACGGCCGCCTGGTTGGCCAGCACCCTCAGGATCGCCAGGTCGGTGTCGGCCACGTCCACGCCCGGCCCGGGACGCGCCGCGATCCCGCCGACCGGTTCGCCGTCCAGCGTCATCGGGGCCCGCACCCAGGCGCGGCCGGGGGCCGAGGACGCGGCCTCCCACGGCCGGGACCGCAGCACCGCCAGATGCTCGCGCGGCTCGGCGGGCAGCCGGGCCTCGTCGTCGATCAGCACGTCGTCGGCGTACAGCAGGAACCTCGGCCGGGCGGCGCGCAGGGCGCCGTCGGCGACGGCCAGCAGCAGCCAGTGCGCCTGCAGGTGTTCGGCCGCCGCCCGCACCACCGCCTCGACGAGGGCGCGCGGGCCCTCGGCGGTGCGGACGAGGGCGCGGGAGATGCCGTCGAGGGCCTGCACCGTGCGTTCCAGTCGTTCCGTGGACCGGACGTAGGCCGGGTAGAAGGAGCGTTTCCCCGAGCGCAGCCCGGTGAGGACGCCCAGGTCGTGCTTGGGGTCCGGGGGGCTCATAGGGCCTCGTAGAACAGGGTCTGAACGTCGTGGACGTCCAGCTCCCTGGGATTGGTGGCCATGCAGGCGTCCTTGAGGGTGGTGCGCGAGAGCCGGGGGACGTCGGCTTCGGCGACGCCGAGGCTGGCCAGGCCCTTGGGCACGCCGACGTCGTCGGCCAGGGTGCGGACCCGCTCGGCGAGCCGCAGCGCGGCCTCGTAGGGCGGCATCCCCTCGACCGGGATCCCCGCCGCCTCGGCCAGGGGCACGAACCGCTCCGGCCACGCCTGGGCGTTCAACCGTATGACGTGGGGCAGGAGCACGCCGTTGACGACGCCGTGCGGCGCGTCCAGCAGGCCGCCGACCTGATGGCTCATCGCGTGCGTCGCGCCCAGGATCGCGTTGGTGAACGCCATCCCGGCCTCCAGCGACGCCTGGGCCATGGCGAGCCTGGCGTCGAAGTCCCCGGGGCGCACCTGGGTGCGCGTCAGATTCTCGATGATGAGCCGGACCGCGTGCAGGGCGTGGTTGTCGGTCAGCGGGTTGTGCGCCCGCGACACGAACGCCTCGACGGCGTGCGTCAGGGCGTCCAGGCCGGTCGCCGCGTTCAGCCAGCCCGGCATGGTGGTCAGCAGCCGCGGGTCGATCAGCGAGGTCTCCGGTACCAGCGTCCGGCTGACAATGGTGATCTTGGTGTGCTCGGTGGTGTCGGTGATGACGGCGAACTGCGACACGTCGGCCCCGGTGCCCGAGGTGGACGGCACCATCACCGTGGGCGGGATCGGGTGGACGACCTGGTCGACCCCTTCGTAGTCGAGGATCCGGCCGCCGTTGCCCGACAGGATCGCCACGCCCTTGGCCGCGTCGATGCAGGACCCGCCGCCCAGCCCGATGATCACGTCGGCGCCGCTCTCGGCGTACCGGCGGAACCCCGCCTCGACCTCGTGGTCCTTGGGGTTCGGGGTGACGTCGTGCCACAGCACCGGCCGCAGCCCGGCGCGCCGCAGGTGCCTGATCGCCTCGTCCGCCCAGCCCGCCTCGATCAGCCCCGGATCGGTGACCAGGAACGGCCGGCGGCCGCCCAGGCGCAACGCGCAGTGGCCGATCTCGGCCAGGGACCCCGGCCCAAAGACGATCTCCGGGACATGGAACTTGGCCAGCCGCACGGCGGCCCGGCCGTCCTCGGCGCCCGGCTCCGCCGTGCCCCTGTCCGCGCCCGGCTCGCCACCATGAGCGACCGTCGTGCCCACCATCAGCGACATGTCACCCTCCCGAGCCCGTCCGCGCCCATGACGCCGGCAACGCGCCACCATCCGAATCTTACGGATGAATCAGCCCGATATCGCGTACGTCACACTCTGCGCCAAAGCTAGACGCACAGCCCCGCTTGGGACACCTGTCCGATCGGACAGGGAGGACCCCTCCCCCGGCACAGGCCGTAGGGCCGGCCGGAGGCTCCCGGCAGGGCCGTGCGGATGTCAGATGAGCAAAGGCCCAGCAAGAGCGATCAAGAGATATTTTTGCCCTCGCAAGATCCATCTATTACCCCTAATCAACACAAAACGGGCATTGTTATACGTGTTCCGGTGACAACCCACCCATCGAGGTTCCGTTCATACCTCCAGGTCACAGTGCATCCAGCCGGCGATCGTCCGGGCGCGGGGAGGTGAGTACGGTGCCCGTTCGGCACGACGGCGAGCAGCAGCCCCGGCGGGACCACTACACGGTGCTCGGCGTGGACAGAACGGCGTCCGCGGCGCAGGTCACGTCCGCCTACCGCCGGCTGGTACGCGAGCTGCATCCGGACGCCCGCCCGGCCGGGCAGGCGGCACGGGAACGGTTCGCCGAGGTGATCGACGCCTATGCCGTGCTGCGCGACCCCGCCCGGCGCGCGGCCTACGACGCCGGGAGCGGACGCGAGGCTCCGCTGCGAGGGCGGCCGGTCACCGTCAGGGTCACGCACACGCCGGGTCCCGGCCTGTCCGCGCGAACCGTCCGCCGGCGTGCTCCGGCGCGAACGGCCGGCGTGGCCGTGATCGTCGATCTTTCCGCCGCCGCGCCGTTGGGACACGCGCTGCTGCGGGTGGGCCCGGCCCGGCTCGACCCGCCTCGCGGAGGCGCGTACGACATGCCTTTCCTCGGCAGGCTCAGCGCACGCCTCTGGCGGCTGTGACATCCGAAAGGCGGCGTTCGTGCCATGACGAGGAGGGCGTGAGGAAGGAGGCCGTCGATGACCCGACCCGTCGGTATCGACCTCGGCACGACCAACTCGGTCGTCTGCGTGCTGGAAGCCGGCGAGCCCACCGTCGTCACCAACACCGAGGGATCGCGGACCACCCCTTCGGTGGTCGCGTTCGCCAAGAGCGGTGAGGTGCTGGTCGGCGAGATCGCCAAACGGCAGGCGGTGACCAACGTCGAGCGCACCGCGCGCTCGGTGAAACGCCACATGGGCGACGCGGCGTGGCGGTTCCCCGAGACGGGGAGCATAAACGGCAAGCGGTACACGGCACAGGAGATCTCCGCGCGCGTGCTGCAGAAGCTCAAGCGCGACGCCGAGGCCTACCTCGGAGAGCACGTCACGGAGGCCGTCATCACCGTGCCGGCGTACTTCGACGACGCGCAGCGTACCGCGACCAAGGAGGCGGGCGAGATCGCCGGCCTCAAGGTGCTGCGCATCATCAACGAACCGACCGCCGCCGCGCTGGCCTACGGCCTGGACAAGGAGAACGACCAGTCCATCCTGGTCTTCGACCTGGGCGGCGGCACCTTCGACGTGTCGCTGCTGTCCATCGGCGAGGGCGTGGTCGAGGTCAAGGCCACCGCCGGCGACACCCACCTCGGCGGCGACGACTGGGACCAGCGGATCGTCGATCATCTGGTCACCCAGTTCAAGAACGCCCACGGGGTGGATCTGTCCAAGGACAAGATGGCGATGCAGCGGATGCGCGAGGCGGCCGAGCGGGCCAAGATCGAGCTGTCGTCCACCAGTGAGACCTCGATCAGCCTGCCCTACATCACCGCCTCCGACCAGGGCCCGCTGCACATGGACGAGAAGCTGACCCGCGTGCAGTTCCAGCGGCTCACCCAGGACCTGCTGGAGCGCTGCAAGGGCCCCTTCCACCAGGCGATCGGCGATGCCCGGCTGCAGACCTCCGACATCGACCACGTCATCCTCGTCGGCGGCGCGACGCGCATGCCGGCCGTCGTCGACCTGGTACGGGAGCTGACCGGCGGCAAGGAGCCGCACAAGGGGGTCAACCCGGACGAGGTGGTGGCGATCGGCGCCGCCCTGCAGGCCGGGGTGCTCAAGGGCGAGGTCAAGGACGTCCTGCTGCTGGACGTCACCCCGCTGTCGCTGGGCATCGAGACCAAGGGCGGGATCATGACCAAGCTCATCGAGCGCAACACCACGATCCCGACCAGGCGCTCGGAGGTGTTCACCACGGCCGAGGACAACCAGCCGTCCGTGGCCATCCAGGTCTACCAGGGCGAGCGGGAGATCGCCGCGTACAACAAGAAGCTGGGCATGTTCGAGCTGACCGGCCTGCCGCCCGCCCCGCGCGGGGTCCCGCAGATCGAGGTCGCCTTCGACATCGACGCCAACGGCATCATGAACGTCTCCGCGAAGGATCTCGGTACGGGCCGCGAGCAGTCGATCGTGATCACCGGCGGTTCGGCGCTGCCGAAGGACGACATCGACCGGATGGTGCGCGAGGCCGAGCGGCACGCCGAGGAGGACCGCCGCAGGCGTGAGGAGGCCGAGACCCGCAACAACGCCGAGACGCTCGTCTACTCCACCGAACGGCTGCTGCGCGACAACCCGGACAAGGTGCCCGCAGACGTCAAGTCCGAGGTGGAGGCCGCGCTCGCCGACCTGAAGGACAAGCTGAAGGGCGACGACGTCAACGCCATCAGGCAGGCCACGGAGAAGGCCGCGGCCACCGCCCAGAAGATCGGTCAGGCGATCTACGCGCAGACGCGGAGCACCGCCCCCGGAGGGAGCACGGGCACGGGCGCAGGCGCGGGCGATCAGCACAAGGCCGGTGAAGAGGAGGTGGTGGAGGCGGAGATCGTCGATGAGGACAAGCACCAGGAGGGCGAGCGATGAACCGCCGGTCCGATCCCCCTCGGCAAGGGCGGCCGCCCGCCGGCCTTCCGCTGCCCGCCCAGACCGCGGGCGACAGGACCGGCCCCGCCGGCACGCCGGTTCGCGACGCGCCGGCGTCACCGCCACGGGCCGCGACCGGCCGGGCCGCCGGACGGCCACGGTCACGGACGACGCGGCTGCAGGCCGACCTCGCCGAACGCACCGCCGACCTGCAGCGGCTCAAGGCGGAGTACGACAACTACCGCAAGCGGGCCCAGCGCGACCGGTCGGCGATGTACGACATGGGGGTGGCGCACGCGCTCCGCAGCCTGCTGCCGGTTCTCGACGCCATCACCCGGGCCCGCGAGCTCGGCGACGTCTACGGCGGCTTTCAGCTCGTCGCCGAGACGCTGGAAGCTGAGCTCGCGGAGCTCGGCCTGGAGGCGTTCGGCATGCCGGGCGACGCCTTCGACCCGACGCGCCACGAGGCGGTGGGCTACGTGCCCTCGGCTCGGACCGGCCGCGCGACCTGCAGCGAGGTCCTGCTCCGCGGCTACCGGGTCGGCGACCGCCTGCTGCGCCCGGCCCGGGTCACGGTGACCGGGCCGCCCCCGCAGCGCAGGGGCTTACAGCCGGCTCACGGTGAGCGGTCGCCGGTTCCGCCCGGCCCGTCAGGCGAAGTCGGCCGCGGTCATCCCGGCCGGATGGCCGGGCGGCCACTGCACGAGTTCGATCCTGTAGCCGTCGGGGTCGGTCAGCCATGACGTCCGCATCCCCTGCCCCAGGTCCGCCGGCGGCTCGGCCGTGACGCCCCTGCCCGCGAGGTCGGCGATCGTGGCGTCGAGATCGTCCACCTGGACGACGAGGTGGTTGACGGCGCTGATGTCCGTGACCGGTCGTGCGGGGTCGTGCACGAGTTCGAGGCTGACGAACGGGTCGCCGGGCAGTTGGAGCATGGTCAGGCTGCCGAACTCCGTCTCGGCGACATGGCCGAGCTCGGCGTACCCGAGCGCGGTGTAGAAGGCCGGCGAGCGTTCCAGGTCGGTGACCCGCAGCCCGAGGTGCAGCATGCGCATGCCGGGCAGAGTAGTTCCACCCGGGCGAGGGCACCATCCCGACCGGCGCCGGTCCACTCCGGGGCCGTGACATCTGTCATGGGCAGACGATGACAGATGGTCGAGGTGACCGCCGGCGACCGGCGGGATAGTCGGGATCATGATGGAGGATGCCGAATCCGGCGCCGCGGTCAGCCTGCGCGGGCTGCGCAGGTCCTTCGGGGACGTGCGCGCGGTGGACGGAGTGGACCTGCTGGTCGCGCCCGGTGAGCTGGTGGCCCTGCTCGGGCCGAACGGGGCGGGCAAGACCAGCACGATGGAGATCCTGCTGGGGCTCAGCGCCCCGGACGAGGGCGAGGCCCGCCTGTTCGGCCGTCCCCCGCGGCGGGCGGCCGCGCAGGGACTGGTCGGCGCGATGCTCCAGTCCGGCGGGTTCCTGCACGAGATGACCGGCCGGGAGATCGTCCAGATCATGGCGGCCCAGTACCCCAGGCCGCTCAAGGTGGACGAGGCGCTGCGCCGGGCCGGCGTGGCCAAGGAGGCCAGGCTCAGGTACGGCGGCCTGTCCGGGGGCCAGCGGCAGCGGATCCGGTTCGCCGCGGCGCTGGTGTGCGACCCCGACCTGCTGGTGCTGGACGAGCCGACCGTGGCCATGGACGTACAGGGCAGGCAGGACTTCTGGGCGGCGATGCGCGAGTACGCCACCGGAGGCCGGACCGTGCTGTTCGCCACCCACTACCTGGCCGAGGCGCAGGACTTCGCCGACCGGGTGGTGCTGATGCGGCACGGCCGCATCGTCGCCGACGGCTCGGTGGCGGAGATCTGCGCCAGGGTCGAGGGGCGCACCATCCGCGCCGTACTCGACGACGCCGACCCCGCGTGGCTGCGCGGCCTGCCCGGGGTCAGCGCCGCCTCCGTGCACGGCGAGCGGGTGGAGCTGCACTGCCAGGACTCCGACCGGGCGCTGCGCGCCCTGCTGCAGCGGCCGGCCAGGGACGTGGAGGTGTCCGCGATGACCCTGGAGGACGCCTTCGTCGCGCTCACCGGCGACTCCGGGCCGCGGGGATCGGCGGGCGGTCACACCGTGGTCACGGCCGCCAAGGAGGTCTGAGCCATGGGAACGCTGGTCTACACCGAGCTGCGGCTGCTGACGCGGTCGATGGAGTTCCTGGTCCTGGCCGTCGCCTCGCCGGTGGTGTTCTTCCTGGTCATGTCGGAGGTGTTCGGCGGCTTGGACACCAAGGGCGCCGTCGACATGACCACCTACATCATGATCAGCATGGCGGCGTTCGGGGCGATCTCCGGCGCGCTGGCCATCGGCAGCCGGGTCGCGCTGGAGCGGCAGGCGGGCTGGCACCGCCAGTTGCGGCTCACCCCGCTGCCGGGGTGGTCCTACGTCGCCTCGAAGGTGGCCGCGTCCATGGTCATCGTGCTGCCCGCACTCCTGCTGATCTTCCTGGCCGGACTGCTGGTGAAGGGCGTGGACCTGACGGCGGAGCAGTGGCTGCGGGTACTGGTCGCGAGCTGGGTGGGGGCGCTGCCGTTCGCGGTGCTCGGCCCGCTGATCGGCCTGTCCGCCAAGCCGGACGCGGTGTCGGCGCTGACGGTGTCGGCCTTCCTGCTGATGGCCATGTTCGGCGGGCTGTTCATGCCGGTGGAGGTGATGCCGGAGGTCATGGCGACGCTGGCCAAGGCGCTGCCGAGCTTCTGGCTGGCCGAGCACGCGCGGAACCAGGTCGAGGGCGCCCCGATCGACCCGCTCGGCCCGGCGGTCGTGGCCGCCTGGTTCGCGGTGACGGCCGCGCTGGTCGTCGTGCTGTACCGGCGCGACTCCCAGCGGGTCTGACCCGGTGGGACACCCGCTCCCGTACGCCGGCCGGCGACGTTCCGGCGTACGGGAACGCGGGCGACGCGGGCACGATCGAGGCTTACCCGCCGGGAGGAGGGCGGTTATCGTGGGGGGGATGAGCGCCGACGCCGCCGGCGTACCCGCCGCCCCCGACCAGGCCGCCGCGGCCGGTGCGCGCCGGACCCCCGCTCCCCCGCCGGCCGGGCGACCGCAGGGCGCGTCCAGCGGTGACACGCCCGCTTCGACGCTGCCCGAGGTGTCCGCGGCGGCCTGGGACGACCCCGAGGCGCCCCCGTGGCCGATGGCCAAGGGCTGGGTGGCGATCGGCGTGCTGTTCAGCCCGCCGCTGTGGCTGGAGCTCTACCGGGCGGTGCGCGAGGGGACCGGCCCGGTGCCGGTCGCGCTGGCGTGCGCGCTGATCCTCGGCTACCTGGCCTGCTACCTGGCCGGGCCCGTGCTGGTGATGCGCAGGCCCGTCGCCGCGCGGGCCGTCCTCAGCGGCGCGGCGCTGGCCGTGGCGACCGTGCTGGTGACGGTGTTCGGCATCTCCCCCTGGAACTACAGCTACGCGCTGGCCGTGGCCGCGGTCGTGCTGCCCTGGGGGTGGGCGGTGATCCTGGCCGCGCCCGCCATCGCCACCGGCGTCGTGCTCGGCCTGCTGTCCACCGGGTCACCGGACTGGACCCTGCTGTTCCTGCTCTCGGTGGTGCTCATCGTGGGACCGCTGCGCGCGACCTGGACGGCCAACCGGGCGCTGGAGCGGGCGAACGCCACCATGGCCGAACTCGCGATAGCCGCCGACCGCGAGCGCCTGGCGCGCGACCTGCACGACGCGCTCGGCTCGACCCTGACCACGCTCACGGTCAAGGCCGGGCTGGCCCGCCGCCTGCTGGAGAGCGGCGAGCCGGAGCGGGCCGGGCAGGAGGTGCGCGACATCGAGGAGCTCGGCCGCCAGGCGCTGAACGACGTACGCGCCACCGTGGCGGCCACCCACGAGCCGTCGCTCGCGAGCGCCCTGGAGGACGCCCGCGGCGCGCTCGCCGCGGCGGGCATCGAGGCCCGCCTCCCCCGGCCGGACACCGTGCCCGAGCACCGGGTCCTCGCCTACGTGGTGCGCGAGGGCGTCACCAACGTGATCCGGCACAGCCGGGCGCGCCGCTGCGAGATACGGGCCGGCCGCGGCTTCGTCGAGATCCTCGACGACGGCGTGGGCCGCCCGCGACCGGCGGAGGACGACACGGCCGGTGGGACGGGCCGCCCCGGACACGGGCTCAAGGGCCTGGCCGCCCGGCTGGAGGCGGCCGGCGGGCGGCTGGAGGCCGGGCCGCTGCCCGGCGGCGGCTACCGGCTCCGAGCCGAGTGTCCCAGGGGGAGCAGATGATCCGCGTACTGCTGGCCGACGACCAGGCCCTGGTCAGAGGGGCGTTCGCGGCGCTGCTCGGCCTGGAGCGGGACATCCGCGTGGTGGCCGAGGCCGGCACGGGCGAACAAGCCGTGGAGGCCGCCGCGCGCACCCGTCCCGACGTGGCGCTGCTGGACATCCAGATGCCCGGCCAGGACGGGCTGGCCACCGCCGCCGCCCTGCGCGCCGCCGCACCCGGCTGCCGCGTGATCATGCTGACGACCTTCGGCCGCCCCGGCTACCTGTCCCGCGCCATGGCGGCGGGCGCGGCGGGCTTCCTGGTGAAGGACATCCCGCCGGAGCAACTGGTGAACGCGCTGCGCAAGGTGCACGCCGGCCTGGTGGTCGTCGATCCCGTCCTGGCCGCCGAGTCCCTCAGCCAGGGCGTCAGCCCGCTCACCGCCCGCGAGCACGAGGTCCTGGTGGCCGCCGCGGAGGGCGGCACCGTAGGCGACATGGCCAGGCAGCTCCACCTGTCCGAGGGCACGGTGCGCAACCACCTGTCGGCGGCCATCGGCAAGACCGGCGCCCGCACCCGCGCCGAGGCCGTCCGGATCGCCGACGAGCGCGGCTGGCTGTGACCCCGGAACCGCGCACCGCCGCCCGCGGTGGGCTCGCCGTCGCCGGGGGACGTGGAGAGTGCGCTCGTCAACGTGGCTCGTTCACGCGGTCTTGGGGGCGGGCGTCTCGATGCGCTCATCGGCGAGGAAGGAGCGGATCGGTGCCGCGGTACGGCCCGCGTCGTCGAGCCAGGGGCTGTGACCGCCGGGCACGACCGTCAGGTGCGCCTGCGGGATCTTCGCCACACTTGGGCCACCGGTCCGGGGTGGGCAGAACACGTCCTGCTCGCCCCAGACGAACAGCAGCGGCACCGTGATCCCCGCCAGCTCGGCGTCGGTGAGGACGTTCTCGGGGCGCGGGGCGCGTCCGCGCATCAGGCGGCGCAGCAACGCCCGGTACGACGCGGCCCGCCCCGGCAACCGGAGCGGAAGGCGGTGCAGGTCGAGCAGGTCGCCGGACATCCCGTGCGCCGCGCCGGTCCCGATGGCCTCCGCCAGGGCGGCGCGCGCGACGAACCTCGGCGAGGGCAGCCGCATCGACCACTGCGTGAGCGGGCCGCGTACCGCGGAGGTCATCGCCGCCATCGCGGCGGTCCCGCGGGTTCCCGGCAGCGCCGTCGCGGGCGCGCCGACGATCGCCGCCCGGGGCAGGCGCGCCGGTGCGTCGATCGCCGTCCACAGCGTGAACAGGCCGCCCAGGGAGCTGCCGACGAATGCCGCCTGTGGCACTCCGAGCGCGTCCAGCGTCCTCGTCAGCACACCGACCGCCAGGTCGCGGAGGGGGCGATCCCGCCAGTGGTAGGGCGCCGCGAGATTGTGCCCGGGCAGGTCGAGCAGCAGATGACGGTACCCGGGCAGTTGGGCGACGAGCGGCGCGAAGCCCATGGCCGGGGCCGAGATGCCGTTCACGTGGATCACCGGGGTGCCCGAGCCCGTGGCCAGGGCGCGCAGCCGGACCGGCGGATCTTCGAGCACGATCGTGTGCTCGGTCATCGTCAGCCCGTAGGTGGCGGAGACGCGCCGTTCCGCCGCCCGGATCCGTTCCGTGAGCCTGGTGGAAACTCTCATGAGCCCACCGTCACCGTGGGCGCGCGCCGGTGTCTTGCACGAATGTCCCGGCCGGGCACCGGCTCATAGCATGGGAGGATGCGATCCACCGTGCCCGAGCGCGACGCCGCTCTCGCGTGGGACGTCGCGCGGCCGTCTCGCTCCAGCCGGGTGGCCGGCCTCAGCATGGCCGGGTTCCGCGCTCGGGCCACGGGCCCGATCGACCTGCGGGCGATCCCGCACCCGGCCGTCACACTGGTCCTGGAGTCCGGCAACGGCCCGCTGGTCGTGGACAACGCCACCGGCCGGCAGCAGCGGGGAAGCCTGGTCGCCAGGCTCGCGTTCGGCGGGGTCCGGGTGCGCGGTGAGAAGATCGAATGCGTGCAGGTGCGCCTGTCCCCCGTGGTCGCGCGCGCCGTGCTGGGCGTCTCCCCGGCAGAGCTGGACCATGCGGTCGTCGCCCTCGACGACCTGTGGGGCCGCGAGGTGTCACGGATCCGGGAGCGACTCGGCCAGGCCAGGTCCTGGCAGGAGCGTTTCGCGGTGACGGACGCCCTGCTCGTCCGCCGGCGCGAGGCGGGGCCCTCGGTGGACCCGGAGGTGGCCTGGATCTGGACGCGGATCGTGGGCAGCCGTGGCCGGGCACGGATCGACGAGCTGGCGCTGGAGATCGGATGGAGCCGCAAGCGCCTGTGGTCCCGGTTCCGGTCGCAGATCGGCCTGTCTCCCAAGCGCGCCGCGAGGCTGGTCCGCTTCGACCACGCCGCCCACCGGCTGGCCGCGGGCGAAGGCGCGGCCCGGGTCGCGGCCGAGGAAGGTTATACCGACCAGTCCCACCTGCATCGGGACATCCTGGCCTTCAGCGGCGTGACCCCGGGAACCGTGGCCGGCGAGCCGTGGCTGGCGGTGGACGGCACCGCCTGGGCCGGTTCGTGACCGTGCCCAAGGGCACTGGCACCGCCTGAGAGGACGACTACGACCACGGAGTGACGACGGTCACCTCCGTGAACAGCGTGTCCACCGCCTCCAGGAGGATCAGGCATCCCGCTATCCAGACGATCCAGCTCACCATGGTGCGGGATCCGGAGGAGACCTTGTCGCGCCACCGTTCGAACCGTGCGCGCAGCCGTTCGCCCAGGGCGGCCCATGCGGCGTAGAGCAGGATGCCGGGGAGGATCATGATGGTCACGTACGCGCCGAGGAGCGGCGACCATTGGACGGCGGACAGGCCGGCCGAGGTCATGATGCCGATCGCGCCGAAGTACGGCACGGCGGTGGCGAACTCGAACAGCCAGGTCCCCAGCCCCAACAGCAGCATCGAGCGCAGGGTGAAGGACCGAGCCCGGACGGACGCGCGCTCGGGTTTCTCGCCCGGGATGAAGTAGCTCCCCACGATGAGCCCCGCGCCGAGGACGGCCTGCCCCCAGGCCCACGCGGTTTCATCGACATGTGGCACGACGGCGCCCAGGCCGAGCATGAGCAGCGCGCCCAGGGCGAAGTACGCGACCGCGACGGATCCGAGGTACACGGCGAGCAGCGCGCCCACGCGGCGCGGCCTGGCCAGCAGCAGATAGAGGGTGATCCCGATCACGGTGGGGCTCAGCGTGTCGAGCAGCGCCAGTCCGAGCACCGCCCCGATCGTCTCGATCGACAAAACCGTCTCCCCCGGGAGTCAGCGATTTGTAATAACACGCCCGTGCTAATTATGGTAGCACGGGCGTGTTAGCATGTGGACGTGCCACGACTCGTTGATCACGACCGGCGACGGGCCGAGATCGGCGAGGCCGCCATCCGGGTGATCCTGCGCGAGGGCCTTGCCGGCGTCACCGTCCGCGGAGTCGCCGCCGAAGCCGGCTGGTCCACCGGGTCGCTGCGGCACTACTTCCGCAACCAGCACGAACTGCAGGCCTACGTCGTACAGGCCACCACAGAGACCCTGCGCCGGCGGGTCCTCCCGCGCGTCCAGCGACCCCGCACCGCGGACTCGGTGGTCGAAGGGATCGCCACGATCGTGGAGGAGATGCTGCCGCTCGACGCCGAGCGGCGCGAGGAGTACGCGCTGTGGTCGGCGATCGTGGAATGGGAACGCCGGCACCCTCCGGCAGGAGGCTCGGTGACCTGGAACGACCAACGCGCGCTGTACCGTCAGTGCGTCGCCGTCCTACGCGGGCACGAGCCGATCCGCGAACCGGGCCAGGCCACGCTCCCGCACCCTGATGACCAGGTCGAGCTCTGGGCGGCGCTCCTGCACACGTTCGTCGACGGGCTCGCCTCCCAGATCGTGAACACGCCCGGCGAGATGCCCGCCGGCACCGCCGCGCGACTGCTGCGTTCACTGCTGGAAGCCGTACCTCCCGCAGCCCGGCCGTGAACGGCGCGGGCCTGATCGGGCGGTTCAGCCCGGCACGTCCATGCGCTGCGTGCCGATCACCGAGAGCAGCCGCAGCGCCTCCTCGGCCGGGGAGCCCGGGTCGGCCGTGTAGATCACCAGGTGCTGGTCCCGGTCGGAGATGTCCAACACGTGGCAGTTGAGGGTGATCGGGCCCACCATTCGGTGGTGCAGGGTCTTGCGCAGGCTCGGCTCGGGGGACACGTCGTGCGAGGCCCACAGCCGGGCGAACTCCGCGCTGCCGTCCAGGAGTTCGGCCACCAGCTCGGCCACTTCGGGGGCGCCGGGGTAGCGGGCGGCGACGGCGCGCAGCCGCCGGGCCGCGCCGTGGGCGAACGCGACCCGGTCCGCCTCCGCCGCGAGGAGCAGCCGGGCCCCGTCCGCCGACGGGCCGAGGAAGGCGTGCCGGATCAGGTTGCGGTCGCGCCGGGGCAGCGCGGAGAAGTCCGCCATCAGTGCCGCCGCCAGGTCGTTCCAGGCGATCACCTCGTAGGTCGCGGACAGCACGAGCGCGGCGGCCTGCGGCAGCCGGTCCAGCAGGTCGAGGATGCTGTGGTGCACCTCCCGGCACGGGCCGGGCGGCGGGCTCGGCGGGGCGCCGGCCAGGTGGTGCAGGTGGTCGCGCTCGGCGTCGGACAGGCGCAGCGCCCGGGTCAGCCCGGCCAGCACCTCCTGGGACGGGCGCGGGGCGCGTGCCTGTTCCAGGCGGGTGTAGTACTCGGTCGAGATGTACGCGAGCTGGGCCACCTCCTCGCGGCGCAGCCCCGGGGTGCGGCGCCGCCGCCCGGCCGGGAGGCCCACGTCGGCGGTGGTGATCCGCTCCCGCCTGCTGCGCAGGAAGGCGGCCAGTTCCTGTCTGTCCACGTTTCCACTATGCGCGGCCGGCGCCGCGCTCAGCCAGGTACAGCCGGTGCCTGGCTGGGCTCCGTGGCGGGGACCAGGCTCGATGCCATGACCGATGACACGAACACGGGCCTGCTGGCCGGCAAGGTCGCCTTCGTCACCGGTGCCGGGCGCGGCATCGGCGCCGCCGCGGCGCGGCTGTTCGCCCGCGAGGGCGCCAGGGTGCTGCTCGCCGCCCGGACCGAGGACCAGCTCAAGGCGGTGGCCGAGGAGATCGGGGCGGCGGGCGGCACCGCCGGCCACGTGGTGTGCGACCTGGCCGACCCGGGCAGCGTGCGCGCCGCGGTGGACCGGGCGGTGGAGCTGTACGGCAGGCTCGACGTCGCCTTCAACAACGGCGCGACGGCGGTGCCGCCGGCGCCGATGGACCAGATTCCGGAGGCCGACTTCGACCTGATGTACCAGGTGAACCTCAAGGGACAGTGGGTCGCCATGTCCGCCGAGGTGGCCGCCATCCGGGCCACCGCCGGGACCGGGGCGATCGTCAACACCTCCACCGTCGGCAGTTGGGGGCCCAACCCCGTGCTGCCCGCCTACGGCGCGATGAAGCGGGCGCTCAACAGCCTCACCGAGTCGGCCGCCGCCACCTACGGCCCGGAGGGCATCCGGGTCAACGGGATCGCACCCGGCACCACGCTGACCGACATGGTGCGCGCCTGGGAGGCCGTCTCCCCCGGGATCGTCGAGCAGCTCGCCGCGCAGACCTCGCTGCGGCGCGCGGCCGAGCCGGAGGAGATCGCCGAGGCCGCCGCCTGGCTGCTCAGCGACCGCTCCTCCTACGTCAACGGGGCGGTGCTGCGGGTGGACGGCGGCCTGGGCTGAGCGGGGTCGTTCATCCCCGGCAACCTCCAGGCGCCGCCCGTCCCGGTGCCCACCATGGGCGTGTGGAGCAGCGGCGACCGCTACTCACCGAGCAGGCGATGACCGGCAGCGCCGGGCACATCACCTCGTCCTGGCGCTACGAGCGGCTGGAGGGCGCGGGCCACTGGATGCAGCTCGACCATCCGGAGAAGGTCAGCGAGCTGCTGCTCGACTTCTTCTCGACGGTCTGGGAAGCGCCGCTCGTGAGCCGATGACGGTGTTCTCCTCCGCATATCGGCGAAGGAGAACACCGTCCAGGCCAGGGTGTCCAGGCCAGGGTGTCCGGGCGCGGGTCAGCCGACCGTCAGCCGGCCGAGGGTGAGCAGGCCGGAGTGCACGTCCTGGGCCGCGTTGGCGAAGCGCAGGTCGTTGCCGCCGGGGAGGGGGTTCACGACCCGCAGCGTGAGGTCGTACTCGCCCTTGCCGAGGCCGGCGAGTTTGAGCTGGGCGGTCATTTCCGCGGGGGCCGCGCCGGGCTGGATGCCGGTGATCGTCCATGGGACCGTCCACCGCTTGGCGACGCGCCCGGCGGAGTCAACGGCGGCCAGCTCGGCCTTCCAGTCGTAGTAGAACGGCGCGAGGCCCCGGTTCGCGATGCGCACCCCGACGGTGGCGTTGCCGCGGGCGGGGGCGGCGGGGAGCGCGGCCTCGGTGACGGTGAGCTCGTAACCGAGGGAGCGGGCGCCGGCCACGGCGCGGAACCATTCGTCGCCGGTGAACCCGCCGCCCTCGAACGGGGCCTGGTTCAGCAGGAACGACGCGTGCGACCGGGTCACCGACTCGTCGTAGTCCTCGTACTGCGCGCAGCTCACGGGGGCGTCGAAGATGCACGACTGCACCTCTGGGCGGAGTTCGCCGCCGATGGGCTCGGCGCGCCACTTCTCGGTGACGCCGTTGTCGATCAGCCGTTGCACGAAGTGCCACGGGGTGGGCGGCAGCGTCTCGAAGGCCATCGAGTCGTCGTGGTAGCCCATGTGCAGGTCCTTGTTGAGCGCCGACGGGTAGCGGACCAGCAGCCGGGTCCGCTTGAAGGCGCTCTCGAACCGGTTCAGCACCACCGCCTGCGTCGCCTCGGACGCCATCCAGTTCTCCGGCCGGGTGCCGCCGTCGTACGGCCAGGTGTGCCACTCGCCCCAGAAGCCGACCAGGCCGACCTGGATGAAGCCGATCCGCGGGTCCCCGTCGTAGCGGCGGCCGAGCGCGCCGATGAACCGGTCGAGGGCGGCGACCAGGCGAGGGTCCTCGTAGTCCGGGGAGACGCTGAGGCCGTTGTTGCCGTGGTCGGGATACGAGTGCGTGGCCAGGCCCTGGTCCAGCAGGAACTGCGGGATGCCGGTGGGCTTGGCGGGGTAGTCCAGGTAGACGCGGAAGACGGCGTGGTGGCCGCGCCGGGCGATGGCGTTGAGCCGCCGTTCCAGAGGAACCCAGTCGAACGTGGCGGGGCCGGTCATGAGGTCGCGCAGCGGCAGGTAGAACCACTCCATGCTGTGCGGGAAGGTCTGGTAGCTGCCGGCGTACGGCATGAAGCCCTTGAGCGGGTTGTCGGCGGGCGCCTGCTGGTAGGTGAGCGGCGTCCAGGTGGACGTCGGGGTGGCGGACGCGGGGACGCCGGCGGCGGTCACCGCGGTGAGGGCGAGTGCCAGGGCGAGCACGGCCCGGACGGCTCGTGTCATTCGACCGTCTCCTGGGGGATAGCGGATGTCCAGCGCATCAAAACAGAACAATGCAAGCAAACGCAAGACATCAACATGCGATTTCGAAGGGTGATTTGTAGCTACACATCCCTTTTATGCTGATCAGTGATGCAACATGCTTGCCGTATCGCAGGAACAGGTCTTGTGATACAGCAAGCGTTCTGGTCTCATGTGGATCGCCGGGCGGACGCCCTTCGGGCACCCCCCACGCCTGTGCCGTCCTTTCCCCCGGAGGGGATACATGAGACGCAAGCTCTCAACGCTCCTGCTCACCCTGACAGCCGTGCTGCTCGCCGCGACCACCGCCGCGACCACCGCCACGGCCGCGGCGGGCCCGCCGCCCCGCCCGCCCGCCGGTCCGGGTCCCGACCCCGGCCTCACCACCCACACCTACGCCTACGCCGACGCCCCGGTCGGCCAGCCGCTCAAGGGCTTCGCCCCCTACCTCTTCCCGGGCGACAACTACGACAACAAGTTCCCCGGCGGCCTGATGTGGAGCTACTTCGCGCTCAGCGAGGTGATGAAGCACCCCGCGAACTGCTCGGTCTTCGACTGGAGCGTGTTCGAGAAGGCCCTGGACGAGGCCGCCGTGTGGAGCCGCCAGCTCGCCTTCCGGTTCTACGTCGAGTATCCCGGCGGCTCCGGCACGCACCCCGGCAACGGCATCCCGCCCTGCCTGGACGGCAAGACGGCGCTGCGCACCAACGGGCAGTGGGGCACCGTCAGCCCGGACTACGACGACCCCGACGTGATCGGCGCCTTCACCGGCTTCATCGACGCCTTCGCCGACCGGTACGACCACGCCGGCCCCGGCGGCACCGCCGACCCGCGGATCGGCTTCATGTCGCTGGGCCTGGTCGGGCTGTGGGGCGAGTGGCACACCTGGCCGTACGACCGGGACACCGCGGACGGCTACCCGGACCTGATGCCCACCGACGCCACGATCACCACCCTCATCCACGCCTACGACGCGGCCTTCGACAACATCCAGCTCGAGGTCCGGTACCCGCTGGCCGGAGCGGAGACGCCGGGCATCGGGTTCCACGACGACTCCTGGCCGTACCGGGAGTGGCGGAACGGGCAGCTCAAGAGCATGACGCTGCCGGTGTCGATGGGCGGCTGGGACGACGCGTTCACCCAGCTCCTGCTGAACCGCAACCTGGAGAACCGGTGGACCACGCAGTCCATCGGCGGCGAGGCCCGGCCGGAGATCCAGGGCAGCCTGTACGCCAACTGGCCGGGCGGCGGCAACCAGGTGGACGACGTGCTGGCCGCCACCGAGCTCACCCACATCACCTGGATGATCAACCAGACCGGCGCGAGCGGCTACAGCCCCACCGACCCGAAGGTCGCGGCCGGGGTCCGCAAGATGGGCTACAACCTGCACATCCCGCAGGCCCAGTTCGACGCCTCCGCGTCCGGCCCGTTCCGGGTCGGCGTCACCATCCAGAACGACGGCGTGGCCCCCTTCTACTACCCGTGGACCGTCGTCCTCGGGCTGAAGGACGCCTCGGGCACGGTGGTGAAGACCTGGGACACCGACTGGGACCTGCGGAAGGTCCAGCCGCTGCGGATCCGCGCCTTCCCGGACTGGAACGTGCCCGGCGACCCCACCCGGATCGACTTCGGGCGGCCGGTGAACTTCTTCGCCGACCTCAGCACCGCGGGCGTCCCGGCGGGCGCCTACAGCCTGGTGCTCAAGGTCCGCAACCCGCTTGAGGCGGTCACCCCGGACGTGCTGCGGTCCCGTCCGCCGGAGTCCCGGCTCACCGACTGGGTGATCGACCGGCACCGGCCGCCGTACCCGCTGTCGTTCGCCAACGCCGAGCAGAGCACAGACGGCTGGATGAACCTGGGCACGCTGTCCACCTCGGGCACCTGCACCGGCGACTGCGCCGCGCCCAGCACCCCCGGCGGCCTGACGGTCACCGGCGTCACCGACACCAGCGTCTCGCTGTCCTGGTCGGCGGCGACGGACACCGGCGGCAGCGGGCTGCGCGGCTACGACGTCTACCGGGACGGCACGAAGATCACCTCGACTCCGCTGACCGGCACCACGTACACCGACACCGGGCGCACGGCCGGGCAGACCTACCGGTACGCGGTGCGGGCGGTGGACAACGCGGGCAACGCCTCCGGCCTGTCGGCGAGCGTGTCCGCGACCACCACCGGATGCGCCGGGGACTGCTCGGCGCCGACCGCTCCCACCCTGACCAGCACCGGCAAGACGTCCACCAGCGTGTCGCTGTCCTGGAGCGGGGCCACCGACGACGTCGGGGTCACCGGGTACGAGGTGTTCCGCGACGGCGTGCTCGTCGGCTCCCCGGCGGGCACCACGTTCACCGACACCGGGCTCACCCCGTCCACCGCGTACGCCTACACGGTCAAGGCCCGCGACGCGGCCGGCAACCGGTCGGCGGCCGGCAACACCGTGACCGTCACCACCGACCCGCCCGCGCCGGCCACCGGGCTGCTGCTTGACGACTTCGACGGCTCGCCCGCCTACCCGGCCGCGGCCCGGAACGACCTGGGCAAATGGACCGGCGGCAACTGCTTCCTGGACGGCGGCGGCTCCGGCACCGTCACCGGCGGCGCACTCCACCTGCGCTACGACAACTGCGGCTGGTTCGGCAGCGACGTCGGAACCGACCTGACCACCAAAACCCACCTGGTGATCCGGATCAAAGGCGCCACCGGCGGCGAACACACCCACTTCAACCTCAGCCTCGGCGGCACCACCAAACTGTTCGGCCAATACACCCTGGACGACGGTAGCCACCCTCAGATCACCACCTCCTACCAGGACATCCGCATCCCCATGACCGCCAACGGCATCAACCGGACCAGTCCCAGCCAGCTCGCCATGGGCTTCTGGCACGGCGGCGACTCCACCATCGCCATCGACGAGATCCGCTTCGAATGACGGCTGCCGGCAGCCTCATGTGATCCCCGGGCCGGCACGGTCGTGGCGGCCCCGCCCCGCCCCGCGCGCAGGCCCGCGGGGTGCGGGGGATGGAGGGTTTAGGATCGGTTAACTACAGCGTTCAGGGGGTGAGTAATGGAAATGTGGGCGTGGGAGGGGCGGGGGA
>NZ_JACHGN010000019.1:188043-224812 GCF_014202315.1 Thermocatellispora tengchongensis | reverse complement strand
TCCCGAGGACTCACCAACGCAGACTTCGCGATCCTCAACGAATGGCTACGTTCGACCTGAGCCACCCATGATCCACAGGATTTGACAATTGCTCGATGCGTAGATCACCCAGACGGTACGAGTGGTGTCGTCGATGGCATATCGCACGCGCCCGCCGCTGGTGACCTCGAACTCCCACTGCTCTAGATCCTTGCCGTTATGACGATGAGTCGCTAGGTCGCCACGTAAGCGATGTTGCCGATCGTGACCGGCGCCCGTGCGAGGATCAACCCGCAGCATCTCGAAGCACCGACGCGTATTGGCCAAGGCGTGACGGCACAGTTCCTCCCAGCCCCGGACCGCCTCGCTGGTGCCGAACCGAACATCCCACTCGTCATCCGGAGGCGGCACCGTAACGCGGTCACCGCGCTTCGGGCTCATGCGGAGACCTGCACCGGTCCGAAATCGCCGCTCGTAGCCCTACGAGCCTCTGCGTAGCACGCAGGATCCGCCTTGATTCTGGCAGTGGCCCGCCAGCCCGCAATGACCTCTTGGGTGGTGGCATCCACATCCAACTCGGCCGCATCGGAAAGCGCCTCAACCAGCTCCAAAGTGAAGGCGCGAAGCTCATCGGGGGCAAGGTGACGCACCCAGGGAAAGACATCCGGCATGGCCAGGACCAGCGCGCGCGCAGTGGGATCACTCTTGATCAGGGCAAGGAACAGCCGGGACGCCGTCGCCAGTGTCCGATCGCGCTCCTCCTCACGATCTGCCGCAGTCAGGTAGAAATCGGCCGCGTCGCGATGTGTCACACGCACACGCCCTAGACGCACGGCACGCTCTGCCACGGCCCGGGGGTTCCTAGACAGATCAGAGAACGTGACAGCGTCGGCATGACTTGCATTCACTACCTCAGTGTATGTCAGAAGACAATCTGATGCCGGGGGCACCCACATGATCGTTGCTGCCGCGGCATGCCGCGGCAACCAGTTGATGTACTCTTGGATCAAGGGATCCGGCCCAGGGATCCTGTCACCAATCGGGAGAGTCCCTTGATCCCTGACACCTCGTCCGATCGCCCGGACTGGCGCAACGAGAACCTGGGCACCATGAAGCGGGTTGCGCTCTGGCTGGCGAACGTAGTCGGCGAAGGCAACACCTTCACCAAGCAACAGTTGCACAAGGCGATCCCCGGCGCCGCTCAACTCGATCGTCGCTTGCGAGATCTTCGCGACTACGGGTGGGTGATCGATACCGATCGAACCCGCCCATCCCTAGGCCCCACAGAGATGCTCTTGACGAGAGCCGGCGATCCCGTCTGGGAGCCAGGAGCGACTCGGTCTCTGACGAGACAGCCCCTTACACATCACATTCGCGACGAAGTGCTTGCCCGAGACGGTTTCGCTTGCGTCAACTGCGGCCTGGCCGTGGTCGAAGGGCCACTCGAAGCCCCTGTGAAGATCGTCCTAGAACTCGCACACATAACTCCGCTGGCCGCTGGAGGAAGTAACACACCAGACAACCTCATCACGCTGTGCGCCAACTGTCACAAGTTGCTTGACAATTCCAGGGGATCCTTCAGCACAGACGACGTCTGGGCACAGATCGAGACGCTTTCGACGCATGACCGTACCCGCCTTCTTGCATGGATGGCCATGGATCACAAACCATCCACTCCGGTGGAGAAGGCGTGGGCCCTGTATCGCCGTCTCTCTCGCGACCAGCGACGGATCATCACACATCGACTCGGCCGAGCAGTGGTCGAGCGGACGGAAAGCGAGTTCCCGTCCTACTGAAAACCCCGTCGCCCCCCACCCCACCTGCCAAGTGATCGGCGGGGGCCGACGGTTTGCCACCAACCGCTCTCACGAGAACAGGTGACCTACCCATGATGTCTCATCCACAACCGGACCCTTCACCCCAACCCAGAGGTACTCAACCACTGATCGTGATCGTGCTTGTGCTGGTGCTCGGCATTCAGGCGGGGTACGACCCCGGGCAGATCCGGGAGATCCTCAGCATCGTCATTGTCGCGCTCATCGCGATCAGCGCGGCGAGAGTCCTCCAGGGCGAACGCATCCGGTGATGCGGTAGCGGGACCTCGCAACTGCGTGGCATGTAGCCGACCATGCGCCTTACCCTTCGTGAGGCGCATGGCCTGACCCTTTCCCAGCGTTGATGTCACGTCCTTCCGGAGGCTCCGCCTACGTTACGCCTCGCCAGCGGTCAGGCCGACGGGGCAGGTCACACCGGTGCCGCCCAGCCCGCAGTAGCCGTTGGGGACTTTGTGAAGGTACTGCTGGTGATAGTCCTCGGCGTAGTAGAAGGGCTTCGCCTTGGCTATCTCGGTGGTGATGGGGCCGTAGCCGGCCTTGGTGAGGACCTGCTGGTACGCGTCGCGGCTGGCCTCGGCGCTCTTGTGCTGGGCCTCGTTGTGGTAGTAGATGGCGGAGCGGTACTGGGTGCCTACGTCGTTGCCCTGGCGCATGCCCTGGGTGGGGTCGTGGGCCTCCCAGAAGACCTTGAGCAGTTCCTCGTAGGTGATTTTGGTGGGGTCGTAGACGACTCGGACGGCTTCGGTGTGGCCGGTCAGACCGCTGCACACCTCTTCGTACGTCGGGTTGGGGGTGTAGCCGCCCTGGTAGCCGACCGCGGTGGTGATGACGCCGGGGGTCTGCCAGAACTTGCGCTCGGCGCCCCAGAAGCAGCCTAGGCCGAAGTCGGCGATCTCGGTGCCCTCGGGGAACGGGGGCTTCAGGGGCGCGTCGAGCACCGCGTGGCGCTCGGGGACCGGGATCTCGGTTTCGCGGCCCGGAAGCGCGTCCTCCGCCGCGACCATGCTCGTCTTGTCTCGGCCGAACAGCCAGCCCATCGCGCACCTCCGTGAGGGAACGGGAACGTCTACGTCAACTGGTTCGGCGGCCGTGTTGTTCCCTGCGTTAGCTCCACTTAAGAGTTACGCAAGCAGTACTTATTTGTGCTGAAGGCTTTCAGGAGCAAAGATATGGTACATGCCTGACGAACGACGCGGACTCCTCTATGGCGTGGCCGCCTACACCATGTGGGGTCTTTTCCCTCTCTACTGGCCGCTTCTCGAACCCTCGGCGCCGGTGGAGATCCTGGCGCACCGGATGGTGTGGGCGCTGGCCGCGGTGCTGGGCATCCTGGCCGTCCGGCGGCACTGGGGGTGGATGGGCACGCTGGCCCGGCAGCCCAGGATTCTGGGGCTGCTGGCGCTCGCGGCGCTGATCATCTCGGTGAACTGGGGCGTCTACATCTATGCCGTCAACACCGGGCATGTGGTCGAAAGCGCGCTCGGCTACTTCATCAACCCGCTGGTGAGCGTGCTGTTCGGGGTCGTGCTGCTGCGGGAGCGGCTGCGGCGGTGGCAGTGGGTGGCCGTCGGGCTCGGTACGGTCGCGGTGGTGGTGCTGACCGTGGACTACGGGCGGCCGCCGTGGATCGCGCTGGTGCTGGCCTTCAGCTTCGGGACGTACGGGCTGGTGAAGAAGACCGCCAACGTGGGCGCGGCCGAGGGGCTGGCCGTGGAGTCGCTGGTGCTGTTGCTGCCCGCCGCGGGGTATCTCGTCTTCCTGGAGAGCGCGGGCAGCGGGACCTTCGGGGAGGCGGGCGCCGTGCACGCCGGGCTGCTGGTGCTGTCGGGCGTCGTGACGGCGGTGCCGCTGCTGTGCTTCTCCGCGGCGGCCGTACGGGTCCCGCTGACGGTCGTCGGGCTGCTGCAGTACATCGCGCCGGTGCTGCAGTTCCTGTGCGGTGTCCTGGTGGTGCGCGAGACGATGCCGGCCAGCCGGTGGGCCGGGTTCGCGATCGTGTGGGTCGCGCTGGCGGTCTTCACCTGGGACAGCCTGCGGACGGCGCGGCGGGCGCGCCAGGAGCGGGAGCGGGAGCGGGAGCCGCTGGCTCAGGCGGTGCGGGCCACCACGTAGTCGCACAGGGCCAGGAACGCCGACCTCGCCGGGATGTCGGGCAGGGCGGACAGGTCGGCCCTGGCGCGGTCGGTCCAGCGGGTCAGTTCGGCGCGGGCCTGGTCCATGGCGGGGTGCGCGCGCAGCAGGTCCAGGGCCTCGGGGATGTCCTCCTCCGGCACGGGGGCCGACAGGAGCTCGTGCAGGCGCGGGTGCTCCTCGCGCGGGGCGGCCAGGGCGTACAGGACCGGGAGCGTACGGATGCCCTCGCGCAGGTCGGTGCCCTGGGTCTTGCCGCTCTCGCCGCTGGGCGAGGCGACGTCCAGCAGGTCGTCACCGAGCTGCCAGGCCACGCCGATGGCCTCGCAGGCGCTGGTCACGCGGTCCACGACGTCGGCCGGGGCGCCGGCCAGCATGGCGCCGAAGCGGCCGCTGGTGGCGATCAGGGAGCCGGTCTTGTCGGCGAGCACGCCGATGTAGTGCTCGATCGGGTCCTCACCGGGACGGGGGCCGCGCGTCTCGCGGATCTGGCCGCGGACCAGGCGGGAGAACGTGCGCGCCTGGATGCGGATCAGGTCGGCGCCCAGGTCGGCGAGGATCTCCGACGCCTGGGCGAACAGGTAGTCGCCGGTGAGGATGGCGACGGTGTTGTCCCAGCGGGCGTTCGCGGACGGCGAGCCACGGCGTACGCGGGCCTCGTCCATGACGTCGTCGTGGTAGAGGGTGGCGAGGTGGGTCAGCTCGATCACGACAGCGCCGGGGACGACCCCCGGCGCGTCGTACGTCCCGAACTGGGCCGCCAGCAGCACCAGCATGGCCCGGAACCGCTTGCCGCCCGCCTCGATGAGGTGGCGGGACGCCTCCGTGAGGAAGGCGTCCTCGCTCTCCACCGAGGACCTCAGCAGCTTCTCCACCGAGGCGAGCCCGGCGGTCACTTCTGCCGTGAGCCGCTCGTCCACGAAGGGCAGGTCGACAACGGGCGGCGCGGCCATACGAGAACCCCTTAACGGATGAACAACGCGGAGGCGGCCTGGTCGGCCAGGTCCAGCACGGGCTGCGGGAACACTCCGAGCACTACGGTAGCCGCTGCCGCGATCGTGACCACCGCCGCGGTCCCCACACTGGGCAGGGCGACGGTCGGGCCGTCGGCGGCGGGCTCGCTGAAGAACATCAGCACGATCACGCGGACGTAGAAGAACGCGGCGACCGCGGAGCTGATCACGCCGACCACCACCAGGCCCAGCGCCCCGCCCGAGACCGCCGGCGCGAAGACGGCGTACTTGCCGAAGAAGCCGGAGGTCAGCGGGATGCCGGCGAACGCGAGCAGGAAGAAGGCGAAGATCCCGGCCAGGAGCGGGGACCGCTTGCCGAGGCCGGCCCAGCGGGACAGGTGCCCCGCCTCGCCGCCCGCGTCGCGGACCATGGTGACCACGGCGAACGCGCCGACCGTGGTGATGCCGTAGGTGAGCAGGTAGAACAGGATGCCCGACAGCGAGCCGGAGTTCTGCTCGGCGTCGCCGGTGGCGATCACGCCGATGAGCAGGAAGCCCGCGTGCGCGATCGAGGAGTAGGCCAGCATCCGCTTGATGTCGGTCTGGGTGATGGCCAGGATCGCGCCCACGACCATGGTCAGGATCGCGACCGCCCACATCACGGGGCGCCAGTCCCAGTCGAGGTTGCCCAGCGCGACCCAGAACACCCGCAGGACCGCGCCGAACGCCGCGACCAGGGTGCCGGAGGCCATCAGGGCGGTGATGGGCGTAGGGGCGCCCTGGTAGACGTCCGGCTTCCACGCCTGGAACGGCGCGGCGCCGATCTTGAAGAACAGGCCGACGCCGAGCAGCGCGACGCCGATGTACAGCAGCGAGTCCTGGCCGCCGACCGAGGCCAGCGCGGAGCTGATCCCGCCGAGGTCCACCGTGCCGGCGAAGCCGTACACCAGGGCCATGCCGTACAGGAAGAAGCCGGAGGAGAACGCGCCGAGCAGGAAGTACTTCACCGACGCCTCCTGCGACAGCAGGCGACGGCGGCGGGCCAGGCCGCACAGCAGGTACAGCGGCAGCGACATGACCTCAAGGGCCACGAACATGATCAGCAGGTCGTTGGCCGAGCTGAACAGCAGCATGCCGCCGATGGCGAACAGCGCGAGCGGGTAGACCTCGGTGTGCGCGCCGCCCTGGGCGACGGCGTCCTCCTCCTCGGGCGATCCCGGTACGGCCGCCGCCTGCGCCACGAACTGGTCGTCATCGTTGATCAGCAGCATGCTGATGAACGCCAGGACCAGGATCACGCCCCAGATGAACAGCGCCGGCCCGTCCACCGCGATGGCGCCCATGGCGGACGCCTGCTCGGGCACGCCGTCGCGCACGGCCTGCAAGATGATCAGCGCGAAGGCGCCGGCCAGCGACAGCAGTGTCACCGGGACGTGGATCGCCTTGCGCAGGTAGCGCGGCGCCAGCGCCTCGATCAGCACCCCCACGACCGCGGCGCCGAAGACGAGCAGCATCGGCATGAGCTGCCCGTATTCGATCGTGGGTGCTTCGATGGCGCCGTTCACTCGCCGGCCCCCTTCTGCTCGGCGACGGGCACGGGGGCCTGGTGCTCGGTGACCGAGACGTTCGCCAGGGTCGTGTCCACCGCGGGGTTGATCACGTCAAGCAGCGGCTTGGGGTAGAAGCCGAGCCCGATGATCAGCGCGATCAGCGGGGCGACCACCCACTTCTCCCTGCCGTTGAGGTCCTTCATGCCGGCGACGGACTCGGCCGTGGGACCGCCCGCCACCCGCTTGTACATCCACAGGATGTAGATGGCCGCCAGGATCACGCCGGTCGTGGCGATGATCGCGAACACGGCGTAGTTGATGCCCGCGACCGCCTCGCTGGAGAAGGTGCCGATCAGCACCATGAACTCGCTGACGAACGACGACAGGCCGGGCAGCGACAGGCCGGACAGGCCCGCGATCAGGAACGCGCCCGCCAGCAGCGGCGCCACCTTCTGCACGCCGCCGTAGTCGGCGATGTACGCCGAGCCCCTGCGGTAGATCAGGAACCCGGCCACCAGGAACAGCACGCCGGTGGAGAAGCCGTGGTTGACCATGTACAGCGTCGCCCCGGCCGCGGAGTCGGCGGTCATCGCGAACACGCCCATGGCGATGAAGCCGAAGTGCGAGATCGAGGTGTAGGCGATCAGGCGCTTCATGTCGGTCTGGCCGATGGCCACGATCGCGCCGTACACGATGCCGACCACCGCGAGCACCAGCACCAGCGGGGTGAAGAACTTGGCGGCGTCGGGGAACAGCTCCAGGCAGAAGCGGAGCATGCCGTACGTGCCGACCTTGTCCAGCACGCCGACCAGCAGCACGGCCGCGCCGGCCGGGGCCTGGGCGGCGGCGTCGGGCAGCCAGGTGTGGAACGGCCACAGCGGCGCCTTGATCGCGAAGGCGATGAAGAAGCCGAGGAACAGCCACTTCTGCGTGGTCGGGTCGGTGATGACCCCGACCAGCTCGGGGAACATGAAGGTGTTCCGGCCGGCGATCCCGTACAGCGCGATCACGGCCACCAGCATCAGCAGGCCGCCGAACAGCGAGTACAGCAGGAACTTGACCGCCGCGTACGAGCGCTGCACCCCGCCGTACGACCCGATCATGAAGTACATCGGGATCAGCATGGCCTCGAAGAACACGTAGAACAGGAAGATGTCGGTCGCCGCGAAGACGCCGATCATCATGGCTTCGAGGACGAGCAGCAGCGAGAAGTACGTCTTCACCGAGCGCTTGGGCGGGTTGTCCGCACCGGTGCCGTCGGCGTCGTGCCAGGAGGCGAGGATCACCACCGGCACCAGCACCGCCGACAGCGCGATCAGCACCAGCGCGATGCCGTCCACGGCCAGCCCCCAGTGCACGCCGAAGCTGGGAATCCAGTCGTAGGTCTCGACGTACTGGAACCGCTCGCCGCGCGGCGAGAACTGGATCGTGACCGCCAGCGTCAGGGCCAGCACCACGAGCGACACCACGAGGGCGACCTGCTTGGCGAGCTTGTCGGCCCCCTTGGGGAGCAGGGCCACGGCCACCGCGCCCACGACGGGCACGGCGATCAGTGTCGAGAGCCAGGGCATCAGATGTTCCCTACGAGGAGCAGAGCGCCGGCCACCACGGCAGCGCCGAAGAGGATGGACAACGCGTAGCTTCTGGCGAAGCCGGTCTGGATCCGCCTCAGCCGCCCGGACGTGCCGCCGATGCCGGCGGCGATCCCGTTGACGACGCCGTCCACGCCGCGGTTGTCGAAGAACACCGCGAGCCTGGTCAGCCACTGGCCGGGGCGCATGAGCAGCGACTCGTTGATCGCGTCGCCGTACAGGTCGCGGCGGGCGAAGGTGGTAACGAACGAGCCGCGCGGGGCGACGACCGGCACCTCGGCCCGGCCGTACTTCATCCACGCGAACGCGGCGCCGATCGCGACCAGCACGAGCGTGGCGATGCCGGGCGTGGTCACGAAGTGGAACTCGATCGGCTCCTCCGGGCCGCCGACGGCGGGAGCGAGCCAGTTGGCCAGGGTGTTGCCCAGCACCAGGTACCCGCCGAGGAAGATCGAGCCGATCGACAAAATGATCAGCGGCACGGTCATCACCGCGGGCGACTCGTGCGGGTGGGCGTCCTCGGCCCAGCGCTTCTGCCCGAAGAAGGTCATGAAGACCATCCGCGACATGTAGAAGCCGGTGATGCCCGCGCCGAGCACCGCGAGCCAGCCCAGGACCGGGCTGTGGTGCATGGCGGTCTCGATGATGCCGTCCTTGGTGAAGTAGCCGGACAGCAGCGGGAAGCCGATGATCGCCAGGTAGCCGATGAAGAACGTGACGAAGGTGACCGGCAGGAGCTTGCGCAGCCCGCCGTACTTGCGCATGTCCACCTCGTCGTTCATGGCGTGCATGATCGATCCGGCGCCGAGGAACAGGTTGGCCTTGAAGAACCCGTGCGTGATCAGGTGGCCGATCGCGAACACGTAGCCGACCGGGCCGAGGCCCGCGCCCAGCATCATGTAGCCGATCTGCGACATCGTGGACCCGGCCAGGCCCTTCTTGATGTCGTCCTTGGCGGTACCGATGATGGCGCCGGCGAGCAGTGTGGCCACGCCGACGACGGTCACCACCAGCGCCGCGGTGGAGCCCACCGGGAAGAACGCCGCGCCCGACCGCACGACCAGGTAGACGCCGGCGGTCACCATGGTGGCCGCGTGGATCAGGGCCGAGACCGGGGTCGGGCCCTCCATGGCGTCCAGGAGCCAGGACTGCAGCGGGAGCTGGGCCGACTTGCCGCACGCGCCGAGGAGCAGCAGCAGGCCGATCGCGGTGAGCACGCCCTGCTCGGCCTGGCCCGCGACCTGGAACACCGGGCCGTACGCGACCGAGCCGAACGTGGTCCAGATCAGGAAGACGCCGATGGCCAGGCCGAAGTCACCGACCCGGTTGACGATGAACGCCTTCTGCGCCGCGGTCGCCGCCGACGGCTTGTGCTGCCAGAACCCGATCAGCAGGTACGACGCGAGGCCCACGCCCTCCCAGCCGATGTACAGGCCGACGTAGTTGTCGGCGAGGACCAGCAGCAGCATGGCCGCCACGAACAGGTTCAGGTAGGAGAAGAACCTGCGCCGTCCCGGGTCGTGGGACATGTAGCCGATCGAGTAGATGTGGATGAGCGAGCCCACCCCGGTGATCAGCAGGGCGAACGCGATCGACAGCGGGTCGATCAGCAGGCCCATGTCCACCATGCCGGGGATGAACTGGAACAGCTCGATCTCCCGCCGGCGCTGGTCCCCGGACATGCCGAGCAGTTCCACGAACGCGAGCACCGCGACGGCGAAGGACGCGAGCGACATCACGACGCCGAGGAGGTGGCCCCAGCGGTCGGTACGGCGTCCGCCCAGCAGCAAGATCGCGGCGCCCAGCAGCGGGAGCGCGATCATGAGCCAGGCGACTCCGATCACACCCCCGGAATGCTGGATGATCTCGACGGGTTCCACTGGCACCTCTTAGTACTTCAGCAGGTTGGCGTCGTCGACGGACGCGGACCTGCGGGTTCGGAAGATCGTCACGATGATGGCCAGGCCCACCACGACCTCGGCCGCGGCCACCACCATCACGAAGAACGCGATGAGCTGGCCGTCCAGGTTGCCGTGCTGCCGGGCGAAGGTGACGAACGCGAGGTTGCACGCGTTGAGCATCAGCTCCACGCACATGAACACGACGATGGCGTTGCGCCGCACCAGGACGCCGACGGCGCCGATGGCGAAAAGCAGCGCGGAGAGCACGAGGTAGTGCGTGGTCACCGGTCCTCCTTCGGGCCTGCGATGGAGGCGTTGTGCTCCTCCTCCTCGGCCGCCGCCTGCCGGATGGCCTCGGCGAGCTCGGGGTCGTCGGGGAGCCTGCCGTCCTCGACGTCGTGCCGCGCGATCACGCGGTTGACCGACAGCTCGGAGACCGAGCCGTCGGGCAGCCGCGCCGGCATGTCGATCGCGTTGTTCCTGGCGTACGTGCCGGGGCCGGGGAGCGGCCCGGGGTAGCCGCTGACGAAGCGCGCCTTGGCCAGGTCCTTCTGCGTGGGCCGGGGCCGGGTGCGCTCGCGGTGCGCCAGCACCATCGCGCCCAGCGCCGCGGTGATCAGCAGCGCGGAGGCGACCTCGAAGGCGAACACGTGCCTGGTGAAGATCAGCTCGGCCAGAGCGGGCACGTTGCCGCCCGCGCGCTGGTTGGCGCCGGTCACCCCGGCCGGGTCGCCGATCGCGGCCTGGCCGACCGCCAGCGCGAGCAGCACCGCGAAGCCGATGCCGGCGATCATGGCCCAGAACCGCTGCCCCCGGATCGTCTCGACCAGGGAGTCGGAGGAGTCGACGCCGACCATCATCAGCACGAACAGGAACAGCATCATGACCGCGCCGGTGTAGACGATGATCTGCACCGCGGCGAGGAACGGCGCGTCCTGCACGGCGTACAGGACCGCGAGGGAGAGCATCACGACGCCGAGCATGAGCGCGCAGTAGACGGCCTTGCGGCTGAACACCAGGCCGAGCGCGGCCGACACGGAGACGACCGCGAGCACCCAGAACGTGATGGTCTCACCCATTGTTGCGTCCAAGCCGGTAGTAGTCCTCTTCGGTCTCACCGAGGCGCATGGGGTGCGGCGGGGCCTCCATGCCGGCGCCGAGCGGGGCGAGCAGCATCTCCTTGGTGTAAATGAGGCTCTCGCGGCTGGAGTCGGCGAGCTCGTACTCGTTGGTCATCGTGAGCGCCCGGGTGGGGCACGCCTCGATGCACAGGCCGCACAGGATGCACCGCAGATAGTTGATCTGGTAGGTGCGTCCGTAGCGCTCGCCGGGAGAGTAGCGCTCCTCGTCGGTGTTGTCCGCGCCTTCGACGTAGATCGCGTCGGCGGGACAGGCCCAGGCGCACAGCTCACAGCCCACGCACTTCTCCAGGCCGTCGGGCCAGCGGTTGAGCTGGTGGCGGCCGTGGAAGCGCGGCGCGGTGGGCTTCTTCTCCTCGGGATATTGCACCGTCACGGGCTTCTTGAACATCTGGTGGAAGGTCACCCCGAAGCCCTTGACGGGGTTCAGCCAATCAGTTGCTCCCACTGGGAACCTCCTTGCGACCCGCACCGTGATAGTGCGGCAGGTCAAGCGGCGGCACCGGGAAGCCCCCGGCCTCGGGCTCGGCCTGCAGCCGCGCGAACTCGGCCTCGATCTGGGCCGCCTTCTCCTCGCGGCGGCGCTGGAGCACGGTGTCGAACCGGAACCAGATGGCCAGGATGCCGACCAGCACGACCGCGGCGAGGGTGAACACGACCGCCCTGTTGTTCTCGGGCACCTGGAGGGCCCGGACGGTGGCGACCATGAGGATCCAGCCCAGGTTGAGCGGGATCAGCACCTTCCAGCCGAACGCCATGAGCTGGTCGTACCGGATGCGCGGCAGCGAGGCGCGGATCCAGACGAACGCGGAGAACACCAGCACGAGCTTGATGAAGAACCACAGCATCGGCCACCAGCCGACGTTGGCGCCGTCCCACAGCGAGATCGGCCAGGGCGCGCGCCAGCCGCCGAAGAACAGCGTGATCGACAGGGCCGAGACGGTGAACACGTTGACGTACTCGGCCATCATGATCAGCGCGAACTTCAGCGACGAGGAGTACTCGGTCATGAAGCCGCCGACCAGCTCGCCCTCGCCCTCGGGGAGGTCGAACGGCACGCGGTTGGTCTCGCCGAGCATGGTGATCGCGTAGATCAGGAACGACGGGATCAGCAGCACGACGTACCAGGAGGGCAGGTTCAGGGTGAACCCGCCCAGCTCGACGGTGCCGCCCTCCGCCTGCGCGGCCACGATCTCGGAGGTGGACAGCGTGCCGGCGAACAGGAAGACGCCGACGAAGGACAGGCCCATGGCGATCTCGTAGGAGACCACCTGGGCGCTGGAGCGCAGGCCGCCCAGGATCGCGTACGGCGAGCGGGAGGACCACCCGGCGAGCACGATGCCGTAGACGCCGACCGAGGCCATCGCCAGCACGAACAGCACCGCGACCGGCATGTCGGTGAGCTGGAGCGGCGTGTGCTGGCCGAACATCCACACCATGGGCCCGAACGGCACGATGGAGAAGGCCAGGAACGCGGGCACCACCAGGATGATCGGCGCCAGCCTGTACAGGACCTTGTCCACCGTGCGCGGGGTGATGTCCTCCTTCAGGCCCATCTTCAGGCCGTCGGCCACCGACTGCAGCAGGCCGAACCTGCCGGCCCGGTTGGGGCCGTAGCGGTCCTGCATCCGTGAGATCAGCTTCCGCTCGAACCAGACGCCGAACAGCACGCCCAGCAGCAGGAAGACGAAGATGAACACGGCCTTGATGATGGTGATCCACAGCGGATCTTTGCCGAAGTCGGCAAGGCTGGGGCCCGCGGGCGCGGCGGCGAGCAGCGCGGGGCTCAGAGTGCTCATGAGGCGCTCCCGATCTTGACGATGTCACCGGCCGCCGCGCGCAGGTCTCGGTTGACCGAGCAGCCGGCGGAGTTGGCCGGCACCCAGACGACGCGATCGGGCAGGTCCGCGATGCGTACGGGCAGGCTCACGGTGCCGTGCTCCGTCGCGACCGTCACCTTGCCGCCGTCGGCGACCCCCGCCTCGGCGGCGGTGGCCTCGGACAGCAGCGCCTCGCCCGGCCGCGCGGTGCCCGCGAGGTACGGCTCGCCCTCCTGGAGGGTGCCCTCGTCGAGCAGCAGGTGCCAGGTGGCCAGGACGGCCTCGCCGGCGCCCGGGGTGGGCATGGCCCGTCCGGACACGCTCGGCGCCAGCGGGCGCGGGCCCCGCCAGGAGCCCAGCTCGCCCAGCTCGCGGCGGGCGGCGGCGGGGTCGGGCAGGCCAAGGTGCACGTCCATGTGGTCGGCGATGGCGCCGATCGCGCGCAGGTCGCTCATCACGCCGGGCGCCTGGATGGCGACCTCGAAGGTACGCCCGCGGCCCTCCCAGTTGACGAAGGTGCCGGACTTCTCGGCCACGGCCGCGACCGGCAGCACCACGTCGGCGCGGTCGGTGACCGCGGTGGCCCGCTGCTCCAGGCTGACGATGAACGGGGTGTTCTCCAGCGCGGCGAGCACGGCCTCGGTGTCGGGGATGTCCTTGGGGTCCACCCCGGCGATGACCAGCGCGTCGAGCTGCTCGTCCAGCGCGGCCGACAGGATGCCGGCGGTGTCGCGGCCCGGCGCGGCCGGCAGGCTCGTGACGTTCCACACCCGGGCGACCTCGGCCCTGGCCTCGTCGTCGGTGACCGGCCGGCCGATCGGCAGCAGGTTGGGCATCGCGCCGGCCTCGATCGCGCCGCGCTCGCCGGCGCGGCGCGGCACCCAGGCGAGCCGGGCCCCGGTCGCGCCGGCCAGCCGGACGACCGCCGACAGCGCGCCGGGCACGGCCGCCAGCCGCTCACCGGCCAGGATGATCGCGCCGGGCTGCTTGAGCGCCTCGCTCGCGGGGGCGTCGCCCTCGACCAGGTCGCCGAGCGCCTCGGCCTCGGTGCCGGGCAGGGCGCGGATCAGCGTGCCGCCCAGCTTGGCCAGGCCCGGCGTCGCGAACGGGGCGACGTCGAAGACCTTCAGCCCGCGCTTGCGCACGGCCTTGCGCAGCCGCAGGAAGACGATCGGCGACTCCTCCTCGGGCTCGAAGCCCGCGAGCAGCACCGCCGGCGCCTTCTCCAGGTCGGCGTAGGAGATCTCGATCCCCTTGCCGGCGACCGCGTGGGCGAGGAACTGCGCCTCCTCGGCCGAGTGCGGGCGGGCGCGGAAGTCGATGTCGTTGGTGTCGAGCGCCACCCGGGCGAACTTCGCGTACGCGTACGCGTCCTCGACGGTGAGCCGGCCCCCGACCAGCACGCCCGCGCGCCCGCGCGCCCGGGACAGCCCCTCGGCGGCGGCGGCCAGCGCCTCCGGCCAGGACGCCGGGACCAGCTTGCCCTCCTCGTCGCGGATCAGGGGCGAGCGCAGGCGGTTCGGCTGGGTGGCGTAGGTGAAGGCGAAACGGCCCTTGTCGCAGTTCCACTCCTCGTTGACCTGCGGGTCGTTCCCGGCCAGGCGGCGGGTGACCCGGCCGCGGCGGTGGTCGGTGCGCAGCGAGCAGCCGCTGGCGCAGTGCTCGCACGCGCTCGGGGTGGAGATCAGGTCGAACGGACGGGCCTTGAACCGGTACGCCGCGCTGGTGAGCGCGCCGACCGGGCAGATCTGGATGGTGTTGCCGGAGAAGTAGGACTGGAACGGCTCGCCGTCGGCGGTCCTGACCTGCTCCTTGGCGCCCCGCTCGAAGAACTCGATCAGCGGGTCGCCGGCGATCTCATCGGAGAAGCGGATGCACCGGGCGCACTGGATGCACCGCTCGCGGTCGAGCAGCACCTCGGTGGACAGCGGGATCGGCTTCTCGAAGGTCCGCTTGTCCTCCTGGAAGCGCGACTCGCCCTGCCCGTTCGACATCGCCTGGTTCTGCAGCGGGCACTCGCCGCCCTTGTCGCAGACCGGGCAGTCGAGCGGGTGGTTCATGAGCAGCAGCTCCATGACACCGCGCTGCGCCTTCTCCGCGACCGGGCTGGTGAGCTGCGTGGAGACGACCATGCCCTCGGTGCACACGATGGTGCAGGACGCCGCGGGCTTGGGCATGCCCTCGATGGTCACCAGGCACTGCCGGCAGGCCCCGACCGGGTCGAGCAGGGGGTGGTCGCAGAACCGGGGGATCTGGATGCCCAGCAGCTCGGCGGCCCGGATCAGCAGGGTGCCCTTGGGCACGCTGATCTGGAAGCCGTCGATGGTGAGCGTCACCAGGTCGACCGGCTGCTCCACCGGGCCCGAGGCGGGCGTTTGAACGGTCATGCCTTCCCCCACACAGTGGACGCGGCGGGATCGAACGGGCAGCCGCCGATCTCGAAATGCTTCAGGTACTCGTCGCGGAAGTGCTTCACCGACGAGTGGATCGGGCTCGTCGCGCCGTCGCCGAGGGCGCAGAACGAGCGGCCGAGGATGTTGTCGGCGATGTCGGTGATGGTGGACAGGTCCTCCTCGGTGCCCTGTCCCTTCTCCAGGCGCTTGAGCACCTGCTTGAGCCAGTAGGTGCCCTCGCGGCACGGCGTGCACTTGCCGCAGGACTCGTGGGCGTAGAACTCGGTCCACCGCAGCACCGCGCGGACCACGCAGGTGGTCTCGTCGAAGATCTGCAGCGCGCGGGTGCCCAGCATCGAGCCCTTGGCCCCGACCGACTCGAAGTCGAGCGGGACGTCCAGGTGCTCCTCGGTGAAGATCGGCGTGGAGGAGCCGCCGGGCGTCCAGAACTTCAGCCGGTGGCCCTCGCGGATGCCGCCCGCCATGTCGAGCAGCTCGCGCAGGGTGATGCCGAGCGGCGCCTCGTACTGGCCGGGGCGGGTGACGTGGCCGCTGAGGGAGAAGATGCCGAAGCCCTTGGACTTCTCGGTGCCCATCGAGGCGAACCAGGCCGCGCCGTTCGCCACGATGCTGGGAACGCTGGCGACCGATTCGACGTTGTTGATGACAGTGGGGCAGGCGTAGAGCCCCGCGACGGCCGGGAAGGGGGGCTTGAGCCGAGGTTGGCCGCGGTATCCCTCCAGCGAGTCGAGCAGCGCCGTCTCCTCGCCGCAGATGTACGCCCCGGCGCCGCTGTGCACGACGAGCTCCAGGTCGTAGCCCGAGCCGAAGATGTCCGAGCCGAGGTACCCCTTCTCGTACGCCTCCTGCACCGCCGCCCGCAGCCGGCGGATGACGTGCAGCACCTCGCCGCGCACGTAGATGAAGGCGTGGTTGGCCCGGATCGCGTACGACGTGATGATGACGCCCTCGACCAGCGCGTGCGGGTTGGCCATCATCAGCGGGATGTCCTTGCAGGTGCCCGGCTCCGACTCGTCGGCGTTGACGACGAGGTAGTGCGGCTTGCCGTCGCCCTGCGGGATGAAGCCCCACTTCATGCCGGTCGGGAACCCCGCGCCGCCGCGACCGCGCAGGCCGGAGTCCTTGACCGCCTGGATGATGGCGTCGGGGTCCATGCCGAGGGCCTTGCGGGCGGCGGAGTAGTCGCCGTAGCCGTCCAGCGTGAAGGAGTCGGGCTTGTCCCAGTTCTCGGTGAGGACCGGGGTCAGCGTGGTCATTCCGCTCCCTCCCTGGGGGGCTTGCTCCAGCCCTTCTCCTTGGCGAGCCGCAGTCCTTCGAGCGAGGGGCCGGCGGCCGACGGGCCGTCGCCGGCCAGGCCGTCCGACATGCCCGCGAGCACGCGCGACGCCTCCTTGAACGTGCACAGCTTCTTCGGCCCGCGCGTCGGCGCGACGTCCTTGCCGTCGCGCAGGTCATCGACGAGCTGCTTGGCCGAGGCCGGGGTCTGGTTGTCGAAGAACTCCCAGTTGACCATCATCACCGGCGCGAAGTCGCAGGCCGCGTTGCATTCGAGCCGTTCCAGGGAGATCTTGCCGTCGGCGGTGGTCTCGTCGTGACCCACGCCGACGTGCTCGGTGAGCTCCTCCCAGATCTGGTCGCCGCCCATGACCGCGCACAGCGTGTTGATGCACACGCCGACGTGGTACTGCCCGGCCGGCTTGCGCTTGTACATCGTGTAGAAGGTGGACACGCCCACGACCTCGGCCTTGGTCAGGCCGAGCATCTCGGCGCAGAACTCCTGGCCGTCGTCGCTGACGTAGCCGTCCTCCGACTGCACCAGGTGCAGCAGCGGCAGCAGGGCCGAGCGGCTCTTGGGGTACCGCCCGATGATCTCCTTGGCGTCGCGTTCGAGACGCTCGCGGACTTCCGGCGCGTACGTCACCGGTCCACACCTCCCATGACCGGGTCGAGCGAGGCCACCGCCGAGATCACGTCGGCGACCATGCCACCCTCGCACGTCGCGGGAATGGCCTGCAGATTCGTGAACGACGGGTCGCGGAAGTGCACGCGGTAGGGGCGGGTGCCGCCGTCGCTGACCACGTGCGCCCCCAGCTCGCCGCGGGGCGACTCGACCGCGGCGTACACCTGGCCGGCCGGCACCCTGAAGCCCTCGGTCACCAGCTTGAAGTGGTGGATCAGGGCCTCCATCGAGGAGCCCATGATGTGCGCGATGTGGTCGGGCGAGTTGCCGAGCCCGTCGGGGCCGAGCGCGAGCTGCGACGGCCAGCCGATCTTCTTGTCGTCGATCATCACGGGCTGGCCCTTCAGCTCGGGCCCGGCCAGCCGGTCCAGCGCCTGCTGGACGATCTTGAGGGACTGCTCCATCTCGCCGACGCGCACCTGGTAGCGGCCGTAGACGTCGCAGGTCTTCTCGGTGACGACGTCGAACTCGTAGGTCTCGTAGCCGCAGTAGGGCTGCGTCTTGCGCAGGTCCCACGGCAGGCCCGCCGCCCGCAGCACCGGCCCGGTCACGCCGAGCGCCATGCAGCCGGTCAGGTCGAGGTAGGCGACGTCCTTGGTCCTGCGGGTGTAGGCCGGGTTCTCGTCCAGCAGCTTGCGCAGTTCCTTGATCCGCTTGGGCATGACCTTCAGGAACTCGCCGACCTTGTCCACCGCGCCGGCGGGCAGATCGACCGACACGCCGCCCGGACGGACGTACGCCATGTTCATCCGCAGGCCGGTGATGTACTCGAAGATGTCGAGGATCATCTCGCGCTCGCGCAGACCGGTCAGGAACGGCGTGGTCGCGCCGAGCTCCATGCCGTACGTCGCGATGGCGAAGATGTGGGAGGAGATCCGGTTCAGCTCCATCATCATGACCCGGATCGCCTGCGCCCGCTCGGGCACCCGGTCCTCGATGCCGAGCAGCCGCTCCACGCCCATGCAGTACGCCGTCTCGTTGAAGATCGGCGACAGGTAGTCCATGCGGGTGACGAACGTGGTGCCCTGGGTCCAGGTGCGGTATTCGAGGTTCTTCTCGATGCCGGTGTGCAGGTAGCCGATCACCGCGCGGGCCTCGGTCACGGTCTCGCCGCTGAGGGTGAGGATCAGCCGGAGCACGCCGTGGGTCGAGGGGTGCTGCGGGCCCATGTTGACGACGAGGTGCTCCTCCTCGGCGCCGCTGATCTCGCGCACCATGTCGTCCCAGTCCTGGCCGACGACGGTGAAGACCCGGCCCTCCTTGAGGTCCTCGTCGTAGTCGTATGACGTGGTCATGCGTAGGACCTCCTCTGGTCGGGCGCGGGGATCTCGGCGCCGCGGTACTCGACCGGGATGCCGCCGAGCGGGTAGTCCTTGCGCTGCGGGTGGCCGTCCCAGTCGTCGGGCATCTCGATCCGGGTCAGCGCCGGGTGGCCGTCGAAGATGATGCCGAAGAAGTCGTACGTCTCGCGCTCGTGCCAGTCGTGGGTGGGGTAGACCGTCACCGACGACGGGATGTGCGGGTCGGCGTCGGGGCAGCTCACCTCGACGCGCAGCCGCCGGTTGTGGGTCATCGAGCACAGGTGGTAGACCGCGTGCAGCTCGGCCCCGGTCTCGTGCGGGTAGTGCACGCCCGAGACGCCCAGCGACAGCTCGAACCGCAGGGCGGGGTCGTCGCGCAGGTGGCGCAGCACCTCCACCAGGCGCTCCCGCTTGACGTGGAAGGTCAGCTCGCCGCGGTCCACGACGACCCGCTCCACGGCGTCGGCGAACCCGTCGCCCAGGGCCCGCTCCAGCTCGTCGGCGATGGCGTCGAAGTAGCCGCCGTACGGGCGGGGCGAGGAGAGCTGCGGCGCCCGGCGTACGACGAGACCGCCGTAGCCGGAGGTGTCGCCGGTCCCGGTCGCGCCGAACATCCCCCGCCGTGCGATCGGCCCCTCGGGGACGCCCGGCAGCTTGTTCTCAGGGGTCTTGTCGGGAGTGGACATCACTTGACTCCCTGATCGATCAGGGGGAGCGACCGCAGCGCCTGCAGTTCGAGTTCGTCGATCTGCTTGGCACGGTGCGCGCCGAACTTAGTATTCTGGATCTTGTCGTGGAGCTTCACGATCGCGTCGATCAGCATCTCGGGCCGCGGCGGGCAGCCGGGCAGGTAGATGTCGACCGGCACGACGTGGTCCACGCCCTGCACCACCGCGTAGTTGTTGAACATGCCGCCGCTGGAGGCGCACACGCCCATCGCGATGACCCACTTGGGCTCGGCCATCTGGTCGTAGATCTGGCGCAGCACCGGCGCCATCTTCTGCGACACGCGCCCGGCCACGATCATCAGGTCGGCCTGGCGCGGAGACGCCGAAGCGCGCTCCATGCCGAAGCGCGCCAGGTCGTGCTTGGGACCGCCCGTGGACATCAGCTCGATGGCGCAGCAGGCCAGGCCGAACGTCGCCGGCCACACGGAGTTCTTGCGCGCCCAGCCGGCCACCTGCTCGACCGTGCTGAGGATGAACCCGCTGGGGAGTTTCTCTTCAAGACCCATATCTCAGTCCCAATCCAGGCCCTTGCGGCGCCAGACGTAGGCGTAGGCGACCAGCACCGTGGCGATGAAGAGCACCATCTCGACCAGCCCGAAGACGCCGAGCTGGTCGAACGCCACGGCCCACGGGTAGAGGAAGATGATCTCGATGTCGAACACGATGAAGAGCATCGCGGTGATCATGTACTTCAGCGGGAAGCGCCCGCCGCCGACGGGCTGCGGCGTGGGATCGATGCCGCACTCGTACGCGTCCAGCTTCGCGCGGTTCCAGCGCTTCGGACCGGTGAAGGGGGCGATCGCCACCGAGAAGACCGCGAACCCTCCCGCGAGAACGGCGAGCACCAGGATGGGCAGGTAGAGCTCCATCGCTACGCGTCCTCTCCCATCTTCACGCGCCGGAGCGCGGGATCCGTTGTGATGTGTCGTGCAAGTCGAGTCGGGGCGATCATCGCACTTCGCGTCCTGTATCCGATGCCCTTCAGGGCGTTGTGCTGCGGAAACGTGTCTGTAGACGTCATGCCGGCGGCGCGACCTTCGACAGCACGTTGATGATCCGGTCCGACGCGTCGCCCCGCCGGTCGGTGAGGTTACCAAGGAGTTTCAGCGCGAACCGCATCAGACGTGGGTGGGGCAACGCGTGCCGGGTGGCGAAGCTCATGACACCCGGCCTGCCGATGGCCTCCACGAACAGTCTGCCGAGGGTGAAGTAGCCCCCGAAGGCGTCCTTCAGAACACCAGGGTATGCCCGGAGCAAACGCTCTCGCTGCGCAGGGGTGGTCCTGTGCAAAGCCTGAGCGATCGTCTCCGCCGCTATCTGACCCGTTTCCATCGCATAGGCGATGCCCTCCCCGTTGAACGGGTTGATCATTCCGCCTGAATCGCCCACGAGCACCAGCCCGCGGGTGTAGTGCGGCTGCCGGTTGAACGCCATCGGCAGCGCCGCGCCCCGGATCGGCCCCCGCCGGGTCTCCTCGGTGAAGGTCCACTCCTCGGGCATGTTGCCCACCCACCGCCGCAGCAGATCCCGGTAGTCCAGGTTCTTGAACGCCTCGGAGGTGTTCAGCAGCCCCAGCCCGACGTTGGCCGTGCCGTCGCCGACCCCGAACACCCAGCCGTACCCGGGCAGCAGGGTCTGGTCGTCCCACAGTTCCAGCCAGACCTCAAGGTACTCGTCGTCGTGGCGCGGGCTGTCGTAGTAGGTCCGCACCGCGACCCCGATCGGCCGGTCCTCCCGCTTGTGCAGCCCCATCCCCAGCGCGAGCCGCGCCGAGTTCCCGTCGGCGGCCACGACGAGCCGCGAGCGGTACGACACGCTCTCACCGTCGTGCTTGGCGGTGACGCCGACGATGTGCCCCGACCGGTCGTCCAGGATGGGCCCGGTGACGTTGACGCCCTGCAGCAGCTTGGCCCCGCCCCGTACGGCGTTGGCCGCGAGGATCTCGTCGAAGTCCTTGCGCACGCGCACGAGCCCGAAGTCGGGGTAGCTGGACAGCTCCGGCCAGTCCAGCTCGAACCGGAGCCCGCCCCCCACGACGCGCAGGCCCTTGTTGCGCACCCACCCGGGCGCGTCGATGTCGATCCCCATCGCGATGAGCTGCTTCACGGCCCGCGGCGTGAGCCCGTCGCCGCACACCTTCTCCCGCGGGAAGGTCGTCTTCTCAAGCAGCAGCACGTCGAGCCCGGCCTGCGCCAGGTAGAAGGCGGTGCTGGACCCGGCCGGCCCGGCCCCCACCACGATCACGTCGGCGTCGAGCTCCGCCGCCCTCCGCACCCCCTCGGAGGAGGAAACACTCCGAGGAACACCAGAGGGCTCTGCACTCCGCTGCGCGGCGGCTGGCTCGGTCACGGGACCTGTCCTGTCCTACATGCTCGACGGCCTCGGGGTATGGGGCCTTCGTTCCTTTGTGAACCTCTTCACAAACTTGTCGGCCCGAAGTCTAACCCCTTTCCACCCCACCGTGTCAGCCAGGAGCCGCTACTGGCGAGTAACCAGGTCCGCAATCACCTAACGGAGGCGGATAGTCACGATGTGCTAGGAGTTGCCGGGCTTGATGTCTTCGGTCCGCCCGAAAGCCCTCGGCGGACGGCACGACCACAGGCCCCCGGTTTTTGAGCGTATTCGGCGTCCCGGGCGTGCTCATTGGGAACAGGAGCGTGAACGCGTTGAATGGCGCGGCATACCGGCCCGCCAATCACGGGACGCGCGATGCCGGTTTCGGTGGCTCCATGGCGTCGTGAAAACGCCGTGATCGGTCGTACATCACCCCGAGATCGTCGCCGGCGGGCCGGGGGACGCTCGCCCCGCGGCGGCTCCCGCCGTTCCATCCGGGTCGCGACGTGCCGCTCGGCACGGGCCTGCGGGGCGGGAAACGAGGCGGACACCCCGACGGAGACGGCGTCCGCGTACGCCTCGGCCCGGCGGAGACCCGGTATCACGACGGCTCTCCTCAAGCCTCCGTCACCGATTCGGGAAAAGCCCGCGCCACGCCCCGCATATCGGCCGTTCGCGCTGCCGGAACGAGCCGGTCGCGATTTTCTCCGTCGCGCCGGAAAAGCGGTCAGGCGGCCGGTTTGAAAGCCCGGTGCAGGGCCACTATTCCGAGGGACAGGTTGCGCCAGGCCACCTTCTCCCAGCCCGCCTCCTGGATCAGCGCGGCCAGGGCGGGCTGGTCGTGCCAGTCCCTGATGCTCTCGGCCAGGTAGTCGTAGCTGTCGTCGTTGCTGCCGAAGGCCCTGGCCACCTTCGGCAGGAGCTTCATCAGGTACTGGCTGTAGACCAGGTCGAAGCTCCGGTTCGTCGGGTGCGAGAACTCGCAGATGACGAGTCTCGCGCCTGGCCGGGCGACGCGGAGCATCTCGCGCAGGGCCGCCTTGGTGTCGTGGACGTTGCGCAGGGCGAAGCTGATCGTGACGGCGTCGAAGGAGTCGTCGTGGAAGGGGAGCCTCAGGGCGTCGCCGGCGACGAAGGTCACCCCGCGTACGCCGCCGCCGTGGATGCCGGAGCCGCCCCTTCTGCGCACGCCCGTGCGCAGCATGCCGAGCGAGAAGTCGGAGGCGATGGCCCGAGCGCCCAGGCCGGTGAAGGCGTCGGTGGAGGTGCCGGTGCCCGCGCCGAGGTCGAGGACCAGCTCGCCGGGGCCGGCGTCCACGGCGGCGGCGGTGGCCTTGCGCCACATGCGGTCCTGGCCCAGCGAAATGATGTCGTTGACCAGGTCGTAGCGGCGGGCGGTGCGATCGAACATCGCGGCGACTTCGTGGGGCTGCTTCTCCAGCGACGCGCGGGTCATGCGGACAAGCCTAGGGGGTTCCCTGTTGGGGCTCCTGATGAACTGGGGGAATGTGCGGAAAGTACGCACGTGATTACGCTGAGTCTGATACGACTGTGGGAATGCCTGTCCTCGTAGCAGACACCACCGTCGTTTCAGCAGTCCTGTCGGCGCTGGCCCTGGCCGCGCCGGGTGCTCCCCCGCCTCCTCCCGGGCCGACGGCCGTGCCGGCGCCCGCGCCCGTCCGGCACGTCTCGGTCGTGTCGGAGGACCCGGTGGACTACACGCCGCACGTCCTGGACGGGATCGTGAACGCCATCGCGATCGTGGGGCGCACCGTCGTCGTGGGGGGCGAGTTCTCCGCGGTCAAGGAGGCCCGGCCGCAGGACGCCCCCGCCCTGGAGCGGGCGAACCTGTTCGCGTTCGACCTGTACACCGGGAAGATCCTCCCCTCGTTCGCGCCCGAGGTGCGCGGCGTCGTGTACGCGCTGGCGGCCGGCGCCGACGGCACCGTGTACGTCGGCGGCGACTTCGCCACGATCGGGCGCGCTCCGGCGCGCGGGCTGGCCCGGCTGCGGGTGGCCGACGGGGCGCCGGTCCCCGGGTTCGAGCCTCGGATCGCGGGCGGCGGCGTGCAGACGCTCGCCGTGCAGGGCGGCAAGGTCTACGCCGGGGGCGACTTCCGGCGCGTGGGGAACGCGTGGCGCACTGGGCTGGCGCGGCTCGACGCGGCGACCGGGGCCGTCGATCCCTCGTTCGCGATCGAGGTGGCCGGTCCCCGGCCCGGGGCCGGTCTGAAGGTCTACTCGCTGGCCGTGACCCCCACGCGGCTGGCCGTTGACGGCAACTTCACCACGCTCGACGGGCAGTCGCGGCCGCAGCTCGGCCTGATCGACATCGGCGGGGCCAAGGCGCGGGTGCTGCCGTGGCGCACCGAGGCGTACGCGCCCGCCTGCGCCAAGTCCTTCCCCGCGTACGTACGCGGGCTGGCCTTCTCACCCGCCGGCGACTACTTCGTCGTCGTGACGACAGGAGGAAATGGCGGCGCCGCCAAGCTCTGCGATTCCGCGGCCCGATTCGAGACCGGGGCGAAGGGCGAGCGGATCAAGCCGACCTGGGTGAACCACACCGGCGGCGACTCGTTGTATTCCGTGGCCGTGACCGGCGCGGCGGTGTACGTCGGCGGCCATCAGCGCTGGCTGGACAACCCGCGCGGGCACGACTCGGCCGGGCCGGGCGCGGTGAAGCGGACCGGGATCGGCGCGATCGACCCGCGCACCGGCAAGGCGCTGCCCTGGAACCCCACGCGTACCCGCGGGATCGGGGTCAAGGCTTTTCTGGCTCATCCGGGCGGTCTACTGGTTGGTAGCGATACGACCCGTCTTGGTCGGGAGTATCATGCCCGCGTTGGGATGTTCCCGCTTGGGTGATGCGGGCGCTCACGGCGTCGCGCTGCTTGGACAGCAGCACGTAGCTGGCCAGACCGCTGAGCACCAGGGCAGCGATCAGCAACCACAGCCAGTTGCGCAGGCCGAGCAGGTAGAGCACGCCGAACGCGATGGCGAACAGGCCGATCCTTGACGCGGTGTAAACGACGACGGGACGCACAGCGTCGAGGTTACGTCACTCTTCCCACGGAGCGGGAAGTCTTCGCATCGGGCACGGACACTGCTAGTCTTCCCCAACACCACCTTTTGTAAAGAAACACCCATGAGAGCCCCAAAGAGGCTCTATCATATAACAATCGGGCACTCGGCCTATAACAACCCGTGATCTTTGCTGAAAACCACGGATAAAACAGGCTTCGCTCGGCACACTGGTTACCTGTCCGCCCGCTGGCAGGAAGCGGGATGCGAGGGGGAGAGATTGTGGAGAGTAGCAGCGAGCGTCTGCTGACACCCGGTGAGGTTGCCGCCCTCTTCCGGGTCGACCCGAAGACGGTTACCCGCTGGGCGGCGGCCGGTCGCATCAGCAGCATTCGTACCCCCGGAGGGCACCGGCGCTTCCGCGAGTCGGAAGTTCACGCCCTTCTTCGTGGCGAGGATGTCCTCACGGCCGATCGGCCTACCGGCGAGTCCCCGCGCGTCTGACGACGGAGTCGTCGCCACGGTGATCCTGCGCGCCTACCCGGAGCCGCAGGGTCACCGTGAATCGGTGCGCGCAGCGCCCCCTCGCGCGTCACGCCCCCGTGTCCCCCTCACGACCCCGGGGCACCCTGGTTCTCCTGCTCTGCCTTGAACTCCAGGAACGCCTGCTCCAGCTCGTCGTTCTCCTCCTGCCAGCGGCGCTGACGCTCCACGATCTCCTCCTCGGTCAGCGCGCCGGCCGACCAGCGGTCGTATTCGGGATCGCCGGGGGGCACCTCGACGTACGCGTTGCCGATCAGGCGCCCGTCGTGGCTGGTCAGACTCTGTGGTACGCGCAGGGTCCCGTCCGCGAGCCTGATGACGTACATCAACGATCACCTAGATTCCGTAGCGCCGGTTGAAGAACAGCATGACATCGAGCGCCATCCGCGTGTCACCTCCGAGCATGTCCACCAGCGCGGGCCGCTGACGCGAGGCGATGGCCGCGAAGGCGTCGGCGAAGAACTCCTTGCGCCCGAGCCCGCCCGGCTGCTGGTGGAAGGCCGATACCAGGAGCGGCTCGCACCGCTCGTACAACGCGGCGAACTCGGGGCTGTCGGAGACCCACTCCCCCGGCCGCGCGTCCACGTCGTCCAGCGCGTGCCCCACCTCGTGCATCATCACGTCGGGCGTCGGGGACGGCCGGTCACCGACGACGATCTTGCGGTCGCCGTACGCGCCGGCGCAGATGTCCCAGGTCGCCCGGCCCGAGGGCAGGGGCGCGCCGCGCAAGTAGCCCATGTCGTCCAGGTCGGGCACGCCGCCCGCGCCCACGTAGATGCCCTCCAGGCCCTCGGCGAGCAGCGCCTTCAGCCGGTCGGGCAGCCGGGCCAGGCTCTCCACCGCGCGCACGGCCTCGGGCGACGGCGGGCCGTCGCGCACGTCCCACTGCCGGTGCAGGATGCGCTCCAGCACGCCGCAGTGACGCAGGCCGTCGCCGCGGGCGGGCGTGTCGGGCGCGTTGGGCTGGGCCCTGGGCCGCTCGTCGCCCAACTCGAAGTCGCGCCAGGTGTACTGCGGCCGATCCGCGATCGTGGCCGCGCTCACCGCCGCCTGCCTCCGGCGTTCCAGCCGGTCGAAGCGGTCCAGGCGGTGGTCCATCCGGTCGGTGTACTCCTGGGGAGCCGGGGTGGGCGGGGACTCCGGCCGCTCCGCCCGCTCCGGCCGCTCAGCCCGCGCCGTGCGGCGCTCCGGGGGACGGTGGTCCGGCCAGGGGTCCGCGTACGGGCGCTCCACCCGCCGCCGCTCCGGCCGCTCAGGGGCCGGCTCTCTCACCGAGTCCACGCGCTCGCCGCCACCGCTCCCACCCCGGTACGGCGACGCGTACGGGCCGCGCTGCCACCAGCGGTTCGCCCGCCGATGCCGCCCCTTCTCGCCCGACTGAGCCATCACGCCCCTTCGTCTGCCCCACCACGTGCCCAGGGACCACCGTACGTCGCAGAACATCGGGCGTCACCCGAAATGTCGGGACCGGCGGGGATAGGGGCGGACAGAGCGATCTGAGGGCGTCCACGGGTGGACAGGGTCACCGGCGGGGGGACAGGTCTGTGGGGTCGGACGCGAGCAGTGCCCGCCATGGCTTACAGTTCGGGCATGCCTGTGGTTCTCGGCCTTGCGTTGCTCGCTTTCTGGCTCTATTGCCTGTTCGACGTCATCACGACGCCCGACGAGGAGACCAGGAACCTCCCCAAGATCCTCTGGGTCCTCGTCGTCGTCCTGCTGGTCGGCGTCGGCGGTGTGCTCTGGCTGCTGCTCGGCCGCCCCTACGCGCCGCGCGAGACCCAGGCCGGCCCCGGCGGCTCCATGCGCGCCGACGTGCCCCGCGGCCCCGACGACGACCCCGAGTTCCTGCGCGACCTCGACCGCCGCCTCCGCGGCGAGGAGTGATACCGCCCCTCAGTTCGGCACGTCGGCGTACGAGTGCAGACCGCCGAGGAACATGTTCACGCCGATGAGGTTGAACAGAAGACAGCCGAACGCGATGAGCTGCACGATGACGGCCGCGCGGCCCCTCCACCCGGCGGTCGCGCGGGCGTGCAGGTAGGCGGCGTACGCGATCCAGGTGATGAACGCCCAGACCTCCTTGGGGTCCCAGCCCCAGTAGCGGCCCCACGCCTTGTCGGCCCACAGCGCGCCCGCGATGACGGCGAAGGTCCAGATCGGGAACGCCAGCACGACGACCCGGTGCGCGATGGCCTCCAGCTCGGCGCGCGAGGGCAGCCGCGACGGCTTCTCGCCGCGTACCAGGTACAGGATGCCCGACACGCCGCCCACGATGAACAGCCCGCTGGCCGCGATGGCGGCGCTGACGTGGATCGCCACCCAGTACGAGTTCAGCGCGGGCACCACCGGCCCGGCCTGGACGTGCAGGTAGCGCACCGCGAAGCCGAGCGACAGCGTGGCGGCCAGCGCCACGAACGCGCCGAGGAAGCGCACCGGGTAGCGGAGCTGCATCAACAGGAACACGGTCACCGCGGCGAACGCGATGGCGACCACGAACTCGTACATGTTGCCCCACGGCCACCGGTCCACCGCCAGGCCGCGGGTCATGATGGAGCCCAGGTTGGTCGCCCAGCCGAGCCAGGTCAGCACCACGGCGATGGTGCCGGCCCGCTCCGCGAAGCCGGGCCTGGGCGCCGCGTTCCCGGCCTTCGCCGCGGCCTCGGCGCCGTCCTGCGCGTCCTCCTGCCCGTCCCTGTGCGTGTCCTGAGCGTCCGGGGTCTCCGGCGCGTCGGCGGCGGCGGACCGGCCGCCGACCGTCGCCAGCTCGCGTACGGGGGCGGCGGACGCGCGCGCCGCGGCACGGCCGAAGCCGAGCTGCAGCGCGTATCCGATCATGGCGATCACATAGAGCAGCACCGTCACCAGGATGAGCTGGTCGCTCAGCGTGGCGAGTCCGGTGTCAACCTCAACGGGCATCCTTGACTCCTGAAGCCGTGGCACCACTGAGTGCCTTCACGATGTCGGCGAACTCCTCGGCGAACCCGCCTGCGCCGCCCTCGGTCCGGGTGAGGCCGCCGACCTGGACGACGCTACCGCCGCCCTCCCCCTGCTCGGCCCGCACCCAGATCCGCCGCCTGCGGAGGGTGAGCGAGAGCACGATGCCGAGCACGGCGCCGACCGCCGCGACCAGCGCCGCCAGCCGCCCCGGGTCGTAGGCGATCTGCAGCGACGCCCACTCCTTCACCCCGGTGAAGGTGACCGTGCCGTGCCCGCCGGGCAGCTCCATCGACTGCCCGACCTCCAGCGGCGCGGCCTTCATGACCAGCGGCTTCATCTTCTTCAGCCGCTCCTGGTCGAACAGGTAGACCGACTGCGGGATGCCGTCGGCCAGGCCCAGGTCGCCGGCGAAGGCGCGGATCTGGGCGGTGGGGTTCAGCGCGCCCGGGAAGACCGAGACGTACGAGCCGTCCTGGAGCGGGACGGTGCTGGGCAGGAACCGGATCGACAGGCCGAGCTGCTCGGGCTGGGCGTTGGACACCTTGATGGTGCACTCGGAGGCGTACGTCTGGATGTTCTCCGCCAGGCACGCCACCGGCCCGTCGTAGGCCACGTTCCCCTTGCCGTCCACGACCTTGAAGGTCGGGGCGTAACCGTGCCCGATCAGGTACGTCATGGTGCCGTTGACGTCCAGCGGCTCGTTGACCTTCAGCTCGTAGTCGCGCTCGGGCGCGCCCGGACTGTCGCTGACCCTGAGCTTGGCGGAGTAGTCCAGCACCTGCCCGCGCCGCTCCCCGGCCGCGATGTAGCTGGCCTGGAAGTCGTCGAGCTGGAAGGAGAACGGCTCCAGCGACTCGGCCGACACCTGGGAGCCCGGGATGTACCTGTCGTAGGCCGCCACGGTGTTGGCGAAGCCGGTGCCCTCGATGAGCAGCACGTTGCCGCGGTAGCCGTACAACGAGCCGACGCCGACCGCGACCAGCAGGCCCACCAGCGCGACGTGGAAGAGCAGGTTCCCGGTCTCGCGCAGGTAGCCCTTCTCGGCCGACACCCAGCCGTCGCCGGTCGCGACGCGGAACCGGCGCGCCCGCAGCCACTCCGCGCTGCGCGCCAGCGCCTGCTCCGGCCCGGCCTCGCTGTCGTAGGACGCGTGCTGCGGCAGCCTGCCCAGGTTGCGCGGCGCCGCCGGGGGCCTGCGGCGCAGCTCCCGCAGGTACACGCCGGTACGCGGCACGATGCAGCCGATCAGCGACACGAACAGCAGCAGGTAGATCGCCGCGAACCAGGGCGCGCGGAAGACGTCGAACAGCCAGAGCCGGTCCAGCCACTCGGCGTAGGTGGGGTTGTCGCGGAAGTACTGGGCGACGTCGGCGGGCTCGACGCCGCGCTGCGGGAGGAGCGAGCCGGGCACGGCGGCCAGCGCGAACAGGAACAGCAGGATCAGCGCGGTGCGCATCGAGGTCAGCGTGCGCCAGAACCACCGCGCCCAGCCGATCGCCCCGAGTCGCACCGCCGCCGGGCCCCCGCCGGACCCGCCGGGCTTGCCGGACGCGCCAGGCTTACCGGACGCGCCGGACTCGCCAGGCTTGCCGGACTCGCCAGACTCGCCCGCCTGGGCGGCCGGCGCGGTGTCCACGGTGTCCGCCCGGGTGTCGTCGTCGGTTCGGGTCATCGTCTACCTGTCATCAGCTCATCGTCGGATCAGGGTCGGCACCTCAGATCACCGGCTGGAAGCCGCCGATCCAGCCCTGCATGGTCGCGACCAACTGCCCCCACAGGCCGGTCACCAGCAGCACGCCGACGACGACCAGCATGCCGCCGCCGATGCGCATGACGAGCCGCGAGTGGCGGCGTACGGCCTTGAACGCGCGCAGGGCGCTGCTGTAGGCCAGGCCCGCGGCCACGAACGGCAGGCCGAGCCCCAGCGCGTACGCGGCCGCCAGCAGCGCGCCGCGGCCCGCGCTGCCCTCGTTCAGGCCCAGGGTGAGGACGACGGCGAGGGTGGGGCCGATGCACGGCGTCCAGCCCAGGCCGAACACCACGCCGAGCAGCGGCGCGCCCGCGAGCCCCGCGGCGGGACGGCGGTGGATGCGCATGTCGCGCTGCAGCCCCGGGATCAGCCCCATGAACGACAGGCCGAGCACGATCGTCAGGACCCCGAGCACCCGGGTGATGCCCTCGGCGTTGCGCAACATCACCGCGCCCAGCCCGCCCACCACCGCGCCGCCCGCCACGAACACCGCCGCGAAGCCGAGCACGAACAGCGCGCTGCCCAGCACCAGCCGGCCACGGCGCGGGTCGGCGCTCATCCCGGTCACGTACGACAGGTAGCCGGGCACCAGGGGCAGCACGCACGGCGACAGGAACGACACCACCCCCGCCGCCACCGCGATCGGCAGCGCCAGTCCGAGCGAACCCGTTGCTACGGTGTCAGCGAGGTCGGCGGTCATCACAGGTCATCATGGATCTCACTGCCGACCGTCCTCGCCGCTGATCTGGTTGACCGTGTTCAGCAGGTCGGTGTACTTCACCGCGCCGAGCGCCCGCGCGGCGATGCGTCCCTGCCTGTCGATGATCAGCGTGGACGGGATCGCGGCCGGCGGCACCGTGCCCTGGAACGCCAGCGCCACCTTGCCGGGCTGGTCGTGCAGGCTCGGATAGCCCGGCTTGTGGTTGCGCTCGAAGGCCAGCGCGGCGGCCTTGTCGTCCTTGAACGCGACGCCGAGGAAGTCGACCCCCTGCGCCTTGGTCTTGGCCGCGACGTCCTTCAGCACCGGAGCCTCGGCCACGCACGGCGCGCACCACGACGCCCAGAAGTTCAGCACCACGACCTTGCCCTTGTACGCGGCCAGCGACGCGTTCTCCCCGTCGAGCGTCGGCCCCGACACCTCGGGCGCCGGCTTGCGATCGGCGGCCCCGAACACCTGCATCTTGCCGTCACCGGCGACGAACCGGGTGTCACCGGTCTGCGGCTGCCCGCCCTGGCTCCCCGCACACGCGGTCACGCCGATGGCCAGAACGAGGGCGAGGGCGAGCGCCTTGAAGGACTGTGCGGCGGACACGGAAGGAGGATCTCCTCGTACTACAAGCGGTAGAGCTGTAACTCTACCGCGCCCACCGGACGGTTCCGTGCCCAGGGCAGTGCTAATGGCGCGTGCTTCGCGCCAATGGCGCGTGCTCCGCACGCGCAGGCTTGAGCGCCCCCAGGGTCATGTCTTCCCCCGTCGCTCCGGTCGCTCCGCTCCCTGCGCTCCTCCTCCAGACACGACCCGCGCTCAAGCCGCCACAACCCGTCTACCTGAGACGGACACGTGTTGGCCGGTTCCGGGGGAGGCGCGCCTGGGGCGGGGGACGTCAGGCTCCGGGGACGGAGGGGCGGCGGGACAGGGCGCCGGCGGGTTCGCTGTAGCCGATGCTGGTGAGGCGGTCGCCGTCGAAGGTGAAGCTGGTCAGGCTGGCCAGGGCACACTGGCGGCGGCGGGGGTCGTGCCAGAGGCGGCGGCCCTCGGCGGCCAGGCGGATGACCCAGATGGGGAGCTGGTGGCTGACGAGCACCGCCTCGTGGCCGCGGGCGGCGGCTCTGGCGTCGTCGATCGCGCCGCGCATGCGGGCCACGAGGTCCAGGTAGGGCTCGCCCCAGGAGGGACGGAACGGGTTCCACAGGTAGCGGTAGTGGCGCGGGTTGCGGAACACGCCGTCGCCAAGGCCGACCGGGCGGCCCTGGAAGATGTTGTCGGCCTCAAGCAGGCGGTCGTCGAGGGCCACGTCGAGATGAAGGGCCTCGGCGAGCGGGGCGGCGGTCTCCCTGGCGCGCTCCAGGGGCGAGCTGACCAGTACGGTGATGTCACGGTCGGCGACGGCCTTGGCCACCATCTCGGCCATCAGGCGGCCGGTCTCGGAGAGGTGGTAGCCGGGCAGCCTGCCGTACAGGACCCCTTCGGGGTTGTGCACCTCACCGTGCCGCAGCAGGTGAACGACGGTGGTCTCAGCCATGGTGCGCACAGCCTACCGACAAGTAGCGGCCGGACGCCCTCCGGGAGGCGCCCGGCGCGTGTCGCGGGAAACCGGAGCTTCGGACGCGTGAGCCGGCGATGCTGCTACGAGAACCTGGAGCGCGGGCTCACACGCCGCTCAGCTCCGCGGGCTCGCTGGTCAGGCACAGCGGGGCGGCGACGGCCCGCAGGGCGTCAACAGCGGCGCGGATGGCGGGGCGGCGGGCCGCGTCGGTGCGCCACAGGGCGTAGATGCGCCGCGTAGGGCGGTGCAGGATGGGCACGGCCCGTACGTCCGGCGGCAGCGGGCCGCGGCCCAGCCGGGGCACGATCGCGCACCCGTGGCCCGCGGCCACCAGCGCGAGCTGGGTCGGATACTCGTCCACCATGCAACTGATGTCCGGCTCGACCTCCGCCGAGCGCAGGGTGAACACCAGCCAGTCGTGGCACACCGTGCCCGGCGAGGAGCTGATCCACTGCTCGCCCGCCAGGTCGGACAGCGAGATCTCCGGCCGTCCGGCCAGGGGGTGCGAGGCGGGCAGGATCACATCGGCGATGTCGTCGAGGAGCGCCGCCCGCGACAGGCCCTCGGGGATGGCCATGGGCCGGTTCAGCCAGTCCTGGGCCACGGCGAGGTCCAGCTCGCCCCGCGCGACCTCGCGGATCTGCCGTTCGGGCTCGCGCTCGAAGAGCTGGACCTGCAGCTCGGGGTGGCGCTCGCGCAGGTGGGTGAGCGCCCCGGGCAGCAGGCCGCGGGCGGCGGTCGGGAACGCGGCGATGCTCAGCCGCCCGACCACCGCCCCGCGCAGCGCCTCGAAGTCGGCCTCGGCGGTCTCGACCAGGGCCAGGATGCGCCCGGCGTGCTCGGCGAGCAGACCGGCCGCGTCGGTGAGCTTCACCCCGCGCCCGTTGCGTTCGATCAGCGTGGCTCCGGTCTCGCGCTCCAGCTTGGCGAGCTGCTGCGAGATCGCGGACGGTGTCACCATCAGCGCTTCGGCCGCCGCGCCGACCGAACCGTAGATCGACACGGCGTGCAGGGCCTTGAGCCGGTTGAGGTCCAACATGTAAGCAAGCCTAAATGACAACCCTAAGGAAGTCTCGCTTGTCCTGAACAGTTTGCCTCGCGAAAATGGATGCATGAGAAGAAACCGCACTCACGACAGGGCCCCCGACCAGCCGATCTCCTACCTGGAGAAGCTCGCCAACGCCGAGCGCGAGCGCCGCATCCGCAACGGCAAGCCGAACCCGGCCACGACCCGCTAAGCGGGCACCGGCCGGTCCCGGCTCACGGGCCCGGCTTACAGGCCCGGCTTACAGGCCCGGCTCACGGGCCCGGCCTGACGGCACGGCCGGGCGCTCGGCCCGGCCCGATTCAGCCGCCGTGCCGCTGAGGGAGGACCTGGCGTCAGCCCAGGGCAGCGGCGGCGGCCTTGGCCGCGAGAGGCAGCGCGTCGGCGATCCGCGTAAGCGCCTCTTCATCGTGAGCGGCCGACAGGAACCACGCCTCGTACGCCGAGGGCGGCAGATACACGCCCTGGTCCAGCATGGCGTGGAAGAAGTTGCCGAAGGCGGCGGTGTTCTGCCGCCTGGCTCCCGCGAAGTCCGTCACGGGCTCCTCGGTGAAGAAGATCGAGAACAGGCTCCCGGCCCGCTGCAGCCGGTGCGGCACGCCCGCCGCCGCCAGCGCGTCGGACGCGGCCCTGCCGATGACCAGGGCCGCGGCGTCCACCCGGTCGTACACCTCGTCGTCGCACGCGCGCAGCGTGGCGAGGCCAGCCGCGCACGCCAGCGGATTGCCCGACAGCGTGCCGGCCTGGTAGACCGGGCCCTCGGGGGCCAGCAGGCTCATCACGTCGGCCCGGCCGCCGAACGCGGCGGCCGGCAGCCCGCCGCCCATGACCTTGCCGAAGGTCATCAGGTCGGCGTCCACCGGGTCCAGGCCGTACCACCCGGCGGCCGAGACCCGGAAGCCGGTCAGCACCTCGTCCAGGATCAGCAGCGCGCCGTTGGCCGCGCACAGCTCCTTCAGCCTGGCGTTGAAGCCGGGCGCGGGCGGCACCACGCCCATGTTGGCCGGGCACGCCTCGGTGATCACGCACGCGATCTCGGCGAGGCGGAACGCCTCCTCCACGGCCTCGATGTCGTTGTAGGGCAGCACGATCGTGTCGGACGCCGCCGCGCCGGTCACCCCCGGCGTGTCGGGCAGCCCGAAGGTGGCCACGCCCGAGCCGGCCGAGGCCAGCAGGGCGTCCACGTGGCCGTGGTAGCAGCCCGCGAACTTGATCACCTTGGACCGGCCGGTGAAGCCGCGGGCCAGGCGCACCGCCGACATCGTGGCCTCGGTGCCCGAGCTGACCAGGCGTACCTTCTCCACCGGGGCGACCCGCGCCACGATCTCCTCGGCGAGCTCCACCTCGCCCGGGGTGGCCGCGCCGTACGACGTGGCGCCGTCGAGCGCGGCGCGCAGCGCCTCCAGCACCGCGGGGTGGCGGTGGCCCAGGATCATCGGGCCCCAGGAGCAGACCAGGTCGACGTAGCGGTTGCCGTCGACATCGACGATGTAGGGGCCCTGCGCCCCGGCCATGAACCGCGGCGTGCCGCCGACCGCCCCGAACGCCCGCACCGGCGAGTTGACCCCGCCCGGGACGATCTCCTTGGCGCGCGCGAACAGTTCCTCGGACTTCTGCGTGGAGCTCACCCGAACAAGGCTACCGATGCCCCCGCGCGGGCTCACTCACAGGCGGGCCGTCACTCGCAGGCGGGCTCACTCGCAGGCGGGCTCACTCACAGGCGTCGGCCAGCCAGTCGAGCACCCGCAGCGGGTCGGGCAGCGGACGGCCGTCGGGCGGGCGCAGCCAGGAGACCGGCTGCCCGGTCGGCAGCGTGGACGGCGGGGCCAGGACATAGCTGTCGCGGCAGTGCCAGCGCAGGCCCGGCATGCTGTCGATGGTCTCGGGCCCGCAGTCGAGGTGGCAGGACCACCACTCGTCCTCGTCGTCGGGGTTGCCGCGGGTGGCCACGTAAAACAGAACCCGGTCGCCGTTAGCGGCGACCGGGCCTGTGTCGGAACCGGAGGCGTCCATGCGGGCCAGGGCCGTGAGGCCGGCCTCCAGGGGCATGTCGAACACGTCGAACACGCGCCCCGTGGGCAGGATCACGTTGGCGTCCTCGTCCTGGCGCCACCAGCGGGTGAGCTGCGTGGTGTCGCACGTGGCCTGCATCTGCCAGGCGGGCGAGAGCGGATGGGCGCCGGGGTCGGGACAGCCGACCCGGTCGCACGAGCACGCCCTGCCGCCCTCGCGCAGCGGATGGGCGCCGGGACAGCTCGCCCAGCCCAGCGCCGCGTACTGCAACACCGATTCCAGCTTGGACACGCGCCGCCGCGAGGGACGGCCCAGCCGTTTGGTACGCCGAGCGAGTGGTACCCCCACCATTCGTGTCCTCCGTCCCGCCACAGGTCCGCCCACGCCGGTGCCCCGCGAGACCCGGAATCCGCCCCCGTGCGCTTTGAGATCCGCACCGAAAGGGGCCATCGGGCTGCCTAACCTACCCACCCGGGGCACACCAGACTGCTTTCTGGAACTCTAACGCACCCCGGCTAGTTGCCTGACGGAAACCCCCCGGTTAGGGCCATCCGTTACTGTCCCGGCCCCTGATGGTCACAGGCGCTTGGCCACCTCGGTGGCCCAGTACGTGAGGATCAGGTCGGCTCCGGCGCGGCGGATGGCGACCAATGACTCCATGATGACCCGTTCGCGGTCGATCCAGCCGTTGGCGGCGGCGGCCTCGACCATGGCGTACTCGCCGCTGACCTGGTAGGCGGCCACCGGCACGTCCACGGTGTCGCGGACCTGGCGCAGGATGTCGAGGTAGGCCAGCGCGGGCTTGACCATCACCGCGTCGGCGCCCTCGGCCAGGTCGAGCCGGACCTCGCGCAGCGCCTCGCCGACCGGCCCCGCCGGGTCCTGCTGGTAGGAGCTGCGGTCGCCGAACTGCGGGGCGCACTCGGCGGCGTCGCGGAACGGGCCGTAGAAGCCGGAGGCGTACTTGGCGGAGTAGGCCAGGATCGGCACCTGGGCGAAGCCCTCGGCGTCGAGCGCGGCCCGGATCGCGCCCACCTGGCCGTCCATCATGCCGCTCGGCGCGATCACCTGCGCCCCGGCGCGGGCCTGGGCCACGGCGGCCGAGGCGTAGCGCTCCAGGGTCAGGTCGTTGTCCACGTCGCCGTCGGGGGTCAGGATGCCGCAGTGGCCGTGGTCGGTGAACTCGTCCAGGCAGGTGTCGGTAATGATCACCAGCGCGTCGCCCACCTCGGCCACCACGTCGCCGAGCGCCTGCTGCACGATGCCGCCGGGGTCGTCGGCGGCCGAGCCGCGCCCGTCCTTGACGGCCGGGATGCCGAACAGGATCAGCCCGCCGACGCCGGCCTCGGCGGCCTCGTGCGCCGCCTTGCGCAGCGAGTCGCGGGTGTGCTGCACCACGCCCGGCATCGAGGCCACCGGCTGCGGCTCGCTGATGCCCTCCTTGACGAAGACGGGCAGGATCAGCTCGGCGGGATGCAGCCGGGTGCCGGCCACCATACGCCGCAACGCCGCGGTGCGACGCAGCCTCCGAGGCCGCGCGACAGGAAACTCAGCGTT
>NZ_JACHGN010000019.1:0-187943 GCF_014202315.1 Thermocatellispora tengchongensis | reverse complement strand
CATCGGTCGCTCACCCTCCTCACTCGCTCCGCGGCCCGCTCGTACCTCACGGCCCACTCCGCTCGCTGCGTCGGGTTCGCTCCAGCACTCATCGGTCGCTCACCCTCCTCACTCGCTCCGCGGCCCGCTCGTACCTCACGGCCCACTCCGCTCGCTGCGTCGGGTTCGCTCCAGCACTCATCGGGGATCTCCTCGTGTGGCTCATATGGCCTGGTACGGCGCCCCGTGGACGCCGGTTCACTTCGCCCTGCGGCGGGCTCCTCGGCGCGTCTGGGAGGGCCTGCGGGGCGTCTCGCCCGCAGCCAGCGCGGCCTGCCGCTGCTTGGCACCGTACTCCGCCAGCGCCGCCGCGAGGGCCGAAGCGGACGGTTTGTCGGCCATGACGTCCACGCGCAGCCCGAACTCCTCGGCGGTCTTGGCGGTCTGCGGGCCGATGACCGCGATCACCGTGACGTTGTGCGGCTTGCCGGCGATGCCGACCAGGTTGCGCACCGTGGAGGAGGAGGTGAACAGCACCGCGTCGAACCCGCCGCCCTTGATGGCCTCGCGGATCGGCGCGGGCGGGGGCGAGGCGCGCACGGTGCGGTAGGCCGTCACGTCGTCGCACTCCCAGCCCAGCTCGGTGAGCCCGGCGACCAGCGCCTCGGTGGCGATGTCGGCGCGCGGCAGCAGCACCCGGTTGATCGGGTCGAGCATCGAGTCGTACGGCGGCCACTCCGCGAGCAGGCCCTCGGAGGACTGCTCGCCCGAGGGCACCAGGTCGGGCCGGACGCCGAAGTCGATCAGCGCCTTGGCGGTGGCCTCGCCGACCGCCGAGACCTTCAGCCCGGCGAACGCGCGGGCGTCCAGGCCGTACTCCTCGAACTTCTCCCGCACCGCCTTGACGGCGTTGGCGCTGGTGAAGGCCACCCACTCGTAGCGGCCGGTGACCAGGCCCTTGATCGCGCGGTCCATCTGCTGCGGGGTGCGCGGCGGCTCCACGGAGATCGTCGGCACCTCCTCGGGCACGGCCCCGTACGAGCGGAGCTGCTCCGACAGGCCCGCGGCCTGCTCCTTGGTGCGCGGCACGAGCACCCGCCAGCCGAACAGCGGCTTGGTCTCGAACCACGACAGCCGCTCGCGCATGCCCACCGCGTCGCCCACCACGATCAGCGCGGGCTCGGTCATGCCCGCGTGCTTCAGGTCGGCGGTGAGCCGGCCCAGCGTGGACACCACGGTGTGCTGGTCGGTGGTGGTGCCCGCGCTGGTCACCGCCACCGGGGTGGAGTCGGGACGGCCGGCCGCGACCAGCGCCTTGCCGATCGCCGGGGCCTCGGCCACCCCGTTGTAGATGACCAGGGTGCCCTGGGTGGAGGCGTGCGCGGACCAGTCGTCCACCTGCCGGGCGTCCACGACCCGGAACTCGGGCACGCCCGCCGCCGGCGGGATGCCGGCGTAGGTCAGCACCGCCGTCGCCGGGGTCACGCCCGGCACGATCTCGAAGTCCACCTCCGCCTTGACGCAGGCGGCGACCTCCTCCTCCACCGAGGAGAAGAACATCGGGTCGCCGGGGCACAGGCGCACCACGCGCCGGCCCTTGGCCGCGGCCTGGGCGGCGGTGATCGACGCGGCCTCGTCCGCGGCGGTGTCGATCACCTCCACGCCTTCGCGGGCATGGGCCAGCAGCCGCCCGTACGCCTGCGCGTCGAGGACCACGGTGTCGGCCTTGGCGAGGAGGTCGGCCCCCCGCAGCGTCAGAAGGTGCTCGTCACCGGGACCGGCGCCGACGAAGGCGACGAACCCGGCGGGCTGCTCGAAGGTCGGACTGTTGGGGCTCAATGGGTCTGCTCCCCCATCAACGTGCCGGCCCCGTCGGCGATCATGGCGGCCGCTAGGTCGCGACCGAGCGCCATGGCCTCCAGCGGAGATCCGGCGGCGGACTTGCGCACCGCCCCGGTGCCGTCAACCGAGACGACGGTGGCGGTCAGGTTCAGAATGTGCCCGTCGGTGACCGAGTATGCCCCCACCGGAGCCGCGCAACCGGCTTCGAGCGCGGCGAGGACCGCCCGCTCCGCGGTCACCGCGGCCCGGGTGGCCGGGTCGTCCAGCACGGACAGCAACTCGATCAGATCGTCCCGCGCGGCGTGGCACTCCACCGCGAGGGAACCCTGGCCGGGGGCGGGCAGCATCTCCTCGACCTCGAAGACCTGCGCGATCTCGCCCTCTCTGGCGATCCTGGCCAGCCCGGCGGCGGCGAGCACCACCGCGTCCAGCTCGCCGGAGTGCACCTTGCCGATCCGGGTGTCGGCGTTGCCGCGGATGGCGACGTAGTCGAGGTCGGGGCGGAGCAGCCGGAGCTGCGCCACCCGGCGCGGCGAGCCGGTGCCGACCTTGGCCCCGGGGGCGAGGTCGGCCAGCTTGACCGGGCCGACCAGCGCGTCGCGCGGGTCGTCGCGCACGGGGGTCGCGGCCAGCGCGATGCGGGGATCGGGCCTGGTGGGCAGGTCCTTCAGCGAGTGGACGGCGAAGTCGACCTCGCCCTCGATCAGCTTGTCGCGCAGCGCGCTGACGAACACGCCGGTGCCGCCGAGCTGGGTGAGGTTCGCCTTGGTGACGTCGCCGAACGTGGTCACGCCGACCAGCTCGACCGGGCGGCCGGTCAGCTCGGTCAGCCGGTCGGCCACCATCTGTGACTGGGTGGTGGCCATGAGGCTGCGCCTGGTGCCCAGGCGGAGCGGGGTGGTGCTCATCGCGGGTTCCCCCCGTCGGTGTCGCCTGGAATGCCGGCGTCGCCGGGAATCTCGCTGGTACGCCGGATCGCCTCGGGCACCTGCGGGTCGAGATTGAACAGCTCGCGCAGCGCCTCGGCGTAATGATCCCCCGAAGAGGACGCCGCGAGCTGCTTGACACGCACGGTGGGCTCGTGCAGCAGCTTGTCCACCACCCTGCGGATGGTCTGGGTGACCTCCTCGCGGGTGCGCCCGTCCATCTCGGGCACGCGCGACATCAGCCGGCCCAGCTCGGCCTCCATCACCTCCGACGCCTTGGTACGCAGCGCGATCACGGTGGGGGTGACCCTGGCGGCCCTGACGGCCTCAAGGTAGCCGCCGACCTCCTCGACCACGATGCGGCGCGCGGCGGCGATGGCCGCGGCCCGTCCGCCGTCGCCGTCCTCGCCGTCCTGGCCGAGGCCGGAGTCCTGCATGGACTCCAGATCGACCAGCGTGACGCCGGGCACCGCGCGCACCGCGGGATCGACGTCGTGCGGGAGCGCCAGGTCGAGCAGGAACACCGGCCGGTCGGAGCGCGGCGCCACCATGTCGGCGGTCACCACGAGGTTGCCCGCGCCGGTGCAGGAGATCACGATGTCGGCCGCGGCCAGCTCGGCGGTCAGGTCGTCGAGCGCGACGGCCCGGCCGCCGACGGTCTCGGCGAGGCGCACGCCGCGCTCGTAGGTGCGGTTGGCGATGACGATGTCGCTCACGCCCGCCCGCGCCAGCGTGGCGGCGGACAGGGCGCTCATCGAGCCCGCCCCGACGACCAGGGCGCGGCGGCCGGCGATGGGGCCGAGCACCCGCTCGGCGAGGGTGAGGCCGACGCCCACGAGCGAGGCGCCGGCGCGGTCGATGCCGGTGTCGGAGTGGACCCGCTTGCCGACCCGCAGCGCGTGCTGGGCCAGCTCGTTCAGGGTGGGGCCGAGGGTGTCCTGGTCCTGGGCGAGGCGGAGCGCCTGGCGCACCTGGCCGAGGATCTGCCCCTCGCCCACCACCATCGAGTCGAGCCCGCTGGCCACCGAGAACAGGTGGTGGACCGCGCGCTCCTCGTAGTGGACGTACAGGTGCGGGGCGAGCGCCTCGACGGGGATGCCGGAGTGCCGGCTGAGCATGTCGGTCACGGCGGTCACGGCGCCGTGGAAGCGATCGACGTCGGCGTAGACCTCGACGCGGTTGCACGTGGAGACGACCAGGGCCTCGGCCACGCACGCGTCGCGGTGGACGTCGTGGAGCAGCTTCACCAGCGCGTCGCCGGAGACGGACACGCGCTCCAACAGGGCCACCGGAGCGGTGCGGTGGCTGACTCCCACAGCGAGAACGCTCATGCGCTTTCCCCTCGCTGCCACTCCTCGGCCATTACCGGCCCCCCACTTTCGCGATCCGCTTTGCGCTGCTCGTGGAACGCAAGGATCTGCAGTTCTATGGACAAATCGACTTTACGGACATCGACACCGTCGGGAACCGAAAGCACGACAGGGGCGAAGTTCAGGATGCTGGTGACCCCCGCCGCCGTCACCCTGTCGCAGACCTGCTGCGCCGCGGCCGCCGGGGTGGCGATCACCACGATCGACACTCCCCGCCGCGCGATCACGGTCTCAAGCTCGTCGATGTGCTCCACATTCAATCCGGCGATGCGGTCGCCCACAACGTCGGGGTCGGAGTCGAGCAGCGCCGCCACGCGGAACCCGCGGGAGACGAAGCCGCCGTAGTTGGCCAGCGCCCGGCCCAGGTTACCCACTCCGACGATGGCGACCGCCCAGTCCTGGGTGAGGCCCAGCTCCCGGGAGATCTGGTAGATGAGGTATTCGACGTCGTAGCCCACGCCCCGGGTGCCGTACGACCCGAGGTGCGAGAGGTCCTTGCGCAGCTTGGCGGAGTTGACCCCCGCCGCCTCGGCGAGATCCTCCGAGCTCACCGTGGCCACCCCGCGCTCGGTCATGCCCGTCAGGGCCCGCAGGTACAGCGGCAGCCGGGCGACGGTCGCCTCGGGTATGCCACGGTCACGGGCTTGCGGCAGGCGGCGGATCACGGCCGGAACTCCAGGTGACAGGCGTCCGACGCGGCACGGCCGCGCTCACGGATGCGACGGATATCAAGGTGACGACACCGGCTTCCAGGTTAATCCCTTTGTGAACAGATGCACAAAGTGAGTGGTCGCCGATGCCTCCAGGGGGAAGCGCGGAGGTGAGCGGCTACCGTTGCGGCATGAGCCCTACTTCGCATCGGATCACCCTGCTGGGCAAGCCCGGCTGCCACCTGTGCGACGACGCCCGCGCCGTGATCGCCCGCGTCGCCGGCGAGCTGGGGGTCCCCTGGGAGGAGCGGGACATCACCCAGTCGCCGGAGGACTACGAGAAGTACTGGGAGATGATCCCGGTGACGCTGATCGACGGCGTCCAGCACGACTACTGGCGGGTGGACGAGCAGCGCCTCCGCAAGGCGCTGACCGGCTAGAACCAGAGCGGCCCGTCAGATGAACGCCGTCGGGAGCGGCATCACCTTGGCGGCGTTCACGGTCAGCTCGATCACGTTGGTGGCCAGCACCAGGGACGCGCGCTCGGTCACGAAGCGCTCCACGTGCGGCTGGCGCTGGTGCTCGCGGTAGGCGACCTCGTCGCGGTACAGCTCGTACACGATGCGCTGCAGCGGCGCCGACTTCACCGAGTGGCAGGAGTAGACCAGGCTGTCGGGCTCGTTGCGGCGCACGCCCTCGACGGTCTCCTCGGCGAGGCGGTCGAACGCCTCGCCCGCGCCGTCGATGAGCGTGAAGACGGTCAGCAGGCCGTAGATGCTGGGCGAGGGCCGCCCGCCGCCCTGACGGCCGTCGCCGCCAGGCCCCCCTGGACCACCAGGCCCGCCGGTCAGCTCCGCGCCCGGATACATGACGCCGGTGCCCGGCATGCCGAACTCCTGCTCCGGCCGGGCCCGCCTGCCCTCGGGCCGGGCGTGCGCGCCGGTGTCGATGCGCGCGTGCGCGCCGGTCTCGGGGCCGCCGAGGCCGCGCTGCCCGGCCGCGAGCGCCGCCCCCGAGGCCGCCGGGCGGGCGCCGTTGGCGAACATCTGCGGGTCGGCGTCCATGATGTAGCCGGTCGCGGGCCCGCCGAAGGAGTCGTCGTCGCCGGCGAAGCCGTCGCGGCGCGCGAAGAGATCGTCCGGGCGGCCCTGCCCCTGCTGGTCACCGCGCCGGGCGAACGGGTCGTCGGGGCGGCCGTGGGGCTCCTCACGCCGCGCGAAGAGGTCGTCCGGACGGCCGTGCGGCTCCTCGGGCCGCGCGAACGGGTCGTCGGGGCGGCCCTGCTGGTCGCCGCGGCGGCCGAACGGGTCGTCGGGGCCGGGCTGCATGCGCGCCGCGTAATCGACCTCCTGCTCGCCCGCGCGGTACTCGGCCACCAGGTCGCCGAGCCCGGAGCGCCGCCTGCCCTCGCGTACGGGCCGGCCGGGCTGGGAGGGCGGGCCGCCGGAGTCCATGGCCGAGGCGGTGGTCACCGGCACGGGCTCGGGGGCGCGCCGCCTGCCGCCCGGGGGCGCGGCCGGCTCGGGCGTCTTGGCGCCGGCGACCAGCCGGTCCTGCCGGGGGCCGCGGTTCCAGCCGCCGCTCTCGCCCTCGATCTCGTCATCCTCGTCGTCGTCCTCGTACGGCGCGAGCGGGCGCAGCACGGAGTACCAGACGGCCGCGGCGAGCACCACGAGCAGCGCGGTGGTGAAGATCCCGGAGTCGGCGAACCGCATCGCGGCCACCAGCGCGAGCGCGGCCGGGGCGAGCACCAGCGAGGCGTGCAGGTTGTCGGTGTCGTACTCGTCGCCGTTGCGCCAGCGCTTGGCCGCGACGGCGAGCGACCCGAGCATGATCAGCACGACCGCGACGTGGCCGCACACCAACAGGTACGTGGGCGGGGTGCCCCAATGGTCGCTCGCGGTCGGCAGGACCTTGCCGAGGTCGCTCTCCTTGCTCACCGGGTCGAGCGTCAGGATGACCAGGGCGACGAAGGTGAACGCGCCGCCCCACAGCCAGGCGAGGAACTTCACCGGCGTCTTGCGCGCGAGGAGCTGGACCAGGCCGATGGCGGTCCACAGCGGCGCGACCAGTGATCCAGACATCTGGTAAAGCCGGAATGTGGTCGCCCCAAACCCCACCAGATGGCCGATCGCCACTACGCCGAGTGACACGCAGAGGGCGGCCGTCGCGGCGGCCCACGCGCCCAGCCAGCCGGTCGGCTCGGAGCGGAACCGGCCGACGAGCGCACCGGTGGCGATGGCGGACAGCAGAGCACCGGCGAACGCGAGGACAGCGACGAGGACTTCCATGGTGCCTCCCATGCTGCCGGACATTCACCCCAACCGGTAGCGGATGTTCGGACTCCGCCAGTCAATTCGCAGCCGATGAACCGGTCCATACCGTATCGGCGGTTACAGGTCGTCACGACGGCGCCCGCCAGAAACGGCACACCGGATTGTGATATTTCCCTATCGTTCCTAGAGTGGGCGCACGCCGCTCCCCTCCTCCCCAGGGACACCGGATGCCGAATACGTGGCCGTACGTTGGAGTTCTCCCGCCCGCCACCACCGGAGAGTCCGCGCGAACCGGCGACCCCGCGGTGCCCCGCGACGCCCCCGAGACCGAGGACGGCGAGTTGCGGACACTGGTCCTGCGCGCCAAGACCGGCGACGCCGAGGCCTTCGGAACGCTCTACGACCGCTACCTCGACCTGGTCTACCGGTACGTGTACTTCCGGGTGGGCTCGCACCCGCTCGCCGAGGACCTCACCAGCGAGACCTTCCTGCGGGCCCTGCGCAGGATCGCCGACTTCACCTGGCAGGGCCGCGACTTCGGCGCCTGGCTGGTCACGATCGCGCGCAACCTCGTCGCCGACCACTTCAAGTCCGGCCGCTACCGGCTGGAGGTGTCCACCGCCGAGGTGCTGGACGTCCCGCTCGACGGGCCGAACATCCCCGAGAACGCCGTGGTCGCCGCCATGGTCAACGACGAGGTGCTGCGCGCCGTACGCGAGCTCAACGCCGAGCAGCAGGAGTGCGTGGTGCTGCGCTTCCTGCACGGCATGACCCTGGCCGAGACCGCGCTCGTGATGGGCAAGAACAGCGGCGCCATCAAGGCCCTGCAGTTCCGCGCCGTCCGCGCCCTGGGCCGCGCCCTGAGAGCCCACCTGGCCTGACCGCCCGCGCCGTTGGGGCGTGCTCCGCCGGGGCACGTAACCTGTCGGGGCGGCTTCTCGTTAGGCATGTGGGACACCGAGGATCACCCTCGCTCGGGGGCGGCAGGGAGCGTTCATGCGTATGTGGCGACCACTGCGGCGGCGGACGCGGCGACGGCACGCCCAGGGACGCACGCAGGCACGCCTGACCGAGCACCTGACCGAGCACCTGGAGCGCCTGGGTTCCGGCGTCCTGTCCGGCGACGAGACCGGCCCCCGCCCCGCCTTCCGCGCCCGGCTCAGGGACGAGCTGCTGGCCGCGTACGCACGAGACCGCGACCGAGACGACCGGACCCCCGAGCCCACCCCCACAGCTCAGCCCGCCGCGCCCGCCCGCCGCCGGCACCCCGCGATGATCCCCCAGCTCGCCACGTTCGGGGTGGCGCTGCTGCTGACCGTCACCGGCCTGGTCGCGTACCGGTCGGTGCCCGGCGACGTCCTCTACCCGCTCAAGCGCGGCGCCGAGAGCACGTTGCTGCGGTTCAGCACCGACGAGGTGGACCGCGCCGAACGCGAGCTGCACGCGGCGCGCGAGCGCGCGGCCGAGGTCGCGGCGCTGCTCGGCTCGCCCGACCGGCTGAACCTGGTGGACGAGACGCTGGACGACATGGAGAAGACGACCCGCTCGGCCATCAGCACCCTCGAACGGGCCGAGCGTCCCGGCGACCAGGGCACCAAGAGCAAGATGCGCCGCTTCGCCGAGGAGCAGCACGACACCGTCGCCCCGATGCTGTCCAAGATGGACGAGGAGGCCCAGCGCCAGGCCAGCGGCTACCTCAACTACATCGAGGGCCTCGCCGCTCCCGACTGAGCGCTTGCTGTGGGAGACACGTCACGCTCCTCTTACACGGCGTACCGATCGCGGCCATCTGTGACGGTTAAGCTGAGAGACTATGAGGCGGCTATTACGACGGCGGGAACGGGCCGAGCTGGCGGGAGCGGCGGCCGCGGCCACCGCGGTCGACAAGCCCGCCGAGCCCGACCCCACGGCGGCGGCCTTCTTCGACGTCGACAACACGATGATGCGCGGCGCGTCGATCTACCACTTCGCCCGCGGCCTGGCCGCGCGCGGCCTGTTCACCACCAAGGACCTCCTCCGCTTCGCGATCGGCCAGGCGGTCTTCCGCGTGCGCGGCAACGAGAACCCCGACCACATCACCGAGGCCAAGGAGACCGCCCTGGCCTTCGTCGCCGGCCTCAAGGTCGCCGACGTCGTGACTCTGGGCGAGGAGATCTACGACGAGGTGATGGCCGACCGCATCTGGGCCCCCACCCGCGCCCTGGCCCAGTCCCACCTCGACGCCGGCCGCCGCGTCTGGCTGGTCACCGCCACCCCCATCGAACTCGCCGACGTCATCGCCCGCCGCCTGAGCCTCACCGGCGCCCTGGGCACCGTCGCCGAGACCGAGAACGGCGTCTACACCGGCCGCCTCGTCGGCGACCTCCTCCACGGCCCCGCCAAGGCCGAGGCCGTACGCGCCCTGGCCCGCCGCGAGGGCCTGGACCTGTCCCGCTGCTACGCCTACAGCGACTCGGCCAACGACCTCCCCCTGCTCTCCCTGGTCGGCCACGCCCACGCCATCAACCCCGACTCCGAACTCCGCGACCACGCCAGGACCCACGGCTGGGAGATCGACGACTTCCGCCGCGGCCGCAAGGCCACCATGATCGGCCTCCCCATAGCAGCCGGCGCCGGCGCGGTGGCCGGCGGCGTAGCCGCCGCGATAGCCCTCCGCCGCATCTACCGCTCCACCTCCCCCTCCTGAGCCGGACGCCCAGGGCTCCGGGCACGAGGACGCGTCCGCCAGGGGCCCGCCTACAGAGCCACGATCCCAGGGGAGTGTGCCGGGCCGGAGCGTGAGCCGCATGCGGAAGCAGGACGGCATGAGGGCCTCACCGGCTGAGCGGGCCTAGAAGAGCGGCGGGAACGCGTGGCCGCGGCGGAGGCGCAGCTCGGTCAGTTGTTGCTGGATGGTCTCTCTGACGTGGTCGGTGAGGTTGAGGACGACCATGGGGTCCTCGGCCTCGGCGGGGTCGTATTCGTCGGTGCGGATGGGCTCGCCGAAGCCGATGATCCACTTGGACGGCAGGGGGATCAGGCCGAGCGGGCCCAGCCAGGGGAACAGCGGGGTGATCGGGAAGTACGGCAGGCCGAGCATGCGGGCCAGGACCTTCACGTCGCCCAGCTTGGGGTAGATCTCCTCGGCGCCGACGATGGCGCACGGGAGGATCGGGGCGCCGGCGCGGATCGCCGACGCGACGAAGCCGCCGCGGCCGAAGCGCTGGAGTTTGTAGCGTTCGGAGAAGGGCTTGCCCACGCCCTTGAAGCCCTCGGGGAACACGCCGACGAGTTCGCCCTTGCGCAGCAGGCGGTCGGCGTCTTCGCGGCAGGCGAGGGTGTGGCCGGTCTTGCGGCTCAGGTGGCTGAGGAACGGGAGCTGATAGACCAGGTCGGCGCCGAGGAGGCGTACGGCGCGGCCCGCCTCGTCGTGCAGGGCGACCTGGAGCATCAGCGCGTCCACGGGGACCGTGCCGGAGTGGTTGGCCACCACCAGGGCGCCGGTGTCGGCGGGGACGTGTTCCAGGCCCGTGGTCTCCACGCGGAACCAGTGGCGGTAGAGCGGGCGCAGCAGCTCCAGCAGGACCTTGTCGGTCAGTTCGGGGTCGTAGCCGAACTCGTCCACGTCGTACTCGCCGGTTATGCGGCGGCGGAGGTAGGCCAGGGCCTCGGCGAGGCGGTCGGGGACCCCGTCGTCGTTCCGTGCGCGGTCCTCGCGGGCGGAGGTGATCGGGATCACCTTGGCCGGCTGGGCGTTCGCCATCTCATCATCTCCTGGCCAGCGCTCCCGAGGCCCAGTCGAACACGACGGCCGGGAGCCCGTTGGGCAGGTCACGGGAGCGCAGGAAGTCGTCGAAGGCCGCCGCCGTGGTGAACTTGGGCCGCCAGCCCAGCTCGGCGGCGAGGGCGGCGGTGTCGACGGCGCGGCCGAAGCGCATCAGACGCAGTTGCTCGGGGGAGAAGTCGACCAGCCCGGCTCCGCGGGCGAGGTCGCCGAGCATGCGGAACGCGGGCGACGGGATCGGCATGGTCAGCAGCCCGGCGCGGCGTACGCACTGCGACAGCAGCAGCACGCCGTCGCCCGCGACGTTGTAGGTGCCGGGGTGGTCCTCCAGGGCCATCCGGCGCAGGACCTCCACGCCGTCGTCCTCGTGGACGAACTGCAGCCGCGGGTCGAAGCCGAGCACGGTCGGCACCATCGGCTGGGCGAAGTAGCGCGTCAACGGGGAGTCGACGCCGGGGCCCATGAAGTTCGCGAAGCGCAGCGTGGACACCGTCACGTCGGGGCGGCGGCGCGCGAAGCCGCGTACGTAGCCCTCGACCTCGGTGGCGTCCTTGGCGTAGCCGTGGCTCGGCGCCTCCGGCGGCTCGGCGTCCTCGGTGAAGACGGCCGGGTCGCGCGGCGAGGAGCCGTAGACGGCCGTGGTGGAGCGCACCACGACCCGCCTGACCAGCGCCGAGCGCTGACACGCGGCGAGAAGCTGCATGGTGCCGATGACGTTGTGCTCTTTCATCCGCGCCCGGCTGCCGGCGCTCCGGGAGGGGGCGCTGACCAGGCTGACGTGGACGACGGTGTCGATGTCGGCAGCCGCGATCACCTCGGCGATGTCGGGGCTGCGCAGATCGACGCGCACGAACTCCGTGCGGCCGAGCGGCACGCCGCCATGCTTGGCCGGCGATGGCGGCGGCACCGTGTCCACTCCGATGACCCGGTCGATCTCCGGGTCTGCTGCGAGGACGCTCGCCACTCGTGCGCCGATGTGGCGGGCGACCCCGGTGACGAGCACGGTGTGGGTCATCGGCGCCTCGCAGATCCGCGTCTACTTCTTGTTTCGCCGCTGGATGCGGGTCTTCTTCAGAAGCTTGCGGTGCTTCTTCTTCGCCATGCGCTTGCGGCGCTTCTTGATCACAGAGCCCACGGGACCCCCAGGTCTTGATAGGAAGCCGGATCGGCGTGCAGAAGCACACCGGCCCAACAGCCTACCGGCGATCCGCGGTGGATCGCCCCCTGGGGGGACCCCGGAGCCTACACTCGCGACGCGATCATGACCATGACCGGGGGCTTTCCCGGGCATGACCATGTCGCGCCGCTACTCCAGCGAAGCGGCGGACCCTCGCCCTGTCCGCTTCATCCCGCCTCGATGTAGGCATCCCTGAGATAGTCGTGCACCGCCTGCTCGGGCACTCTGAAGGAGCGGCCGACCCGGATGGCCGGCAGCTCGCCCGAGTGCACGAGCCGGTACACCGTCATCTTGGACACCCGCATGACGGTGGCTACCTCCGCCACCGTCAGGAACTTCACCTCGCTGAGAGGTCTTTCGCCTGCACCCATCGGACGCCTCTTCCGCACGTGTATCCGGGTTATCCCCACTGGTGCCATTGCTCACGCACGTGTACTGCCGTCAGCGTAAGGCGGGACTCCGAGTGCGCAAACCCCCTAGTTCATCAGTCTTCGGAGCCACCTGTCAGCGAAATCCACGAAATCGCTGGCCAGCAGCCGGGTCGTGCCCTCGCCGTGCTGTTGGAACGGACCAACTTGTCTACACATAAGAGTCGCCCACGAACCCCAAAAAGTTGGCAAACCACCGTCGAGGCGGCCGGAATGCAGGCGCGAAAAACTGGTATAGGGAGGACCGTAATGGGGCGAACCGCGACTCACAGGGCCCGCGTGACCCTTGAGACTAGGTACGCGGTCAACGGATCGTAATAGCGGGGCAACACGTTGTCATCGAGCGGGACGGTCACCGCGATCTTGCCCTCGGCCTCGCCGACGAACAGCGCGGGGTCGTTGCTGTCGGCGAACCCGACCGTCGGCAGCCCCGCCTCACCCGCCGCGCCGGCCCAGCCGTGGTCGGCGACGACGAGGTCCGGACGCACCCCGTCCAGCTCGGCGATCATGGCCCGCATCGGGTCGGCGTCATGGGTGTGCACGAACCCGCCGCGGTCGTCGAGCATCGCGACGCCGCCGAAGTAGCGGATGCGGCGCCTGCGGCCGAACCCGTGGCCGACGTAGCTCCAGCCCTCGGCCGGGGTCAGCAGCGTCGCGCCGTGCTGGACCGCGAGCCGGGCGAGCGGGAGGTGGATGGCCAGCAGCCCGGTCGGGTGGCCGGTGGCGAACATCAGCCGCGCGCGGCCGCCGGCGAGGACCTGCCCGATGCGCTCCCCCATGGCCTCGATCGCGTCGATGGTCCGGTCGGGGTCGATGGTGTCCTGGCCCGAGCGGTGCTCGGGGTCGGCCACGACGCCGGCCGACTTGGCCATCAGCGCGAGCACGTCGCGGTAGGACCAGCCGTCGGAGAGGGTCAGCCCGAACAGGTGGTACGGGTCGCGGTTGGCCAGCGACCGGTAGTGGTCGAGGTTGTTCTCGCGGCTGGTCGCGACGTCCCCGGCGATGCGGGTGCGCACGAGGTGGTCACGGAGTTCGGCTCTGGTGGGCACGCCGGTATCACCGGCTACGGTTACGAAATCCACGGGGGCTCACATGAGGGGGTCGAGGCCGTGTGAGGGGAACACGGCGTTCCTGGTCGCGACGATTGCCCTGTCGATCGGGTCTTCAGGGGTGTAACCGGTGGAAAAGTCACGAAATTCCGGTGAGCGCCCGTCGGTCATCGACAGCGGCGGCACCTCCGTCGTACGCCGCCCGACCAGCTCGCGCCACCCCGCGGGGGTCGGCGTGCCGGGGTCGAGCGGGTGCCCGGCCACCTCGGCGATGAGGTGCGTCCACGCCCTGGGCACCACCTGCACCAGCTCGTAGCCGCCCCCGCCGGTCACGACCCAGCGCCCGCCCGCGGTCTCGTGCGCGAGCCCGTGCAGGGCGGCGTACGCGGTGCGCTGGCCGTCCACGCTCAGCATGAGATGCGCCAGCGGGTCCAGCGCGTGGCTGTCGCAGCCGTGCTGGGTGACCAGGACCTCCGGGCGGAACTCGCGCAGCAGCGGCGGCACGATCGCGTGGAAGGCCCGCAGCCATCCCGCGTCGCCGCACCCGGCCGGCAGCGCGACGTTGACCGCGGTGCCCTCGGCGCCGGTCTCGCTGGGGAAGCCGGTGCCGGGGAACAGGGTGCGCGGGCTCTCGTGCAGGCTGATCGTCAGCACCCGCGGGTCGTCGTAGAACATCGCCTGCACGCCGTCGCCGTGGTGGACGTCCACGTCCACGTACGCGATGCGGGCGGCGCCCTGCTCCAGCATCCACGCGATGGCGATGGCCGGGTCGTTGTAGACGCAGAACCCGCTCGCCTGCGCGGGCATGGCGTGGTGCAGCCCGCCCGCCACGTTGACCGCGTGCTCGGCCTCCCCCGACCAGACCGCGCGCGCCGCCGCCAGGCTGGCCCCGGCGATCAGCGCGGACGCCTCGTGCACGCCGGCGAAGGCGGGGTTGTCACCGGTGCCCAGCCCGATCGCGATGTCGGGACGGCCGTGCGCCGAGACCCGCTTGACGGCGTCGATGTAGTCGCGCTTGTGCACCATGGCCAGCTCGTCGTCGCCGGCGGGACGGCACGGCACGACCTCGACCTTGTCCAGCACGCCCAGCTCGCGGGCCAGGGCCATGGTGAGCTCCACGCGCACCGGCACGAGCGGGTGTCCCGGGCCGAAGTCGTAGGAGGTGAGCTCGTCATCCCATACCACCCGTACCGACCGGCTCATCCGCGCTCTCCTCGGTTTCACGCCTTTCCGGCGACGTTACAGCACCGCTTCCGACTTGTAGCGCATGCCGTACTGTCGAGCCATGCGCCTGGAGGGCTTACGCCGCGTGTCGCGCTTCCTGCGCCGCCCCGTCGTGCTCGACAGCCTGCTCGCGGTGCTGGTGGCCACCTTGGAGATCACCGCGGTACGCGCGATGCACCCCGGGGATTCGCCCGAGCGGCTGATCGGCTACGCGATGGCGGCCGTGGGCGCGGCGGCACTGGTGGCCCGGCGCACCCGGCCGATCACGGTGCTCGCCGTGACTCTCGCCGCCGACGTGCTGAACACCCGGCTCGGGGTGAGCGACCCGGCCACGCTGCCGACCACGATCGCGCTCTACAGCCTGGGCCGGCACACGCCCGCGCGGACCGCGTGGATCACCGGAGCCGTCTCGTGCGTCGTATTCGCGTTGCAGTACGTCGGGCTTCCGGTGAACCCGCCCGGCGAGGTCACCTTGCCGACGCTGGGGCCGCTGGTGCTGGTGGGGGTGGGGCAGTTGCTGCGGCTGCGGGCGGAGCTGCGCGAGCGGCGCGAGCAGGGCATGGCCGAGGCGGCCGTACGCGCCGAGCGGCAGCGGATCGCGCGCGAGCTGCACGACGTGGTGGCGCACCACATCAGCGTGATCAACGTGCTCGTGGGCGCGGGGCGTACCACGATGGCCACCGACCCGGCGCGGGCCGAGGAGGCGCTGCGCACCGCCGAGCGCACCGCCCGCGAGGCGATGGCCGAGATGCGCCAGCTCCTGCACGTGCTGCGCGCCGACGACACCGAGGAGGAGGGGAAGATCGCGCCGGAGAACAACGCGGGCGTGGGCGCCGGCGCGCTGCCGACGCTGGTCGAGCAGGCGGTGCGCGCCGGGCTGCCCACCCGGCTGGAGGTGTCCGGCGAGCCGGTCCCGCTGCCCGCCTCCGTGGACCACGCGGTCTACCGGATCGTGCAGGAGGCCCTGACCAACACCCGCAAACACGCGGCCGGCGCCAGGGCGAGCGTGCTGGTGCGCTACCTGCCGGGCGCGGTGGAGGTGGAGGTGCTCGACGACGGCTCGGGCCCGGCGCCCGGAGCCCGGGGCGGCGGGTTCGGGCTGGGCGGGATGGCCGAGCGGGTGGCGCTGTGCAACGGGCAGCTCCAGACGGGGCCGCGCCCGGAGGGCGGGTTCCGGGTGTACGCGTGCATGCCGGCGCCCCGGCGCCCGGAGAGTATGGCGGAGCCGGCGCGGGAGGACGCCAAGTGATCACGGTACTGCTCGTGGACGACCAGGCCCTGGTGCGCACCGGGTTCCGGATGATCCTGGACGCCCAGCCCGACATGTCGGTGGTCGGCGAGGCCGCCGAGGGCGAGGAGGCCGTCCGGCTGAGCCGGGAGCTGCGGCCCGAGGTCGTGCTGATGGACGTGCACATGCCCGGCGTGGACGGCGTGGCCGCGACGGGCCGCATCGCCGACGAGCTGCCGGACGTACGGGTGCTCGGGCTGAGCACGTTCGACCTGGACGAGTACGTCGTGGCGATGCTGCGCGCCGGGGCGTCCGGGTTCCTGCCCAAGGACATCTCGCCGGAGGAGCTGGTGGAGGGCATCCGGGTGGTGCACCGGGGCGACTCGGCGGTGGCGCCCCGGCTGCTGACCCGCCTGATCGGCACGTTCGTGCGCGCGGCCAGGCCGGCCGCGGCCCCCGCGGCGGCGGAGCTGGACGGGCTCACCGACCGCGAGCGCGAGGTGCTGCTGCTGATCGCGCGCGGACGCTCCAACGCCGAGATCGCCGAGCTGCTGAGCCTGTCGCCGTCCACCGTGAAGAACCACGTGACCAGCCTCTTCGCCAAGATCGGCGCCCGTGACCGGGCCCAGGCGGTCATCGCGGCGTACGAGGCGGGGCTGGTGACCCCGGGAGCGTCCTCCTAGTCCCGGCCCCGCCCGGTACCCCGCTCCCACCGCAAGGACCGTGCGCCGGGAGGAGGCCGGGGCGGGTTCGGGCGGCGAACCTGGATACATGATCGAGGTCGAGTCACTCACCAAACGCTACGGGCGCGTCACGGCGGTGGACGGGCTGTCGTTCCAGGTGGACGGCGGCCGGGTCACCGGCTTCCTGGGCCCGAACGGCGCGGGCAAATCCACGACCATGCGCATGATCCTCGGGCTGGACCACCCCACCGCGGGCACGGCCCGCATCGGCGGCCGGGCGTACCGGGAGCTGCGGCACCCGCTGCGCGAGGTCGGCGCGCTGCTGGACGCCAGGGCGGTGCACGGCGGGCGCACGGCCCGCGACCACCTGCTCTGCCTGGCGCGCAGCAACGGCATCCCCGCCTCCCGCGTGGGCGAGGTGCTGGGCATCGTCGGCCTGTCGGACGTGGCCGGGCGGCGCGTCGGCGGCTTCTCGCTGGGCATGGCGCAGCGGCTCGGGATCGCGGCGGCGCTGCTCGGCGATCCGGGCATCCTGCTGTTCGACGAGCCGGTCAACGGCCTGGACCCCGAGGGCATCCTGTGGATCCGGACGCTGATGCGCGACCTGGCCGCCGAGGGCCGCACCGTCTTCGTCTCCAGCCATCTGATGAGCGAGATGGCGCAGACCGCCGACCATCTGATCGTCATCGGCCGGGGCCGGCTGGTCGCCGACACCGGCGTGGACGTGTTCATCGCGCGCAGCTCCCGCCGGTACGTACGGGTGCGCGCGCCCCGCCTCGCCGACCTGGCCGCCCTGCTCAAGACGACCGGCGAGGTCGAGGACCACGGTGACCACCTGCGCGTCACCGGCATGCCCGCCGCCGAAGTGGGCGAGGCCGCCGCGGGGGCCGGCCTGACCCTGCACGAACTGGCCACCGTCGAGCCGACGCTGGAGGCCGCCTACATGGAGCTGACAAAGGGGACAGGGGAGACAAGGGAGATAGGGGAGTACGTGTCATGACCGATGTGCTGCGCTCGGAATGGATCAAGATCCGTTCGGTCCGGTCCACGCTGTGGACCCTGCTCACCACGGTGGTGGTGATGATCGCGCTCGGCTTCCTGATCGCCGCCTCGACGGCGAGCCTGGGCGAGCGGGCCGCGTTCGATCCCACCATGGCCAGCCTGTCGGGCGGATCGGTCGCGTCGCTGGTGATCGCCGCGCTCGGCGTACTGGTGATCAGCGGTGAGTACCGCACCGGGATGATCCACACCTCGCTGCTGGCGGTGCCCGACCGGCTACGCCTGCTCACCGCCAAGATCGCGGTCTTCAGCGCGGTGGCCTTCGCGGTGTCGCTGGCCGCCTCGCTCGCATCGTTCCTGGTCGGCGCGATGGTCTTCGGCGAGGACGCCCCCGGCCTCGGCGACCCCGGCGTGCTGCGGGCGGTCCTGGGCAGCGCGCTGTTCCTGACCGCCGGCGGCCTGTACGGCCTGGCGTTCGGCGCCCTGATCCGGCACACCGCGGGCGCGATCGTCGCGGTCGCCGCGGCCACCGTGGTGCTGCCGCAGATGACGAACCTGCTCCCGGGCACCTGGGGCGACGTGGTGCACGACTACTTCACCACCAACGCGGGCCAGCGCATCCTCTCGGCCTCGCCGCAGGACGGCGGACTGGGGCCGTGGGCCGGGTTCGGCGTCTACTGCGCCTGGATCACCCTCACCATGGTCCCGGCCGCGCTGCTGATGGTCCGCCGCGACGCGTGACCCCCCTCCTACTCGGTGCGCTTCTACTCGGTGCGCTTCTACTCGGTGCGCAGTGCGACCACCGGGTCCAGGCGACCCGCGCGGCGGGCGGGGGCGACGCCGAAGAACACCCCCACCGCCGCCGACACGCCGAAGGCCAGCGCGACCGACCACCACGTGATCGAGGCCGGAACCGGAGAGAGCGCCTGGATCAGCAGCGCGCCGCCGACGCCGAGCAGGATGCCGAGCACCCCGCCGATCGTGGTCAGCAGCACCGCCTCGATCAGGAACTGGGCGAGCACGTCGCGCTGGCGCGCGCCGAGCGCCTTGCGCAGCCCGATCTCCTTGGTCCGCTCGCGCACGCTCACCAGCATGATGTTGGACACCCCGACCCCGCCCACGAGCAGCGAGATGCCCGCGATGGCGGCCAGCACGCCGGTGAGCATGGCGAGCACGCTGCCGATCGTGCCGAGCAACTGGGTCTGGGTGACCGCGGAGAACCGCTCGCCGGGGTAGCGGTCGGCGAGGGCGGCCAGCACCCGCCGCTGCATCGGCTCGATCTGGTCCGGCCCGGACGCGCCGACCGCGATGCCCTGGATGCGGGAGAGCCCGAGCAGCCGCTGCGCCGTGGTGACCGGGATGTGCACCTCCTGGTCGCGGGCGACGCCGAAGGTCGCGCCCACGGTGGCGTACACGCCGACGACACGGAACCTGGCGCCGGAGATCGTGAGCTGCCGGCCGAGGGGATCGACGTCGCCGAACAGCCGGTCGGCGACCTCGGCGCCGAGGATCGCGACCCGCCGGCGGGTGTCCACGTCGGTCTCGCTGAGATACCGGCCGCGGGCGAGCGGGCGCTCGAAGATGTTGGGCAGGTTCTCGTCGGTGCCGTTGATCGTGACGAACGCCTCGGTACGCCCCACGCGTACGGTCTCGCCGGACGTGACCGAGACCGTGACCCGGGACGGGTCGCCGACGGCCCGCCGCACGTACGCCACGTCGGCCAGGTCCAGGCGGCTCTGCGTCGGCACCGCGCCCACGCCGATCTGGCCCGGCACGACCAGGATGATGTTGCTGCCCAGCCCCGCGATCTCGCTCTCGATCGCGTCCTTGGCGCCGGTGCCGATCGCGACCAGCACCACCACCGCCGACACGCCGATCACCACGCCGAGCATGGTGAGCATGCTGCGCAGCCGGTTGACCCGCAGCGCGTCCAGCGCCATGGCGAACGCCTCCGCCGTCCTCACCGGCCGTCCTCCGGCTCCACCAGGCCGTCGCGGACGCGGATGCGCCGGTCGGCGCGGGCCGCGACCTCGGCGTCGTGGGTCACCAGCACCACCGCGACCCCGCCCCCGGCGTTGAGCCGGGCCAGCAGGTCCATGACCTCCGCCCCGTTGCGGGTGTCGAGGTTGCCGGTGGGCTCGTCGGCCAGCACCACCTTGGGCTCGCCGACGAGCGCGCGGGCGATGGCCACCCGCTGCTGCTCGCCGCCGGACATCTGCGAGGGCCGGTGGTCGAGACGGTGCTCCAGGCCCACGGCGGCCAGGGCGGCGCGGGCCCGCTCCCGCCGCGCCGCACGCGACACGCCCCGGTACACCAGCGGCAGCGCCACGTTGTCCAGCGCGGTGGTGCGGCCCATCAGGTGGAAGGACTGGAACACGAAGCCGATCGTGCGGTTGCGCAGCTCGGCCAGCTTGGTCTCCGACAGCGTGGACACGTCCACGCCGTCCACCAGCAGCGTGCCCGAGGTCGGCCGGTCCAGGCAGCCGAGCAGGTGCATCAGGGTGGACTTGCCGGAGCCCGACGGGCCCACGATCGCCACGAAGTCGCCGTGCTCGATGCGCAGCGACACGCCCCGCAGGGCGTCCACCGACACCCCGTCCAGGCGGTAGGACCGGCGCAGGTCGATCGCCTCGAACGCCGCGCTGCCCCGCTCGGCCGGGCTCACCGGACGCGCTGCCCCGCGCGTACGCCGTCGGCGCCGCGCACCACCACCTGGTCGCCCGGGGCGAGCCCGGACAGGACCTCCACCAGCGCCTCGCCCTGCGCGCCCAGCCGCACCGTGCGCCGCTCGGCCGTGCCGTCGGCCCGCACCGCCCACACCACGCTGTCGCGCCCGCTGGTCACCACGGCGGAGGCGGGCACGGCCACGGCGTCGGGCGAGTCCTTGACCGTCAGGCGGGTGACCGCGCTCATGCCGGGCTTGGGCGTGGGGGCCTTGCGGCCGTCGTCGTAGCGGCCGGAGCCGAGCTTCAGGCGTACGGGGTAGCTGACGCCGCCGGTCGTGCCCTGCAGCGGCGTGATGCCGACGCCGGTGACCTCGGCGGTGTAGGTGGCGCCCGGCACCGCGTCCAGCTCGATCTGGGCCGGGGTGCCACGCTTGACCAGCAGCACGTCGGTCTCGTCCACGTCGGCGGAGACGTTGAGCGCCGACACGTCGGTCACGGTGACCACCGGGTCGCCCGCCCCGACCGGGACGCCGGCGGCGATGGCGCTGCCGCCGCCCGTGCCCCCGCCGGTGCCCTCGGCCGCGCCGCCCAGGCCGCCGGTCGCCTGGCCGAGGCCGCCGCCGACCTGGCCGAGCAGCGCCGACAGGTCGGGCGCGCCGCCGCCACCGCCGGAGGACGTGCCCAGGGTGACCACGCCGTCGAACGGCGCCTTGACGCTCAGCCCCGCCACGGTGGCCCGCGCCGTCCTCAGCGCGGCCCGGGTCTGGGTGCGGGACGCGGCCTGGAGCGAGGCCATGGACTCGGTCAGGCCGCCCAGCCCGCTGCTGAGCTGCCCGGTGAGCTGGGAGAGCACCCCGTTGACCGACCGGTTCAGGTCGCGCATGATCGCCGCGAGCGCGCGCCGCTGCGCCCGGTGCTGCTCCTCGGCCAGGTCGATCGCGCCGAGCAGGTGCTTGCGCGCGGTGGCGTCCTCGACCTTGCGGGCCTCCCGGCGCGCCCGGTCGAACCGCCTGGCCACCTCGCGGTCCAGCTCGCGGGTGTCCAGGCCGGCCAGGTTGACGGTGGGCGCCGCGAACGCGGGCCTGGGCGCGTTCGCCGAGGCGGAGGCCAGCTCGTCGGCCTTGCGGGCCTGGTCGAGCTGGTCTTCGGCCTGGGGCGAGCTGATCCTGACCAGGATCCGGCCCTTCTCGACCCGCTCGCCGTCACGTACGTAGACCTTGGCCACCGTGCCCTGGGCCGGCGAGCGCAGCGTCGCCGTGGCGCGGGCGCCGATCGTGCCCGGGGCCTCGACGACCTCGCTGACCGGCGCGCGGCGCACCTCGCCCACCTGGACGCCGCTCGGCTCGTCGGCCGTGCAGCCGCCGAGGGCGAGCAGGACCAGCAACGGGGGGATACCGCGACGAATCGCCACGATCACATCGTAGGAGGGGGTGACGCCGCCCCACCGGCGAACGCCCCCCTCTGGCCGGGCTACCCCTTGGCCAGCTCGCGCCCCCGGTCGCGCGCGGCCTCGATCGCGGCCAGGAACGCCGCCCGTACGCTGTGCCGCTCCAGCTCCGCGATGGCCGCGATGGTGGTGCCGCCCGGCGAGGTGACGGCCTCGCGCAGGATCACCGGGTGCTCCCCCGAGTCGCGCAGCATGATCGCCGCGCCCACGATCGACTGCGTCACCATGTCGAGCGCCGCCGCACGCGGCATGCCGAGCAGGATGCCCGCGTCGACCATGGCCTCGACCAGGTAGAAGAAGTACGCTGGCCCGCTGCCGGACAGCGCGGTCGCGGCGTCCTGCTGCGACTCGGGGATGCGCAGCACCTTGCCGACCGGCGACAGCAGTTCCTCGGTCAGCCGCAGCTCCTCGTCGCCCGCGTGCGCGCCCGCCGAGATCACGCTCATCGCCTCGTCCACCAGGACCGGGGTGTTGGACATCACCCGGACCACGGGCACCTCGTCGCCGAGCCGCGACTCCACGAACGCCGTCGTGATCCCGGCCGCGGCCGAGATCACCAGCCGGCCGGCGGGGACGTACGGGGAGATCTCGTCGAGCAGGGACGCCATGTCCTGCGGCTTGACCGCCAGGATGAGCGTGTCGGCCACCTTGGCGGCCTCGGCGTTGGACACGATCCGCACGCCGTAGCGCTCGGCCAGCACCTGGCCCCGCTCGGACCGCCGCACGGTGGCCACGATCTCGCTCGGCTTCACCCCGGCCCGGAGCAGCCCTGACATCAGGGCCTCCCCCATCTTGCCGGCCCCCAGAATCGCGATCATTGCCCCACCTCACTACAACCCGGCGACAGTCAAGCAGCCTACCGGGGGGCGCGTGCCGGGAAGCGCTGTCCCGCCACGCGCCCGTGCGGCTAGGCGACCTCGCGGACGACCTCCAGGAAGTTGGCGGTGACGACCGCGGGATCGGCCTGGCGCCAGACCGCGGCGACCTGCCAGTTGGAGGTGTGGTGCCGGATGGGGGTGATGGTGACCGAACGCGGTGCGATGCTGCGGGCGCTGGCCGGGACCAGGGCGATGCCCACGCCCGCGGAGACCAGGGCCAGGACGGTCTGCAGGTCGTGGGCCTCCTGCACGACGTCCAGGCGTGTGCCGATGCCTGCGCGGAAGCGCTCGATCTGCTCGGCCAGGCCGGGCCCCTGGGAGGCGACCAGGCGGACGATGCGGCGCTCGGGGAGCCAGCGGGCCAGCTCGCCGGTCTCGGTGGGGACGCGATCGTGCTCCTCGGCGGAGGCCAGGGAGGCGATGGCCAAATAGTCCTCGCGCAGGACCAGCCGTTCGAGGTCGTCGTCGATCGGCAGCCGCACGAAGCCGACGTGCAGCTCGCCCGCGCGCAGGCGCTCGATCTGGGTCTGGGAGGACATGTCGTCCAGGACGATGTCAACGTCGGGGTAGCGGCGGCGGAAAGCTGCGACGGCCCGCGGGGCCAGCTCGATGCTGGACATCCCGAAGCCCACGCACAGCCGCCCGGCCTCGCCCCGGGCGACCTGCCGCGCCCGCCAGGCGAGCACCTCGGCCCGGCGTACGACGTCGCGAGCGTCGGGCAGCAGCACCCGGCCCAGGTCGGTGAGCACGGCGCCGTGCCGGCCCCGGTCGAATAACTGCCCGCCGAGTTGCGCTTCCAGCGACTGGATCTGTTTGGTCAGGGCCGGCTGAGTCACCGACAGACGCTCTGCCGCCCTGCCGAAATGTCGGCATTCGACCACCGCGAGAAAAGCCTGGAGTCGACGCACATCCATTCTGGCATGTTATCGAATAAGCCCATTGGATTCACTGACGGAATCACCACAGCTTGTCGGAGTGAAGAGTCACCATTCTCGGCAGCCCTCTACAACTCCCACGCTACCGGCGCAAGACCCCCGATCGGAGGTCAACACCCGCCCGCTGGAGGCGAGCGAACCGAATGCCCCCCACCGCCCGCAAGAGCCCGTGCGACGAACGGCACGACCCCTGCGCCGTACGGTCGAACGCGCAGCCCGCGATTTCCCGCCCCGTCACCCTCCGCTAACGTCCCCCGCCCAATCCCCCGTTGGAGCGGGCGGAAGTGCCGCGCATCCCCACGGGGGACGCGGCGGGAGTATCGCGCACCTCCACGGCGCGAAGGGGCAGGCGGAGGTCCACGCCCCCACAGCGGGGTGCGAGACGGCGCCGAGGCGGGCGGGAGTGTCGCCCCCAGGCGCGGGCGGGGGGCGCCTACCCTCCGGCGTGCGGAGGGAGGCGGGCCGGGGTGTCGCCCGCCCCCCACAGTGCGGAGGGACGTGGGGCAGAGGTGTCCCGCCGGCGGCCCAAAAACCCTGCTATGGCGATTATCGGCATTTCTAGCGCGACGGCCATCTATTTCTAGCTTTATCGGTGTGAATGGCGATGAGATCCGTCAGCCGCGGGGCCGCGGGGCACGTACCGGGGTCAGGCCGAGGGCGGCCGGTTGTTCGGCGATGCGGCGGGTGAGGTGGGCGTACCAGCCGGGGCCGTAGGGGACGTGTACGCGCACCGGGGCGCCGAGGGCGGCCATGCGGCGTTGCTCGGCGGGGCGTACGCCGTAGGGCATCTGGTACTCGAAGCCGCCGGGTTCGCGCTCGTTCAGGACGGCGAGGGCGGCGGCGATCTCCAGGAGGCGGCGGTCGTGCGTGGCGATGACGGGGTGGCCCTGGCCGGCCATGAGGATCTTCAGGCAGCGGGCGTACGAGCGGTCCACCTCGGCGGACGTGGTGTAGGCCAGGGCCTCGGGCGCCCGGTAGGCGCCCTTGGTCAGCCGCACCCGGGAGCCGGGGCCGGCCAGGGCGCGGCAGTGGTCCTCGGCCTGCCGGAGGTACGCCTGCACGGCCACGCCCACGTCGGGGTGCTCCTTGCGCAGGGTCTCCAGGGCCTCCAGGGCGGGTTCGACCTGGGTGAACTCCTCGGGCATCAGGGTGACGGTGGCGCCTGCGGCGGCGGCCGCGGCGCAGACGGGCTCGGCCGCGGCCGTCATGTCGGCGGCGCGGTGCCCGGAGGGGCCCAGGCCGAGCGCGGAGGGCCGCAGTGAGACGTCGGCGCCCGCGGCGAGCCCGGCCGCGGCGAGGCGGTCGATCAGGTCGAGGTAGGCGCGGACGCCGGCCTCCTGACCTCCCGGCACGGTGTCCTCTCCGGCGGGGCCGAGGTGGTCCACGGCGATCCGCATGCCGAGCGCGGTCAGGCCGCGCGCGGCGCGCACGGCGTCGTCGGCGGTCTCGCCGGCGACGTACCGGGCGACGAGGCGGCGTACGGGGGCCGAGGAGCGGGCGAGGTGCTCGGCCCGCTCGTGGCGGGCGGCGGCGAGCATGAGTCGGCGCAGCATGAGTCTCACCTTCCGTAGTCGCTCACGGGCGGAGGGAGACAATCCACACTACGCGCACCGGGCGGCCGTACCGGGGAGGTTCATGGGGTGCGGCGGCGCAGGGTCGCGGCGCCGAGCGCCAGGGCGAGCAGCGCCGACCCGCCGACCACGGTCACGTCGCGCCAGAAGGAGGGGCCGACCTCGCTCGCGGTGACGGCCTCGCGCATCGCGTCCACCGCGTACGACAGCGGCAGCGCGTTGGAGATCCACTCCAGCGCCGTGGCCATCTGGTCGCGCGGCACGATCACCCCGCCGAGCAGGATCTGCGGCATCATGACGACCGGCATGAACTGCACCGCCTGGAACTCGGTGCGCGCGAACGCGCTGCACAGCAGCCCGAACGCGGTGCCGAGCAGGGCGTTGAGCACCGCCACCACGACCAGGGGCGCGGCCGAGCCGGCCAGGTCGAGGCCGAGCCAGGTCAGCGACACCGCCAGCGCCGGCGCGACCTGGAGACAGGCCATGAGGCCGAACGCGATCCCGTACCCGAGCAGCAGGTCCAGCTTGCCCAGCGGCGAGGCCATCAGCCGCTCCAGGGTGCCGGAGGCGCGCTCGCGCAGCGTGCCGATCGAGGTGACCAGGAACATCACCAGGAACGGGAACAGGCACAGCAGGACCGGCGCCCACTGCCCGAACGCCCGCTCGTCGTCGATCACGTAGTAGAGCAGGATCATCACCAGCGACGGCACCAGCAGCATCAGCGCGACCGTACGGTGGTCGTGCCGGAGCTGGGTCATGATCCGCCGCGCGGTGGCCAGGGTGATCGACACGTTCATGCCGGCTGCGCCTCCCGTTCCGCGATGAGGCGGAGGAAGGCCGCCTCCAGGTCCCTGCCGCCCGTGCGCGCCAGCAGGGCGGCGGGCGAGTCGTCGGCGAGGATCGCGCCCTCGCGCATCAGCAGCAGGCGCCCGCAGCGCGCCGCCTCGTCCATGACGTGGCTGGAGACGAGCAGGGTGACGCCGTCGCCGGCGAGCCGGTGGAACAGCGTCCACAGCTCCTCGCGCAGCACCGGGTCCAGGCCGACGGTCGGCTCGTCGAGCACCAGCAGCTCGGGCCGTCCGAGCAGGGCCACCGCCAGGCTCGCCCGGCCGCGCTGGCCGCCGGACAGAGTGCCGGCGAGCTGCCGCGCGGCGCCGGTGAGGCCGACCTCCTCGATCACGCGGGACACGTCGCTCCTGGGCGCGCCGAGCACGGAGGCGAAGTAGGCCAGGTTCTCGGCGACGGTCAGGTCGGAGAACACGGCGGGGCTCTGGGTGGAGTAGCCGACGCGGGCGCGCAGGGGCGGGCTGCCCGCGGGCTCGCCCAGCACGGTGACCGTGCCGCTCTCGACGATCTGCACGCCGACGATCGCGCGCATCAGCGTGGTCTTGCCGCATCCGCTCGGCCCGAGCAGGCCGACGACGCCGCCGCGCGGCACGGTGAAGGTCAGCCCGCGCAGCACCTCCCGCCGCCCGCGCCGGACCCGGAGATCCCGTACGGCCACCGCCGCCTCCTCTAATTTCATCATGCGATGAATTTAAGTGCCGGCATGCCGTCCGTCAACGCCCCGGGATGAACCGGGGCGCGACCAGGCACGTTGTAGGGGTATGCGGATGACCACAGCCACCCTTCTGCTCTCCGGCCTGCTGCTCGCCACGGGATGTGGCGGCGCCACCAGCGCGACGCCCTCCGGCGCCACCGGCTCGCCCGACGAGCCCGTATCGACGAGCGCGCCGGTCGCGACGCCGGCGCCCAGCGCGCCGTACGCGTCGCCGAGCCCGGTCACGCCCAAGGGCGGGGTCGCCGACCCGCGCCCGATCCGCTGGACCAAGGTGACGCCCGTCGGCGACACGAACCGGGTGCAGATCCTGTGGACCTCCGGCGTGGAGCCGTGCCACACCCTCGACCGGGTGGACGTCAAGGAGACCGACCGCACGGTGGAGATCACGCTGTACGAGGGAACTCCACAGGACGCCCAGAACGTCGCCTGTATTGAGATAGCCATCGAGAAGACGACCACGGTCACCCTCAAGGCCCCGCTGGGCGACCGGAAGGTGATCGACGGCGCCTGAGCCGCGACCTTAGCCGCCACCTCCGCCCGAGCCGCCGTCTGAGTCGCCGCCCGAGTCGCCGTCTGAGTCGTCTTCACGTCGGCACGCGAAGCCGGGAATGTCTCCGCGCGCATCTGAGTTGAGTCGAGTAGGCTCAAGGTGTTTGATACAAGGACTGTTTGACAAAGTCGGCCAGTCCCGTAACCTTGAGCCCGACAGACTCAACTTTGACTACAAGGACGTACTCATGGCACGTGCGGTAGGTATCGACCTGGGGACGACCAACTCCGTCGTCTCGATTCTTGAGGGCGGTGAGCCCACCGTCATCGCCAACGCGCAGGGCTCGCGCACCACGCCGTCCGTGGTGGCCTTCGCCAAGAACGGCGAGGTGCTGGTCGGCGAGGTCGCCAAGCGGCAGGCCGTGACCAACGTCGAGCGCACCATCCGTTCGGTCAAGCGTGAGATGGGCACCAACTGGTCCATCGAGATCGACGGCAAGAAGTTCACCCCGCAGCAGATCAGCGCCTTCGTGCTGCAGAAGCTCAAGCAGGACGCGGAGGCGTACCTCGGCGAGAAGATCACCGACGCGGTGATCACCGTCCCGGCCTACTTCAACGACGCCCAGCGCCAGGCGACCAAGGAGGCCGGCCAGATCGCGGGCCTGAACGTCCTGCGCATCATCAACGAGCCCACCTCCGCGGCCCTGGCCTACGGCCTGGACAAGGAGAAGGACCAGACCATCCTGGTCTTCGACCTCGGCGGCGGCACCTTCGACGTGTCCCTGCTCGACGTCGGCCAGGAGGACGGCCACGGCTTCGTCGAGGTGAAGGCCACCAGCGGCGACAACCACCTCGGTGGCGACGACTGGGACCAGCGCATCGTCAACGAGCTGGTCACCCGGTTCAAGAACGCCCACGGCGTCGACCTGTCCAAGGACAAGATGGCGCTGCAGCGGCTGCGCGAGGCCGCCGAGAAGGCGAAGATCGAGCTGTCCAGCCAGTCCGAGACCACGATCAACCTGCCCTACATCACCGCCTCGGCCGAGGGCCCGCTGCACCTTGAGGAGAAGCTGACCCGCGCCGAGTTCCAGCGGATCACCGCCGACCTCCTTGAGCGCTGCAAGGGCCCCTTCCACCAGGTGATCAAGGACGCCGGGATCAAGGTGTCCGACATCGCCCACGTGGTGCTCGTCGGCGGCTCGACCCGGATGCCCGCGGTGGCCGACCTGGTCAAGGAGCTGACCGGCGGCAAGGAGCCCAACAAGGGCGTCAACCCCGACGAGGTCGTGGCGATCGGCGCCGCGCTCCAGGCCGGTGTGCTCAAGGGCGAGGTCAAGGACGTCCTGCTGCTCGACGTGACCCCGCTGAGCCTGGGCATCGAGACCAAGGGCGGCATCTTCACCAAGATCATCGAGCGCAACACCACGATCCCGACCAAGCGGTCGGAGGTCTTCACCACGGCCGAGGACAACCAGCCGTCGGTGCAGATCCAGGTCTACCAGGGTGAGCGCGAGATCGCCTCGTACAACAAGAAGCTGGCCACCTTCGAGCTGACCGGCATCGCCCCGGCGCCCCGCGGCATCCCGCAGATCGAGGTCACCTTCGACATCGACGCCAACGGCATCGTCAACGTCTCCGCCAAGGACCTCGGCACCGGCAAGGAGCAGACGATGACGATCACCGGCGGCTCGGCGCTGCCGAAGGACGACATCGAGCGCATGATGCGCGAGGCCGAGTCCTACGCCGAGGAGGACAAGAAGCGTCGCGAGGAGGCCGAGACGCGCAACAACGCCGACGCGCTGGCCTACCAGACCGAGAAGTTCCTCCGCGAGAACGACGACAAGGTCCCGGCCGACGTCAAGACCGAGGTCAACGACTCGCTGGCCGAGCTGAAGAAGGCGCTTGAGGGCACCGACACCGCGGCGATCCGCACCGCGGCCGAGAAGCTCGCGACCGTCAGCCAGAAGATGGGTTCGGCGATCTACGCCCAGCAGCAGGCCAGTGGCGCCCAGGGTGCCACCCCGGGCGACCAGGCCGGGCCGCAGGACGCCGGCAAGGCCGACGACGACGTCGTCGAGGCCGAGATCGTCGATGACGAGCAGCCGAAGCGCGACCAGTGACGCGGGCTGCGACGAGGAGGAACGATCCGTGAACACGCGTGAGAACGGGCCCGATCAGGAGCCGGTGATCCGCGACAACCGGAAGATCGACCCCGAGACGGGCGAGGCGCGGAGCCGGGGGGCGCACGCCGCGCCCCCGCCCTCGGGCGAGACCGCCGGCGACGGAGCGGGCGCGTCCGCGAGCGCGCCCGCCGCCCCGGGCGACATCGCCGAGCAGCTCGCCGAGCGCACCGCCGACCTGCAGCGGCTGCAGGCCGAGTACTCGAACTACCGCAAGCGCGTGCAGCGTGACCAGGTCGCGGTGCGCGAGCAGGCGGTGGCGGGGGCGCTCATGGAGCTGCTCCCGGTGCTCGACGACATCGGCAGGGCCCGCGAGCACGGCGAGCTCACCGGCGGATTCGCCAAGGTGAGCGAGTCGCTGGAGGCGGCGCTCACCAAGCTGGGCCTGGTGCCCTTCGGCGCCGAGGGCGACCAGTTCGACCCGACGGTGCACGAGGCGCTGATGCACAGCTACTCTCCCGACGTGACCGAGCCGACCTGCGTCAAGATCCTGCAGCCCGGCTACCGCATCGGCGAGCGGGTCATCCGCCCGGCGAGGGTGGCGGTGGCCGAGCCCGAGGAGCCCGCGGCGCAGGCGGCGCCGGCCGCCGATCAGGCCGAGCGGGCCGAGCCGTCCGGCGAGACCTCCGGTGAGCCCGGCGCGCAGGGCACGTCGGAGAACTGAAACCACCCCTCTTGATCGAAGGACGCAATAGATGAGCACCAAGGACTACCTGGAGAAGGACTACTACGCCGTCCTTGGTGTGCCCAAGACCGCGACAGCCGAAGAGATCAAGAAGGCGTACCGCAAGCTGGCCAGGCAGTACCACCCCGACGCCAACCAGGGCAACACGCAGACCGAGGCCAAGTTCAAGGAGGTCTCGGAGGCCTACGACGTCCTCTCCGACGCCAAGCGGCGCAAGGAGTACGACGAGGCGCGCACCCTGTTCGGATCGGGCGGGCTCGGCGGCTACACGGGGGGCGGCGCCCCCCGTGGCGGCGGGTTCCCCTTCGACTTCGGCGACCTGTTCGGCGGCACGGGCGGCGGCACCGGGGCGGGCGAGCGGATCGGCGACATCTTCGGCGGACTGTTCAACCGCGGGGGCGGGCGCACGACCACCGGCACGCGCCCGCGGCGCGGCCAGGACATCGAGTCCGAGGTGACGCTGAGCTTCACCGAGGCCGCGCAGGGCACCACGGTGTCCCTGCGGCTGACCAGCTCCTCCGCCTGCTCGGCCTGCTCGGGCACGGGGGCCAGGGCCGGCACCACCCCGCGCGTCTGCCCGACGTGCGACGGCACCGGCGCGGCCAGCCGCAACCTGGGCAACTTCGCCTTCTCCGAGCCGTGCCGCGACTGCAAGGGCCGCGGCCTGATCGTGGACGACCCGTGCCCGGTCTGCGAGGGCAGCGGGCGCGGCAAGAGCACCCGTACGATCCAGGCCCGCATCCCCGCGGGCGTGGGCGACGGCCAGCGCATCCGCCTGAAGGGCAAGGGGGCGCCCGGCGAGAACGGCGGCCCGGCAGGCGACCTGTACGTGCAGATCCACGTCAAGCCGCACCCGGTCTTCGGCCGCTCGGGCGAGAACCTGACGATCACCGTGCCGGTCACGTTCGCCGAGGCGGCGCTCGGCGCGGAGATCAAGGTGCCCACGCTGAAGGGGATGCCGGTGACGGTGCGCATCCCCGAGGGCACGCCCAACGGCCGGACCTTCCGGGTCCGCGGCCGTGGGGTGGCGCGCAAGGACGGCACGAAGGGCGACATGCTCGTCACGGTCGAGGTGGCCGTGCCGCAGAACCTGGACGACAAGGCACGCGGCCTGCTCACCGAGTTCCGCGACATCACCGCCGGCCAGGACCCGCGCGCCGAGCTGATAGAGCTGGCCAGAAGCGAGTGATCCCATGGACGCCAACTACTTCGATCTGTCCGACGAGACACCCGTCTACGTGATCTCGGTGGCGGCGCAGCTTTCGGGTCTGCACCCGCAGACCCTGCGGCAGTACGACCGGCTCGGCCTGGTCAGTCCGGGCCGTACGGCCGGTCGTGGCCGCCTGTACTCCACCCGAGACATCGTGCTGCTGCGCGAGGTGCAGCGGCTCTCCCAGGAGGAGGGCATCAACCTCGCCGGCATCAAGCGGATCCTGGAGTTGGAGAACGAGAACATCCGCCTCCGCGAGGAGGTCCACCGGCTCCGGGCCGAGCTCTCCATGATCCGCGCGCTGATCCGCTACGAACTGCCACCCGCCTGACGAACCATACGAACTGCCACGAACCTTGCTACGGGGGGAAGCCGCCATGGACTACAAGCTCACCAAGAAGAGCCAGGAGGCGATCTCCTCGGCCATTCGGCGGGCCGCCGCCGAAGGCAACCCCGAGGTCGCCCCGGCTCACCTGTTCACCGCGCTGCTCGCCCAGAGCGGCGGCACGGCCGTACCTCTGCTGGAGGCCGTGGGCGCCGACTGGAAGGCGCTGCGCACCGCCGCCGAGCAGCAGCTCGAAGCGCTGCCCAAGGCACAGGGGGCCACGGTCGGCGCGCCGTCCACCTCGCGCCAGCTCCTCGTGGTGCTCAACACCGCGGCGGCGCGGGCCAAGCAGCTTGAGGACGAGTACGTCTCCACCGAGCACCTTCTCGTCGGCCTGGCCACCGACGGCGGGCCGATCGCCGAGCTGTTGAAGTCCAAGGGGGCCACCCCGGCCGCGCTGCTCGACGCCTTCGAGAAGGTGCGCGGGCACGCCCGGGTCACCAGCGAGACGCCCGAGGACACCTACCAGGCGCTGGAGAAGTACGGCGTCGACCTCACCGAGCGGGCCCGCGCGGGCAAGCTCGACCCGGTCATCGGGCGCGACTCCGAGATCCGCCGCGTCGTGCAGGTGCTGTCGCGGCGCACCAAGAACAACCCGGTCCTGATCGGTGAGCCCGGCGTCGGCAAGACCGCCGTCGTCGAGGGCCTGGCCCAGCGCATCGTGGCCGGCGACGTCCCCGAGAGCCTGCGCAACAAGCGGCTCGTCTCGCTCGACCTCGGCGCCATGGTCGCGGGCGCGAAGTTCCGCGGCGAGTTCGAGGAGCGCCTGAAGGCCGTGCTGAGCGAGATCAAGGAGAGCGACGGCCAGATCATCACCTTCATCGACGAGCTGCACACCGTCGTGGGCGCCGGCGCGGCCGAGGGCGCGATGGACGCCGGCAACATGCTCAAGCCGATGCTGGCCCGCGGCGAGCTGCGCATGATCGGCGCGACCACGCTGGACGAGTACCGCGAGCGGATCGAGAAGGACCCGGCGCTGGAGCGCCGCTTCCAGCAGGTGTTCGTGGGCGAGCCGACGGTCGCCGACACGATCGCGATCCTGCGCGGCCTCAAGGGCCGCTACGAGGCGCACCACCAGGTGCAGATCGCCGACAGCGCCCTGGTCGCCGCGGCGTCCCTGTCCGACCGCTACATCACCTCGCGGTTCCTGCCCGACAAGGCCATCGACCTGGTGGACGAGGCCGCGTCCCGGCTCCGCATGGAGATCGACTCCCGGCCGGTGGAGATCGACGAGCTGCAGCGTACGGTCGATCGGATCAAGATGGAGGAGCTGGCGCTCGCCAAGGAGACCGACGAGGCCAGCCGGCAGCGGCTGGAGAAGCTGCGCCAGGACCTCGCCGACCGGCAGGAGGAGCTGAACGCCCTGGTCGCGCGCTGGGAGCGGGAGAAGTCCGGGCTGAACCGGGTCGGCGAGCTGAAGAAGCAGCTCGACGACGCGCGCGGCGCGGCCGAGCGGGCGCAGCGCGACGGCGACTTCGAGACCGCGTCCCGGCTGATGTACGCCGAGGTGCCCAGGCTGGAGCGGGAGCTCCAGGAGGCCACCGCGCAGGCGCAGCCCGAGGACGCCATGGTCAAGGAGGAGGTCGGCCCCGACGACATCGCCCAGGTGATCTCGGCGTGGACCGGCATCCCGGCCGGGCGGCTGCTCGAAGGCGAGACCGCCAAGCTGCTGCGCATGGAGGAGGAGATCGGCAAGCGGCTGATCGGCCAGCACCAGGCGGTGCAGGCCGTCTCCGACGCCGTACGCCGCGCGCGGGCCGGCATCTCCGACCCCGACCGGCCGACCGGCTCCTTCCTGTTCCTCGGTCCGACGGGCGTGGGCAAGACCGAGCTGGCCAAGGCGCTGGCCGACTTCCTGTTCGACGACGAGCGGGCGATGACCCGCATCGACATGTCGGAGTACAGCGAGAAGCACGCCGTGGCGCGGCTCGTGGGCGCCCCTCCCGGCTACGTCGGCTACGAGGAGGGCGGCCAGCTCACCGAGGCGGTGCGGCGGCGGCCGTACACCGTGGTGCTGCTCGACGAGGTCGAGAAGGCCCACCCCGAGGTGTTCGACATCCTGCTCCAGGTGCTCGACGACGGGCGGCTGACCGACGGGCAGGGCCGCACGGTCGACTTCCGCAACACGATCCTGATCCTCACCTCCAACATCGGCTCCCAGTTCCTGGTGGACCCGGCGATGGAGGCCGACGCGAAGCGTACGGCGGTGCTGAACGCGGTGCGGGCGTCGTTCAAGCCGGAGTTCCTCAACCGGCTCGACGACGTGATCGTCTTCGACGCGCTCGGCTCGGAGGAGCTGACCCGGATCGTGGACCTCCAGGTGGCCCGGCTCGCCCGCAGGCTGGCCGACCGCAGGCTCACCCTCACCGTCACCGCGGGCGCCCGCGACTGGCTCGCCCTCACCGGGTACGACCCCCTGTACGGCGCGCGCCCGCTGCGCCGCCTGGTCCAGTCGGCGATCGGCGACCAGCTCGCCAAGAAGGTGCTGTCCGGCGAGATCCAGGACGGCGACGAGGTCGTGGTGGACCTCGACGAGGCCGGCGACACCCTCACGGTCTCGGCCGCCCGCGAGCCCAGCGTCCGCTGAGGTAAGCACTTCCCCACCATTGGCCCAAGTCCGCGAGCGGCCCGCACGCCCCTGCTAGCTTCGGCGTCCGTCGAAGACACCGACACGGTCGAAGACACCGACACGACCAGGGGGACGTGCATGTCGAACGCAGCAGGAAACCGGCAGGGCGCCGCACGGCGCCCGGCCCGGCGCATCGGGATCGCCGTGGGAACCGCCCTGGCGGCGGCCGCCGCGACCGCGCTCACCGCGCTCCCGGCCGCCGCCTCCACCTGTCAGGACCTGCGGATGCTCACGGTGCTGGAGAACCCCACCACCCTCGCCACCCTGTGCGAGAAGAACACCGGCATCCGCGCCACCGCCACCTCCCGCCGCTTCAAGCCACCGGCCGGCGACGAGGTCCTGAGCACCATGGAGACCACCGCCAAGAAGGCCGGCCTGCCCGGCCTGGCCCGCACCACCGCCATCCTCGGCCTGGGCAACCTCGGCGGCGCCGCCGCGGGCGGCAACCTGCCCGCCCTCCCCACCGCCGCCAAGCGCATGGCCACGACCACCGCCCACCCGGCCGCCGCACTCCGGCCCCACACCTCCGCCAGGCACCCGCGGAACACGCCGCTCCGGGCCACGAGGCAGCCCCTCCCGGCCCAGGACAGCCTCCCCGCCCTTCCCACCCTCCCCGACATCCCCGGCCTCCCGGCCCTCCCCTCGGCCCCCGAGACCGCCCCGGCGTCGATCAGCCCCGCCCCGGCGGCCCTTCTCACCGGCGCCGAGGCCCTGGGCACGACATCCCTCCCCCTCCGCCTGCTCCCGGCCTGGTAACCAGCCACGATGGCACACCGGTCCCAGTCCCGGATGGAGGGGCGTACGGGGCCCGTCGTGGCGGACGTCGGGCCGCCTGAGGACCGGGACGGGCACCGGCTGGGGTCAACCTCCGCGCTGCGGGAGGCGGTCTTCCCGGACGCCGTGGTCCCGCACACCCAGCAGGCGCTGCCGCACTATGGGGCGAGGTGGTGCCGCCGAAGTGCCTCCCCGTTCATCGACACCGTCATGGGCTTCATCGACACCGTCATCGGCGAGGTGCCACTGCCGCCACGGGAGAACACGTGGCGGCAGCGGGCGGCCGCGAGGGTGCGCGGCACCCACGCCGCGCACCTGCGGCACCGCAGGGCAGTGCCGCAGCCGACACTGCCGCAACCGGCAGTGCCGTAGCCAGGCGGTGCGCCCGGCCACCGGCCTCCAGCGCGCTGCGCCCGGCCGAGGCAAGCGCCATAGTCGATCTGGCCCGGAGCCGGATGACCGGCACCCTCACCCACGAGAGCCGCCGACGCCTGCCAAGGCAAGGCCGTGCGGCCGTGCCCATCGCGCCCTGACGCACGCGCGAGCCGGAGGGACGTGACCCGTGTGCCCCATCACCGCGCACCGGTACGTACCTACCCATCGCGCCGCCATGCGCGCGCCATCGCGCCGCCCCACGCCCACCCATCCGCCCCCACCCCGGCACGCCCATCCCACCGCCCCACGCGCGCCCAACCGCCGCCATGCGCGAACGCCCATCCCCTCGCCGCCACGCGAGCGCGCCCAGGACCCGTGCGTTGGAACCCCGGCAGAGGGGCACCGAACCCTGCGGACGCGCGCGGAACCCCGACAGAGGCGCGCGCGCCTAGCCTCCCCGTGGCCCCCCGCAGACACCGACGCCGGAGGGAGTGTCCGGGCAACGGTGGATCTTGCGCCCGACGGGATGGGGGTGGATGCCGCAACTTGCGGAAACGCGACACCCTCCGGCCGCCTCCTCCCGAACGGTGACACACCCACGCCGGACACGACCCCTCAGGGGTGCCCTGGCGGAGGGCCGGGGTCAGGAGAGCTGGGCGTCGAGTTCGTCCTCGGGGAGGCCGAGGTCGAGGCGGATGCGGTAGCGGGCGCGCAGGAGGGCGGCGTGTTCGGGGTTCTCGTCGCCGGGGGTGAACAGCAGGACGCCCTGGGTGGCCCACTCGTGGGCGGCTTTGAGGTCGCCGTAGGCGGCGAGGGTCTCGGCGATGTTGAGGATCGTGGCGGGGGACGCGGTGCCCTCGCTGTGGATCTTGGCGATTATCTGGCGGGCCTCGTCGGGGCGGTCGAGTTCGAAGAGGGTGTCGGCGATCCCGGCGCGGGGGTCCACCGCCACCTCGCCGCCGTCGTCAACCGCACGCTGGAAGCAGTCGAGGGCGCGCGCGGGCTGGCCTGCCTGGCGCCACTCCTCGGCGGCCAGGGCGAGGATGGCCGCGCGGGAGACGTCGCCCGACACGTACGACTGTGCGAGCTCGTCAAGTTGCCTGGCCAGCGACTCGTGGTCGTCCGCCAGAAGGGCATGCTCCAGCAACCGATCAAGGTGCTCACGCGTCACATTCGCCACACCGCGAGACTACCGAGCGACGCTCCATTTTGCCGGGACATTGGGCACAGCGGACAGGCTCCTCGATTCGGCAACGAATCGTACATGGTTGACTACGGGACAGCGTGTCCCTCCGTCGAGTCGGGCATATACGACACGCCGTGACGATCCAGCCGGCGGAAGGAAGCTGCGATGGGGCTGTCCAGGCAGGCGACCTTCACCGTGACCTGCGCGATAGCGCTCTCGGCCATCGTGCCGGGGGCGGCCGGGTATCTGTCCGGCCGCCTCGAAGCGATCGAGAAGGCGGAGCGCGATCTGCGCAGCCTGGAGGCGGAGATCCGCTCGCGGGAGCGCGAGGTCAGGCTGAGCGGCGGCGTGTACGCCCCCAAGCGGCTGCGCCTGTGCGAGCCGCCCCCGGCGGTCGCCGAGGACCGCCGCGGCGCGAGGGATCGCGGCGGTGCGGACGACGACCGGCCCCGGCGGGCCGGGGACGGGCTCAGGCGCGTCTCGCCGCCGTCGTGAGCAGGGACGACAGGTAACCGCGCACCAGCTTCTTGGCCTCCTCCACCACGGCCGGGGAGCCCGCGGGGTCGTGCCGGAAGGCGAGCTTGAGCACCGCGTCGCCCGCCTCGGCGATGACCGACAGGCCCAGGTCGAGCTCGGCGCTGTCGGCCAGGCCGTACTCCGCCAGCAGCATCGCGCGCAGCCGACCGGCGATCACGGTGTTGTTGTCGGCCACGGTGTCGAGCAGGTGGAGGTCGAGCACGTCGGCGAAGTGCAGGGAGCGGAAGCCGGGGACGGTGCGGTGCATCTCGACGTACTCGTCGATGATCGCATCGACCGCGTCCCACCACCCGCCGAGCTCCTCGGACATGAACCGGGCGCCGACGCGCGCCGCGAAGAGCTCGACGTTGCGCCGGGTCAGCGCCTGGGCGATGGCCTTCTTGTCGGGGAAGAACTGGTACACCGAGCCGATGGCCACCCCGGCCCGCTCGGCGATCCTGGTGGTGGAGAGGGCTTCGTAGCCGATCTCGTCGAGCAGCTCCGCGCACGCGTCGAGCATGCGCTCGACCCGGCGGGCACTGCGACGCTGTGTGGGGCGACGCCGCAAAGGTGTGGACTCCGTGCCGTCGTCAAGGTGTTCGGCTGGCAAGGTGGACACCACCTCATCTTGCCCGCTTGACCGCACTCTGGTCAGGCTTTACCCGTCAGACGCCGGATTTCGTCGCCGAGCGGGCCTTCGACGGCCCACCTCGGCATCGCGGCCCTACGGTTTGGCGGTGAGCCCGGCGCAGGAGCGCAGCGCCTTCCAGTCGGCCACCGCCTGGGTGCGGGCCGAGCCGGTGAGCGGCACCGGCACCCCGCCCTGGATGGTCGCGGGGGTCCACTGCTCCTTGAGCACCTTGCGCCCGTTGATGGTCAGGGTCAGCACGCCCGTCTTGCCGGTCTCGGGGCCCCAGTTGTAGAAGACGAAGTTGCCCATGCCGTAGTTGACGTACCTGCCCTTGAGGTAGCCGCTGCCGAGCAGGATGTGCGCGTGCCCGCCGACGATCACGTCGGCGCCGGCGGCGATCAGCTTGGGGGCCAGCGAGCGCTGCGCCTCGTTGGGGCACTTCTGCAGCTCGGTGCCCCAGTGCAGGTGCACGATCACCGTGTCGGAGTTCTTGCGCGCCGCGCGTACGGCCTGGATCAGCCGGTCCTCCTCCTTGGCCGAGGCCAGCCCGCCCTTGGTGTCGGTGGCGGTCCAGGACTGGATGAACTCCGCGTCCAGCACCTGCGTCGCGCCGATGATCGCGACGCGGTTGCCGTTGACGACCTTCCGGTACGGCCGGTACGCCGCCGCCGCGTTCCTGCCGATCCCGACCACCGGGAAGCGCGTCTTGCGGATGGCGGCCAGGGAGTCGGCCAGCCCGCTCTCCATGTAGTCCATGCCGTGGTTGTTGGCCATGGACGCGACGTCCACCCCGGCCGCCTTGAGCGCGGTCAGCGCGGACGGCGGGGCGCGGAAGGTGTACTGCTTGCCCGGCGCGGGGGTTCCGGCGGTGGTGATGGCCGTCTCCAGGTTCACCATCGCGATGTCGGCCCGCTTGAGCACCGAGGCGATCGGGCCGAGCGCCGTACGGGGGTTGGCGTTCAGGCGCGTGCGCAGCACGCCCTCGAAGTGCACGTCGCCGCCGAAGCTGATCGTGTACGGCCGGCGTACCGGGCTCGGCTTGGCGGTGGGCGTCTCCACCGACTGGACGCTCTTGTCGGCGGAGCCCGCGCCCGTGTCCTGCGACTCGGCGGCCGACGAGCAGGCGGCGGCCGACAGCGCCGACACAGCCGCGACCGCCGCGAGCGCCAGGCGGCGGCGGGGGGTCGGGTGGCTGTCCATTGATACCGAAGCATGCCATACCGAACCATGCCGTCTCTGGGCAGAGGCATGAACTTCCCCATACTTGGGACATACCCGGACACAAGCCTGGAAGGATTCCTTTACTTGAATGATTCAGGTTTACCGCATAGGCTCACGAACGTGAGCGATGTGGACCGGCTTCGTGCGGCCGGGTTGCGGGTGACCGCGGCCCGGCTGGCGATCATGAAGACCGTGCGCGAAGGCGACCACCTTGAGGTGGAGGCCGTGCACCGGCGGGTGCGCGAGCGCGTCGGGCACGTCTCGCTCCAGGCCGTCTACGACGCTCTCGCCGCGCTGCACAAGGCCGGGCTCCTTCGCAAGATCGAGCCCATGGGGTCTCCGGCGCGCTACGAGGCGCGGGTGGGAGACAACCACCACCACCTCGTGTGCCGCAGGTGCGGCGCGGTCACCGACGTCGACTGCGTGAGGGGCGAGGCGCCCTGCCTCGATCCGTCCGACAGCGCCGGTTTTCTCATCGACGAGGCCGACGTCACGTTCTGGGGCATCTGCCCCTCCTGCCAGGCGGCAGCAGCCGCCACCTAGCCCCGGCACCCCCCACGACCATCGGCTGCGATTCGGAGTCCAGGCGTAGCCGTGCTCCATCACCGACGATCCGGAGGGACCGCGCAATGACCGACAGGCCCATCACCACGACGGACGCGGGCATTCCCGCGCCGAGCGACGAGTTCTCGCTGTCCGTCGGGCCCAACGGCCCGCTTCTGCTGCAGGACCACTACCTCATCCAGAAGATGGCCCACTTCAACCGTGAGCGGGTCCCCGAGCGCGTGGTGCACGCCAAGGGCGGTGGGGCGCACGGCATCCTGCAGATCACCGAGGACGTGAGCCAGTACACCAAGGCCAAGCTGTTCCAGAAGGGCAAGGAGACCCCGCTCTTCCTGCGTTTCTCCACCGTCGCCGGCGAGCTCGGCAGCGCCGACACCGCCCGCGACCCGCGCGGCTTCGCGATCAAGTTCTACACCGAAGAAGGCAACTACGACATCGTCGGCAACAACACGCCGATCTTCTTCATCCGCGACCCCTCGAAGTTCTCCGACTTCATCCACTCCCAGAAGCGCCGCGCCGACAACCACCTGCGCGACCACAACATGCAGTGGGACTTCTGGACCCTCTCCCCCGAGTCGGCGCACCAGGTGACGTTCCTGATGACCGACCGCGGCACCCCGAAGACGTGGCGGCACATGCACGGCTTCGGCTCCCACACCTTCCTGTGGTACAACGCGGCGGGCGAGAAGTTCTGGATCAAGTACCACTTCAAGACCGAGCAGGGCATCGAGAACCTCACCGACGCCGAGGCCAAGGCGCTCCAGGCGGAGGACCCCGACGCGCACATCCGCGACCTGTACACCTCCATCGCGGCGGGCGACCACCCGGCGTGGAAGGTGAAGGTGCAGATCATGCCGTTCGAGGACGCGGCCGACTACCGGTTCAACCCCTTCGACCTGACCAAGGTCTGGCCGCACTCCGACTACCCGGAGATCACGATCGGCCGGTTCGTGCTGAACCGCAACCCGATCAACTACTTCGCCGAGGTCGAGCAGGCGGGCTTCGAGCCGGCGAACCTGGTGCCGGGCATCGGCCCGTCGCCGGACAAGATGCTCCAGGGCCGCCTGTTCTCCTACCCCGACACCCACCGCTACCGGATCGGGCCCAACTACCTCCAGCTCCCGATCAACGCGCCCAGGTCGCCGGTGCACAGCTACAACCGCGACGGCAGCATGCGCTACAGCAACCCCGGCGACCCGGTGTACGCCCCCAACTCGGTCAACGGCCCCGCCGCCGACCCGTCGCTGTACGAGGGCGAGAACTACCACGTGACCGGTGAGATCCTGCGCAGCGCGTACACCAAGCACGCCGAGGACGACGACTACGTGCAGCCTCGCGCGCTGTGGGAGAACGTACTGTCCGACACCGACCGCGCCCACCTGGTCAGCAACATCGTCGGCCACGCCTCGGCCCCCGAGGTGACCACCGACATGCGCAAGCGCGTCGTCGAGTACTGGACCAACATCCACAAGGACCTCGGCGAGGGCGTCGCCCAGGGCCTGGGCCTCGCCTGAGCCCAGAGAAACCACCGGCCGCATCCACCGCCGACCACACCGGCCCGTCCGACCGGCTACCGACCCCGCCCGTCCGACCGGCGACCGACCCCGGGGCCCTGCCGCACCAGCGGCAGGGCCCCGCGCGTTCCCAGCCGCGGCCCTGTAGCACGAAGGCTTCCGCGGCACGGCCGCCTCCCAGCGCGGGCCCTCACGGCGCAGCCATCGCGGCACTGGCCCGCACGGCGCGGCCATTCCCGGCACGAGCCTGCACCCACACCCCCTCCCGGCGCGGGCCCACACAGCGCGAGCCTTCGCGGCCCGGCCCTTCGCGGCGCGGCCCTTCGCGGCGCCGCCCTCCGCTGCGCGAGCCTGCACCACACGCCCCCTCGCGGGCGCGGGCTTCGCGGCGCGCGCCCCTTCCCCGGCACGACCGCTCACGGCACGTCCCGCTCCCGGCACGCGCCCTTCCCGGCGCGGGCCCTCGCGGCGGCGGGAGCCTTGGGGGGCCGTGTCCGGCAGAAGGGGGCGGGAGGGCATCACCGCGAAGGCTCCGGCGCGCACGGCCATCCCGCCCTGCGGAAGATCCGCCGCTGCCTGGCACTCCCCTGGCCCTACGTGGGCCAGGCTTTGGCGGCGTGCCGAGCCCCGTGCGCGGCCAGCTCACCCAGCGCTTGCGGGAGGCGAGCAGGGCGTCGGAGTACACGGCCCCACGGGCCCGCCGAGCAAGGCTCTCGACGACCCCGTTACGTGTGGAGCCGTGGTGAGCGTGGTCAGGGGCCGTAGTAGCCGGCCTTGATGTCGGCGACGAACGCGGCCCACTCGGCCAGGGTGAAGAACAGCACGGCCCCGTAGGGGTTCTTGCTGTCGCGGACCGCGACGTGGCGGTCCAGCACCGCGATCTCCAGCGGCATTTATTTCCTCTCATCCCCCATGACAGGACATTGATGATATCGAAATAGGACATATTGCTCTATCCGGGCACCCCACCTCGCCCGTGACCGGGACAGGAGCGTACCCAATTTTGTCCACCCTTGGGCAGCATTTTTTCCACAGAGGAGGAACCTCTTCCACCCGCCGCGCCGCAACCCAAGAGTAAAGCGCGATGACCGGCTAGAGTTCCACGTTCGCGCCACGCAGTGCAAGATCGCTCTTTCTGTGCGACAGTGGCGGAGTGGGCGCTGGATCCCCATTGCGCAGCGGACCATCGGCTGGGATCACCCTGCTGTTCAGCATGATTGTGCTGACTTTAGGGGGAATTATGGCCGCTTTGCGTGGAGAGCCCCCCTATAGCGTGACATCCGGAATTTTGTCGGCTTTCGGAGTCATCGGGGTGGGATACGCGCTCGCGCTGCAGGCGCGCGACCGTCGCGCCGCACGCAGGCAGGCCGCCCGCGCCTACCAGGCGGGCCTGATGGCGAACGCCGTACGAGCGCCGGGCGGCAGGCCGCCACGGCAGGCCAGGCGGCATCTGCACCTGAACCTGATCCTGTCCTACTGGGAGCTGCTGTACGAGCTGGGCGAGCTGCCCGAGAAGACGCTGCGCGCCCACGTACGCGCCGAGCTGCTGGCCACCCCGCCGGGCCGCCTGTTCTGGCGCGACACCCGGGAGCACCGCCTGGCCACGGCGAGAAACCGCAGGACCCGCAGGTTCTATGACATCGTGGACTCGGAATACGAGATGGGCGGCCCGTGGCGAACACCCGCCCTGCGGGTGAGAGAGACCGCCCTGACGGCGGTCTGGGGCCTGGCCGGCCTGGCGGCGGGCTGGGCGATACACCGCATCCTGAACCGTCTGGCGAGCAAGCCCTGATCGGGGTACGCGAGTGGCGGCACCTGACGGGCGGAATTCGGATCGCCCCGCCGGGGGCATCGGGCGCGTCACATCACGCCGATCGGCATGAGCGCATGCGGCGGGGGTTCTGGCACTGGGAGGGGTGTGCGTCGCGGCGGGGTACGCGCTGCACGCGTTCATCATGGGCGGGCGCCGGACGGCATCGCGGGGAGGCGCCGGAGGGCATCAGAGGGAGGCGCGCCGGAGGGCCTGACAAGGCGACTCCCGGCCTGGTCGGTGCCCAACCTGGCCGGGAGTCGCGTGGGCAGGTGCCGCACAGGCTGCGGCGGTCCATGCCCGCCCGCTGCGACCGCACCGGCCGGCGCTGCCACGCCGGCCGGGCACGGTCATCTCGCTATATGTCGAATTCTCCGTCCCTGACTCCCCCGACGAAGGCCTCCCACTCCTGGGGAGTGAAGATCAGGACTGGACCGTCCTGGTTCTTGCTGTCGCGAACCCCCACGTACCCCCGGGCGAGATGGGCGACCTCGACGCACGCGCCGTTGCTGGCACTCCGAGCGCTCTTCTTCCACTCAGCGCCGGTAAGGTCGACCGATTGCATGGCGTGTCCTTTTGCGAAGATGGCTGGATGACTATTTCCAGCGAGCGATTATTTTCTGCATGAGCTCCCGCGAGGCTTCCGGACCGAGCGCTTCGGAGCGCAGATTGTCGAAGGCCATCTGATATTCGAACACCTCGTTGCGGTTCTCCACCCAGCGTCCGCCGAGCAGAGTTTCGAGGTAGACGACATCCTGGAACTCACTGAATTCAAGATGAATGAAAGAGCCGGTGTTCACCGGGTGAAACGCTTCCTGTGGCAGGATCTGCAGTCGCACGTTCGGCATCCGGCTGACCTCGATCAGCCGTTCGATCTGCTCGCGCATCACCGTGGCACCGCCGAACCGGCGCAGCAACGCCGACTCGTCCATCACGACCCACACCGTGAGCGGCCCGTCCCGGGTCAACAGCTTCTGGCGTGCCAGGCGCGCCTCGACTCTGGTGCGGATGTCGGCAGGAGGTATCCGGCTGATCACCTGCGCTGCCCGGATGACTTCTTCCGCGTACTCTGGAGTCTGGAACAGGCCCGGAACGATCTGGGGTTCCCAGTTCCGTTCGAAGGTGGCCTCTTCCTCCAGCCCGAGGAGCGTCGTGTACTCCTCGGGGAGAGCGTCTTGATACTCCTCCCACCATCCTTTCCTGGCGGCGTCGGCCTGGAGGTCCACCAGCTCGCGCTGCTTGTCCTCCCCCACGGCGTACAACTCGGTGAGAGCCTGGACGTCGGCTCTGCGGGGCATGGTCTTGGCCGTCTCGATCCGGCTGACCTTGGAGGCGGACCACTTCAGTGACTCCGCGACCTGGTCTCCGGTCAGGCCGGCACGCTCCCTCAGCCGGCGAAGCTCCTGGCCGAGCCTGCGACGGCGGACAGAAGGACTGCCACGCTCGGGCACCGCGCCCTGAACCCCCTCCACGTTATGAAGGTGTCGTACTCGCCACCAGGACCTGCAGAACCCCGGGAAAGCCGGGGTTCCAGCGCTCATCGTACACTGCAAGTTGCACGCGTCAGTGCACTACGACTCGCAAAGTTCCCGGCAAGGTGGCCTACCAGATCGATTGACGCAAGCCTTCCCGGGGTAAAGAGGATGCACCGGCGTAGCTTTGCGCGGACGGGGGCTGTACGGGAGGTTTTCCCTTAGGTCACGCCTGCCCCTCCGGGCGGCGGGGGTCCCAGCGCGTCACTGCGGAGGCGACAGAAGCCGTGCAACTTGCATGTCTCCATGCATCGCAAAGGTCCCTGCAAGTGTAAAGAATTTTGCTTTTTACCTTGCGACGGGTCTTGCATGGGCGTACGCGCGGGGGGACGATCTAAAAGGAGAGGAGGCTCTGACCTCCCTCACACTCGCGGAGAGTTCGCGGGCACCGGCCCGCATGCACCTCGGCAACGGCGCCGTCCCACTTGGCCCGCGACAGTCAGGACAGTCAGGGAGGCGGCCAGCGAAGGACACGACGACCGCAGCGGCGTACCGGCCGCGTTCGAGCAGCGACCGCGCGCGCACGAGATCCGTGGGGCGCGCAAAGAAAGACCGGGTCGGCGGCCACCGACCCGGCACGTTTCACAAGAGCTCCATCGAAGCCAGACGAAAGGAGCCTCCCATGTTCTACTCACAAGGTAGCAAGGGACTCGCTCGAATCAAATCCTGGGTACTCGACCTCGCCGACCGGGCCGACCGCGCCCTGTGCATGGAGGAGGACGAGTTCGCCCACCGCATCGGCTGGACCGTCACCAGGACGGGGTTCGGCTCCCGCCGGTACCGCGACCCCCGTTTCGACCTGCTCACGGCCGCGCGGCCCGCCGGGGAGGCGATTCCGCAGTGCCAGGAGATGCAGTGCCAGGAGATGCAGTGCCAGGACGTCCAGTGCCAGGACGTCCAGTGCCAGGAGGCGCAGGGCGAGGGGGTGCGGGGGGAGGTGCAGGGCAATGTCGCCGCGTAACCCGCGCAACAACCCGTACGAGTCCGCCGGTGAGGTCCTCGCCGGGCACCGGGCGCGCGCGCTGGTCCTGTTGTGGCGCTGGCGTACCGAGATCGCGCTCCTCTTCCTCGCGATGACGGTGATGACCGCGACGGTCAACGCGGCGGCCTCCGGGAACTGGCTGCCGTCGCTGCTGCTGACCAGCGCGGTCTCGGCACCGGCCGCCACCAGGCTGGGCCGGGGCTGGGTCACGGCTCACGCGTGGTGCGTGATCTCCCGGCACCGCATCCAGCGGGTGTGCCTGGAGACCCCCATGCACACCCGGGCCGGACGCATCCCCCTCGTCCTGTGGATCTCGCCGATCCCGGAGGGGGAGCGGGCGCTCATCCTCACCCGGGCCGGCATCTGCGCCGAGGACTTCGAGGCGTTCGCCGGCGAGATCGAGGCGGCGTGCGCGGCCCGCCGGGTACGCGTCCTGCGGCACCGCAGGTACGCCACCCTGGTGACGGTCGAGATCGTACGCCGCGAGGCCGCGCCCGGCGTGGCGGCCCCCGGTCTGGCCCGATGCTACGGCGGGCCGGGCTGGACGCCCATCCCCTCCACGCGTGACCTTGAGGAGCCGCACGATACCCGGCACCACCTGGTTCTCCCCCAAGTCGGCTGAGCTCTGTCCGTGGATGACGGGGAGCTCGCCGCACCGGAAGGCCCCGGCGCCCGCCGGGGCCTTTCGCCGTCCTCGGGCGAGGAGGTCCGCAGGCGGAAATCGGACCTGATCACCGTCGGGGCTTCCCCAACCGCCCCGGACGCGTGAAGATGAGTCCACTCGGCGAACCCAGGCGACGAGGGAGCCCGCCCATGGCGACGACGACCGTGCACCGGACCTGCCCCCTCTGCGAGGCCGTCTGCGGCCTGCGGATCACCCTCGACGACGACGGCCGGGTGACCGGGGTCAGGGGCGACGCCGACGACCCGTTCTCGCGCGGCTTCATCTGCCCCAAGGGCGCCGGGCTCGGCGCGCTCGACGGCGACCCCGACCGGCTCACCGTCCCGCTGGTGCGCAAGGACGGCGAGTGGCGGGAGGCGACCTGGCAGGAGGCGTACGCGGCGGTCGAGGAGGGCCTGGGCAGGGTGACGGCCGAGCACGGCCGCGGCTCGGTGGCCGTCTATCTCGGCAACCCCACCGCGCACTCCATGGCCGGCGCCCTGTACGGCAGCGCGCTGATCCGCGCCCTCGGCACCCGCAACGTCTACACGGCCAGCACCGCCGACCAGATGCCCAAGCACGTCGCCTGCGGGCTGATGTTCGGCAACCCCTTCGCCATCCCGGTGCCCGACCTCGACCGCACTTCCTACCTGCTGATGCTGGGCGCGAACCCGCTGGAGTCCAACGGTTCGCTGTGCACGGCCCCCGACTTCCCGGGCAGGCTGAAGGCGCTGCGCAAGCGGGGCGGCCGTCTCGTCGTGGTGGACCCCCGCCGTACGCGCACCGCCGCCCTCGCCGACGAGCACGTGTTCGTCCGGCCGGGCGCGGACGCGTACCTGCTGGCCGGCATCGCCCACACGCTGCTGGCGGAGAACCGCACGGCCGTACGGGTCCCGGTGCGGAACCTGGAGGAGCTGCGGACGCTCCTGGCGCCGTTCTCCCCCGAGGCGGTGACGGATCGGTGCGGCGTGCCGGCGGAGGTCATCGTACGCCTGGCGCGCGAGCTGGCCGCGGCGCCGGCGGCGGCCGTCTACGCCAGGATCGGCACCTGCACCGCCGAGTTCGGCACGCTGGCCCAGTGGCTGGTGGACGTGCTCAACGTGCTCACCGGCAACCTGGACCGCCCCGGCGGGGCGATGTTCCCCAAGGCCGCCACGGAGGCGCCGGGCGGCAGGCGCAAGCCGTACGCGACGGGCCGCTGGCACAGTAGGGTGCGCGGCCTGCCGGAGGCGAACGGCGAGTTCCCGGTGGCCACCCTCGCCGACGAGATCGAGACCCCCGGCGAGGGCCAGGTGCGGGCGCTGGTCACGGTGGCCGGCAACCCGGTGCTCTCGGCGCCGAACGGCCCCCGCCTGGACCGGGCGTTCGCGGACCTGGACTTCATGGTCAGCGTCGATCCGTACCTGAACGAGACGACCAGGCACGCCCACGTCATCCTGCCGCCGCCGCGGGTCATGCAGACGGGCCACTACGACTTCGCCCTGCTCGGCTTCGCGGTGCGCAACTACACCCGGTACTCCCCGCCGGCGCTCCCCCTGGAGCCCGGCCGCCCCTCCGAGGCGGAGATCATGGCCACGCTCACCATGATCGCCTCCGGCCAGGGCGCGGACGCGGACCCGGCGCTGGTGGACGAGCTGATCCTGGACCAGATGCTCCGCCGCGCCGCCGACGCCCCCGGTTCCCCCGTCTCCGGCCGCGACCCGGCCGCGCTGCGCGCCGAGCTCACCGGCACGACCGGTGCGGAACTCCGCCTGGACGCCATGCTCCGCCTGGGCCCGTACGGCGAGTGGTCCGGCGCCCCGGAACGGCTCTCGCTGCGGACGTTGCTGGAGCACCCCCACGGCCTGGACCTGGGCCCCCTCTCTCCCCGCCTCCCGGAGGTCCTGCGCACGCCCTCGGGCGAGGTGGACCTGGCCCCCGGGCCGATCGCGGCCGATGTGGAGCGCCTGCGCGCCGCCCTGCCGGCCGCCCCGCCCGGCATCGTCCTGATCGGCCGCCGCCATCTGCGTTCCAACAACAGTTGGATGCACAACGTACGCCCGCTGGTGGGCGGCTCCAACCGCTGCACCCTCCAGATCAACCCGGCCGACGTGGCCCAGCTCGGCCTGGGCGACCACGCGACGATCCGCTCCGCGACCGGCGAGCTGACGGTCCCCCTGGAGCCCACCGACGCGATCATGCCCGGCGTGGTCAGCCTCCCCCACGGCTGGGGCCACCACGGCACCCCGCAGCGCGTCGCCGCCGGCCATCCCGGCGTCAACGCCAACACCCTCACCGACGACACCCCCTTGGACGCCCCCAGCGGCACCGCCGTGCTCAACGGCGTGCCGGTGACCCTGAGCACGCCCCGCGAGCATGCTCCATGAGCACGCTATAAACACAACCCTGAGCACATCGCGACCTACTAGGCTTGCGTGGGTGAATATCGCGCCTGGTGGGGATCGGCTGCATGCTCAGATCGAGTTCGCTCTGGAGATCGACAAGCTGAAGCGCGTGATCCGGCGGAACACGCTGATGGACGGCTCGCGGCGGGAGAACGACGCCGAGCACTCGTGGTACATCGGGATGCTGGCGATGGTGCTGGGTGAGCACGCTCCGCCCGGGACCGATCTGGATCGGGTGGTGGCGATGTTGCTGGTGCACGATCTGGTGGAGATCGACGCGGGTGACACGTTCGTCTATGACCGGGCCGCGGTGGCGGCGCAGGGTGAGCTGGAGCGGAAGGCGGCGGACCGGATCTTCGGGTTGCTGCCGGAGGAGCAGGCCAAGCGGTTGCGGGAGTTGTGGGAGGAGTTCGAGGAGCGGCGCACTCCCGAGGCGCGGTTCGCGCGGGCGCTGGACCGGTTCGCGCCGATGCTGGCCAACCACCGCACCGAGGGCGGCACGTGGTCGCTGTACAAGGTGACCGCGGAGCAGGTGCTGGAGAACGTGAAGATCATCGAGGAGGGGTCGCCCGCGCTGGGGGCCTACGCGGCCGAGATGGTGGAACTCTCGGTGAGCCGGGGGCACCTCGCTCGTTCGTAACCTGTGTCATTTACGGTGGTCTTACCGGTTTATCCGGGTAGGTCACCCGGCAGGGAGGGGGGCGAGACATGAAGGAAACGGTCAAACCCGGGCGGCGGTCTCTTCGGAAGATGCTGCCGCAGATCGACCTCACCGGCCGGCTCGAACGTGCGACGGTCATGGATCGGCCGATCGCCGCGGTCGCCAAGGCGGTGCGCAAGGTGATCAAGCCGGGGCGTACGCGCGACTTCCTGCACGGCGTGCCGACCGGCAAGCCGCTGCACCCGCCGCTGACCACCTTCAGCATCGGCTGCTGGATAGCCGCGAGCATTCTCGACGCCACCGGAGGCGACTCGCGTGCCGCGCGCACTCTCGTCAGCGCCGGGCTCGCCGGGGCGGTGCCCTCGATCGCGGCCGGGCTGACCGACTGGTCCTCTCTCCACCGCGAACAGCAGCGCGTCGGGTTCGTGCACGCCATCGCCAACCTCAGCGCGACCACCCTGTACGCCGGTTCGCTGGCGCTGCGGCTCGCCGGGCACGAGCGTCAGGGGCGGATGCTGTCCATGGCCGGGCTCGGGGCCGCCGGGCTGGGCGGGTTCCTCGGCGGGCACATGGCCTACCGGCAGGCGGCGGGCGCCAACCACGCCGAGTCCGTGATCCACCTGATGCCGCTCGGCTGGCACAACCTGTGCGAGCTGAAGGACCTGCCCGACGGGCGTCCGGTGGCGCGCAGGCTGGGCTACATCGAGCTGTTCGTGCTGCGCACGGGCGACGGCGCGAGCGTGCTGGCCGACCGGTGCTCGCACCTGGCCGGGCCGCTGCACCAGGGCCGCCTGGTCAGCGAGGACGGCGAGGTGTGCGTGGTGTGCCCGTGGCACGGCAGCACGTTCCGGCTCTCCGACGGCTCGGTCATGCACGGTCCCGCGACCGCGCCGCAGCCCGCGTTCGAGACCCGCGTACGCCGTGACGGGATGGTGCAGGTCCGTCCCTTTCAATAAGCCTCAGCCGGTGCGCTCGCGCGTTCGAGTGAGCATCCCCTGGCACATGCTTTGATGGGGGCTATGGCGAATCCGGCGATTCTGACCGTCGATGACGATCCTGCCGTCTCCCGGGCGGTCGCCCGTGACATCCGGCGTCGTTACGGCGACCGCTATCGCGTGGTCCGCGCCGACTCCGGCGCGACCGCCCTGGACGCGTTGAAGGAGCTCAAGCTGAGAGGCGAGCGGGTCGCCCTGATCCTCGCCGACTACCGGATGCCCGAGATGAACGGCATCCAGTTCCTCGAATCCGCGATGGACCTGTTCCCGCTGGCCCGGCGGGTGCTGCTGACCGCGTACGCCGACACCGAGGCGGCGATCGACGCGATCAACCTCGTGGACGTGGATCACTACCTGCTCAAGCCGTGGAACCCGCCGGAGGAGAAGCTCTACCCGGTCTGCGACGGCCTGCTGGACGCGTGGCTGTCCACGCCCGAGGCGGTCGCCAGCGACATCCGGGTGGTGGGGCACCGCTGGTCGGCCCCGTCGTTCAAGGTCCGCGACTTCCTGGCCCGCAACCTGGTGCCGTACCGCTGGCTGCTGGCCGACGAGCCCGAGGGCGCGCAACTGCTCACCGCGGCGGGGGCGTCCGCGCAGGACGTGCCGCTGGTCGTGACGACCGAGGGCAAGTCGCTGGTACGCCCGTCGGTGGAGGAGCTGGCGGCACACGTCGGCCTGACCACCACCCCGGCCGCCGACTTCTACGACCTGGTGGTGGTCGGCGCGGGCCCGGCCGGGCTGGGCGCGGCCGTGTACGGCGCGTCGGAGGGCCTGCGCACGGTCCTGATCGAGCAGCGCGCCACCGGCGGCCAGGCGGGCCAGAGCAGCCGGATCGAGAACTACCTGGGCTTCCCGGACGGCGTGTCGGGCGCGCAGCTCACCGACCGGGCCCGGCGGCAGGCGCTGCGGTTCGGCGCGGAGCTGCTCACCGCCCGCGAGGTGGTGGCGCTGGAGTCGGGCGGCACGACCCGGCTGCTGCGCTTCGGCGACGGCAGCACCATCGCCGCGCACACGGTCGTGCTGGCGACCGGGGTGTCGTACCGGAGGCTGGAGGCGCCGGGACTGGCCGAGCTGACCGGGCGCGGCGTGTTCTACGGCTCGGCCTCCACCGAGGCCCCGAGCTGCAAGGGCGAGGAGGTCTACATCGTCGGCGGCGCCAACTCCGCCGGCCAGGCCGCGGTGTACTTCTCCCGGTACGCCCGCCGCGTGCACATCCTGGTCCGCGGCGAGGGCCTGACCCAGTCCATGTCGAACTACCTGATCCAGCAGATCGAGGGCATCGAGAACATCGAGGTGCACCCGTTCACCGAGGTGGCCGCGGGCGAGGGCGGGGAGCACCTGGAGCGCCTGACGTTGCGCGACGCGCGTACGGGCGAGACCCGCACGGTGGAGACGTCCTGGCTGTTCGTGTTCATCGGCGCCGAGCCGCGCACCGAGTGGCTGGACCAGGTGCTGGCCCGCGACGAGAAGGGGTTCGTGCTGACCGGCCCCGACCTGCTGCGCGGCGGCAAGCGCCCGGCGGGCTGGCCGCTCCCCCGCGACCCGTACCACCTGGAGAGCAGCATGCCGGGCGTGTTCGCGGCGGGCGACGTGCGCGCCGACTCGGTCAAGCGGGTGGCCTCGGCCGTGGGCGAGGGCGCGATGGCGGTGTCGCTGATCCACCGCTACCTGGAGGCGCAGTGACCCCGGGCCGGGGAATTCCCGGGGGCGGTTCGCGGTTGACGTACAGCGCATCGAAAGGCGGCGAGGTCGAAGATGGCCGAGACGACGAGTGAGCGGCTCACCCCCGAGGAACTCCGCACGCTGTTCCTGTTCGAGTCGCTCACCGACGAGCAGCTCGCGGTGTTCGCCGACGCCGGCGTGGTCACCTACCGCCAGGCGGGTGAGGACGTCTACGCCGAGGGCGACCCGGCCACGTGTTTCTACGTCCTGCTGAGCGGCACGGTGGCGCTGAGCCGGACCTTCCGCGGCGACCGGGTCGAGGTGAGCCGCACCGACCAGCGCGGGGTCTACGCCGGCGCGACGCAGGCGTACCTGAACACGCCGGAGCAGCAGACCTACGCCAACTCGCTGCGCGCGATCACCGACGCGAAGCTGTTCGAGCTGCCCGCCGACCTGGTGGGCGCCTCGGTGCGCGAGTGGTTCCCGATGGCCATGCACCTGCTGGAGGGGCTGTTCGTCGGGATGCGCAGGACGCAGGTGGCGATCAGCGAGCGGGAGCGGCTGCTCGCGCTGGGCGCGCTGTCCGCGGGGCTCACGCACGAGCTGAACAACCCGGCGGCGGCGGCCGTGCGCGCCACGGCGGTGCTGCGCACCCGGGTGGCGGGCATGCGGCACAAGCTGGCCATGATCGCGGACGGCAGGCTGGACGGCAGCCAGCTCCACGACCTGGTGGAGCTGCAGGAGGCCGCGGTGAAGCGGGCCGCCTCCGCGCCGGAGCTGTCCCCGATGGAGACCTCCGACGCCGAGGACGCGATGGCCGACTGGCTGGAGGAGCACGACATCGCGGGCGCCTGGGACATCGCGCCGACGCTGGTGGCCGGGGGCCTGGACGTCGAGTGGATGGAGCAGATGACCTCCGCCTGCCGGGGCGAGAAGATGAACTCGGCGGTGGCGTGGCTGGCGTACACGCTGGAGACCGAGCAGTTGATGGGCGAGATCGAGGACGCCTCCAACCGGATCTCCAGCCTGGTCGCGGCGGCCAAGCAGTACTCCCAGCTCGACCGGGCGCCGTACCAGACCGTGGACGTGCACGACCTGCTGGTGGCGACGCTGACCATGATGGCGGGCAAGATCCCGCCGGGGGTGAAGAAGGTCAAGGAGTTCGACCGGTCGCTGCCCAAGATCCCGGCGTACGCCGCGGAGCTGAACCAGGTGTGGACCAACCTGCTCGACAACGCGCTCGGCGCGATGAAGGGCTCGGGCACGCTGACGATCCGCACCGGCAGCGACGACTCCGACCGGATCTGGGTGCAGATCGGCGACACCGGGCCCGGCATCCCCGAGGAGATCCGGCCGCGGATCTTCGAGCCGTTCTTCACCACCAAGCCGGTCGGTGAGGGCACCGGGCTCGGCCTGGACATCTCCTACCGGATCGTGGTGAACAAGCACCACGGCGACATCAAGGTGGAGTCGGTGCCGGGCGACACCCGGTTCACCGTCTACCTGCCCACCCACGTGCAGCCGTCGGAGTGACTACCACTCCGAGACGAGGTTGACGATCGCGACCACGCCGACCAGCACGATGAAGCCGCGCAGCACGGGCGCGGGCAGCTTGCGGCCGACCCGTGCGCCCAGGTAGCCGCCGATCATCGTGCCGGCGGCGACCGCGGCCACGGCCGGCCAGTCCACCGGGGCGACCAGGATGAACAGGATCGCGGCGGCGGTGTTGACCAGCAGCGAGAGCATGTTCTTGGCCGCGTTGACGCGCTGCAGCCCGTCGTCCAGGAAACTGCCGAGCAGGCCGATCAGCACCACGCCCTGGGCGGCGCCGAAGTAGCCGCCGTACACGCCGGCGGCCAGCACGCCCAGCCACAGCCACGGCCCGCCGTGCGGGTGGGCGAACTCGCGGCGCGCGGCCAGCCACTTGTTCAGCCTCGGCTGCACCACGACCAGCACGCAGGCCAGCCCGATCAGCACCGGCACGATCACCTCGAACGCGTCCTCGGGCAGCCGGAGCAGCAGCAGCCCGCCGGCCACCGCGCCGAGCACCGAGGCGACGCCGAGCCGGAGCAGGCGGCCCGCCTGGCCCTTCAGCTCGTTGCGGTAGCCGAGCACGCCGGTCACCCCGCCGGGCACCAGCCCGAGGTTGTTGGACACGTTCGCGACGATCGGCGGGTAGCCCAGAGCCAGCAGCGTCGGGAACGTGATCAGAGATCCCGACCCCACCACCGCGTTGATCCCTCCGGCTCCGATTCCGGCCGCGACCACCGCGGCCGCCTCCCACGGCGTCACTGCCCCACCCCTCGTACGGTCGTCCGCCGAAGGATATGGGGCGGCCCGTCCGGATGCGGACACCGGGTGCCCGGCTCACGCCCACGTCGCGTCCGCAACGGGCCGGGAGCACAACCCTCAGGCGCCGGTCCGGTGTCGGCGCCGGTCAGGTGTGCGCGCCCGTCAGTGCGGGAGCCGATGGGTGTGCGCGCCGGTCAGGTGTCGGTGCCGGTGCGGGGCTCCTGCGGCCGGGCGAACAGGTTCAGGCCCTCCAGCACCTTGCCCATCTCGGAGGGCACGATCCACACCTTGTTGGCGTCGCCCTTGGCGATCTCGGGGAGGGTCTGGAGGTACTGGTAGGCGAGCAGGCGCTCGTCGGGGCGTCCCTCGTGGATGGCCTGGAACACCATGGCGATGGCGTCGGCCTGGCCCTTGGCCCGCATCGCGTGCGCCTCGGCGTCGGCCTGGGCCTTCAGCACCACCGCCTCGGCCTCGCCGCCCGCCCGCAGCAGCGCGGCCTGCTTCTCGCCCTCGGCGCTGAGGATCGCGGCCTCCCGGCGGCCCTGGGCCTCCAGCACCGCGGCCTGCTTGTCGCGCTCGGCCCGCATCCGCCGCTCCATCGACTCCTGGATGGACGCGGGCGGCTCGATCGACTTCAGCTCGATCCGCTCGATCGCCACCCCCCACCGCTCGGTGGCGGTGGCCAGGCCGAGCCGCAGCTCCTCCTTGATCTCATCGCGCGAGGTCAGCGCGCGCTCCAGCTCCATCCGGCCGACCACGCCGCGCAGGGTGGTGGTGATGAGCTGCTCCACCGCCGACAGCACCCCCGCGACCTCGTACATCGCCGCCTTGGGGTCGGTGATGCGGTAGTGCACGACCGTGTCGATGGACACGACGAGGTTGTCGGCGGTGCTGACGGGCTGGGGCGGGAAGGAGACGACCTGCTCGCGCAGGTCGGTGAGGTCGCGGATGCGGTCGATGAACGGGACCACCACGTTGACCCCGGGGTTGAGCGTGCGGTGGTAACGGCCCAGCCGCTCGACGACGCCGGCGGTGGCCGGGGGCACCACCCGGATCGTGCGGGCGACCGTGAATCCGAGGAACGCCACGACGACGACGGCGGCGAGCACCTGTTCCCATGCCATTCCGGCCCCCATGTCGACTGCACTGCCGGTGGAACGTTGGCCGAAATGATATTTGGTTTTCCCTTTACCGGCCCGTCAACCCGGCAGAAGAGGGCGTATGGGGCTCAGTAGCCGTTGGCCCTGGCGTACCATCGCCCGTCGCCGCCCCGGTCGAGGGTGAGCTGCACCCCGAACGTCGCCGACAGGTTCTCGGCGGTCATCACGTAGTCGATCGGCCCCTGGGCCACCACCGAGCCGTGCCGCAGCAGCATGGCGTGGGTGAACCCGGCCGGGACCTCCTCGACGTGGTGGGTGACCAGCACCATCGTGGGCGCCTTCGGATCCTGGGCCAGCCCCGACAGGCGGCGGACCAGATCCTCGCGCCCGCCCAGGTCGAGCCCGGCGGCGGGCTCGTCGAGCAGCAGCAGCTCGGGGTCGGGCATCAGCGCGCGGGCGATCTGCACCCGCTTGCGCTCGCCCTCGGACAGCGTGTTGAACCGGCGCCGGATCAGGTGGGCGCAGCCGAGCTGGTCGATCAGCTCCACGGCCCGGGTCACGTCGTGGGAGTCGTACTCCTCGGTCCACCGGCCCAGCACGGCGTACGACGCGGTGAGGACCAGGTCGATCACCTTCTCCTCCGGCGGCACCCGCTCGGCCAGCGCCGAGCTGGCCAGGCCGATCCGCGTACGCAGTTCGAGCACGTCGGTGTGGCCGAGCCGCTCGCCGAGGATCTCGACGGTGCCCTCGGTGGGGTACAGCAACGCCCCCGCCACCTGGAGCAAGGTGGTCTTGCCCGCCCCGTTGGGCCCGATGACCACCCAGCGCTCGTCCGCCCCCACGGCCCAGTCGATGCCGCGCAGCAGCGCCGCACCGTCCCTGCGGACGGCGACATCCGCCAGTCGCAGCACCTGACCGCCCATCCCCGATCACTCCCTTACATCCGTCTGGCTAAAACCTATTGCAGGCTCAGCGCATATCGTGGTGCGGTGCACGTTGATTCACCGATATCGGCGACGCTCGTCTGCTGGGGAAACGCCTGGCTCACCGGCCACATCGGCCTCGACGAGGCGGTGGACCAGGTCGAGCGTACGGCCGGGCCCGGCCTGATCGCCGCACCCCTGCCGCACCTCCCCCCATCGGCCGCGCCGAACCCGGCGACCGGGCTCGGCGGGCTCTCCGGGGTCTCTGAGCGCTCCGGGCTCTCCGGGCTCGCCGGCCTCTCCGGTCCGTCCGGCGATGACCCGGGCGCGGACATCCCCCTGCGCCGGTTCCTGGCGGAGTTGCGGACGGCCGGGCTGAGCGCGCTGCGTCTGGCGCTTCCCGTCGCGGGCGACCCGCTCGGCCTCACAGGACCGCCCTCCTTCAACTCCGCGGCCATCGAGGCGGGCGAGGCCGCGATAGCCGTGTTGCCGGACACGTGTCTTGGTCTCGTGCCCGCGGTGGACCGGCGCGGCTCATCCTACGTCGGCATCCGGTGGACGGTTCTGCCGGCCGCCCCCGCCACGCCCGACCTGCCCTCGCTCGCCGAGGCCGAGCACGCGCTGAGCAGCGCGATGCGTTCGGCCACCGAGACGCTCAGCACCGTCGAGGGCCCGCGGCAGGCCCATCCGGGTTCGGCGCTGAAGACCGCCGAGGAGGCGCTGGCGCCCGGCTACCCCGCCCGCGCCCACCGGGTGGCGGTGCTGTCGGCGCGGCTCGCCTCCGCGCTGCGGCTGGCCGACGACCGCGGCCTCACCTCGGGCCAGATCACCGCCCGCGGCGACGCGCTGCGCGAGCTGGACCGCGCGGTGCGCCGGGCCCGCGTCGCCGCGCACCACGCGATCCTGCACGAGCCCGGGATCAGGTGAGCGAGCCGAACCGCCAGATGCGCAGGGCGTCGTCGCTCCCGGCCGAGACCAGCATCAGCCGCCCCTGCTCGTCCACGTGCGGCACCACGGCGGTCGCCGCGCCGTCGTGCGCCTCCTCGATCTTGCCGCGCAGCTTGCCGGTGGCCAGGTCCCAGGCGCGCAGGACACCGTCACCGCTCGCCGCGATCAGGGTCGGCCTGCCGTCCAGCTCGGCGCGCGCCAGGGCGTGCACGGTGCCCTTGGGGCCCGCGAGCGCGGGCCGGACCGAGCGGAGCCGGTCGGGGCGCCACAGCCGGATCGCCCGCTCCTGACCCGCCGAGATCACCACCGGCCGGCCGCCGATCTCGCCCGACGCCAGCGCCTCGACCGGCCGGGTGTGCGCGTGGTACGGCTTGCCGAACGGGCGGGCCCGCAGCGGGTCCCACGCGCGTACGGTCTCGTCCCGGCCGCCGGAGACCAGGATCGGCCGGCCGCTCGCCGTCTCGGCCGCCGCGAGCGCGGCGATGGCGCCCCGGTGCCCGCGCAGCGGCCTCCCGACCGGGCGGCGGGTCTTCAGGTCGAGCACCGTGATCCGGCGATCCGCGGTGGCCGCGGCCAGCAGGGTGCGCCGGCCCGCCTTCACCACCGCGAGCGCGGTCACCCCGCCCCCTTTGAGCCGGTACGCCCGCGCCGCCTGGCCGCCGTCGGCCAGGTCCCAGAACCGCAGCGTCCCGTCCCTGCCCCCGGAGACCGCCACCGGGGCGCCGCCGAGCGTCGTGACGGCCACGGCCTCCACGGCGCCCTTGTGGCCCTTGAGCGGCTTGCCGACCGGCTCGCCGGTCTCCAGCTCCCAGCGCCGCACCGCGCCGTCCGCGCCCGCCGTGACCACTATGGGCCGGCCGTCCACCTCGGCGGTGGCGAGGCCGCGCACGTCCGCCACCCGTACCGAGCGCACCCGGAAGCCGTAGCCGAGCCAGGACGTGCCCGTCGGCGGCGGCGCGCTCTCCTCCTCCACGGGCCGTTCCGAGGGCTCCGGCGTGGCGACGCCCGCCTGGTTGACGATCCCGACCGTGGGCACCGGACGCGGCCCGGACACCACCTGCGCGCCGCCCCCGAACACCAGCCACGCGGGCGTCCCGACGACCGCCGCCACCCCGATCCCGAGCAGCACCTTGCGTCCGGTACGCCGCCGCGGCGCCGCGACCGGCACCGGCACGGGCATCGGCGTCGGTTCCGGCATCGGCTCGGGCTCAGGCTCGGGCTCAGGCTCGGATCCCGCGCCCGCCTCCGGCTCGGCCTCGGGCTCAGGCTCAGATGCCGGTTCCGGCTCGGGTTCGGGCTCAGGCTCAGGTGCCGGTTCCGGCTCGGGTTCGAGCTCAGGCTCGGGCTCGGGCTCGGGTGGTGGGGACGCGGCGGCGAGGACGACGGGGCGGGCCGGGAGGGAGGTGAGGACCTCCGGCATCGTGGGGCGGGCGTCCGGGGCCTTGGCCAGGCAGCGGGTGAGGACCAGGCGCAGGTCCTCCCGTACGGCCGACAGATCGGGGGCCGCGGCGAAGACCCGGTTGAGCACGGCGGGCACGGAGTCGTCCTCGAACGGGCCGCGCCCGGTCGCCGCGAAGGCCATCGTGGCGGCCCAGCTGAACACGTCGGACGCCGGGCCGATCTCGTCGCCCGCGACCTGCTCCGGCGACATGTACTGCGGGGAGCCGATGACGGCGCTGAACATCGTGGTGGCGGCGTCGAGCGCGGCGGCGATGCCGGCGTCCAGCAGCCAGGGGCCGTCGCCGCCGAGCAGGATGTTGCCCGGCTTGACGTCGCGGTGCACCACGCCGGCCCCGTGCAGCGAGGCCAGGGCTTCGGCGGTGCCCTCGACCAGGTCCATCAGCCGGTCGCCGGACACGTTGACCGAGAGCGGGAAGCCGTGGGCGAGGGTGTGCACGACGTACGGGCGGCCGTCGTGGATGCCGGCGTCCAGCAGTCGCGGGGTGTGCGGGTGTTCGGCGTCGCGCAGGGGGTCGATCGCCGCCAGGAATCGCTCGGGGCCCTCGCCGGTGAGCCGGAACCGCGGGTGGAGCAGCTTGACCGCCACGGGCTCGTCGCCGGGGCCGTCGGCCGCGTAGATCACACCCTGGTCGCCCTCGCCCAGGCGGCCAGAGATCCGGTAACCACCGAGCGCATCGGGATCACCCGTCCCACTGGATGGGGCGAGCGGCATGCGCACCTCCTCCGGCAAGGCCGGGATCACGGGTATTCGCGGGTGTTCGCGGAGACCCGGGGTACTTGTGGGGGGTCCACGTAAGTTGTGGTGGGTCCACACAATACGCCGGTCAGCTTCCGGTGAAGGTCGTCTCCAGATTCCATATCTTGATTGACCTGTCCTTACCTCCGGAGACAACCACGGGCTTGTCGTCCACCTCGGTGATGGCCACGGTGTAGACACCGCCCTTGTGGGCTTTGACCGACTCTCCGACGGATTTGCGAGCTACCGGGTCCCATGCCCGGATCGTCCCGTCGGTGCTGCCGGAGACGAGCACCGGCGCGTCGTCCACCGTGCCGAGGCACAGGGTGTACACGTTGTCCTTGTGGCCGGTCAGCGACTTGCCGATCGACTTGCCGGTCTTGGGGTCCCAGATGCGGATCTTCTCGTCCTTGCCGCCGGAGATGGCCACGGTCCTGCCGTCCACCTCGCCCAGGGTGACCGAGAAGACCGGCTTGGTGTGGCCGGTGTAGCGCTTGCCGTACGCCTTGCGCTTGGCGACGTCCCAGACCCGCAGCGACTCGTCCTCACTGGCCGAGACCGCCACGACCCGGTCGCCGATCTTGCCCCAGGCGAGCCAGTTCACGTCCTTGCCGTGCGCCCGCACCGAGCCGATCTGGCGGCGCTTGCTCAGGTCCCAGAAGCGCAGCATCCCGTCGCCGTCGCCGGTGACGGCCACCGGCTTGCCCTTGACGTTCCCGGCCGCCACCGCGAACACCGCGATGGGGTGGTAGCCGAGAATCCGGTGCGTGCGCTTCTTGAGGTTCCACAGCCGCACGGTGTGGTCGTAGCCGCCGGTCACGGCGTACGGGGTGCCCTTGATCGTGATCGTGGAGACCGCGTAGATCTCGCCGCGGTGGCCGGTGAGGCGGTGCAGGAACTTGTGCTTGACCGGGTCCCACAGGCGCAGGCTGCCGTCCTGGCCGCCCGAGACGACCGTGTAGCGGTCGCCGATCGTGATCCCCGCCACCGACTGCACCGCCTTGCTGTGGCCCTTGAGCGACTTCCCGCTCTGCTCACCGAGCCCCACGCTGGCCACGACGGTCGCCACGCTGTCCCCCGGGGTCGGGGTGGGGGTGGGGGTGGAAGTCGGGGTGGCCGTGGGCGTCGGACTGGCCGTGACGGCGGGCGAGGTGGCCAGCGCCAGGTCCTGACTCGGCGGCGCCGAGGTGACCGTGACCGTCCCGCTGCCGCCGCCGTCGTCCAGCGCGCTGGGCACCACGATGAGCACGGTCGCGGCCAGCGCCACCGCCGCCACCATCACCCCGGTCACCACACCGCGCCGCCGCCCCCGCTCCTCGGACTCGCCCTCCTCCTCGGGAGGCACGGGCGGCGCCGGCGGGGCCTTGGGCACCGTCGCCCCCGGGGGAATCGGGGACGAGTACGGCACCGGGGGAGGCAGGACGGGCGTACTGGGGTCACTGGGCCCCGGAGGCTCGAACGCCCCCGGCGCCCCACTCCCGGGCGCGGGCGGATGCGGCAGACTCGGCGGCCGCTCCCCCAGGGGCGTACGCACGGTGGGGTCACCGGCGGACGGGGCCTGCTGCGGGAGGATGGAGGTGAAGGGCGGCGTCACGGCACCCTCCACAGAGGAACCCTGCGAAGGAAGAGAGGAACCCTGCGAAGGGGCAGAGGAACCCTGCGAAGCGCCGCCACCTGCGCCGGGCTTGCCCCGCTGGACCGGCACGATGACCACAGGCAGGACACCCGAAGCTTCCCCGGGCTCACCCGTTCCGGACGCGCCCGTTCCCGACGCACCTGTTCCCGGCTCACCCGTTCCGGACGCATCCGTTCGCGGCTCACCCGTTCCGGACGCACCCGTTCGCGGCTCACCCGTTCCCGACGCATCCGTTCGCGGCTCACCCGTTCCCGACGCATCCGGTCCCGGCCCGCCCGTTCCGGGCTCTCCCGTTCTGGGCTCTCCCGCGGAGTCCGCTCCGGGGACGCCGAAGCCCTTCGCCGCGACCGGCCCATCCCCCGCCCCCTGCTCGGGCACCGTGGCGGAACCCGAACCGAGGTCTGCCGACACACCCGCGCCACCTGCGGCCCCCGGAGCCGGGGCCGGAGTCGGGGCAGGGGCCCCGGTTGGGGCCGGGGTTGGGGTTGCGCCCAGGGCTGGCGTCGGAGCCGGGGCCGAGTCCGGGCCCGAGGTCGGGGCCGGGGTTGGGGCCGGGGTTGGACCCGAGGCGGGCAGCAGGCTCCAGGTCGCGGTGGTCAGGCTCTGGGCTTGACCCGAGACGGGGGTTGGGGCTTGACCAGAGGCCGGGGTTTGGGTCTGCCCCGGAACCGGGCTTGAGGTCTGACCCGAGACAGGGCTTGAGGTCTGACCCGAGGCCGGGGTCGAGGCCACACTCGGGGCCGGAAGCGGCCCCGGTGTCGGCGCGGCGGTCGGCCCCCCGGCCGGGACCGGCCCCGAAGCGGGCGCCGACCCCACAGCCGGAAGCGGCCCCCAAGCCGGGCCCGAGGCCGGGACTGAGGCCGGGCTTGAGGCGGGGGCTGAGGTCTGGCCCGAGCCCGCGCTTGGGCCCGCACCCGAGGCCGGAAGCGGCCCCGGTGTCGGCGTGGCGGTCGGGCCCCCGGTTGGGGCCGGGCCCGAAGCGGGCGCCGGGCCGGAGGCCGGAAGCGGGCCTGGGGTCGGGGTGGGACCGGAGGTGGGGGCGGGAACGGGCGTCGGGACAGGTCCGGCCGGTCCTGCGGCGGCGGCCGGTCGCTGGTCCGGGCCCGGTCGCGGATCGCGTGCCGGTTCGGAGGCGGGGGCCGCGGTGGGAGCGGGGCCCGGAACGGGCGGCGAGGCCGCGGCAGGACTCCATCCCGTGGCCGGAACCTGGCCCGCGCTGGGGACCGGGCCCGCAGTCGAAACCGGGCCCGCAGACGGGATCGGGCCCGCAGACGGAAGCCCGCCCACAGCCGAGACCGGGCCCGCAGACGGAAGGCCGCCCGTGGTCGGGACCGGGCCCGCAGGCGGAACCCCACCCGTGGTCGGGGGCTGGCCCGTGCTGGGGGTGGAGGTCACGGGGGGAGCCGCGACCGGGGTGGGGGATGACGTACCAGGGGTGGAGGCCGCACCTTCGTCCCGGGATGCGGGGTCCTGGGGTTCGGCTGGGGGGGCGTCCTGGGGTTCGGGGTGGACCAGGGGGGCTATGCCGGGGAGGGGGATGGCGTCGGAGGCCGGGTCCTGCTGCTCCAGGAGGGCGAAGAGGGTGTCGGCGGCGGTGGGGCGCTGGTCGGGGGACTTGTTCAGGCAGGCGGCGACGATGGGGCGCAGGCGGTCCGGGAGGGCGGACAGGTCGGGGTCGTCGTTGATGACGCGGTAGATGACCGCGGGGACGCTGTCGTGGCCGAAGGCGGGCCGGCCGGTGGCGGCGTACGTCATGGTCAGGGCCCAGCTGAACATGTCGGACGGGGGGCCGACGCGCTGGCCCGAGATCTGCTCCGGCGACATGTACGCCGGCGTGCCGACGACGCCGCTGGTCAGGGTCATGGCCGAGTCCAGGGCCCGGGAGATGCCGAAGTCGATGACTCGGGGGCCGTCGGAGCCGAGCAGGACGTTGCTGGGCTTGAAGTCGCGGTGCACGATGCCCGCGCGGTGGATGGCGGCCAGGGCGGTGACGGTGCCGACGGCCAGGCGGTGCAGTACGCCGCCCGTGCGCGGGCCCTCCTCGCGTACCACGCGGTGGAGGGAGACGCCGTCCACGTACTCGCTCACGATGTACGGCGACTCGCCGCTCAGGGACGCGTCGAGCACCTGGGCGGTGCAGAACTGGGCGACCCGGCGGGCGGCGTCGACCTCGCGCAGGAAGCGCTCCGCCTCGATCCCGTCGCCGTCCAGGCGGGCGCGGAGCAGCTTGATCGCCACCCGGGTGCCGTCGGGGCGGTCGGCTGCGTACACGACGCCCTGAGCACCCTCGCCCAAGCGCCCGGTGACGCGATAGTCACCGAGCGTCTGCGGATCCCCCTGCCGCAGCGGCTGAATGTCCGGCACGCCTTCCTCCCCGCCCCACCGCGACACGCCATGTCACACCGTGACCGAATAGCGCGCTCAAGTGACCAAAGATACGCGAGACCGACATATCTCGAAAGATTGCGGCCTTTGCCACTGATCGTTGTAGGTAATAATCATCTAGGCAACTCGGGGGTTCACCAAGAATCTTCGCAATCCCTCCCATAGCCTCCCAAACCACGTTTACGCCCGGAGACGCCATGCGCCGACAACTCGGCACTCTCATCGGGATCGGCCTCGTCGCTCCCCTCGCCTTCGCCCCGCCCGCCGCGGCCAAGACGGCCGACGCCTCCGTGACCGCGCCGAACGCCGCGCCGAACGCCGCGCCTAAGACCGCGCCGAAGACCGCCGGCGCGACGCTCGACGACCCGTACTCGAAGTTCCAGGTCTCGCTGTCCTACACCAAGCGCACCAAGCGCGGCGGCAAGATCACCTACTCGATCCGGGCCAAGAACCTCGGCCCCCACTACGCCGACTACTACTGGATCGGCGGCCAGGTGCCGAAGGGCGTCAAGCCCACCCTCTACTGGGACGGCCCCAAGGGCACCAAGTGCTCCTGGGAGGGGCAGTGGTTCTGGTGCTGGGGGCCCTACGTGCTCTACAAGGGCCAGACCGACTGGCTGAAGTTCCAGGTGACGCTGAAGAAGAACACCAAGGGCACCGCCGTGGCCAAGCTCGGCATCCTCGCCTACGACGTGCCCACCGGCGCCACCGGGCTGAGCGAGGAGGAGCTGGACCGCATCGGCGGCGTCCAGGGCTGGCGGTTCCTGAAGACCGCCAAGACCGCGATCGTCTGGCCGAAGCCGCCGCGCCGTGACACCGGCTACACGCCGTCGCCGCTGCCGCCGCAGCCCGACTGGACCCCGCCGAAGAAGAACGTGGAGCGCAACGAGAAGAAGGACACCTGATCAGGCCAGTCCGTTGCGCACGGCGTACAGGGCCGCCTGGGTGCGGTCCTGTACGCCGAGTTTCATCAGCACGTTGGACACGTGCGTCTTGACCGTCTTCTCGGCCACGGTCAGCTCCCGGGCGATCTCCCGGTTGGAGCGGCCGGAGGCCAGCAGGCGCAGCACCTCGCGCTCCCGCTCGGTCAGCGGGACCGCCGCCTCGGGGGCGGGCGCCTCGGGCGCCGGGGCCGCGGCTCCCGCCAGCACCGCCTCCGCCGCCTCCGGGGCCAGCAGCACCTGGCCGCGCGCCACCGCCCTGATCGCCTGCACCAGCGCCGGCGGATCGACGTCCTTGTAGAGGAACCCGGAGGCCCCCGCCCGCATGGCCGGGGCCACGTCGCCGCGGTCGCTGACCGAGGTCAGCACCAGCACGCGTACGCTCAGCCCGCGCGCGGCCAGCTCGGTCAGCGTGCCGAGCCCGTCGAGCACCGGCATGCGCAGGTCGAGCAGGAGCACGTCGGGGGCATGCTCGGCCACGAGCTCCACGGCCTGCGCCCCGTCGGCCGCCTCGCCGACCACGCTCACGTCGTCCTGCAAGTCGAGGTACGTGCGCAGCCCTTCCCGCACGATCGGATGATCGTCCGCGATCACCACCCTGATCTCCGCCACCGCGTCACACCTCCATCCGCACCGTGGTGCCCTCGCCGGGACGGGACGCGACCTCCACCCTGCCGCCCACGGCCTCGGCCCGGTCACGCATCGACGCCAGCCCGAGCCCCCGGGCGGGCGGGACCGCCGCGTCGAACCCGGTGCCGTCGTCGCGCACTTCGAGCGCCAGCCGGCCGCCGTCACCGCGCTCCAGGCGTACCGAGACCGTGGAGCAGCCGGAGTGGCGCAGCGCGTTGTGCAGGGCCTCCTGGGCCACGCGCAGCACCGCGACCTCGACCTCGGGCTCCAGGTTCTCCGGCAGGTCCCGCACCGAGCCCTCGAAGACCACGCTCACCGGGTGGATGCGGTCGAGCAGGCGCACGTGCTTGCGCAGGGTCTCGGCCAGGCCGTGCCGGTCCAGCTCGGCGGGGCGCAGCTCCACGATGACCGCGCGCAGCTCGGCCAGCGCCTCGCCGGCGAGCCGCTGCACCCGGTCCAGCTCGGCCGCGGCCCGCTCGGGGGCGCTGGTCAGCAGCGCGCCCGCGGTCTGCGCGGCCAGCCGCAGCGAGAACAGCTTCTGGGTGACCGCGTCGTGCAGCTCGCGCGCCATCCGGGTGCGCTCCTCGACCAGGGCCAGCTCCCGGCCGCGCTCGTAGAGCCGGGCGTTGGTCAGCGCGATGGCGGCGTGCGCGGCGAACAGCGTCAGCAGTTCCTGGTCGGCCTCGGTGAACCCGCCGGGCGTGCGCTTGTTGGACAGGAAGATGATGCCCAGCACGGCCTCGCCGTCCCTGATCGGCACGCCCAGGAAGTCCTTGACCACCGGGTGGGCCCGGGGCCACCACTCGAAACGCGGGTCCTTGCGGATGTCGGGCAGGCGCACCGGCTGGGCCTCGCGCAGCATCGCGCCGAGCATGCCGTGCTGGCGCGGGGTGGGCCCGATGGCCTCCCACTGCTCGTCGGTGATGCCCTCGGCGACGAACTCGGCGAACGCGCCCTTGTCGTCGGGCACGCCGAGCGCCGCGTACCGGGCGTCGAGCAGGCGCTGCGCGGAACGGACGATGACCTGGAGCACCTCGCGCACCGACAGGTGGCGGGTGACCGAGAGCACGGCCGAGCTGACCGCGTGCAGCACCTCGTCGCGCTCCACCTCGTGCCGGTTCGCCACGTCGCGGTCCATCGCGTCGGGGTTCATCGCGTCGGGGTTCAGCGCCTCCCGGTTCATCGCGTCCCGGTTCATAGGCACACCTTAGGCGCATCGCGGGCGCGGGCCATGGGGCGGCGGTCCTACGCCCATGTGCGCAGGCGTACCCGGTCCCGGGGCCGATGCCCGGCCCCGGGACCGGTGCCTAACGTCGGGGCATGACGAGAAACGCACTGATCACCGGCGCCTCCCGGGGCCTCGGCCGGGCCCTGGCCGGCGCCCTCGCCGCCGACGGCTGGCGGCTCGTGCTCACCGCGCGCGGCGCGGAGGACCTGGAGAAGGCGGCGGCGGAGCTGGGCCACGCCGCCGTGACCGCCCTGCCCGGCGACGTGGCCGACCCGGGCCACCGCGACCGCCTGGCCGAGGCCGCCGCCGCGCTGGGCGGCCTGGACCTGCTGGTCAACAACGCCTCCGGGCTCGGCCCCACGCCGCTGCCCAAGCTGGCCGACTATCCCGTACGCGAGCTGCTCGACCTGTTCTCGGTCAACGTGCTGGCCCCGCTCGCGCTGCTCCAGCTCACGCTGCCCGGCCTGCGGGCCCGCCGGGGCGCGGTGGTGAACATCTCCTCGGACGCGGCCGTCGAGGCGTACGAGGGATGGGGCGGGTACGGCGCGACCAAGGCGGCGCTGGACCAGATCTCCAACGTGCTCGCGGTGGAGGAGCCCGACGTCGCGGTCTGGTGGCTGGACCCGGGCGAGATGAACACCCGCATGCTAGCCGACGCGATCGGCCCTGGCGAGGCGGGGGGCGCCCCGGCCCCGGAGACCGTGGTCCCCACCGTCCTCCGCCTCCTCGCCGAGCGCCCGGGGAGCGGCCGGGTGGTGCACGTGAACGAGCGGAGCGAGTGAACGATGGAACACGCGGTTTCACTCGTGGCGCCGGCGAAGGAGTCGGCATGAGCGTGGAGTTCGCGCTTCCGCCGGTCCGGGAGGCGCACGAACCTCCCGAGGCGCGGGGGCTGCCCCGCGACGGCGTACGGCTGCTGGTCTCGCGCCGCGACACCGGCGCGATCGAGCACCACGCGTTCACCGACCTGCCCGGCCTGCTCGCCCCCGGCGACCTGCTCGTGGTGAACAACTCCGCCACGCTGCCGGCCGCCGTCCGCCTGGACCGCCTGGCCGTGCACTTCTCCACCGAGCGCGAGGACGGCTCGTGGCTGGTGGAGCTGCGCCGGCGTACGCCGGAGGGCACGACCGAGCCGTACGCGGGCGGCTCGCCGGGCGAGTGGCTGCCGCTGCCCGGACGCGCGACGCTGCGGCTCCTCGGCCGGGAGACGCCGCGGCTGTGGCGGGCCCGGCTCGACCGGGACGTGCCGGGGTACCTGGCCCGCTACGGCCGCCCGATCCGGTACGCGTACGTGCCGCGCGATTGGCCGCTGGCCGACTACCAGACCGTGTTCGCGACCGTGCCCGGGAGCGCCGAGATGCCGAGCGCGGGCCGCCCGTTCAGCACCGCGCTGGTGACCGCGCTGGTCGCCCGCGGGGTCACGATCGCGCCGATCACCCTGCACACGGGCGTGGCGTCGCCGGAGAAGGACGAGCCGCCGTACCGGGAGCGGTTCCGGGTGCCGGCGCCGACCGCGCGCCTGGTCAACCTGGCGCGCGAGAGCGGCGCCCGGGTGGTGGCGGTGGGCACCACGGTGGTGCGGGCCCTGGAGACCGCGGTCACGGCGGATGGCCGGGTGGAGGCCGCGGAGGGCTGGACCTCGCGGGTGGTGACGCCGCAGGACGGCGTGCGGGTGACGACAGGGCTGCTCACCGGCCTGCACGAGCCCCGGTCGAGCCACCTGATGATGCTCGCGGCGGTCGGCGGCGAGACACTGGTGTCGCGCTCGTACGAGGAGGCGCTGCGGGAGGGCTACCTGTGGCACGAGTTCGGCGACACCCACCTCATCCTGGCGTCCTGAGCGCCCTGTAGACGGCCATGTGAGACGGCCTGTGGCAGCCGCCCGTGGAACGGCCCGCGAGCGCCGTGCAGGCGGCTTCCAGCCGGACGCAAGTCGTTCCAGCCGGACGACAAGAAGATCCCAAGTCGGGCCCCGCATGCTGATCCCGGCAACGAAAACGGGGGAGAACCTGATGTCCGACTGGAGTAGCACCATGCGCCGGCACCTGTCCGTCCTCGCCGCGCTCGCCATCGGCGGGTCCGCGGCCGTCCTGGCCACGCCCGGCACCGCCGCCGCGGCCCCGGCCCACGTCCCGGCCGTGACCCCGGCGCTCGCGCCCGTGAAGGCGGGCCCGCCGCTGTCGCCGCTCAAGCTGACCGTCTACTACCCGAAGGCCGTCTACCAGGGCGGCGCGATCACCTACACCCTCAAGACCAAGAACGTCGGCGAGTACGCCACCGACATCGCCTACGTCGGCGGGCTGGTGCCCAAGGGCGTGAGCAAGGTCCGCATCATCAGCAAGCCGTCCGGCGCGTACTGCGAGCGCTCCGGCCGCGAGGTGGGCTGCCTGCTCGACACGCTCAAGCCGGGCAGGACCGCCACCATCAAGGTCAAGGCGTGGCTGAGCCGCCGCACGACCGGCAACGCGTACGCCGAGTTCGCCTCCGCCTCCATCGACGTCCCGGCCGGCCAGCCCGAGGTGCTGGACATCTACGGCCTGGAACTGGGCACCGACCTGCGCTACGTCAAGGTCAAGACCCGCATCGTGCGCTGGTAGCCGGCCCTTTGGACCGGGGTGTCCGGCACGGTGCGGGCGCCGACCAGGGCGCGACCCACCACCGCGCGCCGGCCGAAAGCCCGTTTGGACTCGCGGGCCCTCCACCCCCCGCGCGGGATCGGGCGCCGGCAGTCGGCGTCGTGCCGGACACCCCTAACACCATGTTTGGATTGAGGTAAAGGGCGGGTAGATCTTTACGCCGCTCGGCTTCCCGTGATAGAACGCTGTGCCGTTTGCACGGGGGCCTCCGCAGCGCTCCCGTGTCACTTTCTCACCGGGAGTAAACCCCTCATGTCCCGCTCGTTGAAGAAGGTCGCCTCGCTCGCGCTGGTCACTCCGCTCGCGGGCGCCATGCTCTTCGCCGCCTCCGCCCCCGCCTCGGCCGCGCCGGTCAAGGTCGCCGCGCCCGCGAAGGCGGTCACCGCGGTCGCCGACGACCCGTACTCGGTCTTCAAGGTAAGCGTGAAGGCCCCGGCCAAGGTCAAGGCGGGCGGCAAGATCACCTACTCGATCTCCGCCAAGAACACCGGCCCGTACGTCGCCGACGCCTACTACATCGGCGGCAAGCTGCCCAAGGGCATCGTGGGCACGGTCTACTACAACGGTCCCAAGGGCACCCAGTGCGCCTGGGACGAGTCCGGCTTCTGGTGCTGGGGCGACTGGGCCCTGGAGGTCGGCGAGACCGACGCCCTGAAGATCCACGTCAAGCTGAAGAAGTCCACCAAGGGCCACGCCCGCGCCCAGCTCGGCGTCATCGCGTACGACGTGCCGACCGGCGCCGAGAACCTGAGCAAGGAGGAGCTCGACCGCATCGGCGGCATCAAGGGCTGGCTGTTCGCCAAGAACGTCAAGACCAAGATCGTCCGCTAGTGCCTGCCGCCTAGTCCCTGTCCTTACCGCACCGCGACCGGCGGCGCGGGCGCGACGCGCCCCGCCGCCGGTGGCACGCGGTGCCGCTCCGTCTGGGCCGCGGAGGGCAGCGTCGCCGAGGCGACCGACGCCTCCGCCAGCCGCGCGTACGCCCGTCGCGCGTACGCCCGCCGCGCCGGGGGCCTGCCGTTCGCGACGGGCGGCGCGAGCAGCGGGAGCAGGGTCACCTCGACCACCAGACCGCGCAGCCCGATCACCCGCCGCACGGAACTGACCAGGGTGTCGTCTCCGACGAACGCCGCCGCGTAGGTGCGTGTACGCCCGCCGCCGGCCGGCACCTCGAAGCGGAGCGCGATCGGGCGCACGACGGCGCCCGCGTCCAGGGCCGCCTGGAACACCGCGGGCCGGAACGCGCCCATGCCGCGCCCGCACCACGTCGTACCCTCGGGGAAGGCCGCCACGGACTGGCCCGCGGCGAGCGCCGCCGCGACCTCGCGCACGGCCCCGGGCAGCGCCGAGAGCCGGTCCCGGTCGATGAACAGCGCGCCCGACCCGCCGGCGAGCAGGCCGATCAGCGGCCAGCGGCGCACCTCGCGCTTGGCCAGCACCCGGCACGGCACCGACGCCGCGATCACCAGCGGGTCCAGCCACGACACGTGGTTGGCCACGACCAGCGTCCCGGCCGCCGGGCCCGCCTCCCCCTCGGCCGCGGGCTCCCCGGCGCCCGCGATGAAGGTGAACCCCCGTCGCACCTCCACCCGCACGCCGATCGCGCGCAGCAGCACCCGCGACCACAGCATCGTGATCCTGATCCGGCCCGCCGTGCCCAGCCCGGCCGCGAGCACGGCCAGCGGCAGCCCGGCCAGCACCACCAGGGCCCCCGCGAGGACCCGCGCGACCCGCACCCACCCGGGAGCCGCCAGGCCCCCCTGATCGGCCACACACGCGGCGGGGGTGCACGGCGCCACGGGCACCCACATGTTCACGACTCCACACCCAGGAAGTGCCGCAGGTAGCGGGTGTCCACGTTGGCCAGCGAGAGCAGCACGAAGAAGTCGGCGCTGTGGAAGTCGGGGTCGTACGCCGGCGGCCCGCACACCCACGAGCCGAGCCGCAGGTAGCCGCGCAGCAGCGCGGGCATCTGGAACCCGTCCGGCCGCTCGATGCCCTCCGGCGACCAGGGCCGGTGCGGCACCAGCCGGTACGCCTGAGGCGCGAGATGCCGCGTCATCACCCGGTCGTGCACCGCCGCCGCGAGCGGCTCGTCGGTGAGCGGCACCGAGCAGCACCCGCCCAGCCACGAGTAGCCGCCCTCCACCATGTAGCGGGCGATCCCCGCCCACATCAGGCCCACCACCGCGCCGCCCCGGTGCTCGGCGTGCACGCACGACCTGCCCACCTCGACCAGGCCCTTCCTGATCCCCGACAGCGGCCCGAGGTCGAACTCGGTCTCGGAGTACAGCCGGTCGGAGCGGCCCGGGGCGAGCAGCCGGTAGGTCCCCACGACCTGCCCGGTGGCGCTCTCGCGGACCAGGAGGTGGTCGCAGTAGGCGTCGAAGCGGTCGCCGTCCACGCCGGTCATGGGCGTGTCGAGCCGGGCGCCCATCTCCCCGGCGAAGACCTGGTAGCGCAGCCGCTGCGCGTCCAGGACGTCGGCGGCGGTCTGGGCCAGGCTCACCGTGTAGCGTCCCCGGGGGTCGGCGATGGCCGCGGAGCCGGCGGCGGCGCGGCGGGTCACGGGTGAGGGAGTGATCGTCATGGCCGGCTGTCCTCCTTGTTCTCCCAACCGCACCCATGAAGACATGGGAAAATGGCCACAGCCCGACGCGTACACGGCACACTCAGCGACGGCAGGCGTCCGAATGATGAACCCCGTCAACGACCGTTCAGAGGGCCAAGTACCGTTGGAGGAGATGAATCAGCGCACTCTCCTGATCACGCTTACCGGGCCTGACCGACCCGGCGTGACCTCTCGGCTCTTCTCGGTGCTCGCCGGGTTCCCGGTGACCGTGGCCGATGTGGAGCAGGTCGTCATCCGCGGACGCCTCACCCTGGGCGTCCTCGTCGCATACGCCGGGGGCCCGCCCACCGGGACCGGTGGCACGCTCGGGGCCCTGTGGACGGCCGTCGAGCGCATCGCCGAAGACCTGGGCATGGAGCTTGAGCTCTCCACCGGCTCGATGGCCAAGGAGCAGCGGCGCCGCGGACGCCTGCACGTCAGCGTGCTCGGCGCCCCGCTGCAGCCCGCCGCGATGGCCGGCATCGCGGGGCGCATCGCCGCCGCCGGGGCCAACATCGACCGGATCGAGCGGCTGGCCCACTACCCCGTCACCTGCATCGAGCTGGCCGTGTCGGGGGCCGACCCCGACGCGCTGCGCGCCGCGCTGTCCATCGAGGCCGCAGCGCAGCAGGTGGACGTCGCGGTGCAGCGCTCCGGGCTGTACCGGCGGGCCAAGAAGCTCATCGTCATGGACGTCGACTCGACGCTGATCCAGGGCGAGGTCATCGAGCTGCTGGCCCGGCACGCCGGGTGCCTGGACGAGGTGGAGAAGGTCACCGCCGCCGCCATGCGCGGCGAGCTCGACTTCGCCGCCTCGCTGCGCGAGCGGGTCGCGCTGCTCGCCGGGCTGTCCGAGGACGTCTTCGAGCGGGTGCGTTCGGAGGTCGTGCTCACCCCCGGGGCGCGGACCCTGGTGCGCACGCTCAAGCGGCTCGACTACCGCTTCGCCATCGTCAGCGGCGGCTTCACCCAGATCACCGACTCGCTGGTGGCGGAGCTGGGCATCGACTACTCCGCGGCCAACACCCTGGAGGTCGTGGACGGCAAGCTGACCGGGCGGGTCATCGGTGAGATCGTCGATCGGCCGGGCAAGGCCCGCGCCCTGGAGCGCTTCGCCGCCCAGGCGGGCATCCCGATCAACCAGACCGTCGCCATCGGCGACGGCGCCAACGACCTGGACATGATCGCCGCGGCGGGGCTGGGCATCGCCTTCAACGCCAAGCCGGTCGTGCGCCAGGCCGCCGACACCGCGGTCACCGTGCCCTACCTCGACTCGATCCTCTACCTGCTCGGCATCCCGCGCGCCGAGGTCGAGGCCGCCGACGCCGAGGACGGCCTGCACACGACCCTCACCTGACCTCGGTCTTGGGGTTCCAGCGCGTGGTGGCGTGGCCGGAGTCGAGCATGGACCACGCGCCGTCGGCCTCGATGACCGCGAAGGCCCCCGGCGGGAAGCCGGGGTCGCCGTCGCGGGTGGTCAGGCCCATGACCAGCTCGTGCACGCCCGGGTTGTGCCCGACCAGCATCAGGGTGCGCACGCCGGGGTCGGTCGCGCGGATCAGGTCGAGCAGCTCGTCGGCGTACGCCTCGTAGATCCCGCGCGGGAACTCCACCGGCGCGTCGGGGGCCAGCTCGACCAGGGCCAGCTCCGCCGTACGCCGGGTGCGCACGGAGGGGGAGCACAGCACCAGGTCCGGGCGCAGGGCGAGGGCGCGCAGGGTCTCGCCCACCCGCTTGGCGTCGCGCTCGCCGCGCCCGGTCAGCGGGCGCTCGCGGTCGGCCAGGCCGGGGATGTGCGCGGCCTTGCAGTGCCGCAGCACGATAAGGGTGCGGTGCCGTCCGCCGTTCGTGTCCTGTTCGCCCGTCATCGCCTCAGCTCCCATTGGCGGCCCAGATCGCGATGGCGGCGATGCCGGCCAGCACCGCCATCATGACCAGCAGGATGATCGCCAGGGTCTTCGCCCCGGAGGGACGATCGGGTCCGGTCACCGTGCGGCCCCCCTTCGTTCACCGTTCGCGACCAAGTTTCGCATCCCCCGGACGCGGTGCGGCCCGCGGTCCCGGCGAGGGGACCGCGGGCCGCGATGCCCGCCGAACGAGGGGGTCAGCTACCGACCGGCTCCGGCTCGCGCTCCTCGCTCTCGGGGGAGGGCGCGGCGCTGGCCGAGCGGCGCTTGGAGATCACGATCACGCCGACCACGACCGCGACCGCGACGATCGAGATGACGACGCGCAGCACGGCGTTGTCGGCGTAGACCACGACCGCGGGCGCGATCAGCAGCGCCACCAGGTTCATCACCTTGATCAGCGGGTTGATCGCCGGGCCCGCGGTGTCCTTGAACGGGTCGCCGACGGTGTCGCCGATCACGGTGGCGGCGTGGGCCTCGGAGCCCTTGCCGCCGTGGTGGCCGTCCTCGACCAGCTTCTTGGCGTTGTCCCAGGCGCCGCCGGAGTTGGCCAGGAACACCGCCATCAGGGTGCCGGCCGCGATGGCGCCGGCGAGGTAGGCGCCGAGCGAGGCGTAGCCGAGGGCGAAGCCGACCGCGATCGGGGTCATCACCGCGAGCAGGCCGGGCGTGGCCAGCTCGCGCAGCGAGTCGCGGGTGCAGATGTCCACGACGCGGCCGTACTCGGGCTTCTCGGTGCCGTCCATGATGCCGGGCTTGGTGCGGAACTGCTCGCGCACCTCGAACACCACCCGCATGGCCGCGCGGCCCACGGCCATGATCGCCAGGCCGGAGAACATGAACACCACGGCCGCGCCGATCACCAGGCCGACCAGCACGTTGGGCGCGTCAACGCCCAGGCTGAACACCTGGAAGGTGCCCAGCGCCTCCTTGACCGAGGCGCTGGCCGCGGCCAGCTCGCTCTCCACGGCGGTGCGGAACGCGCCGAACAGCGCGGTCGCCGCCAGCACCGCCGTCGCGATGGCGATGCCCTTGGTGATCGCCTTGGTGGTGTTGCCGACCGCGTCGAGCGAGGTGAGCACCTGGGCGCCCTCGCCCTCCACGTCGCCGGACATCTCGGCGATGCCCTGCGCGTTGTCGGAGACGGGGCCGAAGGTGTCCATGGAGACGATGACGCCGACCGTGGTCAGCAGGCCGGTGCCGGCGAGCGCGACCGCGAACAGCGCGATGGTGACGTTGCCGAAGCCGAGCAGGAACGCCCCGTACACCGCGGCGCCGATGATCAGCGCGGAGTACACCGCGGACTCCAGGCCGACGCTGACGCCGGCGAGGATGACGGTGGCCGGGCCGGTGCGCGAGCTCTCGCCGATCTCCCGGACCGGGCGCCGGTTGGTCTCGGTGAAGTAGCCGGTGAGGATCTGGATCAGGCTGGCGAGCACCAGGCCGATCAGCACCGCGCCGATCGCGATGAGCCGCGGGTCGGCGGTGAGCCCGGCGATCTCGGCGCTGACGCCGGTCAGCTCGGAGAAGCGGGCCGGCAGGAACAGGAACGCCGCGGCGGCGACGAGCACCGCGGAGATCGCGGCGGAGATGAAGAAGCCGCGGTTGATGGCGGCCATGCCGTTACGGTCGCCGTCGCGCGGCGCGGTGACGAAGATGCCGATCACCGCGGTGATCACACCGATCATCGGCACCAGCAGCGGGAAGACCAGGCCCTCGGCGCCGAAGGCGACCTTGCCCAGGATGAGGCTGGCGACCAGCATGACCGCGTACGACTCGAACAGGTCGGCCGCCATGCCCGCGCAGTCGCCGACGTTGTCGCCCACGTTGTCGGCGATGGTGGCGGCGTTGCGCGGGTCGTCCTCGGGGATGCCCTGCTCGACCTTGCCGACGAGGTCGGCGCCGACGTCGGCCGCCTTGGTGAAGATGCCGCCGCCGACTCGCATGAACATGGCGAGCAGCGCGGCGCCGAAGCCGAAGCCTTCGAGCACGGCGGGCGCGTCGCCCTTGTAGATGAGCACCACGATGGCCGCGCCCAGCAGGCCCAGGCCCACGGTGAACATGCCCGCCACGCCACCGGTCCTGAACGCGATCCGCATCGCGCGCTTCTCACCCGACTCGCGGGCCGCGGCGGCGACGCGCACGTTGCCGCGCACCGCCAGCCACATGCCCATGAAACCGGTCAGCGCGGAGAACACCGCGCCGACCACGAAGAAGACCGACCGTCCGATCTGCACGCCGGTCGAGGGCGCCGGCAACAACAGCAGCAGAAAGGGGATCAGGACGACGAAGACGGCGAGCGTACGGAACTGCCGCGCCAGATAGGCCGCTGCGCCCTCCTGCACGGCTCGTGCGATGTTCTGCATGCGCTCGGTGCCCTGATTCGCACCGAGCACCTCGCGCACCAGACCGCCGGCGACGGCCAGCGCGAGCAGGGCTACGGCGGCGACCACGATCACGAGCGTGATGTGGTTTCCGCTCAGGGACACCGCTGTATCGTCTACGGCGGCGAGATAGGGGCCAGACATCCGTTCTCCTCGGCAAGACGGGTACGTCCTGCCCGGACGGCGCTGCGATAATCGTTCGGCGGGCGGCGGCGCGCATCCGGGTCGGTGGGCTGTGCCGCTTCCGGTTGAGTCCGCAGACCTCCCGCAGCATGTCGAAGCCCGCGGGACAAACCTTGGCCGGTGCCGGGGAGTCTACGCACGGCGACCGCGGATATGAAGGCTCTCGGCGTCTGGAATTAACGCCACGTCCGTTATTCACCGACGCTTGCCCTGGCAGTCACCCTGATTTGACCTGGCGTGCGGCATAGATCGCCACTTTTCCGGCAGATTCCGGGCCGACACTGATCCTCATTAATGCCCACCCGAATTTCCCGCCGGGCGTGGCGCGCAAGATCGCCCTTACGCCCCCCCCGAAGATCGCCCACCCCACCTCACCCACCAGACCCGCCACCACCCGCTCGTCCCCGCGCCGCCTCAGGACGCACCCGCCTCAGGACGCACCCGCTTCAGCCCGCACCCGCTTCAGCCCGCACCGGCCTCAGCCCGCACCCGCTTCAGCCTGCTGGCGTCAGCTCGCACCCGCCTCAAGCTGCACCGGCCTCAGCCGCACGCTTCAGGCCGCGCCCCTGAGCGCGCCGCACACCCCCGCCGAACGCGCCTCCGCACCGCACATCCCCAAGGCCCCCTACGACCACCACCCACAGCCTCCCGGGCCACACCGTCCGCCCGAGCCACCTCACCCCAGCGGTCCGGCCGTGCACCCATCTCAGCGTCCACCCCTGAAGGCCGCACACCCCACCGAGCGCGCCTCGGCACTCCTCCACCGGAGGCCCGCTACAACCACCTCACACCGTGCCGGCCACACGGCCCGGCCGACCGGCTCTCCGACAAGCCCGCCATCCACCCGGCCCTGCACCCACTTCAGCCCGGCCGTTGAAGGCCGCACATCCGCCGGAACCGCCTCGGCACCGCGACATCAGCCCAGGCCCGCTCCCCCTACGCACACACCATGGCGACCACACCGCACCTCAGGCCCGCGTCACCCGGCAGACCCGCCATCCGCTCGGCCCTGCCCCCGAACCCGTCTCCGCACCGTCCACCATGGCCCCCTGCAACCACCGCACACCCTGACCGCACACGGCCCGCACTCCGCCCCACCCACACCCGGCAGACCGGCCACCGTTCGGCCCGCACCCACCGGAAGGCCGCATCCACCGGAAGGCCGCATCCACCGGAAGGCCGCATGGTCGATCCGGCGAAAGGGTGAAACCTCGCCGCGCGTTCCAGGTGTGTCATTCCGTCGGCTGGGGCCGGACGCGCGACGCTCCCCCTGATCTCCCGCGGCCCCGCGACCGCTCCCGAGCCGGCGGGGCGAGTGCCGCGGGCCCGCCCGGCAGCAGGACGTTCCCTCGCAGGGCTCCAGGCATGGCTGATGGCCCGCCCCGGAGCCGCCGATCGGGTCAGGAGCGGACCTGGAAGCACGCGCCGGGGCCCGGCGGGCAGAGCAGGGTCAGGCGGGGGCGGCCAGGCCGTTGGCCGCGGCGGGCCAGCTCATGCGGATGCGCATGCCCTTGGGGCTGGCCTGGACCTCGACGTCGTCGGCCAGGCCGGCGATGACGGCGATGCCGAAGCCCGCGGCGAGCGGGTCGGGCATCATGCCCAGCGGCTGGTCCACCACGCTGGGCAGGTCGGCCTCGATGTCGTCGCTCGGCGCCACGTCCGTGACGACCACCTCGAAGCGCCCCGAATCGTCGCGCAACTCGATGCGCACGGGTTCCCCCGGGCAATGGACGCGGTGCGCCTCCACGGCCCGGGAGCACGCCTCGCCCACGGCGAGCCGTACCTCGTCAAGCAGCGACTCCTCCACCCCCGTGCGCCGCGCGATGGCGGTCGCCACGAGGCGCGCCGTACGTACATGCGCCGGGAGGGCGCTGAACGTCAGCTCGACTGTAGCCATGACTACTTGTCTCGGCCGTGGGCTTCCTTGGCCTCGTCCACCGAGGCGTAGATCCCGAAGACCTTGGTCAGGCCGGTGATGCGGAAGATCTTCAGGATGCGTTCCTGGGTGCACACGAGCTCCAGCGAGCCATCGTGCGCCCGGACCCTCTTCAAACCGCCCACGAGCACGCCAAGGCCGGTCGAGTCGAGGAAATCGACCTTCTCCATGTTGACGAGCAAGTGGAAGTTGCCCTTGTTGACCAGGTCTATCAGGAGCTCACGCAACCTCGGCGCGGTGTAGACGTCGATCTCACCCTCAACCTCGACGATGGTGAGCCGGTCCTCGGTACGGTGGTCCAACTTCAGATCCACAGATCCTCCAGCGCCTTGCCTGCGAAAAGTACTCTTCTAGGACTGGCAATCCGGAGCGTGGCCGCTCCAGAACGCAAGACCCCGACGCGCGGCATTCAACCACGGTCTGCCTCTGTGTCTATACGAAATCGCGAGTCCCGGCGACTCTGCCCGCAGATGCCAGACTGGAAACCAGTGACTACCGCAGCCTCTTACCCGCAGCGAGCAGGCTCCCTCCTGGCCGACCTGCTCGCCGGTCCCGCGCGCCGTGACCGCGTCACCCATGTGGAGCATGTTCCGGCACGTCAGGCCGGGCAGACCCGCTGGCCCGAGTGGGTGCCAGAGGCCCTGGTTACGCGCTTGGCGAACCAGGGCGTGACCGGCCTGTGGCCGCACCAGGCCGAGGCCGCCGAGCACGTTCACCGTGGCCAAAACGTGATCATCTCCACAGGCACCGCCTCGGGGAAGACCCTGGCCTACCTGGTCCCGGCGCTCACCCACGTGCTCGACGGCGGCACCGTGCTTTACCTGACGCCGACCAAGGCCCTGGCCGCCGACCAGCTCCAGAACCTGCGCGGGCTGGGGCTCGGCGCGCTGCGGGCCGCCTGCTACGACGGCGACACCCCGTACGAGGAGCGGGCGTGGGTCCGCCGCCACGCCAACTACGTCCTGACAAATCCAGACATGGTGCATCGGACGTTGCTGCCCCGGCACTCCCAGTGGTCCTCCTTCTGGCGCCGGCTCCGTATGGTCGTCGTGGACGAGTGCCACGGCTACCGCGGCGTGTTCGGCTCCCACGTCGCCCAGATCCTGCGCCGGCTGCGCCGCGTCTGCGCCCGCTACGGCACGAGCCCGGTGTTCCTGCTCGCCTCGGCCACCGCCAGCGAGCCGGCCGTGGCCGCCACCCGCCTCACCGGCCTGGACATGGCCGAAGTGGCTACAGACATGTCACCTCGCGGTGGTATGACCTTCGCCCTCTGGGAACCCCCTCTGACCGACCTGAGGGGCGAGGGCGGCGCCCCCGTACGCCGCGCCGCCACCGCCGAGACCGCCGATCTGCTCGCCGACCTCGTGGCGGCCGACGTCCGCACCCTCGCCTTCGTACGCTCCCGCCGCGCCGCCGAGACCGTCGCCCTGACCGCCAAGGCCAGGCTGCGCGAGCTCGCCCCCCACCCCGCCGAGCCCGCGAACGCCGCCTGGGAGGCGATCCCGGACGACCTGGCCGACCGGGTGGCCGCCTACCGCGCCGGCTACCTCGCCGACGACCGCCGCCTGCTGGAGAAGGCGCTGCGCTCCGGCGAGATCGTCGGCCTGGCCACCACCAACGCGCTGGAGCTGGGCATGGACGTCTCGGGCCTGGACGCGATCCTGATCGCGGGCTGGCCCGGCACCCGCGCCTCCCTGTGGCAGCAGGCCGGGCGCGCGGGCCGCGCCGGCCAGGAGGCCCTCGCCGTCCTGATCGCGCGCGACGACCCCCTCGACACCTACCTGGTGCACCACCCCGAGGCGCTGTTCGGCCGCCCCGTCGAGGCGATCGTCCTCGATCCCGACAACCCGTACATCCTCGGCCCCCATCTGTGCGCCGCGGCGGCCGAGATCCCGCTCACCCAGGCCGACCTCGACCTGTTCGGCCCGGCGGCGGCCGAGGTGCTCGACGACCTCGTCAGCCGCGGCCTGCTGCGCCGGCGCGAGTCGGGCTGGTACTGGACCCGGCGCGAACGCGCGACCGACCTGGCCGACATCCGCGGCTCCGGCGGCAGCCCGGTGCAGGTGGTCGAGGGCGACACCGGCATGCTCCTCGGCACCGTGGACGAGCCCTCGTCCCACTCCACCGTGCACGAGGGCGCCGTCTACATCCACCAGGGCGAGACCTACCTCGTCGACACCCTCGACCTCGACGCCGGCGTGGCCCTGGTCACCGCGGCCGACCCCGACTACACCACCTTCGCCCGCGACACCACCGACATCACGATCCTGGATTCGCTCCGCTCCCGGCCGCTCGGCCCCGGCGAGATCCACTTCGGCACCGTGGAGGTCACCCGGCAGGTGGTGTCGTACCTCATGCGCCGCTACCAGACGGGCGAGGTCATCGGCGAGGAGCCGCTCGACCTGCCGCCGCGCACCCTGCGCACCAGGGCCGTGTGGTGGACCCTGCCGCCCGGCCGGGTCGTCCCCCTCGTCGAGGCCGGGCACGACCTCGGCGGGGCCGCCCACGCCGCCGAGCACGCCTCGATCGGCCTGCTCCCGCTGTTCGCGACCTGCGACCGCTGGGACATCGGCGGCGTCTCCACCGAGATCCACCCCGACACCGGCCTGCTCACCGTCTTCGTCTACGACGGGCACGAAGGCGGCGCCGGCATCGCCGAGCGCGGCTACACCCGGGCCCTGGAGTGGCTGCGCGCCACCCGCGAGGCCATCGAGTCCTGCGAGTGCGACCACGGCTGCCCGTCCTGCATCCAGTCGCCGAAGTGCGGCAACGGCAACGACCCGCTGGACAAGCGGGGCGCGGTCCGCCTCCTCACGACCCTTCTGGAGGGAGAGCCGCCCGCCACACCCACGACGTGACCCGGGGGCGCCCTTCCAGCTCGCCCCGGCCGGTGGCCCACAGCAGCACGCGTACGGGATCGCCCTGGGGGGCGTCCGGGAACAGCCGGTCGAGCACGCCCGCGCACAGGGTCGCCGGCGGCTGCCACGCCACGCCGAGCCCGCGCGTGATGTCGTGGGTGTGCAGGATCGTCTCGGCGACGCCCATCGCGGCGAACCCCGCCGGGTCGCACGGCCCCCAGTGCCAGGCCCGCACCCCCGGATCGGCGGTCGCGAGCGCGGCGCTCAGCAGCCCGCCGCACGCCACCACCACCTGGATCACCTCGCCCGGCGACGCCCCCTCCGCCACCCGCAGGTCGAACGGCAGGTACGCCTCGGCCTCCCGCACGGCGCCGCCGTACGGCAGGCCGCTGCCGGCCTCGCCGGCGTGCGCGAGCTGCCCGGCGTACGCGAGCAGGTCGTGCGCGATGTGCGCGGCCGTCGTCCAGCAGCTCCACTCCAGCGGCCCGGCCGGAAGGCTCCAGTCGGCCGCCTCGTGCGGCCCCAGCACCCGCGCCATCTCCGCCACCGCGCGCCGCACGTCTCCGCCGTCCATCATCCGACCATAACGGGACGGCGCGGGGCGCGTCGCCCGTGCAAATGATCGCGTTCTGAGTATGGTGGGACACGTGGAATATCGGGCATTGGGCAAGTCGGGCCTTCGGGTGTCGGTGCTCACGATGGGCACCATGACCTTCGGCGGCACCGGCCCCTTCGCGCACGTGGGCTCGACCGGCGTGGACGAGGCGCGCCGCCAGGTCGATCGGTGCCTCGACGCCGGGATCAACCTCATCGACACCGCCGACGTCTACTCGGCCGGCATGTCCGAGGAGATCCTCGGCGAGGTGCTGAAGGGCCGGCGCGACGACGTCCTCATCGCCACCAAGGTCCGCATGACCATGGGCCCCGGCCCGAACGACGCGGGCCTGTCGCGGCACCACATCATCTCGGGCTGCGAGGCCAGCCTGCGCCGCCTCGGCACCGACCACATCGACCTCTACCAGGTGCACGAGTGGGACGGCCACACCCCGCTGGAGGAGACCCTGGAGGCCCTGGACCTCCTCGTACGCTCCGGCAAGGTCCGCTACGTCGGCACCTCCAACTACTCCGCCTGGCACCTGATGAAGGCCCTGGGCATCGCCGACCTGCGCGGCCTGCCCCGGTTCGTCAGCCAGCAGATCTACTACTCGCTGCAGGCCCGCGAGGCGGAGTACGAGCTGATCCCCGCCGCCGTGGACCAGGGCCTCGGCGTCCTGGTGTGGAGCCCGCTCGCGGGCGGCCTGCTGTCGGGCAAGTACCGCCGTGGCGTTCAGCCCTCCTCCGGCCGCCAGCTCACCGAGTGGAACGAGCCCCCGGTCTACGACCAGGACCGCCTGTACGACATCGTGGACGTCCTCGTCGCGATCGGCGAGGAGCACGGCGTCTCGGCGGCGCAGGTCGCGCTGGCGTACCTGCTGCGCAAGCCCGCCGTCACCTCCCTGGTGATCGGCGCCCGCACCGAGGAGCAACTGGCCGACAACCTGGCCGCCGCCGACCTGAAGCTGTCCGATGAGGAGATCGAGCGCCTCGACGCCGCCAGCGCGCCCCCGCTGATCTACCCCTACTGGCACCAGGCCCGCACCGCCAAGGACCGCCTGTCCCCCGCCGACCTGACCCTGCTCAAGCCGTACGTGTGAGTCACCCCGGGATCGCCACGACGACCCGGATCGCCGCCTCTCCCCCCTCGCCCAGGTGCAGGGTGTAGCGGTAGTGATCCCGCTCGCGCACCACCCCGCCGTCGTCGAGGTACTCCCACCGCACGTCCACGTCCACCAGCCGCTCCGTGACCTTGTCCACCGCACCGACCAGGGGCCGGGCCCCCACCAGCCCCTGGGCCCGGTGCCGCTCGGCGGCCCCGTCGAAGGCCCGCTTCACCTCCGCCGCCTCCTGCACGGCCAGCGAGAAGTCGTCCGCGAGAATCAGGCACGGATAGGCATAGGCCGCCGCGATCCCATCGAGATCGCCCGCAACGAGCGCAGCGGCATAGGTTGCGAAGAACTCGTCGATCCGCATACCGCGAAGCTAACGGGGCATCTCCGACAGGCTGCTGTCGGTCATACCGCCCCGTTCCCTCGCCCCCCTTCCACGGACGCCCCGATGACCCCGTCGAACCGCCCCGCGCCCTCACCGGACCAGCAGCACCTCGTGCTGCGCCGGGTCGAACGGCAGCACGCGCTCATCGAGGTGCTGCGGGCCCGCGCGCCGCGCACGACCTCCGGCCGACTGCTCGCCGAGCGCCTGGGAGTGGCGGTACGCACCGTGGAGCGCGACATCGCGCGCCTCCGGGCCGCCGGCGTCCCGATCAAGGTCCGCCCGGGTCCAGGCGGCGGGTACGCCCTCGACACCCGCCCCAGCCTCGCCCCGATCGCCCTCACACCCGGCGAGGCCGCCGCCCTCGTCGTCGCCCTGGTGGCCGTGGGGCCGTACGCGTCGGCGAGCGCGAGATCGGCCATGGACAAGCTCCTGTCCGCCCTCCACGCACCGGAGGCGCCCGCCAGGCGGCGAGGCGCACCACCGGAGGGCCCGGTCACACCGGTCACACGGTGAACGAGGCCAGTTCCACCAGCGCCCGATCGAGATCCGCCACGACCCCCCGCTCCACCAGCTCCCGGAACACCGGATCGCCACCCGGCCCGGCGGCGAGGCGGCGGACGCCGTCCGCGTGCGCCTCCACCCGCGCCCGCACCACGTCCAGGAAGTCGCCGGCGTCGCCTTCCCACCCGTACGCGCGCAGCAGCCGCCGCAGCCTGCGCGGGCGCCCGGCGAAGTCCGCGAAGCCCTCCGCCTCGACCACCCTCCGCGCGTGCAGCGGCACCCAACTGAACGCGACGAACGCCAGATCCCACTCCCGCGTCACAGGCCCGGCGAAGTCCCAGTCGAAGAACCCGGCCACCCGCCCGTCCCGCCAGACGGCGTTGTACGGCGCCGCGTCGTTGTGCCCGATCACCAGCCCGGGAGCCCACTCGCCCCCGCCCCGCCAGACCGCCCTCTCCGGCGGCACATAGTCGGCGACGGCCTCATGCAGGCCCCGCGTCCAACGGCCCACATCGTCAAGCGCGCTCTCCGCGTACACCCACGCGGGCCACGGCCTCCGAACGCCCACGGTCTCGCCGTCCAGGTACGACACCACCTCCCGCCCCTCGGCATCGAACCCCAGCGGCCGTGGCGCCCCCGCGAACCCCTTGTCCCGCAGATGCCCCAGCACACCGTGCACCGCCACCGTCCACGGCCCCGCCTGCCGCCGCACCGTGTCCCCGACCCGGTACGCACCCCCGGTGTTCCCACCGTCCAGCCACATCCGTCCCCCTCCCAAGCCCACCCTCACCAAGCAGCCCCGTCCCCACCGCCCGGACCCCCCACCCCCGGCAGCAGCCGCCTCCGCCCGCCCCCCACAAGCCTCGTCCCCGCCCTCAGCCGCATCCACCCACCACCCGCGAACCCCATCCCCAGCAGCAGCAGCAGCCGCCTCCGCCCACCGCCCACCCCCCTCGTCCCCGCCCCCAGCCACATCCCCCGGACGCCCACCCCATCCCCAGCAGAAGCCTTTCTACGAGGCCGGGCCCCTACACCCCCACAAGCGCGGCACGCAGATCCGCGACCCCGCCGTACACCACCCCGGTCATGCCCAGCGCCCGCGCGGCCTCGACGTTCTCGTCCCGGTCGTCCACGAACAGGCACCGCTCCGGAGCGGCCCCCGCGCGCTCGGCGGCGATCTCGTAGATCCGCCGCTCCGGCTTGGCCACCCCCACCAGAGCGCTGCTCACCACGTCATCGAAGAAGTGCGTCAGCCCCAGCGCGTGCAGGTCGTCCTCCAACTGCAGCGTCGCGTTCGTCACCAGCAGCACCGGCACCCGCGCCTGCGCCGCCCGCAGCAGATCGAGCACCTCCTCATCCAGCCGCACCTCAGCCCGGGTGAACGCCCGCCCCAGCTCCTCCGCCCGCTCCGCCGAGCCGTCGCCCAGCACCCCCTCCAGTTCGGCCGCGATCGACACCACCCACTCATCGACCGTGATCCGCCCCAGAACCGCCGGCCCCATCACCTCGGGCGCGAACGCGACCCTCGCCGTGGTGCCGGTCGCGATGCCGTAGGAACGTTCGAGCTCGCTCAACGCGCTCGTGTCGTAGTGCCGCACCACACCGTCGAAGTCGCACAGCACCGCGTCAAACGCAGATCCCACGAATCCCCCATCCCTCACACTCCGCCTCACCCACGCCCGCCGATCCTGCCCGATCACCCCCCGCCTCCGAAACCCCATCCAGCCCCCGGCCGTGATGCCCGGGCGGGTGACGAGACTGCGGAGGCGCACCAACCGTCCGGCCCCCACTGCGCCTGACCCGCCCCACATCGGCCCGGAGTGCGGGATGCCCAGGCTGCCCGGGGCACGCCGGGCCGCGCGGGGTGCCAGCGAGGCCCGGCATGCCCGAGATAGCCCAAGCCGAGCGAGAGGCACCCGTGGTGGCCCGAGTCACCGCGGCGAAGGAGGGCAGGAGCAGCGCACCAACCACCCAGAACCCCCACTACACCGGCCCCCACCCCGAAGGCCCGGATGCCCGAGATGGCGGGGAGCCGCCCGGTGCGCAGCGGTACGGCCGCACACCGGGCAGCGTCCCTCTCCCCGGAGCCGTCAGGCCGGGGTGGTCGGGGGGATGACCTGGCGTCCCCGGTACTGCCCGCACGCTGAGCAGACAGTATGGGGCCGCCTTGGCTTCCGGCAGGCCGGGTTCGGGCAGGTGACCAAGGTCGGAGCCGCGGTCTTCCACTGCGAGCGCCGCGCCCGCGTGTTCGCCCGCGACTTCTTCCTGAACCCTGATGCGGCCATTGGCTTCTCCTTCTGAGCTGACGTCGTGATCGGCGAATTAAGGAGAGCCGTGGCGGATCAGGACCGATCTCCGGCCGCAGGCTCAGCGCGAGTCCCACGGACGCGTACCGCTCGCCGACCGGCCGCAGCGCAGCGGCAGCCCCGAGCGGGCAAGCAACAGACGACATGGTTTCCGCACTCACATAGGCGGATGGACAGATGGACGCCGGACCGCGACGCGGCCACCGAGCGAAGGAATCAACCGGCCACGAACAGAGGTGAACAGAGGCACGGGATTCGACAGAAGCGCACCGCCAACCGGCCGATCCCGCGGATCAACCAGCGCGTTCCCGACTAACCGGGCTGATCCCGCGATTCGCAGGATCGCAGAGCTACGGTCTGTTCGCCTCGGGGCTGGACATGTGCGGCAACCTAACGGCCCCCATCACGCCTCGTCAAAGCATTTTCCCCACCCGCACACCCCGCCCTCGCGCCGCCCGTCCGCCCGCCGACACGACCGCGCCAAAGCCCTTCACTCACTGCCACCAGCAGCGATGCTCGCTCACCACCCCAGGCGACCAACCCCAAGGGCTCGCTGTCACACGCCCCTCTCCCGCCCCCGCCACGCCCACAGCCCTCGCGGAGGACTGATCAGCACACACCGGACCACAGCGTGCGAGCCACCCCGGACGCCCAGCCCACCCAGGCGGCGGCGGCAATGCGCACTCCACGGCCACCACCCACCACCTAGCGGACCACCGCACACCGCCGACGCCGACGCCGACGGCGCGAGCCGCCCGGACACCCAGGCCATCCGGGTGGCGGCGGGAATGCGCACTCCACCGCCACCAACCCCCCGGCCAGCCACCGCACGCCACCGACGCCGACAGCGCGAGCCGCCCCAAGCGCCCGGATCACCCGGACGTCGGCCGCAATGCGCACTCCATCGCCACCGCCCACCATCCACCATCCAGCCGACCATCACACGCCGCCGGTGCCGTCGCCGGTGCCGACGGGACCGGCCCCGCTCCCCCTCTCCCCCGGCCCCGATCCGCACCCCGTACCGGCGATGGCGCATCACGGATCATCCACCCCGTCACCCGAGCGATGACGGATAACCGATCACCCACCCCGTCACCCGAGCGGACGACGCAATCACCGATCACCCACCCCCTCATCCGATCGGTCGAAGAGGCGGTGGCGGTGCGCCAGGGCCGCCGCCTCGCCACGGGTGCCGGCGCCGAGCTTGGCCAGGGATGTTGGACACGTGCACGCTTGCCGTCTTGACCGAGATGAACAGCTCCTGCGCCAGTTCGCGATTGCTTCTGCCCGCCGCCACCAGCCGCAGTACCTCGAACTCCCGTGGGGTCAGTCCGAAGCGCTCCTGCTCCGCGTCCGTCCCCACGGGCATCCTGACCCGCCGGGCCATCCGCTCGATCTCCTCCAGCAGCGGCGCCGCGCGCAGGGACGCGGCGAGTTCGCCCGCCCGTCGCAGCCGTGCGCCCGCCGCCTCCCTGTCGCCGGCCCGGCCGGACGCCTCGGCCGCCCGGAGCAGCGCGTACGCCAGGTGGTGCGGCTCGCCGGCCTCCTCCCACGTGGTGACGGCGGCGTCCCACATGGCCACGTCGTGCCGGCCGGCGGCCTCCGCCTCGAACGCCACCCGCCGCGCCCGGTAGAACCGCCCCGGCGTGGCGAGCGGCCCCGCCACCTCCAGCAACCGCTCCCGTACGGCCGAGACGCGCTCCCGCCGCCCGCCACGCCCGCGCGCCGCCGCCCGGGGCTCCACGTCGGCGCAGACCCGCATCCCGGCGAGCAGGATGGGCCACAGGTACCAGGGAGTGGTCATCGGTGCGAAACGGTCGAGCGCCTCCTCGGTCGCGTCGAGCGCGCCGTCCATGTCGCCCTCGGCGTGCCCCCACGCGATCATGTTCTGGGCGAGGGCGGCGGCGCCCCAACGGGTCAAGCGAATGCCGGTGGCGAGCGTGCGCAGGTCGGCCATGAGCCGGCGGGTCTCCTCGTGCTCGCCCCGGCCCAGTGCGATGCCGGGGCCGCGTCTCGACGACCGCATCGGGCCCGCACCCATCGCGTCGGGCCCGCCTGATCACGCCCCCGGTCAGCTCTCTATGGCGAAGCCTCTCTACGGCGAAGCCAGACGTCGGTGCCCTGGCCTGAGGTGCGAACCATTAGGGCAGCCTTGATCGGCTTGCAGGCCGAGCAGCGTACGTGCAACCGGGCAAAGGGCCCAGCAGGCGTACCCGAACGTCCCGCGATCCGCCCTCTTGGGCCGATGCACGCTTCCCGCAGACCGCCGCCCTCTTCGGCCGATACACGCTTCTCGCAGACCACCCCCAGGCCGACGCACGCATCCCATAGACCACCTCCCCGGACCGACGCACGCACCCCACCAACCACCACCCCGGACCGACACACCCATCCCACCAACCACCCCCCGGACCGACACACCCACCCCGCAGACCACCGCCCCGGACCGATGCAGGTTTTCCACGGGCTGGCAGCTCCGGCCGATGTGCTCTTGCCGCGGACCGCCCCGTCCTCGGCCGATGCCGACTTCCCGCAGGCCGTTCCTGGGGGGATGCCGACTTCCTACGGCCGGTCATGACCGCTCGCGGTTTGCCGATCGGGCTGGGGCTATGGCGTCTGGCCGCTGGGGGTGGGGTGGATGGGCGGGGAGACCGGGCCGGCTCGGGCGTGGTAGTGCGGGCGTCTTGTCACGCCGGTCGCCGCGGCGGGGGCGGTGAAGGGGAACGAGACCCACACGTCGGCCGTCGCGTCCTCGTTGATCGTGCAGCGCTCTAGCTGGGCGCCGTTGGCGGTGGCCACCTCGGAGGCCGCGGTGCACGCGGGTTCCTGGCCTTGCAGGGCCCGGCTCGCGGCGGCCAGCGCGCTCAGGTCGGCGGCGCTCTGGCCGCGGTGCCGGGCCACGCGGGCCATGCCCACGTAGACGATGACCATGGTTGCGGCCATGAGCACGGCCATCAGGCCGACCGCCCACAAGGTGGCCGATCCCCGCTCGGGATCGCGTTCGGATGTGCCCTGGTTCATGACGCCGCTCCGGGCTCGGTTGCGGCGACCGCAACCGACTCGACGGTAACCGAGGGGAGTGCTTCCCCCCATTTCGGACGTACTGTGGCCGACACTTCGACCTTGCTCGTCTCCGCTCCGCGGTCGATGGCGATCTCGGCACCGGCCGGGGCGAGTCGGGCGGCGATCCGGCGCACCTCCTCCAACGACTCGCCCCGTGCCGCCGCCCGTGCGCCGGCCCGCGCGGCGTCCACACATTCGAGTTGCGCGCCGACGACCGCGACCATCCACAGGGCGCCGGCGAGCACCGCCATCAGGGCGGGGAGCACCGCGGCCGTCTCGGCCGTGACGGAGCCGCGGCACCCCGCCCCGCGCCGCGACGGCCGGGCGCCACTCACTCCGCGACTTTCAGCGCCCGGTCGATCAAGCCGACCAGGAGCTCCTGGACTTCGCCGCTCGTCACCACCTTGAACAACAAGCCGGCGAACGCGCAGGCTGCGATGGTGCCCACGGCGTACTCGGCCGTGGACATGCCGCGGTCGCCACGAACCGTCACCATCAGGGCGCACCGTCTCGCCGCCCAGGCGCGGAGCGCGTCCACCCGGGAGGCCGAACGCAGCCAGATGGTGCCGCGTCCCTGACCGAGCAAGCGCTTCGGTTGTGTTCTCGTCTCTGACCCGCGCATCGTGCCTCCCGCTTTCCGGCGCCGGACCCTGCGCCCGGCGATGTGCGGCCAGGTTCGCCGATTCGACGTGAGGCGTTCGGCGCCGAACGCGGTTCTGTGGACAGGCGGGGCGGCTTGGCGTGGCTATGCACAACCTGTGGACAGCGGTGGTCTTTCCCCGGGTGAGGGCTTGTCTGTGAGGTGCGTGTCAGGGGTCAGGGTGATGGCGCCCGGCGGAGGTCGTCTCGGGTTCACCGATCGTGCTGTGGAGGTCCATGTCATCTCTGCCGGTGCCGGGCGTCTCCGGTGAAGTGCGGCTCGCCACCCTGCGCGACGGCTGTCGTGGGCCGAGGACTTGGAGGTGTGCGAGGTGCCGCTGCCGGTGCGGCAGGACGGCCAAGTGCTGGTGCCCAGCGTGCGCCGGCCGGCAGCGGGGCAGGGTCTGCACGTCGGCGTCCAGGTGTTCCCGCTGCTCGCGCTGGGTGTTGGGTTCGGCCTACAGTCACGGTCGCGATTCGAGGACCGCTACTGCCCGTCTCCGGCGCGCTGCCCGCCCCGGTTGGCGGCGGGGCCACGGGCGCGTCGCTGCTGCCGATACTTACCGGCGACACTCTCTTCGGAACCAGGGCTGGCAACGTGGTGTTGGCGCCGGAGGGCAACGGTCTGCGTCTGGGCGACCTGGTCACGCACCGGCAGGGGAAGGCGCGCATACGCCGCGTGTCCGCGCACCAGTGCGTCGCGCTCGACATGCTTGACGACGCGCTCCCCCAGCCGGTCGCCCGCCTGAACCAGGGCCGAACGGCGTGCGCGACCCTCATCCGGCTCGGCGGGCTGTCACCGGACGACAGGGTGTTCGTCAGCGGCGGGGCCGGGGCGAACAGGTCGAGGCATGACAAATCGCCCGGCTGTGCCGCGCGGGCCACGTGATCGGCAGTACCGGATCGCCCGGCGAAGTGGAGCGGTTGGCGCGGAACTACCGGTCGGGCTGGACGCGTACCAGCTCATCCTCAAGCGGATCTCGATGCACGGCTGCGGGGCCCAGACGACGGGCGAGCGCGGACGGAGTGGGACGGCGGCCTCGGCGCCTGGCTGTGCTCCAGGGAAGTCTTTGTCCCGCATGAGGCCACATGCGCGTGCCGGGCACTGATCAGACGCAGCCCTCCTCGTACGTACGAACTTTGTCCCGCATGTGCGCGTGCCGGGCATCGCGCGGGCTCCGCTGGTGCTAGCGGACACCGAAAACTGCAGGTAGGCGGACAGGGCGTGGCGGTAGGCGGACAGTGGAAGCGGCGGCAGGCGGACACCTAGGTGGAGGCTGACGGACAGCGAATGTGGCGGTGTGCGGACAGCGGAGTGGCGGTAGGCGGACAGGGAAAGTGCAGGTCGGGGATCGGGCCTGTGTTGATCAAGTGGGTGTGTTCATGCGTCGGGGTCCCCTCCGTGAGGGGTGAGGTCCGGTGATGTCGGTCATCGAACCTGTCTCACGGAGGGGACCCCGATAGGTGAAGTCTGGCACGGAGATCAGCGAGATCTTGGGCGCCTACGATCTGACACGCAGTGTGTGGTCGGCTGCTGAGCCGGTGGGGTGTAGCCCGGCGACGGTGCGGCGGTACGTCAGGTTGCGGGACGCGGGCGGAAATCTGGTGGGCCGGGATTGGATCGGTCAGCCGAATACGCGGGCCTGCATACGAGCGATCACCACGGCACCACTCCGTCGTCGTCGAAGAACCCTCCGGTCGGGCCGTCCGCGCCCAGGGTGGCCAGTCGCACCACGATCGCGGCGCCGTCGTCGGCCGTGCGGGTGACGGGGAGGCCGAGGTGCCGGGTGAAGTCCGTCGCGCAGGGACCAGGGGTACAGGCGTTGATCAGGATGCCCTGCTCCCGAAGGTCCTTGGCGTACTGCACGGTCAAGGAGTTGAGCGCCGTCTTCGAGGGTGGGTACGCCGCGTGCCCCGCCAACCGGGACATGTAGTGATCCGGATCGGTCATGTAGGTGAGCGACCCGATACCGCTGGACACGTTGACGATGCGGGCCGCCGCCGAGCGCGACAGCAGCGGCAGCATGGCGTTGGTCACCGCGATCACACCGAAGAAGTTGGTCTCGAACACCCGCCTGACCAGGTTAAGGTCGGCGGTCGCCGGCTCCGTCGGTCCGGGGCTGCCGGAGATTCCGGCGTTGTTGACCAGCACGTCGAGTCGGCCAAAGCGTTCGTCGATCTGTCTGGCAGCCGACTCGATCGTCGCCGCGTCAGTGACGTCGAGCATGAGGGCGCGTACATCACCGCCGCCGGACCTGAGCGCCTCGGCAGCCTCCTCGCCACGCCCAAGGTCCCTGGAGCCGAGAAGGACCGTCGCGCCGCGATCCGCGAGCTGGCGGGCGACGGCACGCCCAACTCCTCTGTTCGCTCCCGTGATCAGGGCGATCGTCTCGTCAGTCATGGGATGACCTCACCACCGGGGGCCGCATCAGGACAATGCCCGGCTGAGTCTCAGCCGATACCCTCACGGTATGGATCGACTACAGACCCGCGAACTCGCGTACTTCGTGGCGGTCGCCGAAGAACTGCACTTCGGCCGGGCGGCCGAGCGTCTCGGCATCGCGCAGCCGCCGCTGTCCAGGGCCATCAGCCGGCTCGAACGCCGGATGGGCGTGCCCCTGCTGGAACGCAACAGCCGAAAGGTCACGCTCACCCCGGCCGGCGAGGTGTTCCTCACCGAGAGTCGCCGGGCCCTGGATGCGGTCGACGCTGCCGTGCGACGCGCCCAGCGCGCGGGCCGGCCCGCCTCGCGGCTGGTCCTGGTGATGAAACCCGGCGGTGACTGCGGCCTGCTGCCCGACATCCTGGCCGCCTACGAGACCGACCCGGACGCGGTCCCGGTCGACATCGTCCTGTGCTCGGCCCACGAGTGCGCCGGGGTGATCCGCGACGGCCGCGCCGACGTCGGCCTGCTGCACCGCTCGAACACCGACCTGACCGGTCTCGACATCGAGGAACTCCTGACCGAAGACCAGGTCGTTGTCCTCCCCCACAGCCACCACCTGGCCGACCGGGTAAGCGTATGTCTTGCCGACCTGGCTGGCGAGACAATGCCCCACTGGTCGGCCGATCCCCACAACACCCCGAACAGGCTGTCCGTACGAGACGTCGGCCAACTCATGCAGCTCATCGCACTTGGCCGCGCGATCGCCGTGGTGCCCGCATCCGTACGCGGCCAACTCCGCGACGACCTGACCTGCGTACCCGTCACCGACGCCCAGCCCACCACCCTCATCCTCGCCTGGCCACAAGGACACCGAGCATCCGCACTCGCGGCATTCGTCCGCACCGCGACCACCGTCGCGGCCCACCGGCAGCAGACTCCCAGCCGGGTCAAGCGGAGGAGAATTCACGCAACCTAGCCATCGACCTGAACCAGCGCAGCCATGCTGCCCTGGACACCACGGCCACCGAGTCGGCCGCCCAGCCCATCACCCGGGTCCCCGCGACACGGAACCGCCGTCCTGACCGAACCTGGACTGCACTTTCGCTGTCCGACCACCGCCACTTCCGTGACCGCCTACCTTCACAAGACACGACCGCCTACCACCACTTCTGGATGGCCGTCAGCACGCTGGCGCGGCGCGAGGTGATCGACAGACGGCACCTCGGGTTCGTGATGACGTTCGGACGGGTGCCCCCGCCCCGTCTGCGGGCCTGGAGGGCCTTGAGGGGTGGGATGCGCATCGGCGGCGGTGCCTCGGCCGCGGTCGGCAGGCACCACGTGCCCTGCGGTTCTACGCAGAGCGCGGGACTGCTGCCCCTTGCCATGTGAGGACGCCTACCGGGCAGCGTCAGTCGACCGGGCAGCGTGAGTACGGCCCTCGCGGGGTGGCCCGGGTCGGACCATGGGGCTGGGGCAGCACCGGTCCATGAGGCTGGGCAGCCGCGATCGTGGGGCCCGGCCTGGGAGTGGTGGCTTTCGCCGTGCCGGTTCGGATGTGTGTGAGGTTGGTGGTCCGATCCTTCCCCCTTGGCCGCTCGGGATGTGTGCTGGGCATTTTGGGCCGTCGGCCGGGATATGCCTTGTGCCTCGTCAGGGGATGATGATCTGGGACGCCAGGGCGGCGATCACCGGGACGATGCCCAGCAGGGCGAAGGCAGGCAGGAAGCACAGGCCGAGAGGGGCCACGGCGTGGACGCCCACGCGGCGCGCGGAGGCTGAGGAGCGGGCGCGGGCGGCGTGCATGGCGTCGTCACCGATTCTGATGAGGGCGTCCGCCACGGGCGAGCCGGTGGAGGTGGCGCGGATCATCGCCCGGGCGAGCGGTGCCGTCGCCTCCTCGTACGCGAGTGAGGACCATGCCTCCTCGTGATCGGCCCCGAGCCGCAACTGCCCGCTCACCCAGCCCAGGCGCCTGCCCAGCGGGCCTCCCACGGTGGCCGCGGTCACCTCCACGGCCGCGTCCAGGGACCGGCCTGCGCGCAGGCAGGCCACCATGAGGTCGGTCGCGAAGGGGAGATCGGCCGTTACGCGTTCGAGCTCTGCTGCGTCGTCGGCGGCGCTGCGTCTGCGCAGGACCACGACCGTGGCGACGGCTGCGCACAGGCCGAGCACGATCCCGGCGACGCCCTCCAGGAGGAGAAAGCCCATCACGCCCGCGGCCAGCGCGGCGGCCAACTCACGCCGGGTGTTCGTCCTGGCGGGGGTGTTGCTTGTGGGGAGCTCGGGGTGCGTTGTGGCGGGACTGTTCCTCCTGGTGCGGTGTGTGTTCCTGCCGGTGCGGCTTCTCTCGGTGTCGTGGGGTGAAGGTGGGGCATGGGCCGCCGGGGTGGCCGATGCCGAGCCTGACTGCCATCGCGTGAGCGCGGATGTGGGTGTCCATGCTGGGGAAGCGTGGACGTGGGTGGGAGTGGGCGCGAGCGGTGGCGTGGGGGTGGGTACGAGCCGGGCTGGTTGCGGGATGCTGGTCGGCGGGAGCCGGGGTGGCTGGGGTGGCTGCGGAGCAGTGGCGGTCGGCATGACCGGAGGTGGCTGCGGAACGGCAGCGGTCGGCACGACCGGAGATGGCTGCGGAACGGTCAGCGGGAACTGGGCCGGCTGGGGAACAGCGACGCTCGGCGGGAGCCGGCGTCGCGGCGGAGCAGTAGCGGTCGGCACGACCGGAGGTCGCTGCGGATCGGCGGTTACTGCGATTGGCGGTGCCTGCGGATCGGCGGTTACTGCGAGTGGCGGTGCCTGCGGATCGGCGGTTACTGCGAGTGGCGGTGGCTGGGGATCGGAGGTTACTGCGATTGGTGGTGGTTGCGGCGGGGCGGGGCGTGGGTGCTGGGGTGGTCGCGGCAGGGCTGTCGGCGCGATCGGGGAGGGGTGTGGCCGGGGAGTGGCGGGGACCGTGGATCGGCGCGCTGGGGGTGGTTGGCGGGAGGCCAGCGTGGGCGGGGATGGCCAGAGTGGGGAGGGTTCCGAGGGGTGGGGCGCGGGTCGTTCCGAGTGGTGAAGGTGGTGCGGCGGTCGTTCTGGGTGGCGGGTTCGGGGACGCGTGGCCTGCCGTGGCTGTGCGGCGCCCAGGGTGGGGATTCTTGGGGGCAGGAGCCTGTGGAGCCTGTCCTGTGGCGTGTCGCGTGAATGCCAGAGCCAGGCCGCGGCGCCCGCCAGGCAGGCGGCGGTCAGCAGGGTGAGATGCATGAGGCTCGCTCCTTCCGAATGGCGGGGTGGTTGGGCTCACGACTGGCAGGCCAGCTCGGGTCGAGGTGGACAGGTTGGCTCGCGTCGGGACGACCGGGCGGGCTCGCGTCGGGACGACCGGGCGGGCTCGCGTCGGGACGACCGGGCGGGCTCGGGGCAGGACGGGCACGCTGGCTCGGGTCGGGATGACCGGGGTGGCTTGGGTCAGGAGGGGCAGGCGGTTTCGGCTCGTGTGACTAGGCGGTGGGTCCACCACAGGCCGCAGGCGTCGAGGGCGGCGCCGAGGGTCAGGCAGGCCAGGCCCGCGGGGTGCCCGAGGAGGAAGCCGAGGGGGTTCATGCCGAGGGCTACGGCGAGAAGTAGGCCCAGGAGGGGCAGAGCGGCAAGGAGACGGGCTGTGGCGCGGGGTCCGGCTAGTTGTGCCGCCACGTCTTGACGATGGGCCTCAGAGGCTCTGAGCGTCGCTTCTACTCGGTCCAGGAGGCCGGAGAGGGCCGCTCCGGCGGTGATGCTCACCTCCCAGCAGCCGGCCAGGCGGCGGAGGCCTTCGCCGCCGTGGAGGGGCGCCGCGGTTCTCAGCGCGGCCGGTACGTCGCCGCCGTCCTGGGTGGCGGCCAGCAGCATGTGGGCGGCGGCCTCGGTCGGGAAGCGGACGTACGGCAGGGCGCGGGCGAGCGCTTCGTGCGGTGGGCGCCCGGCGGCGAGTTCGGCGCTCAGGCCGTGGCAGAGGTCCAGGGTGGCGCGGTGCCAGGCCGCCGGGGTGTCGGTGCGGCGGGTCCGGGCGGCCAGGGCCTTCAGCGGGGAGGGCAGGGGGCGGGACGTCCGCGAGGTGGTCATTGGTGTCACCTCGGTGGTCGTGGGGGTGGTGGCGGGATCGGGGTGTGCGGCTCGGAGAGCTCGGAGAGCTGGGAGAGTTGGGAGAGTTGGGAGAGCTGCGGGAGGCGGGAGTAGGCGGGGCCGGGGACGGGTGGGCCGGTGGGTGGGAAGGTCAGGGCGGGGTCGGCCTCCACCAGGCCGGTGGGGCGGCGGTTGAGGAGGCAGATCTCGGCTATGCGGCGCCGGCCGCCCGATGGGTCACGGGTCAGGTGGACGACCATGTCCAAGGCGGCGGCCAGTTGGCTGTGGACGGCCTCGCGGGTCAGGCCGGCGGCGCAGGCCAGGGCCTCCAGGCGTGGGGGCACGTCGGCGGCGGTGTTGGCGTGGAGGGTGCCGCAGCCGCCCTCGTGGCCGGTGTTGAGGGCGGCCAGGAGGTCGGCGACCTCCTGGCCCCGGACCTCGCCCACCACCAGGCGGTCGGGGCGCATGCGCAGGGCCTGGCGCACCAGGTCGCGCAGGGTCACTCCCCCTTTGCCCTCCAGGTTGGGCGGCCTCGATTCGAGCCGGACGACGTGGGGGTGCAGGGGACGGAGTTCGGCGGAGTCCTCGACCAGGAGCAGCCTCTCGGCGGGGTCGGCCAGGGAGAGCAGGGCGCTGAGCAGGGTGGTCTTGCCGGTGCCCGTGCCGCCCGTGACGAGGAAGGCCCTGCGGGCGGTGACCATCGCGGTGAGGATCGAGGCCGCGCCGGGCGGGACCATGCCGGTGGCGACCAGGTCGTCGAGGGTGAAGGTACGCCGGGGCGGCAGGCGCAGCGATACGCAGGTGCCGTCGGGAGACAGCGGCGGCAGGATCGCGTGCAGGCGTACGCCGCCGGCCAGCCTGGCATCGACGTACGGCGAGGCGTCGTCGAGGCGCCGGCCCGCGGACGAGGCCAGCCGCTGGGCCAGGCGGCGCAGCGAGTCCTCGTCGGGGAAGCACACCGACGTGCGGCGCAGGCCGTGGCCGTCGTCCACCCAGACCTCCCGGTGGCCGTTGACCAGGACGTCGGTGACGTCGGGCTCGGCGAGCAGGGGTTCGAGCGGCCCGGCGCCGATCAGGTCGGCGCACAGCTCCCTGGCGACGCTCAGGACCTCGGCGTCGCCCAGGACCGCCTTCTCGGCGCGCAGGGCGACGGCGACGTGGGCGGCGCTCGGCTTGACCCGGGCGCGCGCCAGGCGTACGCGCACCGCCTCGACCAGCTCGGGCGGGATGACCGGGGCCGCCGCCCCCTCGGCCCTCACGACTCCCGCCCGTGCTCGACGACGTAGGTGCCGGTCTGCTCGGACAGGATCGTGTCGAGGAACGACTCGCAGAACAGCCCGAGCGGGGTCTTGGGGCCGAGCGGCGGCGCGTCGCCCCGGTTGAGGGCCACCGCGAGACGCGGCTGGTCGTTCAGCACGCCCGCCGCGGGCACGCCGAGCGAGCCGACGACGACGTCCTCGTCGAGGATGCCCGGACGCACGACGGCGCGGATGTCGCCGGTGTTGGCCTTCAGGACGCTGAGGACCTGGGCGGAGGCGAGCACCCCGCGCACCTCGGCCGGGACGAGCAGGAGCGTGGTGGTGGCGCGGGCGAGCGCCTCGGTCGTCGCGGGGTCGAGGTGGCGGGGCAGATCGACGACCACGAGGTCGAAGCCGCGCCGGGCCGCTTCGAGGACCGAGCGCATGGCCTCGGCGGGGACCGGCTCGGCGTCCCCGCGGTGGAAGGCCAGCACGGAGAGGTGCCCCGAGGCCGGCAGCGCCTCGCGCAGCGCGCCCGGGTTGATCCTGCCCTCGCGCTCCACCAGCTCGGCCCAGCGGGAACCGTCGAGATCCTCCTGACCGAGGAGCACGTCGATGCCGCCGCCGAGCGGATCGGCGTCCACGAGCAGCGTCGAGATCCTGCGCCGGGCCGCCGAGCGGGCCAGCGACACGGCGAGCACGCTCGCGCCCGCGCCGCCTCTGCCGCCGACCACGCACACGAGCAGGCCGGTCATCTCGCCGGTCAGCGCGGTGTCGGCGAACTCGTTGACGAGCCGGCGCTCGCCGGAGGGCAGGTCGAGCACCTCCTGGGCGCCGACCGCGACGCAGCGGCGCCACATGTCGGGGTCGTCCTTCGCCCTGGTGACCAGCAGGACCCGGGATCGCTGCGGAGGATCGGCGGCGGCGAGGGCGTCGGCCATGTCGTCGCCGACCACGACGACCGGGGCCCGGGTCCAGTACGGACGCGCCAGCGCGGGCGCGTGTGCCACGTCGATCTCGGTGCCCGCGGCCGCGGCTATGCGGAGGAGGTCGTCGAGCAGGTCGTCGTCCTGGGTGATGACCAGCGGGCGATACAGGGCTGTGGTGGGTGCGTGGGGTGTCATGGATGCCTCCCTGAGGTGTGGGAGGTCCACTTTTGGTCATGGGGCGGTCACGGAGGGGAGCCGAACGGCGTTCTGTGGACAACCTTCGGGGCGCGTGTGTGGGGAATGGGTGGCTGTGGATGACGCGAGGGGCCGTGAGGGGCCGCGAGGGGCGGGTGTGTCGCTGGGCGTTTGTGTCGCCGGCGTTCCTGCGGAGTCTCCTCGGCTGCCTGGCCGTTGGGGTGACGGCGGCGCCTATCGCGACCATGCGTGCGGCGGCGCGGCTCTGATTGATGGGATCGCGGGGCGGGGCGCGGGGATCGCGGGGCTCTGATCGCGGGGATCGCGGGGATCGCGGGGCGCGGGATCGCGGGAAAAGGGGCGACCCCCGCCGGGGGGGAGAGCGGGGGTCGCCAACCGGTCCGGCTCCGGGGGGGTAGAGCCGGTCCCGTTTCAGAAGAAAGCTTTCAACACTTGACCAGAGCATGGCAAGGGACTTGCAAAGCTACCCCGTGCACAGTCGCTCCAGTTTAGGGAGATACCCCCGTATGCTGCCCGATCCACTTGAGTTTCGTCGAGGAGCAATCTCTAATTTTCGCTAGTTTTTTTCGAGGTAACGATACGACTACGGTCTGTCGCCCAATCCGGTCCACCCTCAATCGGCCCCTCTCCGTCACGTTCTGTGATCGCCGAGGCGGATGACGCGGACGACCGGAAGGCCGTTGCGGGAGGGGTTTCGCGGCGTCTGAGGGGGTTTGTGGTGATGCGTCCCTGTGATGAGTAAAGGTCTTGCTCTCAGGGGTTCCCATGGATGCAGATCCGACGTAGAAAGGTGTCACGGACCACTTGTCCGACGTGCGTCATCCGGGCACCCACGCGCGATCAGCCGCGGGAGGCGCGTCGAGACGGGCTTGACCCGCTCCGACGAATTGAAGGTGCACGCTTGGTAACCCGGTGCGCGCACAGGCGACGGCGTCCCATGCCAGGGACGCCGTCCGCTGTGTCTGAGGCAGCGGATGCGCCTAGACGGGCTGTCTGTTGTGTCCGGCGGCGTCGGTGTGTGCCTTACGGGGGCGGTCTGTGCCTGTGGGGGGCGGTCTATGCCTGTGCGGGGTGGTCTGTGCCTGTGCGTGGCCGTGTGTGCCTGTGCGGAGCCGCTGGTGTCGGCTGGCGCTGCGATGCCGGCCGGGTGTGTCGGCCCCGGCGGTGTGGGCGAGGGCTGTGTGAGCGGGGTTGTGTCCACCCCGAGGCGTGTGTCTACCCGGGGTGTGTCTGTGGGGGCGCTGTGTGCCTGCGGGCCAGTGGGTGCGAGGCCGGTGTGTTGGACGGGCACTGGGCGGAGGGGCATGTGAGGCTGAGGTCCTGTGCTTGGGCGAACGCCGGAGGCCGCGCTCGGGTTGACTGCGTCACGTGGACGCCGTGACCGAGGGGGCGCGCACGGGCCGTTGTGGGCGGGGTCCGGACGAATGAAGGCGCACCGCCGCCCAGTGCGTCCTGTCGCGCGCACGGGTGCGGCAAGTGGGCAAGCAACGCGGCCACCGAGGAGGCGTGGCCACCCGAGGCAGGCGCGGCGCGGCGGGCGTGCCGGGCCCGGCTAGGCGCGGATCAGGGCCTCGCAGATGGCGGTCGTCTCTCTCGTGCCTTCGACGACGGCCTGGGCGCAGTGCCGGAGCCATTGGCCGACGCCCTCCTGGGTGCCCGTGAGGTACGCGCGCAGGCTCTCGGCGTACGGGAGCCCCCTGTGTCCCACCTCGACGGCGGCCAGGGACTTCGGGTCGAGGCCGAACTCCACCAGGGTGAGGCGTTCGGCGGCGCGGGCCACGATGCCGTCGGCGGTGCCGAAGGGGCGTAGGACGGCGAGTTCGGCGTGGACGACGGCGGCGAGCACGAGGGCGGGGGCCTTGGTGGGCTCGGTGAGGAGGGCGACCAGGGCGTCCATGCGGGCGGCCGTCTCGGGGGGTGAGGGGGCCTCGCCCAGGTCGTGGGGGTCGGCGGCGGGGGTGGCGGCGGAGCGGGGGCGGCCGAGGGCGGGTTCGGGGGCCAGGTCGGCGGCGGCGACGGTGTGCAGGCGGGCCAGGACCTGGCGCGGGGCCGTGCGCCAGGTGGCGCCCAGGCGGCCGATCTCGGCGGAGACACGCAGGGCGCCCTGGACGAGGGGGTCGGTCACCTCACCGGCGCGCAGGGAGCCGAGCGGGACGTCCACGCCCTCCAGGGCGGCGGAGGCGCGGGCGCCGCGCAGGGCGGACTCGGCCGACACCTCGGGGCTGCGCCGGCGGAGTACGCGGTGCCGGTAGAGGCGGTCCACCGCCTCGCGTGCCTCTGCGACGGCCTCGGGTACGCCCGGCAGGTCGGCGATCACGGCCAATGGGTCACTCACGACGGATGAGCCTAGCGAGTGGCCTCCGAACGTCGTTCAGCGACCGTTCAGCGACGCCTTCGCGCCGTCCGGCGCAGCCTGGAAAATGCCTCAACCGCTACTCCCGCCACATTCCTAAGATTTCGGTATTACAACGGTTTCGCGGAGTTTGTCATGGTGGTGGAGGGGAGGAGAGGGACAGACGTGTGCCGTACGAGGTGCCGGGATCACCTCTGCCCCCGGCGTGGTGTGCGCCGTTCGGTGTTGACCTGGCCGGATCTCTTGTCCTCCGCGCCCGGCGACTGGTGAAGTGGACCCCGTAGACACGAAACAGGCCTGAAGGAGTGCATTGTGGCCCCGGAAACCCCTGGTCAAGGCCCTAGCGGAGCCAACCAGTCCCAGGAGACGCTGTCCAATCTGCTGCAGGAGACCAGGCGGTTCGCACCTCCGGAGGAGCTGGCGGCGTCGGCCAACGTGACCGCCGCGGCCTACGACGAGGCGGCCGAGGATCGCCTAGCCTTCTGGGAGCGTGCCGCCGAGAGGCTGACCTGGGCGAAGAGGTGGGACACCACGCTGGAGTGGAACCCGCCGTTCGCCAAATGGTTCCTCGGCGGGCAGCTCAACGTCGCGTACAACTGCGTCGACCGGCACGTCGAGGCGGGGCGCGGCGACAAGGTCGCCTACTACTGGGAGGGCGAGCCCGAGGGCGACACGCGGACGCTGACGTACGCCGACCTCCAGCGGGAGGTGAACAAGGCCGCGAACGCGCTGCAGGAGCTGGGCGTCGGCAAGGGCGACCGGGTGGCGATCTACATGCCGATGATCCCGGAGCTGCCGATCGCGATGCTGGCCTGCGCGCGCATCGGGGCAATCCACTCGGTGGTCTTCGGCGGGTTCTCCGCGACCGCGCTCAAGAGCCGCATCGACGACGCCGACGCCAAGCTGGTCATCACGGCCGACGGCGGGTTCCGGCGGGGGGCGCCGAGCGCGCTCAAGCCGACCGTGGACGAGGCCGTGGCCGAGTGTCCCGGGGTGGAGCACGTGCTGGTGGTGCGGCGCACCGGCCAGGACGTGGCGGTCACGCCCAAGGACATCTGGTGGCACGACCTGGTGGACAAGCAGTCCGACGTGCACGCCGCGGTGCCGCACGACGCCGAGGACCCGCTGTACATCCTCTACACCAGCGGCACCACCGGTAAGCCCAAGGGCATCCTGCACACGACCGGCGGCTACCTGACCCAGGTCGCCTGGACCCACCACGCGGTGTTCGACCTCAAGCCCGAGACCGACATCTACTGGTGCACGGCCGACATCGGCTGGGTGACCGGCCACTCCTACATCGTGTACGGCCCCCTGGCCAACGGCGCGACCAGCGTCATCTACGAGGGCACGCCCGACACCCCGCACCGCGGCCGGTTCTGGGAGATCGTGCAGAAGTACAAGGTCACGATCTGCTACACCGCGCCCACCGCGATCCGTACCTTCATGAAGTGGGGCGATGACATCCCCGCGAAGTACGACATGTCCAGCCTGCGGGTGCTGGGCTCCGTGGGCGAGCCGATCAACCCCGAGGCGTACGTCTGGTACCGCGAGCACATCGGCGGCAACCGCTGCCCGGTCGTGGACACCTGGTGGCAGACCGAGACCGGCGCGATCATGATCAGCCCGCTGCCGGGCGTGACCGCGACCAAGCCGGGCGCCGCCATGCGCCCGCTGCCCGGCATCGTGGCCGACGTCGTGGACGACACCGGCGCGAGCGTGCCGAACGGCGGGGGCGGCTTCCTCGTCGTACGCGAGCCGTGGCCGTCGATGCTGCGCACGATCTGGGGCGATGACCAGCGCTACATCGACACGTACTGGTCGCGGTTCGAGGGGATGTACTTCCCCGGCGACGGCGCCAAGCGCGACGAGGACGGCGACCTGTGGCTGCTCGGCCGCGTGGACGACGTGATGCTCGTCTCCGGCCACAACATCTCCACCACCGAGGTGGAGTCGGCGCTCGTCTCGCACCCGAAGGTCGCCGAGGCGGCCGTGGTGGGCGCGACCGACCCGGTGACCGGCCAGGCCATCGTGGCGTTCACGATCCTGCGCGGCAGCGCGGAGGAGAGCGACGACATCGCCGCCGAGCTGCGCAACCACGTGGCCAAGACGCTCGGCCCCATCGCCAAGCCGCGCCAGATCCTGGTGGTGCCCGAGCTGCCCAAGACCCGCTCCGGCAAGATCATGCGTCGCCTGCTGCGCGACGTGGCCGAGAACCGCTCCCTCGGCGACGTGACCACGCTGACCGACAGCTCCGTGATGAAGCTGATCTCGGAGAAGCTGCCCACGGCCAAGCCCGAGGACTGACGGATCATCGCGCGCGAGGGCCGGTGACCTGCGGGGTCGCCGGCCCTCCGGCTGTCCGGGGCGGGAGCCGGTGTATGGGGGCGCCCCTGCCGGGGCATGGGATGCGTACGGCCGGAGCCGGGGCGGATCGACCGTGCGGAGGGGCCGGTTGCGCGCTCGGGCGCGTGAGTGGACAGGATGATTGACATCGTCCTCGGGTAGCGATAGGAGATCGTCCATGCCGAACAACCCGGCCGTGGATCCGCAGCAAGAGAGCCTCGGAGAGCTCGTCGCCCAGGCGAGCGACCACATCTCCACGCTGATCCGCTCGGAGATCGAGCTGGCCAAGGCCGAGCTCAGGTTCGACGCCAAGCGGGTCGGCACGGCCGCCGGGCTGTTCGCGGCGGCGGCGTTCATCCTGCACCTGTGCCTCATCCTGGCCTCCTTCGCCATCGCGTACGCCCTGGTGGGGCTCGGCGTGTGGCAGTGGCTGGCCTTCACCATCGTGACCGTCTTCTACCTGCTGACGGCCGCCCTGCTCGGCTTCATCGGCGTACGCAGGCTCAAGGGCCTGTCCGGTATGAAGCGCACGACCCGCAGCCTGAAGAACCTCAAGAGCGGGCCGGAGCTGCCGGCCGACGAGAAGGCCGAGATCACGACGGGACCGAGGGCCGGCGAGATCGGCGCTCACCGCGAGTCGGTGTCCCATGCGCCCTGACGAGTCGCTGACCACCCTCGACGGCCCCTGGACCCACCGGGGCGTGCACGCGGGCGGCACCCGCTTCCACGTCGTGGAGGCCGGCCAGGGGCCGCTGGTGCTGCTGCTGCACGGCTTCCCGCAGTTCTGGTGGACCTGGCGGCACCAGCTCGTCTCGCTGGCCGAGGCGGGCTACCGCGCGGTGGCGGTGGATCTGCGCGGCTACGGCGCCAGCGACAAGCCGCCGCGCGGCTACGACCTGCCGACCCTGGCGCAGGACGCCGCGGGCCTGATCCGGGCCCTGGGCGAGAGCGGCGCGATCGTGGTGGGCCACGACTGGGGCGGCCTGCTCGCCTGGACCATGGCGGCCCGCGACCCCAAGGTCGTGCACCGGCTGGTGCCGGTCTCGGCGGCCCACCCGCTGCGGCTGCGCGCGGCGATGTTCACCGACCTGCGCGGCCAGTTGCGCGCCTCGCGGTACACCCTGGGCTTCCAGCTCCCCTTCCTGCCGGAGATCCAGTTGACCAGGCGCGGGGCCGCCAAGGTCGGCCACCTGCTCAAGGCGTGGTCCGGCCCCGGCTGGCCCGACGAGTCCGTCGCGCGCACCTACCGCGACGTGTTCCGCATCCCGGGCGTGGCCCACTGCGCGCTTGAGTACTACCGGTGGTTCGCCCGCTCCCAGCTCCGCCCCGACGGCGCGCGGTACGCGCGGGGCATGCGCGCCGAGATCGAGGCCCCGACCCTGCAACTGCACGGCGCGCTCGACTCGTGCGTGCTGCCGCGCACCGCCCAGGGCTCCAGCCGGTACGTCGCCGCCCCCTACCGCTGGCGCCTGCTGGAGGGCGTCGGCCACTTCCCGCACGAGGAGCAGCCCGAGCGTTTCGACGCCGAGCTGCTCGCCTGGCTCGCCGACCCCGAGCCCGACCGATGACCGAGAACCAGTGACCACGTGACCATGACCATGCGCGACAGGGACCCCCAGGGCAGGCCGCGGAACGCGCGCCCGCGCGACGCCTTCGGCCGCCCGCTGCCCCGCGACGCCGAAGGCGTGCCGCGGGTGCCCGACGACTACGCTCCGAGCGGCGACGAGGCGGTGGCCGAGGCCGTGCGGATGCTGGCCGAGGACCGGCCGTTCCACGCCCACGAGGTGCTTGAGGCGCGCTGGAAGCACGGCCCGGAGGAGGAGCGGGAGCTGTGGCAGGGGCTCGCGCAGATCTGCGTCGGGCTCACCCACCTCCAGCGCGACAACCGGCGCGGTGCGGCCGTGCTGCTGACGCGCGGCGCCGCCAGGATCACGCCGTACGGCGGGCCGGCCCGGCGGCCGGGCCCCTTCGCCGGGGACCGGACCGGGGACCAGCCCGGGGACCAGACCGGGGGCGAGGCCTGGGAGGGGCGGGGCGGCGAGCCCCGCACGCCGTACGGGATGGACCTCCCGCGCACGGTGCGGCAGGCGCACGACCTGGCGGCCGAGGCCGACGAGGTGGCGCCGCACGCGGCCATCGCACGGATCAGGGCGACGCTGGCGCCCTGATCCGGCCCTGTCCCGTATCCAGCCCTGTCCCGTATCCAGCCCGGCCCTGTCCCGATCCGGCTCTGAGGCCCGGTCCTGTCCCCGTCCTAAGGCCCGCCCCGGGCTTTGACGCGGGCCCTGGCCGGGCCCTGTCCGGGGCCCCGACCCGGGCCCTGGGCCGGGGCTCAGTCGCAGTCTTGGGTGTCCACCCGCTCGGTGGCGGTGGCGCCGGCCTCGGCGTCGGGGGTGACCTCCTTGGCGGTCAGCACGTAGCCGGTCTCGGCCTGGTCGGTGGCGGCGGCGAAGATCACGCCGAAGACGCGGCCCTCGGTGGTGAGCAGCGGGCCACCCGAGTTGCCCGGCTGGACCAGCCCGCGGATCGCGTAGACCTCGCGCACGACCTTCTTGCGGTTGTAGATCTCGTAGCCCTCGGCGTCCTGCTTGATCCGGATACGGGCGGGCAGCGGGGTGAAGCCCTTGCCCCGCGGGTAGCCGGCGATGATGGCGTCCTCGCCCTTCTCGGCGGTGCCGTCGAAGCGCAGCACGGGCAGGTCGAGCCCGGGGACGTAGAGCACCGCGATGTCGCGGTCGGGGTTGTACAGCACCACCCTGGCCGCGTGGGAGGTGCCCTCGAAGTCGGTGACGCGCAGCTCCTGGGTGACCCCGGCCACGACGTGGGCGTTGGTCATGACCCGGTCGTTGGCGTAGACGAAGCCGGTGCCCTCGATGCGCTTGCGGCAGCTCGGCGCGGTGCCCTGCACCTTGACGATGCCGTTGCGGGCCCGCGCGAGCCGCTGGCCCTTGAGCACGCCGGCGTCGGGCGGCGGCACATCGACGAACTGGCCGCCGCCGATGGCCTCGAACACCTGCGGGAACTCGGAGGTGTCGACGAACTCCTTGAACTTGCGCCGCCAGTCCTTGGCGGCCTCGGGCAGGGTCTGGTCGACGGTGGCGAGCAGCAGCGAGTTGTTGACCTGCTGGCTGAGCGGCGGGAACGGGCCGTGCGCGAGCAGGCCGCCGATCAGCCAGACCACCACGAGCACGGACAGGGCGCTGGCGAAGGTGCCGCCGACGGCGTCGGCGACCTTGGCGGGCTCCCAGGTCACATGGCTTCTGACCACGGCGCCGAGCGTGGACGCCGCGAACTGGCCGATGGTGGCGGCCAGGAACACGATCACGATGGCGAGCAGCGCCCGCTCCGTCTCGCCGTCGACGACCGCCTTGGCGATCGGCGGTGCGATGGCGACTCCCAGGAAGGCGCCCCCGACGAACCCGACGAAGCTGAGCGCGCCGATGATGAAGCCCTGCCGGTAGCCCGAGATGCCGAAGGCAATCGCGAGCCCGATCAGGATGAGGTCGAGGAGATCGCCGCGCACCCCTCAACGGTAGCCAGCGGCGGGGCCCGGCGTGCACGTCTTGCCGCACACGGGAAAGTGCGGCACGTCTTCTGACACACCGGTAACCTGAGCCACACGGACGCCTACCCGTGGCTATCGTTGCCCCATGGCATCGATCGGGGGAACGGTGCGGGATCTCGTCACTGCCGCGCTGACGGACCCGGATCCCGACGGCGCGGCCCGGTGGCAGGCGATCACCCTGCTGCAGAAGCGCGCCGACCATGAGACCTTCACCGAGGCGAGGCGGCTGTGCGCGGGCGCGACCAGCCACGAGCGGATCCTCGGCGTCGACATCCTCGGTCAGCTCGGCCGTCCCGGGCTGCCGTTCGCGCACCGCAGCATGCCGGTCCTGCGCTACATCGCGGCCAGCGAGCACGACGTGATGGTGCTGTACTCCGTGCTGATCGCCTTCGGGCACCTCAAGGACCCCAAGGCCCTGCCGTCGGTGATCGACCTGGCCGCGCATCCCGACTCCAGGGTGCGCTACGGCGCGGCGTACGCGCTGCCGAACGTGCTCGGCGACCCGCCGGACGAGGAAGGGCTGGCCACGCTGCGCAAGCTGGCCGACGACCCCGACGAGGACGTCGCCGACTGGGCCCGGCTGGGGATGGCGCTCGTCACGGGCGACCTGGACGATTCCGACCGGTAGACGATTCCGGCCGGTAAGCGACCCCGGCCGGTAAGCGACCCCGGCCGGTGGCGAGCGCTCCCTGGTGACTGCCGGGTGGCTGCCTGGCGGCTCAGCCGCGGGCGGCCAGGTCGAGGACGTCCGGGGGCAGGTCCTCCACCCGGTCGCGGTCCCAGGGCCGCTCGAAGCCGGAGATGGCCAGCACGTCGTCCAGCACGCCCGCGGTGAAGCCCCACACCAGCAGGCCCCTGCCCCGGAAGGCCGGGCCGGAGTGGCCGCTGGGGTGGCGCAGGCGCAGCCGGTTGGCGGGGTCGGTCAGTTCGGCGATCGGCACCCGCTCCACCGCGTCCACCTCGTCGGGCGAGGCGGCGTGGACGGTGCCGGGGGTGTGCCACCAGCCGAGCACCGGGGTCACCCGGTTGTCGCTGCGCCAGATGTACAGCTCGGGCATGGTGCCGACCACCTGTACGCCCGCGGGGTCGAGCCCGGTCTCCTCCTCGGCCTCGCGCAGCGCCGCGCCGATCGGCCCGTCGTCGCCGGGATCGACGCCGCCGCCGGGGAAGGCGGGCTGGCCGGCGTGCCTGCGCCCGCGCGCGCTGCGCTGGATGAGCAGGATGTCGGGGCCGAAGGGGCCCTCGCCGAACAGCAGCAGCACGGCGGCCCTGCGGCCCCGGCCGTCGGGCGGGCGCATCACGGGCGGCACCGGACGCTCGGCGGCGCGCCGGGCGAGGTCGTACAGCCAGTCGGGGGGCGGGGGCGGGGTGGTGCCGGGGTGGGTCATGAGAACGGCCCCGGACGCACGAGCTTGGCGGCGCGGGCCTCGTCGGTGGGGCCGGTGCCGTACGACGGGCACAGCGCGGCCAGCGGGCAGACGCCGCAGGCGGGCGTGCGGGAGTGGCAGATGCGGCGGCCGTGCCAGATCATGCGGTGCGACAGGATGGTCCACTCGCGCTTGGGGATCAGCGCGCCGACCTCGTGCTCGACCTTGACCGGATCGGTCTCGCCCGTCCAGCCGAACCGGCGCGCGAGCCGGCCGAAGTGGGTGTCCACGGTGATCCCCGGCACGCCGAAGGCGTTGCCGAGCACGACGTTGGCGGTCTTGCGGCCCACGCCGGGGAGGGTGACGAGGTCCTTGAGCTTGTTCGGCACCTCGCCGCCGTAGCGCTCGCAGATCGCCTGGGCCATGCCGATGATGCTGTTGGCCTTGGCGCGGAAGAAGCCGGTGGAGCGGATCATCTCCTCCAGCTCGCCGCGGTCGGCCGCCGCGTACTCCTCCGCTGTCCGGTATTTCGCGAAAACTACGGGTGTGACGATATTCACCCGTTTGTCCGTACACTGGGCAGAGAGAATCGTGGCGACCAGCAGCTCAAGCGGGTTGGTGAAGTCGAGCTCACAGTGGGCGTCGGGGTAGGTCTCCGCCAGAATCCGGTTCATCCGCCTGGCACGCCGCACAAGTGCGAGACGGGTCTCCCCGGTAGGGGTTTCTGCATCGTGGGGCACCTGCAACAGCCTACGCGGGTAGCCCCGCACGACCCGCCGCGTGGGGTACGTCACAATGTTTGGGTGTGGATCGCCGAGCCGGCCCGAGGGGGACCGCGCGACAGCGAGCTGACTCATGGAGGCACTGTGAACACCGACGACGTGCTGGCCAAGGCCCCCCTGTTCGCCGCGCTCGATCGCGAGGGGGCCGCTGCGCTGCGCACGAGCGTTCACGAGGTCAAGCTGTCGAAGGGCCAGACGCTCTTCAACGAGGGCGAGACCGGTGATCGGCTCTACGTCGTACTCGAAGGAAAGATCAAGCTGTCCCGCACCGCCCCGGACGGCCGCGAGAACCTGCTCAGCGTGCTCGGGCCCGGGGAGATGTTCGGCGAGCTGTCCCTGTTCGACCCGCGCCCGCGCACGGCGAGCGCCAGCGGGCTCACCGAGGTGCGCCTGGCCGCCCTCGGCCACGACGACCTGCGTCCCTGGCTCACCGGGCGGCCCGAGGTCGCGCTGCACCTGCTCCGCGCGCTGGCCCAGCGGCTGCGCCGCACCAACGACGTCCTCGCCGACCTGGTCTTCACCGACGTGCCCGGCCGCGTGGCCAAGGCGCTGCTCGACCTGGCGGAGAAGTTCGGCCAGCGCACCGACGACGGCATGCGCGTGCACCACGACCTCACCCAGGAGGAGCTGGCCCAGCTCGTCGGCGCCTCCCGCGAGACGGTGAACAAGGCCCTGGCCGACTTCGCCCAGCGCGGCTGGCTGCGCATCGAGGCCAAGGCCGTGGTGATCATGGACATGGAGCGCCTGTACAACCGCTCCCGGTGATCTAGCCGCTCCCGTCCAGGTACGCGAGCTGCGCCCGTACCGACATCTCGGCCGCGGGCCACAGCGAGCGGTCCACGTCGGCGTACACGATCTCGACGATCTCGGCCGGCGTACGGGCCCCGGCCGCGCGGGCGGCCCTGATCTGGTCCAGCCTCTGGCGCCGGTGCGCGATGTAGCCGTCCAGCGCGCCGGTGGGGTCGGGCAGCACCTGCCCGTGGCCGGGCAGCAGCGCCTCGGCGCCGGCCTCCTCGGCCATCGTGCGCAGGCGGTCCAGGCTGTGCAGGTAGTCGGTCAGGCCGCCGTCGGGGGCGATCACGGTCGTGCCCCGGCCGAGCACGGTGTCGCCGGTCAGCATCGCCCGGTCCTGCGGCAGCCAGAAGCACAGCGAGTCGAAGGAGTGGCCGGGCGTGCCGATGACGCGCACCTCCAGGCCGTCCGCCGTCACCACGTCGCCGTCCGCCAGGCCCTCGCCGCCCAGGCGGTGGCGCGGGTCGAGGGCGCGTACGGGGGCGCCGGTCATCTCGGCGAACCGCTTGGCGCCGTCGCTGTGGTCGCCGTGGCCGTGCGTGAGCAGGATCACGGCCACCCTGCGCTCCCCCACGTGCCCGGCGACGCGGCGCAGGTGACCCTCGTCCTGCGGGCCGGGGTCCACCACGATCACGGCCTCGGCGCCGGGCTCGGCCAGCACCCAGGTGTTGGTGCCGTCGAGCGTCATCGGTGAGGGGTTGGGCGCGAGCAGGTTCGTGGCGCGCGGGGTGCGTGCGCCGTCGGGCCCCTCGATCGGGATGACCAGACCGCTCACGGGCGTCCTCCGGGCATCCGGTAGTCCATGTCGGGGACCAGCAGGCGCAGCTCGCCGTCCACCTCGACGGCCGCGGGCATGATCGCCTCGATCGTCCGCCCGGTCGCCAGGGCCTCGGCCACGCTCCCGTACTCCGCCAGCTCGCCCAGGGTGTGGAAGGTGGGCGGCATCAGGAAGATCTCGCCCTCGTGGGCCCGCTCGACCGCCTCGGCCGGGCGTACCCAGGCGACCTCGTCCGCCTCGCCGCCCACGTCGCGCGTACGCTGCCCCGGCGGCAGCGCCGCCAGGAAGAACCGGGTGTCGAAGCGGCGCGACTCGATCTCCGGCGTGATCCAGTGCGCCCACGGCCGCAGCAGGTCGGCGCGGAGCACCAGCCCGCGCCGGTTCAGGAACTCCGCGAACGACAGGCTCTTGGCGATCAGGGCCAGCCGGTCGTCCTCCCAGCCGGGGCCGGTGGTGTCGGCGACCACCGAGCCGGCGTCGGGGCCGGCCAGCAGCACGCCCGACTCCTCGAACGTCTCGCGCACGGCGGCGCACACCAGCGCGCGGGCCGTGCTCTCGTCGGCGCCGAAGGTCGCGCCCCACTCCGCGGCCGGGGGCCCGGCCCAGGCCACGGCGTGGTCGGCGTCGCGCGGATCGACCGCCCCGCCCGGGAAGACGTACGCGCCCGCCGCGAACGCCATGCTCGCCTTACGCCGGATCATGTACACCTCGAGCCCCGGTGGTCCGTCCCTGAGGATCACCACCGTGGCCGCGTCCCTGGCCGCGACGGGACTGACCCGCCCGGCCAGGATGTCGCGCGCGTGCTCGCCGATCGCCCCTGGGAGGGGGATGCCGTTCATGCTGCCTCCGCCCGCAGGCGGGCTCGGGTCGGCGCGCCTGCTCTCGCCACGCAAGCCTAGAACGTCATTCTGGACGCACAAGTGGCGGGGTCCTCAGCGGACCTCGGCGATCAGTTCCACCTCCACCGGCACGTCGAGGGGCAGCACCGCCACCCCCACGGCGCTGCGCGCGTGCTTGCCCGCCTCGCCGAAGACCTCGCCGAGCAGCTCGCTGGCGCCGTTGACGACCTGTGGCTGCCCCGTGAAGTCGGGCGCGCTCGCGACGAACCCGACGACCTTCACGATCCTCGCCACATTCGACAGCTCGCCCACCTGCGCCTTCACCGCGGCGAGCGCGTTGAGCGCGCAGACCCGGGCCAGCTCCTTGGCCCGCTCCGGATCGACCTCGGCGCCGACCTTGCCGGTCGCCAGCACCTTGCCCTCGGCGACCGGGATCTGGCCCGAGGTGTAGACGAGGTCGCCGGTGCGCAGGGCCGGCACGTACGCCGCCACCGGCGGCACCACCTCGGGCAGCGTCAGCCCCAGCTCCGCCAGCCGCTCCTCGGGCGTCGGGCCCGCGCTCACGCCTTCTCCCGCTTCATGTAGGCCACGAGCTGCTCCGGGTTCGGCCCCGGCACGACCTGAACCAGCTCGTAGCCCTCCTCGCCCCAGTTGTCGAGAATCTGCTTGGTCGCGTGCGTGAGCAGCGGCACCGTTACGTACTCCCATTTCTTCATGGGGGTCACATTAGCGAGGCCGGGGTGCGTGAACCATTTCACTCGCATCCGGTCCCGCTCCTCAATTGACCGTTCGGTAGCCTTCAAAACGTGAGCGCTCGGGACTCGGACTGGGACGGCGTGCGGCTGCACGTCATCACCGGCAAGGGCGGGACCGGCAAGACCACGGTCGCCGCCTCGCTCGCCCTCGCCCTGGCGTCCGGGGGCAAGAAGGTGCTCCTGGTCGAGGTGGAGGGCCGGCAGGGCATCGCCCAGGTCTTCGACATACCGCCGCTGCCGTACGAGGAGCGCAAGATCGCCGTCGCTCCGGGCGGCGGCGACGTCTACGCGCTGGCCGTCGATCCCGAAGACGCCATGCTGGAGTACCTGGAGATGTTCTACGGCATCCGCAGGGCCGGCCGGGCGCTGACCAAGATGGGCGTCGTCGACTTCGCCACCACCATCGCCCCGGGCCTGCGCGACGTGCTGGTGACCGGCAAGACCACCGAGGCCGTGCGCCGCCGGGGCAAGAACGGCCGCCGCGTGTACGACGCCGTGGTGCTCGACGCGCCCCCGACCGGCCGGATCGTCCGGTTCCTGAACGTCACCCAGGAGGTCGCCGGGCTGGCCCGGGTCGGCCCGATCAAGAACCACGCCGACCTGGTGCGCGGCGTCGTCGCCTCGCCCGAGACCGCGGTCCACTTCGTGACCCTGCTTGAGGAGATGCCGGTCCAGGAGACCCTGGACGGCGTCGCCGAGCTGCGCGAGGCGGGCCTGCCGGCCGGCGGGATCTTCATCAACATGGTGCGCCCGGCCGTGCTGCCCCCGGAGTCGCTGGAGGCCGCCCTGGCCGGCCGGTTCGACGTCGGCGAGCTGGCCCTCGGGCTCAAGGCCGCGGGCCTGGCCGACGGCCCCGCCGACGCCTCGGCGATCGGCGAGGCGCTGGCCGCCGAGGTCGTCGAGCACGCCAAGCGCGCCGCACTGGAACACCGCGAGCGCGAGGCGCTGGCCGAGGCCGAGATGCCCCGCTACGAGCTGCCGCTGCTCGCCGACGGCGTCGACCTGGCCGGCCTGTACGAGCTGGCCGAGCAGATCACCTCACAGGGGGCCGCATGATGGCGCGCACCGCGCCCACACTGCACATGGACGCGATCCTGGACGACCGCGACACCCGGATCGTGGTCTGCTGCGGCTCCGGCGGCGTGGGCAAGACGACGACGGCGGCGGCGCTCGGGCTGCGGGCGGCGGAGCGCGGGCGTACGGTCGTGGTGCTGACCGTCGATCCGGCCCGGCGGCTGGCCCAGTCGATGGGGCTGACCGAGCTGGACAACACGCCCCGGCTGGTGACCACCACCGAGGCGGGCGGCGCGCTGCACGCCATGATGCTCGACATGAAGCGCACCTTCGATGAGATCATCGAGGCGCACGCCGATCCCGACCGCGCCCGGCAGATCCTGACCAACCCGTTCTACCAGTCGCTGTCCTCCAGCTTCTCCGGCACGCAGGAGTACATGGCGATGGAGAAGCTGGGCCAGTTGCGCCGCTCGGGCAAGTGGGACCTGATCGTGGTGGACACCCCGCCCTCGCGCTCGGCGCTCGACTTCCTCGACGCGCCCGAGCGCCTGGGCCGCTTCCTGGACGGGCGGCTGATCCGGCTGCTGATGGCCCCGGCCAAGGCGGGCGGGCGCAACGCGTTCAAGCTGCTGAACGCGGGTTTCGGGCTGGTCGCCGGGATGATGACCAAGGTGCTGGGCGCCCAGGTGATCACCGACATCCAGATGTTCGTCTCGGCGCTCGACGCGGTCTTCGGCGGGTTCCGGCAGCGCGCCGAGCAGACCTACCGGCTGCTCCAGGCCCCCGGCACCGCGTTCCTGGTGGTCGCCGCGCCCGAGCGCGACGCGATGCGCGAGGCGTCGTACTTCGTGGAGCGGCTCGCCGAGGACCGCATGCCACTGGCGGGCATCGTGGTGAACCGGGTGCACGTCTCGCCCGCCGGGGGGCTCTCGGCCGCGCGCAGCGCCGCGGCGGCCGAGGACCTGGAATCCCGGGGCGAGCATCTGCTGACCGCCGCCGTGCTGCGGCTTCACACGGGGCGGATGCAGCTCGCGGCCCGCGAGCACAGGGAGCAGGACCACTTCGTCTCCGCTCACCCGACCGTGCCACTGGCCCAGGTGCCGGCCATGCCCGACGACGTACACGACCTCGACGGCCTGCGCCGGATAGCCGACCTGCTGGCCACCCCCCTGGCGCCTTCCGGCGCCTGATCGGGGGCTCGCGGGCGGTCATGCATCGACCGGCCGCCGCCCCGGGGTGTGGGGCGGGCGGCCGGTCGCCATGCTCAGCCTGCGATCAACTCGTTCGTCCGCTCGTACTGTTCCTTGGCCGACTCCAGGAGCTCGCGCCAGGACGTGACCTCGGGACGCCTGCGCAACAGCGCGCGGCGCTCCCGCTCGGTCATGCCGCCCCAGACACCGAACTCGATGCGATTGTCCAGCGCATCCGCCAGACATTCGGTCCGGACCGGGCATCCTCGACAGATCAGCTTCGCCCTGTTCTGGGCGGCACCCTGCACGAAAAGCGCGTCAGGATCCGCACCACGACAGGCGGCTCGGGAGGTCCAATCCGTGATCCACATTTCGACCCCACTCCCCTTAGGTGGTCAGTCGTCTTGTCGGCCGACGGGCGCGGGCGTCGAGCCTCCTTATTCAGTTGCCGCAGAGGAGAACGTACGCAACCATGCGTTCGGGCCGACAGTCCCCGGCTGGACCAATTTCCCGCATGGTCATCTAGGGCCACGTGGCCGGGAATGACTAGTCACCCCATCGGAAGGGACACACTTCCCTTGGGTTACCACATCACGTTCACGGCAAATCCGACTTACCACGCCGATTAGGTCATCAGTCCGTCGTACTCTTGATGTTGTGCAAGCTCAGGGCAAAGATCGTGGGTCGGTGATCGGGAACGTCCTGCGACTCATCGCGGCCGGCGGAGTCGCCGGTGTGCTCATCGCCGCGGTCGCGCTGCCCGCGGTCGGCGGCGCGGGCATGGGGGTGAAGTCGGCGACCGAGGCACTGGAGCTGACCCCCGAGGAGCTCGACGAGCCGCCGCTGCCCGAGGTGACCAAGCTGCTCGACTCCAGCGGCAAGCAGTTCGCGAAGTTCTACTTCGAAAACCGCGAGTCGGTGAAGCTGGAGGACGTCGCCCCGGTCATGCGCGACGCCATCGTCGCCATCGAGGACTTCCGCTTCTACGAGCACGGCCCGCTCGACATCGAGGGCACCATCCGCGCCCTGGCCAAGAACCTCACCACCGGCGGCGTGACCCAGGGCGGGTCCTCCATCACCCAGCAGTACGTCAAGCAGGTCCTGATCAACAAGGCCGAGACCGAGGAGGAGCGCCTCGCCGCCACCGCGACCACGCTCTCGCGCAAGCTCACCGAGCTGCGCTACGCGATGGCGATCGAGAAGAAGTACTCCAAGGACGAGATCCTGGAGCGCTACCTCAACATCTCCTACTTCGGCGCCGGGGCCCACGGCATCCAGACCGCCGCCAAGCGGTTCTTCGACAAGCCCGCCAGCAAGCTCACCCTGCCCGAGGCCGCCACCCTGGCCGGGGCGGTGCAGAACCCCTCGCGTACCGACCCCAACGTGAGCAAGGAGAGCCGCGAGCTCCTGCTCGACCGGCGCAACGTCGTGCTGGACCGGATGTTCGAGATCGGCAAGATCACCAAGCAGCAGCTCGACGAGGCCAAGGCCGCCAAGCTCGGCTGGAAGGACATCGAGGTCCCCGGCGGCTGCGAGGAGAGCAAGTACCCCTACTTCTGCCTGTACGTGCAGAACGAGATCCTGACCAACAGCGCGTTCGGCAAGACCGCCAAGGACCGGCTCAAGCTGCTCCAGGAGGGCGGCCTGACCATCAAGACCACCCTCGACACCGACATGCAGAAGGCGTCCGAGAAGGCCATCAAGCGCTACGTCCACACCACCGACAAGCCGGTGGCGTCGCAGGCCATGGTGGTGCCCGGCACCGGCGAGATCAGGGCGCTGGCGGCCAGCCGCAAGTTCGGCGGCGACAAGAAGAAGAACGAGATCAGCTACAACCTGCCCGCCGACGCGCAGCACGGCGGCGGCGCGGGCTTCCAGGCCGGCTCGACGTTCAAGGTCTTCACCCTGGTCGCCGCGCTCGACGAGGGCATGAAGGTCGACGACGGCATCGTCGCGCCCGACGCGTACAGCGCCCCCGCGCCCAGCTCCTTCCGCAACTGCGACGGCGACCGGGTGGGCGAGCCCTCCCACACCGTGCACAACTCCAGCGAGGGCGGCGGCGGCTTCAAGAGCCTCAAGACCGGCACCTGGGGCTCGGTCAACACCTTCTTCATGGCCCTGGAGCAGAAGGTCGGCCTCTGCGACACCGTGACCATGGCCAAGAAGCTCGGCATCAAGCGCGCCGACGGCCGCAAGCTGAAGGAGTTCGAGACCTTCACGCTCGGCATCAACGAGATGGACCCGATCACCGTCTCGGCCGCCTACGCCACGCTCGGCGCCCGCGGCACCTACTGCCGCCCGATCGCCATCACCCAGGTGACCGACCGCTACGGCAAGGCCACCGAGTACGAGCCCAAGTGCAAGCAGGTGCTGGACGAGGAGGTCGCCGACGCCGCCAGCCACATCCTGTCCGGGGTGTTCACCAAGGGCACGATGAGCGGGGTGGGCGGCATCGGCCGCGACGCCGCCGGCAAGACCGGCACCACCGACAACTACACCGCCGCCTGGTTCGCCGGCTACACCCCCGACCTCGCCTCCGCGGTCAGCATCGGCGACCCGCGCGGCGCGTTCGGCAACGACCTGATCGGCGTCACCATCGGCGGACGCTCCTACGGCTACGTGTACGGCGCCTCGATCGCCGGCCCGATCTGGAAGTACTCCATGATCGACGCCCTGAAGGGCACCGAGCCGACCAGCTTCCACCCCATGAACATGGAGCGCTTCGGCGGCTGCAGCACCGCCTGCGCCCCCAAGCCGCCCAAGAAGAAGAAGGGCGACGACCGGGGCGGCGACGACAGAGGCGACGACGACCGGGGCGACGGCGGCGGTGACGACGGCGGCGACGACGACGGCCGCGGCGGCTGGTGGGGCGACGACGACGGCCCCGGCAACGTGCCCATCACCCCCGGCCAGTGACCCGGAAACCTGGGCGGCCCCCCGCGACCACCGCCCAGGCCGGGCCCGCCCGTGCGCGGGACGATGACGCGGGCCCATGACGAGGCCCGCTACCCCAGACCACCATCGCGGCCCGCCCACTCCCCCCGGGCGCCCTGACGGCCCGCCCGCTACCCCAGACCGCCCTGACGGCCCGCCGCCCCGGGCTTCAGGCGCCCAGCCGCGCCCGTACGGCCTGGGCCACCCGGCCGCCCTCCGCGCGCCCGGCCACCTTCGGGTTCAGCACCTTCATGACCTGGCCCATCGCCCGCGGCCCCTCGGCGCCGCTCTCGGCGATGGCCTCGTCCACCAGCGCGGCCAGCTCCTCGTCGGAGAGCTGCGCCGGGAGGTACTCCTCCAGCACCGCCTGCTCGTCCAGCTCGGCCTGGGCCTGCTCGGCCCGCCCGGCGCCGGCGAACGCCTCGGCGGCCTCGCGCCGCTTCTTGGCCTCCTTGGTCAGGACCTTGATCACCTCGTCGTCCGACAGCTCCCTGGCCGCCTTGCCGGAGACCTCCTCGGTGCTGATCGCGGCGAGAGCCATGCGAATGGTCCGGGTACGCACTTCGTCCCGGCTCTTCATCGAGGCCGACAGGTCGGCCTTCAGCTTGTCCTTCAAAGCGCTCATGCGCACCATCTTGCCGCTTCCCGAGCGCCGCGGCGTACGAGCGACGGGGAGTCGGGCATGATGGGAAAGTGCGGAAAGCAGCAGCGATACCCCTGTCCCTGCTCGGCCTTGGCGCGGCCGGCCTCGGCTACGCGACCGTCATCGAGCGCAACGCGTTCCGGCTTCGCCGCTTCGACGTCCCGGTCCTGCCCCGGGGCCGGCGCCCGGTGCGCGTGCTGCACCTGTCCGACCTCCACCTCACCCCGCGCCGCCGCCGGCTGATCGACTGGGTGCGCTCGCTCGGCGACCTCCGCCCCGACCTCGTGGTCAACACCGGCGACTCGATCGCCCACCCCGACGCCGTGCCGTCGCTCCTGCACGCCCTGGAGCCCCTGCTCGCCCGCCCCGGCATCTTCGTCTACGGCTCCAACGACCTCTACTCCCCCGCCCCGCGCAACCCGGCCCGCTACCTGTGGCGCACCTCCAAGGGCGACCGCAACCGCCGTACCGTCCCCGACCTTCCGTGGGACGAGCTGGGCGCGGGCATGGCGGCCGAGGGCTGGCTCGACCTGAACAACACCACCGCCCGCATGAAGGTCGGCGACCTCGACGTGGCCGTGGGCGGCATCCACGACTCCCACATCGACCGCGACCGCTACGACCTGATCGCGGGCCCCGCCCCCGCCGACGCCGACCTCCGCCTCGGCGTCATGCACTCCCCCGAGCCCAGAAACCTCACCCGCTTCGCCGCCGACGGCTACCAGCTCCTCCTGGCCGGCCACACCCACGGCGGCCAGATCTGCGTCCCCTTCTACGGCGCCCTGGTCACCAACTGCGGCATCGACCGCGCCCGCGCCAAGGGCCTGCACCGCCACGACACCGCCTGGCTCCACGTCTCCGCCGGCCTGGGCACCAACCCGTACGCCCCCGCCCGCTTCGCCTGCTACCCCGAGGCCACCCTCCTCACCCTCGTCCCCCACCGCTGACCGCGGCGTGACGCAAGCACCGCGGAAGTCCGCTAGACTTTCCCAAGCACGGGCACGCAAGAAGCCCGCGCACCGGGGTGTAGCGCAGCTTGGCAGCGCGCTTCGTTCGGGACGAAGAGGCCGTGGGTTCAAATCCCGCCACCCCGACCCGAAAGTGCAAGGTCAGGGCCTTGCCTGCTAAGGCGGGCAAGGCCCTGACGCTTTCGGTGGGAGAAATCTGGGAGATGACGGGAGACGCTCATGACGGTCATCCTGGACAATCGGCCCGGCCACGCGCCTAGGATCGCGCCATGAGCGCCCAGCCCGTCCACGAGGCGTCCCATAACCCCAAGGCGATCTTGGAATCTCTGCCGGAGCCGTACCGCCAGGAGTTCCTCACCCAGTACTGGCAGGCCCTGGAGGACGCCCGCACACCCGACAACTACCACCGCGTGCACGACGTGCTGCACATGTGGTCGCTGACCTCCCTGGCCCTGTCTGACCCCGGCTACGAGGGCGCCCTTCAAGAGGTACTGGACGGTACCGCCGCCACGATCCCCATCGAGCAGGCCGTCCCCGGCTTCGACCAACTGGTCACGCAAGCCCGTGCGCGGCGCGAGCGGTGAGCTACAAGTTCACCCTGGCCCTGTCCGCTCTGGCCGGTATGCAGGGCCTGCCCGGGGACGCCCTTTCTGCCCTGGCCGCCCGCGTCGCCGACCTGACCGAAGAACCCTGGGACGCCGAGCTCATCCGCCCAGACCGGCGAGACCTGAGGCAGACAACGTTCGGCGGCTACGGGGTGGTTCACTTCGTCGTGGACGATGAGGCCGAGGCGATCACGATCACGAAGGTCTTATGGGCAGGCTAGGCAGACCGCGACCTCGCACGGTTCCGCGGCCCGATCGCCGTAACCACCTGGCTTGCCGTACCGTCCCGCCACCGCGCGAGCTCGGCGTCCAGGATCGGGATCTGCGAGGTCGGCCAGAGCTGGAACCGCTCGGCGATCGCGCTCTCCCACCAGGTCTCTGACGCCTCCTGAAACGCCCGCTGCATGCCCGCGGTGATGTGCCCGTACCGGCCGGACATGGTGCTGTCCTCGTGGCCCATCCGGTGCGTCTTGAACGCCTTGCGCAACCCGGCGTCGTCCATCCAGGTCTGATGGCCATGGCGCAGGCCGTGCCAGGTCAGGCCCGGCCGTATGGGCAACCACGTCACCAGGTGCGGCTGCTCACGATCCGGCCAGGCGGCGTAGTCAGGGCGGCCGCGGCCGCGGGGCGGGACGAAGGGCTCATCGGCGACGGCGTACGGCCAGGGCACATGCACCGGCACGCCCGGCCATGCGTTCGCCGCCACTACCTCAGGCCGGCCGCGCGCCGGGCGCGGCCCGTACACTGCGACGTCGGCCAGCACCGGCCGAGCCGGTCGTGGCCACCGCTTGTCCTTGCGCTCCGGATAGACCCCGTCCGCGGCCGGGCGCATGATGGCCGAGGCCTCGCCGCGGCCGTAGTGGGTCCGCTCCGGGGTGAGGAACAGGTACCGGGCCCCCGGGCACCACGTGACCTCCTCGCCGCCGTCGACGGGCGGCAGGTCCTCATCGCGGCCCCGGCACGTGCACTTGCGCGCGCGGCCGGCCAGCTCCTTCAGCAGCGGCACCAGGAACGCGGGCAGATCGATCTGGCGCACGCTGCCGTCCTTGGGCCATCCGATGTAGAACCCGCGCAGTTCGTAGAGCTTCCGGTTGATGTCCAGCAGCGCGTCATCCGCGAGGACCTGGTCCGGCGACAACGCCATGAGCTCACTCCAGCGCAGGCCAGTCCAGGCCTTTGTGATCGCCGCCAGGAGCAGATCTGGGTCCCCGGCGAGCAGCGCCGCCCGCTCGGCGATCACCAGGACCTCGCCGGGGCTGGGCCATACCTTCGTCGCCCGCTGGTAGGCCTGGATCCGCCGAATCCCCTTCTTGCCCTTGCCACGCTTGCGGGCGGCCGGGTTGCGATCCAGGTAGCGTGGGATCGCGTCACCGAGAATGTTGCCCATCAGGCGACGTGCGTCCTGTGCGGTGCGCGGCGCATATCCTGCCCGGACGATGCCGCGCTCCCACGGGTCGAAGTCGGTGTCTTTCATGTCGTCCAGCCAGGTGTCCGCCCACTCCGGGAGCAGGTGCCCCTGGAGCATGCTGCGGTAGGTGGCCATGGTCGACGGCTCCAATTCCAGGCCCGTGTACCACGTCCACGCCCACTCGCCGAACTTGATGCGCTCCCGGTCTCGCCGTAGGCCGAGCTGGATGCGCTTCTCCTGCAGCTCGCCGTATGCCTTCGCCTCCTCCAGAGTCGTGAAGTCCTCGCCGGTCTCCTCGTTGTAGGTGACACCGCCGTTGTACTTGCCGTTGGCCTGCTTCCAGCGGACGCGGATCTTGTCGCCGCGCCTTTCTGCGTACGCCATTCCTCCTCCTCAGGGGATGCCTGGGGCCGACATAAAGTCGCCCTCGTTCCAACGGGCCGTGCCGTGGGAGCTTAAAGACCGGGCCACCGCCTCGGTCGTGAGGTGGTGAGGGAACGGGATATCGACGCCGCGAGACGTCCAGCGAGGTGCTATTGCCTCGGCGCTGACCTCCTCCAGCAGGAGGCGAATACGGCGCTGCCACGGCGGAAGGCACGCCGACCGTAGGTGAATCTCGCTCGCGAGCCTTGTTCCGATGTCGCTCAGAAGCCAGAGCGCGCGGGGGTCGATCTGGCCCCCGTCGACCAGGACGTACGTTAACTGCCGTGCCGCGAGTAGTACAGCGGGGCCGAGGAAGGGGAGCTCGCGGGAACAGAATGTGCCGAATCGAACAATGTGGTGCACGTGGTTCACATAGTGCATGTTGCAGGATGCCTTTCGGGTGGTGCATGTGACAGATGTCCTTTTATGGGATAAAGGACGCGTTTCGTAGCACTACGGTGCACCACGAAGGCATAGTTACGTTTGAGCAAATAGGTAACAAAAGGGACTTACCGGAAGCCAGGTAAGTAATTTATGGCCTTGCAGGTACTACGACTGCTCATCGTCGATCTTGACGAGACCCTCCTCGATGAGCGATTGAGCGAGTTGCTCAGCCTGCCGACGAACCAATTCGCGCGCACTCTCCGGCAGCCGAGGATCCACGGCCACCAGCATGATTCCCGCACTGACCGGAACCTCCATCACCTCAGGCTCCCGCTCCCGAACCTCAAGGATTGGGCGGTCAGGCTCCACTTCAAGCATCTCAGCGAGTATCTCCGCAGCGTCTGAGCGCCCGACCGCAACAAGGTCTGCCGGCTGCAGTCCAATGGCATGCGCCATCCGCGCCAACGTCGCCTCCGAGGCCGTGACCTTGACTCGGCCCTGGCCGCGACCAGCAGAGCGATGGCCTCGCTCTACATGCCCCCACATCTCGGCAGTGATGTCGGCCTTCCGGGCTGCCACCTCCTGTGTGATACGGCGACTCAGTCTGATCCGCCTGATCAGAGCACCCTCAGGGGTTGGCTCCACCTGGTCCATGATCACCAACCTCGGAGAACTGTAGAGAATTTCGGAGAACTTCCGGCAGGATCCCGCAGCGCAACAGGGGAGTGCAACTTCAGTTCGGTGAGTTCTGGCGAATTCTCTAGACTTCTCTTGAATTCACCAGAACTCTTCAGTAGTGTCCCACCGCATGACGACACGACAGGTTGTTGCCCCGGGACGCCTCAACCAGAACCCGAAGGCAGTCCGCCGTCAGCGATTGATCGCCGGCCTCAGCCAGAAGGCGTTGGCGGAGAAGGCCGGCGTCAGCGCCAACCACATGTGCAACATCGAGAGGGGGCACAGGTCTGCGTCGGTGGAGATGCTGCACCGGATCGCCACAGCGCTCGAGTGCGACATCGAGGGCCTGCTCGCAGAATGAGCGTTCCACACATCTACGACAACACCGAGGGCGCGCAGCGGATCAGCAACGACCTCAAGGTGATCCGGCCCTCCACCCTGGCCCGGCTAGCACGCACCGGCGCTGTCCCCCACGTGCGCAACGGGCGGAAGGTCGGGTGGACGGACGAGCACCTCGCCGCCGTGGTGCAGCACCTCAGCCAGGGCGCCGGGAAGCGCGCGAAGAAGCCCGACAGCGCCAAGCGAAAGCAGGAGACGCCCGACGCATCGCGGGCCGGGAACATCGCCCCCTTCGAGATCCGCCGGGGTAGCCGCTACGGGCGTAACGACTGATGGCCGGGCGCAAGCGGCGGACCCTACACCCCACCCCCGACAAGCCGGGTCCCTCGGCGAGCCACCGCCGAGGGACCCCAACCACCTGATGAGGACACAACAGATGACGATCACTGATCGTAGTGACACCCCCCAGACCGCGGACAGCCCGCGCGCTGCCGAGATGCCGCCGGCGATGCTCCGCCCGGTGCGGCCGGGCGACTTCGAGGGGCCGGTGGAGGTCGCGCTGCTGGCGCCCCGGGCCGGCCGGATCGAGCTCAGGTCGGCCGAGATGCCCGGCAGCCTGTACCTCGGGCTGACCGAGAACGAGCCCACGTCGCGCGTGACGGTGTTCTACGAGCTCGGCTTCAGCCTGAAGCCGGAGGAGGTCGAGGCCGAGGCCGAGGCCATGGAGCAGCTCGCCATCGAGGCGACCAGCGCCGCCAAGGAGTTGCGTGCCCGCGCGGCCGAGCTGCGCGCCCGGCGTACCCGGCGGGGCTGATGACCACGATGAGCACCCGGCGCGCGTTCACCGAGCAGGAGATCGCGGCCATACGCGATCTCTACGAGCACGAGGCAGGGGTCTCCGATCCGGTATTCATGGCCCCGGCGGAGGTGCTGTCGCTGATCGCCTCCTATGAGAAGGAGCGCGAGCGCGCCGCCGCAGCGACGAGACGCGCGAGCGACCAGCTCGCGCTGCTGCAGGCGATCCGGCAGGCGCTGGACATCCCGCACGCCTCCCCGGCCGGGGAGGCAGCGCGGGGCCAGGTCATCACCCGGCGCGTGCACCACGTGGTCGAGATCCTGCGCTGGGCGCTGGACGATCCGGTGCCGTGGCACATCGGGCCCGGCGCCCGACTCCTGGCCCAGCGCATGGAGACCATCCCCCTGACCTACGCGCAGACCGCCGGGGCGCATCTCGCCCCCGCCCAGCCCAACGAGTTCCAGTACTGCACGACCCCCTCCATCTGCGCCCCGGCCCGGCGCTGCACCTGCCCGAGGTGGGACCGATGAGCCTGCAGCAGGACCTCCTGGACTGGCGTGCTATCCCCCATCGCGAGGGATGCCGCCGACGTGGCTGGGACCTGCGCGTGCACACCGTCGACCGCCCGCGTGGCGGCGAGGTGACCACCGTGCAGGCCGTGTGCCCGCAGGACGGCGGGTGCGGTACGTACCACGAGTGGAAGATCACCATCGCCGCAGACCGCGACGAGCACGGAGACCCCCGGTCCAAGGTGACGACGAGCGGGGGGCCGGTCGAGGGCATCGGTTACGGTGTCCGCCCGGTCCCGGTGCCTGGACTGGGCGTGTGGCTGCACCCGGGCCCCGCGCTGCTCGGCTGGCCGGAGTCGCGCCCGGACTACTTCGCCGTCACCCGGAGCAAGACCCCGCCCGCTACCTGGGCCGACGTGCTCGGCGTCATCGCACCCGCGCGAAGGCGGGGGCGCCAGGTCAAGTCCCGCTGGTCCGCGGGCGCCCACTTCACGCCCAGTCGGTACGGGGCCCACCCGAGGCACACCCACGATGCCCTGACCTCTCGCACTGCCGCCGCGACCTGGGTCGTACAGCACGCGGCCGAGCCGGCGAACGGAGGATCATGAGCCAGTCCAGGCGAATCACCCTCGATCAGCTCGCCGTCGACCTGGACGGCGCGGCGGTGTGGCTGCGCGATCTGTCGATCGCAGCCGAGCGGCCCGCCGTTCCGGTCGAACTCGGCGAGAACGTGTGCGACCGGCTGGAGCACATGAGCAAGGAGCTCGCCACGCTCGCCCGCGACGTGGCGCGCATCGACACGATCATCACCGAGCTGCAGCCGCTGCGCCCGTACCTGCACCAGCGCGAGCCGTGGGGCACCCGCGCGCACGGCAGCGACCGGGAGCAGTGGGGCAAGCGGCTGTCCACCGTGCTGTCCATGCGGCAGATCATCTACCTGGCCGCCGATGACCTGCCCTGGCGGGATGAGGAGCCCGGTATCCCGTACCTGGCCGGGATCGAGGGCCTGCCCGACCTGGAGGAGTGGGAGTCGCCCCGGGCCGCGCGCCGCCGCGAGGCCGCCCGGCAGGCCGCCATCCAGGAGCAGGCCCTGCAGGAGACCTGCACGACCTGCTCGGCACAGCCCGGCCGCCCCTGTGTGACCAGCACCGGCCGCACGGCCGAGCTGTACCACAAGCCCCGGATCAAGGCCGCGACCGCCGAAGTCGACGCGGCGCTGGCTGCAGCCGAGGAAGGAACGTCATGACCACCGCCCCGTCTGCTGCATCCCGGCGCCCCGCCCGGGGGATCGACAACACCGCCCTGCAGCGCAGCGCTCACCGGGTGCTCGGCGAGATCCTCTCCCGCCACCGCGACCTGCCCACGCTGACCTGGCAGATCGCCCGCCGTGGCTCCGCCCTGCGCGCCGAGATCTTCCCCGGCCACGCCGTCGACCGTAACCCCATCCCGATCTACGAGAAGTGGGTCGAGGCCCTGGGCCTGGTGGCCCACGAGGACAACCGCCCTGGCCGCTTGACGTCCAGTGGCCTGATCAGCGGCTGTCACGTGACCGTGGTCACGATCCCGATGCGAAAGGCCAGATCATGAGTCTGCTTTCCGAGACCGCACACTCGCGTCTGCAGCCACCGGCCAACGGTGGTGTCCAGGAGACCGAACCCGGCGTGTACGCGGGGGTGGTCCTGTTCGGGCCGAACCGGCAGTTGGTGGTGTCCGAGCAGGAGATCCGAGAGCTTCAGGCGATCTTCGCTGACCACCTGGAGCGGATGGAGCTGCTGCGGGAGGCCGAGCGCGCCCACCGCAAGCGTGCCCAGGAGCTGGAGCAGGAGGCGCGAGAGGTGACCTCCCTCGGGCCGCTCCCGGCCCCGCGCTCGGCCGAGCCCGCGCCGACCGAGCCCGAGCTGGGCCGGCCGTACGTCGCCGAGTCGCCCGTCGCGGCGGTGCGCGCGCCGTTCACCCCCCACACCCCGCCCGGCTCCCACGCTGAGGCCGGGGAGGCGGGGCCGGACCCTACCCTGGCGGCTCGCCTGTGACCCGGCCGGGCCGGCGCGGCCGCCACGCCATCCCGCCCGCTCTGCGCCGCCGCCGCATCCGCGTGCTGTACGCGCGGGCCCGCCTCACGGTGACGCGGTACTGGCGCCGCGCCGGTGAGCCCGTCTGGCGGCCGGACGCCTGGATCTGACGGTGGCCGGCCCGGGCCCTGCCTCGGGGGCGGCCCGGGCCTGTCACCTGCCCTACCTCGGTGCGCGGTGCTCCCTCCTACGCCGCGCGCCCCCCTACCCGCACTGACCCGGAAACGATGATGATCCTGACACCTCACGCTGTCCCGGTCCCCGCGCCCGCCGGCCACCCTGGCCTGCACGTGGTCCGCCTGCCCGGCCGGAAAGACAGCACCGACGAACTGGTCCAGATCCGCAGCGGCGAGGCGCTGCGCGGGGTGCTGGCCATGCCCGCCCGCGAGGCGCGCGAGCTGGCCGCACGCCTGCAGTACGCGCCCCCGACCCGCGAGGACATCACCCCGCGCATCCTGGCCGAGGTCCTGTGGTACTACGACCACGCCACCGGCACCAAGCCCGACGCCTTCCACGCGGCCCTGATCGATCTGCTGGTGATCGCCACCGACACCCAGCGCGCCTACCTCGCCGGCCCGCACTACGCCGGATACGCCGCCGCGGTGGCCATCGCGCTGAGCGATGGCGGTCTGGAGCACCTGCGCGGCATGTACGAAGCGCTCATGGCGGACACCATGCACGACAGCGGCGACACCGAATGAGCCTCGTCTTCGTAGTGGCGCTGCTCCTGGGCCTCGCCGTCACGTTCGCATCGCTCGGCCGACGCTTCTGGATCGCCGGTCGACGCGTCGACGGCGTGACCGCGGCCGGGTGCAGCGCCGCCTTCTTTGGTATGGCGATCTTCGCCGTGGGACTCTCCTGGGCGTTCGGGTGGCCGCTGTGACCCACGCCGCCCGATCGGAAGGGGGGCGATGAGCACGGTCACCATCGCTGGCACGTTCGTTCTGGCCTTCCCCCATGCTGACCCCGTCGACGCCCTGGCGCGCGCCACCATGCTGAGCACGGCCGCGCTGGGGCTGCTGCTGCGCTACCTCGCCTGCCCGCCCGCGCCCGGCATCGGCCGGGCGGAGCTCGCCGCCCTGTACGGGCTGTCGCTGCACGCCCTGCGCCGCGACAACCGCGAGCTCGCCGAGGCCGGGTACCTGCGCGAGATTCGCCGCTCAGTCCGCGGGACCTGGCAGCACCTGCTGCTCGTCACCGACACCCCGGGCAGCCTCCCCACGGCCCCCCAGGCGTGGGCGCTGCTGGACGCCTCCCTCGCGGCCGCCGCGGCCACCGCCCCCGCCGATGCGCCGGAGGCCGCCCCCGCCGCCGAGGCCGACATGCCGCCGCAGAGGGCACATGTCCCGACCAGCACCGCTGCGGCATCGCCCCAGGTCGCAACATCTGCCGAAAACGCGCACATAAAACCGGTTAACCCCTTCTCCTCCTCTTCATCCCCTTCCGATCAGGAGCGCGAGCCTGGCCCCAGCGTGGTGGCGACCCTGGCAGGGCTGCGCCGCCTGGCCACGCTGCCGCCGCTGCCCGCACCGGAGGAGCTCAGCGACCTGTGGCTCACCCCCGCCCAGGTGCTCGGCCTGGCCGAGCACTACCCGGCGCGGCACGCCGACCAGGCGCTCGGCGTGCTGGCCCACCATGGCCTCGGCTTCTACCTCGCCCCGCGGGTGATGGCGCTCATGGCCGCCGGCTACACCCCGGGCCAGATCAGCCGCACCCTGGTCGGCATCGAGGCGGCCGACCACCCGGCCGCGGCCGCCCGGTGGCGCCTGGACCGGCTGCTGCTCGCCCCGGCCCCGGCCGAGGTCGCCCAGTCCTGGCGGCCGCCCGCGGTGGCCACCGAGGCGCCGCAGGATACGCAGGCCGCAGCCGTACGCGGTGCCGCCGCGGCCCGCGAGGCGATGCTGCGCCGCGGCGGCGCCGCCGCGGACGCGCTGGCCCGCCGTCGCGCCCGCGCCGCCTAACTTTCTCGAACACACTCGAACAGGACTGCGAATGCTGATAATTGACCTGATCAGGCGGCTGTTATGCCCGCATGATTGGCGCACATACGAGCGGATCGGGCGCGTGGTCAGCTCGCGGTGCGCCCTGTGCCTGCGCACCCGTACCCGCGTCGAGTGACCCGGCCCGGAGGAGGCGAGCCGCCATGATCCCCACCCGCTCGGACCTGGAGTGGTGCCCGTACGGCTGCCGCCGGCTGGTGCTGGTCACGATCACCGACCACGGCCGCCGCCTGGCCGTCGAGCCGACCCCCGACCCGGCCGGTAACCAGGCCATCCATCGCACCGGCACCGGCACCTGGCGCTCGCGCGCGCTGAACGCCGCCGACGCCATGCCGGTGCAGACCTACGAGCACGTGTTCATGCCGCACGTGGCCGCCTCACCGGCCTGCCGACCCGCACCGCCGCCGCAGCGCCCGCTGCCCGGCCTGGTGCTCGCCGGCGGCCGCCCCCGACCCCGCCGCTACCGGCGGCGCTGACACAAGGAAGTGATCATGATCATATTCAGGCGCTGGGTCGGGCACCGTCACCAGTACCGCGCGGTCACCGTCCAGCACGAGGCGGCCGGCCCCTTCGGCGGAGTCCTCACGCTGGCGCTGATGCGCTGCTCGCTGTGCAAGGCCCCCGCGGTGTACCAACTCCGCGGCCGGTGGTCCATGCAGGACCTGAGCGACCTGGAGATGACCTCGCACGGCACGGCCCCGGCCATCCCCTCCCTCATCGCCGGCGGGGACGATCGTGGGTAGCCAGGCCGGCGAGCACTTGGCCGCGTGGGAGGCCCTGGCGCCCGAGCAGCGCCCGGCGTGCGCCGCCGGCGAGCTCAGCCTGCCCCAGCAGCGGCAGCTCATCGACGCCACCCGGGCCTACATCGAGGCCCTGAGCGCCATCGAGGGCAGCGCGGCGAACGGATCATGATGGGCAGCATGAACACCGCCGATCGCCCGCTGCCGCCGCCGCCGAGTGGCGCCAGCGCCTGCTCCTTCGGCGACCGTAACGGCGCCGTGGGATGGCGCTGGTTCCGCGTCGCGCGCACCTGGAAGGCGGTCTGTCACCGCCACACCGGCGGCCCGCACTGCCTCGCCGCCGGCGACTTCGTCCCGGACACCACCGAGACCGAACGCCAGGACGCATGATCTGGGTCCGCCGCATCGAGCCTGCCTCGCGGCATTGCTGCGTGCTCCCGTACACCAGCGGGTTTCCCATGGCCGATGGCGCCGTTGGCGACCTTTGGCGCTGCGAGGCGTGCCGGATGCTCTGGCGGGTCGTGGTCAGCCACGACACCGGTCTCATCGAGATCCGCGATTGGCGGCGTGCGACCTGGTGGCAGCGCTGGCGCTACCGCAACCAGCCGGGCGATGCCACCGAACAGGGAGGGTGCCCGTGACCTACCCGCTGTGCCGGGTCCCGGGATGCGCGCGCCCCAGCCCGGACCTGGCGCCGGCGTGCAGGTCCTGCGGGGACCTGTTGCGCCAGGAGCTGCTCACCGTCCCAGCCATGGATGAGGACCTGGAGATGGCGATCACGCGGCAGGAGCGGCTCGGCGCCGGCACGGGCGGCCGCCCCGGCCGCGAGACGCCGATCCCGTTCGGCGTGGCCGCCAGCGAGGTGGCATGGGCCCTGCGGACCACCCTGGTGTCCTGGGTCCTCGTCATGCTGGATGAGGAGCAGCCGCGCCCGCGCGGTGCCACGTGCGGCCGCACCGGCTGCGGGCACCCGTCCTGCGGGTGGATTCGCAACCCCCGCCGCCCGCCGGAGGAGACCTTGCCGGCGATGGCCGAATGGCTGGCCAGCAGGGCCGAGGCCATCCGGCGGCATCCGCACGGCGCCGCCGGCGTGGACGAGATCCTGGACGCCATCCGCCGGGCCCAGGCCGTCACCACCCGCGGTGCCGATCTTCTGTACTGCGGGCCCTGCGGCGCCTGGACCATGCAGGGCGAGTGCGAGATGCACCTGTACGCCCGTGCAGGGGCCGGCCGCGTGCAGTGCCGCTGCGGGGCGATCTGGGACGTGGCCCAGCGGCGGGACCGGCTGCTGCGCGCTGCCTGGCGCACGCTGGCCAGCGCGACCGAGATCGCCCGCGCGCTGACCAGCCTGGACCACCCGATCACGCCGGAGCGAATCTGGCAGTGGGCCCACCGCGGCCGCCTGACCGTCCGCGGCTACCGCCGCGAGGGGCGGCGCCTGATCCCGCTGTACCGCGTCGGCGAGGTCATGACGCTGCTGGAGGGCCTGGACGAGCTGCACGGCCCCGCCTGCCGTCACCGATGCCGACACGACACCTGCCGCCTCATCCGCGCCCGCCGCGCCCGGTCGGGCCGTGCCGCCTGACCCCTCACCATAGAACCGACACCGAAGGGACACGCCATGACCGATCAGCCCGACCTTACGGAAGCCCTGTACCGCGCCACCCAGGGCCTGCAGCGCGCCGCCCGCACCCTGACCGCCCAGGGGGCGATGGGCTGGGCGATGCAGCGTGACGCCGAGCGACTCGGCGCAACGCTGCAGCAGATGGACGATGAGCAGCTCACCGTGGTGGCGGAGGCGGCGCGGCGCCTGGCCGCGGCCGCGGACGGGCTGCTCGCCGCGCGCACCGCCGCGGCCGCGCCCGCCGACGTCGCCGAGGACGTCGCCCCCAACTCGGTGGTGCGGGTGCTGCTGCTGGTCGGGGAGTGGGCCGAGCTGCGCACCGCGCTGCACCCGGCCGCCGCGCCCCTGCGCGTGCCCGCCGCACGCATCGCCGAGCAGGCGGGCCTCCCGGCCAACGAACTGCCCGGCCGGGAGTTCTCCGTGCGCATCCTCACCGAGCGGGACGCGGACGGCTTCACGCTGCTGAACGACCCGCGTCTGTGATCACTTGGCGCGGCGCGGCCGGCCCGTCTTGCGCTCCCACCGCTTGTTGAACTCCGTGATGTCCGCGCGTGTCCACAGCTTCCCGGTCGCGAGCTCATAGCGTGGGCGGGGGAAGTCGTCCCGATCGGCGAGCTGGTGCACGCGCTGCCGGGACACCCCGAGTATCTCCGCCGCCTCGGCCGCGCTCACCAGGTCGCGCCGGTCGGGATCGCGCTTGGTGAGCTCGCCCAGCGCCAGCAGCAGCAGCTCGGCGCTGCTCCAGTCCTCCCGTCCGTCCTGCTCCAGGTCCTGGGCGACTCTGGCCGCCTCCGCATCGTCGTAGCCCAGCGCGACGGCTACGCGCCGGACAGCGTTGACGATCTCCAGCTCGCGCGAGGTCGTGTTCTCCGTGGTCATGGATTCAGCATGTCAGAAGACTTGCGATACCGCAAGGCTTATGTCATACTGGAGATGTCGGCAAGGGGGTGGCAACCCCGAACCGGCAGCACGTTGACAAGTCAAGAGAGGAGAAGTGGTCGTGGATCACAGCGACCCGCACGAGCGGCTGGAGTGGATCAGCGAGAATCTGCTCGGGGCCTACCGCATGCTGGAGAAGACCCTCCAGCGGCTCCCCCTGCCCCTCACGCTGAGCCCGCTCACCGAGGACTGGGAGCCGGGCGAGGCCCTGGTCACCCTCCAGAGGGCCCGGACCTACCTCGAAATCCAGCCCATGGACGAACTGACCGTCTCCATCCTGGACAAGCTCGTACTTGAGTGGTTCACCGTGTACGAGCTGGGCGGCCTCGCTCAGGAAGCCGGGGTGACCCCCTGGCGACTGGACGCGGCGGAGTTCGGACTCCTCCGGTTCGCCACGCTCCTGCAGGTCCTGGAAGAACGGTTCGACGCAAGCTGAACCGTCGCCGCCCCGGGCACCCCGCCCGGGGCGGCACCCCACGCCCGCCCCTCTCACGACGTCAACCCCCCGAAACCAACGGGACCGGCGAGCGGCGCCGAAGCGCTGTATGGCAAGCTCGCCGGTCCCAGCAGGTTGACAACTCCCAGAGGAGTTGCCCCCATCGTAGCCGCGGCGAGCGGCGCGCGCCGACTTGCCGTCATGATCGTCTGTATGTCAGGCTGAAGACCTGCGAGGTGAACTGTGCCCGCAGGACAGGCCCCGCCCGCGAGCGGGGCTTTCGCATGTTCGGCCCCCGGGACCGTTCGGCCTGCAGGGCCCCGCGGCCGCCCCGGACCTTCCCTCGCCATCCGAGGCGGCCGTGGCCGAGACGATAGATGATCTTCCCGTGGTCGGCGCCCCGGGAAGCTGGAGCGGGTGGCAGGATTCACTGGTCCTGGGCCCTGCCGCCCGCCCGCACTCCATGTCGGAGGAACTCGCCATGGCGCGTAGCAAGGGGCGCACGGGCCGCCCGTGGCGCCGCATATGGAAGCGGCTGCGCGACAGCCCCGGCAGTGAGGTGTGCTGGCTGTGCGGCGAACCGATCGACAAGACGTTGCCCGCCACTCACCGGGAGAGCTGGACCGCTGACCACGTGGACCCGATCAGCCTCGGCGGAGCGCCGCGAGATCCTCGCCTGCTGAGGCCGGCGCACCGGCACTGCAACAGCAGCAGGGGCAACCGCCTCGGCTCGCGCGGGCGCGCGCTGCCCACGTCCGAGGACTGGTGACGCGGCGAGGCATGCACACATGCCCTGACCTGGTGCGATGCGAACTCGGGGTGCTCGCGCGAAATCCGAACCGAATCGGACATTCGCGTTTCCGCAGGTCAGAGCGTTTTTGACTGCGAGCTGGGGGACCCCAGTCCATCCGCTCCCGTTTCTCTCCCCACGTGCGCAAACCAGGGGGTGATCGTGGCCGAGCGGCGGCCGATCGGTGCCCACGAGCGCGCCGTTCGAAAAGATGTTCGAGCGCTCGCGGATCGTACGGGCATCGAGGCGTACACCGCGGTGGCGCTGGAGCTCGCCAAGCGCCTGGACGCCGGCAACCTGGAGCCGGGCGAGCAGGCTCGCCTGGCGGCCGAGCTGCGCCGTACGCTGGTCGAGCTCGGCCGCGTCGGGACGAAGAAGCCCGTCGCTGACAACCTGGACGAACTGCGTCAGCGCCGCCAGCAGCGCAAGCGCCGCCAGGAGCAGCAGGAGCAGCAGGCGTGACCGCCGCTCTGGCCCTGGGCTGCCAGGTCCCGCGCATCCGCTCGGTCCCGCCCTACACCCACACCAGCGGGCCCGAGGTGGCCGAGCTCGCCGCGGACGTCGGTCTGGTCCTGGACCCCTGGCAGCAGTTGTTCCTCAACGACGCCCAGGCCGAGGACGAGCGCGGTATGTGGGTGTGCTTCGAGTGCGGCATCATCGTCAGCCGCCAGAACGGCAAGGGCGGGATCTTCGAGGCGCGCGTGCTCGCTGGGCTGTTCCTGTTCGATGAGCGGCTGATCCTCTACAGCGCCCACGAGTTCAAGACGGCTAGCGAGATGTTCCTGCGGATCAAGGACCTGATCGACGGCAAGGACGCCTATCGCCGGCGCGTGCGCCGCGTCATCACCAGCCACGGTGAGGAGGGCATCGAGCTGCTGTCGGGGCAGCGACTGCGGATCATCGCCCGCTCGCGTTCCTCCGGCCGTGGCTTCTCCGGTGACTGCAACATCATGGACGAGGCGTTCCGGCTCGGCCCGGCCGAGATGGCCGCGCTTCTCCCCACGATGTCCGCCCGCCGCAACCCGCAGTTGTTCTACGGGTCTTCGGCCGGGTTCGAGGACTCCTATCAGCTCGGCGCCGTACGCCAGCGGGGCCTCGCCGGCGATGACCCGTCGCTGTGCTTCCACGAGTACAGCGCCCCGGACGACACCCTGTCGCGTCTGCAGGGCCGGCCCCTGGCCGACGTCAAGACGGCGCTGGCCGACCGCGGGCTGTGGGCCATGGCCAACCCTGCGCTCGGCATCCGGATCTCCGAGGACTACATCGCCAAGGAGCTGCGGGCGATGGACCCCGAATCCTTCGCCCGCGAGCGGCTCGGGATCGGCACCTACCCGATGGAGGAGGGCGGCTGGCAGGTCATCGGCGAGGAGCTGTGGACCTCCTGCATCGACCCTGGCTCGCGCCGCTCGGGTGCGATCGCGCTGTGCCTGGACGTCCCGCCCGACCGCAGCATGGGCGTCATCGCGGTGGCCGGCCGCCGCGCGGACGGGCGCGTGCACGGCGAGCTGATCGCCTACGAGCGCGGCACCGGGTGGATGGTCGAGCGCGCCGCCCAGCTCGCCGCCGACCACCGGCCGCTGGCGATCGTCGTGGACGGTGCCGGCCCGGCCGGGAGCCTGATCGCGCCGCTGCAGCAGGCGGGCCTGGAGGTCACCGTGATGGGCGCCCGGGACATGGCCCAGGCGTGCGGTGGCCTGTACGACCTGATCGAGCAGGGCCAGTTCCGCACGATCGGACAGGCGCCGCTGACCACCGCGGTGGCGGGCGCCGTCAAGCGAGTCATCGGGGACGGCGGCTGGGGGTGGGCCCGGCGTCACGCCAGCGTGGACATCTCCCCCATCGTCGCGGTCACCGGTGCCGCGTGGGGCCTGGCGACCGCGCCGGCCGAGGTCGACCCGCTGAACAACATCTGGTGAGGGGGTGGGCGATGAGCGTACGCGCGCGCCTGGGGGCCGTGATGGTGGCCACCGCGGGCCCGGCCGGGACGGTGGTGAGGGTCCTGCGCCAGGCCGGGCCGGGCCTGGTGGGTCTGGCCTCGGTCTCCTACGGAGCGTGGCTGGCCTGGCCGCCGGCCGGGTGGATGACCCTGGGGGCGCTGATTCTGGTCGACCGCGCATACGCGCGCCTGAGTCAGCGCCGCGAGGTGTCGATATGAGCCTGTTCTTCGGCAGCGAGCAGCGGATCTTTCACCCCAGCCGGTGGGTGATCCCCCCGCCCAGCCAGGCCGGCGCGGCCGGCGCTGGGGTGGATCTACGCGCCACCGAGGTCTCGCTGCAGAAGATCGCGGTGTGGGCGTCGGTGTCGCTGATCGCCGGCACCGCGGGCATGCTGCCCCTGGACGCGTTCGATGGAACGGGCACCAGCACGCGGCAGATCGATCTGCCCACGTGGATGGAGGACCCGGCCGGCGATGGCTACGGGTACGGCGATTGGGCCTATCAGGTGCTGGCCAGCGAGATGCTGCGCGGCAACGCCGTGGGCATCATCGCCGCACGCGGCCCCCGCGGCCTGCCGACGCAGATCGTGATGCAGCACCCGGATGAGATCGGCGTGCGCCGCGATCCGACCACGGGCGAGGTCGAGTGGCGTGTGGCCGGCACCCAGATTCCGACTTCGGACATCTGGCACCAGCGCGCCTATCCGATGCCGGGCCGCATCCAGGGCCTGTCTCCGATCGGACACCATGCGGCGACCATCGGCCTGGGCCTGAACGTGCTGCGGTTCGGCAACCAGTTCTTCGAGGACGGCGGACACCCGACCGCGATCTTGAAGACGACCGCGAGCCTGAACGAGACCGCGGCCAGGGTGGCCAAGACCCGATTCCTCGCCGCGGTGAGTGGGCGTCGTGAGCCGGTGGTGCTCGGCGGCGACTGGGAGTACCAGGCGATCCAGATCGCGCCTGAGGAGTCGCAGTTCCTGGAGACGCACAAGCTGACCAGCATCGAGTGCTGCCGCATCTTCGGGCCCGGTCTGGCCGAGGTGTTGGGGTACGAGACCGGCGGGGCGCTCACCTACCAGAACATCCAGGAGCGCAACATCCAGCTCCTGATCTACGCGCTGGACCCGTGGCTGGTCCGGCTGGAGCGAGCGCTGTCGGCCATGCTGCCGCGCGGCCAGTACGTGCGGATCAACCGCGGCGCGCTGCTGCGCACGGACATCCTCACCCGCTACCGCGCCTACCAGCTCGCGATCCGCAACCGTATCCAGGCCCCGTCCGAGGCGCGCGAGCTGGAGGACCTGCCGCCGCTGACGCCTGAACAGCAGGCCGAGTTCGACAGCCTGCCCAGCCCTGCACCCACCAGCGACTCGGGAGGTAGCCGTGCCTGACAAGAGCGACCGCGCGAAGATTTCCGGCCTGGAGCGCCGGGCCTACCCGGTGCGGCTGGAGGTGCGTGCCCAGGGCGGCGGCGGCCCCACCATCGTGGAGGGCTACGCGTCCGTGACGGAGGCGCCGTACGAGATGTACGACTGGTACGGCCCTTACACCGAGGTCATCAGGGCGGGCGCGTTCGCCAAGACCCTGTCCGAGCACCCGCAGGTGCAGCTCCTGCTCAACCATCGGGGCCTGTCCATGGCCTACACCAAGGCCGGCACCCTGGAGCTCTCCGAGGACTCCCAGGGCCTGCACATGCGCGCGCAGGTCAACGCGACCCGCTCGGACGTGCGTGACATGGTGATCGCCATCGAGGACGGCAACGTGGATGAGATGTCGTTCGCGTTCCGCGTGCCCTACGGGAAGTCGCAGTGGTCCCCGGACTACGACCAGCGGGACATCCTTGAGGTGGACATGCACCGCGGCGACGTGTCGGTGGTGAACTTCGGCGCCAACCCCGAGACCTCGGTCGAGGCTGTGCGCGCCGCCCAGCTCGACCAGCTTCCGGAGGAGGAGGCTCGGGCGCTGATCGCCCGCCTGCAGCGCCGCCTGGACGGCGCCCCAGACTCCCGGCGGGTCTACCCGTTGGGCCTGGCCGAGGCAGAGGCGCACGCCCTGCTGCTCGGCCGCTGATCCCCCTGTACGCCTGCTCACCCGACGTGCCGGAGCCGCAGCCGGAGCACGCGCGCCTGCGTGCCACCACTGCCGCCACCACCGCGGATCGCAGGCGCGACCCCCGAACAGTAGATGGGAGGACTCCATGCTGGAGTTCCTGCGCCAGCAGCTTCAGGAGCTGCTGGCCAAGAGGGCCGCGCTCGAAAGCGAGCTGACCGCGGTCCTGGAGAAGCCGAAGGCCGAGAGCCGCAACCTGACCGAGGAGGAGCGCAGCGCGTTCGATGCCGCGGCCGCGGCGCTGCGCGCCCACGATGCGGAGATCGCCGAGGCCCGCGCCCGCGTGGAGGAGGTGGAGGCCGCCCAGCAGCGCCGCGCCAACGCCGACCAGCTCGCCGCCAAGCTCGGCCAGACCGGCCCGGAGGACCCCCACCGCCCCCGGGTCGAGGTGCTGTCGGAGCCCACGCAGTACGGCCGCGGCCGCCGGCACTCCTACTGGCTCGACCTCGCGCGTACCGAGCTCAACCGCGGCGACGGCGACGGCGGTGTGCAGGCGGCCCGCGAGCGGCTGCAGCGCCACGCCCAGGAGCTGGACGTGGATCTGCCCAAGCGCGAGCAGCGCCGCCTCGCCCGTGCCCGGGGCGACCTGGAACAGCTCGACCGCGACCTCGGCCACCACCGGCGCGGCCTGGAGTCGCTGTTCGAGCGCGGCGCCCCCGAGCAGCGGGTCGCGCCGAACCGCACTGACGGCCAGGGCGGGTACTTCGTGCCGCCGCTGTGGCTGATCGATGAGTACATCGACTTCGCTCGCTTCGGCTCGCCGATCGCCAACAGCGTGCGGAACCTGACTCTGCCGCCCGGCACCGACTCGATCAACGTGCCGAAGGTCGCGACCGGCACGCAGACCGGCATGCAGGCCGATGGCGGCGCGGTCACGAGCGTGGACCTGACCGACACGTTCGTGAGCGCTCCGGTCAAGACCCTCGCCGGTCAGCAGGACATCGCCCTGCAGCTCCTGGACCAGAGCCCGATCTCCTTCGACGAGGTCGTGTTCGCCGACCTGCTGGCCGACTACGCGATGCGCAAGGAGCTGCAGATCATCGCGGGCACCGGCACCGGCACGCAGCTCAAGGGTCTGCTCACGGTCGCGGGCATCAACGCGGTGACCTACACCGACGCGGACCCGACGCTGCCGGAGATGTGGGTGCCGTGGGTCCAGTCGGTCTCCCAGATTTTCACCAAGCGGAAGATGCCGGCGACCGCGACATTCGTGCACCCGGCGATCTGGTACTGGGCCTGCTCCCAGCTCGACGGGAACAGCCGGCCGCTGATCCTGCCGGAGCAGCATGGCCCGTTCAATGCGTTGGCGCTGCAGACCGGCGAGGCCGCCGAGGGTCCGGTCGGCCGGCTCACGGTCGGCACGCCGGTGATCCTGGCCGGCAACATGCCGACCAACCTCGGCGCCGCCACGAACGAGACCCGCACGATCACGCTGCGGACCTCCGACCAGTACCTGTGGGAGGGCGGCATGCGCAGCCGCGTCCTGTCCGAGGTGCTGTCCGGCACCCTGCAGGTCCGGCTCCAGGTCTACAACTACCTGGCGTTCATGCCCGACCGCCGCGCCGAGTCCATCTCGGTCATCTCCGGCACCGGGATGATCCCGCAGGCCGGCTTCTGATCGCGCCCGGGCGGCCGGCTGCCGAGTGAGGCCCGGCCGCCCGGGGCCACCACCCCCGACCCTGAGAAGAGAGGACGAGGCGATGAGTCATGACCTGATCGCCGAGCTGCACGGGTACGCCGCGGAGTACCAGCGCTACGAGCAGAGCGGCCGTGAGGACCGCGCGGCCGCTGCTCGCCGTGAGGGCGAGCGCGTCATCGCCGCGATCCAGGACCGGATCGGCGAGCTGCTCGACCAGGCCGAGGAGCACGAGAGCAAGGGGCAGGAGGTCCTGGCCGCTCAGGCCCGCGTGGAGGCCAAGCGGTTGGCGGCCGAGCTGCCGCCCGAGCACCGGCCCGAGCGGCTGCGCCCGCTGTACCCGGACGCGGCCGGCACCGAGGACGCAGCCACGCCGGCGCCGCCGGAGCAGGCCGTACCGAAGCGCGCGGCCGCCAAGCGCCCCGCCAAGACGGCCTGACAGGAGGACCCATGCCGTTCGCGGTAGCCGGCCGGGACTACATGCTCGACCAGTTCGTCACCGGCCGCGGCACGCACCTGTCGCTGCACAGCGCCTACAGCGCCACCGGCGGCAATGAGCTGACCGGCGGCGGGTACGCGCGGGTCGCGCCGACCTACGCCGCGGCGTCCGGCGGCAGCAAGGCCCTGGCCGCCTCCGTGGCGTTCCAGGTCCCGGCCGGCTCCACCGTGGGCTGGGTGGGCTGGTGGTCGCAGGCCAGCGGCGGCATCCACGGCGGGATGACCCCGCTCACGGGTGCCGATGTGACCGCCCCGCCGGCGGCGTACACCGCGGCCGCGGCCACGGACGTGCTGACCGCGCCCGGGCACGCCTTCGTCGACGGCGACACCGTGGTGGTCTTCCCCGGCGCCGCGGCCAGCCTGCCCGCCGGACTCACCGCGGGCACGGTCTACCACGTTCGAGACGTGGCCGGCGCCACGCTCAAGCTCGCCGCCAGCCAGGGCGGCGCCGCCATCAACCTGACCGGGGACGGCGCCGGAATCATCATGCCGATCACGGTGGAGACGTTCGCCAGCGCCGGGGTGCTGACCGTCGCCGAACCCACCGTGGGCGACCTGCTCACCCTGGTCTGACCCGAGGACCTGGTCATGCTCCTGCAGCAGGTCATCTACCCGGCTGCCCCGCCCGGCGCCGCCGCGTCGACCCATACGGTCCCGCTCGACCAGCCGGCCACCGCCGGCAGCACGCTGATCATCCTGGCGGCCGCGCCCGCCGTGATCACGATCCCCGGGGCGATCAAGCGCGGCACGAACGTGTCCAACGCCGATGTGTCGATCTTCTCCATGGACATGGCCGGCGGCGAGACCTCGATCCAGGTCAACCTGTCCGGGCCGCGGCGGTTGCAGGCGGTGGTGCTGGAGCGCGATGACATCGACGCCTTCATCACCGCGGTGGGCCGCAACCAAGCGCCGAGCGGGTCGTGGGCGTTCAACGCGCTGGCCATGAACGAGGGCGACCACGTGTTCGTCGCGCTCGGCGCGATCCACCACATCAGCCTGGCCGGCGAGGCGGTGGGCCCCTGGACGCCGCCGCTGGATGAGCACCTGGACCGCATCCTCGGCGCCGCGGTCTCCGGCGATGAGGACGTGTGGCTGGCGGCCGCGAGCGGCACCGCGCCGTCGACCGGCAACCTCGCCTACAGCGCGACCGGGCTTTTGGCCAGCGGCCCGATCCAGCAGGGCGTGATCGCGGTCTTCTCCAACAGCGGGGGGAGCCTGCCGCCGCCGGAGAATCCGGTGGAGGCCGAGAACCGCGAGCAGGGCAGCGCCGGGTGGGACATCGACGGCGCCGGCGATCCCGGCATCCAGGGATTCGCCACCGCGATGAGCGTCGAGCAGGGCGGCACGCTGGATCTGAAGATCCACAGCGGCGGCGCGCCGTTCGACGTCGCCATCTACCGGTTGGGCTACTACAACGGGGCGGGCGCCCGCCTGATCGATACCGTGACAGGCACCCCAACGACGCAGCCCACGGGCACGATCGACCCGACCACGCTCATGGCGAGCTGCGCGTCCTGGACGGTGTCGGCGAGCTGGACGGTTCCCCCCGACGCCTGCCCGGGTGTCTACCTGGCCCGGCCGGTGCTCGGCGGTGGGGGCGCGAGCCACATCCCCTTCGTGGTGCGCAACCCCGCCCGCAAGGCGCCGATCCTGGTCGTCACCAGCGACAGCACGTGGCAGGCGTACAACCACGCGGGGGCGAACCCGGCCGACCCGTTCAACGGGCGGTCGCTGTACGGCGCCGGCACCGCGGCAAGCTTCGTGTTCAACCTCTCCCAGCGCTGCCGGGCGGTCAGCTATGACCGGCCGTGGGTGACGCGGGAGCACTTGCCGCAGACGTGGCTGTTCAACAGCGAGTACCCCGCGATCAGGTGGCTGGAGCGCAACGGCTACGACGTCGACTACGCGAGCTGCCCCGACATCGACGCCGATCCCAGCCTGCTGACCGGCCGCCAGATCGTGATCGTGCACGGGCACAGCGAGTACTGGTCGGCGACCATGTGGGACAACCTGGTGGCCGCGCGCGACGCCGGCGTGCACCTGATCATCGCCGCGGGCAATGAGCTGTTCTGGCGCATCCGGTGGGACGGCGGCCGCCGCACGTACGCCTGCTGGAAAGACAGCATGGACGGGCAGCTCAACCCGACCGGCCTGTACTCGGGGACCTGGCAGGACACCCGGGCGTTCAACCCGCAGCGCCGCTCGCCGGCGACGGTGACCGGCCAGTTCTTCCGGGTCAATGGGCTGCATGAGTTCGCCCTAACGGTGCCCGACGCCTACGCCGCACACCCGATCTGGCGCGACACCACGGTGGCCGAGCTCGGCCCCGGCGAGTCCCGTTCCTACCCGGGGTTGATCGGGTTCGAGACCGATGAGGACCGCGAGCAGGAACGGCCGCCGGGATGGGTGCGCCTGTCCGAGACCACGTTCACGGTCACCAACCTGATCTCCAACGAGAACGGCAACGACTACAGCGGGAGCGGCACCGTCACGCACCACATGGGCGCCTACCAGGCGCCCTCCGGCGCCGTGGTCCTGGGCGTGGGGACCGTGCAGCTCGCGTGGGGGTTGGATGCCTGGCACGACCGCACCGTGCGGCCGGCCCAGCCCGACATCCAGCAGATGGTGATGAACCTGCTGGCCGACATGGGCGTGCAGTGCCCCGACGCCTCCCGCCAGGTCGACCTGGTCAAGCCGGTCCCGGTCGACTTCTCCGAGTACGGGTTCGGCTCGGCGCCGGCCGCCGCCACCCTGCACGGCGGCGGGCTGATGAGCGCGGTCGGCATCAAGTCGGTGACCATGACCGCGCGCCTGTCCGGCGGCGCCCTGGCGGCCGCGGCCGCGACGCCTGGTCCCAGCCTCACCATGACGGCCGCCATGGCCGGCGGCGGCATCCTCGCCGCGCGCGGCACGCCCGGCGCGCCGGTGGCCGGGCCCGCCCGGCTGAGGTCCTCGGCGGCACCGGTCGCCACACTGAGAGGGAGCGATTCATGACCTGGGCGCTGGGCACCGCCGTACGGCTGGCCACGCAGGTGTACGCGGACGGCGCGCTGGTCACCCCGGCCACGGTCTCGCTGTCGATCCGCCTGCCGGATGGCACGATCGCCGGCCCCTTCACCGGTGCCGACCTGATCTCCGGCGGGGTGGGCGTCTACCGGTACGACTACGCCACCGTGCAGGCGGGGCGGCACGTCGCCCGCTGGATCACCACCGCGCCGAGCGGCGTCGATGAGGAGCCGTTCGACGTCGCGCCGATGTGGGGCGAGGCCGGCATCGTGAGCCTCGGCGCGGCCAAGCGGCAGCTCAAGGTCTCCCCCGCGGACACCAGCAACGATGACGAGATCAGCACGTTCATCCGCGCCACGACGGAGATCGTCCAGCGGCACGCCGGCAGCGTCCTGCCCCTCCCGGTCACCGCCCGGCTGCGGGGCGGGTGGCGGGACCTGCTGCTGGACCACCGGCCGGTCGTGTCCGTGGCCAGCGTGACCCTGCCCGGCGGGCAGGTCCTGGACCCCACGGGGTACGAGCTGGACGCCGAGGCCGGGGTGCTGACCCGCATGGTGGGCGACTACGAGAGCTGTTGGGAGCCCGGCCGGATCACGGTCAACTACACCGCCGGCCGCGCGGTGGTGCCCGACACGATCACCCAGGCGGCCCGCATCATCATCCAGCACCTGTGGGAGACGCAGCGCGGCCGCATGGGCAGCGTCCGGGCCGGCGGCTCGGAAGAAGTCTGGGACCCGCGCTGGGGCTACTCCATTCCCCGCCGGGCCCTGGAGCTCCTGGGAGATCACCCGATGGGAATCGCATGAGAACCTCACAGATCCCGTTCGTCCTGGACACCCTGGTGGACATCATCCGGGTGTCCCTGGCCAGCGCGCACCCCGACGTCGACGTGCTCGACGGGCCCGAGGTGACCGCCGACCCGCAGCCCCGCGTGGTGTGCGTGGGCTGGGACGGCGATGACGAGGGCGACGGCCAGGCGGTGGAGTGGGACCAGCAGTGGAACGGCCTGGGCGCGAAGGCCAAGCAGGAGCTGATCACGGTCACGTGCGTGGTCATCTGCCGATCCGGTGGCGATGACCTGCGCGCCGTGCGGCAGGACGCGTTCGCGCTGTTCGGGGCGATCGAGACCGGGCTGCGCGGTGACGTGTCGATCGGGCTGCCGCCGCCCGGCGTGGCCACCGTCGCCCAGGGGCGCCTGCACCAGGAGTGCAACGCCGATGGGGTCGAGGTCCGGCTGCCGTTCACCGTGGGCGTTCAGGCCCGCATCTAGGAAGGGGGCCCGCGTGGCCGAGGACATGATCAGGTTCCGCAACATCACGGACCAGGACCTGCACCTGGACCACCGCGAGGGCCGCGTGGTACGCGCCGGCGAGGTGGCCATCGTCGACGACGCCGAGCTGGCCGAGGACCTCGCCGACGCCTACATCGTGCGCCAGCGCGGCGCCCTGCGCGCCTGGCCGAAGGTCACGTGGGAGCTGCTGGGCGCGCCGGCGCCGGCGCCGAAGAAGAAGGGTGGTGGTGAGTGATGGCCACGGGCACGGGCCTGGATGCACAGATCGGCCTGGCCGCCGAGACCGTGGTGGGCACGCCGGTCACGGTGTCGCGGTTCCACGAGATCGACAAGGAGAGCCTGAAGTACTCCCCGGGGTTCCTGGAGCCGACCACACTGCGCGCGGGCCGCAAGTACAAGCAGGCATCCCGGGTGACCCGCAGCCGCATCACCGTCTCGGGCGAGATCGAGCTGCCGGTCAGCAGCCGCGGCATGGGCATACTGTTCCAGCACATGATCGGCAGTACGGCGGTGGCGACGCAGATCGGGTCCACCACCGCCTACCGGCAGGTGCACGTCCCGGTCGGCAAGCTCGGGCTCGGGCTCACGGTCCAGGTGGGCAGGCCGGAGCCGGCCACCGGCATCGTGCGGCCGTTCACCTACCGCGGATGCAAGATCACCGAGTGGGAGATCAGCCTCAGCGACAACGACGTCCTGCGGCTGAAGCTGTCGCTGGACGGCATGGACGAGAGCACCGCCACCGCGCTGGCCACCGCCAGCTTCCCCGCGGCGAACCTGTTCGGCTTCCACCAGGCCACGCTCAAGCTCGGCGGCACCGCCGCCACCAACAGCGGGCTGATGTCCATCACCGGCGGCACGGCGGTGGCGACCATCATCCGGGAGCTGTCGATCAAGGGCACCACTCCGCTGGACACCGAGCGCTACGGCATCGGCAACGGCGGAGTGAAGGCGCAGCCGCTGGAAAACGACATCCCCACGATCACCGGCAGCATGAAGGCCGAGTTCTCCCAGGTCGAGGTCTACGACCTGTTCAAGTCCGGTGATCCGGTCGCGATGGAGTTCGGCCTGACCGGTGAGCCCATCGGCGTCAGCGGCGAGGTCGACACGCTGAGCTTCATCACGCCGGCGATGCTGATCAAGGAGGCGCCCGCGGTGGTCGAGGGCCCGGGCACGGTCATGATGGACCTGTCCTGGGAGGCGTATGACGACGGCGTCAACGCGCCGCTGCAGATCATGAGCATCTCGGCCGACACCACCCTGTAGCGGCATGGCCCGCATCGAGGTCCGCGGGGCCGAGCAGATGGCCGAGCTCGCCAAGCGGTTGAAGGGCGCCGACGCCAAGGTGCGGCGGCGGCTGTCCAAGAGCATCCGCGACGGCGTGCGCCCGGCCGTGGCCGACACCAAGCGGGCGGTGCTGGCCATCCCGGTGACCGGCGCCCGCGGCGGCGGCGGCAAGGCCCGCACCGAGCACCACCTGACCCGGGTCAAGGACCCCGAGAGCGAGCGCGCCCGCAAGCGCGCCGCGGCCCGCAGCGGCCTGCGCCGCTCGATCGCCGCGGCGATCAAGGCCGACATCCAGACCGGCGGCCGCAAGGCCGGCGTGCGGATCGTCGTGGACGCCAACAAGCTGCCCCAGGACCAGCGCACGCTGCCCCGGCACCTCAACAGCAAGCGCGGCTGGAGACACCCCCTGTTCGGTGACCGCGACCGCTGGTACGCCCAGAGCGGCAAGCCGTGGTTCGAGGTGACCATCCGCAAGCACGTCCGCAAGATCCGCCGAACCATCCTCAAGGCCATGGACGAGCTGGCCAAAGAGATCGAGAGCTAGGAGACACCGATGCCGCGTTCCCGCATCATGATCGACGGCAAGCCCGCAGAGATCGACCTGGACCGCCTGGCGCTGCACGAGGGCCTGGCGCTGCAGCGCACCACCGGCATGCGCGTACCGCAGATGGCCGAAGGGCTGCAAGCCCAGGACATGGAGGCCATGCTGGCCCTGGTCTGGCTGATCATGAAGTTCCGCATGGGCTATGACGAGGTCACCCTGGATGAGATCGCCGAGGGCAAGTACGTGGTCGACCTGACCGCCGTGGAGATCGTGGACGACCAGGAGGCGCCGGGCCCTACCGGCGCCGACGCGACGGCGAAGACATCGAACTCCAGCGGCTGAGGTACCTGCCGCTGCTGGCCCATCTGCTGCACCTCACCCCCCGCGACGTCGACGCACTGACGTGGGTGGAGTTCGAGCTGATGTGCCGCTGGATCGACGAATACCTGAAGCAGACGCGCTGACCGGCTGAGGCCGGTCGGCCATGCCGCCATGAGGGGGGGTGACCCCTCGTGGCCTCAACGATGTCCTTCGACATCTTCGCGAGGGACTTCGCCAGCAAGACCTTCCGCAACGTGGGCGATGAGGCCGACCGCGCCGGCCGGCGGATCGAGTCCCTCGGCCGCTCCGGCTCCTCCGCCCGCGACGGACTGTCGGGTCTGTCGGATGCGGTCACCGGGCTGGGCGCCCGCCTGGGCGGCATCGGCGGCACGCTGGCCAGCCTCGGCACCAGCCTGGCCAGCACCGGGGCGAACGCGTTCGCCACCGCCGGCCGCCTGTCGGTCATGGCCGGCGCGGCCGCCTCGGCCGCATCCAGCGCCGCCAGCCTGGCCGCCGCGCTCGCCCCGGCCGTGGGCATCGTCGCGGCGCTGCCCGGCGCCGCGCTGCTCGGCGCCGCGGCCATGACGACGCTCAAGGTCGCCTTCGCCGGCGTCGGGGAAGCGTTCAGCGCGGCCCTGACCGAGGACTTCCTCGGCTTCGCCGACTCTCCCTGGACGGCCTGTCCGAACGGGCGGTCGCGGCCGCGTACGAGCTGCGCGCGCTCAAGCCCACCTTCGACACCCTCAAGTGGGCGGTGCAGGACGCCGTCTTCGCGCCCCTGGTCGCCGAGATCCAGGAGACCGGCCGGGCCCTGCTGGAGGTGCTGCGGCCGAGCATGGTCCTGGTCGCCGGCGAGTTCGGCAACGGCGCGGTGCGGCTGATGGAGTTCGCCCGCTCGGCCGAGTCCTTGGAGGCCGTGCGCAGGGTGTTCGCCGACCTGCGCACCTCGATCTCCGAGGTCACCCCGGCCCTGGCCCCGCTGCTGGCGGGGTTCCGGGACATCGGCGTGGTGGGGTCGGGGTTCCTGACCGGACTGGCGCCGGGCATCGGCGAGGCGGCCGCCCAGTTCGGCCGGTTCCTGACCCTGGCCGCCGAGAGCGGCCGGGCGCTGGTCTGGATGGAGACCGCCCTGGAGGTCTTCCGGGCCCTGGGCTCGATCGCCGCCGACGTCGGCGGGATCGTGCGCGGCGTTTTCAGCGCCGTGTCGGCGGCCGGCGGCAGCGCGCTCGGCGTGGTCGGCAACCTGGTCGACGCGTTCAACGCCTGGGTCAACAGCGCCGAGGGCCAGGCGGTCCTGGTCGAGGTCTTCCGGGCGCTGGAGCAGATCGGGCGGGCCCTGTGGCCCGTGCTGGAGTCCCTGGCCGGCGCCGTCGCCCACATCGCCCCCCAGGTGGGTGACCTGGCCGCCGCCCTGGGGCCGGCGCTGTCGGCCGCGATCTCCGCCCTGGGGCCGGCCGTGGCCGCGCTCGGGCCCGGCCTGGTGTCCGTGGCCGACGCCCTGGCCCGCGCGTTCGCCTCACCGCAGGTCTCCCAGGGCCTGCTCACCCTGGGCACCGGGCTGAGCAATCTGCTGATCGCCCTGTCGCCCCTCATCCCGCCGCTGGTCGAGCTCGCCGGAATCCTTGTCGAGAGGCTGGGAACCAACCTCACCCTGCTGGCCACGCTGCTACAGCCGGTGGTCTCCGCCCTGGCCGACGTGCTGGCCCCGATCCTGCCCCAGCTCGCCGAGCTGTTCCGCCAGGTGGCCGAGGCTGTGCTGCCCTTCGCCGAGCAGCTCGGCGGCCAGCTCGCCAGCGCGCTGCGCGACACGCAGTCCTTCCTGCAGCCGGTGACCGACGCGCTGCGCGAGGTCGGCGGGGAGGTCCTGGCCGCCCTGCAGCAGGTCCTGCCCCAGGTCACCCCCCACATCGGCGACCTGGCGCGCGCCTTCGCCAGCGTGGCGGCCGAGCTGGTCAAGCTCCTACCGGACCTGATCCGCTTCGGAGGCGAGATCCTGGTCGAGCTGATCAACCAGGCGCCGGTGCTCGCCCCGATGCTGGCCGACCTGGCCGAGCAGCTCCTGGCGATCTTCCAGGCTGCCACGCCCCTGATCCCGCCGATGCTGCAGCTCCTGCTGGAGATCGTCAAGCCGCTGATCCCCGAGGTCCCGAAGTTGCTGCCGCCCTTCATCGACCTGGTACGGATCTTCGCCGACCTGTTCGCCAAAGCGTCGCCCCTGATCGCCAAGCTGCTGGAGAGCCCCGAGGCCCTGGCTGCGGTCAAGATGCTGGCCAACAACGGGGTCTTCGCCCTGAAGACCCTGCAACGCGCGTTCGAACTCGTGCTCGGCGCCGTGCAGACCTTCATCGGCGTGGTCATCGGCAGCCCCGACATGGTCAACCAGGGCCTGAGTCGGATCGGCGACGCGATCCGCAAATGGATCAACGACATCATCGGCTGGGTCGAAGGCGCCATGAACAGCTTCGCCGGTCTGGTGCCTGGCCTGCCCGTTGTACGGCTGCCGCGCCTGGCCCAGGGCGCGATCATCCGCCGCCCCACCCTGGCGCTGGTGGGCGAGGCTGGCGATGAGGTGGTGCTGCCGCTGACCCGCCCGGCCCGGGCGCTGCAGCTCGCCCGCCAGTCCGGGCTGCTGGACGTCCTGGCCGGCGCCGAGCGGCAGGCCGCGTTCGGCCGCGTGCGTGCCTCGCTGGCCGGCAGCCTGTCCGCCGGCAGCGGCTACGCGGCCGGGGTGACCGTGGTTCGCGAGGCCGGCCAGACGCACCTGCACCTGCACTTCTCCGGACAGCCGCTGGTCTCCCGGGAGGAGATCGCCCGGCTGGTGATCGACGGTGTGGCCGAGGCGGCGCGGCGAGGCTTCCCGCTCGGCCCGATCGGGAGCGTGACCGTATGACCCTGGAACTGGTCCTGCCGCAGGTCTGGCTGGACATCGCGTTCGCCCGAGACCCCTTGGACGACAGCCCGCTGTGGGTGAACGTCAACCCGTGGGTGCAGTGGCACCGTGGCGTGAAGATCAGTCGGCGCCGCAGTCACGAGCTCGACCAGGTCTCGCCCGGCACCATGACCCTGGAGCTGCTCAACAGCGACGGGCGGTTCACCCCCGATCGGCCGGACAGCCCGTACTACCCCAACGTCAAGATCAACCGGCCGATCAGGGTGCGGGCGCGCTGGCCGATCTCGCCCAACCTGCTCTACTCCGGCCAGGCCACCGCCTCCAACGCGAGCATGTTCGCCGCCTCAGACGGGGACCTGGCCGTGGATCTGGCGGTGATCCCGCCGGGGTTCTCGTTCATGCGCAGCATCCGGTGGAGCGGCGTGCTGTGGAACGGCGAGCTGCTGTACGTGGGCGGCTCGACCGTCAGCACCCCCACCGACCAGGCCATCACGGTGACCGAGGGCCAGCCCTACGCCGTGCAGTGCCTGGCCCGCCGCGGCGCCACCGGCCCTTCGATGGTGCGGATGTTCATCCGCTGGTACGACGTCGCCGGCGACCAGCTCGGCGACAGCGTCGGCGCCGACGTCACGCTGACCACGAGCTGGCAGCCGGTCACCGCCACCGGTACCGCCCCCGCCGGCGCCGAGTGGGCGCGCGTGGTGGTCGAGCACCGCGTCACCCCCGGCGCATCCATAGATGTCTACGTGGCGGCTCTGCAGTTCGAGCAGGCACCGGCGCCGACCACCTGGACGAGCCCGGGCAGGGAGTTCATCCGCTACCGCGGCTACGTCGATCGCTGGCCGTTGGCCTGGTACAACGGCGTGCTCGGGTACGCCGCGATCACCTGCACCAACAGCTCCAAGATCCTCGCCCGGGCCAGCCTGGACGACGCCCTGGCCGACTTCCAGCTCTCCGGCGAGCGCATCGCGGACCTGCTCACGATCGCCGGCATCACCGACCTGGAGCACATCGACAACGGGCTGTCGCAGTTGCGCCTGTCCGGACAGGAGGAGGGCCAGAAGATCGCGCCGCTGATCCGCGCGTGCGAGGTGAGCGAGGCGGGGCTGTTCTTCTTCCGCAGCGACGGGCTGCCCGCCTTCCACGACCGCGGCCGCCGTCAGGCGGTGACCAATCAGGTCCTGGAACTGCCCGCCCACCTGCTCGGCAGCGACCTGACCATCCAGGTGGACGACGCCCTGCTCTACAACGACATCACGGTGCGCGCGTTCGACGGCACCGAGCATCGCTCGCTGGGCGCGACCAGCATCGGCGAGTACGGCCGCTACAGCTACACCCTGGACACCCTGCTGCCCGCCGATCAGATCATCGACCGCGGCCGGGCGATGTTCCGGATGTATGAGGAGCCGCGCCCGCGGGCTGCGCCGATCACCATCGCCGCGCACCAGGTGCCCGAGCTGTGGCTGGACCTGCTGTTCCTGGAGATCGGCGACCGCGTCCAGGTGACCGACCTGCCCCCCGAGGCGCCCAGCGACCTGCTGGACCTGTGGGTGGAGGGGATCTCCGAGGTCATCGGGGACTCCACCTGGGAGATGGCCCTGGACACCTCCCCGCTCTCCGGCACCGCGGCCCTGACCCTTGATCACTTCGGCCTCGGCCGGCTCGACGAGAACGTCTTGGGATGGTGACCCGACATGCCCTTTAAGACCTGGGCCCCGTTCGACGTGCTGACCGCCGGCGACGTCAACACCTACCTGATGCAGCAGGTCATCATCCGCTGCACCAGTACCACCCGGCCGCTGAGCCCGGGCGAGGGCTGGCACATCTACGAGACCGACACCGGCAAGTTCCTGGTCTACAAGGCGGGCGCGTGGGTGCCCCAGGGCCTCGATCGGCTGATGGCCACCAAGACCAATGACGAGCTGGTCGGCAACTCCATCACCTACCAGGATGACGACCACCTGTTCCTGCCGGTCGAGGCCAACAGCACCTACCGATTCGAGATGTACCTGTGGGTGACCAGCAGCGCCGCCGGCGACTTCAAGATGTGCTTCACCGGCCCGACCAACACCAACATCTTCTTCAGCGTGCTCGGCTACCAGATCGGCGCCACCACGGACAGCCAGTTGAAGATGCCGACCTTCCAGTGGTTCAACCTCTCCGGAGGGGCCGGTGCGGGCTTCACCGAGTTCGGGTGCGGGGTGGGTGCGTTCAGCCCGATCTGGTTCAAGGGCACCCTCGTCACCAGCGCCGCCCCCGGCACCCTGCGGCTGCAGTGGGCACAGAACGCCGCCAACGCCACCGCGACGATCCTCAAGCAGGGCTCCTGGATGAGCCTGGAGAAGTTCTAGCGGTGGGTGGTGTAGGTGGTCTTCCCGCGGCGGGCGAGCCACACCAGTGGCCACGCCAGGCCGCAGGTGATCACGACGATCATGATCTCGCCCAGCGACCAGGCCGGGCGGGTCACGCTCATACCGACCTGCCGTACCTGCTGTACCTGCGAGGCGTGGCCCACGTGCATGGGCATGTATCCGGCCGGGGGCACCGGGTACCCCTGCGGCGGCAGCACCTGGGGCGGGTACGGCATCGGGACCACCGGCGGGTACGCCACCGGCTGCGTGTGCTGCACCGGAGGCGCGGGGGGCGCCGGAGGGTGATACGGCATCGGCTGCCCGTACTGCGGCTGGTGCCCGTACTGCGCGGGCGGCTGCGGCTGAGACACTGCTGCACTCTCTCCTGTGGTCGGCGGTGCTCATGAGACGCCCGAGGTGATCGTCAGGATGACGCCCCGGCGTGGCCGCATCCGGACAGCACAGAGAGGGGGCCCATGCCCATGCCTGCGAGCGAACCGAGCCTCGGCGAGATCACGCGGACCATCGAGCGCTTCGAGGCCGACACGAAAGCCCGCTTCGCCGAGCTGTCCGCCTCCATGGCCCTAATGGTCACGCGGGATTTGTACGAGGTGCAACGCGTGGCCATGGTCGAGGACATCACCGAGCTGCGCGAGGCATTGCGCGCCGAGCAGGAAAGCCACGTGGCGGAGCGGCGTGCCGAGGCCGACCGCCGCCAGGCCGACCGGCGGATGGTCGTCAGCGCCCTGCTCACCGCGTTCCTGTCCATAGCCGCCCAGATCATCCAGGCCGCCCTGTCGGTCGTAGGAGGAGGCTGAATGTCGATCGATCTCGTGACCCGCCGCGAGTGGGGCGCGCGACCTGCGCGCGGCCGCTACGACGGGATGCCGCGCCCGCGCGGGGTGAAGATCCACTACACCGGCGGCCGGGTCGACCCCGCGATCGTCGAGGATCACGACCGGTGCGAGGCGCTGGTCCGCCAGATCCAAAAGCAGCACCAGGACGGTAACGGCTGGATGGACATCGGGTACACCTATGCCTGCTGTCCACACCGGCGTGTGTTCGTCGGGCGCGGCCCGAACAACCTGCCGGCCGCGAACGGGCCCGGCCTGAACTCCGGGCACTACGCCGTACTCGGCCTGGTCGGCACCTCCGGCTTGGTGGTCCCGCCGCCGGGCATGCTGCACGGCATCCTGGACGCCATCGCCTACCTGCGCGCCCACGGCCGCGCCGGCCGGGAGATCGCCGGCCACCGCGACGGGTACGCCACCGAATGCCCCGGCGACCGGCTGTACGAGTGGATTCAGGAGGGCGCGCCCCGTCCGGGCGCGGCCGCGCCCAAGCCCGTGCCGAAGGTCAGGTGGGATGGCGACGTGGCCCTGTTCCCCGGCCGCGTCCTGGAGGTCACCGACCCGATGATGCACGGCGAGGACGTCGAGACCTGGCAGGAACGAATGGCCCGCCGCGGCTGGACCATCGATGTCGACGGCTGGTACGGCCCGCAGTCCCGCACCGTTTGCAAGGGCTACCAGCGCGCCACCGGCCTGCCCGTGACCGGCCGGGTCGATCGCGCCACCTGGAACATGACCTGGTCCTGGCGGCCGCCGGAGACGTCGTGAACCACGGCGCCATCCTGCAATACCTCATGCGCGCCGGCGAGCAGTACCCGGCGCTTCCCGACCCTGGCCCTCTCCGTAGCCACCAGCTCCTGCATGGGCCTGCTTCCTGTTTTCCACCTTCGTCTGAGGGGATCGCCATGCTGAAGAAGATCAACGCCCGGCAGCCGCTGCTGCTGCGCGCGGCCGTTGCGCTCATCCTGCTCGGCCTCATCCGCGCGGCCGTCGCGTTCGGGTGGGTGCCGCCGGAGTGGGGCGAGATCGACGCCGCCGACGTCGAGCGCGCCATTGACGTGGTGATCATGGGTGTGACGTTCCGGAGCATTCACCGGGTCGTCACCCCCGTGGCCACTCCGCGGAACGCCGAGGGCGTGCCACTGGTGCCAGCGCAGCGCCGGCCGTATTAAGATCCGCGCCAGGCGTACGCGCGCCCGTACGCCGAAGGACTCCCGATAGGGGGCCGCTCAGGGATGGGTAGATCAGCCGTCGCCCGTGGCGTACGTGCTGGCCGGTTCCCGCAACCGGAAGCGGGCCCTGGCCCCCCGCCCCATTGAGGTAACACCCCTGGTGCCGCACCACGGCTGGGCACCAGGGCCACACGCACCGCCGTAGGCGGGTAGCCCCGGCCGGGCACACGTAGGGCCCCCGCTCCCGAAGGAGCGGGGGCCCTTTCGTCGTGCCCGGGTACGGTCAGGCCCGGGCGGCCGCGGTCCGCAGGTAGGCCCGTACCTCCTGCGCCTTCGGCTGGCCCACGTTGAGCGTGGTCTTGATCCGCTTCACCCCCGGCACGCGCCCGCGTTCCAGCTCGGGTCGGAACGTGGCAGCGGCCCGGATCTGCAGCGCTTCATCCTCAGGTACCTCGGGTACCTGGCCGGGTACCTGCAAGGGCACGAAGCGCTGGGCCCAGTGCGCAGCCTCGCTCATCGCCGCCGCGGCGATCGCCGGCATCGGCGCCGTGTCCTGCTCATCGGCCGGGATCTCGTCCACCTCGGCGACCACGAGCCGACCGGCCGAGAGCACGAGCTCGCCGGCGCGCACGGCCGCCAGGTCCTCGGGGTTGAGGAACCTGCGGACAGCCGTTGGCGGTACCAGCGAGTAACTTAGCTGGAGGCCTCAGCGGGGTCGTCGTATGATCCGGGAACCCCATTCGCCGGGTAGTGACGTGAAGGAGCAAGCTGCAGGTCAGCGCGTGGCGGTGGGTGCCACGGCTGTCCGCTCCTGAAGGTGTCCCCAGCCCCAAAGTAGCTGTGTGAGTGATCACGATTGCGGTTCGTGATGAATGCGGCGGGCAAGTCCGGGTTCGGCTTGATCGGACGCGGGCGCTCCAATTCGCTTCCGCAGGTCGGGCCATGGGTTTACCGTTGGTGCATGGGCGCCAGGCGTGACAGGTCCGACGAGGGACCCGTGATGGCGGTCGAGAGCTTGAAGTGGGACCCGTACGGGTGCCGGTCGCCTCGGCCGCGCGTGGTCGACTTCGCCACGGTGGGAGCGGCCGAGCTGGAGCTGATGAGCGAGGGCGGGGAGTACTTCATCCGGCTCACGCCGAGCAACGGCGGGACAGCCCTTGAGAGCAAGCGCGGGTTGTCCGCCGAGGTGCGCCAAGTCTGGCGAGACCTGACCGGCCGGTTGTAGCCGCGGGCCCGCCGGCTGGTCGGCGTACGCAAGCGGCCGGCGGCCGGCTTGTCGGGGTTGGGGTTTGGCGTCAGCCGTCCCACGAGGGTGGGGGGGCGAGCAGCAATGGAAACGGACAGTGGCGTTAGCGAGGCGTCGGGGCCCGGCTTACCGCCACTCGCCGTTCCGATCCGGGTGGCTGCCGGGGCGGCCTACGAATCCTTGGCGTCTGCGAGGGTCTTGTGGACGACGCCGATGGAGACCTTGACGCCGGCGGCGATGGTGCGGATGGATTCGCCGCGCTGGCGGCGGGCGAGGATGGCGGCGCGTTTGTCGTCGTCGACCACGGGGCGGCGGCCGCCGACCCGACCGCGGCGGCGGGCCGCCTCCAGGCCGTCCTTGGTCTTGCGGACGATGTCACGGCGCCGGTCCTCTGACAGGGCCAGGGCCAGGTCGAGAATCAGGGAGCGCTCGGTGTGCTCGCCGGCCGCGATGCCCTCCAGCACCTTGACCGCGATGCCGCGCTGGAACAGGTCGTTGAGGACGATGAGCCCTTCGAGGAGGTTACGGCCGAGACGGTCGACCTCTTGGACGGTCAGCATGTCCCCGTCGCGGATGTAGGACAGCGCCTCCAGCAGTGCGGGCCGGTCGTCGGTGGCGAGCTTGCCGCTGATCTTCTCCTCGAACACCTTCAGGCAGATGGGGTCGAGGGCGTCGTGTTGCCGCCTGGTCTTCTGCTTGTCGGTGCTGACCCGGACCAGGCCGATGAGCGCCATGGTGACCGCCTTCCGTTCATCAAACGTCCTGCATGAGGTAGATGAACCGTACTGGAAAATGAACGGCAAAATGAACGTTCGGGCCAGGTTCGGGGGCCTCCTGGGTGTGTGTCTGGCGCGTGTTCGTCAAACGGTCGTTAGATGAACGGATGCACGGATCCGTGATGGGCATTTTCTGGGCCATCGAGTGGGCTTTTTGTGGGCATCTTGTGAGATGCTGGGGTCATGACCCCTTCCGAGATCTCCCTTCCTGATCAGGAGGACAGCTCGCTGCCGGAGCTCGCCGAGGAGATGCGTGCGATCGTGCGGTACGGGCTGCCGGTTCACCCCGACCGGGCAGGCCCGCATCTGCTGGCCCTGCCCGCAGTCCGGGCGCGGGCCGGCGACCTCGGCGACCGGGCCAGCCTGGCCCGCGCGCTGGAGGCGGCGCTGCGCGAGGAACTGGACCGGCTGAACCACGAGCTCGCGCCCGCGGCTCGGCTGCTGCTGGGCATCGACCCGTCGACTGCGGGCGCGAGGCTGACCGTGCGCCGTGAGGCGGCGGCTCGGGTCGCCGGCTACGAACTCCACCACTTCCGCAAACGGATCGAACCGAAGATCCGGGATCTCCTCACCGGGCAACTCGCCCGCGCCGGCGACGCCGCCCGTCTGATCGCGCCCGTGCTGCAGCCCGCCCGCGGCCCCTTGGTGCTCCCAGCCGATGTGTTCGCCTGGGAGGCGGCCGAGCACCAGCAGGCCCTGGCCGCCTTGTGGGGCACGGTCTACCTGCTGCGCGCCGAACTCCTCGGCCTCGCCGCCTTGGTCAGCATGGCCGCCGACCAGCCGACCCTGCGAGCGGCCGCCGACAGGTCGCTGTGGCGGCACGCCCAGGTGCTGCATGCCGCCGCGTCCTACCGGGCCTGCTACGGCCACGTGCTGCTGCACACGGCGGCTGACCTCGGCCCTGCTCTGGGCCCCGCGCAGATCGCCGCCTCGGCCGGATGGACACCGGAGCTGACGCCCGCCCAGGAGCTGCTCCTGGCCGAGCTCGCCGACCCCGAGGCGAGCCTGCCCGACTTCACCTCCGCCTTGACCGCCGCCCGCGGCGGCAGCGAGCTCACCGCGACCTGGCGGCAGGCACTCACCGGCCATTCCCTCACCGGGTTTGGCCTCGAACAGGAAGAACAACCGGCATGAGTCTCGACCAGCTTCTCGACCCCTCCACCTCGCCCCGCCGCTACGTCATCACCGGCGGCCCTTCCTCGGGGAAGGAGGGCGTGTTCGCCGAGCTGCACGAGCGGGGCATTCCCGCCAGCCAGGGCGAGTTCGCGCGGGAGATCTACCGCAAGCACCGCGACCGGCTCGGCCGCCACCTGCAGGTGGGCGATCGCCGCGCCTACTCCCGCGATGTGCTGGAAGCGTTCGTCGCCGAGTTCTGCGACCACACCTTCGGGCTGCGGTTCTACAACCGGGGCATCCCCGACGGATACGGCTGGGACGCCTTCTTCGGCCTGGGCCCGTATGCCGAACTGGAGGAGGCATCGCGCGTCTACCGCTACGACGCGGTGTTCGTGCTGGACCCGCTGGACGACTTCGACTCCGAAGACGACCTGGTGTGGGCCAAGGAGCGCGAGATCCGCCGCGTCCATGAACTGATCATCCAGGGCTACTACGACGCCGGCTACCGGCCGATCTTCGTGCCCGCCGACGACGCCGCCCGGCGGGTCGACTTCATCCTCGCCCAGCTCCCCGTCCCAGCCTGACCTGGAGGCCAGTGTGGAGATCATCAGCCCGAACAACGTGCTGGCCAACGCGATGCTCCGCTCGGTGGACATGGTGCGCCCCCGGCTTCAGGCGATGGGACCGGACCGGGTCGCCTTCTGCGTTGGCACCCAGATCAACGGAGCCCCGCACCTGGGCACCTCGCTGGTGCAGACGGCCGCGTTCCTGCTGGCCAAGCAGACCAAGCGGGCCTTCGGCGTCGACACCGTGGTCCGGTTCGGAGCGCTGGACAACGCGCCGTACGACATTCGCCTCGATCCCGAGACCCACCACGCCTACCAGCAGACCTACTTCCACGCCCTGGGCGCTGACGGTATCGAGGACCTCCTCGGCAAGTACTACCGCGCCATGTTCGACTCCCTGGCGGATGCGACCGGCGTCGACTACGAGATCGAGACCTACTCCGACCAGCAGGCCTCACCGGCCTTCCGGCACGAGTTCCTGGCCACCCTCGGACGGCTGGATCAGATCCGCTGGCCGCTGGCCCCCTCCCACGGCCAGGTCCACCTGCGCTTGCCGTGCCCCGAATGCGGCTGGGCGGAGAAGCGGGCCGAGCGCACACAGCTGCTGCGCGCCGGGTCGGGAGGCGCGGACTTCGCCGCCGTCTGCACCGACCACGGCGACTACGAGGTCGCGGTCAGCGCCGACACCACCACGACCTACCTGGACCTGGCCACCCTGTACCGGAACCTGGTCAAGGAACGCCTGGCCGCCCGCGACCACGTCACCCTGTCGGTGATGGTCAAGGGAGGCGACTGGGCGTTCGGCTGCCAACTCGTCGACGAGGCTTTCGCCCAGCTGCCCGGCCTGCCTCCACCACCGAGGATCTTCACGCCGATGGTGCTCACCGACACCGGCGCGAAACTGTCGAAGTCCCTGATCCGGGAGGGGAAGGTCGCCCCGCCTCCCGGCGCTCGGGCGTGGATGCTGGATGTCACCGCGTGGGAGGGCGACACCGACTCCTACGTCGACGCCCTGGTCTGGCTGGTCAGCAAGATGCTCGCCGACCCCAAGCACTTCTACCGCTCCTACACCACCGCCGAACTGGACAAGATCATGATTGCCCGCCCCGCCAGCAGCCCGGGCGTGCGCGCCCGCGAGATGAACCTCTACCGCCGCTACTTCGACCTGGTCGCCGACGGCCGCAAAACCATCGAAGTCCGCGTGCAGTACCCCAACCTGCGCAACCTCAAGACCGGAGATCACATCCGGTTCGTGTGCGGCCGCGACGACGCCCTCACCCGGGTCAAGCGCGTGAGCCGGTACGCCTCGTTCGAGGAGATGCTCGACGCCGAGGGCCCGGCCAACGTCAACCCCGACAGCCCCCGCGAGCAGCAGCTGGCCAACATCCGCCGCATCTACGGCCCGGAAAAGGAAGCGCTCGGCGTGCTGGCCATCGAGATCGAACTCCTCCAGCCCGCCACCGCGTAACCCAGCAACCCCACAGTGGATCAGGGCCCGCGCACCGCGTGGGCCCTGACCGCATCCAGGGGGTGCCCAGGGATGGCGTGCTCACCGGCGATAACCCCGATGACGGTGGCCAGGGCAGGGCTACTGTGCTGGGCGCCGTACCCGTGGCGCCGTCGTCGCAGGGCGGTGGCAGGAGGGTCCGGTACTGGCAAGATCTGGCTGATCGGTAGACTCGGGGGGAATCTCCCCTGTGGGGAGGTCGCGGTGGTGGGGCCCACCGCCTCGCTGCCGTCCGGCGGCGGGTAACCGTGGCTTTCGGCCGCCAACGGTCCCTACCAGGTGTGGTCGTCATGCCGGTAGGAGGCTTGGAGTGTCCCGTCGTGAGGTGGAGCGTCCGGTGGACGCCGATGTCGATTTGCGTGTGCCCGCTCAGCGTGCTGAGCTGCGCCGTGCCCCATTGGCGACGCTGGCGGTGATCTCGCTGGGCGGTGTGCTGGGTGCGCTGGCCCGCTACGGGCTGGGGGTGGCCTTCCCGCGTTTTCCCGGCGAGTTCCCGTGGACGACGTTCGCTGTCAATGTTTGCGGCTGTCTGCTGATCGGGGTGCTGATGGTGGCCATCACCGAAGTCTGGGACGCGCCTGCGTGGGTGCGGCCGTTGCTGGGTGTGGGCGTGCTGGGCGGATTCACCACGTTCTCCACCTACATCGTCGATACCGGCCAGTTGCTGACGGCCGGTGCCCCGCGTGAGGCGCTGCTGTATCTGGTGGCCACGCCGGTGATGGCGCTGGCAGCGGTATGGGCGGGCAGCGCGGCGACACGTACCGTGGCCCGCCGGGCCGGGCGAAGGAGGCAGGCATGAAGCTGGAAGGGTCCGCGCTCCGGCTGACCGTGTTCGTCGGCGACACCGACATCTGGCACCACCGGCCGCTGTATCACGAGATCGTGCACCGCGCCCACCAGGCCGGGCTGGCCGGCGCCAGCGTCTTTCGCGGCATGGAAGGCTACGGCGCCTCCAACCGCGTCCACACCAGCCGCATCCTGTCGCTGTCGGAAGACCTGCCGCTGGCGATCATCATCGTGGACGCCGGCGAGAAGATCCGTGCCTTCCTGCCTCAACTGGACGAGCTGGTCACCGAGGGGCTGGTCATCATCGACCCGGTCGAAGTGATCCGCTACGTCGGCCGTACCGGCGCGGAGCAGCCCCGATGACGATCCTGCTTGTGGCGCTCGGTGCGGCGCTGGGTGCGCCGCTGCGCTACCTGGCCGATCGTTTCGTCCAGGCCCGTCACGACACCGTGTTTCCGTGGGGCACCTTCGCCGTCAACGTGTGCGGTTCCCTGGCGCTGGGCTTCCTGGCCGCCTTGCCCGCCGATGCTGCGGTGATGGCCGCCGCCGGGGTCGGTTTTTGCGGAACGCTGACCACCTACTCCACCTTCAGCTATGAGACGCTGCGCCTGGCCCAGGACGGCTCGCGCTTCGCGGCGCTGGCCAACGTCCTGGCGAGTGTGATGGCCGGGCTCGGCGGCGGGGTGTGCGGGATGGCCCTGGCCCGCGCCGTGACCGGATGACGTCCTTGCGGCCACGCAGGTCCGTCGTAGCCTCGACCGCCATCGACCGGGACCGTGATCTGCGCCGCCGCCCGGGCGTGGCCCGCGGCATGCTGGGGGCGGGGCTGGTGGGTGCGGCCGCGTGCCTGGTGCGGGCCGATCGGGCGCTGGCCGCGGGTGTGTGGCGGCGCCGCAGCCCCGCGATGGTGGCCGCCGCCCGGGTGGTCGGCGCGCTCGGCGACCCCAAGCTCGCTTATCCGCTGGCCGCTGTGGCCGCGGCGGCTGCCGTGGCGGGCGTGACGGCCCGCCCGCGAGTCGTACGGGCCGGCGAACAGGCCGGTGATGGGCCACTGCGGCTGGTGGCGGTGGTGTGCGCGAGCGGGGCTGTGCGGCGCCTGTGCTGCGAGCTGGTTCGCCGTCCCCGCCCGCCGCAGTGCGCCCGGCTGGCCCCGGCCGAGGGCTACAGCCTGCCGTCCAAGCACACCGCCCTCGCCGTTCTGGCCGCCGGAGCGATCGTCCGCGCCGCCGGGCTGCCCGCGCCGGCGCGGTGGACGGTGCCGGCGGCGGCCGGGGTGACGGTCGGGCTGTGCCGGGTGGCGCTGGGCGTGCACTGGCCGGCTGACGTGATCGCCGGCCTCGGCTTCGGGCTGGGCTGCTGGTGGGTCGCCGACCGGATCCCCTCACGCCCGACAGGCCCCCATCCGCCGACCGGACTGCTCCGCGTCTCCGACGTTCGCCGCTCCCGCGCCGCCCCTTGCTGAAGGAGAACACGCATGACATCTGAGGAGAACCCCACCAGCGACACCAGCGACCCGGCCAGCCATGCGGACGAGGACGCCGCAGCGCCCGGCGAGGCCCGGCAGGATCGGTGGCTGACGCCCGGGGTGGCGGGGGTCGGCGCGGCCAGCTTCTTCTCCGACGCCGGCCACGAGATCACCACCGCGGTGCTGCCGTCCTTTCTCACCACGACGCTGCACGCCGGGCCGGGCGCCCTCGGGCTGATCGAGGGCGCCTCCGATGCGCTGATCGGGGTGTCGAAGCTGGCCGGTGGGCCGCTGGCCGATGATCCGCCGATGCGGGCCCGGCTGGCTCGTGGCGGCTATCTGGGCACCGCGCTGCTCGGCGGCGCGATCGGGCTGACCGCCGCGGTGTGGCAGGTGGCGATCTTGCGGGCGGGCTCGTGGGTGGCCCGCGGGCTGCGTTCGCCGTCGCGGGACGCGCTGCTCGGGGTGCTGGCCCCGCGTACCGGCTACGGGCGCGCCTACGGGCTGGAACGGGCCGGGGACAACCTGGGCGCGGTGGCCGGCCCGCTGCTGGCCGCCGCCCTGGTCGCGGTGGTCGGGCTGCGGCACACGCTGCTGCTGGCCGCGCTGCCGGGGCTGCTGGCCGCCATCGCGATCAGCATCGCCGCCCGCGAGGCGGGCCGGGCGGTGCGCGCGCCCCAGGGACGGCGCCGGCTGCGGCTGAACGTGGCCGAGCTGCGCCAGGCCGGCCTTGGGCGGGCGCTGCTGCCGGTCGCCATGTTCGAATGCGGCAACATCGCCACCACCCTGCTGATCCTGCGCGCCACCGGCCTGCTGCACACCGATGGCCGGGACCTGGCCGCCGCCACCTCGCTGGCCATCCTGATCTACGCCGGTCACAACGCCGTCGCCGCCGCCGCGTCGCTGGCGGGCGGGGCGCTGATCGACCGGGCCGGCCCGCGCCCGGTGTTCGCCGCCGGCGCCGCCGCCTACGTGCTGGCCTACGCCGCGCTGGCCGCCGGCATCGGCGGCTGGCCGCTGCTGGTGGCCGCGTTCGCCCTGGCCGGCGTCGGGATCGGTCTGGCCGAGACGGCCGAGTCCACGCTGGTGGCGCGGGCGCTGCCGGACCGGTTGCGGGGCAGCGGGTTCGGGCTGCTCGGCATCGTCCAGGCCGGCGGTGACCTGCTCTCCTCCGCCGTGGTCGGGCTGCTGTGGGCGACCGTGTCCCCGGCGGTGGCCTTCGGCTACGCCGCCGCCTGGATGCTCGCCAGCCTCGCCGTGATCCCCCTCGTGGCTGGACACGCCTGGCGCCCGCGCTGACCCGGGCATCGACCAGGGCCTGCAGGCCGCGTGCGAAGGGCGCGGCCAGCACGTGCAGATCATCGCGCGGGGTGAAGGGGGCAGCCCCTGTTATCTGGTGTTGTCAAGCGAACTAGCTGGTCAGCGGCTCGAAGGCCTGTCAGGCACGAAGGCAAGGAGTCCGGTTCACGTTTCATCAGAATGGCAGCGGCCGCGATCGCCGTCGCTACACGCCCTCCTCGTCCACGCCGCCGTCGACCTCAGGCACGTCGGGGATCTCGCCGAGCTGCCGCAGTCCTTCGGCCGGCGCGGAGGAGGAGATGGCATAGCGGCCCAGGACGTTGAGGTGGGCGTGACCCAGCGGGCTGAGCCGGGCGGCGTCGGAGTCTTTGACCGGGACGCCTTCGGCGCGCAGCCGGTCGACGGCGGCCGACAGGTACTTGGAGTTCCACAGCGCGACCGCGTTGACGACAAGGCCCAGAGCCGCCAGTTGGTCTTCTTGTCCTTCGCGGTAGGCCTGACGGATCTTCCCGCCGTTGCCGTGGCAGATCTTGCGGGCCAGCCGGTGCCGGGATTCCTGCACGGTGAGCTGCTTGTTGAGCTTGCGCCGGTAGGTGTCGTCGATCGGGTCCAGGATGGACAGCAGGTGCAGGGTCTTGTCGATCCGCCCGTACTCGGCGAACGCCTGCCCGAGCGGAGTCGGGCGCCCGTTACGGGCGAACATGCGCAGCAGGTCGTAGGCGCGGACCTGGTTGGTCACCAGCGATCCGGCGACCCGGGTCATGTCCGCCCATTGGGTATGGATCTTGCTCCGGTTGATCTTGTTGCGGGCGATCGCCTCCAACGGCCCGTACGCCGGCGCCGTCCCGTCGGGCAGCTCAGCGCGCCAGAACCGCTGATCGCCCAGATCGGCGAAGCGGGGCGCGAACCGGTAGCCGAGCATGGAGAAGATCCCGAACACCATGTCGCTCTCGGACGCCTGGTCCGTCGTGACCAGCTCGGGTTTCGGCCCGGCGTCGATGTTGATCAGGCAGTCCAAGATGTACAGCGAGTCGCGCGGCGTGCCGGGGACGACCACCTGCCCGATCCCCATCACCTGATCATTGACGGCGTTCAAAAGCGTCAGACCGCGCTTGTAGCCGAAGTACTTCGGCGAGGGAGCGGCGTTGATCGTCTGCACCGGAACGACGAAGCGCAACCCATCGACCGAGGCCAGCAGCCCGCCACCCCACAACTTCACGATCGACACACCGCGCTGGGCCTCGATCAGGATCGCGTTGGCCGCGGCGTGAGTCTCAGCGCGCACGTAGTTCTGATCGACGTGCGAGAGCCGGCCGCGCGTGAGCGCCTCGTCCCCGTCCTTGATCACCGGAGTGAGGCCGACATTGCAGGCCTCGCTGATCAGCAGCGCCGCCAGCGATCTCGGCAGGTCGTGCATGCGGGTGGAGATGTCGGCCAGATGCGAGTAGGCGTCCAGGAAGCCGGTCCAGGAGTGCACCTCCAGCAGCAGCTCGGGCAGGTCGATGCGGGGCAGCATCGCCTGGCAGGCCGTGCGCAGCCACTTCAGCGACGGCGACTCACCGAGCGCCCCGAGCTTTTCCACCGACAACCGGGCGTGCCCATCGGCCGGGGTGACCACCCGCACCAGGGCGTCGTCACCGGCCTCCTCGAGACGGCCGGCCATCTGCTTCCACGCCGCATCCAGCGCCAGCAGCTTGGCGTCCAGGTGCGCCTCGACCGGATCGGTGAGTGACAGCGAGGCGAGCACGTCCTCGCTGATCGCCTCCCAAGCCGCCCCGTCCAGCAGGTGGGCGCGCGGGTCGGCCCAGCGCAGCGACGGCGTGGCGAACACGTCCCGCACCTGCAGCGCGCGAAACAGGGCTTCCAGAACGCACACCGCGTAGGCGTCACGATCGACCGCCCCCGCCGGCAGGTCGGGGTTGGCGAAGACCGGCCGCTTCCACGCCGCGCTCACCAGCGAGACGTCGATCTCCTTCGGCAGCAGCGGCTTGCGCGAAACGTGCCGGCGCGCCAGCTCCGGCAGGCGCCGTACCGCGGCCAGCACCTTGCGGCCTCCGGCCGCAGCCTCCAGCGCCTTCGACTCCCCCAGCAGCTTCAAGAACGGCCGGACGGTGTTGTACTTGTCCACCAGCGCGGCGCGCAGCGCCGCCTCCGCGGCCCCGTCGTCTTCCGGCACGAGCTCTTCGACCTGCTCCAGCGCGGCCAGCACCTGCTGCTTGCTCGCGCCCGCTTGGTCGGCGACCGCCGTCCACAACGCCGCCACATCCAGATCGGCACCCACTTCGGCGACCAGGTCCAGCCGCTCCACCAGGACCCGGCCCGCCCGCGACAGCAACTTGGAGGCCTTCTCCAGCTTCGGCAGCATCACCAGCCGCTCGCCCGTCGATTTGCGCCGCGCCGGCGAGATCAACCGGGTGGCCATCAGCAGCGCGAACAGATCCAGCGCGTCGTCGATCGCCTCGGCCTCCAACGACCGGGTCACCCCCAGCATCGTGGCCGTCTTGCGTGGCTCGGCCAGCCGGGCCAGCAGCGGCGCCTTGGTGCCCGCCCCGTACTTGGCCAGCGTCTTCATCCGCCGCACCGGCACCTTGTCCACCCGCACCCGCCCCAGCCGGAACGCCGCGATGTCGTCCACCCGCTTGAGCGCCTTGGCCATCTCCGTGCCCGACTGCCGCTTAGGAGCCTGCCGCAACCGCTCCAACTCCGAAATCCGCGCACCTTCAGGAACCACCAGCAGCCCCGACAACGCCCGCGGCAACCCCGCATCAGCGCGCTCCACCTGACGCGTCACCGTCGCATACAGGCGCTCATCAGCCCGCTCCCGCACCGAGCCGACCAGCCGCTCCAGCACCGTCACCCCCGGCAGCAGCACCCGATGCCGGCGCAGCCACGCCACCGACTGATCGAACAACGCCGTCGGCCCCTCGGCATGCGTCCACGCCCGCCCGTGCAGGAACGTCAAGAACCGCTTCGACAGCACCCGGCCCTCCCACGACTCCCGATCATCGAAGCCGTGGTAGCCGTAGACATCCCGGATCATCCACGCATGCTCATAGACCGTCTTGGGCCGCTCGCCGTACCGCTTCACCTGCGACGGGTCCCCGATACCCAACTGTTCGGCCAGGTAGTCCACCACCGGCCACGGCACCTCCAGCGGATCCTCCAGGAACAGACCTTTGTGCCGGACCGTCCCGATCTGGATCGCCACGCCGAGGCGATGCGAATCCTGGCGCGAGCGCGCGATCACTTCCCGGTCGAACGCGTCCAGGAAGAAGAACTTCTCCAGGTCCGGCAGCGACGGCATCTCGTTGAACCTCGCGTACGCCGTCCTCTGCTCATCAGACAAAAACTCCGCAGGCATGACCGACGACCGTAGGCACATCACCTAGCGCCCGGTAACAAGCGGACACACGCCGTACGTCCAGATCTTGAACGGCAATGATCAACCATAGGACGACCTGCCGAAGCGTCCAGCTAAGTTACTCGCGGGTACCGCCAACGGCTGTCCGCAGGTTCCTCAACCCCGAGGCCCTCCCAAGCGCCGCGGGGCCACCAGGACCGGCCGCCGCCTTCAGCGTGTCGCCGGCGGCCGGTGTCTCAGGTGATGACCTCCTCGCGGAGGTCGATCAAGAGGACGCCGAGTTGCGTCGCTCGGAGGTTGCGCAGGGCCTGCGCCCAGCCCAGTGGTACGGCAACGCCCCACTCGATCGGCTCGGCCCGGTTCGGCCGGAACATGTCACCGGTCAACGCGTACACCGTGACGTCCAGGACGCTGGCCGTCACGGCGCCATCCCGGTGCAGGATCGGGCACTCCTCCATGGCCAACCGGATGCAGGAGCGGCAGGTGGGCGGGGTCGTGGTCCAGGGGCGCGCATCCGCCAGCGAGGCCTCCGACTCGCGGCGAGGCAGCAGCCACCAGATCCGCCCCTGGGCGTAGGCGGTCCTGGCGCACACCTGGCACAGGCGGCGTTCCATGCACCGGAGCTGCCGAGCGCTGTGCACGCTGCGCCATTCAGGCGTACCCCGCCCGCGAGCGATGCCATCGCGTCGCCACAGTGCGCCGTGCCGCCAATCAGACGGGAGCGGGTCGGAGTAGGTGAGCCGGCCGTTCCGGTAGATCGGCTGTCTCTCATCGAGGACCTCGGCTGACCACCTGGTCACGTACGGCACGATTCGGCCGCGGTAGATGAAGGTCGATACCGCCACCGCACACTCACGTCCGGTCGCGACGCCGTGGGGCGTGGTGCTGGTCCGGGGCCGGCGCGGCCGTGCACTTGATCCGGTCCTCGCGCACGTCGCCCGTGTCGGAACGCCATACGTCCGGCCTGATCTCGATGATGTCGAGCTGGCAGTGCCTGCACTGCGCTCGCGGGAGCGAGGTCTCGTCGACGCCCAGCTCGTGGTCGAGTCCGATCCCGTGAAGCGAATTCGGTAGGAGGGCCATGTGCCAGACCGTAAAGCGTTACTGATGAGTAGTCTAGGGTCCATCGCAGGTTTCACCCCATGATGGTTTAGGTTTCACCCGGTAAGTTGAGCCGAACCGGGACCTAACGGTTATCGCGCCTACGGTTCAGGCGTGATCGATCACGAGTCGGAGATTCCTGTGTATATGCAGGTGGCTGCGAAGATCCGGGCCCGGATCGACGCAGGCGAATGGCAGCCACGGCGCCGACTTCCGTCCGTGGTACATCTGGAACAGGAGTACGGCGTGGCGCGGAACACCGTGCTACAGGCGATCTCACATCTGCGCTCGCTCGGCTTGGTCTACACCGTGCGCAACCGCGGAAGCTACGTCGCCCACGGCCGCCAGACCATCACCGCCGAGCCCGGCATGAGAATCACGGCTCGCTCCGCCACCGAGATGGAAGCGGAGGAGTTCGCCGTGACCCCCGGCGCCCCTGTGTTCGTGATCGAGCGACTCGACAGCGACGCGGAGGTGATCCCGGCCGAGGTGGCCGAGATCAGAGTGCCTATCGAGTAAGGCCTCGCCGTCACATCGGGGCGGGAGAGCGTGGGAGAAATCTGGGAGAAACGATCTTGATTGAGGTTTATCGAGACGCCCCAGGATTTCGCAAAATTTACTCGCATTTAGGGTTCTACCAGGCCGTTCCTTGATCTCCCTGATCGGCCGGATTCGCTGGCTCCGTTCGGGACGAAGAGGCCGTGGGTTCAAATCCCGCCACCCCGACTGGGTTTTCCCAGGCAGAGGGCCGGTTCTCCAAATCGGAGACCCGGCCCTTGATCATTTGTCATCCCCTCGCCGGCGAGCTCGGCGCCAGGGGCGATGCCGAACCTCGGCCGGGCCGCGCCCGGCCTCGGGCTCCGCGGCGGTGTCGCCGCGGAGGCCGAGCCCGGCCGCGAGGTCCTATCCGGATTGTCCGGCTCCGATGAACGCCTGGAGGAAAGCGGTCGCCGCGCTGCGGGCTCGCCGGGTGATCTCCTCGGGGTCCGGCGAGTCGGCGGTACGGAGCAGCAGGCTGATCATCAGGTCGCCCCAGAGCAGCCCGGCGAACTGCTCGGCCATCTCTGGCGGGGAGCCGTTGAGCAATCCGTGCGCCTTGGCCTTGTCCATGATCGAAGTCAGTGCGGCGCGGCCGGTCTGGCGTCCGAAGGAGTCCAGGGTGCGGGCGACCTCGGGCGCGCGCACCGCTTCGGCGATCGCCAGCCGGAAGACGGCGATGACCGTGGGGTTGGTCGTTTCGGACAGGAGCTGCGTTCCGAAGGCGACGAGCGCGCGTTCAAGGGTCTGGCGGTCGCGGGGCTCGGGCAGCTCGGCGGGGGCCTGCATCCGCTCGGCCCGCTCGCGGATGCAGGCCGCGAGCATTTCCTGCTTGTTGCCGACCAGGGCATAGAGCTCCCGTTTCGACACCCGCGCGCGCTTGGCGATCTCCAGCGTGCTGGTCTCGGTATAGCCGGCCTCCATGAACGCCGAGAAGGCCGCTTCGAGGATGCGCCGGCGAACCGGTGTTTCGCCGGCGGCCTCCCCCTCTGATTTCGACACCGCCACTGCGGACAGCACCTCCCCTTGACCTGGTACCAGGCAGTACCATAGCATCCAAGTGTTGGTACCGGTCGGTACCAGCGTGGGGTGATGCCAAGGAGGCAGGATCATGGTGGAGGGAACGGTGCTCGTGACCGGCGCGGCCGGCGGCACGCAGGGCAAGACCGGGCGGCGCGTCACCGAGTTGCTGCGGGAGCGCGGCGTGCCGGTCCGCGCGATGGTCCGCACGCTCGACGACCGCGCCGAATACCTGCGCGGCCTCGGCGCGGAGGTGGTGGTGGGCGACTTCCTCGACTTCCCGTCGATCCAGAAGGCCGTGGACGGCGTCTCCACCGTCTATTTCGCCTACCCCGTCCAGCACGGCCTGCTCGACGCGACAGTCAACATGGCGGTGGCGGCGCGCAACGCCGGAGTCACCCGGCTTGTCGACATGGTGATGCTGGTCTCGACCCCGGACGCGCCGACGCCGCGCATGCGGGAGAACTACCTGTCCGAGCAGGTCTTCGAGTGGGCCGGGATCGGCGCGGCGCACGTGCGCGCAACCGTGTTCTTCGAGAACATCCGCGCCCTGGCGAACGCGACGATCGCCTCGGGCGTCTTCATGGCGCCCTTCGGCGACGACAGCACCCTGATCCCCCTGGTCGCCGGGGACGATGTGGCGCGGGTGGCCGCCGGTGTGCTCACCGCCGAGGACGTACCCGCGGGCACGTCCCACTCGCTGATCGGCCAGGTCCTGACGGTGAAGGAGATCGTCACGACCCTGGCGCACGGGCTCGGCCGGGACATCAGGTACCAGGAGGTGTCCGACGAGTTCTGGGCGGAGGCGGCCGCCACCCGGATCAACGCCCATGCGGTCGAGCACCTGTCCAAGCTGTGGGCCACCCTCCGCACCCAGCCGCCGGAGTACGCGAAGTACAACGGGCCGGAGAACATCGAGAGGCTGGGTGGCCGCAGGCCGCAGACGTTCGCCGAGTTCGTGGCCAAGGAGAAGCTCAGCTTCCCGGATCAGGCGCGAAGCTGAGCCCACCGCGCGAGAGCCGCCGTGGATTCACCCAGGTTGGTGTGACGGCAAGGACCGCCATGCGGCGCAGCAGCGCCTCCTGCGCCAACGTGCCGGATGCGCCGGCCCGCCTGTCGCGGCTATTCGGTGGGTCGGCGTGCCTGTCGTGCCTGTCTTACTTCGCGGTCGATCGCCCAGGCATCGGCCACTGGGCCCACATGCCGGAGCTTGTCGGGGTTGATCACCGCGCGAATCGTCTGGATCTGCCCGTCGAGGATGTCGAGCGCCAGGGTGTGGAGCACCTTGCCGTCCCGGTCGCGGAAGATCGCGCCCGGCTGGCCGTTGATCTCGTGCGGCTCCGCGGCGACGCCGATTCGGGCCATCCGGGGGAAGACGGAGGCGAGCAGCCGGGCCACGCTCTGGGCGCCGATGACGGCCTTGGCCAACTGCGGGGCCTTGCCGCCGCCGTCGCCGACCATCGACACGTCGGCGGCCAGCAGGTTCCGCAGGCCGGCGACGTCGCCTTCGCGGAGGGCGTCGAAGAACCGCGACGCCAGCGCCTCTCGCTCTTTGCGGTCCGCTTCGAAGCGGGGCCGGCCTGCGGCCATGTGGCGCCGCGCCCGCACCACAAGCTGGCGGCACGCCGCCTCCGAGCGCCCCACGGCCGACGCGACCTCGGGAAAGGCGAAGTCGAACACCTCCCGCAGCACGAAGACCGCCCGTTCGAGCGGGCTGAGCCGTTCGAGCAGGAGCAGGGCCGCCATCGACAACGAGTCGGCCAGCTCCGCCGAGCGCTCCGGGTCCTGGTAAGGGTCGGCGAGCAGTGGCTCGGGGAGCCACGGCCCGACGTACTCCTCCCGCCGGACGCGGGCCGAGCGCAGCACGTCGATCGAGAGCCGGGTCACCGTGGCCGACAGGAACGCCTTGACCGACCTGGGCTCGGCGGGGGCGGCCTCGAAGCGCAGCCAGGTCTCCTGGACCGCGTCCTCGGCCTCGCTCACGCTGCCCAGAATGCGGTAGGCGATCGAGAACAACAGCGGCCGCAGCTCCTGGAACTCCTCGGCCCTGCTCATGCCGGCTCCTCCGGGAAACCCTGCGGCAGCCGCCGGCCGAGCTCCCGCTTGGCCTTGGCGTTGGAGGCGCCGCGCCCCCCGGTCATCGTCGTCACCGCCGCCTGCCGCTTCGGCCGCTTCGCTCCCGCGCCCTCCGCCAGATACGGCAGCCGTTCGCCGACCGGGGCCGGTTCGTCGTCCACGATGTCGAACACCCCTCTGGCCTTCTGCTTCACCGCTAGGACCGTAGCACTCGCCGCCTCGTCCAGACGCACCCGGGAGGAGGAGCCGGTACTGCCCTCGACCAGCGGAAACCGCCGCTTGCGGGGTGAGGTTCATCATCTGCTCCTTGATGGAGGATTGCCTGTATCCCCTGGACGAGACAGCGACCCCCACCAGTGACATCTCCGAAATATGGTGACTGGCTGGCTGATGGATACCGGCCCACACGCTCGCGTTGTGAGGCCGCTCACACCGTGTCACAGCCCATCGGGGCATCTCGTCTCAGAGGGCATGACGAACTCGGAACAGACATCTGTGTTGATCACCGGAGGCAACAAGGGGCTCGGCTTCGAGGCGGCCCGCCGGCTCGGGGAACAGGGCTGGACGATCTTCCTCGGCTCACGCGACGAAGGGCGAGGACGGGCTGCCGCCGACAAGCTGACCGCCGGCGGCGCGAACGTGGTCATGGTCCCGCTGGACGTGACCTCGGACCAGTCGGTGACCGACGCCGTACGGCTCGTCCGCGAGCACACCGATCGGCTGGATGTGCTGATCAACAACGCCGGCACGCCGGGAAGGGCCGTCCCGCCGGCAGAAGCGACGGCCGACGAGATTCATTCCGTCTACGACACCAACGTGTACGGGCCGATCAGGGTCACGCATGCGTTCCTGCCCCTGCTGCGGGCGGCGGACAATCCGCGGGTGGTGATGGTGTCCAGCGCCGGCGGTTCCTTCGCGGTCGTGACCGATCCGGAGCAGCCCGTCTCGAAGATGCACGAGCTCGCCTACACCTCGTCGAAGGCGGCGCTGAACATGATCACCGTCCGGTACGCCCAGGCGCTCCCGGAGATCAAATTCAACCTCGTCACTCCCGGAGAGGTCGCCAACCACAAGTTCGCCGCCACGGACATGAACCATCACACCGGCCAGCTCACGGTCACAGAAGGCACCGACCCGATCGTCAAGCTCGCGATGATCGACGCCGACGGGCCGACGGGGATCTTCATCGATCGCCTCGGCCCCGTCGCCTGGTGACCGACGCGCAACCGATGACCGGGGCGTCACCGGCCGAGCAGGGCCAGGCGGACGCGCCCGGCGACGGTCGCCGGCCAGACGCTGAGGGGTTCGTTGGCGTCCTGCCGTCGCCGGCACGATGAAACCCCCGCCCGCCGGACCAGAGTGCCCGGCGCCGGTGCGGCACCGGGCACTCTCCGGGCGGGGTCCCCCAACGAGGAATGCCGGTGGTTCAGAATCCGATGGTTTCGCGGAGCAGCAGGACGGTGCCGCGCCCAGGGTGGGGTTCCGCGTTGAGAATGAGAAGGCGGTTAAGGGCACTGGGCTTGCCGTAGACCTTCATGGCGCGGTCGTTTTCCAGCGGGAGGCAGTGGTCTTCGACGCGGCGCAGTGCGGTGGGCAGGTCGGACACCACCTTCTGCGCCCCGACGATCCAGATCGCGTGGGCGGCGGCGCCGGCGTAGCCGGGCAACTGGCTTCCGCTGGCCGAGGCGACCACGAGGGAGCCGGTTTCGGTGACCGCAGCGACACTGCCCACGATGACGTCGGGGGCGGACATCAGCCGCCAGATATCGCGCAGTTGGGTGGCGCGGTCCATGGCCAGGCCGCGTGGCTTGACGGCGTCGTAGCGCCCGCTGGTGTTGATGTCCTCCTCGATGCCGGACAGGCGGAGGGTCTCGCTGGCCCCGGTGAACACGCTGGCGCCCTCGGGTATCAGCGCTTTGACGCGGGCACGCGCGGCGGCGGCGTCGTCGAGGATTTCCACGGTGAAACCGTGTTCCGTCAGCGCGGCGGCCGCCCGCTCCAGGCGCTGCGCGGGTGCCGGGTCGGCGAAGGGTGATGCCGGCATTGAGATGGTCATGATGTCGCTGAGCTTCCTGTTCGCTTGATGATGTGTTCGTCTCGGCCGTACGACGACACAGCCCTCCGGGATGTCAGGCGACGGGCCGACCTCACAGTCCGGCGCGCTATCTCGTCGGACGGGGGAGGCTAGATGCGACCAAGGGAGCCGTCGATACCGTGACCACCCCATCCGAGCCAGGACACGGCCGGCCAGATCCCGGCCTGAGTGCGATCATGAGCGAGCGGCGTCAGCTGATCAATCTCGCCTATCGGCTCCTGGGCTCCCTGGCCGAGGCCGAGGATGTCGTACAGGAGACCTACGCCCGCTGGTACGCCATGTCCCGGCAGCAGCAGGACGCCATCGAGTCCCCCGGCGCCTGGCTGACGCGGGTCGCCGGCCGCATCTGCCTGGACGTGCTCGGCTCGGCGCGCGCGAGGCGGGAGCGGTATGTGGGCGAGTGGATCCCCGAACCGCTGCCCGAGCGTACGGAGTGGATCAGCGGGCGGCCGGGCGGTGCGACCGCCGACCCGGCCGACCGGGTCACCCTGGATGAGTCGGTCAGCATGGCCTTCCTGGTCGTGCTCGAATCGATGACCCCGGCCGAACGCGTCGCGTTCATCCTGCACGACGTCTTCTGCCACTCCTTTGCCGAAGTGGCCGAGATCGTTGGCCGGACTCCGGCGGCATGCCGCCAACTGGCCTCCTCGGCCCGCCGCCGCGTTCGCGAGTCGCGGGGCCCCGCGAGTCCGGCAGCCCAGCACGCCGGCATCGTCAGGGACTTCAAGCAGGCATGGGAGGCCAAGGACATCCACGCCCTGATCGGCCTGCTCGACCCCGACGCCAGGGCGATCGCCGACGGCGGCGGCCTCGCCACCACCTTCCTGCGCCCCATCGAAGGCGCCGAGCAGATCGCGCGCGCCTGGGCCGAGATCGCCGACCGGATCTCCGGCAACATGACGTTGCTGGAGCGTACGGTCAACGGTCAGCCCGGTCTGGTGGCTCAGCAAGACGGCGTCACCGTGACGGTGTTCGCGTTCGAGGTCGCGGGCGACCGGATCAAGCACATCTGGGTAGTGCGCAACCCCGAGAAACTCCGTCGCTGGACGACGGGCTGAGGCGCGTACCGCCAGGGTCTGGCGGTCGCCCGGACGCGCTATCTGAAGGCCGCGATGTTGCGCTCCGCCCACTGGGCGAAGGTGCGGGGCGGGCGGCCGAGGATCGGCTCGACATCGGGGCTGACGCGCTGCTCGGCGGGGGACGGTGCGCCCAGGGCGCCGAGGGTGGCCTCCACGACCGGTTCGGGCATGTATCGCAGCATTTGGCGGCGTGCCTCCTCGCGGCTCTGCTCGATGAACCGCACCGGCTCGCCGAGGGCGTCCCCGATCGCCGTGGCCTGCTGCCGGGGTGAGATCGGAGCCGGTCCGGTCAGCGTGTAGACGTTGCCCTCGTGGCCCGGCTCGCGCAGAGCGACGCCGGCGACCTCGGCGATGTCGGCCGGGTCGATGGCCGGCACCGCGACGTCGCCGAACGGTGCCGTGACCACCCGTTGCGCCCGGACCGAATCGGCCCATCGGAACGTGTTGGAGTCGAAGTTGCCCGGCCGCAGCATCGTCCATTCCAGACCCGACTGCTTGACGGCGTCTTCCAGGCCCGAGGGGTGGCGTCCCGTGCCCACACCATGGGAGGACAGCAACACGACCCGCCGAATGCCGGCCGCCCGCACGACGTTCATGACCTCACCGAGATCGCCGTTCGCCATGAAGTCGGCGGAGGTCAACAAGAACAGCGCTTCGGCTCCTTCGAGGGCGGGCTTGAGGCTCGCCGGCTCGGCCAGGTCGGCTCGCCGGTGCCGCACCCCCACCGGCACGTCCGGCTCTGAGATCCTTCGTGACACCGCCGTCACCTGCTCGCCGGCCGCAACGAGCGCCTGCACGAGCGGCCGCCCGACGTTGCCCGTGGCTCCAGTCACCACAATCATCTTCGCTCCCGGTTGTCGATGCCCCTTTGCGGACTCGATGGAAGCTACTAGTGGCGTGATAGTAGGTACCTAGACGAAAGTATTGGCGAGGAAGGCTCATTGTGACCAACGACACAGCTTGGGCGGCTCCTGCGGACGTCGCCCCCGAGCAGGCGTGCCCGATCGCCCCGGTGGTGGACATCGTCTTCAGCCGCTGGACCACTCCGATCCTGTGGGTGCTCCATGAATACGGGCGGCATCGATTCGTGGAGCTGGAACGCCGTATCTCCACCATCACGCCCAAGGTGCTGACCGAACGGCTGCGGCAACTGGAACGCGACGGGCTCGTCGTGCGCACCTACCACCCCGAGGTTCCGCCGCGGGTGGAGTACGAGATCAGCGAACTGGGGCGCAGCCTCGCGCCGGTGTTCGCGGCACTCGCCGAGTGGTCGGTCAATCTGGGCAAGGTCGAGCAGGCCCGGCTGGACTACGACGCCAGGAAGCCCATCGGCAGCCGTCGAACCTGACCCGAGAGAGATCCGCGACAATTTCCGCCTCCCCGACGGCAAGCCGCGCTACGGCATCTCCTTGAACGAGCCGATCTACGAAGCGCGGGAGGCGCTGTTCCGCCTCGGCCGGCAGAACGGCGAGTTCCGCTCCTTCGACCCCCGCATGATGTCCGTCACCGTGCAGGCCGCGGTCGATGGGCGATGGGGGTCACGATCCTGGGGTTGCCCTCCCCCGCCTACCTGCCGCAGTACGCGGCACTGTTCACCGTCGGGCTGCTCGCGGCCCGGCGCGGCCGGCTGGGGAGCCTGTCCAGAACGGCGGGCCGGGCCGGGTTCGCCGCCGCGGCCGTCGCCGCGGTCGCGCTCGTCCTCGTCCTGGGCGCGGGCGGGGAGGCGGGCCTGGGTCGCGGAACCCTGCCGTCCCTGGTGGCGGCGGCCTGTGAGTCGGCTCTCGCCGTCGGCATCATCCTCGGCCTGCTGGTTCTGTTCCGGGAGCGCTTCGGCCACCAGGGACGCCGCCGCCGGTTCCTGTCGGCGCACGCCTACGCCGTCTACGTCATCCACCCGGTCGTGGTGGTCGTCCTGAACTACGCGCTCCGCGACGTACAGGCGCCCGCGGTCGCGAAGGCCGCGCTGCTCGCGATCCTCGCGCTGCCGCTGTGCTGGGCGACGGCGTACCTGGTACGCGCCCTTCCGGGCGCCCGGAAGGTGCTCTGGCTAGGGGCGGTGGCGTGGTGCGGTCAGGGGGAGGAGGACGTGGTCCACGATGGCGACGACGTCTTGCCGGGTCACATGTCCCTTGTCCATCGACTCGAACAGGATCATGCGCGGGCCGACCGACGCGACCAGGGGTGTGACGGACGCCGGGTCGGCTTCGCCTCGTTCGGCGGCGGCTCGCAGGCGGCCGATGAGGATCTTCTGGTGGGGGGTGATGACCCGTTCGCGGGCGGCGGTGTGGAGCTCCGGCGGGCGGCCCCGGTCGGTCAGCAGGGGGATGAGGGCCTTGCCGCGAGGCTCGTCGAGGACGCGCGCCAGCCCTTCCAGCAGGGCGAGGAGGTCTCCGCGCAGGGTGCCGGTGTCGGGGTCCGGGGGGTCGCCGAAGCCCTCGACCGGATCGTTCAGTGCCTCCAGCAGCAGCTCGTAGGGGGTTGACCAGCGCCGGTAGAGGACCGACTTGCCGGTCTCGGCGCGCGGGGCGAGCTTGTCGAAGGCCAGGGCGTCGAAGCCGTTCTCGGCCAGTTCCTCGAACGCGGCGCGATAGATCGCGCGGGTGAGCGCCACGCCGCGCCTGCGGGTGGTCTTCGCCGTCCCTTTCGGGCTTGTGGCGCTCTTCTCCGGGTGGCCGGAAGGCGCCGAGGCAGCGGGATGAGTGACCACGCTTCCGGTTATAGCCGACCCGGGAAGTCGTCCGTACGTCCCTGGGAGGCGTCCTCGACGGGGCATCCCGGATGCTCCCTCCAATCTGCCCGAACCGCCGTGATCACGATCTCGGTGGACAGCGGCCTTTCCGGCTGGCTAGTCTCCCACATAGAGGACAAAACTGTCCCTTAACTTGAGGGGGTATGCCATGGCGACCGCGTTCGCCCTGGTCAACGTGCGCGTCTTCGACGGGCGGCACCTGACCGAACCGACCACCGTCGAGGTCGAGAACGGTCTGATCACACGGGATGCGCCCGGGGCCGAGCGCATCGACGCCCACGGCGCCGTGCTGCTTCCCGGACTGATCGACGCCCACGTCCACCTGCACGGTCCCGAGAGCCTGGACGCGCTGGCCCGGTACGGCGTGACCACCGCCCTGGACATGGCCGCCTGGCCGCCGGAGCTGCCGGCATCGCTGCGCGGCGCGAAAGGCACCACCGACATCATGAGCGCCGGGATCCCGGCGATCGGGCCCGCCGGTCCCCACGCACGCATGGCCGCGATGACCCCGCTGGCCGTCGTCACCGACGCGGGCGAAGCCGAGCAGTGGGTGGCGGACCGGATCGCCGAGGGCTCGGAGTACATCAAGATCGTCATGGAGGCGCCCGGTGGGGGCGGCCTGGAGGCCGGGGTCGCAAAGGCGCTCGTCGAGGCCGCCCACGCCCGCGGCAAGCAGGTCGTCGCGCATGCCTCGTCCGCGGGCGCGTACACGATGGCCGTCGATTCCGGCGCGGACTTCATCACCCACTGCCCGATCGGCCCGCCCGCGGACCCCGCCGACGTGGAGCGCATCCGCGCCGAGGGACGCGTGACCATCCCCACTCTGATCATGATGGAGGGGGTGGCGCGGTCCGTCGGCCACCCCGAGGGCTTCGCCGGCAGCATGGCGACCGTCTCGGCACTGCACGCGGCCGGTGTGCCGATCCTGGCCGGAACCGACGCCAACGACGAACCCGGCGCCCCGTTCCCGGTGCGGCACGGCCGGAGCATGCACGAGGAGCTGCGACTGCTGGTGGAGGCCGGGCTGAGCCCCGCCGAGGCGCTGCGCTCGGCCACCTCCCTGCCCGCACGGCACTTCTCCCTCACCGACCGGGGTGTCATCGCCCCTGGCAAGCGGGCCGACCTGCTCCTCATCGACGGCGACCCGCTGGCCGACATCACCGCGACGGAACGCGTCCTGCGGGTGTGGTGCGCCGGCATCGAGCACGAAACGGCGCGATGACCGACGTCGGCGACCGGGCCGTGCACCACGCGGCCGTCGTACGCGCTGCCGGCCGTCTCTTCCTGCGCCGGCGGTGATGGGGAAGGCGATCGAGACCTGCGCGCCGGCGTCCCGGAACCTTTCCCAGACCCTGACAAGACGGAGACCCCGCCAAGCCGGAGACCCTGACAAAACGACAAGTCCGCTATAGCCTGCTGAACCTCCCGCGATCGCGAACGGCCTGTGAGCAGCCGAGGAGGTACGTACCTATGGCGGCCGGAAATGGCCGGGCCCTGCGGCACCTGCCCCTGCGGCGGCCGGGACGGTGGGACTTGGGCGCCCGCGGCCGTGCCACCCTGGACGCGCTCGAACACCTCGTCGGCGGTATGAGCACGGGAGTCCTGGCGCTGGTCGTGCTCATGGCGGTGGCCGTCACCGCCCTGGCCTGCCTGGTCGGCGTGGGGGTGAAAATGGGGCCGGCCGTACTGCGCGGGTTGCGCGCGGTGGCCGACCGGGAACGGGACCGGCTCTCCCGCTGGGGCACGGAAGAGATCATCGCCCCGCCCCCGCCGCCGGCCGGGCTGCGCGCCGCCCTGGCCGACCCGACGGTACGGCGCGAACTGGCCTGGGTGGTCGCGCACGGCTCCGCCGGGCTGCTCCTTGGCCTGGTCGCCCTCACCCTCCCGGTCCACGCGGTGCAGGACGCGACCTTCGCGTTGTGGTGGTGGCTGTTGCCTCCGGAGGAGGCCGCGACCGCGGCCTACGGGCTGTGGGAGGTCAGGGACACGCCCAGCGCTCTCGCCGTCGCCGCCCTGGCCCCGATCGACGTCGCTCTCACCCTGCTCCTGGCGCCCCGGATGGCCCGGCTGCAGGCATGGTTCGGCCGGCGCCTCCTTCGGCCCGGCCCCGACGTCGATCTGAGCCTGCGCGTGGCGCAGCTCACCGCGACCCGCGCCGCCGTGCTCGACGCGCACGCCGCCGAGCTGCGCCGGATCGAGCGGTCGCTGCACGATGGGACGCAGAACCGGCTCGTCGCGGTCAACGTGCTGCTCGGCGCGGCACTGCGGGCGCTGGAGCGCGATCCCGCGACCGCCAAGGCGTCGCTCGAACGGGCGCAGAGCGCCGCCGAGCAGGCGCTGGCCGAGCTTCGGGGCGTGGTGCGCACCATCCTGCCGCCCATCCTGGCCGACAAGAGCCTCGCCGACGCGCTCGCCGGCCTGGCCGCGGCCTGCCCGGTGCCCTGCACGATCGACGCCGACCTCCCGGTCAGGGCCGCCGCGTCCGTCGAGGCCACCGCCTACTTCGTGGTGGCCGAGGCGCTCACCAACATCGCCAAGCACAGCGGGGCCCGGCAGGCCGTCGTCAGCGTACGCCGCCTGGACGACCGGCTGCGCCTCCAGGTCGTGGACGACGGGCGGGGCGGGGCGGACGAGAGCGGCTCCGGGCTCGTCGGCATCCGCCGGCGGGTCGAGGCGCACGACGGGTCGTTCACGCTGGACAGCCCTCCCGGCGGGCCGACCGTCCTCGACGTGACCCTGCCCTACGGCGCGTGAGACCGTCCGGGGCCGGTCATGACCGGCAGATGGGTGCGGGCAACCGACTGCACTGATCGGGCCTCCAGGAGCGCGTCGCGCCCCAACGCGGCCCCGAACCTCCACTGGCCGCACCTCGCGACTGGATAGTGGCGCTATCCAAATGCTAGGATAGCTCCACTATCTAATGGGGGGCTGTTATGACCGTGATCGTGCTACTGGTGGCCACGCTGGGGTTCCGGCTGCTCGGGGCGCTCGGCGTGAGCCGGTTCGCGACCTGGCGGGTGAGCGCGGGACACGGGCTCGCCGTCATGCTGGTGATGACCGCCGGCGCGCACTTCGTCCCATCGAGCGTGACGTTCATGCCGAACCACGCCGACATGGTGGCGATGGTGCCGCCGTTCGTGCCGTTCGCGGCGGCCGTGGTCTACCTGACCGGGGTGCTGGAGCTGGCCGGGGCCGTGGGGCTGGTGCTCCCGGCCACCCGGCGGGCCGCCGGGGTCTGCCTGGCCCTGCTGTTCGTGCTGATGCTCCCGGCCAACATCCACGCCGCGCTCGCCGGGGTGACCCTGGGCGGCGAGGCGGCCTCACCGCTGTGGCAGCGCATCCCCGAGCAGGTCCTCTACATCGGCGTCGCGCTCTGGGCGGCGGGCGTCGGCCTGCCGGTCCCGGGGCGGGCGGGGCGCCGCGGCGCGGCGGAGAGCACTCGTACGCCGCAGTCCGGCTCGCCCACGCCCAGGTGATGCCCCGTCTCACCACCCCTTGACCGGAGGGGGCGGCGTCAGGACGCCCGCGAACGGGTCGTCGAAGCCGCTCCAGTCGGCGGGGGCGGGCACGGCGGGGCCCTGGTCGATCAGGCAGGAGTCGAGCAGGGCGTGGATGCGGCGCCGGTCGAGGCCGGGGCCGGTGAAGACCAGGTGCTGCACCCTGTCGCCGACCTCGGGGTGCCAGTCGAGGGCGGCGGCGACGCGGCGGGTGGGGGTGGCGAGGTCCCACGCGGCGCCGGGGAGGGCGGCCAGCCAGGGGCCGGCGTCGCGGATGTCGATCACGCCGGCCACGGCGTCCCAGGACAGCATGCGCTCGTGGCGGTTGGCCAGCCAGAACCGGCCGCGGGAGCGCACGGTGGTGGTGACCAGTTCGTCCACGGCCTCGAACAGGCGGCCCGGGTGGAGGGGACGCAGGCGGCGCCAGGCGACCGTGGTGATCTCGCCGGTGCGCGTCTCGGCCGGGAGCAGGGCGGTGGCCGGATCGACGCGCTCGGCCAGCGCGCGTACGGAGAGCGTGGGGCCGGTGACGGGGGGATCGGCGGTGATCGGGGTCGCGGGCGCGAGGTGGCGAAGCACGGCGGCCGACAGGTCGATGTCCTCCTCGTCGCCGCCGTGCAGGCTCAGCGCGCCGGCGTACTCGATCTGCCGGGCCAGCACCTCGGCCAGGTAGCGCCGGTCGCCGGTCGCCTCCTCGCGGCCGGTCTCGGCCAGCCGGTCGCCCCGGCACAGGTCAAGGGGCGTGTGCGCGGCGTCGAGCGCGGTGAGCACGCAGGTCAGGCGGAACGGGCCGGCTCCGGCCAGCGCCTCGGCCACCGGACGCGGCTCGGCGGAGTCCCACAGGTCGGCGATCACAAGGGGCGCCGAGCCGGCGTGGAGCGCGAGCTGGGCGCGCAGGTCCTCCCGTACGCCGCGGGCCGCGCGGCTCCGCGCCACCCGGATGCGGGCGCGTTCCAGGACGCCCGAGGCGTCGCGTACGACCCGTTCCGCCCGACCGGCGGCGAGGTGGATGTCGTGGTGGATCGCGACGGCGCCGGGATGGCGGCGGAGCAGCCGATCGACCGCGGCGGTCCGCGCCCCCGCGTGCAGGCCCGCGACCAGGACGAGTGGGGTCGGCACAGGACCTCCTCGGTGTCCGAAAGTATGAAAACGGTTGTCGTTATCATGGCATAGCGAGTCCGGCGATGGCAGGGGGTGCCTGCCGGACGGGGAGGTGGGTAGCGGGAGTAGGGACGTTCGTCCCTGGTCCTGCCCGCGCGGCGGGCGTGGACTGGAGGTGTTCGCGTCAAGGAGGGATGTGACGATGGCATTGCTGTCCCGCCGGGACCGCGGCCGCACGGCGCCCGTGCGGTGGGGGTTCCCGGAGATCATGGACTGGCTGGAGTCGCCGCTCGCGGGGTTCGGCTCGCTCGCCCCGGCCATCCGGATCGAGGAGTTCGTCGCCGGGGGGCGCTACGTCGTGCGGGCGGAGCTGCCCGGCGTGGACCCCGACAAGGACGTCGAGATCACGGTCGGTGACGGGATGCTGGACATCCGCGCCGAGCGGACCTCGGAGACCAAGGAGGAACACCGCTCGGAGTTCCGGTACGGCTCGCTGCGCCGCAGCGTGATGCTGCCCCGGGGCGCCAACGAGGAGGACGTCAAGGCGTCCTACACCGACGGCGTCCTGGAGGTGAGCGTCGGGCTGGAGGAGGAGAAGCAGCCCGGACGCCGGATCGCCGTCGAGAAGGGCTGAGCGGCGGAGCCACCGGCCGGGGCGCGGACGTGCCCCGGCCGGCGTGTGCCGCGGGGAGCGCCGCCGTGGACGATCCGGCCAGGTGACAAGACGCGGCCGGGTGAATGGGACCGCGGGTCACGGGTAGCGGCGTCAGTATGAAGAACGACGTCATCACGCTGATCACGGACGACCATCGCAAGATAGAGGAGCTGTTCGAGCGGATCAAGTCGGGCCAGGGCGACCAGAAGAAGTCCGTCCTGGAGCTGCACGCCCTCCTCACCGCGCACGCCCGCGCCGAGGAGGACCGCGTCTACCCGGGGCTCGACGCCCACCACAGCCTGGAGGAGCACAAGGAGGCCGAGATCCTCATGGACTCGGTCAGGCGGGCCGAGCCGGGCTCCCCGGAGTTCCGTCAGGCGCTGGACAAGCTGATCAAGTCCGTCACGCAGCACGTCCAGGAGGAGGAGAACGAGATCCTGCCCAAACTGGCGGACAAGACCGACGAGAAGCAGCGGAGCAAGCTCGGCGCCGCGTTCATGGAGCGCCGCAAGGAGGAGATGAACGCGCTGGCCGTCGAGGCCGCCGGCGCCCGCCCGCCCCGCCAGCGGAAGGCCGAGGGCGAACACCTCACCAAGGCCGAGCTGTACGAGCGCGCCCAGCAGGCCGACATCCCGGGGCGCTCGCACATGTCCAGGGAGGAGCTGGAGAAGGCGCTGCAGAAGGCCGGCGCCTGATCGGCCGCCCGATCAGCTCCCGGCCGTGGTGTCGGCGATCAGGGGGGCCAGGAGCAGGTCCGGGTGGTCGGCCTTGATGGAGTTCATCCGCCAGCGGTCGGTGAACAGGGCCAGCAGGGCCTGGTCGCCGCTGCGGGTCAGGACCTCCGCGCCGCGCTGCCGCGCGAGCCGTTCGGCCGAGGCGGCGTCGGTGCGCCGGGCCAGGGTGTAGTCGAGGCGGTCCAGCGTGATCTCGGCGCCGAACTCGGCGGCCAGGCGGTGCTGGACCACCTCGAACTGCATCGGCCCCACCGCGGCCAGCACCGGGGCCTGGTCGCCGCGCAGGTCGGAGCGGAGCACCTGGATCACGCCCTCGGCGTCGAGCTGGTCGATGCCGCGGCGGAACTGCTTGGCCTTGCCGCTGCTGCGCGAGCGGGCCACCGCGAAGTGCTCGGGGGCGAAGCTCGGGATCGGGGGGAAGGTCACGGCCGGGCCCTCGTACAGGGTGTCGCCGGGGCGCAGCGCGCCGGCGTTCACCAGGCCGACCACATCGCCGGGGAAGGCGTCGTCGATGGTGGCGCGGTCCTGGCCGAAGACCGCCTGGGCGTACTTGGTGGCGAACGGGCGGCCGGTGGCGGCGTGGGTGAGCACCATGCCGCGCCGGAAGTGGCCGGAGCAGACGCGGACGAACGCGATCCGGTCGCGGTGGGCCGGGTCCATGTTGGCCTGGACCTTGAACACCAGGCCGGAGAACGGCGCGGCCAGCGGGCGCGGCGCACCGGCGACGTCGTCGCGCGGCGAGGGCGGCGGGGCCAGATCCACCATCGCGTCCAGCAGCCGGGCCACGCCGAAGTTGGACAGCGCCGCGCCGAACAGCACCGGCGTGGACTGGTGCGCCTCGAACTCCTTCTGGTCGTGGTCGGCGCCGATTTCGGCGAGCAGCGCGATCTCCTCCTCCGCGCGCCGCCAGTCGTCGCCCAGCTCGGCCTCGGCCTGCGCCGGGGTCAGCTCGCTCTCCAGCGCCTTGGTGGCCCCGCCGGGGGTGCGCACGTAGCGGATGATCCGGTCCTCCAGGCGGTCGGCGACGCCGTGGAAGTCGCCCGCGATGCCGACCGGCCAGGTGATCGGGGTGGGCCGCAGGCCGGTACGCTGCTCGATCTCGTCCAGCAGCTCCAGCGCCTCACGCCCCGGGCGGTCCCACTTGTTGACGAAGGTGATGACCGGGATGCGGCGGTGCCGGCAGACCTCGAACAGCTTCATGGTCTGCGGCTCCATGCCCTTGGCCGCGTCGATCAGCATCACCGCGCAGTCGACGGCCGCGAGCACCCGGTAGGTGTCCTCGGAGAAGTCGGCGTGGCCGGGGGTGTCCACCAGGTTGAACATGTGGCCGCGGTACTCGAAGCGCAGCGCGGCCGAGGTGATGGAGATGCCGCGGGCCCGCTCGATCTCCATCCAGTCGGAGGTGACGCCGCGCCGCCCCGCCTTGCCGTGCACCGCGCCGGCCTCGATGATCGCCGAGGCGTGCAGCGCCAGGGCCTCGGTCATGGTGGACTTGCCCGCGTCGGGGTGGCTGATCACCGCGAAGGTCCGCCGCCGCCGCGCCTCCGCCATGATGTCGTCGCCTGTGGCCGCCGTCGTCATCGCACCCGCCCTTTGAGTCACCGCCAGCCATGTGAGAGTACTCAGTCCGCAGGCTCGCCCGGTAAACGTGGGCGTTCGCATCAAAACAACTCAAAGCGAATCACCCGAACTCGGTTCGGGTCGGCGAACCCGGCCTTACCCCCATTACCCCTGCAAGCCCGGCAACGCCGTCAGATCTACACGGTGTTGACATCCTCCGTGCGGACTGATTAAGTGCTACATCGTTTGGCATCTGATCGAATCAGGTAATCGGGCCGTGCGCGATTGCCGGGCGGCCCCGGGGGTGCGGAAGATGAAGGGCACGGGGGCGGCGCCGGGGAAGCGGCAGCGGCTCGCCACGGAACTGCGCCGGCTGCGCGATCTCGCCGGGATCTCCGGGCGCGATCTGGCCACCCGCATCGGGATCAGCCAGTCCAAGGTGTCCCGGATCGAGTCCGGCACCGTGATCCCCACCATGCCGGAGGTCACGGCGTGGGCCGAGGCGGTGGAGGCGTCCCCGGAGACGCGGGCGTGGCTGAGCGAGATGACCGAGTCGGCGTTCACCGAGGTGCACACCTGGCGGGCGGAGCTGCAGCGGCAGGCCCACCTCCAGGACGACATCCGGGAGCAGGAGGACCAGGCGCGGCTGGTGCGGGTTTTCCAGCCGACGCTGATTCCGGGCCTGCTGCAGACGGCCGAGTACGCCAGGCGGGTGTTCGCGCTGTTCGACCCTCCGTATTCGGACGGTGACCTCGCGATGGCGCTCGCGGCCCGGTTGCAGCGCCAGCTCGCGCTTTATCAGGAAAGCCGGCGTTTCGAATTCCTGATTACCGAGGCGGCGCTGCGGTGCCGGCCCGGACCGCCCCGGCTGCTGCTCGCGCAATTGGACCGGGTGGCGTCGGTCAGCACGCTGGAGAACGTCACCATCGGGCTGATACCGCACAACAGGGAGGCCGTGGTGTTCCCCTCCCACGGTTTCACCATCTATGACACCGACATCGGCGACGACGCCGCCGAGGGCACTTTCGTGGAGATCGAGACCACCCACGTCAGGCTGACGGCGCACGACGCGGAGGACGTCGCGATCTACACCCGGCAGTGGTCGCTGCTGAGCGGCACCGCGATCTACGACGACGAGGCGCGGGAGTTCCTCTCGGCGCTCGCCGCCGACGTCCGCGCCCTGGACCGATGACCTCGATGTCCGCGCCGCTCAGCCAGGCCGCCCGCGGCGACGGAGGGCGCCGCTCCCCGTACGCGGCGCCCCCCGCCCGCCGTGGCCCTCGCCTGGGCTCGGGCCCTTATCCGAGGTCGAACTCCCCGGCGTGCACTCCGGCGATGAACGCCGCCCACTCCAGGTCGGTGAAGCGGAGCACCGGGCCCGAGGGGTCCTTGGAGTCGCGCACCGCGACGCCGTCATCGCCGATGGCGACCTCGACGCAGCCGCCGCCGTTGTCGCTGAAGCTCGCCTTGAACCATTCGGCGCCCCGCCGCCGGTTTTCCCGAGCGCTGCCCATCATTTCTCCTTCTGCGCGCGATACGCATCAAATATCGCCTGCCGCGCTCGGCGGGGAGATGATCCTGGCGGCTCACCACAGGCCCGCCGCGGAATTGCGCGGGACCGCACGCGAATGCCGTACCCCGTGCCCATGCGCACGCCCGGAAGGAGGAGGCACATGATGCGCTTTCGATTGTTACGCGAAGTGGACGCCCACAGGGGACAGAGCTGGGTGCATATCGGCGACCGGAAACAGCGATTAATGCTGGCCGTACTCCTGCTCGCCGATGCGGAGCCGGTCTCGATCGACGAGCTGATCGTCACGCTCTGGGACGACGAGCCCATCAAGAGCGCGCGCAAGGTCGTCCACCACTACGCCAGCGAGCTGCGCCACAGCCTGGGCAGGACCGCGTCCGGGACCCAGGACATGCTGCCCGACGGCCGGGGCGGGGCCTACCGGCTGATCGCGGGGCGCGAAGAGGTGGACGTGCACCGCTTCCGCGACCAGGCGCACAAGGCGCGGGCGGCGCTGCGCCACGACGACGAGGCGGCGGCGCGGGGCCTGCGCGCGGCGCTGCGTGAGTGGGGCGCCGACGGGCTGGTGCCTGCGGGCGAGCCGCTGCGCGGGCTTCCCGGCCGGTGGGCGGCCGAGCAGCGCGAGCGGCTGCGGCAGGAGCACCGGGACGCGGTGATCGAGTGCCTGGAGGCCGAGCTGCGGCTGGGGCACCACGCGCGGCTCATCCCGGAGCTGTCGGCCGTGGCGCACGCCGGGCCGCCCGACGAGCGGGTGACCGAGCTGCTGATGCTGGCCTACCAGCGCTCCGGCCGCCCGGTCGAGGCGCTGAACGTCTACACCAGGTTCCGCAACCGGCTCGCCGAGGAGGCCGGCGCCGAGCCGGGCCCCGGCATCGTACGGCTGCGGCGGCGCATCCTGCGGCGCGGCGCCGAACCGCATCTGATCGGGCAGGGCTGAACAGACCACACAAGGATCACGGCACCAGGCCCGACTGGTAGGCGAAGACCACGAGCTGGGCGCGGTCGCGGGCGGAGAGCTTGATCATGGTCCGGCTGACATGGGTGCGGGCCGTGGCCGGGCTGACCCCGAGCCGGGCGGCGATCTCGTCGTTGTTCAGGCCCTCCGCGACCAGGCACAGCACCTCGCGCTCGCGGTCGGTGAGGCGGTCGAGGCCGGGGTGGGGCCGGATCGGGCGCGGCGACCGCGAGACGAACTCGCTGACGACCTTGCGGGTGACCGAGGGCGACAGCAGCGCGCCGCCCTGCACGACCAGCCGGATCGCCGACAGCAGGTCGGCGGGCTTGGTGTCCTTGAGCAGGAAGCCGCTGGCGCCGTAGCGCAGGGCGTCGAAGACGTACTCGTCGCGCTCGAAGGTGGTCAGCACGATCACCTTGGTGTGGGCCAGCTCCGGGTCCTCGGTGATCCGCCTGGTGGCGACCAGGCCGTCCACGCCGGGCATGCGGATGTCCATCAGCACGACAAAAGGACGCACCATCCCACAGCGGAGCTGGGTAGCTGGTCATGGGGCTGATCTGTGCTCTGACCTGGGAAGATGCGGCGTTGGGGTAGGTGGCGGTGTCTCACTGGTACTCGCTGAGACTCGCCGGGGCTCACTGTTCACGGGCCATACACGGGCCAACGTTGGCGGGCTGTTTCCCCTGGTCAGGGGCCTAGTCTGTGTCGGCTCGCGGGCCGGTGGCGTGGGGGTCGCCTCGCTTCCCGCACCATACCCGCTGGCTGGTTCTCCCGTCTGCTTCGGCCCGATACCGGGGCAGCATGCCGGGGACGGAAGGTCAAGGCCGTCTTCGCGTGTACGTTGACCGGTCGTCGTTCCTCGGTCATGGGATGCCATCCCGCACAGACGGCCTTGATCTGGAGGAGTCGGCATGCTCAGCTTGCCCCGGGGCCGAAGTCGGGCGGGAGAACCAGCCCACCCCAGCCACAACGGGCCGTCAGGATGAGCGGGCCTCCCCCTCCCAGAGCTGAGCGCCCCCTGATTTTGATCTATCCCCCTCGGGCATGACTCAGGAATCCGGGGTGGGCTTCGGGACTAAGCGCTCTCGGCTACGGGCAGATAGCCTAGGAGTGCATCTAGGACGGGCTAGGAGAAGGTGCACAGTGCCTGATCATGAGTCAATCGGGGATCGCCTAAGAGAGATTCGCAGACGGCGGGGGATGACCCAGGAGGAGGTAGCCCACGCAGCCAACCTCAGTGTGGGAGTGGTAAAGAAGATCGAACAGGGCGGTAGTGCCCGGCTGGAGACGCTTCATCAGCTAGCGCGCGCACTTGGCGTGGTAACCCTTACGTTCGTCGGATCTACCTCACCCGAACCACGTGAAGCTGATCACGATGAAGCCGTGCTAAGTGATATCCGGTCTGCGATCAATCCGCCGTTGGGCCTAAGCGGTCGTCCTGTATATGGCACGGCTGACGGCGATGAACTCGATCTAGCGCGCCTGAACAGGGCGGTCAACGCGATGACCGACGCCTATCACTCTGACCGTTACGATCGTCTTGCCGGATTCCTTCCTGCGCTGATCCGGTCGGCTCATCACCACGTCGAAGGCGGCGGGGAGGCGCAACGAGGCGAAACACTCCGCACGCGTGCCAACATCGTGGGGCTGGCCGGTCGATACCTCATCCAAGTCAGAGCACATGACTTGGCGCTGGTGGCGCTTCACATGTCGTTGCGTGATGCGCTGGAGATCGGAGATACGCCGCTTGCGGCGGCGGCGGTAAGTGGCCAAGCGCACGCAATGTTGCGTCAGGGGCGTTTCGATGAGGTCGAGCGGTTGTGTGCCTCGACCGCGCAAGAGCTTGAGCCGCAGATCTCCAAAGCCACGCCTGATCAGCTAGCAGCGTGGGGCTGGATGCTCCTGAGAGCGAGTGCAGCCGCAGCGAGGAATAATCGCCCTCACGAGGCTCGCGAGTACATAGGCATGGCGGCGGCGGCGGCTGGCCCGCTCCACCGCGAGCACAAGACCGTCGATAGCAAGACGTTCGGCCCGACAACAGTTGCCCTGAAGTCCGCAGAGAACGCCCTAGTTGGTGGCAACCCTTCCAAGACGCTCGAACTGTCTGCCTCGTTGACCCGAGACGCGAACATGACAGGCGAGGAGTGGGATCGTCACTTGCTCGACGAAGCGCGTGCGCACGTGCAGACGAACGACCCAGACAAGGCAGTTGGGCTTCTGCTGGACATACGACAGAGAAGCCCGCAATGGCTTCGCTACCAGCAGATGGCGCGCGATACGGTACGCGACGTGATCACCCTGCGAGTTCGATCACTCACAGAGCATCAACGGCAGTTGGCAGACTTCATGGGCATCCAGGAGTAGGACCACGTAACGTAGTCCTTTCCCGGCGCAGCACAGTCAAATGGCTGTGCTGCGCTCCTGTTTAGTGGGGAACTCCTCACCTACCTTTGCAGCAATCAGGGCGGCAAGGAGGTGCGGAGAGGTGAGACCCGAGAGGGAGAGAGCTGAAAGTCTGCATGGCCCGTGGCCGAGTTCGGTTGAAGAATTGCAGGCCGAGTACTTCGAGCGCTGGAACATATGGCGTGACCAGAAGCCAAGCGGCATCCATCAGGAATGGGTCGCTCAGCGGCTTGACAACGAAGAAGTCAAGCTAAGCGCACCGAATAGCGACATCCTTAGGGCGCGCTTGGTTGAGTATGAACGGCGCAATATCCATGGCATCGTTCTACCGGCTGACAGCGTGAAGGCCACAATGCCGAATATCGCTCGGGTGTACGACTACTGGCTCGGCGGTAAGGACAACTCCGCCGCCGACCGGGAGATGGGTGATCGGGTCAAGGCGGTCGTTCCGCAGATGCCGTTGCTGGCCCGTCAGAACCGCTGGTTCCTGGGTCGGGCGGTGAAGTTCCTGGCCGGTAAGGCGGGGATCGGCCGGTTCCTGGACATCGGCTCTGGGCTGCCGACGATGAACAACGTTCATGAGGTGGCGCAGGCCACGCGTGCGGATGCCGAAGTGGTCTATGTGGACAACGATCCGGTGGTGCTGGCGCACGCGCGGGCGTTGCTGGCCACCGACCGTCACACGCATGCGGTGCACGGGGATGTGTACGAGCCGGAGAAGATCGTCGAGGCGGCGCGGGAGATCTTCGGCGGGGATGACCGGCCGGTGGCGGTGCTGATGCTGGCGGTCATGCACTTCGTTCCGGATAAGCATGCGTATCGGATCGTGCA
>NZ_JACHGN010000018.1 GCF_014202315.1 Thermocatellispora tengchongensis | reverse complement strand
CACACCCCACGACTCCACCAGCCGGAACAACGCCACCTCGACCGCGAACAACCCCGCCTGCGCGAACACCGTCCGATCCACCAGCGAGGAATCCGCCCCCCACACCACCTCACGCACCCCCGGCAGCCCCGCGCACACCGCGTCGAACGCCTCGGCGAACACCGGAAACCGCCCGTACAACTCCCGGCCCATCCCCAACCGCTGCGCCCCCTGCCCGGTGAACACCATCGCCAGATCACCCGGTGACGACGTCACCGACCCGGTGATGCCGCGGCCCGCGGCGACGGCCTCCAGCCCTGCGGCCAGCTCCGCCCGGTCGGCGGCGACGACGACCGCTCGATGCTCCAATCTCGACCGGGTGGTGACGGACGACAACCCCATATCGGGCAGGGGCACCCCCGACTGATCGTCGAGAAAACCCCGGAACCGGGCGGCCTGCGCGCGCAACCCCTCTTTCGAGCGCGCCGAGAGCAGGACGGGCACGGCCACGCCCTCCCCGGTGGCGTTCTCAGCGGGTACGGGCGTCTCCGCGGCCTGTTCCAGGATCAGATGCGCATTGGTGCCGCTGATCCCGAACGACGACACCCCCGCACGCCGCACCCCCCGCGAATCCCACCGCCGCGACTCCCGCAACACCTCCACCACACCCGAGGACCAATCCACATGCGGCGACAGCTCATCCACATGCAACGTCCGCGGCAACACCCCATGGCGCATCGCCATCACCATCTTGATCACACCGGCCACCCCCGCCGCCGCCTGCGCATGCCCGATGTTCGACTTCACCGACCCCACGAACAACGGCCGATCCCGCTCCCCCCCATACGCCGCCATCAACGCCTGCGCCTCGATCGGATCCCCCAGCGCCGTCCCCGTCCCATGCGCCTCCACCACATCCACCTCCGACGCCGCCACCCCCGCATTCGCCAGCGCCTGCCGCACCACCCGCCGCTGCGACGGACCACTCGGCGCCGTCAACCCGTTCGACGCCCCGTCCTGATTCACCGCCGACCCCCGCACCACCGCCAGCACCCGACGCCCGTTCCGCACCGCGTCCGACAACCGCTCCAAAAGCACCAGGCCGACGCCCTCGGCCATGCCCATGCCGTCCGCGCGGGAGGAGAACGCCTTGGAGCGGCCGTCGCGGGCCAGCCCGCCCTGGCGGCTGAAGGCGACGAACCCGAGCGGGCTGGTGATCACGGCGACGCCGCCGGCGAGCGCGAGGTCGCACTCCCCCGCGCGCAGCGCCTGCCCGGCCAGGTGCATGGCCACCAGTGACGACGAGCAGGCGGTGTCCACCGTCACCGCCGGCCCCTCCAGCCCGAACGCGTACGCGACCCGGCCGGCGATCACGCTGGCCGCGCTGCCGGTGACGAAGTGCCCCTCAAGCTCCTGCGGGAGGTGCTTGAGATAGTCGGTCTGGGTGGCGCCGACGAACACGCCGGTCCGGCTGCCCTTGACGAGGTCGGGGGCGATCCCGGCGCGTTCGAACGCCTCCCACGACGCCTCCAGGACCAGCCGCTGCTGCGGGTCCATGGCCAGCGCCTCGCGCGGCGAGATGCCGAACAGGGCGGCGTCGAACTCGGCGGCGCCGTGGACGAACCCGCCCTCGCGCACGTACGAGCGGCCGGGCCGGTCGGGGTCGGGGTCGTACAGACCGTCGAGGTCCCAGCCGCGGTCGGTGGGGAAGCCGGAGATGCCGTCGCCTCCCGAGGCCACCAGCCGCCACAGGTCCTCCGGGGACTCCACGCCGGCCGGGAACCGGCAGGCCATGGCCACGATGGCCAGGGGCTCCACGGACGTCCGCGCGGCCTGGGCGTCCTCGCCGGCCGTTTCGCCGCCCGGTTCGCCGCCCAGGTCGGCGTGCAGCCGGTCGGCGAGCGCGGCCGGGGTGGGGTGGTCGAAGACGAGGGTCGCGGGCAGCCGCAGGCCGGTGGCGCTGTGCAGCCGGTTGCGCAGTTCGACGGCCGTCAGCGAGTCGAACCCCAGATCCTTGAACGACCGGTAGGGGTCCACCAGGGTGGCCGACGCGTGTCCCAGGACGGCGGCGGAGTGGGCGCGTACCAGGCCGAGGAGGTGGTCGCGCCGTTCGGGCTCGGCCATGCCCGCGAGCAGGCCGCCGCGCTCCGGAGTCCGCTCGGCGGCCGGGAGCGAGCGGCGCGCCCGCGCCGTGACGAGGCCGCGCAGGATCGCGGGCACCGGCTCGCCGTCCCGCCTCCGGCGGTCGAGGTCGAACCGGGCGGGGACCGGCACGGCGACGTCGGCGCGCATGGCGGCGTCGAAGAGCGCGAGCCCCTGCTCGGGGGTGAGGGCGCGCATCCCGCTGCCCTCCATCCGGGCGCGGTCGGCGTGGTCGAGGTGGCCGGTCATCGCGCTGGCGGGCGCCCAGTGCCCCCAGGCCAGCGACGTCGCGGCCAGCCCTTCGGCACGGCGGCGCTCGGCGAGCGCGTCCAGGAAGGCGTTGGCGGCGGCGTAGTTGGCCTGTCCCGGCGCGCCCAGCGCCCCGGACGCCGAGGAGAACATGACGAACCAGGGCACGTCTCCGGCGAGCTCGTGCAGGTTGACGGCTCCGTCCACCTTGGGCCGCAGCACCCGCGCGACCCGCTCGGCGTCCAGGGAGGGCAGCGTGCCGTCGTCGAGCACGCCAGCCGCGTGGATCACGCCGGTCAGCTCCACGCCCTCCAGCACCTCCGCAAGCGCGGCCCGATCGGCCACGTCGCACGCGGCCACCCGAATGTCGGCGTCCAGATCCCCCAGGCCCTCCGGCATACGGCCCGAACGGGACAGCAGCAACAGCCTTCGCACGCCGTACCGCGTCACCAGGTGACGGGCCAGCAACGAGCCCAGCATCCCGGTCCCGCCGGTGATCAGCACGGTCTTGTCCGGGTCCAGCGGGCGCGGCATGCGCAGCACGACCTTGCCCACGTGGGCGCCACGGCTCATCCACCGCAGCACCTGCGGCGCCCGGCGGACGTCGGCCACCGTCACCGGCGGCAGCCGCAACTCGTCCCGGGCGAACAGGTCCATGATCTCGTGCAGCAGCTCGCCGATCCGGTCCGGCCCCGCCTCCGCCAGCTCGAACGCCCGATACCCGATCCCGGGAAGAGCGTCCGGGTCCCGGACGTCGGTCTTGCCCAGCTCGACCAACCGCCCGCCCTCGCGCAACAGCCCGATCGAGGCGTCCAGCAACTCGCCGGACAACGAGTTCAGCACCACATCCACCCCGCCAGGGGCCAACCGGCGGAACCGGGCGGCGAACTCCACCGACCGCGACGAGCCGATCTCCTCCTCCGCCAGCCCCATCGACTCCAGCACCGGCCACTTGGCCTCACCGGCCGTCCCCAGCACCCGCGCCCCCAACCGCCGCGCGAGCTGCACCGCCGCCATCCCCACACCACCCGCGGCCGCGTGCACCACCACCGTCTCCCCGGCCCGCACCCCACCCAGATCGGCCAGCGCATACCACGCGGTCGTGAACGCCACCGGCACCGCCGCCGCCTCCTCGAACGACCAGCCGTCCGGTACGCGGGCGAGCATCGCCTCGTCGGCGACCGCCTCCGGGCCGAAGGAGCCGGCCAGGAAGCCCGTCACCCGGTCGCCCGGCCGCCACCGCGACACGCCCGCCCCGACCTCGGTGACGACGCCCGCGGCCTCGTTGCCCATGACCGCGGGGCCGGGGTAGACGCCGAGCCCGATCAGCACGTCACGGAAGTTCACCCCGGCCGCGCGCACGGCGACGCGTACCTGACCGGGCGCCAGGGCGGCGGGCGGCGCCGCGACGGCCGACACGCCGGCCAGGTCGCCGCCGCCGCGGGTGTCCATCCGCCAGGCGCGGCCCTCGGGGGCCAGCAGAGCGGGGTCGATCCGCGTCAGCCGGCGAGCCCACACGACCCCGTCCCGGATCGCCACCTCGGGCTCGTCCGCCGGGACGCCCGCCCACGGGACGGCCCCGTCCCCACCGTCCAGGACGTCCACGAGGAGCACCCGTCCAGGTGCCTCGGCCTGCGCCGACCGCAGCAGGCCGCGTACGGCGGCGCCGGCCACGTCCACCCGGTGGGCGACGCCCGGCTCCTCGGCGACGACCACCGCGCCGCGCGTCACCACCAGCAGGCGGGCCCCGGCGAAGCGCTCGTCGTCCAGCCATTCCCGCAGGGCCGACAGCGCCGATGTCACGGCGGCCCTCGTGGCCGCCGCCCAGCCGGCGTCCGGGCCGGTCACGGTCATCACGACGACATCGGGCACCCCGGCGGCGGCCAGCGCGTCCAGATCGGGGTAGCAGGGGAGGCCGGTGCCCAGCCGGTCCTCACCGAGCACCGCCCAGCGGGTCCCCTCGTCCCGGCCGCGCTCGACCGGGGTCCAGGTCACGTGGAACAGCGCGTCCCGCCAGGCGGAGGTGTCGGCGATCAGGTCGGCGGGCCGCGTACGGACGGCGTCCACGTGGGCCACCGGCCTGCCGGAGGCGTCGGCGACCGCCACCGACACCGCGTCCCCGGACGGCGTGATCCGCACGCGCGCCTCGGTGGCGCCCGTGGCGCAGATGTCGAACCCGGCCCAGGCGAACGGCAGACGGGTCACGCCGTCGCCGAACGGCGCCAGCAGGCCCATCGGGTGCAGGGCGGCGTCGAGCAGCGCGGGATGCACCAGGAAGCCGGCGACGTCCTGCGCCACGGCCACCTCGGCGAAGATCTCCTCACCACGCCGCCAGGCCGCCGTCAACCCCTGGAAGGCCGGGCCGTAGTGGTACCCCGCCTCGGCCACCCGGTCGTAGAAGCCGGTGACATCCACCGGCTCGGCCCCCCGGGGCGGCCAGGCGCGCAGGTCGAACTCCGGCTCGTCGCGGACGGGTTCGACCAGGCCCACCGCGTGGCAGACCCACTCGGCCGTCTCCTCGGTGCGGGCATGGACCTCCACCTCACGCGCGCCGTCGGCGTCCGGCTCGCGGAGCAGGACCTGCGCCTGAACGCCGCCGTCGGCCGGGATCGTGAGCGGGGTGTGCAGGGTCAGCTCGGCCACATGGCCGCAGCCGGCCTCCTCACCGGCTCGTGCGACCATCTCCGCCAGGGCCGCGCCCGGCAGCACGACCACATCGCCGACGGCATGGTCCCCGAGCCAGGGGTGTGCGGTCAGGGTGATCCGACCGGTGAACACCATCTGCTCCCCGCCGGCCAGGGTGAGCATGGCGCTCAGGAGCGGGTGATCCGCCCGGTCCACGCCCAGCCCGGCCGCGTCCGGGGCCGGTGAGCTACGCAACCAGTACCGCTCGCGCTGGAAGGGGTAGGTGGGCAGGTCGATCTCGCGGGCGGGTGGGACGACCCTGCGCCAGTCCACCTCGATCCCGGCGGTGTGCGCACGGGCCAGCGCCTCGACGAACCGATCCGAGTCGCGGCGCAGGGTCGGGATCACATGCGGGTGCTCGATCGCCTGGGTCAGGACCGGATGCGCGCTCACTTCGATGAACGCGTCGAAGCCGTCCCCGGTCAGGGCGTCGATCGCCTCGCCGAACCGCACCGGGTTGCGCAGGTTGGCATACCAGTACTCCGCATCCAGCTCATCGCCTCGCGCCCAGCCGCCGGTCACCGTGGACCACATCGGCAGCTCGGCCTGACGCGGGGCGATGTCCGCCAGCTCGGCCAGCAGCCGGTCCCGGATCGCCTCCACCTGGGCGCAATGGGAGGCGTAGTCCACCCCGATCCGGCGCACCCGCTCATCTGCCAGCAGGTCATCCACCGCACCGGAGAGCACGATCTGCGCCGGACCGTTGACCGCCGCGATCTCCACCTCACGGCCCGCGATCAGTTCCTCGGCCTCGGCGAGCGGCATCCGCGCCACCGCCATGCCGCCCCGCCCGGACAGCACCTCGGCCACCGCACGGCTGCGCGCCACCACCACCCGAGCGGCGTCCTCCAGCGACAACGCCCCGGCCACGCACGCGGCGGCCACCTCGCCCTGGGAGTGGCCCACGACGGCCTGGGGCTCGACCCCGCACGCCCGCCACAACCTCGCGAGCGAGACCATGACCGCGAACAGGACCGGCTGCACCACATCCACCCGCGACAGCTCGGCCCCCGACCGCAGGATGTCGATCACGGGCACGCCCAGGGCCTGCTCACACTCAGCCATCGCCGCCGCGAACACGGGAGAGGAGTCCAGCAGCCCGGCCGTCATCCCGGCCCACTGCCAGCCCTGCCCCGGGAACACGAACACCGCCTTGCCCGAACCGGCCGCCACCGGCTCCACACCGGCCAGACCGGCGAGCGCCGCGTCACGATCGGCCGCCAGCACCACCGCACGACGATCCAGCACCGGCCGTGACAGCAACGACCACGCCACATCCGCCAGCGGCTCCCGCGCCAGCACCGCACCGATCTGCCCGGCGACCGCACGCAACCCGGCATCGTCACGGGCCGAGAGCACCACGGGGGTCACCCCGGCATCGAGCACCCGTTCGTCCGCCACCGGGCGTTCCGGCCGCTCCGGCGCCTGCTCCACGATCACATGCGCGTTCGTCCCGCTGATCCCGAACGAGGACACCCCGGCCCGGCGCGGCCCCGCCGAGTCCCATGGCCGCGCCTCGGTCAGCAGCTCCACCGCACCTGCCGACCAGTCCACGTGCGGCGTGGGCTCGTCCACGTGCAACGTCTTCGGCAGCACCCCGTGCCGCATCGCCATGACCATCTTGATCACACCGGCCACCCCGGCGGCGGCCTGGGCATGACCGATGTTCGACTTCACCGACCCCAGCCACAACGGCCGCTCCCGGCCCTGCCCATAGGTGGCGAGCAATGCCTGCGCCTCGATCGGGTCACCGAGCCTCGTCCCGGTGCCGTGCGCCTCCACCACGTCCACGTCCTGCGGAAGGACGCGGGCGTCCGCGAGCGCGTCCCTGATCGCGCGCTGCTGGGACGGGCCGTTCGGGGCCGTGAGGCCGTTGGAGGCGCCGTCCTGGTTGATCGCGGAACCCCGGATCACGGCCAGCCCCCGATGCCCGTTCCGCCGCGCGTCCGACAGCCGCTCCACCAGCAGCACGCCGACGCCCTCCGCCATGGTCATGCCGTCGGCGGACGCGGCGAACGCCTTCGACCGGCCGTCCGCCGCCAGGCCGCGCTGCCGGGAGAAATCGGTGAACCCGGACGGCGTGGCCATCACGGTGACGCCTCCCGCGAGGGCGAGGGAGGTCTCGCCTCGGCGTACCGACTGGCAGGCCAGGTGGAGCGCCACGAGCGACGACGAGCAGGCGGTGTCCACGGTCACCGCCGGCCCCTCGAACCCGAACGTGTACGCCACCCGCCCGGACAGGACGCTCGCGGCGGTGCCGGTGCCGAGAAAGCCCTCCACGTGCTCGGGAACCGGCTGGGCGGCCCACGGGTAGTCGAGCAGGCTGCATCCGACGAAGACGCCGGTGCGGCTGCCCTTCAGCGCGCGCGGGTCGATCCCCGCCCGCTCGAACACCTCCCACGACGTCTCCAGCAGCAGCCGCTGCTGCGGGTCCATCGCCAGCGCCTCACGCGGCGAGATGCCGAAGAACCCCGCGTCGAACTCGGCGGCGTCGTACAGGAACCCGCCCTCGCGCACGTACGAGGTCCCGGCGCGCTCGGGGTCGGGGTCGAACAGCGCGTCCAGGTCCCAGCCCCGGTCCTGAGGGAACCCGGAGACGGCGTCCGTGCCCTCGGCGACCACGCGCCACAGGTCCTCCGGCGAGGCGACCCCGCCGGGGTAACGGCAGGCCATGCCGACGATCGCGAGAGGTTCGTGCGCGGCCTCTTCGACGTCCTTCAGCCGTTGGCGGGTCTGGTGCAGGTCGGCGGTGACCCACTTGAGGTAGTCGCGCAGCGTCGCTTCATCGGCCACGGCGGGTCCTTCCTGATCTCGTCACCTGACCGGTCCTCCGAACTCCCTGCGGATGAAGTCCAGGACCTCGTCGTCCGATGCGGCGTCCAAGCGGTCGGCCACCGAGTCGCCCGGCTCGCTCCGGTCGGCGGCCACGGCGGCGAGGAGCGTACGCAGGCGGGCCTCGACGCCCGCCCGTTCGGCGGGGTCGAGCGGAACCTCGGCCAGCGCGCCGGCGAGCCGGTCCAGCCCGCTGTGGATCGACGCGGCTCCGGTCACGTCGTCCGGCAGTAGTTCGGCGTGGAGGTAGGCGGCCAGGTCGCCGGGGGTGGGGTGGTCGAAGACCATGGTCGCGGCGAGCCGGCGGCCGACGGCCGCGCTGAGCCCGTTGCGCAGTTCCACCGCGGTGAGCGAGTCGAACCCGAGCTCCTTGAAGGACTGGTCGTCGGCGATGGCGTCCGGCTCGTCGCGGCGCAGCACGCGGGCCACGTGGGCGCGGACGAGGGTCAGCAGCTCGCGCCTTCGCGCCGTCTCGGGCAGGCCGGCCAGCCGGAGCGCCAGGTCGTTCGCGGCCTCCTCGCCGGGTGGTTCCGGAGCGCGCCGGGCTCGGGGGACGCGGTCGAACAGGCGGCTCGGCCGGGCGGAGGTGTACAGCGGCAGGAACGTCTCCCAGGCGACGTCCGCGATGACCCGGGCCGTCCCGCCTCGGCCGAGCTCGGCCACGGCCAGGTCGGGGTCGAGCAGGGTGAGCCCCTGGCGGACGGACGTCTCGGCCGCGCGCGCCTGGTCCTCGTCGTCGAACGCGTCCCACACCCCCCACGCGATGGACGTCGCCGCGAGCCCCCGGCTCCGGCGCTCCTCCGCCAGGGCCTCCATGTACGCCCCCGCCGCCGCGTAGGCGCCGTGCGCGGAACCGCCCCAGACGGCCGCGACCGAGAAGAACAGCACGAACGCGGCGGCGTCCGGGCAGGCGGCGTCCAGGTTGCGGGCCCCGAGCACCTTGACCCGCGCGTTCACCACCAGGTCGTCCAGGCCGGTTTCCGCCACCGGGCGCAGGCGCGCCTCGCCGCCCATGTGGACCACGCCCGAGACCGTCTCCCCCAGCCCGGCCACCGCGCTCCGCACCGCCTCCGGGTCGGTGATGTCGCACACGAGCGGCGACACCCGAGTGCCGGGAGCCAGTCCGGACACATCGACGGCCTCGGGGTGCAGCAGGACGACGTGCTCCGCGCCCTCGTCGGCCAGCCACCGTACGACGCGGCGGCCGACGGCGCCGAGCCCGCCGGTCACCAGCACGGTCCCTCGCGGACGCCACCCGTCCGCGCCGCCGTCATGCGGGACGGGCACCAGCCGGCGCGCCCACGGCCGCCCGTCCCGTACGGCGACCTCGTCCTCCCCGGCTCCCCCGAGCACCGGTACGACGCCCGCCACGCCGGTGGCGTCGAGGTCCACCAGGCCGCCCCAGACGCCGGGCAGTTCCAGGGCGACGACACGGCCGAGCCCCCAGGTCATGGCAGCGGCCGGGTCCGGCGCACGAGTGTGGACCGCGCCCCTGGTCACCCACCACATGCGGGTCGTGGTGCCGGTGTCCGCCAGAGCCTGCGCGAGCAGCAGCGAGCCCCACACGCCCCGCGGCACGCCCGGCCCGGCCTCCCCGCCGCCGCCATCGGCCGCCAGGAAGGACACCACTCCCGTGACGGGACCGCCACCGGCCGCCTCAATCCAGGAGCGCCGCAGGGCGTCCCGGTCGGCGTCCGCGGCGACGGCCAGCTCCACGACCTCGGCCCCCGCCGACCGCAGCTCACCGGCGAGCACCCCGGCCGCTTCACCGGAGCCCGCCCAGGACACCACCGCCCACCGCTCGCCCAGTTCCCCGGGCGTGAGCTCGACCGGCACCCACTCGATCCGATGCCGCCAGGCGTCGGTCACGGCCTCGGGGTGGGCGGGCCAGTACCGCTCACGTTGGAAGGGGTAGGTGGGCAGGTCGATCTCGCGGGCGGGCGGGACGACGGTGCGCCAGTCCACCTCGATCCCGGCGGTGTGCGCCCCGGCCAGGGCCTCGATGAAGCGGTGCGAGTCGCGGCGGAGGGTCGGGATGACGTGGGGGTGCTCGATCGCCTGGGCCAGGACGGGGTGCGCGCTCACTTCGATGAACGCGTCGAACCCGTCGCCGGTCAGAGCGTCGATCGCCTCGCCGAACCGGACGCGGTTGCGCAGGTTGGCATACCAGTAGTCGGCGTCCAGCTCACCGCCGCGTACCCAGCCGCCGGTCACGGTGGACCACATCGGCACCTCGGCCTGACGTGGGGTGATGTCCGCCAGCTCGGCCAGGAGCCGGTCCCGGATCGCCTCCACCTGGGCGCAGTGCGAGGCGTAGTCCACGCCGATCCGGCGCACCCGCTCATCACCTAGTAGGTCATCCACCGCCCCGGAGAGCACGATCTGGCTTGGGCCGTTGACCGCCGCGATCTCCACCGCCTGGTTCGCGATCAGCTTCTCGGCCTCGGCGAGCGGCATCCGCGCCACCGCCATGCCGCCCTTACCGGACAGGACCTCGGCGACGGCCCGGCTCCGGGCCACCACGACGCGGGCGGCGTCCTCCAGGGACAGCACCCCGGCCACGCACGCGGCGGCCACCTCACCCTGGGAGTGCCCAACCACGGCCTTCGGCTCCGCGCCGCACGCCCGCCACAGCCGGGCGAGGGAGACCATGACCGCGAACAGGACCGGCTGGACCACATCCACCCGCTCCAACTCCGCACCCGACCGCAGGATCTCGATCACGGGCACGCCCAGGGCCCGCTCACACTCGGCCATCGCCTCGGCGAACACCGAGGAGGCATCCAGCAGCCCGGCGGTCATCCCGGCCCACTGCCAGCCCTGCCCGGGGAACACGAACACGGCCCTCCCCGAGCCCGGCTCCACCGGCTCGATCCCGGCCAAACCGGCGAGGGCGGCGTCACGATCGGCGGCCAGTACCACCGCCCGCCGATCCAGCACCGGCCGCGACAGCAACGACCACGCCACATCCGGCAACGGCTCTCGCGCGAGCACCCCCGCCACTTGATCCGCGACCGCCCGCAGCCCCGCATCGTCCCGGCCCGAGAGCACCAACGGCAGCACATCACTCCGCAGCACCGGATCGGCCATCGGCACCGGCTCGGCCTCCGGCGCCTCCTCCACGATCACGTGCGCGTTCGTCCCGCTGACGCCGAACGAGGACACCCCCGCCCGGCGCGGACCCTCCGAGGCGGCCCACGGCCGCGCCTCGGTCAGCAGCTCCACCGCACCCGCCGACCAATCGACATGCGGGGTGGGCTCGTCCACGTGCAACGTCTTCGGCAGGACCCCGTGCCGCATCGCCATGACCATCTTGATCACACCGGCCACCCCCGAAGCGGCGGCGGTGTGCCCGATGTTGGACTTGATCGACCCCAGCCACAACGGCCGCTCCCGGCCCTGGCCATACGCCGCGAGCAACGCCTGCGCCTCGATCGGGTCGCCGAGCCTCGTCCCGGTGCCGTGCGCCTCCACCGCGTCCACGTCCGACGCCGACAACCCGGCGTTCGCCAGGGCCCGCCGTACCACCCGCTGCTGGGCCAGGCCGTTGGGCGCGGTCAGGCCGTTCGACGCGCCGTCCTGGTTGACCGCCGAACCCCGCACCACCGCGAGCACCCGGTGGCCGTTCCGCTCGGCGTCCGTCAGGCGCTCCAGCAGCAGGAGGCCGACGCCCTCGCCCCAGCCGGTGCCGTCGGCGGCGGCTGCGAAGGCGCGGCAGCGGCCGTCGGGGGACAGTCCGCGCTGCAGGGAGAACTCGGTGAAGCCGGTCGGGGTGGCCAGGACCGCCACGCCTCCGGTCAGCGCCAGGTCGCACTCGCCCGCCCGGAGGGACTGGCAGGCGACGTGCAGGGCCACCAGGGACGACGAGCAGGCGGTGTCCACGACGACCGCGGGGCCCTCGAAGCCGTACCAGTAGGAGATCCGGCCGGAGATCACGCTGATGGGCAGGCCGGTGCCGAGATAGCCCTCGCTCGGCTCCGGTGAGCGCGCCAGCACGCTGCCGTAGTCGGAGGACGTCGCGCCGATGTACACGCCGGTACGGCTCGACCGCAGCGGGCGCGGGTCGATGCCCGCCCGTTCGAAGACCTCCCACGACGTCTCCAGGACCAGCCGTTGCTGGGGGTCCATGACGACGGCCTCGCGCGGCGAGATGCCGAAGAACTCCGCGTCGAACGCGGCCACGTCCTCCAGGAAGGAGCCGTGCCGGACGTAGGAGGTGCCGGGGTGGCCGGGGTCGGGGTGGAACAGGTCCCGCAGGTTCCAGCCCCGGTCGGCGGGGAACGGCGTCAGGGCGTCGCCCTCCGTCTCGACCAGCCGCCACAGGTCCTCCGGCGAGGCCACGCCGCCGGCGTACCGGCAGGCCATGCCGACGATCGCGATCGGCTCGCGGGCGGCGTCCTCCAGTTCGGCGACACGGCGGCGGGCCCTGTCGAGGTCGATCGCGGCGCGTTTGAGGTATGCGCGCAGCCGCTCTTCGCTGGTCACCGCCGCCTCTGGTCCGCTCACTGCGTCTCCAGTCGCTCGTCGAGGAAGTGGAACAGCTCGTCGTCGGTACGCCACTCGGGGCCGGTCTCGGCGGCGGCGCCCGCGCCGGCCGCGTCCGCCCTGGCCAGGAGGGCTTTGAGCCGGGCCACCACGTCCGTACGCGGAGCGGTGCCGGACTCCAGGGCGCGCAGCACCGCCGCCTCCAGCCGGTCCAGCTCGTAGGCCGCGCCGGATTCGGTGACCAATTCGGCCCGCAACCGGCGGGCGACCTCCACGGGCGTCGGATGGTCGAAGACCAGCGTCGCGGGCAGGCGCCGGCCGAGCGCCTGGTTGAGCCGGTTGCGCAGTTCGACGGCGGTGAGCGAGTCGAAGCCGAGTTCCTTGAACGCGCGTTCCGGCTCGACGCGATCCGGTGACAGGTGGCCGAGCACGGTGGCCGCGTTCGCCTGGACGAGGCCGAGCAGCGCCCGATACTGCTCGTCGCCCGGCATGGCGGCCAGCCGCCGGGCCAGGTCGGCGGACGCGGGGGCGGCATCGTCCCGCGTCCGGTCGATCCGCGCGGGCAGCAGCCGCCGGAACAGCGGCGGCGCGCTCTCGCGCCGCGCCGCCGACAGGTCCAGCCGAGCCGGGACGAGCACGCCCGCTCGGGTGCGGCAGGCCAGGTCGAACAGGTCGAGGCACATCTCGGCCGGCATGGGACGGATGCCGCTGCGGGCCATGCGGGCCACGTCGGCGGGGCTCAGGTGGCCGGTCATCGCGCTGGCGCGCTCCCAGTGCCCCCACGCCAGCGACAACCCCGGCAGCCCCTGCGCGCGGCGGTGCTCGGCGAGCGCGTCCAGGAAGGAGTTGGCGGCGGCGTAGCCGCCCTGCCCGGCGTTGCCCGCGAGGCCGGCGACGGCGGAGAACAGGATGAACGCGGACAGGTCCCGGCCCGTGGTGAGCTCGTGCAGGTTGAGCGCGCCGGTCACCTTGGACCGGGCGACGGCCGCCAGCCGGTCCGGGGTCAGGGCGGCGATGACGCCGTCGTCCATCGTCCCGGCGGCGTGGATGACGGCGGTCAGCGGGTGTGCGGCCGGGATGCCGTCGAGCAGGGCGGCGAGCGCGTCCCGGTCGGCCACGTCGCAGACGGCCACGGTGACCCGCGCGCCGTGCCCGGCGAGCTCGTCGCGCAGCGCGGCGGCTCCGGGCGCGCCGATCCCCCGGCGGCCGGTGAGGATCAGGTTCCTGACCTGGTGCCGGGTCACGAGATGCCGGGCGATCTCGCCGCCGAGCAGCCCGGTGCCGCCGGTGATCAGGACCGTGCCCTGGGCGTCCCTGAACCAGGCGGGCGGCTCGCCCGGCTCGCCGGAGAACCGGGCGAGGCGGGGCACGGTCGCCGTCCCGTCCCGGATGATCACATGCCCCTCGTCCGCACGGACGGCGGCGGTGACGGCGGCCCGGGAGCCGGGGTGGCCGTCCGACTCGATCAGCGCGAAGCGGCGGGGGTGCTCGGCCCGAGCCGCCCGTACGAGACCCCCGGCCGCCGCGTGCGCCAGGTCTCCCGTACGGGTGACGACGACCAGACGGGACCCGGAGAGGCGGTCGTCTGCGAGCCAGTCCTGCAGCAGACGCAGGACGCGCGCGGTCGTCCCGGTCACGGTCTCGTCGGCGGACCCGCTGCCCGCGACCGGGTAGAACACCAGGTCGGGCGGCGTCCGGCCGGCGTCGAGCGCGGCGCGCAGGTCGTCCAGGTTCGCATGCCGCACGGGCACGGGCAGCGCGTCCGCGTCCTCCGCGACGAGTGCCTGCGTGCCGAGCACCTGGGACCCGTCGCCGGGCAGCGGCTCGTCCTCGACCTGGTAGAGCCAGCCGCGCGCCTGGACCCGGGCCGCCTTCAGGTCGTGGGCGGAGACGGGGCGCGACGCCAGTGCCCCGACGCGGGCGATCGGACGGCCGAGCGCGTCGGCCAGCTCGATCGACACGGCGTCCTGGCCGGCAGGCACGACCTTCACCCGCGCGGCGGCCGCCCCTGTGACGTGGACGTCCACGTCCGTCCAGGTGAACGGCAGCCGTACCTCGTCGAGCGCGTCGAGCAGCACCGCCTGCATCGCGGCATCCAGGAGCGCCGGATGCAGCAGGAAGCCCGAGACGTCCTCGGAGACGGCGATCTCGGCGAAGACCTCCTCACCACGCCGCCAGGCCGCCGTCAACCCCTGGAAGGCCGGGCCGTAGTGGTAGCCCACCTCGGCCACCCGGTCGTAGAAGCCGGTGACATCCACCGGCTCGGCCCCCGGCGGCGGCCATACGCTCAGGTCGAACTCCGGCTCGTCGCGGGCGGGCTCGACCAGGCCCACGGCGTGGCAGACCCACTCGGCCGCCTCGTCGGTGCGGGCATGGACCTCCACCTCACGCGCACCGTCGGCGTCCGGCTCGCGGAGCAGGACCTGCACCTGCACGCCGCCGTCGGCCGGGATCGTGAGCGGGGTGTGCAGGGTCAGCTCGGCCACATGGCCGCAGCCGGCCTCCTCTCCTGCGCGTGCGACCATCTCGGCCAGGGCCGCGCCCGGCAGCACCACCACACCGCCGACGGCATGGTCCCCGAGCCAGGGGTGTGCGGTCAGGGTGATCCGACCGGTGAACACCACCTGCTCCCCACCGGCCAGGGTGAGCTTCGCACCCAGGAGCGGGTGATCCGCGCCGTCCACTCCCAGCCCGGCCGCGTCCACCGTTGTGGAGCCACGCAGCCAGTAGCGCTCGCGTTGGAAGGGGTAGGTGGGCAGGTCGATCTCTCGTGCGGGCGGGACGACCGTGCGCCAGTCCACCTCGATCCCGGCGGTGTGCGCGCGGGCGAGTGCGTCCATGAAGTGGTCGGAGCCACGGCGCAGGGTCGGGATCACATGCGGGTGCTCGATCGCCTGGGTCAGGACGGGGTGGGCGCTGACCTCCACGAACGCGTCGAACCCATCGCCGGTCAGGGCCTCGATCGCCTCGCCGAACCGCACCGGGTTGCGCAGGTTGGCATACCAGTACTCCGCGTCCAGCTCATCGCCCTGTATCCAGCCGCCGGTCACGGTGGACCACATCGGCAGGTCGGCCTGTCGCGGGGTGATGTCGGTCAGTTCGGCCAGCAGCCGGTCCTGAATCGCCTCGACCTGCGCGCAGTGCGAGGCGTAGTCCACGCCGATCCGGCGCACCCGCTCATCTGCCAGCAGGTCATCCACCAGACCGGAGAGCACGATCTGGCCTGGACCGTTGACCGCCGCGATCTCCACCGCACGCCCCGCGATCAACTCCTCGGCCTCCGCGAGCGGCATCCGCGCCACCGCCATGCCGCCCTTACCGGACAAGACCTCGGCCACGGCACGGCTCCGGGCGACCACGAGGCGGGCGGCGTCCTCCAGCGACAGCGCCCCGGCGACGCAGGCCGCGGCCACCTCACCCTGGGAGTGCCCCACCACGGCCCGCGGCTCGACCCCGCACGCCCGCCACACCCTCGCGAGCGAGACCATGACCGCGAACAGGACCGGCTGGACCACATCCACCCGGTCCAGCTCCGCACCCGACCGCAGGATCTCGGTCACAGGCAGGTCCAGGGCCTGTTCGCACTCCGCCATCGCCGCCGCGAACACGGCGGAAGAGTTCAGCAGCCCGGCGGTCATCCCGGCCCACTGCCAGCCCTGCCCGGGGAACACGAACACGGCCTTGCCCGAACCAGAGGCCACCGCCTCCACACCGGCCAGCGCCGCGTCACCGTCCGAGGCCAGCACCACCGCACGCCGATCCAGCACCGGCCGCGACAGCAACGACCAGGCCACATCCGCCAACGCCTCCCGCGCCAGCACCCCCGCCACTTGATCCGCGACCGCCCGCAACCCCGCGTCATCCCGGCCCGAGAGCACCAGCGGCACGGCGTCGCCGGACACGACCGGCTCCCACTCCCGCACCGGCTCCGGCTCGGCCGACGGTGCCTCCTCCACGATCAGATGCGCGTTCGTCCCGCTGATCCCGAACGAGGACACCCCCGCCCGGCGAGGACCCTGCGAGGGGTCCCATGGCCGCGCCTCGGTCAGCAGCTCCACCGCACCCGCCGACCAGTCCACATGCGGCGTGGGCTCGTCCACATGCAACGTCCTCGGCAGGACCCCGTGCCGCATCGCCATGACCATCTTGATCACACCGGCCACCCCGGCGGCGGCCTGGGCATGACCGATGTTCGACTTCACCGACCCCAGCCACAACGGCCGCTCCCGGCTCTGCCCGTACGTCGCGAGCAACGCCTGCGCCTCGATCGGGTCACCCAGGGTCGTCCCCGTCCCATGGGCCTCAACGGCGTCCACGTCCGACGCGGACAGGCCGGCGTTGGCGAGCGCCTGCCGGATGACCCGCTGCTGGGCCAGGCCGTTCGGCGCGGTCAGGCCGTTCGACGCCCCGTCCTGATTGATCGCCGAGCCCCGGATCACGGCCAGCACCCGATGGCCGTTCCGCTCGGCGTCCGACAGCCGCTCCAGCAGGACCAGGCCGACACCCTCGGCCACGCCCATGCCGTCGGCGGACGCGGCGAACGCCTTCGAGCGCCCGTCGGGTGCCAGGCCGCGCTGGCGGCTGAACGCCACGAAGATCAGGGGTGTGCCCAGGATGGCCGCGCCCCCGGCGAGGGCGAGCGAGCACTCGCCCGCGCGGAGCGACTGGCAGGCGAGGTGCAGCGCGACCAGCGAGGACGAGCAGGCGGTGTCGATCGTGACGGCCGGGCCCTCCAAGCCGAACGTGTACGCCACCCGGCCCGACAGCACACTCGGATTGCTCCCGGTGAGGACGTAGCCCTCGGTGCTGTCGGTCGCCTCGTCCACGCCGTAGTCGGGAGGCTTGCATCCGACGAACACGCCGGTCGGGCTGCCGCGAAGCCGCTCCGGCCGGATGGCGGCCCGTTCCATGGCCTCCCACGCGACTTCCAGCACCAGCCGCTGCTGTGGGTCCATGCCCAGCGCCTCGCGGGGCGAGATGCCGAAGAAGCCCGCGTCGAACTCGGCCGCGTCGTGGACGAACGCCCCCTCGCGGACGTAACTGCGGCCGGGGCGGTCGGGATCGGGGTCGTACAACCCGGCCAGGTTCCAGCCCCGGTCCGCCGGGAAGGGGGTGACGGCGTCCCGCCCGTCGGCGACGAGGCGCCACAGGTCCTCCGGGGAGGCGATCCCGCCCGGGTAGCGGCACGCCATGCTCACGATCGCGATCGGCTCGTCCGCGGAGGCCGCCGTGGCGCGGGGGGCGGCGACGGTGACGGCGGTGCCGCGTAGCTCGTCCGCCAGCCGCCGGACGAGCGCGGCCGGGCTGGGGTGGTCGAACACCAGGGTCGTCGGCAGCCGCAGCCCCAGCGCGCGGCCGATCCGGGTGCGGAGTTCGACCGAGGTGAGCGAGTCGCAGCCGAGGTCCTTGAACGCCGTGTCGGCGCCCACCGCGTCCGGGTCCGGCAGGGACAGCACCGCGGCGACCTCGTCGCGGACCAGCTTCAGCAGGCCGTCCGCCAGTTCGGCGTCCCGCATGCCGTCCATGCGCCGCCGCAGCGGCGTCGCGTCGCCGGCGTCGTCTGCAGCCTCGCCCGCACGGGCGGCCGGTACGCCGTCCAGCAGGCGGCTCGGCCGGGTGGAGGTGTAGAGGGGGACGAAACGCGCCCAGTCCACATCGGCCACGACGAGGAACGTCTCGTCGTCCGCGAGCGCCCGGGCCAGGGCGGCGCAGGCGAGGCCGGGATCGAGCAGGGGCAGGCCCTCGCGCTCGGAGCGTGCGGTCAACGTGCCGCGCAGGTCCTCATCGGTGAAGGCGTCCCAGATGCCCCATGCGATCGAGGTCGCCTTGAGGCCGCGGGCGCGGCGGTCCCTGGCGAGCGCGTCGACGTACGCGTTGGCCGCCCCGTAGCCCGCGTGCGCGCCGCTCCCCCACACGCCCGCCACGGACGAGAACAGCACGAACGCCTCCACGTCGCCGAAGACCGCGTCCAGATTGCGCGCGCCGAGGACCTTTGCCCGCGTGTTGGCCAGCAGGCCGGACCGGGTCATCTCCGTGATCGGGCCGAGTTCGACGCCCATCGCGCAGTGGAACACGGCGCTGACGGGCTCCGGCAGCCCGGCCGCCACGGCGCGCAGCGCGTCCTCGTCGGTGATGTCGCACGCGACCGCCGAGAGCGCGCAGCCGCCCAGGTCGCCGAGTTCCCCGGCCCGGGTGACGTCCCGGCCGATCACCACGACGTGCTCCGCGCCGGCGTCGGCGAGCCACCGTACGACGCGGCGGCCCACGGCTCCCAGGCCGCCGGTCACCACCACGGTTCCCCGGGGCCGCCAGCCGCTCCCGCCCTTTCCGGCCGGGTACGGCACCAGCCGCCGCGCCCACAGGCGGGCTCCGCGCACCGCGACCTCGTCCTCGTCCGACCCGGCGAGCACGCGGACGAGTCCGGAGATCGTCGCGTCATCGACCGGATCGGGGCCGAGATCGGCGAGCCCGCCCCAGCTCCGTCCGAGCTCCAAGGCGGCGACACGGCCGAGGCCCCAGGCCATCGCGCCGGCGACGCCGGGACGGGCGTCCGCCTCACCGGCCTGCGGCACGTGGACGGCGCCGCGCGTCACCACCCACAACGGCCCCGCCGTCTCCGCGTCGGCCATGGCCTGCGCGAGTACGGCCAGCGGCCAGGCGTGGGCGGCCAGTTCGTCACCCGCCGCATCCTCCGCTGCGCCGGCCAGGCAGACGACGCCGGCGACGGCGGCGAGGCGAGCGGCCAGCGAAGCCCGGTCCGGTTCGGCGTCGAGGGCCAGCCGCTCGACTTCCGCACCGGCGCGCCGCAGGCCGTCCGCCACCAGGTCGGTGGTCGCGGCGTCCCCCGGCCGATCGACGAGCAGCCATCGCCCGGTCAGGGAGGCGTCATCGCCCACCTCGACCGGAACCCACTCGATTCCGTACCGCCAGGCGTTCGGATCGGCGACCGCTCCATCCGAGCGTCCCTTCGGCGGAGCCAGCCAGTAGCGGCGTCGCTGGAACGGGTAGGTCGGCAGGTCGATCCGGCGCGCGGGCGGGACGACGGTGCGCCAGTCCACCTCGATCCCGTACGTGTGGGCGCGGGCCAGCGCGTCGATGAACCGGTGCGAGTCGCGGCGGAGGGTGGGGACGACGTGGGGGTGCTCGATCGCCTGGGCCAGGACCGGATGGGCGCTCACTTCGACGAACGCGTCGAAGCCGTCCCCGGTCAGGGCGTCGATCGCCTCGCCGAACCGCACCGGGTTGCGCAGGTTGGCATACCAGTACTCCGCATCCAGCTCATCGCCTCGCGCCCAGCCGCCGGTCACCGTGGACCACATCGGCAGCTCGGCCTGACGCGGGGCGATGTCCGCCAGCTCGGCCAGCAGCCGGTCCCGGATCGCCTCCACCTGGGCGCAATGGGAGGCGTAGTCCACGCCGATCCGGCGCACCCGCTCATCGGTCAGCAGGTCATCCACCACACCGGAGAGCACGATCTGTGCCGGGCCGTTGACCGCCGCGATCTCCACCTCATGGCCCGCGATCAGCTCCTCGGCCTCGGCGAGCGGCATCCGCGCCACGGCCATGCCACCCCGGCCGGACAGCACCTCGGCCACCGCACGGCTACGCGCCACCACCACCCGGGCGGCGTCCTCCAGCGACAACGCCCCGGCCACGCACGCGGCGGCCACCTCACCCTGCGAGTGCCCCACCACCGCCCGCGGCTCCACGCCACACGCCCGCCACAACCGAGCCAGCGACACCATGACCGCGAACAGGACCGGCTGGACCACATCCACCCGCTCCAACTCCACACCCGACCGCAGAATCTCGACCACGGGCACGCCCAAAGCCCGTTCGCACTCGGCCATCGCCTCGGCGAACACCGGGGAGGACTCCAGCAGCCCGGCCGTCATCCCCGCCCACTGCCACCCCTGCCCGGGGAACACGAACACCGACCTCCCCGAGCCCGCCTCCACCGGCTCGATCCCGGCCAAACCGGCGAGGGCCGCGTCACGATCGGCGGCCAGGACCACCGCCCGCCGATCCAGCACCGGCCGCGACAACAACGACCACGCCACATCCGCCAACGGCTCCCGCGCCAGCACACCCGCCACTTGATCGGCGACCGCACGCAGCCCCACATCGTCTCGGCCCGAGAGCACCAACGGCAGCACATCACCGCGCAGCACCGGATCGGCCACCGGCACCGGCTCGACCTCCGGCGCCTCCTCCACGATCACATGCGCGTTCGTCCCGCTGATCCCGAACGACGACACCCCCGCCCGGCGCGGACCCGCCGACTCCCACGCCCGGGCCTCGGTCAGCAGCTCCACAGCGCCCGCCGACCAGTCCACATGCGGGCTCGGCTCGTCCACGTGCAACGTCCTCGGCAACACCCCGTGCCGCATCGCCATGACCGTCTTGATCACACCGGCCACCCCGGCGGCGGCCTGCGCATGACCGATGTTCGACTTGATCGACCCCAGCCACAACGGCCGTTCCCGCCCCTGCCCGTACGTCGCGAGCAACGCCTGGGCCTCGATCGGGTCGCCCAGTTCGGTGCCGGTGCCGTGTGCCTCCACGGCGTCCACCTGGTCCGGCGTCAGCCCGGCGTTCTCCAGGGCCGATTCGATGACGCGGCGCTGGGCGGCGCCGTTCGGGGCGGTGAGGCCGCTGCTCGCGCCGTCCTGGTTCACGGCGGAGCCGCGGACGACGGCGAGCACCCGGTGGCCGTTGCGCCGCGCGTCCGAGAGGCGTTCCAGCAGCAGCACGCCGACGCCCTCGGCCCAGCCGGTGCCGTCGGCCGAGGCCGCGAAGGCCCGGCAGCGGCCGTCCGGCGACAGGCCGCGCAGCCGGGAGAACTCCACGAACGGCTCCGGGTCCGGCATCACCGCCACGCCTCCGGCCAGCGCCAGATCGCATTCGCCGGCCCGCAGCGACTGGCCCGCGAGGTGCAGTGCGACCAGCGACGACGAGCAGGCGGTGTCCAGGCTGACGGCGGGTCCCTCCAGGCCGAAGGCGTAGGAGATCCGGCCGGAGGCGACGCTGGCCATGGTGCCGGTCAGCGCGTGCCCCTCGCTCTCGGCGCCGCGGCCGTAGCCCATGGGGATCGTGCCCACGAACACCCCGGTTCGCGAGCCGCGCAGCGACCGCGGGTCGATTCCGGCCCGTTCGAAGACCTCCCAGGAGGTCTCCAGCAGCAGCCGCTGCTGCGGGTCCATCGCCAGCGCCTCGCGCGGGGAGATGCCGAAGAACTCGGCGTCGAAGTCGGCCGCGCCGTCCAGGAACGAGCCGTGCCGTACGTACGACTTGCCGGTGGCCTCGGGGTCGGCGTCGTAGAGGTCGCCGAGGTTCCAGCCCCGGTCGGCGGGGAACGGGCCGACGGTCTCCCCGCCCTCGGCCACCAGGCGCCACAGGTCGTCCGGAGAGCGTACGTCGCCCGGGAACCGGCAGGCCATGCCGACGATCGCGAGCGGCTCCGAGCCGCGCGACTCCAGCGCCTCCAGCCTTCGCCGGGTCTGCTGCAGGTCGGCCGTGACCAGCTTCAGGTAGGTGCGCAGCTTGTCCTCGTTACCGGTCATCCGCAACACCTCCAGGGTCAGTTGAGGCCGAGTTCTTCGTCGATCAGCGCGTACATCTCTTCGTCGGAGGCCGACATCAGCGCTTCCGGTCCGGCGGCGGGGCCGCCCGTCGCCGGGTCGCCGAGCTTCCACAGCAGGGCCTGCAGACGTCTGCCGAACCTGGCCCGTACGTCGCCGTCGAGTCCCGCGCCGAGCACGGCCTGCTCCAGCCGCTCCAGCTCGGCGAACAGCGGCGTCGTCCCGTTCGAGGCGGGTACGGCGATCACGGAGCGCAGGTGGCGGGCGAGGGCGGCCGGCGTGGGGTGGTCGAACAGCACCGTGGAGGGCAGCCGGAGCCCGGTGGCGGCGTTGAGCCGGTTGCGCAGTTCCACGGCGGTGAGCGAGTCGAACCCGAGATCGAGGAAGCCGCGGCCCGCGTCGACGCGGCCCGGCGTCCGGTGTCCGAGCACGGTGGCGATGTGCGACTTCACCAGGTCGGTGAGCGCGCTCTCGTGCTCGGTCTCGGGGAGCGCGGCGAGCCTGCGTACGAGGTCGTGGCCGGCCTCGTCGCCGGCCGCGTGCCGGGCACGCCGGCGCGCGGGCGCGACGAGGCCGCGAAGGACGGGCGGCGGGTCGCCCTGGATCGCGGCGGGGTCGAGCCGGGCGGGGATCTGGACGGGGAGGCCGGCGCGGATCGCGGCGTCGAAGAGCGCGAGCCCGTGTTCGTCGGACATGGGACGTATGCCGCGCCGGGCCAGCCTGGAGACGTCGGTCGTGTTCAGGTGTCCCGTCATCGAGCTCACCGACCGCCAGAATCCCCAGGCCAGTGACACCCCCGGCAGGCCCGCGGCCCGGCGGCGCGCCACGTACGCGTCCACGAACGCGTTCGCCGCCGCATAGCCCGCCTGCCCCGCGCTCCCCACCACACCGGCGACCGAGGAGAACGCGACGAACCACGCCACGTCGCCGGCCAGTTCCGCGACGTTCGCCAGGCCGTCCGCCTTCGGCCGCAGCACCCGATCCACGGCCGCGGCGTCCAGCGAGGTGACCAGCCCGTCGTCCACCACGCCGGCCGCGTGGATCACGCCGGTCAGCTCCACGCCCTCCAGCGCCTCCGCCAGCGCGGCCCGATCGGCCACGTCGCACGCGGCCACGCGAATGTCGGCGTCCAGGTCGTTCAGGCCCTCGGGCACGCGGCCCGATCGGGAGACCAGCAGCAGCTTCCGCACGCCGTACCGCGTCACCAGGTGGCGGGCGAGCAGCGTGCCCAGCGTGCCCGTCCCGCCGGTGATCAGCACGGTCTTGCCCGGGTCCAGCGGGCGTGGCATGCGCAGCACGACCTTGCCCACGTGCCCGGCCTGGCTCATCCAGCGCAGCGTCTCCCGCACCTGGGGCAGATCACGCACCGTCAGGGGCGGCAGCGAGAACGTCCCCGCCGCGAACAGCCCCATCACCCGTTCGAGCAGCCGGCCCAGCACATCCGGCCCCGCCTCGGTCGGGGTGAACGCCCGATACCGGATCCCGGGGAACGCCGCCGCGTCCCGGATGTCGGTCTTGCCCATCTCCAGGAACCGGCCGCCCGGCCGCACCATGCGCGCCGAGACGTCCACCAGCTCCCCGCTCAAGCAGTTCAGCACCACGTCCACCGGCCCCAGCGCCTCGAAGGCCGCCGACCGGGACGAGGCGATCTCCTCCTCCGCGAATCCCATCGAGCGCAGCACCGGCCACTTGGCCTCGCTGGCCGTCCCCACGACCCGCGCCCCCACCCAGCGTGCGATCTGCACCGCCGCCATGCCCACGCCGCCGGCGGCGGCATGCACCAGCACCCGTTCGCCCGCCCGCAAGCCCCCCAGCTCCACCAGGCCGTACATCGCGGTCACGAACGCCACCGGCACCGCGGCCGCCTGCTCGAAGGACCACCCGTCCGGCACCGCCGCCAGGACGCGCTCGTCCGCCACGCCCACCGGCCCGAACGCCTCGCTCACGAAGCCCATGACGCGGTCCCCCACCTTCCAGCGCGAGACGCCGGGCCCGGTCTCGATGACGACTCCCGCCGCCTCGCTGCCCATCCCGCGCTGGTCCGGCAGCACGTCGAGGCCGAGGATCACGTCCCGGAAGTTGACCCCGGCCGCCCGGACGGCCAGCCGCACCTGTCGCGGCTCCAGCGGCGCGCGGGGGCTGTCCACGATGCCGACGCCGTCCAGGCTCCCGCCGCCGCGGGTGTCGATCCGCCACTCGTCACCGTCCGGGGGCACCAGCGCGTCGGCCATCCCGGCCAGCCGGGGGCACAGCACCTCACCCCCGCGTACGGCCACCTCGGGCTCGTCGCCCAGGCGGTCCCACGGCACCGGGCCGTCATCGGCATCGACCAGCACGACACGGCCCGGGGCCTCCGCCGCCACCGACCGCATGAACCCCCACACCGCGGCCCCCACAGGATCGGCATCCGGGCACGCCACGGCGTTCCGCGTCACGACCACCAACCGCGTCGCGGCGAGGCGCGGCTCGGCCAGCCACCGCCGTACCCGCTCCAGCACGACGCCGAGGACCGCCCGTACGCCGGCGCGGGCGGGCGCCCGCATGACCAGGACGTCCGGCACGTCCGGCACGTTCACCACGTCGGCGAGATCGGGGACCCGCTGCGCGTCGAGCCCGTCCACGGGCTCTCCCACGACCATCCAGCGCCCGCCGAGCCCGCCCGCCGCGTCCGCCGGCGTCCAGTCCAGGCGGAACAGGGAGTCCCGCCAGTTCACCCCGGTCGCCGCCAGGTCCTGGGGCCGTACCGGACGGAGGGTCAGCGACTCCAGCGCCGCCAGCGGCCTGCCCGAGGCATCGGCGACGGCCACCGACACCGCACCCCCGGACGGCGTGATCCGCACCCGCGCCGCGGTCGCGCCGATGGCGGCGACGCTGAAGCCCGCCCACGCGTACGGCAGCCGCAGCTCGTCGAGCCCGCCGAGCAGCACCGCCTGCATGGCGGCGTCGAGCAGCGTCGGGTGCACCAGGAAGCCCGAGACGTCCTCGGAGACGGCGATCTCGGCGAAGACCTCCTCGCCGCGCCGCCAGGCCGCGGTCAATCCCTGGAAGGCCGGGCCGTAGTGGTAGCCCGCCTCGGCCACCCGGTCGTAGAAGCCGGTGACATCCACCGGCTCGGCCCCCTGCGGCGGCCATACGCTCACGTCGAACTCCGGCTCGTCACGGACGGGTTCGACCAGGCCCACCGCGTGGCAGACCCACTCGGCCGCCTCCTCGGTGCGGCCATGGACCTCCACCTCACGCGCGCCGTCGGCGTCCGGCTCGCGGAGCAGCACCTGCACCTGGACGCCGCCGTCGGCCGGGATCGTGAGGGGCGTGTGCAGGGTCAGCTCGGCGATACGGGTGCAGCCTGCCTCCTCCCCCGCGCGTAGGACCATCTCCGCCAGCGCCGCCCCCGGCAGCACCACCACACCGCCCACGGCGTGATCGGCCAGCCACGGATGCGTGGTCAGCGTGATCCGGCCGGTGAACACGACCTGCTCCCCACCGGCCGGCGTGACCTTCGCCCCCAGCAGGGGGTGATCCGCCCCATCGACTCCCAGCCCGGCCGCGTCCATGGCCGGTGAGCCGCGCAGCCAGTACCGCTCCCGCTGGAAGGGGTAGGTCGGCAGCTCGACCTGACGGGCGGGGGCCACGACGGTGCGCCAGTCCACCTCGATCCCGGCCGTGTGGGCGCGGGCGAGTGCCTCGACGAACCGGTGCGAGTCACGGCGCAGGGTCGGGATCACATGCGGGTGCTCGATCGCCTGGGTCAGGACCGGATGGGCGCTCACCTCCACGAACGCGTCGAACCCATCCCCGGTCAGGGCGCCGATCGCCTCGCCGAACCGCACGGGCCGGCGCAGGTTCGCATACCAGTACTCCGCGTCCAGCTCATCGCCCCGCATCCAGCCGCCGGTCACGGTGGACCACATCGGCAGCCCGGCCTGACGCGGGGTGATGTCCGCCAGCTCGGCCAGCAACCGATCCTGAATCGCCTCGACCTGCGCGCAGTGCGAGGCGTAGTCCACCCCGATCCGGCGCACCCGCTCATCGGTCAGCAGGTCATCCACCGCACCGGAGAGCACGATCTGCGCCGGACCGTTGACCGCGGCGATCTCCACCGCGCGACCCGCGATCAGCTTCTCGGCCTCCGCGAGTGGCATCCGCGCCACCGCCATGCCACCCTTACCGGACAGCACCTCGGCCACGGCACGGCTCCGGGCGACCACGACGCGGGCGGCGTCCTCCAGGGACAGCGCCCCGGCGACGCAGGCCGCGGCCACCTCTCCCTGCGAGTGGCCCACCACCGCTCGCGGCTCGACCCCGCACGCCCGCCACAGCCGGGCGAGAGAGACCATGACCGCGAACAGGACCGGCTGGACCACATCCACCCGCTCCAGCTCCGCACCCGACCGCAGAATCTCGGTCACAGGCAGGTCCAGGGCCTGCTCGCACTCCGCCATCGCCGCCGCGAACACCGGGGAGGCATCCAGCAGCCCGGCCGTCATCCCGGCCCACTGCCAGCCCTGCCCCGGGAACACGAACACGGCCTTGCCCGAACCGGCCGCCACCGGCTCCACACCGGCCAGACCGGCGAGCGCCGCTTCACGATCGGCGGCCAGCACCACCGCACGACGATCCAGCACCGGCCGCGACAACAACGACCACGCCACACCCGCCACCGGCTCCCGCGCCAGCACCCCCGCCACTCGCTCGGCGACCGCCCGCAGCCCGGCGTCGTCCCGGCCCGAGAGCACCAACGGGACCACATCACCGCGCAGCACCGGATCGGCCACCGGCACCGGCTCGGCCTCCGGCGCCTCCTCCACGATCACATGCGCGTTCGTCCCGCTGATCCCGAACGACGACACCCCCGCCCGGCGCGGACCCGCCGACTCCCACGCCCGCGCCTCGGTCAGCAACTCCACCGACCCCGCCGACCAGTCCACATGCGGCGTGGGCTCGTCCACGTGCAACGTCCTCGGCAGGACCCCGTGCCGCATCGCCATGACCATCTTGATCACACCGGCCACCCCGGCCGCAGCCTGGGCATGACCGATGTTCGACTTCACCGACCCCAGCCACAACGGCCGCTCCCGGCCCTGCCCGTAGGTGGCGAGCAACGCCTGCGCCTCGATCGGGTCACCCAGGGTCGTCCCCGTCCCATGGGCCTCCACCGCGTCCACATCCGACCCGGACAGGCCGGCGTTGGCGAGCGCCTGCCTGATGACCCGCTGCTGCGACGGGCCGTTCGGCGCGGTCAGGCCGTTCGACGCGCCGTCCTGATTGATCGCGGAACCGCGGATGACCGCCAGCACCCGGTGGCCGTTCCGCCGGGCGTCGGAGAGGCGTTCCAGCAGGAGGACGCCCGCGCCCTCGGCCCAGCCGGTGCCGTCCGCCGCCGCCGCGAACGACTTGCAGCGGCCGTCCGGGGCGAGGCCCTGCTGACGGGAGAAGGAGACGAAGGTGGCCGGGCCGGCCATCACCGTCACCCCGCCGGCCAGCGCCAAATGGCATTCGCCCGCCCGTAGCGACTGGCTCGCCAGGTGCAGTGCGACCAGCGACGACGAGCACGCCGTGTCCACCGTCACCGCCGGCCCCTCGAACCCGAACGTGTACGCCACCCGCCCCGAGACCACGCTCGCCGCGCCGCCGGTCACCACGTGGCCTTCGACGTCCTCGGGCACCTGGCCCACGGCGGGGGTGTAGTCGTGGTACATCACGCCCATGAAGACCCCGGCCGGGGTGCCCTTCGCGCCGCGGATGTCGATGCCCGCCCGCTCGAACACCTCCCAGGAGGTCTCCAGCAGCAGCCGCTGCTGCGGGTCCATCGCCAGCGCCTCACGCGGCGAGATGCCGAAGAAGTCCGCGTCGAACTCGGCCGCGTCGTACAGGAACCCGCCTTCGCGGGTGTGGCTCGTGCCCGGCCGGCCGGGGTCGGGGTGGAACAGCGCCGCGAGGTCCCAGCCACGGTCGGTGGGGAAGGCGCCGACGGCGTCCCCGCCGTCGGCGACCAGCCGCCACAGGTCCTCCGGCGAGGCCACTCCGCCCGGGTAGCGGCAGGCCATGCCGACGATCGCGATGGCGTCGTCGCCGCCGGCCGGTACGACCGCGGGCGTGTCGCCGTCGGCGGGCCGGACGAGCGTCTCGTACAGGGCATCGGCGAGCGCCACCGGCGTCGGGTGGTCGAAGACCAGTGTGGCGGGCAGCCTCCGGCCGGTGGCGGTGTTGAGGCGGTTGCGCAGTTCGACGGCGGTGAGCGAGTCGAGGCCGAGATCCTTGAACGCCCGCCCGGACTCGATCTCGCGGCCGTCGGCGCGGCCGAGGACGACCGCGGTGTGCGTGCGTACGAGATCGAGGAGGGCCTGGCGCCGCTCGGGGTCGGGCAGCTCGGCGAGCCGGGCCAGGAGGCCGGACGCGGTGCCGATGCCGGAGCCGGTTCTCGGCGCGGCGGAGGTGTCCACCAGCCCGCGCAGCAGCGCCGGCGTCTCGCCCGCGCGGGCCTGACGGCGTAGCACCGCGAAGTCCACCCGGGTCGGTACGGCCAGCGCCCGGCCCTGGCCGAGGACGGCGGCGTCGTAGAGCGCGAGCCCTTCCTCGGCGGAGACGGCCCCGAGCCCGGTACGCCGCATCCGGGCCCGGCCCGCGTCGTCAAGGTGCCCGGACATCGCGGAGCGCGGCTCCCACAGCCCCCACGCCAGCGAGATGGCCGGGAGGCCGCGGGCACGGCGGTGGTGCGCGAGCGCGTCGAGGAAGGCGTTGGCGGCGGCGTACCCGGCCTGTCCCGCGTTGCCGAGAACGCCGGACGCCGATGAGAACAGGTGGAAGAACGCCAGGTCGTCGCCCATGGTCAGCTCATGCAGGTGGACGGCGGCGTCGAGCTTCGGCCGGAGCACCCGGTCGAGCCGTTCCCGGCTCTGCGATCCCGCGAGCCCGTCGTCCACCACTCCGGCGGCGTGCACGACCCCGGACAGCGGGCGCTCGGCGCGTATCCGGTCGAGCAGCGCGGCGAGCTCGTCCCGGTCGGCCACGTCGCAGGCGGCGATCGTGACGCCGGCGCCGAGTTCGGTCAGGTCGGCAAGGAGCCGTTCGGCCCCCGGCGCGTCCATGCCCCGGCGTCCGGTGAGGACGAGGTGCCGGACTCCGTGCGCGGTGACGAGATGCCGGGCGAGCAGCCCGCCCAGGGTTCCGGTGCCGCCGGTCACCAGGACGGCGCCATCGGGTCGCGGCGCCTCACCCGTCCCCGGCTCGATCCGGGCCAGCCGGGGGACGAGCAGGTCGCCGGAGCGTACGGCGATCTGCGGTTCGCCGGTCGCCACCGCGCCGGCCACGTCCGCGGGATGCCCGTCGATGTCCAGCAGTGTGAACCGGCCGGGCCGCTCGGACTGCGCCGACCGGATGAACCCCCAGATCGGGGCATGGACGAGGTCCGCCACGCCGGCGTCCGGACCGGCCGCCACCGCGCCCCGGGTCACCAGGACGAGCCTGGAGGACTCGAACCGCTCATCGGCCAGCCACGCGCGAACCAGGTCGTTGACCCGGTGCACGGCGGCCCGCGCGTCCTCGGCGAGACCGGCGGAGCCGGGTCCGGGCAGGACGGGCACGAGCACGACGTCGGGCGTCCAGGTGAGTTCGCCGAGCTCCGCACAGCGCGTCTCCACGCTCACGCCCGCCAGGCTGCCGTCACCGTCGCGATAACCGTCGCCGAGGAGCGCCCAGCGTCCACTTGCGCGGGCCGGCTCGACCCGGGTCCAGTCCACGCCGTACAGGTGCTGTGCCACGGCCGCCCGCATCGCCGTCTCGCGCATTTCGAGCGACTTCAGCACCGCCAGCGGTCGGCCCGCCGCGTCCGCGACTGCCATCTCGGCCGTGTTCGCACCGGTCGGCGTGACCCGTACGCGTGCGGCCGTCGCGCCGGAGGCGAAGATGCTCAGGCCGGTCCAGGCGAACGGCAGCCGTAACCCGTCGAGCCCGCCGAGCAGCACCGCCTGCACCGCGGCGTCCAGCAACGCCGGATGCATCAGGAAGCCGGTGGCGTCCTCGGCGACGGCGATCTCGGCGTGGATCTCGCCGCCGCGCCGCCAGGCCGCCCGTATCCCCTGGAAGGCCGGGCCATACTGGTAGCCGGTTCCGGCCGCGCGATCGTAGAAGTCCGTGACATCGATCGGCTCGGCATCCGGGGGCGGCCACACGCCCAGCTCGAAATCGGGCTCACCGCGGGCGGGTTCGACCACGCCCACCGCGTGGCGCACCCACTCGGCCTCCTCCTCGCCGCGGGCGTGCACCAGCACCTCCCGCGCCCCGTCCTGACCGGGTTCCCGGAGCAGCACCTGCACCTGCACGCCGCCATCGGCGGGGATCGCGAGCGGGGTGTGCAGGGTCAGCTCGGCCACCTGGCCGCACCCGGCCTCCTCCCCCGCCCGTGCGACCATCTCCGCCAGGGCCGCGCCCGGCAGCACCACCGCACCGCCCACCGCGTGGTCCCCCAGCCAGGGATGCGCGGTCAGGGTGATCCGGCCGGTGAACACGACCTGGTCGCCGCCGGCCAGCGCCACCCGCGCCCCGAGCAACGGGTGATCCGCCCGGTCCACGCCCAGCCCGGCCGCGTCCGCGGCCGGCGAGCCGCGCAGCCAGTAGCGCTCCCGCTGGAACGGGTACGGCGGCAGCTCGACCTGGCGGGCGGGCGGGACGACGGTGCGCCAGTCCACCTCGATCCCGGCGCCATGGGCGCGGGCCAGCGCCTCGATGAACCGGTCCGAGTCACGGCGCAGGGTCGGGATCACATGCGGGTGCTCGATCGCCTGTGCCAGGACCGGATGCGCGCTCACCTCCACGAACGCGTCGAAGCCATCCCCGGTCAGGGCCTCGATCGCCTCGCCGAACCGCACGGGGCGGCGCAGGTTGGCATACCAGTACGCCGCGTCCAGCTCACCGCCGCCTACCCAGCCGCCGGTCACCGTGGACCACATCGGCAGCCCGGCCTGACGTGGGGTGATGTCCGCCAGCTCGGCCAGGAGCCGGTCCCGGATCGCCTCCACCTGGGCGCAGTGTGAGGCGTAGTCCACGCCGATCCGGCGCACCCGCTCATCTGTCACGAGGCCATCCACCGCGCCGGAGAGCACGATCTGTGCCGGGCCGTTGACCGCTGCGATCTCCACCTCACGGCCCGCGATCAGCTTCTCCGCCTCGGCCAAGGGCATCCGCGCCACCGCCATACCGCCCCGGCCGGACAGGACCTCGGCCACGGCCCGGCTGCGCGCCACCACCACCCGGGCGGCGTCCTCCAGCGACAACGCCCCGGCCACGCACGCGGCGGCCACCTCTCCTTGCGAGTGCCCCACCACGGCCTTCGGCTCCACGCCGCACGCCCGCCACAACCGGGCGAGGGAGACCATGACCGCGAACAGGACCGGCTGGACCACATCCACCCGCTCCAGCTCGGTCCCCGAGCGCAGGATCTCGGTCACGGGCACGCCCAACGCCCGCTCACACTCGGCCATCGCCTCGGCGAACACCGGGGAGGAGTCCAGCAGCCCGGAGGTCATCCCCGCCCACTGCCAGCCCTGCCCGGGGAACACGAACACCGCTTTCCCGGCCCCAGGAGCCACCGGCTCCACACCGGCCAGACCGGCGAGCGCCGCGTCACGACCGGCCGCCAGCACCACGGCCCGCCGATCCAGCACCGGCCGCGACAACAACGACCATGCCACGTCCGATAGCGACTGCGCGGCCAGCACGTCCCCGATCTGCCCGGCCACGGCACGCAGCCCGGCGTCGTCCCGCCCCGAGAGCACCAACGGCACCACATCACCGCGCAGCACCGGCTCGGCCACCGGCACCGGCCCGACCTCTGGCGCCTCCTCCACGATCACATGCGCGTTCGTCCCGCTGATCCCGAACGACGACACCCCCGCCCGGCGCGGACCCGCCGACTCCCACGCCCGGGCCTCGGTCAGCAGCTCCACAGCGCCCGCCGACCAGTCCACATGCGGGCTCGGCTCGTCCACGTGCAACGTCTTCGGCAGGACCCCGTGCCGCATCGCCATGACCATCTTGATCACACCCGCCACCCCGGCGGCGGCCTGGGCGTGACCGATGTTGGACTTCACCGACCCCAGCCACAGCGGCCGTTCCCGGCCCTGCCCGTAGGTGGTGAGCAACGCCTGCGCCTCGATCGGGTCGCCGAGCCTCGTCCCGGTGCCGTGCGCCTCCACCGCGTCCACGTCCGACGCCGACAGCCCGGCGTTGGCGAGTGCCTGCCGTACCACGCGCTGCTGGGCCAGGCCGTTCGGCGCGGTCAGGCCGTTGGAGGCGCCGTCCTGGTTGATCGCCGAGCCGCGGACCACGGCCAGCACGCGATGGCCGTTGCGGCGCGCGTCCGACAGGCGTTCCACCAGCAGCACGCCGACGCCCTCGGCCCAGCCGGTGCCGTCGGCCGCGGCGGCGAAGGGCTTGCAGCGGCCGTCGGGGGCCAGGCCGCGCTGGCGGCTCATCTCGATGAACATGCCGGGGGTGGACATGACGGTGACGCCGCCCGCGAGGGCGAGCGAGCACTCGCCGGCGCGCAGCGACTGGCAGGCGAGGTGGAGCGCGACCAGCGACGCCGAGCAGGCGGTGTCCACGGTCACGGCCGGGCCCTCGAAGCCGAAGGTGTAGGCGATGCGGCCGGAGGCGACGCTGGGGGTCGTGCCGGTGAGGACGTATCCGGTGGCGGCGTCGTGGCCCTCGTGCATGCGGGGGCCGTACTCCTGGGAGGTCGCGCCGACGAAGACGCCCACGCGGCCGCCGCGCAGCCCCGCCGGGTCCACGCCCGCGTGCTGGAGGCAGTCGAAGGAGGTCTCCAGGAGCAGCCGCTGCTGCGGGTCCATCGCCAGCGCCTCGCGCGGGGAGATGCCGAAGAAGCCGGCGTCGAAGCCGGCGGCCCCGTCGAGGAAGCCTCCGGTGCGGACGGACGCGGTGCCCGGCCGGGCGAGCTCGGGGTCGTACAGGTCCGCGAGGTCCCAGCCGCGGTCCCGGGGGAACCCGGTGATCGCGTCCGTGCCGTCGGCGACGAGCCGCCACAGGTCCTCGGGTGAGGCCACGCCGCCGGGGAAGCGGCAGGCCATGCCGACGATGGCGATCGGGTCGGCGCCGGGTCCGGTCTCGGCCCGCGGGCCTGTGCCGGGGGCGGCGTCGCCGAGGAACAGCTCGCGCAGGCGGGCCGTCAGGGCCTCGGGGGTCGGGTGGTCGAACAGGATCGTGTCGGGCAGGGCGAGGCCGGTCGCGGCGGCGAGCCGGTCGCGGAGTTCCACCGCGCCCATGGAGTCCAGGCCGAGGTCGCGGAAGGTGCGGTGGGTCTCGACCGCGCCGGGCGACTCGTGTCCGAGCACCGTGGCCAGTCGCAGGCCGATCTCCTCCCGGACGGCGGGCCAGCGCTCGGCCGGGGTCGCGGCGGGCGCGGGCGGCGGTTCCGGGGACGGCTCGGGCGGCGGCGGGGTCTCGTCCGTCTCGGGGACGGGTTCGCCGGTGGCGGGTGACGGCGTGCCGTCCAGCCAGCAGCGGCGGCGCTGGAACGGATACGTGGGCAGGCTGACCCGGCGGGCGCCGTCGCCGTCGAAGAGGGCGGGCCAGTGGACAGGCGTGCCGCCGGCGTGCAGCTCGGCGACGGCGGCCAGGATCGTGGCCTCCTCGGCGCGTCCGCGCCGCATCAGCGGCAGGAAGCGCGGGCCGCGCCGGGTCACGCTCTCGCGGGCGGCGGTGCTGAGCACGGCGTCGGGTCCCACCTCGACGTACGCGCCGATGCCGGCGGCTTCGAGCCGCCGGACGCCGTCGTGGAAGCGCACGGCGTGGCGGACGTGCCTGACCCAGTAGCCGGGTGTGGTGATCTCGTCGCCGGCGAGCTCGCCGGTGAGGTTGGAGACGACGGGGACGCGCGGCGGGGCGAACGTCAGCGTCTCGGCGAGCCGCCGGAACTCGCCGAGCATCGGGTCCACGTGGGGCGAGTGGGAGGCGACGCTGATGCGCAGCCGGCGGGTCTTGCGCCCGCGCGCCCGCCACTCCTGGACGACCTCGGCCACCGCGTCCTCGTCGCCGGAGACGACGAGGGAGGACGGGCCGTTGATCGCGCCGATGACGACGCGGTCCTCGCGGCCGGCGAGGGCGGCCAGCATCTCGTCCTCGCCGGCCTGGACGGCGGCCATGGCGCCGGTCCCGGGCAGGTCCTGCATCAGCCGGCCGCGTGCCGACACCAGGGCGCAGGCGTCCGGGAGGGTGAGGACGCCGGCGGCGTGCGCGGCGGCGAGCTCGCCGACGGAGTGCCCGATCAGCAGGCCGGGTTCGACGCCCCATGCGCTGATGAGCCGGAACAGCGCGACTTCCAGGGCGAACAGCGCGGGCTGCGTGTACGCGGTCTCGTCCAGCAGGGCGGCTTCGGCGGTGCCGGGCTCGCTCCACATGGCCTCGCGGACGAGCGGGTCGAGGTGGCCGAGCACGTCGTCCAGCGCCTCGGCGAACACCGGGAAGCGTTCGTACGCCTCCCGGCCCATGCCCGGCCGCTGGGCGCCCTGGCCGGTGAACATCATCGCCAGCGGGGGCCGTCCGGCGGCGTGGCCCGTCACCAGGCCGGTGTCGCCCCTGCCCTCGGCCAGGGCGTCCAGCGCGCGGCGCAGCCCGTCCCGGTCGCGGGCGGTGACGACGGCGCGGTGGCCGAACGCGGTGCGGCCGGTGGCGAGCGAGTACGCGATGTCGGCGTCGCGCTCGCCGCCCGTCTCGGCGTCCAGCGCCCGGGACAGGGCGGCGGCCTGGGCGCGCAGGGCGTCCTCGGTGCGCGCGGAGAGGGGGAAGAGGCGCCGTGCGGCGGGGGCCTCGGCCGGGGCGGGGGCGGGCGGCGCCTCGGCCAGGACGAGGTGGCAGTTGGTGCCGCCCATGCCGATGGAGCTCACGCCCGCGACGAGCGGCGCCGCGGGGTCGGGCCACGGGGTGAGCGCGGTCTGCACGCGCAGGTTGAGCTCGCCGAGCGGGATGTCGGGGGGCGGGGTGCGGAAGTTGAGGCTGGGGGGCAGTTCCCGGTTCCGGATGGACAGGATGACCTTCAGCAGCCCGGCGACGCCGGCGGCGCCCTCCAGGTGGCCGAGGTTGGTCTTGACCGATCCGACGCGGAGCGGCGAGCCGGGGGGCCGCTCCGCCCCGAGCACGGCGCCGAGCGCGGCGGCCTCCACGGGGTCGCCGGCCCTGGTGCCCGCGCCGTGCAGTTCGACGTACTGGACGGCGGCGGGGGCGATCCCGGCGCGCCGGTAGGCGAGGCGCAGCACGTCGCGCTGCCCGGCGGGGTCGGGGACGGTGAGGCCGTCGCCGCCGCCGTCGTTGTTGACGGCGCCGCCGTGGATCAGGCAGTAGACGGGGTCGCCGTCGGCCATGGCGTCGGCGAGCCGTTTGAGCACGACGACGGCGCCGCCCTCACCGCGTACGAAGCCGTTGGCGCGCTCGTCGAAGGTGTGGCAGCGGCGGTCGGGGGACAGGACGCCGAAGCGGTCCAGCATGAGCGTGCCGGCGGAGCCGAGGTTGAGGTTGACGCCTCCGGCCAATGCGAGGTCGCTCTCGCCCCGGCGCAGCGCGTCGGCGGCGAGGTGGACCGCCACCAGGGACGAGGACTGGCCGGTGTCCAGGGTGATGCTCGGCCCGCGCAGGCCCAGGGTGTAGGAGACGCGGTTGGCGATGACGCCGCGGCTGAGGCCGGTCACGGTGTGCCGGGTGAGGTGGGCGGGGCCGCGTTCCTGCTGGAGGCGGGCGTAGTCGTCCGAGATCGCGCCGATGACGACGCCGGTGCGGGTGCCGGCGAGCGCGGCGGCGACGAGGCCCGCGTCCTCCAGCGCCTCCCAGGCCAGCTCCAGGACCAGGCGCTGCTGGGGGTCCATGGCGGCGGCCTCTCGCGGTGAGATGCCGAAGAAGTCGGGGTCGAACAGGTCGGCGGAGTCCAGCCAGCCGGCCGGGCCGGGGTCGTCCGGCTGGTCGGGGGTGCGGCGGGAGGGCGGCATGGGGCCGATCGCGTCGCGGCCGTCGCGCAGCAGCCGCCACAGGTCCGCGGGCGTTGCGGCTCCGGGGAGGCGGCAGCTCACCCCCACGACGGCGATGGGCGGCTCTTCCGGGCTGGGTGGGCCTAACTGAGAGGAGTTATCCGTGGTATATCCACTCATAGTCGCTTAGATCACACGCCTTCTTCACCCGAGAATGCGACGCAGCCGTCACGACCGACCTATCGCCTCGCACGATATGAGCCGCCCAGGGCAGGCGTAACCCCTAAGGGTCCGGCCCTCCCCCCTTGGCCGTTGAGGCCCCCGGGGACGCCTGCCGTCATCGCGACGGGAGAATTGCCGATGATCGACGAAACCGTGCGCAAGGAAGTGGCACTGGAATACTGCCGCCGGGTGAACGCGGGGAACCTCCCCTCTCTCCTCAGGCTGTTCGCCGTGGACGTGCGGTTCGAGGACCCCGTGGGGACACCTCCGGTCATCGGGCGCACGGCCCTGGGCGCCCACTTCGCCCGGGTGCTGGCGGGCCGGGCCGAGGAGCTGCCCGGACGCCCGATCCCGGCGCAGGACGGCCTGCACGTCGCGGTGCCGATCGTCGCCACCATGGACTACGTGCCGGTCGGCCACGACCTGGCGGCGGCGGGGCTGGTCACTCCCCCCTCGGAGCCCGAGCGCGGGCGGCTGCGCTTCGATCTGCTCGCCGTCATGCGGCTGGACCACGAGTGGCTGATCAGCGGCATGCGGGTGTTCTGGGGGAAGTCGGACGTGAGCGTCCAGATGTAGGGGGCCGACTGGGGTGGACCGCGGCGCGCCACCGGGATAGACGTGCGGTGGAGGAGGATCGCCTATGCCTACGGGAACAGCGGTGGTCGCCGGCGCGGGGCTCGCGGGCATGCTCGCGGCCTCCGTGCTGGCCAGGCGGGTCGGCAGGGTGACGCTCGTCGAGCGCGACGCGCTGCCCTCCGGGCCGCGTCCCCGCCGCGGGGTGCCCCAGGCGCGCCACGCCCACCTGCTGATGAGCGGCGGGGTCCGGGCGCTGGACGCGCTGCTGCCCGGCACGTCGGACCGCCTGGAGGCCGCGGGCGCGCGCCGCGTCGGCATGCCGGGCGGCGTGGTGTCCATGTCCGCGTACGGCTGGCAGCGGCGCTTCCCCTCGACCAGGCACATCTTCGCGTGCAGCCGGGAGCTGCTGGACTGGGTCGTCGGGCGGGCCGTGCTCGCGGACCCTCGGATCACCCTGGTGGAGGGGGCCGACGTGACCGGTCTGCGCGGCGGGCCGGGCGCGGTCACCGGCGTCCGCGTCCGGCCCCGTGACGGCGGGCCGGAGCGCGAGCTGCCCGCCGACGTGGTGGTCAACGCCGCCGGGCGCGGGTCGCAGCTCTCGCGCTGGCTGGCCGAGCTGGGCGCCGCCGTGCCGGAGGAGGAGGTGATCGACCCCGGCACCGCGTACGCGACCCGGGTGTTCCGGGCGCCGCCCGGGGCGCGGGAGGGGTTCCCGCTGGTGGCGATCTACGCCGACCACCGCGAGCCGGTGCCAGGCCGGAACGCGGTGCTGCTGCCGATCGAGGACGGCCGCTGGATCGTGACGCTGTCCGGCACGCGGGGCGGCGAGCCGTCCATGGCCGAGGAGGACTTCGCCGAGTGCGCCCGGCGGGTCCGCCACCCGCTGATCGGCACGCTCATCGCCGGCGCCGAGCCGCTCACCCCGGTCTACGGCTCCCGCAGCACGGCCAACCGGAGGCTGCGCTGGGCCGACATGGCGGCCTGGCCCGAAGGGCTCGTGGTGCTGGGCGACGCGCTGGCGGCGTTCAATCCGGTGCACGGCCACGGGATGAGCGCCGCCGCCCACGCCGCCGAGGCGCTGGACCGCGCGCTCGCGCGGGCGCCCGGCCCCGCCGGCACCCGGGAGGCGCAGCGGGCGGTGGCGGCGGCCGCGGACGATCCCTGGCTGCTGGCGACCTCGCTGGACGTCCGCTATCCCGGCTGCCGCGTCCGGTCGGCCGACCCCCGCCTGACCCGGCGCCCGCCGGAGGGCGGCCCCGAGTTCGGCGACCTGCTCGGCTCCGCCGCGCTGCGCGACCCCGAGGTGAGCGCCGCCGTGATCGACGTGAACACCCTCTCGGGCCCGCTCGCCGGCCTTCAGGCGCCCGGCGTGGTGGCCGCGCTGCGCCGCCCGCCCGCCCACCCGCCGCTCGGCGAACCGCCGATCACCCGGAAGGAACTGGACACAGTGACATCGACGGCCAGGAGACACGCGTGAAGCGGCTGGCGGGCAGGGTCGCCGTGATCACCGGCGCCGCGGGCGGCATCGGCCGGGCCATGGCCCGCAGGTTCGCCGCCGAGGGCATGGCGCTGATGCTGTCCGACATCGAGGAGAAGGAGCTGGCCGCCACCGCCCGGCTGGCCGCCTCGGCGCCGGAGGCCGGCAAGGTGCTGACCCAGGTGACGGACGTCAGCGACGCCGCGGCGGTGCGGGACCTGGCCGACCGGGCGTTCGCCGAGTTCGGCGAGGTGCACCTGCTGTGCAACAACGCCGGCGTGCTGTGCGGGGGCCGGATCTGGACCCGCGAGCCGGCCGACTTCGCCTGGTCGTTCGGCGTCAACACCTGGGGGGTGTTGCACGGCATCCGCGCGTTCGTGCCGCGGATGATCGAGCAGGGCACCGAGGGGCACATCGTGAACACCGTGTCGGTGGCGGGGCTGCTCGCCGGCCCGTACGCGGCGCCGTACGCGGTCAGCAAGTACGCCGCCTTCGCCGCCACCCAGTGCCTGGCCCAGGACCTGCGGCTGGCCGGGTCGCGGCTGAAGGTCACCGCCCTGTGCCCCGGGGTGGTGCGGACCGGGATCGCCCGCTCCGAGCGGAACCGGCCCCCGGAGCTCGCCGCGACCGGCGACAGCGACGACGGCGCCGCCATGCGCGCGTTCGCCGAGGACAGCGTCCGGCACGGCATCGACCCGGCCGAGGTGGCCGCCGCCGTCGTGGAGGCGGTCCGCGCGGAGCGCTTCCTGGTGCTCACCCACCCCCGGCACGCCGACGGGCTGCGGGCCCAGACGAGGCTGCTGCTGGCCGGGGAGCCGCCGCCGGTCCCGGCCGGCGAGTGACCGGGCCGATTAGGGGTTGCCGCTAGGGGGCGAGGGCGGCCTACGCTGCGAGCGGCCGGAACCCACGTCGTCGTACGGCCGCAATGTCATGCACGTCACCGCCACCCGACTTCGAGAGGCGGGCTCATGCGAATCGTCGTGACCGGCGGCGCCGGTTTCATCGGCTCGAACTTCGTGCGCAGGCTCCTGGGAGGGCACTACATCGACGACGCCGGCCTGGAGGTCCGCGTCCTGGACAAGCTGACCTACGCCGGCACGCGGGCCAACCTGGCGCCGGTGCTGGACGATCCGCGGCTGACGTTCACGCGGGGCGACGTGTGCGACGGCGGCTTCATGGCCGAGTCGCTGTGCGCCGGCGACGTCGTCGTGCACTTCGCCGCCGAGTCGCACGTGGACCGGTCGATCGCCGACTCGCGCGACTTCGTGCGCACCAACGTCGTGGGCACCCACACCGTGCTCCAGGCGGCGATGGAGGCCCGGGTCGCCAAGGTGGTGGTCGTCTCGACCGACGAGGTGTACGGCTCGATCGCGTCCGGCTCCTGGGACGAGGACCGGTCGCTGGAGCCCAACTCACCGTACTCGGCGTCCAAGGCGGGGGCGGAGTTGCTGGCGCGGGCCTACCACCGTACGCACGGCCTGCCCGTCTGCGTCACCCGGGGCTCCAACACGTACGGCCCGTACCAGTTCCCGGAGAAGCTGATCCCGCTGTTCATCACGAACCTGCTGGAGGGCCGCACGGTCCCGCTGTACGGCGACGGCCGCAACGTGCGCGACTGGATCCACGTGGACGACCACTGCCGCGCCCTGGCCCTGGTGGCGGCGGCCGGCCGCCCCGGCGGCACGTACAACATCGGGGGCGGCAACGAGCTGACGAATCTGGAGCTCACGATGGAGCTGCTGGCCATCATGGGCGCCGACGCGTCCCGCATCGAGTACGTCGGCGACCGCCTCGGGCACGACCGGCGCTACTCGCTGTCCACGGGCAAGATCGAGCGGGAGCTGGGGTTCCGGGCCGCGATCCCGCTGCGCGAGGGCCTGCGCGACACCGTGGACTGGTACAGGCGGAACCGGGAGTGGTGGGAGCCGCTCAAGCAGCGACAGGAAGTGCGTCTATGACCGTTCGGCTCGACTCGGATCTGTGGGTCCGCCGCTACACCCCCGCGCCGGGGGCGTCCGTCCGGCTGGTGTGCCTGCCGCACGCGGGCGGTTCGGCGCCGTTCTTCCGGCCGGTCTCCCAGGCGCTCGCGCCGGCCGTGGACGTCTTGTCGGTGCAGTACCCGGGGCGGCAGGACCGGCGCTCGGAGCCGTGCGTGGAGACCATCCCGGAGCTGGCCGACCAGGTCGCCCGGGTGCTCGCGCCGCTGCTCGACCTGCCGCTCGCGCTGTTCGGGCACAGCATGGGCGCGACGCTGGCCTTCGAGGTCGCCCTCCGGCTGGAGCGCGACCACGGGGCCCCGCTCGCGTGGCTCTTCGCCTCGGGCCGGCGCGCGCCCTCGACCACGCGCGAGGAGCGGGTGCACGAGCTGGGCGACGAGGAGCTGTTGCGCGATGTGGCGCGGCTGCGGGGCACCGACTCGCGGCTGCTGGAGGACGAGGACGTCCTGCGCATGGTGCTGCCGGCGATCCGGGCCGACTACCGCGCCTCGGAGACCTACGCCTACCGGCCGGGGCCCCCGCTGGCCTGCCCGATCACCGCGATCCTGGGCGACCGCGACCCGAAGGTGACCGTGGCCGAGGCGGAGGCGTGGCGCGGGCACACCACGGGCGGCTTCGACGTCCGGGTCTTCCCCGGCGGCCACTTCTACCTGAGCGACCACTCGCGCGAGGTGCTGCGGGTCATCGCCGAGCGCGTCGTACCCGGCCATCCCATGGCGTAGCCGCGTCCCCGGGCCGGTCAGGGGGCCGTTAGGGGTTGTCCGGCCCGGCGTCGCGCAGTGTGCTGTGCCTGGCAGATCGTGGACGAGACCGAGAGGGACACCGCCCGCATGACCACACGAGTCTGGGACTACCTGCCCGAGTACGAGAAGGAACGGGCCGACCTGCTGGCCGCCGTGGAGAAGGTGTTCGAGTCCGGCCGGCTGATCCTCGGCGAGAGCGTCCGCGGGTTCGAGGAGGAGTTCGCCGCCTACCACGGCGCGGCCCACTGCGTCGGCGTGGACAACGGCACCAACGCCATCAAGCTCGCGCTCCAGGCGCTCGGCGTCGGCCCCGGCGACGAGGTGATCACGGTCTCCAACACGGCCGCGCCCACCGTGGTCGCGATCGACGCCGTGGGGGCGGTCCCCGTGTTCGCCGACGTGGACCCCGACCACTACCTGATGGACGTCGCCCAGGTGAAGGACCTGATCACCGAGCGGACGCGCTGCCTGCTGCCGGTCCACCTGTACGGCCAGTGCGTGGACATGGCGCCGCTGCGGGCCCTGGCCGCGCAGCACGACCTGGTGATCCTGGAGGACTGCGCCCAGGCGCACGCCGCCCGCCACCACGGCGAGCCGGCCGGCACGATGGGCCACGCGGCGGCGTACTCGTTCTACCCGACCAAGGTCCTGGGCGCGTACGGCGACGGCGGCGCGGTGGTGACCTCCGACGACGAGGTGGCCCGCAACCTGCGCCGGCTGCGCTACTACGGCATGGAGGAGCGCTACTACGTCGTGGCGACCCCCGGCCACAACAGCCGCCTGGACGAGGTGCAGGCCGAGATCCTGCGGCGCAAGCTCACCCGGCTGGACGCGTACGTGGAGGGCCGCCGCGCGGTCGCCCGCCGGTACGAGGAGGGGCTCGGCGACACCGAGCTGACGCTCCCGGCCACCGCGCCCGGCAACGAGCACGTCTACTACGTGTACGTGGTGCGCCACCCGCGCCGTGACGACATCATCGAGGCGCTGAAGGCGTACGACATCTTCCTGAACATCAGCTACCCCTGGCCGGTGCACACGATGACGGGCTTCGCGCACCTCGGCTACGAGAAGGGGTCGCTGCCGACGACCGAGCGGCTGGCGGAGGAGATCTTCTCGCTGCCGATGTACCCGGCGCTGCCGCTGGACACCCAGGAGAAGGTGATCCTCGCCGTACGCGAGGTGCTGGCCGCCCTGTGAGCCCGCGCGGGACGGGCGCCCGGGACGGGGTCAGTCCCGGGCGCTCGTCAGGCTGTGCAGGCAGGCGACCAGGCTGCGGGCCTGCACGTTGAGGTAGTGGCTGTGCCGCAGCAGGTCGGCGAGCTGAGCCATGGTGACCCAGCGGTAGTTGGGGTGGGCCAGGTCGGCGTCCGGCTCCACCTCGATGATCGTGTAGCGGTTGCGGGCGTGGAAGAACCGGCCGCCCTCCTCCGACAGGACGGCGGTGAACCGGATCTGTTCCGGGCGGGCCAGCAGCACCTCGTCCAGGAACGGCGGACGGGCGTCGGCCGGCAGGCAGGAGTAGTTGTCGGGCGTGCACTGCACGGTCGGGGCCAGCTCGATCACATCGACGTACCCCGCCTCGACCTGGGCCTGCACCAGCACGTGCAGCACGCCGTCGATCCGCCGGCACAGGAACGCCACCAGGCCGGTGCCGTGGGGCTCGATCATCGGCTGCGTCCAGTGCGCGACCTCGCGGCCGGTCGCCTCGACATCGACGCCGATCACGCTGAAGAACAGGCCGGTCTCGTGCGAGATCCGCTCCTCGGTGCGCCGCCAGCCGCTCACCTCGCGCAGCGGGATGAGGGAGGTGCTGACGTCGATCCTGGTCCTGGCGTCGGTCACCCAGCTCAGGATCTCGCCGAGCCGGTGCAGGGCGGGGCTGGTGCCGTCGCAGGAGCGCAGCAGCGCCGCGCGGAAGCCGTCGCCCTCCTCGCGCCCGGCCGGGTCGCTGGTCGCGAACGGCAGGCACGACATGACCGTGCGGGCGTCCATGTTGACCAGGTCGTCGAGGGCGAGCACGCGATGCATCTGGCCGAGCGTCATCCACCGGAAGCCGTCGAGCACCTCGACGTCGTCGGTGGTCTCGACGATCATGTTGCGGTTGCGCTTCTGGTAGAACGCCGACCCCTGCTCCGACTGGCGCACGTCGGCGATGACCCGCGATCCCGAAAGGTCGCGGAAGTAGTCGAGATAGGGCACCTGCCGGCCGCCGTGCACCCGGGTGTAGTTGCTGCGGGTGGCCTGCACCGTGGGCGAGAGCTGCAGCCCGTTGCTGTTGCCGGGCTCGACCTTGGCCTGCATCAGGCAGTGCATGACCCCGTCGAACTCCTTGACCAGAATGCCGAGGATGCCGATCTCGGGCTGGTTGATGATCGGCTGGCGCCAGTGGGGGACCGGCCGGTCGCGTACGTGGATGTCCAGCCCCTCGATGGTGAAGAACCGGCCGCTGGCGTGCCGGATGACGTCGGCCCCGTTTTGCCAGCCCGTGAGGGAGTCCAGCGGCACCCGCCGGACGAGCGCCGCGGAGGTCCGCGCGCGTTCGGCGAACCAGGCGCGGAACGCGTCCACCTCGGCCGGCCCGCTCTCCCAGGCGAGCGCCGACTCGGCGATCCGGCGGGCGAGGCCGTCCGCCCACGGCGGTGCGGTGGTCATCGGGCCGCGCCCGCCGACAGCGCCAGTTCCAGCTTCTGGCAGGTGGCGTAGTCGGGGAGCAGCCCGCGCTCGCGCGCCTGCTCCAGCGTCATCGCGTCGCGGTCCCTGGCGGACATGATGGGGTCGATGTCGCCGGGGAGGTCCACCCCGATGGCGGGATCGAAGACCGACAGGGAGTGCTCGTGCTCCGGCGAGTAGCTCAGCGAGATCAGGTAGGACATCACGGTGTCGTCCTCCAGCGACACGAAGGCGTGCGCCACGCCGACCGGCAGGTAGACGGCGCGGAAGGCGTCGTCGAGCAGCACCGAGTCGTACGCGCCGAACGTGGGCGAGCCCAGCCGCACGTCCACGACGATGTCCAGCGCCCGCCCTCTGGGGCAGTGAACGTACCGGGCCATGCCGGGCGGGCTCAGCGTGAAGTGCAGGCCGCGGACCACGCCGCGCCGCGAGACGCTGAGACTGCTCTGCGCGATCGGGAACAGCGGCTTTCCGGCGCGTTCCTGGAAAACCGGCGCCTGAAACGGCGAGGCGAACACCCCGCGCTCGTCGGGAAACCGCTGCGGAGTGAACTTCAGAGCGCCCGCGACGGCCAGTTCGTCTACCCACATAATTCGCAAGGATAGCCGCCGGACCAGCCGAATCCGGCACGTCCGGGCCAGGTTAGGGGTATTCGAGAATAGGGGTTGGCGGCTCGGCGGGCGCTATTATGCTGGGCCCGCGGAACCTTTTTGCGCGAATTAATCCGAAGGGAGCCGCGCGGTGAATTCCCGCAGGCCGCTGGTCACCGTCCTCGGCGCTTCCGGCTTCATCGGCTCGGCCGTCACGGCGGCCCTGTCCCGGCGTCCCGTGCGGCTGCGCGCGGTGGCCCGCAGGCCCAGCGCGGTGCCGGCCGGCGCGGCCGAGGTCGAGGTGCGCGAGGCCGACCTGACCTCTCCCTCCGCCGTGGCCGACGCTGTCGCCGGCGCCGACGCGGTGGTGCACCTGGTGGCCAGGATCGAGGGCGCGGCCACGTGGCGGGCGTCCGAGTCCGACGGCCTGGGCGAGCGGGCCAACCTCGGCGTCCTCCTCGACACGGTCGGCGCCCTGCGCGGGGCACGCCGTGCGGGGCCGCCGCCGGTGGTGGTGTTCGCCGGGTCCGCCTCGCAGGTGTGCGCGCCGGTCGGGGGGCGGATCGACGGCACCGAGCCCGACGCCCCCGTCAGCGTGTACGGCCGGCACAAGCTCGGCGCCGAGCGGGCGCTGAAGCAGGCGTCGGCCGAGGGCGTGCTCCGGGGCGTCGTCCTGCGCCTGCCCACCGTCTTCGGGCAGGGCCCGGCCTCGGTGGCGCCGGACCGGGGCGTGTGCGCGACGATGATCCGCCGCGCGCTGGCGGGCGAGCCGCTGACCATGTGGCACGACGGGACGGTCGAGCGCGACCTGCTGTACGTCGAGGACGCGGCGCGGGCGTTCCTGGCCGCGCTCGACCACGCCGACGCGCTGGCCGGCCGGCACTGGGTGGTCGGCACGGGCGTGGGCACCCCGCTCAGGGCCCTGTTCACGCGGATCGCCGAGCTGGTCGCGGCGGCCACCGGCGCGCCGCCGGTGCCGGTGGCCTCGGTCCCGGCCCCGCCCGAGGCGGCGGCGACCGACTCGGTCGGCTACGCGATCGACTCCTCGGCGTTCCGGGCCGCGACGGGGTGGCGGCCGGAGGTGTCCCTGGACGACGGCCTCGCCGCGACGGTGCGCGCCATGGCCGGCTCGGCCCTCGTACGACCCGCCTGACCGTCACCACACTGCCGACCTTGCGGCCGGTACCTCGGCGCGGCCCTCGTACGCCCCGGGCCCTTGGCGCGGTAGGGCCTCAGCCGGTGCGGTGCGCCGAGGTCAGCGTCTCCAGTTCGGCGGCGACCGACGCGAGGGAGGGCGCGGCGAGCGCCTCGTCGCGGGCCAGGGCGGCGTTCGCCCGGAAGGACGGGTCGTCGATCATGCGGCGCACCTGTTCGCGCAGGGCCTCGGGGGTGCGCTCGTCCGGTCCCGCCGACAGGCCGGCGCCGCGCTCGGCGAGCCTGGCGCCGATGAGGGTGCTGTCCCAGGTGCCGTCCGGGACGACGAACTGCGGCACCCCCGCCACGAGCGCGTTGCCGAAGGTGCCGGAACCGCCGTGGTGGATGATCAGCGAGCAGGCCGGCAGGAGCGTGCTCAGCGGCACGAAGTCGACCGGGCGCACGTTGCCCGGCAGCGCCGGGACCGCCGCGAGCTGCGCGGCGTTCAGCGTGGCGACCACTTCGACGTCCAGGCCGCCCAGCGCCTCCAGCATCGCGGGCAGGGCGCCCTCGTGCTCCCCCTCGACCTCCCGTTGCGACAGCCCGAGCGTCAGGCACACCCGGGGCCGCTCCGGTGGCCGCAGCACCCACCGCGGGATGGGCACCGGCCCGTTGTAGGGCACGTATCTCGCGGCGACCCGCCTGAGCCCGAGCGGGAAGCCGAGCCAGGACGGCCAGGGGTCGATGGTCCACTGGCCGGCGACGACCTCCTCGTCGAAGTCGCGGTCGTACGCCTTGAGCGCGCGCCGCAGCCACTCGCCCAGCGGGTCCTCGGTGAACTCCGACAGCGGGTGGGCGGCGATGTCGAGGAAGATCCTGCGCATCCGGCCCAGCAGGTCCATCCCCCACAGCATCCGGGCGTGCGCCGCGCCGGTGACGCGGGCGGCGATCGGCCCGGCCATGGTGAGCGGATCCCAGACGACCAGGTCGGGCCGCCATTCGCGGGCGAAGGCCACCAGGTCGTCGATGGCCCGCGGCGTGTTGAGCTCCTGCATGACCCGGGCGCTGTAGGCCAGGACGGGCAGGACGAAGTCCCACGTCAGCATCTCCGGCCTGGACTCGGCCATCGCCGTCCAGGCGTTGGTGACCTCGCTCCTGGTACGGCGGCGGGCCTTGGCGTCGATGTCGGCCGTCTCGCCGATCGCGACCGGCGTGAGCCCGGTACGGGTGATCTCGGCGGTGAGGTCGGGCGCGCTGGCCACGCACACCTGGTGCCCCGCCGCGTGCAGGGACCACGCCAGGGGGACCATCGAGTACAGGTGGGTGCGGGCCGGCAGCGCCAGGAACAGCACTCGCATCGGCGTCCTCCGGCGGCTCGTTGCGCCGATCGTCGTCCCGTGCCGGAGCGGCGGTCAACCCCTACCGCGCGCCTCTGGGGTCCGGGGGAACGGGGTCGGGGCCCGGGTCGCGCAGCGTGACGGGATACGGCGGACAGACAGGCACGCACCGGCGACCACCCCACATTTCCAATTAACTCGCCAAATCCCCTATTTTTCGCATTTTCCGGTGGACCCGGCGGCAATATATTGGCGCACGTGAGAATGTTGTTCGTCGCCAATCCGGTGCTCAGTCACGTCCTGCCGCTGGTGCCGCTCGCCTGGGCCGGCCGTACGACGGGCAACGACGTGTTGTTCGCCACCGCGGGGGTCACCGAACACGTCCGGCAGGCCGGCCTGCCGGTCGCCGACCTGCTCCCCGGATTCGCCGTGGAGGAGTGGGAGGAGCAACTGCACCGGCGCTACCCCGACGTGCAGGGGCTGGGCGCCCTGCGCGCGCACGGGATGAAGTTCGCCGCCCTGAACGACACGCTGGCCCGGCCGCTGGCGGAACTGGCCGAGGCGTGGCGGCCCGATCTGGTGGTCTACTCCGAGATCACCCCGATCGGCGCGGTGGCGGCGGCCCGGCGGGGCGTGCCCTCGGTCCGGCACGACATCGAGATCTGCGACACCTCCTCGATGCTCGGCCACCTCGCGGACGTGCTCGCCGGCGCGTTCGGGCACGACCTGCCGCCACAGGCGCGCGCGCCCGAGCGGATCGTCACCGCCGTGCCGCCCGCGCTGGCCACCGGCAAGCCGCGCGACCTGGCCATGCGGCACATGCCCTACAGCGGCGGGTTCGTGCTCCCCTGCCGGCAGGCCCCGTCTCCCCGGCCCCGCCTGGTCGTCACCGGCGGCACCTCCACCCAGGACGACCGCATCGGGCGGCTGGGCCGGATCCTGCGGGCCGCCGGCCAGGTCGATGCCGATGTCGTCCTGGCGATGCCCCCGGAGGCGGCGAAGGCGTACGAACCGCTGCCGCCGAACGTGGAGGCGGCGGGATGGGTGCCGCTGCCCCGGCTGCTGCCCGGGGCGTCGGCGCTCGTGCACCACGGCGGCGCGGGCACCGTGATGAGCGCGGTCGCCGCGGGCGTCCCCCAGCTCGTGCTGCCCGACGAACTGCCCCGCCACCTCAACGCGCAGGCCGTGACCCGGCAGGGCGCGGCGATCACCGCCCGTCCCGAGGACGTGGACGCGGCGCTGCTGCGACGGCTGGTGGAGGACCCGGCTCTCCGGGCGGGCGCGGAGCGGCTGGCCGCGGAGTGCGCCGCGCTGCCGCCGCCCGCCGAGGTGGCCGGCACGCTGGCCATATGGGCGCAGGCCGGTAGGGGCGGATAGGGGGCGCCGAATAATCGCCCGGGGAAATTAGGGGGCCGGGCCGCGCACTCCCGCGCGTCAATTCAATTACGATGACAACCGCACTTCACCGCTCCCGATAGCGTGGTCAAGCGGCCTGGCCTATGATTGCCGTCCGGGCACCACCACGAATCGCAGGCCAGCAATACGCTCCACACCCACGCGGTCAGCCGGTCCCGCCCGGCGGGCCGTCCACTGCCCCCGGTGAGGAACCATGACAACGGCGATTTCGGCGACCGGCCTGGTCAAGACCTTCGGCCGCACCCGCGCGCTCGACGGGCTGAATCTCACGGTGACCACGGCCGAGGTCCACGGCTACCTGGGCCCCAACGGCGCCGGAAAGACCACCACGCTGCGGATCCTGCTCGGCATGCTCCGCGCCACCTCGGGCGAGGTGACCCTGCTCGGCGGCGACCCGTGGCGCGACGCGGTGGAGCTGCACCGCCGCCTGGTCTACGTGCCCGGCGACGTCACCCTGTGGCCCAACCTCACCGGCGGCGAGATCATCGACCTGCTCGGCCGGCTGCGCGGCGACCTCGACCGGCGCCGCCGCGACGAGCTGATCGAGCGTTTCGCGCTCGATCCCCGCAAGAGGGCCCACACCTACTCCAAGGGCAACCGGCAGAAGGTCGCCCTGGTGGCGGCGCTGGCGTCCAACGCCGAGCTCCTGCTGCTCGACGAGCCGACCTCGGGGCTCGATCCGCTGATGGAGGCGGAGTTCCGCAAATGCGTCGCGGAGAAGAAGCACCAGGGCGTGACCGTCCTGCTGTCCAGCCACATCCTCGCCGAGGTCGAGGTGCTGTGCGACCGGGTGAGCATCATCCGCGACGGGCGCATCGTCGAGAGCGGCACGCTGGAGGAGCTGCGCCACCTCACCCGTACGACGGTCACGGCCGACCTCACCGGCGACCCCGGCCAGGTGAGCGGCCTGCCCGGCGTGCACGACGCGCGCGTCGAGGGCTCGCGGCTGCACTGCACCGTGGACACCGAGCACATCGGCGAGGTCATGGGCCGGCTCAGCGCGCTCGGCCTGCGCGGCATCACCGCGCAGCCCGCGTCGCTGGAGGAGCTGTTCATGCGCCACTACCAGCGCACCGGCTCCGGCGCCGAGACCGCCTCCTCCGGCACGACGCGGGGGCGCTGAGCATGGCCGCCACCACCGCGACCGTCTCCGGCGGCGCCCACGCGCCCGCCCGGCAGCACACCGGCGCCCTGACCCTGCTGCTGTTCATCCTGGGCCGCGACAAGGTCCGCTTCGCGATCTGGATCCTGCTGCTGGTGGCGATCCCGATCTTCAACGCCTTCTCCCTGGAGGCGCTGCTGCCGACGCCCGAGTCGCGCGAGGTCTTCGCCCAGGGCAACGAGGCCAACCCGGTCACGCTGTCGGTCCTCGGGCCGGTCGTCGACACCTCCATGCAGGGCATCGTCGCCTGGCGCTCGGCGGCCCAGGGCGTCCTGGTCGCCGGGCTCGCCAGCGCCCTCATGGTGATCCGGCACACCCGCACGGAGGAGGAGTCGGGCCGCAGGGAGCTGATCAGCGCCACCGCGGTGGGCCGCCAGGCGGGGCTGACCGCGGCGTTCGCCGCGGTCTTCGCCGCGAACCTGGTCAGCGGGCTGGCCCTGACGCTCCTGCTCGTCCTGGTCACCGGATACCCGCTCGCGGGCTCGCTGCTCTACGGCCTGCTGTTCGCCCTGATCGGGTGCGCGTACGGGGCGGCGGCCGGAACGGTGGCCCAGCTCGCCCAGAGCTCCGCGCTCGGCCGCGGCATCTGCGTCGGCCTGCTCGCCGCCGCCTTCGCCCCCGGGATCGGCGGCGCCCGGGGTGAGAGCGAGTGGCTGGCCTGGCTGTCGCCCATCGGCTGGACCCGGTTCGCCAGGGTCTACGTGGACGAGCAGTGGTGGGTGGCACTCGTCCCGATCGCGCTCACGGTGGCCTTCGCCGCGCTCGCGTACGCGCTGTCGGCGCGCCGCGACCTCGGCTCCGGCACGATCCCCGACCGGGCCGGCACGTTCGGGCCGCCGCAGGCGGGGCCCCGGCTGCGCAGTCCGCTCGCCCTCGCCTGGCGGCTCCACCACGACCACCTGCTGACCTGGACGCTGAGCCTGACCGTGGTCAGCATCCTGGTCGGGTGGGTGTCCAACACCTTCGACGACCGGCTGGGCGGGCTCGGGGTGCTGCGCGAATGGCTCGCCGGGCTGGACAGCGACAGCGTCGGCGACGCCTTCCTGGCGATCATCACCTTCGTGCTGCTCCTCGTGGTCGGCGTGCCCGCCGTGAGCATTCCGCTGCGCGCCCACGCCGAAGAGGAGAAGGCGTTCGCGGCCACCCTGCTGGCCGGGCCGGTGAGCCGGAGCCGCTGGCTGTCCGGTCATGTCCTGTTCGCGCTCGCCGGGCCGAGCCTGATGCTGCTACTCGTCGGGCTCGGCACCGGCGTGCCGTACGCGCTGGCCACGGGGCAGCCGGAGAAGCTGACCCACCAGGTCGGCCAGGCGCTGCTCGGGCTGCCGGCCGTGTGGTTCATCGCCGCGGTCACCCTCGCCCTGTACGGCCTGGTGCCGCGCGCCGCGGTGGCGGTCGGCTGGGGGTTCCTGGTGGTCCTGCTGATCCTCGTGGCCGTCGGCGAAGCGGGACTGATCGGCCGGGGCGCCTTCGTGTTCACCCCGTTCGGCTACAGCCACCCCATGATGACGCTGAACTGGGCGGCGCCGATCGCGTTCACCGTGCTGGCGGCCGTGCTCGTGGCCGCCGCGTACGCGGGCTTCCGGCGGCGCGACCTGGAGGCGTGAGCGCCGGGTCAGAGCAGCGCGAGGTCGTGCAGGGTGAGCAGGGCGTCGGCCACGTCGTCGGGGGTCAGCACCTCAAGCACCTCGAACGGCCAGCGCAGCACCGACATCTGCAGCGGCTTGCCCGGCCCCGGGGCGACCGCCACCCGCACCCCGGCCTGCCTCATGCCGTCGTGCAGGTGCCCCAGCCAGATGGGGTCGGTGTAGTTGCGCACGAACGCGCCGGCGACCTCGGCGGCCGTGGTCACCGGCTCCCGCCGGAACCCGGTGAACAGCGGCAGCCGCGGGTCATGGAACCGCGTCCGGCGTACGTGCGGCTCCATGAAGTCGCGCAGCGGCCGTGACAGCGGGCTGTGCAGCGCGCCGAAGGAGGGGTAGACCAGCGCCCGATCCGCCGGCATGTGCGTGGCCAGCCGTTCGAGCACGTCGAGGTACCCCGACACGGTGATCATGCGGTACTCGCCGTCGGCGGTCAGCCCGGAGTCGGCCGCCAGGTACACCTCCGGCCACACGTCCCCGTAGTACCAGTCGATCTCGCGCTGGGGCGTGGCACGCGGGAACGCGAGCTGGGCCAGCCCTTGCGGCCGGGGCCCCAGCGACAGGTCGGGCGCCTCCATCATGCGCCGGGCCAGCGACAGCAGGTCCTTGCGCTCGATGCCCCCGGCCACGCACGACGCGACCATGACCCCGCTGCTGTAGCCGCCGACACTCCGGGCCCGGACCCCGGCCGCCTCCAGGACGTCCACGATGCCGAGGGAGACCACGATGCTGCGCAGCAGCGGGATATGGGCCAGCTCGTCGGTCCTGATCTCCAGCGAGAGCAGCTCGTCCACGCCGATGCCGAGCCAGCCGGCCGCCTGGTCGCACCAGGTGCGCATGACCTCGTAGCGGCCGTAGAGCGCCTCTCCCTGCGGCTCAAGGGCGGCCCCGGCCTTGAAGAAGTATCCCAGCGACACAGGTGAACCCTTCTCCGCGGGCTTGCCCGGCGAGACGCCCGCCGCCGGGATCTCCGGCCTTTTGTTTTTCCGCATTCTCATTTCGCCCGCATTCCACGGGCCCGTCAACCCCTAAAGCGGCGGCTCACCATACCGGCTCGAATGACCAAGCTCGAATGACCGAGAAGGATGCCCGCGATTTGCGTGGTCCCGCTCCGCGCACGACACCGTTTTCCGCACCTTGGCGCCGAACCGGGTGCGAGGTGACCGGAGTCGGGCGGGGGCGGTTGCGGCGCACGGACGGCCGGGCTCCGCGCGGGGCCGATTTCGGCCCGGCCCCCCGGCGAGCGCGATGAGCACCTCCGGCCGCGGTCCCGGCGGACGGGGCGCGGCGGACGGGCGGGCACACGCCCCGCCGGAACGGCCCAAAGACGTGAGCCTTGCTCGGATCGGGCCTGTCGGCGGGCGGTCGGCGCCGGGGCTCGCGGCGGCGTATCGCAGGTGTCCGGAACAGGGGTTCGGGCGGCGGGAGCCGCGGGGGGACGGGCGCCGCGCCGCGGGGGGACGGGACCGCAAATCGGCGCGGGCGTCCGCCCGGGTGTATGACACAAGATCGGCGCAGGTCAGGCGCGCGCGTCAGACATCGCTTCACCAGATGATGAAGTTCGGGTGCGGCACGCCCACCCTCACCGCCTTATCACGAACCGCCCCTTATTCCAACGGCGTACCCCCCTGAAACGGACTAATCACCGGCTATTGCCGACGGCAACCGCATCCCTGACATCGTGGTTCGTGACAATGTGAGTACGTACCGCTCATTGCGGCCCGGCAGCCGAAGCGGCATACTCTTGCAAATACAATGAGCGATACCGGCTCTTGGAAGTCCGTTGGGCAGGCGGTGACGACCGCCCGTCCGCGGTCACGTTGCGTGACGGTATCGGCTGGTGATCCACCCGGACGAAAGGAGCCCGTGCCCCGCGGGATGGCAGCAGTTCCGGAGCGGCCGATTCGGCAGGGCGCGGGGGCGCACAACTCCATCGAGAGCGTCTTCGATCGAGGTTGCTGCTGGGACTGGAACACACGGGGTGATAGTTGTGGAAGTCGCGGAGGGGCACCGCAAGGTCCATGTGAACACCGCCGCCGAGCCGGAGCGTTGTGCCCGGCCGGGCGCTGACCGGCACAGGAACGCACGATCGCCCGCCGCCACCGCGCCGGTGAGCCGACGCGGGCGCGGCCCGACGAGCCCTGCCGGCCACCCGGCCGTACGCGCGCGGACAACACCGGCCGCCTCGGCGACGACCACCCCAGCCCGGCCGCACCAGGGCCATGGACGGCCGAGCCCCGCCGACGGGCGCACGGGGACCGAGCCCGGACACGCGCCCAAGCCCACGCACGAATCCAAGCCCAGGCACACGCCCAGGCACACGCCAAAGCCGAGACACGTGGCCAAGCCCACGCACGCGCCCACGCCCAGGCAAAGGCCCATGGCCAGGCACACGCCCACGACGAGACACGCGCCCAGGCCCAGGCACGCGCCCATGGCCTGGCCGGCCGGCACGATCACGTCCGTCAGGACCTGCCGGCCCCCTGACGGCCCGCCCCTCACCACCAGGCGATCCGGTGCCGCCGCCAGCGCGTGCGCACCGCCCGCCCCCATGCGGCATCCGCCGCACACAGATCACGCCCGCGGCCGGCGGGCATCGCCCCCGGAACCTCCCCTGCCGTCGCCCGGCACGGTGGTTCTGTGACCGGCGTCCGGGCGTCGCTCATCGCGGTCCGGGCCGCCGGGTCCGGCGAGCCGGGCAGCGGGCGGGCCGGGGCGCCTCCGCAGGCCGGGGCGCCTCCGCAGGCCGACGCGCCTGCGCGGGGCGGGCCGGGACGGCGGCACGGGCCGCGACCACAGCACCGACCGCGACCGCGGCACGGACCAGGACCGCAGCACGGACCAGGACCGCAGCATGGGCCGGGATGGCGGCATGGGCCGCGACGGTGGCCGAAGCCCGCTCGGCGGGCCGCCGGGGCCGTGCGCGGGAGCCGGTTCCATGAGGGCCGAATCACCTGCCGGGTGCGGCCCCCTCCGCCGGTGGCCGCCGCTCGTGGTCACGCTGCGCGACCGCCTCGGTGGCCTGAGCCCTGCGTGCCCACCCGTTCCCCAACCTTCGACGATATTCGAAGTGATACCGGTCGATGACGTGACATCGGCCGGACGGATACGGGCACAACCTCACCTGTGCCGGCTCTTACCACATGCGCGTCCGTACACGTCCGGCTGAATCGGCCGGCGGCCGGAATCGCGTCCGGGGCCGGCCGCCGTCCTCGCCGCAAAGTTTACCCAGAATTCTGGAAGAAGTCCGCCCCCCGCACCCGTAAACCTTTTTCGTAGATTCAGCCAGAGGATTCAAACAATGGCTCTGATCGAACGAGACAGGCAATTTGAACACTTGTTCCGGTCATTTGACGACAGCCCGCAGGGTAAGGGGCTACTGGCGGTGATCAGTGGCTCCGTGGCGGTCGGCAAGAGCCGCCTGTTGCACACGTTATCCGAAAAGGCCGCCGATAATGGTGCGATCGTGCTCACCGCCACCGCGTCCCAGGCCGACCACAAGCTTCCGTTGGAGGTGGTGAACCAGCTCTTCAGCGCGCTGCCGGCCGGCCGCGAGGACAGGGCCGAGCTCGACCTGTTGTTGCGCAAGGGCGCCGTCGCCGCGATGTGGTCGGAGCTCGAAACCGAAACGGTGCCGCAGATGTGGGCGCAGATCATGCAGCGGCTGTGGGGCGTGGTGCTGCGCGCGGCCATGGAGGCGCCGGTGCTGATCGCGGTCGATGACGCGCACTACGCGGACGCCCCCTCCAGCCAGTGCCTGCTCTACTTCGCCCGGCGGCTGCGCTCGTCGAGCGTACGGCTGGTGCTGACCGAGCTGGAGTCGCGCACCCCCGCTCACCCGTGCGTCGATCCCGAGTTCCTGCGCCTGCCCCACTGCGACCGGGTCCGGCTGTCGCCGCTGAGCGAGCGCGGGGTGGCGGCGCTGCTGCAGGAGAGGCCCGGCAGCCGGCTCAGCCGCGCCTGCCACGACCTGACCGGGGGCAACCCGCTCCTCGTGCACGCGCTCATGGCCGACCAGCGGGGTTCACCGGCGGCGGGCCAGGCCGAGGGCCAGTCCGCTCCCCCGCTCGTCCTCGGCGAGGAGTTCTCCCAGGCGGTGCTGAGCTGCCTGCACCGCGGCGGCGAGGACATGCTGGAGCTGGCCCGCGGCATGGCGATCCTCGGCCCGGCGGCGACTCCGGAGTTGCTGGCCGAGCTGCTGGGCATGAACCCGGCGCACGTCCCGCTCGTCATGCGCGCCCTGCGCGGCACCGGGCTCCTGCGCGGTGACGCCTTCCGGCACCCGCACATCCGCGCCACGATCGTGAACGCCCTGGGCCAGGACCACCGCTCGGGGCTGCACGTCCAGGCCGCCCAGCTCCTGCACGAGAGCGGCGCCGAGGCCACCACGGTGGCCGAGCACCTGGTCCTCGCCGGTGTCGCCGACCTCCCGTGGATGCCGGAGGTGCTGGAGGAGGCCGCCCGGCACGCGCTGGCGGAGGACCGCGTCAAGTTCGCCATATCCTGCCTGGAGCTGGCCCGGCGCGCGAGCGACGAGAGCGAGCGGCTGCGGCTCACCGTGTCGCTGGCGGTCGCGGAGTGGCGGCACAACGCCTCACGGGCTGTGCGCCACCTGCCGGAGCTGGCGGCCGGGGTGCGCGCCCGGCGGCTGACCGGCGACACGCTGGTGACCACCATGAAGTTCCTGCTCTGGTACGGCCGCGTGGACGACGCCGCGGCGGCGCTGAGCGAGGTGTCGGGCCAGGAGGAGGCGCTGCGCCAGTGGCTCGCCTGCTCTCATCCCAGCCTGCTGGACAAGGCGGCGAAGGAACCCCCCGCGCCCAGGCACATGGTGCCCGCCACGGCGGCCGGGCTGGAGGCGGAGGCCACGACGGCGCTGTTCACCGTGCTCGCCGAGGGCGGGAGCGAGGAGGCCATCAGCCAGGCGGAGACCGTGCTGGAGAGCTCCCGGCTGGACGAGACCACGATGGAGCCGATCACCTCCTCGCTGCTCGCGCTGATCTACGCCGACCGCGTGGAGAAGGCGGGCCACTGGTGCCGCATCCTGCTCGATGAGGCGATCAGCCGGCGCGCGCCGAGCTGGCAGGCCATGCTCACCGCGATCGACGCCGAGATCGCGCTGCGCCGGGGAGCGCTGCCGCGGGCCGAGCGCAGCGCCGACGCCGCGTTGTCGCAGCTCTCCGCGGCCGGCTGGGGCGTGTGGGTGGCGCTGCCGCTGTCCAGCCTGCTCCAGTCGGTGATCGCGATGGGCAAGCTGGACAAGGCCTCCTGCCGGCTCAGCCAGCCGGTGCCCGAGGCGATGTTCCGGTCGCGGTTCGGCCTGCAGTACCTGTACGCGCGCGGCCAGTACTTCCTGGCCACCGAACGGTTCCGGGCGGCGCTGAACGACTTCACCCGCTGCGGGGCGCTGATGACGGACTGGCGGCTCGACCTGCCGGAGTTCATCCCCTGGCGGACGAAGGCGGCCGTCGCGCACATCGAGATGGGGCACTACGAGCAGGCGCGCCGGCTCATCTCCGAGCAGCTCAAGTTGCTCGGCCCCGGCCGGTCGCGCGCCCGCGGCCACTCGCTGCGCCTTCTGGCGGCCACCAGCGAGCTGCGCAAGCGGCCCGGACTGCTCAAGGAGGCGATCGACGTGCTCCAGGCCAGCGGCGACCGGCTGGAGCTGGCGTGGGCGCTGACCGACCTGAGCCAGGCGCAGCGGGCGCTGGGCGAGGCCGGCCGGGCGCAGATGACCGCGCGCATCGCGTCGCAGGTGGCCGAGGACTGCGGGGCGAAGCCGCTGCTGGCGGCCCAGGCGCACGGCCATCGCGACCGCCCGCGCGACGACGCGCAGCCCGCCGTGCCCTCGGGCGACGGCGGCGCCGAGAACGGCAACGGGGCCGCGCACGGCATCCGTACGCTGAGCGACGCCGAGCGCCGCGTCGCCGCCCTCGCGGCCCGCGGCGACACCAATCACGAGATCGCGCGCAGCCTGTTCATCACGGTGAGCACGGTGGAGCAGCACCTGACCAGGGTCTACCGCAAGCTCAACGTGTCGGGCCGCACCGAACTGCCGACCGAGCTGTGCGTCATGGCCATGGGACCCGGCCAGAGCGGCGGCGTGCCGATGCCCGGCCCCGCCCCCGACGACGCCACCCCGGCCGGTCCGGCGCTGCGACGCGACCTGGAGGCATGCCCCTGATCCACCAGCACGCGTTCACGGCATCGCACCTCAGGGCCGGCCGTCCCGTACGGCAGGTGGCCGCGGCTCCGCCCGCCGCGCCACATCTCCCCGGCCCGCCGAGGACGCGAGCTCCGGCCGCACCAAGGCGCCTCCTCGATCCGGCGGCGGTTCCCCCCGGCCACCGCCGGCGCCCGGCCCGCACCACCGGCCGCGACCGGCCCTGTTGCCGGAGCGCGCCGGATCAAGGCCCCCGGAGTGGCGATGGACCGTCCGGAACGAATGCCGGGACACCCGTCGTCATTCACTTCTCGTGGCGGGAGGGCGAGCCCGCTCAGGCGCTTCCGCCCTGGAATATCTCCGTCGGGATCACAACGCCGGGACGGCCGGTGGGACCGGCGTCGATTTCGGCCTGGCAGCGGGCGATCAGTTCGCTCGCGACCTTTTCCAGCGGTATGCGGACGCTGGTGATGGTCGGCTCGGTGATGAGTCCCATCGCGCCGCCGTCGAAGCCGGTGACCGCGATGTCCCGCCCTACGCGAAGCCCCAGGGAATGGCAGACGTTGACCACGACGGCGGCGATATAGTCGCTTCCCGTGACGATCGCGTCAGGCCGTTGCCTCCGGCCCAGAACGCGGCGCACCTGTTCCCGGATCGCCTCACCGGAACCCTGGAAGACATCGCCGTCGGCCGCATTCAGCCCGTGGTGTTCGAGGGCCCGCCTGAAACCGTGAAGCCGCTCGACCTTCCAGTACTCATCGCCCTCGGCCCCGATATAGGCGAAACGGCCGTACCCCTTGGCGACGAGGTAGTCCATGAGCATGGCCATTCCGTCGGAGTTGTCGATGTCCACCCATTGTTGCGGCAGGTCAGGGGCGAGACGGCCGAAGGAGACGAACGGCAGTTTGCCGTGCGCGAGCAGCCGGACTCGGGGGTCGTCCACCTGTGATTCGGAGATTATCAGCGCATCGACGTTGCCCCGGGCGATCAGCTCGTTGAAAACCGCCAAGGGGTTGCTGTCGGAGTGTGTGAACACCAGGATCTGGTATCCCTGCCGGGCGGCCGCCTTGATCAGCGCCTGAAGGAAGCTGAGCGTGAATCCCTTGACAATCTCCAGCTCCTCGCCCGACATGTGGTAACCGATCTGCATGCTGCGCCGGGAGCGCAGGGTCTGGGCCGCGCGGTTCGGTTTGTAGGAGAGCGTCTCCATGGCCGCCATGACGCGCGCCTGGGTCTGCGTGGAGAAGTAACTCTTACGGCCGTTCAGCACATTGGAGACCGTCTGCCGGGAAACGCCGGCGAGTTTCGCGACATCGTCGATGCTGGGGCGGCGGACTGAGCGGCGGTTGTTCGCGTCGGCCATTCTCCCCCGATCGGCTCTGTCTGACATTCGCACCACTCGTCGTGTCGCAGGCAGCCCGGACCAATGCTTTCGGACTCTAGCACGCATCCCAGGCCGGAAGCGGTCGCGCGAGACTGGGGCGACATCTTGACGTAACGCGGGCGACATGTCAGTCTCGGCGCAGCATTGAACGATACATGTGAGCGCGCTCACTACGACCCGTCATCCCCATCGACCCTTCGCAGCCGGGCACGGGCGGTGCCCGGCCGATGACGCACGGCATCATTCGGACGAGAAGGACGTAAGTGTGGCAATCGTGGAGACCATCGCCGACGAGGGCGACCCTCACTCCGGTGCGAGCGACCGGGGCGGGGCCGACGGCTTCGTGCACCTTGAGGCCTCCGGGGTGGGACTGGTGCTCGACTGCCGCGGTGCCCGGCTGCCGCGGGTGCTTCACTGGGGGCGGGCGCTGCCGCACGCGACCGACGCGGACTTGACGGCGCTGGCGCTGGCTTCGCTGCCGGCGACGGTGCCGAACTCGCTCGACACGCCGGCCTCCGTGACGATGGTCCCGGAGCCGGCGACCGGGTGGTTCGGCCTGCCCGGCCTCCTCGGCCACCGTGACGGCCGGCACTGGTCACCCCTGTTCGCGACCGAGCACGTCGCCGTTCACGACCGCGGCGCCGAAGGCGGCGAGGTCGTGGTCCTCGCGTCGGACGCGGTGTGCGGCCTGTCCCTCGAACTCCGCCTGGACCTGACGGCCTCCGGCGTGCTGCGCATGCGGGCCGTCCTGCGCAACACCGCGTCCGGGTGGTACACGCTCGACGGCCTGGTGATGGCCCTGCCGGTCCCGTCGGAGGCGACCGAACTGCTCGACTTCACCGGCCGCTGGAGCCGGGAGCGCACCCCGCAGCGGCGCGCGTTCTCCGCCGCCGCCCATGTCCGCGACGGACGGCGCGGGCGCACCGGCTCGGACGCCTCGTTCATCCTCGTCGCGGGCGAGAAGGGGTTCGGGTTCCGGTCCGGCCAGGTGTGGGGCGTGCACGTCGGCTGGAGCGGCAATCACCGCACGTACGCCGAGCGGCTGCCCACCGGCGAGTCGGTCATCGGGGGCGGCGAGTTGCTGCGCAGCGGCGAGGTCCGGCTCGCGCCCGGCGCGTCGTACGAGACCCCGTGGGTCTACGCGGTGCACGGTGACGGCCTGGACGAGATGGCCGCCCGCTTCCATCGTCAGGTGCGCAGCGGGCACGCCGGACCGCGACCGGTGATCGTCAACACCTGGGAGGCCGTCTACTTCGACCACGACCTGGGCCGGCTCAAGGCGCTGGTCGACGCGGCGGCCGAGGTCGGGGCCGAGCGGTTCGTGCTCGACGACGGGTGGTTCCGGGGGCGGCGCGACGACCGGGCCGGGCTGGGCGACTGGTACGTCGATGAGGTGCGCTGGCCGGAAGGGCTGCACCCGCTCGTCGAGCACGTGCGGGCGCGGGGCATGGACTTCGGCCTGTGGGTGGAGCCCGAGATGGTCAACCCCGACTCCGACCTGGCCCGCGCGCATCCGGACTGGATCGTGGGCGCCATGGGCCGCCGGCCCCCGCCGATCCGGCACCAGCAGGCTCTCGACCTGCGCCGGCCGGAGGCGTACCAGTACATCCTGGAGCGGCTGGACGCGCTCGTGAGCGAGTACCGGATCGCGTTCCTGAAGTGGGACCACAACCGCGACCTCATCGACGCGGACGTGCACGGGCAGACCACGGCGGTGTACCGGCTGATGGACGAGTTGCGCGCGCGCCACCCCGGGCTGGAGATCGAGTCGTGCTCGTCGGGTGGCGCCCGGGTGGACCTCGGCATCCTCGCGCGGACCGATCGGGTCTGGGCCAGCGACTGCATCGACGGCCTGGAGCGGCAGGCGATCCAGCGGTGGACGGCGTTGCTCCTGCCGCCGGAGCTGATCGGTTCCCACGTGGGGGCGGCACGCTCGCACACCACCGGGCGCACGCAGAGCCTGGCGCTGCGGGCCGGGACGGCGTTGTTCGGCCACTTCGGCATCGAGTGGGACCTGACCACGGCCACCGATGAGGAACGCACCGAGCTGCGGCGGTGGGTGGAGCTCTACAAGCGGATGCGCGGCTGGTTGCACCGCGGCGTCGTGGTGCGGGCCGACCATCCCGACCCGGCGCTGTGGGTGCACGGAATCGTGTCCGCCGAGCGGGACCAGGCGCTGTTCTCGGTGGTGGCGATGACCACCGGCGCCCGCACCCAGCCGGGACGCGTCCGCATCCCCGGGCTCGACCCGCACCGGCGCTACCACGTGCATCCCCTGGCCCCGGGGGACAAGCCGGGCACGACCGCGCTGACCCCGAACCCGTGGCTGGCCGAGGGCGTCGTGGTCACCGGCGAGGTGCTGGCGGAGGTCGGGTTGTCGGCCCCGCCGCTGCACCCCGAACAGCTTCTCCTGCTGCACATCACGAAGGCATGACCGTCATGAGCGCCATCACCGAACGGCAGCACGGCGCCTCGGCGCCGCGGCGGGACACGTCCGTGCCGCGGCGCCGGCGCCGGGCGGGCGACCTGCCCGTGGCACTGGTCTTCCTCCTCCCCGCGGCGGTCGGGTTCGGCGTGTTCTACCTGTGGCCGACGCTGCGGACGATGTACCTCAGCTTCACCGACTACAGCCTGCTCGCCCCGCCGGAATGGGTCGGCGCCGAGAACTACCGGCGCCTGTTCCAGGACCCCCTGTTCTGGAACTCGCTGCGGGTCACGGTCGAGTACGTCGTGATCAACATCGGGGTGCAGACGGTCGTCGCCCTCGGCCTGGCCGTGCTCATGCACCGGCTGACCCGCTCCGGACTGATCCGCGGCGTGCTGCTGCTGCCGTACCTGGTCGCCAACGTGGTGGTCGCGCTGATCTGGTACACGATGCTCGACGCCCAGCTCGGCATCGTGAACAGGGCGCTGGAGTGGGTGGGCCTGGACCCGGTCGCCTTCTTCGGCGAGACCGCCACGGCGATCCCGACCATCGCGCTGGTGAACGTGTGGCGGCACATGGGCTACACCGCACTGCTGATCTTCGCCGGGCTCCAGGCGATCCCGCGGACGGTCTACGAGGCGGCGGCGACCGACGGCGCCTCCGAGCCGACGATGTTCCGCAGGATCACCCTGCCGCTGCTGCGGCCGACCCTCGTGCTCGTGCTGGTGCTGACCGTGATCGGGTCGTTCCAGATCTTCGACACGGTGGCGGTCACGACCAAGGGCGGGCCGGTCAACGCCACCAGGGTCATCTACTACTACATCTACGAGCTGGCGTTCCAGCGCTTCGACTTCGGATACGCCGCCGCCATCTGCGTCGCCCTCTTCGCGATTCTCGCCGGCCTCGCGCTGATGCAGCTCAAGATGCTGCGCGCCGGCGACACGGACCTGGACTGAGGGGGAGCCATGAGCCACGTACCGACAGCACGCGCATCCTTCTCGCCGGCGGGACGGCGGCGGCCGAACTGGCAGCGGATGGCGGCCTGGGCGATCCTCGTGCTGTTCGTCCTGATCACGCTGGTGCCGTTCTACTGGATGCTGCGCATCTCGCTGTCCGACAACCGGACCCTCGCCGCGAACGCGGGTTCGCTGCTGCCGGCGGACTTCACGCTCGGCGCCTTCAAGCGGGTGCTGGGCATCGCGACGCTGTCGGAGGCCACCGCCGAGGGCGGCTCCGGCGCGACGATCGACTTCTGGCGCTACCTGGCGAACTCGGTGCTCACCTCGGCCGTCATCACGGTCTGCCAGGTCTTCTTCAGCGCCATGGCCGCGTACGCGTTCGCCCGGCTGCGCTGGCCCGGACGGGAGAAGGTCTTCTTCGTCTTCCTCACCGCGCTGATGGTCCCGCCGATCTTCACCGCGTTGCCCAACTTCGTGACCGTCCAGCAGCTCGGGCTGCTCAACACGTACGCGGGGATCGTGCTGCCGTACCTGTTCATGACGCCGTTCGCGGTGTTCTTCCTGCGGCAGTTCTTCCTCAACATCAGCAGGGAGGTGGAGGAGGCCGCGATCGTGGACGGCGCGGGACACGCGCGGATCTTCTTCCGGCTGATCGTGCCGATGAGCTCGGCGCCGATCGCCACCATCTCGCTGCTCGTCTATATCGGAGCCTGGAACGAGTACTTCTGGCCCCTGCTCGTCGGCCAGGAGGACGACGTGCGGGTGCTCACCGTGGCGCTGGGCATCTTCCGTTCGCAGACTCCGCAGGCCGGGCCGGACTGGGCCGGGCTCATGGCCGCGACCCTGCTCGCCGCCTTGCCGGTCATCGCGCTCTTCACTGTTTTCGGACGATGGATAGTCAATTCCATCCAGTTCTCCGGGATCAAATGATCCATCCCTGAGCCATCGCCATCCCCCACCGCAACAAGGAGATCTGGCATGCGACGAATCACGCGCCTAGCCGCCGTCGCGACGATGCTGCCACTGGCCCTGGCCGGGTGCGGCAGCGGAGGTGACAGCGGCGGCGACGCCGCGAGCACCGAGAAGACCGAAATCAGCTACTGGCTGTGGGACTCCAACCAGCTACCGGCCTACCAGGCGTGCGCCGACGCGTTCCACGCCGCCAACCCCGACATCACCGTGAAGATCTCACAGTTCGGCTGGGCCGACTACTGGACGAGCCTGACGACCAACCTCGTGTCGGGCAACGCGCCGGACGTCTTCACCAACCACCTGAACTACTACCCCGAGTTCGCCGCCAAGCGGCAGATCCTGCCGCTGGACGACTTCATCAAGGCCGACGGCGTCAAGACCGACGCGTACGCCCCCGGCCTCGCCGATCTGTGGGTGTCGAACGACGGCAAGCGGTACGGCCTGCCGAAGGACTTCGACACGGTGGCGATCTTCTACAACAAGAAGATGCTCGCCGACGCCGGGATCAGCGAAGACGAGATGAAGAAGCTCACCTGGAACCCCACCGACGGCGGCACCTACGAGAAGGTCATCGCCAAGCTCACCATCGACGAGAACGGCAAGCGCGGCGACGAGCCGGGCTTCGACAAGTCGAAGGTCAAGGTCTACGGCCTGGGCCTGGACGAGAACAACGGCGCCGGCGTCGGCCAGCAGATGTGGAGCATGTACGCGCTGTCCACGGGCTGGCAGTTCACCGACAAGAACCCGTGGGGCACCAGGTTCCGGTACGACGACCCGCGCTTCCAGCAGACGATCGCGTGGTGGCGCGGGCTGATCGAGAAGGGCTACATGCCGAGCCTGGCCATCGCCAGATCCGGCACCAGCGTCAACGACGGCTTCGGGGCGGGCAAGTACGCGCTGTCCACCAACGGGTCGTGGATGATCAACTCGTACTACGGCTACGACGGCGTCGAGGTGGGCACCGCGCCGACGCCCGTCGGCCCCTCCGGCAAGCGCGCGACCATCTACAACGGCCTGGCCGACTCCATCTACGCCGGGACCGAGCACAAGGACCAGGCGTGGCAGTGGGTCAAGTACCTGGCGTCCGCCGACTGTCAGAAGAAGGTCGCCGAGAAGGCCGTCGTCTTCCCCGCGATCCCCGAGGCGCTCACCATCGCCGAGGAGAAGTTCGCGGCCAAGGGCATCGACATCAGCGCGTTCACCGTGCAGATCCACGAGAAGACGACGTCGCTGTACCCGATCACCGACCACGCCAGCGACATCAGCGCGATCATGGGTCCCGCGATGGACGCGGTGCTGAGCTTCGAGGCCGACCCGTCCTCGCTCAGCAAGGCGAACGACGAAGTGAACGCCCTCTTCCAATAGCGCGTCGCGCTCACGGCGGCGCGGCCCGAGCCCGAGCCCGCCCCCGTTCGCGACACCCCGGCGACCGGCCGGGAACTCTCTGCCCGAGCCCGGCCGGCCACCGATACACCGAATCCCCTATCCGAAATCGGCCAGCAGTTGGAGAGCTGGAGGAGAAACATGCCCAGATTAGCAACACCCTGGCGAGTCACATCGGCCGTGGCCGGTGCGTTCGCCCTCGTCATCGCGGCGGTGAGCGCCGGCACCCCGGCGTACGGACAGGAACCCGCGGCCCAGCAGCTCGTCGTCGATCTCGGCGAGCGGACCGGCGCCTTCCGCGGCGCCGCCAGCGGGGCCCTGTACGGGCTCAGCGACGAAGGCGTGCCCAGTGACAACACGCTGGAACCGCTGCGGCTGACCACCGTCAACCAGAAGCCGCCCGCGGGCGCCCAGCACCCCAACGGCGACGCGCTGGTGGTGGCGGCCCCGTTCTTCCGGAACGGCGGCCAGTACATCCAGATCAACGTCCAGGACATGTACGCCCAGTGGACCTATGAGAACGCGGGCGGCGTGATCCCCTGCAACCAGGTCTGCTTCGACGACTACATGAAGAAGCTCGCCTGGGTGGTCGATCAGGTCAAGAAGAGCCCGTACGCCGACCGCATCGTCTACGTGCCGTTCAACGAGCCGGACGGCATCTGGTACAACACCTCCACCGGCAACGCCGCGCAGTACCAGACGCGGATGAACGCCCTGCTGACCCAGTGGAAGGCCGCCGTCGAGTACATCCGCGAGCACCACAAGGGCGCGCGGGTCATGGGCACGAACGACGCCGTGTTCCGCGCCCGCAACTACGGTGACTTCCTCACCTACGCCCGCGACAACAACGTGCTGCCCGACTTCGTGTCGTGGCACCAGCTCGACTCCAGCGGGCTGAACCCCCAGAACGCGAACTACTTCCGCAACAACTACCGGGTCTACCGGGAGCTGGAGCGGGAGCGGGGCATCTCCCCCATCCCGATCAACATCAACGAGTACGGCGGCAACCGCGACCTGACCGTGCCGGGCCAGCTCGTGCAGTACGTCTCCATGTTCGAGGAGGCGAAGGTCGACGCGGGCGGCAAGGCGTACTGGACCGCGGCCGGGCTGCTCGGCGGTGACGTCGTGGAGACCAACAAGCCCGGCGGCGGCTGGTGGTTCTACAAGATGTACGCCGACATGGCCGGCGGCGACACCGTCAAGGTCACTCCCCCGGCCGCGACCACGGTCGACAAGCTGGAGGCCATCGCGTCCATCGACGACCGCCGCCGGCAGGCGCGCATCGTGGCCGGTGGTGGCACGGCGACCGACTTCGACGTGGTCGTCGAGGACATCGACGAGGAGCTGTTCGGCGAGAAGGTGAACGTGACCCTGGCGGCGACCACGTGGAGCGGCCAGAACTCCGACGCCCCGCCGCCGGTCGTGCTGCTCGACCAGGACTTCACCCCCGAGAACGGCAAGCTGGTGATCCCGGTGCGCGGGCTCGGGGTCAACGGTGACGGCGGGCCGAACATCGACCTGATGGCGGCGTACGAGATCGTGCTGTCGCCCGGCGGCACCGGCACCCCCCGGCCCGTGGAACTGCCCTGGCGAGCCTCGTACGAGGCGGAGCTCGCCACGATCACGGCGGGAACGATCAGCACCTTCGGGACCCCGGCGAACTGGAACGCGGCCGCCACCTCCGGCACCCGCCACGTCGGCAACCTCACCCAGAGCAACAGCGCGGTGACCTTCGGCGTGGAGGTGCCGAAGGCAGGGGCGTACAAGCTGAGCATCCTGTACGGCAACCAGACCGGCCAGCCGTCCCAGCAGGTGCTCACGGTCAACGGCGGTCAGGCCCAGTTCGTGGACTACCAGGCCACGCTGAACTTCCAGTGGCGGACCCGCAAGGACGTCGTGGTCCAGCTCGAGGCGGGCGCGAACCAGATCAGCCTGGCCAAGTCCCACCCCCAGCTCGGCACCGCGGCCGGCCAGGCGACGCTGGACCGCATCGACCTGGAACCGGCTCCGGCAGGCCCGGCCACCCGGCACTACGAGGCCGAGCGGTCGCAGACCAAGGGCGAGGTGACCTACGAGTACGACAAGCGGCAGCAGTCGGGGGCGGGCTTCCTCACCCTCAAGCGCGGCGGTGAGGCCATGTTCACCGTCTACGCCGAGGAGGACGGCTACTACGACCTGGAGTTCCGGCACAACAGCCCCGGCAAGCGCGGCTCGGTCACCGCGAACATCGGGCTCGACCGGCGCGCTGTCAGCGGCGCGGTGCTCCGCGCCAACCCGGGCGGCGGCTTCTGGAAGACCGACCGGCACCGGCTGTTCCTGTCGGCGGGCGTCAACCGGGTGACGGTGGAGCCCACCGGCCCCACGCCGGTGCGCCTGGACCGGGTGAGCGCGACCCGCGCGACGTCCGGCCCTCAGCCGGTGCAGGTGATCGAGGCCGAGGCGGCCACCCGGTCCGGCTCGGCCGCGGTGGAGAACCACGGCTACGCCTCCGGTGGCAAGTACGTCGGCTGGGTCGGGCAGGGCCCGCAGAACCGGCTGACCCTCCAGGTGGACGTGGACAAGGCGGGCGACTACCTGCTCGTCGTGCACTACGCCAACGACGAGCGGAAGTCCGGCCACGTCTACAACGCCGACATCATCTCGCGCCCTCTCGACATCTCGGTCAACGAGGCCCGTTCGAGCAGGTACTGGTTCAAGAACACCTGGTCCTGGGGCAACTGGTGGGCGCGCGGCGTACCCGTGACCCTCAAGGCCGGCACGAACACCATCACCCTGTTCAACGACCCCGCCAACGGCGCGAAGGCCCAGGGATGCCCGACTCCGTGCATCCCCGAGCTCGACAGCCCGTGGGGGCCCAACCTCGACAAGTTCGCCATCGCACCGATCAAGACCGGCTGATCCTTCGCCCCGGGTGGGTGCGGCCACAACCGCCCCCACCCGGGGCTCCCCCCATCGCGGCGTCTCTCCGCCGTCACAGGACGATGAGGAGGCCGTCGGAGCCCACGGTGATCTCGCCGTCGTAGTGGTCGGACATGCCCTCGGTGAACAGACGGCGGGCCACGAAGCCGTCCGGGTAGGGCGTGAGGTGGGTGAGGACGAGGTGCTTCACGCCCGCCTGCTGCGCCTGTTTCGCCAGGGCGATGGTGTCGGCGTGGTAGGGGATGGTGCGTTCGGCCACCTCGGCGTCCTGGGTCCGGCCGAGGTCCCGCATGATCGGGATGGCCCGGCGGACGAGGTGGGAGGCGTAGGCCTCGTGGACGACGAGGTCGGCGTTCTGCATCGCGGGGAGGTTGACGGGGCTGACCTCCGTGTCGCCGCTGACGAAGACCTTCTTGCCGCGATAGGTGACGACGTAGCCGAGGGCGGGGGCGACGGGCTCGTGGGCGACGAGACGGGCGTCGATGGTGACGCCGCCCTCGTCGTAGACGCGGACGGAGCGGGCGCCGTCGGGGAACTCGATCTCGGTGGGGACGGCGTCGGCCGCCGCGCCGGTGGCGTCCAGGTGGGGCATGTTCTCCTTGCGGTATCCGTGGTCGAGCGCGTAGGCGGAGTTCAGGCCGCCGACGACCTGGTCCAGGCCCACCGGGCCCCAGATGTCGAGCGGCTTGGCGCGGCCCCAGATCCAGGTCGCGTTGACCAGGGAGGCGAGCCCGTTGAAGTGGTCGGAGTGGAAGTGGGTGATGAACACCCGCTCCAGTTCGCCGATGGGCACGTCGGACTCGGCGAGCGACTTGGTGGTGCCCTCGCCGGCGTCGAACAGGAACATCCTGCCGCCGGCGGCGACGAGGGTGCATGCCTGGGCGCGGGCGGCGCTGATCTCCGGCGAACCGGTGCCGCACAGCAGGACGCGGATGTGCTCGGTGTCCTGGACGAAGGCGCGGTCGGTGTCGTCCTTCAGGCGGTCGTGGATGACGGCGTCGATGATGCGGTCGCGGCCGAGGTGGACCGCGACCGCCGCGACGGCCAGGACGGTGAGCAGCACCGCCAGAACGATCCGCGTCTTTCTCAGTTTCACAGGCGGTTTCCCGGGGGTTCGGCTTCCGTCACAGGGACGGGGAAGCGAGGAGGGTCAGCCAGCCGGGCGCCGAGGGCCCGGCGGGCGGGAGGACGGTGAGGACGGTCCGGTCGGGCCGGACGACGACCGCCGACCCGCCGGTCCGCTTCAGCCAGCCGCCGAGGACGTCCTCCCGCCCGGTCCGCGGCGCGCCGTCCGGGGGCAGGATCTCGGTGCCGCCGGGACCGACGCGTACGACCGTCGCGTGCAGGGCGGCGGCCAGGCGCGCGGTCTCCGGGGTCTCCGGGCGGGCGGTGACGACGGCGAATCCGGGGCCGATGAGGTCGTCGAGCCTGTGCCGGGCCCCGCCGACGGTGACGAAGGGCTGGGGCACGAGGGTCCCGGCCGATCGGGACCCCGCCACGAGGGGGCCCGGCCGGAGCCGGGGCGAGACGCCGCGCAGCATCAGCGGCGTCAAGGCGGGCAGCCTGAGCACCCTGGCCAGGGCGGCCCGCCGCAGGGACGCGGTGCGGCCCTGGCCGCCGGTCATCGCCCACCCGGTCGAGACCGCCATCCGTATGACCCGGGTGACGTGCGGTTTCCTTTCGCTCTCGTAGGTGTCCAGGAGCCTGCCGCCGCGGATCGGGTCGGCGCCGGCCGCGGCGAGCTTCCACGACAGGTTGGCCGCGTCGCGCAGCCCGGCGCACATGCCCTGCCCGATGAACGGCGGGGTGAGGTGGGCGGCGTCTCCGAGCAGGAAGAGCCGCCCCCGCCTCCACCGGTCGGCGACGCGGGCCCTGAAGGTGTAGGACGCGGCGCGGATCAGCTCGATCTCCGAGACGGGGACGTCCCGGGTCCAGGGAGCGAGGAGCCGGGCGAGCGCGTCGGGGGCCGTGAGGTCCTCGGCGGTCTCGCCGGGGTGCATCCGGAACTCCCAGCGGTAGCGTTCCGGGCCGATCCGCATGAAGGTGGCGGCCCGGCGGGGGTCGCAGATCTGGTCCACGCCGTCCCATGCGCCGAGCCGCCGCGCGCAGCGCCCATCGACCACGAGCCACCGCTCGGTGAACCGCAGGTCGCGCATCCGGGCGCCGATGGTCCGCCGGACCAGGCTGTTGGCCCCGTCGCAGCCGAGCACGGTTCGCGCCGCGACGGTCTCGACGGCCCCGGTGGCCAGGTCGCGCAGCACCACCCTGGCGGGCCGGGCGGCGTCACCGGGGTCGATGCGCTCGGCCTCGACGCCGGTGCGCAGCCGGATCTCAGCGTGCCGGCCGAGCTCGGCGCGCAGCAGCCGTTCCAGGTCGGGCTGGTCGAACAGGTTGGCCTCGGGCCAGCCGTAGGCGCCGACGAGCTTGTCGCGCCGGAACTCCGCGATGGTCCGGTGCCGGCCGTCGAGCAGGCGCATGCCGAGGGCCGGCCTGCTGACGGCGCTGAACTCCTCGGCCACGCCGGCCTTCTGCAGGATGCGCAGCACCTCGTCGTCCAGATGGACGGCCCGGGGCAGCGGGTAGACGTCGGGGTGGCGCTCGACGACGAGACTGCGCACGCCGTGCCGGGCCAGCAGGATCGCGACCGTCAGCCCGGTCGGCCCGGCCCCGAGGATCAGCACGGGTTCCGGGGCCTCGGCGGTCACGCGATGACCTCATGGGTGAAGGCGTACCTGTCGAGGTCGGCGGTCAGCGCGCCCGGGTCTCCCCCGCCGGTCAGCCGGACCGAGGCGTGCGGCCGCCCGTCGCGCGTCTCGACCTCGACGTGCCCGGTCAGGCCCGCCGCGTCGAGCGCGGCGCGCACCAGGCGGCGGACGGCGTCCTCGACGAGCGCGGGCTTGAAGACCTTGCCGACCAGCGTGGCCGGCAGGCTGTCCACCACGTGCACCGCCTTCGGGGCCGCGGCGGGCTCGGGGGCGTGGGCGCGCGCCCAGGCGAGCAGTTCCGCCTCCTCCGCGCGGGCCCCCGGGGAGAGGACGACGTAGGCGACGGGCACCTCTCCCGAGTGCGGATCGGGCGCGCCGACGACGGCCGCGGCGTCCACGTCGGGACGCCCGAGCAGGCACTCCTCGATGGGCAGCGGGTCGATGTTGTGGCCGCCGCGGATGATCAGGTCCTTGGCGCGGCCGGTGAGGTAGACGTAGCCGTCGGCATCGACCCTCCCGAGGTCGCCGGTGAGCAGCCATCCGTCGAAGACCTTCCCGGACGGGTCGGGCGCGGGCCCGTCGGGTCCGGGCCGCAGGTAGCCGGGGAAGACGCTGGGCCCCTTGATCGCCAGGACTCCGGTCCGTCCTGGCGGGCAGTCCGTCAGCGGGCGTTCCGCGGCGTCCACCATGACGGCCTTGACCTGCTGGTAGGGCAGCCGGAGCCCCACCGAGCCCGCACGCGGCGCGAGCGCGGGCGTGGCGGCGGTCGCGCAGGTGGCCTCCGTCAGGCCGTAGCCCTCCAGCATCGGCACCTTGGCGGCCTCTTCGAACGCGCGCCGGACCTTGCGGGGCAGCGGGGCCGCGCCGACGGCCCCGGCGCGCAGGCTGGAGATGTCGGCGTCCTCGGGCACCTCCGGAAGCGCGGAGTAGACGGTCGGCACGCCGGAGAAGCTCGTCACCTTGTAGTGCTCGATGATGCGCCAGAAGTCGGCCATGAGCGCCTTGTCCCGGTAGCCGAGCGGCCCGAGGCTGACGACCGGCGTCCCATGCAGGAACGGGCCGAGCCCGGTGACGTGGACGGCGTTGACATGGAACAGGGGCAGGCCGGACAGGACGACGGAGTCGTCGAGATAGGCGCCCGAACAGCCCAGCGCCCAGGCCATGTACACCTCCATGGCATGGGTGTGCGGGGCCACCTTGGGCACGCCGGTCGTCCCGCCGGTGTGGAAGTAGGCGGCCAGGTCGTCCGGCCGGGGACGGCGGGCGGTGCGCAGCCCGCCGGACGGCTGCCGCGCGGCCGGCGCGTCGAAGGCCGCTCCCCCGGCGTCCGGCGGGGAACCGACGGCGGCCAGGACGAGCGGCCCGGGCAGCCGGGCGGCGACCCGCCGTGCCTTGGCCCACAGTTCCGGCGACACGCCCGGCCCGGGGGCCAGCAGCAGCCGGGCGCCGGTGAGGCCGAGGATGTCGGCCAGGTGGTCCTCGGCGAGCATCGGGTTGACGGGAGCGGCGATCCCCACGGCCTGGGCGCCGAGCAGGGCCGCGTAGGCGGCTCCGGAGTTCGGCAGCATCGACGCGACGACGCCGCCCTCGGGGACCCCGAGGGCGAGGAACGCGTTCGCGGCCTGGTGCACGCGCTCCAGCAGCGTGCCGTAGGTCCAGCAGGCGGCCTCGCGCCAGGGCAGGCCGCCCTCTCCGAGCAGGTACAGGGCGGGCCGGCCGGGGTGCGCGGTCGCGGTGCGGTGCAGCAGCTCGTACGTGCTCGCGGGCAGGTCGCGTTCGTCCAGGGGGACCGCCTCGACGGCGGGCAGGTCCTCGGGCCGCAGGATGAGCGGGCGGTCGCCCTGGGTGTGCGCGGCGGCGGTCATCGGAGTCTCCTCGAACAGGCAGGGGCGGGAGGCGCGGGGTCAGGGGCGCATCGCCTTGGCGAGGGCCAGCAGCCGCGGCAGGTCGATCTCGTTGTCCGCGCGCAGGGCCGCGATGGCGTCGCGCAGCAGGGCCGGGGACGGGCCGCCGCCGAGGAAGTCGGCGGTGGCGGGCGGCCCCCACTGGGCGAGTCCGGAAGCCGACATCGGGGCCCAGCCCGGCTCGACGGACGCGTCGAAGCGGTCGCCGTCGGTGAAGTGCTCCAGCAGCAGCCGGTCGGGGTCGCGCCAGTAGTCGAAGATCTGGCTTCCCTGGATGTGCCGGCCGATCCCCCACGAGCGCCGGTAGCCGCGCTCCTTCAGGTACTCGCCTCCGGCGGCCAGGGCGTCGAGGTCGGCGACCTGGTAGGCGGAGTGGACGTAGCCGGTGCCCGGCCCGAGGTGCAGCGCGAGGGTGTGGTGGTCGGCCGGTTCACTCCCCCGGTCGCAGCGGATGAACGCCATGGTCGGGCCCCGGTCACGCTGGCCGTCCAGGTACAGGAAGTCGCTGACGATCAGGCCGAGGTGCTTGAGGAACCAGTCGAGGTCCCGCAGGAAGACCGTGGTGGACAGCACCACGTGGCCCAGCCGCTCGACCCGCGCGGGTTCGCGCGGCGGACGCTGGACGGCGTTGACGCGCTCGACGCGCGCGCCGCTGTTGAGCGTGAGCGGCCGCTGCAGATCCAGGCCGCCGTGCTCGGGCGCGCCGTACACGACCCGGACCTCGATCCCCGAAGGCGTCCGCGCGGAGACGTACCGGCCGCCGCCTTCCAGGTCGGCGACCTCGCCGCCGGTCGCGCCGGCCAGCCGCCGCAGGTCCCCGGCGTCGGCGGCCTGGAAGACGAGCCGGGTGAACCGGGAGGCGGTGTCCTTGCGGATGACGAGGCAGTCGGTGCCGGGCAGCGCCCCGCGCAGCCGCAGCAGGGCGGGTGTGCGCTCGACGGCGGTGAAGCCGAAGTCGCGGGCGAAGGTCTCGGCGCGGCGCAGGTCCGGCTTGCCGAACTCCAGCCACGCGAGGTCCACGACCTTGATGACGGGATCGGCGGCCCGTCCCGGGTGTTCGCCGCTCAGCGCGCCCTGCTCGCTGTGCAGGCCCTTGTGCGGATCGGTGTGCATCCTTCCCCTCCCGGTCAGACGGACCCGACGGGGGTGCGCTGCTCGCCGAGGTCGAGCGCGCCGTCGTCGGTCCGGATGCGCAGGGTCATGACGTCGCCGTCCTGGAGGTAGGCGGGGTTGGCGCCCTGGCGCCGGAAGAACACCTTCCATTTGACGTGCGCGGGCAGCAGAGCGCCGAGTTTCTCCGCCAGCGGTCCGGGCGAGCGCAGCGCGGTGCCGCCCGGGGTGCCGGTGAGCAGCACGTCGCCGGGCTCCAGCAGCTGGAAGCGCGACAGCAGCGTCAGCGCCCTCGCCGGGGTGACGATCATGTCGGACGCGGTGCCGTCCTGCCGGACCCGGCCGTTGACCGCGCAGGTCAGGCGCAGGTCCGCCAGCCGGGCGAGGTCTGCGGCGCCGGTGAGGAGCAGCCGGGGGCCGAGGGGGGTGAAGGTCGGATACGACTTGCTCTCGTAGAACTGGGTCTTGGGGAGCTGCAGATCCCGCGCGCTGACGTCGTTGGCGATGACGAGACCGGCGACGTACTCGGCGAGGTTCTCCTCGGTCACCGTGGTCCCGACCGGGATCGGGGCCCCGATCACGAGGCCGAGCTCGACCTCGTGGTCGAGCAGCCGCACGCCCTCCGGGCGCAGGACGGTCGCGTACGGACCGGTGATCGAGCCGGAGGTCTTGCGGAAGAACGCGGGCGGCACCCGGTCGGGGTCGAAGCCCGAGTCGGCGGCGTGCGACCGGTAGTTGACCATCTGTGCCACCACCCGGCAGGGGGACGTCACCGGGGAGAGCAGTTCGGCCTCTCCGGCCGGCTCGGCGGGACCGCCGTCGCGTGCCGCGGCCGTGATCGCGGCGCGGTCGGCGAGCAGTTCGGCGGTGGTCGCCGCGGCGGTCCGGATGGGGACCAGGCCGGCGGGCGTCTCGATCCGCCAGCCGGCTGTGGTTCTCACGATGGGCACGGTCATGGGCGTTCCTTGCGAAAACGGGCCGGTTCGGACGGGCCGGCGCTTGGGAGGGAAGCATCAGACCTGCCATCCGATGGCGTCAACAGCCATCAGTACTGATGATCTCATCAGAACTGAGGCATGTATCATCTAAAGGTGAGCAGCTCAGAAGAGACGGCGCGTCCGGTCAGCCGCCTGGACCGGCGCAAGGCCCGCACCCGGGCCGCGTTGATCGCGGCGGCCCAGCGGCTGCTGGCCGAGCAGGGCGGGACCGAGGCGAGCATCCAGCAGATCACCGACGCCGCGGACGTCGGCTTCGGCTCGTTCTACAACCACTTCACCAGCAAGGCCGAGCTGTTCGACGCCGCCATCTCCCAGGCGCTGTCCGACCACGCCGAACTGCTCCGGCGGGCGACCGCCCACCTGGACGACCCCGCCGAGGTCTTCGCCGCCTCGGTCCGCCTCACCGCCCGGCTGCGCGACACCCACCCGCGGGTATCCAAGATCTTCCTGCACACCGGCCTGCCCTACCTCACCGCGGGCCACGGCATGCCCGTGCACGCGCTGCGCGATCTGCGGGCCGCCGACGCCGCGGGCCGCCTGGACATCGGCGACCCCGAGCTCGCCGTGGCCTGCGTCGGCGGCGCCCTCCTCGGCGCCCTGCAGCTTCTCGACGCTCGCCCCGGCCTCGACCCCGACGCCGCGATCGAGCAGGTCACGGTCAACCTGCTCCGCATGTTCGGCCTGGACGCCTCCGAAGCCCGCCGCCTGGCCACCCGCCCCCTGCCCGGCCTCCCCTGACGCCCTGTCATGGTGGTCCGGTGCGTCACGGCACGAGGAACGACGAGTTGTGGAGGATCGATGGAGCTCGGCTCCGCGGTGGTACTGGTCACCGGGATCATGGCCTCGGGCAAGTCCACCGTGGCGCACCTGCTGGCCGAGCGCCTGCCGCGCTCGGTCCACGTGCGCGGCGACGTGTTCCGCCGCATGATCGTGTCCGGCCGTGCGGAGTTCCTGCCCGAGCCGAGCGCCGAGGCCCTGGCGCAGCTCCGCCTGCGATACCGCGCCTCCGCCGCCACCGCCGATGTGTACGCGCAGGCCGGCTGGACCGCGATCGTGCAGGACGTCGTCCTCGGCGGGTTCCTCGACGAGTACGTGGCGGCCGTACGGACCCGGCCCCTGTACCTCGTGGTCCTGGCCCCGTCGCCGGAGGCGGTGGCGGCGCGGGAGGCCGCGCGGGCGAAGACCGGCTACGGGGCCTGGACGGTCGAAATGCTGGACCGGTCGCTGCGGCACGAGACCCCGCGGCGCGGGCTGTGGCTGGACAGCACGCACCAGACCCCGGGCGAGACCGTGGACGCGATCCTCGCCCGGCTCACCGAAGCCCGGATCGACGAAGCCCGGATCGACGAAGCCCGGATCGACGACTGACCAGCACCGCCCGCGAGCTCAGGGCGGCGCCGGTGCGTCCGGGCGTGTCCGGGCCTGTCCGGACGTAGATCGCCGCCGGCCCGGGTCCCGGTGTTCCTTCCGGCCCGCGTCACTCCGCCACGTACGTGCGGCGGGCCCACACGAAGACCCGCAGCTCGCGGTCGCCGACGAGGGTCGTGTCGGTACTGGCCTCGAAGTGCTCGTAGCGGTTGCCGCACAGCACCTTGACCGTGGTCACGTTGAGGTCCGGCAGGTAACGCAGCCGCTCCTCGTCGGCGAGCGCCGTGCCGGGGCCGCCGCTGAGGAACACGTTGGGAGCGCCGTTGTCGTCCATGATCACCCTCACCCTCTGGACTTGCGATTCCAGCACGCTGAACGTGCGATTCCGGCACCTGCCTGCCCGGGACTCCTACAGCGGGATGTTCCCGTGCGTCCCGCGCTGGTGGGCCGCGTCGGCGAAGACCTCCGCCACCGCGGCCCGGGTCCGCGACGGGTCGATGACCTCATCGATCACCCCGAGCGCGAGTCCGCGCTCGACACCGCCGGCGAGCCGTTTGTGCTCCTCGATGAGCCGCGCGCGCAGCGCCTCGCGCTCCTCTTCGGGCGCGGCGGCGAGCGCCTTCCTGTGCAGGACGCCCACGGCCGACTCGGCGCCCATCACGGCGACCTCGGCGTCCGGCCAGGCGAACACCTTGGTGGCGCCCAGGGAACGCGAGTTCATGGCGATGTAGGCGCCCCCGTACGACTTGCGCGTGACGATCGAGACGCGCGGAACCACCGCTTCGGCGAAGGCGTACAGCAGCTTCGCGCCACGTCTGACGACGCCTCCCCACTCCTGGGCGACGCCGGGCAGGTAGCCGGGCACGTCGATCAGGGTGAGCAGCGGCACCCCCATGGAGTCGCACATCCGTACGAAGCGGGCGGCCTTCTCCGCGCTCAGCGAGTCCAGGCAACCGCCCTTGCGCAGCGGGTTGTTCGCCACGACGCCCACGGTCTGGCCGGCCAGCCGGCCGAGGCCGGTCACGACGTTGGGCGCCCACTTCGCCTGGAACTCCTCGAAGGTACCGCTGTCGCCGCCGGGATGCGCGGCCTCGGTGTCGAGGAGCCCGGTCACCAACGGCCGTACGTCGTAGGCCCGCCGAGGTGAGGCGGGCAGCAGCGCCCGCAGGTCCCTGGCCGGGCCCACCGCGTCCAGGTCCACCTTCCCGGGGACGGCGAGCAGGGAGGTCACGTGCCGGGCCCGCGACAGGGCGTCCTCCTCGGAGTCGGCCACGATGTGCGCCACCCCGGACTTGCGGCCATGGGCTTCCGTCCCGCCCAGGCCCTCCATGTCGATCCGCTCGCCGGTCACGCTGCGCACCACTTCCGGGCCGGTCACGAAGACCCGGCCGGCCGGCGCCATGATCACCACGTCGGTCAGCGCGGGCCCGTACGCGGCGCCGCCGGCGGCCGGGCCGAGCACCACGGAGATCTGGGGGATCTTGCCCGACGCGCGGACCGTCGCGGCGAAGATCCGGCCGATCCCGTCCATCGCCTCGATCCCGTCGGCGAGTTTGGCGCCGCCGGAGTGCCACAGGCCGATGACCGGGCAGTTCTCCCGGAGAGCGAGGTCGGTGGCGTCGGCGATGCGGTTGCACTCGCCGGCTCCCACGGCTCCGCCCATCACCCGCGCGTCGGTGCAGAACGCGATGACCTCCACGCCGTGCACCCGCCCGCGCACCACCGCCGTCCTGATCACGTCGCTCTCGTGGACGACGGTGAGGGTTCCCTTGTCCAACAGCCTCGCCAGCCGGATCAGGGGGTCGCGTGGGTTCTCCTCGGCGAAGGGCTCGCCCACCGGCTTGCCGCCGGTGCCCGCCGGCCCCGGCGGCGCAGGTGTGGACAGCTTCGTCATGGCGATCCCCTTCTCCATGGATTGACTGGCTTGTTCACGGCATCGGCGGACCCGCGGGGGCCTGGCTCGGCCGGTCGGAGCACCGCCGATCCGAAGAATTCACGGAGTCAACGTCTCGGTGAACTGCTTGTGGTACAGATCGTGGTAGAAACCGCGGCGGTCCAGCAGTTCCCGGTGGGTGCCCTGCTCGACGATTCGCCCGGCGTCCATGACCACGATCGCGTCGGCCGCCTGAATGGTCGAGAGCCGGTGCGCGATGACGAAACTCGTCCGTCCGGACCGCAGCCGGGCCATGGCCGCCTGAATCATCGCCTCGGTACGGGTGTCGACGTTACTGGTCGCCTCGTCGAGTATCAGAATACCCGGATCGGCGAGAAAAGCTCGGGCGATGGTCAGCAATTGTTTCTGACCCGAGGAGATATTGGACGCGTCGCCGTCGAGGACCGTGTCGTAACCGTCGGGCAGGGCGCGGACGAAATCGTCGACGTGGGCCGCTTCGGCCGCGGCGAGGATTTCGTCCTCCCGGGCGCCCTCCTTGCCATAGGCGATGTTGTCCCTGATCGTGCCGTGGAACAACCAGGTGTCCTGCAGCACCATGCCGAAACACCGGCGCACCTGCTCGCGGCTGAGGTCGCGGTAGTCGACGCCGTCCAGGAGGATCTTCCCGCCGTCGATCTCGTAGAACCGTACGAGCAGGTTGACGATGGTGGTCTTCCCCGCTCCGGTGGGTCCGACGATCGCCACCGTCTCGCCCGGCGCCGCTTCGAGCGTGAAGTCCTCGATCAGCGGCCTGTCCGGTTCGTAACGGAAGCTGACGCCTTCCAGGCGTACCCCACGGGCGTCCGCCGTCGCCTCTGCCGGTCCCGCCCCGGACGGCAGGGCCGGCAGAACCGGCTCTTCCGGCGCGTCGAGGAATTCGAAGACCCGCCTCGCCGACGCGATTCCGGATTGGAGCACGTTCATCTGACCGGCGATCTGGATGACCGGTGACGTGAAACGCTGCGAATACTGGATGAACGCCTGCACGGCACCGAGCGAGAGCGCCCCGGTGGCGACCTGGAACCCACCGAACGCGGCGACGACGACGTAATTCAGGTTGCCGACGAACAGGACGATCGGAAAGATCGCTCCGGACAGGAACTGGGCTCTGAATCCCGCCTGCCGCAACCGGTCGTTCTGGCGGCCGAACTCCTCGGCCATCGCCTGCCGCTGACCGTAGGCCAGCACCAGAGCATGGCCGGCAAAGGTCTCCTCGACCACCGACGTGATCTGACCGGTGCGGTCCCATTGGGCGGTGAACCCGGCCTGCGACCGGCGAGCGATCAGGAACGTCACCGCCATCACCACCGGGATGGTGGCCAGGGCCACCGTGGCCAGCAGCGGGGAGATCCAGAACATGATGCCCAGGGTCCCCAGGACCGTGAGCACCGCGGCCGGGAGCTGGCTGAGCCCCTCTTGCAGGCCGGTGTTGACGTTGTCGATGTCGTTGGTGACCCGGCTCAGAATGTCGCCGCGCGGATGGCTGTCGAAGTGCCGCAACGGCAGGCGGGTCAGCTTCTCCTCGGTCGCCTGGCGCAGCCGGTACATGGTGCGCTGGACGACACCGACCAGGATCCGGGTCTGAACCCAGGTGAGAACGGCACTCAGCACGTTCACCAGGGCCACCATGCCGAGCACCCACCCGAGCCGGACCAGATCGATCCCGCCCAGGTTGAAGAGCCTTCCGAAGACACCCTCGACGAGGATGTCGGTGGCCTGACCGAGCAGCGCGGGACCGCTCACGAGGAAGCCGACCGAGAGCACGGTGACCACGGCCACGACCATCAGCCGGAACCACTCGGGGCGGAGCAGGGCGATCAGCCGGGGCACGACGGGGCGCTGCCCGCCACGGCCATCGTCGATGGCATCGCCGATGGCATCGTCTCGGGCATCGTCTCGGGCATCGTCTCGGGCTTCGTCGAGGGCATCGTCTGGCGCGCTCACGAGCCCGATCCCCATCCGAGCTGCGATTCCATGATTTCCTGATATGTTCGGCAGCCCGCCATCAGCTGCGAGTGGGTGCCGATGCCGGCGATGCTCCCGGCGTCCAGGACGATGATCTGGTCGGCGTTCATGACCGTGCCGGCCCGCTGCGTGGCGATGACCACGGTGGCGTCACCGGTTTCGGTGAGCAGCGCGGCCCGCAGGCGGGCATCGGTGGCCGTGTCCAGAGCGGAGAAGCAGTCGTCGAACAGGTACAGGCTCGGGCGCCGGACGAGGGCCCGGGCGATGGACAGCCGCTGGCGCTGGCCCCCGGAGAGGTTCGCGCCGCCCCGCTCGATGCGAGCGTCGAGCCGCCCGGGCAGGGCCATGACGAAGTCACGGGCCTGAGCGATGTCGAGTGCCCGCCACAGCTCCTCCTCGGTGGCCTCCGGCCGGCCGAACCTGAGGTTGCCGGCGACCGTTCCGGCGAAGAGAAAGGCCGTCTGCGGTACCAGCCCGATGCCGGCCCGCAGCCGGTCGAGCGACTGGGCCGGAACCTCGATCCCGTTGACGAGCACGGCCCCCGCGGTCGCATCGAGGAAGCGGGGGATGAGATTGAGCAGCGTGGTCTTGCCGCTGCCCGTGCCGCCGAGGATGGCGGTGGTCTGCCCGGGCCGGAAGGCGAACGTCAGATCGTTCAGCACGGGCCGCTCACTCCCCGCGTACCCGAAGGTGACGTGGCGGAATTCGACGGCACCGGTGACGGCTTCCGGGACGACCGGCTTCGGCGGGTCGGCGATGGCCGCTACGGAGTTGTTCACCTGCTGGATCCGTTCCGCGCTGGCCATGGCGCGCGGGAGCAGGATGAGGACGGTCACGCCGACCACGACGTACAGCATGATCTGCATGATGTAGAGGAGGAACGCGGTCAGGTTGCCGATCGACATCGAACCGCTCTGGAAGAGCTCCGCACCGAACCAGAAGACGCCGGCGCTCGACAGGTTCGTGATGGCCATCACGAGCGGAATGAGCAGAGCGAAGACCCGGCCGGCCCGAAGCGCGGTATCGGTGATGTCGGCGTTGGCCCGTCCGAACCGGTTCTCTTCCCAGCCCGTGCGCAAGAACGCCCGGGCCACCCGGACGCCGGCGATCTGTTCGCGTAGCACCTGGTTGAGGCGGTCGGTCTTGACCTGGACGGAATGGAACATCGGAAGCAGCCGGACCACGACCCAGCCGGTGACGGCCAGAACGGCCGCCAAGGTGATCGCCAGCAGGGGGGACAGCCCGGGCCCTTGCCCGACCGCAAGGATCACCGCCCCCAAGGTCGTGACGATCGCGCTGGGCAGCAGGCTGAGCGCCACTTGGAAGAAGAGCTGGACCTGTTGTACGTCGTTGACGCTGCGAGTGGTCAGCGACGCGACCCCGAACCGGTTCAGCTCGACGACCGAGAAGGTCTGGACACGATCGTAGATGGCGGTACGGATGTCCGCCCCGACCGCCATCGCCACCCACGAGGACAGATACACCGAGATGAGGGAGGCGACGCAGAGCAGGACGGCGATGGTGAGCATGATTCCGCCGGTCCGGCCGATGTGACCGACGTCGCCCTTGAGCACGCCGTTGTTGATGATATCGGCGGTCAGAATCGGCAGGTAGAGGTTCCCGGCGGCTTCGAGTACCTGGAGGATGGCGATGACGCCGAGCTGACGGGCGTAGGGCCGGAAGAAGCCCCGGATCAGGCCGATCAGCCGGCCTCGCACGGGGGCCCGGCGACCGACCTGATCGGCGTTCAGCCGCCGTTCGTGCTCCGTGACACCGGAGTCGAGGTGCGCAGTCGCCATCGCGTTTCTTTCGTCCTGTCCTTGTATGACCATCACGGCGGCCGCTTCTCGCGTGTTCCAGGAGTGCCGGGAAACGCGAGAAACGATCCGCCGTCGACCTGGACAAGGGCCGGGCAACGCCGCAGCCGTCTCACACGGCCCCATCCGGCCGCGGACGTCTCCGAGCCGACGCTCGGCTACTCCTGGACGACCTCTCCGACCAGCACGGGCTCGTCCTGGTTCTCGTTCTGGTTCTCGTTCTGGTTCTCGTCCTGGTCCTCCTCCGACGCCTTCGGCACGGCCGGAACCGTGAGCCCCGGAACGGACAGGTCCGGCACCTTCTTCACCGCTTCGAGAGCCGACTCGATCGCCTCGGCCAGCGAAGGGGACACCGTGTCGTCGAAATCCATCTTCGTGACCTTGACGTCGGCGTTGGTCGGCAGTGAGTCGGTCCCGAAACTGGCACCAGCGCAACCTGCTTCCCGCAGGATCGCCGATTCTTCCTCAGTGATCTCCCGGCTGAGAATGAGCGAGAACACATGCCCCACCGCTCGTCACCCCTTAAGTTTCGATGTCGGCTAAATCCTTCGGATGATGATTCACACCGACGGCAGATTGGCAACGGTGACGGATTTCACCGGCCAGCAGAACGGTACCCAGACCGATTGGCGCGATACAACCTCGGCCTGCTGCGGGCGGGCGATCCTCCGACTTGGCCTGCACGTTGCCGTTCAACTGCCGAACCGCAGCAGTTGAACAAGCGGAGGCATCACCTGAAACCCGCCGACTTGTTTGATCGATGACCTGAGTTATTTACGTTCGGCGATATCGCATAAGCCGGCGCACCGCCGCCGGCGCCGCCCGGACGTCTGCGGGACGCCCGGGCGCCGGCGGCGGAACCCCGGTCCGGAGGACGGGTTTCAGTTCCCGAAGTGCTGGTACAAGACCTTGATGACGTCGTCCGCCTGGTCGCTGACGAAGAAATGCCCGCCCGGGAACACCTTGACCTCGAAGGAGCCGGAGGTGGTGTGCCGGGCCCAGGCGTGCGCGTCGTCCAGGGACGTCTTCGGGTCCCGGTCGCCGGTCAGAACCGTGATCGGGCAGCTCACGGTGGCGCCGGGCTCGCCCCGGTAGAGCTCCGCCGCCTGGTAGTCGGCCCGCAGTGCCGGGAGCGCGGCGCGCATCAGCTCGTCGTCGTCGAGCACGAGTGACGACGTCCCGTTCAGCCGCCTGATCTCGGCCAGGAGCCCGGCGTCGTCCATGCGATGCACCGTCTCCTCGCGGAAGACGGACGGCGCTCGCCGCCCGGACGCGAACAGCCGCACCGGAAAGTGGCCGTCGGCCTCCATCCGGCGGGCCACCTCGAAGGCCAGTGACGCGCCCATGCTGTGGCCGAAGAAGGTCAGCGGCAACTCCGGCTGCTTCCGGAGAACGGCGTAGACCTGGTCGGCGAGCAGCGACAGGTCGGTGAAGGGTTTCTCGTTACGGCGGTCCTGCCGGCCGGGGTACTGGATCGACACCACGTCGACCCGGGGACTGAGCGCCGTCGACACCGGCAGGAAGAAGGACGCCGAACCACCCGCGTGCGGTAGGCACACAAGCCGGGCGGTCGCCGTGTCGGTGGGCCGGTAGCGACGGCACCAGAGACTGTGGTCGGGAGAGGGCTGAGACATGCCGCTCCATAGGAGTCGTCGCGTCGAATGAACACATTGCCATGGAGTGTTGTTCCGGCACCGGACGGTAACAAGGTCGCAAAGAGGCTGACAAGGCGCATCGGTGCTCGTTCAACTGCGGTGATGCCGCAGTTGAACGACACGTCCGGGAGTGGGCGCGTCGATCCATACGAGTGCGCGGGCCGGCGTCCATCGGCCGGGAACGGAGCCGCTCCACCGGCTCGGCGGGCATCGCCGAGATCCGCGATTCCAACAGCCGGATGATGCGACGCGGTGCCCCACAGCCGCCCCCGGTGGCCGTCGCGGGATTGACCCACTGGTCACCCATCTCGCCGGTAGCCGGCACCGCGGATCCGCCCGGCCTCCGCATCCGTCATCCGCCGCGCGCGGTCGTCGTGCGCAGCAGCCCGGGCTCGCCGCGGCACGGGTGTCCTCGAAGCACTGCCAGGCAGCGGACACCTGCCATTGACGACCACTTCGTCCCCTTCGTACCACCATGAGCGAATAAGGAGGGCGAAGTGACCGTCTGTTATCACCCGTGCGCCATCTTCGGAAAACGAACAGTTGAATCATTGACCGAACAACTGATTCGACCTGATGTGGGCCGAGAGCAGGCACGATCGTCCTAACAGGGCTCTGAGCGCGGGTACAGATAGGTGAAGCCTGCGCTACGCCCGGTGGAACCGTCCGATAATGTCATTGTCAGCTCATGATCGCGAGAGCTATAAAGAGATCACCCAGGCGGGCGACCTGGACTGGCGCACCGTCAAGAAGTACCTGATGTGAAACGCTCCGCCCTCCCCGTATTCCCGCGGTTCATTGCCGCAAACAGCACCGCCGCAAAACAGCACCAGTGCGTTGAAGATTACATCTTCGCCGCCCCGGTCATCTCGAGCTGAAACCAAGGCATTTGCATGACCGAACGCCGGTTGCCAGTTGTTGAAGAAAGCGCAGCGCGATGCCCTCGAATACCGTATCGTCCCATCAAGCCCCAGATCCCGCTATTGCCGGAAAGCGAATCTACGACTCGGCCGAGGCCATCGATCGGTTACCGGTCCAGTACATGCCGCTGAGCAGACTGGAGCCGGGGGTCTTCGTCCGCGGCGCCGGCACGGACCCCGCCCATGTGCAGATGCTGGTGGAGGCCGCGAGTTCGTGCACGTTGCCGGCCATCCTGGTCCAGCAGAGCAGTTCCCGCATCGTCGATGGAATGCACCGCTTCGAAGCGGCGAAACTTCGCGGCGAGGAGACCATTCGGGTACGGCTGATCAACTGCACGGACGAGGACGCCTTCATCCTGGCGGTCAAGGCCAACACCTGGCACGGGTTACCGCTGAGCCGGGCCGACCGGATGGCCGGGGCCAAGCAGATCGTCGAGTGGCATCCGGACTGGTCGGATCGGGCGATCGGAGCGGCCACGGGGCTGAGCGCGAAGACGATCGCGGGCATCCGCCGTCAATCGGCCGATGACGGTCAGAGGTTTGGCAAACGCCTGGGCCGGGACGGGAAACGCCGCCCGCTCACGGCCGCCGAGGGCCGGCGGCGAGCAGCAGAATACATAGCCATCCACCCGGACGCATCATTGCGGGAGATCGCCCGCGAGGCCGACGTCGCCCCGGCGACGGCCCAGGACGTGCGGGCCCGGATCAGGCGCGGAGCGGATCCGATCGCGACCCGCAGAACCACGCGATCCCTGAAGAACAGCAATCACGAAACCGGACATTCCTCCACATTGTCCCCGCTACAACCATGGCCGCCCACCAGGCCGAACCTGCCCTCGTCGGCGGTGCGCCGGCCGCCGACGTGGTCGGCGCTGTCGCCGAAACTGGCCAACGACCCCTCGCTGAAGTACGCCCAACGTGGACGCGCCTTCATCGGCTGGATGGCGATGCACGTCATCAATTCGGGAGAATGGAAGGAATTCATTGACGCGATTCCGGTGCACTGGTTGCCGGACCTGAGTCTGATCGCCGACCAGACCGGCCAGGATTGGATGGCATTCGCCGAGGAGCTCCGCCGGCGGCAGGAAGTGATCGATTGAGCCCGGAGTATTCGAACCGGCACAGCCGCCCTGCGCCTTTGTCAACCATCCTTGTACCACAGGGAGAAGGTCGCCTGCCACCGACGCGTGGTCAGGCGACCTGGCACGATGCCCGCGGATCTCGCCCCGCCTCCCCTTCCGAGCCGGGGGGATGAGGCCGGGAAGGCTCATTTCCCGGAACATTCTCCTGTCTTTCACGCTCGTCGTACGCGTCGCCCCCGAAAGCGGTCGGCCGGATACCCGTCATTCCTCGGGATCATTGTGCCATTGCGAAGCCGCCTGCAGAAGTAGCTGTTCTCCAAGGTTGTTTTCAGATCTGCGAGACGAAACAATCTGGTCTGGCCCTGATGGACCGGGACGCCGCCCCGATGCGCGGCAGAACGAATGGAAATCCTCATGAAAACACGTTTGAAAGCTGCTGCTGTGATCAGCAGCCTCGTGGCGGGTTGCGCGTTGCTCTCACCGGTATCGGCACAGGCCGCGCCGACGAGCGGGGCGACCACGGCCGGCGAGGTCACCGACAAGTCGTACACGCCGCCGCCGATCGAGTGGGCGGCGTGCACGAACGGGCTGCAGCACCTCGGCGGCGAGTGCGGCTTCCTGGTGGTGCCGCTCGACTACTCCCGCCCCCACGGCACGAAGATCAAGATCGCGGTGTCCCGGATCAAGCACACCTCGTCCGAGGCCGACTATCAGGGCGCCATGGTGGTGAACCTGACCTGGCCCGGTGGCTCCGCGCTGAGCCAGTCCACGGTGGGCAAGCTCCTGCCCGAAGCCATCAGCGGGGACTACGACTGGATCGGCTTCGACCCGCGGGGCGTCGGCGCCAGCGAGCCCACCCTGAGCTGTGACTCCGGCCTCGACTACTACAGCCGCCCTTCCTACGAGCCGACCTCGAGGCAGCACCTGTCCACGCTGATGGAGTACGCGCAGTTCTACTCCAAGGCCTGCGCGAAGACCAACAGCCCGCTGCTCAGGCACGCCACCACCACCCACACGGTCAAGGACCTGGACAGCCTGCGCAAGGCCCTCGGACTGAGCCAGATCAACTACTACGGCTACCTCTATGGCGCCTACCTCGGCGAGGTCTACAGCTCGATGTACCCGACCCGGGTGCGCCGGATGATCCTCGACAGCAGCATCGACCCGCGCAAGGTATGGTTCAGCTTCAACAACGGCCAGGACGCGCCGCTGGACCAGAACTTCTCGGCGTTCTCCGCATGGGTGGCGAAGTACGACAACCTCTATCACCTCGGCACCACTGAGAACGCCGTCAAGAAGCAGTACTACTCCACGCTGGCGAAGCTGGCGAAGAAGCCGGCCGAGGGCGTCTACGGCGCGGCCGTCTGGACCGACGTCGCTCTGCTCGCGTACAACACGAGCCACTGGAAGACCCTGGCGGAGGCCTTCTCGGCTTATATCAACAAGGGTGAGACGGCACCGCTGAAGGCGCTCTACGACGCCAACTATCCGACGAGCGGCGACAACAACCAGGCGATGTCGATGGCGACCATGTGCACCGACACCCGGTGGCCGAGGGACTGGCGCACCTGGCTCCGCGTCGCCGAGGACCACCACAGGAAGTGGCCGCTGGCGGCCTGGGCCAACACCTGGTATGTCGCCTCGTGCCAGTCCTGGAAGGTGCCGCCGCAGAAGCCGGCCGTCGTCGACGGGTCGAAGGCCCCGGCGATTCTGATGGTGCTCGACACGACCATCGACCCGGCCTCGACCTACGAGGGCAGCCTGGCCGTTCGCAAACTGTTCCCGAAGGCGGTGCTGGTCCAGAGCGGCGCCACCCCCGCCGACTCGGCCACCCCGACCTCCTGCTCTCCCGGCGCGGCGATCGCCGCCTACCTGAACGACGGCACCCTGCCGCCCAGGGTGGCGGGCAACACCGCGGACCTCAAGTGCCCGGCGAACCCGCTCCCGGATCCGACCAGTGCGGCGAGCGCGCAGAACTCCCCGCTTGGAGGACTCACGGTGACCAGCCCGGCTGGTCAGTAGCGCTGATCCGAACACCGTAGGCAGCTGGGGTCACCGGGACACGGGACCCCAGCTGCTCTCGTTCGGACGTGCCGTCGCCGCCCCACGGCCCTGTGTACCAGCCTTTGAGATTGACGGTAAACAATGACTGCTTCGTGCCCGTTTGAAGCCACTCGCGACGACCGGAAGTCGGCGGCCCTGGCTGCCGAACGGATCACCATAGGTCCCGAGACGCGCGTCATCGGCAGCTTGGCCTTCGCCCGTGACGTGCTGCGCAGCAACGTGACCCGGCAAGCCGGAGCCGGAGCCAAGGGCGAGGTCAGCGGCGACCCGGCCTTCACCTCGGTGTTCTACCTGGACGGCGAGGCGCACAAGCGCAAGCGGCAGGCGATCGTCCGGTTCTTCACCCCCAAGGCGATCAGCACCCGCTACCGCGCGGTCATGGAGGAGGCCACCGACACCCTGCTCGCCCGGTTGCGGGCCCGCGGGCAGGGCCGGCTGGACCAGATGAGCTTCGAGCTCGCGGTGACCGTGGCCGCCGAGATCGTCGGGCTGACCAACAGCGACCAGCGTGCGATGGCCCAGCGGATCCAGGCCACTCTGATCGGCCTGCGCCTGCCGCAGATGAGCCGCTGGCGGCGACCGTTCGGGCAGCTCCAGGCGACCTTCCACGGCGCGCGCTTCCTCGCCCGCGACGTGCGGCCGGCCATCCGGGCCCGGCGCGCGGAGCGCCGGGAGGACGTGATCTCGCACCTTCTCGACGAGGGCTACCCGGAGCAGGCGATCCTCATCGAGTGCATCACCTTCGCCGTCGCGGGGATGATCACCACTCGGGAGTTCGTCGTCATGGCGGCCTGGCATCTGTTCGGGAACGACGCGCTGCGCGAGCGTTTCCTGTCCGCGGAGGACTCCGGCCAGATCGCCATCCTGGAGGAGATCATGCGGCTGGACCCGGTGGTCAACATGATCGCCCGCCGGGTCACCGCCGACATGACGACGGACTCCGGCTCGGTGTCCGAGGGCGAGGAGCTCGTCATCGACATCCGCGCCGCCAACCTCGACGCGGCCGGCGTGGGCGAGTGCCCCTACGCCCTGGACCCGGACCGGGCCCGGCGGACGAAGATGGCCGGCTCCTACTTGAGCTTCGGCGACGGTAGCCACCGGTGCCCGGGCGCGCAGGTGGCCCTCAACGAGACCCGGGTCTTTCTCGACCGCCTCCTGCGCGTGCCGGGCATCCGGCTGCGGCGCGAGCCGGACCTGTTGTGGACCGACGAACTGATGGGCTACGAACTGCGCAACGCCGTCGTCACCTGCGACCGCGCCTGACCCGCCGGACCGCCGCCGATCCACCCGGTGCGCCGGTATCGGCGGCGTCAGCCGGTCACGAACCGTGGCGGAGCCGCGTCCGCGGTCGCGTCAGGTACGGACGCGGGCGCTCCACTGGAAGATGAGGCGCTGCGCGAGTGATCTCGGCATGAGACGGTACAGGTTCGTGCTCATCCTGTAGTTCCGGCCGGGCACGGACAGCAGCCTGCCTTTCCGCAGATCAGCCAGGCAGTCGTGCACCACGCGGTCGGCTTCCAGCCACAGTCCCGGCGATATCCCGCCTGTGTCGACGCGGGCCCGCTCGAAGAATCCGGTGCGGATGAAACCGGGGCACAACCCGATGATCCGCACTCCGCTCCCGGCGACCAGCGATGCCATGGTCTCCGAGAACGAGGTCACCCATGCCTTGTCCGCGCTGTAGATCCGGCCGTCTCCGGGCAGCAGTCCGGCTGTGCTGGACACATTGATCACGTCGCCGCTTCCACGGGCGAGCATGCCGGGCAGCACGGCCCGGGTGAGTCGCAACACGCTGGTCACGTTGACGTCCAACTGGGACTGGAGCTTCTCCGGATCGGTCATCCAGAAATCGCCGTGGTTACTGAATCCCGCGTTGTTGACGAGCAGGTCGATCGGCTCGTCCTCGGCGGCGAGCCGTGCTTCGACGCGGGCCCGCTCGGTGGGATCGGCGAGATCGGCGACCAGTACCTCGACGTTGACGCCGTGCTGTTCGCGCAGTCCGGCCGCCGACTGCTCCAGAAGCGCGGCGGAGCGGGCGACCATTACCAGATCGTGCCCATCCGTCGCGAGCCGATGGGCGAATGCGGCGCCGAGCCCGGAGCTGGCTCCTGTCACCAATGCGGTAGGCATGGGGGGAATCTATCAGCCGCTTGGGAAATAACCCAGTTTATGCGCCTTATGGATGACCACGGGCAGGTGCGCGGGGCAGGCCGGCAATGTATCCGACCCCAGCCTTTTCCAAGCGCCCTGTTCCCGGTCGCCCATCGGTGACGAGCAGGTTGTGGTGCACCCGAGAACCACTGGGCTGCCGGAACAGGATCTCGGTGCTGTCGGGCGTCCAGGTGCGTGGTCGTCACCCTGGCCTCTCGCGGCCAATGATGACATATCCAGGAAAACCGCGGGCCACACCCGTTCAACTGTGGAATGTCAGCAGTTGAGCACCCCCGATCCGAACACCCCTTGCCAGAATTCCAGTCGCTTGTCTGCGTCATTTGGGATTCATATTCGCCCCAGATCAATTCCGGCGATGCGACGGCTCTTCCGGAAGCGGCACGCCCCGGTCAGGCGTCCGTCATCTCGGTTCCACCGCGGGGCCGCGTGCCGGCGAACGCCGGGGCCACCAGAACGCGAGTGGCCCCGGCTTGGGTCGTTCGCGCCTTCAGATCCCCAGTTCCCGGTCGATCAGCTCGAACATCTCGTCGTCGCTCGCCGCGGACAGGTCGCGATAGGACGTCGTGTTGTCCATGGTCCGGCTCCGGAAGTCGGCGATCAGGCCCTCCAGGCGCACGATGATCTCCGCCCTGCGGTCGCTGTCCTCATCGACGGCGGCGAGCAGGGAGGCGAGCCGGTCGAGACCGTCGAGGACGGGCAGCGCCGTTTCGGCGGGGACGACGTTCGCGCACAGGTACCCGGCCAGCGCGGCGGGCGTCGGGTAGTCGAAGATCACGCTGGCCGGCAGGGTCAGGCCGGCGACACCGCTCAACTGGTTGCGGAGCTGCAGCGCGGTCAGGGACGTCAGTCCCAGCTCCAGGAAGGAACGGCCGGCGTCCACCGCGTCGGGGCCGGGCAGACCGAGGACCTGGGCGGCCTCGGCCCGGACCAGATCGTGGACGGCGCGTTCGCGGGCGGCCGGGGGGAGCGTGGCCAGGCGGGCGGCCAGCCCGTTCTGCTCGGGCTCGCCGGCCGGGCCGACGACCCGCCGACGGGCCGGGCCGGACGCCGTCACGCCGGCCAGGCCGGACAGCAACGGCGGCAGTCCCACCCCGTTGTGCCGGCGCAGGGCGCCGAGATCCAGGTGGACCGGGACGAGCAGCGCCGGAACCGTGCCCGGGGCGCGCAGGTTCCGCTCGATCACCGCGTCCAGCAGGGCCAGGCCGTCGGCGCTGCTGAGGGGCCGCAGGCCGTGCCGGGCCATTCGCCGCCACTCGGCGTCCCCGATCCGCCCGGCCATCCCGCCGGTCATCCCGCCGGTCGCACCTGCCGTGCCGGGCTCGTCGATCCGCCATGGCCCCCAGGCCAGGGAGGTGGCCGGCAGTCCTGCCCGGCGCCGGTGCGCGGCCAGGGCGTCCAGGAAGGTGTTGGCCGCGGCGTAGCCGCCCTGACCGGCGTTGCCCCAGATCCCGGCCATCGACGAGAACAGCACGAAATCGCGGAGTTCCAGGTCCTGCGTCAGCTCGTGCAGGTTCCAGGCGCCGTCCACCTTCGGCCGCATCACGGCCTCGACCCGGGCCGGGGTCAGCGATTCGATGATCCCGTCGTCCAGGATCCCGGCGGCGTGAACCACTGCGCGCAGCGGCGTCTCGGCCGGGATCGCCGCGATCACCGCGGCGACGCCGTCACGGTCGGCGGCGTCGCAGGCGGTCACGTGGGCCGTGGCCCCCAGACCGGCGAGTTCGGCCGCCAGGGCGCCCAGTCCCGGCGCCTGGGCGCCGCGCCGGGAGAGCAGCTCGACCCGCTCGGCCCTTCCGGCGCCGACCAGACGGCGGGCGACGAGCCGGCCGAGGGCTCCGGACGCGCCGGTGACCAGCAGCGTTCCCCGCCGGTCGGCGTTCGCCCCATCGGGGGCCTTCGCGTCCACGGTCGCCGGAACCAGTCTCGGGACCAGGAGGCGGCCGGCTCGGACGGCGATCTGCGCCTCTCCCGACACCACGGCGGCCGGGAGTGCCTGATCGAGGGCCGCCGGTGTGTCCAGGTCGAGCAGCACGATCCGGCCGGGGTACTCGGACTGAGCGACGCGGATCAGACCCCAGACCGCCGCGCCGGCGACGTCGACCGGCCCCGGCCCGGCGTCGACGGCCCGGTGCGTGAGCACGATCAGCCGGGTTCCGGCGAGGTCCCGGGCCGCCAGCCATTCCCGCAGCGGCGTCAGCGTGGCCAGGACCGCGGCCCGCGCCGCGCCGGCGACGTCGCCGGCCGGGTCCTCGGACGGCCCGCCGCTGACGACGATCGTGTCCGGGACGGGCGTGCCCGACGCGACCGCCGCCACCAGCTCGCTCATTCCGGCGTGGTGCTGAGCCTGCGGCCATCCCCGGCCGGTGTTCTCCAGACCGGGCCCGACCAAGGCCACCCGCTCCGGGGCGGAGAGGGCCCCGGGTTCGGCCGGGAGCCATTCGAGCTCGAACAGGGAATCGGAGGGCTCGGCGGGCAGTTCCTCGGCGGAGAGCGGGCGCCGGGCCACGGATCCCACCGAGGCCACCAGCCGCCCCGTGGCGTCGGACAGGGTCACCGACATCGCCTCGGTGCCGGGGACGGGTGCCAGCCGGGCCCGCACGCCGACGGCTCCGGTGGCGTGCACGACCACGTCGGTCCAGGCGGACGCCAGCATCGGCGCGTCCCCGGCCGGCCCGATCAGGGGCAGGACGGCGTCCAGGAGGGCGGGGTGGAGGCCGAACCCGGCGACGTCCAGGGTCTCGTCGAGGGTGATCTCGGCGAAGAGCTCCGAACCCCGCCGCCACACGGCACGAATGTGCCGGTACGTCGATTCGGGCTCCGGCTGCGCGCCGGCCGGCGGCCACTCGGCCGCCACTTCGCCAGGTTCGACGGCGGCAGCGGTGAGGACGGCGGTGACGTGGCGGGTCCAGGGACCGTGCGGCGCCTGGTTCTCCGGACGGGAGTAGATGGCCAGTTCCCGGCGGTCGTCGTCGTCCGGGCGTTTGATCACGACCTGAACCTGAAGCGCCCCGGAGCCGGGGAGGACCGGCGGAACGTGGACCTCCAGTTCGCTCACGTGAGCGTGCCCGGTCTCGTCGCCGGCCCGCACCGCCATCTCGATCAGGGCCGTTTCGGGGACGAGGGTCCGGCCCGCCGTCCGGTGGCCGGCGAGCCAGGGCTGCGCGGTCAGGGACAACCGGCCGGTCAGGACCAGGCCGCCGTCGGCGGGCAGGTCCACGGCCGCGCCGAGGAGGGGATGGCCGGTCACGGACTGTCCCAGCTCGGCCGCGTCCCTCCGGGCCGGGCTGGTGTTCAGCCAGAACCGCTCGCGGGTGAAGGCGTAGGTCGGCAGATCGACGCGCCGCACCCCGCTTCCGGCGTAGAAGCGGGACCAGTCCGCGGTCCCGCCCCGCGCGTACAACCTGCCGACTGCCGCGACCAGGGTCGCGGGCTCGTCCTGGTCTCGGCGCAGTGCCGGAATCCAGGCTTCGGTGTCGGCGGCCACCGGGCCATCCGCGGCCGTGGCGGTTTCCGGGCCGAGGGCGGAGAGGACGGCGTCCGGGCCGATCTCGACGAACGTCCGGACACCGGCCTGCCGCAGGCCGGTGACGGCGTCGGCGAACCGCACCGGCTCGCGCACCTGACGCACCCAGTACTCCGGGTCCGTCACCTCTGTCGTCACCGACGCCCCGGTCATCGTGGACACCAGCGGAATCCGCGGCGGCGCGTACGACACCGACGCCGTCACCTTGGCGAACTCGGCCAGCATCGGTTCCATCAGCGGCGAGTGGAACGCGTGCGACACCCGCAGGTTCCGCACCCGCACGCCCCGCGCGGTGAACGCCTCGGCCACCTCCGCCACCGATCGTTCCGCCCCGGACACCACCACGGCGGCCGGGCCGTTGACCGCCGCGATGTCCACGCCTTCGGTCCCGGCGAGTACCCGACGGACGTCGTCCTCACCGGCGTGCACCGCCAGCATCGCCCCACCGGCCGGGAGCGCCTGCATCAGCCGGCCCCGGGCCGCCACCACGGCGCACGCGTCGGCCAGCGACCACACCCCGGCCACATGCGCGGCGGCCAGCTCACCGATCGAGTGCCCGGCCACCATCGCCGGGGTCACACCCCACGACTCCAGCAGCCGGAACAGGGCCACCTCGACCGCGAAAAGGCCCGCCTGCGCCCACACCGTGTCATCGATACGGCCGGCGCCTTCGATGACCGCTTGCAACGACAGACCCGGCTGATCCAGGTGCTCCTCCAGCCCCGCGCACACCGCGTCGAACGCCTGGGCGAACACCGGATACGCCGCGTACAGCTGCCGGCCCATGCCGACCCGCTGCGCGCCCTGACCGGTGAACACGAATCCGACCTTGCCCGCGGAGCCGGCCGAGCCGGTCACCACCGACGGCGACTGCCGGCCGGACGCCACGTGGTCCAGCCCGGCCAGCAGTTCCTGCCGGTCCGCGCCGACCACCACCGCCCGGTGGGGCAGCGCCGACCGCGTGGTGGCGAGGGACCATGCGACGTCGGCCGGATCGAGATCAGGCCGCGAGGCGCTGAACTCCTGCAGCCGCCGCGCCTGCGCGGCCAGCCCGTCCGCGCTCCGGGCCGAGATCAGCCATGGCACCACCGGCAGCGGCCGAACCTCGGCGTCGTGCACGCTCGGTTCCTCTGGGGCCTGCTCCAGGATGACGTGCGCATTCGTGCCGGAGAACCCGAACGAGGAGATTCCGGCCCGGCGGGGGCGGTCCGTCCGCGGCCAGGGCGTCGCCTCGGTCACCAGTTCGACCGCGCCCGCCTCCCAGTCCACCTGCGATGACGGGGCGTCCACGTGCAACGTCGCCGGGACCACGCCATGGGACATCGCCAGGACCATCTTGATGATCCCGGCCACCCCGGCCGCGGCCTGGGTGTGGCCGATGTTCGACTTCACCGACCCCAGCAGCACCGGACGATCGTCGTCTCGGTCCTGCCCGTAGGTGGCCAGCAGCGCCTGCGCCTCGATCGGGTCGCCCAGCCGGGTGCCGGTCCCGTGGCCCTCGATCACGTCCACGTCTCCGGGCCGCAGGCCGGCGTTCTCCAGCGCGGCGCGGATCACCCGCTGCTGCGAGGGCCCGTTGGGAGCGGTCAGGCCGTTGGAGGCGCCGTCCTGGTTCACGGCGGTCCCGGCCACCACGGCGAGCACCCGGTGACCGTTGCGCCGCGCGTCGGAAAACCGCTCGACCACCAGCACGCCGACGCCCTCGCCCCAGCCGGTGCCGTCGGCCGCGTCCGCGTACGCCTTGCACCGGCCGTCGGCGGCCAGCCCCCGCTGCCGGGAGAACTCCACGAAAATGCCAGGGGTGGCCATGACCGTCACTCCCCCGGCCAGGGCCAGCGTGCACTCCCCCGACCTCAGCGCCTGCACCGCCAGGTGCAAGGCCACCAGGGACGACGAGCACGCGGTGTCCACCGTCACGGCCGGGCCTTCCAGGCCGAGCGCGTAGGCGACCCGCCCGGACGCCACCCCGCCGGACATCCCGGTGCTGACATAACCCTCGACATCACCGGGCACGACACCGCCCGCGCTGTAGTCGTGGTAGATCAGCCCGGTGAACACCCCGGTCGCACTGCCGTGCAGGCTGCCGATGTCGATCCCCGCGTCTTCCAGGGCCTCCCACGAGGTCTCCAGCAGCAGCCGCTGCTGCGGGTCCATCGCCAGCGCCTCACGCGGCGAGATGCCGAAGAACTGGGCGTCGAACTGGGCCGCCTCGCCCAGGAACGCGCCTTCGCGAGCGTAGCTCTTGCCCACCGCGGCCGGATCGTGGTCGAAGACGCTCTCCCACTCCGGGCCGCGATCGGCCGGGAACCCGGACACCGCGTCGGCACCGGAAGCCAGCAGGTCCCAGAACTCCCCGGCGGAGGAGACGCCACCGGGGAAACGGCAGCCCATCCCGACGATCACGATCGGATCGTCGCCGTCCTGGACGCCGGTCCGCGCCGTGGGAAGCGCCACCGAGGTGGCGTCGCCGAGCAGTTCGGCCAGCACATAGGTGACCAGCGCCGACGGCGTCGGGTAGTCGAAGACGAGCGTCGCCGGCAGCCGCAGCCCCGTCACCTCACCGAGGCGATTGCGCAACTCCACCGCAGTCAGGGAGTCGAAACCCAGCTCCCGGAAGGACCGGCCCGCATCCACCGATTCCGGCCCGCCCATGCCCAGCACCAACGCCGCCTGGGTCAGGACCAGGTCGCGCACGGTCGTCTCCCGCTCGGCCGGCGGCAGGCCGGCCAGGCGGGCGGCGAGGCCGGACCGGCCCTCCGCACCGCCCCCTCCAGCGGCTCGCCGGGTGGCTCGGGCGGACGCCGAGACCAGGCCCGACATCAGCGCCGGCACCTCGCGGCCTCGGCGGCGGAACGCGGACGGGTCGAGCCGGGCCGGGATCAGCAGGGCGCCCGCGCCGTCGAGCGGCCGGCCACCTGGCTCACCCACACCCCGCACCGCGTCCAGCAGAGCCAGACCATCGGCGGCGGTCAGAGGTTGCAGGCCCTGGGCGGCCAGACGCTGCCAGTCGGCCGGGCTGAGCTGCCCGGCCATCCCCCCGGACCGGGTGTCGGTGAGCTGCCACAATCCCCAGGCCAGGGAGGTGGCGGGAAGACCGGCCCGGCGGCGATGAGCCGCCAGGGCGTCCAGGAAGGTGTTGGCCGCCGCGTACGCGCCCTGGCCCGGGTTGCCCCAGATCCCGGCGATCGAGGAGAACAGCACGAACAGGTTCAGGTCCAGGCCGCGCGTCAGTTCGTGCAGATGCCAGGCGCCGTCCACCTTGGGCCGCATCACGGCTTCCAGGGCGGCCGGGGTGAGCGAGGTGATCACACCGTCGTCCAGGACCCCGGCGGCGTGCACGACTCCCCGCAGCGGCGTGTGGGACGGGACAGCGGCGATGACCTGGGCCAGCGCGGCACGGTCGGCGACGTCGGCGGCGACGACAGTGACCCCGGCTCCTTGAACGGCGAGCTCGGCGGCGAGCTGTGCCGTGCCGGGGACGGCCGGTCCCCGCCGGGAGACCAGGACGAGGCATTCGGCCTGCCGGTTCTGGGCCAGATGCCGGGCGACCAGGCCGCCGAGTGCGCCGGAGGCGCCGGTCACCAGGACCGTCCCCCGAGAATCGGCGGTGGCGGGCATGGTCAGGACGACCTTGCCGACGTTGCGGGCCTGACTCAAGTGCCGGAACGCGTCCGAAGCCCGGCGTACGTCCCAGCACGCCACCGGCAACGGCCGCAACACCCCAGCCGCGAACAGCTCCGACAACGCCCCCAGCATCCGGGCGATCTCATCCGGATCCAGGTCCAGGAGATCGAACGCCTGATACCTCAGACCCTCATGCTCCCGCGCCACCTGCTCCGGATCACGGATGTCCGCCTTGCCCATCTCCACGAACCGGCCCCCCGGACCGGCCGCCAACCGCAGCGACGCGTCCACGAACTCACCCGCCAGCGAGTCCAGAACCACATCCACCCCACCGCGCACCGCCCGGAACGCCGCCTCGAACTCCAGCGTCCGCGACGAGGCCACATGCGTGTCCGGCAGACCCAGCTCATACAACACCGGCCACTTCGACGGACTCGCCGTCCCGAACACCTCCGCACCCAGATGCCGCGCCAACTGCACCGCCGCGATCCCCACACCACCCGCAGCCGCATGAATCAGAATCGACTCACCCCGCTGGAGGCCGGCCAGCTCGACCAGCGCGTAATACGCGGTCAGGAACACCACCGGAGCCGCCGCCGCCTCCGAAAGCGTCCACCCCTCCGGCACCGCCGCCAGCAACCGCTGATCCGTCACCGCCTCCGGACCGAAAGCCCCCGAGAACAGCCCCATCACCAGATCACCCGGCGCGAACCCGGTCACACCCGGACCCGTCTCCAGCACCACACCGGCACCCTCAAGACCCAACCGGCCCGCATCCCCCGGATACATGCCCAGCACATTCAGCACGTCCCGGAAGTTCACCCCACCAGCCCGCAACCCCACCCGCACCTGACCGGCACCCAAAACCCGATCCGCATCGGCGGGAGCCAGGACCAGGTTCTGGAGTGTGCCGCGCTCGGTGAAGTCCAGCCGCCAGGTGTCCGTGCCCACCGGGACCTCAAGGACGGCCGCCGGCCTCACCCGCGCCAGCCGCGGGACCAGGAGCCGACCGGCCCGGACGGCGACCTGCGCCTCCCCGGTGGCCACGGCCGCGCGCACCAGGTCTCCCACACCCTCGGCACCGGGCTCGACGTCGAGATCCACCAGGACCAGCCGGCCCGGATTCTCGGCCGCGGCGACCCGGACCAATCCCCAAATGCCGGAGCCGGTCACGTCGATCGGGATGTCGCCGGAGCCGGCGGCGACGGCGCGCTCGGTCACCACCACCAGCCGCGCTTCGGCCAGGTTCTCGGCCGCCAGCCACTCCCGCACGATGTCGAGGGCACGGGCCGCCGCCGCACGGGCGCGCTCGCCGACATCGGCGCCCTCCGACCGCACCCGGCAACCCACGATGACGATCTCCGGGACCGGATCGTTGCCGGCCACCGCCGCAGTCAGCTCGCCGATGCCGGAATAGCGCGCGACGCGGGAAAGCTCGCCGAACGGTGACGGGGCGCCGAGGCCCAGCACAGCCCAGCGACTCAGATCCGCAGGCCCGTCGCCGTCACCGTTACGCACGGGGACCCAGTCAAGGGTGAACAGCGCCTCGCCGCCGATGGTGGAACCCGCCTGAACCATCGGAAGCGGACGCAGGGCCAGCGCACCCACCGTGGCGATCAGCGCACCGGCCTCATCAGCGAGGGTCAGCGACATCCCATCCCCGGTGGGGACCAGACGCACCCGGGCCGCACGAGCGCCGGTCGCGTGCACCACGACATCGGTCCAGGCGAACGGCAGCAACGGCCCCGACGCCACGCCGGTGGCCGAGATCGGGTGCAGGGCGGCGTCCAGCAGGGCCGGATGCAGCCCGAACCCGGCCACGGGCGTGTCATCGGCGAGGGCGATCTCCGCGAAGACCTCCTCACCGCGCCGCCAAAGCGCCCGCACGCCCTGGAACAACGATCCGTAGCTCAAGCCGGCCGCGGCCAGCGCGGCATAGAAGCCGTCCACATCCTGCGCGACCGCCCCGGCCGGCGGCCAGGAGCCCAGATCAGCGGCGTCCGTGCTCTCGGCCGTGCTCTCTGCCGCGGCCAGGACGCCGGTGGCATGCCGGACCCAGGCACCGGCCGGGTCCTCGTGCTCCGGCTGAGAGTAGATCGCCACCGCACCACGCGAGGCGTCGTCATCCGTCGAGTCGACCGTGACCTGAACCCGGACACCACCCCGCGCCGGAAGGACCAAAGGCGCCTCGATCACCAGCTCGGCCAGCCGAGACCGGCCGATCTCATCCCCCGCCCGGATCGCCATCTCCACCAAAGCCGCGCCCGGCAGCACCACCCGCCCGGCCACCACATGATCGGCCAGCCACGGCTGGGCGCCCAGCGACAGCCGGCCCGTCAGCACAAGCCCCCCGCTGGCCGGCAGATTCACCGCCGCGCCCAGCAACGGATGACCGGACACGCCCAGCCCCACACCGGCCACATCGCCCGGAACCCCGCCGGAAGTCAGCCAGTAGCGCTGCCGGGCGAAGGCATACGTGGGCAGGTCCACCCGGGACGCACCGGTCCCGGCGAAAAAGCGCGGCCAGTCCACCACACCGCCACGGGCGTGCAACTGCCCGACCGCTGAAACCAGGGTCAGCACCTCGTCCCGATCCCGACGCTGCGCTGGAAGCCACGCCTCCGCCGGCAGATCCTCCCCGGCCCCGGACACCGACTGCGCGCCGAGCGCGGACAGGACTCCATCCGGGCCGAGCTCGACGAACGTCCGCACCCCGCTCGCCCGCAGCGTGGCGACGGCGTCGGCGAACCGGACCGGCTCGCGCACCTGCCGCACCCAATACCCAGGGTCCGTCAGTTCGTCGGTCACCGGCGCCCCGGTCACCGTGGACACCAGGGGAATCCGCGGCGGCGCGTACGACACCGACGCCGTCACCTGGGCGAACTCGGCCAGCATGGGTTCCATCAGCGGCGAGTGGAACGCGTGTGAGACCCGCAGGTTGCGCACCCGGACGCCGCGGGCGGTGAACTCCCCGGCGACCGCGGCCACGGCCTGGGCCGATCCGGACACCACCACCGCGGCCGGGCCGTTGACGGCGGCGACGCCGACCTCGGTCAGGCCCGAAAGCACCTCCAGGACCTCGGCTTCGCCGGCCTGGACGGCGAGCATCTCGCCGCCGGACGGCAGCGCCTGCATCAGCCGGCCCCGGGCCCCGACCACGGCACACGCGTCAGACAGGGACCAGACCCCGGCCACGTGCGCGGCGGCCAGCTCACCGATCGAGTGCCCGGCCACCATCGCCGGAGTCACGCCCCACGACTCCAGCAGCCGGAACAAGGCGACCTCGACCGCGAAAAGACCCGCCTGGGCCCAGACCGTCTGGTCCAGGACGCCGTCCTCACTGCCGCCCCAGATGACCTCCTTCAGGTTCCGGCCGGGCTGATCGAGGTGTTCCTCCAGCCCCGCGCATACGGCGTCGAACGCCTGGGCGAACGCGGGATAGGCCGCGTAGAGGCCCTCCCCCATCTTCACCCGCTGGGCCCCCTGCCCGGTGAACACGAATCCGACCTTGCCCACGGATTCGACCGAGCCGGTCACCGCCGACGGCGACTGTCGGCCGGACGCCACGTGGTCCAGCCCGGCCAGCAGTTCCTGCCGGTCCGCGCCGACCACCACCGCCCGGTGGGGCAGCGCCGACCGCGTGGTGGCGAGGGACCATGCGACGTCGGCCGGGTCGAGGTCCGGCCGCGAGCCGGTGAACTCCTGCAGCCGCCGCGCCTGGGCGGCCAGCCCGTCCGCGCTCCGGGCCGAGATCAGCCACGGGACCACCGGCAGCGGCCGGGTGGCGGCGTCGCCGGGCTCCTGGGGGATCTCGGGGGCCTGCTCCAGGATGACGTGCGCGTTGGTGCCGGAGAACCCGAACGACGAGATCCCCGCCCGGCGGGGGCGGCTGGTCTGGGGCCAGGCCGTGGCCTCGGTCACCAGCTCGACCGCACCCGACTCCCAGTCCACCTGGGAGGAAGGGGCGTCCACGTGCAACGTCGCCGGGACCACGCCGTGGGACATCGCCAGCACCATCTTGATGATCCCGGCCACCCCGGCCGCGGCCTGGGTGTGGCCGATGTTCGACTTCACCGACCCCAGCAGCACCGGACGATCGTCGTCTCGGTCCTGCCCGTAGGTGGCCAGCAGCGCCTGCGCCTCGATCGGGTCGCCCAGCCGCGTGCCGGTCCCGTGCCCTTCGATCACATCGACGTCACCCGGCCGCAGACCCGCGTTCGCCAGCGCCGCCCGGATCACCCGCTGCTGGGAGGGGCCGTTCGGCGCGGTCAGGCCGTTCGAGGCGCCGTCCTGGTTGACCGCCGTCCCCCGGACCACCGCGAGCACCCGATGCCCGTTCCGGCGGGCGTCCGACAGCCGCTCCACCACGAGGACGCCGACGCCCTCGCCCCAGCCGGTGCCGTCGGCCGCGTCCGCATACGCCTTGCACCGGCCGTCGGCGGCCAGGCCACGCTGCCGGGAGAACTCAACGAAGATGCCAGGGGTGGCCATGACCGTCACTCCCCCGGCCAGGGCCAGCGTGCACTCCCCCGACCTCAGCGCCTGCACCGCCAGGTGCAGCGCCACGAGGGAGGACGAGCACGCGGTGTCCACCGTCACCGCCGGGCCTTCCAGGCCGAGCGCGTAGGCGACCCGCCCGGACGCCACCCCGCCGGACATCCCGGTGCTGACATAACCCTCGACATCACCGGGCACGACACCGCCCGTGCCGTAGTCGTGGTAGATCAGCCCGGTGAAGACCCCCGTCTGGCTGCCGTGCAGGGTGCCGATGTCGATTCCGGCGTCTTCCAGGGCCTCCCACGAGGTCTCCAGCAGCAGCCGCTGCTGCGGGTCCATCGCCAGCGCCTCACGCGGCGAGATGCCGAAGAATTGGGCGTCGAACTCGGCCGCCTCGCCCAGGAACGCGCCCTCCCGGGCGTAGCTCTTGCCCACCGCGGCCGGATCGTGGTCGAAGACGCTCTCCCACTCCGGGCCGCGATCGGCCGGGAACCCGGACACCGCGTCGGCGCCGGAGGCGAGCATGGTCCAGAAATCCCTGGCGGAGGCGACGCCGCCGGGGAATCGGCAGCCGATCCCGACGATCACGATCGGATCGTCGCCGTCCTGCACGCCCGTCCGCGCCGTCGGCGGCGCTACGGAGGTGACCTTGCCGAGCAGTTCCGCCAGGACGTACGTGACCAGCGCCGACGGCGTCGGGTAGTCGAAGACGAGCGTGGCCGGCAGCCGCAGGCCGGTCGCCTCACCGAGCCGGTTACGCAGTTCGACGGCGGTGAGCGAGTCGAAACCCAGGTCCCGGAAGGACCGGCCGGCGTCCACCGATCCCGGACCGGCCATCCCCAGCACGAGCGCCGCCTGCGTCAAGATCAGGTCGCGCACGGTCGTCTCCTGCTCCGCCGGGGACAGGCGGGCCAGGCGGGCGGCGAGGCCGGCCCCGCCGTCCGCACCGGTCCGTCCGGCGGTCCGGCGGGTGGCTCGGGCGGTCGCCGGAACCAGGCCCGACATCAGCGCCGGCACCTCGCGGCCTCGGCGGCGGAACGCGGACGGGTCGAGCCGGGCCGGGATCAGCAGGGCGTCCGCGCCGTCGAGCGGCCGGCCGCCGGGCTCGCCCACGCCCCGGACGGCGTCGAGCAGGGCCAGACCGTCGGCAGCGGTCAAGGGTTGCAGGCCCTGGGCGGCCAGGCGCTGCCAGTCGGCCGGGCTGAGCTGCCCGGCCATCCCCCCGGACGGGGTGTCGGTGAGCTGCCACAGTCCCCAGGCGAGGGAGGTGGCGGGAAGACCGGCGCGGCGGCGATGAGCCGCCAGGGCGTCCAGGAAGGTGTTGGCCGCCGCGTACGCGCCCTGGCCCGGGTTGCCCCAGATCCCGGCGATCGAGGAGAACAGCACGAACAGGTTCAGGTCCAGGCCGCGCGTCAGTTCGTGCAGATGCCAGGCGCCGTCCACCTTGGGCCGCATCACGGCTTCCAGGGCGGCCGGGGTGAGCGAGGTGATCACACCGTCGTCCAGGACCCCGGCGGCGTGCACGACTCCCCGCAGCGGCGTGTGGGACGGGACAGCGGCGATGACCTGGGCCAGCGCGGCACGGTCGGCGACGTCGGCGGCGACGACGTCGAGCCCGACGCCCTGGCCGGCGAGTTCGGCCGCGAGCCGGGCGGTGCCGGGCACGGCGGGGCCTCGCCGGGAGACCAGGACGAGGCGTTCGGCCTGCCGGTTCTCGGCCAAATGGCGGGCGACCAGGCCGCCGAGTGCGCCGGAGGCGCCGGTCAGCAGCACGGTGCCCCGGGAGTCGGCGGTGCTGGGCATGGTCAGCACGACCTTGCCGACGTTGCGAGCCTGGCTCAGATACCGGAACGCGTCCGGTGCCCGGCGTACGTCCCAGCACGCCACCGGCAACGGCCGCAACACCCCAGCCGCGAACAGCTCCGACAACGCCCCCAGCATCCGGGCGATCTCATCCGGATCGAGCTGAAGAAGATCGAACGCCTGATACCGCAACCCCTCATGCTCGGCCGCCACCTGCTCCGGATCACGGATGTCGGCCTTGCCCATCTCCACGAACCGGCCCCCCGGACCGGCCGCCAACCGCAGCGACGCGTCCACGAACTCACCCGCCAGCGAGTCCAGGACCACATCCACCCCGCCGTTCACCGCCCGGAACGCCGCCTCGAACTCCAGCGTCCGCGACGAGGCCACATGCGTCCCCGGCAAACCCAGCCCATACAACACCGGCCACTTCGACGGACTCGCCGTCCCGAACACCTCCGCACCCAAATGCCGCGCCAACTGCACCGCCGCGATCCCCACACCACCCGCAGCCGCATGAACCAGAACCGACTCACCCCGCCGCAGACCCGCCAGCTCCACCAGCGCGTAATACGCCGTCAGGAACACCACCGGAGCCGCCGCCGCCTCCGCCAGCGTCCACCCCGCCGGCACCGCCGCCAGCAACCGCTGATCCGTCACCACCTCCGGACCAAAAGCCCCCGAGAACAGACCCATCACCAGATCACCCGGCGCGAACCCGGTCACACCCGGACCCGTCTCCAGCACCACACCGGCACCCTCAAGACCCAACCGGCCCGCGTCCCCCGGATACATGCCCAGCACGTTCAGCACGTCCCGGAAGTTCACCCCACCGGCCCGCAACCCCACCCGCACCTGCCCCGGCCCCAAAACCCGATCCGCATCGGCGGGAGCCAGGACCAGGTTCTGGAGTGTGCCGCGCTCGGTGAAGTCCAGCCGCCAGGTGTCCGTGCCCACCGGGACCTCAAGGGCCGCCGCCGACCTCACCCGCGCCAGCCGCGGGACCAGGAACCGACCGGCCCTGACCGCGACCTGCGCCTCCCCGGTGGCCACAGCCGCGCGCACCAGGTCTCCCACACCCTCGGCACCGGGCTCGACGTCGAGATCCACCAGGACCAGCCGGCCCGGATTCTCGGCCGCGGCGACCCGGACCAATCCCCAGACGCCGGAGCCGGTCACGTCGATCGGGACGTCACCGGAGCCGGCGGCGACGGCGCGCTCGGTCACCACCACCAGCCGCGCCCCGGCCAGGTTCTCGGCCGCCAGCCACTCCCGCACGATGTCGAGGGCACGCGCCGCCGCCGCACGGGCCCGGTCGCCGGCGCCCTCGGAGTGCGCCGGGCAGGCGACGACGACGGTGTCCGGGGCCGGATGGCCGCCCGCCACCGCCGCCGTCAACTCGCCGACGCCGGAGTAGCGTGCGGCGTGGGTGAGGTCGCCGAACGGTGCCGGGTCGCCGAGGCCCAGCACGGCCCAGCGACTCAGATCCGCTGGCCCGTCGCCGTCACCGTTACGCACGGGGACCCAGTCGAGGGTGAACAGCGCCTCGCCGGCGACGGTGGAGCCCGCCTGAGCCGCCGGGAGCGGGCGCAGGGCCAGGCCGCCCACCGTCGCGATCAGCGCGCCGGCCTCGTCGGCCAGGGTCAGCGACATGCCGTCGCCGGTGGGGACCAGACGCACGCGGGCGGCACGGGCACCGGTCGCGTGCAGGACGACGTCGGTCCAGGCGAACGGCAGCAGCGGGCCGCGGCCGGGGCCGTCCTGGCCGATGGCGGAGATCGGGTGCAGGGCGGCGTCGAGCAGGGCCGGGTGCAGCCCGAACCCGGCGACGGGCACGTCATCGGCGAGGGCGATCTCGGCGAAGACCTCCTCGCCGCGCCGCCAGATCGTCCGCACGCCCTGGAACAGCGGCCCGTAGTCCAGGCCGGCCGCGGCCAGGGCGGGGTAGAAGCCGTCCAGATCCTGGGCGACCGCCCCGGGCGGCGGCCAGGAGCCGAAGTCGGCGTCCGTGCTCTCGGCCGTGGCGAGGACGCCGGTGGCGTGCCGGGTCCAGGCGCCGGCCGGGTCCTCGTGCTCGGGCTGGGAGTAGATCGCGACTTCACTGCGCGGGGCGTCGCCGTCCGGCTCGACGGAGTCCACGGTGACCTGAACCCGGACGCCGCCCCGAAGCGGAAGGACCAGGGGCGCTTCGATCACCAGCTCCGCGAGCCGGGGCTGGTTCGTCTCGTCCCCGGCCCGGATCGCCATCTCCACCAGGGCCGCGCCGGGCAGAACCACCCGGCCGGCGACCACGTGGCCGGCCAGCCACGGCTGGGCGCCGAGCGACAGCCGGCCGGTCAGCACAAGACCGCCGCTGGCCGGCAGATTCACGGCCGCGCCCAGCAGCGGATGACCGGACGAGCCCAGCCCCAGGCCGGCGGCGTCGCCGTGCCCGCCGCCGGAACCGAGCCAGTAGCGCTGCCGGGCGAAGGCGTAGGTGGGCAGTTCGACTCGGGCCGCGCCGGTCCCGGCGTAGAAGCGGGGCCAGTCCACGGCGCCGCCGCGGGCGTGCAACTCCCCGACCGCCGAGACCAGGGTCAGCGCCTCGTCCCGGTCCCGGCGTTGAGCCGGGAGCCACGCCTCCGCCGGCGAGTCCTCGTTCTCGCCGGTCTCGGACGCCGGCTGCGACCCGAGGGCGGACAGGACGCCGTCCGGGCCGAGTTCGACGAACGTGCGCACCCCGCTCTCGCGCAGCGTGGTGACGGCGTCGGCGAACCGGACCGGTTCGCGCACCTGCCGCACCCAGTACTCCGGGTCGGTCACCTCGTCGGTGACCGGCCGGCCGGTCAGCGTGGACACCAGCGGAATCCGGGGCAGTCCGTACGACACCGACGCGGCGACCTTCGCGAAGTCCGCCAGCATCGGTTCCATGAGGGCGGAATGGAACGCGTGCGAAACCCGCAGGTTCCGCACCCGGACCTCCTGCGCGGTGAACGCCTCGGCCACCTCCGCCACCGATCGTTCCGGACCGGACACCACCACGGCGGCCGGGCCGTTGACCGCCGCGATGTCCACGCCTTCGATGCCGGCGAGTACCCGACGGACGTCGTCCTCACCGGCGTGCACCGCCAGCATCGCCCCACCGGCGGGGAGTGCCTGCATCAACCGGCCCCGGGCCGCCACCACCGCGCACGCGTCGGCCAGCGACCACACCCCGGCCACATGCGCGGCGGCCAGCTCACCGATCGAGTGCCCGGCCACCATCGCCGGAGTCACGCCCCACGACTCCAGCAGCCGGAACAGGGCCACCTCGACCGCGAAGAGACTCGCCTGGGCCCACATCGTCTGATCCAGGGTTTCCGGCTCCGCACCGTGCACGACCGCTCGCACGGACTGGTCCAGGTGCTCTTCCAGGCCCGCGCACACCGCGTCGAACGCCTCCGCGAAGGCCGGATACGCCGCGTACAGGCCCTGTCCCATCCCGGCCCGCTGCGCGCCCTGACCGGTGAACAGGAACGCGACCTTGCCCACGGAACCGGCGCTCGCCGATTCGGTCGATTCGGTCAGGGTGGCCAGGCGTGCGATGAGTTCGGCGCGGTCTGCGCCGACGATCACGGCGCGGTGGTCGAGGTGCGCGCGGGTCGTGGCCAGCGACCACCCGACATCGACCGGGTCGAGTTCGGGCCGGGAGATCAGGTGGTCGCGCAGCCGCTCGGCCTGCGCGGCCAGCCCGTCCGTGCTCCGGGCCGAGATCAGCCACGGCACCACCGGCAGCGGCCGAACCTCGGCCTCGCCCGGCTCCTGGGGGATCTCGGGGGCCTGCTCCAGGATGACGTGCGCGTTCGTGCCGGAGAACCCGAACGAGGACACCCCGGCCCGGCGCGGACGATCCACCTGCGGCCAGGCCGTCGCCTCGGTCACCAGCTCGACCGCACCCGACTCCCAGTCCACCTGCGAGGAAGGGGCGTCCACGTGCAACGTCGCCGGGACCACCCCATGGGACATCGCCAGGACCATCTTGATGATGCCGGCCACCCCGGCCGCGGCCTGGGTGTGACCGATGTTCGACTTCACCGACCCCAGCAACACCGGCTTGTCCGCGTCCCGGTCCTGCCCGTAGGTGGCCAGCAGCGCCTGCGCCTCGATCGGGTCGCCCAGCCGGGTACCCGTTCCGTGCCCCTCGATCACATCCACATCACCGGCCGACAACCCGGCGTTCGCCAGCGCCGCCCGGATCACCCGCTGCTGGGAGGGCCCGTTCGGGGCGGTCAGACCGTTGGACGCGCCGTCCTGATTGACCGCCGTCCCCCGGACCACCGCCAGCACCCGATGCCCGTTACGGCGGGCGTCCGACAGCCGCTCCACCACCAGCACGCCGACACCCTCGCCCCAGCCGGTGCCGTCGGCCGCGTCCGCGTACGCCTTGCACCGGCCGTCGGCGGCCAGCCCTCGCTGCCGCGAGAACTCCACGAAGGTTTGCGGGGTCGCCATCACGGTCGCCCCACCGGCCAGGGCCAGGCCGCACTCCCCCGACCGCAGCGCCTGTACCGCCAGGTGCAGGGCCACCAGGGAGGACGAGCACGCGGTGTCCACCGTGACGGCCGGGCCTTCCAGGCCGAGCGCGTAGGCGACCCGGCCGGACGCCACCCCGCCCGAGTTCCCGGTGCTGACGTACCCTTCCACTTCCTCGGGGGCCGCGCTTCCGGTGCTGTAGTCGTGGTAGATCAGCCCGGTGAACACGCCGGTCGAGCTGCCCGCCAACGATCCCGGGTCGATTCCGGCGTCTTCCAGGGCCTCCCACGAGGTCTCCAGCAGCAGCCGCTGCTGCGGGTCCATCGCCAGCGCCTCGCGCGGCGAGATGCCGAAGAACTGGGCGTCGAAGTCCCCGGCGTCGTGCAGGAATCCCCCGGTATCGGCGTAACTCTTCCCGGCCGCGGCCGGGTCCGGATCGACGACGCCTTCCCAGGCCGGTCCCCGGTCCACCGGGAACCCGGTCAGGGCGTCGGTCCGCGCGGACAGCAGATCCCAGAACTCGCCCGCCGAGGCGACGCCGCCGGGGAATCGGCAGCCCATCCCGACGATCACCACCGGATCGTCGCCGTCCTGCACGCCAGTCCGCGCCGTCGGCAGCGCGACGGAGGTGACCTCGCCGAGCAGTTGCGCCAGGACGTACGTGACCAGCGCCGACGGCGTCGGGTAGTCGAAGACGAGCGTGGCCGGCAGCCGCAGGCCGGTCGCCTCACCCAGCCGGTTACGCAGTTCCACGGCGGTCAGGGAGTCGAAGCCCAGCTCCCGGAAGGACCGGCCGGCGTCCACCGACTCGGGTCCGGCCATGCCCAGCACGAGCGCCGCCTGGGTCAGGATCATGTCCCGGACGGTTTCCTCGCGTTCGGTCGCGGACAGCGCGGCCAGCCGGTCGGCGAGGCCGGTACGGCCGCCGCCGATCGCCCCGACCGTGCGCCGGGCCGTGCCGCTCGAAGCGGGGATCAGGCCGGACAGCAGCGGGTGCGTTCCCGATCCGCGACGGCGCAGGTTCGACCGGTCGAGCCGGGCCGGGATCAGCAGGGCCCGAGCCCCCTCCGGATGCCGGGCGCCCGTCACCGCGCCCAGCAGGGCGAGACCGTCGGCGTCGCCGAGCGGTCGCAGGCCCTGTGCGGCCATCCGCTGCCAGTCGGCCGGGGTGAGGTGCCCGGTCATCCCTGCGGCCGGAGCATCGTCGAGCTGCCACGGTCCCCAGGCCAGGGACACCGCGGGCAGTCCCTCGCCGCGCCGGTGGGCGGCCAGGGCGTCCAGGAAGGTGTTCGCGGCGGCGTAGTTGCCCTGGCCCGGGTTGCCCCAGATGCCGGCGATCGAGGAGAAGAGGACGAACAGGCTCAGGTCGCGGGTCCTGGTCAGCTCGTGGAGGTGCCAGGCGCCGTCGATCTTCGCGCGCATCACCGCGTCCATCCGGGCCGGCGTCAGCGAACCGATCAGCCCGTCGTCGAGCACTCCGGCGGCGTGGACGACACCGCGCAGCGGCGCCTCGGCCGGCACGCGGGCGAGGAGCGCGGCGAGCTGGTCGCGCTCGGCGACGTCGGCGGCGCGTAGCTGGACCTGGACGCCCCGGGTGGCGAGTTCGGCGGCCAGCCGGCCCATCCCGGGGGCTTCGGGCCCCCGCCGGGAGAGGAGCATCACGTTCGCCACGCCGGGACGAGCGGACAGGTGGCGGGCGACGAGACCGCCGAGTGCGCCGGAGGCGCCGGTCACCAGGACCGTCCCCCGAGAATCGGCGGTGGCGGGCATGGTCAGGACGACCTTGCCCACGTTGCGGGCCTGACTCAAATACCGGAACGCGTCCGGTGCCCGGCGTACGTCCCAGCACGCCACCGGCAACGGCCGCAACACCCCAGCCGCGAACAGCCCGGACAACACCCCCAGCATCCGACCGATCTCATCCGGATCAAGCTGAAGAAGATCGAACGCCTGATACCGCAACCCCCCGTACTCGGCCGCCACCCGCTCCGGATCACGGATGTCGGCCTTGCCCATCTCCACGAACCGGCCCCCCGGACCGGCCGCCAACCGCAGCGACGCGTCCACGAACTCACCCGCCAGCGAGTCCAGGACCACATCCACCCCGCCGTTCACCGCCCGGAACGCCGCCTCGAACTCCAGCGTCCGCGACGAGGCCACATGCGTCCCCGGCAGACCCAGCCCATACAACACCGGCCACTTCGACGGACTCGCCGTCCCGAACACCTCCGCACCCAGATGCCGCGCCAACTGCACCGCCGCGATCCCCACACCACCCGCAGCCGCATGAACCAGAACCGACTCACCCCGCCGCAGACCCGCCAGCTCCACCAGCGCGTAATACGCCGTCAGGAACACCACCGGAGCCGCCGCCGCCTCCGCCAGACTCCACCCCGCCGGCACCGGCGCCAGCAACCGCTGATCCGTCACCACCTCCGGACCAAAAGCCCCCGAGAACAGACCCATCACCAAATCACCCGGCGCGAACCCGGTCACACCCGGACCCGTCTCCAGCACCACACCGGCACCCTCAAGACCCAACCGGCCCGCATCCCCCGGATACATGCCCAGCACATTCAGCACGTCCCGGAAGTTCACCCCACCGGCCCGCAACCCCACCCGCACCTGACCGGCACCCAAAACCCGATCCGCATCGGCGGGAGCCAGGACCAGGTTCTCCAGCGTGCCGCGCTCGGTGAAGTCCAGCCGCCAGGCGGGAGCGTCGGGAACCGCCAGCCCTCCGCCGGGCCGGGCCAGTCGCGGCACGAGCACCTGCCCCTGCCGGATCGCGAACTCGGGTTCGCCCAGGGCCACGCCTGCCCGCAGCAGCGGGCCCAGGCCGATGGGATCGGCGGCCAGGTCATCGACGTCGGCCAGGGCCAGCCTGCCGGGGTTCTCGGCCGCGGCCGACCGGACCAGGCCGGTCACCGGCGACGATCGCAGCTCCGGTCCCGGACCGGCGTCGGCGGCGCGTTCGGTGACCACCAGCAGACGGGCGCCGGCCACGTTCGCGCAGGTCAGCCACTCCTGGATCACGCCCAGCACGTCAACGGCGAGCGTCCGGGCGGCCACCGGAACCGCATCGTCGGCGCCACTCGTGCGGCAGCGGACGACCGCGGTGTCGGGGACCGGGGCGCCGTCCTCGATGGCCGCCAGCAGTGCGGCCAGGTCGGCGTAGTGGACGGCGCCGGGCAGGCCCGGGAGGGTGTCGGGGCCGATCACGGCCCACGGCGTCTCCGGCCCGGCCTCGGCCGGGGTGGCCGGCACCCAGTCCAGTCCGAACAGGGCCTCGCGCACCAGCGCCGCGTCCTGGGCCGGGTCCGCCGCCGGAAGGGGCTGGAGGGCCAGCGACTCCACCGATGCGATCGGTTCGCCGGACCCGTCGGCCAGGGCCACCGTGACGCCGTCGCCCTTCGCGGCGGGGGCGATCCGTACGCGCGCGGTGGCGGCGCCGGTGGCGTGGAAGACGACGCCGGTCCAGGCGAACGGCAGCAGCGGCTCCGGCTCGGCCCGGCCGGCCGCGATGCCGTGCAGGGCGGCGTCCAGCAGGGCCGGGTGCAGCCCGAACCCGGCGACGTCCACGCCGTCGCCCAGCGCGACCTCGGCGAAGACCTCCTCGCCCCGCCGCCACAGGGCGCGCACGCCTTGGAATACCGGGCCATAGGCCAGCCCGGTCTCGGCCAGCGCGGGATAAAGGCCGTCCAGCGGCGTCTCCACCGCTCCGGCGGGTGGCCAGGAGGCGAGATCGGCGGTGGCATCGGCCGGTTCGTGTGCGGCCGGCTCAAGGACGCCGGCGGCGTGCCGGGTCCAGGCGCCGGTGACGTCGTCGTCCTCGGCCTGGGAGTAGATCGTGACCTCGGTACGGCCGGCGTCCAGCGAGTCGAGGACCACCTGGACCCGCACCCCGGACGCGGCGGAGGGCAGCACCAGCGGGGCTTCCATGACCAGTTCGGCCAGCCGGGGCGCGCCGATCTCGTCTCCGGCGCGGATCGCCATCTCGACCAGCGCCGTCCCCGGGACGATCACTCGCCCGGCCACCATGTGATCGGCCAGCCAGGGCTGCGTGCTCAGGCCGAGGCGCCCGGTGAGCATCAGGCCGCCGCTGGCGGCGAGGCTGACGGTCGCGCCCAGCAGCGGATGACCGGCCACCGACTGGCCCAGGCCGATCACGTCGGTGCTCCCGGCCCCGGGATTGAGCCAGAACCGCTGCCGGGTGAAGGCGTAGGTCGGCAGGTCCACCCGCCGGGCGCCACTGCCGTCGTAGAACCGCGCCCAGTCCACCGTGGCGCCGCGGGTGTGGAGCCGTCCCACCGCCGACACCAGGGTGACGGCGTCGTCCCGGCCGCGCCGCAGCGCGGGCACCCACTCCTCCGTCTTCGCCGGGTCGTCCGCGGCCTGGGGGCCCAGCGCGGACAGCACGCCGTCCGGGCCGATCTCCACGAAGGTGCGCACGTCCCGCTCGCGCAGGGCGGTGACGGCGTCGGCGAACCGGACCGGCTCGCGCACCTGGCGGACCCAGTACTCCGGGTCGGTCACCTCGTCGGTGACCGGCAGGCCGGTCACCGTGGACACCAGGGGGATGGCCGGAGGCCGGTACGACACCGACGCCGTGACCCGCGCGAACTCGGCCAGCATCGGCTCCATCAGCGACGAGTGGAAGGCGTGCGACACCCGCAGGTTGCGGACCCGCACGTTGCGGGCCTCGAACCGCTCCCGCAGCGCCGACACCGCCTCGGCCGGTCCCGAGACCACCAGCGCGGCCGGGCCGTTCACCGCCGCGATCCCGACCCCGTCGCCCAGCAGTGGACGGACCTCGTCCTCCCCGGCCTGGACGGCGAGCATCGCGCCGCCGGCCGGGAGGGCCTGCATCAGGCGGCCCCGCGCGGCGACCACCGCGCACGCGTCCTCCAGCGACCAGACCCCGGCCACGTGCGCGGCGGCCAGCTCACCGATCGAGTGCCCGGCCACCGCGTCCGGGCTCACTCCCCACGACTGGAGCAGCCGGAACAGCGCGACCTCGACCGCGAACAGCCCGGCCTGCGCCCACATCGTCTGGTCCAGCAGCTCGGCGTCGTCCCGGATGACGGCGGCCAGGGACCGGCCCGGCTGACCGAGGTGCCGGTCCAGGCCGGCGCAGACGGCGTCGAACGCCTGCGCGAACGCCGGGTAGGCCGCGTACAGGCCCTGTCCCATCCCGAGCCGCTGCGCGCCCTGGCCGGTGAAGACGAACCCGATCCGGCCAAGGCTCCCGGCCGTGCCGGTCGCGGCCTCACCCGACGACGGCGACGCCGCCAATGCGGCCACACCGGCGAGGAGCTCATCGCGGCCGGCCCCGACGACGACCGCGCGGTGCGGCAGACCGGAGCGGGACGCCGCCAGCGACCAGCCGACGTCGGCCGGGTCCAGGTCCGGGCGGGAACGGAGGTACGCCCCCAGCCGCTCGGCCTGCGCGGCCAGCCCGTCCGCGCTCCGGGCCGAGATCAGCCACGGCACCGCCGGCAGCGGCCTTGTGGCGTCGTCGCCGGGCTCCTGGGGGAGCTCGGGGGCCTGTTCCAGGATGACGTGCGCGTTGGTGCCGGAGAAGCCGAACGACGAGACCGCGGCCCGGCGGGGGCGATCGGTCCGCGGCCAGGGGGTCGCCTCGGTCACCAGCTCGACCGCGCCGGCCGTCCAGTCGATGTGCGAGGACGGCGCGTCCACGTGCAAGGTCGCCGGTACGACGCCGTGCGCCATCGCCTGGATCATCTTGATGACGCCGGCCACCCCGGCCGCGGCCTGGGTGTGACCGATGTTCGACTTCACCGACCCCAGCAGCACCGGGTTGCCGGCGTCACGGTCCTGCCCGTAGGTGGCCAGCAGGGCCTCGGCCTCGATGGGGTCGCCCAGCCGGGTGCCGGTGCCGTGACCCTCGATCACGTCCACCTCGCCGGCCGACAGCCCGGCGCCGGCCAGGGCCGACCGGATCACCCGCTGCTGGGAGGGGCCGTTGGGGGCGGTCAGCCCGTTGGAGGCGCCGTCCTGGTTCACGGCGCTGCCGCGGACCACCGCCAGCACCCGATGCCCGTTCCGGCGGGCGTCGGACAGCCTCTCCATGACCAGGACCCCGACACCCTCGCCCCAGCCGGTGCCGTCGGCCGCCTCGGCGAACGCTTTGCACCGGCCGTCCGCGGCCAGCCCGCGCTGGCGGGAGAACTCCACGAAGGTGCCCGGCCGGGCCATCACCGTGACCCCGCCGGCCAGCGCGAGCGTGCACTCGCCCGAGCGCAGCGAGGCCGCGGCCAGGTGTATCGCCACCAGTGACGACGAGCACGCCGTGTCCACGGTGACCGCCGGGCCCTCCAGGCCGAGCGTGTACGCGACCCGGCCGGAGGCGACGCCGCCCGAGATCCCGGTGCTGACGTATCCTTCGACGTCGCCCACCCCGCCGGCGGCGTAGTCGTGGTAGATCAGCCCGGCGAACACCCCGGTGGCCGTGCCGCGCAACGAGACCGGGTCGATCCCGGCGTGCTCCAGGGCTTCCCAGGACGTCTCCAGCAGCAGCCGCTGCTGCGGATCCATCGCCAGCGCCTCACGCGGCGAGATGCCGAAGAACTGCGCGTCGAAGCCGGCCGCCTCGCCGAGGAACCCGCCCTCGCGCGCATAGCTCTTGCCGGCCGCCGCCGGATCGGGATCGTAGACGCTGCCCCACTCCGGGCCCCGGTCCTGCGGGAACGGCGAGATCGCGTCCGTTCCCGAGATCAGCAGGGTCCAGAAGTCGTCCGGTGACGCCACCCCGCCCGGGAACCGGCAGGCCATCCCGACGACGGCCATGGGTTCCAGCCGCTCGTCCTCCAGCTCGCGCAGGCGCTTGCGAGTCTGGTGAAGATCGGTGGTGACCCGCTTGAGGTAGTCACGAAGCTTCTCTTCGTTCGCCATCCGACGACCCTTTCCGTCAACCACGAATGCGCTTCGGCCGCGCTCTAAATTCCGAGCTCTTTGTCGATGAATTCGAAGATGTCGTCGTCACCGGCCGCCTCGATCCGGTCGGCGACCGAGATCTCCTCGGTCTCGGTGGTCTCGACCTTGCGCAGCGCGGAGAGCAGTTCCTGGACCCGCGCCGTCACCCGGGTCCGGGCGGCGTCGTCCTGGAGTATCCGGGTGAGGGCGGATTCGACCTTCTCCAGCCCGGAGAATGCCTGAAGAACGATGTTCTCCTCCGCGGCCGGCCCGCCCAGTTGCCGGTTGATGTGGGCGGTCAGCGCGTCGGGGGTGGGGTGGTCGAAGACGACGGCCGCTCCGAGCCGCAGCCCGGTCGCCGTGCCGAGCCGGTTGCGCAGTTCGACCGCCGTCAGCGAGTCGAACCCGAGTTCCCGGAAGGACCGGCCGATGTCCACGGCGCCGGCGCCGGGCAGGCCGAGCACCAGGGCCGCCTGCGTGACGACGAGATCCCGGATCGCCTTCTCGCGGTCGTCCGGTCCGAGGGCGGCCAGCCGCGCGGCGAAGTCGTTCTGGCCGCCGGGGCTCGCGCCCACCGCCCGCCGCGCCGGGCCGGACGCCGGCCTCGCGATCAGACCGGCGAGGACCGGCGATGGTCCGGCGCCGTCGAGGTCGCGCAGGGCGGCCCGGTCGAAGCGGGCCGGGACCAGCAGGGCCCGTCCCGCGCCCGGGGTGTGGCCGTCCACGCCGGCCGATCCGGTCGCGAGGTCCAGCAGGGCCAGGCCGTCGGCGGCGGTCAGCGGCACGAAGCCCTGACGGGCGAGGCGCCGGCGATCGGCGTCCGACAGGGTCCCGGCCATGCCGGCGGTGGTGCCGGTGACGTCCGGGTCGAGTTCCCACGGCCCCCAGGCCAGCGACGAGGCCGCCAGACCGGCGCGCCGGCGCGCCACGGCCAGGGCGTCCAGCGCGGTGTTGGCCGCGGCGTAGTTGCCCTGCCCCGGATTGCCGCAGATCCCGGCGCTGGACGAGAACAGCGCGAACAGGTCCAGATCCAGGTCCCTGGTGAGCTCGTGCAGGTTCCAGGCTCCGTCCACCTTCGGGCGCATGACCGACTCGATCATGTCCGGGGTGAGCGAGCCGATGACGGCGTCGTCCAGGACCCCGGCGGCGTGGACCACGCCCCGCAGCGGTGTGGTGTCAGCGATGTCCGCGAGCACCGCGCCCAGCCCGTCCCGGTCGGCGGCGTCGCCGGCGACGGCCTGAACCCGGACGCCCGACTCGGCGAGCCCGGCCGCCAGCCGCGCCGCGCCGGGAGCGGCCGGGCCCCGCCGGGAGAGCAGCACGAGCGACTCGGTGTTCCCGGCGGCGGCCAGATGCCGGGCCACCAGGCCACCCAGTGCCCCCGACGCGCCGGTCACCAGCACGGTCCCGCCCCGGGGCGGCGCCGGGATCGTGAGCACGACCTTGCCGACGTTGCGGCCCTGGCTCAGGTACCGGAACGCCTCCGGCGCCCGCCGGACGTCCCACGACGCCACCGGCAACGGCCGCAGAATCCCCTGCTCGAACAGGGCCGACAGGGCCGCGAACATGCCCGCGATCAGATCCGGGGCACAGTCGAGCAGATCGAACGCCTGGTACGACAACCCCTCGTGGTCGGCGGCGACCCGCTGCGGGTCGCGGACGTCCGTCTTGCCCATCTCGACGAACCGGCCGCCCGCCCCGGCGGCCAGCCGCAGGGAGGCGTCCACGAACTCGCCGGCCAGGGAGTTGAGCACCACGTCGATCCTGGAGCCGCCGGTCGCGGTGCGGAACGCGTCCTCGAACTCCACCGTGCGGGACGACGCCACCCGGGACCGGCTCAGCCCCAGCCCGTGCAGCACCGGCCATTTCGGCGGGCTCGCCGTCCCGAACACGTCCGCGCCCAGGTAGCGGGCCACCTGCACGGCGGCGATCCCGACGCCGCCGGCGGCGGCGTGGATCAGCACCGACTCGCCCGCACGCAGCCCGGCCAGCACCACCAGCGCGTACCAGGCGGTCAGGTACACGACCGGCGCCGCGGCCGCCTCCGCCATCGTCCACCCGGCCGGGACCGGAGCCAGCAGCCGGGCATCGGTGACCGCCACCGGGCCGAACGCGCCGGAGAACAGGCCCATCACGCGGTCGCCGGGCCGCAGGCCGGTCACGCCGGGGCCCACCTCCAGCACGACACCCGCGCCCTCAAGGCCCAGCAGGCCGGCCTCGCCCGGGTACATCCCCAGCACGTTGAGCACGTCGCGGAAGTTCACCCCGGCCGCCCGCAGGCCGACCCGGACCTCGCCGGCGGCCAGCGTCCGCGTTCCGGCGCCGGCCGGGACCAGGGCCAGGTTCTCCAGCGTGCCCCGGCCGGTGCACTCCAGCCGCCAGCCGGTACCCTCGGCCGCCGTCCCGCCGGCCGGGATCGGCAGGCCGGTGGTCGCGCGGGCGAGCCGCGGGACCAGGACCTGACCGGCCCGGACGGCGACCTGGGCCTCGCCGGCGGCGAGCGCCGCCGTCAGCGCCTCCATCGCGCCCGCCTGCGCGTCCAGGTCCACCAGGACGATCCGGCCGGGGTTCTCGGCGGCGGCGACCCGGCCCAGACCCCAGACGCCGGCCCCGGCGAGATCGACGGCCGTCGCTCCGGCGTCCACCGCCTGCCGGGTGAGCAGCACCAGGCGCGAGCCGGCCAGGTCGTCCGCGGCCAGCCAGGACCGCACCACGGCGAGGACGCCGGCCGTCGTCGCCCGCACCGCGGCGGCGGTCCCGGCGTCGCCGTCCTGGTCGTCGTCGAGACCGCAGGGCAGGATCACGGTGTGCGGGGACGCGGTGCGGTCCGCCGTCAGGGCCTCGATGTCCGGGTAGCGGGCCACTCCGGGGAGATCCAGGGCGGTGCCGAGGACCGCCCAGCCGCCGGCCTCGGCGTCCGTTCCGGGACTCGCGGCCCGTGCCGGCACCCAGTCCAGCTCGAACAGCGCTTCCTGGGCCGCCCGGGCGCCGCCGGTGGCGACCCCGGCCGGAAGGGCGCGCAGGACCAGCGATCCGATCGAGGCGATGAGGGCGCCGGTCTCGTCGGCCAGGGTCACGGACATGCCCTCGCCCGAGGCGGCGGGGGCCAGCCGCACCCGGGCCGCGGTGGCGCCGGTGGAGTGCACCTCGACGTCGGTCCAGGCGAACGGGAGCATCGGGCCCGGCTCGCCGTCCGCCGGATACGCCGTTCCCATCAGGTGCAGGGCGGCGTCGAGCAGGACCGGGTGCACTCCGAAGCCGGCCACGGACAGCTCGTCGCCGAGGGCGACCTCGGCGAAGATCTCCTCGCCGCGGCGCCAGGCCGCCCGCACTCCCCGGAAGAGCGGCCCGTAGGCCAGCCCGGTGGCGGCCAGTGCCGGGTAGAGGCCGTCCAGGTCCTCCCCCGTCGCATCCGCCGGGGGCCACTGGCGCATATCGGGGGCGCCGGGCGCGGCCGGACCCGCACTCGCGGCGAGCACGCCGGTGGCATGCGGCGTCCAGGCTCCGGGATCGTCCTCGCGGCGGGAGTGGACGGTGACCTCCCGGTCGCCGTCCGGGCCTGGCTCGGCCACCGTGACCTGGATCCGGACCGCGTCCTGGCGGGAGAGCACCAGAGGCGTCCGGATGACCAGTTCGCGGAGCCGGGCGCATCCGGCCTCGTGGCCGGCTCGGACCGCCATCTCGACCAGCGCCGCGCCGGGCACCACGACCTGCCCGGCCACGACGTGGTCGGCCAGCCACGGCTGGGAGCTCGGCGACAGCCGTCCGGTCATGACCAGGCCGCCGCCGGCGGACAGGTCCAGGGCGGCGCCCAGCAGCGGGTGGTCGGAGGACTCGAAGCCCCGCCCGGCGGCGTCGATCCGGGTGCTCGCGGGGTTGAGCCAGTAGGTCTGCCGGGTGAACGCGTAGGTCGGCAGATCCACCCGCCTGGCCCCGCTGCCGGCGTAGAGGCGGGTCCAGTCCACGGCACCGCCGCGGACGTGGATCCGGCCGACGGCGGAGACCACGCTGCGGGCCTCGTCCCGGGTGCGGCGCAGCGCCGGGACCCACGCCTCGGCGTCGGACGAGGCGGATTCGCCGGCCGTCTCGTCCCCCGCCGACTGCGCGCCGAGGGCGGACAGGACGCCGTCCGGGCCGATCTCGACGAAGGTGCGGACCCCGCTCTCGCGGAGCGTGGCGACGGCGTCGGCGAACCGGACCGGCTCGCGCACCTGCCGCACCCAGTACTCCGGATCGAGGACCTCGGTCGTCACCGCCGTGCCGGTGAGGGTGGACACCAGCGGGACCCGCGGCACCGCGTACGAGACGGACCGGGTCACCTCCGCGAAGCCGGCCAGCATCGGCTCCATCAGGGAGGAGTGGAACGCGTGCGACACCCGCAGGCGCCGCACCCTGCGGCCCTCGGCCGACAACTGCCCGGCGAGCGCGCCGACGGCGGCCTCCGGCCCCGACACGACGACCGCCTCCGGCCCGTTGACGGCGGCGATCCCGACTTCAGGGAAGCCGGACAGGGCGGCCAGCACGTCGTCCTCGGCCGCCGACACGGCGAGCATCGCGCCGCCGGCCGGCAGCGCCTGCATCAGACGGCCGCGGGCGGCCACCACCGCGCACGCGTCCGGCAGGGACCAGACCCCGGCCACATGCGCGGCGGCCAGCTCACCGATCGAATGCCCGGCCACGGCCGCCGGGGTCACCTTCCAGGATTCCAGCAGCCGGAACAACGCCACCTCGATCGCGAACAGCCCGGCCTGCGCCCACACGGTCTGGTCGAGAAGTCCGGCGCCGCCCTGAACGTCGCCCTGGATGACCTCTCTGAGCGAGTGGTCCGGCTGGTCCAGGTGCTCCTCCAGACCGGCGATGACGGCGTCGAAGGCGTCGGCGAACGCCGGGTACGCCGCGTACAGGCCCTGCCCCATGCCGGGCCGCTGGGCGCCCTGGCCGGTGAAGACGAACCCGACCTTGCCGGCGCTTCCGGTGGTCCCGATCACCGCTTCCGGCGGAACCGGCGCCGGCGTGGTCGCGTCCGACAGCGACTCGGCCAGGCCGGTCAGGGCGGCCCGGAGGTCGTCCGGGCCGGTGCCGACGACGACGGCGCGGTGGGACAGTGCCGGCCGGGTCGTCGCCAGCGACCAGCCGATGTCCGCGGCGTCGGTCCGGCTGGGAGCCTCTGACCGGGCCGAGACGAATTCGGCCAGCCGGGCGGCCTGGGCGGCCAGCCCGGCCCGGCTGCGGGCCGAGACGAGCCAGGGCACGACCGGCAGCCCGGGGCGGGCGGCGGCGTCCTGGCCGTCATCGGCGGCGACCGGCTCGTCCGGGGCCTGTTCCAGGATGACGTGCGCGTTCGTCCCGGAGAAGCCGAAGGACGACACGCCGGCCCGGCGAGGGCGGCCGGTCTCCGGCCAGGCCGTCGCCTCGGTGGCCAGCCTCACCGCGCCCGCCTCCCAGTCCACGTGCGACGACGGGGCGTCCACGTGCAGGGTCGCCGGTACGACGCCGTGGGCCATCGCCAGGACCATCTTGATGATCCCGGCCACCCCCGCCGCCGCCTGGGTGTGACCGATGTTCGACTTCACCGACCCCAGCAGCACCGGACGATCGGCGTCCCGGTCCTGCCCGTAGGTGGCCAGCAGCGCCTGCGCCTCGATCGGGTCCCCCAGCCGCGTGCCGGTCCCGTGCCCCTCGACGACGTCCACGTCACCCGGCCGGAGACCCGCGTTCGCCAGCGCCGCCCGGATCACCCGCTGCTGCGACGGCCCGTTGGGCGCGGTCAGGCCGTTGGAGGCGCCGTCCTGGTTCATCGCGCTGCCCCGGACCACGGCCAGGACGCGGTGGCCGTTGCGCCGGGCGTCCGAAAGCCGCTCCAGGACCAGGACGCCGACGCCCTCGCCCCAGCCGGTGCCGTCGGCCGCGTCGGCGTACGCCTTGCACCGGCCGTCGGCGGCCAGGCCGCGCTGCCGGGAGAACTCCACGAACGTGCCCGGGGTCGCCATCACGGTCACGCCGCCCGCCAGGGCCAGCGTGCACTCCCCGGACCGCAGCGCCTGCGCGGCCAGGTGCACGGCCACCAGGGACGACGAGCAGGCCGTGTCCACCGTCACCGCCGGCCCCTCCAGGCCGAGCGCGTAGGCCACCCGGCCCGAGGCCACGCCCCCGGAGGTCCCGGTGCTGACGTACCCCTCGACCTCGCCCGGCGTCCCGCCGCCGGTCCCGTAGTCGTGGTAGATCAGGCCGGCGAACACGCCGGTCTCGCTGCCGTGCAACGAGACCGGGTCGATCCCGGCGTGCTCCAGGGCCTCCCACGAGGTCTCCAGCAGCAGCCGCTGCTGCGGGTCCATCGCCAGCGCCTCACGTGGCGAGATCCCGAAGAACTGCGCGTCGAAGTCCCCGGCGTCGTAGAGGAAGGCGCCCTCGGACGCGTAACTCTTCCCGGTGGCGGCCGGGTCGGGGTCCACCACGCCGGCCCACTGCGGGCCCCGGTCCTGCGGGAAGCCGGCCACCGTGTCGGTGCCGTCGGCCAGGAGCCGCCAGAACTCCGCGGCGGAACCGGCACCGCCGGGGAACCGGCAGCCGATGCCCACGATCGCCACATCGTCCTCGGCCGAGGCGGCCCGGGAGAGGGGCTGCGGCGCGACCTCGTCGGCGTCGCGGCCGGCGAGCTCGGCCCGGATGTGCCCGGCCAGCGTGGCCGGCGTCGGGTAGTCGAAGACGAGCGTGGCCGGCAGCCGCAGCCCGGTGACGGTGTTGAGCCGGTTGCGCAGCTCCAGCGCGGTCAGGGAATCGACGCCCAGTTCCTTGAACGTGTCCCCCGCGTTGATCGACTCGGGTCCGGGCAGCCCCAGGACCAGTGCCGCCTGCGCGTGGATCAGGTCCAGCACCACCGCTTCCCGCTCGGGCTCCGGCAGCGCCGCCAGCCGGTCGGCCAGGGCGTTCCCGGTGTCGCGACCGGCCGCGCCGCCCGCCCCGGCCCTGCGCCGCGACGCGCGGCGGATCAGCGCCGACAGCAGCGGAGCCACATCGCCGCCCGCCTCCAGTGCCGCCGGGTCGAGGCGGACCGGGACCAGCATGGACTTCCCGGTCGCGGCGGCGGCGTCCAGCAGGGCCAGGCCCTCGCTCTCGGGCAACGGCAGCGCCCCGGACCTGCCGAGCCGTTCCCAGTCGGCCCGGCCGAGCGCCGCGGTCATGCCGTCCTGCTGCTCCCACGGTCCCCAGGCCAGGGACACCGCGGGCAGCCCCTGGGCCCGCCGGCAGGCGGCCAGCGCGTCCAGGAAGGTGTTCGCCGCCGCGTAGTTGCCCTGGCCGGGGTTGCCCCAGATCCCGGCGATCGAGGAGAACAGCACGAACAGGTCCAGGTCCAGGCTCCGGGTCAGCTCGTGCAGGTGCCAGGCGCCGTCCACCTTGGGCCGCATCACCGCCTCCAGGGCGGCCGGGGTGAGCGACGTGATCACGCCGTCGTCCAGGAGCCCGGCCGCGTGCACCACCCCGCGCAGCGGCGCCGACTCGGGCACCCCGGCGAGGATCGCGGCGAGCTGGTCCCGGTCGGCGACGTCGGCGGCCCGGACCCGGACCGTGACCCCCTGACCGGCCAGGTCGGCGGCCAGCGTGGCCATGCCGGGGGCCTGCGGCCCGCGGCGGGACAGCAGCGCGAGCGACCGGACGCCCCGGCGGCCGGCCAGATGCCGGGCGACCAGTGCGCCGAGCGCCCCCGACGCGCCGGTGATCAGCACCGTCCCGGCCGGGTCGGTGGGAGCGGGGACGGTCAGGACGATCTTGCCGACGTTGCGGGCCTGGCTCAGGTACCGGAACGCCTCCGGCGCCCGGCGGACGTCCCAGCAGGTCACCGGCAGCGGCCTGAGATCTCCCTGGGCGAACAGCACCGACAGGACCGCGAACATCTCCGCGATCCGGTCCGGATCTGTGTCGAACAGGTCGAAGGCCCGGTAGACGAGGCCGTCGTGGTCGGCGGCGATCCGCTCCGGGTCGCGCACGTCGGTCTTGCCCATCTCGATGAACCGGCGGCCGGGACCGGCCGCCAGCCGGGCCGAGGCATCGACGAAGGGCCCGGCCAGGGAGTCCAGGACCACGTCCACCCCGGCGCCGCCGGTCGCGGCCCGGAAGGCGTCCTCGAAGTCCAGGGTCCGGGACGAGGCCACGTGCATCTCCGGCAGGCCGAGCTCCCGCAGCACCGGCCATTTCGACGGGCCGGCGGTGCCGAACACCTCCGCGCCCAGGTACCGGGCGAGCTGGACGGCGGCGATTCCGACGCCACCGGCGGCGGCGTGGATCAGGACGCTCTCGCCGCGGTCGAGCCCGGCCAGGTCCACCAGGGCGTAGTAGGCGGTGAGGAAGGCCACCGGAGCCGCGGCCGCCTCGGTCAGGGTCCAGCCCGCCGGGACCGGGACCAGCAGCCGCTGGTCGGTGACGCCCACCGGCCCGAAGGCGCCGGTGAACAGCCCCATCACCTGGTCCCCGGGGGTCAGGCCGGTCACGCCGGGCCCGGTCTCCAGCACGATCCCGGCGCCCTCAAGGCCGAGCAGGCCGGCGTCACCCGGGTACATGCCCAGGACGTTGAGAACGTCGCGGAAGTTCACCCCGGCGGCGCGCAGTCCCACCCGCACCTGGCCCGGTCCGAGCGGTGCCTGCTCGCCGCCGGCCGGGACCAGGACCAGGTTCTCCAGGGTTCCGCGCTCGGTGAAGCCGAGCCGCCAGGCGCCGGCGTCCGCGGGCACCGGCAGGGCATCGGCCGGGCGGCCGAGCCGGGGCAGCCGGATCTCTCCCTGCCGGACGGCGAACTCCGGCTCGCCGAGGTTCATTCCGGCGGCCAGAAGCGATCGGACGCCGGACGCTTCGTCGATGTCGGCCAGGACGATGCGGCCCGGGTTCTCCGCCGCGGCCACGCGGATCAGCCCGTGGACCGAGGCCGAGGCCGGGTCCGGCACCGCGCCGGGGCCCGCGTCCACGGCCCGCCGGGTGACGACCAGCAGCCGGGCCTCGGAGAGGCTCTCCGCGGCCAGCCAGTCCTGGACCGCGCCGAGCGTGGCCGCCGCCAGTGCGTGCGCGGTACCGGGGACGCCGGTGGCGCGGGCGCCGGACGGGACGGGCAGCACGACGACCTCGGGGACCGCGGCACCGGCCGCCACCGCCGTCAGCAGCCCGGCGACATCGGCGTAACGGGCCGCGCCGGGCAGATCCGGATCGAGATCGCCGCCGTCGGCTTCTCCGGCTCCTTCCGCCAGGACGGCCCAGCCGGCGGCCGGGCCGGTGGCCTCGCCGGGGCCGGCGTCGAGGCGAGCCGGGATCCAGGCGACCTCGAACAGCGCCTCCGCGCCGGACGTCACGTCGTCGCCGAACCCGGTGGCCGGAAGAGGCCGCAGGACGAGGGATCGCACCGAGGCGACCGGTACGCCGGTCTCGTCGGCCAGGGTGACCGACATGCCCTCGCCTTCCTCGGCCGGGGCCAGCCGGACCCGGACCGTGGCGGCGTCGGTGGCGTGCACGACGACGTCGGTCCAGGCGAACGGGAGCAGCGGGCCGCTCCCGGCGCCGTCCGAGGGCAGGCCGATCAGGTGCAGGCAGGCGTCCAGGAGGGCCGGGTGGACGGCGAACCCGGCCACACTCGTCCCCTCGCCGAGCGCGACCTCGGCGAAGACCTCCTCGCCGCGCCGCCAGCCCTTGCGGACCGCGCGGAACGCCGGCCCGTAGCCGAGACCGGACTCGGCCAGCGCCGGGTACAGCCCGTCGAGATCCTGCTCGATCGCCCCGGCCGGCGGCCACCGGGTCAGGCCGGCACCGCTCGGCGCGTGATCCTCGGCCGGGGCCAGGACGCCGGTGGCGTGCCGGGTCCACGCGCCCGGACCGGTCGGCGTCTTCTCGGGCTGGGAGTAGATGCCGACGGCACTGCGCCCGGTCTCGTCGGCCGCCTCTACGGTGACCTGGATCCGGGTGCCGCCGTCGGCGGGCAGGATCAGCGGCTTGTCGATCACCAGTTCCGCGAGCCGGGTCTGGCCGGTCTCGTCCCCCGCCCGGACGGCCATCTCGACCAGGGCGGCGCCGGGCACGACGATCCGGCCCGCCACCACGTGGTCGCCCAGCCACGGGTGGGTCCGCAGCGACAGCCGGCCGGTCAGCATCACACCGCCGGTGGCCATGGTGGTGCTCGCGCCGAGCAGAGGGTGCGCGGCCCCGGACTGGCCGAGACCGGCCGGGTCCGCCGTGCCGGCGGCGGCGTCCAGCCAGTACCGCCGCCGGGCGAAGGCGTAGGTGGGCAGGTCCACCCGCCGGGCGCCGGTCCCGGCGTAGAACGCCGGCCAGTCCACGGTTCCGCCGCGGACCTGGACCTCGGCCACCGCCGACGCCAGGGTGAACGCCTCGTCCCGGTCGCGGCGCAGCACCGGAATCCACGTTTCCCCGGCGTCGCCGGTCTGCGAGCCCAGGGCGGTGAGCACCGCGTCCGGGCCGATCTCCACGAACGTGCGCACGCCGCTCTCCCGCAGCGCGGTGACCGCGGCGGCGAAGCGCACCGGCTCGCGGACCTGGCGCACCCAGTACGCCGGGTCCAGCGCCTCATCGGTGACCGGCCGGCCGGTCAGCGTCGAGACGATCGGGATGCGCGGCGGCGCGTACGACACCGACGCCGTCACCTCGGCGAAGCCGGCCAGCATCGGCTCCATCAGCGGCGAGTGGAACGCGTGCGACACCCGCGGCCGCCGCACCCGCACCCCGCGCGCCGAGAACTCCTCCTCCAGCGCGGAGACCGCCGCCTCGGCCCCGGAGACCACGATCGCGTCCGGGCCGTTCACCGCCGCGATGTCCACGCCGTCCACGCCCTCGGCCCCGGCCAGAACCGAACGGACCTCGTCCTCGCTCGCCCGCACCGAGAGCATCGCCCCGCCGGCGGGCAGCGCCTGCATCAGCCGGCCCCGGGCCGCCACCACGGCACAGGCGTCGGCCAGCGACCAGACCCCGGCCACGTGCGCGGCGGCCAGCTCACCGATCGAGTGCCCGGCCACCATCGCCGGGGTCACACCCCAGGACTCCAGGAGCCGGAACAGCGCGACCTCGACCGCGAACAGCCCGGCCTGCGCCCACATCGTCTGATCCACGGCCACGGGCTCGGCGCCGTGCACGACCGCTCTGACGGGCTGCTCCAGGTGCTCGTCCAGCCCGGCGCAGACCGCGTCGAACGCCTGCGCGAACACCGGATGCGCCGCGTACAGCCGCCGGCCCATGCCGATCCGCTGCGCGCCCTGACCGGTGAACACGAAACCGACCTTGCCCGCCGAGCCCGCCCTGCCGGTCACCACACCGGCCGGCGGCCCGCCGGGCGGCGCCGCCGCCAGTCCGGCCAGCCGGGACAGCAGTTCGTCCCGATCCGAACCCAGCACGACCGCCCGCTCGGGCAGACCCGCCCGCGCCGTCGCCAGCGACCAGCCGACATCGACAGGGTCCAGCTCCGGACGGCCGAGCAGGAACTCCCGCAACCGGTCCGCCTGCGCGGCCAGGCCGTCGGTGCTCCGCGCCGAGATCGGCCACAGCAGCACCGGCGGCTGACCCGGCGCGCCCTCGCCGATCGGCGGGTCCGGGTCCTCGCCCGGAGCCTGCTCCAGGATGATGTGCGCGTTGGTGCCGGAGAACCCGAAGGAGGACACGCCGGCCCGGCGCGGGCGGCCCGTCTCCGGCCACGCCGTCGCCTCGGTCACCAGCCGGACCGAACCGGCGTCCCAGTCCACGTGCGCCGACGGCTCGTCCACGTGCAGCGTGGCCGGGACGACGCCGTGGGCCATCGCCTGCACCATCTTGATGACCCCGGCCACCCCGGCCGCCGCCTGGGTGTGACCGATGTTCGACTTCACCGATCCCAGCAGGACCGGACGGCCGGGGTCGCGGCCCTGGCCGTAGGTCGCGATCAGCGCCTCGGCCTCGATCGGGTCGCCCAGCCGGGTGCCGGTCCCGTGGCCCTCGATCACGTCCACGTCCCCCGGCCGCAGGCCGGCGCTGTCCAGCGCGGCGCGGATCACCCGCTGCTGGGACGGCCCGCTGGGGGCGGTCAGGCCGTTGGAGGCGCCGTCCTGGTTCACCGCGGTCCCGGCCACCACGGCGAGCACCCGGTGACCGTTGCGGCGGGCGTCCGAGAGCCGTTCGACGACCAGGACCCCGACGCCCTCGCCCCAGCCGGTGCCGTCGGCGGCCTGCGCGTACGCCTTGCACCGGCCGTCCGCCGCCAGACCACGTTGCCGGGCGAACTCCAGGAACGTGCCGGGCGTCGCCATCACGGTGACGCCGCCGGCCAGGGCGAGATCGCACTCCCCCGACCTCAGCGCCTGGACGGCGAGATGCAGGGCCACCAGCGACGACGAACACGCGGTGTCCACCGTCACCGCGGGCCCCTCCAGCCCCAGGGCGTACGCCACCCGGCCGGACGCGACCCCGCCGGAACCGCCGGTGCTCAGGTAGCCCTGGACCTCCTCGGGCATCGCCGCGCCGGCGCCGTAGTCGTGATAGATCAGACCGGCGAACACGCCGGTCGAGCTGCCGTGCAACGACAGGGGGTCGATGCCGGCGTCCTCCAGGGCCTCCCAGGACGTCTCCAGCAGCAGCCGCTGCTGCGGGTCCATCGCCAGCGCCTCGCGCGGCGAGATCCCGAAGAACTGGGCGTCGAAGTCCCCGGCGTCGTAGAGGAAGGCCCCTACGCGCGCGTGCGGGTCCGCGTCCTGCTCGAAGACGCCTTCCCACAGCGGGCCGCGATCCCGCGGGAACGGCGAGACCGCGTCGGTGCCGGTGGAGACCAGGTCCCAGAAGTCACCGGCGGAACCGGCCCCGCCCGGGAACCGGCAGCCGATTCCGACGATCGCGATCTGGTCGCCGTCCGGCGGTTCCGCCCGGGACCGGGTCGCCGTCGTGCTCGCCGAGGCCGGGCCGGTCGTCGTCCCCAGCGCGGTCGTGGCCAGGAAGCCGGCCAGCAGGGCCGGTGTCGGGTAGTCGAAGACGACGCCGGCGGGCAGCCGCAGGCCGGTGGCCGTGTTCAGCCGGTTGCGCAGCTCGACCGCCGTCAGGGAGTCGATCCCGAGCTCCCGGAAGGACCGGCCGGCCTCCACCGCCGCGGGGCCGGACATGCCCAGCACGAGCGCGGCCTGGGTCCGGACCAGGTCCTGGACGGCTTCGCCGCGATCGGCCTCGGGCAGCGCGGCCAGCCGCTCGGCGAACTCGCCTCGGCCGTCCTCAGGTGCCGAGCGCACCGTGCGGCGGGTGCGCCTCGCCGGGGCCGTCAGACCGGACAACAGCGCGGGGTAGGCGGCGCCGGGACGCAGGTCGAGACGGGCCGGGACGAGCATGGCCTGTCCGAGGGCGGCGGCGGCGTCCAGCAGGCCGAGTCCGTCGGCGCCGGTGAGGGGGGCCAGGCCGTGCCGGGCCATCCGCCGCCAGTCCGCCTCCGCCAGGTTCGCGGCCATGCCCCCGGTGGGCGTCTCGCCGACCTGCCAGGGCCCCCAGGCCAGGGACGTCGCCGGTAGACCGGCCCGGCGCCGGTGCCCGGCGAGCGCGTCCAGGAAGGTGTTCGCGGCGGCGTATCCGGCCTGCCCGGGGTTGCCCCAGAGCCCGGCGACCGAGGAGAAGAGGACGAACCGGTCCAGGTCGAGATGGCGGGTGAGGCGGTGCAGGTTCCAGGCGCCGTCCGCCTTGGGCCGCATCACGGCGTCGATCCGGGCGGGGGTCAGGGCGTGGACGACGCCGTCGTCGAGCACCCCGGCGGCGTGGACGACGGCGCGCAGCGGTGATTCGGCGGGCACGCCCGCGAGGACGGCGGCGACGTGGTCGTGGTCGGCCACGTCGGCGGCGACCATTCGCACGCCGGCGCCGAGAGTGGCCAGCTCGGCGGCAAGGGCGCCCATCCCGGGCGCGTCCGGGCCGCGCCGGGACAGCAGCAGCAGGTTCTCAGGGCGCGTCGCGCCGGAGGCCAGGTGCCGGGCGATCAGACCGCCCAGGGCGCCCGATACCCCGGTCACCAGCGTGGTTCCCCGCGATTCGGCGGCGGGCATGGTCAGGACGACCTTGCCGACGTTGCGGGCCTGGCTCAGGTACCGGAACGCCTCCGGCGCCCGGCGGACGTCCCAGCAGGTCACCGGCAGCGGCCGGAGCACCTGCCGGGCGAACAGCCCGGACAGGGCGGCGAACATCCGCGCGATCCGCTCCGGGTCGAGTCGCAGCAGGTCGAACGCCTGATAGGCAAGGCCCTGATGGTCACGGGCGACCTGGCCGGCGTCCCGGATGTCGGTCTTGCCGATCTCGATGAACCGGCCGCCCGCCCCGGCGGCCAGCCGCAGCGACGCGTCGGTGAACTCCCCCGCCAGCGAGTTCAGGACGACGTCGATCCCGGCCGGGAACCGGGTCTCGAAGTCGAGCGTGCGCGAGGAGGCGAGATGGGCCTCGTCCAGGCCGGCTTCGCGCAGCAGGCCCCACTTGGACGGGCCGGCGGTGCCGAACACCTCGGCGCCCAGATGCCGCGCCACCTGCACGGCGGCCGAGCCGACGCCACCGGCGGCGGCGTGGATCAGCACGGACTCACCGGCGCGCAGCCCGGCCAGTTCGACCAGCGCGTGCCAGGCGGTGAGGTAGACGACCGGGGCGGCGGCGGCCTCGGCCAGGGTCCACCCGGCCGGGACCGGGGCCAGCAGGCGGGCGTCCGTGACCGCCACGGGGGTGAAGGCCCCGGAGAACAGGCCCATCACGAGGTCGCCGGGGCGCAGGCCGGTGACGTCCGGGCCGGTCTCCAGGACGACGCCGGCGCCCTCCAGGCCGAGCAGGCCCGGGTCGCCGGGATACATGCCCAGGACGTTCAGCACGTCCCGGAAGTTCACTCCGGCCGCGCGCAGGGCGACCCGGACCTCGTTGCGGGCCAGTGGCCGGCGGCCGGCTTCGGCAGGCGCCAGGACGATGTTCTCCAGCGTGCCGCGCTCGGTGCACTCCAGCCGCCAGCCGTCCTGTTCCGGGACCGGCAGGCCAGGACTCACCCGGGCCAGCCTCGGCGCCAGGAGCCGGCCCGCCCGCACGGCGATCTGCGGTTCGCGCGAGCTCACGGCCTCGGCGAGCGTCCGCGCGGTCCCGGCGTCGTCGAGGTCGGCCAGGACGATGCGGTCCGGGTGCTCGGACTGGGCCACCCGGACCAGACCCCACACGCCGGCGGCGGTGACGTCCACGTCCACGGCTCCGGCGTCCACGGCCCGCTCGGTCAGCACCAGCAGCCGCGACGCGCTCAGCTCGTCGGCGCGAAGGACCTCCTGGACCACCCGCAGGGCGTCCAGGGTCGTGCCGCGCGCACGCGCCGCCATGCCGGAGGCACCACGGGAAGGATCTCGGGGGCGGAAGAGGATGATCTCGGGGACGGGGGCGCCGGCGCCGATCGCGGCCAGCAGGGCGGCCACGTCGTCGTACGCGGTCGCCTCCGGCGGGGCGGCCCGGCGATCGGAGCCCAGCACGGCCCAGCGGCTCGGATCGGGAGCGGCGGCCGTGGGCTCGGCCGGGACCCAGTCCAGCTCGAACAGGGCTTCCCCGGCGACGGCGCCGGCCGGTGCCGCCATGGGGCGCAGGACCAGGGACCCGACGGTCGCGATCAGGCCGCCGCTCTCGTCGGCCAGGGTCAGCGACACGCCCTCGCCGGTGGCGGAGGGCGCGATGCGGACCCTGGCGGTGGACGCGCCGGTGGCGTGGACGACGGCGTCGGTCCAGGCGAACGGCAGCAGCGGACCGGGCTCGGCGTCGCCGCCGGGCCGGGCGATCAGGTGCAGGGCGGCGTCGAGAAGGGCCGGGTGGAGGCCGAAGCCGGCCAGGTCCGTACCCTCGCCGAGCCCGACCTCGGCGAAGATCTCCTCACCGCGCCGCCAGGCCCGGCGCACCCCCTGGAACGCGGGGCCGTAGGGCAGTCCGGCGCGGGCCAGGGCCGGGTAGAGGCCGGTCAGGTCCTCGGCGACCGCTCCCCGCGGCGGCCAGGACGCCGGCGCCGCGGCGGCCTCGGCGCCGTCGGGTCCGGGGGCGCCGGCCGGGGCCAGGACGCCGGTGGCGTGGCCGGTCCAGGGGCCGGTCTCGTCCTCGGGCCGGGAGTGGACGGTCAGCTCCCGGTCGCCGTGCTCGTCCGGCTCGCCGACCGTGATCCGCACCTGGATCCCGCGGCGGGCGGGCAGCACCATCGGCACCTGGATGATCATTTCGGCCAGCCGGGAGCAGCCGGCCTCGTCGCCGGCCCGGATCGCCATCTCGACCAGGGCGGCTCCGGGGACGACCACCCGGCCCGCGACGACGTGGTCGGCCAGCCACGGCTGGGCGGTCAGGGACAGCCGTCCGGTGAGCACCAGGCCGCCGTTCGCGGGCAGCTCGACCACGGTGCCGAGCAGCGGGTGCCCGGAGGCGGTCAGCCCGATGTCCCGGGGGCGTGCCGTGGCCGGCGGGGTCAGCCAGTACCGCTGCCGGTCGAACGCGTACGTGGGCAGGTCCACCCGCCGGGCTCCGGTGCCGGCGTAGAACCGCGACCAGTCCACGTCGCCGCCGCGGGCGGCGAGCCGGCCCACCGCCGACACGAGGGTGTGCGCCTCGTCGCGGTCCCGGCGCAGCGTCGCAATCCAGTCCTCGCCGGCGTTCTCTGACTCGCCGCTCGCCGAGCCGAGGGCGGTCAGCACGGCGTCGGGGCCGATCTCGACGAACGTGCGGACGCCGGCGTCCCGGAGCGCGGTGACGGCGTCGGCGAACCGGACCGGCTCGCGCACCTGCCGCACCCAGTACCCCGGGTCCAGCAGTTCGTCCGTCACCGGCCGGCCGGTCAGCGTCGAGACGATCGGGATGCGCGGCTGTGCGTACGACACCGACGCCGTCACGTCGGCGAAGCCGGCCAGCATCGGCTCCATCAGCGGCGAGTGGAACGCGTGCGACACCCGCAGCCGCCGCACCCGCACCCCACGGGCCGAGAACGCGTCCTCCACCGCCGAAACCGCCGCCTCGGGCCCGGAGACCACCACGGCCTCCGGGCCGTTGACCGCCGCTATCTCCACGCCCTCGGCCCCGGCCAGAACCGGACGGACGTCGTCCTCGCCCGCCTGGACCGAGAGCATCGCCCCGCCCGGCGGCAGGGCCTGCATCAGCCGGCCGCGCGCCGCCACGACGGCGCACGCGTCGGCGAGCGACCACACCCCGGCCAGGTGCGCGGCCGCCAGCTCGCCGATCGAGTGCCCGGCCATGGCCGCGGGCGTCACACCCCACGACTCCAGCAGCCGGAAGACGGCCACCTCGACCGCGAACAGGCCCGCCTGCGCCCACACCGTGTCGTCGATGCGCCCGGCGCCGCCGATGACCTCCTTCAGCGACAGGCCCGGCCGATCCAGGTGCTTCTCCAGCCCGGCGCACACCTCGTCGAACGCGGCGGCGAAGGCCGGATAGGCCGCATACAACCGCCGGCCCATCCCGATCCGCTGTGCGCCCTGACCGGTGAACACGAACCCGATCCGGCCCGCCGACCCGGCCCGCGCGCCGGAGGGCGCTGCCGCCAGATCGGCCAGCCCGGAGATCAGCTCGTCCCGGTCCGCGCCCACCACGACGGCCCGCTCGGGCAGCGCGGTCCGGGTCGTCGCCAGCGACCAGCCGACGTCGGCCGGGTCCAGCTCCGGCCGGGCCAGCACGTACTCGCGCAACCGCCGCGCCTGAGCGGCGAGGCCGGTCTCGTCACGCGCCGACAGCAGCCACGGCACCGCCGGCAGCCGCCCCTTCCGGACATCCTCGGAAACGCCGTCGTCGGGCGCCTGTTCCAGGATGACGTGCGCGTTGGTGCCGCTGATCCCGAACGCCGACACCCCGGCCCGGCGCGGTCGTCCCCGCTCCGGCCAGTCCTGCGGCTCGGTCAGGAGCCGCACCGCTCCGGACGACCAGTCCACGTGCGGGGACGGCACGTCGGCGTGCAACGTGCGCGGGAGCGTGCCGTGCCGCAGGGCCAGGACCATCTTGATGATCCCGGCCGCTCCGGCCGCCCACTGGGTGTGGCCGATGTTCGACTTCACCGTGCCCAGCAGCAGCGGCCGGTCGGAGTCCCGGTCCTGCCCGTAGGTGGCCAGCAGGGCCTGGGCCTCGATCGGGTCGCCGAGCACGGTCCCGGTTCCGTGCGCCTCCACCACATCGACGTCGTCCGCGCCGAGCCCGGCGCCGGCCAGGGCGGCCCGGATGACGCGTTGCTGGGACGGCCCGTTGGGGGCCGTCAGGCCGTTGGAGGCGCCGTCCTGGTTGACGGCGCTGCCGGCCACCACGGCGAGCACCGGGTGCCCGTTCCGGTGGGCGTCGGACAGCCGTTCCAGCAGCACGACGCCGGCGCCCTCGGCCATGCCCATGCCGTCGGCGGCGGCCGAGAACGCCTTGCACCGGCCGTCGGAGGCCAGCCCGTGCTGCCGGGCGAACCAGGTCAGCCAGGACGCGGTGGCGTGCACGGTCACCCCTCCGGCGAGGGCCAGCCCGCATTCCCCGTTCCGCAGCGCCTGCGCGGCCAGGTGCAGGGCCACCAGGGACGACGAGCAGGCCGTGTCCACGGTCACCGCCGGCCCCTCGAACCCGAAGGTGTAGGCGACCCGGCCGGACAGCACGCTGGTGGCGCCGCCGGTCCGCAGGTGTCCCTCCAGCTCCCGGGGGCCGCCGTCGCCGTAGCCGGAGGAGGCGGCGCCGACGAAGACGCCGGTGGCCGAACCGCGCAACCGCTGGACGTCGATCCCGGCGCGTTCCAGGGCTTCCCAGGAGATCTCCAGCAGGAGCCGCTGCTGCGGGTCCATCGCCAGCGCCTCGCGCGGGCTGATCCCGAAGAAGGCCGGGTCGAAGCCGGCGACGTCGGACAGGTACCCGCCGCGAAGCGCCGGACCGAGATCGGGGTCGTTCACGACGTCGAGGTCCCAGCCGCGGTCGGTGGGGACGTCCCCGATCGCGTCCCCGCCGGCGGCGAGCAGCTCCCACAGGCTCTCCGGGTCGTGCACGCCGCCGGGGAACCGGCAGCTCATGGCCACGATCGCGATCGGCTCGTCCGTGACCGCACCGGCCGCGGCCCGGGTGAGCGGGACATCGGCGGCGCCGAGCAGCCTGGCTCGGAGGAATCCGGTCAGGGCGGCCGGGGTGGGGTAGTCGAAGATCAGCGTGGTGGGCAACTCCAGGCCGGTGGCCGCGTTCAGCCGGGTGCGCAGTTCCACCCCGGCCAGGGAGTCGAACCCGATCTCCTTGAACGTGCGGCCCGGCTGGACCGCCTCGGGCGTGGGCTGGCCGAGCACTGCGGCGGCGTGGGCCCGGATCAGTTCCAGCACGGCCTGAACCTGTTCCCCGGCCGGGAGGCCGGCGATCCGGTCCCGCAGCCCGCCGCCGCTTCCGGCGACGGGGTCCTCCTCCGGCGGCGCCGGCACGGCGGCGCCATGGGAGGTGCCGGCGTCGAGCCAGAACCGCCGGTGCTCGAACGCGTAGGTGGGCAGGTCGATCCGCCGGGCACGCGGCAGCACCGCCGGCCAGTCCACCTGTACGCCGCGGACGTGCACCTCGGCCAGCGAGGCGAGCATCCGGTCCTGGCCGCCGGCGTCGCGGCGCAGCGTTCCGGTGACGACCGGGGCCGAGCGCAGCAGGGCGCTGCCGGAACCGGCCTCGGCGGCCTCGGGCACAGCGCCGGGAGTGTCGAGCTCGGCCTCGGCCTCGCGCCGGACCTGCTCCAGGGTGGCGCTGATCGCCCCGGTCAGCACCGGATGCGGGGAGACCTCGACGAACACGTCATATCCGGCCCGGTCCAGCGTCCGGACGGCGTTGGCGAACCGCACGGGGCGGCGCAGATTGGCGTACCAGTACTCGGCTCCGGCCGTCGTGCCGTCCAGGAACTCGCCGGTGACCGCAGAGACCATCGCGGTCGTCCCCGGCCCGGGGGTGATGCCGGCCAGGGCGGCGAGGAGGTCGTCGCGGATGCGGTCCACCTGCGGGCTGTGCGAGGCGTAGTCCACGGGAAGGAGCCGGGTCCGGACGCCGTCCCGCTCGCAGTCGGCGGCGATCCGCCCCAGGACGTCCAGGTCGCCGGTGATGACGGTCGCGTCCGGGCTGTTGACGACGCCGACCGTGGCCTGCCCCGAGTACGGCGCCAGCCGGGCCGTGACCGCCTCCGGCGACTCGGCGATCGACAGCATCCCGCCATACCCGGCCAGGGCCCGGACCATCCGGCTGCGCAGGGCGGTCACCTTCGCCGCGTCCTCCAGCGAGAGGATGCCGGCCACGCAGGCCGCCGCGATCTCACCCTGACTGTGGCCGGCCACCACCTCCGGGGTCACTCCGGCGGCCTGCCAGACGGCGGCCAGGGAGACCATCACCGCGAACAGGGCCGGCTGGACGACGTCGTCGCGGTCGAGACCGGGTGCGCCGTCGGCGCCGGCCAGGACGTCGGACAGGTTCCAGTCCACGTACGGGGACAGCGCCCGCTCGCACTCGCCCAGCCGGGCGGCGAACACGGGTGACGCCGCGGCCAGGTCGCGGCCCATGCCCAGCCACTGCGATCCCTGGCCGGGGAAGACGAACACCACTCGGCGCCCACGCTCACCGGCCGGATCGGCCACACCGCTGACCAGCGCGGGCGACGGGCGGCCGGCGGCCAGCGCCTCCAGACCTGCGGTCAACTCCGCCGAGCCGGAGCCAATGATCACCGCCCGGTGCTCGAACGCGCTCCGGGTCGTGGCCAGCGACCAGGCGACATCGGCCGGATCAGCAGGGCCGTGGACCGCCGCGCCGGTGACATCTTCGCGACGCGAACCGGCCGCGACGAACTCGGCCAGGCGTCCGGCCTGCCCGCTCAGGGCCGTCGCGGAACGTGCCGAGACCAGCCACGCCGTCGGGCCGCCCGGACGGGCGAACGGCACCGCCCGGGTGTCATCGGCAGGGCTCTGACCAGCCGGAGGGGCCTGCTCCAGTACGGCGTGGGCGTTGGTGCCGCTGATCCCGAACGAGGACACCCCGGCCCGGCGGGCGCGGCCGGACTCGGGCCACGGCCGGGCTTCGGTGAGCAGCCGCAGCCCCGAGGAGGACCAGTCGATGTGCGGATTGGGCTCACCGATGTTGAGCGTGGCCGGCAGCACACCGTGCCGCAGCGCCATCACCGTCTTGATGACCCCGGCCACCCCGGCCGCGGCCTGGGTGTGGCCGATGTTGGACTTCACCGATCCGATCAGCAGCGGGCGCTCCGGGGAACGCCCCCGGCCGTAGGCGGCGGCCAGCGCGCGGGACTCGGTCCGGTCGCCGAGCGGGGTGCCGGTGCCGTGGGCCTCGACGGCGTCGATGTCGTCGGTGGTCAGTCCCGCGTCGGCCAGGGCCCGCGCGATGACGTCCGCCTGGGCCAGGCCGTTCGGGGCGGTGAGGCCGTCGCTGGCGCCGTCGGAGTTGATCGCCGTGCCGCGTACGAGGGCGAGCACGCGGTGGCCGTTGCGCAGGGCGTCGGGCAGGCGCTCCAGGACGAGGACGCCGACGCCTTCGGACCAGGCGGTGCCGTCGGCGTCGGCGGAGAAGGGCTTGCAGCGGCCGTCCGGGGCCAGGCCGCGCAGCCGGCTGAAGGCGACGAAGTTGCCCGGGGTGGCCATCACGGACACCCCGCCGGCCAGCGCCAGGGAGCATTCGCCGTGGCGGAGGGCCTGGGCGGCCAGGTGCAGGGCGACGAGGGAACTGGAGGCGGAGGTGTCCACGGTCAGGGCCGGGCCGTGCAGCCCGAGGGAGTAGGCGATCCGCCCGGACAGCACGCTGGTCGTGGTGCCGGTGAGCAGGTGCGCCTCGATCCCGTCGGGCGCCTCGGACAGGCGCGGGCCGTACTCGCGCGGCTCGCCCCCGACGAAGACCCCGGTCCGGCTCCCCCGCAGGCTCAGCGGGTCCAGGCCGGCTCGCTCCAGGGCCTCCCAGGCGACCTCCAGGAGCAGACGCTGCTGCGGGTCCATCGCGGTCGCCTCACGCGCCGAGATCCCGAAGAAGCCCGAATCGAACCCCGCGACGTCGTCCAGGAAACCGCCCCGGTCCACATAGGACGTCCCGGGGTGGCCGGGGTCGTCGTCGTGCAGGGATTCGAGGTTCCAGCCGCGGTCGCGCGGGAACGACGAGAGGACCTCGCGCCCGTTGACGACGACCTGCCACAGGTCCTCCGGCGAGCGCACCCCGCCGGGGTACCGGCAGCTCATGCCGACGATGGCCAGGTGATCGGACTCGCTCATGGTGTGCTCCACATTCCCTCCCCGAAGCGGCTGTCTGTCCGGCGCGGCGACGGTCCTAGATCGACGCCGCCACGGTCAGATCGGGTGAGACGAGCCGCATCGTGGCCGGCCCCTCACGGCGCGCGGTGACCAGGTGCAGGCACTGGATGTCACCGCCGTCGATGAAACTCTTGATCCCGCTGAGGCAGTCGCACGGATCCTGGGTGAAACCGGCGAAGCGGTAGGCGATCTCCATCATCCGGTTGCGATCGGTCGGCCGGAAGTCGGCGGCCAGGTGGACGCCGGCCTGGGCGGCCTGGTCGACCAGCCAGTTCAGCAGCACCGTCCCGGCGCCGTAGGTGACCACCCGGCAGGAGGTCGCGAGCAGCTTGAGGTGCCAGACGTCGGGGTGGCGTTCCAGCAGCAGGACGCCGACCGCGCCGTGCGGGCCGAATTTGTCCGTGAGGGTGACGGTGAGGACCTCGTGGCCGGGGTCGGCCAGCAGGCCGCGCAGGACCTGGTCGGGGTAGTGCACCCCGGTGGCGTTCATCTGGCTGGTGCGCAGCGTCAGCTCCTCGACCCGGGACAGGTCGTCCTCGTCGGCGCGCTTGATCGCCATCACCAGGTCCAGGGAGCGCAGGAACTCCTCGTCCGGGCCGTTGAAGGAGTCCTTGGCCACCGTGCGCAGCGCGTTGGCCTGATACATCTCACGGCGGCGCCGGGCGTCGGCGGTGACGACCGCCGGGCTGAACTCGGGCCGATCGACCAGGGACAGCACGTCCTCGTGGGTGTAGCAGCGAACCTCGGGGGCGTGGTAGGTGACCTCGGCCCGCTCCGCCGGCGTGTCGTCCACGAAGGCGATGGTGGAGAGGGCGAACTGGAGCTCCTTCGCGATGGCGATCACGGAGTCGGACTTGCGGCCCCAGCCGATCTGCGGGACCAGGAAGTACTCGGCGACGCCGAGCTCCTCCAGCCGCTTCCAGGCCAGGTCGTGATCGTTCTTGCTGGCGACGGACTGCAGGATGCCGCGGGAGTCGAGCTCGACGATGACGGCGCGGACCTCCTCGGACAGACGGACCTCCGAGTCCTCCAGCAGGGTGCCCTGCCAGAGGGTGTTGTCGAGGTCCCAGACCAGGCACTTGACGAGAGGGGGCTTTTCGGACATGCGCGGGGCCTCCATGCGGGACCGCATTCCTTACGGTGTCAAAACGAGGTGGACAGAGCGTGGTCGGCCAGGATGAGCTGGCAGATCTCGTTGCTGCCTTCGATGAGTTCCATCAGCTTGGCGTCGCGGTAGGCGCGGGCGACCACGTGCCCGTCCGTCGCCCCGGCCGAGCCGAGGACCTGGACGGCGGTGGCGGCGCTGCTGGCGGCCTGCCCGGCGCTGACATGCTTGGCCAGCACGGTCGCGATCACCATGTCCGGTGAGAACGACTGCCAGGCCGCGCTGGCGTGCTCGCACGCTCGGGTCGCGACCTGTTCGGCGACGAGGAGTTCGGCGAGGTGGCGGGCGACGAGCTGGTGCTCGCCGATCGGCTTGCCGAACTGCTCACGGCGCCTGGCGTGCTCGGTGGCCGCTTTCAGGCAGGCCCGGACGATCCCGGTGCAGCCCCAGGCGACCGAGATCCGGCCGTAGGACAGGGCGGTGGTGAAGAGCATGGACAGGTCCTGGCCGCCACCGCCGAGCAGATGGCCTGCCGGGAGCCGGACGTCGTTCAGGCGGACGTGCCAGTGCCCGGCGGCGCGGCAGCCGAGCACCGGCGTGGCGATCGGGACCAGCTCGACCCCGGGCGCGGACGTGGGGACGACGACGACGCCGGCCTCGTCCCCCTGCCGGCCGAGGATCATCAGGTAGTCGGCGTACCGGGCGCCGGTCACCCACTTCTTCTCACCGGTGACCACGACGCCGTCGCCGTCGCGCCGGATCCGCGTCCGCATCGCGGCCAGGTCGCTTCCGGCGCCGGGCTCGCTGAAGCCCACGGCGGCCAGTTGCCCGCTGGTCAACTCGGCCAGGTACGCGCGCCGCTGAGTCCGGTCCCCGAAGCGGGACACCATCCAGGCGGCCATCCCGTGCGAGGTCATGATGCTGCGGGTCGAGCTGCACAAGCTGCCGACGTAGGCGGTGAGCTCGCCGCTCTGCCGGCTGTCCAGGCCGAGACCCCCGAAGGAGGTGGGCACCTCGGCGCAGAGCAGGCCCCGGGCGCCGAGTTTGCGCAGCAGCTCGATCGGCAGTTCGCCGGAGAGATCCCACTGCTCGGCCTGGTCGGCGACGAGCTCACGGATCAGGGCGCGCTCGTCGTCCAGCAGCCGGGTCTGCTCAGGCATCGGAGGCCACGCCGTCCTCGGACAGGCGCAGCACCAGTGCGGCCATCACCTTGGCGGTGCGGAAGTTGTCGATCTTCAGCTCGGGCCCGATGATCGCGATGTCGTAGGTCGATTCGAGGTGCACGACCAACTCCATGGCGAACATCGAGGAGACCAGGCCGGAGGCGAAGATGTCGTCGTCGGGCTTGACCTCGGTCTTGGTCCGCTCGGTGAGATAGGCGGTCATCGCGCTTTCGATGGCCTCGGCCGTCAGCGGGCTCGTCTTCATGACGCCACCTTTCCGTAGTCGTAGAAGCCTTCGCCGGTCTTGCGGCCGTGCTTGCCCGCGCCCACCAGGTCGAGCAGGAGATCACAGGGCCGGCAACCGGGGTCGCCGGTCCGCGCGTACAGAACGTTGAGGGAGTCGACCAGGTTGTCCAGGCCGATCAGGTCGGCCGTCCGCAGCGGCCCGGTCGAGTGCCCGAGGCAGCCCTCCAGCAGGCCGTCCACCACCTCGACCGGGGCGACGCCGTCCTGGACCAGCTTGGCCGCGGTGTTGATCAGCGGGTGCAGCACCCGGTTGATCACGAAGCCGGGCGCGTCGTTCACCACGAGGCCCTTACGGCCGAGGGCGCCGAGCAGATCGGTGACCGCCGTCATGGTCGCGTCGCCGGTACGGGGGCCGCGGATCACCTCGACCATCTCGATCATGTAGGCGGGGTTCATGAAGTGGACGCCGACGAGTTCGTCGGGGCGGGCCACCGAGGACGCCATCTCGTCGATCGGGATGCACGAGGTGTTCGAGATCAGCAGGGTCCCGGGCCGGACGATCTGGGAGACCTCGCTGAGCACCTTGGCCTTGGTCTCCGGGATCTCGGTGACGGCCTCGATCACGGTCGTGGCGTCGGCCGCGTCCGTCAGCGACACGCTGGTGACCAGCTCCGCCTGAGTGCGGCCGGCGGGCAGCTTGCCCATGAGCTGGGCGTGTCGCAGCTTCAAGGCGATCGTCTGCTTCGCCTGGGCCAGCACCTGTTCGCTGACGTCCACGAGCACGACGGGGACCCCATGGCCGATGGCCAGGGCGCTGATATTCGTTCCCATCACACCGCCGCCCACGACGGCCAGGCGGTGATCGGGTGGATTGGCGCTCACATGCGACTCCTTCACAGTTCGGTGAGCCACTGGTTGATCGTCTGCGCGGTCGTGTCCGCGTGACCGCCCGTGCCTTCGCCCCAGCCGGTAGCGCCGATCACGACGGCACCGGTCCGCCCGTGGGGACGTTCATGTCGAGCGCGGTGCCCTCGGTCCAGGGCTCGGGCCGAGTCAGGAACACCGAGTCGCCATCGGTGCCCTCCTGCATCCGCACCCACTGCCGCATGGCGGCCTGGGAGGCCGGTGACATCATGCTCGTCAATGCGGCGGCGGCCTCTTGGCTGAGACTGGCCCTGGCCGAGGCGGCATGGGCGTCATTGAAGATCCGCTTCTGCAGGGCCACGGTCTTGCGCGGCCGCCTGGCATATCGCTCCGCCATCCGCTGGACGGTGTCCAGCAGGTCCTCGGCCGGCACGACCCGGTTCACCAAGCCCAGCTCCAGCGCTTCCCGCGGTGCGTAGAACCGCGCTTCGAGCATCATCTCCAAGGCCCGGGACGGCCCGACGAGCTGGGCGAGCCGCTGGGCGCCCAGGGTGGTGGTCAACCCCAGCGACAGTTCGGGCAGGCCGAAGCAGGCGTCACGATCAGCCGACACGCGCATGTCGAAGAAGACCGACATCTCCAGGCCACCGCCGCCGCACGGCCCGTTCACCGCGGCGATCCACACCGCCGGGGAGTACATCAGCCGCAGTGCCATGTCCTGGAACCGCACCCCCGCGAGCAGTCCTTTCAGTGAGGAACGCGCGAGCAGACGTTCACCCCCCCAGCGGATCATGGCCCGCACACCCCGGTACAGGTTCCGGGCGCGCGCGCCCGAGATCTCCACTGCGCCGTCCGTCCCGGAGGACATCTGAGCGATGTCGAAGTGGGTGATGAATCGGCCGGGCAGGGCGCCCGTGACGACGACCGCGCCGACCGAATCGTCGTGCTCCACCGCCTCGACGAGCCGGATGAAGTCCTGTTGCATCGCCGAGGTCATGTAGTTGAAGGGCGGGGCGTCCACCCACGCCGTCAGCACCCGGCCCGACTGCTCAAGCCGCAGGGTGGGCAGCCGGAGACCCGCTGCGCCACCGTCCACCGGCCGACGATCCGTCTGTTCACCACCGGGCGGAGCTGCACGATCCATTGGCCTGTCAAACCCTTCTGCCGCGTATGCCACGTCCTACTCAGGTTTCGCCGGGTCAGGGTTCCGGGCGGAACCAGTCCTCGATCAGGCGAGCCGTGTCCTCTGCCTTCTCGGCGAGCATCGAGAAGTGGTCCGCCTCGATCGTCCGTACGGCATGCGAGGGGTCCAACGGCGTCGCCCGCCAGTAGTCCGACTCGGGTGCGACCTCGGAGAACGGCTGTGTGCACTGCACGAACAGCACGGGCGCTCTCACCTCTGCCGGTTCGAGGTCCTGCGCGATGGCAGACCAGTGCACCATGGCGGACAGCCGCGTGCCGTCGAACCGGCCGAAGACCTCCTCCATGCCCATGATGTACTGCAGCACCTGCTCGGAGAGCATCTCCGAATCGCCACCTGTGCTGGGAGGGAAGCTGTCCAGCATCACCACCCCCGCGGGGGAGATGCCCGACCTCTCCAGCACACTCGCCGCGCCGTAAGCGAGAATGCCGCCGGCCGAATGACCGACGAGCACGAACGGTTCCCCCTCGGCAGCCCGCGCGACGCCGTCCGCGATGCTCCTGAGGGCGATGTCGATCGTGGCGGGCAGGGCCTCACCGGAGGCGTAGCCGAGCAGGGGAAGCGCCGAGACGTGCCTTTCCCCGCGGAAGTGCGCGGCGAAGCGCGCATATTGATGAACGCCACCGGTCACCGTGGACGAACTCACGCAGATCACACGAGGCAGGGCCGCACCACTGGCCAGCGTCACCGGCCGAGGGACATCCCCCGGGGCGACAGGCGTGTCGTGCATGGGCCGGGTCCTCGCCACGGCATACAGCAAGCCGAACGCTTCCGGCACCTTCCCAGAACGGAAAGCACCCCGGAACAGCTCCGCCACGGTGTCGTCCGCCGCCGGGGTCGCCTGGCCGGTCTTCTCCGCGGTGACGAGCTCGCGCCGCAGCCAACGGGCGAGACCGGCGGAGCTTTCGCTGTCGAACACCGCCATCAGCGGGAACTGCCAACCCACCGCCTTGGCCAGAGAGTTACGCAGTTCGGTCGCGCCGAACGAGTCGAAGCCCAATTCGAAGAAGTGACGTTCGGGATCAACGGCCGAGGCATCGCTGTGACCGAGAACCGCGGCCACATGACGCAGCACCAGGTCCCGCAGCAGCTCGTCCTGCTGCGCCTCGCCGAGCCCGCTCAGCTCCCGCCGCCACGCCGCCACCGACTGCTCCTCGCCGAGCGGACCACCGGCATCCACCTCCGGCGCAACCGCCGGACCGGCATCGTCACCCCGCTCGACCGCGGCCCGGGACTGCGCCTGCGTCGCCGAACCCGAACCGGCGGGCAGCGTACCCGCCCCGGCGCCGAGCGTCAGCGAGACCTGCGGCCAGAACCGCTGCTGCTGGAACGCGTACGTGGGCAGATCAACCCGCTGTCCAGGCTTCAGGACGGCCGGCCAGTCGACCGTCACTCCCTCGACATGGGCCCTGGCCAGCCCGGTCAGCACCGCCTCCGCCGCCGGCAGGGACGGGTTCAGCATCGGAACGAACCGTGCCTCGCCGGTGAGTGCGGCCTGGCCCATCCCCGACAGGGTTCCGTCCGGGCCGATCTCGATGAACACCGAGACCCCCAGACCGGCCATCGTGGTCACCGCATCGGCGAACCGGACCGGCTGCCGCGCCTGAGCCGCCCAATACCCGGCCTCCGGCGCCGTCACCACCTCACCGGACAGAGCCCCGACCCACGTCACCGCCGGCGACGCATAGGCCAGACCCGCAGCCACCTCGCCCAGCTCATCCAGCACCGGATCCATCCGCGCCGAATGGAACGCGTGACTCACCCGCAGGCGGCGCACTCGCCGGCCCCGCTCCCGCCACTCTTCGACGATGCGTTCCACGGCGGCGGCCTCACCCGAGATCACCACCGATTCCGGGCCGTTCAGCGCCGCCAGCGACACCTCCGGCTCACCTTCCAAGGCGGCGGCGATCTCGGCCTCGCTCGCCCCGATCGCGGCCATCGCCCCACCGCCCGGAAGGTCCTGCATCAGCCGCGCCCGCGCCGCCACCAACCGGCACGCGTCCTCCAGGCTCAGCACCCCCGCCGCATACGCCGCCGCGATCTCACCCACCGAATGACCGGCCACCGCATCCGGCACGACCCCGGCCGCACCCAGCAACGCGACCAGACCCACCTGCACCGCGAACAACCCGGTCTGCGCGAACAAGGTCTGATCCGCACGGGCCGGACCGTCGCCGTCCGGACCGTCGCCGCCGGCGACGCCCAGGACCACGTCCCGGACCGAAACCCCCAGCTCGATCTCCAGCAGATCCGCCGCCCGATCGAATGCCGCCGCGAACACCGGGCTGGCGTCATACAACTCACGGCCCATCCCGGCCCGCTGCGCGCCCTGGCCCGCGAACACGAACCCGACCCGGCCCGGCCCGCCCGCCGGGACCGCCCCCGAGACCACACCCGCCGCCGGCTCACCGGCGGCCAGCGCCGCCACGCGCGAGACCAGCTCATCCGCACCGGCGCCCAGCACGACCGCCCGATGCTCGAAGGTCGACCGTGTCGTCGCCAGTGACCAGGCCACATCGGTGAGATCCAGCTCCATACGAGCGGCCACATGAGCCGCCAGCCGATCCGCCTGCGCCGCCAGCGCCTTACCCGACCGCCCCGACACCAGCCACACCAGCGGCCCGCCCGTCAGCACCGGCGCGTCCTCCACCGTCACCGTGTCGGCGTCCTCATCCCCAGGACCAGGCTCCGGCTCCGGCTCCGCAACGAGCGGGGGTGCTTCCTCGATGATGACGTGCGCGTTGGTGCCGCTGATCCCGAACGAGGACACACCCGCCCGGCGCGGACGGCCGTTCGCCGGCCATTCCTGCGGCTCGGCCAGCAACCGGATGTTCCCCGCGGTCCAGTCCACATGCGGCGACGGCTCGTCGGCGTACAAGGACTTGGGCAGCAGGCCGTGCTGCATCGCGAGCACCATCTTCATCACCCCGGCCGCACCCGCGGCCGCCTGGGTGTGGGCGATGTTGGACTTCACCGACCCCAGCCACAACGGCCGGTCCTCCGGCCGGCCCTGACCATAGGTCGCCAGCAACGCCTGCGCCTCGATCGGGTCACCGAGCACCGTGCCGGTGCCGTGCGCCTCCACCACGTCCACGTCCGAGGTGGAGAGCCGGGCGCTGGCCAGCGCGGCCCGGATGACCCGCTGCTGGGCGGGTCCGTTCGGCGCGGTCAGGCCGTTGGAGGCGCCGTCCTGGTTGATCGCGCTGCCGGCCACCACCGCCAGCACCGGATGCCCGTTCCGCCGCGCATCGGACAGCCGTTCCAGTACCAGCACGCCCACGCCCTCGGCCCACCCGGTGCCGTCCGCACCCGCCGAGAAGGACTTGCACCGGCCGTCGGAGGCCAGGCCCTGCTGCTCGGCGAACGCCGCGAACGCCGCCGGCGTCGCCATCACCATCACGCCACTGGCCAACGCCAGCGAACACTCCCCCGCCCGCAACGCCTGCGCCGCCAGATGCAACGTCACCAGGGACGAGGAGCATGCGGTGTCCACCGTCACCGACGGACCTTCCAGGCCCAGGACGTAGGAGACCCGGCCGGACAGCACCGCACCTGAGGTGCCGGTCAGCAGGAAGCGTTCCGAACCGCTGCCTTCCAGGCCAGCGCCGTACCCGGTGGGGGCGCCGCCGGCGAACACGCCGGTCTGGCTGCCGCGCAGCGACCGCGGCTGGATCCCGGCCCGCTCCAGCGCCTCCCAGGAGGTCTCCAGCAGCAACCGCTGCTGGGGATCCATCGCCAGCGCCTCACGCGGGCTGATCCCGAAGAACCCCGGATCGAACTCACCCGCGTCATACAGAAAGCCGCCCTGAGCCGCGGACAAGGCCGCACCATCGAGCATGCCGATGTCCCAGCCCCGATCCACCGGGAAACCCGACACCGCGTCCGTCCCGGAGACCACTAGCTCCCACAACTCCTCGGGACTACGCACCCCGCCGGGGTAACGACACCCCATCCCGACGATCACGATCGGGTCGCCAACCGTCTCCGCCGTTACCACAGGCACGGCGGCTGGGACGTCGGCCGTATCGCCCAGGAGTTCCGACTTCAGATACTCGGCCAGCCGGGCCGGAGTCGGGTAGTCGAAGATCAGCGTCGCCGGGAGCCGGACCCCGGCAAGGGCCGAAAGCCGATTGCGCAGCTCCACCGCGGTCAGAGAGTCGAAGCCGACATCGCTGAAGGCCCGGTCGGCCTCGATCGCCTCCGGCGTGGGGTGATGCAGCACCGCCGCCGCCTCCGCGCGGACCAGCTCGGTGAGGATCTGGTGCTGTTCGGCCGACGCACGCCCCGTCATCCGCACGGCCAGTTCTCCGGCCGACCGGGATTCGGGAGCAACGGCACCACCGGCGGGAACGAGCGCCCGGATGTCGGGCAGTTCCCGGAGGAAGGGAATCTGCTCCGGGTCGCTCAGGCCCATGGCGATCTGGGACCAGTCGATGGCCGACACCGTCAGGCCGGCCTCGCCGTCCTCCAGCGCCTGCCCCAGCACCTGCAAGGCAACATCGGGGTCCAGCGCAGTACTGGGCCCGCCGGCGACCCGCCGCGCCACGGTCGCATCGGACTGGGCCATTCCGCCGCCGGCCCACGCCCCCCAGGCGAGCGAGGTCGCGGCCAGGCCACGACCACGCCGATTGTCCGCCAGCGCGTCCAGGAACGCGTTCGCCGCCGCGTAGTTGCCCTGACCACCGGCGCCGAACGTCGCCGCCGCGGAGGAGAACAGCACGAACGCCGACAGATCCAGATGCGCCGTCAGCTCATCGAGATGAACCGCGCCGCCCGCCTTGGCCGCGAGCACATTACCCAGCCGGGCCGGGCTCATCCGATCCAGCACCCCGTCATCCAGCACACCCGCGGTATGCATCACCCCCGCCAGCGCCGGACCATCCGCGGCGATCCACCCGAGCAGAGCGGCCACCTCGTCCTTGCGGGCCACGTCACCCGCCATGACCGCGACCGCCGTCCCGGCGGCGGCGATCCGCGCGGCCAGAGCGGCGATCCCCGCCGCGCCCGGACCCGAACGGCTCCACAACACCACCCGCGCCGCACCACGCTCCGCCAGCCACACACCCACACGCCCGCCCAGCGCACCGGTTCCGCCGGTCACCAGCACCGTGCCCTGGGAGAAGGAGTCACGGACGGTGGAATCGGGGGCACCCACCGGACGGGGGGCGCGCACCAGCCGCCGGCCGAAGATGCCGGCGGCACGGATCGCGACCTGGTCCTCACCACACCCGGCCAGCACACCCGCCAGCCGAGCCGCGGCCCGCGCGTCGAACACCACCGGCAGATCGATCAGCCCGCCCCACCGGTCCGGACTCTCCATCGGCAAGACCCGGCCGAGCCCCAGAACCTGGGCCTGCACCGGACGCGACACCGACTCCTGCGCACCGGCGGCCACCGCACCCTGGGTGACCATCCACAGCGGCGCTCCGATCCCGGCATCCTCCAACGCCTGCATCAGGCCCACCGACCCGGCCACACCGGCCGGCACATAGGGGTGGTCGGCCAGTGGCGTCTCCTCCAACGCCAGCAAGGACACCACCCCGGCCGGGTCACTGTCCGCCAGCACCTCACCGATCCGGACCGCCAGCACCTCCCGCGAGACGTCCTCCGCCGCCACCGACACCACAACGGCCCGCGCCCCTTGAGCGTCCAGCGCCCGGACGCATTCGGCGGCCTGGTCCACTGCCGACGGGCCCGCCACCACCAGCCAGGTCCCCGTCAGGCGCGCCGGTTCCGGATCGGCGACCGGCACCCACGAGACCCGGTAGCGCACATCCGCGACCGCCGCCGCCTCCCGCTCACGCTGCCGCCACGACGCCAGCACCGGCAGCACCTCGTCGAGCCGGCTTCCGGCATCCACCTCCAAAGCACCGGCCAGACCGGCCACATCGCCACGCTCGACCGCCGCCCAGAACTGCGCCTCCATCGCCGACCCCGCACCGGCCGGCAGCACACCCGCCCCAACCCAGGGCGCCAGCGAGACCTCCGGCCAGAACCGCTGCTGCTGGAACGCATACGTGGGCAGATCAACCCGCTGCCCGGCCGGCAGCACCGCCGGCCAGTCCACCTTCACACCCTGAACATGCGCCCGGGCCAGCCCGGCCAGCACCGCCTCCGCCGCGGGCAGGGACGGGTTCAGCACCGGGATGAACGGCACCTCTTCGGAGAGCGTGGCCGGGCCCATCCCCGACAGGGTCCCGTCCGGGCCGATCTCGATGAACACAGAGACCTCCAGACCGGCCATCGTGGTCACCGCATCGGCGAACCGGACCGGCTGCCGCGCCTGAGCCGCCCAATACCCGGCCTCCGGCGCCGTCACCACCTCACCGGACAGAGCCCCGACCCACGTCACCGCCGGCGACGCATAGGCCAGACCCGCAGCCACCTCACCCAGCTCCTCCAGCACCGGGTCCATGAGCGCCGAATGGAAGGCATGACTCACCCGCAGCCGCCGCACCCGCCTGCCCCGACCCCGCCACTCTTCGACGAGCCGCTCCACGGCGGCGGCCTCACCCGAGATCACCACCGACGACGGCCCGTTCACCGCCGCCAGCGACACCCCCTCCACCCCGGCCAGCTCCGCCAGGACCTCCGCCTCACTCGCCCCGATCGCGGCCATCGCCCCACCCGACGGCAGGTCCTGCATCAACCGCGCCCGATTCGCCACCAACCGGCACGCGTCCTGCAAGGTCAACACCCCGGCCGCATACGCCGCAGCGATCTCACCCACCGAATGACCCGCCACCACGTCCGGGACGATCCCGGCCGCGGCCAGCAGCGCGACCAGACCCACCTCCACGGCGAACAACCCGGTCTGCGCGAACAGGGTCTGGTCCGCACGCTCCGGCCCGGCGCCGTCGTCCCCGACGCCTCCCAGGACCACGTCCCGGACCGAAACCCCCAGCTCGATCTCCAGCAGATCCGCCGCCCGATCAAACGCCGCCGCGAACACCGGAGACGCCTCATACAACTCACGGCCCATCCCGGCCCGCTGCGCACCCTGACCCGCGAACACGAACCCGACCCGCCCCGGCCCACCGGCAGGAGCCGCACCCGAGATCACACCTGCCACCCGCTCACCAGCGGCCAGCGCCCCCAGACCCGCGACCAGCTCATCCGCGCCCGCGCCCAGCACGACCGCCCGATGCTCGAAGATTGACCGCGTCGTCGCCAGCGACCAGGCCACATCCGCCGCGTCCAGCTCCGGACGAGCGACGACATGACTCAGCAGCCGACCGGCCTGCGCGCTCAACGCCTTACCCGACCGCCCCGACACCAGCCACATCAGCGGCCCGCCGGACAGCACCGGCACCGGCACATCCTCCACGGGCATGCCCTCGGAGAAGCCCTCACCGATCGCATCCTCCGCCACCGGCTCGGGCGCTTCCTCGATGATGACGTGCGCGTTCGTGCCGCTGATCCCGAAGGACGACACACCCGCCCGGCGCGGACGGCCATCCGCGGGCCATTCCTGCGGCTCGGCCAGCAACCGGATGTTCCCCGCCGTCCAGTCCACATGCGGCGACGGCTCATCGGCATGCAACGACTTCGGCAGCAGACCGTGCTGCATCGCGAGCACCATCTTCATCACCCCGGCCGCACCCGCCGCCGCCTGAGTGTGCGCGATGTTCGACTTCACCGACCCCAGCCACAACGGCCGATCCTCCGGCCGGCCCTGACCATAGGTCGCCAGCAACGCCTGCGCCTCGATCGGATCGCCGAGAACCGTGCCGGTGCCGTGCGCCTCGACGGCGTCCACGTCGGCGGCCGACAGCCGGGCACTGGCCAGCGCCGCCCGGATCACCCGCTGCTGCGCAGGACCGTTCGGCGCGGTCAGGCCGTTGGACGCGCCGTCCTGGTTGACCGCGCTACCGGCCACCACCGCCAGCACCGGATGCCCATTACGCCGCGCATCCGACAACCGCTCCAGCACCAGCACGCCCACGCCCTCGGCCCACCCGGTGCCATCCGCACCCGCCGCGAACGACTTGCACCGGCCATCGGAGGCCAGGCCCTGCTGCTCGGCGAACGCCGCGAACGCCGCCGGCGTCGCCATCACCGTCACCCCACTGGCCAACGCCAGCGAACACTCCCCCGCCCGCAACGCCTGCGCCGCCAAATGCAACGTCACCAACGACGACGAACACGCCGTGTCCACCGTCACCGACGGCCCCTCCAGACCCAGCACATACGACACCCGGCCCGACAGCACCGCACCTGAAGTGCCCGTCAGCAGGAAACTCTCCGAACCACTGCCTTCCAGCCCCACGCCATACCCCGTCGGGGCGCCACCGGCGAACACACCGGTCTGGCTGCCCCGCAGCGACCGCGGCTGGATCCCGGCCCGCTCCAGCGCCTCCCACGAGGTCTCCAGCAGCAACCGCTGCTGCGGATCCATCGCCAGCGCCTCACGCGGACTGATCCCGAAGAACCCCGGATCGAACTCACCCGCGTCATACAAGAACCCACCCTGAGCCGCGGACAAGGCGGCACCATCGAGCATGCCGATGTCCCAGCCCCGATCCACCGGGAAACCCGACACCGCATCCGTCCCCGAAACCACCAACTCCCACAACTGCTCTGGGCTACGCACTCCACCGGGGTAGCGGCAGCCCATCCCGACGATCGCGATCGGGTCGCCGTCCACCACCGCCGCCGCCACAGGCACGGCAGCGGCCGGAACATCGGGCGCATCGCCGAGCAGTTCCGACCTCAGATGCCGCGCCAACTGGGCCGGGGTCGGGTAGTCGAAGATCAGCGTCGCCGGCAGGCGCACCCCTGCGAGAGCGGAGAGCCGATTGCGCAGCTCGACCGCGGTCAGGGAGTCGAAGCCCACATCGCTGAAGGCCCGGTCGGCCTCGATCGCCTCCGGCGTGGGGTGATGCAGCACCGCCGCCGCCTCCGCGCGGACCAGCTCGGTGAGGATCTCCTCCTGCTCCTCCGACGGACGACCCACCAGCCGCACCGCCAGCTCGCCCGCGGGCCGGGACTCGGCAACGGCGGCACCGCCCGCAGCGACCAACGCCCGGATATCGGGCAGCTCCCGCAGGAACGGCACCTGCTCCGGATCGCTCAGCCCCATGGCAATCTGGGACCAGTCGATGGCCGACACCGTCAGCCCCGCCTCGCCGTCCTCCAGCGCCTGCCCCAGCACCTGCAACGCAACATCGGGGTCCAGCGCACTACTGGGCCCACCGGCCACGCGCCGCGCCACCGTCGCATCGGACTGGGCCATGCCACCACCGGCCCACGCCCCCCAGGCGAGCGACGTCGCGGCCAGGCCACGACCACGCCGATTGTCCGCCAGCGCGTCCAGGAACGCGTTCGCCGCCGCATAGTTACCCTGACCACCGGCGCCGAACGTCGCCGCCGCGGAAGAGAACAGCACGAACGCCGACAGATCCAGGTCCGCCGTCAGCTCATCGAGATGAACCGCCCCGCCCGCCTTGGCCGCGAGCACGTTGCCCAGCCGGGCCGGGCTCATCCGGTCCAGCACCCCGTCATCCAGCACACCCGCGGTATGCATCACCCCGGCCAGCGCCGGACCATCCGCGGCGATCCACCCCAGCAGAGCCGCCACCTCGTCCTTGCGGGCCACATCCCCGGACAGCACCGACACGGCCGTCCCCGCGGCCGCCATCCGCGCAGCGAGCCGGGAGACTCCTGCGGCCTCCGGGCCGGAGCGACTCCACAACACCACCCGCGCCGCGCCACGCTCGGCCAGCCACGCCCCCACACGCCGGCCGAGCGCGCCGGTTCCGCCGGTCACCAGCACCGTGCCCCGGGAGAAGGAGTCACGGACGGTGAAGTCGGGGGCACCCACCGGACGAGGAGCGCGCACCAGCCGCCGGCCGAAGATACCGGCGGCACGGATCGCGACCTGATCCTCACCACACCCGGCCAGCACACCCACCAGCCGGCCCGCAGCCCGCCCGTCGAACACCACCGGCAGATCGACCAGCCCGCCCCACCGATCCGGACTCTCCATCGGCAAGACCCGGCCCACGCCCAGAACCTGGGCCTGCACCGGACGCGACACCGACTCCTGCGCACCGGCGGCCACCGCACCCTGCGTCACCATCCACAACGGCGCACCGATCCCGGCATCCTCCAACGCCTGGACCAGACCCACCGACCCGGCCACACCGGCCGCCACATAGGGGTGATCGGGCAGCGGCGTCTCCTCCAACGCCAGCAGCGACAACACCCCGGCCACCGGACCGTCCCCGGCCACCTCACCGATCCGCCCCGCCAGCACCTCCCGGGAGACGTCCTCCGCCGAGACGGGCGCCACGACGACCCGCGCCCCCTGAGCGTCCAACGCCCGGACACATTCGGCGGCCAGGTCCACACCCGACGGACCCGCCACCACCAGCCAGGTCCCCGCCAGGCGGGACACCTGCGGATCGGCGACCGGCACCCACGAGACCCGATAGCGGACATCCGCGACCGCCGACGCCTCGCGGTCCCGCTGCCGCCAGGAGGCCAGCACCGGCAGCACCTCACTGAACGGCCGCTGCGCGTCTACTTCCAGGGCACCGGTCAGTCCAGCGAGGTCGCCGCGCTCGACCGCGGCCCAGAACTGCGCCTCCGCCTCCGTCGCGCCGCCGACCTGAAGCCGCCCGACGGCCTGCGCCAGCGAGACCTCCGGCCAGAACCGCTGCTGCTGGAACGCATACGTCGGCAGATCGACCCGCTGACCGGCCGGCAGCACCGCCGGCCAGTCCACCTTCACACCCTGAACATGCGCCCGGGCCAGCCCGGCCAGCACCGCCTCCGCCGCGGGCAGGGACGGGTTCAGCACCGGGATGAACGGCACCTCTTCGGAGAGCGTGGCCGGGCCCATCCCCGACAGGGTCCCGTCCGGGCCGATCTCGATGAACACCGAGACCCCCAGACCCGCCATCGTGGCCACCGCGTCCGCGAACCGAACCGCACCACGCGCCTGCTCCGGCCAGTACCCGGCCTCCGGCGCCGTCACCACCTCACCCGAGAGTGCTCCCACCCACGTCACCGTCGGCGACGCATGCTGCAAACCGGCGGCCACCTCGCCGAGCTCATCCAGCACCGGGTCCATGAGCGCCGAATGGAAGGCATGACTCACCCGCAGCCGCCGCACCCGCCGGCCTCGCTCCCGCCACTGTTCAGCGATGCGCTCCACGGCGGCGGCAGCACCCGAGATCACCACCGACGACGGACCGTTCACCGCCGCCAGGGACACCCCCTCCACCCCGGCCAGCTCCGCCAGGACCTCGGCCTCGCTCGCCCCGATGGCGGCCATCGCCCCACCCGACGGCAGGTCCTGCATCAGCCGCGCCCGGTTCGCCACCAACCGGCAGGCGTCCCGCAGGGTCAACACCCCGGCCGCATACGCCGCCGCGATCTCACCCACCGAATGACCGGCCACCACGTCCGGGACGATCCCGGCCGCGGCCAGCAGCGCGACCAGACCCACCTCCACGGCGAACAGGCCCGTCTGGGCGAACAGGGTCTGGTCCGCACGCTCCAGTCCGGCGCCGTCGTCCCCGACGCCCAAGACCACGTCCCGGACCGCCACATCCAGCTCGGCCTCCAGCAAGGCGCACGCCTCATCGAACGCCGCCGCGAACACCGGACTGGCCTCATACAACTCACGGCCCATACCGGCCCGCTGCGCACCCTGACCCGCGAACACGAACCCGACCCGCCCCGGCCCACCGGCAGGAGCCGCACCCGAGACCGCACGGCCCACCGACCGGCCCGCCGACACCGCCTCCAGACCACTCACCAGCTCGCCGCGATCGCCACCCCACACCGCCGCGCGATGCTCAAAGATCGACCGCGTCGTCGCCAGCGACCAAGCGACATCCGCCGGGTCCAGCTCCGGACGCGCGACGACATGGCTCAGCAGCCGGCCCGCCTGCGCGGCCAGTGCCTGCGCCGATCGTCCCGACACCAGCCACATCAGCGGCCCGCCCGTCAGCACCGGCACCGGCGCTTCCTCGACCGTCACCGTGTCGGCGTCCTCATCCGCAGGAGGTGACTCCAGCTCCGGAACGAGCAGGGGCGCTTCTTCGATGATGACGTGCGCGTTCGTGCCGCTGATCCCGAACGAGGACACACCCGCCCGGCGCGGACGCCCATCCGCCGGCCATTCCTGCGGCTCGGCCAGCAACCGGATGTTCCCCGCCGTCCAGTCCACATGCGGCGACGGCTCATCGGCATGCAAGGACTTGGGCAGCAGGCCGTGCTGCATCGCCAGCACCATCTTCATCACCCCGGCCGCACCCGCCGCGGCCTGGGTGTGCGCGATGTTGGACTTCACCGATCCCAGCCACAGCGGCCGGTCTTCGGGCCGGTCCTGACCGTAGGTGGCCAGCAGCGCCTGCGCCTCGATCGGATCGCCGAGCACCGTGCCGGTGCCGTGCGCCTCGACCGCGTCCACGTCGGCGGCCGAGAGCCGGGCGCTGGCCAGCGCCGCCCGGATCACCCGCTGCTGGGCGGGTCCGTTCGGCGCGGTCAGGCCGTTGGAGGCGCCGTCCTGGTTGATCGCGCTGCCGGCCACCACCGCCAGCACCGGATGCCCGTTCCGGCGGGCGTCGGACAACCGTTCCAGTACCAGCACGCCCACGCCCTCGGCCCACCCGGTGCCGTCCGCACCCGCCGAGAAGGACTTGCACCGGCCGTCGGAGGCCAGGCCCTGCTGCTCGGCGAACGCCGCGAACGCCGCCGGCGTCGCCATCACCGTCACCCCACTGGCCAACGCCAGCGAACACTCCCCCGCCCGCAACGCCTGCGCCGCCAGATGCAACGTCACCAGCGACGAAGAGCATGCGGTGTCCACCGTCACCGACGGCCCCTCCAGGCCCAGGACGTAGGAGACCCGGCCGGACAGCACCGCGCCCGCGGTACCGGTCAGCAGGAAGCTCTCCGAACCACTGCCTTCCAGCCCCACGCCATACCCGGTCGGGGTCCCACCGGCGAACACGCCGGTCTGGCTGCCGCGCAGGGACCGCGGCTGGATCCCGGCCCGCTCCAGCGCCTCCCAGGAGGTCTCCAGCAGCAACCGCTGCTGGGGATCCATCGCCAGCGCCTCACGCGGGCTGATCCCGAAGAACCCCGGATCGAACTCACCCGCGTCATACAAGAACCCACCCTGAGCCGTCGCACCGTCCAGACCCGGCGCCCCCAGAAGACCGATGTCCCAGCCCCGGTCCACCGGGAAACCCGACACCGCGTCCGTCCCCGAAACCACCAACTCCCACAACTGCTCCGGGCTACGCACCCCACCGGGATAACGACACCCCATCCCGACGATCGCGATCGGGTCGCCGTCCACCACCGTCGCCATAGGCACGGCCGGAACATCGGGCGCATCGCCGAGCAGTTCCGACCTCAAATGCCGCGCCAACTGGGCCGGAGTCGGATAGTCGAAGATCAGCGTCGCCGGGAGCCGGACCCCGCCAAGGGCCGAGAGCCGGTTGCGCAGCTCGACCGCGGTCAGGGAGTCGAAGCCGACATCGCTGAAGGCCCGGTCGGCCTCGATCGCCTCCGGAGTCGGGTGATGCAGCACCGCCGCCGCCTCCGCACGGACCAGCTCGGTGAGGATCTCCTCCTGCTCCTCCGACGGACGACCCACCAGCCGCACCGCCAGCTCACCCGCAGGCCGGGACTCCCCGACAACGGCACCACCGGCGGGAACGAACGCCCGGATATCGGGCAACTCCCGCAGGAAGGGCACCTGCGCCGGATCACTCAGGGCGGCCGCGATCTGGGACCAGTCGATGGCCGAGACCGTCAGCCCGGCCTCACCGTCCTCCAACGCCTGCCCCAGCACCTGCAAGGCAACATCGGGGTCCAGCGCACTACTGGGCCCACCGGCCACGCGACGCGCCACGGTCGCATCGGACTGGGCCATTCCGCCGCCGGCCCACGCCCCCCAGGCGAGCGAGGTCGCGGCCAGGCCACGACCACGCCGGTTATCGGCCAGCGCGTCCAGGAACGCGTTCGCCGCCGCGTAGTTGCCCTGACCACCGGCGCCGAACGTCGCCGCCGCCGAGGAGAACAGCACGAACGCCGACAGATCCAGATGCGCCGTCAGCTCATCGAGATGAACCGCCCCGCCCGCCTTCGCCGCGAGCACATTCCCCAGCCGGGCCGGGCTCATCCGGTCCAGCACCCCGTCATCCAGCACACCCGCGGTATGCATCACCCCGGCCAAAGCCGGACCATCCGCCGCGATCCACTCCAGCAGAGCGGCCACCTCGTCCTTGCGGGCCACGTCACCGGCCAGCACGGCCACGGCCGTCCCGGCGGCGGCGATCCGCGCGGCCAGGCCGGCGATCCCCGCCGCGCCCGGACCCGAACGGCTCCACAACACCACCCGCGCCGCACCACGCTCCGCCAGCCACACCCCCACACGCCCGCCCAGCGCACCGGTACCGCCGGTCACCAGCACCGTGCCCCGGGAGAAGGAGTCACGGACGCTGGAATCGGGCGCACCCACCGGACGGGGAGCCCGCACCAGCCGCCGGCCGAAGATACCGGCGGCACGGATCGCGACCTGGTCCTCACCACACCCGGCCAGCACACCCGCCAGCCGCGTCGCCGCCCGCGCGTCCCACGTCTCCGGCAGGTCTACCAGCCCGCCCCACCGATCCGGGCTCTCCATCGCCAGAACCCGGCCCAGCCCCAGAACCTGGGCCTGAACCGGACTCGACACAAACTCCCGGGCACCGGCGGCCACCGCACCCTGGGTCACCATCCACAGCGGCGCGTTAACCCCGGCATCTCCCAGGCCCTGCATCAGGCCCACCGAGCCGGCCAGACCCGACGGCACGAACGCGTGATCGGGCAGCGGCGCCTCCTCCAACGCCAGCAGCGACAGCACCCCGGCCACCAGACCGCCCTCGGCCACCTCACCGATCCGCGCCGCCAGCACCTCCCGCGAGACATCCTCCGCAGCGACCGGCGCCACAACGGCCCGCGCCCCCTGAGCGCCCAGCGCCCGGACGCATTCGGCGGCCAGGTCCACACCCGACGGACCGGCCACCACCAGCCACGTGCCACTCAACCGGGACAGCTGCGGATCGGCGACCGGCACCCACGAGACCCGGTACCGCACATCCGCGACCGCCGACGCCTCGCGGTCCCGCTGCCGCCAGGAGGCCAGCACCGGCAGCACCTCGCTGAACGGCTGCTGCGCGTCTACTTCCAGGGCACCGGTCAGTCCAGCGAGGTCGCCGCGCTCGACCGCGGCCCAGAACTGCGTTTCCGCCTCCGTCCCGCTGCCGATCTGGGGCCGCAAGGCGGCCTGCGCCAGCGAGATCTCCGGCCAGAACCGCTGCTGCTGGAACGCATACGTCGGCAGGCCGACCCGCTGCCCGGCCGGCAGCACCGCCGGCCAGTCCACCTTCACGCCCTGAACGTGCGCCTGAGCCAGCCCGGTCAGCACCGCCTCGGCCGCCGGGACGCTCGGGTTCAGCACCGGAATGAAGCGCGCATCCGACTCCTGGTCGAGAACCGACGCCCCCATCCCCGACAAGGTCCCGTCCGGGCCGATCTCGATGAACACCGAGACCCCAAGACCGGCCATCGTCGCCACCGCATCGGCGAACCGGACCGGCTGCCGCGCCTGAGCCGCCCAATACCCGGCCTCCGGCACCGCGATCAGCTCACCCGACAGTGCTCCCACCCACGAAACCTTCGGCGCAGCAAGCTCCAGACCCGCCGCCACCTCGCCCAGCTCATCCAGCACCGGGTCCATGAGCGCCGAATGGAAGGCATGGCTGACCCGCAGCCGCCGCACCCGCCGGCCCCGGCCCCGCCAGTCTTCGACGATGCGTTCCACCGCGGCGGCCTCACCGGAGATCACGACCGATTCCGGGCCGTTCACCGCCGCCAGGGACACCCCCGGCTCACCCTCCAACGCGGCAGCCATCTCAGCCTCGCTCGCCCCGATGGCCGCCATCGCCCCACCCGACGGCAGGTCCTGCATCAACCGCGCCCGGCCGGCCACCAACCGGCACGCGTCCTGCAAGGTCAACACCCCGGCCGCATACGCCGCCGCGATCTCACCCACCGAATGACCCGCCACCACGTCCGGCACGATCCCAGCCGCCCCCAGCAGCGCGACCAGACCCACCTCCACCGCGAACAGGCCCGTCTGCGCGAACAGGGTCTGGTCCGCACGCTCCGGCCCGGCGCCGTCGTCCCCGACGCCTCCCAGGACCACGTCCCGGACCGAAACCCCCAGCTCGGCCTCCAGCAGGGCGCACGCCTCATCGAACGCCGCCGCGAACACCGGACTGGCCTCATACAACTCACGGCCCATACCGGCCCGCTGCGCACCCTGACCCGCGAACACGAACCCGACCCGCCCCGGCCCACCGGCAGGAGCCGCGCCCAGAAGCAGCCGGCTGACGGACCGGCCCGCCGACACGGCCTCCAGACCACTCACCAACTCGGCCCGATCAGCACCCCACACCGCCGCGCGATGCTCAAAGGCCGACCGCGTCGTCGCCAGCGACCAAGCGACATCCGCCGGGTCCAGCTCGGGGCGCGCGACGACGTGGCTCAGCAGCCGACCCGCCTGCCCGGCCAGTGCCTGCGCCGATCGTCCCGACACCAGCCACATCAGCGGCCCGCCCGACAGCACCGGCACCGGCACCGGCACATCCTCCACCGGCATGCCGTCGAAGAAGCCCTCACCGATCGCATCCTCCGCCACCGGCTCGGGCGCTTCCTCGATGATGACGTGCGCGTTCGTGCCGCTGATGCCGAACGAGGACACACCCGCCCGCCGCGGACGGCCGTTCGCGGGCCATTCCTGCGGCTCGGCCAGCAATCGGATGTTCCCCGCCGTCCAGTCCACATGCGGCGACGGCTCATCGGCGTGCAAGGACTTGGGCAGCAGGCCGTGCTGCATCGCCAGCACCATCTTCATCACCCCGGCCGCGCCCGCCGCGGCCTGGGTGTGGGCGATGTTGGACTTCACCGATCCCAGCCACAGCGGCCGGTCTTCGGGCCGGCCCTGACCATAAGTGGCCAGCAGCGCCTGCGCCTCGATCGGGTCACCCAGAACCGTGCCCGTGCCGTGCGCCTCCACCACATCCACGTCCGACGTCGACAACCGGGCGCTGGCCAGCGCCGCCCGGATCACCCGCTGCTGCGCGGGACCGTTCGGCGCGGTCAAGCCGTTCGACGCCCCGTCCTGGTTGACCGCGCTGCCGGCCACCACCGCCAGCACCGGATGCCCATTACGCCGCGCATCCGACAACCGTTCCAGTACCAGCACGCCCACGCCCTCGGCCCACCCGGTGCCGTCCGCACCCGCCGCGAACGACTTGCACCGGCCGTCGGAGGCCAGGCCCTGCTGCTCGGCGAACGCCGCGAACGCCGCCGGCGTCGCCATCACCGTCACCCCACTGGCCAACGCCAGCGAACACTCCCCCGCCCGCAACGCCTGCGCCGCCAGATGCAACGTCACCAACGACGACGAACACGCCGTGTCCACCGTCACCGACGGACCTTCCAAGCCCAGGACGTAGGACACCCGGCCGGACAGCACCGCGCCCGCGGTGCCGGTCAGCAGGAAACTCTCCGAACCGCTGCCTTCCAGACCCACGCCATACCCGGTGGGGGTCCCGCCGGCGAACACGCCGGTCTGGCTGCCCCGCAGGGACCGCGGCTGGATCCCGGCCCGCTCCAGCGCCTCCCACGAGGTCTCCAGCAGCAACCGCTGCTGCGGGTCCATCGCCAGCGCCTCACGCGGGCTGATCCCGAAGAACGCCGGATCGAACTCACCCGCGTCATACAGAAAGCCACCCTGAGCCGTCGCACCGTCCAGACCCGGCGCACCCAGAAGACCGATGTCCCAGCCCCGGTCCACCGGGAAACCCGACACCGCATCCGTGCCCGAGACCACCAGCTCCCACAACTGCTCCGGGCTACGCACACCACCGGGATAACGACACCCCATCCCGACGATCGCGATCGGGTCGCCATCCACTACCGCCACTGCAGGTGCAGCGGCGGCGGCCGGAACATCGGCCACATTGCCCAGCAGTTCCGAGCGCAGATACCGGGCCAGTTGCACCGGGGTCGGATAGTCGAAGATCAGCGTCGCCGGCAAGCGGACCCCTGCGAGAGCGGAGAGCCGATTGCGCAGCTCCACCGCGGTCAGAGAGTCGAAGCCCACATCGCTGAAGGCCCGGTCGGCCTCGATCGCCTCCGGAGATGGGTGATGCAGCACCGCCGCCGCCTCCGCGCGGACCAACTCGGTGAGGATCTCCTCCTGCTCCTCCGCAGCACGACCCACCAGCCGCACCGCCAGCTCACCCGCAGGCCGGGACTCCGCCACAACGCCACCACCGGCGGGAGCGAACGCCCGGATGTCGGGCAGCTCCCGCAGGAAGGGCACCTGCGCCGGATCACTCAGGGCGGCCGCGATCTGGGACCAGTCGATGGCCGAGACCGTCAGCCCGGCCTCACCGTCCTCCAGCGCCTGCCCCAGCACCTGCAGCGCCAGATCCGGATCCAGCGCACTGCTCGGGCCACCGGCCACCCGCCGCGCCACGGTCGCATCGGACTGGGCCATACCGCCGCCGGCCCACGCCCCCCACGCCACCGACGTCGCGGCCAGGCCACGACCACGCCGATTGTCCGCCAGCGCGTCCAGGAACGCGTTCGCCGCCGCGTAGTTGCCCTGACCACCGGCGCCGAACGTCGCCGCCGCGGAAGAGAACAGCACGAACGCCGACAGATCCAGGTCCGCCGTCAGCTCATCGAGATGAACCGCGCCGCCCGCCTTGGCCGCGAGCACGTTGCCCAGCCGGGCCGGGCTCATCCGATCCAGCACCCCGTCATCCAGCACACCCGCGGTATGCATCACCCCGGCCAAAGCCGGACCATCCGCCGCGATCCACCCCAGCAGCCCGGCCACGTCGGATCGGCTCGCCACGTCACCCGCCATGACAGCCACGGCCGTCCCTGCTGTGGCCATCCGCGCGGCCAGCCGGGAAACTCCCGCGGCCTCCGGGCCGGAGCGGCTCCACAGCACGACCCGCGCGGCGCCACGCTCGGCCAGCCACACACCCACACGCCCGCCGAGCGCGCCGGTACCGCCGGTCACCAGCACGGTGCCCCGCGCGAAGGAATCCCGCACCGCCGACTCGGGCGCCCCCGCAGGACGAGGAGCCCGCACCAACCGCCGGCCGAAGATCCCCGCGGCACGGATCGCGACCTGGTCCTCACCACACCCGGCCAGCACACCCACCAGTCGCGTCGCCGCCCGCGCGTCGAACACCACCGGCAGATCGACCAGCCCGCCCCACCGATCCGGACTCTCCATCGCCAGAACCCGGCCCAGCCCCAGAACCTGAGCCTGCACCGGACGCGACACCCACTCCCCCGCACCGGCAGCCACCGCACCCCGAGTGACCATCCACAGCGGCGCCTCGATACCGGCGTCTCCCAGAGCCTGCAGCAGGCCTACCGAGCCGGCCAGACCCGACGGCACGAACACATGGTCGGCCAGCGGCGTCTCCTCCAGCGCCAGCAAGGACACCACCCCGGCCACCGGACCGCCCTCGGCCACCTCACCGATCCGCGCCGCCAGCACCTCCCGCGAGACATCCTCCGCAGCGACCGGCGCCACCACGACCCGCGCCCCCTGAGCACCCAGCGCCCGGACGCACTCGGCAGCCAGGTCCACACCCGACGGACCCGCCACCAACAGCCAGGTCCCCGCCAGGCGGGGCACCTGCGGATCGGCGACCGGCACCCACGAGACCCGGTAGCGGACATCGGCCGCCCGCGCCTCCTCACGCTCCCGCTGCCGCCACGACGCCAGCACCGGCAGCACCTCGTCGAGCCGGCTTCCGGCATCCACCTCCAAAGCACCGGCCAGCCCGGCCACATCACCACGCTCAACTGCCGCCCAGAACTGCGCCTCCATCGCCGACCCCGAACCGGCCGACAGCACGCCCGCACCGGCACCCGGCGCCAGCGAGACCTCCGGCCAGAACCGCTGCTGCTGGAACGCATACGTCGGCAGGCCGACCCGCTGACCGGCCGGCAACACCGCCGGCCAGTCCACCTTCACACCCTGAACATGCGCCCGGGCCAGGCCGGCCAGCACCGCTTCGGCCGCGGGCAGCGACGGGTTCAGCATCGGGATGAACGGCACCTCTTCGGTGAGCGTGGCCGGGCCCATGCCCGACAGGGTTCCGTCCGGGCCGATCTCGATGAACACCGAGACCCCCAGACCGGCCATCGTCGCCACCGCATCGGCGAACCGGACCGGCTGCCGCGTCTGAGCCGCCCAATACCCGGCCTCCGGCACCGCGATCAGCTCACCCGAAAGCGCTCCCACCCACGAAACCTTCGGCGCGGCAAGCTCCAGACCCGCCGCCACCTCACCCAGCTCATCCAGCACCGGATCCATCAACGCCGAATGGAAGGCATGACTCACCCGCAGCCGCCGCACCCGCCGGCCCCGGCCCCGCCAGTCTTCGACGATGCGTTCCACCGCGGCGGCCTCACCGGAGATCACCACCGACGACGGGCCGTTCACCGCCGCCAGCGACACCCCCGGCTCACCCTCCAACGCGGCGGCCATCTCAGCCTCACTTGCCCCGATCGCGGCCATCGCCCCACCCGACGGCAGGTCCTGCATCAACCGCGCCCGGTTCGCCACCAACCGGCAGGCATCCTGCAGGGTCAACACCCCGGCCGCATACGCCGCCGCGATCTCACCCACCGAATGACCCGCCACCACATCCGGGACGATCCCGGCCGCGGCCAGCAGCGCGACCAGACCCACCTCCACGGCGAACAACCCGGTCTGCGCGAACAGAGTCTGGTCCGCACGCTCCGGCCCGGCGCCGTCGTCCCCGACGCCTCCCAGGACCACGTCCCGGACCGAAACCCCCAGCTCGATCTCCAGCAGATCCGCCGCCCGATCAAACGCCGCCGCGAACACCGGGCTGGCCTCATACAACTCACGGCCCATACCGGCCCGCTGCGCGCCCTGACCCGCGAACACGAAGCCCACCCGGCCCACCCGGCCCGCCGGGACCACGCCCGAGATCACACCTGCCACCCGCTCACCGGCGGCCAGCGCTCCCAGCCCCATGACCAGCTCATCCGCGCCGGCGCCCAGCACGACCGCCCGGTGTTCGAAGATCGACCGAGTGGTCGCCAGCGACCAGGCCACGTCCGCCGGGTCCAGATCCGGGCGCGCGACGACATGGCTCAGCAGCCGACCGGCCTGCGCGGCCAGCGCCTGACCCGACCGCGCCGACACCAGCCACGCCACTGGTCCATCTGCCAGCACCGGCACCGGCGCATTCTCCGCGGGCATGCCGCCGGGCAAGCCCTCACCGATCGCTTCCTCCGCCACCGGCTCGGGCGCTTCCTCGATGATCACGTGCGCGTTGGTGCCGCTGATCCCGAACGAGGACACACCCGCCCGGCGCGGACGGCCATCCGCGGGCCATTCCTGCGGCTCGGCCAGCAACCGGATGTTCCCCGCCGTCCAGTCCACATGCGGCGACGGCTCGTCGGCGTGCAAGGACTTGGGCAGCAGGCCGTGCTGCATCGCGAGCACCATCTTCATCACCCCGGCCGCGCCCGCCGCGGCCTGGGTGTGGGCGATGTTGGACTTCACCGATCCCAGCCACAGCGGCCGGTCTTCGGGCCGGTCCTGACCGTAGGTGGCCAGCAGCGCCTGCGCCTCGATCGGATCGCCGAGCACCGTGCCGGTGCCGTGCGCCTCGACGGCGTCCACGTCGGCGGCCGAGAGCCGGGCGCTGGCCAGCGCGGCCCGGATGACCCGCTGCTGGGCAGGACCGTTCGGCGCGGTCAGGCCGTTCGACGCCCCGTCCTGGTTGATCGCGCTACCGGCCACCACCGCCAGCACCGGATGCCCATTACGCCGCGCGTCAGACAGCCGTTCCAGTACCAGCACGCCCACGCCCTCGGCCCACCCGGTGCCGTCCGCACCGGCCGAGAAGGACTTGCACCGGCCGTCGGAGGCCAGGCCCTGCTGCTCGGCGAACGCCGCGAACGCCGCCGGCGTCGCCATCACCGTCACCCCACTGGCCAACGCCAGCGAACACTCCCCCGCCCGCAACGCCTGCGCCGCCAAATGCAACGTCACCAGCGACGAGGAGCATGCCGTGTCCACCGTCACCGACGGCCCCTCCAGGCCCAGGACGTAGGACACCCGGCCGGACAGCACCGCGCCCGCGGTGCCGGTCAGCAGGAAACTCTCCGAACCACTGCCTTCCAGCCCCACGCCATACCCGGTCGGGGTCCCGCCGGCGAACACGCCGGTCTGGCTGCCCCGCAGCGACCGCGGCTGGATCCCGGCCCGCTCCAGCGCCTCCCAGGAGGTCTCCAGCAGCAACCGCTGCTGCGGATCCATCGCCAGCGCCTCACGCGGACTGATCCCGAAGAACCCCGGATCGAACTCACCCGCGTCGTAGACGAACCCGCCCTGAGCCGTCGCGCCATCACCCAGCAGGCCAGCATCCCAGCCCCGATCCACCGGAAAGCTGGATACCGCGTCCGTCCCCGAAACCACCAACTCCCACAACTGCTCCGGGCTACGCACCCCACCGGGGTAGCGGCAGCCCATCCCGACGATCGCGATCGGGTCGCCGTCCACCACCGCCGCCGCCACAGGCACGGCAGCGGCCGGAACATCGGCCACGTCGCCGAGCAGTTCCGACCTCAGATGCCGCGCCAACTGGGCCGGGGTCGGATAGTCGAAGATCAGCGTCGCCGGCAAGCGGACCCCTGCGAGAGCGGAGAGCCGATTGCGCAGCTCCACCGCGGTCAGTGAGTCGAAGCCGACATCGCTGAAGGCCCGGTCGGCTTCGATCGCCTCCGGAGTCGGGTGATGCAGCACCGCCGCCGCCTCCGCACGGACCAGCTCGGTGAGGATCTCCTCCTGCTCCTCCGACGTACGGCCCACCAGCCGCACCGCCAGCTCACCCGCAGGCCGGGACTCCCCGACAACGGCACCGCCGGCGGGAACGAGCGCCCGGATGTCGGGCAGTTCTCGAAGGAAGGGCACCTGCTCCGGATCGCTCAGGCCCATGGCGATCTGGGACCAGTCGATGGCCGAGACCGTCAGCCCGGCCTCACCGTCCTCCAACGCCTGCCCCAGCACCTGCAAGGCAACATCGGGGTCCAGCGCACTACTGGGCCCACCGGCCACGCGACGCGCCACGGTCGCATCGGACTGGGCCATTCCGCCGCCGGCCCACGCCCCCCAGGCGAGCGAGGTCGCGGCCAGGCCACGACCACGCCGGTTATCGGCCAGCGCGTCCAGGAACGCGTTCGCCGCCGCGTAGTTACCCTGACCACCGGCGCCGAACGTCGCCGCCGCCGAGGAGAACAGCACGAACGCCGACAGATCCAGATGCGCCGTCAGCTCATCGAGATGAACCGCCCCGCCCACCTTGGCCGCGAGCACATTCCCCAGCCGGGCCGGGCTCATCCGGTCCAGCACCCCGTCATCCAGCACACCTGCGGTATGCATCACCCCCGCCAGCGCCGGACCATCCGCGGCGATCCACCCCAGCAGCCCGGCCACCTCGGATCGGCTCGCCACGTCACCCGCCATGACCGCCACGGCCGTCCCGGCGGCGGCGATCCGCGCGGCCAGGCCGGCGACTCCCGCCGCGCCCGGACCCGACCGGCTCCACAACACCACCCGCGCCGCGCCACGCTCGGCCAGCCACACCCCGACACGCCCGCCCAGCGCCCCGGTACCGCCGGTCACCAGCACCGTGCCCCGGGAGAAGGAATCCCGCACCGCCGACTCGGGCGCACCCACCGGCCGAGGAGCCCGCACCAACCGCCGGCCGAAGATACCGGCGGCACGGATCGCGACCTGGTCCTCACCACACCCGGCCAGCACACCCACCAGCCGAGCCGCGGCCCGCGTGTCGAACGCCACCGGCAGGTCTACCAGGCCGCCCCACCGGTCCGGGCTCTCCATCGCCAGAACCCGGCCCAATCCAAGGACGTGGGCCTGCACCGGACTCGACACCGACTCCCGGGCACCGGCAGCCACCGCACCCCGAGTGACCATCCACAGCGGCGCGTCAACCCCGGCATCTCCCAGGGCCTGCACCAAGCCCACCGATCCAGCCAGACCGGATGGCACGAACACGTGATCGGGCAGCGGCACCTCCTCCAACGCCAGCAACGACAACACCCCGGCCACCCGGCCGTCCCCGGCCACCTCACCGATCCGCCCCGCCAGCACCTCCCGCGAAACGTCCTCCGCGGCGACCGGCACCACGACCGCATCCGCCCCCCGAGCACCCAGCACCCGGACACACTCCGCGGCCAGATCCACACCCGACGGGCCCGCCACCACCAGCCAGGTCCCCGTCAGGCGCGTCGGCTCCGGATCGGCGACCGGCACCCACGAGACCCGGTACCGCACATCCGCGACCGCCGACGCCTCACGCTCACGCTGCCGCCACGACGCCAGCACCGGCAGCACCTCGTCGAGCCTGCTTCCGGCATCCACCTCCAAAGCACCGGCCAGACCGGCCACATCACCACGCTCGACCGCCGCCCAGAACTGCGCCTCCATCGCCGACCCCGAACCGGCCGGCAGCGCACCCGCCCCAGCCCCGGGTGCCAGCGAGATCTCCGGCCAGAACCGCTGCTGCTGGAACGCGTACGTGGGCAGATCAACCCGCTGTCCAGGCTCCAGTACGGCCGCCCAGTCGACCGGCATCCCCACAACATGGGCCTGGGCCAGAGCGGCCAGCACGGCCTCGGCCGCGGGCAGGGACGGGTTCAGCATCGGGATGAACGGCACCTCTTCGGTGAGCGTGGCCGGGCCCATCCCCGACAGAGTTCCGTCCGGGCCGATCTCGATGAACACCGAGACCCCGAGACCGGCCATCGTGGCCACCGCGTCCGCGAACCGGACCGCACCACGCGCCTGCTCCGGCCAGTACCCGGCCTCCGGCGCCGTCACCACCTCGCCCGAGAGTGCTCCCACCCAGGTCACCGTCGGCGACGCATGCTGCAAACCGGCGGCCACCTCGCCGAGCTCATCCAGCACCGGGTCCATGAGCGCCGAATGGAAGGCATGGCTCACCCGCAGCCGCCGCACCCGCCGGCCCCGCTCCCGCCACTCCCGCACAACCTCATCGACCGCCGCCTCGTCACCAGAGACGACCACCGACGACGGGCCGTTCACCGCCGCCAGCGACACCCCCTCCACCCCGGCCAGCCCCGCCAGGACCTCCGCCTCACTCGCCCCGATCGCGGCCATCGCCCCACCCGACGGCAGGTCCTGCATCAACCGCGCCCGATTCGCCACCAACCGGCAGGCGTCCCGCAGGGTCAACACCCCGGCCGCATACGCCGCCGCGATCTCACCCACCGAATGACCCGCCACCACGTCCGGGACGATCCCGGCCGCGGCCAGCAGCGCGACCAGACCCACCTCCACGGCGAACAGGCCCGTCTGCGCGAACAGAGTCTGGTCCGCACGCTCCGGCCCGGCGCCATCGTCCCCGACGCCTCCCAGGACCACGTCCCGGACCGAAACCCCCAGCTCGATCTCCAGCAGATCCGCAGCGCGATCAAACGCCGCCGCGAACACCGGGCTGGCCTCATACAACTCACGGCCCATCCCGGCCCGCTGCGCACCCTGACCCGCGAACACGAACCCGACCCGCCCCGGCCCACCGGCAGGAGCCGCACCCGAGACCGCACGGCCCACCGACCGGCCCGCCGACACCGCCTCCAGACCACTCACCAGCTCGCCGCGATCGCCACCCCACACCGCCGCGCGATGCTCAAAGATCGACCGAGTGGTCGCCAGCGACCAAGCGACATCCGCCGGGTCCAGCTCCGGGCGAGCGACGACGTGGCTCAGCAGCCGGCCCGCCTGCGCGGCCAGTGCCTGCGCCGATCGTCCCGACACCAGCCACATCAGCGGCCCGCCCGCCAGCACCGGCACGTCCTGAGCCGTCGCCTCGTCGGCGGCATCCGCGCCCTCGGGCACCGATTCCAGCTCCGGAACGAGCGAGGGTGCTTCCTCGATGATGACGTGCGCGTTCGTGCCGCTGATGCCGAACGAGGACACACCCGCCCGGCGCGGACGGCCATCCGCGGGCCATTCCTGCGGCTCGGCCAGCAACCGGATGTTCCCCGCCGTCCAGTCCACATGCGGCGACGGCTCGTCAGCATGCAACGACTTCGGCAGCAGACCGTGCTGCATCGCGAGCACCATCTTCATCACCCCGGCCGCACCCGCCGCGGCCTGGGTGTGCGCGATGTTGGACTTCACCGATCCCAGCCACAGCGGCCGATCCTCCGGCCGGCCCTGACCATAAGTCGCCAGCAACGCCTGCGCCTCGATCGGGTCACCCAGCACCGTGCCCGTGCCGTGCGCCTCCACGACATCCACGTCCGAGGTGGACAGCCGGGCGTTGGCCAGCGCCGCCCGGATGACCCGCTGCTGGGCGGGTCCGTTCGGCGCGGTCAGGCCGTTGGACGCGCCGTCCTGGTTGATCGCGCTGCCGGCCACCACCGCCAGCACCGGATGCCCATTACGCCGCGCATCCGACAACCGCTCCAGCACCAGCACGCCCACGCCCTCGGCCCACCCGGTGCCATCCGCACCCGCCGCGAACGACTTGCACCGCCCATCCGAGGCCAGGCCCTGCTGCTCGGCGAACGCCGCGAACGCCGCCGGCGTCGCCATCACCGTCACCCCACTGGCCAACGCCAGCGAACACTCCCCCGCCCGCAACGCCTGCGCCGCCAAATGCAACGTCACCAACGACGACGAACACGCCGTGTCCACCGTCACCGACGGCCCCTCCAGACCCAGCACATACGACACCCGGCCCGACAGCACCGCCCCTGAGGTGCCCGTCAGCAGGAAACTCTCCGAACCGCTGCCTTCCAGACCCACGCCATACCCCGTCGGGGTCCCACCGGCGAACACACCGGTCTGACTGCCGCGCAGCGACCGCGGCTGGATCCCGGCCCGCTCCAGCGCCTCCCACGAGGTCTCCAGCAGCAACCGCTGCTGCGGATCCATCGCCAGCGCCTCACGCGGGCTGATCCCGAAGAACCCCGGATCGAACTCACCCGCGTCATACAAGAACCCACCCTGCGCCGCGGACAAGGCGGCACCATCGAGCATGCCGATGTCCCAGCCCCGATCCACCGGGAAACCCGACACCGCATCCGTCCCCGAGACCACCAGCTCCCACAACTGCTCCGGACTGCGCACGCCACCGGGGTAGCGGCAGCCCATCCCGACGATCGCGATCGGGTCGCCGTCCACCACCGTCGCCATAGGCACGGCCGGAACATCGGGCGCATCGCCGAGCAGTTCCGACCTCAGATGCCGCGCCAACTGGGCCGGGGTCGGATAATCGAAGATCAGCGTCGCCGGCAGGCGCACCCCCGCGAGAGCGGAGAGCCGATTGCGCAGCTCCACCGCGGTCAGAGAGTCGAAACCCAGATCGCTGAAGGCCCGGTCGGCTTCGATCGCCTCCGGAGTCGGGTGATGCAGCACCGCCGCCGCCTCGGACCGAACCAGCTCGGTGAGGATCTCGTGCTGTTCGGCCAGCGGACGTCCCGCCACCCGTACGGCCAGTTCTCCGGCCGTACGGGACTCGGTAGTAGCGGCACCGCCCGCAGCGACTAACGCCCGGATGTCGGGCAGCTCCCGCAGGAACGGCACCTGCTCCGGATCGCTCAGCCCCATGGCGATCTGGGACCAGTCGATGGCCGACACCGTCAGGCCGACCTCGCCGTCCTCCAGCGCCTGCCCCAGCACCTGCAACGCAACATCGGGGTCCAGCGCAGTACTGGGCCCGCCGGCGACCCGACGCGCCACCGTCGCATCGGACTGAGCCATACCGCCGCCGGCCCACGCCCCCCAGGCGAGCGACGTCGCGGCCAGGCCACGACCACGCCGATTGTCCGCCAGCGCGTCCAGGAACGCGTTCGCCGCCGCGTAGTTGCCCTGCCCACCGGCACCGAACGTCGCCGCCGCGGAGGAGAACAGCACGAACGCCGACAGATCCAGACCCGCCGTCAGCTCATCGAGGTGAACCGCGCCGCCCGCCTTGGCCGCGAGCACGTTGCCCAGCCGGGCCGGGCTCATCCGGTCCAGCACCCCGTCATCCAGCACACCCGCGGTATGCATCACCCCGGCCAGCGCCGGGCCGTCCGCGGCGATCCACCCCAGCAGCCCGGCCACGTCGGATCGGCTCGCCACATCACCCGCCATGACCGCCACGGCCGTCCCGGCGGCGGCCATCCGCGCAGCCAGCCGGGAGATTCCCGCGGCCTCCGGGCCGGAGCGGCTCCACAGCACGACCCGCGCGGCGCCACGCTCGGCCAGCCACACCCCCACACGCCCGCCCAGCGCGCCGGTACCACCGGTCACCAGCACCGTGCCCTGGGAGAAGGAGGCACGGACGGTGGAATCGGGGGCACCCACCGGACGAGGAGCCCGCACCAGCCGCCGGCCGAAGATGCCGGCGGCACGGATCGCGACCTGGTCCTCACCACACCCGGCCAGCACACCCACCAGCCGGCCCGCCGACCGCGCGTCCCACGTCTCCGGCAGGTCTACCAGGCCGCCCCACCGATCCGGACTCTCCATCGCCAGAACCCGGCCCAGCCCCAGAACCTGGGCCTGCACCGGACGCGACACAAACTCCCGCGCACCGGCGGCCACCGCGCCCTGGGTGACCATCCACAGCGGCGCCTCGATACCGGCATCTCCCAGGGCCTGCAGCAGGCCCACCGATCCGGCCAGACCCGACGCCACATAGGGGTGATCGGGCAGCGGCGCCTCCTCCAATGCCAGCAGCGACAACACCCCGGCCACCCGGCCGTCCCCGGCCACCTCACCGATCCGCGCCGCCAGTACCTCCCGCGAGACGTCCTCCGCGGCGACCGGCACCACGACCGCATCCGCTCCCCGAGCACCCAGCGCCCGGACACACTCCGCGGCCAGATCCACACCCGACGGACCCGCCACCACCAGCCAGGTCCCCGCCAGGCGGGACACCTGCGGATCGGCGACCGGTGCCCACGAGATCCGGTAGCGGACATCGGCCGCCCGTGCCTCCTCACGCTCACGCTGCCGCCACGAGGCCAGCACCGGCAGCACCTCACTGAACGGCCGCTGCGCGTCCACCTCCAGGGCACCGGCCAGCCCGGCCACATCGCCGCGCTCCACCGCCGCCCAGAACTGCGCCTCCATCGCCGACCCCGAACCGGCCGACAGCACGCCCGCACCGGCACCCGGCGCCAGCGAGATCTCCGGCCAGAACCGCTGCTGCTGGAACGCATACGTCGGCAGATCAACCCGCTGCCCGGCCGGCAACACCGCCGGCCAATCCACCTTCACACCCTGAACATGCGCCTGAGCCAGGCCGGCCAGCACCGCCTCGGCCGCCGGGACGCTCGGGTTCAGCACCGGAATGAAGCGCGCATCCAACTCCTGGTCGAGAACCGAGGCACCCATCCCCGACAAGGTTCCGTCCGGGCCGATCTCGATGAACACCGAGACCCCAAGACCCGCCATCGTCGCCACCGCATCGGCGAACCGGACCGCACCACGCGCCTGCTCCGGCCAGTACCCCGCCTCCGGCGCCGTCACCACCTCACCCGAGAGTGCTCCCACCCAGGTCACCGTCGGCGACGCATGCTGCAAACCGGCGGCCACCTCGCCGAGCTCATCCAGCACCGGGTCCATGAGCGCCGAATGGAAGGCATGACTCACCCGCAGCCGCCGCACCCGCCGACCCCGGCCCCGCCACTGTTCAGCGATGCGCTCAACGGCGGCGGCCTCACCCGAGATCACCACCGACGACGGACCGTTCACCGCCGCCAGCGACACCCCCGGCTCATCCCCCAACGCGGGGGCGATCTCGGCCTCACTCGCCCCGATCGCGGCCATCGCCCCACCCGACGGCAGGTCCTGCATCAACCGGGCCCGGTTCGCCACCAGCCGGCACGCATCCTGCAAGGTCAACACCCCGGCCGCATACGCCGCCGCGATCTCACCCACCGAATGACCGGCCACCACGTCCGGCACGATCCCAGCCGCGGCCAGCAGCGCGACCAGGCCCACCTCCACGGCGAACAGGCCGGTCTGGGCGAACAGGGTCTGGTCCGCACGATCGAGTCCGGCGCTGTCGTCCCCGGCCCCCAGGACCACGTCCCGGACCGCCACATCCAGCTCGGCCTCCAGCAGGGCGCACGCCTCATCGAACGCCGCCGCGAACACCGGAGACGCCTCATACAACTCACGGCCCATCCCGGCCCGCTGCGCGCCCTGCCCCGCGAACACGAACCCGACCCGGCCCGGCCCACCGGCAGGAGCCGCACCCGAGACCGCCCGCCTCACCGACCGGCCTGCCGACACCGCCTCCAGACCACTCACCAGCTCGCCGCGATCGCCACCCCACACCGCCGCGCGATGCTCGAAGGTCGACCGAGTGGTCGCCAGCGACCAGGCCACATCACCCGGATCCAGCTCCGGATGACCGGCCACATGGGTCACCAACCGGCCCGCCTGCCCGGCCAGCGCCTGCGCCGATCGTCCCGACACCAGCCACATCAGCGGCCCGCCCGCCAGCACCGGCACCGGCGCATTCTCCGCGGGCATGCCGCCGGGCAAGCCCTCACCGATCGCATCCTCCGCCACCGGCTCGGGCGCTTCCTCAATGATCACATGCGCGTTGGTGCCGCTGATCCCGAACGAGGACACACCCGCCCGCCGCGGACGACCATCCGCCGGCCACTCCTGCGGCTCGGCCAGCAACCGGATGTTCCCCGCCGTCCAGTCCACATGCGGCGACGGCTCATCAGCATGCAAGGACTTCGGCAGCAGGCCGTGCTGCATCGCCAGCACCATCTTCATCACCCCGGCCGCACCCGCCGCCGCCTGAGTGTGCGCGATGTTGGACTTCACCGACCCCAGCCACAACGGCCGATCCTCCGGCCGGCCCTGACCATAGGTCGCCAGCAACGCCTGCGCCTCGATCGGGTCACCCAGCACCGTGCCGGTGCCGTGCGCCTCCACCACGTCCACATCGGCGGCCGACAGCCGGGCACTGGCCAGCGCCGCCCGGATCACCCGCTGCTGGGCAGGACCGTTCGGCGCCGTCAGGCCATTCGACGCCCCGTCCTGGTTGACCGCGCTACCGGCCACCACCGCCAGCACCGGATGCCCATTACGCCGCGCATCCGACAACCGCTCCAGCACCAGCACGCCCACGCCCTCGGCCCACCCGGTGCCATCCGCACCCGCCGCGAACGACTTGCACCGCCCATCCGAGGCCAGGCCCTGCTGCTCGGCGAACGCCGCGAACGCCGCCGGCGTCGCCATCACCGTCACCCCACTGGCCAACGCCAGCGAACACTCCCCCGCCCGCAACGCCTGCGCCGCCAAATGCAACGTCACCAGCGACGAGGAGCATGCCGTGTCCACCGTCACCGACGGCCCCTCCAGGCCCAGGACGTAGGACACCCGGCCCGACAGCACCGCACCCGCGGTACCGGTCAGCAGGAAACTCTCCGAACCACTGCCTTCCAGCCCCACGCCATACCCGGTCGGAGTGCCACCGGCGAACACGCCGGTCTGACTGCCCCGCAGCGACCGCGGCTGGATCCCGGCCCGCTCCAGCGCCTCCCACGAGGTCTCCAGCAGCAACCGCTGCTGCGGATCCATCGCCAGCGCCTCACGCGGACTGATCCCGAAGAACCCCGGATCGAACTCACCCGCGTCATACAAGAACCCACCCTGCGCCGCGGACAAGGCCGCGCCATCGAGCATGCCGATGTCCCAGCCCCGATCCACCGGGAAACCGGATACCGCGTCCGTCCCGGAGACCACCAACTCCCACAACTGCTCCGGACTGCGCACGCCACCGGGGTAGCGGCAGCCCATCCCGACGATCGCGATCGGGTCGCCATCCACCACCGCCACTGCAGGCGTAGCGGCGGCGGCCGGAACATCGGCCGCATCACCCAGGAATTCCGATCGCAGGTACCGCGCCAGTTGAGCCGGGGTCGGATAGTCGAAGATCAACGTCGCCGGGAGCCGGACTCCACCAAGGGCGGAAAGCCGATTGCGCAGCTCGACCGCGGTCAGGGAGTCGAAGCCGACATCGCTGAAGGCCCGGTCGGCCTCGATCGCCTCCGGAGACGGGTGATGCAGCACGGCCGCCGCCTCCGCACGGACCAGCTCGGTGAGGATCTCCTCCTGCTCCTCCGACGGACGACCCACCAGCCGCACCGCCAGCTCACCCGCAGGCCGGGACTCCGCCACAACGGCACCGCCGGCGGGAACGAGCGCCCGGATGTCGGGCAGTTCTCGAAGGAACGGCACCTGCTCCGGATCACTCAGGCCCATGGCGATCTGGGACCAGTCGATATCCGACACCGTCAGGCCGGCCTCACCGTCCTCCAGCGCCTGCCCCAGCACCTGCAGCGCCAGATCCGGGTCCAGGGCCCTGGTCGGCCCGCTGCCGATCCGCTGCTCCACCGTCGCGGACTGGGCCATACCACCGCCGGCCCACGCCCCCCACGCCACCGACGTCGCGGCCAGGCCACGACCACGCCGATTGTCCGCCAGCGCGTCCAAGAACGCGTTCGCCGCCGCATAGTTACCCTGACCGCCGGCGCCGAACGTCGCCGCCGCGGAAGAGAACAGCACGAACGCCGACAGATTCAGATGCGCCGTCAGCTCATCGAGATGAACCGCCCCGCCCGCCTTGGCCGCGAGCACATTGCCCAGCCGGGCCGGGCTCATCCGGTCCAGCACCCCGTCATCCAGCACACCCGCGGTATGCATCACCCCGGCCAACGCCGGACCATCCGCCGCGATCCACCCCAGCAGCCCGGCCACCTCGTCCTTGCGGGCCACGTCACCCGCCATGACCGCGACCGCCGTCCCCGCGGCGGCCATCCGCGCGGCCAGAGCGGCGATCCCCGCCGCGCCCGGACCCGACCGGCTCCACAACACCACCCGCGCCGCGCCACGCTCGGCCAGCCACACCCCGACACGCCCGCCCAGCGCGCCGGTACCACCGGTCACCAACACCGTGCCCCGCGCGAAGGAATCCCGCACCGCCGACTCGGGCGCACCCACCGGACGAGGAGCCCTCACCAACCGCCGACCGAAGATCCCCGCGGCACGGATCGCGACCTGATCCTCACCACACCCGGCCAGCACACCCACCAGCCGGCCCGCAGCCCGCCCGTCGAACACCACCGGCAGATCGACCAGCCCGCCCCACCGATCCGGACTCTCCATCGCCAGAACCCGGCCCAGCCCCAGAACCTGGGCCTGCACCGGACGCGACACAAACTCCCGCGCACCGGCGGCCACCGCGCCCTGGGTGACCATCCACAGCGGCGCGTCAACCCCCGCATCTCCCAGGGCCTGCACCAGGCCCACCGATCCGGCCAGACCCGACGCCACATAGGGGTGATCGGGCAGCGGCGCCTCCTCCAACGCCAGCAACGACAACACCCCGGCCACCCGGCCGTCCCCGGCCACCTCACCGATCCGCCCCGCCAGCACCTCCCGCGAGACATCCTCCGCGGCGACCGGCACCACGACCGCATCCGCTCCCCGAGCACTCAGCGCCCGGACACACTCCGCGGCCAGATCCACACCCGACGGACCCGCCACCACCAGCCAGGTCCCCGCCAGGCGGGACACCGGCGGATCGGCGACCGGTGCCCACGAGATCCGGTAGCGGACATCGGCCGCCCGCGCCTCCTCACGCTCCCGCTGCCGCCACGAGGCCAGCACCGGCAGCACCTCACTGAACGGCCGCTGCGCGTCCACCTCCAGGGCACCGGCCAGCCCGGCCACATCGCCGCGCTCCACCGCCGCCCAGAACTGCGCCTCCGCCTCCGTCCCGCTGCCGATCTGAGGCCGCCCGGCCGGCGTCTGCGAACTCTGCGGCCAGAACCGCTGCCGCTGGAACGCGTAGGTGGGCAGGTCAACCTGCTGTCCGGGCTCCAGTACGGCCGCCCAGTCGACCGTCACCCCCTCGACATGGGCCTTGGCCAGGCCGGTCAGCACCGCGTCGGCCGCCGGGACGCTCGGGTTCAGCATCGGGATGAAGCGCGCATCCGACTCCAGAGCCGACGCGCCCATCCCCGAAAGGGTTCCGTCCGGGCCGATCTCGATGAACACCGAGACCCCAAGACCCGCCATCGTGGTCACCGCATCGGCGAACCGGACCGCACCACGCGCCTGCTCCGGCCAGTACCCCGCCTCCGGCGCCGTCACCACCTCACCCGACAACGCCCCGACCCACGTCACCGACGGCGACGCATACGCCAGACCCGCAGCCACCTCACCCAGCTCATCCAGCACCGGATCCATCAACGCCGAATGGAAGGCATGGCTCACCCGCAGCCGCCGCACCCGCCGGCCCCGGCCCCGCCACTCCTCGACCACCCGCTCCACAGCGGCGGCCTCACCCGAGATCACCACCGACGACGGGCCGTTCACCGCCGCCAGGGACACCCCCTCCACCCCGGCCAGCTCCGCCAGGACCTCGGCCTCGCTCGCCCCGATCGCCGCCATCGCCCCACCGGACGGCAGGTCCTGCATCAACCGCGCCCGGTTCGCCACCAACCGGCAGGCATCCTGCAGGGTCAACACCCCGGCCGCATACGCCGCCGCGATCTCACCGACCGAATGACCGGCCACCACGTCCGGGACGATCCCGGCCGCGGCCAGCAGCGCGACCAGACCCACCTCCACAGCGAACAGGCCGGTCTGCGCGAACAGGGTCTGGTCCGCGCGGGCGGACCCGGCGCTGTCGTCCCCGGCCCCCAGGACCACGTCCCGGACCGCCAGACCCAGCTCGGCCTCCAGCAGGGCGCACGCCTCATCGAACGCCGCCGCGAACACCGGACTGGCCTCATACAACTCACGGCCCATACCGGCCCGCTGCGCGCCCTGCCCCGCGAACACGAAGCCCACCCGGCCCACCCGGCCCGCCGGGACCACGCCCGAGATCACTCCTGCCGCCGGATCGCCGGCGGCCAGCGCCGCCACGCCCGACACCAACTCGTCCGCGTCGGCGCCCAGCACGACGGCCCGGTGTTCGAAGGTCGACCGCGTCGTCGCGAGCGACCAGGCCACGTCCACCGGGTCCAGGCCCGCGCCCTGTTGTACGAGGCTCGCCAGCCGCGCCGCCTGGGCCGCCAGGGCCGCTTCGGTGTGCCCGGAGACCAGCCAGGCGGGAGGGGTCCCCGTCAGCACCCGGGGGGACCCGTCGGGCGTCGCGGCCGAGTCGGCCGCGACGTCGTCTTGAGAATCCTGGCCCTCGCGCCGGCCGCCGGAGCCGGCTGGGGGCGCCTCCTCGATGATCACGTGGGCGTTGGTGCCGCTGATCCCGAACGCCGACACGCCCGCCCGCCGCGGGCTGTCGCCCGCCGGCCACGGCACCGGCTCCGACAGCAGCCGGACGTGACCGGCACTCCAGTCCACGTGCGGGGAGGGCTCTTGTGAGTGCAAGGACTTCGGCAGCATGCCGTGTTGCAGGGCCAGCACCATCTTGACGACCCCGGCCGCGCCCGCCGCGGCCTGGGTGTGCGCGATGTTCGACTTCACCGATCCCAGCCACAACGGCCGGTCCTCCGGCCGGTCCTGACCGTAGGTGGCCAGCAGCGCCTGCGCCTCGATCGGGTCACCCAGCACCGTGCCGGTGCCGTGCGCCTCGACGACGTCCACGTCCGAGGTGGACAACCGGGCGCTGGCCAGCGCCGCCCGGATCACCCGCTGCTGCGAGGGGCCGTTCGGCGCCGACAATCCGTTCGACGCGCCATCCTGGTTCACCGCGCTGCCGCGCACCACCGCCAGTACGCGATGCCCGTGCCGGCGCGCGTCCGACAACCGCTCCAGCACCAGGATGGCGGCTCCCTCGCCCCAGCCCGTGCCGTCCGCCCCGGCCCCGAACGACTTGCACCGGCCGTCGGAGGCCAGCCCTTGCTGCTCGGCGAACGCCGCGAATCCCACGGGCGTCGCCATCACCGTCACGCCGCCGGCGAGTGCCAGCGTGGACTCCCCCGACCGCAGCGACTGCAGCGCCAGATGCAGGGCCACCAGCGACGATGAACACGCCGTGTCCACCGTCACCGACGGCCCCTCCAGACCCAGCACGTACGAGACCCGTCCGGAGATCACGGCGCCGGAGGTACCGGTCAGCACGTATCCCTCCGAGCCGCTGCCTTCCAGGCCGGCGCCGTACCCGGTGGGCGTCCCCCCGGCGAACACCCCGGTCTGGCTGCCGCGCAACGACCGCGGATCGATTCCCGCCCGCTCCAACGCCTCCCATGACGTCTCCAGCAGCAACCGCTGCTGCGGGTCCATCGCCAGCGCCTCACGCGGACTGATCCCGAAGAAACCCGGATCGAAATCACCCGCGTCGTGAATGAACCCTCCCTGAGCCGCGGATGACATCGCGCCGTCGAATCCCGGCGCACCCAGCATGCCGCTGTCCCAGCCTCGATCCACCGGAAAAGCCGACACGGCGTCCGTACCCGAAACCAGGAGCTCCCAGAAATCTTCCGGGGCACGGACACCACCCGGGAATCGACAACCCATCCCGACAATCGCGATCGGCTCGCTCAATGCCGCGATGAAGCGCTTGTTCTGACGCCGCAGACGCTCGTTGTCGACCAGCGATCCCCGCAGTGCGGCAATCAGCTCTTCCGTGGACGATGCCATCGTGGGCTCCTGTTCAATCTTCTTTTCGTGCATTTAAGTGAGTGATCCGGGCTCGGGGCGTCAGAGGAGATCTTCGGAGCCGGCGCGGTCGCGGGCGATCCTGATCAGATCGGCGACATCCATGTCCTCGATGCTCACGGATTCTTCATCCGGTTCCGGTGCATCTTCTGGGACCTTGGCCAGTTCGAGGATGGATTCGAGCAGTCCGGCGCTTCTCAGCAGGCTGAGCGGAACGGACGAAAGGATCTTTCTGACTTCGGCCTCTTCGGTATTCTCGGTGCCACTTTCGCCTATCGACGGGAGGAGTTCCGACTTCAGATACCGGGCCAGCCCCTCGGGGGTCGGATAGTCGAAGATCAGCGTGGCGGGCAGCCGCTGACCGGTGGCGGTGGACAGCCGGTTGCGCAGTTCGACCGCGGTGAGGGAGTCGAAACCCAGGTCTTGGAAGGCCTGCCTGGCGCCGATGGAGTCGGGGGACTCGTGTCCGAGCACCGTCGCGACCTCGGCCCGGACCAGGTCGGTCAGGATCCGGTCCTGCTCTCCCGGGGAAACGGCGGTCAACCGCTCGATCAACGGGCCGCGTGCCGCTCCCGGAACCTCGTCCTCCCCAGCGGCGGCCTCGCTGAGGACCCGGCGTACCTCGGGCAGGTCACCAAGCAGAGGACTGGATCGACGCAGGTTGAAGACCGGAACGAAACGCTCCCAGTCGATATCGGCGACCGTCACCGACCGCTCACCGCCGTCCAGCGTCGCGGCCAGCGCGGCGATTGCCCGATCCGGATCCATCGTCCGGATGCCCATCCGCTCCATCGCAGTCCTGGCATCCCCACCGGCCCGGGCGCCCATTCCGCCGCCGCCCCACAGGCCCCATGCCACCGACGTGGCCGCCAGACCACGCCCCTGGCGGTTCTCGGCCAGCCCATCGAGGTAGGCGTTGGCCGCGGCATAGGCCGACTGGTGCCCGCTGCCCCAGATGGCGGCGATCGAGGAGAACAACACGAACGCGTCCAGGTCGAGCCCGGCCGTCAGCTCGTCCAGATACGCCGCCCCGGCCGCCTTCGGCGCCAGCATCGCCTCCAGCTCCCGCGCCCCGGCGGCCTGCAACGCACCGCCCTGTTCCGCCCCGGCGGCGTGGAAGACCGCGCTCAGCGGCACATCACCGGCCCCGATCCAGGCCAGCAGCCCGGCCACCTGCGCCCGCTCGGCGGTGTCACAGGCGATCACCTCGGTCCGGGTTCCGGCCGCCGCCAGCTCGGCGGCCAGCGCGGCGACACCCGCCGCCGCCGGGCCCGACCTGCTGGACAGCACCACCCGCCTCGCACCGCGTCCAGACACCCATCGGGCCACCCGGCCACCGATCGCGCCGGTGCCGCCCGTCACCAGGACGGCGCCGCCAGGCGCCCACGGCCGGCCCGCGCCCGGCCGCCCACCCTGGACCAGACGGCGGGCCAGGATTCCCGAGTTCCGGATCGCCACCTGATCCTCACCGCACCCGGCGAGCACCGCGCCCAGCCGGGCCACGACGCGATCGGCCGGCTCCAGCGGCACATCGATCAGGCCACCCCACCGATCCGGGAACTCCAAAGCCGCCACCCGGCCCAGTCCCCACACCTGCGCCTGCACCGGACTGTGCACACTCTCCCCGGCACCGGTGGCCACCGCCCCCTGGGTCACCACCCACAACGGCGCGTCCACCCCCGCGTCCCCGAGCACCTGGATCAGCCCCTGAGTGGCGGCCAGACCGCCCGGCACCGACGGGAACCCTGGTATCGGGGCCTCCTCCAAGGCCAGCAGCGACAGCACCCCGCCGATCGGCCGCGCCGGGCCATCGGCCGTATAAAGGGCCTCCCCCGTCGCCGACCGGACCTCGCTCAGCCGGACACCCAGCGTCTCCCGGTCCACATCACCGGCACCGACCTCGACCTGAATCGCCGTCGCCCCCAGGCCGGTGAGCATCTGCACGCAGTCGCCTGCCAGGTCGAGGCCCGACGCACCGGTCACCACCAGCCAGGTTCCGGTCAGGGAGGCCGGTTCCGGGTCGGTGACCGGCGTCCAGGTGATCCGGTAGCGCCAGTCCGCGACCGCCGACGCCTCACGCTCCCGCTGCCGCCACGACGCCAGCACCGGCAGCACCTCACTGAACGGCCGTTCCGCGTCCACCTCCAGGGCGGCCGACAAACCGGCCAGATCACCCTGCTCGACCGCGGCCCAGAACTGCGACTCCGCCGCCGTTCCGCTCCCCGCCGTGATCTCGGCCGGGATCGTCACCGGCTCGGCCCAGAAGCGTTTGCGGGCGAAGGCGTAGGTCGGCAGATCGATCCGCCGTCCGGTGGGCAGGACGGCGGGCCAGTCCACGTCCACTCCCCGGATGTGGGCGCGGCCGAGCGCGGTCAGGACCGAGGCCGAGGCCGGCGTGCTGGGGCGGAGCATCGGGATGAAGTCCGGCTCGTCGCCCTGGTTCTCGTCGGGGAGGGTGAGCGCCGTCGATCCCATCGCGGAGAGGGTTCCGTCCGGGCCGATCTCGATGAACACCGAAACACCCAGCGCGGCCATCGCGTTCACCGCGTCCGCGAACCGGACCGGCTGCCGGGCCTGGGCCGCCCAGTATCCGGGCTCCGGGGCCGTGACCAGCTCACCCGTCAGGGCGCCCACCCACGGCACCGCCGGCTTGCGGTGCCGCAGACCGGCGGCCAGCTCGTCCAGTTCCGGCAGCACCGGGTCCATCCGGGCCGAGTGGAAGGCATGGCTCACCCGGAGCCGGCGCACCCGCCGGCCCCGCTCCCGCCACAGTTCCACCATCTCATCGACGGCGGCCGCATCGCCCGAGACGACCACCGACTGCGGCCCGTTCACCGCCGCCAGCGACAGCCCGGAAACGCCGTCCAGCTCGGCCAGGATCTCGGCCTCACTCGCCGCGATCGCCGCCATCGCCCCACCCAGTGGCAGCCCCTGCATCAGCCGGGCCCGGGTCGCCACCAGGCGGCACGCATCCTCCAGGCTCAGCACTCCGGCCGCGTACGCCGCCGCGAGTTCACCCACGGAATGACCGGCCACCACGTCCGGGACGATCCCGGCCGCGGCCAGGACGGCGACCAGGCCGACCTCCATCGCGAACAGGCCCGTCTGGGCGAAGACCGTCTGGTCGGCCCGGGCCGTGTTCACCGCGTCGCCCGCGGGCGAGGCGCCGTTCAGATCACGCACATCGGGGACGCTGAGGACGACGTCCCGGATGGCCACTCCGAGCTCGGCTTCCAGCACATCGACGACCCGATCGAACGCCGCCGCGAACACCGGGCTGGCCGCGTACAGTTTCTGGCCCATCCCCGCCCGCTGGGCCCCCTGCCCGGCGAACAGGAACCCGACGCGCCCCGCCCGGAGGGCCGGAACCTCGCCCGTGAGCACGTTGCCGGCCCGCTCGCCCGCGGCCAGTGCCATCGAACCCCACAGCAACTCGGCCATGTCCGCCCCCAGCACCACGGCCCGGTGCTCGAACACGGACCGGGTCGTGGCCAGCGACCAGCCCACGTCGACCGGGTCCAGGTCCCCGCCCTCGTGCACCCGCGCCGCCAGCCGCCGCGCCTGTCCGGCCAGGGCGTCCGGCGTGCGGGCCGAGAGCAGCCACGCCAGGGGGGCGTCGGCGAGCACCTCCGGCCGGTCGGCCGGCGCGCTCGCGGTGCCGTCCGGCGGCGTGTCCGCACGGTCGCCCGGCGCTTCCTCGATGATGAGGTGGGCGTTGGTGCCGCTGATCCCGAACGAGGACACACCGGCGCGGCGAGGACGCTCGCCCACCGGCCACGGCGTCGCCTCGGTCAGCAGCCGGGCCTCGCCCATGGTCCAGTCCACGTGCGGCGACGGCTCCTCCGCGTGCAGGGTGGGCGGCAGGATCTCGTTCTCCAGCGCCAGCACCATCTTGATCACACCGGCCACGCCGGCGGCGGCGCCGGTGTGCGCGATGTTCGACTTCACCGATCCCAGCCACACCGGCCGGCCCTCGGGCCGGTCCTGGCCGTAGGTGGCCAGCAGCGCCTGGGCCTCGATCGGGTCGCCGAGCACCGTGCCGGTGCCGTGCGCCTCGACCGCGTCCACGTCGCCCGTCCGCAGCCGGGCGTTGGCCAGGGCGGCCCGGATCACCCGCTGCTGGGACGGCCCGTTCGGCGCGGTGAGCCCGTTCGAGGCGCCGTCCTGGTTCACCGCGCTGCCGCGGATCACGGCCAGGACGCGGTGGCCGTTCCGCTGCGCGGCGGAGAGCCGTTCCAGCAGGATGATGGCGGCGCCCTCGCCCCAGCCGGTGCCGTCCGCCGACGCGCCGAAGGACTTGCAGCGCCCGTCGGAGGCGAGCCCGCCCTGGCGGGAGAACTCGGTGAACAGCCCCGGCGTCGCCATCACGGTGGCGCCGCCGGCCAGGGCGAGCGTGCACTCGCCCGACCGCAGCGCCTGGCAGGCCAGGTGGATGGCCACCAGGGAGGAGGAGCAGGCGGTGTCCACGGTCACCGCCGGGCCTTCCAGCCCGAGCGCGTAGGACACCCGGCCGGACATGACGCTGCTCGCGCTGCCGGTGATCCCGTAGCCCTCCTGACCGATGGCGTACCAGGACCCGCCGTAGCCGCCGGCGAAGACGCCGGTCGCGCTGCCCCGCAGGGTCGCCGGATCGATCCCGGCGCGTTCCAGGGCCTCCCAGGAGGTCTCCAGCAGCAGCCGCTGCTGCGGGTCCATGGTGAGCGCCTCTCGGGGGCTGATACCGAAGAACCCGGGGTCGAACTCGGCCGCGTCGTAGAGGAATCCGCCGAGCCGGGTGGTCGAGGCCGCGCCGTCGGAGCCGGCGGCGTAGACGGTCTCGACGTCCCAGCCCCGGTCCGTCGGGAATCCGGAGATGGCGTCGGTGCCGGTCCGCAGGAGTTCCCAGAAACGCTCCGGGGTGTCGGCGCCGCCGGGGAACCGGCAGCCGATGCCGACGATCGCGATCGGCTCGTCCGGCGCCGCCGCGGTCACGGCCGGCAGCTCGGGCCGGGCCCCTTGGCCGGGCCGGCCCTGCTGCTGCAGCTCGGTGCGCAGGTGGGCGGCCAGCACCGCCGGCGCCGGGTAGTCGAAGATCAGGGTCACCGGCAGTTTCAGCCCGGTGACGGCGGCCAGCCGGTTGCGCAGCTCGACGGCGGTCAGCGAGTCGAATCCGACGTCCCGGAACGCCCGGCCGGCCTCCATCATCTCGGCCGGGGCGTGGCCGAGCACGGCCGCGGCGTGGGCGCGGATCAGGTCGGTCAGCGTACGGTCCACCTCGGCCGGGGACAGGCCGGCGAGCTGCGCCCGCAGCGCCTCCCCTGCCGTCCCGCTCGCCGCGATCGGGCGGTTCGAGCCGCCGGACAGGGTCCGGAGCAGGGGCGGGACCAGGGCGTTGGTACCGGCCTGCGCGACCTGGGCCCGCAGGGCGGCCACGTTGAGCCGGGCAGGGACCAGCAGGGCGTCGCCCAGGGTCAGGGCGAGGTCCAGCAGCGCCAGCCCTTCCTCGGCGGACATCGCCCCGACGCCGCCGCGGGTCATCCGGTCGCGGTCGTTCGCGCTGAGGTGGCTGGTCAAGCCGCTGACGTCCGCCCACAGACCCCAGGCCAGCGAGACCGCGGTCAGACCGGCGCCACGGCGGTAGGCGGCCAGGGCGTCCAGGAAGGCGTTGCCGGCCGCGTAGTTGCCCTGCCCGGCGGCGCCGAACGTCGCCGCCGCGGAGGAGAACAGGGCGAAGAAGTCGAGGTCCAGCCCGGCGGTGAGCCGGTGCAGGTTCCAGGCGGCGTCCGCCTTGGGGCGCATCACGGCGTGGACGCGTTCGGCGGTCAGCGACGTGATGATGCCGTCGTCGAGCACGCCCGCGGTATGGACGACCCCCGTCAGCGGAGTGTGGGCCGGTATCCGGGCCAGCAGACCGGCCAGGGCGGCCGGATCGGCGACATCGCAGGAGACGACCTGCACGCCCGCCCCGGATTCGGCGAGACCGGCGGCGAGAGCGGCGACGCCGGCGGCCGACGGGCCGCTGCGGCCGGCCAAGAGCAGCCGGCTCGCGCGGCCGGTCACGGCCAGGTGCCGGGCGACCAGTCCGGCCAGGGTGCCGGTGCCGCCGGTGATCAGCACGGTCCCGGCCGGGTCGCGCGGCGGCTTCGCCGGGGCGGGGACGGCGGCCCGGCGGACGAGCCGGCGACCGTACCCGTGACCGGCGCGGATCGCCAGCTCCGGTTCGCCTGATCCGAGAGCGGCCGCGAGCACGCCGATCGCCGCGGCGGTCTCCGCCGGATCGGCGCTCTCGACGCCGTCGGTCGGATCGGCCGGCAGGTCGGCGAGGATCAGACGGCCGGGATTCTCCGACTGCGCGGAGCGGACCAGACCCCAGGCGGCGGCGGCCGGAAGGTCGGTGATCGCGTCGCCGGGCCTGGCTGCGACGGCCCCGCGGCTGACGATGACCAGCCGGGCCTCGTCCAGGGCGTCCAGCGCCAGCCACTGCTGGATCAGTTCCAGCACCTCGGCGGTGGTCCTGCGCGCGGCCTCGGCCGGGCCGGCTTCGCCCGCCGCCTCGGTGCCGCCGATGCAGGCCAGCACCAGTTCCAGGCCCGGCCGGCCCGGTACGCCGGTTCCGGCGGCTCCGGTTCCGGCGGCTTCGGTTTCGAGGGACTCGGTTTCCAGGGACTCGGTTTCCAGGGCTTCGACGAGCGCGGTGAGGTCGGCGTGGGCGTCGACGTCGACCCCGGCCGCGACCAGCGAGCGGGTGAGGTTCAGCCGGTCGTCGCCGATGACGGCCCAGCGGCCGGCCGAGGCGGCCACCGGAACCGGCACGGGGACCCAGTCCACGCCGAACATGGCGTCGCGCGCACGGGCGGCGCCGGTCCGCAGCCTGTCGGCCGGGACCGGCCGCAGCGTAAGGGATGTCACCGACACCACCGGGGCGCCGGTGGCGTCGACCGCGACCAGCGACACTCGTCCGTCGCCGGGCCGGGCGTCGGCGGGGCGGCTGAGCCGGGCCCGCAGCGTCGAGGCTCCGGCGGCGTGCAGGGTCATCTCGGTCCAGCCGGCCGGCAGGAGGATCTCGTCGGGACCAGCGCTCGGCCAGCCGTCGCCGGCGAGCGCGACCGCGTCCAGGATCGCGGCCGGCAGGGCCGGGTGCAGCCCGAACGTCGCCGCACTGGTCTCGTCGGGCAGGGCGACCTCGGCGAGGATGTCGTCCCCGTCGCGCCAGGCGGACCGGAGCGGGCCGTCCGCGGCGTCGTCGCCGCTGAGGAGCGGGATCGCACCGGCCGGCGGCCAGATGCCGTAGTCGCCGGACGGCGACGCGTCCCGGGCCGGGTCCAGCCGCCCCTGGGCGTACCGGGTCCAGGGGTCGTCGGTACGCGCGCGCCGGGCGTAGATCTCGACGGTCCGCTGCCCGTCGCCGTCGGGGCCGCCCACGGTGACCTGGACCTGCAGCGGCGCGCCGGCCTCGATCACCAGCGGCCCGGCCGCGGCGAGTTCGGCGATCCAAGGGCATCCGGCCTGGTACCCGGCCACGACCGCCAGCTCGGTGAGCACGGTCGCGGCCGCCGTGGGCTCGGCGAGCCAGGGCTGCTCGGCGAGGCTGAGGCGCCCGGTGATGACCAGCCCGTCGGCGTCGGCGAGTTCGACCGCGGCGCCGAGCAGCGGGTGGCCGACCGGGTCGAGCCCGGCGGAGCTGACGTCCACGGCGCCGGGCAGGGACGGCCGGTACCAGTACCGCTCGTGCTGGAAGGCGTAGGTCGGCAGGCTGATCCGGCGCGCGGTCGGGAGCACCTTGGCCCAATCGACGGCGACGCCGTGCGCGTGCACCTCGGCCAGGGCGGCCAGGACCCGGACCGGGCCGCCGTCGTCGCGCCGGAGGGTGCCGGTGACCACCCGGCCGCCCTGCGGCTCGGCAGGCTGGTCGGGGCCGGGGGCGTCGAGGGTGGCCTGGACGGCGGTGGTCAGCACCGGATGCGGGGAGGTCTCGACGAAGACCGTGTAGCCGGCGTCGCCCAGCACCTGGACGGCCTCGGCGAACTGGACCGGGGCGCGCAGGCTGGCGTACCAGTAGCCGGCGTCGGCCTCGATCCCCTCCAGGATCTCGCCGGTCATGGACGACGCCATCGGGATGCGTCCGGCCCGGGGGGTGATCGGCTCCAGCAGGGTGAGGATCTCCTCGCGGAGCTCCTCGACCTGGGGGCCGTGGGAGGCGTAGTCGACCGGGAGCCGGCGGGCCCGGACCCCGGCCGCCTCGCACTCGGCGGCGAGTTCGTCCAGGGCGTCCGGGTCGCCGGAGACGACGGTGGCGTCCGGGCCGTTGACCGCGGCGATGTCCACCCTGCCTTCGCGCGAGACCAGCCGGTCCGCGACCGCTTCGGCGGACTCGGCGAGCGAGAGCATGCCGCCGCGCCCGGACAGCGCGGTCAGCGCGCGGCTGCGCAGGGCCACGACCCTGGCGGCGTCCTCCAGGCTGAGGATCCCGGCCACGTACGCGGCGGCGATCTCGCCCTGGGAGTGCCCCAGCACGGCGTCCGGGTGCACCCCGGCGGCCTGCCACACCGCCGCCAGCGACACCATCACCGCCCACAGGGCGGGCTGGACGACATCGACCCGGTCCAGGCTCGGCGCGCCCTCCCGGCCGTGCAGCACGTCGTCCAGGGACCAGTCCACGTACGGAGCCAGCGCCTGACCGCACTCGGCCAGCCGCGCCGCGAACACCGGCGACGACTCCGCCAGCTCCCGGCCCATCCCGGCCCACTGCGAACCCTGGCCCGGGAACACGAACACCACGCGCCCGCCGCCGCCACCGGCCGGGACGGTCCCGGTCACGACCGCGGCCGACGGCAGGCCGGTCGCGACCGCCGTCAGCCCGGACAGCAGTTCCTCCCGGCTGTGCCCCAGGACGACGGCCCGGTGCTCGAACACCGATCGGGTCGTGGCCAGCGACCATCCGATGTCCGCGATGCCGGCGGCCTTGGCGGTCTCGTCGGCCCCGAGGAACTCGGTCAGCCGGGCCGCCTGCTCGGCCAGGGCGGCGGCGGTGCGCCCGGACACCAGCCAGGCGGTGCCGTCCGACACCACTGACGGTTCGGCCGGCTCGGGGTTCTCCGCCGGAAGGGCGGCCTCCTCGATGATGACGTGGGCGTTGGTGCCGCTCATCCCGAACGACGACACCCCGGCCCGGCGGGGGCGGTCGCTCACCGGCCACGGCCTGGCCTCGGCCAGGAGTCGGACGTCTCCGGCCTCCCAGTCGATGTTCTCCGCCGGCTCGTCCGCGTGCAGGCTGCGGGGCAGTTCCTGATGCCGCAGGGCCAGCACGATCTTCATCACCCCGGCCGCACCGGCCGCGCTCTGGGTGTGGCCGAGGTTGGACTTCACCGAACCGAGCCACAGCGGCCGGTCCTCGGGCCGGTTCTGCCCGTAGGTGGCCAGCAGCGCCTGCGCCTCGATCGGGTCGCCGAGCACCGTGCCGGTGCCGTGCGCCTCCACCACGTCGATGTCCGTGGCCGTCAACTTGGCGTTGGCCAGGGCGGCGCGGATCACCCGCTGCTGGGACGGGCCGTTCGGCGCGGTCAGGCCGCTGGACGCGCCGTCCTGGTTCACCGCGCTGCCCCGGATCACGGCCAGCACCGGATGCCCGTTACGCCGCGCGTCCGACAACCGCTCCAGCACGATCATCCCGGCGCCCTCGGCCATGCCCATGCCGTCGGCGTGGGCCGAGAACGCCTTGCACCGCCCGTCCTGGGCCAGGCCGCGCTGACGCGAGAACCCGACCAGCGCCCCCGGCGTCGCCATGATGGTCACCCCACCGGCCAGGGCCAGCGAGCACTCCCCCGCCCGCAGCGCCTGCGCCGCCAGGTGCAGGGCGACCAACGAGGAGGAGCAGGCCGTGTCGACGGTGACCGCCGGGCCTTCCAGGCCGAGGGTGTAGGAGACGCGCCCGGAGATGACGCTGGTCGAGGCGCCGGTCATCAGGTGTCCCTCGGAACCGCCCCCGCCGGACGCGCCGTAACCCCACGACGAACCGCCGGCGAAGACCCCGGTGTGCGACCCGCGCAGGCTGAGCGGGTCGATCCCGGCCCGTTCCAGCGCCTCCCACGAGACCTCCAGCAGCAGGCGCTGCTGCGGGTCCATCGCCTGGGCCTCGCGAGGGCTGATCCCGAAGAAGCCGGCGTCGAACTCGGCCGCGTCGTGCACGAACCCGCCCGAGCGGGCGTAGGACGTGCCGGTCTTCTCCGGGTCGGGGTCGTAGAGGGCGTCGAGATCCCAGCCGCGGTCGCCGGGCAGGTGCGTGATCGCGTCCTCGCCGGCGGAGAGCAGCCGCCACAGTCCTTCGGGGTCGTGGATGCCGCCGGGGAAGCGGCAGCCCATCCCCACGATGGCGATCGGTTCTCCCGTCGCGGGCGCGCTGATCGCCGGGACGGACGCGTCCTGCACCAGGACGCCGAGCAGTTCGGCTCCCAGGTGCCCGGCCAGGACGGTCGCGGTCGGGTAGTCGAAGACGAGGGTGGCCGGCAGCCGCAGCCCGGTGGCCTCGTTCAGCCGGTTGCGCAGCTCGACCGCGGTGAGCGAGTCGAACCCCATGTCGCCGAACGCCCGGCCGGGCTCGATCGCATCGGGTGACGCGTGCCCCAGCACGGCCGCGACATGGGTGCGGACCAGATGGAGCAGCATCCGGTCGCGTTCGGCCACCGGCACCCGGGCGAGCTGCTGCCGCAACGCGCTGGACCCGGCGCCCGAGTTCACCGCCGACGTCACCCCGGCGCGGATCGGGCCGGCCAGCCCGTGCAGCAGCGGCGGCAGGCTTCCACCGCGCGCGGCCACCGCCCGCAGTCCGGCGACGTCCAGCCGGAACGGCACGAGCAGCGGCTCGTCCCGGGTGAGGGCCAGGTCGAACACGGCCAGGCCCTCCTCGGCACCCAGCTCGGCGGTCCCGCCGCCGGTGGCCCGGGCCAGCAGGCCCTTGCTCAGGTTCCGGCCGATCCCGGCCCCGGCGACCCACGCTCCCCAGGCCAGCGACAGGCCGGGCAGCCCGGCCGCCCGGCGGTGGGCGGCCAGGCCGTCCAGGAACGCGTTGCCGGCCGCGTAGTTGCCCTGGCCGCCGCTGCCGAACGTGGCCGCGGCCGAGGAGAACAGGACGAACAGGTCCAGGCCGAACCCCTCGGTCAGCTCGTGCAGGATCCAGGCCGCGTCGGTCTTGGGGCGCATCACGGCATCGACGCGCTCCGGGGTCAACGACCCGATCACGCCGTCGTCGACGATCCCGGCGGTGTGGACGACGCCGGTCAGCGGGTACGCCGCGGGGAGGCCGGCCAGGAGCCCGGCCATGGCGGCACGGTCGGCGGCGTCGGCGGCCACGACGTGGACGTCGGCGCCCGCCTCGGCGATGCCGGCGGCCACGGCGGCCGCACCGGAGGCCGCCGGGCCGGAACGGCTGACCAGCAGCAGGTGCCGCGCCCGGCCCGTCGCGGCCAGATGCCGGGCGGTCAGGGCGGCCAGCGTGCCGGTACCACCGGTGATGAGCACCGCGCCCGGAGTCCGCTCCGATCCGGCCGCGCTGGATTCGCCGGAGTCCGTCGAGCCGGCAAGGGCGGCCGGGCGGACGAGGCGGCGTCCGTAGCCGCGCTGATCCCGGACGGCCAGTTCCGGTTCGCCGGCGCCGAGCGCACCGATCACGCTCGCCCAATCCGGGTTCTCACCGCTGGGCAGATCGACCAGCACGATGCGGCCGGGGTTCTCCGACTGCGCCGACCGCACCAGGCCCCAGACCGCCGCGGCGCCCAGGTCGGTCACGTCCTCACCGGGCCGGGCCGCGACCGCGCCGCGGGTGACGACGACCAGGCGGCCGTCGGCGAGCGGCTCCAGGGTCAGCCACCGCTGGAGCAGGGCCAGGACCTCGTTGGTCAGGTGCCGGGCCGTCCGCCCCGGATCGGAACCATCGATCTCGCCGGTGCCGGCGGGGAGAAGCAGCACCTCGGGGATCGGGTCACCGGAATCGGTCAGCGCGGTCAGGTCCGGGTACGCGGCCGGCTCCATTCCGGCCGCGGCCAGGCCCTCGGTCAGGCCGAGACGATCGGGGCCGACCACGGCGCACCGCCCGGCCGCCGCCGGTTTCGCGGCCGGGAGCGGGACCCACTCCACGCCGAACAGCGCGTCCCGTACGGCATCGCCTGCTCCCGGCGCCGCCACCGGCCGCAGCACCAGCGAGCCGACGGAGACGACCGGCGTCCCGGCGCCGTCCACGGCCAGCAGCGACACCGCGCCGGTCGCGTCCTGCCGCAGCCGGGCCCGCAGCATCGTCGCGCCCGCCGCGTACAGCGACACGTCCGACCAGGCGAACGGCATCCGCGGGCCGGCGTCGGCCGGGGAGGTCAGCCAGACCGCTTGCAGCGCGGCGTCGAGCACGGCCGGGTGCAGGCCGAAGGCCGCCGTGTTCGTGCCGGTCCCGTCGGGCAGGGCCACTTCGGCGAAGACGTCGCCGCCGCGCTGCCAGGCGGCGCTCAGTCCCCGGAACGCCGGGCCGAAGCCCTGCCCGGCCGCCTCCAGCGCGTCGTACAGACCGTCCACCGCGAGCGGAGTGGCGCCTTCCGGCGGCCAGGCGGCGAAATCGGCCGTGTCCAGGCCGGCCGCCGGCCCGGACGGGCCCACCCGCCCGGCGGCATGCCGGGTCCAGCCCGTGCCGGCGTCCTGCGGCCGGGCGAAGATCTCCACATCCCGCAGGCCGTCCTGGTCCGGGCCGCTCACGGTGACCTGGACCTGGACCTCCTCCTCGGGGAGCAGGATCAGCGGGGCGGCCAGGGTCAGCTCATCGATCCGGGTGCACCCGGCGAGGTGACCGGCCACCACGGCCAGCTCCACGTAACCCGTTCCGGGGAAGAACGCGGTCCCGCCCAGAACGTGATCGGCCAGCCACGGCTGGGTCCGGGCCGACAGCCGTCCGGTGATCACCAGGCCGTCGCCGTCGGCCAGCTCGACCGCCGCGCCGAGCAGCGCGTGACCGACCGAGTCCAGACCGGCCGAGCGCAGATCCCCGGCGCCCGCCGCCGGCGGCGAGGGCCAGAACCGCTGATGCTGGAACGCGTAGGTGGGCAGGTCGATCCGGGCTCCGCGGGCCAGAACCGCGGGCCAGTCCACGGCGACCCCGCGGACGTGGACCTCGGCCAGGGAGGCCAGCATCCGCGCGGCGCCGCCGTCGTCACGGCGCAACGTCCCGGCCACGACGGGCGCCGAGGTGGACCGGGCTTCGCCGCGGGTGCCGGCCATGCTCTCCAGGGTGGCGCCGATGGCCGCGGTCAGGACCGGGTGGGCCGACACCTCGATGAAGACCCCGTACCCGCCCTGGCGCAGCACCCTGACGGCGCGGTCGAACCGGACGGACGCGCGCAGGCTGGCGTACCAGTAGTCCGCGTCGGCCTCGGGTCCGGCCAGGTGCTCGCCGGTCATCGCCGACACCATCGGCAGGGTGGCCGGCCGCGGGGCGATCCCGGACAGCACGCGCAGGACCTCGTCCCGGATCTCGTCCACCTGCGGGCCGTGCGAGGCGTAGTCCACCGGCAGGATCCGGGCGCGGACGCCGTCACGCTCGCACTCGTCCCGCAACCGCCGCAACGCGCCGGGGTCGCCGGAGACGACGGTCGCGTCCGGGCCGTTGACGGCCGCGATCGCGACCTGGCCGCCGTGTGACGCCAGGCGGGCCTGAACCAGCTCGGCGGGCTCGGCGATCGAGAGCATGCCGCCGCGGCCGGACAGCGCGGTCAGCGCCTGGCTGCGCAGTGCCACGACCTTGGCGGCGTCGTCCAGGGTGAGGATTCCGGCGACGACGGCGGCGGCGATCTCGCCCTGGCTGTGACCGACGACGGCGTCCGGCCGCACCCCGGCGGCCTGCCAGACCTCGGCCAGCGACACCATCACCGCCCACAGCGCGGGCTGGACGACGTCCACACGGTCCAGGCCGGGCGCGCCCTCGCCACCGGCCAGGACCTCGCTCAGCGACCACTCGACGTACGGGCTCAGCGCCTGCTCGCACTCGGCCAGGCGGGCGGCGAAGACCGGGCTGGTCCGGGCCAGTTCCCGGCCCATTCCGGCCCACTGCGAGCCCTGGCCGGGGAAGACGAACACGGTCGGGCCGGGGGTGGCGGCCACGCCGGTGATCAGGCCGGCGGCCGGGTGGCCGGCGGCGAGCGCGGACAGGCCGCTCAGCAGCTCGTCGCGGGTGCCGCCGAGGACGACGGCGCGGTGCTCGAAGGTGGACCGGGTGGTGGCCAGGGACCAGCCGACATCGGCCGGGGTCGCCTCCGGGGCGGCGCCGACGCGGGCGGCCAGGCGCTCGGCCTGGGCGGCCAGGCCGGCCTGGGTCTGGGCGGAGACGAGCCACGCGGCCGGCGGGGCCGGGGCGTCGTCATCGCCGCCGGTCACGGTGTCGTACGCGATCACGGCCGGGCCGGGTGCCGGGGCCGGCGTGGGCGCGGCGGCCGGGGCCGGCGGGTCCTGGATGATCATGTGGGCGTTGGTGCCGCTGATGCCGAAGGAGGAGATCCCGGCCCGGCGGGGGCGGCCGTTCGCCGGCCAGGGCACCGGCTCGGTGAGGAGCCGGATGTCCCCCATGCTCCAGTCGATGTGCGGGGACGGTTCTGCGGCGTGCAGGGTGACCGGCAGCTCGCCGTGCTGCAGGGCGAGGACCATCTTCATCACCCCGGCCACGCCGGCGGCCTGCTGGGCGTGACCGATGTTCGACTTCACCGAGCCCAGCCACAGCGGCCGGCCCTCGGGACGGTCCTGGCCGTAGGTGGCCAGCAGGGCCTGTGCCTCGATCGGGTCGCCCAGGGTCGTTCCCGTGCCGTGCGCCTCGACGGCGTCCACGTCGGCGGCGGACAGACCCGCGGTGGCCAGGGCGGCCCGGATCACCCGCTGCTGGGACAGGCCGTTCGGCGCGGTCAGCCCGTTGGAGGCGCCGTCCTGGTTGATCGCGCTGCCGGCCAGCACGGCCAGGACCGGGTGCCCGTTGCGGCGGGCATCGGACAGCCGTTCCAGGACGACCATGCCGGAGCCCTCGCCGAGCCCCATCCCGTCGGCGTCGGCGGAGAACGCCTTGGACCGGCCGTCGGCGGCGAGTGCCCCCTGCTGGGAGAAGCTGAGGAACTCGGCCGCGTCGACCATGACCATCACACCGCCGGCCAGGGCCAGCGAGCACTCCCCCGTCCGCAGCGCGGTGGCGGCCAGGTGCAGGGCCACCAGGGACGACGAGCAGGCCGTGTCCACCGTCACCGCAGGGCCCTCCAGGCCGAGGGTGTAGGAGACGCGCCCGGAGATCACGCTGGGGATGTTCCCGGTGAGCAGGTGCCCCTCGGCGCCGTCGCCGGTGACGCCCAGGGCCGAGTATCCGGACGCGGCGGCGCCGACGAAGACGCCGGTCATCGTGCCGCGCAGCGAGGCCGGGTCGATCCCGGCGTGTTCGAGCGCCTCCCAGGAGGTCTCCAGCAGCAGCCGCTGCTGCGGGTCCATGGCGATGGCCTCGCGCGGGCTGATCCGGAAGAACGCGGGGTCGAAATCGCCGGCGCCCTCGATGAACCCGCCCTCGTTGGTGTAGGAGGTGCCGGGGTTGTCGGGGTCGGGGTCGTAGAGGGCGGCGGTGTCCCAGCCCCGGTCGGCGGGGAACCGCGAGATCGTGTCCGTGCCGGTGCTGAGCATCCGCCACATGTCGTCGGGGCTGTTGACGCCGCCGGGGAACCGGCAGCCCATGCCGACGATGGCGACCGGATCGCCGGTCACCGCGGCCACCGCGGCCGGGGCGGCCGCGGGCCCGACGCCGGCCAGCCGGTCGCCGATGTGGCGGCTCAGGGCGCGCGGGGTGGGGTGGTCGAAGACGAGGGTGGCGGGCAGCCGCAGGCCGGTGGCCGCGTTCAGCCGGTTGCGCAGCTCGACGGCGGTGAGGGAGTCGAAGCCGAGTTCGGCGAAGGTCCGGCTCGGCTCGATCGCGTCCGGGGAGGCGTGCCTGAGCACGGCGGTGACGTGGGTGCGGACGAGCTCGCCCACGATCCGGTCGCGTTCCGCCGCCGGCACCCGGGCCAGTCGCTGGTGCAGCGCGCTGGACCCGGCGGTGTTCACGGCCGCACCCGGGCGGATCGGCCCGGCCAGTCCGTGCAGCAGCGGCGGCACCGCTCCACCGCGGGCGGCCGCGGCCCGGAGCGCGGCGACGTCCAGCCGGAACGGGACCAGCACCGGCTCGTCCCGGCCCATGGCCAGGTCGAGCAGGGCCAGCCCTTCCTCGGCCCCCAGCTCGGCGGCGCCGTCGCCGGTGGCGCGGGCCAGCCGGGCACCGCTCAGGTTCCGGCCGATCCCGGCTCCGGTGACCCACGATCCCCAGGCCAGCGACAGGCCGCTGCGGCCGGTGGCCCGGCGATGGGCGGCCAGCCCGTCCAGGAACGCGTTGCCGGCCGTGTAGTTGCCCTGTCCGGGCCCGCCGAAGGTGGCGGCGGCCGAGGAGAACAGGACGAAGAAGTCCAGGTCGTGGCCCTCGGTCAGCTCGTGCAGGATCCAGGCCGGATCGGTCTTCGGCCGCATCACCGCCTCGACGCGTCCGGGGGTGAGTGATCCGATCACGCCGTCGTCGATGATCCCGGCGGTGTGCACGACGCCGGTCAGCGGATGCGTGCCGGGGAGCGCCGCCAGCAGTCCGGCCACGGACGCGCGATCGGCGACGTCGGCCGCGGCGATCCGCACGTCGGCGCCGGCCTCGGCGAGGCCGGCGGCCAAGGCGGCGGCCCCGGAGGCGGCCGGGCCGGAGCGGCTGACCAGCAGCAGGCGCCGGGCGCGGCCGGTGGCCGCGAGGTGCCGGGCGGTCAGGCCGGCCAGCGTGCCCGTACCGCCGGTGATCAGGACGGTGCCGGGGACCCGCTCGGCCGCATCGGGCTCGCCGGACGGCTCCGTGGCCGGCGGGACGGCGGCCGGGCGGACCAGGCGGCGTCCGTGGGCGCGCTGATCCCGGATCGCCAGCTCCGGTTCCGCGGAACCGAGCGCACCGGCGAGCACCCCCACCGAGAGCGGGCTCACGGCCGTGCCGTCTTGTGGGCTCTCGCCCGTGCCCTCTTGGGGGCTCTCGCCCGTGCCCTCTTGAGAGCTTTCGCCCGTGCCCTCTTGTGGGCTCTCGCCCGTGTGCTCCCCGGCGGGCAGATCGACCAGGACGAACCGGTCCGGGTTCTCCGACTGCGCCGACCGCAGCAGGCCCCAGACCGCCGCCGCCCCCAGGTCGGCCACGTCCTCGCCCGGCAGGGCGGCGACGGCGCCGCGGGTGACGACGACCAGGCGGCTGTCGAGCAGCGGCTCCGACGTCAGCCAGTGCTGCGCCAGCTCCAGCGCCTCGACGGTGAGCCGCCGGGCCTCCTGCGCCGGGTCGCCGTCGGCGGTCCGGGCGCTCTCGATCCCGGCCAGCACGACCTCGGGTACGGGGTCGCCGGACTCGGCCGCCGCGGCGAGCGAGGCCATGTCCGGATAGATGGCGAGTTCCACCCCGGCCTCGGCCAGCGCCGCGGCCAGACCGAGGGAGTCGGCGCCGACGACGCCCCAGCGTCCGACCGGAGCCGCCGACACCGGAACCGGGACCCACTCCACGCCGAACAGCGCGTCGCGCGGCGCGTGTCCGGCCGTCCGCGCCGGGGACGCCACCGGCCGCAGCTCCAGCGAGCCGACGGAGACGACCGGCGTCCCGGCGCCGTCCACGGCCAGCAGCGACACCGCGCCGGTCGGGTCCTGCCGCAGACGGGCCCGCAGCATCGTCGCGCCCGCCGCGTACAGCGAGACGTCCGACCACAGGAAGGGCATGTGCGGGACGGCGCCGGCATCGGGCCGCTGGGTCAGCCAGGCCGCCTGCAGCGCCGCGTCCAGGACGGCCGGGTGCAGGCCGAAGGCCGCTGCGCTGGTGGCGGCCTGCTCCGGGAGCGCCACCTCGGCGAAGACGTCCTCGCCGCGTCGCCAGACCGCGGTCAACCCCTGAAACGCCGGGCCGAAGTCCTGTCCGGCCTCCGCCAGCGCCTCGTACAGGCCGTCGAGCGGGATCGGATCGGCGTCCTGCGGCGGCCAGACCGCGAAGTCAGCGGTGTCCGAATCGGCCGGTGCCACCGCGGCGACCCGTCCGGCCGCGTGCCGGGTCCACTCGCCCCCGGCGTCCGCCGGCCGGGCGAAGATCTCCACCCCGCGCAGGCCGTCCTGGTCCGGGCCGCTCACGGTGACCTGGATCTGCACCTCCTCGTCGGGGAGGAGCACCAACGGGGCGGCCAGGGTCAGCTCGTCGATCCGGGTGCAGCCGACCAGGTAGCCGGCGACGACGGCCAGCTCCACATAGCCGCTCCCGGGGAAGAACGCCGTGCCGCCGACCATGTGATCGCCCAGCCACGGCTGGGCGCGCACCGACAACCGCCCGGTCAGGACCAGGCCGTCGCCGTCGGCCAGTTCCACCGCGGCGCCGAGCAGCGGATGGCCGACCGGGTTCAGGCCGGCCGACCGCAGATCCCCCACGCCTCCGGACAGCGACGACGGCCAGAACCGCTGACGCTGGAACGCGTAGGTCGGCAGGGCGACCCGGGCTCCGGTGGGCAGGACGGTGGTCCAGTCCACGGGGACGCCGTGGACGTGGACCTCGGCCAGCGACGCCAGCAGCCGGGCCGGGCCGCCGTCGTCCCGCCGCAGCGTCCCGGTCACCACCGGCGCGGCGCCCTCGGGCCCGCCAAGGCCCTCCAGGGTGGCGGCCATCGCCGCCGTCAGCACCGGATGCGGCGAGACCTCGATGAACACCCCGTACCCGTCACGGGCCAGACGCTCGACACCGCGGCTGAACTGAACCGTGGCGCGCAGGCTCTGGTACCAGTACTCCGGGCCCGCCTCCCCGCCATCGAGGTAGTCGCCGGTCATCCCGGAGACGATCGGGATCGCCGCCGGGCCGGGGGTGATGCCGTCCAGGACGGCCAGGACCTCGTCCCGGATGCCCTCCACCTGCGGGCCGTGCGGCGCGTAGTCCATCGGCACGAACCGGGCCCGCACCCCATCACGCTCACACTCGGCCGCCAACGCCTGCAAAGCGTCCACCGCACCCGACACCGTGACGGCCTCCGGCCCGTTCACCGTCGCCACCGACACCCGCCCGTCCCCGCCACGCAGCCGGGCCTCCACGGCCTCCAGCGACGCGGCGATCGACAGCACGCCGCCCCGGCCGGCCATCGCCATCATCGCCTGACCACGACGCGCCACGACCCGCGCGCCGTCGGACAGGGACAGCACCCCGGCCACACACGCGGCCGCGATCTCCCCCTGACTGTGACCGATCACCGCATCCGGACGGACACCCGCCGCCTCCCACACCGCCGCCAGCGAGACCATCACCGCCCACAACGCCGGATGCACCACATCGATCCGCGACAGACCCGGAGCACCGGGACCGGCGGCCAGAACCTCGGCCAGATCCCAGTCCACAAACGGAGCCAACGCCCGCCCGCACTCCGCCAGCCGCGCCGCGAACACCGGACTCGTCCGGGCCAGCTCCTGACCCATGCCGACCCACTGGCCACCCTGACCGGGGAAGACGAACACCTTCCGGCCGGGGCTGCCCCCGGCCGGGATCGCGCCGCTGACCAGACCGGCCGCCGGTGCGCCGGCGGCGAGCGCGTTCAGGCCGGCGGTCAGTTCGTCGCGGCCGGCGCCGATGACGACGGCGCGGTGCTCGAACAGGGAGCGGGTGGTGGCCAGCGACCAGCCGATGTCCGCGGGGTCCGGGCCGGTCGTCCTGGCGCCGAACTCGGCCAGCCGGGTGGCCTGGGCGGCCAGTGCGGCGGCCGTCCGGGCGGACACCAGCCAGGCCGTGTCCGGGCCGGTGAGGACCTTCGGCTTCGGCTCATCGGTCACGGGGGCTGCCTCGCCGCCCGCGTCCGCGGGGCTGTCGCCGGCCGCCTCGTCCGGGGCCTCCTCGACGATGAGGTGGGCGTTGGTGCCGCTGATGCCGAAGGCGGAGATCCCGGCCCGGCGCGGCCGGGTCCTGCCCGTGGCGTCGTCCGCGCCGGGCTCCCAGGGCCGGGGGTCGGTGAGCAACCGGACCTCGCCGGCCGTCCAGTCCACCCGGGGCGTGGGTTCGTTGACGTGCAAGGTGCGGGGCAACCGCCGGTGCCGCAGGGCCTGCACCATCTTGATCAGGCCGGCGGCCCCGGCGGCGGCTCCGGTGTGGCCGATGTTGGACTTCACCGAGCCGAGCCAGAGCGGCCGGTCCGCGGGCCGGTCGCGACCGTAGGTGGCCAGGATGGCCTGGGCCTCGATCGGGTCGCCGAGCACGGTGCCGGTGCCGTGCGCCTCGACCGCGTCCACCTCGGACGGGGACAGGCGGGCGTTGGACAGCGCGGCGCGGATGACCCGCTGCTGGGCCGGGCCGTTGGGGGCGGACAGGCCGTTGCTGGCGCCGTCCTGGTTGACGGCGCTGCCGCGGATCACGGCCAGCACCTGGTGACCGTTGCGGCGCGCGTCGTCGAGGCGTTCCAGCAGGAACATCCCGGCGCCCTCGCTCCAGCCGACGCCGTCGGCGGCACCGGCGAAGGCCTTGCAGCGCCCGTCCGCGGCCAGGCCGCCCTGCTCGGCGAAGTCGGCGAAGGAGTCGGGGTTGGCCAGGACGGTCACGGCGCCGGCCAGCGCCATCGAGCACTCCTGCGAGCGCAGCGACTGGCAGGCCAGGTGGAGGGCGACCAGCGCCGACGAGCAGGCCGTGTCCACGGTCACCGCCGGGCCCTCCAGGCCCAGCGTGTACGCGATCCGGCCGGAGATCACGGCGGTCAGGCCGCCGGTGAGCATGTACCCCTCTGTGCCCTCGATGCCGGCCACGCTCACGCCGTACCCGGAGTTGGTGCCGCCCGCGAAGACACCGGTCTTCGACCCGCGCAGGCCGGCCGGGTCGATCCCGGCGTGCTCGATGGTCTCCCAGGCGACTTCGAGCAGCATCCGCTGCTGCGGGTCCATGGCCAGGGCCTCACGCGGGCTGATGCCGAAGAAGCCGGGGTCGAACCGCGGCGCGTCCTGGACGAACCCGCCGGCCTTGACGTACTTGGTCTCCGTGCCCGCGACGACGGCCTCCCAGCCGCGGTCGTCGGGGAACTCGCTGATCGCGTCGCCGCCGGCGGCCACCAGGTCCCACAGTTCCTCCGGGTTGTTCACCCCGCCCGGAAACCGGCAGCCCATGCCCACGATCGCGATCGGCGCCCAGGTCGAGGCGGTCAACTGCCGGTTGCGCCGGCGAAGCCGCTCCGTTTCCTTCAGGGAGGCCCGCAGGGCGTCGAGAACCTTGTCCGCCGGCATGGTCATTTCGACAACCTCCACGAATCACAGAGCATCAGTAGTCAGCACCTTCGGAATCCAGCGCCATGCGGACCAGGCTCTCGGCGTCGAGCTCGTCGATGTCGTCGGCGCGGGCGTCCCCGCCGGAGCCCGCGGTTTCGCTGTCGGGGTCGGCCAGGCGCATGAGGGCGTCGAGGATTCCGGCGTCGCGGAACCGGGACATCGGGGTGGTGGCCAGGATGCGCCGGAGCGCTTCCTCCTCGGCGTCCACGCCGCCGGCGCCGTCGAGCACCAGGCACTCACGCAGGTACTCCGCCACCGCCGCCGTGGTGGGGTAGTCGAAGACGACCGTGGCGGGCAGTTTCAGGCCGGTCGCCGCGTTCAGCCTGTTGCGCAGCTCGACCGCGATCATCGAGTCGAACCCGAGGTCGCTGAAGGCGCGGCGAGGCTCGATCGCCTCGGGCGAGCCCTGACCGAGGACGGCGGCCACGTGCGCCCGGACCAGGCCGAGCAGCGTCCGCTCCTGATCCTCCGGCGACAGCTCCGCCAGTTGCCGGCGCAGGGCCTCGGTGACCTCGGCGTGGTCGTCCTCCGGCTCCGCCGCGGCCACGGACCCGGCCAGGCTCCGCCACACGGGCGCCGGTTCCCGGCCTGTCCCCGGCTCGGCCGGGGCGCGCAGCCGGCCCAGGTTCAGCCGCGCCGGCACCAGGAAGTCCTCCTCGCGCTCCAGCACGAGATCGAGCAGCGCCAGCGCGTCGTCCTCGCTCAGGTCGCCGACGGCGGCAGGGCGCGTGTCCGGCGGCGGTTCGGAGGCGGGGCCGGAGCTTCCGCCGGACGACGGTCCCCAGGCCAGCGCGACGGCGGGCAGGCCGGCCGCGCGGCGGTGGGCGGCCAGGGCATGCAGGAAGCCGGCCTGGGCGCTCATCCGGCCGGTCGCCTCGGGGGCGCCGAGGACGGCGGTGAGGGTGGAGAACAGGACGAACGCGTCCAGGTCGAGATCGGCGGTGAGCCGGTGCAGGTTCCACGCCGCATCGGGCGCGGCCGGGTCGTCGCCGTCCTCGGCCTCGTGGATCACGATCCGCACCGGGGCCTCGGGCGCCGCCAGGGCGGCGAGGCCGGGACGGTCGTCCCGGGCGGCCAGGTCGCAGGCGACGATCCGGACGCCGGCCCCGGCGGTGGCCAGGGCGGCGGCCAGGGCGGCGGCGCCGGGGGCGGCCGGGCCGGGACGGGTGGCCACGGTCACGGCCGCGGCCCGGCCGGTCCGGGCCAGGTGACCGGCGGCGCGAGCCGCCGCCGTCCCGGGTCCGCCGGTGACCAGGACCGTCCCCGGCGTGTGTTCCGTGGGCGGGTTCGTGGGGATGACGCCGCCGGCCGGGCGGGTCAGGCGCCGTCCGTACACCGTGTCGCCCCGCAGGGCGAGTTCCGGCTCGTCGGAGGTCAGGGACGCGGCGAGCATGCTCAGCCGGTCGTTCGCGCCGTCGTTCCCGGGCGACAGATCGGCCAGGATCAGGCGGCCCGGGTGCCGCGACTGGGCCGAGCGGACCAGCCCCCAGACGGCGGCCCCGGTCAGATCCGGCGCGGGCTGGTCCGGCCCGGTCGCGACCGCCCCCCGGGTCACCAGCACCAGGCGGGCCCCGGCCGGCGATTCGAGCGCCGGCCACCGCTGTACCAGGGCTTCGACCTCGCCGGTCACCCTGCGGACGGCCTCGCCCGGTCCCTCGGCGGTCTTCGCCGCCGTCTCCAGGCAGGCGACGACGAACTGCGGGACCGGTTCACCGCCCTCGACGGCGGCGGCCAGGGCGTCCAGGTCCGGATGATCGGCCACGGTGGCGCCGGCCGCGCGCAGTCCCGCGCCGAGTCCGATGAGGTCGGCTCCGATCACCGCCCACGGTCCGGTGACCGCGACGGTGGGATCGGGGATCGGCACCCAGGACAGGCCGAACAGGGCGTCGCGCAGGGTGTTCCCCGCCATCCGGAGCTGACCGGCCGTCACCGGCCGCAGCGCCAGCGAGGCGACGGACGCGACGGGCATGCCGGTGCCGTCCGCCGCGGTCAGCGACCAGCCGTCGGAGCCGGAGCGGAGCCGGACCCGCAGCCGGGACGCGCCCGGCGAGTACACCGAGAGGCCGGTCCAGGAGAACGGGACCCGGGTCCCCTCCCCCGCCGTCTCGCCGGGGCCGGGGAACAGCGCCGTGGCCTGGAAGGCGGCGTCGAGCAGGGCGGGGTGGATTCCGAACGCGCCGGCCTGGGCGGCGACCGGTTCGGGCAGCGCGACCTCGGCGACGATGTCGTCCCCCTGCCGCCACGCGGCACGCAGGCCGCGGAAGGCCGGGCCGTACGCGTGCCCGGCGGCGGTCTGGGCGTCGGCGAGGCCGGAGAGGTCGATCGGTTCGGCGCCGGTGGGCGGCCAGGTGAGGAATTCCCGGGCCAGGGCGGGCTCGGCCGGGCGGGCCGGGGTCAGCACGCCGCTCGCGTGCCAGGTCCAGGCCGGGGCGCCGTCGGCCGGCTCGCTCATCGGGTCGCCGGGGTTCTCGGTGCGGGCGTAGATCTGGACGGTACGCCGGCCGGGCTCAGGGCCGTCCTCCGGGGCGCCGAGGGTGATCTGGACCTGGGTCGGGTGGTCGGCGGACAGCACCAGCGGCGCGGTCAGGGTGAGCTTCTCGATCCGGGGGCACCCGGCGTGGTGACCGGCCACGACCGCGAGTTCGGCGAGCGCCGTGCCCGGCAGCACCACGATCCCGGCGACCGCGTAGTCGGCCAGCCAGGGCTGGGCGCGCAGCGACAGCCGGCCGGTGACGACCAGTCCCTCGCCCTCGGCCAGTTCGACGCTCGCGCCCAGCAGCGGGTGACCGACCGATTCGAGACCTGCCGAGGTGAGGTCCCCGGCCCCGGACGCGACCGGCGCAGGCCAGAACCGCTGGGACGCGAACGCGTAGGTCGGAAGGTCCACCCGCTCGGCCTCGGCCAGGACCGCACTCCAGTCCACCGCGACACCGCGCACGTGCACCTCCGCCAGGGAGGCCAGCAGCCGCGCCGGGCCGCCGTCGCCCCGGCGCAGGGTCCCGGTGACCACCGGGTCGGTGGTTGCGGACAGTCCTTCGAGGGTGGCGGTGACCGGGGCGGTCAGCACCGGGTGAGGAGAGGTCTCGACGAACACCCCGTACCCGGCCCGGCCCAGTGCTTCGATCGCGCGGGAGAACTCCACGGTCGCGCGCAGGCTGGCGTACCAGTACCCGGCGTCCATCTCCGGGCCTTCCACGAACTCGCCGCTCATCGCCGACACCATCGGGACCCGGCCCGGCTGGGGAGTGACACCGTCCAGCAGCTTCAGGATCTCCTCGCGGAGTTCGTCCACCTGGGGGCCGTGCGAGGCGTAGTCCACCGGCAGCATCCGCGCCCGGACACCCTCCCGCTCACATGCGGCCAGGACCTCCGCCAGCGCGTCCGGATCACCCGAGACCACCGTCGCGACCGGGCCGTTCACCGCCGCGACCGACACCCGCTCACCCCACGACTGCACCCGGCTCCGGACGGCGGTGACGGACTCGGCGATGGAGAGCATCCCGCCCCGGCCCGACAACGCGGTCAACGCCCGGCTCCGCAACGCCACGATCTTCGCGGCGTCATCCAGCGACAGAATCCCCGCGACCACCGCAGCGGCGATCTCGCCCTGGCTGTGGCCGACGACCGCGTCCGGTTCCACTCCGGCGGCCTGCCACACCGCGGCCAGCGACACCATCACGGCCCACAGCACCGGCTGCACGACATCCACCCGGTCCAGGCTCGGCGCGCCCTCCCGGCCGTGCAGCACGTCGTCCAACGACCAGTCCGCGTACGGAGCCAGCGCCCGGCCGCACTCGGCCAGACGGGCCGCGAACACCGGCGACGACTCCGCCAGCTCCCGGCCCATCCCGGCCCACTGCGAGCCCTGGCCGGGGAAGACGAACACCACGCGGCCGGTGCCGCCGCCGACCGGGACCTCCCCGGTGACGACGCCGGCGGCCGGCAGGCCCGCGCTCACCGCCGACAGGCCCGGCAGCAGTTCCTCCCGGCTCCGGCCGGTGACCACGGCCCGGTGCTCGAACACCGACCGGGTGGTGACCAGCGACCAGGCCACGTCGGCGGCGTCCAGTTCGGGACGGGCCGCGACGAATTCGGCCAGCCGGGTCGCCTGACCGGCCAGCGCGGCGCGGGTCCGGCCGGACACCGGCCACGCCGTGATGGAGCCGGTGAGGACGGGAACGGACCCGATCTCGGCCCTGTCCGGCGGAACCGGGGCGGGAGCCTCCTCCATCAGCAGGTGGACGTTCGTGCCGCTGATCCCGAACGACGACACCCCGGCCCGGCGCACCCGCCCGTTCGCGGGCCACGGCTGGGCCTCGGCCAGCAGCCGGATGTCACCTTCGGTCCAGTCCACGTGGGTGGACGGCCGGTCGGCGTACAGGCTGCGCGGCAGTTCCTGGTGTTGCAGGGCCAGCACCATTTTGATCACGCTGGCCACCCCGGCGGCGCACTGCGTGTGCCCGATGTTGCTCTTCACCGAGCCGAGCCAGAGCGGACGCCCGTCGGGACGGTCCTGCCCGTAGGTGGCCAGCAGCGCCTGCGCCTCGATCGGGTCGCCCAGCTCGGTTCCGGTGCCGTGGGCCTCGATCGCGTCCACGTCGGCCGGGGACAGCCCGGCGTTCGCGAGCGCGGCCCGGATGACGCGCTGCTGGGAGGGGCCGTTCGGCGCGGTCAGGCCGTTGGAGGCGCCGTCCTGGTTCATCGCGCTGCCGCGGATCACGGCCAGCACCGGGTGCCCGTTCCGCTGAGCGTCCGAGAGCCGTTCGATGACCAGCATGCCGACGCCCTCGGCCATGCCCATGCCGTCGGCCATGGTCGAGAACGCCTTGCACCGTCCGTCGGCGGCCAGGGCCTGCTGCTGGGAGAAGCTGACCAGGCCGCCCGGGGTCGCCATGATCGTGGCTCCGCCGGCCAGCGCCATCGTGCACTCCCCGGCCCGCAGCGCGGCCACGGCCATGTGCAGGGCCACCAGCGAGGACGAGCAGGCGGTGTCGATCGTGACCGCGGGCCCTTCCAGGCCCAGCGTGTACGAGATCCGCCCGGACATCACGCTGGCGGCGGTGCCGGTCATCATGTGGCCGGCCAGTTCGAGCGGCAGGCCGGCACCGTACCCGGAGAACGCCGCCCCCACGTAGACGCCGGTCGCGGAGCCGCGCAGGGTGGCCGGGTCGAGACCGGCCCGCTCCAGCGCCTCCCACGAGGTCTGCAGCAGCAGCCGCTGCTGCGGGTCCATGGTCAGGGCCTCGCGCGGGCTGATCCCGAAGAAGCCGGGGTCGAAATCGGCGGCGCCGGTGATGAATCCGCCCTGGCCGGTGTTCGCGCCGCCGTGGCCGAGGTCCGGGTCGGTCAGGCCGGCGGTGTCCCAGCCGCGGTCGCCCGGCAGCGGGGAGATCGCGTCGGTGCCGGCGGCCAGGAGTTCCCAGAATCCTTCGGGGTCTCGGACGTCGCCGGGGAAGCGGCAGCTCATGGCCACGATCGCGATCGGCTCCGTGGCCGCGGCGGTCACGGCCGGCGCGACCCTCACCAGGGCGCCTTCGCCCAGGAGCCGGCCCCGCAGGTGGTCGGCGAGGGCCGAGGACGAGGGGTGGTCGAACACCACCGTGGCCGGCAGCCGCAGGCCGGTGGCGGTGGAGAGCCGGTTGCGCAGTTCGACCGAGGTCAGGGAGTCGAAGCCGAGGTCGCGGAAGGCGCGGCGCGGCTCGACGGCCTCGGGCGAGGTGTGTCCGAGGACGGCGGCCGCGTGGCCGCGGACCAGGTCCAGGAGCAGCCGGTCCCGGTCCGGTCCGGAGCGTTCGGCGAGCTGCCGGCGCAGCGCCTCCGCGGCCGATCCTCCGCGCGCGCCGGCCGCGGACGCCATCGGCGGCCGGGCCGGGCCGCCGGTGAGGGCCCGCCACAGCGGGGCGAGTTCGGTGCCCATCGCGGCCTGCGCCCTGATCCCGGCCAGGTCGAGCCGGGCCGGGACCAGGAGGGCGTCGTCCCGGGTCAGGGCCAGGTCCAGCAGGCCGAGCCCCTGTTCGGCGCTGAGGGCGCCGACGCCGCCTTGGGCGATCCGGTTCACGTCCTGGGCGCTGAGGTTCTCGGTCATGGCGCTGGCGTCGGCCCACAGACCCCAGGCCAGGGAGACGGCGGGGAGCCCGGCCGCGAGCCGGTGGGCGGCCAGAGCGTCGAGGAAGGCGTTGGCGGCGGCGTAGTTGCCCTGCCCGGCGGCGCCGAAGGTGGCGGCGCCGGCCGAGAACAGGACGAAGGCGTCCAGGTCCATGCCCTGGGTGAGTTCGTGCAGGTTCCAGGCGGCGTCGGCCTTGGGCCGCATCACCGCGTCGATCCGGGCGGGAGTCAGCGACCCGATCACGCCGTCGTCGAGGACGCCGGCGGCGTGGACGACGCCGGTCGGTTCCTCACCGGCCAGCACCGTGGCCAGCGCGGACCGGTCGGCGGCGTCACCGGCGACGACGCGCACGCCGGCGCCGGCCGTGGCCAGCTCGGCGGCCAGGGCGGCGGCGCCGCGGGCGGCCGGTCCCGACCGGCTGGTCAGCACCACCCGGGCGGCGCGTCCGGTGGTGGTCAGATGCCGGGCGACCAGGCCGCCCAGGGTTCCGGTCCCGCCGGTGATCAGCACCGTGCCGGGGCGGCGGACGGCGGCGGGGCCGGGCGGGACGGTCAGCACGATCTTCCCGACGTGCCGGGCCTGGCTCATGAACCGGAACGCCTCCGGCGCCCGGCGCACGTCCCAGACCCGCATCGGGGGCATCGCCAGGGTGCCGGCCGCGACCAGCCCGGTGGTCTCGGCCAGGATCTCGGTGAGGCGCTCCGGCGGGGCGTCGCCGGTGACGAAGGGCCGGTAGTCGACGCCCGGGTGCTCGCGGGCGAGCTCGGCCGGGTCCCGGAGGTCGGTCTTGCCCATCTCCAGGAAGGTGCCGCCGCGGGGCAGCAGCCGCAGCGACGCGTCGGTCAGCTCCCCGGCCAGGGCATTGAGGACGATGTCCATGCCCTCGCCGCCGGTGGCGGCCAGGAAGGCGGTCTCGAACTCGGCCGTCCGGGACGAGGCGATGTGGTCGTCGTCCAGGCCCATCGCCCGCAGCGCGGGCCACTTGGCCGGGCTCGCGGTGGCGTAGACGTCGAGGCCAAGGTGCCTGGCCACGGCGACCGCGGCCGTTCCGACGCCGCCGGCCGCGGCGTGCACGAGCAGCCGCTGACCGGGCCGCGCGGCGGCGAGGTCGACCAGCGCGTACCAGGCGGTCGAGTAGGCGATCGGTACGGTGGCGGCCTCGGCGAACGACCAGTCCGCCGGCATCCGGGTCAGGAGGCGGGCGTCGGCGACGGTGAGCGGGCCGGCGCCGCCGGCCGCGATCCCGAGCACGCGATCCCCGGCGCTCAGGTGGGTCACCCCGGGGCCGGTCTCGGTGACGATGCCGGCGATCTCGGTGCCGACCGGCGCCTCCACCGGGTACATGCCGAGGGCGATCAGGACGTCGCGGAAGTTCAGGCCGGCGGCGCGCACGGCGATCCGGGCCTCCCCGGGCCGCAGCGGCGCGGTCGCCTCCGGGTACGGCACGAGGGCCAGGCCGGCCAGGGTGCCCTTCTCGGGGGCGTCCAGCCGCCAGGGGCCGGTGGCCGGCGGGGTCAGCGGCGGTGCGGCCGAGCGCACCAGCCGCCGCCCGTACGCGGTGTGATCGCGGATGGCGAGTTCCGGTTCGCCGGAGCCCAGCGCGGCGGCGAGCACGCCGAAGGCGTCACCGCCGGTACCGGCCGCGGGGACGGCGTCGGCGCCGGGCGCGGGGAGATCGGCCAGGATCAGCCGGTCGGGGTTCTCCGACTGCGCGGAGCGGACCAGGCCCCAGACGGCCGCGGCGGCCGGATCGGCCACCTTCGCGCCGGCTTCGGTGGCGACGGCCCCGCGGGTGACGATCACCAGCCGGGCCGGCGCGAGCGCGTCCAGGGCGGCCCACTGCTGGAGGAGGCCGAGCGCGTCTGCGGTCAGCCGCCGGGCGGCCTCGGCCGGGCCGGCGGCGTCACCGGTTCCGTCGATGCCGGTGAAGACCAGGTCGGGGATGGGCTCGCCGGCGTCGATCGCCTGGGCCAGGTCGGTCAGGCCGGCGTGTCCGCGCGTCTGGACGCCGGACGCGGTGAGGCCGGCGGCCAGCCCGAAGGGATCGGCGCCGATGACGGCCCAGGTCCCGGGGGTGGCGTCCGGGGTGGTGCCGGTGGCGCCGACCGGCGTCCATTCGACGGCGAACAGGGAGTCGTCGAGGGCGCTTGCGGCCGTCTGGAGGGCCCCGGCGGCGACCGGGCGCAGCACCAGCGAGTCGGCGCGGACCACGAGCGCGCCGGTGGTGTCGGTCGCGACGAGCGCGATCCCGCCGCCGGCGGCGTCCTGCCGCAGGCGGACCCGCAGCCGGGCGGCGCCGGCCGCGTACAGGGACAGCCCGGTCCAGGCGAACGGCAGCAGGACCTCCTGTCCCCCGGCGGCGAGGGGGCCGGTCCAGGCGTCCCCGGCCAGCCCGGCGGCGTGCAGGGAGGCGTCGAGCAGGGCCGGGTGCAGGCCGAAACCGGCGGCGTCGTCGGCCGCCTCCTCAGGTAGGGCGACCTCGGCGAAGATGTCGCCTCCGCGCCGCCAGGCCGAGCGCAGTCCGCGGAACGTCGGCCCGAACGCGTAGCCGCCCTCGGCCTGGGCCTCGTACCGGCCGGTGAGGTCCACCGCTTCGGCGCCCTCCGGCGGCCAGACCTGGAAATCGCCGGGCTCGTGGTCCGCCGGGGCCGTGGCCGGGGCGAGCAGACCGGCGGCGTGCCGGGTCCAGGCCGCGTCGCCGGCCGCGTCCTCCGCCTGGCCGTACACCTCGACCGCCCGGTGGCCCCGCTCGTCCGGGGCGCTCACGGTGACCTGCACCCGGACCGCGCCGTCGGGGGGCAGGACCAGCGGCGCGGCCAGGGTCAGTTCCTCGATCCGTGGGCAGCCGGCCTGGTATCCGGCCCGTACGGCGAGCTCCACGAACGCCGTCCCGGGCAGCAGGACGGTTCCGGCGATGGCGTGGTCGGCCAGCCAGGGCTGGGACCACAGCGACAGCCGTCCGGTGAACAGTAGTCCCTGGCCGCCGGCCAGTTCCACGGCCGCGCCCAGCAGCGGATGGCCGGCCGCGGCCAGGCCCAGGGCGTTGGCCCCGGCGGAGGTGGCCGCCACCGGCTTCGGCCAGTACCGCTGACGCTGGAACGCGTACGTGGGCAGGCCGACCCGGGCCCCGGTGGGCAGGACCGTGGTCCAGTCAACGGGGACGCCGTGGACGTGGACCTCGGCCAGCGACGCCAGCAGCCGGGCCGGGCCGCCGTCGTCCCGCCGCAGCGTCCCGGTCACCACCGGCGCGGCGCCCTCGGGCCCGCCCAAGCCTTCCAGGGTGGCGGCCATCGCCGCCGTCAGCACCGGATGCGGCGAGACCTCGATGAACACCCCGTACCCGTCACGGGCCAGACGCTCGATGCCGTGCGTGAACCGGACCGTCGAGCGGAGGCTCGCGTACCAGTACTCGGCTCCCGCCTCGGACCCGTCCAGGTAGTCCCCGGTCATGCCCGAGACCATCGGAATCAGGGCGGGGCCGGGGGTGATGCCGTCCAGGACGGCCAGGACCTCGTCCCGGATGCCCTCCACCTGCGGGCCGTGCGGCGCGTAGTCCATCGGCACGAACCGGGCCCGCACCCCATCACGCTCGCACTCGGCCGCCAGCGCCTGCAAAGCGTCCACCGCACCGGACACCGTGACGGCCTCAGGGCCGTTCACCGTCGCCACCGTGACCCGCCCGTCCCCGCCGCGCAGCCGGGCTTCGACGGCCTCCAGGGACGCGGCGATGGAAAGCACGCCGCCCCGGCCGGCCAAGGGGATCATGGCCTGGCCACGGCGGGCCACGACCCGGGCGGCGTCGGACAGGGACAGCACCCCGGCCACACACGCGGCCGCGATCTCCCCCTGACTGTGACCGATCACCGCATCCGGACGGACACCCGCCGCCTCCCACACCGCCGCCAGCGAGACCATCACCGCCCACAACGCCGGATGCACCACATCGATCCGCGACAGACCCGGAGCGCCGGGACCGGCGGCCAGAACCTCGGCCAGATCCCAGTCCACAAACGGAGCCAACGCCCGCCCGCACTCCGCCAGCCGCGCCGCGAACACCGGACTCGTCCGGGCCAGCTCCTGACCCATGCCGACCCACTGGCCACCCTGACCCGGGAAGACGAACACCACCGGCCCGGCGGCCCCGGCGGTGCCGGTGACGACCCGGGGCGACGGTTCGCCGGCCGCGAGCGCGGCCAGAGCGGCCATGAGGTCGTCGCGGTTCTCGCCGTGCACCACGGCCCGGTGCTCCAGCGCGGTGCGGGTGGTGGCCAGCGACCAGCCGACGTCGGCCGGGTCGAGCTCCGGGCCGGCGTCGAGGTGGGCGGCCAGCCGCCGGGCCTGGTCGGTCAGGCCGGCCGGGGTGTGTCCCGACACGAGCCAGGCCAGGGCTCCGGCGGTGAGGACCTTGGGCTCGGACGGCTCCGCGCCGTCGCCGTGGTCCGGGCCCTCGGCGGCCTCGGCGGGCTCGGCGGGCTCGGCGGCCGGGGGCTCTTCGAGGATGACGTGGGCGTTGGTGCCGCTGATCCCGAAGGACGAGACGCCGGCCCGGCGGGGGCAGCCGCCCGGCGTCCAGTCCGCCGGCTCGGTCAGCAGCCGGACGTCACCGGCCGTCCAGTCCACGTGCGGGGACGGCACGTCCGCGTGCAGGGTGGCCGGCACCAGGCCGTGCTGCAGGGCCAGGACCATCTTCATGATCCCGGCCGCGCCGGCGGCCTGCTGGGTGTGCCCGATGTTGGACTTCACCGACCCCAGCAGCAGCGGCCGGTCCTCGGGCCGGTCCTGCCCGTAGGTGGCCAGGATGGCCTGGGCCTCGATCGGGTCGCCGAGCGCGGTCCCGGTGCCGTGGGCCTCGATCACGTCGATGTCGCCCGGCCGCAGCCCGGCGCTGGCCAGGGCCGCCCGGATCACCCGCTGCTGCGACGGGCCGTTCGGCGCGGACAGGCCGTTGGAGGCGCCGTCCTGGTTCACCGCGCTGCCGGCCACCACCGCCAGGACGGGGTGCCCGTTCCTGCGGGCGTCGGAGAGCCGTTCCAGTACGAGCACCCCGACGCCCTCGGCCAGGCTCATACCGTCCGCGTCGGCCGAGAACGCCTTGCAGCGGGCGTCGGCCGCCAGCGCGCCCTGCTGGGAGAAGCCGATGAACTCGGTCGGGTCGGTGATCACCATGACGCCCCCGGCCAGGGCCAGGTCGCACTCGCCGCCGCGCAGGGCCTGCGCGGCCAGGTGCAGCGCGACGAGGGCCGACGAGCAGGCGGTGTCCACCGTCACCGCCGGGCCTTCCAGGCCGAGCGTGTAGGAGACCCGGCCGGAGATCACGCTGGTCAGGTTCCCGATCATCAGATGGCCTTCGGAACCCGCCACCCCGGCCCCGAAGCCGGCCAGGCCGGCGTACCCGGAGGACGACGCGCCGGTGAAGACGCCGGTCAGCGAGCCCCGCAACGTCGCCGGATCGATCCCGGCCCGTTCCAGGGCCTCCCACGACGTCTCCAGCAGCAGCCGCTGCTGCGGGTCCATGCCCAGCGCCTCGCGCGGGCTGATCCGGAAGAACGCTGGATCGAAGTCGGCCATCCCGGTGATGAAACCGCCCTCGGGGGCGTACGACGGCTCGCCGGAACCGGGGCCGGCCAGGCCGGTGAGGTCCCAGCCGCGGTCGGCCGGGAAGCCGGAGATGGCGTCCCTACCGGTCGCCAGCAGCTCCCACAGCGCCTCGGGGCTGTCCGCGCCGCCGGGGAACCGGCAGCCCATCCCCACGATCACCACCGGGTCGTCCGACGACACGGGGGTCACTCGCGGCTGGTCCGCCGTCAGGGCCGCCGACCCGATCAGCCGGGTCAGGATCTCCCTGGCCAGCAGCAGCGGGGACGGATAGTCGAACACCACGGTCGAGGGCAGTTGCAGGCCGGTGGCCTGGTTCAGCCTGCCGCGCAGCTCCACCGCCGTCAGCGAGTCGAACCCCATGTCCCGGAAGGCCCGCGTGGCGTGGACGGCGTCCGGTGAGCTGTGGCCCAGGACGGCGGCCGCGTGCCCGCGCACCAGGTCCGTCACGATCCGCTCGCGCTGCACCGGCGACACTCCGAGCAGGCGGGCGAGCAGACCGGCCGCCTCGCCCGACACCGCGACGGCCCCGGTTTCGGCCACCGCCTGACGGGCCTCGGGGATCTCGTCCAGCAGGCGCCAGGACCGGGCCGCGTTGAACACGGCCGAGAACCGGGGCCAGTCCACGTCGGCGACGGCCAGCGCGGTCTCGTCGGCGGCCAGCACCTGGCTCAGCGCCACCAGGGCCCGTTCCGGGTCCAGGAGCCGCAGGCCCTGACGGCGCAGCCGGTCCGGGATCAGGCTCTGCGGCAGCCATTCGGCGGCGGGAACCGGCTCGCCCGGCCCCCCTGTGGCGATCTCGTCGAATCGGCCGCCCGAATCCCACACGCCCCAGGCCACCGAGGTCGCGGGCAGGCCGCGGGAGCGCCGGTTCTCGGCCAGCGCGTCCAGGTAGGCGTTGGCGGCGGCGTAGGAGCCGTGATCGCTGACGCCCCAGGTGGCGGTGATCGAGGAGAACAGGACGAACGCGTCGAGATCCAGGCCGGAGGTCAGTTCGTCCAGGTGGGCCGCCCCGGCGACCTTGGCGCCGCAGGCGAGGGCCAGCTCGGCGACGTCGATGTCCCGCAGCGGGGTGAGCTCGACGGCGACCGCCGCGTGGATCACCACCGACAGCGGAGGCGCCACCGCCGGGATCCAGCGCAGGAGTCCGGCGACGCTGTCGCGGTCGGACACGTCGCACACGGCCATGGTCACGGCGGTGCCGGCTTCGGCCATGGTCGCGGCCAGGGTCGCGGCGCCGGGGGTCTGCGGGCCGCGGCGGCTGACCAGCACCGTGTGCGGTACCCGCGAACGGGACAGCCAGGCGGCCAGGTCCGGGCCGATCGCGCCGCCGGCCCCGGTCACCAGCACGCTGCCGCGGGTCGTCCACGACGGTTCGGGGTCGGTCCGGCGGGTGGCCGAGCGGACCAGCCGCCGGGCCCGGATGCCGCCGGGCCGGATCACGATCTGGTCTTCACCGCATCCGGCCAGCACGGCGCCCAGGCGATCGGCGGCCGGTTCGTCGAGCACGGGCGGCAGATCGACCATGCCGCCCCACCGGTCCGGGTGCTCCAGGCCGGCGACCCGGCCCAGGCCCCAAACCTGGGCCTGGATCGGGTTGGTCAGCGGCTCGTCCGGGCCCGCCGCGACGGCGCCCTGGGTGAGCAGCCACAGCGGGGCCGCGATCCCGGCGTCGCCGAGCGCCTGGACCAGGGCGAGGGTGCCGGCCAGGCCCGCGGCCACGACCGGCTGTCCGGCCAGCGGCGCCTCGTCCAGCGCCAGCAGCGAGAGCACCCCGGCCGGCGGCGCGGCCGATCCGGCGGCCGTGGCGAGCCGCGCGGCGAGCGTCTCGCGGTCGAGCGCGTCCGGAGCGACGTGCAGCGTGACGACATCGGCGCCGCGGGCGGACAGGGCCCGTACGACCCCGGCGGTCAGGTAGTCGTCCGCGTCTCCGGGGCCGGCCGGCTCGGAGGCGGGGGCCAGGACGAGCCAGGTTCCGGACAGGGTGGCCGGCCCGGGGTCGGCGACCGGCACCCAGGCCACCCGGTACCGCCAGTCGGCCACCGCCGACCGCTCGCGCTCGCGGCGGCGCCAGGAGGCCATCGCCGGAACGACGTCGCTGAACGGCCAGCCCTCCTCGACCGAGAGCGCGCCGGCCAGGCCGGTCACGTCCTCGGCCTCGACGGCGGCCCAGAACCGGGCCTCGCCCTCCGACACCGGGTCCGTCCGGCCCGTCGCGGACCCGTTGTGCGCGCCGGCCGGAGCCGGCTTCGGCCAGTAGTACCGGCGCTGGAACGCGTAGGTCGGCAGGTCGATCCGCTCGCCCTCGGCCAGCACCGACGGCCAGTCCACGGCGACGCCGCGTACGTACACCTCGGCCAGGGACGCCAGCAGCCGGGACGGCCCGCCGTCGTCGCGGCGCAGCGTCCCGGACACGACCGGCACGGTCAGGGCGCCGGTCTCGAAGGTGGCGGCTATCGCGGTGGTCAGGACCGGGTGCGCGGAGACCTCGATGAACGCGTCGTACTCGGCCCGGCCCAGCATCTCCACGGCCCGGGAGAACTGCACCGGCGCCCGCAGGCTGGCGTACCAGTACCCGGCGTCCGCCTCGGGGCCCTCCAGGTGGTCGCCGGTCATCGCCGAGACCATCGGCAGCCGGCCCGGCCGCGGGGTGATGCCCGCGAGCAGGCTCAGCACCTCGTCGCGGATCGCGTCCACCTGCGGCCCGTGGGAGGCGTAGTCCACCGGCAGCAGGCGGGTCCGCACCCCGCCCCGCTCGAACTCGGCGGCCAGCTCGGCCAGGGCGGCGGGCTCACCGGAGACGACCGTGGCGCTCGGTCCGTTGACCGCCGCCACCGACAGCGATCCGCCGCTCGAACCCAGCCGGCCGGCGACGGCGTCGGCCGGGGCGGCGATGGACAGCATGCCACCGGCTCCGGACAGGGCGGTCAGGGCCCGGCTGCGCAGCGCGACCACCTTGGCCGCGTCGTCCAGGGACAGGATCCCGGCCACCACCGCCGCCGCGATCTCACCCTGCGAATGCCCGACCACGGCATCGGGCTTCACCCCGGCGGCCTGCCACAGCTCAGCGAGCGAGACCATCATGGCCCACAGCACCGGCTGCACCACATCGACCCGGTCGAAGCCGGGCGCCCCCTCCCGGCTGGCCAGGACGTCGTCCAGGGACCAGTCCACGTACGGGGCCAGCGCCTGCCCGCACTCGGCCAGCCGCGCCGCGAACACCGGCGACGACTCCGCCAACTCCCGGCCCATCCCCACCCACTGCGACCCCTGGCCGGGGAAGACGAACACGACCCGGCGGGAGGGCTCGGCGACGCCGGTCACCACCGCGGCCGACGGGGCCGAGGCGGCCAGCGCCGACACCGCTGCGACCAGCTCGTCGCGGTCGTCGCCGAGCACGACGGCGCGGTGGTCGAGGGCCGCGCGGGTGGTGGCCAGCGACCAGGCGACATCCACCGGGGTCGCCTGCGCCGCGCGCGCGTTGAGGTGGGCGGCCAGCCGCGACGCCTGGGCCCGCAGGCCGTCGGCGCTCTGGCCCGACACCAGCCAGCCCACCGTGCCGCTGTTCAGCACGGGCGGTTTCGCGGGCTCGGCGGGGGACGCCGCCTCGCCGCCGGCGGGCTCATCGGCGTCGCCGGGGGTGGACTCGCTTGTGGCGGGAGCCGGAGCCGGCGGCTCCTCCAGGATGACGTGGGCGTTGGTGCCGCTGATCCCGAAGGCGGAGACGCCGGCCCGGCGTGGCTCCCCGCCGACCGGCCACGGCACCGGCTCGGTCAGCAGCCGGACGTGCCCGGCCGACCAGTCCACGTACGGGGAGGGGTCTTCGGCGTGCAGGGTGCGGGGCAGCAGGCCATGCCGCATGGCCAGCACCATCTTGATCACGCCGGCGACGCCGGCGGCCGACTGGGTGTGGCCGATGTTCGTCTTGACCGAGCCCAGCCACAGCGGCCGGTCCTCGGGCCGGTCCTGGCCGTAGGTGGCCAGGATGGCCTGGGCCTCGATCGGGTCGCCGAGCACCGTGCCGGTGCCGTGCGCCTCGACCGCGTCCACCTCGGCGGCCGACAGCCGGGCGTTGGCGAGCGCGGCCCGGATCACGCGCTGCTGGGAGGGGCCGTTGGGCGCCGTCAGCCCGTTCGACGCGCCGTCCTGGTTCACCGCGCTGCCGCGGACCACGGCCAGCACCCGGTGGCCGTTGCGGCGCGCGTCGGACAGGCGCTCGACGACGAGCATGCCCACGCCCTCGCCCCAGCCGGTGCCGTCGGCGGCGGCGGAGAACGCCTTGCACCGCCCGTCGAAGGCGAGGCCGCCCTGCCGGGAGAACTCCGCGAACGTCCCCGGCTCCGCCATCACGGTCACGCCGCCGGCCAGAGCCAGCGTGCACTCGCCCGAACGCAGCGCCTGGACGGCCAGGTGCAGCGCGACCAGGGAGGACGAGCAGGCCGTGTCCACGGTCACGGCCGGGCCTTCGAGCCCGAGCGTGTACGCCACCCGCCCGGAGATCACGCTGGTGGCGTTGCCGGTGACCACGTAGCCTTCGGCGTCACTGGCGGGCACCGCCGCGCCGTAGGCGGAGAAGCCGGCGCCGGCGAACACGCCGGTGGCGGTGCCGCGCAGCGTGCCGGGATCGATGCCCGCGTGTTCCAGGGCCTCCCAGGACGTTTCGAGCAGGAGCCGCTGCTGCGGGTCCATGGCCAGTGCCTCGCGCGGGCTGATCCCGAAGAAGCCGGCGTCGAAGCCCGTCGCGTCGTAGACGAACCCGCCCTGACGGGTCGTCGATGCCTCGGAGCCGGGAGTGGCGCCGTAGACGCCCTCGGTGTCCCAGCCGCGATCGACCGGGAAGCCCGAGATCGCGTCCACGCCGGTGGCGAGCAACTGCCAGAAGCCGTCAGGATCCCCGACCCCACCCGGGAAACGGCAGCCGATGCCGACGATCGCCACCGGTTCCTGGGCGCGATCCTCCAGTTGCCGCACCCGCCGGCGGGCCTTGCGCAGGTCGGCCGTGGCCCGCTTCAGGTAGTCGAGAAATTTCGCTTCGTTGTCCATGGAAACGGCTCCTCGCACATCGTCCCGGCGTCGGCCTTGACGCCGAGCCTTTTTCAACCGCCTCTTCCCATGGGGTGGGAAGGCCGCCCGGAATCGAGTTGTGACCAGGGTCGCCTGGCACGACTCGATTCCGGCCCCTCGGCTCTCGGCCCGCTTCCCTGCTCCGAGCGGACGGGATGAGGTTGAAAAAGGGGCACTCGTTAATCGGCGAGCTCGTTGTCGAGAAGATCGAAGATGTTCTCGACCGTGGCTGCCTCGATGTCGTTGTCGGCCGCGTCGCCGGCCGCCGCGTCGTGATCGCTCTCCAAGGTCAGCAGCAGAGCTTTCAGACGCGCGGCCAGTGCGGCTCGCGCACCATCACCGGAGGGAACTCCCTTGATCAGCTTTTCAAGTTTGCCGACTTCGTCCAGGACGGCCGAGCCCGAGCCGGCCTGGTCATAGCCGATCTCCCGTTTGATGTATTCAGACAGGGCGGCCGGCGTCGGGTAGTCGAATGCGAGGGTCGCGGGCAGTTTCAGCCCGGTGGCGGCGTTCAACCGATTCCGTAGCTCCAAAGCGGTCAGCGAGTCGAATCCCAGATCCTTGAAAGCCCGTCCGGCTCCCACGGCGTCGGCCGAGGAATGACCGAGAACGGCGGCCGCATGCGTGCGAACCAGGTTCATTAGTATCCGGTCGCGGTCGGATTCGGCTACCGCGTTCAACTGCTGCCGCAGCAGCCGCCCCGCTTCCGCGCCGCCGGCGGAGGACGCCGGCCGCAGCGGGTTGCCGGTCAGGGTGCGCCAGAGCGGGGCCGGCGGCTCGCCTCGGGCGGCCTGGCCTCGCAGGGCGGCCACGTTCAGCCGGGCCGGGACCAGCAGCGCCTCGTCCCGGGTCAGGGCCAGATCCAGCAGGGCCAGGCCGTCCTCGGCCGTGATCTCGCTCATCAGGCCGCGGCCGGCCCGCTGCCGGTCATCGGCGCTGAGGTGCCCGGTCATCGCGCTGGCGTCGGCCCACAGTCCCCAGGCCAGCGAGATCGCGGGCAGCCCGGCCGCCCGCCGGCCGGCGGCCAGGGAGTCGAGGAAGGCGTTGCCGGCCGCGTAGTTGCCCTGTCCGGGAGCGCCGAAGGTCGCGGCCCCGGCCGAGAACAGCACGAACGCCTCCAGATCGGCGCCCTGGGTCAGTTCGTGCAGGTTCCAGGCGACGTCGGCCTTGGGCCGCATCACCGCGTCGATCCGCTCGGTGGTCAGCGATCGGATCACGCCGTCGTCCAGGACCCCGGCGGTGTGGACGACGGCGGTCAGCGGGCCCTCGCTCCGGGCGAGCACCGCGGCCAGAGCGGGCCGGTCGGCGGCGTCAGCGGCCAGGATCCGCACCCCGGCCCCGGCCTGCGCGCAGTCGGCGGCCAGGAGCGCGGCCCCCTCGGCGGACGGGCCCGAACGGCTCAGCAGCGTCAGCCGCCCGGCCCGCCCGGTCGCCGCCAGGTGCCGGGAGACCAGTGCCCCCAGCATGCCGGTTCCCCCGGTGATCAGGACGGTGCCGCGGCCGGGCTCCCGCGCGTCCCCGACGAGGTCCGCGTCCGGCTCCGGCCGGCTCGCCGGGCGGGTCAGCCGCCGCCCGTAGGCGCCCTGGTCGCGGATCGCCAGTTCCGGCTCCTCGGACGCGACGGCCGCGGCCAGGCGCCCGATCGCGTCCGCGCCGCCGTCCGCCGGGAGATCGATCAGGACCAGGCGGCCCGGCTCCTCCGACTGCGCGGAGCGGACGAGCCCCCACACCGAGGCCGCGGCCAGGTCGGTGACCGGCTCGCCGGGCCGCGCCGCGATGGCGCCCCGTGTCAGGATCACCAGCCGGGCTTCGGACAGGGCCGGGAGCGTGAGCCAGTGCTGGACCAGGCCCAGGGTCTGGCCGGCGATCAGCCGGGAGGTCTCGGCGACGCCGGGGGCGGCCTCGCTGCCCGCCGTGGCGGTCTCGGTGCCGATCTCGGCCAGCACCAGGTCCGGTGCGGGCAGTCCGGCCTCGATCGCCTCGGTCAGGGCGGCCAGGTCCGGATGGGTCTCCAGCGTCACGCCGGTGGCGGCGAGCCGGTTGCCGGCCGCCTCGATCCCGAACGGGTCGGCGCCGATCAGCGCCCATCGGCCGGCGGACGACGTCTCGGCGCCGCCGACCGGGATCCATTCGACGCCGAAGAGGGCGTCGCGCAGGCCGTTGGCGGCGGCTTGCAGGGCTCCGGCCGCGATCGGCCGCAGCACCAGGGACTCCACCGACACGACGGGACGGCCGGTGGGATCGGCCGCGTCCAGGACGAGGCCGCCGGCGCCGTCCTGGGAGAGCCGGACCCGCAGCGTGGCCGCGCCGGCCGCCTGGAGCGAGACTCCGGTCCAGGCGAAGGGCAGCCGCACGCCGTCCGATTCGCCGCCGTCCGATTCGCCGCCCTCCGATCCGCCGCCGTCCGATCCGCCGGCAGCCTGGCCGGTACCGGTGAGCAGGCCGGCCGCGTGCAGGGACGCGTCCAGCAGGGCCGGGTGGATGCCGAACCGGGCGGCGTCGGAGGCGGCGGTGTCGGGCAGGGCGATCTCGGCGAAGACGTCGGCACCGCGCCGCCAGGCCGCCCGCAGGCCGCGGAAGACCGGCCCGTAGCCGTATCCGCCCGCGGCCTGGGTCTCGTACAGGCCGGAGACATCGACGGCTTGCGCGTCCGCAGGGGGCCAGACCAGGAAGTCGGCGGGCTGCGGCAGGTCGGCGGGCCGGTCCGGCGCGAGCCGCCCACTGGCGTGCTGGGTCCACGGGACGCCCTCGGACTCGTCGGGGCGGGAGTAGATCTCGACGGTCCGGTGTCCGTCCTGATCCGGTGCGCCGACCGTGACCTGAACCTGGACCGCGCCGGTGGCCGGCAGGACCAGCGGCGCCGCCAGGGTCAGCTCGACGATCCGGGCACACCCGGCCTCGTACCCGGCCCGCACCGCGAACTCCACGAACGCCGTGCCCGGCAGCACCACCGTGCCGCCGACGGCGTGATCGCCGAGCCAGGGCTGCGAGCGCAGGGACACCCGTCCGGTCAGGACCACCCCTTCCCCGCCTGCCAGTTCGACGGCCGCGCCGAGCAGCGGATGGCCGACCGCGCCCAGCCCGGCCGACCGGACGTCCCCGGCTCCGCCGAGGGACATCCGGGACCAGTAGCGCCGGTGCTCGAAGGCGTACGTGGGCAGGTCGATCCGCCGTCCGGCGGGCAGCACCTTCGGCCAGTCCACGCCCACGCCGTTGACGTGAGCCTCGGCCAGCGACTGCAGGAGCCGGGCGGGACCGCCGTCGTCGCGGCGCAGCGTCCCGGCCACCACCGGCGTCCGGTTGGAGCCGCCGTCCTCGGCCCGCTCCAGGGTGGCGGTGATCGCCGCGATCAGCACCGGGTGCGGCGAGGACTCGATGAACACCCGGTATCCGGCCCGGCCGAGCGTCTCGATCGCCGCAGAGAACCGCACCGGCGCGCGCAGGCTCGCGTACCAGTAGTCGGCGCCGAGCTGGGAGGCGTCGAGGAACTCTCCGGTCATCGCCGACACCATCGGCAGCCGGGCGGGCCTCGGGGTGATCCCCGCGAGTGCGGTGAGCACGTCGTCCCGGATGGCGTCCACCTGGGGGCCGTGGGAGGCGTAGTCCACCGGCAGGACCCGGGCCCGTACGCCGTCGTGCTCGCACTCGGCCGCCAGTTGCTCGATGGCGTCCGGGTCGCCGGAGACGACGGTGGCGTCGGGTCCGTTGACCGCCGCGACCGTCAGCCGGCCGTCCCGGGCCGCGACCCGGGCCTCCACGGCCTGCGCCGGTTCGGCGACGGACAGCATGCCGCCGCGCCCGGACAGCGCCGTCAGCGCCTGGCTGCGCAGGGCCACGATCTTGGCGGCGTCGTCCAGGGAGAGGATCCCCGCGACGCAGGCGGCGGCGATCTCGCCCTGGGAATGCCCGACCACCGCATCCGGTTCGACGCCGGCCGCCGACCAGACCTCGGCCAGCGACACCATGACCGCCCACAGTGCGGGCTGGACGACGTCGGCCCGGTCCAGGCTCGGCGCGCCTTCGGCTCCGGCCAGTACGTCGTCCAGGGACCAGTCCACGTACGGGGCCAGCGCCTGACCGCACTCGGCCAGCCGGGCCGCGAACACCGGCGACGACTCCGCCAGCTCCCGGCCCATGCCGAGCCACTGCGACCCCTGGCCGGGGAACACGAACACCGCGCGCCGGTCGCCGGCCGGGACCGTCCCGGTCACGACCCCGGCGGCCGGCTCACCGGCCGCCAGCGCGGTCAGCCCGGCGATCAGGTCGCCGGCTCCGGTGCCGGTGACCACGGCCCGGTGCTCGAACGCCGCCCGGGTGGTGGCCAGCGACCAGGCGATGTCGGTGATGTCGGCGATGTCGGCGATATCGGTGATGTCGGCGATGTCGGTGATGTCGGCGACGCCCGTGACGTCCCCGGCGTCGGGTGCGGGGCCGGCCTGGCAGTGCTCGGCCAGCCGGTGCGCCTGCCGGGCCAGGCCGGCGGCGGTCTTGGCGGACACCAGCCATGCGGCCGGCCCGCCGGTGAGGACCGGCCGCCCGGCGCCGGCCGTCCCGGTCTCCGTCGCCGAGTCGTCCTGCTCGTCCGGTTCTTCGAGGACGGGCGGCTCGCCGGGGGCGGGCGGTTCCTCCAGGATGATGTGCGCGTTGGTGCCGCTGACCCCGAAGGACGACACCCCGGCCCGGCGCGGCCGGCCGTTCACCGGCCACGGCACCGGCTCGCTCAGCAGCCGCACGTCGCCGGCCGACCAGTCCACGTGCGGGGACGGCTCCTGCGCGTGCAGGGTGGCGGGGAGAACCTCGTGCCGCATCGCCAGGACCATCTTGATGATCCCGGCCACGCCGGCGGCGGCCTGGGTGTGACCGATGTTCGACTTCACCGAGCCGAGCCACAGCGGCCGGTCGCCGGCCCGGTCCTGCCCGTAGGTGGCCAGCAGGGCCTGCGCCTCGATCGGGTCGCCCAGCACCGTGCCGGTCCCGTGGGCCTCGACGGCATCGACGTCGGCCGGGGTCAGCCCGGCGTCGGCCAGCGCGGCGCGGATGACCCGCTGCTGGGACGGGCCGTTGGGGGCGGTGAGCCCGTTGGAGGTGCCGTCCTGGTTCACCGCGCTGCCGCGGACGACCGCCAGCACCCGGTGGCCGTTGCGGAGCGCGTCGGACAGCCGCTCGACGACCAGCACCCCGACGCCCTCACCCCAGCCGGTGCCGTCGGCGCCCGCCCCGAAGGACTTGCACCGGCCGTCGCCTGCCAGGCCCTGTTGCACGGCGAACTCGGCGAACGCCCCGGGGGTCGCCATCACCGTCACCCCGCCGGCCAGGGCCAGCGAGGACTCCCCCGAGCGCAGCGACTGGCAGGCCAGGTGCAGGGCGACCAAGGACGAGGAGCACGCCGTGTCCACGGTCACGGCCGGGCCCTCCAGCCCGAGCGTGTAGGCCACCCGTCCGGAGATCACGCTGGTGGCGCTGCCGGTGAGGAAGTAGCCCTCGGCGCCGGCGGAGTCGCCGGAGGGGTGCAGGCTCATCCCGTAGCCGGACGACCAGGCGCCGGCGAACACCCCGGCCGCGGTGCCGCGCAGCGATCCGGGGTCGATTCCGGCGTGTTCCAGGGCTTCCCACGAGGCTTCCAGCAGGAGCCGCTGCTGCGGGTCCATCGCCAGCGCCTCGCGGGGGCTGATCCCGAAGAACGCGGCGTCGAAATCGCCCGCGTCGTAGACGAACCCGCCGACCGGGGTGAACGAGCCGGCCTCGCCGCCCCCGGCGTCGAAGGTCTCCCAGCCGCGGTCGGAAGGGAAGCCGGAGATGGCGTCGGTGCCCGTGGCCAGCAGGGTCCAGAAGTCGTCGAGGGTGCCCGAGCCGCCGGGAAGGCGGCAGCTCATCCCGACGATGGCGATCGGCTCGTCGGACGCCGCCGCCACCTGGGCCGGGACCGGGGCCCCGGCCTGCTCGCCGGTCAGGCCGGCGCGCAGGTGCTCGGCCAGCGCGGCCGGGGTCGGGTAGTCGAAGACCGACGTGGCCGGGAGCTTCAGGCCGGTGGCCGTGTTCAGCCGGTCGCGCAGTTCCACGGCGGTGAGCGAGTCGAAGCCGACGTCCTTGAACGCCCGGCCGGCCTCCACCGCGTCGGGCGAGGGATGCCCGAGGACGAGCGCCGCCTCGGTCCGGACCAGATCGGTCAGGATGCGGTTCTGGTCGGGCCGGGCGAGGCCCCGCAGCCGCTGCCCCAGCTCGCTCGCGGCGCCGGTGGCCTGGCCGTCGCCGTCGGAGGCGGGTTCGGACAGCGCCAGCCGGACCTGGGGCAGTTCGCTGATCAGAGCGCTGGGCCGGTGCAGGGTGAACACCGGGGCGAAGCGGGCCCAGTCCAGGTCGGCCACGGTGACCAGACCCTCGCCGTGGTCCAGGACGGTGGCCAGCGCGCCGACGGCCGGCTCGGGGTCCATCTCCCGCAGGCCGAGCCGTTGCAGTTGGGCGCCGCCTTCGCCCTCGCCCATCCCGCCGCCGCCCCACAGGCCCCAGGACACCGAGGTCGCGGGCAGCCCGCGGCCGAGGCGGTTCTCGGCCAGCGCGTCCAGGTAGGCGTTGGCGGCGGCGTAGGCCGCCTGCAGCCGGCTGCCCCAGATCGCCGCCCCGGAGGAGAACAGCACGAAGGCGTCCAGCTCCCGGCCGGCGGTGAGTTCGTCCAGGTGCGCGGCCCCGGCGGTCTTGGCGCTCGCGGCGGTGGCCAGATCCCCGACCGTGGTGTCCAGGACCGCGGCGCCCTGCGGGACGCCGGAGGCGTGGAAGACGGCCCGCAGCGCGGGCCCGCTCCCGTCGATCCAGTCCAGCAGCGCCGCCATCTGGGCCCGGTCGGCCGTGTCGCAGGCGACCACCGCGACGGCGGTGCCCTCGGCGGCCAGCCGCGCGGCCCGCTCGGCCACGCCGGAGGCGCGGGCACCCGACCGCGAGACCAGCACGGCCCGGGGGACGCCGCGCTCGGCCAGCCAGTGGGCCACCCGCCCGCCGATCGCTCCGGTGCCGCCGGTGACCAGGGCGCTGCCCGGCGAGGTCCAGTCGCCGTTCCCGAGTGGCCGCGGGGCCGGGAGGAGCCGCCGGCCCAGGATTCCGCTGCCGCGGATCGCGAGCTGGTCCTCGCCCCGGGCGACGGACCCGGCCAGGACGGCGACCAGCCGGGCCGTGGTCCGCTCGTCCAGGGCGGGCGGCAGGTCGATCAGGCCGCCCCAGTGGCCGGGGTGTTCCAGGCAGACGATCCGGCCCAGGCCCCAGACCTGGGCCTGCACCGGGCTGGTCAGCGTCTCGCCAGGGCCGGTCGCGACCGCGCCGCAGGTCGCCGCCCAGACCGGGGCGTCGATCCCCAGGTCGGCGAGGGCCTGGACCAGGCCGAGGGTCCCGGCCAGGCCGGTGGCCACGGCCGGCGAGCCGGCCAGCGGCGTCTCGTCGGTGGCCAGCAGTGACAGCACCCCGGCCACCGGCGGCGTCAGGGCGTCGTCGCCGTCGCCGTGGGCGCCGGCGAGGGCCCGGCGGATGAGGGCGGCCAGGCCGCCCCGATCCATCTCACCGGCGGCGGCCCCGGCCAGGACCACCTGGGCTCCGGCACCGCTCAGGGCCTCGGCGCAGGCACGGGTCAGGTCCGACTCCGTGTCCGGGCCCGTGTTCGTGGAGACGACGAGCCAGGTTCCGGTCAGCGTGGCCGGAGCCGGGTCGGGCACCGGCGTCCAGGAGATCCGGTAGCGCCATCCCGCCGTCAGCGATTCACGCCGGTCGCGCCGGCGCCAGGACGCCAGCGCCGGAAGCACCTCGCGGAACGGGCGTTCGCCGTCCACGTCCAGGGCTCCGGCCAGTCCGGCCAGGTCGCCGTGTTCCACCGCGGCCCAGAACCGGGCCTCGGCCTCGGTCCCGGTTCCGTCACCGGTGGGGACCGCGGCGGGGGCGGGGTTGGGCCAGTAGTGCCGATGCTGGAAGGCGTACGTGGGCAGCTCCACGATCCGCCCGGCCGGCAGGACCGCGGACCAGTCGAGGTTCACCCCGCGCACGTGAGCACGGGCCAAGGCGTCCAGTACGGACGCCTGCGCGCCGGTGTCCGCCCGCAGCATAGGGATGAACGCGGCTTCGGCGCCGTCCCCCTCGCCCGTCTCCGGCAGGGCCGCCGGACCCATCGCCGACAGCGTCCCGTCCGGGCCGATCTCGATGAACACCGAGACGCCCTGACCGGCCATCGTCGTCACCGCGTCGGCGAAGCGAACCGGCTGCCGGGCCTGCTCCGCCCAGTAGCCGGCGTCCGGCTCCCTGATCAGCTCGCCGGTCAGGGCCCCGACCCAGGCCACCGCGGGCGGCGAGTGCTCCAGCCCGGCGGCCACCTCGCCGAGCTCGGCCAGCACCGGGTCCATGCGGGCCGAGTGGAACGCGTGGCTGACCCGCAGCCGGCGTACCCGCCGCCCGCGTTCCCGCCACACCTCGGTCACCGCCTCCACCGCGGCGGCGTCGCCCGAGATCACCATCGACGACGGGCCGTTGACGGCCGCGATGGACACCCCGGGCGTGCCTTCGAGCGTGGCGAGCACCTCGGCCTCGGTGGCGGCGATGGCCGCCATCGCCCCGCCGCCGGGAAGGGCCTGCATCAGCCGGCCCCGGGCCGCGACCAGCCGGCACGCCTCGGCCAGGGTCAGGACGCCGGCCGCGTGCGCGGCGGCGATCTCCCCGACCGAGTGGCCGGCGACCGCGTCCGGGACGATCCCGGCCGCCGCCAGCAGGGCGACCAGCCCCACCTCGACCGCGAACAACCCGGCCTGGGCGTAGAGGGTCTGGGTGGCCCGATCGTCGCCGTCCTCTCCGCCGTCCTTCTCGCCGTCCTCGCCGGCGCCGAGCACCACGTCCCGGATCGGGAGCCCGATCTCGGCCTCCAGCAGGGCGCAGGCGTGATCGAACGCCTCGGCGAAGACCGGCGACGCGGCGTGCAGATCGCGGCCCATGCCGGCGCGCTGGGCGCCCTGCCCGGCGAAGAGGAAGCCGACCCGGTCGGCTCCGCTCGCGGGGACCGCGCCCCGGGTCACCCCGGCCGCGGACGCGCCCGCGGCGAGCGCGGTCAGCCCGGAGGTCAGGTCGCCGGTGATGACCGCCCGGTGCTCGAACGCCGACCGGGTCCGGGCCAGCGACCATCCGACGTCGATCGGGTCGAGATCCGGACGGGCGGCGAGGTGGGCGGCGAGCCGTCCGGCCTGGGCGGCCAGAGCGGCGGCCGACTTGCCGGAGACCGGCCACGCGGACGGGGCAGGCTCCAGCACCGGAACCGGTCGCGGCGGGGTGGCGCCGGTCTCGGCGGCATCGGTGACATCCGTGAGGCCGGTGGCGGCGTCATCCGCGACGGCCGGCGGTTCTTCCAGGATCACGTGCGCGTTGGTGCCGCTGACCCCGAACGCCGACACGCCCGCCCGCCGGGGGCGGCCGTTCGCCGGCCAGGCCACCGGCTCGGTCAGCAGGCGCACGTCGCCGGCGGACCAGTCCACGTGCGGGGACGGCTCGTCGGCGAAGAGGGTGACCGGCAGGACCTCGTGCCGCATGGCCAGCACCATCTTGATCACGCCGGCGACTCCCGCCGCGGCCTGGGTGTGGCCGATGTTCGACTTCACCGATCCGAGCCACAGCGGACGGTCCTCGGGCCGGTCCTGGCCGTAGGTGGCCAGCAGGGCCTGTGCCTCGATCGGGTCGCCGAGCACCGTGCCGGTGCCGTGGGCCTCGACCGCGTCCACGTCCGACGCGGTCAGGCCGGCGCCGACCAGGGCGGCCCGGATCACCCGCTGCTGGGACGGCCCGTTGGGGGCGGTGAGCCCGTTCGACGCGCCGTCCTGGTTCACCGCGCTGCCGCGGACGACGGCCAGGACCCGGTGGCCGTTGCGGCGGGCGTCCGAGAGCCGTTCCAGCACCAGGACGCCGGCGCCCTCGCCCCAGCCGGTGCCGTCGGCGCCCGCGCCGAACGACTTGCACCGCCCGTCGAAGGCCAGGCCCTGCTGGCGGGAGAACTCGGCGAACGCTCCGGGGGTCGCCATCACGGTGACCCCGCCGGCCAGGGCGAGCGAGCACTCCCCGGCGCGCAGGGCCTGAGCGGCCAGGTGCAGCGCGACCAGGGACGACGAGCAGGCCGTGTCCACGGTGACGGCAGGGCCCTCAAGGCCGAGGGTGTAGGAGACGCGGCCGGAGATCACGGCGGTCGCGTTCCCGGTGAGCACGTAGCCCTCGGAGCCGCTGCTCTCGACCAGGCCCGCGCCGTAGGCCGAGTAGCTGGCCCCGGCGAAGACGCCGGTCTGGCTGCCCCGCAACGAGGCGGGGTCGATGCCCGCGCGTTCCAGCGCCTCCCAGGTGGTCTCCAGCAGCATGCGCTGCTGGGGGTCCATCGCCAGCGCCTCGCGGGGGCTGATGCCGAAGAACGCGGCGTCGAAGCCGGGCGCGTCGTAGACGAATCCGCCCTGGCGGGTGGTGGACGCGCCGGCGTCGGGGGCGGCGTCGTAGAGGTGGTCCACGTCCCAGCCCCGGTCGGCGGGGAAGGCGGAGACGGCGTCGGTGCCGGTGGCCAGCAGCTCCCAGAAGCTCTCCGGGCTTCCGGCTCCGCCGGGGAACCGGCAGCCCATGCCGATGATGGCGATCGGCTCGCCCGGGTCGGCGGCCACGAGAGCCGTCGCCGGCGGAGCGGACTCGGTCAGGGCGCCGAGCAGCTCCTCCCGCAGGAACCGGACGACCGCGGCCGGGGTGGGGTGGTCGAAGACCAGCGTGGCCGGCAGTTTCAGGCCGGTGGCCGCGTTCAGCCGGGTGCGCAGATCGACGGCGGTGAGGGAGTCGAAGCCGAGGTCCTTGAACGCCCGCCCGGCCGGCACCGCCTCCGCGGACGCGTGCCCGAGGACGGCGGCGGCCTCGGCCCGGACCAGGTCGGTGAGGATCCTCTCCTGCTCGGGCCGGTTCAGGCCGCGCAGCCGCCGTCCCAGCGCCGTCCCGGCCTCCTTCGCGCCGTCGCCGGAGGTCATGTGAGCGTCCAGGGCCCGCTGGGCGTCCGGCAGGTCGGCCAGCAGCGGGCTGGGCCGCTGCACGGTGAACACCGGGGCGAACCGGGCCCAGTCGATGTCCGCGACGGCCACCAGGGCCTCTCCGGCGTCCAGCACCCCGGCCAGCGCCGTGATCGCCGGCTCCGGGTCCATCTCCCGCAGGCCGAGGCGCTGCAGCACCTCTCCGGCCGGGCCGTCGCCCATGCCGCCGCCGCCCCACAGGCCCCAGGCGACCGACGTCCCGGCCAGTCCGCGCCCGCGCCGGTCCTCGACCAGGGCGTCCAGCGCCGCGTTCGCCGCCGCGTACCCGGCGAGCTGACCGCTGCCCCAGGCCGCCGCGCCGGAGGAGAACACCACGAACGCGTCCAGATCGAGGCCGGCGGTGGCCTCGTCCAGGTGGACGGCGCCACCGGCCTTGGCCTGCGACACGTCCGCCAGCTCCGAGGCCACCATGCCGTCGATCGGGCCGCCCAGCCCGGCCCCGGCGGCGTGCATCACCGAGCTCAGCCGCGGGCCGGTGGCGCCGATCCAGTTCACCAGGCCGGTCACCTGCGCGCGCTCGCCGGCGTCGGCGGCGACGACGGCCACCGCCGTCCCGGCGGCGGCCAGCTCGGCCGCCAGGGCCGGCGCACCGGCCGCGGCCGGACCGGAACGGCTGGACAACACCACCCGGGCGGCGCCGCGCCCGGTCAGCCAGCGGGCCACGTGGCCGCCGACGCCGCCGGTGCCGCCGGTCACCAGCACGCTGCCGCCCGGCAGCCACCGGCCGCCGGGACGGGGCCGGGGCGCGCGCACCAGACGCCGGCCCAGCACTCCCCCGGCCCGGATCGCCACCTGGTCCTCGCCGCACCCGGCCAGGACCGCGGCCAGGCGACCGGCCGACCGGGCGTCCCACGTCTGCGGCAGGTCGATCAAACCGCCCCACCGGTCCGGATGCTCCAGACCGGCGACGCGGCCGAAGGCCCACGTCTGCGCCTGGAGCGGGCCGGTGGGGACCTCACCGGCGCCGGCTGCGACCGCGCCCGACGTCAGCACCCACAGCGGGGCGCCGATCCCGGCGTCGCCCAGTGCCTGGACCAGGCCCATCGTCGCGGCCAGGCCGCTCGGCACCACCGGCCACCGCGGCATCGGCGACTCGTCCAGCGCCAGCAGCGACACCACCCCGGCCACCACCGGACCGCGATCCGGCCCGGCCTCCTCGCCGCCGTCCTCCGCCGCCGCGTGGAGGGTCTCGCTGATCCGGCCGGCCAGCGCCTGCCGGTCGGCCTCACCCGGGGCGATCCCGGCGAGCAGCACCCGTGCGCCGTGGCCGGTCAGAGCCTGTACGCACCGCTCGGTCTCGGCCGTGCTCGACTCGCCGGCGGGGGCGACCACCAGCCAGGTCCCGGACAGGGTCGCGGAGCCGGGCACGGTGACCGGAGCCCAGGTGATCCGGTACCGCCAGTCCGCGACCGTCGACTCACCGCGTTCACGCCGCCGCCAGGCGGCCAGCGCCGGCAGCACCTCGCGTAGCCGCTGCCCGTCCACGGCCAGGGTCTGCGACAGGCCGTCCAGGTCGCCGCCCTCGACCGCGGCCCAGAACGCGCTCTCGCCCGCCGGGACGGCGCTCGCCGGGGCCGTGGCCGGAGCCGGCTTGGGCCAGTACCGCTGCCGCTGGAACGCGTAGGTCGGCAGGTCGATCCGCTCGCCGGCCGGCAGCACCGCGGTCCAGTCCACGAAGACGCCGTGGGCGTGAAGCTGGGCCAGCGAGGCCAGAGCCCGGAGCGGTCCGCCGTCGTCCCGCCGGAGGGTGCCGGTGACGACCGGTTCCCGTACGGACCCCGGCCCCTCGCCGGTGCCGGACGTACGCCGGAGGTCGTCGAGCGTGTCGGTGATGGCGGCGGTCAGCACCGGGTGCGCGGAGGTCTCGACGAACACCCCGTACCCGGCCCGGCCCAGCACCTCGGTGGCGCGGGAGAACTCCACGGGCGCCCGCAGGCTCGCGTACCAGTACCCGGCGTCCATCTCGGGACCGGTCAGGAACTCGCCGGTCATCGACGACACCATGGGGATGACGCCGGGCCGCGGCGCGACCGTCTCCAGCAGGCTCAGCACCTCGTCGCGGATCGCGTCCACCTGCGGCCCGTGCGAGGCGTAGTCCACCGGCAGCATCCGGGCCCGTACGCCGTCCCGCTCGCAGCCCGCGAGCAGCTCCGCCAGGGCCTCCGGCCGACCCGAGACGACCGTCGCCGCGGGGCCGTTCACGGCCGCGACCGAGATCCGCCCGTCCCAGGGCGCGATCCGAGCCGTCACCGCCTCGGCCGGTTCCGCGAGGGACGCCATTCCGCCGCGTCCGGACAGGGCGGTCAGGGCCCGGCTGCGCAGCGCCACCACCTTGGCGGCGTCCTCCAGCGACAGGATCCCGGCCACCACGGCCGCCGCGATCTCACCTTGCGAATGCCCCAGCACCGCGTCCGGGATCACCCCGGCCGCCTGCCAGAACGCGGCCAGCGACACCATCACGGCCCACAGCGCGGGCTGCACCACATCGACCCGGTCGAGACCCGGCGCGCCCTCGCGGCCGGCCAGGACGTCTTCCAGGGACCAGTCCACGTACGGGGCCAGCGCCTGCCCGCACTCGGCGAGCCGGGCCGCGAACACCGGCGACGCCGCCGCCAGCTCCCGACCCATCCCGATCCACTGCGAGCCCTGGCCGGGGAAGACGAACACGACCGGACCGGTGGCGCCGGCCACCCCGGTCACGACACCGGCGGCGGGCTTGCCCGCCGCCAGCGCGCCGAGCCCGGCCATCAGTTCGTCCCGGCCGGCGCCGGTGATGACGGCGCGGTGCTCGAACATGGACCGGGTGGTGGCCAGCGACCAGCCGACGTCGAGCGGGCCGAGGTCCGGGTGGGCCGCGAGGTGGCCGGCCAGCCGCCGGGCCTGGTCGATGAGGCCGGACGCGGTGTGGCCGGACACCAGCCAGGCCTGGGTGTCCGGCAGCAGCACCGGGGCCGGCGGTTCAGCGTCGTCCGGTTCAGCGTCGGCGTCGGCCGGCACAGGTGCTTCTTCCAGGATGACGTGGGCGTTGGTGCCGCTGATCCCGAAGGCCGAGACGCCGGCCCGGCGGGGGCGGCCGTTGGGCTGCCACTCCACCGGTTCGGTCAGCAGCCGGACCTCACCGGCGCTCCAGTCCACGTGCGGGGACGGAACGCCGGCGTGCAGGGTGGCCGGCAGCAGGCCGTGCCGCAGGGCCAGGACCATCTTGATGATCCCGGCCGCGCCGGCGGCCTGCTGGGCGTGGCCGATGTTGGACTTCACCGTGCCCAGCCACAGCGGACGCCCCTCCGGGCGGTCCTGCCCGTAGGTGGCCAGGATCGCCTGGGCCTCGATCGGGTCGCCGAGGCGGGTGCCGGTGCCGTGGGCCTCGACCGCGTCCACATCGGCGGTGCCGAGGCCGGCGCTGGCGAGCGCGGCGCGGATCACCCGCTGCTGGGAGGGGCCGTTGGGGGCGGTCAGCCCGTTGCTGGCGCCGTCCTGGTTGATGGCGCTGCCCGCCACCACGGCCAGCACCGTGTGACCGTTGCGGCGGGCGTCGGAAAGCCGCTCCAGCACGATCATGCCCGCGCCCTCGGCCAGGCCCATCCCGTCGGCGTCGGCCGAGAACGCCTTGCACCGGCCGTCCAGGGCCAGAGCCCCCTGCTGCGAGAAGCCGATGAACTCGGCCGGGTCGGCGATCACCATCACACCGCCGGCGAGGGCCAGGTCGCACTCGCCGGCGCGCAGGGCCTGGGCGGCCAGGTGCAGCGACACCAGGGCCGAGGAACACGCGGTGTCCACGGTCACCGCAGGGCCTTCGAGGCCGAGGGTGTAGGAGACCCGGCCGGAGATCACGCTGGTCACGTTGCCGGTGAGCAGGTGCCCTTCCGCGCCGTCGATGCCGGCGCCGTAGCCGGTCTGGGCGGCGTAGCCGGACGCGGCCGCGCCGACGAAGACGCCGGTCAGCGAGCCGCGCAGGGTCGTCGGGTCGAGCCCGGTGCGCTCCAGCGCCTCCCAGGCCGTTTCGAGGAGGAGGCGCTGCTGCGGGTCCATCGCCAGGGCCTCACGCGGGCTGATGCGGAAGAACGCCGGGTCGAAGTCCGCCGCCCCGGCGACGAATCCGCCTTCACTGGTCACCGAGGCCAGCGCCGAGCCGGGGACGGCGTCGAGCAGGCCGGCGATGTCCCAGCCCCGGTCCGCCGGGAACCCGGAGATCGCGTCACCGCCGGTCGCCAGCAACCGCCAGAGCGCTTCGGGGCTGTCCACCCCGCCGGGGAACCGGCAGCCCATCCCGACGATCACGACCGGATCGGCGGCAGAGACCGGTGTGACCCGCGATTCGGCCGTCACGAGCTGCTGGGTGCCCATCAACCGGGTCACGATCTGCCGGGCCAGCATCGCCGGGGACGGGTAGTCGAAGACCACCGTGGAGGGCAACTGCAGACCGGTGGCCTGGTTCAGCCGGCCGCGCAGCTCGACCGCGGTCAGCGAGTCGAACCCCATTTCGCGGAAGGCCCGGTTCGCCTCCACCTCGTCGGCCGAGGCGTGGCCGAGGACCGCCGCCGCGTGGCCGGCGACCAGGTCCGCGACGATCCGTTCCCGCTGACCGGCCGACACTCCGGCCAGGCGTTCCAGCAGCGCCGCGGCCTCCCCCGAGGTCACGACGGCCGTGCCGCCCGGACCGGACTCGATCTGCCGCGCCTCGGGGATCTCCTCCAGCAGCGGCCACGACCGCATGGCGTTGAACACCGCCGAGAAGCGCGGCCAGTCCACATCGGCCACCGACAGCACGGTCTCGTCGTCGGCGAGCACCTGACCCAGCACGCCCAGTGCCCGCTGCGGCTCCAGCAGCCGCAGTCCCTGGCGCCGCAACCGCTCCGGCACCAGGCTCTGCGGCCGTTCCGGCTCGGCCGGGTCGCGGGGGGCGTTCGCGGAGTCGTCGAACCGGCCGCCGGAGCTCCAGACCCCCCACGCCACCGACGTCGCCGGCAGACCCCGGGCACGCCGGTTCTCCGCCAGCGCGTCCAGATGCGCGTTCGCCGCAGCGTACGTACCGTGCTCACCCACCCCCCACGTCGCGGTGATCGACGAGAACAACACGAAGGCATCCAGATCGAGATCCGCCGTCAGCTCGTCCAGATGCGCCGCCCCGCCGACCTTGGCACCCAGAGCCAGCGCGAGCTGATCGACATCGGCCTGCTCAAGCGCCATCAACTCCACCGCCACCGCACCATGGATCACCGTGGACAACGGCGGAGCCACCGTCGGAATCCAGCCCAGCATGCCGGCCACCGCATCCCGATCCACCACATCACAGGCGACCATCGTCACCGCAGTACCCGCCTCGGCCAAAAGGGCCCCGAGCACCGACGCGCCCGGCGTCCCCGGACCCCGGCGACTCGACAACACCACATGCTCGGCACCGGCGTCCGCCAGCCAAGCGGCCAGATCCGGGCCGATCGCGCCACTGGCCCCGGTGAGCAGGACGGTCCCGCGCGGCGTCCACGCGCGGTCGCCGTGGCGGCGGGGGGCGCGGACCAGGCGGCGGGCCACGATCCCACCGGCCCGGATCGCGACCTGGTCCTCACGCGTGCCGCCGAGCACTCCGGCGAGGCGGGCCTGCGCCCGGTCGTCCAGGACCGGCGGCAGGTCGATCAGGCCGCCCCACCGGTCCGGATGCTCCACCCCGGCCGTGCGGCCCAGCCCCCACACCTGGGCCTGGATCGGCCTGGCCGGGACATCGCCGTCGCCGGTCGTGACGGCGCCCTGGGTCAGCACCCACAGCGGCGCGGTCGTCCCCATGTCGCCGAGCGCCTGCAGCAGTCCCATCGTCCCGGCCACGCCGGCCGGCACCACGGGCCGGTCGGCCAGCGGTGACTCGTCCAGCCCCAGCAAGGAGAGCACACCCGCCACCGGCGCCGGCATCCCGTCGTCCGTGCCCGGGAGGAGGGCTTCGCCGATCGTCTTGGCCAGGCCCGACCGGGTCACCTCACCCGGGGCGACCTCCGCGATTACCACCCGGGCGCCACGCTCGCCCAGCGCCCGCGCACAGGCGGACACCAGGTCGCCGCCCGCCAGGTGGGCCCCGGCCACGACCAGCCACGTCCCGGACAGCACCACCGGGGCCGGGTCACGGACCGGCACCCAGGAGACCCGGTACCGCCAGTCGGCCGTCAGCGACTCGTCCCGCTCCCGCCGCCGCCACGACGCCAGGGCCGGCACCAGCTCACCCAGTGTCGTTCCGTCCACCGACAGCGCCCGGGACAGTCCGTCCACGTCACCGGCCTCGACGGCGGACCAGAACCGGGCCTCGGCCACGGAGCCGGCGCCACCGCCGAGGGCGACGGGGGCCGGGATCGGCTTGGGCCAGTACCGCTGCCGCTGGAACGCGTACGTCGGCAGCTCCACCCATGGCGCGGCCGGCACGACGGTGGTCCAGTCCACGGCCACGCCGCGCACGTGCACCTCGGCCAGCGAGGCCAGCAGCCGCGCCGGGCCGCCGTCGTCGCGGCGCAACGTCCCGGTCACCACCGGGGCCGGCCGGGAGAGACCTTCGGCCTCCTCGGGGTCCGCCAGACTCTCCAGCGTGCCGGCGATCGACGCCGTCAGCACCGGGTGAGGGGAGGTCTCGACGAACACCCCGTAACCCGCCCGGCCCAGCACCTCGACCGCCCGGGAGAACTCCACCGTCGCGCGCAGGCTGGCGTACCAGTACCCGGCGTCCATCTCCGGACCTTCCACGAACTCGCCGCTCATCGCCGACACCATCGGGACCCGGCCCGGCTGGGGGGCGACCCCGTCCAGCAGCTTCAGGATCTCCTCGCGCAGCTCGTCCACCTGGGGACCGTGCGAGGCGTAGTCCACCGGCAGCATCCGCGCCCGCACACCCTCCCGCTCACATGCGGCCAGGACCTCCGCCAGCGCGTCCGGGTCACCGGAGACGACCGTCGCGACCGGGCCGTTCACCGCCGCCACCGACACCCGCTCACCCCAGGGCTCCACCCGCACCCGCACGGCGGTGACGGACTCGGCGATCGAGAGCATCCCGCCCCGGCCCGACAACGCGGTCAACGCCCGGCTCCGCAACGCCACGACCTTGGCCGCGTCCTCCAGGGTGAGGATTCCGGCCACCACGGCCGCGGCGATCTCACCCTGGCTGTGACCCACGACCGCGTCCGGTTCCACTCCGGCGGCCTGCCACACCGCCGCCAGCGACACCATCACCGCCCACAGCACCGGCTGGACGACATCCACCCGGTCCAGGCCCGGCGCACCCTCACGAGCGTGCAGCACGTCGTCCAACGACCAGTCCACGTACGGGGCCAACGCCCGGCCGCACTCGGCCAGACGGGCGGCGAACACCGGGCTGGCCTCGGCCAGCTCCCGGCCCATCCCGGCCCACTGGCTGCCCTGACCGGGGAAAACGAACACCACCCGGCCGCCACCGCCACCGGCCGGAACCACCCCGGTGACGACGCCGGCGGCCGGCTCGCCGGCGGCCACCGCCGACAGTCCGGACAGCAGCTCATCCCGGTCCTGGCCCAGGACCACGGCCCGGTGCTCGAAGACCGAGCGGGTCGTGATCAGCGACCAGGCGACCCCGGCGACGTCCAGTTCGGGACGGGCCTGCGCGAACTCGCCCAGCCGGGCGGCCTGCGCCGCCAGCCCGGGCGTGGTCCGGGCCGACACCAGCCAGGCCGGCACCGACCCGGTCAGCACCGGCAGAGCGACACTCGTCGTGCCGGCGCCTTCGGCCGCCGCGCCGGCAGGATCGGCGGCGTCGGCAGGGTCGGCAGGGTCGGCGTCGGGATCGGCGGCCGGGTCGGTCACCGGCGGCGCCTCTTCGATGATGGCGTGCACGTTGGTGCCGCTGACCCCGAACGCCGACACCCCCGCCCGCCGGGGACGGCCGTCGTTCGCGGGCCACGGGACGGGCTCGTTCAGCAGCCGGACCTCGCCCGCGCTCCAGTCCACGTGCGGGCTGGGCTCCTCGGCGTGCAGGGTGCGCGGCAGCTCCCGGTGCTGCAGCGCCAACACCATCTTGATGACCCCGGCCACCCCGGCCGCGGTCTGCGTGTGCCCGATGTTGGACTTGACCGACCCCAGCCAGAGCGGGCGGCCGTCCTCGCGGTCCTGCCCGTAGGTGGCCAGCAGCGCCTGCGCCTCGATCGGGTCGCCCAGCACCGTCCCGGTGCCGTGGGCCTCCACCGCATCGACCTGGTCCGCGCGGAGGCCGGCGTTCGCCAGCGCGCTGCGGATCACTCGCTGCTGCGACGGGCCGTTCGGCGCGGTCAGGCCGTTGCTGGCCCCGTCCTGGTTCATCGCGCTGCCGGCGATGACGGCGAGCACCCGGCGGCCGTTCCGCCGCGCGTCCGAAAGCCGTTCCAGGACGAGTATGCCGACGCCCTCGCCCCAGCCGATGCCGTCCGCGTCGGCGGAGAACGCCTTGCACCGGCCGTCGAAGGCCAGGCCCTGCTGCCGGGAGAACTCGGAGAACGCGCTCGGGATCGACATGACCGCCACGCCACCGGCCAGGGCCATCGAGCACTCGCGCGAACGCAGCGCCTGACAGGCCAGGTGCACCGCGACCAGGGACGACGAGCAGGCCGTGTCCACCGTCACCGCCGGGCCCTCCAGCCCGAGCGTGTAGGACACGCGGCCGGAGATCACCGACGTCAGGCTGCCGATCATCAGGTAGCCCTCGGAGCCGCCCTCTTCGGCCAGACCGGTGCCGTAGGCGCCGTATCCGGCGCCGGCGAAGACCCCGGTCGCGCTGCCCTTCAGGGACGCCGGGTCGATCCCGGCCCGCTCGACCGCCTCCCAGGCCGTCTCCAGCAGCAGCCGCTGCTGCGGGTCCATGGTGATCGCCTCACGCGGGCTGATCCCGAAGAACCCGGGGTCGAAGTCGGCCGCGTCGTAGAGGAAACCGCCCACGCGCGTGGTGGACGCCTCGCCGTCCAGCCCGGCGTAGATGCCTTCCGGGTCCCAGCCCCGATCGGTCGGGAACGCGGAGATCGCGTCGGTGCCCGCGGCCAGCAGGTTCCAGAAGTCCTCCGGTTCGCGGACGCCGCCAGGGAACCGGCAGCCGATGCCGACGATCGCGATCGGCTCGCGGTCGCGGTCGCGAAGCCTCTTGCGGGTACGACGCAACGTGGTGGTTACCTGCTTGAGGTAATCACGAAGCTTGTCCTCGTTTTCAACCGCAGCCATGTTCACTACCCCTAAGAAGCTTTGTGCATCAATCGAAGTCGGCAGCGCGGAGCTCTTTTTCCACAAAGTCGAACATCTCGTCGTCGGTCGCCGACTCAAGCTCCCGATCGGTATCCGGCTCGTCGCCGTTGTGCCGGGCGCGCAGTTCCTGGCCGATCGATTCGAGCCGGGACGTGATGTCGAAGCGCTCCTCGCTGCTCCAGGTGGCCCTGGAGAGGACGGCCTGCAGTTTCTTGAGTTCCGCCACCGCGATGGCGTAGTCGGTCTGCTCGTTGACGGCCTTGGCACGGATGAAATCGGCCAGGACGGCGGGCGTGGGATAGTCGAAGACCAGCGTGGCGGGCAGTTTCAGCCCGGTCGCCGCGTTCAGCCGGGTGCGCAGGTCCACGGCGGTGAGGGAGTCGAAGCCGAGGTCCTTGAACGCCCGTCCGGCCGGTACTGCCTCCACCGAGTTGTAGCCGAGGACGGCCGCGGCCTCCGCCCGGACCAGGTCGGTGAGGACCCGCTCCTGCTCGGCCCGGCTGAGTCCCTCCAGCCGCCGGCCCAGGGCCGTCGGCTCCGTGCCGTCGCCCGACGGCGTGGAGTCGCGCAGGGCCTGCTGGGCCTCGGGCAGGTCGGCCAGCAGCGGACTGGGGCGTTGCACGGTGAAGATGGGCGCGAACCGGTCCCAGTCGATGTCCGAGACCGCGACCAGGGTCTCCCCGGCGTCCAGGATCGCCGCCAGGGCACCGACGGCGGCCTGCGGGTCCATCTCCCGCAGGCCCAGTCGCTGGAGCATGTCCCCGGCCGGGCCCTCGCCCATGCCGCCGCCGCCCCACAGCCCCCAGGCCACCGACGTCCCGGCCAGGCCCCGGGCGAGGCGGTCCTCGACCAGGGCGTCGAGGGCGGCGTTCGCCGCCGCGTACCCGGCCAGCCGGCCGCTGCCCCAGGCCGCCGCGCCGGAGGAGAACACCACGAACGCGTCCAGGTCCCGGTCCGCCGTCAGCTCGTCCAGGTAGGTAGCGCCGCCGGCCTTGGCCTGCAGCGACTCGGTCAGGTCCGCCGTCACCATGGCGTCGAGAGGGCCGCCCAGCCCGGCGCCGGCCGCGTGCATGATCGAGCTGAGCGCGGGGCCGTGGGTGTCGATCCAGGTCAGCAGGGCGGCGGTCTGGGCGCGGTCGCCGACGTCGCCGGCGAGGACGGCCACGTCGGTGCCGGCGGTGGCCAGCTCTGCGGCCAGCGTCGCCGCGCCCTGCGCCCCCGGACCGGAGCGGCTGGACAGCACGATCCGGGCGGCGTCACGGCCGGTCAGCCAGCGGGCCACGTGCCCGCCGACGCCACCGGTGCCGCCGGTCACCAGGACGGCGCCGCCGGGCTTCCACTCGGTCGCCGGCCGGGTCAGGCGGGGAGCGCGGACCATCCGCCGGCCCAGCACCCCACCGGAACGGATGGCGACCTGGTCCTCGCCGCATCCGGCCAGGACCGCGACGAGCCGGTCGGCGGTGCGGTCGTCCCACGCCGGGGGCAGGTCGATGAGTCCGCCCCAGCGGTCCGGATGCTCCAGACCGGCGACGCGGCCGAACGCCCACGACTGTGCGGGCACCGGACTGACGGGCACCTCACCGGCGACCGCCGCCACCGCGCCCGACGTCAGCATCCACAGCGGTGCGCCGATCCCGGCGTCGCCCAGGGCTTGGACCAGCGCCATCGTCCCGGCGAGGCCCGTGGGCACGACGGGCGCCCCGTCGAGGGGCGACTCGTCCATAGCTAGCAGGGACACGACCCCGGCCACCGGCAGCCCGTCGCCATGCTCGTCCAGGGTCTGGGTGATGCGGGCGCACAGTGACTGCCGGTTCGGCTCGCCGGGGGCGACCTCGGTGATCAGCACCTGCGCGCCGTGGCCGGTCAGGGCCTGGACGGTGGGGGCGGTCAGGCCGGAGCCGGCCTCGCCCGCGGGGGTGACCAGCAGCCAGGTGCCCGCCAAGGCTGCGGGGGCGGGCTCGGAGACCGGGGTCCAGGTGATCCGGTAGCGCCACTCGGCGACCGCCGACTCGCCCCGCTCACGCCGCCGCCACACCGCCAACGCCGGCACCACCTCCCGCAGACGCTCCCCGTCCACGGCCAGCGTCCGCGCCAGACCCTCCACATCACCACCGGCCACCGCGGCCCAGAACGCACTCTCCTCCGCCGTCACCCCGTCCTCACCCGAACGACGAGGAGCCGGCACCGGCTTGGGCCAATACCGCTGCCGCTGGAACGCATACGTCGGCAACCCGACCCGCTCCCCCACCGGCAGCACCAGCGGCCAATCCACCCCGACACCGCGCACGTGCACCTCCGCCAGGGAGGCCAGCAGCCGCGCCGAGCCACCGTCGTCCCGCCGCAGGGTCCCGGTGACCACCGGGTCGGCCGCGCCGGACAGCCCTTCGAGGGTGGCGGTGACCGGGGCGGTCAGCACCGGGTGAGGAGAGGTCTCGACGAACACCCCGTACCCGGCCCGGCCCAGTGCTTCGATCGCGCGGGAGAACTCCACGGTCGCGCGCAGGCTGGCGTACCAGTACCCGGCGTCCATCTCCGGACCTTCCACGAACTCGCCGGTCATCGCCGACACCATCGGCACCCGGCCCGCCTGCGGGGTAATCCCGTCCAGCAGCTTCAGGATCTCCTCGCGGAGCTCGTCCACCTGGGGGCCGTGCGAGGCGTAGTCCACCGGCAGCATCCGCGCCCGGACGCCATCCCGCTCACATGCGGCCAGGACCTCCGCCAGCGCGTCCGGGTCACCGGAAACCACGGTGGCGTCGGGGCCGTTCACGGCCGCGACCGACACGCGGTCACCCCACGGCTCCACCCGGCTCCGGACGGCGGTGACGGACTCGGCGATGGAGAGCATCCCGCCCCGGCCCGACAACGCGGTCAACGCCCGGCTCCGCAACGCCACGATCTTCGCGGCGTCATCCAGGCTCAAGATTCCGGCCACCACCGCAGCGGCGATCTCACCCTGACTGTGACCGACGACCGCGTCCGGTTCCACTCCGGCGGCCTGCCACACCGCGGCCAGCGACACCATCACCGCCCACAGGGCGGGCTGGACGACATCCACCCGGTCCAGGCCCGGCGCGCCCTCCCGGCCGTGCAGCACGTCGTCCAACGACCAGTCCACATACGGAGCCAGCGCCTGACCGCACTCGGCCAGCCGCGCCGCGAACACCGGGCTGGCCTCGGCAAGCTCCCGGCCCATACCGGCCCACTGGCTGCCCTGACCGGGGAAGACGAACACCACCGGACCGGTGGCATCGGCCGCGCCGGTGACCAGGCCGGCGGCCGGTCGCTCGGCCACCAGGGCGGACAGCCTGGCGATCAGGTCGTCGGTGGTGGCGCCGGTGACGACGGCCCGGTGCTCGAACGTCGATCGGGTGGTCGCCAGCGACCAGCCGACATCGACCGGATCGAGGTCCGGGTGCGCGGACAGGTGGCCGGCCAGCCGGGATGCCTGTGCCCGCAGAGCGGCCGGGGATTGGCCGGACACCAGCCAGGACGTGGTCTCACCGGTCAGTACGGACGGCGTCTCCCGGGCCGGGTCGCCCTCGCCGCCCGCGGACTCGTTCTCGACGGCCTGGTCGAGTTCGGCCGGGGGTTCTTCGAGGATGACGTGCGCGTTGGTGCCGCTGATCCCGAAGGACGACACGCCGGCCCGACGGGGGCGGCCGTTCGCGGACCAGGCCACCGGTTCGGTGAGCAGCCGGACGTCGCCGACGCTCCAGTCCACCTCCGGCGACGGGACATCGGCGTGCAGCGTGGCCGGCAGCAGGCCGTGCCGCAGGGCCAGGACCATCTTGATGATCCCGGCCGCGCCGGCGGCCTGCTGGGCGTGGCCGATGTTGGACTTCACCGTGCCCAGCCACAGCGGGCGGCCCTGGGGACGGTCCTGCCCGTAGGTGGCCAGCAGGGCCTGGGCCTCGATCGGGTCGCCGAGACGGGTGCCGGTGCCGTGCGCCTCGACCGCGTCCACGTCACCCGGCTCCAGCCCGGCACTGGCCAAGGCGGCACGGATCACCCGTTGCTGCGACGGGCCGTTCGGCGCCGACAACCCGTTCGACGCCCCGTCCTGGTTGACCGCACTACCGGCCAGCACCGCCAGCACCGTGTGGCCGTTGCGGCGGGCGTCGGAAAGCCGCTCCAGCACGATCATGCCCGCGCCCTCGGCCAGGCCCATGCCGTCGGCGTCGGCGGAGAACGCCTTGCACCGGCCGTCCAGGGCCAGGGCCCCCTGCTGGGAGAAGCCGATGAACTCGGCCGGATCGGCGATCACCATCACACCGCCGGCCAGGGCCAGGTCGCACTCGCCGGCGCGCAACGCCTGAGCGGCCAGGTGCAGCGACACCAGGGCCGAGGAACACGCCGTGTCCACCGTCACCGCAGGGCCTTCGAGTCCCAGGGTGTAGGAGACCCGGCCGGAGATCACACTGGTCACATTGCCGGTGATCAGGTGGCCGGCCGAGCCCTCGTCGAACCCGGCCTGCCCGGCATACCCCGACGACGCCGCACCGGCGAACACACCCGTCAGAGAGCCGCGCAACGACACCGGGTCCACCCCGGCGTTCTCCAGCGCCTCCCACGACGTTTCCAGCAACAACCGCTGCTGCGGATCCATCGCCAGCGCCTCACGCGGACTGATCCGGAAGAACGCCGCATCGAAGTCCGCCGCCCCGGCGACGAACCCACCCTCCCGGGTGACCGAGGTCAGCGCCGAACCGGAGACGGTGTCCAGGAGGCCGGTAAGGTCCCAGCCCCGGTCGGTGGGGAAGCCGCCGATGGCGTCCCCGCCTGCCGACAGCAGCTTCCACATCGCCTCGGGGCTGTCCACCCCGCCGGGGAACCGGCAGCCCATTCCGACGATCACCACCGGATCGCTCGCCGACACCGGCGTGACCCGCGAGGTCGCCGACGCCGACTCCTGAGTGCCCATGAGCCGGGTCAGGATCTGCCGGGCCAGCGCCAGCGGCGATGGGTAGTCGAACACGACCGTCGAGGGCAGTTGCAGGCCCGTCGCCTGGTTCAGCCGGCCCCGCAGATCCACCGCCGTCAGGGAGTCGAATCCCATCTCCCGGAAGGCTCGGGCCGCGTCCACCTCATCGGCCGAGGAATGGCCGAGTACGGCCGCGGCGTGGCTGCTGACCAGGTCGGTGACGATCCGCTCCCGCTGCGCCGGCGACACCCCGACCAGCCGTTCCAGCAGCGCCGCGCCGTCACCCGAGGCGACGACGCCGGCCCCGGGCGCGGCGGCGTCAACCTGACGGGCCTCGGGGATCTCGTCCAGCAGGGGCCAGGACCGGGCCGCGTTGAACACCGCCGAGAACCGCGGCCAGTCCACATCGGCCACCGACAGCACGGTCTCGTCGTCGGCGAGCACCTGACCCAGCACGCCCAGGGCCCGCTGCGGCTCCAGCAGCCGCAGGCCCTGGCGCCGAATCCGTTCCGGGATGAGGCTCAGCGGCCGATCCGGTACGGATGCGCCGGGTTCGCTCGGGTCGGGTTCGTCGAACCGGCCGCCGGAGCTCCAGACCCCCCACGCCACCGACGTCGCCGGCAGACCACGGGCACGCCGGTTCTCCGCCAGCGCGTCCAGATGCGCGTTCGCCGCGGCGTACGTACCGTGCTCACCCACCCCCCACGTCGCGGTGATCGACGAGAACAACACGAAGGCGTCCAGATCGAGATCCGCCGTCAGCTCGTCCAGATGCGCCGCCCCGCCGACCTTGGCACCCAGAGCCAGCGCGAGCTGATCGACATCGGCCCGCTCAAGCGCCATCAACTCCACCGCCACCGCACCGTGGATCACCGTGGACAACGGCGGAGCCACCGTCGGAATCCAGCCCAGCATGCCGGCCACCGCATCCCGATCCACCACATCACAGGCGACCATCGTCACCGCAGTACCCGCCTCGGCCAAAAGGGCCCCGAGCACCGACGCGCCCGGCGTCCCCGGACCCCGGCGACTCGACAACACCACATGCTCGGCACCGGCCTCCGCCAGCCAAGCGGCCAGATCCGGGCCGATCACTCCGCTGGCTCCGGTCATCAGCACGGTCCCCCGCGGCGCCCATCCGCCGGGACCGGCGAGACGAGGGGCGGCCCGGACGAGGCGGCGGGCCAGAACGCCGCCGATCCGGATCGCGACCTGGTCCTCGCCGCCATCGGCCAGGACTCCGACGAGGCGGGCCAGCGCCCGGTCGTCCAGGACCGGCGGCAGGTCGATCAGGCCGCCCCAGCGGTCCGGATGCTCCACCCCGGCCGTACGGCCCAGGCCCCACACCTGGGCCTGCACCGGGCTGACCGGCCGGTCGGCGGCACCGGCCGTGACCGCGCCCTGCGTGACCGCCCACAGCGGGGCGGTGACCCCGGCGTCACCCAGTGCCTGGACCAGCGCCAGGGTTCCGGCGACGCCGGCCGGGACCACGGGCCGGTCGGCCAGCGGCGTCTCGTCGAGACCGAGCAGGGACAGGACCCCGGCCGGCGGTGCCGAGTCGAAGGCTTGGCCGATCCGGGTGGCCAGCGCGTGCCGGTCCAGGCCGGTCGCGGGGATCTCGGCGAGCACCACGTGGGCGCCCCGGTCGGTCAGCGTCCGCCGGCAGGCGGCGGCCAGATCGCCGCCGGCCAGCTCGGCGGGGACGACGACCAGCCAGGTACCGGACAGTACGGCCGGGGCGGGGTCGCGCATCGGCTTCCACGAGATCCGGTACCGCCAGTCGGCGGTCAGCGACTCGTCGCGTTCGCGCTGCCGCCAGGACGCCAGGGCCGGCAGCACCTTGCCCAGGTACTCCCCGTCCACGGCCAGCGTCTGGGACAGGCCGTCCAGGTCGCCGGCCTCGACCGCGTTCCAGAACCGCTCCTCGCCGGCGGCTCCGGTGCCATCGGCGCTCGCGGCCGGTGCGGGGACCGGCTTGGGCCAGTACCGCTGCCGCTGGAACGCGTAGGTCGGCAGTTCCACCACCTCGGCCTGGGGCAGGATGGTGGTCCAGGCGACCGGGACGCCGTGGACGTGCACCTCGGCCAGGGAGGCCAGCATCCGGGCGGGGCCGCCGTCGTCGCGGCGCAGGGTCCCGGTCACGACCCGGGCCGGCGCGAAGAGGCCGGAGGTGTTCTCGTCGGCGCCACGGTCGAGGGTGTCGCTGATCGCGTTGGTCAGGACGGGGTGCGCGGAGGTCTCGACGAACACGCCGTATCCGGCCCGGTCCAGTGCCTCGATCGCCTGGGAGAACTCCACGGTCGCGCGCAGGCTGGCGTACCAGTACCCGGCGTCCATCTCCGGGCCTTCCACGAACTCACCGGTCATCGCCGACACCATCGGGACCCGGCCCGGCTGGGGGGTGATCCCGTCCAGCAGCTTCAGGATCTCCTCGCGCAGCTCGTCCACCTGGGGGCCGTGCGAGGCGTAGTCCACCGGCAGCATCCGCGCCCGGACACCGTCCCGCTCACACCCGGCCAGGACCTCCGCCAGGGCGTCCGGGTCACCGGAGACGACCGTCGCGACCGGGCCGTTCACCGCCGCCACCGACACCCGCTCACCCCAGGGCTCCACCCGCATCCGCACCGCGGTGACGGACTCGGCGATCGAGAGCATCCCGCCCCGGCCCGACAACGCGGTCAACGCCCGGCTCCGCAACGCCACGACCTTGGCCGCGTCCTCCAGGGTGAGGATTCCGGCCACCACGGCCGCGGCGATCTCGCCCTGGCTGTGGCCCACGACCGCATCCGGGTTCACCCCGGCGGCCTGCCACACCGCGGCCAGGGACACCATCACGGCCCACAGGGCGGGCTGGACGACATCCACCCGGTCCAGGCCCGGCGCGCCATCGCGGCCGTGCAGCACGTCGTCCAACGACCAGTCCACATACGGAGCCAGCGCCCGGCCGCACTCGACCAGACGCGCCGCGAACACCGGGCTGGCCTCGGCCAGCTCCCGGCCCATCCCGGCCCACTGGCTGCCCTGACCGGGGAAGACGAACACCACCCGGCCGCCACCGCCACCGGCCGGAACCGTCCCGGTCACCACGCCCGCCGCCGGGCGACCGGCCGCCACCGAGGACAACCCCGACAGCAACTCCGGCCGATCCCGGCCGACCACCACCGCCCGGTGCTCGAACACCGACCGGCTCGTCACCAGCGACCACGCCACATCCGCGACATCCAGCTCCGGACGAGCCCGCACGAACTCACCCAGCCGGCCCGCCTGCGCCCCCAGCCCGGCACTCGACCGCGCCGAAACCAGCCACGCCGCCACCGGGCCGGTCAGCACCGGCGTCGCCGTCTCGTCGTCGGCCGCCTCGGCGGCCCCGGTGGGCGAGTCGGGCGAGTGCGGCGAGTCGCCGGGATCGGCGACCGGCGGGGCCTCTTCGATGATGGCGTGCACGTTGGTGCCGCTGATGCCGAACGCCGACACTCCGGCCCGCCGGGGACGGCCGTTCGCCGGCCACGGGACGGGCTCGTTCAGCAGCCGGACCTCGCCCGCGCTCCAGTCCACGTGCGGGCTGGGCTCCTCGGCGTGCAGGGTGCGCGGCAGCTCCCGGTGCTGGAGGGCCAGGACCATCTTGATGACCCCGGCCACCCCGGCCGCGGTCTGCGTGTGCCCGATGTTCGACTTCACGGAACCGAGCCAGAGCGGCCGGTTCTCGGGCCGGCCCTGCCCATAGGTGGCCAGCAGGGCCTGGGCCTCGATCGGGTCGCCCAGCCGGGTGCCGGTGCCGTGGGCCTCCACCGCATCGACCTCGTCCGCGCGCAGGCCGGCGTTCGCCAGGGCGGTCCGGATGACCTTCTGCTGGGAGGGGCCGTTCGGCGCCGTGATGCCGTTGCTGGCGCCGTCCTGGTTCATCGCGCTACCGCGCACCACGGCCAGCACCTTGTGCCCGTTTCGCCGGGCGTCGGAGAGCCGTTCCAGGAGGATCATCCCGGCGCCTTCGCCCCAGCCGATGCCGTCCGCGTCGGCGGAGAACGCCTTGCACCGGCCGTCGAAGGCCAAGCCCTGCTGGCGGGAGAACTCGGAGAAGGCGGTCGGGGTGGACATGACGGCCACGCCACCGGCCAGCGCCATCGAGCACTCGCGCGAACGCAGCGCCTGACAGGCCAGGTGCAGCGCGACCAGGGACGACGAGCAGGCCGTGTCCACGGTCACCGCAGGACCTTCGAGGCCGAGCGTGTAGGACACGCGGCCGGAGATCACCGAGGTGAGGCCGCCGATGAGCACGTACCCCTCGGTGCCGGCCTCTTCGGCCAGGCCGTACCCGTACCCGCCGTAGCCGGCGCCGGCGAAGACCCCGGTCGCGGTGCCCTTCAGGGACGCCGGGTCGATCCCGGCCCGCTCGACCGCCTCCCAGGCCGTCTCCAACAGCAGCCGCTGCTGCGGGTCCATGGTGATCGCCTCACGCGGGCTGATCCCGAAGAACCCGGGGTCGAAGTCGGCCGCGTCGTAGATGAATCCGCCCACGACGGTGGTGGCCGCATCGGGGTCCAGCCCGGCGTAGAGTCCTTCGGAGTCCCAGTCGCGGTCCGTGGGGAACCCGGAGATCGCGTCGGTTCCGGCGGCGAGCAGATCCCAGAACTCCTCGGGTTCGCGGACGCCGCCGGGGAACCGGCAGCCGATCCCGATGATGGCGATCGGCTCGCCGGGGTCGGCGACTGTGTGGGCCGCGGTCGGCGTCTCGGAATCGGCCAGGACGCCGAGCAGTTCGGTCCGCAGGAACTGCACGACCGCGGCCGGCGTGGGGTAGTCGAAGACGAGCGTGGCGGGCAGTTTCAGCCCCGTCACGGTGTTGAGCCGGGTGCGCAGGTCCACGGCGGTGAGGGAGTCGAAGCCGAGGTCCTTGAACGCCCGCCCGGCCGGTACGGCCTCGGCCGACGCGTGCCCGAGGACGGCGGCGGCCTCGGCCCGGACCAGGTCGGTGAGGACGCGCTCCTGCTCGGCCCGGTTGAGGCCGGTCAGCCGGCGGCCCAGCTCGGTCCCGGCGACGGCCTGCGTGCCGGACGTCTGGGCGTCGTTGAGCGCCTGCCGGGCTTCCGGCAGGTCGGCCAGCAGGGGGCTGGGCCGTTGGACGGTGAAGATGGGGGCGAACCGGTCCCAGTCGATATCCGAGACCGTGACCAGGTCCTCCCCGGCGTCCAGGATCGCCGCCAGCGCGCCGACGGCCAGACCGGCGTCCATCTCCCGCACCCCGAGGCGCTGGAGCACGTCTCCGGCGACGCCCTCGCCCATGCCCCCGCCGCCCCACAGCCCCCAGGCGACGGACGTCCCGGCCAGGCCGCGGGCCCGGCGCTCCTCGACCAGGGCGTCGAGTGCGGCGTTGGCGGCCGCGTAGCCCGACAGCCGGGCGCCGCCCCAGGTGGCCGCGCCGGAGGAGAAGACGACGAACGCGTCCAGGTCCCGGTCCGCGGTCAGGTCGTCCAGGTAGGCCGCGCCGCCGGCCTTGGCCTGCAGTACCGCGGCCAGGTCGGCCGGGCTCATGTCGTGCACGGGGCCGCCCAGTCCGGCGCCGGCGGCGTGCATGATCGAGCTGAGTGCGGGGCCGTGGGTGTCGATCCAGGTCAGCAGGGCGGCGGTCTGGGCGCGGTCGCCGACGTCGCCGGCGAGGACGGCTACGTCGGTGCCGGCGGTGGCCAGTTCTGCGGCCAGCGTCGCCGCGCCGGGCGCGCCCGGACCGGAGCGGCTGGACAGCACGATCCGGGCGGCGTCACGGCCGGTCAGCCAGCGGGCCACGTGCCCGCCGACGCCGCCGGTGCCGCCGGTGACGAGGACGCTGCCGTCCGGAGCCCAACGTCGTCCGCCGGAGACCGGACGGGCGACGCGGACCATCCGCCGGCCCAGGACTCCGCCGGAGCGGATGGCGACCTGGTCCTCGCCGCATCCGGCCAGGACGGCGACGAGCCGGTCGGCGGTGCGGTCGTCCCACGCCGGGGGCAGGTCGATGAGGCCGCCCCAGCGGTCGGGGTGTTCCAGCGCGACGACCCGGCCGAAGGCCCAGGTCTGCGCCTGCACGGGAGCGGCCGGGACTTCACCGGCGGCCACCGCCCCCGAGGTCAGCACCCACAACGGCGCACCGATCCCGGCGTCCCCGAGGGCCTGGACCAGGCCCATGGTCCCGGCCAGGCCGGCGGCCACGACCGGCGATTCGGCCAGGGGGGACTCGTCCAGGGCCAGCAGCGAGACGATTCCGGTCACGGCGGGAGCGTCGTCGGCGTTCTCCGTCGCCGTGCGGAGGGTTTCCGCGATCCGCTCGGCCAGCGCCGACCGGTCCACCTCTCCCGCCGGGATCTCGGCGAGCAGCACCCGCGCGCCGTGGCCGGTCAGGGCTCGGCGGCAGTCGGCGATCAGGGCCTCGTGGGCCGATCCGGCCGGGGCCACGACCAGCCAGGTGCCCGGCAGCGTCACCGGGCCGAGGGGGGCGAGCGGGGTCCAGGTGATCCGGTAGCGCCACTCGGCGACCGCCGACTCGCCCCGCTCACGCTGCCGCCACGCCGCCAACGCCGGCACCACCTCCCGCAGACGCTCCCCGTCCACGGCCAGCGTCCGCGCCAGACCCTCCACATCACCACCGGCCACCGCCGCCCAGAACGCACTCTCCTCCGCCGTCACCCCGTCCTCACCCGAACGACGAGGAGCCGGCACCGGCTTCGGCCAGAACCGCTGCCGCTGGAACGCATACGTCGGCAACCCGACCCGCTCCCCCACCGGCAACACCACCGGCCAATCCACGCCGACACCGCGCACGTGCACCTCCGCCAGGGAGGCCAGCAGCCGCGCCGAGCCACCGTCGTCCCGCCGCAGGGTCCCGGTGACCACCGGGTCGGCCGCGCCGGACAGCCCTTCGAGGGTGGCGGTGACCGGGGCGGTCAGCACCGGGTGAGGAGAGGTCTCGACGAACACCCCGTACCCGGCCCGGCCCAGTGCCTCGACCGCGCGGGAGAACTCCACCGTCGCGCGCAGGCTGGCGTACCAGTACCCGGCGCCCATCTCCGGACCTTCGACGAACTCGCCGGTCATCGCCGACACCATCGGCACCCGGCCCGGCTGCGGGGTGATCCCCGCGAGTGCGGTGAGCACGTCGTCCCGGATGGCGTCCACCTGGGGGCCGTGCGAGGCGTAGTCCACCGGCAGCATCCGCGCCCGGACGCCATCCCGCTCACACCCGGCCAGGACCTCCGCCAGCGCGTCCGGGTCACCGGAAACCACGGTGGCGTCAGGGCCGTTCACGGCCGCGACCGACACGCGGTCACCCCACGGCTCCACCCGGCTCCGGACGGCGGTGACGGACTCGGCGATGGAGAGCATCCCGCCCCGGCCCGACAACGCGGTCAACGCCCGGCTCCGCAACGCCACGATCTTCGCGGCGTCCTCCAGGCTCAGGATTCCGGCCACCACGGCCGCGGCGATCTCGCCCTGGCTGTGGCCCACGACCGCGTCCGGGTTCACCCCGGCGGCCTGCCACACCGCGGCCAGCGACACCATCACCGCCCACAGGGCGGGCTGGACGACATCCACCCGGTCCAGGCCCGGCGCACCCTCCCGGCCGTGCAGCACGTCGTCCAACGACCAGTCCACATACGGAGCCAGCGCCTGACCGCACTCGGCCAGCCGCCCCGCGAACACCGGGCTGGCCTCCGCCAGGTCCCGGCCCATACCGGCCCACTGGCTGCCCTGACCGGGGAAGACGAACACCACCGGACCGGTGGCATCGGCCGCGCCGGTGACCAGACCGGCGGCCGGTCGCTCCGCCACCAGGGCGGACAGCCCGGCGATCAGGTCGTCGGTGGTGGCGCCGGTGACGACGGCCCGGTGCTCGAACGTCGATCGGGTGGTCGCCAGCGACCAGCCGACATCGACCGGATCGAGGTCCGGGTGCGCGGACAGGTGGCCGGCCAGCCGGCGGGCCGCAGCCGTCAGTCCGGGCGCGGTCTGGCTGGACACGAGCCAGGCCGTCGCGTCCGACAGCACCGGAACCGGCGCGATGGCCGCGTCGTCGTCCGTCTCGGGCTCGGTGCCGGCCGGGGCCTCCTCCAGGATCATATGGGCGTTGGTGCCGCTGATCCCGAAGGACGACACGCCGGCCCGGCGAGGGCGGCCGTTCGCGGACCAGGCCACCGGTTCGGTGAGCAGCCGGACCTCACCGGCGCTCCAGTCCACCTCCGGCGACGGAACATCGGCGTGCAGCGTGGCCGGCAGCAGGCCGTGCTGCAAGGCCAGGACCATCTTGATCACTCCGGCCGCGCCCGCGGCCTGCTGGGCATGGCCGATGTTGGACTTCACCGAGCCCAGCCACAACGGCCGCCCCTCCGGCCGGTCCTGCCCGTAGGTGGCCAGGATCGCCTGGGCCTCGATCGGGTCCCCGAGACGGGTGCCGGTGCCGTGCCCCTCCACCGCGTCCACGTCACCCGGCTCCAGCCCGGCACTCGCCAAGGCGGCACGGATCACCCGCTGCTGCGACGGGCCGTTCGGCGCCGACAACCCGTTCGACGCCCCGTCCTGATTGACCGCACTACCGGCCACCACCGCCAGCACCGTGTGGCCGTTGCGGCGGGCGTCGGAAAGCCGCTCCAGCACGATCATGCCCGCGCCCTCGGCCAGGCCCATCCCATCCGCCTCAGCCGAGAACGCCTTGCACCGGCCATCGGCCGCCAGCGCCCCCTGCTGCGAGAAACCGATGAACTCGGCCGGATCGGCGATCACCATCACACCGCCCGCCAGCGCGAGATCGCACTCACCGGCGCGCAACGCCTGAGCGGCCAGGTGCAACGCCACCAGGGCCGAAGAACACGCCGTGTCCACCGTCACCGCAGGACCTTCGAGACCCAGCGTGTAGGAGACCCGGCCCGAGATCACACTGGTCACATTGCCGGTGATCAGGTGGCCGGCCGAGCCCTCGTCGAACCCGGCCTGCCCGGCATACCCCGACGACGCCGCACCCGCGAACACACCCGTCAGAGAGCCACGCAACGACACCGGGTCCACCCCGGCGTGCTCCAGCGCCTCCCACGACGTTTCCAGCAACAACCGCTGCTGCGGATCCATCGCCAGCGCCTCACGCGGACTGATCCGGAAGAACGCCGCATCGAAGTCCGCCGCCCCGGCGACGAAGCCACCTTCACGGGTGACCGAGGTCAGCGCCGAACCGGGAACGGTGTTCAACAGGCCGGCGAGGTCCCAGCCCCGGTCGGCCGGGAAGCCGCCGATGGCGTCCCCGCCGGTCGCGAGCAACCGCCACAGTGCTTCCGGGCTGTCCGCACCGCCGGGGAACCGGCACCCCATTCCGACGATCACCACCGGATCGCTCGCCGACACCGGCGTGACCCGCGAGACCGGCGACGCCGGCTCCTGGGTGCCCATGAGCCGGGTCAGGATCTGCCGGGCCAGCGCCAGCGGCGACGGGTGGTCGAACACGACGGTCGAGGGCAGGTGCAGACCGGTGGCCTGGTTGAGCCGGGTGCGCAGCTCCACCGCCGTCAGCGAGTCGAACCCCATCTCCCGGAAGGCGCGGTCGGGCTCGACCGCGTCGGGGGAGGCGTGTCCGAGCACGGCCGAGGCGTGGGCGCGGACCAGTTCCGTCACGATGTGTTCCCGCCGGCCGGGTGTCGCGCCCGACAGCCGGCCCAGCAGCTCGGCCGCCTCGCCCGAGGTCACCACGGGGGTGCCGGTCGGGCCGGAGGTGATCTGCCGCGCTTCGGGGATCGCGTCCAGGAGCGGCCAGGAACGCATGGCGTTGAACACGGCCGAGAACCGGGGCCAGTCCACGTCCACGACCGACAGCACGGTCTCGTCGTCGGCGAGCACCTGGCCCAGGGCCGACAGGGCCCGATCCGGGTCCAGCAGCCGCAGGCCCTGGCGCCGCAACCGTTCCGGGATCACGCTCAGCGCGCGGTCGGCCTGGTCGGATTCCTGGCCGGTGTCCCAGACTCCCCAGGCCACCGACGTGGCCGGCAGGCCGCGGGCACGCCGGTTCTCCGCCAGCGCGTCCAGATGGGCGTTGGCCGCCGCGTACGTGGCGTGCTCGCTGACGCCCCAGATCGCGGCGACCGAGGAGAACAGGACGAACTCATCCAGGTCCAGATCGGCGGTCAGCTCGTCCAGGTGCGTGGCTCCGGTGACCTTCGCGCCCAGGGCCAGCGCCAGATCGTCCACGCCGGTGTCCGTCAGGGGCAGCAGCTCCACCGCCGTGGCCGCGTGGATCACCGTGGACAGTGCCGGTCCGATGCCGTCGATCCAGGTCAGCAGGCCGGCGACGGCGTCGCGATCGGTGACGTCGCACGCCGCGAGGCTGACCGAGGTTCCGGCGCCGGCCAGGGCCGCGGCCACGGCGGCGGCCCCCGGGATCACCGGTCCGCGCCGGCTGACCAGCGTCAGGTGGGGGGCGCCGGCGTCGGCGAGCCAGCGCGCCAGGTTCGGGCCGATCTCGCCGCTCGCTCCGGTCACCAGTACGGTGCCGCGTGGCCGCCATGCTCCGGTACTGCGGGACGGCCCGGTGCGGACCAGCCTGCGGCCCACGACTCCGGCCGAGCGGATGGCCACCTGGTCCTCACCGCATCCGGCCAGGACGGCGCCGAGGCGCTTGGCGGCCCGTGCGTCGAGCGTGGGCGGCAGGTCGATGAGACCACCCCAGCGATCGGGGTGTTCCAGGCCCGCGACCCGGCCCAGGCCCCAGACCTGCGCCTGGGCCGGGCTGGTCAGCGGCTCGCCGGGGGCGGTGGCCACCGCTCCGGACGTCAGCACCCACAGCGGCGCCGCGATCCCGGCCTGGCCGAGAGCCTGGACCAGGCCCAGCGTTCCGGCCACGCCGCTGGTCACCATCGGCCGGCCGGGCAGCGGTGTGGCGTCCAGCGCCAGCAGCGACACGACTCCCGCCACCGGCCTCTCGCCATCGGGCGGGGACTCCGGCGACCGGGCGAGAACGTCTGCGATCCGGGCGGCGAGCGAGCTCTGATCGACCTCCCCGGCAGGCACCTCGGCGAGCACGACGTCGGCGCCGCGAGCGGTCAGGGCGCGTACGCATTCGGCGATCTGCTCTCCCGCGTTCCCGCCGGCCGGGGCCACGACGAGCCAGGTCCCGTGGAGGGCGGACGGCGCCGGGTCGGGCACCGGCACCCAGGAGACCCGGTATCGCCAGCTCGCGGTCGCCGAGTCGTCGCGCTCCCGGCGTCGCCAGGACGCCAGGGCCGGGACGATGTCGTTGAGGCGGTGTTCGTCCACGGCGAGGGTGTCGGCCAGGGTGTCCACGTCGCCGTTCTCGACGGCGGCCCAGAACCGGGCCTGCGCCGGCGAGTCGTGCTCGCCCGGGGTGGCGACGCCGTTCGCGGCCGGGACCGGGTCCGGCCAGAAGCGCTGACGCTGGAACGCGTACGTCGGCAGGTCGATCCGCCGTCCGGCGGGCAGAACCGAGGACCAGTCGACGCCGACGCCGTGGACGTGAGCCTCGGCCAGCGACGCGAGGAGCCGGGCCGGGCCGCCGTCGTCCCGGCGCAGCGTGCCGGTCACCACCGGCGCCGGGCCGGAGACGCCGTCGCTCTCGCCGGAGCCGGCGAGGTTCTCCAGGGTGGCGGCGATCGAGGTGGTCAGCACCGGGTGCGCGGAGGTCTCGATGAACACGCTGTGACGGGACCGGCCCAGCGCCTCGATGGCGCGGGAGAACCGCACCGGGGCGCGCAGGCTCGCGTACCAGTACTCGGGCCCGAGCTCCGGACCGGCCAGCGTCTCGCCGGTCATCGACGACACCATCGGCAGCCGCGCCGGCCGGGGAGCGATCCCGGCCAGCATGCTCTGGATCTTGTCCTGCAGCCAGTTCACCTGGGGACCGTGCGAGGCGTAGTCCACCGGCAGCATCCGCGCCCGCACGCCGTCGCGCTCGCACGCGGCCTGGATCTCCCGCAGGGCCTCCGGCGTGCCCGAGACGACGGTCGCGGCCGGGCCGTTCACCGCCGCCACCGCCACCTGGTCGGCCCAGGGCGCCACCCGGGCGGTCACCGCCGGCTCCGGCTCGGCGATCGACAGCATCCCGCCCCAGCCGGACAGGGCGGTCAGGGCCTGGCTGCGCAGCGCCACCACCTTGGCGGCGTCGTCGAGGGTCAGGCCGCCGGCCACGACCGCCGCCGCGATCTCGCCCTGCGAGTGCCCCACCACGGCGTCCGGCTCCACCCCGGCGGCCTGCCACACCGCCGCCAGGGACACCATCACGGCCCACAGCGCCGGCTGGACGACGTCCACCCGGTCGAGCCCGGGAGCCCCGTCGGCGCCGGCCAGTACGTCGTCCAGGGACCAGTCCACGTACGGGGCCAGCGCCTGCCCGCACTCGGCCAGCCGCGCCGCGAACACCGGCGACGACTCCGCCAGCTCCCGGCCCATGCCGAGCCACTGCGACCCCTGGCCCGGGAAGACGAACACGACCCGCCGCGGGCCGCGGCCGGTCGCGACCACCCCGGCGGCGACGCCGGCGGCGGGCCGGTCGGCCGCCAGCGCCGCCAGTCCCGCCAGGAGCTCGTCCCGGTTCTCGCCCCGGACCACGGCCCGGTGCTCGAACACCGATCGGGTCGTCGCCAGGGACCACCCGATGTCGGCCAGATCCCGGGCCTCCATGCCGGCCCGGTTCCGGGCGAAATCGGCCAGCCGTTCGGCCTGGGCCTTCAGGCCGTCCGCGGTGCGCGCCGACACCAGCCAGGCCGTGCCCTCGGACAGCACCGGCACCGCCAGGGCCGCGGCGTCCGCGGGCGGGGGGTTGTCGGCGAGGTCGCCGTCGGCGTCCCCCTCGGCGGGGGCCTCCTGGAGGATGAGGTGGACGTTGGTGCCGCTGGCGCCGAACGCCGAGACGCCGGCCCGGCGCGGCTGCCCGCCGGCGGGCCACGGCACCGCTTCGGTCAGCAGCCGCACGTCGCCCACCGACCAGTCCACCTGCGGCGAGGGCACATCGACGTGCAGGGTGGGCGGCATCAGGTCGTGCTGGAGGGCCAGCACCATCTTGATGACCCCGGCGACCCCACCCGCGGCCTGGGTGTGACCGATGTTCGACTTCACCGATCCCAGCCACAGCGGCCGGTCCTCGGGCCGGTCCTGGCCGTAGGTGGCCAGCAGCGCCTGCGCCTCGATCGGGTCGCCGAGCACCGTGCCGGTGCCGTGCGCCTCGACCACGTCCACCTGGTCGGCCCGGACCCGGGCGTTGGCCAGGGCCTCGCGGATGACGCGCTGCTGCGAGGGCCCGTTCGGCGCGGTCAGCCCGTTGCTGGCGCCGTCCTGGTTCACGGCGGTGCCGGCGATCAGCGCCAGCACCGGGTGGCCGTTGCGGCGCGCGTCGGAAAGCCGTTCCAGGACGAGCAGTCCGGCGCCCTCGCCCCAGCCCATGCCGTCCGCCGCACCGGCGAAGGCCTTGCAGCGCCCGTCGGCGGCCATGGCGCCCTGCTGGGAGAATTCCGCGAACGCCCCCGGAGTGACCATCACGACGACGCCGCCGGCCAGCGCCAGGGAGCAGTCTCCCGAGCGCAGCGCCTGAGCGGCCAGGTGCAGGGCGACCAGGGACGACGAGCAGGCGGTGTCCACCGTGATCGCCGGGCCCTCCAGGCCGAGGGTGTAGGCCACCCGGCCCGAGATCATCGCGGTCTGGCTCCCGGTCAGCAGGTAGCCCTCGGAGCCGGTGTCGGCCTCGACCAGGCCCTCGCCGTACCCGGCGAAACCGGCTCCCACGAACACGCCGGTCGAGGAGCCCCGCAGCGAGCGCGGCTCGATCCGGGCCCGCTCCAGCGCCTCCCACGCAACTTCCAGCATCAGCCGCTGCTGGGGGTCCATCGCCAGCGCCTCACGCGGGCTGATCCCGAAGAACCCGGCATCGAACTCCGCGGCATCATGAACGAAACCACCCTGGAGGGCGAACGAGAGGCTCGCACGGTCCGGGCCGGCGGGCCGGAGTGCCTCCCACCCCCGGTCGGCCGGGAATCCGCCGATCGCGTCCGTGCCGGAAGCCACCAGGTCCCAAAAGCTCTCCGGGTCATGGACACCGCCCGGGTACCGGCAGCCCAGACTCACGATCGCGATCGGTTCCTGCTCGGCCGCCTCCATCCGGCGCAGCCGCTTACGGGTTTCCTGAAGCTCGGCCGACGCCCTCTTGAGGTAGTCAAAAAGTTTTTCTTGGCTATCCATCACGGACTCCCAGAAGCAATGAGCGGATCAATTAGTCTGTGGCGTCGATCGCGGTGGCCCGAGTTCCTGGTCCAGGAAGCTGAACACCTCGTCGGGTGTGGCCGACTGGAATTCGATGTCGGTGCTCACGGGTTCTTCCGCTCCGTGCGTGTCTATCCAGTTCGACAACAGCCCCCGCAGCAGCCTGGTCACGTCGTCGCGCATCTCGAAGCCGGAGGTGACGCCGGCGAGGGCCGACTGAAGCCGCTCGATCTCGGTGATGATCGACGGCGATTCGGTCCCCTCGCCCGGGTTCATCGCGCTCCGTACGTGGCCGGCCAGAATCTCCGGCGTCGGGTAGTCGAAGACCAGCGTGGCGGGAAGTCTCATCCCGGTTGCCTTGTTCAGCCGATTACGCAGCTCCACAGCGGTGAGTGAGTCGAAACCCAGGTCCTTGAAGGCGCGGTCGGCCTCCACCACGTCCATGGAGGCGTGCCCGAGGACGGCGGCGGCCTCGGCCCGGACCAGATCTGTCAGCATCCGCTCCTGCTCGATTCGGGACAACCCGTTCAACTGCTGCCTGAGGGTGCCTTCCACACGTCCGTCGTCCTGACCGTCGGGCTCGGACGCGTGCGCGGACAGGGCCTGTCGCACCTCGGGCAGGTCGGCGATGAGGGCGCTCGGGCGGTGGAGGGTGAACACGGGCGCGAACCGGGCCCAGTCCACGTCCGCGACGGTCACGGTCGCCGTCGCCGTTTCACCGGCGGCCGAGCCGGTCGAGCCGGTCGAGGCGTCGATGATTCCGGCCAGCGTCTCGATCGCCAGGTCCGGGTCCATCTCCCGCAGGCCCAGCCGCTGCAGCCGGTCACCGCTCTCGCCCTGGCCCATGCCGCCGCCGCCCCACAGGCCCCAGGAGACCGACGTCGCCGCCAGTCCCCGGCCGCGGCGGTGCTCGGCCAGGCCGTCCAGGAAGGCGTTGGCCGCGGCGTACGCGGCCTGTCCGGCGCTGCCCCAGATCGCGGCGCCGGACGAGAACGTCACGAAGGCGGTCAGCTCCCGGCCGGACGTGAGCTCGTCCAGGTTCACCGCTCCGGCCAGCTTCGCCGCGGCGGTCTCGGCCAGGCCGGCGACGGTGAGGTCGCCGAGCGGGGTGACGTCGTTGGTCCCGGCGGCGTGGAAGACCGCGGTCAGCGCCGGCCCGGACCGATCGATCCGGTCGAGCAGGGCGGCGGCCGGCTCCCGGTGGGCGGTGTCGCAGGCGACCACCTCGACGGCGGCGCCGGCTTCGGCCAGCGTGGCGGCGAGCGCGGCGGAACCGGTGGCGGCCGGCCCGGAGCGGCTGGACAGGACGATCCGGGGGGCACCACGGCCGGCCAGCCAGCCGCCGACCCGGCCGCCGACGGCTCCGGTCCCGCCGGTCACCAGGACCGTTCCGGTCGGCGTCCAGCGCTCGGCTCCGCCGGTCCGGGGCGCCCGGACCAGACGGCGGACGCGGATTCCGTCGCCGCGGATCGCCACCTGGTCCTCCCCGGACAGGGTGTCGCCGGCGGCCAGGAGCCGGACCAGCCGATCCGCGGCCCGCTCGTCCAGTTCCGAGGGCAGATCGATCAGGCCGCCCCACCGGCCGGGATGCTCCAGGGCCGCGACCCGGCCCAGGCCCCACACCGGCGACTGACCGGGCGAGGCGAGCGTCTCGCCGGGTCCGGCGGCGACGGCTCCCCGGGTCAGGACCCACAGCGGCGCCTCGATCCCGCGGTCGCCGAGGGCCTGAAGCAGGGCGAGCGTTCCGGCCAGGCCGGTGGTGACCACCGGCGCGCCGGGCAGCGGGGCCTCGTCCAGGGCCAGGAGCGAGACCACTCCCGCCGGCGCCGGGCCGGGGTCGAGCCGGTCCGCCAGCGCCTGCCGGCCGGTCTCGCCGGGTGCGGTCTCGACGAGTACGACGTCGGCGCCGGCCGCGTCCAGGGCGGACATGCAGGCGCCGGCCAGTTCCCGCTGGGCGGGGGCGGCGACGAGCAGCCAGGTCCCGGTCAGCGGCGCCGGCCGCGGGTCGGGCAGGGCCGGCCAGGAGATCCGGTACCGCCAGCCCGCGGTGACCGTTTCGCCGCGTTCGCGCTGCCGCCAGGACGCCAGCGCGGGCAGGACCTCGCGGAACGGCTTGTCCGGGTCGACGGCGAGCGTGCCGGTCAGGCCGGCCAGGTCGCCGTCCTCCACGGCGGCCCAGAACCGGGCCTCGGCGGGGTCGCCGCTCCGGAGTGCCTTTCCGGTCTCCAGCCAGAACCTCTGGTGCTGGAAGGCGTACGTGGGCAGATCGACCCGTGCTCCGGTGGGCAGGACGGCGGCCCAGTCCACCGGGACGCCGTGGACGTGCACCTCGGCCAGGGAGGCCAGCATCCGATCCGCGCCGCCGTCGTCGCGGCGCAGGGTTCCGGTCAGCACCGGCGGCCGGCGTAGGCCCCGGGCGGTACCGGGTTCCGCCGGGTCGTCGCCGGGCCGGGCGTTCTCCAGGGTGGCGCCGATGGCGGTGACGAGCACCGGGTGCGCGGAGGTCTCGACGAACACCCCGTATCCGGCCCGGCCCAGCGCCTCGATCGCCCGGGAGAACTCCACGGGCGCGCGCAGGCTGGCGTACCAGTATCCGGCGTCCATCTCCGGGCCTCGCAGGAACTCACCGGTCATCGCCGACACGATCGGGACCCGGGCGGGCCCGGGAACGACGCCGTCCAGGAGCCGCAGGATCTCCTCGCGCAGCTCATCGGCCTGCGGGCCGTGCGAGGCGTAGTCCACCGGCAGCATCCGCGCCCGCACGCCGTCCCGCTCGCACCCGGCCAGGACCTCCGCCAGGGCGTCCGGGTCACCGGACACCACGGTGGCATCCGGCCCGTTGACCGCGGCCACCGACGCGCGCCCGTCCCAGTGCGCCACCCGGGCGGCCACGGCGTCCGCGGACTCGGCGATCGAGAGCATCCCGCCCCGGCCCGACAACGCGGTCAGCGCCTGGCTCCGCAACGCCACGATCTTGGCGGCGTCCTCCAGGGTGAGGATTCCGGCCACCACGGCCGCGGCGATCTCGCCCTGGCTGTGACCGACGACCGCGTCGGGTTCCACTCCGGCGGCCTGCCACACCGACGCCAGCGACACCATCACCGCCCACAGGGCGGGCTGGACGACATCGACCCGGTCCAGGCCCGGCGCGCCCTCGCGGCCGTGCAGCACGTCGTCCAACGACCAGTCCACGTACGGGGCCAGCGCCCGGCCGCACTCGGCCAGCCGGGCGGCGAACACCGGGCTGGCCTCGGCCAGCTCCCGGCCCATCCCGGCCCACTGGCTGCCCTGACCGGGGAAGACGAACACCACCCGGCCGCCACCGCCACCGGCCGGAACCGTCCCGGTCACCACGCCCGCCGCCGGGCGACCGGCCGCCACCGAGGACAACCCCGACAGCAACTCCGGCCGATCCCGGCCGACCACCACCGCCCGGTGCTCGAACACCGACCGGCTCGTCACCAGCGACCAGGCCACATCCGCGACATCCAGCTCCGGACGAGCCCGCACGAACTCACCCAGCCGGCCCGCCTGCGCCCTCAGCCCGGCACCGGATCGCGCCGAAACCAGCCACGCCGCCACCGGGCCGGTCAGCACCGGTACGGCGGGCTCCGGATCACCTGCGGTGGACGGGGGATCGCCGGCGGCGGGGGCTTCTTCGATGATGACGTGGGCGTTGGTGCCGCTGATGCCGAAGGCCGACACTCCGGCCCGCCGGACCCGCCCGTTGACCGGCCAGGGCCTCGGCTTGGCCAGGAGCTCGACGTTCCCGGCCGACCAGTCGATGTTCTCCGCGGGCTCCTCGGCGTGCAGGGTGCGGGGGAGTTCCTGGTGCCGCAGGGCCAGCACCATCTTCATCACCCCGGCCGCACCCGCCGCGCTCTGCGTGTGCCCCAGGTTGGACTTCACCGAACCGAGCCACAACGGACGATCCTCGGGCCGGTCCTGCCCGTAGGTCGCCAGCAGGGCCTGGGCCTCGATCGGGTCCCCGAGGGTCGTGCCGGTGCCGTGCGCCTCCACCGCGTCCACCTCCGCGGCCGACAACCGCGCGTTGGCCAGCGCCGCCCGGATCACCCGCTGCTGCGACGGGCCGTTCGGCGCGGTCAGACCGTTCGAGGCGCCGTCCTGGTTCACCGCGCTGCCCCGGATCACCGCCAGCACCGGATGCCCGTTCCGCCGCGCGTCCGACAACCGCTCCAGCAGCATCATCCCCGCGCCCTCGGCCATACCGATGCCGTCGGCGTGCGCCGAGAACGCCTTGCACCGCCCGTCCTGGGCCAGCCCGCGCTGGCGCGAGAAACCGACCAGCGCCCCCGGCGTCGCCATGATCGTGACACCGCCGGCCAGGGCCAGCGAGCACTCCCCCGCCCGCAGCGCCTGCGCGGCCAGATGCAGCGCCACCAGCGAGGAGGAACAGGCCGTGTCCACGGTGACCGCCGGGCCCTCCAGCCCCAGGGTGTAGGAGACGCGCCCGGACAGCACGCTGGTCGAGCCCCCGGTCAGCAGGTGGCCTTCGGAGCCGGTCGAGGCGAACAGTCCGTATCCCAGGGCCGAGCCGCCGGCGAAGACCCCGGTCTGCGAGCCCCGCAGGCTCATCGGGTCGATCCCGGCCCGTTCCAGCGCCTCCCACGAGATCTCCAGCAGCAGCCGCTGCTGCGGGTCCATGGCCAGTGCCTCGCGGGGACTGATCCCGAAGAAGCCCGGATCGAACTCGGCGGCGTCGTGCACGAATCCGCCGCTGCGGGCGTAGAAGGTGCCGGCGGTGTCGGGGTCCGGGTGGTACATGCCGGCTATGTCCCAGCCCCGGTCCAGGGGCAGCTCTGTGATCGCGTCGCCCCCGGCGGACAGCAGTTCCCACAACGATTCCGGGTCGCGGACGCCGCCGGGGAACCGGCAGCCCATCCCCACGATCGCGATCGGTTCGCCGGGCTCGATCGGGACGGCGGTGAGCGCGGGCCGGGTCGCGTCCGGGCTCAGGACGCCGAGCAGCTCGGAGGCCAGATGACCGGCCAGGACCCCGGCCGTCGGGTAGTCGAACACCAGCGTGGCGGGCAACCGCAGCCCGGTCGCGGCGCTCAGCCGGTTGCGCAGCTCGACGGCGGTCAGCGAGTCGAACCCGAGGTCGGTGAACGCCCGGCTCAGCTCGACCGCGTCCGCCGACGTGTGCCCCAGGACGGCGGCCACGTGGGTGCGCACGAGATCCGTCAGCACCCGGTCGCGTTCGGCCGGGGACACTCCGGCGAGCCGCCGGCGCAACGTGTCCGCTCCGGCGCCCTGGCCCGCGGCCGAGGCCGTGGACAGCCGGACGGGACCGGCCAGACCTCTCAGCAGGGCCGGGACCTCGGCGCCGCGGGCGGCCTGGGCGCGCATCCCGGCGACGTCGAACCGGACCGGCATCAGCACGGCCTCGTCCCGGGTGAGGGCCAGATCGAGCAGGGTGAGGCCCTCGTCGGCGGACAACTCGCCGGCGCCGGCGCGGGTGATGCGGTCCAGCAGGCCCTTGCTCAGGTTGCGGCCGATCCCCTCGCCGGCCATCCAGGCTCCCCAGGCCAGGGAGACCGCGGTCAGGCCGTCGGCGCGGCGGCGCTCGGCCAGCGCGTCGAGGAAGGCGTTGCCGGCCGCGTAGTTGCCCTGCCCGGGTCCGCCGAACGTGGCCGCGACCGAGGAGAACAGGACGAACAGGTCCAGATCCAGGCCCAGGGTCAGCTCGTGCAGGGCCCAGGCCGCGTCGGTCTTGGGCCGCATCACGGCATCGACGCGCTCCGGGGTCAGCGAGCCGATGATGCCGTCATCGACGACTCCGGCGGTGTGGACGACGCCGGACAGTCTGGTCCCGGCGGGAAGACCGGCGAGCAGGGCGGTCAGGGCGGCCCGGTCCCCGGCGTCGCAGGCGGCGACCATCACGCCGACCCCGGTGGCGGCGATGCCGGCGGCCAGGGCGGCGGCCCCGGCGGCGCCCGGCCCGGAGCGGCTGACCAGGATCAGATGGGCGGCGCGGCCGGTCGCGGCCAGGTGCCGGGCGGTGAGGCCGGCCAGCGTCCCGGTGCCGCCGGTGACCAGAACGGCGCCGGGAACACGGGGGGACGTGCTCTCGTCGCCCGGGTTCGCCTCGTCGTCCGGGGCCGTCTCGTTTGTGGCGCCCGCCGGTGCCGCGACGGCGGACGGGCGGGCCAGGCGGCGGGCGTAGGCGCCGCCGCCGCGGACGGCGATCTCCGGCTCCGCGGTGTCCAGCGCGGCGACCAGCACCCCGGCCGGGTCCGGAGCGGCACCGGCGTCGCCGGGCAGGTCGATGAGGATCAGCCGGCCGGGGTTCTCGCTCTGCGCCGAGCGGAGCAGACCCCGGGCGGCCGCGGCGCCCAGGTCGGCCACGCCCTCGCCGGGTTCGGTCGCGACCGCCCCCCGGGTGACGACGACGAGCCGCGCCGGCAGGTCCAGCGCCAGCCACCGCTGCGCCAGCTCCAGCGCCTCACCGGTCACCCGCCGGGCGGCCGCGCCCTCGTCCGCGTCCTCCTGGATGTGAGCCGCCGTCCCGAGACCGGCCAGCACGGTCTCCGGAGCCGTTCCGCCCGCCTCGATCGCGGCCGCCAGCGCGGCCAGATCGGCGTACGCGCTCACCTCGACGCCGGCCGCGCCCAGGCGCTCGGCCAGCCCCAGCCGGTCGGGCCCGACGACCGCCCAGCGGCCACCGGAGGCGGGCGCCGGCACCGCGACGGGGGTCCATTCGACGCGGAACAAGGCGTCCCGCAGGGCGCTCCGGGCCGCCGCCGAGGCCGAGGCCGGGCGCAGGACCAGCGATTCCACCGACACGACCGGCGCGCCCGTCGCGTCGGCCGCGACCAGCGACACCGCGCCGGCCGGCGACTGCCGCAACCGGGCGCGCAACACCGATGCGCCGACCGCGTACAACGACAGCCCGGACCAGGCGAACGGCATCCGAGCGCCATCCCCGCCGACGACCGGCCCGGCGTGCCAGACGGCGCTCAGAGCGGCGTCCAGCAGGACCGGGTGCAGGCCGAAGTCGGCGGCGTTGCCGGCGATCGCCTCGGGCAGGACGACCTCGGCGAAGACATCGCCGTCGCGCCGCCACACCGCCCGCAGTCCCTGGAACGCGGGCCCGATCGCGGCCAGGTCCTGGTGCACGCCGTCCAGCGGCACGGCCACGGCACCGGCCGGGGGCCAGACGGTGAACTCGCCATCGGCGAAATCGGCGGGCGGCGGGGCCGGGGCGACCCGCCCGGCGGCGTGCCGGGTCCACGGGACGCCGGCGTCCACCGGCCGGGCGAAGATCTCGACGTCCCGCCGGCCGTCACCGCCGGGGGCGCTCACGGTGACCTGGACCTGCACGTCGCCGGTCGCGGGCAGCACCAAGGGCGTGGCCATGGTCAGCTCGTCGATCCGGGTGCACCCCAGCCGCGCCCCGGCCACCGCCGCGAGCTCGGCGAACCCGGTCCCGGGGAAGAAGACGGTTCCGCCCACCTCGTGACCGGCGAGCCAGGGGTGGGCCGTCAGTGACAGCCGCCCGGTGAACACCAGGGCGTCGCCGTCGGCCAGTTCGACCACGGCGCCGAGCAACGGATGCCCGACCGATCCCAGCCCGGCCGAGGCGACGTCGGCGGCGCCGGCCACGCTCACAGGCCAGTACCGCTGATGCTGGAAGGCGTAGGTCGGCAGGGCGACCCGCCGCCCGGCGGGCAGGACCGCCGCCCAATAGACGGCGACACCGTGCACGTGAACCTCGGCCAGGGAGGCCAGCAGCCGGCTCGGGCCGCCGTCGTCCCGGCGCAGCGTGCCCGCCACCACCGCGTCCTCCACGGTGTCGGCGACGGCGGCGGTCAGCACCGGGTGCGCGGAGACCTCGACGAACACGCCGTACCCGGCGCCGAGAACCTCGATCGCGCGGCGGAACCGCACACTGGAGCGCAGGCTCGCGTACCAGTACTCGGCGTCCATCTCGGGACCGGCCAGGAACTCACCGGTCATCGCCGACACCATCGGCACGCGCGCCGGCCCGGGGGCGACCCCGGCGAGCAGGGTCAGGATCTCGTCCCGGAGGGTGTCCACCTGCGGGCCGTGGGAGGCGTAGTCCACCGGCAGGACCCGGGCCCGGACGCCGTCCCGCTCGCACCCGGCGGCCACCTCGCTCAGCACGGCGGGCTCACCCGAGACCACCGTGGCGGCGGGGCCGTTCACGGCCGCTATCGCCACCTGGCCGTCCCAGGCGGCCACCCGAGCCTCTACGGCGTCGGCGGACTCGCCGATGAACAGCATCCCGCCGCGTCCCGACAGCCTGGTCAGGGCGCGGCTACGCAGGGCCACCACCTTCGCGGCGTCCTCCAGCGTCAGGATGCCGGCCACGCAGGCCGCGGCGATCTCGCCCTGACTGTGACCGACGACGGCGTCCGGCCGCACCCCGGCGGCCTCCCAGACGGCGGCCAGCGACACCATGATCGCCCACAGCGCCGGCTGGACCACGTCCACCCGGTCCAGGCTCGGCGCGCCCTCGCCTCCGGCCAGCACGTCGTCCAACGACCAGTCCACGTACGGCGACAGCGCCCGCGCGCACTCCGCCAGCCGGGCGGCGAAGACCGGGCTGTTCTCGGCCAACTCCCGGCCCATCCCGGCCCACTGCGAACCCTGGCCCGGGAAGACGAACACGACCCGGCCGACCTCACCGCCGGCCGGAACCGTGCCGCCGATCACCCCGCCGATCACGCCGCCGGCCGGTTCGCCGGCGGCGAGCGCGGCCAGTCCCGCCGTCAGCTCGTCCCGGTTCTCGCCGAGCAGGACCGCGCGGTGCTCGAACGCCGACCGGGTGGTGACCAGGGACCAGCCCACGTCGATCGGGTCCGGCGGTTCTCCGGCCGAGGCGAACTCGCCCAGCCGCTCGGCCTGGGCGGCCAGCCCGGCGGCGCTGCGGGCCGAGAGCAGCCAGGCCGTGGGGCCGCCGGTCAGCACCTTCGGGGCGTCATCCGGGGTGTCGGTCGTGTCGCCGGTGCCGGGCTCGGTGGCGGGGGCTTCCTCCAGGATGACGTGGGCGTTGGTGCCGCTGCCCCCGAAGGCCGACACCCCGGCCCGGCGGGGGCGGTCGCCGATGGGCCAGGCCACGGCCCGGTTCAGCAGGCGTACCTCGCCGGAGGACCAGTCGATGTGGGGTGAGGGCTCGTCCGCGTGCAGGGTTCGCGGCAGTTCCTGGTGTTGCAGGGCCAGCACCATTTTGATCACGCCGGCCATCCCGGCCGCGGCCTGGGCGTGACCGATGTTCGACTTCACCGACCCCAGCCACAGCGGACGATCCTGCGGCCGGTCCTGCCCGTACGTCGCCAACAGGGCCTGCGCCTCGATCGGGTCCCCGAGGGTCGTGCCGGTGCCGTGTGCCTCCACCGCATCGACATCCCGGGGCGCCAGCTTGGCGTTGGCCAGCGCCGCCCGGATCACCCGCTGCTGCGACGGGCCGTTCGGCGCCATCAGCCCGTTCGAGGCGCCGTCCTGGTTCACCGCGCTGCCCCGGACCACCGCCAGCACCCGGTGCCCGTTCCGCCGGGCGTCCGACAACCGCTCCACCACCAGGACGCCCACGCCCTCGGCGATCCCCATTCCGTCCGCTGCGGCTCCGAACGCCTTGCAGCGGCCGTCTCTCGCCAGGCCGAGCTGGGCGTCGAAGCCGGTGAACATGACCGGGGTCGCCGCCACGAACGCGCCGCCCGCCAGCGCCAGCGTGCATTCGCCCGACCGCAGCGCCTGGCCTGCCATGTGCAGCGCGACGAGAGAGGACGAGCAGGCCGTGTCCACCGACACCGCCGGCCCTTCCAGGCCCAGCGTGTACGAGACCCGGCCGGACAGCACGCTGCTCGACATGCCGGTGAACAAGTGCGCCTTGTCACTGTCCGCTTCCTGCCGGTCCAGGCCGTATCCGGACCAGGAGGCCCCGATGAACACGCCGGTCGGCGACCCGCGCAGCAGTCCCGGGTCGATTCCGGCCCGCTCCAGCGCCTCCCAGGAGGTCTCCAGCAGCAGCCGCTGCTGCGGGTCCATCGCCATCGCCTCACGGGGACTGATGCCGAAGAACCCGGGATCGAACTCGCCCGCGTCGTAGACGAACCCGCCACGAGGGCCCTGCCCCGGCTCGGCCGAGGCCGCGTCATAGATGGCCGACATGTCCCAGCCGCGGTCGGTCGGCAGGTCCGAGACCACATCGGCGCCGCCCGCCAGCAACCGCCAGAAGTCCTCCGGACCACGCACCCCGCCCGGGAAACGACACCCGATGCCGACGATCGCGATCGGCTCATCCGAAACGGCTGCAGTGACGACCGCGACCTCGTCCCGGTCCCCCAGCAGCCGCGAACGCAGGAACCCTGCCAGCGCCGCCGAGGTCGGGTAGTCGAACACCAGCGTGGCCGGCAAGCTCATCCCGGTCGCGGCGTTCAGCCGGTTGCGCAGGTCCACCGCCGTGAGCGAGTCGAAGCCGAGATCCTTGAACGCCCGCCCGGCCGCCAGCGCCTCAGGAGAGGAGTGGCCCAGGACGATAGCCGCCTCGGTCCGCACCAGATCGGTGAGCATCCGGAGTTGGTCGGCTCGGTTCAGGCCGGTCAGCCGGGTCGTCAGCTCGCCACCGGCGGTTCCCTGCTCAGCCGCCGGCTCGCTGAGTGCTTCCCGCGCTTCGGGCAGGTCACCGATCAACGGGCTGGGCCGATGCACCGTCAGAACCGGCGCGAACCGCGCCCAGTCGATGTCGGCGACCGTGATCGGCCCCTCGCCGTGATCCAGGGCCTGCGCCAGCACGCCGATCGCGAGGTCGGGGTCCATCTCCCGCAGGCCCATCCGCTGCAACATCGCCCCGGACCAGCCCTCGGCCATCCCGCCGCCGCCCCACAGCCCCCACGCCACCGACGTCCCCGCCAGCCCGCGCGCACGGCGGTCCTCCACCAGCGCGTCCAGGAACGCATTCGCCGCCGCATACCCGCCGAGGTGGGAGCTGCCCCACGTCGCCGCACCCGAGGAGAACGTCACGAACGCGTCCAGATCCACCGCCAGCGCATCCAGATGCGCCGCGCCACCGGCCTTGGCCGCCATCGACACGCCCAGACCGGCCACGTCCAGGTCGGCCAGCGCGTCACCGCCACCCACACCGGCCGCGTGGAACACCGAACTCACCCCGGGCCCGCTCGCACCGATCCACTGGATCAGGGCGGCCACCTCGGATCGGACGGCTACATCACCGGCCAGCACCGCCACCGACGTCCCCGCCGCCGCCAGTTCCGCCGCCAGCGCGCCGATCCGGGTGGCAGCCGGACCGGAACGGCTCGTCAGCACCACCCGCTTCGCGCGCCGGGTCGCGGCCCAGCGGGCCAGCCGGCCACCGATCGCGCCGGTTCCCCCGGTCACCAGAACGCTCCCGCGCGGCGCCCACACGCCTCCAGCTCTCGGCCGGGGGGCGCGTACCAGGCGGCGGGCCAGCACGCCCGTGTCCCGGATCGCCACCTGGTCCTCACCCGACCCGGCCAGCACGGCGCACAACCGCTCCGCCGCCACGCCGTCCAGGACCTCGGGCACGTCGATCAGGCCGCCCCACCGGTCCGGGTGCTCCAGAGCGGCTACCCGCCCCAGCCCCCACACCTGGGCTTGGATCGGACTGGTGAGGGGATCGCCGTCGCCGGTCGTGACGGCGCGCTGGGTCAGCACCCACAGCGGCGCGGTCGTCCCGGCGTCGCCGAGAGCCTGGATCAGCGCGACCGTGGCGGCCAGACCGACCGGCACCACCGGAGCGCCCGCCAGCGGCTCCTCATCCAACGCCAGCAGCGACACCACCCCGGACACGGCCTGCGTCCCGACGGCTTCCCGCACCCGGGCCGCAAGGGCCTCCCGGTCCGCCGCCGAAACCTCGGCCAGCACGACCTCCGCGCCATGACCGGCCAGCGCCTGGACGCATTCACGAGCCGAACCCGCGCCCGCCGACCCGGTGACCACGAGCCACGTTCCGCTCAGCACGGCGGGGCGGCGGCCCGCGACCGGGACCCAGGTGATCCGGTACCGCCAGTCCGCCGTCCGCGGCCGATTCCCGTCCCCACGCCGTGACGCCGCCGGCACTCCCTGGGCCCAGTACCGCTCCCGTACGAACGCATATGTCGGCAGATCCACCGGCCGTGCGGGCGTCAGCACCGCCCGCCAGTCCACCGGCACACCCCGGACGTGCACCTCGGCCAGGGACCGCACGACCCGCTC
>NZ_JACHGN010000017.1 GCF_014202315.1 Thermocatellispora tengchongensis | reverse complement strand
TGGTCGACTGCTGTCTTACCGGGAGCCTCTTGTCATGCCAACCCGGTCCCGGCCCCACCCCTGCTGACCTGCGCGATCAGGTTGGAAAAGCCTCAGTGATGACGTGCGAAGACGGGCCATAGCCGTCCATCGACCGGCCAGCGCCCGCGCGATCGACGCGCGGAACTCCTCCCCGTTCGACAGCGTATGGAAGGGCCGCAGCCACGCCGGCGGCGACAGGTCCACGGGCACGTCGAACAGGCCCTGAAGTTGCAGCACTCTGGCGGTCTTGTGGGGCGGCGCCGACAAGGTGATCTCGGCTCGTACAGCACGACCTTTCCAAGGGGAAGCGGCGGGACGAGAGGGCTACATGAGGGCGCGTACGTTCCAGCCCTGGCCGGTCAACTGTTCGAGGAGCGCCGCGGCCTGCCGCGCATCGGCGGCGTCACCACTCCGGCGGTCGTTTACAAGATGGGGTTAGAGCAACTCAAGATTGACACGCGATGGAGTCGCTGTCCGATGCGACGACACCGCGCGCCGCTGCGAATTCCCAGCAAATACTCAGGTCAACTCGCGGTCGGCCATTTATCACGACTTGCGACGAATGTCCCGATCGTGGGCACGGTGCAAACCCATCCCTGTTCACGCAGCAGAGCGACGGCCGCACGGACCGTTTTCTTGGCGACACCGTACTCCTCCATCATTTCCGTCTCAGACGGCAGCACCTCGTCCGGCTCATAGCCGCCACGATCGATGCCCTCGATGACGGCGGCCGCGACCTTCTCAAACGGCCACGGCTCGCGGATCTTCGGGGCGTTCTCCGGCCCGACGTAGGAGCCTTGGGCGCGGACGGTGTAGATGACGCCTTCCTCGCCAGGATGGCCAACGCCTTGTACGGGGGTTCATGCCGATCGGGCCGGTGTTCGGGTCGCGCCGCACGAGCCTGGCGGTAGGCGCGGCCGAAGACCCCGAGCCGCCCGATGCGGACCTCATCACCCTTGGCCACGGTGCTGACGATGATGTCGATCAACGCCTCGACGCTCCGCTTCGCGGCCGCTGTGGAAGGGGCCTCAGTCCGCCTGCCCCACTCCTCAACGAGCTCTGCCTACATCCGACGTGACAGCGTGGGCGGCGTCCACGCGGAGACGACTCGGAAGTTCGCCGGAGCCAGCACGGTGGAATATCACCCCTATGCTCGGTGTGCGCAAGGCGCTGTATTTCGGGCTTTTCGCTGCTTTAGGGGCCACGTTCGGCTGGTTCTCGTGGATCGCCGCCGGAATCCTGCTTACCAAGACCCGCGAGGTGTGGATCTCCGCGCTCGTGGGCGGCCTTCTTGGCGCGGCCATCGACGGGCTGCTGCGCTACCGGCGAACCCTTCGGGCCAGCCCTGAAGACCAACCAGTGACCGGATTCCCCTTTCTCACCGTGCTACTGACGGCCTCAGGCACTTTCCTCGCCGCGGCCGACGAGAACTCACTGGGCGAGGTCGTCAAAGAGGTACGGTGGCCGTTCCTGTTCAGCGTGACCACCTTTTTCGTCGGCGGGCTCGCCGGATACTCCCCGTGGTTCGCGATCGTCCCCGCCGGGACGACGGTGATGGCGATCGCGGGCTTCTTCCTGCTGTTTGGCCTGGGGCCGACCGAGGAGACGGAGCAGTACGCACCCGTCTCGGTGCCTCGGCTCGGGCCCGCGATCTCCGGATTCACCCAGAGTCTGCTGCAGGCACCGGATGTTCCTGCACAGACGTGGACGGCGGCGCAGGCGCAGTTACGAGCGGGCGCCTCGGGAAAGCTGATCGAGCCCGAGATTCCGTCCTTCGTCTCAGGGCCGCTGGGCTTCCTGGCCGGCTGCGACCGCATCCCTACCCAGCCGAATGTCTGGACGCCCACCTCGTTCCTGGAACGCAAGCGTGCCCTGTGCCGCCACATCGACGCCACAACCAACGCGGAGTGGGCGCGCTCGGTGATCGTCGTCGGGTTCTTCTGCGCGTCGCTGGCCCTGGGCCGCCCGGCTGGAGCGGAGGTGGCGCCCCGAAGAGTATGTTCGCCATCCCATCCGCAAATACGACAGGGCCGGACTGTTCCTTGCTGCGCTCGGCCTAGTCGCGGGCTTGCTGGCACTCCGTCTTAGCGGCTACTGACGCGCGGGGTCAGGCCCCACCAAGCAGGTGCGCCCTGGCCAGGTCGGAACCGGTAAAGCGGAACCTGCGGGTCAACAGGGGCGAGAGGCGGCCGCCGTCCGAAATCGCGGCCGTCTCTGGGGCCGTGGGCGAAGAAGGTGCGCTCGCGTATATGCGGGGTATCGCCGCACGGGAGGGGAACGGCTGCGCGCGCCCGGAGCTCGGCGAGCTTGAGCAACCGGAACAGACACGTCGATTCGGCCGTCTGGGGTGAGCAGTGCCCATCGTTCGCGGGTAGGCAGGGTTCCCATCGGGCTCGTTCACGCTCTGCACGCCGCCGTTGCCGTAGTACGCCATCAGTAGCGGCTCGAGGCAGGGGCAGGCCAGGCGGTGTGACGAGCGGCTGATATGGGGCGCACATGAGCGCCTCCCGGGCAGGGGCGGCAGTAGCCGATGGGCAGGCCCTGGGGAGGGAGGCGCTCATGTGCATGCTCACTGTCAGCCGATGTCGGCGATCACGGTCTTCAGCTCCGTGAAGTCGTCCAGCCCGAAGGAGCCCAGCTCTCGACCCCAGCCGGACTCCTTGTAACCGCCGCGTGGCAGGGTGACGTCGTCTGCGTGCCAGGTGTTGACCCACACCGTCCCGGCTCGCAGCCGGCCCGCGACCCTGTGACCGCGCGCGAGGTCGCGCGTCCACACCCCGGCCGCAAGGCCGTAACGGGTGTCGTTGGCCATCGCCACCACCTGCTCCTCGCTGTCGAACGGCACCGCCGTCACCACGGGGCCGAAGATCTCCTCACGCTGCACCGGCATCTGCTCCAGTACGCCGGTCAGCACCGTCGGCTCGACGTAGTAGCCGACCGGCCGGGCGCGGTCGCCGCTGCCGGCCGCGGCCGAGGCACCGGCCGCCAGCCCGCCGCGCACGTAGCCCAGCACCTTCTCGTGCTGCTCGGCGGAGACCAGCGGGCCCATGTCGGCGTCGTCGAAGTTGCTGCCGAGCCGGATCTTACGCGCCGCCTCCGACAGGCTCTTCACGACCTCGTCGTAGACGGGCCGCTCGACATAGAGCCGGGAGCCGTTGACGCAGCACTGCCCCTCGTTGAAGAAGCCCGCCAGCGCCGAGCCGGCCACGGCGCGATCGAGGTCGGCGTCGGCGAAGATGATGTTGGGCGCCTTGCCGCCCAGCTCCAGGGAGACCTTCTTGAGGTTGCCCGCCGCCACGGCCACGATCCGCTTGCCCACCTCGGTGGAGCCGGTGAAGGCCACCTTGTCCACGCCACGATGGGCGACCAGGGCGGCGCCGGTGTCGCCGTAGCCGGGCAGCACGTTGACCACGCCCGGCGGGAACCCCGCCTCCAGCAGCAGCGAGCCCAGCCACAGCGCGGTCAGCGGCGTCTGCTCCGCGGGCTTGAGTACCACCGTGTTCCCCGCGGTCAGCGCGGGAATGATCTTGAAGCAGGCCATCAGGAGGGGGAAGTTCCACGGCACGATGGCGGCCACCACCCCCACCGGCTCGCGCCGGGTGTAGGCGTGGTGCGGGCGCTCGGTGGACATGGGGATCGTGGTGCCCTCGATCTTGGTGGCCCACCCGGCGAAGTAGCGGAACAGCTCGGCGGCGGTGGCAACGTCGCCGTCGCGGGCGGCGCTGACCAGCTTGCCGTTGTCCAGCGACTCCAGTTGCGCCAGTATCTCGGCGTCGCGCTCGATCAGCTCGGCCGCCCGCCACAGCAGCCGCGCACGCTGGCGCGGGGTGGTCCGGCTCCAGGCCGAGCCGTCCTCGAAGGCGGCGCGCGCCGCGCGCACAGCCCGCTCGACGTCCTCGGCGCCCGCCTGGGCGACCCGGACAAGGTCGGTCTCGGTGGCCGGGTTGACGGTGGCGAAGGTACGGCCGTCGGCGGCCGGGCGCCACTCGTCGCCGATCAGGAGGTCCTTGTCGCTGTTCAGGAAGTCGGCGACGGCGGGATGGAACGCCTGAGAGAGGGTCACGGATAGTCCTTCACTTGACGATGGATACTTTGGATCGGTCGATGGTGAGCGCCACGGCGCCGACGACGAGCACGCCGTACAGGATGGACTCGTAGGCGGCGTCCACCCCGGCGTAGGACAGGCCGACGCGCAGCAAGGTGACGATTCCCGCGCCGACCAGCGTGCGCCACAGCGCGCCATGGCCCCCGGTGATCGCGGTGCCGCCGACGACGATCGCGGCCACCGCGGGCAGCAGGAGGCTGTCGGCCAGCGTGGGCGCACCGCTGAAGGTGCGGGCGACCAGCAGCACCCCGGCCAGCCCGGCGGTGCCGCCGGAGAGCGCGAAGGCGATCACCTTGATCCGGGCGATGGGCAGGCCGGCCAGGCGGGCGGCGGGCTCGGCGTGCCCGACGGCGCGTACCCACCTGCCCAGCGGGGTCACTCGCAGCAGCGCGGCCAGCGCCGCCATGGTGCCGAGGGCGACGAGCACGGCGGAGGGCACCAGCCCGCCCAGCCGGGTGAAGGCCCAGTCGGTCGGGGTGCTGTCGGGCATCGGCACGGTCGCCGCTCCGGAGGCCAGCAGGGCGAGGGCCGACCACAGGGTCATGCCGCCGAGCGTGACGACGAAGGAGGGGATGCGGAAGGCGACGTGGACCAGCCCCTGCACGGCGCCTGCCAGGGCGCACAGGGTGACCACCGCCGGTACGGCCCAGCCGTGCAGGCCGGGTGCCCACGACGCGAGCAGCACCGAGGCCAGCGAGGCGAGCGCGGCGACGGACAGGTCGATGCCTCCGCACAGGACCACGATCGTGGCCCCCGCTGCCAGCACGGTGAGGGGCGCGGCGGAGTCGGCGAGCGTCAGCAGACTGCCGGCCTCCAGCAGTCCGGGGCTGGCCGCGGCGAGCGCGGCCAGCAACACCAGGAAGGCGGCGACCGGCATGGCGGTCACGACGAGCAGGCGGCGGTCGGGCAGGTGGGCGGCGACGGCCATCTCAGACCATCTCCTTGACCAGCTCGACCGGGTCGGGCTTGGCGCCCGGTGGGGTATGCAGCGTCATGGTGACCCGCCCTTCCTTCATGACCAGCACCCGATCGCTCATGGCGATGCACTCCTCCAGGCTGTCGGCCAGCATCAGGACCGACACGCCCGACGCCGACAAGTCGCGGATCAGCCGGTAGACCTCCGACTTCGCGCCGACGTCCAGGCCGCGTGTGGGGTGGTCGAGCAGCAGCACCCGCAGCGACCCGGTCAGCAGCCAGCGGGCCAGCACCACCTTCTGCTGGTTGCCGCCCGACAGCGTTCCGATGGCCGTGTGCCGGTCGGGCGTCTTGATGCGCAGCCGCTCGATCCACTCCTCCACCGCCTGCGCCTCGCGCGCCAGCGCGCCGGTGTGCGGCAGCGCCATGTTCTCGGCCACCGACATGGCGGCGACGATGCCCTCCACCTTGCGCTCGGACGGCACGTATCCCAGCCCCGCCCGTACGGCATCGCGCGGGCTGGACAGCCTGACCGTCTCCCCGTCGAGCTCGACCTGCCCGGCGGTGATGGCCCGGCCGCCGAACAGCGCGCGGCACAGCTCCTCGCGCCCGGAGCCGTGCACGCCCGCCACGGCCACCACCTCGCCCCTGGCCAGGTCGAAGGAGACGTCGGAGAAGCCGTCGCCGCACAGGCCGCGCACGCTCAGCCGTACCGACTCACGCTCGGGCGGCGTGTGCAGGTCGTCGTGGTAATGGCTGCCGGTGGCCTCGGTGCCGATCATCATCCGGTGCAGGTCGGCGGCGTCGGCGGTGGCCGGGTCGATCTCTCCCGCGACCTGTCCGCCGCGCAGCACGTAGACCCGGTCGCAGACCTGGAGCACCTCGTCCAGCCGGTGGGAGACGAAGACCACCGAGGCGTGCTTGCGCAGCCGCTCGATCTGCGCGAACAGGGTCTCGATCTCCTCGGTCTCCAGCACCGAGGTGGGCTCGTCGAGCAGCACCACGGGCGGCTCCTTGGTGCGCTCCTCGATGGCCAGCACCTTGGCGATCTCCACCATCTGCCGCTCGGCGAAGCTCAGCGTCTCGGTGCGGGCCATCGGGTCCACGCGTGATCCGATCTTGTCGAGCTGCGCCTGGGCCAGCTCGCGCAGCCGCCGCCACCGGTAGACCCCCAGCCGTACGCCCGAGCCCTCGCAGCCGAGCAGGATGTTCTCGGCGGCGGTGAGGTTGGGCACCAGCGACTGCTCCTGGAAGACCATGCCGATGCCGTGGGCCGCGGCCTCGGCCACACCGCGCAGCCGTACCTGGCGCCCGCGAACCGAGATGGTGCCCTCGTCGGGCCGCACCAGCCCGACCAGCGCTTTGAGCAGCGTGGACTTGCCGGCGCCGTTCTCCCCGGCCAGGCCCACGACCTCGCCGGGGCGGATCTGCAGGCTCACGCCGTCCAGGGCCACCACGCCCGGGTATGCCTTGCGCAGCCCGCTCACCTCGATCACTTGACCACCTCCAGGCGGTGGCGCAACGGCCAGAGGGTGGCACCCACCGCGAAGACCACGATCACGCCCTGGACGGCCCGCTGGGCGTAAGGGCTGACGCCGATGAGGACCAGGCCGTTGGCCAGTACGGTGAGGATGAGCACGCCGACCATGGAGTGGGCGACACCGCCCCGGCCCCCGGCCAGTTGGGTGCCGCCGACCACGGCGGCGGTGATCGCGGCGAAGCTCAGCCCTGCCCCGGCCTGCACGATGCCGGAGCCGAGCTGGGCGGTGATCATCACGGCGGCCAGGCCGTAGCAGGCGCCGGCCAGGGTGAAGGCCGCCACCTTGTACCTGCCGACCCGGATGCCCGACAGGCGCAGGATGTCCTCGCCGCCGCCGATCGCCAGGGCGTAGCGGCCCAGCCGCGTGTAGCGCTGCACGAGCCAGGCCAGCGCCACCGTGGCCAGCGCCAGGTAGGTGAGGCGGGTGAAGCCCAGCCAGCGCCCGCTGGCCCACTGCAGCAGCCACGGGTCGGAGACGGTCGGCTGCACGCCCGCGAACAGCACGGTCGCGACGCCGAGCCCGATCGCCGAGACGCCCAGCGTGGTCATGAACGAGGGCACCTTCAGCCCGACCGACAGCACGCCGCTGAGGCAGCCGAACGCCGCGCCGAGTGCCACGACCAGCAGGACGCCGAGCGGGCCCAGATCCAGGGCGGTGCGGCTGTTGGCCACCAGCAGCGACACCGCCAGCGCGCAGGCGCCCATCACTCCCGCCGCCGACAGGTCGATGCAGCCCAGGATCAGTACGTAGGTGGCGCCGATGGTCACCACCGCCAGCACCGCGCCCGCGTCGAGCAGGTTCTGCAGGTTGCCCAGCGTCCGGAACTGCGGCGACAGGACCGCGAACACGGCGACCAGCGCGAGCAGCGCGGCTGCCGGGCCGTAAGTCTGGATGCGCTCAGCCATCGGCGACCGGCCCGGTGACCCGGCTGAACAGGTTGGCGCACTCGAACTCGGCCGGGTCCACCTTGGGCGTGGCGAACTGCGGGGCGTTGTCCTTGGTGACGAGGAACTGCTTGGCGTAGAAGGCGCGGGGCTGGACCGAGGCGACGTTCAACTGTCCGGTGGCCGCGCAGTAGCCCATGGCCAGGCCGATGCCGCCCTGCCAGGGTCCGTCGCTGGAGATGGTGGCGGTCATGGTGCCGTCCTGAACGGCCTTGACGGCGTCGGGTACGGCGTCGATGCCGACGACCGCCACCTTGCCGCTCTTGCCCGCCGCCTCCAGCGCCTGCAGCGCCCCGAGCGCCATGTCGTCGTTGGCGGCCCAGACGCCCTTGATGGCGTCGCCGTGCTTGGTCAGCAGCGTCTTGGTCAGGGTGAGGGCCTTGGCCCGGTCGAAGTCGGCCGTCTGCTGGTCCAGCAGGCTGACCTCGGGGTGCTCGGCCAGCGCGGCCTGGAGTCCCGCGAAGCGGTCCTTGGCGGCGGCGGTGTCCAGGATGCCCTGCAGGGCGACGATGCCGCCGCTGCCGCCGATCGCCTTGATCAGCGCTTCGGCGATCTGCTTGCCGGAGTCCTTGCCGTCATAGGTGATGTGCGCGATCCAACGGTCGTAGTCGGCCGGTTTGAGGTCGGCGGGCTTGTTCCACTGGGTGACCAGGTAGGCTCCGGCGGCCTGGGCCTGCTTGACGATGGGAGTGGTGTCGGAGTCGCCGTTGGGCAGCACGTTCAGCACGGTGCACCGGGCGTCACCGGAGGCCAGCACCTGGCGGATCTGCTCCTGCTGTTTGGCGGACTCGCCGTCGTAGGTCAGCCGCTGCTGGGTCAGGTTGACCTTCTTGGCGAATTCGTCGCCGCCCTGCAGCCAGGCCGCCTCGTACGGATTGGTCTGGTTGCGGACCTGGCCGATCAGTTTGATCTGCTCCGGCTTGCACGCGCCGTCAGGCTTCTGGGTGTCCCCGCCGGACGCTGTGGAGTCGGTGCCCCCGCACGCGGCGAGAAGCAGTGTGCCTGCGGCGAGCAGAGCGAAGGTGGCGCGTATGGTGGTCATGGAGTAGTCGCCTCATCTCGGGGGGTGTGCGGGGGTCAGCGGGCGGTCCAGCCACCGTCGACGACGAGAACGTGTCCGGTGACGTAGGCGGAGGCGCCGGAGGCCAGGAAGACGGCGGCGCCGACGAGGTCGTCGGGCTCGCCCCAGCGTCCGGCCGGGATGCGGTCGGTGATGGCGTGCAGCCGGTTGGGATCTTCGCGCAGCGGCTGGGTGTTGTCGGTGACGATGTAACCGGGCGCGATGGCGTTGACCTGGACCCCGTGCCCGGCCCACTCGTTGGACAGGGCGCGGGTCAGCCCGGCGATGGCGTGCTTGGTCGCGGCGTAGGAGGCCACGTTGAGCCCGCCCTGGAACGACATCAGGCTCGCGACGTTGATCACCTTGCCGGAGCCACGGGAGACCATCGGACCGGCCAGTTGCTGGGTGAGGAAGAACAGGCTGTTGAGGTTGACGTCGAGGACGTGGGACCAGTCGGCCGGGCGGATTTCGGCCGCCCGCCGCCGGTCGATGATGCCGGCGTTGTTGACCAGCACGTCCACGTGCTCCTCGGTGGCCAGGCGCGCGGCGGTGGCGCGTACCTGGGCGGGGTCGGACAGGTCGAGGTCGACGACGCGGACCCGGCGGCCGAGCGCCGAGACCGTGGCGGCGGTGGCCTTCTGACTGTGGGGCCGGCCGAGCAGCACCAGGTCGGCGCCCGCCCTGGCCAGGCCGAGCGCCAGCGCGCGCCCGATGCCGCGGCCGGCGCCGGTGACCAGCGCGGTCTTGCCGTCCAGCGAGAACAGGGCAGCCGTCACAGCTGCTCCAGCGTGACGGTTTGGAGGTCGCCGTAGTCGGTGTTCTCGCCCGCCATGGCCCATACGAAGGCGTAGGGACCGGTGCCGGCCCCCGCGTGTACCGACCAGGCCGGGCTGATCACCGCCTGCCGGTCGGCGACCAGCAGGTGGCGGGTGGCGCCGGGGCGGCCGAGCAGGTGGATCACCCGGTCGCCCGGTGCCAGTCCGGTGTAGAGGTAGATCTCGGTGCGGCGGTCGTGCAGGTGGGGTGGCATCGTGTTCCACACCGAGCCGTCGTGCACGACCGTGACACCGAACTGGAGGCGGCAGGAGGGGTGACCGCCGCCCCACACGTAGCGGTACAGGTCGCGCCGGCTGGCGCGCGAGTCCTCGCCGAGCGCCAGCGGTTCGACGGTGTCGCGGCTGAAGCGGGCGGTGGGGTGGGTCGCGTCGGCGGGCGCGGATACCAGCAGATAGCAGGCTCCTTCCCCGGACAACCGGATGTCCGACCCCTTGCCCACATACAGCCCGTCGAGGGTGCCGAGCTTGTGCGCGCTGCCGTCCACGATCACGTCGCCCGGGTCGCCGAGGTTGACCACGCCCAGCTCGCGCCGGTCCAGGTGCGCCGGTGTGCCGACCGCCTCCCAGGCGGGGATGGCCAGTGGCTGGTCGGCGGGCATCGCGCCGGCGATCACCATCCGGTCCTCATGGGTGTAAAGTCCGCACACCTCGCCGGGGGCGAAGAGGTCTGTCACCAGGTATCGATCGCGGAGTTCGGCCGCGGTGGCCGTTTCCACCGACTCGGGGTCAGTCGCGTGCCGGATCTCCATGGCCGGTTCTCCTTGGACACATTCATATTCGTGGACGAGATTCAAGGATCAGGATGGCCGTTTATGGGGGAAGGTGTCAAGCATGTGGATGCCATCCTCTATCCTGAACGCATGGCGGACAACCCTACGGGAACCCAGCCGGTCAAGTCGGCGGCCAGGGCCCTGGACATCCTCGAAGACCTCGCCGCCCACGGACCTGCGTCCCTGCACGTCCTGGCCAAACGCATGGGCCTGCCCAAGAGCAGCCTCCACGCCCTGCTGCGCACGATGCAGGGCCGCGGCTGGATCGAGACCGACCCCACCGGCACCGTTTACTCCCTGGGCATCCACGCGCTGCTGGTCGGCTCGGCCTATCTCGACGGCGACCTCGTCGTGGCGCGCACCGCCCCACTGCTGGACGAGCTCGCGCGGGCCACCGGCGAGACCGTGCACCTTGCCCGGCTCGAAGGAAGCCATGTGGTATACACGGCCAAGCGGGAGTCGGTCCATCCGCTGCGGATGTTCTCCGCCGTGGGTCGTCGCCTGCCGGTCTACTCCACGGCGCTGGGCCGGGCGATCCTCGCCCAGATGGAGGACGAGCAGGCCAGGAGCATGCTCCCACCGGTGCTCGAACCCGTCACGCAGTACACCACCACCGACCCCGAACGGGTCATCGGCCTGCTGGCCGAGGTCCGCCGCGACGGCTATGCGCTTGAGCACGAGGAGTCCTGCCTCGGGCTGGCCTGCATCGCCGTGGCGCTGCCCTTCACTCAGCCGGGCCGCTATGCCATCAGCATCTCGGTGCCCCTGGTCCGGCTCGACGAGGAGGCGCAAAAGAACATCGTCGAGCAGTTGCTGGCGGCCCGGCAGAGCCTGGAACAGCCGTTCTCCCGCAAGTCCTGATCCCGGAAAGGAAGACATCCATGCCCAACATCACCGTCGAGTTACTGCGTGGCCGCACCCTCGACCAGCGCCGGCAGTTCGTCGAGGCCGTGACCCAGCAAGCCGTGGCCATCCTCGGTGCGCGGCGACAGGACGTCCGCATCGTCTTCACCGAGATCGGCGGCGACGACGTCGCCAACGGCGGCGTGCTGGCCGTGGACGACACCTCCCGCGCGGAGGTCCTGGCTCGCCACGGTCAAGCCTGAGCGACCCAGCCCGCCCCGTTACCGGGTAAGCCCCTTCCGGCGTACGCCCGTTCACGCACCTGAACGCAAATCACATCCTTGACCGCAGCTTTGTGCGACCTTAGGGTGCGTTCAGAATTTCAAACCTCGTTCACAGTTAGGAAAGGAGCGGGGGTTGTGAAGCGTCTCGGAAGGGGTGCGGCCCTGTTGTGCCTTGTGGCCGCCTCCGTAGTGATCCCGGCGTCGGCGGCGCATGCCGACTTAGACGCCACCGGCCAGTGGGGATCGGTGCTCCCCTGGCCGGTAATGCCCATCAACAGCGCGCTGACCGCCGACGGCAAGGTCATGACGTTCGGCACCGACACCGCCGGCAACCAGGGCGGCGAGTGGAACTTCGACATCTGGGACCCGGCGACCGGCACGCACGAACTGACCGACAACACCACGTTCACCGACCTGTTCTGCTCGGTGCAGGTCTACGACCCCATTCGTGACGTCATCTTCACCGCGGGCGGGGACGACGGCCGCAGTCCCGGCTCCAATTGGGGGCCGGTGGGCTTCACCAGCTTCTCGGCGGCCGACGGCCTGCGCAACGAGGCGCCGATGAACTTCCCCCGCTGGTACCCCACCGCGACCGTGATGCCCAACGGCGAGATCGTCGTCGAGGGCGGCTCCTCGGAAGGCGTCGGGGGGCCGGGTGTGCTGACTCCGGAGCGGTACACGCCGGGCGTCGGCTGGACCTCGCTCACCGCCGCGAGCAGCGCCTACGCCTATGGCAACGACCAGAATCGCTGGTGGTACCCCCGCAGCTGGGTCGCACCCAACGGCAAGATCTTCGGCGTGTCCGGCTCGAACATGTACTACCTCGATCCGGCCGGGGCCGGCTCCATCACTCCCGCGGGAACGTTCCCAGGCGGCAACATCGGCGCGACCTCGACCGCGGTGATGTACCGCCCCGGCAAGATCCTCCAGGTCGGCGGCGGTGGCTACTCCAACGGCGGCGGCGGCGACGGCTCGAAGGCCGCCAGCGTCATCGACATCAACGGCGCCACCCCCGCGGTGACGCCGGCCGCGCCGATGACCTTCGGCCGCCACTGGGCCGACGCCACCGTGCTACCGACCGGCGACGTCCTGGTCAACGGCGGCTCCCTGCCCAACAACGGCGACACCGGCGTGGCCTACCAGCCCGAGCTGTGGAACCCCGACACCAACACCTGGACCACGCTGCCCGCCGAGGAGCGGATGCGCCTCTACCACTCCACCTCGATCCTGCTCCCCGACGGCCGGGTCCTGGTCGGCGGTGGCGGTGCGCCTGGTCCGCAGAGCAACCTCAACGCGCAGATCTACTCCCCGCCCTATCTGTTCGACGGCAACAGCCCCGCCCCCCGCCCGGCCATCACCTCAGCCCCGGACACCATCACCCACGGCACCCCGTTCTCCATCGAGGTGTCCGGCTCGGTCAGCCGGGCCACCCTGGTACGCGCCGGAGCCGTCACCCACTCCTTCAACGGCGGCCAGCGCTTCATGGACCTGCCCATCAGCGGATCCGGCAGCAGCCGCACCCTCACCGCACCCGCCAACGGCAACATCGCCCCACCCGGCCTGTACCTGCTGTTCGTCCTCGACTCCGAAGGCACCCCCTCGGTCGCCAAGCTGGTGCAGATCGACCCGCCCGGCAACCGCCCCGCCGTGCTCGCCGACGGCTTCGAGGACGGAGCGGTCGCCGCTCCCGGCGGCTGGATCGACTACTCGGCCGGGCAGAGCCTCGGCCCCTGGTCGGTGACCGCACCGATCACCAAGGACCAGGCCGGCCACCACGGCGGCCTGGGCGAGACCGGCCACCACCTCGACCTCGACGACGACGGCCAGGTGCGGCGCACCATCACCGGGCTGACACCCGGCGCGACCTACCAGCTGTCCCTGCGATACGCCCGGCACCGCGGCACCGACGGCCCCGTGTCGGCCACCGTCTCGATCGCCGGGCTGAACCACACCTGGTCGGCCTCCAACACCTCCTCAGGCACCTTCTCCACCCTCGACCAGACCTTCACCGCCACCGCGACCTCGCACACACTCACCCTCACCGGCGCCGGCAGCACCTCGGGCTGCTGCGGCATGGTCATCGACGACGTCGCGATCTGGCGCACCGGCACCGTGCCGGTCACGCCCACCCTCGTCGACAGCTTCGAGGAGGGGCCGCCGGCACCAGTGAAGGGCTGGATCGACTACAGCGCCGGTCAGAGCTTCGGTCCCTGGTCGGTGACCGCACCGGTCTCCCGGGACCAGGCCGGCAGCCATTTCGGGCTCGGATTCGTAGGCCACCATCTCGACCTCGACGACGACGGCCAGGTCACGCGCACGGTGACCGGGCTGACCCCCGGCCGGCCCCACACGATCACCCTGCGCTACGCCCGGCACTTCGCATTGGGCGGCTCGGTCTCGGCGAACGTCTCGATCGCCGGGCTGGACCACACCTGGTCGGCCTCCAACACCTCCGCGGCCGAATTCGGAGTACTCAAGCAGACCTTCACGCCAACGGAGACCTCGCACACACTCACCCTGCGCGGAGTGTCGAGCGCGTCCGGCTGTTGCGGGATGGTCGTGGACAACGTGGTGATCTGGCAGAACGCCCCAGGCGGAGGCGGCCCGCTGACGGCTCCCGCTCGCCGGGCCGGTCCTGAAGACCACAGCAAACACCACTGATGCGTTAAGCGGCCCGTCCGGTGCGCACAACGCCGGAGTTCTTCGGCCAAGGCCGTTCTCGCGGCACCGAAGTCGCAGCAGCAGGCCGAAGGGGCACTCGACGATCCAGCAGTGCCGGCTGAAGCCTTGGTCAAGGCCAGCTCATGACCCTGGCGGCGGTTCCGCTGCCGGATGGAAAGACGCCAAGGCCGGCGGCATCCGATCTCCGGACTTCCCTGATGTTCCTCGGAGCTCTCCTGACCGTGCTCCGGCGTTCACACAGGAACGTATGACCGGGAGAAGATCCGTGTTCCTTGGCTGATCGTACAGTCTCAGGTTAGCGGGTATGGGAGACCAGCGGCTCCTTAATGGACAGACTGGTCTCCCTGACCCGCTCGACACACATCGGGACGCGGCGCCAGCGGCTTGCGTCCACGGGCGGCCGAGGCCGACATCCTGTGCGGCGCCGGCTACGGCGAGCGCAGCGAGGAGCGGACCAACCGGCGCAACGGCTACCGCACTCGCGGGTGCGACACCCGCACCGCGCCAGTGCCGACAGCCTCACCAGGGGTCCGCCACCCGGCCATCCGCCTCCAGCCCATACCGGAGGAGGTCGGACCACTGATCATCCGTCCCCTCCTTCTCCCGCTTCTCGGCCAGGACCCACAGCTCGGAGGCGTCGCCGGCGTCGGCGGCGGCAAGCGGGCCGACAGGCGTCGTCCTCGTCCGCAGTCTGTGCCGTGTGAGCCTCGCCTGGCCGCCGATCGCCTCCGTCCGAATCCTCCCCAGCACCGGGCCCAAGCGCCGCACTGGTCCTGCGTCCGGTGTTCGGCTACACCACACGCGCCTCGTTCGCCGGACAGCGCCTGTCGTGGACCACCGTCCGCTCCCCCGGCCAGGCAAGACCGCCGGGACACCAAGGGCTGGGCCAGGCGGAAATGGGGCCACATCTCGGATCCGGCACCTGCCAGCGAGGGGATGGGGGGCGGACATCGCATCGAGCGCAACTCTTGACTCGGCCCGCCAGACCGCCCGCCGCGAGAGTTACGCCGGAGCCCGCCGGCCCAAGCACGTCGGCCCCGATGGCCGGGAAAAGCCCATCCGACATCGGTTCCCTGCTCATCTGGCAGCAACCCCACCCTCTCTACTTGCTCGAACTGCTCTGCCGCAGCCACCCGGCGCCCGAGCTGGTGACCCGCTTCGCCGAGCTGGTGAAACAGACGGCGGCGTTCATGGCCTCCTTCGCCGAGGAGCGCGACGGCCGCTACCACCTGCCCGCCCCGGTGATGCCCGTGCAGGAGTTCTATGACGCCAAGGCCGGACCCCACGTTCGGGCTGGCCTACTGGTGGTGGGGGCTGGAGATCGCGCAACGCTTGCGCGAACGCCTCGGCCTCAAGCGGCACGAGACCTGGCAGCACATCCAGGACAACCTGGTCAGACCGCATCAGCGCGAGGGCTCGTACACCACCATCGCCACCGAGCCCTACCTGCGCCGCGACGACCACCCCGCGTTGCTGTGCGCGCTCGGCGTCGTCCCGGCCACCCCGCTCATCGACCCGGCCGTCATGGAGTCCACCCTCCTCGACGTCCGCGACAACTGGCAGTGGGACACCGCCTGGGGCTGGGACTTCCCCGTCATGGCCATGACCGCCACCCGCCTCGGCCGCCCCGACCTGGCCATCGACGCCCTGCTCATGGACACCCCCAAGAACACCTACCTGCCCACCGGGCACAGCCCCTGGATCGGCAGCCTCCTGCCGCTCTACCTGCCGGCCAACGGCGGCCTGCTCGCCGCCGTCTCCCTCATGGCCGCCGGCTGGGACGGCGACGACAGCGACTGTCCTGGCTTCCCCACGATGGCACGTGGGTGGTCCGGCAGGAGGGTTTCACCCCGTGGCCGTGACGCCCGATCTGCCCCGCCGCCAATGGGGCCGCACAACATCAGCGACCTGCGGTTCTTCTCATTTCGGATCACCCCCACGGGCGTGGGGAGCAGGCCACCCACAGGTCCAGTACGCCGGGCTGTGTCGGATCACCCCCACGGGCGTGGGGAGCAGGGCGGTGAGCGTGGTCGCGCTCAGGTGGCCGGCGGATCACCCCCACGGGCGTGGGGAGCAGCAACTCCTGCGCGGCCACCCCGGCAAAGGCGTCGGATCACCCCCACGGGCGTGGGGAGCAGCGCAGCACCCGCGCGAGCGTGAAGTGAATGTCCGGATCACCCCCACGGGCGTGGGGAGCAGAACACGAGCTTCCGCGCCACCCGGGTGCCGATCGGATCACCCCCACGGGCGTGGGGAGCAGCCCAGTTCCGTACCTCGGGCATGAACCGAGGACGGATCACCCCCACGGGCGTGGGGAGCAGCCCAGTTCCGTACCTCGGGCATGAACCGAGGACGGATCACCCCCACGGGCGTGGGGAGCAGCTCGTTGGCGTGTCGGCACTGTGGGCGCCGCGCGGATCACCCCCACGGGCGTGGGGAGCAGTATGCAGACGACCAGCGGGGCGGGGAATGCCGAGGATCACCCCCACGGGCGTGGGGAGCAGAGGGCCCGCGTCATGGGAAGGACGATCTCCCGCGGATCACCCCCACGGGCGTGGGGAGCAGACTTCCTGAGCAGCCAGGATAACCGTGAGCTGCAGTGACGTGTATGTCGGTGTTTGTCGGTGATTTTCTTCTGTTCGGCTCCACCCTCGCCAGCTAGGTCTCAGTTTCGTCTCTCACGTGCAGGCCGCAGCCGTCCGCCGCGCGATCGGCGAACGGATGTCCGCGATCGCCCAGGCGCCGGGCTGGCCACCGACATGAGACTCGACGCGCAGCGGCCGTCCTCCGTGACCGGGCGAGGACGCCATCCTCACCCTCGCCGAATGAGTCACCGGTCGATCGGGATTCAGGAGAGACCGGCAAGCCGATTCAGATGCGTATTCAGCGTAGCGGGTCGCAGGCGGTGAGTTCGGGAAGGGAGGTGCCGCCGGTGATCTGCCTGGCGAGTAGGCGGCCGGTCTGTGGCCCCAGGGTGATCCCAATCCCCCACATGCCGTGGCCGCCCGCGACGTGTACGTTCGGGTGTCGTGTGGCGCCGATGAGCGGGAGGCCGTCGACCGTGCACGGGCGGCTCCCGACCCATTCGTCCTTTCTGTGGGCCACATCGACGTCCAGAAGCGCGCGTGCCGCCCTGGCCATGGCCTCGATGCGGCGTCGCCGCATCGGCGCCTCCGGCCGGTCGAATTCCATGAGGCCGGCGATCCGGAGTCCGCCCGTCGTCGGCGTGCAGGCGAGCCGGGCGCCCGGCAGGTATATGGGTGTCGGCGACGGGGTCGCCGTACCCGCGGTGAAGGAGTATCCGCGGCCGGCCTGGACGAGCGCGCGTACGCCGTAAGAGCCGGCCAGCGCGGGCAGGTGCGCCCCGGTTGCGATCACGACGTGATCGAACTCGGCGACGTCTTCTGCGGCCCCCACCGTGATGCCGATGCGGGCGGTGCTCGCGACCGCGGAGAGCTCCCGTACGGCCGCGCCTTCGACGACGGTGCCGCCCCGCCGCGTGATCGACGCCGCCAACGCCGCGCACAGGTCGAACGGCTCGGCGTATTCCTGATCGTGCACGAGCACACCCGCGCGCACCGCCTTGGAAAGCAGCGGGGCCGCTGCCCGGGCGGCGTCTCCGTCCACCGCGTCCAGGCGCACCGGCACGCCGAACGAGGCCAGGTGCCGCAGCTTCTCGGCGAACGCGTCGCGGGGCGCCGCGGAGTGCCACGCCGCCACGAGTGGGGCGGCCTTTCGCCGGGGGAGGGCGACTCCGCCCACGGCGAGGGCGTCGAAGGCGTCGATCGCGCCGGCGCTGAGCCTGGCAAGGCCCGTCATGCCGTGCCGCCAGGCGGAGGCCGTGGCGTGCCGGGCGAAACAGGAAGCGACGCTTGCCGAGGTCGAGGCTCGGCGGGATCGTCACGGGGGAGTCTCGGTCGAGAACGAGCCGGGGCGCGTGTGCTCGCGCGCCTGTACACCGGAGCCGAGGATCGTGAGCACCGTGGCGTCCGGATCCGACAGTTCGGTGACGGCCAGCGCGCTGGCCGCGGCGGTCCACCGGGTGGTGATCGTGGTTCCGTCGAGGATCGCCGCCGTGCGTCCCGTGCCGGGGTCGAGGGCGACGACGACGGCGGAGATCAGAGGCAGTCCCGCCGCCGTGTTCGCCGGGTACACCGAGGTGAACTTCATCACCGGTCCGGTCTCCCGCGACATCTGCGCCGTGTAGGTGAGGGTCAGCGATTCGCCGTCCAAGCAGGGCATCGTGGCCTTCGCGGCGGATGATCGCCCACCTGTTCACCCGGAAAGGCAGTCCACTTCGTTCCTCCTGAACTCCTGAAGGGTTCCGCCATGACCGTTCCCACCCCCCCTCCCGAGCCGCTCCCGGGCCGTCCTCGCGGTGCTCGTGCGCGCGACTTTCGCGTACAACGGTCTCGAAACCGTGCTCGCCCCGGCCGTGCCGTTGATCCAGAAAGCGGTCGGCGCGTCGACTCCCGCGATCGCGTGGGTCTTCACCGGTGTCCTTCTCGCGGGCGCGGTGGCGACCCCGGTCGTCGGCAGGCTGGCCGACATCCGGGACAAACGCCGTATTCTGCTCTGGGTGCTCGCCATCGTCGGTGTGGGCACGATCGTGGCCGCACTGGCGAAATCGGTGCTGGTGCTCGCCATCGGCCAACTGCTGCAAGGCGCCGGGCTGGGACTGATCCTCGTGGGGCTGGACGTCCGGGAGGTTCCTCGGTCTGGTGGCCGCGTCGCTTGTGGCGCTCGGCGTGTTCGCCGTCGTCGAAGTACGCACCGAAACGCCGCTGGTGGATCTTCGCATGCTGGCGAGCCGGTCGGTGCTGCTGGTGTGCGTGGTCTCGTTCGTGGTCGGGTTCGGCAGCTTCACCATCTTCGTGCTGGTGCCGATACTGGTCCAGTTGCCGGTCAGCCGGATACGGGCTGGGCGGGTCGGCGACACTGACCGGCCTGTCCCTGGTGCCGCTCGGGCTCGGCGGCACCCTGGTCGCGCCGCTGACCGGACGTCTGGAACGCGCCATCGGCGCCCGCGCGGTGATGGCGCTGGGTGCGGCGCTGCTGACCGCCGCGAACCTCGCCCTGCTCGGCGCCTCCCAGGCGTGGGTGCTGTTCCTCGCGACGGCGGTGGCCGGAGCGGGCATCGGCCTGGCGCTCACCCAGTCGATGAACATCGTCCTGGCCACCGTCCCGGGCGAGCGCACCGCGAGCGTCAGCGGCATGACCTTCGTGATCAAGGCCGTCGGTGGAGCGCTGGGCGCTCAGGTCGGCGCGGGGATGCTCGCCGCGGGAGGGGCAGCGGTGCCGGCATGGAGCGACTTCCGTACCGCTTTCGTGGTCGGTGCCGCCGTGGTCGTCGTGGCCGTGCTGTCGAGCTTTGCCCTACCGGCCAGGATCGAGACCACGGCAAAGGATGTAATGGCCCTCACCCGATGAGGAAAATGACCGTGAACCCGCGATGCTGAACGAGGTCCTCCCGGACGCCTGCCCCCAGCAGGCGGTCGCCGCCGCCTGCGTGCTCGAGGACGGTCACGCGCCCGAGGCGGTGGCCGGCCCCGCCGGCACCGCCCCGGCGTTCGCCTTCGGCTCGGTGACCAAGGTGCTCACCGCGACGATGGTGGCCGGCCGGACGCCTCGCCGGCTGCATGCCGCCCTGCGGGTGCTGCGCCGGGAAGCACAGGTGGAATGACCCGGTTCCACCACGAAGCCGTCGTCGCCGACGCCCACAACGATCTACCGATGCCGCTCGTGCGGCGCCCGCGATCGGTGTGGGCGTCGTACTTCTCCGAGCGCTGGTACCCGCACCTGCTACGCGGTGATGTGGCGTCGGTGCGAGGCCGTCGCGCGGGAAGCGCGCTGTTGGAAGCGGGCATCACCGCGTTGCGCGACGTCCTGAGGCCCGATCATGAGAAAGCCGGCCGCCGCTCCGGTCAACCTCGGCGTCTTTCTCGCCAGATTCAACGGCCGGATGAGGCGCTCGCGCGCCTGAGCGATGCCGAGCTGCGTACGAAGCTGGATCGCGTGACGGCCCGTAGGCCGGTGACCCCAGGGCGGCAAACGAGCGGGCGGCTGCAGTCCGGCGGCCCATCGGCCCGGATTCCCGGCATACGGACACCCGTGTCGCCGACCGCCAAACCGGATTCGAAGAGTGATCAAGGAAGTCCAGCGGCGGGCGCCATGACCGTCATCGCATTCTCAGGCAGAGCAGTCCGCCGCCAAGCATTGAAATGTGCCCGGGTGGCCTGTCCGTGAGGAGCGTGCGGGGATCGGACGGTCACATTGGCTGCCGTTCTGATCACCCTCATCGGACAGGAGCTCGTCCATGTTCGCTCGCATCGCCCTGCTGTGCGGCGTCGCCGCGGCCATCGCGATCCCGGCGTCCGCCAGCGCGGCACCCGCCACCGGCTGGGAGGACGCCAACGAGTACGGCAGCGTGCAAATCTCCGAGGACCGCAAGTACATCACGGTGTGCGACAACGCCGCCGACCATGTGTTCGTCGAGGCCGAGTACGCCACCTCGTTCCTCGCGATCCACAAGCTAAAGGACGAGAACGGGGCGGCCCCCGGCTGTTCCCGAGACCGGGTCTTCTTCGGCCGGATCGACGTGTTCAAGCTGTGCGCCGGTTTGGATCCCGTCAACCGCAGGTGCTTCGACTCGGTGGGGGGTCAGCAAGCGGTAGAGCGCAGAACTGGCGCGTGCGTGCTTTCGGCTGACCGCGCCACCGGTCCGCCGTCACGGTCACACCTCGGTGTGAACCGCAACCCACCTCGCCTGGTGACACCGGAAACTCAATACCGGCTCACCAGAGGAGGAGCGCCATGCCGGGAGCTTGAAGGCTGAACGTTGACAGGCATCTCCTCAGCTTCCCGGGGAGGGCTGGGAGATGCCCGTACCCCTCACTTTTCACGCCTTGCCGGACGAGGGCAAGGGCAGCGACCGGCAGGCATCAGCCCTCGAAGCTGCCGAGCGCTGGCAACTACGCCCCCTTTTCGCGCCCTGCCGGCCCGATCAGCGCCTCATGCGCTGGGCCGCGGGGTGTTCAGGTGTCCTTCTCGGCGTAGACGAAGCGCTCGATCTCACTGACGGCCAGGTCGCGGCCCGAGGGCTTGACGTATCGGGCGAGGTATTCCGCCGCGCCCACCTGCTCGCGTTCGGCCCAGCCGTACTCCGCGAGCAGGTCGGCCACCTCGCCCGGCGCGAGGCCTAAGCGCCAGATGCCGCGCTTGGCGACGAACTCGCGGTGTGCCTTCTCCGCGCCGTAGAAGCGCACGCCGTCCAGGAAGTCCCGCAGCACATAGGTGAAGATGAATCGGCTGCCGGGTGCCGCCCCGGCCAGCGCGGACAGCGTCCGGCGCACCCCGTCCTCGGTGAGGTACTGCGTCACGGCCTCCCAGACCAGGATCATCGGCAGCTCGGGCCGCAACCCGTTCGTGGTGAGCGCGTGGCCGAGGTCGTGGGTCTCGAAGTCCAGCGGGACCAGGGTGACGCCGCCGGGGGTGCCCCCATAGATCTCGCGCAGGCGTTCGCCCTTCATGGCGATGTTGGCCGGCAGGTCCACCTCGAAGGCGGCGGCGCCGGCCGGCGCGACCAGCCGGTACGCCCGTGTGTCCAGACCCGTGCCCAGGAAGACGAACTGGCGCAGGCCCGCCTTGATCGCTCGCTCCACCTGGTCGTCGGCGTACCGCTTGCGGCACAGCATGCCGCCCCATAACCCTCGCCCTCTGCTTTCGGTCATTTTGATCAGCAGCGTGCGTACGAACGGCCATCGGGACGCGTGCACGGCCAGACGCATGCCGGGGGGCAGGAACCGCACCGCCAGGTCGTCCTCGAACAGCCGTTGCTCGGGCGGCACCATCTGCTCGGCGGCCGCGATCACGATCGGCCCGAACGCCGTCTGCGCCTCCGCAGGCCGTCTGGTCATCCCATGCCCCCGTTCAGTAAAAGCTAGCTGTTTCATTCTCTACTGAAACAGGCAGGCGTGCAAGACGAGCGGATCGCGTGCACCCGGTACGTGGATTCCATGGTGGCGCCGGATCGTCCTGCTCGCCGCAGCCGGGTGGATCACCGCTCGCTCTCATGCGGCCCTCAGCGGCGCCCCGCCAGGCCCGGCCATGTGGCCGCGCCGTACGAACGAGCGGGGCGTCGTGGTGAACAGGAAGGCGTCGCGCCCTTACGCCGACGGAGGTGGCGCGTGGTCGAAGATCTTGGCCATCCACTCGAAGGTGGCGTGCGCCTGCCTGATGCGTGCGGCGCGGCCGTCGTCGGGGCCGACCAGGTCCAGGCCCTCTTGGGTGATGTCGAGGAACGAGGTGATCCCGGCGACCTGCCGGCGCACCACGACCGCCCAGGCATCATCGGCCATTCGGTAGTAGACGGTGCGCTCACCCGGCCGGGTCCGCCAGGTCAGGAACCCCATGCCCGACAGCAGCCGCAGGTTCGAGGTGAGGGAGGCGCGGCTGGCGCCGATGGCCGCGCTGATCTGCCCGGCACTCTGCTCCGGCGGATCGCAGACCATCAACCAGCCCAGCACCCGGCCCGCGATCGGCGGCACGCCATCACGGGCCAGATACATGGCGACCCGCTCCACCCACTCCAGCAGCCGCTCCTGCTCGGTCACGCCGGGTCACTCCTCTTGGACTCGTTTCAGTATCCGCTAAAGGCCCTGTATCGATGATGAAGGATACGTCCATACACCGCGGCACCGGAGAACCCGGAGTCGGGCCGACACGCGAGCTCGACGAAGAGGACGCGAACCGTCAGGGTGGTCCGCTCCGGGCGCCACATCTCCTCTGGGAGCCCCTGCCCCTCCCCGTCGTGATCTGGGCGGCTGTTGATACGTTAGGGGCAGGTGCGCCGGGAAGTCTGGTCGGCATGTCCCATCCCCGTCGTCTGAAGGATGTGCCGCGTGCGCGCCCGAGACCTTCTTGCCCCCTTCCCCATCCTCGGCCTCGATGCCCCCGTGGCGGACGCCGCCCGGCTGCTGGCCCGCCAGGCCCTGCCCGGCGTCATCGTGCTCGGGGATGACGGAGCACCGTTCACCATCCTGCCCGGGACCGAAGTGCTTCGCCTGGCCGTGCCCGGCTACTGCCAGGACGACCCCGCGCTGGCGCGGGTGGTCGACGAGGCGCATGCGGACCTGTTCCTGCGGGACCTGGACGGACGCACCGTGCGTGAGGCGCTCCCCCACCGTCCGCGTGAGTTGCCGATCGCCGACCCCGGCGCAACCGTGCTGGAAGTGGCCGCGCTGATGGCCCGCACCCGCAGCCCGCTCGTCGCCATCGTCGAGGATGGGCGGCTGCTGGGCGCGGTCACGCTGCAGGCTCTGCTGGACCGGATGCTGCCCGCATGAGCGTGCTCGCCTGGGTGAGCGTGGCGGTGTTCCTGGCCGCGTACACGCTGATCGCCACCGAAAAGGTCCACCGTGTCGCCGCCGCCTTGGGCGCGGCGGGGATCATGTTGCTGATCCACGCCACCGATGCGGAGGCCGCGTTCTTCTCCGAGCACGCCGGCATCGACTGGAACGTCATCTTCCTGCTGCTCGGGATGATGATCATCGTCGGGGTGCTCAAGGAGACCGGTGTCTTCGAGTACTTGGCGATCTGGGCCGCGAAACGGGCCGGCGGGCGGCCGTTCCGGCTCATGGTCCTGCTGGTGCTCATCACCGCCGTCGCCTCGGCGCTGCTGGACAACGTCACCACCGTGCTGCTGATCGCGCCGGTGACGTTCCTGGTGTGCGAGCGGCTGGCGCTGCCGGCGGCGCCATTCCTGATCGCCGAGGCGCTGGCCTCCAATATCGGCGGCGCGGCCACGCTTGTGGGTGATCCGCCGAACATCATCATCGCCAGCCGCGGGGGCTTGAGCTTCAACGATTTCCTGGTGCACATGGCGCCGATGGTCGTCGTGCTGATGGCGGTGTTCATCGGGCTGTGTTACCTGATGTTCGGCCGCCACTTCCGGTACGACCCGGAGCGGGCGGCGGAGATCATGGCGCTGGACGAGCGTGAGGCCATCGCGGACCGGCGGTTGCTGTGGCAGAGCCTGTCCGTGCTCGCCCTGGTGATGGCCGCGTTCGTGCTCCACCCGGTGCTGCACTACGAGCCGTCGGTCGTGGCGCTGCTGGGCGCGGGCATCCTGGTCGCCGCCACGAAGGTGACCACCGAGCAGGCCCTGGCCGAGGTGGAGTGGCCCACGCTGGTGTTCTTCGCCGGCCTGTTCGTCATGGTCGGCGCCCTGGTGGAGACCGGCGTCATCGGGCAGTTGTCCCAGGCCGCGGTCGAGGTGACCGCCGGGCGGCTGGAGCTGACCGCCATGGGCCTGCTGGGTGCATCGGCCGTGCTGTCGGCGATCGTGGACAACATCCCGTATGTGGCGACCATGAGCCCGATCGTGGCCGAACTGGTCAACGCCGGCGGCGGCAACGGGCCGGCGCAGGTGCTGTGGTGGGCGCTGGCGTTCGGCGCGGACCTCGGCGGCAACGCCACCGCGGTCGGCGCGGCCGCCAACGTGGTGGTCCTGGGCATCGCCGCCCGCAACCGCACCCCGATCAGTTTCTGGCAGTTCACCAAATACGGGCTGATCGTCACGGTCGTCACGGTCGCGTTGGTGGCACCGTACCTGTGGCTGCGCTACCTGTGAAGGCACCCCGGCTAGGGAGGTTACCCGTGACGATGCGCCTCCACTGGACGGCGGCCCTGCTCGGCCGGTTCCAGCATCCGGCGCAGGTCATCGCCACCGCCTTCGGCGCCGCCATCATGCTCGGCACGCTGCTGCTGGCATTGCCGGTCGCCACCACGTCCGGCACGTCGGCGCGATGGGCGACCGCGCTGTTCACCGCGACCTCGGCGGTGTGCGTCACCGGATTGGTCGTGGTGGACACCGCGGCGCACTGGTCGGTGTTCGGCGAGGTGGTGATCGCCGCCTTGATCCAGGTCGGCGGGCTGGGCATCATGACGCTGGCCACACTGTTCACCGTGCCGGTGGCCGGGCGGCTGGGGTTGCGGGCCCGCCTGTTCGCCCAGGCCGAGACCAAGACCCTGAGCACCTCCGATGTGCGGCAGGTGGTGCGCAACGTGGTGGTGTTCAGCCTGGCCTGCGAGGCCGTGGTGGCAATGGTGCTCACCGCGCGGTTCAGGTGGCCGAGCGCTTCGTCCCACTCTCCGGTCGGGGTTCAACGCCGAACCGGCCTCCCTGACTGGTGAGCTCGCCTGTTCAACCGTCGACAGTTCGGTGGATCGGCCGGGGAGGTGATGAGCGTGCGTGGTCGCCAGGGGCATAGCCTCGCCCATCCATGGAGGTCGTGGCGCGGGCCTGTTTCGCGCCGCGGCCATGACGCCACCCTGGCGGAGATCAGCGAAATGGGGGACAGTGAGCGGGTGCCCACGATCGAGGCGGCCGGCCTGACCAAACGCTACGGCGAGGTCGTGGCGGTCGATGAGGTCGGCCTGCAGGTCGCGTCCGGCGACATCTACGCCCTGGTCGGGCTGAACGGCGCGGGCAAGACCACGCTGATCCGCATGCTGCTCGGCATGATCGCCCCCACGCGCGGGACGGTGCGGGTGCTGGGGGCCGAGGTCAGCGCCGGCGACCGCTCGGCCTGGGCGCGCACCGGGTACCTCATCGACACCCCGGCCGCCTACTCCGAGCTGACCGTACGGGAGAACCTGCACCTCATCGCCCGTCTGCGCCGCCTGCCCGGCCCGGCCGCACGCGTCGGCGAGGTCATCCACCGGCTGGCCCTCACCCCGTACGCCGACCGCAGGGCGCGGACCCTGTCCATGGGCAACGCCCAGCGCCTGGCCTTGGCGAAGGCGCTCATCCACCGCCCCGACCTGCTCATCCTGGATGAACCGGTCAACGGCCTGGACCCGGCCGGAGTGGTGGAGATCCGCAACCTGCTGTCCGGCCTGGCCCGCGAGCACGGCACCACCGTACTGCTGTCCAGCCACCTGCTGGGCGAGGTGACCCGCCTGGCCACCCGCATCGCCGTCATCCACAACGGCCGCCTGCTGACCGAGATCGACCCCCACCGCCTGCACGGGCAGACGCGCCGCCTGGAGGTGGCCACGCGTGACGACGCGCGCGCCGCCCGCGTCCTGGCCGAACGCGGCCTGTCCCCCGCACCGGCCCCGGCGCCCGGCGACGGCCTCGTGCTCGCCGAGGAGCACGCGGTGGAACATCCCGATCGGATCGCCACCGCGCTGGTGGAGGCCGGCTGCCCGCCGACCCGGCTGGTGGTGCGGGAAGAGGACCTGGAGCAGTACTTCCTGCGCCTGGTGGGACAGGCCGATGCGTGAGGCGCTGCTCGCCGAGCTGCTGAAAGTGCGGCGCAGCCTGATGCCCTGGCTCACCGCGGGAACCTTCACGTTCGTCGCCGCGGTGTGCGCGATTTTCATGTTCATCCTCGCCGACCCCGCCCGAGCCCGAGCGCTGGGCCTGCTCGGCGACAAGGCGCAGCTCAGCGGCGCCGCCGCCGACTGGCCCGGCTACCTGGCCCTGCTGGCCCAGGCGACCGGCGTGGGGGGCCTGATCATCTTCGGCACCGTCGTCACGTGGCTGTTCGGGCGCGAGTTCAGCGACCGTACCGCCAAGGACCTGCTCGCGCTGCCCACCTCCCGCGGCGCCGTCGTGGCCGCCAAGTTCGCGGTCGCGGCGGGATGGGCTGTCCTGCTGGCCCTGTGGACGGCCGTGCTGGGCCTGCTGGCGGGGATACCGCTGGACCTGCCCGGCGCCTCGTCGGCCGTCGTGGCCGGCGGAGTCGCCCGGATCGTGGTCACGGCGCTGCTGACCCTCGTCCTCACCACGCCGTTCGCACTGGCCGCCAGTGCCGGGCGTGGCTACCTGCCGGCCGTCGGCGCCATGTTCGCGGCCATGTTCAGCGCGCAGGTCATCGCCGCGCTCGGGTACGGCGCCTTCTTCCCCTACTCCGTGCCCGGCCTGTACGCCGGCATCGCCGGCCCCGGCCACGATCCACCGGGCCCGCTGGGCCATCTGCTGGTCCTCGCCGTCGGAGTCGCCGGGGTGGCGGCCACCACGATCTGGTGGAAACGCGCCGACCACGACCGCTGAGCCCCGTCCGCCGCCCTGACAGGTCGTGCATCGCTTTCAGCGCGTTCGTCAGGGAGTGCCCTGTTGCTGCGCGATCCTGAACGGGACGCCGCCACCTACCTGCCCGGCGAGATGAGCAGGCTGCGCCGCCTGCGGTTCGAGCGGCACATGCTGGAATGCCGCCCATGCTGGAGCGAGACCATCGCCGGACGCAAGGGCCGTCTGCCGGCCGAGTCACTGCGCCAGGGGCCCCAGGTCGGGGAGCGGATCCGCGCGGTGATCGATCTGGCCGCTGCACCGGGGGCGAACCATGCGCGCCGGCCCTACGTGCTGGCAGCGGGCGCGGCGGCGCTGGTGCTGGTGCTGGCCATCACGCTCATCCCGCGGGCGGCCGAGACCGGCCAGCCCGCCGGGATCGCCGCGGCGGCCGGCCTGCATCGCGCCGAGCATCCGGAGGTGGCCGACCGGCCGGCGCCTCCGGTGCAGCGCATCGGATCCTACGGCTCCGCCACCGTCTACAGCTACACCGAACCTCGACCCCCGTCGGCATGCGCGGGCACGCGACTCCGACGAATCCGGTAGGGATGAGGATTGAGGTCAACTCCTGGGCGTGGAGGCCAGCAGGTCGGCCAGCAGAAGCAGGGCGCGGCGGTCGAGGTCGTCGAAGAGGGTGCGGGCCTGGTCATATGTCGGGTCGCCCGGATCGGGGATGTCCCAGCGCAGGATGCGGGCACCGGGCGCCGCGGAGGGCTGCGGGGCGGGAACATCACCCAGGAGGATGATCACATCGGCGGCGCGTACGGCGTCGTCGGTGAGGGGTTTGGGGAACAGCTCCTGTTCGGGCAGGCGGGCCTCGGCCAGGATCTGGCCGAGGAGCGGGTGGACTGCCGCGTCCGGGTGGTGGCCGGCGGTGGTGACGTTGAGGCGGCCCCGGGCGTAGGTCGCCAGCGCGGTGGCGGCCATCGGCGCGGCGAGGCTGTCGCGGGAGTCGATGAACAGCACCTCCGGCACTGCGGGGGCCAGGCGGTGCTGCACGATGCCCAGATGGCGCAGCCGGTCGATGCTCCAGCGTTCGGCGAGCGGGACCAGGTGGTGGGTGAGCTTGGCCCCGGCGGCCAGCAGGTCGTAGGACTCCTGGGTGATGCGCCGGCACTCGGTGAGAGGGATGGCGCCGTGGTAGAAGTCGAAGGCGTGGTCGGCGGCCCGCCGCAGCTGGGAGGCCGTGTTGAGCAGGGCGAAGTCTTCCAGGCTGCGCATCGGATCTGCTCCCTGGTCGTGTGGTGGCCGGCGGCGGGCACATGCACTATCGCCCCACGATATCGGGTGCCGATACAACGCCGGATGGCGCCCAGGTGAACGGTCCCGGCCCTCAGGCGGTAGCACCCGAGGCCGATATCGGGATATGTCACCTTGTGGGGCGGTGCTTCCCGGTTGGCGGTGCGGCCCTGGAAGAGGAGCGCGAGACGCCGGCGCGTGAGGTCCTCACCGACGACCCGCCGAGCCGAGGGCCCTGAGCCGTCCTCGCCATCCCCTTGGTTCGGCACCGCCCCCTGCGAAGAGAGCCCGGATCACGATCCCGCCACACACTGCCCTGGGGCAAGCATTACCCAGGCGATCCGTCTGCGATCAGTGGCCCGGGGAAGAACGCGGAAGGCGAACCGAAAGGCATGGTCGGCTTCAGGCGGCGGGACAGGTGGTAGTGGTGAGGGACGAGGGCACAAGCACGCACCGGGTGCCGGCGCTGCGCCGGCGTGAGCTGCTGGGGCTGCCCGCCGCCCTGGCGGGGGCCGCGGCCGTGGTGGGCTGCGCGAGCGCGGCGGGCACGCGGGCGGTGACGAGCGCCGCTCCGGCCGCGACACCGACCGCCGCCTCACCGGCCGGGTCGCCGACGGCTGCGATGGAGCAGGAGGTGCCGGTCACACCGCCGGAGGATCTGATGCGCGAGCACGGGGTGCTCAAACGCGTGCTGCTGATCTACCGGGAGGGCATCCGGCGGATCGAGGCCGGCGAACCCGTCCCGGCGCGGGCCCTGCACGCCGGAGCGCACATCATCCGCACCTTCATCGAGGACTACCACGAGCGTCTGGAAGAGCGTTACGTCTTCCCGCCCCTGGTCAAGGCGGGCAAGCTCACCGACACCGTCACGGTGCTGATCCGGCAGCACCAGCGCGGACGCCTGCTCACCGCGCGCATCCTGAACGCCACCGGCACGCCGGCGACCGCGACACCCGGCGCGCAGGCCCGCCGCGATCTGGCCGCGGACATGGCCGCGTTCATCCGGATGTACGAACCGCACGAGGCCCGCGAGGACACCGTCGTCTTCCCCGCCCTGCGCCAGGTCGTCCCACCCCAACGGTTCACCGAGATGGCCGAGATCTTCGAAGATGAGGAGCACCGCCGCTTCGGCGCGGCCGGCTTCACCGGCGTCGTCGGCCAGGTCGCCGACATCGAAAAGACCCTCGGCATCTACGATCTGGCCCAATTCACCCCGCGAGGGTGAACCGTTGCCCCCCAGGAGTGGCCCATCACCCGATCGTGGCGCACCGATGACCACCGATCGGCCTTGCCCCACGCCGGGGCGGGGCATCGAACCGGCATGCACGTACTCGTCATCGGCGCCGGGATCGGCGGCCTGACCACCGCGCTGAGCCTGCACGCGGCCGGGATCGGCTGCACGATCGCCGAATCGGCGACCCGGCTGAAGCCGCTGGGGGTCGGCATCAACCTGCAACCGCACGCCGTGCGCGAGCTGACCGAGCTCGGCCTCGGCGACGCGCTCGCGGCGACCGGAATTGAGACCAGCGGCCTTGCCTACGCCAACCGGCACGGTGATGTCATCACCACACTGCCGCGCGGGCGAAACGCCGGATACCGGTGGCCGCAGTACTCCATCCACCGCGGCCGGCTGCAGATGATCCTGGCCGAGGCGGTCCGGGACCGGCTGGGACCGCACGCGCTGCGCCTCGGGCTGGCCTTCGACGACTTCCAGGACGACCCACAGCACGGCGGCGCCGGGCAGGTGGCGGTGCGGCTACGCGACAGGCGCACCGGCCAGGAGGTGCTGGAGCGGGCCGATGCGTTGGTCGGGGCCGACGGCGTGCACTCCGCGGTGCGTGCCCGGCTGTACCCGCACGGCGACCCGCTGCGCTGGAGCGGGATCACCATGTGGCGGGGCATCACCGAGACCGATCCCTACCTGGACGGGGCCTCGATGGTGGTCGCCGGGGCCGACGACGGGGCCAAGATCGTGGCCTACCCGATCTGTCCGAAGACCCGCGCGCGCGGCAGGGCGTCGGTGAACTGGGTGGCCGAGGTGCGCCTGGCCGGCCCCGGGCCTGCGGCCGGCGAGGCCGACTGGCGGCGCCAGGGCGGGCTGGAGGACGTCCTGCCCCACTTCGCCGGTTGGCGCCTGCCGTTCATGGACGTGCCCGCGATGCTCGCCGGCGCCGGGCGGATCCTGCAGTACCCGATGGTGGACCGTGACCCGTTGCCGGCCTGGGGGGCAGGGCGGGTGAGCCTGCTCGGCGACGCCGCCCACCCGATGTACCCGGTCGGCTCCAACGGCGGCTCCCAGGCGATCCTGGACGCCCGCTACCTGGCCCTGGCGCTCGCCGGCGCCGGCGACGCGATCGACGGGCTGGCCGCCTATGAGGACGTGCGCCGGCCCGAGACCAGCGACCTGGTCCTGGCCAGTCGCCGCTTCCCGGTGGATGAGACGGTCAAGCTCGTCGAACAGCGCGCCCCCGGCGGCTTCGCCGACATCCACCAGGTGCTCACCCCGCAGGAGCTGGCGGCGATGGCCGAAGCTCAACGAGCGATCGCCGACATGGACGTCGAGGCGCTCAACGAGCGCCCGTCCTGGAGCGTGCCGACGCCACGGTGACGGCTCCGCTCCGTCTGGCCGGCCTGGCCAAGGCGGCCACGCCCATACCGGCACGCCCGCGCCATGAGTAGTGAGCAAACGAACGGAGTGCGACCACATGGCTGCGTATCGATCCAGGCTGCGGCCGGCCTTCACCACCGGCCGTGGCTCGGCCGACCCTGGAGGCTCCATGATGCTGATCAATCCGTACGCGGGATCGCCTGTCGGCTACGTCGCCGCGTCGGCGGCGGCGCCGTACTCGATCGTCGAGTTGATGCCCGGGGTGCGCAACCTGTGCGAGTACGTACGGCTGGCGGCGGGGGAACGGGTGCTGCTGCTGATGGAGCACACCGTCGACCCCGTCGTCGTCCAGGCGATCGCCGCGGCGGCCGCGTACCAGGACGCGGACGTGCGCATCCTGTCGGTGGCGCCGTTCAGCCCCGGCGGGTGGGACACGGAGGCGTCGCTCGCCATCGAGACGGCCGCGTTCGGTGAGGCCGACGTCGTGATAAGCGGCACCTGGTGGGGAGAGGTGCACACCGCCCCGCTCTTCTTCGACCAGATCAAGTCCCGCACCTCCCGCTTCCTGTCCCTGCACATGACCGCCACGGCGGCGGCGTTGCTGACCGGCGCCCGCCTGCCCGCCGAGGTCTTCTACGCGCTCCTTCGCCGTGCGCTGCGGCAGCTCTCGCAGGCCAAGACGATCCGGGTGACGTCCGCGAGGGGAACCGATGTGACCTTCTCCGGTCTGACCTTCGACCCGGACCCGGGCGCGATGCGGCCGGGCGACTGGCGGCCCTTCCCGTACGGGGGCGCCAACTTCTGGCCGACCGACACCGAGGGCGTCCTCGTGATCGAGGACAGCACCGTCACGGGGGTGCCCGAAGATCCGGTGCGCCTCACCCTCGAAGGCAACCTGGTCCGCAGGATCGAGGGCGGGGCCGCGGCCGAGCAACTGCGCCGGTACGCGCCCGGCGGCTACTACATGCGGCACGGCCTGTTCGGCCTGAACCCGAAGGTACGACTGGCCGGCGGGACGCAGTTCGAGCGCGAGAAGCACGCCGGGGCCTTCTACTGCGGCATCGACGCGCTGACCGACGGCGCGCCGGTCACGACAAGACCGGGATTCGCGCACTGCGACTGCCAGATCGACCGGCCCACCGTGCTGGTGGACGAGGAGCCGTTCGTCGAGCGGGGGCGGCTGCTGATGCTGGAGGAGCCGGAGATCCGGGAGGTCGCCGCCCAGTTCGGGCCGCCCGAGGTGATCCTCGACGACAACCCCGTTTTGATCCTGCCCCGCCGCTACACCGGTGCTCGCCCCCGCTGAGCTACGCGACGCGACGTCGAGAACCACTTCCACGAACCGAGCGAGCTGCTCGCCTTCGTCGAACCGGTGGATGGCGTCAACCTCCGGGAGAGGGGCGAATTCGCGGAGCCCCCGACGAGTACGGCCTGACCAATGGCACCCGCGGCCGACCGCCGGCGGCCCAGCAGTACCCGCCACCCCGGTCGGATCCGGCGTGCCGCTCAGCTAGCACCGGCAAGGCATCGCGTGAACCGGCCGCGCGCTCTGCCCGCCCAAGCCCATGGCCAGGCCGAATGCCGCGGCGGCGGCGAGCCAGCCGGCGACGGCGCCGCGTTCGCGGCGCCAGGCCAGGGCGAGCGGGCTGCGCAGGCGCCGCGGCGCGCGGGCGGGGCCGGGCCGCTCGGTGGCCACTCCCGCGCCGAGGTCGCGCCGCGCCGCCAGCGCGTACGCGGCGGCGACCAGCGCCGCGCACAGCGCCAGGACGGGGGCGAACACCCACCAGCGTTCGTCTCCGAACGGGCGGGCCCGCAACAGCCACCCGTTGGGCACGGTCCAGCCCAGCCAGGACAGGCCCGGCCCGGCCAGGTCGCTCACGCCGCGCACGAGGTACATGGCGAAGAACAGGCCCAGCGCGGCGGTGGCCGCGGCCCGCGCGGTGCGGGTGAGCTGCGCCGCGACGGCGGCGATAGCCGCGGCGACCCACGCGGCCCCGGTCGCGATCATCCCCCAGGCGGCGGACCCGTCGAGCGGCATGCCGGCACCTGCGAGCGCGGCCGTGATCAGTGCGCCCTGCAGCGCCCCGGCCGCGCCCACCACGGTCAGGGCGGCGGTGAGCGGCGCGTGCCGTCCCACCGGGGCCGCGCCGATGAGCTCGCCGCGGCCGGCGTGCTCCTCGGCGCGGGTGTGCCGGATCAGGAGCAGCACGGCGGCGAGCGCGGCGAAGACGGTGGTGGCGGCGGCGCGCTGCTGGGCGGCGAGGCCGCCCACGCTCAGGTCGTAGGCCGGGCCCTGCATGAGCAGGACCGCCGGGTTGGCCGCGGCGTCCTCGGCGTAGGCGCGGCGGGATTCGGCCGTGGGCAGCAGAGCGCCGATCGTGGCCACGGGGCCGGAGACGAAGGCGGCCACCAGCACCGGCCACAGCGGCAGCCAGAGGCGGTCGGGGCGCAGGATCAGCCGGATGAGCGGTCCCGTCCCGCTCAGCGCGCCGCCCATCACGCCGCCGTGGTCTGGTAGTGGCGGATGAACAGCTCCTCCAAGGTGGGCGGCTGCACGGTCATGTCCCGCACGCCCAGCTCGACCAGGCGCGCCAGGAGCCCGCTCAGGTCGGCCGGGTCCACCTGGCAGCGCACCCGTCCGCCGTCGATGACCAGGTCGTGCGCGCCGGGCAGATCGCCGGGCCCGGCCGGGGCGACCGCGAGCTCCGCGGTGAGCGAGACCCGGGTCAGGTGACGCAGCTCGGCCAGGGTGCCGCTTTCGACGGTACGTCCGTCGCGGACGATGGAGACGCGGTCGCACAGCGACTCCACCTCGCTGAGGATGTGGCTGGAGAGCAGGATCGTGCGCCCCCGGCGTTTCTCCTCCGCGACGCACTCGCGGAAGACCGCCTCCATCAGCGGGTCCAGGCCGGAGGTCGGCTCGTCCAGCACCAGCAGCTCGGTGTCGGCGGCCAGTGCCGCGATCAGCGCGACTTCTGCCGGTTGCCCTTGGAGTAGGCGCGGGACCGCTTGCGCGCGTCCAGGGCGAAGCGTTCGACGAGCGCGTCGCGGCGGGCGGGGTCCAGGCCGCCGCGCAGCCGTCCGAGCAGGTCGATCACCTCGCCGCCGGTGAGGCCGGGCCACAGGGTGACGTCGCCGGGAACGTAGGCGAGCCGGCGGTGCAGCTCGACCGCGTCGTGCCAGGGGTCGCCGCCGAGCAGGCGCACCCGGCCGGCGTCGGGGCGTTGCAGGCCGAGCAGGATCCTGATGGTGGTGGTCTTGCCCGCGCCGTTGGGGCCGAGGAAGCCGTGCACCTCACCCGCGCGTACGGTGAGGTCCAGGCCGTCAAGGGCGCGGGTGGTGCCGAAGGTCTTGACCAGGCCGCTGATCTGGATCGGGTCAGTCATGCTCGTGCTCCTGCCGGTGGTGGGCGGCGGCGGCCTCGGTCATGCGCTTGCCGGCCTCGGAGCGGGTGAACTCGCCCATGGCGGTGTAGACGTCGGCCATGGCGGTGACGATGGCGGCGGCGTGCTCGCGGGCCAGCACGTCGCGGCCCATCAGCCGGGTCAGGTACTCGTGCAGGACGATCGTGCCGGCGTGCATGGCGCTCATCACCGCCGCCGCGTCCCGGGCTCGGGGCGAGCCGGGCGGGAAGCGGTCGGGCCAGGTGCCGGTGAGGAACTCCTCGGTGGTGCGCACCGCGCCGTCGAAGAAGGCCGCGGCGGCGGGGGAACCGTCCACCAGGGCGCGGGCGAGGTAGCGCACGCTGCGCTCGCTGCCCGCGAGCATCCCGGCGACGACGGCGGCGGGCTCGGCGGCCTCGTCCTTGGACCGGTGGACGAGGGAGGCCATGACGTGTTCGTCGCACGCTTCCCGCAGGGCGTCCTTGGAGCGGAAGTGGTGCTGGACCAGCCCGACCGAGACGCCGGCGGCCTCGGCGATGTCCTTCAGCGTGGCGCTTTTGACGCCGCGCCGGGCGAACTGGTCCAGAGCGGCATCGCGGATGCGGGCGCGCGCGGTCAGGTCTTCGGGCGGGCGATCCTCCGCGCCCTGGGGTCTCGACATACCGGAGACAATATCTCCATATTGGAAACCATATCAAAATATTGCCCGCCGAGCAGGAGCCTCTGGACCGGACAGGATCACTGTGTGAAGATGACGGCCTCATGCCCCGATTCGAACGCCCCACCCGCATCGCCGAACTGCCCGCCGGCCCGGTCGAGTACCGCCTGGAGCAGCCCGACGCCGGCCCCGGCACGGCCAGAGGCACGGTCCTGGTGTGCCACGGCGGGCACATGCGCGCCGGGCTGCCACTCGGCGAGGAGGTCTTCACCCAGGCCGGATACCAGGTGCTGGTGCCCTCCCGGCCCGGCTACGGCCGCACCCCGCCGCGCAGCGGGGGCGCCTCCGCCGACGCCTTCGCCGACGTCGCCGCCGACCTGTGCGACCACCTCGGCATCGAGCACCTGGCCGCGGTGGCGGGCATCTCGGCCGGCGGCCGGGTGGCGGTCACCATGGCCGCCCGCCACCCCGACCTGGTACGGCGGCTGATCCTGCAGAGCGCCGTCGGATTCCTGCCCTACCCCGACCGGCGTACGCGGATCGGGGCCGGGATCGTGTTCCGGGCCGGGGCCGAGGCGGTGACCTGGGCCGCGGTACGGCTGCTGATGCGCCTGGCCCCCTCGGCCGGGCTGCGCCTGATGCTCGGGAGCCTGTCGGCGCGACCGGGCGCCGAGGTCGTCGCCGGACTGGCGGAACAGGACCGGGCGACGCTGGTCCAGTTGTTCCGCCACATGCGCTCGGGGCGGGGCTTCCTGGCCGACCTGCGCCCGGTGCCCCCGCCGGCGGTGCGGATCGCCCAGCCGGCGCTGGTCATCGCGAGCCGCCACGACGCGTCCGTGCCGCTCGCGCACGCCGAGTCGCTGGCCGAGACGATTCCGGGCGCGCGGCTGATCGTGACCGAGGCCGACAGCCACTTCCTGTGGTTCGGCGCCGGCTATTCCGACGTCGCCGCGCAGATCCGGGAATTCCTGGCCCAGGGTGAGTGAGCGCAGAGGCGCCGGAGAACCCCTATGACCATGCCTTCGCGGCCGGTCTGCGCCGCGTCCTCGCCCCAGGACGCGGCGGCACCTGGGGCCCGCCGCGGGGGGCTGGGCCGTGGCCGGAATCGTGCCCGCTGACCCGGCGCTGGGCTACCCGCCCGGTGAGCCGGAGACGGTCACGGTCGCCGGGCGTGTCCATCGGGGGCGGACCAAGTACGAGAGAAAGGGGCGGTGGAGCGCTGAGCCGCAGGCCAGAGGGCATGGGAAGAACAGGTGGTCGTCGGCGTCGTAGACGCGGAGGGTGACGTCCGTACGGTGGGCGAGGCCCGCCTGCCGGTCGGCGAGGTCGCCGGCGACGCTCACCTGGTAGTCGCGGCCGCCCTGCGGGATGAGCATCGGCTTGTCCAGCGCGACCGGGTCATAGCCGCGCAGGTCGAGCCAGTACGACCCGGAGTAGCCGAACGGCAGCTCCGCGGCGGGTGTCTCGGCCGACAGATGTGGGCTGCCGACACGTGCCGCCTGCCGCGTGATCGTCTCGACTGCGGCCAGCACCGCCACGCCGCGGCTGGCCAGCCCCCAGGCCAGGTCCTTGAGGGCTTGTTGGGGCCGCTGGTGGCGTCCCGGTCGAACGGCCCGCCGCCGCTGAGCAGCACCACTGCGGGCCACGGGTCGTGCCCGCGCGGCAGGTTCAACGTGCCGGGCACGGCCAGCACGCGGGAGCCCACGGTGACCTCGTGCTCGTCGAATCTCTTGCGACGGGCGTACGACGGCGGCGTCCACGGCTCGGTGAGCGGAGGTGCGAGCTGCAGGTCCTGCAGCAGGCCGGTCTCGCCGACCGCCATGACCACCGTCAGTCCGCCACGCTCGTACGTCACCGGGACGCTCACCTTGACCAGCTCGGCCTTGCCCGTTGCGGTCACCCAGCTCTCGGGGCCGGCTCGCTGATCGGCGTCCCGACCGTGGAGATCGCCCCGATCCTGGAGAGCTGACTCTCCCAGCCAAGACCACGACGGCGCGGGGTTGGCTTGCGGGGCCCGGCCGGTGATCGCGGTGTATCCGGTGAAGTTCTGGGCGTGAGTTGCTCGTCGTGTTCAGCGGTGCGACAGGAACGGCAGCAGTTGGTTGATCTCGTGGTCGACTGCATGCTGTTCGGTTGCCGACAGGGGCCGGAACAGCGTCAGCCGTACCTCGCCCGCGGTGAAGGACCAGGTGCCGCGGACATAGCCGTCGACGACCAACGTCGGCAGGACTCTGGCCTGGCCGGGGGCGACCTGCTTGCGGTCGGCTTCGGCGATGATGCGGCTGCGATCGGCGTGACCTAGGAGGGCGTTGTCGTAGGCGGGCAGCAGCCGCACCGGGGCGGGGGTATCAGGGTCGGGAAGCGGGGCGTCGGGCAGGTCGAGCAGGCGCCGGCCGTCAGGGCCGGCGTAATGGCGCAGGTCGGCGCCCATCTCCGACATGATCTGGTCCAGCCGGGTCAACCCGCACCACGCCTGGATGTCCGCCACGGTGGCGGGGCCGAAGGCGGCCAAGTAGCGGAGAATCAGATCACGGAGTGTGCCGGGGTGAAGGGCGTCGGTCGCGGCGGCGGTGACGGTGACCGACGAGCGGGTGCCCCAGCCGCCCCAGGACGCGGTGGCCGGATCGTGGATGAGCGGGGTGCGCAGCTCGATCTCACCGGCCAGGATTCGGCTGTCACGGCCCGGATGGAGGGTCGCGAGGTGCCTGGCGAGGTCTCTTCTGGGCAGCGGCCCGGTCTGCAGGAGGGCGTGTCCCTCGGCGAGCAGGGTTTCGGTGTCGAGTCCGGCGTTGTTGCGCCGGAAGTGGGCCGAGTCGGCGGTGCGGTCCAGCACGGGCTGCAGCACCGGCCGCAGCCGACGGAAGTCGTCGGCCGCAGTGAGGTGCATCGTGCTGCGCAGGAAGCCGGAACGCACCACCCGCCCCTGGGTGAGCAGGGTGGTGAGGTCGGCGTGGGTGAAGTCGCGGATCCGGGTCCACAGGCCGACGTAGGGCCAGTTCGGCTCTTGTGCCTGTACGGCGACCAGGTGGCCGATCACCTCCAGAGCCGGCAGGCCGGTCCGTTCCAGCAAGAACTGCCGCTGAAGCAGAGCCCGGTTGAGCGCTCGGCGGGACAGAGCGGTCATGCCAGCCGTACCGAGACGTTGCCTCGGTATTCGCCGTGCAGCATGGCCAGGAACGTGCCGGGCACGCCGTCGATGCCGGTCTCGACGACGGTTCGCGGGTAGACGAAGCGGCCCTGGTCGAGCGCGGTGCGGAAGTGGTGGTGCCAGGCAGCGATCTGGCCGGGGGTGTGGTGGCAGGAGAACGGTATCAGCTCGACTCCCCTGGCCAGGGCGGCGTCGCGGTCGGGCTCGGGGAAGCGGTCTGCGGCGGCGCCGAGCTGGGTGGACAACGAGCCGCACAGGGCGAACCTGGCGCCCGGTGCGGCGGCTTCGAGCGCGGCGTCGTACAGCGTGCCGCCCACGGTGTCGAAGAAGACGGTGATGCCCTCGGGGGCCAGTTCCTTGAGCGCGGCGACCGGGTCGTGGTGGTAGTCGAAGGCGGCGTCGAAGCCGAGTTCGTTCACGAGGTAGTCGGCCTTGGCCTGGCTGCCCGCGCTGCCGATCACCTTCTTGGCGCCCAGGTTGCGGGCGATCTGTCCGGCCAGTGAGCCGACACCGCCGGCCGCGCCGGAGACGAACACGACGTCGCCCTCGCCGGCCTTGGCCACGTCGGCCACGCCGTAGTAGGCGGTCGGGCCCTGGCCCAGGTAGTAGCCGGCGTCGGGGTAGGCGTCCGGGTCCAGCTTGATGTAAGAGGCGGCCGGTCCCGCCGAATGGGTGCTCCAACCGGTCATCGACTGCACCAAGTCGCCCTCGTGCAGGTCGGGGCTGGCCGAGCTCAGCACGGTGCCGATCGCCATGACGCCCACCCGCCGGCCGGGCTGCCAGGCCGGGATCGGGAGGTGGCAGTCGGCGCGCATCAGTTCGAGGTAGGTGGCGGCCAGGCCCAGGTAGTCGGTACGGACCACGACCTCGCCCTCGATCTCCGTCTGGACGACGGTGAAGTGCTCGGGGGCGGGGGCGGCGTCGATCTGGGCGGTCAACTGGATCTCGTGAGTCATCATCACGGGATCACGCTATCGAGGCTTCCGGCCAGTTTTTGACCGGAAGTGCCACGATAATGATGACATGGCCAACACGAGTTCCCGGACGCTCACCCTGCTGTCGTTGCTGCAGACACACCGCCACTGGCCGGGCGCGGATCTGGCCGCTCGTCTCGGGGTGTCGGAACGCACGCTGCGCCGGGACGTCGATCGCCTGCGCGAGCTGGGGTATCCGGTACACGCCTCCCGGGGCACCGACGGCGGCTATCGACTGGAGCCCGGGGCCGTGCTGCCCCCGTTGCTCCTGGATGACGAGGAAGGGGTCGCGCTGGCGGTCGGCATGGGAGACGCGGCGCAGAGCGGCATCGCCGGGCTGGACGAGGCGGCGGTGCGCGTGCTGACCAAGGTGGTGCAGGTCCTGCCACCCCGGCTGCGTGCCAGAGTGAACGCGCTGCGCGCGATGACCGTCTCTGCGGCCTCCTCCGGGCCGGTCATCCCGGCGGAGGTGCTGACGATGATCGCCCAGGCGTGCCGGGACCAGGAACGGCTGCGCTTCCACTACACCACCCGGGGTGGCGTGCAAACAGAACGCGAGGTGGAACCCCATCGCCTCGTCGCGCTCGGGGGCCGCTGGTATCTGGTGGCCTACGACCTGACCAGACACGACTGGCGCAGCTTCCGCCTCGACCGGCTGGCCCAGCCACGCGACACCGGCTCCCACTTCCCGCCACGGCCACTGCCCGGCGGGGACGCCGCCGCGTTCGTCCGCACCGCGACCCAGGTCCCGACCGCTCACACCGTCGTCGTGCTGGTTCACGCGCCCGCAGAGCAGGTGCGCCGGATGGTCGGCCAATGGGGCGAGATCGAACCGGTCGACCACCATCGCTGCCGGCTGACGATGATCTCCACCAGCCTGGACTGGCCCACGCAAGCGCTGGGCAATCTCGGCGCCGAATTCGAGGTGCTCCGACCGCCGGAATTCGTCGATCACCTGAGAGATTGGGGCACACGCTTTCTCCATGCCGTCGGCAGATCGGCAGGCCCGGCCAGTCCTGCACTCCCGGACATGCCCCCGGTGTAGGTTGATCCGCCCCTCTCGCGGGCTGGCGGGATTGGAGGTTCCCGACAGGCCGCCGAAGTGGTGCTCGACGGCCCGGAAAATCGGACATCAGCGGATCAATCGCTGCTCACGCGGCAGCCCGGCGAGCAGGTCGTCGGTGATCCGCCGGATGCGGGGACGCAGCCGCTCCACGCGGCGGGCGGCTGCGTCGGTCAGCGCCGTGAGGCTTTCCGGGTAGCCGGTGACCAGCCAGATCGGTGAGAGAGATGCTCACAGCGACTCCAGGATGGTGACGGCCCGTACGGCGCCGTTCTCGGCGCGGACCCGCTCACCGAGCGCCGTGGCGGTGCGGGCCATGCCCTCGTCGGTGACGGCCCGGACGATGGCGGCGGCGAGCCCTTCGGGAGACAGGCGGCGCTGCGGTTGTGGGGGCGGCGCGATGCCGGCGGCGTGCGCGCGGGCGGCCCAGAACGGCTGGTCGGCGACGAACGGGCAGATGACCTGAGGGCGTCCGGCGGCCAGGGCCGCGCCGGTGGTGCCGCTGCCGCCGTGGTGGACGATCGCGGCCATGCGGGGGAACAGCCAGTCGTGCGGGGCCTGTTCGAGCTGGAACACGCCGTCGGGCAGATCGCTGACGTGCATGCCGCCCCAGCCGGAGGCCAGCACCGCCCGCACTCCGGCCAGGCGTACCGCCTCGGCCACGATGCGGCCGACCCGGGCCGGGTCGGTGCCCGCCATGCTGCCGAACCCGATGTACACCGGCGCGTCACCGGCGGCCAGGAACGCGGCCAGTTCCGGGGAGGGCGCCCAGTCCGGCGGGGCCGGCAGGTACCAGAAGCCGGTGGTGTGCACCCAGGACGGATAGTCCAGACGGCCGGGCAGCAGATGGCGGCTGAAGCCGTGCAGCACGGTGGCCGGGCCGCCGTCCGGGCGGCGCAGGATGTCGTGCCTGCCGCGCCGGCGCGGCAGGGACAGCCGCCGTTCGCGCAAGGTGTCGGCGATGCCGCCGAAGGAGCGCAGCATGAGCTTGATCGGCAGGTAGGAGGCCCGGTTGAGCGCCGGGGGCAGCGGCAGGGGGACCATCGGGTTGCGGAAGGCGCCGGTGGGCACCCACACCGGCTGCAGCGCGGCGGGCACGGCGGGCACGCCCAGCCACTCGGCCAGATGCTGCCCCGGAATGCCGGGCGCGTGCACCACCACATCGGCACCCGCCTGGGCGACCTCGGCCATGTCCTCGAACACCTGGGCCATCAGCGGCTTGGTGCGCCGCATCACCTCCAGCGCGATCTTTTTGCCGCGAAGGCCGCGGTAGTTGGTCTCGATCGCCTGCCGGATGTGCGGATCGTCCATGAGCGTGTTCGGCCCGTCGTGCACCGGCGCGAAGGTGATGCCGTGCGGCCGGGCCAGGCCGGCCATGGCGGCGGGGGCGGCCAGCACCGCCTGGTGTCCGGCCCGCAGCAGCGCCAGGGCCAGGGCGGCGTACGGCTGGACGTCGCCGCGGGTGCCGTGGGTCAGGATGAGGACCTTCATCGTGATCCCCGCTCCTTGCGGATCGCGTCCCAGGCGTCCAGGGCGTCTTCGCCGGCGAACACGCCGCGGGTGAACATCTCGATGCCGGCCCGCGAGAAGCGCAGCATCGCCTCCATGTCGTGCACGTCGGGCACGTCCAGCGCCCGCGCCAGGTGCTCACCGAAGGCCAGCGGCGCCAGCAGCCAGGTCACGTACAACGCGGCGCGGGCACGCGGGTCCTGGCTGGGGTGGACGCGGCCCTCGCGTACGCCCTGCTCCAGCCACCGCTGCGTGGCCTCGACGATCTCGTCGAACAACGCCGCCGCCTGCGGGGTGCCGTCCAGGAAGGCCCGCCCGAGGTAGCGCCGCACCGCGGCCCCGGCCTCCAGCATGGCGGCCAGCCCCGCGGTGTCGCCCAGGTCGGCCTCGGGGCCTCCGCGCACCAGCGAGACCACGTACTCATCGCACGCCTGGCGCAGGCCCTCCTTGGACGCGAAGTGGTGCAGGACCAGGGCGTGGGACACCCCGGCCCGCGTCGCCACGGCCCGCAGGCTGACCCGGCCGACCCCCTCGGCGCCGAACAGCTCCAGTGCGGCATTCCTGATCCGGGCCCGTGCGGTGAGATCGTCTTCGGCTGATCGCATGGTCAACATGCTAACCATTTGGTCAGGCATGGCGAAAGTGAGATCCGGCCCGGGGCTGAACCTGCTGAACGACACCGCTCTCGCGACGGCGGAGGTGAGGCCGGTCGAACGTGGCCTCAAGCGCCTTTGGATCGCCCGAGACCGGACCTACCTGTGCCATCTCATGACGGTGGTTCCTCGCCTTCAGGCTTGGCGGGCGTGGGACGCGAGGCGTTGGGCGAGTGCGATGACGAGCCGGCGCAGTTCATCGGGGCGCTCGATGACGAACGGACGGTCGAGCGAGGCGAGTACCGGAGGCAACCAGTCGAGCCGTTCCACCCGCAGCTCGACGCGCAGCCAGCGCTCGGTCGCCCGGTCCTCGCCTGCCACGGGCGCGTACTCCTCCAGGCTCGCGACGCTGGCGGGAAGGCGGGCGCGGATCTGCCCGACCGTCCCGTGGATCCGCAAGGTCACCTCATGCCGGTACTCGGCCGTGGCGAACGCTGACAACACACGCTGTGCCGGATCGGGACCCACGGGCGCTTCGAACGAGCCGGGCAGGGCCCTGGCGTCTGCGATGCGATCGAGCCGGAAGGTTCGGTCCTCGCCGATCCGGGCGTCCTTGCCCGTGACGTACCAACGGCCGGAATGGGCGACGATCCCGTACGCGTGCAGCGTGCGCTCGCTGCGCCGTCCGTCGCGGTCGGTGTAGCGGATCGCGACCGGCCGGCGGTGGCGCACCGCATCGGCGATGGTGAGCAGGACCTCGGCGTCCGGGGTGTCGAACTCGCCGGGCTGATCCGTGAAGGCGAGAGCTTCCAGGAGTGTGTCGAGCCGACGGGCGATGTGCTCGGGCAGCACCCGCCGGATCTTCACCGATGCCGTCTCGCTTGCCGTGTGCTCCGTCGTCGTCAACCCTGCCCGGCGGCCGGCGACCAGGCCGAGCAGCACGGCCAGCGCCTCGTCGTCGCTCAGCATGAGCGGAGGCAAGCGGTACCCGGGGGCGAGCCGGTACCCGCCGTAGCGGCCGCGCACCGATTCCACGGGCACGTCCAGGTCGATCAGCTGGTCCACATACCGCCGCACGGTGCGCCCTTCGACGCCGAGCCGGTCGGCGAGTTCGGCCACCGTCCGGGTGCCGCCCGACTGCAGCAGCTCCAGGAGTGTCAGCACGCGGGCGGTCGGTCGAGGCATGTTCGCAGCCTAACGCGAATACTGGACCGATTCTGTCCAGTATTTCTCCTAGTCTGCGACGTGCACGCCTCCAGCACAGCCAAGGAGATTTCCATGGACTTCGTCTCGATCCGCATCATTACCGGCGACGTAGCGCGCCTGGTCGAGTTCTACGAGCGAGCCACCGGGGCGCAGGCGACGTGGGCCACCGAGGACTTCGCCGAACTCAAGACCCCCAACGCCACCCTCGCGATCGCCGGCACCCGCACCGTCCCACTGTTCGCCCCGGGCTCCGCCCGCCCGGCCGACAACCAGAGCGTGATCATCGAGTTCCTCGTCGACGACGTGGACCGCATTCACCAGAACCTGACCGGCTTCGTCACCGACTTCGTCACCGAGCCCACCACGATGCCGTGGGGCAACCGGTCGCTGCTGTTCCGCGACCCCGACGGCAACCTCGTCAACTTCTTCACCCCCGTCACCCCGGCAGCCATCGAAAAGTTCGCACGTTGACGCCATGCACGGCCGCTCACGCGGGAGCCCTGAGATCCTCCGGTCCTACTGGCTGCAGCCGGGCGACGCCGGCCGGCCGATCGCGCACATCGCTGCCGATGCCGGGCTGTCGCGCCGCTGCCTGGCCAAGTGGTACGCCCGCCGGCGCGCGGACGGCGAGAACGGCCTGCTTGACCACTCCCCCGCCCCGACGAGGACATCGCTGACCTGGTAGAGGCATTGCGGCGAGCCGCGCAGACCAAGCATGGGCCCGCGCGGCTCGCCGCCGACCTTCAGCGGCCGCACGGCGTCACGGTCGCGCCGGCGACCGTGACGCCGCATCCCGGTGAGGCGAGGACTCGACCGGCTCCGTGACCTCGGCCCGCCGACCGGCGAGCTGCTGCGCGAGGTAGCTGACCAGCGAGGACCTCGTGGAACCAACATCCTGAGACACCACACCTAACCGTCAATGGTGATGCTGCTACCGTATGGCGCGGTGCGCCGGGAAGTCTGGTCGGCAAGGTCATGACGCCGACGTACCTGGAGGCACTCGATGTCCCTTCTCACCGCGTTCGCCTCCGTGCTGCTGCTCGCGGTGCTGCTCTCCAGCCTGGCCCACCGGACCATCCTCTCGACGGCGGCATTGTTCCTGGTGGCCGGTTTCGTGCTCGGCGACGGGGTGCTCGGCGTGGTCTCGGCCACCGCAGGCGACGACGTGGTCGGCACCCTGGCGGAACTCGCCCTGTTCGCGGTGCTGTTCACCGACGGCATGCGCGTGGGATGGGCCGACCTGCGCACGGCGTGGCGGCTGCCCGGCCGCGCGCTCGGCTGGGGCCTGCCCCTCACCCTGGTCATCACCGCGCTGGGAGCCCACTACCTGGTCGGGCTGGGCTGGATCGAGTCGCTGCTGATCGGCGCGATCCTCGCCCCCACCGACCCGGTGTTCGCCGCCGCGCTGGTCGGCAACGAGAAGGTGCCGCCGCGCCTGCGCCAGTTGCTCAACGTGGAGTCGGGCGTCAACGACGGTCTGGCCCTGCCGTTCGTGATGGTCTTCCTGGCCGTCACGGCCGGTTCGGCAGACCTCCACCTGGGTGAGCTCGCCGCGGAACTCGGTCTCGGCATCGTGATCGGCGTGGTCGTGCCCTGGGTGGCGATCAAGCTGGAGCGGACCCGCTGGTTCGCCGCCTCCACCCAGTACGAGCCGCTCAATGCCCTGGCCATCGGCCTGCTCGTGCTCGCCCTCGGCAAGATCACCCATGGCAACCTGTTCCTGGCGGCGTTCGCCGCCGGCATCACCGTGGCCACCTTCGGGCAGCGGCAGCGCGAATCGTTCGAGCATTTCGGCGAGCTGATCGCCGAAATGCTGAAGCTGGCCGCGCTGCTGGTCTTCGGCGCCTTGATCACCCCGGCTCTGCTGGGCGCGGTCGGCTGGCGAGGATGGCTGTTCGCGCTGCTCGCTCTGGTGATCGCCCGGCCCGTCGCGATCTGGATCTCCTTCCTCGGCTCTGGTCTGTCCGTGCGCGAGCAGGCCGCGGTGGCCTGGTTCGGCCCCAAGGGGTTCGCGTCGGTGGTCTACGGCCTCATCGTGCTCGGCTCGGGCATCGCCACCGCCCAGGAGGTGTTCCAACTGGTCGCCGTGGCCATCGTGCTGTCGATCCTGCTGCACTCCTCCACCGATGTCGTGGTGGCCCGCTGGTTCGACGACGAGCGGGAGGTCCCCGCCTGGTACGGCACCGCCCGGCGCCTGAGCGAGCGCGCCCGCAAGCGAGCACCATCTTGATCCGGCTCGCGACACAGCACGGCGAGCACGATCGGCAGTTCGTTATTTCGCCGGTCGGCGTGGTGAAGGGGTGAGGGCCGGCGAGATGGTGATCGGCGAGTGGGCGCACGACGGGCGCGCCGGGGTCAAGGTCCTGGAGCCGGTGAAGTGGCCCTGGTGAGGGGCCGTGTGGCCACGTGAGCTCCCGGCCTTCACGGGTAGGCGCCGTCTGTAAGACGAGTCGGGGGGAAGTACGGACGTGCGGTCTCGTAGCCGCGGTCTCCTCCGGGCCACCACGGTGGGCTGCCATCTGATCGCGTTCGTGGTGCTGTCCGCGGTCATCGCGTTGTCCGGAGGCATGACGGCGATGCAGGAAGGGGTCGCCGAGACCCGCGTGGAACGCGTCCTGGTGACCACGGTGGCGACGGAGATCACACCTGTGGTGGCGGACCATGTCGAGGAGACGCTGGGCCGGGCGCAGCGGGAGGGGCATGCCGCGTACGTGATCGAGCTGGACACGCCCGGTGGGTTGGCGGAGTCGATGCGGGCGATCGTGCAGGACATTCTGGCGAGTGAGACGCCGGTGATCGTCTACGTGTCGCCGCAGGGAGCCCGGGCGGCGTCCGCGGGAGCGGTGATCACGCTGGCGGCGCACGCGGCGGTGATGGCGCCCGGTACCTCCATCGGCGCGGCCACGCCGGTGGGCATGCAGGGCGAGGACCTGGGCGCCAAGGTGATCAATGACGCCGCCGCCCATGCCGAGTCGCTGGCCCGGCTGCGTGGCCGCGACGTCGAGTTCGCCGGGGCCATGGTGCGCGAGGGCCGCTCGCTCGACGTGAGCCAGGCCGTGCGGACGGGGGTGGTGGACGCCCAGGCGTCCTCGCTGCGGGAGGCGCTGAGCGCGGTGGACGGGCGGCAGGTACGGGTGGCGGGCGACCGTACGGTCACGCTGCGCACCGCCGTGGCGCGGGCCGATCGCGCGGAGTGGGGATGGCTGCGTCAGGTGCAGCAGTTCCTCGCCAGCCCCAACATCGCCTACATCCTGTTCACGCTGGGCCTGCTCGGCCTGCTGTACGAGCTGGCCTCTCCCGGCATCGGCGTGGCCGGGATCGTGGGTGCGGTCTCCCTGGTGCTCGCGCTGTTCGGCATGGCCGTCCTGCCGGTGAACGCGGCCGGGGTCGTGCTGCTTCTCATCGCGGCGGGCCTGTTCCTGGCCGAGTTGTTCGCGCCGGGCATCGCCGGGTTCGCGATAGGCGGCGGCGTCGTGCTCGTCCTGGCGGGGGTGTTCCTGTTCGACGAGGCGCAGGGCGTGCGCGTGGACCCCATGGTCGCCCTGCCGACGGCCGTGGTCATCGTGGTCCTGGCCGTCATCGCGGGCCGGATCGTCTACCGGACCAGGCACGGCAGCGCGGCCACCGGGACGTCGGCGCTCGTCGGCCGGACGGCCCAGGTGGGCGAGAGCGAGGGCGACCGCGGCCGGATCTTCATGGACGGCGCCTGGTGGGCGGCGCGCAGCACCGGAGGGCCGCTGAGCCCGGGGCAGGACGTCCGCGTCACGGATGTGGACGGACTCACGCTGGTGGTGGAGCCGCTGCGCGAGGACCCGTCGGCGTCTGACGGTGACGCGTGAGCGAGGGAGCGCATCGTGAACGGAACCTTGATCGGAATCGGCATCGCCGCGCTTGTGCTGCTGTTCATCATCGGCAACGCGGTCAAGATAGTCCCGGAGTACGAGCGGGGCGTGATCTTCCGCCTGGGCCGGGTCCAGGCGGCCAAAGGGCCGGGGTTGTTCCTCATCATCCCGATCGTCGATCGGATGGTCCGGGTCGATCTGCGCATCCAGACCGCCGACGTCCCGCCGCAGGAGATCATCACCTCCGACAACGTGACCGTGAGGGTGGACGCGGTGACGTACTTCCAGGTGCTCGATCCGGTCAGGTCGGTGATCGCGATCGAGGACTACCGGGTCGCCACCTCCAAGATCGCCCAGACGACCCTGCGCAGCATCCTCGGCCAGCGCAGCCTGGACGATCTGCTGATGAAACGCGAGGAGATCAACCAGCAGCTCGCCCGGGTCATCGACGACCTCACCAACCCGTGGGGGGTGAAGGTGTCCCTGGTCGAGGTGCGGGACGTGTCGCTGCCCGAGACGATGCGCCGGGCCATGGCCCGGCAGGCCGAGGCCGAGCGGGACCGCCGGGCGCGGGTGATCCACTCGCTGGGAGAGAAGGAGGCCGCCCGGAACCTGGGCGACGCGGCGGGGATCCTGGAGGAGCACCCGGCGGCGATGCAGTTGCGCACTCTCGGCTCCATGGTGGACGCGGCGGCCCAGCCTGGTTCGACCGTCGCCTTCCCGGTGCCGATGGAACTCATCCGGCTCTTCCGGCCCGACGCCGGTCCCGATCGCCCCTGACGTGCGAGCGGAGACGACCTGCTCGCCCGCATGATTCCGGCGACGGCGGCAAGGTATTCCCGCAGCCGCAGGGAGGGCACGCCCCGGCGCCGGCACGGGCGGCTATGTCCGCCAGGTCGAAGCGGTCGCCGGGCCGGGCGGCCCGGCCGGCGGTTCTGCGTGCGCCTGCCTGCACCGGCTCCCGCTTACCGGCCACCGGCGGTCGCCGACACCTCGGAGGCCGCGGTTTCGGCCTCGTGGAGCCGCCGGTAGACACGGTCGCGCAGCCGCAGGATCACCGCCGCCAGGAGCGCCGCCACGACGGAACCGGTCAGCACGCCCATCGTGACGTACTCGCCCCGGCCACTCCCGGTGTCGAAGGCGAGCCCTCCGATGAGCAGCGACACCGTGAACCCGATGCCGGACAGGACCGCCAGGCCCAGCACGTCGATCCAGCTCAGCCCCTCATCGAGATGAGCCCGGGTGAAGCGGGCCACGAGCCAGGTGGCGGCCATGATCCCGAGCGGCTTGCCGACGACCAGGCCGGCGATGACGCCCACCGCGACCGGGTCGGTCAGCGCCGCGGTGACGCCGTCCAGACCGCCCACGGGCACCCCGGCCGCCAGCAGCGCGAAGACGGGCACCGCGATCCCGGCCGAGATCGGCCGGAAGCGGTGCTCGAAGTGCTCGGCCAGGCCAGAGCCCGCCTCAGGGCCGCCGGCCCGCTCGCTCCGGTGCACCGGCACGGCGAAGGCCAGCAGTACGCCGGCGACGGTGGCGTGCACGCCGGACGCGTGCACCAGCGCCCAGACCGCGACCGCCGCCGGCAGCAGCAGCCACCCCGAGCGCACCCCACGCCGCACCAGCACCGCGAAGATCGCAAGCGGCGCCACGGCGGCCAGCAGCGGGACCGGCGCCAGGTCGCCGGTGTAGAAGACGGCGATGATCACGATGGCCAGCAGGTCGTCCACCACGGCCAGGGTGAGCAGGAACGTACGCAGCGCGGCGGGCAGGTAGCGGCCGATGACCGCCAGCACCGCCAGGGCGAAGGCGATGTCGGTCGCGGTGGGGATCGCCCAGCCCGCGGCGGCGCCGTCGGCGTCCCGGGTGAGCAGCAGGTACAGCGCGGCCGGGATGACGACACCGCCGACGGCGGCGCAGACCGGCACCGCCGCGCGGCGCGGCTGCCGCAGATCCCCCGCGACGAACTCCCGCTTGAGCTCCAGGCCGGCGACGAAGAAGAAGACGGCCAGCAGCCCATCGGCCGCCCAGGTCGCGAGGTCGAGGTTCAGATGCAGCGACGCGGGACCGATCGTGTAGGCGCGCACCGCCTCGTACGTACCCGCCCACGGAGAGTTCGCCCACGCCATCGCCACCGCGGCGCCGCCCAGCAGCAGAGCGCCGCCGATGGTCTCCTTGCGCAGGATGTCGGCGATACGGCGGGACTCGGCCCAGGAGAGCCGGTCGAACAGGCGAAAGGCACGACGCGAAGCGCCGGTCATGAACACTCCAATCACGATCGGGAACGGCGGCCGGCCCGCGGCAGGGCATGCCCATGACACGCACGAGCGCCGCCAGGCGCGGGAACCGGCGGGATCGGACGCGGTGCCGCGTCCCGGCCACCTGACGATTCGCGGCGACTTCGCCCAGCACGGACGTCACCTTCGGGCGGTGGCCCTCCCGCATCGAGGATGTCCCGTCCACGGCGCACGCGACAAGGGCGTCCGGCCGCAGACTCCGCGGACCGGTCCTTGCCGGAGAACGGCAACATCAGGCCACGGGAGGAGCGCCGATACGAACAGCGAGAGGGAGTCGACAGCCGACGTTGACGGGCATCTCCGCAGCTTCCCGGGGAGGGCCGGGAGATGCCCGCGTCCTCACTCTTCACCGTCCGCCACAGACGGGCAAGGTCGGCGAACGGCAAAGATGATGCTGCGGAATCTGCCGGAGACCAGCAGCGGCTCCCCCGGCACCAAGGTCAGCGAGAGCGTCCTTCTCGTGCGACGACCACGAGATCGACGAGCGCGATGGGCGCACGGCTTGAGTCAGCCGACGATCAGGTATTCCTTGGGCAGTTCATAGCGACGGTCGCGTTCGCGCAGGGCCAGCGCCGAGCCGAGGGTGAGCGGTCCCGTCCTGCCGACGAACATCAACACGATCAGCAGCAGGTGCCCGGCCGGGGGAAGGGCTGCGGTGATGCCCAGCGACATGCCCACCGTGCCGAACGCCGAGATGGCCTCGAACAGGACTTGGTCCAGCATGTGCGGGCTGATCACCACCAGGAGGTAGGCCGAGACCGCGACCAGGCTCACCCCCATCAGGGTGATGGCGATGGCCTGGCGCTGCGCCGTGGCGGGAATCTGCCGGGGGCCGATGTTCACATCGGCGTACCCGCGCATCTCGGTCCACACCATGAAGACCATCAGGCCGAGGACGGTCACCTTGATGCCACCCGCGGTACCTGCGCTGCCGCCGCCGATGAACATCAGCAGGTCGCTGAGCAGCCAACTGGACGGATTCAACTGGGACAGGTCGACGGTGTTGAACCCGCCGGTGCGCATCACGGTCAGGAAGAAGCTGGCCAGCAGCTTGTCGCTGTCGGACATCGGCCCCATGGTGCGCGGGTTGTTCCATTCGGTGATCAGGAAGATCAGCGTGCCGGCCACGAGCAGGACGACGGTGACGCCCACGGTGATGCGAGTCAGGACCGACCAGCGCCTCGGGTGGCGCCACTGCCGCCACAGCTCGAACACGACGGGAAAGCCGAGCGCGCCCGTCAGGACGGTCATCGCGATGGTCAGGCAGATCCAGGGATCGGTGGCGAATCGCGTCAGGCTGTCGGGCCACAGCGCGAAACCGGCGTTGTTGAAGGCGGACATCGAGTGGAAGACGCCGAGATACAGCGCGCGTCCGAAGTCGTGGTCGTAGGCGGCGGAGAACCGGACGGTCAGCACGATGGCCGCGAGCGCCTCGACCGTCAGGGTGAACAACACCACGTTGCGAACCACGCGGCGCAGGTTCGGCGCACCGAGCGCCTTGCGTTCGGCTTGGGCCAGCAGCCGGGCGCGCAGCCCCAGGCGGCCGGAGATGAGCAGGGCGAACAGGGTGCCCAGGGTCATGATGCCGAGCCCACCCGCTTGGAACAGCAGCGCGATCACCACTTCGCCGAAGGCCGACCAGGTCGAGGCGGTATCGACGACGACCAGGCCGGTCACGCAGACGGCCGAGGTCGCGGTGAACAGCGCGGTCAGCCAGTCGACCGAGCCGGGCGCGGAGGTGGCCATCGGCGTCTTGAGCAGCAGCGTGCCGATGCCGATGGTCAGGGCGAACACACCGACCACGACTTGCGCGGGGTGCTGGAACCGGCCGAACAGCCCGCTGAAGCCGAGAGCCGGCCCGCCCCGCCGCCTCGATGCCTTCATGCTCCGCCTCACCCGCGTCCGGAACCGCTGAGCGCAGGTTGATACCCCGACGGGGGTCCTGCGAACGGTGGTCCCACAGCAGGTCCGGGCACCGGCGCACACACCTGGCCGCCCAGAGGGATCAGGCAAGCGCACATGGTCAGCTATGCGACCACAAACGCCCCGCAGCCGCAACGACCACACCTCCGATCGGCGGCGTGGACAACGGCACATGGCCGTGACGCGAGCAGGGGCGAGGCTGCGGACCACGGCGGGCTGGGAGCCGCCGAACCACCGGCCGACGCCGGCCGTGGAGCTGCTCACCGTCCGGGAAGTGCTGCAGTACGCGACCATCAACGGCGCCAAGCACCTCGGGCTCGACGGCAGGACCGGCACGCTGCCGCCCGGCAAGCAGGCCGACATCGCGACGTCACCGCGCTCAACGTGGCCCCGCTCAACAATGTGCCCGGGGCGGTCGTCTCGCTGATGGGCCGCACCAACGTCGAGACCGTGATCGTGGCCCGCAAGGTGCGCAAGTGGCGCGGACGCCTGCTCGACTCCGATCTCAGCCGGCTGCGGCGCGAGCTCGAAGCCTCGCGGGCCAGGCCGAGGCGACGGCTGCGCATCCGGGCCGGTGCCGCAGAGCAGGCCTTGCGACTGCTGGATGTGATGGACCCGGCGGTCATGAACGGCACCGACCTGGAGACCAGGTCGCCGCCTGCCTACGCGTGATGTGCACGGAGCCGAGCGCAGCAGCGACCAGCCAGGACGTGGCGGTCATGGTCGAGAACTTCCAGGCGGCCAACCGTGTCCAGGCCCAAGTAGCCATGGAGGTGATCGAGTCCGGCAAACGGATACGCCGCCCGGAACGTGCTCACACACCGCAACCCCTTACCTGGCGTTTTCAGATGCGGACCGCAGTGCCAGTCGCCTCAACTGGTGGATGGCAGGTCGATTATGCCGAGAAGTTGCAGCAGCGCGAGCGAGGCGAGGACGGCCAGCACGGTCCAGGCGACGGGGTTACCGAGATTGAGTGTCCATCGGCTGCCGACGCGCTGGTGGACGAGGATCGCGGGGTCGTGGCGGTTTATGTAAACGGTTCCGGCCAGATGCCAGTACCGGTCATCATCGCGTTGCACGTAGCCGGAACCGGATTCCCCGGGCTGGGCCGGGAGACGGTGGCCTGCTTCGCCGACCCGGACGCCGAAGATCAGGAAGGCGGCCACGACGGCCGCCATGGGCGCCCAGGTCGCCGCCGTTGTCAGCGGCGAGGGCGTGAGGAGATCCCACTGCTGAAGGCCCAGCAGAAGCAGGGTGAGGTTGGCGCAGGCCACGCCGGCCAGCAGGAGGGTGGCGATGCCGCGCACGTATACGCGGTAGCGTCGAGCCGAGCTCGCCGGGTGCTCGGCGTCCGTCTCGGGTCTGGCTCGGACGATGACGGCCACAAGCAGTGGGGCGAGGATGGTGATCGCGGTCTGGGACAGGACCGGGGCGAAGGCGGTCACGGGGGTGGTGGCGACGCGATGGTGGACGTCGACGCCTAGCCCGCGCAGGGCGGCCAGCGTGTCGGGCAGGCTGCCGTATCGCGCGAGCCCGATGGCGGCGGTGCCGGTCAGCAGGGCGAGCGAGGGAATCAGCAGCGGCCATGGTGGCCGTACCGGGTGGGTACGCCAGGTGGTGTCGGCGGTGATGGCCTGTCGTGTGTCGGCGTACCAGTTGCCGTGCCGTTTGGCGGCGTGGATCGCGCGGTGCGCGGTCGCGTAGAGCGCGATGTCGGCGGCGCCCAGGAGCACGGCGGTGGCCGTGAGCACGCCGGGGGTGCCGCGTATGACGGCGGCGGCCGACACGAGGGCGGCCAGTACGCCGAGGGTCACCACCGCCCGTGAGTAGCGGCGGCGTTGCGCGGTGATGGCCGGGTCGGTCACACGGGCCGCCGGCACCCGTACGCCGAAGGGCAGCGTTGGACGGGCCAGCACCGGCAAGGACCAGGCGGCAACGGTGAGCAGTGCGGCCTGGGCAAGGCAGGCGAGGGCGAGCATGGTCATGCTGGTTCCTTCGTGGTCGGCTCGGTGTGGAACGAGGCGAGGGTGTCGCCGCACCGCTGGAGCACCTCGTCGGCGGTCATGCCCTGCACGGTGGCCTCGGCCAGGAGCGTGCGCAGCCGCGCCTGCCAGTCGTCGGCGTAGCCGGGCTGCGGGGGCCCAGAGGAAGGGTCGCGGCGGACCATGGCTCCGCTCTTGCGGTTGATGCGGATGATCCCCTCTTGGCGCAGCAGGTCGTAGGCCTTATTCACGGTGTGGAAGTTGATCGCCAGGTCGGCGGCCAGCTGCCTGATGGAAGGCAGGGCAGACCCCTCCGCCAGATCACCACCGGCGATGGCTTCCACAACCCGGTCGCGGATCTGCTGGTAAAGCGGCACCTCGCTGCCGAGGTCGATCGTCAGGAGCACAACCACAATCTTATCTGATATAGATGAGCTATAACAGATAGAGGAGACGTATCCCGGTGTGCGAAAGGAAGACAACATGGCCTCAGTGACCCTCCACCGTGATGCCCTGAGCGTCCGGTTCACCTTCTGGGAGCGCCCTTTCGCCCTGCGCGGCGCGCTCACCATCCCGTTGACCACCGTGCGCCACGTCACCGACGTCGAGCGGCCACTACGGAAGACCCGAGGAATGCGCCGCGCCGGCGTGCTCGTCACCGGGCTTCTCAAGATCGGTTCCTGGGGGCCGCCGGCCGGAGCCCGGCAGTTCGTCTGCGCGCGGCGCGGCGTGCCCGCCCTGCACATCGCCCTCGACCCCGGCACATCAAAGCTCGGCTACGACGAACTGCTCATCAGCACCACCGGTGCCGCCCAGGTGGCTGCCGCCATCTCGGAGGCAAAGCGATGACCCCCCCCAGAAAGGACCGCCACCATGCGCTCAAGCCCTGAGCTGCAAGCCGCCGATACGCGGGAGGGTCTCCGCGGCTTTCGCCGACGTGAGCTGACCGTTTTCCTGCTCCTGGCCTTCACGGTCCCGTGGCTGCTGTGGCTGTTGCGGATGCTCACCGGCGTCGACCTCGTCGCTGGCGGCGGCATGCTCGGTGTCGGCGTGGCGACATTCGTGGTCGTACGCTGGATCCGCCGGCCCGGCGACATCCCGCGCGACACTGCCATGGCGCCGCTGCCCCCGAAGGGGCGGCTCGTGCGCCTGTGCGTGATCGGGCTGGCGGCCCCGCTCGTGTTCGCCTTCCTGGCCGTGGCGATCGGCGCGCTGGCCGGGGTGTATCCGGCCGACCTCACGGGGTTTTCGGGGCTGCGCGGCGTCTACGCGCCGGAGACGGTCGGACAGGACGACGTGCCCATCGGGCCGATCCTGTCCGCCTTGGCCGTCAACCTCGGGCTGTTCGTCCTGCTGCTGCCGCTGGCCTTCTGCGAGGAATGGGCCTGGCGGGGCTTCCTGCTGCCTCGGCTGCGGCCACTCGGGCTGTGGCCTGCACTGCTGCTCGGCGGCCTGATCTGGGGGCTGTGGCACCTGCCCGGATACGTCGGCACCGGCACCGCCCATCGGCTGGTCCCCTTCCTGGTGACCGTGATGCTCTTCAACGTGCTGCTCGGCTGGCTACGCCTGGCCTCCGGGCTCATCTGGCCCTGCGTGGTCGCCCACGCCGCGAACAACACGCTGGTCATCGGCTTCGTCAACGTCCTGTTCGCCTCCGACGACCCCAGGGCGCTGAGCAATCCCTGGACCATCGGGCTCAGCGGGTGGCCGGGCTGGCTGGTCATGCTCGCAGCCATCGCCGCCCTCGTGGGCAGCGGTGCGTTCCGCCGCGCGGCCGAACGCGAGCCGGTGCCGGCCCGCGTGACAGCGCGCGCAGGCTGGATGCGGCGCGTGCGGACAGGGTTCCTCGGCACCCTGCTGGTGGCCTGCTTGACCGGCGCGGCCGTCGAGCAGTCACTCGCGCCCACCGACCCACAGCGCCATGCATCCCCCGGGCGCCTGGTCGACCTGGGCACACACCAACTCCACCTGCGCTGCCTGGGATCCCAGGGGCCCACGGTGGTCTTCGCGTCCGGATGGGGCGACTCCGCCACCACGTGGGCGGATCTCCAGGACACGCTCGCCGCCTCCGGTCGGCGCTCCTGCGCCTACGACCGCGCCGGCTATGCCTGGAGCAGCCAAGGACCTGGGGAGCAGGACGTCACCACCCAGGCCGCCGATCTCGCCGCGTTACTTTCCCGGGCGGGCGAACCCGGACCGTTCGTGCTCGTCGGGCACTCGTGGGGCGGACACATCGCGCGCCTGTTCCACGCCCGATGGCCGGACCGTGTTGCCGGCATCGTCCTGCTTGACCCCGCCGACGAGTACAGCAAGGACGATCTCGCCCTCCTGGCCACGATTCAGGCCAAGGCGTGGTCCGCGGCGACCGCTGTGGGTCTGCTTCGTACAGGCGCATGGATGGTGGACCCGCGAGAACCCCGGCTCACCCGCGACAACGTCCCCGTGGTGTTCGGCCCGTCCACCTGGACAGCCGCCGCCGCGGAGATGCGCACCTACGACACCAGCACCCAAGCCCTCCGCAAGCTGCCCCGAACCGCCGGATCGTGGGGCTCGCTGCCTGTGGCCGTCATCAGCGCTCGCCCCGACCAGCAGATCATCGCCCATCACCGGCAGATCGCGGCCCTATCAACACGTGGACGCCACATCGTCGCACCCACTGGCGACCACTACGTGCACCTTGCCGAACCGGCGCTGGTCCTGCACCACATTCGCCAAATGGCCGCATCGGGGCACCGGCAATAAACGCGTCTTCGCGATCGGGACCGGCCGTTGGCGGCTGGACCTGGAGCCGGCCGGGATCAGGCATCTGACGGGCCCGGCCGACGCCGTCCGAGCTCGCGACCCCGACGGCTTCACCACGGCCGGGCAGGCCGGACTACGGCTCGGCTGGACGGCCGGCTGGGTGGAGACGGTCCTCGGCGAGTGCGTGGCCGTTCTGCCGGCCTGGCACGGCGGCATGGTTGCCGAGGTGACCAGCGAGTTGGTGGACGCCTTCGAGGCCGCGATCGCCTGGACCAGGACCATCCCGGCAAGCTCGCGCCGCGCTCACCGCAACCGGATCGATGGTTTCCGGCAGATCTCGTTCGAGTCCCGCATGATCGACACTCCGCCCCGACGACGCCCCCTGGGCGCGCCCCCTGGAGCAGCGTTTCTCCCAAGTGCCGATGGCGGCGGCGTGGGCGGTAGGCCAGTGCCGGGCGCCCTGCAGAGTCTCGCGCTTGAGCGTGGCGTTGAACGCCTCGGCCGCGGCGGTTGTGTCCACTGGATGCCCCCTGTCACTTCACCACGGAGACGATCCGTTACAACCGCCACAGAGCTTTCGCTATGTGACGGACTCCGATCCCCGCAGCCTTAGAACGAGTCGCCCTCGCCGCGGGCGGGATGTTCTCCCAGGACGGCACCGAGGTTATTGCAGATAAGTACCGTTTCCGCTCGCGTCCGGCTTTCCCCATGACCGCCGCCGCGGCGAGGACGATGCCGATATACGCGAGCACGAGGACGATCCCTGACGCGGACATGGCCAGCATCACAGCCAGAGGACCTGACTCCTGAACAGCCGTGGTGATCTGGTACATGACGAACGATTGGAACGCGAGCCAGCAGACGGTGAAGATCACAAACCCAGGTCCGACGCTCGGCCGATCTGCCATGCACGGATTGTCCCCCCGCATGGGCCGGCAGACCACAACGGCGGCGCAACAAGACGAGGCTTCGGCTCGGTGGCGTGGGCGTGGCGTAGCGGGTGGATGTCGATGTCGACGCCGGTGGCGGCGCAGCAGCCTTCCAGCGGTGGTGGGCGGTGCCGTAGGGGGCAATCAAGTAACCCTGAAATGCGCACGCCGCAGGTCGGGAACCGAGCGCCTCGCTTCGCCCCGGCGCCAGCACTGACCATTGCCGCGCGACGCGCAATAGGCGGAACGCCGCATCAACAAGATCAAAGAGCGGACGCTCTACCTTGCGGCTCATCGCACGGATCGGAGGGGCGGGCCTTGGGGCCGTACAGCTTGTCGTAGGCGCGGCTGACGTGCTTCGCGGACAGCCGCGCAATACCTGACCCGCCCAGGTACGGGCCCAGCTTCTGGGCGAGGTCCTCGTTCGCCTGAACCAATTCGAACAGTGCGATGAACACCACGGCGAAGCCGGCATGGGCGAGGGGTTCGGCGCCGGCCGCCACCAGGGCCGCGGCGCTCGATGAACTCCCACTCCTCGTCCGTGAGTATGCCCGGTTCAGGTCCCCGCCGGTACGCGGTGCGGCTTCCTGCTGGTCCCCGAACGGCGCGGCGTGCCCGGAAGCAGGACGATCAAGGTGGGGTTCGCGGTGCGCCGATCGACGGCCCCCGACCGCAAGCCCGACCCCGTCGTGTACACCAGCGGCGGGCCCGGCTCGGGATCGATCCAGCTCACCGGCTACTTGTCGCAGATGACCCTCGGCCGCGACCGCGACGCGATCGTCCTTGAGCAGCGCGGCAGCCGGTGGCCCGAGCCCGCGCTCGAATGCCCCGAGATCGCCCGCGGCGTCCTGGACGCGCTCGCCCGGCCCGGCCCGCGTCCCGGCGAGCATCGCCGTCCATTCCGTCCCGCTCGTCGTGGCGCTGGTGCTGAACGGATGGCGCCGGCGCGGCGAGCGGTTGTGGCCGCGCCTGCTCGCGGTGGTGGCGTTCGGCACCCTGGTGTGGTGGTTCCAAATCGCGAAACCGGCTCACCGGCCGGGCTCACACCTGCCGGTATCCGTCGAGGAAGCGGCCGATGCGGCTGATCGCGGCGTCGAGCTCGTCGGCGTAGGGCAGGGTCAGGATGCGGAAGTGGTCGGGGTACGGCCAGTTGAAGCCGGTGCCCTGCACGACCTGGATCTTCTCGCGCAGCAGCAGGTCCAGCACGAACCGCTCGTCGTCGACGATCTTGTGCACGGCCGGGTCCAGCCGGGGGAACGCGTACACCGCCCCTCTGGGCTTGACGCAGGAGACCCCCGGAATCTCGTTGAGCCGCTCCCAGGCGCGCGTACGCTGCTCCTCCAGACGTCCGCCGGGCAGCACCAGGTCCTCGATGGACTGCCGGCCGCCAAGGGCGGCCTGGATGGCGTGCTGGCCGGGGGCGTTGGCGCACAAGCGCATCGAGGCGAGCATGGTCAGGCCTTCGAGGTAGTTCTCCGCGTGTTGCCGGGGACCGGTGACGGCCAGCCAGCCGGCGCGGAAACCGGCCACGCGGTACGACTTGGACAGCCCGGAGAAGGTCAGGCAGACCAGGTCGGGGGCGAGGGCCGCGACGTGATGGTGCACCGCGTCGTCGTACAGGATCTTGTCGTACACCTCGTCGGCGAAGACCATCAGCCCGTGCCGCCGCGCCAGGTCGAGAATGCCCTCCAGCAGTTCGCGGGGGTAGACGGCGCCGGTGGGGTTGTTCGGGTTGATGATGACGACGCCTTTGGTGCGGCCGGTGACCTTGGCGGCCATGTCGTCGAGGTCGGGGTACCAGTCGGCGGACTCATCGCACCTGTAGTGCACCGCCTTGCCGCCCGCCAGCTTGGTGACGGCCGTCCACAGCGGGAAGTCCGGTGACGGGATCAGGATCTCGTCGCCGTCGTCCACCAGCGCCTGCACGGCCATCGTGACGAGTTCGGAGACGCCGTTGCCGAGGTAGACGTCGTCCACTCCGACCCGCTCGATGCCGCGCTGCTCGTAGTACTGGGCGACGGCGCGGCGGGCGGGCAGGATGCCGCGCGAGTCGGTGTAGCCGTGGGCGCGCGGCAGGTTCCGGATCATGTCCTGGAGGATCTCGTCGGGCGCCTGGAACCCGAACAGCGCCGGGTTCCCGGTGTTGAGCCGCAGCACGCTGTGCCCCGCCTCCTCCAGGGCGTTGGCGTGCTCGATCACCGGCCCGCGGATCTCGTAGCAGACGCCGTTCAGTTTGCTGGACTGCCGAAACTCCATGTGCTGGTCTCCATCGCGGGGCGCGCTTCGCCGAAAGGACACTTGGTTCTACCAAGTAGCCACTTGGAAAGTCCAACCTTTAAGGTGTCGGCATGGCACGGCGGAGCTACGACCACTTCTGCGCGGCGGCGCGCGCTCTGGACGTCATCGGCGACCGATGGGCCCTGCTCATCGTGCGCGAGCTGCTGGCCGGCCGCCGGCGCTACACCGACCTGCACGCCGACCTGCCGGGGATCAGCACCGACATGCTCGCCGCCCGGCTCAAGGAGCTGGAGCAGGACGGGGTGGTCACGCGCCGCAAGCTGCCGCCGCCGGGCGCCGCCACGGTGTACGAGCTCACGCCCCGCGGCCGGGATCTCCTGCCGGTCCTGGCCGCCCTGTCGGCGTGGGGCGCGTCCGAGCTCGCCGACCGGCGGCCCACGGACGCGGTGCGGGCGCACTGGTTCGCCATCCCCCTGATCGAGCGGCTGCGGGAGTGCGCGCCGGACCTTGACGGAGTGGTGGAGATCAGGCTGGACGAGGGCGTCTTCCACGTCCACCTTGGCGGCCCGTCCTATGGTGACGGGGCGGCCGACGATCCCGACCTTCGGCTGACGATGAGCAGCGAGACCTGCCGCGCCCTCGTCCAGGGCGCGATCACGCCGGCGGAGGCGTACGACGCGGGCACGCTGACCGTCATCGGCGACGGCCCTCTCGCCGACGCGTTCCGCGGGAAACCCGACGGCCATCCGCCCGAGGACGGTGTTGATCGAGGCACGGGGACGTACGGCCGTCCATATGGATCTTGAGGGTGCTACCGGCGCTAGGCTTGTCGCCTCCCGATCGCGTCACTTGATGGAGTAGACCCCCGATGAGCGATGACGTGCCATCCAGCAGACTTCAGACCGACATCGCGCACTCCGCGCGGGTGTGGAACTACATCCTGGGCGGCAAGGACAACTATCCCGCCGACAGAGAGGCCGGCGACCTGATCTTGCGGATGTTCCCCGACTTCGCGCGGGTAGCCCGGTTGCAGCGGCACTTCCTCAAACGTGCCGTCCGCTTCCTGGCCGCCGAGGCCGGCATCCGCCAGTTCCTGGACATCGGCACCGGGCTGCCGACCGCCGACAACACCCACGAGGTCGCGCAGCGGATCGCACCGGAATCGCGGATCGTCTACGTCGACAACGACCCGCTCGTACTGGTCCACGCCCAGGCTCTGCTGGTCAGCGCCCCGGAAGGGGTCACCGACTACATCGAGGCCGATGTGCGCGAGCCTGAGGTGATCCTGCGCGGCGCGGCGTCCAGTCTGGACTTCGACCAGCCGATCGCGCTGATGATGCTGGGCATCATGGGGCAGATCTCCGACGAGGAGGACCCCAAGGGGCTGATCGACCGGCTGATGGCGGCTCTGCCGCCGGGGAGTTATCTGGCGCTCAGCGACGGTGTCGACACCAATCCGGCCTTGAACGCGGCGATCGAGGCGTACAACGCCAGGTCGGCGAACACCTACCATGTGCGGTCTCCCGAGCAGTTGGCGGGCTTCTTCGACGGGCTGGATCTGGTCGAACCCGGCGTGGTGGTGACGTCGAGGTGGCGGCCGGACCCGGTGAAGGTCGGCAGGGTGCCGGAGGACCAGGAGGCCGCCATGGGCGGGGTCGCCCGCAAGGCGTGATCCATCCTCCCCACGCCAGGCGCGACCTCATCCACGGCTCATCACCTACTCTCCCGCAGGCCGCAGGCGGATCGCGTTCCACGACACGCGGGGCAGCACGACGGTGAGCGTCTCACCGTCGAAGGACACCCGCTCGGTGGGGCGGAGCGTGACCCGGTCGGGGTGCTCGGCGGTGTTGGTCGCGCGCAGGTCGTCGTCGGTCAGTGTCCACGCCTCCGCGAGGCGCGGTTTCTCGACGAACAGGCGGAGGTCCACGGTCAGCTCCACGGGGTCGGTCTGGTCGCGGTTGACGGCGAAGATCACCACGTCGCCGGTCTCGGCGTCGTGGGTGGCGACGGCGTCGACGACGGGCACCTCACCGTGCCGAGCGGTGACGTACGTGGGTGAGGTGAGCCGGGTGCGCAGCACGCTGCCGCGGGCGAGGGCGGCGGTCTTGGCGAACGGGTGGAAGATGGTCTGCCGCCAGGCCGGCCCGCCGGGCTCGGTGCGGATCGGCGCGATCACGTTGACGAGCTGGGCCTGGCAGGCGGCGGTGACGCGATCGCTGTGGCGCAGCAGGGAGATGAGCAGGTTGCCGACCACGACCGCGTCGGCGACGTTGTACTCGTCCTCGATCACTCGCGGTGCGACGTCCCAGCCGGCGGGTGGTTCCTGCCCTTGGAAGCGGGACAGGTACCAGACGTTCCACTCGTCGAAGGAGAGGTTGATCTTCTTCTTGCTGCGCAGGCGGGCGCCCACGCTGTCGGCGGTGGCGACGATGCTGTCGACGAAGTGGTCCATGTCCACCGCGCTGGCCAGAAAGGAGCCGAGGTCGCCGTCCAGCTCCTCGTAGTAGGCGTGGCAGGAGACGTAGTCCACGAGGTCGTAGGCGTGTTCGAGCACGGTGGCCTCCCACGTGCCGAACGTGGGCATGCTGGAGCTGGAGCTGCCGCAGGCCACCAGTTCCAGGCCGGGCTCGGCGGAGCGCAGCGCGCGGGCGGTGGCGGCGGCGAGCAGCCCGTACTCGTGGGCCGTCTTGTGCCCGGTCTGCCAGGGACCGTCGAGTTCGTTGCCGAGGCACCACAGCGTGATGCCGTACGGCTTGGCGGCCCCGTTGGCCCGGCGCAGGTCGGAGAGTGTGGTGCCCTCGGGGTGGTTGACGTACTCGTGCACGTCCAGGGCCTCCTGCACGCCCCGGGTGCCGAGGTTCACCGCGTACATGATCTCGACCTCGGCCTTGCCTGCCCACCGGGCGAACTCGTCGATGCCGACCTCGTTGGTCTCGACGGAGTGCCAGGCCAGGTCGCGGCGGCGGGGCCGCTGCTCGCGCGGGCCGATGCCGTCCTCCCACCGGTATCCGGAGACGAAGTTGCCGCCCGGATAACGCACCAACGTGACGCCCAGCTCGCGGGTGAGCGCGAGGACGTCGGTGCGGAACCCGTCCTCGTCCGCCAGGGGGTGATCCGGCTCGTAGATTCCGGTGTAGACGCACCGTCCCATGTGCTCGACGAAGGAGCCGAACGTGCGGCGGTTGACCGGGGCCACGACCGAGGCCGGGTCGAGGACGACGGATGCGAGGAGCATGGTTTCCCTTCGGGGCCGGCCTGATGCCGTGGATGGATGAACGGCTGTCATTTGAGGGCGCCCATCGTCAGGCCACCGCGCCAGTACCGCTGCAGCATGAGGAACGCGATGATCAGCGGCACGATCGCGACCAGCGCGCCCACGACGATGACGTTGAACAGGGCCGGTCCGCCGTTGCCGATGGTGGCCGACATGTACCACGTGCGCAGGCCGACGGTGAGCGGGAACAGTTCGTGGTCGCTGAGCATCACCAGAGGCAGGAAGAAGTTGTTCCAGGTGGCCACCATGGTGAACAGCAGCACGGTGACCAGCGCCGGCCGCATCGTCGGCAGTGCCACCTTGGTGAAGACCCGGAGTTCGCCGGCGCCGTCGATCCGGGCCGCTTCCAGCATCTCGTCCGGCACGGAGTCGTGCGTGTAGACGCGCAGCAGGTAGACCCCGAAGGGGTTGAGCAGAGAGGGCAGGATGACCGCCCAGACCGTGTCGGCGAGCCCGGCTTCGCTCATCAGCAGGTACGTCGGCAGGACCAGCGCGGTCGCCGGCACCATGATGAGGCCGAGCAGGGTCGCGAACAGGGCGTTGCGGCCGGGGAAGCGCAGTTTGGCGAACGCGTACCCGGCCAGGGCCGCGATCGCCGTCGCGCCGACGCCGCTGACCACCGCGTACAGCGCCGAGTTGCGCAGCCACTTGAGGTACACGCCGCCATCCTGGCTGGACAGCAGCGACAGGTTGTCGAACAGGTTGAAGTCGCCGCTGAACCACAACGGCTGTGAAGCGAACAACCCGTCGTTGTCCTTGGTCGCCGCCACGAGCAGCCACCAGAACGGCAGCAGGAAGTACATTGCCATGACCGCCATCACCGCGTGCGAGGCGATCCGGCCACCGGCGAATCGGCGCGGCCGGTGCGGTGCCGCTGCGGCTGACGTGGCGTGCGTGCCGGCACTGCCGTGTGTCACCGTGCTCACCGCAGTGCGCTCCTTCGTCTCGTGGCGAACAGGAAGATGTAGGACCCGACGAAGACGACCGCGCCGAGCAGGAACGAGATCGCCGCCGAGTAGTTGTACTGCTGGTAGGAGAACGCCTGCTGGTAGGCGTACACGTTGGGTGTGTAGCTGTTGGTGATCGCGCCGGGGTTGAGCGGCTGGAGGATCAGCGGCTCGGTGAAGAACTGCAGCGTGCCGATGATCGTGAAGATCGTGACCAGGACGATCGCCGACGAGATCATCGGGGTCTTGATCCGCAAGGCGATCTGCACCGGTCCGGCGCCGTCGATCCGGGCCGACTCGTACACCTCACGCGGCACGCCTTGGAGGGCCGCGTACAGCACGATCATGTTGTAGCCGGCCCACTGCCAGGTCACGATGTTGCCCAGCGAGTACAGCACCGTGTCACTGGACAGGAAGTCCACATCCGTCAGGGAGCTCAGCGGGCCGGTGTTCGGGCTGTAGAGGAATCCCCACATCAGCGTTCCGATCACCACCGGCACCGCGTACGGCACGAACGCCGCGAGCCTGAAGAACCGCGACAGCCGGGACGTCGCCCCGTCGATGAGGAGGGCGGCGAGCAGAGCAATGCCGATCATCACCGGCGTCTGCACCAGCCCGAAGACGATCACCCGCACCACGCCCCGGCGGAACTCGGGGTCGGCCAGCGCCTGCCCGTAGTTGTCGAGCCAGGCGAAGACCTCCCCCTCCACCAGCGTCGAGCGGTAGAGGCTCAGCTTGGCGGCGTATCCCATCGGCAGCAGCAGGAACGCGACCAGCAGGACGGCGAACGGCGCGACGAACAGCCAGCCGGCCACCGCCTGCCGCCCCGACGTACGGCGACGGCGGCGGCGGGCCCCTTTCCGGCCGTCCGGGCCGGTCGCCCGGGGCCCGCCGGCGGGACCGGGCGACTTCACCCGGGTCGAGGTCGACCCGTTCGCTGCGGTCATGGCGCGACCTTGAAGCCCTGCTGGGAGGCGTACGTGGACAGGTTCTGCTGTACGGTGTCCAACGCCGCGGGCCAGGATGACTTCTTCTCCACCGCTTGGTTCAGCGCCGTGGTCAGCTGACTGAAGTAGTAGCTGTTGAACGGGCTCCATTCGAACTCGCCGATGCCGTTGTACGCCGGCACGAACACCTCGTTGACCTTCTGGCCGCCGAAGAAGTCGTACTTCTTTTCGCGGAAGGCGTCCCACTCCAGGATCGGCGTGGCGGTCGGGAACAGGAACGCCTGATCGATGCCGATCTTCCAGGCGTCCTTGTTCACCCCGAAGATCTCCATGGCGACCTTGGTCGCCTCCCTCGGGTGCTTGGTCTGGTCGGTCACCGCGAACGCCGAGCCGCCCCAGTCCCCTTGCGCGTTCTCGCCGGGATTCCACTGCGGCAGGGGCGCAGCCCGCCACTTGCCCGACGTCTCCTTGGCCACGCTCGACAGATAGCCCGGTCCCCAGCCCGCGGCCAGGTACGTCGCGTACTTGCCCGTGCTCAGCCCGTTGTAGAAGTCGGTGGTGGCGAACGCGGCCGTGTCGGCCAGGCCGCTGTCGACCATGTCCTCCCAGTACGCCATCACCTTCTTGGCCGGCTCGCTGTTGACGTCCACGCCGATGTTGGGCGCCTGGGCGGCCTTGTAGGTGAACGGGCGCGCCCCTGCCTGCCACAGCAGGCCGGTCATGAAGCCGCCGTCGTTGGCCCCGAAGTCGGTCATGAAGCTGGTCGGCGAGGCGGCCTTCAGCTTCTGCGCCTGCTCCTTGAACTCCGCCCAGGTCTTCGGCACGGTGAGCCCATACTTGTCGAAGATGTCCTTGCGGTAGAGCATCGCCATCGGCCCCGCGTCCACCGGGATCGCGTACACCTCGTCGCCGTTGCTGACCTGCTTCCAAGCCCAGTCGACGTAGTTGCCCTTGATGTCGTTGGCACCGTACTTGCCCATGTCGACCAGGTGCTTGGTCAGCTGGAAGGTGGGGATCTCCTGGAACTCCAGCATCACCACGTCCGGCGCGCCCTTGCCCGCCTTGAGCGCGGTCTGCAGCTTGGTGTACTGGTCCTGCCCGGTGCCGGCGTTCGTCCACTCGATCTGCACGTCGGTATGGGTCTTGTTGAACAGGTCGACCACCGGCTGGAACGCGGGATACCACGCCCACACCTTGATCTTGACCGGCCCGTCGGGCTTGCCGCCCGGGTCAGAGCCGCCGCAGCCGGCCAGCACCATGGCGGCAGCGGTGACCAAGGCCATCGCCGCAGCCCGGGCCGCTCGGCGCCGTCTGCGTTCTACACTGAAGTACCTGACACTCATGGGGTCTCTCCGTGGGGATTCCATCGGCTCGAATCACGTGTGAGGTAGGTCGGCCCTCGGTGCTGGCACACCGTGGGCCGGCCGTCACGTCCCCGCCGCACACCCAAGGCCCCCGGGCGGTGTGAGGTGTGGCCGCTGTCACATACCCTGCGGGATGGGCAGGAAGGAGATCCTGTTCTACCATCTTTTGCAGCGCTGCAAGAAGCATGCACGCAGACCCGGTGGACGGCAAGAGGTAACCTGTCGGAAACTTCGCCGAGGGACGTCACGAGGTCTGAGAGCGACAGGCCGGCGGGGGGATCAGGTGCGACGAGGACGAGACGTAACGCTGCGCGACGTGGCGAAGCTCGCCGGCGTGTCCAGCCGTACCGTGTCCAACGTGGTCAACGGGTACGCGAACGTCACCGAGCGGACCAGGGCGCGCGTGCAGCAAGCCGTGGACCAGCTCGGCTACCGCCCCAACGTGCTGGCCAGGAATCTGGCCAGCGGCCGCTCCGGGCAGATCGCCGTCGTGGTGCCGTACCTGGACACGCCGTACTTTTCCGAGCTGCTGCAGGGCATCATCAGGGCCGCCCGCGTGCAGGGCTACAACGTGCTGATCGACCAGACCGACGGCGACCCCGAGCACGAGCGCATGCTCATCAACCACGGCTCCAGCAGGCTGCTCTTCGACGGCGTCATCTTCAGCCCGCTGGGCCTGTCCCAGGAGGCGCTCGCCGACCGCGACCCCGACCTGCCGCTGGTCATCCTCGGCGAACGGGTCAGCGACGGCAGGTTCGACCATGTCGGCATCGACGACGTCACGGCCTCCCGGCAGGCCACCGAACACCTGCTCGACCTCGGCCGCACCCGGCTGGCCGCGATCGGCGACCAGCCGTACGCGACGGGCGAGTGCGCGCAGCTGCGCACCCGCGGCTTCCGCGAGGCGCACGAGCGGCGCGGCCTGCCGGTGCACGAGGACCTCATCGTCCACACCCCCCGCTTCACCCGGCCGGACGGCGCCCAGGCGATGGCCCACCTGCTCGACCGGGACGACCCGCCGGACGCCGTCTTCTGCTACAGCGACCTGGTCGCGCTGGGCGCGATCCACACGCTGATCGCCCGCGGCCTGCGGGTGCCCGAGGACGTGGCGGTGATCGGCTACGACGACATCGAGGACGGCCGCTACTCCAACCCGTCCGTCACCACGATCTCGCCGGACAAGGAGATGATCGCGACCACCGCGGTCGAACGCCTGCTGCTGCGCATCGGCAGCACCACGCCCCCACCCGGCCTGGAGGTGCGCGCCCCGCACCGGCTCATCGTCCGGGAGAGCACCGCCGGGTCCCGCGCGTCGGTGTCGGCTCAGCACGGGTGACCGGAGGCCCCGAAAAGTTTCCGGCTTGTTTCACTTGCATCCTCATGGCGGTCGATGCATGCTGTTTGCAGCGCTGCAAACGGCGAGCGCAAGTCAAGATCCGGCGTCTGGCCGCCGGCGGGCCATGAGGGATCCGCGGGCGTGGGCGACCGGACACCCTGAGGCGGAGCGAACCCGCTTCGCGCCGGATAGTGATGTTAGCGATAACACTATCCACCGCCAGGGAACATCGATCATGAAGCTTGGCGCGCATCTCCCCTGTGCTCGTTAAGCGCTGAACCGCGAAATGTTAGCGATAACAATCAGGAGCCGCGCCACTCGACCCCTCAAGGAGAGACACCACCGTGAACACTCCCGCAAGCCCTCCCCGCCCACGACGCGTCCACCGCCGGATCGTCGTCGCGCTCGCGTCGTCCATCGTGGCGCTGCTCGCCTTATGCCAATCGATCGCGGGCGCCGGCGCGGCCGCCGCGGCCGCCGAAACCAGCGGCTCCGCACTCGCCTACCCCCTTCCCGGCTACGTCACCGGCGACATCGATGTGCACGACCCCGAGGTGACCAAACGGCCCGACGGGACATACCTGCTGGCGTACACCGGGAACAACATCTCGCTGAAGACCTCCACCGACCGCACCACCTGGCGGAACGCCGGCTCGGCGTTCCCCGGCGGAGTACCGTGGGCCCACCCCTACACCAACGGCAGCAACCACGTGTGGGCCCCTGACATCACCTACGTCAACGGCCGGTACTACATGTACTACTCGGCCTCCAGCTTCGGCTCCAACCGCTCGGCGATCTTCCTGGCCACCAGCACCACCGGCGCCTCAGGATCATGGACCCACCAGGGCCTGGTCATCGAGTCACGCACCAGCGACAACTTCAATGCCATCGACCCCAGCCTGACCATCGACGCCCAGGGCCGCTGGTGGCTGACCTTCGGCTCGTTCTGGTCGGGCATCAAGCAGATCCGACTCGACCCGGCGACCGGCAGGCGCAGCGGCACCACCCTCACCAGCGTCGCCGGCCGAGGCGGCGGCGCCATCGAGGCGCCCACCCTCATCCGCCGCGGCGCCTACTACTACCTGTTCGTCTCCTTCGACTACTGCTGCCGGGGCGCCTCCAGCACCTACCGGATCATGGTGGGCCGCTCCACCTCGGTCAACGGCCCCTTCACCGACCGCAACGGGGTGGCGATGAACTCCGGCGGCGGCACCGAGATCCTGGCGGGCCATGGCAATATCCACGGCCCCGGCCACCAGACCTACCTGGACGACAACGACGGATCAGTCCTCTTCTACCACTACTACGCCAACAACGGCGCACCCCTGCTCGGCATCAACAGACTCGGCTGGGACTCGGCAGGCTGGCCCTACGTCTTCTAGATCGCCAGGGGCCCCGGAGAAGGCTCACCTCCGGGGCCCCCACAGGCCCTTCCTCGACGACGCCGACCGGCCATGGCTCACCGCGGCGGTGTCAGCCTGTGCGCTCAGCCGGAGTTCGCCCGGCACGACGGCGCCGGGATGTCTCTGGCCGATCTACAGGACGCGGTGCGCGGAGACGAGGACGGTTCTCTGGTCGAGCACGCGGTCAGCCTGGTGACCGAGGTGGGCCGGGTGTGTGCGCGCGCCCGCGCGAACCATGCCCCCCATCTGGGCGACGGCTTGGCCAAGGTGCTGCTGCTCCTGCTCGCGCGCACCGGCTCTTTGACCACCCAAATCCCGGCCACCGCCGACACCCCCCGGGCCGTACAGCACGGGGTCCTCGCTACGAGGAGTGACGGAGGTGGGAAGAGACAGGGCCCGCCTCGCCCCTTGAAGGGACGAGGCGGGCCCTGGGGGATGTGGTCGGCGGCGGTCGCCCGTCACGGCCGCCGCTCAGGGGCGGGGGATGGCGACGGCGTTGTACGAGATGTGGGGGGTCGGCTCCGTGGTGAAGAACTGGATGTTGGGGAGGTACAGCCGGGAGCCGAAGGCGGCGATGGTCGTCGGCAGGGCGAACCGGCTGTCCTTCACCCGCCGTACGACGCGGCCCTCGGTCCCCGCCGCGTTCAGCCGCAGGACGGCCACGGTGTTGGACCGGTTCTGCACCGCGTACAGTGTCCGGCCGTGCAGCAACAGGCCGTCGCCTTCCGGCAGGGTCTCGCCGTGCAGGTTCACCTGGCGGGTCGTGCCGGTCGCCGGGTCGACGCGGAACAGTCCGCCGGTGTTGGACTGCACGACGATCAGACCCCGGCCGTCCGGGGTCGGCGTGATGCCGTTGGCGTTGAAGGCGGCGCTGCCGGGGCCGTCGTGGTACACGAGGTCACCGGTGAGCGGGACCCGGACCACGGCGTCGGGTAGCCGTTCGCCGCGCAGTGGCAGCTTGTAGAGCACCGGGTTGGTGGAGTCGGTGAACCACGCGGCGCCCTGGGTGAGGATGACGTCGTTGACGAATGCCGGGCCGGTGGCCAGCCGGTAGGAGGCCAGTACCCGGCCGGTGCGGGCGTCGAGGACTCGGGCGTCACCGCCCGTGCCGCCCGCCACGAACAGCCGTCCGTGCGGGTCGGTTTTCATCCCGAGGGCCGGGGTGCCGGGCCCGCGGCTGATGATCGCGCCGCGTCCGGTGCGTAAGTCGGCGCGGTAGATGGAGCCATCGGCCATGGAGCCGAAGTAGGCGTACGGGCCGGGTCCGGTTGCGATGCCCTCGGGTTGGAACCCGTTCGGCAGCCGGATCGTGGTCGGGTACACCGCCGGATCGGGACGGTGGACGGCATGGTGGACGGCATGGTGGACGACATGGTGGCCGGCGGCATGGTGGTGGCCGACGGCCGCCTGGGCCGGCGCGCTCATCGTGGCGGCCAGCCCGAGCACGAGCAGGGCAGACATTGTCCGACGGTGCACGGGTAAACCTCTCAACACTGAAATGTTCAACGCTGGAGACGGTAAGCCGAGTGATACGTTGATGTCAAACAGTTCAACGCTGAGGAGTGCCGTGGAGCGTGATGCCGTCGACCTCATCGTGGAGCAGTGGGCTCGCGCCCGCCCCGACCTCGACGCGTCCCCCATGCGGGTGCTCGGCCGTCTCTCCCGGGTGACCCGGATCGTCGAGCGCGAGCTCAAAGCGCTCTTCAACGAGTTCGGGCTGGAGCGGGGCGAGTTCGACGTCCTGGCCACCCTCCGCCGCGCCGGCTCGCCCGACGGCATGACCGCGGGCATGCTGGCCCGCTCCTCGATGGTGACCTCGGGCGCCGTCACCAACCGGCTCGACCGACTCGTCGCCAAGGGCTACGTCACGCGCGACGTGGACCCCGCCAACCGCCGTACCGTCGTCGTCGCCCTCACGCCCGCCGGCCGCGAGCTCATCGACCGCGCCGTCGCCGCCCACCTCGACAACGAACGACGCATCCTCGCCGCGCTCGACCGGCACCGGCAGGACGACCTCGCCGCGATCCTGCGCACCCTGCTGCTCAGCCTCGGCGACGAGGCGGATGACCCCCGCGCACTTGGCGACCCCTGAGCCTCAGTCCTCCGGGCCCGCGCGCACGCGCGTGTGAGGCGCCGGACGATACCGCAGGGTGCATGGCCTACTCGGTGGCCGGGATCATCCGCCGGTCGCCTGCGGCGTGATCAGACGAGGCCGGCGGCCGGGGATTCACAAGCCGCGGGAACCGGGAACGGCCGCGCGACGACTACTCGGACAGGCCGCAGTGCGGCCGTCGCCGTGGCGTGAATCCGGCGCATGTTGGCCTCGTGGCCGCTTCCCGCCGCGGTGACGCCCGGTGAACATGGGTGCTCCAAGCGGTACCGACGGTGAGGAGAGCTGGATGCGCGTCGACATCGTCGTCTTCGACGGCGTGGACGACCTGGACGTGGTGGGTCCGTACGAGGTGCTGCACATGGCGGGCCGGGCCGGGCTCGGCGTCACGGTGCGGCTGGTCTGCGTCGATGGTGAGCGGTCGGTGACCAGCGGGGGCGGGCTGGTCCTGCCCGCCGAGGGCTGGGCGCCGGGCGACGCCGACGTGCTGATCGTGCCGGGAGGCGGGTTCGCCCAGGTGAAGACCTCCGGGGTGGGCGCGGAGCTGGCGGCCGGACGGATTCCGGCCGCGCTCGCCGCGGCGGCCCGGCCCGGGCTGGTGCTCGCGTCGGTGTGCACCGGCGCCCTGCTGCTGGGCGCGGCGGGGCTGCTGGACGGCCGTCCCTGCGTCACGCACCATCGCGCGGTCGCCGACCTGGTGGCGGCCGGCGGCCGGCACGTGGCGGCCCGGGTGGTGGACGACGGCGACGTGGTGACGGCGGGCGGGATCACCTCCGGCCTGGACCTGGCGCTGTGGCTGGTCGAACGCCACCTCGGGGCCGACGCGTCCGCGCTGCTGGAACGCGTCCTGGAGTACGAGCGCCGCGAACCGCTGTGGCGCACCGGCCAGGAGCTGCCCGCGACGGCGTCCATCTGAGGGGGACGCCGATGGCGAACAGACGGGCGAGGCTGTGCCTGGCCGCCTTGTTGCCGCTGGTCGCGGGCGCCTGCGGCGGTGGCGGCGAGACGCCCACGGCCGCGGCCGGCGCCGGCCCGGTGACGGTCAAGGACTGCGCCGGCAAGGACGTCACCTTCGCGCAGGTGCCCGAACGGGTGGTGACCCTGGACGGGTACGCCGCGCAGACGCTGGTCCGGCTCGGCGTGGCCGACAAGATCATCGGTACCGGCTATCCGGCGCCGTTCGCGGTGGACCGCTCGCCCTACAAGGAGCGCCTGGCCGGAATCCCGGTGCTGGCCGAGCGGGTTCCGGTCACCGAGGTCGTCGCCGCCCAGCGGCCCGACCTGGTGCTGACCGCCTTCTCCGCGTTCGGCGGCCCGCCCGGCAGCCCCAAGGACGCCGACCTGGCCACGATGAGCGCCAAAGGGCTGGCCGCGTGCCTGCCCTCCGGTCCCATGCTGACCGACCTCGCCCCCACCTATGACTACGTGCGCAAGCTCGGCGCCGTCTTCCGGGTGCCCGACAGGGCCGAGAGGCTGATCGGCGAGTTGCGCGCCCGCGAGCGGGCCGTGGCGGCGAAGGCGAGGCCGGGGGACGCGCCGCGGGTGCTGGTGCTGCAGGACGACCCGGTGGCCGGGCAGCCGATCAAGACCTCTGGCAGCGGCACGATCGCGCACGCCCTGATCGTCATGGCGGGCGGGCGGAGCGTGTTCACCGACGTCTCCTCGATGCACGCCGACATCTCCCCCGAACAGGTCGTCCAGCGCGACCCGCAGGTCCTGTGGCTGATCAGCGACTACCCGTTCGCCAAGGCGAAGGGGCAGGAGCTGGCCGACCGGGTCAGGAAGAACCCGCTGCTGGCCGGCACCTCCGCCGTCGAGCACGGCAGGGTCGTCTCGACGTCGCAGTACCTGGTCTCCTTCCCCAGCCCGCTCAACCTCGACGGCCTGGAGCAGCTCGCCACGGACATGCACGCGGGCGGCACATGACCGCCACCGTGCCCAAGCCGCTCGCGCTGCGAGCCGCGGCGGCGCCGTATCCCGCTCTGCTCGCCGCGCTGGCCGGGGTGCTGACCGTGTCGGCGGTGGTCGCCACGGGGATCGGCCCGGTCGGGGTTCCCGCCGGTGAGGTCGCCGGCATCCTCGCCCACCACCTGACCGGTGGCGGCGACACCGCCGCCACCGCCGACCTGATCGTCTGGCGGATCCGCTTTCCCCGCGTCCTGCTGGGCGTGGTGGCCGGGGCGGGCCTCGCCCTCGCCGGCGCGGTCGTCCAGGGCGTGGTGCGCAACCCCGTCGCCGACCCGTACCTGCTCGGGCTGTCCCACGGCGCCTCCGTCGGCGCCGTCCTCGTGCTGACGACCGGCGTCGCCGTGCTCGGGGCGCTGACCCTGCCGGCGGCGGCCTTCTGCGGCGCCGCCACCGCGATGGCGCTCGTGCTGGCGATGGCCCGGCAGGGCGGACGGCTGCTGCCGGTGCGGCTGATCCTGGTCGGCGTCGCCTTCGGGCACCTGTTCGCCGGGATCACCTCGTTCGTGCTGGCCCGCACGGACAGCTCCGCCGCCCAGCAGCAGATCATCTTCTGGCTTCTCGGCGGCCTGTCCGGCACGAACTGGGCCACCCTGCCCGTCCCGGCCGCCGTGGTCGCGGGTGCCACCGTGCTGCTGCTGGCGCGGGCGCGCCGGCTCAACGCGCTCGTCCTGGGCGAGGAGGCGGGGGCGGCCCTCGGCCTCAACGCCAGCCGGCTGCGATGGCAGTTGCTGGTCCTCACCACGCTGCTCACCGGTACGGTCGTCGCGGTCTCGGGCGGCATCGGGTTCGTCGGCCTGATCGTGCCGCACCTGGCCCGGATGCTGGTCGGCGCCGACCACCGGCGCATGCTCCCGGTCGCCGTCCTGCTGGGCGGCGTCTTCCTGCTGTGGGCCGACGTCGCCGCCCGCATGCTCATCTCGCCCGCCGAACTGCCCATCGGGGTGCTCACCGCGTTCCTCGGCGTCCCGTTCTTCCTCCTCGTCATGAGGGCCCGCGGGCTGGCCGGTCAGGAGAGCGCATGAGGCTCGACATCGAGGCGGTGTCGGTGACGCTGGGCGGGCGCGGCGTGCTGGACGAGGTGTCGCTGAGCGTGCCCTCCGGCGGGTTCACCGCGCTGGTGGGCCCGAACGGCAGCGGCAAGTCCACCCTGCTGCGCGCGGTGTACCGGGCCCGCCGCCCGGACGCCGGTGTCGTGCGGATCGACGGCCGTGACCTGTGGGCGATGCCCGCCGCACGGGCCGCGAGGGATGTCGGGGTGCTGATGCAGGAACAGCACACCGGCTTCGAGTTCACCGTCGCGGAGAGCGTGGCGCTGGGCCGTACCGCGCATCTGGGGATGTTCGACCGGTTCACCCGCGCCGATCAGGACGCGGTCGCGGAGGCGCTCGACCGCACCGGGCTGTCGGCCTTCGCCGGCCGCCGCGTCGGGGAGCTGTCCGGCGGCGAACGGCAGCGGGTGCTGCTCGCCCGCGCCCTCGCCGGACGGCCGCGCCTGCTCGTGCTCGACGAGCCCACCAACCACCTGGACATCCGCCACCAGCTCGACATCCTCGAACTCGTCCGCGACCTCGGCGTCACCGTCCTGGCCGCACTGCACGGCCTCGACCTGGCCGCCGCGTACGCCGACGCCGTCGCCGTCCTGCGCGCCGGCCGCCTGGTCGCGCACGGCCCGCCCGCGCGGGTGCTCACCCCGGCCGTGATCGGCGAGGTGTACGGCGTGGACGCCTCCGTGCACGACGACGCCGGGCGGATACGGTTCGGCCTGCGTCCCCGCTGCGTGTGCCCTGACCGGCGCTGCCACTGGAGCTGCCGGCAGCGCCGCGACCGGTCGGTGGCCGATGCCCGCTGAGCCGCGCGTCGTCGCCGTCCTCGCCCTCGACGGCGTGGTCGGCTTCGACCTGGCCATCCCCTGCCAGGTCTTCGGCACCACCCGGCTGCCCGACGGCACCTACCCCTACCAGGTGCGCGTCTGCGGCACCGCGCCGTCGGTCACCGCCACGGCCGGCGGCACCGCCTACTACCGGATCTCCGCCCCGAACGGCTTGGACGCCGCCGCGGACGCCCACACGATCGTGGTGCCCGGCGTCACCACCACCAGGCCCACCCCGGAGCCGGTCCTCGCCCTGCTGCGCGACGCCGCGAGCGGCGGGGCACGGATCGTGTCCATCTGCACCGGCGCGTTCGTCCTGGCCGAGGCGGGCCTGCTGGCCGGCCGCCGCGTCACCACGCACTGGGCCGCCGCGACGGCGCTGGCCCGCCGCCACCCCGACGTCCAGGTCGACGCCGCGTCCCTCTACCTCGGCGACGGCAAGGTGTTCACCTCCGCCGGCGTGGCGGCCGGCCTGGACCTGTGCCTGCACCTGGTACGCCGCGACTTCGGCGCCGCCGCGGCGGCGGGGGTGGCCCGTGCCGTGGTCATGCCACCCACCCGCGACGGCGACCAGGCCCAGTTCATCCCCCAACCGCCTCCCGCCACGGCGGACGGCTCCCTGACGGCCACCCTCTCCTGGATGCGGGACCACGCGGCCGAGCCCATCACCCTCGCCGACATCGCCCGGCATGCCGGCGTCAGCGTCCGCACCCTGTCGCGCCGCTTCCGCGAGCAGACCGGCACCACCCCGCTCGCGTGGCTCGCCCGCCAGCGGCTCATGCTCGCCCGCGAACTCCTGGAAACCACCGATCTGCCCATCCCCACCGTGGCGCACCGCAGCGGGCACGGCTCCGCCACCGCCCTTCGCGCGCACTTCGACCGGGAACTGCGCACCAGCCCGCATCGCTACCGGCAGACCTTCCGCCCGCCGCCCGAACGCGACTGAACCTCACGGCCCTGCCCGTACGCACGCCCGGGAAAGCGCCACGCGGCGCCGAACCGCCCGCCGTGCGGGTGCGTACCTGTCAGCGTGCGCGCGCTCTGAAGACCGGCCGGACGAAACGAAGGGCCGATCTTCTGCGCGGGCCATCGGGCTGGAAGGATGGGACCGTGTCCGCGGTGGAGCAGGCCATGCGCCTGGCACGAGCAGCCGTCTTCGCGACGGTGTGCGTCGTGGCGTCCGCCGGCGGTCACAGCTTCGCCGGTGGCATGCCGGTGGCCATGCCGGCGCTGCTCGCCGGCGCGGCCGTTACCTTCGCCCTGGCCCTCCTGCTCGCCCGGCGCGAACGCGGCCCGGAGGCCGTGCTCGCGGCCACGACGGCCGCCCAGTTCGCGCTGCACGAGTTGTTCACCCGATCCGCCCCGATGCCCGTGGCGGCTACCGGCCACGAGCACGGCGGCACGCCCGGCCTCGGCATGACGATCGCCCACCTGACGGTCGCGCTGGTGACCGGATGGTGGCTGTACCGGGGCGAGAGCACCGTCTGGCTGATGCTCCGCCTGTGGGGCATGCCTCCGCTCGCGGTCGCATGGCTGCTGCTCGCGGCGCCGGTCCGGGTCCGCGTGCCCGCGCGGATCGTCACTCCGGCCGAAGCGCGGCCGTACCGGCCGCCGGTGCTCGCCGCCGCCGTCTACCGGCGAGGCCCTCCCCCGCCCGTGCCCGCCCGCTGAGGCCCGCCGCGACGGGCCGCGGCGGCATGGTGTCCGCACGCCGGCGCGATCCGCCGTCACGCGCACGGAACCTCGGCCGAGGGACGCCGTGCCGTGATGCGGCGCGCCGTGCGTGGACCTGACCTGCGGCCGGAAGAACACCTGGTGATCACCGCCACGAGCGGCGTGATCGAGGCCGCTCGTGGCCGGCGGCGTTGCCCGGCGGGCGGCTCCGGCGTTCGCACCTGCCGCAAGGCCGCTGCCGGCCGATGGGTGCACGGCCGCGCTGGACTTCGCCGGCCGGGAGCGGGTCGTCGCATGCGCGGCCCGGTTCCCGGCCCGTCGCTTGAGGAGTGATCGACTTGAGTACCGGCCCCGGCCATGAGCGGGCCGTCGCCGACCGGCATCTGACCTCGCTCGCCATGGCCGCGCGCACCGGCGCGCCCGAAGAGGTGGAGGCGTTCACCCGTGCCGTGTACGCGGACGTGCACCGCTTCCTGGCCCACCTGACCGACGCGCAGTCGGCGGACGACCTCACGCAGGAGACCTTCGTCCGGGTGTTGAGCAGTCTGCCGAGGTTCGCGAGCAGGTCGTCCGCACGTACCTGGGTGCTGTCCATCGCACGGCGGGTGGTGATCGACCGGTTCCGGGCCGCGTCGGCGCGGCCGGTCGTGGCGGACCTCGCCGACTGGCAGGCGGCCGCCGAGCGCCACCAGCCGCGCGACCTGCCGAGCTGGCAGGACGGCGTGCACCTGGCCGAGCTGCTGACCGGCGTGCCCCCCGAACGACGAGCGGCCTTCGTGCTGACCCAGATGGTCGGCCTGTCCTACGCCGAGGCCGCCGACTCTCTCGGCTGCCCCGTCGGCACCGTCCGGTCGAGGGTCGCACGTGCCCGGCGGCAACTGTCGGCGTCGTTGCTGGAGGCCGAGCGGCCCGCCTGAGCCTCCCCGGCGGGGTCGCGCCGGTCCCCCAGCCTGATCGGCTCAGACTTCCGGGGCGATGCTCGGCCCGTACGGCTCCAGGCCGGCCTGGAGGCGAACCCCGCCGAGGACGATGTGTCGCGTCACCGCCGGACGGGCGGGGGCGGCAGGTATTCGGCGCCGCACGATTCGGCGAGGGTGGGGCCGAAGAGGGCGGCCGGGGTGTACGCGCCAGGCCGGCCCTCACCGGCCAGCAGCCGCCGGGCGATCTCTGCGGGCACTGCTCCGGTGTACTCCTGTGCGTCGCCCAGCCGCGGCCAGCCCTCCCGGGTCTCGCCGTCCGCCCAGGTCACGACGGCGTGCCCCCAGGAGTGATCGCGCGGCCGTTCCTTCGCCCTGACACGTACCCGTGCGAGGTGGCGGGTGGTGAATGATCGCAGCCGCTCCCACCGCATGAGCGTGCTCACGGCCGGCATCATCGCCCGGATCAGGGGAGAGGACGGCGCTTCGCTGGACGCCGAAAGTACATGGCGGGCGCCGCTCGCCCGGTGAGCCGCGAGAAGCTCGCCCAGCGGCATGCTCGCCGTGGTCACCTGGGATGGCACCGTTCGTCCGGCGCGGTGGGCACGACTCGTGCGGCCGGGGTGCCGGTGTCAGGCCGCGGTGCCACCCGTGTGCGGGCCTGGGCGGCGTGCCGGACACGCCGCCGGTTCTCGCTCTACCAGCCCGCATGGTGGGTTCAGCGGATGGCGAAGCCGGCGTCCAGCGGCCACTGGACGCCGGTGATGAACTTCGCCTCGTCGGAGACCAGGAACGCGACCGCGTTGGCGATGTCCTCGGGGTCGAGGATCTCGATCGGCAGGGCGTTCTGCATGCCCGAGATAGCGTTCTGACCTCCGGCGGCCGCCTCCTCCATGAGCCGGCGCATGGCGTCGTTCTGGGTCATTCCGCTGATCACCCCGGTGGGGTGGATCGTGTTGACGCGAATCCATTCCGGGGCCAGTTCGGCGGCCAGATTCTGCATCAGGCCGACGACGCCGCGCTTGGCGGCGGTGTAGGCGCAGCCTCCGGCGTTCAGGCTGGCGCTTCCCTTCAGTCCCGCTGTGGAGCTGGTGATGACGATGGAGCCGCCCCGGCCGCCGGCGCGCAGGGCGGGCAGGGCGGCGCGCACGGTGTGCCATACGCCGGTGAGGTTGGTGTCGATGATGTCGTTCCAGTCGGCCAGGAAGTCGTCGGACTCCTCGCCGAGCCGGATGATGCCGGCGTTGGCGATGATGATGTCCAGCCTGCCGAACTCGGCGTGCCCGTCCTCGACGGCCTTGACCAGCGCGGCGTAGTCGCGCACGTCCGCCTTGCGGGCGAGCATCCGCCGGCCCTCCTTCTCGACCAGGCTCACGGTCTCGGCGAGGTCGGCCTCTGAGGCGTTCGGGTAGGTCATCGTGGGGATGTCGGCGCAGATGTCCACGCCGATGATGTCGCAGCCTTCCCGGGCCAGCCGTACGGCGTGCGCGCGGCCCTGTCCGCGGGCCGCCCCGGTGATGAAGGCCACCCTGCCGTCGAGTCCTTTGGTCATCGCATCCTCATTTCTCCGCGACGCCGCCCGTCACCCGTCGAAGGTGATGCGGGCGTTCTTGACCTGGGTGAATTCGTGCAGTCCCTCGATGCCGCCCAGCCGGCCGTAGCCGCTTCGCTTGTAGCCGCCGTACGGGCCGCTCGGCTGGATGTCGCTGAAGGTGTTGATCCAGACCGATCCGGCCTGGAGCCTGCGCACCATCCGGTGGGCGCGGGCGAAGTCGGAGGTGTGGGCGTAGGCGACGAGGCCGTACTCGGTGTCGTTGGCGATCGCGACCGCTTCGTCCTCGGTGTCGAACGGCATGACCGAGACCACCGGGCCGAACGTCTCGATCCGGGCGAGCGGGCTGTCGTTGGGGACGTCGGCGAAGACGGTGGGCTCGATGAAGTAGCCGTCGGCGAGCGGTCCGCCCACTCGGTTGCCGCCCGTGATCAGCCTCCCGGTGCCCTGCGAGACCGCCTCCTTGATCACCCCGAGGATGCGGTCCGCCGCACTCTGGCTGATCACCGGCCCCATCTGGGTGGACGGGTCGAACGGGTCGCCGATGGAGGCGTTGCGGACGGCGTGGACCAGCCGCTCCTGGAACTCCGGATAGATGCTGCGCTCCACCAGGATGCGACTGCCGCACGCGCAGCTCTGACCGGACTGGGTCAGCGGCCCCATGAAGGCGGCGATGCCGGCCGCCCGGTCCAGGTCGGCGTCGGCGAAGACGATGTTCGCCGACTTTCCGCCGAGCTCGAACGACAGCGGTTTGAGGCCGTCGGCGGCGGCGACGGCGATCTTGCGGGCGGTCGCGCCGCTTCCGGTGAAGTGGATCTTCCCCACCCCGGGGTGCCGGACCAGGGCCTCTCCGGCCGCCGGGCCGCCCGGGACCACGTTCACCAGACCGGCCGGGAGCCCGGCCGTCCGGCACAGCTCGCCGAAGCGCACGGGCGCCAGCGGGGCGAGTTCCGGCGGCTTGATGACGACGGCGTTGCCCGCGGCGAGTGCGGGGGCGACCGCCATCGCGATGCCTACCAGCGGCCCGTTCCAGGGCACGATGACACCGACGACCCCGTAGGGCTCACGCTGGATCATGTTGATGTCGTGGGAGCCTGCGACCGGTGCGATCTCGCCGGTGGCCTTGTCCACCCACCCGGCGTAGTAGTCCAGGAACCGTACGAGCATCGCCCCCTGGCCGGGGCTCATGGCGATGGGTACGGCGTAGTCGTGGACGTTGAGCCGGGCCAGCGTCTCGGCGTCCGCCTCGACGGCGCGGGCCAGGGCCCGCAACAGGTCGTGACGGCGGCCGGGCGACAACGCTGCCCACTCGCGCTGCGCGGCGCTCGCGCTGCGCACCGCCGCGTCGATCTCCTCGGCCCCGGCCAGCGGGATCGTCGCGTTCACCGTTCCCGTGCCGGGGAAGACGTGCTCGTAGGCGCCGCCGGAGGCGTCGGTGATCCGCTCGTCGCCGATCAGGAGGGCGGCCGCGGCGGCGAGCATCGGATCGGGCGTCATGGCTGTCGTGGTCCTTTCTGTGGACGGCCGTGCGCTCACCGGTCCGAGCCCGCCCTGGCCCAGGCATCCTCGACGGCGCCGCGCAGCGCCTCGCCCTTGGCGAATCCGGAGTACGCCGACAGGTGCAGGACGAGCTCGTCCATCTCCTGCTTGGAGATGTCACCGGAGTGCAGGGCGGAGGTGACGTGACTGTTCAGCGGTATGGGCGCGTCACAGACGGCGACGCAGGCGACGGTGACGAAGCGGCGGTCGCGGCGGCTCAGGCCCGGCCGCTGCCACAGGTGGCCGAAGACGTAGCCGAGAATTCCCGCGTGGGTGTACGGCGTGTCGGGCACGGGCGCCGGAACGAGGTTGACCTCGGTGAACACCTCGGCACCCCGGGCTATCCCGGCCCGCCAGTCGTTGATCCCGAGGGTGTCGTCGTCACGCGCCGGCCAGGGCGCCGGGGTGTGACCGCGTTCCTGCTGGACACGGGCGTGCTGCATGCGGATCACGCCTTCGAGGTGGGACGCCTTCGGCCAGCCGCAGTAGACGGCGAAGTGCAGGACGGCCTCAAGCATCTCCTCCAGCGAGAGGTCGCCGCTGCTGAGAGCCGCGTAGACGTGGTCGATGATGGGCTGGGGCGCGTCCGCCGCCGCCACGCAGGTCAGCGTGACAAGACGGCGCTCGCGGCGGCCCAGCTCCGGGCGGGACCAGATCCGCCCGTAGACGAAGTCACGGTGCGCGACCTCGAACGGCGTGGTCGCCTCGGGCGGATCGAAGGTCATGACCTCGCGAAAGATCTGATCGGAGGTGGCCACGGCCATGGGTATCCCCTTGCGTCGGCGTCGGGAGGAGGGAGCGAAACGCGATGCATTGATAGTTTTGAAATTAACGAAGCATGGGGGTGGGTGCAATATGCCGCCCTGGCTTTTCGCGGATCTCCTGGGCGCAGCGGGGGTCTGGCGGCCGGTTGACCCGCCGGGTGCGATCGGCGATCACGCCGGGTGGATCAGGGCGGCCGTGCGGGTGCCGGAGGCGCCGTCACCGGTGTGGACCGCACTCCGGTCTGGCGACTGGAACGCCCGTGTGGCAGTGGGCGGGCGCGATGGCGCTCCCGCCCGGCGGGCCCGCTCCTGCGCCTGTACGGGCCCGCGGGCCGGTCGGCGGTCTCCCGGTCGCGCCGTCTCCCGACGCCGGGAGGCCGGCGCTAACGTAGGAAGGCACCACCACCGCGGAACAAGGCGACAACATGACGATCACGGGTCCGGGCACGCACGTCGCCCGGCCGCTCCCCGCCACCGACCTGGCGGCCGGCCACCCCCTCGGCCTCGACTCCTCCGGCCGCCCGCACCACCCGGTGCTGCTCATCGACCTGGACTCCGCCGCCTCCCTGCCCGAGCCCGCCGTCAGGGCCGCCGCCCGTGCCGCCGCCGACGCGCTGCCCCTCACCGTCGGCCTGGCCCGCACCGCCCCGCCGCCCCGCCTCCGCCCGCTGACCCAGGCCCTCACCTTCACCCTTGTCGCCGGGCACGCCCCGCTGCCGGCCGAGTGCGTGGTCGCGGGCGACCTTGACGCGGCCCGCGACCGCGTGCTGGCCGCCGCCGCGCATGCCCCGCAGGCGTGCCTGACGCTCAACCGGGTCCTGCGCCAGACCCCGCTGCTGGACGTGCGCTCCGGGCTGGCCGCCGAGGCCGCCGCGTACTCCATGCTGCTCGGCGGCGCCGAGTTCCGCCGGTGGCTGGAGGCGCGCGGCCCGGCGCGTCCGGCCGATCCCGCCGCCGGACGCGTCCGCCTGGACCGCCGCGACGCGACCCTCGCCATCACCCTGGCCCGTCCGCACCGCCGCAACGCCATGGACGCCCTCATGCGCGAGGCCCTGATCGAGGCCCTGGAGGTCGCCCTGCTCGACGACACCGTCGAACGCGTGGAACTGACCGGCGCGGGCCCCGGCTTCTGCAGCGGCGGCGACCTGGACGAGTTCGGCTCCGCCCGCGACCACGTCGCCGCCTACCTCGTCCGCCTCGAACGCCATGCGGGCCACCTGATCCACCTGCTGCGCGAGCGGGTGCACGCGCGGCTCCACGGGGCCTGCTACGGCGCCGGCGTGGAGATGCCGCTGTTCGCCCGTCACGTCACCGCGACCCCCGACGCCGTCCTGGCCCTGCCCGAGATCGCCATGGGCCTGATCCCCGGAGCCGGCGGCACCGTCAGCGTCCCCGCCCGCGCGGGCCGCTGGCGCACCGCCTGGATGGCCGTCACCGGCGCCCGTCTGGACGCTGCGACCGCGCTGGAGTGGGGCCTCATCGACGCGATCGAGACGATGCGCCGGTGAGCCTGCTGCTGCGCGGCGCCGAGACCGGCGCCGGTCCCGCCGACTGCCGCGTCCACGACGGCCGCGTCCACGCCCTCGCCCCCGAACTGGCGCCGCGGCGGGGCGAGCGTGTCATCGACGCACGCGGCGGCGCGCTGCTGCCCGGCCTCACCGACCACCACATCCACCTGCTGGCCACGGCCGCCGCCATGGACTCCGTCCGGCTCACCCCCGGCGCCGACCTCGCCACCGCCGTACGCGCCGCCCCCGCTCCCCACGGGTGGGTGCGCGTGCTCGGCTACGACGAGATCCGCCACGGCGACCTGGACCGCGACGTCCTCGACGCGCTGGAACCGGCGCGCCCGGTCCGCGTCCAGCACCGTGGCGGCTCACTGTGGGTGCTCAACTCCGCCGCCCTGCGCCGCCTCGGCCTGGACGCCGGGCCGCTTCCGCCCGGGGTGGAACTCGACGGTGGGGGCCGCCCCACCGGGCGCCTGTGGCGGGCCGACGCCGTGCTGCGCGAACGCCTCCCCCTGCCTCCACCGGACCTGTCGCGGCTCGGCGCGGTACTGGCCGCGTACGGCATCACCTCGGTCACCGACGCCACCCCGGACCTGGACGAGCAGGGGGTCGCCCACATCACGGCCGCCATGGCCCGAGGCGACCTCCCCCAGCGCGTCACCTTCCTCGGCGCCGCCGCGCCCCCGCCCCAGGCCCGCCGCGCCGCCCTGGGGCCGCGCAAGATCGTGGTCCCCGACCACACCCTGCCCTCGCCGGACGACCTCGCCGCCGCGATCCGGGCCGCGCGGGCGGCGCGGCGGGCCGTCGCCCTGCACTGCGTCACCCGGGAGGCACTGGCCCTGATCATCGCCGCGCTGACCGAGACCGGCACCGTGCCCGGCGACCGCCTGGAACACTGCGCCGTCGCCTCCCCCGACGCGCTGGAGTTCCTGGCCCGCCACGACCTGCGCGTGATCACCCAGCCCTCCCTGCCCGCCGCCCGCGGCGACGACTACCTCGCCAGGGTGGACCCTGAGGACCTGCCGGACCTGTGGCGCTACGCCGGGTTCCTCAGGGCCGGCGTACGCGTCGCGCCCAGCAGCGACGCCCCCTACGGCGGCCTCGACCCCTGGGCCGCCATGGCCGCCGCCCGCGACCGCGCCACCCCCTCCGGCCTCGTCCTCGGCCCCGCCGAACGCGTGCCGGCCCGCACCGTCCTGGACGGCGCCCTGTCCCATCCGCTCGACCCCGGCGGCCCGCCCGCCCGCCTGGCCGTGGGCGCGCCCGCCGACCTGGTCCTCCTGCGCGTCCCGCTCGCGCGGGCACTGCGCGAGCCGGACTCCTCGCTGGTCGCGCTCACCGTGATCGAGGGGCGGATCGCCTACGAGGCCGCCCCGTGACTCCCGTCGCCCGCGACTGGGCCGAATCCGGGGTGATGGCCCTCACCGGCCGGCCCGACGGCCCCCCGCTCCTGCCGCCCGGCCACGCCGCCACCCTCGCCCGCGCCCTCGGCCGGCACCTGCGCGATCTCACCGCGGGCGCCGTGCACCTCGACGGAGCCGCCGTGCTCGCCGAACGCGCGGCCCTCACCGGACGCACCCGCCAGGGCGCCACCTCCGTCGGCGGCGCCTGCCGCCTGCTGCCCACCGCCGACGGCTGGGCCGCGCTCTCCTGCGCCCGCCCCGACGACCCGGCCCTCTACGGCGCGCTCATCGGCACCGCCATCGACGAGGGCGACCCGTGGCCCCCGCTCGCGCGCTGGCTGCGCCACCACACCGGCGCCGAGCTCGCCGAACGCGCCGAGCTGCTGGGCCTGGCCGCCGCCCCGCTCCCACCACCCCACGACGATCCCACCCAGCCGGAACCGGAGCATCTGCCGGAACGGGGGCCGGTGGACGTGACCGGCATGCTCGTGGTGGACTTCAGCGCACTGTGGGCAGGCCCGCTGTGCGCGCACATCCTCGGCCTGGCCGGAGCCCGCGTCGTGAAGGTCGAGACCCCCTCCCGCCTCGACGGCGCACGCGCCGGGAACCCCGAGTTCTACCACCTCCTCCACGCCGGACACCGCTCGGTCGTGCTCGACCCCGCCGAAGCGGCCCAGCGCGAGGCCCTGGCCGCGCTGGCCGCACGCGCCGACGTCGTGATCGAGGCGTCCCGCCCCCGCGCGCTGGCCGGATTCGGCCTGGACGCCGGCGCCATCACCGCCGCCGACGCCACCTGGGTGTCCATCACCGCCCACGGCCGCCGCTCCTGCCGCGTCGGGTTCGGCGACGACATCGCCGCCTCCGCCGGTCTCGTCGCCCACGACCCCGCCACCGGCCGCCCCGTCTTCACCGGCGATGCGATCGCCGACCCCCTCACCGGCCTGACCGCCGCCGTTCGCGCCCTGCACGCCATCGCCACCGGCGGCGGGCGGCTCGTGGAGGTCGCCATGCACGACGTCGTCGCCGCCACCCTCACCCCCACCGCACACCCCGCCCCCGCCGCCCGGCCCGACCGGAACGGCGGCTGGATCCTCGACACCGGCGAAGGGCCCGTGCCGGTACTCCCGCCACGACGCAGAACCCCACCCGCCGGCGCGCCTGCGCCTGCGCCCGGCCGGCACACCGGCGAGGTGCTACGCGAACTGGGCATCAGCCCGCCCTGACCCGGGAACCGGGCGGTCCGAAGCCCGGGTCAGGCCGGGGCCGAGTGCCCTGAGCAGGCGTATCTCAGGAGACCTCGATGACGACCGCGCCTCCCTGGCCGCCGCCCGCGCACATGGTGGCGACGCCGATGCCGCCGCCGCGGCGGCGTAGCTCGTGGGTGAGAGTGGTGAGCATTCTGGCCCCGGTCGCGGCGATCGGGTGGCCGAGGCTGCAGCCGCTGCCGTAGACGTTGACGCGGTCCTCGTCCAGCCCAAGGGCCTGGCATGCCGCGACGGGCACCGACGCGAACGCCTCGTTGATCTCCCACAGGTGGACGTCGGCGGCCTTCAGGCCGGCGCGGTGGAGCACCTTCTCGGCGGCGTCGATCGCGCCGAGGCCGGTCAGCCTGGGCTGGACCCCGACGGAGGCCCACGCCCGCACCGTCGCCAGGGCGGTCAGTCCCTCCTCGCGGGCCAGGTCGTCCGCGACCACGGCGAGCGCCGCGGCGGCGTCGTTGGCGCCGCTGGCGTTGCCGGCGGTGATGGAGAAGCCGTCGATCTCGGGGTGCAGGGGCCGGAGCGCGGCGACCTTCTCCAGGGAGGTGGTGGGCCGGGGATGCTCGTCGGCCGCGAACTCCACCACCGCGCCGTCCTTCGTCGTCACCGTGATGGGGGCGATCTCGTCGGCGAAGACGCCGCTCGCCGTCGCCGCCACCGCGCGCTGATGGGAGCGGACGGCCCAGGCGTCCATGCGCTCGCGGCTGATGCCGTACTCCTGGGCGACGTTCCACCCGACGGTGAGCGTGGTGTCGTCCGTGGCGTCCTCGGTGTAGGGGAAGGTGGGCGCGATGCGCTGCTCGGTCTCCTCACCACCCGGCCGCCTCCACGACAGGACGGGCGCGAGAGAGGACGACTGGACGCCGCCGGCGACGATCGCGCGGTCCATCCCGGCCCGTACGCCCGCCGCCGCCGTCGCCACCGCGGTGAGGCTGCTGGCGCAGTGCCGGTTGACCGCCTGGCCGGGGACGTGGGTCATGCCGGCCGCGACGGCGGCATGGCGGGCGAGGTCTCCCCCGCCGTACATCGACTCGCCGAAGATGACGTCGTCGAACCGGTCGGGGGCGAGCCCTGAGCGGCGTACCGCCTCCAGGAGGATGTGCGTCGCCAGTTTCTCGGCCGGCGTCTCGCTCAGGGTCCCCTTTCGGGCGGTACCGACCGGCGTTCGGACCGCGCTGACAATCACCGCTTCTGGCACCGGGCCACCTCTCTACGACGAATCTAAAACTGTCTATATATAGAAACACAGCCCGCGTCAGCTCGTCTGGTATCCCCCGTTGACCGGGATCGTCTGGCCCGTCACCCAACCGGCCTCGTCCGAGGCCGGCCACACCGCCGCGGCGGCGACGTCCGCCGGCGTGCCGAGCCGGCCCGTCGCATAGCGACGGGCCTGGCGGGCGAGCCTGCCGCCGGAGATGCCGGCGCCGACCGGCAGGACCGTGCCGAGCGACAGGGAGTTGCACGTAAACATTTCGAAATAGGCTGACCTGGTCGCCGAGGGGCCGGCGGTCGGCGGCATGCCGCGCCGGGAACGCGCCGAGGTCGCCGAGCGGGTGCTGCGCCAGGTCGCGCTGCCCCCACAGCGGTACGCCGACATGCTGCCCGGGCAGCTCTCCGGCGGCCAGGCCCAACGGGTGGCCATCGCGCGCGCTGGCCCTGCGGCCCCGGCTGCTGGTCTGCGACGAGCCCGTCGCCGGCCTGGACGTCTCGGTGCAGGCGCAGATCCTCAACCTGATCGAAGACCTCAAGGCCCGGTTCGACCTCACCGTCGTCTTCATCGCCCACGACCTCGGCGTGGTGAAGGCGATCAGCGACCGCGTTCTGATCATGTACCTGGGCAAGGTGTGCGAGTTCGGCGACCCGGACGTGGTCTACGCCAGGCCCGCGCACCCCTACACCAGGGCGCTGCTCGACTCGGTGCCCGCGCCCGACCCCGCCCGTCCCTTCCGCGGCCCGGCGCCGGCCGGGGACGTCCCGTCGCCGCTGGCGCCGCCCAGCGGGTGCCGCTTCCGCGGGAGGTGCCCCCGAGCCCAGGCCCGTTGCGCCGAGGAGGAGCCCGTGCTCACCGAGACGAGCCCGGGGCGGGTTCGCCGCCTGCCACTTCCCCCTTGCCGGGGAGGGGCGGGAGGAGAACGAGACGTCCCCGAGCGCCTAGTGGCGTCATGTGACGGGGCCGGCCGCCCGAAGGCGGCCGGCCCCGACGCGCTGTTCGGGCGTGGTCAGCCGTCGAGCCTCGCCCGTGCCTTGCGGACGGTGACCGGCTCGGCGAGCCGCTGCTCGTCGCAGACGCGCTGCAGCTTCTCGATCGTCTCCTCCAGGCCGGCGCCCAGCCGCCTGCCGGGGGTGAAGGTGGCCGGCAGCTTCTTCATGCCGTTGATGACGCCGGTCGTGTCGTAGTGGACGGCGCCCTCCTTGTCGCAGACGTAGTCGGGCATCCGGTCCAGCACCGCGGTGAGCATGATCTTGAAGGTGGCCCGCGCCACGTTCGAGCCGATGCACCGGTGGATGCCCAGCCCGAAGCTGCTGTGCCGGTTGCCGGTCCGGTCCAGGTGGATGTGGTGCGGGTCCTCGAAGACCTTCTCGTCGCGGTTGGCCATCGCCCAGGACAGCCAGAGCCGGTCGCCCTCCTTGAACCGGGTGCCGTTGATCTCGCAGTCCTGGGAGATGGTGCGCCCGTCGCCCTGGGCCGGGGTGAAGAAGCGCAGGAACTCCTCGGTGGCGCTGTTGAGCAGGGTCTCCCGCTCCCGGCTCAGCCGCTCCCGCTCGCCGGGGTGCTCCGACAGCCACTCCAGGGAGTGCGCGGTCAGCGCGGTGGTGGTGTCGAAGCCGCCGCCGATGAGCAGCATGACGACGCCGAGGATCTCCGTGTCGTCGGGCCGGTAGCCGTTGATCTCGGCGTTGAGCAGCTCGTTGATCAGCCCCGGGCGGGGATTTGCCCTGATGTCGTGGATGGTCCGCATCATGTGCATGCCCATGCGCATCGACAGCTCCTGCACCCGGGGATAGTCCGGTGAGTCAGGCGGGGTGTAGACCGACGCGTGGGTGGGCTCGCAGTAGACCTCCCAGTCCTTCAGCGGCATGCCGAGCATCGCCAGGGTGAACACCGCGGGCACAATGTTGGCCAGGTCGTCCACGAAGTCGATCCGGCCCGTCTCGATCACCTCGTCGAGGCAGGCCCGGGTCAGCTCCTCGATCACCGGCTTCCACCGCTCGACCGCGGCCGGCGACAGGTAGGGGTTGAGCGCCTGGCGGTAGTGGCGCTGCTCGGGCGGGTCCATCTCCAGGAACCCGCCCCGGGTCCGGCGCTCCGGATTGGACACGTGGGGGATGCTGATCCCGCGGTAGCCCCGCCTGGTGCCGTTGACGTCGTTGTCGTTGGACAGCACGTCGGCCCGGCGGGCGATGTCGAACAGCTCCTTGTTGCCGCTGGCGAACCAGTAGCCCCCGTGGGTCTCGTTCCACGCGACGGGGCACTTCGCGTGCAGCTCGTCCGACAGGCGCTCGAACTCCAGGCGGTAGCGCGGGGAGTGCCGGTCCAGGCTGATCCGGTGCTTCTTGCGCTCCTCGTCGGACGTTTGCGCTTCGTCGATGCTCATCGCAAACCTCTCCAGGCCGGGCCGGTCAGTGGGCCAGGACGACGGCCTGCTCCGGGCAGGACCGGGCCGCCTCGCGCGCCAGGTCCTCCTTCCCGGCCGGCACCTCTTCGTTCACGGCGTACGCGTGGCCGTCCTCGTCCCGCAGGGCGAAGATGTCGGGCGCGGCCATCGCGCACAGGGTGTGGCCCTGGCAGAGCCCGCCGTCAACGCGAACCTTCATGATCAGCCTCCTAGGGTTGCGGGGAAGGCGATGGTCTTCACTTCGAGGAAGTCCTCCAGGCCCTCGGTCCCCCATTCGCGGCCGAGGCCGCTTTGCTTGTAGCCGCCGAAGGGCGACTCGACGTCGAACCACGGGGCGCCGTTCACGCTGACGGTCCCGCTGCGGAAGCGGCGGGCCATGGCCATCGCCCGGTCCAGGTCGGCGCTGAAGACCGCCGTGGACAGGCCGAAGATGGTGCCGTCGGCGATCCGGAGCGCGTCCTCGTCGTCGTCGTACGGCAGCACCACCAGCGCCGGCCCGAAGATCTCATCCTGGGCGACGGCGGCCTTGGGATCGACGTCCGTGATCAGGGTGGGCTCGACGAAGTAGCCGCGCTCGAACCGGTCGGTCGGCTTGCCGCCGAGCACGATCCGGCCATCTCGGGCGGCGGACTCGTAGTAGCGCAGCACCTTCTCGCGCTGGGCGGCGTTGACGACCGGTCCCATGAGGTTGCCGGGGTCGGTCGGATCGCCCCACGGGACCCGCTCCATGGCCGCCGCGGCGAGGGCCAGTGTCTCGTCCAGGCGGGAGCGCGGCACGAGCACCCGGGTGAGCTGGGTGCAGCCCTGCCCGGCGTGAACGCACACCCCGCCGGCCAGCCCCGGGACGATGGCCTGCAGGTCGGCGTCGTCGAGCAGGACCGCGGCGGACTTGCCGCCCAGTTCGAGGGTGACCCGCTTGACCGTGCCGGCGGCCGCGGCCATGACCTTGCGTCCGGTGAGCGTGGAGCCGGTGAGCGTGACGGCGTCCACGTCGGGGTGCGTGGCGAGCAACTGGGCGACGCCGTTGTCACCGGTGGTGACCACGTTGAGGACGCCGGCCGGGATGTCGGTGTGCTCCGCGGCGATCGCGCCCAGGGCGAGCGCGCTCCACGGGGTGTCGGGCGCCGGCTTCAGCACGACGGTGCAGCCGGCCGCCAGGGCCGCGCTCACCTTGCAGATGTTGAGGTAGAACGGGTAGTTCCACGGGGTGATGGCCGCGACCACCCCGGCCGCCTCGCGCCGGATGATCCGGTCGGCCGGCATGCCCATGATCTCCTTGGTGGGCAGCGTCCGCTCGAAGGCGTAGCTCTCCAGCAGGCCGATGTAGTGGTCGATGTAGGAGATCGGGGCGTCGAGCTGGATGCCGGAGGTCAGCGCGACCGGGCAGCCGGTCTCGGCCACCAGCATGGGCCGCAGCGTCTCGACGTTCGCGCGCAGCGCGTCGCGCAACTGCACCAGGCAGCGGCGGCGCAGGTCGGTGTCGGTCGCCCAGCCGGTGCCGTCGAAGGCCCGCCGCGCCGCGCCGATGGCGCGTTCGAGGTCGGCGGCGTCGGCCTGCGGCACCTCGCCGACGACCTCTTCGGTCGCCGGGTTGACGTTGTCGAAGGTACGGCCGTCGCGGGCGGGGATGAGCTCGCCGTTGACCAGCATGCGTTCGGCGAGAGCGGTCATCGCGGACCTCCAGTCGGTGGGGGGTGTGGGGACGCCGGAACGCTCACGTGACCGCTCCGGCGATCTTGAGGTTCAGCAGCTCGTCGCCGGTGATGCCCAGCTCGCCGAGGATCTCGTCGGTGTGCTCGGCGAACAGCGGGCCGCGCGTGAGCCGCGGCGGCTCGCGGTCGAACTGGACCGGGTTGGCGACGAGCCGGCGGACCACGCCGTCGGCGTCCACCACTTCGGCGATCTGGCCGATGTGGCGCAGGGCCGGGTCGTGGCCCACCTCGAAGGTGTTCTGCACGACCGCCCACTGGCCCTCCATGCCGTCGAAGGCGGCGACCCACTCGTCCTTGGTGCGCCCGGCGACGATCTCCGCGACGATGCCGGCCGCCTCGCGGGCGTTGGCCATCAGTTTCCCGGCCGAGTCGAAGCGTTCGTCGGCGGCCAGCTCGGGCCGGCCGACCCTCTCGCAGAACTCCGGCCAGTAACGGCCGGGCTGGAGCATGACCAGCGACAGCCAGCGCCCGTCGGCCGTCCGGTACGTGCCGGTGAGCGGGTTGCTCACGTTCCCGTCGCGCGGGTCGAACTTCGGCAGGGGCGCGCCGGCCATCAGGGCGAGGTTCACGTTGAGCTGGCTCGCCCAGGCGCCGACGCCGAGCAGGGAGATGTCCACGGTCGCGGCGTGGCCGGTACGTTCCCGCGCGAACAGCGCCGCCGCGATCCCGCCGGCGATGGTCATCCCGCCGATGTTGTCGCCGTACGCGCCGCCGGGCTGCTGGACCAGGTGCTCCGCGCCGGGCGGCGTGGCGGTGTCGGCGCTGCCGCCGCGGGCCCAGAAGGCCGTGCCGTCGTACCCGCCCTTGTCGGCCTCCGGGCCGCTGTGGGCGAAGGCGGTGCCGGCGGCGTAGATGATGCCGGGGTTGACGGCGCGCACGTCGTCGATGTCGATGCCCAGCTTGGCACGGGCCCTGGGCAGGAAGTTGGTCAGGAAGACGTCGCTGGTGCGGATCAGCTCGTGCAGGACCCGCGTGGCCTCCGGCTTCTCCAGGGACAGCCCGATGCTGCGCTTGCCGCGGTTGGGCCCGTCCATGATGGGCGCGAAACTCGACCCCTTGGAGACGACGTCGTGGCCGAGTGCCTTGACCAGGCCGCGCTGCGCGTCGCCCTTCTCCGCATGCTCGACCTTGATGACGTCGGCACCCCAGTCCGCCAGTACGGCGCCGGCGGACGGCACGAACGTGAACTGGGCGACCTCGAGCACCCGGATGCCTTCCATCGGTTTGATCACAGCGTGGGACCTCGGTTCCTGACACGTGGCCGGTCGGAGACCGGCAAATGGTGAAATATCGCGAAATGTCGTGATGATGAGGGCGATGCCGCGGCGCACCGGCGCCGACCCGAAAGGCCGGGCGCCGATGCCCGGCGATCAGGAGGAGTGCGCCAGCTCGTACCGCTCCCGCCACTCGTGCTTGGAGCGGACGGTGGTGTCGACGTCCGGCGACAGGGCGCGCAGCGCGCCGACCGTCGCCTGCGGCTTGGGAATGTGCTTGAAGGGGTCCCACCCGAAGAAACGGCAGGTGTTCTCGTAGGTGATCATGTTGATCTCGTGGTCGGGCACGCCGGCGTTGTTCATCTCGTCGAGCACGAACTCCGGCGCGTCGGGCCAGATCGAGTCGGAGTGCGGGTAGTCGCACTCCCAGGCGATGATCTCCACGCCGATGTCGTGGCGGACCTTGAGCGCCGTGGGGTCGGTGACGTAGCAGGCCAGCGAGTGCTCGCGGAAGATGTCGCTGGGCAGCTTGCCGCCGAAGTCGTGGCCCAGCCAGCGCTGGTTGGTGTAGTGCCGGTCGCACCGGTTGAGGTAGAACGGGATCCACCCGATGCCCGCCTCCGACCAGGCGATCTTCAGGTCGGGGTACCTCAGCATCGCCCCGCCCCACAGCAGGTCCTGGGCCGCGAACGTGGACACCTGGGTCGCCAGGATGATCAGATTGTCGATCGGGGCGTCGGGGGCGCCCTTGATGGCGGCGAAGCCCTGCCCGATGTGCAGGCACATCACCACCTGGGTCTCGGAGGCCGCGCGGAAGAACGGGTCCCAGTAGTCCAGGTCGTGGTAGCTGGGCAGCCCCTGGAGGTGGGGCAGCTCGGGCATGGTCATGGCGCGCACGCCCTTCGCCGCGACGCGCCGCACCTCCTTGGCCAGCTCCTCCGGATGCCAGACGGGGCCGAGCGCGATGGGGATGAACCGGCCGGGATAGGCCGCGGCCCACTCGTCGATGTGCCAGTCGTTGTACGCCTTGAGCATGATCAGCGCGAGGTCCTTGTCCTGCGCCTCCTGGAAGAACCGCGCGCTGAAGCCGGCGAAGGACGGGAAGCACATCGAGGCGAGGATGCCGTTGCGGTTCATGTCGCGGACGCGCTCGTGGATGTCGTAGCTGCCCGGCCGCATCTCGGCGTAGGTGGTGGGGTTCATCCCCCACTCCTCCTTGGGCCAGCCGACGACGGCGTTGAGGCCGGTGGAGACGCTGGGGACGCCCTGGAACCACCACTTCTCGTAGCCGTTCTCGTCCATGATGGACTTCGGCGCCTGGTCCCGGTACTTCTCGGGCACATGCCTGTCGAACATGTCGCGTGGCTCGATCACGTGGTCGTCGATGCTGACCAGGATCATGTCGTCGACGTTCATCCCGGCTCCTTTCTCGTCGGTTCGGTGGGGATGGCGCGCCTGCCGGTCACCATGCGGAGATCTCGGGGATGACCTTCGCGCCGAGCGTCTCCAGCGGCGTGAGCGCGGCGACGCCCGCGACGGCGGTGTAGACGGTGGAGAAGCCCAGCTCGTGCAGCCGCCGCAGGTCCTCCAGGATCCGGCCCGCGTCGCCGGTGCCGTCCACGGCGAGCGGGAGGACGGCGGTCTTCTCGATGGCGTCCGCGTCGCGGCCGATCGCCTCGCAGTGCTCGCGCAGCCGGGTCACCTTCTGCCCGGCGTCCGGGCCGCCGTAGACGTTGAACGCGTCGGCGTACTCGGCGGCCAGCCGCAGGGTCACGCGCTCGCCGCCCCCGCCGATGAGGATGCGCGGGCGGGGCCGGGTCAGCGGCTGCGGCGAGTTGAGGGTGCCGGCGAGCCGGTAGTGCTCGCCGATGAAGGACCCGTCGTTGTCGCTCCACATCTGCAGGCAGATCTGGACGGTCTCCTCCAGCCGCGCGTACCGTTCGGCGGGCGGCCCGAACGGCAGGCCGAGGCCGCTGGCCTCCTGCTCGTTCCAGCCGGCGCCGATGCCGAGCCAGGCGCGGCCCCCGGACAGCACGTCCAGCGTGGTGACGATCTTGGCGAGCAGCCCCGGCGGACGGTAGGTCGCGGCGGTGACCAGGGTCTGCAGCTCGATCGACCGCGTCTGCCCCGCCAGGTAGCCCAGCACCGTGTACGACTCCAGCATCGGCTCGTACTCCTCGCCGATCAGGCTGATCTGCCACAGGTGGTCGGTCAGGCTGAGACGGGCGAACCCGGCGTCCTCGGCCGTCTTGGCGATGGAGGCCAGCGCCGGAGCCATCTCGTGCGGCGCGCCGAGGGCCGCGTAGTCGTTGATGTGCAGTGCGAGTCTCATACAGCGCTCCGAACAGCCCGCCGATAAGGCTTCGATAGTTTTAAATACATCTCACCATTGGGACGGCCCCGGCGCAATGGCCTGCCGGTGAGGTCGTCAGCGCGTCGCCGCCGACCGGAGTTCGCCCGCGACCGCCGACACGGCGGCCGGGCCCGCGCCGGCGGCGACCAGCGACCGGTAGCGGGGCAGGTACCGGGCCGCGCCGAAGGCCGCGACGGCGACCAGCTCGCCGCCGGCGAAGTAGCCCACGACCGTGCCCCGCACCGGGCCTCCGTCGAGCCCGTCGCCGTGCAGCGGGACGACCTCGTCGGCGAGGTCGGTGCGGCCGGCCACCTGGATCTTCAGGCCGAACTGGTCGGACCAGACGTAGGGCACCGCCGGGGGAGGCGGCTCGGCGCCGGTGATGGCGCACGCGACCGCCGCCGCCTGGTCCACCGCGCTGGTCCAGTGCTCGGCGCGATGGCGGCGGCGGCGTACCGGGTCCCACCAGGCCGCCATGTCGCCCAGGGCCCACACGTCGTCCGCGCCCGACGCGCGCCCGCCCGCGTCGCAGGCGACACCGCCGGCTGTGTCCAGCCCGCTGCCGTCCAGCCAGGTGAGGGCGGGCGCCGCGCCGACACCGGCCAGCGCGACGTCCGCCGACACCGTCGTCCCGTCCGCCAGCTCGACGGTACGGGCGTCGGTGAACCTCGCGATGCCGGCACCGCACCGCAGGTCGGCTCCGGCCTCGCGGAACAGCCGTGCGGCGAGCTCGCCCACCAGCGGCCCGAGCGCGCGTTCGCACGGCACCCGCCCGGCCTCCAGCACAATCACCTCCAGGCCCCGGAGCCGGGCGGCGTGCGCGGCCTCCGCGCCGATGAACCCGGCGCCGACGACCAGCAGCGACCGGGCCTCCGCGAGCGCGTCACGCAGCGCCAGGGCGTCGTCCAGGCCGCGCAATGTGGCGACGCCGTCGGGTTGTCCGGGCAGCCTGCGCGCGGCGACCCCGGTCGCGAGCACCACGGCGTCGCCCGTGATCCGGGCGCCGTCCTCCAGCTCGACCGTGGTCCCGTGCAGCGCGACGGCCGCCGCGCCGAGGCGGGCGGACACGCCGATCTCGTCGAGCCCCGGCTTGTCGCGCAGCACCGCCCGGTCCGGCTCCCAGGCGCCGGTCAGGATCTGCTTCGACAGCGGCGGCCGGTCGTAGGGTGGGTGGGGCTCGGCGCCGACCAGGGTGATGCGGCCCAGGTACCCGCGTGAGCGCAGGTTCTCGGCGGTGCGCACACCGCCCAGGCCCGCGCCCACCACGACGACGTGCTCACGTGGCGCCGGCATCGTCGCCCGCCTTCGTCTCGTCGTCGGTCGCTCCGGTGACTTCGGCGGGCGGCCGGTGCCAGAACAGGGCGAGCTGGGCGGCGGCGCCGGCGAGCCCGAGCCCCGCCGCGACGGCGGCGGCGCGGGCGCCGGTCAGCCTGCCGTCCACGCCCAGAACGCGATCGACGCTCCAGCGCCCGGGGCCGAGCGCGGCCAGCGCGACGGTCGCGAGGGCGAGGTTGAGCACGTACTCGTAGCCCTCGGCGTTGACGAAGAACCCGTTCGGCTGGTGCACCGAGCGGGCGGCGACCCCCATCGTCCCGACCACCGCGGCCGCGGCGAGCGGGGTGCCGGCGCCGAGGAGCAGCGCCGCGCCCGCGCCCGTCTCCACCGCCGCGCTGGCCTGTGCCTGCAACCGGGGCCGGTCGAAGCCGATCGAGCCGAACCAGCGCGCGGTGCCCTCGATGGTGCGGCCGTGGCGGACGCCGTGCGCGATCATCGTGCCGCCGATGGCGGCGCGCAGCAGCAGCCGCGCCACGTCCTTGCCGCGATCCCGGGGTCGGGTTCCCACCGGTCGTTCCTCCCGTCTCGGCATCACGCGTCCGCGAGCATGACGCGGGCGGTGCCCGGCGCGAGCCGGCGTCCGCCCTCGTCCTCGGTCCACACGTCGAGGTCCACGAGCACCCGCCCGTCCTCCTCGGACACCTTCACGACCCGTCCGCGCGCGGTGACCCGCATGTCCTTGGTGTTCGGCGCGCGGAACCGGCAGCTCACGCTCACGATGGCGCCGTCGGGTCCCACCCACTGGCGCAGCAGGTTGTGCAGGTAGGCCAGTTGCAGGTTCCCCATCCCGAAAGCGCCGGGCATGCCCGCCGCGCGGCCGGCCTCGTCGTCCATGTGCATCGGCACGAACTCGTCGTTGACCGCGGCGTACCGGTTCCAGTTCGCGAATCCCGTCCGGCGCGCGAACGGCGGGATCTCGTCCCCCTCGCGCGGCACGCCGGCGATCGGTGTCGCGGCCACTGTCATCACCCTCTCAGTACCTGATGAGCGTCATGCGGCTGCGTTTGACCAGCTCGTCGCGCTGGTTGGTCCAGGTGTCCTCGAACACGGTCATGAGCATCGGGCCGAGCCTGCCGCTGCGCTCGGCGTACGAGGCGAGGCGGGTGACCGAGGTGATGACGTCGCCGGGCCGCATGCGGACGCCGTAGTCGACCTCGACGCCGCCGTTGAGCTGGTTGCGCAGGCCGGGCGGGGTGATCCCGAGCTGCTTCTCGGTGCTGCCGGGGTCGTTGCCGGCCTGCCGCGCCCCGGCGCGGGGCCCGTCCGCGGTCATCCAGGCGAAGGGGTTGAACTCCTCGGGGGCGACGATCCCCTTGTGCACGGTGGCCGCGGCCTCCTCGGCGTCCCAGAACATCGCGGGCGGCGGCTCGGGGTAGTACACCGCGATCGCCCATCGCCGGATGTCGGACTCGGCGATGGGGAAGCTGACGCTGCGGCGCAGCTCCCTGCCCACGGCCGCCTTCATCTCCTCGCTGATCAACTCTCCTCCTACCCGTCGTTGCGCAGCAGCAGCACTCCGGCCGGCGTCAGCCCGCCGCTGCTGACCACGGCCACCCGGGCGCCCGGGACCTGCCGCTCGCCGGCCTGGCCGCGAAGCTGCACGATCGCCTCGTGCAGCAGTCCCATGCCGTGGGTGCGGCCGTGCGAGAGCTGGCCGCCGTGGGTGTTGAGCGGCAGCACCCCGTCGCGGGCGATGTTCTTGCCGGTGTCCAGGAAGTCCTTCGCCTCGCCGATCCCGCAGAAGCCGAGCGCCTCGATCCAGGACAGGCAGTTGAAGGTGAATCCGTCGTACAGTTCGGCGACGTCCACGTCGGACGGGCGCAGCGTGGTGCGGGTCCACAGGTGGGCGGCGGGGCCGAGGACCTGTGGCTCGTGCGTGCTGGTGCTCTGGTCCCACTCCAGGCGCTCGACGATCTGGGTGCCGACCGCCTCCACCCGGATCGGCCGGCCCGGCAGGTCGGCGGCCGTGTCGGCGGCGGAGACCACGACCGCCACCGCGCCGTCGCAGGGAACGTCGCAGTCGTACAGCCCGAACGGCGTCGTGATCAGCCGTGCCTGAAGGTAGTCGTCCATGGTCAGCGGGTCGCGGTAGATGGCGGTCGGGTTCAGGGCCGCGTTCGCCCGCTGGTTGAGCGCGATCCAGCCCAGCGTCTCGCGGGTCGCGCCGTAGCGGTGGAAGTACCTCTGGGCGGTCTGGGCCAGGACGTGCGCCGCGGAGGTGGCGCCGAAGGGCGCCCCCCAGCCCATGTCGCCGGTCAGCCGGCCCCCGGCCGGGACGATCCGCCCCTGACGGGCCAGCTCGTCGTGGGTGGCCTGCCACAGGGTGCGGAAGCACAGCACGTGCCGGGCCAGGCCCGCGGACACCGCCAGCATCGCCTCGATGACCGAGCCGCCGGGCCCGAAGGTCTCGCCGCCTCCGCTGTGCCAGGTGGGCCGCACTCGCAGCGCCGCCTCCAGCGCGGTCACCCCGCCCTCGCCGAACCCGCCCTGCAGCCCGCCGCCGGGATAGGTGGCCAGGCCGTCGATGTCGTCCATGGTCAGGCCGGCGTCGGCCACGGCGGCCTCGCACGCCTCCACGGTCAGCGCGAGCGGGTCGGCCATGAGGCGGCGGCCGATGCGGGACATGCCGATGCCGGTGAGCGCGACGTCGTCCTCGAACTTGCGGGCACGCGGCATCGGGCGCACCGAGCGGCGGACCTGCTCGGGGTCCATCTCGTCCGGGGGAAGGGGGGCCGGCGGCGGCTGCTCGGCCGAGGGCCGGAACAGCGGCAGCCAGACGTCCTCGGCCCGCTCGAACACCACCTCCATCCGCATCCCGAGCCTCAGCGCCCCGGCCTCGCACCCGACCGCGGTCGTGGTGAGCCGGACCCGCGGGTCCTCCTCGATCGCGACCTGCGCCACGATGTACGGCGAGGGCAGGCCCGGCAGCCGGAACCGGTGGCTCACGGTGAACCCGATGAGGGTCGCGTATCCGGACACGACCCGCACGCCGAGGTCGTGGCCGCGGCAGTACGGGCACACCGGCTTGGGCGGGTGGACGAGGGCGGCGCAGGAGGCGCACTCCTGCAGCCGCAGCCGCCCGTCGGCCCCGGACGTCCAGTAGAACTCCGTCCACGGCGTGACGAGCGGCAGCGGCCGTCCCTGCTCCCCGCTCACCGCCCGGCCTCGCGATCGGTGCGCATCGCCGGTCCTCCTGTCAGACGTGGAAGTCCTGGAACTTCAGGTACGAGCCCGCGTCCACGCGCATCTGCATGCCGGTGACGTAGCGCGCCTCGTCGGAGGCGAGGTAGACCACGGCGTTGCTGACGTCCACGGGCTCGATGTACGGCACGGGCATGGCCTGCTGGGCCGGGAAGGCGAGCTCGGCGTCCTCGCGCGTCGGGTTCTCCAGGTCGGGGCGGAACGCCTTGTACATCGGCGGGCTCTGCAGCATGTCGGTGTCGCAGTTGGTCGGGTGCACCGCGTTGGCCCGGATGCTGCGGGGCGCGAGGTTGCGGGCCAGCTCGTGGATGAACTCCGACAGCGCGCGCTTGGCGTACTGGTAGGACGCGCCGCCGGGGTCGGCCCCGGGCTGCGCCACGCCGTTGCCCGACATGAACACGGCCGCCGAGCCGACCGCCATCACCGAGGCGCCCTCCTTCAGGTGCGGCAGCGCCGCGTGGATCGCGTTGATCGTGCCGACCAGCATGGTGTCCACGCCGTCGGCCCACGCCTGCAACGCCGGCTCGCCGGTCATCGGGGCGATCCCGGCCTGAGCCACGACCACGTCGAGCCTGCCGAACGCGGAGATGCCCTGCTCCAGCGCGGCGATCAGCGCCGGCCGGTCGCGCACGTCGGCCTCGACGGCCACGATGCGCCGGCCCCGCTCCTCGACGAGCCTGACGGTCTCCTTCAGGTCGTCCGGCGTGGCCATCGGGTACTTGACCGTCTCGAAGTCGCGGCACCTGTCCACCGCGATGATGTCGGCCCCTTCCTCCGCCAGGCGCACGGCGTGGCTGCGCCCCTGCCCGCGCGCGGCGCCGGTGATGAAGGCAACCTTTCCCGCGACTCGCCCCATCTGTGACCTTCCTCTCCTACGGCCGGCCCCGGGACGCCTCCCGGGGCGGCGACGGTGTGTTACTGCGTCTCGAAGGGCGCGCGGTCAGCGCGCGGGGCCGGGCGCCGAGGCGAGCGCGCGTGCCTGCCCGGGCTCGGTGAGCAGACCGGCCAGGACCTGGTGCGCGGCGCCCAGCGGGCCGAGGTCGCCGCCCAGTTCGCATGCGACGTCCCGCACGATGGCGACGTCCTTGCCGACGAACTCGCCCACGGCACGGGCGAAGCCGGCCACGGTGCCGTGCGCGCCGATCCCGGCGAGCGCCCGGCTGGCGCCGCTGCCGTGCTGGAGGGCCTGGATCACGGCCGTCTCCTCCAGGCCGAGGTGCGCCGCGAGCTCGACGGCGTGGGCCAGCAGGCCGATGTTGGCCGCGAAGACCGCGTTGTTGATCAGCTTGACCCGCTGCCCCGCCCCTTCGGGGCCGACGTGCAGCACCGGGTCGCCGTACGCGGTGAGGACCGGCATGGCCCGGGCCATCGCGGCGCCGGCGCCGCCGGCGAACAGGGTCACCCGCCCGGCCTCGACGTCGTGGGGGCCGCCGCTGACGGGCGCGTCCACCACCAGGGCGTCGCGCTCCGCCGCGGCCCGGGCCAGTTCCTCGGCCGTGCGCGGGCTCCCGGTGGTGTGCACGACCAGGACGGCTCCGGCCGGCAGCGCGGCGACGACGCCGCCGTCGAGGCAGACCTGCCGGACCTGCTCGTCGGTGTGCACGCACACGACGACCGCGTCGGCTCCGCCGGCGATCCCGGTCAGGGCGGGCACGACTTCCGCGCCGTCGCCGGCCAGGGCCCGCCGGGCCGCGTCGGTGCGGGCGAAGACGCGCACGGCGTGACCGGCGGCGAGGAGACGCCGCACCATCGGGCGGCCGATGCGGCCGGCGCCGGCGAACCCCACGCGCATGCGCGTTCCTCCTCCTGTCCGGCCGGCCGTCATCGGGGATGCCCCATCGCGGCGAGCGCGGCGTCGGCCGCGTCGATCGCGGCCACGGCCTTGGCCCCCGCCGCGTCGGCCAGGTCGGCGAGCAGGCGCACGTCCTTGCGCAGCAGCGGCCCGGCGTGCTGGGCCATCGCCCCCAGGTCGAACCCCGAGCGGGGAAGGAGCCGCGCCGCCGCGAAGCTGGCGCCCGACCCGTGCGCGACCACCTCGGCGAACTGCGCGGGATCGACGCCGAGCGCGCGGCCCAGCGTGTACGCGCCGTCGGCCGCGGCGAGGTTCGCGGTCAGCAGGAAGTTGTTGAGGATCTTCGCGAGCTGGCCCGCGCCCACGCCGCCGAGATGCAGGACCGGGCTGCCGTAGGTCTCGAAGACCGGCCGGCACGCCTCCACCGCACGCGCGTCGCCGCCCGCCATCACCAGCAGGCGCCCGCGCAGCGCGGCCTCTCCCCCGCCGCTGACGGGCGCGTCCACGAGATCGACTCCCCGGGCCGCCGCCCGCTCGGCGAGGCGGCGGCAGGTGTCGGGGTGCACGGTGCTGTGCACCGCGATGATGCCGCCCTCGGCCATTTCCGGCAGCACGCCGCCGACCACCTCTTCGACGCCGGCGTCGTCCACGACGCAGACGCACACCAGGTCGCAGGCGGCGCCCAGCTCGGCGGGCGAGGCGGCCACGGCCGCGGGGGTGTCCGCGAAGGGCTCCACGGCGGCCGGGCGGCGGGCCCACAGCGTGGTGGGGAAGCCGGACTCGGCGATCCTGCGCGCCATCGGCCCGCCCTGGCTGCCGAGCCCGATGAAGCCGACGCGGCGGACGACACCGCCCGGCGCGCTCACGTGCTCGCTCATGTCTGCGCCCCGCATCGGCTAGATGTTGAAGCGCAGGGCGCCGTCGATCCGGATGACCTCGCCGTTGAGGTAGTCGTTGTCGATGATCTGCATGGCGAGCCTGGCGTACTCGTCCGCGTGGCCCATGCGCTTGGGGTTCGGCACGGCGGGGCCCCACTTGGCCTGGGCCTCCTCCTCGCTCATCCCGTACGCCGGGGTGAAGAACGTCCCCGGCGCGATGCACATGATCCGGACGCCGGCCGGCGCGAGGTCGCGCGCGGCGGTCAGGGTCAGGCCGATCACGCCGCCCTTCGCGGCGGAGTAGTCGGTCTGGCCGACCTGGCCCTCGAACCCGGCGATGGACGCGGTGGTGATGACGACGCCGCGCTGGCCGGAGTCCAGGGGGTCGTTGCGCGTCATGGCCGCCGCGGCCTTGCTCATCACGTTGAAGGTGCCGCTGAGGAAGATGTCGACCGTGCGCCGGAAGGTCTCCAGCGGGTAGGGCTCGCCCTTCCGGTTCACGATGCGCCGCCCCGCGGCGGGCCCGCCGTGCACGACCACCGCCGCGCGCAGCGCGCCCAGCCCGGCCGCGGCGTCCACCGCGGCGAGCACGGAGTCCTCGTCGGTGACGTCGGTCTGCACGAAGCGGACCTTGTCCGCGCCCAGGGCCTCCTCGAACGCCTTGCCCTTGTCCGCGTCGAGGTCGGCTATGACGACCTTGACCCCGGCGGCGACGAGCCGCCGCACCGTGGCCTGGCCGAATCCCCCCGCTCCGCCGGTCACCAGGGCCGACGCCGCGTTCAGTTCCACTGCTCTCTCCTGTCTGCCGGGGTGGGCCGGCCGGTCACACCGCTTCGCCGGCGTCGAGTAGCGCGACGAGCTCGCGTCGCAGGATCTTTCCGGTGGGCGAGGTCGGCAGCTCGTCCACGAACACCAGGTCGTCGGGGGTCTTCGAGCCGCGCAGACGCTCGCGGACCCAGGCGCGCAGGTCGTCCTCGCCGGGGGCGTGGCCGGGCCGTACGACGACGAAGGCGCCGATGCGCTGCCCCCACTCGACGTCGGGGATGCCGGCCACCACGCAGTCGAGGACGGCCGGGTGCCTGACCAGGACGTCCTCGATCTCGGCGGGGGCGATGTTCTCGCCGCCGCGGATGATCGTGTCGTCGGCCCTGCCGCGTACGAACAGGAAGCCGGCCTCGTCCAGGTAGCCGCGGTCGCGGGTGGGGAACCAGCCGTCGGGCCGGACCGCGCGTCCCGCTTCCAGGTACTCGCCGGCGATCTGGGGGCCGCGGGCGACGATGTCGCCCTCCACGCCCGGCGGGCACGGGTTGCCGTCGGGGTCGTGCACCTGGATCTCCACCGACGGCAGGGGGCGCCCCACCGAGCCGAGCCGGGCCCGCACCGCCGGGTCGTCGCCGGCCACGGCCTCCCGGTGGTCCTCCGGGCCGAGCACCGCGATCGACGACGCCGTTTCCGTCAGGCCGTAGGCGTTGACGAACCCGGCTCGCGGGAACAGCCGCAGCGCCTGCTCCACGACCTCACCGGCGATCTTCGCGCCGCCGTACGATATCGTCCGCAGGCTCTCCGGGCCCTGCCGGCCGCGTTCCCGCAGCTCGGCCACGATGCGCACCAGCATGGTCGGCACGACCATCGCGTGGGTGACGCGCTGCTCCTCCACCAGGTCCAGCCAGGCGTCCGGGGTGAACCTGTCCAGGTAGACGATGCGGCGGCCGCTGTAGATGTTGGACAGCGCGTTGGCCACCGCCGCGATGTGGTACGGCGGGACGCTGACCAGCGCCGCGTCCGTCTCGGAGGCCGCGGCGAACTCCACCGAGCCGAAGATGTACGCCGCCAGGTTGCGGTGCCGCAGCACGGCGCTCTTCGGCGCCGCCGTCGTGCCGCTCGTCATGAGCAGGACCGCGACCGAGTCGGGGTGCGGGGTGACCGCCGCGAACGGCATCTCGTCGGGGGCAAGGTCAGCGGGGGCAGTGTCGCCGGGGGGAGTGTCGTCTGGGGCAATGTCGGCGAAGAAGCCGGCCGGGACGGTCTCGCGCCCCGGCACCCGCTCCGGCGTGTCGGTGGCGACCAGGGGCCTGCCCTGCCGGTCGAGCACCTCGGCGAGCTGCCGGTCGCCGAGCCGGTAGTTCAGCGGCAGGAACGGCACGCCCGCGAACACCGCGGCGAACAGCGCGACCGGGAAGCCGGGGCCGTTGGGCCCGAGGTACACCAGCCGGTCGGCGCCGGACGCGACGATGTGCCGCGCCCCGGCGAGCGCCTTGGCGCGCAGGCCGGCGGCGGTCAGGCCGCCGTCGCGGTCGCCGATGAGGACCCGGTCCGGCATCCCCTCGGCGACCATGTCGAGGATCGTCGCCAGGTTCATCCCGCGGCCCCGCGGCTCGGGTCAGGCACGGCCCCTCCTGACCTGGTTGAAGGGCACGCCGCGGTCGGCGGCGTACTCGCGCGGCATGCCGAGCAGCCTTTCGCTGACGATGTTGCGCGACATCTCGACGCTGCCGCCGCCCAGGCTGCTGCCCTGCCGCATCAGGTAGCCGATGCCCGCCTCGCCCAGGACGCCGGGCTCGTCGCCGGCGGCGACCGCCGCGCAGGCGCCGGCGACCCGCATCGCCACGTCCCGTTCCAGGCGCATGGCCTCCGCGCCCATCAGGCGCATCAGCGAGGCCGCGGCCGGAGGGAGGTGGCCGCCCGCGATGGCCCGCGTCACCCGGGCGGCCGTCTGTCCGGAGACCGTGGACGTCGCCAGCCACTCTCCGATCAGTTCCCGCACCTCCGGATCGCCGGCCCGGCCGGCGGCGCGGGCGACGTCGATGGGGGTCGGCAGCTTCCTGCTCGGGGCGAAGCCCCGGCCGCTGACGTAGGGGGACCCGCCGCCCATCGCGGTGCGCTCGTGGTAGAGCTGCCTGGTCGCCACGGCCCACCCGCCGTTGACCTCGCCGACGACGGCCGAGGCCGGGAGCCGTACGTTGTCGAAGAACTCCTCGCAGAACTCCGCCGTGCCGTCCACCATCGCGACCCGGTTCATCGTGATGCCCTCGCCCTTGGTGGGCATCAGGAACATCGTCAGCCCGTGGTGCTTGGGCACGGTGGGATCGGTGCGCGCCAGGCACAACGCGTAGTCGCCGGCGTAGGCCGAGGAGCTCCAGGTCTTGGCCCCGTTGAGGATCCAGGTGTCGCCGTCGAGCTCGGCCCTGGTCAGCAGGCCGGCCAGGTCCGAGCCGCCGCTGGGCTCGGACAGGAACTGCACCAGGACCTCCTCGCCCCGCAGCACGGCCCCGATGTGCTCGCGCTTGTGCTCCTCCGAGCCCATGTCCAGGATGGTCGGCAGGCAGATGCTGAGCGTCGGGATGTTCAGCAGCAGGGGCATCTCGTAGCCGTCGGCCTCCTCGGTGAAGGCCCGCTGGTGGGCGGGGGTGAGCCCGAGGCCGCCGTACTCGGCCGGATAGCAGATGCCGGCGAATCCGCCCTCGTACAGCTTGCGCTGCAGTTCCCGGGCGCGGTGCCATGCCTCCAGCTCATCGCCGGGCGCGGGCGCGCTCTCCTCGGCGCGCGGCATGTTCGCGGCCAGCCAGGCCCGCGCGCGCAGCCGGAACGACTCGACGCTTTCGGTCGTGCCATCGGTCATCGATGTCGGCCTCTCAGAGCGATGCGAGGTCGGCGAGGCGCCGACGGTGGTCCTGCGGGGTCCCGTACAGGGACCGGTTCGACGTGGCCCGGCGCAGGTACAGGTGCAGGTCGTGCTCCCAGGTGAGCCCGATCCCGCCGTGGATCTGCACGCAGTCCTGCAGGATCGCCAGCGACCTGTCGCCGACGTACGACTTGGCGGTGCTCACCGGCTCGGCGGCGCCGGCCGAGCCCTCCTGTACGGCCGACGCCGCCGCCGCGGTCGTCGCGTGGCATGCCTCCAGCCAGGTCCGCATGTCGGCGAAACGGTGTTTGAGCGCCTGGTAGGAGGCGATCGGGCGGCCGAAGGTGTACCTGTCGCGGGCCCACTGGGTGGTCATCTCGAAGACCCGGTCGAGCCCGCCGCACACCTCGGCGCACTGGATCACCAGCGCGACCTGCGTCTGCCGTTCCACCACCTCGCCGGCGCCGGGCCGCCCCACCATGGCCGCCTCATCGACGCGCACGCCGTCGAAGCGCACCGCCCCGTGGTGCCGGGCGAGGTCAAGGCTCCACTGCCGCTCGACGGTCACGCCCGGGGTGGCGGCCGGGACCAGGAACTGCGCCGTGCCCTGCGGCGTCGCGGCGGTGACCAGGAACAGGTCGGCGTCGCCGGCGGCCTCCACGCGGTCCTTGACGCCGTCGAGGCGGAAGCCGCCCTCCGCCGGCCTGGCCGTGAGCCCCGGCTCCAGCGGCGCCCACTGCCGGCCCGGCTCGTAGACCGCCCAGGTCGCCACGGCCTCCCCGGAGACCAGCGACTCGATCGCCGCGCTGTGGTCCGGCCCGGTGCCGTGCGCGGCCACCAGCCCGGCGAGCACGGTGTTCGTCGCGAGCAGCGGCCCGGGGGCGACGCCGGCTCCGAGCACCTCGGCCAGGAGCGCGAGGTCGCGCACTCCCTCGCCGGAGACACTGCCGCCGCCGAGTTCCTCCGGGACGAGCATGGCCGTCCAGCCGAGTTCGGCGCCCCGCCGCCACCAGTCGCGGTCGAAGCCGGCGCCGGCGTCCATCCTGCGGATGCGGTCGAGGGGGTACTCCTTGTCCAGGAAGTCCTTCGCGGCGGCCTCGAAGAGCTTCTGGTCCGGGGAGAGTTCAGGGTCCATCGGGACACTTCCTTGCGTCATCGTGCCGGTGGGCCGACGTGCCAAGCAGATCACATTGATAGAAAGGCGTCAATGTATCGAACTATCTAAACGAAGGGGTCGCCCTCGATCTCCTCCGTGCCGAAGAAGATCGGCGCGCCGAAGGTGTCGCGGACGTCGGTCACGACCAGGCCGTCGCGGATGCGCCGGGTGCGCACACCGTGCTTGGACAGCCAGGACACGGCGGAGTCGATGTCGAGGACCTTGAACCGGAGGCTGTAGATCATGTTGCCCCACTGCTCGACATGCCGGCCGAGGTCGCACTCGCCGTTCAGCGGCTCGGCGAGCTGGAGCAGGCAGTCGCCGAGCTGGAGGGTCTGGTACCTCGCCCCCAGGTCCTGATCCGTCCCGGCCTGGATCGGGACCGCCTGCATGACGTCGACGTACGTCTTCACCGCCGACTCCAGGTCCCTGACCCCGAGCGTCACATAGGAGAAGCGCTCGATGGTCAGCGGATGCGTCCGCCACAGCCGCACCAGCGAGGACCACATGTCCAGATCCCGCGGCTCGCCCGGCATGTCCATGCCGCACAGCTCGACCATGAGCCCGGCGGTGTCGCGAGGGCTCGGGAAGAAGTACATCGTGTCCGGATCGGCCTTCTCCAGCCGCCCGCCACCGGGTTTGCCGATGTAGACGCCCTTTCGGATGAGGCGGTCCGCCAGGCCCGTCAGGTCGTCCACCTTGTACCCCACCGAGTGCAGGTGCCGGCCGAACCTGGAGTAGAACCTGCCGACCGGCTTGGTGACGTCGGGCGGCATCCTCGGCGCCATCGTCTCCACGCACAGATCCCCGACCATGATCAGATTGGCGTAGCGATCCTCGATCGGCAGGTAGTTCGGCTCGTCCACGCCCATGAACACCACCCCGCCCATCACGTCCTCGTAGAACGCGCGCAGCGCCTGGACGTCGTCGGTCATGTGCACGACATGGACCATCTGCCCGATGCCGTGGTCACCGGTGCGTTTGACGACCTTCTTCACGGTGTTCTCCTCAGTCCTCGGGCCCGCGCCGTACGTAGAACTCGATCCGCGGCGGGTTCCCGGTCAGGTCCACACCCTCGGAGGTGACCCGGCCCGCGCCGACGGCTTGCGACAGTTTCGCCGCGGCGTCCCGCACGTCGTCCTCGTCCAGCTCGTAGACGGCCAGGTACCGGTTCGACGGTCCCGCCGCGGCCGGGTCGACGAGTTCGTACCGGGTCACTCTCGTGACCGAGGGGATCGCGGCGCGCACGTCCGGGATGTGGGTGGTGGTGTACCACTCCTCGAACGCCTCGGCGTCCCCGGACGCCGGGCTGGTCCAGGTGAGCATCAATGCCTTGGCCACTGGCCTCTCCTTGTCGCCGTCACCTCGGCCCGGTCGGGGCCTGGGGGCGGGCGCCTCATCCGGCATAGGAGTAGAACCCCCGTCCCGTCTTGCGTCCCAGCCGGCCGAGCCGTACGTACTGCTTGAGCAGCGGCGGCGGGAAGTACCGCGGGTCCTTGTACTCCTCGTACATCGACACCGCCATGTCGTGCACGATGTCCAGGCCGATGAGGTCGCTGAGCCGGAACGGCCCCATCCTGTGGTTGAACCCCAGTGTGATCACCGAGTCGATCGACTCCATGTCGGCCACGCCGCGTTCGAAGGCGCGGATCGCGTCCAGCAGGTACGGCACGATCAGCAGGTTGCCCACGAAGCCGGGCACGTCGTTGACCAGGACCGGGCTCTTGCCGAGCGTCCGAGCGAACCCGGTCACGGCCTCGACGCACTCCGGCTCGGTGATCGGCGTGCGGATCACCTCGACGAGCCGCATCGCCGGCACGGGGTTGAAGAAGTGCAGCCCGACCACCCGCTCGGCCCTGCCGGTGGCCCCGGCCAGGACGACCAGCGGGATCGTCGAGGTGTTGGAGGCGATCAGGGTGCCGGCCCCGACGACCCCGTCGATGCCGCCGAGCAGGGCCCGCTTCAGCTCCAGGTCCTCGTACACGGCCTCGACCACGAGGTCGGCCTGCCCGATCTCGTCCAGGTCGGTGGTGAGGGTGTAACGCTCCCCCGCCTCCTCGGCCTGCTCCTGCGAGATCTTGCCGCGCGCGACGGCGGATTCGAGCCCGGCCCGGATCCGGCCGTCGGCCCGCGCGACACCGCCCTCGTCCTTCTCCACGCCGACCGCCTCGAACCCGGCCTGCGCGGCGACCTGGATGATGCCGGTCCCCATCACCCCGCAGCCGACGACGGCGACCTTCTTGATCTGCATGTTCGTAGAGCCTCCTCCAGCGATGTCCGGCCGGCCCGCTCGCCGCGCCGTCGCTCCCCGGCCGTGCGCGCGAACCGCGGACGCCTCCGCCGTCGCACCGATCAGGGGCTCGCGGCCATGTGCACCATAGCACGATAGTTTTAAAAATTTCTATCTTTCTTTATGGGAAACCCCCTGCGGTTCCGGGGGCGAAGGCACACCAACCGCCGGCGCACAGCGCGCCGGGGCCGGGTGGGATGTGCCCGCGGGGTCAGTCCGAAGCGGGCAGGGGCTTGGCGGCCTTCACGGACACCGGCACACCGTCAACGGCCACAGGATGCGTGCCCGGCTTGACGCAGAGGAGTTCGACGGCGACGCCCTCGACCGTGTAGCGCTTGCCGAGCTGAGCGCCGCCGCCCTCGGCCGTGCCGGTTCCGGGCGCGGCGGCAGGGGCGGCGCCCTGGGGCACCATCTCCCGGCCGCCGCACGTCACGGTCAGTTCCTCCTCCGGGCATCGCACGACGATCATCGCGGTCGTGTCCACGGTGCTCACCAACGTCTGACCCACTGTCAGTTTCATGAACCGTCCTACCTTGTGCGAAACGGGTACCGCCGTCGCGGGCGGCCCAGGTGTCAGGAGACCGCGAGCCCGACCAGCTTGACGTCGAGGTATTCGTCGATGCCTTGGGCGCCGCCCTCGCGTCCCAGGCCGCTGATCCCCACGCCGCCGAACGGTGCGGCGGCGGCCGTCGGGTTGATGTCGTTGACGCCCACGATGCCGAAGCGCAGGGCCTCGGAGACGCGCACGGCGCGGCCGAGGTCCCTGGTGTAGACGTAGGAGGCGAGGCCGTACTCGGTGTCGTTGGCGAGCCCGATGGCCTCGGCCTCGTCGTCGAAGGGGATGAGGGCGGCGACGGGCCCGAAGGTCTCCTCGCGATAGATCCGCATCGTCTCATCGACGCCACCGAGCACGGTCGGGGCGAAGAAGTTGCCGCCGCCCAGCTCCCCTTCGGTCAGCCGCTCGCCGCCGACCAGGATCCGGGCGCCCTTGCGGGCCGCGTCCTCCACGTGCCCGCGCACCTTGTCCAGGGCCGCGCCGTCTACCAGCGGCCCGACGTCCACACCGTCCCGGTTCCCGGGGCCCACCCGGAGCCGCCGCACCCGTTCCACCAGGGCGTCGGAGAACGCGTCCATGATGGACCGCTGTACGTAGATGCGGTTCGGGCAGATGCACGCCTGCCCGCCGTTGAGGAACTTCACCAGCGCAGCGCCCTTGGCGGCGTGCGCCGGGTCGGCGTCGCCGAACACGATGAAGGGCGCGTGCCCGCCGAGTTCCATGGACAGCCGTTTCATGGTCGCGGCGGTGGCGCGGCCCCCCAGCATCTTGCCCACCTCCGTGGAGCCGGTGAAGGTCAGCTTGCGCACCACGGGCGAGCGTACGAACCGGTCGCCCACGGCGCCGGGACGGCTGGTGGTGACGAGGTTGGCCACCCCCGCGGGCAGCCCCGCGTCCGACAGGATCTCGAACACCGCCGCCGCGCACAGCGGCGTCTGCTCCGCCGGCTTGACCACGATCGTGCACCCCGCGGCGAGCGCCGGGGCCACCTTGCGGGTGATCATCGAGATCGGGTAGTTCCACGGCGTGATGCCGGCGACCACGCCGACCGGCTGGCGCATCACGACGAAGCGCTGCTCGGCCCGCGAGGAGGGGATGGTGGTGCCGTAGACCCGCTTGGCCTCCTCGGCGAACCACTCCAGGAAGTCGGCGGCGTACCGGACCTCGTTGCGGGCGGCCTTGAGCGGTTTGCCCTGCTCCAGGGTCATCAGCGCCGCCAGGTCCTCCTGCCGTCCGAGCATCAGGGCGTGGGCGGAGCGCAGCGCCTCGGCCCGCCGGTATGCGGTCTCCCGGCTCCAGGCCGGGAAGGCGGCCTCGGCCGCCGCGATGGCCCGGTCCGTCTCCGCCCCGGCCGCGTCGGCGGCGCGGCCGATGACGGCGCCGGTACTCGGGTCGGTCACCTCGAACGTGCGGCCGTCGTCGGCGCCGGTCCACTTTCCGTCTATGAAGAGCGTGCTTCCGTCCCCGCGCGACATGCAACCCATCCACATTTCTAAAACTGTCAGATCATCTGAGTGTAGGGGGCGGCATGGCGCCACGTCGAGAGTGACCAGCCGCAGTGAGATCACGGGACGGGCCGGACACGCGTCCGCGTCCGATGGCGCACCGGGACGATCGCCGCGTCCCGCCTCTCGCGCCTCGCCGCGCCCCTGGAGCGCCGGAGAGCGTTGCGGCGGGTGCCCGCCCCGGCCACGCGCGCTTCATCCTGGCCGAGCTCACCGACGACGGCCGGCGACCACTCGATGACGCCGATCCCGTGTACCGGGCAGTCCCGCGGCGGTTCGCCTTCGAGCACGGGGTCCGGACGGACGTCTCCGCCGGTGAGGTGCGACCGGCGGCCAATGGAAAGTCCGCGGGGGTCTCCGGCCCGGTGGAATCGTGATCGGGGCGGGCGGGCCTGAAGGGGCGTCAGCGGCCCTGGAAGCGCGGTGCGCGGTGCTGGCGGACGGCCTGGATGCCCTCGTGCAGGTCGGCGGTCGTCATCGTGACGGGCTGGGCCAGGGCCTCCCACTGGATGGCGGCCTCCAGCCCGGCTGCTGACTGTTCGAGCCCGGTCTTCGTCAGCCGCAGCGCGATCGGGCCGGCCTCCGCGATCCGGGTGGCCACGCCCATGGCGTGGTCGAGCACGTTGTCGCTGACCCCCGCCACCAGGCCCCAGCTCAGGGCCTCCTCCCCGGAGACCTCACGGCCGGTGTAGAGCATCTCGCGGGCGCGGGAGACGCCGATCGCCTCCGGCAGCAGCCAGGTCGCGGCCATGCCGCCGTGGGTGCCGAGGTAGATGAACGGGGTGCTGAAGCGCGCGGTCGTGCTGGCGAAGCGGAGATCGCAGGCCAGCGCGAGGCAGACGCCCGCGCCGACGGCGGGGCCGTTCACCGCGGCGATGACCGGGAACGGCAGGGAGCGCGGGCGCAGCCAGCTGCGATAGAACGGCAGCATCCGGTCGCGGAGCCGGTCGGTGGTGATGTCCTCGGCGGCGCCCTGGTCGAGCCAGGAGAGGTCGGCGCCCGAGCAGAACGAGCTGCCCGCACCGGTGACGATCAGCACCCGCGTCTCACGATCCGCGGCCACGGCGTCGATGGCCCGGTTCCAGGCCGTCGTCATGTCCGCCGTCATCGCGTTACGCACGTCCGGTCGGTTGAGAGTCAGCAACCGGACGCCGGGCGCGGGCTCCGTCACCACCACCGCGTCTGCGGAGCCGACCGTCATCCGACCTTCCTTCCTCAGGTCTTCTTCACTGGGACCGGAGGAAGCTTACGCCCTTCGGGCAACGGAGGCAGCACGTCCCCGGCACCGCGGCCGACCGCGTGTTGGGCGTGGCCGCCGAATCGGATGGGCGCGATCGAGCGATCCGGACGCCTGGGGTAGATTGATAGTTGCCTAATAATCGACGTCAGGTCGGGACCAGTAAGGGAGGGGCACTTTGTCCCACGAGCCGGCTGCCGCGGCGGAAATGTTCAAGGCACTGGGCGACCCGATCCGCTGGAGCATCATCCAGCAGATCGCCCAGGCGGACGAACTGGCGTGCAGCGTCCTTGAGGACACGCTCCCCGTGTCCAAGCCCACGATCTCCTACCACACCAAGATCCTGGCGCAGGCCGGCCTGATCGAGGTGCGCAAGCGCGGGCGCAACTACTACTACTGCCTGCAGCGGGAAGCGCTGCGCGAACTGATCGACGAGCTGTGGACGATCGCCCCCTCGCCGCGCGCGGTCGGCGATGCTCCCGCGCGGCCTCGGCACCGGCGGGGCAGGCAGGCGGGGTCGCGCCGTGCCGCCGCCGAGCCCGCCGCCGCGGCGGAGGTGGCACTGCTGACCTGGTAGCCGGAGCCGGGCCCCATCTCTCCGCGGTGCCGGGCTGCGCCATGCCGTCACCCGGAGTCTTCCGTCGTGCCGTGAAGGCGGGCATGCGAGGGCGCGAGTGGAACACTTCGCCGATCGCCGCCATTTTCACCTCTGCGTGAGAGCACCGTGCGCACCTGGGTGCGCGGTGTTTACTAGCGCCCGCTAGTGCAGGACTATAAGTTGCCTGAGCAGAGCCCGCAAGGTGCCGTTCACTGCGATGCGAAGGAGCCTGTGACAGTCTTGGAACCCAGGCGTCAGGTGACGGCCGCCGATGTGGCACAGGCGGTGGGGGTCTCGCGAGCGACCGTCGGGTTCGTTCTGAACGACACCCCGGGCCAGACCATCTCCGAGGCCACCCGCCAGCGAGTGCTCGACGCGGCGATCGCCCTCGGATACCGCCCGAACAGCGCGGCGCGCGCGCTGGCCCGAGGGCGCAGCGAGATCGTGCTGCTCGTGCTGCCGGACTGGCCGATGGACTACGCCCACGGCCGACTGGTGGAGGAGTTCGCCAAGGCCCTGGACGAGGCGGGCTACTCGCTGGTGACGTGGAGCCCGCGCGAGGACAGCCACGCCCGGCCGCTCTGGGAGCGCCTGCACGCCGACCTGGTGATGGGCTTCGCCCCCTTCGACGACGACCAGCAGGCCGGGATACGCGCGAACGGGGTCTCCAAGCTCTTCCCCACGCCCGACCAGTACATACGGCACAGCGCCCACTGGCTCGCCATCACCCTGCATCTGCAGGTCGATCATCTGCGCGAACGGGGGCACCGGCGGATCGCGTACGCCGGCTCGCCCGATCCCCGGCTGGCCGCGGTGAGCCGGGACAAGGCCCGGAAAGTGGCGGCGCGGGCCGCGTTCCATGGCATGGAGTTCGCCGGCGAACGCGTCGTGGACGTCGCCGACGGATCGGCGGACCGCGCCGTCCGGGCGTGGGTGGAGGCGGGCTGCACCGCGGTCGTCGCCTGCAACGACTACGTCGCCGCCATGGTCGCCGGGGCCGCGCTCCGGGCCGGCATCGCGATCCCCGAGCGACTCGCCGTGATCGGGCACGACGACAGCCCCCTGGCCCGCGTGGTCGTGCCGACCCTCACCAGCGTGCGCATCGACGCCGCGGCCGCCGGCCGCGAAGCCGCCGCGTCCGCGCTGCACGAGCTGGGAGTCCGGCCGCTGCCGGCCGAGCCGGACCCCTGCGCCGCCGTCCTGGTGATACGCGAATCCACGGGCGGCACCGCCACGGGGACCGAGGTGCCCTGCCGTCTGATCCCCCACGACACCGGCCACGGTCATGCGCCGGAGATTCGCCAGATGAGTCCGTCTGGTGACGGCCATGGCGCCTCCGGGTCCGGCAGCGGTGGAGATCCGGTCATCGGAGAGTGAGCGAGCCCGGCTGATCGGCACGTCAGCGGAGCACCGCGTTCGTCCTCACCGCGGCCAGGGCGGTCTACCCGCCGCCCGCCGCGGGGTGACGGCCGTCGTGATCCTCGCACAGGTACAGGCGCAGGCCCGACAGCGCGGAGTCCAGCAGTTCGGACAGCGACAGGTCCTCGCTGTCGAGCCACTGCTCGTACGCCGACAGCGCCATGCCCAGGCTGACGTGCCCGACCGTGCGCGGCAGCAGGTCGTCGGGCGACAGGCCGCGACGGACCGCGACGTACTCGGCGATGACCCGGCGCCAGGCGGCGTACTTCAGGGCGGAGTGGGCCTGGAGCGCGGGGGTCGTGAGCAGCAGCCGCATGCGCTCGCGGTGCTGCGGGACCGCCGCCTCGTCGAGCCGGTTGAAGTCGAGCACGGCCCGGTGCACCGCCCGCCAGACCGGGATGTCGTGGGGCATGGCGCGCAGGAACTCGCGCAGGTGCGCCAGCCCGGCCTCGAACCGGCCCCAGGGGATGTCGTTCTTGGAGGGGTAGTAGCGGAACAGCGTGCGCCGCGCGATCCCGGCCGCTTCGGCGATGGCGTCCACCGTGGTCTCCTCGAAGCCCCGCTCGGCGAAGAGCCGGAAGGCGGCCCGCTCGATCGCGGCGTGGTCGGTGGTGGGGCGGCGGCCCCGGGTCTGCCCCGCGTTCACAAGCACCAGAAGGTAGCAGTTCCGGCACGAGGGCTTCCTTTTCTGCCCTCGGTGTCATTTAATCCTTATTGCACTCGATGCCGCAATTCGCGGCTCCCCTCACCCCCCGAGGAGTTGCAATGGACGACCGGATCACCGCCGCCGACCAGACCGCGCCCGAGGAGCTCACCGAGGAGACCCTGCTCGAAGAGGTGTCCATCGACGGCATGTGCGGCGTCTACTGAGCGGCCACCCGACATGACCGCGAACCCGCTGGACGTCGCCTGGGAGCTGTCCCCCGGCGTGGCGCTGCGCCCCGAGCCGTTCGGGGCGCTGGCCTACCACTTCGGCAACCGGCGGCTGACCTTCCTCAAGCGGGGCGAGCTGGCCGCGGTGGTGCGCGCGCTCGCCGCCCACCCCGACGCCCGCGGCGCGCTGGCCGAGGCGGGGGTGCCCGCCGAGCAGTGGCCCGCGTACGCCGGCGCGCTGCGCGGGCTGGCGTCGGCCGACATGATCCGGCCCCGTACCGCCCCGGCCCCGGTCGCCCCCGGAACGCCCGCGAAGACGGCGGCCGCCCGGGGGGCGAGCGCGTCGCTCGCCCGCCGCTTCGAGGAGGGGCTGGCCGCGCCCATCTGCCTGACCTGGGAGCTTACCTACGCCTGCAACCTGTCCTGCGTGCACTGCCTGTCCTCCTCCGGGAGGCGCGACTCGCGCGAGCTGACCACCGCGCAGTGCGAGGCGGTCATCGACGAGCTGCAGGCCATGCAGGTCTTCTACGTCAACATCGGCGGCGGCGAGCCGACCGTGCGGCCGGACTTCTGGCACCTGCTGGAGTACGCCGTCGCCCACCGGGTGGGGGTGAAGTTCTCCACCAACGGCGTGCGCATCACCCCCGAGCGCGCGCGGGCTCTGGCGGGCATGGACTACGTGGACGTGCAGGTCTCGCTGGACGGCGCCACCGCCGAGGTCAACGACCGGGTGCGCGGGGCGGGCTCGTACGCGACCGCGATCCGCGCGCTGGACAACCTGGCCGAGGCCGGGTTCGCCGACGCCAAGCTGTCGGTGGTGATGACCCGCGAGAACGTCTCCCAGCTCGACGCGTTCAAGGCCATCGCCGACGCCCGCGGCGCGACGCTCCGGCTCACCCGGCTGCGCCCGTCCGGCCGCGGCGCCGACGTGTGGGACGAGCTGCACCCCACGGCCGGGCAGCAGCGCGAGCTGTACGAGTGGCTGCTGCGGGCCGGCGAGGACGTGCTGACCGGCGACTCCTTCTTCCACCTGGCCGGGTACGGCGAGTCGCTGCCCGGGCTGAACCTGTGCGGCGCGGGCCGGGTGGTGTGCCTGATCGACCCGGTCGGCGACGTCTACGCCTGCCCGTTCGCGATCCACGACACCTTCCGCGCCGGCAACGTGCTCACCGACGGCGGGTTCGCCGGGGTGTGGCGCGGGTCGGAGCTGTTCCGCGAGCTGCGCGAGCCGCAGACCTCCGGCGCCTGCACCGGCTGCCGGTTCTTCGACTCCTGCCGGGGCGGCTGCATGGCGGCCAAGTTCTTCACCGGCCTGCCGCTGGACGGGCCCGACCCCGAGTGCGTTCAGGGGCACGCCCGCGACGCGCTCGCGGCGGCCGGCCGCACCCCGCCCCGGCCCAGCCAGGACCACTCCCGCCGGCCCCGGAGCCGCCCGGTCCCGGTGCGCATCGGCCGCCGCCCGTCCCCCGACGTCCCGCCGGCGCGGGCGTGCGCGGAGAGCCCGCTGGCCGGATTCGTCCCTTCCCCCGACGCCTGACCACGAGAAAGAGGGTTCCATGGCCCGCAACGCATGGTTCGAGACGGTGGCCGAGGCACAGCGCAGGGCCCGCCGTCACCTGCCGCCGTCGGTGTACAAGGCGCTGCTGGCCGGCTCGGAGCGCGGCCGGACGTACCGCGACAACATGGAGGCGTTCGCGGCGCTCGGCTTCGCTCCGCACGTGGCCGACCTGCCGGCCAAGCGCGACCTCGCCACCACGGTGATGGGGCAGCAGATCTCGCTGCCGGTGATCATCTCGCCCACCGGGGTGCAGGCCGTGCACCCCGACGGCGAGGTGGCCGTCGCCCGCGCGGCGGCGGCGCGCGGGACCGCCATGGGGCTGAGCAACTTCGCGAGCAAGCCGGTGGAGGAGGTCGTGGCGGCCAACCCGCAGACCTTCTTCCAGATGTACTGGATGGGCACCAAGGACCAGATGGCCGCGCAGATGGAGCGCGCCCGCGCGGCCGGGGCCAAGGGCCTGATCGTCACGCTGGACTGGACGTTCTCCCACGGCCGCGACTGGGGCTCCCCGTGGATTCCCGAACGGCTCGACCTGAAGGCGATCGCCCGGTTCGCACCGCAGGGCCTGGCCAGGCCGCAGTGGCTGCTCACGTACGCCAGAACCGGCCGCCTGCCCGACCTGACCGTGCCGAACGTGGTCCCGGCCGGACAGCGGCCGCCCACGTTCTTCGGCGCGTACGGCGAGTGGATGCAGACCCCGCCCCCCACCTGGGAGGACGTGCGGTGGATGCGGGAGCGATGGGACGGCCCGTTCATGCTCAAGGGCATCTCGCGCATCGACGACGCCCGCCGCGCGGTGGACGCCGGCGCCACGGCGATATCGGTGTCCAATCACGGCGGCAACAACCTGGACGGCACACCGGCCACGATCCGGCTGCTGCCGGGCATCGCCGCCGCGGTCGGCGACCAGGTGGAGGTGCTGCTCGACGGCGGCGTACGGCGCGGCGGCGACGTCGTCAAGGCGCTCGCGCTCGGCGCGCGGGCGGTGATGATCGGGCGCGCCTACCTGTGGGGCCTGGCGGCCAACGGCCAGGCCGGGGTGGAGAACGTGCTGGACATCATGCGCAACGGCATCGACTCGGCACTGCTGGGCCTGGGCCGCGCCTCCGTCCACGACCTGGGGCCCGGGGACGTGGTGATCCCGCCGGGGTTCACCCGCGAGATCGGCGCGTAGCATGGCGTCCCGGCCCGGCCTCGCGGACCACTCCTGGACGGCGCTGCCGCCCTCGCCGTGCGTGCTGGTGCCGCTCGGCTCCACCGAGCAGCACGGGCCGCACCTGCCGCTGCACACCGACACCACGATCGCCACGGCGGTGGCCGAGGCCGCGGCGGCACGCCTGCGCCGGGCGCGGCCGGATCTGAACGTCCTGGTGGCGCCGGCCGTCGCCTACGGCGCCAGCGGCGAGCACCAGGGCTTCCCCGGCACCGCGTCGATCGGCGCCGAGGCGCTGCGGTTCCTGCTGGTGGAGCTGGTCCGCTCGCTGTCGGGGTGGGCGGGCCGCACGGTGATCGTGAACGGGCACGGCGGCAACCTGCGCCCCCTCGCCGCCGCGGTCGCGCATCTGCGGCAGGAGGGGCACGACGTGGCGTGGACGCCGTGCGAGACCGGTGACGCCGCGGGCACCGACTCCCACGCCGGGCACGCCGAGACCTCGCTCATGCTGCACCTCGCCCCGGAGCTGGTGAACATGTCCCGCGCCGAGCCGGGCGTTTCGGCCCCGCTCGCCGAGCTGATGCCCGGCCTGGTGGCCCGGGGCGTCGCGGGCGTGTCGCCGTCCGGCGTGCTGGGCGACCCGACCGCGGCTTCCGCCGAGTACGGGCGGCACCTGCTGGACCGCATGGCCGCGGACGTGGCCGGGCGGGCCGGGCACGGGCGGGCGGACGGCAGCGGATGCCTGCTGCGCGCGGAGGAGGCGGCGTGGCGGACGTGAGCGGGCGGGTCGCGCTGGTGACCGGGGCGGCCCGCGGGATCGGGGCCGCCACCGTGCGCGCCCTGTGCGCCCAGGGCTACCGGGTGGTCGCCGTGGACTCCTGCGCCGGCGACGGTCCGGACCGGCCGCCGGGCGTCGCCTACCCGCTCGCGACCGTCGCCGACCTGAAGTCGCTGGCCGCGGAGCACCCGGACACGATCGTGCCGTACGTCGCCGACGTGCGCGACCGCGAGGCCCTGGCCGAGGCCGCCGCCGCCGCGGTGGACCGGTTCGGCCGGCTCGACGCGGCCGTGGCCGCCGCGGCGGTCATCGCCGGCGGGCTGCCGCTGTGGGAGACCCCGCCCGAGCACCTGGACACCCTGTGGCAGGTGGACGTCGCCGGGGTGTGGCACACGGCGGCGGTGTGCGTGCCGCACATGCTGGCCGGGCCCGAGCCGGGCGGGTGCCGGTTCGTCGCGGTCGCCTCGGCCGCCGCGACGCACGGGCTGTTCCGGCTGGCGGCGTACAACGCGGCCAAGCACGCCGTGGCCGGGCTGGTGCGCGGGCTCGCGGCCGACCTGGTGGGCACCGGCGTCACCGCCGCCGCGGTCTCCCCCGGCTCGACCCGCACCGACATGCTCACCGCCACCGCCGGGGTCTACGGCCTGGACGACACCGAGGAGTTCGCCGGCTCGCAGTTGCTGCGCCGCCTGATCGAGCCCGCCGAGATCGCCGAGGTGATCGCCTTTTGCTGCTCCCCGGCCGGGGCCGTGGTCAACGGCTCGGTGGTCTCGGCCGACGGGGGGTTCACCCCGTGACCGGCCCGCTGCCCGAGGGGTTCGCGGTGCGGCTGAACCGGCGCGTACGCGTGCGCGACGGCGGCCGGACCCTGGTCGGCGGCGCGCCCACCCGTGTGGTCCACCTGAGCAGGACGGCCAGGAAACTGCTCACCGGCCGCACGATCCGGGTCCGCGACCGCGCCTCGGCCCTGCTGGCCGACCGGCTGCTGGAGATCGGCATGGCCGACCCGATCGTGGCCGAGTTGCCCGACGGCGACCCGTCGCAGGTGACGGTGGTGATCCCGGTCCGCGACCGCCCGCACGCGCTGGACCGGCTGCTGGCCAACCTGGGCGGCCGGCACCGGGTGATCGTGGTGGACGACGCCTCGGCCCGCCCGGAGGCCGTCGCGCGGGTGGCGGCGGCGCACGGGGCCGGCCTCGTCCCGCTGGCCGAGAACCTGGGGCCGGCCGGAGCCCGCAACGCGGGGCTGCGCCGGGTGACCACCCCGTACGTGCTGTTCGCCGACTCCGACGTGGTGCTGGAACCCGGCGCGCTGGAGGCCCTGCTGCGGCACTTCGCCGACCCGCGCGTGGCGGTGGCCGCGCCGCGGGTGCTGGGCCTGCGCCTGCCGGGCGGGGATCGGTGGATCCGCCGCTACGAGGACGCGCGCTCCTCGCTGGACCTGGGGATCGAGCCCGGGATCGTCCGCCCCCGCGCGCCCGTCTCCTGGGTGCCCAGCGCCTGCCTCCTGGCCCGAGTGGACGCGCTCGGGGCGGGGTTCAGCGCGGAGATGCGGGTGGGCGAGGACGTGGACCTGGTGTGGCGGCTCGCGGGCGCGGGATGGCGGGTGCGCTACGAGCCGGCCGCGACCGTGCGGCACGAGCACCGTACGGACGTCGCCGACTGGCTGGGCCGCAAGGCGTTCTACGGCACCGGCGCCGACCTGCTGGCCCGGCGGCACGGCCGGGACGTGGCCCCCGCCGTGCTCACCCCGTGGAGCGCGGCCTTCGCCCTGGCGCTGCTGGCCCAGCGGCGCTGGTCCGCCCCGGTCGCCGCGCTGATCTTCGCCGTGGCGGCGGCGCGGATGTCGGCCAAGCTCGCCCGCAGCGACCACCCGGTACGGCTGGCGCTGGTCCTGACCGCCGACGGCGCCGTGGCCTCGGCCTGGCAGGTCACCGCGCTCCTGCTGCGCCACTGGTGGCCCCTGGCCGCGCTCGGCTGCCTGTTCTCCCGCCGGACGCGCCGGGCCGTGGCCGCGGCGGCGCTGCTCGACACGGTGTCCGACCTGCGCCGGACCGGGGCCCACCTCGACCCGTTCCGGTTCGCCCTCGCCCGCCGCCTCGACGACGCCGCGTACGGGGCCGGCCTGTGGTACGGCGCGATCAAGGGCCGCTCCCTCAGAGCGCTGCTGCCGGACATCCGGTGGTCGTTGACGCCGCCATCGCCACCGGTGCCGCCGTCCTGAGCCGCACGCTTCCCCGCTGACCAGCGTTTCCCGCACAGCCGTCACGGAGTGCGGAAGCCCCGGAAGGTCACGGGCTTGCGGGTCTCGAAGCCGAGCCCTTCGTAAAGGGCGATCGCGCCGGTGTTCGCCTCGGCCACGTGCAGAAAGGGACGTTCGCCGCGCGCCACGATCCGCGCGACGAGCGCGCTCACCAGACGGGCGGCGTAGCCGCGCCCGCGTGCCTCCGGGGCGGTGCAGACGGCGCTGATCTCGGTCCACCCCGGCGGCCGGAGCCGCTCGCCCGCCATCGCCACCAACGTGCCGTTGTCGCGCACGCCGAGATAGGTGCCGAGCTCGCGCGTGCGCGGCCAGAACGGCCCCGGCTGCGCCCGCGCGACGAGGTCGAGCATCTCGGGCACGCTGTCCGCGCCCAGTTCGACCACCCCGGTGCCGGTCCCGCCAGGCAGGTGATCGGGGCGGCTGCCGCCGGGCCAGATCATCTGACGGCCTTCGAGGACGAAGACCGGCTCCCAGTCCGGCGGCGGCGTCGCCGGGCAACCGAACATGTCGGCGAGCTCGCCCCGGCCGAGCAGCCGGGCGAGGTCGGCCCACTCCTGCGGACCCGGATCGGCGGTCACCGCGGAGAAGGTCGCGACTCCCGGCTGGTAGGTGACGGCCTCGCCGAACCGGCGGGCAAGGTGCGCATGGTGACCGCGCAGTGATGCGCCCACCGGGTCATCGAGTGCGGTGGCGTCGCGGATGACCATTCGTGCTGTGCCTCTCGTGTCGTACGGGATCGGCGGTGGCCCTGCTGGACGAGCGATCAGATCCAGCCGGCCATCCTACGGGCACAAGCCTCGTCAATGAGGTGCCGGCCGCCGCCGATGACGGGAGATGCGAAGCGGACGCGCCATAGGAGCCCCCTGTCCGCCGCCGCGTCTCACCGCGGCGGCGGCCCCACCGAGTCCCGCCTGACCAGCGGGCACGGCATGAGATGTCCCTGCGCACTCTGCTCGGGGTCGTCCCGGATGAGCTCCAGCAGCCGGCGGACCGCCCACGTCCCCATCTCGTAGTGAGGCAGGGCGACGGTCGTGAGTGCCGGGGACAGTTCGGGTGCGATCAGGTCCTGATCGTCGTACCCGACGACGGACAGGTCGTAGGGGATGCGCAGGCCGCGTTCGGCCGCGGCGCGGTAGCACCCCATCGCCATCCGGTCGTTGTAGCAGAAGATCGCGGTCGGCCGTTCGCCGAGATCGAAAAGGCGCGTCGCCGCCCGGTAACCTCCGGTCGTGTCGCCGTGCTCGGCCACGACGAGCTCCGGGTCGGCGGGGATCCTGGCCGCGGCCAGCGTTTCGTGGTAGCCGGCCAGGCGTCCGGATGCCGCCGGAACCTCCAGCGACTCGGTGGCGAACCCGATCCGCCGGTGACCCGCGCGGAGAAGTTCGCCCACCGCCGCAGCCGCGCCGCCGCGTTCGTCGGGCACGACGTACGGCACAGAGCCGTTGGTGGGGCAGGCGTCCAGTACGACGGTGCTCACGTCGCCCAGCATCTCGGGGATCTCGACGTGCCGGTGGTACATGGTGGCGTAGATGACACCGTCGACCCGCCGGTCGAGCAGCGCCCGGACGGCGTGGCGCTCAAGCGCGTGCTCGCCTCCGGTGTTCACCAGGAACAGCAGGTAGCCGGCCTGCCAGGCCGCGTCCTGAGCTCCCTGGATCATCCGCCCGGCGAACGGGGTGGTCGCTATGTCATCGCCGACGAAGCCGATCGTTTGGGTCCTGCGTGTGCGAAGGCTGCGGGCGATCGGGTTGGAGGTGTAGCCGAGGGCGCGGGCGGCGGACAGGATGCGCTCCCGGGTCTCGGGGCTGACGCGCGCGCCCTCGACGTTGTTCAGGACCACGGACACTGTGGAGACGCCCACGCCCGCTCGTGCTGCGACGTCCTTGATCCGTGGCTTTTGCATCATTCTCCTTGAAGAAACGATTCAGCAAATCGATTCTTCATCCCGGCGCGGACATGTGGCAAGGGTCCGTTTCCGACGTGTCACATGTCGCGGGCACCGGCCCGGGACCTCGGGGCATGCTCTGCCGCGGCCGGCGGAGGCGCCCCTGCCCTGCTGCGGCTCAGGGGGTGGCGCGGAAGGTGTAGTCCGCGGCGTAGGTGACGAACTGTGAGGCGGTGGCGCTGTCGATCACCTTGGTGCCGTGCGTGCTCTCATCGAGCACCACGGCGTTCACCGCGACGTTGCTGACCACGCTGTTGTTGGACACATGGTTGCCGGATCCGGTGGCGACCAGGATCATGGTAGGTTCCGCGCCGGAAGGTTTGATCTTGGCGGGGGCGACGTCGTAGGCGAAGAGGTTGCCGGTGACCATGTTGCCGTCACCGCGCAGGTGGATCAGCCCGTACAGGTCGTCCTTGCCGTTGTCGTACGGCTGCATCGGCCCCCAGGGTTCCGGTTCCCTCCGGAAGTGGTTGCCGCTGATGAGGTTCTCCTTGTTGATCCCATCCGAATCGAGCATTCCGGGGTAGAAGCCGTGCAGCCGGTTGCCTGTGATGGACGATCGGTTGGTGTTGCGGAGGTGAACCAGGCTCTTGCCGCGGGGGAAGATGTTGTTCCCGGCGATCAGCAGCCCCTGGTGCTGTTCGGCGAAGATCGAGTAGCCGATGTAGCCCGCGCCGATATGGTTGTCGGTGACCTTCGACGCCTGCCCGGAGCCGATCAGCTCCACGCAGCTCCCGCATTCGGCGATGAAGTTGCCGCGCACGCTCAGCGCGTCCGCGTCCCGCACGATCAGCGCGCGCTCAAGGTAGACGAACCCCATCCGTTCGATGCGGAAGGCGTCGTTGGCCGTGTCGACCCGGATCCCCACCTTGCCGTTGGCGTAGGAGTTCTGGTTCGGCGTGAAGGAGATCCCGTCGAGGCAGAAGTTGTCGAAGACGACCGAGCTCAGCCGTGGATCCCCGCTGCGGGAGACGAGGAATGCCTCGCTTTCGCCGTCGGTGTTCTCGACCCGGATCCGGCTGCCGCCCGGCCAGATCTCGTGCCAGGCCGAGGTGTCTCCGGCGTTGTATCGGATGCTGGAGGAGGCGAAGCCGTGGCCGTCGCCCCTGATGGTGAGGTAGCTGACGTCGACGGTGACCCTGGTCTTGAGCGGGTAGTCGCCCGGCGGGATGTAGATCACCGCGCCGGGCTTCGAGGATTGGCTGGGCTGGCGGGTCTTGATGTCGGCGATGATGTCGTTGATCAGCGCGCCGATGTCGGTGTAGCAGGTGATGGCCGGGTTGGTGGAGTGGCGCCAGGTCGTGACGTCGTACCCCCTGGACGGCCCGGCCTCGGCGGATGCGGCGGACGGGGCCGATAACACGGCCATGCCGGCCGCCGCCGCGCCGACGGTAGACGCTCTGAGCAGCACGCGCCGGTTGAGGTCGGAATCCTTCTGGGTCATGCGGTTCCTCCTGGGGGTGAGAAGCGAAACCCGGTGGAAGGGGACAGGTGGAGTTCGCCGGGCTGAGGTCCGGCCCTGGAGCATGCCGGTACCTGCCGGCCGGCGGTACCGGCATGCGCAGGTCGCGCCTCGCCGGCTTTGCCGAAGGCCGTCAGACGGTCTGCTGAGTGTGACCGTCACATCGGGAGCGGTTGGGTGCCGCGCAGGCCGTGAGCCGGATCGCGGCACACGAAGATCGGGTCGGTGATCTCGCCGATGAAGCCGCCGTCGTCGGTGTGGCGGAAGGCGAGCAGGACCCAGGCGCCCGCGCGATCCCGGACGATGCGGCCGCTGTAGAGGGACTCCTCGGTGAGGCGCCGCGCCTTGCTCGGGTCGTACGGCCCGAGCAGGTCGCCCGGTTCGACGACCCAGACGCCGCCGCGTTCCCCGGCCAGGCGCCGTTCCCGCGCCAGCTCGGTGCGCAGACACGAGAACAGCAGCACGGGGCTGCCGTCGACGATCTCCACCTGGGGGACCTCCAGGTGGCCGAAGCCGGTGCCGGGTGCGCTGAGCGGGGGTTGTGCCTCCCAATCGAGCAGGTCGTGGGAGCGGGCGTGGCCGATCACACCGCGCTGGTCGGGGTCGCCGACCGGGGAGCGGGCGGTGATGAGCATGTGCCAGCCGTCGCCGCCCGGGTCGCGGAAGACCCAGGGGTCGCGCCATGCCTCGTCGGGCCACTCCCCCGTGTGGAGTCGCTCGTACCAGCGCTGATCGCTTTCCAGGATCGCTGCCGTGCCATGCTTGCGCCAGGTGTGCAGGTCATCCGAGGTGGCCAGGCCGATGCGTTGCTTCAGGCCGCGTTCTGCGTGGCTGGTGCCGGTGTAGAACATGTGCCAGGTGCCGTCGTCGGCCCGGACGACCGAGCCGGTCCAGGTGGTGTAGTCGTCGAAGGCGGGACGAACGCTGGGGGCCAGGGCGTCCGGGAGTACGGTCCAGTCGGTGAGGTCGGCGGATACGGCGTGGCCGATCGAGACGTTCCAGTGGCGCTGGTCGGGGTCGCCGATCGCCTTGGGCGCCTTGAGGAAGTACAGATGGTAGGTCTCGCCGTCGTCGGCGAGCCAGAAGTCCCAGACCCAGTGGTCGTCGAGACGCAGCACGAAATGACCTTTCCGGTGGTGACGCCGGCGGGCCTCAGGCGGGCGGTGCCGCGACCGAGGACCGGCGGATGAGGGGGCAGGGCAGTGTCCGTGCAGGGACGTCGCCCGCGTTCCGGGCGGGGTCGTCGATCAGCTCCATGAGGCGGTTGACGGCCCAGGCGCCCATTTCGTAGTGGGGCAGTTGCAGTGTGGTGAGGCCGGGATACAGACCGTCGGCGATGTACTCCTGGTTGTCGAAGCCGACGACGGAGACATCGGCGGGGATGCGCAGACCGATTTCGGCGGCCGCGCGGTAGGCCCCCATGGCCATGCGGTCGTTGTAGCAGAAGATCGCGGTGGGCCGGGGCGTGCGCTCCAGCAGCCTGCGGCAGGCGAGATAGCCGCCGGTGGACTCGGACTCCTCCTGCACGACGAGTTCCGGATCGTAGGCGATGCCCGCCTCCTCCAGCGCCTGGCGGTAACCGCGCAGGCGGCCGTGGGTGGCGGGAACGTCGTCGCTGTTGAGGGCGAGTCCCACGTGCCGGTGGCCGTGCTCCAGCAGTTCCCGGGTGGCGTCGTACCCTCCCTGGACCTCGTCCGGGACCACGGCGGGCGGCCCGTCGCCTTCGGTCCGGGCGTCGGCCAGGACCAGCGGGAGAGCGCGCAGCGCGGACGGGACCTCGACGATGCGGTGGTACATCGTGGCGTACAGCACCCCGTCGACCTGTTGCTGGTGCAGCGCCTGGATGCCGCGGGCCTCCGCGGCCGGGTCTCCTCCGGTGTTGATGAGCATCAACGCCCACCCTCGGGTCATCGCGACCTCCTGGGCGCCGAGGATCAGCCGGCCGGCGTGCGGGGTGGTCGCGATGTGATCGCTGATCATCCCGAGCATGTGGCTGCGCTGGGTGCGCAGGCCACGCGCCATTTTGTTGGGGGCGTACCCCAGCCGTTCGGCCGTCTCGCGCACCCGGCGACGGGTGTCATCGGGGAGTCGGGAGCCCTCGACGTCGTTGAGGGCGCGAGAGACGGTCGTGATGGACACGCCTGCCTCGCGCGCGACGTCACGGATGCTCGGCCGCCTGGTCACCGCGTCTCTCCTATCCTTCGCTGTCCTCTGGGGGATCCCTCGATGGCGTGATCGGTCGCATCACTCGTCCCAGAGGCCGTGCTCGGGCCACCGGCGCGGCAGCCGCTCTTCGACCGGCGGGAGGTCGGCGTGAGGGGCGTGCGGGTGGAGCTGGTACCAGTACGCGACGCTGGAGTAGTCGTTGCCCTGGTCGTTGGCGTGACCATGCTCAATGGTGACGCGGATGGACTTGGTGAAGCGAACCGGATCCTCGATGTGGAAGCGGTACATACTCCACAGGCCGAAGTGCTCCTGCGGGCTGCCGGCCAGCGAGATCCCGTGGTACGGCCCGGCGTACGCCCCGCTGGGAAATCCCCACGCGGCGTTGAAGTAGTCCTCGGTGCCGGTGCCGTGCAGGGACGGCGGCCACTGCTCGCCATCGATGAAGATCATGTCGTCGCCCTCGCCCGGCCAGGTGAACCGCTGGTTGGAGGCGTCGAAGTTGTCGATGCTCAGCACGCAGCCGACGTAGTGCCCGGTGCCGGTGGCGTCCAGGATGACGTAGTTGTCGTCCCCGGTGAGGTTGACGCCCGGCAGCTCCCACGGCGGCGGGTTCTCCGCGCCGGCGGGGTGCACGACCTTCTGACAGGGCTTCTCCTGCCGGTAGTAGGCGTGGAATCGGCCCATGTCGTCGGGGATCGGCTCCTTGGTGAGCTCGTAGTCGACGTAGTAGAAAAAGTTCTCCACCGGCATGTCGCTCTCGTTGCGCAGCACGATCCTGGCGTGCGAGCCGAACGGCATGGGGAAGTAGCAGTTCATCGCCGCGGCGAACGGGCCCTTGGGGCCGCGGCGCGGGCCGAAGACCATGCTCAGCGGCAGCGACACGTAGTGCGTGCAGGTGGCGTGGCCGACGCCGAAGAAGTCGCCGAGCGGACTGCGTACGCTCGGGTTGTCCTCGCCGTCCCAGTACATCTCGATGACCAGCTTGCGCAGGTACTTCTCCGAGTAGCACCGTGTGGTCAGCCAGATGTGCTCGATGATCCCGCTGCCCTCGATGTCGGCCAGCACGTGGGTCTCGCCAGGGGGGACGACGGCGAAGTCGCGGTTGCCGCCGGTACGGTCCCAGCTTGAGGACCGCAGCGACCTGCCGGCCTTGACCCGGGGAAGCCCCGCCAGCGGGCTAGTCGGCTGCCAGAACTGCATGGACGTGCACCTTTCGTGATATGACTGTCAGCCCTTGACGGCGCCGAGGGTCATGCCCGCGACGATCCGCCGCTGGAGCAGCAGGGTGAACAGGACGACGGGGACCGAGTACAGGGTGGCCAGTGCGGTCATGGGCCCCCATTGCAGGCCGTACTGGGTCTGGAAGTTGGCGATGACGATCGGCGTCGTCTGTGCCCGCACCGCCGTGAGCAGCAGCGCGAACAGGAACTCGTTCCAGGACGCGAGGAACGCGAAGATCGCCGTCACCGCGATGCCGCCGCCGACGACCGGCACCACGACCCGCACCATCGCCTGCAGCCGGGAGCAGCCGTCGACCTGCGCCGCCTCCTCCAGACTGGACGGCACGGCCTCGAAGAAGCTCGCCATCAGCCAGATCGACAGCGGCAGCGAGATCGTCGTGTGGGCCAGGGCGAGCGCGGTCGGCGTGTCGGTGATGCCCGCTCTGCTCATCAGGTTGACCAGCGGGACCCCGACGGCGACCGGCGGCACCATCCGGGTGACCAGGGCGAGCATGACGAAGATCCGCCCGCTCGCCGTCCCGTAGCGGGTGATCCCGTACGCGGCCGGGACCGCGAGCAGGACCGACAGCACCGTGCTGATCACAGCGGTGGACGTGCTGTTGATGAACGAGGGGATCACGCCGGGCGTGGCCAGGGCGGTGCCGTAGTTCTCCAGGCTCCATGCCTTGGGCAGCACCGTCGGTGGCACGGCGATGGCGTCGGTGGGCGGTTTCAGCGAGGTCAGGACGAGGTAGCCGAACGGGAACGCGTACAGCACGACGATGCTGGCCAGCAGCGCCCACAGCAGCGTCCGGGTGCTCGTGCGCGAGGTCATCGCACCACCTTCCCCGGCCGCCAGATGGTGGCGACCGCGATCAGCGCCACGCCCAGCATCGCGATCAGGTAGAGGGTGCCCATGGCGCTGGCGAGCCCGGGCTCGCCGAAGCGCACCATCGTGCGGTAGATGAGCAGGCTGAGCGTCTCGGAGGCCGACTGCGGGCCGCCGTTGGTCTGGATGAGGATCACGTCGAAGGCCCGCGCCGCGTCGATGCCGCGTACGACGAGCGCTACGGCGATGACCGGCCGCAGCAGCGGCAGCGTCACCCGGGTGAGCGTGTGCCAGGGCCCGCTGCCGTCGAGGCGGGCGGCCTCCAGCACGTCGCCCGGGATGTTCTGCAGCCCGGCGAACAGCACCAGAGCCATGAACGACGTGGTCAGCCAGATGTCCGGCAGCGCCACCGAGAACAGCACGATGTCCGGGTCGCTCAGCCAGCCGATCGCGTCGGGCCCGCCGATGATCCCCAGCCGGGTGAGCAGCTCGTTGACGATGCCGAAGTTGTCGATCAGCAGGAACCGCCACAGCAGGCCGGCGACAACGGGGGCGATCATCAGCGGGTACAGGAACAAGGTCCGGATCCACCTCGCCCGCCTGCCCAACGCGTTGAACAGCAGGGCCACCGCCAGGCCGAGGGTGAACTCCAGCGTGACCACGAGCATCGTGTACAGGGCCGTACGACCGGCGGCGCCGAGGAACCCGGGCGAGGTCAGCGCCTCGCCGTAGTTGCCCAGACCGGCGAACTCGCGCGTCCCGGCCAGCGGGGCGATGTCGTACAGGCTGTCCACGATCAGCTTGACCAGAGGCCAGCCGACGAACACCGCCAGGAACACCGCCGCCGGAGCCATCAGCGCCAGCGCGAACCGGTCGTCGGTGAGCCCGCGACCGGGCCGGCGCCGCCGGTGCCGGAGGTGATCATCACCGGCCCGGACGTCGCCGCCGGGGAGCCGGGGATCGGCCCGGCCCACGGTCGGATGCGTACTACTGGGCAAGGCTCTGGACCTTGCCCTTGGCGGCGGCCAGCAGGGCCGCGTAGTCGGCGTCCGGGGTGAGCGACTGCTGCAGTGTCGGGATCAGCACGGTGTCCACGATCTGCTGCCATTTGGCCGTCGCGGGGCGCGGCTTGGTGGCCGTCGCGTTGAGGGTCTCCAGCAGCGGCTCGAAGTGCTCGTAGCCGGGCTTGTCGGCGTACTGCTCGAATGCCGACTTCCGCGCGGCCAGCCCGAGCGAGGACTCGATCGCCATCGCGTTGTTGTCGTAGGCGAACTTGACGAACTCGGTGGCCAGGTCGGCCTGCTTGGTGGCCTTGGGCACCGACAGGTACCAGGGGCCGGGGATGCCCGCCACGCCCGCCGCTCCGCCGATCATGGGGGCGACGCCGACCTTGCCGTGCACCGGGGAGTCCTTCGGGATGAGCGGGAACGCGTGCGCCCAGAACCGCATCATCGCCGTCTTGCCCTGGTTGAACAGGTTCTGCGCACCCGCCCAGTCGAGCTGCTCGGCACCGGGCGGGCTCACCTTGAGCTTGTTGTCGAGGTCGCTGTAGAACGTCAGCGCCTTCAGGTGCTGCTCGTTGTCGATGATGACCTGGCCGGTGGCGTCCAGGACCACGCCCGGTGACCCGGCCTGCAGCACGTGCGCGAGGAATTCGGTCTCGACCGCGCCTTTGACGTCGGTGCCGTACAGCTTGCCGTCGCGGGTGAAGAACGCCGCCGCGTCGTTGAACTGCTCCCAGGTCGTGGGCGGGGCGAGCTCGTAGCCGTGTTTCTTCTTGAAGGCGGCCTGCTCGCCGGCGTCCTCGAACAGGTCCTTGCGGTAGAAGAGGATTTCGGCGTTCGTCCACACCGGCATGCCGACGAACTGCCCGCCGACCTGTGCCTCGGTCACCAGGGCGGGGAACAGGTCGGCCTTCACGTCCGCGGTGAACAGCTCGGTCAGGGGGCGTACGGCCCCGGCGAACGCGGTCAGCCAGATCGCGTCCAGCGCCGCCACGTCGAAGCTGAGGGTGCCGGAGGAAAGCTCGCTGGACAGCCGGTTGAACAGGCCGTCGTACGGCAGCTCGATGAACGTCACCTTCGCGCCGGTCTTCTCGGTGAACGCCTCGGCGATCTTCGTCAGCTCCGCCTTGCCACCCGCCTCGACCAGAACGCTGAGTGCCTTGGCGCCGCCCGCGCCCGATCCGCTCGTCGTACCGCCGGCGCCGCATGCGGTGGCCATTACCGCCAGACCCGACACGCCCGTCCACTTCAACAGGTCGCGTCGGGACAGGCCTGAGTTGTGAGACATGGTGCTCTCTCCCGTCAGCCCGGGGCTCATGCGGTGCACCCCAACCGCCGCTGAGCAAAAACGTTTGCGCAAACGTAAGCCTCCGTGTCGGGCCCGGTCAAGAGGGCGTCGGAAACCTTGTCGTAATTTCCCTGGAACCCGCCCGCGGTCTTGCAGAATCGATTCAGCACGTGTCACCATGTCGCCGGCACGAGGGAGGGCACATGACGTTCCTGGTGATCGGCGAGAGCATCGTCGACCTGATCGGCTCGCCCGGCGCATGGCGGTTCAGCGCCGTCCCGGGAGGCAGCCCGCTCAACGTCGCGGTGGCACTGGCCACGCTCGGGCAACCGGTCAGATTCGCCAGCGAGATCGGCGGCGACTTCTTCGGTGAACTGCTCCGTGACCATCTCGGCCGGCACGGCGTCGGGCACGGCGATCTCGTCCCCGGCGGCGCGACCAGCCTGGCCTTCGCCAGGATCGGCGCCGACGGCTCTGCGTCCTACGACTTCCGGTTCGACTGGCGCTTTTCCGGCCCGGTCTCGCTCGACGGCGTCACCTGCCTGCACACCGGATCGCTGGCCACGCTCGCCGGGCCCGGGGCCGCGCATGTCCGGGAGGTGATGCAGGCGGCGGCCCAGTCGGGGGTCGTCGTCTCCTACGACCCCAATATCCGCCCCTCGCTCATCGGCGACCGGGAGCCCGCGCTGAAGCTGGTCGAGGAGTGCGTACGGCTCTCGCGGCTGGTCAAGGTCAGCGCGGAGGATCTGGCCTGGCTGTATCCCGGCGAGCCGGACCTGGACGCGGCGACACGCTGGGCGGCGTGGCCTGGAGAGCGCCTGGTCGTGGTGACCCAGGGCGGCGACGGCGCGACGGCGATCCTCGGTGACACGGTGATCACCTGCCCCGCTCCCGTCGTCGATCTCGTCGACACGGTCGGCGCGGGCGACACCTTCACCGCGGCCTATCTCGCGGTTCTCGGCGACGGCGAGTTCACCGTGGATCGGGTCCGCGACGCGTTGCGCCGCGGATGCGCGGCGGCGGCCGTGGTGTGCACCCGGGAGGGCGCGGCGCCGCCAAGCCCGCAGGAAATCGACGGGCTGCTCTCCTCGGTGTCGTCGATCCCGGTTTGACAGACCTCATCGCGCCGGGGATATCTCCGCCGGCTTCACGTACAGCGCGGTTGCGAAGGTGTCCGGCTCGGTCGTCACAACCCGAGCATGGACACCCTCGCTCTATCTCCGCGGCTGCCTCTTCACTCTCGCTCAGCCGCCCTCGGTTGCCCGCATGGGGAGGACCGGAGTCCGTCCATCAGGAGGTTCAGCAGGCGAGCCGCCATCGCTTCGTGCTCGGGCGAGCCGGCCACGGTGAAGATGCCGATGAGAGCGGCAGCGATGTCTTCGGCGGGGACGTCGGCGCGGAGTTCCCCGCTCGTGCGGCCGGCCTCAAGGATGTCCTCGATGGCCGCCAGCAGCTCGGTCCGGGTGTGGGCATGGGCGATCTCACCCGATTCGACCATCGCGAGCAGCGTGTCGAGCATCCCGTTCTTGGTCGCGATCCACTCCCCGAACAGGTCCATCCAGCGTCGCAGCGCCGCGGGCGGGTCGAGCTGGGCGAGTAGCTCACGGGCGCCGGCGGTGAGCCGCGAGACCTGGTCCCGGTAGACCGCGTCGACCAGCGACTCGCGGGTGGGGAAGTGCCGGTAGAGAGTGGCGATGCCGACCCCGGCTTCGTTGGCGATCGCGCGCATCGACGGCTCGGTCTCGGCCGAAGCGAACATGCGGGTCGCCACGTCCAGCAGCTGTTGGCGGTTGCGGGTCGCGTCCGCCCGCGGTCTACGGGTCTCTGCGGCGGCCAAAACGGATCACGCTCCACTTGTGCTAGGTTGAGGTCATACAAACGGAGCATAGTCCGTTTACGTCTCACGAGCTGCTCCAGGAGACAGGTGAGCATGAAAGAACCAAGCCCCAACACGCCGGCGACCACGAGCCGGGCGGTCCAGTTCGAGTCGTTCGGCGGACCGGAGGCCCTGAGCATCCGCGAGGTACCCGTGCCGCAGGCCGGCTCGGGACAGATCCGCGTGCGGGTCACCGCGGCCGGCCTGAACCCGATGGACTGGTTCATGACCTCTGACGCACAGACCGCCGCGCGATTCGGCTTGAGCCTGCCGTGCGGGTTCGGCACCGACTATGCCGGGGTCGTGGATCAGGTCGGTGACGGCGTGCGCCAGTTCGTGGCCGGTGACCGGGTGTTCGGCGGCGCCCTGTCCCGCGCGGTCGCCGACTACGTCGTCGTGGACGAGGCGGGGACCATCGTGGCGGGCGGCGAGGCGCACCGTACCCCTGACGGCGTCGACGACCGCACCGCTGCCACCCTCACCATCGCGGGCCGCACGGCGGCCGCAGCTCTGGCCGTGGTCAACCCGGGCGCGGGCGACACGGTGCTCATCGGCGGCGCGGGAGGCGGGGTAGGCGTGTTCGCCGTCCAGCTCGCGCGCCTCGCGGGCGCGCGAGTGATCGGGACGGGGTCGGCAACCTCGGCCGATGCCCTGCGCGCCCTGGGGGCCGAGCCGGTCGCCTATGGCGATGGCCTGGCCGACCGGGTCCGTGCGCTGGCTCCCGCCGGCGTCACTGCGGCCATGGACCTGCACGGGACGGACACGGCGCAGGCGGCACGCGACCTTGGCGTACCCGACGAGCGCATCACCACCATTGCCGCCCAGATCGACGGGATCACGCCGGCGAACGGCGCCAACGCACCCCAGAGCGCCCTGGCGGAGATCGCCGGCCTGGTTGCGGCGGGCCGCCTCCGGGTGCCGATCGCGGCAACCTTTCCGGTCGAGCAGATCCGCGCCGCGGTCGAGCTTCAGGCGGGGCGCCACGTGCACGGAAAGGTCGTCATCGACCTCTAGGAAAGGCCGGGGCCACGACGCTCTTGTTCTCTCGTGTATTCGTCCCGCGTTCTGCGACCACATGACCTCGGACCCGAGGGACCCGAGGCGTGAAAAGGATCAGCCGACCGCCCCACCGGGTGTCCGGATCCGCCGCATCGACAATCAAGAAGGGTCTGAGAAGGACGAGGGCCGCAGATCTGCATTCCTCGTTGAGCACGATCCAGTGGGTCAGCACGGGCTAGGCCGGGCTCGGGCCGTCCGGTTGCCGGGTCGATGTCAGAGAGCGCGAGGTGAGAGCGGCCGGTCCAGTTCGGAGAGCCGGTGAGGAAACCGTGCAGGTAGCTAGGAGATCTTGCGGCGGTAGGCGGTCATGGCGAAGACGTAGGCGACGATGAGGATTCCCACACACCAGGCCAGGGCGATCCAGAGGTCGGTGCCGACCGGCTGCTCGGTGAACAGGGCGCGGATGGCGTTGACGATGGAGGTCACCGGCTGGTGCTCGGCGAAGGCGCGCAGCGGGCCGGGCATGGTGGCGGTGGGCACGAAGGCCGAGCTGAGGAAGGGCAGGAAGATGAGCGGGTAGGAGAACGCGCTCGCGCCTTCCATGGTCTTGGCGGTCAGGCCGGGGATGACGGCGATCCACGTCAATGCCAGGGTGAACAGGATCAGGATGCCGGCGACGGAAAGCCAGGCCGCCAGTTCGGCCCCCGAGCGAAAGCCCATCAGCAGGGCGACGAGCACGACGACCACGAGCGAGACGAGGTTGGCGACCAGCGAGGTCAGCACGTGCGCCCACAGCACCGACGACCGTGCGATCGGCATGGACTGGAAGCGCTCGAAGATGCCGGTCTTCATGTCCATGAAGAGCCGGAACGCGGTGTAGGCGATGCCCGAGGCGATCGTGATGAGCAGGATGCCGGGCAGCATGTAATTCACATACGAAGCTCCCCCTACGTTGATCGCGCCGCCGAACACGTAGACGAACATCAGCATCATGGCGATCGGCATGACCGCGGTCGTGATGATGGTGTCCGGGCTGCGGGTGATGTGGCGCAGGGAGCGTCCCAGCAAGGCGGTGGTGTCGCCGAAGAAGTGCTTGGTCATCGTGGTTCCTTACGCGTTCTTGCCGTTGTCGCCGACGAGGGTGAGGAAGACGTCCTCCAGGGTCGGCTGCTTCTCGACGTATTCGACCTTGGCGGGAGGGAGCAGCTGCTTGAGTTCGGCGAGGGTTCCGTTGACGAGGATTCGGCCCTCGTGGAGGATCGCGATCCGGTCGGCGAGCTGTTCGGCCTCGTCCAGGTACTGCGTCGTGAGCAGCACCGTCGTGCCCTGGGCGGCGAGTTCCTTGACGGCCTGCCACACCTCGATGCGCGCCTGGGGGTCAAGCCCGGTCGTCGGCTCGTCGAGGAAGATGACCGGCGGGTTGCCGATGAGGCTCATCGCGATGTCGAGGCGGCGGCGCATGCCTCCCGAGTACGTGGACACCTTCCGGGCGCCGGCGTCGGTCAGGGAGAACCGGGCGAGCAGGTCGTCGGCGATCTTGCCCGGGTTCTTGAGGTGCCGTAACCGGGCGATCAGCGCAAGGTTCTCGCGCCCGCTGAGGATCTCGTCGACGGCGGCGAACTGTCCGGTGAGGCTGATGGACTCGCGTACGGCCGCGGCCTGCGTGGCGACGTCGAAGCCGTTGACGCCGGCCGTGCCCGCGTCGGCCTTGAGCAGCGTGGACAGGATCTTCACGACCGTGGTCTTGCCCGCCCCGTTCGAGCCGAGCAGGGCGAAAATACTGCCCCGCGCCACGTCGAAGTCCACACCGCGCAGCACACGCAGCTCCTTGTACGACTTCTCCAGGCCCTGCACATGGATCACAGGCCCTCGGGCCTTAGTGGCTGTCATTCAGATATCCGTTCTCTGTTTCGTCATGGCTTGTCGCTCGTGACGCGATTGATGGCGTTGGTCGGCCGTTTTCGCTCCCGGCGGATTCACTGACCCTGCGGGTAGTTCGCAAGAAACGCCTCGGCGAACTCCACCGGGTCCTCCCCCGACGCGCTCTGCTGTCGCGGGCGCGGCCTCGGCGGGTGTTCCAGCACCCTCCCGGGGGCCCGTTCAAGCGCCTGATCGCAGAAGACACGCAGGTGGCCGTCGGGCTGCTCGAGGTCTACGAGCGCTTCGAGATGTTGGAGTTTGACCTGCGTCAGGTCGATTGGCGGGCACGACTTGCTCAGCTCGGCGTTGGCCCGATCCAGTGCCTGCGGCCGATCAGGGCCGCCAGATGCACGCCGGCCCGCAACAGTCGCGGGCAGTACCTACACGTTGAGCCGCCCGGCTCGCTGTCCTCGAGGAACTCCGTTTTCACCCGCAGGCGCGCCTACAAGCTGCTCAGCTCGCCAGGGGCGTCCGGGCGGCACGACAACGACGTCCCGATGGTCAAGGCGCCCCCCGGTGCCTTGGGTTGACGGGTGTTACTTCTCGGCGGTGCCGGGTTTCCCGCTGATGGACTCCTGGTAGATGGCCGCGAAGGTGGGCGAGTCCTTGATCAGGCCGTCGCAGAAGGCGGCGACGTCGTTGCCGATGAGTTCCAGGACTCCCTTGCCGGTCGCGACACCCTCCTCGAAGAAATCGACGATGCCTGGCAGCAGTGACCCGTCAAGCAGGTCGATCGGTCCAACCTTGAAGAGGTACTTCTGCATCTCCTTGTAGACGATCTGATAGTCCGGCGGGAGCGCCTTCACCCGCGCCATGTGCGCCCGCCACTGCTTCTTGCCCTCGATGATGTCCCGGATGCCCACGTCAGCCTCCCAGCCGGCCCAGTTTCCTCGCGACGTTCCTGTTCAACTGCTCGCGCCACCGGTCGCGAAAGTTCCGAGCCCCTGCTCCGCCGGCCAGCGCCGTACAGAAGCCCCCGATGTCGTCACCCAGCACCTCGTGAATGCTCTGCCCTTCGGCCGCCGTCTCTTCGAGCAGCCCCAGAGCATTGTCGAGAATCGGCATCAGGTTGCGGCCGGTGAAGTCCGCGTAGGGAAAAAGATGACCCTTGATCTCTTCCCACGCCGCCCGGTAGTCGGCCGGCAGTGCCGCGGCCCGGACTTCGAACGCCTTCCATTCCCTGGTGAGATCGCTGCCTGTGATGGTCTCCCAGAAGCTCATCGGCCGCCCTCCTTGAGCTTGTCGATCCGTGATGAGACGTACTCCCATTTCGCCCAGAACATCGCGAGTTCTTCGCGTCCCGCGTCGTTGAGCGCATAGAACTTGCGCGGCGGGCCCTGCGCGGACGGTCGTTTCGTCACCTGGACGAGCCCTTTCTTCTCCAGCCGCAGCAGGATGGTGTAAACCGTCCCCTCGACGACGTCGGCGAAGCCGAGTTCGTTCAGCCGGCGCGTGATGGCGTACCCGTACGTCTCCTCGCCGCCGATGATCTCCAGCACGCAGCCCTCTAGCGTGCCCTTGAGCATCTCCGTCAGGTCGTCCATCGTGGCCCTCATCGATCCTGCTACTTTGTAGTACTGAGTACCACTATACGGTACCACTGAGTAGTGGAGCAATGGCACCGGCAGTACGCCGGAAACCACCGCCTGGCGTAGGTTCGTCCGTTGAGAGGGCCGCTTCCGACAACCATGGAAACGGCGCGGCACCAGGTCGACCAGGACACCACGCAATATTCCTTTGACCTGCGCTGATGTCGGTTTGCGACACGGAGCGTCGCGGGCACCATCCCGATTGAGGGACTTGTCCCGTCCCATCCGGGTCTGGGTACCGGTGCTCCCGGTGGGTGCTCGTACCCGCCGGCTACACCTCAGGCCCGTTGTTCCGGGCCGGCATCAACGGCGCCGGCGGGGCCGCTGTCGTACGACGCCGCCCACCACCGCTGGCAGGGCTACTGTGCCGCCGCCGGTGTCGAGACCGGCATCCGCCACCTGCGTCATGCCGAGGAACTGCAGGCTGTCTGGCCGCAGGCACGCTCATCGCCTCGTCCGTCCTCATCACCGCCCCGCCGGCCCAGGCCGACGACCAGTCGATCACTGTGAACTTCTCCCCCGCCGGCGGCTCCCCCACCTACAGGGCCTCGGGCTGGGTTTACGGCATGACCGAGAACGCGTCGGGACCCGCCGACCATTTCTACCGCGATGTGAAGTTCCGCTACATGCGTGCCGGCGGAGACTGGTCAATCCCAAGAAGCTGGAGCGCGTCGGTCACATCTGAACCCGCCGTCTTGTCTCCCTGTCGCCCCCACCGATCCCCGGTGGGGGCGCGGCTGAGAGAGGACGACACGATGGCACGCGTTGTGATCATCGGAGGCGGTTTCGCGGGTGTGTGGAGCGCGGCGGGAGCGGCGCTGGCACGTACCCGCACCATGCACGCGGACACGGGCACCGGCGCGGACCTGCGCATCACGCTCATCACGCCGAACGAGCATCTGGTGCTGCGGCCGCGACTGTACGAGCCGGAGCCGGAGCTGGCTAAGGTCGCGCTGAGTAGGATCCTCGGCCCGATCGGGGTCCAGCACCTGCGGGCCTGGGTGAGCACGATCGACACCGACCGGCGAGTGGTGGTGGCAGGCGGTGAGGAGATCGTCTATGACCGCCTGGTCCTGGCGGCGGGCAGCGCGCTCGTCCGGCCGCGGGACCTGCCCGGCAACGAACGGCTCTTCGACATCGACACTCTGGAGGCGGCCCGTCGTCTCGCCGACCATTTGCGTGGCCGGAAGACCTACTCGGTCGTGGTGGTCGGTGCCGGGTTCACCGGCCTGGAGGCCGCGACCGAACTCGCCGCCCGCGGCCGGGTGCTGCTGGTGGATCGGGCGCAGGCGGTCGGAGAGCAACTCGGCCCGGGCCCGCGCGCGGCCATCGAAGCGGCCTTGGACGAACTGGGGGTCGAACGGCGCCTTGGAACGACGCTGGAGGAGGTGGGCGACGGATACGCCGTCCTGTCCGACGGCACCAAGGTTCCGGCGGACGCGGTGGTCTGGTCGGTGGGCATGCGGGCCAGCGAGCTCACCCGGCAGATCTCCGGCGAACTCGACCATCTCGGCCGGGTGCCGGTCGACCGTCACTTGCGCGCTCTTCCCGAGGTCTTCGTCGCCGGCGACACCGCCGCGGCGGCCTTCGACGCCGAGCACACCGTCATGCAGGCCTGCCAGCACACCACCCCGCTCGGCAAGGTCGCCGGCTACAACGCCGCGGCCGACCTGCTCGGCATCCCGCCGCGCGACTTCACCCCCGGTCCCTACGTCACCTGCCTGGACCTGGGCGGCGCGGGAGGGATCTTCACCCGCGGCTGGGACCGCAGAGTCATGGCCGTCGGCGCCGACGGCAAGTACATCAAGCAGCGGATCAACCAGGCGATCCAGCCGCCGGTAGATGACGCCTCAATGATCCTCGCCGCCGCCGACCGCGTCCACATCGAACTTCCCTTCTTCCCCCGCGCCCAGGAAACCCCCACCCCGGCGGCATAGTCCCCGCCCTGCAGAACACGGGCGGCCCACCAGGCCGCCCGTGTTGCAAGCATCCCTTGACGGACCTGGGGGGGCGAAGCACGTGCCCGCGCAGCCGGGGGCTCTCCTTGCGGCGTTCGGCCTCGGCCGGGACCGACGGGCGGCCCAGTGCTTCTTGGTCTGGCACCAGGTCAGCCAGGAGGCGAGGGCGGCGCGGTTGCGGTTCCGGGTCGCCGGCGCGCATCGGACCCACAGCTCGGTGAGCGCGGCACCGATCTCGGTGTCGGTGACGTCGGCGAGCGGCCGGTCGCGGCCGAGCAGTGCGGTGACGCGGTCGATGGCCGAGGCGTGGGCGCGGGGGGTGTCGGGGTTGGCCGTGCGCGGGGTGGCCAGGAAGGCGGCGGCGGCGAGGCTGACGCCTCTGAGTTCAGCCGGCGGTGTGGGCCGGGCGGGGCAACCATACCTGTGCCGCCAGGACGGCGCTCGCGCCGAACAGCGCTACGCCGAGAGGGACGTGGACGGCGAGGTCGCCGCTTCCACCGACCACGAACTGGACACTGATCAGCACCATCAGGAGCGCGCTGACGGCCAGGTACCGCGCTGATCCGCGGCCTGCCCGCCACACCAGGAACGCGGCGATGATCTGCAGAACCATCGCGACCGTGACGATGGGGCAGATGGCATGGTGCAACTGGCGGCTGCCCTCGCCGGACAGGAGCTGCCCAGCGGTGATCCCCTGCACCAGCAGCGTGGCGGCCAGGAACGCCGTGCTCGCCTTCATCAGGCCGAAGAACCGGGGACGCACGGGCCGCTTCGCATGAACAGAGGAGGGGAGCTCGGCCGACGTTGACATGGGATCACTCTCCTTGGTGGTCGGGGTGCCGGACGGGTGAGGTGCCGGCTGCCTGCTCACCAGGTCACCCGCAGCGTGTTCACGCCGTACACGAGGCTGAAGACGCGGTAGTCCACCTGCTCGTACGGATCGGCCAGGGCGAGGCCGGGGAAGCGCCGCAACAGTGCCGGGAAGGCGATGCGCATCTCCATCCGCGCCAGCGGCGCCCCGAGGCAGTGGTGCACACCATGGCCGAAGGCGACGTGGCCGGCGGCTCCCCGGGTGATGTCGAGTGTCTCGGGATCGCCGACGAAGACAGGATCGCGGTTGGCGGCAGGGAACGAGCAGATCACGAGCGAGCCGGCGGGGATGGCATGCCCGGCGATCTCCACATCCGTCGTGGTCGTGCGCGGCGGCAGCGACTGCACGACGGACAGCCAGCGCAACAGCTCCTCGACGGCCGGCTCGACCCGCGCCGGATCGTCGCGGATCATCGCCAGCTGGTCCGGGTGCCGGAGCAGGGCCAGGGTGCCCAGGCCGAGCATGTTCGAGGTCGTCTCATGCCCGGCCAGCAGCAGAAGTCCCGCGATGCCGATCAGCTCGTCGGTACTGAGACCGTGGCCGTGCTCGCGCACCAGCATGCCCAGCATGTCCTCGCCCGGGTCCGCCTGGGCACGGGCCACCAGGCCGGCCATGTAGGCGCGGTCCTCCCGCTGCGCCACGACGCGCCGCTCCATCGGCAAGGAGGTGTCCAGCAGGCGCACGGCGCGCTCGTGGAACTCGGCGCGGTCGGCATGCGGCACGCCCAGCAGCTCGCAGATCACCAGCGACGGCACCGGCAGCGCGAAGTGCTCCACCAGATCGGCCGGCTTGCCGGCCCGCTCCAGATCGTCCAGAGCCGTCTGGACGATCTCGGTGATCCGCGGCTCCAGCCTGCGCATCCGCCGTACCGTGAACTCCGGGGTGAGCATCCGGCGCAACCGCGTGTGCTCGGGCGGGTCGAATCCGATCAGCTGCCCGGCCCGCATCTTGGCCGGTTCGTCGGCGTTCATCTGCCCGGACCCCGGGAGCGGTGTCAGGGCGCTGCTGAACCGGGCCGGATCCGCCAGCACCTGGCGAACGTCCTCATGGCGGCAGATCACGTACGCGGGCACGCCGAACGGCGTAGTCACCCGCACCACACCCTCGCTGTCGCGAGCCCGGGCCAGGTCCTCGACTGGGTTGAGCCCGTTCCTCCGCATGTGCAGCGGCAATTCCGGGGCTTGCGTCATCGTCTGTCCTTTCGTCCGGTGATCGTGTGGGACCGTCAGGCGCGGGTCTTGGCCGGCAGGCCGACGATCTCGGCGGTGGAGCCTCTCTCGCGCTCGGGGAGCCCTTGTTCTCGGGCTCCGGATGGCGGAGTTCCGAGAACAAGGGCAAGGCCGGCTCAGGGCTGGGTGTCGAGCCACTCCTGGAAGGTGGGTCCGGCGAGCTTGGCGTGCGGGCCGGGCAGGAAGGCGCCGTTGGCGGCCAGCTCGGCATCGGGCATGCCGGACCCGTCGACGCCGACGACCTTGATGCCCCGGCGGGCGCCGAGAAGCTGGGCCGCCTCCGCCATGATCTCCTTGCGGGGGCCGGCGATCTCGGGGATCGGCGTACCGGGGGCGGCGGGGGCGGTGGCCAGGTCGACCAGTTCCTCGGCCACGGTGCGGCAGGCCACGAGCTGGGTGGGCAGGGCCGGGAGGTAGGCGACCTCGCCCTGCTGCCAGTCCAGAAGCCGGCCGACGAACTCGTGGAACTGCGCGGCCCGCAGGATGCGGACGGGGAGCGGACCGGACAGGAGACGTTCCTCGTGCACTTTCTTGGCGGCGAGGAAACCGGCGGTGGCCTTGTCCGCGCCGATGATGGACGCCATGGTGATCTGGGCGACCCCCGCCTGGTGGCCGTACTCGTGCAGGTTGCGGGCCGACGTACGGAAGAACTCCGTCGCGGCGTCCTGGTCGGAGGAGTGCCAGGAGGCGACGTCGATGATGACCTCGACCCCGGTGAGGGCCTCGGCGAGGCCCTCACCGGTGATGATGTCCACGCCGGTGGCGCGGGACATCGGCACGACCTGGTGTCCCCGCTCGGTCAGGACGTCCACGACGTGGCGGCCCAGCCGCCCGGTCGCTCCCGCCACCGCGAACGTGGTGATGCTCATGCTGGGTGCCTTCCTTACTCGGTGTAGTTCTGGCCGGGGGGCATGCCGGGGATCGGCTTGGCGATGAGCGCGGCGGGGGTGAAGAAACCGATGTGGGAGATCGCCATGATGAGCGTCCACATCGCCTTGTCGTCGTAGTGCGCCGACGCCCTGGCGTACAGCTCGTCGGGGACGCGTTCCCCGGACGGGTTCGGGGTGAGGACCGCCTCCACGAGTTCCAGCGCGATCCGTTCGGCGTCGGTGAAGCAGGTGGCGTCCCGCCAGGTGGCCACGGCGGTGATGCGCTCCTCCGATTCCCCGATCCTGCGCAGGTTGCCGGTTTCCCTGATGGTGAAGTACGTGCTGCCGAGGAGCTGCCCGGCGCGAAGGTGCAGCAGGTGGATGGTGGTCTGCGGAATCGCGCCGTTCTGGAGGGCTTTGTGCAGACCTTCGGCGACTTCCGCCAGCTCGGGGAGGAAGGGGAGGGGGTTGGGCATGCGCGACCGCTGGCCGGTCGTCGTGGGCGTGGACATGGGGAAGACGTCCCTTCTCGTCGTATTGCCGTACGGATCGTTCGCGCGGCGTCCTGACGACCACGAGACGACGGCGCCCCGATCCCCGTAACAGCGCGGCCGTGTGACATAGGCCACCCGCCGTGGGTGTTACAACGCGGTGGGGACACACGTCTTGTGCGTGTGGCAATGCTGAGAACGAACAGGCAGGAGCGGGGCATGACCGAGCGGAGCGAACGACGTGCGGACCCGGCCGAGCCGCTCGATCGTGCCGACCACGTCGACTCCGTGGACTCCGTGGACTCTGTGGACTCTGTGGACTCTGTGGACTCTGTGGACTCCGCCACCCAGGCGTTCGTCGCCCACCGCAACCTGCTGTTCACCGTCGCCTACGAGATGCTCGGCTCGGCCGCCGACGCCGAGGACGTCCTACAGGAGACCTGGCTGCGATGGGTGGACGTCGATCTCGACACCGTGCGGGAGAAGCGCGCCTATCTGGTGCGGATCGTCACCCGGCAGGCGCTGGACCGGCTACGCGTGCTCGGCCGGCGCAAGGAGTCCTACGTCGGGCCGTGGCTGCCCGAGCCGTTGCTGACCGCGCCCGACGTGGCCGAGGACGTCGAGCTCGCCGAGAGCGTCTCCATGGCGATGCTGCTGGTGCTGGAGACGCTGCAGCCGACCGAGCGGGCGGTGTTCGTGCTGCGCGAGGTGTTCGATCTGGACTACGACGAGATCGCCGAAGCCGTCGACAAGAGCCCGTCCGCGGTACGCCAGATCGCCTACCGGGCGCGGGCGCACGTCGCCGCGCGCCGGCCACGCGGCATCGCCTCCCCGGCCGAGACCCGGGCCGTGCTCCAGGCCTTCAAGCGAGCGGTCGAAACCGGCGAGTTGCAGAGCCTGCTCGACGTCCTCGCGCCGGACGTCGTCGCCCTGAGCGACGGCGGCGGGGTCAGGCACGCCCTGCTGCGGCCCGTCGTGGGGATCGACAACGTGGCTCGCCTGCTGGCCGTCGGCTGGTGGAAGCGCGACGCGGAACGGTCGGTCGAGCTGGTTCAGATCAATGGCGGCCCCGGGCTGCTCGTACGGGTCGATGGGGAGATCGACGGAGTGGTGGCGGTGCGCGTGGAGAACGGCTACGTCACCGGCGCCTACCACGTGCGTAATCCCGAGAAGTTGTCGCATGTGGAGCGGGAGACCGTGGTGACCCGCTGAGCTCAGCGAGACCGGCAGCGACAGCGGCCACTGGGCGGTCCGGTGCATCCGCTGGGACAGCTCCCGTCCCCGTCGGCTCACGGGCGGGGTGCGAACAGGTGGGACAACCGCTCGCCGAGCTCGTCGTAGGAGCCTTCGGCGGCGACCCGTCCCTCTTCCAGCAGCACGATGTGATCGGCTTGGCGGATGGTGGACAGGCGATGGGCGATGACGAGCGTGGCCCGTCCCGCGGCGGCTTGCCGGAGCGCCTCGGTGAGGCGGGCCTCGTTGTCGGTGTCGAGGTTGGCCACCGCCTCGTCCAGCACGAGCACCGGCGCGCCCGTGGCGAGCGCCCGGGCGATGGCCACCCGGGCACGCTGGCCGCCGGAGAGGGTCGCGCCTCGCTCGCCGACCGGCAGCTCCGGGTCGATGGTGAGCTGGGCGGTGCGCAGGGCGACCGCCGCGTCGGCACCGGGGGCGCCGAGCCGGACGTTCTCTTCGATCGTGCCGGCGAACAGGCGCACGTCCTGCGGCACCACCGTGACGTGCCGGTGCGGTTCGGCGATCCGCGGCAGCGGCACGCCGCCCACCAGGATGCGCCCGCCGTCCGGGTCCCAATAGCGCAGCAGGAGCGACACGCAGGTCGACTTGCCCGCCCCCGAGGCGCCGACCAGGGCGACCGTCTTGCCATACGGAATGCGGAAGGAAACCCCGCGCAGCACTTCGGGCCCGTCCGGGGTGTACCGGAAGCGCACGTCCTCGAAGACCACGTCCGGCTCGGCGGACACCGGGAGGACCTCGCGCGGCGGGGACACGTTGGCGGGCGCGGTGACCAGCGTGTGCACGCGATCGGCCGCCGCACGCAGCGTGCCGTACTCCTTGAGCAGCAGCGCCACCTGGGCCGCGGGGCCCAGGGCGCCGGCGGCCAGCACCATGGCGACCGGGGCGTCGGCCGGGGTGCGAATCGCCGTGGCGACCAGGAGCAGCGTCCCGGCCGCCGCGACGGCGAGGAGCAGGTCGGTGAGGGCCGCCTCCAATCCGCCGCGGGCCGCGTTGGCCGCCTGGGCGCGGGCCAGCCGGCGGGTCTTGCGCGCCAGCAGGTCCCTGCGGCGTTCCAGCGCGCGGAAGGCCGCGAGCTCGGGCATGCCCTGGACGGTGTCGATGACGTCGGAGGTCAGCTCGGCGGTGGCGGCCCGCAGCTCGTCGCCTTGCCGGCGCGAAGCCTTGCGGAACCACAGCGGCACGGCCACCACGCACACGGCCAGCGGCAGCGATACCGTCAGCAGCAGCGGATCGATCATCGCCGCGGCCACGCTGCCGGCCATCAGCACCGTGCCGGCCGTGATGAGCTGCGCCAGAGTGTGCGCGAACAACCACTCCAGGGTCTCGATGTCCGACAGCACGGCCGCGGACAGGTCGCCGCTGCGGCGGCCGAGCAGGCGGGCCGGAGCGATCCTGGCGATCGCGTCGTACACCTGGCCTCTCAGCCTCGCCAGCACCAGGTACGCCAGGTCGTGCGCGACGTAGGTCTCCCACCAGGCGGCCAGCGTGGCCACGGCGACCAGCCCGCCGAGTACCGCGCCGACCAGGTCGAGCGGCGCGCTCTGCCCGCTGATCACCCGGCCGACGAGCCAGGCGCCGGTCACGGTCGCGCCGAGTGCCGCAAGCTGTCCCAGCAGGTTCGAGACGAGGGTGGAGACGAAGGCCCGTCGGTGCGCGCCGACGGCGCCGGCCAGCCAGCGGATGGACGGGTTCATGCCACGGTCTCCAGTAGGGTGCCGTTCTCCAGGGTCACCACATGGTCTGCCTGCCGGATGGTGTCGGGCCGGTGGGCGATCACCAGGCAGGTACGGCCGCGCCGTACCTCGGACAGGGCCTGCTCGGTGCGCGCGTCGACGTGCGAGGTGGCCTCGTCGAGCACCAGGACGGGGGCGTCGGCCAGCAGCGCCCGCGCGATGGCCAGGCGCTGCCGCTGCCCGCCCGACAGCGTCGCCCCGCGCTCCCCCAGCGGCGTGTCGTAGCCGTCGGGCAGCTCGGTGATGAAGTCGTGGGCGGCGGCCAGCCCGGCGGCGGCGACCAGGTCCTCGTCCCCGGCGTCGGGCCTGGCCAGACGCAGGTTCTCGGCCACGGTGCCGTGGAAGAGGTAGGTGTCCTGCGCCACGACGGCGACGCCGCCGCGCAGGGTGTCGAGCGTGAGGTCGCGTACGTCGACTCCGCCGATGGTGATCCTCCCCTGGTCGGGGTCGTGGTGGCGTTGCAGGAGGGCGGCGAGCGTGCTCTTGCCGGCGCCGGACGGTCCGACCAGGGCGACCGTGCTGCCCGGCTCGACGGTGAAGGACACGTCGCGGACGGCGGGCCGGTCGGAGCCCGGATAGGTGAAGGTGACCTGCTCGAACGTGATGGCGGGCGCCGCCGGGAAGTCGCGCCGCGTTCCCCGGTCCTCCACGGCCGGGGACGCCGACAGCAGGGCCTCGATGCCATCGACCGCCGTGATCCCGAGATATCCGGCGTGCCAGGCTTCGGAGAGGTTCTTCACCGGGCGGAAGCACTCCATGGCGATCATCAGGACCGCGAACACCTCCCACGCGCTGCCCGCGGTCGTGGCGGCGAGGACGGCCGCGGCCGTGCCCGCCTGGACGAAGAACGCGCTGATCCCGGTCTCCACCAGCGAGATCCTGAGCTGACGCATGGTGGTCAGGTAGAGGTCGTGGGCGCGTCCGGCAAGCCGCGTGCCGAGTGTGCCGACGGCGCCGAACGCCCGCAGCGTCGCCATGCCCTGCATCGCCTCCAGGTAGTCGGAGGCGAGCGCGGCGAACGCGGCCCATCGGCCGCGTCCCCGCCGCAGCAGCGTCGCGTCCCAGAACCGGGGAATGATCAGGACCCCTGCCACCGCCACGGCGAGCACCGCCGCAGCCGGCGCGTTGACCGTGAACAGCCAGCCGACCAGCGCCACCGGCACGCAGAAGGTGACGACGACCTGCGGCAGGTACCGGCTGAAGTACGGGTCGAGCCCCTCCACGCCCTCGACCAGTGTGGTCTGCACGTTCCCGGTGCGGGCGCCGGTCAGGTGAGCGGGCCCCAGCCGGCCCAGGTGGACGATCAGCCGGTCGCGCAGCCTGGCCTTGACCAGCCCGCCCGCCCACACCGTCACGGCCTCCCTGGCCCACAGGAGCGCCGCCCGTGACGCGATCACCGCCAGGGCCCAGGCCAGCAGGCGCACCGCGGCCATGGCGTCCCCGCGCACCAGGGCCGCCAGGGCCGCGGCGAGCAGGACGGCCTGGGCGACGTACGCGGCGCTGACGGCCAGGCCCAGCCCCACGCAGGCCGCGATGGGCCCGCGCACGCTGCCGGCCAGTTGCAGCAGCCGGCGATGAACGATCACTCGCTGTCCTTTCCGATCCCATGGAGGCATGATTCGCCCTTGATGCGAAGTGAGCGTAAATGATAACTATTTTCACCGTCTAGTGTTGATAATGGTTTTCACACCTGGAGGTCCCATGCGCCGCGGCGCTCTCTCCCTCGGCGGGCAGCGCTTCTGGGCGGCGATGAGGCGGTCCCTCATCGCCGTCGTCCCGCTCGCCCTGGTGGCGTCCTGTGGTCAGAGCGACCCCCGTACCGGCACCGCCGTTCCGGCGACCCCGCAAGCCGCCGCGGTGACCCCCGCTCCGGTCACCGCGGTCAGCGCCGCCCTGACCGTCACCGACCCGCACGGCAAGACGTTCACGCTGAAGAAGAAGCCCGAGCGCGTGGTGTGCCTGACCGGCCTGTGCGACGACGCCCTCGTCGAGCTGGGCCTGGCACCGGTGGCCACCACGACCCCCAAGCTGCTGTCCCGCCCCGATTACCTGGGGGCGAAGGGCGCCGACGTCCCCGTCATCCCCGGCAGTTTCGGCGGCGAGGACGTCGCGAAGATCGCCGAGGCGAAGCCGGACCTGGTGATCGGCCTGGCCGGGGTGCACGACCAGCTCAGGACCGCCGTGGAGAAGTTCGCGCCGCTGTGGGTGGTCCAGGTGAAGTCGTACGACGACTCGATCGGCTACCTGCGCGCGCTCGCCCAGCTCACCGACCGGGGGCAGCAGCAGGCGGCGGCCGAGACGCGCTTCCGCGCCAAGCTCGCCGACGGGCTCACCCGGGCCAAGGCCGCAGGGCTGGACAAAAAGCCGGTCCTGGCCATGTACGGCGGCACCGCGATCGGCGTGAACACCACCGAGGACGTGCTGGGCCACTTCATGTCGCAGTTCTTCGCCTACCCCTGGCCCAGCAAGGGCGGCGGCTTCGAGACCGCGCAGGCGTACAGCATCGAGGAGATCCTGGCCAAGGCGCCCCAGGTCATCTTCATCCAGTCCTTCGGCACCTCGGTCAGCGAGCACTACAAGGACAACCCGGTGTGGAAGCGCGTGCCCGCAGTGGCGGCGGGCAAGGTGTACGAGGTGCCGACCGAGCTGTGGGCGTCGGGCCGCGGCACCAGGGCGTTCGGCATCATCCTGGACGAGGCGCTGGCCAAGGCCGCCGGATGAGCACTGCGCTCGACGGGCGCCCGGCGGACACCGCCGGGCGCCCCTTCACGCTCGCGCCATGGGTGGCCGGACTCGGCCTCGCCGCAGTGGCGCTGGCCGGATTGTGCCTGGGCACGCCCTTCGTGTCCCCCCAGAACCTCCTGTCCATCGCGCCGGACTCGATCGCGCACGTCGTGGTCTGGGAGCTGCGCGTCCCACGCGTGCTGATCGGCCTGCTCGGCGGCGCGGCCATCGGCACGGCCGGGCTCCTCCTACAGGAGTCGCTTCGGAACCCGCTCGCCGTCCCGGAGATGCTCGGCGTCTCGACCGGGGCCGCGCTGGCCGTGAGCGTGTGCGTGGTGTGGGCGCTGCCCGTGCCGCCCCCGCTGTACCCGCTGGCGGGCCTGCTGGGCGCCGCGCTCGGCGGGCTGGCCACGCTGGCCGCGGCCCGATCCGGGCGGAGCGCCGGAGGCGTCCTGCTGATCGGCGCCGCCGTCTCGACCGCGATCCAGGCGTTGCTGCTGGCCGTGATGGCCACCGCCGACCGCCTCCAGTACGACATGCTCTTCCGCTATCTCGTCGGCAGCCTGTCCGGCCTGATGTGGGAGCAGACCGCCAGGACGCTGCCGTGGTTCGCCGTCGCGATCCCGCTCATCGTGCTCTGCGTCCCCGCGCTCGGCCTGCTGCGGCTGGGCGACGACGCGGCTGCCTCCCTCGGCAGCCGGGTGAACCGGGCCCGGCTGGGGGTCCTGGCGGTGGCGACCCTGCTGATCGGCGCCGTGACGGGACCCTGCGGTCCCATCGCATGGGTGGGGTTCCTGGCGCCGGTGGTCGCCCGGCGGCTGCGCCCGCACGCGGGGGTCCGGAGCTGGCTGCCGTGGTCGGCCGCGCTGGGCGCACTGGTCACCATGACCGCCGACGTGGCGGCGCGGCTGGCGTTCGCCCCGGTGGAGACCCCTCTTGGCGCGTGGACGGCCCTGGCCGGCGTCCTGACGGGGGCCGTCCTGCTGCGAAAGCGGGGTTCAGCATGACGCTCACGACCAGGCCGGCGCCCGGCGCGCGTACGGCCAGGTTCGGCCGGGTGGCCACGGCGGCGGTGCTGCTCGCGGTGGTCGCGGCCACGCACCTGCTCGTCTCCGGGCAGCCGATCGGCGCCATCGCGGGTCTGCTCGACAGCGCCGCCGACGGCCAGGCCGAGAAGATCGTGTGGGAGCTCGGTGTGCCCCGGCTGCTCACCGCGCTGCTCACCGGGGCGGCCCTGGGCGTCTCCGGGTACGTGCTGCAGGCGACGCTGCGCAATTCACTGGCCGCGCCGGAGTTCTCCGGCGTGAACCCCGGCGCGGTGCTCGGCATCCTGGGCGGGCTCACCCTCGGCCTGTTCCCCGCCGACTCCGCGGCCGGTGCCCTGCTCGCCGCGCTGGCCGGGGGCGCGCTGGGCGGCGGGGTCACCTGGTTGCTCTCGGCCGGCCGCGATCCGGCCCATCTGGTGGTCCACGGCCTGCTGGGCAGCGCGCTGCTGGCCGGGCTGACCACGATGCTGCTGGCCTACCAGCCCAGCAGGTTCGGTAACGCGCTGCGCTGGCTGATCGGCTCGGTGGAGGGGCGGGTGTGGGAACACCTGACCTTCGCCTCCTGGTGGATCGCCGGCGGCATCGCCCTGGCGTGGGCCTGCTCGGGCCTGCTGGCCGTCCTGGCGCCCAGCGACGATCACGCCGCCTCGCTCGGCCTGCACCCCGCCCTCGGCCGGGCCATCGCGCTGACCGTGGCCATCGCGCTGACCGCCGGCGCGGCCAGCCTGGCGGGGGCGATCGCCTTCGTCGGTCTGGTCGCCCCGCACGTCGCCCGCAGGCTGGGCGGCCGCGTCCTGACCGCCGCCGTCGCCGGGGCCGTCGCGCTCGCAGGCGCGGACAGCCTCGCCCAGCTCGCCGGGCATTTTCTCAACGGCACGCACCGGCTCGGCGTCCCGGCCGGTGTGATCACCGCACTGGCCGGCTCCGCCGTCCTGATCAGACTGGGAAGATCTCAATGAGCGTGATGGTCCAGGACCTGCACTTCTCGTACGCCACCCGCCCGGTCCTGGCCGGGATCGACCTGACCGTCGAAGCCGGCGAGTTCGTCGCCCTGGTCGGCGTGAACGGGTGCGGCAAGAGCACGCTGCTGCGCCTGATCGCGGGCCTGCTCAAGCCGTCGTCCGGCCGGATCCTGCTCGGCGGTACGGAGCTGGCGTCCCTGTCGCGCCGGCAGGTGGCCCAGCGGCTGGCGGTCCTGCACCAGACCCTGCCGCCCGTCCCGGCGCTCACCGTCCGCGAGCTCGTGCGGCAGGGACGGTATCCGCACCGGGGACCGCTGGGGCTGCTGTGGGAGTCGGACTCCATGGACGAGGCGCTGGAACTGGCCGGAGTCGCCCATCTCGCCGACCGCGTCCTCGACACGCTGTCGGGGGGCGAGCGCCAGCGCGTACGGCTCGCGCTCGCCGTGGCCCAGAACACCGGCATCCTGCTCCTGGACGAGCCGACCGCCCACCTGGACATCCGCCACCAGTTGGAGGTCCTCGAACTCGTGCGCACCCTGCGCGAGGCGCGCGGCCTCACCGTCGTGACCGTCCTGCACGAACTGGACCACGCGGCCCGCTTCGCCGAACGCATCGTCGCACTCCACGAGGGACGGGTCTGGGCCGACGGCAAGCCGACAGAGGTGATCACACCGCAACTCCTGGCCGACGTGTTCGGCGTGGCCGGGCGGGTGGTCATGGACGAACTGCACGGGACCCCTCGCTGCCTGCTGGATGCGGCCCTCTGACAATGTAACGATGTTACACGGCCAGCTTTCCGAGTAGTTCGGCCAGCAGTGCCCGCTCGCCTCCGGTGAGCGGCACGCCTTCGGACTGGGCCGAGAGCGTGACGAGCAGGGTCAGCGCCTGCCGGGCGAGGCCGTCGCGCCGCTCGGCCGGGTGGCCGTATCCGGAGATGACCGAGGCGAAGACGGCGTCGCGCACACGCTGGGACAGGTGCTCGGCGCCGGGCGCCTCGGGCTCGGTGATGAGGGTGAGGGTCGTGCCGACGGTGGCCGAGTGGACGATGTGCACCACCTCGGGGGTTGGCAGCAGCAGGCGTCCGGCCTCGGCGATGCGCCGGACCAGCTCGGTCAGGATCTCCTCGCCCTCCAGGGCGGCCGGGTGTCGCTTGGCGGGGCGGGGCGTGCCGTACATGAGCGCGTAGAAGGCCGGGTGGGTGACGCCGAACTCGACGTGGCCGTCCCAGCCGCGGCACAGGTCGGCCACAGGGTCACCGGAGGGCGCGCGCTTGCGCTTCTCCTCCAGGTAGCGCTCGAAGCCGGCGGTGACGACGGCTTCGAGCAGGCCGTCCTTGTCGCCGAAGTGGTGGTAGACCGTCGGGGCCTTGACGCCGGCCCGCTCGCACACGTCGCGGACCGAGACGCCCTCGACGCCTTTGGACTCCAGCAGCTCGATGGTGACGTCGAGGATGCGCTGACGTGGAGCCGGCTCCTTGCTCATAACGCGATTATACGCATTTGCCATCGCTCCTAGAACAGCGTTATACATACTCTCGTTATAGAGGTTGTTTAGCGAAGTTACAGGAGCGTGCTCATGGACACCTGCCCCAGCAGACGGGCCTGGCTGAGCGGACTCGGCCGCGCCGGGCCGGCCCCGATGCTCGCGGCCCGCCGGACGGCCGTGCTGCTCTGCGCCGCCGTGGCCGCGCTGCTGATGACCGCGGGCGAGGCCGCGGCGCACCCGCCCGGATCCACCGCACTGGTTTTGGACGTCCGTCCCGACGGCGTCTCCGGAGCCGTCCACCTGCCCGAGGATCAACTGGAGCTGGCCTGGAAGCCCGAGGACGGCCCGCTGGCCGCCTACCTCGCCGATCGCCTGACGGTGCGGGGGCCGAACGGGATCTGGCAGGAGACCTTCGGCGCCCCCACCGCGACGACCGTGAACGCCGAGCCGGCGATCAGCGTGCCGTTCCGCCTCCGGCCGCCGGGGGAGCCCGACACCAGCGACCTGACCGTTGCCGCCGACGTCATCCTGCGCGAGGTGCTCACCCACGACGTGCACCTCTACCTCGGACGGACCGGCGGCACGCTGGACGAACCCCGGCTGCGGCCGGCCGGCACCTTCAACCACCACACCGGCAGCCTCACCGTCTCCGGGCCGGACGGCGGCTTCGCGGCCACCCTCCTCGCCGGCACCGCCCACGTCCTGGAGGGCTTCGACCACCTGCTCTTCCTGGCCATGCTCCTGCTGCCCGCCCCGGCGATCGGACGTTCGCTCGAGGTGGTCACCGCGTTCACCGTGGGGCACTCGCTCACCCTGGCCGGGGTCACGCTGGGCGGCTGGCAGTTCGACACCCGGTGGGTCGAGGTCGTCATCGCCCTGTCGGTCGCCGCCTCCGCCGTGCACGCCTGGCGTCCGCGCGTCCGCGGCGGCGAGGTGCCGCTCGCCGCGGGCTTCGGCCTGGTGCACGGCATGGCCTTCGCCGGTCTGCTGCGCGACCTCGGCGGCGGGCCCGACCCGCTGACCCTGCTGGCCTTCAACCTCGGCGTGGAGCTGGCCCAGCTCCTGGTGGTGGCGCTGGTCCTGCCGTCACTGCTGGTCCTGGCCAAGGGCCGCCACTACGCCCGCGTACGCCAGGCCGCCGCGGCGGCGGGCCTGGCCTTCGCCCTGACCTGGGCCGCAGAACGCGCCATCGGCTGGACCAACCCGCTGCAGCCGGTCGTGGACGTCCTGACCGCCCACCCGGCGATCGTCGCCGTCGCACTGGCGGCGCTCGCGGTCGCCGACCTCTTCCGCAGAACCGCCATCTGGAGAACGTCATGAGAAAAGCCCTGGCAGGAATCGCCCTGCTCGCCACCGCCTGCTCCGCACAGCCGGCCACGGCCCCCGCGCCGAGCCTGCCCCAGAGCCGGCCCAACCCGGTGACCGGCGGCCCCACCGTCGAGGGGGCCACCGAGACGGTGGTCGCCGCCGCCGAGACCTTCCTGGCCACGCTCTCCGCCGAGCAGCGTGAGAACGTGCTCTACGACCGCGACGACCTGGCGACCATGCGTGAATGGTCGAACCTGCCCGTGGGCCGCGACGGCAGCCGCAACGGGCTGCGCATCGGCGATCTCTCGCAGGAGCAGCAGGCCGCCGCGATGGGCGTGGCCGAGGCCATGCTGTCGGAGGACGGCTTCGCCGAGTTGCAGGGCATCATCGCCGCGGGGAACGTGCTCAACCAGCGCGGCGGCGGGAACACCTCCTTCGGCTCCGAACTCAACTTCATCGCCTTCTTCGGCCGGCCCAGCCGGACCGAGCGCTTCACCGTCCAGATCGGCGGCCACCATCTGGGCGTGACGACCACCTACGCCGGTGGCCGCGTCAGCCCCACCCCCGCCTTCACCGGGGTCGATCCGCGCTGGTTCGAGGTCGCGGGCCGGCGAGTGGAACCGCTCCGCGACGAGGCCGACTCGGTCTTCTCCCTGCTGGCCGCCCTTCCCCCCGAGGTGCGGGATCGGGCCCGGCTGGAGGGCGTCTTCTCCGACATCATGGTCGGCGCGGGAGACGACGGCCGCTTCCCCGCCCCCGCTCAGGGCGTGCGGGTCTCGGACCTGCCCGCGGCGCAGCAGGAGCAGGTCACCGCCCTGATCCGCAACTGGGTGGGCGACAGCGACGAGCGGGTCGCCGAGGCGCTGATGCGGGAGTACGTCTCCCAGTACGGCTCCACCCACCTCGCCTGGGGAGGCTCCATCCGGCCGGACGACCAGGGGGCCTACCTGCGGCTCGACGGCCCGCGGTTGTGGATCGAGTTCTCCAACCAGGAGCAGACCGGCAGCGGCGACGAGGTCCACTACCACTCGATCTTCCGCGACAAGCAGAGCGACTACGGGGTCTCATCATGAACGACAGGGTCGCCCTCGTCACGGGCGGCTCCCGTGGCATCGGCCGTGCGGTCGCGACGCGGCTGGCGTCAGACGGCTTCTCCGTGGTCGTCGGCTATGCCGGCAACGCCGACAAGGCCGCGTCGGTGGTGGCGGAGATCTCCTCGGCCGGGCGGAACGCGATCGCGGCGCGCGCGGACGTCGCCGACGAGACCGCCGTGACGGCCATGTTCGACCTGGCCGAGCAGACCTACGGCGGCCTCGACGTCGTCGTGCACGCGGCGGGAATCGTGGGGCTGGCTCCGCTGGCCGATATGGACCTGGCCGTCCTCGACCGTGTCGTCAGGACCAACCTCCGCGGCACCTTCGTGGTGGACCAGCAGGCCGTCCGCCGGGTACGGCGGGGCGGCGCGATCATCAACCTGTCCAGCTCGATCGTGGGCCTGGCCTTCCCCGCCTACGGGGCGTACGCGGCCACCAAGGGCGGCGTGGAGGCGCTGACCCTGATCCTCGCTCGCGAGCTGCGCGGCCGTGACGTCACGGTCAACGCGGTGGCCCCGGGCCCCACCGCCACCGACCTGTTCCTGAAGGGCAAGGACGAGGAGGCCGTCGCCCGCCTGGCCGCCCAGCCGCCGTTGGAGCGCCTGGGCACGCCACACGACGTCGCCGAGGTCGTCGCGTTCCTGGCGGGCCCCGCTGGCCGGTGGGTCAACGGGCAGGTTTTGCGCGTCAACGGAGGAATCGTCTGACCGTTCCGTGACTTCACGGCCGGGGCGCCTGCGAACGCCTCGGCCGTGAGCCATGCCCGCGAGCCGGCGACCAATCCGCCGGACCCAGGGGACCGCCGGCTCAGGCCCGGCTGAGCGCCCGCCCCGCCTGCCTGGCGATCTCTCGCAGCCAGCCGTGCGCCGGATCGCCGTCGACCCGGGGATGCCAGGCCATGCCGTAGAGGAAGGGGGAGAACTCGGCGGGCATCTCCAGAAGGCGCAGGCCGGCATCGGCGTCGTACCGCTCGGCCAGCCGGCGAGGCAGCGTGGCCACCAGCGACGTGCCCGGCAGCGCGGTGACCGCGGCGGAGAAGTACGGCACCCGCAGGCCGGACGGCCGGCGATGACCGAGCTGGGCCAGCCGTTGCTCGACCACGGTCTGCTCCTCGCCGAAGATGACCACCACGACGTGCGGGAAGGAGAGGAAGTCCGCCAGCGACATGCGATAGCCGGTCACCGGGTGGTCGGCCGAGACCACGCAGACCAGGTCCTCCTCGAACAACACCTCCCACCGCAACTGCTTGGGCGGCTGGACGCCGAGGATCGCCAGGTCCAGCCGGCCGCTGTCGAGGTCGGCGAAGGTCTGCTCGTCCAGCGGCTTGGCGGTGAGCGACACACCGGGCGCCTGATGGAACAGCGGCTGGAAGATGCCGGGGCCGAGCAGCGTGGTCGCGTAGTCGGTGAGCGCGATGCGGAAGGAGTCGGTGGCGGCGGCCGGGTCGAAGGAGCCGCCGCGCAGCAGGGCGTCCAATCGGGGCAGGATGTCGGCCAGCTCGTGCTGGATCGACCGGGCCCGGGGAGTGAGCGTGTAGCCCTGCGGAGCTCGTACGAGCAGTTCGTCGCCGAACATGGCGCGCAGCCGCTGCAAGGTGCGGCTCATCGCCGGTTGGCTCAGGTGCATCCGCTCGGCGGCCCGGGAGATGTGCCGCTCCTCCAGCAGCACGGCCAGCGTTTCGAGCAGATTGAGATCATGCGCCATGCGCATATCCTACGTGCATAACATGCATTGGACGCATGCCCCTGTTGTGGGTCAAGCTCCATGGCATGACTCAAGACGGACCCACTCGACGCGATGTGCTCAAGGCGGGCGCGACCGCCGCCGCGATCACCCCGGTGCTGACCCAGCCCGTTCTGGCCGGAGCGGCGGCTCCTTCCGGCGCGATCACCCTGCTCGTGAACGGCGAACGCCATCAGGTCGAGGTGGAGGCGCGGGTGACCCTGCTCGACGCGCTCCGCGAGCGGCTGGCCTTGACCGGCACCAAGAAGGGCTGTGACCGAGGCGAGTGCGGCGCCTGCACGGTCCTGGCCGACGGCAAGCGCATCAAGTCCTGCCTGACGCTGGCCGTCATGCAGGAAGGCCGCGAGATCACCACCATCGAGGGCCTGGCCGAGGGCGATGAGCTCCACCCGATGCAGGCCGCTTTCCTCAAGCACGACGCCTTCCAGTGCGGCATCTGCACGCCGGGGCAGATCATGTCCGCGGTCGCCTGCGTCGCCGAGGGCCACGCGGGCTCCGACCAGGAGGTCCGCGACTGGATGAGCGGCAACCTGTGCCGGTGCAGTTGCTATCCGAACATCGTCGACGCGATCCGCGAGGCGGCCGGCCGATGAAGCTCTTCGACTACGTACGCGCCACCAGCACCGGCGACGCGGTCTCCGCCGGGGGCGACTACATCGCCGGGGGAACCGACCTGCTCAACCTGATGAAGGACGGCGTCGAGGCCCCGGACCGGGTCGTCGACATCAACGCCCTGCCGCTCGGCGGGATCAGCCTGGACGCGGGCGTGCTGCGCATCGGCGCGCTGGCCCGGATGGCCGAGGTCGCCGCCCACCCGGCCGTGCGACACCGGCTCCCCGTCATCTCGCAGGCCCTGCTGGACTCGGCCTCGCCCCAGATCCGCAACATGGCGTCCATCAGCGGCAACCTGCTCCAGCGCACCCGCTGCTGGTACTTCCGCGACACCGCGTTCGCCTGTCACAAGCGGCGGCCGGGCAGCGGCTGCCCCGCCCAGGACGGGCAGAACCGATGGCACGCCATCCTGGGCGGCAGCGACCGCTGCATCGCCGTGCACGCCTCCGACCTGGCGGTCGCGCTGACCGCGCTGGAGGCGACCGTGGTGACGCATCGGCGGCGCATCCCGATCTCCGAGTTCTACCTGCTGCCCGAGGGCACGCCCGAACGGGAGAACGTGCTCGAAAGCGGGGAACTGATCACCGGGATCGAGGTGCCGGTGACCACTTTGGCGAGCCGTTCCCGCTACCTGAAGCTGCGAGACCGGGCCACCTTCGAGTTCGCCGTGGTCTCCGTGGCGGCGGCCGTACGGCTGCGCGGCGGCGAGGTCGACGACGTGCGGCTGGCCTTCGGCGGGGTGGCGCCGCGGCCCTGGCGCTCCCCCGAGGCCGAGGCCGCGCTCAAGGGCGGCCCGCTCACCGACGAGCGCATCAGGGCCGCCGGACAGGCCCTGGTCCGCGACGCGCGACCGCGCGAGCACAACGCGTTCAAGGTCGAGCTGGTGCAGCGTGCGCTCGCCCAGATCCTGGGAGGATTTCGATGATCGTCGGCAGGCCCATGTCCCGTATCGACGGCTTCGCCAAGGTGACTGGCCGCGCCCGGTACGCGGCCGACCAGCAGGTCCGTGGAGTGCTGCACGCCTACCTGGTGATGAGCACGGTCGCCAGAGGCCGGATCACCGCCGTGAACACCGCCGGCGCCGAGGCCGCGCCCGGCGTGATCGCCGTGTTCACCCACCTGAACATGCCCCGGCTCACCGTGCCCGCCCCGACCCACGGGTTCTTCAAGCGCTACCTGCCGATGCAGAGCCCCGACGTGCACCACCAGGGGCAACCCGTCGCGCTGGTCGTGGCGCGCACGCTTGAGGAGGCCCAGCACGCCGCGACCCTCGTCGAGGTCGCCTATGACGCGCGACGCCCCCAGTCCCGGCTGGAAGAGGTGATGAACGAGGCGTTCGTCCCGCCGCCCGGCTCCGACGGTCCCAACGAGCTCACCCGCGGCGACGTCGCCGCCGGGATGGCACAGGCACAGGTGCGGCTGGAGGCCGCCTTCCACACCCCGATCCACCACCACAACCCCATCGAACCCTCGGCGACCCAGGCCATCTGGGACGGCGACCGGCTCACGGTCTTCGAGTCCACCCAGAGCCTGATGAACACCCGCCATTCGCTCTCCCAGGCGTTCGGGATACCGCTGGAGAACGTCCGGGTGCTGTCCCCGTTCCTCGGCGGCGGCTTCGGCGCCAAGGGCCCGGTCTGGCCGCACACGATCCTCACCGCGGCCGTCGCCCGGCGGCTGCGCCGGCCGGTCAAACTGGTGCTGTCCCGGGCCCACACCTACACCTCCAACGGCCACCGCGCCGAGACCGTCCAGTCGCTCCGCCTCGGCGCCCGGCGCGACGGCAGGATCACCGCCCTGGAGCACATCGTCACGCAGCAGGTCTCCAGGACCGAGCAGACGCAGTTCAACAGCAGCGAGCCCACCCGCATGCTGTACGCCATCCCCAACCTGCGCAGCGTGCAGCGGGTGGCCCGCCTGGACCTGCCCGCGCAGAGCTTCATGCGCTCGCCCGAGGCCGTCACCGCCCACGCTCTGGAGTGCACGCTGGACGAGCTCGCCTACGAGCTCGACCTCGACCCGATCGAGGTACGGCTGCGCAACCACGCCGACGTCAACCCCGAGGACGGCCGCCCCTGGGGCAGCAAGTACCTGCGCGAGTGCTACCGGATCGGCGCCGAACGCTTCGGCTGGTCGCGCCGCGACCCACGACCCGGCTCGATGCGCGACGGCGACATGCTGGTCGGCTGGGGCATGGCCACCGCCGCCCACACCGCCGGAGGCCGCCCCGGGTCCGGCGTCACCGTCACCCTCGGCACCGACGGCAAGGCGACCGTCCGCTCCGCCACCCAGGACATCGGCACCGGCACCTACACCGTCATGACCCAGATCGCCGCCGACGTGCTCGGCCTGCCCGTCTACGACGTCTCCTTCCAACTCGGCGACTCCGACTTCCCCGAGGCCTACACCTCCGGCGCCTCGGCGACCGTGCCCACCGTCGGCAGCGGCGTCAACCTGGCCGGCACCCGCGCCCTGGAGCGACTCATGGCGCTCGCCACCGCCGCCGGCCCGCTCCAGGGCCTGCCCGCCGCCCGCGTCGCCGCGGCCGACGGCTACCTCTTCGACCGCGAGCAGCCCCGCCGCCGCGTCAGCCATCGCGCCGTCCTGCGCGCCCACGGCCGGCCGATCGAGGTCACGCTCACCCCTCCGGCCGCCCCCCTCGGCTACTCCACAGGCGCCACCTTCGCCGAGGTCCGCATCGACCCGCGGACCGGCCGCGTCCACGTCAGCCGCATCGTCGGCGTCTTCGACCCCGGACGGGTCCTCAACCGCAAGACCCTGCGCAGCCAGGCCATCGGCGGCGCCATCTGGGCCATCGGATTCACACTCAGCGAGCACACCCTGGTCGACCCCGCGACCGCGCGCATCGTCAACGCCAACCTGTCCGGATACCTCGTGCCCGTCAACGCCGACGTGCCCCACATCGACGTCTCGTTCATCGACAAGCCCGACCCGGCGAGCGCCGCGCTCGGAGCACGCGGATTCGGCGAGACACCGATGACAGGCGTGACCGCCGCCATCGCCAACGCCGTCTTCCACGCCACCGGCCGCCGGATCCGCACCCTGCCCATCACCCAGGACCGGCTGTTGTGAGCAGGCCGCAGGCCACCGCGACGGCGTGCTGATCGCGGACGATACCGGCTTGAGGTGCTTGTCGCCCTGTGGCCGCGCCGGCTGCGCCATGAGCGAGGCCATGCCGGCGCGGGCCGGCGCGGGCCGGCTCGCGCCGGATCATACGGTTCTCGCCTCACGCTTCCGAGATTCGGCGAATCCCCGATCCCAAAGCCTCGCGCCGTCCGCACCGCCAGGCCGTCGATCCCTCCGAACCGCCGACGACTGATTCTGATCGCTCGACCACACCGCGTCCGTGCGGGCGCAGGTCCACCACCCTGATCACACCTCGGCCGCACCGGATGCAGTCCGGCATCCCGTCGCCGGCATGCATGCGGACCTGCAGTTCATCGCCCATTGCCCGGCCGTGAAGCGGGGAATGCACCGGTGGCGTCGCGGCCGGCTCGGCGCCGGATGAGCGCAAGGTCGGCTTGCATCGCCCAGACGTCGTCGGCGCCGCACCCCGCGTGTCAGCCGGGCGTACTCCTGATGCGCGGCCTGCCGCCGAGACGCGCAGCGCGCCGGCGATCAGCGGTCACGGCACCGGCGCCGCCCGGCCGCGGGCCCGGTCCAGGTCGGCCGGGCGCTCGGCGTCGAGCTCGGCCAGGAGGCGCTCACGGCGGGCGGCGGCCACGGCGATGACCGCGACGTCCGCCATCGCGTCGACGCCCGGGTCGAGGCGGGCGGCGTGCAGGCCGCGCTGACCACCACCCGCCTCCCGTCGACCGGGACATCCGTGACCGTCGGGCCGGCGTAGCCGTGCGCCCGGCCGGTCAGCGCCCCGCACACCGGGCACGGCACCGGCTCGCCGCGCGTCCGGGCCATCACCCGAATGAGGTCGCTCTCGTCCCTTACATCCTCGATGGCCAGGGCAGACAGCCCTTCAAACGTCACGCCCACAAGATCGTCGATCTTCAGCATGGTCCAGCCTGGCTGGCGAGCACCCAGCGCTACCACCGATTACGGGACAGAGCCGTCAACCCCTGGACCCACCCGTGCCTTGCGCGAGTGTGGCCTCGCGTTCGAGCGAGATGTCCCGCAGAAGCGCGGTGTCCTGGTAGAACGAACGCTTCTTGGTGATCTTGCCGTTCACCACGTCGACCAGTTCGAGGACGGTCATCGTCCACCGGTTTCCATGGATGTCGGTACCGCTGTTGGTGGCCACCACCACGACGCGGGTCGGGCCGTCGGCGATCAGCTCGTCGATGCTGATCGCTGCGATGTCCAGCCCGGTCAGCCGGTGCATCCGCTGCCGCGCCGGCCCGATGGCGGCTCCCTTGTGGATGCCGCTGTCGGGGTGGCCCCAGTTGAGTTCGACTTCCTGCTCATCGGCCAGCTCCCTGATGGTGGCGAAGTCCGGGCCGCCGGGCACGCGAAGGACGGCCTCGTAAAAGCGGCGGACCACGTCCTTGTTCAGCTCGGCCTGGGTGGGATGTTCATTCGACATGACAAAGTCTCTTTCCTGCAAAGGCGTCCGGGTTTGGCGGGGAGCCGGAATGCCGGGTGTGGAGGCACGCCCGTGCCGTCGTCTGGGAGGTTCCGTCAGGAGGCGGGTTCGCCGAACCAGCGTTGCGCGGCGCACCGAAAGGCATTGGAGTCGGGGTCGTGGTCGCCGGTCCAGGCGACGATGCCGTCGGGCCGAATCAGCAGGGCGCCGAATCCGAGGTCGTCGCTCACCGGGCCGGCCGCGTAGCGCAGCCCCTTCCAGGCCGTGGCCGTGCCGCGCAAGCGCTGGTCGCCGGTGAAGTCGAGTGTGACGCCCTGTCCGTCCCGTAGCAGGTCACCGAGGCGGGTGCCGTCGCAGAAGCGGAAGTCGGGGGCGGTGCGGCCAACGAGCGGCTGGTCGCTGCCCAGGTCGTAGCGGTGGGACAGTCCGGAGGTGTTGCGGAAGACGTGGGTGGTGCCGTCACGGGTGTCGAGGAGGTCGTGGATCAGCCGCCGCAAGGCCGCCGCGTTGGGTCCGGGGTTCATCGTGGCCACCTGCGCGCGTGACCAGTCCAGGATCGCCGCGCCGACGGGGTGACGCTCGGCGGTGTAGGTGTCGAGCAGGTTCTCGGGCGCGGTCTGGTGGACGGTCGCGGCGAGCTTCCAGCCGAGGTTCATGGCGTCGCCGATGCCGAGGTTGAGTCCCTGGCCGCCGAGCGGGGAGTGGATGTGGGCCGCGTCACCGGCGAGCAGGACGCGGCCGTTGCGGTAGGTCGTGGTCTGCATCGCGCGATCGGTGAAGCTGGAGGCGAGATGGACCTCGCTGATTGTTGCGTCGGTGCCGGAGACCCGGCGCAGGACCGTCTGGAGATGTTCGCGTGTCAGCGGCTGCGAGCGGTCGAAGGTGCCCCCGTCGAAGTCCATCATGCCCAGGTGGCCTTCGAAGGGCGTCCGCAGGTACATGCCGGTCGGCGTCAGGTTGAAGCCCAGGTCCAGCTGCTGCGGGTCGTCGAAGGTGACGCGGGCGACGTAGCCGGTGAACAGCGGCTGGGTGCCGACGAAGTCGAAGCCCGCGAGCCGGCGTACCGTGCTGCGTCCGCCGTCGCATCCCACGAGCCAGCGCGCCTGGTAGTCCCGCCCGCCGGCCCGCACGGAAACGGTGTCGTCGTCCTGGGTCACGGCCTCGACGGGAGTCCCCCGCAGGATCTGCGCGCCGAGGGCGATCGCCCGCTCCTCCACTACCGTCCCGACCGCTTCGAGGCTGGTCATGATGCCCTCCATCGCCGGGCCGGGCAGCCGGTACTCCACAGCGGAGGAGTCGATATTGGCCGCGTTGAGCCGCATGCCGGCGAAGTGGCTCACGCCACGGGGTGCGGGAGACTCGTGCCCGTCGGATTCGACGCCGACCTGCTCCTTGTCGACGCCGGATGCCTTCAGCAGTCCTTCCAGCATCCCCCGGCGGTAGAACGCCTCGACCGACCCGGCGTTCAGGCCCCGTAGACCCAGCGGCAGCGCCTTCAACGGCGAGGTCGGCTCCTGGTCCCGCTCCAGTACCAGGACCGAGCAGTCCGCCAGCGCGAGTTCACCGGCCAGGAACAAGCCCACCGGTCCGGCCCCCGCGATCACGACGTCGAACATGTTCGACCTTCCTCCAGTTCCGCGCCCCGGCGTGTTCCGGTGCGCTTCGGATCAGGACCTCCGCACGGGAGGCCCTGACAGGACATTGGTGCGTCGCTCCAACATGGAACGGTACTCCAAGTTGGAGTCTTGCTCCAAACCTGGCAGAATGGGGCCATGGCCACACAGCCACGTCAGTCACAGCGGCGCAGGCAGGTGCTCTCCCGCGAGCGCATCGTCGAGGCAGCCATCGAGCTGCTGGACACGGCAGGGGAGGGCGCGCTGACGGTCCGGACGCTGACCGAACGCCTGTCCACCGGATCCGGCGCGATCTACCACCATGTCGGCACCATGAACGAGCTGCTGGAGGCCGCGATCGACAGCGTCATCGCCGACGCCCTGGCCGCGCTGTCCACCGAGCCGGCCGCGCCCGTAAGGGGCCTGGGGGCCGCGGGCACGCCCGAGGACGAGATCCGCGCCGTTGCGCTCGGCCTGTTCGACGCGGTCACCGAACATCCCTGGCTCGCCGCCCAGGTCGCCGTGCAGATCACCCGCAACCCCTGGGGGTCGGTGACACGACGGGTCTTCGAGAGCATCGGCCGACCGATGCGCGCGCTGGGCGTGCCGCAACGCGACTGGTTCGCCACGACCTCGACCCTGGTCCACTACTTCCTCGGCGCCATCGCCCAGAACGCCCACACACCGCACGGCACCAGCGACGGGAGGACGCCTGAGGGCGAAGCCGAACGCGCCGAGTTCCTCGACACCGCAGCCGGGGCATGGCAGGACCTCGACCCCGATGACTACCCGTTCATCAGGGCCATCGCCGACCAAGTGCGCGAACACGACGACCGCGAGCAGTTCCTCACCGGCATCAACCTGGTCCTGCGGGGCATCATCGCCTCCTACCCCACCCGCCACGAGATCGCCCGGTAGGCGACGAGTTGCCTGAGGCGGCGGCCCATATCCATCTCGCCGTCCACCAACACGACGCGGGGCAGGGTGGGCCGACGCAGTGGGGTTTCACGCTGGTGACCCGCAGGTCCGGCAGGGGGCGCGGCAGGATACAGGTGCGCAGTGGAGCCATCACGTCCACGATCGGCGGCGTCGTAGCACTGGCCGTTGCGGGCCCGATCAGATGTGGCGGCCGGCCTCAGCAGGATGCGTCGCGAGATGCCGAACCGGCTCGGAGCGCCCAGGCGTCGAGGTTCGGGCCTAGGTCGGGAGGTCACCGCCGAGATCTCTGGTGATCGACTCAGCGGTGCTGGTGAGCTCGGCGATGAGGCTTCGCTCGATGCTCGCGGTGAGGATGTGGGTCGGGACTGCGATGCCCAGCGCGAGAGCCACCCCCGGTCCCGAGGCGAAGACGGGTGCGGCGATCGCGGAGAGTCCGGGGATCACGCCGCCCTTGGTGATCGAGAAGCCGCTTTTCCGGACCTCGTAGAGCACCGCCTCAAGGTGCTCGGACGCGAGGGTGCTGGACACGCCGCGTTCCTGCTGTGCGCGCAGTACCGGCATGGTGAGTGCCGAGGGAAGATGCGCCAGGTAGACCCGTCCTACGGACGAGTCGATCAGGGGAAGCGTCGACCCGACGCGCACGGTGATCGGCAGGGGGTACGCGCCGTAGTCCCAGCGGATGATGACGGGCCCGGCGTCGCTCCAGGTGGAGAGATTGGTCGTGTGCTGGGTCCGGTCGCGGAGCGCTATGGCGTGTTTGGTCGCGATGCCCACCTCGTCGCCCTGGCGCAGCGCCTCGATGCCGAGACGGCGGGTCGCCGGGCCGAACTTGTAGAACCCGGAGGGCTGTTCCTGTTCGGCGAGCCCCACGCGGACGAGGCTGACGAGATACTGGGGTGCCATCGCGTGATCAACCTCGTGAGGGAGGTCCCGAACCTGCGGCTGACCAGGGCCTTCTACACCGAGTTCGGTTTGGAGGAGACCTCGCCCGGCAGGTTCTCCACCGTGGTCGGCGGCGAACAGCTCGTCCTGCGCGCCGGAGACGTACCCCGGGTCGTCGAGCTGACCATCGGGGCGGACTCCGACGCCGACCTCGATGCGATCGCCCACCGGATCGAGGGGCTGGGCATCGCGCCGGCCCGCACCGACGCCGGGTTGGCGGCCACGGAACCGGTGAGCGGAGTGCTGGTGCGGGTCGTGGTGGCGGCTCGGCTGCCGAAGGACCCGCCGCCGAGCGCGCCGACGTCGGCCGACCGGACCGAGCTCGTCCACCGGGAGCCGATCCGGCCGCTGCGGCTCGGGCACGTGGCCATCGGCTGCGCCGACGTGGAGGAGGCCAAGCGCTTCTTCCTCGACGGGATCGGCATGCGGCTGAGCGACTACGTCATCGCTGGCCCGTTCATGCGGTTCGAGACCGACCACCACAACATCGTCCTGCTGCCGGCGCCGATGACGCTGCTGCACCACACGGCATGGAAGGTGCGCGATGTGGACGAGATCGGCTACGGCGGTACGCGGATGATCGAGAGCCACCCGGAACGGCACGCCTGGGGGCTGGGACGGCACGCGGCGTCGGCGAACTACTTCTGGTACCTCAAGGATCCCGCGGGGGCCTTCGCGGAGTACTACTACTCGGAGATGGACGACCTGGCGGACACGCCGTACTTCTGGGATCCCGTCCCCGGCGGCGAGGAGCTTCCCGTCGCCGCGTGGGCGTCGCCGGCGACCTCGCGGCCTGGCGCGCGGCGGGCGGCACGGCGGTCGTGCTCGGTGCGCACCCGGACGAGCGGGCCGAGACCTGGACGGCGGTCGAGGATGTCGACGACGCCTACCGGCGGTGGTTCGACGACCACGCCTGCGCGGCGGTAGTCGTCCGGCCGGACCGCTACGTCTACGGATCCGCCCCGTCCGCGACCTCCCTCCGTTATGTCCTGCGCTCATGCCTGTCAGACCTGCGAACCGACCCCATCGCCACCACCTGACAGCGGAGCGATGGACGTGAGGATCGCGAACGTCGCCGGACGCGTCGTCCTGGCGTACGGCGAGGAGCCCATCGATGTCCGGAAGGCCGGCCGGGGCGAGTTCGGTCCGAGCCCGTCGGCGGTCTTCGGCCGATGGGCGAGGTTCGGGGCGTGGGCGGACGCCGAACACGGCCGGAGCGGTTCGGCGTACCGGCGCTGATGGCCTGGCTCTCCCAGATCACCGCGCTCTTTCACCAGGGGGCCAGCCCGATGCCGCTTCCGGCGGCAGGGAGGAACAGAAGTACACCATGACACCGACACCCACGAGCGCCCCGATGAGCCGGGGCCGCCTACTCGCACTGACCGGTCCGTTCGCGGCGATGGAGGGTTACGACCTCGCGTGCTACGGGGCCACGGTCCCGGTACTGCTCAGTGACCGCGCGATCGATGCCGACGTCTCCAGCGCCGGGGTCGTCGGGGCCCTGGTGGCCTTCGGGATGCTCTTCGGGGCGGCGGTCGCGGCGGCGCTGAGCCACCGGGTGGGCAACCTGCGCCTCCTGCTCGGCGGTTCCGGGCTGTTCTCGCTCGGCATGCTCGTGTGCTCGATCGCACCGACGTTCACCCTGTTCGGCATCGCCCGGCTGGGCACCGGCTTGGGCCTCGGGATCGTGCTTCCGGCGGTCACCGCGTACGTGGCCGACCACTCCGAACCGCACCGCCGCAGCGGCAACGTCGGCATCATGACGTCCGGCTACGTTCTCGGGGCGATGCTCGCCCCCCTGCTCAGCGCCGCGCTGCTGCCCGACGCGTCCTGGCGCTGGATCTACGTGATCGGTGCCCTGCCCGCCTTCGTCATCATCCCCCTGGCCGCCCGGTCGCTGGTGGACCGGCCCGCCCACGCGGCGGAGGACACGGTGCGCACGGCGGAGACCTCCGACCGTGACCTGTTCGGGCTCCGCCCGCTCCTGGGCCCGGGATCGCGCGTCGCGACCTTCCTGTTCTGGACGATCTCGTTCTGCGGGCTGATGCTCGTGTTCGGCCTGAGCAACTGGCTGCCGACGATGCTGCGCGATTCCGGATACACCCTGCAGTCCTCCCTGCTGCAAACCGCCGTCATGTGGGTCGGAGCAGGCGTCGGCATGATCGCGGGCGGGCGCATAGGCGACCGGGTCGGCATCAAACCCGTGGTCGCCGCCGCCTTCGCGGTGGGCGCGGCGAGCCTGGTGCTGATGAGCGTGCGACCCGCGACGGGTCTGCTGTTCCTGCTCATGTTCGTGGCCGGGCTCGGCTTCATCGGCTCGCAGGGGCTGACGAACGCTTTCGTCGTCACGCGCTTCACCGGCGCGCTGCGCAGCCGCGCGATCGGGTGGGCACTCGCGGTGGGGCGACTCGGCGCGATCCTCGGTCCGCTCGTCGGCGGGCTGATCCTTTCCACGGAGCTGGGCGTGCGGTTCGGCTTCTTCGCGTTCGCCGTGCCCGGGGTTCTCGGCGCGGTCCTCGCGTTGCTCGTCCCCGGCATGCGCCGCGCGCCTGCACCGCAGGAGCGGGCCCTCCAAAAGTCTCCCGGCGCCGCCGCATGAAAGGCGAGCACGACCGCGACTGACGCCCCACCGGCAGCCGCCCGATCCTCAGGACGGACAGGCATGGGTGGCCAGGCTTGCACCGCTCACCTCACAGCGTTAGGTTGCCTAACACTGCCCCGCTCAACAACGTCACCGCGGCCACCCGCCGCGAGAAGACCATCGAGGTCTCGGTCAACGCGCCCGTCATGACGCTTCCCGCGGTCCTCGTTCTTGTCGCGGCCGCCATGCACGCCCCCGTCCCCGCGTATGCCGCCGCCGGCCTCGAGATCCTCATCCTTCTCGGCGGACTGGCCCTGTGGTGGCTGCCCTACCTGGCCGGCGTCACCGTTCCGTGGGCGACCGCCGGCACCGGCGAGACCTGGGCCCAGTTGCACGCCCGTACGTACGCCAAGACGATCATCGTGCTGCCCCGAATCGGTGATCGCCCCCGGCCCAGTCTTGAACACATGATCCTGCACGCGCTGCTCCTCGCGGCAGCCACGGTCACGTTGGTGTACGCGTTGAGCATCTGAGACGGGACGGCCGTCGCCGTGCGACCCGAACACTTCAGACCGCGATATGTCACTGGAGTGCCAGGCGCCCAGCGGGGCCGAGCGGCCGGGTGCCGTCTGCAACGGCAGGTACAGGTGGGCGCTGTTGCGGTCCCGGCTCATGGCCGGGTAGAGCGCGTGCGGGTCCAGGCCCAGGCCGTACACCAGGGCGTCCTCGACGCGCCGGCGCCCTGGGTGACCGCGACCGTCATGGCGGTGCCGTGGCACAGCTCACCGGCGGAGCCCGACGGCGCTGGGGAGTTCTGCCCCTGAGGAAGGCGGCGTTCCTCGAAGGGGCAGGTCAGAGGGCTATTGAGCGGAGCACAGCACCGTCTGCGCGGCCGCTGCGAGGTTGTTCCCGAAGTGGGGCATCTCCATGGAGAACGTGGCGTTCATGGCGAGCTGCAGCCGCCCGTCCAATGTCGTGGCGGTCACCGAGGTCGAGCCGGGTCCGGCGCCCCTGAACGGCAGGACGCATTTCGACGGATCGCCCGTCGGCGTCAGCTTGCCGGTGATGACCTCCCTCAAATTCGGGGGCAGTAGCCTGCCCTTCATGAAAGCGCTGTAGAAGGCGGCCATATCGGCTGCGGTGGAGATCACGCTGCCGGCCGCCCACGCGGTGGCGGCGTTGATCTTGTCGGTGTCGCGCAGCTTGCCTCTCCTGTCGGGATGGTAGCCGTGTCCGTGGGGTTCCTCGATACGTTGGGTGGGCCTGGTGGGCAGGTAGGTGCGGTCCATGTCCAGGGGCTTGAAGAACCGCCGTTCGAACTCCTCGGCGAGCGTGTTGCGGGTCAGCTTCTCGATGATCAGGCCGAGCAGGGTGTAGTTGGTGCTGGAGTACAAGGGATCGCCGCCCGGTTTTTGCTGGAGCGGCAGGCTTCGGGAGATCTTCAGCACGTCGTACGGCGAGATGTAGGTGCGATCGAAGGGGTCGATCTCGCGGTCGAAGTCGGGGATGCCGGAGGTGTGCTGGATCAACTGGCGTACGGTGATCTGATCGGCATACCGGACCAGGTCCTTTTCCACCACGATCGGCAGCAGGTCGCTGAGCTTGTCGTCCAGGCCGAGCTTGCCCTCTTCGACGAGCTGCAGCACCGCGGTGGCGGTCATGGTCTTGGTCTGAGACCAGGCCCGGTAGCCGGAGCCGGTGGGAATCGTGCCGCCCTTGCCGCCGAGCAGGCGGGATCCGGCCGTGGCCCGGTCGATGCGCTTGCCGTCGTAGTATGCCTCGGCGATGACTCCTACCACGCCGGACTGTTCGGCCAGCTCGTCCACCGCCTTCTGCACATCGCCGATCCGAGGCGTGGCGGGTGCGGCGGCCTTCGCGAGGTTCGCGCCGGCGGGGGCGGCGGCAGTGGCGGCCGGGCCAACGGCACTCAGGAATACAGTCGCGCACGCCGCGAAAAGCGTGGCATTACGCAGCTTGAACGTCATTGAAGTCCTTTCTCTTCAGGAGCGGCGTGTCCGCCCGCAGGCGCCGACCGCCTGACCGGCGATAAGTGCTGTCAGCAAAAGCCCTTCGAATGACAGTCGTTGAGACGTTTCTTTCTTGGGCTACACTTACAGAATGGACTGTATGTCACTCTTGCGGTCCGCCCCCAACTGATTGACGAACGAGTTGATCGGATCACGCTGGAGCGTCACGATGAACGTGTGCGTACGCCTGAGCTCGGCAGACCCGGGCGTGCTGGTCTTCGGCCGCTCCCCCGCCCGCGAGGCATTGCACAGCCTGCACGTGCTGGGCTCGGTCAGACAGCATCCGCTGCACATTTCCTGGGTACTGGAAGCACGCGAACGCATGGGCGCCGATCTCAAGAACGAGGCCGATCAATTCGCTTTCTGGTGCCAGGGGCGCCCATTGGGGTTCCCGCGGATCTGGCGCCCGGGTGAGGTGTCGTCGTGGCCGGACGAGCTGGCCGCGCTACGCGATGCACCGGTCACGTATTACGCCGAGCAAATGCTCACCGCGGCCTTGCATGAAAACGGGCGCGCTTTTCACGTCCGGCTGGACGATTTTCGCGCCGACCCTGCTCTACGCGAGCGGGCGATGAACGCCGTCCGGGCGCGACACCCGGCCTCGCTGCCCGTGCTGCAGGAGCTCATCGCCGATCCCGAACGGTCTCGCAATCGATTCGCCGACTTCCTGTCCGCGTACTGGGATGCCTGTCTGGCCCCAAAGTGGCCATTCATGGAGAGATATCTGCTGGGCGACATCGCCCAGCGCAGCCGCACCGCCTTCCAGCACGGGCTGGCGACCATGCTGGAAGGGCTCGCTCCCGGTCGGCTACGCGTTGTCCAAGACCGGGACGAGGTGCTGATCGCGCTGCTACAGACCCGTGCCGGCGCTCCCCCACTGGAGTTCACCCTCACCGAGCAGGACCGGCTTCTGCTCGTGCCCTCCCACTTCGCCTGGCCCCTTGTCGCTCTCACCGTCCAACGCGAGCCTCAGGCGGACCCCGCCCGGCACACCGTACAGATCAGCTACGCGCTGGACGCGATGCAGCACAAGGCGCGGCCGCCGGTCCCCTCAGAGGACCTGCTCAAGCTACTCCGCGCCGCCGCCCACCCCACCCGGCTACAGATCCTCCAGATCCTGGCCGAGCACGCGCGATCCACCCGCGAACTCGCCAGTCTGATCGGGCTCACGGAAGCGGCCATCTCCAAGCACCTGAAAATCCTGGCCGAGGCGGACTGGGTGGAACCCGAGCGGCACAGCTACTACGTCTACTACAGGCTGGTCCGCGACACGCATGGCAAGCTCGCGGACGCTCTGGAGAGGCTGTTGGGCTGATTCGGTAAGACAAGCGATCAGAGGGATGCCGGCATGAATGAGCGATGCGGTGTCGCGAACCGGTCGGACAGCCAGCCGCCGACCGGCCGCATCAGCGGCCAGGACCACGAACCCTGCCATGAGCGCAACCAGGTGGAGCGGCGGGCGCTGGCGCTTGGCAAGGTCGCCGGGCGAGGGCTTGGCCTACGCCGAGCGCGTGACCGCCCGCCCGCCGCCAGGGCCCGGCGCTGGAGGAGGCGGCCCGGCAGGGAGGGCGAGCAGGCGCCGCCATCCGCTCCGGCCGCTTGCCGCCGCCGTTGTGGCCGCAGCCCGTACCCGGCCGAGCCTTCCATGGCCTCGACGACCTCGGCGACGGTCTCGGCCCACCACCCGCCGCGAGGTGATATCGATCACGGTGGCCGGATACAGCCGGCCCTCCCTGGTGGGGATGTAGGTGAAGTCGCCGCATCAGCGGATGTCCAAGGCGGCCGGATGGGAGTGAAGCCCCGGCCGATCAGGCCCGGCCGGGCGGCGGCACCCGGGATGCCGCCATCCGGCCGCCAGATGCGGGTTGACGTGCTCATTCGCGCGGCCGGGGCCGTACAGGTAGTACAGCAGCCCCATCACCCGGCCGCCCCGCGTCACCTTCCCGATCATCCGAGCCGTCCTCTGATCGCATCCGCCAAGGTCGTCCAGCTTCCGGACGGTACGGATGCACACGGATGCGTACGGAATCAGGTCTCCGCCCATCTGCCCGGCGGCGTTCAGCGCGGCCACCGCCTGGTTGAGATGCACCCCGATCCGGCGTACCTGGCCGGTGGCCCGCATCACCTCCACCAGCGCCTCGGTTCTGGACCCACAGTCCCGTCGGTGCCGATGGACCCAGCGGACCGAGCCGTGCCGAAGCCGGCTCGGCCTCGGGCGTACACCTCGCCGGGCCGCCCGCACAGCGTGAAGGTGACGTTCAGCGTCGAGGAGTTCCAGGGTGGGTCAGCCGGCGCAGCCTGGTGGCGTGGTGGGCGGGCGCCAGTAGTCGCACCAGTTCGCCGTGGGTCCCCAGATGTGGCCGACGGAGGAGAGGGAGGCTCCGGGCTGATCGACTGCTTGATCGGCTCGCCGGCCAGCCGGGCGAACTGCAGGCACCCGTTCCCGCTCTGCAACGACTGCCCCAGGGCGGTCTGCCCGGTCGCGTCGCCCGCCGGGCGGTTCAGCGTGCAGGCCGGATTCGTGGCGGGATCCTTGGTGGTGATCGTGGCGACAGGCCGGGTCCGGTGGCCTCGTAAGAGGCCAGGGCCTGGGCTGACCAGGGCGAAGTGAGCGGTCGGCGGCTCGGCGTATCAGGACGCGAGTGTTCGCCGGGGAATGCACGAGCGAACACTCACGTCGGCCGGCCGGGACGGGGGGTGGGCGCCCATCACCTGGCCGCCCACTTCACCCCCGAGCGCCCCGGCCAGGTGGGCTCAGCCGCAGAAGTACCAGTAGTTGATGCCGGTCGTTTCTCCGCCGTTGTAGTCGATGTAGGCGCCGTACTTCACGCAGGTGTTGCGAGCGTAGAGGTAGACGGGCCCGGCGTAGTAGGCGTAGCTGCCCTCGTCGATCACCTTCCTGAGGTCGGACTGGCGCTGGATCCAGACGTTCGTCTTCGTCCGCACTCCCACGGCCGTGTACTGGTGCATCCCGACCGCGCAGTTGTTGCCGTTGGCGGAGTTGTAGAACAGGTACGCACCGATCGACTTCTCGGTGCCCATGTACTTGAGGAACTGGTAGCCGCTGCCGCAAATCCGCTGAGCCTCGGCCTGGCTCGCCTGGGCGGGCGTGGCCATCACCGTCAGGCCGGTGAACGCGAGGGCGGCGGCCATGAGCACGCTGCTGAGCACGCTGCGCTTCTTCATCCTGGCATCCCTGCTTCTTCTTGGAGGCAAAATACGAGCAAGTGGTCGCATTTGAGGACGTGATCAGATTACGAGGGGCTGCTCGTATTTCTCAAGGAACGCTGGGATGAACCTCGGGCGTCCGGTACTGGAACGCGACATGGCGACGATGGTGAGCGGGGCAGGCATGGCCCGGAACGGGGTCCAGGTCCTCGAAACGCTCGGCGATGGCGATCAGGTCGAGGCGACTCTGCCCCACACCCGGACCGAGGGACACCAGGTCGGGACTCATCGCACGTCCCGGGCAGTGGGTTATGAAGACGGCCTTTGAATCGTCACCTGCGCTGAGCGTCCGCGTCGTGTGGCTGGGCGGGCTGGTCGAGGGTGGCGGCCCAGCTGGCGAGCAGGCGCAGGGCATCCGAGGAGGGGGTGTCGGGGGTGGCGGTGTAGACGGTCAGGTTCAGGCCGGGGTCGGCGTGCAGGTCCATGGACTCGTAGTCGAGGACCAGGTCGCCGACGGCCGGGTGGTGGTACGCCTTGGTGCCGGTGTGGTGCAGGCGGACGTTGTGCTGGGCCCAGCGGCCGCGGAAGTCGTCGCTGCGGGTGGACAGCTCCCCGATCAGCTGGGTGAGCTCCTTGTTGTAGGGGTCGCGTCCGGCCTCGGTGCGCAGCAGGGCGACGGTGATGTCGGCGGCGGTGTCCCAGTCGGGGAAGAAGTCCGGCCCGGCCGGGTCGAGGAACTGGAAGCGCGCGATGTTGGCCGGCTGGGGGCGAGCGGTGTCCGGGCGCGGGCCGCGGCCGGGGGTGGGGATGTGTGAGTGGAAGACCGGCCAGTACATGGCGTAGCCCAGGCGGTTGGCGGCCACGATGTCCATCCGGCCGTTGCGGATGATGGCGGGCGCGTCGGTCATGGCGTCCAGCATGCGCTGCAGGCCGGGGCGCACCTTGCGGACGCGGCGGGGGCTGGGGCCGGTGGCCGCGGCGCGGGCCAGGTCGAACAGGTGGGCGCGTTCGGCGTCGTCGAGCTGCAGGGCGCGGGCGACGGCGTTCAGGACGTCGGTGGAGACGCCGTTGATGTGGCCCTTCTCCAGGCGGGTGTACCAGTCGGTGCTCACGCCGGCCAGGACGGCGACCTCCTCGCGGCGCAGGCCGGGCACCCGGCGACGGCCGCCGAGGGCCAGCCCGGCCTGCTGCGGGCTGATCCTGGCGCGCCGGCTGGCCAGGAAGTGGCGGATCTCATCGCGGTTGTCCACCTTTCTCACTGTAGACAGCGCCCTGGGGCGTAAGGGGGTGGAGATTGTCCCCCCGATAAACGCGACCTCCCGCGCGTGCGATGAACCCGGTTTCCTGGGCGATGTCACACGAAGTGATGGCATGTCCGTTCCCGGACGGGCACCGCCGTCGCCGGCGAGATCAACAGGAATCCGGCTTCGCTCGCGGACGTCGTCCCGCCTGAGGTGGTTCACGTCCGGGAGAAGCGGGCCGATCCCGCTGAAACCCATATCGAAGGAGTTACCACCCATGCGTGGAGCAGTGCTGCACGCGCCGGGCGACGTCCGCGTCGAGGACCGCCCGGACCCGCAGATCATCGAGCCCACCGACGCGATCATCCGCCTGACGGCCACCTGCATCTGCGGCTCGGACCTGTGGCCCTACCGCGGTGTGGACAAGCCGGACGGGCCGATGCCGATGGGCCACGAGTACGCCGGCGTCGTCGAAGAGGTCGGCAGCGAGGTCACCACGGTCAGGCCGGGCCAGTTCGTGGTCGGCTCGTTCTGGGCTTCTGACAACACCTGCGAGATCTGCCGATCCGGCTACCAGTGCGCGTGCGTCCAACGCGTGCTGATGGGCACCATCGGCACGCAGTCCCAGTTCGCACGGATTCCGCTCGCCGACGGCACGCTGGTGGCCACCCCCGGCATGCCGGACGCCGATCTGGTGCCGAGCCTGCTGGCCGCCTCCGACGTGCTGGGCACCGGCTGGTTCGCCGCCGTCGCCGCCGAAGCCGGGCCGGGCAAGACCGTCGCCGTCGTCGGCGACGGCGCCGTCGGACTGTGCGGCGTACTGGCCGCCAAGCAGCTCGGTGCCGAACGCATCATCGCGATGAGCCGGCACGCGCCCCGGCAGGAGCTGGCCCGCCGGTTCGGCGCCACCGACATCGTCACCGAGCGCGGCGACGACGGCGTGGCCGTGATCAAGGAGCTGACGAACGGGCTCGGCGCACACAGCGTCCTGGAGGCCGTCGGGACCCAGGAGTCGATGCTGCAGGCCATCCGCTCCACCCGGCCCGGCGGGCATGTCGGCTTCGTCGGCGTCGCCCATGACGTCGCACTGCCCGGTGACCTCATGTTCGACTCCCTGGTGCACCTGCACGGCGGCCCCGCTCCCGTCCGCCGGTATCTGCCGAAGCTGATCGAGCTGATCTGCGACCGCGCCATCGACCCGGGCAAGGTCTTCGACCTGACCCTGCCGCTGGACCAGGCGGCCGAGGGCTACAAGGCGATGGACGAGCGCCGCGCCATCAAGACCCTGCTTCGCCCCTGACCGGCCACGGCCGCTGGGCGCCCGGCCCGAACGCGGCGATCTCGGCGCCGACACGCAATTCGATCTGGACGACGACGTCACCCGCACGCCGGTTCCGCCGTAGGGGGCGCCGATGACGAGCGCCGAGCGGCTACAGCGGCGGCCGGCCGCGCCACCCGTCCTCTCCTGAGGTGTTCGTCGAGGACTTCAGCGCAGCCGTGGACTACCTCGGCACGCGCCCCTTCGTCGACAGGCAGCGCATCGGCGGAATCGGCATGTGCGGCAGCGGCGGATTCCTGATCAGCGCGTGGGAGAGCACGCCCACTCGCGGTATTTCAGCGAGGACGCCTACGAGCAGGCGGCAGAGCCGAAAGAGCTTCACGTCGTCCCGAACGCCGGCCACGTCGATCTGTACGACAAGACCGATCTGATCCCGTTCGACAAGCTGGAGGAGTTCTTCACCAAGAACCTCCTCTGATCACCAGGCCGTGCCTGCCCGGCTCCGAGCCCGCCGGGTGCGACCAGCGATGGGGCGGTGCGTCCTGGTGTCGCCCCACAGCGTCGCTCCTTTCCGATCCTCCCGCCGGTCCAAAGGAAAGTGAGGAATTCATGTCCGACAACCTCCCAGACGAAGACCGCCACGACGGGCAGGCGCCGCCGGGGGTGTCCGGCGAGGTTTCCTGTCGGTGACCGCTGCCGGTGGTGTGGTGGCCGGCCTCCTTCCGTCCGCGCTCGCGGCCAGCCGGTCGCGGTCGCGGTGGCCGAAACCCTGGAGGCCGCCCAGCATGCGGCGAGCCTGGTCAAGGTCGCCTACGCCGGCGAACGGCCCGCGACTGACATGTCCTCTTCAGCCGGAAACCCCGACCAACCCGAGAATTACCCGCGGGGCGACGTCGAGGTGGCACTACGCCAGGCGCGCAGCCGCATCGACCGGACGTACCGGCTCCAGCGCGAGCACCACAACTCGATGGAGCCGCACGCCACCCTCGCGCGCTGGGACGGCGACCGGCTCACCGTGTGGGACAAGACCCAGATGGTGCAGGGCACCCGCGCCGCCCTGGCCTCCGTGTTCGGCATCGACGAGCAGTCGGTCCGCGTCATCTCGCCGTTCGTCGGCGGGGCGTTCGGCAGCGCTCTGCGCGCCTGGCCGCACGTCACGATCGCCGCGCTGGCCGCCAGCCAGGTACGCCGCCCGGTCAAGGTCGTGCTCACCCGCGAGCAGATGTACACCGGGACGGGCTTTCGCCCGGTCACCGAGTACAAGCTGACCCTGGGCGCCGACGAGCGCGGCCGGCTCACCGCCGCCGTGCACGACATCCGCGCCGAGACCTCCACCTACGAGGACTACCGCGAGGCGCTGCTGACCCAGGGGCAGATGGTGTACACCACCCCCAACGTCCGCCAGACCTACCGCTCGATCCCGCTGGACATCAACACCCCCACCTGGATGCGCGGCCCCGGAGCGGCCACCGCCGCCTACGCGATCGAATGCGCCATGGACGAACTCGCCCACGAAGCCGGCATCGACCCGATCGAGCTGCGCCTGCGCAACGAACCCGACCAGGACCCAGGAACCGGAGCCCCGTTCTCCACCCGGCGACTGCGCGAGTGCCTGCGCACCGGCGCCGACATCGTCGGCTGGGACGACCGCAACCCCGAGCCCCGCTCGACGGCGACTGGCTGGTCGGCACCGGGGTCGCCGTGGCCACCTACCACACCGCCCGCGCCCCCGCCCAGGCGCCGGCCAGGCTCGCCCCCGACGGCACCGCCACCGTCCAGTCCGCCACCTCCGACATGGGACCCGGCACCTACACCTCCATGACCCAGGTCGCCGCCGACGCCCTCGGCCTCCCGGTGTCCCGGGTGCGCTTCCAGCTCGGCGACTCCACCATGCCGCCCGCCCCGCCCCACGGCGGCTCCATGACCATGGCCAGCGTCGGCTCCGCCGTCGCCGGCACCTGCGCCAGGCTCCGGCAGCAGGCCGTCCGGCTCGCCATCGAAGACCCCGGCTCACCCCTGCACGGCGCCGCCGCCGACGACATCGTCGTAGAGAACGGCCGCCTGCACCTGCACGGCGACCCCGGCCGCGGCGAGACCTACCAGCAGTTGCTGGCCCGTACCGGCCGCCCCCACCTGGAGGCGCGCGGCGGCTACACCCCCGGCCAGGAGACCGAACGCTTCTCCACCCACGCCTACGGCGCGGTGTTCGCCCAGGTCGCCGTGGACGAACGGCTCGGCCTGATCCGCGTGCGCCGGGTGCTCGGCGTCTACGACGCCGGCCGCGTCATCAACCCCAAGCTCGCCGAGAGCCAGGCGATCGGCGGCCTGGTCGGCGGCATCGGCATGGCCCTGCTGGAGCACACCGTCACCGACCCCCGCGACGGCCGCATCGTCAACGCCAACCTGGCCGACTACCTCGTCCCCACCAACGCCGACGTCCCCGACGTGGCCGCCGTCTAGCTGGACGGCGAGGACCGCCAAGCCGACCCCATCGGCGTCAAGGGCCTGGCCGAGGTCGTGATCGTCGGCGTGGCACCCGCGATCGCCAACGCCGTCTTCCACGCCACCGGCCGCCGCGTCCGCGACCTGCCCATCACCATCGAGGCCCTCCTGTGACACCCCGGGAAGGTCATCGCCATGCGCCGGCGACGTTGGAAGGGATCGGATGAGCGCACGCGGGCCGTCGGCACCCGAGCAGAGCACACCACCAGCCAGGAGAGAACGCGAGATGAGGTGTGGCACGGCCGCGGTGGCCGCGACCGGTCCGCGACGGAGCCGCCGGATCGTTCTCGGCATCCTCCGCGGCATCGCTGCTTCAGTGACCGGGCGTCGGAGACGCCGTGCACCAATGCCCCAGTGGCGCGGTGCACAGCCGATCGGCTATGCCTGCTGCGGCGAACGCGGAGCGGGTGTCCTCTGATCCCTGGGTGAAGTGCGCCCAGCCATCTTGGTGGGCGACAACGACGTGGGACGAACCGAGCACCTCTGCCGCCGCGGCAGCGCGTTCCGCTGTGAGGCTCAGTGGCCTCCCGCCGAACTTCGCGGGCACTGATGCCGATCCGGCGAACAGGACCGCGCAGTCGATCGTTCCGACGCGCTCGCGAATCTCGTACACGATCCCCAGTGAGGCGTTGTCACCACTGACATAGACCGTGGGATGCCGATCGACGCTGATGACGAATCCGATGACCTCGCAGTTGACGAAGCCCTCCTCGTTCAGCTCGCCATCGGCCGGGCCGTGCCGGGCAGGAACACCCGTCACCCGGAGCCGGCCGTCATCACTCGTCCAGGTCGCCCATGGATCCAGCGGTCGCGCGGGCGCGCCGAGGCGCTGTGCGGCAGTGGCCGGCGCGAGGACCACCGGCGCCCGAAGCGCGAAGGCCCGGCCGGCGTGGTCGAGGTTGTCGGGATGCAGGTCATGACTCACCAACGCCACATCGACCTCGCCGACGGCCGCCTCGTCGGCCGCAGGACCGGCCAGCTTTCGCAAGTAGCCGTAGTCGGTGGGAGAGTCGAAGGTCGGATCGCAGATCAGCCGGAAACCGGCCAGGTCGATCACGGTGGTGGGGCCGCCGAGGACCGCTACGCCGAACGGAAGGCGCCGCGGCGTCATCGGTACCGGCACGTGCTCGGGGGTGTGTTCAGAGGTGGACATGGCGTAGGTCCTTGCTGATGTAGGCGCCGACGAGCAGGAAGGCACCACCGGCCACCAGGATCACCAGGGGCGTGAGGTCGTAGTTCATCCCCTTGCCGAGCCACAGCATGTAGTAGGGGTAGAAAGCCGGGATGATGCTCGGAAGGCTGTAAGCGATCCCGTAACCGGAGGAGCGAACCTCGGTGGGGAACATCTCCATGATGTAGGCGGTGATCATGGCGAAGACGGTGAGGCCGGCGACGATGGCGATCGAGGCTCCGATGATCACAGCCGCGGATGAGGTGAAGTTGCCGATGGCGAAGGCGAACGCGATGGGGCCTGGGACGAGGTTGAACAGAGCGATCGTCATGATGACGTGGCGACGGCCGAATCGTTGGCCGGCGGCACCGATCAACGGAAAGAGCGCCACGCCGGCGACCGCTGAGATCAGGACCGTCGTGTTCACGGTTCCCGGGTCGGCGCCCAGCTTCTTGAAGTGTCCTGTGAAGACGCCGATCGTCGCGTCGAGGATGAGCCAGGCCCCGGTCGAGGTCACGAAGGCGACGGCGAAGTTACGCAGGTTCCGGCCGCGCAACAGTGCGGCGAGGGGGTTGCCGACACCGGCGGTCTTGGCCCACAGCTCGGACTCGGGCACCGACCGGAGGTAGTGGACGAACACCATGGCCGAGATCACGAACCCGACGGCGAACGGAATCCGCCACCCCCACACGCTGTAGGCGGCGTCCGCGTCGCCGGACGGGAGCACCTCCAGGATGCCCATCGTCAGCAACGTCATACAGCCGAGCGCGGCGGGATAGCCGACGTTGAGCAGGGCGCCGTAGAGTCCGCGCCGATCGCGCGGCGCGTACTCCATCGCCAGGGGGTTGGCGGCGGTGTACTCGCCGCCGAGGAAGATGCCGTCGATCAAGCGCAGGAGGACCAGCGCCCCGGCCGCCCACCAGCCGACGTCCGCATAGCCTGGCAGGAGGGCGATGAGCCCGGTACACACCGTGAAGCCGGCGGCCACCCAGACGGTCGTCTTGCGGCGTCCGACCCGGTCGCCGAGGACCCCGAAGACAATGGAGCCGATGGGCCGGCCGACCAGCGAGACGGCGAAGATCAGCGCCGTCAGCGTCGCGGCCTCGGTCGCGGAGGCGTCGGCCGGAATGAAATAGGCGATGGCCGGCGCCAGGGCGATCACCGGCAGGTAGACGTCGTACATGTCGACGAAGAACCCGCCGATCGCCGCGCGTAGCGCTTTGCGGCCCTTCGCCCGGTATTCGGGATCGTTGTTCTTCTCCAGGCGTGGGTCGGCCGCGTCGTGGGCTTCGATGTGGGTCTCAGAAGACATCGAAGACGCTCCCCTCGTGGTCAAGGGACGAGCGGCCAGGGAGCGAGCGGTCGAGGGACGAGGCCGCGGGCGGCTCATACCGCTGGTCGGCCTCCACGGGAGTCGTCTCGGTCATGGTGATCGCAGGCCGCCGGCGTTTGTCGACGCGCAGGTCGAAGATGTCGAACCGGTTGTAGGTGCCGACGATGTCGTGAGCACGCTTCAGGACGATCTCCTCGTGCAGGTCGATGGTCGCCGTCACCATGCCCTCGGAGGTCTTCGGCGGGCCGGCGATGATCTCGCCACGGGGACCGACGATGATCGAGACCGCGGGTGTTGCCCTGAGCTGCTGCTCGATGTGCGCATCGCCCTGGGCCACCGCGTCGATGGCCTCCTGGTCCAGCGCGGTGGCGGCCACGACGGTGAAGACCTTGCCCTCGAAGCTGTGAGCCGCGCTCCGCAGCCGGATGCTCTCGGCCAGGTCGTACTCCGGAGCGCCGGTCCGCTGGTCGAAGGGCCAGGCCGGCGGGTAGGTGGCGATGTGCAGCCGCTCACCCTGGGCGAGCAAGGTGTACCTGGCCAAGGTGTTGGTGTTCTCGCCGCAGATCAGGGCGCCGAGGAACCAGCCGTCGAGGTCCACCGGTTCCAGGTCGTGGGCGTCCCCATGTGACCAGGTCAACCGCTCGTGCCAGGTGCCGACCAGCTTGCGCCGGTGATTGACCAGCCTGCCGTGCCGGTCGAAGATCAGGTTCGAGTTGAACACCTGCCCCAGGCTGTGGGCGGCGCGCTCGTTGACGCCGACCGAGAGCACCACACCATGCCGCGCGGCGATGTCGCCGAGTCGTTGGGCATGAGGCCCGGGCACGGTGATGGAGGACTCGAACAGACGCAGATGAAGCTCATGCTGATCCACGGGCGGCAGCACCGACCCCCATATGGGGAACCCGGAGACGAACGTCTCTCCGAAGACGACCAACTCGGCCCCCTGGGCGGCCGCGTCCGCGACCAGTGACTCTAGCTTGTCGAGCGTGGCGTCCCGGTCGAGGAACACCGGTGCTGCTTGGACGGCGGCCACGCTTACGACGGGCAGACGATCGTTCGCCATCGGCTACTTCCATTGCTCGTTCTGTCGATGAGATTCGACACCTTCGACGAGGTAATCTCGCTTAGTCGGTTATTAGAGATTCAGATCACGACATGGGTCAACGGAAAGAATGTCGACCGTTTTCGACAACAGATCGACCGCAGACCCGTAACGCGCCGAGGAGAAACGATCATGTGGCAACAGCTGGTCGAGGCAGGTCTCGACCCGAAGGACGCGCACTTCTACCTCGCCGTCCTTCGGCGGGGGCGGGCCACCGTCGCGGAGGCCGCTCGCGAAGCCAACGTGAGCCGGACCAGTGGCTACGACATCGCGCGACGGCTCCAGGCCCGGGGGCTGGTCAGCAGAGTCGAGTCCGATCCCGGGGAAAGCGAGGATCTGCGCACACGGAGCCACCTGGTCGCCGGCGACCCCGTGCAACTCCAAGAGGAGTGGGCGATGCGGCGCCGTGTGCTCGACGACCTCGTGCCCCAGTTGCGCGCGCTGTTCTCGGCGAGCCGCGCGCGGCCCAAGGTCCGCTATCTGGAAGGGGCCCAAGGCATCCGTACGGCACTGTTCGAGACCCTTGAGTGGGATTCGCCGATCCGCGGCATCCTCTCGATGCGCGACCTCATGACCGTTCCCGGAGAGTCGGCCATGGCCGACTACATCGCCGGGCGGCGCGAGCGTGAGCTCGTCCTCAAGGTCATCCGCACCCGCGACCACGACTGGCCCGGCGGTTGGCTCACCAGTGCACGCGACTACAGGGTGGTCAAGCACGCGCCGACCGAGTACGAGTTCACCATGACCTCGGTCATCGGTTCCCGAGAGGTCGTCACGCTCTCCTCGGCGCGGGAGACGTTCGCGATGGTGATCGAGAGCGAAGAGTACGCCGAGATGCAGCGCAACTTCTTCGAGGTGCTGTGGCGCGTGAGCACCGATGCCGACAACGACGGCACCGGCATTCCCTGACCCCCGGCCCTGACACCCGAGCCCGGCACCGGACGGCCCGGCCGGACAAGCGGCGCGGGTACCGATCCACCGGCTCAGGAATCGCGCAAGATGGCGAGATCGCTGACGGTCGCCACGTGCGCGTGCATCGCCGAGGCGGCGGCCTCCGGGTCGCCGCTCCGGATCGCGGCGGCGATGCGGCGATGCTGCTCCAGTGACTCGCCCGGCCTCCCCGGCTGGCCGAGCGACTCGATCCGGGTCTCGGTGATCTCGGCCGAAAGCTCCAGCATCATCCGGCCGAGAAGCGGGGAGCGCGCGGCAGCCGTGACCGCCGCGTGGAACCGTTCGTCGCCATCCACCCCACGGCCGCCCCGCTCGATGTCGGCGGCCATCTGTTCGAGGGCGGCCTCCATCTCGACAAGGTCCGCGGCCGTGTGCCTGACGGCCGCCAGGGCGGCGAGCTTCGTCTCAAGCGCGTCGCGGGCATCGAGGACCTCCGGCAGCCGCCGTGCGTGCTCGCGAATGGCGTCCGCGATCCGCCCCATGCCCGCACCGGAGGTGATGACGGCGCCATCGCCATGGCGGACCGTCACGGCGCCGACCACCTCCATGGCCACCAGGGCCTGGCTGATCGTGGTGCGACTGACACCCAGACTGGCCGCGAGCTGCCGTTCGGGCGGGAGACGGTCTCCCACCTTGAGCCCGTTCTCCTCGGCCCAGGTAGCGATCTGACGGGCCACCGTCTCGTAGAGCCGGGGACGGGTGATCGGCCGCATCTGACTGCGCATGGGCTCAGTGTATTGACATCCACGCCCTCTGGCATATTGGGTGGGCCACTGGTCCACTCAGCCACTTCTGTGAGGCGTTCGTGTCCGCACTCTCTTCCGCACCCTTGACTCCCGCATCCGGTCCGCTCCGGGACGTCACCGTCGTCGACCTCTCCCGCGCGCTGGCCGGGCCCCATGCGACGATGATGCTCGGAGACCTGGGCGCCCGCGTGATCAAAGTGGAGGCCCCCGGCCACGGCGACGACACCCGCCGTTGGGGACCGCCTTTCCTCGCGCCCCTGGGGCAACGTGCCTACGAGGTCCGCCGGGAGGCCGAGCAGGGCAGCGAGTCGACGTACTTCCTCTCGGCCAACCGCAACAAGGCGTCGATCGCGCTCGACCTCAAGACACCCGAAGACCGGGAGACCCTCCTGCGACTGATCGACCGCGCCGACGTCCTGGTGGAGAACTTCCGGACCGGGGTGCTGGAGCGTCTCGGCCTGGACTTCGACACGCTGCTGCAGCGCAACCCGCGCCTGATAGCCCTGTCGATCACCGGCTTCGGGCACGACGGCCCCGAGGGGGGCCGCTCCGGGTACGATCAGATCGCCCAAGGTGAGGCCGGTTTGATGTCGTTCACGGGCCCGCCTGACCAGCCGGCCAAGGTCGGCACCCCGATCTCCGACATCCTCGCCGGCATGTACGGCGCGTACGGCGTCCTGGCCGCGCTGCACGAGCGTGAGCGCACCGGACGGGGCCAGATCGTCCGTACCTCCCTCCTGGCGGCCACCATCGGAGTGCACGCCTTCCAGGGCACCCGATGGACCTGCGCGGGTGAGATCCCCGTCCCCGAGGGCAACCACCACGTCTCCATCGCGCCGTACGGTCTGTTCCGCTGCGCCGACGGTGAGGTCCAGATCGCGATCGGCAGTGAACGGCTGTGGCGGGACTTCTGCGCCGGCTTCGGCATCGACCCCGGCATGGACGGGCTCGGCACCAACCCGGAGCGGGTCGCGCGTCGCGCCGAGGTCATCGAGCTGATCAACCGCGTCTTCGCCGAATGGAGCACCGAAGACCTGATCGCGCGACTCGACCAGATCGGCGTCCCCGCGGGACGGGTGCGTTCGCTGGATGAGGTCTATGAGTGGGAGCAGACCCGTAGCCAGCGTTTGCTCATCGACGTGGACCACAGCTCACTCGGACGACTCGTCCTTCCCGGGCCGCCCTTGCGGTTCTTCTCCCCCGACGGCGAGGAGGTCACCAGGACCGAGCATCAGGCCCCTCCGACCCTCGGAGAGCATCAGGACGCCGTCCTGCGGTGGCTGGAGGCAGCCCAGTGACCGGCGCGGCCGTCCGAGCCGGCGCCCGTGAGGTCATCGAGGCGGTCGTGGACGCCGGGAGCTTCGAGTCGTGGAACACGCCCCCGACCGGCACGGGAGCCGACGCCGACTACGCCGCGGCGCTTGCCCGTGCCCGGGAGCGCAGCGGCGTCGATGAGTCGGTGCTGGCGGGGTGCGCTCAGGTGGCCGGCCGTCCCGTCGTACTGATCGTCGGCGAGTTCGGCTTCCTGGGCGGCTCCATCGGGACCGTCGCCGCCGAGCGAGTCGTTCGGGCCGTGGAGCGTGCCACCCGGGCGGGCCTGCCGATCCTGGCTTCGACCGCCTCCGGCGGCACGCGGATGCAGGAGGGGACCCCGGCCTTCGTCCGGATGCTCGACATCGTCGCGGCCATCGCGCGGCACCGCGCCGCGGGCCTTCCCTACCTCGTCCACCTGCGCCACCCGACCGCCGGAGGCGTGATGGCCTCATGGGGTGCGCTCGGGCAGATCACCCTGGCCGAACCCGGCGCGTTGCTCGGCTTCCTCGGCCCACGGGTCACCGAACTCCTGACGGGCGCCCCCATGCCGGAAGGCGTGCAGACCGCCGAGAACCTCGCAGCCCGTGGTCACGTCGATGCGCTGGTCCCCATCGAAGGACTCCGCCAGGCCATCACGCCGATCCTGGACGCGCTCCTCGACCGGGAGGAGCCTTGCTCGCCGACGGCTCCATGCCCGGCGATCCGCCCTCTGGACGCCGATGCGGCGGAGGTGTGGGAGTCGGTCGAGGCCACCCGCGGACCTGACCGCCTCAGACTCTCGGATCTCTATCGGAGCGGAATCGACCTGCTGACCCCGCTCGCCGGCACCGGCCATGGCCGACCGGCCGTACAGGTGAGGCTCGCCCGCGTCACCGGTATCCCATGCGTTCTCATCGCCCAGGACCGGCATGCCGAGCACCCCCTGGGCCCTGGCGACCTGCGCGCCGCACAACGCGGTATGGCGCTTGCCGAGGAATGGAAGCTGCCGCTCATCACCCTGGTCGACACGGACGGCGCCGACCTGTCCCCCACCGCCGAGAACGGCGGGCTCGTCTTCACCATCGCACAGTGCATGGCCGATCTGCAGAACCTGACGGTGCCATCCGTGTCGGTTCTGCTCGGCCAGGGCGCAGGAGGCGGAGCCCTGGCTCTGCTGGGAGGCCGACACGTCGTGGCCACCCAGCGCTCCTGGCTTGCCCCGCTGCCGCCCGAGGGAGCCAGCGCCATCGTCCACGGCGATACAGCGCACGCGCCTGAGCTGGCGAAACGGCAGCGGATCGGCGCCCCCGACCTGCTGGCCGCCGGGATCGTCGACCGATTGGTACCAGAGCCGAAGGGCCAAACCGCTCACGAGCTGGCAGACGCGGTGGTCATGGCCACAGTCTCGGCTCTTCTGGAACAGACGGGCCTGAAAGCGACGACGACGGCGGCTCCCCAGTGACCGCAACCCGGCGGGAAGCGGGTCACGACGGCCCGCCCGCCACGAGAGGCCGGCGGGACCGGCCAAGTGGGCAGCCCGCGCATGCTGGGCGATCCGGATGAGGTCCGCGCCTACCAGGGGCCCTGTCCGCTCAGGCCGTCGTGGAACTGCCGGCCGACTCCGTCGTCCAGAAGCCGCCCGCGGCCGAGAAGGCCGAAGACAAGTCCGAAACCGATTCGAAACGACGGCTGAGGCCGCCGCGGCCGTGCTTCCCAGATTCGACTACGAGCGGCACAACCTGGGCACCTGCAACGACAAGCAGACTCCGAGCGGGCTGGTCTATACGGCGGAGGGGAGCTCAAGCCGTACAGTGCCTGCTGGACCAGGTGGCCAGGCTGAGGCGATTGGGACGCCGACCGGAAGCAGAGCGTCGCCGCCGGACGGCCGATCCCCGTGCAGTGGTCGATGTGTCAGATCCGATAACGATGGCGGTGGTTGCGTAGGCCGTGACGGCTTTGCCGCACCTCCGGGCGGCCTCAGCGCAGGAAGCGTTCCGAGACGGCCGGCATCGTGATCGCGTGTCCGGCTCGGTCGATGAGCTCGGCCAGCGCCGGGATCGGCCTTGGGCCTGTTCGAACGCGGAGATCGTGAGCCACCACAGTTGGCGGGCGCCGAGGAACGGCGTGTCGGTTTCGTGGACCGCGGTGCTCGGCCGGTTGCGGGTGTGCCGGAAAGCGCGCAGGTGGTGGCCCAGCTCGGTGTCCTCCTCGCCCGCCCAGCCGGCGTTGCCGTCCAGGTGGACGAACTGCAGGAATTGGATGCCGGCGGGGCGGTCGAACACGTTCCACTGGGCGTCGGCGGGGTGACTGTCGCCGTGGGTACGCGGCCTACTGGTGAGCACCTCTTCCTCGCTGGAGAAGAATCGGTTTCCGGCAGGTCCTGCAAGGACGGCTCGTCCGGCGTGACGTGGTCGACGTACTGGGGGGCGCGCAGCATTTCGGCGGCGGTGGCGGGCGAGTCGAAGCTAAAGATCGCCACGCCTTCGTACTCGGCCTGGCCGGAGCCGAGCGGCGGGGTGTCGATCTGGTGGACCTGCACGTAGTTCTCAGTGCGTGTTTGAGAAGATCGTTCAGGTCCGGCGTGGTGGCGTGACGACCGGCTCACGGGCGGCCAAGGTGTCCGGATGCCCCCTCAGCGCTACCCCTCGGACCTGACCGACGCCCAATGGGAACTCATCGAGCCCCTGCTCCCCGAGCCCAACACCGGTGGACGCCCGGAGAAACACCCACGCCGGGAGATCGTCAACGCCATCCTGTACGTGGTCCGATCCGGCTGCCCGTGGCGGTACCTGCCCACCGACCTGCCTCCCTGGCAGACGGTGTACTGGTACTTCCAGCAGTGGGAGCAGGCCGGAGTGACCGAGACGCTGTTGCGCGAGCTGCGCGTCAAGGCCCGCCGCCAGGCCGACCGCGCGGGTGAGCCGTCAGCGGGGATCATCGACTCTCAAAGCGTCAAGGGCGCCGACACCGTCGGGCGCGACAGCCGCGGCTACGACGCGGGCAAGAAGGTCAACGGCCGCAAGCGGTTCATCATCACCGACACCACCGGCCTGCTGGTCACCCTCGCGGTGATGGCCGCAACTGGCAGGACCGCGACGGCGCCAAGACCGCGTTGCTGTCGGCGTACCCGGCCACATCGATCCGGCATGTCTTCGCCGATCAAGGGTTTGCCGGCCGGTTGGTGGAGTGGGCTCGTGACAGGCTGCGCACCACGTTGGAGATCGTACGTAAGCCCTCTGACCAGCGAGCATTCAGCGTCATCGCACGCCGTTGGGTGGTCGAGCGGACGTTGGCGTGGCTGACCGCCTGCCGCCGTCTGGCCCGTGACTACGAACGGGATCCGAAGGTCTCCGAGGCTCTCATCCGCTGGGCGGCCATCGCTGGAATGGCACGCCGTCTCACCCGAGTTGGCCCTGCCCGGCGACAGGCCAGAATCGTGTGCGACTGATCAAGATCATCGACCTCAAACACGCACTAAGGCATATCGGTAGGATAATGCGGATATTTCACCAAATCGACATCACAAGATAATCACGTTCTAAGCCACAAGCAATCTATTTCCTCCTGGCACGCGACATTCCATCGTGAGAATGCACGCGAGGAGGACGAGCATGGCCGGCGGCCCGATCGGCTACGCGGTGATCGATGTCGAGACCACAGGGCTGCGGCCTTCCTGGCACGACCGGATCATCGAGATCGGCATCGTCCACACCGACACCGCCGGCCAGGTGACCGGCGAATGGAGCACGCTGGTCAACCCGGAGCGCGACCTCGGCCCGCAGAGCGTCCATGGCATCAGCGCCTCCGACATCCGCCACGCCCCGGCGTTCAAGGAGATCGCAGGCACCCTGGTCGCCCTGTTGCGGGACCGGATACCGGTGGCCCACAACCTCCGGTTCGATTCCGGCTTCCTGCACCACGAGTTCACCCGCATCGGCGTCCCGATCCCGCCGCTGCACGACCTCGGCGTGTGCACCATGACCGAGGCCCGGCGGTTCCTGCCGGACGCACCGCGCAATCTCGCCGGCTGCTGCGCGATGGCCGACATCCCGCTCGACGGCCGGCACGACGCGCTGATCGACGCCCGCGCCGCCGCGCGACTCCTCCGCCACTACCTCGACCTGACCCACCCGGCCTCTCCCTGGCCGGTTACCCTCCGCAGCGCGGCCACGACGACCTGGCCGGTGCTCGACGACACCGGCACCGCCTGGGTGCGCAGAGGCGTCTCGGCCGAGCGCGAGAACCACTTCCTCGCCCGCATCCTCGACCGCCTCCCCCAGACGGCACAGCCCGTCCGGGCCGAGCCCTATCTCGCCCTGCTCGACCAGGTGCTCCTGGACCACCACATCTCCGCTGCGGAGGCCGACGCCCTGGTGGAACTGGCCGCGTCACTCGACCTGGGCCGGGCGGACCTGGAGCGGCTGCACCGCGACTACCTCACCGCAGTCGCGGGCGCGGCCTTGGCCGACGGGATCATCACCGACGCCGAACGCCACGAGCTTGAGCTTGTCGCCCGCCTGCTCCGCATGTCCCCCATGGCCGTGGAGGAGGCGCTGAAGGAGGCCGCCGTATCCGCATCCGCACCTGTGCCCCGGTTCCAGCTTCGACCGGGCGATCTCATCGTATTCACCGGCGAAATGGACGGCGGACGCGAGACGTGGGAGCGGCGCGCCCGCCAGGCCGGCTATCAGCCGCACGCCAACGTGACCAAGAAGGTCCGGCTCCTGGTCGCGGCCGACCCCGACTCCCTGTCCGGTAAGGCACGCAAGGCGCGCGCGTATGGCATCCCGATCGTCACGCCCGACGCCTTCAGCCGCATGCTCGGCTGAAACGGACCTGACCTTCCGCGAATGATCGGAGCATCACCTGGTGCGATCGTGGTACCCCCGGATGGCCGAGATCAGGGGCGTCGGGTTCGCCGGCAGCCCCGGTGTGGACCGGGCACGCCGCACCATGACCGAGGCCCGGCACGGCTCGCGGTGCTTTCCGTCATCAGCGTCGGACAGGAGGCCGGCCGGTCACGCGATCGACAACCCCCGGCGAGGACCAATGCGCCACCCGCTTCGTCGATCCCGGCAAGCTCATCCACCAGCGACCCGCCGACATCGACGACCGCCAGGTGGCCGGCCACTGGGAGGGCGACCTCATCGTCGGGCAGGGCAGCCGCTCAGCGATCGGCACGCTGGTCGACCGCACCACCCGTTACGTGGTGCTCCTGCACTTGGCCGACGGCAAGTCCTCCGAGCACGTCCGCGACGCCCTGATCGAGCCCTTCGCCGGCCTGCTCCGCGATTTCGCCCGCTCGCTCACCTGGGATCAAGGCAGCGAGATGAGCCGCCACGACGAGTTCACCGCCGCGGCAGGGGGAATTCGGGGCGGCGGCTGATTCGTTCGCGGACGGCGGTGGAGCCGAAGCGCTGGTCGATGAGGCGTGCTGCCTCGGCCCACTGCTTCATGGTCTTGGCCGGGCCCAAGGCGTTGGTGACGATGGGGTCGCTCCATCGTGCCTTGGCGCGCTTCCACAGCACGTCGGGGGGATCGGTGAGAATGTTCCCCACCGTTCCCTCGTAGATGGGCATCGCCCGCACCTCGCCGTCCGGCTCAATTTGCAGGGCATTGAAGACGATGCCGCGGGCGATCAATTCGGGGTGCATTTGCAGGATACGGTTGTCGGTCGTGCCCACCATCACCGAGGCAGGCGCGAGGGCTCGCAGCCGCTGGGCGTGGCTCGGGTCGTTCAGCCGGTTGATCTGTTCATCGGTGAGCAGCTCGTGCTCGTCGAATCGCGGGCGGCTTGCCAATCCCCCCGGTACTGCCGCCCCGAAGGCAATGAACTGAAGATGGCTGAACCGGGACGCGATGGCCTCGCAGAACAGCTCCATGTGATGGAAATTGCTCTGCAGCAGGACGCAGTCGATGCCGAAGTTGAGGGGCGGTTGTCCGTTGGACTTTCGCTCCGCGCTGACCTCGTCGAGAATCGTCAGCGCCCGCATCGCGCGGGAGAATGAGCCTTGCCTGCCGCGAATGCGGTCATGCACCTCGGGGGTCGCACCGTCCACGCTGACCACGACCTTGTCGCAGACGTCGGCCAGCTTCCGGGCGATGTCGTGATCCATCAGCCAGCCGCTGGTGTAGACGGCGACTTTCAGGCCGGCGTCAGCCATGCGTTCGATGACCTTGATCAGGTTCGGGATCAGCAGCGGCTCGCCTCCGGCGATCGCGACTCCTGCCGGCCGCATGGCGGCGATGGCCTCTGCGACGCGCAGCATGCCGCCCTCGCTCAATCGCCGTGCGGGCCGCCTGCCCGACTCCGAATAGCAGTGAACGCACCGGAGCGGGCACGCGTAGGTGATGTCCCAGATCACCTCGTCCGGCCTCTCGTGACTTGCCATTTCGTATCTCCTTCGAGCTGCGGTTGTTCTGATCGCTGGGCATGCGTGCTACTGGGCGGCCCAGATGCTCCTCCGGCCGGCTTGGGCGTCGGCCAGCAGCGCGGCGATGAGGCCGAGTTTCCGCTGGTAGTCAGATCCCCGGCGGTGTGACGACGCCTGACCGCCACCCCCGATGCCAGTACGGCTCGCAGCAGTTGGTGGCGCAGGGCGCGGGAGACCCGGGCGAGGATCCTTACGGCGGTGAGGCCGCTGACGACGCCGGTCAGTGCCGACAGCACGAGCAGTCCCGTGAGGGCCGCCATCGGCCATGTCAGGTCGTCTCCGGCGAGAATGCCCTCCATCGCTCGGGCCGCGAGCGCGGGCAGCAGCAGCGAGACGCCCACCGCGATCGGTCCGCACACGGTGTCGATCGTGGTGCCGCCCGGCGCGAGCCGCATGACGTGAAGGATTGTCCTCATGCCGGGGCTGTCTGCGTGGCGAGCGCGAGGTTGTCCCTCACAGAGCTGAGCAGGAAGTCCACGACCTCGTCGAGCAGCGCGCTGCCGCCCCGGCCGCTCAACGGGTAGTGCTCCCCGCCCGCTATCTCCCGGTAGATAAACCTGCGGTCTGCCGTCAGCCTCTGGGCCAGGGCGCGCGAGTGCTCCACAGGGATGACGTCGTCATGCTCGCCGTGGATGACCATCAGGGGCGCCTGGATCTGGGGGCCCAGGCGGAGCAGATCTCGTGGGCCAAGGTCGTCGTCGAGGTCGGTACAGCCGCCCAGCCGGTCGAGGAGCGACCGCACCGCGGGCGAGCCGTCGGCGTACAGTCGGGAGCCGGACAGGAAGGGGCCGACCACCGCGCAACTCGACCACATCGGTGGGTCCGCCGCAGCTGCCAGCAGGGCCAGGAACGCGCCATACGACGCGCCGAACAGCATGGGCGCCGGGTGCCGCGGGTAGTGGCGCGCCGTGTTGACGGCGGCGAGGAGGTGGCGGATGTCGGCTAGATCGGGGCCGCCCCACTGATCCACGATGGCGGCTCGATGCGCGGCCCCGTAACCGGTGCTCCCCCGCTGGTTGGGCGCGATCACACTGATTCCCGCCTGGGCAAAACGCTGGAGGGTGGGGTCGAAGCTCAGGTCCCAGGCGGCTTCGGGGCCGCCGTGCAACGCGATGAGCACATGTTTGTTGTGCCGCCAGTCCGGACCGTAGACGACGGCCTCCATCGTCCCGGCGGGCCCATCGAAGCGCTCAAGCCGGGCATCGCACCAGGGCAAGGTCTCCGGCGTGTCGTGTCCCTCCGCCCACTCCGCGGCGGTGCCGGACGGGTCGACGGCGAGCACGCCGGAAGGATGCGTGGGGGCGGAGTAGCTGACGCGCAGCGCGCCCTCGGTCCAGGCGCTCGCGAACCCGATCACTCCTGGCGGAATTGGCTGCTCGCGCACCTTGCCGGTGCGCCGCTCGTGGATCAGCAGACGGGAACGCGCTCCGTCGGTGACCTTCAGCGCGAGTCGATCCCCGGCCGGGTCGACGGCCAGCGGCAGCACGACGCCCTCGATGTCGTTCAGCTCGCCTGGCACGCGAGCATGCGCGTCACCGGGGGTGAGCCAGCCCAACTTCACGCCATCCGGGGTGTCGACCGCGACCAGCACGTCCCCCGTCGCGGGGGACGACAGCAGGACCGCGCCTACGTCGTGGGCGAACGGTGTCACAGCGGCGTTCGTCAGATCCAGTACGACGGCTCGGCGTTCGCCGTCCACGATTTGATTGGCCGCGAGCTGGCGACCGTCAGGCGTGAGGCGGCACTCCTTGGTGATCATACCCGGTAGGCCCACGACCGGTTCGAGGCCCTCGTCGGTGAGCCGCTGGATGACCGTGCGGCTGTCCGTGTAGGACACCAGCATGGCCGGCACGGCCGGATCGGGGCTCGGAAAGGCGCGCAACCCCTCGGCTCGCACAGTGGTCACCCGATGCTCAATGTGGCCGCCAGAATCGGACGGGGTTATGACGGTGACCTCATGGGTGCCGGATCCAGGCCGTAGCAGGACAATCCTTCCGTCCTCCGCCGGAATCACCTGCGCCGGCACCACGACAGCGGCCGCCGTATCGACCCGCCGGACGTCCGCGTGCCCCCGCTCGAACGACCATGCCTCAATGGCGATCCGGCCGTCGCCGTCGATGGTCAGGCACGCGGCATGTTCCCCCCGCGCGGAAAATCGGAAGCCGACTCGATGAACCATGTCGCCCGGAGCTACACTCACCACAATCCCCAATCCGGCTTTCGTCAATGGATGGGCCTGCCAGGCAAACGCCATCCCGCTCTGTCCAGGCGGCCCGGCGAGATGCCGGCCCCTCCCAAGCAGAGCCTTGAGAGGGACCGGCACGTACCATTTATCTGAAATCCGTCAGACGATCAAACAGAGATCAGAGAAATGTCGCCGTCGACTAGATCGTCGAACCCTGGTATTCACAGGTAATTATGAGACACGTCGCGAAGCACGGGTAAAGGCCCACGACCGTGTGCTCTTCAGCGGGCAGCGTGTCCAACGCCATGATGTCGATCTCCACAAGAATCACCTCCTTCCTGTCTGACGAACACTTTCGAGGGGCAGGCCCCCGGAAACCGGCTGCTACCCCCTGCTGAATAACCCTTGCAGGCGTCGAGGCTGCTTTCTCGAGGCTCTGCTTGGTAGGGGCCGGGCCGCCCGGAAAGAGCGGGCAGCCCATCCGTTGGACGGTGGACTAAGGGAAAGCTGATGTTCACGACCTCAGGGAGAATGCGTCGGGTAGCCATGGCCGTGGACCACCGTGCCGCAGTCGAATGAGGAAGGCCAGGATTCCGGATAGGCCGTTACCGAAGTACGCGAAGCTATCGGTGCCGGACACATCGGGAATCACCTGGCGCCCATCTCGGTGAAAACGCCGCAGATAGGCGGCTCGGGCGAGCTCCTGCGCCCATTGGCGATAGCGCGGGGTTCCGGTAGCCTCGGCCATGTCGATCAGGAACTCACCGCCGCCGGCCAGGCCGCAGCACTGGCCGAGCATCGTGGACCATTGGGATCGGCGGATCGCGGTGGCGGCCTGATCGAGCAGCGGGCAGAGGCTTTCGTCGCCGGTATGGCGCCACATCTGGAGCAGGAAGGCTCCCACGCCGCTTGATCCGCTGCACCAACGGGTGTGCAGGGTTTCATCGCCGGGCTCGGCGCCCCAGTAGGCGGCGTCGTCCTTCATATGCGCAGCCGACACCAGCGTGTCAGCCGCCTGCCCCGCCAGATCGACGTAGGAGCTGTCGTCGAGTGCCCGTCCAGCGGCGAGCAGGAAGGCTCCGATCCCCGCCGCCCCATGGGCGAAGCCGTAGTGGACGACGCCGGCCAGGGAAGAGTTGAAATCCTGCGGGATCGGCCACAGGATCTGTCCGTCTCGATGTTCGGCTGCCGCCAGGAGAGCGTCGGCCGCCGTCCGCGTCCGGGCGAGGAACTCTTCGTTTCCGGTCTTCTCCCAGAATCGTAGCTGGGCGAGACCGGCCCCTGCAGTGCCGTGGCAGACGTCGGGGTTAGGCCAGGAAAGGGGCACGCGCAGCGCGAGGTCGGTCGCAACGTCGACCAATCGCCGGTCGTTGAGCAGTTGGCCCGCTTCCAGGAGCGCCCATGCCGTGCCCGACCGGCCGAATTGCAGACCGGGGAGCAGGCGAGGCTCGTACGGCACGGCACGGCGGATCCAGTTCGCCGCGATGGCGACAGTCTCTCCTAGCGCCGTGCTCGGCCGAACCTCATAGGCACGAGTGAGCACGCCCAGCACCCCGGCGGCGCCGTGCTGCACGTTGAGCGGATCGGTCGTCCGGTCCATGGGCGTGGCCGGCCACAGTCGTGCCTCGTTCTCCGGCTCCATGGTCGCGATCAGATGATCGATCCCGTCGGCGATCAGCCCATCGATGGCCGCGTCGCTGATCTGCTCGGGTTTCGAAGAGACATCAAATGAAACGGCATGGGCTTCCTTCATGAGGTCGCGTGCGGCCGCCAGGCCGGGACGCCGCCCGGGGTCCTCATCCATGAGCCCGAGGATGACGACTGCCAGGCGACGGACGACTGGATTGCCGATCGACATGTGCGCCAGCCAGGCCCGCAGGCGCTCGTGCGTCGTACGCGCCTGCGGCCGCTCGGGCGCGAGCAACGGATCGACCCCGCTGGCCAGGTAGAACAGGGTCGCGCCCAGGCCGTACAGGTCGACGCTCTGGTCGGGGGCGGGGCCCAGACCTGTCACCGACACCTGCTCGGGAGCGCCGTAGGCGGGAGTGAACGCCCGCACCGTGGTCTCGCCGGGGCGGGCGGCGAGTTCCACATCGATCAGGCGCAGGTCGCCTTCGGGGGTGACCATCAGATTGTCGGGAGTGAAATCCTGAAAGACCAGCCCGCGCCCGTGCACCTCCTCCAGCAGGTCGATCAGCTGCGAGGCCAGCCTGACCGCCTTACCGGTCGGAGGTCCCCAGGCGACACCGTCGGTGAACCGCAGTTGGGTCCACACCCATTCCCGCAGGGTGACACCGGTGACCGCCTCCTGCACCAGGAACAGGTCCCCTTGCTGGTCGAACAGACCGACCAGGCGGGGCGTCACCGTCGACGTGCCCAGCGTCTCCAGCAAGGACGCCTCGCGCCTAAGCGCGTCGCGGATGTCCCTCCCGGTCATGTCGCCGCTCACGTGAGCTCTGGCCTGCTTGACGATCACCTGCTCGCCGGTCACCTGATCCGTGGCCCGGTAGACACCGCCCCTGAAGGCGTGCCTGACCGCAATGCTGACCGCGTACCGTCCATCCAGCAGGACCGTCGTTGGTGCGGCGGCCTGGCCGGTGGCACCAGCCGGCGCGGACTGGAAGGGGTCGCGTGGCGCCCAGGTCGGCGGGGTGAACCATGCCTTGCGCTTGTCGAGAACCGGCTCGCCCTCGGGGTTGACCAGCATCGCCTCATACGACCCGTCGTTGCCCAGCATCGGCAGCCCGTGAAACGCGCCGAACCGATAGTGCACCAGGCTGCCCTCACGGTAACGCCGATCGGACAGAATGGCGGGGCCGGGCAACCCCGCCGTCGACTCGTGCAGCTCATCGGCCAGCAGGCGCAGCCGCTCCTCGTCGCCCTGCGGGTATGCCGTGATGAACTTGCCGCCGCCACCTCGGTCGTAGCGCGCTGACGTCAACTGCCGCACGGCGTCGAGGGTGTGCGCGAATTTGAATTCGCATCCGTGTCGGACCAGCACGTCGGCGGCCCGGGCCAGTACGTGAGGAGCGGACAGGACCGTCGCCGACAGGTGCAGCTTCCAACCCTGGATGGCCTGCCGTCTCGGCTGCCGACCAGGCCGCACATTGCACCAGAAGTTGCCCGGCTCTACCCGCCAATCGGCGGCTTCGTGGCGGCCGATAATGGCACGTACGCAATCCTCCAAAATCGTGTCTTCGACTGCCGTGCTCTGTGCACGTGGTGTGGTCATAGTTGTTCTTCCGTCGGTGATGAGATAACAGTCCGACCGCTTTGATCTGCCCTTGCCATCGACTCGTTTTCGTTGAGTTTTGATCGCGGAGTTGCTGTTGGCCTCGTCTCCGTACTGGGCGGAGCGTGTGTGCAACAGGTATTTCTCGGGGGCGGAACAGAACGGATCCGGGCCAGCACCCAAGAGAGGGAGGCGACTGTCCGGGTGGCCGATCGGCGCGGCCATGAGAGTTTGGGCGGCCCGGACCTGAGAACCGCGCAAGATACCCTCGCTGGCGTCTTCCAACGGCTCGCAGGCGCCGTCAGAGGCCAGCAGCAGACGCGTAGGCCAGGGTGACAGTCCTGGTGCCGATGACCGGTTGATCGGTGACGTCGCCAAGGTAGGAGGGGACGGCGTTCCGATCGTGCCAGCGGGCCCGCGGTCCCGGTCGAGCAGGACCTGCCGCAGGTTGTGGTTCTTGGTCAACAGCCGCAGTTGACCGGTGGGCCTGAGGAGGTAGGCGCGAGTATCGCCACACCAGGCGATCTCAAGATCCTTGCCGACAGCGTCGACCACGACAACTGCGACGGCGGACGGCGTCTCCTCGCCATCACACTCCTGGCGAACGCGCTCGACTGCAGCCACTGCGTGCACGGTGCGAAACCCTGCCTCGGCACCCCGCAGGGCGGCGGCGCGGGCGAGGCGGCGGGCGGCACGGCAGGTCCAGGTGCGGATGATGTCAGAAGATCCGATCCCGTCAAGCATGACGTAGGCGCAGGTGCCGGCGTGGGTGAAGATGGCGGTGGCGTCACACTGGTGGCTGCGGTCACCGATGAGCTGAGCGGTAGCGCTGACGCTCATAACGGCTCCCATCGAGGCTGGTTCTGATCAGGCTGCGCAGGCTGAAAAGGAAGCCGCGGCGGCGTGATGAGTTGCTGGAGCACTAGTTGTAATCGGCCGTTCATGGCCCGGTCTGCGTCGTTTTGCACACTGCGGCGAAGGAACTTCGCGCAGGCCCGGTGATCGCTTCGAGGCGCCACACCTCCACTTTTAGTGCCGCTTTTGTAAGGGCTGCTGCGCAGCCATACGCTCACGAGCATGGAAACGTTTCCGATGATGGTCACGATCACGGCCATTAACGCAGGATCCATGACAGCCACTCACTCACTCCCTCCCCATCCCCTCCCCGCGGAGCCCATTGCCGCTCCGCGTGGCTTGGCGGAAGGTGTCCGTGCAGCCCTTGATCAGGAAGAAAGTCATACGAGTCTTGCTCGCCGGTCACTACGGCGCGTCTGCTCCACGCCGCGCTGAATCATCTTCCACGGCTGGGCCGCTACCCAGCCCACCGATCCGGGCCGCACGCCCTGACGGCACACCTATCTATGTTTATCCTGGGTAATCTGTCGGCCAGTAAGACCCCGGCGATTCAGGCGTGAGCGGCCAGGAACAAAGTCCAGTTGTGCTTCACGCCGCCCCATGCCTCGTGGGCCAACCCGATCGAGCCGCAGTTCAGGCCGCTACGCACCCTCGTGATCTCCGGATCGGACCATCCCAAATCATGTTGCCTTGGCTCGTGAGCTGCAGGTTTACCTGCGATGGCGCAATGCCAACGCCCGCCATCCCAAGGTCCTGGCCGTCCAACGTCGCGAAACGGGCTCGCGTCCAGACGAACGTCGGCAACGGTGGGGTCGACCTCGACGCGAAGCCGCGTGATCAAACCCGGTGAACGTTCGTGGTCAGCCGACTAGTGTCCTGAGGCAGTAATTCGTCGACAATATGAGAAGAGGGCGTCGAGGATCTCTTCGGCGGTCTTGGCCCAGACGAAGGGCTTGGGGTCCTCATTCCAGGAGGCGATCCAGGCGCGGATGTCCTTCACCAGCGCCTGCACCGTCTTATGGACGCCGTGTCGCAACGTGCACGGCCGGAATCGGCCTGCAGTGCAAGATGGCGACAATGGGGGTTATCGCCGGGCACAGCAACTAGGCGCCTGCGGGAACCCTTCGGACTCGTAATCCGCCCGATCGCGTCGGCGCCCTTGCCCCGCCTTGGATCTACGCGGCGGATCCGGTGGCATTGACCGCCCGTTGGCTCGACCTGCTGCCTGCCCCATACGCGGAGGACCGCCGCTCGCGTCTCGGGAACCATCATCGCGTGAGCAGGATCGACCTTGTGGGTCACATCGCTGATGCCACTCGCTATGCGTCCTTCGCTGCTTCTTGCACGGGGTGAATTCCGGCCAGTGCGAGGCTGAGCAGCCGGTCGGCCTGGGCTGCACCGTCGGCTTCTCCTTCCGCGACCAGGGAGATGGCGTTGACGAGTTGAAGCAGATCCGTGATGGAGACGTCGGAGCGTACGGCGTTTGCGCGGCGGGCTCGGGCCAGCAAGTCCGCTCCAGCGTTGGTGATCATTGTGCGGCATGAGACACCCAGCGCGGAGTCGCTGTCCTGGGGACTGTGCATCAGCGAGGCAGCCAGACCTCGGTTCGACACGGCGTGCCGGGTGACGGTTCTCAGCCAAGTCTCCAGCGCGCGTCCGGGATCGGGGTCGGTGGCCAGGTCGGCTGCGGTGGCGCGCAGAGCCTCGACTCTGTCCCGGAAAACGGCTTCCAGCAGCTGCTGCCGTGCGGGAAAGTGCCGGTGCAGCGTGGCCGACCCGACGCCTGCCCGGCGGGCGATCTCCTCCAGGGATGCGTCGGCTCCGTCCTCGGCGATGGCCTCGGCGGCCGCGGCCAGGATGCGGTCGTAATTGCGGCGCGCATCCGCGCGCATCGGCCGCGCGGGCGATGTCCGATGACTGTCTGACGGCATGTGATTCTCCGACGGGCCTTGCAAAAACGGGGCGGCCCTCCATATTCTACTCACCCGAAACCGGAGGACTCCCCCAGTTAGATGGACACCCTCCACGCATGCCCATGATCTGGAGATATGTCGTGAAGACCATTGTCGTCATAGGAGCAACTGGCCTGCAGGGTCGTACGGTGACGGCACACCTGCTCGCCGATGGCTGGTCGGTGCGGGCGGTGACGCGTGATCCCGATGCCGCCGGAGCCCGCGCGCTGGAGCAGGCGGGGGCCGAGCTCGTCCGCGCCGATATGGACGACGTCGCCTCGCTCCGCGCCGCTGCCGAAGGCGCGTACGGCCTGTTCAGCGTTCAGCCCACCGTAGGCTCTCCAGGCACCCCGGAAGGTTTCTCCGCTGAGGACGAGGTCCGCTGGGGCCGCAATGTCGCCGACGCAGCACACGCCTCCGGCGTGCAGCACCTTGTCTACGCGTCCCTCGCCGGCGCCGGCCGCCACAACACCGAAAAGCTGCCACAGAACATAGTGAGCAAGTGGCGAATCGAACAGCACATCAACCGGCTGGGCCTGCCCGCGACATTCCTGCGCCTGGTCTCGTTCATGGAGAACTACACCGGTGCGTACCACCTGAGCGACGGCGCCGTGACTACCGCATTCGCCGCTGACGTGCCGCAACAGATCATGGCCGTCGACGACGTCGGCGCGTTCACCGCACTGGCCTTCGCTCAGCCGGGCGAGTGGATAGGCCGCGCTGTGGACCTGGCCGGAGACGAACTGACCCCGGTCCAGATCGCTGCGGCCATTTCTGAGGCGATAGGCCGGCCTCTACCATACGTTCAGATCCCGATCGAGGCGATCGCCGCGATGGATGAGGAACTCGCCTTCGCTTCCACCTGGCTCAACGAACGAGGATGGCGCGCCGACGTGGCCTTCACCCGCGCCCTGCACCCGCGCCTGATGGACCTGCGCACCTGGCTGGAGCGGAAAGGAGCAAACCAGATCGCCAGTTTTCTGGCCGCACAAGATACCTGAAGGGTGTCAAACCTGGGCCCAAGATTTCGACCTGCTCTTGCATGACTGCGCCCAGTTGGTCAGCCGGCTCGTTGATACTCGTCGATCGGCCCGCCGAGGACGTGGCAGCGCTCGATTTGGCCCGTCGACAGCGGGACCACGTCGGAGTCGATGTCGGGGGGAGCTCGAAGGCCCAGGGTGCTGTGTGGCCTGTGCCGATTGCAATGACCGGCGTATTCGTCCAGCCCCGATCCGGTATCAGGAACCGGGACGCGCCAGCCCGGTCCTTCAGATCGGCGAGGAGGTTTCGGGCTTACTGGGCAGCTCGTGTGCCCTCAGGGTGGGCGGTCACGCCGAGCACGTGCACGAAACGGGTGCCGACCTCCACCACGAAGACGACGTACAACCGGCGCAGCGTGACTGAGACGGTGTCCACCGTGAAGAAGTCACAAGCCAGCGTGCTCGCGGCTTGGGCGCGGAGAAGATCACGCCAGTGATCGTCGGCCGTCTTGGTGCCGGACCAAGCCGCGCTTGTTCAAGACTAGGCGGATCGTTGCGCTGCTCACTCGATCGGCCAGTGGAGCTCCACGAGCCTTGAGCATGCTTGAGCCCGGCCACTGCTTCGACCAGGGCCGCAGTACAAACCTGCAGCTCACAACTGTGCACGGAGTGTTGACTCCCTTCAGAGTTGTGCCTGCGTGCGGGACCGGAGCCCACATGGTATGACGAGCAAGCTCGCACTCCGCCGGCTCAAGGGCTTCCCACTGGCACTCCGAGCCATCGGTACAGGGCGTCGGCGAAGAACGTGGCGCCTGATCCGGCCCAGCCGACGTAACGCCCGGCGAAGAAGGGGCAGTGCGGTGATGAGCGGGATCAGATGTCCGGCACGGCGCGGGTGGAGGGCTCTCCCCCGCGCCGTGAAGGATGCGGTCACGCGATCCGGTGCCAGAACGACCTGAGCGCATGGCACTGGTCCCGCCGCCGCGAGAGGATCACGAGCCGTTTCCCACCGCCTTGGCGAACGAGGTGCCACAGCGGAAGCTCTCCGGCCGGTCCGGATCACCGCCCTGGTAGACCTGCACCTGCGGATACGGGCACAGCGCCCGCTCGCGCACGATCTTCCCGTCCTCGCCGGTGTGCGCGGCCGGCAGCGTCCGCGGCGCGACTCCTCGCTCGACCCACGCCACCAGCGCGCCGAACGGATCGGTGGGCTTGGGGCCGGCACCGCCGCCGCAGTGGTCGACGCCGGGCGCGAGGAACAGCCGGAAGAAGTCGTCCGTCCGCTCACCCGAGATCTGCCGGACCTCCTTGTAGTAGTGCACGGACTGATCGGCGGGGAACGCCCCGTCGGCGAGCCCGTGCCACATCAGCAGCTTGCCGCCCCGGTTGGCGAAGGGCTGAAGCACCGGGTCAGAGCCCGACAGGATGTCCAGCCGGCTGCGGTACATCGGGCCGAACACGTTGATCAGCTCATCGGTGGTCGAGGTCCGCCAGTCGTAGGCGGGATCGTGCTTGAGAAAGTTCTGGATCGGCCAGCCGGTGTACGTACGGCTGTTGTTAAGGTCGACGCCGGGCGTGTAGCCGTACCAGACGAACCGGCCGGACTCGGTTCGCGGGCCTTCGAGGATCTTGGTCACGACCTCGATCTCACGCGCGGTTATCTCCCCGCAGGGAAGAGACCGGCCGATCTGCCCGTTCAGCACCTCGCGGTAGTCGCAACCGGCCGGGTTGCTGACGAGGCCGTCGACCAGGCCGTCCTCGCCGTCGCACGCCTGCACGATCGTCTCGGTCAAGGCCGTCATCTTGCATTCCGGGATGAAACCGCCGAACGCGTCGTTCTGCAGGAACGCCGGCCAGGACATCGTCATGTTCAGCCGCTCGGCGCCGTAGATGGCCGGCGCCTCGGCCAGCACGCCGTCGAAGTCGCCGGGGAACCGCTGGGTCATCTCCAGCCCCTGGCGCCCTCCGTTGGAGCAGCCCCGCCAGTACGAATAGCGGGCCGGTGACCCGTAGTACCGGTGCACGACGGCCTTGGCGAGGACGGCGTTGTCGTGCACGCTGCGGTAGGACCAGTTCTCGAACAGCTGCCAGTTGAACCTGCCGCCGGTCAGGAAGATGTGGATCTGCGGCTTCTCCACGGACAGGCCGGCGTCGCTGACGGTGACCGCGTAGCCGTCCTCGAGCGCGGAGACCATCGACGGTGCGCCGTAGGTCGCCCTCGTGCCACCCCCGCCGACGGCCTGGAGCCGGCCGTTCCAGTCCTTGGGCAGCCAGACCCAGACGTGGACGTCGTCGGCCGGCAGGCCCTCGGTCCCCTCACGCCCGTGGGTGAGCGCGATCTCGACCTCGCAGAACACGCGGTCGGGCACCGTCGTGCCGGAGGGCGGGGTGATCAGGGCTTTGCCTCCTCCGGGGTTGAGGGCGGCGCGTACGCCGGTGATCCGGGCGCCGGGCACGGTGAGCCGTTCGAAGTGCTCCGCACGGCAGCCTTGTCCGCGCCCGATCTGTTCCGTTCCCGCCTCGGGCCGCTCCGGCGGGCCGTCCGGTGCGGCTGCCGCATCGACGCCGCCGGCCGCCACGAACACGGCCGCCAAAAGCGCCGCGAGAGTCGCGCGCCGCCCTCTCCGTCTGGCCATCGGACCTCCCATTGGGGCGAAGAATCACTACTTATCATGCATATGATTAGCCCGATGTGATTCAAGTGCCCGCCAAAGCCCGTGTCAATACCGGCCGCGCGGCTCTCAGGGGGCGGCTCTCAGGGGGGCGGCACGAGGCGGCGGCCGGGGCGTGCCACGCCTCCTCCACCTGGGACAGCGGCATGGGCAGGGGGCCACGGCCAGGTCGCCCGCGGTGATCCGTTCGGCGAGGATGCCGGCCGCGCCGTCCTGGTCTCCCTCACGCCGTCTCCCTTACGCCCCTGGGCAGGGAACTCACCGAGCGGGGCGCCGCCGGCCGGAAGGGGTGAGGGTCAGGCGATCCAGACGGTCTTCATGTTGCAGAACTCGCGGATCCCGGCCGGGCCCAGCTCGCGCCCGTAGCCCGAGTTCCGGATCCCGCCGAAGGGCAGCTCCGGATAGGAGACGGACATGCCGTTGACGAAGACCGCACCCGCCTCCAGGGCGTCGATCATGCGACGCTCCTGCTCGGGGTCGCTCGTCCACACCGAGGAGCTGAGCCCGTACGGCGTGCCGTTGGCCAGCGCGACCGCCTCCTGTTCGTCGCGCGCCCGGTACAGGACCGCGACCGGGCCGAACGCCTCCTCGCGGAACAGCCGGCACTCCGGCCCGACGCCCTCCAGCAGGGTCGGCGGGTAGTACCAGCCGGCGGTGTCCGCGGGCGTGGCGGCCGTGGCCAGCACCCGCGCGCCGTGCGCCACGGCGTCGTCGACCTGCGCGGCCAGCTCGTCGCGGCCCCGGGCGGTCGCGATCGGGCCGATGTCGGTGGCCTCGTCGAACGGGTCGCCCACGGTGAGGGCGGCGATCTTCTCGGCGAAGAGGCCGGCGAACTCGTCGTAGACGTCGGTGTGGACGATGAAGCGCTTGCCGGCGATGCAGGACTGGCCGTTGTTGTTCATCCGCGCGGCGAGCGCCGTCGCGGCCGCCTTCCCGACGTCGGCGCTCGGCATCACGACGAAGGGGTCGGACCCGCCGAGTTCGAGCACCGCCTTCTTGATGGCGCGCCCAGCCGCCGCGCCGACCGCGCGGCCCGCGCCCTCGGAGCCGGTGAGGGTGACGGCGGCGATCCGCGGGTCGGCGATGATCCCCTCGACGACGTCCGAGCCGGCCAGCAGCGCGCCGAACGCGCCGGCCGGGAACCCGCCGCGCGCGAACAGCGAGTCGAGGTACAGCGCCGAGTCCGGGACGTTCGGCGCGTGCTTCAGCAGGCCGGCGTTGCCCGCCATCAGCGCGGGGGCCGCGAACCTGATCACCTGCCAGATCGGGTAGTTCCACGGCATGACCGCCAGGACCACGCCGAGCGGCTGGTAGCGCGTCAGCGCCCGCCGCGCCCCCACCCTCTCCGGCGCCTCCAGCGGCGTGTCCGCCAGGAACGCCGCGGCGTGGCCGGCGTAGAACCGCATGGTCCGCACGCTCTTGGCCACCTCGTCCCGGGCCTGGCGGATCGGCTTGCCCATCTCGGTGACGATGGCGCGCGCGACGTCGGCGGCGTCGGCTTCGAGCAGTGCGGCCGACTCTCGCATCCATGAGGCACGGGTGGCGAAGTCGGTGCCGCGCAGGACGCGGGCGGCGTCGTGCGCCGCCCGTACGCGCCGCTCGACCTCGGGCGGGGTGTGCGCGGCGGCCTTCCTGACCACCTGACCTGTCGCCGGGTCGGTCACGGCGATCGGGGGCGCGGTCGGCGGCTGGGTGGCGGTCGTCATGCGAAAGGGCCTTTCTTCGCGGAGTGGGTTCAGTCCGGCCCGGAGGGCAGGACGTCGAACAGCTCCGGGTGCTGGGCGAGTTGCAGGCGCGTACGCCGGATGTGGCCGCGCACGACCAGGTCCGCCTGGTCGGCGTCGCCCTCGCGCAGGGCCCGGACCAGCATCCGGTGCTCGTCGTGGACGATCGTGCTGCGCTGTTCCAGGAAGACCTGGGTGAACATCAGCCGATAGTGATGGGTCATGTTCCACATCCGCTGCACGATCTCGTGCAGGACGACGGTTCGGGCTCCGGAGTAGGACAGGGCGTGGAACTCGCGGTCGAGCCGCAGGAAGTGCTCGGCGCGGCCCGTGTGCGCCATCTCCTCGGCCAGGTCGTCCATCCGGTCGAGGATCTCGGGCGTGAGGCCGGGCAGGCTCGCGCGCAGGAGCAGCGGCTCGACGTGCTCGCGGATCTGGTAGAACTCCTCGCACTCGCCGCGGCTGAACCGCGCCACCCAGGCCCCGGAGTTGGCGACGAGCCGCACCAGGCCGTCGGCCTCCAGGATGCTCAGGGCCCCGCGCACCGGGATGCGGCTGGCGCCGTACTGCGCCGCGATCTCCTCCTGCCGGATCCTGCTGCCGGGAGGCAGCTCCCCCGACAGGATCGATGCCCGCAGACCGTCGGCGATGCGCCGGCTGGCCTTGCCGTGCCGCGCGCTGTCGGCGCTGGTCGCGATTTCCGGGCCCGGGGATGTCACCGGGGCGCCGGCCGGGTGCTTGTCGGTCATGGAGTACAGCATGCCTAACGGGCCGGGCGGGTCGGATCCCACAGGATCACCGGCGCGCCCGCCTCGTACGCCTTGCCGCCGGGGAAGCTGACCAGCTCGAACTGCATCCCCCACGGCGACAGGAAGTAGATCCATCTCTGTCCCGCGCTGGCGTTGGCGCTCGCGACGGGCTCGCCGAGCACCCGTACGCCCCGAGCCCGCAGGTAGGCGACGGCGGCGTCGAGGTCGTCCACGTAGAACGCGATGTGATGCCCGCCGATGTCGCTGTTGCGCGGCGGCGGCCGTTGCCCGTCGGCGGGCTCCCACTCGAAGACCTCGAAGTTGGAGCCGAACCCGCAGCGGTAGAAGCGCAGCCTGCGCATCACCGAGCGCGGATGGACGTTGAGCTGCTCCCGCATCCAGTCGTCGTGCTCGTGCGCGAACGGGCCCAGCTCGTAGACGCGCCGGCACCCGAGCACCTCGACCAGGAAGGCGTCCGCCTCGTCCAGGTCCGGCACGGTGAACCCGATGTGCTCGGTCCCGCGCAAGCCGGGCAGTGGCATGGATCTCCTCCTCCGGTGGGTCGGCTGGGGCCGCCGCCCACAGCGGGCGGCGGCCCCATTGGATACATTACGACCGCAGATCCCGCTGTCAAGGGCCGTTTTCCGAGGATACGTCTTGCGATTGGATCCGATCGTGCGTAGATTGCGAGTCTCCGACGCGGCGAACGGCGCGTCGGCGGCAATCGACGGCGGTGAGGAAGCTGATGCCACGAAAACGACGTTTGGCGGCAATTCGCCCATGGGTGCACCTCAGCGCGACCAAGTCCGACTGGCAGGAGGCCGACCCTGCCCTGCTGAGCGGCATGCTGGGGCAACTGCACCTCATCCGGGCCTTCGAGGAGACCGTGCTCGAACTCGCGTCGCAGGGCCTGGTCCACGGGCCCGCGCATTCGAGCATCGGGCAGGAGGGCGGGGCCGTCGGCTCGGCCATCGGGCTGCGGACCTCCGATGCGATCAACGGCTCGCACCGCAGCCACCACCAGTTCCTCGCCAAGGCCCTCACCCACCTGACGGGCGGCAAGGCCGACCTCGCGGAACTGGTCCACGACGACGTGCGCACGCTGCTGCGCCGCACGCTGGCCGAGATCCTCGGTCTCGCCCAGGGCTTCAGCAGGGGGCGGGGCGGCTCGATCCACCTGCAGTGGCTCGAAGCGGGCGCCCTGGGCAGCAACGCGATCGTCGGCGGAGGCGTCCCGCTGGCCGCCGGGAACGCCTGGGCCCAGCGGCGGGCCGGCACCGACGACATCACCGTCACCTACTTCGGCGACGGCGCGGTCAACATCGGCGGCGTCCTGGAGTCGATGAACCTCGCCGCCGCCTGGGACCTGCCCCTGTGCCTGTTCATCGAGAACAACCTGTACGCGGTCGCCACGCGGGTCGGCGAGGTCACCCGCGAGGACCGGCTCTCGGCCCGCGGGCTCGGCTTCGGCATCCCCTCGTGGAAGGTCGACGGCATGGACCCGCTCGCGGTGCACCTGGCCACCAGGCAGGCCGAGGAGATCATGCGCGCGGGAGACGGGCCCGTGATCATCGAGGCCGACGTCTACCGCTACTTCCACCAGAACGGCGCCTACGCCGGCAGCGCGTTCGGCTACCGGACCAAGGACGAGGAGGCCGAGTGGCGTCTGCGTGACCCGATCGTCAAGCTCGAACGGGAGATGCGCGACCTCGGCCTGCTCGACGAGGCGACGGCCCGGGGCGTGCGCGAGCAGGCGCAGGAGGCGATGCGGCAGGTCACCGGCGAGCTGGTCGAGCCAGACCCGGAGGCGGGGGGCAAGCGCAGGATCCGCCCGGAGTTGTGGCCGGACCCCGCGACCGTGGACGACGGCCTGCGCGGCGATGCGGGCGCGCTGGCGGGCGCGCGGACGCTGGACCCGGCCGCGTACGACGGGCCGCGCAAGACCGTGCGCTTCATCGACGCCGCCTCGGACGTCCTCGGGCGGCGGATGGCCGCCGACCCGCGGGTGATCGTCCTCGGCGAGGACGTGCACCGGCTCGGCGGCGGCACCAACGGGGTGACCAAGAAGGCGCTGCAGGTCGCGCCCGACCGGGTCCTGGGCACGCCCATCAGCGAGAACGCCTTCGCCGGCCTGGGCGCCGGCATGGCGCTGGACGGCCGCTTCCGCCCGGTGATCGAGTTCATGTACCCGGACTTCCTCTGGGTCGCCGCCGACCAGGTGTTCAACCAGATCGGCAAGGCGCGGCACATGTTCGGCGGGCACAACAACGTCCCGCTCGTCCTGCGCACGAAGGTCGCGATGGGCACCGGCTACGGCTCGCAGCACCTCATGGACCCGGCCGGGATCTTCGCGACCAGTCCGGGCTGGCGGATCGTCGCTCCGTCGACCGCGTCGGACTACATCGGGCTGTTCAACACGGCGATGCTGCTGGAGGACCCCGTCCTGGTGATCGAGCACGTCGATCTCTACAGGGCGCGCCAGGAGGTGCCCGAGGACGACCTCGACTACTGCCTGCCGCTCGGGCGGGCCGCGCTGCGACGCACCGGCTCCGAGCTCACCGTGATCAGCTACCTGTCCATGGTGCACCGGGCCGCCGAGGCCATCGACGAGGCGGGGGTGGACGCCGACCTCATCGACCTGCGCTGGCTGGACCGGGCGTCCATCGACTGGGACACCATCGGGGCCAGCGTCCGCAAGACCAACGGCGTGCTCATCGTCGAGCAGGGCGCGCGCGGCACGTCGTACGGGGGGTGGCTCGCCGACGAGATCCAGCGCCGCTACTTCGACTGGCTCGACCTGCCGGTGGAACGGGTCACCGGCGCCGAGGCGAGCCCGAGCATCTCCCGCGTCCTCGAAGCCGCCGCGATCGCGCAGGTGGACGACATCGTCGCGGCCCTGAAGCGGTGCCGGGCCGCCATCGGAGCCGTGTGATGGCGGCCGTCATCCGGATGCCGGAGGTGCTCACCGGCATGGGCGAGGCCACCTTGCTCGCCTGGCACGTCGCGCCCGGGGACGAGGTGTCGGCCGGCCAGCCGATCGCCGAGGTCGAGACGGACAAGGCGGCGGTCGACTTCGAGGCCGATCGCGCCGGTGTCGTCGCCGGCCTGCTCGTCGGCGACGGCGAACAGGTCGCGGTCGGCACGCCGATCCTCGTGCTCGCAGACCCCGGCCAGTCGGCCGAGGCCGCGCTGGCCGAGGCCCGCGGCGCCGCGGCCGACCCGGAGGACCGGGACGAGCCGGCCGTGCCTGAAACTGCCGTGACGGCCGAGCGGCCGGGCAGGCGGTTCGCCACCCCCCTCGTACGCAAGCTGGCGCGCGAGCGGGGCATCGACCTCGCCACGGTGACCGGCACCGGCCCGGGGGGCCGCGTGGTGCGCCGCGACCTCGACCGCCACGTACGCCCCGCCGAGCCCGCCGGCGTCACGGCTCCCGCGCCCGGCCACGACGCGCAGCCGGCCGGGACCGAGAGGGCCGGGACCGAGCGGGCCGTGGCGGCCATGCCGGCAGCGCCCGCAGCGCCGGCGGCCCCCGTGCCCCCCGCGCCCGCAGCGCCGACGCTCCCCGCGCCCGCAGCACCGGCGCCCCCCGCGCCCGGAGCGCTCTCTGCGCCCGCAGCCGGATACACCGACATCCCGCACAGCGGCATGCGCCGGGCCATCGCCCGCCGGCTCACCGAGAGCAAGAACACGGTCCCCCACTTCTACCTCGTCGCGGACTGCCGGGTGGACGCCCTGCTGGAGCTGCGCCGCACGATCAAGGAGGATGCGGCCACCTCGGTCACGCCGTCCGTCAACGACTTCGTCGTCAAGGCGGCCGCCGCGGCGTTCCAGGAGGTGCCGGAGGCGAACGTGATCTGGACGCCGGACGCGATCCGCAGGTTCGGCCCGGTCTCCATCGCGGTGGCGGTCGCGCTCGACGACGGCCTGGTCACGCCGGTCATCCACGACGTGGACCGGCGTTCCCTCACCGACGTCAGCCGTACCGCAGCGGACCTGGTGGCCCGCGCCCGCGCCGGGCGGCTCAAGCAGGCCGAGCTCGAAGGGGGGTCGTTCACCGTCTCGAACCTCGGCATGTACGGGATCGAGCGGTTCGCCGCGATCATCAACCCGCCCCACTCGGGGATCCTCGCCGTCGGCGCGGCGAGCAGGCGGCCCGTCGTCGGCGACGACGGCGCCGTCGGCGCGGCGACGGTGATGACGGTCACCCTCTCGGTGGACCACCGCGCGCTCGACGGCGCCCTCGGGGCCCGCTGGCTGCGGGCGTTCCAGAAGATCATCGAGAACCCGATGAGGATCCTCCTGTAGTCCCGCCGGCCGCGGCGTTCAGGGAAGCCGCGGCCGGCGGGCTATCCGTTGTCCGTCTGCACGATGAAGGAAAGGGCCCGGACCACCTGGTCGGTCTCGTTGCGGAACTGGTGCGGGATCAGCGGGTCGAAGGCGGCCGAGTCGCCCGCGTGCAGGGCGTAGGTCTCGAAGCCGATGTCGGCGTGCAGCGTGCCCTCAAGGATGAGCAGGTACTCCCGTCCCTCGTGGCGGACCGCCTTGTGGTTGTCGCTCGAGTGCCCGCCGGGCTGGTACACGACTTCGAGGAAGTCGACGAGCCCGTCGGCGTCGGGCGTCAGCCGCTCCCAGCGGACGCCGCTGGACAGCTCGATGCGCCGGCGGCTCTGCGCCCGCTGGATGATGCCCGTGCCGGACGAGTCCTTGGCCCGCCCCCAGGCGTTGGTCACGTAGGACACGCCATCGTCGCGCTGCCTGTCGTTCTCTCTGCCGCGCTCTGCGGGCGTGGCGGGGTCGTGATCGGAGCCCGCCCTGGCCGCCGGGGTCACCTCGCCGAAGCCGAAGAGGTAGTCCAGGCTGACGCGCAGCTCGTTCGCCAGCGCGTACAGCACCTGGGCCGACGGGGCGCTGTGCCCGCGCTCGATCTGGGAGATGAGGCTGGGAGAGCATCCGGCACGCCGGGCGAGCTCGCGGACGGAGAGCGAACGCTCGGTCCGGACCCGGCGCAGGCGGACGCCCAGCCCGAGCCCCGGGCCGGCCGGTTCCTCGCCGCCGGCGCCGAGCGCGTCCTCCGCCACCGACGTCTCGGTCGACATCGTTTCCTCCAGTTGCACATCTCGACGGAAGCAGGCGTCCACCTGCCCGGACGACATTCTGTCATGCGGCGTTTCAGTAAACAAAGTGCAGCTTCATTCACCTCACAGCCACACCTTGACAGTAGTGCTGCACACAGCGTTTCATGTAGGCGCACACAAGGGGTGACCGCGGTCACGTCTCGAAACAGGAGGCCCCCATGCCCAAGTGGTACACCCAAGCGGCCCGCCGAGCGGTCGTCGCCGCCGTGGTGCTGGGCACGTTCCCGCTGTCCGCCTGCGCCGGCGGTGACGCGGCGGAGGAGCCGGACGGACCGATCAAGATCGGCGGCACCCTGGGCCTGACCGGCGCGCTCGCGGGCCCGGCGGGCGAGTACAAGGCCATCTACGACATGTGGGCCGCGCAGGTGAACAAAGCCGGCGGCATCTCGGGCCGCAAGGTGGAGATGATCATCAAGAACGACGACAGCACCCCCGCCACCGCGCAGACCCTGTACCAGTCCCTGCTGACGACCGACCAGGTCGACATCCTGCTGGCGCCGTACTCCACCTACGTCGGCACCCCGATCGTCCCGCTCGCCCGCTCCGGCGGGAAGATCCTTTTCAACGGCGGGTTCCCGAGTGAGCCGCTCTCGGACGAGGCCAAGGGGTGGATGGTCGGGACATATCCGTACATGGAGAGCCAGTACACCCGCGGAGTCTTCGAGGCGGTCAAGTCCCTGCCCGCGGATCGGCGACCGTCGCGCGTCGGCATCCTGACGCTGAACAACCCCTTCACGCTGGCGGTCCGCGACGGCCACAAGGGCGAGAACGGCGCGATCCGCTACGCCGAGGACGCTGGGATGGAGGTCGTCTACAACGAGGAGTACAGCTCCGACACCACCGACTTCACCTCGGCGATCAACTCGGCCAAGGCGGCGCGCGTCGAGCTGTTCCTCGTCCTCGGCCTCCCGGAGGACTCGGTCCGGATCCTGCGGGCCGCGCACACGCAACAGTTCGCTCCCAAGCTGACGTGCGCCTGCGGGTCCCAGGTGAGCACCCTGCCGACCTGGCCGGAGGTCGGGGCCGCCACCGAGGGCGTGCTCGGCACCACGACCGCCTGGCCGAGCCAGGGCTTCGAAGGGCTGGACGAGCTGGCCGCCCTGTCCAGATCGCGTGGCGAAGAGGTCATCCCGGCGTACGCGATCGTCGCCTACTCCACCCTGCAGGTCGTGCAGCAGGCGATCGCGGGCGCCGGCACCACCGACCAGGACCGGCTGCGGGAGTACATCTACTCGCACACCTTCGACACCGCCGTGGGCAAGATCAAGTTCAACCCCAACGGCACGGTGCCCTACTCCCAGGTCATCGTGCAGACGATCGGCGGGAAGACCTTCCCGATCTGGCCGGCGGACCTGGCCGACCACGACCTGGCGGTGTCCAGGTGAGGCGCGGCCACGAGACACGACGGCCGCCGACGACACGCGAGACACACGACGGCCCGGTTCTCCAAGCCGAGGGCCTCTCCAGGCGGTTCGGCGGCGTCCAGGCGGTCCGTGACGTCGGCCTGCGGCTCCACCGGGGCGAGGTCCTCGGGGTGATCGGACCGAACGGGTCCGGCAAGACCACCACGATCAACCTCCTCTGCGGCGCGATCCGGCCAGGCAAGGGATCGGTCAGGCTGCTCGGCCGGGAGATCGCCCGCAAGCCCGCCCACGCGGTGGCCGCCCTGGGCGTCGGGCGCACGTTCCAGAACCCGCGGGTGTTCTCGACCCTGACGGTCCTGGAGAACATGTACGTCCCCGTCGCACACCGGGTGAGCCCGGCCGCCGCCAGGAGCATGGCGGCGCGGGCGCACGAGTGGATCGAGCTGACCGGGCTCGGCGGGTTCGCCCACCGGGTGGCGAGCGAGCTGTCCGGGGGCCAGCGCAAACTGGTCGAGTTCGCGCGGGTCATGGTCCAGCGGCCGGCCGTCGTGCTGATGGACGAGCCGTTCGCGGGCGTGCACCCCGTGGTCAAGGAGGCCCTGTACGCCCAGATCCAGCGCGCCGCCGGGGATCTGGGCACGGCGTTCCTGGTGGTGAGCCACGAGGTGCCCGACCTGGTGTCCCTCTCGGACCGGTTCGTGTGCATGGCCCAGGGCGAGGTCCTCGTCGAGGGCGCGCCGCAAGAGGTGTGCGCGAACCCGTCGGTCATCGAGGCGTACCTCGGCGCCCCCTTGGAAGGAGCGGCATGACCACTCGCCCTCGCGGCCTCGCCGTCGCGCTCGACGAGGTGACCGCCGAGTACTTCGCCGACCAGCCGATCCTCGACGGGCTCAGCCTGCACGCCCCCGCCGGGAAGATCAGCGTGATCATCGGCCCGAACGGGTCGGGCAAGTCGACCGCGCTGCGGGTGCTCGCGGGCTTCCTCCGCCCGAGCAGGGGCGAGGTCTGGCTGATCGACGGCTCCTCGCGGACGTCCATCGGCGCCGGGCCGCCCCACCTGCGCAGCGGCCTGGGCATCGGCTACGTCCCCCAGGGCCACTCGGTCTTCCCGGCGATGTCGGTGTACGACAACCTGCTGGTCGGCGCCTGGCCGATCCGGCGCGAGAGGCGGCGCGCGCGACGCACGATCCAGGAGCTGTTCGACCGCTACCCCGTCCTCGCCGGCAAGCGCGGCGCTGCGGCGGGCAGCCTGTCCGGCGGCCAGCAGCGCATCCTGGAGCTGGCGCGCGCCCTGGTGCCCGACCCCGCCGTGGTCCTGGTCGACGAGCCCTCCGCCGGGGTGGCGCCCGCCGTCGCGGCCACGATGTACCAGGAGCTGGAGGCGCTGCGCGACGAGGGGCGTACGGTCGTCCTCGTCGACCAGGACCTGAGGCCCGCGCTCGCCATCGCAGACGTGGTGCACGTGCTGCAGTCGGGCAGGTGCGTCTCCTCGGGCTCCTCCCGCGAACTCGGCGCCGACCTGGACGCGCTCGTCAGGAGCTGGCTGTCGGCCGGCGGCGACGCCCCGTCCGCCCGCGCGGCCCGGGGAGGCGCGTCATGACCGCCGTGGCACAGGTGGTGACGGTGGGCGTCCTGCTCGGGATGATCTACACCCTGGTCGGGCTCGGCATGACGTTGTCGCTGGGCGTGCTCGGCATCCTGAACCTCACCCACGGGCTCGCCGTGGTGGGCGGGTCCATCCTCGCCTTCGAGGTCGTCCGGACCTGGGGCCTGCCCGTCGGCGTCGCGCTCGCGCTGTCGATCCCCCTCGGGTTCGGGGCCGGGGTCGTCATGCACGTGGGCCTGGTGCGCCGGGCCCAGCGCGTCTCGCCGGAGTCGGGCCTGCTCGTGCTCTTCGGGGCCATGCTCCTCCTGCAGGCCATCGCGGTGCAGGTCTGGCGCAGCGACACCCGAACCCTGTCGCTGAGCTTCAGCGAGCACCTCTCCTCGTTCGCCGGCGTGACCGTGCGCACCGACTACGCGGTCGCCGCCGCCGCGGCCGCGGGCCTCCTCCTCGTCATGTGGGCGGTCATCAGGTTCACCATGTTCGGCCGGGCGGTCCAGGCCCTGTCGCAGCAGCCCGACGCCGCGCGCATCCTCGGCGTCAACGCCGACCGCTACACCACCGTCGTCTTCGGCATCAGCATGGCCCTTGCCACGTCCTCGGGGGTCCTCCTGGCCGGCGTCTTCCCGTTCTCCGTGCAGACCCAGACCCAGTGGCTGGCCTACGCCTTCATCGTCGTCCTGGTCGGCGGCACGGGCGGGGTCGTCAACGCCGCCGCGGGCGGCCTGGCGCTCGGCATGGGCCAGGCCGTGCTCAACGAGCTGCTGCCGCTGACCTGGGTCTCCGTCGTCGTCTACGGCCTCCTGGTCCTCGCCATGGTCGCGCGCGGCGGCGGCCTGTCCGCCGCGAAGGAGCGAGCCCTGTGAACAGCCACACCCACGCGCCCGTACGCCCCCGGTGGCACGCGGCCGCGGCCGCCCTGCGGCACCCCGCGCTCAAGGTCGCGGCGCCGCTCGCGCTTCTCGCCGCGACGGGCGTCTGGGGCGCCGTCACCGGCGACATCGCCGGCCTGCGCATAGCGAGCACCGTCCTGATGTACATCGCGCTCGCGGAGGGGTGGAACCTCCTGGGCGGCTACGCCGGATACCTGAACTTCGGCACCGTCATCTTCCTCGGGATCGGCGCCTACACCACCGCGATCGCCGTGACCGGGACCGGCGTGAACGCCCTGGTCACCATCCCCCTCGCCGCGCTGGTCGCGGCGGGCGTCTCCGTCCTGATCGGCATCCCGGGGTTCCGGCTGCGCGGCGACTACTTCGCGGTGGCCACGTTCGTGCTCACGCTGGCGGCCAGGGAGCTGGCGAACGTGCTGGAGATCACCGGCGGGTCCGTGGGGCTGTTCCTCCCGCCGGTCGCGGACTCCCTGGGGGCGTCCACGCGGCTGTTCTTCTTCCTCTTCCTGGCGCTCGCCGCCGTCAGCGTCGCCATCTGCTGGGTGAGCGAGAGGACGCGGTGGTTCAGCGCCCTGGTGGCCGTGCGGGAGGACGAGGACGCGGCCGAGGTTCTGGGCGTGCCGACGTTGCGGCTCAAGGTGGTGGCGCTCGCGGTGGGCGCGGCCATCGCCGGCGCCGCCGGCTCCCTGTACGCGGCGCAGTCGCTCTACATCGAGCCGACGGGGACCTTCGACTTCCGCGTCTCGCTCGCGGTGGTCGTGGCCGTGATCCTCGGCGGCAAGGGCACCTGGTACGGCCCCGTCGCCGGCGCGGTCCTGACCCAGCTCCTCGCCACGCAGCTCTTCGTACGGCTGCAGGGCGTCTGGGACCAGCTCATCTTCGGTCTCCTCCTGATCGCGGTGGCGCTGCTGGCCCCGCGCGGCATCACCCGGCTGACCCGCCGGGCCCGCGGCCGCCGGTTCGGCGTCTGACCAGGGGTAACCACACCACACAGGCACAACAGGGAGGGAACCCATGAACACCACCACCACGACCTCAGGCTCCGGACCCGCGACGCCCCGCCGCGTCGGCTTCGCCGGGCTCGGGCACATGGGGTCCGCCATGGCGGCGCGCCTCCTTGAGGCGGGCTACGACGTCACGGTGTGGAGCCGGACCAGAAGCAAGGTCGACGAGCTGGCCGAACGCGGCGCCACCCCCGGCGACGGGCCGGAGGACGCCATCGCCACCGGGATGCTGTTCTCGATGCTCAGCGACGAGGACGCGGTGCGCCAGGTGGTCACGCCCGAGCGCCTGCGCGCCGCGCCCGAGGGCTTCATCCACGTCAACCACGCCACGATCAGCCCTGGCGCGGCCGGCGAGTTCGCCGCGGCGGCGGCCGAGAGCGGCCACGGGTACGTCAGCGCCCCCGTCGTCGGCCGCCCGGACGCCGTCGTCGCGGGCAGGCTGACCATCCTCGCGTCCGGCGAGCCGCGGGCCCGTGCCGCGGTGTCGCCGATGCTCGACGCCATGGGCCGGCGGGTCTGGGACTTCGGGCCGCAGGCGCCGTCGGCCGTCGTCGCCAAGATCTCCGTCAACTACATGATCGTGCACGCGCTGCAGGCCCTGGCCGAGTCGATCACCCTGCTGGAACGGCACGGCCTGGACGGGGAGCGGTTCGTCGAGCTGATCAACGACTCCGTGTTCCCCGGCCCGGTGTACGGCGGCTACGGCCGCGCGATCGCCGCCGGCGCCTACACGCCCCCCGGATTCACCAGCCGGCTCGGGCTCAAGGACCTCATGCTGGCCCTCGGCGCCGCCGAGGACGCCAAGGTCCCGCTCCCCACCGGCCCGGTCCTGCGCGAGGTCTTCGAGGCCGCGGTCGAGCAGGTCGGCGCGGACCTGGACTGGGCCTGCGTCGCCGAGGTCACCCGGCGCCGCGCCGCCGGCGACCAGGACTCCGGCAAGAACCCCGGCTGAGACACCGCCTGAAACACCGCCTGAAACACCAAAGCCCCCGCCTTGCCCAACCCACCACATAACGGAGGCAGACGAGCATGTCACTGCAGGAGTTCCTCCCCACCCCGAAGTTCGAGGAGTACAAGGAGCACTTCAAGGACTTCTTCACCATGGAGCGGCGTGAGGACGGGGTGCTCCTCGCCCGAGCCCACACCCGCGGCGGCTCCGTCCAGTTGAGCGTGCAGAACCACCGGGCCCTCGGCCAGTTCCTCAAGACGGCCGGCGCGGACCCGGAGAACGAGCTGCTCATCCTCACCGGTTCCGGGCCCGACTGGATGATGGGCTCCGACCCCACCGGGTTCGAGATCGAGGAGGAGGACCTGGAGTACTGGGCGTACGAGTACGCCTACAAGGACGGCCGGGTCAACGTGAGCAGCCTGGTCAACGACCTGGAGATCCCGACGATCGGCCTGGTCAACGGCGACGGGTACCACTCCGAGGTGCTGCTGATGTGCGACCTGACGCTGATGGCGGACGACGCGCGCATCTACGACCTGCACTACGGCATCAGCTCCGTGCCCGGCGACGGGATCCACAGTTGCTTCCAGGAGCTGCTGGGGGTGAAGCGGGCGGCGTACGCGCTGCTGACGGGCGAGTCGATCGACGCGCGCACGGCGCTGGAGTACGGCATGGTGAACGAGATCCTGCCGGCCGCCGAGCTCGTCGGCCGCGCGTACACCATCGCCGACCACATCATGAGCCAGCCGCGTACGGTCCGGCGCCTGACGACGCAGATCATCCGGCGGCCGTGGAAGAAGCGCATCGTGGACGACCTCGACGGCGGCTTCGGCATCCAGATGTTCGGCCACCTGGCCAAGGGCAGGTCGGTGCACAGCGACGAGCACATCTCCAAGGCCGGGAGCTACGTGCGCGAGGGCCGCCGCACGCCCTTCGACTGACCCCGCCGCCACCCGCCGGACCGCCGCGTCACAAAGGAGATCTCCATGCCGGACACCCCGCAGGTCCCCCTGGCCGTCAACCACATCGGCCTCACCGTCCCCGACGTCCACGCCGCCATCGACTGGTACGAGGCGGTGTTCGGCTTCCGCTGCATCATGGGCCCGCGGGTGCTGGAGCCGGGCGGGCACGGGGAGGCCGCGGCGGTGTTCGGCCCCCGGTTCCGCCGCGCCTGGCAGGCGCACCTGCTCACCGGCAACTCCGTGGGCATCGAGCTGTTCCAGTTCATCGACCCGCCGGTGCACGGGCCGCGGGAGGAGCGGGTGCCCTACCTCGACCGCGGCCAGTGGCACCTGTGCCTCACCCACCCCGACGTCCGGCACATGGTGGACCGCGTCGTCGAGGCCGGCGGCACGCTGATCGCGCCGCCGTACGAGTTCGTGCCGGGGCGTCCCTGGACGCTGGCGTACACGACCGACCCGTGGGGCACCGTGCTGGAGATCATGAGCCACAGCTACGCCGAGGTGTTCGGCAACTGGCCCCAGCCGGGGCAACTGACCCCGCCGACACTCGTGCCCCGCCCCGGCACCGCCGACGGCTCCGAGTGACACCGCCCCGGCGTCCCGGCAGTACTCCTCGCCTTGGGCGAGGATGCCGGGGATCTCGCTCCAGGCCACGCGGCCGGTGTCGAAGCCGTCTTTCACCATTGGCAGCGACCGGATCGGGGTGTGCGTCCGCGTCGTCCAAGACGACACGGGGCAAGTGAGTCGGCGATGCGCGGCAGCATGGCCAGGGGCGGGCGGCCGAGCCGCCGCCGCGCATCCGACGGTGTGCCCCGCGCCATCAGGTCGCCATGGGGGCGAGGCTGAGCAGGCCACAGCCGTACGCCTTGCCCCGGCCGATCCCGGCCCGGACGGCGGCGCGTACCAGCTCCGCGTCCTTGATGACGGCGACGCCGTCGCAGCGGGTCGCCGCGTGCTGTACCGCATCCTCGCCGACACCGCGGATGTCAGGCATGGAGCTGGAGATCAAGGTACGCAGAATCAGCCCAGCGGCCTCCGCTTTGGCCTTCCACCACTCTTCGGCCACCTCTTCCCCCAAGCGACGATCTTGGCCGTACTCCCCAGGTATGGGGGGCGAATCCTGCCGGAGACCTGCGTGCATGATGTCAGGTCGCGGGGTGGACCGAGAGTAGGCCGCAGCCGTAGGACTTGCCGCGGCCGATGCCGGTGCGGAGGTGCTCGACGAGGAGTGCGGCGTCGGTGATGGTAGCTGTGCCGTCGAAACGGGTGCGAGCGTGGAGGATACGGTGCTCCTTACCAGCACGATCCCGGCGGTCGCCCACGGCGTCGGGCAGACTGACCGAGTCAGCGGTGTGTACGGCGAGGCCGGCGGTCTCAGCGCGACGGCGCCACCACTCCTCGGCTTCTGGGCCATGAAGTGGCCTGAGCGTACCAGCCGGCTTTCCGTCTGGACTCAGGCCGCTGCGGCGGCGGGTGGCGTTCGCGGTGATGGTGTACTGCACCACGGTCCCCTTGTGCAGCCGGTCGAGGAGTGGGGCGAGAGACTTGGTGAGCGCTTCGCCGTACTGGTCCGGGAGCCGGTCCAAGGTGGGGCGAAGAGCACTTTGCAGGAGCACGACATGTTCGCGGTCACGGCGTTCGTACCGGAACAGGAGGCCGGCTTCGCGACGGGCCTCCTCTCCGAGGTTGGAAGGGAACAGCCGCATAAGGGTCCGGTGCAGGGCGGTGACGTCCTGGACGTCCCGGTGGACCTCGCGGCTCCACGGATTGAGGCGGATACGAGTCAGCCAGAGGGCAGAAGAGAACGTGGACGGCGTGAAAGGGGTCTCGGTCATCGTGCGGCCCTTGGCTGGGGGCATGGGACATGGAAAGTGCGGACGTAGCGGGGGTGGTAGCGGCGATCCTCGCTGCGGAAGGAGACGGGCAAGTCGTAGCGGAGTTCTGCGTCGCGAGCGGTGGGGTCGGTGTCGATGATGGTGCGCAGGTGCTGCGGACGAGGGCCGATCCCGGCGCCTTGCCAGGGGTGGGCGTGCAGGATCTCATCCAGGGAGAGCGGGCTGAGTGCCTCGGCCGGATCGGCGTCGACGACCGGTCTGGCAGGCACAAAAGAACGCCGGCCAAGGTAGAGGGGCCAATGCGGAGAGCGTAGAACCGTGTGGAGTTCCGGTAGCGCTGGGAGGAGATGTGAAGGGGACTGTGGCTCCTCCAACGCGACGAGGAAGACCGCGTCGGACAGGTAGGCGCGGCGGGAGACCACCGCGCTCAGGGTGCTGCGCATTGCCGGAGTGGGCGGAAGTCCGTCTTTTCGGTCCCGGAAGGGCTTCTCTCTCGCACGGATCACACCTTGCGCGGTGTGGTAGTCCTCGGCAAGGACGCCTTCGCGGTCCACTCGAACCCCCATGCGCAGGGTGGCAAGAGCGCGGATACGGTCGTCCGCGTCGCGTGGGATGCCAAGGGCTGCAGCAAGCAGGCCCACTACCCCGGACTTGCTGGGCTCGGTCGCCGTGTCCCGTACGGTGAAGCGAGAGCGCACGCCCCAGGACTGCATAGGCGCGTCGAGGATGAGCAGGAGGGCCGTCACCGGCCGCCTCCTGCACCCGTATCCACGCCGCTGCTGCCCGGAATGGGTTGATCGGGCAGTCCGACTTCCCTCAGGACTGCGGAGATGAACCCGCTGCAGGTGTCCGGACTCTGCGTGGCGGCTCCCTCGGGGATCCTCACGCCGTCGGCGAGCGTGGTCAGGATGCTGGTCGGGGCGGCGTGGGTGTCGTAGAACCGAGTGAGCTTGGTGTAGTGGTGCAGTAGCCGCTCGGTGGAAACGGCCATGAGGTCGTCGGCGTCCTCGACAGGCCGTAGGAAGGCGTTGGCGAGGTTCCATGCCCCGCGCTCGCGGATGACGGCGAAGAAAGTCTCGGGGGAGGTGCGGGAGGCCATGCTCGCTTGCTTGCCGCGCGGTACGGCCTCGATGAACCCGGCGAGCCAGGCGTAGGTCGCGCGAGCGACAAGTGCGGGGTCGGCTTGGGGGCCACGATCGCCGTTCACAGCAAAGGGGCGTAGATTGCTGCGGAGCTGGTCAAGGTCGAGGTTGGCGTAACGGTAGTAGCAGGCGGTGTTGAACTCCTGCGTACCGAGCATGCTAGCGCCCGTCTCGTCGGCACGAGACAGGTCGTCCAGCGCGGTGAAGTAGTCGAACTCGGTGGTCACGCCGTGGGTGGACAGAGCGTGCGCCACCTGCGATGCAGCGGTGACGTTTCGCTCCGGATGGTCGGCGATCATGCGACCGAACAGCGCGATGTCCACGGCCTGTGCCGGCTTGAGAAACTTATCGAGTACTTCGGCGCGGAGCTTCTTGAGTGGGGCGCTCGACTTCATCAAGGTCTCCACCTTCGACTTTGTCAGCTTCTCCTCCCTGCCGTTCTTCTCCTTGTTCTGCTTGTCGTGGTCGGCGAGGGTCCGGGAGAGCAGCGGCCAGTGCGCGTCGCACAGCGCTGCGAGCCGCTCCGCGGCACCGTGGGTGAGGAATAGCAGGTAGGTCGGTAGTCGCTCCTTGTCATCGAGGGCGATGGACAGCACCAGGAGAGCGAGCTGCGTGGCGGCGAGCGCCTGGGCTGGGTCCTCGGTCTTGCCGTGCCGGTCCACCAAGAACCTAGCGGCCTCCTCGGCGAACCGCTTGGAACGGATGCCGAGTTCGTTCTGGTGCAGGCCATGGAGGCCGAAGTCGTCGCGGACGGCACGTTTGAGGGCCTGGCTGGAGATCCTGGCCCGGGTGACGCCTCCGAAGCGGGCGGTTTTGGGTTGGCCGAGTTGGTCTCGGTTGAGGTTGCTAACGGGGAAGGACTGCAGGAGGTGGAGTTCGATGATCACGGTTTCTCCGGTGGCGGTGGTCAGGAAGACTCGGCCGGGGGCTGCGGACGCTGAGGGATCTCCACATCGGCATCGCCGCTGTGAGGGGCATGGTCGGGGGTGTGCAGGGCGCGGTCGTACTCGACGGCCCAGCGCAGCAGAAGCTGGCTGCGGCGCGGATCGTCTCTGCCATCACGACGCGGCCGCAGCAGGACTAGCAGGTCCTCCAACAGGTGAAGGAAGTCGAGGGCGATGCCGGACTGGCCGAGTAGTTGCACTGCCTCGCGCATGTAGTAGGGCAATGAAGCGGGTTCGGCGGAGAGCAAGCCCTGAAAGCGCGCCGGTACCCCGCCGCCGGGCCGCGCGCGGGCAAGCTGCCCCATCGCGGTTCCAAAGCGGTGGCGCTTCGCGCCTTCCGTCCCCATGTCTGCGTACGCGTACAGGCCGGCCGTGAGCAGCCAGATCTGCAACTCGGCCTCTGGAGGATCGTGCTGGAGGACGAAGCGACACACCTGAAGATCGGGCTCCGGGCGCCTGAGACTCTCGGCCATGCGAGCGCGGAGAGCTCGGTCGTCGCCGAGGCCATATAAGGCGGTCACGAAGGCTTCGCGTCGCGCAGCACGTGCATTGGCGGGGCTGTCGGGTGCAGTCACTGGGTGTCCTCAGGCGGTGTGTGCCCGGCCAGGGCTCTGTCGAAGACTTTGAGAGCCTGGCTGCGGGCGTACCGATAGCGCTGGTAGTAGCGGGCAGCGGTCAGGAGAGTGCGGCCGGTGCGGGCCTGGTGGTGCAGCCACTGCTCGGCGGCACGATCGGCCGTCTCGGCGACGCCCCGCTTCCAGGCATCCAAGACGGTGATCACCTTCGCCGAGTCGGGCTCCGGGCGCCGGTACAGATGCCCCAGTTCTCGCAGCAGTTCTGCGAAGGGGACGGGCAGGTGCGGCCAGTAGTCCAGCTCAGCCTGGAAGCGAAAACCTTCCCGATGCTTGTCCTCGTCGGCCTTGACCGTATAGCCGGGGTCGAAGTCCGCCCGGTACTCGCGCTCCATTCGGCGCAGCACGCTGCCGAGGTCATCCGCGAGAGCCACGGCGCGGCCTATGAACAGGCCGAGCCGCGCATCATCCGCTCGGAGCAGCGCGACCGGCATGGGGACGGCCTCCTCACACCATGCGGCCAGAGCCCCGGCTCCGCCTCCTGACACCTGCTGGCCGAAAACGCGCAGCGTGTATACCGTGCCCTCGTCGAACAGCCCGTCTCGGGCGCGTGCCGCAAGGTGCTCCACGGTGCGCGTGCGTAACCGCTCCGGAGAGCTGTCGGGGAAGCTGTACCGGCTCATGCCTGCCGTGGTGTATTGCACGTACCAGCGTTTATCGGCCGGAAGCAGCAGTTCCTGGCTGTGCCGCCACACGCCGCGAACGGTGTCCAGACGGACGGGATTCAGGTCTCCTGTGGACGCCTTCTTCCGCTTCGTCTTCCCCGTCGTCCCTTCGCCTTGCTTCCCGCCGCCGGCAGCATGGTTCTCATCGACGGTCTCGCTGAACCAGGGGGCGCGGAAGGCCGCCATCTGCTCCACATCCCGGACGGGCAGTTCCAGGGTACTTCCGGGACTGACCTGCGCACCGTGGATGCGGATCCGTCCTCGATCATCGACTCGGTGGGCCAGCCGGATACGGCGCGCCGGCCAGGTCAGCAATTCGGTCCAGCCATGCGGCGACCGGGTGTCGCTTTCCGGCTCGTCCGGCGGAGCCTCCCAAGCGGGTCGATCGCTGGGCCGAGTCCCTGCGGGGCGGCCATTATCGGGATCATAGGGAAGGAGGTTGAGCAGCAGGGTCCGCTGTAAAGTGTCCGCTACGACCAGGACGCAGCCGAACTCCGTTGTGGGCGGGTTCCTCGCGGTGACGTTGCCGCCGCCGTTGTGGCGGGGCTTCGTACCACCAGTATCGTAAGCATGTGTGGCCACCAGCCAGCGGGCTGCCTCTGCGGGCTCCAGTTCCAGCCCGTCGGCGTCGGTTGTGTGGTCGAACAGTGTGGCATTGTTGCCGCGGGCGCGGAATGCGACCAGCGGCGCCACGCTCCGGCCGTTCGGCACCGGCATTCCTGGGCACTGAAGAAATGGGCGCTCCGGGTCGAGGAGATCGAAGCGGGCGGTCCACTTTTTGGCGTAGGCCCGCAGTTTCGCACTCGGAAAACCTTCCCCTTGCTCTGCCGCCTTCCACAGTGCGTGCCATTGCTCATCGTCGGTCGGCTTCAGCGAGCGGTGCAGGAAGGCGAGCAGGAGCCGGTGGAGCGCTGAGGTGACTGGCGGCGCCTCGCTTACCAGTGCGCGTAATCGGTGCGCGCGCTCCAGCAAATCGACGATGCCGAGCATGCCTGGTGTCCCGTCGTGCCACACCACGGGCAGCCACGGCTCGTAAAGTAGGTTGAACGTAGCAGCGTTGATCTCTGCCCCCCTTGACCGATGTACCGATGGTGTCGCAGTCCGGTGAGATCGAACGGCAGTGTGGCACAACTCGCCGTTCGCCGCCGTTACTTCGCGAAAGTCACGTCTGACTCTCGGCAGATCCGCCGCCGAGTCGAGCGCCGCGCCACGTCGCCACGCCGGAGGTCAGTTCTGCTAGGTTCAGATTGGGACGCGGAACTGGAATGCTGTTCGTATCCGCCATGACCTGCTGGCGCAATACAGAGTTCTCATAGACGATATGGGCTTGGCGCCACTGTCGCTGATTCCAGCCGGGTGGGCAGCAGACCGCCTCCCGCGGACCGTAGAGGGCATCAAGCATGCGCCGGATGTCGCCGGGCCCGACCGCCACTCTCCACTCGTCGGCAGACATCAGTCCCTCTTCCCCATCCCCGGACTGCTCAATGGCCAACTCGCGGAGCAGGACCCAGGTACGCAGCAACAGCGCCGCGGGCACGACGCGAGTCGCGGAAGGAGGGAAGCAGACCATTGTGCGGCCGCGCTTGGTCTCCTCCCACACCCCGGCAATTCGTACCTCCACCGGGCCGTCCCCCTGGCTGCGCCCGTGCCGCCGGATGCGCCCCATGGCCTGGAACATCCGGTCGCCCTGGGCCAACTGCACCACTCCGGCATCCAGGCTGATGTCCAATCCTTCGGCGAGTAGCGGACTCCCGAACACCACGGCTCCGCCCTGGGGCCGCACCACCCCTTCGCCCGGCGGCCCGAATGCCGCCCGCACTGCCTGGTCGGCCTTCCTACGTTCCTCCCTATCCAGCTTCGCGGACAGTTCAAAGACCTCGATGCCACGCCAGCGGGGGTTGCGCTGTACCTCAGCGCGTGCTGCGTCGGCGGCCGGGCGAACCTGCGCTGCAACGTTGTGGACCACGGCCACGCATTGCCCGCCGCCCTCTACCGCGAGATCGAGGGCCTGCTCTACGCGCCGCTCCCAAGCGGTGGCGGCCTCGACGCGCAGCGGATTCGGCATCCGTAGAAGATAACTGCGCTCTTCCTGGCCAGGTGTCTGCCTGACAGGAACGGCACGGAGGCCGGGAGCATAAGGAGACGCCCACACCACCTGATCTCCGGCAACGCATGCGGCGGCAGCCGTGTCGGATGGCTCGCCGGCCTGCGCCCCGCGCAGCCAACTGCCCACCAGCGCCCTGGAACGGGACGCGGGCAGTGTCGCCGACTGCAGCACCACCGGCACCTCCAGGTACCCAAGCCATCGCAGCAGCCGCTCCAGCAGTGCGTATTGGTAGGCGTCGTAGGTATGCACCTCGTCGAAGAGCACCACCTTCCCCGCGACTCCGGCCAGCCGGAGGAAGTTGAATTTCCCGCGAAGCACTCCACGCAGCAACTGGTCAATCGTGCCCACCCCCATTGGGGCCAACAATCCCCGATTCGAGGCGGCGAACCACTCCCTCGCCTCCCTGTCCTGCCTCCCCTGGCCCTGTGGCGGGTCCTTCGGATGGGGCTCCTCGGGCACGTCGACGCCGCTCGCATGGATGGCCGGCGCCGCTGCCTTGCGGGCTCGTTCCGCGGCGAGTACAGCCCCCGCCGATGAGTGCAGCAACCTCAGCGGAGCCTGGGCGCCCGTACGTTCCAAGAGCTCGACCGCGGCAAGGTACGTCTGATTACTGGTGGCTTGCGTGGGCATTGCCAGGTAGAAGCCTGACAACCCCATTCTGTCCACCATTGCCGCCGCCGCCAGCAGTCCCGCCTGCGTCTTCCCCGAACCGGTCGGTGCGGCGACCACCATCACGCCAGGTCCATCCACATGCGCGAGCGCTTCCTCCACCGCCGTCTGCACCGGTAGCGGCGCCCGCCCGAACAACCCCTCAAACGACACCTTCGGTGGCTGCCATACCTGCCACTGCGCACGCGCGATCTTCGCCGACTCGGTGTGCCCTACCCCATCGGCATAAGCGCGTACGTCGACGCCTTCTCCCACCGGCGGCAGTCCGTCACGGTCCGAAGCGACCCAGTCCGCCGCCACCACCAGCCCGGCCAGCAGTACCATCGCCCCCGTATCCGCCTGCACCTGAGCCCAGGCGCCGCCACGAACCTCCAGCCCCCTTAACTGGAGAAAATCCTCGACAAAACCCACCCGCCACCGCGCCCACCGGGGGTCGCCCGTCTCTCCGACTTGCCCATCCCGCACCAGGCCCACAGTGCTCGCCGCCGGGATCACTCCGTGGTGTCCCCCGAGCACTGCAGCAACGTCCCTCGCCACCTGAGGGCTTGCTCCCCAGCTCAGTAGCACCCGCTCCATCTGGACCGCCGTAATCCAGCCGTGATGCACGTCGAGACGCCAGTAGCGGTCCGGAGCCAGCCGCTCCATGTCACGCACCGCCTGCGGGGGCAGTCGCCTGCGGGCCACGTCGATGCGCACGGCCTGAAACGTCGGCGCGTACTTCCCCAGATCGTGCAGCCCACACAGCGCCGCCGCCCACTGCACAGGGTCGCCGAGCGGCCCCAGCATCGTCCGCAGCCGTTCCCCGGCCCGCCCTCTGCACAGGCTCTCCGCGATGGCCTCGGCCGCTGACGCGGTGTCCAAGGCATGACATATCAGCGGGTGCACGTACCCAGAGCGGCTTTTCGTCGCGTCTTTCACTTTCGCCCATGGCGCGCGGAGATCCGGAACGTCCCCTGCGTCCGCGTTAACGCCATCCACGGGATTCGAGGATGCCCACGTTCGCGACCAACCACAACAGCCGACCGGGTCACTGACCAGTTGCAGGCCCTCCCCCGACGGCCACCGGCAGGCGAATCGCAGGTGTAGGAGTGGCGTCTATAGATCTTCAGAACCTGGCATGAACTGCAGACGGACCGGCTCGGTCAGCGCAGCTCGGGCTCCGTCGAAGTCAGCCAGCCGGGCCGCGACCGTCGCTACCGCCAGTCGTTCCGGCAGGACGGCCGAGAACTTCAACCCCTTGACGGCACGGCGATCAACGTCCGGCAGTACCAATATCTCGCCATCGCCTGCCCTGTTTCGAGCCTCCTGCCAAGCAGCGGGGGTGAGGTCCTCGCGGAGCCGTACCGCGAAGTCTGTAGGACGCTGAACCGGGTCGGCGATCGACGGCAATGTGGCGGCGAGCGTCGCGTTCGCGCGGTAGCCGGCCCAGGTCCACCACCGCACGTCGTCACCTGTCCGGGTGATCAGGGTTGCGCCGGGGTGCACGGTGGCGGGCGCCTCCTGCTCTCGCCATTCGGCAAGACATCTCCGGGCTCGGCGGGTGAGCGCAACTGGTGGGTCGGCACCGAGTAGGACCTCGCGCATCGCGCGTGTCAGGGCGTAGGACAGCCCGGCGATGCCGCCGCTCGTCCACTTGGCGACGCCTCCATCGTCTGCCGGCTCTACGAAGGCGCGTCGACGTGCCCAATCGATGAAGGTCACCCGCCAGCTCCGGCCGCCGAGCAGCAGCACACGAGGGCCCGGTCTTTCCTCGGTCAGCACCGTGGGATCGGTTCGCCCGATCTCCTGGCGGCCGGCCAGCACGGTGAACTGCGGGGGCGCGGTGAAGGACGCAGTCAGCTCAATGAAGTGGCGCTGCCCGAAGCGCCGCTCCGCCTCGGGGCCGATGAACAGCATTCCGCCGTCCTCGTCGAGGAATCCCTCGTAGAGCATGTGCCGCAGGATGGGGGCCGCCGAGCGGTCGAAGGGGACCAGCCCGTTCCACTCCTCCGGCCACAGATGGTCACCGAGCCGATGCTGCTGGAGAGTCACGGCGAGCAGTTGCTGCGCCACCAGATGGCGGGGTTCCGGTGGTGCGGTCACGGGCTCCACCCAGCCGCGTCCCCACAGCAGGAGCAACCCAGCGGCCTGCAGCAACGCCTCGTCCCTCGTCGTGAGGAACAGGCAGTTCCGTACGGTCCCGGCGCGCCGTCCGGTGCGCCCGATCCGCTGCAGAAATGACGCGACCGTGGCAGGCGAGTCGATCTGAATCACTCGGTCCAGGTCACCGACATCGATGCCGAGTTCCAGCGTGGAGGTGGACACGATGACGCAGTCGCGAGCCTCGGCGAAGGCCTGCTCTGAACGTTTGCGCTCTTCGACGGACAGCGAGGCATGGGACAGGAAGACGTTCACCTCGCGGGCGCGCAGAGCCGCGCCCAGTTGTTCCACTTGCCGCCGCGAGTCGCAGAACACCAACCGCTTCTCACCTCGGTGTAGCACTGCGATCAGCTTCGCGGCATTGTCCAGGGAACCGACATAGTCCAGTTCGACTTCCCCAGCCGGGCATGAGCCATCGGGTTCTGCAGCACGCGGGAGTTCGGGCGCCACCACCCGGCCCGGCCGCTTCCCAACACCGGCTCCCTGCAACCACTGGAGCAGGTGTCCCGGGTTCCCCACAGTGGCCGACAGGCCGATCCGCTGGATGGCATGGCCGGCCACCCGCTCCAGCCGTTCGAGCACCGCAAGCAGGTGCCAGCCGCGGTCGTCGTCGGCGAAGGCGTGTACCTCGTCGACGACCACGGCCCGGACGCGGCCCAGTAGGTGCGCGTGGTCGGTCTTGACGCCGATCAGCATGGCTTCGAGCGACTCGGGGGTGGTGAGCAGAATGTCGGGCGGGTCGGTGCGGATACGCCGCCGCTGCGAGTCAGGGATGTCGCCGTGCCACAGCGCGGCCCGGCGCCCGAGCCACTGCGCGTAGGAGTCAATCCGTGGGAGGAGGTTGTTGAGCAGTGCCTTGAGCGGACACAGGTACAGCACCGATGCGCCGGTCCAGTGCTGTTCCGCCATCGCGGACAACAGCGGGAAGCAGGCTGCCTCGGTCTTGCCGCCCGCGGTCGGAGCGAGCAGGATCGCGTCGTCGCCAGCCATCAGAGGCTCGATCGCCGCCCGCTGCAGCGGGCGCAGGTCGGGCCAGCCGAGGGTGTTCACGATGTGGTGCCGGACGACCGGATCGAGCCGGTCCACGGGGTCGCCGCGATCGGCCATCACAGTTCCAGGTCGACGTCGTCGGCCGAGGCGGCGATGTTCCGTTCCGTGTCGGTGAGTTCGCTGCTGTGCACGGTCAGCGTGTAGTGCTGCCGGGGGTCGAAGTCCTCGAACTGATCGATACGGTCGAGAACGTCGCCGACGAGCTTCTTCAGGAACAGGCGGGGTACGACCCCGACCTTGCCGCCCAGCGCCCCACCGACCGCTCGCGCCAGGTCGGCGATGTAGGCGTCGTCTGCGAGGGCCTTGATCCGGTCGGGTGCGTCGGCTCCGTCGGCGTAGAGGTCGCGGACGGTCACTCCGAGGTCTACCAGGGATTCCATGGTGAAGCCGGGCAGCCGGATCTGCACCGCTCGCGGGTTGTCGAAGCGGGGGTCGGTCGTGAAGTCGGTCGCCAGCCGCTGGGCCAGCGGTGCGAGGCGCTGCACTCCCTGCTGCCCGTCGTAGAACGCCGGCGTACCGGTGATCACCAGGTACAGGCCGGGGAAACGGCCGGAATGCACCTCGTCGATGAGCTGACGCAGCGCGTTGAGCGCTTTGTCGCGCGCGTCGGAGCGCACCCGCTGCAGGGTCTCGACCTCGTCCAACACGACGAGGAGTCCAGGGTGGCCGCCGTCGCGCAGCACGGTCAACAGGCCCTGCAGGAAGCCAAGCGCGCCGAAGTGGTCGAGGTCGCCGCGCACGCCCGCGAACCGGCGGGCGGCAGCGGCGACGTGCGGCTGCCCACCGAGCCAGGCCAGCACGGCAGCGGCGATGGTCTCGTCTCCGGCGGCGAGCGCGGAGCGGTATCCCCGCAGAGCGGTCGCGAAGGACGGCGCGTGCCGCGACACCTCGATGAGTCGGGCGGTCAGCAGCTTCTCCACCTCGGCGGGCAGCTCGTCCTCACCCGCGCCGGCGTTGAGAGCGTCCTCCTCCAGCGCGTAGAACCATGCGTCCACCACCGGCCGCAGAGCGCTCGGCGGGAAGCTCGCGGTGGTGAGCCGTTCGGTCAGCCGCCGGTAGACGGTCTCCAGCCGGTGCAAGGGCGTTTCGGTCTCCGAGATCTGAATCTCGGCCGTGGCGAAGTTCCGCCGTTTGGCCCGCTCCCCCAGCCACCGGGTGAAGAACGTCTTGCCGGAGCCGTACTCGCCCCGCACGGCCTTGAACACCGATGCGCCGGAGGCGACCGCGTCCAGTTCGGCGTCGAGCGCCGACTGGAAGCGGTCGAGGCCGGTGGCGAGCAGGTCGAGCCCGCTCTCGGGTACGGCGCCGCGCCGCAGCGCATCGATCACGGCGCGGCGGCGCACCGTACTGACCTGGGTGGAACGGGAGGGCCGAGCGGTACTCACGCCTGCCAGTCTCCCATCGTGCTCATCATCCCAGTTCGAACTGGTCCCGTAGTAGTCCCGTGTTCAGCCGCAGCGTGCGTCCATCAGGCAGGGTCTCCAGGACCTGCACTCCGTCGTAGTTGAGGAGCTGACGCAGGACGGCGGCGAACCCGTCGGCCCGGCCCGCAGGGTAGCCGACGCGCTGGGCCAAGGCGGTGACCGGCAGGGCGCCGGTGTCGAGCATGGCCCGGATGGCCGTCTCGACCTTGTCCATGGGTGGCTTGCGGGCCAGCAACCCCACTTGTGCCTGGAAGATCTCCGACTTCAGCAACGCCTCAACCAGCGCGTCATCGGGTGAGACGAGGCGAGGAGACAGCAGGGCGTCGTCGTTCGCGGGGCTCAGGACCACGTCGAAGAGAGCGTCGCCCATCTGCTCAGCGCGGGCCTTCGACGGTTTGACGCGCCGCTTCGGCTCGGGTGCCGCCGCAACGACCGGGGCGGCGGGGCGGACGGTCTTCTGCTCCGGCGACCACCATGCCGGATGCTGATCGCCGAGCTCGCGCCAGCCCTTGGGAGGCTCGGCGCCGAAGGGCAGGAAGGCCAGGACGGGGATGGTGAACTCGGCGAGCGAGGCGCCGCCGTGGTAGCCGGCCTTCTGCGCGGTGTAGCGGGAGTCGGCGTCCCAGAGGGCCACTATCGCGGCGCCCGGCTCCGGCCACACCACCCGCGGCCCAGACAACGCGATCTCGGACTCGGCCACTGGACCACCAGGCGTTCGATGCCGGGCAGAGGCGATGCCGTCGCCGTCGATCTTCACTCCGTGGCGGTCCACGACGTGCCCGTGGTCGCTGGTGAGGATCACCGCCATGCCCTGGGCCGCGGCCACACGCAGCAGCTCTCGCAGTTTGCCGATCTGGTCGAGCCGCCAGGCGCCGTCGCCGAGCTTCTGCTCCTTGGCGAGCCGGTCGTCGATGGTGTTCAGCACGACCGCTACGTGCGTCCGCTCGTCGGCGAGGGCTTCGCTCAACTCTGGCCCGAACGGGTCGCCGACGCTCTCGCCCCGCAGATCGTCTTTGTGGAAGACAGCGGCCGGGGCCCCGCCCCAGAACCGGTGCGTGGGGAAGAGCCGCTTCTCGTCGACCTGCGTGCCCTTCATCAGCTTCCCGGCGAACAGCGACGTCCGTGAGATCGCGGTCAGCGTCGGCAGGGCGGCCGCCATGGCTCGCCGCCGCGGAGGCCGGTCCGCCAGGTCCACCACCGGGTCGTACTCGGCCCAATGCCGGCGGAGCTCCTCGCCCAGCTCGCCGGCGATCGCCGCACTCATCCCGTCCAGGACCAGCAGCAGCACCCGCCGCCCCGTCTTGGCCGTCACGACGGGCTTCACAACCCGGGTGAGGAAGGACTCCACAGTGAGCATCGAACCCGGGTCGGTGCCCGCCGCCGTCCAGGTGGCGAGCGACCTGGCGAAGGCCCGGTCGATCTCGCGTCGCCGCTTACGTACGCGGGTGCCCAGCATGTCGTAGGCGGCTTTCAGCTCGGGACCGGGGTCGCCTCCTGCCTCGATGTGCTCCAGCGCTTGGTCCACCCAGCCGGTCTCGGCGATGTGGCGCTCGATCGCCGCCGCCACCGTGTCCGTGGACGTGACCGGGTCGGTGGCGAGCCACCGCGCGAGCCGCTGCCCCATGCGGGCCCGCTCGATCCGTACCCGCACGTCCGGATCGCGGGCCATGTGATGCTCGTCCAGGACCCGTATCGCCTGCTCGACGGCGCGCGGCTCATCGGCGGCGAGCGCCCGCCCGACCCGCGCGAAGCGTGCCTCCAGCCCGGCCACCAACACCGGGCTGGCTTCAACGGCGTCCTCGGCCCCGAACTGCCGGGCCAGGGAGGCGGCACGGTCCAGCACTGGGCCGGCGATCCGGCGCGCCTCGCGCGCCGTCTCCTCGTCCCCGCCGGTACGGCCCACCTCCAGCAGCGTGGTCACGAACTCCTCACAGGAGCGCCCGAATGTCGCCACGAGGGTGTCCAGAGCGTCACCGGCCGCGGGCGGTTTCTCTCCGAACCACCGCTCGGCCCGTCCCCGCAACCGGTACGTCTGCGTGTCCGCCTCAGCATGCAGCCACAAGGCCGCGCACACCAGTCCGAATGGCACCGCGTCCGCTCCGTGCTCGGCTTCCACCAGCGCGAGCAGCGCCCGCCCGGCGAGTCCGCCCTGGTCCTCTTCGCCGAGGAATGTCACCAATCCGGCACGCTCCGGGCCGCGCAGTGCCAGCAGTCGCTCCGGCCCACCGGGGGTGAGCGACCACCGCAGGAGAGTGTGGGTGTCGAGGCCGTCACCGCTCTGCGCCAGGCCGGTCGTCGCTTTCCCATCGGTGTCGTAGCGGCCGAGGCGCAGGCGGCGCAGCGCAAGCGCCGACAGGGCGGTACGGCGCGACAGAAGCCCTCCGGCCAGCGGCGGCCAACCCCCCGGCGGGGTGGCGTCGAGGAGCGCTTCAGCGGCCCAACCGTCAGCCCTGAGCCGCGGGTCGACCTGCTCGGCACCGAAGGCCTCCCGCACGACGTTCCAGCCGTCGACGGTCTCGATGCGCTGCTTGTGCGTACGGGCGAGGATCGCCGGGTCGAGTTCGTTCTGCTCCCTGTCGGTCAGCACCACCAGCACCTGGGGGCCCGTCGTCTGCGCCGACAGATGGTCGAGCACCAGTTCGTGCACGGCCAGCGGCGATGGGGCCGCCGCGATCCGGGCGCGCCGTCCCTCGCCCCAGGTCAGTTCCCCAGGTCCGTCCCACTGGGGCGCCGATCTCAGCAGCACGACCCGCCGCCGCCCGGTCCCGGTGAGGGAGTCCTTCAGCGATGACTGGGAGGACAGGAACTGGGTCACGGTCGCGGTGGTCAACCGCATCGCACCCGTGCTTCCGGTGGTGACCGCCGTGCTCATCGATCCACGACCTGCCAAGTGATCTCGATGGCGGCGTTCGGGTCTCGGGCCGCCAGCTCCGCCAGTTCCGCCTCCAATGCAGCGACTGCCTTGGCCGCCGTCGTGCGCCTGCTGCCCGAACGACGCACCCGGGTGCTCGCCCCGCCTTCCTTATCCTCTGGGACGCGCGGATCACTGGTAGGCGTGGTCAGGTCCACGTCCCCCGCACCCCGGACCGGCGTTGGAGAGGGCGAGATGGGCGGCGTCGGGGTCGGCGTGACGGGCCGGGGCTGGTTGCGCTTGATCAGGGCGGTGACCTCGCGGCGGGTGTGTTCCAGGGCGCCGATGAGGTCGGTTGTCATCTGATCGGCCCGGGCCGCACCGCGCAGGGACTGCAGCAGCGCCTGTCCATCGGGCCCCTGCCCCTCGGCCAGTTCCAATGTGTCCCAGGCCGCCACCACCAGCGCCTGCGCGACGTCGTGCGCCCGCTTGATGCAGGTCCCGTACCGTTCGGGGCTCACCTGTCCGAGGTCGAACCGGGCCAGCGTCTCGACGGTCTTCTTCGCCCCGCTCGCACCTGCCGCCCCCTGTGCCATGGGAGCCAGCTTCTGCAGTAGGTCGCGCGAGCGTCGGGCGAGCGCGAGCCGCCCCTTCTCCTCGGTTTCGTCCAGGTCGAGGAACGTGGCGTGCGTCTCCAGTTGCCGGACCAATTCCGCCGTCGGTTCCTGGTAGCTGCGGGCGCTCTCGACGATCTGCCTGGCGAACTGGTTCACCATCCGCCCGCGCCGCAGCATCGGCGGCTTCTTCCCGAAGATGGTCTCGTACCGGAGCCTGGCCTCGTTCCAGTCATCCTCGCCCGGCAGCGGCTGGCTGCGCAGCGCATCGCCCGGCTTGATCTGCGACAGCTCGGGTGCCGGGTCGATCGGGACTCCACCGCGTACCCACACCCGATCGTCCATCTCGGCGAACGCGGCGACCACGAGGGTGGCGAGGAAGGGCTCCAGCCCACGCTTCTCCGGTCTGTCCGTCCAGCCGACGAGGGTGATCAGGCTCAGGTCCCCGGTGACGCCCTCCGTCTGCGCCATCCGCCGGAAATGGTCGGCCCAGCGGGTGGACAGCGCGAAGTACGCCTCCTTCTGCTGCCCAAGGCCGAGCGGCTCGGCAACGCGGAGCATCAGCTTGCGGTCCTTCTCCGGCACCTCGACCCGCCGGTCCCGGGACTCCGCCGCAGTCCGGACGTGCGCCAGGATCGTTCTTGCGTCCGCCGGCTTCACCGCGACGCCCATGCCGCCCGGATCGAGGTCTGGGTGCGCGGGGAACTGGAAGGCGAGCAGCTTGCCGGCGATGTCCCTGATGGCCTCGCGCATCGGCTTGGCGAACGAGATGGTCAGCCCGCCGACGTCGGGCAGCGCCACGAGGTGGTCGTCGAAGCCCAGCTCGACATCGGATGCCTTCTTGTCCGCCAGGCCGTACGCCTGCTTGAAGGCCCCCTTCACCTGCTTGAGCAGGGCTCCACGCTGAGTCTCCAGCAGCCCTTTGGCACGTGCCCGGTTGTCGGCGTTGAGATGGGCCGCGTACTGCGTGGCGAACCGGTTGTCGTCGGCGAGCGCCTTATCGATGACGAGGAGCCTGCGGAAGTCCGCGAACCGCTGGGCGGACAGGTGCGCCGGCACCCACGCCACCGTGAGCGCGGGCTCGCCCTGCCGCTCCCGCAGACCACGCATCCGGTTGACGTCATCGACCGGACCGTACGCGCCCTCGTCGAAGGGCAGGTCGACGACGATCCGCCACCGTCCCTCGATCTGCGGCTGCAACTCGTGGTCGGGCAGATCGTCCTCATCGGCGATGTTGCCGAAGATCACCTCTACCGACCGGTTGGAGCCTCTCCACACCAGGTTCAGGTCGTCCGCGCCGAGCCTGCCGTCGGAGCGGTCCACACCCAGCTCCTCGGCGAGCAACCGCTTGGCGAGCGCCATCCGGTTGCCGGGGTTGTCGTTGACGGCTGCGTTGGCGATAGCGGAGTCGACGTCGACGCCGGTCAACTCCAGCCGTACGCCCGCGTTGGCGCCGGTGCCGGTCTCCTTGATCTCGGGGAAGCGGGCGGCCCACTCCGCGACCTTGTTTTTGATGATGCCGACCTCGCTGCCCGGGATCGGCGCGGTCACCGAGCCGTGATTGAGTGCGCCGAGACGGCGGTTCGTAAGGTCGCTCAGGGCGGGCACGCTCGGCGCGAGCGCCGACAGCAGCAGCGTGCAGATCAGGCGGTTGTCACCGACGAATGACCTGCAACGCTGCGCCAGCCCGGGATCGGTGATGCTTTCACGACGATGCAGGTACCGCTCCACATCGTCCTCGGTAACGTCATAGGAGGTTAGCAGATACGGCCGGAGCTTGGTTTTGTACAGCTTGTCGGCCGCCTCGAACACCACTTTCAGGCTGTCGACGAACGGCTTGTCACCACCGTCGGCGATCACCGGGTACAGATCGCCCAGCGGGACCAGATCCCCAAGCCGCAGGTCATCCCGGTGCGCGGCGAGCAATTGTCCCATCAGCTTCAGACCCGTGCGGGAGCGCTGCAACGCGGAGGAGATGTGCACCAGGGTGTCCATGAAGGCCGGCGAGAAGGGATAGGTGAGCCGGAACGACTCCTCATCCGCCCCGGTCGTCCCCTTGTCGGAGCCGAGCAGCGTGTCCCACACCTGCGGGCCGACCTTCTTTGTGCGCTCGAACGCCGCGTCGATCAGTGCCTGCTTGCCCTCCTTGGGCCTCAGGAGGCGGGCGTTCGCGATCTGCGGGAGGTTGCGGTCCTCCAGCGTGATCTTGTCGAACCGCCCCGAGGCGAGGTTCAGCGTGTCCTGGATGGACGCCTCCGCCGCGCCCGACACCTCCTCGCCGACCAACTCGCGCAGGTCGCGCTGGCGGGCGATGAACGAGACGATGGGGATCGCCCGCCGGGCGTCCCCGCCCTCCACGAAGTTCGTGATTTTACTGGCCTCGCGGGCCACGAACTTCTGGTCGTGGATGAGCGTCGCCAGCCACAGGATCAGCTCGTCCATGAACAGGATCAGGCCGTCGTAGCCCAGCGACTTCGCGTGCTCGGCGATTACCGACAGGCCAGCGTCCAGAGAGATGAAGCCGTGCTCGTCCTCAGCGGCGTTCTTCGCGAACCCGGGCAGCAGATTGGTGCTCGCGTCCTGCACGAGTTTGGCCCGCAGCTCGGTCGGCGTGGTCGGATGGACCAGGTCCAGCGGTACGCCGCTGTCGTGCGTCTCCTCAGCCGAAAGCGCCGTGTCGAGCAGCTCGGAGGTCCAGGCGAACGACTCACCCCACTCGTCGTCCTCGTCGGCCGCCCCGCCCCCAGAGCCGAGCCCCGCGATCACCGCGGCGTCCCCCATCCGCGCCCGCATGGCCCGGATGTCGGTGAACAGCGCATCGGTTCGGTACACCTGGGGCGTCGGCGCGTCCGGGTGCAGCTTCTTGACGTGGCTGACATAGCCGCCCAGTACGCGCTGCTCCAGGGCCTTGGCACCGAGCATGTGGTACGGCACCAGCAGGAACCGCTTGCCGTCGGTGTCCAGCCATTCGTGCTTGGTCAGCACGGGGTCGAACTCACTGCGGGCGCGGGCCGCTGGGTCGCCGCTGAGCAGCGCGTACAGCACCGCCATGAAGTGTGACTTACCGGAACCGAACGAACCGTGCAGGTAAGCGGCCTTCGACGTGTGCCCGTCCAGAGCCGATTTGATCAGCCCGAGCGCCTCGTCGAAGTTCTCCAGCAGCCGCTCCGTGACGACGTAGTCCTTGAGGGCGTGCTCAGCCCCCTCGGGCGTCACCGCCTCGGCAAGGCTCAGCACGAAGTCCGAGGTGGAGATGGACTCCTTGATGTCGATGACATCCTTCAGGAGGGGCTGCTCTGCCATGGACCTTCTCGCTCTCCTTCGCTACCGCCTGTGCCTTGCCTCTGCCTGCCTATGCCGTTCGCCTGCCTGGCTACTCCCTTTTCGCGGCACGGCGTCCGCGCACGGGGGCGGCCGGCCGCCAGTTTCGCAGGGCGTCGTCGGTCAGGCCGTACTCGCCCTGAATCTGCTGGCGGTAGCCGGCGAAGAAGTCGGCCGGGGAACCGCTGTACATGGGGTCGAACTCGTTGTGCCACTGATATAGCCATGGCTGCAGTTCCAGCAGGCCCGCGAGGAACGGGGTGATCTCCTCGGTGGACAGGGCGTGGTTGGTGAAGTACGTGGCCAGCGCCTGAGCCTGTTCGCGATGGTCCCAGCCCGCCCAGCCGTACAGCTCTGGGGTGCCAGAGGTGGTCGAGGGGTAGGAGATGAACCGCTCCTTGGGCACATCGAGCTTGCCGCGTGCCCGCCAGTAGGACGGCTTGATGAAGTCGGCCGATGTGTACTTCGGCGGCACGGGGATCGAGTCGCGGATCTTCCGCTTGCTCGGCTCGTCCGGGGCGGCGTCTTCTTGGCGCTGGAGGTCCCAGACATGCTCCCAGTCGGCGCGCTTCTTCAGGCCGGACGGCTTGTAGCGAAGTACGGCGAGGAACGGAACGTGCTCGTCGGCGAGGAGCTCGGAGACAACGGCCATCAACTCTCGGCGGGGAGCGTAAAGGGCGGCTACAGAGGCGAAGTCCTCGTCGCGGGAGAGGGCGTCGGCAAGGCGTGCGAGCGTGATCATGGCTGGCTGGCCATTTTCGTCGTACCAGTGCTCGCGCGCTTCGATGCGATCCAGGAGCCAGGAGCGGAGTGCCTTCTCCTGGAGGGCGTCCCATCCCTCAGTCGCCCAGCGCCGCTTGTACTCGGGCCGCTCGATCATCCCGATGGCGCGAGAGGATTCGATGGCGTCGATGCGCTTCTGCACGATCTGCTTGTACGACTCAGGCCAGTGCCCCGGGATCTCGATGATCGGCGTAGATCCGTGCCGCTTGAACCACTCGTCCGATGCCTCTCCTCTGGCCAAGCGGCGGGCGAGCACGATTTCGAAGGCGCGCTCCCCAACGGCCAGTTCAGGCACGTCGGCCTCGCTTGGGGTGTGCAGGTCCTCTTGGTAAAGGTCGTAGATCGAATAGACCTTCCAGTCCAGTTCCTCTTGAAGAGCAATCATTCTGGCCCGGATAGCCTGCCAGGCTACCCTGGCCTCACGCAGAGTAGTAGCGGTAGGAGTTCCTGCGGCGGCGATGGCAGAAGGGCTGGTCGTACCAAGCTGTCGAGCGAGGGCATCAAGGGCTGCGCCGAGCTCGGTGGGAAATTTTACAGGAATGGGGAACTTCTCAAGACTGGAACCGGTGAATTCAAATCGGTGCTCCCAAAGCTCATCCGATATGCCGCCACCGATTCCACCATTACCCTTTGACTGACTCATCATCTTGAGCCAGAAGCAGGCAGTGGAGCTGTTGAGCAGTCCAAGCAGCCGCAGATGCTCCTCCTCGCTCGCTCCCTCCCGTAGCTTAATCACTGGGGCAGAACGGTTGAATACCTTCCCTCCCCGATCCAGCACGAAGTGGTTATGTGTCGCAACGAACCCAAATACGATCGACAGCGATGTGCGGTAGACAGAAGAGGTGTACTGCATGTAGTCCCACCACTTGAGACCCGCGTCAGCCATATCCCCTTGGAAGGTGCGTCGCACTTCAAGCACGCGCCGCAATGGCCAGAGGTCAGTCGCAAGATCTCCGGGACGCAGTTCCTTCGCATAGGGGAACCAGATGGCCTCTTCAGGTTCAGCCCTCCAGTCGCGAACGATCTCTCCAACCATCAGAGGGCGCAAGCCTTCGGGATTGGCAACAGTTCTGTAACTCGCACGAAGCGGCCGGATGTATGCTTCATCCGCGCCAGCTCGGATCGCCCGGCCGATAGGTGGATCTATTACCATTTTCATGCGCTGTGCGCTGACAGCGTCAAGCTGCTCGACCATTTCAAGTCCGCCATCAGCAAGCACCCAGGGCTGCTTTGCGAAGTACCGTTCACGGGCGAGGTCAGCAGCAGATACCCACCGGCTGACAGACCCTGGCTTATCAATCTGTTCAACGATCGCGTTCCAGACCAGCCCATTCTCGGCATTCTCCGGCTCGGATGGCTCGCCCTGCACACTCCGAACTGTGCGGACGGTTTCCGCACGGTTCTTCCCCGAACGCCGTGTGCCGATGAGAATCACGGTCGGAGTCCCATGCCCAGGGATGAACGCGCCCGACGTGTCGATGACCTCGGTCAACTCGACCTTATGAGCGAAAAACTCCTCGATGAGCTTGGTACCGAACTCCCGCTTCATAAACGAGTTCGCAGTAATCTGACCGACCAAGCCATAACCCCGTCCGTCAGCATCGCCCCGCTTGGCCAGCTCAAAGAACCGCTGCGCGAATGGCACTGAGAGCGCATACGTACCCGCACAGGCTTTGTACAGCTCTCGGTACAGCTCATTCAGCTTCTTGTCCTTGACAGTGATGTACGGTGGGTTGCCGACCACTACGTGGTAGCGGCCCGGCTCCAAAATGCCCGGATGCTCACCTACGTCCTCCGTAGCGTAAGTGAACTTGGCCAGTTCGTCCTCCTGGTCAGCGACGAGTTCCAACTCTCCCTGACCTGTGGTGCCGCGGACACCGAACTCAAGCTGCCGTTCCTTGATCAGCGAGTCGCCCACGGCCAGGTGGATCGGCCAGTCATACTTGGCCGCCGCCAGCAGAGTCCGGATGTTCGCAGCCGCCATAGCGGCCATCAGCAGACGGAACCGCGCGATGGCCACCGCAAACGGGTTCACGTCCACCCCATGGACCGAGTCCAGCGCGGCGCGCACTCGCTCGTGCCGATCGACGTCTGGCCGGCGCTCGGCCCACAGCCGCACCAGCCGCCGGAACGCGCTCAGCACGAAGTGGCCCGACCCGCAGGTCGGGTCGATCATCTTCAGTTCCTCGAAGCCGAACTCCCGCACGGCCGGGTCCATCGTCCGGTCGAGGATGAACTCCTCCACGAACTCCGGGGTCTGCAGCAGCGCGTACGTCTTCCGCGCCGCCTCCGACAGATCCTGGTACAGGTCGCCGAGGAAGCGGGTGTCCCAGCCCGACGTGCCGTCCTCGCTCAGCGGGTCGGTGAAGTCGTGCACGAGCGTTCCCGTCTCGTCTTGCTCGCGCCAGAACTCAAGCAGTGCCCGCGCCCCGTCGTGCGAGAGCGGGATCTGGAACAGCGGGTTGTGCGCCCGGTCGAACAGCAGCTTGCCCGCCTGCCCCTCCCCCAGCTCTGCGAAGGCACGTTCCAACCAGCCGCGATAGGTCGGGTCGGGGTCCTCCTCGACGTACGCCTCGTACCGCGCCTGCGCCAGGTCCCGCCGCTCGGCCTCCGGAGCCGTCAGGTAGGGCTCGGGGATCAGCCGGTTGTCCTCGCAGAAGCGCACGAAGACCGTGCCCAGCACCCAGGCCACCCCGACCTGCGTAACCCGCTCGTCGAGCCAGGAAGTCCAGGTCGCCGCCGTACGGCCCAGCTTGCGCGCCTGGTCATACTCCGCGCGCAGCCGCGCCTCGGCCTCCGGCAGAGCCTTGACCTGCTTGGCAAGGTCGGCCTCGACCGCCTTGACCTGCTGCTTCAGGTCCTCCAACAGCGCCTTGCGGTCGATCATCTCGCCTCTCCCCACACCTTCTGACTCTTCGCCGCGGCCCGGTGCTCGTTGCTGACCCACGAGTCCGGCAGCACGATCCACTCACCCAGCCCCGCCTGATACGGCACGGCGACCGTGCCCAGCCTCGGCTCACGTTCCGGGTCACCCTGCGGGCACAGCAGCCACAGCCCTCGCATGCCCTGCCGGGCCGCAGCCGCCAACCGGTCGAGCACGCCCATGGCGTCGTAGCGGGCGAACACCATGGCATCGGTCAGCAGCACCGGGCCGGCGCCCGACTCCAGCAGCCCACGTACCCTCGGCTCGATCCGGCCCCAGGCGGTACGCGCATATTCCGCGAACTTCAGCGCCGCCCTGGTGCCGGGCTCGGCGACGTCCGCGCGCAGGATGGTCTCCCAGGTCGGCTTGGTGCCCGGCGGCACCAGCTCGTGCATGACCTCCAGGAACAGCCCGGTCATCGAGACCGCCTCGGCCCCGAACCTGCCGGACCCACCCGCAAGCTCGGCGATCGCCTCCCTGGTCAGCCCCGCACGTACGGTGAGCACCCGGAACCCGTCCCGGCGAGCCGAAGCGGCGAGCCGTTCCTCCGCGCGCACCGCTCCCGCGATCTGGGGGTCGTCGGCATACCGGGTGATGCCGGTGGTGGCGGTGGTGTGCCGCCAGGCGCGCACGGTCAGGTAGCTGGAGACCGTGTCCATGCGCGTCGGCAGATAGCGAGGGGTTCCGGTGTCCTCTCGAGTGGACAAGACAAGGTCGAAACCCGCGTCCCGCAGGGCCTTGGTCAGCGCTCCCCCGGTCGGCAGCTCGCGACCACCCCGGCCGTCCGTCAGCTCGGGGAAACGGGCACGCACCCGCTCGTGGATGTCCTCGGCGGTCAGGCCCGGCTGCCGTCCCTCCGGGACGCCCGGGATGAGCCGTACCAGCCCCGCCTGGGTGAGCCGTAGCGCCCGCACCAGCGGAAGGTCACGCGGGTAGATCTCCAGCCGCGGCGTGGCGGCGGCGTTACGGGATGCGGCGACGGCCAGCTCGACCATGCGGCGCTCGTCCCACTCGATAGCGCCAGGCGGAGGGGTGATCGCCCCCAGCTCGCCCAGCACGGTCGTGGCTGTCGGCAGCGTGTCGAGCTTGGCGAGTCGGTCGGCGACCCGCCCCAGACGGTGGGCGTAGTCGAGCAGACCGGGAGCCGACGGAGTGTCGGGACCGTCGTCCTCACCGACCTCCAGGGCCAGCAGGCCCGCGCCCATTCCCTCGTCCACGGCCTCCCGGTTGGCGGCGTGCCGGAACGCGCTCTCCTCCGGGACGAGCTGTTCCACCTCCACCACCGCCCGTACGGCCGCCAGGGCAAGCGCGCGGCGCTGTTCGCGGCCCTGCAGGCGCGTGCCGCGCCGTACGGCCAGGGCGTCGGCGATCTCGGCGGCGGAGGCGACCCGGCCGAGCCCGGCCAGCAGCGCCAGGATCTCCTCCCGCAATGCCCCTACCGCAGGCAGCTTCTTCCATCGCGTCCGCTGGGTCTTCAGCATCTGCGGGATGCGGCCGGCGCTGAGTTCGAGGGCCGTGGCAACGTCTTTCTGCTTCGGCCAGACCCCGATGCCGGGCAGTTCGCCGTGCTCATCGGGGAGTCGGAGCAGCAGCCGAACCATCTCGACCTCGTTGCGGTTCGACCCGTTGCTCTTCAGCTTCGGCACCAGCAGCGCGGCGATCGTATCCAGGCTGACGGAGCGCAGGACGCGCTGGGAAAGGTCGTCCGCGGCCTCCCCCGCTGCGAGGGTGTCCGCCAGTGCGGACTCCGCTGCGCTCAGCCGCTCCAGCTCCTCTTCCGCGGCGCGGCGGCCCTCCGGGGTGAGCGGCGAGATGGGCGCTTGGCGCAGCCGCTCGCCCCACTCGCGCTGGCGGCGCTGGATCTCGTTACGGGTCTTGGCACCGAGGCCGGGGGCGTTGACGAGGTTGCGCTGGCTGTAGTCCAGCAACTCGCCTACGGTCGTCACGCCCAGGCCGTACAGGAACGACTCGGCGGCCGGGGTCAGACCCGCGGCCGAAAGGTGGGTGTCGCGGGTGACCTCGGCGGCCAGCCGGTCGCGCTGCTGCTCTGCCGACTCCGGCTCGGCTTCGGCGATCGCCGGGGCCGCGCCACCCGTCTCGTCGGAGGCCGGGTGCCGGGAGGTTCGATGACCGGACGGAACCGTCTCCGCCATGTCCAGGAAGATCTTCTTCCAGGCGTCCCGCATCGGCTTGAGATCGCTGAAGCGCCGTGCGACATCACGGTGCAGGGCCTTCTGGAAGAAGGCGACGAGCCCATCCCGGATCGCCGGGTCGAACGCGTCGGCCGCGATCGTCGGGAAGGGCCAGTCGTCCGGATCGGTCTGGCGAGGCGACACCTTGCCGTCGCCCCACTTGGGCAGCTCGCCCGAGGCCATCTCGTGCAGGGTGACGGCGACCGCGTACCGCTCGGCGTGCGCGTCGTACACCGAACGCGTCAGAGTGCCGATGAACGGATCGAGGTAACCGTCGGTGCCGGCGTCCGTCTCCTGCACCGGGTATCCGGCCAGCGAGAAGTCGATCAGCACCAGCTCGCGGGTGCGGTTGGGACGCACACGGATGGCGATGTTGTCCGGCTTGATGTCGCGGTGCCAGACGCCTTCGCCCTCCAGGAAGTCGACCGCGCCGAACAGGTAGTCGCCGTACGCCTCCAACTGGTCGACCTGGAGCCGGCCGCCCTCGCGGAGCTGCCGCGCCACGGTCTCCTCGCGACGACGCGTTCCGCTTGCGGACTCCCCCTGCTCGTCCGGGTCCCGCTCGTCGCCGACGTACTCCAGCACCAGGACCGTGCGGCCACCGATGAGCAAGGGCTCCGGCTCGACCAGCCGGATGATCCGCGAATCGGGACGCAGCCGTCCCATTACCTCGGCCTCGCGGGCCAGGACCTCGCCGCGGCTGTCGGACAGGGCCACCTTCAGCACCGCGAGCGCGCGGGCCCCACGTGCCTGGTCGGCCTGCAGATCCCGGACGAGGAAGGCGCGGCTCGTCGAGCCGGTGCCCAGGCGGCGCCGGACCTCCCAGCGGCCGGCCAGCACGTCGCCCGCGACGGCCTCCAACGGGTCTTTCTCGGGGGTCTGCGCCGACGCACCGGTGTCACCCGAGCCGGAGGCGGGGGCGGTCAGTGAGTCCTCCACGCACTCAAGCATCTCCAGGAACTCATCGACCGTCGCAAGCCGCCGCTCGGGCCGGTAGGCGGTCGCGGCCTGCACCAGCTCGTCGATGTCCTCCGACAGGCCGTCCACGATCGCACTGGGACGCAGGCCCTCCCCCGCCTCCAGCCGGGCCAGCAGTTCTGCCTGGCTCGCCGCCGGAGGCCGCCCCGTTGCCAGCAGATAGGTGAGCACGCCAAGGCCGTACACGTCGAGGGCGATCGGATCGGGACTCACCGCGGTCAGCTCGGGCGCCAGGTACGGGTCCGACCCTTCGGCCAGGTGGATCGCCGACAGGGCGGTCGGCGCGAACCGGGTCATGCCCTGCGACGATCCGCTGCCGCTGCGCTGCGTCGCGATCTGCCAGTCGGAGATCTGTAGGTGCGGTGCGAGCCAGGCCGCCTCCTCCCCGATGGCCTGCCCCTCGCGGCCCCGGTTGCGGGGGATCACCTGCACCGAGCGCGCGGCCAGCGCGCGATGGTGGATCCGGCTGGAGTGCGCGGAGCGCATCGTCTCGGCGAGCTGCCGAACCAGGACCATCCGGCCGAGGATGTCGAGCTTGTCGCCGTACTGAACCAGATACTCGTCCAGGCGCAGAGTCTGCGGGTGGTAGTCGAAGATCAGCGCCGGGCCGGCCGAGTGCCCGGAGGGGTCGTACTGCTTGAGCTGCACGACGCCGGGGTGGCGAAAGCGGCGCAGGATGGCGGCCTCACGCCGGGCGGCGTTCTCGACGGACGCCCGGATCGACTCGTCAGAGCCGCGCTCCCGCAGGTAGATGCGGACCCGCGCCAGCTCGGGCAGCTCGCTGTGGCGGGCTAGGTAATCAGCCCACGTGGGACCGGTGTCGAAGGACTTGCGCTCCAGGAGGTACGGGCCGACCTTGTACTCCGCGTCGCTACGGCGTATGCCCACTCGCTCCAGCGCGGTCTTGACCTGACGGGAGTCGGCCGGGGTGATGCGCCGCCGCTCGTCACGCGCGGGCTGCCGCAGCATCTCGACGAGCCTGTCGATCGTGTAGACGCCGTTCTGGTCGTGGGCGGGCAGGTTCACCCGCAGCGAGGAGTCGGTGAAGCACACCGCCGCGGACACCCACACGCGCTTACCGTTCTGCCCCAGCAGTGTGGCCAGCTCCTTGGCCTTCTTGTTCACCAGGTGCAGCGGATTGCCATGCGGGATGCGGCGTCCGTCGCGGGTGGTCTGCACCCAGGTGCCGTTCTCGGTGGTGAGGCTGCCGCGCCAGTCCTTGAGCTCGACCATGCAGACGCCACCGGGGGTGATGACCAGCAGGTCGACCTCCCGCACATGACCGGCGTGCGCGGTGAAGGTGAAGTTGGACCAGGCCCGCCAGGGTTCGGCGTCGGGGAGCTTCTCGCGGATGGCCTCGAGACCACGGCGCTCGTGGTCGAACTCGGACTCGGTGACGGTGGTCCACCGGCCTTCGAGCATGCGCCCACTCCGCTTTATCGATGTCATGCCTCGTCGGTCACCAGACGAGACGGCCCTTCGGCCGAATCGTATCGGCACGCGACGACGTTCGAGGAATCAAATGAACAGAACGTTGCAGGAAAGACGCCCAGCAAGAGGATGAGAACACTCACTCCCTTCCTCACCGGTCATCGACGGCCCTCTGTGTGAAGCTACTGAGCCGCTCCGTCACCAACCTCCACGCCGGTTCTAACGGGGGCGAGCGCCCGTGACGGGCGAGGTGCCCGTCGTTGGCGAATGATGCCGGGGCGGAGGCGAGGACCACAGACACATGCACAGCCCGACGATCACTATGGCGGCCGGTGTATCAACGCGAGCTTCACCCTGCCGGGCCGAGGATCAATCGACAGCACACGCTGCCCGTCCGCTCCATCATCGGGCCAATGGGCCCACACGACGCCGCTCGGGCCGTTCCACCAGAACAGAACAAGCGGTGATGTTGACACCGGTTCACCCCATATCATGCCTTATCGCGCCTTATCGTGCCGCCCTCCCCTGGGGTGAGTAGTGGGAGTAGAGCCGGTTGAGCTGCCCTACCCAGAATGCCTCCCGCTGCTGCTTTGACGGGTTAGGGGTGAGCAACCCTCGATCAGCCGCCAGCTTGTAGAAGCCACTGCCGGCATCGTTGCCGTCCAAATAGATGACCAAGGCTGAGATCATCAGGCCGGTCCTGGGAAAGTTGCGCTCAACGATCAGGCCCAGCAGGTGACCCATTGCCGAGCGTCCGCTTTGCACCCCGAAGTCAAAGCCGGGAAGGCCGGTGCGACTCTGGAGGACTGCATTAAGTTCCGTATAGCTCGTCGTCCGGCGTAAGCGCGCCCGCTCGATCAGGAAAGTTTCGCCCGCCTCAGCCAGCCGGTCCCACTCGCCGTCATCCCTGCCGTACATTGTAATGTAATCACCTCCATCTGGAGCGTAACCATCACTCGGCCCGAGCGGAGGACCAACAGCCTCTATACCGATACTTGCGCGCTGTCTTCATCGAACACCGGACCCGGGGCATCGTCATCGGCCGAAGCTCCACTGGCGGTGATGCAGGCAGTCGTTGGATCGTTCGCTCCATCACCAAGAAGATCTCCCTAACGCCACGCATCGTCGCCAGCGCTCACCATGGCTACACACTCACCATCTCGGCGCAGGTCCTGGGTATGCCGATTTTCGCCTAGCTATTGATGCTCGCCCAGACGAAGAACGACCCGACACTGCCAATGATCGCAATAGGGCCGAGAACGATTGCCGTGATCGCCAAGCCTTGCCCCTTGCCCACTTTGTTGGCCCGGCTCATTCCGAGCCCTCCGAAGATGCAGGCCATGACGCCGAGCACAAAGCCTAGGACCGGAACGAGCAAGGCGCAGACAAGCCCAAAGATACTCTGAATGAAGGCTGCGACCGCGAAGTTGTTACTGACGGGAACCGCCCCATGGACGCTCGAGTACGCAGGTATTTGGCCAACGTGCGACTGCATCCCTGGAAGGTGATGGCTAGAGTGGTACGACGCCTGAGGACCATAGGGCCCCTAAGTGTATGGGGCGACTGCGGACCCGGGTGCCCATATCCCGGCTTCTCGAGAGAATTCTCGGGATTCTTGGATCGAACGGAGATCGGGATTGTCTATACATAAATTCAATGGGAGGTCGATCAAAGTGACCGACTTCGATGATATTACTTCCGGCGAAAGCGCCATCGAACTTCGAGACCCGCAATTCTCCGTAAGTGGCGCGGCGGAACTGATAGCTTGGGCTATCGGGACCGCCAAGAAAGTGGTCCGAGGGATTCAATAGGAAAGCCTCTGCTAATGTGGCGGCGGTGTGCGCCCGCATCCGGCAACGGTGCCAATGCAGGTGATCCTCGACCGCTACGGCCGATCTGCTATTTCCCCTCTGCAATACGGTCCCGCTGATCCGGCGGCAAGTCTTGGCAATGGAACCTCCTCATGGCGACGGCACCAGAAGATGTCCAGGTCGGTGACAAGGTGCTGGCCGCTGATCCTGAAACCGGTGCGACCATGGCCAAACCGGTCACCGCACTGATCGCCGGCGAGGACTTCAAGAACCTCGTTCAGGCCACCGTTGACACCGATGGTCGCAAGAGCAACCAAACCGGCCTCGTCATCGCCACGGAGATCCACCCCTTCTGGGTGTTCGAGCTGCACGCGTGGGTCAACGCCAAAGATCTCAAGCCCGGCATGTGGTGGTTGCGGACCTCTGCCGGCACATACGTCCAGGTCAAAGCGATCAAGAAATGAACGGCCTACCAGCAGGTTCACAACCTGACCGTCGCTGACATCCACACCTACCATGTGCTGGCAGGCGACCAAGCGATCCTGGTTCAAAACTCTGATGGAAACGATCCAGAATCCAATATTGCTGGAAAATGCACCGGAAGGATCGATTGTTTCACCTATCACGGTCAGGCACACTTTGAGGTGCACGTTTACTGCTGGAAAGAGGTTGGAAACTACGGCAGTAATGGCTGGATCGGCAAACACGGACACTGCGCAGACATGAGACTCGATGACGTCGTGGAGAATCGTCTCAAGGGTGTGGCCGTTGACGAGATACGGCGAGCTAAACGTCTGGGTGCGGATGATACGATCAAGGGTGACTCCCGGAAGAGGCCACACGTCGGAGATGTCTGCTAGCATGCAATTCATCAAGATAGAGAATATCCATGGAGGCTTCTCCTTGAATCCCGAGCCCTACCTAGATATCCTGCCGTCACTGCAGGCTAGCCTGCCCGAAGGCGCTGCACGCTTCGCCTCGGACCCCGATCACTACAACTTCTTCGGAAGTCGCTGCATCAAGGACCTTCAACTTGGTTCGATCAGCCTTAGCGACAAGGTTGGGTTGCTGGCCGTTGTGATTGTCTTGGCTCCAAGCCAATTTAAGCATGAGCAAGCGCTTGAGATTTCATATTCCGATGTAGTTCAATTCGATGTGAGCGCTAAGGAATGGCGCGGAGTCGGCGAGATCTGGCCGGAAACGAGACGGCTGGGCGATGTTCAACTTGATGAAATCCTCCCGCATGAGCACGGATGCAGCCATGAACTACAATGCACCCGGGGGTGTTTGCGTATCATCGCGAGAGATCTGTCGGCAACCTGGTTCAGTCCAGAATAGCAGTTCCCCTTCTCCTTTGCTCGGAGGAAAAGGGGAACTGCTGTGACGGCTATGTTAACGCTGACCTTGAAAGGCCGGTGTTACAGCCCTATGGGGTAGTGACGGTCGTCCGCAGGTCGGCTATGCCCGATGCATGAGGTACGGCGAGGGCGGCGGGCTGACCGCCGGTGAGCGCGCCAGGCGGGCGGGCTCTTGACGAAGACCCGCATGCTCGTCCTCCAACAGGCCGCCCACGGACACGCTCTGGCTGGGGAGCGGCGCGCCTGCGATGCGTTCCTCGACGAATCGGCCGCGCTCGTCCTAGCATAGCCGCCCGGCGAAGTCGGCGTAGCCGGCCGAGAGCCGGAGCAGTTCGCGACGTAGCGGCCCTTCTGCTTGGCCGGCCAGCTCGCCGAGGGACTGGTACTGGCAGGTGACCAGTCCGATGAGGTGCCGGGGGCCCAGGAAAGCGTCGGCTGCGTAGTGGGATTGGAGCTGGGAACAATGGCAACAACAACGGCCCCAAGTCACCGCCTCGGCCTGCCCCTCCCACGCCGCAACCACCAAAAAACCCGCCAAGACAAGCCGGAGGAGCCGCCGCAGCCGACTCAGAAGCAGAGAGAACGACGATAATAACGCCAACGAAGAACCTCCCAAGTCCAAGCAAGAGCAGACCGACTGGGACTGCAAGATGGGCCCGTGCACCGGCAGCTACACAGGTCACACGGGAACCGTGGTGGCGTTGGCTGCCAGAGCTTCGTACCCGGCACCCACGTACTCATGGCGGATGGCACAAGCAAGCCCATCGAAGATGTCCAGATCGGCGATGAGGTGTTTGCCACCGATCCTGAAAACGATACGACCGAGGCCAAGCCCGTCATCGCGCTGATCCTCGGCCAGGACGACAAGAACCTTGTTCAGATCACGGTCGACACCGACGGGCGCAAGGGCGACCAGGCCGGCCTCATTATCGCTACGGACATCCACCCCATTGGGTTCCTCAACTGCACAAGTGGGTCGACGCAGAGGATCTCTCGCCCGGGATGTGGCTCCGCACCGCCGTGGGCACACGCGTTCAGATCAAATCGATCAAGAAGTGGACGGCGTATCAGCGAGTCCACAACTTCACTGTCCGGGACACGCACACGTACTATGTGCTGGCGGGCAAGACGCCGGTTCTCGTTCACAATGCGACACCATGTGATGAGGAGCTTGCCCGCGTCTGGACGTCTCCTAACAAGACCCTTTCTGACAGCTTCAATGAGCACTACAAAAAACGTGGCAGTCCTCTCGGAAAGACGGAAGCAGAATATCAGGACGACGCCAAGGCGTGGCTCGATTCAAACCCCGCCAGAGCAAGAATGAACTCCAAGCGGGTAGATTAGGGCGATGGGACAATGGCGGTCAAGTATACGAGCCCGAATGGCGGTCCGGGAGGAATCGTCCAGAATGGTAGGCTTGTTAGCTTCTGGTATGACGCCAATCACTAGAAAGAGGTGGCGGAGATGGAATTCATGGATTCCTACTGCATATGGAGACAGCTCATGCGTCCCCCAAGGGGGGTGGACGGAGAAACCGTTGACCTTCGAACCGACCTACTGGTCTCAGACGAGTACTTGCTGTCAGTGACGAACTTGGTGGAATATGGAATCTTCTCCCCTCCGGTGGTCGACGTATTGTCCTATCTGGACAAGCTCATGCTCCGTGCAGAGGGGATGATCGCGAAGGGGAGCCCTGGGGTTCAGGAATCCGCCCGTAACCTGCGCGCATACGCGGCACTTTCTCGCCAACTGTACCAGCAATACCTTGAAGTCGGTTCTCGCGAGGAATGATGATCCCTTCACATCGCATCCGGTGACCGCTTAGGCGATTAAGGTGGCCTTACGAGTTTCCGTAGGCCGCCTGCGCGCGGCCCCTGCGACGCTCTCGGCCACACAACTCGACCGCTCCCCGACTTCTCGGCCGGTATGAACCACCTCATCTCCAAGCGGATCATGACCGAGGCTGAACGGATGTTGCGCGGCATCGCGCTGGAAGACCTGGGGGAATCCGGCGGACAAGACGTCAGCGAGGCGGGCCGCATGGTGAATCTCTTTCATCTTCTGGCCGCCAAGAGCCGAGGTGAGAACTGGCATGCGTTCACCAGCATCGAGTTGGTGGTGGCCAGACAGGTCACCGTCGCTCTCACGGCGCGCCTGTGTGCGCAGCCGTTCCTGGGACGACCTAGCCGCCCGTCCAGACGGACGACATCTTAGATGATGCTCCCCCGTCAAACCGGCCGAACTTGGAGAATGAGGCGAACGATAATTCAGGAGCATAAGTACCCTATTGACACGCGCCGGGGTCTGCCGGAATGATCTCGCGGGCCACAGCTATGGACCGTGCCACCCCGCCCCTGCTGCAGCGGAAGCAACATCGCCCACGCAACCGCACTGCACGCACCCCTCTCCTGCTGCCGAAGGAGGACGCTTCATGAGCGAGGCATCGCGAGCCCGCGATCCGCGGCTGATCGACTCCACGACCCGCTTGGTGGAGTTCCTTCGCAATCTGGCCTCCGCCCGGCGCACGCCCGTCTTGGACGTGGACCGGCATGGGCAGGTGTTATGGCTGGCGAATCTCCCTGAGGCGATAACGCCCCACGCCGAGGCAGGTCTCGGCGAGGTCCTCCTCTCCTTCGATCACGTCCGTCCCACCTCGCCGCCGCCCCCGCCCACGGAACTGGACGGATGGCTGGACCATCGAGAGGTGGCCGATCCCGAGCAGGCGGCTCCGGAGCTCTCCGAGACCGGACCTGGGCGGATCGAGGAGATCCACGAGGACGGCACGACGTCCTGGCGACCGGAGACCGTCGACGATCGGCCGGAGGTCGTCAAGGCGTACGGCGAGTGGCTGCCCACCTGGCAGGCGTGGGCCGAGCAGGAGCGGAACGCGCCCGGCAACGGCGCTGGCACCGTGACCTCTACTCCATCGCCAACCACCTGTCCCAGATGGATGACGAATGGGAGTTGGTGCTGGCCACCAGGCTGCTGACCTGGATGGCGCCCGGCGGCACGCGGGTGCGCAACCACCTGCTCGTCACCCGCGCTCACCTGCATGTCGATGCCGATACCGAGCGCGTGGACGTGGTGCTGGGCGAGACGTCCCCCATGCTGCAGGATCGGGAGATCCTGGCGAATCTGCCCCTGTTCACCCCGCAGCGGACCGACCGGTTGCGCCAACGCGCCCGGGAGGGCGAGGGCGTCGCGCTGCAGGGCTCCGCGGCCGAACTGCTGCAGACGTGGTGCGACCGGGGACTGGACACCCCGATCACCTACCTGCCCAAGTGGACGCCCGCCGACAAGGCCGGGAAACTCGCGGAGGTACGGCTCGCGCCCAACAGGGTTGAGGAGTACCGGGGGACGTCTCATTCGTCCAGGAGTTCAGGAAGAAGCCGTCCACATGGTGCTAAACGACTCGCAGCCGATCGCACGCGCACCAAAGGAAATCAGCATTCATGAACACTTAGAAAACCGGATGAGCCCCTGACCCGATAGTCCACTTTAGATTCGATCAGCTGCGAGACGTCCCGGAGCAGCCCCAGGTCCAGGATGGTGAACTCGTAGTCCATCTCCGCCGCCGCGGAGCGGGTTTATCTGGACAGGCCGCCAGCGGCGAGCGCGGCGGCGACTTCCTCGCGGCTACGGCCCGTCGTCTTGCGAATCCGGGTCTACGCCGCCCCCTCGCCGACGCGTGCCGACTCCTCCCGAGCATGGGCGTCGGCGTGGCTTGCCTCTGCACGGATGGCAGCAGCAGGAGGGGCAATATGGCTACGATCGCTGGGCTTCCAACAACACTGCAGCTTTCAACCGCCCCGGCGCCGGGGCATGTGGCGTGGCCGCTCCACAGCTTCGACTCATCGAAGGACGCCTTCGCCGCGCCCTCCAACCTGGTGGAGCACCCCGGCCCCGGCTCCGCAGCGGAACCCCGGGCGGCAGCCATGCCCCGCAGGCCAGAACCAGCACGAACACGCGCCGCCTCGCCTCACGCGCAGATGGAAGGGGAAAATCCCAGATCCTCACCGCGCCCTCGCAACACACCCACGGGCAAACGATCACACTTGGCTATCACGTGCCACCCACTCGATGGGATCGGGCCCCGCAATCAGGCAAATCTTTTATCGCAGAATCACTGCCCTGGACCCGCCGGCTCATGCCAGACTCTCGGCTACGCCGGGTTTGCGAAATCAGGCTCCGCGGTGCCGCGGCGCGCGGGGCCGGACGCGCCGGGAAGGCCGCCACGGCCATTCCGGCCTGCCCCGACACCCGCCGCACCCGTACTCCCCTTCCAAGGTCTTGGCGTTGCCCTGCAGGCTGAATCCCTCCTGGTGCAGCAGATCGGCGACGGTATCGGCGCTGACCTTGTGCCCTTGGCGGGTGAGCTCGGCGGCGAGTTTGCGGATGGAGGTGGTCGTCCATCGCAACGGGGACATCGGATCGCCGCGCGTGTCCGGCTCGACCAGAGCCGGCAGTGCCGGCCGTGATCCCGGATCGATGTCGACCCCGCGCTTGCGCGCGCCACCAGGGCGCCGGGCCGGCTCCTCCTCGTCGTTGCGACCCCTCTCAGGGGCGATGAGGACGAGGTGCTGGAGAGCCTCAGGAGACGACCAACGGGCGGTGCGGTGATCAGGCGAGGTGGTAGCGGCGCAGGCGCTGGTAGAGCGTGCCACGGGAGATGCCGAGGCGGGCCGCCGCCTCGGACTTGTTGCCGCCGCACTCGGCGAGCACCTGGATGATCACCTTGAGCTCCGCCCGCTCCAGCGGGCCGAGCCTGCACCGGGGCCGGGCCGCGTGCGAGGCTGCCTGCCCGCCGGGGAGGCCGCGGCGGATGACCAGCACGACGCCGTCGTCGAGGCGTCCCGGGGCGACCGGGTAGAGGCGGGCGTACAGGCCCTGGCCCAGCGCGACCTCGCTCGCGGACGGTCCCGCCTCCTCCAGGATCGCCCTCAGCTCGGCGCGGTCCAGGCCGAACTCCGCGGCGTCGTCTTCGATGATCATGGTTCTGCGGTCGAGGGTGACCACCGGGCCCGCGCCCGCCGCACGGAAGGACAGGTGCGCGTCGAGCATCCGACGCTGGCGCGCGGTCGCGGCGTCGCGGAGGGCGGCGGTGATCCCGTCGACCAGCGCGCGGACGGCGACCTGGAGCATGTGGTTGGCATCCTCGGCTCGGCAGGCCACATTGACCGTGCCGGCGAGGCGGCGGGTGATCGGGTGCACCACGGGGGCGGCGATGCAGGCCCACTTGTGCCACGGCGCCTTGTAGTGCTCGGCGCCGATGACGAGCGAGGGGCGCCTGTTGGCCGTGGCCACCCCGATTCCGTTGGTCCCGGCCGACGGCTCGCAGACCTGCGTGCCCGGCTCGAACTCGGCCCGGTCGAGTTCCCTGGCGAGGGTGCGTTCTGACTCCCAGCGCCAGGTCAGAGTCCCGTCGGCGTCGGCCAGCGCCAGCGAGGTCGAGGTGCCCGTCAGCAGGTCCGCCATTCCGAGCAGGACCGGTGCGCCCGTGCGTACGAACGGGGACTCGACGTCGATCTCGGCGTGCGCGAGCTCAAGCCGGTCCGGATCGACGCCGCTGCTACGCGAGCGGTGCCAGGAGGTGAGGACACGTCTCCTACAACCGCAGCCGCAGGGTCGAGGCGAGGTTCGTCACCGCGCGCACCGACGCCCTGGAACAGGAACGCGTCATGCTCCTGCCCGAACTGGACGACGACCGGTGCCTGAGCCGCGTCAAGTACGTGGACTGAGCGTCATGATCGACGTACCTGTCCTCGTCGTGGGCGGCGGGCCGGCGGGGATGAGCCTGTCACTGCTCCTGGACCGCTTCGGGATACCCAGCCTGCTCGCCGAGCGCCGCGCGTCCACCACGACCCACCCCAAGGCCCGGGGGTGTCACGCGCGCACGATGGAGCAGTTCCGCGTGTGGGGCATCGAGGACCGCGTCCGCCGGGCAGGCCTGCCCCAGGAGCCGACGTGGCCTGCTGGTGCGAGAGCCTGAACGGGCCGCTGGTCGCCTACACGCAGCCCGCCCCGAGCCTGAACACCCCGGCGCCCAGGTCGATCGTGCCGCAGGACGCGGTGGAAGAGGCCCTCGACGACGAACTGTCCAGGCGGCCACGGGTCCAGGTGCGCCGCTCCACCGAGCTGACGTCATTCGTCCAGGACGCCGAAGGCGTGACGGCCCGGCTGCGGCGGGTCGCCGACGGCGCCGAGTTCGAGGTGCGCGCCAGGTACCTGGTCGGCTGTGACGGCGCCTCCAGTACGGTGCGCGGCCTGGCCGGGATCGAGATGGACGGCCCGGAGACGCTGGCGCTCATGGCCAACCACTACTACCGGGCCGACCTCGGCCACCTGCCGCACGTGCGCAGTGCCATCGGGTTCCTCGTCCGCCCCCGCGACCCCGGGCGGCCACCGGTCAACGTGCTCGCGACCGGCCCGGACGGCGACCGCTGGCTGTGCGTGCAGAAGCTGCGCGATGGGGAGGAGCCGTTCGGCGAGGAGCGGCTGGTGGAACTGGTGCGCCGGCAGTGGGAGATGCCCGATCTCGCCGTGGAGCGGATCAACGTCATGACCTGGCGGATGAGCGCGCAGGTGGCCAGGCGGTTCCGCGAGGGGCGGGTGTTCCTGGCCGGGGACGCCGCGCACCGGTTCCCCACCGCGGGCGGCAACGGGCTCAACTCCGGAGTGCAGGACGTGCACAACCTCGCCTGGAAGCTCGCCGCGGTCCTGTCCGCGCAGGCGCGGGACGCGCTGCTGGACACCTACGAGTCCGAGCGCCGCCCGGTCGCGCGGTCCAACACCGACTTCGCCGTGCACAACCAGGCGCGCATGGACGAGATGGACGAGGCGTTCCGCCGCCGCGAGGAGGAGCCGCACGAGTGGCGCCCGCCTGCTCGCCGAGCAGGACCTGCAACTGCACAGCGAGGGCCAGACGATGGGCTACGTCTACACCGACGGCGCGATCGTGGACGACGGCTCGCCCGTGCCGCCGTACGACTCGCGCCGCTACTGGCCGACCGACCGGCCCGGCGCCCGCTTCCCGCACTTCTGGATGGACGTGGAGAAGACGGAGTCGAGCATCGACTGGTTCGACACCTCTTTCGTACTGGTCTGCGGGCCCGAAGCCGAGGGCTGGCACCGGGCCGGCGAGGACCTGGCCGCGGCGGGCCCGGCGACCGGCGGGGTGCCGCTGCGGGTCAGGCGGCTGCCGCACCTGCTGGGGCCGCTGACGATCGGGCGCGAGGGCGCCGTGCTCGTACGCCCCGACGGCCACGTCGCCTGGCGGGCCAGGGAGGCGGGCGACGGCACGCGAGTTGCCGAGGCGCTCGCCCGCGTGCTCGCGGGCGGCACGCTCGCCCGTACGCCGCCAGCGGGCGTCGCTGCCTGACCCCGACCATTCCACTCCCGGAAAGGCACACCGCCATGTTCACCTCGCCGGAAACACAGCCGAAACCCCTGCCGGAAACACCGCCGAAGTACGACAATCCGCCGGGGCTGGGCAGGCCGCTGAGCGCGTACTCCCATCTGGCCCGGGCGGGAGACCTGCTCTTCGTCGCCGGCCAGTGCGGGCTCACCGAGGACAATTCCGTCGCCGGGTCCGACGTGACGAGCCAGACGGTGCGCGCCTACGACAACGTGCGGGCGATCCTCGCCTCCCAGGGGGCGTCGCTGCGCGACGTCGTGCGCTTCGTCACCTACCTGACCTCGGCGGACGACATCCCCGCATTGTACACCGCCCGCGATGGGTACTTCGCCGAGCACTACCCGGGCGGGGAGTACCCGCCGAACACCCTGCTGGTCGTCGCGAGGCTGGTCCGGCCGGACCTGCTGGTCGAGATCGACGCCACGGCGTACCGGCCATGTTGATCCAGGACCTGATCGACCGCGCGGGGATGAGCCGGTTCCAGGTCGCGGTCGTGGGGATCTGCCTCGTCATCAACCTCGTCGACGGCTTCGACGTCCTGGTGATGGGGTTCGCGGCCTCGGGCGTCGCCGTGGAGTGGTCGCTGACCGAGTCGCAGGTCGGGCTGCTGCTGAGCAGCGGGCTCGTCGGCATGGCGCTCGGGTCGGCCCTCGTCGCCCCGCTCGCCGACCGCATCGGCCGGCGCCCGCTCACCCTGGTCTGCCTGGCGGCGTGCGCGGCGGGGATGGCGCTGGCGGCGGTGGGCACCGGCCCCGCCGTCCTCGCCCTGTGCCGGCTGCTGACCGGGCTGGGGATCGGCGGCATGGTCGCCGGACTACCAGTGATCAACTCCGAGTACACGCCGCGGCGCCTGCGGGGCACGATGATCGCCCTGTACGCGACCGGCCTGCTGCTCGGCGGCGCCGTGGCCGCGCTGCTGATCTCACAGTACGGCTGGCGCGCCACCTTCGCCGTCGGCGCCGCGCTCACCCTCGCCATGCTCCTGGTCACGGCCCTGGCGCTGCCGGAGTCCCTGGACTACCTGGCCCACCGGCGGCCGGCGGGGGCCCTCGCGAGGATCAACGGGCTGCTCGGCCGGATGCGGCTGGCCCCGGTCGAGGCGCTGCCTCCCCTCCCGCCTCGGGAGCGCAGCGGCGTACGCGCGGCCGTCCTGCGCGGTCAGGGGGCCGTCCGCTTGGCGCTGCTGTGGACCGCGTACTTCATCATGATGGCCGGGTTCTACCTCGCGGCGAGCTGGACCCCCAGGCTGCTGGAGCAGAGCGGGTACTCCGCCGGGCAGGGCGTGAGCGGCGGGGTCCTGCTGAACCTCGGCGGGATCGCGGGGACGCTGCTGTTCGGCGCGCTGGCACTGCGGGCGCCCGGACGCGTCCTCACGATGCTCGCGTTCCTGGCGGCCGGGGCCGCGTTCCTGACGATGGGCCTCGTCCTCGGCACGACGGCCGCCGCCCTGGCCGCGGCCGTCGCCGTCGGGATATCGGTCAACGCCGCCGGCGCCGGCCTCAACGCGGGCGCGCCCGGCCTGTACCCGGCGGGCGTACGCGCCACCGGCGCGGGGTGGGCCATGGCGTTCGGCCGGCTCGGCGCCCTGACCGCCCCCCGCCCTGGCGGGGCTGCTCCTGGACCGCTCCCGGGCCCCGGAGACGCTGTTCAGCATGTTCGCGCTGCCGCTGGCCGCGGCCGGGCTCGCGGTCGCCGTCATCACCTCGTCCGCCGGGCCGGCCTCTGTGCCCGTGCCCATGATCAAGGAGAACCGATGAAGGCCGTGCGACTGCACGACTACCACAAGCACCCGGTCGTGGATGAGGTCCCTGAGCCGGAGCCGTCCGGCCCGCTGGACGTGATCGTGCGGATCGGCGGCGCCGGCGTCTGCCGTACCGACCTGCACATCATCGAGGGGCAGTGGGCCGAGGCGATGGCGCCGCGGCTGCCCTACACGATCGGCCACGAGAACGCCGGCTGGGTGCACGCGGTCGGCGAGGGCGTCACCAACGTCAGGGTCGGCGACACGGTGATCCTGCACCCCCAGCCGTCCTGCGGCCTGTGCCCGGCCTGCCGTGCCGGACGGGACATGCAGTGCGCCGACGCGTTCTTCCCCGGCGTGTCCGGCCACGACGGCGGCATGGCGGAGTACCTGCGCACCACCGCGCGGGCCTGCGTACGGCTCGACCCGGACACCGACCCCGCCGACGTGGCCGCGCTGGCCGATGCGGGCATCACCGCCTACCACGCGGTGCGCAAGGCCCTGCCGCTGCTCCACCCGGGCACCTCCGCGGTGGTGCTGGGCGCGGGCGGCCTGGGCCACATCGGCGTCCAGGCCCTGGCCGCGCTCACCGCCGCCAGGATCATCGTGGTGGACCGCAACCCCGGCGCGCTCCATCTGGCCGCAAGCATCGGCGCGGACGCGACCGTGCCGGCCGACGGCGACCACGTCGAGGCCGTGCGGGCCCTGACCGGAGGCCGGGGCGCGGACGTGGTGTTCGACTTCGTCGCCGAGCAGGGCGCGGAACAGGACGCGTGGGAGATGACCGCCCCCGCCGGCTCCCTGTTCGTCGTCGGCTATGGCGGCGAGCTGTGGATCCCCACCATGGCGCTGGTGGCGGAGGAGAAGAATGTAATCGGCAACATGGTGGGCACCTACACCGACCTCGCCGAGCTGATGGTGCTCGCCCAGGCGGGCAAGGTCACCCTGCACACCGTGCGGTACCCGCTGGAGGAGGCGCCGCGAGCGCTCGACGACCTCGCCCTCGGCCGCATCCGAGGCCGCGCCATCCTGGTCCCCTAGTTCTGGAAAAGAGAGATCGCATGTCGGAGAACGACCCGTTCGCCCGCCTGCCCGAGGTCCCGGGCTTCACGCTGACCAGCAGGGACCTCGCCGACGGCGAGCCGCTGCCCCTCGTCCACTGGTCGGGGATCTTCGGCGTACCCGGCGGAGAGGACATCTCCCCGCACCTGTCCTGGTCCGGCGCCCCCGAGGGCACCAGGAGCTACGCGGTCACGATGTACGACCCGGACGCCCCGACCGGCTCCGGATTCTGGCACTGGGCGGTGGCCGACATCCCCGCCTCCGTGACCGAGCTGGCCACCGGCGCGGGCGACGACACCGGCGCGCTGCTGCCGCCCGGAGCGGTGCGCATCCCCAACGACGTACGCGCCGCCCGGTACATCGGCGCCGCCCCGCCGGCCGGCCACGGACGGCACCGGTACTTCATCGTGGTCCACGCGCTGGACGTGGAGAAGATCGGGGTGGACCGCGACACCACGCCCGCCTTCCTGGGCTTCACCATGAGCGGCCACATCCTGGGCCGCGCCGTCCTGACCGCGACCGCGGAGGCGGGAGGAGCCCGATGATCGCGGATTTCCCGCCCGAGCACGCCGAGAGGCTCATCCGCGGCAGACGCGCCGTCCGCGCCTTCCGCCCGGAGCCTGTGCCCGAACGGACGCTGCGGGCGGTCTTCTCCCTGGCCACGGCGGCTCCGTCCAACTCCAACACCCAGCCCTGGCAGGTCGAGGTCGTCAGCGGAGGGGCGCGCGACCGGCTGAGCAAGGACCTGCTCGCCGCCCACGGACAGGGGCGCATGACGCTGGACTTCCCCTACGACGACGAGTGGTACGGCGAGGTCCACCGGCGGCGGCGCGCGCAGTTCGGCGCGGCGATGTACGGCGCGCTCGGCATCGCCCCCGGCGACCACGAGGCGCGCGCCGCGTACGACGCCGAGAGCCTGCGCTTCTACGGTGCGCCACACGTCGCGCTGATCTTCCTGCCGCCCACCGCCGAGGTGCGCATGGCGGCCGACGCCGGCATGTACGCCCAGACGCTGCTCCTGGCGCTGACCGCGTACGGCATCGCGAGCTGCCCCCAGGGACTGCTGGGCTTCTACGCCGACACCATCCGCGAGTCACTCGGCATCCGCACCGGGAAGATCCTGTTCGGCGTCTCCTTCGGCTACGCCGACACCTCCGCCCCGGTGAACAACTTCCCCCTGCCACGGGCCGGCCTGGGCGAGACCACCAGGTTCCACGCCTGAGCGGTGACCGCGGGCCTATGTGACCAACGGCGCCAACCTGGTCGGGAACGACTCGAACCTGCTGGTCGCGAAGCTGCAGCGGCGCTGACGGCCATCCGCCCCCGAGGTACGGACACTGTGAGGAAGAACGGCCCCTTGAGATTGGTGGCGACGAGCCTGTCGAATGCCTCCTCGGTCCACCCCGCCACCGGCCTGATCGACGCGCTGACCGCCGCAGGGGCGAAGACCTTCGCCGACAAGGAATATCAAAGCGCGGGTGCCAGCATCCGCACGCCGTTCAAAGGCCATCGGCTGCGACCGCCGCTGTCGCGCCATCAGCGCTCGGTCAACCGCCCGCACGCTCGCATCCGCGCCTGCGGAGAACGCGCCGTTGCCACCGGGAAGACCTGGAAGGTCCTGCCCCGGCTGCCCTGCTGCCTGCACCGCGCCACCACGATGGTGCAGGCCATCCTCGTCCTGCAGCTCATCGAAGAAGGCCGCCATTCAGGATGAAAAGTGCTCACTGATCAAACAGTAACCCGACGCCACAACCCCCGCCATCGACGCCTTCCCTCCTTCGCCCCCCATCGCCCTGCCGGACACCCAGAACTTCCTCTACCTCGCCCTCCGTCCCCCACAGCACCGACAGCGGTGCCGCCACGAACGGGCACCTCGACCACGGCCTCCATGGCAAGGACCGGCCGACCGCATCACTGACATAGAACGTCGAACTCCACGCGCCCCGCCACCGCCCCTGACGGACGATCCCGGCCAGTTCCTCCTCCGCCGACCACCCATGCCCCGGCAGCGCGATGGTCATAACCGGGACGCCTCGGGCACCCCCGGCACACACGCGGTGGAGTTCCAGATTCCGCCCCGGTTTCACGATCTCCTCACGGCCAGGTGGATCACAATTTGCTGATCGAACATCGCCATCAGTGATCACACCGTCGTGCGAGGACGTGAAATGCGGAAGCCGATCATGCTGGAGCACCCATGGATCATCTACCTGCGGGCCTGCCTGGCCGTGCGCACGCATCGCGCCCGCACGGCCCCGACACGCGGCGCCTCCGCCGTGGAGTGGGCGATCATCACCGCGATCATCGCCGGTGTCGCGCTGGGCCTGGCCACGCTGATCAGCACACTCGTCGAGCAGAAGCAGGCCGACATCCAAAGCCGGCTCGGCGGCACCGAACCCTGACCATCGTCGCATCGGCGACCTCCCGGTAACACGGGAGGCCGCCAGTGGAGTGATCGTCGCCGGAGTGCAGGTCAGCGGCCACCGGGCCAGACCGCGGCTTTGCAACCGGTCCAGTTGACACGGTTCCCGCTAACGCGCCCGTGACAGAGCTTGAAGACCTTGACCGAACCGAAGAGGGAGGTGTCGGTGGCGCATCCGCCCTGGGGCGCCACCACCTCGAAGGAGTCGCGGGCGTCCAGAGAGTTGTCGTTGTGCCAGACCGCCTTGTACGCGAGGTCGTCCTTCCGCCCGTCGCACACTTTGATCATCGACCGATCGGCCGGCACCGTCACACTGCCGTGCCCGTGAGTATCGCTCCAGCCGGCGCCTTTCGTCGGCGCCGTCGCCGCGAAGACCAGGTTCAGGCCCGTGGCCACCATCGCGATCACTCCGCCGGCTCGGGTCACGCGTCCCCCTAATTCGTTTCACGCCGTCACACACTCAGAACGTATAGTAATCAATCAGTGACGGTTCGCACACAGGGCGGGAGATTTCTTCTTGGCAGCCCCGCAAGCCCTGACCCTTATGGCTGCTCGTGTCGCAGAGATCACGAGTGACGCTTCCACGGCATCCCTCGCTCGTGAGCGGGCCACTAAACGCCAACGCCTTTACGTTGTAGATTCATAGAGACGTTCAGAGGGCAGGGTTATATGGCCTGGCCTGGGAGTGAGCCGGCATACGGTCGTTGCGGTGACAGCTCCGGTGCCGAGGTATCCCGATGGTGGTGGCGTGACCGCCGAGCAGCGATTACGCCGCGAGCAGGTGCGGATGCGGGCGGGCGGCCGCTTCGCCGAAGCCGCCGGTGATGCCCAGGTCGCGCGGGAGTTCCGGGTGTCACGCATACCGGCCAACCGGTGTCGGCGGGCGCTGGAGACCGTCTGTTCCCTGCTGCACCGGCTCGGCTGGAGCCGGCAGGCCCCCTCCCGCCGGGCCGCCGAACGCGACGAGCTGGCCATCGCCGCCTGGAAGGATCACCCCGAAATTCCACCCCAAGGCCGCCGCTTCCTCATCAAGGACTACCCCAAGGACAAGGAGTACCGGCGGCTCAAGCTCACCTTCCACCTCGCCCTCAAGATCCAAGCCCACATCACCGAACGCAACCTGGCCACCGACGACCTGCTCTTCACCCACAACCAAGAGCCCGCTCCCTACGCGTGGCCCCCAACTCGGACAAGCTCGGCTTCACCGAACCCAACGCCGCCGGACGCACCTACCGCCACGGCACCATCAGCGGCTACTCCACCGGCAAATCCAAATGCCGCCACCGCAAGGACGCCTACGCCATCTACCGCGCCGAACGCCACGCCGCCGGCAAGGACTCCCCCAGAACTCCGCACACCCGCGACACCGACGGCCACATCCCCCGCGACCGGTTCAGAAAGCAGATCTGGCTCCCCGCCCTCACCGCCGCCGGCCTCCACATCCACGTCCGCATGCACGGCCTGCGCCACGCCCACGCCTCCTGGCTCCTCGCCGACGGCGCCGACCTTCAAGTCGTCAAGGAACGCCTGGGCCAGCATCGCCACCACCGAGAAGTACCTGCACACCCTCCCAGACGCCGACGACACCGCGCTCGATGCCTTCACCAGGATCCGCACCCGAGCCTTCAACGCGGTCCTGTTCCTGCTCGCCGTGTTCGTCGCCTGGAGCACTTCGGCCCCTACGCCCTCCGAGAAACCTCTGGGACCGGTCATGACCTTCGAACTCGGCCTCTACTCCTTCGGCAACACCCCGCTGCTGGCAGACGGCGGCCGCGGTCCCACCGCGCAGGCCGTCCGCGACGTGCTGGAGGCCATCAAGCTCGCCGACGAGGTCGGGCTGGACTTCTTCGGCGTGGGTGAGCACCACATGCGCACGATGCCGCTGTCCTCACCGACCGCCGTCGTCAACGCCGCCGCCGCGTCCACCAGCCGGATCAAGCTCAGCACCGCGGTCACGGTCTTGTCGACCGATGACCCGATCCGGGTGTTCCAGCAGCTCGCGACGGCCGCCTCGATACGCCCCGAGATCGACATCGAGTTCCACCGCATAATCGCCATGAACAGCGGTAACCCGGTCCTGGCCGGACTTCTCGACGCGTTCGCCAGCCGCACAGTACGCGCACCCTGTGGCGCAGCCTCCACGAGAAGCGCGCGGACCGGCGTACCCACGGAGAACATCTCGCGATCTGGAAGGCGCTCGCGGCACGCGATCCGGAGCGGGCCTGGATCAGAAGGGCGAACCATCTGATGGGAGTGGAGGAGTCCTTGTACGGGCTGACCGACGACATGCCGCCCTCGACGTGAGCTCCCGACACGCCGGGTCACCGGGCGCCCGGGAAGGCGCGGCGAGCCGGCCGGCCCCGAGTCCGCGTATCAGGCACGTTGATTCGCGGCATCCGTGTTCTCGACTGCCGTCACCCTGCTCGGCGCCGCTCACCGGAGGTGGATCGCCATAGCGTGCCAGCGTCCCCCTCCTATGACATCACCACGACCCGCAGCACGGTGTGGTCTTCGGATCGGACCTCGCCATGTGTGATCTCCTGGGTCAGCTCGCCGAACGTCTTGCCTTCGCGCGAAGTGGCGGCCGGAGTGAGCCGAATGGTGAACGTCTTCTTGACGGCGGGGATTAGCGGAAGGGATGGGTAGCGCGCAGATCACGTTGACCGGCTGCTCATCGAGGTTCGCCGGGCGGCGCAGGCCCACCCCGTACAAGGCCACGGTTCCGGGATTCTGGGGGGCGGTGATGGTGGCGGCGGCGACATCACCGAGGCAGTCGGCCACCGGGGCGTGCTCCGGGCGGTCGGCCAGCGACCGCTCGCCCCCGAGCACGGCCGTGATCGGCTCGGGAACCGGTGCCGTGGCGACCGTGGAGTCGGTGACGACGATCTGGTTGAACTGGTTGTGCACACCGGTCACCGGGACGGGGAGCTTGGCCAAGTCCACATCGGTGCCGGGGGCGAAGGACAGGCCGTCGTGATCGCCGATGCGGCGTGGCTTGGCCCCCAGCCCCTCCAGCTTGGCCCGCACGGCCTTCGCCTCGAAACCGCCATCGAAGCGGAAGGCGAGGTTCGGGGGCACGCCGATCGCGATCATCCGGTCCGCGGCGTAGGGGGCCACCCCTGTCACCTGCGGCAGTTCGACTCCGGCGCGGGCCGGCTCACCGGAATCGGAGCCGGTCGCGGGAAGCCGGCGCCGCCCCGGCTCGGTGCCGGAAGCGGGCTGTTCGCCCGAACCGATGGTCACACCGAGTGCGCGCCACCACGCCGGCTCGCCGTACTCGAAGTACGCGGCCGCGGGACCGTCGCCCGCAGCCTCGCCCATCGCCTCCAGCGGAGGGGTCGTGACGGGCTGTTCGGCACAGCCGGTCAGGATCAGGACCGCCGCGAACCCCATACCGATCTTCCGCGTTGCGCGATGGAGGAGATCCCGCTTGGAGATTACTGGCCGCTCAGTGCAACCGCCGTTCGAGTCGGTGGACAACTGACCGTCTCCGCTGAGAACCGCCGGCACTTCAGCGGCTAACGTCTCCTGCGGGCCCTCAGCGCCCAGTCCTCCTCAGGCAGGTACGCGAAGGTGGCGACGGTGTGCAGGCGCCGCGGCAGGTTGTCCGGGCCGATCCAGGTGCGCCAGACGATCGTGCTGCCGCCACGTCGCCCTCGCGGCCGAAGCAAGTTCCGGCCGCCCGGGTGCGGTGCCCCGTACGTCACCGAGCCGGGGGCGGTCACCGTCACAAGAGGCGTAGCAGCAGGTCCTTGATGTCCGTGGCTTCGAATCGTTCCCCAGCGGCCGACGGGTCGGAGCAGAGGAGCACCGGAGCGTCGGCGGGATCGCGGGGAAGCAGGCCGTGCGAGCCGCGTACGGCGCGGGCGCCGTGGTCGAGGCCGACCACGCTCATGAGGTAGCGCAGGCCGAGCTTCTTGCGCAGCAGCGCCAGGCCGGCCCTGCGCTTGGCGGCGCCGGGGTCGGCGGGGTCGAAGAAGAGCTCGGCGGGGTCGTAGCCGGGCTTGCGGTGGATCTCGACGAGGCGGGCGAAGTCGGGCGCGCGGGCGTCGTCGAGCCAGTAGTAGTAGGTGAACCAGGCCTCGGGCTCGGCGAGCAGGACCAGCTCTCCTGAGCGGGGATGGTCCAGGCCGTGTGCCCGCTTTCCGCCCTCGTCCAGCACGTCGCCGACGCCGGGCAGGGCCGCGCAGAGCTTGGCGACGGCCGGCACGTCGGCGCGGTCGGCGACGTAGACGTGCGCCACCTGGTGATCGGCGACGGCGAACGCGCGCGAGGTCCACGGATCGAGGTACTCCATGCCGGCCTGGGTGTAGACCTGGAGCAGTCCTTCTGCACGGAGCATCCGGTTGACGTCGACCGGGCGGGAGACGTCGGTGATGCCGTACTCCGACAGCACGACGACGGTCCTGCCCTGTGCCTCGGCGGCGTCCAGCAGGGGCGCCAGCTCGGTGTCGAGTTCGGCCGCCGCGGCGGCGGCACGCGGGTCGGACGGGCCGTACCGTTGCAGGTCGTAGTCGAGATGGGGGACGTAGGCCAGCGTGAGATCGGGGTCGTGCGTGGCCATGACCTGCTGGGTGGCGCGGCAGATCCAGGCCGAGGAGGCGATGCCCGCTCCCGGGCCCCAATAGCTGAACAGAGGGAAGGCACCCAGCGTCGAGGTGATTTCGTCGTGCAGTTCGGGCGGCCAGGTGTAGCAGTCGGGCTCCTTGCGCCCGTCGGCGTGGTAGATCGGGCGGGGGGTGATCGTCCAGTCGACGTCGGCGCCCATGGCGTACCACCAGCACACGTTGGCCACCGTGAGGTTCGGCCGCTCGCGGCGGGCGGCCTGCCACACCTTCTCCCCGCCGACGAGCGCGTTGTGCTGGCGCCACAGGAGCACCTCTCCGAGGTCGCGGAAGTACCAGCCGTTGCCGACGATGCCGTGCCCGGCCGGCGGGAGGCCGGTGAGGAACGTCGACTGTACCGGGCAGGTGACGGCGGGCAGGACGGTGCCCAGCTCGGCCTGGAAGCCGGCCGCGGCGACGGCGCGCAGCCGCGGCATGTGCGCCAGCAGCCGAGGGGTCAGCCCCACCACGTCCAGGACCAGCAACGATGTCATGATGTCACTCCCAGATGGTGGAGTTCGGCACGGGCGAAGTCCAGTTCGGCGGCGATGCCCGCGGCGAGCTGCGCGGGGGTCGCAGGGCGCAGCGCGGGCGGCAGCACCCCCCAGGTGTAGGTCTCCACGTCGAAGTGGTCGCAGAGCGGTCGCGGCCCGCCGACCAGCTCCGCGAGCGCCGCGCGCAGCACGGGGACGGTCGTGGCCAGCGGCGCGGGCGGCGTGACGTGCACAGGCACGTGGTAGTGGACCCGCCACGGCCCGGGCAGCCGTCGCCCGAACGCCTCGTCGAGGTCGTCGGCGGCCTCGCCCGCGGCGTTGCGGGTCTGGTGCAGGAAGCGCGGCTCGGCGTACTCGCGCAGGGCGTCCGGGTCCGCGCTCTCCAGGGCCGCGGAGAGCTGGACCTTGACGACGGACAGGCCGGCCAGGCTCAGCTCCTTCAGCGCGGCGGCCGGCTCCTGCCAGGCGCAGGCCAGGTGGGCCAGGTCCAGGCAGATGCCGAGCCTGTCGCGATCGACGTCGGCGAGCCGTGTCACCGCCTGGCCCGTCGTCTCCACCACGCAGCCGGGTTCGGGTTCGAACCCCACCCGTATCACCCGCCCGGTGGCGGATTCGACGGCGGCGAGGCCGGCGGCCAGCCGGTCGAGCCGGCGTGCGGCGAGGTCGGCCATCCCGCCGTTCCAGGGGTCGCGCCAGGCGAGCGGCAGCGTCGAGACCGATCCTCTGGCCACGTCGTCGGGGAGCAGGTCCGCGAGGACGAGCGCCAGGTCGAGGGTGTACGTCAGGCGGTCGTCGGTGGTCCAGTCGGGATGGTAGACGGCGTGCTTGACGACCGGGTCCTGGAAGGAACGGTAGGGGAAGCCGTTGAGCGTGACCACCTCAAGGCCCCGTACGGACAGCTCGCGGCGCAGGCGGGCGCGCAGGGCGGGGTCGGCTGCCAGAGCGGCGGCGACGGGCGCGGCCAGCCAGAGCCCGAGCCCGAGGACGCCGGTGCCGAGGCGGGCGCGGATGGGTGTCGCGTACGTGTCGAGCTGGGCGATGATGCCGTCGAGATCCTCGGCCGCGTGCACGTTGGTGCAGTAGCTGAGATGCAGCGGGGCTCCTGCCGGGTGGCGTAGCCGCATCAGCTGCCGCCGCGCTTGATGGAGCTGCCGGCGAAGGTGGGTTCGCCCGTGACGGCGGGAGTCAGGTCCAGGCGCCCGGACTGGCCGTAGAACTCGACGGGGTTGCGCCACAGGACCCGGTCCACGTCGTCGTCGGTGAATCCGGCGGCCAGCATGGCGGTGCCGGTCTCCAGCGTGAGCAGCGGGTCCGAGACGCCCCAGTCGGCGGCGGAGTTGACCAGCATCCGGTCCAGGCCGTACTGCTTGAGGATCTGCACCATGCGCGGCGGCGACATCTTCGTCTCGGGGTAGATGGAAAAGCCCATCCAGCATCCGGAGTCGCGTACCAGGCCGACGGTGACCTCGTTGAGGTGGTCGACGGCGACCCGCTCGGGCGCGATGCCGGAGGCGGCGACGACCTCCAGCGTGCGGCGGGTGCCGCGGGCCTTGTCACGGTGCGGGGTGTGCACGAGCGCCGGCAGGTCGTGCTCGACGGCCAGGGCGAGCTGCCGCTCGAAGGCGTCGTCCTCCTCCGGGGTCATCGAGTCGTAGCCGATCTCGCCGACCGCGACGACCCGGTCCTTGTCCAGGTAACGCGGCAGCAGATCGAGAACGGGGCGGCAGCGCGGGTCGTTCGCCTCCTTGGGGTTCAGCGCGATCGTCGCGTGGTGGACGATGCCGAACTGGGCCGCCCGGTACGGCTCCCAGCCGATCAGCGAGTCGAAGTAGTCGGTGAAGGAGCCGGGGTTGGTGCGGGGCTGCCCCAGCCAGAAGGCCGGCTCGACGACGGCCCGCACGCCGGCGGCGGCCATCCGCGTGTAGTCGTCGGTGGTGCGGGACGTCATGTGGATGTGCGGGTCGAAGATGCGCATCAGGACTCCTCGCGGGTCAGACGGTCGAGCAGGGTGGCGGCGTCGGCGGGCATGGGGCGTCCCGCCGCCGCGCGCTCGTCGGCGAAGGCGGCCAGCATGGCCGCCAGCTCGCGGTCGGCCCGCTCCCCCAGCCCGTCGACCACGCTCAGCGGCACGCCCATGAACACGCACTTGAGCACCGCCTGCCGCCAGGCGGCCTGGTCGAGATGGCGGGCGTAGGGCCCGAGCGCGGCGGCCAGCAAGCGGGCGTCGTTCGTACGGATCGCGTCGTGCAGCAGGGGCAGCCCGGCGGCACCGACGGCGAGCATCGGCAGTGCCTTGAGCACGGCCCGCTTCTCGTCGGCGTCGCCGTAGCGGTAGAGGTCGCCGATCTCCGTCTCCGCCCGGTCCGCCGGCAGTGCGGCCAGCAGCAGCGCGCGGGCGGCCTCGTCCGCCGTCCAGCCGGGCACGCCGGGCAGCGGCCCGCGCCCGGCCCGCCGGCCCGCCTGGGCGAAGAACCGGCCGATCGTCTCGGGCCGCTCACCGACCGCGGCGATGGCGCCGTCCAGCCATTCCCCTCGTGGCGCCTCCCGCAGCGCGGCGTCCAACCGCTCTGGTCGCCTCATCCGGACCTCCCTTCACCCTCACGCCTGGACGGGCTGCTCGGCCCGGCGCAGGAACTCGATCGAGCGCGCGGCCACGGCGGGCGCGGCGTGGCTGTGGCGGGGCAGTTCCACCGAGACCAGGCCGCGGTAGCCGCAGTCGTCGAGCGCGCGCAGCACCGGCGGGAAGTCGATCTCCCCTTCGCCGAACTCCAGATGTTCGTGCACGCCCCGCCGCATGTCGTCGATCTGCACGTTGACCAGGTGCCCGGCGACATCCGCGACACAGGCGGGCACCGGATCGGGTTCGTTGCACCGGCAGTGTCCGATGTCCAGGGTGATGCCGAAGCCGTCCGGAGACCCGAGCGCCTCGTGCAGCGTGCGCCAGCCGGCGATCGTCTCGACGAGCATGCCGGGCTCGGGCTCGAACCCCAGCGGCACGCCCGCGCGCCGCGCGGCGTCGAGAACCTGCTCGCAGCCGTCCACCAGCCGGTTCCAGGCCGTGGCCCGATCGAGCCCGGCCGGAGGTATGCCGGACCAGAACGACACCGCCTCCGCCCCCAGGTCGGCGCCGATCGCGACCGCCCGGTGCAGGAAGTCCACCCGCCGGTGCCGGTCGTCGTCCAGCAGGGTCGGGGCGTGCTTGCGCCGCGGATCGAGCAGGTAACGCGCACCGGTCTCGACGACCACCGCCAGATCGAGGTCGCGCAGCCGGTCGGCGGCCTGCGCCACCCGCCGTCCCAGACCGTCGGCGTACGGGTCGAGGTGGCAGTGGTCGAGTGTCAGCGCCACTCCCTCGTAGCCGAGGCCGGCGATGACGTCGAGGGCGTCCGTCAGCCGGTGATTGGCGAAGCCGTTGGTGCCGTAGCCGAATCGCGTCATGTCGCTGAGATCTTTCTGACCAGGCGCCGCGCCAGCGGGACCGCCGCCGCGAGGGCGAGCGCGACGCGGGGCGCGCCGCCGCGTGCGGTGAGTGCCGCCTGGAGGGCAGGCAGGCTGACGATGCCCGCGCTGACCGCGTCACGTACGCGGCCCGCGCGGGGGTCGGCGACGGCGCGGGCCTGACAGAGCCCGAACTGCGCGGCGTACCAGGCGGCGAGGGCCGGTTGCGTGGGGCCGGCACCGCCGCGGGCGGTGACGGCGGCGAGCGCGACGGTGCCGGCCAGGGTGGCCGCGGGCAGTCGCGGGCCGGTCCCCGTAACCTCCGCCCGGGACAGCGCGGTCAGCAGGTAGGTGTGCGCGCCGATCGTGACCGCGGCGGGCAGCGCGGCCATGAGGGAGGCGCCGGACGTGGCGGAGGGGCCCGGCGTGGCGCCCAGCAGCACGTCGAGGGTGCGGCAGAGCGCCATGGTCAGGGGACCGGCGCGGGTGCCCTTGGCGGCCACGTCGTAGGTCCAGACGGAGGCGGCCAGCGGGGCGGCGATCGCCAGCGCACGCCGGCCGCCCGCGAGCCAGGCCGCGGCGAGCCCGGCGATGGTGAGCCCCACCGCGGTGCCGAGGGCCGCGCCGGCCGGCACGCGCCCCGAGGGGATGGGGCGCTCCGGGCGCTCGACCGCGTCAAGATGCCGGTCTGCCCAGTCGTTGGCGGCCATCCCCGCCCAGTACAGGCAGACCGAAGAGCAGGCCAGCCCGGCGGTGCGGCGGCCGAGCGCCCCGGTGGCCGCCGCCCCGGCGATCACGTCGCCGGGGACCGACAGCGCGGCCGGGGCGCGAACCAGGTCCAGCAGGTCGCGTGGCGCCGTCATCGCGGCGTGCTCGCCGTTCCGTACGCCTCGACGGCGGCACGCAACGCCCGCCACTGCTCGGCCAGCGCGTGCGGGACCGAGCCGAGGGGATCTTTGAAGAAGAAGGCCAGCTCGGTGAGCGGTCCCGTGCGCCCGGCCCGGTGCGCGGCCGCGGTCAGCCGCGCCAGGTCCAGGATCAACGGCGCGGCCAGGGCGGAGTCGCAGCCGTGCCAGGTGAACTCCACGCGCATGCGGGTGCCGAGGAAGCCGTCGAAGGTGACCAGGTCCCATGCGGTCTTGAAGTCGCCGAGGTCCGCCACGAAGTCGATGCGCGTGTCACCCTGCGGGACGTAGCCGAGCGTCTCGGGCAGCACGCGCTGCTTGCTGGCGGCCTTGGCCGCGTTGGCGGCGGGCTCGGCCAGGTTCGCGCCGTCGCCGCCGCCCAGCAGGTTGATCCCCGACCAGGTGCGCACCTTCAGGTTGCGCTGGGCGAACATCGGCGCGAGCACCGACTTGACCAGGGTCTCGCCGGTCTTGCCGTCGTGGCCGCCGTACGGGAGCCCCCGCTCGCGGGCAAGGGTGTCGAGGGCGGGCAGGCGGGCGCCGGTGGAAGGCGTGAAGTCGACGTACGGGCAGCCGGCGGACAGGGCCGCGTAGGCGGCCAGCGCGCTGGGCGGCAGAACCGGCTCCTGGCCCTCCAGCGCGGCCCGCAGCGCGGCGAGGTCGGCGTGCGCCGGATGCGGCGGCGGTGCCGGTTCCGTGGTCGAAACGTTGATCACGACGATCCGATCCAGGCGGTGCCTGCTGCGGAAACGGCCCAGGTCGGCGCCGATGGCGCGGGCGGTCTCGCCCTGTGTCGCGGCGACCGGCAGCGGCCGCACGTCGTGCTCGATGCCGAGCAGCACGTCCTGGACGGCCGTCGCGAGCCGTCCCGGGACGATTCCCGCCTCGGCCAGCGTGGCCGCCTTCTTCTCCAGAGGGGTCGAGACGATGTCGTGGCCGCCGAAGACCAGGTCCCCGATGCCGGGCAGGGCATCGCTGCGGAGCTCGGGTGACTCCAGGACGCATCCGGTCGGCTCGGCCAGGCCCGCCCGGATCGCCAGTGCGCCGATCATGCTGGTGACCGCGACCGATCCTCGTGCCCCGATCAGCCATAATCCGGTTTTCATTGCTTTCCTCCGCTGCTTTCCTCTCGCGATCGGTTCGCCGGGACGGCGGCACCGCCGTCCCGGCGAGATGCGCTACTCGGCGGAGAACGCGGCGTCGAAGGCGGCGGTGGGCGGGGTGATGGCGTTGAGCGTGCGGATCAGCGCCAGCGCGTCCGGCGCCCCGGCCAGCCGGTCCATGCCGGCGTCCTCCCAGTCGATGGAGATCGGACCGTCGTAACCGATCGCGTTCAGCGCCCCACGCGGGCCGGTGCCCGATGGCCTCCAGCGTGCGCACGGTGGTGTGGCAGTCGTAGGCGACCCGCCATGGTGTCGCCGGGCACCGGCAGCGCGGCCGGCGCGCGGACCGGTTCCAGGAGCGCCCTCACGCCGGCTCCCCGGCGAACGCGTACTGCGCGGCGAGCGCGTGCTCGCCGCAGCCGAGCGGGTCCTTGAAGAAGTAGCCCGGCTCGGCCGGCACGCCGAAGCGCCCCCCGCTCGTGGGCCCGCGCCACGAGCCGGGCCAGAAGCCGGGCGCTTCGGTGACGCAGCCCTGGGCGGGCGGCGGTCCCGACCGGATGGCGGCGGCGCCGACGGCTGCCGTCGTCGCCACGGCCCCTCGCGCGCCGATGAGCCAGACACCGATCTCAGCCATGGCACCTCCGAGCATTTGCTGATATTCGGTGTATAGATCGGGGGACTTCTCCTGTAAAGGCTTGATTTCGTCGAATCTGGTGGGAAGATATGCCGATGCCCGGCGAAAGAAGGGCGGAGTGGCGGCGGGCGTCAGCCCTGCACGGACTGGTCGACCGACTCCGGCGCGAGAACGTGTTCGACGATCATCATGGCCGCGCCCATGACGCCCGCGTGGACGCCCAGTTCGCTGGCCCGGATGTGGAGCCGCTGGGTGGCCAGCGGCAGCGAGCGGCCGTAGATCACCTCTCGGATCCCGGCGATCAGGTGCTCGCCCGCCTCGGCCAGGTCGCCCCCGATCACGATCTGGGCCGGGTTGAAGAAGTTGACGATCGACGCCAGCACCAGGCCGAGGTCCCTGCCGCTCTGCCGTACCAGCCGGATGGCCCAGGTGTTGCCCGCCCGCACCAGCCGGACGACGTCACGGGCGCCGGCGGCCTCCAGCCCCTCCTCGCGCAGCCGCGCCGCCAGGGCGCCGCCCCCGGCGACCGCCTCCAGGCAGCCGGTGTTGCCGCAGTGGCACACCACATCCGAGGCCGGCACACGGATGTGCCCGATGTCGCCGGCCGCGCCCCGGGCCCCCCGATGCAGGCGTCCGCCGGCGATGATGCCGCACCCGATTCCGGTGCCGACCTTGGCGAACAGGAGGTCATCGGTGGTGGGGTCCGTGGCCGAGTGCTCGCCGAGCGCCATGATGTTCACGTCGTTGTCGACCAGCACCGGAACGCCGATCCGGGAGCGGAGCCGGTCGGCCACCGGGAAGCCGTCCCAGCCCGGCATCAGGGGCGGATTCACCGGCCGGCCGCTCTCGTGCTCCACCGGACCGGGCAGGCCGACGCCGACGCCGCAGACGTCGGACATCCGATGGCCGCACTCGGCCAGCAGCTCGTCGAAGGTCTCCAGCACCCAGGTCAGGCAGACCTCCGGGCCCTGGGCGACCGCCATGTCGGCGGCGCGCTCGGCAAGGATGACCCCGCGCAGGTCGGTGACGGCCAGCCTGGCGCGCGTCACGCCGATGTCGGCGGCGAGGGCGATCCTGGCGCGGGGATTGAAGGTGAACGCGGTGGAGGGCCGGCCGCCCGAGGAGATCGCCTGGTCCGCGGGGACGATCCAGTGATGGAGGAGCAGCGCGTCGAGCCGCTGCGAGACCGTCGACCGGGCCAGGCCGGTGAGCTGGACCAGCTCCGCCCGGGTGCGGGGCTGACCGTCACGAAGGATGGAGAGCAGCGCGCCGGGCGTGTCCTGTACCAACTCCGACCTCTTTCGGTGATCAACTGGCATGCTTATGCCGTATCCTACCTGACTTATGCTTGACCGTCGTCATAGCACCGCTTTACGATCCCGAAACATGGAGGACATTAGCCGATACTCGGCTGATTACCGACGGACCGGTACAACTGCCGTCCGCCGCACCCCCCACCTCCGCAGTCATCCCGTCCCCGGCTCCGCGTCGGCAGGGAAGGGGACGAGATGCTGAACATGCGTGGCATCGGCAAGCGATTCCTGGGCGTCCAGGTGCTCACCGGAGTGGACCTCGCCGCCGGGCCGGGCGAGGTGCACGCGGTGGTGGGGGAGAACGGTGCGGGCAAGTCCACACTGATGAAGATCCTCGCCGGAGTCCACACCCCCGACGAGGGCACGATCGAGATCGACGGCCACCGCGTGGCGTTCGGCCATCCCCTGGAGGCACAACGCGCCGGCGTGGCGATCATCTATCAGGAGTTCAACCTGCTGCCCGAGCGCAGTGTGGCCGAGAACGTCTTCCTGGGCCGCGAGCCCGTACGCCGCGGCATGGTGGACCGTGCGGCCATGGACGCCGCGACCGCCCGGCTCCTCACCGAGCTGGGAGTGGACTCCTTCGGCCCCCGGCAGCCGGTCAAGCGCCTGTCGGTGGCTCAGCAGCAGGTCGTCGAGATCGTCAAGGCGCTCTCGCTCGACGCCCGGATCGTGGTGATGGACGAGCCCACGGCCGCGCTCGCCGGTCACGAGGTCGAGCTGCTGTACCGGCTGGTGCGCCGATTACAGGAGCGGGGCATCGCCGTGCTGTACATCTCCCACCGGCTGCGCGAGGTGTTCGACCTGGCCGACCGGGTGACCGTGCTGAAGGACGGCAGGCTCGTCACCACCGTCCCCACCGCCGACGTCACACCCGGCGATCTGGTCCGCCTCATGGTCGGGCGCGACCTCGGCAGCTACTTCCCGCCCCGCGCCTCCTCCACGGGCGAGACGCGGCTGCGGGTCACCGGCGCGGGCAACGACCGCCTGCATGACATCGACCTGGAGCTTCGCGCCGGTGAGATCCTCGGCGTGGCGGGCCTGCAGGGGTCGGGCCGGTCGGAGCTGGCCAAGGCCCTCTTCGGCGCGGAGCCGTTCACCAGGGGCGAGATGATGCCGGTACGCCCGCGTTCGGTCCGCGAGAGCATCCGGGCCGGGATCGGCCTGGTCACCGAGGACCGCAAGGCCGAGGGCCTGGCGTTGCGCCAGTCCGTGCGTGACAACGCCCTCCTCGTCGCCCGCGCCACCGGCCGGGGACGGAACGGCGGCGTGCGCGAGCTGCTGGAACGGGTCCGGCTTCGCCCGCCCCGGCAGGAGCAGGAGGTCCGCTACCTCTCCGGCGGCAACCAGCAGAAGGTGGTGCTGGCCAAGTGGATGACCGTCGCCCCCAAGGTGCTGCTGTTCGACGAGCCGACCCGCGGCGTCGATGTGGGCGCCAAGGCGGCCATCCACGACCTGATGCGCGAGCTGGCCGGCGAGGGCGCCGCGATCATGATGATCTCCTCCGAGCTGCCCGAGCTGATCGGCATGAGCGACCGCATCGTGGTGCTGCGCGATGGCCGCATCGCGGGCACCCTGCCCGCCGGCTCCTCCGAGGAGGCCGTGATGAGCCTGGCCACCGGCGAGGTGACCACGTGACCGCGCTCCCCGGGCACCGCGCCGGGCTGGCGGCCATCGCCGACCCGACCCGGGTGGTGTTCGTGGCCCTGGCCGTGGTGATCCTGGCCGGCTGGGGACTGGTCGCCCTGGACGGCGGCCAGTTCCTCACCCTGGAGAACATCGTCGGCGTGCAGCAGCGCTCGGCCGCGCTCGGCATAGTCGCGGTCGGCCAGACGCTGGCCATCCTGGCCGGGTCGCTCGACCTGTCGGTCGCGTACCTGATCAGCCTGACCTCGCTGGTCGCGGCGGAGATCATGGCCGGGCAGGACGCCGGGATCGTGCCCGCGGTGGCGGCGGTCGCGGGGGTCAGCGTCCTGGTCGGACTGGTCAACGGACTGGTCATCACCAAGCTGCGGGTGCACGCGTTCATCGCCACCCTGGGCGTCGCACTGATCATCAAGGGAGTCGTGGACCACCTCTACGACGGCCCCGCCGGGCGCGTGCCGGAGTCGTTCCAGCACCTCGGCTACGACCGGATCGGGCCCGTGCCGGTCTCGGCCATGCTCTGGGCCGTGGTGGCGCTCATCGCCTGGTTCCTGCTCAGCCGTACCCGCTATGGCTACCGCGTGTACGCCGTGGGCGGCGACCCCGAGGTCGCCCGGCTCTCCGGGGTCCGCACCGACCGTGTGGTGATCGTCACCCATGTGCTGTGCTCGCTGTGCGCCGGCATCGCGGGCCTGCTGCTCGCCTCGCGGCTCGGCGCCGGAGCCCCGACCGTGGGCACCGACGGAGGCTACGACCTGGAGTCCATCGCCGCCGTCGTCCTCGGCGGCACCGCGCTGGCCGGAGGCAGGGGCGGTGTCGCGGGCACGGTCGGCGGCGTGCTGCTGCTGGCCGTCCTGGACAGCGTCTTCAACCAACTGGAGGTCAACTCCTTCTTCAAGGACGTCGTGCGCGGCGTGGTCATCGTGGCCGCGGTCGCCGTCTACGCCCGGCGTACCGGGATGCTCGGAAGGAGGAGGGCGTGAGACGCGCGCTGCCGATCCTCGCGGTGCTGGCCGTGCTGCTGGCCGCCATCGCGATCGCCAACCCGTTCTTCCTCGAACCCGCCGGCTTCCTCGCCTTCGTCCGCCGCGCGGCGCCGCTGGTGATCCTCGCCGCGGGCCAGTACTTTGTGATCGTCTCCGGTGAGTTCGACCTTTCGGTCGGCTCGCTGGTCACGGTCGAGGTCGTGGTCGCCGCCCGCCTCATCGACGGGAACGAGGGCGCCACGTGGCCGGTGCTGGCCCTGCTGATCGTCATCGGGCTGCTGGTCGGCCTGGTCAACGGGGTGGTGACCACCATCCTGCGGGTGCCGTCCTTCATCACCACGCTGGGCATGATGCTCGTGCTGTCGGGCGCGGTGTTCCTGTGGACCGGCGGCGCACCGCGCGGCGCCCTGTCCGAGACCTTCCGGGTGTTCGGCAGGGAGACCGGCTGGGCCGTCCTGGTGCTGGCCGTCATGGCGGTGGCCGCCGCGCTGATCATGCGCGCCGACTTCGGCAGGACCCTGGTCGCGACCGGCGACAACGAGCGGGCCGCCGCGCTGTCGGGAGTGCGCGTCGCCCGAGCCAGGACCCTGGCCTTCGTCCTGTCCGGCCTCGCCGCCGCCGTCGCCGCGATCCTGCTCGGCGGGTTCGCCGGGGTCTCCGCCCAGGTGGGCCAAGGGCTGGAGTTCCAGGCGATCACCGCGGTCGTGCTCGGCGGCGTCGTGCTGGGCGGCGGGCGCGGCACGGTCATCGCCGCGATGGCCGGCGCCTTCACCCTGGAAGCGCTGTTCACCCTGCTCAACCTGTACGGCATCTCGGGGGCCCTGGAGTTCACCGTGCAGGGGGTCATCATCATCGCCGCCGTGGCGGCGGGAGCGCTGAGACTGCCCTTCCTCACCCCCCAGAGAGTCAAAGGAGACGCACATGCCGCGTCATAGCCCCCTCGTCCTCGCCGCGGTGGCGCTGGCACTGCTCGCCGCGGGATGCACCTCCGACAAGCCCGCGGCCACCACCGCGAGCCAGGCCCCCGACGCCCCCGCCTCGTCCGCGCAGGCCGCCGGCACCGGCGCCCAGTCCAAGTTCTTCGTCCAGGCCGACTACGACGCCCAGCTCGCCATGCGCTCGCAGGCGCCGCAGGGCCCCGCGGACAAGCCCTGGGAGCAGGCCATCGCGCCGCAGATGGTCTCCACCGCCGACCACAAGAAGGAGGGCCCGTACGAGATCTGCTTCTCCAACGCCGCGGTCAACAACCCATGGCGCCAGGTCGGCTGGAAGACCATGCAGGCCGAGGTCGCCCTGCACAAGGAGATCGCCGAGTTCACCGCGCTCGACGCCGAGGGGAAGGACGACAAGCAGATCTCCGACATCGCCGAGCTGCAGGCCAAGGGCTGTGACGCGCTGATCATCTCGCCGAACACCACCGCCACGCTCACCCCGGCCGTGAAGGGCGCCTGCGCCGAGGTTCCGGTCATCGTCTTCGACCGCGGCGTGGAGACCGACTGCCCGGTGACCTTCATCAAGCCGATCGGCGGCTACGCCTTCGGCGCCGACGCGGCGGAGTTCCTGGTGCAGAAGGTGCCCGCGGGCGGCAAGATCCTCGCGCTGCGGATCAGCCCCGGCGTGGACGTGCTGGAGACCCGCTGGTCGGCCGCGAAGGTGGCCTTCGACGCCAGTGACCTGGAGGTCGTCGGCGTGGAGTTCACCGACGGCGACGCCGCCAAGAGCAAGAGCATCGTCAGTGACTACATCCAGCGTCATGGCAAGATCGATGGCGTGTGGATGGACTCGGGCGCCACCTCGGTGGCCGTCGCCGAGGCGTTCGAGGACGCCGGGCTGCCGGTGCCGCCGATGACCGGAGAGGACCAGCAGGACTTCCTGCGCAAGTGGAAGGACGACGGCCTGACCGCGATCGCCCCGACCTACCCCACCTACCAGTGGCGCACCCCGATCATCGCCGCCCTGAAGATCCTCAAGGGCGAGGAGGTGCCGAAGGTGTGGAACCTGCCCCAGCCGAAGATCACCCAGGAGAACCTGGACACCTACCTCCAGCCCAACATGCCGCCGCTGCACTACGCCCTGTGCGGCTGCGAGAGCCTGCCCGGCTTCCCCGAGAACTGGGGCGGGAAGAAGGAATGAGCGGCTTCCGCGTCGGAGTGAACACCTGGGTGTGGACCTCGCCGCTCACCGACGGCGACCTCGCCCGCCTCGTTCCCCGGGTCGCCGGGTGGGGGTTCGACGTCATCGAGCTGCCGATCGAGCAGCCCGGCGACTGGGACCCCCACCGGGCGGCGGGCCTGCTGGCCCGGCACGGTCTGGCGGCCTCGGTGGTGCTGGTCATGCCACCGGGCCGGGAACTCGTGGCCGCGCCCGACGGCACCGTCAAGGAGACCCAGGACTACCTGCGGCACTGCGTGGACGCGGCGGTCGCCGTGGGCTCGCCGGTGATCGGCGGCCCCGCGTACGCCTCGGTGGGGCGGACCTGGCGCATGTCCGCCGAGGAGCGGCGCGCGGCGTACGCCGAGTTGCGGCGCAACCTGCGGCCGGTCGCCGAGTACGCCGCCGAGCGCGGCGTGCGGATCGCGGTGGAGCCGCTCAACCGTTACGAGACCAGCCTCATCAACACCGTCGAGCAGGCGCTCGACGCCCTGCCCGAGGGCTGCGACCTGGCCCTGGACGTCTACCACCTGAACATCGAGGAGAAGGACCCCGCCCAGGCCGTACGCGCGGCAGCGGGGCGGGTCGCCCACGTGCAGGTCTGCGGGACCGACCGCGGCACCCCCGGCGAGGACCGGTTCGACTGGCCCGGCTTCACCGCCGCCCTGCGCGAAACCGGCTACGCCGGACCCCTCGTCATCGAGTCGTTCACCGCCCACAACCAGTCGATCGCGACCGCGGCCTCCATCTGGCGGCCCCTGGCCCCCACCCAGGACGACCTCGCCACACGCGGGCTGGCGTTCCTCCGCACACTCTGACTTCCCTCACCTGCTTCACACCCTCACGGTGAACCCTGTTCAACCGCCCCACACCCACAGGCGGGAACGCCGCCGGGCAACGACCATGATCCGGGTGACCTGGCACGACACCCGCCGATCCCTGGGATCTCGGCCCGCTTCCCGCCTGTGAGCAGGCGGGATGAGGGTGAAAAAGGTTCGGTCACAGCGTCCACAGCTCCCACATCTGTCCCACGTCACATACTCCGCACCCCCCACATTCGCCTGGAGATGCGACATGCGCCGATTGTTGGCTGCCCTGATCCTCCCGATCCTGATACTCACCTCACTGGTCGGCACCGCACGAGCCGGCACCGCCCACCATGAGCCCTTCCGGGCCCTGCTGTTCACCAAGGCCGTCGGGTACGTACACGGCTCGATCCCCGCGGGCATCCAGATGATGAAGGACCTGGCGGCCGAGCACGGGTTCGAAGTCGTGCAGACCGCCGACTCCGCCGCCTTCGAGGATGCCAACCTCGCCGGGTTCGACGTGCTGATCATGCTGCAGAACTCCGGCATGGTCTGGGAGAACGACGCCCAGCGCCAGGCCGTGCAGAAGTTCGTGCGCTCCGGCAAGGGCGTCGTGGCCGTCCACAACGCCCTGGACATGGGCATCGAGAACGAGTTCCCCTGGTGGGACGACCTCGTCAACGGCGGCGCCCACATGCCGGCCCACTCCCCCGGCGTGCTTCAGGGCACGGCCAAGGTCGTCGACCGCGTCCACCCGTCCACCAAGAACCTCCCGCTGCGCTGGCAGCGCCCGGAGGAGTGGTACAACTTCTCGCCCAACCCCCGCGGCAACGTGCACGTCCTGGTGACCGCGGACGAGACGACCTACAACCCCGGCAGCGCCGCCATGGGGCCCGACCACCCGATCTCCTGGTGCCGCAACGCCGAGGGCGGCAAGGTCTGGGCCACCGCCATGGGCCACGACACCGCCGCCTACGCCGAGCCGCTGTTCCGCGAGCACGTGCTCGGCGGCATCGCCTGGGCCGCGGGCGTCGAGGAAGGCGACTGCGGCGGCACCGTCCACAGCAGCTTCGAGAAGATCACGCTGGACGACAACACCGCCGACCCCATGGAACTGGACGTCGCCGCCGACGGCCGCGTCTTCTACATCCAGCGGCGCGGTGAGATCAAGATCTTCAAGCCCGACACGCACACCACCGTCACCGCCGCCACCCTGAACGTCTACAACGGCGGCGAGGACGGCCTGGTCGGCATGGAACTCGACCCCGACTTCGCCGACAACGGCTGGATCTACGTCTACTGGTCCCCGGCCGACAGCTCACAGGACGTCAACCGGCTCTCCCGCTTCACCGTGAGCGGAGACGCCATCGACCTCGCCACCGAGAAGAAGATCCTTGAGGTGCCCGCCTACCGGTCCAGGACCTTCCCCGAGCCCGGCCACACCGGCGGCGCGGTGGAGTTCGGCCCTGACGGCACGCTCTACCTGAGCACCGGCGACGACGTGCCGCCGAACCTCTCGCCGGACTGGCAGGGCTACGCCCCGATCGACTGGCGGCCCGGCCAGGAGATGCTGGACGCCGCCCGCACCGCCGGCAACACCAACGACCTGCGCGGCAAGATCCTGCGGATCAAGCCCAAGGCCGACGGCGGATACGACATCCCCGACGGCAACCTGTTCCCGCCGGGCACGGCCAAGACCAAGCCCGAGATCTTCGCCATGGGCTTCCGCAACCCGTTCCGGTTCACGGTGGACCAGAAGACCGGGTACGTGCACGTGGCCGACTACGGCCCCGACCGCGGCGGCCCCACCACCGACCGCGGGCCGGAGGGACTGGTCGAGTACAACGTCATCCGCGAGGCCGGGAACTTCGGCTGGCCGTTCTGCCACGGCGACAACCAGGCGTACGCGCCGTACAACCCGGACACCAAGGTCGTGGGGCCCAAGTTCGACTGCGCCAACCCCGTCAACGACTCGCCGAACAACACCGGCCTGACCGAGCTGCCGCCGATCCAGGCGCCCGTCATGTGGTACGGCTACGGCACCTCGCCGGTCTTCCCCGAACTCGGCTCCGGCGGCGCCGCCCCGATGATGGGCCCGGTCTACCGCTACGACGCCGCCAACCCGTCCACCACCAAGTTCCCCGCCTACTTCGACGGCGTCGGATTCTTCTACGAGTGGGCACGGAACCACATCAAGGAGATCCACCGCGATGACGACGACAAGGTCCTGAAGATCAACGATTTCCTGGCCAAGACGTCCTTCGTCAAGCCGATGGACATGACCTTCGGCCCCGACGGCTCGATGTACCTGCTGGAGTGGGGCAGCTCCTTCGGCGGCGGGAACAACGACTCGGGCCTGTACCGGATCGACTACTCGGCAGGCGCCCGCACCCCGGTCGCCAGAGCAGCCGCCTCGCGAACCAACGGCCCCGCGCCGCTCACGGTGGACTTCGACAGCGCCGGCAGCTACGACCCCGATGGCGACCCGATCACCTTCGCCTGGGACTTCGACGGCGACGGGACCTTCGACTCCGGCCAGCCCAAGGCCACCCACGTCTACCAGCAGGCCGGGCGGTTCACCGCCCAGCTCAAGGTGACCGACTCCACGGGCAAGGAGGGCTTCGCCAACATCGAGGTGACGGCGGGCAACACCGCGCCCACGGTCACCCTGGACACGCCGGTCAACGGCACCCTGATCGAGTTCGGCACCGACGTGCCGTACAAGGTGACCGTGACCGACCCCGAAGACGGCACCATCGACTGCGAGAAGGTGTTCGTCAACCCGGCCCTGGGCCACGACGACCACGAACACGAGACCACCGAGATCCCCGGCTGCCAGGGCACCATCTCCACCAGCGACCTCGGGGGACACCCGGCGGGCGCCAACCTCTACTACGTCATCAACGCCCACTACACCGACCAGGGCGACAACCCGCTCACCGGCTACGCCAAGGTGGTGCTGCAGCCGAAGCGCAAGCAGGCGGAGTACTTCACCTCGATGTCCGGCGTGCGGGTGATCGACCAGAGCGGCGCCGAGAGCGGCAAGCGCATCGGCGACATCAGCAACAACGACTGGATCGCCTTCACGCCGATGGACCTCAACGGCATCGACTCGGTGGCCTACCGCCTGTCCTCCCCGTCGGGCGGCGGCTCGATCGAGCTGCGCGCCGACTCCCCGGCGGGAACCCTGCTCGCCACCACGGCGGTGCCGGCCACCGGCGGCTGGGACACCTACCAGATGACCCCGTCGGTGCCGGTGCGCTCCGACGTGCGCACCCGGACGCTGTACGTCGTGTTCAAGAACAGCGCCAACAACGCCTTCGACCTGGACGCCGTCCAGTTCGCCGGCGAGGGTGCCGGCGGCGGCCCCGAGCCCGGCGTCTATACGCTCACCGCGCAGCACAGCGGCAAGAACGTCGCCGTCAAGGACGCCTCCACGGCCGACGACGCGCTCATCGTGCAGATGGGCGCGAACGGCGGCCCCGAGCAGCAGTGGCAGGCGATCCCGCTGAGCGGGGGCGGCTACCAGTTCAAGAACGTCAAGAGCGGCAAGTGCCTGGACGTGCCCGGCGGCTCCACCACGCCCGGCACCCAGCTCGTCCAGTGGACCTGCCACCCCGACGGTCAGGCCCACCAGGTCCACCAGAGGTTCCACCCGGTCGCGTCCGGGGAGACGTACAAGATCACCTCGGCGGTCAGCGGCCTGTGCCTGGACGTCAACGGCGTCTCCCAGGCCGACGGCGCCGCGGTGATCCAGTGGAACTGCACCGAGTCCGACAACCAGCGCTTCCGCCTCACCACCGCCCAGGCCGACAGGACCGCGCCGGTGACCACGGTCAAGGTGGCCGACCCCAACGGCGAGGACGGCTGGTACACCACCGGCCCCGTCGAGGTCACCCTGACCGCGACCGACGACGACTCCGGCGTGGCCGCGACGGAGTACCGCCTTGACGAGGGCGCCTGGACCACCTACACCGAGCCGGTCCTGGTCAGCGGTGACGGCAGCCGCAAGCTGGAGTACCGCTCCCGCGACGGGGCCGGCAACGTGGAGGAGCCCGGTTCGCGCACGCTCAAGCTCGACACCCTTGCGCCGCAGACCACCGCCGAGTTCGCCGCCCCCAACGACGCGGGCTGGAACAACGGCGACGTCCCGGTGCGCCTCACCGCGCAGGACGCCACCTCCGGGGTCGCCCGGGTGGAGTACTCCCTGGACCAGGCGGAGTGGAAGCCGTACTCCGGCGAGCCGGTGATCGTCAGCGGTGACGGCTCGCACGAGCTGCGCTACCGCGCCCGCGACGCCGCCGGTTCGACCGAGCAGGAGAAGGCGGCCGTCCTCAAGATCGACGGCACCCGCCCCACCCTGATGGTCTCGGGCGTGTCCGACGGCGAGACCTACGGCGACGCGCAGGACCTGCGCATCACCTGGGAGGCCGTGGACGTCACCTCCGGTGTGAAGACCACCTCGGGCACGCTGGAAGGCTCCCAGTTGCAGCCCGACACGGTCGTGCCGCTGTTCACCCGCCCGCTGGCGCAGCAGACGGTGTCGGTGACCGCGGGCGACAACGCCGGCAACAGCGTGACCACGAACGTCAGGTTCACGGTCACCACCTCACTGCGGGACATGCAGAACCTGCTGGACCGCTTCCGCGCCACCGGCTGGCTGTCGCTGAACGTTCACACGAACCTCACCAAGGAGCTGACCAAGGCGCGGACGGCGGAGGCGAAGGGCAACGACGCCAAGGCACTGCGCCACCTCCGGGCTTTCAAGGCCCTGGCCGCCGACCAGACACTGGTCCCGCGCGCCGACGTCAGGCAGGTCCTCACCCGCGACGCCGACAAGATGATCGGAGTGATCGGCTGACACCTCACCGAAACGGGCCCGCGGTGCCGGCGCACGCCCCGGCACCGCGGCTCGATTCGCGGTGAAGTCGATGACCGGACGGAACGTTGCGCACCGATGAGTGCGGAGCCGAACGCGACCGCGATCAGCTCGACGGTGTTGGCGCCGGCAGCGGCCTTACCGGCTTCGGTCGTGTCCGCTGAGCCGCCCATCGCGGCGACCAGAAGGTGCGGGAAGGCGATCCCGATGCCCGTGCCTGCGAGGTCAGCCCGGCGAGCCACACGGCGACCGTGACCGGGCCGGTCGGCCGTCCTGGCCGGGGCAATGGCCCCGCTTGTGCCATGCGGGCCGGCAAGTTCCGGGCGACGCCCCGAGCCGACCGAAGTGGCGGCGATCGCCGCTCGGCACTAAGGCGGTGACTCATTTGGTGAGTCGGCGGTAGCAGATGAGAGCGGCGAAGGCGACGAAGGACGCGAAGGTGGTCGGCCCGGCGCTCGTACCGCCGGTGTGAGCGGCGGCAGCCGGTCAGCCAGGAGGACGGTTCTCGCCATCGCCCAGCGGTGGCGTCCCAGCCGCCGGCTGGACTCGATCCCGGACGCGCGATACGCGGGACAATGCCCCGGCCGCGTAGGAAGGTCCGCAGGTGGGGATGGTCGCAGCCCTTGTCCGCCGAAACCGCGACCACCGACGAACCCGAAGACCCGGACATGATCCGGCCGACCCAACGAGATCCGCCGGCTCATCAACGCCTTCCTGATCCGGCCCCCCGCAGCATCGCCTACCATCTGCGCTGGTCACACTGGCGACGCCACCACCAGGCACGAGCGAAACGAGCACACTACACCCACCGTCTCAGCCTCGGACTCCAGCCATAATCACGAACCGCGGCTCTCGTACCAACGACGATGCTGTTTTGCCAATTGGCAACTTGGTTTGACGCTCTGCTGAGGTGAGCGGTTAGTGTCGAATCATGATCGAAGAACGTGTGGAAGTGGACTATGAGGCGTGGCGGCGTGGCCGCTGGGACGAGATCGCCGGACATCTCGGAAAGGCCGGGGTGGTCCAGCTCGCGACGATCACCGAGTCGGCTCAGACGGTCGAGGGCGTGCCCGGACGGTGGGACGCGAGCGGCTCGGACGGGCTGAAGTTGACCGCGGCCGGTGCGGACGGGGTATCGCTGGACGGCCGTCCGGTGAATGGCACAGTCACGTTGACCGGGGGCAGCAGTCTGCGGTTGTCGGATGAGCGCACCGTGGCCATCTCCGGGGGCGAGGGGATCTACGGGCTGACCGTATGGGACCCCGCCGTCCCCTCGCTGGCGCGGTTGCGGGAGATCGCGGTGTTCCCGGTGGATCCGACATATGTGGTCGATGCGGAGTACCGGAGGACGCCGGGACGGGAAGTGGAGATCGAGCGACTGACCGATCCGCCCACCAAGCACATTCTCCCGGCACCCGCCGATCTGGTGTTCGACCTGGCGGGGCAGCAGCATTCTCTGACGGTGATCGAGACGTTCCCCGGCAACCCGCTGGTGGTGTTCACCGATTCCACCAGTGGAGCTGAGACACCGGGCATCGGCAGATGGGTGGTGTTACCGCCAGTGGAGGGCGACACCGTCCGGGTCGATTTCAACCAGGCCGTGCTCCCCCTGCACGTCTTCTCCCGCGCTTTTCCGTGCCCGCTGGCGCCGGAGGGCAACCACTTGCCCGTGCCCGTACCGGCGGGTGAGCGCGCACCTGTTTACGACGAATCCGAAGGAATAAGGCAGGCCATGAGCACCGATATCAAAGACGCCGCTATCCGCTACCTGCGACGGCTGGAAGCAGGTGACTACGCCGGGATGCGCGCGCTGTGCACGGACACCGCGACCGTCTGGCACAACGACGGCAAGGGACAGCAGACCATCGACGAGAACCTCGCGATGCTCAAGGACGGTCCTGCGGCGGAGGTGTCGCTGCGGTACGACATTATCCGCCAGTTCACCGAAGCGGACGAGGTACTCCAGCAGCACGTCCTGCGTATCACCAACGCCGACGGGCCCGTCGGCGAAGTGCAGGCGGCGATGTACTTCCGCTTCAAGGACGGACTGATTGACCGGATCGAGGAGTACGCCAACTTCATCCCCGCCGTCGGCTGACGCCGGGATGGAAGTGGTGATGGCGGGTGGCGTGGCCGGTGGAATGTCAGCAACCACCGCCTGCGCAGACTCGACGAGAAGGCCGAGATCGTCGTGCTCGAGAAAGGCGAGTACGTTTCGTTCGCCAACTGTTGGCTGCCCTACTACATCGGCGGCGTGATCGGTGAACGGTCGGCGCTGCTGCCGCAGAGTCCGGACGGGCTGAGGGAGAGGTTCGCGCTCGACGTGCGAGCGGGCCAGGAGGTACTGGCGATCGACCGAACCCAGCCGCCCTCCGGCCCCACCACGGTCCCGCTCGGGGTCGCGCAGTTCCCCGGCGACCTGCCCTCGGTACGCGCCTTCGCCGAGCACGCCCACTCGAACATCCTCACCTGGAACCGCTACGACCGCGGGCGGTCACTACGCCTCCCACGAGCGCCCGACCTGCTGGTGGCGGACATCCGCGGGTTCTTCGCCAAGGTGGTTCACGACCGGCTCGCGTCCGGGGGCGGCGAACGTACGCTCAAGATGTGATCATCCCGGTTCGCGGCGTAAGGCGCGGCCTCGCGCCGTACGCCGCGCGGCGGCCGGAAGGGGCGGTGCTGTCACTCGGGCAGCGCGGCCGGGTTGCGGGCCAGCAGGCCGCCGTCCACGCGATGCTCCGCGCCGGTGATGAAGGACGCGCGGGGCCCGGCGAGGAAGGCGACCAGCTCGGCCACCTCCTCCGGCCGGGCGACGCGCCCGAGGGGGTGGGCGCGTCCCCACTCGGCCACCTGCTCGCCGGCCGGCCGGTCGCCGCGGAACAGGTCGGCGGCCCAGCGCAGCATCGGCGTGTCCACCGAACCCGGGCAGACGACGTTTACCCTGATGCCGTCGGGGGCGTGGTCGAGCGCCATCGCGCGGGTGAGCCCGTTGAGCGCCGCCTTGCTCGCCGTGTAGGCCGCGACCCGGGTTTGCGAGGCGAACGCCTGCACCGAGGAGAGCACCACGATCGCGCCGCCGCCTCTGGCCCGAAGGTGCGGGATGGCGGCCTGGCAGGTCAGGTACACGCCCTTGAGGTTGATGTCGAGCACTTCGTCCCAGGTCTCCTCCGGGGTGTCCGCCACGGTGCCGTAACGCTGCACCCCGGCGCAGGTGACCACCACGTCCAGCCCGCCGTGCATGGAGACGGCCAGCTCGGCCAGGGCGCGCATCTGGGCCCCGTCGCGCACGTCGGCCTCCACACCGGTCACCCGCTCACGCTCGTCCGGGCGCACAACGCCCTCTCCCACCCCGCAGTAGACGACGCGGGCCCCGGCGTCGGCCAGGCGATCCACCACCGCACGCCCGATGCCCATCGAGCCACCCGTGACCAGGGCCACCTTGCCCTCGAACTCCCCCCTGCCCGCGAACTCGCCGTGCTGCCACCCGCTCACCTGACCACCTTCCCGCACAGGGCTCTCGGCGCCCGCGTCTCGTACGGCTCCGATTCCACCAGGGCCGCTCTCGCGGTCGTGCCCCGGCGGCTCGCCGCCATCACCACCCACCGTCTGGAGGCCCCAGCGACAGCAGGGTGCGGGCATGCGCGGCGAGGGTGTCGTCGGCGTGCGGCGTGAGGTCCCGCTGGTAGTCGTGGATCACGCGCTCGCGCGAAAAGGCCAGGTGCCGCAGGACACCGGTCAGCCGGCGCGGCGCCGTACCCCACTCGGCCAGCGCGCCCACCGCCGCCGGGATCCCCTCCGCGTCGTCCTCGATCGCGCTGGAGACGATCCGTACCGCCGGCCCGCGCTCCCCGTACGGCCCGGACCACGCCGGGGTCAGCGGTGCCGACGCCGAGCGCGGGCCTGGCCATCAGGTACAGCAGGCCCTGCCGCTCACAGGCGTCCGACGCCGCCGGGAGCATGGCGGCCAGCACGGCCACGACCTCCGCCTCACGCCCCCGCCACATCTGGTGGACCCACCGGATCCGCATTCCGATCTCCGTGCCAGGACGGCCCCGCGCGGCCAGCCGGAGCGCCATGGTCAACGCTGCGTCGGGGTCGCCGAAGGCCAGTTCGCCGAGAGTGTCCATCTCGGCGTCGCCTTCCTCCGTCTCGCCCATAGGGAGATCATGGCCCAACCGGGCGGGCGGCGGACACGGGGCGCGGAAATGTCGGCCGGAATGGGCAGAATCGGCGGCATGGATCTCGGTGTGAACGGCGCCCCGCGATCCGGGGGCGGGCGACGAGGTGCCCGGCCGGTCTCGCCACGACCGGCCGCCTGATGCGACGCGACCCGCACGTACGTCCCCATCCTCGCGCACCTTGCCGGGAGGCGCCAGCTTCCGCGGGCCGACCTCGCGCCCGCCCCGCGTCATCGCCTCGCACGGCCCCGGACCCCCGCGCCGTCCGCGCCGCCTGTACGCCGAACGCTGCTGGGAGCGGGTGGTGGAGATGCACCAGCCCCTGGTACGCGAGATCGCCCGCCGCTACCGCTACCGGGGCGAGC
>NZ_JACHGN010000016.1 GCF_014202315.1 Thermocatellispora tengchongensis | reverse complement strand
GGGGCCCCCCCCCCCCCCCCCCCCCCCCCCCGGCCCCCCCCCCCCCCCCCCCCCCGGGGGGGGGGGGCGCGGGGGCGGGGGGGGGGGGGGGGGGGGGGGGCGGGGGCCCCCCCCGCCACAGGTGCGGTGCTTCGGGTGTCCGGGGGTCAGCCCGCGCTACAGGACACCGTCGGCCAGGTGTAGTTGCCGTTGTGCTGGATCGTCACACCCCAGTTGCTGCCGTTGCCGTTGGGTCTGGCGGTCAGCACCTGGGAGCTGGGATAGCTCGCGCTGATGTTCCAGGTGGCGATGATCCTCGCCGGGGACGGCACGTTCATCGTCACGGTCCAGTTGCTCGAACCGCTGACCGAGACGTTGAGGTTGTACCGGTCGCTCCACTGCTGGCCCGCCGACAGCGTCGCGGTGCAGCCACCGCCCGGGTTGCCCGGGTTGCCGGGGTTACCGGGGTTGCCGCCGGAGCCGCCCACCGTGATGTTGGAGCTCCCGCTGCTCTGGTATCCCTCGGTAGCCATGATCATGTAGTCGTGGCTGCCCAGGTTCATGCCGTGCCGGGCCCAGGCGTCGAAGTGGTTGCCGGCGGTGATGGTTCCGCCCGTTCGCTTCGACTGCCGGACGCTCCAGAACTGCTTGAAGGTCCTGGTGCCCTCGATGGAGGGCGCGTTGTTCCGGGTCGTCTCGTAGATGTCGTACGTGCCGCCGTCGCTGGTCACGGTGCCCTTGTAGGTGCCCGTGGGCCGGTAGGTGCCCCAGTTGTCGACGATGTAGTACTCGATGAGCGGGTTCCTCGTCCACCCGTAGAGGGTCAGGTACGCGTTGCCGGACGGATTGAAGCTGCCCGAGTACGTCACCGTCCTGCGGCCGCCGGTGCTCCAGCCCTTGCCGGCCACGAAGTTCCCGGTGTTGCGCCAAGAGGTGCTGTAGTTGCCGCCGGATCCCAGTTCCATGGAGACCGTTCCGGGGCTGTCGGTCCAGAACGAGTAGAAGTAGCCGTTGTTCGTGCCCGTCTGGTTGGAGGTGATGGGGGCCGCGTTGGCGGTGCCGGGCAGCATCGCCAGGGCCGCGACCAGCGCTACGGCCATGGCGCAGGCCCGGCTGATCAGCAGCCGGGCCGGGCCGCGTCTGCGGCTGTTGGGGTGGGCGTCCTTCATGTGGGTGCTTCCTCCTCGTGAAGGCTGACGGGGCGGGCGGCGTGGTACGGCCCTCGGCGGGGGGCCGCCGGGTGGCGTACCACGCGCCCGGGTCACCGGTCGTCGTGCGCGGCCGACGACCGGAGGAGCAGTCCTTGGCGGGTGACCCGGATCGACACCGGTTGAGGTCGTGCGATGGCGACAGTGTTCGTCCGGCTCCGGCGAGGTGTCAACGATCTCCGAAATGTTGCGACGATCTCACGGAGATATTTCGGCTGGTCGAACGCCTTGCCTAGGTGGTCCGGGGTGGCATCGTCGATGAAACTTTCGGAGATATCCCGAAAACATGCCATCCCCGTGAGGCCCGGCCCGCCCGCCCCGTGCGCACCGCCGTCGCCCTACAGCGCCAGGTTCCGGCGCCGGAACAGCGCCAGCCCGGCCGCCGCCAGCGCGGCGGCCGTGACCGCCAGCGCCACCAGGGGCCCGGCCGCCGCCTCGGCCGCCGGGATGGGCGGCACGTGGCTGAACGGCGACAGGTCGCGCACCGCCTCGGGCAGCGCGAACACCTCCCCGAGCAGCCCGCAGACGATGCTCGCCACGAGCCCCGCCCAGGCGAGCGGGATCGTCAGCCGGGGCAGCAGGCCGAAGACGAGCACGACGAACCCGGCCAGCGTCAGCGCGGCGGGAAGCTGCGCCAGCCCGGCGCCGACCAGGGGGTCCACGCCGGTGACGCCGCCGACGGCGGCGTCGGCCACGCCCATGCCGGCGCCGGCCAGCACCAGCAGCGCGGTCGCGCCGATCACCGCGCACGCCAGGTGCGCGGCCACCCACCGGACCCGGCCCACCGCGGTGGCCAGCACCGCTTCGGCGGGCCCGCCGGCCTCCTCCGTACGCAGCCGCAGCAGCGCCTGGACGACGTACCCCGCGGCCAGCACGCCGAACACGTTCATCATCGCGGCGTAGAAGGTGTCCACCAGCGGGGCGGCCCCGGCGCCCGCGATCTGGTCCAGGAGCTCGGTGGCCCCCGTGTTGCCGGACATCGCCTCGTTGACGGTCCTGCCCAGGGTGCCGATGCCCAGGCCGAGCAGCGCGCCGCCGATCACCCAGCCGAGCGTCGTGCCGCGGTTCAGCCGCCACGCCAGCCCGAGCGGGCTCAGCAGCGAGCGAGAGGCCGCCTTCGGTCCCGGCCGGTCGGGAATCAGCCCGGCGCCGAAGTCGCGGCGGCCGGCGAGGGCGAACGCCACGGCCACACAGGCCGCCACCAGCGCGAACGGCAGGGCGAGCACCCACCACGCCTCCTCGCCGAAGGGGCGTACCCGCATGCCCCACCCGATGGGGGACAGCCACGACGGCCAGGCGCCGGTCACCTGGATGCCGTCCGCCGCCCGCTCGCCGAGCGCGTCGCCGATGCCGCGCACCAGGAAGGCCACGCCGACCGCCGTCGCGGCGAACGCGTTGGCCGCGCGGGCGCTCTGGAACAACTGCGCGGCGACCGCGGCCAGGCCCGCGAAGGCCAGCCCGGTGGCCGCCGTCGCGGCCCCGAACGCGAGCGCGCCGTCGGCGGGCAGGCCGGCGCCCAGCAGGGTCCCGGTCAGCGCGGCCCCGAGCAGCAGATCGGCTCCGGCGACCACGACCAGGGCGGAGGTGAGGCCGGCGCGCCTGCCCAGGCGGCCCGCCCCGAGCAGCTCGGCCCTGCCGTTCTCCTCGTTCTGCCGGGTGTGCCGGACGATCGCGAAGGTGCTCATGAGCGCCGCCAGCACCAGCATGAACGCGTAGTTGCGGAAGTTGACCAGCGCGCCCAGGTCGGTGCCGACGGGTGCGCCGCGCATGAGCAGGACGGCCGGGCTGGTGCCGGCGCCCTTCAGCGCGGTGACGCGCTCGGCCTCGTCGGGGAACTCGTCGGCCACCGCCGCGGCCCCGGCCGCGAGGAGCGCCACCGAGGCGACGATCCAGACCGCGATCTGGACGCGGTCGCGCCGCAGCGCCAGCCGGATCAGCCGGCCGGTGCCCGCGTACGCGCTCATCGGCCCGCCCCGGCCGTGGCCGCCTCGCCGTAGTGGCGCATGAACAGCTCCTCCAGCGTCGGCGGGTGGCTGGTCAGCGCCTGGACCTCGAAGCCGGCCAGGTGGCGCAGCACGCCGGGCAGCCGCGCCGAGTCCACGTCGAACCGGGCACGCGTGCCGTCGGCGACCAGATCGTGCACGCCGGGCAGGGCGTCCAGCCCGGTGATCGGCTCGGCGGCCTCCACGGTGACCGAGGTCCTGGTCAGGTGGCGGAGCCGGGCGAGGGTGCCGGACTCGACGGTGACGCCGTCACGGATGATGCTCACCGCCGAGCACAGGGCCTCCACCTCGGAGAAGATGTGGCTGGACAGCAGCACCGTCGCGCCCCGGGCGCTGACCTCGCGCACGGTCTGCTGGAAGGCGGCCTCCATCAGCGGGTCCAGGCCGGAGGTGGGCTCGTCCAGGATGAACAGCTCGACGTCCGAGGCGAAGGCGGCGACGAGGGCGACCTTCTGCCTGTTGCCCTTGGAGTAGGTACGGCAGCGCTTGGACGGGTCGAGCTGGAAGCGCTCGACCAGCTCGGCCCGGCGGGTCCTGTCGAGCCCGCCGCGCAGGTCGCCGAACAGGTCGATGGCCTCGCCCCCGGTGAGGTTCGGCCACAGGCTCACATCCCCGGGCACGTACGCCAGCCTCTTGTGCAGGCGCACCGCGTCGCGCCAGGGGTCGCCGCCCAGCAGGCGCACCTGCCCGGCGTCGGCGCGCAGCAGCCCGAGCAGGACGCGGATCGTCGTCGTCTTGCCCGCGCCGTTGGGACCCAGGAACCCGTGCACCTCACCGGTGCCGACCGTGAGATTCAGGCCGTTCAACGCCCGGCTCGTGCCGAACGACTTGACCAGACCGGACACCGCGATGGCGTCAGTCATCGTGATTCTCCTTGAGGGGATGCGGACTCGGCCTCGCCGAGGGCGCTCAGGATCCGCTGCGCGTCCTCGACGCCGAGCAGGGGGTGCGAATAGAGGTCGATGAGGCCCCGGGAGAGCAGGCGGTCGCCTTCGGGGCTGGACACGTCGACGCCTATCGCGCGTGAGACGTGCTCCCGCAGGATGCCGACGCCCAGGGCCATCGCCGTGACGATGGCCGCGCGGACCTTGGCGTCGGCCTCGGGGGGATCGGACCGGCCCTTGTCGGCTTCGAGCACCCAGGGCACGGTGGCGCGCACGAGCTCGTCGAACAGGGCCGTCGCCGAGCCCTCGGCCAGGGCCCGCGCGATGTAGGCCTGGTAGGGGGCCACCGCCGCGCGCGTGGCCAGCACGGGCCGCAGGGCGCCGACGTCGAGGCCGGTCCTGATCTGCTCGTTGGCCTGGTGCATCACCTTGATCAGGTACTCGTCGCAGGCCTCGCGCAGGCCCTGCTTGGACCCGAAGTGGTGCCGCACCAGGCCGGGGGAGACGCCCGCGGTCTCGGCGATGCCCCGCAGCGTCGCCCGCTCGTAGCCGAACCGGCCGAAGTGCTGCAGGGCCGCGTCTCTGATGCGCGCCCGCGCCGTCAGGTCCTCCGGAGCCGCTGCCGTCGTCACGTCGCCCCACTCCTATTCGTATGTGTAGCGTACTACTCGCGTGTGCTGAAAACTATACGCGTGGATAGTCATGGTAGACCGCCCTCCGACAGGGGGCACGCGCGGGCCGCCATACGCGCGGTGTGGCGCCGTCAGGGCCAGGACCGGCGTCCTCGCCGTCGTGCCGCCGGGCCGCGCGGGCAGCCAGGAGAAGGTGGACGCCCTGGCCGCCGGCGACCACGTCACCAGGCGGGCCGGGGCCTCGGTGCGAGGCTCAGGCCGTCGCGGCCCGGCGGGCGCGTGCGATGATCGCCTCGACCACCTCGGTCTTGGCGTCGGCGTAGTTCTGTATGTGCCGCCACTCGCGGCCGGCCAGGTCGCGCTTGGTGCGCGCGTACAGCTCGTGGTCGGCTTCGTCGCCGCGCAGCCGGTCGCGGAACAGCAGCATCCGCTCGATCTCGGGGCATCCCCTCGGCAGCACGTGCAGGTTCACCCCGATCTCGCCACCCGGCCGCCGCAGGACGCGGTGCTCGTACCAGCCGGGCTCCCGGATCGCCAGCGCGTACCCCGCCGCCTCCAGCGCCGGCACGTACGCGGCCTCGTCGGCCGAGTCGGCCACGACGAGCAGGATGTCCAGGATCGGCTTGGCCGGCATGCCGGGAACCGAGGTGGAGCCCACGTGCTCAAGCGCCAGCACCGCCGAGCCCAGCGCGCCGCGGATCGTCGCCGCCTCCCGCGAGTACCGGGCCGGCCAGGCCGGGTCGTACTCGGCCAGCTCGACCCGGCCGTCGAGCCGGGGAGCGCCCCCGATGTGGGCCGCCTCGATCTCCTCCTCGGTCATCGGGACACGCTGGATCTCCGGTTCTCCGCTCACCCGGCCGAGGCTACCGGGCCCGTGGCGGCCTGTCCGTTCGGCCGGGACGGTGTGCCGGGTCATTCCCCGGACTGCGAGGGTGGCTCGGGCGTCGTGCGGGGGAAGGCGCGGCGGTAGTCGGCCGGGGACACGCCGATGTGCTTGACGAAGTGGTGGCGGAGGTTGTTGGCGGTGCCGAGGCCGGTCAGCTCCCCGACCTTCTCGATCGGGAGGTCGGTCGATTCCAGCAGGTTCTGCGCGCGTGCCAGGCGCTGGTTGAGCAGCCACTGAAGCGGGGTCGTCCCGGTGGCCGCCCGGAGCCGGCGGTAGAACGTCCGGGGGCTCATCGCCGCCCGCCGTGCCAGGTCCTCGACGGTCAGCGGCCGGTCCAAGTGGGCGCGGGCCCAGTCGAGCACCGGGCCCAGGCCCTCGTCGTCGGTGCCGGGCACCGACAGGTCGATGAACTGCGCCTGGCCGCCCGCGCGGTGGGCGGGCACCACCATGCGCCGGGCGAGCTGGTTGGCCACCCGCGCGCCCAGGTCACGCCGCACCAGGTGCAGGCACAGGTCGAGGCCGGCGGTCAGCCCGGCGCTGGTGAGCACGTCGCCGTCGTCCACGTACAGCACCGAGTCGTCCACGTGCACCTTCGGGTAGCGCCGGGCCAGTTGGGCGGTGTGCATCCAGTGGGCCGTGGCGCGGCGCCCGTCGAGCAGGCCGGCCTCGGCGAGCGCGAAGGCGCCGGTGCACAGAGAGACCATGCGGGCGCCGGCGTCGTACGCGCGGCGCAGCGCCGTGATCAGCGCCGGCGGCAGCGGTTCGCCGTCCTCGACACAGGCGTCGGGCACCGAGGGCACGATGACCGTGTCGGCGCCGGCGAGGTCCTCGAGCCCGTAGCGGGTGCGCAGGGCGAGCCCGGTGCCGGCCGCCGGGCCGTCCTGCGCCGTCGCGCCGGTCCCGCACAGCCGCAGGTCGTACCAGGGATCGGCCAGGTCGGGCTGCGGTTTGCCGAAGACGGTGCACGGGATGCTCAACTCGTACAGGTCCCAGGAGGGGACTCCGATCTCCTCGGTCACGACGACGGCGACGGAACCAGCACCCATGCCCTGAAGGGTATGGCAGGAATTTGGTGGCAGTCGTCACCGGTGTCACTGTTCCGGTCCGCCGCGCGCTGGGAGCCTGGTCCCGCGTTTCCGACCGTCATGTGTCACCGTCATGTGTCAAGGAGTTGTACGTGAGTTCTGATCGCCAGGCCGTAACCGTCATCGGGTTGGGCTCGATGGGCTCGGCGCTGGCCGCCGCGTTCCTGGACCGGGGCCACCCGACCACCGTGTGGAACCGCTCGGCGGCCAGGGCGCGGCCGCTGGCCGAGCGCGGCGCCCGCCTGGCCGCGACGCCCGAGGAGGCGGTCGCGGCGAGCCCGCTCACCGTCGCCTGCGTGCTCGACTACGACGCGTTGTACGGCGTGCTCGACCCCGCCGCCGCGGCCCTCGCGGGCAGGACGCTGGTCAACCTGAGCTCCGGCTCACCGGAGCAGGCCCACGAGGCCGTCGCCTGGGCGCGATCCCGCGGCGCCGGCTACCTCGATGGCGCGATCATGACCACGCCCCCCGGCGTCGGCAGCCCCGAGGTGATGTTCCTCTACAGCGGCCCGCACGCCGTCTTCGAGGCCCACCGCGAGACCCTGGCGGCCCTGGGCGACCCGTTGCACCTGGGCGCCGATCCCGGGCTGGCCTCCCTCTACGACGCCGCCCTGCTCGGCCTGATGTGGTCCACGCTGACCGGCTGGCTGCACGGCACCGCCCTGGTCGGCGCGGAGAAGACGCCGGCCACGGAGTTCACCCCCATCGCGATCCGCTGGCTGGGCACCGTGAACCGGTTCCTGACCGCGTACGCGCCCCAGGTGGACGCCGGCCGCTACCCGGGCGACGACGCGACCGTGGACGTGCAGATCGCGGCCATCGACCACCTCATCCACGCGGCGGAGGCCCGGGGCCTCGACAACGCCCTGCCCGAGCTGCTGAAGGCCACCATGGAACGGGCCAGGGCCACGGGCCACGGCGGCGACAGCTACGCGAGCGTCATCGAGGTGCTGAGGAACCCGGCGGGGGAGAGGTGACCACCACATCCGGCGCCCCCGCTCCCACGGCGCATGCCACCGCCGCCCCGTGGCCGGACCTGCTGCGGGCCGCCACCGATGAGTGCCTGGCCGTCCTGCTCGACGCGGCCGGCGAGGACTGGTCGCGACCCGCCCACGCCCTCGACTGGACCTGCCGCCAGACCCTCGACCACATCGCCCTGGGCCTGGTCGGCTACGCCGGACTGCTCATCGCCCGGCCGCAGGACCGTTACATCACCCTGTTCGCCTCGCTCGACCCGCAGGCCCCGGTCCCCGCGTGCCTGGAGGGCGTCCGCATCGCCGCGTCCCTCCTCACGTCCACCGTCCGGGACACGCCCGCCGAGGCGCGCGCCTGGCACCCCTGGGGCCATTCCGACGCGAGCGGGTTCGCCGCGATGGGCATCACCGAACTGGCCGTGCACACCTACGACATCACCCGTGCACTCGGCCGCCCCTGGATCCCGGCCGGCGGCCTCAGCCGCGCCGTCCTCGGCCGGATCTTCCCCGACGCCCCGGCGGGGCACGACCCGTCCGGCACGCTGCTGTGGTGCACCGGCCGCGGCGAGCTTCCCGGGCTGCCCCGGCGCACCGCCTGGCAGTGGGACGGAACGGTGCGATAACCGAACCCCGCGGCCGGGCCCACCCGCGGGGGTCGCGCAGGCGCCGGCGCCTGCGCGACCCCCGTCCGGTCATGGGCCCTGCCAGGACTGATTATCTGAGACTCCGTCATTATTAGACGATCACCGCGCTCTTCTCAAGGGGAGCGGGCGCATCCGCCCCCCGAGGCTACTGCTGGATCGACCGGAAGGTCCCTGGGCCGGGCGGGCGTGCGACCGAATTGGGTCTTGACTTAGTTTCCCTGGACTCCATTATTAATCCCAAGTCTTGGGGAACCCCTCAGGAGGCGGGGGATCCCCCGCCCGCACCGGTATCAAGGGCTGACACATGGTCGTACGTCTGTTGGTCGCAATCTCCTTCCTCCTCACTCCTCCGAGCGCGCCCGAGGTCGGGCAGGCGCTGGCCGTGCCCGCCTACTTCCAGCCGGGCCCCCTGTGGGAACGGCTCGACGACCCCGGGGTCGGCATCGTCGTGGCCAACCCCTTCTCCGGCCCCGGCAAGGACTTCGACCCCGCCTACGCCGCCGCCATCGCCAAGGCCCGCGCGGCCGGTGTGACCGTGCTCGGCTACGTCGCCACCGGCTACCTGGGCAGCACCGGCCGCGCCACCTGGCTGGGTGAGAGCGATCCGCAGGCGTGGCTCGCCCAGGCGCAGCAGGACGTGGCCACCTGGTACCGCCTGTACGGCGAGCACGGGCTCGGCGGCATCTTCCTGGACGAGGTGCAGAACGTCTGCCAGTACGCCGGCGCCTACCGCTGGCTCGACTCCTCCATCAAGAGCCTGCACCGCGGCGCGTTCACCGTGATCAACCCCGGTATCGGCACCGAGGAGTGCTACTCCGACATCGGCGATGTGAGCCTGACCTTCGAGGCCACCTACGAGTCCTACCTGAGCTGGCAGCCGCCGGCGTGGCAGCGCGGCAAGGACCCGCGCCGCTTCTGGCACCTCGTCCACGCCACCGCCACCCCCGAGCAGATGGCCGAGGCCATGCGGCTGGGCAAGGAGCGCGGCGCGGGCTACATCTACGTCACCCCCGACGCGCCGGCCAACCCGTGGGACACCCTGCCGGACTACTGGGACGCGGAACTGGCCGCGGCCCGCACGGCCGACACCCGCCCGCCCCACCGCCCCGGGCCGGTGCGCCCGGTCGAGCGGGAGTCCACCTCGCTCACGCTGGCCTGGCCGCCCACGCGCGACGCGGCCGGCTACGACGTCTACCTCGACGGGGTCCGCGTCGCCGGCACGGCCGGCCGCACCCCGGCCATCACCCTGCGGGACCTGGCCCCGGGCACCCGGTACAGCCTCGCCGTACGGGCCCGCGACCTGGCCGGCAACGCCTCGGCGGCCGGGCGCGCGGTACAGGTCGCCACGAGGCCCGCCGACGGCTCGCCGCCCGCCTCGCCCGGGGACCTGCGGGCCACGCAGGTCAAGGTCGCGAGCGTCCGGCTGGCCTGGACGGCCGTCCCCGACGCGGCCGGCTACGACGTGGCCGTGGACGGCCGGCCCCTGCTGCGGCTGCCCGCGGACACTGCGGCGGTGCCGGTCAGCGGGCTGACGCCCGGCCGCACCTATGGCTTCACCGTCACCGCGCGCGACGCGAGCGGCAACGTCTCCGCGCCCGCCGGGCCGCTCACCGTCACCACCCCGACGCCCAGCGGCGAGCCGATCACCGACGGGCAGGGCACGATCGACGGCGACACCGTCACCTACCGCGCCCAGTACAACCTGCCCTTCGACTTCCACCACGTCTTCATGGACGTGGACGGCGACGCCGCCACCGGCTTCGCGACCGCGGGCATCGGCGCGGACTACCTGATCGAGAACGGCTGGTTCTACCGGCACACCGGCACCGGCTGGAGCTGGGCGCCGGTCGAAGGGCCCAGCCCGCTGGTCTCCTCCGCCGGCGACCTGTTCGTCTGGCGGGTCCCCCGCGGCGAGATCGGCCCGCACCGCGTGGTCTTCCACGGCGCCGGCAGCTCGCCCGAGGCGTACAGCCCGATCATCACCGTGGAGTAGCGCATGAGATTCCTCCGAGCCACCGCGATGCGCATTCTCGCCATCCTGGCGTTCCTGTGCGCCTCGATGCTGATCGCCGCCCCCGCCCAGGCGGCCATCACCGGCCAGTCGGCCACCAACACCGCCACCACCGTGACGTACCAGTTCGCCTACACCGGCAGCCCCGCCTACGCCCGCGTCTACATCGACACCGACCGCGACCCCGGCACCGGCTTCGCCCAGGGCGGCGTGGGGGCGGACTACCTGCTGGAGAACGCCGGCCTCTACCGGCACAACGGCGGCGGCTGGAGCTGGACCCCCGTCTCGCCGGTCACCTACTCCGGCTCCGGCGGCACGGCGCGCTGGACGATCGACCGGGCCGGCATCGGCGAGAGCGCCACGCCCAACGACGCCGACCTCGTGTTCCAGGTCGAGGCCCCGCTGGAGACCTCGGCCAAGCTCACCCACGTCTACAGCGGCGGCGGCAGCGGTACGACCGTCACCTACACCCCGTCCACGGCCGCCTTCGCCAACCCCGACCGCGGCCTGTACCACCACACCGGCGACTGCGACAAGAACGACTTCTCCCTCGCCACCCTCCAGGACTACCGCGCCGGCCAGCACATCTCCCTGGTGATGTGCGTGTTCTACCTGTCGGAGTACCGCGACGCGCCGATCGGCCAGGCCGCGCTGGACCAGCTTCAGCAGCAGTTCGCCACCGTGCGCGCCGCGGGCCTGAAGATGATCCTCCGCTTCGCCTACACCGCCTCGACCGACGGCGCCGACGCGCCGAAGGACCGCGTCCTGGCCCACCTCGACCAGCTCGCCCCCTACCTGAGCGCCAACGCCGACGTGATCCACGTGATGCAGGCCGGGTTCGTCGGGGCCTGGGGCGAGTGGTACTACACGCAGAACTTCGGCAACGCGGGCGTGGTCAGCGCCACGGACTGGGCGAACCGGAAGGCCGTCACCGACAAGATCCTCAGCGTGCTGCCCTCGTCGCGGATGGTCCAGCTCCGCACTCCGGCGATCAAGCGCACGATGTACGGCACGGCCGCCCTCTCCCCGGCCCAGGCCCACGGCGGCAGCCCTCAGGCGAGGCTCGGCCACCACAACGACTGCTTCCTGGCCGGCCCCGACGACTACGGCACCTACACCGACCCGGCCGTGGAGTACCCCTACCTGGAGGCCGAGACCACCTACCTGGCCATGGGCGGGGAGACCTGCAACCCCAACCCGCCCCGCTCCGACTGCCCGACCGCGCTCGACGAGCTGTCCCGCTTCCACTGGACCTACCTCAACACCGACTACCACACCGGTGTGCTGAGCGGTTGGAACAGCGGCGGCTGCCTGGCCGAGGTCGGCCGGCGGCTCGGCTACCGCCTCACCCTGCAGAGCGGAACCTACCCGGCCACGGCCACCCGCGGCGGCACGCTGCCGGTCAGCATCACCATCAAGAACGAGGGATGGGCCGCGCCCGTCAACCCGCGCAACCTGGAACTGGTGCTCCGGAGCGGCACCGCCACCTACCGCCTGCCCCTGTCCGGCGACCCGCGCAAGTGGCTCGCGGGCACCACCACGACCCTCTCCCAGCCGGTGACGCTCCCGGCCTCGATGCCCGCCGGCTCCTACGCCCTCCTCCTGGCCCTCCCCGACCCGCAGCTCGGCTCCCGTCCCGAGTACTCCATCCGCCTGGCCAACACCGGCACCTGGGAGCCCGGCACCGGGCTGAACAACCTCCTGCACACCATCACCATCAGCTAGCCGGTTCTCCTCCCTCCACCACGCCACACGGGCCGGCCCCCAGGCCGGCCCACGACATCAGCCCCGGGGAACGGCCAGAAGCTCCCGCCCGCGCCCCGGGCCGATCAGGCGGTCGAGCCCACGATCGGCGAGGAGCGCCACAGGTGCCACATGGTCATCCCGAGGGGCCGCCACAGAGACATGGCCTCCCGGAGCGGTGTGCTCGCCTGGTGGCGGGTTCTATCCGGCTCGGCGTTTGTGCCAGCGGATCGCTTCGATGCACCAGTCCATCGGCTGGCCGTCTCTCAGGTGCTCCGCGATGGTCTTGCCGTAGACGCGCGCGTTCAGCTCGCTCGGGTGCAGGCCCTGTGCGAGGAACGCCTTGACGTGGTCGGCGTGGAGCGGGCCGGCCTGCTCCCGGTGCCCGTCCACCGTCTGGCGGTCGATGGGGGGCTTCGGTCGCCGGACCGGTCCGAGGCGATCCGGCGCCGGGCGGTGCCGGCCGGTGTCGTCGTGGCGTGTCCGCTCCCGCCGGGGACGATCCGCGCCGTACGGCCGTGGATCGGCGTCGCGGCCGCTCGTCGTGGTCTGAGATCGCGGTGGCAGGCGGCGCGGGGCGTACCTGGGGTCGGTACGCCGGACTTGGCGCCTCCCGGCCAGAAGCCAGTCCATCAGGGCCGGATCGTAGCTGTTGTCGCTCACGGTGTCCTCTTCTCTCTGGACGTTCTCTCTGGACGCTGCACGCAGGACACATATTCGCAGATGAGTTCGAGAACATGGAGGACATCGAGGTGGACACGCCGACGGAGTTCGAACATGAGTGCGGGCTGCGGCCGTCGCGGCGGTCACCCGCACGGAGGGGTGAACGGGATGCCGGGCAGGTAGGTACGCCACTGCTCGGCGGTGATGGGCGGATGGGCCATCGCGCACAGCGCCCGGGACACGGTGTCCACGTCCAGGGGCCACAGGCGGGCCGTGCCGTCGGCTCCGCCGCTGACCAGAACCGCGCCGTCGGGGCTGAAGGCGACCGATTCGACGCGTTCGGAGTGCCCGGTCAGGGTGCCCAGCGGGGCCGGGCGGCCGGGGGCGGAGACGTCCCAGAGCCTGACCGTCTTGTCGAACCCGCCGGAGGCGAGCGTACGCCCGTCGGGGCTGAAGGCCAGGCCGGAGACCGTGGTGGTGTGCCCGGTGAGGGTGGCCAGCGGCGCGGGCCGAGCCGGGACGCTGGTGTCCCACAGCCGTACGGCGCCGTCCGCGCCGGCGGTGGCCAGCACCCGGCCGTGGCGGGCGACGGCGTACAGGCCGCCCGAGTGGCCGCGCACGGTGGCCGCGACCGAGACGCGGCGGGCGTCGGGCACGTTCCACAGCCGCGCCGTCCCGTCCAGGCTCGCCGAGGCGAGCGTACGGCCGTCGGGGCCGAACACGAGCGAGGACACCGAGGCCGTGTGGCCGGTCAGCGTGGCCACGGCCACCGGGCGCCGCGGATCGCGTACGTCCCACAGTTTGATCAGGCGGTCGGCCCCGCCGGTGGCGAGCAGCGTACTGGCCGGGTCGAAGGCGACGGCCAGCACGTTGTCACCGTGGCCGCGCAGGACGGCGACGGGCTCCGCCGGGGAGGACAGGTCCCACAACCGGGTCGTGTAGTCGAGGCTGCCGGTGGCCAGGAGGCGTCCGCGGGGGTGGAACGCCGTGGCGACGACGTAGTCGGTGTGACCGGCGAGCGGCACCGGTGGCTCCCGGCGGGCGTTCGCGCGCCACAGGCGGGCGCCGTCGGCGGTGCCCGTGACCAGCAGGTCGCCGCCCGGAGCGAAGGCCGCCCCGTAGACCCGCCCGGTGTGCCCGGCCGGCACCGGCGCGGACAGGTCCCACAGCCTGGCCGTGGTGTCCTTGCTCCCCGAGGCGAGCGTGCGCCCGTCAGGGCTGAAGGCGACCGCGTACACGATGTCGCCGTGCCCGTCCAGCGTGAGCGGGACCCGGCCGGCCGCCGGGACCGAGAGGTCCCACAGCCGGGTCGTGAGGTCGTAGCCGCCGCTGGCGAGAGTCCGGCCGTCGGGGCTGAAGGCGAGCGCGACGACGCCGTTGGCGTGGCCCTCCAGTACGGCGAGCGTCTTGCGCGTGCCGGCGTCCCACAGCCTGATCGTGTTGTCGAACGCGCCGGTCGCGAACACCCGGCCGTCGGGGCTGAACGCGGCCGACAGGACCGGGGCGGTGTGCCCGCCGAGCGTGGCGGCGGCGCGCGGCCTGCGGGGGTCGGCGACATCCCACACCCGCGTGACCCGGTCGGCCGCCGTCGTGACGAGGGTGCGCCCGTCGGGGCTGAACGCCACGGCGGACAGCCCGTCGCCGCTGCCTCGCCCCACCGCGAGCGGCCGGGGAGCGCGCGGGTCGGCCACGTCCCACAGCCGCGCGGTCCTGTCGTAGCTCGCGCTGGCCAGGACCCGGCCGTCGGCACGGAACGCCACATGGCGTACGGTGCCGGCGTGCCCGCGGAGGACGCCCAGCGGGGCCGGGCGCCGCGGATCGGTCACGTCCCACAGCCGGATCACCTGGTCCACGCCGGCGGTGGCCAGGGTGCGCCCGCCGGGATCGAAGGCGGCCGTCAACGCCCCGCCCTCGTGCGCGGGCACCGCGGCGAGTGGGCGCGGCCGGTGCGGGTCGGCCGTGTCCCACAACCGGACGACTCCCTCATCGCCCGCGGTGGCCATGAGCCCGCCCCCGGGGGCGAACGCGGTGGCGTACACGGCGCCGGTGTGGCCGGTCACCCTGGTGGCGTACGGCTCGGCGGACAGGCTGAGGACGGCGCCGCGCGCCTCCACGGTGGGCGCGAGCCGATGGGCGGCCACGCTGAGCTGGACGGCCAGCGCCGGGTCGGCCCGCCGCAGCGCGGCGGTCTCGGCCGCGACCTTCCGCGACAGCGCCTCGTCACGCTGCCGGACGGCGGTGCGCTGCGCCTGGACCGCCACGCCGGAGGCGATGAGGGCGAGGGCCGACACCACCGCGAGCGCGGTGACCGCCTGGTAGAGGCGACGTACCCGGCGGCGGGCCTGGGCGGCGCCGGCCTGCAGGAACTCCCGCACCGTGGGCGGCACGCCGGCCCCGTGCGCCTGCGCCCACTCCTGGGCGGCCAGCAGCCGGGCGCCGCGGTAGAGCGCGTCGGGGTCGCGGTGGTCGGCCCGCCACGCCTCGGCGTCGGCGAGCACCCTGCGGCCGACGAGCAGGCCGACCCGGCCGGCGTCGATCCAGCCCCTGAGCAGCGGCCAGGCCCACAGCAGCGCCTCGTGGGTGATCTCGACCGTGTCCCCGTCCACGGTGATGAGCCGCTGGGCCACGAAACGGCCGAGCACATCCTCCATCTCCCGCTCGCCGTCTCCGGACTCCGCGGCGAGCAGCTCGGCCCTGGTCACCCGGCGGCGGGTGTCGGCGGTGTCGGGGGCCACGTGGACCAGGTGGAGGAAGAGCCTGCGGGCCAGTTCCCGCTGCCGGTCGTCCAGTTCGTCGTAGACGTCGCCCGCGCTGGCCGCGATCGCCCCCTCGATGCCGCCCACCTCCCGGTAGCCGGCCACGGTCAGCCTGCGCCCCTGCCCGTGCAGCCAGGTGGCGTACAGGGCGTGGGACAGCAACGGCAACACGCCCGCGTCATGCGCCCGGGCCGCCTCGCGCACCAGTAGCTCGACCAGCCCGTCCTCGACGTCGATCCGGGCCTTGCGCGCCGGCTCCACGATGACCTGGCGCAGCTCCTCGCCGCTCAGCGGTCCCACCGCGAGCGGCCCCTCCTGGACCGCCCGCACCAGGTCCGGGCGGCGCAGGACGTGGGCGTAGAAGTCCGCCCGCAGCCCGGCCACCACGACCGCCCCGTCCGACGCCGCCCCCAGCAACGCCGCGATGAACGCGGCACGGCGCTCCTCGTCGGCGAACACGGTGAACACCTCCTCGAACTGGTCCACGACCAGCACGAGCCCCTGACCTCCCCGCGGCTCGGGGGCGGGCGCGACGGAGGGGGTGAGCAGGGTCACCGAGCGCCCCTTCGCCTTGAGCGCGGGGATCAGCCCGGCGCGCAGCAGCGAGGACTTCCCCGAGCCGGACGCGCCCACCACGAGCTGCACGCCGCCGCCGTCCAGCTCGGCCACGCGGGCGAGGAGCCTGGCGGTCAGAGTCTCGCGTCCGAAGAACCACCCGGCGTGCTCCTCCCGGAACCCGGCCAGCCCTCGGTACGGCTCGGGCCCTCCCGCACGCCGGCCGGGCGCCCGGCGTACCCGCTGCCAGGCCGACAGCCACTCCTCCACCAGCTCGGCGTCATCGACGCCGCACACCTTCAGCACCCGGACGAACAGCTCGCGCAGGGCGAGCGAGGGCAGGCCCCGGCCGGCGAACCAGTCGCCGATCGTGCTGTGCGCGCCGGCGCTGCCCGCCCGCGCCGCCACCTGCCGCACCGTCAGGCCCGCCCGATCACGCAGCGCCGACAACAGCCGGGCGAAGTCCTCGCGGCTGCGGATGTCCGACGGGCGCTCGATCGCGGGCTCGGGCACGGCGCTCCCTCCAGGCTGTCCTCACCGGTCACTGAGCCGGTCACTGAGCCGGTCACTGAGAAGTCGCCCCGGAGACACGAAGGGTTACATCCTGTACGGGCTTGTACGGGTAATCGCGGCGCCCTTCCCGGCTCCGGCCCACCGCCGCCATGGTCGCCGTGAGGCGGCCCGGCCCGCGCCTCACCGGCGCATCCGGCCCCGAGATCCCGAGACCCCGCGAACCCGTGAGAAGGAGAAAACGCCTATGCGGGCGACGACCCGTTTCCTGGTGTCCCTCGGCACCGCCCTGACGCTCGGCACGATCGGCCTGGCCGGCGCGCAGCCCGCCGCCGCGGCGGGCCCCATCGACGACTGCGCGAACACGCGAAGCTGGGCGGGCAGCGGCAACTGGCGGCTGAAGGCCACGTTGTTCGTCCCCGGAGACCGCAAGACCCACTGGGCGCCCAGGCTGACGCTGCGCGCCGGAGACGTGCTGCGCTTCCGGGCCTCGGGCACGACCCAGATCGCCACCTGGGGGGACCACAAGGGCCCGTGGGGCAACGGCTGGGACGATCTGGCCCCCGCCGACGGCCGCTGGCCCGCGTCGGGAGAACCCAAGTACGCGCTGCTGGTGCGTCCTCACTACGCCAACGCACAGGTCGTCAGCGGCGTCGACGCCGGGCACCGGCTCCCGGCCGGAACCTGGTACACCTCGGGCGCGGACAGCGACTGTCTGCGGATCACCCGGGTCATACGGCACGCCAGGTACATCCCGCAGTTCGAGTTCAAGGTCAATGACGCCAATCTCGGCGACAACAACGACGGGTTCAACGTGGCCATCCGCCTGTGGCGCAACTGCCCGGGGAACATCGACCCCGACTGCTGACCATCTGAGCCACCCACCGCGATGCTCCGCCCCGGACCAGACGACCGGGGCGGAGCATCACCCTTGCCCACCCCCGAAGCCCCCGCCGGGTTCCGGGGGAGCGGCCGTTTGGAAGGCTGGAGCTGTCCGTGACCCGTTCCGGGGAAGGAGCACCGTTGACCGGCTCCACCGGTGGAGAGCCCACGCAGGGCACGCAGGAAGAGTCCGCGCAGGGTGGTGAGTCCGCGCGAGGGCCGGGGGACTGGCAGACCACGGCGCTGACCGCTCTGGGGTTCGTCGCCGACGTGGCGGCCCTCGGGCAGTTGTTCACCAGCGGCCCGCTGCTGGGCGTCCTGGTCACCGGCATCCTCGCGGCGCTGCTCGGACTCGGCGGGCTGGTCCGGCAGTACGGCAGGCCGCTGCGGGCCGGCGGCCTGGCCATGGCGGCCCTGATCGTTGTCGGCTCCGGAACGGCGGGCGCGGCGCTGGACCGCGCGTGGAGCGCCCCGGCGCCCGCACAGCCCGCCGCGGACGGCCCGTCGTCCCAGCGGCCCACCGGCGCGTCCGGCTCCGCATCCTCGGCGTCCTCCGCTTCCCCGGAACCCGGCGCCCCCCAGGGGGACGTCGTCAACACCGGCGACGCCGTGCTCGCCGACCAGGACTATCTCGACCTCGAAGGCGGCGTCATCAGCGAGGTGAGCGCCGAGGCGGACATCGTCTATCACGCCCCGTACCACGAGATCTGGACCAAGGGAGGCGGCGGGTTCTGGATCACTCCCTTCTCCGGCACGCCCACGGCGGCCGAGTGCGCCAGGGAACTGCGGCGCCGCCACTACGGGAGCGTACGGGCGGAGAAGAACGCGTGGTACTGCCTGGAGACCGCGGAGCGGAACGTCGGCGCCCTGAAGGTCACCGACCTGCCCGAACGCGAAGACCGCATTGCCGTGCACTACATCGTCTGGCGTTCCGCGCCGACCGGATGACGACAGGCGCGCGGGCTCTGCCGCCGGTGGCGGCGGTGCTCGGTGCGCACAGCGCGTCCAGGCGGCCTCTCGCCCTCAGAGGCGGACCTGCTCCCAGCCCTGCTCGATCGATCGGCGGCATCTGCCGGGGTCGTCTCCCGCGCTGACGAACAGCGCCGTCAGCAGGGGGACGCCGTGGGCGAGCGCCTGGCGTGGCAGCGGGCCGGTGGTGACGAGGGAGGCCAGGCCGTGGCCGATGGCCCAGCCCTGGACGGCCAGTTCCAGCGGATCGATGTCGTCGCGGAAGCGGCCGGCGCTCTTGGCCCGTTCGACGCCGCGGACCAGGCAGTGCAGGGTCTCGTCCGCGGCCTTGGAGTCCTCCAGTTCGAACGTCGCGTCGAACATGACCCGGTAGAGGTCGGGGTTGTCCATGGCGTTGGACAGATAGGCGGCGCTCAGGGCGGCCAGGTCGCGTACCGGGTCGGCAGTGGCCGGCACCTTCGCGAGTTCGGCCGCCAGGCGGGTGAAGCCTTCTTGCCGCAGCGCCTTCCACAGCCCCTCCATGCCGCCGAAGTAGGTGTAGACGGCCATCGTGGACGCGCCCGTCCCGGCCACCAGCGAGCGGAGGGTGACGGGCCGGCGGGTCCGGAGCATCTGCGCGGCGCGGTCGATCAGCAGCGCGCGGATCGAGGGGTCTTTCGTCCTCACCACGGCCCAATAATACATAGCAATGCTATGTTTTCCCCGGCGTTTCGAGTCCGCAGCTTCCCGCGACAAGGAGTAGTCATGGCAGTCACATTGGTGAACCCCGACGGGTTGCCGAAACCCGAGGTCTACCGGCAACTGTCGATCGCCACCGGATCGAAGCTGGTGTTCCTCGCCGGGCAGGTCGCCCGCGACGCCGAGGGCCGCAAGGTCGGCGAAGGCGACCTGGCCGCCCAGGTCGAGCAGGCCTACCTCAACATCGGCACCGCCCTGGCCGGGATCGGCGGCTCCTTCGACGACGTGGCGAAACTGACCGTCTACGTCGTGGACTGGAAGCCGGAGAAGATGCCCCTGCTGGGCGAGGGCATCTCGCGGGCGGCCGCGAGGCTGGGGATCGACCCGGTCAAGCCGATCACGCTGCTGGGCGTCGCCGCGCTGGGGGAGCCCGACCTTCTGGTCGAGGTCGAGGCCACCGCGGTCATCGACTGACGGCTCAGGCGCGGCGTGCCCGCGACATGCCACCGCCGCGCGGGCACGCATGTGGCACGACGCCTGCGACGTGCCGCCGTGCGGGCAAGCCATGCGCGCCGCCTGTCGAGTCACGTGCCCGCCGCGCGACCATGACAGCGCCCGTACGAGCGCTGTCATGGTCGCCGCCCGGCGCCCCCGGCTACAGCGCCAGCAGCGCGCCGAGGCGCAGGCGGTCGCCGGACAGCGGCCTGACCGCCATGCGCAGCAGGACCAGGGCGTTGTCGTCTCCCGCGATGCGGTTGGCGCTCAGCTCGCCGCACGCCTGGCACTGGTGGATGATCAGCCATTCACCGTCGCCCCGGACCGTCACGCCGACCGCGGCCATGCGGCCGTGGCAGCTCGCGCGCCGGTCGCCGGGGATCCTGCGGTCCAGGTGCAGGCTGGTCAGGCAGTGCGGGCAGTGGTTGCGGTGGGCCGTGCCCGGCGCGGCCAGCGGCACGTCCAGCCGGCAGCCGACGCAGCGGAACGTCTCCCGGCCCCGGCCGTCCGGAGTCCGGTCCTTGGGCCGCTGCGGCCGGCGCGGGTGCGGCTTTCTGCGTGGCATCGTCGTGTCCCCCCTCTCGTGCCGGCGGCTCACAGGTCGCCGAAGGATTCGAGCGGGAACGGCGGCTGGGCGAGGGGGCGCACGGCCATCCGCATCAGGATGAGCTGGTTGTCATCGCCGCTGATGGGATTGGACGTCAGCTCGCCGCAGCGCGCGCACCGATGGATGATCATCCATTCGCCGCTGCGGAGCACCGCGATGGAGATCGGCGCCATCCGCGAGCCGCACTGCGACGGCCCGCCCTCCACCCGGTCCAGGACGTGCCGGGAGTGCAGGCAGCTCGGGCAGTGGTTGCGCCTGCCGCCGTCGGGCGCGAACGCGGTCACGGTCAGGCCGCATCGTACGCAGTCGAAGGTCTCGGTTCTGGTGATGGAACGGTTGTCGGACACCTGAGTGGCTCCTTGCCGGATCGTCGTGGAAAGACAGCAAGGAAGCGTCGAGCGGGCCTCGGGGCACGGCCGCGACCGGCACCGGCCGCGTCACGGCACGACGGCATGCCGGAAGGGCACGACGGCGTACGGGTGCGGCGGCATGCCGGAGCACCGGCCCGCAGGCCGATGCGCATGAGTGCGTCAGCGGTGGTTCAGGCCCAAGGGGCGAGGCACACTCGACGCTGACCCGGGCATCAACTCACAGCCTTCCAGGGCACGACGGCCCGACGTTGGAATCCGACACGACGCCGCCGAGCGTAACAGCGGGGTCCGCGCCTCGGCCAGCGGTTTTCCGCCGGCCCCGGCCCCTCGCGCGTGCCGGGGAAAGCTGGAAATCTACATTGTAAAGGCGCCCGCTCGCTGCACCATCGAGAGCATGGACGCATCCGGATACGAAGCCCTCATGGCCGAGTACGCCGAGATCGAACGGCTGCTGTACACGCCGGCCGTCCTGCGAGACCACCGGCTGGGCCGCAGGCTGCGCCGGCAGATGGAGGCCATGGAGGCGCTCGTGTTCGACGGCTCCGCGCAGCGCTGGGACCCCTATGACCCGTACGACGCGGTGATCGTGGTCGAGCCGCTCCGGGAGCCGGGCGAACCGGCGCCGGCCTGGCCGGTCGCGCCGGGCATCGTCATGCGGTCCTGCCGCGAGCACGCCGCCCGGCTCGGCTGGCGGACCGTGCCCCTCGACGGCGAGTCGGCCGTGGCGGTGCACGCGGGCGAGAGCGGTGCCGGGGCCTGGTCGGTGTTCAAACGGCTGGGCGGGGTCCACGCGTTCTTCGACCCGTACGCCGCGCCGGAGGAGCCCGGCCGGGCCGATGAGCGGGCCGATGAGCGGGTCGAGGTGCGGGTCTGGCCCGACGATGGCGGTCCCGCGGAACTGCCCGGCGCGCCGGAGGACTGGCGGGAAGAGGTCTACTGCCGGCGGGGACCGTCATGCGGGGGCGAGCCGGATTCGGCGGTCTGGATCACCCATGTCCCGTCCGGGCGGCGGGTGCGCGGACGCGATCACCGGCGGCCCGGGAAGGTCTCGGCCGGCCGTGCCAACGCCCCCCGGCTGATGCGGGCGCTGCTGCTCGCCGACGGCGTCGGCCCGGGGGAGCCCGCGTACGCGTACGTCCGGCCGCCCGCCGAGCCAGCGGGCCGCCATGCTCTGTGGGGCCCGTCGTCGTTCGACGTGGAGCGGATCGTGTCCCGCTGACGCGGGCCGCCTCACGCGGGCGCGGCGCCGTCGGCGCCGGCGATCGTGGCCTGGATGCCGTCGAGCAGCCAGGTCAGGCCGAGCGCGAAGGTGGTGTCCCAGTCGTCGCCCGCGACGAACGGGCCGTGGGCGGCGAGGGCCGGGTAGCGGTCCCGGTTGGCGTGCACATGCTCCCGGGCGGCATGCTCGACCTCCCGCTCGGTGGTGGTGAGCCAGGTGGACTCCATCAGCGCGGAGCCGATGACGTAGTTGGACAGCCCGTACGCCGCGGCGGTGAGGTGGGGTTCGATGACGCCGGCCTCCAGGAGGGTGGCGTACAGGAACTCGCTGCGGGCCAGGACGTTGGGGCCCAGCATGGGACGGCCCAGCAGCGCCGCCGACCAGGGATGCCGCAGCAGGGTCGCCCGCCATCCGTTGATCAGCGCGGTGACGTCGGCGCGCCATCCTCCCTCGCCCCGCCGCGGGACGGCGACCTCGGCGAAGATCGTGTCGAGGGCGAGGTCGAGCACGTCGTCCTTGGTCTTCACGTGCCAGTACAGCGTGGTGGAGCCGGTGCCGAGCCGTTCGGCCAGGCGGCGCATGGTCAGCCGGTCGGCCCCCTCGGCGTCCAGGAGGGCCACGGCCTCCTCGACGATCCGGTCGCGGCTGAGCGGCGGGGCGTCGCGCCCCGCCCGCCCGGATGGCCGCAGCCACACGTCTCCTGCCGCTGGGCGGCGCGTCGCCGATTTCGCCTTGCTCGTGTCCACGGCGGTGAGTCTAGTATGGCGATCGGGCACCGGATCATTGATCCGGTCTCCAGAACACCGATCGAGAGGTGGGGGTGGCGCCGTGGCGGGACATGTCGAGGTGGACCGGCTGACCTACGTGCTGCCGGACGGGCCGCTGCTCCTGCACGAGGTGTCGTTCCGCGTCGGCGACGGGGTCAAGGCCGGGCTGGTGGGGCCGAACGGCGCGGGCAAGACCACCCTGCTCCGCCTGATCGCCGGGGATCTGCGGCCGGAGGACGGCCGAGTGGTCTCCTCGGGCGGGCTGGGGGTGATGCGGCAGTTCATCGGCGGCATCCGCGATGACCGGACCCTGCACGACCTGCTGCTGTCGGTGGCGCCCGGCCGGGTCCGCGCCGCCGCGTCCGCCCTGGCGGGAGCGGAGGCCGCGCTCGCCGCCCGCGACGACGAGACGACGCAGCTCGCGTACGCGCAGGCCATCGCCGACTACACCGACGCCGGCGGCTACGACATGGAGGTCGTCTGGGACACCTGCGCCACGGCGGCCCTGGGCCTGCCCTACGAGGAGGTCCGAGACCGTCCGGTGAACACCCTGTCGGGAGGGGAGCAGAAACGCCTGGTCCTGGAGGCCCTGCTGCGCGGCCCCGACGAGGTCCTGCTGCTGGACGAGCCGGACAACTACCTGGACGTGCCCGGCAAGCAGTGGCTGGAGGCCCGGTTGCGGGCCACCGGCAAAACGGTCCTGCTGGTCTCCCACGACCGGTGGCTTCTCGCGAACGTCGCCGACCGGATCGTGACCGTGGAGGATCGGGGCGTCTGGGTGCACGGCGGCGGCTTCGCCTCCTATGCCAGGGCCCGCGAGGAGCGCATCGCCCGGCTGGAGGAGCGGCGCCGGCGCTGGAACGAGGAGCACGCCAAGCTCAGGCAGTTGGTGCACACCTTGCGGCAGACCGCGGCCAACAACGACGCGGTGTCCTCGGCCTACCGGGCCGCGCGCACCCGGCTGAGCCGCTTCGAGGAGGCCGGCCCGCCGCAGCGCCCGCCCAGGCCGCAGAACGTGCGGATGCGGCTGCGTGGCGGCCGTACCGGCAAACGGGCCGTCATCTGCGAGAACCTGGAGCTCGTCGGGCTGATGCGGCCGTTCGGCACCGAGATCTGGTACGGCGAGCGCGTCGGGGTGCTCGGCTCCAACGGCTCGGGCAAGTCCCAGTTCCTGCGTCTGCTGGAACAGGCCGCCGACGGCGCGGTGCCCGCGGTGCCGCACCGCGGTTCGGTGCGGCTGGGAGCACGCGTCGTTCCCGGCCGGTTCGTGCAGACCCACACCCGGCCCGATCTGCACGGCCGCACCCCGGCCGAGCTGGTCATGACCGGTCACGCGCTCACCTTGAACGAGGCGATGGCCGCCCTGGCCCGCTACGAGCTCGCCCCCGCCGCCGGCCGGCGCTTCGAGAGCCTGTCGGGCGGCCAGCAGGCCCGGCTGCAGATCCTGCTGCTGGAGCTGTCCGGCGCCACGTTGCTGCTGCTGGACGAGCCCACCGACAACCTGGACCTGGCCAGTGCCGAGGCCCTGCAGCAGGGCCTGGCCTCCTTCTCCGGCACGGTGCTGGCCGTCACCCACGACCGCTGGTTCGCCGCCGACTTCGACCGTTTCCTGATCTTCGGAGCCGACGGGAGCGTCTACGAGAGCGACGAGCCGGTCTGGCACGAGGGCCGGGTCGAACGCCCGCGTTGAGCCCACGGCCGATCAAGGCGAGGCGGCGGTCGCACCACCCGGCCGGGCCTGATCACGGGACCGGGCGAGGCCGCCGAGTGCGACACCCGCCTCCGCACTGGTTCGGCCCCGCCGGCGACTCCCCGGCGGAGGTGCTCAACCTGTCCGGCCGCCAGGGCAGAGCGCATGCACGTCCGCGCCAAGCCCCGCTCCCGGCAGCGGGCGGCCTCCCCGCCGTGAGCCCCTACTCCAGGTCGGGCAGCCGGTGCGCCCTGGCCAGGGCGGATTTGAGGTCCAGCACGAGGTCTTTGACGACCTGGAGCACGGCGGCCGTCATGGGCAGCGCCACGGCCCACTCGACCGCGGCGACCCCTGCGCCGTACAGATCGGCGTAGGCGGCCAGCGTCGCCGGTATCGAGGTCAGCAGCAGCAGAGCCGCGAACCACACCCGGCCGCCGAGGGCCGACCCCGCCCGGGGCAGCCTCAGCGCGATCGACTCGCTGCGCACGTTCCAGGGCCTGCGCAGCACCTGGAAGGACTCCAGCGTCTCCCACATCCGGCGGTTGGTGCTCCATCCGATGCCGGTCGCGGTGACCAGCAACGTCGTCACGGCGAGCCACATGCTGACGTCCGTAATGAGGTGGTAGCCCCAGGCGCAGGCCAGCGTCGTGGCCGGCAGGAAGCCGCCCCACAGCAGGAGGAGGCCGAACCCCCGCGGCCGGAGGATGCCGCACTCCCACAGGTGCAGATGCACGGCGATGTGCAGGGACAGCACCGAGACGGCCCAGGCGAGCGGCACCGCGCCGAGCAGGACGGCCTCGGGCTCGGGATACACCTCGGCCCACGAGGGGACGTGGTCCCCCGCGCCGCCCAGGGCGAAGGCGGCGACGTTCCCGACCACCGGGCTGCACGCCAGCATGAGGTAGACACCCGGGAACACGGGCAGCGACGGGTAGGCGACACCACGCCGCATGTCCCGGGATTCGAGGAGCATCGAGAAGAACAGCGCCACCCTTTCGCCGTCCGGGTCCGGCATGGGCGACCGGAGGGAGCGCACCATGCCGGGGGCGATGTGCAGCAGCCCGCGCAGCGCCTGCGCGCTGAGCATGAACGGCTGGAGGAACTGCGCCAGCCCTGCCAGGACGGCTGCCAGCGCCGGCCACCACCCCATGAGCACGCCTCCGTCGCCGAGAGTGATGACATGGTCGCACACGGCTCTCGTGCGCGTCCTCGCATCTCCCCGGCGGCATGGCGGGCGACCCGGCTCCTGGCCGCCCGTGTCACTCCTCGGCCAGGACGGCTTCGCCGACCAGGCGGCGCAGCCGGTCGTTGGCCTGCTCCAGGGTCGAGACCGCGATCTCGCGCTGCTCGTCGCTCGCGCCGCCCATCGTCTCCTCGGCGAGTTCCGTCCACACCTGTTCGATGCGGGGCACCAGCTCGTGGCCGGCGTCGGTGACCACGATGCGCACCTGGCGGCGGTCGCCGGGGACCCGCTCGCGCCGGAACCAGCCGCCGCCCTCCAGCCGGCTCAGGCTGCGGGTCGCGGTGGGCGGCTCGATGCCCAGCCGCCCCGCCAGCTCCGAGACCGTCATGCCGCCGGGCTCCTGGGCGAGCAGCCACAACAGCACGTCCTGTCCGGGATGCAGCCCGAGCGCCTCCAGCTTGCGCGCCTTCGCGGTGCGGTAGAGCTTGCTCATCTTGTTCAGCGCCCGGTTGACGCGCATCACTTCACTGGCATCCACGGCGCCCATCCTACAGATGTATAGTCGGCTAATAGATAGCCGACTAATTATTGGAGGCATTGGATGGATCTCGGACTTCAGGGCCGGGTCGTGCTGGTCACCGGGGCCTCGGGCGACATCGGCCGGGCGGTCGCGCGGGCGTACGCGGAGGAGGGCGCGTACGTCGCGGCGTCCTGGCACCGTAACGAGGAGCGGGCGCGGGCCCTCGTCGAGTCGATCGAGCGGGCGGGCGGCACGGGCATGACGCTGCGGATCGACCAGCGCGACCGCGACTCGGCGCGGCAGGCGGTGCGCCGGGTCGAAGGCGAGCTCGGCGGTGTCGCGGTCCTGGTCGCCAACGCGGTCTCCTGGCCGGACCGGGCGCCGGAGACGTGGGACTCGCTGGCCGACGGCTTCACCGCGAACGCGGTCGGCACGCTGGCGCTCATCGACGCCGTGCTGCCCGGCATGCGGGACGCCGGGTGGGGACGTGTGGTGATCATCTCGTCCGACGTGGTGGATCAGCCCATACCCGCGGGCGTGGTGTACCCGGCCGCCAAGGGCGCACTGGAGACGGCCGCGAAGGTGCTCGCCGTGCGCGAAGCCGAGCATGGCGTCCTCACCAACGTCGTACGGCCCGGCTTCACCCTCACCGAGCGGGCGCTGACCTCTCCCGGGTTCGGACAGCGGGCCATCGACGCCGAGGCGGCGAAGACCCCCACGCGCCGCATCTGCACCCCCGAGGACGTCGCCTCCGCGGTCGCCTATCTCGGCTCGGCCGCGAACGGCCATGTCAACGGCGAGGTCGTGTCGGTGGCCGGAGGCCGGCACCTGACGCGCTAGCGAACGTCACGCCGCCGGTGCCGTCGCTCTCCCGTGCGATCTCCGCCGCCGGCCGGAGGGCGACGGCTCCTGCCGTGTGGCGTACCGCGCGGATTCCTCTGCGGGGAAGCCGGCGGGTCAGGAGGCGGTGACCTGGGGGACGGTTTCGTACAGCGCCCAGTCGGCGCTGATGGCGCCGGCGGTCTTGAGCAGGAGGGGGAGGTATTCCTCGGTCAGCTTCGCCACCGAGGTCTCGGCGGCGTGGGCGTTGACGTTCACCGCGGCGATGACGTTGCCGAGCCCGTCGCGCAGGGGGGCCGCGACGGAGCGGATGCCCAGGGCGAGCTCCTCGTCGGTCAGGGCCCAGCCGCGGGCGCGCACCGCGCGCAGGGCCGCCTCGCGCTCCTCGGCGCCCGGACGCCAGCGGGGCTCGATGCCCGAGCGGCTGGGCTCGGCCAGCACGCGCTCGACCTCCTCGGGCGGGAGGGCGGCCAGCAGGACCTTGCCCAGGGAGGTCTGCAGCGCGGGGAAACGGGTGCCGATCTGCACCGACAGGGTGACGATCTTGGGGACCGCCACCCGGGCGACGTACACGATGTCGGAGCCGTCGAGCTGGGCGATCGAGGACGACTCGTTGGTCTGGGCCACAAGGTGCTCCAGGTGTGGCCGGGCGACCTCCCACAGCCCCATCGAGCGCACGTAGGTGACGCCGAGTTCGAGCACCCGCGGGGTGAGCGCGAAGCCGCCGCGCTCGGCCCGCGCGTAGCCCAGGTCCTGCAGCGTGAGCAGGATGCGGCGGGCCGTCGGCCGGGCCAGGCCGGTCGCGGTGGCCACCTCGGTGAGGGACATGACGGGGCGGCCGGGCTGGAACGCCTTGATCACATCGAGGCCGCGGGCCAGCGCCTCGATGAAGTCCGGTCCGGTGTCGGCACGCGCCATGTACGCCCTCTTCCTGGTCTCGCCCGGGTGCGCTCATCCAATTCTGGACGGGGTGGGCGCACCGTTGTCCGCACAGCGGCGGCCGGATGGCCGGGACCGCCCGGCCGCGCCGCCCGCCGCTTCGCCTTCCATCACATCATGCCGGTGCTCCGATGGCGTTACGTCCATGCTTCCGCTGACCACGTTCCGGACGGCTGTCCGTTTGTCATCGGGTGTGGGTGGACGAGCTGCGGTAGTCGGTGTAGGTGTACGGGTTGTCGAGGATCTTGGTGGGCGGGATGTCGGGGTTCATGCCCTTCTCCCAGGCTTCCTCGCCCATGCTGGAGCGCAGGTACTCGACGGTCCGCTCGGCGTCGTGGCGGGCGGCGGCGAGGTCCACGCCGATCAGCCGGTGGTCGTGCTTGACCACGCGGCCGTTCACGATCACCGTGCGCACGTCCCCGCGCTGCGCCTGGAACGCCACGTGGCCGTAGGGGTTGAGCAGCGGGAACGACACCGGCGAGTTCTCGTTCTGGATCAGGACGAGGTCGGCCTTCATGCCCGGCTCGATCCGGCCCAGGTCGGCGTCCCGGCCGATGGCGTGGGCCCCGCCGCGGGTGGCCCACTCCACCACCTGGTCGGCGCGCAGGCTGCAGTGGGTAACGGTCTCGTTCCTGGCGTGCGCCTCCATGTGCTCGCGCGAGCGGTCGGCGCCCAGGGTGGTGCGCATGGCCGAGAACAGGTCGCCGCTCCACCACACGCTGGTGTCCATCGACAGCGACACCGGGATGCCGTGCGCGCGGATCGCCCAGGTGGGCGGGTAGCCCTGGCCGGCGCTCTGCTCGCTCTCGGTGGAGACCGAGATGGAGCCGCCGGTGGCCGCGATGCGGTGGTAGGAGTCGGCCGACAGCGAGGCGGCGTGCACGTACACGGTCTCGGGGGTCATGAAGCCGTGGTCGTACATCAGCTTGATGCCGTCGTCGCCGGTGGCGCCCCACACCCCGGCGTGCGTGGTGACCGCGACGCCCAGCTCGCGGGCCACCTCGAAGGCGGGCTTCTCCGGGAAGGCGGGGTCGCCGGTGACGTCGAAGGCGAGCTGGAAGCCGAGCATGTCGTCGCCGGTGATCCTGCGCGCGACGAAGTCGCGGAACTCCGGCGCGGCCGTCCACTCCGCGGGCGGGCGCTGGATGTTGCCGTAGGCGAGCACGAACCGGCCGGGCACCGAGCGCAGCGCGTCCACGGCGGCGTCGGCGTGCTCTACGGTCTGCAGGCCGTGCGACCAGTCCACGACGGTGGTGACGCCGGCGTCGATCGCCTCGATCGCGGCCAGGACGTTGCCGGCGTGGACGTCCTCGGGCCGGAACAGCTTGCCGTGTTCGAGGTAGTACCACACGAAGTACTGGGTCAGCGTCCAGTCCGCCCCGTAGCCGCGCATGACGGTCTGCCACATGTGCCGGTGGGTGTCGATCATGCCCGGCATGACGATGCCGCCGCTCGCGTCGATTTCCACGGTGCCCTCGGGCGCCTCCAGGCCGGGGCCCACGGCCGCGATCCGGTCGCCGGTCACCAGGACGTCGGCGCCGGCGAGCACCGTGCGCCGCTCGTCCATCGGCAGGACCGTGCCGCCCCGCAGCACCACGGGGCGTCCGGGCTCGAACTGGGTCCGCTCGTTCATCGCTGGCTCCTCACCGACCGGTGCGCGGTGCCGCCGGTTCTCCGAACGACTGTCCGCTGCACGGTCACCTCTGTTCGCCGTTACTCTGATGAGCGCGGGCGCCCCTGTCAAGCGGTCGCTCTCCGGCCGGGACACGGTACGGCCGGTACCGGAGCGGCCGTGCGGACGGGCACTTGACGCCGCCTTCGGATATGCCAGAATCGCGCTTGCGGACAGATGTCCGATGAACGGACTTGGAGGGCGAAGCCGGATGAGACAAGAAGCCGTCACGGAGAGGCCGTCCGGGGGTGGGCCGCTGTCGGGCGTGCTGGTGGCCGACTTCTCCCGCGTCCTGGCCGGCCCGTACGCCACGATGCTGCTGGCCGACATGGGCGCCGACGTCGTCAAGGTCGAGGGCCCGAAGGGCGACGACACCCGCGGCTGGATGCCGCCGACCCGCGGCGAGACCTCGACCTACTACCTCGGCGTCAACCGCGGCAAGCGCTCGATCGCGCTGGACCTGCGCGACGAGGCCGACGCCGCCGTGGCCCGCGAGCTGGCCCGCCGCGCCGACGTGATGATCGAGAACTTCAAGCCGGGCGGGCTGGACAAGTACGGCCTGGGCTACGACGACGTGCGCGCCGCCAACCCCGGCGTCGTGTACGCCTCGATCAGCGGCTTCGGCTCCGGCGCCGGCCGGCACGTGCCGGGCTACGACCTGATGGTGCAGGCCATCTCCGGGCTGATGAGCCTGACCGGCGAGCCCGACGGGCCGCCCTACCGGGCCGGGATCTCGGTCTTCGACGTGATGGCCGGCAACCACGCCGTCATCGGCATCCTCGCCGCGCTGCGCCACCGCGACCGCACCGGCCGCGGGCAGCACGTGGAGGTCAACCTGCTGTCCTCGGCGCTGACCGGCCTGGTCAACCAGAGCAGCGCGTACGTCGCGGGCGGCGTGGTGCCGTTCCGCATGGGCAACGCCCACCCCAGCGTCTTCCCCTACGAGCCGCTGCCCACCGCCGACAACGACATCATCATCGCCGCCGCCAATGACGGCCAGTTCCGCGGGCTGTGCGAGGTGCTGGGCATCCCGGACGTCCCGTCCGACCCGCGCTTCGCGCGCAACGCCGACCGCACCGCCAACCGGGAGGAGCTGCGGCCGATCCTGGAGGAGCGCCTGGCCACCCGCGGCGCGGTGGAGTGGTTCGACCTGCTGGTCGCGGCCGGCGTGCCGTGCGGCCCGATCAACACCATCGACGGCGGGTTCGCCATGGCCGAGCGGTTCGGGCTGGAGCCGATCGTGGAGGTCGGCGAGGGCGAGCGGGCCGTGCCGACGACGCGGCACCCGATCCGCTTCTCCGAGACGCCGGCCGCGTACCGGCTGCCGCCGCCGGAGCTGGACGAGCACGGCGAGGAACTGCGCAAGTGGCTCACCCAGGCGGAGGACGAGCGTGGCTGACCGGCCGGAGTACCCCACCGCGCTGGGCGCCTCGTCGCGGACCTCGATCACGCTGCTCGGCCACGACCTCGCCGAGGACGTGATGGGCGAGGTCGGGTTCGGCGAGCTGGCCTTCTGGCTGGCCACCCAGCGCCGCCCCACGGCGGGCGAGACCCGGGTGTTCGAGGCCGTGCTGGCCGCGCTGGCCGACCACGGGTTCACGCCCACCGCGATCGTCACCCGGCTGACGTACCTGTCGGCGCCCGACTCCGTCCAGGGCGCGCTGGCGGCCGGGCTGCTCGGCGGCGGCTCCCGCTTCCTCGGCGTGACCGAGGACTGCGGCCGGTTCCTGCACGAGGTGCTGCGCTCCCGCGACGGCGCCCTGCCCGCCGACGACGCAGGCTGGGACGCCCTGGCACTGGAGACCGTGCGGGCGCGGCGCGAGGCCCGGCTGTTCATCCCGGGCCTGGGCCACCACGTGCACAAGGACGGCGACCCGCGCACCCCGCGCCTGTTCACCATCGCGGCCGAGGAGGGCCTGTTCGGGCCGCACCTGTCGCTGTTCGCCGCCATCGGCCGGGTCCACCCCCAGGTCCTGGGCCGTACGCTGCCGCTCAACGGCGCCGGCGTGTGCGGCGCGGCCCTGGCCGACCTCGGCCTGCCCATGGAACTGCTGCGCGGCTTCGCCCTGCTCGCCCGCACCGCCGGGCTGATCGGGCAGCTCGCCGAGGAACTGCGCAACCCCGTCGCCAACGACATCTTCCTGTCGGTTGACCTGAACAACCGGTCCGTCGCCCCCGAGCCGTACACCCCCGACATCGACGCCACTGGAGGTTCGCATGGCTGAGCTCGTCGCGGTGATCGCGTCCACCCATCACCCCTTCTACTACCGGGCCAGCACCGCCACCGGCGAGGACCGGCCGCCGTTCGCGGACGAGTGGGTGCGCAAGGTGGAGGCGTTCCGGGAGACCCTGACCAGGGCGCGCCCCGACGTGCTGGTCATGGTGGGTTCGGACCACTTCCACCAGCTCTGGCTGGACAACATGCCGCAGTTCCTCGTCGGCAAGGCGCCCTTCTACGACGCGAACTGGTACAACGAGGAGCGCGAGTTCGGGCTGCCCCGGATGTTCTTCACCGGGCAGGAGGACCTGTCGGCGTACATCCTGCGCGAGGGCCTGGACGCCGGGTTCGACCTGGCCTTCTCCAACGAGCTGCGCATCGACCACTCCATCACGTGCCCGATCATCACGCTGCGCCCGCAGAACGACCTGCCGATCGTGCCTATCTACACCAACATCTTCGCCCCGCCTCTGCCGCAGCCGAAACGGTTCGTGCAGCTCGGGCGGACGATCCGCGAGCTGGTGGAGTCGTGGCCGTCGGACAAGCGGGTGGCGGTCATCGGCACCGGCCACCTGTCGCTGGAGCTCGGCGGGCCGCGCCAGTTCGGGCCGCACGGCCCCGACCCGGAGTTCGACCGCAAGGCCGTGGAGTGGATCTCCTCCGGCGACATCGAGGGCTGCCTGGCCGAGGTGAGCCTGGAGAGCCTGCACCTGCCGGGCAACGCCACGCACGGGTTCATGGACTTCATGCTGATGATGGGCGTCGCGGGCGAGGGCCGCAAGGCCGACTACGTGGACACCTACGATCTGTTCCACACCATGGAGGCGTACTTCACCTGGTACCCGGACGGAGGCCGGCAGTGAGCGAGCGAACCGACGGGCAGGCGCCGGCGAAGGAGGGGCTGTGAGCAAGTATCTGCTGAACAAGTTCCTGTTCACCGTGGACCGCGACCCCGAGCTGGTCGAGCGGTACCGCGAGGACCCGGCCGGCACCGTCACCTGGTGGGAGGCGGAGCGGGCCGGCCAGATCCTCAACTGCCACTCCGGCGAGGCGTCCACCTGGCTGCGCTTCACCGACGAGGAGCGGCGCGCCCTGTCCCAGCACGACCACGTCGCGCTGTTCGAGATGGGCGCCCACCCGTTCCTCACCCTGACGCTGTGGATCGCGATGTTCGAGCGCGACGCCACCGAGCCGCTGGGCATGCAGCTCGACTACGCCCGCGAGCTCGCGCACGTCACCCTGCCCTACCCGGACATCACGACGTGACCATGCGAGCCGCGGAGATCCACACCCCGGGCCGGCCGCCGCGCGTGGCCGAACGCCCCGTGCCCGAGCCGGGCCCGGGGGAGGCGCTGGTCGAGGTCGGCGCCGCCCCGATCACGCCGCTGGACGTGCTGTGCGCCGGCGGCAGGTCCTACTTCGGCGTGCCGCGCACCCCGTACGTGCCGGGCGTGCAGGGGGTGGGCGTGTCCGGCAGCCGGCCGGTGTGGTTCCCCACCTCGGCCGGCATGGCGCCGGGCGACGGCAGCATGGCCGAGTACGCGGTCGTGCCCGCCGCCGATCTGGTCCCGCTGCCCGAGGGCGCCGACCCGGTCGCGGTGGCCGCGCTGGGGGCTGTCCGCCATCGCCGCGCACATGGCGCTGACCTGGCGCGGCGAGCTGGCGGCCGGGGAGCAGGTGCTCGTGCTCGGCGCGGGCGGGGTGGTCGGCCAGGCGGCCGTCCAGCTCGCCCGCATCGCCGGCGCCCGCCGCGTGATCGCGGGGGCGCGCTCCCCGGCGGGCCGCGAGCGCGCCGAGCGGGCCGGCGCCGACGCCGTGGTCACGCTGGACACCGAGGACGTCGCCGAGCTGGCCGAGCGCTTCCGCGCCGTCGCCGCCGGCCCGGTGGACCTGGTGCTCGACCCGCTCTTCGGCGCCCCCGCCGCGGCGGCGGCGCGCACGCTGCGCGCGGGCGGCAGGCTGGTCAACCTGGGCTCCTCGGCCGCCGAGACCTGCCCGATCGACTCCGCGACGATCCGCAGCAGGTCGCTGCGGCTGCTGGGGTACACCAACAACGAGCTGGCCCCCGAGCAGCGCGCCGCGGCGATGACGCTGATCGCCGAGCAGTCGGCCCTGGGCCGGCTGGCGGTCGCGTACGAGGCGGTGCCGCTGAAGGACGCCGAGGCCGCCTGGCGCCGCCAGGCCGACGGCCTGGCCACCGGCAGGATCGTGCTCACCGTCGGCGAGTGAACCACCCGCGCCGCCGGGGTCAGCGGCGCAGCGTCTCGCGGGTCCAGGAGCCGAGCACCATCAGCGTCTTGGTGCCGGTGATGGTGCCCGCGCGGCGCAGGGTGTCGATCACCTGCTGCAGGTGGCCCAGGTCGCGCACCCGCACGTGCATCAGCGCGTCGGGGTCGCCCGCGATGGTGAACACCGCCTGCACCTCGGGGATGTCGGTGGCCGTGCGCACGATCTCGCCGACCGGGGTCGTGCCGGCGTAGCGCAGCTCGACGAACGCCTCGATGCCCCAGCCGAGCTTGGCGTGGTCGATCTGCGCGGTGAAGCCGGTGATCACGCCGAGCTCGCGGAGCCGGTCCACCCGCCGCTTGACCGCGGCCACCGACAAGCCGACCTCGCCGGCCATCTCCGAGAAGGTCCTGCGCCCGTCCTCGCGCAGCAGCCGCAGCACCTTGTGGTCGATGTCGTCTATCTCGGCCATGTGGTTCTCCCCGGTCGCATGCAAGGAACGTTAGCGAGATCGCGCTCTTCCGCAAACTCTTTGCGTCTTTGAGCGGATTTGTCGGCGGATACTTGTGCGCCCAGGCATGCCGTTGCTGTGCTTGGCTCACACCCCCACGACGCCGAGGAGGTCCGCGTGAGCGTCGCATCCGCCCCCGTCTCGCTCGACGACAAGTACGCCGCCGACGCCGGCCGCGTGCTGATCTCGGGCATCCAGGCACTCGTCCGCCTCACCCTGGAGCAGCGCCGACTGGACCGGGCGCGCGGCCTGGACACCCGGGTCTTCGTCTCCGGCTACCCCGGCTCGCCCCTGGGCGGCGTGGACCTGGAGCTGGGACGGGCCGCGCGGTTCCTGGAACCGGCCGGCGTGACGTTCCGGCCCGGCCTGAACGAGGAACTGGCCGCCACGGCGGTCGCCGGCACCCAGCTCCTCGGCCAGGTGCCGGGACGGCGGCACGACGGGGTGACCGGTTTCTGGTACGGCAAGAACCCCGGCCTGGACCGCGCCGCCGACGCCATCAGGCACGGCACCATCGCCGGCACGGCCCGCCTGGGCGGCGCCGTCGCCTGGATCGGCGACGACCCGGCCAGCAAGTCCTCCACCGTGCCCAGCTCCTGCGAGCCGATGTGCCAGAGCCTGTCGCTGCCGCTGCTCGCCCCGGGCACCGTCGCCGAGATCGTCCAGTTCGGGCTGCACGCGGTCGCGCTGTCGCGCGAGAGCGGGCTGTGGACCGGGCTGAAGATCGTCGCCGACATCGCCGACGCCTCCGCCACCGTCGATCTCGCCCCCCTGCGCGCCGGCATCCCCGAACCGCCGCGCCAGGAGCGGAGCGCGCCCCCGACCCTGGTCGGCCCGGCCGCGGTGGAGGCCGAGTACGACATGCTCACCCGCAGGCTGGACCTCGCCCGCGCCTACGCCCGGGAACACGGGCTCAACCGGATCATGCTGGAGCCGGGCGACCCGGCCCGCGCCAGGCTCGGCGTGGTCGCCTCCGGCACCGGGTACGCCGTCGTACGGCGCGCGCTGGCGGACCTCGGCCTGGACGAGGCCGCGCTGGACGACCTGGGGGTGCGGCTGATCCGCCTGGCCATGCCGTTCCCCCTCGACCACGGCCACCTCGCCGCCATGACCGCCGGCCTGGAGCGGGTGCTGGTCGTGGAGGACAAGGTCCCCTTCCTGGAAGGGCAGATCAAGCAGGCCCTGTACGGCACCGAGCGCCCGCCCGCGGTGTCGGGCCGCGACCTGCTCACCCCGCGCGGCACCCTCAAGGCCGGCGACGTGGCCGCCGCGGTCGCCGCCTGCGTCGGGACCGACCGGCTGCCCCGGGCGGCGGCGGTCCGGCTGCGCTCGCTCGCGCCCGAGCCGCCGCGGGCCGTCCGCCGCGCGCTGCCGCTGGTGCCCGCCCGCACGCCGTTCTTCTGCTCCGGGTGCCCGCACAACTCCTCCACCCGCACCTCCGACGACACGCTGGTCGGCGTGGGCATCGGCTGCCACGCCATGGTCGCGCTTGACGGTCCCGGCCGCGGCACCAAGATCGGCATCACCCAGATGGGCGGCGAGGGCGCGCAGTGGATCGGCCTGTCGCCGTTCACCGACGACCGCCACTTCGTGCAGAACCTCGGCGACGGCACCTTCCACCACTCCGGCTCGCTGGCCATCCGCGCCGCCGTCGCCGCCGGCGTGCCGATCACCTACAAGCTGCTCTACAACGACGCCGTCGCCATGACCGGCGGCCAGCGCGCCGAGGGGCGGCTCGGGGTGCCCGAGCTGACCCGGTGGCTGGAGATCGAGGGCGTGCGCCGCGTCATCGTCACCACGCCGGAGCCGGAGACCTACCGGGGCGTGCGGCTCGCGCGGATCGCCGCCGTACGGCACCGCGACGAGCTGGCCGAGGCCGAGAAGGAGCTGGCCGCGATCGACGGCGTGACCGTGCTGATCCACGACGACCGCTGCGCGGCCGAGGAACGCAGGCTGCGCAAGCGCGGCAAGCTGCCGGTCCCGGCGGCCAAGGTCGTGATCAACGAGCGGGTGTGCGAGGGCTGCGGCGACTGCGGGCAGAAGTCCACCTGCCTGTCGGTGCAGCCGGTGGAGACCGAGTTCGGCCGCAAGACCCGCATCCACCAGGCGTCCTGCAACACCGACCTGAGCTGCCTGCACGGCGACTGCCCGTCGTTCCTGCTGGTCGAGCCGGGCCGCGCCCGCCCCGACCGGCCGGTGCCCCCGCCCCCGGACGGCCTGCCGGAGCCGGTGCGCCGCGTCGGCGCCGGCGTGCTGCTGCGCATGCCCGGCATCGGCGGCACCGGCGTGGTCACCGTCTCGCAGATCCTGCAGATGGCCGCGCACCTCGACGGCCTGCACGCCGCCGGGCTGGAGCAGACCGGGCTGGCGCAGAAGGGCGGGCCGGTCGTCAGCGACGTCCGCCTGTCGCCCGAGCCGATCATCGGCAGCACCGCCGCCTCGCCCGGCACCGCCGACGTGCTGCTCGGCTTCGACCTGCTCGGCGCGGCGGCCGAGGCCAACCTGGCCGTGGCGGCGCCGGAGCGCACGATCGCGGTGGTCAACACCGGCCTCGTGCCGACCGCCGCCATGGTGACCGGCCGCGCGGCGGTGCCCGGCTCGCCCGCCGACGCGATCGTACGGGTGGAGTCGGCCACCCGGGGGCCCGACAACCTCTACCTCGACGCCCACGGGCTGTCGGAGGCGCTGTTCCGGGACCACATGCCGGCGAACATGGTGCTGGTCGGCGCGGCGTACCAGCACGGGTGCCTGCCGGTGTCGGCGGAGTCGATCGAGGCGGCGATCCGGCTCAACGGCGCCGCCGTGGAGAGCAACCTCGCCGCCTTCCGCTGGGGCCGCGCCGCCGTCGCCGCCCCCGAGGCCGTACGGGCGGTGCTGGACGGGCCCGATCCTGCCCCGGAGCCGGACGGGCTGGAGGAGGTGCTGGCCCGGCGCGTGGCCGACCTGACCGGCTACCAGAACGCCGCCTACGCCCGTACGTACGCCGAGGACGTGCGCCGCGTGGCGGCCCTGGCCACCGAGCGCGCGGGGGAGGAGGCCGGGACCGCGATAGCGCTCGCCTACGCCCGCGGCCTGCACAAGCTGATGGCCTACAAAGACGAGTACGAGGTCGCCCGGCTGCACCTGGACCCGCAGGAGCGGGCCAGGCGGGAGCGGGAGTTCGGCCCCGGCGCGGCCGTGTCGGTGCTGCTGCACCCGCCGATGCTGCGGGCCATGGGCATGAAGCGCAAGATCAGGCTACGCCGCTCGGCCGGAGTCCTCTTCCGCGGCCTGCGCGCCGCCCGCGTCCTGCGCGGCACGGCCCTGGACGTGTTCGGCCGCGCCGAAGTGCGCCGCGTGGAGCGGGCACTGGTACCGGAGTACCGCGAACTGGTGCGCGCCGCCCTGGACCGGCTCACCCCGGCCACCGCCGAGACCGTCGCCGAGATCGCGGCCCTGCCCGAGATCATCCGCGGCTACGAGGACATCAAGCTCGCCCGGGTCGCAGAGTTCCGCGCCCGCGCCACCGCAACCCTGGCCACCCTGACCGAACCTGCCCCCCAGCCCTGACCGCCCCCGTGCCCGGGGAGCGCCGCACCATGACCGGCGAGGCGCTCCCCGGACGTGCCCACGCCGAATGGCGCGCCCGCCCGCGCACACCCCCGGTCACCGCAGCACCCCCGCACGGCATCGTTCCCCCGCCGACGATCCCCGCGACGATCTGCGGCCGGATGCCCCGGGTATGCGCAGACGTGGCCGGGGCGCCGGGGTAGCGCCGGATGTCCCCCGTTGGCGCCGGGTGCGCTCCCGACGCGCCCCGGTACGCCCGGGTATGCGCCGGGTGTGCCACGCTGTGGGCCGGGTGCGGCCCGGCGTGGGACGGGTGCGCCCGGATGGTGCGCAGGCGGTGAGCGGCCGGGTTCACTACGCTCGGCGCGGTCCAGCGCGGCATGCGGGCGACCCGGCTCGCCGTGCCGTGGCCCGGCGCGGTGCGGCGCGGCCGCCATGGCCCGTCTCGGCGCAGCCCGCTCGGCGTGGCCTGGCTCGGCTCGGCCTGGCCTGGCTTGCACGGCCTGGCTTGGCACGGCCTGGCACGGCCTGACCTGGCGCGGCCCGGCCCCCTGCATGGCGCGGCATTGGGCGGCTCGGCGCGACGCACGGCGCGCGCCCCCGCTTGCGGTAGCGTGGCCTGGCCCACGGGCGCGGCGCGGCTGACAAGCCTCGCCGCAGTTCGGCATAGCCTGCTCGGCGCAGCCCGGCTCGCCCCGACTCGCCGCGGCCTACACCGGGGTGCGCCCGGCCCACACCGCGGCGCATCCTGCGCATACCCGGGTCTGCCGGAGCACACTGGCTCATACCTGCCTGCGCCCCGGGACGCAACGGGTGCTCACCGGGCGCAGATCTCGGCGCACCCGGCACCGCTCCCATGCCCGGGGCACCTGCGACGCAACCGGCGGGCACCGGGATATAGCGGGCGCATAGCCGGGCGCACCTCGCCCACACCGGGGTGGGGCCGGCCCACACCGCGGCGCATCCGGCGCATGGCCGGGCGTGTGGAGCACACTGGTGCAAACCCGCCCGCATGCCGTGGCGCATCCGGCGCACACCGGGGGCCACACCCAGCCACCCCTGGCAGGCCGATGGCCTCGGGCCCTTCTCGTCCAAGGGGGCTGGGCGCGCTCCCGTCGGCGCGGTCTGGCCCGGCCCGGCGGTGGTGCGGCACCGCCCCCAGTCCCACCGGCCTGGGGCGGTGTGGGCCGGTGCGACCCGGCGGCGGCGCGGAGCCGGCTCGGAGGTGGCGCGGGGGCGACTCGGCCCGGGGCGGTGCGGTGCGGCCCGGCGGTGGTGGGGGTGGCCCCGGCGTGGTGGGGCCCGGCGGTGGTGCGGTATGGCCTGGTCCGGTTCACATGGCCCGGTGGTGGTGGGGGAGGTAGGGTTACTTCTTGTGCGTGAGGTAGGGGCGCGCGGGCCTGCGATCTCTGTCGATGACGACTGCCCGGTGCGGGAGGTGCTCGACAGGGTCGGTGACAAGTGGAGTGTGCTGATCGTGGTCCTGCTGGGGCAGCGTACCCATCGCTTCGGCGAGCTGCACCGCGCCATCGACGGGATCAGTCAGCGCATGCTGACCCTGACCCTGAGCAGGCTCGTCCGTGACGGGCTGGTGTGCCGGACCGCGCACCCCACGGTCCCGCCCCGGGTGGACTACTCGCTCACCGACCTCGGGCGTACCCTGCTCGTGCCGCTGCGGGCGCTGGACGCCTGGGCCGTCGCCCACCGTGACGACATCCGGGCCGCCCGCGCCCGCCACGACGCGGCCGCGGGCTGAGCGCGGCGGGGACGGCTGCGGGATCAGGCGGAGCGCTCGCGGCGGTCGGGGCCGAGGCCGGGGCGCTCGCGCGGGACCAGGGTCGGGTTGACGTTGTCGAGCACCGTGTCGCGGGTGACCACTACGCGGGCGACGTCGTCGCGGCTCGGCACCTCGTACATCACGTTGAGCAGGACCTCCTCCAGGATGGCCCGGGTCGCCCTGGCGCCGGTGCGGCGCAGCAGCGCCTGCTCCGCGATGGCCTCCACGGCGTCGGGGGCGAACTCCAGCTCCACGCCGTCGTACTCGAACAGCTTGCGGTACTGCTTGATCAGGGCGTTGCGCGGCTCGGTCAGGATGCGCACCAGCGTGTCGCGGTCGAGCGGGCGGAAGGTGGCCGTCACCGGCAGCCGGCCCACGAACTCCGGGATCAGGCCGTACTTCAGCAGGTCGGCGGGCATCACCTTGGCCAGGGTGTCCTCATCGCGCTCCTCGCGCGACAGGATGGTGGCGGCGAAGCCCGCGCTCTTGTCGCTGGTGCGCGCCTCGATGATCCGCTCCAGCCCGGCGAACGCGCCGCCGACGATGAACAGCACGTTGGTGGTGTCGATCTGGATGAGGTCCTGCTGCGGATGCTTGCGCCCGCCCTGCGGCGGCACGCTCGCCACCGTGCCCTCCAGGATCTTCAGCAGCGCCTGCTGCACGCCCTCGCCGGAGACGTCGCGGGTGATCGAGGGGTTCTCGCTCTTGCGGGCCACCTTGTCGATCTCGTCGATGTAGACGATGCCGGTCTCGGCCCGCTTCACATCGAAGTCGGCGGCCTGGAGCAGCTTGAGCAGGATGTTCTCCACGTCCTCGCCGACGTAGCCGGCCTCGGTGAGCGCGGTGGCGTCGGCGATGGCGAACGGCACGTCCAGCATCCGGGCCAGCGTCTGGGCGAGATAGGTCTTGCCGCTGCCGGTGGGCCCGATGAGCAGGATGTTGGACTTGCCCAGCTCCACCGGCTCCTCGTGCCCTGCCTGCCGCCTGCCCCTGCCGGGGGCCGTCGCGCGCACCCGCTTGTAGTGGTTGTAGACGGCCACCGACAGCGCCATCTTCGCCCGGTCCTGCCCGATGACGTACTGGTCCAGGAACGCCCGGATCTCGCGCGGCTTGGGCAGCTCCGCGGGCCCGCCCGCGTGCGACTCCGCGGCCTCCTGGGCGAGCTCCTCGTCGATGAGCTCGTTGCACAGCTCGACGCACTCGTCGCAGATGCAGATCCGGCCCGGCCCGGCGATGAGCTTCCTGACCTCCCTCTGGGACTTGCCGCAGAACGTGCACTTCAGCAGGTCTCCGCGGTCTCCGATGCGTGCCACTCGGACGTCTCCTCGCTAGGGGCCGGGTTCTTCTGAGCTTCAGCGTACGTCGTGCTGGCGCTGAGGTCAGATGGTCTCATCATCCGAATGGCCACGGTATCGCGGATTCGGGGGACCCGGCACAGGGCGGCGAAGCGGGATGCCGGCCCCGCGACGGCGGTAGTCTTGCGGCAGCGTCAGCGGATGTCTTCGACGTCCGCCGGTTTGTTTTCTATGCGGTTCACTGTTGTGGTGGGGGTTGTTGTGGCCGTCGGTACCATTCTCCGATTCGACGACGTGCGGGGTTACGGGTTCATCGCCCCCGCGGGGGGCGGCGAGGACGTGTTCTTCCACGCCAACGACTTCGGTGAGCACCGGCACGCGATCCAGTCGGGGCTGCGGGTGCGCTACGAGGTCGCCGAGGGCGAGCGCGGCCTGAAGGTCGCCACCGTCAGCATCCTGGACCAGCAGCCCTCGCCCGCGCGCCGCCCCGCCGCCGCCGACCAGTACGGCGACGACGACGGGATGTGCGACGTGCTGTCGGCGCGCGACTTCACCGCCGAGGTCACCGAGATGCTCATCGAGCACGTTCCCAGCCTCACCGGCACCCAGATCGGCCAGGTCCGCCACCACCTGCTGACCCTCGCGCGCACCCACGGCTGGGTCGACGCCTGATCAGGGCGTCAGGCCGTGCCTGCGGTCGCCGAGCACGCGCTCGGTGACCTCGCGCTCCGCCGCCGGCGAGAACGGCGCGCGGTACGCGGCCACGGCCTCGCGGGTGTCCTCGGCGATCAGGTCGGCGTTGATCGCCCCGGCCGCCCGCGTGGCCGCCGCCACCGAGCCGATGACGACCTCGGCGACGCCGGCGACGTTGCCCGCGGCCCACACGCCCGGCACGTCCGTCGCCCCCGAGCCGTCCACGGTGACCTGGGTGCCCATGACGTGCCCGTGCATCTCCACCTCGCTCACCTTCAGGTCCAGGCCGGCCAGGACGTCGGCGCGGGCGGTGAACAGCGGGGCCACCGCCAGCGCCCGAACCGGGACGAACCGGCCCCCGGTCAGGACCACGCCGGTCAGCCGGTCGTCCTCCACCCGCAGGCCGGCGACCTCGCCCTCGACCACGGTCACACCGCGGGCGGCGAGCCGCTCGCGCTCGTCCTCGGTGGGCTCGGGGCCGGTGTGCCGGAACAGCGTGATCCGCTCGCTCCACTGCCGCCACAGCAGCGCCTGCTCCACCCCCCTGGGCCCGCCCAGCACCCCGATCGGCTGGTCGCGCACCTCCCAGCCGTGGCAGTAGGGGCAGTGCAGCACCTCGCGCCCCCACCGCTCGGCAAGGCCCGGCACGTCCGGCAGCTCGTCCACCAGCCCGGTGGTCACCAGCAGCCTCCTGGCGCGCACCGAGCGGCCGTCGGCGAGATCCACCTGGAAGCCGCCGCCGTCGAGGGGCCGCGCCCGGGTCACCGTGCCCTCGGTGATCTCGCCGCCGTACGCGGCCACCTCCCGGCGGCCCCGCGCCAGCAGCTCGCCGGGGGGAGTGCCCTCGGCGCCCAGGTAGTTGTGCACGCCCTCCGCCGGGGCGTTGCGCGGCTGCCCCGCGTCCACCACCAGCACCGACCGCCGGGCGCGGCTCAGGGCCAGTGCCCCGCCCAGCCCCGCGGCGCCGCCCCCGATCACGACCACGTCGTAGCCGCTCCGCCTTGTCTGTTCCATCTCGCACCTTCCTTCCGGGCTGACAGCATCGGTCGTAGGTGCAGGAGATGACAAAGTCTTTTGCCACATTGGCAATCCGGGCGTGGCGTCCCGGATGACAGGAACGGCCGGAAGGGGCAAGATCGGCCGCGGGGGAGCTCCCCCGGCAGGCAGCACAGGGAGCAGACAGGGAGCACGGCATGAACGAGCCCGCACAGGCCCACCACCGGCGGCGCGCAGGCGGGTGGCGGCCGTTGGCGGCCGCCGTCCTCGCCGCGGTCATCGCGGGCGGCGGCGCGGTGGCGTGCGGCGGGGCGGAACCGGCGGCCGAGCCGCAGGAGCGGGAGCGGCGCGCCGCCAGCCAGGCGCCCGCCGCGACCGGCCCGGCCCGCGCGGCCGGAGACCAGATCACCGTCTTCCTGTGCGTCAAGAACGACGAGTTCCCCACCTGCCACGGCAAGGGCGCCACCGCCGGGCAGAAGAAGTCCGTGCGGGACGCGCTGACCGGCTTCCCCGGCGTCGAGAGGGTCGACTTCCAGGACCAGGAGGCCGCCTACCGCAAGCTGCGCGAGCAGTACGCCGAGGAGGACAGCCTGCTGGTGAAGTCCATGCGCCCCGAGGACCTGCCCGAGTCGTACGTGGTGACGGCCTCGCCGTCACTGGATTCGAAGAAGCTGCTGAGCACGCTGCAGGGCATGCCGGGGGTCGGCAACGTGGTGAGCATGAACTGCGTCACGGGCAAGGCGACCTGCTGACCGGCGGCCCCGGGGCGAGCCGAAGGTCGCCCTTCAGGACGACCTGAAGGGCGACCTGAAGGAAACCGTAAGGCGCTCCCGGCAGGCTTGTGGTCATCAGGCGGGGCGAGACCGCACCGCACTCACCGGCAACCGGGAGCAGACCATGCGCAAGCTCATCGAGTCCACCTTCGTGTCACTGGACGGCGTCATCGACGACACCCGACCGTCCACCGCGTCCCGCGCGGAGCCCCACCACTGGGGTCAGCCCTACTGGGACGAGGACCACGCCGGCTACGCCGAGAAGCTGTCGGCCTCGGCCGACGCGCTGCTGCTCGGGCGGGTGACGTACGAGGGGTTCGCGGAGGCGTGGTCGGGGCGCGAAGGCCCCGAAGCCGAGCACATGAACGCCATGCCCAAGTACGTGGCGTCGCGGACCCTGACCGAGACCACCTGGAACGCCACCCTGCTCAAGGGCGACGTGGCCGAGGAGGTCGCGAAGCTGAAGGAACAGCCGGGCCGGAACATCGTGAAGTGGGGCACCGGTGAGCTGGACCGCACCCTGGTGGAGCACGGCCTGATCGACGAGTTCCACTTCTGGTACTTCCCGGTCATCGTCGGCGCCGGCAAGCACCTGTTCGAGGGCGCCGGGTTCGACACCACCCACCTGAAGCTGGCCGACGTCAACCGGTTCGGCTCCGGGATCGTCGTCCACGTCTACGTCCCCAAGTAGGCCGATGAGCCGGGCCGCGAGCCGGGTCCGGTCCCGTCCAGCAGGGTCCGGGCCCGCTCCGGGGTGAGTTCGGCGCCGCGCGCGAACAGGCCGGCGAAATCGGGCTCGGCGCCGCGTACCGCGGCCGTGATCCGGGCCAGTTCGTCGCGATCCGAGGCCGACTGCGGCTGCCCGGACTCGCGCCGGGCCGACTCGGCCGCGCCCAGCAGCCGCGCGGCCAGATCGGGCCGGCCGTCCCGCAGCGCCGCGTCGGCCATGCCCGCCAGCGCCCACGCCATCCCGTACGCCGAGCCCTGGTCGCGGAAGACGTCGAAGCCCTCGCGGTGCAGCTCCAGCGCCGCGGCCGGGTCGCCCCGCCGCCCGGCCAGCATCCCCAGCTCGACCAGGACCATCGACAGGTACGGCGGCCGCGCGCCCTCCCGCTGCTGCCGCCGCGCGGAGGCCAGCAGCCGCCGCAGGTGCTCCTCGGCCGTGTCGAGGTGGCCGCCCCGGCCGGCGGCGAACGCCAGGCCGATGGCGGCGAACGCCTCCCCGGCCCGCTGCCCCTGCTCGGCGGCCAGCCGCCTGGCCTGCTCGCCGTACTCCAGGGCGCTCGGGTAGTCGCCGGACTGCATCGAGACCCACGCCAGCCAGCCCAGCCGGCCCGCCACGTCGGACCACAGCCCCAGATCCTCGGCGACCTTCAGGTCGGCCCGGCTCAGCCGGGCCGCCTCGGCGTGGTCGCCGGTCATGTCGGCCAGGCCGATCAGCCACTCCGTGGCCTGCAGCACCCCCCAGTCGTCGCCCAGCTCGCCGAACAGCTCGGCGCCGCGCCGGGCGTCGTGCTCCAGCGCGGCCAGGTCGTTGCGCATGTGCGCCAGTATGGCCCGGCTGCTCAGCGCCGCCGCCTCGCCCCATCGGTCGCCGGCCGGCCGGAAGGTGTCCAGCGCCCGCTCCAGAAGCTCCCCCGCCTTCTCGTCGCCGAGGTCCAGCATCGCCGTGGCCAGGAACCACTCGGCGCGGGCGAGCTCGACCGGCTCCACCGCCTTCTCGTACGCCCGCAGCACCTCCGCCGCCCGCTCCGGCCGGGCCTGCCCCTGCCGGATCGCCAGGCCGGCGTCCCAGACCTCCGCCCTGCCCCGGATCGCGGCGGGCGCCTCGCCCGGCACGGCCAGCGCCGCCGCCAGGGCCCGGCGCGCCTCGGCGAACCGGCCGCGCAGGCACCAGTACCACACCAGGCCCCCGCTCAGCCGCAGCGCCGCCTCGGCCGCGCCCTCGCGCCGGAACGTGTCCAGGGCCGCCCGCAGGTTGGCGGCCTCGGCGTCCAACCGGCCCAGCCACTCGCGCTGGCCGGGCCCGCGCAACCGCGGCTCGGCCCGTTCGGCCAGGGCCAGGTAGTGCTCGGCGTGCCTGCGCCGCAGCGCCGCCTCCTCACCGCTCTCGCGCAGCCGGTCCAGGCAGTACGCCGCCACCGATTCCAGCAGCCGGAACCGGGGCCCGTCACCGCGCACCACCAGCGAGCGGTCCACCAGCCCGGCCAGCAGGTCCAGCACCTCGCCCGCGGCCACCCCGTCGCCCGCGCACACCGCCTCGGCCGCGTCCAGCGTGCACCCGCCGGAGTGCACGGCCAGCCGGCGCAGCACCACCCGCTCGGCCTCGGTCAGCAGCCGCCAGCTCCAGTCGATCACCGCGGCCAGGGTGCGCTGGCGGTCCGGCGCGTCGCGCGGGCCGCTGCCCAGCACCCCGAACCGGTCCCGGGGCACGCGCAGCCGGGCCGCCAGCTCGGAGACCCCCAGCGCCGGCACCCGGGCGGCCGCCAGCTCCAGCGCCAGCGGAATGCCGTCCAGCCGCCGGCACACCTCGGCCGCGCCGGCGGCGGTCTCGGGCGCGGGGTCCAGCCCGGCCCGGGTGAGGAACAGCCGGACGGCCGGGCTCCGGGCCAGCCGGACCGGGTCGTCGGTGTCGGGGACGTCCAGGGGCGGCAGATCCCAGCGCGCCTCGCCGCGCAGCCGCAGCGGCTCGCGGCCGGTGGCCAGCACCCGCAGGCCGGGCGCCGCCGCCAGCAGCGCCGCGACCAGCCCGGCCACCGGCTCGATCACATGCTCGCAGTTGTCCAGCACCAGCAGCGTGCGCCGCTCCCGCAGGGCCGCCGCCAGCCGCTCGCCCGCCGGTTCGCAGGCACCCGGCGGGTCGGGGATGGACAGGGCGGACAGCACCGGCTCGGCCGGGTCGCCGAGCCCGTCCCAGGTGGTCAGATCGACCAGCCAGGCGCCATGCGGGTACGCCTCGGCCAGGCCCCGGGCGGCGGCGATGGCGACGCTGGTCTTGCCCACGCCACCCGGCCCGGTGAGCGTGACCAGCCGGCCCGACTCCAGCAGCTCCCGCACCCGCCGGACGGCGTGATCCCGTCCGATCAGCTCGGTCACCGGCGCCGGCAGGTTCGTGGTGGGCTTGACCGGCCGCGGCGCCGGCGCCGGCGCGTCCTCGGCGGGGTCGCCGGCCAGGATGGCCCGGTGCAGCGCGACCAGTCCCGGCCCCGGGTCCAGGCCCAGCTCGTCGGCCAGCCGGTGCCGCAGATCCCGGAAGCTCTCCAGGGCCTCGCCCGTACGGCCCGCCCGGTACAGGGCCCGCATGTGGGCCGCCCGCAGCCGCTCCCGGTACGGGTGCCTGCTCACCAGCTCGCCCAGCTCACCGGCCAGCTCGCGGTGCTCGCCCAGCTCCAGCCGGGCCTCGGCGCAGGACTCGGCCGCCGCCAGCCGCTGCTCCTCCCACCGGGCCACCGCCGCCCCGGCGAACGCCTCGTCGGCGAAGTCGGCCAGGGCGGGCCCGCGCCACAGGTTCAGCGCCTCGGCCAGCAGCCGGGCCCGGGTCCGCGGCTCACCGGCCGCCGACGCCTGCCCGGTCAGGCCGGCGAACCGCGCCGCGTCCACCGCGCCGGGCGCCGCCCGCAGCGCGTACCCCGGGGCCTGGGAGACGACCAGCTCGCGGCCTCCCGGCTCCGCCCCGGCCAGGGCGCGGCGCAGTTGCGAGACCCGCACGTGCAGCGCGGCGGCGGGATCGGCGGGCGGAGACTCACCCCACAGGTCCTCGATCAGCCGGTCCACCGGGACCGGACGCCCCTCGTGGACCAGCAGGTCGGCCAGCAGGGCGCGCACCTTGCGCCCGGGGATCGCGACCGGCTCCCCGTCGTCGGTCCACACGCCCAGCGGCCCCAGCACCCCGAATCGCACCCCGCCAGGGTACGCGAGCCCGCCGCGCCCCGCGGCCGTGGCGGACGCCGCCGGTTTGGGGCGTACGTGCGCTGGTAAGGGCATACGCGATAGCGCCGCATCGGGCCGGTGGCGGGGACGGGGACCCCGGAGCCGCCGGCGACCCGCCGTACATCTCCTAACCGAGCCCAGGGGAGGACGAACGGTGAGGTATGACGAGTTCCTGGCCAAAGTGCGTGAGCGTGGCGAGTACGGCTCGCAGCAGGAGGCCGCCCAGGTGACGGCGGCCGTGCTGGGGGTGCTGTCGTCGCGGATCACGCCAGGGGAGGCCGCGAGCCTGGCGGCCCAGCTCCCCAAGCAGTTGCACGAGTGCATCGACAGCGATCCCGATCGCGCCACCGCGACGTTCGGCGTGGAGGAGTTCTGCCGGCGCGTCGCCGACCAGGTGGGCGCACGGCCCGGCACGGCGCAGTGGGACGCCAGCGCCGTGCTGAGCACCCTGGCCGAGGCCGTCTCCGGCGGCGAGCTGAACCACCTGTTCACGTAGCTCCCGTCCAGCTACGCCATGCTCTTTGGCAAGGTGGACCTCAGCGGCTGAGCCCGGCGCGGCCGGGGCCCGCCATCCGGTGTGGTGTCCCCGTCCGGGGGCAGCGGGACGGTATGACCGCACGTGACGAGCACTCCCGGGACCCCGGCCGGTCCCGGAGCCGATAGACGGGGGGCGGGCCCGATGATGCCCGGCCACGAGACGGGCAGCGTGCTGTTCGTCGGCAACGCCACCACGCTGATCCGCTACCACGGCTTCACCCTGCTCACCGACCCCAACTTCCTGCACCGGGGGCAGCGCGCGTACCTGGGGTACGGGCTGAGCTCCAAGCGGCTGACCGACCCGGCGCTGACCGTCGGCGAACTGCCGCCGCTGGACGCCGTCGTGCTCTCCCACATGCACGGCGACCACTGGGACCGGGTGGCCCGCGCGGGGCTGGACAAGGACGTCCCGATCATCACCACGCCGGAGGCCGCGCGGGCGCTGCGGCGGCAGGGGTTCGAGGCGGCGGTGGGGCTCGGCACCTGGCACGAGCACGAGCTGACCGGCCCGCGCGGGTCGCTGAACGTCACCGCCGTGCCCGCCAGGCACGCGACCGGCCCGGTGGGCAGGCTGCTGCCGCCCGTCATGGGCAGCGTGCTGGAGTTCGCCGAGGAAGGGGGCCGGGTCTCGCTGCGTGTGCACGTCAGCGGCGACACGCTGATGACCGGCGAACTGGACGAGATCCCGCGCCGGTTCCCCGACATCGACCTGGGCATCGTGCACCTGGGCGGCACCCGGCTGCTCGGCCTGGTCACCGTGACAATGGACGGCGAGCAGGGCGCGAACTGGGTGGATCTGATCCGGCCGCGCAAGGTGCTGCCCGTCCACTACGACGACTACACGGTGTTCCACTCCTCGCTGGGCGACTTCCGCGAGCACATGGAGCAGACCGCGTACGGCGGCCGGGTCGCGTACCTGAGGCGGGGCGAGAGCCTGGAGATCGCCCCCAGCTCCCCGGGCCCCGCGCCGGGCCGGAGGAGCTGATGGAGGCCCCGCCCCGGGTCGCCCGGCCGGTGATGCACCACCACTGGTCCACCATGACCTTCGTGCACTGGCGCTACCCCGTCGAAGCCGTCCGGCCGCTGGTGCCCGGCGACCTGACGGTGGAGACCTTCGACGGATCGGCGTGGATCGGGCTGACCCCGTTCCTCATGGAGGGGGTGCGGCCCCCGGGGGTTCCGGCCCTGCCGTGGGTGTCGCGCTTCCCGGAGACCAACCTGCGCACCTACGTACGCGACGGGCGGGGGCGCGGCGGCATCTGGTTCCTGTCGCTGGACGCGGGCCGCCTCCCGGCCGCCCTCGGCGGGCGCGCCGGCTACTGGCTGCCGTACTTCTGGTCCGACATGTCGGTACGCGCCGAGGGCTCCCGGTGGCGGTACCGCTGCCGCCGCCTGTGGCCCGGGCCCGCCGGAGCCCGCTGCGACGCCGAGGTCGAGATCGGCCCGCCCCTGGGCGGGGACGACGGGCTCGCGGAGTTCCTGACCGCCAGGTACCGGCTGTTCACCCGGGTCGCCAACCGGCTCGCCTCGGCCGAGGTGGAGCATCCGCCCTGGCCGCTGCACCGGGCGGCGCTGGCCGGCCTGGAGCAGGGACTGCTGGCCGCGGCCGGGGTGCCGCCACCCGCCCACGATCCCGTCGTGCACGCCTCGCCCGGGGTGCCGGTGCGCGTCGGGATGTGGACCTGGTGACCGCGCGGCGGCGCCCGGTGCGGGACGCCACCGCGCGGCGGGGGGCCGCTACAGCTTCAGGTCCAGCCAGACCAGGCGGTGGTCGGAGCTGGGGAAGGGGAACACCCCGGTGAGCCGCGACAGCGGGTCGCTCGACACCGGCCAGAAGACGCCGCCGCCGGCCGTCTTCAGCCACTTGGCGGGCAGCACGTAGTCGGCCCGCAGGTTGCCCGGGGCCGTGTCCGCGAAGTCCGCCGTGTCGTACTTCGGGTCGCCGGTGTGGGCGGTGTTGGCCCCGCCCTGCAGCGACGACGCCTCCGCGGCCCCCTCGCTGGACGGCGCGAAACGGCCGTTGATCATCGGGTGGTCGAGGAGCTGGTGGATCGCCTTGTCGTAGCTGTCGCCGTCGTTGGGGTCGGCGTTCTCGTCACCGGCGATCACGAACGGCTCGCCCGGCTTGAGGCCGCCGCGCCGGCCGCGGTCGTCGTAGATGTAACGCCCGTGCCCGGGACGCACGTAGTCGGCCCAGAACCGGATCTCGTCGTGGTTGCGGCGGCCGTTGCGGTCCTCGGCGCCGTCGAAGGTGGGCGGCGTCGGGTGGCTGACCAGGAAGTGCACCTTCTCCTTGCCGATGCGGACGGGCACGTCCCAGTGGCTCTTGGAGGACAGGCGGAACACCGCCAGCTCCTCCGGCGAGTACCAGTCGGCCGGGGCGGCGGTGGCGGGGTCGTCCGGCAGCAGCGCGCCGGGCATGTCCTTCCACAGGAACTTCTGGAAGGTCCGCACGTCGCGGACGTCGATCGGGTACTTCGAGTAGACGACCATGCCGTACTGGCCGGGGAAGTTGCCGAAGCCGAGGGCGTCGTCGCCGTAACCGGCGGCGCCGGGCTCGGTGACCGTGGCGCCGTTGTTGTTCAGGTCGAAGCCGGAGGCGATGCCGGTGTTGCTCGGCGCGGTGAACCGGTACCGGTAGGAGATCGGCTCCGCGCCTCCCTGGCCCACCGACAGGTAGTTCTGCTGGAACAGCCGCGCGGCCGTGCCGTTCTCGTCGTAGTCGAACTCGTTGATGACCAGCACGTCGGGACGCGCCCGCTGGATGATCTCGGCGATCACCTTCGCCTGGGTGTTCCCCGGCGTGGACAGGTCGCGGACGAGGTCGCCTTCCGCGTTGCGGTTGAGTGAGGCGTTGAAGGTGGCGAACCGCACCTTCGCCTTGCCGCGGTGGCCGTCGTCCGCGGTGGCCGTGCCCGCCCACACGGGGACCAGGGCCGCCGCCGCGGCGACGGCCAGAACACGCCGGAGGATCATGTCTGCTCCTAGCATCGGGTTACGAGGGGATCTGGGGGAGCCTGATCAACGCTTCAGACGGTACTGCTTGGGCAGCTTGAGACCACGCTGCTCCATGACCTGGCGCAGCCGGTCGGGGTAGTCGGTGATGATGCCGTCCACGCCGTCGTCGATGAGCTTGTTCATGGTGGCCTCGTCGTCGATCGTCCACGGGATCACCTTGATGCCCATGGCGTGCGCCTGGTCCACCATCGCCTTGGTGACGTACGGCTGGTAGCCCGGGTCGGTCACCTTGCCGTTCTGCGGGAAGCCGTGCACCGGCGAGAACGCGTCCGCGCCGAAGGACTCGACCGCCTTGAGCGGGTCGCCGCCGAAGTCGTCGATGTCGATGCCGCCCAGCCACGGCGAGGCGCCCGGCAGGCCCGTCTGCAGGAAGTCGCGGTTGGTGAGCGCCACCAGCGGCAGCCGCGGCTCGACCTCGCGCATGCGCATCAGCGCGCCCCAGTCGAAGCTCTGGACGGTCACCTGGCGCAGCAGGCCCGCCCGGCGGATCTCGGCCGCCGTCACCTGGACGAACTGCTCGCGCGGCGCGGTCTCGTGCGGCGCGCCCGCCTCCACCTTGGTCTCCACGTTCAGCGTGACCTGGCGGGCCCGGTAGCGGTTGACCAGGTCGAACACCTCGCGCAGCGTGGCCATCGGCGCGCCGGGGACCGCCCGCTGGCCGGGGAACTCCGCCAGCGTGAGCGAGCCGCAGTCCATCGTGCGCACCTGGGCCAGCGTCAGGGTGTTGATGTACTTGCCGACGTAGGGGAACTCGGGGTCGCCGGGCACGACCGGCGCCGTGTCACGGCACTTGCGGTCGCTGATCCTGCGGTCGTGGGTGACGACCGCCTGCCCGTCCTCGGTGATCTGCACGTCGAGCTCCAGCGTGCTGACCCCGAGCTCCAGCGCGTTGGCGAACCCGGCCAGCGAGCTCTCCACCACCAGCCCGAGCCCGCCCCGGTGGGCCTGGAGGTCGAAGGTGCGGGTGGAGCGGTCGTGGATGCGGTCGGCCTGCGCCGCCGTCGCCGGCAGGGAGGCCAGCGCCGTGCCGAGAACCGCCGTCGCGGCGAGTGCGCGCCACTTGTTCATATGACATCCGTCCGTACGTTTTCGTGCGAAGCACGTCACAAGGTGGGGCGCGCAGGCGACACGCGGGCGTACGGGAGCTGATCAAGGGACGAAGGGTGCATGAGCAATGCCGGGAGCGGGCCCGCGTCCTGTAGAGCAGGGAGCCCGCTCGGAGCCTCACGACCGGTGGGCGCGGAAGGCGGGAAGGCCGGATGTCAAGAACGCGTGGAGAAGGGCGCCCTCCCATGGCCCCGCACCGGCCACGCTATCAGGCCGGGTGCCTGGCGGAGCGTCACGCCGGGGCGGTGGGAGGCGACCCGAACCGGGATCGTCGCGGCACGCGATCGATCAGGCGGCGCACCGGGGCGCGCGGATCACCCCGCCCGGCGGGCACGCCTTCCCCGGCGGGTGGCCCGGCCCTCCCCGGCGGGCCGCTCCGGGCCCGCGCCGGACGCCGTCGCGGCCGGCGCGGCGGTCCTGTCCTGGTCCTTGTCCTGGTCCTTGTCCTGGTCCTGGCCCGGCCCGCTCCCGCCGAGCCAGATCACGCCGGCGCCCCGGGGCGCCGGTCGCGAAGGGAACGTGGATGGCGACGACGGGAACGGCGAAGGGAACGGCGGCGGAAACGACGCCGGGGACGGGCACGTCAGGGTCACGCGGAACCACCAATCCAGGAAACCGAGCCTCGGGAGCGCCTCCGCCGGCTCCAGGCGCGCGGAGGAGGCCGGGAAGCCGGCCGCGAGCGCCCCTCCGGTGCTCCCGCCCAGGGCCGGCTTCCCTCCCCTGGTCCCAGGGTGGCGGCCCCGCGCCGATCCAGGAAGGACCGTCGTCTTCCAGGGAACGGTTTTCCCAGCTAATTGGCCCACTCTGATGTCACAATCGGCGGGTATGGACCACGCGGACGCCGAAGCGCGCGGACCGCTGGCGGCCTTCCTCGCCGCCCGCCGCGCCACGATCAGCACCACCGAGGCCGGCCTGCCCGCCATCGGCTATCCCCGCCGGGTGCCGGGGCTGCGGCGCGAGGAGGTGGCCCAGCTCGCCGGGATCAGCGTGGACTACTACACCCGGCTGGAGCAAGGCCGGGTGCGCACCGCCTCGCGCGCCGTGCTCAACTCCATCGGCCGCGCCCTGCGGTTGAACGAGGACGAGCAGCGCCACCTGCTCCAGCTCGCCCACCCCGACGGCCCCGACCACTGCGACGAGGACGACCAGACCGTCTGCCCGCTGATCTTGCGGCTGCTGGACAACCTCGTGGACACCCCGGCGCTGGTCATGGGCCGCTACCTGGACATCCTGGCCTGGAACCGGCTGGGCTCGGCCCTGATGGGCGACCTGGAGGCGATCGAGCCCCGGCAGCGCAACTACGTCCGGATGATCTTCCTGCACCCGCACACCCGCGCCCTGATGGTGGACTGGCGCGAGCAGGCGCAGGTGGCGGTCTCCACGCTGCGCATGGCCACCTGCGCCTGGCACGACCAGCCGCGGCTGCACGAGCTGGTGGGCGAGCTGTCGGTGCGCGATGACGACTTCCGCACCTGGTGGGCCGAGCACGTCGTCACCGTGCGCACCTTCGGCCGCAGCCGGCTGAGCCACCCCGCGGCCGGGACCTTCACCCTGGACTGGCAGATCCTGGCCACGATCGACAGCGAGCAGGTCGTGGCGGTGGCCAGCGCGGCCCCCGGCGGCCCCGACCACGCCGCCGTCCGGCGCCTGGACGCCTGGGCCGCCGCACGCGACCTGACCTCGGGCCCGAACCCCGGCTAGCACGGGGCGGCCGGGGCGGCGTGCTCAGGGCATGGGGTGCAGGCCCTCGTGCCGGACGATCCAGGCGCCGCCGGGCGGGAAGCCGGGGGCGTCGTGGGCGGGGGCGCCGTCCCAGCCGCGGGCCATCAGCGCGGTCGCGGCCAGCAGCCCGCCGTTGCCGGGCAGGTAGATCGGCAACGACGCGGTCTGCCGGTTGTGCCCGTTGGGCAGGTACGTGTTCTTGGTGACCGGCAGCAGCAGGGCGTCGAGCGCGGTCGTGGTCTCGCCCAGCCGCGCCGCCGTCATGGCGATGGCGGGGTAGTCCCAGCCCCAGGTGGTCTCCCAGGGCCACACCTCCAGGACGTGACGCAGGGTCGCGCGCATGATCTCCGGGTCGATCAGGCCGGTGTGCGGGACGAAGCCGAGCGCGTACAGCATGGACGGGTGGTCGTCCAGCAGCGTGTACGGCTCGGCGCGCATGGCCGCGTACACGCCGCCGCGCACCAGCGGCGGGGCCATCCCGGCGGAGACCCGCTCCCAGGAGGGCTCCGGTGGGAGCCCCAGCATGTCGCGCCACCGTATCGCGACGCCGAGCGCCCAGGACCAGTACGCCAGCTCGAAGGCCGGGTCGGCGGCGGTGGCGCGCACCGCCTCGTACGACTCCTGCGCGGGCACCAGCGGCGGCCCCAGCCCGTAGCCGGCCGCGCCCTTGACCGCGAAGCCGGCCATGAACGCCGCGCTCTCCAGCACGATGTCGGCGTACCGGTGCAGGACCTCCTCGGGCCGGGGGGAGCAGCGGCGCACCAGCTCGGCCAGGTAGATCGGGTGCGGCTGCTGCCAGACCAGGAACGGGCCGATCGGGCTCGGGCTCTCCCGGCCGTCCGGGCCGACCTGCTTGGGCCAGCGCGCCCCCGCGCACCCCTGCCGGCGGGCCGTCTCGCGGGCCCGGGGCAGGATGGAGGAGTACCAGCCCAGGCTGCGCTCCAGCAGCTCCGGGCGTCCCCACAGCGGGAAGTGCGCGCCGTGCCACCAGTGCATCTCCAGATGGAAGCGGCCCCGCCAGCTGTTGACCATCAGGCCGGTCTCCTGCGGCGGGTACGACCCCGCGCAGTGGATCGCGGTCAGGTACTGCGACAGCACGATCCGGCGCTCCAGCTCGGGGGCGCGCGGGTCTGCGCTGCCGGACAGGTCCACCGCGCCGCCGCCGCTCCAGAACGCGGCCCAGTGGTCGCGCGAGGCGGCCAGGGTCTCCTCGAAGGAGGGGAGCGCGCCGTCGGTCGCCCGCGGCGTGAACTCGGCCACCACCTCCAGGACGGCCGCCGCCGTCGTGACGGTGAACTCGTGCGGGCCGGTGCGGGCCGGCTCCGCGCCGGGGGAGAGCGCGAGCGTCACCGCGTACATGGTCTCGTCCAGGGTCCGCGTCACCCGCCACCCGCCGTCCACCCGGCTCAGCTCGGAGGAGTGGGCCTCGGGGCGGGACCAGTCGGCCGCGTCGCTCCACGCCTGCGACCCGTACGGGAACGCGAACCGGACCGCCAGCCCCGAGGCGAGCAGGTCCGACTCGACGCGCAGGGCCAGCACGTCCCGCCGCGGGTGGCAGACCGTGGTGACCCGGACCGGCACGCCCCCGAGCCGGAACCGGCTGCCGATGGCGCCGGTCCACAGGTCGAGGCGCTGGCGCGCGCCGGCCAGGTCCGCGGGCGCGGGCGGCGCGCCGTGCAGGACCAGGCCGACCCGGCCCAGGTCGAGGCGGTGCGGGTTGGCGCGCAGCCACGACTCGGCGGCCGAGGAGGGCGACTCGCCGTGCGCGCTCAGCCCGCCCCGCATGTCCACGTACGCCACCGGGCCCCGCGGCGTCCGGTACGTCCGCATCGTGGCCGCCAGGTCGTACGGCTCGGCGGCGGGCACGCTGTGCCAGCCCCAGGAGGACATGGTGCCCAGCAGGGTGCCGCGCCCGCCGCCGCCCGGGTCCTGGACCGGGTACAGGCCCGGGAAGGTCTGCAGACCGGTGACGTCCGCGGTGTAGCAGAACTCGCCGTTGCCCACCGACAGCGGTGACTCCGCCACGACACCGCTCACCTCGACCGCGTGCCGCGCGACCAGGGCGCGGCGGTCGATCCCCGGGCCCGTCCCGCTCACTGCTGGATCGCCGCCGTGACCTGGCTGATGAACTCCTTGGCCGCGTCGGCCGGCTTGAGCCGGTTGAACAGGACCTCGGCGTTGACCCGGTCCAGGATGTGCGGCGTGTCGGTGGAGCCCGTCGGCCCAATCACCAGCGGCGGCCCGGCCTTCGGGGTCAGGCCGGAGATGTAGTCGACCTGGACCTTCTGGTCCTCGTCCAGTCCGGGCTCGATGGCGGTGCGGACGTCGGAGTTGGACGGGATGCCGCGGTCGGTGAGGATGATCTTCCCGGCCTCGGGGCTGTTGACCAGGAAGTCGACGAACTTGGCGGCCTCCTTGGGGTGCTCGGTCTTGGCGTTGATCGTGTAGAGCTGCGACGCCTGGAGCCAGGAGCCCGGCTGCTTGGCGCCCGTCTCGCCGGGCACGCGCATCAGCCTCAGCGGGTGCCCCGACGCCTTGCGCAGCGCGCCGATCTGGTTGCTCCAGTCGAACTGCATCCCCGCCAGGCCGCGGCCGATCAGCGACTGCTCCGGCGCGGGCTGGGTGATCAGCTCGGCGGTCTGCGACGCGGACGGGGTGGCGCCGGAGTCGCGCAGCTCCAGCGTCATGTTCCACCAGTCGATCAGCGTCTGCTCGCTGATGCCGACCTTGCCGTCGGCGGTGTAGAGGGCCTCGCCGCGCTGCCGGGAGAAGATGTCCAGCATGTCGGTCTTGGTGGGGTCGGCCAGGCCGAAGGTGCCCTTGGGCGACTTGGCGGCGATCTCCTTGGCGATCCTCTTGAAGTCGTCCCAGGTCCACGTCTCGTCGTCGGGCAGCTCCACGCCCGCCTTCTCGAAGACGACCGGGTCGACCACGACCCCGATCGCGTTCACGCCGCTCGGGACGCCGTACTGGGTGTCGCCGAAGTTGCCGTTGCCGAGCGCCGCCTTGTCGATCTTGTCGGTCTTCAGCACGTCCTTGACGGTGGCCAGGTCGAGCAGGGCGCCGCGGTCGCCGTACTCGCGCGGGTACGCGCCGCCCAGGGTGATGACGTCGGGGGCGTCGCCGGAGGCGACCTCGGTGGCCAGGCGGTCGAAATAGGCGTTGAAGTCGGCGAACGAGCCGGTGACCTTGATGCCCGGGTTCTGCTTCTGGAAGGCGTCGATGACCTTCTGCGTCGCGGCGGCCCGGTCGTTGTTGCCCCACCAACTGAAGCGGAGCTCGACGGTGCCGTCGTCGCCGCCGGAGGAGCCGCCGCAGGCCGCGGTGGCCGCGAGCAGCGCGCCGGCCAGGCCGAGCGCCCCGAGACGCCTTAAGGAGCGGATGGACATGGGAGAACCTCCATGGATGCCGATGGAGTGGAACGATTTAACGAAGGGGATGACTCACTTGATGCCGGTGGTGGCGATTCCCTGGGTGAGGTAGCGCTGCCCGGCCAGGAAGAAGCCGAAGATGGGGACGAGGCCGACGATCGACATGGCGAACAGCTGGCCCCAGGCGGTCTCACCCTGGCCGTCCAGGAACGAGCGCAGGGCGACCGGCACGGTGTACAGGTCGGGGTTGGTCAGGAAGATGAGCTGGCTGAAGAAGTCGTTCCAGGTCCAGATGAACGTGAACAGGGCCGAGGTCGCCAGTGCCGGCGCCGACAGCGGCATGATGATCCGCCAGTAGATCCGGAAGTGGCCGCAGCCGTCGATGCGGGCCGCCTCGTCCAGCTCCCTGGGCAGCGAGCGGATGAACTGCACCATCAGGAAGATGAAGAACGCGTCGTGGGCCAGGAACTTCGGCACGATCAGCGGCAGGTCGGTGTTGATCCAGTCCAGCCAGGAGAACAGCACGTACTGCGGCACGATCAGCACGTGGATGGGCAGCATCAGCGTCGAGAGCATGAGCGCGAAGAACACGTTCCTGCCCCGGAACCTCAGCCGGGCGAAGGCGTAGGCCGCCAGCGAGCACGACAGCAGGTTGCCCACCACCGAGGCGATGGCGATCACCGCGGAGTTCCACAGGTAGTGCTGGAAGGGGTGCTCCAGCGCGGTCCAGCCGTTGGTGTAGTTGCTCAGGTCCAGCTCGGTGGGCCAGATGGACGGGTCGCGGAAGATCAGGTCGTCGGGTTTGACCGAGCTGGAGACCATCCACAGCAGCGGGTAGAGCATCACCACGCCGAAGGCGATCAGCAGGGTGTGCTTCAGCGCCCGCCGCGGCCGGCTCGGCAGCTCGTCGCGCCCCATGGCCGGGCGCGTCATCGTCGTGTCAGCCACTGTAGAACACCCACCGCTTGGCCAGGAGGAAGTTCAGCCCGGTCAGGGCCGCGATGATGACCAGCAGGGTCCAGGCCATCGCCGAGGCGTAGCCCATGTCGAAGGAGCCGAAGCCGCGCTGGTACAGGTAGAGGGTGTACAGCAGCGTGGAGTCGGCCGGGCCGCCCTGGCCGCCGCTGACCACGAACGCCTGGGTGAAGCTCTGGAACGCCCCGATCATCTGCAGCACCAGGTTGAAGAAGATGATCGGCGTCAGCAGCGGGAGCGTGATGTGGAAGAACTTCCGCACCGTGCTGGCGCCGTCCACCTCGGCCGCCTCGTAGTAGGAAACCGGTATCTGGCGCAGGCCGGCGAGGAAGATGACCATCGGCGCGCCGAACGTCCAGGCGTTGAGCACGATCAGCGTGCCCAGGGCGAAGTCCGGGTGCGCCACCCAGCTCACGCCCTCGACGCCGAACAGGGCCAGGACCTGGTTGACCAGGCCGTCGCTGCCGAAGATCTGCCGCCACAGGATCGCGATGGACACGCTCCCGGCCAGCAGCGAGGGCAGGTAGTACACCGACCGGTAGAAGCTCAGGCCGCGCACGCCCCGGTTGAGCAGCAGCGCGAGCGCCAGGGCCAGGCCGAGCTGCACCGGCACCGAGACGAACACGTACTGCACGGTGACGAGCAGCGACTTGGCCAGCCGGGGGTCCTCCAGCATCCGCCGGTAGTTGTCCAGGCCGAGCCACTCGGGCGGCTTGACCAGCGAGTACTCGGTGAAGGACAGGTACAGCGAGGCCAGGATCGGCCCGATGGTGAACAGGGCCATGCCCGCGAACCACGGAGCCAGGAACAGGTATCCGGCCCGGTCCTGGCGGAGCGCGCCGGACGCGGCGCGCCGGTGACGGGTCCGCGGGGGAGCGGGCGGCTCGTCCGGGGGAGGCGCCACTGCGGTGGCGCCTTCGGCCGGAGGCGAGGGCGGCGGCGCGCCCACGCGATCGCTCATCGAATCACCCCTTGCCGATACGCAGGGTTGAGAGGGTTGGGGGGGTATGCAGCGCCGCGGGGCCCCGGCTGGCGAGTAACCAGTTTCTAACAGAGCCAACATGGACTGTCAACGGTCGGTTAGTCCTCCGTTGACCTGGGGAAACGAATTAGTCCAGGTCGATGCCGAAATCTGGGGAACCGGTTGCTGAAGGATTTGGGAAACCGGTATCTTCACCACGGCGGAGTCACGCCGCCCGTGCGGGAGGCCCCTGGCCTTCCCGGGGGCGGGCCGCTGGACGACCATTGCACCGCAGGTGAAAGCTCGGGCGTACAGGGAGAGTCGAGATGAGTTCCAGGACCGGGGACCGCGGGCGGGGCGAGGAGGACGCGCCCCCCAGGCCGCCCCGAAGACGCGGTGGTCATCCTGAGCGCGCGAAGGCGACGATCAGCCGCGTCGCGGACGCGGCCGGAGTGTCGCGGGCGACCGTGTCCCGCGTGATGAACGGCACCTCAACCGTCGCGCCCGAGCTGGTCGCCCGGGTGCGCGCCGCCGCCGAGGCGCTGAACTACGAGCCCAGTCCCGTGGCGCGCAGCCTCGCGCTGGGGCGCACCAGCACCGTCTCGCTCATCGTCCCCGACCTGGCCAACCCGATGTTCCAGGACGTGCTGCGCGGCCTGAGCAACGCCGCGGCCGAGGAGGGGCACCGGCTGCTGGTCGCCGAGTCCAACGAGAACGCCGGGGAGGAGGCCATCCTGGCGGTCGAGGCCCGCCGCCGCTCCGACGGCCTGGTCCTCGCCTCGCCGAGGGTGCCCGAGGAGGAGCTGCGCTCGCTCAGCGAGCGGCTGGCCCCCCTCGTGCTGCTCAACCGGGAGCTCCCCGGCTCCAGCGTGCCGTCGCTGTCGGTCGACTACGCCGCCGGCATCAAGGAGATCGTGGCCCACCTGGTCGCCTTCGGCCACCGCCACCTGGTCTACCTGTCCGGGCCGGAGGCCAGCACCTCCAACCGCGACCGGATCGCCGCCCTGCACGCCGCGGCCGTGCTCGGCCCCGGCTTCACCCTCACCGAGCTGGCCTGCGGGGCCACCTTCGAAGACGGCCACCAGGCGGCCCGCGCCGCGGTGGCCACCGGCGCCACCGCCGTCGTCGCCTACAACGACATGGTCGCCTTCGGCGCGATGAGCGGGCTGCGCGAGCTGGGCCTGGACATCCCCGGCGACATCTCCATCACCGGCTTCGACGACATCCCCTTCGCCCGCTACACCTCCCCGCCGCTGACCACGGCCTCCATCCCCAGGAACGAGCTGGGCAGGCAGGCGTGGGGCCGGCTGTGGGCGCTGATGAACGGCGGGCCCGTCGCGCACAACGTCCGCTTCCAGCCGAGGCTGCTCGTACGCGACAGCACCGGCCCCGTCCCCGACAGGCCCGCCTCCGGCAGGCGCCGCAAAGGAAGTGCATGAACGAGCAGTCGTGGATCGCCGTCCGGGGGGACCGCCTCGTGGACGGCTCCGGCAACGAGGTCACGCTGGCCGGGATCGGCCTGGGCGGCTGGATGAACATGGAGAACTTCATCACCGGCCACCCCGCCACCGAGACCCTGGCGCGCGGGGCGATGCGCGCCGCCCTGGGCGAGGAGGGCTACACCCGGTTCTTCGAGCGGTTCCTGACCGGGTTCTTCGGCCCCGACGACGCCCGCTACCTGGCGTCGCTGGGCATGAACTCCGTCCGCGTCCCGTTCAACTACCGCCACTTCGAGGACGACGAGCGGCCCTTCGAGCTGAAGCAGGAGGGCTTCGACCGGCTCGACCGGGTCGTCGCCGCCTGCGCCGAGGCCGGGCTGTACACGATCCTCGACCTGCACGCCCTGCCCGGCGCGCAGAACCAGCACTGGCACAGCGACAACCCCACCCACTGGGCGCAGTTCTGGATCCACCGCCACTTCCAGGACCGGGTCGTGCACCTGTGGGAGGCCATCGCCGACCGCTACCGCGACAACCCCGCGGTCGCCGGCTACAACCCGGTCAACGAGCCCGGCGACCCCACCGGCGAGGCGATCGGCCCGTTCTACGAGCGGCTCGAACGCGCCATCCGCGCCGTGGACCCCCGGCACGTGCTCTTCCTCGACGGCAACCGCTACGCCTCCGACTTCTCCGCCTTCGGCGAGCCGCTGCCCAACACCGTGTACGCCGCGCACGACTACGCGCTGCCCGGGATCGCGGCCGGCGGCGAGTACCCGGGCGTCACCCGCGGGGAGTACTTCGACCGGTCGGTGGTGGAGCAGACCTTCCTGCGCCGCACCGAGTACATGCGCCGCACCGGCACCCCGATCTGGATCGGCGAGTTCGGGCCCGTCTACACCGGCGACCCGGAGCGCGACTCCGCCCGCTACCGGCTGCTGCGCGACCAGCTCGGCATCTACCGCGAGCACGGCGCGAGCTGGGCGCTGTGGACCTACAAGGACATCGGGCTGCAGGGGCTCGTGCGCGTGCGCGAGGACAGCGCCTACCTGCGCCGCATCGCCCCCGCCCGGGAGAAGAAGGACCGCCTCGGCGCCGACTCCTGGGGCGGCGTGGACACCCACGTGCGGCACATCCTCGACCCCATCGAGGAGCTGTTCGACAAGGAGTTCCCCGGCTTCCAGCCCTACCCCTGGGGCCGCAGGGGCTGGATCAACCTGCTCGTGCGCAACATCCTGCTCGCCGAGCCGCTGGTCGAGGACTTCGGCCGGTGCTTCACCGGGGTGGACCCCGACGAGGCCGAGCGGCTGGCGGCCTGCTTCGACTTCGCCGCCTGCGAGCCCCGCGAGGGCCTGGCCGAGGTCCTGCGCGAGCACCTGGCGGCCTGAACCACATGATCACTTCCCCCGATGGAGGCACCATGGCCCCCGAACCGTCCGGTGGGCGGCTGCGCTACGCGATCATCGGCACCGGCGCCCGCGCCGAGATGTTCGCCCGCGCCATCGCGGTGGACCACGCCGACCGCTGCGAGCTGGTCGCGCTGGCCGACACCAACCCGGCGCGCGTCCGCTACCACAACGAGGCCCTGGCGGCGCTCGGCGCGCCGCAGGCCGCGGAGTACGACGCCGCCGACTTCCGGCACATGCTGGACAAGGAGCGCGTGGACGTCGCGCTGGTGGCCACGGTGGACCGCTACCACCACGAGTACATCGTGGCCGCGCTCGACGCCGGCCGCGACGTGGTCACCGAGAAGCCGATGACCATCGACGCCGGCAAGTGCCGCGCCGTCCTCGACGCCGTGGCGCGCACCGGCCGCAAGGTGACCGTGACCTTCAACTACCGCTACAACCCCCTGCACGAGACCGTGCGCCGCCTGCTCGCCGGCGGCGAGATCGGCGAGGTCGGCTCGGTGCACTTCGAGTGGCTGCTCGACGTGCGCCACGGCGCCGACTACTTCCGCCGCTGGCACCGCGACAAGGCCAACTCCGGCGGCCTGCTCGTGCACAAGGCCACCCACCACTTCGACCTGGTCAACTGGTGGCTCGGCGCCGCCCCCGAACAGGTGTACGCCCAGGGCCGGCTGTTCTTCTACGGCCGCGAGGCCGGCCTGCGGCACGGCTACGCCCGCGACTACGAGCGCGCCCACGGCTCGCCGCAGGCCGAGGGCGACCCGTTCGCGCTGCGCCTGGCCGACGGCGAGGGCCTGCGCCGGCTCTACCTGGAGGCCGAGGAGCACGACGGCTACCACCGCGACCAGAACGTCTTCGGCGAGGGCGTCACCATCGAGGACGACCTGGCCCTGGTGGTGCGCTACTCGACCGGGGCCACCATGAGCTACCACCTCACGGCGTACGCGCCGTGGGAGGGCTACCGCGTGATGTTCAACGGCAGCAGGGGCCGCCTGGAGCTGGAGGTCGTGGAGAGCGACCACGTGGCCCCCCGGCAGGGCGGGGAGCTGCGCGGCGCCTCCCTGCACGGCGCCGAGGCCGCCGCCGAGCAGGGCTCGGCGCGAGTGCGCGTGTGCCCGTTCTGGCGCCCGGCCTACGACGTGGAGGTCCCGGGGTACGTCCGCGAGGGGCACGGCGGCGCCGACGCCCGCATGGCGGCGGTCCTGTTCGGCGGCGACGGCGAGCCCGACCCGCTCGGCCGCAGCGCCACCGAGCGCGACGGCGCCCTGTCGCTGCTCACCGGCCTGGCCGGCAACCAGTCGCTGGACACCGGCGCGCCGGTGCGGGTGGCCGATCTGCTCGACCTCACCGCGCCCGCCTCCTGATCCGGCCCCACGGCTTGAAGACCGACAGCGCGAACGCGATCAGCAGCACCGTGGGCGAGACGATCGGCGGGAAGATCATGTCGCCGACCGGGACCGCGACCGCCTGCCCGGCGGCCAGGTCCCGGCCCGCCCGCCCCAGCTCGCGCACCCCGGGGCCGAGCGCGACCACCACCAGCACGGTCAGCACCAGGTTGGCCACCAGCTTCACGGCCACCCACCAGTAGCGCACCAGGCCGTACTTGGTGCCCAGGCCCAGCACCACCCCGCTGGCCAGGCACACCAGCCCCGCGGCCAGCAGCGGCCAGAACGTGATCAGCTCCAGGATCTGGTAGCACAGCGCCCTGGTCGCGTCGTCGCCGGTGAGGAGCGCCGTGAACACCACGACGGCCATCACCACGTCGATGCCGATCCACGCCCCCGCGGCCACGATGTGGATCAGCAGGACGGTCTTGCGGGTCCGCGCGCCCAGCCGCCACGTGCGCGCGGCCCGCGCCGTCGCCACGCGCTCCTGTGTGAGCACCATGGTCACCACTCCTTACTCTCGGCTCGCCCCTCGGCTCGGCGCCATCGTCTCCGGCGGCGCCGTGCGGCGAATCCGCCGTGGAGCGGCCACGGCCGTACGCCGGCGTACGTACGTCAGGCGAACCCGGCGAGCTTGTACAGCACCAGTGACCCGGCCACGGCGACGTTCAGGCTGGCGCCCGTGCCCACCATGGGGATCTCGACCACGGCGTCCAGCAGGTCCAGTGCCTCGGGCGGGATGCCGTCGCGCTCGTGGCCGAGCACCGCGACGGTGGGGCGGCGGGCCATGGGCAGATCGGCGAGGCGGACGGCGTCCTCGGCCAGTTCCACGCCGAGCACGTGCGCGCCCTCCGCCCGCCGCCGCGCCAGCCAGGCCGGCGGGTCGCCGACCCAGTGCACGCAGGCGGGACGGCGCAGCGTGTTGCCCCGGGCCAGCGCCTCGGGCACCCACGGCAGGCGGGGCACGGCCAGGCAGGCCCCGGCGGCGTCACAGGTGCGCAGCAGGGTGCCCAGATTGGCGTTGTGCAACGGCCACAGCGGCGCTGCGCACAGGTGGCCCAGGCAGCGGGGCGGCCGGCGGCGGCGCTGGGCGCGCAGCTCGGACGGGGTGCGCACCCGGATGGACGGGCGGGTCACCGCGGCGCGCGGATGTCTCCCGCGAGGAGGGGAAGGAGCATGGGAACGGGCGCTTCGGCGGCGCGCCCGGGGCCATCGACGGACGATCCGGTCGTTTTCACTGTAGTCGATCACATGGGCGCGCCGCATGCGGAAGGATCGGAGGAGTACAGCCGAATGACCGATGCGGAGGCGTTGCATGGCGGCCATCCTGGTGTGGACGGGCCAGGTGGGAGACCTGTCCTGGACCCGGAAGGAGTCGTGATCGGATGAGCGTCGAGGCGTCGGCGATGCCCGCCTGGATCGGCAGAATAGTGATCATGTGCAACGGCGTGGCCGGCCGGGTGGTCCTGGCCGCGCGGTCGCGCCGGGCCGAGATCGTGACGGTGCTCGGCATGGACGGCACTCTGCTGAGCTGCGGCGTGGACGACATCGCGTGCGTCGTGGGCGGCGCGCCCGGTCCCTCCTTCGCCACCTGATCGCGTTCGCCGGAGCGGGCCTGCGCCCGGCCGGGCGCCCACTGTTCACACTCAGGCGCCCGGCTCAGGCGGCGCGTTCAGGCGGCGCGTGCGAACGGCGCGCTCAGGCGGCGCGCTCGCGCTCGGCCACGAGCTGCAACGCGACGTCGATGATCATGTCCTCCTGGCCGCCGACGTAGCCGGCCTGGCCCACGCGCTGCAGGATCTCGTGGGCCGGCACCCCGTAGCGTTCGGCCGCCCGCTCGGCGTGCAGCAGGAAGCTGGAGTAGACCCCGGCGTGGCCCTGGGTGATGGCGGAGCGGTCGGCGAAGGGCAGGCGGTGCAGGAACGGCTTGACCACATCCTCGGCGGCGGCCAGGGCGCCCTGGACGTCCACGCCGGTGGGGATGCCCAGCCGGTCGAAGGTGGCGGCCAGCACCTCGGTGGGGGCGTTGCCCGCGCCCGCGCCGAGCGCGCACAGGGCCCCGTCGATCTGCCGGGCGCCGTTCTGCGCGGCCAGCACCGAGTTGGCCACGCCCAGCGAGAGGTTCTGGTGGCCGTGGAAGCCGACCTGCGCCTCGTGCCCGATCTCGGCGACCAGGGCGCTGATCCGCGCCTGCGCCTCGCCCAGCACCAGCGCGCCGGCGGAGTCGACCACGTAGACGCACTGGGCGCCGCCGTCCACCATGATCCGCGCCTGGCGGGCCAGCTCGGCCGGGCCGATGCGGTGCGAGAGCATCAGGAAGCCCACGGTCTCCATGCCCAGCTCGCGGGCCGCGGCGAAGTGCTGCAGCGACACGTCGGCCTCGGTGCAGTGGGTGGCGATCCTGGCCACCGACGCGCCCGCGCCGTGCGCCCGCTTCAGGTCCTCCACCGTGCCCAGGCCGGGCAGCAGCAGCACGGCGATCCTGGCGGAGGTCGCCTCGTCCACCGCGGCGGCCACCAGCTTGATGTCGTCTTCCAGCGAGAACCCGTAGTTGAACGACGAGCCGCCGAGCCCGTCGCCGTGGGTCACCTCGATGACCTCCACCCCGGCGCGGTCCAGGGCGTGCACCACGCCGCGCACCTGCTCCTCGGTGAAGCGGTGGGCCATGGCGTGGCTGCCGTCGCGCAGCGTCGAGTCGGTGATCCTGATCTTCGCGGGGGCCGCGGTGGTGTTCTCGCTCACGTGGTCACCTTCCCGAGGGCGAGGCGCTCGCCCACGCGGGCGGCGGCGGCGGTCATGATGTCCAGGTTCCCGGCCCACGGCGGCAGGTAGTCGCCGTTGCCGCGCACCTCCAGGAACACGGCCACGCGGGCGTGGCCGTACCACTCCTCGCGCGGGGCGTCGAACTGCGGGTCGGCGCGCAGCGTGTAGCCGGGCACGTACGCCGCGACCTCGGCCACCATCGCGTGGATCGACTCGGCGACGGCGTCGGTGTCGGCGTCGGCGGGGATCGCGCAGAACACGGTGTCCCGCATGATCATCGGCGGGTCCACCGGGTTCAGGATGATGATCGCCTTGCCCCTGCCCGCGCCGCCGACGCTCTCGATCGCGCGCGCGGTGGTCTGGGTGAACTCGTCGATGTTGGCCCGGGTGCCCGGCCCGGCCGAGCGCGAGGCGATCGAGGCGACGATCTCGGCGTACGCGACGGGAACGACCGAGGAGACCGCGTGCACGATCGGGATGGTGGCCTGCCCGCCGCAGGTGATCATGTTCAGGTTCGGCGCGTCGGCCAGGCCGTCCAGGTTCACCGGCGGGCACACGAACGGGCCGGCGGCGGCGGGGGTGAGGTCGATCGCCTTGATGCCCGCCTCGGCGTAGCGGGGCGCGTTGGCCAGGTGCGCCTTGGCGGAGGTCGCCTCGAAGACCAGGTCCGGCAGCGTGTCCTGGGCCAGCAGCCAGTCCACGCCGCCGGCCGACGCCTCCACGCCCAGCGCGCGGGCGCGGGCCAGGCCGTCGGAGGCCGGATCGACGCCCACCATGGAGTGGACCTGCACGGCCCCGCCGCGCAGCAGCTTGACCAGCAGGTCGGTGCCGATGTTCCCCGGGCCGACGATGGCCGCGGTCAGCGTGCTCACCTGGCCTCCTCTGCCGCGAAGCGGGCGGTGACGGTGCCGATTCCGGCCAGGGTGGCGGTGACGACGTCGCCCGGCGCCACCGGGATCGCGGCGGTGATCGAGCCGGGCAGGACGACGTGCCCGGCCTCCAGGGTCACGCCCTGCTCGCCGAGCACGTTGGCCAGCCAGACCAGGGCGTTGAGCGGGGAGCCGAGCACCGCGCCGCCCGCCCCGGTGTCGATCAGGGCGCCGTTGCGGTGCAGCAGGCACCCGGCCAGGACCAGGTCCACGGCGTCCAGGCGGACCGGGCGGTTGCCGAGCACCACGCCGCCGCTGGAGGCGTTGTCGGCGATCGTGTCGGCCAGGGTGATCCGCCAGTCGGCGATCCGGGAGTCGATGATCTCCAGCGCGGGCAGCACGAAGTCGACCGCGGCGACCGCGTCGGCCGCGGTCACGCCGGGGCCGGCCAGGGGGCGGCGCAGCACGAAGGCGATCTCCGGCTCGATCCTGGGCTGGATGAAGCGGCCGGTGTCGATGGGCGCGCCGTCCAGGTGGAACATGGTGTCCAGCAGGTGGCCGTAGTCGGGCTGGTCCACGCCGAGCTGGCGCTGCATCGCGGCCGAGGTCAGCCCGACCTTGTGCCCCTTGATCCGGGCGCCGCGCTCCAGGAAGACCTCGATCTGGGCGCGCTGGATGGCGTAGGCGTCCTCGACCGACAGATCTGGATATGTGGTGGTAAGTGGCTGGATCGGATTGCCACTGGCGTACGCCGCCAGCAGCTCTGCGGCGGCCTTGTCCGCGGAACCCGGGTCCATAGTCGTTCCTCTCGTCGTGCTCCCAGGGCGAGGCTCGTCCTCCCAGGTGAATACTGGTCCGCCCGGCACGCCCCGGCCAACGGGCGTGTCCCGCGTGACGGGACGAGGGCCGTACAGTGACGGGTATGCCGCCCAAGTCCGACGAGTCGTACCTGCACCGGGTGTCCCGCGTCCTGGGCGCGTTCCGGGCTGAGGACGACGCCGTGGGAGCCGCCGAGCTGGCGCGGCGGACCGGGCTGCCCCGCTCGACCGTGCACCGGATCACGCTCGGCCTGATCGAGGAGGGCCTGCTGGAGCGGTGCGGGACGGAGGTCCGTCTGGGCCTGCGCCTGTTCGAGATCGGGCAGCGGGTGCCCCGGCAGCGGGTGCTGCGCGACGCGGCGCTGCCGTACATGGCCGACCTGCGCGAGGCGACCCGGCAGACCGTCCACCTCGCCGTGCTGGAGGGCCGCGAGGTCGTCTACGTCGAGATCCTCGGCACGCCGGGCGGTCCCGCGCTGCCCTCGCGCGTCGGCGGCAGGCTGCCCGCCCACGCCACCGGCGTGGGCAAGGCGATCCTGGCCTTCTCCCCGCCCGAGGTGACCCGGGCGGTGCTGGACGGCGAGCTGGCCCGGGTCAGCGAGCGCAGCCTCGTCGCCCCCGGCCTGCTGGCCAGGGAACTGGCCCGCATCCGCCGCGACGGCGTGGCCTACGACAACGAGGAGTCGGGGCGCGGCATCGTGTGCGCGGCCAGCCCGGTGCACGGCCGCGACGGCGAGGTGCTGGGCGCGCTGTCGGTCTCGGGCTGGGTCAACCGCGTGCGCCTGGCCCGGGTGGCCCCGGCCGTGCACACCGCCGCGCTGGCGCTCTCGCGCACGCTCGGCTACCGCGGGCCGGCTCAGACCTTGCGCCAGCCCGGGATCCAGGCGCCGTCCTCCACGGTGTAGTCGCCGAACAGGGCCGGGGCCTCCTTGGCCATCAGCTCGCCGACCTTGCCGAAGACGAGCCGGATCTCCTCCTCGGCCCCCGGCGCCGTACGGCTCTCGATCACGTGCCGCAGGGTGCGCACGTTCGCGGTCCACACCAGCCCGGTGGCCAGCCCTTCCGGGGCGAAGCGCCGCATGAAGGACGTCTTCGCCTTCTTCTCCGCGAAGGGCACCCCGGGCTCGTCCAGCCCGAAGTGGCCGGCCATCCACGTCTGGAACTCCTCCATCCGCTCCAGCAGGGCGGTGGCGCGCTCCATGAGCTCCGGGTCCTCCAGCGCCCACCCCGGGAACCAGAACGGCAGGTCGTCCAGGCGCACGAACCGCAGCGACTCCTGCGACACCGCCGTGCCGGCCCGGTGCCGCACCAGCTCGTGCGTGGTCACCCGGCTCACGTCGTGCAGCACGAAGCTGAAGCTCACGTGTTCGAGCACCGAGCCGTGCGCGCTGGCCAGGATGTTGCGCAGGTACTCCTCCTGGTCGGTGCGGATGCGGGTGACGTTCGGGTTCAGGCCGGGCTCCCAGGAGCGGTAGCAGATGCGGCCCGCGAACTCGGCCAGGTTCTGCGCGTCGTCCAGCTCGCCGCGGTCCACGCGCTCCAGCCAGCTCTCGCCGCCGACCTCGGCGAGGTAGGCCGCCACCTCGTCGTAGTCCAGGCGCGGGCGGGCGATCAGGCGTACGGAAGGTTCGGCGCGGCGCAACGTGTCCTCCAAACGGTCGCGGGCTGGTCCGGGCCGAGTCTGCCACGCCCGCCGGTTAAGCCCGACCGGGGGCCAGGGCGGTGGTGATCAGATCCACCAGGAGGGCGGCCTGCGCGCCGTCCGGGTCGAGGTCGGGGTCGAGGATCGTGATCTCCACCCCGGCCGCGCCCGGCAGCGCGGCCAGCGAGCGCAGCAGCTCGGTGAACTGCCCGGCGTCCAGCCCGCCGGGCACCGGCGAGTCGACGGCCGGCAGTAGCGACGGGTCGAGCACGTCGGCGTCGGCGTGGATCCAGAAGCCGTCCAGCTCGCCCCGGGTGAGCACCTTCCTGGCCGCGTCGAGCGCGGGGGCGACGCCGCCGGAGATGATCTCGGCGCTGGTCACGGCCGCGATGCCGCTGCCGGCGATGTGGCCGAGGTCCTCCTCGTCGCGCACGCCGAGCAGGATCACGTCCTCATCGCGCATGTACGGCCGCAGCCCGTCGATGTCGGTCAGGTACGCCTCGCCCCGGCCGGTCACCAGCGCGACGTCCTCGCCGGCCGCCGAGGAGACGTACGGGGAGTTGCCCGGGTGCCGGAAGTCGGCGTGGGCGTCCAGGTAGGCCAGGCCGAACCGGCCCGAGCGGCGCAGCGCGAGCGCCGGGCCGAGCAGGATCGAGCAGTCGCCGCCCAGCAGGACCGGGAACCGGCCCGAGTCGAGCAGCGCCGCCACACGGCGGGACAGCCTCCCGGCGTACTCGGCGACGGCCGGGCCGTTGCGCACGCCGTCGCCGGGCTCCCAGTCGGCCACGTAGCGCGGCGGCACCACCGCGCCCGCGTCGGTCGCCCCGAGCCGCGCCACCAGGCCGGCATCGCGCAGCGCCCACGGCGCCTTGTGGCAGCCGGGGACCGCGCCGGGCGCGGGCGGGCGCAGGCCGAGGTTCGACGGCGCGTCCAGGACCGCGTAGCGCCGCTCGTGGCGCCGGGCGTGCAGCCGGGAACGAAGCGGGGCGATCACACTGGCGACGCTAGCAAACCGGGCCCGGCCGGGTGCGCGGGGCGGCGCGGAGGTCCGGGCGACCTCTTGCCCGGCGGCGGGCGTTATCCAGAGGGAGCCCGGGGTATCGAGGGCCCGTGCTGGACGTGCTGATACCGACCAAGGACCGGCCCGGTGCGCTCGCGGTGACCCTCACCGGCCTCGCCGCGCAGAGCGAGGAGGGCTTCCGCGTCGTCGTCTCCGACCAGTCGGCCGCACCGGCTGAGGAGGACCCGCTGGTGGCCTCGGCCGTGCGCGTCCTGCGGCACCGGGGCCACCCGGTGGAGGTGCTCAGGCACGTCCCGCCGCGCGGCATGGCCGAGCAGCGGGCCTTCCTGCTCGGCCGCGCCGAGGGGCGGTACGCGCTGTGCCTGGACGACGACGTGTGGCTGGAGCCGGACGCGGTGCGGGTCCTGCTCGACGCCGCCGAGCGGCTGGACTGCGGGTTCGTCGGCTTCGCGGTGCAGGGGCTGTCCTACCGCGACGACGTGCGCCCGCACGAGCTGGAGCCGTACGAGGAGTGGGCGGGGCCGGTGGAGCCCGAGCGGGTGCGCCGCGGCACGGGGGAGTGGCGCCGGCACATCCTGCACAACGCGGCCAACCCGCTGCACCTGGCCCAGCGGCACGCCCGGGACGGGCGGGCGTGGCGGGCGTACAAGGTGGCCTGGATCGGCGGCTGCGTGTTGTTCCACCGCAAGCGGCTGCTCGACTGCGGCGGGTTCGACTTCTGGACCCGGGTGCCGCCCGTCCACGCCGGGGAGGACGTGGTGGCCCAGGTGCGGGTGATGGAGCGCTACGGCGGCGCGGGGCTGCTGCCCAGCCGCGCCTACCACCTGGAGCTGCCCACGACGGTCCCGGATCGCGAGGTGGAGTGCTACGACCGGGTCATCGAAGACGAGTGATCCACCGGGCGAGATCGGTGATCTACTTTGTAAAGGCGCCGGGTCGCCGCTCGCCATGATCTCCCACGTGATAATCCATCCGTGGACGGATACTCCAGGCGGTCTTTCCTGCGGCTCGGCGGGGTCGCCGCGACGGGCGCGCTGATCGGCCCGCCCCACCTCGGCGGCGACGACGCCTTGGCGACGGTACGGCGGCGGTGGGCGGAGGTGACGGCCGGTGCGGGCCTGGACGCGCGGGCCGAGCCGTACCGCTCGCGGCTGGCGCGTCTCGGCGCGACGGCGGCCCGCCTCCGCGCCACGATGGCGCTCGCCGACGCCTCGCTCTGGCCGGACCTGCCGTTCCCGTCCTTCGACGGCACCCCGGGGCGCCTGCACACGATGGCGCGCGCGTACGCCCTGCCGGGCACGGGCCTGACCGGCGATCCGGCCCTGGCGGCGGCGGTCGCCACGGGGATCGACCACTACCGGCAGCGGGTCTACGCCGCCGGCGCCGAGCCCGAGGGGAACTGGTGGAACTGGGAGATCGGCACCCCCAAGCCGCTGCTGGACGCCGCGGTGCTGATCGGCCCGCACCTGGACCCCGGGCGCGCGGCGGCGCTGTGCGAGGCGGTGGACCACTTCGTGCCGGAGAGCCGGCTGACGGCCTACGAGGGCACCAGCACCGGGGCGAACCGGGTGGACTTATGCACGGTGACGCTGCTGCGCGCCCTGGTGGGGCGCGACCCGGCCAAGGCCGCGCTGGCCGTCAGAGGGCTGTCGCCGGTCTTCCCGTACGTCACCGAGGGCGACGGGTTCCACCGTGACGGCTCCTTCCTCCAGCACACCACCATCCCGTACCAGGGCACCTACGGCGCGGTGCTGCTGTCGGGGGTCGCCACGCTGCTGGCGGTGCTGCGCGGCTCGCCGTGGGAGGTCACCGACCCCGACCGGCAGGTCGTCTTCGACATGGTGGAGCGTTCCGTCGCGCCGTTCGTGCGCGACGGGTTCTGCATGGACCTGGTCAGCGGGCGCGCGATCGATCGCGGGCCGTTCGGCGACCACCGGCGCGGCCGGGCGATCGCGGCGGCGGTGCTGCTGCTGGCCGAGTCGGCCGCGCCCGCCGAGCGGGCCCGCTGGCGGGCCATGGTCAAGGGGTGGGCGGCGCGGCAGCGGGTGCGGCCGATGCTGCGCGAGGCCGAGAGCACCGACCTGGCCTTCCACGCCCGTCTGGCCGCGGTGCTGGACGACGCGTCCGTGCCGGCGGCGGCGGAGCCGGTGGGGCACCGGCTCCTGCCGGAGAGCGCGCGGGCGGTGCATCGGCGGCCGGGGTGGTGCGCGGCGCTGAGCATGGCCTCGGCGTGGGTGGGGCACTACGAGCACGGCAACGGGGAGAACCTGCGCGGCTGGCACACCGGGTCGGGGATGCTGTACTGGTGGGCCGATCCGGCGCACAACGACCACTACTCCGACTCCTTCTGGTCCACGGTGGACCCCTACCGGCTGCCGGGCACCACCGTCGCGGCGCTGCCGCTGCCCGATGGGGCGGGCGGGGAGTGGGGGGAGACCTGCCCGCCGGCGCGGTGGGTCGGCGGGGCGGGCGACGGCCGCCACGGCATGGTGGGGCAGCACCTGTACGGGCTGGGCAGCAGCCTGGAGGCGTTCAAGTCGTGGCTGTTCGCCGATGACGCGGTGGTGTGCCTGGGGGCGGGGATCAGCGCGTCCGACGGGGTGCGGGTGGAGACGGTGGTGGACAACCGGCGCACCCGGGCGCGGCTGACGGTGGACGGGCGTGGCGGGTGGGCGCATCTGGAGGGGCACGGCGGGTACGTGCTGCCGGCCTGCCCGCCGTTGCGGACGGTGCGGGAGGAGCGGGGCGCGGGGCGGGGGCGGCGGGGGTATGTGACGTTGTGGCTGGATCACGGGGTCGATCCGGTGGCGGCGGGTTATGTGTATCTGCTGCTGCCGGGGGCGAGCCTGGCGGCCACGCGGGAGCGGGCGGGGGATGCGGGGTGGGTGCGGGTGCTGGCCAACGACACGCGGCGGCAGGGGGTGGCGGTGCCGTCGCTGGGGATCACGGCGGTGAACTTCTGGCGGGCGGGCCGGGCGGGGCCGCTGGCGGCGTCGGGGCCGTGCGCGGTGCTGGTGCGGGAGCGGGGCGACGGCACGGCGACGGTGACGGTGGCCGATCCGCGGCGGGATCTGGATGAGTTGCGGGTGGTGTGGCGGCGGCCGGTGGCGGCGGTGCTGGACGCGCCCGGGGTGCTGGCAGGGGCGGGTACGGGGGCCCGGTTGACGTTGCGGTTCGGGCCGCTGGCCGGCACCGCAGGGGCGTCGCACACGGTCACCGTCCGGCTCGGCTCGCGGCGGCGGCGTCCGGGTGGCGACGTCCGGGTTAGGCACCCTGCCGGCGGGTAGCGGGCGGTGATGGAGCTACCGGTCATCGAGAGCCTGGACCGGCTGGAATCCGTGGTGGCCGCTCATCCGGGGCTGTACCTGCGCTATTCGCTGGGGCCCGAGCGCGACGCGGAGCGTTCGAGTGTGGACTACGAGAGCGGGCTGTCGCTGCCCGGCCTGTCGGCCACGGTGATGGACGCCGAGTGCTGGTGGACCCGGCCGCTGAAGGACTGGCTGGCCCGGCAGATGTGCAAGTACGCCGACCTGGCCGAGAAGGACGACGAGCGGCGCCCGTGGCTGCTGACGGGCCGGGTCGTGGCCCGGGGGCCCGACCACGAGCCGCTGCTGGTGGACGTGCGGCCGGTGGCCTGGATCGACAAGGCCGTGGTGGAGGAGGCCAGGGAGCACTACGAGAAGCACTTCGACGCCGGCCGCGACTCCACCGGCTGAGCACACCGGCCGAGCACACCGGCCGAACACCGGCCGGGGCGGGCCGGGGCTCAGCGGTCGCGGTCCAGCTCCTCCCGCCTGCGGTCCAGCTCCTCCCGTCTGCGGCGCAGGAAGGCCCGCTCGGCCTCGTTGCGCGTGCGCGCCATCGCCTCCTCGTACGCCGCCGCGGCCTCCGCGCGCCGCCCCAGCCGGCGCAGCAGGTCGGCGCGTATGGCGTGGAACACGTGGTACCCGCCCAGGTCCAGCCGCTCCACCAGGTCCAGCCCGGCCTGCGGGCCGTGGACCTCGGCGACCGCCACCGCCCGGTTCAGCTCGGCCACCGGCCCCGGCGCGACGGCCAGGAGCTGGTCGTACAGCGTCAGGATCTGCCGCCAGTCGGTCTCGGCCGCGCTCGCCGCGTCGGTGTGCACCGCGTTGATGGCCGCCTGGATCTGGTACGGCCCCGGCCGTCCGCGCCGCAGGCAGGCGCGGACCAGGTCGTGGCCCTCGGCGATCAGCGCCCGGTCCCACAGGCCCCGGTCCTGCTCGGCCAGCACCACCAGGTCGCCGCCGGGCGTGGTGCGGGCGGGCCGGCGGGCCTGGGTGAGCAGCATGAGCGCCAGCAGGCCCAGCACCTCCGGCTCGTCGGGCATCAGGCCGGCCAGCAGCCGGCCCAGCCGTACGGCCTCGGCGCACAGGTCCTCGCGGACCAGCCGCTCGCCCTCGCTGGCCGCGTACCCCTCGTTGAAGATCAGATAGATCACGGCCAGCACGGCGTGCAGCCGGGCGGGCAGGTCGGCCTCGTCCGGCACCCGGTAGGGGATGCGCGCGGCCCGGATCTTGTTCTTGGCGCGGACGAGGCGCTGGGCCATGGTCGGCTCGGGCACCAGGAAGGCGCGGGCGATCTCGGCGGTGGTGAGCCCGCCCAGCAGGCGCAGCGTGAGGGCGACCCGGGCGGGGGCGCCCAGCGCGGGATGGCAGCAGGTGAAGATCAGGCGTAGCCGGTCGTCGGGCACGGCACCCTCCTCGATCGGTTCGGCGGCCGACCGCAGCAGCGAGGCCTGGGCGTGCCGGTCCTGGCGCGAGGACTCGCGGCGCAGGCGGTCGATGGCCCGGTTGCGGGCGGTGGTGATGATCCACCCGGCCGGGCTCGGCGGCGGCCCCTCGGCCGGCCACTTGCGCACCGCCACGGCGAACGCCTCCTGGACCGCCTCCTCGGCGATGTCGATGTCGCCGAAGGCGCGCACCAGGACCGCCACCGAGCGGGCGTACTCCTCGCGGAACACCCGCTCGACGTCCGCGGCCGGGACCGGCACGTCCGGCATCAGCCCGCGTCCGGGCCGTGGAACGGGCGCACCTCCACCGGCAGGGTGGTCGCGGCGGCGAGCCTGCGCCCCCACTCCATGGCGGCGTCCAGATCCGGCGCCTCGACGACGGTGAACCCGCCGATGTGCTCCTTGCCCTCCAGGTACGGCCCGTCGGTGACGAGGGTGTCGCCGTCGCGCACCCGCAGCACGGTGGCGGTCTCCGGCGGATGCAGCCCGCCGGAGAACACCCACGCGCCGGCCTCCCGCATCTCGCGCTCCAGGACGGCGAGGTCCTTCATGATCGGGTCGAGGATCTCGGGCGGGGGAGGGGGACCGTCGGGCTGGTAGATGCTGAGCAGGTACTGGGTCATGGTTCCTCCTGTCGGGTCCTTCCGCCTCCTACACGAACGGCCGGCGCCGGAATCGACACCGCCGGAGCCTCCGGAAAGCTGTTTACCGCAAGTTCACCTCGCCCGGGGCGTACCCGGCGTGGTGGGGGTATTGCCTGGGGATGCGTTTCGGTCTGCTCCGTGTGCCGGTCCCGTCTGTCCCGCAGTTCCTCGCGACGCCCGTCCGCCGTGCCGTCGGCACGGCCGCCCGGGTACCCGGGCCGGGGCTCGTGCGCGACATGCTACGCGGGCGCCCGTCCACCTGGATCTTCCCCGGCCGGGTGCACATCGAGCTGCGCCGCCCGCTGCACGACCCCGCGCGGGTGGAGGCGGCGCTGGCCCGGCGGCCCGGGGTCGCCTGGGCCCGGGTGAACGCGCCGCTGGGACGAATGATCGTCGCCGTGGAGGAGGGCGGCCCGCCGCCGGACGAACTGGTCCGCGCGCTGGAGGCCGCCGAGCGCGTGGACCGGGAGAGAGCGGAGCGGGACGCCGCCCGGGCGGCCGAGGAAGAACCCCCCGAGGAGGCCGGGGAAGCGGAGGAGGAGGAAGAGGGCGAGGAGCCTCCCGCGGACCTGCCGGTCGGGGTCGCGCTCGCCATCGACGCGGCCGGGTTCGCCGCGACGCTGGTGGAATGGGCGGTGCAGTCGGCGCCGCTGCCGGCCGAGGTCGCCGGCCTGGCCGGGTTCATCAGCGACGTGCCGCGGGTGCGCAGGGCGGTGGAGCACGCGCTGCCCGGCCACGGCCCGTGGCTGCCCCTGGTGAACGCGACCGTGCGCGGGCTGGCGCCCGGCGCCACCGGGATCGTGCTGGACGCGATCAAGCGGCTGATGCAGTTGCGCGAGGAGCACGCGGGCCAGGCGGCCTTCGAACGGCTGGAGGAGGAGCTGACCGGCACGCCGGAGCGGGCGGGGGCGCCGGAGCGCGAGCACGCGGCCTGGCCCAGGGCCGGTGCTCTGTCCAGCGGCGAGCGGCACCTGGCGCGGCCGTGCCACCTGCCGAAGGGCCCGGTGGAGACCTACGCCGACCGGATGCCGCTGGGGGCGGCCGCGGCCGGGCTGGCGGGCGGGCTCATGACCGGCAGACTGCGGCGCGGCGCGCAGGTGGCGCTGGCCGCCCTGCCCGCGGCCCCGCTCGCCGGGCGCGACGCGTACGCGGCCGAGCTGGGCCGGCTGCTGGCCCGGCGCGGGATCGTGGTGATCGACAACGGGGCGCTGCGCCGCCTGGACCGGGCCACGACGGTGGTCGTGGAGGACGAGGTGCTGCTGGCGGGGCGGCCCTCGATCGGGGAGGTCGTCCCGGTTCGGGGCGCCGACCACGAGCAGATCGCCGCCCGCCTGTACGCCCTGTTCGACCCGGCCGACCCCGAGGCCGTGCGGCGGGACGGCGAGTGGGTGCTGGGCCCCTACGACCGGGTGCCGCGCGCCGGCGGCTGGGCGGGACGGCGCGAGCGCGAGCGGCTCGGCGAGACGGCCGCGCACGTGCTGGCGCTCACCCGGCGCGACCGGCTGCGGGCGGTGGTGGCGGTGGACCGGCGTCCGCTGCCCGACGCGCACGCCCTGCTCACCGCCGTGCGCCGGGCGAAGCTGCGCCTGGTCGTCGCCGGGCCGGGCCCCGACGGGGGCGGGGCCCGGGGCTCGGCGGAGGTGAAGGCCGACGCGTACGTGCCGGGCGGGGCGGACCTGGCCGAGAGCGTGCGCGACCTGCAACGTGACGGGGCGGGCGTGCTGCTGGTGTCCGGCGACGGCGAGGCGCTGGCGGCGGCCGACTGCGGCGTGGGCGTCACCCCTCAGGGCGGGCCGCCGCCGTGGGGGGCGCACATCCTGGTCGGCGGCGACCTGAGGGCGGCCGCCCTGATCGTGACCGCCGTGGCCGACGCCCGGCGGGTGGGCGAGCGCGGGGTGACCCTGGCCAAGGCCGGCGGCGGGGTGGCCGCGCTGCTCGGCCTGACCGGGCGGCGCGCGGTGGCGGCCGGGCGGGTGCTGACGGCGGTGAACGGGGCCGGGGCGCTGTCGATGGTGCAGGGGGCGTGGCAGGCCCATCGCACGATGCGGGCGCCGATCGCCCCGCCGCAGGTGATCACGCCCTGGCACGCCATGCCGTCGGCCCAGGTGCTGGCCGAGCTGGACAGCCGCGCCGGCGGGCTCACCTCCGAGGAGGCGGCCCGGCGCAGGCCCGCGGGGGCCCGCAGGGAGCGTCCCCCGGGGCTGCTGCGAGCGGTGGGCGAGGAGCTGGCCAACCCGTTCACCGCCGTGCTCGCGACCGGCGCGGCCGGGTCGGCGATCGTCGGCTCGCTGGTGGACGCGGGGCTGGTGCTGAGCGTGGTCGGCATGTCGGCGCTGACGGGCGGGGTGCAGCGCACCGCGACCGCCCGCACGGTGGCCTCGCTGTCGCGGCGCACCGTCGTACGGGCCGGGGTGCTGCGCGACGGGACCGAGCGCGAGGTGGACGCCGCGGAGCTGGTGCCCGGCGATGTGATCCTGCTCGGGTCGGGTGACGTGGTGCCGGCCGACTGCCGCATCCTGGAGGCCGAGGGGCTGGAGGCCGACGAGTCCTCCCTGACCGGAGAGTCGCTGCCCGTGGCCAAGGACGCGCGGCCGGTGCTGGCCGGGCACGTCGCCGAGCGGCGGTCCATGCTGTACGAGAGCACCACGATCGCGGCCGGCCGGGCCCGCGCGGTCGTGGTGGCGGTGGGCGAGGCGACCGAGACCGGCCGGGCGATGGCCGTGGCGGGGACCGCGGCCCCGCCGACCGGCGTGGAGCGGCGGCTCGCCTCCATCACCCGCGTCACCACGCCGATCGCGGGCGGCGCCGCGGCGGCGGTCACGCTGTCCGCCCTGCTGCGCGGGGTCCCGTTGCGCGAGAGCCTGAGCGACGGGGTCAACATGGCGGTCGCCGCGGTGCCCGAGGGCCTGCCGCTGCTGGTCAGCGCGGCCCAGCTCGCCGCGACCCGGCGGCTGGCGGCGCGCGGGGCGTACGCGAGCGACCCGCGTACGATCGAGGCGCTGGGCCGGGTCGGGGTGCTGTGCTTCGACAAGACCGGCACCCTCACCGAGGGGCAGATCCGGCTGGCCAGGATCGCCGACCGCGACCGCGACCTCCCGGCCGGCGCCGCCGGTCCCGAGCTGCGCGAGGTGCTGGCCGCGGCCCTGCGCGCCACCCCGCTGGCCGAGGACGGCGAGCACGACCACCTCACCGACGCGGCCGTGGCCGGCGGCGCGGCCGAGATCGGGGTCACCCGCGAGATGGGCGCGGCGGGCTGGCGGGAGGCGCACGCGATGCTGTTCGAGCCCTCGCGCGGCTACCACGCCACGCTCGGGTACGCGGGCGGGGAACGGGTCGTCAGCGTCAAGGGCGCCCCGGAGACCGTGCTGCCCCGCTGCGTGGGCCTTGACCCGCAGGCGCTGCGCGAGATCGAGGCGCGCGTGGAGCACCTGGCCTCCTCCGGCCACCGGGTCCTGGCGGTGGCCGAGCGCAGGTTCCCGGCCCCCCGCAACGGCAACGGCCACGCCGGGCTCGGCGACGAGGACGTGTGCGAGCTGTCCTTCCTCGGCCTGCTCGGCCTGGCCGACGTCGTACGCGACACCGCGGCGTCGGCCGTGGCGGGGCTGCGCGCGGCGGGCGTGCAGATCGTGATGCTCACCGGCGACCACCCGAGCACGGCGGGGGCCATCGCCTCGCACGTGATCGGCGACGACCGCGAGCTGACCATCCTGACCGGCAACGAGATCGACGAGATGGCCGACGACGTGCTGGACAAGGTGCTGCCCGGGGTGGACGTGGTGGCCCGGTGCACCCCCTCGCACAAGGTGCGGGTGCTGGGCTCCTTCCAGCGTCTGGGCCGGGTCGTGGCGATGACCGGCGACGGCGCCAACGACGCGGCGGCCATCCGCCTGGCCGACGTCGGGATCGCCCTCGGCGCGGCCGGCACCCCCGCCGCGCGGGCCGCCGCCGACCTGGTGGTGGCCGACGACCGGCTGGAGACGATCATCTCCGCCCTGGTCGAGGGCCGCGCCATGTGGGCCTCGGTACGCCAGGCGCTGGCCATCCTGGTCGGCGGCAACCTCGGCGAGATCGGCTACACCCTGCTCGGGTCGCTGTTCGGCGGCAGGGCCCCGATGACCGGACGCCAGTTCCTGCTGGTCAACATGCTCACCGACCTGGCGCCCGCGCTGGCGATAGCGGTGCGCGCGCCGTCCAAGGAGGACAAGGCGTCCCTGCTGGACGAGGGCCCGGAGCGGTCCCTGGGCACCGCGCTCACTCGCGACCTGGTCCAGCGCGCCACGGTGACCGCCGCCGGCGCGGGCCTGGGCTGGGCGCTGGCCCGCATGACCGGCCCACGCCGCCGCGCCGCCACCGTCGGCCTGGTCTCCCTGGTCGGCACCCAGCTCGCCCAGACCCTGGCCACCGGCGGCCTGGACCGCTCGGTGCTGCTCAGCGCGCTGGGCTCGGCCCTCGCACTGGCCGCGGTCGTGCAGATCCCCGGCCTGAGCCACTTCTTCGGCTGCGTCCCGCTGGACCCCGTGGCATGGGGCATCGCCGGGCTCTCGGTGGGAGCCGCCATGCTCGCCGAACGCGTCCTCGCGAGAAAGGACCTCCCTGATCTCCCGGAACTGTTCGCGAAGCTGTCGAAGACGGTGCTCCCGGCCTCGTCGTAGCCGGTGAGAAGCGCACACACAAGAGGAGCGTGACTGAAGTACATGCCCTGCCCCCCGCCGGCAGGACCCGTGCCCCCGCCCGACCGCGCCCGCACGCCGGTGCACCGTGACCCGTCCTGCTCCCCCGGCTCTGCCCGGCCCACCGCCCCAGGTGGGCCCGGCGGTGCCCGCACGCGGGCGCGCCGTGACCCCCATCCCGGCCCCGATCGCCGCCGCTGCCACCGCCCTGCGCGGGGTGGGGCGGTGACGAGGTGAAGTGCGCGCGGTTGTTTGTTAGTGTCGCGTGCGCGACATCGGGTGGACATTTTGCGGTAACTTTCGGCAACGCGGCGGACATGAAGCGGCCCGGGGCGGCCGTGGCGGGGAGCCTGGTGGACGGTCGGCGGAAGAGGGCGACGGTGCGCGACGTCGCGGCGCGGGCGGGGGTGTCGGTGGCCACGGTGTCCCGCGTGCTCGCCGGGGGGTATCCGGTGCTGGCCGAGACCCGGCGGCGGGTGGAGCGGGCGGCGAGGGAGCTGGGGTACGTGCCGAACGCGCACGCGCGCAGCCTGGCGGAGTGCGGGGGTGACGCCGGGGGCGGGTCGATCGCGGTGGTGGTGCGCACGGTTGCGGTGCCGCATCACGCGTACGTCGCGCAGGCCGCGCAGGAGGAGGCGGCCAGGCGAGGGCGGCTGTCACTGATCTGCACGACGGGCGGGGACGCGGCGCGGGAGGTGTCGATCCTGCAGATGACGCGGGAGCAGGGGGCCGAGGCGGTGATCCTGGTCGGCGGCGTCGTGGCCGATGAGGAGTATCTGGCGCGCACCCGCCGTCAGGCGTACGCGCTGGCCGAGGCCGGGTCGCGGCTGGTGCTGTGCGGGCGGCCGGGGCTCGGCGAGGGCGTGCCGGCGCCGGTGGTCGACTACGACAACGCGGGCGGGGCGCGGGCGGTGACCGAGCATCTGCTCGGCGCGGGCCACCGGCGCATCGCCTTCCTCGGCGCGGCGCCGGGACACTCCACCGCCGAGGGGCGGGTGGCGGGGTACCGGCGGGCGCTGGCCGAGCACGGCCTGGCGCCCGATCCGGAGCTGGAGATCCCGGCCGGTCCCGGCCGGAGCGAGGGCTACCGGGCGCTGAGGCGGCGCCTCGAGGCGGGCGGGCCGGCGTTCACCGCGGTCGTCGCGGGCACGGACCTGGCGGCGGCCGGGGCGCTCCAGGCGCTGCGCGAGCACGGGCTGCGCGTCCCCGAGGACGTCTCGGTGGCCGGGTACGACGACGTGCCGCCCGCCGCCGAGCTGGGCCTGACCACGGTCCGGCTGCCGTACCACGAGCTGGGCCGGGCCGCCGTACGGCTGGCGCTGGCCCGCGCCGACGGCGAGCCGCGGGTGACGCTGCCCACGCGCCTGGTCACCCGCGACTCGGTTCGCCCGCCGGTCCCGTCCTCGGCGTGAGGACCGCCGGTCGCGTCCTCAGCGTGTGGACAGGCGGATGAACGTCACCGAGTGGGCCGGGAAGTCGTAGCCGAAGGAGGCGCCGAAGCCGGTTTGGGGGCGTTCCAGCGGCGCGATCCGGTCGGGCTCGGCGAGGGAGTTGACGTCGGCGGGGCGGCCGATCAGCGTGGTGACCCGTGCCCTGCCGCCGATCTCGGCCCGGCCCAGGTCCACCCGCGTGCGTACGGCGGCGTCCTGCGCGTTGACGACCTTGACCACGATGTCGCCGCGCGCGTCGCGCGAGACGACCTGGTAGAGCGGTTCGACGACGCCGCTGTCGGTGAATTCGTTGATCTTCTGCCCGTCGAGCCAGGTGGTGATCTTCCGCCCGGACACCTGGATCTTGATCCGGTAGTCGCGGCCGGTCTCGATCGTGGTGGCGGAGGTGGCGATCGAGGACTTGGCGCCGTTGACGCCCTTCTCGATGGCCGACTGGGTGTTGTTCCAGCCGCCGAGGTTCCACCAGTAGAAGTTTCCGGTGTCGCGGACCCCGAACATGATCAGGAAGCCCTCCGCGCCGCCGGTCTTGCGCGCGGTCACCTCCAGCGTGTAGTCCGACCAGTCCGCTGATCCGGCGGTGGACCTGGCGTCCTCCACGGTGGCCGTCTGCTCGTAGCCGCCGTCGCGTACCGCCCAGGCGCCGGCCCCGGGCGTCCAGGCGCCCGCCCCGGCGGAGAAGTCCTCGGCCAGCAGCACCTCGCCGCCGGCGCCGGTCACCTTGACGTCGTCGTAGCGCACCTGGGTGTTCCAGGCGCCCAGGCCGATCGCGCCCCGGATGGGCGTCTGCGGCAGCGGCTCGCCGGTGTAGGCGCTGGGCAGGATCCTCTCGCCCACGTTGCGGGAGAACAGGCGCTGCACGTGGTAGCTGGGCGAGCCGTACACCTGGTCGTTGTCGAACCAGATCAGGTCCGGCGTCCAGTCCACGTAGTCGACGTTGGCCAGCAGCGGCGCGTAGGCGGCCAGTTCGACCACGTCGGAGTTGCGCTCGATCCCGGTCAGGTACGACGCCTCGGCCAGCGCGTTGCCGAAGGTGTTGCCCTGCGAGGCGTACTCGCCGACGAACACCTTGGGCCCGGTGCGGTCGTAGGAGTCGTAGCGGCGGTTGTTGGCCAGGAACCAGCTCGGGCTGTTGTAGTAGTGCTCGTCCACCAGGTCGGCGCCCTGCTCGCGGGCGAAGCTCCACATCCGGTCGAACCAGGCGCCCTGCGAGGTCTGCCCCGAGTTGGAGATGATTTTGATGTCCGGATGCTTGGCCCGGATGGCCTGGGCGAACTTGGGATAGTTGGCGAAGAACTCCGGATAGATCTCCTCGTTGCCCAGGCCGATGTACTCCAGCCCGAACGGCTTGGGATGCCCGAGTTCGGCGCGCTTCTTGCCCCACGGGGAGGTGACCGGGCCGTTGGCGAACTCGATCAGGTCCAGGGTGTCCTGCACGTAGCGGGCCAGCGCCGTCTCATCGGTCAGCGGCCGGTTCTCGCCGCACCCGTTGACGCCCACCGACAGCACCGGCAGCGGTTCGGCGCCGATGTCCTCGGCGAACTGGAAGTACTCGTAGTAGCCGATGCCGTAGGACTGGTTGTAGCCCCAGAAGTTGAAGTTCGTCGGCCGCTCCTCGACCGGGCCGATCGTCTCCTTCCACTGGTAGATGCGCCGCCGGTCCTGGCGCACCGAATAGGGGTCGTAGGTGCCGACGTTGGTCACGCATCCGCCGGGGAAGCGCAGGAAGCGGGGCTTGAGCGCCGCGATCATCTCGGCGATGTCCTCGCGCATGCCGTTCTCGCGGCCCTTGTACGTCTCGCGCGGGAACAGCGAGATCATGTCCAGGTCCACCGGCCCGGCGCCCTCGGCCAGGACGACGAGCCGGGCGGCGTCGGTCGTGCCGCGCGCGGTCAGGGTCGCGCGGTACTTCTTCCACTCCGCCGAGCGGGCCTGGAGGCGGGCGCGGCCGTAGACGGTGGCGCCGTCGGCGCTCTCCAGCGTGACGGTGATCGGGCCGGGGGCGGGGCGCCGGGCGTACAGCGACAGGTCGTACTCGTGGCCCTTCCGCAGCGGGATGCCGCGGTTGTAGCCGGCGTTGCGCACCCCGACGCCCTCGCCCGGTGCGGCGATGTCCAGGCGCAGGTAGTTGCGGTTGTTGTCGTTCAGCGGACGCTCGGAGGCCACGCTGAGGGCGACCGAGCCGCCGCCGCGCTCGACCTCGCTCCAGGCGGTCAGCCCGGTGTAGGAGGGCTCGTCGGTGGCGTTGTACTCGAAGGAGCGGTTCTGCACCAGTTCGGCGTACAGGCCGCCGTCGGCGGCGTGGTTGATGTCCTCGTAGAAGACCCCGTACAGGCGGTCGGAGACCTTGGTGCCCTCGGCGGCGGTGTCCACGGTGAGCGGGCCGCCGCCGGTGGCGTACTCCTCGATGCGGAACTTGGCCGGTTCGGCGGCGGTGACCAGCCGGCCGCCGGAGACCGCCAGGTAGCGCTCGCCGGTGCGCACCGTGACCTTGCCGCCGCCGGCGTCGCGGATCAGGAACGCGGCCGGCTCGCCGGAGCCGAGCGTGACCCGGCCGCGGGAGTCCACGCGAAGATGGCCGCCGCCGGCCACGTCCTTCAGCACGACCGTGTTCTCGCCGTTCTCGCCGTTCTCGCCGTTCTCGCCGTCCTCGCCGCTCGCCTCGTCGGCCTTCTCGGCGGTGACGGCCAGGCCGGTGCGCGGCGGGGCGGCGTGCGCCCGTACGCCTCCGTCGCCCGCCGACAGGTACGGCGTGCCGCCGGACGCCCGCAGCGTGAAGGCGCGCCGCGGCACCACCGGCGCGCCCTCGGCGGCCTTGACCGCGAAGTAGTCGAAGTCGGCGGTGACGGGGGTGCCGTTCTGCGCCGACAGCGCGAACAGCCCCACCTGGCCGACCTTGATCCGGGCGGTGAAGGTGGAGGCGGTGACCCAGGCGGCGCCGTCCCAGTAGGAGGAGGTGAACCGGTCGCCGGAGCGCACCAGCCGGATCGTCTCGCCGGTCGAGCCGGGCCGGGCGGCGAAGCCGGAGGTGTAGGCGGCGCCCACCTCGGCGGCGGTCTCGATGACCGGCCCGCCGGCGAAACCGACGTGGGCCAGCCCGGCGCGGATGTAGTTGTCCCAGTCCTGCCAGGCCAGCACGCCCATGTTCTGGTAGTCCAGCGAGACGGTCCCGGCGACCTTGGCGACCACCTCGAAGTCGCCGTCGGGGACGTCCAGCAGGAACAGGTTCCGCGCGGTGTTGGTGCCCTGGTGGGTGTCGCCGGTGAGCGAGCGCACCCGCAGCGTGCCCGGCTGCTCGGTGAGCGACCAGCGCGAGGGGTCGGGGGCCAGCACCTCCCAGTCGGGGCCGAGACCGGCGGCGTCGAAGCCGTGCACGACCGCCCCCTCGGGGATCGGCGCGTCGGCGGCGGCCTTCACGGGCGGGCCGCCGCCCGCGGCCGCTTGCGCCGGGATCACGCCGAGCAGGCTGCCGGCCAGCATGACCGCGCCCAGTGCCGCGGACCAGGCCCTCGTGGCCACGATCGCATCCCTCCACCCATCCTGTTAACGTTAACAAGCCCGTGCGAGGTTGACGCGGACATGTGGTGCCGGGATCGCGCACCAGTTAAGGGGGGAAAGGGGAATCCGTCAATAGCCGGTTAAGGAGATGTTTCGGTGTGATGCGACCGTAATCCGCGGGCCCCTTGACGCTAAGCGTTGTTAGCGTTCACAGTCTTGCTCAAGTCGACGGAGAGGAGCAGCGCGTGGGAGCGACCCCGGCACGTCACCCTCCGGTCATGGCCGACGTGGCCAGGGCGGCGGGAGTGTCGCACCAGACGGTCTCGCGGGTGCTCAACGACCATCCCAACGTCCGGCCCGAGACCCGCACCCGGGTGCTGGCCGCGATCGAGCGGCTCGGCTACCGCCGCAACCTCCTCGCCCGCGCGCTGGCCACCCGCCACTCGCGCACCCTCGGCGTGGTCAGCTTCGACACCGCCCTGTACGGCCCGGCCGGCACGGTCTACGGCATCGAGCAGGCCGCCCGCGAGGCCGGCTACTTCGTCAGCATCGTCAGCCTGCGCACCATCGACAGAGAGGGCGTGCGCGACGCGATCGACTATCTGGCCGGTCAGAGCGTGGACGGGGTGGTCGTGGTCGCCCCGCAGCGCTCGGCGGCCAGCGCGCTGGCCGACCTGCCCGCCGGCATCCCCGCCGTGGCCGTGGAGGGCGGCCACGAGGGGGACGTGCCGGTGGTCAGCGTGGACCAGGTGGCGGGCGCCCGCCAGGCCACCGCGCACCTGCTGGCCCTGGGCCATGAGACCGTCTGGCACGTCAGCGGGCCGGCCGACTGGCTGGAGGCCGAGGGCCGGGTCGAGGGCTGGCGCGCCGCGCTCGCCGAGGCCGGCCGCCCGGCGCCCGAGCCGCTGGTCGGCGACTGGAGCCCGCGCTCGGGCTACGAGGCGGGCCGCTCCCTGGCCCGCACGCCCGGGGTCAGCGCGGTCTTCGTCGCCAACGACCAGATGGCGCTGGGCGTGCTGCGCGCCTTCACCGAGGAGGGCGTGCGGGTGCCGGGCCGCATCAGCCTGGTCGGCTTCGACGACATCCCGGAGGCGGCCTACTTCTCCCCGCCGCTCACCACGGTGAGGCAGGACTTCGCGGCCGTGGGCAGGAACGGGATCCGGCTCCTGCTGCGGATGATCGAGGCGCCCGGGCAGACCGCCGGCGAGCGCCTGGTCGTGCCGCCGAGCTTCGTCGTACGGGCGAGCACCGCGCCCCCGCCGTAGCATCCACCCCCCAATATTCGCGTGCGCGCTTGGTTAGCGCTCACACGAGGAAGGACAGCCACGATGTTCAAGAAAATCTCCTCACTGCTGCTGGCCGCCGCGGCCGCGGTCGCGCTGGCCGGATGCGGAAGCGGCGGAGGATCGGGCGGCTCCGGCGGCTCCGGGAACGACGGCTCGATCACGATGGGCTTCTCCCAGGTGGGCGCGGAAAGCGGCTGGCGAACCGCTAACACCAAGTCCGTCCAGGACGCGGCCAAGAACGCCGGCATCACGCTGAAGTTCTCCGACGCCCAGCAGAAGCAGGAGAACCAGATCAAGGCCATCCGCTCCTTCATCCAGCAGAAGGTGGACGTCATCGCCTTCTCGCCGGTGGTGGAGTCGGGCTGGGACACCGTGCTGAAGGAGGCCAAGAACGCCGGCATCCCGGTCATCCTGACCGACCGGGCTGTGGACTCGGCCGACAAGACCCTCTACAAGACCTTCCTCGGCTCCGACTTCGTGGAGGAGGGCCGCAAGGCCGGCCGATGGCTGGTGGAGAACAAGAAGGACGAGACCGGCACCATCAACATCGTCGAACTCCAGGGCACCACCGGCTCGGCCCCGGCCAACGACCGCAAGGCGGGCTTCGCCGAGGTGATCGGCGCCGATCCCAAGTTCAAGATCATCGCCTCGCAGACCGGCGACTTCACCCGGGCCAAGGGCAAGGAGGTCATGGAGGCGTTCCTGAAGGCCCACCCCGACATCGACGTGCTGTTCGCGCACAACGACGACATGGGCCTGGGCGCGATCGAGGCCATCGAGGGCGCGGGCAAGGTGCCGGGCAAGGACATCACGATCATCACGATCGACGCGGTCAAGGACGGCATGCAGGCCCTGGCCGACGGCAAGATCAACTTCATCGTGGAGTGCAGCCCGCTGCTCGGCCCCCAGTTGATGGACCTGGCCAAGAAGGTCGTGGCGGGGCAGCAGGTCCCGGACCGGGTGGTGACCGAGGAGACCACCTTCACCCAGGAGCAGGCCAAGCAGGTCCTGTCCACCCGCCAGTACTGACGATCCGGCCCGCCGCCCCGGGCGCACGCGCGGGGCAGCGGGCCCGCAGACCCCCCGACCGGGCCGCCCGCGCGCGGCGGCCCGCCAGCGGAGAAGGAGCGGGCGCCCCATGGCCCAACCAGCGCCGATCGTGCGGATGCGCGGGATCGGCAAGCAGTTCCCTGGCGTCGTCGCCCTGGACGGCGTGGACTTCCGGCTGCTGCCCGGCGAGGTCCACGCGCTGATGGGGGAGAACGGCGCCGGCAAGTCCACCCTGATCAAGGTGCTCACCGGCGTGTACGGCATCGACGCCGGGTCGATCGAGCTGGAGGGCCGGCCGGTCGCCTTCTCCGGGCCGCTGGAGGCCCAGCGGGCCGGGATCAGCACCGTCTACCAGGAGGTCAACCTCTGCACGAACCTCTCGGTGGCCGAGAACGTGTTCATCGGCCGCGAGCCGCGCCGCCTGGGCCGCATCCGCTGGCGGGAGATGCGCCGCCGCGCCGCGGCGCTGATGGCCCGCCTGGAGATCGACGTGGACGTCACCGCGCCGCTGTCGTCGTACTCGCTGGCGGTGCAGCAGATGGTGGCCATCGCGCGGGCGGTGGACGTGGACGCCAAGGTGCTCATCCTGGACGAGCCGACCTCCAGCCTGGACGCCGGCGAGGTGGCCCAGTTGTTCCGGATCATGCGGCGGCTGAAGGGCGAGGGCATCGCGATCCTGTTCGTCTCGCACTTCCTGGACCAGGTCTACGAGATCGCCGACCGCATGACCGTGCTGCGCAACGGCAGGCTGGTGGGGGAGTACCGCACCGCCGAGCTGCCCCAGGTCGAGCTGGTCGCCAAGATGATCGGCCGCGAGCTGGCCGACCTGGAGCGCCTTGAGGAGCGCCCGCCCGCCCGCGAGGGCGCGCCCCTGCTGGAGGCCAGGGAGCTGGGCCGGGCCGGCGCGATCGAGCCGTTCACGCTCACCATCCGCCGGGGCGAGGTCGTCGGGCTGGCCGGCCTGCTCGGCTCGGGCCGCACCGAGGCCGCCCGGCTGCTGTTCGGCGCCGACCGCGCCGGCACCGGCACGCTCACCGTGGACGGCCGGCAGGTCGCGCTGCGCACCCCGCGCGCCGCCGTACGGCACAAGATCGCCTTTTGCTCGGAGAACCGGCGCGCCGAGGGCCTGATCCCCGGCCTGACCGTGCGCGAGAACCTGATCCTGGCGCTGCAGGCCGCCCGCGGCTGGACCAGGCCGCTGTCGCGGCGCAGGCAGGAGGAACTGGTCGGCAGGTACGTCGCGGCGCTCAACATCCGCCCGGCCGACCCCGACCAGCTCATCGAGAACCTCAGCGGCGGCAACCAGCAGAAGGTGATGCTGGCCCGCTGGCTGATCCTCCAGCCCCGGCTGCTCATCCTGGACGAGCCCACCCGCGGCATCGACGTGGGCGCCAAGGCGGAGATCCAGCGCCTGGTCGCCGAGCTGTCCGACGACGGCATGGCGGTGCTGTTCATCTCCGCCGAGCTGGAGGAGGTGCTGCGGCTCAGCCACCGCGTCGGCGTGCTGCGCGACCGCAGGCTCGTCGCCGCGCTGGACAACGACGACGAACTCACCACCGAGGCGCTGATGGAGACGATCGCGAGCGGGGGCCGGGCATGACCGGGACCGTCCCCCTGGCCCGCCGGATCACCGGCCACCGGCTGTTCTGGCCGGCCGTGGTGCTGGCCGGGCTGCTGCTGCTCAACCTGGCCCTGACCGACGGCTTCTTCTCGGTGGAGATCAAGGACGGCCACCTGTACGGCAGCCTGGTGGACATCGCCCGCTTCGGCGCGCCGCTGATCCTGGTCGCGCTGGGCATGACCCTGGTCATCGCCACCGGCGGCATCGACCTGTCGGTCGGCTCGGTGGTGGCCATCTCCGGCGCGCTGGCCTGCCTGAGCATCAGCGGCCTGGAGGACCAGAACTCCGTCACCGGGGTGCTCACCGCCGTCGGCCTGGCCCTGGGCCTGGCGCTGGTCCTGGGCGCCTGGAACGGGATGCTGGTCGCGGTGGCCGGCATCCAGCCGATCGTGGCCACGCTGATCCTCATGGTCGCCGGGCGCGGCCTGGCCCAGCTCATCACCGACGGGCAGATCATCACGATCAACAGCGCGCCGTACAAGCTGATCGGCGGCGGCTACTGGCTGACGCTGCCGTTCGGCGTCCTGATCGCGGCGCTGCTGCTCGCGCTGACCGCCTTCCTCACCCGGCGGCTGGCGCTGGGCCTGCTGATCGAGGCGGTCGGCGGCAACGCCGAGGCCGGCCGGCTGTCGGGGGTGAACGCCCGCGGCCTGCTGATCACGGTCTACGCCTTCTGCGCGCTGTGCGCCGGCATCGCCGGGCTGATGATCAGCTCCAACGTCTCCAGCGCCGACGGCAACAACGCCGGGCTGTGGATCGAGCTGGACGCGATCCTCGCCGTCGTCATCGGCGGCACCGCGCTGACCGGCGGCAGGTTCTCCCTCGGCGGCACGATCCTCGGCGCGCTGATCATCCAGACGCTGACCACCACGATCTACACCATCGGCGTCCCGCCGGAGACCACGCTGCTGTTCAAGGCGCTGGTGGTGACCGTGGTCTGCCTGCTGCAGTCGCCGGCCTTCCGCGCCAGGGCGTTCCACCGGCGCAGACGCCCGGCCGCGACCCCCGCCCCGGCGGACGAGAAGGTGGAGGTGAGGGCATGATGGCCGCGTTCTCCCCGGCGGTCCTGGCCCGCCGCGCGGCGGTCCCGCGCAAGTACGTCCCCGTGCTGGTCACCGCGTGCCTGTTCGCCGCGATGTTCGCCGCCGGCGGGGTGCGCTACGAGGGCTTCGTCACCGGCCAGGTCGTGCTGAACGTCTTCATCGACAACGCCTTCCTGCTCGTCGTCGCCGTCGGCATGACCTTCGTGATCCTCACCGGCGGCATCGACCTGTCGGTCGGCTCGGTGGTCGCGCTGTCCACGATGATCTCCGCGAGCCTGCTCGCCGGGGGCTCCTGGCCCGCGCCCGCCGTCATGGTCCTGGTCCTGGCGATCGGCACGGTGCTCGGCCTGGCCATGGGCGCGATCATCCACTACTTCGAGATCCAGCCGTTCATCGTCACGCTGGCCGGCATGTTCCTGGCCCGCGGCCTGTGCTACACGATCGGCACCGAGTCGATCTCCATCACCGACCCCACTTTCACCGCGCTCGCGCAGACCAGGATCGACCTGTTCGCCGAGATGTGGATCTCGCCCAGCGTGCTGATCGGGCTGGTGGTGGTGCTGGCGGCGGCGTACGTGCTGCACTACACGCGCCTGGGCCGCAACGTGTACGCCGTGGGCGGCGGCGAGCAGTCGGCCCTGCTCATGGGCCTGCCCGTGGCCCGCACCAAGATCGCCGTGTACGGGATCAGCGGGTTCTGCTCCGCGCTCGGCGGCCTGCTGCTGTCGTTCTACATGCTCTCGGGCTACGGGCTGCACGCGGTCGGCATGGAGCTGGACGCGATCGCCGCCGTCGTCATCGGCGGCACCCTGCTGACCGGGGGCTCGGGATACCTGCTCGGGACCGTGCTCGGCGTGCTGGTGCTCGGGCTGATCCAGACGATCATCAGCTTCGAGGGCACGCTGAGCTCGTGGTGGACCAAGATCTTCATCGGACTGCTGTTGTTCGCCTTCATCCTGCTCCAGCGCCTGATTTCCGGGCGGAGCAAATGACCTGTTTTGGGGGGAGCGTTTTGTGAGCGCTAACGCTGACTCGTACGTCGTCGGGATCGATTTCGGCACCTTGTCCGGGCGCGCCGTCGTGGTGCGCGTCTCGGACGGGGCGGAGCTGGGCAGCGCCGTCCACGAGTACGCCCACGGGGTGATCGAGGAGGAGCTGCCGGGCTCCGGGGTCCGCCTCGGCCCCGACTGGGCGTTGCAGTCGCCCGAGGACTGGCGCGACGTGCTGCGCACCGCCGTGCCCAAGGCGCTGGCCGTGGCCGGGGTGCCGGCCTCGAAGGTGATCGGCGTGGGCACCGACTTCACCGCCTGCACGGTGCTGCCGGCCACCGCCGGCGGCACCCCGCTCTGCGAGCTGTTTCCCGACCGGCCGCACGCCTGGCCCAAGCTGTGGAAGCACCATGCCGCCCAGCCGCACGCCGACCGGATCAACGAGCTGGCCGAGAGCCGCGGGGAGCCCTGGCTGCGCCGCTACGGCGGCAAGATCTCCTCGGAGTGGGAGTTCGCCAAGGGCCTTCAGGTGCTGGAGGAGGACCCGGAGCTCTACGCCCGAGCCGAGCGGTGGATCGAGGCGGCCGACTGGATCATCTGGCAGCTCACCGGCGTGGAGACCCGCAACATCTGCACCGCCGGGTACAAGGGCATCTACCAGGACGGCGCCTACCCCTCCGCGGACTTCCTGGCCGCGCTGAACCCCGCCTTCGCCGGCTTCACCGCCAAGCTCGCCCGCGAGGTCGCCCCGCTCGGCGGCCTGGCCGGGCGGCTGACCGCGCAGGCGGCGGAGTGGACCCGCCTGCCCGAGGGCATCGCGGTCGCGGTGGGCAACGTGGACGCCCACGTCACCTCCGCCGCCGCCGACGCGGTGCGCCCCGGCCAGATGGTCGCCATCATGGGCACCTCCACCTGCCACGTCATGCCCGCCGACCGGCTCGCCGAGGTGCCGGGCATGTGCGGCGTGGTGCGCGACGGCATCGTGCCGGGCCTGTGGGGGTACGAGGCGGGCCAGTCGGGCGTGGGCGACATCTTCGCCTGGTTCGCCCGCACCGGCGTGCCCGCCTCCTACGCCGAGCGGGCCGCCGCGCGCGGGGAGACGATCCACGAGCACCTCACCTCCCTGGCCGAGCGCCAGCCCGTGGGCGCCCACGGCCTGGTCGCGCTGGACTGGCACAACGGCAACCGTTCGGTGCTGGTGGACCACAACCTCTCCGGCGTCATCGTCGGCCAGACCCTCGCCACCCGCCCCGAGGACGTCTACCGCGCCCTGATCGAGGCCACCGCCTTCGGCACCCGCGTCATCGTGGAGACCTTCGAGGACTCCGGGGTGCCGGTGGAGGAGTTCATCGCCGCGGGCGGCCTGCTGAAGAACCGCTTCCTGATGCAGGTGTACGCCGACGTGCTGCGCCGCCCGCTGTCGGTGATCGCCTCCGACCAGGGCCCGGCGCTCGGCTCGGCGATCCACGCCGCCGTCGCCGCCGGGGCGTACCCGGACATCACCGCCGCCTCGGCCGCGATGGGCAAGCGCACCCCGGCCGCGTACCTGCCCGACGCCGCCCGCGCCGACGTCTACGACCGGCTGTACGCCGAGTACCGCCGGCTGCACGACCACTTCGCCGACGGCGCGATGCTGCACCGCCTTCGCGCCATCCGCAACGCCGCCACCGCGGACACCGCCATCTCAGACGACACCGCCGTCTCAGACGACACCGCCATCTGAAACAAGGAGAGCAAGTGATAACGGAGACCCGCAGGGAGGTCTGCCGCCTGCACGCCGAACTGGTCCGCTACGACCTGGTGGCCTGGACGGCGGGCAACGTGTCCGGCCGGGTGCCGGGCGAGGACCTGTTCGTGATCAAACCCAGCGGCGTGTCCTACGACGAGCTGACCCCCGAGTCCATGGTGGTGTGCGACCTGGACGGCAAGCTCGTGGAGGGTGACCACGCCCCCTCCAGCGACACCGAGGCGCACGCCTACGTCTACCGGCACATGCCCGAGGTCGGCGGGGTGGTGCACACCCACTCCACCTACGCCACCGCCTGGGCCGCCCGCGGCGAGCCGATCCCGTGCGTGCTGACCGCGATGGCCGACGAGTTCGGCGGCCCGATCCCGGTCGGCCCGTTCGCGCTGATCGGCGGCGACGACATCGGCCGGGGCATCGTCAAGACGCTGGCCGGGCACCGCTCGCGCGCCGTGCTGATGCAGAACCACGGCGTGTTCACCATCGGCGAGTCGCCCAAGGCGGCGGTCAAGGCCGCCGTGATGTGCGAGGACGTCGCCCGCACCGTGCACATCAGCCGCCAGCTCGGCCGGCCGGTGCCGATCGAGCCTCACCACATCGACAGCCTGTTCGACCGCTATCAGAACGTCTACGGCCAGAGGAGCGCGAAGTGAAGGTGTGGTTCCTGACCGGCAGCCAGGGCCTGTACGGCGAGGCCACGCTGGCCCAGGTCGCCGAGCAGTCACGGGAGATCGCCGCCGCCCTGGACGCGGCGCTGCCGGGGGTGGAGGTGGTGTGGCGGCCGGTCCTCACCGACGCCGCCGCCATCCGCACGGCCTGCCTGGAGGCCAACGCCGACCCCGCCTGCCTCGGCCTGATCGCGTGGATGCACACCTTCTCCCCGGCCAAGATGTGGATCGCCGGCCTGGACGCGCTGCGCAAGCCGCTGCTGCACCTGCACACCCAGGCCAACCGCGACCTGCCGTGGTCGTCCATCGACATGGACTTCATGAACCTCAACCAGGCCGCGCACGGCGACCGCGAGTTCGGTTACATCCAGTCGCGCCTGGGCGTGCCCCGCAAGACCGTCGCCGGGCACGTCAGCGACCCGGCCGTGGCCGCGCGGATCGGCGCCTGGGCGCGGGCCGCGGCCGGCCGGGCCGAGCTGGCCACGCTGAAGCTGGCCCGCTTCGGCGACAACATGCGCGACGTGGCCGTCACCGAGGGCGACAAGGTCGAGGCCCAGCTCCGCTTCGGCGTCTCGGTGAACACCTACGGCGTCAACGACCTGGTGGAGGTGGTGGACGCCGTCGCCGACGCCGACGTCACCGCCCTGGTCAAGGAGTACGAGGACCTCTACCGCGTCGCGCCCGAGCTGCGCGCCGACGGCGAGCGGCACGACTCGCTGCGCTACGCCGCCCGGATCGAGCTGGGGCTGCGCGCCTTCCTGGAGGCGGGCGGGTTCCGCGCGTTCACCACCAACTTCGAGGACCTGGGCGGGCTGCGGCAGCTCCCCGGGCTGGCGGTGCAGCGGCTGATGGCCGACGGCTACGGCTTCGGCGGCGAGGGCGACTGGAAGACCTCGGTGCTGCTGCGCACGCTGAAGGTCATGTCGGCCGGGCTGTCCGGCGGCACCTCGTTCATGGAGGACTACACCTACCACCTGGCGCCGGGGGAGGAGCTGATCCTGGGCGCGCACATGCTGGAGGTGTGCCCCTCCATCGCCGCGGACACCCCCTCCTGCGAGATCCACCCGCTGGGCATCGGCAACCGGGAGGACCCGGTGCGCCTGGTCTTCGACGCCGCCCCCGGCCCGGCCGTGGTCGCGGGCCTGGCCGACATGGGCGACCGGTTCCGCCTGGTGGCCAACGAGATCGACGTGGTGCCGCCGCTGGAGCCGCTGCCGAAGCTGCCGGTGGCGCGCGCGGTGTGGCGGCCCCGGCCCGACCTGCGCACCTCGGCCGAGTCGTGGCTGATGGCGGGCGCTCCGCACCACACCGTGCTGTCGGCGGCGGTCGGCACCGAGGAGCTGAGCGACCTGGCCACCATGCTGGAGGTGGAGCTGCTGGTCATCGACTCCGCCACCACCCCGCGGGGCTTCGCCAACGAGCTGCGCTGGAACCAGGCGTACTATCGCCTGGCCCAGGGCCTGTAGGCGTTAATCCGGGTTTCGGATTGTTAGCGCCGAAAATAAGCGCCGCCCGGTGACACACCGGTGCCTTCCACGGTCCAAAATGGAGGCGGTGGATTTCTGGCATCTGTGTGAATGAGGTTCCGGGGTGGAGAAAAAGAGCGTTCGCGGGCCGGCGATGACCGATGTCGCCCGCCTGGCGGGGGTGTCGCACCAGACGGTCTCGCGGGTGCTCAACGACCACCCCAACGTCCGCGAGCAGACCAGGATCAGGGTGCGGGCGGCCATCGCCGAGCTGGGCTACCGCCCCAACCAGGCGGCGCGGGCGCTGGCCACCGGCCGCTCCCGCCTGCTCGGCGTGGTCACCCAGAACTCCACGCTGTACGGCCCGGCGTCGCTGCTGTCCGCCTTCGGGCAGGCGGCGGCCGACGCCGGGTTCGCGGTGAGCGTGGGCAGCGTGCGCAGGCTCGACCGGCGCTCGATCGCCGGCGCGGTCGAGCGCCACCTCGACCAGCGGGTGGCCGGGATCGTGGTGATAGCTCCGGTGGTGTCGGCCGGTGAGGCCCTGGAGCACCTGACCATCGACGTGCCGCTGGTCACCATCGACGGCGACCCCGAGCGGCCCGGCGCGCTGGTGACCGTGGACCAGCGGGCCGGCGCCGCCATGGCCACCCGGCACCTGCTGGAGGCCGGCCACCGGACCGTCTGGCACGTCTCCGGCCCGCGCGACTGGTTCGACAGCGCGGGCCGCATCGAGGGCTGGCAGCGCACCCTGCGCGAGGCGGGCGCCGAGGTGCCGCCGCTGGTGCCGGCCGACTGGACCGCCGAGGCCGGGTACCGCGCCGGGCAGATGCTCTCGCGCATGCCCGAGGTCACCGCGGTCTTCGCCGCCAACGACCACCTCGCCCTGGGCATCCTGCGCGCCATGCACGAACGCGGCCGGCGCGTGCCCGAGGAGGTCAGCGTGGTCGGCTTCGACGACGTGCCCGAGGCGGCCTACCTCATCCCGCCGCTGACCACGATCCGCCCCGACTTCGGCGCCGTGGCCCAGGCCGGGCTGAGCCTGCTGCTGAGCCAGATCGACTCCGGCCGGGCCGTCACCGAGCGCCGCACCATCGCCCCGGCGCTCATCTCGCGCTCCAGCGTCGCGCCGCCGCCCGCCTGACGGGCGGTCAGCGGGCCGCGCCGGCGCGGCGCTTGGTCCACACGTCGAAGGCGACCGCGGCGAGCAGGACGATGCCCTTGACCAGCATGACCCGCTCGCTGGGGGAGCCGATCAGCGACATGCCGTTGTTGATCACGCCCATGATCAGGCCGCCGGTGATCGCGCCCACGACCTTGCCGACGCCGCCCTGCACCGCCGCGCCGCCGATGAACGCCGCCGCGATGGCGTCCAGCTCGAAGGAGTTGCCCGCGGTGGGGCCCGCCTGGTTCAGCCGGCCGGCGAAGATGATCCCGGCCATGGCCGCCAGCACGCCCATGTTCACGAAGATCCAGAACACCACCGACTTGACCTTGATGCCCGACAGCACCGCCGCCTGGAGGTTGCCGCCCACGGCGTAGATGCGCCGGCCGAACACCGAGCGGTTGGCCAGCAGCGAGTAGCCCAGCACCAGCACCGCCAGCAGCACCAGCACCCACGGCAGGTTCTTGAACCGGGCGAGCTGCACGACCACCGCCATGATCAGCGCCGCGCCCGCGGCCGTCTTCAGCACGAACACCGGCAGCGGGTCCACGCCCTGGCCGTAGCCGGCGCGGGCGGTGCGGGTCCGCCACTGCGCCGCGACCATGCCCGCCACCGCCATCAGGCCCACCAGCAGGCTGAACAGGTCGGCCCCGCCCAGCACGCCCAGGCCGATGTTGCCGAGGTAGCCGTCGGTGAACCCGTTGGACAGCGTGCGCACCGCGTCGGGGAAGGGGCCGATGCCCTGGTTGCCCAGCACCGTCAGCGTCAGCGCGCGGAACAGCAGCATGCCGGCCAGGGTGACGATGAACGACGGGATGCCGAAGTAGGCGATCCAGAACCCCTGCCAGGCCCCGATCAGGCCGCCCACGACCAGCGTGATGAGCAGCGCGAGCGGCCACGGCACGCCGAAGTCGACCATGAGCACCGCCGCCACCGCGCCGGTGACCGCCACCACCGATCCCACCGACAGGTCGATGTGCCCGGCGATGATGATCAGGATCATCCCGACCGCGAGGATCAGGATGTAGGAGTTCTGCACGATGATGTTGGAGATGTTCTGCGGCTGGAGCATGGCGCCGTCGGTCAGCACGGTGAACAGCACGACGATCAGCGCGAAGGCGATGTAGATGCCGCTCTGCCGCACGTTGATCGACAGACTGCCCAGCGCCACGCGGCCGGGCCGGCGCGGCGGGCCCGAGCCGCCTTCCTTGCCGTCCTTCGGCCCGGCCTCGACGCCGGCGGGCGAGATGCTGCTCATCGGGGCTACTCCTGTCCGATCGTCATGTGGTACATGAGGCGTTCCTGGGTCGCCTCCTCGCGCGGGACCTCGCCGGTGATCCGGCCCTGCGACAGGGTGTAGATCCGGTCGCACAGGCCCAGCAGCTCCGGCAGCTCCGAGGAGATCACCAAGATCGCCTTCCCCTCGTCGGCCAGCCGGTTGATGATCGTGTAGATCTCGTACTTGGCGCCCACGTCGATGCCGCGGGTCGGCTCGTCCAGGATCAGCACGTCCGGGTCGGTGTGGATCCACTTCGACAGCACGACCTTCTGCTGGTTGCCGCCGCTGAGCTTGCCCACGGTGCTGGTCACGCCGGGCGCCTTGATGTTCATGCTCCGGCGGAACCCCTCGGCGACCCGGTACTCCTCCATCTCGTTCACCCAGCCGTGCCGGGCCAGGCCGGGCAGCCCGGCGGCGGAGATGTTCCGCTTGATGTCCTCGATCAGGTTCAGCCCGTAGCGCTTGCGGTCCTCGGTGGCGTACGCGATGCCGTGGTCGATCGCGTCGCGCACGCTGCGCAGCTCGATGCGCCTGCCGTCCTTGTACAGCCGCCCGGAGATGTTCACCCCGTACGCCCGGCCGAACACGCTCATCGCCAGCTCGGTGCGGCCCGCGCCCATCAGCCCGGCCAGCCCCACGATCTCGCCGGCCCGCAGCGTCAGCGACGCGCCGTCCACCACCTTGCGGCCCGGCTGGGTGGGGCTGTGCACGGTCCAGTCCTCCACCCGCAGCACCTCCGCGCCGATGCGCGGCTCGTGCGGCGGGAAGCGGTGCTCCAGGTCGCGCCCCACCATGCCGGCGATGATCCGCTCCTCGGTGACCCCGTCGGCCCGGTCCAGGGTGTCCACCGTGCGCCCGTCGCGCAGGATGGTGATCGAGTCGGCGATCTCGATGATCTCGTTCAGCTTGTGCGAGATGATCACGCAGGTGATGCCGGTGTCGCGCAGCCCGCGCAGCAGGTCCAGCAGGTGCGCGGAGTCCTCGTCGTTCAGCGCCGCCGTCGGCTCGTCCAGGATGAGCAGCTTCACCTCCTTCGACAACGCCTTGGCGATCTCCACGAGCTGCTGCTTGCCCACGCCGATGTCGGCGACCTGGGTCACCGGGCTCTCGCGCAGGCCCACCCGCTCCATCAGCCGCGCGGCCTCGTGGTTGGTGCGGTTCCAGTCGATCAGCCAGCGCGAGGCCCGCTCGTTGCCGAGGAAGATGTTCTCCGCGATCGACAGTTGCGGGCACAGCGCCAGCTCCTGGTGGATGATCACGATCCCGGCGTGCTCGCTGTCGCGGATGCCGCCGAAGCGGCACGGCTCGCCGTCGAAGACGATCTCGCCCTCGTACGAGCCGTGCGGGTACACCCCCGACAGCACCTTCATCAGCGTGGACTTCCCCGCGCCGTTCTCGCCGCAGATCGCGTGGATCTCACCGCGCCGCACCGAGAGGTTGACGTCCTGCAGCGCGGTCACGCCGGGGAAGGTCTTGGTTATCCCGCGCATCAGCAGGATGTGGTCGCTCACTGTCTCCAGGCCCTCTCAGGCGGGGGCGGGACGCGCGGCGCCCGCCCCCGATGCCGCAGGTGCTCTCAGCCCAGCTTGTCGGCGGTGTAGTAGCCGCTGCCGACGAGGATCTTCTCGTAGTTGGTCTTGTCCACGATCACCGGATCCAGCAGGTACGACGGGACGACCTTCACGCCGTTGTTGTAGTCGGCCGTGTTGTTCACCTCGGGCTTGCCGCCCTTGAGCACGGTGTCGGCCATGGTGACCGTCACCTTGGCCAGCTCGCGGGTGTCCTTGAAGATCGTGGAGTACTGCTCGCCGGCGATGATCGACTTCACCGAGGCCAGCTCGGCGTCCTGGCCGGTCACGACCGGGTAGGGCTGGCCGGAGGTGCCGTACCCGTTGCTCTTCAGCGCCGACAGGATGCCGATCGACAGGCCGTCGTACGGCGAGAGCACGCCGTCCACCTTCGCGTCACCGGTGTAGGTCTTGGTGAGGATGTCCTCCATGCGCTTTTGCGCCGTGGCCGGGTCCCAGCGCAGGATCGCCACCGTCTTGAAGTCGGTCTGGCCGCTCTTGACCGTCAGCACGCCCTTGTCGATGTACGGCTGGAGCACCGACATCGCGCCGTTGAAGAAGAACGTGGCGTTGTTGTCGTCGGGTGAGCCGGCGAACAGCTCGATGTTGAACGGCCCCTTGGCCGAGCCCTCCGACCCGTCGGCGTTCTTCACCTTCAGCCCCACCAGCAGCGAGGTGGCCTGCTGCACGCCGACCTTGAAGTTGTCGAAGGTGGTGTAGTAGTCGACGTTCGGGCTGTTGCGGATCAGCCGGTCGTAGGCGATGACCGGGATCTTGTTGTCGGCGGCCTGCTGGAGCTGGGTGGTCAGCGCGGTGCCGTCGATCGAGGCCACGATCAGCAGCTTGGCGCCCTTGGTGATCTGGTTCTCGATCTGGTTGACCTGCGTGGGGATGTCGTTCTCGGCGTACTGCAGGTCCACCTTGTAGCCCAGCTTCTCCAGCCCGGCCTTGACGTTCTCGCCGTCGCTGATCCAGCGCTCGGACGACTTGGTGGGCATCGTGACCCCCACCAGGGCGCCGCTGTTGTCGCCGGACCTGGCCTCGACGTCCACGGTCTTCTCGCTCGACCCGCAGGCCGTCATCGTGGCGGCGAGCGCGATCGCCGATGCGACCGTCGCGATCCGTCCGAACCTCATGATGTGTCTCCTCGCGCAGGGGGTGGTACGCGAAAGGACCGGCGACCGGCCGGTCGGTCTCTCCGCGCTGGCGGCCAGGTGTCACTCCTGCCTTGGGCCCCGAGTGTTATCGCTAACAAATCGGATGTCAACGATCCGGGATAACGTCTGTGAAACAGAACCTTTACGCGCGTCGCCCGAGGAACGGCGGCGCATCCGATCGGCGACTCACCGTTGTCAGCGCTAACTCGCCCCGCCGGCGCGCACGGGCTCGGGCGCATCGACGGCCGGGGCCCCAAACGCCGGTAACGCCGGTCAAAATGGGTAGCGGAACGGGCCGATCGGGAGACGCCGGCGGGGGGACGAGATGACGCTGCTGGGACACGAACGCTACTGCCGCGAGATCGCCGAGCAGACCGGCATGATCCGGCGGTTGCTCGCCGACGCCGATTTGTCCACGCCGGTGCCCACCTGCCCCGGGTGGTCCCTGGCCACCCTCGTGCGTCACGTCGCGGGCAACCTGCACACGCTCGACGCCGCCGTGCGCAACGGGAGCGCCGACGCCCCCGACACGCCGGTGCCCGCCGACACCGGCAGGGACGCCGAGAAGCCGGGCGTCCTGGACGCCTGGCTCGCCGACGGCGCCACCCGCTGCGCCGCGTCCCTGCGCAAGGCCGGGGCCGACGTCGAGGTGAGCGTGTGGGGGCTGGAGCAGCTCTCCGGAGCCTGGGCCCGCCGGGCCGCCCACGACGCGGCCGTGCACCGCGCCGACGCCGCCTTCGCGCTCGGCCAGGGCTACACCCTGGCCCAGGACCTGGCCGCCGACGCCGTGGACGAGCTGCTGGAGCTGTTTCAGGACCTGCGCGACTCGGTGCCCCGCCTGGCCGGGCTGCGCGGCCGGAACCGCAGCATCCACCTGCACGCCACCGACACCCCGCCCGAGCTGACCGCCGAATGGCTGATCGAGCTGGAGCCCGAGGGCTTCGCCTGGCGCCGCGCGCACGCCAAGGCCGGCGTCGCGCTCCGCGCCCCCCTCGCCGACCTGCTGCTCATCCTCTACCGCCGGCTGCCGCCCACCACCGCGCGGGCGCAGATCATCGGCGAGAAGGAGATCCTGGACTTCTGGCTGGACAACGCCGTCCTGGAGTGATCCCGCTCACGCCACGGTCGCGGCGAGCGAGGGCAGCAGCTCGGCGATCTCCCCGGGCGCCGGGGGCACCGCCCCGGCGCGGGTGCAGGCCACCCCCGCGGCGGCGCAGCCGTACCGCAGGGCCTCCGCGACGCGCTCGGGCGTGGGCTCGGCCCCGGCCAGCACCGACAGGTACGCCGCGGTGAAGGTGTCGCCCGCGCCCACCGTGTCGGCCACCCGCACCCGCGGCGCCGGACAGGTGATCAACGCGTCGCCCGCGACCGCCGCGGCCCCCTCCGCGCCCCGGGTCACCACCACCGGCCGCCCCCCGCGCCAATCCGCCCAGCGGCGCGCGACCCGCAGGCCGGGCTCGCCCGGGTACAGCCAGGCCAGATCCTCGGCGCTCACCTTGACCAGGTCGCAGGCCCGCACGCACTCCTCCACCAGCGCCACCGCCTCGGCGTGATCGCCCAGCAGCGACGGGCGTACGTTCGGGTCGTAGGACACCGTGATCCCGGCCTCGCTCGCGGCCCGCATCAGGGCCCGCACGTGCTCCCCGCCCGGCGCGACCAGCGCGGCCAGCGAGCCGGTGTGCAGGCATGAGACCCCCTCCAGGGGAATGGGCGCCCGCAGGCGCCACTGGAAGCGGAAGTCGTAGGACGCCGAGCCGTCCTCGCCGATCCGGGCGAAGGCCAGGCTGGTCGCGGGCGCCTCGGCCAGCTCGCCGGAGCCCACCCCGTACGCCTCCAGGTGCCCGCGCAGCAGGTCGCCGAAGAAGTCGGCGCCCGCCTCGCCGGCGAAGCGCACCGGCCGCCCCAGCGCCGCCAGCGCCACCGCCACGTTCATCGGGCTGCCCCCGGCCACGGCGGTGAACCGCCAGGTGCCCGGGGCGCCGATCAGGTCGACGATGCTCTCACCCACCACCAGGAACGTCACCCCGGCATCCTCCCACCGGGCCCGGCGGCGGGCGCGAGGACCCCCTGCGGCGGATCACGTTCACCGTCCGTCGTGGTGCGGCCGAGGCAACCATCCGCCACACCGGGGCCCGACGTCAAGGGGCTAATGCGAATTAGCCCAGGAAAAACCGGCTCTTGACGGAGTGCGGGGCGTGTTTCAGAATGATGCCTCACCGCGCTACTAATGCGCATTATCAGCTTCGACGGGATGTAACGCACCGTGATACGACGCCTGACGCAGCAGGACATCGCCCGCATGGCCGGGGTGAGCCAGACGACGGTGTCCCTGGTGCTCAACAACCGGGCCGACTCCGAGGTGCGGATCGCGCCCGAGACCCGCGAGCGGGTCCTGCGGGTGATCCGCGAGACCGGCTACGTCGCCGACCCGGTCGCGCGGCGGCTCGCCGACCGGCGCAACCGGATACTCGGCGTGTTCACCTACGAGGCCGTCTTCCCGGCCGCGAGCGCCGACTTCTACCACCCGTTCCTGGTCGGCATCGAGGAGTGCGCCGAGGAGGCCGGGTGCGACCTGCTGCTGTTCACCAGCGGCAAGGCGCACGGCGGCCGGCGGCGGATCTTCAGCGAGGACAGCCGGGTGCGCCTGGCCGACGGGTGCGTGCTGCTGGGCCGCACCATCGACCGCGACGACCTGGCCCGCCTGATCGCCGAGCGCATCCCGTTCGTGTCGGTGGGCCGCCGCGACGACGCCGGCGGGCCGGTGCCGTACGTCGGCGCCGACTACCCGCCCGCGGTCCGCGAGCTGGCCGAGCGGGTGGTCGCCCGCGGGCACCGGCGCCTGGCGTACGTGGGCGCGGGCGAGGGCGCGGAGTCCTACGCCGACCGCATGCGCGGCTTCCGCGAGGCGACGGCCGCGCTCGGCGTGGAAGGCGTCCACCTGCGCGAGCCCCGCCTGGAGGACGTGCTGGCCGCGGGCGTGACCGCGGTGTTCGTGGAGGAGTCGGCCGACGGCGTGACGCTGGTGCAGGCGGCCAGGGAGCGCGGCATGAGCGTCCCGGCCGACCTGTCGGTGCTCGCCCTCGGCGCGCTGACCCGGCCCGTCCACATCGACATCGACTTCTCCGGCTTCCGCATCCCGCGCCGGGAGATGGGCCACCGCGCCGTCGAGCTGCTGACCCAGGTGCTCGAACGCGGCGGCACCCCCCAGGAGCTGCTGGCCTGCGAGCCGGTGGAGGGCTCGACGCTGGCCGCGCCGTCCGGCGCGACACGGTGACCGCGCCACGAGCGCGGCCGACAACCCAGAAAGGTGCCTTTCACGTGCGTGAGATTTCGGCGGACGCGGTCGTCGTCGGCGGCGGGCTGGGCGGCGTGGCCGCCGCGCTGGCCCTGCTGCGGGCGGGCCGCACGGTGGTCCTCACCGAGGAGTACGACTGGCTGGGCGGCCAGCTCACCAGCCAGGCCGTGCCCCCCGACGAGCACTCCTGGGTGGAGCGGTTCGGGATCACCGCCAGTTACCGCGCGCTGCGCGAGGGCATCCGCCGCTACTACCGTGACCACTACCCGCTGACCGAGGGCGCCCGCGCCTGGCGCGAGCTCAACCCCGGGTCGGGGCACGTGAGCCGGCTGTGCCACGAGCCGCGCGTGGCCGTGGCGGTGATCGAGGCCATGCTCGCCCCCTACCGGGGCTCGGGCCGGCTGCGGGTGCTCCAGCCGTACCGGCCGGTCTCGGCCGAGGTGGACGGCGACCGGGTCACGTGCGTACGCCTGGCGCACCGCGACGGCGGCGGGGAGCTGACCGCGCACGCCCCCTTCGTGCTGGACGCCACCGAGACCGGCGAGCTGCTGCCGCTGACCGGCACCGAGTACGTCACCGGCTTCGAGTCCCAGGCCGAGACCGGCGAGCCCAGCGCCCCGCCGGAGGCGCAGCCGCTGAACATGCAGGCCGTGTCGGTGTGCTTCGCCGTGGACCACGTGGACGGCGACCACACCATCGACCGGCCCGCCTCCTACGGCTTCTGGCGGGAGTACCAGCCGCCGTTCTGGGGCGACCGGCTGCTGTCGTGGCGCTGCCCCAGCCCGCGCACCCTGGAGATCACCGAGCGCACCTTCACCCCCAACCCCGACGACGACACCCTCGCCGTCCGCGCCGACCAGCGGGTCAACCCCGGCGACGGCGACCTGTGGACCTTCCGCAGGATCGCCGCACGGCGCAACTTCGTCCCCGGCGCGTACGCCAGCGACATCACGCTGGTGAACTGGCCGATGATCGACTACCTGGAGGGCCCGGTCTTCGACGTGCCCGACGCCGCCGAGCACCTGGCCGGCGCCCGCGAGCTGTCCAAGTGCGTGCTGTACTGGCTGCAGACCGAGGCCCCGCGCCCCGACGGCGGCACCGGCTATCCCGGCCTGCGGCTGCGCGGCGACGTCACCGGGGGCGCCGACGGCCTGGCCCAGGCCCCCTACATCCGCGAGTCGCGCCGCATCCGCGCCCTGTACACGGTGGTGGAGCAGGACCTGTCGCTGGAGGTGCGCGGCGACAAGGGCGCGGTCGCCTACCCCGACTCGGTCGGGGTCGGCATGTACCGCATCGACCTGCACCCCTCCACCGGCGGCGACAACTACATCGACGTGGGCTGCTCGCCGTTCCAGATCCCCCTCGGGGCGCTGTTGCCGCAGCGGATGACGAACCTGCTGCCCGCCGGCAAGAACATCGGCACCACCCACATCACCAACGGGGCGTACCGGCTGCACCCGGTGGAGTGGAACATCGGCGAGGCCGCCGGGGCGCTCGCCGCCTTCTGCCTGGACAACGGCGTGCCGCCGCACGCCGTACGGGAGCGGGCCGGGCTCCTGGCGGACTACCAGCGGCGCCTGACCGACGACGGGGTCGAGCTGCGCTGGCCGGACGTGACCGGCTACTGAACCGGCTACCGACCCAAGATCACCACTCGGGGGACCCACCGAGAAGGAGAACCACCCTGATGAGACCACTCGGGAAGCTCGCCGCCGTCGCGGCCCTGTCCGTGCTCGCCGTCTCCGCGTGCGGCGGCGGCGGCACGCCCGCGCAGTCCGCCGGCCCGAAGACGCTGCGCATGACGGTGTGGACCGCCAGCGAGCCGCACCTGACGCTGCTGAACGAGATCGCCGCCGAGTACAAGAAGACCCACCCAGAGGTCGCCGAGATCAAGTTCGAGTCGATCCCGGCCGAGACGTACACCACCACGCTCACCACCCAGATCGCCGGCGGCAACCCGCCCGACCTGGCGTGGATCCTGGAGGGCTCGGCCCCCGACTTCGTCGCCTCCGGCGCGCTGGCCCCGATCAAGGCCAAGCTGGACAACGCCGCCGACCTCATCCCCAGCGTGACCAAGCTGTGGGAGAAGGACGGCGAGCTGTACGCCTACCCGTTCTCCACCTCCCCGTTCGGCATGTTCGTCAACACCGACCTGCTCGAGGACGCCGGCCAGGACGACCCGGCCGACCTGGTGAAGTCGGGGGAGTGGACCTGGGAGAAGGCCATGGCCATGAGCGCGGCCGTGGCGAAGAAGGGCAAGGCCGGCCTGGTCATCCCGGACTTCGACGACTACAAGAACTGGACGAACCTGTCCACGATCTGGGGCGGCTGGGGCGCCTCCGCCTGGAGCGCCGACGGCAAGACCTGCACCTTCAACAGCCCCGAGATGGTCGAGGCCATGACGTTCTTCCACAAGTCGGTCTTCACCGACAAGGCGGTGCCCGGCCCCGGCACCACCGTGGACTTCACCGCCGGCGACGCGGCCATGGCGGTCTCGCAGATCTCCCGCGCCGGCACCCTGAAGGAGGCCGGCTTCGGCTGGGACCTGGTGCCGCTGCCCAAGGGCCCCAAGGGCGAGTACGCGGTGATCGGCCAGGCCGGGGTGGGCGTGCTGAAGAGGTCGCCCAACGCCGAGCTGGCCACCGACTTCCTGGCCTTCTTCACCAACCAGGCCAACTCCGCCAAGCTCGCCCAGTTCTTCCCGCCGCCGCGCCAGTCGCTGCTCACCGCCGAGACGCTGGCCAAGAGCAACCCGCTGCTCAAGCAGGAGCAGTTGCAGCAGGTCGTGATCGAGGGCATCGGCAAGGGCGTGGTCAAGCCGACCCACACCGGCCAGGAGGAGCTGCTGCAGACCGTGCGCACCGCGCTGGACCCGCTGTGGAAGCCGGGCGCCGACGTCAAGGCGGTCCTGGACGGCGTGTGCGCGAAGATCCAGCCGATGCTGGGCGCGTGAGATGGTCGTGACCGAGGCCGAGACCCGGGCGGTGGCCGAGCGCGCCGCCGCCCGGCGGCCCTTCTGGACCATCCGCCGCCGCGACTACCTGGTGGGCTACCTGTTCATCACGCCGCAGCTCGCCGGCAGCGTGGTGTTCGTGCTGCTGCCGCTGGTCCTGGTCGGCTGGTACAGCATGCAGGAGTGGAACGTGCTGGCGGGCACGTTCGAGTTCACCGGCGCCGAGAACTACGCCAAGCTGGCCGCCGACGCCAACCTGCGCTCCGTGCTGGCGGCCACCGGGATCTTCTCCGCCGGCCTGGTGGCGCTGAACCTGACCCTGGCGCTGCTACTGGCGATCCTGCTCAACCAGCGCCTGCGCGGCACGACGCTGTTCCGCACGCTGTTCTTCTCCCCGGTGCTGGTCTCGCTGGTGGCCTGGACGATCGTGTGGAAGTTCCTGCTGCAGGCCGAGGGCGGCATCAACGGCGTGCTCGGCGCGGCCGGGATCGACGGCCCGAACTGGCTGCGCGGCGAGGCCACGGCCATGCTCTCGGTGATCGTGGTCCAGGTGATCAAGAACGTGGGCCTGAACATGGTGCTGTTCCTGGCCGCGCTCCAGGGCGTGCCCGCCCAGCTCTACGAGGCCGCCAAGATGGACGGCGCGGGCGCCTGGACCAGGTTCCGCCGCATCACCGTCCCGCTGATCAGCCCCACCATCCTGCTCACCTCGATCATCACGGTCGTCGGGTCGCTGCAGGTCTTCGCCCAGATCGCGGTGCTCACCCAGGGCGGTCCCGGCACCTCCACCACCGTGCTGATCTACTACCTGTACCAGCAGGCGTTCCAGTTCCATCACTTCGGCTACGGCGCCACGATCTCGGTCCTGCTGTTCCTCATCGTCGCGGCGCTCACGCTGCTGCAGTGGCGCCTGCGCCGGAAGTGGGTCTTCAATGAGGCATAGGGTGAAGCTCGCGCTGTACGCGCTGCTGTGCGTGCTGTGCGTGCCGTTCGTGTTCCCGACCTGGTGGATGGTCACCTCCTCGGTCAAGCCGATGAGCGAGATCCTGGCCTTCCCGCCCAAGCTGCTGCCGCAGACCTGGGACTTCTCCAGCTACCGCCAGGTCTTCGAGATCCAGCCCTTCGCCCAGCAGTACTTCAACAGCCTCTACATCGCCGCCGTGGTGACCGCCGGCACCATGGCGGTCGCGGCCCTGGCCGGGTACGCCTTCGCCCGCATCCGCTTCCCGGGGCAGAACGTGCTGTTCGTGGTGGTGCTCACCGGGCTGCTGATCCCCAGCGAGGTCACCATCGTGCCGCTGTTCCAGATGTTCCACACGCTGGGGCTGACCAACACGCACTGGCCGCTGATCGTGGTGCCGATCCTGGGCGCGCCCAGCGTGCTGGCCACGTTCATCATGCGCCAGTTCTTCATCAGCCTGCCCGGCGAGCTGGAGGAGGCCGCGCGGGTGGACGGGCTGGGCCGCTTCGGCACCTTCTACCGGGTGGCGCTGCCGCTGGCCCGCCCGGCGCTGGGCGCGGTCGCCATCTTCACCTTCCTGCACTCCTGGAACCTGTACCTGGAGCCGATCGTGTACCTGTCCTCGCCGGAGCTGTTCACGCTGCCGCAGGCGCTGACGCAGTTCGTGGACCTGTACGGCGGGCCGATGTGGAACGTGCAGCTCGCGGCGGCGACGATGACCGCGCTGCCGATCCTGGTGGTGTTCGTGCTGGCCCAGCGCCAGTTCATCGAGGGCCTGGCGCACACCGGCCTGAAGGGGTGAGCACCGCCGCCTCGCCCGCGTGGCGTCAGGTGCAGACGATCGGCCGCCCGCACGCCGCCGCCCCGGCGGCGGGCGGGGGCGGCCGGTCGCCGGCCCAGGCCGCCACGCCGGGGAACACGCCGAGATGGAAGACGGCCACGTTGCGCCACCGCGATCAGCGCGAGCTTCGGCGGGAACGCGGCGCCGGCGGCGAACAGCGGGACCCCGGACGGCAGGCGACGGTGAAGCCGGTCCGGTCTCCCACGACGTGATCAGCCGGGTGACCGCCGAGCCGGGTTCGAGCCGCGTGTGGTGCCGGAGGCGGCGCGGATGCGCGTCATCATAGGGCTCGTGGCCGCGGGGATCGGCGTGTCCCTCGTCCCGCTCGGCCGTCACCTCCTCGACCAGGCGGCGGCGTCGCAGGGGCAAATGAGCGCCACCGGCGGCAGCGCCTGCGTCAGCAGCGCCGCACCGGCCCGGCACCGAGGCGCGGCTGCGCCGCGAGATGGCCTTCCGGCCCGTCGATCACGCTCGACCCGGCCTGGCGCAGGACCGGCTCCCGTCCGGCCGTGCGCAACCTGTGCGCCCTCTTCCCGGCCCGGGGCCCGAGGCGGCGGCGCCGCTCCGGGCAGGAACGGAATCTACAAAGTAAAGGCGCTCGGCCGGATGATTCAGGCGGCTGGGGCGAGCACCCGGTGCGGGGTCACGACCGTGCCGTCGGGCAGCAGCAGGCCGGTGTCCTCGAAGTACACGATCCCGTTGCACAGCAGGCTCCACCCCTGGTCGGGGTGGCTGGCGACCACGTGCGCGGCCTCACGGTCGGGGGCGTAGGCGCTGGGGCAGGCGGGCTGATGCTGGCACATGATGGCACCCTCTTCGGCGAAGCTCTGATTCGCACCCTCAGGATGCGCCCGTCCGCTGAATGAAGACTTGCAGTCCGCTGACCGCAGGCTTGCCGTCCCGTTCCCGCCGCGTGATCTCCGGCGCCGGGGCGCGATTCCGCCGCTCCTCGCCGGGCGTCCGGCGCGGCGTGGCCCGCGGCGGCCCGCTCCCGTTGCCCGGCGTTCGAATGTGATTAATGTGACGCCCGTAGCGTGCGGGGCATGAAACGCATCTCCCTTGCGGCCGGCGCCGCGGTGCTGGCCGGGCTGCTCGCCGCCGCGGCCGTGCCGGCCACGGCCCAGGCCGCGGGCTCCGGCCGGGCCACGCTGACCGGCTTCGCCGCGCTGCCCGCGCTGACCTTCGTCCCCGGCAGCGAGCCCTCCGGCTCCCTGATCGGCACCGCGCCGATCAACGGCGTGACCCCGCCGTTCACCGGCCAGCCCGTGCAGGGGTTCAGCGGCATCGTGCGCCGCCACGACGGCACCTTCGACGTGCTGTCGGACAACGGGTACGGCGGCAAGGCCAACAGCGCCGACTTCCTGCTGCGCGTGCACCGCATCAAGCCCGACTTCCGCACCGGCCAGATCAAGCTGCTGGGCGGGTTCAACCTGTCCGACCCCGACGGCAAGGTGCCCTGGCCGCTGACCCGCTCCGACCGGGTGCTCACCGGCGCCGACTTCGACGTGGAGTCGATCGTGCGCGTGAGCGACGGCACGTACTGGATCGGCGATGAGTTCGGCCCGTTCCTGCTGCACTTCTCCGCCACCGGCGTGCTGCTGGACGCCCCGGTCGCGCTGCCCGGCGTCAAGGCACCGGAGAACCCGCACCTGAACGGCTCCCAGCCCAACCTGGGCGGCAGCAAGGGCTTTGAGGGCATGGCCCGCTCGGTGGACGGCCGGTGGCTGTACCCGCTGCTGGAGGGCACCGTCAGCGGCGACGAGCCGGGCACACTGCGGATGTACGAGTTCGACCCGCGCAAGCGCGCCTACACCGGCAAGCGGTGGACGTACAAGCTGGACGACCCGGCGCACGCGATCGGCGACGCCGTCGCGGTGGACGAGCACCGGTTCCTGATCATCGAGCGCGACAACAACCAGGGCGACGCGGCGAGGGTCAAGCGGATCTACCTGGCCGACAAGCGCGACCGCGACCGTGACGGCCATCTGGACAAGAAGCTCGCCGCCGACCTGCTCGACCTGGCCAACCCCAAGCGCCTGGGCGGGTTCGGGGAGACCTTCCGCTTCCCGTTCCAGACCATCGAGGACGTGGTGATCCTGGACGACCGCACGATCGGCGTCCTGGACGACAACAACTTCCCCTTCTCCAACGGCCGCACGCCCGGCAAGCCGGACGACAACGAGTTCATCACGGTGCGCCTGCCCGACCGGCTGCGCGCCCACCCCGGCGTCTACCGCTGACGCCCCGCCGCCGGGCGCCGGGGATGGCGCACGCGCCCCCCGGCGCCCGCGGCTTATCGCGTTGAGGTATGCCCGCGGGTGTGTGACCCTCGATCGTGTGCTGAGCGAGCTGCACCTGCATCTGTACGGCTGCATCCGGCCCGAGGCCCTGCTGCGCCATCTGGCGGGCTGTGAGAAGGTCCGCTGGCAGGAGTACGAGGAGGCCATGGCGGCGGCGTACGGCGAGGTCCCGCCGGTGCGCGAGATCGTCGAGCGGTACCGCCAGGGCGATGCGGCCGCCGCCGCGGAGTTCGCGGGCCTGTTCGTCTTCGGCGACGCCGACGCGGGCGACTTCGGGCGGTTCCAGGCCAAGTTCCGGCTGCTGGTGGTGGCCTCGGCGCTGGGTGACCGGCACGGGCCGCCGGAGGCGATCCGGGCGGAGGTGGCGGGGTTCGCCGCCGGCGTCCGGGCCGACCACGTGCGCCACGGTGTCGGCTACGCCGAGCATCGGATCATGCTCGGGCGGGGGCTGGACTCCCCGGGCGAGCGGGCGGTGCTGGACACGCTGCTGGCCGCCTACGACCGCGACGGGGCCGGGCCGGCCGGGCCTGCGGAGCGGCTGGCGCTGTCGCTGCACCGCGCCGACCCGTGGGCGGCCTGGGACCGCGTGCGGGAGATCGCGCTGGGCCCGCACGGCGCGGTGCTGACCGGCGTGGACTTCTGCCACGTGGAGGAGGGGCACCCGCCCAAGGACGTCGCGGAGTTCTTCGCCGAGGTGCGCGCCTTCAACGACGCCCACCCGGAGCGGGCGCTGGCGATCCTGTACCACGTCGGCGAGAGCTTCCGCGACAAGAGCCTGGAGAGCGCGGTGCGGTGGGTGCAGGAGGCCGCGGAGCTGGGCGCGCACCGGCTGGGGCACGCCATCGCCCTGGGCGTGGACCCCGGCGCGTACGGCCCGCACACCCGCACCGAGTCCGCCGCCGAGCGCCTGGACCAGATCGGCTACGACCTGCGTCACCGCGAGGGCCTGCGGGCGGCGGGGGTGCGGGTGGACCCGGCCGCCCTGGAGGAGGAGCGGGCGCGGCTGGCCGCGCTGCCCGGCGACGCCGTGGTGACCGTCTCCTACGACCGCGACCGCCTGGCCGAGGTGCGCCACCGCCAGGACTACGCCATGTCCCGGGTGCGCGCGACCGGTGCGGTCGTGGAGGTGTGCCCCACCTCCAACCGGCGCATCGGCGGCATCGCCGACCCGGCGCACCATCCGGTGCACCGTTTCCTGGCCGCCGGGCTGCCGGTCGTGGTCTCCTCCGACGACCCCGGCATCTTCGGCACCACCCTGGCGGCCGAGCTGGACTGGGTGTGCGAGCAGACCGGCGGCGGGGCGGAGCTGCGGGAGCACCTGATCCGCGCCGCGCGCCGGGCCCGCTCGGAGGTCCTGACCGGCCGCGTGCGGGCGGATTGACCGTCACGCCCTCCGGCCCCGCCGCCGCGGCGGCCGGTGACCGGCGGCCGAGGCGCCGGGCGAGCCGCCGCCGGGCGGGGGGCCGTGGCGGGCGTGAAATGGGGGTGAACTCGCTGTTACGCGCCGCGTGTCGCGCACGTGTGCGCGCGCGGGGGGCGGGAGGGTGGGAGGGCTCAACCCCGAAGGGAGCCTCCCCTCATGCTCACACGTGCACGGCTGTTCGGTAGCAAGACCCGCGTCACCTTCTCGCTGCCCCTCGATCATCCTCCGGGTGTGGTCAGCGTGGTGGGCGACTTCAACGGGTGGGAGCCCGGCAGGCACGAGCTGCTGCCCCGGCGCCGGGGCATACGCACGATCTCGGTGATCCTGCCCTCGGGAGCCCACCGGTTCAGGTACCTCGCGACCGGCGGGCTCTGGCTGGACGACGAGATGGCCGACCACATCGACGAGCACGGCAGCCAGATCTTCCTGTGACGGCGGGCCGGGACGGCCGCCGCCCTGGTGGCCGTCCCGGTCACGGCGCCCGCCGCAGCGCCTGCAGGTCGGGTTTGCCGTTGGGGAGCAGGGGGAGGCGGGGGAGCACCAGCAGTTCCTTGGGCGCGGCGTGGGCGGGCAGGCGGTCCTTGACCAGCGCGCGCAGCGTCTCCAGGGTGGGCGGGGCGGCGGGGTCGGCGGGCACGGCCACCGCGACGACCTTCTCGCCCCACTCGGGGTCGGGGCGGCCGACCACGGCGACGTCGGCGACCGCGGGGTGCGCGCGCAGCACCTCGGCGACCACGCCGGCGACCACCTTCTCGCCGCCGGTGTTGATGACGTCGTCGGCGCGGCCCAGGACGCGCAGCCGGCCGTCCTTCAGCTCGCCCAGGTCGGAGGTGACGAACCAGTCGCCTTCGGTGGCGGCGGCGGTCAGGTCGGGGCGCAGCCGGTAGCCGGAGAAGAGCATGGGCCCGGCGATCCTGATCCGGCCGTCGTCCCCGATCTTTAGATCTACATTGTAAAGGGGCCGGCCGTCGTACACACATCCGCCGCAGGTCTCGCTCATCCCGTACGTCGTCACCAGCCGCGCCCCCGCCTCGCGAGCCGCGGCCAGCAGCCCGGGTGCGGCGGCGGCGCCGCCGAGGACGATCGCCGGGCAGCCGGACAGGTCGCCGGTCTCGTCGAGCAGGCGGCGGAGCTGGGTGGGCACCAGGGAGACGTAGTCGGCGCCGGAGTCGAGCACGGCCCGCGGTGAGAAGGCGGCGTGCAGGATCGGCTCGGTGCCGCCCAGCGCGGCGCGTACCAGCACCTGGAGCCCGGAGACGTGGTCGAGGGGCAGGCAGCACAGCCATCGTGCGCCGGGCCGGGCGCCGAGCCTGCGCAGCGAGGCCGTGGCGGAGGCGCGCAGGGCGGCGGCGGTGAGCTGCACGCCCTTGGGGGCGCCGGTGGAGCCGCTGGTGGCCACGACGACCGCGACGTCGGCGGGCACGGGCAGGCCGCCGGGGTGGGGGCGCAGGCCGTCGGCGGTCTCGACGTGGGTGGGGCGCAGGGCGGCGAGAGCGGCGTGGCGGGCGGCGTCGGGCAGGGTGGCCGGCAGCGGCAGCACGGCGTGCTCCGCGCCGTCGAGGGCGGCGCGGAGGCGTTCGGCGAGGGCCGGGCCGGGGGGCAGCAGCAGGGCGCGCAGGGGCCTGTCGCCGGCGGCGCCGGGGGCGCAATGGCGGTGCGCGTGCACGAACGTCTCTGGCACGGTCGTAAGGTTAGTGCCGACAAGCCGGACAATGGCCGGGGGAGTCCGGGCGGGCGGACCTCGGTGGTGTGCGGCGGTCGTGAGACGGTTGTCGCCGGGGGCGGCCCCGGCCCCCCGCGTCCCTCGGTCGGCGGGGTGAGCGAGCGGAGGAGCGTGATCGTGAGCACGGTCGACTGGAAGCGGTCGGGGGAGTACGAGGACATCTTCTACGACACCGCCGAGGGGATCGCCAAGATCACGATCAACCGGCCTGAGCGGCGTAACGCGTTCCGGCCGACGACGTTGTTCGAGCTGCAGGACGCCTTCAACCGGGCGCGCGAGGACGGCGAGATCGGCGCGATCATCCTGACCGGCGCCGGTGACCAGGCGTTCTGTTCGGGCGGTGACCAGAAGATCCGCGGAGATGACGGTTATGTCGGCTCCGACGGGGTGGGCCGGCTGAACGTGCTGGACCTTCAGGTGCAGATCCGGCGGCTGCCCAAGCCGGTGATCGCGATGGTGGCGGGCTACGCGATCGGCGGCGGGCACGTGCTGCACGTGTGCTGCGATCTGACCATCGCCGCCGACAACGCGGTCTTCGGTCAGACCGGGCCGAAGGTGGGGTCCTTCGACGGCGGTTACGGCGCGTGGCTGCTGGCCGAGACGGTGGGGCTGAAGAAGGCGCGCGAGATCTGGTACCTGTGCCGGCAGTACGACGCCAAGCAGGCGCTGGAGATGGGCCTGGTGAACGCGGTGGTCCCGCTGGAGCGGCTGGAGGAGGAGACCGTCCAGTGGTGCCGGGAGCTGCTGGAGAAGTCGCCGCTGGCGCTGCGGATGCTCAAGGGCGCGATCAACGCGGTGAGCGACGGCGCGGCGGGCATGCAGCAGTTCGCCGGTGACGCGACGCTGCTGTACTACATGAGCGAGGAGGCGCAGGAGGGCCGCGACGCGTTCAAGGACAAGCGCAAGCCCGACTTCTCGCGCTTCCCGCGCCGCCCGTAGCCGTCCCGTCCCCCGGCCCGTCAAAGCTGAATCGTAGGAGGCGCCGTGAACCCCGCCACCGCGCTGGCGACCGTGCTGGTCGATGAGCTGGTGCGGTGCGGGTTGGGCGATGTGGTGCTGGCGCCGGGCTCGCGCTCGGCGCCGCTGGCGCTGGCGGCGCACGCCGAGTCGCGGCTGCGGCTGCACGTGCGCATCGACGAGCGGTCGGCGGCGTTTTTGGCGCTGGGTCTGGCGCGCCGTTCGGAGCGGCCGGTGGCGCTGGTGTGCACCTCGGGCACGGCGGCGGCGAACTTCCACCCGGCGGTGGTGGAGGCGCACGAGTCGGGGGTGCCGTTGCTGGTGCTGACGGCCGACCGGCCGCCGGAGCTGCGCGGCACCGGTGCGAACCAGACCATCGACCAGGTCAAGATGTACGGCGCGGCGGTGCGCTGGTTCGCCGAGGTGGGGGTGCCGGAGGACCGGCCGGGGCAGGTCGCCTACTGGCGTTCGCTGGCCTGCCGGGCCTACCAGCGGGCGCTGGGCCCGGCCGATCCGGGGCCGGTCCACCTGAATCTGGCCTTCCGCGAGCCGCTGGTGCCCGACGGTGACGACGGGTGGTGTGAGCCGCTGGACGGCGACGCCGGCGGGGCGTGGGTGCGGGCCAGGGTGGCGCCGCCGCCGGTGTCGCTGCACATCCCGCCGACGCGCCGCGGGGTGCTGGTGGTCGGCGACGGTGCGGCGAATGTGCGGCGTTACGTCGCGGCGGCGGGCATGGCGGGCTGGCCGGTGATCTCCGAGCCGCAGGGCGGCGGGCGTTACGGCGATCATGCGATCTCGGCCTACCACTTCCTGCTCGGCACGCCGGAGTTCGCCGACGCGCACCGTCCGGACGTGGTGGTGACGCTGGGCCGTCCGGGGTTGTCGCGTCCGCTGCTGTCGTGGCTGAAGCGGGCCGAGGAGCACATCGTGGTGGCGCCCGATCTGACCCGGTGGCCCGATCCGACCCGTTCGGCCACGCAGGTGGCGCAGGCGGTGGAGATCCCGGTGGCCTCCGGTGAGGACTCCTGGCTGCATTCGTGGCGGCGGGCCGACATGGCGGCGCGGGCGGCGATCGACGAGGTTTTGGACGGGTCGGGGCTGAGTGAGCCGCGTCTGGCGCGTGACCTGGCCGACGTGCTGCCCAACGGGTCGCTGCTGTTCTGCGGGTCCTCGATGCCGATCCGCGACCTGGATCAGGCGATGCGGCCGCGGCGGGGGTTGCGGCTGCTGGCCAACCGGGGGGCGTCGGGGATCGACGGGTCGGTGTCCACGGCGATGGGGGCGGCGCTGGCGCACAACGGGCCGGCGTACGCGCTGCTGGGCGATCTGGCGTTCCTGCACGACCAGAACGGGTTGATCGCCGGGCCGCGTGAGCCGCGCGCGGATCTGTGCCTGGTGGTGGTGAACAACGACGGTGGCGGGATCTTCTCGCTGCTGCCGCAGGCGGCGTTGCGCGAGCCGTTCGAGCGGGTCTTCGGCACCCCGCACGGGGTGGATCTGGCGTATGTGGCGGCGGCGACCGGCACGCCGTACACGCAGGTGACCGAGCCGCAGCAGTTGTCGAAGGCGTTGCGCGGGGAGGGGCCGCGGATCGTGGAGGCGCGCACCGAGCGCGAGTCGAACGCGGTGTTGCACGCGGCGATGCGTGAGGCGGCGCAGGCGGCGATCCTGGCCGCCTCCTCGCCGGCCTGATCCGCGCCCGGGGCGGGTCAGGTGAGGGGGATGCGGGCCTGGTAGAGCCCGTCGCTCAGGCGCGGGCGTACGGGGTGGATGAGGCGCAGGATGGCGTGGTTCTGCGGGCTCATGGTCACCTCCAGGGCGTGCAGGCCGCGGGCGCGGGCGGTGTCGGTCAGGGCGCGCAGCAGCATGCGGCCCACGCCGCGGCGCTGGTGGGGGTCGATCACGGCCAGGGAGAGGTCGGCCGTCGCGGGGTCGCGGGGCAGCACGTGGTAGCGTCCGATGCCGATCGCGGGGCCGTGGCCGGGTGCGCCGGCGTGGGCGACGTAGGCGACGTGGCGGTCGTGGTCCACGTCGGTCAGCACGCGCAGCACCGGGCCGGGCAGGCGGGGCATGGGGGCCAGGAACCTCAGGTAGCGCGAGCGCGGCGAGAGGCCGTCGAAGACCTCCAGGACCGGTCCTGTCTCCCCGGGCAGCAGCGGGCGCAGCCGGACGGGGGCGGCGGGGGCGGGCGCGGTGGTGGTGTGGAGCATGGTGTGAGTCCTTCCGCTGTGGGGTCGTTCGTCGCCCACAGGGTCGGGCACGCGGCTGCCAGGTGGCTTTCACGCGGCTGTGGCGCGGCTGCCGCGCCGCTGTTCACCGCTCGATGAGGGTGACCTCCAGGGAGTAGTGGGAGGCGCGGTAGACGTGGGAGCCGTGTTCCACGGCGCGGCCCTGGTCGTCGTAGGTGGTGCGGACCATGGTGAGCAGGGGGGCGCCGCGCCGTTCGTCGAGCAGCCTGGCCTCGGCGGCGGTGGCGGAGCGGGCGCCGATGCGCTGGTTGGCCACGCGCATGCGTACGCCGGCGGCGCGCAGCAGTTCGTACAGGCCGCGCTGTTCCAGTCCTTCGGCGGTGAGGGGGGCCAGGCCGGTGGGCAGCCAGTTGTGCAGCACGGCCAGGGGTTCGCCGCCGGCGTAGCGCAGGCGTTCCATGCGCAGCACCTCGGCGCCCGGGGGCAGGCCGAGGATGCGGGCGACCTCCTCGTCGGCGCGGGCGGGCTCCAGGTTCAGCACGCGGGTGGCGGGGTCCTGGCCGGCGCGGCGCAGGTCGTCGTACAGGCTGGTCAGCTCGACGGAGCGTTTGACCTGGCCGTGCACGACCTGGGTGCCGACGCCGCGCTTGCGTACCAGCAGGCCCTTGTCGACGAGGTACTGGATGGCCTGGCGGATGGTGGGCCGCGACAGGCCGAGCCTGTCGGCCAGTAGGATCTCGTTGTCCAGGCGCGAGCCGGGCTGCAGCTCGCCCTTCCTGATGGCCTCGGCGATCTGCTCGGCCACCTGGAAGTACAGGGGCACCGGACTGGACCGGTCCAGGACGATGTCGAGCCTGGCGCTCATGCACTCCTCCACTGTGGCTCGGCCGCGGACCCGCTGGTGATCAGGCTAGCGGACATCAGAATGTCCTGACAAAAAATGGGTGTTTGACGGGTGCGGCGGCGCGCTGTTGCATCGGGTCATGCGGATCGAGCGGATCGCGGGGGCGCCCATCTCCTGGGGTGTGTGCGACGTGCCGGGGTGGGGTGTGCGGCTCGGGGCCGGGCGGGTCGCCGCGGAGCTCGCCTCGCTGGGCCTGCGGGCGGTGGAGTTCGGCCCGCCGGGTTACCTGGGCGCGGCGCTGCTGGAGCGGCACGGGCTGCGGCCGGTGGGCGGGTACGTGCCGCTGGTGCTGCACGACGCGGCGGCCGATCCGCTGCCCGAGGCGGTGCGGGTCGCGGAGGAGTTCCTGGCGGCGGGGGCGCCGTTCCTGGTGGTCGGGGCCGAGCCCGGCGCCGGCGGGCGGCGGATCTCGGGCGGCGAGTGGTCGGTGCTGCTGGACAACCTGGACCGGATCGCGGCGGCGATGGAGGAGATCGGGGCGATGGCGTGCCTGCATCCGCACGCCGGCACGGTGGTGGAGCGGCGGGAGGAGATCTGGCGGGTGCTGGCCGAGACGCTGATCCCGCTGTGCCTGGACACCGGGCATGCGCACATCGGCGGCGCCGACCCGGTGGAGCTGGCGCGGGACGTGCCCGAGCGGATCGTGCACGTGCACCTGAAGGACGTGGCGGCGGGGCCGTTGCGCCGGATGCGCGCCGGTGAGATCGGCTATGAGCAGGCGGTCGCCGAGGGCCTGTATCCGCCGCTGGGGCGGGGCGAGGTGGACCTGGCGGGCGTGGTGGCGGCTCTGGAGGAGGCGGGCTACACCGGCTGGTACGTGCTGGAGCAGGACGTGCGCCTGCCCGCCGAGCCGCCGCCGGGAGCGGGCCCGGTGGCGGATGCGCGGGCCGGGCTGGAGTACGTGCGGGCCTTGCCCGGTTGATCGTTGTTCATCCTGCTGTGCTATTGCTGAACCGGGCGTGACGCATCGAGTGGTCCGCCGTGGGTCAGCTGTACGACGTCGCAGGGGGACGCCGGGTGGATGTGAGGGACTCCGAGGAACTGGCCGAGATCGCGCTGGCGGCGGCCCGCGCGGTGAGCGGCCCGCTGCGCAGCGCGTTCCGGTCGCGGCCGCAGGTACGGACCAAGCGCGACTTCCACGATCCGGTCACTGAGCACGACCGGGCCGCGGAGGCCGCGATCCGGGAGGTCCTGGCCGAGCGCAGCCCAGGAAGCCTGGTGATCGGTGAGGAGGAAGGCGCCCGCACGGCGGGCGACGGCCCGGCGCGGGGCCGGGTGCGCTGGTATGTCGATCCGATCGACGGGACGGCCAACTTCGCGGCCGGGGTGCCGTTCTTCTGCGTCTCGATCGCGGCGGCGATCGGGGAGGAGGTCGTGGCCGGGGTGGTGCTGGACCCGGTGCGCGGGGACGAGTTCACGGCCAGCCTGGCCGGGGCGTACTGCAACGGCGTGCCGATGCGCAGCGCCGGGGCCGTCCGCGACCGCGAGGCGATGCTGCTGACCAGCTACCCGACGCCGCGGGATCTGGCGGCCGAGGGCGAGGAGGCGCTGACGCGGTTCGGCCGTCTGGTGACCTCCTTCGCCGCGCTGCGCCGTCCGGGCAGCGCCGCGCTGAAACTGGCGCACGTGGCCGCGGGCTGGGCGGACGCGGCGTTCGGGCTGGGAGCCAGCCCGTGGGACGTCGCGGCGGGCTCCCTGCTGGTGACCCGGGCGGGCGGTGTGTACGTGCCGCTGTCGGGCTCGGTGTTCACGGTGGGCGGGTACCTGGCGCATGTGGCGGGCTTCGACATGGCCGGCTCGGCGCTGCAGGAGGTGGTGACGGCCTCCACCCGGCCCGCCCGGTGAGAAGGGGCCCGCCATGGGATTTTGCCGATGGGTTTTTGTCGGTGGCGGGCGGCAGGATGTGCGCCATGGCGACATGGCAGGAGTTCGAGCAGCAGGCGCCGGAGCTCGCCGCCCGGGTGCGGGCGGCCTTCGACGCCCACGTGCACAAGACGATGGCGACGCTGCGCAAGGACGGCTCGCCGCGCATCAGCGGCACCGAGGTCCGTTTCGCGGAGGGGGAGCTGTGGCTCGGCTCGATGCCGGGGGCGCTCAAGGCCCGCGACCTGCTGCGCGACCCGCGGGTGGCGCTGCACAGCGGGTCGGCCGTCCCGGACGAGTCCGACCCCGGCTCCTGGCCGGGGGACGCGAAGGTGGCGGGCCGCGCCCTGGAGGTGCGCGACCCGGAGGTGCACTCCAGGCTGCTGCCAGGCCCGGAGTTCGCCGACTCGCACCTGTTCCGGGTGGACCTGACGGAGGCCGTCACCGTACGGGTCGACATGGCCCGGGAGGGGCTGGTGATCGACAGTTGGCACGAGGGACGCGGGGTGAAGTCGGTCTTCCGCAAGTAGAACTTACTTTGTAAAGGTGCCGGGTTGGTGATCAACACCGAGCACTGACCAAAACATCAGCACCGACGAGGAAGGCCAGGCCGGCTGATCGGCGGCAACGAGCCGCGAGGCGAGGGTGACCAAGCGGCCTGGCCTTCCTGCCAGGAGCATCGGCTTTGGGGCGGCCTGCCATCTCCAGAGGCCGGCGATCCGGTGCGGGTGACCGGGTGCCGTTGACCAACGTGTCACCAGCCGCGGAACGCGCTTTGAGGTGGGCCGCGTGAGTGGACGGGATGGGGCCGGGCAGGCGTAGCCGCAGGCAATGATGTGGTGGCCGGCCAACGAGCCGGTACCGGGCGGTCGCGCAGGCCGGGACGACGGTGCGATCTCCCTCGGCGGGCTCTTGGTGATCGGGCCGCCCGCCGTCACGCGCGGACGGTCCCGGCTTGCGCTTCAGCCCTGTCCGGTCGGCCCGCCTATGGCTACGAGATCAGCGCTTGGCTGCGTGACCTGGGCCTCTCCGACATCGCCGAGGGCACTATCTATGCGCTGCTGGTCAGGATCGAGCAGCGTGGCCTGGTCGACGTGGAGAAGGTTCCCTCCGAGAAGGGACCGCCGCGCAAGGTGTACTCCCTCAACGCGCAGGGACAGGCGTACCCCGAAGAGTTCTGGAAGTCCTGGATCTTCCTTTCAGAGGCTGTCCGCAGTGAGCGGCCACGGGTCATGCCTGGCCGGCTCCTTCTCGCCGCGTGTCAGCGGCGGCGTCAGGGTGGTGACGGTCTGATATCAGCGCGGCCGGCGATGGTGGATGCCATGGACGGTTCGGCGATGACGCCCTTGGGGCTTGCGAACCGGGCCACGCCGAGACGGGCTTGCAAGATCGAATACTGTCGATCGAGCACTGTAGATAAGGACATTCGTAATGGGACAAGGCAACCGCGGCTTCTCCGCGGCAGGGCTGCGCGGACTGCGCGAGGTGCCGGCGCGGCATGTCGGGTCCGGGCGGATTCCCGGGCTGGTCGCGCTGGTCGGCCGGGGCGGTCGGACGCGCGCCGAAGCGATCGGGACGATGCGCGGTGATGGTGGCGTGCCGAGGCGCCGGCGCGCGGTCTTTCGGCCGGTGGCGGTCACGGTGCTGGCGGCCGGGCTGTTGGCCGGGACGATCGCACCCGCGGTGGCCACGGCGGGTACGGCCTCCGCGGGCAGCAGCGCGGCCGTGCCGAAGGACGCTGCCGGGCAGGATCGCCCGGAGTTGCAGAAGGCCGTCCAGGCGTTCGTCGATGCCGGTTTCCTCGGTGTGCAGGTGCGCGTGCACGATGAGCGGGGCGAGTGGGCCGGCAACGCCGGGCAGCGCAAGCTGGGCGCGAGCGCGAAGCCGCCGGCGAACGGGCATTTCTGGGTGGGCAGCGTCACCAAGACCTTCGTCGCGACCGTGGTGCTGCAACTGGTGGCCGAGGGCGAGATCGGGCTGGATGCCCCGGTGGCCGGTTACCTGCCCGAGTTCGGGCTGGACCGGCGGATTACTGTGCGAATGCTGCTGCAGCACACCAGCGGCTTGTTCAACTACACCGGGGACCTCGACCCCGACGGGACATGGGTGCCCGGTCTGCCCGCGACGGGCAAGGAGTGGCTGGACAACCGGTTTCACTCCTACCGGCCGCAGGAGCTGGTGCGGTTCGCGCTGTCCAAGCCGGTGAAGTTCGCGCCGGGGGAGGACTGGAGCTACTCCAACACCAACTACACGCTGGCCAGGCTGCTGGTCGAGAAGGTCACCGGCCATTCGTTCGACGCGGAGCTGAAGCGGCGGATCGTGAGGCCGCTCGGGCTGAAGGGGACGGTGGTGCCGGGCGATCGGACGCGGCTGCCCAACCCGTACGCCCACGGCTACTTCCGCTATCAGGACGCCGGCCAGTGGAAGGTGGCCGATGTCTCCCGCCAGAACCTCTCCCTGCTGGCAGGTGCCGGTGACATGATCTCGACGACCCGGGATCTGCAGACGTTCTTCTCGGCGCTGAACGGTGGCAGGCTTCTGCCGGTCAAGTTGCTGGCCGAGATGCGTGAGCCGCACTCGAAGAGCGACCCGCTCTACGGGCGCTACGGCCTGGGGATGTTCGTGAAGGACCTGGGTCCGGCCTGTGGCACCGTTCTCAACCACAATGGCAGCCCTCCGGCGGGCTATGCGGCGTTGATGTACAGCTCGCCCGACGGTGGCAAGACCCTGACCGCCTCGCTGACCGCCGGTGACGCCGCATTCGACCTGGCCGCTTATCCGAAGCTGCTGGACGGGCTCGTCAAGGCGGCGTTCTGCGGCGGGCAGGCCACAAGCTGACCAGGCCGTGCCGACGGCAGTGGCCGTCGGCACGGTGCCGGTGACGGCTCCGATCCGCGCCGTGACATGGCCACCGCGCGGCCGTCAGGCAGGGGAAGCACCCGATTGGCGGCTGGTGACACGTTGGTCAACGGCGCCCTGTGACCGTCATCGTGGTGTCCGCAGCATCCCCAGGCCGCCGACGGCATCCGCGACACGCCGCATCGCCTCGGCCTCCGCGGCGGTGTCGCCTCGGTGGCGGGCGTCCCACAGCGCCGCCTTCTCGCGCAGGTAGCCCAGTCGTGCCTGCTGTGCGGTGATCTCGGCCTCGATGCGCTCGGCGTGGCGCAGCAGCAGGTCGCGCTGCTCGGCCGCCGCGGCGTGTCCGCGGGCCCGGTTGGCCAGGTAGGTGCGCATGTCCCGGATGCCCACGCCGACGGCGCGCAGGCAGGCCAGGGCCTCGATCGCGTTGAGATCTTCGCTGTCGTACCGGCGATGCCCGCTGTGCTCGTCGCGGTCGATCGGGCCGATCAGCCCGGCCTGCTCGTAGTAGCGCAGGGTCGGTTCGCTCAGCCCGCTGTGCCGGGACACGTCCTGGATGGTGAAGGTGGTCATGCCCAGCAGCAGAACAGACCTCAAGTACTTGAAGTCAAGTGCGGGCGGCCGTGAGCGGGCGCTGGTCGCGGCGGCGCGTCGTGGTTGGGGGGCTTGCGGCGATGTTCCTCGGCTCCCGGGCCGGCTGCGCGGTACGACGCCCCTGCGGCGCCGGAGAGTTGCGTGATCGCCGGCTACATCCGCTGGTGTCGGCGTACGGGATGAACGGAAAGGAGGAACGCCCACTCCCTTCCACTTTCAACCTATAGCGCATGGGGGGTCTTGCGGCAAGACCCGGGTCGTGCCGCAGAATCGTCGGCCGTGGCCGGAACCCGGGGAGATGGGGGGTTGTGACGTGCGGGTGTGCTTGTCGACGTATGGGTCGCGCGGGGATGTCGAGCCGTTGGCGGGGCTGGCGGTGCGGTTGCGGGAGCTCGGGGCGGAGGTGCGGGTGTGTGCGCCGCCGGATGAGGAGTTCGCGTGGCGGCTGGCCGGTGCCGGGGCGCGGGTGGTGCCGTTCGGTCCGTCGGCGCGGGCGTTGACGACCGGGGGGCTGCCGTCGGCGGGGGATCTGCCGCGGCGTGCGGCCGAGTTGATCGCCGATCAGTTGGAGGCGGTGACCGCGGCGGCGGAGGGGTGTGACGTGCTGGTGGCGACCGGCATGATGCCGGTCGTGGCCGGTGCGCGGTCGGTGGCGGAGAAGCTGGGGATTCGGTGTGTGCACGCGACCTTCCAGCAGCTCACCTTGCCGTCGCCGCATCGTCGGCCGCTGGCGTATCCGGGCCGGCCGTTCCCGCCGGAGGTGAGCGACAACCGGGTGCTGTGGGAGTTGGACGCTCAGAGTATCGACGCGTTGTTCGGTGAGGCGGTCAACAGCAACCGGGCGTTGATCGGCCTGCCTCCGGTGGACGGTGTCCGTGATTATGCGATCGGCGTCCGGCCGTGGCTGGCGACGGACCCGGTCCTGGACCCGTGGCGGGAGACGGCGGATCTCGACGTCGTGCAGACGGGGGCGTGGATCTCGCCGGATGTTCGTCCGCTTCCGGCCGGGTTGGTGGCGTTCTTGGAGGCAGGGGCACCGCCGGTGTATGTGGGGTTCGGCAGTATGCCGATGCGGGGGTCGGAGGATGCCGCGGGGGTGGCCATCGAGGCGGTTCGGGCGCAGGGCCGTCGGGTGCTTCTGGGGCGTGGCTGGGCCGGTCTGGCGTTGCTGGATGACCGGGATGACTGTTTCGTGGTCGGGGAGGTCAACCAGCAGGCGTTGTTCGGCCGGGTGGCCGCTGTGGTGCACCACGGTGGTGCGGGTACGACGACGACGGCCGCTCGGGCCGGGGTGCCTCAGGTGGTGGTGCCTCAGGTGGCGGATCAGCCGTACTGGGCCGGGCGGGTGGCCGAGTTGGGGATCGGCGTGGCGCATGATGGTCCGGTCGCGACGGTGGAGTCCTTGTCGGCCGCGCTCGGGATGGCGCTGACTCCCGAGACGCGGGCGCGGGCGCGGGCCGTGGCGGGCAGGATACGTACCGATGGGGCGGTGGTGGCGGCGAGGTTGCTGCGGGAGGTGGCCGGCCGGGAGAGGCCGCCGGTGTCGGTGTGAGCCGCGCGTTCGGCCGGGTCGGGGTTACGGGGGCAGGTCGGGCAGGGTGAGTCCCAGTGCGGCCGACAGGTCGAGGGTCCTGGCGGGGGTGGTGCACCGTCTGGCCAGGCTCGCCTGGTCCAGCCGGCCGTTGCGGGCCTGGAACAGGTATCGCGCGGCGGGGTGGTGGCGCAGCTCGTCGGCGGTGAGGTCGCCGGCGAGGCGATGGGCCGCCGCTGCCAGGGCCGGGAGCGAGGCGCGTAGCTCGGCGGCCCAGTTCGCGACGGTTTCCAGCCACTCGCGGGTGGCGGGATCGGGTGAGGTGGAGAACCGTGCGACGGCCTCGGCGAGTTCGGGCCAGGTGTGGTCGCGCCAGGGCCTGGTCTTCAGGACGGGCAACTGCCAGCGGCGTTTGGTGATCGTCCAGTGGTCCGCGTGTGCTTTCACCGAGTGGATCGTGAATCCCGGTACGCACAGTGCGGTCAGGTTCCAGCCGTGGCAGGCGCCGGTGTCCAGGCCGAAGATTCTTTGGTCGCGGATCATCGGCTGGCGCCCGGTCACGTGATGGCCGAACACGACCGGTTTCGGGTCGGTGTAGTGGTCGTACCAGTGGCCGTCCGGGAACAGGGCGGCGAGTTGTCGTTCGCCGCTGGTCGAGCCGCAGAGGATCTCGTGTTTCTGCTCGGCGGGCGGCACGCCGGGCACCATGGCGGCGTGGACGACGCGTACATGCTCGTTCTCGAAGTGGTACGGCAGTGTGCGCATCCAGTCGACCATTTCGGTGTAGCGGTCGCCGAGTTGCAGGCGTGTGATCTCCTGGGCGTAGGAGAAGATGCCGCGTACGTGCTTGCGCTCGTGGTTGCCCATGACCACCACGGAGTTGGGGCGCCGGCGGAAGAAGTCGACCACTTCGCCGGGTGATGGGCCGCGATCGACGAGATCGCCGACGCTGACGAGCAGGTCGTCCGGGTGGAGGTCCACTTCGCGGAGCAGTTCGAGCAGTTCGTCGAAGCAGCCGTGGATGTCGCCGATGATGACGGTACGCCGCACTCCGGCGAGCCTAGGCAGGCTGTGGCCGGTCGTGCAATGCGTTATCCGGGAGGGGGTGTCCGGTCGTGATCAATGGCGTCGGGTGGCGCGCACGACGACGTCGTGGAGGGGGACCTGTCGGCCGTCGTGGCCGGTGAGGGTGCGGTGGTGTTCTTCGGCGGTGACGATCTCCCATTGGGGGGCGTGCAGGCGTGCGGTGATGGCGGCGGGGGTGGCCGTGGCCTCGGCGGGAGGGTGGTGGCCGTGGCCGTGGCCGGTGGCGGCCTGGGTGTGCAGGTGCCCCACGATGAGCAGGGTGCCGCCGGGGGCCACCCATTCGGAGATGCGGTCGTAGAAGTCCAGTTGGGGCATCGCGGGGTGGGCGTAGTGGGTCATGACCAGGTCGAACGGCGTGTCCGGGCTCCAGGTGCTCAGGTCGGCGCGGACCCAGTGCAGGTTCTCGGGGGCGCCGCTGGTCGCGGCGCGTTCGGCGGCGCGGGCGAGGGCCTGGGAGGAGATGTCGATCGCGGTGACGTGCCAGCCGCGGGAGGCGAGCCAGATCGCCTCGGCGCCGGCGCCGCAGCCCGCGTCCAGTGCCGTGCCGGGTGTCAGGCCGCTGGTCTCAGGAGCGAGGTAGGGGTTCGGCGGGTTGCCGCCCATGGATCCGGGGCCGCCGGCCTGCTCGTGGCTCCAGTGCCGTTGCCAGAAGTCCTCGTCGAATGCGTGGGTCATGGGTCGTCCTCCTCGGTCGTGGCCGCGTTGTTCACGGTGCCGACGGAGGGGGTGGATGTGCAAACGTTGTTGCCGAATGGCAAAATGGGTGGGGTGGATGAAGCGGTTGAGCGTACTCTTGAGGCTGTCGGGCCGAGGTTGAAGCGCCTCCGGTTGCGTCGTGAGGTCACGCTCGCCGAGCTCGCGGAGCAGACCGGCATCTCCGTCAGCACTTTGTCGCGGCTGGAGGCGGGCCTGCGGCGTCCCACGCTGGAGCAGTTGCTTCCGCTCGCGCGCGCGTACGGGCTCACGATCGACGAGCTCGTCGATGCGCCGCCGACCGGCGACCCTCGCATCAATCTGCGTCCCCTGGCCTGCAGCGACGGCTCGGTCATCCTGCCGCTGACGCGCAGGCCCGGCGGGATCCAGGCCTACAAGTTCGTCCTCCCGCCGGGGAGCGACGACGCCGAGCCCGATCTGCGCACCCATGAGGGTTACGACTGGGTCTATGTCCTCAACGGACGGCTGCGTCTCGTGCTCGGAGAACACGACCTGATCCTCAAGCCGGGGGAGGCCGCGGAGTTCGACACGCGTACCCCGCACTGGTTCGGGGCCACCAGTGCCGGCCCGGTCGAGTACCTGAGTCTCATCGGGAGACAGGGCGAACGCGCGCATGTGCGTGCCGCACCGAGATATGGCCCAGCCGAGTGAGAACGCTCAAGGGACCCGGGGTGCCGGGAATGACCGTAGCGATCGACCGGGCCGAGAGAGGGTCTCACGCGTCCGTCGGCGGAATGTTCCCCCAGTACTCGTGCAGCGCGCTGATCCGCTCCCCTTTCACTCTGACGATGATCGTTTCCCAGTTCAGGTAACCGGCGGTGGAGGGCGAGGCGCCGCGGGAGTCGTACTCGTACAGGACTCGATCGCCCATGGTGTTCACGTTTGTCCGCTCGCCGTGCACGCGGTTGCCGTTGTCGGCGTGGAAGCGTGCCCATTCTTCGATGGCGCGCCGCCCGGCCTCGCCTTCGTGGCGCCCTCGCCATTGGCCTTCGGGGAACCAGAAGGAGAAGCGAGGGGTCAACAGGGCCAGGAACGGGTCCCAGTCGCCGGAACGCCAGCCGTGGTCGAAGCGGTCCATCGCCCGATCGGCCACGCGTCGCACTCCGTTGGCGTCTTGTGCGGAGGGGTTCGCCGCAGCGTGTGCCGGGACGGCCAGGACGGTTGTGCTCGCCAGGGCGCCGAGGGCGGTCCCGAGCAGGGTCCGTCGAGTACCGGCGGGAGAGCTTTGGGCGGAGGGGCGATCGGTAATCGGCGTGCCGTTTGCGTCGATCATGGGATGGGATTAGAGCAGGAGTGATCGAAAGGTGCTGTAAACGCCGGCCGGGCGGCGCGCCGGTGGGTGTGGGTGTGCGTCAGTGGCGTGGCCGGCCGTTCGGCGCGGGAACGCGGGCCGCCTCGGCCGCGTCCAATGCGCCGTGCCTGTTGAGCACGAGGTCGAAGGCCGGGTCGTGCACGGGGATGTTGGGCGGCTACGCCTCCGTCGCGGCCGTACGCGTGGGCAGCGGAGCGAGCGAGTGCAGGATCTCGCCTCGATCATTTGGCCATCGCCGGCTTGATGGTTTCTTCGGCGAACTCGCGGAAGGTGGTGGGGGTGGTGTGCGCGGCGGTGCGCGGCGTGGCGTTGTTGATGCCGCGTTCGCCGGCGAGGTCCATGTCCATCATGGACTGGGCCATCGCCTCGGAGAAGCCACGGCTGATGAGGAACTGTTTGACCGCAGCGCGGTCTCCGGGCTGGTACCGGACGGGAGTGCCGAGTACGTCGGTCAGGATTTCGGCGATGTCGTGGTAGGAGAGGTCCTCACCGCCGAGGACCTCGACCGTGTCCTGCCCGGTCCAGGTGTGGTCGAGAAGGTATTCGGCGGCGAGCGCCGCGATGTCCTTCGTCGCGATCCACGGCATCGTGAGATCGGCTGGGAGGGTGCCTGAGATGACGCCGTTCTTGATTGCGGCTGTCTGCCGGAGGATGTTCTCCATGAAGGTGGGCAGAGCCAGAGCGCGCACGTGCGCGCCGGTGCTGCGGAAGAGGTCCTCCATCGCGTGCGATGCGGAGACGTGGCCGGCATAGATCTGCGATCCGCGCCCGAGCGCGGAGATGATCACGACGCGCGGCACCGCGTGGCGCACGACCGCGTCTGCGCCTGGGACGGAGGCGGTGACGTACGCTTCGTACGGGCTGCTCGCGGTCGCGGCCGCCGGCATGAGCCAGAACAGCGCGTCGGCGCCTTGGAGCGCGTGGTCCAGGACGTCGCGATCGCGGTGCGATCCGACGACGATCTCGGCTCGCTCCCGTACCTCGGCGGGCAGCTTGCGGGGGTCCCGGGTGATGAGGCGGACCGGCTCGCTCCGCTGGAGCAGCGAGGCGACGAGCTTGCTGCCGATTTGCCCGGTCGGGGCGGTGATCACAATCATGGATGATGGGCTCCGATCAGCACGTGGACCAAAGTAAACTCGACTGTACCGTATACTTTAAGGTGAGTGCCATGGCCCGACGCGGGCAAGAGTTGCGCGAGCACATCCTCGACACGGCGAAGCTCGCGTTCCTGGAGGACGGCTTCGAGCGGACCTCCATGGACGCGATCGCCGCGCGCGCGGAGACGTCGAAGCGTTCCCTGTATGCGCATTTCCCGACCAAGGACGCGCTGTTCCTCGCGGTCGTCGAGCGCATCCGCGTCCTGTTCGGTGCCCGGATGCGCACACCTGCCGAGTACTCCGCGCAACCGTCGGAAGCGGTCGTGCGGTATTGCGGGCGTTTCGTCCAGTTGTTGCGGTGGTCCTCGGTCGCCAGGATGCTCCGCCTCGGCATCGCCGAGGCCGACCGGCTACCGGATCTGGCGGCGGGCCTTCACGACGTCCTGTTCGGGATCACGGCCCGCGATCTGGCCGCACATCTGGTGACCGCCCTGGGGCTCGCGCCTGACAAGGCCGAGGTCGTGGCGGACGAACTGATCGGCCTCGTCATCCACCCGACGCTCCCGCGCCTGCTGTTCGGACTCGAACCTCTAGTGGAGGAGATGCCAGAGGAGACCCGGCTGGCGACCGACGTCGACCTTGACAGAATTCGACGACTGCTCCACATCGTCATGCCGCCCTCACCCGCGGCGTGACAGCAGGTGACGGCCGGCGCGCCCCCGCTCGGCCCGTTCGCGGAAGAAGAGCCCAGTGCGATCGGTGGGCTCAGGCGGGCGCACCGGTCCGCTGCAGCAGGCCCGGCGCGCCGGCGACCGCCCGGCGTCCGGTGGCCGGTCCCTCCTGACGGTGAACCGGACCATCCGGAACCACCGGTCCCGCGGCGCGATGCGCTCACGCCTTCGCGTTGACACTGGTCGGCTGCGTCTCAACCCCCTGGGCGCTCAGTCGGCGGCGGCGCCGAACCATCGGGGCAGGTGGCCGAGCAGGTCCTGCTGGTCGTCGCCGGCCCATGCCACGTGGCCGTCCGGGCGCAGCAGCACGGCCGGCACCTCCAGTTCCTCGCCGGCGTCGACGACGTGGTCGATCCGATCCGCCCATCCGGCGACCGAGAGCCGGCCGGTCTGGTCCAGCAGCAGGCCGCGGCCGGCACGTGTCAGCTCATACAGGCGGCCCTGTTTCAGTTGCACGTCCCGCATCCGCCGGCCGAGCAGGTCGTGTCCTTCGCCGAAGTCGTAGCGGACCCCGATCGCGGTGATCTTCTCGATCAGGTGGCGGTGCACCTGTTCGAAGTCCATCAGTTCCGACAGCAGCCGGCGTACTGCCCGGGGGCCCGGTTCGGTGGACAGCAGTTCCATTTGCGCGCGGGTGTTGTCCAGCACGTCGGCGGCCACCGGGTGCCGTTCGGTGTGGTAGGTGTCCAGCAGTTCCTGCGGCGCCCAGCCGCCGATCTCGGCGGCCAGTTTCCAGCCGAGGTTGAAGGCGTCCTGGATGCCGAGGTTGAGCCCTTGCCCGCCGACCGGCGGGTGGATGTGCGCCGCGTCGCCGGCCAGGAACACCCGGCCGACCCGATAGCGTTCGGCCAGGCGGGTGGCGTCGCCGAAGCGGGACAGCCAGCGGGGTGCGTGCGCGCCGAAGTCGGTGCCGGCGAAGGTCCGCAACTGCTGTTTGAACTCCTCCAGGGTCGGCGGGGCCGAGCGGTCCTCGGCCACTCCCGCGGCGGGGACGCCGAGGCGGTAGACCCCGTCCCCGAGGGGCACGGCGCCGAACCGGAGCTGGGTCTTGCGGACTTCCGTGACGATGGCGGCGATCTTCGCCGGATCCTCGGTCACCTCCATCTCGCCCAGCAGCGTCTCGACCCTGGTGGGCTCGCCGGGGAAGGCGACGCCGAGCAGTTTGCGCACGGTGCTGCGGCCGCCGTCGCAGCCGACGAGGTAGCGTGCGCGCAGCCGGGTGCCGTCGGCCAGTTCGGCGGTCACCCCGTCCTCGTCCTGCTCCAGCCCGGTCAGTTCGCAGCCGCGGCGGATCTCGGCGCCGAGTTCGGTGGCGCGCTCGGCCAGCAGGCGATCGGTGATGGGCTGCGGGATGCCGAGGATGTAGGGGTGCGCGGTGTCCACCCCGTCGAGCGGGGGTTTTTCGATTCCGGCGAAGTGACCGCCGAGCGGGTACTTCCGGCCGTGCGCGAGGAACCGCTCCAGCAGGCCGCGCTGGTCCAGCACCTCGATGCTGCGCACGTGCAGGCCGAGCGCGCGTACGTACGCGGGCGGCTGGGGCTCCCTCTCCAGCACGAGCGCGTGCACGTCGTGCAGCCGCAACTCACTGGCCAGCATCAAGCCGGTCGGACCGCCGCCGGCGATGATCACATCGAACATGAACCGCCCATTCACTGAGGTCGGATTTCGGGCGTCTGCTCCGCGCGGCGCGAGGCGCGCACCGGCGAGCATCCGTACGTCGCCAATGCCTGATCTGCGCAGGTGTTGGCTCCGGCAGGAGATTGTGCGGCACGACCCGGGTCTTGCCGCAAGGCCCCCGGTGCGCTATAGGTTGAAAGTGGCAGGGAATGATCGCCCTGCCTTTCGCGTCCGTGCGGGCGCACACGCTTTCCCTTCAAGCGGTCATGCGCCACGTACGGCGGCGCCGGCCCGGCCGTTTCTTCCGTCTTCCTCGGCCCATCTGTCATGGGTCTTTTGTCCACATAAGGGATGGTTCTTGCTGGGGCGCCGCTTCCGCTCCTCTGGCAGGGGAAGGCGAAGACCAGACATCGGCCATGTCGCCGGGGTGTCGGGGCGATGCCGGCGGCGTCCGGGGGAGTGATCACGGCAGAACGAGACGGGAGCCCGGGTGCGCAACCTCCGGCCCGGCGATCGATTGGCGGCCGGCGCCATCTCCCCTGACCGGGGCGACCTCGCCGAACTCGACGATGCCCTGGAAGGTGCTGGTCACCTTCCAGGGCCGGGCGGCGGTGTTCCGCCCCCGGCAGGCAGCGGTGCCCTCCGACGGCGCTTCATACGACGAAAGAGGAATCTGGCAAGCTAGATCCCGATCCATCGTTCCGCCCGGTCCGCAGGCGGGAGGGCTACCTGCCGCTGGAGGATCTCGGCCTCATCGGGGACGGCGCGACCACGGCGCTGGTCGGCCTGGACGGCTCGATCCCGTGGCTGTGCCTGCCCCGCTTCGACAGCGAACCGCTGCTGTGCGGCCTGCTCGACCCGGCTGGGCCGCTCTCTGCAAGACCTCATCTCGATCGTGGCGGGGTTGCGCAAGCGCGGCATCGGCTTCCGTTCCCTGCACGAGGCGCTCGACACCACCACCCCCGGCGGCCGGCTCGTCTTCCACGTCTCCGCCGCGCTCGCCGAGTTCATCCGCGAGCTCATCGTGGAAGGCGCCCACGAGGGCCTGGCCGCCGCCCGCGCCCGCGGTCAGCGCCTGGGCCGTCCGCCGGCCATGACGGCCGAGCAGATCCGTCACGCCCGCGACCTGCTCACCCGGCCGGAGAACACCGTCTCCTCCATCGCCCGCCTGCTCGGCGTCAGCCGCTCGACCATCTACAAGTACGTCCCCGAACTTGCGACAGGCCACTTTGCCGTCGAACAGCCAGCGAGGCGAGCCGAGCTGGAAGCGGGAAGCTGATTTCCCAGTTCAGGGCCTAAATGGCGGCTGGAGCCACGTTGGTCAACGGCACCCCCACATGCCAAGGACGGGAACGCCACCACGGCGCCACCCCACCCACCGCCCGCCCCGCCTCCCGCACCGGCAAGACGCCACCGCCATGTTCATCGTGCTGCACATGCTCACGCTGGAACGAGCAGACCGCAAACCGGTCAGCGCCCGGTCAGCGTCCCGCTTCGCTTTCCTGCGAACACGGCCGGGACTCGCCCACGACCCGCCCGGAACCGTGTCCACCGTGCCGGCCCCGGCCCGGCCCTTGCGCACCCGGCTCATGACGATCAGCTGGGACGCAAGGTCCGGTTCTTGAGCTTCATCGTCCATGCCGGATGCGTCAGGCGGTCAGGCCGGCACTGATCAGCCAGATGTGCTCGCAGGTCGAAGATGCCTTCTGCAACTTCTCCCGGGACTCTTGCGAGGCGTGGTAGAAGGTCCGCTCGATCATCCAGCACAGGGCGCCCGCCATCGCCGACGCCTGATCCGGTCCGGTGCCGGCCTGAACGCCGGCTCGTTCCAAGACAGCGGTGATGGCCTCGATGAACAACTCGGCCGTACGGCTCCACAGCTCGCCGATCTCCGGCACGGTCAGCGACAGGTCGATCGCCGTGCGGAAGACCGGACCGTGCTCATTCCACAGCTCGACCGTGCGCCGCATCGCCGCCGCGATGGCCTGGCGCGGCTCCTCGGTCTGCGCGGTGACCCTGGACCGCTCCCACAGGTGCTCGACGGTCCGCGCCACGAGCGCCGCGACCACTTCCTGCTTGGAGCCGAAGTAGAAGTACAGGGCGCCGCGTGTGATGCCGGCGCCCTGGGCGATGTCGCCGACGGTCATGGCGTCGTAGCCCTTCTGCGCCAGCAGGGCTTCGCAGGTGTCCAAGATGGCCCGCTCCCGGACATCGCCCTTGCGTTCGGCGGCGCGCCGGCTCCGCGCCGGGGGGTGGCCGGGCATCAGAGGTGAGCCCCCTCGGCGAAGTCGGTCGTACGGGACAGCGCCTCCCACGCGCGGATGTCCTCGTCCACGGCCGCGCGCGCGGCGGTGACCAGTCGCAGCGCGTCCGAACCCAGGACGAGATGGGCCGGCGGCCGCTCGACCGACGCGATGTGCACGACGGCCTCCCCGGCCTTGGCCGGATCGCCCAACTGGTTCCCGCTTGCCTTCTGCCGCGCTTCACGGATGGGAACGAACAGCTCGTCGTAGTCGTCGATGAACCGCGCCGCGCGGGTCATGGACCGTCCGGCCCAGTCGGTGCGGAAGGAGCCGGGCTCGATCGCCGTCACGTGGATCCCGAACTGCGCGACCTCCTTGCCCAGTGCCTCGAGGATGCCTTCCAGGGCGAACTTGCTACCGCAGTAGGCCGACATGCCGGGCACGGCCATGAGCCCGCCCATGGAGGTGACGGCCATCAGGTGCCCGCGGCGGCGCCGGCGCATGTGGGGGAGTGCCGCCTGCAGGGTGGCCACCGTCCCGAACACGTTGACCTCGAACTGCCGCCGCACCTCGGCCAGCGGGGTTTCCTCGAAGATGCCCTCCACGCCGTAACCGGCGTTGGCGACGACGACGTCCAAAGGGCCGGCGCTCTGCTCTGCCTCCGCGACCACACTCCAGACGGCGTCGTCGTCGGTCACATCCAGGATGCGGCCATGAGCGTACCCGGGGGCGAGCCCTTCGAAGGCCCGCAGGTCCTCCTCCGAGCGGACCGTTCCAACGACGGTGTGCCCGGCGGCCAAGGCGGCCTGGGCGAAGGCGCGCCCGAGGCCCGTACTGACGCCGGTGATGAGCCACTTCTGCTTCTGCACTGCTCCTCCAGGGAGGACTCGAAAAAGGGGCTGGACCGCGCTGCCCTCTCGGCTCAGAATCTACACGATGTCGATTTTTATCGCCACCGTGTAGATTCTGGTGACGCCTCCCGGCTCAGCCGGCCTCCCTGTGACGACCTTCCCCAGCACGAGCAGAGGCCAGAGGCGTACGCGGCCAGGTGACCATCCGCTCGCGGGCACCAAAAGCCTGAGCCATAGCGGTAAAGCGCAAGCCGCCGCCGTAGCCGGGCTGCCGGCCGGATGTGCCTGACCTGCGGCGATACAAAGAGCCTGGACGGCAGTGGCGAGGCGTCCACGGCGGGGATCACGGGCGATGACGAGCCGAGGTTCGGCCACGGCCAAGGACGGCGGCCTCTGTGGAGCGAGCGCGATCGCGATGCCGAGCGCATCCGGGACGCGTTGCGTGGTGCCGGCCTGATGAGCGGTCGGCCGCCAGGGCATGGTGCGGTGCGGTCGGCGGGGGCGGCACCGCTGGATGAGGTCGGCGTCGGCGGTGAGGCGGGCGGAGGTCTCTTCGCCGAGACGGTACGAAGCGGTCGAGGCCGGCCAGGTGCTGGTGGCGGCTCCTGGCCTGGAGCTCGGGCGCGGTGCGTCCGGCTTGCGCGAGGTGCTGGAGCGCTGAATGACGCAGCTGATGCAGGGTCCACCCTTGGCGGTGCGGGTCGAGCCATGCGGAGGCGGTCTTGAACAGGTATTCGGCACGCGGGTACGGGTGCCATAAACGGACGTGTCACCAGCCGCGTCGTGGTGCGCCAGGTCCACGACCAGGTCGCGGCCGGCGATTCGCCCGGCCGGGCTTTCTCCTTCCAGGAACTGGCCGGCGATCCGGGTGCCGCACCGGCCGAGGCGCGGGAGGCGATCTCCTGCCTGAACCGGATCGCGGAGGCTTCGGGGTTCGTGCCGCTGATCAAGGACACGTCCGCAGAGGTCTCGGTCGATCCGGAGACCGCCGCTGTCGCCCGTCATGCCTTGGACGAGCTGGAGCGTATGGGGAGCTGACATCTCACGTCCGGCCGTCCCAGGGCCTTGACGGGGCCCGGGGCGGTCAGTTCGCGGCGGTCTGCTGGTCGTGGTCGCGCAGCATGCGCAGGACGGTCGCGGCCGAGGGGTGACGGCCCTTCTTCTTGCCGCTGGTGATGACGAGCCGGGCGGCGATGTCCCGCACGCCGAGGTCCTGGTCGCGCAGGTACAGGGCCATGGGCAGCATGTGCTCGCCGGTGACGGCGGCGCCGACGATGGCCTTGCCGCGGACGCGGGCGGATTGTCGAGCCGGGTGTCCAGGGACCGGCGGACGGTGGAGGCGCGGGCGCGGCCGATCCGCGCGTGCCCGCACGGTCCGGCGTCGGCCGCGACCGGGCGGGGCAGTTCGATCCATGGTGTGCCCGGCTCGCGGATGGCCGGGGCCGGGACGTTGAGCGCCTTGGCGAACGCGGGCACGAGCCGGAAGCGGGCGGTGTGGCACCGGACGGCGACCTTGCCCTCACCGGTCCGCCAGGGAGAGCCGGCCGGGGCGGCGCAGGAGGTCATCGGGCAGGCGTGGGCCTCCACGCGGAGGAAGTCGTCGTCGTGCACCCGGAAGTGTTCCATGAGACCGTTTCAGACGGCCACCCGTTCGCACCGGCTCATGAAACAGGGTTCGCCCTGGACGTGCCCGGCCGGAAGCCGCGTTTCATCGGTGCTCGTTTATGAAACACCTCACCAGCCCGCACGACCGCATTCATGCCACTTCCTCCTGGCCCGTGCAGCGCACGTCGTCGCGCGCGGTGAGGTGCCTGGCGGTGTCCAGGGTTTCCTGAATGTACTGGGCGAGGGTGTGTCCGTCGCGGTCGGTGACCCAGCGTTCGCAGGCGATCTTGAACGCGGCGAGCCCGATTTCCGCGGCGAGTGCTGCGGTGGTGGTTTCCAGACCGCGTTCGCGCAACGCGCGGGCGAGCGTGGAGGCGAGTGCGGCGAGTTTGGCCAGTTCGCGTTCCTGGAGTTCGGGGTTGGCGGCAATGACGGCCTGGCGTTGCCGTACCAGGTCTGCGCGTTCTTCGAAGACGGGAGCGGCTTCGATCAGGGCGTGGTTGACGACCTCCAGCGGCGCGAGAGCGCCGGGGGCGGTGGCCGCGGCCTTCGCGAGAGTGTCGGGGAGGGGGTTGTCGCCCGGGAAGAGAACTTCCCGTTTGTCGGCGAAATGCCGGTAGAACGTCCGTTCGGTGAGCCCGGCGCGGGCGGCGATCTCCGCGACGGTGGTGGCGTCGAAGCCCTGGTGGTTGTAGAGCTCCAGCGCCGCCTTCTCCAGGCGGCCTCGTGCGTCGGGTTTCCATCGGCCCATGCTCCGATCCTACACGCTGATGACATAAGCTGACATCATAGTGATGACAGGGGCTGACATCGGTGCTATGGTGATGTCACGAACTGACATCGGGGCCCTGCCCCCGGTGGGGAGCCCGCAGCAGGAAGGCACACACCATGCGCGTATTCGTCACCGGAGCCTCCGGACACGTCGGCTCGGCCGTCGTCCCCGAACTCCTCGCAGCGGGACACCAGGTCGTCGGCCTGGCCCGCTCGGACAAGTCCGCCGCCGCGTTGACGGCTGCCGGTGCCCAGGTGCACCGAGGCGACCTCGACGATCTCGACAGCCTCGCCGCAGCCGCCGCCGCGGCCGACGGCGTCATCCACCTGGCCTTCAAGCACGACGCCATGTTCGCCGGCGACTTCGACGGCGCGGTCGCGGCGGATCTGCGCGCCATCGAGGCGCTCGGGGACGCGCTCGCCGGCACCGGCAAGCCTCTGGTGACCACGTCGGGAACCATGCTGCTCGCCTTCGCGGGGCTGCAAGAGGCCGCCACCGAAGCCGACGTGATCGACGCAGGGCCGCGGATCGACGCCGAGAACGCGGTGGTCGCACTCGCCGAACGCGGCATCCGCTCGTCCGTCGTCCGGCTTGCTCCGACCGTGCACAGCGCGCTTGACCACAACGGCTTCATCCCGGCCCTGATCTCCCTCGCCCGGTCGAAGGGCGTCGCCGCCTACGTCGGTGACGGGGCCAACCGCTGGCCCGCCGTGCACACGCTCGACGCGGCAAGCCTGTACCGGCTGGCGCTGGAATCCGCGCCGGCGGGTTCGCGGCTGCACGGCGTCGACGACGAGGGGATCCCCTTCCGGGAGATCGCCGAGGCCATCGGCCACGGGCTGAACCTGCCCGTGGTCAGCATCCCGGCGACGCAGGCCGAGGCTCACTTCGGCTTCCTCAGCGGCCACGTCTCGGCCGACAACCCGTCCTCGAGCACGCTGACCAGGGACCTGCTCGGCTGGAAGCCCGTCCATCCCGGCCTCATCGACGACCTCCGTCAAGGCCACTACTTCGACGCCCCGGCCACCACCACACCCTGAGCCCGCCCCATCTCCATCCCGCCCTATCTCCGCGCTCCATCCAGGCCCTGCTCGGCTGGTCACCCAGCCACCCGGGCCTCCTCGAAGACCTGGGGTGCGGCGACTACCTCGCCGCACCGACAGCCTGACTACCATCCCGTGTCTCTGACCGCAGACCCCACCCCAGGAAGGAAGAACCATGCCCCGCTCCCGTCCCGCGATCGACAGCGAACTGGCCGCAGCACTCCAGGCCATGCCGATCGGCCCGAACGGGATCTTCGACCTGACCGACATCCCCGCGACACGCCAAGCCGTCCGCGCGCTCGCCGAATCCATCGCCGGCACCATGCCCGACGAGCCCACCGTCACCGCCCACGAGATCCACGTGCCGCGCGCCGAAGCCCCCGACGTCCCGATCCTCCTGCTGCGTCCGCAGAACGCGCCCGGACCGCTGCCGGTCCTCGTGTGGTTCCACGGCGGTGGGCAGGTGCTCGGCTTCGCCGCCCAGGACGCCCCCTGGCTCAAGCCGCTGTGCGCGGCACTCGGCTGCGCCGTCGCCGCCGTCGACTACCGCCTGGCACCGGAAACCCCCGCGCCCGGCGCCGCCGAGGACGGATACACCGCCTACCGGTGGATCAGCGACAACGCCACCGATCTCGGCCTCGACCCCACCCGGGTCGGCCTGGCCGGCCAGAGCGGAGGCGGAGGCATCGCCGCCGCCACCGCCCTTCTGATCCGCGACCGCGGCGCAGCGACCCCCCTGTTCCAGCTGCTGATGTACCCGATGCTCGACGACCGCAACACCACCGACTCGAGCCACGAGATCACCGACATCGGCATCTGGGACCGCTCGACCAACCTCCTCGCCTGGCAGGCGATCCTTGGCGACCGCGCCGGCACCGAGGACGTCACGCCCTACCAGGCCGCCTCCCGGGCGACCGACCTCGCCGGCCTGCCCCCGACCTTCATCGGCGTCGGCGAACTCGACGTCTTCCGCGACGAGAACCTCGACTACGCCGCGCGCCTGCGCGCCCACGGCGTCCCCGTCGAGCTGCACCTCTACCCCGGCGCCTACCACGCCTTCGACCTGTTCGCCCCGCAGTCCCACCTCGCGCAGAGCTTCCGCCACGCCTGGAACGACTACCTCGTCCGGCACCTCACGAAGGCCCCGGCAACGCTGGCTGCTTCGTAACACGCAGGTCTGACGGCGGGCCTCCTGCCCGGAATCCCGCCGGCGCCTCTGAGCCGATTGCCACCCCGCTCGGCTCGGAGGCGCCTTCGAAACGAAATTGGAGTACTCCCATGCGCATGGGAGTACTTTTGCGAGCCCGCAAAGGAGCGTAAGTTCCCGATCCTGCTGGCGTTCGTGGCCCAAGCCGCGGTCGACCAGTTGGATGAGGTGGTGGCCCCGTTCGATCAGGCGGTGTCGGCTCGTGAGTCGCGGGCGAAGTCCAAGACGGACGAGGCGCTGGTCGAGCGGGCCAAGAAGGGCGAGGCCCGACAGTTGGTGATGGAGATGATCCTGCCGGTGCAGGCCGACCCGTCGATCCCCGACGATGAGGTGGGCGGGATGCTGCGCGAGCGGATCGGCATGCAGCGGCTGAGGGAGATCACCTCTGATGCGTGGAAGCCGCTGCCCCCTGAGCATGGCCGGCTGTCGGAGCTGGAGTCCTCCTACACCTGCCTGCGCCAGTTCACCCCGAACGTGCTGGCCGCGATCGACTTCCAGGGCGGGCCGGGCACGGCCGAACTAATGGAGGCGGTGGCCGTCTTGAAGGAGATGAACCGGCTCGGTGGCCGGAAGGTGCCCACGGGAGCGCCAAGCGGCTTCGTGCCCGCCAAATACGCCGACTATCTGGCCAAGGCCCGAAAGTCCGGGGAGGGCACCGCTTACCGCCACTACTGGGAACTGTGCGTGATCTTGTGCCTGCCGGCACGGTCCGGCTGGATGAAGACGAGCATCTGGCGGTGCCGCCGCTGTCGGCCGAGGACGTACCGGCCGAGGCCAAGGCGCTGAAGGACGAACTGGCCGCGATGCTGCCGTTCGCGCCGATCGCCTCCCTGCTGATCGAGCTGGATGCCCGCACGCATTTCCTTAACTGCTTCACCCACGCCGGCGGGCGCAAGCCGAGCACCTCGACCGAGACCAAGCGCACCATCCTGGCGGTGCTCATCGCGATGTCCACCAACCTGGGCCTCGCCCGGATGTCGGAAGCCTGCGGGGCGTGTTACGACGTGCTGGCCTGGACGATGGAGTGGTACGTGCGGGAGGAGACGCTGCGCGAGGCCAACACGGTCATCGTCGACCACCACTACGGCCTGGAGTTGGCCAAGGTGTTCGGCGTCGGCACCATGAGCTCGTCCGATGGGCAGCGGTTCCCCGTCCGCGGCAAGACCCTGACCGGCCGGAACATGGTCATCCACGGCGGCCAGGTGCTGTCCATCTACACCCATGTCTCCGACCAGTGGTCGACGTACGGCACGAAGATCATCGTGCCGACGGCGCGGGAGGCGCACTTCGTCCTGGACGACTTCCCGGGCAACGCAACCGACCTGCCGATCGCCGAGCACGCGACCGGCAGCCATGGCGCGACGTTGATCAACTTTGCGCTGTCCGACCTGGTCGGCAAGGCGCTGACCCCGCGGTTGCGGGATCTGACCCGGGTCACCCTGGTACGGGACGGGACCCCGACCGAGATCGCCAAGCGCTACCCGCACGCCGGGCCGCTGCTGGGCGCGCGCTGGAACGAAGACCTCATCGCCGGATGCTGGCCGGACCTGCTGCGGATGGCCGGGTCGCTGAAGTACGGCCAGGCCACCGCCTCGCTGATCGTCGGCAAGTGGTCGGCCGCCTCCCGGCAGAACACCCTGGCCGCCGCGCTGAAGGAGTGGGGCATGCTGCGCAGAACCGTGCACCTGGCCAAATACCTGTCGGACCCGGCCTTCAGCCGGAAAATCTCCCGTCAGCTCAACAAGGGAGAGAGCCTGCACGCGTTGCGCCGCGACCTGCACTACGCCCAGCAGGGGACGATCACGCGCCCGCACCTGGAGCAGCAAACCGAGCAGGCGTCGAGGCGGAACTGGCCAAGCTCGACACCAGCGGCTGGCGGCCTCTGCGGCCCGCCCAACTGCGGGAGCTGGGGTTGACCCCGTGAACTGAGATGCGGCGGATGTCGCACTCGGTCCGCGCCCCGTCAACGGCTGCTCTACGGCGAGAATTTCTGACAAATCGCTTGAGGTTCCACCAGGTGGAAGGCGCAGATTCAAGCTATGAACGACGTGACGGGTCTATACACGATCGGGTAGCTGGCCCAGCGTACGGGGCTGCAGGTGCGCACGATCCGCTTCTGGTCCGACAGCGGCATCGTCCCTCCGGTCCAGAGGTCGGAGGGCGGGTACCGGCTCTATGACGCGGAGGCGGTCGTGCGGCTGGACCTGGTTCGGACGCTTCGCGATCTCGGGCTCGGTCTTGATGCCATCCAGCAGGTGCTGGAGCAGCGAGCCACGGTGAGCGAAGTGGCGGACCTGCACGTCAAAGCGCTCGACGCCGAGATCCGCACCCTCAAGATCCGCCGGTCCGTCCTGCGCATTCTCGCCCACCGTGACAGCTCTACCAAGGAGATCGCCTTGATCAACGCGCTAGTACTACAGCCTGATTTCGTGATGTCGAAGCCAGCGTTTCCAGTAGTGGCTAGCTTGGGCGCGGGCTTGGTGGTGTCGTCGGCGTTGGGACCAGGCGAGGCTGAAGTCGAAGGGCTGCCTGATCGCGGTGGTCAGGCGTGCCAGGAGACGGCGGATCTCTGCTGGTGTGAGGTGGACCAGGCCGCTCGGACTTTTGGGGCGTGCGCGGCGGTCACGGCCAGATAGGCGTGGGCGAGCATTGCGAGGGTGATGTGACGGTGCCAGGCGTCGTAGCGCCGGACCTGGTAGTGGTCCAGGCCGGTCTCGTTCTTGGCGGACTGAAAACATTCCTCAATCGCCCAGCGGGCACCGGCCACGGCAACGAGATCCTCCAAAGTGGTGCCCACCGGCGCGTAACACAGGTAGCAGGCCAGCTCAAGCTCACCCTTGGCGTTAGGGGTGAGGCTGCGCCGTACCAGCAGCCAGCGCTGGTAGCCGGGCTCAGCCTCGAAGTGCACCGAAGCGAGCGCCCAGTCATACAGACGCTCGCCCTTGGCGCCCTTACCGCAGGAACGGCGCTTCCACGCCTCGGGCGGAGCTTGGGCCGTCGCGGTGTCCGCGCGGATCTCCCCGCCCCACCCCGTGCCGATCCATTGGCTCTTCGGCACCGCCACCACGTAGCTCAGGCGGTGCTCTTCCAGCAAGCGCCGGAACTTGTAGTCCATGCCATAGGCCTCATCGGCGGTCACCCAGGAGACCGGTACGCCCGCCTGTAACACGCGGGTGAGCATCGTCCGGGCCAGTGCGGGCTTGGTGACGAACTGCACCTGATCGGGGACGCCGGCGCGGGCGCATCGGGGCCGGTCGTCGGTCCAGGACTTCGGCAGGTACAGCTCGGCATCGATCAGCGCCCGGCCCAGCGGGGAGGCGTAAGCAAGGAAGACCCCGATCTGGCAGTTCTCCACCCGGCCGGCGGTGCCGGTGTACTGGCGCTGCACCCCGGCCGACCGGTCGCCTTTCTTGAGGAATCCGGTATCGTCCACGATCAGCACGCCGTCACGGTGGCCGAGGTTGTCCATCACGTAGGCGCGCAGGTCATTGCGCACCTGCCGGGGATCCCATCGGGCACTGCTCAGCAGGCGCTGCATCCGATCCGGCGCCGCATCCCCGGCCGCCTCGGCCAGTTGCCAGCTGTTCTTGCGCTCCACCGGGGCCAGCAGCCCGGTCAGGTACGCCCTAGCCTGGCGCCGCGGCTCCACCCGGCCGAACCGGCCCGCCACTCGGGCGAACAGCGCATCAAGCCCATCTGCCCACGCCTGAACATCATCAGCCGCTAACTCGTCCGACATGGATCAGGACTATAGATCACAAAACCAGGCTGTAGTACTAGCTCGACTCTCAGCACGGGAACGCCAGCAGATCATCGACGACTTCGTCGACAGCGTGTTCGCCGACGTCATCGATGAGGACGCCACGCTCGTCGCGGGATGGATGCGTGAACTCCCGTCCAACCTCCCGGAAGACCCGACCTCCGAACAGATCAACGCGTGGGTGGAACTGGCCGAGTTGGCGGGCGACGAGAGCTTCCGGCAGATGGTCCGCCGAATGGTCCTCAGCGGCGAGAAGAACAACCGCCTGGAGTACGGCCTCAACCTCCGGCCCCTGGTCCTCGAGCACGCAGGCGCCGCTCTGTCACGCGGAATCGCGCCGGAGTCGACCGGGGCGAACCTGATCCTGAAGCGGATCATCCCCGACGACCTTCCCGCAGAGGAAACCGCCGCCCTGATCACGTGGCTGGAGATGGTCGCCGAGCCCCGAGTTGAGCGGTACTGGCAGCTCCTGAGCATCCTCAAGGGCGAGAAACCATCCCCACCGGCGGTCCCGGCCTTCGCATGGCTGCTGGCCACACTGCGCGCACACCGCTGATCCATCCCCGCACCTTTCCGACCCCCTATTCTTCACCGCACCCATGAGGGGACAGCGATGCCGACCTTGCTCCACATCGACTGCGGCATGCGCCAGGACGGCTCGGTGACCAGGGAGATCACCGGGATCTTCGCCAAGGAATGGCGCCAGGCCAACCCCGACCACACATACGTGTACCGGGATCTCGGCGCTTCGCCGATTCCCCACGTCGACGAGGCTTCGGTGGTCGCCGGCCTGCTGCTCCAGGAAGGGCTGAACGAGGACCAGCGCCGCGCCTGGTCCGTCTCCGAGCCGCTGATCAAGGAGCTCCGCGCGGCCGACACCATCGTGCTCGGTGTGCCCATGTACAACTACTCGATCCCGTCAGTGCTGAAAGCATGGTTCGACCGGGTTACGGTTAAGGAACATATGATTCAGGAGCCGATGAGCGAGGGCCTGCTGACCGGGAAGCAGACGATCGTGGTGACCGCCCGGGGCGGCGCGTACGGCCCGGGCACCCCTCGCGAGTGCTACGACTTTCAGATGCCCTACCTGCGAGCTCTGCTGGAGCAGATCGGCCTGGACCGCAACCTCGAGTTCGTCCATGTCGAGATGACGCTCGCGCACTCTGTCCCCGCGCTGGAGCAGTTCAAATCGATTGCCGACACCTCCCGTGAGGAGGCCGCCAACAATGTGCGCAAGCCGGCCCTGGCCGGCTGAGGACGCGTTCTCCGGGATCCGACGGAAAGTTGTCGCCCGGTCCAGGAGGTCAGTCACGTAGGCCCCCACTCGAGTCGGTCACCAGCCCCAAAGTAGCGCTGTGTAACCGTGCCCGGCGAGGTGGGCACGGCGGCTTGTGGAGTGGGGCTTACCTCGGTGGAGTGTTGGTCCACTCCGCCACGGCGAACACCTGATACGAGGAAAACTCGCCTGTCTTCAGGAAGCGGTCCGGCATGTCCGCAGCCTCCAGGCAGCGGGGCTTGCCGTCGGTCGTCTCCCGGCGGGAGGGCCCGGCTGCCGTGCGGCGGCGTGGCCACCAGTCGCGGATGGCCGGAAGGCGCCCGCCGACCGGATCGACTGGTAGGTGCCCAGTTGCTTGGGCGCGGTGTACAGGCCGAGCGGGACGGTCGTCGCCGGCGCTAGGGAGATCACCCTTCCGGTACGGCCCATCGGGTCGGCCGCCGTCCCTCGGCCTTGACGCCGGGCAGGGTGGCGAGCATCCGGAACGCCGCCGCCCGCACCCGCGGCGGGGCGGGTGCCTGCGACAGCAGGGTTCCGGCCACATCGCTTAAGCGCCCGGGTGCGTTCCGCACCTTGTAGGGAGCGGATGGGTTGCGGTCAGGCGTTCAGGAACTGGTGGAACTGCTTGTCGAACTCCCGCGGGTCCTTGCTCAGCGATGCCTTGACCATTTCGGTGAACTCGTCGACGACCACCTCGAGCGCCTCGGTCTCGACACCGTCGAGGGTGATACGGGCGACATCGGCGGGGTCCATCTTGGGCATGTCGTAGCCCTTTGTCATGTCGGTGTCGGCCATCGCAAGATGCACTGAGGTGACGAGCGTGCCCTGACCGGCCAGTTCCTGGCGCAGCGCTTTACTCATGCTCCAGACGGCCGCCTTCGACACCGCGTAGGCGCTGCTGCCGGGGAAGACGAACCAGGACGCCGAAGAGGCCATGTTCACGATCGCGCCCCCGCCGTTCGCTGCGAGGACCGGCGCGAAGGCACGGGCCATCGACAGCGTGCCCCAGAAGTTCACGTCCAGCGCGGCACGGACCGCCTGCAGGTCACCGAGCAGGGCGCCGCCTCCGATGCCGGCATTGTTGACCAGCAGGTTCACATCGCCCGCTACGCGGGCTGCGGCCGAGACGGAGTCCGGGTCGGAGATGTCCAGGGCGAGGACCTCGACGCCGTCGAGATCGATGGACTCGGGACGACGGGCAGTCGCGTAGACCTTCGCGCCTCGCTCGACGAGCTGGGCGGCGAGGTGGCGGCCGATGCCGCGGTTGGCTCCGGTGACGAGCGCAGTCGCTCCGTGAATGTTCATAAGGCGTACGCTAGATCCTCACGTCAACGTGAGGATCAAGTCCGGACTGCACGGGAGGTGCCATGCGCATCGGAAAGGTGGCCGAACGTGCTGGAGTCAGCGTCCGTGCGCTGCGGTACTACGAAGAGCAGGGGCTCGTCATCGCCGACCGCAGCCCCAGCGGCCACCGCCGGTACCCCGAGTCTGCCGTTGAGCGGGTGAAGTTCATCCAGCTCCTCTACGCGGCCGGTCTGACCAGTAAGGCGATCCTGCAGATCCTCCCGTTCCTGGACACCCTCGTCGCGACCTCGCAGATGACACGCCGACTCACGGACGAGCGTGCCCGTATCCGGGTCAAGATCGACGCCCTGACCAGGGCGCACGATCGACTCGAAGAGCTGATCCGCCTCGCCGCCGAGTACGAGAATTCTCCAGCGACGTGCTCGGCGAGCGCGGACGTCGCCGCATCGCACACGTCACCTCCGCGGCACTGACTGCAATGCGAGAGGCTGTTCCGGCAGCGCTGGCAGGTGGACACCACAAGAACCGCTTCCCGGCCGAATTCATCCCGCCGGGACCTGGCGCCTCAACGGCGGCCGGGCCGGTGTTCAGCGGCGGCTGTCGCCCGGAACGACCATCCGCGCTACGCCGACTCCACCAGGCCCGCTAACGCGACTTCTCGTTCCGATGCTGGTCGCCCCCCGGCACATGGCAATGGCAGAGCGGGGAGCCGATCCGGCGGCTGATGGGCCGGGTGTTCGGGCTGCTGTCCTTCGGCTTCATCGCCCGGCTCGACGCCGAACGCGCCAAAGCGTTCGGCGTCGGGGTCTGGGCGCACGACCCGTTCGTGGAGGAGGGCGAGATGCGAGCGCACCAGGTGCGGCCGGTGTCGTTCGGGGAACTGGTGGAAGGCGGCGACTACCTGCTGATCCAGGCGCCGCTCACCCCGCGGACACGCCACACCTTCGACCGGGCGACGCCGCGCAGGATGAAGCCGACCGCCGTCCTCGTCAACACCGCGCCCGGCCCGATCGTGGAGGACACCGCGATCCACCAGGCCCTGGCCGAGGGGTGGACCGCGGGCGCGGCGCTGGACGACCTTGAGGAGGAGCCGGCGAAGCGACGCGGCCGGCGTCCGCGCGACCCCCTGTTCACGCTGCCCAACGTGATCATCACTCCGCACGCCGCCTACTACTCCGAGCAGGCCATCGCCACGGTGCGCCGCATCGCCGCCCAGGAGGCCGTGCGGGTCCTGACCGGGCAGCCGGCCCGTTACCCGGTCAACGAGGTGCCGGCCGGCGCCCCTGAGCCGGGAGCGCGCCCGCGACACCCGCCCTCCCGGCGTCGTCCGCCGCCTGCTCAGGGCGGTGCGGCCGATCACCCCGCCGGCGGCGGGTCCTGAGATCGGGCGGCGTGCACGGCGTCCAGGTAGGCGGTGATGGCGTCGCGGTTGCGGGTCAGGCAGGCGATGCGCGCGTCCATGCGGCGGCGTTCCTGCTCCAGCAGGGCGACGGTCTCGGGGGTGGCGTCGCAGATGACGATGGTGGGCGGGTCGTCCAGGCAGGGGAGGATCTGGCGGATGACGCGGGTGGGCAGGCCGGCGTCGAGGAGGCCGCGGATCTGCTGGACGCGTTCGACGAGGGGTTCGTCGTAGTCGCGGTAGCCGTTGCCGGTGCGGCGCGGGGTGATCAGGCCCTGCTGCTCGTAGTAGCGCAGGAGCCGGGCGGGGACGCCGGTGCGGCGGGACAGTTCGCCGATGCGCATGGCGGGGATGGGGCTCGCTTTCGGTCCGGGACGCGGGATTGACCTTGACACTAGTGTCAAGGATGGACCATCGGGCCGTGAGGAGTGTGTCTTCCCCGCCGGTGCGCGGGCGCGGTGGTTCCGATGCGGCGCTGGCGGTGTTGTCGGTGGCGCAGTTCCTGATCGCGGTCGATTTCTCGATCGTCTATGTGGCGCTGCCGGGGATCGCGCGGGACCTGGGGCTGGGGCCGGCGGCGGCACAGTGGGTGGTCAGCGCCTTCGCGGTGTTCTTCGCGGGGTTCTTGCTGGTGGGCGGACGGCTGGCCGACCGGGTGGGCGGGCGGCCGCTGTTCGTGGCGGCGGTGTGCGTGTTCGGCGGGGCCAGCGTGCTGGGCGGGCTGGCGCAGGAGGGGGTGGCGCTGCTGGCGGCCCGGGCGGCGCAGGGGGTGGGTGCGGCGTTGCTGCAGCCGGCGGTGCTGGCGTTGCTGGGTTCGCGGTTCGCGGCCGGGGCCGAGCGGGGCCGGGCGCTCGCGGTGTGGGGGGCGGTGGGCGCGGCCGGGCTGGCCGCGGGGGTGGTGCTGGGCGGCGTGCTGGGGTCGCTGTCGTGGCGGCTGACGTTCTGGGTGAACGTGCCGCTGGTGCTGGTGTGCGCGGCGGGCGGGCTGGCCTGGTTCGGCCGGGACGGCGGCGACCGCGAGGCGCGGGTGCCGCTGCTGGCGTCGGTGCTGGGCACGGGGGCGGTGCTGGCGGTGGTGGCGGCGCTGTCGGCGGGCGCGGAGGACGGCGGCGTCGGCGGGGGATACGTGCCGGCGGCGCTGGTGCTGGTGGCGGCGTTCGTGGCCCACGAGGCGCGGGGCCGGCGGGCGCTGGTGGACCGGGAGTTGCGGCGAACCGGGTCGCTGCGGCTGGGCGCGGTGGCGACCGCGCTGTACATGGCGAGCGTGGGGTCGGAGTTCTACCTGGTGACGTTGTCGCTGCAGTCGCTGCGCGGGTTCTCGGCGCTGGCGGCGGGCCTGGCGTTCCTGCCCTTGGCGGCCATCGTCACGGTGGGGAACGTGGTGGCGGGCCGGCTGGTGCGGGGCGTGCACGCGGGGGTGGTGCTGGCGGGCGGGTTCGCGCTGGCGGCGGCCGGGCTGGGCTGGCTGGCCGTCGCGGGCGGGTCGGGGTCGTACGCGGCGGGGATGCTCGGCGGGCTGCTGGTGAGCGGCTTCGCCCACGGGGTGATCTACACCGCGATGTTCGTGATCGGGACGCGGGACGTGGCCGCGGCGCGGCAGGGCACGGCGGGGGCGGTGCTGACGACGTCGCAGTACGTGTCCTCGGCGGTCGCGGTGGCCGTGCTGACGCTGGTGCTGCAGGCGGTGCCGGGCCCGGCGGGGTTCGCCGCGGCGTTCTGGGTGACGGCGGGCGCGGCGGCGGCCGGTGTGGCGGTGGGGGTGGCGGCCTGGCGGCGCGGCTGACAGCGGCGGCGGGTGTCCGGCGCGGGTCGTCAGCCGACCTTGCGGCGCAGGTGGGGGGCGGGGTCGTGGTGCAGGCGGATGGCGGCCTCGCGGATCTTGCCGGTGGCCTGGGCCAGGGCGCGCAGGGTGTCCAGGTCGAGCTGTTCGAGCACGCGGCGCAGGTTGTCCAGGCCCGCGGTGGCCAGCTCGTCGGTCAGGCGGGCGCCGGCCTCGGTGAGCTCGACGCGGCGCACCCGCCGGTCGGCGGGGTCCTCGCGGCGGGTGACCAGGCCGTGGCCGATGAGGCGATCGACGATGCCGGTGACGGTGCCCAGGCCGACGCCGAGCTCGTGCGCGAGGTCCTGACCGGAGGCCGAGCCCAGGGAGGAGAGCAGCAGGACGGTCTTGAGCTGCTGCATCGTCAGGTTGGACGCCAGCAGGGGCAGGGACCGGTCGCGGGCGAAGGCCCGGCTCAGGTCGCGCTGCATCTGGCTGATCGCCTCGATCAGCTCTTCGCGTTCGTTGGCCACTTTCACCTCTCGCCTTCCTGAGAAGGCTATCAGGATTCATGGCCAGGCCAAATATTCGTAACGCGCGAAGTGTTAGTGTGGGACGAAATGACAGTTGATCGCCATCTCGTATCCCTTTGAGGAGCCCGCCCCCGTGACCGTCCTGGCAAGGTTGAGCCTAGCCAACCGCAGCCTCGTGATAATGATCGCGGCAGTGCTCTGCGCCTTCGGCGCCTACGCGATCCCCGCGCTGAACCAGCAGTTGCTGCCCTCGCTGACCTTCCCCGGGGCCTTCGTGGTGGCCGCCTATCCCGGCGCCTCCCCCGAGATCGTCGAGGAGCAGGTCACCGAGCCGATCGAGAACAGCTTCCAGGGGCTTGAGGGCGTCACCGAGACGACCTCGACCTCGCGGGAGGGGTCGGCCAGCATCCAGGTCGCCTTCGAGTACGGCACCGACATCGACGCCGCCATCGCCGACATGCAGCAGGCGGTCTCGCGGATCGAGGCCCAGCTTCCCGAGGACGTGGACCCGCAGATCGTGGCGGGCAACACCGACGACCTGCCGGTGATGGTGCTGGCCGTGGCCGACGGCGGCGACGCCCGCGCCATGGCCGAGAGGATCGAACGGGTCATGGTGCCGGAGCTGCAGGCCGTGGAGGGGGTGCGCACGGCCGAGGTGACCGGGGCCCGCGAGGATCAGGTGGTCATCACCCCCGACCAGGGCAAGCTCGCCCGCAACGGGCTGAGCGTGACCGCGATCACCGACGCGCTGCGCGCCAACGGCACCCCGATCCCGGCCGGCAGCCTGACCGAGGACTCCCGCACCATGACCGTCCAGGTCGGGACCCGCATCGCCGACCTTGAGGACCTGAAGGACCTCTACCTCACCCCGGCGGCCCCGGCCGCGCCGACCGGCGCCCAGCAGCAGCAGGCGCGCGCCGCGCAGGGCCAGGCCCAGGCGCCCGGCAGCAGGCAGCAGCCCGCCGCGCCCAAGCCGGTGCGGCTGGGCGACGTGGCCGACGTCGAGCGCGTCCCGGCCGAGGCCACCTCGCTGACCCGCACCAACGGGGAGGCGAGCCTGGGCGTGTCGATCACGATGAAGCCCGACGGGAACGCGGTGGCGATCTCCCACGCCGTCCGGGACAAGATCGGCGACATGGTGCGGGCGCTGGGCGACGCCGCGGCGATCACCGTGGTGTTCGACCAGGCCCCCTACGTCGAGCGCTCCATCGAGGACCTGACCACCGAGGGCCTGCTCGGGCTGACCTTCGCGGTGGTGGTCATCTTGGTCTTCCTGCTGTCGGTGCGCTCCACGCTGGTCACCGCGGTGTCGATCCCGCTGTCGGTGGTGATCGCGCTGATCGCGCTGTGGCTGGGCGACTACTCGCTGAACCTGCTCACCCTGGGCGCGCTGACCATCGCCGTGGGCCGGGTGGTGGACGACTCGATCGTGGTGCTGGAGAACATCAAACGCCACCTGGGCTACGGCGAGCCCAAACGCAAGGCGATCATGTCGGGGGTGCGCGAGGTGAGCGGCGCGGTCACCGCCTCGACGCTGACCACGGTGGCGGTGTTCCTGCCGATCGCGGTGGTGGGCGGCATGGTCGGGGAGCTGTTCGCCCCGTTCGCGGTGACCGTCACCGTGGCGCTGCTGGCCTCGCTGCTGGTGTCGCTGACCGTGGTGCCGATCCTGGCGTACTGGTTCCTCAAGGCGCCGCTGCTGTCGCCGGAGGAGGCGCGCGCGGTGCGGGAGGCGGCCGAGGCCAAGGAACTGCGCAGCCCGATGCAGCGCATGTACCTGCCGGTGCTGCGCTTCGCCACCCGCCGCCGCCTGATCACCGTGCTCGCCGGCCTGGTCATCTTCGTGGGCACGATGGGCCTGGCGGGCAACCTGCAGACCAACTTCATCGACTCCTCCGGGCAGGACACCATCTCCGTCAGCCAGCGCATGCCGGTCGGGACGGACCTGGAGACCACCGACGAGGCGGCCAAGAAGGTGGAACAGGTGCTGGCCGGCCTGGACGGCGTGGAGTCCTACCAGGCCACCGTGGGCGGCGGCGACGGCGCGTTCGGGTTCGGCGGCGGCGGCGCCGACCGCGCCTCCTTCTCCGTCACCGTCAAGGAAGAGGCCGACGCCGAGGCCGTGCAGAACGAGCTGCGCGAGCAGGTCTCGCGGCTGCGGGACGTCGGCGAGGTCACCGTCGGCGGGCAGGAGGGCGGCGGCTTCGCCTCCGACCAGGTGCAGGTCATCGTCCAGGCGCCCGACACCGACACCCTGGCCACCGCCGCCGAGACCGTGCGCACCGCCATGACGCAGGTGAACGGCCTGCGCGATGTGACCTCCAACCTGGAGGCCAGCGCGCCGCGCATCGAGGTCAAGGTGGACCGGGAGGAGGCGGCCGCGCGCGGGCTGAGCGAGCAGGCCATCGGCCAGGCGGTCGCGCAGGCCTTCCGCGGCGCCCCCCTCGGGCAGATCACCCTGGACGGCACCGCGCAGGACATGGTGCTGCGCGGCGGCGACGCCCCCGAGGACGTCAAGGCCGTGCGGGAGCTGGAACTGCCCACCGCGGCCGGCATGATCGAGCTGGACGACGTCGCCGACGTCGAGGAGGTCAAGGGCCCCACCCAGGTCACCAGGATCGACGGCGAGCGCAGCGCCACCGTCTCGGGCACCGCCACCGCCGCCGACCTGGGCTCGACCACCGCGGAGCTGACCCGCAAGCTGGACGGGCTGACCCTGCCGGCCGGCGCCACGTACACCGTCGGCGGTGTCAGCGCCGACCAGGCCGAGGCGTTCGCCGACCTGGGCGTGGCGATGCTGGCCGCCATCGCCATCGTGTTCATGATCATGGTGGCGACGTTCCGCAGCTTCGTGCAGCCGCTGATCCTGCTGGTGTCGGTGCCGTTCGCCGCGACCGGCGCGATCGGCCTGCTGCTGGCCACCGACACCCCGCTGGGCGTGCCGGCGCTGATCGGCATGCTGATGCTCATCGGCATCGTGGTGACCAACGCCATCGTGCTCATCGACCTGATCAACCAGTACCGCGCACAGGGCATGGGCATCACCGAGGCGGTCATCGAAGGCGGGCGGCGCCGGCTGCGCCCGATCCTGATGACGGCCGTCGCCACGATCTGCGCGCTGATCCCGATGGCGCTGGGCCTGACCGGATCGGGCGGGTTCATCTCCCAGCCGCTGGCGATCGTGGTGATCGGCGGGCTGATCTCCTCCACGCTGCTCACCCTGGTGCTGGTGCCCACCCTGTACACCATGGTCGAGCGCACCAAGGAGCGGCTGCGCCGCAAGCCCAAAAGCGGCGGCGAGCCGGAGGTGAAGGTCGTCGGCGAGCAGGCGCTGTCACCCTCCACCACCTGACCCCCCTGGGTGAGGCGATCGACCCGTAAGGGGGCCCGGCCGCACGGCCGGGCCCCCTTACGGCGTCCGGGCGCGGCGGCGGCGATAGACTGCGGCAACGTGACCGCCAAGCCGCGCATTCCCAACGTCCTGGCCAGCCGATACGCCTCGCCCGAGCTGGCCCGCCTGTGGTCGCCGGAGCACAAGGTGATCGCCGAGCGCCGGCTGTGGCTGGCCGTGCTGCGCGCCCAGGCCGACCTGGGCGTGGCCGTGCCCGCCGAGGCGATCGGCGACTACGAGAAGGTCGTCGAGCAGGTCGACCTGGCCTCCATCGCCGCGCGTGAGCGCGTCACCCGCCACGACGTCAAGGCCCGCATCGAGGAGTTCAACGCCCTGGCCGGGCACGAGCACGTGCACAAGGGCATGACCTCGCGCGACCTGACCGAGAACGTCGAGCAGTTGCAGATCCGCGACAGCCTGCTGCTGGTGCGCGACCGGGTGGTGGCGCTGCTGGCCCGCCTGGCCGAACGCGCCGCCGAGCACGCCCTGACCGTGATGGCCGGCCGCTCCCACAACGTCGCCGCCCAGGCCACCACCCTGGGCAAGCGGTTCGCCACCGCCGCGGAGGAACTGCTGGCCGCCCACGCCCGGCTGGAGGACCTCATCGCCCGCTACCCGCTGCGCGGCGTCAAGGGCCCGGTCGGCACCGCCCAGGACATGCTCGACCTGCTGGGCGGCGACCAGGCCGCCCTGGCCGAGCTGGAGGACCGGGTGGCCGCCCATCTGGGGTTCTCCCGCCGCCTGTCCAGCGTCGGCCAGGTCTACCCGCGCTCACTGGACTACGAGGTGGTCACCACGCTGGTCCAGCTCGCCGCCGCCCCCTCCAGCCTGGCGCTGACGATCCGGCTCATGGCCGGCCACGAGCTGGTCACCGAGGGGTTCAAGGAAGGCCAGGTCGGCTCCTCGGCCATGCCGCACAAGATGAACACCCGCTCCTGCGAACGCGTCAACGGCCTGGCGGTGGTGCTGCGCGGCTATGCGGCCATGACCGGCGAGCTGGCCGGCGACCAGTGGAACGAGGGCGACGTGTCGTGCTCGGTGGTGCGCCGGGTCGCCCTGCCCGACGCCTTCTTCGCCTTCGACGGCCTGGCGGAGACGATGCTGACCGTGCTGGGCGAGTTCGGCGCCTTCCCGGCCGTCATCGCCGCCGAACTGGACCGCTACCTGCCGTTCCTGGCCACCACCAAGATGCTCATGGCCGCGGTGCGCGCGGGCGTGGGCCGCGAGAGCGCCCACGAGCTGATCAAGCAGCACGCCGTGGCGTCGGCGCTGCGGATGCGCGCCGACGGCGGCGCCAACCCGCTGCTGGAGCGCCTGGCCGCCGATGAGCGCTTCCCGCTCGGCCGCGCCGAACTGGACGCGCTGCTGGCCGACCGGGTCACCTTCACCGGTGCCGCCGCCGCCCAGGTCGGCGACGTGGTGGCGCGGGTGCGCGAGATCGCCGCACGCCACCCCGAGGCCGCCGCCTACCGTCCCGGCGCGATCCTGTAACCCCGTGCCGCCCGCCCCGATCACCCCGATCGCCACCCTGGCGGAACTGGAGGAGGCCTGCGGCGGCGAGGAGATCGTCCTTTGGACCGCGCAGGACCTGCGGCCCGGCGTGCGCGCCTGGCGGTGCGGCGCCGCGGTCGCCGTGGCCGCCCCCGGCGTGTGCGCCCGCGACCGCATCGCCGTCCACACCGCCCCCGCCAACAGCGCACAGGCACAGGCACAGGCGGAGGCCGAGGCGGCCCGGCTGGCGCGGCACGCCGCCGCCGAATGCGGCCCCACCTACCGCCTGTTCGGCGAGGCCGGCCTGATCACCCGCCTGGCCGGCCCCGAACGCCCGGCCACGGTGTTCTCCTGGATGAGCACCCGCACCCCGCCGCCCCGCCCCGCCGGCGCCCACTGGCTGGAGCCGGCCCTGGACACGCAGGTCGCCGCGCTGCTGGCCGACCACCACCCCGGCTCCTACGCCACCCCCGGCATGCCCGGAGTGCACCGCTGGGCCGGCGCCCGCCACGACGGCGCGCTGGCCGCGGTCGCCGCCGACGCCTGGTCCACCCGCGCCACCGGCTTCCTGGCCGGCGTCGCCACCGCCGCGCACGCCCGCGGCCACGGGCTGGCGCGGCGGGTGTGCGCGTTCGTCACCGCCGAACTGCTCACCACCCGCCGGTCGGTGGCGCTGATGGTCGACGACTGGAACACCGCCGCCATCGCCGTGTACGAACACCTGGGCTACACCGCCCGCCCCGTCGCCTCCGCCCCGCCGCCGGAGACGTGAACACCGGCCGGGCGGAAAACCTGATGCGCGACGGCCGCCCGGAAGGCAATGTTAAGGCAATGATGTCCGGTTTCGTGCCCGGGTTGGAGTTGTCGCGGGACTTCTACACCCAGATCGTGCGCCCGCTACTGGCCGACGTGCCGCACAGCGCGGCCCTGATCGGCCCGGGATCGGACGTGCTGGCCTGCGACACCCCCCGCTCCACCGACCACGACTGGGGGCCGCGGGTCCTGGTGTTCGTGCCCCGGGACGCGCCCGCGGGGATCGAGGAGGCCATCGCCCCCCGCCTGCCGGCCGCCTTCCGCGGCCACCGCACCGTCTTCGGCTCCGACGCCGACCCGCCACGCCACGGCGTGCGCGTCCACCACGCCCCCGACTGGCTGCGCGACCGGCTCGGATTCGACCCGCTGGCCCGGCCCGCCACCCCCCTGGACTGGCTGGCCGCCCCCTGGCAGCACCTGGCCGAGATCACCGGCGGCGAGGTCTTCCACGACGGGCTGGGCGTGCTGGAACACGCCCGCGCCGCCCTGCGCTGGTACCCCGCCGACGTCTGGCGATACGTGCTGGCCTGCCAGTGGGCCCGCATCGCCCGGCAGGAGAGCTTCCCCGGCCGCAGCGGCGAGGCCGGCGACGACCTCGGCTCGGCCGTCATCACCGCCCGCCTCGCCGGCGACGTGATGCGCCTGGCACTGCTCATGCGCCGCCGCTACCCGCCCTACGCCAAATGGCTCGGCACCGCCTTCACCCGCCTGCCCGGCACCGCCGAACTCGGCGACGCGCTCGCGGCCGCCGTGGCGGCGGGGGAGTGGCGCCAACGCCAGCGCCACCTGGCCGCCGCCTACGAGCGGGTGGCCGCCCTGCACAACCGGCTGGCCCTGACCGGCCCGCTGCAGACCACCGCCCGCCCGTACTCCACCCGGCCCTTCCCCGTCATCGACGCCGGCCGCTTCGCCGCCGCACTGCTGGAGACGATCACCGACCCGCGGGTGCGGGCCCTGGCCCCGGCAGGATCGATCGACCAGTTGTGCGACCCGGCCGCCCTGCCGGGGCCGGAGGCGCGGCGCGCCGTCACCGCCGCCGCGCTGCACCCCTGACGCCCTACCCGCGCGCCTCGGCCCGCTCGGCGTTGGCGTGGATCGCCTCACGGATGTAGGCGGCCAGGCCCGGCGCCTGCGAGTCGTAGGCCGCGGTGAACCGCGGATCGGACACATACAGATCGCCCAGGCCGCGGTGGATGTCGTAGGTGCACTCATAACACCAGCGGGTGATGTGCGCCCGGTGCTGCTCGGCCAGCTCCATCGCCCGCTCCCCGCCGGCCGGCTCGCCGTCGGCCAGGGCCTTGAGGAAACCGTCCACCACCAGCGCACCCTCGTCCTTGAAGCGCACCCAGTCCTGGCCGGTCATCGAGCCCATCCGCCGCTGGGACTCCTGCCAGGCCGCGCTGCCGCCCCAGCGCCGCTCGGCCTCCGCGGCGTGATCCTCCGGGCGGAACTCGCCGAAAACCTCAAGCCGCTCGCGCGGCGTCAACTTGATGTCCATCGTGTGCGCCTCCAGCGCCGTGTCCACAGCCGCGACCATGGCCTCCAGCCGCCGGATGCGCATCGACAGCAGCTCGCGCTGCCGCCGCAGATGCGTCACCGTGCCGGCGGACGGATCGGCCAGGATCGCGGATATCTCCTCCAAGGGAAAGCCGAGCTCGCGGTAGAACAGCACCTGCTGCAGGCGCTCGACGTCCTCATCGCCGTAGCGGCGATAACCGGCGCGCGTGCGCCCGCCCGGCCGTACCAGCCCGATCTCGTCGTAGTGGTGCAGCGTGCGCACGCTGACCCCGGCCAGCTTGGCCACCTCACCGACCGACAGGCTCACCGCGGCCACCCCTTTCCTCGCTTACGTGGACCAGCCTGCGGCCTCACGTTACGTCAGGCTCAACCCCTTTTCCCGGGACGGCCCGAACCGGCCCGCACGGCACGCCACCCGGTAGCACCCGCCGCCCCCCGACCCGCCGGGCCAAAACCAGTGGACCCCGCCACAGCCGTCCCATAGCCTGGTCGGCATGAACCACGCGCTGTGCAACGCCGCCCTCTGGGTGGGCATGGTCATCCGGCCTCGCGCCACCCGGGCCCTGGCCCGGTAGGACGCGCAGCCTCCTCCAGCGCCACGCGCGGCACCACGCACATCCCGCACGCCGCGCCCGTCATCACCGCGCTGCCGAAACCTTCACGGCTGCACCGTAACCACGGCACCCCGGCGGACCCACCAACAGGCCGCCCGGCCGTCCTGCACGCGTGCCCAGGGCCTCCGAGACAACACCCGCACCTCCTCTCGGACCCGAAGGGCGAAACACCGTGGCGCGCTCCAACGCACACAACGACCAGCCGCACCAGCGCACCGGCCGCACCCCGCGCCGGCCCCGCACCGACCGCGACCACGCCAGGCGCACCCTGTCGCAGAACTTCCTCACCGACCCCCACGAGATCGCCCGCATCCTGCACGCCGCACGGCCACGCCCCGGCACCCTCATCCTCGAACCCGGAGCAGGCGAAGGCAGCCTCACCCGCGCCCTGGCCCGCCGCGCCGGCAAGGTCATCGCCTACGAACTCGACCCCCGCCTCGCCGACCGCCTGGCCCACGCCACCCGCGACGACGACCGCATCCACATCGTCCGCGCCGACTTCACCACCGCACACCCACCCCGCCACCCCTTCGCCGTCGTCGGCAACATCCCCTACTCCGCCACCGCACGCATCGTCCGATGGTGCCTGCAGGCCCCCACCCTCACCTCCGCCACCCTCGTCACCCAGCTCGAATACGCCCGCAAACGCACCGGCGACTACGGCCGCTGGACCCGCCTGACCGTCACCACCTGGCCCCGCCACACCTGGCACCTGCACGGCCGCATCGACCGCCACAGCTTCCGCCCCATCCCCAAGGTCGACTCCGCCATCCTGCGCATCCAACGCCGCCCCGCCGACCTGCTCCCGCCCGCCGCCCTGCGCGGCTACCACGACCTGGTCGCACTCGGCTTCACCGGCACCGGCGGCACCCTGCGCGCCTCACTCACCCGCCGCTACCCCGCCCGCCGCGTGGACGCCGCCTTCCGCGCGGCCGGCCTCGACCCCGCCACCGTCGTCGCCTACGTCCACCCCGACCAGTGGCTCACCCTCTACCACCACCTCACCACCTGACCACCCCACCAGCCGGCCCGGCGGGGACTCCCGCCGGGCCGGCTACTCCCGCAGCAGCGGATGCGCCCGCATCGCCACCTCAAGCTCACCCGGCAACTCATCCCGATACCGCCCCAACGTCGCCAGATCGCTGTGCCCCAGCACCCGCCGCACCGCATCCATGTCCACCGCATCGGCGAGAAGATGCGTCGCCGTCGTATGCCGCAACCCATGCGGCGTCACCGACCGCCGCCGCGCCGGATCCACCCGCCGCAACACCCGATCGATCACCGCCTGCACATCACCCCGCGCCAGCCGCCGCCCCCGCCACGACAACAGCAACGCCTTCTCCCCATCGCCCCCCGCCGCGGGCACCCCCCGCCCCTCGGCCAGGTACACATCCAGCACCCGCGCCACGTCCCCCGGCAACGGCACATCCCGCGTGCGACCCCCCTTACCGAAGATCCGCCAATACCGCACCCCGTCATTGGTGTAGAAATCCTCCACATTCGCCCGCACCAGCTCCGACACCCGCGGCCCCACCGTCGCCAGCAACAACACGATCAACCCATCCCGCAACCCCGTACGCTGATCCCGCCGCCGCCCCGCCTCCACCCCCGCACCGTCACCGGCAAGACCCCGAGCCGCCCCGATCAACCCCTGCGCCTGCTCCCTGGTCAACGCCCGCCGCTCCGGCCGCAACCCACCCCGCTCCCGCGCCGTCACCGTCGCCGCCGTCATCGGATTCACCTGCACCCACCCCGCGAGCACCGCATGCTTGAACAACGCCGACACCGACCGCCGGAACCGCGCCTGCGAAGCCGCACTCTGCCGCGCCCCACCCCCCTCATCCCCGTCCGCCCCACCGGCCCGCCGCCCATCCGGCTTACGCGCGAACGCCAGCAAAACCGCATCCACATCCGCGCCGTCCAGATCATCCAGCACCCGATCCGCACCCGCCAGCGCCACGAACGTCGCCACATCCCGCGCATACACCTCGGCCGTCGCGGGGGAGAGGGCACCCGTCAACGTCCGGGCCCGGACCAGCTCCACATAACGATCGGCCGCCTCCACCACCGTGAGGCGATTCAGCTCCGCAGGCCGCATGATCTCAGGGGAGTCCTTTCTCGATCATCACGCCCCACGAACCTACCCGCCCCCACCGACAATCCCACCGCCGAAGCCGGGGGAACGGCGACACCCCGGACACGGGACCACACACCCCTCAAGGCCGCCATGTCCCTGACCCGCTGCGAGGACACGCGAGGCAGAGCGGCGGCGGCCATCGCGCTCGCCGCGCAGGCCGGGACGACCTTCCATACCGCCGCCCGGCAGCACCGGCCAAACGACCGCGAGTGCCCGTCGCACCACGCGCCCTGCCGAATCCGGCACTCGCCACCCGCGACGGCCACGCAGATGGCCGCCGGGTGGGGGAGAGGCATCGCGTCCAGATACCGCCCGTGAGCCATCGGCGACCGGCCGCCGGGCTTGTTTGGAGGCGGCGACGTCGTATATGGCCGTGAGACGGCCGCAGGCGTCGGAATCGAGGCCCACCGCGTCGATCACACGGCACGATCCGCTGGACACACACCCGGCCCCACATGGATCTCACACTCGCGCCAGGGCCGGCGCAAGCGCTCCAGCGCCGAATTCACACGATCCGCTCGCGCTGCTGGAGACAGGCGGGGCACCGCGCCACCCGAGTGAAACGGCCACCACGAGGCCACACGTCGCCTTCATGCGACCCCACGTCGCCCAAGGCGAAGCAGGTCACCCTCTCATACCGAGCCGCCACACGCCCCGATACACGCGCCGCGGGCTACCGGCGTGTGGTGGCACCCCAAGCGGAACGGCTCGGGCCGCGTGCCCTTCTGCACGACCCGGCACCGCGGCGCACCCTGGCGGGCACCCCGCTACCTCGCAGCTCGCCGGTGAGGAACTCCTGGCGGACGTCGCAGGCGCGACCGTCCGGCGAGCTCAGCCGGCACCAGGCCGCGGCCGAGCCGCTTGCGCTCGTGGACCACCAGGCTGACCGCGACGCCGGAGGGACACAGCTCACGGGCCAGGGTGACGGCACGCTCGAGTTCGAGGCGTCGGCGGTGGCGCGGGCGGAGATCTTCTCGGAGAAGACTCGATGGAAAGCCTGCTCGCCCTGCACGCCGAAGCGGTGCGGGCGGGCAGCACCCTGGTCACCGGCGCCGGATTCGGTGTGCTGGCCACCGAGGCGCTGGTGGCGAAGCTGCGCGACGGGCGGCCCACGCCGCACCGGCGCCTGGTCACCGGCAGCCGCCCTCGGGCCCGACAACCGCAGGCGGCACCTTCGTGCTGAACCGAACAGCGCCGATGCCCGCCGACTGAGAGCAACCGGTGCGCTCACGACCGGGAAACGCCGTGGTAGTGCGGCAGGTCCAGCGGTGGCACAGGGAAGCCGCCGGCCGCCCGCTCGTCGGACGGTTCCTCCGGCTCGGCCTCCACCTGTGCCCCCAGGGCCTCCCTGCGCCGCTGGGCGACCGTGTCGAACCGCATCCACACGGCCAGCACGCCGATCACGATGATCACGCCGAGCCCGATCCCCAGCATCCTGTCGCCCTCGTTGACCACCACGTTGCGCACCGCGGCCACCAGCAGAATCCAGGCCAGGCTGACCGGGATCAGCACCTTCCACCCCAGCGACATCAACTGGTCGTAGCGTACGCGCGGCAGCGAAGCCCGCACCCACACGATGAAAGCGAAGGTCAGCACGAACTTGAGGAAGAACCACAACACCGGCCACCAGCCCTGGCCGGCGCCCTCCCACAACGAGACCGGGAACGGCGCCCGCCAGCCGCCCAAGAACAGCGTGACGGCGACACCGGCGGCGGTGAAGGTGTGCAGGTACTCGCCCATCATGATCAGAGCGAACTTCAGCGACGAGGAGTACTCCGTCTGGAACCCCCCGACCAGCTCACCCTCACCCTCCGGCAGATCGAACGGAATACGTGCGGCCTCACCGAACATGCAGACCACGTAGACCAGGAACGACGGGATCAGCAACACCGCGAACCAGACCTGCTCCTGCGCCCTGACGATCTCCGACGTCGACAGCGTCCCGGCGAACAGGAACACGGCCACGAACGACAGCCCCATCGCGATCTCGTAGGAGACCACCTGAGCCGCCGAACGCAGACCACCGAGCAGCGCGTACGGCGAGCGCGACGACCACCCCGCCAGCACCACCCCATAAACCGACACCGCGCCCATGGCCAGCACGAACAGCACCGCCACCGGCAGATCCACCAACTGCAGCGGCGTCCGCACACCGAACAGCTCCACGACCGGCCCGAACGGCACCACGGAGAAGGCCAGGAACGCCGGCACCACCATGATCACCGGCGCCAGCAGGTAGAGCACCCGATCCACCGCACTCGGGAGGATGTCCTCCTTCAACCCCATCTTCACCGCGTCGGCGACCGACTGCAGCAGACCGAACCTGCCCGCCCGGTTGGGCCCGTAACGGTCCTGCATCCGCGAGATCAGCTTGCGCTCGAACCAGACCCCGAACATGACCCCCAGCGCCAGAAAAAGGAACAGCATCACCGCCTTCACCACGATGATCCACAACGGGTCCTCGCCGAAGTCGGCGAGCGTGGGATCGGCCGCGAGAACCCCAGCCATGACGTGACGCCCCTTCCTCTCCTCCGGCACTGGTTAGCTCCCGGAGCGGAAGGTCACGCTAGTGCGTGAGCCGATCGGCGTATTGCACGAATGCGAACAACTGCTTCGGCGTCATCTGCGCCATCGCCCGGACCTCACGGGTGAGATGCGGCTGGTCGGCGAACCCGCAGCCGACCGCCTCCTCCAGCCTGGCCGAGGGCCGTCGCCACACGTCCACGATCCGCTGGAATCGAGCGATCCGGGCCACCGTCTTGGGCGACAAACCCACCACCCGGCGGAACCCGAGCTCGACATAACGACGGCTCACGCCCAGCTCACCGGCGAGGGACCCGATGGTGCGCGGACCGGCCGGCCCCTGCAGCCGCCACCAGGCATGCGAGATCAGGCCATCGTCACCCGCGCCGGGGCGCAGCCACGCCGTCAACAACTCCTCCAGCAGCCCGAAGCGATCCGCCCAGCTCACCGGATCGATCAGCCGGTCGGTCAGCTCCACGGCACGGGCGCCGAGAAGGTCCTCCAGACGCACGGTCGTGCCCGCCACCTCGCGTATGGGCGCCCCCGTCAACGCCGCCATCCCGGCCGGAGTGAGCCCGACCGCCACCCCGTGACGCCACGGCGTATGAACCGAGAACGCCGCAGTGGCCCGGGGACCGGTGACGATCGGCCCCATGCCCGTGAAGTCGATGATCAAAGTGGCCACGTTGAGCGGCAGCATCCGGCTCGGCTGGGCGGGATCTCCCGCCCGGGTGCGAAACCCGGCCCACCCCAGCACGTACGGACGCAGGCGCGGCGGCGCGAGACGCGGGATCATCTCGTACGGCTCCGCCTGCGGCTGCGCGGGCAGCGAATGAATCGCCATCACACCAGCAAGCCTGCCCCACTCTCACCGATCATCGCCCAGTGGGGATAGGGAACTGGGCGTGCGCTTCGCCGCCGAGCTCGTCATCACCACCGGCGAGAAGGGGGCGGCGGGGAGTGTCCGGGCGAGGCCGGATCTTCCATAGGGGGATGACGGATCTGCGGAAATGCGACGCCCTCCCGCCGTTTCCTCCCGAAAGGGGACACCCGGGCAGCACCCCCGGTCACCGTCGTGCGCATGGTACGTGACGCACGACGAAGCCGGCTTGCGCCGTAGGTCACGGGCAGGAGCCTGGAGCCATGGCGGGACGCTCTGGGGTTGCCGTTGTCGCGTCCGGGACACCAGGGAATGTGACGCGCGCCACACCTTACCGCGCGTGACCGGCTTCTCCGCACCGTGGGGGACGGGGCAGACTGGGGGAGAGGCGTCTCGGCCGCCCGGCCCGGATCGCGCGGTCATTCGCCTGGTCATGGCCGGTGTCTCGGCGGCATGATCGGCCGCGACCGAGGACCCGACGGCCCTGGCGCGAGGGGCGGATGTGCGGGTCGGGGGCGCGTCGCCGGGTTTTTCGCCCCTTTTCCTATACCAAACAGAACGCACCTTCTGTCCGGTATGGCGAGGGTTTCTGCGGGAGAGGGCGGCGGGGCCGGCGCATCCATCGGAACGTCACGCCGGCTTCCGTTGCGGTGACGGTTCGGTGATGTCCGGCGTGATGCCGCGGGCTGCGCGCGGGCCGTGTCCACACGTGCACTGTGCCCGTCGGGCCGCGGGCTACTCCCAGGGTGAAGATCATTTCGCTCGCATGCCGGTTGATCGATCTTGATGCCGTGCCGTGCCATGACTCGCGCCGTCCGGGCCGCCCGTCCGCGCGAGCCGCATCGGGCATCCGGCTTCGCCTGTGCGCCGGCGTGCTCGTGTGTTCGCCGTGTGCTGCGCGGGGCGCGGGTGCTCGGCGGCGTGTCGTGGCGGCCTTCGGATCAGGGTTTCATGCATAATCGCACTTATGCATGATTCGTTTTCCGCTCCCCTCAGCGGGGGTGAGCCGTTGGTGCTGATGCGCGTGCCGCAGGCGGTGGAGCAGTTTCTGCTGGGGCTTCGGGTCAAGAAGCTCTCGCCGCACACGCTGGCGGGGTATGAGCGGGATCTGCGCATCGTGGGTGAGATCGCGGCGGGGCTGGCGGGGGTCGCGCTGGAGGATCTCGAGGTGCGGGCGCTGGGCGGGCGGCTGGTGCGGGCGGCGTTCGCGGAGTTCGCCGAGGGGCGGTCGGCGGCGAGTGTGAACCGGGCGTGGAGTGCGTGGAATCAGATGCTGACGTTCTGTGTGGCGGAGGGGTTGCTGGAGGGCAATCCGATGGCGGCGGTCCCCCGGCCGAGGCAGCCGGCGAAGGCGCCCAAGCCGTTGCTTGGTGACGGGAGTGCGTCGGCGACGTTGCTGGAGCGGATCGCGGCGGGGGCGCGTAAGGCGCGTGATCCGTGGGTGGAGCGGGATCTGGTGGTGCTGGCGCTGGCGTTGGTGACGGGGATGCGGTCGGCGGAGTTGCTGGGGTTGACGGTGGGGTCGATCGGGGGCTCCCCCGGTGATCGGCGGATTCAGGTGGTGGGCAAGGGGGGTAAGACGCGGTCGTTGCCGATCGAGGCGCCGTTGGAGCGGTTGATCGAGGTGTATGTGGACAGCCGGTTGCGGCGGTTCGGGTTGGCTTCGCTCCCCCGGTCTGCGGCGTTGCTGGTGGATACGCGTGGGGAGCCGTTGCGGCGGGGTGGGTTGCAGTATCTGGTGCGGCAGTGTTACCGGTATGCGGGGGTTCATGATCGGGTGCAGCGGGGGACGTTGGTGCATGCGTTGCGGCATGAGTTCGCGACGCGGCTGGCGGAGCGGGGGGCCAGTGCGCATGAGTTGATGGAGTTGCTGGGGCATTCGTCGATTGTGACGGGTCAGGCGTATGTGGCTTCGACGGCGCGGGAGGTGCGGCGGGCGGCGTCGGGGAATCCGGCGTATGAGGTGCTGGGGCGGCTGGGTGGTGGTGGGGGTGGTTAGAGGGTGTGGACGAAGCGGGCGGCGTCGTCGTGGGACATGCCGGTTTCGCCGCGTACGAGGAGGATGGCGCGTTCGGTTTGGCCGGAGGCTTTGAGTGCGCGGGCGCGGGTGGCGAGGTCGGCGGGGCGGGGTTGGGGTTTGTGGCCGGCGGCGAGGCGGACGGCGATGAGGAGCAGGCCGACGGTGAGTGCGGCGATGGTGGCGAACACCGCGAGGATGACGATGATTTCCGCGGGACCGAGGTTCGGCACGTCCTGATGGTAATGCGGGGTGTGTGGGTGTGCGTGGAAACTTTGGGTAATCGTGTGGGTGCTCGGTGGGATGCGTGGTTGCTCCGGGGTTGTGGGTGAATGGTGGGTATGAGTGGTGGTTTGGGGGCGGCGCGGGTGGAGGCGTACCTGGAGCGGATCGGGGTGGCGCGCCCGCAGGCGCCGGACGTGGCGGGGTTGCGGGCGTTGATGCGTGCGCATCTGTTCGCGGTGCCGTTCGAGAACTTGAGCGTTCATCTGGGCGAGCCGATCGAACTGGTCGAGGACGCGCTGGTGGAGAAGGTGGTGGTGCGGCGCCGGGGCGGGTTCTGTTATGAGCTGAACGGGGCGTTCGCGGCGCTGCTGCGGGCGCTGGGGTATCGCGTCTCGCTGTTGTCGGCGCGGGTGTTCGGGGCGGGCGGGGTGCCGGGGCCGCCGTTCGCCCATATGGCGTTGCGGGTGGATCTGGAGGAGCCGTGGCTGGTGGATGTGGGGTTCGGCGCGTTCGCGCATCATCCGCTGCGGCTGCGGTCGCGGGGGCGGCAGGTGGATCCGGCGGGGGTGTTCCAGGTGGGTGAGGCGGTGGGCGGGGATCTGGATGTGGTGATGGACGGGGTGCCGCAGTACCGGTTGGACGTGCGGGGGTACGCGCTGGCGGATTTCGCGCCGGCGTGCTGGTGGCAGCGGACGTGGCCGGGTTCGCACTTCACCCGGTCGCTGACGTGCTCGCTGCCGACGGAGTCGGGGCGGGTGACGTTGAGCGGGTCGCGGCTGATCCGTACCGAGGGCGGGCGGCGTGTGGAGCGGGAGCTGGGCGGGGAGGCGGAGGTGTTGGAGGCCTACCGGACGCTGTTCGGGATCGAGTTGGAGCGGGTGCCGGTGGTGGCGGGGTAGCTCCGCTCCCCCGCCCGTGCCGGGGAGAAACGGGTGCCGGGGAGAAACGGGTCAGGTGAGGGCGTTCAGGGCCAGGTCGACGTCTGCGTCGGTGGTGTAGATGTGGAAGGAGGCGCGGACCTTGCCGGCGCGTACGGCGGCGCGTACTCCCGCGGCGGCCAGGCGGCGGCGGGCGTCGGGGATCTCGACGGTGACGATGGCGCTGCCGGTGGGCTGTTGGCCCAGGGCGGTCTGGAAGCGGGCGGCCAGGGCGGTGTTGTGGGCGTGGACGCGGTCGATGCCGATGGCGTTGAGGGTTTCGATGGCGGGGGCGGCGCCGGCCTGGCAGAACCAGGCGGGTGACAGGTCGAAGGCGCGGGCGTCGGGGGCCAGGCGCAGCGGGGGGCCGTAGTAGGAGCCGCCGGGGTCGGCGCCGGCGTACCAGTTGGCGGCGATGGGGCGCATGTGCTCGCGGGCGCGCGGGGACAGGTAGGCGTAGGCGGCGCCGCGGGGGGACATCAGCCATTTGTAGGCGGCGCAGACCAGGACGTCGAATCGGGTGGCGTCGATGGGCAGCCAGCCGCACGCTTGGCTGGCGTCGGCGACGACGAGGGCGCCGTGGTGGCGGGCGGCGGCGATGATGTCGGCGGCGGGGGCGATCTGGCCGGTGGCCGACTGGACGAGGCTGAAGGCGACGACGCCGGTGGAGGCGTCGATGGATTCGGCCAGGTGGTCGGGTGGGACGGTGCGCAGGGTGGCGGAGACGGCCCAGGGGAACAGGTTGGAGGTGAATTCGATCTCGGGGGCGAGGACGGTGGTGCCGGGTGGGAGGGCGGCGGCGAGCATGGACAGCAGTTGTGAGGCGGTGGCGCCGATGGTGATGTCGGTGGGTGGGGCGGCGACGAGGGTGGCGAAGGCGTGGCGGGCGCGGTGGGTGTAGTCCTCCCAGGGGGTCCAGTCGGTGCTGCCGCGGCGCCACTGGTCGAGTACGCGGGTGAGTTCGGTGTGGGCGTGGCGGGGTGGCAGGCCGTAGCTGGCGGTGTCGAGCCAGCCGGGTTCGGCGTCCCACAGGTGGTGGATGCGGTGCATGGGCAGGTGGGCGAGGTCGGTGAGGTGGGTGGTCATCGGGTGGCGGTCCATTCGCGGTGGAGCATGGCGTAGATGAGTTCGTCGGACCATTGGCCTTTGAAGAACTCGTTTTCGCGCAGGTGGGCTTCGCGGCGCATGCCCAGGCGGGCGAGTACGGCGGCCGAGGCGGTGTTGCGGGCGTCGCAGCGGCCGATGATGCGGTGCAGGCCGAGTTCGTCGAAGCCGAGGCGGAGCAGTTCGCGGCCGGCTTCGGTGGCGTAGCCGTGGCCGTGGTGGGCGGGGTGGAAGACGAAGCCGATCTCGCCTTGGGCGTGTTCGCGGCTGAGGTGGTGGAGCATGCAGTCGCCGATGAGTTCGCCGGTGTCGCGGCGTTCGACGGCCAGGCTGAGGATGTGGTTGTCGTCGGTGAGGGTGGTGCGGGTGGCCTTTTCCTTCAGTGCGGCGCGGGTCTGGGCGCGGTCGCGGGGTTCCCAGTACAGGTAGCGGGTGACTTCGGGCAGGCGGTGGAAGGCGTGCAGGGCCTCCAGGTCGCCGTCGGTGAAGGGGCGCAGGATGAGGCGTTCGGTGCGCAGTGGGAAGTCGGGTTTGAGCACGTTGTCAGGCTAGGGAGTGGTCGTCGGGTGGTGCGAGCCGGTTTCAGTGGGCGCCGGAGAGGTTGAGGACGACGACGCCGGCGATGATCAGGGCGATGCCGCCGGCTTTGGCGAGGGTGAGGGTCTCCCCCAGGAAGGCGGCGCCGATGAGGGCGATGGCGGCGGTGCCGACGCCGGACCAGATGGCGTAGGCGATGCCGACTTCGAGTTTGAGTTTCAGTGCCTGGGCCAGCAGGGTGAAGGAGGCGAGGTAGCCCAGGACGACCACGGCGGTCCAGCCCTTGTGCGCCAGGCCGTCGCTGAGTTTGAGCGCGGAGGTGGCCAGGACCTCTGTGGCGATGGCGGCGGCGAGCAGGAGCCAGGTCATGCGGGGCCTCCAGGGTGTGGGGACGTTCCGGGTGTGACTCTATCGGCCCCTCTTGTGCGAGGGAAAGCTTGCCTGCGCGCGATGGAATAGGTAACCTGCAAATCGAGTTGAAGGTTTCGTCCGGTGGAGAACACGCGAGGAGGGTTTTCCGATGTTGCTGACCACGATCGACCCGTTCTTCCAGGAGTTCGAGCGGCAGTTCGACCGGCTGGCCCGCTCGGCGTTCGGCGCCGCGGGCGGCACCGGCGCGGGCGTGATGCCGATGGACGGCGTGCGCCGCGACGGCGACGTGCTGCTGCGCTTCGACCTGCCCGGCATCGACCCCGACTCCATCGAGGTGACCGTCGACCGCGGGGTGCTGTCGGTCTCGGCGCGGCGCGAGGAGCAGGTGGGCGAGCAGGAGCGCCCGTTCGTGCGCGAGCGCGTGATGGGCTCCTTCACCCGGCGGGTGTACCTGTCGGAGCACCTCGACAGCGAGCGGATCGAGGCCGACTACTCCAACGGCGTGCTGAGCGTGCGCATCCCGGTGCTGGAGCGCGCCCGCCCGCGCAAGGTGGAGATCCGCCGCGGCGAGACCAAGGCGATCAACGCCTGACGCCGCGTGGGACGACCGGCGGCGGAGCCGGCCCCGGCTCCGCCGCCGGTCGTCGTCCGACCCGCATTCCGCACGCCCGGCCGTGAGATGGAGGACCGATAGCCGATGGCACCGCGCCTGCCTTTCGACGACGAGCACGCCCCGCTGTACTCGCTGGGCCAGGTCGCCGAGATGCTCCAGGTCAGGCAGGCGTTCCTGCGCCGGCTGGACAGTTTCGAGGTGGTCAGCCCGCGCCGCTCCTCCGGCGGGCAGCGCCGCTACTCCCGCTATGACATCACGGTGGTGCAGTACGTGGTGCGCCTGACCGAGGAGGGCATGACGCTGACCGCGGTGCGCCGCATCCTGGAGCTGGAGCGTCAGGTGGAGTCGCTGCGGGCCGAGCTGGCGCAGGCGCGGGCCCGTGTGGCCGAGCTGGAGCGGCGGGCCGGGCGCGGCGCGGACGGCGAAGAGCGCTGAAGCGCTTGCCGTGGCGCTCGAAAACGTGTTCCACTGGGGGTCATGCATTGGGACGCGCTTCCGCTCGTGCAGCCGGGCGATCCGGCGGTGGTGCGTGATGACCGCCCCCGCATCGCGCGCGGCTCGACGGTGCGGCGCGCGGGCGCGACGACGTTCTTCGAGGCTCCGGCCCGCACCGCGATCGAGCGGGCCCCGAAGGGCAGCGGCCTGGCCCAGCGGTGGGCGGTCAACCCCTACCGGGGCTGCGCCCACGCCTGCGCGCACTGCGGCGCCCGTCAGCTCCACCGCCGGCTGGGCCTGGACGCCGGGGCCGGGTTCGCCACCGCGATCGTGGTGCGCACCGGCCTGGCCGACCGGCTGCGCGCCGAGCTGCCCCGCCACGACGGGCAGGCGCTGGCGGTGGGCGTCACCGGCGACTGCTACCAGCCGGCCGAGGAGCGCTACCGGCTGATGCCGCCGGTGCTGGCCGCGCTGCGCGACGCCGCGGCCGCTTTCACCCTGTACACCAAGTCGCCGCTGGTGTTGCGCGATGCCGCGCTGCTGGCCGAGGCCGCCTCGGTGGGCGATGCCCGGGTGGGGGTGTCCATCGCCTTCGTCGATGACCAGATCCGCCGGGCGGTGGAGCCGGGCGCGCCGCCGCCGCAGCGGCGCCTGGAGCTGATCGCCGAGCTGGCCGAGCGCGGCGTGCCGGTGACCGCGGTGATGGGGCCGGTGCTGCCGCTGATCAGCGACTCCCCCGACCAGCTCGCCGCGACCGTGCGGCGCATCGCCGCCGCCGGTGCCGCCGAGGTGCACCCGGTCGTGCTGCGCCTGCCGCCGGGGACGCGCGAGTGGTTCACCGCCTGGCTGGAGCGCGCGCACCCGAATCTGGCCGGGCGTTACGCGAGCCTGTACGACCGGGCGGGCATGCCCGATCCGGCCTACGCCGAGCGGCTGGGCGCGGAGGTCGCCGCCCTGGCCCGCGCCTATGGCGTGGGGCGTCGCACCCGGCCGCCGGCCGCGCCCGCCGCGCCGCGTCCCCGCTACCCTCAGCTCGCCCTGCTGTAGGAGGTCCAGCGGCCGCGGCGGATCTCGGCCCGGGTCCCGGTCCGCCGGTCCCGGTGGCGCCGTGGCAGGCGCATGCGGCCGGTTGATGGGCGGGCTCGACGTCGGACGGGAGTCCGGTCAGCGGATCACCCTGAACAGCAGGTGGGTGGCGTTCGGGGATTCGACCACCTGGAGGCGTTCGAGCTGGAAGCGTCCGCCCGGCTGCTCGAACAGGCGGGTGCCGCTGCCGAGCACGACCGGGGCCAGGTGGATCATGATCTCGTCCAGCAGGCCGGCGGCGAGGCACTGCTGGGCCGCGCTCGCGCCGTGGACGGCGGTCACCTTCTCCCCCGCCGCGGCCTTGGCCTGCTCCACCGCGCTGTGGATGCCGCCGGTGACGAAGGTGAAGACCGACGGGGCCCGGACCGTCTCCGGTGCCGGCGGCTTGTGAGTGAGCACGAAGCACGGCACCTGGCCGGCAGGGCCGCCGTCACCCCATCCTCCCTCGCCCTCGGCCAGGTCGTAGGAGCGCCGGCCCATCAGGATCGAGCCCACGCCGTCGCGCATCCCGGCCAGCAGTTCGGTGTCGCGCGGGTGCGGTTCGTGCAGCCACTGGTGCAGGACCTCGCCGCCGTCTCCCAGTTGGTGTTCCCGTGTGACGTTCGGCCCGGTGACGAACCCGTCCAGCGACATCGAGATCCCCGCGATGACCTTGCTCATGACTTGTCCCTCTCACGTGGTTGCCGCGTCATGGAGTTCCCGCCCGAGCGGGATGATCACCAGCTTGGCGGAGCGGGGATGGCAGAGTTGTGTCAGTCCGGTGAAACTCGTCACCGGCCAGGTGAGGAGGCGAACCCCGTGGTGACCGTCGAACTGCTCGGGCCGCTGCGCGTCTGGGTGGGCGGGCGGCCGGTCGAGCTCCCGGCGGGGCGGTTGCGCGCGTTGCTGGCCGTGCTGGCGATGTCGGCGGGCCGTACGGTCCCGGCCGACAGGCTGGCGGTCGCGGTGTGGGGTGCGGATGCGCGCGGTGACCCGCGGGCCAACGTCCGTACGAACGTCAAGCGGCTGCGCCGCGCCCTGGGGACGGCCGGTGAGCAGGTGATCGCGGCCCGGCCGGGCGGCTACCTGCTGATGGCCGACCCGGAGCAGGTGAACGCGCTCCGCTTCGGTCGTCTGCTGGATGAGGCGGCGGCGGACCCGGCGGCCGAGCGGTCCCGGCTGGCGGCGGCGCTGGCGTTGTGGCGTGGCACTCCGTTCGACGGGATCCGTTCGGACTGGCTTGAGCGGTCGGTGGGCCCGGCGTTGCAGGAGCGGTACCTGAGCGCGCTGGAGCGGCGGGTGGACCTGGAGCTGGCGGCAGGACCGTGTCCCAGCCTGACCGACCTCGCCGACCTCGCCGACCTGGCCGAGCGGCATCCGCTGCGGGAGTCTCTTTGGGCGCGGCTGCTGCGGGTCCTGGAATCGGCCGGCCGTCCCGCCGAGGCGCTGGAGCGGTATGAGACGATCCGGCGGCGGCTGGCCGAGGAACTCGGCGCCGATCCCAGCCCCGAGCTGCGGCAGGTCCACGCCGGCCTGCTCGCCGGCGACGCCCCGCCCCTCGCCCGCGCGGTTCCCCGGCAGTTGCCCGCCGCGGCCGGCGGGTTCGCGGGCCGCGAGGCCGAGCTGGCGGCGCTCGACGCGCTGCTCCGCCCACCGCCCGCGCCGTCCCGGCCGCCGGATGCCCCGCCCGGCGTGGCGGACCGGACGCGGTCGCCGGCGATCGCGGTGATCGCCGGTACGGCCGGCGTCGGGAAGACCACGCTGGCCGTGCACTGGGCGCGCCGGGTCGCCGGGCGCTTCCCCGACGGCCAGCTCTACGTTGACTTGCGCGGGTATGACCCGTCACGGCAGGCCGTGCGACCGGCTGAGGCCATCGGCGAGTTCCTGGCGGCGCTGCGGGTGCCGCCGCACCAGATCCCGGACGGCCCGGCCGCGCAGGCCGGGCTGTACCGCAGCCTGCTGGCCGGTCGGCGCATGCTGGTGCTGCTGGACAACGCCCGCGACGCCGCCCAGGTGGCCCCGCTGCTGCCCGGGGCGTCCGGTTGCCTGGTGGTGGTGACCAGCCGGGATCACCTCGCCGGGCTGGTGGTGACGTACGGGGCGCATCCGCTGACCCTGGACCTGCTGCCTGCGGTGGACGCCGAGCGGTTGCTGGCCGCCCGGCTCGGCCGTGACCGGATCGCGGCCGAGCCCGCCGCCGTGGAGGAGATCGTCCGCCGCTGTGCCGGGTTGCCGCTGGCGCTGGCGATCGTCGCCGCCCGCGCCGCGATCCATCCGGCGCATCCGCTGGGCGCGCTCGCCGGCGAGCTGCGGGACGGCCTGGGCGCGCTGGGCCGTGCCGTGGACGTACGGGCGATCTTCTCCTGGTCCTATGAGACGCTCGCGGACGAGACGGCCCGGACGTTCCGCCTGGTCGCGGGGCTGCATCCCGGTCCCGGGTGCACGATCGACGCCGCCGCGAGCCTGGCGGGCGTCCCCGTCTCGCGGGTGCGGGCGGCGCTGGCGGAACTGACCCGCGCCAACCTGCTCACCGAGCACGCCCCGGGCCGGTACTCCTGCCACGACCTGCTGCGGGCCTACGCCTTGGAACTCTGCCAGGCCCGCGACGCCGATCGGGACGCCGCGCGGCACCGCGTCGTGGACCACTACGTCCATTCCGCATGCGCGGCCGCGGCGTACCTGCACGGGCATTTCGAGACCGTCGCCCTTCCCGCGCCCCGCCCGGGCGTCCGCGTGACGGGCTTCGCCGGGGCGGACGAGGCGATGGCCTGGCTGGCGGAGGAGCGCCCCGCCCTGCTGGCCGCCCTCGATCTGGCCGCCGGCCTGGGGCTCGACCGGCACGTCTGCCGGCTGGCGGCGGCGTTGTTCGTCTTCCTGCACCGGCGGGGACGCTGGCAGGAGCGGGCCGAGACCCAGCGTGCCGCCGTGGCCGCCGCCCGGCGGCTGGGCGACCCGGTGGAGGAGGCCCGCGCGCGCCGCGATCTGGCCGCCGCGCTGGCCGACCTGGGCCGCTTCGACGACGCCCACCATCACCTCGACGCCGCCCTGGAACAGGATGCCCCCTCCGGTCGGGCGTGGACGCACTACATCCGCACCCTCGTGTACGGCCTGCAAGGCCGCGAGGCCGACGCGCTGGAGGCCGCCCGCCGCGCCCACGACCTGTTCGACCGGCTGGGCGAGGAGGTCGGACAGGCGATCGCGCTCACCGACCTCGGCTGGTACCACGGGCGCCTGGGGAACCACGGCCAGGCCCTTGACCTGTGCGAGCAGGCCCTGGTCCGGCACCAGAAGCTCGGCAACCGCCCCTACGAGGCCCACACGTGGTCATGCCTGGCCGACACCCGGCTGCGGTCGGGCGACCCCGCCGGGGCCGTCCCCTGCTACCGCCAGGCCCTGGAGGTGTTCCGGGAGCTGCACGACCCGTACGCCGAGGCCAGCACCCTCGCCCACCTGGGCGCCTGCCACCACCTGGCGGGCGACCACGCGAGCGCCGGCGAGCACTGGACTCACGCCCGCGCCCTGCTGCGTGGTCTCGATCCGTCCACCGCCGATCAGATCCACGCCCAGTTGAGGACCATCGACACCTCCGCCGCCGACGCCTTCCGCGGCCGGCGCTGACTCCGCGCGCCGGCCCGGCGGCGGAGGGAGTGACGCCTGTTGCCATGCTGCTGGTTTCCCGTACGTTCGGCGAGTGGCGGTGACGGGGGCGCCGCGCGTCCGGGAGCGCGCCGGGCCGGGGATCCGCGGCGGGGCGCTGCCTGGCGGGCCGGGTCGGCACCGGGCCGATCCCTCGCTCGGCCCCACGGTGCGGTCGCGGTGGCGCACCTGCCGGCGCAGGTGCTCCGGCACGGCCGCGGCGGCCGAGACGCCCACCGCGGCCGTCCTCTCCCCCGCCGGAGGCCGGTCGCGGCGCGGGGCCGGCCGAGATGCGGGGAACCGGCGGGGAACCGTCCATGAGCCGGTCTTGACGCGCGTTTCTCCAGGCAGGCGCACGGTCAGTGGCCAACTGTGATCAGGTTGGGGGTCTTGCTTGTCCGGGCCGGCCGGCGCGGTGCGCCGGCCGGCCCGTCGGGTTATTTCAGGTTGGGGACCTCGTCCCGGGTGATGACGTAGCCGCTGTTGTAGACGGTGTTGAGGTAGCCGGGGTCCTGGCCGGTGATCCAGGTGCTGTTCCAGGTGTTGAACAGCACCCAGCGGGTGCCGGTGGACTTCAACTGGGCGGGGTCGGGGATGGCGCCGTTCTCGTGCAGGGCGATCGGGATGGTGAAACCGACGATGTCCTGGGTGGCGTTGAACAGTGAGGTGAGCGGGCCGCGGTCGTTGACGTAGGTGTCGGCGCCGCCGATGTCGACGTACTCCTTGCCGGGGTAGAAGGACGCCTGGGGTTCGCCGTTGAAGGGCATCATCCAGACCAGGTTGTGCACGCCCTTGGTCTTGGTGAAGTAGTCGAACTGGAACTTGTACAGCCGCTTGTACTGCTCGGCGCCCTCCTTGCTCCACCAGAACCAGGTGCCGCCGGCCTCGTGGTAGGGCGCCCAGATGACGGCGACGCGCTTGGACTGCAGTTCCAGCAGCGCGGCGGCGGCCTGGTCGAGCTCGCTGATGTAGGAGGTGTGTTCGGCCGTGCCGGGCGTCAGGGTGTTGGTGATGGAGGCGGTGCCGCCGTAGTTGCAGTAGCCGGTCGCGGGCGCGCCCACGTGCCAGCGCAGCAGCGGGATGCCTCCGGCGTTCCACCAGTCGGCGGCTCGGGTGATGGAGCCGGGACGGTCGCACATGTCCATGCCGCGGATGGCCGGGTATTTGCCGGTGTTGTCGTGGATGAAGGTCATTTCGCCTTCGCTGCCGTTGGTTTCCTGCTGGCCGGAGATGATGTGCTTGCCGTACTGGCTGTAGAGGTAGCACAGCAGTTTGCGCGCCTCGGCGGTGGCGTTGGGATCGACGGGCTCGCACTTGCCCGGCTGGCCGGTGCCGGTGGTCCAGCGCTGGTTGGGCCGGCCGTTGCAGTCCCAGATCTGCAGGCTCGCGCCGGGGGTGCTGGTGTTGCCGGTGACGTCCAGGCAGCGGTTGGAGCCGGCGCCGACCAGCGTGGTGGCCTGGGCGGCGGCGGCCGGGGACGCCGCCGCGGTGAGCAGCATGGCGATCATGGCGGTCAGGAGTGGGAGGACGACGGCCGGGCGTGGCGGACGTCGCCGTCTTGTTCCGTTGGCGTGGGGGGTGGGCATGAGAACTCCTTACGGGGGGTGGGGGGTGGCGGCTGATCGTCGGGCCGAGGCCGTTGATCGTGCGCGCTGCCAGGTTCGTGAAGTCTCATTCGTAAGGGGCGAAGGGCTGCGGCGATCTGGTCGGGAGGCCCTCTGGCCCGTGCTCTTGCCGGCGACGGGCGGCCGGTCATCGGCGTGCCTGACCTGACAGGCCGGGGGCGGCGCCGGCTAGCCCAGCAGGGCGTTGACCTTCTCGTTGGCCTGGTCGAGTGAGTCGACGGGGGCCTTGAAGGAGAAGATGGCGTCCATCGTCTCGGTCATGACGGCCGAGACGTCGGCCCAGCGGTCGGCGATGAGGGCCAGGTGCGTGGTGCCCTGCTCGACGTGCATGGTGAAGGGCTTGACGTCGATGCCCTGCTTGGCGAACGCCTTCTCCGCGCGGACGGTGGCCTGCTTGATGGCGGGGAAGATGACGCCGTGGTCGGCGACGATGTCGGTCTGGCAGGCGGGTGAGGCCAGGAACTTCATCCAGGCCCAGGCGGCGTCGGGGTTGTCGGTGGTGGCGGAGATGTTGTCGGCCAGGCCGTTGAACAGGCTGGCCCGCTTGCCGGTGGGCCCGACGGGGGTGGGGGCGAGGCCGGATTCGACGCCCTTGAGCGCCCAGTACGCCTTGGTGTTCCAGCTTCCTTCGGTGACCATGGCGTACTTGCCGGCGCCGTAGGCGTCCATCTGGGCGACGCCGGAGGTGACGATCGACATGGACGGCATGTACCCCTTGTCGATCAAGGAGGTGAACCACTTGATGGTCTCCTTGAACCTGGGGTCGGCGTAGTTGAGCGTGGTGGGCCAGGGGTTCCGGTCGCCGTAGGCCCAGCCGTTGCTCATCGCGTACATGCTCCACTCGGTCTGGCCGGAGCCGCTTCCCGAGCTGTTGAGGCCCAGCCCGTAGGTGGCGACGTGCTTCTTGTCGAAGCCCGGCTCGTCACCGCGCTTGCCGTTCTCATCGACGGTCAGGCGGGCGATCAGCTTTTCGTACGTGCCGCCGTCCTGGGGGTTCCACCGCAGGTCGTCCAGTTCTTTCGGATCGATTCCCGCTTCCTTGAGCTTTTGCTTGTTGTAGATCAGGGCGACGGTGTCGAAGTCCTTGGGCAGCCCGTAGCGCTTGCCGTCCTTGGCGACCCACAGATCGGCGAGGCCGTCCTGATAGAGGGAAAGGTCGATCTTGTCGCGGGCCACGAGGTCGTCGATGGGCAGCAACTGTCCCTGTGCGGCGAACTGCGGGTAGTTGGACAGGTGGCTGGTGAAGACGTCGGGCGCGGTTCCGGACACGAAGGCCGCGGTGAGGGTGCTCCAGTAGTCCGACCACCCGTACTGGGTGATCTTGACCTTGTAGTCGGGGTTGGCCTTGGTGAAGGCGTCGGCGCAGGCCTGGTACTGCGGCTGCTGGTTGGTGTCCCACATCCAGTAGTCGATGGTGACAGGGCCGGCGCCGGGGTCGGTGGTGGACTGGCCGCATCCACTCAGCAGGAGCGCTGCGAGGGCGAGAACGGATATGCGTCCCTTCATGGTGACCTCTTCTTGATAGCGGGGGGTGGAGGCGTCACTTGACGCCGGTGTAGCCGAGCGAGTCGATGACCCGGCGGCCGAGAATCATGAAGATCGCCAAGACGGGCAGGGCGGCGACGAGCGTCGCGGCCATCAGCCCCGCCCAGTCGGGGCTGCCCTGCGGCGTCTGGGACTGGAAGACACCCAGCGCCACCGTCAGCACGCGCACGTTCTCGCTCTTGCCGACGAGCAGGGGCCAGAAGTAGTCGTTCCAGGCGCCGATGTAGGTGAGGACGGCCAGGGTCATGATCGGCATCTTGGCCACGGGCAGGAGGATGCGCAGGAAGATCCGCGGGTGCCCGGCGCCGTCGATGCGGGCCGCCTCGTCCAGTTCGCGGTTGACGCCCAGGAAGAACTGCCGCAGGAAGAAGACGGCGAAGGGGGTCATGAGCAGTCCGGGCAGGACGATCCCCAGGTAGGTGTTGAGCAGCCCGAGGTCCTTGATCAGGACGAAGTTCGGCAGGGTGGTGAAGATCGGTGGGACCATCAGCGCGCTGATGAAGAGCAGGAACACGGCGTCCCTTCCCGGCCAGCGCATCCGGGCGAAGGCGTAGGCGGCCATGCTGCTGAAGAAGACCTGGCCGATCGTGGTGATCGTCGCGACGATCACCGAGTTGCGCAGGTAGAGCCAGAAGTTCAGGGTCGCGCTCGATCCGCCTTCCGCGATGGCCTCCGCCGGGGAGGCCAGGCCCAGCACGCGCTTGTACGCCCCGAGTGTGAAGTCGACGGGAAGGAGGTTCGCCGATCCGGCCGCCAGCGCCCGGGTGCTGGAGAAGGAGGTGCGCAGCATCCAGTAGAACGGGAACAGGGTGATGAGCATCACCATGATCAGGATCGCCCAGGCGGCGATGCGTCCCCAGCGGATTCTCGGCGGAGAGGGGCGGGTGCGTGCTTTCGGGGAGCGGGCGTCCTTCGCGGCGCGCGGGTCTGCCACGTCGAGCATTGCGCCTCCTCAGGCCAGGTCGGTCTCGCCGGCGCGGGTGAGCCGGAGTTGGATGTAGGCGATCCCGGCCAGCAGCACGAACAGCACCGAGGACAGGGCGGCGGCGTAGCCGAAGGAGAAGCGGTTGAACGCCATGTCGAAGATGTAGTAGTAGATGACCCTCGTGGCGTTGATCGGCCCGCCGTTCGTCGTCACGGCGACGGTGTCGAAGACCTGGAAGGACCCGATCACGGTCAGTACCAGCACCAGCGCCATCACCGGACGCAGCAGGGGCAGGGTGACGCGGAAGAACATCTGCCGTTCCGAGGCGCCGTCGATCGCGGCGGCCTCGTAGACCGCGGGCGGGATCATCTGCAGTCCGGCGAAGATGAGCAGCGCCGTGTAGCCGAGGTGCCGCCAGGTGTTGACCAGCGCGATGGTGGGGATGGCCAGGTCCGGGTCGCCGAAGAAGGCCACGCGCTCCAGGCCCAGCCAGTCGAGCATCTGGTTGACGATGCCGATCTGGAAGTCGAGCATCCAGAACCAGACCAGCGCGACGATCACATTGGCCACCAGGAACGGCAGCAGGAGCACCCCTCGCACGACCAGCGACCTGGTCAGGCGGTGCATGAGCACCGCGAGCAGCAGGGCCGCCACGGTCTGCACGCCGATGTTGATCAGGACGTACTCGGCGGTGACCTTCAGGGCGTTCCAGAACAGGTGGTCGCTCAGGAGCCTGTCGTAGTTGTCCAGCCCGACGAACCGTGGCGGGGTGAACACGTTGTAGGAGGTGAGGCTGAGATACAGGCCGCGGATCGCCGGCCACAGGTAGAAGACCGTGAACCCGGCCGCCGCCGGGAGCACGAACACGAGGGCCGGCAGGAGATCGCTGCGGCGCCGTCGCCGGCCGGGCGAGCCGGCCAGGCGAACAGAGGGATGGGAGATGCTCAACCGGTCCTCCTTGGTGCCCCTGCTGAGCGGTGGGGTTCAACTGTGCAGAAGTAGGTGCTGCAGGGCGGAGACCGCCGCCCCGCGGGCCCATTCGTCGAAGGTGAAGGGCTTGACGGTCACGCGCACGGGAGTGGACGTCCAGTGGGTGTGCCGGGTGAGTGCCGCTTGCAGGGCATCGGCGCAGACGTCGTACATGTGGACGGCCTCGCCGGAGAGGATCACCAGGTCGGGCCCGATGACGTTGGCCACGGTGGCGATCACCCGCCCCAGGGCCCGGCCGGCGTCGTCGAGGACCCGGCGGGCCACCGGCTGTCCCTGGCGGGCCAGTTCGAGGCAGTCGTCGAAGGTGAGCTCGGGCCGGTCGAGGGTGGTGGCGATGGAACGGCGGATGGCCGAGGAGGCGGCGAAGGCGCGGGCGCAACCGCGGTGTCCCAGCTCGCACAGGGGACCCCGGTCGTCTATCGCCAGGTGACCGATCAGGCCGGTGCCGCCGGATCTGCCGGTCACCACCCGGTCTTCGACGACGAGCCCGCAGCCGATTCCGGCTCCGACGGTGACCAGCGCGAAGGAGGAGTGCCCCACGCCGGCGCCGAACCACTGCTGGGCCGCGGTCAGAGCGCGGACGTCGTTGTTGAGCACGGTCGGGACGCCGACGGCGTCCTCCACCAGCTTGGCCAGCGCGACATGGCTCCAGCCGAGGAAGGGAGAGTTGCCGACCACCGGATCGCCCGGTGTGGCCGTCCCGGCCAGGCTGATCCCCACCCCCGCGACATCGCCTGCCTCGCTGAGACGCCGTACGGCCTGGGCGATCTGCTCCACGATGGTGTCGACGTCGTGATCGGGCAAAGGGAGCGAGAACCGGTCATGGACGGTGGCGGCCAGGTCGACCCGGACCGCGAACAACTCCTCGGCGGTCAGCTTGATCCCGATGAACGACGACCGGGACGCGTCCACCTGCAGCGGCTGTGAGGGCCGGCCGATGCCCTTTTGCCCATCGCTGGACTGCTCGCGCAGGTAGCCGGCGTCCAGCAGCGGTTTGGCCACCTTGGTCAGTGCGGACGGGGACAGGTCCAGCCTGCGGGCCACCTCCGCCCGCGAGAGGGGGCCGTGCACCAGCAGTTCGACGAACACCGCGCGCATGGCGTCGGTCATTCGCACAGGCTGTCCTTCTGGGTGTGAGAACACGCGGCCATAGTTCGCCGTTTTGTTCACCGTGTCAAGCAAGTCGCTGAACAGATGTGGAACTTTCGCCGCTGCGGGCCGCCGTGTAGCCTCGCCTTAATTAACTTCTTCAACAAACTAGAGAGGTGTGTCCCCGATGCCGGTGATCTCACTCGATGACGACGGGCGATGGTGGGCGCTGACCACCCCGGCCTCCACCTACGTGATCAACGTGGAGATCGATCCACGAACCGGTGAGGCGGCGCCGCTGCAGCGGTACTGGGGGCCCGCGCTCTCGCTCCAGGCGGCGCAGCAGATGGCCGGCGCCAGGCGGCACACCACCAGCTTCTCCCGTCCGGTTGAGATCGAAGAACTGCTGCCGGTCGACGGCGGCTGCCGGTGGGGGGTGCCCTCCCTGCAGGCGGCCTTCGGGCAGGTGCGGTCGCTGGAGTTGCGGCTGGTGGGGGTGTCGCCCTGCGCCGAGGCCGCCGCGGACCGGCTTGACATCGCCTTGGAGGACCGCCACTTCCCGCTGGAGGTGGTGCTGTCCGCGCGGGCCTGGCACGACAGCGACGTCATCGAACGCTGGGTGACCGTACGCCGCCGCACGGACGCGGACGGCACGCCCGTCACCGTCACCAGGCTCGACTCCGGAAGCTGGTTCCTGCCCGATGCGACCGGCTACCGTTACAGCGGCGTCTTCGGCGCCTGGGCCGAGGAGTTCCAGTTGCAGCGCGCGCCGCTGCCGATCGGGGAGCTCACCTTCACCAGCCGGCAGGGCATCACCGGTCACCAGGCGAACCCGTGGATCATGATCGACCCGGGTGACACCACCGAGGAGCACGGCCCGGTGTGGGGGATCGCACTGGCCTGGAGCGGCAGCTGGCGGCTCACCGCCACCCACCGCCCAGAAGGAGGCGCGGCGGTCTCGGCGGGATTCGGGCACGAAGGCGTGCGGTGGACGCTGGCCCCCGGCCAGGAGATCACCACTCCCCCGGTCCTGGGCCTGTACACCGGCGGCGGGTTCGGCGCGGCCAGCCGGGCATGGCACGATCACGCCCGGCGGCACATCCTGCCCACGCCGCAGGAGGAGCGGCCGGTCCTCTACAACTCCTGGGAGGCCACCACCTTTGACGTCACCGAGGCCGGCCAGCTCGCCCTGGCGAAGATCGCCGCCTCGCTCGGTGTGGAGCTGTTCGTCGTCGACGACGGCTGGTTCGGCACCCGAGACGACGACACCCGCTCCCTCGGCGACTGGTGGCCGCACCGGGAACGCTTCCCCGACGGGCTGCGCGGCCTGTTCGACGGCATCCGGGAGCTCGGCATGAAGGCCGGACTGTGGGTCGAGCCCGAGATGGTCAACGCCGACAGCGAGCTGTACCAGGCCCACCCCGAGTGGATCCTGCGCATGGACCACCGGCGCAACGACGAGAAACGCAGCCAGCTGGTGTTGAACTTCGCCCGCCCCGAGGTCCGCGACTGGGCCCTGGACTGGCTCGACCGCCTGGTCACCGAGCTGGACCTCGACTACCTCAAGTGGGACATGAACCGGCCCTTCACCCAGGCCGGGTGGCCGGAGGCGGGCCCGGCGCAAGACCTGTTGTGGATCGAGCACACCCGCAACGTCTACCGGGTGATGCGGACGCTGCGCGAGCGCCATCCACGCCTGCGCATCGAGTCCTGCGCCGGGGGCGGAGGCCGCGTCGACTTCGGGATCATGCGCTACACCGACGAGGTGTGGCCCTCCGACAACACCGACCCGCGGGACCGGCAGACCGTCCACCACGGCTTCTCCCAGATCTACCCGATCAGCACGATGTCCGCGTGGGTGCCCGACTCGCCCAACCCGAACACCGGCCGGGCCACACCCCTGCGCTACCGCTTCCACGTGGCCATGTCCGGGGTCCTCGGCATCGGCGGCGACCTCACCACCTGGTCCCAGGAAGACCTGGACCAGGCGTCCCGGTTCATCAGGGCCTACAAGTCGGTCCGCCGGGTGATCCAGCAGGGCCGGCTGCACCGCCTGGGCGGAATCCCCGGGCAGGAACGCTCCGCCGTCCAATACGTCCTGGGCGATGACGTCGTCGTGCTGATCTACAACCCGTACGGCAACGCCAAACGCGGCCCCCGGTGGCTCCGCCTGGCCGGGCTGGACCCCGATGCCCTCTACGAGGTGGTCGACGCGGGCGGCCCCGGCAAGGGCCCGGGCCTCCTGGAGCCGGGCTCCCGCTACCACGGATCGGTCCTGATGTCCGTCGGCCTGCGCTCGGCCGCCTGGGAACCGATCGGCGCCGACTACCGCAGCGACATGATCGTCCTGCGCAAGCTCGGGTAACGGCACACCCCGGGAGGCCGGCCGGGTCGCCTCACCCGTGTCCCGGGCGGACCCGGTGGCCGGGGGCGGGGGCGGCCGGTACGATCCTGCGGTGAGCACCACCACGCCCGTACGCATCCGCCGTGGCGGCCCCGGCGACGTCGCGGCCGTACTGGCCATGTTCGACAGCGCCGTGGCCTGGCTCACCGCCCAGGGCCGCACCGGCCAGTGGGGCAGCGAGCCGTTCTCCATCCAGCCCGGCCGCGTCCGCACCGTCTCCGGCTGGGCGGCCGGCGACGGCATGCGCATCGCCGAGGTCGGCGGCGAGCCGGCCGGGTGCATGGTGCTGGGCGCCCCGATGGACTACATCGCCCCGGCCGGCGAGCCGGAGCTGTACGTGCAGGGCCTGGTGATCGACCGCCGCTTCGCCGGGCTGGACGTCGGCGGCACGCTGCTGCGCCACGCCTACGCCGAGGCGGTGGCGGCCGGGGTGTCGCTGCTGCGCGTGGACTGCTACGCCGGCGACGACGGGCGATTGGTGCGCTACTACGAGAGCCAGGGCTTCACCCGTACCGAGCAGTTCACCGTCGGAGCCTGGCCGGGCCAGCTTCTGCAGCGGCGCGTCGCCTGAGACACCCCCGCACAACGCCAGGCGGCGGGCCTTCGGATCGTCCCCGGAGGCCCGCCGCCCGCGCGCGTGAGGAGGGTTACAGGGCGCTGCCCTTCTTCCACTCCTTGAACGACATCTGCCAAAAGCCCCAGCCGTTGTTCCACTCCAGCTCGCGGTCGGTGCCCGTGATGATCACCACGTCGCCGCGCTGGAAGTTGTCGTAGAACCACTTGGCCTGGTCGGGGCGGGCGTTGATGCAGCCGTGGCTGACGTTCTGCCGCCCCTGCGCCCAGACGTTGTCCTTGGCGTGGACGTACTCGCCGGAGTTGGAGATCCGCACCGCGTGATTGATCATCACGTCGTAGTACTCCGGGTCGCCCTTCTCGCGGCCCGGGGAGATCATCCGCACCGGGTTGGCCCGCTCCATGGTCAGGTGCACCCCGCTGGTGGTGGTGTACTCGCGCGTGGTGGCCTTGCCGGCGCTGATGAGCATCTTCTGCACCGTCTTGCCGTCACGCTTGACGACCATGGTGTGCTTGCGGGTGTCGACCGTGCTGATCACCTTCGCGCCGATGTTGATCACCGCGGAGGTGTTCTTCACGCCGTACATGTCCTTGCCGCCGCGCACCCCGGCCAGGCGCGCGCTGAAGAGCACCTTCTGGTGGGCCGGCCAGTACTTGGCGGTGCGGTAGATGGCCTGGGTGTCGCTGACCCACCGCCAGGCGCCGGGGACGGGTTTCTCGGCCTTGACGATCAGGGCCTTCTCCACCGCGGCCTTGTCGCTGACCGGCTGGTTGAAGGTGACGATGATCGGCGCCCCCACGCCGACCTTCTCCCCCTTCACGTTCGGCGTCACGTCGGCCACCGCCAGCGCCCGCTCCGGCTTGAGGGTCTTGAAGGTGCTGGTGTGCTCGGCCGGGCCGCCCGCGCCGGTGGCCGAGGCGGTGACGGTGTAGCTGGTGGAGGGCATCAGCGGGGCCTTGGACACCCAGCGGGTCTTGGACTCGTCGAAACCGCCCTCGACCTGCTTGCCGCCCGCCGTGACCGACACCTGCTCCAGCGTGCCGCCCTCGGCCACGACGACCACCCGCTTGTCGGGGCGCACCTTGGCGCTGCCGTCGGCGGGGCTCACCTTGATCGTCGGCGCGGGCGCCGCGGGCGCGGTGTCCTCGGCGGCGGCCGGAGACGGCGTCGAGGCCGGCCCGCCCGAGCACCCGGCGGTCACCACGGCGCCGACGGCCACCGCCAGGCCCGCCAGCGGCGCCCTCCATCGACGATCACTTGCGTGCACAGATATCTCCCCCATCACAGCAAAGAACTTCCAAAACCCTAATGGGGATTCCTGCCACTATGCACGCCTTTTGGGCCTGCAACGTGCAGGATTCGGTCATCAGGCATCACGATCATGGTCGCACGGCGGGTGTCAAGCCGCCGTTTGGCTGCCGGGACAAACAACCCCATGCCTGTGGACGCGTCAACCGTCCTAAAGGTTCACGCGATCGTCAAGGAAAAGCAGCGGCCGGGTAAGGCACTACGCACCGCCGGGTGACGGCGGCCGCGCGGCCCGCTCAGGGGCCGTCCTCGCCGGGGGTGCGGGGGCGCAGGCGGTGGGTCAGGCCGGTGTGGCGGCGGCCCGCGCCGCGGGTGCGCACCGCGTGGGCCAGGGCGCGGCGCGAGCCGACGATGACGACCAGCTTCTTGGCCCGGGTGACGGCGGTGTAGAGCAGGTTGCGCTGCAGCATCATCCAGGCGGAGGTGGCCAGCGGGATCACCACCGCGGGGTACTCGCTGCCCTGGGAGCGGTGGATGGACACCGCGTAGGCGTGGGCGAGCTCGTCCAGCTCGTCGAAGGCGTACTCGACGCTCTCGTCCTCATCGGTGAGCACGGTCAGGGCGTGGTCGTCGGGGCGGATGTCGGTGACCACGCCCACGGTGCCGTTGAACACCCCGGCCGCGCCCTTGTCGTAGTTGTTGCGCAACTGGGTGACCTTGTCGCCGATGCGGAAGACCCGCCCGCCGAAGCGGCGCTCGGGCAGTCCCTCGCGGGCGGGGGTCAGGGCCTCCTGCAGGGCGCTGTTGAGGGCGCCGGCGCCGGCGGCGCCGCGGTGCATCGGGGCCAGGACCTGGACGTCGCGGCGCGGGTCGAGGCCGAAGCGGCGCGGGATGCGCCGGGAGACCACATCGACGGTCAGCGCGGCGATCTCCTCCGGCTCCTCGCAGGGGAACAGGAAGAAGTCGGTCATGCCGTGCAGGAGCGGTGGCAGGCCGGTGTTGACGCGGTGGGCGTTGACGACCACGCCTGACTGCTGGGCCTGGCGGAAGACCTGGGTGAGGCGGACGCGCGGGATCTCCTCGGCGGCCAGCAGGTCGCGCAGCACCTCGCCGGCGCCGACCGAGGGGAGCTGGTCCACATCGCCCACGAACAGCAGGTGGGTGCCGGGTGCGACGGCCTTGACCAGCTTGTTGGCCAGCAGCAGGTCCAGCATGGACGCCTCGTCCACCACCACCAGGTCGGCCTCCAGGGGGTTGTCGCGGTCGAAGGAGGCGTCGCCGCCGGGGCGCAGTTGCAGCAGGCGGTGCACGGTGGTGGCCTCGTGCCCGGTCAGCTCCGACAGCCGTTTGGCCGCCCGGCCGGTCGGCGCGGCCAGGATCACCCGGGCGCGTTTGGCCCGCGCCAGGGTGACGATGGAGCGCACGGTGAAGGACTTGCCGCAGCCGGGCCCGCCGGTCAGCACCGCGACCTTGGCGGTCAGCGCCAGGCGTACCGCCTGGGACTGCTCGGCGGCCAGATCGGCGCCGGTGCGCTCGCGCAGCCAGGCCAGCGCGCGGTCCCAGTCCACGTCGTGGAAGGCCGCGAGACGGTCGCGGCCGGTGTTGAGCAGGGCCAGCAGCGAGGAGGCCAGCGAGGACTCGGCCCGCTGGAAGGGCACCAGGTAGATCGCCGGGACGGAGCCCTCGGCGACCGGGACGTCCTCGCGGATGACGCCTTCCGCGGCCACCAGCTCCTCCAGGCAGGAGGCCACCAGCTCGGCCGGCACGTCCAGGATCTTCACCGCGTCGCCGACCAGGTTGGGCGCCGGCAGGTAGCAGTGGCCGTTGTCGGCGGCCTGGGAGAGGGTGTAGCGCAGGCCGGCCTTGACCCGTTCGGGGCTGTCGTGCGGGATGCCCACGGCCTGGGCGATGGTGTCGGCGGTCTTGAAGCCGATCCCCCACACCTCATCGGCCAGCCGGTACGGCTCGGTGCGCACGACCTCCACCGACCGCTCGCCGTACTGCTTGAAGATGCGCACGGCGATGGAGGTGGACACCCCGACCCCCTGGAGGAAGATCATCACCTCTTTGATGATCTTCTGTTCGGCCCAGGCGGCGGCGATCATCGCGGTGCGCTTGGGGCCGAGGCCGGGCACCTCGGCCAGGCGTGCGGGCTCGTTCTCGATGACCTCCAGGGTCTGCACCCCGAAGTGGCCGACGATGCGCTCGGCCATCTTCGGCCCGATGCCTTTGATCAGGCCCGAGCCCAGGTAGCGCTGGATGCCCTGCACGGTGGCCGGCAGCACCGTCAGGTAGGACCACACCTCGAACTGGCGGCCGTAGCGGGGGTGGGAGGTCCAGCGCCCGGTCAGCCGCAGCGACTCGCCGACCTGCGCCCCCAGCAGCGGCCCCACCACCGTCAGCAGCTCGTGGCCGGTGCGGGCGGTGGCCACGCGGGCGATGGTGTAGCCGGTCTCCTCGTTGGCGTAGGTGATGCGTTCCAGCACGGCTTCAAGGACGGTGCCGGGAGGGGTGCCGGGGGCCGCGGCGGTTGTCATGCCCGGTATTGTCCCGCAGCCCCGGGCGGGCGGGGATCAGCCGGCCAGCTCGGCCAGCGCCTCGATGAGACGCTCGCCGTCCCGGCGGTCGTTGTAGTGCACCAGGCCGGCGCGCACGGCCGAGCCGGACTCGCGGATGCCCAGCGCCCCGGTGACCTCCCAGGCGTAGCAGTGCCCGTCCCAGACGTTGATCTTGCGGGCGGCGAGGTGCGCGGCGACCTGGCGGGGGGTGTGGCCGGCCACGGTGAAGTAGACCGTGGCGGTGCGCCGTGCCGGGGCGCCCAGCAGCCGCACGCCCGGCAGCGCCGACAGCCCCTTGAGCAGGTGCTCCAGCTCGGCCTGTTCGTAGGCCTCCACGGCGGCCATCGAGGTCAGCAGCCGCCGGCGGCGGGTGCCGGAGGCGTCCGGGTCGAGCCCGGCCAGGTGCTCCACGGCGGCGGCGACGCCGGCCAGGTCGGCGAAGGCGGCGGTGCCGGTCTCGAACCGGTCGGGCACGGACTGCGGGGAGGAGGCCAGCTTGTCCGGGCGCAGGCGCTCCAGCAGCTCGGGGGCGGCGATGACCGCGCCGATGTGCGGGCCGGACCACTTGTAGGCGCTGGTGGCGTAGAAGTCGGCGCCCAGCGCGGCGACGTCCACGGGGGTGTGCGGGGTGGCGTGCACCCCGTCGATGTAGGTCAGCGCGCCGGCGGCGTGGGCGATGGCGGTGATGCGCGGCACGTCGGGCATGGTGCCCAGCACGTTGCTGGCCGCGGTGACCGCCACCAGGCGGGTACGCTCGCCGACCAGCTCCTCGTACTGCGCGGCGGGCAGTTCGCCGGTGGCGGTGTCGATCTCGGCGAAGCGCACCCGCGCCCCGGCCCGCGCGGCCGCCTGCACCCAGGGGCGCACGTTGGCGTCGTGGTCCAGCCGTGACAGCACGATCTCGTCATCCGGCCCCCACTGGCCGGCCAGGGTGTTGGCGAAGCGGTAGGTCAAGGTGGTCATGTTCGGGCCGAACACCACGCCCTCGGCGCGCCCGCCCACCAGGTCGGCGACCGCGGCGCGGGCCTCGGCGACGATGGCGTCGGAGCGGGCGCTGGCGGCGAAGGCGCCGTGGACGTTGCCGATACCGGTGCGGTAGGCGCCGGCGATGGCCTCGATCACCGACTCGGGCACCTGGGTGCCGGCGGCGGCGTCGAGCCAGGCATGGCCGTCGGACAGGGCGGGGTACATGGCGCGGACACGCGCGACGTCGAAAGTCACCCCCACATCATCGACATATCCCGACATTTGCGACAAGTTCCATCAGGTGGTGCGGGACTCCCCCGCGGCCCTGCCGCGGGTCAGGTGCGGAAGACGGCCAGGCACTCCTCCTCCAGCACCGGGCCGACGACCTCCACCGGCTCCGGGCCGGTGGCCAGCACGTGGGCGCAGCGCACGCCGATGCCCGAGGTGGCGCTGACCTCGCGGATGCGCGGGATCGAGGCGCCGAAGACCACCCGGGCGACCCCGGCCCAGGACATCGCGCCCGCGCACATCGCGCACGGCTCGCCGCTTGCGTACATGGTGCCGCCGCGGGCGGCGGGGCCGGCGGCGCGCACGGCCTCGATCTCGGCGTGGGTGGTCACATCGCCGGTCTCGGCCACCGCGTTGCGGGCCTCGGCCGCCACCCGTCCCCCGGCGTCCACCAGGACGGCGCCGTACGGGCCGTCACCCCGCTCGGCCGCCTCCCGGGCGAGCTCCACGGCCCTGCGCAGGTGCCGCTCGTCCACTGCGTCGATCCTCGGTTGAGCCACGATCACCGCCCCAGGATGGGCCGGGGCGGCAGGAGGTGCAAGCACCCCCGCCGCTGCCGCGCGCAACAGGGATGCAGTAACTTGTGTTACGAGTAAACAGCCGTTAATGGCAAGGAGTACGAGGATGGCGGAAAGACCCGCTCGCAGAGCACGCCACTGCGTCGTGCGCGAGGTGCGGTGGCTCACCCCGCACATGATCCGCGTCGTGCTCGGCGGCGAGGGCCTGGCCGACTTCGAGGCCGGCGCGTACACCGACCACTACGTCAAACTGCTGTTCGCCCCGCCGGGGGTGAGCTACCCCGAGCCGTTCGACATCGAGGCGATCCGCCGCGACCTGCCGCGCGAGCAGTGGCCGGTCACCCGTACCTACACCGTACGCCGCTGGGACCCGGCCGCGCGCGAGCTGACCATCGACTTCGTCCACCACGGCGACCGCGGCGTGGCCGGCCCGTGGGCCGCCTCGGCCAAGCCGGGCGACGTGCTGCGCCTGTTCGGCCCCGGCGGCGCCTACGCCCCCGACCCGGCCGCCGACTGGCACCTGATGGCCGGCGACGAGAGCGCGCTGCCGGCCATCGCCGCCGCCCTGGAGCGCCTGCCCTCCGGCGCGCCCGCCCACGTCTTCGTCGAGGTCGCCGGGCCGCAGGAGGAGCAGCCGCTGGACTCCCCCGGCGACGTCAAGCTGGTGTGGCTGCACCGCGGCGAGGCCGAGGTCGGCGAGCGCCTGGTGCAGGCGGTGCGCGCCCTGGAGTTCCCCGCCGGCGCCGTGCACGCCTTCGTCCACGGCGAGGCCGGCTTCGTCAAGGACCTGCGCCGCCTGCTGCGCGTGGAGCACGGCCTGCCGATGTCGCAACTGTCGATCTCCGGCTACTGGCGGCGCGGCACCGACGAGGACGGCTGGCAGTCGGGCAAGCGCGAGTGGAACCGCCAGGTCGAGGAGGAGGAAGCCGCCGCGCTGGCCGGGTAGCCGCCGGTGGCGGGCAGCGCCGCCCGGCCCCGGCTATCGAGCCGGTCCGGCCTGACCGCCGCCGAACACCTCGGCGAGGAGGCGCTGGGTCGCCTGCTGGAAGGCCGCCCCCATCGACAGGGCGGCGTCGTCGACGTGGTCCAGCGCGGCGGTCAGGGTGGTGCGGCCGTCGGGCGTGCCGTACATCAGCGCGGCGTGGCCCGCCGCGCCGCCGTTTGTGGGTGATGACGGTGCCGCCGCCCGGCGCCTGCTGCACGAACACCCCCAGGCCGTAGCCGGCCTTGGACTCCGGCGTGCACATCTCGGCCGGCAGCTCGGCCGGCAGCAGCCTGCCGCCCAGCAGCGCGGCGATGAAGGTGTGCAGGTCCCGGGTGACCGAGATCATGTCACCGCCGCTGGAGATCCAGGACGGGTTGTGCCGGGTGACGTCGACTTGTCCACCCACTCCCTGCCCGCCGTGGTGGCGGGGATCCCCGGCGCGAACGTGCCGTCCTCGAAGTACTCGCCGGTGAAGTCGAGCACCCCGCTGGTGTGCTCCAACAGCATCCGCACCGTGATCCGCCGGTCCAGCCCGAACTCCGGCAGGTGGTCATCCACCGGGGTGTCCAGCCCCACCCTGCCCTCGGCCACCAGTCGCAGCACCACGGTGGCGATGAAGGTCTTGGTGTTGCTGCCGATCCGCACATGCCCGTCGATCGGCGGCTCGCCGCTGTGGCCCAGCTCGCGCGCCCCCGCGCTGCCCGCCCACTCGCCCCGCTCGTCGTGCACCCGCAGCGACACCCCGACGAAACCGGATTAGACGATCTCCTCGATGGCCTTCCGCAGCTCCAGGCGGTCCTGCCCGGCGGCGGCCCCGCTGTCCGCGATGGGCGTCGCGGGCACGGCCTAAGCGGCGTCCAGGGCCACGGTGATCTTGCGGGCCATCTCCGCCATGGTGGGGCCGGGGTCGCCCTTCTGGGCCCGGGTGGCCGCTTCGACGGCGACGAGGACGGTGCGGCGGAAATTGCCGGCCTCGGCCGGAGCCTGCCGCTTGAGCAGGCTCATGGACGCGGTCAGCGCCGGCAGCACATGGTCGGCGAGCGCGGCCACGGACCTGCCGTGCAGGTCGATGTCCCGGCGCTTTTCGGCGAGCACGTGCCCGACCAGGCCGGTGGCGGAGGCCAGGGCGATGGAGCCGCCGGTGGCGGCCTTGTGCGCCGAGCCGCCGGCACCGGCGGCGGACATCAGCGACACGGCGCCGTACGCGGCGGTGCGCAGGGTGGACTTGTCCTGGTCGGTGAGGGTGATGGACATGCTGGTGTGCTCCTTGGAAACGTTACGGAATGCGATGGCGGCTCCGGGGTCGCCCGAGGGTATCGCACCCTCGGGCGACCCCGGGCCTCAGGCGGCGGGCAGGGCCGAGCCCCGGCCTCGCCGGGACGCCGGCGCTTGGGGCGGCGTGGTTCCCGGCGGGCGGCGTCAGTCGTCGATCGCCTGGTAGAGCGTGGTCCAGAAGTCGTGGATGAGCCGCATCGAATCCGGCGTGGACGCCCCGACCTGGGTGAGCAGGATTCCGATGAGCTGGTTGGCCGGGTCGGCGTAGGTCGCGCAGCCGCTTCCGCCGTCCCAGCCGAACTGGCCGACGGGCGAGTAGTCGCCGCGGTAGGTGCGCACCGCCATCCCGAAGCCCCAGCCGCCGTGCTGCCCCTGGCCGTGGGAGATGTGGACGTTGTTGACGGCCATGGCGGTGCGGGCCGCGGTCTGCTCGGGGGTGAGGCGGTTGGTGGTCATCAGCTCCACCGCGGGCCGGGACAGGACCCGCCGCCCCTTGTACGTCCCGCTGTTCAGCAGCATCCGGAAATAGGCGTGGTAGTCGTCGGCGGTGGAGACCAGCCCGCCGCCGCCGCCCTGGAAGGCCGGGGGCCGGTTCCACCGTCCGCCCTTGGCCTCGTCCCACACGAGGAACTCTCCGGTCTGCGGGTCGGGGGCGTAGAGGGTCGGCAGCCGGTCGATCTTGTCGTCGGGCACGTGGAAGGCGGTGTCCTTCATCCCCAGCGGCTCGAAGACGCGTTCGCGCAGGACCTCCTCGAACGACTGGCCCGTGACCCTGGCCACCAGCACGCCGACCAGATCGCTGCTGATCTGGTACTGCCAGTGCTCTCCGGGCTGGTGCATCAGCGGAAGCGCGCCCAGGCGGCGCATCCACTCGTCCGGCTCGGGCATCGGCACCGGCAGGTTGGGCGTGAGCCCCTGCTCGAAGACCGCGTTCATGATCGGCGTGCCCAGCGACGTCATGTCCATGCCGAGCCCGAACGTGGAGGTCAGCACGTCCCGCACGGTGATCGGCCGCCGCGCCGGCACGGTGTCGTCCAGCGGGCCGTCGATCCGCTTCAGCACCCGCCGGTCGGCCAGTTCGGGCAGCCACGGGTCCACCGGGTCGTCCAGCCGCAGCCGGCACTCATCCAGCAGGACCATCGCCGCGGCGATCGACACCGGCTTGGACGTCGATGCCATGCGGAAGATCGTGTCGCGGCGCATCGGCGCGCCCCCGTCGTGGCGCATCGTCCCGATCACTTCGACGTGCGTCTCCTCGCCCCGGCCGACCAGGGCGACGAGGCCGGGAATCCTCCCCGATTCGACATGCCGCTCCAGCAGCCCGCGCAGCCTGCGCAGCCCCGCTTCGGACAAGCCGCTGTTGCCGGTTCCCATCATGAATCTCCTTGCCGGGAAATTTTCGATCTTCCGAGACCCGTCCCTGTGCGGCGCACGAGGGACGGGGTGACTTCGGCGTGGCCCCGGTTCGCAAGCCCGGGGCCGTGATCGCCGAACCGCTCATGGCCTCAACCATCGCCGGCCGCTCTGATATCGGGCCGTCGCCGTCCTGACGAGGCCGCTGACACGACACCGGCGTGGCCGGCGGCAGGCGCGCGACGGCCGGTCAGCCGGGTGGACGCCGGCGAGCGGGGCCGGCGGCGAGCCGGAGCAGCGGCGGCCGGTACCGGTGCGCGTCCGCTGCGGCGGCGAAGCCGGGAGCGTAGTCCCTCAGCCTGACGATGCGCGCGCGGGCCGTGTCCAGCGCCTCCTGCGGGGGCATGCCCATGAAGAACCGGTCGGCCCCTTCGCGGCCCATCTGCTGATGCTCGGCGGCGAAGCCGCGCATCGCCGCCTCGTAGGCGGCGAACGCCGCCGTGTGGTCGCCGCCGGCGACGGCCGGCTCGCCGGCCAGGATGTAGGCGCCGATCAGCGCCTGGGACGCGCCGCGGCCGAGAGCGGCGCCGCGCACTGGCCGGCGTCCCCCAGCAGCACCACCCGGCCGCAGGACCAGCGCTCCAGCAGGGGTGAGCGGTGCGGCGGCGTCAAGTGACGGTGTCAGCGGCCGCGTCAGGACGGCGACGGCCCGATATCAGAGCGGCCGGCGATGGTGGATGCCATGAACGTTCCGGCGGTCGCGGCCTCGAGGCCGGGGGCGGTCTTCTCGGGCGACCCGGCCTGAGCGATCCGCACCGGGGCCCTCGGCAGGGCCGCATCCGCCGCCGGTCCGTTGAGGTGAATTCTTCTCAATCGGTTCGAAGGAGCATGCAGTCATGACCGTCACCCTCCACGAGCAGGACAAGATCACTCTTCGCACCGCCGCGTGGGGCGCCGTCTCGCTGATGTCCGCCGCCGGTGCCGCCGGCTCTGCCCACAAGGCCGGCACCGAGGGCTCCATCGCCCTGACCTCCGCGACCGGCCTGGTCGGGCACGTGCTCGCCAAGGCGCCCAAGGGCGTGAAGTACGGCACGACCGTGGCCCAGCTCGCCGACCAGGTGCTGCCGGCCCTGACGGCGTCCATGAGCCTGCTCAAGGAGCAGGACCCGGCCGAGGCGGGCAACTTCCGCCGCACCGTCCTCGTCGCCGTCGAGGCGGCCACCCGGTCCCAGCAGGGCGAGGTCAGCCCGACCATGGCGGAGATGGCCCGCAAGATCACCGAGGCTCTCGACGCCGGGAGGTGACGCCGCGGGCGCTGATGACGGGTGGGCCGGGCCGGAGCGCCGAGGCGCCTTGCCGATGCCGCGAGGGGGCCATACATGCCGGTGGTTTTATATAGCCGCTTTGGTATGATTGACGGCATGCTGGCTCCCTTCGACGTGCTCGCCGAGCCCACCCGGCGGCGCATCCTCGACCTGCTGCTGGAGCGGCCCCGCCTGGTCGGCGAGATCACCGAGCAGCTCGGCCTGAGCCAGCCCGGCACCTCCAAGCACCTGCGGGTGCTGCGCGAGGCCGGCCTGGTCCGGGTGCGCCGCGACGCCCAGCGCCGGTGGTACGAACTGCGTCCCGAGCCGCTGGCCGAGATCGACCAGTGGCTGGCGCCCTACCGCCGGCTGTGGGCCGGCCGCCTGGACGCCCTGGAACGCCACCTGGACTCCATGCCCGACTGAAACCGGGGTCAGGCGGCGGTCGGCCGCCACGGCGAGGCGACCTCCGCCGCACGAGCCGGATGCGGCGGGTCGCCGGTGCCGCCCGCCCGGGGATGGATCGCGACCGGCTCCCGCCGGCGCCGTGACCGCACGGTCGCTCCTTCGGCCGGGGGAACGGGACCTGGGCGGCGACCATCCCCACGGTGACGGCCCACGCCCGCCGCTTTCCAGGCTGTCGGTGCCGGCGGCTAGGGTTCGTCGTGGCAGGCGGCGGGGTTCGAAGGAGGGACACCCATGCGATACATGCTGCTGATCGGCGCCGACGACACGGCCGGTCCCGAGGCGCGGGCCAGGCTGGAGGCCATGGACGGCTGCGGCGGCTGGTCGCAGGAGATGACCGAGCGCGGCGTCCTGGTCGGCGGCGGCGCGTTGCGCCCCGAGACGGCCACCGTCCGGGTGCGCGAGGGCGAGGTGCTGGTCAGCGACGGCCCCTTCGCCGAGACCAAGGACCTCGTCGGCGGCTTCAGCATGATCGAGTGCGCCACGATGGAGGAGGCCGTGCGCATCGCGGCCCGCCACCCGGTCGCCGCCGTCGGCAAGATCGAGATCCGGCCGGTCCTGGAGCCGTGACCGGCGCCCCCGGCGACGTGACCGCGGCGGTCGAGGCCGCCTTCCGCCAGGAGTGGGGCCAGATCGTCGCCACCTTGATCGGCCTGACCGGCGACTGGGACCTCGCCGAGGAGTGCGCCCAGGACGCCTTCGCCGCCGCGCTGCGGGTCTGGCCGCGCGACGGCGTGCCACGCCGGCCAGGGGCCTGGCTGACGGTCACGGCCCGCAACCGGGCCACCGACCGGCTGCGCCGCGAGCGGGCCGGGCGGGCCAAGCTGCGGGAGGCGGCCCTGACGGCGCAGGACCCCGCGCAGGACCTCGGGCAGGACCCCGCGTCGGCGGACGAGGGCGGCGCCACGGCCAGCGGCGTGGCCGATGACCGGCTGCGGCTGATGTTCACCTGCTGCCATCCCGCCCTGGCCTTCGAGGCGCGCGTCGCGCTCACCCTGCGCACGCTGGCCGGGCTGAGCACCGCGCAGATCGCGCGGGCGTTCCTGGTGCCGCAGGCCACGATGTCGCAGCGCCTCGTGCGCGCCAAACGCAAGATCCGCGACGCGGGCATCCCCTTCCGCGTGCCGCCGGCCCACCTGCTGCCCGAGCGCACCGCGGCGGTGCTGGCGGTGCTGTACCTGCTGTTCAACGAGGGCTACTCCGCCGGGGCCGATCCGATGCGCCAGGTGCTGGCCGGGGAGGCGATCCGGCTGGCCCGCCTGCTGGCCGGGCTGATGCCCGGCGAGCCGGAGGCCGGCGGGCTGCTGGCGTTGCTGCTGCTGCACCACGCCCGCCGCGCGACGCGGGTGGACGAGGCGGGCGAACTGGTCACCCTGGAGCACCAGGACCGGGCGCGGTGGGACTCCGCCGAGATCGAGGAGGGCGTCGCGGTGCTGGACCGGGCGCTGCGGCGCGGACGGCCGGGGCCGTACCAGATCCAGGCGGCCATCGCCGCCTGCCACGCCACCGCCGCGCGCTGGCAGGACACCGACTGGCAGGAGATCGCCGCGCTGTACGGCAGGCTGGCCCGCCTGACGCCCTCGCCGGTGGTGGAGCTGAACCGGGCGGTCGCGGTCGGCATGGCCCGCGGCCCGGCCGCCGGGCTGGAACTGGTGGAGGCGCTGGAGGCCGCCGGCACGCTGGAGGGCTACCACCTGCTGCCGGCCACCCGCGCCGACCTGCTGCGCCGCATGGGCCGCGCGGCCGAGGCCGCCAGCGCCTACGGGCGGGCGCTGGAGCTGGCCCCCACCGGCCCCGAACGCCGCTACCTGACACGCCGGCTGCAGGAGGTGGGCGGGCGGCCCTGACCGGGGGTGTCTGTGCCGGGCGGGGCCGTTCGTCGGTGGGACGCGGGCGGCGTTCCGCCCCCGCAGACGAACACCGAACGACGAAGAAGGGCTGCCCCATGGAGAAGGTCACCTCCGCCGACGGCACCGCCATCGCCTTCGAGCGCACCGGAACCGGCCCCGCGCTCGTGATCACAGGCGGCGCGCTCAACACCCGCCACAGCCCCGGGCCCCTGGTCCCGCTGCTGGCCGGGCACTTCACCGTCTACACCTACGACCGGCGGGGGCGCGGCGACAGCGGCGACACCCCGCCGTACGCCCCCGAGCGGGAGGTGGAGGACCTGGCCGCGCTGATCGCCGCGGCCGGCGGCACGGCGTACGCCTACGGCCACTCCTCCGGCGCCGCGCTGGTCCTGCGCGCGATGATCGCCGGCGCCGGGGTGGCCAGGGCGGCGCTGTACGAGCCGCCCTACGCCCTCGACGCCGCCGAGGCCGCCGCCGGAGCCGAGGCCGGGCGCCGCATCGCCGGCCTGATCGGCCAGGGACGCCGCGGCGACGCCCTGGAGGCGTTCATGACCGGGGTCGGCCTGCCACGGCAGATGATCGGGCAGATGCGCTCCACTCCGATGTGGGCGGCCCTGGAGGCCGTGGCGCACACCCTGCCCTACGACTTCGCGCTGACCGGCGGCGGGCTGCCGCGGGTGTCCGGCGCCGGCGGGCCGGTGCTGGTGCTGGACGGCGGCGACAGCCCCGAGTGGATGCGCGCCACCGCCCGCGCCCTGGCCGCCGCCCTGCCCCGCGGCGCCCACCTGACCCTGGACGGGCAGGGCCACGACGTGGCCCCCGACGTGATCGCCCCGGTGCTCACCGAGTTCTTCACCCGGCCCTGACCGTGGCCTCCCGCACCGCCGCGCCGTGCCAAGATGGGATCTCGGGATCGGCGCGCGCGTTGAGGGAGGCGTTGGCATGTCGCTGCGCTACGGGCTGCTCGGCCTGCTGGCCGAGGGACCGGCCAGCGGATACGACCTGGCCCAGCGCTTCCAGGAGGTGCTGGGCCAGATCTGGCCGGCCCAGCACCCCAAGATCTACGCCGAGCTGCGCCGCCTGGCCGATGAGGGGCTGATCGAGGTCGACAGCCAGGGGCCGCGGCGGCGCACGGCGTACCGGATCACCCCCGACGGGCTGGCGGCGGTGCGCAAGTGGCTGGCCGACGGCGACGTGGACCACACCATGCGGCTGCAGCCGCTGCTGCGCTCGCTGTTCTTCTGGCTGATGGACCCCGGCGAGCTGGCCGATCACCTGGAGCGCGAGGCCGCGTTCTACGCCGCCGCCGCGGAGGTCTACCGCGACTACGCCGCGCGCAAGGACCGCGGCGAGTTCGGCAGCGCCCCGCCGGTGCAGTCGATGCGGGTGACCATCGAGGCCGCCATCCGGCTCAACCAGGCCCTGGCCGACTGGGCGCGCTGGGCCGCCGAGCACCCGCCCCGGCCGGGCGCCTGAGCCGGATCGCCGCGCGTTCCCCCGTCATTCGCGCGGCGGGGCGCCGAGCCGGCCCGCCAGGCGGCGCAGCCGGAACGGCATCAGCGCCGACTCAAGCTGCACGCCCAGGCTCATCTTGCTCTGGCCGTCGTGGCGCTCCTCGAACCGGATCGGCACCTCGACGATCTTCAGGCCGAGCCTGACGGCGCGGTAGTTCATCTCGACCTGGAAGGAGTAGCCGTTGCTGGCCACCCCGGCCACGTCGATCGCGCGCAGCGTCTCGCGGCGCCAGATCTTGAACCCGGCGGTCACGTCGCGGATGCGCAGGTGCAGCAGCACCCGCACATAGAAGTTCGCCCACGCCGACAGGGCCTTGCGGTGCGGCGCCCAGTTCTCGGCCAGCTTGCCGCCGGTGGCGTAACGGCTGCCGATCACGACGTCGGCCTCGGTGGACAGCAGCGTGCCCAGCATCTGCGGCACCGCCTCGGGCGGATGGGACAGATCGGCGTCCATCTGCACGACGAAGTCGGCGCCGTGCTCCAGCGCGTGCGTGATGCCGTGCACGTAGGCGCGGCCGAGCCCCTGCTTGCCCGGACGGCGCAGCACCGACAGGCGCTCGGGCCCGTACTCCTCGCGGGCCAGCCGCTCGGCCAGGTCACCGGTGCCGTCGGGGGAGTTGTCGTCCACCACCAGCACCCGCAACGCCGGCAGGGGCAGGGCGAACAGGGCCTCCAGGACGGCGGGCAGGTTGTCGGCCTCGTTGTAGGTGGGCATCACCACCGTCACCGCCGACGACGCCCAGGGCTCGGGCAGGCGCACGGCCTGTGCGGCGCGCACGCCCGCCGGCGTACGTTCCGGCGGGGCCTGGCCCTGCGATACGGCTCGCGAGTCGCGTTGGATCATCAGCTCCGGTTTCTGCTCGGCGGATCCGCTCGACGCGGATCGGGTCACGCGATGGAGCCTACCGAGGCCGCGCGCACCCGTCGGGCACGTCGAAGGCGCACCCCGCCGTTCCGCCCCCGGGGGGCTCAGCGCGTCAGCAGCTCGCGCAGCGCCCCGGCGATGTCGGCGGGGGCCTCCTCGGCCATGAAGTGGCCGCACGTCACCGTCACGTGCCGCAAGTCCGGGGCCCAGGCGCGCCACAGCGCGGCGGCGTCGTAGCCGAGGGCGGCGCCCCAGTCCTGCTGCAGCACGGTGACCGGCATCCGCAGCCGGGCGCCGGCCTCGCGGTCGGCCAGGTCGTGCTCGATGTCGATCCCGGCCGAGGCGCGGTAGTCGGCCACGATCGAGGGGATCGCCTCCCGGCAGGCCGACAGGTAGGCCGCGCGCACGTCGGCGGGGATCGCCCCCCGGTCGCCCGCCCACAGGTCCAGGAAGTGCCCGAAGAAGACGTCCGGGGCCGCGGCGATCATCTGCTCGGGCAGGCCGGGCGGCTGGGCCATCAGGTACAGGTGGAAGCCGACCGCGGCGCCGGCGCCGCGCAACACCTCCCACATGTCCACCGTCGGCAGCACGTCCAGGCAGGCCAGGTGGGTGATCGCCTCGGGGTGGTCCAAACCGGCGCGGAAGGCCACCAGGGCGCCGCGGTCGTGCCCGGCCAGCGCGAAGCGCTCGTGCCCCAGGGCGCGGGCCAGGGCGATCACGTCGGCGGCCATGGTGCGCTTGGAGTAGGTGCCGGGGCCGCTCTCGGCGGGCTTGTCGCTGGCTCCGTAGCCGCGCAGGTCGGGGCAGATCACGGTGTGACCGGCCGCCAGGTCGGCGGCCACGTGCCGCCACATCAGGTGGGTCTGCGGGAAGCCGTGCAGCAGCACGATCGGGCTGCCCGAGCCCGCGACGGCCACGTTCAGCGACACCCCGTCGCCGACGGGGACCCGCTGGTAGCCGAATCCGGGGATGACAGGGGCCATGGTGGTTTCTCCGTTCCTCTCACTCGGTGCCGGACGCCGTCCACCCTGCCGGGCGGCGATGAGCATCCGGTCAGCGCGCTACGGTGACCGGTGAAAGGAGTGGTCGCGCAGTGCAGGTCGGGTTCGGAGTCCTGGGGCCGGTGACGGCCTGGGAGCCCTCCGGCGCCGTGATCGGGCTGAAAGGGCCCCGGCACCGGGCGGTGCTGGCCCGGCTGATCATCGCCCGCCGCCGCGTCGTCCCGCTCGCCGACCTGGTGGCCGACCTGTGGGACGACCCGCCGCCGGGCGCGGTCAGCGCGGTGCGCACGTTCGTGGCCGCGCTGCGCCGGGCGCTGGAGCCCGGCCGCCCGCCCCGCGCCGCCGCGCGGCTGCTGGTCACCGAGGGGCCGGGGTACGCGCTGCGCGCCGAGCCCGGCGCCGTGGACGCCTGGAGGTTCGAGCAGGCGGTCGCCGCCGCCCCGGAGCTGCCGCCCGAGCAGGCGCTCACGCGGCTGGAGGAGGCGCTGGGCTGGTGGCGCGGCCCGGCGTACGCCGAGTTCGCCGAGCAGGACTGGGCGCACGCCGAGCGCTCCCGCCTGGCCGAGCTGCGCCTGACCGCCGTGGAGCGGCAGGCCGGCGCGCGATTGGCCCTGGGCCTGGCCGCCGAGGCGGTGCCGGATCTGGACGCGCACGTGGCCGGGCACCCCTGGCGCGAGGACGCCTGGCGGCTGCTGGCGCTGGCGCTGTACCGCACCGGCCGCCAGGGCGACGCGCTGGCGGTGCTGCGGCGGGCGCGTACGCTCCTCGTGGAGCACCTGGGGGTGGACCCCGGGCCGGCGCTGCGCGGCCTGGAGGCCGACATCCTGCGCCAGGCCCCGCACCTGGACGCCCCGGCCAGGGCCGAACAGGTGTGGGCGCAGGCCGCCGCCGCCTACGACCGGGTTGCGCCGCGCGGCGCCCGCGCCCGGCTGGAGTCCACGGTCGGCCTGATGCGCGACCTGGCCGTGACCGGCGGCAGCGGGCTTGAGGCGGCCCGCCGCCACCGCGCCGCCGCCGTCGCCGCGGCCGAGGAGCTGCACGACCCCGAGCTGACCGCGCGCGTCATCGGCGCCTACGACGTCCCGGCGATCTGGACCCGCAGCGACGACCCCGCGCAGGCGGCCCGGATCGTCGCGGCGGCCGAACGCACCCTGGCCGCGCTCCCGCCCGGCGCGCCCGAGGCCACCCGCGCCCGGCTGCTGGCCACGATCGCCCTGGAATCGCGCGGCACCCACTGCGCCCGCGGCCCCCAGGCGGCCCGCGAGGCCGAGCGGATCGCCCGCGGCCTGGACGATCCGGCGCTGCTGGCCTTCGCGCTCAACGGCCTGTTCATGCAGACCTTCCACCGCACCGGACTGGCCGGGCGGCGCGACGAGATCGGCGCCGAGCTGATCGCGTTGTCCCGGCGCCACGGCCTGGTCACCTACGAGGTGCTCGGGCACCTCATCCGCCTCCAGTCGCGCGCCGCGCTCGCCGACTTCCCGGCCGCCGACGAGCACGCCCGCGCCGCCGACCGCCTGGCCGAGCGGCATGAGCTGCCGCTGGTGGGGGTGTTCACCCAGTGGTACCGGGCGCTGCGCCTGGACGCCACCGGCCGGGCCGGGCCCGCCGAGGCCGAGGCGGCCTACCGGCGGGCCGCCGAACGCCTGGACGGCTGCGGCATGCCCGGCGTGGAAGACGGCCTGCTTGCGCTGGCGCTGCTGTGCCTGCGCCTGCGCCACGGGCTGCCCGTCCTCGGCGAACCCGGCGGGTGGGGGCCCTACGAGCCGTGGGCCCGCCCCCTGGTGCTGCTGGCCCGCGACCGCCGCGACGAGGCCGCCCAGGCCCTGCGCGCGGCCCCCGACCCGCCCCGCGACCTGCTGGCCGAGGCCCTGTGGTGCCTGATGGGCCGGGCGGGCATCGCCCTGGGCGACCGGGAGGCGATGCGGCGCGCCCATGCCGCCCTCGCGCCCGCCGCCGCCGAGCTGGCCGGCGCCGGCAGCGGCATGCTCACCCTCGGCCCCGTCGCCCGCCACCTCGACGCCCTCGCCGCCGCCCTGCACGGCCGCTGACCCGGACGGGTCACGGCGCGCCGCCCGCATGTCGTACGCCGCCGGGGCGGGGCGGGTGTGCCAGCATGAGCCGGGTGAGCCAACCACCGCAGCACCGCGACGGCGTCGAGTTCCTGCAGCCCGGCCGGCTCCGCCTGGTCGAAGCCCCCGCGCCCCGGCCCTCACCGCAGGAGCGGGCGGCCATGGACCAGGTGTGGGAGGAGGCGGTCCGGGCCAACCCGTGCCTGTTCGACGGGCCGGTGGCGGCGTGCGCCGGGCTGGACCGCGACGGGCCGCACGACCTGGTCATCGCCTGGGCGCGCACGACGTACCGGCTGCTCGCCCTGCGCCGGGTCCCGGGCGCCACCGCGTTGCTGCCGTCGCTGTTCGTCAGCGTCCTGCAGCCTTCCGAGGACAGGCGCGTGCTGGTGGGGCGGATGTCGCCGGCCACGTCCTTCCCCGGCCGCTGGCAGCTTCCCGGCGGCACGGTCGAACCCCCGCCGGCCGGCGACCGCCTGGATGCGGCCGCGCTCACCCGGCACGCCGCCCGGGAGCTGGCCGAGGAGACCGGCGTGCAGCTCGCGCCGCAGGAGCTGAGGCTGTGGCTGGTCACGCGCGGTGACCACGGCAACGTCGGGGTGCTGTTCCTCGCCCCGCCCCGGCCCGAGTCGCTGCTGCGCGAGCGGCACGCCGCCGCGGTGAGCGCGGAGCGGGCGCTGGGGCGCGACCCGGAACTCGACGAGATCGCCCTGGTCGCCGGCCCGGCCGAGCTGCCGGCCCTCGGCGGCCCCCTCGCGGACTACCTGGAGCCGGTGCTCCGCCGGTACGCGGGCGCGCTGACAGGCCGCTGACGCAGCCATCCCGGTGACGCGGCCCGGCCACGGGCCGGGTCAGGAGGGCAGCAGGACCCGGATGACCTGGGCCGCGCGGGCGGTGTCGGGCTCCTCGCCGGTGATCAGCCCGAGGTAGACGTAGGACTCCATGATCCGGACCAGGACGTAGGGCAGCTCCTCGGCGGGCAGGGGACTGCGCAGCAGGCCGTCGCGGCGGTCGGCCTCGACCACGTCGGCGACCAGCTCGATCAGGCGGTGCTGGAACTCCCCCGCCTTGGTGGTCAGCAGCTTCAGGGCCAGGTCGCCCTCCTGCTGCAGGAAGCGGCGCATGCCCGCGTTCGTCATCGCCGCGTGCGTGGCCCCGACGATCACCTCGGCGGCCGTGGGGCGGGCGCCGGCCGCCGTGGGCTCGCGCAGGCGGGCCACCGTCTTGCTCATCAGGCGCCACAGCACCTCGACCAGGAGCCGTTCGCGTGACCCGACCCACCGGTACACGGTGGTGCGGTCCACGCCGAGCGTGGCCGCGAGGGTCTGCATGTCCACGCGCTCGCCCGCCTGGAACATGCGCTGGGCCTCGCGCAGCACGTCGAGCGGGCCCGGGCGGGCCGGGGCCGCGCCGCTGAGGTGCCGCTGCAGCGGAGTGCTCACAATCGCGGCTCCGGCACCGTTGACAAGTGTGACGTCATGGGAGACAGTCTGCGTCATTCGCCGGAAATGTGGCAACGGAGCAACACATGAACGATCCGATGCAAGCTCCAGTGGTGACGGTGTCGAGCGGCAGGCTGGCGGGCCGGCTTCTCCCGGGAGGCGTGGCGGCCTTCCTCGGCATCCCCTACGCCGCCGCACCCTTCGGCCCGAACCGGATGCTGCCGCCGCGGCCCGCGCCGTCGTGGAGCGGCACCCGGGCGGCCACCGCGTACGGGCCGACCGTGCCCAAGGGGGACTACCCGCCGCAGTACCAGCCGCTCTTCCGCGAGGTCGTCATCGCGGGCGAGGAGTGCCTGAACCTCAACGTCTGGACCCCCGACCCGGGCGGGTCCGGCCTGCCGGTGCTGGTGTGGATCCACGGCGGGTCGTTCATGAACGGCTCGGGCTCGGTCGGCGCGTACGACGGCGCCGCCTTCGCCCGCGACGGCGTCGTATGCGTCACGATCAACTACCGGATGGCGGCCGAGGGCTTCCTGTACCTCGGCGACGGCGTGGCCAACCTGGGCCTGCTCGACCAGATCGCCGCCCTGCGCTGGGTGCAGGAGAACATCGCCGCGTTCGGCGGCGACCCCGCACGGGTCACCGTCGCCGGCGAGTCGGCCGGGGCGATGAGCGTGACCACGCTGCTGTCCATGCCGCAGACCGAGGGCCTGTTCGCCCGGGCCATCGCCCAGTCCGGCGCCGCCGCCCACGCCCTGCCCCCCGAGCAGGGACTCATGGTGGGCCGCTACCTGGCCGAGGCGCTCGGCGTGCCGCCGACGCGCGAGGCGATCAAGCAGGTCGCCCTCGACACCCTCGTGCGCGCCGCCTCCGACCTGGTGGTGGAGGTACAGGGCACGCCCGACCCGGCCAAGTGGGGCACCCTCGCGCTGAGCCTGCTGCCGTTCGCGCCCACCGTGGACGGCACCGTGCTCCCCACCGCCCCGCTGGAGGCCATCGCCGCCGGCCGCGGCGCCGACGTGCCGCTGCTGATCGGATCGACCCGGGACGAGGCGCGGCTGTTCCTGGTCGCGGCCCGCACCATCGACCTGATCGACGACGCCGCGCTCGAAGCCGCCGTGGCGGCCTACGGCCTCACCCCCGCCGGGCTGGCCGTCTACCGGGCCAACCGCCCCGGCGCCCGCCCCGGCGATCTCCTCGCCGCCGCCGTCTCCGACTGGTTCTTCCGCATCCCGGCCGTCCGCGTCGCCGAGGCCCGCGCCGCCACCGGCGCCACGACCTGGATGTACCGCTTCGACCATCCCGATCCGGAGGCCAACCACGGCTTCGGCGCCTGCCACGCGGTCGAGCTGCCGTTCGTGTTCGGCACGATCGACCGGCAGGACGTACGCCCCCTCATCGGCGACGACCCCTCCCCCGCCGTCGCCGACACCGCGCACGGCACCTGGGTGTCGTTCGTCGCCGACGGCACGCCCGGCTGGTCCCCGTACACTCCGCCGGAGCGCGCCACCGGCCTGATCAGCGACAAGGTCGAGGAGGCCGCCGACCCGGCCGGCGACGAACGCGCCGTGTGGAACGGCATCCGCTGAGGCGGGGCGGCGTGCCGGTCGGCTAGGACGCCGCGGTCAGGGCGGCCGCGAGGCGCTGGATGCCGGTGACGATGTCGGGCTCGGGCGTCGCCGCGTGGCCCAGGAGCAGCCCGGGACGCCGGCCGGGCTCTTGGGCGTGCGCGGACAAGGGCTGCACGTCCACGCCGTGCTCCGCGGCCCGCAGGGCGGCCGCCCCGTCGTCCATGCCGTCCGGCAGCCAGCCGATGACGTGCAGGCCGGCGTGCGCGGGCGTCACGGACAGGACTCCGTCGAGCTCGCGCCGCGCCGCCTGCACCAGGGCGGCCCCCCGTTCGGCGTACAGGGCGCGCATGCGCCGGACGTGCCGGGCGAAGTGCCCGTCGGCGATGAAGTCGGTGAGGGCGGCCTGCTCAAGCGCGGGGACGTGCGCGGCGGCGAAGCGCTGCCCGGCCGCGAAGGCGTCCACGAGCTCGTCGGGCACGATCAGGTATCCGATGCGCAGCGCGGGGAACAGCACCTTGCTGAAGCTGCCGACGTACACCACGCGTCCCGAGCCGTCCAGACCTTGCAGGGAGGGGAGCGGGTCCCCGACGTAGCGGTATTCGCTGTCGTAGTCGTCCTCCACGACGTAGGCGTCGGCGGTGCGCGCCCACTCCAGCAGGGCGAGCCGGCGGGGCAGGCTCATGGTGACGCCCAGCGGGAACTGGTGCGAGGGGGTCACGTAGGCGACCCGGGCGCGGGGCGCCAACGCCTTCCCCGCGGCGATGTCCAGGCCGTCCTCATCGACGGGCACCGGGACCGGGGTGGCCCCGGCGGCGATGATCGCGCCGCGGGCGCCGTAGTAGCCCGGGTTCTCCATCCAGGCGTCGTCGCCCGGGTCGAGGAGCAGCCGGGCGGCGAGGCTGAGCCCGGCCTGCGCGCCGCCCACGACCAGCACCTGTTCCGGGGTGCAGCGCACCGCCCTGGCCATGCCGGCGTACGCGGCGATGGCCTCGCGCAGCGGCCGGTACCCGGCGGGATGCTGGTAGCGCAGGAGGGAGCCGGCCGAGCGGCGGGCGCGCCGGGCCACCACCTTGCCCCACAGCTCGGCCGGGAACGCGTCGAGCGCCGGGCGGCCGACCGGGAACGCCGGTGGGCCAGAGCCGGGGCCGTCCATGGCGTGCCGTATCCGCCAGCGCACGCCGGCCAGGGCGGCGCCCTGGGCAGACAACCGCGGCGGGCGGCGTACGGCCGGGGGCTGGTGGACGGGAGCCGCCGCCGGGGGGATCTGCAGCAGTGCCACGGTGGTGCCGGCGCCGACCCGTCCGTCCAGGTAGCCCTCGTCGCGCAGCCGCTCGTACGCGGTGACCGTGGTGGTGCGCGACACGCCCAGCTCGGCCGCGAGCGCACGCGAGGACGGCAGCCTGAGCCCCGGCCTGAGCTGGCCGGACAGGATGGCGTCGCGGATCCGCTCGTAGAGGTGACGCGAGACGGCGATGCCCGGGGCGGGGTCGAGCGTGATGCCGACCGCGGCGAGCGAAGGGGACTGCCTGGACATGATCGGCCCGGAAATGGACTTGCCTGCTTGGCGGAAATTGGTTCTTCAGACGATACCAAGTCGCGCTTACCGTAGACGGCCGAGTGAGATGAAGATCCGTGAAGGAGCAGGGATATGACCACTTTGACCAGGAAGCTCGGCGGCACGGAGCTGGAGGTCGGCGCGATCGGACTGGGGTGCTGGGCGATCGGCGGGCCGTTCCTGCTCGACGGCAAGCAGGACGGCTGGGGGGAGGTGGACGACGACGAGTCCATCCGCGCGATCGACCGCGCCGTCGATCTGGGCGTGACGTTCTTCGACACCGCCGACGTCTACGGCACCGGCCACAGCGAGCGGGTCCTCGGCCGCGCCCTGCGGGACCGGCGCGACGCCGTGGTCATCGCCACGAAGTTCGGCTACACCTACGACGAGGCGCGGAAGGAGATCACCGGCACCGACACCTCCGCCGCGTACGTACGGCGCGCGTGCGAGGCGTCGCTGGCCCGCCTGGGCACCGACTACATCGACCTGTACCAGTTGCACGTGGGAGACACCGGCACCGCCGCCGCCGAGGACGTGTTCGCCGAGCTGGAGAGCCTGGTCGACAAGGGCATGATCCGCAGCTACGGGTGGAGCACCGACGACGAGGAACGGGCCCGGATGCTGGCCGGCCGGCATGGCGCGGCGGCCGTGCAGTTCGCGATCAACGTGCTCAGCGACGTGCCCGGCCTGGTCGAGGTCAGCGAGGAGGCCGGCCTGGCCGGCCTGGCCCGCTCGCCGCTGGCGATGGGGCTGCTGACGGGCAAGTTCACCGCCGAGTCGCGGCTGCCCGCCGACGACGTACGCGGCAGCGGGCACTCGTGGGTGACCTACTTCCGCGACGGACGTCCCGACCAGGACGCCCTCGACCGGCTGGCCGCCGTCCGGGAGATCCTCACCAGCGAGGGCCGCACCCTCGCCCAGGGCGCGCTGGCGTGGATCCTCGCCCGGGGCGAGGCGATGATCCCCATTCCCGGGTTCAAGTCGGTGGCCCAGGCGGAGGAGAACGCCGGGGCGCTCGACCGCGGCCCGCTGACCCCGGCCCAGATGGGCGAGATCGACGCGCTGCTGGCTCGCTGATCCTGGTGCCGGCGGGGGCCGCCGTGCTCCCCGGGACGGAGGCCCCCACCGGGGCGGGGCCGCCGCAGCGGGGCTCACCGGCCCCGGCCCGGCCGGGCCGGGCGGCGACGTCGCCCGCGGTCGCTCCGGCGCGTTCACCGAGCGCCTCCCGGCCTCCTCATGAGATGGTGATCCTGGTCGACCGTGACCATGACGGCCCGCCGTCCGAGCGCCGCGCGCGGCTGGTGCACCCGAGGCGCTTCATTGATCGTCGATGAAGAGCTCTTCGATCGTCAGGTTGAACACCTTGGCGAGACGGAAGGCGACCGGAAGGCTCGGGTCGAACTTCCCCTTCTCGATGGCGTTGATCGTCTGCCTCGACACGCTGACACGCTGAGCCAGGTCGGCCTGGGTCCAGGCGCGTTCGGCCCGAAGTTCCGGGATGCGGTTCTTCATCGATATCTGATCTTGCCGGCGACGATGGCGATCAAGTATACGACTCCCATGAACACGGGGAGGACCGCGATATCGACGTCGTAGGCGACGAGGTCGGCGCCGTCCGCGACGACGTAGGCGAATCCGGCGACCCACCCCACTCCGAGGGTGATCGCCAGCGCGTCCTGGAGGATCTTTCGCTGCAGCTCATCTTGTCCTCGGAGAAAGCGCGTGAAGGCGACGATCCATCCGATGCCGGCGACCAGGTTGGCGGCAACCGCGGCCCAGCTCGCCACCGGTTGCCGCGAGCCCCAGGACAGCTCGGGACCGAACTTGGCTAAAGCGAGGGTCGCCACCCAGGCGAGTGTCCAGAGGACGAGCCGAACGCTCGTCTTGATCGATTCCCGATAGTCTCCGGCCGTGTTGTGCGCTTGCACGAGGTGCCCTCCCCGCAGCGAGATGTCAAGTACGCTTGACACGGTAGGAGACGGCCCGCCTCGATGTCAAGTGTGCTTGACATCGAGGCGGGCCGTGATTGGGGGCGCGCACCCAGACGTTGTCGCCGCTCGCCGGAGGCTAGGGCCGTACGTGGAGCCTGAACCCCGAGCGGCCCGGGGGCTCCAGCCCTTCCTTCAGGTGCAGTGACGGGATCTCGTAGTCGCCGAAGTTCTGCCGCCGGAACGCGATCGGCTCGGTCGACTCCAAGGTCAGCAGCCGCTGCTCCCAGGCCTTGGCGATGTCCGGGAAGTCCTCGTCGGTGACCCGGTCCGAGCCGTACAGCACGAACGGCGGCAGCACCTCGATCCCCGGGTAGTACAGGATGCCGTGCTGGATCGGGAACAGCAGGTCGTCGATCGGGCCGTTGATCCCGCGCTCGGCGTAGTGCGACTCCGGGCCGCCGACGGTCACCGACAGCAGCGCCCGCCTGCCCGCGAGGGTTCCCTCGCCGAAACGCTCCCCGTACTTGACGTCGCTGTGCTCGCCGACGCCGTACGCGAAGTGGTACGTGAAGACCCGGTCGACCCAGCCTTTGAGGATCGCCGGCATCGTGTACCACCACATCGGGAACTGGAAGATGATCATGTCCGCCCACAGCAGCTTCTCCTGCTCGGCCAGGACGTCCGGGGTGAGGGTTCCGGTGTCGAAGGCCCGCCCCGAGTCCGCGGCGACCTTCAGCGGGCTCGAAGCGGACGGGCCGAAGTCCCCGGCGTCCACGACCGCCTTCCAGCGCATCGCGTACAGGTCACTGACCCGCACCTCGTGCCCCGCCTTCTCCAGCGTGGCCACCGCCAGGTCCTTCAGCGAGCCGTTGAGCGACCTCGGCTCCGGGTGGGCGTAGACGATCAGCGTCTTCATGTGCGAACTCCTTTGGATCGAGTGCCTTCGATCCTTCACACCCGGGCGGCCGCCGTTCAGGGGCGCTACTTCCGTCGGACCCGGCTTCCTGGTAACGGCAGGACCACCTTCACGGAGACCGAGCGCGGCCTGTACGCCGACTGGGACCAGTGCACCCGCGACGTGGTCGGGCACCTGCGCCTGGCGGCCGGCAAGTACCCCGACGATCCGCGCCTGGCCTCGTTGATCGGGGAGCTGGCGATGGGCAGCGAGCGTTTCCGGCGCCTGTGGGCCCGCGCGGACGTGCGCGCGCGGACGTACGGGCGCAAGGCCTACCGGCACCCCCTGGTCGGGGAGCTGGAACTGCACCAGGAGAACTTCACGCTGTCGGACGAATCGGGCATGGAACTGCTGGTGCTCTCAGCGGCCCCCGGCAGCCCCTCCGCCGACGCCCTGCGGCTCCTGGCCAGCCTGGACGCCGATGGCGACGTGCGTCCCACAGCCACATCACCGCTGGGCGGGTGATGCATCACCGGCGAACTCCTCGCCCGGCTCTCCCCGCTCCAGTACGTCCACATCGACTGCCTGGTGTCGAGAATGCGGCGCCGGCTCCGTCCCAGGGACACCAGCGGCCACGAACCGGCCGCGTGATGAAGGAGACCCGGCATGACCATCCAGCGGATGGACAACGTCCTCATCGTTGTCGACGACCTTGACGCCGCCATCGCGTTCTTCGTCGAACTCGGCATGGAACTGGAGGGCAGGGCGCCGATCGAGGGGCGTTGGGCGGAGCAGGCGGAGCGTGTCATCGGCCTCAACGGGGTGCGGCAGGAGGTCGCAATGCTGCGGATCCCGGGCGGCGTCGGCGGAATCGAGCTGGCGAAGTTCCACACGCCGAAGGCGATCAGCACCGAGCCGAAGGACGCGCCGGCGAACACGCTGGGCATTCGCCGCGTCATGTTCGTCGTCGACGACATCGAGGACGTCATTGCCCGCCTGCGCCCCCACGGAGCCGAACTCGTCGGCACGCTGGAACAGTACGAGGACAGCTATCGGATCTGCTATGTCCGCGGCCCCGAGGGCATCGTCGTCGCCTTGGCCCAGCAACTCGGCTGACGGTCCGTCACGGCCGGCCAGGGCGATCCGGCTGCCGCCCGCAGCACGGCGCGCGGCTCGGGAGGTGTGAGCCGGGCGCGCGGAAGCGTCAGCTGACGGCCTTCTTGACGAGGGCGGTGATCATGTTCGTGGCCTCGTCGCTCAGCTCGGTCACGGCGAAGGACGTGGGCCACAGGCCGGCGGCGTCGGCGAGGTTGGCTTCGGCGGTGAAGCCGAAGGTGGAGTATGGCTCGTTGTCCACGTGCCCGCTCCGGAAGAAGCACACGACCTTCCCCTTTCTGGCGTAGGCCGGCTGTCCGTACCAGAGCTTCGGCGCCAGTTCCGGGGCGTTGGCGGTGACGATGGCGTGGATGCGTTCCGCTATTGCGCGGTCCGGCGGCTCCATCTCCGCGATCTTCGTCAGCACGTCGAGTTCCTCGGCCGCCGCCTTGTTGCCACGACCGCGGTTCGCCTCCCTCTTCAGTTCCGCGGCGCGCTCCTTCATGGCGGCGCGTTCTTCCTCGGAGAAGCCGTTCCTGCTCATCGCTGTCACTTTCCTGTCATGGGCGGTAGGACGCAAGCGAGGTTAGCCGTGCCGTGGGAGCCGGCGCTTCTCGATTCTTGATCGATGCTCGCCGTGTCTCGGCGACACCTCTGGCCGGCCCGATCGTCCGTGCGCCGGGTGTGAAAATGGGACGATGGTGCTCATGGATGGTGGGCGTGCGCTGGCGCAACGGTTGCGCGACATCGCCATGATGCGCCGTGTGCGGGACCGGATCGATCGTGAGTACGCCAAGCCGCTGAACCTCGACACACTGGCCCGCGGGGCGCACATGTCGATCGGGCACCTGAGCCGGGGGTTTCGTCGTCTCTACGGTGAGTCCCCGTACTCGTACCTGATGACCCGGCGCATCGAACGGGCCATGACGCTGCTGCGCCGCGGAGACCTGAGCGTCACGGAGGTGTGCTTCGAGGTGGGCTTCTCCTCGCTGGGCACCTTCAGCACGAGGTTCACCGAACTGGTCGGCGTGCCGCCGAGCGTCTACCGGCGTGACCACTCCCAGGCGGCGGCGGGCATTCCGCCGTGTCTGAGCAAGCAAGTGACCAGACCGGTCAAGAATCGAGAAGCCCGCGCCCGGTAGTGGTGCATAGCGTGACGGACGTGAACATCACCATTCAGCAGGCCTTCGTCCCGCAGACCGACCCCGAGGCCGCTCTGGTCTTCTATCGCGACATCCTGGGCTTCGAGGTCCGGGCCGACGCCGGCTACGAGGACATGCGGTGGATCACCGTCGGCCCGGTCGGGCAACCCGGCACCTCCATCGTGTTGCACCCACCGGCGGCCGATCCGGGCATCACCGAGGAGGAGCGCCGCACCATCCTGGAACTCATCACCAAGGGCGTCTACACCGCCATCACGCTGGCCACCGACGACCTCGACGGGCTGTTCGACCGCCTCCAGGCCGCCGGGGCCGATGTGGTGCAGGAACCCATCGACCAGGACTACGGAGTCCGCGACTGCGCCTTCCGCGACCCCGCCGGCAACCTCATCCGCGTCACCAGCGCATCTGCGTGAGCCGCAGATCAACCGACCTCCCGCAACACCAAGGACCCACTCGATGACGCTCCGCATAGACATCATCACGATCGGCGTACCGCAGGTAGAAACCGCCCGCTCCTTCTACACCGCCGCATTCTCGGCCACGGCCACCGATGCCGGTCTCGACCTGCACGGCACCGGACGGCTCGCCCTCCGCCAGATGGACGCGCCCGCCACCGGCTCCGCTACGAAGCCGCCGAGCGCGGGCTTCCGTGGCCACGTCCTGTCCTGCATCGTCAACCAGCCCGCGGAGGTGAAATCCCTCCTCGACGCCGCCACCGCCAACGGCGCAACGGTCATCAAACCGGCCAAGAAACAGATGTTCGGCGAGTTCACCGCCGTCTACCAGGCACCGGACGGGGCCATGTGGAAGCTGGCCGCGGCCTCCAAGAAGGACACCGAACCCGTCTGCGGCCCACCGAAACCGACCGAGACCGCCGTCTACCTCGGCGTCGCCAAGCCGAAGGCGTCCAAGGCGTTCTACGAGGCGCTGGGCATGAGCGTCAACCACGACTACGGAGACAAGTTCATCGACTTCACCATCGCCGCCGGCGTGTGCCGGCTGGGCCTGCTGCCCCGCAAAGCCCTCGCCAAGGACGCCGGCGTCGGCGACGAGCACGGCGACGGCTTCTCCGCGCTCGTCCTCACCCACATCGCCGCCTCGCGTGACGATGTGGACGCTCTTCTCGCCGCCGCGAACTCGGCCGGTGGCCGGGTCACCGCCGCAGCGGCCCAGACCGGCCAGGGTGAGTACGCCGGGCACTTCACCGACCCCGACGGCTATCGCTGGGAAATCACCACACCCGCCTGACGGCAACCGCCCGGCCCGTCGCGTGAGGACGCATCCCCCACGCAACCGGTCGGCGCCCATCCCTCGACGAGCGATGACCGACGCAGGCGGGCGACATCGGGGATAGCGGTCCAGACCGGCTCGGCGGTTTCGCCGTCCGGCTCGGGCCGGAGCCGGCCGCCCGTGATACGTATCCGGTAGAAGATGCCGACATTCTGGTGCTCGGTGCCGGCACGGGCGACCGCGGCGGGAATCACCCTTGAGTCCACGCCCAGCAGGCGTTCGACCACCGCGTCGCAGCCCGTCTCCTCGATCACCTCCCGGATCACCGCGTCGAACGGATCCTCCCCGTACCCGACCCCGCCCCCTGGAAGAGTCCAGACGGTCAGTGGTCCTCGGCGGTGGCGAAGTCGGGCAGCTCCGTGGACAGCAGCCCGTCGGCGGCGCCGTCGAGGAGCCGGGCCATCTCCGTGGAGCGGGGAAGCATGGTCTTCTCGTAGGCGTGGATGGCTTCGCCGATGGTGTCGTGGCGGGCGATGGCGAGGGCGAGGTCGCATCCGTCCAGCATGGCGAGGTTGACGCCGACGCCGAGCGGGGGCATGAGGTGGGCGGCGTCGCCGAGCAGGGTCACCGTGGGGTTGTGCTCCCAGACGTGTGGGACGGGCAGGGCGAAGATCGGGCGATCGACGTAGGGGCCGTCGTTGTCGGCGATCAGTTGGCGCAGGCGGGGCGACCAGTCGCGGTAGCGCTCCAGCAGGAGGGCGCGGATGCCGCCGGTGTCCTGGAGGGTGAGCCCGCCGGCGGTGATCCAGGCGGCCGGGACGCGCTGGATGATGTAGACACGGATGTGGTCGCCGCTGTTGCGCTGGGCGAACAGACCGCGCTCGCCGTCGGCTGCGGCGGCGCTGCCCTGGCCGACGAGCTCGGCGATGTCGGGGTGTCGGGTCGCGACGTCGTGGAACCAGGCTTCCAGGAAGCTTACGCCGCTGTAGCGGGGGGTGGCCTGGGAGACGGCGCGGCGGACCTTGGACCAGGCGCCGTCGGCGCCGACGACGAGGTCGGCTTCGACGGTGGCGCCGTCGGCGAAGTGGAGTCGCCGGGTGCCTTCAGCGGGGCCGCTGACGCTCTGCAGGGCGTGCCCCCAGCGTACGGTGCCGGGCTGAAGCGAGCCGAGCAGCAGCTCGCGCAGCCGGCCGCGGTCGATTTCCGGTTTGAACCGCTCGTCCTGCTCGGGGACGTGGTGGAAGAGGATCGTGCCGGCCGGGTCCATCTGGCGCATCTCCTGGCCCTCGGGCCGGGCCAGTCGGAAGAACTCCTCCAGGAGGCCGGCTTCGCGCAGGGCGATCTGGCCGTTGTCGGCGTGCAGGTCGAGGCTGCCGCCCTGGTCGCGGGCGTCGGGGCCGGGGTCGCGGTCGTAGACGGCGGCGGTGATGCCGTGCTGCTGGAGGATGCGAGCGCAGATCAGCCCGCCGGGGCCGGCTCCGATGATGGCGATACGGGGTGTCGGCGTGGTGTTCATCGTGGTGCTCCGTTCGTTCGGTGCGGCAGTGCCGTGACTGCCGTGCTGAAGGGGGCGGTGGGATCAGGGGATGGCGGGGCCTCGCCGAGAAGAGAGGGCGGCCGGGTGATCCCTCGGAACCGCCGCTCCAGAAAAGCACACCAACCCAATAAGTGCAACAAGTCAACTTTTGAAGTGAGTCAACCGAGGATGTAGGGTGCCGGTATGCCCAGCACCACGACCGACACCTCTCCCGCGCCCGTGGGGCGCCGCGAGCGCAAGAAGGCCGCCACCCGCCAGGCCATCGCCGACGCCGCGCTGCGCCTGTTCCTGGAGCGCGGATACGACGAGGTCAGCATTCGCGAGATCGCGGACGCCGCCGACGTGTCCACCACCACGCTGTTCAAGCACTTCCCGGTCAAGGAAGCCCTCGTCTTCGACGAGGACTCCGACCAGGAGGCCCGCCTGCTCGCCGCCGTCCGCGAGCGGCCCAAGGGCCAGTCCATCCCCGCCGCGCTGCGCGAGCACGCCCTGACCACCCGGCTGGCCGCCGCCGACGGCGACGCCGGCTTCACCGCCTTCGCCGGCCTGGTGGCCAGTACTCCCGCGCTGCGCGACTATGCCCAGAACATGTGGCTGCGCCACACCGCCGCACTCGCCCAGGCCATCGCCGAGGAGAGCGGCCTCGCCGCCGACGACCCCATCTGCGCCGCCCTGGCCCACTTCGCCCTCGAAGCCCCCCGCGCGGCCTACACCCACGACGACCCCCGCGAGGCCATCACCCGGGCCTTCGACCTCCTGGAACACGGCTGGAGCGCACTCGCCCAGACCAAGTCGTGAGGCGTGCTGAGCGGCGAACGTACGGGTCAGTCCACCAGGCCGGCGCGGTAGGCGGCGATGGCCACCTGCACTCGGTTCGTGACGGCGAGCTTGGTGAACAGGTGGGATATGTGGCTTTTGACCGTCGCCTGGCTCATGTTCAGACTGGCCGCGATCTCGGCGTTGGAGCGGCCGAGCCCCACCTCGGTGAGCACCTCGCGCTCGCGGTCGGTGAGAATCTCCAGCCGGGCCAGCGCATCACGGTGCCGCCGGATCGGCACGTGGGTGGTGACCCGGTGGATCAGCCGCCGGGTCACCCGCGGGGACAGCATCGAGTCGCCGGCGTGCGCGACGCGCACCGCGGCGATCAAGTCGTGCGGCGAGGTGTCCTTGAGCAGGAAGCCGCAGGCCCCGGCCTCCAGGGCGGTGAAGACGTACTCGTCGGTGTCGAACGTGGTGAGGATCACCACCGCGGGCGGCCGGGCGAGCTCGCGGATGGCCTCGGTGGCGGCCAGGCCATCGGACCGCGGCATCCTGATGTCCATCAGGACGACGTCCGGCCGGAGGCGGCGGACGGCGTCGACCGCCTGGTCCCCGTCCTCGGCCTCCCCCACGATCTCCACGTCGGGCGCGGATTCGAGGATGAATCGCAGCCCGGCGCGGATCAGCGACTCGTCATCCACCAGCAGCGTTCTGATCATGCGTGCCCCTCGCGGATGCGTCCCACGGCAACCGGCCCTCGAGACGCCAGCCTCCCGCATCATCGGGCGCGCTGCGCACCGTTCCGCCGATCAATCGGAAACGCTCCGCCAGGCCGACCAGACCGGCCCCGCCACCGGACGGGTACGCTCCGGGCCTGAGCTCGTTGACGACCGCGATCGTGACGCCGTCCTCCGGGCTGCCGGTCACCGAGACGGTGACGGGCGCGCCGGGGGCGTGTTTGTGTGCGTTGGTCAGCCCTTCCTGGACGAGCCGGTAGGCGGCCCGGGCCGTCGCCGCGGGCAACGGGCCGAGGTCGTCGTGCAGCGTGAGGGTGTTGCCGGCCGCCGCCCACGACTCCACCAACCGCCGCAGGTCGGCGAATCCGGTGTCGTCGTCGTGTCCCGCCCGCAACACGCCCACGATCTTCCGCAGCTCTTCGAGCGCCTCCTGGGCGGTGAGCCGGATCAGCGCCGCCTCCCGCCGAATCCGTGCCGGTTCCGCATCGGCGTTCACCTCCAGCCCGCCGGCGTGCAGCGAGATGAGGGTGACTTTGTGCGCGAGCACGTCGTGCATCTCCCGCGCGATCCGGGCGCGCTCGTCGGCCTTCGCCTGTTCGTCGCGCAGGTGCCGTTCGCTCTCGGCGCGCTCCGCGCGTTCGCGCAGTGATCGGGTGAGCTCGCGGCGAGTGGCGGTGTACAGGCCGGCCAGGAGCACGACGCCGGTGGCGGCCACCGCGGAGAGGAGCGCGCCCGCTCCGAACCCGCCGTTGCCGATCCACTGCTGGGCCAGGAATCCCGCGACGCCGATCGCCGCCAGCGCCGCGAACCGTGCGCCCAGCCGGGTCCCCGCGCCGGAGAACAGGCCGATCAGCAGCGGCCCGGGATTGCCCGACAGCGCGTACCCGACCGCCCCGACGGCGGCGACGACGGCCGGCCGCCGCTCGTGGAACCACACGGCGCTGGAGGCGACCAGCCCGGCGGCGGCGATGACTCCGCGCGGCAGCGGCGCCCACGGTGTCTTGACCGCCAGGACGGTCAGGAACATACAGAACGCCACGGACGCCGCGCTGATCGCGTGCGGGCCGGATGTGACGAGCCGCCGCAGCGCGCTCCGGTCGGGCACCATCGGCCCAGCGTAGCCAGGGCGGCGCCGGCGTCACCTCGGCCGAGCGTCGATGCCTACCGCAGGAAATCTCCGACTTTAGTGTGACGCGGCCATGGATCTGATGGCGATGTGGCCGCACCCTCGCCGACCGCACCCTTGATGACACCTACAACGTCAGGAGTCACGCCGTGTGGCCAGTCACCCTCCCTCGCCTGCTGCTCGTCGTCGTGCTGTCGCTGGGGGTCGTCTCCGTCCCCGCCCCGGCGTCGGCCGCGGACATTCCGGACACCCGTGAGCTGACGGACTTCTTCGACGCCGCGATGGCGCGAGGACTGGAGGCCAACCACGTGCCGGGCGCGGTGGTCTCGGTGGTGGGCGGCGGACGGAACATCTTCAGCAAGGGGTACGGCCTGGCCGACCGCGAGAACCGGACGCCGTTCGACCCCGAGACCTCGCTGGTGCGGATCGCCTCGATCACCAAGCTGTTCACCTGGACCGCAGTCATGCAGCAGGTGCAACAGGGGCGGCTGGACCTGCACGCGGACGTGAACCGCTACCTCACCACGTTCAAGATCCCCGCGACGTACCCCCAGCCGATCACGCTGGCGCACCTCATGAGCCACACCGCCGGATTCGAGGACAGCGCCATCGGCCTGGGCTCCCGGAGCAAGGCCGACGTGCCACCGCTGGGCACGTATCTCGCCGAGCGCCTGCCGGCGCGGGTGCGACCGCCCGGTCTGGTGTCGGCCTATTCGAACTATGGCGCCGCGCTGGCCGGATACATCGTGTCGCAGGTGAGCGGGCAGCCGTACGACCAGTACGTACAGGCGCACATCCTGGACCCGCTCGGCATGCGGCACAGCACGGCCGCCGAGCCGGTCCCCGCCGCCCTGGCCGCCGGCCAGGCTCGCAGCTACGACTACGACGAGGGGACGTACCAGCGCAAACCCTTCGTCTTCGACAACCTCGCGCCCGACGGATCGATCAGCGCCACCGCGAACGACATGGCCCGCTTCATGATCGCCCATCTGCGGAGCGGGCCCCTGCTCGACGAGCCCACCGCCCGTCTCATGCACCAGCGGTCCTTCGCCGCCGACCCGCGCATCGACGGGTACGCCCACGGGTTCAAGGAGCAGACGCTCAACGGACACCGCGTGATCATGCACGACGGCGCCTGGGAGGGCTTCGCGAGCCTGCTGCTGCTGGTGCCCGACGCCGACCTCGGCCTGTTCGTCTCCACCAACGGCGTCGGCGGCATCGACGCCGTCACCGAGCTCCTGCCCGCCTTCTTCGACCGCTTCCTCCCCGGCGATCGCGCCGCGCCCGCCTCCTCGGGGAGGACGGCCGCTCCCGTGGCGGGCTTCTACAAGCCGACCCGCAGCGTCGAGTCGACCATCGAGAAGGTGCTCACGCTGACCGGCTCGTCCCGGCTGCGGATCGAGGACGGCGGGAAGCTCGCGTTCCTGGGCAAGACGTGGAGCCCCCTGGCGCCGGGGCTCTACCAGCAGGACGGCGGGTGGCAGCGACTGGCGTTCGTCACGGACGGCGCCGCCACGTACGCGGCCACCGACGGTCCCGCCTACGAGCTCATCCCCTGGTGGGACACTCCCCCGGCCAACCTCGTCGTCGTCCTGACGTTCGCCGTCACCGCCTTGACCGCCGTGCTCGGCCTGCCGCTGACCGCCGCGATCCGGCGGCTGCGTAGGCGTCCCTCGCGGACGTCCCGCGCCTGGCGGGCCGGACGGCTCCTCGCCGGCCTGGCCGGCGCCGTCGGGCTGGTGTTCATCGTCCTGTTCACGCTGATGCTGACCGGCGAGACGAGCATCCTGTACGGGGTTCCGGACTCCCTCCGGGCCCTGCTGCTCCTTCCCCCGCTGTTCCTCGCCCTCACCGTCGCCGCGATCACCACCACCGTCATCGGCTGGAGGCGGCAGGGCCCCGGCGTCCTGGCCCGCGGCCACCAGGTGGTCCTGCTGGCCGGAATGCTGGCCCTCGTTTGGTTCTGCCGGCACTGGAACCTGCTCGGCTGGCAATTCGGCTAGACGGCCTTGACCTGATTTGATGTCGAGCATCGAACTGGCCTTCACCCGGCCGCCGAGAAGCCCGTCGCACCGGCCCGGAGCGCGACGCCGTTCGGCGCGAACGCCGTGCTGCCGGCACAGGTATGGTCGCCCGCCGACTGAACTCAGAGCCGACCCCCCGCCGCGGGTGCCACCGGCCGCCGGGCCCGGTCCTGCTCCCCCGCGGTAGCCGCGGGGCGACATGGCATCAAGCGGCGTCGAGGGCTGCGGTGATCTTGCGGATCATGTCCGCCAGGACGGGGCTGGGCCGGCCCTGGTGAGTACGGGCGGCTGCTTCGACGGCGACGACGACGGTACTGCGGAAGTTGCCGGCCTCTGCCGGAGCCTGCTGCTTGAGCAGGCTCATGGCCGCCGTCAGAGCCGGCAGCACCAGGTCGGCGAGTTCGGCCACGGACTTGCCGCTCAGGTTCACCCCCTTGGGCCACTCGGCCAGCACGTGCCCGACCAGGCCGGTCGCGGAACCCAGGGCGATGGAGCCGTCGGTCGCGGCCCGGTGCGGCTTGCCGGTCGCGTCAGCGGCGACGATCAACGAGACGGCGCCGTAGGCGGCGGTACGCAGGGTGATCTTGTCCTGGGCGGTAAGGGTGATGGGCATGGTGGTCTGCCTCCTTTGGATCGGTTGCGAAGGGCAGTCGAACGGACGGATTGTGGGAATGCGGTCCTGCTGGTCGCCCGGGGTCTCTCGCCTGCTCAGGCCGGGTCGGACCGCCGTCATTGGCACGGGACGGACACGCCCACGGACCGGATCGCCCGCCAGACCGAACCGGTGGCAATGCCGCACGGTCTTCACCCTGACAACGGGCGAAGGCCGCTGCCTGGCTGGATCGTCAGTCCGCCGGTCAGGTCGTCAGGGCCGGCCGCGGTCGAGGGCGGCGACCTCGCGTACGGCCTCGGCGACGGCGCGGAAGTCCTTACGCAGGATCGCGGCGTGGTTACTGGGGACCTTCGCGCTGATTCGGATGTTCGGGTTACGGGCGGTCACCGCACCGAGGCCGGCGCGGATCCGTTCCTGCTCATCACCCTTGCTTCCGAAGGACACCCCCGAAGCGACCACATACCGCGCCGGGACGGTGATGCTGTCCAGCACGGGGCCCAGCTCGCGCTCGCGGGCGATCAGGCCGAGCTCGATGTTGCTGTTCGCGATCTGTTCGGCGGTCATCCGCGGGGTCAGGCCCGTCGGGCGCAGTAACGGCAGGATCCACCTCATCCGCCGAAACAGCTTCCGGATCCGCTGCTCCATGGCCTCATCGAGCCAGTCGTAGGGCTGGGCGCCGTCAACCAGGACCGCGCCCACGGTACGGCCGGGATTCCGGCTGGCCCAGTGCGCCGCGACGAACGCTCCGTAGGACCAGCCCACCAGCAGCGCCCGGTCCACGCCCCGGGCCGCGAGAACGGCATCGACATCCCGGACGTTCGTCTCGAACGAATAGTCCGCCGAACGCTTCGACTTGCCGCGGGCCCGCATGTCGTAGGTGATGTGCCGCCACTCCGTCCCCAGTTCGGCGATGACCCGCCGCCAATACCCCTGAGTGGCGGTGTGGCCGTTGAGGTAGACCACAGGGATACCGGAACCACCGGTGTCGGTGACGGCCAGGGCGGTATCGCCCACCGGCACCATGCCTGTCCACTTCGAGTGCATCGAGGAAGCGCTGTTCTTCGTCATGTGGTCCACAATGACCCCAGGCACTGATGCCGGGCCGTCGCCGTACTGACACGGCCGCTGACACGACACCCGCATCAGACCCGATCGCCGCCCGGCCGCCGCCACGGTGACGTTCCGGCCGGCAAGGACCGCATGGGACGGATCCCCTGCCCGGCACACTGCGGGACTTAGTAGGCGTTGACGAGCACGACGTAGACGGCCGTGCCGACCCCGACGCTCAGGATCGTGCGGCGGCCGGAGGCGACGTGGACGCCCGCGGTGAGCGCGACCGCGAGCAACGCGTACAGCGTCACGCGCGGGTCGGCGGCGATGGTGCCATGCAGCGCGGTCACCGCCAGAATGGCCAGGATGCCGACCAGCATCCACGCTGGCGGCGGCGAGGGCGTGGCGTGCCAACAGCAGGGCGAGGAACAGCAGCAGCGCGGTGAAGATGGCCATGTCCGGGGTGACGATGAGGGCGACGCTCACGCTCGCCCCCGGCGAGCAGCGCCGAGCCGATCTCGTCGCGAAAGCGGAAGGCGTCCAGGGTGAGCACGGTGAACAGGGCGCACAGGGCGAATTCCAGGCCCTTGATCGGCACGGGCAGGACCGCGCCGATGGCGAGGCCGGCCAGGCCGCCGCCGACCCAGTAGGCCCGGGCAGGGAATCTGCATCGCCAGCAACCCGGTCGCCGAACGCTCGGCATCGGGCAGCGAGGCGTTGACGGCGTACGCCTCGTCGATCATCGCCGAGCTGTCGTCCGGGTGGCCGTCGCCGACCTGGCCGCCTACGAGGCGTTCTTGAGTCAGCACGTCATGACCATCCCGCGCACGTGGGGCATCACCTCGCACTTCACGATGAAGACCGTCAAGCCACCGCGGTGAGCCGGCGCTGCCGCGGAACGCAGCGCCAACGGCTGTCCAACAAGCCGGCGACTCCGACGGAGCCCTTCGCCCGTCGTCCTGACGGGTCATCACCACCGGTAAAGAGGAACGGGCGGCACCCCGGGAAGCGGAGCGGCTGACCATGAGCGGGCAGGGGACGCGCCGCCGAGTAACGCTCGCCCACGCGCTTCTCGATCAGCTTCCGGCCGATGGCGTTGCGCCCGCTCTCGCCGAACTCAAGCAATGCTGACCAGCAGCGCCATAGCAGCCCGAGACCCTTTCTGCCGCATCCCGGCGGCGCCCGGTCAGGAGCCGCCGGAGCCGGTCGCCGCGGGGTCCGGACACCACGCCACCTGCCGCTACCCGACCTGTTCCGCGCCACCGTCGGGACGCAAGCGCAGTTCGGCGGCGATGGCGCGCTCCCGTAGCGCGGCCGCCTCGGCGAGGGCGGCGTCGAGCTGGGCGCGCAGGTCGGCGCAGGTGGCGCTCTGCAGGGCGTGTTCCATGCGCAGCCGGTCGCGTTCGGCGGCGGCCTCGCGTTCGCGCTGTTCGGCCTGGGCGATGCGCTCGGCGGCGGCGTGGCGCTCCTCTTCGAGCCGCTGAGCGGCCGTACGCACCTCGCGCTCGGCCCGTTCGGCCGCCTGGACGGCCTGCGTGCGCAGGGCGGCGATCTCGGCCTCGGCCGTGGCGCGTTGCGCGGCCGACTCGGCCAGGGCCTGTGACCTGGCCTCCTCGGCGGCCTCCGCACGTGCCACGGCCCGGTCCCGCTCCGCCTCGGCGGCCTCGGCGCGAGCGGCGGACGCCGCCGCGGCCTGCTCGGCGTCCAGCCTGCCTCGCTCGGCGGCCTCGGCGCGGGCGAGGGCGGCGTCGCGTTCCTCCGCGGCCTGCCTGGCGGTGTGCCGGGCCTCCCCGGCGGCGGCCTCCGCCGCGGCGGCGACGGCCTCGGCGGCTTCTACCCGCTCGTTCATCTCCCGTACGGCGGCGTCGCGGGCGCGCTCGGCCCGCTCGGCCTGCTCCCGCGCCTGCTTGGCGGCCTGCTTGGCCCGCCGCTCGGTGGTGGCCGCCTCTCTCAGGGCGGCCAGCGCCTGCTCGCGCGCCCTCTCTGCGTCGCCAAGGGCCATCTCGCGTTCGGCGTCGGCCTCCTCGGCGCGGGCGCGCATCTCATCGCGCTCCCTGCGGGCATGCTCGGTGGCCTCGCGGGCGAGGCGGACCTGCTCGAAGGCCTGCTCCCGCTCGGTACGCGCGATGGCCACACGCGTGTGCGCCTCGGCCTGCACCGCACTGATCCGCGCCTCCACCCCCGCCGGGCTCAGCTCCTGGGCCAGCGCGTCGGCCAGGGGCGCGATGGCCGCCGCCAGCCCCTTCTCCATCCGCTCATACAGCTCCTCGGCCCGGGTCAGCGCCCCCTCCAGCCCGGGGGTCGCCCGCCGCATCTCGCGCTCCCGCTTGGCCGCCGCCTGACAGTCGCCCTGCGGACAGTACTCCCTGGGCCGCCCCCTCCCCTGCCGCCGCTCGATGACCGCCCCGCAGTGCTTGCACTGCCCAACCCCACTGTCGATCTCCGTCGCCACACGCGCACCCTACCATTTTCTGTTTTCCAGAAAATCAAAAACAGAAAATCGTGTCTGTTGCGTGGCGTCGCCCGCCAGCAACTACCGAGAATGGCAATTCCCGCAAGTTACTCTGCGTCGACGGGTGATTGGGGGCAGTCGCCGCAGCCGACTCCTACACCTACCTGCGCCGGTTCACCTCGCTCGAACGTGCTGGCCGCGATCGACTTCCAGGGCGGGCCGGGCACGGGCGAGCTGATGGAGGCGGTGGCGGTGTTGAAGGAGATGAAGCGCGGCCGGCGACATGGGCACGAAACCGGTCGGCGCGCCCGCGGGCACCTTCCGGCCGCCGAGCCGGCGGATGGCCACTCTCAGGCCAGAAGTCCCAAAGTTTCGGGCGCTTCTATGATGGTCAGCTGCCGCTCAGGGTTGCTTTCCTGGTGCGCGAACTTGTTGATCAGGTCAGCGAGGGCCCGCGACGCTGCAGGACGCGCGGGTCGTCGAGCGGGATCTGCGGCAGCGGCACGGCGCTCTCCTCCAGAGTGGGTCGGGCTGGTCAGCCGTGGTTGCCCTCGGCGGCCGCGGCGGCGCCCTGAGCATCGGCGAGGGTCTTGTGGACGACGCCGACGGAGACTTTGACGCCGGCGGCGATGGTGCGGATGGATTCGCCGCGCCCTCGGCGGGCGAGGATGGCGGCGCGTTTGTCGTCGTCGACCACGGGACGGCGGCCGCCGATCCGGCCGCGTTTGCGGGCGGCTTCGAGGCCGTTCTTGGGGGCCGGCCGGAATATGCCAGAAACGGGCCGCGCCTTCCAACTGCGCGCCGCCCGGCTCGGCGTCACGGCCGCCAGCGACGCCATCGAGGTGCACGGCGGCAACGGCTACATCGAACAGTGGCCGGTGGCCCGGCTCCTGCGCGACGCCCAGGTCAACCCGATCTGGGAGGGCGGCGACAACATCCTCTGCCTGGACGTGCGGCGGGCCATGGTCCGCGAACGGGCCCACGAACCGTTCCTCGACCGCCTGCGCGAGGCCGCCACCTCCGACCTCGTACGGACCCGCGTCGACGACCTCGCCAAGGCGATCTCCGCCTGGTCCGCCCTGGACCCGCCCGTCGCCGAGGCCCGTCTCTACCCGCTCGCCCAGTTCATGGCTGACGTGTACGCCGCCGCCCTGCTGGAGGAGTAGGCCACCTGGGGCTTGGACGACGGCCGCAAGGCGGCGGTGGCCCGCCTGTACGCCGAGACCCACCTCGCCGACCAGGGCCCCCTACGCGGCCTCGACCGCCCGGCGGAGGAATTGGACCTGTACGACGACCTCGCGGAGGGATCCGTCACCCTCTGAACCGGTCGCTATCCATGCCCCTTCACACCCGCAGCACGGTGACCTGGCGATCGGCCGGCGTGACCCCCTGCTCGAAACCGCCCCCTTCCTTCCAGAGCGTCGCCGACGTTGGCGGCGGGCACCTCGCCGAGGCGGCGGATGTCGTCCGGCGACGTGCGATCCCGGCTATCGGCGACGGGCTGGCTGCGGAGACGAACACGATGAGCTACCCCGTTCTGAGTGAGACATGCTTCTCATATGAGAACTATGATTCAATGGGCACGGTCTCGACGCGTGGCTGACCCGCGCAACGCGCCCCTCCCCGATCTGATGGAGTCCTCGATGTCTCATTCCGACCCGGCGAGGGCCCTGCGGACACTTCCCGACCGAGAGGTGACATCATGCTGTCCGACACCCATCCGAACGCCTTGTGGCTGGCCGAGCTGTACCGAGGCGGCGCGGCGATCACGACCGATCCGAGCCTCAGTGAGGACGAGCGGCTCCTGCGGCAACAAGAGCACACCAGCAAAATGATGGAGCGGATGTCTCCGGACATGGTGATTCACACCGGCGGCGTGCGTCTGGCGGCGACCGGAGGAATGGACTTCTTGCGCCGCTACGCCAAGCGGCGGGCGAGTCTCGCCGACGCCAACGTCGAACCCCTCGAGATCGACCAGATCCTCGCCGACGACCATTACGGCATCATCCACGGGACATTCCGCACGGCGCGTGGCGAATGGATCTGGACGCGCGTCGGCATGGGCGCGTGGCGCTTCAGGGACGGTCTGGCCGTTGAGCACTGGGAGCTCTCCGACGGGCCGGTGTGGGACGAATTCTTCCTCGCCGGCGACCCGACGTCGTTCACGGGGTCGGCGCAGGAGTTCTGGACCCGCGGCGTCTGACTGCGCCACCGGTTCTTTCTGCTGCGGGGCCGGGCCTCGCAGCAGGCGGTCTGTAGCCGGCACCATGGATCGGGGGTTGAGCAGCAACCGAACGGCCAGTGGCGTTAGCGAGCCGTTGGGGCTCGGGTTATCGCCACTGGCCGTTCTAATGCGGGTGGTCGCGCTGTGCGGCCTGCAGAGCCCCGGTCAGTCGATGAGGTTCACGGTGCTGCGGAAGGTGGCGGCAGCGGCCTCCAGGTCCGCCAAGGCCTTGCGCCAGCCAACGGCCTCTTCCTCATCCATGTCGACCCAGTTCTGGGCGGCGAACTCGCGGGCGAACTCGCCGACGTGCTCGGCGGTCTCAGCCAGCTTGTTCAAGACGGTCCCTACGCTCATCCCGCCGGAGGGGGTGGTGCGGAACGGGGCACGACGAGGATCCGAACGAAAAGTCCCGTTAGCAGGGCAGCGTTGAGCGGCTTTGCCGTGTCGCAGCTCATGAGGGATGCAGTGGGGTGGCCTGAACGGCTGTGACACGGGCGGCGTACACGCGGTGCGCCTTGCGCTCGGTCGGGCCGGCCGGCGAGGGCGGCGCTCTGTTCCAGCGCGACGCGGTGGAGTGTGAGCGGGGCCGTGATGCGGACCGAGTAGCCGTGGCCGCGACGGATGGTCTGCCCGGAGGCGAGGGCCTGGCGGACGGTTTCATCACCAGTGGTACGCAGGTGATCGGCGAGCAGTCCCGGCAGATCGAGGGTCGCGTCCGGGTCCGATGCGGGCACGCGATGCTGCTCACCGGTGTTGGTCGGCGGCGCGTCGAGCTGGTCGGGCAGGTTCCGGGCGGCTCGCCCACGAAGGAACCCTCTGTTTCGGCCTGGGAGGAGCCGACCGACAAGGAGCGGAAGGACTCGCTGCCTGCAACTACCTGGAGTCGCCATCAACGCCGGACTCCGCGAGGGTCTTGTGGACGACACCGACGGAGACTTTGACTCCGGCGGCGATGGTACGGATGGATTCGCCGCGCTGGCGCCGGGCGAGAATGGCGGCGCGTTTGTCGTCGTCAACCACAGGACGGCGGCCGCCGACCCGGCCGCGTTTGCGGGCGGCCTCCAGGCCGTTCTTGGTCTTGCGCGTGATGTCGCGGCGGCGGTCTTCGGCCAGGGCGAGGGCCAGGTCGAGGATGAGGGAGCGTTCGATGTGCTCGCCGGCCGCTATGCCCTCCAGCACCTTGACGCCGACACCGCGCTGGAACAGGTCGTTGAGGACGATCAGCCCTTCCAGGAGGTTGCGGCCGAGGCGGTCGACCTCCTGGACGGTCAGCAGGTCGCCGTCACGGATGTGGGAGAGCGCGTTCAGCAGCGCGGGCCGGTCGTCGGTGGCGAGTTTGCCGCTGATCTTCTCCTCGAAGACCTTCAGGCAGATGGGGTCGAGGGCGTCGTGCTGCCGCTGGGTGTTCTGCTTGTCGGTACTGACCCGGACCAGGCCGATGAGCGCCATGGAAAGCGCCCTCCGTTCATCAAACGTGCCGTGAGAGGTAGCTGAACACTATTGGAAAATGAACGGCAAGATGAACGCTTTGACGGGATCTGACGGCTCGCCTGGCCACGCTCGGCTCGACGTTCATCTAACGGTCGTTAGATGAACGCCCGGAAGTAGCCGCCGCCGGCGGGAGGGGTCAGATCTCGTCGTCGTCTTCGGCGGCGTCGGGGTCACGCAGGTCGCGGATTGCGCCGGGGGCCAGCTCGGGCAAGGCAAAGGTGTAGGTGCCGTGGACACCGAGGTGGGAGTGGACGAACGGGGACAGCCGGGCCATGTCCTCCTCCCGGACCGGGTAGCCCTGGGCCTTGAGTCGGCGGACGGCGGCGTCCAGGTAGACGGTTGTCCATAGGGTGACGCAGTTGAGGACAAGCCCGAGGGCGCCGAGCTGGTTTTCCAGGCCGCGTTCGTAGCGATGGTAGAGCTCGCCCTTCTTGCCGTGGCAGATCTTGCGGGCGAGGGAGTGGCGGTTCTCCTGGAGGTTGCGGATGTCCTTGATGTCGCGGCGGTAGCTCTCATCGACGTCGATGAACTGCAGGATGTGCAGAGTCTTGAAGATCCTGCCGTAGGAGGCGATCGCCTCGCCGAGCGCGGTGGGGTGGCCATCACGCTGGAGCATGGTGACGACGTCGTAGGCCCGCACGGTGCCGGTGTAGATCGAGGCGACCACCCGCAGGATGTCCTCCCAGTTCCGCCGGATCTTCCGTAGGTCGATCTTTCCCCGGGCGAAGGCGCCCAGCGGCCCATATTCCGCGGACGCGTTGATCCGCCAGCCCTTCTGATCGGGCAGATCCGCCAGCGCGGGCCGGTAGGAGATCCCGAGCAGCTCCAGCAAGCCGAAGACCAGGTCGCTGTAGGAGCCGGTGTCGGACACGACGATCTCGGGGAGATCACCGCCGTCCAGGCCGAAGATGACGTCGACCATGTGCAGGGAGTCGCGGATCGTTCCCGACACAACCTTCGCGCCGCGTCCCATGCCGCGGTCGTTCATGGCGTTCAGCCAGGTCATTCCGCGTTTGGAGCCGAAGTACTTGCGGTTGGGGCGGGCAAACGCGGCGGGGACCGGGACGACGAACCGCATCCCGTCGACCGCGGCGACCAGGCCGCCGCCCCACGCCTGGGCCAGCGACAACCCGGCCTGGCGGGCGACCAGCGGCGCGTTCGCCGGCGCCAGGGTCTCGGGCCGGAAGTAGTTCTGATAGATGTGCGACAGTCGCGACCGTTCCAGGGAGGGCACGCCCTTCTTCGCGATCGGCCGGTAGCCGACGTTCATGGAGTGTGCGGCCAAGCAGGCCGCGATCGAGACCGGCAGGTCCTCCAGCCGGGACCGGCCTCCCGACACCGCGGTGAACGCCTCCGCCAGCTCGGGCACCCAGGACATGACCTCCAAGATCACCTCGGGCAGCTCCACGCGCGGCAGCATCGCCGTGGTGCGGGCCCGCAGATCCACCAGGGACGGCGGTTCCTCGATCGCCTTCACCCCGGTCAGGTGGATCTTCCCCGCCCCGTCGACCCGGACGTCGGGGTTGGCGGTCAGGCGTCCGCCGACCTCGCGGAGGGCGGCGTCCAGGGTGGCCGAGTGCTCGGCCAGCAGCGCGTCGGGGTCGGTGGGGAGGCTGAGCGCGGTGAGCGCGTCAGGCCGGATCGCCTCCCACTGGGCGCCTTCCAGCAGCTCAGCCTGGGGGTTGCGCCACTTGGTGGAGGCGTCGGCGTGGATTTCGCGGCGCTTGAGGCCGCGCCAGAACCGCTCCAGCACGCAGAAGGCGTAGGCGTGCCGGTTCACCGAGCCGTCCTCGCGGATCGGGTGGCCAAAGACCAGGCGTTTCCACGGGCTGTTCACCATGCCGGCGTCGACCAGGCGGCCGGGGATCAGCGGGGCGGGCAGGCGGCTGCGGTAGGTCAGCACGTCCGGCAGCGCCTTCATCGCCTCCAGCACCGGCGTCCCCTCGGCATTCGCGCCGAACTCGATCACCTCGGGCAGCACCTTCAAGAACCCCGACACGGTGGTGTACCGGCCCAGCAGCTCGGCCCGCCAGTCGTCGGGGTCGGCGGCGTCCGCCGGCGGCACGCTTTCGTTCACCAGCACCAGCGCCGCGCGCAGATCGGCGCGGGAGATGACCGTCTCGATCGCCTCCCACACCTCCGCCACGCGGACCTCCTCGTCCGGGCCGCCCCAGCCGTCGGACTCAAACAACGCCTCCACCGCGACCGCCAACCTGGCCGCGGACTTCGCCAGCTTCGGGTGCTTGCGGACCTTCTCCTTGTCAGAGGCGTTCTGCGCCTTGTTCACCAGCTCGGTCGCCATCAGCAGATCGAGCAGTTCCAGGGTGTCGTCGACCGACTTGCCCTCCAGGTGCCGGACCGTGGCCAGCAGCGTGGCCAGTCGGCGGCCGTCCGGATGACGGCGCAGCGCGGAGGCGTCTGCCCGCATCCCGTACTTGGCCAGCTCTCCCAGCCGACGCGGCGGCACCAGCGCTTCGGCCCCCAGGCCCGCAAGCTCCAGGCTTTCGATGTCCGACCGCTGCCCGCCCGTCAGCAGCCCTTCCAGCACACCCCACAGCCGCTTGGTCGTGTCGTCTCGGATCTTCGCCACCAGCCGGGCCAGCGTCGTCACGCCCGGCAGCAGTACCTTCCGCTCTCGCAGCCACCCGATCCCGTCGGTGAAGATCGCCTTCGGTCCGTCGCCCGATGTCCAGGAACGGGCCGTCACCCACGCCGCGAACTCGCCGTCAACGTCGGTGAAGTCCTTCCACCCATACGCCCGCCGGATGTCCCGCTGGTGATCGAACGGCGTCTCGCGCCGCTCGGCGTACCGCTTCACCTGCGAGGGGTCTTCGACCTCCAGCTGCTCGGCCATGAACTCCAGCACCACACCCGGCACATCCAGCGGGTCCTCAAGGAACGTCCCCAGCCACCGCACTGTCACCAGCTGGAGCGCGAACCCGAGCCTCATGTGCTGACCGCGCCGCTGCGCGACCTGCGCCCGGTCCTCGTCATCGAGGAAGAACACTCGCTCCAGATCCGCCCGCGACGGCGGCCCCGCGAATCGCCCGTACGCAGCAGCTTCATCATCCGTCAAAAACTCCACCGGCATGCCCGCAAAGTAGGGCCAACCGGCAGACGGATCACCTAGAGCGATGGAACCGTTACAAGATGCTTGCCTATTCGACGCTCCACCCGGATTGGAACGACGAGTGGCGGTAAGCCGCGCACCGCCGCCTTGCTAACGCCACTGGCCGTTCCATTGCTGCTCGACCCCCGGTTCTGCGCCGGGCGCGGTCGGACGGGGCAGTTCGATCCAGAGCGTGCCCGGCTTGCGGACGGCCGGGGTCGCCACGGTGAGCGTCTTGGCGAGCGCAGGCACGAGCCGGAAGCGGGCGGTGTGGTACTGGACGGCCACCTTGCCCTTGCCGGTCCGGCAGGGCGAGCCGGCAGGGGCGGCGCAGGAGGTCATCGGACAGGCGTGGGCCTCCACACAGAGGTAGTCGTCGTCGCGCCCCCCGGAAGTGTTTCATGGGAGCGTTTCAAATGACTATCTGTTTGCACCGACCTATGAAACGATGTGCGTCCTGGACACGCCCGGCCGCGACACGTGTTTCATAGGCGGTCGCTTATGAAACACGCGCTGCTCGAGACCGCCTACGTGTTCGGTATCCGCGCCTCTAAAGTCTGCGGCCTGCACGACGAAGTGGCACCAGCTGAGGAATCTTCGTGATCATGATCCATCCTCAGCGCCAGCGGCTGTCCACAGGTCACTCGTGTCCGGCGACGCTGGGTCCGACCTGGCGGGCGGTGTGAGCGAAGGAGCGGATCAGGTCGGTTTCGGTGGCGGTGCGCCACAGCAGCGCCCACCGTGCTGGAGGTGCGTCGCGAATCGGTATGTAGACGATGTCGGGCCGGGAGTGGTAACGGCTGGCATGGGAATGCACGAGCGCGACGGCTTCGCCGTTGGACAGGATCGGCAGCAGTTCGCTCTCGGCGGTGACGGCCGGCCCCACGCGGATCGGCCGCCCGCCGGGGGTGTGGCTGGGGACGAGGGCCTGCCGCCAGTAGTCGGGTTTGGCACCGCCGATGACGATCTCGTCGGCCAGGTCCTCGTACGACACCGTTTCCCGTTGGGCCAGGCGGTGGCCGGCGCCGACGGCAAGGACGACGGGCTCGACGCGGACGAGTGGCCCGACGGTGAGGTCGGCCTCCCTGACCGGCAGCCAGGCGATCTGGATGTCGACCTCCCCGGCCCGCAAGGGCCCGAACGGGTCGCCGAACCCGACGTAGCGGATCTGTGCCTCGCACGCGGGATGCCGGGCGTGGAACCCGTCGAGCAGCGGCCGGAAGTCCTGGACATTGCTGGAGAGCATGCCCAGGCGCAGCACCTCGGTCTTTCCGCCGGCCGCGCGGATGGCGCGCTCCAGGCTTTCGTGCAGGCCCCGGTACATCGGCCGCAGGTCCTCGAAGAGCTGCCTGCCGATCGGCGTCAGCGCCACGGCCCGGTTGTTGCGTTCGAACAAGGCGGCGCCGATCCGGCGCTCCTGCTTCTTGATCGCCTGACTGACACGGGCAGGTGTCACGTGCAGCCGCTCGGCGGTCCGGCCGAAGTGCAGTTCCTCGGCCAGGGTTAGGAAGATCTCGATGTCCCGCAGCTCCACACATGCTCTTTCGTTGTTAAGCGAGAGGTTAAGGCACCTTATCGGAGCCGGAGTTGTCACCGGTGCCGGCTTGCGGCCAGGCTGGAGGGCGTCCGTAGAGATCACGATGGCTGGTGGTGCTCGCCGGGCTGCCGGATTTTCCGTTTCTGGGGAGGCACTCTGCACATCATCACCTCGGCCGTGTCGCTGAACGTCGACGACCTGGCGGCCTCCATCAATTTCTTCACCACGCATCTGGGCTTCCACGAGTCGGTGGCGGCCACAGGCTTCGTCACGCTCACCCGTCCAGACAGCGCCGACATCGTGTTGGTGGCGCGCGGCAGCCGGATGCTGCCGGGCAGCGTCCGCGAGCAGCGACCGGCGGGGGTCATGGTCTACTTCGGCATCTCTGACGTCGTCGCCGAATACGAACGATTGCGCCGCGAAGGCGTCCCCATCGCGGCACCGCTGCGGGAGGAGCCCTGGGGCGAGCGGCTCTTCCAGCTCACCGACCCCAACGGCATCGTGATTCAGTTCGTCGAATGGGTCCCGCCCGCTGGGGCGTAGGCGTACACACAGGGGCGCCGCACCGGCGCCACGACCCACAGGCCCCGCTGATGGGGAGCCACGGTGAGTGCCCATGACCCCGGCCTGCGACGTCTGGCTGCGGCCCGGATCAAGCCGCAGTGAATCATGAGGCCCGGCGGACGGCCTCACATCCTCCACACAGAACCCGCGAACCTCGCTCCAGGCAGAAAGGAAACCGTTCATGACAGCCTTGGTCCCCGCCGATCCGACCGTGGTGCACCCGATGCCCGGCCAGCCCCGAGTGGTGCTGCTCAAGCCGCTGGTCACCTCGCCGCTGATCGAGGTCGGGGAATTCTCCTACTATGACGACCCGGACGACCCGACCGCGTTCGAGACCCGCAACGTGCTGTACCACTACGGGCCGGAGAAGCTGGTCATCGGCAAGTTCTGCGCGCTCGGCGAGGGTGTGCGGTTCATCATGAACGGCGCCAACCACCGCATGGACGGCCCTTCGACGTTCCCGTTCCCGATCATGGGCGGCTCCTGGGCCGAGCACTTCGACCTCATCAGCGCTTTGCCCGGCCGGGGTGACACCGTGGTAGGCCACGACGTGTGGTTCGGCTACCGGTCCATGGTGATGCCCGGCGTCCGCATCGGGCACGGCGCGATCATCGCCTCCGGCGCCGTGGTGGTCGACGACGTGCCCGACTACGGCGTCGTCGGCGGCAACCCCGCCCGGCTCATCCGCCGCCGCCACAGCGACGCCGACATCGCCCGGCTCCTGGCGGTGGCGTGGTGGGACTGGCCGCTGGAGCACATCACCGCGCACGTCCGGACGATCATGTCCGGCAGCGTCGACGACCTGGAGCGTGCGGCTTCCGCGCTGCCGCACCTCTGATCCAACCCGTACCAAAGCACGACAGAATCGGTTCATCAGCATGCCTGCTTCGTCCCACCTCGACCCGTTCACCGGCTGGCTGCGCGAGCACGCCATCCCGCTCGGCCACCTCGACCCCGAGGCGCCGCTGGACGACCTGGAGCCGCTGCGCGCGCTCATCGGCGACGCGCGCGTTGTCGCGATCGGCGAGAACTCCCACTTCATCACCGAGTTCGCGCACCTGCGGCAGCGCATCCTGCGCTTCCTGGCCGAACGCTGCGGTTTCACCGTCCTGGCCTTCGAGTACGGCTTCAGCGAGGGCTTCCCCCTGGACGCCTGGGCCCAGGGCCAGGGCACCGACGACGACCTGAAGGCCCTGCTCGACGCGACGATCCCGGTGGGCGTTGAGGAGCCGCTGCGCTGGATGCGCCGGCACAACGCCACCGCCGGGGTGCCGATGCGGTTCGCCGGCATCGACATCCGGGCCGCCGGCGGCTCCCTGCTGCCCGCCCTGGCCCCGGTCGCCGACTACCTGCGCGACATCGACCCCGAGACCCTGCCGGCCATCGAGCAGGCGATGCGGATCGCCGGATCCTTCGCCGGCGCGTCCGCCGCCTCGGCCGCACCGGCCTGGACCCGTCTGCCCGCCGCCGAGCAGGACGCGCTCAGCGCTCTGCTGATGCGGCTGCTGCTGCGTTTCCGTGCCGTCGAGGTGCTGTACGTCTCCCGCGGTGACCGGCACAGCTACGACCTCGCGCTGCGCCGCCTGGAGGCCGCCTGCCACGCCGACTACGGTTTCCGTGCCATGGCCGGCCTGTACGCCGGCACCGGTTGGACCGCCGACACCTCCGGCCGCGACGTCTACATGGCCGGATCCGTCCAGTGGCACCTGCGACGCTCCGGCCCCGGCGCCCGCATCGTGCTGCCGGCCCACAACGCCCACATCCAGAAGACGCCCGTCTCCTTCAACGGCCGGCTCACCGGGTTGCCGATGGGCCAGCACCTGCACCACGCCCTCGGGGGAGACTACGTCGCGCTCGCCCTGACCAGCATCGGCGGGCACACCGCCGACATGCGCCCCGACGAGAACGCCCGCTTCGGCTTCGCCATCGACGACACCCCGCTGCAGCCGCCCGAGCCGGGCAGCGTCGAGGCCGCCTTCGCCGAGGCCGGGCTCGGGCTCAGCATCGCCGACCTCCGGCAGGCGCCCCGCGAGGCTCCCGGCCCCGACCGCTACCGGATCCAGAGCGCCTATCTGCACACTCCCGTCCTGGACGCTTTCGACGCCGTCCTGACCGCCCCGTCCTCGACCGTGGCCGACCTGGGAAGCTGACACATCGCCTGGTGACCCGTCGCCATCCCATCCCGCCATGCTGCCCCTGATTCAGGCCCGCACCACCATGCCGGCGGAGCCGCCCGGGGGATCATCGGCCGGGCCCGGGATCGGCGGACCGGGGAATAGCGCCATGCGCACGCTGACGACGCTGGCGACGCTGGCGACGCTGGCGACAACGACGAATGACGAGGAATGACGAGGAAAGCAGACAAGTGACGAACGCCGATGTGATCATTGTGGGGGCCGGGCCGACCGGCCTGATGCTCGCCGCCGAGCTGCGGCTGGCCGGGGTGCGGCCGCTGGTGCTGGAGCGGCACCCGCGCCGCCGGGACACCCCGAAGGCCGGCGGCCTGGGCGGGCAGATCCTGGAGCTGCTGCGCTACCGGGGCCTGCTGGAGCGTTTCGAGGCCGCCTGCCCGGGACCGCCGCCGGCGCCCCGGTTCCCGTTCGGCGGCGTGCACCTGGACTTCACCCGGCTCCCCGATCCTCCGATGCACGCCCTGCCGCTGCCGCAACAGGAGCTGGAGCGGCTGCTGGAGGAACGTGCCGCAGAGCTGGACGTCGAAATCCACCGAGGGCACGAGGTGACCGGCATCCGCCAGGACGACGCGGCGGTGACGGTGGACGTGCGCGGCCCGGACGGGCCGTATCAGGTGCCCGCCCGCTACCTGGTGGGCTGCGACGGCGCCCGCAGCCGCGTCCGTGACTGGGCCGGCATCGGCTTTCCGGGCACCGTCTACCCGGAGGTCAACCGGCTGGCCCAGGTCACCCTGCCCACCGCGGTGACCGTGCTCGGCAACGGCGACCTGGACGTCCCCGGCTTCGGCGTGGTCCGCGCCGGATTCACCCGCACCGACCACGGCCTGTTCGGCCTCGGCTCCGCACCCGGCGCCACCAGCGTCTCCCTCTACACCATCGAGGACGAGACCACCGAGTACGACGACGACGTCCCCATGACCGTCACCGAACTCCAGGACAGCGTGCACCGCGTGCTCGGCGCGCACCTGCCGATCGCCGCCACGACCCGGCTGTCCCGCTTCACCTTCAAGGCCCGCCAGGCCGACCACTACCGCAAAGGCCGCATCCTGCTGGCCGGGGACGCGGCCCACCTGTTCCCCGCCACCGGCGTGGCACTCAACACCGGGATGCTGGACGCGGTCAACCTCGCCTGGAAACTCGCCGCCGACCTGCACGGCCGGGCCCCGCTCGGCCTGCTGGACACCTACCACACCGAACGCCACCTCGCCTCCGCCCGCACCATGCTGCACACCCGCGCCCAGGTCGCCCTGCGCCGCGGCCACGACGCGGCCGCCGAAGCCCTGCGCGAGATGTTCACCGAACTGCTCACCGACGAACAACCCCTACGCCGCATAGGAGCCCTCGTCGCCGGAAGCGACCTGCGCTACCCCACGCCCGGCACCAACCACCACCCACTGACCGGCGCCTTCGCCCCCGACCTCACCCTGCACACCGACGAGGGCATGACCAGCGTCGCCCGGCTCATGCACCCCGCCAGGCCCGTCCTGCTCGACCTCGCCGACCGCCCCGACCTGCGCGAGGCCGCCCACGACTGGAAGGACCGCGTCGACGTCCACACCGCCAGGACCGACACCCGGCCGGCCGACGCCCTGCTGATCCGCCCGGACGCCCACATCGCCTGGGCCGCGCCCCTCGACGAACCCGCCGCAACAGCCGCGCCTGCGCTGCGAGAAGCACTCTCCACCTGGTTCGGCCCGAGCTGACCTCCACTCCGGCCCGCCCCGGCTGAGCCCCGGCCGGATCCCGCGCCACAACGGTGGCCCGCGCGGCGCGCGGGCCACCGTTCGCTTGCGCATGCTCATGACACCAACCCGCGCGAGCGATCAAGCGGCCAGCTCGACGTCGGCGAAGTCGACCTCCTTCAGCAGGGGATCGAACGGATCGGGCCGATGACGTAGGTCGTCGGTGGCGTACGCACCGAAGCGGCTGATGTGGGCGCGCAGGTAGGGCGCCATCCGGCCGAGCTGATCGGCGGTGATGCTCCAGCCCTCGGCGACCAGCTGCCGCACGATGTCGGAGATGTCCAGGGCGTTGTGGGAGACGACCAGGTTGGCCAGCAGCGTGTTGAACTTGATCAGTTTTTCCTGCTCTTCGGGGTCGTTGTCGGCCAGCACCCCGCCGAAGCCGAGCCACTTGGAAAAGCCGTTGTAGGACGCGACCTTGTTCGTCGCCGCGGTGACGCGCGCCCGCAGCGCCGGGTCGGCCAGATACCGCAGCAGGGCGACGGTGCGCACGCTGCGGCCGACCTCACGGAAGGCCTTGTAGATGCGGTTCTTGCGGGAGTTGGACCGCAGGCGCCGCATCAGCGTGGCCGAGGACAGGCGGCCCTCGCTGATGGAGATCGCCACCTGCATCAGGTCGCCCCAGTGCCTTTCGATGAGTTTCCAGTCAATGACGTGGCGGCCGCTCTCGCCGAACAGCTGATCGATGTGCGGATAGGCGATCTTCTCCGAAGCGCGGAAGAAGATCAGGTCCTTGAAGTTGCGGATACGCGGCATCAGGTCGAACCCGAATAACGTGGCCAGGGCGAAGACCGGAAAGTTCTGGCCCTGGGTGTCCGGTTGAACGTCGATTTGCCGTCCGGCCCGACCACGAGCAGACCCTCCATCCGGGCCCGGCCGGCCTCGCCCATCCGCTGCACGATCGTGGCGAAGATGGTGGCGTTCACCTCGGCGCGGATGCTGGTGGCCAGGTCCTCCAACGTCGTGTACCCGAGCAGCTCCAGCCGGAGCCGGAGCAACTCCTCGATCGCCACGTTGATCAGGTCCGCCGGGTTGTTCTTGGCCTGGGCCGCCTTCCGGATCGCCACCGCGGCGATCGCCCGGGCCCGGCCCGCGTCGTACTTCACGCCCTGACGCTGGCGCACCAGCTTGCGATGCGCCTTCGCGCTCGGGGAGGACCCATGGCCCGGCCAGACATCCTCGGCCAAGTCCAGGCAGCGCCGGACGTGGTCGATCACCACCTCGGGAATCTCGTCCGGAGACGGGAAACGCGCCATCTTCTGAAAGCACTTCAACGCCAGCACCAGCGCGAAGCACGACTCCGGGCTGCCGGTGCGCTGTTCGGCCCACGCCACCTCCTCCGGCGACGGCGTGAAGAACACGTGCAGCCTGGCTGCAGCAGACGGCACTCCAGCTCCTTGACGAACACCGCGCACTTGGACGTCGCCCCCTCGATGTCCACCACGCCCTGCGGCGCAGCCTGCTCGAATCGCTGCTGCTGCGCCTTGCCAACGCCCCCGGCATCACCCCCACGGGTGCGGCGACGACCGGCACGGCCCGTGGTGATACCTACGGCCGGTTCGTGGACGCCCTGGAGCTGCACTTCCGCGAACTGCACCGGGCGGCGGACTACGCCGAGCTGCTCGGCTGCTCGGTCCGCACCCTCAGCCGCGCCACTCGAAACGCCACTGGCAAAGGGGTGCGTGACCTGATCGACGAGCGGCGCCTCCTTGAAGCCCGGCGCCTGCTGGGAAGCGCCCGGTGGGACGCCCGGAGTGTGGCCGCCCACCTCGGCATCACCGATCCCGCGAACTTCGGCCGCTTCTTCCGCGACCGCACCGGCATCACCCCAGCCGCCTTCGCAGCCCGCGCGCTTACGACCGATCCGTGAGCGGAGTGCGGCGCCCCGAAGGCTCGCCGCTCAGTCGTTCAGGACAACGACGTGCTTGCCCGGGATGGCGCCGGACTCGACGCCGGCCTGGGCGTCACCGACCTGTTCCAGGCCGTGGTAGACCTTCGCGACCGGGGTCGTGAGGCGCCCTTCGACGAGGGCCTGGAGCCGGCGGGCGAAGAGGTCGGACGGCAGGTCGGCGGCCTCGCCCGCGTAGCTGGTCAGCCGCACCCCGCTCGGGATCATGAACGGGGTCAAGTCGGGGATGGACCACCCTCCCGCCGGAGCGCCGGTGAAGCATACGGTGCCGTGCACCCGTGTGCCGCCGCTTCAACTGATCTCGACGGACGCGCCCGCGGTCAGGTGGTCATAGCGGGGCCCGATGCCGCCCAGGAAGCCGCCGACCATTGCGGTGCCGATCTCGTTGAGGGCGCCGTCGTGGACGGCGTAGGACTGCCGCGGGGCCACCGCGCGCACGTAGTCGATGAGCTGCCCGGTGGTGGACCAGGGGCCGTGTACGGGCAGCAGCAGGGTGTCGACGGTGGCGTCCGGGACGGTGAGCGCGTCTCCGGGATGGAACAGGGCGTCGTCGAGGAGGAAGCCGATGTTGGTGACGCGCGGGATGTCAGGATGGATGAGGGCGTGCCACGTCCCGTAGACCTTCACCTCGAAGCCGGCCGCGGTGAAGACCTCCCCCTCCCCTACGGCGGTGACGCCCGCGCCGAGACCGTCCAGTTGCCTGGCAACGGAGGTGTTGGTCCAGATCTTCAGGGCCGCGTTGTCCTGAACGGCTCTCCGCAGGGCCTCCTCCGAGAAGTGATCGAAGTGCTCATGGGTGACCAGGATCGCGTCGACGTCGTCAAGCGCCTGCGGTTCGGTCAGGCCGCCCGGGTCGATGACCAGGCGGCGGCCGTCCTTCTCGACGCGGACGCAGGCGTGACCGAACTTGGTGAGATGCATGTCCCCGACCCTTCCAACTATACAACCAAGCTGTACAACTTGATTACATAATAGAGGTAGGGTGAGGCCATGGAAGACGACGCCTTGGCTGAAGACCTGCGGCAGGTGATCGGGGACCTGGTCCGCGCCGTACGGGCCGCGGACACCATGCCCTCCGGAGAGGCCGCCATCCTCGGCCACCTCGATCGCGGCGGCCCGCGAACCACGGCCGACCTTGCCCACCTGCGCGGCGTGACCCACCAGGCGGCCGCCAAATCCGTCAAGGAACTCCTCGGCGACGGCCTGGTGCGGGCCGAGCCTCATCCCCGTGACGGCCGCAAGCTCCTGCTGCACATCACCGACATCGGCCGCGCCCGCCTCCAGCGGGAACGCGCACAGCGCGCCACCTGGCTCGACGCCGCCATCCGTGACACGCTCAGCCCCGAGGAGCAGCAGCGACTGCGCGAGTGCGTCTCCCTGCTGGCCCGCCTGACCACCCGCATGACCGGACGATGATCGTGCACCGCGCGGCGCGCTGATCCGGCGCCGCCACCTCCAGGTTCGGCCCGCACCCTCGCCGACCGCCTCGCCTCCCGCGGCCGACGAGCCTGAAAGTCGCTGTCATCTCGACCGGTCGTCCGCCCGGTTCTCGGCAAGCTGGTTGCCGGCGGCCGACTCGCTCCAGCGGGCGAGCAGGTGCAGTGCGGCCTCGGACGGGCTGCCGGGTTCGGTGTCGTAGATGAACAGGGTCTGGTCGGGGTCGTCCGCGGGGGCGAGTGCCTGATAGGTGATGGTGAGGTCGCCGACGAGCGGGTGGTGGTAACCCTTGGTACCGGTGGTGCGCCGGTGGACCTTGTTGTCGGACCAGTACCGGCGGAAGTGCTCGCTGCGGATGGACAGGTCCCCGACGAGGGCGCCGAGAGCGGGGTCGTCGGGGTGGCGTCCGGCGTCGCGGCGAAGCATGGCGGCCGTATCGGCGGCCACAGCGGGCCAGTCCGTGTACAGCTCGCGGGCGTGGGGGTCGAGGAAGACGAAACGAGCCTGGTTGCGCTCGGCCGCGGGCAGGGCCCGGAAGTCGGTGATCAGGCGTCCGGCGAGCCGGTTGTGGGCCAGCACGTCCAGGCGGCGGCCCAGGACGAAGGCGGGCCGGCACGCCGTCTCCAGGAGGTCCAGCAGCCGCCAGGTGGCCGGGTGGACCCGCTGCGGGCGGGGGCGCCGCCTGCGCCGGGCGGGCTGGGGACGGGCGAGGATGTGCAGGTGCTCGCGTTCGGCGTCGTCGAGGCGGAGGGCGGTGGCCAGCGCGTCGAGCACCTCGGGCGAGGCGCTGCGGCTACGGCCCTGCTCCAGGCGGGTGTAGTAGTCCACGCTCACCCCGGCCAGGCGGGCCAGTTCCTCGCGCCGCAGCCCGGAGACGCGGCGCCGGCCCAGAAGCGGCTCGTCGAGCCCGGCCTCGTGCGGGCCGAGCCGGGCCCGGGCTGAGCGCAGGAACTCCGCCAGCGGGGTGCTGGTGTGGTCACCGTCCATACCACCCAGTGTCGCGCCTTCCCGCGGTGCGGCATTCGGTGAGGGTGGCCCAGTTCGTCCCCCGATGGCTTGGGCTGTTTTGCCGCCTGTTTTCCCTGCTCAGAGCTGGTTCAGTAGGAATCGGACCGGTGATCCGGTCCTGTCTCTCATCCGCACGAAGGAGCTTTCACATGTCCACGTGGTTCATCACCGGCGCCTCCCGGGGCCTCGGCCTGGAGATCGCTCGTGCCGCCCTAGCGGGCGGCGACGCCGTGGTGGCGGCGGCCCGTAACCCGGACGCCCTGCCGGAGGACCTCCAGCGGTCCGGCCGGGTGCTCGGGGTCCGGCTCGACGTCACCCGCGGCGAGGAGATCCCACCCGCCGTCGAGGCGGCCGTCGCTCGTTTCGGCGCCATCGATGTCCTGGTCAACAACGCGGGCCGGGGCCTGCTCGGCGCGCTGGAGGAGATCACCGACGCCGAGGCGCGCTCCCTGTTCGACCTCAACGTCTTCGGCCTGATCAATCTGACCCGCGCCGTCCTACCGGGCATGCGCGCCGCCGGGCACGGCAAGATCGTCAACATCGGGTCCCGGTCCGGATTCGAAGGCGAGCCCGGGGTGAGCATGTACGCCGCCACCAAGTTCGCCGTCGCCGGCATCAGCGAGGCACTGTCGGCGGAGCTGGAGCCCTTCGGTATCCAGTGCATGGTCGTCGAGCCGGGCGTCTTCCGTACCGACTTCCTCGACGCCGGCTCCTTGTCCACCGCCGCGCACCGCATCGACGCCTACGACGGCACCCCCGCCCACGTCACCCTGGACTGGGCCGGCACCGCCAACCACACCCAGCTCGGCGACCCGGTCAAGGGCGCCGCGCTGATCTACGAGGTCACCTGCCAGGACAAGCTGCCGGGGCACCTGTACCTCGGCCGCGACACCCTTGAGCGGCTGCGGGTCAAGCTGGACCGCATCGAGCAGGACGCGGCCCCCTGGCGGGACAAATCCGCCGCCACCGCACACGACGACGCGGCCTGACCCCGGGCCCGCCTTCACCCTTGAAAGGATCTGTCATGACCGCTGCTCTGCTCACCGGAGCTCCGCTGGCCGGCCGCGTGGCCGTCGTCTCGGGCGCCTCCAGCGGCATCGGCGCCGCCACCGCCACCTGCGGCCCCGTGCCAGAGGAGGATCTGCGCGGCTGCTCACGGGCGTCCACCAGCTCCCCGAGGTCGGCGCGTCAGGTCTGCGGTGGCGTCTGTGCGGACCGCCCGAACGGATGCTCGCGGTGGAGCTGGTGCTCGCCTGGTACGACGTCCAGGCGCGCAGGCCCGGTCGGCTGCGCCCCTGCGCCAACGACGAGTGCCGCCTGTTCCTCCTGGACCGCAGCCGGGCCAACACCGCCCGCTGGTGTTCGATGAAGACCTGCGGTAACCGCTTGAAGGCCCGTCGCCACCAGGAGCGCGCCCGCCAGGAGCCGAGGACCTGACAGGTCCCATGCCGTCCCTCGCGTCCAAGGCCACGGCAAGGCCGCGGAGGACGCGCATGGCCTGCGCGGTGTCCCAGCGGGCACGGTCCAGCAGCCGCCGGGTGGCGTCGCGACTGCGGTCTCCGACCCACTCCGCGATCGTCCACCCGTTACGTTCGGGCAGGTCAGGCATCACCGCCCGGGACGTATTCGCCGGTCTGCAGGCGCGGCTCGGCCCTGTTGAACACCGGCGCCAACGCGGTCATCAAGGCGGTCACAAAGGAGCGCCGCCGAACCCGATCTCGTTCCCGTCGGGATCGCGGTAGGTGGCCTTGCGTACGCCGTTGGAGTAGGTCTCCCGCTCTGCGGGGTCGAGTCCACGTTCGGCGATCTGCGCGACGAGCGCATCGAAGTCGTCGACGAAGATCGTGTGCATGGCGTGGCCGGCGCGCTCGGGCCGCTGCTCGATGAACACGTACCGATGTTCTGCGAGCTCCCACACAGCCTCCGTGTCGCTCGCGACGAACGTCGGCGGGGAGCCCAGCAGCCGTTCGTACCACTTCAGGGCTGCCGCGTACTCGGTGACCGGGATTCCTGCGAACAAGTCGAGCGCCATGCCGCGATCATATGGACTTCCTCCTTCGTGGTCCGAATCGCCCACGAGCGGGCCCAGGCCGTGGTCGAGGGGCACTGGGCGGCTTGACGAGAAATTTGGGAGCGGTGTCGGATCGGGGCGGTGGTGTTCGTAGCAGGGGTGAGGCCGCCCGCAGGGGGCGGCGCCACGGCGAAAGAACCGCGATCATGAAGCTGACGACCATGACTCAGGTCACCATCGATGGAGTGATGCAGGGAAACGGCGCCGCGTCGGATGACCGCAGGAACGGATTCGAGCGCGGCGGATGGGCCCGGGGGAAGGGCGACGACGAGACCAGGGCGTTCATCACGCAGACCTACCAGCGCGCAGAGGCGTTCCTGTTCGGCCGGCGCACCTACGAGCTGTTCGCGGGCTCGTGGGGATCGATCGACCAGATGCGCGCACATCCCATCGGCGTGGCCTTGAACGAGTCCCCCAAGTACGTCGCCTCGGCCACGCTCGCCGCGCCGCGCTGGCAGGACACGACCGTTCTCCGCGGTGACCTCGCGGCGGCCATCGGTGAGCTGAAGGCCAAGCCCGGGGGTGAGCTGCAGGTGCACGGCAGTGGCATCCTGACCCAATGGCTGCTGGAGAACGACCTGGTCGACGAGATGACTCTGATCGTGATCCCGGTGATCCTCGGCCAGGGCGCGAGACTGTTCCCGGAGACCGGTCCGGATCTTGCGCTCGACCTGGTCGAGTCGCGGGTCGACTCGAAGGGCGTGACGATCCAGGTCTACCGGCCGGCCGGGCGCCCTCGGTACGCAACGGCCTGAAGTTCCTACTCGACACCACAGGAGATGATCTTCAGATGCAGTACCTGGTTTCCGTGATCGATGACAAGAGCAATCCCGGCAGCACGGACAGGCGGCCTGCCATCAGCGCGTTCAACGAACGACTGATCGCCGAGGGCTACTGGGTTTTCGCGGGCGGACTCGCGGACACCGACACGGCCACGGTCATCGACAACCGGGGCGAGCAGGCGGTGTTCACCGACGGGCCTTTCGTGGAGTCGAAGGAGTACCTCGCCGGCATCTGGGTGTGGGAGGCTCCCGATCTGGATGTGGCGCTCAAGCTCGCCGCCGAGGCGTCGAAGGTCTGCGATCGGAAAATCGAGGTGCGGCCGTTCCTGTGAGCGACGTCGAGGAGGCGATCACCCGGGCCCACCGCGGCGAGTGGGCGCGGGTGGTGGCCGCCCTGACCAGGCGTTTCGGTGACCTCGACATCGCCGAGGAGGCGGCTGCCGAGGCGTTCGCGATCGCCGTGGAGCGGTGGCCGGCCGACGGCGTGCCGCCCAATCCCGGAGCCTGGCTGACCACAACCGCCAACCGCAAGGCCATCGACCGGATCCGGCGTGAGAGCAAGCGCGACGCCAAGCACAGGGAGGCTCAGATGTCGTACGACGACCCGCCCGAGCCTGTCGGCGCCATCGACGACGACCGGCTCCGGCTGATCTTCACCTGCTGTCACCCGGCACTGGCGATGGAAGCCCGCGTGGCGTTGACCCTGCGCATGGTCGGCGGTCTGACCGTGCCCGAGATCGCCCGTGCCTTCCTGGTGCAGGGGACCACCATGGAGCGGCGCATCACCCGCGCGAAGGCCAAGATCAAGGCGGCTCGCATCCCCTATCGGATGCCGTCCGTCGGCGATCTGCCGGCACGCGTCTCCGGCGTCCTGGCCGTCCTGTTCCTCGTCTTCAACGAGGGCTACCTGGCGAGCGGCCCCGGCACCGATCCCGTACGACACGACCTGACCACCGAGGCGATCCGGCTCACCCGCCTGATCCGCGCGCTCCTGCCGCAGGACGGAGAAGTGGCCGGCCTGCTGGCGCTGATGCTGCTCATCGAGGCCCGCCGCCCGGCCCGGGTCTCGGCCGGCGGCGAACTGGTCCCCCTGGCCGAGCAGGACCGCGGCGCCTGGGACGCGGAACTGATCGCCGAAGGTCACCGACTGGTACGCGAGCGCCTGGCCGCTGCCGCTGCCGGGGTGGCTCCGGGCCGCTATCAGATCCTCGCCGCGATCAACGCGGTGCACACCTCCGCCCGCGACATCCGCGACACCGACTGGTCGCAGGTCCTCGCCCTCTACGACCAGCTCGTCCGCCTCGACCCCTCGCCGATCATCGCCCTCAACCGGGCCATCGCCGTGGCCGAGCTCGACGGGCCGGAGGTGGCACTGGCCATCGTCGATCGCCTCGCCGAGACGTTGGCCGGTTATCACGCCTATCACGCCACCCGCGCCGACCTGCTGCGCCGGCTGGGCCGAAGTCAGCAGTCACGCGCGGCCTACGACCGGGCCATCGAGCTGGCCGGCAACACCGGCGAGACCGCCTACCTCACCCGCCGCCGCGACCAACTGCAGTAGCGCCCGCGGCCCGGCCTGGTGTGCTCGCAGACTTGGAGGGCGACCGCATGGCCGCCGCCTGCCACGAACGCGGCCTCACTCCGGTCGTCACGCTCAACCATTTCACCGTGCCCGCCTGGTTCGCCCGCGACGGGGCCTGGAACCAGCCCGAGGCGCCCGAGCTGTTCGAACGCTACTGCCGCCGCGTCGTCAGCCACTTCGCCGGCGAGGTCACGTGGTGGGTCACGCTGAACGAGCCCAACGTGGGCGCGCTGCTGGCCGCGACCGGCCTGCTCGCCTACGGCGGCCCGGCCGAGGCCGCGCAGCAGGACCCGGCGGATGCCTTCGCCCGCCGCGTCGGCGGCGAGCCGGGCACCGCGACCCTCGCCCTGCCCGTCACCACCCCCGAGGGCGTGGCGAACCTCTGCGAGGCCCACCGCCGCGCCCGTACCGCCATCAAGGAACTCCAGCCGAAGGCCCGCGTGGGCTGGTCGCTGACCCTCCAGGACGTCCAGGCGGGCGAGGGCGGCGAGCAGAAGGCCGCGGAGATGCTGCGGCACATTGTGGAGCCGTTCCTGGAGCTGTCGAAGGACGACGACTTCGTCGGCGTGCAGACCTACACCCGCATGGTCTTCGGCCCGGACGGCCCTCTCAAGGCCGCCCGCACCGAGCGTACCTTCCAGACCGGCTGGGAGTACTACCCGCAAGCCCTGGGGAACGCCGTCCGTCTCGCGGCCGGTTTCACCGGCGTGCCCGTCCTGGTCACCGAGAACGGCATCGCCACCGCCGATGACGACCTGCGCATCGCCCACATCCGCCAGGCCCTCGCCGGCCTGCCCGAGGCCATCGCCGACGGCGCCGGCGTGCTGGGCTACCTGCACTGGACGCTGCTGGACAACTGGGAATGGCACGCCGGTTACGCCATGACGTTCGGCCTGGTCGCCGTGGACCGCCAGACCTTCGACCGTGCCCCGAAGCCGAGCCTGCGCTATCTGGGGCGGGTGGCCGCGACCAACGGAGCCTGCCTGGACACCGGCCGATCCTGACCACGTGCCGGTCAGAGGCACGTGAGCAGCCCGCTCCCCTCCGCTGATACGATTCAGCACGGTGGCAGGCGGGACCAGGGAGACTCGATGGCCAAAGCGCGGCGCGTCACGTCCATCGACGTGGCCAAAGAGGCCGGCGTCTCGCAGACGACGGTCAGCTACGTGCTCAACAACGTGCCGCATCAGAAGATCTCCGAGGAGACGCGGCAGCGGATCTTCGCGGCCGTGGAAAAGCTGGGTTACACGCCCTCGGCCGCGGCCCGGACCCTGCGGCTGGGCCGCAGCGACATCGTGCTGCTGCTCATGCCGGACCTGCCGCTGGGCTCCACGGCCATCGAGCTGATCGAATACCTCACCGCCGGCCTGGAACGTCACGGCCTCAGCGTCGTCACCCGCATCGAGAGCGGACGCACCGTCGCCACGCTGTGGAAGGACCTGGCACCGGCCGCCGTCGTCTCCTTCGCCCCCGTCGCCAAGCAGCACCGCGCGGACATGCGCGCCGCCGGCACCTACGTGGTCAACGTCTGGGGCGACAGCGACGGCGAGCCGAACGTGATGACACGCGGACAGGTCCGCGTCGGACGGATGCAGATCGAGCATCTGGTGGCGCAGGGCCATGTCCGGGTGGGCTACGCCGCTCCAGCCGATGCCCGCATGCGCGCCTTCCTCGATCCACGCCTGGAAGGAGTCCGGCAGGGCTGCGCCGACCACGGCCTCGCTTCTCCGTCGGTGCGGGAAGTCGCGCTGGACACCGAGGCCGCGGCAGCGGCGGCGCGGGCCTGGCGTGAGGAAGGCGTCACCGCCGTGTGCGCCTTCAACGACGAGGTCGCCATCGCCCTGCTGGCCGGGCTGCGCGCCGCAGGGCTGGCGGCCCCCGCCGACCTGGCCGTCATAGGCGTGGACGACACCCCCATGGCCCGCTTCGCCGAACCGCCCCTGACCACGATCAACCAGCACATGGAGGCCGTCGCCGCCGAACTGGCCGACACGGTGCTCACCGGCCTGGAAAGACCGGACGCCCGCCGCCCCGCGCCGCCGGAGAGCGCGACCTTGGTGATCCGCCGCTCTGCCTGAGCTGCCGATTGATCGGCGGCAGTGCCGGAACACGGTGATCCTCCGTTGGGCCGGGGCGGCGAGACGGTGCTCGTGCAGGGTCAGGGTCGGCCAGGTACGCCGGCCTGACGGAGGAGGTAGCGCTGGATCTTGCCGCTGGGGGTCTTCGGCAGCGCCTCCACGAAGTGCACGCGGCGCGGGTAGGCGTGGGCGGAGTAGCCGGTACGGACGAGTTGCTGCAGCTCGGCGGCCAGCTCGGGCGAGCCGGCGACCCCGTCGGCCAGGACCACGAACGCTTCGACGACCTCGCCGCGCAGCTCGTCGGGCCGTCCGGTCACGGCCACCTCGGCGACGGCCGGGTGGGTGGCCAGCACGCTTTCGACGTCGAAGGGCGCGATCCGGTAGCCGGCCATCAGGATGAGGTCGTCGTCCCGGGAGGAGAAGAAGAAGTAGCCGTCGTCGTCCACCGACCCCGCGTCGCCGGTCAGGTACCAGCGCCCGTCGGGCGTGAACCGTTCGGCGGTCCTGTCGGGCGCGTCGGCGTACCCGGTGAACCACATCAGCGGGCTGGCGGTGACGTCGAGCACCACCTTTCCGTCGAGAACGGAAGCGGTGAAGCCGGGCAGCGGCTTGCCCATCGACCCGGGGCGGACGGGTTCGGCGAGGTCGGGGTGCCAGGCGTTCACGATCACCATGCCGTGCTCGGTCTGCCCGTAGTGGTCGCGTACCTCGACGCCGAGCGCGCCCGGGGCCCAGGCCGTGATGTCGGGGGTGAGGGGTTCGCCGGCCGAGGAGGCGCGGCGCAGGGAGAGGCCGTCCACCTCGCCGCTGCGCCGCAGGCCGCGGTAGACGGTCGGCGCGGCGGCGAAGTTCGTCACGCCGAACGCCTTGAAGACGGCGAGGGTGGATTCGGCGGTGAACCCGGCGTTCAGCAGCAGGTTGCGCCGGCCGGTGGCCAGCGGCCCGAGGATGCCGTAGTACAGGCCGTAGGCCCAGCCGGGGTCGGCGGCGTTCCAGAACACGTCCTCGGCGATGACGTCCAGACCGTAGTGCATGTAGCAGGCGAAGGAGGCCAGTGCCTTGACGGGGACGGGCACGGCCTTGGGCGCTCCGGTGGTGCCGCTGGTGAACAGGTGGATCAGCGGGCTCTCTCCCCCGACGGCCACCGCGTCACCCATGGGTTCGCAGCCGGCGACGAGCTCGTCCAGCTCGGGTCCGGCCACCAGCGTCGTGAGGTCGTCGAGGGGGGCGAGCTTGTCCTGCTGGCTCGGCTCGGTGACGACCAGCCGGGCGCCGCTGGCACGCACGCGCATCTCGATCGCGGGCGTGGCGAACGCGGTGAACAGGGGCACGTGCACGGCGCCGAGCCGCCAGATCGCCAGCAGGGTCACCACCAGTTCCCGGCGCTTGCCCATCAGCACGGCGACGCTGTCCCCGGCGGCGACGCCGGACAGCGCCAGCAGCGTCGCCAGCCGCCTGGAGGCGTCCGCCAGCTCGCCGTAGGTCAGGTCACGGGCGCTGAGATCGGGCTCGACGAAGGTGAAGGCGACCGCCGACGGGTCGTGCCGGTCGCACAGCAACTCCGCCGCGCACGCCTCGGCCGAGCCGAAAGCGGCCCGCCAGGACTCGATCTGCGCCTGCACGGAGGAGTGATGGGCCCTGTGATTCGCGTATGGCATGCGCCATACTCTGCGCCGTGACGGTCAACACGCGTACCCTCCGAAGAGGGTACCGATGAAGCCCCGGGCCGAGCGGGTGCAGGCCACGCTGGCCAGGATCCGGTCCCTGACCGGGGTTTCGCTCGCGTTCGCCGGGCCTGTCGATCGTGACGGCGTGCTCCTCGAACGCTTCGACGGCCCGGTGGTGGGTCCGTTGTCGGGGGTCAGGCTGTCCTTCGGGCACGGCCTCGGCGGGAAGGCCGCCTCGATCCAGCGGCCCGTGGTCGTGAACGACTACGTCCGTGCTCCGCACATCACGCACCAGTACGATCGCATCATTCAGGCCGAGGGACTGCGCGCGATGGTGGCGGTCCCGGTGGTGGTCGCCAAGCGGACGGTCACCGTCATCTACGCCGCGTTCCGCGACACGCAGATCATCGGCGGCCGCATCTACGACGTCGTCGCCGGTGAGACGAGAACGCTCGAACACGATCTCGTCGTCGCGCACGCGCTGGAGACCATCGAGCCGCCGCAGGGCGGCGAGGCGGCGGTCATCGAGGAGAACCGCCGGCTGCGCGCGGCCCTGCGCGACACCTACACGCAGTTGCGCCTGCTCGCCGCCCGGACCGCCGATCCGGTGATCCGCGAGGAGCTCCTGCGAGAGGCCGACCGGTTCACCGATCAGGAGGCCGGGCCGCCCGCGCTCACGCTGACGCCCCGCGAGAACGATGTGCTCGCGCTGGTGGCGGGCGGCCTGACGAACGCGCAGATCGCTTCGGCGCTCGGCCTCACGACGTTCACGGTCAAGAGCTACATGAAGTCCCTCATGGGCAAGCTCGGCGCGGGGTCCCGGCATGAGGCCGTGGTCATCGCCCGGAGGCTGGGCCGCCTGCCCTGATGTCGCAGGTGTCGCGGCTGTTTCCGGAATGTGGCTAAAAACGTTTCAACACCCTCTTGTCCTCTGCTTCACCCGGGGTTAAGTTGCTCTCTCAGGAACACTGAGACGTATAAGTAACTCCGTCGAGATCGGCGTGCCGTCTGTGCGAGGAGATGCGATGAACCCCACCGGCCGCGCTTCGATGCGCGACCACATCCAGAAGGCGGTCGATGACGGCGTCTGGCCCGCCGTTCAGTTCGCCGTCGCCCGGCACGGTGAGATCCTGGCATTCGAGTCGTTCGGTGACGCCCGTGATTCCGACCGGTTCTGCCTGTTCTCGGCCACCAAGCCGGTCGTGGCCTCGCTGGTGTGGCAGTTGCTCGATGAGGGCCTGATCGAGCTCGGGACGCGGGTGGCCGAGGTGTGGCCCGGGTTCGGCGCGTACGGCAAGGACGTGGTCACCCTCGAACAGGTGCTGCTGCACACCTGCGGCTTCCCGGCCGCCGTCATCTCCCGTGACGCCATCGCCTCCCGGGAGAAACGGGCCGCCGAGATGGAGGCGTGGCCGCTGGAATGGCCGCCAGGAAGCCGCTACGAATACCACGCCACCTCGGCGCACTGGGTGCTGACGGAGGTGATCCACCGCGTGACCGGCCAGGACTTCCGGCAGGCACTGCGGGCCCGGGTGCTCGACCCGCTGGGCCTGGACCGGCTGGAGCTGGGCGTCCCGGTGGAGCGGCAGGCCGACCTGAAGCGGGTCACCGCGACCGGGACCCGCTCGATGGAGGTGCTGGAGGCGCTGTTCGGGCAGCCGGTCGACGAGACCGCCCTGGACGCCGACTCGGCGAGGACACTGGCCGTCGCCAACGACCCGGAAGTGGTGGCAGCGGGGGTGCCCGGCGCCAACGCCTTCTCCGACGCGGCCAGTGTGGCCCTGTTCTACCAGGAGCTGCTGCACAACACCGCGGGGCTGTGGCGGCCGGACGTACTGGCGATGGCCACGGGAGAGATCCGCAACGCCTTACCGGACCCGATGCGGATGGGGGCCGCCGCCAACCGGAGCATCGGCCTGATCATCGCCGGAGCCGACGACGGCGCGGCGCTGAAGATCCCCTCACTCGGCGTCGAGGTGCCGCTGCGGCCGTTCGGCGGCCGGGTGTCGCCGCGGGCGTTCGGGCACGGCGGGGCGGGCGGCCAGTCCGCCTGGGCCGACCCGGCCACGGGCCTGTCGTTCTGCCTCCTCGTCAACGGGTTCGACCGCGACCTGCTGCGTGACGCCCGGCGGCACGCCGCCATCGAGTCGGAGGCGGCGCAGTGGGCATGACGTCTGACCGGGTCACGGAGCTGACCCTCGCCGAGCAGGCCTCCCTCACCTCGGGCGGCACGGCCTGGACCACCAAGGCCGTCCGCGACGTCGTCCGGGCGCTGCGCCTGTCGGACGGCCCGCACGGGCTGAGGCGGCCACAGGACGGGTCGCTGCTGTCCGCCGGCGTGCCCGCCACCTGCTTCCCGCCCGCCGTCACGTCCGGATCGACGTGGGATCCCGCGCTGGTCCACCGCATCGGCGCCGCTATGGCGTGGGAGGCCGCGGCGCTCGGCGTGGACGTGGTCCTGGGCCCCGGGATCAACATCAAGCGCAGCCCTCTGTGCGGGCGCAACTTCGAGTACTTCTCCGAGGACCCGCATGTCAGCGGCGTCATGGGGGCCGCATTGGTCGACGGCATCCAGTCCCTGGGCATCGGCGCCTGCGTCAAGCACTTCGCCGTCAACAATCAGGAGACCGACCGGATGCGTGTCAGCGCGGACGTCGATGAGCGTACGCTGCGCGAGCTGTACCTGCCGGCCTTCGAGCACATCGTGCGCCAGGCCCGGCCGTACACCGTGATGGCCGCCTACAACCGCGTCAACGGCGTGTACGCCTGCGAGAACCCCTGGCTGCTGACGCAGGTGCTGCGCGAGGAGTGGGGCTTCGACGGCCTGGTGATGTCCGACTGGGGCGCGGTCAACGACCGGGTCGCGTCTCTGGCCGCCGGTCTCGACCTGCAGATGCCGCCCGACGGCACCGACGGCCGGATCACGGCGGCGGTGGAGGAGGGCAGCCTGGAGCGGGCGTCCGTCGCGGCCGCCGCCGCCCGGGGGCTGCGGTTGCAGGAACGCGTGGACCGCGCGGAGCGCTTCGACGGCTGGGACGTGGACGCCCACCACGAGCTGGCCCGTGAGGCGGCCCGGGCGGGCGCGGTGCTGCTGAAGAACGAGGACGGCCTGCTGCCGATCGACCCGGCGGCGCGGCTGAAGGTGGCGGTCATCGGCGAGTTCGCCCGCACCCCGCGCTACCAGGGCCACGGCAGCTCCCGCGTGACGCCCACCCGCCTGGACAACGCCTGGGACGCGTTGCGGCAGGCGGCCGGCCCCGAGCTGGAGCTGACCTTCTCCCCCGGCTACACCCTGACCGGCGAGCCCGGCCCGGCGATGACGGAGGAGGCCGTCACCCACGCGGCCCGGGCCGACATCGTGCTGCTCTTCCTTGGCCTGCCGGAGGAGTCGGAGACCGAGGGGCGGGACCGCACCGACATCTCGCTGCCCCGCTGCCAGGTGGACCTGCTGCGCTCGATCGCCGCCGTCTGCCGCAAGGTCGCGGTCGTGCTGGCCAACGGCGGGGTGGTCTCGGTGAGCAACTGGCGGGACGACGCGCAGGCGATCCTGGAGTCCTGGCTCGGCGGCCAGGCGGGCGGAATCGCGCTGGCCGACCTGATCCTCGGCGCGCACAGCCCGTCGGGCAAGCTGACCGAGTCGATCCCGCTCCAGCTCCAGGACGTCCCCTCCTACCTGCACTTTCCCGGGCAGGACGGCCACACGGTGCACGGTGAGGGCCGCTACGTCGGCTACCGGTACTACGACACCCTGGACCTGCCGGTGGCCTACCCGTTCGGTCACGGGCTGAGCTACACCACCTTCTCCTACTCCGACCTGGAGGTGGAGGAGACCGGTGTGAACGCCTGGACGGTCCGCGTCACCGTCACCAACACCGGCTCCCGCCACGGCGAGGAGGTCGTCCAGCTCTATGTCGCCTTCGACGAGCCGCATCCCACCCGGCCCCGGCACGAGCTGCGCGGCTTCGCCAAGCCGGCGCTGGCGCCCGGCGCCTCGGCGCGGGCGGAGTTCCGGCTCACCGGCCGCGACCTGGCCTGGTACTCCACGAAGCGGGGCGGCTGGCGCATCGACCCGGGCGCGTTCACGGTCGAGGTGGGCGCTTCCTCCCGTGACATCCGGCTGCGGGCCGAGCTGCACACGCCGGGCGACGGCGTAGCCGACGAGCTGACCGGCGCGTCCTCCTGGGCGAGTGGCTCGACCATCCGGTCGGTGGGAATCTGCTCCGGAAACGGCTCACCGAGCATCCCGGTGCCGTCAAGCTCGATGAGGTCGATCCTCTGGTGCTGTCCGCCGTCGCCCAGATCCCGCTCGCCAAGTTCGCCGGGCCCGTCCTCGGGCTCACCTCCGACGCCATCACCGCACTCGCCGCCGCCGCGCGGAAGGAAACCTCATGAGCGACCACGAGTTCCACCGGCCGCCTCAACCTGGTCGGGCTCGACGTCGCGCACGCCATCCTCGGCCGCCTGGCGGCCCGCCTGCGCGAGGAAGGCATCCGGTGAGTGAGGCCGGGGGTACGTTCGAGGCGCGGTTCGGGCCGGTGGTGGCGGCCTTCGCCGAGACGGTGACCGAGCCGCAGTCGGGTGGCGCGGCACTGTCGGTGCCGCCCACGGCTATCTCACCCACCGCAGGCAGGCCGCGAGCAACGTCCTGCGGATCGTCTCCGCGCTGAAAGCGGTGCTCGACGCGGCGTAGTGCGTGTAACGAAAGGAGACAGCAGCGTGCTCGACCACGCCTTCATGATCACCGCTGATGCGGAACGCGGCACGGCCCTCGTGCTCAGCGCCCGGCTCGCGCTCGACCAGCCGGCCTCGCAGGTGGCGGGGGCCGTCTTCCGGGCTACGGCCCACGGCGTATACGAGGCTCGCATCGGCGGACGCGCCGTCGGCGACGCCGTCCTCTCCCCCGGCTGGAGCGCCTACGAGTGGCGGCTCCAGGTGCAGGAACACGACGTCACCGACCTCATCGCCGACATCGCCCACATCGCCGACACCGTCGATGTCGAGGTGCTCCTCGGCAACGGCTGGTGGCGCGGCGGCCTCGGCTTCGCCGGCCTGAACCTGGACTACGGCCCTTCGATCGGCTTCGTCGCGGAACTGGAGGTGACCTACCGCGACGGCGCCACCCAGGTGCTGGTGACCGGGCCGCACTGGAGCGCGCGCCGCTCCCAGGTCACCGAGAACAGCCTGTACGACGGGGTACGCATCGACGCCCGCCCGCCATCCGGCGAGCGGCTGCCCGTCCGCACAGCCGACTTCGACCGCGCCACGCTGGTGCCGCAGACGAAGCCGGCCATCACCCGGCACGAGACGCTACGGCCGGTGCGCGTCTGGTCATCCCCCAGCGGGAAGACCCTCGTGGACTTCGGGCAGAACCTCGTCGGCTGGATCCGGCTGCGAGCGAGTGGCCCGGCCGGGACCGAGATCACCGTCCGGCACGCCGAAGTCCTGGAGCACGGGGAACTGGCCACCCGGCCGCTGCGCGGCGCCCGCGCCACCGACACGTTCGTGCTGTCCGGCGGCCCCGAGGACGTCTTCGAGCCTACGCTCACCTTCCACGGCTTCCGCTACGCCGAGGTGTCGGGAATCGACGTCACCGCGGACGACCTGGAGGCCGTCGTGGTGCACTCCGCCATGCGCCGCACCGGCACGTTCGAGTGCTCGAACCCGCTGGTCAACCGGCTGGTGGAGAACTCCGCCTGGAGCCAGAAGGGCAACTTCCTCGACCTGCCCACCGACTGCCCGCAACGCGACGAGCGTCTCGGCTGGACCGGCGACATCGCCGTCTACGCACCGGCCGCCTGCTACCAGTTCGACTGCGCCGACATCCTGCACGGCTGGCTGCTCGACCTCGCAGTGGAGACCGAACACTCCGGATACGTCCCGTTCGTGGTGCCCAACGTGCTGAAACTCGCGCCCGCAGAGGTCCGCGCGAAGAGCGAACCCATGCTCGGGCCGACCGCGATCTGGGGAGACGCCGCCGTCTGGGTGCCGGAAAGCCTGTGGCAGGCGTACGGCGACCGCGACCGCCTGGCCGAGCACTACCCCGCCATCGTCCGGCACCTGGAGGGAGTCGAAGCCCGGCTCTCCCCGTCCGGCCTGTGGGACCAGGGCTTCCAGTTCGGCGACTGGCTCGACCCGGCCGCGCCACCCGACCGGCCCCACCAGGCGAAAGCCGACACAGGGGTCGTCGCGACGGCCTGCCTGTACCGCAGCGCCTCCTTCGCCGCCGACGCGGCCGCCATCCTGGGCGAGGATCAGGACGCCCGCCGCTGGCGCGACCTGGCCGGCCGCACCCGCGAGGCCTTCTTGAAGCACTACGTGCACGACGACGGCACCATCCACTCCGACGCGCAAACGGTCTACGCGCTGGCCATCCACTTCGGGCTGCTCGACGGCGAGCCGCGCCAGGCCGCCGGAGACCGGCTCGCCGCCCTCGTACGGGCAGACGGCCACCACGTCGCCACCGGCTTCGCCGGCACCCCCTACGTCACCTGGGCCCTCACCGAGACCGGGCACATCGACGACGCCTACCGGCTCCTGCTGCAGGAGCGGTGCCCGTCCTGGCTCTACGCCGTGACCATGGACGCCACCACGATCTGGGAACGCTGGGACTCCCTGCTGCCCGACGGCACCGTCAACCCGGGCGAGATGACCAGCTTCAACCACTACGCGCTCGGCGCGGTCGTCGACTGGCTCTACAAGACGGTCGCCGGCATCCGCCCCGCCGAACCCGGCTACGCCCGCGTCCTGCTGCAGCCCACTCCCGGCCCGGGCCTCGACTGGGCGCGGGGCACCTTGAACACGCCCCACGGCCGCGTCGAGTGCGGCTGGCGCCGTCAGGACGCGGGGTTCGAGGTCGAGGTCCACGTCCCGGAGGGGATCGAGGCGGACGTCGTCCTGCCCGACGGCACCCGCCACACGGTGACCGGAGGCGCCCACACGTTCCCCAGCGCCCTGTGACCTCCCGCACCCGCAATCGCAGTGGACCCCGCCGCCTTCGCACGGACCCGCACCCTGAGCGAGGCCCGGCTCGGGCGGGTGGCGCCGGAGCAGCGCCGACGTGACCTAACGGCCGCCCCAGGCGGCGGAGAGGAAGAGTGGAAAGACATGGCAGACGCGTACTGGGATCGCCTTCGGACGCTGTTTCTCGAGCACGCGCACCTGGGGGCCGATCACCCTGACGCACGGACGCCGGACCCCGAACTGGCCGCACGGCTGCGCGCACCGAGGGAAGGCGAAGCCCGGTACTCCGCTCCGGCGGCACGGGTGCGCGATGTGACGGTGGACCATGCGACGGGCTCGTGCGCCGTCCGGGTCTACACGCCGGAGACGGACGCCGACGGCCGTCCGCTGTTCGTGTGGTGCCACGGTGGCGCCTGGGCCGCGGGCGACCTCGAAGGCCCGGAGGCCGACGCGACGGCGCGAGAGGTCTGCGTGCGGGCCGACGCCGTGGTGGTCTCCGTCGACTACCGGCTGGCCAAGGACGGGGTGCACTACCCGGTCCCGCTGGACGACGTGGTGGCGGCGTACCTGTGGGCGGTGGACAAGGCGAAGGACCTGGGCGCCGACCCGGCGCGCGTCACCCTGGGAGGCGCGAGCGCCGGCGGCAACCTCGCCGCGGGAGCCGCGCTGCGCGTACGGGACGAGGGGGCGCCGATGCCGGCCGCGCTCCTGCTCGCCTACCCCTGCCTCCACCCCGAACTGCCTCCGGCGTCACCGGAACTACAGGAGAAACTGGACCGGCTGTCGCCCGCCGCCGCCTTCGCCCCGCACCTGCTGACCCCGATCGTGGAGAACTACCTTGGCGCGCCGATCAGCGAGGCGACCCCCTACGCCATGCCGGGCCTCGCGGACGACCTCACCGGCCTCCCACCCACCATGATCATCAACGATGAGTACGACGGCCTCCGGGCGTCGGGCGAGCATTTCGCCCGGCAGTTGCGCGAGGCCGGGGTGGAGGTCGTCCTGGACACCGTGCCCGACGTCGACCACGGCCACCTGGCCCGCCCGGCCCTCCCCCAGTTGGAGCAGACGTACGCCGACATGGCCCGATGGGTCAAGGGATGACGACACCGTACGACCCGGCCGGAAAGCTCCTGGTCCAGGCCGAGGCCCATCGCGCGGGAGATCATCGCCGTGATCGAGGACCTGCCGGCGGTACCGGGCACCGATGCACGTCACCAGCAGAAGGAGACCCCCGACATCATGACCACCAACGCGTCCCAGACGAGCGCTCCGCCTGTCGAGCCGCCGGAGGAGGCCGTGAAGGCCGTGCTCGACGCCGCCGCCGCCGCCGAGACCTTCGACTCCCCGGTGAGCGATGACGCGATCCCTCTGTGGCCGCATGCCGCACCCGGCTCCGAGGACTGGACACACCGTGAGCAGGCGTTCAAGGATCCCGTGACCGGCGGGCTCCGCATCCGCAACGTCGTGGTGCCGACCATCACGCCTTACCTGCCCGAACCGGCCGCCGCCACCGGGGCGGCCGTCATCGTGGCACCGGGCGGCGGGTTCTTCATGCTGTCCATGGACAACGAGGGCAGCGACGTCGCCGAGTGGCTGCGGCGACGGGGCGTCGCGGCGTTCCTGCTGAAGTACCGTCTCAAGGACAGCGGGCCCGCGCAGTCCGACTTCGCCACATCCTTCGTGTCCATCTTCGCGGCGGCACGAACCGGCGAGTCGCCGGCCGGCTCCGTCGCCGACGTGACGCGAGGGGTTCCCGCCCTCGCGCTGGACGACCTTCGGCGTGCGATCGCGCTGCTGCGGGAGCGCGCCGGCGAGTGGCGGATCGATCCCGGCAGGGTCGGGGTGATCGGGTTCTCGGCCGGCGCCTACCTGTCGGCGGGGGCGGCGGTCTCCGCGCAAACGCGCGAGCGCCCGGACTTCGTCGCGTGCGTTTATGGCGGCTACAGCCACGTACCCGTCCCTGAGCAGGCGCCCCCGCTGTTCACCACGGTGGCCGCGGACGATTCGCTCTGTTTCGCCGACACGATGCGGCTGATCGAGGCGTGGCAGGCGGCCGGTCGTCCGGTCGAGGCGCACGTCTATCCCAGCGGCGGCCACGGCTTCGGGCTCAGCAGCACCGGTCACGCGGTGGACACCTGGCCGGAACGCTTCCAGGACTGGCTGTCCGGCCTCGGCGTGATCGTCGCAGGGCGCCTCGATGCCATGGAGCAGCGCATCGGCTCGTGCGGATGCAGGTCGTGACGGAGGTTGGCTCCAGGGACAGACTCACCTCACGATGATCCGTCGCGCCCTGGCAAGGTTGGCGATCAGTTCGGCACGGGCCTGGTGCTCGTGCGCGAACCACGCGGGTTGACCGGGAGCGCTGCGCCACGACTCGCTGAGCGGGCTGTTGTCGACGGTGTCGAACCCGAACTGGTCGTACAGCCGCGTCACGAGTTCCACGGCTTCGGGAAAGTCGCTCGATGCCGAAAGCGCCGGACGGCCGGGGGTGCCCGCCGGTTCACCCGCGGTGGTGATGCGGTGAGCCGTTCAAGATCACCGTCGAGATCCTCGAACCCGACGCCGACGAGATCGCCTCCTCCGCCGGCGCCATCCGGTCGAACCCCTGAACGCCTGAGCCGAGCGTCGCCACATGTTCCCATCGCGTGGCGGAGGCGAGGGCGGGGGTGCGTCGGACCAGCCTCGTTGCCGCGTGCCGGTGCCGGGGTCAGGACGCGAGCGCGGACGACGCCCTGTGCAGGGCGTCGAGGATCACCTCGACCGGCTGAGCACCCGAGATGCCATAGGTGCGGTCGATGACGTAGAACGGTACGCCGCGCACACCGAGCGCCTGGGCTTCCTGAATGTCGGCTCGTACGTCTTCGGCGTAGGCGTCGCCGTCCAGGACGGTGCGTGTCGCGTCGGACGGCAGCCCGACCTCGGTGGCCAGCCGAGTCAGCGTGTCCACGTCGTCGATGGCCTCGCCGTCGGTCAGAGCGGCGCGCTGCAGCCGTTCGTGCATCGCATCGCCCAGGCCGCGGGTGGCGGCGAAACAGGCGAGGCGGTGCGCGTCGAAGGTGTTGGCGGTGAGGGCGTCGTCCAGGTGGTACGTCAGCCCTTCCTCCGCGGCCAGCGCGCTGACCTTGTCGTTCATCGCCTTGGCCTGCTGCGGGGTGACGCCGTACTTGGTGGAGAGCATCTCGACGGTGGGGATGTTCTCACCGCGCCGCTGGGTGGGGTCGAGCTGGAAGCCGCGCCAGATCACCTCGACCTCGTCGGCGCGTTCGTACCGGGCGAGCGCCTTCTCCAGCCGCCGCCGGCCGATGTAGCACCACGGGCAGACAAAGTCGGACCAGACTTCGATCTTCATGATGATCTCCCGCCTCGCTCAGCAGCCGGTGCCGTCGATGGCGCAGACGTCGCCGCCGGCGTCGATCAGGATGAGGCCGGCGGGCTTCTCCTGAGCCTCGGATACCTCGCTGACCTGCGCTTCTGCGGTGTCCACCGGACCCACCACCTATCTTGACGCGTGTCCCAAGTTCTGCTTTGGCAGCAGCTTAGCACTAAACTTGGGGGCAGCGTCAAAATCGGAGGAGAGGCTGGATGGCACAGGCCGAGCTGCGCGCGGACGCACGCCGCAACGTCGAGAAACTCAAGGCCGCCGCCGTCGAGGTCTTCCGCGAGAAAGGGCTGCACGCACCCCTGGAGGAGATCACCAAGCGTGCCGGGGTGAGCAAGGGCACCGTGTACCACCGGTTCGGCTCACGCGAGGGGCTGATCGACGCGGTCATGCCCGACCTCGCCATCGCCGCCCTGGGCGAGGCGGCGGAGCGGGCGCTGGCCTGCGAGGACCCGTGGGAGGGGTTCGCCGGTTACGTCGAGGACGTCTCCCGGATCCAGGCGTCCGACCCCGCCCTCAACGACGTGATCTCCCGCCGGTACGCGGCCGAGCAACTCGCCGTCGTGTGCCGGGTCGCCGAGGAGCGCGAACGCGAGATCATCGAGCGGGCCCAGCGGGCCGGCGCACTGCGCGCCGACTTCACCCGAGAGGACATGCTCTTCGTGTTCTGGTCGACCGCCATGCTGGTCCGGCACACCGCCGACACCGCACCGGACGCGTGGCGGCGCAGCATCGGCTTTCTCCTCGACGGGCTGCGCGCCGAGGCCGCGCGCCCGCTGCCCGTCCGCCCGCTGACACGCGACCAAGTGGACGACGTCATGCGCCGGCTCGGCGAGTCCGGACCGCTGTAGCGCACGGGCAGCGCTCAACCGGCCGATCGGGCACACCACCGCGACCACGCACGAACATCTGACGATCGGTGGCTACACCGGCCGGTGAGAGGTCTCATCCTGACTCAGCGGGCACCATCCCGACCTGGCCGATGAGCATCATGAAGAGCGGCGACCAGCATCAACCCGTTCACGCCACGGCCTCCTTGAAGATCTCGGTGAGGGTCGGCCGCTCGTGGCCGAAGTGCTCGACGTGCCCGGCCTTGATGGCGCGGCGCAGGATCTCCTGGTCGTCGCCGTACGTCGTACGCAGAGTGTGCCGGTCACCGGCCACGGTGACCGTGCCGGGCAGGCCGTCCGCCCAGCCATGGGCGGGATCGCGGACGACCACCCGCAGCGCGTCGTTTTCGGCCGAGCGCAGGCCGGCCACCGTGCCCGTGGCCACCATCCGCCCGGCGGCCACGATGCCGACCGAGTCGCACAGCCGCTCGACCAGGTCCAACTGGTGGCTGGAGAAGATCACCGGCACCCCGCCCCTGCACCGCTCCTGCAGAGCGGTGGCCAGCACGTCCACCGCGATCGGGTCGAGCCCGGAGAACGGCTCGTCCAGCACCAGCACCTCGGGGTCGTGCACCAGCGCCACCGCCAGTTGCACACGCTGCTGGTTGCCCAGCGAGAGCGCCTGCACCGGGTCGTTCCTGCGCTCGGCCACGCCCAGCCGCTCCATGAGGTCCTCGGTGGCCTCCTTGGCGGCCTCGGCGCTCATTCCGTGCAGGCGGCCGAAGTATTCGATCTGCTCGGCGACCCGCATCTTCTGGTAATGGCCACGCTCTTCCGGCATGTAGCCGAAGCGGCGCCGGTCGTCGTGGCCGAGCGAGCGGCCCTGCCAGCTCACCGAGCCGGAATCGGCCTGGAGCACACCCATGACGATCGTCGTCGCGGGAGAACATGTGCTCGATGGCGCGGGCCGGCGCTCTCAACGACGTGGTCAAGTGGTGTACTCCCCGCTCGCCTCGACGCTCTTGCGCAATGCGGTCGCGATCGGCTCGACGGGCGCGGACATCTGCTGGATCCGGTCCTGGCGCAGACGCATCTCCCGCCAGGAGGGAACCACCGTCTTGAGCCGGGCCGCCGTGGCCAGCGCCGCCAGGACACGGACGTCCTGGTCCAGGTGCCCGACCGGCCGGCCGCCGCGGATGGCCCCGCCGACGCGCTCGGCCAGCCTGCGCGACAGGTACGTCTTGCGCAGCCTGATCCGCTCGACCGGGAACAGCAGGATCCGGCGCCGCTCCACGCTGATCACCCGGGCGGCCGCCAGCTCGTCGCGTACCACGCGGACCGCCTTGCCGTTGTGCTTCTGCACCCACCACCACCACGAGCGGGGCGGCGAGTTCGAAATCTGCTCCCAGACCACGGCCCGCAGAGAGCCCGGCTCGGCGGCCGGGGCGGTGAGAGCGCGCGCCTTGCCCGAGTCGTCCTCCAGGTTGCCCGCCAGCAGCAACTCGGCGAGGGTGGCCGCGCGCAGCAGGTAACCCAGCCCGCCCCGCTGGGTCAGCTTCCCCTTCCGCAGGTCGAAGGCCAGCAGGAAGGCCGATCGGGCCAGTGACTCACCCTGCTTCACTCGCGTCTCCATCCGCCCTGGCTCCTCTTTCTTGCTGATCGTCCGTCCCCCCATCTTGATATTAAGGTGATATCACTTTTTCGAGGGCCGTGAAAGGGCGGTTCTGAGACCTTCTGCTCGGGTCGGTGGACTGGAAGCGCCGGAACAGTGCGTACACCGTCGGCCAGGATCTGCTGGGGCGGCGGCCGGCTCACCCCCTGCGGCGGGTGGGGAGGTCTCAGGGCTGGATGTTCTCCAGGTCCTCCAGGAGGCTGGGATGGGTGGGCTGCCACCCGAGGACCTCGCGGGTGTAGGCGCTGGAGGACGGCTGGTCCATCGCGAAGATCGGGCCGAATGGGCCGAAGTTCTCCTGCGGCACCGGCTTGACCGGCAGGCCGAGTCGCCGGCCGATGACGGTGGCGATGTCTCGTACCGCGTCGCCCTCGTCGGCCACGGCGTGCCAGGCCGTCCCGGCGGGTGCCGACTCAAGGGCCAGCCGGAACAGGACCGCCGCGTCGAGCGCGTGCACGGCCGGCCAGCGCTGGGTGCCGTCGCCGGGGTAGCCGGACACGCCGGTGCGGCGCGCCTGCTCCGTCAACAGGCCGGCGAATCCGCCCTTGCCCTCGATGTGGACCGTGCGCGGCATGCGGACGGCCACGCTGCGCACACCGCGTGACGCCAGATCCAGCACCGCGTTGACCGAACGGCCGCGACCGCCCACCGGTCCCTCGGTCGACACGGGGTCGGCCTCGGTGGACACGCGGCCCGGCACCCAGGGCGTGCCCGAGACCGTGACCAGCGGACGATCGCTGCCGAGCAACTCCTCGCCCAGAGCGGCGAGAGCGGCGCTCTCCTCGGCGACCGACCGCGCGACGGCCTCTTCGGTGCTGTAGTCGGTGCCGAAGGCCAGGCTGATCACGCCGTCGGACTGTGCGGCGCCGGCCCGCAGGACGTCGAGGTCGGCGAGCTGCCCGCGCAGCACCTGGGCGCCGGCGTCCGTGAGGGCCTGCGCGGACTTGTCCGAGCGGGCCAGCGCGAGAACGGTGTGACCGTTGGCGAGGAGTTCGGTGGCGACGGCGGAGCCGATGGTGCCGGTACCGCCCGTGACGAAGACGTGCATGGAGCTCTCCCGAAGTGATGGGACCATTGTCCCATCACCATACACCGGTGACGGGACACTTGTCCCATCACCTATGATGTCGTTCATGGCCCGATGGCAACCGGACACGCCCCAGCGACTCGTCGTCGCGGCCGTCGATCTGTTCATCGAGCAGGGCTACGACGCCACGACGGTGGCTCAGATCGCCGAGCGCGCCGGCGTCACCAAGAGCACCTTCTTCCGGCACTTCTCCGACAAGCGTGAGCTGCTGGTCGCCGGCCAGGAGACCCTGAGCCGGCTGCTCGCCGAGGGGATCGCCGAGGCGCCCGCCGACGCCAGCCCGCTCCAGGCGGTCGCAGCCGGTCTCGAACGCGCATCCACCGCCTTGGGGCCGGCGAGCCGCGAACTCGCCCCCCGCCTGAAAGCGGCCGTAGCGGCCAGCACCGAACTTCAGGAGCGAGACGCCCTCAAGAGCGTCGGTCTGGCCGCCGCCATGACCGCCGCGCTCGTCGCCCGCGGCGTGCCGGACCCGACCGCGCACCTCGCGGCCGAGCTGGGAGTGCTTGCCTTCAAGCGGGGCTACGCCCAGTGGTCCGAAAGCGATCGTGATGACGCCCGAGGGCTCGCGCACCATGCGCTGGCCGCCCTGCAAGACCTGCGTGCGGCAACTGCGTCACTGGGGTGATCGGCGTCGGGCCGGTCTTAGGGCGGGGGCTGGACGGGCGCGGTGGCGCGGGTGCTGGATGAGAGACCACCGGCCGGTCCGCCGTGGCTTTGCGGGCGGGCGGAGCAGCGGCTACGAGGCGGCTTCCAGTGGCAGGTCGCTGCCGCGCCAGGTGGCCGCCAACTCCTGAAGCGGCACGTTGAGCGCCTCGCCGAGGCAGACGATCGTGCCGAATCCGGGGGACGGCAGACGTCCGGTCTCGATCTTGCGCAGGGTTTCCGGCGAGATGCCGGCGGCGTGCGCGACTTCCGCTAGATCGCGTCCCGCTCGCGCCTGACGCAGCAGGGCGCCGAGACGCCTGCCGGCTTCGATCTGTTCAGGGGTGAGCGGTTGGCGGACCATGCCCCCAGGATAGGGCTGGTATTACTTTACCGGCAAGTGCTAGGGTGGCGGTATAGTAATACCGACACTCTTGACGTGAGGTTTTCGTGATCGAACTGAAGACGCCTGCGGAGATCGAACGCATGCACGTGGCCGGGCGTTTCGTCGCCGAGGTGCTCTCCGAGGTCGGCCGGCTCGCCGACGTGGGCGTCAACCTCCTGGACCTGGAGCACCACGTGCGCGGCATGATCAAACGGCGCGGGGCGGAGTCGTGCTACTGGGACTACGCGCCGTCCTTCGGACGCGGCCCGTTCCGCAACGTCATCTGCCTGTCGGTCAACGACGCCGTCCTGCACGGCCTGCCCCACGACTACACGCTGCGCGACGGCGACGTGCTCACCGCGGACATCGCGGTCAGCATCGACGGCTGGGCGGCCGACTCGGCGCGCACGGTCATCGTCGGGACCCCCGCCGAGGAGGACCTGCGGCTCGTCCGCGCCACCGAGGAAGCGCTGGAGGCGGCCATCGAGGCGGCGCGCCCGGGCAACCGCCTGGGTGACATCTCGGCGGCCATCTGGGCGGTGGCCCGCGACTACGGTTACCCGGTCAACACCGAGTTCGGCGGTCACGGCATCGGCCGCACCATGCACGAGGGGCCCCACGTTTCGAACAAGGGCCGGGCGGGGCGCGGTCTTACGCTCCAGCCGGGCCTGACCCTCGCGCTCGAACCCTGGTTCGCGCGCACGACCGACCGGATCGTCTACGACGCCGACGGCTGGACCATCCGGTCGGCGGACGGCTCGCGCACCGCCCACTCCGAGCACACGGTGGCCATCACCGAGGACGGCCCCTTGGTGCTCACCCGGCGTGAGTCGGAGACCCCGGCAACGCGGGCCGATTCCGTCAATCGGCTGGCCGCGAAGGAGTCCTGAACGGTGCGAGGCCGTGTCGATGCGGCCGTGCTCGGCGAGCGCCTGTCCCAGCGCATGGCCGACTCGCCGCCACGGTGCCGGCCACGGCGGGTCAGAGAGCGTGTCCCGCCAGTCTCATGACCTCGGTGTGGGCGGCTCTGGTCATCGGGTAGGCGGGGCCGAGAGCGCGCAGGGCGTCGTTGAAGTACTCGGTGTAGGCGGCGAACAGGGCGGTTTCGCTCAGTGGCGGGTCGGAGCCGCGGAGCAGGGTGGCGCGGACGACGAAGGTGTCGGGGTGGCCAGGGCCGAGGACGCGGAGTTGGTGGGCGTGAAGATCCTCCTCAGCGGCCCGCACCTGCGGATCGCCGAGCTGACGACGCCAACTGTTGAGGGTGTGCCGGGCGGACAGGGTCACCGGGTGGTCCGGGCCCAGCCCTTCGGTGCAGGACCGGACGACCTTCTCGCACCGGACGACCATCTCGGCGGGCGGCACGATCCTGCTCTCCAGTTCGGAGAAGTCATGCTCCGTCATCTCGACCGGACCGCCCAGACGGTACATGGCGTCCGCGACGGCCCGGGTGTTCTCCCGGGACCGCTCGATCCAGGGCTCGATCCGCATCTGCGCCATGAGCCGCGCTTCCATGGCCATGAGCGTGTCGGGATGGTCGGGGCCGAGCTTCGCGATCATGTCGGCCACCACCCGGTCGAGGGAGATGATCCCGGTCTCCGCATCGCCGAACTGCCACTGAAGGTGGGCCAGGTCGCGGCGCATGACCAGGACGCCGGCGTGCCCTGGCCCCAGCAGCCCGGCCACCTCCTCGGCGATCCCCGGGAGCATGGACAGGGCCGGGTCGTGGTCGCCCACCCGGGCGCTCAGGACGAACAGGTTGGCCTGAGTGATCAGAGTGACCGGGTGGTGCGTGCCCAGAAGCCGGACCATGTCGCGCAGCAGGTCCATCTGGAGGTCGAGATCCCCCAGCCGGCCCCCGGACAGCATGCTCGGAGGCGTGGTGCCGAACACCCGGGGGATCTCCCCGTACGGTTCGACGCTGCCGGTGGTGGGACCCACGCTGTCGGGGGTCTCGTGCCGCCTGTAGGAGTCGATCGCGCGCTGAAGCAGTTGCTGTGACTTGCGCCGCCTACCGAACATGACGGCAACCTAACAAGATCGTCCGCGGCCGGGGAAGGTGGCCACCGGCAGCGTTTCACGGCTCGGGGTGGGCCCGCCATCGGTACAGGGTGACGGCCGCGGTGGCCGCGAGGACAAGGCGCACCGCGTTGCCCGCCTCCCACATCACGATCGCGGAGTGCACGTCGGCCACGCTCGCCGCCGGATCGCGGAATGTCGGGTTGACGGCGCTGACCAGGATGCCGGTGCCGGCCGCCGAGATCGTGATGAGGACGGCGGTGCGCAACACGGCACGCCGAGAGCGGCCGGGATCGCGGGAGACGCGGATGACCAGGGTCCAGGCGAGCGTGAGCAGGGCGACTCCGGCCGGCAGGAAGTAGAGCACGGGGCTTCCCGGCTCGAATTCGGCGGGGAGCGACCCGGGCGGCAGGTGCCACAGCCACGGCATCACCACGATCGCCTCGTAGAGATTGCCGAAACCCCACCAGGCGATCAGTACGAGCACCGCATCGGCGTGCAGGCGATATCGCGTCAGGGCGTCCACGGTGGGCCAGCGTAATCCTCTTCTTCACGAACCGGCGGTCCGCGTGAACTCTGCCGGGGTCGGCCGGTGGGGGCTCGGTCAGCGGCGTGAGGCGATGAGGCGTACGCGGCAGGCGAGTTCGACCGCGAAGCGTACGTCCGGCTCGGTCAGGTCCAGGCCGAGGGTCTGCTCGATGCGCCGGATCCGGTAGTTGACCGCGTTGGGGTGCAGGTTGAGCGCCTCTCCCGCACGGGTCAGCGAGTTGCGGTGGCCGAGGTAGGCGACCAACGTGCGGATGGCGATGGCCGCGCGTTCGGGGCCGAGCGCGTCGAGCGGCGTCAGGATGTCGTCGAGCAGCGACCGGCTGAGCGGGGAGGCGTAGAAGTCCAGCAGGACGCGGCGCAACCCGGTGACGTCGGTGACCTCGATGCGGCCCGCCCTGCCGCCGGCGACGGCGGCTTCGGCCGCCAGGCGGGCCTCCGTGGCCGACTGCCGCAGGCCGGCCGCGCCGCTCTGCGGGGTGCCGAGCCCGACGGTGAAGGCCCACTCCTCGCCCGCGACCGAGCCGGCGTGGGCCACCACGGACTCCATGACGTCGCGGAGGCGCCGCTGGTGGTCCGGGGCGCCGGTCTCCTCCGAGGCGACCATCACGATGTCGTCGTGGAAGGTGGCGAGGTGCCACACCTCCTCGCGCCGATCGACGAGCTGGAGCGCGTGCAGTTCGACCGAGGAGACGAGCACGGCGGGCGGGCGCCGTTCCGGGTCGTCGCGATGGGTGGAGGTGAGCCAGGCGACCGCGTGGGACAGCGACACGGGCAGCCCCGCGCGGGTGGCCTCGACAGTGAGCCGGTCGATGCGGGACGACTCGGCGAAGATCAGCTCGATGATGAGGTCCGCCCGGGATCGTACCGGCCCGAACCTGGCCTGCAGCTCGCGTTGCAGGGTCCGCGAGAGCAGGGCGGCGATCACCGGGAGGGCGACCGCCACCGACGCGTCGTCGCGGTCGGCGGTGAGCCGCCCGACCGGCACCTCGCCCACGCACACCGCGTCGGGCCGGGACAGGGCCACGCCGGGGTCCTCGATGAGCGAGAGCCGCACGCCGAGGGCCGCGCCGACCTCGTCGAGGATGGCCTCCACCGGCCGGCCCGGCGCCTCGGCCGCCAGCGCCGACGCCCGCGCGATGGCGTACTCGGCGCGGGACAGCGCCTCCTCGGCGTCGCCCCGGATCGTACGGTCCATGAGCACCGCGAGCTCGGAGGGCGTCGCGGTGCTCATCAGCACCGGCAGCCCGCCGCGATCGGCGAGCGAGCGGGCCGTCTCGGCGATCGGGAAGTCGCCGACGAACACCAGCCCCGCGCACCGCCTGGCGATGGCGCGCCGTATGGCGATGTCCACCTGATAGGGGCGCGGCACCGCACCGTCGGGCATGGCCACGATCACGAGCCGGTCCGGTGACGCCGACGTCAGATCGTCCATGGCGACGATCTCCACGCCGGACACCTCGACCCCCTCAGGGGAGCCCGCGACACAGCGCAGGCCCAGCCGCTCACCCTGCGCCACGATGTCGGTGACGTTGACCTGTTCCATTGGCACACTCTGGCGCATTTCTCTGGGGTGTCAACACATTGTTGTGCCCGACCGCCCTCCTTAGCCTCGGAGCATGCCCGATCAGGACCTGCATTCCGGCGGCGAGGGCGCGTCCGTGCGCACGATCGCCCGCTCAGACGTCGCCGCCCTCGCGGCCGGCGCCGCCATATTCGGCACGGGCGGCGGAGGCGCCGTGCAAACCGAGCAACTGGCCGTGGAGATGGCGATCGACGAGTACGGCCCGGTGAGCGTCGTCCCGGTCGCGGAGCTCACCGACGAGGACGCGGTGATCGTGATGTCCGCGATCGGGGCGCCGTCCGTCGGCATCGAGATGCTCACCGCCTCCGGCCAGACCGACACGATCGTCCGCGAGGTCGAGCGGATCACCGGCCGGCGGATGACGGCCGTGATGGCGGCGGAGATCGGCGGCAGCAACGGCGTCGCCCCGGTGGGCTGGGCGGCGCGGCTGGGGCTGAAGGTCCTGGACGCGGACGGGATGGGCCGCGCCTTCCCCCAGGCCACGATGATCGCGATGAACGTGGCCGGGCTCCCGAGCGAGTTCGCCGTCATGAGCGACGCGATCGGCAACGTCTCGGTGCTGCGGCCGATCAACCTGGCCTGGCTGGAGCGGCACGCGCGCGCCCTCACCGTGGCCAGCGGGGCGATCTCCCTCGGCGCGCACTACGTGCTCACCTCGCGGACCGCGCCCGGCGCGGTGATCGAGGGGACGGTGAGCCGCGCGGTCCAGGTCGGCCGGCGCCTGCTGGCCGCGGCCGAACCGGTCGCCGAGCTGGCCGACGAGCTCGGCGCCCAGGTCGTCGTCTCCGGCAAGATCATCGATGTCGAGCGCAACACCGAGGGCGGTTTCACCCGGGGGTCGGTCACGGTCGAGGGCGTCGGCCCCGACCGCGGGCGCCTGACCCGGGTGGAGATCCAGAACGAGAACCTGGTGATCATCGAGGACGGCGCCGTCGTCGCCAGCGTCCCGGATCTCATCACCGTCGTGGACTCCGAGACCGGCGAGGCCGTCTCGACCGAGCTGCTGCGGTTCGGCCAGCGGGTCAGCGTGCTGGCCTGGGCGTGCGACCCGCTGTGGCGGACGGAGCGGGGTCTGGAGCTCGCGGGGCCGCGGGCCTTCGGATACGACCTCGACTACGTCCCGTTCGCCGCCGGCGTCGCAGGAGGACTTCGATGACACCCCAGCACGATCTGTCCGTCGGCATCGACGTCGGCGGCACCAACACCGACGCGGTCGTGATCTCCGCCTCGGGCGACGTCGTCGCGTGGACGAAGAGCCCCACCACGCGGGACGTCACCGGAGGCATCCGGTCCAGCCTCGCGGCGGTGCTCAAGGAGCTGGGCCCGGACCAGGACGCGGTGTCGCGGGTGATGCTGGGCACCACGCACGCCACCAACGCGATCGTGCGCCGCCGCGACCTCGGGCGCGTCGCCGTGATCCGTCTCGGCGCGCCGGCCGCCACCGTCTACCCTCCGCTCGCCGGCTGGCCGGCGGATCTGCGCGACGCCGTCCTGGCCGGCTTCGTGCTCGCCGGCGGCGGGCACCTCGTGGACGGCTATCCCATCGCCGAGCTGGACCGGGACGCCATCCGCCGGTTCCTGGACGGGCTTGAGGGCCGTTTCGACGCGGTCGCGGTGTGCGGCATCTTCAGCCCCTCCTTCCCCGAGCAGGAGCTGGAGGTGGAGGCGCTGGTCCAGGACCATGTGGGCGTCGATGTGCCGATCTCGCTCAGCAGCGAGATCGGGGCGCTCGGCCTGCTGGAGCGCGAGAACGCGACGGTGCTCAACGCGGCCCTGTACGAGGTCGCGCGGGACATCACGACCGCGCTGACGACCGTGGTCGCCGAGCACGGACTCGACGCGGCGACGTTCTTCGCGCAGAACGACGGCACCTTCATGGCCGTGGAGTACGCCGCGCGCTATCCGGTGCTCACGATCGGCTCCGGGCCCGCGAACTCGATCCGGGGCGCCGCCGCCCTGTCCGGCGCGGACGACGCCATCGTCATCGACGTCGGCGGCACCACGAGCGACCTCGGCGTGCTGGTCGGCCGGTTCCCACGCGAGTCCACGATGCCGCGCGAGGTCGGCGGGGTGCGTACGAACTTCCGCATGCCGGACATCCTCAGCCTGGGCGTCGGGGGCGGCACGGTCGTGGACGTGGCGGCGGGCGTGCCGGCCAACGACTCGGTCGGCTACCGCATCTCGGAGGAGGCGCTGCTGTTCGGGGGCTCGACGCCCACCCTCACCGACGCGGCGGCCACGCGGTCCACCGTCCTGGCCGGTCACGAGCTTCCGCCGCTGGACCGATCCGTGCGGGCCGGACTCGCCGCCGCGCTCGCCGTCGCCCACGACCGGATCGAGTCGGCCGTCGAACGGATGTCCCTCGGCCGTACCGGGCTGCCGCTCGTGGTCGTCGGCGGCGGCGGATTCCTCGTCCCGGACCGGGTGCTCGGCGCCGGCGAGGTCGTCCGGCCCGAGCGCGGCACCGTCGCGAACGCCGTCGGGGCGGCGATCGCGCTGGCGGGCGGCCGGGCGGACCAGTTGTGCGACGTCGGGGACCGCTCGGCCGCCATCGAGGAGGCGAGCCGCGCGGCGATCGAGAAGGCCATCCAGGCGGGGGCGGACCCCGCCCGAGTCGAGGTCGTCGATGTGCTGGAGACACCGGTGTCCTACGCGACGCGGCCCACGCTCAAGGTGGCCGTCAAGGCGGCGGGACCGGTCGCCCGGATCGGGCACGCGCCACGCCGGCAGGACCGCGAAATGAAGGAACGGACATGAACAAAGAACACTTCAGGGCGTCCGCGGCCGCCACCGTGGCCGTCCTGGCCGCGGCCGGCCTCACGGCCTGCGGCTCCTCCTCGCAGACCAGCAGCGGCCAGGCCGAGCAGCCCGTCTCCGGAGGCGCCTTCGTCAAGGCGATCTCCGCCGACCCCGGCCACCTCGTCCCGATGACCGGCGTCTCGCTCGCGGCGCGCGAGATGGTCGGCTACGCCTACGAGGCGCTCGTGTACGCCACCCCCGACGGCCGCTTCGTGCCCTGGCTGGCCACGAAGTGGGAACAGAGCGGAAAGAAGATCACCTACACGCTGCACGACGGCATCACCTGCTCCGACGGCAAGCCGTTCACCGCCGAGACCGCGGCGAACAACATCAACTACCACGCCGACCCCAAGAAGGCGACGTTCTACCACGGCCCCCAGGTCAACGAGGGCGTCACCGCCGAGGCCGAGGGGAACACCCTCACCATCACCAGCGAGACCGACGATCCGTTCCTGCTCGCCAACACCGGCACCATCGAGATGGTGTGCCAGGCCGGCCTGGACGACCCCGACAGCCTGAAGAACGCGACCAACGGCACCGGCCTGTACGCCCTGTCCGGCTCCACCCCGGGCTCCACCTACACCTACACCAAGCGGAGCGGCTACAAGTGGGGCCCGAACGGCGTCACGAGCGAGACCAAGGGCCTGCCCGACTCCCTTGAGATCCGCGTCATCACCGACGAGACGACCGCGGCCAACCTGCTGCTCTCCGGCGAGATCAACGCGGCCGTCGTCACCGGGGCGGATCGCCAACGGCTCGACGCCGCCGGGCTGAAGACCGTCGGCGTGCGCAACCCGGTCGGCGAGATGCTGTTCAACGAGCGCGCCGAGCGCCCGACGTCCGATCCGCTGGTACGCCAGGCCCTGGTCACGGCGCTGGACCGCAAGGCGATCGGCGACGTGGTGAGCGACGGCTCCGCGATGGACTCCAAGTCGCTGGTGGTGAAGAACCCGCTGTTGTGCGTCGCCGGCGGCCCCAAGTGGACGCTGCCCGCCACCGACCCGGCCAAGGCGGCGTCCCTGCTCGACGAGGCCGGCTGGAAGCTCGGCGAGGGCGGCAAGCGGTACAAGGACGGCGAGCCGCTGACCATCAAGTTCATCTACGACGCGGCCACGGCGACCCACGCGCCCGCCGCCGAGCTGGTGCAGCAGACGTGGAACAAGCTCGGCGTCACCACCGAGCTGTCGGCCAACGACGCCAACGCCTGGTCGGAGCAGCTTTTCCAGACCTTCGACTGGGACACCGGCTTCGTGCAGATCGCCCCCGGCGGGCCGGTCACGGTGAGCACCTTCTTCGCCGGGGCCACCCCGGACAAGGGAGGCAACAACTTCATGTTCGTCGACAACCCCGAGTACGAGGCCCTGGTGAAGCAGGCGTCCACCGCCTCGCCCGAGACGACCTGCGACCTGTGGCAGCAGGCCGAGGCGAAGCTCATCGAGCGCACGGACGTGTTCCCCCTCGCCGACAACGAGCTGCGCACGTACCTGTCCGGCGTGCGACTGGAGCAGCCGAACTTCGTCATGCCCACCACGATCCGGATGCTGGGCTGAGCCATGACGATCCCCCCGACCGCGACCACCGCGGCCTCCCTCGACCCGAAGCGCGTGAGCCGGGGGGATCGTCCCGTGCTCCTGCGCCTTCCTCCCCGCGCGGCCTTCGTGCTGCGCCGGATCGGCCGGGCGCTGGTCTCGCTCGGCGTGGTCGTCGTCGCCACGTTCCTGATCGTGCACCTCGTGCCGGGCGACCCGGTACGCGCGGCGCTCGGGCCGAGCGCGACCGCGGAGCTCGTCGCCCGCACGCGGGCGGAACTGGGCCTGGACCAGCCCGCGTTCCGGCAGTTCCTCGACTACCTGTCCGGGCTGCTGCGCGGCGATCTCGGCGTCTCGCTGCGCTCGCACCGCCCGGTGGCGGCCACGCTCGCCGAGCGCTTCCCCACGACGCTCGTCCTCGCCTGCCTCTCCTTCCTCGTATCGATGCTCGGCGCCGTGCCCATCGGCGTCGCGACGGCGGTATCGGCGTGGGGCGGCCGCCGCCGCATGGTGGACGCGGGGCTGTCGTGGCTGCTCGGCGCGCTGATCGCGATCCCGAACTTCCTCCTGGCCGTCGGGCTCATCGCGCTGTTCGGCATCACCCTGAAGGCGTTCCCCGTGGCCGGGTGGGGCGGCGCCGCCGAGGCGGTGCTGCCGGTCGCGGCCCTGGCCGTCGGGCCGATGGCGTATCTCGCCCGGATCGTGCACGTCGAGATGCTCACGGTCCTCGGCACCCCGTACATGAAGACCGCCCGCAGCAAACGGCTCCCCGCCCGCCTGCTCTACCTGCGGCACGCGCTGCCGAACATGATCACCGCCGCGCTCACGACCGGCGGTCTCGTCCTCACCGGACTCGTCGCCGGCACCGTGCTCATCGAGGCGGTGTTCGTGATCCCCGGGCTCGGATCGACGATCGTCTCCTCGATCACCGCGAAGGACTACCCGATGATCCAGGGAGTCGTCCTCGTCTACGCGGTCCTGGTCCTCGGGCTCAACCTGCTCATCGACCTGGTCCTGGCCACCCTGGACCCCCGATCGTCGATCATGGAGGGCTAGCATCATGCGCTCCGGCCTCCGGCGCGGGCTGCTCGGCCCGCAAGGCGTCGTGACCGTCCTCGGGACGCTCGCGCTCGTGCTCGTCATCGTGATCGCGCCGCACGTGTGGGGGGACGCCGCCACCACGACGTCGGTGGCCGATCGGCTCGACGGGCCCAGCGCCGCCCATCCGTTCGGCACCGACGACCTGGGCCGCGACGTTCTCGCCCGCGTGCTCGTCGCGGCCCGGCTGTCGGTGCTGCTGGCGCTCGGATCGACCGTCATCGCGGTGCTGGGCGGGGTCGTCCTCGGTGTCGTCGCGACGGTGCTCCCCCGCCCGCTGCGCCGGCTGGTGAGCGCGCTCATCGACATCCTGCTGTCGTTCCCGTGGCTGCTGCTGGCGCTGTTCTTCTCGGTGATCTGGGGCGCGAACGCGATCGGCGCCATGCTCGCGGTGGGCTTCGCCGGCGTGCCCTCCATCGCGCGGCTGACGTACACGCTGGCGTCCTCCGTGGCCGACCGCGACTACGTGCGCGCGGCCCGGATCGCCGGGGTGGGCCGCGCGGGCGTCGTCGTCCGCCACGTGATCCCGAACATCCTGCCGCCGCTGCTGGTCAGCACGGCCGCGCACGCCTCGGCGGCGCTGCTGTCCTTCGCCGGGCTGTCGTTCCTGGGCCTGGGCGTGCAGGCCCCGGACTTCGACTGGGGGCGGCTGCTGCGCGAGGGCATCGCGCGGATCTACGTCAATCCGATGGCCGCGCTCGGCCCCGGCATCGCGATCGTCCTGACCGGGCTGGTGCTCAACGCCATCGGGTCGCTGACGGGCGAGACGGCCTCGCGGACGCCGCGTCGGCCCGCCGGGCGGCGGGCCCGCCCCGCCAAGCGCGCGAGCGCGGGCGAGCGGCCGGAGCCGGCGGCGGTCGTCGAGGTCGAGGACCTGCGGGTGAGCTTCCCCGACGCGGAGGGACGGCTCGTCGAGCGCGTGCGCGGGGTCGGCTTCTCCATCCGGCCGGGCGAGACGGTCGGGATCGTGGGCGCCTCGGGGTCGGGCAAGTCCGTCACGGCGATGGCGGTCGCGGGCCTCCTCGGCGCCGAGGCGCACGTCAGCGCGGCCGCCGTGCGCTTCCAGGGCATCGACATGACCTCCGCGCCGACCGCCGCGGAACGGAGCAGGCTCGGCCTGGAACTGGCCGTGGTCTTCCAGGACCCGCTCACCTCGCTCAATCCGTCCCTCACCGTCGGGCGGCAGCTCACGGAGGTGAGCGAGGTGCACGAGCGCGTCCCCCGGGCGCGGGCGAGGAGCCGCGCCCGCCAGGTGCTGGAGTCCGTCGGGATCGCCGAGCCGCATCGGCGCGCCCGCCAGTACCCGCACCAGCTCTCCGGCGGCATGCGGCAACGGGCCATGATCGGCATGGGGCTCATGGGCCGTCCGCGCCTCGTCATCGCGGACGAGCCGACGACCGCGCTCGACGTGACGGTCCAGCGTCAGGTGCTGCGCGTGCTGCACGAGGCGCGCCGGCGGACCGGGAGCGCCATCCTGTTCATCTCCCATGACATCGCCCTGGTGAGCGGCTTTTGCGACCGGGTCCTGGTCATGAAGGACGGGGAGATCGTCGAGGAGCTGGAGGCGGCGCGGCTGGACGAGGCGCGGCATCCGTACACCCGCGCCCTCATCGCGTGCGTGCCGCACATGACGACCGATCGTTCCCGCCCGCTGCCCGTCATCGGCGACCTCGCCGAGCCCGACCGGCAGGACGTCGCGGAGGAGGCACGAGCGTGAGCACTCTGGAATACGCGAACGTGTCGGTGCGCTACGGGCACGGCGCCGGCGCCCACCTGGCCGTCCAGGACGTGGATCTCACCGTGCGCTCGGGCCGGGTGCACGGCCTGGTCGGCGAGTCCGGCTCGGGCAAGTCCACCCTCGCCGCCGCGGCGGTGGGCCTGGTACGCCCCGCCGCCGGCACGATCCGCCTGGACGGCGTGGACATCGTCGGGTCCTCCGCGTCCGTGCGCGCCACCCGCCGCCGCGTACAGATGATCTTCCAGGACCCCTTCTCCGCGCTGGACCCGAGGATGCCGATCGGAGAGTCGATCGCGGAGGGCATGCGCGCCACGGGACGCCGCCCGGCACGGGCGGAGAGGACCCGCAGGGTGAAGGAACTGCTGGAGCTCGTGCACATCGACCCGGCGCGGGCGGGGGAACCGCCCGGGGCCTTCTCCGGCGGGCAGTGCCAGCGCGTCACGATCGCCCGTGCGCTCGCCGCGGAGCCGGACGTCGTCATCGCCGACGAGATCACCTCCGCGCTGGACGTCTCGGTGCAGGGCGTCGTGCTCAACCTGCTGCGCGAGCTGCAGGCCGAGCTGAAGCTGACCATCCTGTTCATCTCGCACAACCTCGCCGTGGTGCGCTACATGTGCGACACGGTGAGCGTCATGCGCCAGGGGCGGATCGTCGAGTCCGGCGCCACCGAGAGCGTGCTTTCGGCCCCGAGCCACCCCTACACCCGCGAGCTGCTGGCCGCCGTGCCGGTGATGGGAGAGCGCTTCGACTGGGAGAAGGCCACATGACGTGGGGTGAGGAGGCGGAAGCGTGCCTGACGACGAGCGAGAGGTCTGCGCGCGGTCGGCGGCGCTGCGCGCCGTCATCGGCGCGGTCGTGGACGACGTCGGCGTCAGCCCCCGCGAGCTGAGCGCGGCCCTGGACGCCCTGGGGGTCCCGGCCGCGCACCAGGAGTCCGTGCGCGACCACGTCCACCGGGCGCGCGGCGAGCACGCGCGGCTGCGCCGCCGCGAGCACGAACTGGGCGCGCTGTTCTCCAGCGCCCGCGAGCTGGCCGAGGCGCGGGACGGGCGGCTGCTGCTGGAACGCCTCGTGCGGCGGGCGCACGAGATCCTCGGCTGCGACGTGACGTACCTGTCGGAGTTCGACCAGCAGACCCGCGAGCTGCACGTCCGTACGACCATCGGCGCCTACAGCGCCGAGTTCCGCAGTCTGCGCGTGCCGGCGAGGTGCGGGCTGGCCGGCGAGATCGCCGAGGCCCGCATGGCGCGGTGGGTGCCGCGCTACGACGAGTACCTGGCCGACCGGCGCGTCGCGGACATCGACCGGGCCGTGGAGATGGAGGGCATCGTCTCCATTCTGGGCGTGCCGATGCTCTCGGGCGACGACGTCCTCGGCGTGCTGTTCGTCGCCACCCGGGAGGAGTGCGCGTTCACGCCGGAGCAGATCGCGCTGCTGTCGGCGCTGGCCGACCACGCCTCCGTCGTCCTGCAGACCGCGCGCACCCTGCGCGACCTGCAACGCTCGGAGCAGGAGGCCCGCCGGGCGCTCGACCGGCTCACCGGGCACCTTGCCGAGCGGGACCGCTCCAACCTGGTCCATCAGGAGATCGTCCAGGTCGTGCTGAACGGCGGTGGGTTCGGCCAGCTCGTGCGGACCCTCTCCTCGGCCCTGGGCCGGGGCGTGACCGTCGTGGACGCCGAGGACCGCGTCATCGCCTCCTCGGAGCCGACGGCGCCGGGAACCCGCGCGGCGATCTCGCCGCGGGTCCGCGCCGCCGTCCGGGCCGGCTCGGCGTCGGGGCACTGCCAGGTGCTCGGCGACGACCACGAGGTGGGCGCGGTGGCCGCGATGCGGGCGGGCGGCCGGCACTTCGGGGCGCTGCTGTTCGGGCCGGGCGGCTTCGAGCTGGGCCCCGTGGACCGGCGCACGATCGAGCGCGCCGCCCAGGTGTGCTCGCTGCTGGAACTCCAGCAGCAGGCCGTCGCGAACGCCGAGGGGCGGATGCTCACCGATCTCGTCGCCGACATCCTCGACGCCCGGCCCGGCCGCCGCGACGACCTGGAAGGCCGCGCGCGCGACGACCTGGAACGCCGCGCGCGCGACGACCTGGAACGCCGCGCGCGCGGCATGGGCGTCGCGCTCTCCCGCCTCGACACGGTGCAGGTCTACGTCGTCGCGGACGATCGGCGGGCCCACGCCCTTACGGCGGCGCGGCAGCGCGTCGGCGGCGCCGGGCTGGTGGGCCTGAGCCACGGCGCCGTGGTGGCGCTGGTGGACTCACGCCGCGGCGTCGGCGCGCACGCCGTCAGGGAGCACATCGGCCGGTGCGCCGGCGGGCCCGTGCTCGCGGTGGTCCCGCCGCGCGGCGACTCGCCCGACGACCTCGCGCGGCGCTTCACGATCGCGCTGCGCACGATCCGCCTGCTTGAGGTGATCGGCGTGGACGACGAGGTGGTGGGGACGGAGGAGTACCTGCCCTACGCCAGCGTGTTCGACGCCGACGCCGCATCGCTGACGTCGTTCGTCACCGGGCTGATCGGCCCCGTCGTGGACTACGACGCGGAGCGGGGGACGGAGCTGGTCGCCACGCTGCGGGCGTTCGTGCGCTGCAACGCCAGCCCCACCAGGACCGCCCGCGCGCTCGGCTTCCACACCAACACCATCCTGCAACGGCTCGACCGCCTGGACGCCCTGCTCGGCCCCGGCTGGCGGGAGGACGACCGCTTCTTCCGAATCTCGCTGGCCGTGCGCCTGCACGAGATGCTGACCTCCGGGGTGCGCGGATGAACGGCACACCACGCCGCCCCCGGGATGGTCGGATCGCACATGGTCCCGCCCTGCCAGCGCGGCTTACGTTGACGAAACCAGCGGCGTCGCGCGGCGGTCGGGCCCGCGACGCCTCCTTCACACGACGAGGAGCATCGGTGGCTGTCAACAGTCGGATCTCCGGCCTCAAGGACAGGAGCGTGGCCGAGCGGCGCGCCCTGGTGGCGGACGGCGCGGGCGTGGACGCCGCGGCGCTGACGGCGCTCGACGCCGGCGGCCTGACCGTGGAGCAGGCCGACCACATGATCGAGAACGTCGTCGGCACGATCGCCATCCCGCTGGGCGTGGCGACCAACATGACCGTGAACGGCCGCGACTACCTCGTCCCGATGGCGACGGAGGAGGCGTCCGTCGTGGCCGCCGCGAGCAACGCCGCGCGGATCGCCCGCGTGCACGGCGGGTTCCACGCCTCCGGCACCGGGCCCGTCATGATCGCCCAGATCCAGTTGCTGGGCGCGGTGGACCCGCACGGGGCGCGCGCCCGCGTCCTTGAGGCCCGCCAGGAGGTCCTGGACCTGGCCAACGCGCAGGACCCCGTGCTCACCCGCCTCGGCGGCGGCGCGCGCGAGCTGACCGCCCGCGTCCTGGAGACCCGCGACGGCACGCAGGTGATCGTCCACCTGCACGTCGACGTGCGCGACGCCATGGGCGCCAACGCCGTCAACACGATGGCGGAGGCGGTCGCGCCGGTGCTCGCCGAGCGCGCCGGGGCGCGGTCGCTGCTGCGCATCCTGAGCAACAAGGCCGACACCCGGCTGGTGCGGGCGCGGGCGGTGTTCGACGCCGAGCTGCTCGGCGGCCCCCGGGTCGTGGACGACATCGTCTCCGCGTCGGCGTTCGCGGAGGCCGACCCGTACCGCGCCGCGACCCACAACAAGGGCATCATGAACGGCATCAGCGCCGTCGTGCTCGCCACCGGCAACGACACCCGCGCCGTCGAGGCGGGCTGCCACTCGCACGCCGCCCGCGACGGCCGCTACACCGCCCTGTCGCGCTTCGAGAAGGACCGCGACGGCAACCTCACCGGCACCCTGGAGGTGCCGATGCCGGTCGGCCTGGTCGGCGGGGCCACGCGCGCGCACCCCGCGGCGCAGACGGCGATCCGGATCCTGGGCGTCACCTCCGCGACCGAGCTCGCCGAGGTCATCGTGTCGGTGGGGCTCGCGCAGAACCTCGCCGCGTGCCGCGCGCTCGCCGCCGAGGGCATCCAGCACGGCCACATGCGGCTGCACGCCCGCACCGTCGCGGCCAGCGCGGGCGCCTCCCCCGAGGAGGTGCGGGACGTCGCGGAACGGCTCGTCAAGGACGGCAGGATCCAGGTGGAGTACGCCCGCGAGGTGCTGGAGTCGCTGCGGAGCGGGGACCGTTGAGCACGCCGGCCCGCTGGCGGCCCGAGCCGATCGTGGAGCGGATCGAGACGGCGCCGGACCGGGTGCGCGTCTACGAGGTCGCGCCGCGTGACGGCCTGCAGGCGGAGGCGGCGATCGTACCGACCAGGACCAAGATCGAGCTGGTCCAGCGGATCGCCGCGGCCGGGCTGCGCGACATCGAGGTGACGAGCTTCGTGCCGGCGTCGTGGATACCGCAGATGACCGACGCCGCCGACGTGCTGGCGGGGCTCGGCGGCCTGGACGGCGTCCGCACGGTGTCGCTGGTGCCCAACGCGCGCGGCCTGGAGCGCGCCCTCGCCGCCGGGGCGGGCCACATCGCCGTGCTGGTGAGCGCGACGGAGAGCTTCGCCCGCGCCAACCTCAACGCCGGCCGCGAGGCGGCGCTCGCCACGGCGACGGCTGTGGCGAGCGCGGCCCGCGGGCACGGGCTCGGCGTGCGCGGCTACGTCTCGATGGCGTTCGGCGACCCGTGGGAGGGACCGGTGGACCGGGGCGTGGTGGCCGACATGGCGGCCTCGCTGTTCGAGGCGGGGTGCACGACCGTCGCGCTCGGCGACACCATCGGCGTCACCACCCCGGGCCACATCCACAAGACGGTGCGCGCCGTCGCCGCCCGGGGCGTGGCCGAGGACGCCGTCGCGCTGCACCTGCACGACACCTACGGGCAGGCGCTCGCCAACGTCGTCGCGGGCCTGGACGCGGGCGTGCGCGAGTTCGACTCCTCGGTCGGCGCGCTGGGGCGCTGCCCCTACGCGCGCGGCGCGACCGGGAACCTGGCCACCGAGGACCTGGTGTGGCTGCTGCACGGGATAGGCATCGCGACCGGCGTCGATCTCGACGCCCTGGTCGGCGTGTCGCGGTGGATCGGCGCCCGTACGGGCCGGGCCGACCTCCGCTCCCGTGTCGCCACCGCCCTCGTCGCCGCCGAGGCGGCGGGACACTGACCAACGACGGGAGACGAGACGACGATGACCGCTGAGACACTTCCGGGGCTTCCGCTGCGGCCGGGCGCGCTGGCCGGGGTCGTGGTGCTCGACCTGTCCCGCGTCCTGGCCGGGCCCTACTGCGGGCAGATCCTGGCCGACTTCGGCGCCACCGTCATCAAGGTGGAGAATCCACGCGACCCGGACGTCACGCGTGGCTTCCCGCCGTACGTGCGGGCGGGCGAGCGCGAGCTGAGCGGCTACTACGCCCAGTACAACCGGGGCAAGCTGACCATCACGCTCGACCTGGCCACCGACGAGGGGCGCACGGCCCTGGGCGACCTCGTCGCCAGGGCGGACATCCTGATCGAGAACTTCCGGCCGGGCACCATGGACAAGCTCGGCGTCGGCTACGAGACTCTGGCGGAGATCAACCCGCGCCTGGTCTACACCGCGATCTCCGGGTACGGGCAGACGGGCTCGCGCAGCCGGCGTCCCGCCTTCGACAGCACCGCGCAGGCCGCCGGGGGCCTGTGGTCGATGAACGGCGCCCCGGACGGCCCGCCGGTGCGGGTCGGCACCGTGCTGGGCGACCTCGCCGCCACCCTGTTCGCGGTCACGGGGACACTGCTGGCGCTGCGCCACGCCGAGCGCACGGGGCAGGGGCAGCTCGTGGACGTCGCCCAGGTGGACAGCGTCATCGCGCTCACCGAGAACGCGGTCGTCAACTACACCGTGGACGGCGAGGTGGCGCGGCACACCGGCAACAAGCACCCGTGGGTGCGGCCCTACGAGCTGTTCCCGTGCGCGGACGGGCACGTGTTCTTCGGCGCCTACACCGACAAGTTCTGGCGCCTGGCCTGCGAGCTGTTCGGCGAGCCGGAGCTGGCCGCCGACCCCGAGATCGACACGATGCGCAAGCGCTTCGACGAGGGCGTCTACGAGCGCCGCGTCCGGCCCGTCATCGCGCGCTGGCTGGCCGGCCGCACCGGCGAGGAGCTGGAGCGGATGGCGAGCGACGTGCTGCCCCTCACCATCATCAAATCGATCAAGGACGTGGTCGAGGACCCCGGGACCGCGGAACGCGAGATGGTGGTGAGCGTGGAGCACCCCGGCTTCGGGCCGGTGCGCATGTTCGGCCAGCCCATCAAGCTCAGCGCCACGCCCGCCGACGTCGGCCGCCCGGCCGGGGATCTCGGCGAGCACACCGAGGTGGTGCTCCGGGCCCTGGCCGGATACGGCGCGGACCGGATCGCCGCGCTGCGCGCCGCGGGCGCGATCTGAGGCGCGGACATGACGAACGCGAACGAGCTGCTGCTGCGCGACGCCCGCCGCTACGGCGGCGACCGCCGCCACGATGTCCACGTGCGCGGCGGGCGGGTCGTCCGCATCGCGCCCGCGGGCGAGCTGTCCGTCCCCGGCGCGGAACAGGTCGCCCTCGACGGCCGCTTCCTCGGGCCCGGTCTGTGGGACGAGCACGTCCACTTCACCCAGTGGGTGATCCGGCGCCGGCGTATCGACCTGTCGGGCGCGGCCAGCGCGGCCGAGACCGTCGAACTCGTACGCGCCGCGCTCGCCCGAGCGCCCCTGCCTCCCGGAGGCGTCCTGACCGGCTTCGGGTTCCGCGACGGGCTCTGGCACGACGCGCCCACCCTCCGCGCGCTCGACGAGGCCGCCCCCGACGTCCCCGTCGTGCTCGTCAGCGGCGACCTGCACTGCGGCTGGGTCAACTCACGCGCCGCCGCCAGGATCGGGGTGCCGGTGGACGAGTCCGGCGTGCTGCGCGAGGCGGAGTGGATCGGCTCCTCCGCCCTGGTCGAGGACGTCTCCCTGACCGCCGCCGACTACCGGGACGCGGCCCTCGCCGCGGCCCGGCGCGGGGTCGTCGGCGTCGTGGAGTTCGAGAACGCCGACAACGTGAACGCCTGGCCCGAGCGGGTCGCCGCCGGGGTGACGGAGCTGCGCGTCGAGGCGTCCATCTGGCCCGGCCGGCTGGACGAGGCCCTGGCGCGGGGGCTGCGCACCGGCGTGCCGCTCGACCCGGACGGGCTGGTGACGGCCGGCCGGCTGAAGATCGTCACGGACGGCTCGCTGAACACCCGCACCGCGCTGTGCTGGGAGCCGTACCCCGGGCTCGACCCGAGCCTCCCGCACGCGTGCGGCGTCGCGAACGTCACCCTGGACGAGCTGTACGACCTGCTCGGCCGGGCCCACCGGGGCGGGATCGGCGCCGCCGTGCACGCCATCGGCGACCGTGCGAACACCCAGGTCATCGACGCCTTCGAACGGCTGGGCATCTCCGGCGTCATCGAGCACGCGCAGCTCGTGCGCGAGGACGACTTCCCCAGGTTCGCCCGGCTCGGCCTGGTGGCGAGCGTCCAGCCCGAGCACGCGATGGACGACCGCGACGTGGCCGACCGGTACTGGGCCGGGCGGACGCAGCGCGCCTTCGCCTTCGCCTCGCTGCACGCGGCGGGCGCGGTCCTGCGGCTCGGTTCCGACGCCCCGGTCGCGCCGCTCGACCCGTGGCAGGGCATCGCGTCCGCGATCAGCCGCAGCCGCGGCGAGCGTCCGGCCTGGCATCCCGAGCAGTGCCTGCCGCGCGACGTGACGCTCGCCGCCGCGTCCCGCGGGCGCGTGGGCGTCGCCGAGGGCGACCCCGCCGACCTGGTGATCCTCGACCGCGATCCCGTCACCGCCGGCCGCGACGAGCTGCGCGAGATGCCCGTCGCGGGCACCCTGCTCGCCGGCCGCTGGACCTGGAGGGCCCTGTGACCGGCACCACGACCCGTACCGACACCATCCGCCTGTGGCCCGCGCGGGCCTACCGCGACACCTTCGCCCCGGACGCTCCGGCACCGGTAGAGGGGGCGGAGCTCCCGCCGGGGTGGCACGGGCTGTACTTCCTGCCCGACCTCGGGCTCGACGCGCTGCGCCCCGACGGCACCCCGGCCCGCGACGGCGTCGTCCCCGGCATCGACCTGCCGCGCCGCCTGTTCGCCGGGGAGGAGATGACCTTCCACCGCCCGATCCGGTACGGCGACACGCTCGACCTCACCGTCAGCCTGGACCGGATGGAGGACAAGCACGGCCGCAGCGGCAGGCTCGTGTTCGTCACGATCGCCAAGACGTTCGGGCCGGTCGGCGACCCGGCGGTGACGGTGCGGCAGCACGACGTCTTCCTCGGCCCCGCCGACCCCGCCCGCCCGGCCCGCCCCCAGCCCGGCCCGGACGGCCACGCCTGGGAGCAGCCGCTCGACCTGGGCCCGATCCACCTGTTCCGCTATTCGGCGCTGACCTACAACAGCCACCTCATCCACTACAACGACCCCTGGGCGCGCGAGGTGGAAGGGCAGCCCGGCCTGCTCGTGCACGGGCCGCTCACCAGCATGCTCCTGCTCGACTTCGCCGTGCGCCGCAGCGGGGGCCGCACCCCGGCGGCGTACTCGATGCGCGCGGTCGCGCCCGTCTACCTCGGCGCCCCGGTGCGGCTCGCCGGGCGGCCCGAGCCCGGCGGGGCGCGGCTGTGGGTCCTGGACGAGTCGGGCGGCGTGCTCGTCAGCGCGGACGTCCGGTTCAGCCGTTGACGGCGGCAGGAGAACGAACCGCCCGGCGAGGACCCGACCCGCGAAGACGGGGCTGACGGCTAGCAGCGGCGGGCGTTGCGGGTGACGGCCGCGACGACGTCCGCCCAGAACTCGCGGGGCAGGTCGTGCCCCATGCCGGGATACAGGTGCAGCCCGGCCCCCTCGATCGCCGTGGCCATGTCCACGGCCGCCCGCCAGTGCAGCACCGCGTCGTCCCGCCCATGCATGATCACCGTCGGCAGGGTCACCTCCCGCAGCCGCTCCAGCCGATCCCGCGCCCGCAGCAGCGCGGCCCACTGTCTCGGCAGCCCGTCGGGCGCGTACCCGCGGTCGTAGGCGATCCCGGCCGCCTCGCGCACCCACGCCTCGTCCCAGGGGCGGCCGGCCACGGCGTAGTGCCGCTGCACGGCGACGCTCGCCTCGATCGCCTCCTCCCGCGACAGGCGCGGCTGCACCACCGACAGCGCGGGCGTCGGGTCGTCGAGCAGGTAGGCCGGGTCCTGCCCCGGGATCGTGGCCAGCATGGCCAGGCTCAGCAGCCGCCGCGGGTGGTCGAGCGCGAGGACCTGCCCGATCATGCCGCCCATGGAATGGCCCAGCAGGTGGGCCCGCTCGACGCCGAGCGCGTCCAGGACGCACAGCACGTCCCCGGCCATGTCGGTCAGCTCGTAGCCGCCGTCGAGATCCTCCGGCCCGCCGCACCTGCCCGACCTGCCGACGTCCCTGTGGTCCAGCCGGATGACGCGGAACCCCTCGGCCACGAGCAGGGCGCAGAACTCCTTCCGCCACGCGATGAGCTGGGCCCCGAACCCCTGCACCAGGACGAGCGGCGCCCCGGACGGATCACCGGCCGTCTCGTAGTAGATCTCGACGCTCTGGGACACCGCGTACGGCATGAAGGCCCTCCTCGGGAAAGCGCGGACGCCTCCCAGGCTGACGCCGGGCCGGGCGGCACGCCACGGGGCGATCACACATCCGATCCGGGGCCGGGTGGGCGATGACCCCACACCGCGGGGCTGCTAGGAGGAGGCGGCGACGTCGCGGATGGCGGCGATGACGAGGTCCGGCCGGGCGGCGTGCACGTAGTGGTCGGTGGTGGGCGCGACCAGGAGGCGGCCGCGGGTGGAGAGCGCGGCCAGGCGTTGCGCCGGGGCCGAGGGCCCGCCGGAGGGGATGATGACCACCACCGGGCGGTCGGCCCACGCCCCGGGGCGGACGGTGCGGCGCACCTGGGCGGCGGTGCCGGCGGCGGCCCAGAACGTAGGCGCACACCCGCATGGTGCCCGGCAGCCCGCGCCGCACCGCCTCCCAGCTCGCGCCCGACTCCCCCAGCCCCGCCTCCAGGACCACCGTGGGCCGCCCGGCGCCGGTGCAGTGCAGGTGCAGCAGGTGCCCGCCCACGTCCACCAGCCGTCCAGGGGGTGGGAAGCGGGCCGCGTCGCCCCGCCCGGCCAGTGACTCGTACCCCGCGCCCGCCGCGCCCGCCACCAGGAGCGCGCCCGCGCCCCAGGCCAAACCCCGGCGCACCCGCCGGCCCCATCGCAACCGTCCAGATCTCACGAATCGCAAATGTACGGCCGTGACCTGGGCGTTTCCTCGTCCTGCCGAGCAAAGGCGGCCTGGGAGCACGGGAGGATACGGCGCGGCCGGTACTACCGCGAGCGCGGTACGCCGCTCGGCCGGATCGGCGATTTCGTGAGGCGGCGCAGCACCAGCAGCCCGCCGATGCCCGGCAGCAGCGCCAGTGCCTTGGCCTTTCCGTCGCACTCCCCGTCCCGGGCCACGACCAGCACGACGAGCAGGTACGCGCACCCGTGCAACGGCCCCATCAGCGAGGAGATCTGTTGCAGGTGCACCGTGGCCAGATTCGCCAAGAGCACGATCAGCGACACCAGCTCGGCCGCCGCCGCGATCCGCAGTGTCCGGCGCATCGCTCACGCCCCCGTCGTCGAGCCGGGGCGTACGATCATCAAAACGGTGACCACGGCCCACAGCACGTTGAAAACGCCGGTGACCATCGCCAGCCGCGCCGTCGCGGCGCGGTCCACCGCGGCCGCCGCGGAGCCGGTGACGGCGGCCAGGAGCGCGTCCTGCCGGGGCAGCACCAGCAGGATCAGCACGGCCGCCGCGAGCGCGGTGAGGATCATCGAGGCGATCAGCCAGGCGTCGCCGAGCACCCCCATGCTGGTGGCGGTGGCCAGCCCGAACGCCGGCACGGCCACCCCGACGGCGGCGTAGACGCGGCAGATGCGGTGCAGGGTGCGCACGGTCGCCACCCCGGCGGCGCCCTTCTCGGCGGCGCCGCGGGCGGCGGCGGGGAACATGCTGGCCGCGACCGTGACCGGGCCGATCGCGACGATGGCGGCCAGCACGTGGATGGAGAGCAGGAGCTTGGACATGACCGGACGCGGTACTCCTCCGTGTGGTGATCTCAGGGCCCCTCGACGCTAGGGAACCGGCCACCCGTCCGCACAGTGGCCGGAACGCCAAAAACCCACGAGTTCTCGCCAACGGCGCTGAGCAGCGGTGGCGTTCATCACAGCGGGTCCGTCGGGCGGCGGGAACCCGTCTATGGTGGCCCTCATGCACACGGTGGCGGTCCTGGCTCTGGACGATGTGATAGCCCTCGATCTGGCCACCCCGATCGGGGTGTTCGGCCGCGCCCGGCTGCCCGACGGGCGCGGCGCGTACCGGGTGCGGGTGTGCGGGCCCAGGCCGGAGGTGCGCGGCGAGGCGTTCGGCCTGCGGGTGCCCCACGGGCTGGAGGCGCTCGCCGACGCCGACACGATCGTCGTGCCGGGCTGCGCGTACGGCGCGCCCCCGCCTCCCCCCGAGGTGCTGGAGGCGCTGCGCGTGGCGGCCGGGCGGGGCACGCGGATCGCCTCGATCTGCGTGGGCGCGTTCGTGCTGGCCGCCGCCGGCCTGCTGGACGGGCTGGCGGCGACCACCCACTGGATCGCGGCCGAGACCCTGGCCAAGCGGTTCCCGCTGGTGGAGGTGCGCCCCGACGTCCTGTACGTCGACAACGGCCAGTTCCTGACCTCGGCGGGCGCCGCGGCCGGGCTGGACCTGTGCCTGCACATGGTCCGCCGCGACCACGGCTCGGCGGTGGCCGCCGACGCGGCCCGGCTGTCGGTCATGGCGCTGGAGCGCGAGGGCGGGCAGGCCCAGTTCATCGTGCACGAGCAGCCGCCCGTGCCGCGCGGGTCGGCTCTGGAGCCGGTGCTGGCCTGGATCGAGGACAACCTCGGCCGTGACATCACCCTGGCCGACATGGCGGCCCAGTGCGGCATGAGCGAGCGGACCTTCAGCCGGCGCTTCCGCGAGCAGACCGGCACGACCCCGCTGCAGTGGCTGCTGCGCGCCCGGGTACGGCGGGCGCAGTACCTGCTGGAGAACACCGACCACGGCGTGGAGCGCATCGCCGGCCAGGCCGGCTTCGGCTCCCCGACCGCCTTCCGCGAACGGTTCAAGCGCGTGGTCGGCACCACGCCCCAGGCGTACCGGGCCTCCTTCGGCGCCCGCCCCCGGGCGCGGGCCGGCTAGGGCTCCCGCAGCTCGGGCAGGACCCGGGAGCCGAGGAGTTCCACGCCGCGCTCGATGCTCAGCCCGTACGGGGCGCCGAACTCGACGCGGTGCGCGCCCGCCTCGGCCAGCCGCCGCGCCTGGGCGGCCACCTGCGCGGGCGTGCCGGAGAAGGCGAACAGGTCCAGCAGGTCGTCCGGGATCAGCGCGCCGGCGCCGTCGTGGTCGCCCGCCTCCACGCGGACCTTCAGCTCCTCGATCAGCTCGGCGGGCACGGCCACGGTCGGCTCCAGGCCGCCGACGACGGCCAGGTACATCGCCACCTCGCGGCGGGCGGTGCGGCGGGCCAGCGCGCCGTCCTCGTCCACGACGGTCACCGCGCCCACAACCACGCCCACGTCGCCGGGCGCGCGGCCCGCGGCGGCCAGGCCGGGGGCCAGCCGCTCGCGCATGAGCCGCACCATCGCGGGGTTGGCGGTGCCGCCGATCTTCACCTCGTGCGCGATCCGGGCCGCCATGGCCGAGGTCAGCGGGCCCCAGGTGCCGATCAGCAGCGGCGGGTCGGGGCGGTGCGGGCGGTAGCGCAGCCGTACGCCCGGCTTGAGGCGGAACACCTCGCCCTCGAAGCCGGCGCCGTCGTCGGCCAGCAGCGCGTAGACGAACCCGGCGGCCTCCCGCAGGTACGTCACCGGCCGCGGCTGCTCGATGCCGACGTCGCCCAGCCAGCTGCCTCGGGCCAGCCCCAGGTACGCCCGCCCGCCGGAGGCGGCGTCGAGCGCGGCGAGCTGGCCGGCGATCTCGTAGGGGTGCGTGGTGTAGGGGTTCCAGCAGGCCGCGCCGAGCCGGATGCGGCCGGTCGCCTCGGCCATGCGCAGCAGCGCCGGCAGCGGCGGCTGGAACATCAGGTCGCCGAAGACGCTGAGCACGTCGAAGCCGAGCCCCTCGGCCTGCGCGGCCAGGCGGGCGTACCCGGCCGGGTCGAGGTTGGTCTGCACGCCCAGTCCGGCCTGGACGCTCACGTGAGGTCCCCGGAGTTCAGGGTGACGCGGCGGGTGCGTTCGATGCGCATGATCAGGCGTTCCTCCGGGTCGGGGCAGGCGATCAGGTTGTCACGTTCCAGCCAGTCGCGCGGCGGCAGGTCGCGCTGCTTGGCGGGCAGCAGCGGCAGCGCGGCCTGCAGGGCGTACACGCAGAAGTGCCGGCCCTCCGGCACGCGCAGCTCGCAACTGTTGGTCAGCTCGAAGTGGTCGCCGACGCGCATGCCGCACACCGACCGCCCTTCGATGCGCTCGACGCTCACGCGCAGGTCCCACAGGCTCATGTCGCCGCTCGCGGTCTCGGGTGTCTCGCCCATCAGGCGCCCTTTCTCTCTGGTGTCGGCACTCGCGCATCCAGCCAGCACGCCACCCGCCCGCCGGGGCCGGCGGTGAGGGGCGGCTCCTCGGCGCAGCGGTCGAAGGCGTGCGGGCAGCGGGCCCGGAACCGGCAGCCGGACTCGGGCCGGGTCACCTCGCCGGGCAGGACCTTGGGCAGCCCCGCGCCCGGCTCCGCGCGCGGGATGGCCTCGATCAGCGCCCGCGTGTACGGGTGCCGCGGCTCCCGCCACAGCCGCCGCGTGGGGGCGGACTCGACGATCGCGCCCAGGTACATCACCGCGGTCTCGTCGGCCAGGCGGTGCACCAGGGCCAGGTCGTGCGAGATGAACAGCATGCCCACGCCCAGCTCGCGCACCAGTTGCGACAGTACCCCGACCACCTGGGCCTGGGAGGAGACGTCGAGCGCGGTGACCGGCTCGTCCGCGATGATCATCTTGGGGTTCGCGGCCAGGGCGCGGGCGATGGCGATGCGCTGGAGCTGGCCGCCGGAGAACTGGCCGGGGTAGCGTCCGGCCGCGCTCTCGGGCAGGCCGACGCGTTCGAGCTGGTGCAGGGCGTGCTCGCGGCGCCCGGCCGGGGGCAGGTCCGGGGGCACGCCGTCCAGGAGCTGGCTCAGGATCGTCCGGCGCGGGTTGAGCGAGGAGTACGGGTTCTGGAACACCATCTGCAGCCCGACCTCGGCGCGGGGGCGCCGGCGCCACCCGAGCGGGGTGAGCGGCCTGCCCCCGAAGCGCACCTGGCCCGCCGCCGGCGCGGCCAGGCCGGCGGCGACCCGCGCCAGGGAGGACTTGCCGCATCCCGACTCGCCCACCAGGCCGACGATCTGGCCGGGGGCGACGCTCAGCGAGACGCCGTCCACCGCGCGCACGCGGCCCCGGCCGCGGTCGCGGTACTCCACGGCCACCTCGGCCACCTCGAGCAGGGCGCCGCTCATCGTGCTCCTCCCGTGCCGTGCACCAGGCAGGCCGAGCCGCGCCGCCCGTCCCGCTCCCCGTCGTCGTAGGCCAGCACCGGCGCGCTCTTCTCGCACCGGTCCTCCCGGTCGGGGCAGCGCGGCGCGAAGGGGCAGCCGGGCGGTGCCTCGGCCGCGTTGACCGGGCGCCCGGCGATGGGCCGCATCACCGCCCCGTCCTCCGCGCGCGCCTCCAGCAGGGCCCGGGTGTAGGGGTGGCGGGGAGCGCGGAGCAGGCCGGCGGTGGGCCCGGTCTCCACGATCCGCCCGGCGTAGTAGACGTACGTGCGCGAGGCCAGCGCCGCCAGCACGCCCAGGTCGTGGGTCACGAACAGCACCCCGAGGCCCATCTCGGCGCGCAGCGACTCAAGCAGGGCCAGGATGCCGGCCTGCACGGTGACGTCCAGCGCGGTGGTCGGCTCGTCGGCGATCAGCAGCCTGGGCCGGGCCGCGAGCGCGCTCGCGATGGCGATGCGCTGCAACTGCCCGCCGGAGAACTGGTGCGGGTAGGCGCGCAGCACCTTCGCCGCGTTCGGGATGCGCACCTGGTCCAGCAGCTCCACCGCCCGCTTGGCGGCCTCGCGGCGGGAGACGCCCAGGTGGGCGCGCATGTGCTCGGTGAGCTGGCGGCCGATGCTGAGCATCGGGTGCAGGGCGGCCGTGGGGTCCTGGAAGACCATCGCGATGCCGGCGCCGCGCACCCGCTGCCGGCCGCGCCGGTCCAGCGTGCTCAGGTCGCGGCCCTGGAACAGCATCGTGCCGGAGACCTCGGCCCCGCGCGGGAGCAGGCCGAGCAGCGCGCGGGCGGTCATGCTCTTGCCCGAGCCGCTCTCCCCCGCGATGCCGACGATCTCCCCGGCCGAGGCCGAGAGGGTCACGTCGGTCAGGATCGGCACCGGGCCGCGCGGCCCGCGCAGGGTGACGGCGAGCCGCTCGACGCGCAGCAGCTCGGCCGGCGGGCTGGTGTCTGGGGTGGTCGGCATGTCAGCGGTGTCCCACGTCGAAGCGGTCGCGGATGGCGTCGCCCAGGATGTTGCAGGCCAGGACGACGGTGAGGATGGCGAGCCCGGGGAAGACGCTGACCCACCACTTGCTGATGTCCGCGGCGCCCAGGGCGATCATGGCGCCCCACTCCGCGGCGGGCGGGCGCGGCCCGAGCCCGAGGAAGGACAGCCCGGCCAGCAGCAGCACCGCGTTGCCCAGCTCCAGCGTGGCCAGCACCACGGCGGGGCCGACGCTGTTGGGCACCACGTCGCGGCGCAGCACGGTGATCGGGCCCACTCCGAGCATGCGGGCGATGCCGAGGTAGTTCTCGCCGCGGATGCCGAGCACGGCGCCGCGGATCACCCGGGCGTACACCGGCCAGGAGACGATGACCAGCGCGAGCACGGCGTTGGCGGGGCTGGGCCCGAAGGCGGCGGTCACCGCCATGGCCAGGATGATCTGCGGGAAGGCGAACACCAGGTCGGTCAGGCGCATGATCACCTCGTCCACGGCCCGGCCGACGTAGCCGGCGATCAGCCCGAGCAGCCCGCCGAGCAGCAGGGCCAGCACCACCACGGCCAGAGCGAGCGGGATGGACAGGCGGGCGCCGTGGACGACCCGGCTGAGCACGTCGCGGCCCAGCTCGTCGGTGCCGAACCAGTGCGCGGCCGAGGGCGGGGCGTAGGTGTCGGCGCTCTGCGCCAGCGGGTCGTACGGGCTGACGACCCCGGCCAGCACCGCCAGCAGCAGCCAGGCGCCCAGCACGGACAGGGCGATCAGTACCAGCGGGCGCCTCATGTGAGCCTGATCCTCGGGTCGGCCACGCCGTACAGCAGGTCCACCGCCAGGTTGACCACGATGTACACCGCGGCGACGAACAGGCACACGCCCAGGATCGCCGGGCGGTCCAGGGCGCTGGCGCTGGCGTAGGCGTACTCGCCGACGCCGGGCCAGGAGAAGACGCTCTCCACCAGCACCGTGCCGGCCAGCATCGAGGCGAAGGCGAGGCTGGTCATGGTGATGATCTGCACCAGGCCGGCGCGCAGCAGGTGGCGCAGCAGCACGGTGCGCGCGGGCAGCCCCTTGGCGTAGGCGGCGGCGATGTAGTCCTTGCGCAGCACCTCCAGGATCGCCGAGCGGACGAACCGGACCAGCGTGGCGGTGGTGACGACGCTGAGCACGAGCACCGGCAGGGCGATGTGCTGCACGGCGTCCCAGGCCACGTCGAGCTGCCCGGCCAGCAGCGCGTCCAGGCTGTACATGCCGGTCACGCGCGGCGGCGGGGAGAACTGCGGGCTGAGCCGGCCGCCGTTGGGCGAGACGCCGAGCACGTAGAAGAACAGGTACAGCGCCAGCACCGACAGCCAGAACTGCGGGGTGGACAGCCCGAGCAGCGCGCCCACGCGTACGGCCTGGTCGCCGGCGCGGCCCTGGCGCAGCGCGGCGTACATGCCGATCGCGGTGCCCAGGACCACCGACAGCACGATCGCCGGCAGCACCAGCTCGATCGTGGCCGGGACGTGGTCCAGCAGGTCGGCCAGCACCGGGCGGCCGGTCTGCTGGGAGGTGCCCAGGTCGCCCTGGAGCAGGTTGCCCAGGTAGGCGAGGTACTGCATGGGCAGCGGCCGGTCCAGGCCCCACTTGGCGCGGAAGGCGGCCACGGCGGCCGGGTCGCCCAGGGCCTGGTCGGACAGGTTGGCCGCCACCGGGTCGCCGGGCACGGCCTGCACCAGGGCGAACCCGACCAGGGTCGAGCCCAGCAGCAGGCCGGCGGCGATGGCCAGCCGCCGCAGCACGTAGCGCAGCAGCGCGGATCGAAGCACCGCGGATCGATGCAGCACGGATCGATGCAGCACGGATCGAAGCAGCACGGCGCCTACTTCTTCACGCCCACGGCGGCCAGGTCCACGGTCCAGCCGGCCGGGGTGTACTCGGCGCCGGTGACGGCCGGCGAGCCGACGACGGTGCCGGAGTTGCTGGCCAGCAGCAGGTACGGCGAGTCGGTGTTCATGGCGCGCTGCCACTTCACCGCGGCCTCGTTGCGGGCGGCGTCGGTGGTGGCCGCCAGGAACTCCTTCGCGGCGGCCCCGGCCTCCTCGGCGCCGTAGCCCTTGCTCCAGTTCATGCGCTCGGCGTTGACGCCGCCGGGGGACATGACCTTCACGATCGACTCGGCGCGGGGGTAGGACAGCGACTGCGGGGTCATGCCCATCGGGGCCTTGCCGCCGCGGTAGCGCTCCAGGAACGCGGTGAGCGGCAGCGGGGTCAGTTCGATGTCGATGCCGGCCGCGGCGGCGTCGCCCTGCACCTTGGTGGCCACGGTGCCCAGGTCCACGCCCCGGTAGGTGATGGCCGGGTAGATGAACTCGACGCTGGGGTCGTTCAGCCCGGCCTCGGCGAGCAGCCGCTTGGCCTTCTCCACGTCGCGCTTGAGCTCCTCGCCCTCGCCGAGGGCGCCGGGGTAGGCGGGCGCGACCAGGCCGCGCGCGGTGCCGCCGCCCCTGCCGAACAGGGCCGCGAGCCCGGGGTAGTCGATCGCGGCGCGCATGGCCTGGGCGAACTTGGGGTTGGAGGAGACCTTGGAGACCGCGGGGTCGGTGTTGAGGAAGGCGAAGTAGACGGTGTCCTGCTTCTGCGAGATCGACAGGGTCTCGGGCAGGCCGTCCAGGAACTTGCCGGACAGGTCGAGCGCGATCTCGGCGTCGGTGGCGCGGGTCATGGTGAGCTTCTGGTTCTGCACGTCCATGTTGCGGATCACGACGCGGCTGTAGGCGGGCTTGGTGCCCCAGTACTTGTCGTTGGCCTTCAGCACGATCTCCGAGCCGGGGGTGTTGCGCTCCAGGACGTACGGCCCGCTGCCTGCGGCGGCCTGGTCGAGGTACTGCTGCGCCTTGTCGGCGGTGGCGGCGTCCTCGCCGTCGGTCGCGCCGTGCTGGGTGACCAGCTTGCGGTTGAGGATGCCGGAGGCCGGCATGGCCATCAGCACCGGCACGGTGGGGTTGGGCTCCTCGGAGGTGATCACGACCGTGCGCGCGTCCTTGGCGGTCGCCTCCAGGCCGGAGAAGAAGGAGGCCGAGCTGCCCTTGAGGTTCTGCAGCCGGTTGAGGGAGAACACGACGTCCTCGGCGGTGACCGGGGTGCCGTCGGCGAAGGTGGCGCCCTGGCGCAGGGTGAAGGTGAAGGTCTTGGCGTCGTCGGAGGCGGTGTAGGACTCGGCCAGGTTCGGCTTGGGCTCCTCCACGTCGGTGCCGGTGAAGGTGAGCAGCGAGTCGTACATGGCGTGCAGCGCGACGTAGCCGGTCTGCTCGTAGGCGCGGCCGGGGTCGAGGGTCTTGTAGACGAAGGAGGTGTTGACGATGAGGGTGGACGTCGAGGAGCCTGAGCTGCCGTTGCGGCCCGCCGTGCACGCGGTGGCGGCTACGGCCAGCGTGGCGGCCAGCAGGACCCGGACGGCGGCGGGGGTGGTGGAGCGAAGCGTCATGGTTCTCCTCGGGGAGGTTCGTGCAGTCAGGCTGGGCCGACGCCCGCCCAGTCAACAACCGGCTTCAATATTTAGTCAAGCTTCACTATGTTTAGCTAGTGTAAACTTCGCCCGTGCCGAAGGGTGTGTCCAAGAAGGGAGCCGCCGAGGTGCTCGGTGACCGGCTACGCGACCTCCGCAAGGAGCGCGGCCTGACGTTGCGGCAACTGGCCGCGCTCATCGACGTGTCGCCCGGCCTGCTCAGCCAGATCGAGAACGGCACCACCGACCCCAGCCTGACCACGGTGCGCAAGCTCGCCGACGCCTTCGGCACCTCGATGGCCGACCTGTTCACCGAGCCCGACGCGCCGGCCGTGCACGTCAGCAGGCCGGGCGAGCGGCACCGGCTCGGCGCCTCGGGCGGCGGCATCCTGTACGACCGGCTCACCCCCGGCCGCGGCGACCTGGAGGTCCTGCTCGGCCACCTCGACCAGGGCGAGGCGACCTCCGCCGAGCCGTGGGCGCACGCCTCCACCGAGTGCGCCCTGGTCCTGAGCGGCACGGTCACGGTCGAGGTCGGCGGCAGGGACTACCGGCTGGCCACCGGCGAGTCGATCACCTTCGACTCGCGCCTGCCGCACCGCTACCTCAACCGCGACCCCGAGCCGGCCCGGTTCGTGGTGGCGATCACCCCGCCGAACCCGTGAGCGCGGGGAGCGTGGCGCCGCGGTCGTCGCGCACCACCTCCCCGCCCTTCAGCACCAGCCAGATCGAGCGGAGGGCGGAGGTGTCGGCGGCGGGGTCGCCGTCCAGCGCCACCAGGTCGGCGTACTTGCCGGGCTCGATGGAGCCCAGGTCGTCCTGCGCGCCCAGCCAGCGCGCCGGGCCGATCGTGGCGGCCGCCAGCGCGCGCCGGGGCCCCAGTCCCCCGGCCGACATGTGCTCCAGCTCGCGGATCGCCGCAGTGGTGCCCTCGAAGCGCCAGAAGGGCGGCATGTCGCTGCCGAGCATGACGTCCACGCCGGCCTCCAGGGCCAGGCGGAAGCTGTCCATGTGCCGCTCGCCGGCGTCCAGCGAGCGGCGCTGCATCCACTCCGGCACGCCCAGCTCGTCGAAGAACTCCTTGCACCGGGTGACGACGAGGGTGGGCACGTAGGAGCAGCCGCGCTCGGCCATCAGGGCGGCCAGCGGGGCTGTCAGCTCGTAGCCGTGCTCCACGCAGTCCACGCCCAGTTCCACGGCCTCGGCGGTCACCGGGGCCGGGCCGGCGTGCGCGGTGACCTTGCGTCCCCACTCGTGCGCGGTCTCGATCACCGCGGTCAGCTCGCGCCGGGTGACCTGGCGGGTGTCGATGCGCTCGTGCCTGCCGGAGATGCCGCCGGAGATCATCACCTTTATCAGGTCGGCGCCGGCCTTGACCTGGGCGCGCACGCCCTTCCTGAAGCCGGTCGGGCCGTCGCACTCCAGGGCGCCGGAGGAGGCGTGGCCGTGGCCGCCGGTGCAGGTCAGGCCGCGCCCGGCGGTGAAGATCCGGGGGCCGGGCACCAGGCCGGCCTCGATCGAGCCGCGCAGGGCGAAGTCGGCGTGCTCCTTCTCCCCCACGCACCGTATGGTCGTCACCCCGCCCAGCAGGGTGCGCCGGGCGCCGTCGGCCATGTACAGCGCGATCTCGTGGGAGGTCATCCGCTTGATCCGCTCGCCCATCGCGCCGGGCAGCGACAGCGACAGGTGCGTGTGCATGTTGATCAGGCCGGGCGCGAGGCAGGCCCCGCCGAGGTCGATCTCCCGGTACGGCGGCGCGTCCGCCGCGACGCGTGCGGTGACCTCGGCGCGGGGGCCGGCGTCGCGGATGCGGTCGCCCACGATCCACACGGCCGCGTCGGGCACCGGCGCGGGGCGCACCGCGTCCACGATGGTGCAGTTGCGTAGCAGAATTCCGCCAGTCAAGCGCGGCTTCCTCTCATAGGTGCTCATCGGGCGCCCAGACGGCACGCCCGGCGACGGCGACCAGGTCGGGCCGCAGCCCCGGCCACTCCTGCGGAGCCAGGTCCAGCGGGCTGCGCGCCCAGATCGCCAGGTCGGCGGGGGCGCCGGGGACGAGCGTGCCCAGCGCGCCGGAGCCGGTGTAGTGCCCGGCCTCGCGGGTGAACATCGCCAGCGCCTCGCGGGGAGTCAGGGCCTCGTGGCCGCCCAGGCTGCTGCCGTCCCAGGCGCGGCGAGTGACCGCGATCGAGGCCCCGGCGAGCGGCGCGCACGGGTGGGTGTCGGAGCCGCCGGCGAAGCGCAGGCCGAGCGCGGCCATCGTGGCCAGGGGGTTGTTGCGGCCCGCCAGCGGCCCCCACGCCTGGCGCATCTCCCGGGCGTAGGTGTAGGCGAGGGCGGGCTGCACCGAGATCCGGATGTCCAGCTCGGCGCACTCGCGGATGAGGGGGGCGTCGATGAGGAAGGCGTGGGCGATGGAGACCTGCCCCGGGGTGAGGCGCTCGCGCATCGCGCGCACGGCGCGGGTCACCGCCTCGATCGCCCCGGCGCCCATGGCGTGCACGCACAGCGGCCGGCCGCGTTCGGCGCACAGCGACAGCACCGCGCGCAGTTCCTCCTCGCTGTAGCGGGCGCCGGCCCCCGGCTCGCCCTGCTCCTCGCCGGGGCGCATCCACGCGCCGGTGAACTCCCCGTCCAGCAGCAGCTTCACCGCCCAGGGCCGCAGCAGGCCGCCGGCGGCGGGGGGCGGCACGACGGTGGCGCGCACCCGCTCGTACTCCTCCTGGAAGGGACGGCGCCAGTCCAGGCGGTTCATCAGCCACACGCGCTGGGCGATCAGGCCGCGCTCGCCGGCCTGCCGGTACAGCTCCCAGCTCGGCTCGAAGGCGGCGGGCAGCCCGGGATCGACGACGCCGGTCACGCCCATGGCCAGCAGCCGCCGCGACGCCTCGCAGAGGATGCGCAACCGGTGCTCCTGCTCGTGCACCCCGGGGCGGTAGAGGGAGTCGTTGACCACGCGCACCGCCGGGCCGCGCAGCCATCCCGTGGCCGGGTCCCACTCCTCGGCGGAGAATCCGGCCAGCAGCTCGCGCAGCCGCTCGGCCGCCGCGCCGCCGAGCACGCCGTGGTCGGGGCGGCGGTAGAGGAAGACGGGCCGGCCGCCGGCGGCCGCGTCCAGCTCGTCCCCGTGGGGCAGCCGCCGCTCGGCCAGATTGTGCTCGTGCCAGCCGGCGTCGTCGCCGTTGCACCTGATCCACTCGCCGGGCGCGGCCCGCGCCGCGCGGGCGGCGACGGCGTCGAGCACGTCGGCGACGCTGCGCGCGTCGCGGAGCTGGAGGTAGCCGAACTCGTGCGCGACCTTCTCGAAGTGGATGTGGGTGTCGCAGAAGCCGGGCAGGACCGCGCGGCCCCCCAGGTCGGTACGCCGGGTGCCGGGCCCGGCCAGGGCCTCCAGCTCGGCGGTCTCGCCCACGGCCAGCACCCGCCCGTCGCGGATCGCGATGGCGGTCGCCGGGGGCCGCGCGGGATCGAAGGTCTCGATCGCGCCCCCGGTCAGCAGCCAGTCGGCCCGGCCTGCGTCAGAGGGGGTGGAGGGCGGGGTCTCGGGCATGCGAGCCATTACAGACCCGGCCCGAGCGTCTAGTCAAGATGCACAGATGTTTAGCTGGGGTGAATTCCGCTGCTCACAGCGGCCATCCGGCGGTCTTGAAGGCGTTTCATGCAGGTAAAGTTTGCGTTCGTAAAGTGATCTTCGCTGTTGGATGCGGATCGCAAAGCCGGACGGCCTCAACGCCTTCGAACATGCCTTCCAGACGGTGTCCCGTTGGAGAAATGATTGAGACATCAGGGCATTTATCGCGTCTGTCCTAGAGGAAGGCGACACGTGGACAGGACAGATCCCCGCCAGGCGGCGGGCGCCACGGCGACGTTGCGCTCCTCGAATGCCGCGGAGCGCGAGTCGCGGGCAGTGGCCAACGCGGGCGAACCCACGCTGGAGTTCGCCCACGGCCTGCCGTACGAGGCATATGTGCATGCCGGCACCTTGCACTCGCTGCAGCAGACGCTCAGCGACGACGCCGGCGAGATGTCGTTTCTCATGGTCAGCCAGATCATGGAGCTGTACTTCAAGCTGACCTGCTTCGAGCTGCGCGAGGCGCGGCGGCTGCTGCGCCAGGACGAGGTGTGGGACGCGCTCGTCCCGCTCGGCCGCGCCGCGATGACCATCGAGGGGCTCAACGGGGCCTGGCGCGGCCTGCGCTGGATGACCCCGGCCGACTTCAACCGGTTCCGCGACCTGCTGGGCGAGGCGTCCGGCTTCCAGTCGGGAATGTACCGGCGCATGGAGTTCCTGCTCGGGCTGAAGACCGCCTCCCTGGTACGCCCCTTCCAGCGCGACCGCGAGCTGCACGCGGAGCTGCTGCGCGCCCTCGGCGAGCCCAGCCTGTGGGACGAGGTGATCGCCCTGCTGGCCAGGCAGGGTCACGACATCCCGCGCGAGCTGCTGGAGCGCGACTTCTCCGAGGAGCACCGGCCGCACCCGGCGGTCGAGGCCGCGTGGGTGGAGATCTACCGCACCCAGGGCCCCGAGAACCGGTTGCGCCTGCTCGGCGAGGTGCTGACCGAGATCGCCGAGCGCTTCCGCGACTGGCGCTACGAGCACCTCAAGGCGGTCGAGCGCACCATGGGCGCCAAGGCCGGCAGCGGCGGCTCCTCCGGCTCGGCCTGGCTGCGCCGCAGCATGGCCCGGGTGGTCTTCCCCGAGCTGTGGTCCGCGCGGACCCTGATGTGAGCGAAAGGAGGCAGATGATCCCGGACGAGAACGACGCCCTGCGCCGCGACGCGCAGGACCCGGGCCACCGCGAGCTGTTCCGGGTGCCGCCCGCCGACGGCGGCCGGTACGCCGAGACCGCCTACCTGGCCGGCAACTCCCTCGGCCTCCAGCCCCGCGCCACCCGCCAGGAGCTGCTGGAGGACCTGGACGCCTGGGCCCGCCTGGGCGTCGAAGGGCACCTGGAGGCCGAGCGCCCCTGGCTGCCCTACCACGAGCTGCTGACCGCCGACGCGGCGACGCTGGTCGGAGCCCTGCCGGAGGAGACCGTGGTGATGAACTCGCTCACGGTCAACCTGCACCTGCTGATGGTCTCCTTCTACCGGCCGCGCGGGGAACGCACCCGCATCCTCATCGAGGACACCGCGTTCCCCTCCGACAGCTACGCCGTGCGCAGCCAGGCCCGCTTCCACGGCCTGGACCCCGACGAGGCCGTGGTGCGGCTGCGCCCGCGCCCCGGCGAGGACACCCTGCGCACCGAGGACGTCACCGGCTACCTGGAGCGCGAGGGCCACCGGGTCGCCCTGGTCATGCTCGGCGGGGTCAACTACCTCACCGGCGAGCTGATGGACATCCCCGCGATCACCCGCGCGGGCCGCGCGGCCGGCGCCACGGTCGGCTGGGACCTCGCCCACGCGGCCGGGAACGTCCCCCTGCGGCTGCACGAGTGGGACGTGGACTTCGCCGCCTGGTGCTCCTACAAGTACCTCAACTCCGGCCCCGGCGCGCTCGCGGGCGCCTTCGTGCACCAGCGGCACCTGGGCGACACCACGCTGCAGCGGTTCGAGGGCTGGTGGAGCACCGAGCCGGCCACCCGGTTCGAGATGACCCCGGTGTGCCGCCCGCCCGCCAGCGCCGACGCCTGGCAGGTGTCCAACCCGCCGATCTTCGCCATGGGCCCGGTACGCACCTCGCTGCGGCTGTTCGCCGAGAAGGGCATGCCCGCGCTGCGCGAGCGCAGCATCCGCCTGACCGGCTACCTGGAAGGACTGCTGGACGAGGTCGTACGGAACCGGCCGGTCACCGTGATCACCCCGCGCGACCCCGAGCGGCGGGGCTGCCAGCTCTCGCTGCGCCTGGACACCGGAAGCGCCGACGAGCTGGCCAAGCGGCTGCGCCACGAGCACGGCGTGATCGTGGACGCCCGGGAGCCGAACATCGTGCGGGCCGCGCCGGTGCCGCTGTACTCCTCCTACCACGACTGCTGGCGGTTCGCCGACGCGCTCGCGCGCACCGTCGAGGAGAGCCGATGACAGACCACGACGAGGTGGCGGTGGTCGGCGCCGGCCTGGCCGGCTGCCTGCTCGCCTGCTTCCTGGCCCGGCGCGGCCACCGGGTCACCCTCTACGAGCGCCGCCCCGACCCCCGTGGCGGGCAGGCCGAGCGCGGGCGCTCGATCAACCTGGCCCTGTCCGAGCGCGGCCTGGACGCCCTGCGCCGCATCGGCCTGGACAAGCAGGTCATGGCCGACGCGCTGCCGATGCGCGGGCGGGCGATCCACCCGGTCTCCGGGCCGCTGGACTTCCAGCCCTACAGCTCCGACGGCGAGCGCGCGATCAACTCCATCAGCCGCGGCGCGCTGAACAACGCGCTGCTGGACGCGGCCGAGTCGGCGGCGGGCGTACGGGTCGTCTTCGACCACCGCCTGACCGGCCTGGACCCGCGGACCGGCGACATGACGTTCCAGACCCCCGCCGGCGAGGTGAGCGCCCGCGCCGCGGTCGTGCTCGGCGCCGACGGCGCCGGATCGGCCGTGCGCGGCCAGCTCCTCGCCCACGCCGGGCTGCGCGAGAGCCTGGACTTCCTCGACTACGGCTACAAGGAGGTCACGATCCCGCCCCGGGACGGGCAGTTCGCCCTGGACCCGGGCGCGCTGCACATCTGGCCGCGCGGCACCTCCATGATCATCGCACTGCCGAACCCGGACCGCTCGTTCACCTGCACCCTGTTCTGGCCCACCGGCGGCACCGGCAGCTTCGCCTCGCTCAGCAGCCCCACCGCGATCGAGCGCCACTTCCGCGCGCACTACCCCGACCTGCTCGACCTGGCCCCCGGCCTGGTGGAGGACTACCAGCGCAACCCGGTCGGCCTGCTCGGCACCGTGCACTGCTCCCCCTGGCAGAGCGGCGGCAGGGTCGCGCTGATCGGCGACGCCGCGCACGCCATCGTGCCCTTCTACGGCCAGGGCGCCAACTGCGCCTTCGAGGACGTGGTGGAGCTGGACCGGTGCCTGGAGGAGACCGGCGGCTCCTGGACGGCGGCTCTGCCCAGGTACGAGGAGCGGCGCCGCGACAACACCGAGGCCATCGCCCGCATGGCGCTGGCCAACTTCGTGGAGATGCGCGACAAGGTGGCCTCGCCGGTGTTCCGGCTGGGTAAGAAGGTGGAGCACGCCCTGGAGCGCGCACTGCCCGGCCGCTACGTCTCGCGCTATGAGCTGGTGTCGTTCTCCACAGTCCCGTACGCCGAGGTCCAGCGCCGGGTGCGCCGCCAGCACCAGGTGCTCGGCGGGGCCGTGGCCGGCGTCGGCGCCCTGCTGGCCGGCGCGATCGGCACCGCCGTGATGCGCGGAAGGAGACGCCGGTGAGCGCCATGAGCTGGCCCGCCGAGCTGCTGTCCGGGCGCACCCCGGGCGGGCCCGGCCTGCTGCGCAACTTCGTCGGCGGCGAGTTCGTCGCCACCGGCACGACCTTCCCCAAGGTCAGCCCGGTCACCGGCGAGACCCTGTTCGAGGTGGCCGAGGCCGACGCGGGCCTGGTGGACGCCGCCGTCGCCGCCGCCCGCCGCGCCCTGCGCGGCCCGTGGGGACGCATGGGCGAGCAGGAGCGCGCCGCGGTGCTGCGCCGCGTCGCCGAGGAACTGGACCGCCGCTTCGACGACCTGGTCGCCGCCGAGGTCGCCGACACCGGCAAGCCGGTCGCGCAGGCCAGGACGCTGGACATCCCGCGCGGCGCGGCCAACTTCCGCGCCTTCGCCGAGATCGCCGCCACCGCCCCCGCCGAATCCTTCACCACCGTGACCCCCGGCGGCGGGCGGGCGCTGAACTACTCGGTGCGCAAGCCGGTCGGCGTCGTGGCGGTCATCGTGCCGTGGAACCTGCCGCTGCTGCTGCTGACCTGGAAGGTCGCGCCCGCGCTGGCGTGCGGCAACGCCGTGGTGGTCAAGCCCTCGGAGGAGACCCCGTCCTCGGCGACCCTGCTGGCCGAGGTGATGGCGGCGGCCGGGGTGCCGGAGGGGGTGTTCAACCTGGTGCACGGCTTCGGGCCGGGCTCGGCGGGCGAGCACCTGACCCGCCACCCGGGCGTGGACGCGATCACCTTCACCGGCGAGTCGGCCACCGGAAGCGCGATCATGCACGCCGCGGCCGACGGGGTCAAGGCGGTCTCCTTCGAGCTGGGCGGCAAGAACGCCGGGCTGGTGTTCGCCGACGCCGACCTGGAGGCCGCCGTGGCGGGCTCGGCCCGCTCCAGCTTCACCAACGGCGGCCAGGTCTGCCTGTGCACCGAACGGCTGTACGTGCAGCGGCCCGTCTTCGAGGAGTTCGCCGAGCGCCTGGCCAAGCGCGCCGCCGATGCCGCCTTCGGCTGGCCCGCCGATGAGGCCACCGCCACCATGCCGCTGATCTCGCGCGCCCACCGCGAGAAGGTGCTGGGCTACTACGACCTGGCCCGCGCCGAGGGCGCCACCGTACTGGCCGGCGGCGACGCGCCGGTGTTCGGCGACGCCCGCGACGGCGGCGCGTACGTCCGCCAGACCGTGCTGACCGGCCTGGGCCAGGACGCGCGGACCAACCGGGAGGAGATCTTCGGACCCGTGTGCCACATCGCGCCCTTCGACGACGAGGAGGAGGCGTTCGCGCTCGCCAACGACAGCGAGTACGGCCTGGCCGCCACCGTGTGGACCCGCGACGTCGGCCGCGCCCACCGCGCCGGGGCCGGGCTGGACGCCGGCATCGTGTGGGTCAACACCTGGTTCCTGCGCGACCTGCGCACCCCGTTCGGCGGGGTGAAGGCGTCCGGGATCGGCCGCGAGGGCGGAGTGCACTCCCTGGACTTCTACTCGGAGATGACCAACGTGTGCGTGGAGCTGTCATGATCGCGATGACCGCAGAGGAGGTCCGGGAGCTCGCCGCGCGCCTGGACGAGGCCGCGCTCGCCGGCGCGCCCATCCCGCAGGTCGCCAGCCAGGCCGGCATCGACGCCGCCACCGCCTACGCGGTGCAGGAGGCGCTGATCGAGCGGCGGCTGGCCCGGGGCGAGCGCCTGGTGGGGCTGAAGATGGGGCTGACCAGCCGGGCGAAGATGGCCCAGGTCGGCGTGGACGAGGTGATCTGGGGGCGGCTCACCGACGGCATGCGCGTGCCCGACGGCGGCGTCGTGGACCTCGCCGGCTACATCCACCCCCGCGCCGAGCCCGAGATCGCCTTCCTGATGGCCCGCGCCCCCGAGCCCGGCGAGCCGCCCGCCGCCTTCGCCGAGGCGGTGCGCGCGGTCGCCCCGGCCCTGGAGCTGATCGACTCCCGCTACGCCGACTTCCGCTTCCAGCTCGCCGACGTCATCGCCGACAACACCTCCGCGGCCGGGTTCGCGATCGGCTCCTGGCAGCCCGTGCCCCCCGACCTGGAGGACCTGGCCGTCACGCTGGAAGTGAACGGCGAGGTGGCCGAGACCGGCTCCACCGCCGCGATCCTGGGCGACCCGCGCCTGTCGCTGGAGGAGGGCCTGCGCCTGGCGGGCCGCGCCGGGGTGCGGGTGCGCGAGGGCTGGGTGTTCCTGGCCGGGGCCGCGACCGCCGCCGTCCCGCTCACCCCCGGCTCGCGCGTACGCGCCTCGGTCGAACGCCTGGGCAGCGTGACGCTGGGGACCGCGCCGTGAGCGCCGGACAGGCCCGGCTGGTGCCCGGCAAGGCCACCCCGCGCGGCCGGTTCCCGCACGTCAAGATCGCCGGCGGGTTCGCCTTCGTCTCCGGCACCTCCAGCCGCCGCCCCGACAACACCATCGCCGGGGCCCACGCCGACGAGATGGGCACCACCAGCCTGGACATCCGCGAGCAGACCCGGGCCGTGATCGGCAACATCCGCGACATCCTCCACGAGGTCGGCGCCGGCCTGCCCGACATCGTGCAGATCACGACGTACCTGGTGAACATGAATGACTTCGGCGGATACAACGAGGTCTACGCCGAGCACTTCGACGAGAACGGCCCCGCCCGCACCACCGTGGCGGTGCACCAGCTTCCCCACCCCCACCTTCTGATCGAGATGCAGGCCGTGGCCCTGCTGCCGCAAGGAGGAGCGCAGTGAGCGACATCGCCGAGCCGGTGAGCTTTCCCGGCTGGATCGAGGAGAACCGGCACCTGCTCAAGCCGCCGGTGAACAACAAGGAGATGTTCCCCGGCCGGTCGGACTTCATCGTGATGGTGGTCGGCGGGCCCAACCAGCGCACCGACTTCCACGTGGACCCGTACGAGGAGTTCTTCTACCAGGTCAAGGGCAACATGCACGTCAACCTGATGACGCCGGACGGGCCGCGTACGGTGCACATCAAGGAGGGCCAGATGTGGGTGCTGCCCGGCAACACGCCGCACTCGCCGCAGCGCCCCGAGCCCGGCTCCATCGGCATGGTGATCGAGCGCGTCCGCGGCGAGGGCACGCTGGAGAAGTTCCAGTGGTACTGCCAGGAGTGCAACGCCCTGGTGCACGAGGTCGAGCTGCAGGTGCGCGACATCGTGGCCGACCTGCCGCCGGTCTTCCAGGCCTTCTACGGCGACGAGAAGGCCCGCACCTGCCCCGCCTGCGGCGCGCTGCACCCCGGGAAGGGCTGATGCCCGCTCCCGTCGTGGACGTGCACACCCACGTCGTGCCCAAGGGCTGGCCGGACCTCGCCGCCCTGTGCGGCGGCTCCGGCTGGCCCTGGCTGCGGATCGACTCCGAACGCGCAGCGATGATCATGGTGGGCGAGACCGAGTTCCGGCCCGTGAGCACCCAGTGCTGGGACCCGGCCACCCGCATGGCCGACATGGACGCCGACGGCGTGGACGTGCAGGTCGTCTCCCCCACCCCCGTCTTCTTCGGCTACGACCGCCCCGCCGGCCAGGCGGCCAAGGTCGCCCGGATCTTCAACGACCTGACCCTGGAGGTCACCGCCGGCGGCGGCGACCGCCTGGTGCCCTTCTGCCAGGTGCCGCTGCAGGACCCCGACGCCGCCTGCGCCGAGCTGGACCGCTGCCTGGCCAACGGGCACGCCGGGGTCGAGATCGGCAACCACGTCGGCGACCGCGACCTCGACGACGCCGGCGTGGTGGAGTTCCTGACCCACTGCGCCCAGGTGGGCGCCCCGGTCTTCGTGCACCCGTGGGACATGCCCGGCGGGCCGCGGCTGGACCGGTGGATGGCCCGCTGGCTGACCGGCATGCCGGCCGAGACCCACCTGTCGGTCCTGGCGCTCATCCTGGGCGGGGTCCTGGACCGGGTGCCGTCCTCGCTGCGGCTGTGCTTCGCGCACGGCGGCGGCAGCTTCCCCTTCTGGCTCGGCCGCGCCGACAACGCCTGGCACCGCCGCGGCGACCTGGTGCGCGGCCGCTCCCAGCACCCGCCGAGCCACTACGTCGGCCGCTTCTTCGTCGACAGCGTCGTGTTCGACCCGGCGGCGCTGCGGCTGCTGGTGGACACCATGGGCGAGGACCAGGTGATGGTGGGCAGCGACTACCCCTACCCGCTGGGCGAGCGCCCCGCCGGGCGCGTGGTGCGCGAGGCGGGCTTCCTGACCGGCGAGCAGCGCGCCAAGCTGCTGTCGGGCAACGCGCTGCGCTTCCTGGGCCGCGACCCGCTGCCCGCCGCGGCCGTGCTGGAGGAGGTGAGCGGTGAGCGGGCTTGAGGTCCTCGTCCTGACCGGCCCCGGGCTGGCCGCCGACCAGGGGCTGCTGGCGGAGATCACCGCGGCCGAGTGCGAGCGCCTGGGCGTGCCCGGCCGCCTCGCGCGGGCCGATGCCATGTGGGAGGAACTCCAGCACGCCGGGCGGGAGGAGCGCGCCATCGTGGCGCTGCCCGGCCCCGAGCCCGGCACCCGCGCGCTGATGACCCGGCCGGGCCCGCACGCGGCCCGTACCGTCTGGTACGACATCGCGGTCACCGGCCCCGCCGAGACCGCCGCCGGCTCTGTGCACCAGGCCGGGCGCGGCATCTGGGGCCTGGCCTGGGCGATCCGCCACGCCGTGCACCGCCTGCGCCACCCGGCCACCAGGATCGCCTACGGCGCCCTGCCCGAGCAGTGGGCCGAGCTGCGGCTGCCCGCCGATCACGACGGGCCCCCGCTGCCGGTCGCGGTGCTGATCCACGGCGGCTACTGGCGCTCGATCTGGTGCGCCGACCTGATGGACGCCATGGCGATCGACCTGGCCGCGCGCGGCTACGCCGCCTGGAACCTGGAGTACCGCCGCCCCGACCGGCACGGCTGGGCGGCGACCGTCTCCGACGTGGCCGCCGGGGTGGCCGCGGTCAAGGGCGCGGCCGGCGAGCACGGCCTCGACCCGGACCGGGTGGCGGTGCTCGGCCACTCCGCCGGCGGCCAGCTCGCGCTGCGCGCCGCCGCCGACCACCCCGGCATCGCGCTCGCGGTCTCGCTGGCCGGGGTGGTGGACCTGGCCGAGGGCGAGCTGCGCCGGGTCGGCACCGGCGCCGTGCCCGCGGCCCTGGGCGGCACCCGCGCCGAGCTCCCGCACGTGTACACCGCCTCCGACCCGCGGGCCCGCCTCCCGCTGGGGGTGCCGCAGCTCATCGTGCAGGGACGCCAGGACGACCTGGACCTGATCGACTTCAACCGGCGCTATGCCGAGGCGGCGCGGCAGGCCGGCGACGACGTGGTCCACCTGGAGCGGCCGGGCGACCACTTCGCCGTGATCGATCCCGGCGCGCAGATCTGGCACGAGACCGTCGCCGCGATGGACGCCCGGCTGCGTCCGGGAACCTCCGGCTAGCCGCGCTCCGGCCCGGCACGGCCCCCGCCCGTGCCGGGCCCGCGCCTCACGCGTCCCCGCGCCGCATCCGGTAGGCGGCCAGGCCCACGGCGAGCGCGGCGTAGCCGCCCAGCACCGCCACACCGGCCCACGGCGGCAGCGGATAGAACCCGCCCGCGGCCGAGTAGTAGTGGGTGACCTGCGGATACTCCGGAAGGCCCTGCTGGACCGCGAACGCGGCGGCCGGGGTGAGCCGCAGCAGCCAGGCCGAGGCCGTATCGGGCAGGACCGAGGCGGTGGCCAGGGCGTAGGGCAGCACGACCAGCGCGAGCGCGGCGATGACCGCGGCGACGCCGCGCCGCAGCAGCGCGCCCAGGCCCAGGGCCAGCACGGCCGACAGCGCCAGCAGCGCCGCCGTGCCGGCGATGAGGCGCGCCTCGGTGAGCGCGCCGACGGGCAGGATCACGTTGCCGTTGTCCCGCAGGAGCCGCAGGCCGGCCGGGACCGCGGCCGCCGCCCCGGCCAGCCCGGCGGCGAAGACGACCCCGCCGATCACCGTCGCCTTGGCGAGCAGGACCCGGCCGGGCCGCGGCATGGCCGTCAGGGTGGTGCGGATCAGGCCGCGCCGGTACTCGGAGGTGACGAACAGCGCCCCGATCACGATCACCACGACCAGCGCGGGCGTCGTGCCGGTGAGGGTGTTCTGCGCCGTCATGCCCTCCAGGCGCGGTCCGATCTCGCCCACCCCGGTCACGGTGAACGTGCCGCCGGAGCGCGACAGGCCGCCCGCATGGTGCGGGGTGCCGTCGGGCTCGTAGGACACGCCGATGTCGTCCTGCTTCCAGGCGCCGCCGGTGCCCGCGCCCCGCACGCCGACCTGGTCCATGACCGCGGTGACCTCGGTGAAGCGCTCCTCCGTGTTCCCGGCGAGCGCGCCGTGGCCGACGGTCAGATCACCGGGCGAGGCGGCGAACAACCCGATCCGCACCGTACGCGGCAGTCCCTCCAGCCGCGCGGTGCCGACCGTGGTCCACTGCCGGCCGTCGGCGGACTCGTAGCCGGTGACGGTGTCCCCGGAGCGGGCCAGGCGCAGCCAGCGCGGCGCCGCCGCCGACACCCCGCCCGGCCGCCCGGCGACGTCCTCGGTGAAGCCGTGCTGCATCCGCACGCCGTGCGCGCCGGTGACCATGACCGCCGCGTACGGCGCGCCCTGCTCGGCGCTCTCCTTGATCATCAGCCCGGCCTTGGCCCACGGCATGACGCCCGGCACCAGGCCGACGGGGTCGGGCCTGCGGATGCGCCCGCTCATCGAGGTCACGCGGACCGTGATGACCCCGTCGCCGTCGAGGGGCTGGTGGACGAAGTAGAAGCGGTCCTCCACGGCCCTGCCGCCGGGCCCGAGCACGGGGCCGGGGCAGGGCTCCTCCACATCGCCCCGGCCGCAGGTCGCCACGTTGGTGCCGGCGGTGAGCAGCACGACCAGCACGAGCAGCGCCCCGGCCCCTGCGACGGTGACCACCCAGCCGCGCACGCTGCGGAACTTGGTCCACTCCGCGCGCAGCGCCTGGGCGAACCCGTCGCGGCCCCCGCTCACGCGCGAGCGGTACGGCGTCGTCGCGGCGGTCACGACCCGGCCCCCGGCTGCGCCGCCTGGCGGGTCAGCTCCATGTACGCCTCCTCCAGCGTCGCCCGGTGCGCGGCGACCCCGGAGAAGGGCACCTTCCGCCGCCCGAGCAGCGCCGTCACGCGCTCGGCGGCGAGCCCGGCGACGGTCAGGGTGTCGGGCCCGGTCACGGCCACGGTGGCGCCCGCGTGCGCCAGGGCGGTCATCGCCTCCTCCCGCGCGGGCGTGCGCAGTGCCACCCGGCCGCGGGAGGCCGCCTCGACCAGCTCGGCCACCGCGGCGTCGGCCACCACCGCGCCGCGGCCGACCACGATCACATGGCCGGCGGTGTCCTCCAGCTCGCTCATCAGCGGGCTGGAGACCAGCACGGCCCGGCCCTCCCCGGCCAGCTCGCGCAGCAGGCCGCGCAGCCACGCCACGCCGCCGGCGTCCAGGCCGGTGAACGGCTCGTCCAGCAGCAGCACCGGCGGGTCGCCGATCAGCGCGGCGGCCAGGCCGAGCCGTTGCCGCACCGCCGGAGAGTACCGGCCGGCCCTGCGCCGGGCCTTCGCGCCCAGGCCGGCCCGCTCGATCACCTCATCCGCGCGCCGCGCCGGCAGGCCGTGGGAGCGGGCCAGCCACAGCAGGTGGTCGCGGCCGGTACGCCCCGGCTGCAGCGCCCCGGCGTCCAGCAGGGCCCCCACGTGGCACAGCGGCCGGCGAAGGGCCCGGTAGGGCCGCCCGCCGACCAGCGCGCGCCCTTCGTCGGGGACGTCCAGGCCCAGGATCACCCGCATCGCGGTGGACTTCCCCGCTCCGCCGGGCCCGACGAGGCCGGTCACCCGCCCCGGCGTCACGGTGAAGGACATCCCGTCCAGCGCCGTGACCTGCCCGAACCGCTTGCGCAGCCCGGTGACTTCGATGGTCGCTTCCATACGACGGCACACTAGGCACCGGCCGGGCCCCGGTCGTCATGCCCGCGAGCCATCTTCGCCCTCCCGGGCGCGAGGGACGTCCCGTCCCTCCTGCGAGGGATGCCGGATCGCGGCTGACCGGGGACAATGGCGTCTTGTGCGCGGCATGACGGGATGGGCCGGATGGGGGCGGTGGCGGGCCGCGGCCCCGTACACGCCGTTCCTGGCGGCGGCGGTGCTGGCGGTGGCGGCGCTGGCCGAGTCGCTGGCCGGGTCGCTGGGCACGGCCCACGCCGCGCGCTTCGACCACACCGTGAGCAGGCCCGCGCCCGGGATGACCGGCCTGCCACCGGGTGTCCCGCACCCGGTCGCACCGCCGCCGCCCACGGGCCGCGACGCCGCGCTGCTGCTGGTGATCCTCCCCCTGGTGGCCCTGGCCACCACCGTGCCGATCGCCCTGGTGCGGGCGCAGCCGCTCGCGGCCGGGGTGCTGGTCACCGCCGCGATCGGCCTGTCGCTGGCGGCCTTCCAGATCCTGACCGTCGCGGGCGCGGCGGCGCAGCCGATCGCCGGCTACCACCTGGGCGCCCGCGGCTCGCCGCGCGCCGCCCTGCTGCTGGCCGCGCCGTTCCCGGTGCTGGCCCTGGCCCGCCCGTCCCCGCTGATCGTGGCGCTGGCCTGCCTGGCGCCCGCGGCGGCCCTGGCCGGGATCGCGCACCGGGCGCGCGGCGAGGCGCGGGCGAACGGCGCGGCCGGCCGGGCCGCCGCCGACACGCTGCTGGAGCACGCCGCCCGGGGCGAGCGGGCCCGTATCGCCCGCGAGCTGCACGACGTGGTGGCCCACCACATCTCCATGGTCGCGGTGCAGGCCGAGACCGCCCGGCTGACCACGCCCGGCATGCCGCAGGCCGGGGCCGAGCGGTTGTCGGCGATCGGCGACACCGCGCGCGCCGCGCTGACCGAGATGCGCCGCCTGCTGGGCGTGTTGCGCGAGGACACCGGCGGCGAGGCGTCGCCCGCGGCCCGCCGTCCCCAGCCGGGGCTGCGCCTGGCCGAGCTGAACGAGCTGCTGGACGAGGCGCGTGCGGCGTCCGGCACGGCCGTGCGCCTCATCCTGTGCGGCGCGCCCGCCGAGCTGGACCCCGGCGTCGAGCTCGCGGCGTACCGGATCGTGCAGGAGGCGCTGACCAACGCCCGCCGCCACGCCCCCGGCGCCGCGGTGGACGTGGAGCTGCACTACACCGGAGAGGATCTGCGGGTGTCGATCCGCGACAACGGCCCGGGCCCCGCCGCCCGGCCCGGCCCCGGTGGCCACGGCCTGGCGGGCATGCGCGAGCGCGCCTGCGCCGTGGGCGGCGAGCTGACCACCGGCCCCGCCCCCGGCGGGGGCTTCCTGGTCCAGGCCCACCTGCCCGCCGGCGACGAGGCGGCCGGATGAGCGGCCCGGCCCCGGCGGTCCGGATCGTCGTCGCCGACGACCACCAGATCGTGCGCACCGGCTTCGCCGAACTGCTGGCCACCCAGCCCGACTTCGAGGTCGTCGCCACCGCCGGCGACGGCGGCGAGGCGGTGCGGGCCTGCCGCGAGCTGTCGCCCGACGTGGTCCACACCGGCGCGCTAGGCGTGATCATGGGGCTGACCTGCGGTTTTATACCTAAGCGGCGGCGTTTTCGTCGTCTTGGCCCGTGGCTGGCCCGTGGATTTCCAGCGTGTTTACGCTGGTCAGAGCCTTGATCGAGGAGCCGGAGGAGCGGCCCCACACCGCGTCCATCTTGGCGTTGGCGGCATCCCGCCCGTTATCGACCCAGTGAGCGTACGTGCTCAGCAGAACCCGGATGCTGTGCCCCATCCGCTTGGCGATCTCGGCAGGGTCCAGGCCCGCCTGAAGCTGAAGCGAGGCGTTGGCATGCCGCAGGTCATAGGGCCGCTTGGCCACCGGGGACGCCGCCTCAGCCTGCGTGAGCGCCAGCTTGCGCGCTCTGCGCCACACTCGCCGGTACTGACGATCCCCGATGATGGCCTGATCGGGGCCATCGTAGAAAAGCCGCCCGTCCTTGGCCGGGGGGAAGGTGGTGATGTGCTCACGCAGGATGCGCACCAGCACCGCAGGGATAGGGACGATGCGCACCGCCTTGACCGAACGGTGCTTGAGCCCCCGCTGATCTTGAAGCGTGCCGCCATCGGTCCACAGTTCTCCCGCCTCAGTGGCCGACCCGGTCAGGGTGAGCGTGCCCCATCCCAGCTCCGGGAGCTCGCAGTTCGTCACCCGCAGCGCCTTGACCTCCCCCGGACGCATCCCGGCGTAGAACATGCAGGCGAAGAACGCATACAGGTGCGGACCCCGGTTGGGAGCCGAGCGGTAGTCGGGCAGGGTGCGCACCTGATCAAGGATGCGCGTCGCCTGATCAACGCTTGGCACCTCAACCGGGCTGACCTCACAATCGGCGAAGCGGCGACGCTGTAGCCGGATCGCGGTCAGCGGGTTGGTAGCGATGATCTTCCGGGTGACCGCGTAGGCCAACGCCGCGTGCAGGGTCGAGCGGCGGTTACCGATCGTGGACAGCGCGGCAGGCTTGCCGTTGACGAGCTTGGTCAACTTGGCCAGCGCGTCCTTGACGTGTTCGGCATCCCCCAGCGTGACCACCGGGCGGGTATGCGCGGCCAGCCACGCCAGCGCCGAGGCGATCGGTTCCGGGGGAGTCTCGGCACGGCCAGGCCGGAAGGCCCACTTGGTCAGCGCTTCCCGAAGGATCTTGTCATCCGGGCGGGTACGGCGCGCTTTGGCCGACTCATCCAGCATGCACAAGAGCGTGATCTCTGCCAGGCGTTCGGCACGGGAGCGACGCGAGTTCGGGGCCAGGTGATCCCATTCGGCCTGCGCCCACTTCACGCAGTGGCTGAACCAGTCCGCTTGCGCGCGCCCCCACGAGGCAGGCTCCCCGGTGGCGTGGTCCCACTCTGTCGCCGGGTCCTTGGCCGCCCGTAGCAGCTTGGCCTGGTGAGCCTGCGCCAGTGCCTTTGTGGTGAAGCTGAGAGAGTGTGCCGTGGTGCCCACCCGCCAGCGCAGTTCATAGGGCCGCTTCCGGCCCGCCCGGTGCCGGATCTTCCAGAACTGAACATCGACCCTGCCCGCGTTGTCTTCCACCGAAGACCCCTTTCGTCGCCTATTCTGCTTGCCTTTCCTGCATCCATTCTAATAAATCCGAGCGCCTTATACGACGCTCCCCGTTAGGTAGCCGGATCGATTTCGGACCTTGCCCCGTGTTCATCCACTTATAGAAAGTCGATCTAGGAACTCGCAGGTAGGCCCGCACTTCCGCCACCGTCATGAATTCGTCACCACACATCACACACCCCCTTTCCTTGAAAGTCGAAAACGGCTCATGAAACCGCAACAGCGTGACCGGAAGAAGCGCGCCCGCCCACGGGAAAAGGCCCCCAGGTGCGGCCAGGTGACCACTACACGCGCCCCTGACCACACCCGGCACCCACAGGCCCCCCAGCCATCAGCGCAACCAAGATCATTCCCTGCGCGTACGGCGTCGGCCCGCCCACCCACCCAGGGGTCAGCGGTGGCCGGCGTCCGCACATAACCGCAGGTCAGAGCACCTTCAAGGGCATTGGTGGAGCCTTCGGCACGCCCTTTTTCCCGGCGACCCTCACCGCGCATCCCGGCCACCGACCCGCACCCCACGCCCCCTACTCGCCCGCACTCTCGCCCGCGCCCGCGTCCGCGTCATCCGGGTTGGTGCGCTGCTCCTTCTTCCGGGCGATGGCCCGCGCGGTCTCCACCCGCTCCCGGATCTGCTCGGCCATAATCGCCTCACCCAGCGAGTACCCCACCCCGGCGAACCGCCAATGGCCGACCACCACTGTGGAATCCTCATCCAGTGCGGGCAGCCCGTCCCGCTCCCGCGCCTGCTGACGGCGATACCGCGCCCGCGCCTCCCGCAGTTCGCCCAGGGTCACCGCATACCGGCGGCTCTTGGTCGAGAAATGGCCCCGGAAGCCCAGCATGTGCGCCCACAGCCGCAGCCGCAGGTGCGCGAACTCCTCCCGCGCCCCCAGCTCCCAGCACATGCGGATCATCGCCCGCGCATGATCGGTCACCGGCAGCTCATCCAGCAACAGACCCGGTTTCAGCCCGGTCCCCCGGCACCGCGCGCACCGAGCCCGAGACACCGACAGCGCCCGCCCTGATCCGTTGCAGCGACGGCACGCGATCCGGTGATCAACCCCCGCCGTCCCGTCCGAGCCCTTGATCGCGTACTTGGCGATGTAGGCCGCAACCCCTTCCTCGCTCACCCCTTCCAGATCCGCGCCCAGCAGAATCGGCCGCACGTCGAGCTGATCACCCCACGCCAGCCGCCACCGCCCTACCTCGCTGTCCGGTGTCATCACCTCCACCCGCGCCGCCGCAGCAGGCACCGCCCGCATCAACATCCCGGCATCGAACCCGTCCGGGGGAGGCTCATGCGGTCCGTCCGGCCCGTCCAGGCGGATCACGGCGTGAAAGTGCACCAGGCCGCGCCGCTGATACTCGGCAACCTTGGCGAAGGACACCCGCGCCCAGGTCGCGTACTCCCGCTGTGCCATCCCCGCCTGTGAGGCCAGCTCCCGCCGCAACGCCACCATGAACCGCTGCCACAGCACGCCCGCGTGTGCCTGCCACAGCACCGCCCCGGCGTAGTCGTAGCACTCCCCGCACAGCGGTTGCCCCAGCCGCTCATCCCCCACCTCATGGACCAGCCCGCACCCGAGCGGACGCCCATGCGCGCAGACCCGCCCCGCCCTGTACCCGCGACAGGCCACCAGCCGCCCGGCCACCTCCCGCCGCGTGTGCACCGCCCCGAACGACGGAGCCGTCAACGTCACGAACACCCGAGGATGCCCGCTCACCTCTTCCGGCAGGCCCTTGCCCCCCGACAGCCCCGCCTTGATCAACTGGTAGGTGTCGGCCTGGTAGATCCGCGCGCACGGCGCACACACCGACTCCCGCCGGTTGCCGCACGCCATCAGCAGCACCCCGCCCGGTTCCTCGCTCGTGGTGTACTCGCCCACCACCTCACCGGTCCCGGTGTGCACCACCAGGGACGCGCCGCTCAGGTGCACCGGGTGCTGACATCCGCCGATCGCGGCCACCATCTCCCGCCACCGGCCGTATCCGGGATCGCTGATCAGACGGCCCAGGTCCCACATCCACGCCGGATACCCGCCGTCAGCGCCGCCGTTGCCGTTGCCGTCCGCAGCGTGCGGAGTGGCGTTGCCGTTGCTCTCGCTCATGCTGGTCTCCCTCTGGCCGCCTAGACGGCCCTCAAGACGTGCTACGTGTTGGCTAGACAACGTTCTCCCAGACGTGCTACATGTTGTCAAGAGCAAACGAGGAACGAGCAACCTCGCAGCGAATCAGGAGGCCACCATGACCCACCCCGCACCACACGGCAACGGCCAGACCCCCGACGCCCGAGCCGACAAGACCTCACGCTGGCGCGAGATCACCGACTACCTACGCTCCGACCTGCTCAACGGCCACTACCAGCCCGGCCAGGCCCTCCCCGGCGAATCCGCACTCGCCACCCAATACGCCACCTCACGCCCCACCATCCGCAAGGCCATCGCCCAACTCGTCAGCGAGGGGTTGCTGAACGTGGCCCACGGCCGGGGAACCTTCGTCCGCCCCCGCCCCGAGCGCCGTCTCATCCTCACCGGCCACACCCCGGCCGACCTGCTCAGCCCCAACTACGACCCCACCGCCCAGCAGTGGGAACTCATCCGCCCCGCCAATGACGACCCCATCAGCGACCGCCTCTACGCCAAGCCCTTGCCCATGACCGCCAACGCCACCAGCGCCCAGGCACTCGGCATCCGGCCCGGCCGCAGCATCATCTACCGCTTCGCGTTCTGGCGGCACATCCCCACCCGCGCAGTCATCGCCGTCAGCTCAGAGGTCATCGCCGATCTGGTCGGCACCGACCACGGCCCCAAGGCCACCGACGAGCGCATCCCCGACATCGACACCCACATCCAGCCCACCGACTACTACACCCACCTTGAGCGCACCCACGGCCCCCTACGCTGGATCACCGCCACGCACGCCCGCATGCCCTACGCCCACCAAGCCGAACACCTCGACATCGCCCCCAGCGGAACCCCGGTCCTCATCATCCGCCGAACCATGCTCAGCCGAGACGGCCGCCCGCTGGAGTACACCGACATCGAAGCCCCGGCCGACCGCTTCGAAGTCGCGACGACCACCGGCACCGGCCATGATGATGATCTTGCCGGTCTGATCGCCCTGCGTGTCTGACGCCCAGAAGCCGCACACCGCCCCCCGCGCACCGGTGCAACACGGAGCAATCGCGGCGGCACGCTGCGTAGCAGTCGATCTCGGTCGCTTGCTACCCTTCCACACACGCCACAAGGTCCCCCCGATGATCACCGATTCACCGGGGGGACTCATGCAATCGCCCACGTGCCCGAACCCGCACATCGCCGTCTGGCTTCACGAGCTGCTCACCCTTGCCGGAGTGCCCCCCTACGAACCCGCACCACCCGACACGGCTCACCCCGACTCACCCCCGGTACGGCCACACTGCCCCATGCGCAGCCACCACGACCCCCAGCCCTGATCATGCCGATCACGACGATCTACCTCCATGGCATGCCCAACGCGTTCAAATCTTCTTTACTGGATCAAGGCGGCAGCGCTCCGCGCCGCCGCACGGCGGGGAGACGCCCGCACGAACCGGATCGGCCAGCGGCCGGGCATGCGGCCTGGGGGCCGGTCCCGCCCGCGCCGCCCGGCCCGCACGGGCGCAACCCCGCCGCCCGCCAACCGGACCCGCCGCCGACCCAGCCCCACCCGCCGACCATGGACGCGCCGCCGCCCCACATGATCATTCTCAATGCGCTGTCACTCCAAGGCCCCCGCGTTATCCTGACGTCATACCGACGCGAAGGGTGATCATGGAGCGCGACCACGATGTCACCGGGTGGACCTTCCTCACCCGTCACGCCCGCGCCCTGATCCTGATCCACCGCGATCCGCACATCCGCATCCGTGATCTCGCCGCCGCCATGGGCACCACCGAGCGCACCGCCCACGCCATCGTGACCGACCTCGCCGCAGACGGCTACCTCACCCGCCTGCCCACCGGACGGCGCATCACATACGTGATCGACCCCACCAAGAGCCTGCGCTACCCCCCAGCCGCCCCGCTCCCCATCAGCGCCCTGCTGGATGCGTTCACCACCACGGCACCCCAAGCCATCACTCCGGCCGCGAACCCGAGCACGCCCTAGACGACGGCCCACCTTCCGGGCAGGATGCAACACGCCGCGACGGCCGTTCTTCCCCTGCAATAGCGCCGTCGTGCCCTTCCGGTGGCGCCGGCTGAACTGCTTCGCAGCCCTACGGGTGGACCTTCGGCCCATTCAGCCGGCCCCACCTCCCCGCCGCACACCAACCAT
>NZ_JACHGN010000015.1 GCF_014202315.1 Thermocatellispora tengchongensis | reverse complement strand
GCGGGCTGGCCGACGGTGGCCAGTTTGTAGAGCCACACCACGCGACGTGCCGCCACGGCCACGGCCGCGACGGTCATCACCAGCCCGATGATCGCAACCCAGAGCACGGGTCCTCCTTTGTCCGATCCGATGGCCTGTCCATCTGAACGTGGTTCACTGTGCCACGGATGGCGGGCGGCCGGGCCGGCCGGGTGCGGCCGGAGCGGTGCGTCGGACTCCTGCTCAGCCAAACACGCTGCTCGTAGGCGGTCAAGGGGCAGAGGTGCCGGCCGTCTCGGCTGTTGCGGCAATGTGACGGCATCGTGTCCGTTGACGCACTTCTCGGCGCCATGTTACACATGCCGTGAATCGGATTCAGTTGCCGCCTGTCTGGGATGTGGCGGGCGTTGGCTGCCGGGAGTGCGAGCATGGATCCTTCCCACACTCCTCGGCATCGGCCGCGCGAACGGCGACGGGTGTCAGGGCGCCGATCCGGCCCGGCGGCCGCGCGCGGCGATCCGTCCTCCCCCGGCCTTCGCATGCTCTGTGTAAATCGTCCCAGGTTAGCGAGGTTCGTCCCTTCCCAGTGGCCCATCCCGTTGCTAGATTCGCAACAAGAATTCATTTCAGTTTTGGGGAGATGTGATGAGCGCTCTCTCTGCTGAGCCCGGCCAGGCCGCGCCCGCGCGGCGAGAGCTCCCGCCCTCGATGGTCGAGCGGATGACTTTGATCATCGACGCGTTCGACGGCCGCTTCACCCATCTCACGCTGGAGGACGTGGCCCGCTGCACCCACCTGCCGCGCTCCACCGCCCACCGCATCCTGGACCAGCTCGTCCGGCTGAACTGGCTGGAGCACTCCTCCCTCGGCTACAGCCTCGGCAGGCGGGCGCTCGGGCGCGGCGACGGAAGCCATGGCGAGATCCGCGCCGCCGCCGCCCCGCTGCTGCACAACCTGCAGATGAGGACCGGGCTGGTCGTCCACCTGGCGGTCCTGGACGGCCCGGAGGTCTTCTACCTCGACAAGGTCGGCGGGAGGTTCGCCCTGTCGGTGCCCTCCCGAGTCGGCGGCCGGGCGCCCGCGCACGCCACCGCCGTCGGCAAGGCGATCCTCGCCTGGCTGGAGCCGGAACGCGTCGAGGAACTGGTCGACGGCAAGATCGTCCGGCTCACCAGCCGGACGATCGGCGACATCGCGACCCTGCACCAGGAACTCAACCGCATCCGGCGCAGGCAAGGGCTCGCCTTCGAGCGGGGAGAGAGTTTTCCCGGCATCTCCTGCGTCGCCGCGGCGATCCGGGGCCACGAGGGCCCGGTGGCCGGCATCTCCCTCGTCGGCGACGCCCGTACGCCGCTGGAGAAGGTCGCGCCGCTCGTGGTGGACGCGGCGCGGCAGGCGTCACTCGCCCTCTTCCCCGGCCTGGACAACCCCCGCGGCCGGTCCCGGCACGCCGCCCGGGTGCCCGGCGGCACGTGGTCGCCGGAGACCATGAACCGGTGGCTCGCCCTGGGCCAGGACGACGACTGGCTGTGACCCGCCGCGGCGCTACCCCCAGTGGTCCGCCCAGGCCCACAGGCCGGGGTCCGGCACGGCCTGAGGCGCGTCCACCTCCCGGCAGCCGTCGATGCCGAACCCGCCGCGGAAGAACACCATGGGACGCCGCTCGGTCCCCGGCTCGACCTCCAGCACCCGGCCGATCACCACGTCGTGGTCCCCGGCCACGTGTACGTCACCCACCTCGGCGTGCACCCGCAGCAGCACTCCGGGCAGCATCGGCGCCCCCCACCGGGAAGGCTCCCAGTCCAGGCCGTCGAACTTTCTGCCCGTCCTGGAGCCGAACCGGCCGCACAGGTCCGTCTGGTCCTCGGCCAGCACGTTCACACAGAACCGCCCGGACCTCCTGATCCGGGGCCAGGTACGCCCGCCGTGGTCGGCGCAGAACAGGATCAGCGGCGGCTCCAGGGACACCGACGCGAACGCCTGGCAGGCGAAGCCGACCGGCTCGCCGTCGTCGAGGCCGGTGATGACGGTCACGCCGCTCGCGAACAACCCCATGGCCCGCCGCAGCTCGGCGGGGCCAGGCGGGAGCGCGGTCTCGGCGGTCTCGGCTGTCATGTGCTCACCTCGGATACCCGTCGCGACGCCGCCCCGGCGGCGGCCTCGGGCTATGACGCTACGGACATCCGGCCGGTGCCCGGGAGGGGCGGTCCCGCTCAGCGGAAGGGGAGCGGTACGCGGCCGGGCGGTCCGGCCGCCACCCGGCGGGGCAGGACCCGGTCTCGCTCATCGGGAGGATCGCCCTGCCCGTCCGGTGCGCGGGCTACCTTCCCCCGGAGCCGACACTGCGATGAACGGGACGGATGAATGCCCACCGAGCTGACCTATGACTCGACGGCGCGGGAACTCGCGACCGACCAGGGTGTGCTGCGCTACCACGAGGCCGGCGAGGGGCCGCCGCTGCTCCTGCTGCACGGCTCGGGGCCCGGGGTCACCGGCTGGCGGAACTACCGCGGCAACCTCCCGGTCCTCGCCGAGCACTTCCGCTGCCTGGTCCTGGAGTTCCCCGGGTTCGGAGTGAGCGACCCGACGGGCGAGCATCCCATGCTCGCGGCGAACGCCGCGGTGATCCGCTTCCTCGACGGCCTCGGCCTGCGGGAGGTCGACGTGATCGGCAACTCCATGGGCGGCATCGTGGCGGCCCAGGTGGCCATCGCCCACCCCGGCCGCGTACGCCGGCTGGTCACCATCGGCGGCCTGGGCCGCAACCTGTTCAGCCCGGCCCCCGGCGAGGGGATCAGGCTCCTGATGGAGTTCACCGACGAGCCCACCCGGGAGCGGCTGGTCCGGTGGCTGGAGTCCATGGTGTACGACCCGGCGCTGGTCACCGAGGAGCTGATCGAGGAGCGGTGGGCGCTGGCCACCGAACCCGCCACCCTGGAGAGCGCCCGCCGCATGTACGGCAAGGCGGCCTTCACCGCCGCCATGAAGGCCGCCCAGGCCGCGGACACGCCGCCGTACTGGGCCATGCTGCACAGGCTGAAGGCCAAGACCCTGATCACGTGGGGCCGCGACGACCGGGTCAGCCCGGTCGACATGGCGATCCTGCCGATGCGGGCCATCCCCGACGTCGAACTGCACGTCTTCCCCGACTGCGGCCACTGGGTGATGATCGAGCAGAAGACCGCCTGGGAGAGCGTCGTACTGGCCTTCCTGACCAGGAAGGACGACTCGGGCTCCGGCGAAGGCGCGGCATGACCCGGCCCGGACCGTTGAAGGTGCGCGTCGTCGAGGTCGTCCGGGAAACCCGCGACGCGCACTCCCTCGTGCTCGAACCCGCCGGCGGCGATCCGGCCCGCTTCGCCTACCGGCCCGGTCAGTTCCTCACCATCCGGGTCCCCACCTCCCGCCCGGAGGGCGCGGCCCGCTGCTACTCCCTGAGCAGCTCGCCGGTGTGCGACGAGAAGCTCAAGGTCACGGTCAAGCGCACCCGCGACGGCTACGGCTCCAACTGGATCTGCGACAACGTCGCGGAAGGGGACGTGCTGGAGGTGCTGCGTCCGGCCGGGACGTTCACCCCCGCCTCGCTCGACGACGACCTGCTGCTGCTCGCCGCCGGCAGCGGCATCACGCCGGTGATGTCGATACTCAAGTCCTGCCTGCGCGGCGGCAGCGCAGCCGTCACCCTGATCTACGCCAACCGTGACGAGGACTCGGTGATCTTCCGTGACGAGCTGGTGGCCCTGTCCGCCGAGTACGGCGACCGGCTGACCGTCGTGCACTGGCTGGAGTCCGTGCAGGGGCTGCCCACCGCTCCGGGACTGGCCGCCCTGTCCCGCCCGTACGCCGGCCGTGACGCGTTCGTGTGCGGCCCCGGCCCGTTCATGGACCTGGCGACCGGGGCCCTGGCCGGGCTGGGCGTGCCCGAGCGCAGGGTCCACGTCGAGCGCTTCGAGTCGCTGGCCGCCGACCCGTTCGCCGGGCCCGGAACCGTGCTGGACGACTCCGGCCCGGTGAGCACGGTCGAGGTCGAGCTGGACGGTGAGAAGCGCACGCTCGCCTGGCCGCGGGCGAACAAGCTGCTCGACGTGCTGCTGGAAGCCGGCATGGAGGCGCCGTACTCCTGCCGCGAGGGCTCGTGCAGCGCCTGCGCCTGCACCCTCCTTGAGGGCGAGGTCACCCTGGAGCGCAACACGGTCCTCGACCGGCAGGACCTCGCCGACGGCCTGATCCTGTCCTGCCAGGCGCTCCCGCTCACCGAGCGCGTCCGGGTCACCTACGACGGCTGACCCCGGCTCCCACTGAGCGGGAGACGCGCCACCGCGCGCCGGCCAGGTGGGAGAACCTGGCCGTCGTTCGCATCGACCGACATCGACCCGGGAGGAACCGGATGCTGGATGGGGCGCAGCGCGCGTCCGCGGCCGAGCGGCTGTGGGCCGCCGAGCGCGACCGGGCGCCGATCGAGCCGCTGACCGAGGCGTACCCGGACATCGACGTGGTGGACGCCTACGAGATCCAGCTCGTCAACATCCGCCGCCGCCTCGCCGCCGGGGCCCGGGTGCACGGGCACAAGGTGGGGCTCTCCTCACCGGTGATGCAGCGGATGATGGGCGTGGACGAGCCCGACTACGGCCACCTGCTCGACACGATGGTGCTCGCCCAGGACACGCCGATCAAGGCGGACCGCTACTGCTACCCGCGCGTCGAGGTGGAGATCGGGTACGTGCTCGGGGCGAGTCTGCCCGGAGAGGGGTGCACCGAGGAGGACGTCCTCGCCGCCACCGCCTACATCGTGCCGAGCCTGGAGCTGATCGACAGCCGGATCGCGGACTGGCGCATCCGCCTGGCCGACACCATCGCCGACAACGCCTCTTCGGCAGGGGTGATCCTGGGCGAGGCCCGGAAGACCCCCGCCGAGCTGGCGGCGGCCGGCATCGACCTGGCCGCCATCGAGGCCGTGCTGTACGCCACCGGCCCCGGCGGCGCCGAGGAGGAGATCGCCCGGGGCGACACCGGCGCCGTCCTCGGCGACCCGACGACCGCGGTGGCGTGGCTGGCCAGGAAGGTGGCCTCCTTCGGCGTGAAGCTCGAGGCCGGGCACCTCATCCTCCCCGGCTCCTGCACCAGGGCCGTGGACGCGCGCCCCGGCGACGCCTTCCGGGCCGAGTTCGCCGGGCTGGGCTCCGTGACCGCCCGCTTCGAATGAGCGCCCCGCGAGAAGAGAGGGAAACCGTGACCAAGGCGACCGCCGCCATCGTCGGCTCGGGCAACATCGGCACCGACCTGATGTACAAGCTGCTGCGCTCCGACGTCATCGAACCGCGCTGGATGGTCGGCATCGACCCCGGCAGCCCCGGGCTGAAGCGGGCGGAGGAAGCGGGCCTGACCGCCTCCTCCGAGGGGGTCGGCCGGCTGCTCGGCGCCGCCCGGCCGGACATCGTCTTCGAGGCGACCTCGGCGTACGTGCACAAGGAGAACGCCCCGAAGTACCGGGAGCTGGGCATCCAGGCCGTGGACCTCACCCCGGCCGCGCTGGGCCCGGCGGTGGTGCCCGCGGTCAACCTCGGCGCCCACCTCGACGCGCCCAACGTCAGCCTGATCACCTGCGGCGGGCAGGCCACGATCCCGATCGTGCACGCCGTCTCCAGGATCGCCGAGGTGGAGTACGCCGAGATCGTCGCCAGCGTGGCCTCACCGTCGGCGGGCCCGGGGACCCGGGCGAACATCGACGAGTTCACCCGCACCACCGCGCGCGGGATCGAGACCATAGGCGGCGCCCGCAGGGGCAAGGCGATCATCATCCTGAACCCCGCCGAGCCGCCGATGCTCATGCAGGACACCGTGTTCTGCTCGATCCCGCCCGGCGCCGACCGCGACGCCATCGCGGTCTCGATCAAGGAGGTCGCCGCCCAGGTGGCGGCGTACGTGCCGGGCTACCGGCTGCGCGCCGAGCCGCAGTTCGACGACCCCACCCAGGTGAGCGGCGGCCTCGCCCGCGTCGCGGTGTTCATCGAGGTGGAGGGCGCGGGCGACTTCCTGCCGCCGTACTCCGGCAACCTCGACATCATGACCGCCGCCGCGACCAAGGTCGGTGAGGGCTTCGCGCGGCGCATCCTCTCCGAGCGCTCCTAGTCACAGGGGGATCGAATGCCATACAGCGCCGGCCTCGACATCCGGGTCACCGACTCCTCGCTGCGCGACGGCTCGCACGCCAAACGGCACCAGTTCACCGTCGAGCACGTCCAGTCCATCGTCGCCGCGCTCGACGACGCGGGCGTGCCCGTGATCGAGGTGACCCACGGCGACGGGCTCGGCGGCTCGTCGTTCAACTACGGCTTCAGCCACACCCCGGAACAGGAGCTGATCAAGGCCGCGGTGAAGACCGCGCGCAACGCGAAGATCGCGTTCCTGATGCTGCCCGGCGTGGGCCTCCAGGACGACATCCGGGAGGCCGCCGACAACGGCGCGTCCATCTGCCGCATCGCCACCCACTGCACCGAGGCCGACATCTCCGTCCAGCACTTCGGCCTGGCCCGGGACCTGGGCCTGGAGACGGTCGGCTTCCTGATGATGGCGCACAGCCAGCCGCCGGAGGTGCTGGCCAGGCAGGCGCGCATAATGGCCGACGCGGGCTGTCAGTGCGTGTACGTCGTGGACTCGGCCGGCGCGCTGATCATGGAGCAGACCGGCGACCGGATCGCCGCCCTCGTGGCCGAGCTGGGCTCCGACGCCCAGGTGGGCTTCCACGGCCACGAGAACCTGGGCCTGGGCGTGGCCAACTCGGTCATCGCGGTGCGCGCCGGCGCCCTGCAGATCGACGGCTCCACCCGCAGGTTCGGCGCGGGGGCGGGCAACACCCCGGTCGAGGCGTTCGTCGCGGTCGCGGAGAAGCTGGGCATCCGCACCGGCATCGACACCCTGAAGATCATCGACGCCGCCGAGGACGTGGTCCGCCCGATCATGGACGGCGAGTGCCTGCTCGACCGGCTCACGCTGACGATGGGCTACGCCGGCGTCTACTCCAGCTTCCTCAAGCACGCCGACATCCAGGCCAGGAAGTACGGCGTGTCCGGCGCGGAGATCCTGATCGAGGCCGGGCGGCGCAAGCTCGTCGGCGGCCAGGAGGACCAGCTCATCGAGATCGCGGTCGCCCTCGCCGCCAAGCGGTGACCTCCCTGATCGGAGAGGCCCGCATGAGCGCCGACGTCCTGGACGCCGTCCGCCCGCTGCTGCCGGGCATCGCCGAGCGGGCGGCGCGGGCCGACGCCGAGCGGCGGGTGCCGGAGGAGACGATCCGCGAGCTGGTCCGGGCCGGGGTCTTCCGGATGCTCCAGCCCAGGAGGTACGGCGGCGTGGAGAGCGACCCGGTGCGGTTCTTCGAGGTCGTCCGGGAGATCTCCGCGGCCTGCGGGTCCACCGGCTGGGTCGTCTCCGTGCTCGGGGTGCACCCCTGGCAGCTCGGCCTGTTCGACGACGCGGCGCAGCGGGAGGTCTGGGGAGAGGACCCGGACGTGCTGGTGTCCTCCTCCTACGCCCCGGTCGGGCGGCTCACCCCCGTCGAGGGCGGCTACGAGCTGTCCGGCCGGTGGCGTTTCTCCTCCGGCTGCGACCACGCGTCCTGGGCTCTGCTCGGCGGCCTGGTGGTGGGGGAGCAGGGCCGGCCGGTGGACTTCATGACCGCCCTCGTCCCCCGCGCCGACTACACCGTCGAGGACGTCTGGGACGTGATCGGGCTGCGCGGCACCGCCAGCAACGACATCGTCGTGGAGCGGGCGGTCGTGCCCCGCCACCGCGTCATGCGCAACTACGAGCAGGCGCAGCTCCGCGGCCCCGGCCAGAAGGTGAACCCCGGCCCCCTGTACCGGATGCCGTTCGGCACCGTCTTCACCACCGCGATCACCGCCCCGGTCATCGGCATGGCCGCGGGCTGCTACCGGTCCTACGTGCGCGCCATGCGCGACCGCGTACGCCTGAGCCTGGGCGGGGGCCGGTTCGCCGAGGACCAGTTCGCCCAGGTCGCGGTGGCCCGCGCCGCCTCGGAGATCGACGCCGCCGTCCTGCAGACCGACCGCAACGTGCGCGAGGCGTACGAGCACGCGGTTCGGGGCGAGCCGATCCCGATGGAGCTGCGGCTGCGCGCCCGCCGCGACCAGGTCCGCGGCACCGAGCGGGCGCTGGAGGCGATCGACATCCTGTTCAAGACCGCCGGCGGCAACTCGCTGGGCCGTGGCAACCCGATCGAGCGGGCCTGGCGGGACGCGCACGCCGGCAGCGTCCACGTCGCCAACGAGGTCGAACGCGCCCTGGGCATGTACGGCCGGGACGCGTTCGGCCTGACCGTCGAGGACGACCTCATCTGAAACGCGTCCGAGCGTGCGGCCCCGGGCCCGGCCGGAACGGCCCGGGGCCGCACGCCTCTCATCCGGCCGTCGCCGCCGTCTCCCGGAGCCGGAGGGCGGCCCGGTAGCCGAAGACCATGCCGGAGCCCAGCGGCACGCCCGGCCCTGGGTAGACGTGCCCGGCGACCGACGCGGCCGAGTTGCCGGTCGCGTACAGGCCGGGGATCGGGTTCCCGTCCTCGCCGAGCACCTGGCCGTCCACGCCGATGCGCGCGCCGCCCTTGGTGCCCAGGTCGCCGAGCACGATCTGCACCGCGTGGAACGGCGCCCGCTCGATCGGGACCAGGCACGGGTTCGGGCCTGTGCCCCCGGCGAAGAACCGGTCGTAGGGGTCCTCGCCCCGGTGGAAGTCCGCGTCCACGCCGGAGGCGGCGAAGCCGTTGAACCGGCTCACGGTCTTGCCCAGCACGTCCGCGGGCACCCCGATCCGCTCCGCCAGGTCCGCGAGCGTCCCGGCGGTGTGCCACAGGCCCGCGGCGCGGAACGCGTCCGGGTCGGGCGCCGGCTGCGACAGGCCCGGCGCGTTCTCGAACCGCCCGTCGAAGATCCACCACGTCGGCAGGTGCGAGACGCCGGTGGCGTGACCGGCCCGGATCTCGTGCCCCATCCGGTCGTACGGCAGCGACTCGTTGGCGAACCGCTCGCCCGCCGCGTTGACGAAGATCCCCCCGGACACGCCGAGGGTGAACGCGGCGCGGCCGTTGGGGAACAGCAGGGCCGGGCACCACCACGCCTCGTCGAACAGGTCCGTCGCGGCGCCCACGGCCTGGAGGGCGGCCAGCGCGTCGCCGGTGTTCGACCCGGGCGCCGCGGACGTCCAGTCCGCCGTGGGCAGGCCCTGCAGCCGCCGCCGCAGCTCCGCGTTGTTCTCGAACCCCCCGGCTGCCACGATCACGCCGCGTAGGGCGCGTACGCGCAGCTCCCGGCCGTCACGTTCGGCGAGCAGGCCGACGACCCGGCCGTCCTCGGCCAGCAGGGAGCGCAGCCTGGTTGAGGTCCGCAGCTCCGCCCTGCCGGTGCCGTCGAGGGCGAGCAGCAGCCTGGCGACCAGCGCCTGACCGCCGATCAGCGTCTCCCGGTCCTGCGGCACGTCGAACTGGTCGATGGAGATCGGCGGGCGAAGCTCGCCCAGCCTGGCCCCGAGGCCGGCGGCGGGCAGCGCCTTGGGGAAGATCGCCCGGCCGTTGCCGCTGCGTCCCGGGGCGGCGTAGTAGTCCGGGAACGGGACGAACTCGAACTCGATCGCCGGGTCGCGCTCCAGGAACTCCACCAGCTCCGGCGCCGTCGAGACGTACGCCTCCTGGAGCGTGGCCGGCGTGCGGTCGCCGACCACGGCCCGGAAGTACTCCAGGCCCAGCTCCACGCTGTCCTCCACGCCGGCCCGGCGCAGGGCCTGGTTGCCGGGCAGCCACAGCCCCGAGCCCGAATAGGCGCTGGTGCCGCCGAAGAACTCCGTCTTCTCCAGCACGAGGGTGCGCAACCCGCCCGCCGCGGCGGTGTACGCCGCCGTCAGCGCGGCTCCACCGGAGCCCACGACGACGACGTCGGCCGTCTCATCCCACTGTTCCGGCTGCACTGGCACTGATGTCCTCCAGGTTGGTCGACGTGGCGGAGGCCGCGGCGGCCGAGCGGCCGGCGACCCGTCCGAAGGCGAGGGCGTCGGCGATGTGGAACCCGCCGTCCTTCGCCCGGCTATGGGGGGAGCTCACCGAGCCCGCGGCGTACAGACCGGGGATGACCGCGCCGAACGGGTCGAGGACCGGGCGGCGGCCGCACCGCTGTGAGGGTGGCTCCATGGGCACTCCGTCCGGACGTGAACGATGACTCGGGTACGCGGACGGTAGACACCGCCGCGCGCCCGGCAGGGCGCCGATCCCGCTCAGCAGGACCCCGCGCCGACCGGCCGGCGCCGTTCCGCCGTGGGTCCCATTCACCGGGACCCCGGTGTGAGATGGGCCACCTCACTCGTAGTGTCTGCCGCCAGTGCAGAGACCCGTTTCGGAGGTGCAGGTCGTGCTCGATCGGCGAAAGGACACAGCGTGAACGGGCCCGCGGCCCCGATGCCCGCGGAGCGGGTCACGAGCTGGGCGGCGGAGGCCGATGTGATCGTCGCGGGCTTCGGCTGCGCCGGGGCGAGCGCCGCGATCGAGGCGGCCAGGGCGGGCGCGGACGTCCTGGCCGTGGACGCGGCCGGCGGCTGGGGCGGAGCCACGGCGATGTCCGGCGGCGAGATCTACCTCGGGGGCGGCACCCCGGTGCAGAAGGCGTGCGGCGTCGAGGACACCCCCGAGGCGATGTACGCCTTCCTGAAGCTGGCCACCGGACCCGACCCCGCCGAGGACAAGCTGGCCGCCTACTGCGAGGGCAGCCTGGAGCACTTCGACTGGCTGGTCCGCTGCGGCGTGCGGTTCGAGGGCGGGCTGTGGACCGAGCCCTCCTGGGAGGCTCCGACCGGGTACGCCCTGATGTACACCGGCGGCGAGAACGCCCACCCGTACGCCGGCCTGGTGCCACCCGCGCCGCGTGGCCACATCGTGCACATGGAGGGAAAGAAGCCGGGCGAGCGATCGGCGGGGTGGATGCTCATGGACCGCCTCGCGGCGGCGGCGCGCGGCTCCGGCGCCGAGGTGCGCTACGACACCCGGACCGAACGACTGGTCACCGACGGCGGCCGGATCGCCGGGATCGAGGTCACCGCCTTCGGCGAGCGCCACTTCCTGCGCGCCCGGCGCGGCGTCGTGCTCGCCGCCGGCGGCTTCGCCGCGAACGCGCCGATGCTGGCCCAGCACGCGCCCCGGCTGGTCGGCAACTTCCTGGTCGGCACCGACCACGACGACGGGCGCGCGATCCGCATGGCCCAGGCCGCCGGGGCGGCGGTCCGGCACATGGAGGCCGGGCAGGCGTCCTTCCCCGCCGACCCCGCGCTGTTGTGCCGGTCGCTGCTCCTGGACGCCCGCGGGCACCGCTTCATCAACGAGGACACCTACCCCGGACGGGTCGGGCAGGCGGCGCTGTTCGGGCAGGGCCGCCAGGTCTTCCTGCTCTACGACGGCGAGATCGACGAGGCAGTGCGCGCGTCTTCCGGCCACATCGCCGAGGCCACCTGGGTCAGCGACGACCTCGCCGAGTTGGAGGGCCACATGGGTCTCGCCCCCGGCGTGCTCGCGCACACCGTCGCGGTCTACAACGCCAATGCCGAACAGGGCCGCGACCCCGTCTGCCACAAGTCGGCCCGCTGGCTCAAGCCGCTCGTCCCGCCGTACGGCGTGCTCGACCTCCGCGACACCCCGTCCGGAGTCTTCACCGTCGGCGGCCTGCACACCACCCCGCACGGCGAGGTCCTCGACGTCGAGGGCGAGCCGATCCCCGGGCTGTACGCCGCCGGCAGAACCACCAGCGGCATCCCCTCCTGGGGCTACTGCAGCGGCACCTCCCTGGGCGACGCGACCTTCTTCGGCCGCCGCGCCGGGAGGGCGGCGGCGCTCATCACGCACTGACGAACACGCGCGGCACCGCGGTCGTCCACGCGACGCCGGGGGAGCGGCCCGCGCCCGACCCCCTCCATCGCCACGTTGTCCGGAAAGGCACGGCAATGAGTACGACGAACACGGCGGCAGAAGCGGGCGGGTGGACCCCGAGGCTCGTCTTGTCCACGGTGACCATGGTCATGATCATGGAAGGGACCGCGCTGGGGTACGGCCTGGTGAACACCGCGCTGCCCGCGATCACCACGCACTTCAAGACCGACCAGGGAGGCTGGCTGCTGACCGGCTTCATCCTGTCGGGGGCCGTGCTGTGCCCCCTGGTCGGCAAGCTGGCCGACATTCACGGCAAGCGCCGCATGATGGTCGTCTGCCTGCTGGTCAGCCTCGCCGGCGCGTTCGCCGCCACGGTCGCGCCCGCCTTCTGGGTGCTCGTCCTGGGCCGCCTGCTCCAGGGCGCGGTGCTGCCCACGATGTTCCTGACCTACTCGCTGATGCGCGACGTGTATCCGCGGTCGATCCTGCCGCTGGCCACCGCGGTCTCGATGACCGGCATCGGCGTCTTCTCCGTCGGCACGCCGTTCCTCATCGGCTGGCTGATCGACACCTGGGGGTTCCGCGGCCTGTTCGCCTTCGACGTGGCCTGGATGGCGATCCTCACGCCGCTGCTGCTCCTGACCACGCCGGAGAGTCCGCTGCGCGTCCCGTCCAGGGTCGACTTCGCCGGCGCGGGCCTGCTGGGCTCCGGCCTGGGCGTCGTGCTCGTCGGCGTCAGTTTCGGCAGCACGTGGGGCTGGGTCTCGGCGAGCACGCTGGGCGCCTTCGCCGCCGGGGCCCTGCTGCTCACCGGGTTCGCCGTGCGCTCGCTCACGTTCTCCGCGCCGCTGGTGGACCTGCGGATATTCACCCGCCGGCCGATCCTGCTCGCCGCGGTGACCGCCGCCACGGCCTACGGCGCGACCGCCGTGTCCGCCTCGATCGCCCCGCTGGTCGCGCTGACCCCCAGGGCCCTCGGCGGCGACTACGGCCTCGGGATGACCGCCACCGAGTACGCCGCCATCTCCGCCCCGCAGGCGCTGACCATGGTCGTGATGGGCGTCGTCGTCGGCCGGCTGCTCAACCGGGCCGGCGGCGCGACGCTGATGAAGATCGGCCTCGGCTGCCTGCTCCTGGGCGGGCTGCAGATCGCCTTCAACCACGACACCTTCGTCCAGGTCCTCATCGCGGCCCTGCTGTTCGGCGCCGGCTCCGGCCTGTGCTACGGCTCAATCCCGGGCCTGGTCATCGCGGGAGCCCCGGCCGACAAGCAAGGCTCCATCGCCGGCATGGTGCAGGTGGGCTACAGCGGCTTCTCCAGCGTCACGCCCGTGGTCCTGTTCGTCATCCTGGCGCAGTTCGCCACCCGCACCCCCGACGGCCTCGTCGTCTACAGCACGGCCGGCTTCCAGGCCGGCGGCCTGTTCATGGCGGGCCTGGTGCTCGCCGGGCTGCTGCTCGCGGTGACGGTCCTGCGCACCCGAAGGCAGGACTCCACCCTCGCCGCGGTCCCCGACACCCTGCCCGAGCCCCCCGCGACCACCACCGCGGCGTCCTGAGCGCTGGGGTCCCGGTCAGCGGGAGACCAGACCACCGCCCACGGCCGGCCTCGCAACATGAAGGACCTGAGGGCAGCGAGGCCGGCCCGGACCCATCGGACGGCAAAGGAGATTCCATGACGTCAGCGCAGACGGCCGGTGACGAAGTTCGCGTGATCGAGGCGGCCGCACCCCCGGCCCGCTACGCCCGGGGCTGGCACTGCCTGGGGCTCGCGGAGGAGTTCCGGGACGGCAAGCCCCACTCCGTCGAGGCCTTCGGCACCAAGCTGGTGGTCTTCGCCGACAGCACCGGCAAGCTGAACGTGCTCAACGCCTACTGCCCGCACATGGGCGGCGACCTGAGCCGCGGCGAGATCAAGGGCGACGAGATCGCCTGCCCCTTCCACGACTGGCGCTGGGCGGGCAACGGCCGGTGCGTCAACATCCCGTACGCCCGCCGCGTGCCGCCGCGTGCGCGCACCAAGGTCTGGACGACGCTGGAGCGCAACGCCCAGCTCTTCGTCTGGCACGACCCCCAGGGCAACCCGCCCCCGCCGGAGGTGACGATCCCGGAGATCGCCGGCGTCGGCTCGCCCGAATGGACGCACTGGACCTGGAACCGGGTGCTCATCGAGGGCTCGAACTGCCGGGAGATCGTCGACAACGTGGTGGACATGGCCCACTTCTTCTACATCCACTACGCGTTCCCGACCTACTTCAAGAACGTCTTCGAGGGCCACATCGCCGGCCAGTACATGAACAGCAAGCCCCGCCCGGACGTCAACCTCGGCACCAACTACTCCTCCTCCGGGGAGAGCCAGGGGCGCTCCGAAGCGGCGTACTACGGGCCGTCGTACATGATCGACTACCTGTGGAACACCGCGGGCGGCAGGACCATCGAGACCGTGCTGATCAACTGCCACTACCCGGTCACCCCGACCAGCTTCGTGCTCCAGTGGGGCGCGATGGTCAAGAAGCCCGAGGGTGTCTCCGACGAGACCGCCCAGGCGATGGCGCAGAGCTTCGCCAAGGGCGTGGAGACCGGCTTCATGCAGGACGTCGAGATCTGGCGGAACAAGGCCAAGATCGACAACCCGCTGCTGTGCGAGGAGGACGGCCCGGTCTACCAGCTCCGCCGCTGGTACGAGCAGTTCTACGTGGACGTCGAGGACGTGACGCCGGAGATGGTCCAGCGTTTCGAGTTCGAGATCGACACCGACCGCGCCAACACGTTCTGGCAGCGGGAGGTCGAGGAGAACCTCGCCAGCGGCAAGACGGTGGGCCTGACCCCCGCGTCCGCCTGACACCCGCCATCACGGGGTGGTGGCGCCCGCGCGCCACCACCCCGCACCCGTCTTCGGAGGAGAATTCCATGCACCCGGTGTCCTGCCACGCCTGCGGCTCGTGCGTCCTGGTCAAGAAGAACACCCTCGCCCACACCCTCGTCCAGTGGACGACCGACACCGGGCGGTGCGTCGAGCTGAGCGGCCACAGCGACCGCGGCACCGTCCCGACCTGCACCCGGCTGCGCGACAGCATCGAGACCGGCGTGCGCCGCGGCCTCGTCCCCGTCGCCGACATGTGACGGCCCCCGGCGATACGATGAAGGACCCGGAAGCCAGCGGCGAGGACAGGGGGATCCGTGCCGAGAATCGCCGAAGCGCGAGCCGCGGCGGCGCCGTCCTCCCGTAACCAGATCGCCCGCCGCGAGCGCATCATCGCCGCCGCGGCCGAACTGGGCGCCCGCCACGGATTCGACGCGGTGCAGATGCACGACGTCGCCAAGGACGCCGGCGTGGCCATCGCCACCCTGTACCGCTATTTCCCCTCCAAGACCCACCTGTTCACCGCGGTCTTCCACGCCGAGATCCGCGCCTACTCCGAGACGCGCCGCCCCGCCGAGGGGGGCGACCCCGTCGAGGAGACCGCCGACTTCCTGGTCGGCCTGAGCGGCCACCTCCTGCTCCGCCCGTCCCTGGCCGCCGCGATGCTGCAGGCCGCCACCGCCACCCACAACGCCGCCACGATCGCCGAGGCCGAGCTGTCCCGCTCCCTGCTCGGCGGCATCGTCCTGCGCACCCTCGGCGTCGAGCACCCCACCGACCGCGATGTCAGCGTCGCGCGGTTGCTCCTGTACTGCTGGTGGGGCTGCCTGGTGGCCACCCTCAACGGCCAGATGACCGCATCCGGCGCCGAGGCCGACGTCCGCCTGGGCGCCCGCCTGATCCTCGCCCCGTACTTCTCCCGGCCTGGCGCGGCGAGGTGACGTAGCCTCACCCCGGGCCGGCACCCAAGGGCGGCGCGTCCGGGGCGAGCGCGACGTGCCGGATGTCCGGGTTCAGGTCCCACAGGGCGTCGAGCACGGAGCGGGCCTCGGGGCGCCGGCGGCGGGCGTCCTCCTCCTGGAGCGCCTCGATCCCCGGCAGCCCCCGACAGGTCCAGCAGCTCGAAGACGGACATGCCCTGCGGTTGTGTGTCCTGGAACAGCAGATCGTAGGCCACGTCGAGGTGCCCGGTGTCCGCCAGTACGGGAAGCAGGTACGGCGTCGCGAGGAAACCGGTGCCGACGTGGGTGCCGGCCTCGCGGATGAGGGCGACGAGACGTTCGGCGGTCCGCGCCCGCAGGTGGTCGGGGACCAGGCCGAAGGCGAGCGCGCGCACGTGGGTGGCCTGCGTGTCCACGGTCAGGGAGCCATCGGCGGCGATGAACTCGGTCCTCCAGGCGCTGAGCACGCCGGCGGCATAGGTCTCGTAGTGCTGCGCGTCGGCGTTTTCGCCGAGGATCCGGGCGATGCGGGCGAGCAGGTGGGACGACAGGTAGAGGTAGGCGGTGGCGACCACCGTCTGGTCGGTGAGGTAGGAGGGCGTCTCCTCGTCCGGCTCGGTCCACTCGCCCCAGTGGAAGCCGCTGTCCCACAGGAAGCGCCGGTGGCCCTCGCCGCTGCCCGCCATCGTCGCGGCGTAGGCGACCCACGCCTTCATCGAGTCGTACTGCTCGGCCAGGATCCGGGTGTCGCCGTAGGCCAGATAGGTCTCCCAGGGCACGATCACCGCAGCGTCGCCCCACCCGGCCGAACCCTGCATGTGGGCGTACAGTTCCTCCGAACGGCGGGCGTGGTGAGGGTCTGGCACCCAGTTGGGCACGCGGCCGTCCGGCCACTGATCGGCCGCCAGGTCGCGCAGCCACTTCACCGAGAAGCCGGCGACGTCGTAGAGGTAGGCCGCGGTGGGCAGAAAGATCTGCCAGTCGCCGGTGAAGCCGGCGCGCTCCCGCTGCGGGCAGTCGGTGGGGAGTCGCAGGCGTTGCCGCGGAAGCTCCACACCGCCGCCTCGTGCAGCCGGTTGATCCGCACGTCGCCGCAGCGGAACCAGCCGGTGCGGCGCAGGTCGGTGTGGACGACCACCGCCTCGATCTCCAGCGGGCCGTCGTGCCCCTCGACGCGCACGTAGCGGAATCCGTGGGTGGTGTGGCGTGGCTCGAACACCTCGCCGCCGTCGCCGGTGACCCGGTCCCGCTGCCCGGTGTCCAACCTCGTTCCGGTGGCGTGGTCATGGGCGGCCAGGTGTTCCATGGTGACGTCGCCGTCCGGCCCCAGCGCCTCGCCGTGCGTCAGGGTGACCTGCCCAGCGGGCGCGGTCAGGCGCACCCGGCCATTGATGATCTGCCCGAAGTCGACCACCTGGACGCCGGGCCGCGGGTTGGTGATCGCTACCGGCGCGAGCGTCTGCACCCGGCGGACGGGCGGGGCGGGGCTGGTGGTCAGCCTGCCCTCGGCCGTGAGGTCCGGCAGGCCCACCCGTGCCCAGCCGCTGACGTCCAGGCCCGGCTGCGACCAGCCCGGGATCGCGCGGGTGAAGTCGACGTCCTGGCCGTCCATTGGACCTCCAGTCCGGGCCGGTGCCGGCCACTGTGTCGCCGGCGTGCAGTTCGGCCAGGAAGGCGGTGCGTGAGCCGTACCCGTCGGGAATCCGCTCGTAGCCGGTCCGGCCACGGAACCAGCCGTCCGACAGGACCGCGCCGATGACGTTGGGCCCCGGCCGCAGCAGCGGGCCGACATCGTAGGTCTGCACGTGCAGCCGGGAGCGGTAGGCGGTGAAACCCGGCGCGAGTTCGTGGTCGCCGACGCGGACGCCGTTGACGAACACTTCGTAGATGCCGTGCGCCGTGGCGTAGAGCCGCGCCCTGTCCGGGACGCCGCCGAGGGTGAACTCGTGCCGCAGCAGGTAGGCGGGACGCCTGCCGGGTTCGGGTGTCTTCTCCTCGGCCGGTTCGATCCAGCGAGCCGTCCAGGCGCCGATCGTCCGTTCCCAGAACGACGGCTCCGACCAGTCGCTCTCGCCGAGGTCCGTCCATACCTTGACTCGCCAGGTCACCCGCTGACCGGCGGCGGGTTCCGGCCCGGCGTAGGGCACGAGCACGCTCTGGTCGCTCTCGACCCGGCCGGAGTCCCGGTCCTGAGCCCGGATCCGATAGGCGACCTGCCGCTTCGACCTGGGCGGCAGCCACCAGGACAGGCACGGACGGGCGACGTCCGTCCCCAGCACTTCACTGAGATGGTCGACTCTCAGACGGCTTGGCTTGTTCACGAATTCGGGCTCCCAGTTCGCGGACGGACTTGATGCGCAGGACGATCAGGCCGCCGAGCAGCGTGCGCCGGCTGCGCAGGGTGAGGGCGGGTGTGTAAGGCGGCTACTTACACGTGGTAGTAGCGCCTCCAGGGCACATCGAAGGTCATCCGGCCTCGGAGCCCGAGGGGCGACGGATGGGCCCGGCCGGGGAGTCCCGATCAGCGGGATGTGCGTGGAATCGGCTGGTCGACGCGGCTTAGCGTCAGCGAGCCGCCATGGACGGTGGCGGCCTGCGCTCCACTCGATTCAGTCCGGAGGTGCCTTGTGGCGCACGAAGTCGTTACCCGGGTAGAGGAGATCGCCGGGCGGTTGGCCGCGGTCGCGGACGAGACCGAGCGCCTGGGCAAGCTGGCGGACGAGAGCGTCAAACTGGTCCGCGAGGCCGGGGTGATGCGGTTGCTTCAGCCGCGCGACTTCGGGGGATATGCCGCGCATCCCCGCGACTTCGCCGAGGCCGTGATGGCGGTGGCGCAGGCGTGCGGCTCGACGGGCTGGGTGTGCGGCGTGGGCGGGGTCCACCCGTGGGAGATGGCGTTGTGCGACCGGCGCCTCCAGCAGGAGGTGTGGGGCGAGGACCCGAACACGTGGATCGCCTCGCCGTACATGCCCGGCGGGGTGGCGACCCCGGTCGATGGGGGATACGTCCTCAACGGGCGCTGGCAGTTCTCCTCGGGCACCGACCACTGCGACTGGATCTTCCTCGGGGCGCTGGTCGGCGACGCCGACGGCAAGCCCGCGCAGCCCGTCAGGTCCATGCACGTGGTGCTGCCGCGCGCCGACTACACGATCGTGGACGACTCCTGGGACGTCATCGGGCTGAGCGGCACCGGCAGCAAGGACATCATCGTCGACGGCGCGTTCATCCCCGACTACCGCACGATCGACGCCGAGGAGGTCGCCGCCGGAGAGGTCGCCGCCGAGCGGGCCGGCCGGACCGAGACGGTGTACAAGCTGCCGTTCTGGGCGATGTTCCCCCTGGGCATCACCGCCGCGGTGATCGGCATCGCGGAGGGCGCGCTCGCCGCCCATCTGGACTACCAGCGCGACCGCGTGATGGCCATCGGCACGAAGGTCAAGGACGACCCGTACACGATGTACGCGATCTCCGAGGCGGCGTCGGAGATCGCCGCGTCCCGGGTCCAGTTGCTCGACGGCATCAGCAGGCTCTACGACCTGGCCGACGCGGGCAAGCCGATCAGCTTCGAGGACCGGTCCGTCGTCCGGCGTAACCAGGTGCGCTGCGCCTGGCGCGCGGTGTCGGCGGTGGACGAGATCTTCGCCCGTTCGGGCGGCAACGCCGTACGCCGCAACAACCGGATGCAGCGCTTCTGGCGCGACGCGCACGTCGGTCTGCAGCACGCGATCCACATCCCCGGCGCCATCTACCACTCCACGGCGCTGACCCAGATGGGCGTGGAGCCGCAGGGCACGCTGCGCCTGCTCATCTGACGCCCTGGGACGCCGTACGAACGAAGACGACCCCCTACAAGCAAGGAAGAAGGCCATGACCGACATCAGTTCGCTGGGCTACGTACGCGTCCGGGCCACCGACCTCGACGCGTGGCGCACGTTCGCCTTCGACACGATCGGGTTCGCCGAGGGGACCGGCCCCGAGGCCGAGGCCCTGCACCTGCGCATGGACGAGCGGCACGCCAGGATCGTGATCCTGCCGGGCGATGAGGACCGCGTGGAGTGCGTGGGGTGGGAGGTGCGGGACCACCTGGCGCTACGGCGCGTGCAGTCGGCCGTCGAGGCCGCCGGCATCGCGACCAAGCCGCTGTCACAGGAGGACGCCGACACCCGCCGGGTCGAGGCGGGCATCGCCTTCGAGGCCCCCGGCGGTACGCCGGTGGAAATCTTCTACGGCCCCGCGCTGGACCACAGCCCGATCGCGACGAAGTTCGGCAACCGCTTCGTGACCGGCGAACTCGGCCTCGGCCACGTCGTCGTGCCCGTGGCCGACCTGGACGGCGCCTACCGCTTCTACGCCGAAGTGCTCGGCTTCCTCCCCCGAGGCGCCTTCCGCCTTCCGGCGCCGCCCGAGTACGGCCCCGTCCGGCTGCGGTTCATGGGCGTCAACCCCCGCCATCACAGCCTGGCCATCATGCCGACGCCCGACCTCAAGTCACCGGCGCTGGTGCACATCATGGTGGAGTGCGAGACCCTGGACGAGGTCGGCAGGGCGCTGGACCGCGTGACGACAGGGGGCTACCACATCTCCTCGACGCTGGGCCGGCACACCAACGACAAGATGATCTCCTTTTACGTCCGCACTCCCGGTGGGTGGGACCTGGAGGTCGGCTGCGACGGGATGCTGGTCGACGAGACCTCCTACACCGCCGAGGAGATCACCGCCGACAGCTACTGGGGCCACAAGTGGGACTTCAGTTGATCTCGGATGCGGGTGACCGGCCGGTAACAGGCTGATCGGCGCCCGTAATCCGTGGCGGGCCCCGGAGCGGAGCCGATCTCCGGGGCTCGCGGCTGGTGCCGCACGCGCTCGTAACTCGTGGCCGTAGCTGTTGGCACCCGCGTTGAAGATCAACAGACCTACCTCGGCGTCGTCGGTCGCCGAGCGGACGGCCTTGAGCGCGCCGGGCTCGGTCAGGTCGAGCTCCCCGGTGCGGACCTCGACGCCCTTCGCCCGCACCCGCGCGGCCGTCTCGGCGAGCGGTGCCGGCTTGCGCGCGATCAGCACGAGGTCGATTCCGGCGTCGGCGAGCAGGAGCGCGAACGACGCCTCCACTCCCTCCGACCCGCCGGCGATGACGGCCCACGGCCCGTACACGCCTCTCTCGATCATGCCTGTCGTCCTTCGCCGATCCTCGGATACGGCGTTCGGCATGCGCCTTCTGCCATTGCTGAAGCTAGGACGCGTGCGCGGGCATCTGATCGCCAGTCCCGGTGGGCAGGACTGCCAGACAGGGCACGGGAATCGAAGAGCCGTGACGTCTCCAGGATGCGTCCCGTATTGCCGTTGATCGCGCGTCTTTGATATTTTATTTCCGATCATATACGCGAAGACAGGAGTCATGCGGCCGTGACGCTCCGACAGGGCGGCCCGCTGGCCGGGCTGAAGGTCATCGAGCTCTCCGCGCAGGGACCGGTGCCGTTCGCGGCCACGATGCTCGCGGACATGGGGGCCGACGTCATCCGGGTGGATCGGGTGACCGGCACGGGTCCTCGCCGGGACAACCCGGCGACTGACGTCTTCGGCCGCAGCCGCCGCTCGATCGCGCTCGACCTGAAGGACCCTCGGGCGGCCGGCATCGTCCTCGACCTGGCCGAGGGTGCGGACGCCCTGTTGGAGGGCTTCCGTCCGGGGGTGGTCGAAAGGCTGGGCGTCGGCCCTGGGGAGTGCATGGCGCGCAACCCCGCCCTCGTCTACGGGCGGATGACCGGGTGGGGGCAGGAGGGCCCGTACGCGGCCATGGCCGGTCACGACATCAACTACCTCGCCCCCACCGGGGCGTTGCACGCGATAGGCGCGCGGGGCGGACCACCGGTCCCTCCGCTGAACCTGCTGGCCGACTACGGCGGCGGCGGAATGTTCCTCGCCTTCGGGATCGTCTGTGCCGTGCTGGAGGCTCGCGCGTCGGGCCGCGGACAGGTCATCGACGCGGCCATGGCCGACGGGGTCGCGATGCTCACCGGCCTCTTCTACTCACTTGCGCAGCAGGGCAGGTGGTCCACGGAACGCGGCACCAACCTGCTGGACTCCGGCGCGCACTTCTACGGCGTGTACGAGACCGCCGATGGCGAGTACATCTCCGTCGGCGCCATCGAGCCGCGCTTCTACGCACGGCTGGTGGAGGCGCTGGGCCTGGACCCCGCCGAGGCGCCCCAGCATGACCGGACCCGCTGGGAGAGCCTGCGAAAGCGGTTCGCGGAGGTGTTCGCCACGCGGACCCGCGCCGAGTGGTGCGAGACCTTGGAGGGCACCGACGTGTGCTTCGCGCCGGTGCTCAGCCTGACGGAGGCCCCGTCACATCCGCACCTGGCGGCCCGCGGCACCTTCGTGGACGTGGACGGTGTGCGCCAGCCCGCGCCGGCGCCCCGGTTCGGCAGGACCGCCGCTCCCGTACCGGATCGCGCGCCGGTCCCCGGTGAGCACACCGCCGAGATCCTCGCCGAACTCGGCCTGGACGAGGCGGCCATCGCCCGGTTGCGGGCCGACGGGGTCACCGCGTGACGGGCGGAGTGCCGCCGCATCGGTACTCATGGAAGGGGTGGGAGATGGAGCTACGACCAGGGCTGAGGCTCAGGAGCGCGGTGTCGGAAGCCGAGTTCATCGTCATCCGCGCGCTCGCCGGTGACGTGGACCTGAGGTGCGGGGGTGTGGCCGTGGTCGCGGCCGACGCGCCCGTCCCGGATCGTCCTGACCTCGCCGGGGAGGTGCCGGACGGCACAGTCGCGATCGGCAAGCGCTACACCGACGAGAGCGGCCGGCTGGAAGTGCTGTGCACCAGGAGCGGAGCGGGCCGGCTGAGCCTGGGCGAGTCCGAGCTGACCGTCAAGGCGGCCAAGGCGCTGCCCTCCTCGGACTAGGGCGCGCATGAACATCCTCACGCTGCTTGAGATCGTCGCGACCGCCGACGGTGACCGGGTGGCCATCGGCGACCGGGCCGAGGGCCTGACGTACGCGCGGCTGCTGGAACTCGCCGACGGCGCGGCGGCGCGGCTCGGCGGCGGCGACCGGCCGGTTCTGTATACCGGCACCGCGACGGAGGTCTTCCCGGTGGCGCTGTTCGCCGCCGCCCGGGCCGGACGGCCGTTCGCGCCGCTCAGCTACCGGCTGGCCGCCGACCGCCTGGAGCGCCAGATACGCGGGCAGCTCCCCGCCGACCTCGTCGGACCCAAGGTCACCTGCGACCTGGTGGGCGCGGACGAGGGCGTCCGCGCCACGCCCGTCGAGGACCTGATCGGCCTGGCGGCATCCGGCGGCGCCCCGGCGTACGCCGCCCCCGGCGACCCCGAGGCAGCCGCCGTGTTCCTGCACACCAGCGGCACGACGGGAGACCCGAAGGTCGCCGTGCTGCGGCACCGGCATCTCACTTCGTATGTGCTCAACGCCACGGATCTCCTGTCCGCGGGGCCGGACGAGGCCGCGCTGATGAGCGTCCCGCCGTACCACATCGCCGGCATCGCCGGCGTTCTGACCAACCTCTACAGCGGACGCCGCATCGTCCAGCTCCCCGACTTCGACGAGCGCGCCTGGGTGGACCTGGTGCGCGAGCAGGACGTCACCCACGCGATGGTGGTGCCGACGATGCTGGCTCGGATCGTCAAGGTGCTGCAGGCCGACGGCGGGGGCCTGCCCAGCCTGCGCCACCTGTCCTACGGCGGCGGCCCGATGCCCGCGGGCCTGATCAGGACCGCGCTGGAACTGCTGCCGCACGTGGACTTCGTCAACGGCTACGGCCTGACCGAGACCACTTCCTCCATCGCGGTGCTGGGGCCGGAGGAACACCGCGCGGCGCTGGCCTCCGGCGATCCCGCCGTCCGGAGGCGTCTGCACTCGGTGGGCCGGCCACTGCCCGCCGTGGAGATGGTGGTGCGCGACGCCGACGGCCGGGACCTGCCCGCCGGAGTCCGGGGCGAGCTGTGGGTGCGCGGCCCGCAGGTCTCCGGCGAGTACGCCCGGGCGTCGCTGCTCGACGGCGAGGGCTGGTTCCGCACGCGCGACGCGGCCTGGATCGATGACGCGGGCTACGTGTTCGTCGAGGGACGGCTCGACGACGTCATCGTCCGCGGCGGCGAGAACCTGTCGCCCGGGGAGATCGAGGACGTCCTCATGGAGCACCCCGGCGTGGCCGAGGCCGTCGTGTACGCCGTGCCGGACGAGCAGTGGGGGGAGGCGGTGGCGGCGGCGGTGGTCCCGCGTCCCGGCCGGCAGGTCGGCGAGAAGGAGCTCAAGGAGTGGGTCGCGGCCCATCTGCGCTCCAGCCGGGTGCCCGCGCACGTCACGTTCCGCGAGACCCTGCCGCGCAACGACCTGGGCAAGGTGCTGCGCAGGGTCCTGCGCGCCGAGCACGAGGCGGGGCGCGGCGGCCCGCAGGCCGGCTGACCTGTTCGGCGGCGGAATCTGGAGGAAGCAGGCATGGAGGAGCGCAAGGCCCTGTACATCGCGGGGGAGTGGACGGCCCCGCGCGGGGACGGCGTCATCGAGGTGGAGAACCCCGCGACCGAGGAGAGGATCGGCGCCGTCCCCGCGGGCACGGCCGAGGACGTGGACCTCGCGGTGCGGGCGGCCCGTGCCGCGTTCCCCGCCTGGTCCGCGACGTCCTTCGCGACCCGGGCGGACGGGCTGCGGCGCCTGCACGACGCGCTGGCGAGCCGGGAGGACGTCATCGCGCGGACCGTCACCAGCGAGGTCGGGACGCCGCTGACCGCGTCCCTGCGCAGCCAGGCCAGGTTGCCGCGGACCGTGGTGGGCGGGTACGCCGAGATGATCGCCGCAGGCATCGCCGAGGAGAGGATCGGCAACTCCCTGGTGCTGCGTGAGCCGGTGGGCGTCGTCGCCGCGATCACCCCGTGGAATTTCCCGCTGCACCAGATCACCTGCAAGCTGGCTCCCGCCCTGGCGGCGGGCTGCACCGTGGTGATCAAGCCCAGCGAGGTCGCGCCCCTGGCGGCTTACCTGCTGATGGACGCCGTGCACGAGGCCGGGTTCCCCCCGGGCGTGGTGAACATGGTGCCCGGGTACGGCCCCGTGGCCGGCGAGGCGCTGGCCGCCCATCCCGAGGTCGACATGGTGTCCTTCACCGGCTCGGTGCGGGCGGGCTCGCGCGTCGCCCGGCTCGCCGGGGCCGCCATCAAGAAGGTCGCCCTGGAACTGGGCGGAAAGTCCGCCAACGTGGTCCTCGACGACGCCGACCTGGAGACCGCGGTCAAGGTCGGCGTGGCGCACGCGTTCCTCAACACCGGTCAGGCGTGCGTCGCCTGGTCTCGCCTGCTCGTCCACGCCGACCGGTACGAGCAGGCGGTGGAGCTGGCGAAGCGGATCGCCGAGGGCTACCGCCCCGGCGACCCGCTCGACCCGGCCACGAAGCTGGGGCCACTGGTGTCGGCGGTTCAGCTCGACCGGGTCCGCGGCTACATCGAGACCGGCCTGGCCGAGGGGGCCCGCCTGGTCACCGGAGGGCCGGCCAGGCCGGCCGGGTTCGACCGCGGCCACTACATCGCCCCCACCGTGCTGGCGGACGTCGATCCCGACGCCACGGTGGCCCAGGAGGAGATCTTCGGGCCGGTGCTGTCGGTGATCCCGTTCCGCGACGACGACGAGGCGCTGCGGATCGCCAACAACTCCCGCTACGGCCTGTCCGGGGCGGTCTGGTCGGCCGACCCGGATCGCGCGCTGAACTTCGCCCGCCGGGTCAGGACGGGCACCATCACCGTCAACGGCGGCGCCTACAACCCCCTGGCGCCCTTCGGTGGATACAAGCAGTCCGGCATCGGCCGCGAGATGGGGCGTTACGGGCTGGAGGAGTTCTGCGAGATCAAGTCCGTCCAGCTCTAGCCGGCACCTGCCCGGATCACGGAGGACCCGCATGCACGAAGGCAAGCACTACGTCGTGACAGGAGCGTCGTCGGGCATCGGGGCCGCGTTCGCCGAGCAGGCGCGTGCCCTGGGAGCCCGGATCACTGCGCTCGACATCGCCGAGCCCGGGATCACGGTCGACACGTTCCACCGCACCGACATGTCGTCCAAGGAGAGCATCGAGGCGGCGGCCGGGCGGATCGGCGGGCTCGACGCCCTGGTGAACTGCGCCGGTGTGCCCGAAGGCGACCTTCCCGACGAGCAGGTCTTCGCCGTCAACTTCCTGGGCCTGCGCCATCTGACCGATCTGCTGCGCCCGCGGGTGGCGGACGGCGGCAGCGTCCTGAACATCGCCTCGATCGCGGGGCACCGCTTCCACGAGAACATCGGCCTGCACACCGACCTGCTGCGCACCGAGGACTTCGACGAGGGAGCCGCCTGGTACGCCTCCGGTCGCGCCCGGGGCATCGGCGCGTATCGGTTCTCGAAAGAGGCGGTGTGGATGTTCACCTTCCACGGGGCGGCGACGGGTCTCGCGCGGGGCGTCCGGATGAACTCCGTCTGCCCCGGCCTCGTCCGCACCCGGCTTCTCCCGGCGTTCCAGGGGGCGATGACCCCCCGGTCCATCGAGCGCGTTCGCGAGGTGGGCGGGCCGGCGGAGCCGCGGGAGATCGCCTCGGTGATGTCCTTCCTGCTCTCCCCGGAGGCGCGGTTGATCAACGGGCACAACCTCGTGGCGGACGGCGGCTTCGTCGCCTCCATCATGACCGGGCCCTGATCCATGACATCCGTAGAAAGGAACAGCATGAACCAGCTCTGCCGCGATTTCGGCATCGAGTATCCCGTGTTCGCGTTCAGCCACTGCCGGGATGTCGTCGCGGCGGTGTCACGAGGTGGCGGGATGGGCGTCCTCGGCGTCGTCGCGATGTCCCCCGAGGAGATCGACATCGAGCTGACCTGGCTGGAGGAGCATTGCGGGGGCGCGCCCTTCGGGGTGGACGTGGTCATGCCCGCCAAGACCGTGGACAGGGAGCAGGGCCTGGGAGACTCCGCTTCCGTCATCGAGGATCTCACCGCCCTGATCCCGCCGGGGCATCGCGAGTTCGCCGAGAGGCTGATGGAAAAGCACGGCGTGCCGCGCTCGGACGGCTCCGAGCCGTACCGTTTCGGGCATGGCCACGGTGCGCCGGGCCTGACCGCCGCCTACGGCAAGGCGCAGTTGGAGGCGGTGTTCACTCACCGCAACACCTTCCTGGTCAGTGCGCTGGGAGCCCCGCCGAAGGAGGTCATCGACCGCGCCCACGCCGAGGGCGCCCGGGTGGGCGCCATGGTGGGCAAGCCCGAGCACGCGCTGAAGAGCCTCGGCGACGGGGTGGACGTGTACATCTGCCAGTCCTACGAGGCCGCGGCCCACACCGGCGAGATCGGCAGCATGGTCCTGGTGCCCGACGTCGTCGACGTGGTCGGCGACGTCCCGGTGCTGGCGGCGGGCGGCATCGGCAGCGGGCGTCAGATGGCGGCGGCCATGGCGTTGGGCGCCCAGGGGGTGTGGACCGGCTCGATCTGGCTCACCACCAGGGAGTCCTCCACCGATCCGCGGGTCGTCCAGCACATGCTGACCATGAAGTCGACCGACACGGTGCGCTCGCGCTCCCAGACCGGTAAGCCCAACCGGCAGATCCGCACGGCCTGGACCGAGGCGTGGGACGGCCCGGAGAGTCCGGGCAACCTGCCGATGCCGCTCCAGCAGATTCTCTACTCCGAGTACACCGACCGGGCCCGCCGGGCCGGGAAGTACGAGCTGGTCGGCGGGCCGGTCGGCCAGGTGGTCAGCCGCATGAACAAGGTCCGCTCCGCCGGCGATGTGCTGCTGGAGATCATCGAGGAGTACGTCGCGACGATGGAGCGGATGAGCGAGACATACCGCTCCCTCGGCTGACCCCCGGTCGGAGGGACGATGACCGGAGAGCGCACGGGTGTGATGACCGCATCGGTGAACCGCGGCTATCGTGGTCGGGTAAATTCGATCAGGGATCGAATATCGAGCGGCGCAGGCGGATTGGACGGACACATGGCCGGTACGGGGTCGGCGAAGCTGAGGCGCATGCCGGCTCGCCCGAAGCTGTCGGATGAGGTCATCGAGACCCTCCGTCAGGCGATTCTCAGCGGTGCCTACCCGCATGGCGCGAAGCTCGGCCTGGAGGAGCTGGCGGAGGAGCTGGGCGTCAGCATCATGCCGGTGCGCGAGGCGCTCATCGCCCTGGCCAATGAAGGGCTTGTCGTCGCCGAGCCCCGGCGGGGCTTCCGTGCCTCCCCGCCGGAGCAGCAGGACATCGACGACATCTTCGAGATCCAGGCCCACCTGGCCGGGATCCTGGCCGCGCGGGCGGCGAAGGTGGCCACCGAGGAGGACATCGCCCGGCTGCGCGACATCCACGAACGCTTCGCGGCCCTCTCCGAGGAACCGCCCAGCAGGGAGCGGTCCGCGGAACTGGGCAGACTGAACACCGAGTTCCACCGGCAGATCAACAAGCTGCCGCCGGGCGACCGGGTCAGGTGGTTCCTGCGCCTCGCCAACCGGTTCGTACGTCAGGATCTGTTCGAGTCCGTTCCCGGCGTGGTCGAGGGCGCCCTCCAGGACCATCCGGCCATCATCGAGGCCATCGAGGCCCGCGACAGCGAGCGGGCCCGCCGTCTGGTCGAAGAGCACTTCACCCAGGGGGCGAGCCTGCTCGGCTGCACCCTCCTCGGCTCGCAGTAACGGCGGGCCTCGTAGTAACGGCCTGCGCTGCGGCGTCAAGACGGGTAGCGGTCCGCGATCACGCGAGCGTAGCCGGGCGCGATCTTGAAGAAGATGTCGACGCGGCGGATGAGGCCGCTGTCGTCGAGCGTCGTCTCGATGAGCTCGTGAAGCTCCGTCAGCTCGGCGTCCGCGGTACGCCGGAGCTCCTCCCGGCAGTGGGCGACCGCGGTACGGCCGTCGGCCGATCTGATGACCGTGCTGGGTTCGATGCTCCAGTGCGCGTAGTCGCGGAAGACCCGCTCGAACATCGACAGGTAGAGGTCTCGGCCGATCACGGTGTCCGGACCTCCGTACCACAGACCGATGCGTTCGACGTCGTCGGCGAGCGCGGAACGGATCAGGCCGAGGTCGCGGGTGCGTAAGCCCGTCCAGAATCGATCGACGGCATCATGGTCGGGCGCGTCAGTGTGCACAGGTCTCCTTTGAAGTCGTCCCTGCGCCGCGCCTTTCGTAGCGCGGCTCCGATCGCATCCACGTTGTAATATCTTTGATCATATGTCAAACTTGCCGTCACTTCCGGCACTGCATCGGAGAGTGTGTGATGGCAAGACGAGTGCGACTGCGCGAGTCGGCGGCCGTGATGCTGACATTCGCCGTACTGAGCGGTTGCGGATCCGCACCCGCCCCTGACGGGACCTCCGGCTCGGGGGGAGTGCTGCACATCGGCTCGGTGACCGAGATGCCGGGACTCGACCCCGTGCTTCTCACCACCCCGGCCACGGGAATGGAACGAGGGCTGCCCGTCTTCGACTCCTTGCTGCGGCTCGACGCGTCAGGCGAGGTCAAGCCGCAGCTCGCCGAGTCCATGACCTCCGGCGACGCCAAGGTCTGGACGATGAAGCTCCGGCCCGGCGTGAGGTTCACCGACGGCACGCCCCTGGACGCCGAGGCGGTCGCCTACAACGTCGAGCGGCACCGCGCCCCCGGCAGCCTCTCACCCGGCAAGGCCCTGCTGTCGAGCGTGGAGGAGGTCGAGGTCGTCGACGATCTCACGATCCGCTTCACCCTCGCGCACCCCTCCGGATCGTTCCCCAACGTCTTCACCGCCGAGTCGTCCGTCGGGTTCATCGGCTCGCCGGCCGCGATCAAGGCCGACCCGGAGGGTTTTCGCGACAAGCCGGTCGGGGCGGGCCCCTTCATGTTCAAGGAATGGGTGAAGGACGATCACCTCACCCTGGTGAAGAACCCGCAGTACTGGCAGCGCGGACTGCCGCACCTGGACGGCATCGAGTTCAAGATCATCCCCGATGGGCAGACGCGCGCCGACGCCTTGCGGAGCGACGCCGTCCAGCTCACGCAGGCCGATCCCGACAACTACCGCCCTCTCGCCGCGGACGGCCGGTTCGTCGTCCACGAAGGCTCGGGCGGGCAGTTCGTCTTCCTCAACCAGTCCACCGAAGCGGGCAGGGACGTCCGGCTCCGCCGGGCGATCCAGCTCGCGTTCGACCCCAAGACCGCCAACTCCGTGATCTTCGGCGCGAACAGCCCGTGGGACGGCGACGTCGACTGCCTGCCGTGGACGAAGGAGTCGCCGGCCTGTCTCAAGGGCGACGCGCCGGCTCAGGACATCGCCGAGGCCAAGCGGCTGGTGGCGGAGTACGTGGCGGACGGCGGCAAGCCCCGGCTCACCCTGACCATCAATGACACCAAGGTCAAGGACGCCGAGTACATCCAGGCGACCTTGCGGCAGATCGGCATCGACGTCACGATCCGCGGCCTGCCCGCGGCCGAGATGGCCACGGCTCAGGCGAAGGGCGACTTCGAGTTCGGGTGGAGCGCCGTGTCGGCCTTCGCGTCCTTCTATCCGCGCGGCTACAACTACTTCGCCGCGAAAGGCCGCAACCTGCTGAAGCAGTCCAACGCCGCGCTCGACGCCGCCCTCGATCAGGGGCGCGACGCGCTCACCGCGGACGAGCGGAACAAGGGATGGCGGAAAGTGCAGTCGATCCTCAACGAGCAGGCCATGGCGGTCTGGTACAGCCCGTACCCGACCCGGATGATCTCCTCGTCCAGACTGCGGTTCGCCGAGGACTACCGGGGCGGCTCGGTCTACTACACCGAGAACATGTCGCTGCGGTGAGCGTTTCCCACGCAGAGATCGCCGGTGAAGGAGCGTGTACGTGAGCGGGGCCGAGATGCAGGCGCAGTCCCAGTTCGTGGCACAGGTGCGCCGGCTTGTCGACCTGGCGGTGCGCGTCCCGCCCGTGCGCGACAGCGCCCGGTTCGCCGCGGAGCTGCGCGGCATCGCCGATCGCATCGAGTCCCACGCGGGAGACGGCCCGTGGTTCCACGGCGTCAGGCCGGGGGACCGCCCGGCCCTGCCGGCCGGGGGCGCGGGCGCGTCCACCGCCGGCGCCCTGTGGGCGAGATTCAATCCCCAAGCGCCGCCGATCGTCTTCTCGCGGGTCGATGACGAGGTCGTCGGCACGGTCGAGGTGGGGCCGGCCTTCGCCGGGCCTCCGGGACGCGTGCACGGCGGAGTGGTCGCGACACTGCTCGATCACGCCATGGGCGCCTACCTGTTCGAGATCGGACGGTCGAGCTTCACCGCGACCTTGAACATCGGCTATCTGAAAGCCACGCCGCTCGGCGCCCCGTTGGAGGTCCGAGCGGGCCACGACCGCATCGAGGGGCGGAAGACGTCCATGTGGTCGACCATCTCGGTCGAGGGCGAGGTGGTGGCCCGTGCCACGGGGTTGTTCATCCAGATCGCGTCTTAGCGGGGCACATTTTTGATAATTGACATTATATCGAAAATCTTGACACGATGGACGGGCACCGGGCTCGTCCCGTCGGGCGACGCGTCAAGGGAAGGTTGCGAAACGTGAGTGAAGCCGTGTCGGCCCGTCCCGCCTATCGGGACCTGCCGCTCCTGGACGAGGGATCCGACTACCGGCATGCCTGGGAGTTCTGGGGCAAGGGCGATCCCCTGGGCTGCCTGAACGACATCACACCCCAGGCGCGGGCCAGAGGGCTGGCCGCCGTGCGCGCCTCGGAGGTCGTCAACGTGACGTTGCCGCTGACGCTGCCCGACCCGCCGCTGTTCGGGCGCGGGGCGTACACCCACACCGTCTTCCCGCCCAGCAAGCGGAACTTCGTGGACGAGAAGGTGGACGGCCTGTTCCCGCAGCGGTCCACCCAGTGGGACGGGTTCCGGCACCTGCACGTGCCCGGCCACGGCTTCTTCGGCGGTGTCGACGTCGAGCCCGGCCGCGACCTGGACACGATCAGCGTCCACCACTGGGCGGAGCGGGGAATCATCACCCGCGGCGTGCTCGTGGACGTCTCGGCGCGCATCCGGCCCGCGCTCGACGCCGCGCCGGACGAGCCGGTGGCCCCCGTCGAGGCGGAGGAGCTGCGGGCGGCCGTGGCGGCGAGCGGCGTCGAACCGGCTCCGGGAGACCTGCTGTGCGTGCGCACCGGCTGGATGGCGCACTACCTGGAAGCGGACGCCGCGGAGCGCGAGCGGGTGGCCCGGCGCGCCACCTGGCCCGGCCTGTCCGGCTCCGCCGAGGTCGCGGAGCTGCTGTGGGACTGGGGAGTGGCCGCCGTGGCCGCCGACAACCCGGGCGTCGAGTGCTCGCCCGGCAGCCGCGCGGCCGGCAGCCTGCATCGCAGGCTCCTGGCGCTGCTCGGCATGCCGTTCGGCGAGCTGTTCGACTTCGAGACGCTCCACCGCAGGCTGGGCGAGGCCGGGCACAACGACTTCCTCTTCGTCGCCGTGCCGCTCAACCTGCCGGGCGGAGCCGGTTCGACGGGCAACGCCGTCGCGCTCATCTAGCGCGGCGTTTCACGCATCACCCGGCTCGGCCGCGAGCACGGGAGAACGACAGGGAGGATGGGCAAATGACCGAGGACCGCACCGGCCGGTTGGCGGGACAGCGGGTCATCGTGGCGGGGGGCGGGGGCTCGGTGGGCTCGGCCCTGTCCGCCGCGCTGGCGGCGCAGGGCGCCCGGGTGGTGGTCGCCGACGTCGCGCTGGAGTACGCCCGCGACGTGGCCAAGCAGATCGCCGCCGACGGGTTCGAGGCGCGCCCGGTACACCTCGACGTCACCCGCGCCGATTCGATCAAGGCGGCGCTCGCGGAGTCCGTGGAGTGGCTGGGCGGGCTCGACTCGCTGATCAACTCCACCGGGGTCAGCGCGTCCGCGCCCATGCTGGAGGTCACCGAGGAGCACTGGGACCGCATCCACGACGTCAACCTCAAGGGCGCCTTCATGCTCGCCCAGGCGGGCGCCCGGGTCATGGCCGAGCAGGGGACCGGCGGCAGCATCGTCACGATCACCTCGACCAACGCCGAGCGCGGCGTGCTCAACCACGTCCCCTATGGGGCGAGCAAGGGCGGGCTGCGCCAGATGGTGATGGGCATGGCGGCCGACCTCGCGCCGTACGACATCAGGGTCAACAACGTCGGCCCTGGGATGATGGCCACCACGATGCGCAACAACGCCTCCACCGAGGTGCGCACCAAGGTGCCGCGCAAGGTGCTGCGCGGCCGCCTGCCGACCGGGGAGGACGTCGCGAAGGTGGTCTCCTTCCTGATCAGCGACGAGGGCGAGTACATCACGGGCGCGAACCTGTACGTCGATGGCGGCGCCCTGACCGGCCTGTTCTGAAGTGACGAGACCACCGACGACGAGGCAGGGAGCCAATGGCTGGCATGAAGAACCACTACCGGCAGGTGCTGGGGCAGTATCCGACCGGGGTGAGCGCCGTCACCGCGCGAGGGGCCGACGGCACCCCCTTCGGCCTGACGGTCGGGTCGTTCACCTCGGTCTCGATGGACCCGCCGATCGTGGGCTTCCTCCCGGCGAAGTCGTCCACAAGCTGGCCGAAGGTCCGGGCGACCGGCGCGTTCTGCGTCAACGTGCTGGCCTATGACCAGGAGCATGTGTGCCGCGCCCTGTCGGCCAAGGTCGAGGACAAGTTCGCCGGGCTGGGCTGGCGGCCGGGCCCGACCGGCTCACCGGTCCTGGAGGGCGTACTGGCCTGGATCGACTGCCGCATCCGCTCGGTCGTGGAGGCGGGGGACCACTTCATCGTCCTGGGCGATGTGGTGGACCTCCAGCTCGGCAGCCCGTCGCTGCCCCTGGTGTTCTTCCGCGGCGGCTACGGACGGTTCAGCCCCGGGCCACTGGTGGCCGAGTCGGTGCAGAACTCCGGAATGCTGCGCCTGGTCAACGCGGTACGCGACCAGATGCAGATGCTCTCGGCCGAACTGGGCGTCGAGGCCAGCGCGACCGGCATCGTGGGCGGGCGGCCCGTGCTCGTCGCGAGCACGTGGTCCCCCTTCAGCGACCGGGCAGCGGTGCGCGCCGGCGACCGGGTGCCCTTCCGCCCGCCGCTCGCCGTGCCCATCGCCGCCTGGGGCACCCGGGAGCAACGCGAGGAGTGGCTCGCCAACGCCGGCCCGGCGCTGGAACCGGACCAGCGCAAGCGGCTGGAGGACATTCTGGACGCCACCCGCGAACGCGGCTGGGCGATCTCCGTACGGCCGGACCCTCCCGAGCACGCGATCAGCCGGATGATCGAGGCCAACGACCGTCTCGACGAGATCGGGCTGGGAAGGTTCCACCCGGCCGCCGGCACACTCGGCACACGGGGCATCGACGCGCGCAACCTCAGCGCGCCGATCTTCGCGCCCGACGGTTCGGTGGTCATGTCACTGTCGGTGTCGGGCATGTCCTCGCCCCAGGCCGGCGGCCGCATCGAGGACGTGGCGGGACGGCTGGTGGAGGCCGCGCGCGAGGCGGAGCGGGTGACGTACGGCGGCATCCGATGAGCGGCGGCCTCGACGTGGAGCGCGAGGCGGGGTGCGCGCGGGTGGTCCTGCGCCGCCCCGAAGTCCACAACGCGCTGAGCCTGGCGCTGCTGGCGGAGCTGGACCGTACGCTCCGCGAACTGGACGCCGACGACGACGTCGGCGTGATCGTGCTCGTCGGGGAAGGCGGGCGGGCCTTCTCCTCCGGCTTCGACCTGCGCGACCCCTCGGCGCGCGGGCGGAGACCGGTCCCGCACGCCTACCCCGACGTCACCCGTCAGGGCGAGCTGCCCGGATTCGACGCCCTGGAACGCTGCGCCACTCCGGTCGTGGCCGCCATCGACGGATACTGCCTGGGCGGAGGGCTGGAGCTGGCGTTGCTGTGCGACCTGCGGATCGCCACCCGCGGCTCCAGCTTCGGGCTTCCCGAGCCGCATCGCGGCATGCTCGGCGGCGCCGGACTGGCCCACCTGTCCCGGTCGATCCCGCTGGGCGAGGCGCTGTGGCTGCACCTGACCGGCGGGCGGATGAGCGCCGACCGCGCCTACCAGATCGGGCTGGTGCAGGCGCTCGCCGACGACGCGGAGTCTCTGACGCGGCTGACCGGCGAGGTCGCCGCGCAGATCCTGCGCGGCTCACCGCTGGCCGTGCAGTTCATCAAGCGCATCGTGCGCGAGGGACGCGAACTGAGCGTCCAGCAGCAGTGGCGCTTCGCCGAGATGTTCAACTTCGTGCTCCGGGGCAGCGACGACGCGGCGGAGGGGCCCCGGGCCTTCGCCGAGCGCCGCGAACCGGCCTGGACCCGCCCCCGGCCCGAAGCGGCCGAGTAAGGAGATCAGCACCGTGGCTACTGGCACCGTCCGTTCGGACGCCTGGCGCGCGCTCGTGTTCGACTCCGCCGACGCCGCCGTCGCCGCGCTCGCGCCCGGTCCGGCGAGCCGGGGAATGTGGATCGGCGGCCGGGAGGCCGCGGCCGAGGCGGGGGAGTGGCTGGACGTGCTCGCCCCCTCGCATCGGGGCGCGATGATCGCGCGGGTGCCCCGGGGCCGCGCCGAGGACGTGGCGACGGCCGTCGCCGCGGCGAGGTCGGCCTTCCCGGACTGGTCCTCGCACCACTTCACGGTACGGCAGCGGGCCCTGCTGGAGGCCGCGGACGCGATCGAGGCCAGGGCGGCCGATCTGGCCCGGGTCATGGCGCTGGAGACCGGCAACGCCCTGCGTACGCAGGCGAGCGTGGAGGTCGCCTCCCTGGTGTCGCTGTTCCGCTACTTCGCCGGGGTCGCCGGCGAGGCGAAGGGAACCGTGCTGCCCGCCGGCGACGGCCAGTTGCAGTACACCCGGCGCGAACCGCTCGGCGTCGTCGGCGCGATCATGCCGTGGAACAGCCCGCTGCTCATCGCCGGGCTGAAGATCCCCGCGGCGCTCGCTGCGGGCAACACGGTCGTGGTCAAGGCCGCCGAGGACGCCCCGCTGGCGGTGCTGATGATGGCCGAGCTGGTCCAGCCGCACCTGCCGCCCGGGACCCTCAACGTCGTCACCGGCTACGGCGCCGAATGCGGCGCCCCGCTGGCCGCGCACCCGGGCGTGGACAAGGTGACGTTCACCGGCTCCACGGCGGTGGGCAGGGGCGTGGCGGCGACCGCGGCCGAGCGCCTGGTGCGCTGCTCGCTCGAACTCGGCGGCAAGAGCCCCACCGTGGTCTTCCCGCAGGAGGTGACCGACGAGCTGGCCGACCAGATCATCCTGGCGATGCGCATCACCCGGCAGGGGCAGAGCTGCACCGCCGGGTCGCGCCTGTTCGCGCACCGCGAGATCCACGACGAGCTGTTGGAGCGGGTCGCCGCACGCCTGGCCGCGCTTCGCGTGGGTGACCCGCTCTCCCTGGCGAGCGACATCGGGTCCCTGATCAACCAGGCCCAGTTCGACCGCGTCTGCGGCTATCTGCGCTCCGCCGCGGACGAGCCGGGGGCGCGGTTCGTGCACGGCGAGCCCGGCCCGCCGTCCGAGCCGGAGCTGAGCGGCGGCTACTACCTGCGCCCCGCCCTCATCGCGGGCGTGGACAACGGCTGGCGGATCGCCCGCGAGGAGATCTTCGGCCCGGTGCTCGCGGCCATCCCCTGGACCGACGTCGAGGACGTGGTCGCCATGGCCAACGACACGCACTACGGGCTGGCCGCCTTCGTCTTCGGGGACCAGATGTCGCAGGTGCTGTCCGTGGCGCACCGCCTCCAGGCGGGCTGGGTGCAGGTCAACCAGGGCGGCGGCCAGGTGGCCGGGCAGTCCTTCGGCGGCTACAAGGACAGCGGCATGGGCCGGGAGGCGTCCCTGGAGGGCATGCTGGAGGGCCTCACCCAGATCAAGCAGATCAATGTGAGGCTGGGCCGATGACCCGGGGATGACCGGGCCGGGATCCGGGACCGGGCCGGCCGCGCCTGGGCGGGCACGGCCGGCGACCGGCACGCGCCGGCGCCTACCAGGGACGCCCGCCGTTGCAGTGGATCACGCTCCCGGTGGTGTAGCTCGCCGCGTCCGACGCGAGGTAGAGGGCCGCGGCCGACACCTCCTCGGGCAACCCGAGGCGGCCGAGCGGGATCATGCCGTCCTTGAGGAACTTGCGGCCGAGCTCGAACCGAGGCTCGCCGTACTCGGTGACCACGCCGGGGCAGACGGCGTTGACCCTGATGGCGGGGCCGGCCTGCTCGGCCAGGCAGCGGGTCAGCATCCACAGCGCCGCTTTGCTCGCCGAGTACGCCGGGCGGCCAGGCGTCGCCTTGAACGCGGCGCCGGAGAGCACGTTGATGACCGACGCGGTGCGACCCTCCTCGACCACGGGCTTCATCAACCGGTTGATCAGGCGGATCGGGCCGAACAGGTTGGTCTCGAAGACCTCGTACCAGGTCTTCTCCGGGATGTCGAAGACGGGCACGCCCGGGGTGGCGCCGACGAGGTGAGCGTTGTTGACGAGGATGTCGACGCCGCCGAAGAGGCCCTCGGCGGCGTCCGCGATGGCGTCGGCTCCGTCGGAGGCGCCGATGTCGGCCCGCACGGCCTCGACCCGGCCACCGGGCACCAGGGCGCCGAGACCGGCGAGCGCCGACTCCAGTTGCTCCGGTTTCCGGCCGGCGATCAGCACCTCCGCGCCCGCCTGGAGGAAGGCGGCCGCGATCTCCAGTCCGATGTTCTTGGAGCCTCCGGTGACGACCGCCCTGCGGCCGTCGAGCCGGAACGCGGACGGCGGCAGGCCGCGGGGCCGGTGGGGGATGGGACGGTCGTCGGCGGCCGGCTCACTCATTGCGTGACTCCCATGCTTTCAGATATTGATCATGCTGAAGGTGCGCGCTACCACCGCACCGGCAGCTCGGCCATCGGGGCGCTCAGCATCTCGCGCAGGAAACGCGGCTCGCCGGCCGGCGCCAGGTCCGGCAGCCGCGCGAACAGCGTGGTGAACGCCACCTGAAGCTCCATCCGGGCCAGGGGCGCTCCCAGGCAGTGATGCGCACCGTGGCTGAACCCCAGGTGAGGATTGGGCGATCGGGTCACGTCGAACCGGCCGGGCTCATCGAAGACCGTCTCGTCATGGTTCGCCGAGGTGCGGTGTACGACGACGAACTCGCCGGGTTCGATCCGGATTCCGGCGAACTCGATCGGCTCCAGTGCCAGGAAAGGGACACCGGCGACCTGATGCCCTTCGCCCACCGACTGGCGGCCGTGCCGGAGCACCTCCTCCGTCAACGTGGTGACGAACCGGTCGGGGTCCGACTGGAACACCGCTCGCTGCTCCGCGTGACGGAGCAGGGCGTACACGCCCGTGCCGATCGCGTTGGCGGTGTTGTCGAACCCGCCGGTGAGCACGAGCATGGCGATCCAGAGGATCTCCTCGCCGGTCAGCGAGTCGTCCTTGTCGCGCACCGATGCCAGCCCGCTGAGCAGGTCTTCCTCGGGGTGCGCCCGCTTGCGGCCGATGGCCTCGGTCAGATAGGCCGCCATCTCGTCCATGGCCGCGTCCGCCTGCTGCGCCGTTCGAGCGTCGATCGACAGCAGCACCCGGACCCATTCCTCGAACCGGTGCTTGTGCTCCATCGGGACGCCGAGCAGGTTGGTCAGGACGTCCAGCGGCAGCGGGGCGGCGAAGCCCGCGATGAGGTCCGCCGGCGCTCCGGCGCCTTCCAGGTCGTCGATCAATCGATGGGCGACGGCGGTCGTCCTGTCGCGGTACGACTCGACCCGGCGTGCCGTGAACCACTTCGCCACCAGGCGCCGCAGACGGGCGTGCTGCGGCTGATCGGTGAACATGAGGGTGTTCTTCAGAAACTTGGGGAAGGCCGCCCGATGGGGTACGTCCTGCCGCACCAGCGGCGCCCGGCCGAGACGGGCGTCGGCCAGCAGTTCCCTCGCGTGCTGGTGCGACAGCACGACCCACGCCTCGCCGCCCACCGCGAACCGCACCCTGGCGACCGGGCCACGGGCGCGCAGATCCGCCATCTCGTCGAGGGTGCGGGGCATCTCCGCCACGGGCATGTCGTCCTGGGAGCGCGTGCCCATTCGATCACTCACCCGTGTGCTCGCCGGCACGAAGGCCGGCAGGTTCGAGCCTGTTCATCGCTCCTCCTCGTGGTCCGCGGGAGGGCGGACCGTGGTGACAGTCACGATATCTTTTGATTTCTGATCAGAACAGACCCGCGCGGCGGTGGTCGTGCCCGGGAAGGCGGAGCCGTCCCCGAGCCCCCGGTCTCGGGGGGATGGGTCAGGCCGGTGCGGAGGTGCCGCGGCGCTCCAGGAACTCACGGTCGCCCGCGCCCGCGCGTTCCAGAAGTGACAGGTAGGCCGCGCGGCCGTCGGCGGCGACGTCCGGCGGAAGCTCGTTTTCGAGCCGCTTCAGCAGCTCCCGGTTGGTCAGGATGACCGACTGCGGCATCGCGCCGATGTGGCGGGCCGCCGCCAGGGCCGACGGCATCAGTTGCTCGTCGTCCTCCGCGTACGCGTTCGCCAATCCCATGTCGTAGGCGCGCCGGCCGCTGATCCGGAACCCGAAGGCCAGCTCGCGCGCGGCCGCCCGCGGCAGGTTCGCCCAGTAGCCGGTCTGCCAGCCGTGCAGGATGCCGCGGGGCACCTCGGCGATCTGGAAGGACGCCGAGCGGGCCGCCACCACGAAGTCCACCGCCCGTGTCGCCAGGTAGAAGCCGGCCCCGCCGGCGTAGCCGTTGACCGCGGCGACGAGCGGTTTGGCCACGTTGCAGTTCATGAAGAGGTCGGTGTTGAGGGTCGTGGCCTGGTCGCGGAGGCCGGTGTCGCCGGCGGCGCCCTCTTTGATGTCGCGCCCGGCGCAGAACGCCCGTCCTCTTCCGGTCACGATCCCGGCCTTGAGCCCGGGGTCGCCCTCCAGCTCGCGGTAGGCCGCTCTCAGCTCGCCGAGCATGGCGCTGCCGAGGGCGTTCATCCGCTCCGGGCGGTTCAGTACGATCACGCCCACCTCGCCGTCACGCTCGAATTCGACAAAACCCATGGGGCCGCTCCTCCTCCACTGGTGGTGGGGGGAGCATAATTAGTTATCTGCTAGCAGACAACTATCTCGTGAGGTTCTTCAGGAAGCGGGCGACATAGGTCAGGCACTCGTTCAGAGTCTCGGCGTCCCAGGTCCTCAGCGCGGCGTGGACCGGCTCCGACTGGGCGAGATCGATCGCGCTGAGCAGCCGCTCCCCGGCGAACGTGGCGGTGAGCACCGACCGCCGGCCGTCCTGCGGGTGCTGATGGCGTTGGACCAGGCGATGCGTGGCGAGCTCGGTGCACTGCCGGCTGGCCACCGACCCGTCCAGGTTCAGCGCGTGGGCCAGGTCGGTGATGTCGATCGGACCGCGGGCGGCGATCTCGCGCAGAACCGTGGTGGCCAGTCGCGGCACGGGCGATTCGGCGCGGGCCAGGATCGTGCGGATGTAGTGCGGGCTGGTGACCGTGGTGGCGGCCCACTGCACGAAGCCGGCGACGACGTCCTGGAAGCGGTCGATGGGGCTGCGGGGATCCGCCGCCGGCGAGGGAGTGGCGGCCGGGGCGTCGAAGATCGGCGAAGTGAAGCCCGGCTGCCTCATCAGCGACGCCTGGAGCGCTTGCAGATGTGCCCCGAACGAGGCGATGTCGTCCGCGGGCCAGTCGCCGACGGCCTTGACGTAGTCGGACAGCCATACGCCGCGCCAGCGGGTGCGGGCCGCCTCGCCCTCGGGAGTGGGCCGGATGCGGATGGACCGCCGGTCGCGCGGGTCGGGCTCGCGTACGACGAGCCCCATGCGGTGCAGCCGCGCGATCTGGCGGCTCGCCCGGGGCAGGTCCACCGAGAGCCGGGAGGCCACGTCGCCCACGGTCATGGGGGCGGCGGCCGACACCGCGACCAGGGTGAGGTTGTCCAGCGGGGTCACCGGAAGTCCCATGGCGGCCTGCATCCGGTCGATCTGCGCCCGGCTGCGGCCGCGCGCCTCCAGGAACAGGAGGAGCGCGACGACAGGATGCTCCCGTCCGTTCCATGCCTCGTTCACGGCCTCGTTCACGCTGAGGACGATAGCGCCCGGAGAACGCGCGCCCTTGCAGAAAAGTTGCATGCATGCATATAACTATCCCGTGACTGCCACGGACAAGAAGCCGGCCATGACGGCCGCGGCCTTCGACGCGCTCGTGCGTGAGCGCTACAGTTGCCGGGCCTTTCTCGGCGAACCCGTGCCCGAGGGCGTGATCCGCCAGATCTTCGAGACCGCGCAGCGGACCGCCTCATGGTGCAACGCCCAGTCCTGGAAGGTCGATCTCGTGTCCGGCGCGAAGCTCGGCGAGCTCTCCAGGGCCCTGCTGGCCGACGTGACGTCCGGCTCACCGGGCGGAAGCGACATCCCGCCCCCGCCGGAGTACCAGGGGGAATACCTGGCGCGCCGGCGAGCCGCCGGATTCGCCCTGTACGCGAGCCTGGGCATCTCCCGCGAGGACAGGGCCAGGCGCCGCGAGCAGATGCTGGAGAACTACCGGTTCTTCGGGGCGCCCCACGTGGCCATCGTCAGCAGTCCCGCGTCGCTGGGACCCTACGGCTACATCGACTGCGGCGGCTTCGTCGCGAACGTGCAGAACGCCGCGCAGAGCCACGGGGTGGCGACGATCGCGCAGGCGGCGGTGGTGCTCCGCCCGAAGGCGATCCGGGCGGTGCTGCCGGTGCCGCCGGATCGGCACCTCGTCTGCGCGATCTCCATGGGTTACGCCGACCCGGGTCATCCGGCCAACGGCTTCCGCACCGAGCGGGCGACCTTCGACGAGACCGTCACCCTGCACACCTGAGCCGTGACCGCGGACGATTGGAAGACATCGACATGGCGGGAGACGACGCCACCACGGGCCGGCGCGGCCCACTGGCGGGGTTGCGCGTCCTGGATCTGAGCGCCGGCCTGGCCGGGCCGTACTGCGCCCGGCTGCTCGCGGGATACGGCGCGGACGTCGTCAAGCTGGAACAGCGCGCGACGCCCGACTGGACGCGCGCCTGCCTGCCCTCCGTCCCCATCGGCACGGCGGGCGAGGACGCGGGGGTCACCTACCTCCACGTCAACGCCGGAAAGCGAGGGATCACCCTCGACCTCGGCTCGGCGGCCGGGGTCCGGCTGCTGCACGACCTGATCGACGCGGCGGACGTCGTCGTGGAGTGCCGGCCCGAATCCGAGCGGAACAGGCTCGGCCTGGACCGCGAGTCCTTCGAGGGCCGCCATCCGGGAACGGTCCTCGCGAGCGTCACCGACTTCGGGCCGGAGGGCCCCTACGCGTCCTGGCTCGCCGACGATCTCGTCCACATGGCGCTGTCGGGCTGGATGGCCGTGCAGGGCGAAGCCGGACGGCCGCCGCTCGCCGCCGGCGGCGACTACATCTCCTACCTGACCGGCCAGGTCGCCGCCCTCGGCGTGGTGGCGGCGGTGATGGCCGCCGAGGCGGGAGGGCGCGGCCAGGTCGTCGACGTACGCGCGTTCGAGGTGGCCGTGACCAGCCAGCTCTACGACACCGTCGCCTACTCCTACACCGGCCGCAAGCGGCCCCGGCGGGCGAACACGGCCGGTCAGCCCTGGGTCGTCCTGCCCACCTCGGACGGTCACGTGGCGGCCGCGTCATCGGCGATACGGGCGTGGGACGAACTGTGGAGCATCGTGTTCGGGCCCGGCAGCCTCCCCCCGCGCGCAATGGCCCCCATCGACGACGCCGACCGTGACCGCCATCTGCGCGTACTGAGCGAGCTGATCCGCGGACGGGAGAAGCGCGAGCTGGTCGAACTCTGCCAGACGCTGGGTCACCTCGTCGGTGAGGTCCACACGCTCACCGAAGTGCTGGAGTCGCCCCAACTGACGGCCCGTGCGTTCTTCGACGAACTCGACTACGGGGACAGGACGCTGCGGCACCCGGGCGCCCCTGCTCGGCTGCCCGGCAGCCCTTGGCGGGCGCGGCGCCGTGCCCCCGCGCACGGGGAGCACACCGAGGAGGTCCTGGCGGAGTGGCTCGGGACGCCGCGGCGCCGGGCGCCGGCCGGCGGATCGGAACGCCCCCTCCACGGCATCCGGGTCGTGGACTTCACGATGGGCTGGGCGGGGCCCTTCGCCACCCAGCTCCTGTCCGACCTCGGCGCGGAGGTCGTCAAGGTGGAGTCCGTCACCCGCACCGACTGGTGGCGTACGGCGAGGCGGATCTTCACCGGCGACGCGCCCGACCCCGACTACCTGTGGGAACAGTCCCCTTTGTTCAACTCCGTGAACGAGGGCAAGCTCGGCGTCACGCTGGACCTGGCCCACGAGGAGGGCCGCGCGGTCGCGCTGCGGCTGATCCGGTCCGCCGACCTGGTCGTGGAGAACTTCACACCGCGGGTGATGAGGTCGCTGCGCCTGAGCTTCGACGACCTGCGCGTGGTCAACCCGGATCTCGTCATGGTCTCGATGCCCGGATTCGGCCTGGAGGGGCCCTGGCGCGACTACCGCAGCACCGCCCTGATCACCGAGTCGGCCGCCGGGCTGACCGAGCGCTGCGGGTACCGCGGGGGCGTCCCGCAGGTGATCGCCATGAGCCTCGCCGACTCCAACGCCGGAATCGTCGCCGCGTTCGGCGCGGTGCTGGCCCTGCGGCACCGCCGCGCCACAGGCGCCGGGCAGCATGTCGAGGTCGCGCAGGTGGAGGCCGTGATCGGTCATCTCGGCGCCGAACTGCTCCAGACCCAGCTCGCGGGCCGGTCCCCGGAGCGGCGCGAGAACACCGTTCCCGGAGCGGCGCCGAGCGGGTGCTACCGCGCCGCGGGTGAGGACTCGTGGGTGGTGGTGAGCGTCCGGACGGACGAGCAGTGGCGGGCGCTGGCACGGGTGCTGGGCCTGGCCGTGACGCCCTCCTGGTCCACCGTGCCGGGCCGCCTGGCGGACCGGTCCCGCATCGACGCCGAGGTCGAGGAGTGGACGAGGCGGCGCCCGGCGAAGGAGGCCGCCGGCATCCTCCAGGCGAACGGTGTGCCGGCCGCGCCGGTCGCCGACGCCGCCGAGGTCCTGGCCGATCCGCACCTGGCCTCGACCGGTTTCTTCCACGCCCTCGACCGGCCCCACGTCGGCACGCACCGGTATCCGTCCGCGCCGATGCGCCTGTCGGGGACCCCGCTGCGGCGCCGGTCTCCGGCTCCCACACTGGGCCGGCACAACGATCACGTCCTGCGCGACCTCCTCGGGATGGAGGAATCCGAGATCGTCCGGCTCCGGAAACTGGGGCTGATCGGCGAAGAGCCGCTGGGAACGAAGGACGGACGCGTGGTCGTCCAGTGAAAGGATCAAGGCGATGACCGACGCCGTGCTCACCACCGTTGCCGGTCCGATACTCCAGATCACCCTCAACCGGCCACAGGTGCTCAACGCCGTTGACCGGGAGCTGGCGCTCGGGTTGCACGCCGCCGTCGAGCGGCTGGAGCGAACCCCCTCGCTCATCGTCGGAGTCGTCCACGGGGCGGGACGGGCCTTCTGCGCCGGCAACGACCTGAAGAACTTCGGCCGCGGGCCGGAGTTCAGCCCGATGACGGACCGGGGGTTCGCCGGCATGACGGAGCGGACCCCGGCCAAGGTCACCATCGCCGCCGTCGAGGGGCACGCCGCGGGCGGAGGCTTCGAGATCGCACTCGCCTGTGATCTCATCGTGGCGGGTGAGAGCGCCCGGTTCGCCCTTCCGGAGGTCAAGCGGGGCCTGCTGGCCGGCGGCGGCGGCATCCTGCGGCTGCCGCGGCGGATCCCGCGCGCGGTCGCGGCCGAAGCGCTCTTCACCGGAGAGCCGCTGGACGCTCGGCGGCTGGCCGACCTGGGGCTCGTCTCACGGGTGGTCCCTGACGGTCAGGCGCTCGACGCGGCGATGCGGCTCGCCCGGAAGATCGCCGAGTGCTCGCCCGTCGCGCTGGGCGCGACCAAGCGCATCCTCGACGAGTCCGAGGACTGGCCGGTCGGCGAGTTCTTCGAGCGGCAGCGGCCGATCCTGCACAGCGTCACCCGGTCGGCGGACGCCGCAGAGGGGGCGGCGGCGTTCAACGAACGGCGAGCCCCCGACTGGCCGTCGCTGCGGGAGCCGGCCTGAACCGAGGTCACTCGTGCAAGATTTGATCAATAATTATTGATTTATGACCTCGGCAGACCTAAGGTGATGGCAATTCACGGCCGGGTGCGGCCTGACGAAGAGGTGATCGTGAAATGAACGTTCCCACGTGCCGTGTGCGGCGGGTACGGAAGGCGCGGGCGATGATCGTCGCCGGCGCTCTGCTGCTGGCCGTCGCCGCCTGCGGTGGCGCCGGTCCCGAGGCGGGGAGCGGCCGCACCGGAGGGGGCGTCGATCGTGGCGGCTCCGTGACCGTGCTCGCCGCCGTCGGGGAGATGCCGGGGTTCGACCCGGTGAAACTGGCGAACGTCGGCACGGGGATCGAGCGGGCGGCGATGGTCATGGACACGCTGCTGTATCGCGACGACATCACCGGCGAGGTGCGGCCGAAACTGGCCGAGAGCATGACCAGCGCCGACGGCAGGGTGTGGGTGCTGAAGCTCCGCCGGGGTGTGATGTTCAGCGACGGCACGCCGCTGGACGCCGAAGCGGTGGTGTTCAACGTCAAGCGGCACACCGCGCCCGAGAGCACTTCGGTGGCCAAACCGTTGCTCGCCGATCTGAAGTCGGTCGAGGCGACCGGCGATCTTGAGGTGACGTTCACCCTCAAGGACGTCAACGGGTCCTTCCCGGTGATCTTCACGGCCTCGACCCCGGCGAGCCTGGTGGGTTCCCCGAAGGCGCTGGCGGACCCGGGGAACTTCAACGAGCACCCGGTGGGCGCCGGGGCCTTCGTCCTGCAGTCCTGGACCCGCGACTCGGAGATGGTGTTCGCGAAGAACCCGGAGTACTGGGAGACGGGCAAGCCGTATCTCGACCGCGTCACCTACCAGGTCATGACGGGCACGCAGACCATCACCGACACGATGCTCTCCGGCGCGGCGCACTCGGCTCTCGTCAACGCCGGCGTGTGGCCGCAGTACAAGGGCAACGAGTCCATCAAGCTCTGGCCCCCGCTCGGTGGCGGCGCGGCCGTGGTCCCCAACGGTTCACGGCCCATCGGGGCCGATGAGCGGGTACGCAGGGCGATCTCGCTGGCCTTCGACCCGCAGACCACCAAGAAGGTCATCATGGGCGACACCGACGTCTGGGACGGCAGCCTCGACTGCGTGCCCTTCGCGCCGGGATCGCCGGTCTGTTCCCCCGAGGACACGCCACGGCAGGACCTCGGCCAGGCCAAGGCGCTCATCGCCGAGTTCGTCGCCGACGGCGGCGACCCCGACGTCGAGCTGAAGTACTTCCAATCGCTCACCACGCAGGCGACCTATCTCCAGAGCGAACTGAAGAAGATCGGCCTCAACGTGAAGGTCACCGCCGTGGACGCGGCGACGCTCGCGGAGATCGGGGCCAACGGCGACTATGACCTCATCTGGGGGTCCACGGCCAGCAGCGGATACCCGACCTTCTGGTCCCGGTTCTACTCCAAGGCCACCAACTGGCCGAAGGCCACCTACCCCGAGCTCGACGCCGCCCTGCTCAAGGCCCGCAACTCCCTGACTCTCGACGAGCGCAACGCGGCGTGGCGGGAGGTGCTCAACATCATCCGGGACAAGGCGATCGCCGCGTACGTCCTGCCGTACACCGCGAGCATGGCGACGACGACCAAGCTCCACCTCGACACCGGCGGCTACAAGTACACCGGCAGCACCATGCAGTACTTCGACAGCGCGTGGCTGGAGAAGTGACCGCCGCGCGATCCCCCCGGAGGCCGGGTTGGCCGAGATGAGATTCGACGGGAAGGTCGCCGTGGTGACGGGCGCGGGCCGCGGCATCGGCCGAGCCGAGGCGCTCCTGCTCGCCCGGCGCGGGGCCGCCGTGGTCGTCTGCGACTCCGGCGGGACCGTGGACGGCCGGCCCACCGGCGAGGACCCGGCCGGCGCGACCGCCGACCTGATCCGCTCCTCGGGCGGCACCGCCGTGGCGACACGAGAGTCGGTGGCGACGGAGGCGGGCGCACAGGCGATCGTGGCGGTCGCGCTGGAGAGCTTCGGCCGTCTCGACATTCTCCTCAACAACGCCGGCATCTTCAGCACCGGGGACTTCGAGACTCTGCCGGCCGAGGAGTTCCGGGCCCAGATCGACGTCCACTACTTCGGGTCGCTGTTCATGGCGCGCGCGGCCTGGCCGCATCTCAAGCGGTCGGGGGCGGGCCGGGTGGTGAACACGGTCTCGGCCGCCCTGTGGGGAGTGCCGGGCATGCTGCATTACGGATCGGCGAAGGGCGCGGTGCTCGGACTTACCCGGAACCTGGCGGTGGCCGGACATCCGCTCGGCATCAAGGTGAACGCCCTGGCCCCGGGCGCCGGGACCCGGATGGTGGACCACAACGGCGACTCCCTGCCGCCGGGATTCGCCGAGCACATGAAGGCGTCGATGCCGCCCGGCCTCGTCGCGCCCGTCGCGGCCTATCTCGCGCACGAGTCGTGCGAGATCAGCGGCGAAGTGCTCGCGGCGTCCGGGGGATCGGTCGCGCGCATGGTCGTGGTCAAGACCGCCGGGGTACGCGACCCGGACCTGACGCCCGAGGTCGTCCGCGACCGTATCGGCCAGATCATGGACACCACCGGCGCGGCGGTGCGCGAGCTGATGGCCCGCCCCTCGGTACCCCGCGGAGGGGGGAACGACGATGAGTGACCGGATCCGCACTCTCGACGAGTTCGAGGAGGAGTACCGGCGCGGGCTGGGCAAGCCGCTCCGGCCACGCCCGTGGCGGACGGTGACGACGGAGTGGCTGCAGCGCTTCGCGGACGGCGTCGGCGACTACAACCCGCTCTGGCGCGATCCGGCGTACGCCGCCCGCGGCCGGTATCACGACCTGGTGGCGCCGCCGTCGTTCCTGTTCTCGATCAACTTCGGCGCCAACGCGTCGATGTGGGGCCACATCGAGCCGGCCCGCGTCCCCATGAACAGCCTGACCATCCTGTACGGCGGCGCCACGATCGAGTGGCACGCGCCGATCTGGCTCGGCGACCGTGTCCGGGCCATCGAGACCCCGGTGGGCGTCGAGCGGGCCAAGTTCCGGCAGATCGGTGACGCGCTCGTCTGCACGGGCCGGACCGACTACTACAACCACCGCGCGGAGAAGGTGGCGACGTTGACGAACCGGATGCTCCGGTTCGCCAACCGGGGGACGGGCGTGGAGTCCGGCATCCGCAGCCGGCACTCCCAGGTCGCGCCGGACCCGCTGGTCTGGACGCGCGAGCGCCGGGGCGAGGTGCCTCTCTGGGCCGACGGGGTCCACGTCGGACAGCGGCTTCCGCGCCTGGACAAGGGCACCTATACGCGTACCGAGCTGTATATCTTCACGTACGGCGCACTGGGCACGAAGCGGGCGAGGAAGGTCGACAGCGGCACGATCGACGTGGGGGCCGGCGGGCGGGCGGATCCGGAGTACGCCCGCAAGTCCAGGGCCCAGGCCGGCAGCTTCGACTACGGGCCGCAGCGGATCTGCTGGATGACCCAGATCGTCACCGACTGGATGGGGGATCACGGCGACCTGCGTTCGATCGACGTCCGGCTCCGCCGCCCCAACCTGGTCGGCGACACCAACCATGTGACCGGCGAGGTGGTCGGCACGTACGTCGACGACGCCGGCGGCCATCTGGCCGAGATCAAGATCGAGGTCGTGAACCAGAACGAGGTGGCGACGGCGACCGGCACGGCGGTGGTGCGGTTGCCGCGCCGCGGCGACCCGCTCGGCGACGACATCCTCTTCTCCCCGGAGGCGGATCCGGGGCACGGGCTCTACGGATGACCGTGACCCCCGCTGTGTGACCGGCTCGCCGGCTGATCAGTGCCGGCCGGCGAGCGCGCAGCCCAGCAGGCTCGCCCCCTGAGCGAAGTGCTCTTCCATCAGGCGGCGGGCCCGCGCGCTGTCGCGGGCCGCGATGGCCTCGATGATCGGGGGATGGTCCCGCAACGCGCCTTCCAGCATGCCGGGAACGGATTCGAACAGGTCCTGGCGGACGAACCTGTTGGTGAGCCGCAGGAACCACCTGACCCGGTCTCCGGGCGGCAGCTTGTTGATGTACCGGTGGAAGCCGGTGTTGAGTTCGCCGAGCGCTGCGGACCGCGTGCCGCCGGCGGGTTCGCGGCTGAGCTCCTCGAAACGCCGGTGGATCTCCCGGAGGGTGGCCACGTCTTCCGCGGTCGCCGCCTCCGCGGCCCGTGCCGCGAGGATTCCCGCGAGATGGGCCTGGATCTCGAAGATGTCGTCCAGGTCCTGCTGGAGCAGCGGCGAGGCGCGAAAGCCCCGCCGCGGCTCGGCGACGACGAGTCCTTCGTTGGCGAGGGCGATGAGCGCCTCACGCACCGGCATGATGCTGACGCCCAGCTCCTCGGCCAGTTCCTCCAGGCCGAGTTTCGCTCCACGGGAGTAGGAGCCGCTCAGGATGGCCTGACGCAGGTTCTCGATGATCTCGTCCGACAGCTTGGGGCGGTTGTGCATCCTCTTCAGACGTGCGGAGTCGGTCCCGGCCATGTTCTCCACCTCGGTCCGCTCGGCGCCCCCGGACGAGGACCGGGTGATCGACGCATCACAACATATTTGATCAGACATCATACTCTTGATTTCGGTTACGCCAGTAGGTACGTTGTGGCTCTGATCACATGACGTCGCCCGGCTCCCGTCTGTCCGACGGCCGGTAGGCCGGGAGCCGGATGAGGTCGCGCGGCGGGCACGGCATGGGGCAGGGGCGCCATCGGCGCAACCTTTTGATCATATATAAATTCTGGTTTCACTGAACGGCCCGCACAATCGGGCGGCTTTCCGCTGCCGGTTCGAGGAGCGATGTGATGGCGCGGTTGGGAAAGAGCGTCGCGGTACCGCCTGAAGAATCCGCGAAAGCGCAGCCTCCGGCCCGCCGGCGGCAGCGGGCGCGTCGTCGCCGGCGTGCGCCCGGCTGGCTGGAGTTCATGCTCAAGCGGCTGGCGCACCTGACGCTGGTGCTGGTCGGCGTGACCTTCCTGGTCTCGGTGATGCTGGACTTCCTGCCCGGGGACCCCGCCCGGGCGATCCTCGGCGAGGACGCCTCGGCCGAGCAGGTCGCGCGACTGCGGGCGACGCTGAAGCTGGACGAGCCGGTGTGGGTCCGCTACGCCGACTGGGTCACCGGCGCGTTGCAGGGGGATTTCGGCACCTCCTACCGCACGGCGCAGCCGGTCACCGAGGCGATCCTGCAACGACTGCCCGTGTCGATCCAGCTCATGGTCTTCGTGCAGGTCCTCGCCCTGGTCATGGCGCTCGCCGCGGCCATCTACGGCGTCTACCGGCCCAGAGGGCTGGTGGACCGGGTCAGCACCGGGTGGGCGTTCGCGGCGATCTCGACGCCGCACTTCGTCGTGGGCCTGTTCCTCGTCTTCGTCTTCGCCGTCCACCTCGGCTGGCTCCCGGCGTCGGGCTACCGGCCACTCGGCGACGGGCTCGCCGCCAACCTGCAGAGCATCCTGCTGCCCGCCCTGGCCATGTCGCTCGAACCCGCCGGCGTCTACCAGCGCCTGCTGCGCAACGACATGCAGGTGACCATGCGGGAGGACTTCATCCTCGCGGCCCAGGCCAAGGGCATGTCCTCGGCCAACATCCTGATCCGCCAGGCGCTGCGCCCGTCGTCGTTCTCGCTGGTCACCCTCGCCGGAATCAACACCGCCCGGCTCATCGGCAGCGCGGTCGTGGTCGAGACGCTCTTCGCGATCCCCGGGCTCGGACGTCTGCTCGTGGACTCGATCACGGCGCGCGACTTCGTGACCATCCAGGCCGTCGTGGCGGTCATCGCCGTGGCGTACGTCCTGGTGAACGCGGCCATCGACCTGTTGTACGTCCTACTCGATCCGAGGGTCCGCAGTGAACACTCCTGATGAAAACGCCACCGGCGGGGCGACCGGCACGCTGCGCCCCGCGAGCCCCGCTCCGCGGGCGCCCGGTCCGGCCACGGGGAACCGGCCCGTCCGCCGCCGCCCCTGGGGCATGTGGTTGTCGGCCGCCTGGATCGGCCTGGTCGCGCTGAGCGCCCTGCTGGCGCCGCTGCTGCCGCTTCCGGACCCGACCGTGCCGGACTACGAGCACATCGCGTCCGGGCCGGTCACCGGCCATCTGCTGGGGACCGACCAGCTCGGCCGGGACATGCTCGCCAGGCTGATCCACGGGGCCAGGGCGTCGCTGCAGGTCGGCCTGGTGGCGGTCCTGCTGGGGCTCTCGGCCGGCATGCTGCTCGGCCTTCTGGCCGGTTATCTGCGCGGGTGGGTGGACGCGGTCATCAGCGCGGTCGTCGATCTCGTGCTCGCCTTCCCCGCACTGGTGTTCATCATGGTGCTCGTCGCCGTGCGCGGGGCCACGGCCACCGTGCTCATCATCGGCCTCGGCTCGGTCTTCGTCCCGACCTTCACCCGCCTGGCCCGCGCCAACACGCTGATGTGGTCCAAGCGCGAGTTCGTGCTGGCCTCACGGGTGCTCGGTTCGGGCCGGCTGCGGACCCTGGCCAGGGAGGTCTTCCCCAACGTGCTGCCGAGCGTCCTGGCGTACGCCTTCGTGGTCGTCGCGGTGGTCATGGTCGCCGAGGGCTCGCTCAGCTTCCTCGGCTTCGGCCTGCAGCCGCCGACGCCGAGCTGGGGGAGCATGATCGCCGGCGGCCGCCAGCTCCTGTCGTCGAGCCCGCACATCGTGGCCCTGCCCGCCCTGGTCCTGCTGCTGACGGTGCTGTCCTTCAACGTCATCGGCGACCGGCTGCGGAACAAGACGTCCGGACGGTCGGAGGTGTCGCTGTGAGCGCCAAGCCGACGGGAAACCCCGTGAGCGCGGCCGGCCCCGCACCGGACGCCGCCGCCTCCCCGGCCACGGCGGCCCCGCTGCTGGAGGTCGTCGACCTGTGCACCGGCTTCCACACCCCGCGCGGTCTGGTCCGCGCGGTGGACCACGTCTCGATCGCGGTGCGCCCCGAGGAGACCCTGGGCATCGTCGGCGAGTCCGGCTCGGGCAAGTCGGTGTTCGCCCGCTCGGTGATGGGGCTCATCGCCCCCGGACAGCGGGTCGAGCGGACCGGCCGGATCATGTTCGCCGGCCGCGACCTCGTGCGGTTGCCGCGCAGGGAACTGCGCAAGATGTGGGGCAGCGAGATCGCCATGGTCCTTCAGGACCCGCTGACCTCGCTGAACCCGGTCACCAGGATCGGCCGGCAGATCTCCGAGACGGTCCGGCGGCATCGTCCGGAACTGTCGCGCGGGGAGGCCGAGGCCGCGTCCGTCGAGCTGCTCAGAAGCGTCGGCATACCGGAGCCCGCCAAGCGGATGCACGCCTACCCGCACCAGCTCTCCGGCGGCATGCGGCAGCGGGTGGGGATCGCCATCGCCCTGGCGGGCAATCCGCGGCTGCTGTTCGCCGACGAGCCGACCACCGCGCTCGACGTGACCGTGCAGCACCAGATCCTGGACCTGCTGGGCCGCCAGCAGGCCGAGCGGCACATGGCCATGGTCCTGGTCACCCACGATCTCGGCGTCGTGGCCACCAGGACCGACCGCATCGCCGTCATGTACGCCGGGCGCATCGTGGAGACGGCGCCGACGCGCACCCTGTTCGCGAACGTCATGATGCCCTACACCCGGGCCCTGCTGGACGCGCTGCCCCGGCTGGAGGAGCCCAGCCACACCCGGCTCAACGCGATCCCGGGACACCCGCCCAACCTCGCCGTGCCGATGCCCGGGTGCCGCTTCGCCGATCGGTGCCCCGCGGCGCGGCGCAAGTGCCGGGAGCAGGAACCGCCGCTCGTTCAGGCGGACGATCCCGAGCACAGCTATCGCTGCTGGTATCCCGTCGGCTCACCGGAGTACGAGTCGTCGGCCGCCGCGGGCACGGAGACGACGGAGCGATCAGGGAGCGATCAGGGAGCGATGAGGGAGCGATGAGGGAGCATGGCCATGACGCATGCTGATCAGGACGCGGACCGGCCGCTGCTGCGGGTGGCGGACCTCGTCGTGGAGTATCACACCCGCGCCGGAACGGTGCACGCCGTGTCGGGCGTCTCGTTCGAGCTGGACCGGGGCGAGACGCTCGGGGTGGTGGGGGAGTCCGGGTGCGGGAAGTCCACCATGGCGCGGTCCATCCTGCAGATGCCGCGCCCCCTGTCCGGGACGGTGGAGTTCGACGGCACCGACCTGACCCGGCTCCCCGGATCCTCGCTGCGGCGGTTGCGCCCGGAGCTGCAGATGGTCTTCCAGGACCCGGTCTCCTCGCTCAACCCCCGCCGCAAGATCCGCCAGATCGTGGCCGAGCCGCTGACGATCTGGCGCAGAGGCACCCGGGCCGAGCGCGCCGCGAAGGCGGAGGAGATGCTGCGCGCGGTGGGCCTCGATCCGGCCGACTACGGCGATCGCCATCCGACCGAGCTGTCCGGCGGGCAGTGCCAGCGAGTCGCCATCGCGCGGGCGCTCGTGGCGGGTGCGCGGCTGCTGGTGTGCGACGAGCCGGTGTCCTCGCTCGACGTCTCGCTGCGGGCCACGGTGCTGAACCTGATCGAGGACCTGCGCGAACGGTTCGACCTGGCCGTGCTGTTCATCGCGCACGATCTGGCGGTGGTGAAGAACGTCTCCGACCGGGTCATGGTGATGTATCTCGGCAAGGTGGTCGAGATCGCCGGCGCCGGCGAGCTCTACTCCCGCCCCGCGCATCCGTACACGCTCGCCTTGCTGAACTCGGTGCCCAGGCCCGATCCCGGCGCCCGGCGGCCGGAGGGGGTCGTGGCGGGCGATCCACCCTCACCGGTGGATCCGCCGAGCGGGTGCCGGTTCCGCACACGGTGTGCCATGGCCAACGACGTCTGCGCTCGTGAGGAGCCGCCACTCACCGCGATCCGGCCGGGTCACGCGGTCGCGTGCCATTTCCCGTTGCAGGCCGCGGACCTTTCCCGCCAGCCGGAGGCTTGAATTTGATGTTTGATCAGATATGATGGATCATACCTACGATCGAGCGGGGAGGACTGTGGAGAGCAGTCATGTGCGATCGGATGTCGTGGGCGACGTCGCCCACGTCGTCCTCGATCGGCCCGAGGCGCGCAACGCCGTCTCGCGGGCGGTGCACCACGCGCTCGCCGCGGTTCTGCAGGACCTCCGCAGCCGTGAGGACGTGCGATTCATCGTGATCAAAGGCGCCGGCCGCACGTTCTCCAGCGGAGGCGACCTCGCCGAGCTGAAGGAGGGGCTGCCGGAGAACTACGTCGCCGACTATTGGCGGCGCATGACCGGCACCGTGCTCGCGATGCGCGCGGCCGACCAGATCGTGATCGCGGCGGTCCAGGGGGCCGCGGTCGGAGCCGGCGCCGCACTGGCCCTGGCCGCGGACCTGGTCGTGGCCGAGCGGGACGCCCGGTTCCGCTTCACCTTCGCCCACCTCGGCCTGATGCCCGACGCCGGGACCAGCCTGGTGCTGCCCCGCTTGCTCGGCCCGGCGGTCGCCCGCGACCTGCTGCTCAGCGGCAGGTGGATCGGCGCGGCGGAGGCGCACGAGCGCGGCATGATCGCCCGCCTGGCCGAGCCGGGCGGGATCGACGCCTGTGTGGACGGGCTGCTGGCGGAGCTGCGCCAGTCGCCCGGGGCGACCCTCGCGCTGGTGAAGAACCTGCTCGAAAGCACCTCGATGGCCGAGTTGCCGTCAGTGGTGCGCGCGGAGGGAGTCCAGCAGCAGGCCGCAGCGGCGTCGGGGGAGTATCGGCGCTTCCTGCGGCGCGTGTACGACGGCATCACCTCGGCTCGGGCCCGGACCACCGGGAACGGCTCCTCGCCCGGCCCCCAGTAGCAGACATCATCGACAGGAAGAGGCATCGTGGCGTACACAGGACCGGTTATCGACGCGTTCTTCCACCCGGGATGGGCCGCGACGACCCCCGACACCTTCGGCGACCGGGATTCGTGGCTGCAGGACCCGATGCGCAACCGGGTCATGCGCACCTTCCAGCAGGGTGGCGAGGCGCCGCGGACCGCCGAGGCGGGCATGGAGCAGACCATCGCCGAGATGGACGAGGTCGGCGTGGAGTCGGCGGTGTTCCAGGCGTCGCTCTACTACCACACCGACCGCAAGGGCCTCGACGCCCGGGTGCAGGAGCACTACGACATCATCCAGAAGTACCCCGGCCGCTTCGCGCACGCCGGCACGTTGATCCCGCCTCGCCAGGGCCCGGGGTCGTACTGGGACCTGCTGGAGAACCCGCGCATCCTCGCCGAGCACAAGGAGAGGTACGGCATCCAGGGCGTGCACATCCTGCCCAGCCCGTGGGGCACCCCGCCCAACGACAAGTGGTACTACCCCCTGTACGCCAAGTGCGTCGAGCTGAACCTGTTCGTCTTCTCCTACATCGGCATGCCGGGCCCGCTGTGGCCCACGCTGCCCAACTACCCGCTCCACCTCGACGACGTGTGCCTGGCATTCCCCGACCTGATCGTGGTCGGCCACCACATCGGCGACCCGTGGGCGGGCATGATGACCCACCTCGCGGCCAAGCACCCCAACCTGTACATCTGCACCTCGGCCTGGTCGCCCAAGCGCTACCCCAAGGAGCTGCTGGAGTTCCTGGGCGGCAAGTGGCACGGCCAGCCCGGCGCGGAGAAGGTGATCTTCGGTACGGACTACCCGCTGCTGAACCTGAAGAAGGCCACCACCGACGCGCGCCATCTCGACCTGCCCGAGGACGTCCTGGAGAAGTTCATGTACTCCAACATGAAGGGCATCCTCGACCGCACGGCCATCTGAGAGCGCGCAGGTGTTCCGACCGCGCGCCGCGGACGGCCCCGGGGAGCCCGCGCGGCCCGAGTACTCCAACTGGGGCCGCTGGGGCACCGGCGACGAGGCCGGCGCGGCCAACCTGATCACCCCGGAGAAGGTGCTGCGTGCGCTGCGCCTGCCCGAGCGGGGCCGGGCCGTGCCGCTCGCGCAGGTCATCGGCGACCGCGACGCGCCGTCCACGCGGCACGGCTACGAGCATTTCATGCTGCGTGACGCCGGCGACTACGCTGCCGGCGCCTCCGCGCCGGGCGGCTTCAAGGCCGCCACCGACTACGTGAGCCTGCGGGTGCACGGCGCGACCACGCACCTGGACGCGCTGGGCCACGCCTGGTACGGCGAGCGGCTCTACAACGGCTTCGAGGAGCGGACGGTGCGCAGCTCCGGCATGCGGAGGCTGGGCATCGACAAGGCGCCGCCGATGGTGACCAGGGGAGTCCTGCTCGATCTGGCCGCGGCGGCCGGGATGCCTCACCTGCCGGCCGGGCACGAGATCGGCGCCGCGGAGCTGGAGGCGGCCTTCGGCCGGGCCGGGGTGACGCCGGAACCGGGCGACGCCGTGCTGCTGCGCACCGGCTGGATCAGGATGTGGCGGGCCGACCGCGAGGCGTACCTGGGCGACCGCCCGGGCATCGGGCTGGAGGCGGCCGAGTGGCTGGCCCGCCGGGACGTCGCGCTCGTGGGCGCCGACACCTCCGGCGTGGAGGTCATCCCGTGGGCCCCCGGCACCGTCTGCCCGGTGCACCAGTTCCTGATCCGCGACTGCGGCGTCTACCTGCTGGAGTTCCTCGACCTGGAGGAACTGGCCGAGACGGGCGCGACCGCCTTCCTGTTCCTGGTCGCGCCGCTGCGCATCCGCGGCGGCACAGGAAGCCCCGTGGCACCGGTCGCGGTGCTCTGAAGACGGCCCGACACGAGGAGGACCACATGACCGTCACCGGCACCGACGTCCGGCAGATCGTCGAGACGCTGCGCAGGGCCGGCACCGAGAAGATCGCCGCCCTGGCCGCCCGGGTGGACCGCACCCAGGAGTTCTCCCCCGAGCTGTGGTCCCTGCTGTGCGAGCTGGGCGTGCCCTCGCTGGCGTTCTCCGAGGAGGACGGCGGCATCGGCGGCTCGTACCTGACCTACGTGACGGGCGTGGAGGAGGTGGCCGTCGCGGGCGCCGTCGCCGCGCTCTACCCCGGCCCGACCGTGCAGGTGGCCGGCGCCATCTCCCGCTTCGGCACCGAGGAGCAGAAGAAGCAGTGGGGCCGCGACCTCGTCGCCGGCCGCGCCATGGGCGCCTGGTCCTTCACCGAGCCGCAGACCGGGTCCGACCCCCGCCAGATCACCACCACGGCGGTCCGCGACGGCTCCGGCTGGGTGCTCAACGGCGCCAAGATGTTCACCTCCTTCGCCGCGTACGCCGATGTCGCCCTGGTCTTCGCCCGCACGACGCCCGATCGGCTCGGCGCCTTCCTGGTGCCCACCTCCGAACCCGGCTGGCAGCCCGGCGCGCCGATCAAGATGCTCGCCTTCGGCGGTCAGGGCACCGCCCCGGTCACCCTCCACGACCTCAGGCTCCCGGAGTCGGCGCTGCTGGGGGAGCCGGACCAGGGCTTCGCGATCATGGTGGCCACCGAGGCCGAGGCCAAGGTCCGCGCCGGCGCCATCTGCGTCGGCATCGGCCGGCGCGCCCTTGAGGAGGCGGTGCGGTACGCCAGCGAGCGACTGCACCGCGGCGACCCCATCGGGGCGAAGTTCCCGACGGTGCAGAGCACGCTGGGCGAGATGTCGGCCGCCGTGGACGCGGCGCGGGCGCTCGTCCGCCTCGCCGCCACCGCCGTCGATCGGCGCGACCCCGCGGTGTCCCGGCTGGCGGCCAGCACCCGGATTGTGGCGGCGCGCATGGCCAGGGAGGTCACCGGGCTCGCGCTGGAGGTGTGCGGCGCCTACGGCTGGACCCAGGAGATGGTGCTCGAACGGCTCTACCGCGAGGGCAAGTTCTACGAGGTCGGCCAGGGCGTGATCGAGCTGCAGCGCGTCATCGTCGGCAAGCGCCGGCTGGAGGAGTTCCGCACGACGGGACGGCTCGCCTGATGGGGCATCCGGCCGCCTGAGGATCACATCGACACCACGCGGCCCGTGGCCGCGCGACTGGAAGGTTCCCATGAGATTCGGTCTACTGTTCGAGCTGGGCGGCCCGCCCCACTCCTCCCGTGCCGACGTGAAGAAGATCTACGACAACGCCCTGGAGCAGATCAGGCTGGCCGACGAGATCGGCTTCGACCACGTCTGGGCGGTCGAGCATCACTTCTCCTCCCCGCACTCCTACAGCACCGCCCCGGAGGTCTTCCTCACCGCGGCGGCGGTCATGACCAAGCGCATCCGGGTCGGCCACGGCATCGTGGTGTGCGTCCCGCCGATCAACCACCCCGCCCACATCGCCGAACGCGCCGCGGTGCTCGACATCGTCTCGAACGGCCGGGTGGACATCGGCACCGGGCGCTCCAACACCTGGCTCGAACTCGGCGGCTACGGCGCCGAGCCGCACGACACCAAGCAGTCCTGGGACGAGTACGTCCGCGCCCTGCCGAAGATGTGGGTGGACGAGACGTTCTCCCACCAGGGCCGCTTCTTCTCCATGCCCGAGCGCGCCATCGTGCCCAAGCCGCTGCAGGACCCGCACCCGCCGCTGTGGGTCGCGGTGACCAGCCAGGGCACCGAGTACGACGCCGCCGACCGCGGCCTGGGCGTCTTCGGCCTGAGCATCGGCAACTACGCCGCCCAGGAGGAGAAGATCCGCAACTACCGCAAGCGGATCAGGCAGTGCGAGCCGATCGGTCCCCTGGTCAACGAGCAGGTCCAGATCGTCAACTTCATGCACTGCGGGGTGGACGGCGAGCGGGCCTCCAAGGCCGGCCGCACCATGCTCGACACCTTCAACCACAACACCGCCCACACCGTCGCGGTCAAGGAGGTCTACCCCTCCCCGCTGTACCAGATCGGCGGGTTCCTGCCGACGCTGCGGCAGGAGGCCCTCGGCCCCGGCGACAAGTCCGGCATCCCGGAGGGCCTGGCCATCGGCGACCCCGACCGGATCATCTCGGTGATCAAGCACTGGGAGAACATCGGCGTGGACGGCATGAACTTCGTCATCCAGGCGGCCGAGGTGCTGCCGCACGAGGACGTGATGGAAAGCCTGCGCACCTTCGGCAAGTACGTCATCCCCGCCTTCAAGTCCGCCGAGGAACTCGCCGCCCCCGTCGGCGCCGTCGTGAAGGGACGCTGAGCAGTGACCACCCAGCAAGCGCCGAAGGTGACCGGCGGCGCGGACACGATCAAGGAGATCGCCGAGTACGCCGAGTTCGGCACCCTGGACCCCGGCCTCCTGCTCGACGGGGCCCCGCAGATGCCGCACCTCGACGTCGAGCCCGTCACCTTCGAGCGCGCGGAGATGATCCAGGTCTTCGCCGAGATCCCCATGGGCAGCCTCCAGGGCCTGATCCCGCCCGCTCTCGCCCCCACCAACCCAAGCTTCGTGAGCTGGCGCGGCCTGCACCTGCCCGACACGCCGTGGGGACCGGTGACCATGGCCGAGACCCGCCTGGTCTGCCGCGCGGGATTCCGGCCGAGGGTCTTCCTGGTGGAGGGCTACATCGACAACGCAGAGGCGGCAGCGGAGTTCGCGCGGGGCTGGGGTTTCCGGCTGCGCGTGTGCGACGACGTCAAGCTGCGCCGCTTCCACGACGAGACCCGGCTGGAGGTCGTCGCCGGCGGCACGCGCGCGCTCGCGGTCAGGATGGTGGAGCCCGTGCCGACGAACGGCGGGTCGTTCGGGCTCAACGCCAACATCAACTTCGCGGTGACCCCCGACGGACCCAAGCTGGTGCAGGCCGGCGCCGACTACGTCTTCCACCGCGCCGACCTCGGCCGCCCCCGTATCGACGCCTTCGAGCCCTCCGCATGGGGGCGGGGCGGTGTGGTGCCGGTCTACCCGGTCTCGGCCGTCGCCGGCCAGGCCGACATCACCTTCCGCGAGATCAAGTTCGTGTCCGACCCGGTGCGGCCCGCGCTGTTCGGCACTACCAAGATCCGCTAGGGCGCGGGGGCGGCGGGATGACAGACGGCGCTACGGCCCGGTACGGCGCGTACGAGGCGATCGAGGTGGCGGTCTCGGAGTCGATCGCGCTGATCACGCTCGGCGCGGACCCGGACCGGGCCAACCCCACGACCGCGATGACCCCCGAGCTGACCGCCTGCTTCCGGGGAATGCGCGACGACCCGGACATCCGGGCGATCGTGATCACGGGCCGAGGCAGGCGGTTCTCCTCCGGCGGCGACATCGGCACCATGCGCGAGCGCGCCGAGAGGATGGCCGACCCGCGCGGCAACCCGGCGTGGGTGCGCCGGCTTCCGGTGGACCGCGGCACCGACTTCATGACGGCGATGCTCGACCTCGACGTGCCGGTCATCGCCGCGGTGAACGGGCACGCCGTCGGCGCCGGGCTGCGCATCGCGCTGCTGGCCGACATCATGGTCGTCGCCGAGGAGGCCAAGCTGGGCGACACCCACGTGCTGCGCGGCCTGGTCGCCCCGCAGGCGTACCTGCTGGCGCTGGCCGCCGGCATGCCCCGGGCCAAGTCGATGCTGCTCAGCGGCAAGCTGATCAGCGGCGCCCAGGCGGTGCAGATCGGCCTGGCCGACCGGGCGCTCCCCGCGCAGGACGTGCTCTCGTCGGCGCTGGCCCAGGCCCGCGAGCTGGCCGCGCTCCCGCCACTGGCGATCCGCTGGACCAAGCGCATCCTCAACAACCAGATCAGGCAGGCGGTCCACGCCCACGCCACCGAGGGCTACGGCCTGGAGAGCCTGACCATGCTCTCCCGGGACCACGCCGAGGCGGTGGCCGCGTTCCTGGAAAAGCGCGACCCCGCAGGCTACGAAGGAAGGTGAGCCCGTGAACTTCGGCATCGAGGAGGAGGACGCGGCGCTGCTCGGCGAGTTCCGGCGCTACCTGGACGGCCTCGCCGAGGAGGGCTTCATCCCCCGCGAGCCGCCCCTGGTGCGGCCCGACCACGCCATGGCCCCGGAGGACATCGCCGCCCGGCGGGCCTTCCTCAAACGCCTGGGCGGCGACGGCTGGCTCGGCCTGGCCTGGCCCGCCGAGTACGGCGGGCGCGGCAAGAGCTACTTCGCCCAATGGCTGGTGATCGAGGAGCTGTCCTACCGCAAGCTCCCCGAGATGCTGATGTCCGTCACCATGATCGGCCCCACGCTGATGCGGGCCGGCTCGCCCGAGCACCGGCGCGAGTTCCTGGGCGGCATCCTCGCCGGCGACATCGAGTTCTGCCTCGGCTTCAGCGAGCCGGGCGCGGGCACCGACCTGGCGGCCCTGCAACTGCGCGCCGTACGCGACGGCGACCACTACGTCCTCAACGGCCAGAAGATCTTCACCACCGGCGCCCAGTACTCCACCCACATCTGGCTGGCCGTGCGCACCGGCCCGCCCGACTCGCGGCACCGGGGCATCTCGCTGCTCATCGTCCCGCTGGACACACCGGGCATCACGGTCCGGCCGATGATCACCCAGGCCGACTACCGCACCAACGAGATCTTCTTCGACGACGTGCGCGTACCGGTGGACCGCCGCGTCGGTGAGGAGAACGAGGGCTGGAAGGTCATCTCGCTCTCCCTGGACCTGGAACGCAACCTCAACGCCAACATCCAGGTAAGGGAGCTGCGCGAGCTGATCGAGTGGTCCCTGGCCGGCGAGGGCGCCGGCCCGCGCCCGGCCGGCGACCCCGCCGTACGCGCCGAGCTGGGCCGGCTCGCCACCAAGGTCGAGATCGTCCGCCTGCTCTCCGCCCAGGTCGCCGCCCTGATCACCCGCGGCGAGCCGCTGGCGGCGGAGGCGTCGATGGCCAAGGTGTGGAGCTCGGAGGTGTTCCAGGAACTGCCCAGCGCCGGCCTGGACCTGATCGGCCCGCGCGGGCAGCTTCGCGTCGGCGCCCCGGGAGCACCGATCCACGGCCTGGTCGAACTGGACTACCGCGAGTCGCCGGTGCGCAAGTTCGCCGCCGGGACCAACGAGGTGCAGCGCGACATCATCGCCCAGCGGGGCCTGGGCCTGCCCCGCAACCGCAAGTAGAGGAGGCCACCCCGTGGACCAACGGCTCTCGGACGTGCAACAGGAGCTCGTCCGCTCGGCCGACCAGATGCTGGAGCGGCACGCGCCCCTGGACCGGATCGACGCGGTGGCGGCCACCGAGCACGGCTACGACCGCGACCTGCTCGCCCGGACGGCCATGCTGGGCTGGACCGGCCTCGGCCTGGAGCGCGCGGGGGAGGAGTCCACGCTGGTCGAGCTGGGGCTCGTCGTCAGCCGCATGGGCTACTTCGCGGTGGCCTCGCCGCTGCGCGCCACGATGTCCGCGGGGCTGCTCGCCGCGCGCCTGCCCGAGGCGACGCAGGCGTGCGACGACCTTCTCGCCCGGATCGCCGGGGAGGCGGCCCCCGTCTGTGTCCTGGACGCCCGTGACCTGGACGGCGACGGCACGATCGGCCAGGTCGAGTGGGCCGCCGCGGCCGACGCCTTCCTGCTGGTCACGGCGGAAGACGCGGACCGGATCGCCGTACGCCTGCTGCCGCGTCACCATGCGGCCGTGTCCGTCACCCCCCTTGAGGTCTTCGACAACGAGCGGGTGGCCGACGTCCGGCTCACCGCGCTCGACCCCGCCGGCCTGCCCCTCATCGGCGGGGCGAGCCGAGCCGTCTGGGGTGAGCAGACGCAGCTCACCCGGCTGCTGCGCGCCGCCGACCTGCTCGGCTGCGCCCGCAGGGCGATGGACATGACCGTGGACAACGCCAAGCGGCGTCACCAGTTCGGCCGCCCGATCGGCATGTTCCAGGCGGTCCAGCACCACAGCGCCGACATGCGCATGGACGTCGAGTCCGCCTCGCTGCTGGTGTGGTCGGCGCTGTGGCGGGCCGCGCACGCGCATCCCTTCACCCGCCATGCCCTGATGGCCGCCTGGCACACCGGCGAGGCGGCGGAACGGGTCACCAAGACCGCCGTCCAGCTCCACGGCGGGATCGGCTTCATGAAGGAGTACCCCCTGCACCACTTCTACCGGCGGGCGAAGGCGCACAAGCTGCGTCTCGGCACCCCTCGCCACCTGCTCGCCGAACTCGGCGACGCGGTCCTCGCCGACGCCGAGCGGGACTTCCACGGCGAGTTCGCCGCCTGGCCCGCGGCCTAGCACCACCATGCGAATCAGGAGGAACACGGCGTGAGCGATCCCGCCACCACCACGGCGGACCCGCCCACCGCGCCCCTGGACTGGGCGACACGGCTGGCCGCCATGTGGGACACCCCGGCCGTGACCCTGCTCGGCGCCAATGAGCGGGGCGGCACCACCCGGCTGATCCTGGACAGCCTCCAGGACCCCCGCTGCCCGTTCCAGGGGCGGATCAACGTGGTCGGCCGCCGCGGCGGCACCGTCTTCGGCATCCCCGCCGCCACCTCCCTGGCCGAGGTGGACGGGGAGATCGGCCTGCTGTGGCTGCTCGTCCGCGGCGAACTGGTGCTGCCCGCGCTGCGCGAGACCGAGGACCGTCCGCCCCGCGGCGCGATCGTCTTCGCCAACGGCTTCCGCGAGGCCGGCAACATCGCCGCGGAGCGGGAACTCGCCGCCTGGGCCCGGCGGCACGGGGTGCCGCTGTTCGGGCCGCAGTCGGTCGGCGTCGCGTCCTTCCGCCACGGACTGAACGCGCTGGACCTGCCGATCGGGCCGGCCCCCGAGCCGGGGGACGTCGCGGTGCTCAGCCAGAGCGGCGGGCTGCTCGGGCTGATCCTGCGCGGCCTGCGCCGCTCCGGGCTCGGCGTGCACTCGGCCTACAGCCTGGGCAACGAGGCCCTGCTCGGCTACGCCTCCCTCGGCGAGAGCCTGCTCGCCGACGACGACGTCTCCGTGCTGGCCGTCTACGCCGAGAACGTCTCCTCGGTGCCGGAGTTCGCCCGCTTCGCACGCGCCGCCGCCGAGCACGGCAAGCCGGTCGTGCTGCTCCTCGGCGGGCTGTCGGACGCCGGCGCGTCCATGGCGCGCTCCCACACCGGCGCGCTTGCCACACCGGAACGCCTGGTGCGCGGCGTGTGCGAGCAGTACGGCGTCGTCATGGTCGCCGACCCCGACGAACTGGTGGCCTCGGTCGCGGCGCTGAAGTCGGCCTCGTGCCGCAGGCTCGGCGCGGCCGGCGTGGGCCTGTTCACCGGCACGGGCGGCGGCGCGATCATCCTGGCCGACGCGATGAGCGCCGCGGGCGTCGACCTGCCCCAGCCCGCCGAAGGGGGGCACGCCAACCCCCTGGACATGGGCGCCGGACTGATCGGCCGGCCGGACCACTACCGGGAGGTGGTCTCCTCCTTCGCCCGGGACCCGGGCTTCGACATCGTGGTGAACGTCATCCCGTTCATCCCCACCGACGCCGACCCGCCGTCCTTCACCTGGCAACTGCAGGAGTCGATCCGGATCGTCCGCGAGTCCGGCAAGCACCCCGTGGCCGCCTCCCTCCGGATCGAGGACCCGGCGGGTGACGCCTTCGGCCCGGATGTGACGATCGGCTACGGCGTGCACGACACGCTGGTCAAGCTGCGGGCGCTGCGCACCTGGAGCCGCGGCGAGCCGGGCCCCGAGCCGCCGGCCGGGTCGCGGGCGGCCGGCGGCCCCACCCGGGTCGCGTCGGCCGCCGAGACGCGTGAACTGCTCGCCCCGGTGCCCCTGTCCTGGCCCGCGACCTGGACGATCGGCCTGGAGCAGGACGCCGCCGAGGCGGTGCGCGAGGTGCGCTTCCCCGTGGTGGCCAAGGCCGAGACCGGCTCGGCCCACCGCGCCAAGGAAGGCGCCGTCGTCACCCACGTCCCCGGCCCGCAGGCCGCCGTCGCCGCGATCGGCTACCTGCGGGCCCTGTTCGGCGCGGCGGTCACGCTCGCGGAGTTCGTCCCGCACGACGAGGAATACTTCGTCGGCCTGTCCCGGGCCCCCGGGGGCGCCCCCCTCGTCGCGATCGGCCCCGGCGGCAGCGGCGTGGAGGACAAGGACGTCGGCCTGCGCCTGCTGCCGCTGTCACCGCGACAGCTCGCCGCCCTGCTGCGACGGCACCTGCCCCAGGCCGCCGGAGACGGCGGCTTCGGCGAGGTGGCAGCCGGAGACGGCGGCTTCGGCGAGCTGATCGCCGCGCTGGAACGCGTCATGCGCGACCCGCGCGTGGAGTCCATCGACCTCAACCCGATCGTCCGCGCCGCCGGCGGCGAGCTGACCGTGCTCGACGCCAAGATCCACCTGTACGCATGACGCCGCTCCAGCGCATCGACCGGGTGGCGGCGGGCCTGTGGCGGGCCCAGGTCCCCATGGACGCCATCACGGCCAACTGCTACCTGCTCGCCGACGGCGGCGAAGGGCTGCTGATCGACACGGCCGCCACCGAGCAGGCCGACGCCGACCACATCCCCGCCCTGCTGGCGGCGGCCGGAGTCGCGCCGCCGGGGCTGCGCGGCGTGCTGATCACCCACGCCCACCGGGACCACGTCGGCCACGCCGCGGCGGTGCAGCGTGAGCTCGGCGTCCCCGTGCTGATCCACCCCGCCGAGAAGCACACCCTGGACGGGCTCGCCACCTGGTGCGGTCTGAGCCGCGACGGGCTGACCGGCTGGCTGGAACGGCGCGGCGTGCCCGGCCACCGGGCGGCGGCGATCGCCGCGACGTTCGCGCCCGAGCCCGGTCCGCCGCCCGCCGTCATCCGGCACGTCGCCGACGGCGAGGAGTTGGCGGTCGGGTCGATGCGCTGGCGCGTGCTGTTCACACCCGGTCACACCAGCGGCCACATCTGCCTGTACGAGCCGCGCCGCCGGCTGCTGCTCACCGGCGACCACCTGCTGCCGCCCGGCGGCGGGAACGCGCACGTCACCGTACGGCCCGGCTCCCCGCCCGACCCGCTGGCCGCCTACCACGAGTCGGTGCGGCGCGTCGCCTCCCTGGACGTGACCCTGGCCCTGCCCGGTCACGGCGACCCGGTGGCGGATGTGGCCGCGCTGGCCACCCGCCACCTCGCCCGGCACCGCCGCAAGCTGGAGGAGACCCGCGCCGGCCTGGCGGCCGGGCCGCTGACGCCGTACGCGCTGGCGCTGCGGCTCGGGTGGGGACGCGGGACCCTGCACGACCTGCCCGGCAAGCTGCAGTTCCTCGCCCTGGGCGAGGTGCTCGCCCGCCTCGCCCGCCTCCGGTGTGCGGGCGCCGTCCGCCGCACCGCCGGAGACGGCGTCGCGGTGTACGCGCTCGCCGACTGACGATCGACAGGATTGAGGACCCCGCCATGTTCCCCTTCCCCGCACTGCACCCCGCCGAGCGGATCGCGACCGGCTATAGCTGGACCGAATGCCCCCGCTGGCACGACGGCCACTTCTACTTCTCCGACATGTACAACCGCCGGGTCATCCGCCTGAACGAGGACGGCCGGGCGGAGACCTTCCTCGACCTCGGCGGTCGCGAGGGCGTGGACGGCGCGGAGGTCGTCGTCGCCGGGACCGGGTTCCTGCCCGACGGCCGGATGCTGGTCAACTCGATGTTCGAAAAGCTGGTCCTCGTCTACGACGGCAGGAATGTCGAGGTCCACGCCGACCTGCGCGGCCTGGCCGTCGGCCCGATCAACGACATGGTCGTGGACGCGGCCGGGCGGGCGTACGTCACCCAGCTCGGCTGCGACCTGTGGCGCGGCGAGCCCAAGCGCGACTCGTTCATCATCCTGGTCGGCCCGGACGGCGCCGCCCGCGACCTCACCGAGGCCGGCGAGATCGCCGGCGCCAACGGCATCGCACTCAGCGCGGACGGCCGGACCCTGGTCACGGCCGCGGCCTTCGCCAACCAGGTGCTCGCCTTCGACGTGGCCGAGGACGGGTCGCTGGGCAACCGGTCGCTGTTCGCCGAGGTGGACATCCTCCCCGACGGGCTCTGCCTCGACGCCGAGGGCGGTGCATGGGTGGCCCAGCCCGGCGGGGGCGGCGCGGTGCGCGTCGTGGACGGCGGATTGGTCACCGACAGGGTGGTCGTCGACCCGGCCCTGGCCGGACGCTCCACCGCCTGCGGCCTCGGCGGCCCCGGCCGCCGCACGTTGTTCCTGTGCTGCGGCTTCGAGGTGTACGACTTCGGCAAGTCGCGCCGGGAGGGCCGAGGCTCGATCTGGGCGGTGCGGGTGCCGGTCGGAGCGGGGGCGACGCGGCCATGACGGCGGAGCGTGACACGTGCCCTCCGCTGGCGGGCGTTCGCGTGATCGAGGTCTCCGGTTCCATCGCCGGCGCGTACTGCGGCCGGCTGTTCGCCGACCTCGGCGCCGAGGTGCGCCTCACGGGCCGCGCGGAGAGGCGCGAGCAGGGCGGGGAGCGTCCGCTTTTCGCGTACCTGCACGCCGGCAAACGTCCGGGAACGGAGGGGGATCCATCCCTGCGCGAACTCACCGCCATGGCGGACATCGTCGTGGTCGAGGCCGATCACCTGCCACCTTCCGCCCTGGAAGGACGGCGGCCGGGATGCGTCGTCGTCGCCATCACGCCGTGGGGGCTCAGCGGCCCCTGGTCGCAGGAGCGGCGCCCCTGGTCGGAGTTCACCGTCCTGGCCGAGTCCGGAGCACTGGCGCGCTGCGGGCTGCCCGAGTCCCACCCGCTCAGGATCGGAGGGCGGCAGACCTTCTGGCTGGCCGGGTCCATGGCGGCCTCCGCCGCGCTCGCGGCCCATCTGGAGGCGCGTCACGGCGGAACGGGCGAGGTGGTGGACATCGCGCTCCTCGACGTCGCCCACTACGGCCACACGATGTTCAGCGACGCCGCCTCCTCCATCCGCGGCGACGAGAGGGACCGCGCGATCGTGCGGCGCCGCTTCACCCCGTCCGTAGAGCCGGCCGCCGACGGATGGGTCGGCTTCAACATCGGCAGCGCGCAGAACCTGCAGGACTTCATGGTCCTCATCGAGCGGCCCGACTACCTCGACGATCCGGACATGCTCACCTACCACGGCCGCTACGCGCGCTACGCCGAGTGGAGCGCCGCCGTCCGGGCGTGGACCACGCGGCACACCGTCCAGGAGATCGTCGATCTCGCCCGGCTGTTCCGCATCCCGGTCGCCCCCGTGCACAACGGCGAGACGATCCTCACCGACGCGCAGACCGTGGCACGCGGCTTCTACACCGAGGACCCGACGGGTTCCTTCCGGCATCCGGTGGTCCCGTTCCGCTTCGACGGCAAGCGGCCGGCCCGGCCGGACCACGTCGTCGCGGCACCGCCCGGCGATCGGCCCGCGGCGGACCGCCCGTTCGAGGGGCTGCGGGTCATCGAGCTGTGCTCGTGGTGGGCCGGCTCGTACGTCGGCACCTTCCTCGCCGCCCTCGGCGCGGACGTGATCAAGGTCGAGTCGCCGAGCCGGGTGGACGGCTGCCGTCTGGTCGGCGGCACGCTGACCGACGCCCCCTCCTGGTGGGAGTACAGCAACTACTTCCTCGGCATCAACCACAACAAGCGCAGCCTCACCCTCGACCTGTCCCATCCCGAGGGACTGGCCCTGCTCAAGCGCCTCCTCGCCGGCGCCGACGTCCTGCTGGAGAACTTCGCCCCCCGCGTGCTGCCCGGGTTCGGCCTGGACTGGGAGCATCTGCACGCGCTGAACGAGCGCCTGGTCGTCGTGCGCATGCCCGCCTTCGGCCTGGACGGGCCGCTGAGCGACCTCGTCGGTTTCGCCCAGACCGTCGAGCAGTACTCCGGGATGTGCTGGGTCACCGGCTACCCCGGTGGCGACCCGTTGAACTGCGGCGGCGCGGCCGACCCCATGAGCGGATCGAACGCCGCCTTCGCCACACTGTGCGCGCTCGCCCGCCGCGAGCGCGAGGGCGTCGGCACCCTGGTGGAGTCGCCGCTCGCCGAGGCGGCCCTGGTGATGACCAGTGAGCAGGTCATCGAGTGGACGGCGAACGGCAGGCTCCTGGGCCGGACCGGCAACCGCGAGCACGACCTCGCCCCGCAGGGGGTCTACGCGGGTGCGGGGGAGGAGAACTGGCTCGCGCTCACCGTTACGGACGACGCGGCGTGGGCCGCGCTGAAGCAGGTCGCCGGCCTGGCGCGATGGGACGCCGACGCGAGCCTGGACCACGTCGCGGGCAGGCTGGCCCAGCACGACGAACTGGACCGGGAACTGGCCGCATGGATGTCCGGACGCGACGCCACCGAGACCGCCGCCCTGCTCCGGGCCCGGGGCGTCCCCGCCGCCGCCATGACCGACCCGCGCTTCGCCCACGAGCACCCGCAGCTCGCCGCGCGCCTGTTCGAGACCGTCACCCACCCGCTGGCGGGCACCCTGCCGCTGCCCGTGCTGCCCTTCCGCTTCCACGGCCGGGGCGGCTGGTCCCGCTCGGCCGCCCCCACCCTAGGCCGGCACAACACCGACATCCTCGCCGGGGAGCTGGGCCTCGACGAGGCGGAGATCCGCAAGCTGGCCGAGGAGAACGTGATCGGGACCGCGCCGCTGGGAGCCCGGCTGCGCTCCTAGCCCGGCCCGCCGAGCGGCGATTCGGACCGCGGATGTACCCATGCAGGGGCTTCTTGCCGCCACGTGAGGTGCCTGTTAACGTGTGCTTCACTTACACGTGTTAGCAAGAACGAGGACGGCCCGTGCCCAGCAAAACCCACGATCTCCTGGTGACGATGTTCCGGGAGGCGCGCGACAGATCCCCTGCCGAGCGGCCCTCCATCGAGGCCGAGCGCGAGCAGTCGCATGCCTACGACGATGCCTACCGACCGGTCCCCGGCGTGACCGACGAGGAGTTCGACGGGTCGGCCCCGGGCACCCGGCTGATGACGCCGGACGGCGCCAGGGACGACCTGGCGATCGTCCACATCCACGGCGGCGGATTCCGCGCCGGATCGGCCAAGGCGGTTCGCGCGCTGGCCGCGCAGGTCGCGCTGGGTACCGGTGCGCGGGTGCTGCTGCCGGAGTACCGGCTGGCGCCGGAACATCCCTATCCAGCGGCCCTGGATGACTGCGAGGCCGCCTACGAGCGGGTCCAGGCGCTGTTCCCCGAGGCCAGGGTGGTGGTGGCAGGGGAGTCGGCAGGCGCCAACCTGGCCGCCGCACTGCTGATGCGCCGCCGTGACGCCGGGGACACCCGCGCGCTCGCCGGGGCGTTGTTCTCCGGGGTCTTCGACCTGCGACCCGAGAACTACACCAGCGGTAGCTGGGTCACCAACACCGAAACCGACCTGCTCCTGAACCCCGGACTCGGGCCGACCATGACGGCCGACTACCTGGCCGGGCACTCGCCTGAAGACGGGTATGTCTCTCCGGCGATCGCCGATCTGGCCGGGCTGCCCCCGCTGTTCATTCAGGTCTCCAGCGCCGAGCTGCTGCTGGACGACTCCCTCGCGCTCGCGGCGAACGCCGCACGCTCCGGCGTGCACGTGGAGCTGGAGGTCTGGCCGCACATGCAACACGTCTGGCAGGCGGCGACCGGCTTTCTGCCCGAGGCCACCGAGGCCGTGGAGCGCGCCGTCGCGTTCGTCCGGCGGGTCGCCGAGGGCCGGGTCGTCGATGGGGCTGTTCTGTCGGGAGGTCCCGCCTCCCTCGAAGAGGTCATGTAGCGGGGCGAAGCGAGCGGCGGGGATGTCACCGGCGCCGATCACGGCCAGGTCGCCGGCGGCGCTCAGCCCCAGCCGGCGCATACCGGCCAGCAGTGCCAGCGGACCTCGTCGTTCGTAGGCGCACACGGCGCTGCTCAACGCCGCGGGCATCCTGCGTGGCGCGCACACCCACGTCCGCTGCAGGCCTCGCTCCTTGCCCCGCTGGCCGGGGAGCTCGCTGCGCCCGAGCGGCGCGGACGGATCGTCGGCACCGTCACCTCCGGCGTCCTCATCGGCGTCTTGCTCTCCCGCACGCTCAGCGGGTTCGTCGCCGACCTGCTGGGCTGGCGGGCGATCTACGTGATCGCGGCCGCGGTGACGCTCGTCCTCGCCGTCGTGCTCCGCAAGGTGATCCCGCCCCTCGAACCGCGCGAGCCCGTCCCGTACTCGCGCCTTCTCGGGTCCGTCTTCACCGTCGTCGCCGGCCACCGCGCGGCCGCCCCGACCCTGGTCATCTGCGCCGCTGGTTTCGCCTCTCGCGACTTTCAGGTGCTAAAAGTCGATCATGGGTGACGCCCGAAGCCGGGGTCATAAAACCGCAGGTGAACGAAGTAGCTAAGACTTCAACTCCTCTTGACGGGCGCTACTGCTGAAGTCCAGGCTTGCGGAGCGACCCCAGCGGTCCACAGGGCACCCCTGCCCTTCGCCGGTCGTAGGACCGGCGAAGGAGGGATGGTGGGCAATCGCGCGGAGCCTGGCGGCTGGAGTTCGGTCGCCGGCGAGGAGGCTGCCGAGCGAGTCCTCGAACGTGAGCAGGCCGCGAAGATGCTCGTCGGGGCGCGGCTGCGGGACCTGCGCAAGGCGGCGGGCCTGCCTCAGAAGGTCGCCGCGGACGAGATCGGCGCGTCCGTGCCGAAGATCAGCAACATCGCGCGGGGTGTGTACGACCAGAACCGGGACGACGTGGTCGAACTCCTCAACCTGTACGGGGTGAGGAACCCGCACGAGCAGCGGGTCATCCTGTCGATCCTGCTGGGGGAACGTCTCCCGCAGTGGTGGGACGGCACCGACTCGCCGTGGCAGGAGTACGCCGCGGTCGGTTTGGAGCAGACCGCGGAGCTGATCTCCGTCTACGCCCCGGATCTGGTGCCGCCGCTGCTTCAAACCCCGGAGTACGCGGCCGAGGTGGCGCGGATCTCCACCTTCCCGCCCCTGCCCGAGGACGCGGTGCGGGCGCAGGTGGACAGCCTGCTGCGCAGGCAGGAACGGCTGCACTCGACGGGCGGGCCACGCCTGTGGGCGATCATCGAGGCGCCGGCGCTGTGGCGTTCCATCGCCGGGCCGGACGTGCAGCGCCGGCAGCTCGACGCGCTCATCTGCGCCGCCCGCCGGACCAACATCTCCATCCAGATCAATCCGATGCGGGCCCGGTTCACGCCCGTGTCCCGTGGCCGGTTCGCGATCTACCGGTACGCCCCAGAAGACCAGCCGGACCTGGTGGTGCTGGGCAAGCCACCAGACGCGTTCGCGGTGTACGAGCGCGATGAGATGAACCACTACACCGCCTTGTTCGACCAGCTCGCGGTCGCCGCCCACGGGCCCGCCCGCGCGGCCGGGATGCTCACGGCGATCCGCGACCGCCTCCACGAGATCGACAGCGCCGACACCCCCACCACGGAAAGGTGACCCCTGTCTTGGCGAATCCGAGCGACACCCAGCGGCAGGCGAGCGCCCCGAGCGCGGCCAGGATCTACACCTACCTGCTCGGCGGGAAGGACTACCACCTGGCCGACCAGGCCGCTGCTGAGGTGCTGAAAGCGAAGTTCCCGACGGTGCAGCACGCTGCGCGCGCGAACCGCGGGTTCATGCTCCGCGCGGTGCGCGCCATGGCCGAGGCGGGCGTGACGCAGTTCCTCGACATCGGGTGCGGGTTGCCGCTCACCCCGAACGCGCACGACTACGCCCGCGCCGTGCACCCGGACGCGCGCGTCGTGTACGTCGACAACGACCCCCAGGTGGTCGCGCACGGCCAGGCGAAGCTGCGCGAGCCCGGATTGACCGTCATCGGCGGCGACCTGCGCGACCCGCAGGCGATCCTGGAGGACCCGCAGGTGCGGGACGCGCTGGACCTGTCGCGGCCGGTCGGGCTGCTCATCGTCGCCGTGGCGCACTTCGTCCCCGACGACGACGACCCCGCCGGCGCCATCGCGTTCCTGCGTGACCGGCTCGCGTCCGGTTCGCACCTGGCGTTGACGCACGCGTGCACCGACACCATGTCGGAGGAGGAGGCCGCCGCCGGCAAGGCCGTCTATCGGCAGACCCCGAGCGGGGTGTGGCCTCGCAGCCACGACGCCATCAGGGCGCTGTTCGACGGGTGGGAGCTGGTGGCGCCGGGCCTGTCCGGCGTCGCGCGCTGGCGTCCCCGCGAGGGGGACCCGTACCCGGAGGCGGCGCCGGAGTCCGTCGCCGCCGTCGGCGTCAAACCCTGACCAGGCCGACACGCACCATCCGGTCTTCACAGGCGGCGGTTTCCCCGGGGGAGGGGGACCGCCGCCTTTCACCCCACCGCCCTGCCTGAGGAGACACCCCCGCCCGTGTGAGCATCTGGACGATCCGGTCGGGGCCCGGTCGTTGCGAGCCTCTGTCAGTCCTTCGCGGTGAGACGGGAGACATGGGTGACGGCGAGTCGGGTCGCCGTCACCGGGGGTCGGGATGCTACGCGGGCGCCTGGAGGACGGTGACCACGTGGGTGGTGCTCGCTGACTCGATGGTCGAGTTGCCGAGCAAGTTCACGGTGTACGTGTGTTCGCCGGCCGCGGCCGGCGTGTCGGAGAAGCTGAACGACCCGTCGGCGGCGGGGATCAACTTCACCAGGCCCTTCGAGGTGACGGTGCCGTCCGGGCTGACGACCTTGCGCGAGACGGTGATGGTCGTCCGCGGGAAGGTGATGCCGTCGGCGCCGAAGGTGCCGCTGAATTCGAGTCGCTCGCCGACGTTGCCCGTCGCCGGTCCGGTCACGGTGAGCGTCGGCTCGTACGGGGCCACCGTGACGGTCACCGAGGAGCCGCTACCCCGGAACCATGAGTTGGCCGGCCAGTACACCTGATACTTGAACGCCCCGGTGGACGGCGGGGCGTCGGTGAATCGGTAGGTCCCGTCCGCCGCCGTGGTGATCTCCTGGAACGGCCTGGAGGTGCCGTCGGGGAGCCAGCGGTACAGTTCGAGCGTCTGTACGCCGGGTGGCAGTCCGCTGCTCAGCGTGAGTCGCCCGCTGAAGGTCGACTGCTTGAGCGCGGTCACCTTGGAGGGAGCCGTCAAGGTCAGCGTGGAGGAGTGGTAGGGCGAGGGCGGCAGCCGCCAGAGGTGCATCCGCCCGGTGCCGGGCTCTTTCAAGACCGCGAAGGTGAGTGTGCCGTAGAACTCGATGCTGCCGGCCATCACCGCCTTCCCCTGGTGGGCGGCTGTGTAGATGACCTCCGCGGTGGTCGCGTCGTACACCACGAGCTCCGCCGCGTCGCCCGCGGAGGAGTTCCAGCCGCCCACGACGTAGGCGCCGTTCGGGCTGGCCGCGACAGCGGTGGGGAGGCCGTGCTCGCCGAATCCGCTGCTGTCGTAGGCGCGGCCCTGAGTCAGGGCTGTCGTGTCCCAGGCGTCGAACCGGCGGGTATCGTCCAACGCCGACAGCGCCGCCGACCCGTACTCGGCGATTGCGAGATCCCGCAGGGCCGGCAGCCCGTTCGCGTCTCCGCGGATCTCGCCGCGCGAAGTGGGAGGCGTGGTGTTGATGTCGTACACCTTGACGGTGGCGGGGCTGACTCCCGGCTCCCCGGCCACCAGCGTGTTCCCGGCGACGGCGACGAGCGGAGCCTGCGTCGTGGCCGGCCCGACCCGGACGGGGGTGGGTGTCGCCGCCGCCGGAATGAGGCCGAGAACGCCTCCCTCTCCCGCTTCGCCGCAACCGAATCCGATCCACAGCCGGTCGTACGACTGCGCCAGGCTCGACGGGCACGGGTACGCGGTGAGGTCGATGCGCTTGGTGATGGCGAGCGTGGTGGTGTCGATCTCGATCACTTCATGCGAATCGCGCAGCGCCGCGTACACCTTCCTTCCGGCCTCCGGCGAGGCCAGGGCGACGGCACCGGACAGGCCGGGGATCGTGTTGATGACCTTGCCGTCGATGGACGTGACCACGATCTGGTCGCCGGCGGCGACGAAGACCTTGCTGCTGCGCGCCACCACGTCTCCGCCCTTCCCGGCGACGCCGAGGTCCGTGACGGTCGCGGCGGCCGCGGCGGTGGGCGCCTGAGTGACGAGCAGGGCCGCCGCCAGGAGCAGCGTCCCTGCCCAGGCGACTAATCGGCGGGACAGCGCGGTACGGGCAGAGGTTGATGGGCGCACAGGCACTCCGTTCTGGGGGAGAAGAGGAGAAGCGAGCACTCCGACATGACTACGGGACTCACCTCCGCTGACGATCTTCGCTAATCGAACACATATTCGCATAGTGTGGCATTGTCGTCCAGGGATCTTCGGCGTCGTGATTCGAAGGGTGGACCCGTCCCTCGGCCATCGCCCCTGTCATGACCCAGCCGACGATCGGGTGGCCCCGAGCATCTCCCGCGCGGAAACGTCAATTGTTCCTGATCACCCTTCGAGGGCGCGAAGCGCCAACATGCGGGGCGGGAACAGCGGCGTACAGCTCCTCTGGCCACCAAGCAGGACCGCTCCCAATGCGCCGCCGACCGCGTCGCCGGCGGCCGAAAGGCGTCGGCTGGCGCTGCCGGTACGGCGCGAAGACGGCAGTACCGTCGCCAACGTTGTCTACATCGCCTACGGCGTCTACGGTGGCCTACGACCTCGCTACTGGGGGATCTGGAGGACCCGCTGTCGTTTCCGTCCAAGACGGCTACCGCGGCCGTGATCTAGCGTGAACCCGGCAGCTTGCCCGAGTATGAGGAGATGGACAGTGCGTAACTTGGTCTACACCGGTTTCATGTCGCTCGATGGCGTCGTGGACTCGCCGGGCGGTGGGCCTGGGGAGGAACACCGCAGCGGCGGGTGGGTGTTCAAGGACCTCGAATTCGTCCCCGAAGCCTGGTCGCTGAAGGGTGAGGAGCTCACCGACACGACGGCGCTGATGTTCGGCCGCCGCAGCTACGAGGCGTTCGCGGCCGTCTGGCCCGGCTCGGAGGACCACGCCGCCTACAAGGAGCTGCCCAAGTACGTGGTGTCGACCACGCTGTCCGACGACGCCATCGTGAACGGGTGGGGGCCGACCACGATCCTGCGCTCGACCGAAGACGTCGCCGCGCTCAAGGAGGGTGACGGCGGCGCGATCTTCATCCACGGGAGCGCGGAGCTGGCCCGGCGGCTGTCGGACGCGGGCCTGATCGACCAGTACAACCTGCTCGTCTTCCCCGTGCTGCTCGGTGCCGGGAAGAGCCTGTTCAGCAGGGCCGACCGAGACAAGCACATGCTGAGGCTGCGGGAATCGGAGAGCTACTCGAACGGGATCCTGAAGCTGGTCTACGACGTCAAGCGCTGATCCAGGTCGAGGGCGATCGCGCCGCCGGCGCCCTCGCGCAGTTGCCTGACGGTGCGTCCGACGTAGGAGCGCAATGCCCTGGCCAGGTGCGGCTCGTCGAAGTAGCCGAGCTTGGCGACGACGTCGGCGGCCGGGTCGCCGGCAGCCAGCAGCCGCGCCGCCGTACGGGCCCGCTCGATCTGCCGGACCGCGCCCTGCGTCAGTCCAGTCGCGGCGCGGAACCGGCGTTCGACCGTGCGCCCCGAGACGGCCGGGCGGTGCCCCCGCACCACGTCGGTGACGAGGAGGTCGCGGACCACGATCCCGGCGCGGACGAGACGCTCGACCAGAGCCTCGGCGTCGTCGGGGCCGGGCGTCTCCCAACGCGCGCCGTCCAGCCGGAACGTCCGCCGCGTGGTGTCGGGGAGCCCGATGCCCCCGTCGACCAGCGCCGGCGTGGGCACGGCCCGCAACGAGGTGCCCATGGCGAACTCGATGCCGGTAAAGGTCGCGCCCTCCGGCACCGGCGCCGTGCCGGTCCGGGTCTCGGGACCGGTGATGCCCGCGTACGCCCGGCCGGCGTGTTCCCAGAACACCAGGCCCCAACGCGCCCCTGCGACGGACGTCATTGCGGTGACCTGCTCGCTCGTGCACGTCCACACGGTGTCGACCCACGCCGAGTCCGACTCGCGCGTGTTAAACCGCAGTCCCACAGGCGAAGGATATGCCGCTTCGCGTTCTCCGTGGGGACGGACGATCAGGCCGCCGGCCAGCGTGCAGCCGGCGACCACGAGGTAGAGCAGCCTGTAGTTCTTCTCCGCGCGCCCCTGCGCCTGCGGCCAGGCGCAGGGGCGCGAGCAACGGCGCGGCGGATTGGGGCACGGAGGTGGCGAAGCCGAAGACACCCAGGTAACGGCCCGCGTCGGCCTCCCGCTCGGACAGCACGTCGAGGGCGAGGACCCGGTCCACGGCGGAGAACACGCCCAGGCCCACCGAGCTGACGATCGATCCGGTGAACAGCAGCGGGACGTCCGCGGACAGCGCCATGATGATCGTGCCAGGGCGTAGATCACGCCGGCGGCCAGGACGAACACGCGGCGGCGGCGCAGCATGTCGGACAGGAAGGAGTAGGTGTAGCCCTGGCGGGTGCTGGCTTCCATTTCGTGGTGGGAGAGCCAGGTTTCTTCGACGTATTGCTGGAAAGGTCTGGCGTCCGCGTCCCGGGTCGCCGAGGCGTCCTTTGGCGATCTTCGCCTCGGCTCGCTGCCAGGCTATGTCGGCGTCCTTCTTGCCGGCGAAGCTGCTGCGGATCGGCGTACGCCCTTGAGGTCGTTGTAGTGGGCGGTGTAGCGCGGCTTAGGTCAGAGGCCGGTCCGCCACCCAGGCGACCGGCCTTCGCAGTGTCTGGACCGTCCTTGGACCGTGGGACCGGCCGTCGCCCACTCCACGTCGCGACACCCTCGCTGCCGTCCCGCCGGTCCGGGATCTTCAACTGACCGGCCTTCTCCTGCGCGAGTAGGCCGAGATCCCGCCCGTGTTCATCGAGGCTACGAATCTACAATGTAAAGGCGTTGGCGATTAGTGGCCCGTTCGCGAGCGAGGCGCACCGTGGAAGCGTCACTCGTGGTCTCCGCGACACAGACGCCGATAACGGGCAGGGGCTTGCGAGCTGCCAAGAAAGATCTCCCCGCCCTGCTCGCGAACCGTCACTGATCGATTGTTATCCGTGTTGATCGTGTGACGACGTGAAACGGAATAGGGGGACGCGTGACCCGAGCGGACGGAGTGATCGTGACTGGTGGTCGCGGGCCTGAACCTGATCTCGGCGGCGACGGCGGAAGGCGCCGGCTGGAGCGATACTCACGGGGCAGTGTGACGGTGCCGGCCGATCGGTCGATGGTCAATATGTGCGACGGGCGGGAGGACGACCTCGCGTACAAGGCGGTACGGCACAACGACAACTCTCTGGACGCCCGCGACTCCTCGAGGTGGTGGCGCCCCAGGGTGGATGCGCCACCGACGCGGACTCGGCATTTCACAGTGAACCGCGCCGCCGACACGTCGGGGCTCGCGCCAGGACCGGTGCCGAGGCCCGTTCTGGCGCGGGCCGGCGGCATCACGTCCCGTGGCGCGCTCAGCGTGCTCCCCGGTCGGACGCGCGCGGTATCCGGGACGGCTGTGGAGTGGTCGCGGGCCGCCGCGACGTGGTGGCCGGGCGGCTCGCGGGGGGCGATGGTTCTCAGGCGTGCTGGTGACAGCAGGCGCCGCGGTTGAGGCGGTCGGCTCCGCGGGCGTTGCGTCGCGTGACGGCCGCCGGCGCTATGGCCGGGTCGGGCTTGCCGTCGTAGACGACCCGACCGGCGAGGACGGTCGCGGTGATCGGGAGTTCGACCAGCGTGGCGGGGTCGGCGCCCAGTACGTCGCCGCCGACGACGCACACGTCACCGGCCATGCCGGGTTCGAGGGTGCCCTTCCAGTGCTCGGCGTGGTCCTGCCACGCACCCGTTCTGGTGTAGGTGACCAGGGCTTCCTCGACGGTGATGCGCTCGGCTTCGCCGGCCACGCCGCCGAACCGACCCTCGCGGAGGACCGCCGACTGGACGCCCTGGAGCAGGCTGGGGGAGGTCACCGGGGCATCCGAAGCGCTGGCGACCTTGACGCCGAGGTCGAGCGCCGTGCGGTAGGGCCACTGGTAGTCGGTGCGTTCGGGGCCGAGGTGAGGGTCGAGGGTGCGGCCCAGCACGTACTTGATCGTGGCGTTCATGCTGACGCCGATGCCGTGGCGGGCCATCGTACGCAGCGTGCCCGGCGGCGTCAGGTCGCCGTGGATCACATAGTGCCGGGGATCGCGGAAGCGGCGGTTGCCGCGCATGGCGGCCAGGTATCCCGCCACCACGGCGTCGATCCCGGCGTCTCCGGTGGCGTGCGTGCCCACCTGCATTCCGGCGTCGTGGACCAGGCGGATCATCTCGTGGAGGTTCGCGACCTGCTCCTCGATCGTGTCGCCCTGGAGGACGGGCGTGGCGTTGCTGCCGTCGAGGTACGGCTCGTGCAGCCAGGCGGTCTGCGCCGCGGTCGGCACACCGTCGATGATGAGCTTGAAACCGCCGACGCGGAGCATGCGCGGGTCGGCACCGCGCAGCGGGTCGTAACTGTCGAGGAGCTCGCGCACGTGGTCCGGGTGCCGGCCGCCCGTGATCAGCGCGGTGATGCGCAGGGGCAGCGTGCCGGCGTCGTGCTTGCTGCCGTACAGCGCCAGTTGCCGCAGGGTGATCCCGGGATCGGTGACGCTGGTGATGCCCTGGGCGTGGCACAGCTTGATCGCGGCGTCGATGGCGCCGGCGGTCTCCTCCTCGGTGTAGGGCGGCACATGCGGGTTGATCAGGTCTTGTGCGGCTTCGCGGAGGACGCCGTTGGGCTCGCCGTCGCCGTCCTTCTCGATCACTCCGCCGGGCGGGGCGGGTGTGTCGCGGGTGATGCCGGCGATCCGCAGCGCGTTGGAGTTGGCTGTCATCATGTGCCCGGAGAAGTCGCGCAGGATGACCGGGTGGTCGCCGGAGACGGGGTCGAGGTCGGCCTTGGTCGGGGGGTGGGGCAGCCGGTTCTCGTTCCAGCCCTGCCCGCGGATCCAGGAGCCGGGGGTGGTGGCGGCGGCGACGGCGGCGGCCACGGCATCGACCACCTCCTGGATGGTGGGGACGTCCACCTCGACGGTGAAGGGCGGGAAGTCCAGGCCGTAGCCGCCCAGGTGCAGGTGGGAGTCGTTGATGCCGGGCAGTACGGTGCCGCCTTGGGCGTTGATCGACTCGGTGCCGCGTCCGGCCAGGCGGCGGATGTCTCGTTCCCGGCCGACCCCGATCACCACGCCGTCGCGGATGGCGACGGCCTCGGCGACGCGCAGGTGCCGGTCCATGATCTGCACGCGCCCGTTGTAGATGATCAGGTCCGCGGGGCCGCGCCCTTGGGCGAGCGCGGGGCTCGCCGCCGGCATGGAGGCGGCTACGGCGCCGGCCGCGACCCGGGCCGCCTGGCCCAGGAACCGGCGGCGGTTGATTTCAGCGTTCATGGTGAGTGTCCTTCGGCAGCGGGAAACAGGCATACCGATCGTTTGGGCCCGCACGATATGTGGAATGCAGAGATCGTACGGACTCAAATGAGATCTGCCAAGGGCTGCCTCGCCGCCGGCTCGCTTCCCTCCGCTCGGCCGGGCCGCGGCCGGGCGAGACCGGCGAGAGCCGGTGGGCGCGGCGGCGTTCCAGCCGATCTCGGTGCGCGGCGCGCGCTCGCCTCCGCCGCGTGCGCTCGCCTCCGCCGCGTGCGCTCGTCGCCGCGGCGCGGTGCGGTGGCCGGTGCCTGCGCGGCGGTCGGATCCCGGTGCACGGCTCCCGGGTCAGCGTGTGCGGCGGCGTCCGCTTCGGCGCGGTGGGACCGGGGACTGGCTGAGGACGGCCTCACGGCGCTCCTCGCCGTGGTCCTCAAGGCGGGTGACGATGCGGCGCAGCGTGTCCGCGAGCTGGAACGCCTCCTGCTCGTCGAGGGCTCCGACCACGAACGCCTCCTCCTCGTTGAAGGCGGGGAAAAGCCGTTCCATCAGCGCCAGGCCCTCCGGGGTGAGACGCAGCAGCGCGAGCCGGCCGTCGCCGGGGTGCTGGCGCCGCTCGATGAAGCCGCGGGACTCCATGGTCTTGATGATGCCGGTCAGCGTGCCCTTGGAGATGCCCGCCTCGGCCGCGGCGTGCCTGGTCTCGATCTCCTCCCAGATCCACACCACCCACAGCACGACGAAGGCGCTCCAGGTCAGGTCGGCCGTACGCAGGGCGGAGTTCTCCAGATGCTGGCGGACCGCGGTGGCGGCCCGGTAGAGGTTGGAGATCGCGGCGAGAGGACCGAGCCGGACCGGAATCGACCCGAGGCGGCGCTTGACCGCTTCTTCGGTCTCCGACAACGAGTAGTGGGCGGGCACGCCGGCTCCTCTCCAAGCCAATCCTTGCTGGTTCATTTGTACACGTACGGTCCGCCGGGCACGCGGGTCGTACGGGCCCGAAACGCCGTCGCCGCCTCTCCGCGTGAGGGCTGCGGGGTATTGACACATCGTTTGACCCCGAACATTCTATGGATCCCATATGCGGACGGGGCCGGGGAGAAGATCCCGGCATGCTTCGGCCGTCCGCTCGTGAGGAGCCTCGAATGGCGAGCAATGCAGTCAGCAGGCGGCAGTTGATGCGGGTGGCGGCGGTGGGGGCCATGGGTGCCGCCGCGCTGCGCACGGGTCCGGCCCATGCCGCGCGGGACGCCGGATCGGGCCGCGGCGGTGCCGCGGATCTTGTGTTGTACGGCGGCCGGATCTTGACCATGGCCGGCGGCGCCGGTGTCGCGCGGGCCATAGCGATCAAGGACGGCGTCGTGGTCCAGGTCGGTGACGACGCGTCGGTGCGGCGCCTGATCGGGCGGCGGACGGAGGTCGTCGCCCTGCGCGGGCGGACCGTCCTGCCCGGGATCAACGACGCGCACCTGCACGGCCTGCGGACGGGGCTGGCCCTGCCGCCGTACAACGTCGATGTCGGGGAGTCCGCGGTGGGCTCCATCGCGGACGTCGCCCGGCAGATCGCGGCGGCCGTCGCGCAGGCGGGCGCCGGCGCGTGGATCCGCGGCAAGGGCTGGAACGAGACCGCGTTCGCCGAGGGCAGGCCGCCGACCCGCCACGACCTGGATCCGGTGTCGCCAGGCCATCCCGTGGCCCTGCTGAACGTCGATCCGCGCTGGTTCGTCGTCACCGGGGTCAAGCTGCGCGCCGACGGCGTGCCAATCGCCAGCCGGACGGCGTGGATGCGCGAGCCGTACGCAGGTGGGGGACGAGGCGGCCTGGTGACGATCGGCTCGACCGACGAGGAGAAGGCCGCCGAGCTGACCGCCATGATCGCCCTCGTGCACCGGGCGGGCCTGCAGATCGGCACCCACGCCACGGGGGACGCCGCCATCGACGCGGTGGCCGCGGCGTACGCGGAGGCGATCCGGTCGCGGCGGCACGGTGACCCGCGGCACTACGTCATCCACGGCGACTTCGCCTGGCCGGAGACCCTCCGCTCGCTCGCCCGCCACGGCTGCGGCGTGAGCCTGAACCCCAACATCAAGCATCTGATCGCCGACACCCAGACCGGCGTCGTGGGCGATGCGAGAGCGGCGTACCAGACGCCGTACCGCTCCGCGCTCCGCGCCCGGGTGATGGTGACCAGCGCGTCCGACTCGCCGAACGTGGCGCCCGACTGGCGGCAGGGCCTGGAGACGGCGCTGCTGCGCGAGGGGCGATCCGGGGCCGTCTCGGGCCCGGACGAGCGGATCGGCCTGGACGAGGCGCTGCGGACCTACACCACCTCGGCGGCCTGGCAGGACCACGCCGAACGCTGGAAGGGGTCGCTGCGCCGCGGGATGGCGGGGGACCTGTGCGTCCTGGACGGCCACCTGACCGACGAGCGTGGCCGCCTCGCGATGGACGCGCACGAGATCTCGGATCTGCCGGTGGCGCTGACGGTGGTGGACGGCGCGATCGCCTACGACGCCTCCGACCCCTCGGCCCGTGCGGCAGCCGCCGAGGGGCGGGCCGTGAGCTGGGCGAGCCGTCCGAACCCCGCGCACATGTGCGCCAGTTGCTGACCCCCTTTCCGCCTGAGATCCCCGGCCCTTGTCCGTCAAAAGGGTCGTCTGTCAGGCGAGGGTGACCTCGACGGGCAGCTTCTTGATGCCGTTGACGAAGTTGGACCGTACACGGGGCACCTCGCCGGTCAGGCGGATGTCGGCGACTCGGGGGATGAGCTCCTCGAACATGATGCGGATCTCGGTGCGGGCCAGCAGGTTGCCCAGGCACAGGTGCGGGCTGCCCTTGCCGAAGGTCACATGGTCGTTGTTCTTCCTGGTGACGTCGAAGGCGTAGGGGTCGCCGAAGACCTTCTCGTCGCGGTTGCCGGAGGCGAACCACATGACGACCTTGTCTCCCTCCCTGATCCGCTTGCCGCCGAGTTCGACGTCGCGGGTCGCGGTGCGGCGGAAGTGATACACCGGCGAGGCCCAGCGCAGGAACTCCTCGACCGCGCCGGGGATCAAGGACGGGTCGCGGCGCAGCAGGTCGAGCTGGTCGGGGTGCTGGATCAGGGCGTGCATGGCGTGGGAGATGGTGTGCCGGGTCGTCTCGTTGCCCGCCACGACCAGCAGCAGGAAGTAGTTGTCGAAGTCCTGCTCCGACAGCGGGACGCCGTCGCGCGGGGTCTCGTTGACGAGCTTGGAGATCAGGTCGGTGCCGGTGCCGGTGCCGCCGCGCCGCTGCCGGGCCAGTTCGCGGCCGTACTCGAAGACCTCCAGCGAGGCGGGGGAGCGGAAGGGCAGGTGGCGGTAGTTCTCGCTCTCCTCGCTGTCGAGCAGCACGTCGGCGTAGTCGGGGTCGGTGTTGCCGATGATGCGGTTGCCCCAGTCGATGAGCCGCTGGGTGTCGCCCTCGGGCACGTCGAGCAGGCGGGCGAGCACGTTGATGGGGAAGTCGGCCGAGACGTCGGCGACGAAGTCGAAGGAGCCCTTGGCGAAGGCGGCGTCCAGGGTCTTGGCGGTCAGGCCGCGCAGGAAGTCGGCGTACTGGCCGATGACGGCCGCCCCGAACTGGCGCTGGAGCAGGCCGCGCAGCGCCCGGTGGCGTACGCCGTCCAGTTCCAGGATGGAGGCGCGGCGCCTGATCTGGTCGTCGTCGACCTCTTCGAGGTTGACGAACCTGGTGGAGGTGAAGGTCTCGGGGTCGCGATCGACGCGGACGATGTCCTCGTGGCGGGTGACCGCCCAGAAGCCGGAGTTGGGGGCGGGCTCGGGCTGCCAGTGCACGGGGTCCTCGTGGCGCAGGGTGTGGAACATGCGCCAGGGGGTGACGCCGTCGGTGAAGTTGCCGAGGTCGGCGAGGTCCACGTCCGCCAGCGGGAGGGGTTCGGGGGTCAAGCGGGGCTCCTCGGTGTCACAGGTGGTAGGCGTACTCGGTGAACTCCCAGTCGGTGACGTGCCGGTGGAAGCGTGCGACCTCGTCGCGTTTGTAGGCGAGGTAGGAGGCGGTGAAGCCCTTGCCGAGCAGGTCGGTCAGCTCGGCGTCGGCCTCGAAGGCGTCCAGGGCGGCTGGGAGCGTCATCGGGAGCACGGCGGCGCGGGAGGTGTCGTAGCCGTAGCCCTCCAGCGGCGCCGGGGGCTCCTGCCCGGCGCGGATCCCGAGCAGCGCGGCGGCGATGGTGCCGGCCAGCAGGAGGTAGGGGTTGGCGCCGGCGTCGCCGAGGCGGAGCTCGAAGCGGGTGCCGGCGCCGCGTTCGGGCGGGATGCGGAGCATGGCGCTGCGGTTGTCCAGGCCCCAGTCGATCAGCCAGGGGGCGAGGGTGCCGGGGCCGAAGCGCTTGTAGGAGTTGACGGTGGGGTTGGCCAGCGCGGCCAGCGCAGGGGCGTGGGCCAGTACGCCGGCGATGGCGTGGCGGGCCGTGGCCGACAGGCCGTAGGGCGCCGAGGGGTCGTCGAAGGCGTTCGGGCCGTCGGCGCCGGCGAGGCAGGACAGGTGGAGGTGGAAGCCGGAGCCGCCCTCGTCGTTGAACGGCTTGGCCATGAACGTGGCGAGGCGGCCCTCGGCGCGGGCCAGTTCCTTGATCGCGGCCTTGAACAGGAAGGTCCGGTCGGCGGCGTCCAGGGCTGCGGAATGGGTCAGGTTGATCTCGAACTGGCCGCTGCTGAACTCGTGGTTGCCCATGCTCACGCCCAGGCCGAGATCGCGCAGATGCCGCAGCGTCCGCAGCAGGTGGCCGCCGGGGTCGCCGCGCCGTCCCGCGGTGTAGACGTTGCCCGGGGCCTCGGCGTAGCGCCGCCAGCCGGACGGCGCGCCGGGGTCGGGCTCGCACAGGAAGTATTCGAGCTCGGGGCCGGCGACCGGGACGAGCCCGTGCTGGGCGAACCGGTCGAGCACGCCTCGCAGCAGGTCGCGCGGCGACTCCGGGACCGTCTGGCCGGTGGCGGGGTCGATCACCTCGCCGAGGCACGAGGCCACGCCGGGCTCCCAGGGCAACGGCCGCAGTGTGCTGAGGTCGGGCCGGACCGCGATGTCGGGCAGCCCGGCGTCCAGGCCGCCCTCGACCGGCACCACGTCGCCCTGCGGGCTGGTGTGGTAGACGGCGCGGCAGAAGGCGAGCCCGTGCTCGCAGGCGCCGGCCAGGTGCTCCACCAGGACGTCCCGGGCCCGGTCGGTGCCGATGAGGTCGGGGTAGACCACGCGGACGACGTCCACGTCAAGAGCGGCCAGGCGAGCCAGGTGCTCCTGGATCTGCGAGATGTCGTGAGCGCTCATCGGCGTCTCCTCGGGCGGTGGATGAGGGGCGCGAGAGGGCGGCCCCGGGAAATCATTTGAAACCAAACGATAGGATTCGCGCGGCTTTCCTCGCAAGCGGGCTCCGCAATCTCATTGTCCGCGACGGCCCTTGACCGGCTCATCGGCGCCCGCCTATCTTGTTTGGATCCAAATGAATTGGAGGTGTGGCGGTGAAAGTCGTCGTCGACATGGACAAGTGCCAGGATCACGGGCAGTGCGTCTTCGCGGCTCCCGACGTCTTCCGTCTCGACGACGCCGGGCATCTGACGTACGTCGCCGAACCCGGCGAGGCGTCGCGCGCGGACGTCGAGGAGGCGGCGGACGTCTGCCCGCTCCAGGCCATCCGGATCGAGGACTGATCGGTGTCCTCCCGAGTCGTGGTGGCCGGGGCCGGCCTGGCCGGCCTGCGCGCCGCCGAGCAACTCCGGGCCGCGGGCTGGGCGGGCGCGATCACCGTGGTCGGTGACGAGCCGCTGATGCCCTACAACCGGCCGCCCCTGTCCAAGGAGGTGCTCGCGGGCTCGGCGCCGTTCGAGTCGCTGGCCTTCCGGCCCAGGGCGAGCTGCGCGGATGTGGAGTGGCGGCTCGGCGCCGCCGTCGCCTCCGCCAGGCTGGACCGGCGCGTGGTCCGCCTGGACACCGGCGAGGAACTGGCCGCCGACGGCCTGGTCGTGGCCACCGGCGTACGCCCGCGGCGGCTGCGCTGCCCCGGCCCGCTCGCGGGCCGCCACGTGGTGCGCACCATGGCCGACGCCCGTACGCTGCGGGCGCGGCTCACGCGTCCGGGCGCGCGGGTCGTCGTGGTCGGCGCGGGGTTCATCGGCTGCGAGGTCGCCGCGACCGCCCTCAAGCTGGGCGCGGCCGAGGTCACCGTGGCCGACCCCGAGCCCCTGCCCATGCTCCGCCCCCTCGGCGCCCTCCTGGCCCACGCGTTGTTCCGCCGCCACCGGGAACGCGGCGTGCGCTTCGCTCTCGGCGCCGGCGTGGCCGCCTTCGACGGCGAGGATCGCGTGACCGGCGTCGTGCTCGAGGACGGGCGCAGGCTGGGCGCGGACGTGGTGGTCGAGGCGGTCGGCTCGGTCCCCAACACCGAATGGCTCGACGGCAACGGCCTGGACCTCACCGACGGCGTGCTCACCGACGAGCTGCTGCGCGCGGGCGGCCTGCCGCACGTCGTGGCCGTCGGCGACGTCGCCCGCTTCCCCAACGCCCGCTACGACGGCGTGCCGCGGCGGGTGGAGCACTGGTCCATGCCCGCGGACACGGCCAAGCGCGCCGCGAGGACCCTGGCCGCCCACCTCGCCGGCGCCGAACCGGACCCCGAGCCGTTCGCGCCGCTGCCCACCTTCTGGAGCGACCAGCACGACTTCCGCCTGCAGTCGTTCGGCACCCCGGCACTGGGCGCGGAGGACGCCCGGGTGCTGCACGGCGACCTCGCGGGGGACGTCGTCGTGGGCTACCACGCCGCCGGACGCCTGGTCGGGATCGTCGCCCTGGGCGGGCCCGCCGCCGTCGCCGCGGCTGCCCGCCACCGCGCCGCCCTGCTCAGGCGGCCGGCTCTCACCCCATAAGGAACGAACCACATGATCACAGGGTTCTGGTATCCGCGGACGGCCGGCGGCCGCTCCTCGCTGATCCCCGCGCCGCCGTGGCACTACTCCGGCGACCTGCTCACCATCGAGTACCGCACCGACCCGGCGCGGGTACGGGAGTTGCTGCCCGAGCCTCTCGACCTCGCCCCCGAGGACCCCGGCGCGGTCGCGCTGATCTGGGCCGACTGGCAGTCCTGCTCGGCCTCCGGGGAGGAGCTGCTCGATCCGGTGCGCGCCCAGTACAAGGAGGCGTTCGCGGTCGTGCGCTGCTCGTACCGGGGGCGCACGTACTCGCGCTGCGTCTACATCTGGGTGGACAAGGACTTCGCCGTCGCCCGCGGCATCCACCAGGGCTACCCGAAGAAGCTCGGCTCCATCCACCTGACCCGCCCGCACCCGTACGGGCCGGCGCCGCGCATCGAGGCGGGCGCGCGCTTCGGCGCCACGCTCGCCGCCGCCGACCGCAGGCTGGCACAGGCCGTGGTGACGCTGACCGAGCCCGCCGGGAACAACGGCTTCGTCAACGCCCACCCCATGGCGCACCACCGGTGGCTGCCCTCGATCGACAAGGGCGGCGGGCTCGCGCTGGACGAGCTGATCGAGTCGGGCGCGGCGGCGGCCGAGGGCGGCACGCCCTGGCGCGGCGTGGCCGACCTGGAGCTGTTCGAGGCGCCCACGGAGGAACTGGCCCGTCTGGAGATCCGCGAGCCCATCGGCGCCTACTACCGGCAGGTCGGCGTCGTCTGGGACGGCGGCACCCTGCTCGAAGCGAAGGAGCGCTCATGACCAGGCACACCGCGACCGTCGCCGGGATCGTCGTGGACACCCGGCACTGGATCGGCGGCGCGCGCGTCGCGTCCGCCACGACCTTCACCGACGAGTCGCCCATCGACGGCGCGGTTCTCGGCGAGATCGCGCGCGGCGGGCAGGCGGAGGCGGACGCCGCCGTCGCCGCGGCCCAGGCGGCGTTCCCCGCCTGGGCGGCAACCCCGCCCGCCGAGCGGGCCCGCCTGCTGCGCGTGATCGCCGACGGGGTGGACAAGCGCCGGGAGGATCTGGCGCTCGTCGAGACCACCGACAACGGCGCGCTGCTGCGCTCGCACCGGCGCGGCGTGATGCCACGCGTGGCGCACAACTTCCGCTTCTTCGCCGACCGGCTGGACGGCCTCGGGCACGAGGACTTCGACACCCGCGGCCACACCAACCACGTCTCCTGGGACCCGGCGGGGCCGTGCGTGCTGATCACGCCATGGAACGCGCCGCTGATGCTGGCCACCTGGAAGGTCGCCCCCGCGCTCGCCGCCGGCAACACGGTGGTGCTCAAGCCCGCCGAATGGTCGCCGCTCACCGCCTCGCTGCTGGCCGACATCGCCGCGGAGGCCGGCCTGCCGGCCGGGGTCCTCAACGTCGTGCAGGGGTACGGCGCCGAGGCGGGCGCCGCGCTCGTGGCGCATCCGGGCGTGCGCCGCATCAGCTTCACCGGCTCGGTGCCCACGGCCAAGCGCATCGCGCGGGCCGCCGCCGCCGGCCTCGTCCCCACCAGCTTCGAGCTGGGCGGCAAGTCGCCGCTGCTCGTCTTCGCCGACGCCGACCTCGACGTGGCCGTGGACCTGGCGGTCGAGCAGTACGACAACGCCGGCCAGGTGTGCCTGGCCGCGACGCGGCTGCTGGTGGAGTCCTCCATCAGCGAGGAGTTCACCCGCCGCTTCGTCGCCAGGGCGGCGGCGCTGCGGCAGGGCGACCCGCGCGACGAGGCCACCGACATCGGCCCCAACATCCACGCCCGGCAGGTCGAGAAGATCGACGGCTTCGTACGGCGGGCGGTGGCCGCCGGGGCGCGCACGCTCCTGGGCGGCGGGCCCAACACCGATCTGGGCGGCCTGTACTACCGGCCCACGCTGCTCACCGATGTCGCCCAGGACAGTGAGATCGTCCAGGAGGAGGTGTTCGGCCCGGTGCTGACGCTGCAGACCTTCGACACCGAGGACGAGGCGGTCCGGCTGGCCAACGACACCCGCTTCGGCCTGGCCGCCACCCTCGCCACCGGCGACCGCGACCGCGCCGAGCGCGTCGCCGCCCGGCTGGTCGCCGGGACCGTCTGGGTCAACTGCTTCTTCGTCCGCGACCTGCGCGCGCCCTTCGGCGGCTCCCGGGAGTCGGGAGTGGGCCGCGAGGGCGGCACCTGGAGCTTCGACTTCTACTGCGACCTGAAGAACACCGTCACCGCGCCGAAGGGCTGGATCGACCGTGGGTGAGATCGTCGGGGCGGGCCTGCTCGCGCACGTCCCCACCATCGTGCTCCCCGAGCGGGACCGGCTGGAGCTGAACGAGGGCAAGGAGATCACCCTCGTCACCGGCCTGCGCGAGCTGCGCCGCGAGGTCTTCGAGACCCTCGACTACGACACCGTCGTGGTGCTCGACTCGCACTGGGCCACCACCGTGGAGTTCGTGGTCACCGCGCAGCCGCGCCGCGCCGGGCTGTTCACCTCAGAGGAACTGCCCCGCGGCATGTGCCGGATGCCGTACGACTTCCCGGGCGATCCGGAGCTGGCCCGCAACGTGGCCTCCTTCGCCGGCGCGCACGGCACCTGGATCACCCCGATCGACGACCCCTACCTGCCGATCTACTACGCCACGATCAACCTGTGGAAGTTCCTCGGCGAGGGCCTGCCGGACAAGCGGTGGGTGTCGATCGGGGTCTGCCAGACCGGCGACATGGAGGACCATCTGCGCCTGGGCCGCGCCCTGGCCGACGGCATCGCCGCGACCCCGGGCCGCAGGGTGCTGCTCATCGCCTCCGGCGCGCTGTCGCACACCTTCTGGCCGCTGCGCGAGCTGCGCGACCACGAGGCCAGCGACCCGCGCCACATCTTCACTCCGCAAGCGCGTGCGGCCGACCAGGAGCGCATCGCCTGGTTCAAGGAGGGCCGCCACGACCGGGTCCTGGAGACCATGCCGGAGTTCTGGAAGTACAAGCCCGAGGCTCGCTTCAACCACTACCTCATGATGGCCGGCGCCCTCGGCGAGCGGGCGTGCACCGCCCGCGCCCGCCAGTACGGCGAGTACGAGAACTCCATCGGCACCGGCCAGGTCCATCTCTGGTTCGACCGCCCGTCCGGGGGCTGGACCGCCCCCCGTCAGGAGAACGCCCATGCCTGAGTACCGCCGCATCCTGCTCGACGGCGCCGTCACCGAGACCGTACGGGAGGGGGAGGAACTCGTCGCCCGCGACGGCCGCCGGGTCAAGGCGGACGAGGCGCACCACCTGCCGCCGGTCGTCCCGTCGAAGATCATCGCGGTGCACCTCAACCACCGCAGCCGGGTCGAGGAGTTCCGGACCACGCTGCCGCCCGCGCCGACGTACTTCCACAAGCCCACGTCCTCCCTCAACGCCCACCGCGGCGCAGTGGTGCGCCCGGAGGGGTGCAAGTGGCTCAACTACGAGGGCGAGGTGGCCATCGTCATCGGCCGGACCTGCCGCAACGTCTCGCCGGGCGAGGCGGGGGAGTACATCGCCGGATACACCGTCGCCAACGACTTCGGGCTGCACGACTTCCGCGACACCGACGCGGGCTCGATGCTGCGGGTCAAGGGCTCCGACACGCTGTGCCCGCTCGGGCCGGGCCTGGTGACCGGCTGGGACTTCCGCGGCAAGCACCTGCGCACGTACGTCAACGGCGAGGTCGTCCAGGACGGCTCGACCGACGAGATGACGTGGGACATGCACTATCTCGTGGCCGACATCGCCCGCACCATCACCCTGTACCCCGGCGACGTCCTGCTGTCGGGCACGCCGGCCAACTCCCGTCCGGTGCGGCCGGGGGACCTGGTGGAGGTCGAGGTGGAGGGCCTGGGGCGGCTCGCCAACCGGATCGTCACCGGTCCGGCGGCGATCCGCGCGGACGTCGGGGCGCAGCCGAGCGAGTCGGAGGAGGTCTTGTCCACGGCGCTCGGCGGCGACTGGGAGTTCCGCGGCATCCGGCCGCCCCGGCGCGGGTGAAGTCCGCCGGTCTCCGCCCCTTGTCAAACGGACGCCTCGCGCTCCATCATTGCGTAACTCGTTTGACTGCAAACGATTAGCGACTCGCCCCCCAAGGCAGTAGGTGACACCAAGTGGACACTCCAGCCACCGCCGCAGTGGAAGCCACTGGGCGGGACACTCCCCCCGTGAGCAGGCTCAAGCCGGACGCGCTCGGCGTACTCGGCATCCTGTTCCTCGTACTCTCGGCGCAGGCGCCGCTGACCGGCATCGCCGGCGCCCTGCCCATCGCCGTGCTCCTCGGCAACGGCCCCGCCGTCCCCGCCGCCTACCTGGTCGTGGGGCTGATCATCCTGCTGTTCTCGGTCGGCTTCGCGGCCATGGGCAGGCACGTCGTGGACGCCGGCGCCTTCTACGTCTACATCGGCAAAGGGCTCGGCCGGACGGCCGGCACCGGGAGCGCCGCCGTCGCGCTGTTCGCCTACTGCACCATCCAGGCCGCCATCTACGGGCTGTACGGCTCCATCGTCTCCGGCCTCGTCGCCCAGTACACCGGCCTGGAGGCGCCCTGGTGGGTCTGGACGCTGGTGACCATCGCCGTCGTACAGGGGCTCGGGCAGGCCGGCATCGAGATCGGCGCCAGGGTGCTCGCGGTCCTCGTGCTCGCCGAGTTCAGCATCCTGCTCGTCTTCAGCCTGATCACCTTCGTCAAGGGCGGCGGCCCCGAGGGCCTCGGCGTGGCCGCCGCCTTCTCGCCCGCGTCGGCCCTGTCGGGCACCCCGGGGATCGCGCTGATGTTCGCCGTGGCCTCGATGTTCGGCTTCGAGGCGACCGCCATCTACGGCGAGGAGGCGCGCGACGCGCGGCGCACCGTCCCCCGCGCCACCTACCTCGCCGTGCTCGTCGTCAGCGCCTTCTTCGTCTTCACCTCGTGGATGGTGATCTCCGCCTACGGCTCCTCCAAGGCCGTCGCGGCGGCGGGCGCGGCGGTCGAGGGCGGCGACTCCGCGGCGTTCGTCTTCGACCCCGTGGCGGCCCAGCTCGGCGCCTGGGTCAACGGGGTGCTGCCGGTCCTGCTGGCCACTTCGCTGTTCGCCGGCATGCTCGCCTTCCACAACTCCGCCGGCCGCTACCTGTTCTCGCTCGGCCGCGAAGGGGTGCTGCCCCGGCGCCTGACCTCGATCAACCGCCGCCACGCGCCGTGGCTGGCCGGCTGGACCCAGACCGTGATCGCGGTGCTGCTGGTCCTGCCCTTCGCGGTGGCCGGCGGGGATCCCGTGCTGACGCTCTTCTCCTGGTTCAGCGGCGTCGCGGTGCTGGCCATGATGCTCATGTACCTGCTCACGTCCGTCTCGGTGATCGTGTTCTTCCGCAGGGAACGCGTCGACACCCGCCCCTGGAACACGCTGATCGCCCCCGCCCTCGGGGCGCTCGGCCTCGCGGGCGCCGTCTGGCTCATCCTCGCCAACTTCCCCACGCTCATCGGCGGCTCCACGGCCACGGCGATCTGGCTCGCGTGCTGCGTACCGGTCATGATGCTGCTCGGCGTGCTCGCCGCCCTGCGCGTACGGAGGCGAGCCCCCGGTGCGTGAGATCGGGCACCAGGAGTGGGCCGGCCGCGCCGCGCGGCTGGCCCTCCCCACCCGCCACCACATCGGCGGCGCCGAGGAGTCCGGCGGCGGCGCGTCATTCGCCGTGGTGTCCCCTCGCGACGGCAGGGTCCTGGCCAATGTCGCCGACGCGGGGCCGGGCGAGGTCGACCTGGCCGTGGCCGTCGCCCGCCGCGCCTTCGACCACGGCCCGTGGCCGCGCCTGGCGCCCGCCGAACGCGGGCGGGCCCTGCTGCGGCTCGCCGAGCTGATGGAGGAACAGCGCGAGAGCCTCGCGCTCACCATCAGCCTGGAGATGGGCAAACCGATCAAGGACGCCTACGAGATCGAGCTGCGTGCCGCCATCTCCACCTTCCGCTGGTACGGCGAACTGGCGGGCAAGCTCGCCGACGAGTCGCCGCACACCGCCCCCGGCGCTCTGGCGCTCGTCACCCGCGAACCCGCCGGAGTGGTGGGCGCGGTGGTGCCCTGGAACTTCCCGCTCACCATCGCCGCCTGGAAACTCGCCCCGGCCCTGGCCGCGGGCTGCACGGTCGTGCTCAAGCCCTCGGAGTGGTCGCCGCTGTCGGCCCTCTCGCTCGGCCACCTCGCCACCGAGGCCGGCCTGCCGGCCGGCGTGCTCAACGTCGTCGCCGGGGACGGTCCCGCCGCCGGGCGGGCCCTCGGCCTGCATCCCGGCGTGGACGTGCTCGCCTTCACCGGCTCGACGGCCGTCGGCCGCCACTTCATGCGGTACGCCGCCGACTCCAACCTCAAACGGGTCTGGCTGGAGCTCGGCGGCAAGTCGCCCAACATCATCCTGCCCGACGCGCCCGATCTGGACGCCGCCGCGGCCACCGCCGCATGGGGCGTCTTCTTCAACCAGGGCCAGATGTGCACCGCCCCCTCCCGGCTGCTGGTGCACTCCGCCGTCGCCGAACAGGTCACCGACGCCGTCGTCCGGCACGCCAGGGAACTGCGCGTCGGAGACCCGCTCGACCCGGCCACCCAGATGGGCCCCCTGGCCCGCGAGGCGCACCTGGCCCGGGTGCTCGGCCACATCGCCGACGCGGCGAGCGAGGGCGCCCGGCTGCGTACGGGCGGGGCGCGCACGCTGACCGGCACCGGCGGCAACTACCTGGAGCCCACGGTGTTCGACCGGGTCGAACCCGGCATGCGAGTCGCCCGCGAGGAGATCTTCGGGCCCGTGCTGTCCGTGCTCGCCTTCGACGACCTGGACCAGGCGGTCGCGCTGGCCAACGACTCCGAGTACGGCCTGGCCGCCGGCCTGTGGACCTCCGACCTGTCCACCGCGCACCGGGTCTCCCGCGCCCTGCGCGCCGGGACGGTCTGGGTGAACTGCTATGAGGAGGGTGACCTGACCGTGCCCTTCGGGGGGATGAAGCAGTCCGGCAACGGCCGCGACAAATCCGTCCACGCCCTGGAGAAGTACACCGAGCTCAAGACCACGTGGATCCGGCTGTGACCGGCGATCGTCCGCTCATCGCCATCCCGGCCCGCTTCTCCGCCTCGGCCTCCGCCCTCCGGTACGCCGCGGAGGTCAACGCGAGGGCGCTGATCGAGGCGGTCTGGCGGGCGGGCGGCGAACCGCTGTCCCTGCATCCGCGCGCCCCCGCGGCCCCTGCCGAGGTGGCCGCGCGCCTGGCCCGCTTCGACGGGGTCCTGCTGCCCGGCGGGGGCGACATCGCCCCGCACCGCTACGGCGAGGACGACGCGCACGAGAGCGTCTACGACGTCGACGACGAGCAGGACGCCTTCGACATCGAGGTGGCCCGGCACGCGCTGGAGATCGGCCTGCCGCTGCTCGCCGTCTGCCGGGGACTGCAGGTCGTCAACATCGCGCTCGGCGGCACCCTGCACCAGGACATGGGCGGCGAACACCGGATTCACCGCCATATCGTGCATCCGGTCGCCATCGTGCGCGGCTCGCTCCTGGAACGGGTCACCGGCGAGCAGAAGGCGATCGCGTCCTGCTACCACCACCAGCGCGTGGCCCGCCTGGGCAGCGGGCTGACGGCCACGGCCGAGGCCGCCGACGGCACGATCGAGGCGCTGGAGCTGCCCGCCCTGCCCTCCTGGTTCGCCGCCGTGCAGTGGCACCCGGAGGACACGGCGCACCGCGACCCGGTGCAGCAGGCCCTGTTCGACGCCTTCGTACACGCGGCCCGCGTGCGCGGCCGGGACCCATGGTGATCCGGCACCGCTCTCCGGAATCCAGACCTATCGCCGAGGAGTGCTCATGACGAGTGTGCGAATGCAGCTCATACTGACGGAGAACTGGACGATGACCTCCGGGCGCGATCTCAACACCCTGGTCAGGTGGGCGCGGGAGGCCGAGGACGCGGGGTTCGACTCGGTCATGGCCAGCGAGCATGTGGTGCTCGGCCCCGACGCCGGGGCGCGGGGGCGGATGGCCAACCCGCGGGAGTACGCGCTGCCGGGCAACCAGGACCCGGCCACACCGTGGCCGGCCAACCTGCTGCTGCTGAGTGCCATCTCCTCGGTCACGACCTCGTTGCGGCTGGCGGCCGTCGCCGTGCTGGCCCCCCTCCGCCATCCGCTCGCGCTGGCCAAGGACCTGGCCACACTCGACCTGCTCAGCGAGGGACGGCTGCTCGTGCTCCCGTCGGTGAGCTGGAGCAGGGACGAATACCGCGCGCTCGGCGTGCCGTTCGACAAGCGCGGACGGATACTGGACGAGCAACTGGAGATCTGGTCGCTGGTGTGGAAGGGGGCCCCGGTCTCCTACGAGGGCAGGTTCTTCCGGTTCCGGGACGTGTACGTCGAGCCGCGGGCGTACCGGCCGGACGGGCCGCGGCTGTTCTTCGGCGGCGAGGGAATGCCGGACCATCTCGTCAGGCGGCTGGTCCGCTACGGCCACGGCTACAACCCGCTCGGGCGGCCGTCCGCCGGCGACCTGGACCGGCTGTCCTCCGCCCTCCGGGCGGCCGGGCGCGACCTGTCCGAGCTCGAACTCGTCGGCGGCACCCGGGGCGTCTTCCCGTCCGGCGACTCGTGCGCCTCGCTGCCCCAGGCCCTGGAGAGCATCCCCGAGCAGGTGGCCGCCGGGTTCACCACGTTCTGCATCAAGCCCTCGCAGTTCATCGACGATCCCGATGGCGTGCCGCAGTTCTGCCGGGAGGTCATCAGGCGCGTGGACGCCCTCACGTCGTGACCGCGGGAACGCGCCGTCGCGGCGCCGGGACCGTCCGGGAAGCGTGGCGACGTCGCTCAGCCGCGCACCGGGGGAAGGTCCCCGCGCGCCGCGGAGTGGCGCCCCACTGAGGGCCGGTTCCCGGCGCTGCGCATCCCGGTCGATGCGTGGGGCGAGGTGGAACCCATCCCCCCGCTGCTCGGCGCGGACACGGCCGCCGTGCTCTCCGAGTTCCTCCGACTGGACGAGACGGAGATGAACCGGCCGGGGCGGGCGCGTGTCTCAGCGGGCGGCGGTCAGCGGTGCGGGCAGCTCGGGGCCGCCGTCCGGGGCGAACAACTGCCGGTCGAGGTGGTCCACCGCGTACTCGATCGCGCCGAGGACCACGCACTCTCCCCCCAGGGTGGACGCCCTGAGCTCGGGCATCCGGACGCAGACGCGCGCGAGCCGGTCGCGCAGCGGGGGCAGCAGGACGTCGGCCGAGCGCGAGAAGCCGCCGCCGAGCACCAGGACCTCGGGGTCCAGCAGCAGCACCATCGCGGCGGTTCCCACGGCCAGGTCCTCCACGTAGCGGCGCACCGCCTCCAGGGCGACGGGATCGCCGGCCCTGGCCGCGGCGAGGGTGAAGCCGGCGGCGTCCTCGGCGGGCGTGCCCTCGGGCACGACCGGGCAGGAGTTGAGGTGTTCGGGCGCGTCGAACCAGCGGGCCTCCGGCAGCATGGCGATCTCGCCGGAGGCCGCGCCGAAACCGCGGTGGATCTTGCCGTCGATGATGAGCCCGGCGCCCATCCGCCTGGCGACGTGCAGGAAGACCACCTCGCGCGAGCCGCGTGCCGCCCCGCGCCGCAGCTCGGCCAGGGCGGCGAGGCGGCTGTCGTTCTCCAGCAGCACCTCGCAGGGGAACATGGCGCGCAGCCGCTCGCCGAGGTCGAAGCCCCGCCAGTCGGGGATGCCGGCCGAATACCTGATGACGCCGTCGGGGCTGAGGACGCCGGTCGTGCCCACGGCCACGGTCCACAGGTCGGCCGCGGTCTTGCCGCTCATGGCCAGGCAACCCTCGACCGCGGCCTCGATGGCCGCCAGCCGCTCGTCCACCGGCGTGCCGGGCTCGACGGGCTGCCTCGTCTCGGCGAGCAGGCGGCCGTCCAGGTCCGACAACGCGGCCCGGACGTTGTGCGCTCCTATGTCCACACCCACGAGAAAGCCGTTGTCGGCGCGGAAACGGTAGCGGCGGGCGGGCCTGCCCATGGTGCCCGGACTCGGCGGCACCTCCTCCACCCAGCCCAGGCCGACCAGCTCGTCCACGACCTCCTTGGTCGAGGGCCTGGACAGGCCGGTACGGTCGGCGAGCGCCGACAGGGGGAGCGGTCCCTCGCGACGCAGTTCCCTGATCGCCGACAGGGAGTTGAGCTGTCGCAGGCGCGACAGGTCGCCGCCACGCAGCGCCATCACCACCCCTAATGGAGGTCTCCTTTATTAACTCCCCAGTATGTCATGGATGAGCCCCGAGCCACCTGGCTTGGTGAAGAGCGCATCTTGACTGCCCAAACAGGCTGCTGCTACTAATGAAGGGCTCCTTCGTAAGTGTGAAAGGACGGGAGTCTGATGCCGTTCGTGGACATCGGGGAGATCGGCTGCGACCCCGCCCGGAGCCTCGTCTTCGAGCACGGCTGGCAGTCATGGAGCCCGACCGGCTCCTACCGCCTGCACGAGCGCCCTCCGCGCGCCGCCGACCCGACCATCCAGGTCCTCTGCTACCGCCCCGAGACACCGGTCCCGGACGGCGTGTTCCAGGGGGAGGGGCTGCTCGCGGTGGACCCGGGCGACGGCGGCCCGGTCTCGGTGTGGTCGGCGCCGTCGCCGCTGGAGGTCCCGTCCATCCGGGCGCGTCGCGAGGGCGGCAGGCTGGTCGTCTCCGCCGACGGGCCGGTGTCGCACTGGCAGGCGGAATCCGGCCTCGATCAGGCGCTGCGGACCTGGGCGGAGCGCATCGCCGAGGGCCACGCGCCGCCGGCCGTCCCCGCGGTCCCGCCGATGTGGTGTTCGTGGTACGGCTACTGGGACAAGGTCACCGAGGCCGACGTTGTCGACAACCTCCACCTCGCCGCGCGGCTCGGCATTCCCGCGGACATGTTCCTGCTCGACGACGGCTACGAGGCGGAGATCGGCGACTGGCTGGAGACGCGGCAGGGCTTCGGGTCGCTGGAGCGGACGGTGGGCACGATCCGCGAGGCCGGCAAGCGGGCCGGGATCTGGGTCGCCCCCTTCCTGGTCGGGCACCGGAGCCGCGTGTTCCACGAGCACCCCGAGTGGCTGGTCGGCGACGCCTGGGCGGGCCACATGTGGGACCAGGACCTCGCCGTGCTCGACGTCACGCATCCCGGGGCGGCCGAGCACCTCGTCACGGTGTTCGCCACCCTGCGCGCTCTCGGGATCACCCACTTCAAGCTCGACTACTGCTACGCCGGGGCGCTCCCCGGGCGGCGCGCGCAGGACGTGGACCCCATCGCCGCCTACCGGCGCGGGCTGGAGCTGATCCGCCAGGGCGCCGGCGAAGACGCGATCCTGCACGGGTGCGGCGCGCCCATGCTGCCGAGCCTGGGACTCGTCGAGATCATGCGGGTCAGCCCGGACGTCGCGCCGACCCTGATGCCGAGGTCCGGCGACCTGAGCCAGCCCTCCCAGCTCGGGGCCAGGCTCGCCGGCGCGGCCCGCGAGTTCCTGCACGCCCGCTGGTGGGTGAACGACCCCGACTGCATCATCGTCCGCCCGGACGTGGAGGCGCGCGAGGACTGGGCGGCGCACATCGAGGCCACCGGCGGCCTGCGCGGATCCAGCGATCCCCTCGCCGCCCTGGACGAATGGGGACTGCGGACCACCCGGCGGCTGATGGTCCCGACCAGGACGGACCCGTCGTGAGCCGCCCGGCCACACGTACGGCGCCGCCCGTACGGCCGGTCGCGGGGGCGCGGGCGGAGAAGGTCCCCGCAACCGTGAAGGGCGGGCGCCGGCGCGGCGACTGGTACGCCCACCTGTTCATCGCGCCCAGCCTCTTCGGGGTCGTGGCGTTCCTCCTCCTGCCCGTCCTCATCGTCTTCGGCCTGAGCCTGTTCGACTGGGAGCTGCTGTCGGAGCCCAGGTTCGTCGGCCTGGACAACTACGCCCGGCTGGCCGCCGACGGCCAGGTGTGGCACTCCCTGTGGGTGACGGTCCTGTTCGTCCTGCTGTGCATCCCGCTCCAGACCGTGCTCGCCCTGGTGCTCGCGCTCCTGCTCAACCGCAGGATCCGGGGCGTGCGCATCTACCGGGCCCTGTTCGTGGTCCCGTGGATGGCCACGCCCATCGTGATGGGCCTGGTCTGGCACTGGATCTTCGACCCCCGCGATGGCGCGCTCAACCGGGCCCTGGACCTGGTGGGCGTCACGGGCCCGGCCTGGTTGTCGGACCCCACCTGGGCCCTGCCCGCCGTCGCGCTGGTCAACGTCTGGCAGCACACCGGGTACACGATGTTGTTCTTCCTGGCCGGGCTGCAGGGCATCCCGCAGGAGATGTACGACGCGGCGGCCACCGACGGGGCCACGCCCGTCCAGCGCTTCTTCCACGTGACGCTGCCGCTGCTCAACCCGACCATGTTCTTCGTCAGCGTGACCAGCCTGATCGGCGCCTTCCAGGTGTTCGACACGATCTTCGCGATGACCGACGGCGGCCCCGGCCACAGCACCGAGGCGTTCAACTTCACCATCTACCAGACGGCGTTCAAGGAGTTCGACTTCGGCTACGCCGCCACGCTGTCCCTGCTGCTCTTCGTGATCATCCTGCTGGTCACCCTGGCGCAGGTCCGGTTCTTCGGCAAGCGCACCACCTATGACCTGAGCTGAGCGGCCATGAAACGAACCCTGCTGCACGCCGTCCTCCTCGCCGGCGCCTTCGTGTCGGTCTTCCCGTACCTGCTCGTGGTGCTCACCGCGTTCAAGTCGCAGGGCCAGCTCAACTCCACCGAGCCCTGGCTGCCCGGCGTCCCGCCCACCGGCGCCAACCTGGCCCGCATCCTGGAGGGCGACTTCCCCCGCGCCCTGCTCAACACCGTCCTGATGACCGCCGTGCTGACGGCGGGCCAGCTCGTGTTCACCACGTTCGCCGCCTACGCCTTCGCCCGCCTGCGCTTCCGCGGCCGGGAACCGCTGTTCTGGCTGTACCTGGCGACCATGATGGTGCCCGGCGCCGTCACCGTGATCCCGCTCTTCCTGATCATGCGGGAGCTGGGCCTGGTGAACACCTGGTGGGGGCTGCTCGTGCCCTTCCTGTTCGGCACGCCGTACGGCATCTTCCTCATGCGGCAGTTCTTCCGCGGCCTGCCCGCGGGCCTGGAGGAGGCGGCCCGCATCGACGGGGCGGGGCCGCTCACCATCCTCCTCAAGATCATGCTCCCGCTGTGCCGCCCCGCCCTCGGCACGCTCGCCATCATCACCGTGATCTCGTCCTGGAACAGCTTCCTGTGGCCGCTCATCATCACCAGCGGCGAGGACACGAAGGTCATCACGGTGGCGATGGCGACGCTCAAGGGCGGCGTCGGCGTGGACTACAACCTCCTGATGGCCGGCGGCCTCATCGCGCTGGTCCCCATGGTGGCGATCTTCATCTTCTTCCAGAGACACATCGTCAGGTCGGTGGTCCTCACCGGCCTGAAGTGAAAGGCGAACTCATGCGCTCCCCCCGCACAACCCCCCTCGCGGCGCTCGCCGGCGCCGCGATCCTGTCCCTCGCCGCATGCGGTTCCGGCTCGTCCTCGGCCGGCCCCGAGCAGGTCACGCTCACCTACCGGCTCTGGGACGAGCAGCAGAAGGCCGGCTACGACAAGGTCATGGCGGCCTTCGAGAAGGCCAACCCGGGCATCGACGTCAAGGTCGAGGTGCTGCCCTGGGACCAGTACTGGACCAAGCTGACCGCCGACGCGGTGGCCGGCACCGCCCCGGACGTGTTCTGGATGCAGCCCACGTCCTTCCCCGAGTTCGTCACCAAGGGCGTCCTGGCCGACATGAGCGAGCTCAAGCTCGACACCTCCAGGTACCACCAGACCGTCGTGCAGACCTTCACCTACCAGGGCAAGCTGTACGGCGTGCCCAAGGACTGGGGCATCGTCGGCCTGCTGTACAACAAGGACCTGTTCAAGGCGGCCGGCGTGGAGATGCCGGACAAGCTCACCTGGGCGCCCGACGGCTCCGGGACCCTGCTCGAAACGGCGCGCAAGCTCACCGTGGACGAGAACGGCAAGCACCCCGGCGAGGCCGGCTTCGACAAGGACAAGGTCGAGACCTACGGCTTCGCCTCCTGGAACCACTACCAGACGCAGTGGATGAACTGGGTGGTCTCCAACGGCGGCAAGCTGCTGGACAAGCCCTTCGGCAAGTACGCCTTCAACGACGACGCCGCCGTCCAGGCCCTGCAGTTCGGCGTCGACCTGGTCAACAAGCACTTCGTCTCCCCGCCCGCGACGCAGACCAACCCGCCCACCGGCAAGGTCACCGACATGTTCAACCGGGGCCAGGTGGCGATGTTCCCGGCGAACAACGCGCTGCTGCCCTTCGTCGCGCCGGAGGCGAACTTCGAGATCGGCGTGGCCATGATGCCCGAGGGCCCGGCCGGCCGCGCGGTCAACCTCAACGGCCTGGCCGAGGTCGTCTACGCCAACAGCAAGAACAAGCAGGCCGCCATGAAGCTGGCCGCCTACCTGGCCTCGGACGAGCCGCAGAAGCTCATGGCCGACGAGGGCTACGTCTTCCCCGCCATCACCGGCCTCGCCCAGGGCTACGTCGACTACTGGAAGGCCAAGAACCTCGACGTCACGCCGTTCCTGAAGGAGGCCGAGGGCACCACGTTCCCCCTGCCCGTCACCACCGGCTTCACCGGTTTCGAGAACAAGATGGTGCAGATCTTCAACGAGATGTACCTCGGCAAGATCACTCCCAAGCAGGCCGCCGACCAGGCGGTCGCCGAGGGCAACGCCAGCGTCGGATAGGAGCCCCCCGCCATGATCACCCGGCGTTCGCTGATCGCCGGGGGCGTGAGCCTGGCCGCGTTCGGGGCGCTGACCCGCCCCGCCGCGGCCCGCCGCCGCCCCCTCACCGACCCCTTCCGGCTCGGCGTCGCCTCCGGGGAGCCCACCCCCGGCGGCGTGGTGCTGTGGACCCGCCTGGCCGTCGATCCCCTCGCCGCCGACGGCCTCGGCGGCATGCCGGACCGCGCCGTGCCCGTCGAGTGGCAGGTCGCCGCCGACGAGGGCTTCCGCCGCGTCGTACGGCACGGCGTCGAGATCGCCCGGCCGGAGTCCGCGCACAGCGTGCACGTCGAGCTGGACGGCCTCGACCCCGGCGCGGAGTACTTCTACCGCTTCCGGACCGGGACCGAGATCTCCCCGGCCGGCCGCACCGTGACCGCGCCGGCTCCCGGCGCCCGCACCCGCGACCTGCGCTTGTCCTTCACCTCCTGTGCCGACTACCAGGCCGGCTGGTTCACCGCCTTCCGCCGGATGGCCGAGGACGAGCCCGACCTGATCGCCTTCCTCGGCGACTACATCTACGAGTACGGCGACTACAAGTACCCCGTACGCGACCAGGCCGGGGGCGAGTGCCTGGACCTGGCCGGCTACCGGCTGCGGCACGCCCAGCACAAGGCCGACCCCGAACTCCAGCTCGCCCACGCCATCGCACCCTGGGCCGTGGTCTGGGACGACCACGACATCGAGAACGCCTGGGCCGGCGACGTCCCCGAGCAGCCGGACCCGCCCTTCCTCCAGCGCCGGGCCGCCGCCTTCCAGGCGTACTACGAGAACATGCCGCTGCGCCGCGCCCAGCGGCCGTCCGGCCCGGACATGCGGCTCTACCGCACGCTCCGCTGGGGCGCGGTCGCCAACCTGCACATGCTCGACACCCGCCAGTACCGCGACCTGTACGCCTGCACCGGCAGGAGCGGCACGGTCGGCGCCGACTGCGCCGAGCGCTTCGCCCCGAACCGCACCATCCTGGGCGCCGAGCAGGAGGCGTGGCTGGACGGGGAGTTACGGGAGTCGGCGGCCACCTGGGACCTGCTGGGCCAGCAGGTCTTCCTCATGGAGATGGACTGGACCAACGGCGCGGGCAAGGGCTACTCCAACGAGGGCTGGGACGGCTACGTCGCCTCGCGCAATCGCCTGACCGCGGCCCTGGACACCTACAAGCGCAACGGAGTCGTGCTCACCGGCGACGTGCACTCGCACTGGGCCGGCGAGGTCAAGCGCGACTTCCAGGACCCCGAATCCGAGCCGGTCGCGGTCGAACTGGTCACCACCAGCGTCACCAGCGCCGGCAACGGCCTCGACGAGTACCCCAACACCGGCATCCTCCTCCAGGAGAACCCGCACGTGAAGTTCTTCAACGGCCGCCGGGGCTACGTGCGCGCCCGGATCTCGCAGAAGGAGATGCGGGTCGACTTCCGCTCCCTGCCGCGGGTCACCGAGCCGTACGCCGCCGCCTACACCTCGGGCTCCTTCGTCATCGAGCCCGGCGCCCCCCGACTGAACCCGGTGTGACGCCCATGCGCGCGACACTGGCCGCGCTGGCCGCGGCCCTGCTCCTGCTGCCCGCCGCCGCGGTGGCCCGTACCTCCGAGCCGCCCCCCGTACCGGCCCCGCCCATGGGCTGGAGCAGCCGCTCGCTCGGCTGCGGGGTCTCCGAGGCCGCGGTGCGGCAGGCCGCCGACAAGCTGGCCCCGCTCAGCCCGTACGGGTACCGCTACCTGATCGTCGATGACTGCTGGCTGGCGCCGCAACGGGCCGGCGGCGCGCTGGCGGCCGACCCCGCCCGGTTCCCCTCGGGCATCCCGGCCCTCGCCGAGTACGTCCACGGCAAGGGCCTGAAGCTGGGCCTGGCGCTGTCGGCGGGCACCAGGGCCTGCGCCGGGGGCGGCCCCGGCTCCTACCGGAACGAGGCCGCCGACGGGGCGCAGCTCGCCGGCTGGGGCGTGGACTACGTCAAGTACGACTGGTGCAACGTCCCCATGGGGGACTTCCCCGGCAAGGACTCCCGGGCGGTCGCCCAGACCCTCTACCCCCTGATGCGCCAGGCGCTCGGCGAGTCGGTCGTCTTCGCGATGAACAACGAGGACGGCAACTCCGTGCCGTGGTTGTGGGGCCCCGAGCTGGCCACCACGTGGCGGACCAACGTCGTCACCCGCCCCATCGGCGACACCTACGCCGGGATGGTGGACATCTGGGAGGTCAACCAGTTGCGCGAGGAGTACGCCGGGCCGGGTAGCTGGGCCGACCCCGACCTCCTCCAGGCCGGCCGGGGCGGGATGTCCGAGCTGGAGTACCGCACCCAGATGACGCTGTGGGCGATCGGCGCCGCGCCGCTCATCCTGCAGTCGCTCGACGCGCCGCCCGCGATCGTCGCCGACCCCGAGGTGATCGCGGTGAACCAGGACCCGCTCGGCGCGATGGGCCGCCTGGTGAAGACCGACGGCTGGTACCACGTGCTCGCCAAGCCGCTCAAGGACGGCTCGCAGGCGATCGCGCTGTTCAACGAGAGCGACCGCGCGGCCACCCTGTCCTGGGAGTTGCCGGAGGGCCGCTACCGGGTCGAGGACCTGTGGACGGGCGCCGTCAGCAGCACCCGGGGCGAGCTGGCCGCCCACGTGCCGGCGCACGGCGCGGTCATGTACCGGGTCGGCGAGCTCCGCGAGCAGGCGCCGCCGCTGGTGACCGTCGAGGTCGACCCGTCCATCCCCGGCGACGACCGGCCGTCGGCGCTGGAGCCGGGCAAGGAGAACCCGGTCGTCACCCGCGTCGTCAACACCGGCGCGACCGCGACCCTGCGGGACGTCGAGGTGACGCTGGCCGTACCGGAAGGGTGGCGGGCGCGGCCCGGCGGCCCGGCGGTGGCACGCCGCCTGGCGCCGGGCGAGGACTTCACCGTGACCTGGCACGTCACCCCGCCCTCCGGGGCCGAGCCGAAGTCCTACGACCTGGTGGCCACCGCGGGGCGGTGGACCGGCGCCGCGGTCGTCCGGGTGGCCACCGCCCCCGGGCCGGGCGTCTCCTTCCTGAGCGACCTGGCCTGGACGAACGCCAGGAACCACCTGGGTGCGCCGAAGAAGGACGTCAGCCACGACGGCAACACGCTCACGCTCGACGGCGTCGCCCACGCCAAGGGGCTGGGCGCCCACGCGCCCGCCGACATCGAGTACTACCTCGCGCGGCGCTGCTCGCGAGTCGAGTTCGTCGCCGGCGTGGACGACGAGGTGGGCGCCAACGGCTCGGTGGACTTCGAGGTCTGGGCCGACGGCGAACGGGTCGCCCGCACCGGGGTGATCACGGGCGCGCAGCCGGCTAGGAAGGTCACCGCCTCCGTGGAGGGCGCCCGGTACCTGCGCCTCGTCGTCACCAACGGCGGCGACAACGCCTACTACGACCACGCCGACTTCGCCGGTGCCACCGTCACCTGCAGCTAGATTCCCGGGGGACCATCCGTGATCATTCCCAGGCCGGTACGGCTGCGACCGCAGCCGGGCCGATTCGTCCTCGACGACCGCACCGCCCTGGAGGCCGACCCGCCGCTGACGCGGGTCGCCGCCTGGCTGAGGGGAGAGCTGGCCCCCGTGACCGGCGGCGAGCTGCTGCCCGGCGGACCGGCCTCGGGAACGATCCGGCTCCGGCACGCCGCCCTGCCCGAGGAGGCCTACCGGCTCACCTCGGGCCCCGGCGAGGTGCTGATCGAGGCCGGCGGCCCGGCCGGGGCGTTCTACGGGGCGCAGACCCTGCGCCAGCTCCTGCCCGCCCACGCCTACCGCAGGGCCGGCGCCCGGCACATGGAGCTGCCCGCCGTGCTGGTCGAGGACCGGCCTCGCTTCGCCTGGCGCGGGTGCCTGCTCGACGTCGCGCGGCACTTCATGACCAAGCACCACGTGCTGCGCTTCATCGACCTGATGGCGATGCACAAGCTCAACGTGCTGCACCTCCACCTGACCGACGACCAGGGCTGGCGGGTGGAGATCAGGCGCTACCCCCGCCTGACGGAGGTGGGCGGCTGGCGCAAGGAGAGCCAGACCGGCTGGAACGGCGCCATGGACGGGCGGCCCCACGGCGGCTACTACACCCAGGACGACATCCGCGAGATCGTCGCGTACGCCGCCGCGCGGCACATCACCGTCGTGCCCGAGATCGACCTGCCCGGCCACACCCAGGCCGCCATCGCCGCCTATCCCGAGCTGGGCAACCTCACCACCCCGCTGGAGGTCGGCACCACGTGGGGGATCGGCGTCAACGTGCTCAACGTCGAGGACTCCACGATCGAGTTCTTCACGCACGTTTTCGACGAGGTGCTGGAGCTGTTCCCCGGCCCGTACATCTGCGTCGGGGGCGACGAGTGCCGCAAGGACCAGTGGAAGACCAGCCCGGCGGCCCAGCGCCGGATGGCCGAGCTGGGCCTGCGCGACGAGGAGGAGCTGCAGAGCTGGTTCATCGGCCGGATCGGCGCCCACCTCACCGCCCGGGGCCGCCGCGTGCTCGGCTGGGAGGAGATCCTGGAGGGCGGCGGCCCGGACGGCGGCGCGACGGTGATCGCCTGGCGGGGCGACCTCGGCGCGGTCATCGCCGCGCGCGCCGGGCACGACGTGATCGCCGCCCCCAACACCGAGGTCTACCTCGACTACCGGCAGAGCGCCCGCGAGGACGAGCCGGTGCCGTTCGGCACCGTCCTGACCGTCGAGGACGTCTACGCCTTCGAGCCCGTGCCCGCCGAGCTGCGCGGCGACCCCGCCGCCGAGCGGGTGATCGGCGCCCAGTGCGCCGTCTGGACCGAGCTGATCGACTCCGACCGGCGGGTGGACTACATGGCCTTCCCCCGGCTGTCCGCCTTCGCCGAGACGGTCTGGAGCCCGCCCGAGCGCGACTTCGCCGACTTCTCCCGCCGGCTCACCGCCCATCTGGACCGGCTGGACACGATCGGGGTGGAGTACCGGCGGCCCGGCGGGCCGCTGCCGTGGCAGACCCGGCCCGGAGTGCCGGGCAGGCCCGAGGACCCCCGGGCGTGGCAGGCCACGCTCGACGCCTGGACCAGCAACCTCAGGGGTCTGCGATGAGCGTGCTGTCCTGGCCGGGGTGCGGGAACGTCCGCGACCTCGGCGGGCTGCCCACCCTCTGGGGCGGCCGCACCAGGACCGGCGCGCTGGTCCGCTCCGCCAGACCGGGCCCGCCCGCGACGCCCGCCCTGCTCGGGTACGGCGTGCGGCTGGTCGTCGATCTGCGGCTGGCGGCCGAGTGCGCGGCCGACCCCAGCCCGCTGGCGGGCCACCCGTGCTACCGCAACCTGTCGGTGCTGCGGGACGAGGACCGGGTCCTGGAGGCGATGGGCGACACCCTGCCCGCCATCTACCGGGCCGTCCTCGACCGGGGCGCCGACCGGCTGGCCCGCGTCGTGACGGCCATCGCCCGCGCGGAGCCCGGCGCGGTGCTCCTGCACTGCCACGCGGGACGCGACCGCACCGGCCTGGCGGTCGCCCTGGCCCTGGCTCTCGCCGGCGTCCCCGACGCGCACATCGCCCGCGACTACGCCCGCAGCGGCGAGAGCCTGCCGGCTCCCGCCGAGGGCCTGTGGGCCCAGGTCACCGAGGACACCATGCTGCGCACCCTCGCCTACCTGCGCGACGAGTACGGCGGGCCGGAGTCGTACCTCGGACTGGACCGGGACGTCGTCAGGCTGCTGCGCGCCCGGCTGACCCACCCCTGAAGGAGGAACCCCGTGACCAGACGATTAGCCGCCGTGCTGCTGCTCGTGGCGGCCTGCCTCGCCGTCCCCCTGCCCGCCCACGCCGCCACGGGCGTCGCGCTGACCGCCGCCCAGCTCGCCCAGGTCCGCCCCCTGACCTTCACCTCGACCGTCGCCGCGCGGGACGGCGTGGCCGCCACCATGCCGGTGACCAGGGTGAGGATGGACGCGGTCATCGCCGGAGGCCACACCACCCGCGCGATCTGCCACCCCACCAACCTGCACGTCTCCGTCGAGGTGCGGGGCTTTTGCTGGAACACCACCGACGACACCACCAAGAACTGGTTCCCGCAGGGCATCACCGGCAGCGGCGACGGAATGAACGGGTCGGTGCTCTACCCGCCCTGCGACGGCTGCCCGGGCCGGGAGATCGTGGCGGTGAGCTGGCGCAGCGGCGCCTCCCACGAGTACGGGGCGAACCGGCTGGCCAGGGTCACCTTCGCCGACGTCACGGCCGGCATGGCGGGGGCGCCGTACCGGCACGTCCTGCTCGTCGAGCCCGACGGCAGCGCCGAGGGCTTCCGCGAGATCGCCAGCCATGCCGACGGCATCTCCTGGTACGGCAACAAGCTGTTCATGGTGACCGGCGGTGATCCCGACGTGCCCGGCGGCGACCGGCTCGTGCGGGTCTTCGACCTGACCCACTTCTGGCGGATGAACTCCACCGCCTCGGGCAACGTCGGCTGCGTGGCGGGGGTCTGCTCGGCCGCCTACTCCGGCTTCGCCCTGCCGCAGATCGGCTACTACCGGCTCAGCCCGGCGTCGGTCTGCGCCGGCCTGGACCTGGCGCGCCCCTGCCTGAACGGCGTCTCCCTGGACAGGAGCGGCGCCGACCACCTGACCACCGTCGAGTACCGCAAGGACGGCTCGGGAGGCAAGATCCTGCGCTGGCCGCTCGACGCCGCCACCGCCCTGCTCAAGACCGGCTCCGACGGCATGGTCCACCCCACCGAGGGCTGGACCAGTCCCGTGTGGGACCTGCAGGGCGGCGTGTTCACCGGCGCCGCCGGCGTGCTCGTCGGCCTGTGCCCCGACGGCGCCCCGCCCGTCACCTACATGCCGGGGGGCACGGCCAACATCTCCGGCGAGTTCCGCAAGTCCTGCCTGCACCGGGTCACCGTCTCAGCCGACCGCACGACCCTCGACGTCCACTACATGACCACGGCGCCGGGCAACGCCCAGAACGCCTCCTACTGGCCCGCGACGGGACGGCTCTGGCTGGTCAACGAGTTCCGCGGCGACTACACCGACACCTACGAAAGCGACCGCCTGGTCCTGTCCCTGTCCTGCCCGGCCCTGACCTGCTGACCCCCGCCACCAGGCTTCGGCACGCACGGGGCCGGGTCCGGCAGATCCGGCCGGACCGAAAAGCGCGATCAAGCGTGCCGTGGACCCTGCCCCGTCCCACCGAAAGGGTCAGGAGATCAAGTAGGAGAACATGCCCATGATGCCCGTGGGGCGGGAGTGGCAAGTCAGTAAACCTGCGATCAGCGGAATCCCGCCCGTTGTTCATGGGCCGTTCGGTGGCGGCTGGCAGGCTCGCGGGAGCAAGATCCGCTTCACCTCTGGAGCCACAGCTACATGCGCAACGCACCACGGACGTTCCGCGCCGGCCCGGTCCGGCGCTGGAGACGTTCCGCCATGGTCACGGCGGCCCTCGCCACCTCTGTCCTGTCCTTCGCCGCCGCGCCGGGGGCGTCGGCCGCGACCTCCGGCGAGCCGGTGCCGGTGCAGTTGGTGTCGATCACCGACCTGCACGGCTACTTCGGCGAGTACACCACCACCGTGCCCGGGGCGCGGAGCGGGGAACCCGCCAAGCAGGTGGGCGGCGGCGCGTACCTGACCACCCACATCAAGCAGATCCGCGAGGGCAAGCCGAACTCGATCCTCTTCTCCGTCGGCGACGACTTCAGCGGCTGGCCGAACGAGACCGCGTGGTTCTGGAACGAGCCCACCATCGAGTACCTGAACCACCTCGGGCTCGACTTCTCGACCGTCGGCAACCACGAGCTGGACCGCGGGTACGCGTTCCTGCGCCACATGATGGACGGGACCTGCGAGGGACGCCCCGACGACGACCTGTGCTTCACCGACTCCACCGGCCGGCGCTTCCACGGCGCGGACTACGACTACCACTCCGGCAACATCGTGGACGAGCACACCGGCAAGCCGGCGCTGCCGCCGTACCGCATCGAGTACGTCGACGCCGGCGACGGCCGCAAGCTCCCCGTCGGGTTCGTGTTCGCCAGCACCAAGCTGCTCACCCAGGAGCAGATGTCGTACACCCCGAAGGGCTTCGACTTCCTCGACGAGGCCGACACGGTCAACAAGTACGCCGAGGTCCTGCGCCGGCAGGGCGTACGGGCCATCGTCGCGGTCATCCACGAGGGTTTCTCCCAGCAGTCGGGCGCGGGCTACAACGAGTGCGTCAACCCGTTCGGGCCCGCCGCGGAGTTCAACGCGCGCATCAGCCCGGAGGTCGACGCCGTCGTCACCGGGCACTGGCACGCCCTGGTCAACTGCATGCTCCCCGATCCGGCCGGCAACCCCCGGCCCGTCGTGGAGGCGGCCAACCACGGCCGGCTGATCAACGAGATCAACCTCCAGCTCGACCCGCGTACCGGCGAGGTGCTGCGCGACCGGACCACCTCGGTCAACCACGCCAACACCAAGGACGTGACGCCCGACGCGGAGACGCTCCGGATCGCGGCGTACTGGCGGCAGCAGATGGCGGCCCGCGGCAACACCCAGGTGGCGACCGTGACCGCCGACCTGCCCCGGTCGGCCGACGACAGCGCCGAGTCGCCCCTGCTCAACCTGACCGCCGACGCGTTCCTGTGGGCGGCCAACCGCGACGGCCGAGCCGACCTCGCGGTCGCGATGCCGGGCATCCTCCGCCGCGACATCAAGCACGCCCCCGACCCGGCCAACCCCGCCGACGCGCCGGGGCGCGTGCTGTTCCCCGAGGTCGCCGTGGGCCTCGTCTACGACTCCGGCATCGGCGTCGGCATCGTCCGGGGCGACATCACCGGCGCGCAGCTCGACGCGCTGCTGGAGAGCCAGTGGCAGCAGGCCGCCGACGGCTCGGTGAAGTACCGGCACATGGCGGTCTCGGGCAACGTCCGCTACACCTACGACCCGAGCAAGCCGGTCGGCCGGCGTATCGACCCGGGCGCCATCAGGATCGGCGCACGGCCGGTCTCGCCGCACGCGAAGTACCGGATCGCGACCCTGGCCAACAACTTCTTCGCCAAGAACGCCACCCCCGGCTTCACCGCCCTGTTCGAGGCGACCAAGCAGGACCGCAGCCTCTTCAACGGCGGCGACGCGGTGTGGCGCTACATGGAGAAGACGTCCCCGGTGCGGCCTCCGGCCCTCGGCCGCGCCACCCCGATCTCCGAAAGCCGATAGCACTCATGACCGAGGGCGGGCCGCGGGCCTGGGCCCGCCCTCACGTCGCTCCCCACCGGAGCGCACCACGGGGCCGTGTTAGCGTGATCCCGCCCACATCATCCCCCCGAGCGCTCGGGCAGGCACCGTGAAGATCACTCGTTGGGCCGCCGCCGGCATGACCCTGGCCGCCGTGGCCGCCCTGACACTGGCGCCCTCCGCGCCCGCGCAGGCGCTTCCCCAGGGGTCCTGCGGGAACTCCTATCGCAAGGTGGCCACCTATCCCCTCGTGGAAGGGGCGAAGGGCGGGGAGGCGCACGGCACCGTCACGCTCTACCACAGCCGTACGGCCCACAGGAAATGCGCCATCGCCCGGGTGGCGCGCTCCTACATCGGCCGGACGAGCTACCTGTACGTCGAGCTGTTCGTGGACAGGAACGGCAACAAGGAGTACGACGGCCCCGACACGGGGGTGGCCGACGGCAGCCCGCGCTACAAGTGGTTCGCGGGCCCGGTGTACGCGCCCGCCGACGGCCTGTGCGTGCGGTTCGCGGGGGCGGTGCGGATCGGCTCCAAGCCCGCCGTGCACGGGGGTACGCCGGACGGCGAGTGGAAGCACTGCGGTTAGAAGGGGCCCGGCCCGGCTCGGCTTCGCGATGCCGTTCCGCATCGCCCCCGTCCGTCAGGCGGCGCCGTAGCCGCGGCCCAGGGCGCGGTCCAGCGCGATCCGGGCGAGCCAGGCCAGCCCGGCGGTGAAGATCGGCGGGAACACGATGGGTCCCAGGGAGTAGCCGATGACGATGACGAGCGGGATCCACACCCGGTGCACCGCGCCGTACCACCTGTGGCCCGGGCCGACGCCGCCGAAGCGGGTGGCGGCGTCGGGCAGGGCGAAGAACAGCAGGGCGGCGATGATCGTCAGCACACCGTTCGTGACGCCTTCGAAGATCGCGAATCCGCCCAGGAACACCGTGGCCACCCACCAGGCGATGGGCCGCAGCCAGGGCCCTTCATCCTGCGGCGGCGGCGCTTCGTCGTCGTAAGCAGGGTCATAGGCGGGCAGTTCAGCCGTCATGCTGACAGACTAGCGATCGACACGGGTCGTTAGCGGCGGATGCGGAAGCCCAGCAATTGGACGATACGGTCTTGTCCTCGGTGAAGACCAGCCCTCTGGGCCCCAGCCACCGGCACCACGGTCGGCCGGCGCCGCGCCGTCCGTACGACCGTCCTGGCGGCCATCGGCCAGAGCGAATCGCGATCTGCCCGCTACATCTGGGGTGGGCCTCGTAGCCGTCGGACAGGTCCGGGACGGCCGCCTGCTGGGTGAGCGCGACGAACGGCTCGAACCGCGGCGCTCAGGGCCCATCGCACCCACAGGTCAGAGATGAGTCGTGGGGTGTTGGGCGATTTCTGACGGGACCCCTCCTACGCCCAGAATGTTCTGGTCCGACTACATAGCTTGTATTCCTACCTAGCTCGGTTTACCCTCTATCTCGTGCTGACAACACTGCTTGCCGCCGTGCTGGCGGCCTATCTCGCCGTCGTGTGCCCGCTGCTCGGCCGGCGCTCCTACGCCCGGTTGCTGCGCGAGCGCGACCGCGATCCGAACGCGCTGACGCGGGCGTACGCGTGGTACCTGGCCGAGTGGTGGACGCTAGCCGCCGCCGCCCTGCTGGTCGTGGTGCTGTCGCCCGGCATCGGGCCCGCGGCGGCCGGGCTCGCCCTGCCCGCCGACCTGTCCACCACGGCCGGGATGCTGACCGGGTTCGCCGTGGTCGCGGTGCCGCTCGCGCTGGTCGCGCGGCGGATGGCGCGAGCCGGGGTGGCCCTGCCGGGCCAGGCGGCGTACCGGGCGCTGCTGCCGCGCACGCCCGCCGAGCGCCGCCTCGCCCTGGCCGTTGCCGTCACCGCGGGGATCTGTGAGGAGATCGTCTACCGCGGCCTGCTCATCGCCCTCGGCACGCGCCTGCTCGGGCTGCCCGTCCCGGTGGCCGCCGCCCTCGCCCTGGCCGTGTTCGTCGCCGGGCACCTGTACCAGGGGTGGCGCGGCATGGCCCTGGTGACGCTGCTGGGGTTCTCGTTCACGGTGCTGTACCTGCAGACCGGGAGCCTGCTGCTGCCCATCGTGCTGCACATCCTGGCCGATGTACGCGGGCTACTGCTCGTCCCGCGTAGTCGGCCTGACGGCATAGGTAGGACCGCTACCGTGCCAGGATGAGGTCATGGCGACCGACCGACGCGCGAACTGGCTCAAGGGCGTCCTCGATCTGCTGGTGCTCGCCGGCCTGGCCGAGGGCGAGAGCTACGGCTATGAGATATCCAAGACGCTGGCCGAGGCCGGGCTTGGCCAGATCAAGGGCGGCACTCTGTACCCGGTGCTGAACCGGCTGGAGGAGGCGGGCCTGCTGGCCGCCGAGTTCCGGGTCACCGAACGCGGTCCTGGCCGCCGCTACTACCGCCTCACCGATCAGGGCCACGAGACGCTGCGCGAGCAGGGCGAGCTGTGGCTGGCCTTCGCGGATTCCGTACGTGCCGTGCTCACCAAGGGAAAGACGGGATGAGCGACTACTTCGACGAACTGGCCCGGCTGCTGCGCGAGGCCGGGGTTCCGCGGGAGCGGGTGGACGCCACGGTCGGCGACCTGGCGGCGTACGTGGCGGAGAGCGGCACCGCGCCGGAAGAGGAGTTCGGCCCGGCCGCGGCCTTCGCCCGCACGCTCGGCGCGGGCGCGGCGCCCGCCGAGTCCGCCGAGTCCGCCTCCGAGGGCGGCCGGTGGGTGTGGACGGCCGACATCTTCATCGACGAGCAGCGGCTGAACGAGTTCGGCGCGCAGGGCTGGGAGGTCGAGACCGTCGACAAACGGGGCATGTTCGTCAGCCGGCGCGATGCGGAGCGTCCCCAGCGCTGGGAGTACCGGCGCGAGGTCGTGGGCCGTGAGGGCCGGCGCGCGCTGGCCGAGCGGCTGGCCCCCGACGGCTGGGAGCCGTGCGGTTCCTGGGTGCACTATGAGTACTTCAAGCGCCCCGCCGCCGCCAGTGTGGGACCGGCCGCCGAGATCACCGCCCCACCGCCCGCACCCGCGGCCCGGATGTTCCTCAGCCGGCGCTTCTACGCGCTGGCCGCGGCGCTGTTCGCCGTCATCGCGGCGGTGGTGGCGGGTGTGGGGGTGGTCCTGACCGCCGTCACGCCCATCAAGGGCGCCCATTTCTGGACGGGGGCCGCGATCGGGGCGCTGGCCGCGCTGGGGGCCCTCTGGCTGATGCTGCGCCGTCTGCGCTGAGCGCGGAGACCGATCATGCTCTGCCGGGGTGGGGGCGGCCAGGCTCCGCACCAAGATGGCCACCGGATCGAGGACGAGGAACACCACGAGCAGGGCGATCAGCAGCACGAGCAACGCCCGCCGCATCCGGCGGGGAGCCGGCACGCCGGGCACGGTGCCCATTCCCAGCGCGGGTGACCGCGCTCGGCACGGGGGTGCGCGGAGCGTGGGCCTCGATCGCGGCCGGCACGTTCACGATCGGCACGGCGAGCACGAAGACCTGCTGCTTGACGTCCCGGCCGCGTTCACCGCCGGCGCCCTCCTCGGCGTGGCCACCGACTGGCTGCAGCGCGGCTGCCCCGCGCCTCCCGCCGAGATGGCCGTCCTGGCCTGGCCGCTCCTCAATGCGCTCTACCACCTCGACACCGACACACTCACCCCGACCGGACATAAGGAACCGCCCGGACCGGACCTGCTGCGGTCCGGCCAGGGCGGTCGCTCATCCGGCAGGGCGGTTACGGCTCAAGCAGGATGGAGTTGATCGGCGACAGGTTCTCGTGGTAGCTGCCGGGGCCCTTGCGCGGACCGCAGTTCTGACCGCCGTAGGAGGTGCAGAGCCGGAAGCCCGCGCCGCCTGTCTGGTTGTTGACGATGAGGCGGGTCCCGAACACGTTCTCCAGGTTGTAGGACCCGTACCTGTAGTACGTGTCCGGGGTGCCGTTCGGGGTGTTGTCCGGGTAGATGCACACGTGCCCGGACGGGCACCCCGCCCTGGCCGACTCCTGCGCCGTGGCCGCGCCGGCCATGCCGGCCGCCAGGACCAGCGTGGCGGTGGCGCCGAGCGCGGCGAGCGCTCCCCGGCGGAGGGTCGTACGGGTGGCCTTGTCGTTCTGCTCGCGCATGGTGCTACTCCGTTTCGTGAGTTACCTGGGCCGGGGCCGCGTACGGGATCGCCGCACGATCGCCCCTGGTCGTGGCGTGCCGGGCGCCTCACCCGGTTTCCGCCGCGAGCATCAGCAAAGCCGCGCGGCCGGGGTGTCCAACAGGCTCGCGGACGGACGCGGACGGACTCGGCCGATCCGTCCACTCGCGGCCAGGCTCGGACACTGTCGGTAATGGCTCGTACACTTTCAGGTATGATGAGGTCGCGTAGTGCTGGACAAGACGGGGTCCGGGCAGAGGGCGAAGGCGATCTCGCCGCCGAGGAGGCGCGTGGACCGGCGCTGGAGGCGGTGACCTGCCATGAGGATCTGGTGAAGCTGCTGGCCGAGCAGTTCGCGCGCGCCGACGCGTCGCTGCGGGAGTTACAGGCACGGGCCGACCGAGCGGGCGGGCCCCGACTGCCGCGGGCCACCTGCGCCGACATGCTGGCGGGTCGGCGTTTCCCCAAGAAGGCGGTGATGGTCGCGTTCCTGCGGGCGTGCCGCGTGCCCGAGCAGCAACTCCCGGCCTGGGAACGGGCGTGGGAGCGAGTACGGATCGCCCGAATGCCCGCCATGGCCGGGCTGTACAGGACCACAACGGCGAGATCAAACGGCACCACGGAACCGACCGCGCCGCAGCCGGGCCCGCCCGTCGAGCCGACCGCGCCACCGCCGGGCTCGACCGCCGGGCCGACCGCACCCCAACCACGGTCGGCCATCCAACCGACCGCGGCCGTTGGGCCCACCGTGCCGCATACGCTGCCGGCCATCGGGCCGATCGCGCCGGCGGTGGAGCGGACGGAACCGGCGGTAGGGCAGGTGTCGCCGGAAGTGGAGCGGACGACGCGAGCGGTGGAGCAGGCGGCACCGGTCCTGTCGCCCGTACCACCCGCCATAGAGCAGGCGGTGCGGGCGACAGAGCGGGTGGCACCGGTCGTGGAGCAGGCACCACCCGCCGTAGAGCGGGTGGAACGGGGCGTAGGACAAGCAGCACCCGCGGCGGAGCAGGCGGCACCCTCCGTCAAGCGGGCGGTGCCCGTGGTGGAGCCGGTGGTAGAGCAGACAGCGCCGGCCGTGGAGCGGGCGGTGCCTGGGGTGGAGCGGGGGGGGCGGGGCTTCGGTCGGTGGCGCGGGCGGCGGGTGGCTCTGTTGGTGGGGCTGCCGGCGGTGGCGGTGGTCGTCGCTGTCGGGGCGTGGCATGCGCTGCAGCCGCGCACTGTCACCGACGACGGGCGCGCGTTCGGCCGGGGTGGGTCGAGCCGGTTCACCGTCAAAGTCGATCCGGCCAACACGGGGGTGCGGCTGATCCGCCGTCTGGACGCCAACGTGCCGCTGCAACGTGCTTCCATCAGCGTGAACGGCGTACCGGCCGGGGAGTGGAAACCGCTGCTCGGCGGCACCTATGGGTGGCTGGACCAGAGCGTCGACATCCCACCCGCGCTGACCACGGGCCGCAGCTCGCTGACCGTGGTCAACACGTTCGTGTCCTCCGTCTGGGACTTCAACGAGTTCCGCTACGTCGTGAAGCAGAAGATCAACGGTGTCTGGTCGACCGCCGACGTCGTCGACATCGGCCCCGACCACACCGGCAGCGAAGCCGAGCACGACTACCGGATCACCGGGCAAACCTTCCGCGGCCACCGGACTTTCGACTATCCGCCCTCGGGGGAGAGCGCCGAGTGAGCCGATCCGTCCCACCACGAGAGGAGAACGCGATGCGACCGTCCGGCCGCTCCGTCCTGCCGGCCGCCATGCTGGTGGCGGCCATGCTGCTCGCCGATCCCGTTCCGGCGGCCGGCGCCATGGCGGTGCCGCAGGCCGTCATCGCCGCCGACTTTCCCGATCCGGAGGTGATCCGGGCCGGGGCGGCCTACTACGCCTACTCCACCAGCAGCGTGGCGGGGACGGTTCCCGTCGCCGCGGCGCCGGCCGCGTCCGGGCCGTGGACGATTCGCGGTGACGCGCTGCCCGTCAAGCCGGCCTGGGCCGGTGAAGGGGGGTTCTGGGCGCCCGATGTCTCCCGGCGGGCGGACGGGCGGTACCTCATGTACTTCACCGCCCCGAGCGCCGCGACCGGGCGGATGTGCATCGGCGCCGCGCTCGCGGACGGGCCGCTCGGTTCGTTCCGGCCCGTGGGCGACGGCCCGCTCGTCTGCGATCCGAGCGAGGGCGGCGACATCGACCCGGCGAGCTTCGTCGACACCGACGGACGGAGATATCTGCTCTACAAGAACGACGGGAACGCGCTGCCCGAGCCCAAGCCCTCGATCATCTGGCTGCAGGAGGTACGCGGCGATGGCGTCACGTTCGCCGGTCCTCGCAGGGAGCTGATCCGCAACGATCATCCCGCGGAGAACGGCGTGATCGAGGCGCCGGTGCTGGTGAAGCGTTCCAACCGATACGTGCTGTTCTACGCGGGCGGCTCCTACACCGGCAACGCCTACTTCACCGGCTACGCCGTGTCCTCCTCGCTCGCGGGCCCCTTCACCAAGGCGGAGCGGCCGCTGATGACGACCGATTCTCTCGGCGGGGCGGTGCAGGGCCCCGGCGGCGCCGACGTGCTCGGCGAGCGGATCTTCTTCCACGGCTGGGTGGGACGCGCGCGCTGGATGTACACGGCGGGGCTGGACTGGACGGGCGGCCTTCCCGCCGTAACGGGAGGGCCGTCCCGGTGAGCGCCGGGCCGCCTTCCCGGCGCCCTGTGGTGTGGGCGGGGAGGGGGTGCGGCACAGATCGGTCGGCCGCGGTTTGGACGCCTTCTCTTAGGTCACGACGCGACCTGAGCTCCGCCGCCTTCCTGGGTTCGCCCAGGTCCCACCCCGGACACACGCACACCCCGGCGCGGCGGGGCGGGTGCCGGGCGGGCCGGGCGTAGTGCACCGCCGGATGTATCCCGTTCATGCAGCACCTGACGGCCGATCAGGTGGGCGGGCACGACTGCGCCACGAATACGTACGCCGACTTCTCGGTCGCAACGCCAGACGTGCATGCACTCATCTCGGCATGCCCGCCGTCTCGGCAGCGGGCGTCCACGCAGGAGAGTCCCGGGGAGGTAAGACGGCCATCCGTGACGATCTCGCGCGCCGGCGGTGAGGCCGCTCATCTCTACGGCAAGGTCAGTGCGAATGAACCTGCGAATGAGCCTCTTCGAGAGAACATCCCGCCAGGATGGCCGCGACCCCATTGGCGAAGTTGGAGCACTCGAAGATGTCCTTGTGCGGGCAGGCGAAGCCATGGGCGATGGCGGTGCGTGCCACCTGAGCCTGGGCGATCCGTTGATCCAGCTCGGCGAGCTTGCGCTGGTACAGCTCCCGCCAACCCTCGCCGGTCGGCGAACGAGACGCGATGAACGCTTTGATCTCCCGCAACGTGAAACCGACATCTCGCAGCAACACGACCACACCGACCAGCCCGACTGCCGATGGCGGATAACGTCGTTGGCCTGAGACCCGGGCCGGCGCCGGTAGCAGGCCGAGTTCCTCCCAGTAGCGCAGGGCGGAGGCGGCGACACCCGTGCGGCTCGCCAGCTCACCGATCGTCAACTGCTCACCCATTGACTTCAAGCATACTTGAAGCCGTTGACTGGCGATCATGCAGGCAATAGGTACATCTCTCAAGCAACGCGCGATCAGATATCTGGTGCGCCAGGCCCATCACCCTCGGGGCGTCGTCGGGTGGGCGGAAGGCTGGATGTTCGCTCTTCGCCCCTCCAACCGGAAGCGCAACGTCTGGGCGGTGTCGTTGCTGGACGTGCAGCCCACCGACCGGGTGCTTGAGATCGGCTTCGGTCCCGGCCTCGCCATCGCCGAGTTCGCCGGCCTCGTCACTCGGGGCCACGTCTTCGGCATCGACCACTCGCAGGCCATGGTCCGGCAGGCCGCCCGCCGCAACGCCGCCGCCATCCGCGCCCACCGGGTGCACCTCACGTGCGCCTCCGTGGAGCGGTTGCCGAGCTTCGGCGAGCCGCTTGACGCCATCCTCGCCGTCAACTCCGTTGGGTTCTGGCCCGACCCGGTGGAGCGGCTTCGCGAGCTGCGCCGGCTGCTCCGCCCCGCAGGACGCATTGCGCTCGTCAGCCAGCCCCGCTGCCCCGGTGCCACCCGGGACACCACGGTCCGAGCCGCCCAAGAGCTCCAGGACATGCTCACCCAGGCCGGCTTCACCCATCTCCGGGTGGAGACCCTCGAGCTCGACCCGCCCGTCGCCTGTGTGCTGGCCAACAACCCGACCGGCATGCAATCTCCTGCGATCTGAGATGACTGCTCATTTGTCTCACAGACCATGAACCCCACCTATCCAGGCGATCCGCGCCACCACCTGCGCCGAGTCGCCGGCCAGCAGCACCCGGCCGGCCCGGTACCGCTCGGCCAGCCGGGTGGTGGCGTCGCCGAACCGCGAGAGCCGGCGCGGTGACTGCACGCCGAAGTCGGTGCCGGCGAACACCCGCAGGCGCCGCCTGACGTCCTCGACGGTCGGCGGGAGGTAGCGCGAGCGCGGCCGCGTGCCGTCGGCCGGCTCGGCGGTCACCCCGTCCTCGTCCTGACTCAGCCCGGTCAGCTCGCAGCCGCGCCGGATCTCGGTGCCCAGCTCGGTGGCGCGCCCGGCCGGCAGGCGCGGCCAGGGGCGTCCCCGATCCCGGCCCGCACGCGGACCGGGGGACCGTGGCCCGTCCCGGCCGCGATCGTTGTAGCCTCCAGGCGACGGCCGGACGATAGGAGGGCCATGGCGGGCGATGTCACGCGGTGGCTGGCCGCGCGGGCGATCCCGCTGGACGGGCTGGCCCCCGGCTCGGGCACCGCCGACCTCGAACCGCTGCGCGCGGTCCTTGACGGCGTGCGCGTGGCGGGCCTGGGCGAGGCCACGCACGGCAGCCGGGAGTTCTTCCTGCTCAAGCACCGGCTGCTGGAGTTCCTGGTGGAGGAGCTGGGGTTCACGACGCTGGCGTTCGAGGTGAGCGCGTCGGCGGCGCGGGCGGTCGACGACTATGTGCGGGGCGGGCCGGGCGACCCGGTGGAGGCGCTCGCGGGCCTGGGGTTCTGGATCACGCACACGGCGGAGATGCTCGCCGTGGTGGAGTGGCTGCGCGAGCGCAACGCGCGGCTGCGCGAGCGCGGCGCGGGCGCGTCACGGCCGGTGCGGTTCGCCGGGATCGACCCGCAGTACCCGGGGGCGTCGCTGGAGGCGTTGCGGGCCTTCCTCGACGAGGCCGGGCAGGGGCGGGAGCTGCTGGAGCCGCTGCTGCCGCTGGCGCACACCCGGCTGGGCGAGGGCGAGCCGCTGGACGGCGGCGTCGAACAGGCCGCCCGCCGCCTTGAGGAGCACCTGGCCGGCCTGCGCGCGCCCGGCGACGTGCTGGAGCACGCCCGGCTCGTCCGGCAGAACGTGGACCTGATGAGCCGGCCCCTCCGGCACGCCGATCCCGCCCGGACCGTGAGCCTGGCCCGCGACCGCTACCTCGCCGACAACGTCGACGTCCTGCTGTCCGACCCCGGGGCCAGGGTGGCCGTGTGGGCCCACAACGGGCACGTGACGAGGGCCGCCCACAGCGGCGGCGCGATCCCCGCGATGGGACGGCACCTCGCCGAGCGCCACGGCGAGGCGTACTACGCTCTCGGCGTGCTGTTCGGCGAGGGCGCCTTCCGCGCCCGCCGCCCCCGCTTCGGCAGGATCGACAGGAGGCGCCCGCCCGCGACGTTGCGTGTGCCGCCGGCCCGCAACGACCTCGTGGTGGAGACCCGCCTGGCCGCCGCGCACCCCGGCGACTTCCTCGTCGACCTGCGCCACGGTCCCCATCCGGAGCCGGTGAGGGCGTGGCTGCGTGGCCGCTCCCACCTGCGCGCCTACGGGGGGATGGTCAAGGGCCTCACCTACAAGCTCGCGTTCACGCGGGCCGTGCTCGCCGAGGAGTTCGACGGCCTGGCCTTCGTGGCACGCAGCACCTGCTCCACGCCGCTGTGACCACGAGGCGGCGGCCCGCTCCTCGGCGGCCACACCCCGCGTCGGCATGCAGCACGAGCCGGGCGGCCTGCTGCACATCGGCCGGCGCGGAGCGGCCGGTCGTCTGCTCGCCGCGCCGCCGGAACCGCACGAGCGCCCGCGCGGCGCGGCCCAGCAGCCCGTAGACGGCAGGCACCGCTGCGTCAGCGTGTGGCACGTCACCGGGCCGCGGACGTCCTACGCCGGCCGACGCCGCGCCGAAGCCTGGCGACTGCCCCTGGAGGAGGCCGGACGCCCGGCGGCCTCCACTCCTGCACGGCGACTGGTCCGCCGGGTCCGGCTACACCGCCAGGCTGACGCTCGCCTGCACCGCGGTGTTCGCGGCCAACGATCAGGTGGCCCCTGGCATGCTGCGCGCCTTTCACGAGCGCGGCCGAGCCCGCGCCGCCGCGCACTTGAGCCGGCCGCCGCGGACGGCCGCATGGCGGCGGATTCCGCGACCGCCGCCTCCAGCATCGGGGCCGCGGTGGTGGCCGCGTGGATGCCGATGACGCTCACGATCTCCAGCACCTCCATGATCTCTTCGGCCGTGGCGCCGTAGCGGACGGCGTTGCGCATGTGCAGCTTCAGGCCCGGCGCGTACAGGTGGGTGGCGGAGGCGTCGAAGGCGCAGTAGATGAGCTCCTTCACCTTCGGCCCCAGCACCCCGGTGCGCCACGGCACCGACGAGAACGCCCGGCGCACCCCCGTCAGCGGCACCTGCCCCGAGTGCGGCGCGTCCGAACTGGCGGCCTACCGCGTCCTGAGCGAAGGCGGCCGGTGGGACGTCGAGAAGTGCCAGGCGTGCCTGGCCTCGGCCCACCGCACCCCCGCGCCCGCGCTGGGCCCGTTCACCCCCTTCGGCAGCGGCGCCTGAAGCGCGCTCGCACGACGGTCCTGGGCCGCACCGACCTCATCTGCGCCGACGTCGGCGGAACGTCCACCGACGTGTCGCTGGTCGTGGACGGCAACCCGTTCGTGCGGATCACCTTCGAGCTGGAGCACGACCTCGTCATCAACGCGCTGTCCACCGAGGTGGCCAGCGTCGGCGCGGGCGGCGGCAGCCTGGTGACGGTCTCGCCGTCCGGCGGCATCCAGGTCGGCCCCGGCAGCGCGGGCGCCGACCCCGGCCCGGCCTGCTACGGCCGCGGCGGCACCGTGCCCGCGGTGACCGACGCCTGCCTGCTCATGGGCATCCTGCGCGAGGACGGGTTCGCGGGCGGCGAGATCGTGCTGGACGAGGCGGCGGCCAGAGCCGCGTTCGAGAAGCTCGACACGCCGGTGGCCTTCGAGGACCGGGTGCGGTCGGCGTACCGGCTCGCCGTGGCACACATGGCCGAGGAGATCACGAACGTCGCGGTGCCGCACGGCGTGGACCCGCGCGACTTCAGCCTCGTCGCCTACGGCGCGGCCGGGCCGATGCTGCTGCCCGCGGTGCTGGACCTGGTGCCGCTGCGCGAGGTGATCGTGCCGCCGCACCCCGGCCTGTTCTCCGCGCTCGGCCTGCTCTCCACCGACCTCGTCCACTACGAGAGCCGCAGCGCGTACCTGCCCTTCACCCCCCGGCAACGCCGGCCGCATCGAGCGGACCTTCGCCGAGATGGAGCGCGACCTGCGCGCCAAGGCCGGCCCGCGCCGCCGGGCTGCCGGTGCGGCGCAGCTTCGACGGCCGGCTGCTCGGCCAGTCGTGGGAGACGCCGTTCATCGAGATGCCCGAGGGCCGGGTGACCCCCGGGTCGATCGATGAGCTGGTGCGCCGCTTCCATGACGACTACGAGGCCCGCAACGGCAACCGCTTCCCGCAGATCCCGGTCGAGGGCGTGACGTACCGGGTGCACATCACGGTCCCGGCCGGCAAGGTCGAGTACACGCCCGTCGAGGGCCCCGTCATCCCGCGGCACGCCGAACCCGGCTCGACGTTCCCGCTGCGCTACCTGACCCCGGAGCCGCAGGTGGCGGGGGAGTACGAGCGGGAGAAGCTGCCGCCGGGCGCCGTCGTCACCGGCCCCGCGGTGATCCGCGAGGCGCTGTCCACCACGTTCGTGCCGCCCGGGCAGCGCGCCACCGTCGGCCGCGTCGGGGAGATCGTCATCGAAAGGACGGAGTCGGCATGACCACCCTGCGCGAGCTGAGCGAGGCGGAGTTCGCCGCCCGCTACGGCTGCGACCGGTTCACCGCGACCGTGCTCGGCAACCGCTTCGACTACCTCGTCGAGCACATGAGCGTGCGCCTTCTCACCGGCGCGTTCTCCCCGGTGCTGCGCGATGTGTACGACCTGGCCGCCACGCTCAGCGGCCCGCCCTCGCTCGGCTACGCCGTCCCGGCGGTCGGCAACGGCATCGTGCTGATGGCCGGCACCACCATCGACGCGGTCAGGAACACCGTCGAGGAGTCACGGCGCCGACCGGCTCGTCCCCGGTGACGTGCTCATCGCCAACGACCCCTACCGGACCGGCAACCACAACAACGACCTGCTGTTCGTCCGGCCGGTCTTCCACGACGGAAAGATCGCAGCCTTCGTCAACCTCAACGCCCACCAGCTCGACATGGGCGGCGCCGTCCCCGGCGGCTTCAGCCGCACCAAGCGCAACGTCTACGAGAACGCCCTCGTCCTGCCGCCCATGCTCATCGCGCACGCGGGCGAGCCGGTCGAGCACGTCTGGAACCTCATCTTCGACAACGTCCGCATGGCCGAGGTCATCCAGCCCGACATCCGCACCTTGCTGTCCGGGCTGGACCTGGGGGAGAGGCTGCTGCGCGAGTCGATCGAGCGGTACGGGACCGGCGCGGTGCACGGCGCGATGGCGTACGTGTGCGACGTGGCGGCCGAACGCATGTCGGCCGGCCTGGCGTCGCTGCCCGACGGCGAGTGGAGCGCCTTCGAGCTGGTCGACTGCGACGGCGCCGACGACACCGAGCAGTACGAGATCCACGTCCGGCTGGTCAAACGCGGGGGCCGGGTCGAGGTGGACCTGTCCGGCACCTCCCGCCAAGCCCGCACCTCCATCAACGGCACCGCCCTCGACGTCAAGACCACGGTCGGCATCGCGCTGAAATACCTGTTCGACCCGCGGGGCCGGTTCTGCTCCGGCAACTACCGCGATATCGACATCGTCGTCCCGGACGGCACGATCGTCAGCGCCCTGCCGCCGGACGGCCCCACGTTCATGTACTTCGAGCAGAACCAGGCGCTGCTCGGCGCGCTGCTGAGGGCGTTGTCCCGCGCGGTGGGCGAGGCCGCCATCGCGGGCGACCGCGGCAGCCCCGACCTGCACACCGCCTTCGGTGTGACCGCCGAGGGACGGCCGTGGGTGTCGGCCATGCAGTGCGGCGGCGAGGTCGGGCCGCTCGGCGCCAACCGGTACGGCGACGCCGACTGCCAGGCGATGACGTACCAGGCCAACGGGGTGGTGCCGGAGATCGAGGCGATCGAGGCGGCCACCCCGGTCGTCGTGCTCAGGCACGAGCCGGTGCCCGACACGGGCGGGGCCGGCTACCACCGCGGCGGCGTCGCCCGGTTGCGCGACTCCGCCTGGCTCACCCCCGCCGCCCACACCCTCAACCAGCTCCGATACAAGCGCGCGCCCGGCTTCGGCGTGAACGGCGGCAAGGACGGGAGCACCGGCGGAGTGTGGGAGTTCCCACCCGACGGCACGCGGACGCTGCCCGATCCACCGACGGACGTGGCGGCGTACCGGACGGCCCGGCCGCTGGCGGGCGTCATCGACGACGCCACCGGCCTGCCCGCGCCGGACGGGCGCTACCACTACCCGTCCACCGAGGCGGCAACCAGACGGCCGCGATGACCGTGCTGCGCTACGTCACCAACGGTGGCGGCGGCTGGGGCGACCCGCTGCTCCGCGAGCCGGAACGCGTCAGGATCGATGTCCGCGACGGCTACGTCACGATCGAGGGCGCGGCCCGTGACTACGGCGTCGTCATCCTGGGCGATCCCGATCGCGACCCCGAGGGCCTGGTGGTCGACACCGCGGCCACCGCCCGCCTGCGTGCCGCCCTCGCCCAGGACGCGGAGGTGAAGGCATGAGAGCGGCGGTCATGACGGCACCCGGCACGCCGCTGGAAGTCCTCGACCTGGACATGCTGCCCCTGGCCCCCGGACGGATCCTGGTGCGCACCGGCGCGGCGCCCTTCTGCGTGACCGACGTCATGAACGCCGACGGCGTCTTCGGCAAGGTCCCCCCGACCATCCTCGGCCACGCCTCCACCGGCGTGGTCGAGGAACTGGGCCCGGACGTGACCGGCGTGCGCGTGGGCGACCGCGTGGTCGTCCACGGCACCGCCGAATGCGGCCGCTGCTTCTACTGCGCCCTGGGCCGTACCGACCAGTGCTCGGTGATCTTCGACCGCCCCGGCGGCCCGCCCCCCGTGGCCACGACCGCCGGCGGCGGTATGGTCACAGCCGCCGGCAACGTCGGCGGCTACGCCGAGCTGATGTCGGTGGACGCCTGCCAGGTGGTCGCCGTGGACACCACCCTCCCGGACACCCGGCTGGCCCTGCTCGGCTGCGGCGTCACGACGGGGCTCGGATCGGTGTTCAACGTCGCGGCGGTGCCCCCGGGCGCGGACGTCGCGGTGGTGGGCGGCGGCCAGTTCGGCCTGTGGATGATCCAGGCCGCACGCCTGGCCGCGGGCCGGATCATCGCCCTCGACCCCGACCCCTCCCGCCGCGCTCGCGCCGCCCGCGCCGGGCGAGCGCCACCCTCGACCCGGCCGCCGCCGACCCGATCGAGCAGGTACGCGACCTCACCGGCGGCCACGGCGTCACCTACGCCCTGGAGGCTCGCCGACGCCCGCGAGCACCGCTCGATCACCGGCGTGATCGTCCCGGCCCGCTGATCCTTGCCGGGTACATGGAGACGTTCCACCGGCCGGTTGCGGGCACCCCAGTCGCCGGCGTGCGGGATCCTGAGGGTGTCCAGGAGGGCGGGCCGGCTCGGGGCGCGCAGGTCGACCACGCTCACCGTGGAGTCGACGAGTTCGATCTGGTCCATCGAAACCCCTCGATGAGAAGGCCGACCGCAATCATGACAGCGATGGCCGGCGCGAGCACCGCGTCCAGCAGCTACTCCGCCGCCCGCAGTGGCGGCGCCGTCACCCCCGTGATCGGAGGGTACGGTCCCGCACCCAGGCTCCGATACCGCTGGACGGAGAGATTTCAATGGTGGCGGCCATCACGGTGTTCGCCAGGGTGCCAAGGGTCAGGTGGGTCGGGTGCCGAAGTGACGATCAGCGTGAATTCGCTCCTCCACCAGGCGGGTGACACGTGCGAAGCGTGCCAGTTCCTCTTGAGGGAGTGTCCTGCCCGGACCTTCGAAGAGGGCCGAGGTGGCCAGCCGGAAGATCAGGGCCCTGACGAGCATCTGGAGTCCATCGCGGCCGGGAAGCACGCTGTCGATGAGTCCTGGCTGCGCATCGTGGTAGAGGAGGCCGTCGGCGACGACGATGGCCTCGGCATACCCAACGGGCCGCCAATACGGCGAGAAGTCGATCACAGCAGGCGGTCGCCCAGACTGCAACAGCACATTCCCGGTGAGATCCCCGTGCACGAGTTGGCTGGGCGCGTTCACGGGACGCTGGAGATCCTGCAACGTCGCTAGCAGCCCGTCGGTGTGAGCCGCTGTCACCGTACCGATCTCACCCCAGGCGATGCGGTCGGCCACCGCCCAGGGATGCTGACGGCGATCAAGCAGGCCGGGCCGGGGCAAATGGCGCAATGCCCGATGAAAGGCCCTGCTGGCGGCTATCAGCGTCGCCCACTCGCCGGCCGGTCCCTCTTGGCCATCCACGAACTCGAAGGCTGTCCACCCGGCCACGACGTGGGTTCCGTCATCCGCGCTATAGGGACGGGGAACTCGAAATGCAGTCGAGGAAGTCAGACCTGCGAACACATCGGCGCGCCGATGACCAGCCAGCATGGCGCCGTGATCCACACCGCCCCCGCGTCGCGGGAGCTGAGCATCCCGATGACGTGCGCGGCGGTCACGAGCGGCACCTGGGCGATCGCGACCGTCCTGACCAGGACGCGCAACCAAGGCCCTCCGCGTTCCCAGAGGTTCTTGTCCACCAGCCCGCGCCTGAGCAGACGGCGCACGGCGCGCCTTGGCCGTGCCGGGCGGTATCCCCTCCGGGCGGAGGCCGATCAGGGCGAGCGCCGCTCGCTCGACCGGGTCGTCCGCCTCGGTGGTCAGGGCGCGAAATCGCCCTCCCGGGGTTCGTGTGATCTTCTCCGACCGGATCAGCTCGTGCAGCAGGTGGTCCATGGCCGTGCCGATCCCGTGGACGAGCAGGGCCAGTTCGTACCGGGTCGGTTTCTCGCCCGCTCGGCGCCGCGGTCGTCTCCGGGCGAGCCAGAGGAGCGCGGAGCCAAGGATCAGCTCGGTCCCGTAGAGAGGGTAGAGCAGCCAAATCAGCCCTTCGGGAAACCAGCTCTGTTCCCGGGCCCACTCCATGACGACGGGCATGATCCGGCGGCGCGCGGCGGCAACGCGGTGCCTTGAACGGCTCATCGCGCCGCAGCCTGGGTCAACGCCGGCGGTTCGGTGGACCGTACGTGCCGCATCCCCGCCCGGCCCGGGGAACTCGACGACGGCGAGGCTGCCCCGGCCATCGACCTCGTCTGCCCCGTTTCCTTCGCCCGATCGGCCGGGCCGCCCCGCAAGAACGGAGGTAGAAAAGAGGGAGCGGATGGGGTGGTGCATGGGTCGCGAAGAAATCGACTACGAACAAGCCCTTCGTGAGAGCATCGTGGCGTTCCTGACGTCGGTGGGCATTTGGGATTCGTATGACGTTCTGGAGAAACATCCCATCCTGTTCACCGACGAGGCGCGGCGGCTGGGCCGTCATATCGCCGACGACGTGCGAGAGGACGTGGATCCCCTGGTCGCCGCCCACATCGACGCCCAGCTCGAACTCCTCCGCGACGCGCAGAGCCTCGGGATGACGAAGGCGTTCTCGAAGAGGTTCACCGCGTCGCTCGACAAAAGGGTCGCGGCGGCCGAAGACGCGCTCCAGCGTTTTCTGGGCGGCGGCCACCTGGACACGCTCGACGAGGCCATCGCGCTGTGGCGGGAGGTCGTGACCGCGTGGGATGACAGGATCCGGGAGTTTCAGGCGCTGGGGGCGACGGAGCTGGCGGACCATTTCACGGCGTACAGCTTTCATCTGCTGTGCCGTGCGGCGCTCGCGCTCAGATATGGATTCGTCCGTCATCGCGGCGGCGTCGGCCTGCTCGATGAGGCGATCGGCCATTTGGAGCGCGCGCGGCGCATCCCCTCGGATGACGCCGACCGGGTGGCCGAGTGCTGGATGGAGATGGGCAGGGTGTTCGTGCTACGGCATCGCCTGAACGGGGACCCGGCCGATCGTGACCGCGCGGCCGACGCCTACCAGAGCGTGATGCGCCGTACCCGGCCCGGTTCCCTCAAGCGCCGGGAGGCGCTGGCCGGGCTGCAGGGCGTGAGTCCGGCATGATCTTCCGGCGTCGCCGGAAGCCTACGGAGGACTGGATCGTCGCCCAGGTCGCCGAGGCGCTGGAGGTGGTGGCGCGGGCCAAGGCCGGGGGGCAGGTCGAGGCCGGGCGTCTGGTGTGGGCGTGGACGTGGCTGGCGGAGGCGCATCCGGATCCCGTCGTCGGCAGGGTGCGACTCGCCGAGGCCCTGCTCGCCCGCGCCGATCCCGGCGACGCGGAGGCCGCCCTCGGGCACCTGACGGCCGCGCTGGAGTCGGCCGCGCCCAAGGATCGCCTGCCCTTGCTGGACAACCTGTGGCGGGTACGGCTGCAGTTGTTCCAGAGTGACGGCGACCTCGCCCTGCTGACCGCCGCGATCTCGGACGTCCGCCGGGCGGCGGCGGAGCCCCAGTCGCCGGAGGAACGCGCGGAGCGGCTCGGCTATCTCGGGCGGATGCACCGCTGGCGCTACCAGGAGACCGGCCACGAGGCCGATCTGGAGGGCGCTCTGCAGGCCCTGGTCCAGGCGGAGCTGCTGGTCACCGACAGCCCGGCCCGGCTGCCCTATCTGGGCGACATCGCCGCGCTGCTCCTGGACCGCTTCGAGCGCAAGCAGATCATCGACGACCTCGAACGGGCCATCGACATCCTGGAGAGCCTGACGGCCCTGGCGACCGACGAGCCGTCGCTGGCGACGTGGCTGGCGAACCTTGCCAACGCCCTCCACCACCGGGTGGAGATCAGCCAGAGCGCCGAGGACTCCGCCCGTGCCGTTGGGGCGGCCGACCGGGCCTTCCGCCTCGCCCAGGGGACCCGCGACAGGTCGGTGGCCGCCTGCAATCTCGCCGCCGCCCTCATCGACCGGCACCAGTACGGCGACGGCGGCGTGAACGATCTCGACGAGGCCATCGTCCTGTGCGCCGACGCCATCGAGGGGGCCGGTGAGCTCCGGCCGCTCGCCCGCCAGGTCCTCGGCGTGGCATATGGCCTGCGCTTCGAGGCCCGGCACGACGAGGGCGACCTGCGGCAGGCGATCGAGCTGAGGCAGACGTCCCTGGACGAACTGGGCGCCGACAGCCCCGCCCGGATGCCGCTGTTGCTCGATCTCGGCAGGTGCCTGCGCCATCGGCATCAACTCCGTCAGGACCCGGCCGACCTCGCGCGAGGTCTCGCGGCGCTGCGGGAGGTCGTGGGCCGCGGCATGGAGACCCACAGGGGAGCCGCGTTGAAGGCCGCCGAACTGCTGGTCGACTGGCTGGCCGAGCGCGGCGCCTGGGCGGAGGCCGCCGAGCCCGCCCGGATCTGGTCGGCGGCACTGGCCGCGCAGTTCGGCGCACAGGTAACGGTCCAGCACAAGGCGCGATATCTGCACGTGGATCAGCAGATGCCGGGCAGGGTCGGCGTCGTGCTGGCGCATGCCGGCGACGCCGAGGCGGCAGCCGTGGCGATGGAACGAGGCCGTACCCAGTTGTTCGCCGATACGCTCGGCGACGGCGAAGGAGTCACGTTCGCCCGCATCGCCGAGGCCGCGCGGGACACGCCGCTGGTCTACCTCACCAGCAGCCCATGGGGAGGGCTGGCGCTCGCCGTGGTGGACGGCGAGGTCCGCGTGCGCCATCTCCCCGACCTGACCGAGGAGGCGTTGAGCGACTGGTCGAGCGGCCTGTACTGGGCGCGAGCGCGGCGTGCCGGGGACCCGGAGCGCTGGCGCGACGTGCTCGACTGGACCTGCGAATGGCTCTGGACCGCGTGCGTCCGCGATGTGCTGGAGGTGGTGGGGGAGCCGGAGGAACTGGTCCTCATCCCCTGCGGCCCTCTCACGACGCTGCCCCTCCACGCGGCGTGGACGCCCGATCCCACGGCGCCCACCGGCCGTTGCTACGCCCTGGACCGCAAGCTGATCACGTACGCGCCCGGGGCGAGGATGCTGCACCGGGCCCGGACGGCCGCGGCCGCCGCGACCGCGGACCCGCTGGTCACGATCGAGGACCCTGAGCCCGTCGCCAACCCCCTGCCCTTCGCGCGAGCCGAGACCGGCGCGGCGGGCGCGCTCTGGCCGCAGGCGGTGAGCCTGCGCGGTGACGATGTGACGCGCGACGCGGTGCGCGACGTCCTGCCCGGTGCGGGCGTGATCCACTTCGCCGGTCACGGCCGTGCCGACATCGTCGAGCCGGCCCGCAGCGGCCTGGGCCTGGCCGGGGGAGAGCTGCTGGCCATGGACGACCTGGCGGGCATGCCGCTGCGCGCCCGGCTGGCGGTGCTGAGCGCCTGCGAGACCGCGGTTCCGGGCCTCGACATCCCCGACGAGGTCATCGGGCTGCCCACGGCGATGCTTCAGGCGGGTGCCGCCGGGGTCATCGGATCGCTCTGGGCCGTACCGGACGTGAGCAGCGCCCTGCTGATGATCATGTTCTATCGGGGGTGGCGGCTGGACGGGCTCTCACCGGCCGCGGCGCTGCGGGCGGCCCAGCGGACGGTTCGCGACACGAGCGCCAAGGGCTGGGTGGAGCTGTTCGAGCCGCTACTCGACGGAGACGGCTGGCTGCCCGCCGAGGTTGCGGAGATGTGCTGGGAACAGGTGATCCTGGCCGATCCCGGCGAACTGGTCTACGCCTCGCCGTCGGGATGGGCGTCGTTCGCGTTCACAGGCGCGTGATCAGGTGAAGGGGAGAGTCCCGTGCGCGAGGACGAGGTCAGGGCGGCGGCCAACGCGATCATTCCTCATCTCCCGGTGCTCGTCGGGAAGGAGGCGGCCACCACGGAGGCGGAACTCCGCGATGCGCTCGCGCGTGGCGGCGACGGCACACCGGTCAAGGCGGAGCTGCTGAGGATACTGGCGCGCAGGGCCGAGACTCGTGACTGGGCGCGCCGGCTGCTGGAGGTGCCGGAACGGGTCCGGGCGTTCGAGCCGTTACCAGGTGCCGCCCGGCATATCCGCATACCCCGCTACGCGTGCCCGCAAGGCGACGGCGAGCCGTGGTTCCGGTTCGACGTCCGCGATCCCGTCCCCACCTGCCCGGTCCATGGCCTGGATTTCGTCCGGGTGGGCTAGCCGGTGCTGGACAAGTTCTGGGAGGGGTTCGCGGGCAAGCTCGCGGACCAGTGGAGCGCGCGGCTGTTCTCACCCGCCTTCGGATTCTGGGCCGGAGGGTTCGCGATCTGGCTGTGGTCCCGGCCAGGCGACTGGCGAAAAGCGCTGGCGGAGGTGGAACGGGGCTTCCAGGGGTGGTCCGTCGCGGCCCTGGTCATCGTGGTCATGGGCGCCCTGGCCGTCCTGCTGGTCTCGGCCACCACGGCGGATCGGCTGACGCTGCCGGCCCTGCGGCTCCTGGAGGGATACTGGCCATGGTGGGCCGCCCGCCCGCTCACGCGTCTTCTCCGGCGCCGCCTGGAGACCGCGAAGAGGCGCGCGGGCATTCTCGCCACCTCGGCCGGAAGCGATGGCGACCTGCGTGAGCTGGCCCGGCTGGAGACGCTGCTCGGCCGCCACCCCGGCCCGGACGACCTGCTGCCGACCCGCCTTGGCAATCTGCTGCGCCTGGCCGAGGCCCGCCCCAGGGAACGGTACGGCCTGGACGCCGTCGTGTGCTGGCCGTACCTGTGGCTCGTGCTGGACGACGGCACCCGTACGGAGATCCTTGACGCCCGGATGGCCCTCAACCGCGCGGCCCGGCTCTGGCTGTGGTCGGCCCTGTTCGCCGTGTGGACGATATGGACGTGGTGGGCGCTGCTCATCGCGCTCGCCATGGCGGCCGCCGTCTACCGCTTCGCGGTGCTGAGCACGGCCGAGACCTACGGCTCCCTGGTGAACGCCGCGTTCGCCCTGAACCGCCACAGACTCTACGAAGGTCTGCGATGGCCGCCCCCGGACTCGCCCGAGACCGAGTCCAAGCTGGGCCAGGACCTGACGATCTACCTCCACCGCGGCATCGCCCCCGACGGCATGACCTTCAGCACCCCGTCGGAGTGACCTCGGTCAGGTGGAGATCGGGATGGTCGCGAGGGCCGGGGGCGGTTCCGCGCGGTAGGGGATGAGGCCGAGCCTGCGGTGGCGGATCGTCGCGTTGATCCGGATGCCGGCCGTCACCGGCCGGTGGTGCCGGCCGTCACCGGCCGGTGGTGCCGGCCGTCACCGGCCGGTGGTGCCGGCCGGGGAGCGCAGGCCGTCGAGCGCGGCCAGGAAGATCGGCTCGATGTACGCGGCGTCTCCGCGGATCGCGGCGATGGCGACGATCATGTCGAGGATCTGCCTGAGCGTGAGGTCCTGGCGGATCTCATGGCTGTGCTGGGCGGCGGTCAGGAGCGGCCCGCTGGCGGCCATGACCTTGGCGCGGTTCCGGCTGAAGACGGGGCTGTCGCTCTCCACGTGGGACAGCAGTTCGGACGCGATGTGGCGCTTGCGGCTGGAGAAGATGAAGAACTGGTGTAGCCAGGCCGTGAACACCGCCCCGGGTGTCTCGCCGGTGACGGTCTCGGCCGCCCGGCAGACGGCGTCGATCTCGTCGCTCCAGATGGCCTCCAGGAGCTCCAGCCGGCCGGGGAAGTTGCGGTACAGCGTGGCCATGCCGACTCCCGCGCGCCGCGAGATCTCGGCCATGGATATGTCCGGCTCGGAGCCGTCGAACGCGGCGCGGGCGACCGCGAGGATCTTCTCGCGGTTACGCTCGGCGTCGACGCGTTTCAGGGGTGGCGAGGGCTGGTTCTGAGGCATCGCGACTCCAGGGAAGAGGGCATCGGTCACGGTACTCGGATAGGGTGTCCGTTTCAGGTGGAGGATATCTCGCCGGCCTGTCGCGCGATCCCGGTGCGACCGCTCATGCGACCTAGGTCGGCAGCGGATGCTCGGGCCGGGGCGGTGCCGGCGAAGGCACGCCGCGCCGGGATGAGCGCGAAGACGAGGATCGCGGTCCCGAGGAAGATCGCCGCGGCGACGGCGAAGGCGACGGTGTAGCCGTACACCTCGGCCGCGCCGGCCGGCAGGCCGGGCCGGGCGGCGGCAGTGGTGCCGGCGATCGTGGACAGCAGGGCGAGACCGATCGAGCCGCCGATCTGCTGGACGGCGTTCACCGCCGCCGAGGCGATGCCCGCGTCGGCGGGGCCGACCCCGGCGGTCGCGGTGTTGATCGAGGTCGAGATGGCCGTGCCCAAGCCGACGCCGAGGAGGATCAGCGGACCGAGGACGTCGATGACATAGGCCGAATCCACGGTCAGGGACGACAGCCACAACAGCGAACCCGCGCTCAGCAGCAGCCCCGCCGCGATCGGCGCCCGGGGTCCCATGCGCGGCAGCAGCACAGCGGGGGCCACGTTCGCGCCGGTCATGATGCCGGCGGTCATCGGCAGGAAGCCGAGACCGGTCGCCATGGGCGAGAAGCCCAGTTGCCGTTGCAACAGATAGGTCAGGAACAGGATGACCCCGAACATGCCGATCAACGACACGAAGCAGGCCAGCAGCGCCCCGCCACGGTAGCGGTCGAGCACGAGCCGCAGGGGCAGCAGTGGCGAGGCGGCCCGGCGCTGGATGAGCACGAACACGATGAGCAGGACGACGCCGCCGGTAAGGGAGCCGCCGGCCGCGGGTGCCGTCCAGCCGTCCGACTCGGCGACGGCGAAGCCGTAGACCACGAGGAACAATCCGGCCGCGGCCGTGGCGGCGCCGGGAATGTCCAACCGTTGCCGCTCGCCGGACGGCGGGTTCGGGAGCACGGCCACGCCGCCCGCGAAGGCCGCCGCGGCGATCAGCACGTTCACGAACATGGTCCAGCGCCAGTCGGCGTACTGGGTGAGCGACCCGCCGAGCAGCATCCCGATGGAACCGCCGGACACCGCGAGGGTCGCGAACACGCCGAAGGCCCGCACGCGCTCCCTGCCCGTGGGAAAGGCGGTCGTGAGCAGCGACAACGCCGCCGGCGCCAGCAGGGCACCGAACGTTCCCTGCAGCGCGCGGGCGGTGACGAGCATCGCGAAGTCCGGCGCGAGGCCGCCGAGCACGGAGGCGGTGGCGAAGCCGGTCAGGCCGATGAGGAAGACCCGCCTCCCGCCGAACAGGTCACAGATCCGGCCGCCGAGCAGCAGCAGGCAGCCGAAGGCCAGGGCGTATGCGGTGACGACCCATGGACGCTGCGCGTCGTCGAAGCGGAGGTCCGCCTGCGCGGCGGGCAGGGCGATGTTCACGATGGAGTTGTCCAGGGTCACCATCAACTGAGCCAGCCCGAGGATGCCCATCACCCACCACGAGCGGCGGGCGGCGGAAGAGGTGGTCATGAATTCTCCGGTCCTTGTGAGTCGGGCGTGGCAGGCGGTGGGGGGCATGGCTCGCCCGCCGGAGGTGACTGCGTGAGGTGCGCCGTGGGGCCCGTGCCCGTCGCCTGGAGGCGACGGGCACGCCGGTACGGGTTTCACGGGTGTCGCTTCACAGCGCGATGAGAACCGCCTTGGTACGCGTGTAGGCGTCCATCGCCTCGAATCCGCCCTCGCCGCCGATACCGGACTGCTTGAACCCGTGGAAGGGCATCGGGCCGCTGGTCATCTCGTGGTGGGTGTTGACCCATACGGTGCCGGCGTCGATTTCGGCCGCCAGGCGGTGCGCGGTGCTGAGGTCCTTGGTCCACACGGAGGCGGCCAGGCCGTACTCGGTCTGGTTCGCCTTGACGATCGCGTCGTCGAGGTCGGTGAAGCTCATCAGCGCGCCGACCGGGCCGAAGATCTCCTCCTTCGCCACGCGCATGTCCGGGGTGACGTCGGTGAGCAGCGTCGGCGCGACGAAGAACCCGCGGTCCCCGTACCGCTTGCCGCCGGCGCGGATGGTCGCCCCGTCCTGGGCCGCGATCTCGAAGTAGGACGTCACCCGCTCGAAGTGCTGACGGGCGGCGAGCGGTCCCATGCGGGTCGCCGGGTCGAAGGGGTCTCCCACGGTGAACGTGTCCATGACCTTCACCAGGCGGTCGATGAACTCCTCACGGATGCTGTCCTGAACGAACAGGCGCGTCCCGGCGGTGCAGGCCTGCCCGCTGCCGGCCAGGAAGCCGATCGCGGCCCCGTGCGCGGCCGCGTCGAGGTCGGCGTCGGCGCAGATGACGATGGGCGACTTGCCGCCCAGTTCGAGGGTCAGGCGCTTGAGGTCCGCGCTGGCGACCTCGTGAACGTGTTTGCCGGTCGCGGTCGAACCGGTAAAGCCGATCTTGGCCACGCCGGGGTGCCTGATCAGCGCCTCGCCCGCCTCGGCGCCGGTCCCGGTCACGACGTTCACCACACCGGCGGGCAGATCGGTGGACTCCAGCAGCTCGGCGAGGCGCAGCGTGGTGAGGGAGGCCCACTCCGGCGGCTTGAGCACCGTGGTGTTGCCCGCGGCCAGGGCCGGAGCCAGCTTCAGCGCAAGCTGCGGCATCGGCCCGTTCCATCCCCAGATGAGGCCCACGACGCCGAGGGGCTCCTTGCGCGTGTAGCCCAGCCGGTTGCCGACCGTCGGAACGGTGTGGCCATAGAGCTTGGTCGGCCACCCGGCGTAGTGCCGGTAGATCTGGGCGACCCCGGCCATCATGTGGCGGGTCATCATGAGCGGCATGCCCATGTTGTGGGATTCGATGGCCGCCAGCTCATCGGCGTGCTCGTCGATGACGGCGGCTATCTGGAACAGGATCCGGCCACGCTCGTCCGGATCGATGCCCGCCCACGACGCGTCGGTGAAAGCCTGCTGGGCGGCGCGCACCGCGCGGTCGATGTCCTCGGCGCCCCCGCGAGGGATGCTCGCCAGCGGCTCCTCCGTGGCCGGGTCGACGTTCGCCAACGTCAGCCCCGACACCGCGGGGACGCGCCGGCCGCCGATGGTCATCAGCCGGTCGCCGGGGCGGACGAACGCGGGGATGTCGCGCCGAGCCGCCTCCGCGATGGGCGGGACGCGCCCGATGGCAGAGGCAGGGGTGGTGACGTGCTCGGTCATTGGGGTTTTCCTTTCGGCCGTCGCCGTTCAGTGGACGGCGAACACGAGACGGGGTGGGTGAGAGCCCGGCCAGAAACGGATAGGCTATCCACTTGAAGATTAGTGGATAGCCTATCCGTTTGCAAGCGCCGCCCTCGTCCGGCTTCCGCCGGCTCCCGTCATGTCACCGGCGCCACTGCCGGCACGGCCGGCGGAGTCCCGCGATACCCCCACTCCCGGCTACGAGATCGGGGACGCGTGCACCTCTGCGGAAATTCGGGGAACTGGAAGCGGGGCCGGGGCGGTGCTCCGCGCCTGTGGCCCTGGCCCTGCGACGGTCGCCTACTTGTCCAGGTCGGACAGGTCCAGTACGAACCGGTAGCGGACGTCGCCGGCGGCGAGGCGGTTCAAGGCGGTTTCGACCTCGCTTGAGGGAAGCGTCTCAACGTCGGCGGTGATGCCGTGCTCGGCGCAGAACTCAAGCATTTCGACGGTCTGCCGCAGCCCGCCGGTGCCGGAGGAGGTGAGCTTCTTGCGGCCCGCTCCGAGCTCCCAGAGTTTCGGGCCGGCCAGCAGGGGGTTCCCGAGAACGCACAGGGTCCCATCCAGGCCCAGCATGCTGATCAGCGGTGTGAGCTCGTGGTCTGCCGAGATGGTGTCGAGGATGAGGTCGAAGCGACCCCGTGCGGCGGCGACCTGGGCGTCGTCGGTGGTCACGAGCAGTGATCGTGCCCCGAGGCTACGGGCGTCCGTCTCCTTGGCCGTGCTGCGGCTGAGGACGGTGACCTCGGCTCCGAGCGCGGCGGCGAGCTTCACCGCGATGTGGCCGAGCCCTCCGAGACCGGCGATGGCGACGCGGCTTCCCGGCCCGACGCCGGCGGACCGCATGGGCTCCCAGACGCTGACTCCGGCGCACAGGAGAGGCGCGGCGGCGGCCGGGTCAAGCCCGTCGGGCAGGTGGAAGGCGAACTTCTCGCGCAGGACGTACTCGCGGCTGTAGGCGCCCTGCGTCGGGGTGCCGTCGATGCGGTCGGTGCCGCCGTAGGTGGTGGTCGGGCGGTCGTAGCAGTAGTTCTCCTGCCCGGCCAGGCACATGGCGCACTCACCGCACGAGTCGATGATCGTGCCGATCGCGACGCGCTCGCCCACGGCGAAGCCGGTGACTGCCTCGCCGGTGGCGACGACGACGCCGGTCGCTTCGTGTCCGGGGACGAGGTTCTTCTCGCCGAGCATTCCGTGGATGCGGTGCAGGTCGCTGTGGCAGACGCCGCAGTAGTCGATCCGCACGGCGATGTCGTCGGGACGCAGGTCACGCCGCTCGATGGTGACGCGGGTCAGTGCGTTGGTGGTCGGGTCGAGGCTCTGCCAACCGGTCGTGGTCCTCATGACGGTCCTTCTGTTCAAAGCGGAATCTTCATTCACTTTAGCATGATGCGGAATGATGGTTCCGTTTTGGTATGCTGACGCCGATGACCCCTCGAACGAACTCCTCGAACACGTCCCGCGCGCCGCGCCGGGACGCGCTGCGTAACGACGCGATCGTCATCAACGCGGCGCGCGCGGTCTTCGCCGAACAGGGACCGCAGGCGAGCATGGAGTCCATCGCGTCTCGTGCCGGTCTTGGCGTCGGCACGATCTACCGGCGCTTCTCGGGCAAGGACGCCCTCCTCGACGCCATAGCGCGACTTTTCGTCGAGGAGATCGACCGGGCCGCCGAGGCCGCGCTCGCAGACCCCGATCCCGGAGCCGGTCTGGAGTGGTTCCTCGATTTCGTGGGAGCCTTCAACGCCGAGAAGCGCCGCTATGCCGCCGCGCTGGCCGACCGGGTCTCCGGCGACGAGGTGAGCGAGACGATGGACCGCGTCCGGCAGCTCACGCAGAACGCGGTCGACGCCGGCTATCTCGCACCGGACGTGACCGGCGAGGACATCAAGGCGCTCATCATCGCGATAGGAGGGGTGGTCGCAGCCGCGCCGGACGAAGACGACGCTCCATGGCGTCGCTTCGTCCGCATTCATCTCACCGGGCTTCGCGCCGGTCGATGACATGGCCCCGGCGAGCGTGACCCCTGGCGAGGGCGGCTTGCCACCCACCCTCAGCACGCCGGTCAGCTCCAGGACCGTGCCGACGCCGGCGATCGGCTCTTTCGTCCCGTCGAGCAGGCGGCGGGTCACCGCGAGCGGCTTGAGCCCGAGCGCCTTGGCGTCGGTGCGGGTGGGCCGCCCCTCGACGGTGACCGGCGAGCCGACATACGCGCGATCAGCCGGACACCTGGACCAGCGACCACTGCTGTTCGGGCAGGTTCTGGTCCGGCCACTGGATGACCTGCGCACCGTCGGCGGTCGAGCCGCCGGAGACGGTGAGCAGTTTGCCGCTGTGCCGGGCGCGGAGTTCGTAGTACCGTCAACAGCTCGTAACACATCCGTGACTTGCTCATCGCCGGACGGTGGGAACACCGGGCGGCAGCGGACGCCGAAGCTGCCACCGAGGCTCGTACACCCTGCCGGCCAATCTGCCGCCCGAGACCGCCGACGCCGGACAGGTGCTGCGCCACTACAAAGGCCAGGAAGCCGTCGAGCGCCGCCACCAAGCCTTCAAGGCCCGCTGCGCCCCGCGGGTGCTCGGCCGCGTCTGACCCGGGTGACCGGCGATCGGCCGACGTTCAGGTGGGAGCTGACGGCCTGATGCCGGCGTACGCCCCGGCCCCTCCGAACAGGGACCGGGGCTCGTTGCGCGCCCCGACGATTCGGTCGGGGGTGGCAACATGGCCGTTCGATCGGCGGTATGGCCGCCTTCAGACTGCGGACTCCTCGTCCGGCAGCCAGAACTGGAGCGTGAACAGCGTGATCTGGTAGATGCGACGCGGAAAGCCCGGTTCCCGGTCGTTCTCCAGGAACTTCGTGTACAGCCGGGTCTGCCACGGCGTCATTTCCCGCTCCAGGTCGAACGCCTGAGAGTAGTCATGCTCGCCTTCGTCGCTGCTCACGGCGCAAATCCGTCCGGATGCCAGGAACAGCGATCCGCTCCACAGCTCCTCCCACTCCGGCCCGGGGAGCGGGGGAGCCTGTCATTCTGGGGGATTGGTCGAATAGTGCTGCCGGCCCGCCTTCGGCACGGAGGCGGGCCGGCAATTGCCAGGCTACGTTCACCGCCTCGGGGCACGAGCTGTGCGCCTGCCCCCGACTGGGCCACCGACCACCTCAGCCCGCTGCCGGCCGCCTCGCCTCGATGGCGAATCTCCAGGTGGAGCCGTTCTCACTCCGGCCTTTCCATCACCGTCACGTCCAGCCGGCGCCGTTCGGCGGCCTCGGCCATGTCCTGGCAGAGGAGCTGGAAGAAACGGCTCGCGCGGTCCAGCCGGGTGCCCGCGGGAGTGGCGGAGCCGAGAACTCCGACGCCCTGCCGGGCGATGCCGGCCCACCTCGCCATGGATCGGATGCTCGCCGTCCACGTGTGGTACCACACGTCGTCATGGATGATGTAGCGTTCGCGTCGCCTCGGGCCCTCGCGCTCGCGCGTGAGGATTCCCATCGGCTCCAACTGGCCGACCGCCTTTGAGATCGAGGCCGGGCTGACCCGCAGGCGGTGAGCGAGTTCGGCGGCGGTGTGGCTGCCGGTGTCGCTGGTGAGCAGGCAGACGAGCACGCGGGCCGCCATCGGCGGCATTCCCGTTTCGACCATGACCTCGGCGAATCCGTCCTGGAATCGGCGCAGGGCCTGGCCGTCACGTCCGTGGGCGGATTCGGCGGTCGGCTCGGGCTCGGGCGAGGCCGGTCGGCGTCGGCGCGCGCGCCGTGTGGCCGCCTGCTCCGCCTGCTCGGCGCGGTAGCCGGCAGGACCGCCGTTGCGGGCCACCTCGCGGGTGACGGTGGAGGTCGGCCGGGCCAGGCGCCGGGCGATCTCGGCGTAGTCGAGACCGTCGGCGAGACCGGAGGCGATGGCCTGGCGATCCTCGTACGTCAGTCTTCCTCCGGGCATCGGCTCGCCTTTCCGCGATTGCGTTCACCGCCATGGTCGTTGCAACGATACACGTCAATTCGTTGACGTTTAAGAGAACGCAACGCAGGCTTGCGTGCAGGCCAGTCTCGTCCCTCAGGAGAACTGCATGGGCTTGCCGTCCCGGGTGATGTCGCGCCTGCTCCGTCTCCCGCCCGCCGTCACGCGTACGCTCGAACGCCGGATCGACCCGCCCGGCTTTCCGGCCGGGGCACCACCTGACCGCCGGCCGTGGAAGGGTAGAACGTGGGTAGATCCACGAAGGGGCGGTGGGGACACTGGTTTTCGGCATCATCCTGATCACCGCGGCCCTCGGCCTGTTCTGCTTCATCGCCGTCGAAGGCGAGGGCTCGTGCGGGTGCCTGGTCTTCCTCGTCGTCCCGATCGGATTGGCGGCGGCCGGGATCTACCTGATCGCCACCGAACCGCTCATCAAGACCGAGGTGGGCGGGGTGCTGAGCGAGCACAAGGGCCTCACTGTGCGCGAGGGCCACGGCTATGTGGTCTCGCCGGTCGAGGACCCGGTCCGGGTCGAGAGTGGGTCGATGGCGAACGCGTCGCTGGGCGTGATTCGCGGGGTGCTGGTCGGCGGGGTGATCGAACGGCCGCGCGGCGCCGCGACGTACAAGGGGTGCGAGGCGGCTGTCACGGGCGAGAGGTCGTACGAGCCCGTGCACCTGACGGACCTGCACCCGGGCGACGCGCTGTGCCTGTACCGGTTCCCCCGGCACGACGACGAACGGGCCATCGCGCTCGTCCGGGTGACCGCCGTGAACCTCCGGAGCCTGTCGGTCACGTTCGATCTGACCCTGTGGAAGCGCGACGCGTGGGCCGTGCCCGTGGTCCCCGTCTAGCGTCGCGTCGCCCGGGGCGCCGCCGGACATCGCGCGGGCCTGCGAGGTTTTCGGCCCCAGTGGTGTCCTGCCGGCAATCGGGAGTTCTCCGCCACCGAGGTCCGCGACGAATCCATCGAGCGTGGGAGAGCCATCGCGCGATGAAAAGGAGGGGCCGATGAAAGAGAAGGCCGACTTCACCGGGGTGGAGCAGACGACGCTCATCACCCTGTATCTCCGGGCGTGGGAGAGCCGCTCGAAAGACTCGATTCTCGGGGACCACTTCGCGGCCGAGGCCGTGAAGCGCATCGACTACGACTTCGGCAAACTGATGGTGCGTGGCGGTGCGGGCAACCGGTTCACGCTGGCGCTGCGCTCCAGGCAACTCGACGAGTGGGCCGCCGATTTCCTTCGCAGGCATCCGGACGCCGTCGTGCTGCACCTCGGCTGCGGGCTGGACAGCCGGGCACTCCGGCTCGACCTGCCGCCCCGTGTCCGCTGGTTCGACATCGACCTGCCCGACGTCATCGACCTGCGCCGCAAGATCTATCCAGAGCCGGACGGGTATCGCACCATCGGCGCCTCGGTCACCGACCCGGGGTGGCTCGATGAGATCCCCGCGGATCGCCCGGTGCTGATCATCGCCGAAGGGCTGGTGATGCACCTCACAGAGAACGACAACAAGCGCCTCTTCCAACAGCTCACCGAACGTTTCGGCACAGGCGAACTGATATTCGATGGATTCGCCCCATGGGTCATTCGCATGACACAGCGGATGTCGAAGAGCCTGGCACGCAGGGGATACACGCCCTACTGGACCGCGATACGGGACCCACGGGACGTCGAAAGGTGGAACCCACGCTTCACGTATATCGAGGACGTCCCCTTCGTCTCGCTGTACGCGAGGATTCCCGCGCGCGTTTACCGCACCGCGTACCGGCTCATGAACACGATCTCCGTGACCAGGAACTTCTATCGGATGTTCCGCTTCGGATTCTGAGGTTCACCGGGCTATCGAAGGACGTCGTATCGCAGATGGGTGACCCGGTCGCCCTGGACGATCTCCGGGTTGCCGAGGAGTGCGGGTGGACCGTCGTACGCGCCGAAGAACCGTATGCCCTTGCCGAACACCACCGGGACCAGGTCGACCTGGAGTTCGTCCACCAGACCGGCGGCCAGGGCCTGGCCCAGCAGGTCGCCGCCGGTCAGCGACACGTCCTTGTCTCCGGCGGCGACCTTGGCCTGGGCGATCGCACTTTCCAGGCCGTCTGTGACGAAGGTGAACGGCGCGTCGGGGAACGGCCAGTCCGTCGGCGGATTGTGGGTCACCACGAAGACGGCGTCGCCCGCTGCGGGTCGGCCGTTCCAGCCGTTGGTGAGGTCGAACAGGCGACGGCCGATCACCGCCACTCCGATCTGCGACCAGGTTTTCTCCATGTACGCGGCGCTGGCGGCCGAAACGTGGAAGACCCGCTCCGGGTCGCCCCCGTTGAAGGGGACATCCCCGTTGTTGTACCAGTCGAACAGCGGACCCACCCGGTCCGACTCGTCGGCGATGAAGCCGTCCAACGAGACCGTCGCGCTCGCGATCACCTTGGCCATGGCCTGTGGTTCCCTCTCCTGTCGCGGGTTTCCGGGCGTTGCACGATCGTTGGCAGGGTAGGTCCGGACGTCGCAAGGTTCGCGCGGACCGGACAGGCACCGGGACCGCTGACGATCGCAGGGACGGCATCGTATCGGAGATACCTTGGCCGGTCACGTCTACGGACGCGGTGCAATCCCCTGAAAGCCTGGAGACGGTTCTGTGCCACAGCGGTTCTCAGCAGGGCCGATGAAACATCTCTCTTCTCAATCTTGTGTCGTTCACGTTCCTCCAGCAGGCCGGCGTGGGCGTCTTCCGGGTGCTGGGCCTCGTTCATCCGTCCAGCAGGTTCGCCGCCTCCTCGTCGGTCATCTTCTCCAGCTCCTCGATCAGCAGTTCCTCGACCCCGGCGGCGAGGTCGGCGATCGTGGTGAGGGCGAAGACGGTCCGGATGGGGACCGGCACTCCGATGGCGCGGCGCAGGCGCGCGGCCACGCGCGTCGCGAGCAGGGAGTGACCGCCCAGGGAGAAGAAGTCGTCGAAGACGCCGGGGTCGGTGACACCGAGCAGTTCCTCCCAGATCCCGGCCACCAGCTTCTCCGCGTCGCTGCGGGCCGAGACGTGCCCGGCCGCCGGGACGATCACCGGTTCCGGCAGGGCCGCCCGGTCCACCTTGCCGCCCCGCGTGAGGGGCAGCGCGTCCAGGCGCACCCAGGCGCCGGGCAGGAAGTGACGGGGCAGGGTGCGCTCCAGGTGCCACCGAAGTTCGGTGAAGTCGGCGGTCCCCACCACGTAGGCGACGAGCTTCCCGTTCCGGGCGGTGACGAGGGCCTGTCCGACCTGGGGGTGGGCGAGCAGGCGGGTTTCGATCTCTTCCGGTTCGACCCGGAAGCCGCGCACCTTCAACTGGCCGTCCAGCCGTCCCAGGAACTCCAGCGTCCCGTCGGCACGCCGGCGGGCGCGGTCGCCGGTACGGTACCGTCGCGCTCCCGGCGCGCCGTACGGGTCGGGGACGAAGACGGCCGCGGTCTGCGCCGGCCCGCCCAGGTAGCCGCGGGCCACCCCGGCTCCGCCGATGACGAGTTCGCCCACGACGCCGGGAGGGAGCGGTTCCCCCCGCCCGTCCAGCACATGGACCGTGGTCCCGCCGATGGGCCGGCCGATCGGCGGGCGGCCCACGGCGGCGCCGGCGTCCAGATCGGCGGCAGTGGCGATCACGGTGGCCTCGGTGGGGCCGTAGGTGTTGACGAGGCGTACCCGCTCGGCGAAACGGTCGCGCCAGCGCCGCACCGCCGCCGCGGCCACCTGCTCCCCGCCCAGGATCACCAGGCGCAGTCCCGGTGGCCAGGCGATCTGGTCCAGTTCCTCCACCAGCGAGTGCCAATAGGCGGTGGGCAGGTCCAGTACGGTGACGCGCCGGCCCGCCTCGGTGGCCAGCACGTCCGGCAGGCTGGTCGCGCCGTCGGGGAGCAGCAGCAGCGTGGCGCCCGCGGCCAGGGTGGGGAAGATCTCCTCGACGTGCGCGTCGAAGCCCAGCGTGGCGAACTGGACCACGCGGTCGCCGGGGGCCAGGCCGTAGTCCGAGCGCATCCAGTGCACCCGGGCGGCGACGGCTCCGTGCTCGACCAGCACACCCTTGGGGCGTCCGGTGGAACCCGAGGTGTAGATCACATACGCGGCGTCCCCGGAGCCGGGCCACGCGCCTTCCGCCGCCGGTACGGGGCCGGCGCCCCCGGCGGCCGGGATGCCGCCCGCGGATCGGGTCGCCGCCGGGTCGATCGCGATCTGGCCGGAGGGCAGTGCGCGCCGAGTGATCACATGCCGGGCGGAGGCGTCCGCGAGGGCGAGAGCGATCCTCTCGTCAGGGTCGGCCACGTCGAGCGGCAGGTACGCCGCGTCGGCCCGCCACACGGCCAGCAGCGCGACGATCGCCTCCGTGGAGCGCGGCAGGCACACGCCGACCACGTCCCCCGGCCCTGCCCCGGCGCTCCGCAACGCGGCGGCGAGGGTGTCCACCCGGGACAGCAGCTCGCCGTACGTGAGCCGCGTCTCGCCGCACACCACGGCCAGGGCTTCCGGTGACCGCCGCGCCGTCTCGGCGATCGTCCGGATCACGGGGGAGGCCGCCGGGAGCGCGGCATCGCGTGCCCCGGCCAGGGCATGAATGTCGGCCTCGTCCTCGGGAGTCCAGATGTCCAGGGCCGAGATCGGGGTGTCCGGTGCGGAGGCGACGGCCTCCAGCAGCCGGACGAACCGGTCGGCCAGCCGGCGGACCGCCTGCGGGGCGAACATGCCCGTGTCGTGGGAGAACTCGACGCTGAGCCAGTGCCCGTACCTGACGACCCGCACCATCAGGGCCATCTCGGTCTGCCGGGAGGCGGCGTCGTACTCGGCCAGTTCAAGCCCCGGGAACGCCTGCCCGGAAACCTCGTCGTGGTCGTGCAGGACCAGCATCGACGGAACCAGGATCTCGGCCGGGGCGTCGAGCCGCTCGAACGGCACGTCGAAGTTGCCCAGCGCGTCCAGCACCTCGCCTCGCACCTGGGTCACCAGTTCGGTGAAGGCCGGGTCGCCCGTCAGATCGCCCCGGATGACCACGGTCCGCGATATGCACCCGATCATCGGTTCCAGTTCGACGCGGTCGCGCCCGGCGATGGCGCTGCCCACCATGATGTCGGTGCGGCCGGTGTGCCGGGCCAGCAGCGCCTGGTAGCCCGCCATCAGCACGGTGAACAGGGTGGTGCGATGCTCCTTGGCCAGCCGCTCCAGCCGCCGGCCGAGATCGGCGGGCAGCAGGACCCGGTGGGTCGCCCCCTGCCCGCTCGCCTCGCCGTCCTGGAAGGGCAGGTCGGCGGGCGGGGGAGCGGCCAGCTTGTCCCGCCAGTACGACACGCCGTACGCGGCCTGCCGCCGATGCCAGAGCGCGTGATCTCCGGCCCGCACGGGCAGCGCCGGCAGCCGCGGTGCGACACCCGCGACTCTGGCCGTGTAGCACGCCGCCAGATCGCCCAGGAACACCCCGAGCGACCACCGGTCGGCGATGATGTGATGCATCGTGACGCACAGGATGTGCTCGCTTCCGCCGAGACCGATCAGTGTGATCCGCAGGGGCGGGCCGGCCGCGAGGTCGAAGGCCGCGTTGACCTGCTCGCTCACCAGCCGGTCGGCGTGCTCGGAGTCCACCGCGTGCAGCAGGTCGGCCACGCCGGAGGGCGGTGGTCCGACGACGGCGTACGGTACGCCCTGCTCCTCGGCGAAGCGGCTGCGCAGGCTCTCGTGCCGCGCCACGACGTCGTCGCACGCGCGCAGGAACGCCCCCCGGTCCGGCCGGCCGCGTATCCATCGGGTGAGGTGCAGGGTATAGGAGGCGCTGTCCGGATCGAGTCGCTGCAGCAGCCACAGGCGTTCCTGCGCCGGGGACAACGGGATTCTCATCTGTCCGCCATCGGTTCGTCGAAGATCGCGGCCAGCTCCTCGGCGCTGAGGCCGTCGAACTGGACGCGTAACGCGGCCATCTCGGCCAGGTCCAGCCCGCGCTCGTCGCGGTGGGCCAGCCGCTGCGCGAGCCCGGCGACCGTGGGGTGTTCGAACAGCGCGGCGAGGGGCAGCGAGACGCTCATACGCGCCCGCATCCTGGCCAGGATCTTGGTGGCGGTGAGCGAATGCCCGCCCAGATCGAAGAAGTCGTCATCGACTCCCACGGGCTCGCCGAGCCCCAGCACCTCCGCCCATATCGCGGCCAGTTCCTTCTCCACCGGGGTCTCCGCCGCCCGGTAGGCGACCGCGCGGGCCGCCGCCCGGTCGGGGGGCGGCAGCGCGGCCCGGTCCAGCTTGCCGTTGGGGGTGAGCGGCAGGCGGTCCAGGACGACGAGGCCGGCGGGGATCATGTAGCCGGGCAGCCGCGCCCGCAGCCGCGCGCGCAACATCGGCCAGATCACGGTGGCGTCGTCGGCCGGGACCACGTAGGCGATCAGCCGGGGCAGCCCGTCGGCTCCCGGGTGCACGCCGACCGCGGCCTGCCGTACCCCGGCCGCCGCGCGCAGCACGGCCTCGATCTCGCCGAGTTCTATCCGGTGCCCCTGGATCTTCACCTGCTGGTCGCCGCGGCCCAGGTACTCCAGGCGCCCCTCGGAATCGGCGCGGACGAGGTCACCGGTGGCGTACATGCGCGCCCCGGGCACGCCGGCGAACGGGTCGGGCCGGAAGCGGTCCGCGGTCATGGCCGGCAGGCCGTGGTATCCCCGGGCGAGCCCGGCCCCGCCGATGTGCAGTTCCCCCGTCTTTCCCGCGGGTACCGGATCGCCGTCGGCGTCCAGCACGTACAGGCGAGTTCGCCCGATCGGCTCGCCCAGGTCCACCGGGGCCGGGGCGGGCGCGACGAGCCCGGCCGATGACCACACCGTCGTCTCCGTCGGGCCGTACACGTTCCACAGCCGGGCGCCGTCCGCCAGCAGGGCGTCGGCCAGGTCCCGGGGCAGCGCCTCGCCGCCGCAGAGCCGGGTGGTGATCGTCTCGGGCACGCCGCCGGCCTCCAGCAGCAGGCGCCAGGTCTGCGGGGTCGCCTGCATGATCGTGGCTCCGATGGCCAGCTCGCGCAGCGCCGTGCCGTCGGCGACCGTGGACGTGGGCGCGATGACCACTTGGGCCCCGCAGGCCAGCGGGAGCAGGAGCTCCAGCACCGAGATGTCGAACGACAGGGTGGTCACGGCGAGCCACCGGTCCTGCTCGGCCGGCCCGAGCAGGGAGGCGAACGACTCGATCAGGTTGCCGACCGCCCCGTGCGGCACCGCCACCCCCTTGGGGCGGCCGGTGGAGCCCGAGGTGTAGATCAGGTAGGCCAGAGCGGCGGGGGAGACGCCGGTCGCGGGTGGTTCCGCCGCGGGGTCCGCTCCCGGGACCGTGCCGTCCTCCAGGATCGTCAGCACCCTCGGCACCCCGTCGAGCAGGCGCCGGTCCACGCCCGGCTGGGTCAGTACGAGGTCGGCCGCGGCGTCCTCGCGCATCAGGCGGAGCCGTTCGGCGGGGAAGGCCGGGTCGAGCGGGACGTACGCGCCGCCCGCCGCCCATACCGCCAGCAGCGCGACCACCATGCCCGGATTACGCCGCAGGCACAGGCCGATGTGGGCGCCCGGCCTCACGCCCAGCCGGCGCAGGGTCGCCGACAGCCGGTCGACCCGTTCGAGTAATTCGGCGTAGGTGAGGCCGCCCTCCGGCCCGCTCACCGCCACCGCGTCGGGCCGCAGGTCCCGCCGGCGCCGGATCACCTCAAGCGTCGTCACAAGTGGTGCCCCTCTCATGTCAATGTCCCTTCATCTGTGAAATGCGTAGATCCGGGTCGGCGCCGGCGCGTACCACCACGCCCATGAAGGCGGCGATGAACCGCCGTACGGTGGCGGCCGAGAACTGGTCGCGGTTGTAGATGAAGACTCCGCCCAGTCCCACTGGATCCCGCACGGTCAGCGCGTCCAGCTCCGAGTGCGTGTAGCGCCTGCGGGGCTGGAAGAACTCGATCTCCAGGTCGGCCATCGTGGTGCGCGACCGGTCGTCGCCCGGAACGTTGAGCAGGTTGAACATGACCTGGTACAGCGACGGGCGGCTCAGGTCACGGGCGCGGCCCAGCGACTCGAAGAGCCGCTCCCACGGCATGTCCGGGTATTGGAGCCCGCGCAGCAGCGCGACCCGGGTACGGCGGTGCAGCTCGCGGAAGGCCGGGTCGCCGGACAGGTCCGCGCGCATCACGATGACCGTGGAGAAGCAGCCGATCAGCGGCTCCAGCTCGGTTCGGGCCCGCCCGACGGTGGGCACGCCGACGCACACGTCGTCCTGGCCGGCCAGCAACCCGAGGGCGACCTGGTAGGCCGTGACCATCGCGGTGAACAACGTGCCGCGTTCCCGGCGGGCGGCCTCCTCCAGCCGGACGACGGCCTCCTCACTGATCCGGAAGTGCTCCTCGTCCGCGTGGCCCGTCCACCGCGGCGGGCGGGGACGGTCGATCGGCAGGTCCAGGGGGACCGAGCCGGCGAGCGTACGGGTCCAGTGCTCCAGGGCCGCCGAATGGTCCCGCCGGCCGTCCTCGGCGGCGAAGTCGGGGAACTGGATCGGCAGCTCCGGCAGATCCGGCTCCCGCCCCTCCCACCGGGCCGTGTAGCACTCGGCCATCTCCCGCAGCAGGATGTTGAGCGACCAGGCGTCGGCCACGATGTGGTGCAGCACGACGCACAGTACGGCCTCGTCGTCCGCCAGGCGCAGCAGCGCCGCCCGCAACGGCGGATCGTTCTCCAGGTCGAACGGCCGGTCGATGAAGGCGGCCAGGGCGGCCTCCTCCTCGTCCGCGACGTCGAGCAGGGGCAGCGGCACCGGTTCGGGAGGCATGAGGACCTGCACGAGCCGGTCGTCTACCAGCCGGAACCGCACCCGGAGCGTGTGATGCCGCTCGACGATCCGGGTGAGGGCGGTGGCCAGGGCCTCCTGGTCGATCGGCCCGCGCAGCCGAACGCACCATGGAATGTGGTACGAGCTGCCGGCCGGGTCCTTGGCGAACTGGTTGATGTACCAGAACTGCTCCTGCTGGCGGGTGAGCGGCCAGGTACGCTCGCGCGGCCGGCGCAGGAGGGACGCGTGCAGCGCGTCGCGCTGCTCGGGCGGCAGTTCGGCGAGCCGGGTGAGCAGCGCCTGGCGCCGGTCGGCTCCGGTCATCGTGTCTCCTTCCCCGCCGCGAGCGGTGCGGCCGGCCGGCGCCGCAGCGGGCCGAGCCCGCACAGCGCGGCGACCTCCTCCAACGGCACGTCCTGAATCACAGCGCGGATCAGCAGGGTCTCCAGCCCGCGCAGCATGGCCTCGGCCGTCGCCCGGGGCACGCACGCGGTGTCGGTCACCAGGTAGAACTGGCCGGTGTGGGTGGCGGGGCCGGTGGAGAAGACGACGGTGGCGTCCACCCGCCGCCACGCGCCGACGACGAAGGTCCTGGCGGGCGCGGCCGGCACGGCCGGGCCGCCCTCGGGCAGGTCCGGCCAGTCCCCGGTGGGCCGGGTGTCGTTGAAGTAGGCCGAGATGTCGAGGGCGCCGCCGCGTTCCCGGCCCACCCTTCGGCGCAGCGCGTCCCAGGCGACCGGGTCGTAGTACGCGTTGCGGCAGCCGAGCAGCGCCTGCCGGTGCGTCCGCCGTGCGACCTCGCCGAAGGTCGTCCCGCCCAGACGGAAGAAGACCAGTCCATCCTGTACGGCGGTGCCCACCATCCGGCCGATCCGCGGAATGTGCCGGTTCGACACGACGAGCTGCATGTTGAGGTCAGAGTGGCCGGTCACCGTGGCCAGGAGCGTCACGGAGGCGGCGGTCAGCACGCTCGCCGTGCTGATCGACCAACGTTCCGCCAGCGTCCGCGCGGCCCGGGCGGCGGCGGCCGACTCCATGCCGAGCCGGACGAACCGCGGCTCCTCGGGGATGACCCGGGGGAGGTCGAACAGATTCAGCGGGCCCTGGCGCAGCAGCGACTCCCAGTGACGCAGTGACCGTTCTCCCCGGGCGGCGCCTCGGGGGCCCTGTTCGAACGCCGCCTGGTCCAACGGCTGCCAGGAGGGTTCGGGCAGGTCGTCCCCGAAGATGAGGGCCCGGCACTCGCCGGCGATGAGATCCAGGGCCCAGCCGTCGACGGCCAGGTGCGACAGGCCGAAGGCGATGGCCCGGGGCCGGTCGCCTTCGAGCACGACGGCGCACCGCACCGGCAGGTCCACCCCGTAGTCGAACGTCTTGGCGGCCAGGTCGGCGGCGATCCTCTTGGCCTCGGTGAGCGGCCTGGCGCCGGACGCGTCGAAGACGCCGACCGTCAGCTCGCCCGTGCGCGCCACCCGCTGCACCAGCCCGGCGGGCGTCTGCTCGCAGGTGGTGCGGAGGGCCTCGTGCCGCTCGACGAGCGTGCGCAGTGCGTCGAGTACGGTCCCCAGGCCGGCCCGGCCGGCGATCGGCAGGGTCCAGGGGATGTTGTAGAAGGGGTCGGCCTCGCCCAGCCGGTGGATCAGCCGCCAGATGGCGCGCTGCCCCCAGGTGGCCGGGCCCTGCCCGCCACGCGATCCGGTGAACCGCAGCGTCACCGCCCGCCGCCAGGTCGCCGTGGTCACCGTGGTCGCCGTGGTCATCGGCGTGACCTGACGATCTCTTCGGCGATCCCGGCGACGGTGGGGGCGTCGATGAACACCTCGAAGGACAGGTCGACGTCCATCCGTTCCCGGACGAGCGCGACGATCCGGGTGATGTCCAGGGAGTGCCCGCCGAGGTCGAACAGGTCGTCATCCGGCTTGATGTCGGGCCGGTTGAGCGTCTCGCACCAGATCGCCGTGACCTCGCCGATGAGGTCGTCGTCCGGCTCGGTCTCCGTCCCGGCCGCACGCTCGAACGCGGGCACCGCTTCCGGGAACGCCCCGGTCGCGGGCAGGGCGCCCGCCTGGACCGAGCCTGCGCGGGACGGCAGGGGCAGCTCGCCGATCGGGGCGTCGGGCCGGGCGACGACGCCTGCGATCAGTGCCCGCAGGTCGGCGGCGATCATCTCGCAGGAGGCACGGTCCAGCACCTCCGGGTCGAACTGGAGCCGGGAGGTGATGCCGTAGGGGGAGTCCAGCGCGTGCAGGTGCAGGGTGCCGCGGACGTACCCGGTGAACATCGACAACTCGACGGAGGCGTCGAGCCCGGCGAAGCCGATCTCGTCGTCCACCCGGCGGAAGCTCATCGAGACCGGGGTCAGGGCCGAGCGGGGGCTGATCCCGCCCAGCGCGCGGGCGACGGGAACCTCCCGCAGCCGGTAGACCTCGCGGAGTTGCCGCCGGACGACGTGGGCGAAGCCGGCGAACGTGCCGCTCGGCGTCAGGGCCACGGGCAGTTCGTTGACGAACAGCCCGACGTGCTCGCGGGTCTGCTCGGTCCGGGTGGACACGTCGATCGACACCGTGGCGCGCTCGTTGCCGTAGGCGTGCAGCAGCACCTGGAAGGCGGCCAGCGTGAACTCGAAGCGGGTGACCCCCAGGCGTTCGGCGGTCTCGGCCACCCCGCCGCCCAGGGCGAGGTCCACCGCCTCGCCGGGGACCGCGCGCAGCCGGGCGCGGCGGGCGCCGGGGAGCAGCACGTCCTCCTCGTCGTGCCAGCGCGACCGCCAGAACCGCGCCGCCTCCTCCAGTTTGTCCTCCACCCTGGCCGTCTCGGCGGACGCCGCCTCGCCGTAGGAGACCGGTAAGGGCGGCAGTTCGGCGCCGCCGTACGCCGCGGCCAAATCGCGCAGGAGGAGTTCCTCGGACACGCCGTCGCAGACCGCGTGGTGGACGACCACCAGCAGCGTGTGCAGGTCCGGGGCCAGCCGGACCAGGGTGAAGGCCGACACCGGCCCGGTGCTCAGGTCCAGGCCGGGCGACAGCGGGGACGCGAGCCACTCCGGCGAACCCGGCAGGAGTGCCGGGCCGCCGTCGGACAGGTCCTCGTACCCGATTTTCGGAGGGACCGCGGCGGGGGCCATGTGCAGCCGCCCGTCCCGTTCCACGAGGGCCGCGGCGAGGACGGGATGGCGGCGGACCACGGCACCGCAGGCGGCGAGCATCCGATACGTGTCGAGCGGGCCGTCGAGGTGGACGGCGAACGCCATGTGGTACACAGCGCCGCCGAGTCCCGCCCGCTCGGTCACCCACATCCCGTGCTGGGCGAGGGACGCCGGCTCCGACCCGTTCATCAGTGACATGGACATTCAGGTGCCTTCCGGGTTGCCGGTCGTGGCGGTCTCAAGCAGCCGCCGCAACACTGTTTTGATGACTTTTCCTGACTGGTTCCTGGGGAGGGCGTCCACGATGAGCACCCGCTCGGGCAGCTCATGGGCGGCCACCCGGTCCATCAGGAAGGCGCGCAGCTCGACGCCGGAGACCCCGGCGGACCGGGGCACGACGACGGCGGCGAGGACGGTGCCCAGCACCGGGTGCGGGACGCCCAGCACCGCGGCCTCGGCGACCTGCGGATGCTCGTACAGCGCGGCCTCCACCTGGATCGTGGACACCTTGAACGCACCGGACTTGACCACGTCGCCCTCCCGGTCGACGAGGTGGAGGTGACCGTCCGCGTCCAGGTAGCCGAGGTCGCCCATGCGCACCCACCCGTCGCGGAACGCCTCGGCGTTCGCCCCCTCGTCCCGGTAGTAGGAGCGGGGGGCGGCCGGCGATCTCATCCACACCTCGCCGACTTCCCGCGGCGGCAGCACCTCGCCGTCGGGGCCGGTGACGCGTAGCGCGCCGCCGAACGCGGGCCGGCCGAGTGCGCCGGGACGCGCGGGATCGTAGACCATGATGGTCTGGGCGGGGGCCGCCTCGGTCGAGGTGTAGTAGTTGATCACCGTCGCGTTGGGGAAGGCGGCGGCGAGCCGTGCCGACACCGAGGGGGGCAGGGCCGAGGCCGCCGAGCCGAGCAGCACCACGCTGGACATGTCGTACCGCTCGTGCATCCCGGAGTTGAGGAACTCGATCGCCATCGCCGGGACGACGAACACCGTGCCGGCCGCGTACGCCGCGATCAGCCGGGCGAAACGCGCCGGGGTGAACCGGGGCGGCGTCAGCATCGCCGGATGGGCGTCCAGCGCGTTGATCAGCATGGTCTGCCCCGCGTTCGTCCCGATGGGGAAGGCGTGCAGCAGGTACCGGGAGTGCCGGAACCTGCGGCGGTTCGGGCGCGTCTCGCAGCCGAAGGTGAGGTTCGCGTGGGTGGCGCCGACCCCCTTGGGCGTGCCGGTGGTCCCGGACGTGTAGAGGATCTGGGCGAGGTCGTCCGGCCCGACCCGGGCATCGACGGGCCGGGTCTCCCGGCCCTCCAGATCCGCCGGGGCCGCCGTCCAGCGCTCGCCGCCGTCGGGAACCCGCAGCCCACGACCGTGGACGACCGCGCAGGCCCCGCAGTGGCCGAGCAGCCGCTGAACCTCGGCGGGAGCGAGCCGGGCCGGCACCGGCACGGCGACCGCCCCGGCGAGCTGGACCGCACAGTAGGCGACGGCGAAGTCGATCCAGTCCCGGCCTTCGAAGAGCAGGCCGATCCGGTCGCCGGGCCGTACCCCGCGGTCGAGCAGTCCGTGCGCGGCGGCGTGGGAGCGGCGTTCCCACTGGGCGAACGTCAGCTCCCCCTCGCCCGCGACCACGATCGCGATTCGCTCGGGCTCCTGCGCCGCGCGCAGCGCCAGCATGCCGGGGACCGTCCGCGGGATCACGACTCGTCCTCGGTGGTGTGCCGGCTCACGTGGCGGACCAGCGACGGGAAATCGTCCAGGTGCGCCTCGTCAAGGTCCAGGACGACGTCGAATTCCTCCTCGACCACGTCCACCAGCCGTAGCCGGCCGAGCGAGGTGAGGCCGAGCGCGGTCAAGGGCTCCCGTGAGTTCATGACCAGCCCGGCGTCGAGCGTCCCGCCGGAGGCGGTGTGGACCAGCTCGGCGAGCCTGGCCGCGAGCGCCCGGTTCATCCGGCCTCCCGGCGCGCACTGCGGGGGCGCATGTCACTCCAGACCCGGCCGATGTGGGCCAGGCAATCCTCCTGTTCGCCCTCGAACCCTTCGGCCCGCCAGCCCGCCGGAAGCTCGCGCTCCGCCGGCCAGATCGAGTACTGCTTCTCGTCGTTGAGCACCACCAGGAACCTCATGCCTGGATCTCCTCCTTCGTGGGGATGCGGCCCTGCGGGGCCTGATCGCGGTCGCGCAACGTCTCGAAGCCGACCAGGTCGTCGGGAAGGGCGTCGGGCATGTCGGTGTCGAGACGGGCCAGCCGCCTCACCCGCAGGGCCCCGGCCACCACCAGCAGCATTCCGAGCGCGCACACCAGGTACAGAAAGGCGATCCCGCGGCCCGGACCGACACCGATGACGGCGCCGGCCGTCGGGGCGAGCGCCCCGCCGGGGGCGAGCATCGGGTCGAACAGGGCCGCGCCGAGCGGGGCGACCACGCCCATGCCGATCGGCAGCGTGGACCAGGCGACCAGCGTGTTCAGCGCGAAGACCCGGCCGTGGAACCGGAATGGCACCTTGAGCTGCACGATCGTGGAATAGATGGCGTTCATCAGCGTCAGGGAGTACGTCAGCGCGAACGCCCCGGCGCCGACCACCACCAGGGACGGGCTCAGCCCGGTGACGACGGCGCCGCCGGCGATGGCCACGCTGGAGATCAGCACCCCGCGGAAGTGCCGCCGGCGCGGGCCTCCCCACAGGGCCATGGTCAGCCCGGCGAGCATGGCGGCCAGGCCGGTCACCACCGAGATCACGCTGACGTCGGCGAGTGTCGCGAAGGAGAGCACCAGCGGGGCGACCAGCAGCAGTGGCGGTGAGAGGAAGATGTTGAGCACGGCGAAGAAGGTCAGCATCGCGCGGAGGCCCCGGTCGTTCCAGGTGTAGGAGAAGCCCTTGGCGATCTCCGTGCTCAGCGGTTCGCGCGGCCGCCACGGCAGCGTGTCCGGAAAGCGGACCAGCAGCACGACGGCGATCGCGACCCCGTAGCTGGCCACGTCGATGGCGACGATGCCGCCGAGCCCGATCCAGGCCAGCAGGCCGGCCGCGATGAGCGGGACGATGAGCTGGGCCACGCCGTTGGTCATCTGCGTGACGCCCATGGCGTGTCCGAGGTAGTGCTTGGGCACGAGCTGCGGCACCGCGGAGGTGTAGGCCAGGCGCTGGAAGCCGCTCGCGATGGACAGGGAGGCGACCAGGACGTAGATCTGCCACAGCCGGACGTCCCCGAAGAGGATCAGCGCCCCCAGGACGGTCTGGATCGCGGCGGAGGCGCAGTCGGCCAGCAGCAGCACCCGCCGCCGGTCGCCCCGGTCCACGATCGCCCCGGCCAGCGGGGAGATCAGCAGTCCCGCCAGGTTGAGCACGGCCAGGATGGAGAACTGCGTGATCGAGCCGGAGCCGGTGAGAATGGTGAGCGGCAGCGCCCAGCCGACGAGCGCCGAGCCGATCATCGAGATCTGCTGGCTGGCGGCCACGGTGAGGAAACGGCCCATGCTGGGCCGTACCTCGCGGGTCCCGGCGGGCTCCGGCGTCGTGGCGTCCCAGACCGCCTCCACCCGCCAGGTCCGCTCGGCCGCCCGGCCGGAGACCTCCATGTGGGTGTGCGTGCGCAGGGCGGCGGCCAGTTCCTCCGCCCGGTAGCGCAGGAAATAGTGCCCGCCCTCGTCCAGTACGACCAGCGCGGTGACGTCGGTGAGGAAGCCCCACTCGCGGTACCGCTCCTGGTAGAAGTCGGTCACCGGGTCGCGTTCGCCGATCACCGAGATGATCGGGGCGCGCAGCTTCGGCCGGTCGGGGAAGTCGAACAGCCGGGTGAAGTACTTCTCCGCGACCTTCGAGTCGCGGCGCATGTTCCGGACGATCCGGTCGGCCACGCCGGGGTCGAGCTCCTCCAGGTCGACGCCGCGCGCCTTGAGCCAGTTGATCTCGTTCCGGCTGCTGCGCAGCCGGTCGATCACTCCGAGCCGGGACAGCGAGCGTACGAGCCCGCGCGGGCGGGCGAACGGGAAGATCGCCCCGATGTAGACGGCGTCCAGGGTACGGCCCGCCGCCTCGACCCGCGTGGCCAGTTCGATCGCCAGCGCCGCGCCCACGCCGCAGTGGCCGTAGATCACCAGCGGCCCCTCGATGGCGAGGATCTCGGCGGTGGCGCGGGCGGCGAGCTCGTCGAACTCCATCGGCTCCTCGTCCAGGCCCGCGTCATGGCCGGGAATGGACAGGGCGTAGAGCGCCTGGTCGGTGGGGAGGGCGTCGGCCAGCGGCTGATAGACCACGGCGCTGCCCGACCCGTACGGCACGCAGACGTGGGTGACGCCCGCCGCGCGGGGCGGAGTGAGCCGCTGCAGCAGCGAGCGCTCGCCCCCGGCGGAGCCGGCGAATGCGGCGAGTTCCCGCACGGTCCGGTGGGTGAACATGTCCACCAACCCGACCTGCGCCGATCCCGGCGGGAGCGCCTTGCGCAGCCTGGCGACGACCTGGATGGCCAGCAGCGAGTTGCCGCCGAGCTCGAAGAAGTCGTCGTCCGCGCCGATCCGCTCCGCGGACAGCACCTCGGCCCAGATCCCGGCCACGGCCTTCTCGTGCTCGGTCGTGGGTTCGGCGTACGGCGCGTCGCCGCCGGCCGCCGGGACGGGCAGCGCCTTGCGGTCGAGCTTCCCGTTGGGCGTGAGCGGCAGCGCGCCGAGCGTGACGAACATCGACGGCAGCATGTACTCCGGCAAGGTGCCCCTGAGCGCCGCCCGTACTTGCGCGGGCTCGGGCTCACCGGCTCCCGCGGCCGGGACGAGGTAGGCGACCAGGCGCCGGTCGCCCGGCACGTCCTCCCGCACGATGACGGCGGCGTCGCCCACGCCGGCCTTCTCGCGCAGGGCCGCCTCGATCTCCCCCAGCTCGATTCGCAGGCCGTGCAGCTTGACCTGGCCGTCGAGGCGGCCGAGGAACTCGATCGTCCCGTCGGGCAGCCAGCGGGCGGCGTCGCCGGTCCGATAGCGGCCGCCGGCGAAGCGCTCGGCGGTCAGCTCGGGCCGTGCGTGGTAACCGAGCGCGACGCCGACGCCGCCGATGTACAGCTCGCCGGGCACGCCGACGGGGACGGCCTCGCCGTGGCGGTCGAGCACGTGCAGGGTGATGTTCTGGATAGGGGAGCCGATCGGCACGCTGGTGCGGCCCTCCAGGGCGGGGAGGGTGCACTGCCAGGCGGAGACGTCGATGGCCGCCTCGGTCGGTCCGTACAGGTTGTGCAGTTCCGCGGGGAGGGTTCGCAGGCAGCGCACCGCCAGGTCGACGGGTAGCTCCTCGCCGCTGCAGACGATGGTGCGCAGCGAGGTGCAGCCCGCCGCGCCGTCGTCGGCGAGGAAGACGCCGAGCATGGAGGGCACGAAGTGCACTGTGGTGACCCGCTCGGTGGTGATCACGTCGCACAGGTAGGCGGGGTCGCGGTGGCCGCCGGGTTCGGCCAGCACCAGCCGCGCGCCGGTGAGCAGCGGCCAGAAGAACTCCCACACCGAGACGTCGAAGCTCGCGGGGGTCTTCTGCAGCACCACGTCCTCGCCGGTGAGACGGAAGCGCTTTTGCATCCAGTCCAGCCGGTTGACGATGCCGCGGTGGCTGTTGAGCACGCCCTTGGGGCGCCCGGTGGAACCGGAGGTGTAGATCATGTACGCGGCCGTGCCCGGGGTGCCCCGGGGCTCCGGAGGGGTCACGGGCAGGTCGTCCCAGAGCGCCGCCCGGTCCAGCGGCAGGACAGCCGCCCCGTCGAAGGCCCGCCGCTCCGCCAGGGCCCGCTGGGTCAGCACGACGGGCGCGGCCGAGTCGGAGAGCATGAACGCCAGCCGGTCGGCCGGGTAGTCCGGGTCGAGCGGCACGTAGGCGGCGCCGGTCTTGAGGACGCCGAGCAGTCCCGCCACGAGTTCGAGCGAGCGTTCGGCACAGATCGCGACCAGGCGGCCGGGCCCCACGTCCAGCCCGATGAGGCGGTGCGCGATCCGGTTGGCCCGCTCGTCCAGTTCGCGGTAGGTCCACGATCGCCCGCCGAAGGTCACGGCGGTGGCGTCCGGGGTGCGGGCGACCTGCTCCTCGATGAGGCCGTGCAGGGTGGCGGTGGCCGGGAAGTCGGCCGCGGTGTCGTTCCATCCGCTGATCAGGCCGGCGTCACCGGTCAGGGGCAGGCGGCTGACCGGCATGGCGGGGTCGGCCACGGCCCCGCGCAGCAACTCCTCCAGGTAGCCGGCCATACGGGCGATCGTGCTCTCGTCGAACAGCGCGGTCCGGTAGGTGAACGCGCAGTTCAGGCCGCCGCCTTCGCCGGGCACGACGTACAGCTCCACGTCGTGCCTGGCCGATCCCGGTTTGAGTGGGAACGCCGAGACCGTGTCGTCCGCGCGGTCGGGGGCGAGGTCGTGCATCGAGCACAGCGTGTCGATCAGCGGAGGCCGGCTCGGGTCGCGCGGCACCTCCAGGGCGGTCACGAGTTCGGCGAAGGGCAGCTCCTGGTGGTCGAGCGCGTCGATGACGGTGTCCCTGGTACGGTCCAGCAGCGCGCCGAAACCGGGGTCGTCCGCCAGCCGGGCCCGCAGGACCAGCGTGTTGACGAACATCCCCACCACGTCGTCGAACTCGGGCCTGGTGCGCCCGGCCACGGGGGTGCCGACGGCGAAGTCGTCCTGCCCCGACATGCGTGACAGCAGCACCTGGAAGGCGGCCAGCACCGTCATGAACATCGTCGCGCCGTGCTCGCCGCCCAGGGCGGTGAGGCCGTCCACCAGGTCGGCGGGGAGGTGGCGGACATGGGTGGCGCCGTCGAGCGACTGCACCGGCGGACGCGGCCGATCCGTGGGCAGCTCGACGCGCGGCAGCCCGGACAGCTCCCGCCGCCAGAAGTCCAGCTCGCCGTCCAGGTTCCGCCCGCGCTGCCACAGGGCGACATCGCCGAATCGCACGATCGGCGGCGGCGGGGCATCGCCGCGGTACAGGGCCAGCAGGTCACGCATGAGGATCTGCGCCGACTGGCCGTCGGCCACGATGTGGTGCACCAGCAGGGCCAGGACGTGCTCGCGGGCGTCCTTCGTGATCGCCAGGGCCCGGAGCAGCGGGCCCTCGGCGAGATCGAGGGGGATGGCGCTCTCGGCGTCGATGAGCGCGACGACCTCCTCGTCCGTCTCGGCGGTGGTGCTGACCAGCGGCACTTCGGCCTCCGCCACGACATGGACGCCGGGCAGCCCCTCGTCCGTGGCGAGGAACCGATGGCGCAGGCTCTCGTGCCGGACGGGCAGAGCCGCCAGCGCCTCGGTCAGGCGCCCGGCGTCGAGGGGGCCGTGCAGCCGTACGGCGAGCACGACGGTGTAGGTGGAGGTGCCCGGCGTGAAGTGCTCGGTGAACCACAGCGGTTCCTGCGTGGGCGACAGCGGCGGGTCGGTGCCCTCGGGCCGGCGGGGGATGGTCCGGCTCTCCCGCCCGGCTTTCAGCCGGTTTCTCAGCAGTTCCCTCTTTGCTTCGGACAGATCCGCGACAGACATCAGGTCAGCCCTTCGGCGACGGCGAGGCGGTCGGGGGTCGTCGCGGCCGGTCGTGCGGTCCGCGCAACCCCTGCATGTGCGACCGGGGTCATGTGGGAGCGCTCCCAATTGGCACGGGACAACCTAACGACGCTCCGCATGGAAAACGCATGGAGAACGCATGCCCGCCCGGTCGAAGGCTCGGGAGCTGCGGCGATCCCGTCGAATTCGCTCCGGCCCGTGTCCGGCGGACGACGCCGGACACGGGCGCGACACCGCCGGACTCGCTTTGGATCGTGCCCGGGGGCGTCGTTGACAGCTCCAGGGCTCGCTCCTACGCTCTTGGGAGCGCTCCCAATTCACCCGTGTCCCGTAGGACGTCGCGCATGCCGTCCTCGACGCAGAGGAGCGCCCAGATGACCGCACAACCAGCACTGTCCCCGCCCGAGCGGGAAACGCTCTCGCCCCCGGCCGAGGCCGACCTCGACCTCCTGCTGCTCATCCGGCACTTCGAGCTGACCCTGCTCCGCCTGTTCGACAAGGGCCGGCTCAGCGGCACCACCCACACCTGCCTGGGGCAGGAGTACGTGCCGGTCGCCCTCAAACCGCTGCTCGATGAGGCCGACTTCGTCTTCAGCAACCACCGGGGGCACGGCCACTTCCTCGCCCGCCACGCCGAGCCGTACGGGCTCCTCGCCGAGATCATGGGCCGTCAGGGCGCGCTGTGCGCGGGCGTCGGCGGCAGTCAGCACATCTACCACCACCGGTTCCTGTCCACGGGGGTGCAGGGCGAGAGCCTGCCGGTCGCGGTCGGCACCGCGCTCACCCTCAAGGGGACCGGCGCCCTGGCCTGCGTGTACATCGGAGACGGCACCTGGGGCGAAGGAGCGGTCTACGAGGCGCTCAACATGGCGCGGCTGTGGCGGGTTCCGCTGCTGGTCGTCGTCGAGCACAACGGGATCGCCCAGTCCACCCCGGCCGCGGCGCACATGGCCGGCACGGTCGCGGGCCGCGCCGCCGCCTTCGACATCCCGCACCACCGCACGACATCCACTGACATCGGGCACATCCGCGCCGAGCTGGCCCCGCTGGTCGCCGCGGTGCGCCGGGACTCCCTGCCGCTCGTCGCCGAGTTCGCCACCCACCGGATCGGTCCGCACAGCAAGGGCGACGACACCAGGACCCCGGAGGAGATCGCCCGGGTCGCGCGGCACGACTGGTACACCCGCTACGCCCGGCTGTACCCCGAGATCTTCGAACCCTGCGACCTGAGAGCGCGCGAACTGGTCGAGCGCGTCGCCGCCGAGGTGTCCGCCCGCCCCCTGTCCGTGTGGGAGGGGCCGTGACCCGCGTCTCCGCGCACCTCAACGGCGCCCTGCACGACCTGATGGCGGCCGACCCTCGCGTGCACCTGCTGGGTGAGGACGTCCGCGACCCGTACGGTGGTGCCTTCAAGGTCACCAAGGGCCTGTACGACCGGTTCGGCGACCGGGTCCGGTCCACCCCGATCAGCGAGAACGCGATCGTCGGGGTCGGCGCCGGGCTGGCCCTGGCCGGACGCCCCGCGATCGTCGAGATCATGTTCGCCGACTTCGCCGCCCTCGCCTTCGACCAACTGGTGAACTTCGCCGCCAAGTCCACCGCCATGTACGGCAGACCGGTACCGATCCCGCTGATCGTCCGCTGCCCCTCCGGGGGCAACCGCGGCTACGGGCCCACCCACAGCCAGAGCCCGCAAAAGCACTTCATCGGCGTCCCGGGCCTGCACGTCTACGAGCTCACCCCCTTCCACGACGCCGGGGAGCTGATCGCCGGCATGTTCGCGACCGAGCGGCCCTGCCTGCTCTTCGAGGACAAGGTCCTCTACACCAGCGCGATGTACACCGGCGGCGTGGTGGACGACCTGTTCCGCTACGAGATCGTCGGCGGCGTCGCCCGGGTGTTCCACAATGACGATCCCGCGCCCGACTGCACGCTCATCGTCCCCGGCGGGATGGTCCACCGGGCACTGTCCGCCGCATGGGAGCTGATGCTGGAGCAGGAGGTGATCTGCGAGCTGCTGGTCCCCGCCCGGCTGTATCCGGTGCCCGACCTCCCCGGCCTGAACCGGGTCCGGCACGTCTGCGTCCTGGAGGACGGCACCGAGGGCGGCGCCTGGGGGGCGGAGGTCGCCCGGGTTCTCCACCCGCGGCTGTGGTCCACGCTGCGCCGCCCGATCACGCTGGCCGGTGCCGCCGCGAGCGTCATCCCGGCCGCCCCGCACCTCGAACGCGAGGTCCTGCTCCAGCCCGGCCGCATCAAGAACGTGATCATGGAGGCGATCTCGTGACCGAGATCCAGGTGCCCAAGCTCAACAACAACGACGGCGTCTACCTGCTGACCGCGTGGACGGCGAAGGACGGTGAGGCCGTACGGGCGGGCGACCCGATCGCCGAGCTGGAGACCTCCAAGGCGATCGAGGAACTCACCGCCCACGAGGACGGGGTGCTGCGGCATCTGCTGCCTGAGGGCGCCGAGTGCGCGCCGGGTCAGGTCATCGCGCGGCTGGAACGGGACGGCGAGACCGCCCCGCCCCGAACGGAACCGGCCGCGCCCGCCGAACCGGCCGCCCCCGGGCAGCCGGTCGTCACCGAGCCCGCCCGGCGGTTCATCGCCCAGCACGGCATCCCCATGGAGCGGGTCAACGCGCTCGGGGTGAAGGTGGTCCGCCGCGCCGACGTGGAGGCGCTCGCGCCCGCCGAGCCGGAGCCCATGGCGGATGCGGCGGAGGGGCCGAAGACCGGCCTCGTCGAGTCGTCGCCGATCCAGCGGCGCATCGCCGAGACCGTGGAGCGGTCCCACCGGGAGATCCCGTCCGCGTTCACCCTGATGCGCGTCGATGTGACCGAGACGCTCGTGTTCGCCCGCGAGGAGAGCAGACGGTCCCGCGTGCTGATCGGCCTGCCGGAGCTGCTGGTCAAGGCCGTCGGCGACCTGCTCGGCCGCTTCCCGGTCTTCTTCGCCACTCCGGTCGACGCCCGGCGGGTCGCCCCGGCCGACGTCGCCGACGTGGGCGTGACCATGGACGTCGGCCACGGCATGGTGGTCCCGGTGATACGGGACGCCGGAGGGCGGACGCTCGCGGAGATCGCCCGCGACCTCACCCGGTTGCGCCAGGTGGCGATGAAGGGGCGTTTCCGGGAGGAGGATCTGCGCGGCGGCGCCATCATGGTCACCCTGCACACCGAGAACGGCGTGATCATGGCCGCGCCCCTGGTCTTCCCCGGGCAGATCTGCGCGCTCGCTCTCACCGCGCCGCGTTCCGAAGTGGTTCAGACCGCCGCCGGCCACTTCACGACCCGGCAGGTCGTCTCCCTGGGCCTGTCCTACGACCACCGGTTCGTCAACGGCCGCGAGGCGGCGGAGTTCCTGGGCGCGCTGCGACCGGCCCTGGAGTCACCCGGCCGGTCCTGAACCTTTTCACCCTCATCCCGCCTGCTCAGAGGAGGGAAGCGGGCCAAGATCCGACGGGCCGGCGATGGCGGGGAACAAGGCGGTCGACACAGGTTCAGTGGAATATCCCCGGAAACAGTTACTTCATGCTGTTCACTGAAATAACGTCGCTACTCGGAATCCTTTGCACATTCAGAAATCGCCATGTAATCCGGCATGGCGGAATCGCGAAGGTGGGGGTGCGATGCGGCAGGAGGACGTGCTGGGGCGCTGGCCGCTGGTGGGCCGCGCGGTGCAGTTGGACACGTTCGACGAGGTACTCCGAGAGCCCAGGAGCACCGGCTTTCTCATCTTCGGTCCCGCCGGGGTGGGAAAGTCGCGCCTGGCCGAGGAGTGCGCGGAGCGGGCGGTGCGGCACGGCCGGCGAGTCGGACGCGCGGTGGCCACGGCCGCCGCCGCCTCGGTGCCCCTGGGAGCCATCGCGCACCTTCTCCCCGCGCAGGTCGATCTGTCCGATCCCGTCGCCGGGTTCGCCGCCGTGGCCCGGCTCCTGTCGCGGCCCGGATCGGATTCGTCCGCGACGGTGCTCCTCATCGACGACATCCATCTGCTCGACGCGACCTCGGCGGTTCTGCTGAGACAGTTGATGGACGCCGGCGTGGCCTTTCTGCTCGGCACCGTGCGCTCGGGGGGACCGCCGGACACCATCGTGACGGCGTTGTCCGGCGGTGACGCCGTCCACCAAGTGGACCTGGCCGAGTTCGAGCGCCCAGAGGTCGAAATCCTGCTGGAGCGGGTCCTCGGCGGGCCCGTCGGCAGCAGCACGGTCAGCCAGTTGTTCACCGCCAGCGGCGGCAACCCGCTCTACCTGCGTGAGCTCGTGGCCGGGGCGGTCGCATCCGGGGCCCTGGCGAGCGATGGCGAGTTATGGGAGATGACCTCGGGCCCCCTGTCGGGAACCCGGCGCCTGCGCGACCTGATCCGGTCCCGGTTGTCGGCCGCGCCGCCGTCGAGCCGGCCCGTACTCGACCTTCTGGCGCTCTGCGAGCCGCTGTCGATGGCCCGGCTCGCCCAGGAGGCCGCCCCCTCGACCCTGGACCGGCTCGAACAGGAAGGACTGATCGTCGTCGGCCGTGAGCGGCGGCGTACCGTCGTCCGGCTGGCCCATCCTCTGTACGGAGAGGTAAGGCGCGCCGACATGACCGCGGTGCGCCGCAGGGAGACGCTGCTGCGGCACATCGCCCTGCTGCGCGAGAGCGGAGCCCGCCGCCGGGAGGACGCGATACATCTGGCCACCTGCCAACTGGCCGCCACCGGAACCGCGGACACCGCGCTGCTCGCCCAGGCCGCGGCTCTCGCCACCCACGCACGCGAGTACCAGCGCGCCCTGTCCCTGCTGCAGGCCGTCCCCCAGGACCAGTACGACGTGCGGCTACGCCTGCTGCTGGGGAAGACCCTGTACGAGGCGGGGCAGTTCGCGCGGGCCGAGGCGGTGCTGTCGGAGGCCCAGGGGCTGGCCCGTGAGGAGCCGGAGGTGGTCTCCGTGGCGTTCCTGCGGATCCAGAACCTCAGCTGGGGGCTCGGCACCTCCTACCGGAATCTCCTCGACATCATCGGCGACGCCCGCCGCCATGTCACGACGCCCCTCGGACGTGACGTCCTCCAGGTCGCCGAAGCCGCGGGCTGCTTCGCGGTGGGCGAGTTCGCGCGCAGCATCGCGCTGCTCGAACCCCTGCGGCTGCGGGACGGGCAGCGGCCGGACGTGATGACGTGGCTGGTCGCCGTGACCACCATGTCGGCGGCACTGTCGTTCACGGGACGAGGCGAGGAGGCCGTGGACTGGGCCCGGCGTGCCATCGCCGTCAGCGAGGCCGTCGATGCCGAGACGTACTCCATGACCACTCACGAAGCGGCGCACGCGTCCATCCTTTCCCTGGCCCTGACCGAGAGCGGACGCCTGCGCGAAGCCCGGTCGGTGAGCAGCCTCGCCCACGATACGGTCGTGCAGGAGAACGCGGGCACCGAGCACAAGCTGCTGGCCTTCCATCTGGGACGGGCGGCGTGGCTGGCCGGTCACCCCGCACAGGCGCGCCGCTGGTACGCGGAGCTCGCCCGCGCGTCCCGCCCCCACACCGCCATCCTCCTGCCCATGGCGCTCACCGGGCTGGCGGCGTCCGCGGCCCTGCAAGGCGATCTCGAAGCGGCCGAGGCGGCGCTCGCCGAGCACGGCCGGCTGACCCGGCCCGTTCCGGTCCCCGAGGAACAACTCGGCCACGCCTGGGTGCTCGCCGCCAAGGGCGAGCTGTCCCAGGCCCGAGCCCTGCTCACCGCCGCGGCGCGGGAGGCCGGAGACCGGAGGCAGCTCTCCTTCGAGGCCATCCTGCTGACCGACGTGGCCCGGCTCGGCGGGGCGCGAGACGTGGCGGAACGCCTGGCCGAGATCGCCGAGGAGAGCGGCGGCCACTTCTACCGGGTACGCGCCCGGCTGGCCGCCGCCTTCGCCGCGCAGTCCCCGGGCGACCTGCTCTCCGTGGCGGAGGAACTGGAGACCATCGGCGCCGACCTCATGGCGGCCGAGGCCGCCGGCACCGCCGCCGCGATCCTGAGACGGACCGGCGACCCTCGCGCCGCCCAGGCCGCGGACCTCCGCGCGCGGTCCCTCGCCGCCCGCTGCGAGGGAGCGAGCACCCCCGCCCTGGCCATCGAGGCGACGACCGCGCAGCTGACCAGGAGAGAACGGGAGGTCGCGCTGCTCGCCTCCCAGGGCATGCCCAGCAAGGAGATAGCCGCGAAACTCACCGTCTCCGTCCGCACCGTCGACAATCACCTGCGGCAGGTCTACATGAAACTCGGTATCGCCACCCGCCGTGAGCTGGCCGCCCGGCTCCGCGGCTGAGCCCACGGCGAACGCGGCCGGCCGGTGGCCCGGATCACCCCGCTCCGGCCCGCCCGGCCGCGGGCATCCGCAGCACCGCCCCGGCCGGCACCGGCCTCAGCCCGGCCCCGCCCCGTGCCGGCCCGTGGCCACGCTCGGCCCGGTCGTCCGCCTGCCGGGGCGCGGGATTCACCGGCCCGGGATGCTCGGCCGGCCAGGAGGCGTAGGGCGCGCGGACGGCACGGTCGTCCCTGCGCAGTATGGACAGGTGAAGCTCGCGCAACTCGGCGGACAGGTCCAGGCCGAGCTGGTCGCCGAGCGTGGCCGTGGCGCGGTTCCACGCCGAGACCGCCCCCGCCACGTCACCTCCGAGGTAGTACGCGCGCATCAGATGCGCCCATGACGCCTCCCGGAAGGGAACGGCGGCCAGGATGTCGAGGATCTCGGGGATGAGCTCGGTCGTACGGCCGAGGCGCAGGCGGGCCTCCACCAGCCGTTCCCGCACCGTGAGATGCAACTCCTCCAATGCGGTGAACCGGGACCTCAACCGTTCGGAAGCCGTGCAGTCCTGCCCTACGGGGCCCTGCCACAAGCCGAGGGCCTCCATGAACGCGACCTCGGCCGAACCCGCGCACTGCACGCGCAGCTCGGCGAAGCCCTGCGCGGCCAGTCGCTTGAACCGGACCACGTCGACGTCGTCCGGGTCGACCAGCATGCGATAGCCCCCTCCGCCGCCCCGCAGGGTGACCAGTTTCTCGCGCAGGTCCAGGGGCGCAAGCTGGGTCCGTAACCGGGCGACGTGCAACCGCAGGTTCTTGCGAGCCGAATCCGGCGGGTGGTCCCACAAGGACCGCATCAATTGGTCCACCGGCACGAAACGCCCCTCCTCCAGGAGAAGCGCGGCGAGCAACCCCCTCACCGGGGCCGATTCGACGGCGAAGGACGTGTCGGCCATCTGGATCTCGACGCGTCCCAGCAGGCGGAAGAGCATTGCGACGGCCTTTCTCGGGTCCTTGGTGCCGGCACGGTCCGCAGAGGCGATCGGCCGGGAAGGACGCCGATCCCCTGCCCCCAGGATGGACGCGATCCCGGCCGCGGTCCTGAGTGATGATTACTCAACTTCCGGCGCCGTCATGAGCACTGTCGTGCACGGAACGTCCGTTGACATCCCCACCCCGACGGAACCGCCAACGCCTACCTGGCCCGCACCCGCCGGCGCCGACCCGCGAAGCTGCACGGCGATAAGGGCTACGACTACGCTCACCTGCGCGCGTTCCCGCGCGAGCGCGCACCCGGTGCACGGCCGATTGTCAGGTCGCGCAGGGCCACGGCGGAGACGTCCACCGCAGGCCGCTCCTTGGACAGGCCGACAGCCGGCACGCGACCGCCGATGGTCACCGTCCACGCGGCGCGCGTCGCGCGGCACCCCGGTGGGAAGCGCCCGCAGCGTTCTCGCCGGGCGTCAGCCGCGGCACCATCCGCAACGCCGTCGACGATGCGTTATCGCTGCTCAAGTAGGACGGTCACATCCCCTCACCGGCCACATGCCGCTTAAAGGAATCTCCCGGCGTCCGCGACCACGCCGGCCTTGGGCACCACCATCGCGGCGGGGGCGAGCACGTGGACCGGATGACCGTCTCCGGGACCGGCGGCGGAGCGGCTTGACGTCCAGGGGGCCGCGCTCGCCGCATGGTAGCTTCCTGGCGAGCAAGCCTTGATCCCGCGAGAGGGGGGCGCGGCCGTGCCCGACGCCGAAGACGATCGCGACCAGCAGCGCCGGGCGTCGGCGTGGGAAGTGGCCTGGCAGCTACTCGCCCCCGTGACGGATCTGGTCACCCCGATGGCGGTACGCGTCGCGGCCACGCTGGGGCTCACCGACCTGATGGCCGGCGACGCGGTGCCGGTCGAGGAACTGGCCCGCCGGTCCGGCTCCGACCCCGACGCGCTGGGCCGGCTGCTGCGTCACCTGGTCTGCCGGGGCGTCTACACCGAACGGGAGCCGGGCAGGTTCGCGGTCAACGAGCCCGCCGCGCTGCTGGCGTCCGGCCATCCGTCCGGGATGCGGACGCGGCTCGATCTGGGTGGGTTCGGCGGGCAGATGGACCTGGCGTTCACCGGTCTGCTGCACACGGTCCGCACCGGGCGACCGGCGTGGGAGACGGTCTTCGGCGCCCCGTTCTGGGAGCATCTCGCCGCGAACCCGGAGCTGAGCGCGTCGTTCGACGCGATGATGGCCACCGGAGCCGACGACGTCGCCGACGCGGCCCAGGGGTACGACTGGTCCGGTGTGCGGCACGTGATCGACGTCGGCGGCGGCACCGGCGCACTGCTCGCCGAAGTGCTGCGCGCCGAGCCGGATATCCGGGCCACGCTCGTGGATCTGCCGGACACGGTGGATCGAGGCCGGCGGTACCTGGCCGAGCGCGGACTGGACACGCGATGCGCGTTCGCCGGCCAGAGCTTCTTCGACCCGCTGCCCGCCGGCGGTGACGTGTACGTGCTCAGGCGCGTGGTGCACGACTGGGGCGACGACGACGCCCTGCGCATCCTGCGCCGGTGCGCCGACGCGGCCGGGCGGCACGGACGGGTCGTCGTGATCGAGCAACGCGGCGGTGGTTTCGCTGACGACCCGGCCATGTTCGCCGAGATGAACCTGCGCATGCTCGTGCTCAGCGGTGGCCGCGAGCGTACCGTCGAGGACTACATCGCGCTCGCCGGCGAAGCGGGGCTCGACGTCGCCCGCGTCCACGGAACCCCGCTCGGGCACGTCGTCCTCGACTGCACTCCGCGGCGCCCCTGACCGGGGATCGAGAACCGGCACCGTCGCGGCGAGCAGCGCCCCCCGCCGGTGCGATCCCCGCCGCCAGGAGCGTCCAGGCCACGTCGGACCAGGACATGCCGCGGAACCCGAAGGGGTGAGCATCCAGCTCACGAGCGCCGGCATCGCGATCGAGAAGGGGCCCGTGCCGGTGACGGCATGCCGATCGCGAGCGGCGCGATCTTCGGTGGGCGTCCCTCACGAGGGAATGGGGCAGCGCCATGCAGGCGACCACATGCTCGCTCCGCGATCCTGCGGGACATGATGGACGGCACGCCGTCCGACGACGAGGCCGCGCGCAGGCTGCTGCGGTGGGCATCAACCGCAGGTCGTCCGGCGTGTGTGATTCTGGCCGGCCCCTGGGAGCGCGCGGCGGCCTACCAGGCGCCGCTGCTGATCGGTGCCTGGACCAGCCCGACGATGTTCGTTTCCGCCTGCCGCGGAGCTCCCGCCTCCGCGCGCCCCGGGCGTCGGCGTACCACGATCGGAGTACACGGGACACCATCGGCGGCTGACGACCGGGGCGGGGTCGGCGGCGGATGCTCGGTGCATGTCAATCAGCGTGTGCGTGGCAAGCAAGAGCTACGGCGCGGTGCGCGCCGTCCAGCAGGTCTCCCTGGAGGTTCGCCGGGGCGAGACCGTGGCCCTCCTCGGGCACAACGGGGCGGGCAAGTCGACCACCATCGGCATGCTGCTCGGCCTCATCGCGCCGGACGCGGGACGGGTGCTCGTCTGCGGCCGGGAGCCGGGCGCGGCGGTCGCCGAGGGGCGGATCGCGGCCATGTTGCAGGACACCGGCATGATGCCCGCCGTCCGGGTGGGCGAGCTGGTGGAGCTGGCGGGGCGCTGCTACCCGGCGCCGCTGCCGACGGCGCGGGCACTGGACCTCGCGGGGCTCTCCCCGCTGGCCGGGCGTCGCGTGGACCGGCTCTCCGGCGGGCAGGCGCAGCGGCTGCGCTTCGCCGTGGCCATCGTGTCCGATCCCGACGTGCTCGTGCTGGACGAGCCCACCCGGGCGCTCGACGTCAAGGCGCGGGTGGAGTTCTGGCAGGCGATGCGGGCCTACGCGGCCACCGGCCGCAGCGTCCTGTTCGCCACCCACTACCTGGACGAGGTGGACGAGAACGCCGGCCGCGTCGTGGTGATGGCGGGCGGCAGGGTCGTCGCCGCCGGGACGCCCGCCGAGATCCGGCGGATGGCCGGAGGCGGCACCGTGGTCTTCACCGTGTCCGGGCCGCACGGCGACGACACCGGCCTGGCCGGCCTGCCCGGGGTCACCGGCGTGAGCGTGGACGGCGAGCGGGTGACCCTGCGCACCGCCGACTGCGACGCGACCGTGCGGGCGCTGGCCGCAGGGGCCGTGCCGGACTGGCGGGACCTTCGGGTGAGCCCCGCGAGCCTGGACGAATCCTTCCTGATGCTGACCCGGGAGGCGGAGGCATGAACACGTACCTGATCCGGCTGGAGATCGTCCGCGCCGTGCGCGACCCCCGCTACCTGGCCCTCGCCGTGGCCACTCCGATCGGCTTCTACCTGCTGTTCGCCACCCTGTTCGGGCAGGGCCCGAACGTCCCGGTGAACCTCATGGTGGCCATGGCCGCGTACGGGGCGATCTGGGCGGTGCTGTCCACGACCGGGCCGCGCATCGCGCAGGAGCGCGAGCTCGGCTGGCTCACCCAGCTTCGCGCCATGCCCGTGCCGGCCTGGCAGGTCTTCACCGCCAAGCTGCTGGCGGGCCTGGCCAGCGCGCTTCCGGCCATCCTCGCCGTCTGCCTCGTCGCCGTGCTGGTCAAGGGGGTGCGGCTCGACCCGGGCCAGTGGGCGGCGCTCGTGGGCGCGATGTGGCTGGGCACCGCGCCGTTCGCCGCCCTCGGCGTGGCCGTCGGGTACGCGGTCAACGCCGACGCGTCCTACGTGGTCTGCTACGGCCTGTACATGGTGACCTCGGCCGTGGGGGGCCTGTGGATACCGCCCGCCCAGCTCCCGGAGTCCTTCCGCGAGGTGTCGGGATGGCTGCCCTCCAACCGGCTGGCCGAGCTGGGCTGGCAGGTGGCGGGGCCGTCGCCCGCGCTGTGGCCGAGCATCGGCGTCCTGGCGGCCTGGACGGTCGGGCTCGGGGTCATCGCCCTGCTCGCCTACCGCAGGCCGCGCTTCGCGCCGCGCCCGGCCGCGGCCCGCTGACGGCGGTCCCGATGCTCCCGGATGCCGCAAGGCCCCGCGGACCATGGTCCGCGGGGCCCGTCCGCGCTTATGCTGCGCGCGTGAGGGCGTGGCGTGAGTCCTGGGCCGACGCGGCGCTGACCGTCGCCGTCGGCGCGGTCACCCTGGCCGGCCTCGCGGCCGAGCTCGTCGTCACCGCGCGCCCGCACCCGCCCGCCGTCTGGGCCTGCCTGCTCGCCCTCACCGCGACCGCCCCGCTGCTGGTACGCCGCCGGGCCCCGGTCGCGGCGGCGCTCGGCGGGCTGCTGGCCGCCTACGTCTACAACGCGGCCGGGTATCCGGGCCTGGCGCCGGCCCTTCCCCTCTTCGCGGTCTGCTACTCGATCACCGCGTACGGCCGGTCCTCCTGGTCCCTGGCGACCGGCATGGCCGTGGTCGGGGCGGCGTCGGTCATCCCCACCCTTCCGCCCGGCCCGATGGCGTGGACCTCCTTCCCGGTCCTCGGCCCCAGCGCCGCGATGGCGTGGATGGTGGTGCTGGGCGCCGCGGCGCGGTCGCGCCGGCTCGCCGCAGACGCGCGCCTGGAGCACGCCCGCACCGAGGCGGCCAGGCGCCTGGCCGCAGAGCGCATCGCCGTGGCCCGCGAGGTGCACGACGTGCTCGCCCACACCATCACCACGATCTCCATCCAGAGCGGCCTCGCGCTCGATGCCCTCGACAGCGATCCGGAGCAGGCCCGCTCCGCGATGGCCGCCGTGCGGGCTGCGGCCAAGCAGGCCAGGCCGCAGGTGCGCGCGGCCCTGGAGCTGCTGCGCGGCGACGTCCCCGGCGCCCCCGACGATCCGCTGGCCGCCCCGCCCGTCCCCGCGGGCCGCCCGGTCGCCGCGCTGGACCCGCAGCCCGGGTTCGGGCAGCTCGCCCGGCTGGCCGGGCAGGCGCGCGAGGCCGGTCTGCGCGTCCACCTGACCGCCCCGCCCGACGCGGCGGAGGTGCCGCCGCTGCTGCAGCTCACCGCGTACCGCATCGTGCAGGAGGCCCTGACCAACGTGCTCAAGCACTCCGGCGCCCGGCAGGCGTGGGTGGACGTCCGCGTCGCGGGCGGTGGGGTGGTCGTGGACGTCACCGACGACGGCGGCGCCGGGCACGACGGCGAGCCGGACCCCCACCCGGCCGGGTTCGGGCTGCGGGGGATGCGCGAGCGGGCCGCGAGCGTGGGCGGCACGCTCACCGCGGGCCCCCGCCCCGGCGCCGGTTTCCACGTTCGCGCAGAGCTGCCGATGGAGGACGGGTGGTGATCCGGGTTGTGGTGGCCGACGACCAGGCGCTGGTGCGCGAGGGGTTCCGGGCGATGCTCGACCGGGCCGACGACATCGAGGTGGTGGGCGAGGCCGCCGACGGCGAGGAGGCCGTGTCGCTGATCCGCCGCACCCGGCCCGACGTGGCGCTGCTGGACGTGCGGATGCCGCGCCTGGACGGCCTCGCCGCCACCGAGCGCGTCTGCGGCGACCCCGGGCTGAGCGGCACCAAGGTCGTGATCATCACGACCTACGAGCTCGACGACTACATCTACGCGGCGCTGCGCGCGGGGGCCAGCGGGTTCCTGCTGAAGGACCTCGACCCCGACGACCTGCGCCGGGCCATCCGCACCGCCGCCGCGGGCGAGGCGCTGCTCGCCCCACGCGTGACCCGGCGCCTCATCGCCCAGTTCGCCGCCCGGCCGCCCCGCCCCGCCGGGCATCGGGCCAGGCTGGACACGCTGACCGAGCGGGAGCGCGAGGTGGTCGCGCTGGTGGGGACGGGGCTGACGAACACCGAGATCGCGCGCAGGCTGTTCATCAGCCCCGCGACGGCCAAGACCCATGTGGCGCGGGCGATGACCAAACTCGGGGCCCGCGACCGGGCGCAGCTCGTGGTCTTCGCCTACGAGTCGGGCCTGGTCACCGCGCCCGGCCCGTAAACGGATCGCCGAAGGGCTGGATCGTGCGCGAGGGCACGCGGCGGCGCGGCAAGGCGCTGGTCAGGGACGCGAGCGCCAAGACGAGCAGTGCGGCGAGCACGGGGCGGCCCAGGCCGCCGCTCGGCGAGCCGGTGTCGCCGAGGTACGGCGCGGCGAGCATCGCGGCCGCGATCGTCACGGAGGCGGCCGCGCCCACCAGGGTGGTACGACGGCCTCCTGACAGGGAGACGATGGTGCCGGGCAGGCGCTGGAGGCGGTGCGCGGCGAGGAGCGCGCGCACGCACCCCAGGGTGAACCACAGGCGAGCCCGTCGCCCCGTGACCCGGGGCAGTTCCGCGGCCATCGCCTCGCCCCAGTGGCGTCGTTCCTCCGGCAGGGTGCTCGCCGCGGCGCGGATGAGCCGGGCGAGGTCCTCGCCGGTGATGCCGCCGGCTCTGCGCCATACCAGCGACAGCGCGATCACCCAGGGGACGGCGATGATCCCGAGCGGTACGGCGTAGCCGATGAGGCGCTCGGTGTGGTCCAGCGTCAGGCTCCTTCCAGGCGTAGCCGTGCCCTTGCCGGGCGGTACGACCTCTTGGCCATCGACGAGCTCGGTCGTCTCGTGGACCCGCATCACGGGCAGGCCCTCCGGCACTGGCGGAGGTAGTCCCCGTGCCCCCCGCCTCCGGTCGCCCTCTCCGCCGGCCCCGACGACCACCCGCCGGGGTCCTCGTGGTCCTCCGCTACCGCAACGCCTGACGCTCCGGCTGTCGATGTAAAAAATTCTGGACATAAGGTCAAAGAGTCATTACATTGAACGGTGTCAAAGATTCTGTACATCGGACCTGCCGGGAGAGAGCATGACCACCACGGAGACACCGCATCGGCCCATACACGGGGCCGCCCTGGTCGCAGGGCTCGCCCTCTTGGGCATGGCCGTCCTGGCGGGCCTGGCCAACTTCGGCGTCGTGGAGAACCTCGTCACCGCGGGCGACGCGGAGCAGACGGCACGCGACATCCGAGCCTCGGAGGGGCTGTTCCGCCTCGGCGTGGCCGGCCTCCTCCTGGTCGCCATCCTGGATGTGGTCGCGGCCTGGGCCCTCATGGTCTTCTTCCGGCCCGCGCACGAGGGTCTCGCCACGCTCACGGCGTGGCTCCGCGCGGTGTACGCGGCCGTGTTCGCCGTCGCGATCGCCCAGCTCGCCGGGGTGCCGGCCCTTCTCGGCGCCGCCGGGCACCCCCAGGCGCCCGCCGAGGCGCTGCTGAAGATCACCGCCTTCCATGACATCTGGGACGCCGGGCTCACCCTCTTCGGCCTCCACCTGGCGCTGCTGGGATACCTCGCCTATATCTCGGGCTACGTGCCCAGGCTCCTGGGCGTCCTCGTCGCCTTCGCCGGGCTCGGGTATCTCGTGGACAGCCTCGGCACGTTCCTCGTGCCGGGCTACGCGCTCGAAGCGGCCGTGTTCACCTTCGTGGGCGAGGTCGCCCTCATGGTCTGGCTTCTGGCCAAGGGCCGTCGCGTCGCCGTGACCGGCCCCGCTCCCGCCGGCACGGCCCACCGGCATCGCTGACAGCGTCCGGCGGGCGGTCCTGCTGGGGCCCAGAGGCCCGGCCCCGGATCGACCACGGCGATCCGCCCGTACGTGGGATACGCGCGGATCGCCGTACGGCTCGCCCGGGACGGCCGTGCCCTACGGCAATGAACCGTGAGTTCAGACGATCAGTCGTAGCGGTTTCTCGATGCTTTCGCGCAGGGCGGCGAACCACCGTGCGGCCAGTACGCCGTCCACGGGGCGGTGGTCTACGGAGAGGGTCAGCGTCATCACATCCGCCGCCTCCAGGCTGCCGTCCTGTGTGACGACCGGTATCCGTGTGGCCGTGCCGACGGCGAGGATGGCGGCCTGCGGCGGGTTGATGATCGCGGTGAACTCTTCGACGGCGTACATGCCGAGGTTGCTGATGGTGATCGAGCCTCCCTCCAGGTCGCCTTGGCGCAAAGTGCCGTTGCGGGCCTGATCGGTGAAGGTGCGGACCTGGGCGGACACGGCCGACAGGGACAGCGTCTCGACACTGCGCAGCACGGGTGTGACCAGCCCGGTGTCGGTGGCGATGGCGACCGATACGTCCACGGTGTGGAAGCGGTGCACCGCGTCGGCCGTCCAGACCACGTTCATCTCGGGCACTGTGACGTGTGCCATGGCGATGGCCTTGATGAGCAGGTCGTTGACAGAGATCTTCGCCCGGCCGTCCGCGTTGATCCGCTGGCGGAGGGCGAGAAGTTCACCGACGCGGACCTGTCCTTTGAGGTAGAAGTGAGGGGCGTTCTGCTTGCTCTGCGCCAGTCTGCCGGCGATGGTGCGGCGTATCCGCGAGTGCGGGATCACCTCGTACGCCGTGCCGGCTTCGGAAGCGGCCGGACGGGGCGCGGCCGTGGAGCGGGGGGCCACAGGCTGAGCTGGAGCCGGGGCCGGCGGGGCGGTGGTGGGCTGAGTCGTCCGGGCGGCGATCGCGGCGTTGACGTCGTCGCGCACGATCCGCCCTCCTGGCCCGGTTCCGGTGATGGTGGCGATGTCGATACCCGCGTCGCGGGCCAGGCGGCGCGCCAATGGGCTGGAGAGGATCCGGCCCGCGGTGGCGGTCTCGGTGGTCCGCTCCGTCCCGGGAACCTCCGGCCGGACGGGGGCCCTGGCCTTCGCCGGTTCGGTGACGCCGAGTTCGGCGAGAAGGCCGGCGATGTCGCCCACATCCTCGCCCGGCGCGGCGATGACCGCGACCGGGCTGCCCACTTCGACCTCGGTGCCGCTGGGGACCAGTGCCTTGATGAGGGTTCCGTCCGTGTGGGCTTCGACGTCCACCTCGGCCTTGTCGGTCTCGACGGTCATGATCGCGTCGCCGGCGTGGAACGAGGCGCCCTCGGGTACGGGCCAGTCGGACAGGACCGCTGCGGTCGAACCCGCCGCGACCTCGGGCATGCGGACCAGCTCGGCCATGGTTTCCTCCGTGGTGCGTTGATGTCGGCGGTTCAGCGACCGGTGATCTTCTTGAGCTCTGCGATGACCTCGTCGGTCTGGGCGATGGCGGCCCGCTCCAGGACCTTGCTGATGCTGGGGGAGGCCTCGCCTCCGGTGACGCGCTGGACGGGCTGGTCGAGCCAGTCGAAGAAGCGGCGTTGGATCTCGTCGGCCAGCCAGCCGCCGTAGGAGGTGCCGAGTGCGCCCTGCTCGGCGATCAGGACGTTGTTGGTCTTGCGGATGCTCGTGCCGATGGTGTCCCAGTCGATGCTCGCCCGGTCCAGCCAGCGCAGATCGATGACCTCGGCGTCGATGCCGGTGTGTGCCACGGCCTCCAGGACATGGTTCGTCATGGCGAGGTAGGTCAGCACGGTGAGACCGGAACCCGTCCGCCTGACGGCGGCCTTTCCCACGGGCAGGCAGAAGTCCATGTCGTGGGCCGGGACCTGTCCCGTGGTCGGGTAGAGGTCCACATGCTCCAGGACGACGACGGGGTCGTTGCAGCGTAGTGCGCTGTTCATCAGGCCGATGTAGTCGAAGGGCGTGGAGGGTGCGGCGATGCGCCAGCCGGGGGCGGTGGCGAAGATTCCGGCCGGGTCCATGGAGTGCTGGGAGCCGTATCCGGTGCCCATGGCGACCTTGGTCCGCAGGACGAGCGGGACGTCGCCGCTGCCGCCGAACATGTGCCGGGCCTTGCCGATCTGGTTGAACAACTGGTCGGCGGCGACCCACATGAAGTCGGCGTACATGAACTCCACCACCGGCCGGTAACGCCCCTCGATCGCGATGCCGCCGGCCAGGCCGGCGAAGGCGTTCTCACTGATGGGCGTGCCGAGTACGCGATCGGGGAACGCCTCGGCCAGGCCGCGGGTGGCGCCGTTCGTGCCGCCCTTGAGACGGTGAACGTCCTCTCCAAGGACGACGATCCGCTCGTCCTCGGCCATGCGCCGGCCCATGACCTCGGCCACCACGTCGATGAAGGTGCGCTCCTCCAGTTCCCCTGGGAAGGAGGTGAGCTCGGCGGTCCGTACCCCGTCGAACTCGCTGAGGTCTCCGCGGACACCCACGTCCCGGAAATCCGGGTCCGGCCACAGGTGCTGCTTGATCCGCCGCTGGCCGGGCTTTCCTGCGGGCACGGGCTCAAGGAGTTCGCTTGCGATGGCGTCCATCTCGGCCTTGGCGCCTTGCGTGCACCGGGTCACCTCCGCCTCGGCGAGGATGCCGCGGCGCAGCAGATGGGATGTGATGAGCGCCATCGGGTCCCGCTCCCGCCACTTCTTCTCCTCTTCCTTGCTGCGATAGCCGAACGCGCTCCCGGGGAAAGGGCCGTTCTGGTGGAAGTAGCGGTAGACGTCGGCCTCCACGACTGTGGGCCCCCCGCCCGAGCGCATGTGGGCGACGGCTTCGCCGGTCGCCAGATACACGGCGAGGGGATCCATGCCATCGACGCGCCAACTGGGGATGTTGAAGCCGGGCCCGCGTGCGGACAGCCGCGGTTCGGCGGTGACCTCGTTGACGTGTGTGGAGACCGCGTACTGGTTGTTCTCGATGAAGAAGCACAGCGGGAGCCGCCACGCACCGGCGAGGTTGAGGGTCTCCAGGACGGAGCCGATGTTGACCGCGCCGTCGCCGAAGTAGGTGACGGAGACCGCGTCCGTGCCGGCGTGCCGGGCCGACCAGGCGAATCCGGCGGCCTGGGGGACGCCGCCGCCCACGATGGCGTTGGTCCCCATGGCGCCGGCCTCGCGCCATTGCAGATGCATGGATCCACCGCGCCCACGGCAGAACCCGTCGGCGAGGCCGCAGATTTCCGACAGGCTGCGGGAGAGCACCGTGCGCACCGCGTCGGGCAGAGGGGCCCTCGGGTCGATGCCGCCGGGTGCCACGTAGCCGAGTGCCTTGGCGAGGAACTGGTGGTGCCCGCGGTGTGAGCCGTTGATGTAGTCGCGGGCGGTGAGTCTGAGCACCGAGCCGACGGCGCCGCCTTCCTGGCCGATGCTGGAGTGGGCGGGGCCGTGCACCAGTCCTTGGGAGGCGAGGGACAGGACGCATTCCTCGAAGGTTCTGATGAGGAGCGTCTGGGTGAACATCGCGACGAGCAGTGCCGGGTCGGCGGCGTCCCAGTCCTTCTTCGTCGTGATGACCTCGACCCAGGGCGCGGTCGGGCTGAGTCTTCTATGTGTGGGCACGGATGTCTCCATGAGGTGAGCACGCGGCTGGGCCGTTGAACGCCCAGCTCTTGCGGTTGTCCCACAGTCCCCTCGAATGGATCCACATACAAGAGTACGTTATAAAACTGTTATCAAGCTCGTGTGATGCCAGGCGTTGACGGGCGGCGTTGAGAGCGCGAAGGTCTACATCTAAGAAAGATGGATCCAATGGAGGATGGTCATCGTGAAGACACCGAGTGGCCCCAGTGACCTCAAGGAGTTCGAGCAGGAGTCCTGGTGGGAGGCGGTCCAGACCGAACTCAACGGGGACTCCGAGTGGGCGGACGCGGCCAGATACTTCCCCGCCCGCATCGAGTTCCGCAGTGACCACGCCTCCTGGACGGTCGACACGCGGGACGGGCGCGTCGTCTCCGTACGGCAGGGGTCTCACCCGCAGGGGGCCGACATCACCATCGTCGCCCCGGATGCGGAGTGGCGCCGCGTGATCGACGGTCAGGTCGACTGGTTCCAGGGCACCTCGCCGGGACTGGGCCACATCACCGTGGAGGGCGACGTGATCGCCGCCATGCGCAACGTCAAGGCCATGTGGCGTCTGCTCGGCGCGCTGTCCACGGCCGGCAGGCCCGCGGCCGAGCCCGGGCCCTACTCTCCCGACCCCGAGACCGACCGCCACACCGCCATCAGCGGACGCTACGTGACGGTCAACGGCCTGCGTACGTACTACGAGGAGGCCGGCGACGGCATCCCGATCGTCTGCATCCACGCGGCGGGCCAGGACACCCTGATGTACCGCCACGTCGTGGAGGGACTGTCCGACGAGTTCCGCGTCATCTCCATCGACGCCCCCGGCCACGGCAAGACCCTCGAACCGGCCGGTGGCGCCTTCCGCGACATCAGCGACCACGCCGACTTCAACGAGGCGTTCATCGAAGCGCTCGGCCTGGAGAACCCGGTCATCGTGGGGTGCTCGATGGGCGGCAACATGGTCCTCGAACTGGCCTCCCGGCGGCCGGGCTTCTACCGCGCCGTCATCTCGGCCGAGGGCTCCGACTACACCCCGACCGTCAGCGACACGCTGCTGGAGATGCTGCTCCTGAACGGGCCGCAGATCCTGGAAGGCTGGTCCCGCTCCATGACCGGTCACCGCACCCCGCCCGACCGCGCCCGCGAGGTGGTGTGGCAGCTTCGCAGGGTGTGCCCCGAGGTGATCGCCGCGGATCTCACCGGCTACGCCGGCTTCGACCGCCGCGGTCACGTCGGCCGGATCGAGAGCCCGGTGCTGCTGCTGCGCGGCGACGCGGACTGGCTGGTCCCGCAGGAGATGGTCGAGCAGGTCTCCAGCCGCATCCCCGGCAGCCGGATCGCGGTCCTCGAGGGAACCGGCCACTACCCGATGATCGAGAACCCGGTCGAGTTCAACCAGACGGTGCGCGACTTCGTGCGGGAGACCCTGTGACGACCGGTCTCCCGGCCGGCGTCCCGGGTTCCGCCGTGCTGCCGGCGCCCCTCGCGGGGCTGCCGGTGGCCCAGGTCGGCATCCTCGTGCCCGACCTGGCGGCAGGCATCGCCACCTGGTCGGCCCTGCTGGGCGGGGACGACTGGCTCATCTACACCTACGGGCCCGACACCGTCCCCCAGTTGGCCTACCGGGGCGAGCCGGGGACGTTCCGGATGCGGGTCGCTCTCATCGGAAACGCCCCGCAGATCGAACTGATCGAGTCGCTTGAGGGGCCGAGCATCTACACGGAGTGGATCGCCGAGCATGGCTACGGCCTTCACCACCTGGGCTTCCGGGTGCCGTCCGTGGCGGAGGCGATCCGCGAGGTGACGGCGAGCGGTGTCGGTCTGCTGCAGTCCGGCAGCGGATACGGACAGGGCGGCGACGGGGGGTTCGCCTACTTCGACACCCAGGACACCGTCGGTCTGATCGTCGAGGCCATCGAGGTCCCCGCGCGCCGCAGACCGTCCGAGCCGCTGCCCCGGGGGCGGCGGTGAGTCCCGCCGGCGCCCGCGGTCTGCCGGGACTGGCCGGGGTCGAACACGTCGGTTTCACCGTGCCCGACCTGGACGCGGCGGTGGCGTACGTGCGGGCGTACGACGTGACGGTCCTGGGCGAGCCGACCGCCGGCACCGGCCCGAGCGAGGGGCAGCGCTGGGTGTACTTCCTCGCCCCCTGGGGCATGCAGTTCGAGCTCGTCTCCTTCCCCCACGGCAAGGCCTACGAGAAGGCGACTGCTCGCGATGGGGGCCGGGGACCGAAGTTATGGCAACCTGTGATTCCAGAGCACCCGCCACGTTAGGGAGACCATGCCGCCAGGCTCGGACGGACGATCCTCTGTCGCCAGCCAGAGGATCGCCGACACACTGCGCAAGCGGATCCTCTCCGGGGATCTCGCCCCGGGCGCGAGAATCATGCAGGAGGACGTCGCCGCGTCTCTCGGCTCCAGCCGGCTGCCGGTCCGTGAGGCCCTGCGGATTCTGGAGGCCGAAGGCCTGGTCGTGCTCAAGCCGAACAGCGGGGCGTGGGTCTCCAAGATGGACCTGGTCGAGTGCCAGGCGATCTACAAGCTGAGAGAGCGGGTGGAGCCCCTCGCCCTGAGCGAGTCGATGCCGAATCTCACGTCCGACGACATCGCACGGCTGGACGAGATCCAGCAGGAGATCGAGACCAACCGTGATGTGGACCGTTTCCTCAGCCTCGACAGAGAATTCCATCTGATCACTTACTCGGGCTGCGGCATCGATCAGCTTCTCGCGATGGTCCGTCGCTTCTGGAACACCACTCAGCATTACCGGCGGGCCTACGCCAACCTCATTGACCCGACCGGGCATGAACTGATCAACTTCGAGCACCGGCTGATCATAGAGGCGATCAAACGGGGCGATTCCACCGACGCCGAGCGCTTCCTGGCCGGGCACATCCGCCGGACCCGGCTCGCGCTGTCGCGGCACCCCGAACTGTTCACCCAGTGAACGTGCCGCTCGGCCGGCGTATCCCGTTCGCTTCCAGGCGGGCCACACCAGGGGCGGAGCACCCCTTCAGTGTGCCGCCATTTATGGATCCAAAAACTCAACGAGTTTATCTCATCGCAATATAATTCATCGCTGCTACGCCATTGACGTGGCTAGATCCCGGAGAGAACATCGGATCCATCAATGAGTCCTCACCGATGGATCCATTGATCGTGATCTAGATATCCCAAGGATCTTCTCCGCCAGGGTGGTCGCCCCCGGCCCATCCAAGCCGCCGGCGACGACAGCGCGCCCCCGCCCGCGCCTCACCCCGACTCGTACCAGCAGGCCGCAGAGTCCCGTCCCTGCACTCGCGCAGCCGACTCCGCCCCTTCACGAAGACGAAGGAGTGCGCCCGTGAAACGCCGCACAACTTTCATCCGTACCCTCGCCGCCCTGAGCGCACTGGCCCCCGTCCTCGCCGCCTGCAGCGCCGGAACGACCGACGCCGGTGGAGAAGGCGGCAGAACCGTGGGACTGATCCGTTTCTCCGGATCGGACGTCTACGCCAACAGCGCCCTCGACGCCATCGCCGCCTATGGGAAGAGCAAGGGCTGGACGATCACGGAGGTGGACGCCAACGGCAGTGTCGACTCCGCCAACACGGCGTTGACCAACCTGGCCACCAAGGGTGTGGACGCGATCGCCACCTCCGTCTTCCCCACCGATGCGCTGGCCACGGGAGTCGCCTCGGCGCAGGCCGCGGGAATCCCCGTGGCCAACTGGGGAGGCGGCCTCGGGCCGGGCGTCCCCATCGCGGCGGACGTGGCGATCGGTGCGCCGATGGCCGAGCGGGTGGTGAACGACCTGGGGGGCGAGGGAGCGTTGCTGGCCCTCGGGTATCGCCCGGGACTGCCTTGCCAGCGCCGCGAGAAGGCGCTTGAGGAGGCCGTGGCGAAGACGGGCATCCAGATGGACGCCCAGCAGATCACCATCCCCGGGCAGGTGGAGTCGGCGTACAAGGCGACGCAGGCGTGGGCGCAGGCCCGCCCCCGGGGCGGCAGGCTCGCCGTGTGGTCCTGTTTCGACGACCCGGCCACCGGCGCCGTCGCGGCCCTGCAGCAGCTCGGCCGCACCGATGTCCGCACCTACGGCCTCAACGGCACCGCCGAGGCGCTTGCCCTGGTCAAGGCGGGGAAGCTGACCGCGACCCAGTGGATCGACGGACCGTCCCAGGGACGGGAGATCGCCCGGTTGCTGGAGAAGTACTGGGCGGCTCCCAAGGACTTCAAGCCGGTCGAGATCGACGGCGACTACAAAATCATCGACAAGACCAACGTCGACGGCTTCCTGGCGGACCATCCCGAGCTGAGCAAGTCGTCATGACGACGGCTACGACGGCGCCCGGCCAGGCAGCCCCCTTGGTCCGGGTACGGGGACTGACGAAGAGCTACGGAGCCATCCGCGCGCTACGCGGCGTCGACGTCTCCTTCCGGCGCGGCGAGATTCACGGGCTCGTCGGAGCGAACGGTGCCGGCAAGTCCACGCTGATCCGCTGCCTGGCCGGTCTGGAGCGGCCCGACGCTGGTGACATCCTGGTCGACGGCGAGATCGCCCACGTGCACGGTCCCGACGACGCGGCCCGCCTCGGACTCGCGTTCATCCACCAGGAGCTGAACCTGGTGAGCTCCTTCACCGGAGCGCAGAACATCATGCTGGGCAGCCACCGCGGCTCGATGGTGACACCGCGCCGGTTCAGCGGCGTGCCTCGCGCGGTGCTCGACGCCGCCCGCCGAGTCGGGATCGACTTCCCGCTCGACATCCCCGTCTCCGAACTGACCGTCCATCAGCAATGGCTCGTCACCATCGCGCGAGCGCTGGTCGAGGACCGTGCCCTCATCGCCATGGACGAGCCGACCGCGTCCCTGGACGCCCAGGAGGCGGCCACGCTGCTGAAGGTGGCGCGCGAGCTGGCCGCCTCGGGCGTGGCCGTGGTGTTCATCAGTCATCGGCTCGACGAGGTGACGGCCGTCTGTGACCGGGTCACCGCCTTCAAGGACGGATCGATATCCCTGGCGCTGCCCCGAGCGGAGATCACCCGAGAAGCCGTCGTGCGCGCCATCGTGGGCCACGACGTCACGCCAGGCGCCGGGGCCACGGCCTTCGAAGTGACCGAGCACCCCCGCGTCGTGTTGCGTCTGCAGGACGTGGGACGCGGGCGGAGCGTGCGCGAGGTATCCCTCACGCTTCACGAGGGCGAGGTGGTCGGCATCGCCGGCCTGGTCGGCTCCGGGCGTACGGAGCTGGCGCGGCTGATCTTCGGTGCCGATCGCCCCGACAGGGGGACGATGCTCCTGGACGGCAAGCCGTACCGGCCCCGCTCCATTCCGCATGCCATCGCCCGGGGCGTCGCCTACGTTCCCGAGGAGCGGCGCTCCGAGGCGTTGTTCCTCACGCATTCAGTGGAGGACAACCTCCACATCACGGTGTGGGATCGGTGGCGGATGAGCAAGTTGCTGCCGCTCATCCGGCCCCGTGCGTCCCGCGCCGCGGCGAACCACACCTGCCGCACTCTCGGGATCAAGACGGCCGATGCCCGCCGGCCGGTCATGAGCCTCAGCGGCGGAAACCAGCAGAAGGTCGTCATGGGCCGCTGGCTGGCCACCAATCCGAAGATCCTGATCCTGGACGAGCCGACTCGCGGCGTGGACGTGGGCGCGCGCGCCGACATCTACGACCGGATCCGCGAGGCCAACCGGTCCGGATCCGCCGTTCTCGTCATCTCCTCGGAGTTCGAGGAGCTTCTTGAGTGCAACCGTGTGCTCGTCATGGCCGAAGGCCGCATCGTCGGCGAGCTGACAGGCGGCGAGATCACCGTCCCCAACATGCTGCATCTCTGCTACGCGTGATCGACGCCGCGCGGTCGAGAAACCGGAGTACCCGCCATGGAAGGCACCATCGAAAAAGCCACGAAGCCGTCGGCCGAGCCGGGGGCCGCACCGGGCAAAGCGCAGCGCATGCTGGTTCTCAGCGGCAGGTACGGAACCCCCGCGGTCCTCGTCCTGCTCCTGATCGGCTTCACCGCGGCCAGCCCGCAGGCGTTCATGACCGGTCAGAACCTGCTGAACATCCTCAACCAGAGCGCCACGCTGGCCATCGTCGCCGGCGGCCTCACCCTCCCGCTGGTGGCGGGAAAGTTCGACCTCAGCTTCGCCGCCGTGGTGAGCCTGTCCGGCATCCTCGCGGTCGGCTTCCTGGAGCGCAGCGGACTTCCGTGGTTCGCCGCCGTACTGCTCGCCCTGGCGGCCGCCTCGATCATCGGGCTGGTCAACGGGCTGCTCGTCGCGTATCTGCGCATCAATCCGATCGTCGCCACCCTCGGCACCAGCACCATGCTGCTGGGCGTCAACTATGCCTACTCCAACGGCACACCCATCACGCTCGCGCCCGGCCCGTTCACCGACATCGCGCGTGCGTCCGTGCTGGGCATCCCCGCTCCCATCATCCTCACGGCGATCGTGCTGGGCGGCCTGTGGGTCGCGCTGAACTTCACGCTGCTCGGACATCACATGCAGGCGGTGGGCACCAATCAGGTGGCCGCCCGCATGGCCGGCGTACGGGTCGCCCGCATCACCGTGATCGCCTTCGCGATCTGCGCGCTGTGCGCGGGCCTGGCCGGCGTCGTGCTGGCGGCGCGCATCGGCAGCGGACAGGTCACGGCCGGCGACGGCTACCTGCTGAACGCGTTCGCCGCGGTCTTCCTCGGCGCGTCCGTGCTCAGGGACGGCGATTTCCACATCCTGGGCACGGTCGTGGGCGTCCTCATCGTCACCGTCACCTTCAACGGACTGTCCCTGCTGGGCGCCCAGTCCTACGTCCAGTTCCTTTTCCAGGGCGGGATTCTGGTGGCCGCCACGGCCTTGAGCAGTACCAGCCGGGGCATGCTGCTTGCTTCGGTACGGCACTGACAGACCCTGCGGCCTTCGAAGTGCGACTCCCACCTTGACCACCGGCGAAATGAATGCCCGGCCGCGTCCTGCGTTGGGCCAACCTGGAGCACACGGGCGCGTCGATCGCCACCAAGGCGGAGCGGGACCCGCTGTGCACTCCGGAGGCCGTGCGCGCGATGGCGCTCAGCTACCTGGGCGGCGGCGCGCCGCTGAACAGCCACCCCCTTTTCCGATCCCCATCGTTGTGAGAGGCACCACCATGAGCAACACCGAAACCGAGAAGCGGATCAAGGTCAACGGAACCGAGCTCTTCGTTCGCGACACGGGAGAGGAGGATCTTCCCGTTGTGCTGGCTCTCCACTCGCTGTTCCTCGACGGCCGCATGTTCGAGGGCTTCAAGGACGCCGCCGCCGGCAGGTACCGGGTCATCCGCCCAGACTTCCGGGGTCAGGGCCGGAGCGCGGCGGCCGAGGGCGACTTCATCCATCTGGACACGGTCACCGCCGACGTCATCGCCCTGGCCGAAGCCCTGGGTCTGAAGCGGGTGCACCTGCTCGTGCAGTCCATGGGCGGGGACGTGGGCTTCCGGGTGGCGGTGGCCCGGCCCGCACTGGTCAAGTCGATGATCGTCCTCGGCTCGTCCGCCTGCTCCGAGCCCGCCGATCAGCTGGCGGTCTTCCGGGAATGGGTGGACAACGTCGGCCGGCAGGGCTTCGTCGGCGACGTGCTCCAGGAGACCATGGAGATCATGTTCGGTGTCACCACCCGCAACGACCCCGCCAAGCAGGACATCGTCAAGCTGTGGGAGTCGCGGATCGCCGAGGTTCCCAAGACCCTGCGTCCCGCCATGGCGGGGGTCATCGAACGCGGCACCGCCGTTCATCTGCTTCCGCAGATCAGCGTTCCCGTCTTCATCGTCTCCGGCGAGGAGGACAAGCCGCGGCCTGTCCCGTGGCAGGACGAAATGGCCGAGCACCTGCCGAACGCGACCTTGTGGCGGCTGGAGAAGATCGGTCACAGCCCCATCTTGGAAGCACCGGACGTCGTCCTTCCCCGCCTGCTCGACTTCCTGGATGGGGTGGAGAGGTCCGGCCCGGGGACCGACGATAGTTGAACAGGCGAGATCCCCAGTCCGGGACCCCTATCGGCGCGACGCGGGTTGAGCGCCGCGCGGCTAGCTCGGCCGCAGCGCGGACGAACACGGCGAGTGCGCGATCACGGCGCTCCTCGGGCCAGGTGGCGATCAGGGTCGCCTGGCAGGCCGGCGCAGTAGGGGACCTGCGCCCCCGCGCCCGGACCAAGATCGTTAATGTGGCGCGGATCGCTGACCTGACCACAGGTGGTCGATGCCGGCTGCGACAGCCTGACCCACTGCACCTGCCCTGACTGCCCGCTGCCCTTCGCCGACCCCGCCCGCCACACCGACCAGGGGGCCACCTTCACGTTCATTCCCATTGGTCTTTCCGGCGCTGTGTCGAGACCGTCGGATCGGCTCCGACCTACTCGTGACGGCGCCGGATGGCGGCGCCGGTGGACCGAAGGAAGGCTCGCGATGAGCAAGGTGGTGCTGGATGTGTCGATGTCCCTGGACGGCTTCACCACCGGACCGAACGTCCGGAAGGAGGAGCCCATGGGGGACGGCGGCGAACGGCTGCACGAGTGGATGGCCGGGAATGGCCCGGACGGCGGGGTCGACATCGGCATCCGCCGACAGGTGGACGCGGCCGTAGGAGCGGTCGTCATCGGACGGCGTACCTTCGACCTCGGCTTGGGCCCGTGGGGCGGCACGCCGTGGCCCGGCGTCCCGAGCTTCGTGGTCACCCACCGGACCAGGGAGGACCTGCTCGGCGACAACGGCGGGACGTTCGCCTTCGATGGGCTGGAGGCCGCAGCCCGACGTGCCAAGGACGCCGCAGGGGACAAGGACGTCCTGGTGCTGGGGGCGGACGTCGCTCGGCAGTTGCTCGCCGCGGGCCTGCTCGACGAGGTTTGGCTCCACCTCGTCCCCCTGCTGCTGGGGGCGGGCACGCCGCTGTTCGCCGGGGAGCGGGCCGAGCTGATCCTGGAGGGGGAGCCCGTCGCGGGAAGCGTGTCCGTGACCCACATGCGCTACCGCGTCCTGAAGCCCTGACGCTGCAGCTCCCGATCCACCAGGGTGCGCCCGGCCAGGTGCCGGCGCGCCGGATGCCGACCCGGGCGCGTTCGGCATCTGACCCCGCTCCTCGGGTCGCCGACCGGGTTCCGGAGCCGCCATGAGGAGCGGCCTTTCTACTGGTGTCCCGGGACCGACTCGACCAGGCTGACGGTATAGGGGTGCCGTGGGTTGTCCAGGACCTGGGCGGTGTCGCCGCTCTCGACGATCTCGCCGTGGCGCAGCACGATGGCGCGGTCGGTCATCTGCCGTACCACCGACAGGTCGTGGGTGATGAACAGCATGCTCGTGCCGTGCGCCCGGCGGATCTGGCGCAGCAGCTCCAGGATCTGGGCCTGGACCGACACGTCCAGCGCGGCCACCGGCTCGTCGCAGATCAGCAGCCTGGGCCGGACCGCGAGGGCGCGGGCGATGGCCACCCGCTGGCGCTGGCCGCCGGACAGGGCACTGGGCCTGCGCCCGGCGTAGGAGGCGGGCAGGCCGATCATCTCCAGCAGTTCGCCGGCGCTCTGGCCGGTGCCGCCGACCGCGATCGCCTCCTCCAGAGCGGCGCCGATGGTGAGCATGGGGTTGAGCGAGGAGTAGGGGTCCTGGAAGACGACCTGGACCAGCCGGGCGGCTCGGCGGCGCTCCTTCGCGCTGAGCCGCCGGTGGTCGGAGACGTCGAGGTCGCCGAGGCGGATCGTGCCGCCGGTCGCGGTCTGCAGGCCGAGGATGCACCGGGCGATGGTGGTCTTGCCCGAGCCCGTCTCGCCGATCAGGCCGAGCGACTCGCCTTCGGCGATCTCGAAGGAGACGTCCCGTACGGCCTGTTTCGCCGTGGCACGGGAGACCATCGAGGTGGTGCGGTAGGTCATGCTCAGCCCGGACACGGTGAGGATCGGCGTGCCCGCGGGCGGAGGCGTGGCCGTGGCGGGGGCCGCGGCCCGCTCCCGGCGCTGTCGCAGGCCGGGGCGGATCTCGTCCAGGCGCGTGCAGGCCGACAGGTGGCCTGGGCCGACCGGCGCGAGCGGGGGCCGGGACGCGGCGCACTGCGGGACGTGCCAGTCGCAGCGGGCGGCGAAGGCGCACCGGGTGGCCACGTCGTCGGCCCGTGGGACGCTGCCGGGGATCGCGGTGAGGGTCTCGACCACGTGCGTGACCGGCGGTTCGGCCATGAGCAGGCCGAGCGTGTACGGGTGCTCGGGCACCTCCATGAGCGCCGCCGAGGGGGCGTCCTCCACGACCGATCCCGCGTACATGACCAGGACCCGGTCGCACACGGAGAAGGCCACGCGCAGGTCGTGCGTGATGAGTACGAGCGCCATGCCGCGGTCGCGCTGGAGCTTGTGCAGCAGGCGCAGGATCTCGGCCTGGGTGGAGGCGTCCAGCGCGGTGGTGGGCTCGTCGGCGATCAGCAGGTCGGGGTCCGCGGCGAGCGCGGCGGCGATGGCCACGCGCTGCCGCATGCCGCCCGACAGTTGGAAGGGGTACCTGCCCGCGACCTCGGCGGAGTCCAGGCCGACCTCCGCCAGGCGGCGGGCGACCTCGCTGCGGGCGGTCGCACGGTCACGCCGTACCCGCCGGGGCAGGGACTCGCGGATGTGCTCGCCGATGGTCTGCAACGGGTTGAGCGCGGTGAAGGGGTCCTGCATCACCATGCTGACGCGGGTGCCGCGCAGCGGGCGCAGGTCGCGTTCCCTGCGGCCGACCATGGGGATGCCGTCGAAGACGATCTCGCCGCTCGCGGTGACCCCGGCGGGGAGGGCGGCCAGGACGGCGCGGGCGGTCATGGTCTTGCCGCTGCCCGACTCGCCCACGATGCCCAGGCTCTGCCCGGCCTCCAGCGCGAAGCCGACGTCCCGGACCAGGGTCTTGTCCCCCGCGCGTACGCACAGATCGGTGACGGTGAGAAGTGGGCTCATGAGTGGTCGCCGTTCGCGGAGTAGCGGTCGTAGAGCCAGTCGCCGAGCAGGGTGAAGCAGGTCGCGGTGAGGGCGATCATGGCGCCGGGGGCCAGCGAGATCCACGGGTTGTCCGCCAGCAGGTTCTGGCCGCTCTGGAGCAGGGTGCCCCAGTCGGGTGTGCCGGGCGGGGCGCCCAGGCCGAGGTAGGACAGGCCCGACAGGCCGATCAGGGCGGTGACGAAGTCCAGCAGGAAGGTGGCGATCACGGTCGGCATGATGTTGGGCAGCAGGTGCCTGGCCATGATCCGCCCGGCGGGCAGGCCGAGGGTGCGGGCGGCGTCGATGTACGGCAGGCGGGCCTGCGCCAGGGTGGCGCTGCGGCACAGCCGGATCTCGCTGGGCAGCGAGAGCACGGTCAGCACCAGCACGGCGAACCAGTAGCCGCCGCCCACGACGCCGACCAGCACGATGATCACCAGGAGCGAGGGGAGGGCGTACATCAGATCGGCGAGCCGGTTCAGCAGCGCGTCGATCCAGCCACCGCGGTAGCCGGCCAGGATGCCCAGTGAGGCGCCGAGCACGACCGTGCCGAGGGCCACGACCAGCGGCCCGATCAGGGCGGCCCGGGTTCCCGCGAGGACCTGCGACAGCACGTCGGCGCCGAGCTGGTCGGTGCCGAGCCAGTGGGCGCCGCTCGGTCCCGACACGTTCAGCATCAGGTCCTGGGCGGCCGGATCGTAGGGCGCCAGCCACGGCCCGGCCACCGCCAGGACGGCGACCAGCAGCAGGAAGGCGGCGGCCAGCCGCACCATGACCGGGGCTCTGGCCACGCCGCGCGCGGTGGACGAGACGGTGGCCGCGATCGTCGCCATCAGGCACCTGCCTTCGAGATCGTTCGCGTACGCGGGTCGAGGGCCAGTCCGAGCAGGTCCACCGCCAGGTTGACCACCGCCACCACGGCCCCCATGAGGATGGCGAGCCCCTGTACCACGGGGATGTCCTTGTTGATGACCGCTTGCAGCAGCAGGGTGCCGATCCCGGGCAGGGAGAACACCTGCTCCACGAACAGTCCCGCCGACAGCGTGGCGATCAGCAGCAGTCCGGCGCTGGTCACCACGGGAAGGGCGGAGTTGCGCAGCGCGTAGCGGACCAGGACGCGCGCGGGGCTCAGCCCCCGGATACGGGCGAAGGTGATGAAGTCCTGCTGCATCACGGTCAGGGGTCGCCGCCCTGGTCTGCCGGATGACCACGGCCGACAGGAATCCGGCCAGCGCCGCCGCGGGCATGGTCAGGTGGACGATCCGCTCGCTGAACCCCTCGCCGACCCCGTAGACGGGGAACCAGCCGAGGGCCACGCCGAACACGTACAGCAGCGCGATGGACAGCACGAACGGCGGCGCGCTGATGCAGAACGTCGCCAGGAACGACACGGTCCGGTCGGTGGCGCTGCCGCGCCGGATGCCGGCCGCCATGCCGAGCGGGATGCCGAAGCCGAGCACGAGCACCACCGCGTAGATCCCGAGCTGTACCGAGATCGCCGCGCGGTCCCCGATCAGGGCGAGCACGGCCAGGTCGGTCTGGACGGAGATCGACTGGCCGAGGTCCAGGCGGGCGGCGCCGGTGAGCCAGTGCCAGTACTGGACCAGGAACGGCTGGTCCAGGTGGTACTTGGCCTCGACCGCCGCCAGGAGCTCGGGCGATGGGGGCCGAGCGCCGATCAGGGTCTGCAACGGCGAGCCGGGGCTCGCCGCGAGCAGCGTGAACACCAGGAAGCTGAGCACCAGCAGCAACAGCAGCGTGGCGCCCAGCCGGCGCGCCAGAAAGCGGACGATCGTCATTTGCTCGAACGCACCAGGTCGATCCAGGTGCCGCTCACCTTGTCGTAGAAGCTCGGCGACCGGAGGTAGGTCAGCCCACTGGCCATCGTGTACACGTTCTGGCGGGTGAAGAGCGGCACGTACGGCACCTGCTCGGCGACCTCGGTGAGAACGGCCCGGGTGGCCGCCCAACGCGCTTCCCTGTCGTACGTCGCGGCGCTTTCCGGGGCGAGAGCCGGATAGTTCTTCTCCACGGTGTCGGTGGTGAAGTTCGCGGCGTTGAGGAAGTTGGCCTTCATGTTGGCCTTGCCGACGAAGGAGAACATCAGCCCGGACGGGTCGGGAAGCGTGCTGGTGAACCCGGGGATCACCTGTGGACCCCGACCGGCTGTCCATCGGCGCCGCGTGCTTCAGGGAGCGCTCGCCGTTGCACGTGACTTCCAGAGGACTGGAGTGGCCGTCACGGGCGAAGGAGCACCTCCGGGTGGCTCCCGGGCGACCTTCGGATGGTCCAGCGGCTGACGCCGATGATGACGACCAGAGCCATGTTGGCCGCGATCAACAGCAGTCCCTGTTCGCCGACCCACAGCCAGCCGTGGCCGCCGGTCGTGGCCTTGTCGAACGCGCCCTGCACGACTGCCTCACCCAGCACCCATCGGGTCGCCAGGGCCGCTGCTCCCGGAGCGAGCATGAGAGGCAGGGCCCACAGCCGTTCACCGGTCGTGATCACGGCAGTCTGGGCCGGTGCGCTCAGCACGACCGTCAGGGACAGGAACACGGCCACGCCCAGGCGCCCGGCCTCGGGCCATCACCGTGCTCATCGCCAGGCGCAGAAGGCCGTGCCCACCAGGTCGGTCACCTGTCGTGCCTCGGCGACGGTGTCCGGCCTGGAGGTGGTGTACACCATGACCTGCGTGCCCTTCTCATCGATCCCACGCCGTATTCGCGCGCCCGTCGATTCCGGCGCCCGCACCCGTTCCGCGGACCACTCCGGGCAGGTAACGCTCGACCGGTGCGTCCAGTCGGATCCGCCCCTTCGCCGCCAGTTGCAGCACGACGACAGCCGTGAAGATCTTGGTGGTGCTGGCCACTCGCAACCGCGCGTCCGCGCCCACCATGGGACATCCGGTGCCGAGCGCCGCCGTACCGGATCGGAACGTTGTGGCATGCCCCGTCCAGCTACGCCGCTGGGCGAGCGCACCCGGGAAACGCCGGCTCTCGGTCAGCGCGTCCAGCGACTGCTGCACCTTCTGGCCCTCGGGATCCGCCTGCGCGGCGGCCGGCACAGGGGTGACAGTGCAAACGGCACACAAGGCGGCCGCTGCTGCCACAGCAGCCAGGCCACCGGCCCGACGGGGACGGGAAGCCGCGCGATCGACAGGCATGAGGATCCTCCAGATGGGACGCTTTGTTCGCCCCCGTACGGGAGAGCAGTCGCCGCGGCAGGTATGACGGGAAAATGGAAGACGGTCCGAATGTGCCAGTAGTGAGGCAGAATCCCGTTACCTCAGCCCGGGTCATCACGGCGACAGGAGCAGACCTTGCCGCAGGCGGAGCAACAAGGGATGAGCAAGGGATCGGGAACCGCCTTCGGGATCCTGGGCCCGATGGAGGTGACCAGGCAGGGGCGGCGAATCGTCGTTCCCGCCGCCAAGCAACGCATCGCGCTGGCCACGCTTCTGTTACACCCCAACCAGTACGTCTCCGCGGACCACCTGATCGAGCATATGTGGCACGAAGGCACGCCGAACGACGCAAGAGCGGCGTTGCATACACATATCGCCAGGTTGCGGCACGTTCTCGGCAACCGCCGGGAAGGCAAGCAGCTGATCCACACCCGCCACCACGGATACCTGATTCAGGTCGGTGACGACGAGGTCGACGTCGCCCGGTTCCACGATCTCGTCCGCCGTGCGGAACAAGCGACGGAGCAGAACGCCGAGGCCGGGCTGCTCCGCGCCGCGCTGGATCTGTGGCGCGGGCCCGCGCTCGCCGACGTGCCGTCGGAGTCGCTGCATCGTGACCACGCCGGGCGCCTCGACGAGGAACGGCTGCAGGCGCTGGAACGCTGGCTCGAACTGGCTCTCCAGGCCGGCCGCCACGAGCAGATCGTCGCCGAGCTCCAGACGGCCACCGCCGCGCATCCCCTGCGGGAACGGCTCTGGACGCAGCTCATGCTCGCCCTGTACAGGTGCGGCCGGCAAGCCGAGGCGCTGCAGGCGTACCACACCATAGCGAGCCTGCTGAGAGAGGAGCTCGGCATCGATCCAGGAGACGATCTGCGTCGCCTCCATCAGTCGATCCTGGACGCCGAGCCGGCCCTGATGTCACCAAGGAGCGCTCCCCGGGTCGGCGCCGAACCGGAGCACCAGCAGGAGGGGCCGGCGGAGGTGTGTCCGCGGCAGCTCCCCTCCGACACCGCCGCGTTCACAGGCCGTCTCGGCGAGCTGCGAACCCTGGACGCCCTGCTCCGGCCGTCCGATGACCAGGCGACGCGGATGCCCAGGATCGCGGTGATCGTCGGTACCGCGGGCGTCGGCAAGACCGCTCTGGCCGTTCACTGGGGACACCGGACGAGCCAGTGGTTCTCCCACGGGCAGCTCTACGTTAACCTGCGTGGTTTCGGCCATGAAAGGCCGATCGAGCCGGGGACCGCGCTGGAGATGATGCTGCAGAGCCTGGGCGTCCCGGCCCAGCGGATCCCCGCGGACCTCGACGCCCGGTCGGCGCTCCTGCGTACCATGCTGGCGGATCGGCGTGTCCTGATGTTGCTGGACAATGCGCGCGATGTGGCGCAGGTACGCCCGCTTTTGCCAGGTTCGGACTGCGTGGTGCTGGTCACCAGCCGAGACCAACTGCGCGGCTTGTCCATGCACGGTGATACCTCGCATCTGACACTCGGCGTCTTCTCACCACAGGAAACCGCCGAACTCCTGGCCTCCACCCTCGGCTCGCACCGGACACGGGCGGAGCCGGGAGCGGCGGCGGAACTGGGGCGGCTGTGCGCCCACCTTCCGCTGGCACTGCGTATCGCGATCGCCAACCTCACTCTCGGCCGATTCGACAGCCTGGCCGCCTACGTGGCCGAGTTGCGTGAGGGCAACCGGCTCGCCGAACTGCGCATCGAGGGCGACGAGCAGAGCGCCGTCCAAGGGACGTTGGACCTGTCCTATGCCGCCCTGCGGCCGCACGACCGCGCCATGTTCCGGCTGCTCGGGCTGGTGCCCGGCGCTGACTTCACCGCCGAGGCCGCCGCCGCCCTCAGCGGTTCCGCCGTCGAGCACGCCGGCCGGCAACTCGCGCGGCTCGCCACCGCGCATCTGATCCACGAGTACGCACCCGGCCGCTACCGGTTTCACGACCTGCTGCGCCTGTACGCGGCCGAACGCGCCGAGGCGGAGGAGAGCCCGGAGAGCCGACAGACGGCCAGGCGACGGCTGTACGACTGGTACCTGCGCAGCATCCGTGCCGCCGTCGAACGGAGCCATCCTCACTGGGCCAGGCTGCCCCTGCCCACCGACCGTACCGGTGTGACGGCCGCCGGTTTCGACGACCTCACCTCGGCGACGGCGTGGCTGGCGGCCGAGCATCGCAACCTCGTTGCGGCGGTCCAGCAAGCGGCGCTGTCGGGTCCGCGGCAGGCGACGTGGCTGCTCACGGATGCCATGCGCAGCTACTTCTGGGCGAGCGGGCGTACGGGTGACTGGTTGTCGTGCGCGCGGACGGCCGTCACGGTCGCTCGTGAGGAAGGTGATGTGCCGGGAACGGCGGCAGCCACGCTGGCTCTCGCGGACGCGTACGCGTTCCAGGGACAGTGTGACGAGCTCTCGTTGTACGCCGAGGCATTGTCAGCGGCTGACAAGAGCGGATGGAAGGAAGGGCAGTCCTCCATCCGGAACAATCTCGCCGGCTACCACATGCGGCACGGGCAACTGGCGGAGGCGGTCCGCTGCTTGCGTGACGGCATCAAGCTGGATGAGCAGGATGGCCGTTCGGCCTGGCTGGGTGTCAAGCATGTGAACCTCGGCATGGCCTACGCCCAGCTCGGCCACCTGCATGCCGCCTTCCACCATCTGACTCAGGCTCTTCCGCTCCATGCCGATCGCGATGGCATCATCGCCACCAACCTTGGTGAAGTCTGTCATCTGCTCGGGAGGTTCGACGACGCGCTGAGGCACCTCGATCGAGCGCTGCGTCTTCTCGAAGAGGCCGGAAACCGCACCGTCGAGCCCCACTGCCTGACCGCTCTCACCGATGTCCACTGTGCGCTGGGCCGATACGAGCGAGCACTGGACTTCGGGCGACGAGCACTGGCGTGCAGCCAGGAGATGGAGAACCGCCTCGCCGAGGCGATGGCGCGCAACGCCCTGGGCAGGGTGCACGACCGCACGGGCCATCACGCCGAGGCCATGGATCACCATCTGCGAGCGGTGGAACTGGCCGCCGACGATCATTTCTACGTCAAGGCGGTCGCTCTCACCGGCCTGGCGAACGCGGCAGCCGGCCTGGGTAGGGCCGAGGCGGAGTCCTTCGCGGATCAAGCTCTGAGGCTCGCCCGCGAGCGATCCTTCCGAGTCGTCGAAGGACTCGCTCTCAGCGCACACGCCGACATCGCTCTGGCGGCGGGAGATCGAGCCACGGCAGTCCGGCAGGCGCGACTGGCGTTGGAGATCCACTGCGAGACCGGACACCGCCTGGGCGAGGCGCGGACTCTTCGTACGCTCGGCAACGCCGCGGACGAGGCCGACGCCGTCGCCTATCAGAAGCGGGCGATGCGACTGTTCGAGGAACTGGGCAGCCGGGAAGCCGAACCCGGTCATTGACTCCTCTCCCCCGAGAGGGGAACTCACGCGGGCATGGCTGGGGTGGCCGGGCAGCCGAGTGGTGGCGGGCCCGCTGATGCCGCATCGGCCGAGAGGGCGCAAAGCGCCGTCACCCGGCGCCGGCCGAGGATGTGACGTCGTCGGCGGTGCTGGGCGCCGGCTTCCGGCCGAGCCTGCCGCGGGTAAACGCGATCAGAACGAGTGACAGCGCGCCGTACCCGATCACCATCGCCAGCCAGGTGTCCAGGGACTCGTCGCGTCCGGGGAACATCTGCGGCCAGACCACTTCGAAGACGGCGTTGTTGCTGCCGTGGATCAGGATGGCGACAGGCAGGCTTTCCCTGGTGTGGTTGAACACCCAGGTGATGACGATGCTCATCATGACGGCGGCGACGACGAACAGCGCCATCTCGACGGGGTCGGGTCCGTCCACTGACCAGACGGTGACGAACAAGGGCAGGTGCCAGCCCGCCCACAGCAGGCCCAGTAACACCGATCCGGGCAGCGGGCCGTACCTGTCCTGCATGCGCGGCAGCGCGAAGTCCCGCCAGCCGGGCTCCTCGGCGAGCCCGGCGGTCAGTATCTGCACGATGAGCAGCGGTACGTAGGTGAGGAACACCTCCGCCGCGGGCAGGCGGGCGCCGGCGGCCGCGCCGGGGAGGACGAGCGTGGCCAGGAGCAGCAGTGCCGGGATGCCGGCGAGCGCGAGTGCGTACCAGCGCAGTCCCATGCGCCACCTGAACAGGCGGGCGCGCCACTGCCGCAGGCCGTTCCCGCCGCCGGCGATGGCGGTCACGATGAACGCCGCGGCCAACGGGCCGAGATAGGCGCCGGGCATGATGCCGGCGAGCATGGTGTCGCCGAGCACGACCGGGAACTTCAAGGGCAGGACGCCCAGCCCGTCCTGCGAGAGAAGGTAGGGCAGCCACGCGAGCCAGCTGAGCCCGTAAGCCAGGACGAAGAAACTCGCCACACTGTGCTGTCGAACGATCTGCATGTACCGCAACGCTAGGAAGATCCCACGCTCGGGTAACTCCCGTGGTCCCCCCGATCCGGAGTGTGGTTTCCCCTACCCGCTGCCGGTGATCGACCCCGTTGCCGCCCCGCTCCGCCGGCCGTGTGGACGGTCAACTGGCCGGCGACATGTCCCGGCCGACCCCGGACCCACCGCACAGAGCTCGATTGACAAGCCGATCGACGGCGTCCTCGATCTGGAGAGCGCGCTTCGCCGAATCGAAGCGCTCGGTCGAAACGGAGATCACGACACTGCGTTTCCCGTCGGCGGTGACGCCCGTTCTGGTCATGAAGCCGAGGATGTCCCCGCCGTGCCCCCAATACGTGCCGCCGCAAGGCAGTGGGCGTTGCACCAGGCCGAGTCCGTAGCGGGCGCCTGGCCAGATTCGCCGCAACTCCGTGGCGACGGGAACGGTCTTGCGCATCTCGGCGAGTTCCCGGGGCCGCAGGAGTTCGCCGCCGAGCAGGGCGGTGAAGAAGCGATCGAGGTCCGCCGTGGTGGAGATGAACCCGCCTGAGGCGTCCGCGTCGCGATGCCGGGTGGTGTCGACGAATCCCTCGCTGGTCTTGAACACGCTGTACCCGCGCGCGTGGGGTCGCGGCAGCTCGGCCGATCCCGCGGGCCAGCGGGTGTGCTTCAGGCCCAGCGGCTCGATGACGCGCCGTTTCACCTCCGCATGCCAGGAGCGGCCGGTCGCCTTCTCGATGATCAGGCCGAGTGCGGCGTACCCGGTGTTGGAGTAGAGCCAGCCCTTGCCGGGTGCGAAGGCCGGCTTGTGGCGCATCGCCCTGGAGATGACCTGCTGCGGGGTGTAGGTGTCGTGCCAGTGGCGGCGGTATTGGCGGGAGGACGCGATGGCGGCCGGGTACGGGTAGTCATCGACGATCCCACTGGTGTGCTGGAGCAGGTCGCGGACCGTGATCTTCCGCCCGTCGTTGCCGCGCCCTTTGATCAGCCCGGGTAACCACCGGTCCACAGTGTCGTCGAGTGACAGCTTCCCCTCGCCGGCCAGTTGCAGCACCACGGTGGCGACGAGAGCCTTGTTGCTGGAGCCGATCCGGAAATATCCGTTCGACGGCACCGGGCTCTTGGTCCGGAGATCGGCGACGCCTGCCGTCGCTACGATGCTCCGGCCTCCGCCGGTGACACGCGCCTGCACCCCGGTGACTCCGCCGGCGACGATCCTCTCGGCATCCCGCCGTAGATCCGGCCGGCCGTATTCGGGTGTGGCATTGATCGCGGTGGTCAGCGTGGCGACCAAAGCCAAATGTGTGACGAACATGATCTTTTCCTTCGTCGGCGTACGTGGTCGGCGCGTTCCACGATCGCGGCAGGCGCGCGCCTTGGGCACCGGCCGTTCGACCGATCCAGGCTGGACGATCGGCCGATCGACGGGCGCCGGAGACAGAGAGCCGACAGCCTCCCGACAGGCGCGATTGGTTAGCTGATGCAGGAAGACGGGGGCTTCGCCCACGCCACCGGCGGGGAGTGTTCGACCCCCTTCACCGACCACCGGGAGGCAGTCATGAACGTTTCGTACGCAGGATTCGCCGGCGACCCTGTTCTGGAGCTGGACCAGGCGTTCAAGGTGCACGCCATCAGCGAGGACCGCGTCGGCGCCACCATCAGCTCGGCCACGCGCGTGTGCTCCGGAACGGTGTCCTGCTGTGCTTGATGTTCCCGGGTACGCCCTCGCGGGCGTACCCGCCCCTCTTCGTGCGGCTCCGCTGGCGGAGCGCCGAAGGACCGCCTCCCGTCATCAGCCGGGCGAGGGCGCCAGGGAACGGCTCGCCCGGTGGCGGTCCACGCCACCGTTCGACACCCCCGGGCTCTGGCAACGGCGGCTGGCGGCCGACAGCCTGGACGAGAATGGCCTGCTCGCCCTGTTGACCGATCCCGTCTACACGGGCGAGGAACCGGAGTGGATGGGCATCGTCCACGACAGCGGCTTCCTCCTCGACGGGAGCCCCGGGGCGGACTGGGAGCCGACCCACATCAACCTCCTCTCGACGCTGGTGGCCCCGCTGCTGCGGCACGGCCGCGAGCTGCTGCGCGCCCGGCTCGACGGCCTCGGGAGCACGCTGATCGAGGGGGAGGTGTTCCTGGAGCAGGCGCTCAGGCCGCTGACGGAGCTCGTCCATCGAATGGTCTCCCGTACCGCCGTGGTGGAGCTGTGGGAGGCGCGGGAGACGGGTGCCCTGGGAGAGGGCGGCAGCGAGGAGCGGTTCCGCCGGTTCCTGGCCGCGTACGAGCATGCCGAGGGCCGGGCGCGGCTGCTGGAGAGGTATCCGGTGCTCGTCCGCCAGGTCGCGGTCGCCGTGCGGAACTGGGTACGCGCGAACGCCCTGCTGGCCGAGCGGCTGGTGGCCGATGCGGATGCCCTCGGCGTGACGACCCCCTTGGCCGAGCTGCACAGCGGTCTCGGTGACAGGCACAGGGGCGGGTTCACCGTGTGCCGGCTGCGCTTCCACGACGGTCTCCAGATCATGTACAAACCGCGTCCGCTCGCCGTGGACGCCCACTTCCAGCGGCTGCTCTGCTGGTTCAACGACCATGGCGCCGGCCGCCCGCTGCGGACCATCGAGGTGCTGGACCGCGGGCAGTACGGCTGGGTGGAGTACGTACAGCCGGAACCGTGCGCGGACCGCGAGGCGCTGCACGCCTTCTACCACCGGCAGGGTTTCCTCCTCGCGCTGCTGCACCTGCTGCGGGCCGCCGACTTCCACGCGGAGAACCTGATCGCCGCCGGCGACCAGCCGGTGCTGGTCGACCTGGAGTCGCTGCTCGCTCCCGAGTTGCCGCTGCGCGACACCAGAGTGACGGCGGTCGAGCACGTCATGGGGGAGCTCACCGTCTCCTCCGTCCTGGCCATCGGGCTGCTGCCGCAACCGGCCTGGGCGACTGAGGACGGCACGCTGGTCGACGTGTCGGGCATGGGCCATCCCACGAACCTGAACAGCCCGACGCCCATCCCGTTCCTGGTGGACCTCGGCAAGGACACCATGCGCATCGAGCTGGCGTACAAGCCGATGGAGACGCCGAACCACCGGCCCGTCCCGCCGGACGCCACGCTCGACCTGAACGAGTTCCGCGAAGACGTGCTGGAAGGCTTCACCGAGGCGTACCGGATCTGCGAGCGGGAGCGGGAGGCGCTCGCGGGCGTGCTGGAGATGTTCAGGGGCGACCGGGTCCGAGTGATCGTCCGGCCTACCATGTTGTACGAGGCCATCCTCCGTATCTCCTACCACCCGGCGCTGCTGGGTGACGGCTCCGACCGCGACAGGCACTTCGACGCGCTGTGGCGGGAGACGGCGCACCTGCCCGCGCTCGCCCCGTGCATCGACGCTGAGCGCCGTGACCTGTGGAACAACGACGTGCCGTACTTCAGCGCCACCACCGATGGCGACGCGTTGCTCGCCGCTGACGACGAGCCGGTGCCCGGATTCCCGCTGCGGCCCGCGATGGACGCGGTGCTCGACCGTCTGCGCACGCTCGGACCCGAGGACTACGCCAGGCAGCGCTGGCTGGTGCACGGCACCATCAGCATGGCCGCCGCCAACAGCCACGGTGTCCGGGCCATGCCCGCCTACGCGCTGGAGCCGGTCGCGGGAGAACCGGAGGCCCTCGTGACCGCCGCCGTGGACGTCGGCGAGCGTCTCCGCGAGCTCGCGGTCACGGCGGAAGGGGGAGCCCAGTGGTTCGGTGTCAACACCACCAAGGAGGGCGAATGGTCGCTCGGCCGGTTGCGACCTGACCTGTTCCACGGGCTGAGCGGCATCGCCCTGTTCCTGGCCCACCTCGGCGCGCTGAGCGGTGACGACCGGCACACCGAGCTGGCGCGCGCCGCCCTGGACACGGCCCTCGCACAGGTCAGGCGCGGCCTGTTGGGCCAGGAGCTCGGTATGACCGGGTACGGCGGTTTCGTGTACACACTCAGCCACCTCGCCGCCCTGTGGCAGGACGACCGCCTGCTCGGCCATGCGAGGAGCCTGCTCGAGCCGCTGAACGCCCTGATCGAGACAGACCGCGAGTACGACGTCGTCGGAGGCTGCGCAGGTTTGCTCGTCTGCCTCGACAGCCTGCACGCCCTGAGCCCCGAACCGCGCGTGCGCGACATCATGAACAATGCGGCCCGCCACCTGCTCAACAGCCGTACAGGGCCCGGCTGGCTGTCCGACTCCCTGCGACGTCAGGCAAATCGTCCCATCTCCGGCTTCTCGCATGGCACGGGCGGCATGGGGTGGGCGTTGGGGCGGGCGGGCGAGCTGCTCTCGGAGGACGCCTACGTACGCGCGGGCATCGAGGCCATCCGCTATGAGCAGGAAAGCTTCGACCCCCGCACGGGAACCTTCGCCGAACTGCGCGACCACTCCGCGTTCGACCTTCCGGCCGACATGCCGCCCGTCGCGTTCTGGTGCTACGGCGCGATGGGCATCGGCCTCAGCAGGGTGCTCGCCTCCCGATGGCTGACAGGACCGCTCGCCCAGGCCGAGGTGGACGCGGCCCTGACGACCACCAGGGCCCACGGCTTCGGGTCCAGCCAGTGCCTGTGCCACGGCGACTTCGGGAACATCGAGCTGCTCCTGCAGACGGCCGCCGTCCGGGACGATCCTGGGCTGCGGGCGGAAGCCGTCGCCCTGGCGCACGCCTCCGCCGCCAGGCCGGAGTGGACGTGCGGCACCGTGAGCGGGGTCCAGGTGCCGGGCCTGATAACAGGTCTCGCCGGCATCGGGTACGGCATGCTCCGCGCCGCCAGGCCCGACCGCGTTCCCGCGGTGATCGCCCTGGAACGCCCCCGCTCCGGCCTGGGTGTTTGATCCCTCTCGAACGTGGCCCATCCCATGACCACCGCTGCCGGCTCGGCCTGCACGGCGGCACCCCGCAGGGGATCACCAGGCCCGAGCCGCCCTACCGCACGAACGAGCCCTGCGCGTTGTTCCCCCGAACCGGTGCCCATCACCCGGCGGGGGCGCTCGGCAGCCGGCGGTAGGCGTCGGCGACCATGACGAGCCACTTGATCTCGTCATCGAGCGATCGGCCCGCCTTGACGGGCGGCTGAACGGTTGTTCTGTCCGCGCCGGATCTCTCGTTTCTTTTGAGCGCGTCTGCCAGGGCGGAGGCTTCGGCGGCCGCCAGGCGATGGTCGAGTCGCGTGTGACCGGCCCAGCCGGTCATGCCCAGGGCGAGCATTCCGTCGCATATTTCGATGACCCGGCGGTACAGCCGGTAATCGATGTCGAAGACCGCCAGCAGTTCGCGCCCGCGTGGCTGGTTCAGGGCTATCTCCGGCATGGCCGCCTGCAGCGCCGACCACAAGGGATACAGACGTCGATAGGCGCGCACGCGGCCGAGCCGATCGTGGATCGCTTCGACCGTCCTGCCCAGCTTGGGCAGGGCCAGTCCGACGGCACCGAGGGCCACCGACGCCAGAGCCAATGGTGTGGAGATGACGTTCTCCTCCATCGACGGAGGCTCATCAACGAACCGGGCGACAATATAGAGTCCCTTGAACAGGCAGTAGGCGACCCCGATCGCGGCGGCGGCGGAAACCAGCCGGCCGCCCAGGCGAAGGTACCTGTTGGCGCCGTGCCGCCTTTGGCGCCCGTATCTCCATGCCGCCACCGCGATGTCCGCGCAGGCGACCGCGGTCACGGCGATGAACAGGAACATGTAGTGCGGAATGAACGGCGCCGTCGAATAACGGTCCGCGAACCACAGAGGTTCGGAGACGTCGACGGGCGCGAGGAAGAACAGCACCGCCATCGTGGCCGCGACGCCACCGGCGAGCACGATCCGCCGCCGTGCCCGCCCGGCGGCATCGGGCCGGTCGGGGGCGAGGTGTATGAGCATGACCGTGACCGCGCAGGAGGCGCCGACCGTCGCGAGGTGCTGGATCAGCTTGGCCGCGTTGGGAACCTGCGTCAGCCGGTCGATCGACGCGTAGACCGGTGGTATCCCCACCGTCAGGGCGATGCTCAGTCCGAGACAGGTCACGATCAGGCTGCGTAACGGGCGGGATCGCGGATTCCTGATCAGATCGACCGTCTTCACGACCAGGATGAGCCAGCAGAGTGCGGCGATGCTGATGTGCAGGACACCCCAGGACAATTCAGCTCACTTGATCGATGTCATTCGAGCAACTGCTGCAACATTTGATCACGCGCCGACTCGGCCCGAGCGCTGTCGGCCGCGCTCGCCGGTGCGCGGGTGATGTGCTGAGCCAGCAGGGACGCCAGCGTTTCGGCTTCCCGTTCCTCCTGTACGGTGTACGCCGACCGCCCCAGGATCCGCTGGACCGCGGTCGCCCCGAGATTGGGCAGCAGCAATTGGCGGTAGTCCTCCTCGAGGCCGTGAGAGTGCTCGAAAATCAGGTGCGAGAGCTCGTGCAGGATGATGTGTGATTGATGCACCGGCGACGTGTTGTCGCGGTACATCACGAAATCCATGGCGGGGGTCGCGGCCCAGAGGCCGCAGGGGCCACCGGGCGCGATCCCGCGCAGCGGCATCAGGACGATCGGCCGCTGCCGGACCGACTCCAGATGCGCGCAGAGGGTCTGCACGTTCAGCGGTGACGGAAGGTCGAGCTCGCGCAACTTCGCCGAGCAGATTCTTCGCAGGCTCCTCCGCAACGGCTTGCCCTCTACTTCGCGGGAGGAAGACCCTGCATCTGTCGGATCTGGTCGATGATCGTGAGGATCGCACTGCGGTTTTGCGGAGTCAGATCCTTGCTGCGCAAGGCGATCTGCAGCACGTCGTTGTCCCTCATCGCGACCACGAGTTCGAGCTCGGAGTCGATCTTCGCCGCGATCTCGTCGTCGAAGAAGTAGTTGACGCTCACACCGAAGAACTCGGCCAGGCCCTTGAGGTGGTTGTAGGTCGGGTTGCTGCGCTTGCCGCTGCGCAGAAGCCCGATGTAGGCGTCCGTGATCGATCCGCCCATGGCGACGATGCCCGCTGCGACCTCGGTGTTGGAATACGGTCCTCGCCCACCCGGGTGGATCGTCGCGAACAGGTGATTGAGCTTGTCGGCCAGCGTCCTAGGCCGTTCCTCGACCACCGCACACCTCCCAACTGATGTTTGAGGGCACTAGGCGCTATCCAAACACAGGTTGACACAGCTTGCCTCTGCCAGTCTATGCTCTCCTTACCGCGGGCCCCCACGGGCACGTGCCGGCAGGCATTCGGTCTGCCCGGAGTGAATGGGTGGTTCATGGGGAGACGACGATGAGCGCGGAAGAAGGCAAACCTCGTCCACCTCCGGCGGGCGACACACCACGCACCTAGCCGTCACATCCGTGGTGGCCCTCGCGCGACCTGACCGTTCGCCGCGGTGAAGCGTAGTCCGCCCCAGGGACGTGCGACAGCCGCTTCGCCGATCGCCGCCGTCCAGCCTTCCGCGCCACGGTCGGCCGTTCGGGCCGCTCTTCCTTGAACCTCGGCATCATGTTCGTCTTCCCCTCAAACGGATGTGCCGCTCGACGGGGGATAAACGTCGCCGCCGCGACACCTGCATCGCCGGCGTGTTCTCGACTTGGCATCGGCCCGCTCGTGCGGGTCTCCTGCGCTGATACCGCATCGCACGGGTTCCGCCACGAGGCCGTTGCGCAGCGTACGCCGGAGCCTCCTGGGGGTGGCCACGCCATTCCAGCACGGCGTGGTCGCCGCTTTCGCATCGCGGCGGCACGAGGCTCAGTAACTGAATTCAGGGGAAAAGGGGGCTTCCACACCATGATCCGAGGCCGCGGCCTGCGTTTTGGCGTACTCGGTCAGCTGGAGATCGTCCGAGACACCGCTCCGGTCATCATCGCGTCTCCTAAGCAGCGCATCGCGTTGGCCACATTGCTGCTCCAGGCCAACAAATTCGTGACCAAGGGCGAGCTGGCCGACCGGATCTGGGAGAACGGCCTTCCGGCGAACGTGTGCGCCTCCTTGCACACGCACATGTCCCGGCTCCGGCAGGCCCTGGGAGACGACGGCAGCCTGATCATGACCCGCGACTCGGGCTACTCCGTCTTCGCCACCGAAGAGACGCTCGACATCCTGCGATTTCGCAACCTCGTCTCGCTGGCCGCAGAGGCGAGGAGGCGTGGCGACATCGAGCACGAGTCCCGAATGCTGCGCGAGGCGCTGGCGCTCTGGCGCGGCCCTGCGCTGGCCGATGTCGACTCCGAGTCCCTGCAGTGTGAAGTGGTGCCCGCCTTGGAGAGAGAACGCACGCGTGCGCAAGAACGCTGGTTCGACGTGGCGATCGGCCGAGGTGAGCCCGCTGAAGTGATCGTCGATCTGGAGTCGGCCGTGGACGCGCACCCGACACACGAGCGGTTCTGGGCCCAGTTGATTCTTGCCAGATCCCAGGCAGGACGCCCGGCCGAGGCGCTCCAGACATACCAGACGGCTCGCAAGGTGCTTGCCGCGGAACTCGGCATCGATCCGGGCCCGGAGATTCAGCAGGCTTACGAGCGCATCAGCAAGGGTGCGGCCGTACCCTCTGCGAGCGCGCGTGCCAGAGAGGCGCAGACGGTCAGTGACCTCCCGAAACCGGCCGAGTTGCCTGCCGACAACGGCGCCTTCACCGGACGCGCGACGGAGCTCGGGCGGCTGCGCACGCGGCTGACCTCCAGCCGGCCACGACCCGTCGTCGCGATCACCGGCTTAGGCGGGGTCGGCAAGTCCGCCTTAGCGATCCACGTCGCCCATCAGATCGCCGACGACTTCCCGGACGGCCAGCTTTATGTAGATTTGTACGGATCTACGCCTGGCCGCGATCCGCTGCAACCCCTGGAGGTGCTCGGCCGCTTCTTGCGCTCATTCGGGCTCGCGAACCCGGCCATACCGGCCTCGGTCGATGAGGCGGCGGCGCGGTTCCGGTCGGTGACCGGCAGAAGGCGCGTCCTGGTCGTCCTGGACAACGCCCGCGACGTCCATCAGATACGCCCGCTCATTCCCGGAGGTCCCGGCTGCGGCGTCGTCGTCACATGCCGGCGGTCACTCGCCTCTCTGGTCAATGTCGAGCAATGCCACCTCGATGTGTTGTCGCAAGAGGAGGCAGGGCTGCTGTTGTCCCGGCTCGTCGGGAGGGAGCGCGTCGAGACCGAGCGGGAAGCCGCAGCCGCGGTGGTACGGCTGTGCGGCGGGCTGCCCGTGAAACTGTGCGTCGCCGCCGCTCGCCTGACCGCTCGGCCTGAGGAGACCTTCGACGCGTTGAGAGATCGGCTGGCGATGGAACAAGGCCGGCTGCCCGCGACGGCCACTGCCTGATCAGCACCCGAGTCGCCGCCGCATCGGGCGCAGGCGGCCGGGCGAAGTCCTCGCGGTCAGAGCCGGCGCACGCGTGGATGGTGTCCCTGTCCATGGGGGAGATGAGGCCGAGGCGCTGCAGGACATCCGCAGCCTTGTGCCGGCATTCGTACGCCCGGGACTCCCCGAGCGCTGTACGCCCCGTCTCATAGAAGTGCAGCGCGCAGTGCACAGCCGCAGCGGCGACGAGCTCTCGACAGCTCACCTCCGAGCAGGTTCGGACGGCCCGGCGACGAGCAGGCACTACAGCGGACTGTACCTTCGGGCGGCAGCGCACACCATGTCGTCGTCATGGGCTCCAGACGTACCGTCGCGACCATGACGACGAAGACCTGTCCTACTACGGCGGCACCCCCGCGGCCGCCGTCATGTGCGGCGACCGCGCTGCCGAGCGCGTCGGCGGGACACCCCCACCCATGAAGCGCATACCGCACCATGCCGACCGAGCCCGAATCGAAGGGATGATCTTATGCGCGTCGTGCACATCGCCGCCACGTTCGCAGAAGGCGTCGCCGTCCGTTCCCGGCTGCCGGCCATATTCTCCGCGCCGCCCGTCCTCGACGCGGCCGCCGACATGACGCCCCTTCTCCCCTGTAGCGGTGGGATTCCCGGCACGTGGGTCACCGCGCCCCGGCCCGAGCCAGCCCGGCCCGTCACGGAGTCAGGCATGACGATCTACCTGCACGGCGGGGGCTTCGCCTACAGCAACCCGCCGTTGGAACGCATCATGGCCTATCGCCTCTCCCAGGTGACCGGCCGTCCCGCCTTCGCCGTCGACTACCGCCTTGCCCCGGCACACCCGTTCCCCGCGGCCATCGAAGACGTGGTCGCGGCGTACCGCAGCTTCCTGTCCCAAGACGTGCCTGCCGGACGGATACTGCTCGCCGGAGAATCCGCCGGCGCGACCCTGCTGCTGTCGACTCTGCTGGTGCTGGCCCAGGCCGGTGACCCGCTGCCTGCGGGGGCGGTCGCACTGTCACCGGTCACCGACTTCGCCGCGAACCACTGGGCTACCCCGAGCGACCAGGGCTGTGACCCCGCCGACCCTGTCGGCGACCAGTATCTCGCCGGTGCCCGGCCCGACCAGGCGCCGCAATCCCCTCTCTACGGCGACCTCCGCGGCCTCCCGCCCATCCTCCTGGCCGTCGGCGGGGACGAGATCCTCCTCCACGACGCGCGCCGCTTCGCCGAAGCCGCCACCACCGCAGGCGTCGACATCACGCTCGACATCTACGACCACATGCCGCACGCATTCCAGGCCACGGTCGTGTCCCCCGACGCCTGCCACCTGCCCACGGCGACGACCTTTCTGCAGCGCGTAGGGGAGTGGGTGGCCCGGTTCCCAGCGGCGCCCGCCGTCCGGTGACGAGAGGCGCCTCACGGTGGACCTGTACGCCTGCCCGAACATGCACGTGCGGCAGATGGGCGTCCGCCTGGACCTGGCGACGTCGAGCCACATACGCTCACCGGAGACGACCGCGCACGTCGGCCTGGAGACCGCCATGGACACGTGCGCCGCACCGTCCACCCCGAGGTTCCGGTCCGCGTCGAGTACTCGCTCACCGAGGCGGGGCGCACTCTGCGCGAGCCGCTGCGCGCGCTGCAGGAATGGTCGATCGCGCACCTCGGCGAGGTGGCGGCGGCGCAGGAAGCCTACGACCGCGCGGATTGAGCTGTCCGGCGGCTGCGCCGGGCTCTGTTCGGCCGGCGTCCCGGCGCTGGGCGTTGCCGTCGCGAGGGGTACCCGGAGGGCCGGGGATCGCACAGAACGCTCGCGGTGAGGCGACTCGGCGCGATTCTCGGTCCCCTCGTTGGCGGGGCTGATCCTTTCCAGGGAGCTGGGCGTGCGGTTCGGCTTCTTCGCGTTCGCCGTGCCCGGGGTTCTCGGCGCGGTCCTCGCGTTGCTCGTCCCCGGCATGCGCCGCGCGCCTGCACCGCAGGAGCGGGCTCTCCGCAAGTCTCCCGGCGCCGCCGCATGAGATGCGAGTGCGACCGCGACTGACGACTCACCGGCAGCCGTCATGTGGTCCGGGACCTTCGCGTTTCGGGAGGTCAGGGGGACGGGGAGGGGGGACGGGCCGGGGCTCGGTCTTCGGGCGCGCGTAACCCAGAGGGAAGGCACAAGGCGAGCGTGATCGGCGACGTCTATATTGTAAACGTTACCGATTACGTTTGCAGACAGATGGGGTGGAGGTACCTTGGTCAAGCTCGACGCGGGGTGGCGGCGTGTGACGCCGCCACCGGGCTCTCCGAATCCGGCTCGCTGGGTCTCGCCGGTGGCGGCTGCCACAGGCGTTTCCCACCTGTTCGGTCCGGTGAGCGGTCGTCCGGTCGCACCCGCCGCGGAGGGTGGGCGCCGCCCGGGTGGCCGGTGGTGAGGATGGCCGGACGCCGTCGCCGCGGCGCGCTCGGTCGCGCGTGCGGAGAGGAAGCGGCGGCGGCAACGTACGGGCCGGGCGCGAAGTGGTCTGGCCGGGTGTGTTCAGGAGCGACTGGCGGCGTCTTCGAGACGGTGATTGGAGTGGCCCGGTGACCACGGTGAAGCGGGAGTCCGAAGCGATCTACAAGGAGCCGGCCGCGCCCGTGGAGGAGCGCGTGGCGGATCTGCTCGCGCGAATGACCCGGGAGGAGAAGCTCGCGCAGTTGGGGAGCGCCTGGGCGTTCTCGGTGATGGAGGGCGGCCGGTACTCCGAGGAGCGGGCGCGTACGGTCCTTCGGCACGGCCTGGGGCACGTGACTCGTATCGCCGGAGCCACCAGCCTGAAGGCGGCACAGGTGGCGCGGGTGGCGAACGAGATCCAGCGGTTCCTGGTGACGGAGACCCGGCTGGGGATTCCCGCGATCGTGCACGAGGAGGTGTGCTCCGGGGTGATGGCGCGGGAGGCGACCATCTTCCCGCAGGCGATCGGCGTCGCGAGCACGTGGGAGCCGGAGCTCAACCGGCGGCTGGCAGATGCCGTTCGCGCCCAGATGCGCGCGATGGGCAGTCATCAGGGGCTCTCGCCGGTGCTGGACGTGGTGCGCGACCCGCGGTGGGGCCGGACGGAGGAGACCTACGGCGAGGACCCGTACCTGGTGGCCCGCATGGGGGCGGCGTTCATCCAGGGCCTCCAGGGCGATTGTCTGGCGGAGGGCGTCATCGCGACGGCCAAGCACTTCGTCGGTTACGGGGCGTCGGAGGGCGGGTTGAACTGGGCGCCGGCGCACCTGCCGCCTCGTCTGCTGCGGGAGGTGTATCTGTATCCGTTCGAGGCGGCGGTCCGCGAGGCGGGCCTTCAGTCGGTGATGGCCGGCTACCACGAGCTGGACGGGATTCCGTGCCATGCCAACCGCGAGCTCCTGAAGGACGTGCTCCGCGGGGAGTGGGGCTTCACCGGGACCGTCGTGTCGGATTACTTCGCCGTCGAGGACCTCCATTCGTACCACCACTTCGCCGAGGACAAGCGGCAGGCGGCGGCTCTGGCGCTCACCGCGGGCACCGATGTCGAGCTTCCGGCGACCGACGCGTACGCGGGCGCCCTGGCACGAGCCCTGGACGCCGGCGAGGTCGGCGAAGGCGAGCTGGACGAAGCGGTCTCGCGGGTTCTCCGGCACAAGTTCGAGCTCGGCCTGTTCGAGAACCCCTACGTCGACGAGGCCGCCGCCGCGGTGGTGGTGAACCCCGAGCGGTACCAGGACGTGGCGCTCGAGATCGCTCGCCGCAGCCTCGTCCTGCTCAAGAACGACGGCATCCTGCCGCTGCGGCCGGGTGCCGGGACGATCGCCCTCATCGGCCCCAATGCCGACAACGCCCGGCATCTGCTGGGCGACTACTCCTTCGTGGCGCATATCGAGGTGCTGGCGGCGGCGCGCGAGCGGCGGGGCCTGCTCGGCCAGACGATGACGATCCCGGACGACCTGGATATCGAGGAGAGTACGGACGGGCTGCGCACGGTGCGTGACGAGCTCACGGCCCGTCTGGGTGACCGGGTGCGTTACGCGCGCGGGTGCGATGTGATCGACCCGTCCAGGGACGGTTTCGACGAGGCGGTCGCCGCCGCCGCGGCGGCCGATGTCGCGGTGCTGGTCCTGGGAGATCGTTCGGGCTTGACGCCCGAGGCCACCACGGGGGAGTCGCGGGACCGGTCCAGCCTGGAGCTCCCCGGGGTCCAGGAGGACCTGGTCCGTGCGGTCGTCGCCACCGGCACCCCCGTGGTGGCGGTGCTCGTCGCAGGCCGGCCGGTCGGCGGCGACTTCCTGCACGAGCGGTGCGCCGCGGTGTTGTCGGCCTGGCTGCCCGGGCAGACCGGGGCGCAGGCCATCGCCGAGGTTCTGCTCGGCGAGGTGAATCCGAGCGGAAAGCTGCCCATCTCCTATCCGCGCACTGTGGGCCAGATCCCCGTCTTCTACGGGCACAAGGTGTCCGGCGGGCGGTCGCACTGGCACGGCGACTACGTGGACTCGCCCGTCAGCCCGCGCTACTGCTTCGGCCACGGGCTCGGGTACGCCCCGTTCGTCATCGAACGGGCCGAGCTGGACCGCGCCGAAGTGACCGCCGGCGACAGCGTCGCCGTGGACGTCACGGTGGCCAACACCGGGGATCGCGCCGGTGAGGAGGTCGTCCAGCTCTACGTTCGCGACCCGCAGGCGACCGTCACCCGGCCGGTGCTGGAGCTGAAGGGCTTCGCCCGCGTGTCCGCCGATCCCGGCCGGCGCACGACCATACGGTTCCAGCTGCCCACGGGCCAGCTCGGGTTCTACGACCGGGACATGAACTACTCCGTCGAGACCGGGCGCATCGAGGTGTACGTCGGCTTCTCCTCCGACGACCACACCCACGCGGGCACGTTCACCATCACCGGCGACGCGGACCGGCCCAAGGTCCAGAAGGCCTATACGGGGACGGTCAGCGTCGGTGAACCGCCCGCGGCGCTCTCAGGCCACTCCGCCCGGGTGGAATGACGGCGTGGTGGGGCGAGACGGATAGCCGCGGCCCGGGCGGGTGGGGGAGGAACAGCACGCACTCCGCCACCCCCCGGCACCGCCGTCCGCGTGACCCGCTGGGGGAGGGGGGACGTCTGCACGGCCCCCCGATCCTCCGCTCCCGATCCGGCGTCACACCTGCGATGTCCGGTGCCAACGCCATGCCCTCGAACCCCGGCGACCGCCGCCCTGCCTGGGCCTTCCTGGGCGATGCGGTGAGTGTTCTTTTGTGACCTACGGTCGGCCGAAAGGCTCTTGTCTTAGCAAACGTCATCGATTACGTTGGGCGCTGGAAACGTAACCGATAACGATTGCAATGTGTGAGGGCGGCATGGCCGAGGGCGGGGCGCCGGTGACGATGAGCGATGTCGCGCGACTGGCGGGCGTCTCCACCGCGACGGTGTCCCGGGTGGTCAACGGGCGTTACGGCGTCAGCGCGAGCACCATCGCACAGGTCCGTTCGGCCATTGAGCGGCTCGGCTACGAGTCGAGTCTGGTGGCGACGAGCCTGCGGCGCAGCCGTACCAATGTCCTGGGTCTGGTGACCCACAGCTTTCAGTCCTATACGGCCGAGGTGCTCAAGGGGGTGATGGAGGCGTTGAGTCAGTCAGGGTTCGACCTGATCATCTACGCCAACAGCGACCTCTACGGGACCTATTCGGAGGGTTGGGAGCAGCGGCATCTGACCCGCCTGTCGGGCACGCTCACCGACGGGTGCATCGTGGTCACGCCCTGGGGTGAGGTGCGGAGCAGCACCCCGGTCGTGGTCATCGATCCGGCGAGAGACTCGACGGTGCCGTCGGTGACGGCGGACAACCTCACGGGCGCCACCGCGGTGGTCGAGCATCTGCTCGGCCTGGGTCATCGGCGTATCGGATTCATCGCCGGCCGTTCCAACATGGCGGCCGCCTGGTCGCGCGAGGAGGGTTACCGCAGGGCGCTGGCCGAAGCCGGTGTTCCGGTCGATCCCACGCTGATCGGCAGAGGGGACTTCAATCCCGAGTCCGCGGTCCCGCTCGCGCGGGCGCTGCTGGACCGGGCGGATCGTCCGACGGCGATCTTCGCGGCGAGCGACGGGATGGCGCTGAAGGCCCTGGAGGTCGCGAAGGGCATGGGGCTCAGCGTTCCCGGCGATCTGTCGGTGGTCGGATTCGACAACATTCCGGAGTCCGCGCTGGCCGAACCGGGCCTGACCACCGTGGACCAGTCGATGTACCGGCTCGGGTACGAGGCCGCGCGCATGCTGAAGTCATTGGTGAGCGGTGAATGGGAGGGCCCCACCCAGGTCGTGCTCCCGACCCGCTTGGTGGTCCGCGGCTCCACCGCCGCACCGAAGAGCTTGCTGGGACCGTGACGCCACCCACGGGTGCGGCGTCCCAGCACACCTGACGTCCGGGCGGACAGCAGACGCACCGAACGTACAGGTGAACAGGGCAACCCCCGTGACGGACGGAGGTGCAGACACACAACCCACCGGCAAATGTCCACCGATGAGTCAGGCCGGCCAGTCGGGTGCCATCCGCGGCCGGCCATCAAGGGAGTTTCGGTATGACATCGTTATTCTATCATGTCAGCTCGCGCCCCAAGGGCGTGCGCCGGATTCCGGCGGCGATCGTCGCCGGGGTCATGGTGATCGCGGCGGTGTTGCTCGCGCCGCGGCCGGCGGTGGCGGCGGACACGCCGTGGCTGAGCGTTTCCGAGGACGGCTACACGACGTTCAGCGTCCCTGCGGCCTACGTGCAGGCCAACGCGGGCCAGGTGTCGCAGCTGGTCGTCGAGGGCAACTTCGGCCCCTCCTTCACCTGGGCGGAGTTCGGCCTGACCCGCCGGGGCGACGTCTGGTCGGGGGTCCTCGGCCCGCTCAAGCCCGGCCTGTACTACTACCAGGTCACGGGCGATGACACCAAGGGTCTGAAGGATCCGACGAACGGCACCAGCGTGGCGTCCAAGCCGCTGTGGAGCACCTTCTTCGTTCCGGGCGACTCGGCACGCCTGCTGGCGGACGCGCCGCAGGGGCAGGGCGGCAAGGTCGAGCCCCTGACCTACCGGACCGGCGGCAAGGAGCGGTCGGCTCAGGTATGGACGCCGCCGGGCTACTCGGCCAACGGCCCCAAGGCCTACCCGGTGCTGTTCCTGCAGTCCGGCGACGGCGGGAGCGCCACCGACTGGCTCGACCTCGGTCGTGCCAAGCAGATCTTCGACAACCTGTCGGCCCAGAAGGCCATGGAGCCGATGGTGGTCGTGATCGCCGACGGTGACGCGTCGGACGGCGACAAGCAGGTGAAGGATCTCCGGAAGGCGGTCGCGGACCGCTACCGCGTCCTTCGCGGCCCGGCGCACCAGGCCATCGCCGGTGTGACCGAGGGCGGGACCCGGGCGCTGCGTGCCGCTCTGGCCCACCCGGGCCAGTTCGCCTACGCCGGCTCGTTCTCGGGCCTGCTGACGGACAGCGCCGGCCGGGCGGACGCGAACGCGATCAACCGCGGCGTCAAGCTGGTGCGTCTGTACACGGGCAACGTGACCGACCCCGCGTACAACGCGACCAACCGCCTGACGAAGGCGCTGGACCGCGCCCGTATCAGGTACGAGTTCGACGGGGTCAACCCCGACGCCGGGGCGAACTGGAACGCCTGGCAGGAGAATCTGATCGACTTCGTGCCGCGGCTGTTCCGCAAGGTGTCGAATCACGGTCCGAGCGCCGGTCACGGGCCGCTGAAGGGCGAGTTCACCCCGCCGGCGCCCGGCACCACGCCGACGCCGTTCGTGGCCGAGGACGGGTTCGTCACCTTCGAGACCACGACGGACTTCAAGGACGCGCAGCACGTCACGGTGTGGGCGAACTGGGCTCCCAACGGGAGTTGGCTGCGCATCCCGCTGTCGAAGGCGGGCGACCGGTGGCGGGCGACCGTGGGTCCGCTCGACCCGTGGTTCTACTACTACCGGGTGATCGTGGATCGGGTCGCGGTCAAGGACGTGTCGAACCCGACGAAGGTCACCTCCGAGCCGACCTGGAGCACCTTCTTCATCCCCGGAGAGAAGGCGCGCCTGCTCTCGGACGTTCCCGCCGGTCAGGGCGGAAAGGTCGAGAGCATGACGTACCGGAGCACCGTGGCGAACCAGGACCGGACCGCGCTGGTGTGGACCCCGCCCGGATACGATCCGAACCGCGCGGAGCCGTATCCCGTCTTCTACCTCCAGCATGGTGGCGGCCAGAGCTACACCGACTGGGTCGAGATGGGACGCGCCAAGCAGATCCTCGACCACCAGTTCCTCGACGGGGACCTGGTGCCGATGGTGGTCGTGATGGGCAACGGCAACGTCTCCAACTTCAACAGGGAGCTGCTGGAGAACATCGTTCCGGCGGCCCGCGCCCGGTACAACATCTCCAGCGACCCGTCGCGGCAGGCCCTCGCCGGCCTCTCGATGGGCGGTGGGCAGACGTTCGGGGTGCTTAAGGCGTACCCGGGTCAGTTCGCCTACGTCGCGGCGTTCTCGGCCGGGTTCGGCAGCGCCGCCGGCGTCGACGCGCAGGCGATCAACAACGGCACCAAGCTGTTGCGCGTGTACGTCGGCGACCAGACCGACTTCGTGTATCCGTCGTTCATGGCGTCCCTGACCACCATGACCAACCTCGGTATCCGCTACGAGTTCGATGGAGTCACCCCCGGCCCCCACGGCTGGGACGTGTGGCAGAAGAACCTCATCGACCTGGCACCGCGCCTGTTCAAGCGCTAGGCAAGCCCGTCCGAGGCGATACCACCGCAGGCATCGGGCCTGCGCCTGATATCGCTACGGGAATGTGAGCGCTCACACGAGGATCGGCGCCAAGGGCGGGGTGCGGGTGGCGTCACCCGTGCCCCGTCCGGGCCGGTCGCTCGGCTCAGCCGCGGCGCATGGACCCCCGGCGCCGCGATCCCGAAGGGGAGACATGTCAATGAAGAACAGAAGAGTACTTGCCGCGGCAGTCGTGCTCGCCGCCGCGACCGCGCTCACCGCCTGCGCCTCCGACGGGGGAGCGAGCGGAAACAACGCGGGCGGGAACAACGCCAGCAACTGCACGAACACGATTCCCAAGAAGAATCTGCCGGTCGTGACGATGTGGGGCTGGTACCCCAACATGCAGCTCGTCGTCGACAACTTCAACAAGCAGAACAACGAGGTGCAGGTCTGCTGGACCAACGTCGGCCAGGGCAGTGACGAGTACGACAAGTTCCAGACGGCCATCTCGGCCGGCACCGGTGCGCCCGACGTGATCATGATCGAGATGGACCGGATCCCGACCTTCCAGATCCAGAACGCGCTCGTGGACATCAAGAAGTACGGCTTTGACACCGTCAAGGGCGACTACAGCGAGGGCGCGTGGAAGGACGTCTCGGTCGGTGACGCGGTCTACGGCGTGCCGGTGGACGGCGGCCCGCTGGCGATGATCTACCGGAAGGACATCTTCGACAAGTACGACATCACGCCGCCGAAGACGTGGGACGAGTACGAGCAGGCGGCGCAGAAGGTGAAGGACGCGGGTGGCCCGCTGTTCGGCGACTTCGCGGCGAACGTGTCGGCCCTCACGATGGCGCTGCAGATCCAGAAGGGCGCCTCGCCCTTCACCTACGACCCGGCGCAGCCGACCTCGATCGGTGTCAAGCTGAACGACCAGGCGTCCAAGGACGTGCTCGACTACTGGGCGCGCCTGGCGAAGAAGGGTCTGGTCGGGACGCAGGACCAGTTCACGCCGGAGTACATCTCGGGTGTGATCAACGGTAAGTACGCGACGTACATCTCGGCGGCCTGGGCGCCCGGGTACCTCACCGGCGCCGGCGTCGGCAAGGGCGAGGACAGCGGCAAGTTCGCGGTGGCGCCGCTCCCGCAGTGGGATGCCGGCAACCCGGTGCAGGTGAACTGGGGCGGGTCGGCCTTCTCGGTGACGAGCCAGGCGAAGAACCCCGAACTCGCGGCGAAGGTGGCGTACGGACTCTACGCCGACAAGGAGTCGCTCACCCACGGCTGGACCAACCAGATCATCTTCCCGCTGAACCTCAAGGCGCTCAACGACCCCGAGTTCGTGAACCTGAAGGTGGAGTTCTTCGGCGGCCAGCAGGCGAACAAGGAGGTGTACGTCCCTGCGGCGAACGCCTACAAGGGCGTCACCTACAGCCCGTTCGGCCAGTACTACTTCGACGCCATGACGAAGCAGGTCAGCGCGATCATCGAGGGCTCCGTCACCGGCGCGCAGGCCGCCGACCGGCTTCAAGAGGACGTAGTGAGCTACGCCAAGGAGCAAGGTTTCACCGTTCAGTGACGACGAGGGTGGGTCACGCCGTCTTCGGCCGGCCGGCCCACCCGCGATTTCCCAGCATCGACATCCCGGAGCCCAAGATGACCCTCCTGATCGAGAAGAGTGCGCCACGCACCCAAGAGAAACCGCACAAGGTCCGTGGCAAGGTGCGCCTCCGTGAGCATCTGATGGGGTGGCTCTTCGTCGGGCCATTCGGGATCGTCTTCCTGGCGTTCCTCATCGCGCCGCTCGCGTACGCGCTGTACCTCAGCCTCTTCCAGAAAAAGCTGATCGGCGGCACCAGCTTCGTCCTGCTGGACAATTACGTGAAGGCGTTCACCGATCCGAGCTTCCTCTCCGGGTCGTGGTTCGTCATCCGCTTCTCGCTGGTCTCCATACCGCTGCAGATCATCGCCGCGCTCGCGATGGCCCTCATCCTGGACGCCGTGACCTCTCTGTTCACCCGCTTCTCGCGCCTGATGATCTTCCTCCCCTATGCGATTCCCACGGTCATCGGGGCCGTCATGTGGGGATTCCTGTACAGCAAGAGCTTCGGGCCGCTCACCGACATCTTCGGATTGTTCGGCGCGACCCCGCCCGATTTCCTCAGCAGTAACCTGATCTTCTACGGACTGGTCAACATCGTCACCTGGCAGTGGGCCGGCTACTACATGATCATCCTGTACGCGGCGCTGCAGGGCATCGACCCGACGCTCTACGAGGCCGCGCGCATGGACGGCGCCGGAAGATGGCAGATCGCGCTCCGGATCAAGATCCCGCTGATCGCCCCCGCGCTGCTCCTGATCCTGGTCTTCTCGCTCATCGGCACCCTGCAGTTCTTCAACGAACCGCAGATCCTGCGATCCCTCGCGGCCGGCACGATCGGACCGGACTTCACTCCCAACATGTACGCATACCAGCAGGCGTTCGCGCTCGCGAACTTCAACTACGGATCGGCGATCTCCTTCGCCCTCGGCGGGATCGTGTTCATCGGCGTCTACGCCTTCCTGTTCTTCACTCGCAAGCGGAGGAGCTTCTTGTGATGAGTGCCCGCTCCCGCGCCCGCCGGCCGCAACGCCACCTCCCTCTGCAGGTGCTCCTCGGCTTTCTGGTCGTGTACTTCCTCGTGCCGTTCTGGTGGGTCATCGTCAACAGCTCCAAGGACGCCTCCGGCCTGTTCGGCGGCGGCAACACGCTGTGGTTCGCCGACCGGATCGACTACCTCGGGAACCTCCAGCAACTGTTCACCTACGACAACGGCATCTACGGCAGGTGGATACTCAACTCCACGCTGTACGCCATCGCGGGCGGGGTCGGCGCCACGATCCTGGCCGTCATGGCCGGCTACGGATTCGCCAAATACCGGTTCGCCGCCAGACGCTTCAGCTTCGCGCTCGTGCTCGGCGCGTTGATGGTCCCCGCGACGGCCCTGGTGATTCCCACCTTCATCATGTTCTCCGGGCTCGGCCTCACCAACACGATCTGGGCGGTGATCCTCCCATCGCTTCTCAACCCGTTCGGCGTCTATCTGATGCACGTATACGCGCGCGACGCCGTTCCCGACGAGATCCTGGACGCGGCGCGGGCCGACGGCGCGGGTGAACTGCGCACGTTCCTACAGGTCGCGTTCCCGCTGATGCGGCCCGCGGTGGTCACCGTGCTGCTGCTGTCCGCCGTGGCGTCGTGGAACAACTACTTCCTGCCCCTCGCCATGCTCTCCGACAACCGCCTCTTCCCCGTCACCGTCGGACTCGGCCTCTGGCAGGGAATCGCCTCGGCGAACAACGCGGGCACCACCTCCCTGTGGAGCCTCATCATCTTGGGCGCGCTGGTGTCGGTGATCCCGCTCATCATCGCCTTCTTCACCCTCCAGCGACACTGGCGCGGCGGACTGTCCGTCGGGGGCCTGAGGTAGGACGCGGCCGGATAGATGACAGAGAGGCTGCCGATGCCGATGACGGATCGCACGCCGCGCAGCCGTCAGTGGTTCGGCGCGGCGGTCCGCAACGGGTTCATCCATCGCTCGTGGATGCGCAACCAGGGGTTCGCCGACGACGTCTTCGACGGCCGGCCGGTGATCGGCGTGCAGCGGCAGCGCCCCGCCCCGTCACTCGCACTGAATCGGACGCCGGTAGGGGACGGCCCATGCTCCCCTCGCCGAACCCCTTCGGCTCAGGCGGGCGGGAGTGCGGGCGGCGCGGTGCTCTCGCGTACGACGAGTTCGGTGGCCAGCTCGACGCGGCTCTGCGGCAGTTGCTCGCCGTTGGCCAGCTTCAGCAGCATCGAGGTCGCCGCCGCGGCCATCTCGGCGAGGGGCTGGCGGATGGTGGTCAGCGGCGGAATGGCCCACCGCACCGAAGGCAGGTCGTCGAAGCCGATCACGCTGAGGTCGTCCGGGATGCGCAGGCCGAGCTGGTGGGCCGCGTGGTAGACGCCGATGGCCTGGCCGTCGTTCGTGGCGAAGATCGCGGTCGGCCGGTCGGGGAGGCGCAGCAGGCGGCGGGCCTCGTCCAGGCCGCCCTCGATGAGGAAGTCGCCCCGGCCGATCAGCTCTGGGTCGATGGGCACGCCGGCCATGTCGAGGGCGGTCCGGTAGCCGTCGAGACGGGCCCGGCTGGACAGCGCGGAGTCGGGCCCGGTGATGATGGCGATGCGGCGATGCCCGAGCTCCAGGAGGTGGCGGGTGGCCGTGAGCCCGCCGTTCCAGTTGCCGGCGCCGACCGACGGGATGTTCCTCGCGGGGACGTCGGCCGGGTCCAGCAGGACCAGCGGGATCTCGCGGCGGGCGAGCTGTTCGTGCTGGGTTTCGGTCAGGCCGGAGAACACCGCGATCACGCCGCTCGGGCGGCGCCGCAGCACCCCCTCCAGCCAGGCGTCGCCGGCGGCGTGGTCACAGCGCAGGTCCGAGATCCCCACCGTGAGCTCGTGCTCGCGCGCGACCTCCGCCACCCCTTTGGTGATCTCGACGGGATAGTCGCCCTCCAGCGCGTGGAAGACCAGCTCCACCAGGGCCGTCGGCGTGGACCGGCGGCGCTGCCGCCGGTAGCCGTGCCGCCGGATGAGCTCCTCCACGGCGGCGCGGGTTTCGGACGACACCTGGGAACGGCCGTTCACGACCTTGGAGACCGTCGCGGTGGAGACTCCGGCCAGCTTGGCGAGCTGGGCGATGGTGAGGGGGGACGACTCCGCGGTCATGGCCGCAGTCTAGCCACGGAGTGCCGGCAGCCGGGGCGGCGACGGCTCACCAAGATCGAACAGGGCCGCACACGTGACCGCGTGAGCGCATGGCAAGCCGGTCAGCAGGGGATGGGGCGTGACCCGGGCGGGCTCGGCACAAGGCCGAGCCCGCCACGCCGGCTCCACCGGACCTGATCGCGTGCCGTGACGGCGCTCGCCCGATCGGGCGTACGCCTTCGCCGCGAACGTCACGGACATCCGAGCCGGAGCCGTGTCACGCCGTCAGCGCTGCAGTGTCAGCAGGCCCGGCCGGTAGGGCAGGAGGCCGTAGTCGCCGCCGGAGTTGGGGTCGCGCCCCTGGTAGAGCAACTGCAGGTTGCAGGGATCGACGGTCATGGTCTGGTCGGCGCTGGTGCGGACCAGTTCGCCGTGGCTGATGTCGTTGGTCCAGGTGGCGCCGCTGTTGGCCTTGCCGGCGAAGGGGTTGCTCTCGGTGGCGGCCTGGGGGGTCCACGAACCGTTCAGACTGGTGGCGGTGAACGAGCGGAAGTAGCGGCCCTGTGCGCCGATCGCTTCGACGATCATGAGGTACTTGTTCTGGCCCTGGAGCTTGTAGACCTGAACGGCTTCGAACAGGTTGTTCGTCGTGTCGCTCATGATCACCGTCGATGTGGTGCCGAAACTGCCGGGGAAGTTCCCGATGGGCATGCTGGCCCGGTAGATCTTGCCGTTGTCCCCGGCGAAGAACAGGTACATGTTCGTGCTGTCACCGATGAGCGTCTGGTCGATGGGCCCTGTGCTGGAGCCGGAGATGCTTCCTGAGAAGAGCACCTGCTGGGAGGACCAGCCGTTCGGATTGGTGGGGTCGCTGGAGGTCCTGTAGGAGAAGGCGGTCCCGCCCCACTGGTAGGCGAGCACCCAGATGTTCTTCGGGGCGAAGTAGAGGAGTGTGGGCGCGACGGTGGCGGACGACATCGTGTTCTGGCTGGCCGAGGCCATCTCGGACCAGTTGCTGAAGAGGCTGAAGTTCATCGAACCCCACCTCGTCCCCGTGTCGTGCGTCGTGGCGTAGACGAGATGCCTGCCGTTGTAGGGGGCTACGGTGAAGTCCTTGAGCGAGACCCAGCCCGGCTTCGGTGTCGCCAGCGGGCCCGTCGATGTCCAGCGGTACGTGGACGGAAGATCGCACGTGCCGGGGGTGCCCCCGTCGACCCGGACGAGCTGCCACTGCTGGTTGGTGCCGCCCCAGTCGTCGTACTGGACGATGTTCGCGCCGTCGGCGGTGGAGCCGCCCTGGACCTCCAGGGCCTTGTTGCTGTGGCGCGAGATGAACCTCACATAGCCGTCCGGGCTGTCGGCCAGCCGCCACTGCTGGTTGGCGCCGTTGTGGTCGGTCCATTGCACGATGCCGGCGCCGTTGGCGGTGGACCAGTTGTAGACGTCGAGCACCTTGCCGGAGTGGCGGGACTTGATGCGGTAGTAGCCGCCGCCGGAGTCGACGAACTGCCACTGCTGCTGGTTCTGGTTGTTCCTGGACCACTGGGTGATGCGGGCGCCGTCGTTGGTGGCGAGGTTGTAGACGTCCAGGGCCTTGCCGCTGTTGCGGTTGACCAGGACGTACCAGGCGTTGGTGTCCACGGTGGCCGCGTGGGCGGACCGGACCTGCATGGCGACGAACAGGCTCGCCAGTAAGGCGGCCACCGTCCCGAGGACGGCCAGTGATCTGAGTTTCATGATGTGCTCCTGTTCATCCGACTGTTCATCCGACTCGGACGAGTTGCCACTGCTGGTTGGCGCCGTTCCAGTCGTCGTACTGGACGATGTTGGCGCCGTCGGCGGTGGAGGCTCCCTGGACCTCCAGGGCCTTGCCGCTGTGCCTGCTGATGAGGCGGACGTAGCCGCCGCTGTCGGCCACACGCCACTGCTGGTTGGCGCCGTTGTGGTCGCTCCACTGGACGATGGCGGCGCCGTTGGCGGTGGACCAGTTGGAGACGTCCAGGACCTTGCCGGACAGCCGCGACTTCAGCCGGTACCAGCCGCTCTCGGAAGCGACGAACTGCCACTGCTGCTGGTTGCCGTTGTTGCGGGTCCACTGGGTGATGCGGGCGCCGTCGTTGGTGGCGAGGTTGTAGACGTCCAGGGCCTTGCCGCTGTTGCGGTTGACCAGCACGTACCAGGCGTTGGTGTCGATCGGCCCCGGGTTGGACGAGCCGCCGTTGAGCGCGTCCAGGGTGGCGGTGTAGGCGGCCTTCTTGTTGCCCCAGGAGTCGAACAGCAGCGGGTTCTCCCCGGTTCGCCAGGAGTCGCTGTCGCGGATGCCCCAGACGGTGATGCCGGTGCAGCGGGAGACCGCCAGGCAGGCGCGGGTCACCGAGGCGTAGATGGCGGCCTGGTTGGGGCCGGAGGCGACGTCGAGCTCGGTGATCTGGACGTCCACGCCGAGGTCGGCGAAGCGCTGCAGATTGGCCTGGTAGTCGCCGGACAGCGAGGTGCCCAGGTGGGACTGGAAACCGACGCAGTCGATCGGCACCCCGCGCGCCTTGAAGTCGCGGACCATGTTGTAGATGGCGGTGCTCTTGGGGTTGATCCCGTCGGTGTTGTAGTCGTTGTAGCAGAGCTTGGCGCCCGGGTCGGCGGCGCGAGCGGCCCGGAAGGCCGCCTCGATCCAGTCGTTGCCGGTGCGCTGGAGGATCGAGTCGCGCCGGCCGCCGCTGCCGCCGTCGGCGAAGGCCTCGTTGACGACGTCCCAGGAGTGGATCTTGCCTCGGTAGTGGGCGGCGACCTGCGTGACGTGGTTGATCATGGCGCTGCGCAGGGTCGAGCCGGACAGGGCCTCCGCCCAGTCCGGCATTTGCGCGTGCCACAGCAGGGCGTGCCCGCGGATCTTCATGCCGCGCCCGAGCGCGTGGTTCACGATCCGGTCGGCGCCGGTGTAGGTGAAGAAGTTCCGGGACGGCTCGGTGGCGTCCCACTTCATCTCGTTCTCGGGGGTGACCGAGGTGAACTCCCGGTTCAGGATGTTCACGTACGTCGAGTCGCCGAGCCTGCCGGCGGCCACGGCCGCGCCGAAGTAGCGGCCGCCTCGCTCGGCTGCGGATGCGCCCAGGGTCGAGGCGGCCTCGGCCGGCCCGGAGAGCGCGACCGAGAGGCCGAGGGCGACCAGCCCGGTGGTGAGCAGGGACAGCAGTCGTCTCATGAACGGTCGGAGCCTTCCTTTGTCGTCGTGCTGGGTCAGGGGGTGGTGAGGTCGAAGCGGCGCACGGTCACCGCGCCGCCGAGCGACTGAGTGGCGTAGTTGAAGATCCCGAAGCGGTAGCCCATGAAGAACTGCCATGCGTTGTTCAGCGTGAAGGCCGGGCCGAGGCTGACGAAGGTGGTGCCGTCGGTGCTGTAGGAGAAGCGCGCCTGCCTGCCGGAACCCGGCCGGATGTCGGCGCTGACCCGCAACCAGATCCGGCCGCCCGAGATGTTCGCGCTCGCCGCCTCGGTGCCGGTGCCGGTGGTCTGCCACGAGCTGTTCATGGTCAGGCCGTTGGTCATCACGACCCGGGTGACGCCGTTGTCGCGTTTGACGCCGATCCAGGCGGACTGGTCGCGCAGCATCGCCAGCCCTGCGCGGTCCCCGTTGGACATCTGCGAATAGTCGAGCTCGATCGTCGCCGTCGAGGACGGGCCCTGGATGCGGTGGGTCAGCGTGTTACGGGCGCTGTAGAGGTCGCCGGTGACGGTCGCGGTCTGCAGGCGCAGGCCGTTGCCGGTGGAGTAGCGGCTGGTGTCGGGGTTGTGGTTCCACTCCCAGCGGTGCCCGAGGCTGCCCGTGGAGAAGGTGTCGGGGCCGATCATGGACGCGACGGTCCGGTTGGTCTGGATGTTCGGCCTCGGGTAGCTGACTCCCCAGCCGCCGTTGACGGTCTGCACGACCGGCCAGTCACCGGTCCAGGTGATCGGGGCGAGCGCCGGGACGCGGCCACCGGGGTAGGCGTCCACGAACGACATGTAGTACCAGTCGCCGTTCTGGGTCTGGACGAGCCCGCCCTGGTGCGGCACGCCGCCGCCGGAGATGGGGCCGGGCATGTCGAGCAGGACCTGGCGCATCTCGTACGGGCCCCACGGCGAGGTGGAGCGGAGCACGTACTGGCCGTTGGCGGGGCGGGTCAGCCAGATGTAGTAGTAGCCGCCCCGTTTGTAGAAGCGGGCGCCCTCCAGGGTGCCGACGCTGCTCGGGGTCTGGAACACCTGCTGGGCGCGCACCTGGCTGAGCCCGTCGGGGGAGAGCTGGGCCACGCTGATGGTGCCGTTGCCGTAGGCGACGTACATGGTGTCGTCGGTGTCGATCAGCAGGCCCGCGTCGTAGTAGCAGTTGTTGATCTGCGAGCGCTTGGTCCAGGTGCCGTCCACGGCGGAGGCGGTGTAGACGTAGGTCCGGTTGAACTCGACGCAGCCGATCCAGTAGTAGGTGCTGTTGCTGGGCCGGTAGTTCAGGGTCGAGGCCCAGATGCCCTTCACGTACGCCCGCCCGCCGTTGAGGTCGTAGGCGGCGGAGTTGAAGTCGAGCCTCGGGACCGAGTGCCCGGCGTACTCCCAGTCGACCAGGTTGTAGGAGCGCAGGATCGGCGCGCCCGGCGAGTAGTGCATCGTCGAGGCCGAGTAGTAGTAGGTGTCGCCGACCCGGATGATGTCGCCGTCGGCGAAGTCCTGCCAGACCACCGGGTTGGTGTAGGTGCCGCCTGGATTGTCGCTGCCCACTGGGACGAGTTGCCACTGCTGGTTGGCGCCGCCCCAGTCGTCGTACTGGACGATGTTCGCGCCGTCGGCCGTGGAGGCTCCCTGCACTTCGAGGGCCTTGTTGCTGTTGCGGTTGATCAGCCGTACGTGGCCGTCCGCGGAGTCGGCCAGGCGCCACTGCTGGTTGGCGCCGTTGTGGTCGGCCCATTGGACGATGGCGGCGCCGTTGGCGGTGGACCAGTTGTAGACGTCGAGCACCTTGCCGGAGTGGCGGGACTTGAGCCGGTAGTAGCCGCCGCCGGAGTCGACGAACCGCCACTGCTGCTGGTTCTGGTTGTTCCTGGACCACTGGGTGATCCGGCCGCCGTCGGCGGTGGACAGGTTGTACACGTCCAGCGCCTTGCCGCTGTTGCGGTTCACCAGCACGTACCACGTGTTCGTGTCGACCGTCGCGGCCGACGCCTGCGGCGTGAGGAAGACGCCCAGGAGAAGCAGGGACGAGAGAACCGCGAGCACGCGCCTCACAGGAACCTCCAGAGGTTGTTCGTCGCGCCGTTGTCGTCGGCGAGCACCACCTGCGCGCCCTGCGAGGTGCCGCCGAGGCCGAGGACCCGTCCGCCGTTGGCGCACTGGATGCGGAAAGCGGCGCCCGACCCGTAGCGCAGCCGCCAGCGATGGTCGGCGGTGCCGTTGTCGGCCCACTGCACGACGCGCGACCCGGCAGCGGTGCCCATGTTCTCCACGCCCAGCACCTTCTGGCTGCTGGAGTTGCGCAGCCGCAGGTAGCCGCCGGTGTCGATGATCGCCGTCCACAGGTGGTCGGCGGTGCCGGTGTCGCCCCACTGGATGACGAGCGCACCGTCGGCCGTGGACATGCCGGTGACGCCGAGCACCATCCCGGTGCCCACGTTCTGAATACGCCGCGCGCCGTTCGGTATGAATCGCCACTGGTTGTCGGGGCTGCCGTTGTCGGAGTCCTGGACCACCTGGGCGCCGTTGGCGGTCGAGCCGTTCTGGATGGCGAGCAGCTTGGAGCTGTGGACGTTGCGGATCTTGACGGAGCCGTCGCCCACGTCGGTGATCGTCCAGCGGTGGTCGGCGGTGCCGGTGTCTCCCCACTGGAGCACCCGGGCATTGTCGGCGGTCGACATGTTCTCGACGCCGAGCACCTTGCCGCTGTGGACGTTGCGGAACCGCAGGGCACTGCCGTCCACGACGGGAACCCAGTCGTGGTCGGCCGTGCCGTTGTCGGTCCACTGCAGGGCCAGGCCGCCGTCGGCCGTGGACATGTTCTGGATGCCGAGGACCAGCCCGCTGGCCACGTTGACCAGCCGGAAGCCGGCCGAGCCGGCGCCGCCCTGGCCACCGGTGTTCCAGTAGACGACGTAGTTGTGGTCGTGAGCCTCGTAGAACGGGCCCAGCCGCACCGACGCCCCGTTGGCCGTGGCCGTGAAGGCCAGGGAGGAGGTGCTGGTCCGGGTGATCGAGGAGGTGTTCAGGGCAGGGGCCGACGACAGGCTGCTGTTGCCGTAGTCGCCGGACAGCACGACCGGGCCGTAGGTGACGGCTTGCACGTTGGGGTTGTCGTTGGCGGCCTTCATGACCACCCGCATGGGCAGCCGCACGGTCACGGTGTCGCCCGACGCCCACGAGCGGGTGAGGTCGGCGTAGGTGCCCGGCGTGGTGGCGATGTTCTGCTGGACTCCGTTGACGCTGATCGTCGCGCCCTGGGTCCAGGCCGGGATGCGGATGCGCATCGTCCACGATCCGCCCACGTTGCCGGTGACCTGGAGCGACGTGGTGTCGCCGACCGGGTAGGAGGTCGTCTGGGTGACCGTGATTCCGCGTTGGCTCCAGTTGAGGGTGGAGGGCACGAACAGGTTCACGAACAGCGTGGTGCCGTTGTGGAAGTAGATCGAGTCCATCAGCTTGGTGTTGGTCTCGATCCCGGTGCCCTGGCAGCACCAGAAGGAGTTGTAGTCCGTGCTCCAGGTGCCTCCGCCCCAGGCCGGGCCGACACCTCGCCGCCCGCCGGGGTTGAGCGGGGTGAAGTAGGTGACGTGCCCGCGCGCGTCGGCCGGGTTCTGCTGCCCGATCAGGTGGTTGAGCAGGGCGTTCTCGTAGTAGTCGAAGTAGTCGGCCCGGGTCGGCGACAGCAGCCACAGCTCCCGGGTCAGCTTGAGCATGTTGTAGGTGTTGCACGCCTCGCCGGTGTCTCTGGTCAGGTAGGCGGCGATGGCGTTGGGGGCGCGGAAGTGCTCGGCCTGACTGTTGGAGCCGTTCACATAGGTGTGCGCGCCGACGGTGATGGCCCAGGCGTTGACGGCGATGTCGCGGTAGCGGGTCGTGCCCGTCGCCTTGAACTCGCGGGCCGCTCCGATCCACTTGGGCACCTGCGTGTTGGCGTGCAACCCGTTGAGCCGGTCCTGGCCCGCGGCCAACGGGTCGAACACGGCCGCGTGGTCGAACCGCTGGGCCGTGGACAGCCACCGGGAGTCGCCGGTCATCTGGTACAGGTCCGTCAGCACGGCGTTCATGCCGCCGAACTCGGTGCCGAGCATGGCCTGCATCTGGCTCCAGCCGAGTCGCGACGTGCGGGCGTCCACCCATCCCGCCAGGGCCAGCAGCACGGTCCGGGCCTGGGTGTTGCCGATCAGCCGCCAGACGTCCAGCAGCCCGGCCATGGTCTTGTGGATGCAGTAGTACGGCACGTTGCCGTTGCTCAGGGTGCGGTTCTCCACGGCCGTGATGTCCGACTCCGGGAAACCGGACAGGTAGCCGCTGCTGAATCCGGCGGCGCCGTTGTTCGCCTGGCATCTGGCCAGTTCGGCCACCATGTACTCGGCCTTGTCCCGGCAGGTGGTGTCGCCGAGCACGGCGTACGCCTGCGCCCACGCCGTCAGGAAATGGCCCTGCATGTGGGACCGGAACGGGAAGGTGGGCGCGTCCCAGCCGCCGTTGGCCGCCGCCCCGTTGGTGGACAGCCGGTGGTTGGCCCGGAAGACGTACAGCAGCCGGTCGACATCGACGAAACGCAGGTAGTTGAGGGTGCGGTTCTGGTTCTCCAGCCAACGGCCGGAGGTCAGCCGGACCTGGCCGAGCTCGAACTCGTAGGCCGAGACGCCGATGTCGGCTCTGGCCCAGGGGACTGCGGCCAGAGCGGGAGATGCGCCGGCCACCTGGCCGGCGACCGAGAGCGCGGCGGCCGCCCCTGCGGCCTGTAAGAGCTGACGACGGCTCAAGGACATGCGGAACTCCTTGGAGATGGGGGGTGGTGACCGGCCGTCGCCGGTCACGTTTCACCGGGTCAGGCCCTCGGCCTCGGATAGGTCGTCCCTGCTCGCCGGTGCGTAGACACCGCTCCCGGTGCTGCTGTTAGCGCTAACACGCATGGCCGTTCGAATCGATGCCCATCTGGGGCCGATGTGGAGCTGTGGCGGGCGCGGCATGCCGGCGAACGGTGGGTCCTGTGCCGTCGCCGGGGATGAGGGAGGACATCCAGGGCTCCTTCACTGGGTCGTAGAGATGGCCACGGGTGTTAGCGCTAACATCTAGCTCCTGCGGAGAGCTGTGTGGCCCACTCCGTTGAGGCGTTGTCGCGGAGTACATCCGACGGTCCGGTCCGGCGTCAACGAGGGATCTTCCGCGCCGACTCGGGCGCCGCCGTCGGAACGCCTTCCCGCCTAGGGTTTCGCCTCGGAAGAAGATCGCGTCGCACGGCTCGCACATCTGAAAGTTTCATTGAAGTTACCGGGTGGCAACCCGGTAAGTTGCGGAGTGTGCGGGGTTAAATTGCCGTCGTCGGAGTCGTGTCCATGCGACGAGTCGTGGCCATGCGACGTGGCGTGATCGCCTTCGGTTCTGGCGTGATCCCGCGCGAGATGAGGGCCACGGCCGCGACACGCTGCGCGGCTCGGCTCAAGGGGAGCCGCCTGATCAGAAGAGGGCGGCGCGGGGGTGGTGCCGGACTTCGCCGCCGGCCGGGCCACGGCTGCTCCGTGGGCGTGGCCGAGGCCGTACTTGATCTTGATTAAGTTTCTGCCCTGGGCGCGGTTGACGGGCCGCAGGAACCGGCGTGCGCTCCCTCGGCCCAACGCGAGACGCCTCGGGCGCGTCCCGGCTACCGGGTCGCGCCCGAGGACGGATCGTCACGCGGGGAGGATCAGCAGGTGGAGTCGGTCCGGGTCGGCAGGCCCAGGCGCCGGGGGAGGGAGTTGTGGTCGCCCCCGGCGTTGGGATCCATCCCCTGCTAGAGGTGCTGCATCCGGCAGGGGCTCCCCGTGACTGATGTCCCGGGTCCAGGCCGTGCCTCAGTTCGAGGCCAGTGCGGCTCCGAGCGCGGTCGTGGTGGAGGTGGAGGTGCGGGATGTGGTGCCCGCGTTGTAGGTCCACTTCTGGTTGCTGCCGCCCCAGCAGGTGTAGAGCTGCAGCCCCGTACCGTTGCCGGTGCCGCCGCCGACGGCGTCGAGGCACAGCCCGGACTGCACGCCCACGATGGAGCCGTCCGAGTTGATGCGCCACTTCTGGTTGTCGCCGCCCCAGCAGGAGTAGATCTGGATCCTGGCGCCGTTGCCCGTGCCCCCGGCGTCGAGACACTTGTCGCCGTACACCTTCAGCTCCCCGGCAGCGGTCAGCGTCCACTGCTGGTTGGCCTGACCGTGGCAGTCCCACAGCTGCACCGCGGTGCCGTCGGTGGTGCTGGAGTTGGGCACGTCCACGCAGCGGCCCGAGGCCGTGCTCCTGAGCTGCCCCGCGTCCGGCGGCGGCGTGGAGGTGCCGCCGTTGAGGGCGTTGAGCACCGCGGTGTAGGCGGGCTTCTTGTTGCCGTTGCCGTCGAACAGCAGCGGGGTGTCGCCGGGGCGCCAGGAGTCGCTGTCGCGCACGCCCCACACCGTGATGCCGACACAGCGGGGCACGGCCAGGCAGTCGTTGATCACGTTGGCGTACGTGGTGGGCGACGCGCCCTGGATGTCCAGTTCGGTGATGGCCACATCGACGCCGAGGGCGGCGAAGTTCTGCAGCGTGGTGCGGAAGTTGCTGTGGTACGGGCTCCCGCTGTTGAAGTGGGCCTGGAAGCCGACGCAGTCGATCGGCACGCCACGGGCCTTGAAGTCCCTGACCATGTTGTAGACGCCCTGCGTCTTGGCCCACGTCCAGTTCTCGATGTTGTAGTCGTTGTAGCAGAGCTTGGCCGCCGGGTCGGCGTTCCGCGCGGTGCGGAAGGCGACCTCGATCCAGTCGTTGCCGGTCCGCTGCAGGTTGGAGTCGCGCCGGCCGCCGGAGTTGCCGTCGGCGAAGGCCTCGTTGACCACGTCCCAGGCGTAGATCTTGCCCTTGTAGTGGGCCATGACGCCGTTGATGTGGTTGATCATCGCCTGCCGCAGGGCGCCGCCGGACATGTTCCGCATCCACTCGGGCTGCTGCGAGTGCCAGGCCAGGGTGTGCCCGCGGACCCGCTTGCCGTTCTGGACGGCCCAGTTGTAGACGCGGTCGCCCTGGCTGAAGTTGAACTGGCCCGGCTGGGGTTGGGTGGCGTCGATCTTCATCTCGTTCTCGGCCGTCACCATGTCGAACTCGCGGTTGGCGATCGTCGTGTAGGTGGAGTCGCCGAGCCTGCCCGCGGCGATGGCGGTGCCGAAGTAGCGGCCGCTCTGCTGGGCCGCCGCGCCCAGCGTGCTCTCGGCGGCATCGGCGGGGATCATGGGCACCGCCAGCGCCGTGATCAGGCCGAGTGCGCCGGCGATCAGCGCCCGTCGGCGCCCGCCGAGGGAGCGTCGGGCGGTAGGTGGGGACATGGCGTTGACGCTCATGCCTGAGCCTCCATAAGGCGAATCATGGGAAGGGAGCGTGCGGGAAACACCCGCAGGATCGATGCCCAGATGGGCGTCGTGAGGGCAGCCCCTGCCGCGCACCACCGATCTGGCAGGGGAGATCGCCTCGGGGACTCAGTGTGGGAATCTCCCCGAAAATTGTCAAGGGAGATGTAGAAACTTTCGGCGTCGCTCGCTCGCGCTTACCGTGTTGTAGTGGCCTTATTCTCGAAAATGTTTCGGCCAGCCTCGCCGCCCGGGGTCCCGGCTGAAAGTTTCACGGCGATGCTGGCGCCCATCGACCGCGGCCGGACCCGGTAACACGAGGTGAGCGTGCCCGGCCGCGGCTCACGTCCGGTCCGCCGTCGGCCCGGGACTTCTTGACAGTACGTTTCCGCCTCGTATTTGCTCCGTTCCGCCACCACCTCCCGCCCCCAGAGGAGGAGGACGTTCGATCAGAGAATTGCCTGTTAGCGTTAACAGCCGCGTCGCCCGACCCCCGGTGACGACCGCGGCCCCGCGAGACCCGTACAGGCGCCACATCCCGCGGGTCCTCGCCTCGTTGCGCGTCGCAGGCCCCGGCCCGCAGCAGCTCACCGCCACCGGCTACGCCAGGCCGCCCGTCCCGCGCAGGCGCACGCCCCGCTGCAACGCGTCTCCGCTGTGACGGCGTCCCCGGAGTGAGGCGGAACAACGAGAAGGAGCGCAGCCAATGAGAACGCGTGCTGGAAGGTACACCGGCATCGGAGTCGGCATGGTGGCCCTGATCGCGGCGGTGGCCACCGCTCTGTCCATGTTCCTCACGGCCGCTCCGCGGGCCTCGGCGGCGGTGCTGACCGAAGTGACGAGCTTCGGAGCCAACCCCGGCGGTCTGCGGATGTACCTCTACGTCCCCGACAGAGTGGCATCCCGGCCGGGCGTCTTGGTCGCGATGCACGGGTGCAACGGCTGGGCTCCCGGTTTCCACCAAGGGACCGAGTTCGCCTCACTGGCCGACCGGTACGGCTTCATCGTCATCTACCCACAGGCGAACAAGAGCGTCAACGGCATGTCGAACTGCTTCGACGTGTGGTCCAGCGAGGCCCTGCGCCACGGCGGCGGCAGTGATCCGGTGTCGATCGTCTCCATGACGAACTACGTGCTGCAACGCTACAACGGTGACCCGCAGCGGGTGTTCGCCACCGGTTTCTCCTCCGGAGCGATGGAGACCATCAACCTGCTCGCGACGTACCCGGACGTGTTCAAGGCCGGCGCGCCGTTCGCGGGTGTTCCTTTCGGTTGCCTCGGGCCCGCCGGGTGCGGGGACAAGACGCCGCAGCAGTGGGGTGACCTGGTCAGGAACGCCTACCCCGGCTACACCGGGCCCCGGCCGCGCCTGATGGCCTGGCACGGCACCGCCGACTCCGTGCTGCCCTACACCATGCTGCAGGAAGAGGTCGATCAGTGGACCAACGTGCACGGACTCAGCCAGACCCCCACCTCCACCGACAGCCCGCAATCCGGGTGGACCCGGCGGGTCTTCGGTTCCGGGCAGGTCGAGGCGTACACCATCACCGGCGCCGGCCACGATCTGCCGCGCACCGGGATGGCCGCTCACGCCATCCGCTTCTTCGGTCTGGACGCCGGCTCGCCCACCGCGACGCCGACCGTCACGCCCGGTGACGGCGCCGGGCAGATCAGGGGAGTGGGCTCCGGCCGCTGCCTGGACGTGCCCAACGCGGCCACCGCCGACGGCACGCCGGTGCAGTTGTGGGACTGCCACGGGCAGAGCAACCAGCAGTGGACCGTCACCCCGGCCGGCGAGATCAGGGTTTACGGCAACAAGTGCCTCGACGCGGGAGGGAACGGCAACGGCGCCAGGATCCAGATCTACTCCTGCTGGGGTGGCGACAACCAGAAGTGGCGCCTGAACTCCGACGGCACCATCACGGGGGTGCAGTCCGGGCTGTGCCTGGACGCCGTGGGCCAGGGCACCGCCAACGGCACCAGATTGCAGCTCTGGTCCTGCGGCGGCGGTGCCGGCCAACGCTGGACCCGCACCTGACGCACCGCGGCCTCTCGCCCGACGACGCCGGCGGCCCTGGGCGAGGAGCCGAGGCCGACGGACCCGCTGCGACCGCGGCCGGGCATGTGCCCGCTCCATCAGAGAAGGTGATCATGAAAGCCGCATCCCCCCTCCGGCTCGGCGTCATATCGAGGCGCGGTGTGCTTGTGATCGTGGCGCTGCTCTGCGCCGTGGCGATGATCCCGGGCACGGCCAGGGCGGACAATCCGATCGTCCAGACGATCTACACCGCCGACCCCGCCCCGCTGGTGCACAACGGCCGGGTGTACCTCTACACCGGGCACGACGAGGACGGCTCGACGTACTTCACCATGAAGGAGTGGCGGGTCTGGTCGTCCGCGGACATGGTGAACTGGACCGACCACGGCTCGCCGATGAGCGTCGCCACCTTCAGCTGGGCGAGCGCGGACGCCTGGGCGGGCCAGGCCGTCTACAGGAACGGCAGGTTCTACTGGTACGTACCTGTGAAAGACCGGGCGAGCGGCCAGATGGCCATCGGCGTCGGGGTCTCGAACAGTCCCACCGGGCCCTTCACCGACGCCATCGGCCGCCCCCTGGTCAGGAACGGCGAGATCGACCCCACGGTCTTCATCGACGACGACGGGCAGGCCTACCTGTACTGGGGCAACCCCAACCTGTGGTACGTCAGGCTCAACGCCGACATGATCTCGTACTCGGGCAGCCCCACCCAGATCCCGCTCACCACCGCGGGCTTCGGCACCCGCACCGGCAACCCGAGCCGTCCGACCCTGTACGAAGAGGGGCCCTGGGTCTACAAGCGCAACGGCCTCTACTACAACGTCTTCGCGGCGAGGTGCTGCTCGGAGTTCATCGCCTACTCGACCGCCCCCGGCCCCACCGGCCCGTGGACCTACCGCGGCACGGTCATGCCCACGCAGGGCAGCAGCTTCACCAACCACCCCGGCATCATCGACTTCAACGGCGGGTCCTACTTCTTCTACCACAACGGCGCCCTGCCGGGCGGTGGCGGCTTCACCCGCTCGGTGGCCGTGGAGAAGTTCGCCTACAACGCCGACGGAACCATCCCCACGATCAACATGACCACGACCGGGGCTCCGCAGGTGGGCACGTTGAACCCCTACGTCCGCCAGGAGGCCGAGACGATCGCCTGGGAGTCCGGCGTGGAGACCGAACCCTCCAGCGAGGGCGGCATGAACGTCGGGTGGATCGAGAACGGCGACTACATCAAGGTCAAGGGCGTCGCCTTCGGCGCCGGTGCCACGTCCTTCAGCGCTCGGGTCGCCTCGGCGACCGGCGGCGGCCGCATCGAGCTCCGCCTCGGCGGCGTCAACGGCACGCTGGTGGGCACCTGCACCGTGCCGGGCACCGGCGGCTGGCAGACGTGGACCACGGTCACCTGCCCGGTGACCGGCGCGACGGGCACCCATGACCTGTACTTCAAGTACACCGGCGGCGGCGGCAACCTGTTCAACGTCAACTGGTGGCAGTTCACCGGCGGCACCGGCACCGGCGGGAACCTGCTCACCAACGGCGACATGGAGAGCGGCACGACCGGCTGGGGCGCGTCCGGCGGAACCCTGTCGTCCGTCACCAGCCCGGTGCACGGCGGCGCGCGGGCGCTGACCATAACCGGGCGCACGGCGTCATGGAACGGCACCACCCAGGACGTGACCGCCAAGCTCACCAACGGCAAGAGCTACACCACCAGCGTCTGGGTGCGGTCACAGAGCGGAACGCCCAGCGCGAAGGCGACCCTGGCCGTCACCGCCGACGGCACGACCGGTTACCTCCCGCTCACGCCGGCGACGACGGTGAACTCCGGCGGCTGGACCGAGCTCACCGGCACGGCGACCGTGTCATGGAGCGGGACGCTGACCCGGGCCACCTTCTACGTCGAGACGACGGCGGGCATCGATGGCTTCTCCATCGACGACGCCTCATTCCAGTGATCCCGAATCGGAGTCGACTGATGTCACGGCACAGCTCGCTTCTCGCAGCACTCGCGGTCGCGGCACTTCTCGTTCTGACCACAGCTCGTCCGGCGCTGAGCGGCGACGCGGGCGGCGCCACGGCCTCCGCGGAGCTCGGCACTCGCGCGACCACCGCCGGATGCGGCAAGACCCCGACGCTGAGGAGCGGTACGCACTCGATTCAGAGCAGCGGCAAGAACCGCTCCTTCATCCTCCGGCTTCCCGACAACTACCGCAGCGACACCCCCTACCGGTTGATCTTCGGCTTCCACTGGCGGGGCGGCACCGCCGCCGACGTCGACTCCGGCGGAAGCAGCGGATATCCCTGGTCCTTCTACGGCCTCAGGCAGTTGTCGAACAATGGCGCGATCTTCGTCGCGCCGCAGGGCCTCAACAACGGCTGGGCGAACACCAACGGCGAGGACGTCACCTTCGTCGATGACATGATCCGGCTCATCGAGGCGGATCTCTGCGTCGACACCTCGCAGCGCTTCGCCACCGGCTTCAGCTACGGCGGCGGGATGAGCTTCTCACTCGCGTGCTCGCGGGCGACCGTCTTCCGGGCGGTCGCGGTCTTCTCGGGCGCGCAGCTCAGCGGGTGCAGCGGCGGAACCCAGCCCATCGCGTACCTGGGGCTGCACGGCATCGGGGACACGGTGCTCGACATCTCGCTGGGACGGTCGCTGCGTGACAGGTTCGTCCGTAACAACGGCTGCACCGCGCAGAACCCGCCCGAGCCGAGTCCGGGCAGCCGGAGCCACATCGTCACCGCCTACTCGGGGTGCCGGGACGGATATCCGGTCGTCTGGGCCGCGTACGACAACGGTCACACGCCGGCCCCGGTGGACGGGACCTACACCGATAACGGCGTCACCACCTGGACCAAGACCGAGGTGTGGAAGTTCTTCTCCCAGTTCGGCAGCACCCCGTCACCCGGCGGCGGATGCACGGCCACGATGCAGACCGTGAACTCCTGGTCCGGTGGTTTCCAGTCCACCGTCACCGTCCGTGCCGGCGACAGCGCCGTCAACGGCTGGACGGTGAGCTGGACCTGGCCGGGCGGGCAGACGATCAGCAGCCTGTGGAACGGCGTCCGCTCCGGCTCCGGGGCCGCCGTGACCGTCCGCAACGAGTCCTACAACGGCTCCATCGCGGCCAACGGCACCACCACGTTCGGCTTCACCGCCGGCGGCGTCCCCGCCACACCGGCCCTGTCGTGCGACGCCTCCTGATCAGGAGGGGCTCACATGCGCGCTCCCGTGCTGTTGGTGCGTCGCGGCCCAGCTCGCGAGCATCCGCAGGGCGTCCTCGGAGGTGGAGCCGGCTTCGGCGGTGTAGGCCAGGAGCACGAGACCTGGATCCGAGCTGAGGTCCATGGCCTCGAACGACAGGACGAGATCGCCGACGACCGGGTGGTGCAGCCTCTTGGTGCCGGTGCGATGAAAGCGGACGTTGTGCGCCGCCCATCTGGATCGGAAGTCCTCGCTGCGCGTGGTCAGCTCGCCGATGAGATTCGAGAGGTCACGGTCGTAGGGATTGCCGCCGGCGGCGGAGCGCAGGATCGCGACCGTGTCGGCGGCGGTCGTTTCCCAGTCGGTGTAGAAGTCCTTGCTGCGGGGGTCGAGGAACGCGAAGCGCGCCAGGTTGCCCGGCTGCTCCGGCTGGTCGAGCGCGTCGAGGTACAGGGCGCGTCCGAGCCGGTTGGCCGCCAGGACGTCCAGCCGGCTGTTCAAGATCGCGGCCGCGGCCTCGGTCATCGCGTCCAGCAGCCGCTGGAGGCTCGGGCGGACACTCCGCGGGCCGGCGAGACGCCGCTTGGCCGGCGCGGCGTTGCAGGCACGAGCGAGATCCCGCAGGTGCGCGTGCTCGGCCTCGTCGAGCCGCAGGACACGTGCGACCGAGTCCAGAACGCCCTCCGACACGCCCCGGAGGTTCCCGCGCTCAAGGCGGTTGTAGTAGTCGACGCTCATGCCCGCCAGCAGCGCGACCTCTTCGCGGCGCAGTCCCGCCACACGGCGTATCCCACCGTACGCGGGAAGCCCCGCCTCCTCCGGTGTGATCCTGGCACGACGGGATCTCAGGAAGTCACGCACGTCGTTCTGCAGACTCATGCCGCAAGGCTAGTTCAGGGCCAACCGGGTGAGGGAGGCACTGGCATTACACGGAACCTCGGTCGCCGTCGCGTCGTAGGACACCGCCGTCCGGCCGTCTCCGCAGCGCTGAGCAGGGGACGCGAGCCGCCGCTCAGCGGCTGCGGCCGGTGGACGGCGCTTGTCACGCCTCCGGGATCGGCCAGTCGCCGGTCTCCAGCGTGATGGCCTCCGGGCCGGGGCCGTTGCGCACGCCCTTGTCCAGTGCGTCGAGCGCCGCCAGCTCGTCGGGGCCGAGCACGATGTCGAACACGTCGAAGTTCTCGGCGATGCGCTCGGGCTTGACCGACTTCGGGATCGCCGAGCGCCCCTGCTGCAGGTGCCAGGCGAGCATCACCTGCGCGGCGGTCTTGCCGTGCGCTTCGGCGATGCCACGGATCACCGGATCGGTGAGCGTGCTCGTGCGGTTCTCGGGGCTCCAGCCGAAGTTGTCCGGGTAGAAGGTGACGCCGCCGATGGGCGACCATGCCTGGGTGAGGATGCCGTGTTCCACGTGCGCCTGCCGCATGTCGCGCTGAGTGAAGTACGGGTGCAGTTCGATCTGGTTGACGGCGGGCACGATCTCGGTGCGTTCCAGGAGTGTCTTGAGGTGGTCGGCGGTGAAGTTCGAGACGCCGATCGCGCGCACCCCGCCGTCGGCGAGGAGCTTCTCCAGCGCCTGGTAGGAGGCGACGGTCATGTCGAAGGCCGAGGGCAGCGGCTGGTGCAGGATCAGCAGGTCGATCTGGTCCACGCCCAGCTTCCGCGCGCTCTTGTCGAACGCGCGCAGGGTCTGCTCGTAGCCGTAGTCGGTGATCCACACCTTCGTCTCGACGAAGACCTCGGAGCGCTCGACGCCCGAACGCCGGATGCCCTCTCCGACCTCGCGCTCGTTGAAGTAGACGGCCGCGGTGTCGATGTGGCGGTAACCGGTGGCCAGCGCGGCCTCCACTGCCGCGGTGGTCTCCTCCGGCGCGCTCTGGAACACACCGAACCCAAGCGCCGGCAGGGTGACGCCGTTGTTGAGGGTGAGCAGAGGTGCAGCGGTCATGACGATCCTTCTTCTCTCATCTCGGAGTCGGGCCCTCAGGACAGATGCGGGGCCCACGTGCCCAGACAAGCACCGCGTCCTGACGCCGCACGAGGTCCGGCCTATACAGGTACTGCGAGTCCACCCCGACGCCGCGTCGATGACGGTCAGACGCCGGCACCGGCGCAATCGCACCTTCTCGGCGACACGGCCGGTCGGCCGGGCATCGGCGCGGACGCGGTCTCGATCCGCGTCACCTCCTGGGCCAGGCGGGCTCGCGCCGCACGGATCGGGCGGTAGGTTGGCGATTCATGTCACGGAGATCGTGGACATGGTGGGCCGCGGCCCTGACCATCGCCGTCGGTGGGATGGCCCCCGGTCTGTTGGTGCCGGAATTCGGTTGGTCGTACTTCGGTCCCGGCGGATTCTGTCCCGGCGGGGAGTTCTACATGGGGGAGGACAATCCCCTGTGGGACGTGGTCGCGTTCGTGCCGCTCCTGTTCTACGGGGCCGTGCCGGCGGTGGCCCTCGCCTTCACCGCCCATTGGCTGAGCACGCGCATCGGCCGTCCCCGGATCGGGCGGGTGAGTGCGCGAACCATTGCCGCCACCGCGCTCGTGGCGCACGGCGTCGGCCCCCTGGCCTTCCTCGTGGACGTGGCCGGCGACAGCCGATGCCTCTTCTCGGAGTGGGGCGGGCCCGAGGGGGCCTCGCTCCTCGTCGGGCCGAACCTGGCGGCCACGGCGGCCGCTCTGTGCGTGTTCTCAGCCGTGCGGCGGCCACGCCATCGGTTGCGCACCATGCTGCGGAGACTGGCGCGGGCACGCTGGTTCCGGCGGACGGGTGCGGTCGCGGCGGCACTGGCCGTGCTGGGGCTGGTGCCGACGGCCGACCTGGGCTCGGGCCCCATCGCCGCCCCCGGCTCATGTCCGCCCACCACCCCCGGCACTCCCCGGGTGCCGATCGGTGAACAGGCGTTCCTGTGCGCCGCCCGCCAAGGTCACGGTTTCGACGCCGTCCCGGACCACGCCCTGCTCGCCTACGGCCGGGCGCAGTGCGCCGCCTACCCGCGCGTGACTCACTACGTGCATGCCATCGCGTCGATCTGCCCTCCCGCCGCGGCCGACGTGCTGCGCGAGATCACCGCCCAAGAGGCCGCGTACGCCCGCCGCGAGGCCGCCGCCCAGGCCATCTGCGACCGCTCCCGTCACCGGCCCCGGATCAAGCCCGTCCTCGTGGCGCACGTTCGCGAATTCTCCGAGATCGGCATGGAAGCCTATGAGGACCATGAGGACTCCGCACAGGAGGTGTCCGTCATGCACGGAGACCTGGTGGGCAGTGCGCCGGGCCACCTGTCGATCTCTTTCTCCCCGGAATACGAGGCGTGTGTCACCACCGAGGTCTACCGGCGCCGTCCACCGGTGGAGGTCAAGGGCTGGGACCAGGTGATCGAGGTCGGCTACCACAGCCCCACCGGGGACTTCGTGCTCCGGGATCCGATGGCCGAGCCCGAACTGCCGAACCTGGCCGTCGCCGGGAAGGGCCACTACCGTGTACGGGTGCACTACCGCGAACCCGATTGGGACGCGTTCACCCCGCAACACCTGCTGATCATGATCTATCCCGGGCGGGGTGACCAGGTCATCGACCTGAAACGGGCTCCCTCATGAGCGCGAGGTCGCTTGGCCCGGCCGGCCGCCCGGGGCGGCGAGCGTCGCGCGCAATCGAAGACGGGGAATCACGATGGGCCTCTGGCGGTGTGGACGGTCAGGGTCGCCGGGCCCAGGCGTAGCCGGCCGTCGTCGAGCGGCACGCAACGCACTCCGCCGTGGCCACGTAGCGCGCGGAACGCCCCGGGGGCCAGGACGACGTCCATCCAGGCGCATGGATTCGCCGGGCGGTACGCCTGGAAGCGCACCTCGCCGTCGCCGGAGTCGAGGCCGAACACCGCGCCGTCCAGCCGGGTGCCGTTCTCGTCGCGGCCGGCGGCCAGTTCGTCGATGGGGAAGCCGCGCAGGACGATGTTGCGGCGCACGAGCAGCGGATCGGGTGGCGAGGCCAGGCCCAGGCGCTGCGCGAGATCGTCCAGGGCCTCGGCGGCGAACACGGTGACCGCCGCCTGGCGATGGGCGCGATGGTTGAAGTAGCGGTCGCCCACGAGCCCGAGCCCCGCCCGTACGAGGACGTGGTCGCGCGCGACCGGAACCGGGTCGGGCCGCGGCCCGTCACCGGGGCGGCCCTCGTACGCGTGCGCCGGCGAGACATGAAGGGCCACGATCTCCACGGGCCGGGGTCCGGTGACGGGACCGTTCACAGGAGCGACCCTATCGCGCGGCGGACGCCCCGAGTCATCCGGTGCTGCGGACGGCAGGCTGGCCCTCCTTGTCGGCAGGCGCGGCGCAGAACACCGCCTTGATGAGCATGTCCAGCACCTTCGGGAACACCTCCGCCACGTTGATCGCGGCGTCGCCCATGGTCAGCGAGGCGGTGAGGGTCTTGCCGCCGTCGGGCGTGCTGTACATCAGCGCCCCGTAGCCCCCCGGAGCGCCGCCGTTGTGGTGGAAGACGGTGCCGAACTCCGGGCCCAGGTCCTGCACGAACAGCCCGAGGCCGTAGCCGAGCTCGCCGTGCGGAGTGCGCATCTCGGCCAGGAGCCCGGCGGGCAGCAGCCTGCCGCTCATCAGCGCGGAGATGAACGTGTGGAGGTCCTGCGTTGTCGAGATCAGGTCACCGGCGGCGTGCAGCATGGAGGGGTTCTGGCGGGTGACGTCGGCCACCTTCCACTGGTCGCCGTCCTGGTAGCGGCAGTAACCGTGGGCGTGCGGCCCGGGGAGCTCCGGCGACGTGCTCGCCACCACGGTGCCCGACAGCCCGAGCGGGCGCAGGATCCGCCGCCGCATCTCCTCGGCATACGAGCGGCCGGTGACCGTCTCGGTCAGCAGCGCGGCCAGCGTGTAGTTGGTGTTGGAGTAGCTGAAGCCGGTCCCCGGCTCGAACCGCGCAGGCTTGGACAACGCGAACCGCACCAGCTCTTCCGGCTGATAGGTCGTGAACCGGTTGTCCACCCAGTCCTTGCCCATCGAGGGGATCCCCTGGACGAACGTCCCGTCGGGGCCGGGCTCGCCGGTGTAGTTGTACAGCCCGCTGGTGTGCTGCAGCAGCATCCGCACGGTGATCCGCCGGTCCAGCTCGAACTGGGGCAGGTAGCCGGCCACCGGGTCGTCCAGCCCGATCCTGCCGTCGGCCACCAGTTGCAGCACCAGGGTCGCGGTGAAGGTCTTGGCGACGCTGCCCGCCCAGAACCGCCCGTTCGTCGGTGGCTTGTCGCTCTCGCCCAGCTTGCGCACGCCGGCGCTGCCGGCCCACTCGCCCAGCTCGTCGTGCACGCGCAGCTGCACGCCGGCGAAACCGGCATCGACGGCCTCCTGGATGGCCTTCCGCAGCTCCGGGCGATCCGGTCCCGCACCGGCCTGCGGCGCGGCCGTGCCGTCCGCGCTGCCGGCGGTGACCACCCCGGGTGCGGTCGCGGCGTCGAGGCTGCGGGCGGTGATGTCGCCGTACGCGGTGGTGGCGTGGATTTCGAGCTGGGCGGCGGCGCCCTCGGTGTTCCTGAGCGCGTTGTGGATCCGGCCGTGGGCGGTGCCGGCGTCCAGGGAGGCGGAGACTCCGGCGGCGGTGCCCACCGACACCTGGCCGGCCTGGGTGCGCAGCACGACCGTGCCGCGGACGGCCTCGGCGATGCGGATGTCGCCCTTGCCGGTGCTGATCTGCGCGGGGCCGCCCAGACGGCCGACCGAGACGTCACCGGCTTCGGTGGTGAGGCGGACGCTCGCGGCCTCGTCGATCTTGATCTGGCCGTGCGCGCTGTCGAAGGCGACCTCGCCGAACCGTCCGACGGCCCGGAAGTCGGCGCTGGCCGCCGTCCCCTCGACTCGGGAGCCGGCGGGCAGCCGCACCGTCACCTCGATGGAGCCGGAGGGGCCGAATGCCTGGTTGTTCGCCGGGGCCTGGATCCGCAGGACGCCGTCATCGTATTCGACCTTGGTCTGCCCGGCCGCCTTCACGTCGCGGTCCTTGGCGGCGTTTGCGGGCAGGACCTCGACCGCGGTGTCGGCCCGGTCGGCGGCGATGAGCCGGACGCGTCCCGCGGGGATGTCCAGGACGGTGGCGATCGGCGCGGGGGTGTCGAACGTGTGCATCGTGCTCTCCTGCGGCTCGTTGTTTCGAACGCTGGAAACGCTACGTTGCCTTTCTGGGCCTCTTCAAGGCGATCGTTGCCTCTATCATGCATTCCCGCAGCTAGCGAGGCGGAAATCGTTGCAATGGTTGAGAATTCACTGCAATGGCGGTGCAAGCGATCTTTGCAATGGGTCGAGAGTGAACGCTATGGTGGGGACATCGAGGAGCGTGAAGGAGAGGGCGATGCCGGGAGGCAGGCTCAGCCAGCAGGAACGTCAGCAGATCGAGTCGGGGCTGGCCGACGGCCTGGCCTACGCGGAGATCGCCAGACGCCTCGATCGTCCGACCTCGACCATCACGCGTGAGGTGATGCGCAACGGCGGCCCCACCGCCTACCGCGCCGGCCTGGCCCACCACGCCACCCAGCGCCGCACGCACCGGCGCAGGAAGGCCACCCTCCGAGGCCGGGGGGCGCCTTCGCAGCCCTACGGGCGCGACGCCGAGGCCGTGCGCGAGTACGAGGAGATGTTCGCCGCCGTCTTCATGCAAGCGGGCCTGCCCAAGATGGCGTCCCGGGTGCTGGCCTGCCTCTACACCTCCGACACCGGCAGCCTCACCGCGTCCGAGCTCGTGCGGCGCCTCCAGGTCAGCCCGGCGTCGGTCTCCAAAGCGATCACACTCCTGGAGAGCCAGAGCCAGGTCCGCCGGGAACGCGACGAACACCGCCGCGACCGCTACGTCATCGATGACGACGTCTGGTACCAGTCGATGATGGCCAGCGCCCGCGCCACCGCCCATCTCGGCGAGACCGCACGGGCGGGCGTCGGCGTCCTCGGCCCCGGCACTCCGGCCGCCACCCGTCTGGAGAACATCGCCCGCTTCGTCGACTTCGTCTCCGAGAGCATCGCCCGCGCTGCGGACCAAGCCCGCGAGATCCTCCACACCAAACCCGGGGCCACCTCAGACGACACCGTCACGCCAGGCCCGGATCGCGGATAGACGGCCGTCTCGATGGGGGCAACTCCGGGGCGACGGCCCTGGCCGGGCACCGGCCCGTCAGGCTCCGTGTCGTGACGGGCGTGTGCGCTTGTCGCCCCGGCCGGCGGGATCGGCCGACACGTCCGTGGTCGCACGGGCACCGGCGTGGCCGCCCGCGCGCCCGCTGGTCGTCCTTGCTTGACTTCAAGCGCTTGAGGTCTGCTGTGCTGCCTTCATGCCATCGTTCACCATTCAGGACGTGGCCCGGCGCAGCGGGCACCGTCGCCACCGGATCGAGGTCCTGGCCCAGCAGGCGTTGTGGGATGCCCGTGAGCGCGGCGGTGTCGCCGCGGAGGCCGAGGCGGTTCAGCGGCTCGTCGGCGTGGTCGCTCGGATGGAGGTGCTGGGATGAGCCCGGTTCTGGTCACCGGTGGGTCCGGCTACCTGGCGACGCGGTTGATCGCCGCGCTGCTGCGGGCGGGGCGCCCGGTGCGCGCCACGGTCCGATCGCTTGCCCGTGAGGATGAGCTGCGCGCGGCGGTGCGCCGGGGTGGCGCCGACGACACCGGGCTGAAGGTCGTCGCCGCGGACCTGACGAAGGACGACGGCTGGGCCGCCGCGGTGGCCGGCTGTGAGGAGGTCCACCACGTCGCCTCGCCCATCGCGCCTCCCCAGACCGAGCACCCCGACGACTTCATCGTCCCGGCCCGCGACGGCGCTGCGGGTGTTGCGGGCCGCGCGCGACGCCGGGGCCCGGCGCGTCGTGCTCACCTCGTCGTTCGCCGCGATCGGCTACACGCCCAAGCCGGGCGCGGAGTTCACCGAGGCCGACTGGACCGATCCCGGCACGCCGGGACTGGCGCCCTACCCGCGTTCCAAGGTGATCGCCGAGCGGGCCGCGTGGGACCTGATGGAACGCGAAGGCGGCGACACCGAGCTCGTCGTGGTCAACCCCACCTTCATCCTCGGGCCCACCCTCACCACGGGCCTGGGCTCCTCGATGCAGCTGATCAAGGCGATGCTCGACGGGACGATGGAGGTCGCGCCCCGCCTGCGCTTCGGCGTCGTGGACGTGCGCGATGTGGCGGATCTGCACATGCGCGCCATGGCCGCACCCGCCGCCGCGGGCAAGCGTTTCCTGGCCGTCGCCGACGGGCCGTCGCTGAGCTTCTTGGAGGTGGCCGAGATCCTGCGCGAGCGGCTCGGCCCGCTCGCGGCCCGGGTGCCCACGCGGGAGGCGCCCGGTGATGAACCGCCCCGGCCGGTCATCCACAACGACAGGGCCCGTGACGAGCTCGGATGGCGTCCGCGCGACCGCGTGACCACGATCGTGCAGACGGCGGAGAGCCTGCGCGACCTCGGCCTGTTGGAGGCAGGAGACTGACAAGCCCACCGCGGAGAACGTCGATGTGTACCTGATCGCCCGCGACCGGCGACCGGCGACAAGCAGCCCGACGCGATCCGGTTCTACGAGCGCGAGGGCTACGAACGAACCGGCGGTTACGGTCCCTACGCCGGCAACCTCATGGCCGTCTGCTTCGCCCGCAGACTCGCCTGACGACGCGGCGCGATCCGCCGGGGGGCCTTTCGGCGGCCTCCGGCGGCGTGGCGGCGCGATGTGTCAGCGACTGGCGTGGTGTACTTCGGTGCCCTTGCCGGTGAAGACCAGTGCCGCGTAGGCGTTGACCCGGTCCGGGACGATGCCCGGGTCGGTGCCGACCGTTCGTCCGGTGCGGGCGTCGACGACGAACGGGCCGTCCTCGCCCTTGACATAGGACAGGTCCTTGAAATCGGCTTCCGTGGCAGCGTTCCACTCATTCGCGCCGTCACCCGCCGGCCGCCGCCAAAGGATCTTCCCGGTGTCGTCCACCCCGATCGCGCCCTCCTCCTTCGACGCGCACAGCATCACGGTGCCCCCCTCACCGCGATCGCACGCCATCGCCTTGACGAGGCCGGCCTTCTTCGGCACGGCGACATCGCCGGTCGCGATCTCGATCAGTTGCGCCTGGTCGGTGTCGTCGTCGAGCTTGACCAGCGGCCCACCGCCTTCCCTGATGGCCCAGGTGGTGCCGTCGGGCACCCGCTTGTGCCACAGGTCGCGGCCGTCGGCGATGGCGGCACCGGCTAGCGAATAGTCCTGGCCGGCTTCGATCCGGAATCCGATCAGGGCCTCGCCGTACCCGCCGATCAACAGGAAGTCGCTCCGCTGCCACACCATACGCGGCTTGTCCAGGGTGAAGGCGAAGGTGCCTGTCAAGGAGCCGTTCACGGTCCACGCGACGGCCACCGTGTCGCCGGAGGACGACATCTGCAGCGCCCCGAGCTCGCCGGCCGGGTCGCCGTAGACATCGACGGGCAAGCGCCAGATCAGCTTGCCGTTGTCGGCCCGAGCCGCGATCACCTCGAACCCGGCGTGTTCCTCTCCACCGTCCTTCGCGGCGAGCTTCACCGGCACGACCGTGACGACGGCCGGTACTCCGTTGATCTGGACCGGCTCAGGCACCGGCACGCGGTTGCCGAGCTTCTCCGCCTGCTTCTTGCTGAGCTTCGCCGGCGCCGGGACGTCGTAGGTGGGGGTGTTCTCGGTCTCGATGTCGCTGACGACCTTGCCCGTGCCGAGGTCGTACACGGTCAGGCCCGCCGCGTGCGAGAGCCAGGCCGCCCTGCCGTGCAGGGCGATGGGCGGGAACTTCATCACACCCGTCGGCAGGACGTGAGCCGCCCGGGGATCGAACTTGAGCGGGTCCGGAACGGCCGGATCACCACGGAGATCGACGATGTTCTCACGCCTGGCCTGGGGTGTGGTCGTCGGCTTCGGACCGCTGCCGTCCTCGCCCGCCTCGCCGCTGCATGCGCCCAGGGTCGCCAGGACCGCCGCGGCCAGAATGACGACACCGGTACCCACCCGCGTGTTCATGTGCGCTCCGCGTCTCCGCTCGCCACCCACGGTAGCAACATACCGAATCTTGGACGTCCGGTAACGGCCCTGAAGCGTCAGATCCCCCGACGATGCCGCAGAAGGCCGGGGATCGGACCTCGCAGGGGGGCCGGTTCGGGCCGGTGGCGGACGTCGTGTGCGGCGCCGGCGTGCGCCGTGAGGCCGTCAGCGGGTGCGAGAGGGGCGGGTGGCGCGCTGCCACAGGGCGGGCCAGCCGCCGTGACCCAGCCAGGCGGTGGGGACGCGGAGTCCGTCACTGGCGACGCGGTCCCAGAAGACGTCCAGGTCGGCGCCCAGTTCCGCGGCGTCCGGCAGGGCGCGGCGCCAGGGGCCGGTGGGGTCCTCCAGGTCGGAGCGGGGGAAGCCGGGCACGGTCGCCTGGCCGGGCGCGGTGATCGGGATCGTCGGTTGGGCCGGGGGCCAGGTGGTGACGGCGATGATCAGCGGGCACAGGACGGCCGCGTCGGCGTGGTGGGGGATGTGCTCGGCCAGGAGCGGGTTCGCGGTGCGGGCGAGGCGGCCGAGGGAGGCGCGGAGCCTGCGGTTCACCAGCTCCATCGAACGGGCGGGTGCGATCGGGCCGTGACGGGCCGGCTTGCGCAGCGAGGCGGGCAGCGGTGCGTCGGCCAGGAGCAGGTCGAGGTTGTCGAAGCGGGCGCGCAGGCCGGGGTCGAGGTCGGACAGCGCGCGGGCGAGCGGGCGGACCGCGGTGGCGTGCCACAGCCGGGACAGCCCGATCACGGGCAGGGCGTCGAGACAGGCGCGGTCCATCCGGTCGGCGGGCAGCCTGCGCAGGGCCGTGAGCACGTCCGCGGCCGGGGCGGGGACCTGGGCGTCCGTCGCGGGCGCCGCAGTCCGGGGCCGGTTCAGCGCGTCCAGGGTGAGCAGCGCCGCCTTCGTCGAAGGGTGGGCGAGCGCGTGTTCGGCGAGCTTAGCCAGGGGGCCGCTCACCTCGGTGAACAGGCGGTCGGCACGGCGTGCGCGGGCGGCGGGGGGACGTTCGCGGACGGAGGGCGGAAGCGGCTCACGGGCGGGCGGGCGCTCGGCGCGAGGAGGCGGCGCGAGGGTGGCCAGCCAGCGGGACAGCCGCTCCTGCAGAGCGGAGGGCGGGTCGGCGTTGAACCGGGCCTGTATCTCGACGAGGTGCCAGCCGGAGCGGTGGTGCCGGATCTCGGCGTTCGCCTGGATCGTGCCGTCCGGGCCGCGCAGCGCCGCTAGGACGCATGCGCCCTTCACGGCCTCCTCCACGTAGTACGGATGGGCGATGCAGTTGCCCATGTACGACGCCCACTCGGCGAGCGCCCGCGGATTGCGCGCCCACTCGATGCGTACGTCGGTGCCGGGGATGGTGGTGCCGTCCACGGCGGCCAGCGGCTCCGGCAGGCGGAAGGGCTCGACGAGCGCCTGGGTGAGCTCCAGGCTGCCGGTCAGCCCCGAGATCAGCTCCCGCCAGCCGCGGCAGCGGCGGGGCGGCCGGGCACCGAGCGAGACGAGCTGGGCGGCGCCGGCGAGGGCGGAGGAGACGGTGTCCAGGCTCGGCGTCAGGTCGTGCTCAGGGACGGGGTCCCAGTCGACGTACGGGTGGATGACCTGGAAGCCGACGGTCGCGTGCGCATGGCCGTTGAGCTGGGCCAGGGCGTCGCCGAGCTCGCCATACCAGAGCAGGTCGCCGGCGGTCTCGACCTCCTCGGGGGCGGCGTCGGGGCGTTCGGCGAGCCGGACGGTGAGGGGTGGCCGGTCCTCGCCGACCGGCGGCTGCGCCCAGGCGGCCGGGGGACGTTCGCGGGTGTAGCCGACGGCGGCGCGCCATCGGCTCATCCCGCTCGCCGCCCACGGCTCCAGGCGATCGTACCCGTTGCGGACGAGATCGGGGACGGCGTCCAGGACGACCCGGGCGTAGTCTGCGGCCCTGGCCAGGCGCTGCCGGACGTACGGCTCGGCGGGGGCGTCGATTCGCGCGGCCAGGTCGCGGACGTAGCAGCCGGGGCGGGCGGGCAGGCCCGCGAGCCCCGGGACGCGGCGCGCGGCCTGACTCGCCTCGTGCGGGTTCAGCAGGGCGGCGGCCGCGCGGAGCCCGTCGGCGCAGCGCGCGAGGCCGCCGGCCACCCCGTGGTCGGCCACGGCCACGGCGGTCCGGAGCAGGACGGTCGCGGCCATGGCGTTGTGCATCGCCCGGTTCAGGATCTGCATCCAGTGCCACTGTTCCGGAACCCAGCGGACCGCCTCGCCCAAGGTCGGCTCCCGGCCCAATGCCCGGCGGATGTAGTCGAGCGCGACCTCGTCCTCGTAGGCGTTGTAGCGGCCGGTCAGCTCCTCCAGGCGGCTGCGCCTGGCCTGGGTGGCCCGGATCCGTTCTTCGCGCCTGGCCTCCTCCTGCCGGGCGGCCACCTGGTTCCACAGGTCGAGGAGCAGGTCGAGCCGGCGCGGGGAGGGGTACGGGGCGAGCACCCGGCCGAGGTGGGCGGCCATGGCGGAGGGCATGGCGTGCGGCTCCGGAGCGACGGTGGGCCCGGCCTCGGCCGCGTCCTCGGGGACGGCGCCCATGTGAAGGAGGCGTTCGAGCTGTTCGGCGCCCAGCAGGGCGCTGGCCGCTGCGCGGCCTCTCATGACCGGGTCGCCGTGCGTACGCGCGCGTCTCCGGCCGGGCCAGGACGTGACGGGCCTGTGCCGGGCACGCGCAGTGACCTGCGGGCTCGGCGTCACAGTGGTAACCGAGGCGTGGGCGCGCGGACCCGCGCTCAGTGAGGTGGGCGACTTCGACCACCAGGGACGGCCCGGGGTGCGGGCTCTGGTCACCACGGAGGACTTCGTGGAGCAGGGTGACGGTCGTGGCCGCACGCGGGGCACTGCGGCCGAGGTGTCGTGGGCCTGGCGGTTCGAGGCGGGCGGCGGACCGGGCCCGCTACCGCTGCGCCAGGGCACGACGGCGGCGACGTCCGTTCGGGCCGGTCGCTGTGAGCGGCGGCCCCGCCGAAGCGTGCGCCGGCTGGCGCCACGGCCTCGCCGTGCGATGGCCGATGACGGGAGCTTCATAATTAGAATCTTGATTCTGATAAATGCGGGTGGGACACTGGCGCACGGCCCTGTCATTCCGCCGGTGGTCCCGGCGCGGCGTCCCCCAGATCGAGAGGCATCATGAAGACGCGTACCTCCGAGGCGACCGGCTGTCGGCACCGCCGTTCCCGGGCGTGCGCCGGCGGTGCCGTTGGGCATGCCTCCTGGCGGTCACACCGTCCGGGTGGGCGCTCCGTCCCTCGGCACTCCCTGCCGCCATAAGATCGGACCATGACCCGTGAGGTGGCCCGCGCCCCCAAGCAGGAGCGCAGCCGTCTGTCGTTCGAGCGTGCGCAGGACGCGGTGGTGGCCCTGCTGGTCGAGCACGGCTCCGACTCCTTCACGCTGGCCGAGGTCGCCGAACGGGCCGGGGTGTCCATCGGGTCCATGTACACCCGCGTGGCCAGCAAGGACGATCTCATCCTCGCGGTGCAGCAGCGCGAGATGGCGCGGATCGAGGAGGAGACCCGCCGGGCGCTCGACGGGCCGCCGTCCGCGGACGTCCCCTTCCCCGAAGTGGTCCGCGGCCTGGTGGTCAGCACCGGGGAGCTCCTGCGCTCCAACGCCGGGATCATGCGCCCGTTCATGCTCCGCGCCAACACCGACCCCGAGGTCGCCCGCCTCGGCAAGCAATCGTCCCAGGTCCTGGCCGGGCTGTTCCGGGCGCGGCTGCTCGGCCGTCCCGACGCCATCAGGCACGCGCAGCCCGATCGCGCCGTCCGATGGTGCTTCACCATGGTCTACAGCGTGCTCGCCCGCTACCTCGGCCTGGGCAGCAGCCCCGAGTCCGCGGGCGAGGGCGACTGGGACGAACTGCTGGACGACCTGGCCGAGACGGTCACCCTCTACCTGACCACCCCGCGATCCTGACTCCCCGAGCCCGACGACACTCCCCGAGCCGACGACGCCGCGTGCCCCTGAGGCGCGCACCGGCTGGAAGCGAGCCTGCGCATGTACGTGTATGTCACTGCGGACCACGTCGAACTTCGCGAGCCGGACGACTGCCGCCGGTTCCATGTCCTGACCGCCCTGGACCGGGCCGCCCTGGACGCGGCTCTGGCCGGCGCCGGGGCCGGGTCCGCGACCGATGCTGAGACCGATGCCGAGATCGACATCGGCTGGGTGCGCTCGGCCGCGGTCGGCGCCGGCGGCGTGGGCGGCGACTGGGCGGACAGGTTCGCGGCGATGCTGGCCTACGCCGGGCGCAAGGGCTGGCTCACCGCGGACGGGCGGCGGGTGAGGGCCCATGTGGAGCGGCCTTAGCCGGGGCGGCAGGGTCAACCGCCCGCGCTCGCCAGCATGGAGTGGCGGCGGCTGTAGACGAAGTAGATGACCAGGCCGAGGAGGAACCAGAACAGGAAGCGGAGCCAGGTCTGCGGGGCGAGGAACGTGACCAGCCAGAGGGAGAAGACCACGCCGATGGCCGGCACCACCGGCATGCCGGGAGTGCGGAACCCGCGCGGCAGGTCGGGCCGGCGGTAACGCAGGACGATGACGGCCAGGCAGACCACGACGAACGCCAGCAGGATGCCGATGTTGGTCAGTTCGGCCGCCTCGCGGATCGGGAGGAAGCCGGCGATGAGGGCGGAGCCCACGCCGACGATCCAGGTGACCCTGCTCGGCACCCGGCGTACGGGGTGGAGCTTGGCGAACCACTGGGGCAGCAGCCCGTCCCGGCTCATCGCGAACCACACCCGGGTGACGCCGAGCATGAAGGTGAACATCACGGTGAGGATGCCCACGATGGCGCCGGCCGCGATGACGCCGGCCAGGCCGGACAGCCCGACCGAGGCGAAGGCCGAGGAGAAGCCGCTCTCCGGGTCGATCTCCCGATAGTTCTGCATGCCCGTGAGCACCAGGGTGGCCAGCACGTACAGCACCATCGAGATGAGCAGCGAGTAGATGATGGCCTTGGGCATGTGCCGCATCGAGTCCCGCGACTCCTCCGCCGCGGTGCTCATCGCGTCGTAGCCGAACACGGCGAAGAAGACCGTGGCGGCACCGGTGATCGCCCCGCCGATGCCGTAGGGGAAGAACGGCGTGTAGTTGGCGGTCGTGATGTGGAAGAAGCCGACCACGATCACGAGCACCACCACGGCGACCTTCACCAGGACGACGGTGGTCTCGAAGCGGGCCGCGACCTTGATGCCGCGGTTGAGCAGATACGCGATGAGCAGGCACAGCAGCACCGCGAACAGATCGACGACGCGGCCGGGCCCCGTGCCGGGCGCGCCCAGCATCCACGCCGGAAGCTGGAAGCCCAGCTCGGCGACGAGGAAGCCGAAGTAGCCGGAGATGCCGATCGCCACCACCGCGACGATCGCGGTGTACTCCAGCAGCAGGTCCCACCCGACCATCCAGCCGACGATCTCGCCGAGCACCGCGTAGCTGTAGGTGTACGCCGAGCCGGCCTTGGGGATCATGCCCGCGAACTCGGCGTAGGACAGGGCCGCGGCGGCGCTGGCAACCCCGGCGATCAGGAAGGAGACGAGCACGGCCGGACCCGCCGTCTGGTTCGCGACGGCCCCGGCCAGCGCGAAGATGCCGGCGCCGATGATGCCGCCGATGCCGATGGCGGTCAGTTGCCACAGGCCGAGGGAGCGGGACAGTTCGCCCTCGTGCTCGGTTGCGATCTGCTCCACCGGCTTACGGCGCAGGAGCCCCGACCCCGCACCGCCCGCATCGCGAGTTGACATCATGTGACTCCCCTGACTCCGGTTGAGCCCGCTGATGTCACCTGTGCCACTTCTGGGCGGCTCCATGCCCTCGCGATGAACGGCTGGGCAAGTCTTTATCCGGACGATCCCCGGCCATCAGGATGGGCGGGCGGCCGTTCGCGGGCGGGACGGGGCGTTCCGGTTCTCGCGGGCGGCGGCGACCAGGGTGCGCGGCAGCCATTGCACAAGAAGGTTTCCTATTTAATACTGCGATCAGTCCAGCGTGTCGCGGTGCGCAGTGCCCCGCCTCGCCGCTGGTGCGCGTCACAGCCATGCCCCGCCGACCCCACGCCGTACCGGATCCGGAGGTCCTCGTGACTCGTCGTGTCCTCGCCCTCGTCACCGCCGTGCTCGCCTGCCTGGGCGCGCTCGCCGTCTCCACCGCCCCCGCGCAGGCCGCCTCGGCGAGCGTCGTCGAGATCGTCTACAGCCCGCTCTCGCTCGGCGACTACTGCTCCGCCAAGGTCAACTCCTCCTCCACCATCGGCTTCTACAACGGCAGCCTCGGCTGCTACCGGTGGAGCACCGGCGGCACCGGCCTGACCTACACCGGCACCGGCAGCGCCTCCGCCGCGTGCGCCTACTTCAACCCCACCTACACCTACCTCGGCTACGCCCAGGGCGGCAGCCAGGCGCTGATCTGCAGGTACTCGGTCTGACCCCACCCCTCTGCCCCTCCCGGCGTCGTGCGCGGAGGCGACGCCGGGGACGGGCGCATCGCGGCCGGCGTTGCGGATCGGGACGCGCGGCACGTTGCCGATTCGGACGTTTTCCGGCCGCAACCGTCGTGGCATCCTCGGTGGCATGCACGCAGCCAGGGGACTTCCCCTCGCCGGCCTGCGGGTGATCGACCTGGCCGACGGCAAGGCCGAGATGTGCGGCCGGTTCCTCGCCGACCTCGGGGCCGACGTCATCCGGGTCGAGCCGCCCGGCGGCGCGCCGACCCGGCGTCGTGAGCCCCTGCACGAAGGGGTGAGCCTGTACTTCGCCACCCACAACGCCAACAAGCGCGGCATCACCCTCGACCTGCGCGACTCCGCCGACCGCGGCAGGCTCCTCGATCTGGCCGCGGGGGCGGACATCCTCATCGAGACCGAGCGGCCCGGCGCCCTGGACCGGCTCGGCATCGGCGCGGACGCGCTGCTGGCGCGCAACCCGGCGCTGGTGGTCGTCTCGATCACCGACTTCGGCCAGACGGGACCGTACCGCGACTGGATCGGCACCGACTGGACGCACCTGGCGCTCGGCGGAGTGCTGTCGCGCTCGGGCATCCCCGGGCGCGAGCCGGTGCTGCCGCCGGGGCCGCCGGCGTACGAGTCGGCGGCGGTCCAGGCCGCGTTCGCGGGCCTGCTCGCCTACCTGAACCGGCTCGACACCGGGCGGGGCGACCACGTGGACTGCTCGGTGTACGAGATGACCGCGCAGACCCTGGACCCCGGCTTCGGCATCGGCGGCTCGGCCACCGGCGGCGTGCCGGCCACCGAACTGCCGCGCGGCCGACCCGACGCGGGCAGACTGTACCCGATCTTCCGCTGCGCGGACGGGTACGTACGGATCTGCCTGCTGGCCAGACGGCAGTGGCGCGGCATGTTCGCCTGGCTGGGCGAGCCGGAGGAGTTCGCCGACCCGAAGTACGACACCCTGGCGGGCAGGTTCGGCGCGTCCGAGCGGCTGCACGTCCTGATCGGGGAGCTGTTCCGGGACAGGACCAGGGACGAGCTGGTGGCCCGGGGGCAGGAGCGCGGGGTGCCGATCGCGGCGCTGCTCGACCCGGGCGAGGTGCTGGCGGGGCCCCACTTCCTGGCACGCGGGAGCCTGGTGGACGCGGAGGTCGCGCCCGGACTGACCGGCCGGCTGCCCTCGGGGTACGTCGAGGTGAACGGCGTACGGGCCGGGTTCCGGCACCGTGCCCCCGAGGTCGGCGAGCACAACGACGAGGTGTTCGCCGAGGCGGCGCGCACCCCGCCGGCCGGGCCCGCGCCCGCCGCCCCGGCCCCGCGCCGGCCGCTGGAAGGGCTGCGGGTGCTGGACCTGGGCGTCATCGTCGCCGGCGCGGAGCTCGGGCGGCTGCTGGCGGACCAGGGCGCCGAGGTCATCAAGGTCGAGAGCCGGGCGTACCCGGACGGCAGCCGCCAGTCGCTGACCGGACAGGTCATCACCGCGAGCTTCGCCAGGGGGCACCGCAACAAGCTCAGCGCGGGGATCAACCTGCGCTCGCCCGAGGGCCTGGATATCTTCAAGCGGCTCGCCGCGCGGTCGGACGTCATCCTGTCCAACTTCAAGCCCGGCACCCTGGAGTCGCTGGGGCTCGGCTACGACGTCATCGGCGAGCTGAACCCGCGGATCATCATGGCCGACAGCAGCGCCCTGGGCGCGAGCGGGCCGTGGAGCAGGCGCATGGGGTACGGCCCCCTGGTCCGCGCCTCGACCGGGCTGACCGGGCTGTGGCGCGACACCGGCGTGGAGGGCGGGTTCTGCGACGCCATCACGATCTACCCCGACCACATCGCCGCCCGCGTCGCCGCCGTGGCCGTGCTCGCCGCGCTGATCGAGCGGCGGCGTACGGGCCGGGGCGGCACGGTCAGCGTGGCCCAGGCCGAGACCATCCTCACCCAGATGTCCACCGGCCTCCTGCGCGAGTCGCTGCGGCCCGGCACCCTCACCCCGCACGGCAACACCGGCGAGTGGGACGCGCCTCAGGGCCTCTACCCGTGCGCGGGCGAGGACGAATGGTGCGTGGTGAGCGTCGAGGGGGAGGAGCGGTGGCGGAGCCTGTGCCGCGTCATCGGCCGTGACGACCTGCTCGCCGACCCGCGACTCGCCACCTCCGCGGGCCGCCGGGCGCACCGCGGCCTCATCGACGCCGCCGTGACGGCCTGGACGGCGGCCACCCCACCACGCGAATGCATGCGACGGCTCCAGGAGGCCGGCGTGCCCGCCGGGATGATGCAGCGCGTCACCGAGTACCTCGACGACCCCCAGCTCAGGGCCCGCGGTTTCCTGCGCGAGATGCGCCAGCCGCACATCGGGCACACGCTGCCCACCGAGAACGGCCCGGCCGCCTTCCGCGGCATCGCCGACCCCGAACTGCGCCCGGCGCCGCTGATGGGGGAGCACACCCGGCTGGTGGCCGCGAAGCTGCTCGGCCTGGCGGAACCGGAGGTGGACAGGCTCATCGAGGCCGGCGTCCTGGAGGAGACGGACACGAAGGCGGAGGTGTGATCCGTCTCGGCGGGAGTGCGGCGTCGGGTCAGGGCCTGTCGAGATCGTCCAGGGCGCGCTGGGTCCGCATGGTCTCGGGGTGCGTCGGCCCGAGCGTACGAAGCCTGCCCGCGAGCGTTTCCCCGAACTCCCGCCTGCGCCGGGCGAGATCGCCCCGGTGGCACCACAGCTCGGCCAGGGTGTGCCGCGTCCTGAGCGTGGCGGGGTGGCAGGGGCCGAGCAGGCGCCGCTGTACGTCCAGCACCTCCTCGCAGATGCGATACGCCGACTCGTGGTCGCCCTGACGCGCCAGGGCGACCGCGAGGCTGTGCCGGGTCCACAGGGTGTCAGGATGATCGGGAGGCAGTGCGCTGCCGCGGATGGCCAGGACGTATTCCAGCAGCCGGCGTGCGCCGGCGTACTCTCCTCGGTCGGTCTGCAGAACGGCGAGACTGTGCTGGGTCCACAGCGTGTCGGGGTCGTCGGCGCCCAGCGCGCGCTGTTGCGCCGTGAGCACCTGCCGGTAGATGCGCTCGGAATCGGCGTGCGCCCCCTGGTCGGCCAGAAGCGAGGCCAGATTGCGCAACGTCCACAACGTCGCCTGGTGCTCGGGGCCCAGTGTTCTCCGCTGCCTGGCCGACACCGTCCGGTAGAGCCGCTCGGCACGCTGGTACGCGCCCAGGCGGTGCAGGATGGTGGCGTGACTGTGCAGCAGGCGCAGGAGCGCCGGGTCGTTCCGGGGGAGGGCGGCGGTGACGGCCAGGGCCGCTTCCGCGAGCTGATGCGCGCCGAGGAACGAGCCGCTCAACCTGAGCATGCGCGTGACCGCGGCCGCACTGGCCCCCAGGTGGCGGAGTTGCTCGCGGCGCGGGCGGTGGGCTCGTTCGAGCAGTGTCCGTAGATGCCGGTCCAGCAGGGCCCACAGCGGCCACTGGTCCGGCCGCTCCGGGTCGAGGCGCTGCGAGGCGGCGTGGACCAGTCCGACCGCGGCGCTCCACGCTCTGCCGGGATCGCGGGCCGAGGCTCGGACGGTTTCGGCGACCAGAGGATGCAGCCGGACGCCGCGTACGTTCTCGTCCTCCGCGAGATCGATGATGCTGACCCGCCGCAGCGCCGCGCGGGCGGCGATGGCGTCATCGACGGCACACCGGGGTACGAACGCCGAGAGCGACTCCGGCGTGATGACCGCCTCGGGGATGATGTGGCCGGCGAATTGGGCGAGGACGCCGGCCAGTGGCCTGGCCGCCCTGACGCCCTGCCGGGTCAGCGTGTCCAGGGACAACTCCCAGGTCCTGGTGACGAGCTGCCGATCCGACAGGTCGTTGCGGACGTCGAGGCGGCGGGTCAGCGTATTGAGCGGGTCCGACGCGAACGCCTGCCGGTATGAGGCGAAGCCGTCGTAGCGGGCATGTGAGGAGCCGATGTAGCTCCCCGCGAGATGCAGTGCCAGAGGCAGATGGTGCAGGTCGCGTGCCAGGTCGTCGGCGTGCCGCGGGTCGGGCGCGTCCGGCGCGAGGTCGCGCAGGACGTCGGCGGAGGCGCCGGGCGGGAGACGGCCGATGTCGTGGATGCGGCACAGGGGGCCCCATGTGAACGGGTCGCGGTCGCGCGAGGTGATCACGATCATGCAGGAGCGGGCGGCGCGCACCCAGCCGTTGCCGTCGGCCACCCGTCCGGTGGGGAGCGCCAGGAGCCGCTGCGGGTCGTCGGCGTTGTCGAAGACGAGCAACGGCCGAGCGGGCAGCCGTTTGCGCTCGATGGCCTTCCAGAACACGTCGCAGGCGTTCCGCTTGCCTGCGAGCGCCTCTCTGACCATTCCGTCGGGCACATCGAGGTCGTCCTGGGCGGCCCGCAGCAGCAGGACGGTGAGCTGCGCCTGGTCGTTCGCGTCCACCCACCACACCCGGCTTCCCGCATCGGCGAGGTCGGCGGCCAGGCGCAGCGCCACCGTGGTCTTCCCGGAGCCGCCGAGGCCGGCCAGCACATGAACCCGCGGATCGCCGTCACGCGCCGAGGCGGCCAGTTCGGCGAGCAGCTCGTCACGACCGAGCACCCGCGCGGGGAGTCTGCCCACCGGGGCCTGTGTGGTCGAGAACGCCCCGCCCAGCTCCGCTTCGTCCGGTTCCTTGAGGGGTGACGACGCCAGGACGCGTGTGTTCATGGCCGCCCAGGGCGGCCGGATCAGCGCGGTGGAGGCGGCGACCGGCAAGGTCGTGTGGTCGCGCGCGCCCGCCGGAGGCTGGACCCGCTCCTCGCCCGTGTACGCGGGCGACCTGCTGCTGATGACCTTCCAGAGCGACATCGTCGTGGCGGTCGATCCGGCGACCGGCGTGGAGAAGTGGCGCTACCGCAGCACCGGGACGTCGTACCTGTTCGGCGGCGGCACGGCCACCGCGCCCGCGGTCGCGGACGGCGTCGCGTACGCCGGCTTCGCCGACGGCAGCGTGACGGCGCTCGACCTGGCCACCGGACGGCCGAAGTGGACGCAGCGGACCGGCCACGGGGTCATCTCCTCCCCGGCGGTCTCCGGCGGCGTCGTCTACGTCGGCGGCAACGACGGCGCGATCCGCGGCTTCGACGCCGCCACCGGGCAGCCCCTGTGGCGGCACACCATCGGGCCGTGGGTGGCGTCGTCCCCCGCCGTCTCCGGCAACGCGCTCGTCGTCGGCGCCTACGACGGCAACCTGTACGCCTTCACCGAGAGCGGCGAGCCGGGCGTGCCGCGCTGGTCGAAGGTGACGGGCGTGGTGAGCACCGCGCAGGGCCCCGCCCCGGACACCCGCGTCGTCATCCGCGACGGCGAGGGCGCCATCCGCGGCGACGTGCGCACCGACGCGAACGGCGGGTACGCGGTCGCGCTGCCGGTGGGCGAGTACCGGGTGGAGGCCGTACGCCGCGGCCACCGGCCCGGCGCCGTGGAGGTGAAGGTGGCCAAGGACGGGGAGACCGTACCGGCCGGCCTCACGCTCACCCCGTTCACCGGCCCGGTGGCGGGCCGGAGCGACCTGCCGCTCGACTACGGCGCGGGCAGCACCCGCACCGACACCGAACTCGGGCAGCCGTACGACTTCGTCGCCAACGACCGGCTCACCGCGAGCGTGGTGACGAAGGTGGCCGCCAACAACAACCCCGGCACCGCCCAGCCCGGCTGGCTCGCCGACATGACCCTGTCCGACGCGACCGGCCGGGAGGACCTGGACTGGTCGGAGCTGATCCTCACCACCAAGGCGCCCGGCGGGCCCGACTGGAACCGTCCCGGCGAGTGGCTGCCGCTGCCCGACGTCAAGGTCGAGGGGGACCGGATCATCGCCTCCGGCAAGCCCCAGATGGCGCCGGACCTCGACGCCAAGCTCACCTACCGGGCGCTGCCCGGCGCGCCGGTGGTCAAGATGACCCTGGAGCTCACCAACAACGGCGCGGCGGACTTCGCCGGCAGCTTCCAGTACCTGCTGGACCCGGACACCCCGGACGACACGTCCATCGTCCCCGGAGTCGCGGCCGCCAACCCCGGCTTCATCTCCCAGGGCTGGACCAAGAACTACGTCTACGACGGCGCCAGGACCGCCGGCGGCGTCGCCGCCCAGGGCCTGGCCTGGCTGGAGGACAAGCCCGTCATGCTCACCGCCCGCGGCTACGTCTTCGGCGTCTGGTTCGACGCCTCCGTCGCGGCCGGCCAGACCCGGACGATCACGTGGTACCACATCACCGACTACCCGGCGGCCGGCGGTGACGTGACCGCCAACATCGCCGGCTGGGCGGCCAAGCTCGCCACCCTCGATCACTGACCCACCCCGCTCACCCCTGGCACGGCCGTGACCGGTCTGCCAGGGGTGAGCCGTTTCCAGGCGTGCCGTTCCCGACATGCCCCTACATATCCCGACATAATTGACGTCGGCCCGTATGCCGGGGGAGAGGAGAGCCCGTGTTCACCGCCGTTGGCCGCACCGTCCTGCTGGTGAAGGACCAGGACGAGGCGCTTGCGTTCTACCGTGACGTCCTCGGCTTCACCGTGCTGCACGACCAGGTCGCCGACGGCTACCGCTTCCTGCACATCGGCCTGCCCGGCCGGACGGACGGCGGTCTGTGGCTGATGCCGGCGAGCGGTGAGGACCTGGCCCGCGTCGGAGCCCAGACCGGAGGGCAGCCGCTGCTGGTCCTCTACACCGGCGACCTGGCGGCGGTCCGCGAGCGCCTGGCCGAGGCCGGGGTGGAGATGTGGGCCGAACAGCGCGACGCCGGCGGCGCGTCCCTGCACTTCCGCGACCTGTACGGCAACGTCATCATCGCCGCCCAGCTCGACCCGGCCGGTTCCGATCCACGGGGGTGAGCTCCACGGGGGTGAGCGACGTCCCGCTCAGCCGCCCAGGCCCTTCATCGCGCTCCTGACCGCGTCGAGGAGGACGGCGGCGCCCTGGTCCGGTGCGCCGTCCCGGATATGGTTGAGGACATAGCCGAACGCGAGGCCGGTCGCCGGGTCGGCGAAGCCGAGCGACCCGCCGTAACCGGGGAACCCGAAAGCGGCCGGGCCGTACCAGAAGGCGTCGGGTGTCGGCAGGCCGAAGCCGGTGCCGATGCGGACGGGCACGCGCAGGATGCGGTCGATGCCGCTGACCTGTTCCCTGGTCGCCGCGGCCAGGGTGGCGGGGGTGAGGATGCGGTGCCCGTCCACCTCGCCGATGAGCGCGGCGTAGAAGCGGGCCAGGGCACGGGCCGTGCAGATGCCGTTGGTCGAGGGCATCTCCGCGGACTGCTCGGCGGGGTCGTTGTGGTCCAGGGGAGGCTGGACGAGCATCATCGCCCGTACGGTCAACGACGTGGGATCGGCGTAGGCCGCCATCACGTCGCGCGCGGCTTCGGGCAGGGCGTCGAGGTCGGTCGCGGCCAGTGCGTCCATGTCCGGCGGGGTGGCGATGATCCTGCTGACCCGGTGCCGCTCGGCCTCGGGCAGCCCGATCCACAGGTCCAGGCCGAGGGGCTCGGCGATCTCCTCGGCGAGGAAGGCGCCGATGCTGCGGCCGCTCACCCGGCGGACGACCTCTCCGACCAGCCAGCCGTAGGTGTGCGCGTGGTAGCCGTGGTCCGTTCCCGGCTCCCAGACGGGACGCTGGGCGGCCAGCGCGGTCACCACCGGTTCCCAGGCGACCGCCTGCGCCGGGGTGATCGGCCGGTCGAGCACCGGCAGCCCGGCCTGGTGGGTGAGCAGCCAGCGCACCGGGATGCGGTCCTTGCCGTTGGCCGCGAACTCCGGCCAGTAGTCGGCGACGGGCGCGTCGAGGTCCAGTTCCCCGCGCTGCGCGAGCAGGTGCGCGCAGGCGGCGGTGACGCCCTTGGTGGTGGAGTAGACGACCTGCAAGGTGTCGCGCCGCCAGGGGCGGTCGTGCTCGGGGTCGGCGATCCCGCCCCACAGATCGACGACCTTCCGGCCGTGCAGGTAGGCGCTGACCGCGGCGCCTCCCTGCCGGTCGCCGGCCAGGACGGCCGCGAACGCCTCGCGTACCGCTTCGAATCCCGGTGCGGTTTCCCCGCCGATTTCGGGCATGCGTCATCGCCTTTCGGTGGCCGTGGTGCGGAATCGCTACCTGCGCCAGCTCTCGACGAGCCAGCCGCAGATCTCCGCCTCGGTCATCTCGGGGAATTCCTCGGTGAGCGTGATGATGGTCCGCAGCGCCTCGTCGCGGTCCATGCCGCGCGCCGCCGCCGCTTTGAGGTATTCCTGACGCGCAATGGTGGGGCGGCCTCCGCCGGCGCCGCGGCCGGGCAGGCTGTCACGCCACCGCGTGATCTCCTCCAGCCGGTCGCGGCGCCAGCCGGGGGTTCCGTCGATGTCGACGTCAGGTTCGGGAAAGGGGTGACTCGAATCGGCCGGATGGCGGGAACGCCATTTGTGCACCGCGTGCCGGCTCACTCCGAGTGCCTGGGCGATGCCGAGAACGCCGAGGTAGTACTCGGTCATGGCAGCAAGCACCCTCTTGTCGTCCCGTTCCTCCTCTGCGGATCTCATTACTACCACGCCCGGGGTGCGCCCCGAGATGCGGTGAACATTGTCTCTTGCGTAGACGACGATAGGGGAGTGCACCTAACTTCGTCAACGGCAGAGACGACGATTGATGCGCCCTGCTATGTGCCGGGGACCGTGACCTCGCCGGCCGCGATCCGCCGCTTGATCTCCTCCAGCCTCGGCCTGATGGCGGCCAGGGCGGTGCCCGGGGCGAAGTCGAAGGCGCCGTCCTTCACGCCGTACACCCTCGCGCCGGCCGGGACGGCGCCCCTCGCGGCGGACCTGAGGTAGTCGAAGACGATGACGTCGACCCGCTTGACGACCGAGGTGATGAAGACGCCGCGCAGATCCTCGCCGGCGCCCTGGGACTCGTCGCCGTCGGCGCCGACGACCAGGGCGCCCGCCGCGCCGGCGGCCCGGGTGATCCCCGGGTTCGAGCTGCCCGCGTCCTGGAAGACGACGTCGCCGCCGGCCTGGAACAGGCGGGCCGCGATGCGCCGGGCCTTGCCCTGGTCGTCGTACCCGCTGTAGTCGGGCGCCGCGGACACGTACTCGGTGGCGACCCGGATGCCGGGGACGGCCGCCCTGGCGCCGGCGGCGAACCCCGCGGCGGCGCGGTCGATGATGGGCTCGCCCTTGACCGCGCCGATGAACCCCACGCTCTTCTTCCTCGACGCCAGGGCCGCCGCCGCGCCCGCGAGGTATCCGAGCTCCTGCTCGGCGAAGACCAGGTTGGTGACGTTCGGCCCCAGGTCCTCCCAGCTCTCCACGATGGCGAAGCGGACCTTGGGGAACTCCGCCGCCACGGTCTCGACGGCGGGGGAGTACGAATAGCCGACCGCGATGACCGGGTCGTGGCCACTGCGCGCCAGGGTGCGCAGCCGCTCCGCCTTCGCCTTCTCCTCCTCGCCCTCGACCGCCTCCACCTCGCTCACCGAGGCGCCGAACTCGTCCTGGGCGCGGGCGATGCCGGGCAGCGCCGAGGCGTTGAACCAGCCGTCGTTGCGGCCGCCGACGTCCATGGCGAAGCCCACCTTGCCCAGCCTGACGGCCGCGGCCGGCGGCTGCTCCGTCTCGGCGGCCGGTCGCCCGCCCCCGGTGGGCCACAGCCACACGGCGGCGCCGATCGCGACGGCGGACGCGGCGGCCAGCGCGGCCACGACGACCGGCCGCTTCCCGCGCTGCGGGCGGATCGTGAGCGTGGTCCCCGGCGTGGCGGACTCGTGGCCGACCAGGTGGAGCATGATGTCGGCCGCGGATGGGCGCTCGGCCGGGTCCTTGGCCAGGCAGCGTTCGAGGAGGGGGCGCAGGCTCTCGGGCGCGCCGGTGAGGTCGGGGGCCGAGGTGAGGATGGCGTGCAGGACGGCCGGCACGCCTGTGCCGGCGAACGGCGGGCGGCCCGTGGCGGCGAAGACCATGGTCATCGCCCAACTGAACACGTCGGCCGCCGCCCCGGCGGGCTCGTTGGCGATCTGCTCCGGCGACATGTAGGCGGGGGTGCCCACGACGCCGCTGCTCGTGACCGTGAACGAGTCGAGCGCGCGGGCGATGCCGAAGTCGATCACGCGCGGGCCGTCGGGGCCGAGCAGGACGTTGCTGGGCTTGAAATCGCGGTGCACGATGCCGGCGCGGTGGATCGCCGCCAGCGCGCCCGCCGTGCCCAGTGCCAGGCGGACCAGCTCGTCCTCGCCGAGGACGCCGCGCTCGCGTACGCGCGCCTCCAGCGAGACGCCCTCGACGTACTCGCTGACGATGTACGGACGGTCGCCCACCATGCTGACGGCGAGCACCCGGGCGGTGGAGAACGCGGCCACCCGGCGCGCCGCCTCGACCTCGCGGACGAACCTGCGGTGGGCGGTCTCGTCCGCCGAGCTCGCCGCGTGCAGCACCTTGATCGCGACCTGCCCGCCGCCGGGCGCCTCGGCCAGGTAGACCTTCCCCTGCCCGCCCTCGCCCAGCCGGCCGAGCACCCGATACTCGCCCAGCCGCTCGGGCTCACCCGGCCGTAAGGGGTGTGGCTCGGGCATGTCACCTCCGTCGTGTCGCTACGACGATAGGGGATTCGCCCCGGGCCGCGACCCGCCATTGAGATGCATCCATGTTGACTTATATAAGGACATGCTGAAATTGTTGTGCCGCGCGATGCGAGCGCGCGAGTCGCCGAAGGAGATGTCCATGGCCCAGAAGATCACCACCTGCCTCATGTTCCAAGGAGCCGCCGAGGAGGCGATGACGTTCTACACCTCGCTGTTCGACGACGCGGAGATCCTCTTCATCGCCCGCTACGGCCCGGAGGGCCCCGGGGCCGAGGGCAGCGTGCAGCACGCCACCTTCACCCTGGCCGGCAAGGAGTACATGGCCATGGACAGCAGCGTGCCGCACGCCTTCACATTCACCCCGTCCACGTCGTTGTACGTGCAGTGTGACTCGGAGGAGGAGATCGAGCGCCTGTACGCGGCGCTGTCGGAGAAGGGCGGGGAGCTGATGCCGCTCGGCGACTACGGTTTCAGCAGACGGTTCGGCTGGATCAACGACAGGTTCGGCGTCTCCTGGCAGCTCAACCTCCCCTGATCTCGTCCCCGATCTCCCGCCCGCCGCCGGCTACCGCCGAGGGCTTGAGGACGCGGTGCGGGCGGCGGCCGACGGGGTGTGGTGGGAGTGGTCCGGGCCGAGGACGTTCAGCAGCTCCAGTGCAGGCGCGCGACGAGGGCTTCGGCCATCCGGTTCCGGGCCGGCAGGTCGCCGAGGTCGCTGAGGACTGGAGATCCCGATCGCGGCGGTCTACCCGCCGGCTCAGGTGCGCGAGGCGTACCGGGAGCTGGAGCGGCGGCACACCCGGGGCAAGATCGTCCTCAGGCCCTGAGGGCTCGCCGGGGCTTGAGAGAATATATAGATCGGTCTATTTTGATGGCATGGGACAGAAGGGCGCCGAGACGCGCGACCGGCTGCTGCGCGCGACGCAGGAGCTGATCGAGACCGGGGGATACTACGGCGCGGGGCTCAACCAGGTGATCGCGGCCAGCGGCGCGCCCCGTGGCTCGCTGTACTTCCACTTTCCCGAGGGCAAGGACCAACTGGTCGGCGAGTCCGTCCGGCGGGCCGGGCGGGAGGTCGGCGCCGCCATCGAGGACCTGGCCGGCTCCGGGCTGTCGGCGCTCCAGTTCGTCGAGGCGGTGCTGGGGTACCTCGGCGACCGGCTGGAGGAGTCGGGCTGGCGCAAGGGGTGCCCCGTGGCCACGGTGGCGCTGGAGATGGCCGCCGTCAGCGATCCGCTGCAGGAGGCGTGCTCGGAGGTCTACGCCGGGTGGGAGGACGCCCTGCGCGCCCGGCTGGCCGGCCGTCCCGACGCCGCCGACCTCGCGGTCACGATCCTGGCCCTGGTGGAAGGGGCGCTCCTGCTGGCCAGGGCGCACCGCAGCCGGGAGCCGCTGAGCCGCGTCGCCCGCCAGATCGGCGCCCTGCTGCGCTGACCGGGCCCGCCCCCGGGGCGGGCTCTTTTCTCGGCCCAAAAATATGTAGACCGATCTAGTGAGGAGCCTCATGGACGCCATCGTCTTCGGCGCGACCGGTTTCATCGGCCGCGCCCTGGTCGCCGAGCTGCTCCGGCGGGGGCAGCGGGTGGCGGCGGCCGTACGCCGGGACACCCTCACCCCCTGGCTGGCCGCGCAGGGCGTGGACACCGCCGGGCTGGTCGTCGTCTCCGCCGACATCACCCGGCCGCTCACCGGGCTGCCCGGCGCGCGCGACGTCTACAACGCCGCGGCGCGGTACGCCTTCGGCCTGAGCGTGCCCGAGGCGCGGGCGGTCAACGTGACCGGGGCGCGCAACGTGCTCGAATGGGCCGCCACGCTGCCCGGGCTGCGGCGGCTCGTGCACGTCGGCGGATACCGGGTGAGCGCGTCCGCGGGCGATCCCGACTACGCCCGGCTGGGCGCGTACGAGGCGTCGAAGCTGGAGGGCGATCGGGCCGTCCGCGCCCGCGCCGGCGAGCTGGGCGTCCCGCTGAGCATCGCCAACCCCAGCACCGTTATCGGGCCGGGCCAGTACATCGGCCTGGCCGCCCTGGTCCGGGACCTGTGGCAGGGACGGCTCCCGGCGGTTCCCGGAGGTCCCGGCACCTTCGTGCCGATCGTCACGATCGACTACCTGGCGCGGTTCCTGGCGGAGATCCCCGCAGCGCCCCCGGGCGAGCACCACTGGGTGCTCGACGACGACACCCCTCTCCTGCCCGAGCTGATCAGGACGGTCGCGGAGCACATGGGCGTGCGGGCGCCGCGCCGTACCGTGCCCGCCGCCCTCCTGCGCCGGCTGCCGCGCGCGATCACCGGCGCCGAGCCCGAGACATTGTCGTTCCTCTCGGCCGACAGGTACCCGACGGCCTCCGCCCGCGCCCTCGCCGCGGCCGCCGGGCTGGAGATGCCCCCTGCCGCCGACGCCCTGCGCGCGTGGGCCGACCACCTGGTGGCCACCCGCTTCGGCGCCGCGTCGCCGGGGCCGACCCCGTACGGCTTCCGCGACGTGGCGGGCAGCCGTACCTGGGTGACCGGTGAGGCGCGCACGCCCGCGCATGTGCTGCTGCACGGGCTGCCGATGAACGCCGGCCTCTGGACACCGCTCGCCGCCCGCCTCCCCGGCCCGGTCCTGGCCCCCGACCTGCCCGGCCTGGGACGTTCGGCCCCGTCCGCCCGGCCGGTGGACGTGTGGCTGGCCGGCCTGCTGAGCCCGGTGCGGACCCGGCCCGTGCTCGTCGCGCACTCGCTGGCCTGCGGGCCCGCGCTCCGCTTCGCCGCCGCGCATCCGGAGCGCGTCAGCGGGCTGGTGCTCATCTCGCCGTCGTTCCTGCAGCGCCCCGCCTCGCGGCTCGCCCGCTCCGGCCTGGCCGTGCCGATGCTGCGCCGCATGTCCGCGGCCCGCCTGGCCGCGACGCTCGGCCTTCCGGAGACGCCGGAGGTGGCCGGCGCCGCGGCGGACCTGCGCCGTCCCGGTGTGGCACGGCGGGTGGTCACGGCGCTGCGCGCGGATCTCGCCGGGCGCGAGCGGTCACGGGCGCTGCTGGACCGGGTGAGCGTGCCGGTCGAGATCGTCGTGGGATCGGCCGACCCGCTCACCCTCGGCGTCGCGCACCCCGTCACCGAGATCGCCGGTGCCGGGCACTATCCGCAGCTCACCCATCCGGCCCAGGTGGCGCGGGTCCTCGGCCGGGCACCTGCCGCCGCTGACCCGCTGACCTGCTGACCCGCTGACCCGGGTCCCCGGTCGTCAGTCCCGGTACAGCGACAGGCACACCATGTCGGGCTCGAAGCCCAGGCCCTGCCAGAACCGGTGGTCGTCGTGGGCGCCGGCGCACGACAGGTAGCGGATCGTGCCTGCCCCGTGCTCCCGCAGCCACGCGACGGCGGCCCGCGCCAGGGCGCGGCTCACCCCGCCGCCGCGCCTGCCGGGCACGACGTACAGGGAGTCGATCTGGCCGCCGAGGCCGGGCAGCAGCCCGTTCTCGGCGGTGGTGCAGCCGTTGACGAACCCGATGATCTCGTCGTCGTCCACGGCCACCAGGCAGAACGCGTCGCGGTGCCATGCGGACATGGCGAGCAGGCGCGAGAGGTTCCTCAGCCCCTGCTCCGAAAGCGGTCCGCCGTCCTCGATCTCGCGGCACATGCGGTCCCACAGACCGCCGACCGTCTCGCCCTCGTGCTCGTGAATCCGTCTGATCTCCATGTGCGTCGCCTTCCGTTCCGTTGCGGATTCCTGGTCGGGTGTTCCGAAACGGCGGAAGGCGGAGCGCGCGGCCACGTGGGGCCGCCGATCCTCTAGCGTCAACCCGGCATGGGAGCACCGTAACCGGGGCGTGCCGAATCCGCCAGTACCGCGCGCCTCTCCGCGATCTCGTGCGTGGGGGCCGGGTTCCCCGGTACCCACGCGGGGACGGGGGAACCCGGCCGGGTCACCGGCTAGCCGAGGCCGTTCCTCATGGCCGTGATCAGCTCGCCGTTGGCGGTGTCGCCGCTGAGCTCCCAGAAGAACGAGCCGCCCAGGCCCTGGTCCTCGGCGTAGCTCATCTTCCCGCCGATGGTGGCGGGGGTGTCGTAGCTCCACCACTGGTTGCCGCAGTGCGCGTACGCGGTGCCCGCCACGGTGCCGTTCGCCGGGCAGCGGGTCTTGAGCACCTTGTAGTCCTCGATGCCCTGCTCGTACGTTCCGGGCGCGGGGCCGGTGGCCGTGCCGCCGGGCGCGGCCTGCGTGACGCCCGTCCAGCCGCGGCCGTAGAAGCCGATGCCGAGCAGCAGCTTGCTCGCCGGGACGCCCTTGCTCTTCAGCTTCTGGATCGCGTTGTCGGAGTAGAACCCGGCGTTCGGGATGCCGGCGTAGGAGGTGAGCGGGGAGTGCGGCGCCGTCGGGCCCTGCGCCGCCCAGGCGCCGAAGAAGTCGTAGGTCATCACGTTGTACCAGTCGACGTACTGCGCGGCGCCCGCGTAGTCGGCCGCGTCGATCTTGCCGCCCGAGGTGCCGTCCGCGGTGATCGCGGCGGTGACCAGGTAGTTCTGGCCGAAGCGGGCCCGCAGCGCCGCCATCAGGTCACGGAACGCCGCCGGGCCGCTGCTGTCGCAGGTCAGGCCGCAGGCGTTGGGGTACTCCCAGTCGATGTCGATGCCGTCGAAGACGTCGGCCCAGCGCGGGTCCTCGACCAGCCGGTAGCAGGACTCGGCGAAGGCCGCCGGGTTGGCCGCCGCCTGCCCGAAGCCGCCCGACCAGGTCCAGCCGCCGAAGGAGAACAGCACCTTCAGGTGGGGGTACTTGGCCTTGAGCTTGCGCAACTGGTTGAAGTTGCCGCGCAGCGCCCCGTTGTCCCAGGTGTCGGCCACGCCGTCCACGCTCTCGGCGGCCGTGTAGAAGCGGTCGTAGTCGGCGTGGGTGTCGCCGAGCGTGCACTGCCCGTTCTGCACGTTGCCGAAGGCGTAGTTGATGTGGGTCAGCTTGGCCGCCGAGCCGCTGGTGTCGATGTTCTTGACGTGGTAGTTGCGCTGGTAGACGCCCCACTGCACGAAGTACCCGAGCAGCTTGTCGCCGGAGCCCGGGTCCCCGCCGCCGCCACCCGAGTTCGACGTGGTGACGCTGATCTGGTTACTGGCGGCCGATCGGTTGCCCGCGGCGTCGCGGGCCCGGACGGTGTAGGTGTACGTCGTCGAGGCGGCCAGGCCGGTGTCGGTGTAGGTCGTCGCGGTCCCGCCGGTGGTCGTGACCAGCGTGCCGCCGCGGTAGACCTCGTAGCCCGTGACGCCCACGTTGTCCGTCGAGGCGTTCCAGGCCAGGCTCACGCTGCTGGACGTGGCCGCGGTGCTGCGCAGGTTCCCCGGCACGGTGGGCGCGCTGGTGTCGTCCCCGCCGCCGCCTCCGGAGCCGACCGGCTTCCACAGGGCGGGCACGTTCGGGGGCTCCCAGCCCGGGAGCGAGGTGTGGCTCTGACGGCACTCGTACTCGACGCCGTTGTAGCTCACCACGGTGCCCACGGTGTAGGCGGTCGAGGGCTGCCAGGCGGGGGCCGCCGACACGGCCGCCACGGCGGCGCCGGGTACGGCCGAGGCGGCCGGCGCCAGGGCGACCGCGGTTCCCAGCGGGAGGAGCAGGGCTCCTGCCGCGGCCAGTAGTCGGGTGACTGTCCTGAGTTTCATGTGTGCTGCTCCACGTCCCATATGCCGATGCGAGATGGGCTGTTACGTGTGGACATCGGTGATGTGGTGGTGAGCCGGGCCCGCGCGGTCCCCGCTCACTCATGGCCCCCCAACGGCACGTCATCCACCGCCGTCGGTGGTGCGCGCGGCATGGACTCACCCCTTCCCACCTGGGCGTTGACACCTAATTATTAGGAAGGTTTATTAAAAGTAGGTATGACGGTACCCAGGAAGTCACGAGGCGTCAATGCGGCGGGAGGACTGGCGCGCGAAACGGCGCGGCCGCGCCGGCGGGAAGCCGTCGCGGCCGCGCCCGAGCCCGGGGCTACGCGAAGCGCACGGGGAAGGTGTCGATGCCGCGCAGGACGAGGTTGCGGCGGTAGGGCAGGTTCTCGGTGGTCATCGTCATGGTGAGCCGGCGCCGGATCAGCTCCTGCAGCACGATCTCCATTTCGAGCCGGGCCAGGGGCGCCCCGAGGCAGTAGTGGATGCCCAGGCTGAAGCTGAGGTGGCGCTTCACGGGGGCGGAGCCGGCGTACCGGGTGATGTCGAACCGGTCGGGGTCGGGGAACGCCGCCGGGTCGCGGTTGGCCGAGCCGAACAGCAGCACCACGCCGTCGCCCGGCCGGAAGGTGTGGCCGGCGATCCGCGTCTCCTTGTGGGCCAGCCGGGTGGTCATGTGCACCGGCGAGTCGTACCGCAGCATCTCCTCCACGGCGGGGGCGGCGAGCCGCGGGTCGTCGAGCAGCAGCGCGTACTGGCCGGGGTTGCGGATCAGCGCCAGGATGCCGTTCGCGACGAGGTTGACGCTGGTCTCGTGCCCGGCGACCAGCAGCGTGACGCAGGTGGCGAGCATCTCGTCCTCGGTAAGCACGTCGCCCCGCTCCTCGACCGCGGCCAGCGCGCTGATCAGGTCGCCGGCCGGCCGCGCCCGCCGCTTCGCGATCAGGTCCCGGAAGTAGGACACGAACTCCCGCGCGGCCTGGGTGCGCTCGTCCCGCTCCCGCGGCAGCAGCAGCGGGTCGGGGTCGAACCCGCGGGCCAGCGCCCGGGACCAGCGCTGGAGGTCGGGGTGGTCCTCGGCGGGCGCGCCGAGCAGTTCGGCGATGACGGTCAGCGGCAGCGGGTAGGCCAGCGCGGTGATCACATCGACCTCGCCCGCCTCGACGATCGCGTCGAACAGCTCCTTGACGAGCTGCTCGATGCGGGGCCGCAGGGCGGCCACCGTACGGGGGGTGAACGCCTTGCTGACCAGCCCCCGCAGGCGGGTGTGGTCGGGCGGGTCCATCCACAGGAACGAGGTCGGCAGGTCGGCGTGCTCGACGCCGGGGTGGAACAGCTCGGCCTCGTGGGCGTGGCTCCAGTCGTTGTCCTGCAAGATCGCCGCGCAGTCGTCGTAGCGGGTCACCAGGTGGACGCCCAGCGGGGTCGCGATCAGCGGCGCCGCCTCGCGCGCCGCGGCGTACCGGGGGTACGGGTCCGGCCAGTGCGCGGGGTCGAACGCGTCGAGGGCGACGCCCGGGTTGGGCGGAGCGGCGGGCTCCGCGCCGGGCGTACCGGTGGGCGGGAACACCATGCAGGTCGTCGTGCCGTGCGCGATGAGCTCACCACCGGCGTCGGTGACGCGCCCTTCCGCGGTCGCGGTGCGCTCGCCCTGGTGGACGACCGTGGCGGCACAGGTGAGCGGGCCGCCGTCGAGCGGGACCGGGCGGAAGAAGTTCACCTTCAGCTCCAGCGTCGTGTAGAGCGCCCCGTCCGGGATCGCCGTGTACACGGCGCTGCCCATCGCGGTGTCCAGGAGCGTGGCGATCACTCCGCCGTGCACGGTGCGTGGCGTGCCCGCCGCCGCCGGGGAGGGCGTGAGCGTCCAGACGGTGCGGCCCTCCTCCAGGGTGTCGAGCAGGACGCCCAGCGAGTGGCCGACGCCGATGCCCGCGTCGATCCCGTGCTCCACGAGGGACCTCAGCTCGCGCAGCCGGCGCTGCCGTGACGTCTCGGTCTGGTCCACGCTCATCGCGTCCTCACTCTCGTCGCAAGGCTGATCGCAGGGAGGTCCGCTCACGCCCGCAGGCGGACCGGGAGGGTGTCGAGGCTGTGGATGGCGACGGTGTCGCGCCAGACGGGTTCGCCGGCCAGGGCCAGCGCCGGTGCGCGGCGCAGCAGCGCGTCCACCGCCAGTCGCACTTCGAGCTTGCCGAGGTGGGCGCCGAGGCAGAAGTGGACGCCGCCGCCGAACGAGAGCGGGCGCGGCGGGGGCGCGGTCCCGGCGAACCGGGTGATGTCGAGGCGGTCGGGGTCGGCGTACACGGCCGGGTCGCGGTTGGCGGCGGCCATGACGATCACCACGCCGTCGCCGCGGGCGAAGGTGTGCCCGGCCAGCTCCTTGTCCCTGAGCGCCACGCGGTGCGTGAGCTGGATGGGCGGCTCGTAGCGGAGCAGTTCCTCGGTGCCGGACGGGGCCAGTTCCGGGCGTTCCCGCCACAGCGTCATCTGGGCCGGGTCGCGGAGCAGCGCCACGACGCCTTTGCCGATCAGGTCGGCGGCGGTCTCGTACCCTCCGATCAGCAGCGCGACGCAGAGCCCGCGCAGCTCGGCCCCGGTCGCGGCACCGGATTCCAGCGCCTCGGCCATATCGCTGAACATGTCGTCCCGCCGCGTTTCCCGCCGCCGCTCGATCTGGTCCGCGAAATACGCCTCGAATTCGGCATTGGCCTTGTCGCGCTGCGCCAGTTGTTCCGGCGTCTGGAGAATGTCGGGATCGGTGCCGTGAACGAGCGCCAGCGACCATTTCATGACCTGGCGGTAGTCCTCGGGCGGAATGCCGAGCATCTCGGCGATGATGGTGAACGGGACCGGCCGGGCGAACGCCTCCATCAGGTCGACCTCACCGGCCTCCAGGGCCTGGTCCAGCAGCTCGTTGACCCGGCGTTCGACCCGGGAGCGGAGCTTTTCGGTGTTGCGCGGGGTGAAGGGCCGGTTGACCAGGGCGCGCACCCGCGTGTGCTGGGGCGGGTCCATCCGCACGATCCCGCCCGGCACGTCGTCGGCGGCCACTCCGGGCCGGAACGGGTTGATTCCGTCCTCGTAGCCATGTCCCCACTCCGGGTCCGCGAGCACGGCGGAGACCTCGGCGTACCGCGTGGCCAGGTGGATACCGGGTTTCAGCGGATACAGCGCGGTGTATTCGCGGACGGCCGCGTAACGGGGGTAGGGATTGGATCGGTGAGCGGGGTGGAAGGCGTCGAACACGACCTGTGGTTCAGCCGACACGTCCAAGGTCCTCTCCTCGGCCCGACTTGCCTCGTTTGTTATATCCGGGATTCGCGGGCTCGGCCGGGCGCATCGAAAGGTCGAATCCGGCGATAGGAAAGACCGGCCGGGTATTGCCCACGGGCGGCCGGACGGATAGCCGAGGGAAGCGCGGCTCTCCCCGGCGTTCCCGGTCACGGCCGTGCCGGGCTCATTCGCCTGATTCGACCTGCGTTGATGTCCGAATGGCCGTGCCCCGCTGATCCGGCGTCCGTTGGGTAGGGGCGGCAGTGAGACACCGTTCATCGATGCCGGGGGAGGCCGATCATGGACACATCGGGAATCGGCAAGGCGGTTCAGGACGTGATGCACCAGGGGGCGGTGTGCATCGGCGAGCATGACACCCTGCGCCTGGCGTCGCAGATGATGCGCGACCTGTCGGTCGGCGCGCTGCCGATCTGCGGAGACGACGACCGGCTCAAGGGCATCATCACCGACCGGGACATCGTGATCAAGTGCTGCGCCGAGGGCAAGGATCTCGATCGGACCACGGCCGGCGAACTGGCCAAGGGACTGGTGTGGGTGGACGCCCACAGCAGTGTCGAGGAGGCGCTGCAGAAGATGGAGCAGCACCAGATCAAGCGCCTGCCCGTGATCGACAATCATCGGATCGTCGGCATGGTCAGCGAAGCCGACCTGGCCAAGGAACTGCCCGACGACAAGCTCGCCGAGTTCGTCCACCGGGTCTACGCACCGGCCTGAGCGCCGGTCACGGGCCGCCACCCGAGCGGCCCGTCTCGGCGTGATTCATGCGGGTCCGCGGCCGTGCGCCGCGGACCTGTCGCTGCCGGTACGCATCCGGCGCCGGCCGCGTGCGTGCGGGCCGCCGTGCGATCCGGGTGGCCCGACGGGGCGGAGAACCCGGGCTGCCGGGGAGCGGCCCGCCGCCGGGATTCCGGCACACCTCCCGGTACGTCTCGTCGCCGTGGCCGAGCGGGCGCGAAGAGTCGATCGGCGGTCACCCCTTGTGCGGGCGCCTAGCGGTCTCCTATTGTCATGTATATCAGAACGTTGTCTGAAATATCAAGACAAGGGTGCTATGAGTGGCGATCCGCAGACGATAGGTCCCCGTGATCCTGATTTCCTGATGAGGCCGGAGCGCCTGGCGGCGTTGCAGCCCTCGCGGTTCAGCGCGAGCCGGTCGCTGGTCCGGCACATGGTACGGAACCGGTGGACGATCACCCGGGAGCGGTTCGACCTGGACGAGCGCGGCAACGGCGTCGCGGTCTACCGGGTCGCGACGCACGCCGGCACGCTCTCGTTCGTGGCCTACAGCTCCGAGCCGCGCTTCGTCGAGCGCACGCCGCGGATCATCGGCCAGAGCTGGGACATGGTCGGCGCGCTGCTGGAGGGCGAGGCGGACGCCGCGCGCGTCGAGCTGACCGGCGCCGAGCTGCCCAAGCTGTACGCCGGCCGCGCGGCCCCGGGCACGCTGGTGTGGTGCCGGTCCAACCGGAGCCTGCGGGCCTTCGGCCACACCGTCGAGGCGCTGGCCGCGGGGCGCGCCCCCGACCTGGGCGTGCTGCGCCAGGCGGGCTACCTCATGCGCAACACCGGGCTGGACGCCAACGGCACGTTCGGCACCCGCACCTTCCTCTCCTATGGGTCCGCGCACCCGCTGGCCGCGCCCTATCACGCGCAGATGCTCACGGCGTACCTGATGCGGGAGTTCGCCGCGGACCTGTGCGAGCACCTGGCGCGGGCCGCGTCGCCGCGAGCCGCCCGGCTGGACCCGGCGATCCGCAGGCACCTCGGGCTGGGCAACGGGTCGGCGCTCGGGCTGGTGCTGTTCATCGCCAACCATCCGCGCATGGTGCACCAGTGGCTGCGCCTGCGTGAGGACGCGCTGGCCGAGGCCCGCCGCCTCGCGCCCGCGCCCGGCGACCCGGCGTACGGCACGCTGGTGGACCTGCTGGAGCGGGAGATCGTCTACCGCGAGCAGGACCCCATGCGCTACAACGTCTTCCCCGACGGCCGCCGGGTGGCCGCCGAGCTGCGCGAGGTGCGCGACCTCGCCGCCGAGCTGCGCGACCGGGGCACCGTGCGCGGCCGGGCGTCCGCGACGCCGTTCGAGGAGCTGCGCACCGCGGTCGCCGGCACGGTGACGCCGGAGACGGAGGAGACCCTCGGCTCGCTGCTGCTGGAGCTGCTGCCCGACGGCGCCGAGGACGCGCTGGAGCGCCTGATCGTGGACGAGCGGCTGGTCGGCGACCCGGGCATGACCACCGGGGAGCTGTCGGCGCTGCTGCGCGGCACCTACGCCTGGGCGCACGACATGCCGCTCGCCGACCGGTCCAGGCGCACCCGCGTCTGGTACAAGTCGCGCGCGGCCGAGGAGCCCCGCTCGGGGCCCCGCGAGCAGTTCCCGGGCGGGTTCGACCTGTCCTGCGACATCCCCGGCGACGTACGGCGGCTCACCCGGCTGCTGGCCGGCTACCCTCCGGGCACGCGGGTCGGCCGGGTCCTGTTCGACCATCCGGAGGAGCGGGCCGCGGTGGAGCGCCTCCAGGCGCTGCGCGAGCAGCCGTACGCGCTGCCGCGGATGGACATGCTGGACCTCGACTTCGTCCCGGTGCACATCATCAGGCTGGCCAACGCCGCCTTCTACGGGCTGGACCGTACCAAGGACTTCCTGAACCGCACCCTGCGCGGCCTGATCTTCCAGGGCGCGCCCTCGCGCGAGGAGCTGGCCGGCGCCGACCCGCGCGGCTGGTGGCACCCGGCCGAGCCGGCCCTGTCCGGGAGCGAGAAGTGAGCGAGCAGGCGGGACCGCGGACCCAGCCGCTCAGCACCGCGATCAAGTGCCTGAAGATGCTGGAGGTCGTCGCCGAGGCCGAGAGCTCGGTGCGGATCTCGGAGCTGTCGCGCAGCCTGGGCATCCCGCGTGCGGCCGTGCACCAGCAGCTCGTCACGCTGGTGGCGGCCGGATGGATGGAGCAGACCGGCGACGGCTCCTACCGGCTGACGCTGCGCCCGGCCCGCATCGGCCAGTCGGCGCTGCGTCAGGCCGGGCTCGGCGAGCGGGTGCTGCCCATGATGGAGCGGCTGGTGGACGAGATCAGGGAGGCCGTGTCGCTGGCGATACTCGAACGCGGCACCGCCACGATCATCCAGCGCATCGAGCCGGGCCGCCCGCTCCAGGTGGACCTGCGGGCCGAGGCCCAGATGCCCCTCAGCCGCAGTGCCTCGGGCCGGGTGCTGATGGCGTACGCGAGCCCGCGCCAGCTCGCCGAGCTGCGCGAGCTGGGCGTGGACACGCCGCCGGAGGAGGAGCTGGCGCAGGTGCGCGAGCTGGGCTACGCGACCTCGCACGGCCGGTGGCTGGAAGGGGTGCTCGGCATCGCGGCCCCGGTGTTCGACCTGCAGGGCAGGTGCGTCGGCGCGCTCAGTGTCGCCGGGCCGAGCGGCCGCTTCGACCGGGACAAGGGCATCCACGCGCTGCTGGACGCGGTGCGGGAGATCAACCGGGTGCTCTCCGGGCACCCCGCGACGGAAGGGAGGCGACAGTGACCCCGCCGAGTACCACTCAGGCGACGGACGCCGCCGCGGCGCCCCGGCTCACCGTGAGCCTGCGGGAGACCCGCGTGCTGGCCGAGCGGAACCTGCTGCTGCTGGGGGTGCCCAAGGGGGCGGTCCCCGCGGTGCGGGACCTGGTGGTGGAGGCCGAGGCGCTCGGGCTGGGCGGCCTGGCGTTCCTGGACGCGGCCCGCGACCTGCCCGGATGGCGGCCACCGGCCCTGGACGAGGCGTCCTCGCCGGTGGTGGTGGAGGCGCACGGCGTCCCCGCGCCGTACGTCGCGCCGGCGCTGCTCGACCTGGGCATGGCGTTGCTGCGCGAGCGCGGCGGCGCGCGGATCGAGGTGCGCGACGTCGCCGTCCCGCACCTGCTGCTCGCGCTCCCGTACGCCGCGCAGCCGTACGGCGGCGCCGTCACGGTCACCCTCGGCACGGGCGCGCCCCGGATCGAGGTCGCCGAGCGGCACGGCCCGCCCGCCTGCCCGCACATCGAGCGCACGGTGCACGAGGGCCTGGAGGTTGAGGCGTCGCTGTGGTGGCGGCTGTACCACCGCTCGACCGGCGCGCTCACCGAGGACACCCCGCTCTCGCGGCGGCACGCGGGCGCCACGCTCGACCCGGACGCCGCCGACCCCGATACCGACCTCGACTACCTGGCGGTGACGCTGTGATCTTCGTTGACGGCCTGGAGTGCAGCGCGTTCGACCGCGAGGTCTTCGAGGAGCTGCGCGGCGGCGGGCTCGGCTGCGTGACCGTGACCTGCGGCTTCTGGGAGGACACGACCGAGTCGCTGGACGCGCTGGTGCGCTGGCGCGACCTGGTGCGGGCCAACGCCGACCTGGTCGGCGTCGCGACGACGGCGGCCGAGATCGAGGCGATCCACGCCCAGGGGCGCACGGCGCTGCTGCTGGGCTTCCAGAACAGCTCGTTCCTGTCCGGCCGGATCGGCTACGTGGAGGTCTTCGCCGACCTCGGCGTCCGCGTGGCCCAGCTCACCTACAACATCCAGAACGACGTGGGCGCGAGCTGCTACGACCCGGTGGACGGCGGGCTGACCCGCTTCGGCCGCGAGGTCGTGGCCGAGATGAACCGGTGCGGCATGGCGATCGACCTGTCGCACGTCGGCGAGCGTACGAGCATGGAGGCGATCGAGCACTCCGCGGTGCCGGTCGCGGTCACCCACGCCAACCCGGCCTCCCTGGTGCCGCACGCCCGCAACAAGTCCGACGACCTGCTCAAGGCCCTGGCGGCGCGCGGCGGCGTCCTGGGGGTGTCGGGCTACCGCAACATCAGCGGCGAGTACGCCGCGACCGCCGCCACCTGGGCCGAGCTGGTCGCGCGCACCGCCGACCTGATCGGCGTCGAGCACGTCGGCATCGGCTCAGACCTGGGCCGCAAGATCGGCGAGGCGGACCTGCGGTGGATGCGACAGGGCCGCTGGACCCGGACCGTCCAGTACGGCGCGGGCTCGGCGGCCAACCCCGGCAAGCAGCCGCCGCTGCCCTGGTTCCCCGACACCCGCTCCTTCCCCGACCTGGCCGAGGCGCTGGCCGGGCGCGGCTTCGCGCCCGGCGAGGTGGCGGCAGTCATGGGCGGCAACTGGATGCGGTTCTACCACGAGGTCCTGCCCGCGGGCCGGCCGGCAGGCGAGGAGTGAGACATGGCGATCACGACCGGCGACCGCGCCGCCGCGCAGGCGCCGCCGCGCCCGGCGGCCATCGGGATCAGGGACGTGTCCAAGGTCTTCACCCGGCGCGGCGCCACGGTGCGCGCGCTGGAGCACGCCTCGCTGGACATCGCGCCGGGCGAGTTCGTCTCGCTCATCGGCCCCAGCGGCTGCGGCAAGTCCACCCTGCTCAAGCTGATCGCGGGCCTGCTGGAGCCGAGCGCCGGCACGGTGACCGTGGACGGCGCCCCCGTCACCGGACCGCTGCCGCAGGTGGGCGTGGCGTTCCAGAAGCCCACCCTGCTGCGCTGGCGCACCGTGCTGGACAACGTGTGCCTGCCCCTGGTCATCGACGGCGACCGGCGTCCGGAGAGCCGCGAGCACGCCAGGCGGCTGCTGGAGATGATGGGGCTGGCCGGCTTCGAGAAGCACTACCCGCGTGAGATGTCCGGCGGCATGGAGCAGCGGGTGGCCATCGCGCGCTCGCTGGTCAACCGGCCCTCGCTGCTGCTGATGGACGAGCCCTTCGGCGCGCTGGACGAGTTCACCCGCGAGGACCTCAACGACGAGCTGCTCGGCGTGTGGCAGCGCGAGCCCAAGACCGTGGTGTTCGTCACGCACAGCATCTCCGAGGCGGTGTTCCTGTCCGACCGGATCGTGGTGATGAGCGCCAGGCCCGGCCGCATCCACGCGAGCCTGCCCGTGCCGCTGCCGCGCCCGCGCGGGCGGGAGCTGCGCGACGACCCCGCGTTCTACGAGGCGATCCGGGACGTGCGCGCGGTGCTCGACGAGGCCAAGGGAGCCGGGCGGTGACCGGGCGGCCGGGCCCGCCGGAAGGAGGATGGCGATGAAGACGAGAACCGCACCGTCCGGCGGGACACGGGCGGACCTGGCCTCGCTCGGCGCGCTGGACCAGGGCGGCGCGGCGCCGCGCCGGCGCGCGGAGGGACCGGGGCTGAAGTCCGCCGTGCTCGCCGTGCTGATCTTCGTGGTGCTCGTCGCCGCCTGGCAGGGCGCGGCGAGCGCGGAGCTGGTCTCGCCGCTGATCCTGGCCCCGCCCGGTGAGGTGATCGAGGTGCTGGTCCGGCTCGCGGTCATCGACGGCACGCTGTGGCCCAACCTGCTGGCCACCGTGCAGGAGACCCTGCTCGGCTTCGCGCTGGCGGTGGCCGCGGCGGTGGTGCTCGGCTCGGTGTTCGCGTTCTCGCCGATCCTGCGCAACGCCGTCTACCCCTACATCCTGGCCTCGCAGACCTTCCCCAAGGTCGCCATCGCGCCGCTCATCGTGGCCGCCATGGGGTACGGCCTGGCGCCCAAGGTGACGCTGGCCGCGCTGCTGGCCTTCTTCCCCGTGCTGACCAACACGATCGCGGGCCTCACCGAGGTGAGCGAGGACGAGGTCAACCTGTTCCGCGCCCTGCGGGCCAGCCGCTGGCAGGAACTGCGCTACCTGCGCATCCCGAACGCGCTGGCGTTCATCTTCCCCGCGCTGAACAGCGCCGCCGTGCTCGCGCTCATCGGCGCGATCGTCGGCGAGTTCGTGGCCGCGCGCGAGGGCGTGGGCTACGCGATCGCGCAGTACACCGTGACCGGTGAGGTCGCGGCGACGTACGCGATGCTCATCGCACTGTCGATCTTCGGACTGGCCGTCTACGGCGTCCTGTCCCTCGCAGAACGCCTGGTACGCCGGGCGCAGTAACCCCCCACCGGGAGATTTCATGAGCACGTTCTCCTTCGGCACACGGCGGCTCGCGGCCGTCGCCCTCCTGACCGCCCTCGGCGCGGCCCTCACCGCCTGCGGTGGCGGCGCCGACAGCGCCACCCCGGGCGCCGAGCCCGTGGTCTTCACCGCGCCCGACAAGGCGCTGACCGCGACCACCGCGTCGTACACCTCCGTGCCCCTGCAGCTCGGCTACTTCTCGGCCGAGAAGCTCGACGTCACGATCCAGCCGGTGGACAGCGCGCCGACGGCCATCCAGTCGGTGGCCACGGGACAGGCGTTCATGACGTACGCCTCGCTCAACGCGGCCATCGCCGCCTACCAGAAGGACCCGGGCATCGCGGTCGTCGGGCTCACCAACGGCAGCATCTTCCGGGTCGTGGTCCCGCAGGACAGCCCGATCACGACCGCGGCCGACCTGAAGGGCGCCACGATCGGGTCCAACTCGCTGGCCGGGGTGTCCACCCTGTTCGCCAAGGGGGTGCTGAAGGAGGCGGGCCTGGACCCGGACAAGGACGCCCAGTACCTGCCCGTCGGTCTCGGCGCGCAGGCCGCCGACGCGCTGCGCAAGAAGCAGATCGCCGCGTACGCCGGCTGGGACGGGCCCAACGTGGTCATCGGCGACCTGCTCGGCACCACCATGCGCGACATCCCGACCCCGCTGAACGACATGACCGGCACCTCGGCCCTGGTGGTGCGCAAGGAGTCGATCAAGCAGGAGCCGGAGCGGGTGGCCGGCATGGTGCGCGCGTTCTACAAGGCGATGGTGTTCTCCCAGACCAATCCGGAGGCCGCGATCAAGCTGCACTGGAAGCAGTTCCCGCAGTCCCGCCCGGCCTCCGACGTGCCCGAGGAGACCGCACTCGCCCAGGCGGTGCGGATCTTGAAGCTGCGGCTGGACATCACCGGTGGCAAGGGCACCTCCGGCCGGTACGGCGTGATCGACGACGCCGCGGTGCAGAAGACCATCGCGGCCTTCGCCGAGCACGGCATGATCCCCGCCGCGATCGACGTGAAGTCCAGCGGCCTGTTCGACTACTCCCTCGCCGGCAAGTACAACGCCTTCGACGAGAAGGCCGTGGAGCAGGAAGCGCGCCAGTGGAAGGGCTGACCCTGATCGACCCGTGCACCGGCGAGCCCTTCGCCGAGGTGCCCGCCGCGACGGCGGCCGAGGTGGAGGACGCCGTCGCCGGCGCCTGCCGGGCCCGCGAGTCGTGGAGCATGGTGCCGGTCGCCGAGCGCGCGGCGGTGCTCCGCCGCGCCGCCGACGAGCTGGAGGCGCGCACCGCGGAGCTGGCCGAGGCGATCACCATGCCGCTCGGCCTGCCCCGCCACCTGGTGCGGGCGACGCAGATCGCCTCGGCGCTGACCACGCTGCGCACCACGGCCGACGCCGCCGAGGAGCTGGCCTGGGAGGAACGCGTGGGCAACTCCCTGGTACGCCGGGAGCCCGCCGGCGTGGCCGCCGCCATCGCGCCGTGGAACTACCCGCTGATGCAGAGCGTGAACAAGGTCGCCCCGGCGCTGGCGGCGGGCTGCGCGGTCGTGCTCAAGCCCAGCGAGCTGACCCCGCTCGACTCCTTCGTCCTGGCCGACGCCCTGGCCGCCGCCGGACTGCCCGGCGGCGTGCTCCAGGTGGTCGCGGGCACCGGGCCGGAGGCCGGCGAGGCCCTGGCCGGCCACCCCGCCGTGGACGTGGTCTCCTTCACCGGCTCGACCGCCGTCGGGCGGCGGGTCGCGGCCCTGGCCGCCGGGAACGTCGCCAGGTCGCTGCTCGAACTCGGCGGCAAGTCCGCCTCGATCCTGCTCGACGACGCCGACGTGCCCGCCGCGGTCGCGCACTGCGCCCGCACGGTGGTCGGCAACAGCGGGCAGACCTGCACCGCGCTGACCCGGCTGCTGGTGCCGCGGTCCCGGCTGGCCGAGGCCGAGGAGTGCGCCGCCGCCCTGGTCGGCGCGGCCCGGCCCGGTCACCGCGACGACCCCGGCGCCGACCTCGGCCCGGTGATCAGCGCGCGGCAGCGCGAGCGGGTCACCGGCCACATCCGCCGCGGCGCCGCCGCCGGGGCCCGGCTGCTGACCGGCGGCCCCGATGCGCCGCCCGGCCTCGACCGGGGCTTCTACGTGCGCCCGACCGTCTTCGGCGGCGTCGATCCGGGCATGGCGATAGCGCGGGAGGAGATCTTCGGGCCGGTGCTGTGCGTGATCCCGTACGAGGGCGAGGAGGAGGCGGTGCGGATCGCCGACGACACGCCGTACGGGCTGTCGGGCGCGGTGTGGTCGGCGGACCCGGAGCGGGCGCTGGCGGTGGCGCGGCGGCTGCGCACCGGGCAGGTGAGCGTGAACGGCGGGCCGTTCAACCCGCTCGCGCCGTTCGGCGGGGTCAAGCACTCCGGCACCGGACGCGAGAAGGGCCGCTACGGGATCGAGGAGTTCACCGAGTACAAGGCGATCCAGCTCCCCCTGACCGGAGGCGGCTCATGACGCCGGACAGTCCCGCCGCGACCGGGGCCGGCCAGGTCGCCGCGGCCCTGGCGGCCCTCGGCGTACGGCACGTGTTCGCCATCGCCAGCATCCACAACCTGCCGATCCTGCGCGCGCTGCGCGCCGGGGGAGCCGTCCGCATCGTCGGCATGCGGCACGAGCAGGCCGCGGTGCACGCCGCCGACGGCTACGCCCGCGCCACCGGCGAGCTGGGCGTCGCCCTGGTCAGCACCGGGCCCGGCACCGCCAACGCCATGGGCGGGCTGTACGAGGCCGCGTTCGCATCCTCCCGGGTGCTGTTGATCACCGGGCAGGTGGAGACCGCGTACCTCGGCCGGGGCCGGGGCTACATCCACGAGGCCGAGCGCCAGCACGACATGCTGCGCACGGCCTGCCGGGCCGTGATCACCGCACGCCGCGCGGGCGACCTGGCGGAGGACGTGCTCAGGCTGGCCAGGGAGGTGCTCACCGGCCGTCCGGCGCCCGCGGCGCTGGAGATCCCCATCGACCTGCAGCGCGCGCCCGCCCCGGCCGTACACCCCGTGGCCCCGTCCGTGCCGCGCGACCCCGTGGACGAGAAGGGCGCGGCCGAGGCGGCCCGGCTGCTCGCCGAGGCCCGCCGGCCCCTGATCTGGGCCGGGGGAGGCGTGCCCTCGTCGGGCGCGGCCCCGGCGCTGGCCGCGCTGGCCGAGACCGCCCGCGTGCCCGTCGTGACCTCCCGCGAGGGCCGCGGCGCCCTGCCGGAGGACCATCCGCTGTGCCTGGGCTGCTACCCGGCCGTGGCCCCGTTGCGGGACTACGTGGAGTCGGCGGACCTGCTGCTGGCCGTCGGCACCCGGTTCCAGATGTATCCGACCGACTCCTGGCGGCTGCGCCTGCCGGAGAACCTGATCCACCTGGACGCCGACCCGTCGGTGATCGGCCGCAGCTACCCGGCGAGCCTCCCTCTGGTCGGGGACGCCGCGCTCGGCCTGACCCAGATCCGGGCCCACCTCCCGGCCGGCGCCCCGGAGCCGGCGCACCGGGCCGCGTACCTGGCGGAGGGCCGCGCGGCCCTGGCGGAGGCACGGGCGGCGGTCGGCGCCGAGATGGGGCCGGACCACGAGGCGATCTGCGCCGCCATCCGCCGCCACCTCCCGCGCGACGGCGTCGTGGTGCGCGACGCGACCGTGCCCGCCTACGTCTGGGGCGACCGGGTGCTGCCGATCCTCGCCCCGCGCACCTCGATGCGCCCCGCCGCGGCCGGCATCGGCCCCGGCCTGCCGCTCGCGATCGGCGCCGCCGTGGGCGCCGGCCGCCCGGCCGTGCTGATCCAGGGCGACGGCGGCTTCATGCTCAGCGCCGGCGAGCTGGCCGCCGCCGTCCAGGAGGGCGCGCACGTGATCGTGTGCCTGTTCAACGACGGAGGGTACGGCGTGCTGCGCGAGATCATCCGCGACTCCTACGGGGGTCCCGCCCATGACGTGGACCTGGCGACGCCGGACTTCGCCGCCCTGGCGGCCGCCTTCGGCGTGCCGTCGAGCCGCGTGACCTCCGCCGCGGCCTTCGAGCCGGAGTTCGCCGCCGCCGTGCGGCGGGGCGGGCCCACCCTGCTGGAGATCGACATGTCGGCCCTGTCGCCCATCACCCGGTGACCGCCGGCCGTCACCGAGCCGTCACCTCGCCCGGGGCCGCCGGGCGATCGGCGGCGGGGGACCGCGGCAGCAGCCCGTCGAGGAGGCGCTGGAGGTTCTCGGCGAACCAGTCGCCGGGCGGGCCGCCGGGCGCGGCCTGCGCGATGGCGGCGAGGGTGGGGTAGCTCTCGGGGTCCACGTCGTGGACCATCCGGCGGGCGTAGGTGTCGTCGGGGATGTCGAGGTGGGTGTCCAGCAGCTCGCCGACGGTGTAGTGCCACAGCAGCGCGAACGCGACGCGGGTGTCGCGCAGGGTGAGGCCGGCACGGCGCAACGCGGCGAACAGCCGCTCCAGGGCGGGGATGATCGAGGGACCGGCGAGCTTGTCGGTGACGATCAGGCCGATCGCCCAGGAGTCGCGGCGCAGGGCGTCGTGGATGGCGGTGAGCACGGCGGTGATCTCGGCCCTCGGGTCGCCCGCGGGCGGTGGGAACCGGATGTCGCGGGCGACCTGGTCCAGCATGGCCACCATCAGCGCCTGGCGGTCGGGGATGTGGCGGTACAGCGACATCGGCGCGGTGCCGAGCTCGTCCGCCAGGCGCCGCATCGTCACCGCCTGGAGGCCGTCGTCGCGCACCAGCCGCATGGCGTGCTCGACGATCATTCGCGCGGTGAGCCGGCGGCGCGGTCGGCGGGTGACGATGGCGGGGTCCTTCATGGCCGGTGTTGCTCCTCCTCCGGCGACCCTATCGGTCCTGTCAGGTGGCGGTGGACGGGACGCGCCAGTGCCGCGCGCGGGTCTGGGCGGCCCACATCGTGGCGTACCGGCCGCCCGCCGCGATCAGCTCCGCGTGCGTGCCGCGTTCGGTGATCCGGCCGTCCTCCAGGACCAGGATCTGGTCCGCGCCGGCCACCGTGGTCAGGCGATGCGCGATGACCAGCACGGTCTTGTCCGCGACCAGCGCGTCGATGGCGTTCTGGACGGCGACCTCGCTCTCGGTGTCCAGGGCCGCGGTCGGCTCGTCCAGCAGCACGATGGGGGCGTCCTTGAGGATCGCGCGGGCGATGGAGATGCGCTGGCGCTCGCCGCCGGACAGCGCTCCGCCGATCTCGCCGACCCGGGTGTCGTAGCCGTCCGGCAGGCGCGAGACGAACTCGTGGACGTTGGCCGCGCGCGCCGCCGCCTCCACCTCCTCGTCGGTCGCGTCCGGACGGGCCATGGCGATGTTGGCGCGAATGGTGTCGTCGAACAGGTAGACGTCCTGGAACACCACCGAGACGTGCCGGTAGATCTCGGCGGGGTCCAGGTCGCGCAGGTCCAGCCCGCCGATCCGGACGGTCCCCGAGGCGGGGTCGGCGTAGCGGGTGAGGAGCCGGGTGATCGTGGTCTTGCCCGATCCGGACGGGCCGACCAGAGCGGTCAGGCTGCGCTCGGGCGCGGTGAACGACACCCCGCGCAGCACGGGCGTCTCGTCGTAGGAGAAGGAGACCTCCTCGAAGGCCAGGTCGAAACGGCCGATCCGGGCCTCGGGCGCGCCGACGGGCAGCGGGCGGCAGGCGAGCACGTCGCCCACGCGTTCCAGCGCCGCGTCGGTCAACTCGAACACCTGCGACATCGCCGAGGCGGTGGCCAGCGGCTCGGCGAAGCGCACCGCCCCCGCCGCGACCGCCAGCAGCAGGGCCGGGGACAGGTCGAGGCCGAGCACCAGCGCCGCGCCCACCGCCACCATGGCCACCAGGCACAGTTGCACCACGCTGGAGGCCAGCAGCCCCGGCCAGGTCACCCGCTTCTGCATCGAGGTCATCGCCTCGCCCTGCGCGTGCAGCGCGTCGGCCAGCCGGCGCGACTGCCGGCCCACCTGGCCGGTGGCCTTCAGCAGCGGCAGCCCCTGGACGTACTCCACGATGCGGTCCGCGGCGCGGGCGTCGGCGGCGTCGATCCCGCGGAAGCCGCTGCCGGAAAGGCGCTGGATCCGGCGGACGAAGAACACCGCGAACGGGACGGACACGGCCAGGACCAGCCCGAGCCGCCAGTCCACCACCGCGATGATCACGCCGAGCACGGCGGGCACCGTGACCAGTTGCGTGAACAGCAGGCCGAGGGTGGACACGCCCGTCGTGGCGTTGGCGACGTTGCCCCCCACCACGGTGCTCAGGTCTCCGGCGGCACGCCGTTCCAGCTCGGGCTGCGGCATGGTGCGCAGCTTCTCTCCGAGCCGCAGCCGGGCCTCGGCGAGCACGTCGGCCCACTTGGAGTACTGGAAGCGCAGCTCGTACAGGCGCAGCACGGTCTCGGCCACGTAGCAGGCCGCGAACGCGCCGAACCAGCCCCATGCCGCCGCCTCGTCCACCTGGGGGCGGGTCAGCTCGTACAGCAGCGGGATCAGCGTCGCGTACGCGGCGGCCTGGACGACCGAGGCCGCCAGCGAGGACTGCAGGCACCGCACGTATTCGCGGCGGTAACTCCCCGCGGCGAGCATCATCAGGCGCAGGATTCTTCTCATCGCGTCACCGCCGGGTCTTCCGCGCGGGCGGCCGAGCCCAGCGCCCAGGTCCGGGCGCGCTGATGGTGCGCCCACAGCCGCGCGTACCTGCCGCCGGCGTCGAGCAACTGCCGGTGGGTGCCGCGTTCGGCCACGCGGCCGGAGTCCAGGACGACGATCTGGTCGGCGTCTGCCACGGTGGACAGCCGGTGCGCGATCACCACCACGGTGCGGCCCCGGGTGAGCTCGGCGATGGCGTCCTGGATGGCGGCCTCGTTCTCCGGGTCGGCGAACGCGGTCGCCTCGTCCAGGATGACGATCGGCGCCTCGGCGAGCATGGCGCGGGCGATGGTGATCCGCTGGCGCTGCCCTCCCGACAGCCGGGCGCCGCGCTCGCCCACGCGCGTCTGGTAGCCGTGCGGCAGTTCCGAGACGATGAAGTCGTGCGCCTGCGCCGCCCGAGCGGCCGCCTCCACCTCGGCGTCGCTCGCCTCGGGGCGGGCGAGCCGGATGTTGGCGGCGATGGTGTCCTCCAGCAGGAACGGGTCCTGGAAGACCATCGAGACGTGCCGCAGCAGCACCTCGGCGGGGATCCGCCGCACGTCCACGCCGCCGACCAGGATCTCCCCGCCGGTGACGTCCCAGAATCGGGGGATCAGCCGCGCCACGGTGGACTTGCCCGACCCGGACGGCCCGACCAGCGCGCACACCGTTCCGGAGGGGATGTCCAGGTCCACGCCGTCCAGCGCCGGGCGGCCCGCTCCGTCGGGGCCGTAGGAGAAGCGGACGTCGCGGAACCGGATCGACCCGTCGGCGGGCTGCTCGGGCCGCTCGGGCTCGGGCAGGGGCGGGATGGCCAGCAGCGCGGAGATCCGGGCGGCCCCCGCCTTGGACTCGTTGATGTGATGGGCCAGCCACATCAACGGCATGATCGACTCGATCGGCAGGGTGCCGATGACCAGCGCCACGACGAGCGTCGCCGGCGACATCGAGCCGGACGCGGTCAGCCAGACGCCGGCCGCCAGGATGATCACCAGGGCGGGCAGCGGGGCCATCATCGCCCGGGAGAAGATCATCGAGGACCGGCTGCTCTCCTGCCATGCGGCGGTCGCCCTGGTGAAGGCGTGCACCCGGGTGGCGAACCGGCGGAATGAGGACGTGCCGTCGTCGAAGGTGCGCACCACCGGCATGCCCTGCACGAACTCCACCACCGCCGCGTTGATCGCCTCGTTGGCCTCGTCGTAGGCGCGGCGGGTGTCGGCGTAGTCCCGCGTCGCCAGCCGCATGCCGATCATCACGATCGGCCCGAGGGCCAGCACGGCGAGCAGCAGCCGCCAGTCCAGCAGCCCGAGGGCGACCAGCGCGGCCACCGGTTGGGCGAGGGTGAACCCGGCCAGCGGCACCGAGTCGGCGACGGCGATGTGCAGCGCGCGCACATCGTCCTGGACCACCTTCTTGACGGCTCCCGAGCCGAGCCGCTGCGCCTCGCCGAGCGGGATGCGGGCCAGATGCTCGGCCAGCCGGGTGCGCAGCTCCACCTCCAGCTCGAAGGAGGCCAGGTGGGACAGGTGGAACGACAGCGCCCGCAGCCCGAACCTGGCCAGCAGCCCGGCCAGGGCCCCGCCCAGCAGCCGGAAGACCGTGGCCGGGTCCGGGACGGGCTCCAGCAGCTCCCGCAGCGCCAGCGCGACCAGTGCGAACCCGGCGACGCCCAGGACCGCGGCCGTGGCCGCGACCGCGATCGAGGTGAGCAGCCGGCCGTGGACCGGCTCCATCACGCCGATCAGCGCCCGTCCGGGGCTCGGGCCGGTGACCGGCGGTCCTTCGGGTGGGGCGGGCTCCCGCTTCTCCGCGGTGGAGGTTGACGAGATCGTGGCCGACATCACTGACTCCTTGTCCGGCCGTGCCGGGGGATGCGGCGAACTGGCGTACGCATCGCCCCGAGTTGACGACGATTATCCTTTTCGCCTAGCTTAGGGGACCCTAATACTATGCGTACAGCGTTAACAAGGGAAGGGGCGGCCGATGTCCGTCTCGCGGCGCGAGCTGTTGCGTCTGGCCGGGATCACCGCCGGGCTGTCGGCCGGGGGTTGCCTGCTGGCGGCGTGCGGCTCGCCGCCCGGCGGGCCGGCGGGCGCGTCGCCCGGCCCGGTTCGCGGTGGCGGCACGGCTCCGGCGCGGCGCGGCGGGACGCTGCGCCTGGCCTTCGCCGGAGGCGGCGCGAGCGAGACCCTCGATCCGCTGGCCGCCTACAGCCCGGCCGACCTCGTCCGCTCCATGGTGGTGTTCGACCGGCTGTTCACCGTCACCGACGGCGCGGCGGCGCCCGCGCTGGCCGTCGGCGCGGAGCCGGCCGCCGACGCCCGCTCGTTCGTCCTGACGCTGAGGGAAGGGGTGACCTGGCACGACGGCTCGCCGTTGCGGGCGGCGGACGTCGCCTACACCCTGGCGGCGCTGACCGCGCCCACCAGCGGCGCCGCCGCCGAGCTGACCGCCTATCTGGACGTCGCGAAGGTGTCGGTGACCGGCGAGCGGACGCTGCGGGTGCCCACGCTGCGGCCGGTCGGCGACCCCGCCACGCTGCTCGCGGGCGCCGGGCTGCCGGTGATCAAGGAGGGCACGAAGTCGTTCCGTCCCGGTGAGTTGGCCGGCACCGGCGCCTTCAGGGTCACCGCGTTCGAGGCGGGCCGGGAGGCCCGGCTGACCCGCTACGAGCGGCACTGGGGCGGCGCCCCGCCCGCCGACGAACTGGTGGTGCTCAGCATCGACGACCCGCAGGCCAGAGTGAACGCTGTACGCGACGGGCAGGCCGACTACGCCTCCGACATCCCGTACGCGCTCGCCAAGGCCGGGGCGGGCGCGGCCGGACTGGAGATCCGCTCCGCCGGGGAGCGCCGCCGTACCGGCTACGGCTTCGTGCTCAACACCACCCGCGCGCCGATGTCCGACCCCGGCGTGCGCATGGCGCTGCGGCTGGCCGTGGACCGGCAAGCCCTGGTCGACGCGGTGTTCCTCGGGTACGGCGGCCCCGCCAACGACCTGTACGGCCACGGGGCCCAGTACTTCGCCTCCGACGTCCCCGTCCTCACCCGCGACGTCGCCAGGGCCCGCGAGCTGATCAAGGCGGCCGGCGCCGAAGGGGCCCGCGTCACCATCCGCAGCGCCGACTACGAGACCGGGCTCAACGCCTCCACCGAGCTGTTCGCCGAGCAACTGCGCGCGCTCGGGCTGGACGCCCGGCCGCAGATCGTCCCGCCGGCCGCGTACTTCGACCCCGACGGACTGGCCGGGGCCGACGCGGTCGTCCTCCCGCTCGGCCCGCACCCGCTGAGCGTGATCTTCACCCGCTCGGCCGCCTACCCCTCGCTCGCGTTCGCCGACCCGGAGTTGGAGCGGCAGACGGCGACCGCGGTGTCCACCACCGACCCGCGGCGGCGCGAGCAGGCGTGGCGGGCCGCCCAGCGCGTCATGACCGAACGGGGCAACTGGATCGTGTGGGGGCTCGGCGACACGCTGAGCCTGACCCGCGCGGACGTCACCGGCATCGAGGCCCGCGACTCGGCGAAGTACCCCTACCTCGGCAAGGCGGGCTTCGCGGCATGAGACGACCGGCGCCCACGGCCCGGCAGGTCCGCGCGCTCGCCAACCGGCTGATCGTCGCCGTCTTCCTGCTCGTGCTGCTGTCCCTGGTCGTGTACGTGGGCGTGGACCTGCTGCCCGGAGACCCGGTGACCGCGCGGCTGGGGCAGGCCGGGCCGGCGCGCGTCGCCGAGGTCCGCGCCGGCCTCGGCCTGGACCGGCCGCTCGCCACGCGCTACCTGGACTGGGCCGCCGGCCTCCTGCGCGGCGACCTGGGCACCTCGGCGACGGGGCGGCCGGTCGCCGAGATGCTGTCGGCCCGCCTGGGCAACTCGATGCTGCCGGCGGCCATCACCGTCGTCCTGATGGTCCCGTCGTCGCTGGCGCTCGGCGTCACCGCCGGGCTGTTCCGGGGGCGCCCGGCCGACCGCATCCTGTCCACGGCGCTGCTGCTGGTGGTGTCCGTCCCGGAGTTCGTGCTGGCCGGAGGGCTGGTGCTGGTCTTCGCGGCCGGCCTGAGGTGGCTGCCCGCCGTGTCGCTGGTCCCGGCCGGCGGGAACCCGCTGGACACCCCGGCCGTGCTGGTCCTGCCCGTGACCGCCCTGCTGCTGCTCGCCCTCGGGTACGCCGGGCGGATCATCAGGGCCGCGACCGCTGCGGCCCTGCGCGCACCGCATGTGGAGTTCCTCCGGCTCAACGGCATCCCTCCGCGCGCGGTCCTGGCCCGCGCCGTCCTGCCGGCGGTCCTGCCGGTGGCGTTCCAGGTGTGGCTGACCACCGCCGTCGGCCTGGTCGGCGGCGCCGTCCTGGTGGAGAAGGTCTTCGCCTACCCGGGGATCGGCGAGGTGCTCATCACGGCGGTGCAGACCGGCGACCTGCCCGTGGTGCAGGCCCTGGCCATGATCCTCGGCGCCGCGATGCTGGTCGCGCTGCTGCTCGCCGACCTGGGCACCCGGGCGATGGTCCCGTCCCTGCGGACGGCGCCCCGATGAGGTCGTCGCGCTTCCCCGCCGGCTCCTGGCCCGCGTTCGCCGCGGCGGCGGTCCTGCTCGCCGTGGCCGCGGCCGCCCTGCTGGGACCGCTGCTCGCGCCGCACACCGCGACCCGGCCGGTCGGCCTCCCGTACGCGCCGCCGGGCGCCGCCGGGCTGCTCGGCACCGATCACCTGGGACGGGACGTGCTGTCCCGGGTGCTCCTCGGCGGGCTGCCGGTGCTCGCGACCAGTGCCGCCGGCGCGCTCGCGGGTTCGGCGCTGGGCGTCACGGCGGGCCTGGGCGCGGCCCTGCTCGGCGCCCGCCGGGCCTGGGCGGAAGGCGCGCTGCTGCGCCCGCTCGACGCCGTCGCCGCGCTGCCGCCGCTGGTCGTCCTGCTGCTCGCGCTGACCGCGTTGCCGGGACGGGCCGGGATCGTCCTGGCGGTCGCGGTCGCCGGCGCGCCGCTGTCGGCCCGGGTGATCCGCGCCGCGGCGGCGCCGATGGTGAGCCGCGGCCATGTCGAGGCGGCCGTGGCCCGCGGCGAGAGCCTGGGCTGGCTGCTGGGACGCGAGCTGCTTCCCCTCGTCGCCGGCCCGGTGCTGGCCGACGCCGGCCTGCGCTTCGTCATGGCCGTCTACCTGGTCACCGCGGCCGGGTTCCTCGGGATGGGGACCGGCGGCACCGACTGGGGCGTGCTGATCGCCGAGGCGTTGCCGGGCGCCGGGCTGCAGCCGGCGGCGCTGGCCGCGCCCGTGCTGCTGGTGGCCGCGCTGGGCGTGAGCGTCAACGTGCTGGCCGATGAGATGCTGCGGCGCGGCCGGGCGGTGCTCGCGTGAGCCCGCTGGTGGAGGTGGACGGGCTGCGGCTCAGCGCCGGTGCCACCGCCGTGGTGGACGGCCTGCGGTTCACCATCGACCCGGGCGAGTGCGTCGCGATGGTGGGCCCGTCGGGCTCGGGCAAGACCACCACCGCGCTGGCCCTGCTCGGTCACCTGCGCGACGGCGTCCGCCACACCGGCGGCACCGTACGCGTCGCCGGGCTCGGCGCCCTGCCGGGGCCGGCGCCGGGCCTGCGCGGGGGAGCCGCGGCCTACCTGGGCCAGGACCCCGGCGCCACCCTCAACCCCTACCAGCGGGTGTCCTCGCTGCTCCTGACCGCGCTCGGGAGGACGCCCCGGGCCGGGCGCGCCGGAGCCGTCGCCGCGCTCCTCGCCCGGGTGGGCCTGACGCCGGACCTGGCGGCCCGCTACCCGCACCAGCTCTCCGGAGGACAGCAGCAGCGGGTGGCGCTGGCCGTCGCGCTGGCCCGCCGCCCGCGCCTGCTCATCCTGGACGAGCCGGCCAGCGCCCTGGACGTGGTCTCGGCGCAGGAGGTCCGCCGCGAGCTGGTGGCCGTCCGCAGGCAGGGGGTGTCGCTGCTGTGGATCACCCATGACGTGCACGCCGTACGGGACGCCGTGGACCGGGTGCTGGTGCTCGACGCGGGCGGCCTTGCCGAGGACGCGCCCTATCGGCGGTTCGTCTCGGCCCCCGCCTCGCCCGCCGGCCGCGCGCTCGTGGGTGCGGCGGAGCCGGGACAGGCGCCCCCGAGGACGGTTCCGCGGCGGGAGGCCGTCCTCACCGCGCGGGACCTCGTGGCGGGGTATCCCGGCAGGCCGGCCGTGCTCGACGGCGTGTCGCTGGAGGCGTACGCGGGCCGGTGCCTGGCCGTGCTGGGCGTCTCCGGCGCCGGTAAGAGCACCCTCGCCAGGTGCCTGGCGGGGCTGCACCCGCCGGCCGCCGGGACCGTGCGGCTCGACGGCGTCCCGCTCGCGCCCGGCGTACGCGCCAGGACCCGCGAGCAGCGCGCCGCCGTCCAGTTCGTGGCGCAGGACCCGGCCGGCGCGCTGCACCCCCGGCAGGACGTGCGCACCGCGCTGGCCCGGCCGTTGCGCCTGTTCCACGGGCTGCGCGAGCGCGGCGCCGTGGACGCCGAGGTCGCCCGGCTCCTCGACGCCGTCCGGCTGCCCGCCGAGTACGCCCGGCGGCTGCCCGGCGAGCTGTCGGGCGGCCAGCGCCAGCGCGTCGCCCTCGCCCGCGCCCTGGCGGCCCGGCCCCGCGTCCTGGTCTGCGACGAGATCACCGCCGCCCTGGACACCGTCACCCGGGCCGCCGTCCTGGACCTGCTCGCCGCGCTGCGCACCGAACACGACCTCGCCCTCGTCGTCATCACGCACAGCCCGCAGGTCGTCGCCCACCTGGCCGACGACGTCCTCACCCTGGACGACGGCCGGCTCACCGCGACCGCGGTGCCGCCCCTCGCCGCACACGGAGACCGCCGGCAGCCCTTGCCCTGACCCGCGCCGAACCGCCTGTGCAGGGGGCGGCGCGCAGGGCGGGGCGCGGCGGCCGGGACCGCCTGTCGTTCACAGGGCCGAGCCGCCCGTGGCGTCCACGACCCGCCCGGTCACCCAGCGGGCGTCGTCGGAGGCGAGGAAGGCCACGACGTCCGCGACGTCCTCGGGCGTGCCGACCCGGCCGAGCGCCGAGATGGCCGACGCCTGCTCCCACGCCTGGGGGTCGGCGCGCAGCCAGCCGGCGTTGAGGTCGGTGTCGATGATCCCCGGCGCGACCGAGTTGACCGTGATCCCGCGCGGGCCGAGCGCTTTGGCGAGGTTGAGGGTGAAGGTGTCCAGGGCGCCCTTGGTCGAGCCGTAGGCGATGATCTCGGGCATCGCCACCCGCGACACGCCGCTGGAGATGTTGATGATCCGTCCGCCGTCGTTGAGGCGGGCCAGCGCGTGCCGGACGATGAAGAACGGCGCGCGGACGTTCACCGCGAACACCTTGTCGAACTCCGCCTCTGTCAGCCCGGCGAGGTCGGAGCTGCGGCCGATGCCGGCGTTGTTGACCACGATGTCGACCCGGGCGTTCCCGGTCGCCGCGTCGAACGCCTCCCACAGGGCCGTCGCGTCACCGTGCCGGCCCAGCTCGGCGTGCAGGGCGAACGCCCGCCCGCCGTCCTTCGCGATGCTCCGGACGACCTCGTCCGCCGCCGCCGATTCGCGCGCGTAGGTCAGCGCGACGGTGGCCCCGTCGGCCGCCAGCCGCCGCGCGATGGCCCGTCCGATGCCCCGGCTGCCCCCGGTGACCAGCGCGATCCTGCCCGCAAGACGTCCCATGACGACGCTCCGCTCATTTGTTGAGTGATCGTTCAAGAAATACGGTAGCACGGATTCTTGAGTGAAGGTTCTATAATTCGGCGTATGACCGAGAGCCGCCGTGGCCGTCCTCGCACCTTCGACCGCGACCGGGCGCTCGCCACGGCCGTCCGCCTGTTCTGGGAGCGCGGCTACGAGGCCACCTCCGTCGGCGACCTGACGGCGGCGATGGGCATCCGGCCCGCGAGCCTGTACGCGGCCTTCGGTGACAAGGAGGCCCTGTTCAAGGAGGTCGTCGCCGCCTACCAGGAGTCGGAGCCCGCGGGCTTCGCCCGCTCCGCCCTGCGCGAGGAGCCGACCGCCTACGGCGCCTTCGCCCGCATTCTGCGCGAGGCCGCCGAGATCTACACCGACCCGTCCCATCCGGCGGGCTGCCTGATCATCCGCTCGGCCGTCAACGTCAGCCCGAAGGACGCCGGCGTCGAGGCGTTCCTCCGCGACATCCGCAACGCCAACGTCGATGCCTTCGCCGCCCGTCTCGACGAGGCCGTCCGCGCCGGCGAACTGCCCGGCTCGACCGACACCCGGGCCCTGGCCCAGTACCTGGCGACCGTCATCCAGGGCTTCTCACAGCGGGCGGCCGACGGCGTGAGCGCCGCCGAGCTGCGTCCGGTGGCCGAGCTCGCCCTCGCGGCCTGGCCCGCGCCGCCGCCGGAAGGCCGCTGACGCGGACCACGGCCTCCTGAAATACGGCAGATGCCAAGGATTCGAACATCTTCCCCAAAGTTGGTAGCATTCGCGTGATGTCCTCCCCCCTTTCGGTAGCGAGGGGAGTGATGGTCCAAGTGGCGTTCGCCTGGGACGACGCGGAGAGTATCGCCGCCGCCCACGAGAGGTTTCACGAAGGTCGGGCCGCCGGGCGGATCGTCAGGCCGTCCATCCTGACATCCTGGCAGCGCTGCCGGTCGCTGGGCCTGGTCCCGGACCGGCTGGAGGTGCCGTACCTAGAGGACCTGGACCTGGAGAGCCGCCTGTGCCGGGCCGCCGCTCCCGTGCTCGCCAAGGTGGAGTCCGCTCTCGCCGGAACGGGCGTGAGCATGATCCTCACCGACGGCAAGGGCAGGGTGATCCAGCGCAGGGGCGGCGAGCCGGAGCTCAACCGGCGCCTCGACGCGATCCGTCTCGCCGTCGGATTCGCCTTCGCCGAGCAGACCGCCGGCACCAACGGGATCGGCACGGCCCTCACGGACAGGCGCCCCTGCTTCGTCGTCGGCGCCGAGCACTTCGCCGAGTGCCTGTACCCCCTGGCCTGTGCCGGCGCGCCGATCCGCGACCCCCTGAGCGGGCGGGTGGAAGGGGTGCTCGACCTCACCTGCTGGCGGGACGACGCTGACCCCACGATGATGAGGGTCGTCCGCGACGCCGCCCACACCATCGAGCAGCGTCTGCTGGAACAGACCACGGCGCGGGAGCGGGAGTTCCTCGACGCGTTCCTGCGCACCAACCACGGGGCTCGGCTGCTCGTCCATCCGCCGGCCGAGGGCGGTCTCGGTGAGCTCTCCTCGGCCGATGAGGTTCTCGGGCGTGCCGACCAGGCCCTGCTCCGGGAGAAGGCCGCAGAGCTGATCTCCTCGCCGCACCTGCCCATGGCCCGCGTGGAACTGCGCAACGGCCAGGTCGCCGCCCTCATCCGCCGGCCGGTCGCCGGCCCCTCGGGAGAGACCGGCATCGCGGTGGAGGCCCGCCTGTCCGGGGAAACCGTGCCGCCGCGCCCGCTGCCGCCCTTCGTCTCCGGACCGCCCGGTCAGGCCGTTCCGGTGCGCGCGCCCGGGACGCCGACCGATGCTTCTCACGAAACCGCCCCCGCGAGTGGCACCGACTCCGAGAGCGGCACCGCCCCGGCGGGCGGCACCGAGGGATGGCTGCTCCTCGTCGGTGAGCTGGGCGTGGGACGGCTCGCCCTTCAGGCGCGCCAGCGCCTGGAGCTCCTCTACGACGCCAGCGTGCGGATCGGGACCACCCTCGACGTGACCCGGACGGCCGAGGAACTGGCCGAGGTGGTCGTGCCGCGGTTCGCGGACTTCGTCGCCATCGACCTGCCGGAGGCCGTGCTGCTGGGGGAGGAGCCGGCGCCCGACGCCAGCGTGCTCCGCCGGGTGGCGTTCGGCGGCGTCCACGACTCCCCGCTGTTCCAGGCGGGGGACACGGTGGACTTCGTCCCCTCCACCCCGCAGGCCAGGTGCCTGGCCGCCCGCCAGGCGGTGCTGGAGGCGGATCTGACGGAGGCCATCGGCTGGAGGGCCGTGGATCCCCCGCGCGCGGAGAAGATCCTCGGATGCGGGATCCGCTCGCTCATCGCGGCGCCCATGCGTGCGCGCGGCACGACCCTGGGCGTGGTCAGCTTCTTCCGTTCGGAGACGCGCGACGCCTTCGAGGACGACGACCTCTACATCGCCGAGGAACTGGTCGGCCGCGCGGGATTGTGCATCGACAACGCCCGCCGCTTCACCCGCGAGCGTACGATGGCGCTCGCCCTGCAGCGCAGTCTGCTCCCGCGCGGCCTGCCCGAGCACGGCGCGGTCGAGGTCGCGCATCGTTACCTGCCCGCACAGGCGGGGGTGAGCGGCGACTGGTACGACGTCATCCCGCTGTCGGGTTCCCGGGTGGCGCTGGCGGTCGGCGATGTGGTCGGGCACGGCATGCACGCCGCGGTCACCATGGGACGCCTGCGTACGGCCGTGCAGAACTTCGCGGCGCTCGACCTGCCCGTGGAGGACGTGCTCAGCCGCCTGGACGATCTCGTGGACCGGCTCGACGCCGACCAGGGCCCGGCGGAGCCGGGGCTGGGCGGCGGCAACGGGATCGTGGGGGCCAGTTGCCTGTACGCGGTGTACGACCCGGTGTCCATGCGCTGCACCGTGGCCCGCGCCGGTCATCCGCTGCCCGCGCTGGTGCTTCCCGACGGGACGGTGGAGTTCCCCGACGTGCCGGCGGGACCGCCGCTGGGGCTCGGCGGGCTGCCGTTCGAGCCGGTCGAGCTGGACATTCCCGACGGCAGCCGGCTGGTCCTCTACACCGACGGCCTCATCGAGCAGCGCCGCCGCGACATCGACGTGGGGCTGAGGCTGCTCCGCGACGCCCTCGCGCGTTCCGGCCGCTCGCCCGAGGACACCTGCGAGGCGGTGCTCCACGCCCTGCTGCCCGGACGTCCCAGTGACGACGTCGCCCTGCTCGTCGCCCGCATGCACGCGCTGGAGCCGGACAAGGTGGCCGTCTGGGACGTGGGCGCCGACCCGGCGAACGTCGGCCCGGCACGCGAGGCGGTGACCTCGCAGCTCGCCCGCTGGGGCTTGGAGGACCTGGCGTTCACCACCGAGCTCATGGTCAGCGAGCTGGCCACCAACGCGATCCGGTACGCCAAGGAGCCCATCCAGGTACGCCTGCTCCGTGACCACGACACCCTGATCTGCGAGGTGTCCGACGGCAGCAGCACCTCGCCCCGGATGCGCCGCGCCGCCAACACGGACGAAGGCGGACGCGGGCTGTTCCTGATCGCCCAGCTCGCCACACGCTGGGGCACCCGGTACACGAAGAGCGGCAAGGTCATCTGGGCGGAGCAGAAAGTGCGCGGGACCGCGTCGCCGGACGGGGACCGCGACGGCCTCAGCGTGGCGTCGCCGACTCGGTGAGCGCGCGGTCCAGGATGGTCATCGCCTGGTCGAGCTCGCCCTCGCTGAGCGTCAGCGGGGGCGCGATGCGGAAGATCCCGCCCATGCCGGGGAGCTGCACGATGTTCATGTGCAGGCCCAGGCGCAGGCATGCCGCGGTGACGTCCTGGCCCAGCCGCTCGGCGGGCTCCTTGGTCGTGCGGTCTGTCACCAGCTCGATCCCCTGCAACAGCCCCCGGCCGCGTACGTCGCCGACGACCTCGTGACGTCGCTGCAGGTCCAGGAGCCGTTCCCGGAGCTGTTCGCCGAGCGTGCCCGCGCGCTCCACGAGCTTGTCCCGTTCGATGACGGCCAGGACCGCCGAGCCGACAGCGGCGGCGAGCGGGTCGGACGCGTGCGTGGTGAAGAACAGGAACCCCCGGGAGTGGCAGACGTCCTCGATCTCCTCCGTGGTGACCACGGCCGCGACCGGGAGGCCCGCCCCGAGCGTCTTGGACAGGGTGAGGATGTCCGGGACGACGCCGTCCCGTTCGAAGGCGTACATGGCGCCGGTCCGGCCGAGGCCGGTCTGGGCCTCATCGACGATGAGGAGCATGCCCCGCTCGGCGCATTTGCGCTTCAACGAGGCGAGGTATCCGGGCGGCGGGTCGATGATGCCGCCGGAGGACAGGATCGGCTCGACGATGACGGCCGCCAGGCTGCCCGACGACTGCCGGTCGATCAGCTCGAACCCGTAGTCGAGCTCGGTCTCCCAGTCGTGGGAGCCGTCGGGGCGGCGGAACGGCGAGCGGTAGGCGTTGGGCGTCGGCAACGTCATGTTGCCCGGGGCGGGCGGGCCGTAGCCGCGCCTGCCCGCGGAGTACGTCGCCGCGGCGGCGCCCGAGGTCATGCCGTGCCACGACCGGTCGAAGGAGACGATCTCGTACCCGCCGGTGAACAGCTTGGCCATCTTGATCGCGGCCTCGTTCGACTCGGCGCCCGTGGTCAGCAGGAACACCTTCGACAGGGCGGGCGGCAGCGTGGCGGACAGCCGCTCGGCGAAATCCACCACCGGGCGGCTGAGCATGCCGCTGTAGAGATGGCCGAGGCTCGACACGGCCTGCGTCACCGCCGCGACGATGTCGGGGTGCGCGTGCCCGAGCACGGCGCTCATCTGCCCGGAGGTGAAATCGAGGATCGCGTTGCCCTGGTCGTCGTAGACGTAGGAGCCCTTCGCGTGCTCGATGACCCGCGGCGTGAAGGCCGCGCCGTAACGGACGAGATGGCGCTGTACCTCGTGCCAGAAGCCACGGTCTTCCACGAGCTGTGCCTGCCTTTCGTACGTGCCTCGGGGCGGCGTGCTCAGCCACCGCTCGACCGCCTCGATGTAATCACGCGCCGCCCGCAGCGGCCAGGAGGGGGCCCGGTCTGACGATCTCCCTCAGCCGGCTCCCTCAGCCGGGTCCCTCAGCCCGCGGCCTCCCTCTCCCGGACATCCCGGGACGGTCCCACCGGGGCCGGCGCGGGACGCATCCGGAACGCCACGGCCAGCGCGAGGACGACGACCACGGCCATGGCCAGGAAGGCGTCGGAGAAGGCGGCGCCCTCGTGGCCGGGATACAGCGGGTTGACGGCGCCGGCGCCGCCTTCCTGCCGTGCGGTCACCAGCACGCCGAACAGGGCCGGGCCGGTGCCGGCGCCGAGGAACTGGGCTCCCTGGAGGATCCCGAGGCCGACGCCGACCTGAGCGGACGGCAACGCGCTCGCCGCGGCGCCGATGATCGGGGTTATCACGAGGATGAAGCCGACGCTGAGCCCGAACATCCCGACCCCCGCGGGGACCACCGACGTGCCTCCCGTGAAGGCCGACAGGAACAGGGCGAACAGTCCCATGGCCGCGAGGCCGGCCAGCACCAGGGGCCGGGTGCCGACGCGGTCGGCGAGGCGGCCGATCAACGGTGAGAGGGCGGCGACGGCGACCCCGGCCGGGATCATGACCAGGGCGCCCGCCCCCGGTTCGAGGCCGTTGACGTCGATCACCAGCAGGGGGACGAGCACCAGGCCGCCGAGATTGACGATCATGGCCAGGAACGCGACGATGACCGCGGCCCGGTAGACCCGGTTGGTGAACAGCGCGGGCGGGACGAACGGCTGCGCGACGCGGGCGGTGCGCCACGCGAACAGCGCGATGGCCACGGCCGCCACGACGAGGCTGACCCAGGACGCGGGTGCGGCGAAGCCGGCCACCTGCGCCTGGGTGATGCCGAACAGCACCAGCCCGGCGCCCAGGCCCAGGAGGATGCCGCCGGGAAGGTCGAACCGGCCCGTACTCGCCGGGGGCTCGCCCGGCAGCACGCGCCACGCCGCGGGAAGCAGTGCCAGCGCGACCACGAGCATGATCCAGAACAGCGCGGGCCAGCCGAGGAACTGGCCGATCCCGCCGCCGACGGCCGGTCCGGCGGCGGTGCCGACGCCCGTGGCCGCGGACAGGACGCCGATGCCCATCCCTCGCCTGTCCTCCGGCATCAGCCTGGTGACGGCGATGATCGAGAGCACCGGTATCGCGGCCGCGCCCGCCCCCATCACGATCCGCCCGAGTACGAGCACGAGAAGATCCGGGGCGAGCGCGCAGATGAGGCTCCCGGCGGCGTAGGCCAGCAGGGCGAGGGCGAACAGCCGCCGCAGGCTCACCCGGTCGGAGACGCGGCCGTAGAAGGGGATGCCGATGGAGAACATCAGCAGGAAGCCGGTGACGACCCACGCGAGTTCCGCCTCGGTGGCCCCGAACTCCGCCCCGATCGCCGGGAGCACGAGATTGACCATGTCGCTGGCGATGACCGTGGCGAGCATCGCCGGCAGCAGCACCGCCAGCAGGGCCGGCCCTGAACGGGCTCGTCCGGTCGTGGCCGCCGTGGATGTCATACGAAGACCCCTTCGTGCGCAGTCTTTACTGCCACCATTTGGGTTGCAGTTAGGGCGAAAAGAACGGCGGAGGACCCGCCTCCGCCGTCGCTCGGCTAGCGATTCGTCAGCCCGAGATCCCGCTCCCGTTCCACCACCTGCCGGCGCAGGTGGGCGATGGTCGTGCGGCCGAGCCGTTCTTCCATGGCCCGTTCCGCCTCCTGGAACTCCACCTCCAGCAGCGACTGGATGTGCCGCCCGACCTCGCAGTCGCGGCTGGGGGGATGGGGATGCCGCGACAGGATCGGCCCCGCCTCGACGGCGGCGTACGCGTCGTGGAGTGTGATCTCGCGCGGGTCGCGGGCGAGGGACCAGCCGCCGCCGCGCCCCTCGGCCGACCACACCAGACCGGCGTCACGCAGGCTGCCGAGGATGCGCCGCACCAGAACCGGGTTGCTCGACAGGCTGTCCGCGATCTCCGCCGACGTCAGCGAGTGGTCGTCGCGGCGTGCCAGCATCGTGAGCGCGTGGATCGCGACCGCGGTCCTGCTGCTGAGACTCACCGTGCCCCCTCCGTGTGCCGCCGTGACGCCGACGAAACTGCAACGAGGCTAGTTGCAGTTCGTTCCGCCGTCAATGCCACCGTTCCGGCGCGGCCCTGAGCTGCTGTGACCGGCGGGTCAGGGGGTGGCCAGTGCCTCGGTCGGTGACAGGCGGGCGGCGCGTACGGCGGGCCACAGCCCGGCCGCGGCGCCGATCGCGGCGGTGGCGGCCACGCCGCCTCCCAGCGCGGCGGCGGGGACGACGATCGCCCACCCCTGCACCACCGCGTACGCCGCGGTGAGCAGGGTCCCGAGCACCGCCCCGGCCAGGCCGCCCAGCGCGGACAGCACCACCGCCTCCACCAGGAACTGGGCCAGGATCTGTCCCCGGCTCGCGCCCAGGGCCCGGCGCAGCCCGATCTCGCCCCGCCGCTCCAGCACCGAGATCACCATCGTGTTGGCCACGCCCACACCGCCGACCAGCAGGGCGACGGCGCCCAGGCCCAGCAGCAGCCCGGTGAACGCCTGCTCGGCCAGGCGTTTGGCGGCCAGCGCGTCCGAGGGGCGCGAGACCTCCACGTCGGCGGGGCTCTGCGGGTACGCGGTGGGGGCGAGCAGGTCGCGGACCTTCTCGATCCGCTCCTCGTCGGCCCGCACGTAGACCCGGGTGGGATGGCCCGGGTGGTCCCACAGCCGCCGTGCCGACGGCCCGCCGACCAGCGCGGCGGTGTCGATCTCGGGGGCGAGCTCCACCGGGGCGAGGATGCCGGCCACCGTGTGGTAGACCTCGCCGACCAGCACCTGTACGCCGGGGCCCGCCCTGGTGACGCCCAGCCGCGCCGCGGCCGTGTGGCCGAGGACGACGACCGGGTATCTGGCGGTGGCCGCGTTCAGCCAGGTGCCCACCGCCATCCGGGCCCGGAGCACGGCGGGCAGCTCCAGGTCGGCGGCGTGCACGCTGATGCCGCCGCTCTCGCCCTTGGGAATGCGGTCGTTGCGGTAGGCGCGCAGGTGCTCGATCCGGGCCGTGGACGTGGCCGCCAGCACGCCGTCCACCCTGCGGATCATCGCGGTCGCCTCGGGCGGGAGCTCGGCCCTGCCGCCCAGGAACGTGTCCCCGGGGCCGACGGTCAGCAGGTTGGTGCCCAGGCGCCCGATCTGCGCGTCGAGGTCCGCCCTGCTGGAGGCGGAGATGCCGACGACCGAGACCATGGCGGCGATCCCGATCGCGATGCCCAGCGCCGACAGGAACACCCGGGCCGGCCGGGCCCGAAGGCCGCTCGCGCCGACCCGCAGCAGGTCCGCGGGCGAGAGCCGCGCCCGCCTCCCGGCCGCCGTCCTCTCGCGCGGTGCTCCGGTCACGGCCGTGCCCTCCCGTCCTGCCGTACGTCGGCCACCACCCGGCCGTCGCGCACCTCGATACGGCGTGGCGGCGCGGCGGCGACCTCGTGGTGGTGGGTGATCACGACCACCGTCGAGCCGGCCGCGTTCAGCTCGCGCAGCAGCCCGAGCACCGCCTCGCCCGAGGCCGAGTCGAGCGCGCCCGTGGGCTCGTCCGCCAGCAGCAGCACCGGCTCGCCGACCACCGCCCTTGCGATGGCAACCCGCTGCATCTGCCCGCCGGACAGCTCGTGCGGCCGGTGGTGCGCCCGGTCGGCCAGGCCCACCCTGGCCAGGGCCTCCTCCGCCCTGCGCCGCCGCTCCCGCAGCGGCACCCCGGCGTACAGCAGGCCGTCGGCGACGTTGTCCAGCGCGCTGACCCCCTGGGAGAGGTGGAAGCGCTGGAAGACGAACCCGATCGCGCGGGCCCGCAGTTCGGAGGTGCGCCGGTCGCCGAGCCCGCCGGCGTCGTGGCCGTCCACGCGCACGGTGCCGCTGGTCGGCACGTCCAGCGTGCCGAGGAGGTTGAGCATGGTGGACTTGCCCGACCCCGAGGGGCCCACGATGGCGACGAACTCGCCCCGCTCGATGGAGAAGGTGACCTCGCGCAGCGCGGCGACCCCGCCCGGGTAGACCTTGGAGACGCCGACCAGCTCGGCCGCGGGCGTCCGCGGCCCGGCCCCGAGCGGCGGAGGGCTGAGCGCGGTGTCGCGCCGAATGCTCACCGGGCCACCTCCACCTGGGCTCCGGCCGTCAGGCCGGGGGCGCTCACCTCGACCTTGCCGTCGGCGAACATGCCGGTCTTCACCTCGATGTCGCGCGCCGCGCCGCCGGGACCGAGCAGGGTGACCCCGTAGCCGCCGCCGGGCAGCGCGATGAGCGCCGACACCGGCACCACCAGCACGTCCCGCCTGCGGGAGCCGACCAGCGAGACCTCCACCGGCGCGCGGTCGAACCGCAGCGCGGCGCGGGAGGCCGGGATGTCCACGGTGACGTCGATGGTGTCCTCGGGCACGCCCCCCGTCCCCTCGCGCTTCTTGACCTCCGAGCCGATGGACGCCACCGTGCCCCTGACCGTCTTGCCGCCGGGCAGGGTCACCGTGACCGCGCCTCCCACCCGCACGAGCCGGTGGTCGCCGATGCTGATCGGCACGGTGACCACGCGCCGGGGCGAGGTGAGGGTGAGCACCGGCGCCCCCGGCGCCAGCGTCTGCCCCAGGGCGGCCTTGCGCGCGTCCACGCGCACGGGCCCCGGGGCGTACCACACGGTGGCCGGATCGACCTCGCCCGTCTCCTTCAGGCCGCGGTCCTCCTGCCAGCGGCGTACGGCGGCGGCCGTGGCCGCGGTGTAGTCGTCGTCCACGGTGAAGCCGGTGTATCCCAGCGCGGCCAGGGCCTTCTCGAACTGACGGACGTCGCGGCCCTCGTCGCCCGCCTTCAGCCGCCGGTACGCCGGCTGCTCGCCGTACAGCAGCAGGACGTCCCTGCCGTCCACCTGGTAGAGGCGCTGCCCCTGCCGGACGACCCGCCCCGCGCGGGGCCGCCAGGTGAGGCGGCCGGGCGCCGCGGCGGTGACCTCCGCGCGCCCGGCGTAGCCCAGGGTGCCCCGCACCGTCTTGCGCTCCGTCAGGGTCGTACGCTCCACGGTCGCACGCGCGGGACCGGGCGGCGCCGGCCGCGGCGCCTCGGGCTCCGGGCCCGCCCCGGTGACGAGCACGGCGGCGGCGACCCCGCCGCATCCGGCCAGGACGGCCGCCGCCCAGACGAGCGGGCGGCCGCCTCGGCGCGATCCGGTCACGGCCGGACCTTGGCCGAGCACTCGCGCATGGCCTGGAGCACCTTCTCCCCGCCCTGGGGGACCGGGAACCCCTCGCCCGGCCGGGGGTCGGGGACGTCGATGCCCTTCTCGCGCAGGCACCTGGCCAGGGCCACGTTCCGCTGGTGCCGGGCTTCCGCATCGGGCGCCCCCGGGGCGACCGGCCGCAGCTTCTCGCACGCCTTCTGCGCCTTCTCCAGCACGTCGGCCGGAGCCTTGGGCATCTGGGCCACGCCGCCCTGCGGGTCGGGCATGTCCACGCCGTTCTCGCGCATGCACCTGGCGTACTTCAGCAGGCCCTCCTGGAAGGCGGCGTCCCCCTGCCGGGAACCGCCGTCCGCCCCTTCCGCGGGCACCGCGGTGCCCGCGGTCCTGTCCTCCCCTCCCTGGCCGCACGCCGTGAGCACCAGCAGCGCGGCCGCCGGAATCAGGAACAGGGCACGTCTCATCGCGTCCTCCATGGGATCGATCCGTCCGGACGGCCAGTAGGACAGCAGCACCGCGGTTATGCGCCGGTTAGGCGCCTCCGGCCGGGACCGCGAAGGGCGGATTTAACCGCGGCCTAACCCGTTCCCTGGCTTAATGGGGTCGCGCCGGACGGCCGTGAGACAGAAGGAGACCCGTTGCGGTTGCTGATCATCGAGGACGAGCCCGAGCTCGCCGACATCCTCGCCGAGGGGCTGCGGGCCGAGGGCATGGCCGTGGATCTCGCCGGCGACGGTGACCGCGGCCTGGAGATGGCCACCGTGCACGACTACGACGTGATCATCCTGGATCGCGACCTGCCGGGCGTGCACGGCGACGACATCTGCCGCGCCCTGGCCGCCCGGGAGGACATCGCCGCACGCGTCCTGATGCTCACCGCGGCCGGATCGCTGGAGGACCTGGTCGGCGGCCTGGCGCTCGGCGCCGACGACTACCTGTCCAAGCCGTTCTCCTACCCCGAGCTGCTGGCCCGGGTGCACGCCCTGGCCCGGCGCGCCCGGCCCGCCGCGCCGCCGGTGCTGGCCCGCAACGGCGTGGTCGTCGATGTGCGGCGCCGCACCGCGACCCGCGACGGGCGGGAGCTGGCGCTGACCCCCAAGGAGCTGGGGGTCCTGGAGGAGCTGGTACGCGCCGGGGGCGCGCCGGTGTCCACCGTCCACCTGCTGGAGAAGGTGTGGGACGCCCGGCTCGACCCGTTCAGCGGGGTGCTCAAGGTCGTCGTGCACGGCCTGCGCCGCAAGCTCGGCGACCCGCCCCTCATCGAGACGGTGCCCAAGTTCGGGTACCGCATCTGACCCGGCCTGGATCCGAGATGCCCAGGCTCACCGTACGGGGCCGGCTCACCCTGGTGTACGCCGCCGTGTTCGCGGCGGGAGGGCTGCTGCTACTCGGCCTGAACTACGCCATCGTGGCCGACAGCCTGATCACCCGCAGCACGCGGCCCGCGGCCGTGACGGCCGGGCCCGGCCCGGTGGGCGCCGGCTCGACGACGCCGGCCGCGGAGGCCGGAGGGACGAGCGCGACACCCGCCCCCTCGGCCCCCGGCCCCACCGCCGTGGCCCACAGGAACGGGACCATCGCCTACTTCGCCCCGCAGAGCGTGCTCGACGACTACCGCGCCGGCGTGCTGTCGGACCTGCTGCTGCGCTGCTCGGCCGTCCTGGTGGGCGCGATCGGCGTCGCGGCGCTCGCCGGGCGGATGATCGCCGGGCGTACGCTGGCGCGGCTGCACCGCATCACCGAGACCGCCCGCGAGCTGTCCGAGCGCGACCTCAACCGGCGCCTGGCCCTGGAGGGCCCGCAGGACGAGCTGAAGGAGCTGGGCGACACCTTCGACGGCATGCTGGCCCGCCTCCAGGCCGCCTTCGACAGCCAGCGCCGCTTCGCCGCCAACGCCTCCCACGAGCTGCGCACCCCGCTGGCCATCCAGCGGGCCGCGGTGGAGGTGCCGCTCGCGACCGGCCGGGTGCCCGCCCACCTGGTCCCCGCGATGCGGCGGGTCCTGGACGCGTGCCGCCGCAGCGAGCGCCTGATCGACGGGCTGCTGCTGCTCGCCTCAGGGGAGCGCGGGCCGGTGGAGAAACAGCCGGTTGACCTCGCCCGGGTGGCGCGCCGTGCCGCCCGTACGGTCGCCGCGGACGGCCGCGAGGACCTGGAGGTGCGCCTGGAGTTGCGCCCCGCCGTCGTGGAGGGCGACCCGGTGCTGCTGGAGCATCTGGTCCGCAACGTGCTGGACAACGCCGTGCGCTACAACGTGCCCGGCGGCACGGCCGAGGTCACCGCCCGCCCAGCCGCCGGCGGCGCCGAGATCGTGGTGACCAACACCGGGCCCGTGGTGCCTGAGGAGCAGGCGGCCCGCCTGTTCGTGCCCTTCCACCGGGGCAACGGGCAGCGGCTGTCGGGCGACGGCGGGAGCGGGCTGGGCCTGTCGATCGTCCGCGCGATCGCCGGCGCCCACGGCGGCACCGCCGCCGCGGTGCCCCGCCCCGAGGGCGGGCTGACTGTCACGATCTTCCTCCCCGGCCCCGCCGTGAGCCGTCCTCACCGCGGTGATCCCAGCTGGGCGGCCAGGACCCGGGGCGCCTCGACCAGTGAGGGGCCGTACCAGGTCAGGTAGCGCCCGTTGACCAGTGCCGCCTCGATGCCGGGGAAGCTCTCCGGCCCGTCGCCGGCGCTGAAGCGGTAGGGCTCGTCGGGCAGCACCACGAGGTCGGGCCGGGCGGCCAGGATCTGGTCCAGGGGGAGCCTGGGGTAGCGCTCGGGATGGCCGGCGTAGACGTTGTCCACTCCTAACCGGGCCAGCACGTCGCCGGTGAAGGTGTCGCGGCCGACGACCATCCACGGGCGGCGCCACACGGGGATGACCGCGCGGCGCCGGCGTACGGGCGCGGGCAGCCGCCACGCGCGGGCCGCCTCGTCCAGCCAGGCCGGGCGGGGCAGCCGGCACGCGCGGGTGAGCATGCGGTCCAGGGAGGTCAGCGCCTCCTCCACGGTGCGGACGACCGTCGTCCAGACCGGGACGCCCGCGGCGCGGAGCGTCTCCAGGTCGACCTCGCGGTTCTCCTCGAAGTTGGCCAGCACCACATCGGGCCGCAGCGATCCGATCGCGTCGAGGTCGGGGTTCTTGGTGCCGCGCACCCTCGTCACGGCGAGATCGGCCGGATGGGCGCACCAGTCGGTGGCGCCGGCGAGGATCTCGCGCCGGGTCGCCGCGACGGCCTCGGTCAGGGACGGGACGAGGGAGACCACGCGGCGCACCCGCGCGGGGACGGCGACGAGCCGGCCGAGGTCGTCGCGTTCCACCGGAGCGTCCGTCATGCCGGGCCGTCCTCGTCAGACGTTGCGGCGGTACTGGCCGCCGATCTCGAACAGGGCGTTGGTGATCTGGCCGAGCGAGCAGACGCGGGCGGCGTCCATCAGCGCCGCGAACGCGTTCTCCTGCGACATGGCCGCCCGGCGGAGGCGGGCCAGGGCCGCCGGGGCCTCCTCGGCGTGGGCCCGGTGGAAGGCGCGCAGCCGCTCCAGTTGCGAGCGCTTCTCCTCCTCGGTGCCGCGGGCCAGCTCCAGCGGGCCGTGGCCGGCCTCCCCGCTGGGGTTGCGGAAGGTGTTGACCCCGATGATCGGCAGGCTGCCGTCGTGCTTGCGCTGCTCGTACAGCATCGACTCGTCCTGGATCTTGCCGCGCTGGTAGCCGGTCTCCATCGCGCCCAGCACGCCGCCCCGGTCGGAGATGCGCTCGAACTCGGCCAGCACCGCCTCCTCCACCAGGTCGGTCAGCTCCTCGATGATGAACGACCCCTGCAGCGGGTTCTCGTTCCTGGCCAGGCCCCACTCGCGGTTGATGATGAGCTGGATCGCCATGGCCCGCCGCACCGACTCGGCCGAGGGCGTGGTGACGGCCTCGTCGTAGGCGTTGGTGTGCAGGCTGTTGCAGTTGTCGTAGATCGCGATCAGCGCCTGGAGCGTGGTGCGGATGTCGTTGAAGTCCATCTCCTGCGCGTGCAGCGACCGGCCCGAGGTCTGGATGTGGTACTTCAGCTTCTGGCTGCGCTCGTTGGCGCCGTAGCGCTCGCGCATCGCGACGGCCCAGATGCGGCGGGCGACCCGGCCGAGCACGCTGTACTCGGGGTCCATGCCGTTGGAGAAGAAGAACGACAGGTTCGGCGCGAAGTCGTCCACCTTCATGCCGCGGGCCAGGTACGCCTCCACGTAGGTGAAGCCGTTGGCGAGGGTGAAGGCGAGCTGGCTGATCGGGTTCGCGCCCGCCTCGGCGATGTGGTAGCCCGAGATCGACACCGAGTAGAAGTTGCGCACCCCGTTGGCGATGAACCACTCCTGGATGTCGGCCATCATCCGCAGCGAGAACTCGGTGGAGAAGATGCAGGTGTTCTGGCCCTGGTCCTCCTTGAGGATGTCGGCCTGGACGGTCCCCCGTACGGTGGCCAGGGTGCGTGCGCGCAGCTCGGCGGCCTCCTCGGGGGAGGGGTCGCGGCCGTGCTCGTCGTAGAAGCGGTCCAGCGCCTGGTCGATGGCGGTGTTGAGGAAGAAGGCCAGGATGGTGGGGGCGGGGCCGTTGATGGTCATGGACACCGAGGTGTTCGGCGCCGAGAGGTCGAAACCGTCGTAGAGGGCCTTCATGTCCTCCAGGGTGGCGATCGACACGCCCGAGGTGCCGACCTTGCCGTAGATGTCGGGACGCTCGTCCGGGTCGTGGCCGTACAGCGTCACCGAGTCGAACGCCGTGGACAGGCGGGTCGCCGGGCTGCCCTGCGACAGCAGCTTGAAGCGCCGGTTGGTGCGGAACGGGTCGCCCTCTCCGGCGAACATCCGGGTGGGCTCCTCATCGTCCCGCTTGAACGGGAAGACCCCGGCCGTGAACGGGAAGTGGCCCGGCAGGTTCTCGTTGCGCAGGAACCGCAGCAGGTCGCCGTGGTCGGTGTAGCGGGGCAGGGCGATGCGGGGGATCCGGTTGCCCGACAGCGTCTGCCGCCACAGCGGCGTGCGCAGCTCCCGGTCGCGGACCTTGACCACCAGCTCGTCGGCCTCGTACGCCTCTCTGGTGGCGGCCCAGCCCTCCAGCAGCGCCCGGGTGGTGGCGTCTACGGCGGCCTCGGCCTGGACGAGGAGCCGGTCCACGTCGGTGGTGTCCAGGCCCTGCGCCGTCATCATCTCGCGGACGGCGGCGAGGTGCCGGCGGCGGCGCACCGCCTCGGCCTGGGTGTCGGTGTGCGCGTGGTAGTCGCGGACCACCTCGGCGATCTCGGCCAGGTAGCGGGTCCGGGACGGCGGCACGATGCCCGCCGAGGCCCGCGAGACGGTCCCCGCCACCTCCGGCAGCAGCCGGGGCCCGGCGGGCAGCCCGTGCTCGCCGAGCAGGTCGCGCAGGTGCTGGTAGAGGGCGGTCACGCCCTCGTCGTTGAACCGCGAGGCGATCGTGCCGAACACCGGCATCTCCTCCGGCGGGACCCCGAACGCCTCGCGGTTGCGCACGAGCTGGCGGCGCACGTCGCGCAGCGCGTCCTCCGCGCCGCGGCGTTCGAACTTGTTGATCGCCACCACGTCGGCGAAGTCGAGCATGTCGATCTTCTCCAACTGCGAGGCCGCGCCGAACTCCGGGGTCATCACATACAGCGACACGTCGGCGTACGGGACGATCGCGGCATCGCCCTGACCGATGCCCGGTGTCTCCACGATCACCAGGTCGTACCCGGCCGCGCGGCAGGCGGCGAGCACGTCGTCCAGGTGCGCGGGCAGCTCCTGGGCGCCCCTGGTGGCCAGGGAGCGGAAGTAGATGCCGCCACCCGAGAGGCTGTTCATCCTGATCCGGTCGCCCAGCAGCGCTCCTCCGCCCCGGCGCCGGGTCGGGTCCACCGCCACCACGGCGACGCGCAGCTTGTCCTCGTAGTCGATCCTGATCCGGCGCAGCAGCTCGTCGGTGAGGGAGGACTTGCCCGATCCGCCCGTCCCGGTGATGCCCAGCACCGGGACCCGGCGGGCCGCCGCCGTGCCGCGCAGCTTCTCCAGCCACGCCGCGTCCGCGGCGCCGGACTCCACGAACGTGATCGCCCGCGCCAGCGCCCGCTGGTCGCCGGCGGCCACCGCCTCGACGGACGGCGGCTCTCCTTCGGCCAGGGGCACGTCACACGCTTCGACGATCGTGTTGATCATTCCGGCCAGGCCCAGCCGCTGGCCGTCCTCGGGGGAGAAGATGCCGGCGACGCCGTGGGCGTGCAGGCGTTCGATCTCCTCGGGGATGATGACCCCGCCGCCTCCGCCGTACACCTTGATGTGCCCGGCGCCGCGCTCGCGCAGCAGGTCCACCAGGTAGGTGAAGAACTCGACGTGCCCGCCCTGGTAGGAGCTGATCGCCACCCCCTGCACGTCCTCCTGGACGGCCGCGGTGACGATCTCCTCCACCGAGCGGTTGTGCCCCAGGTGGATGACCTCGGCGCCCTGTGACTGCAGGATGCGCCGCATGATGTTGATCGCCGCGTCATGGCCGTCGAACAGCGCCGCCGCCGTGACCACGCGGACGGGGTGGAGGGGAACGTGCATGGGGGTTCCTCCTGAGAGGGCGGATGATGCACCGGGGGGAGTACTCGGACGTCCCAGTAAATAGTAGGACGTCCAAGTATCTTGGTCACGCCGGGGGCGGGCAAGAGCGCGACCGGCGACCCGCGTCAGTCCTGCCCGGCGCCGGCGACGCCGATCGGCGCCCCGGCGTCCCTCGCGAGCGCGCGGCTGATGACCAGCCGCTGGATCTGGTTGGTGCCCTCGAAGATCTGCATGACCTTCGCCTCGCGCATGTGGCGCTCGACCGGGAAGTCGCGGGTGTAGCCGTAGCCGCCGAGGACCTGCACGGCGTCGGTGGTGACCTTCATCGCGTTGTCGGTGGCGACCATCTTGGCGATGGACGCCTCACGGCCGAACGGCCGGCCCAGGTCCTTCAGGCGTGCGGCGTGCAGCGTCATCGCGCGGGCGCTCTGGACGGCCGCCTCCATGTCGGCGAGCAGGAACGCCAGGCCCTGGTGCTCGATGATCGGTCTTCCGAACGTGGTGCGCTGCCTGGCGTAGTCCACGGCCACGTCGAGCGCCCCCTGGGCCAGGCCCGTGGCGGCGGCGGCGATTCCGAGCCGGCCGGAGTCGAGGGCGGCCAGTGCGATCCTCAGGCCGCCGCCCTCCTCGCCGATTCTGCGGTCCGCCGGAATCCGCACGTTGTCCAGGCGCATCGTGGCGGTCGGCGATCCGGTGAGCCCCATCTTGCGCTCGGGCGGGTCGGCGCTCAGGCCCTCGGCGCCGGCCGGGACGAGGAAGCAGGAGATGCCCGTGCGCTCGTCGGAGGTGCGCGCCATCACCTGGTAGAAGTCGGCGCGTCCGCCGTGCGTGGTCCACGCCTTCGCGCCGTTGAGGACGTACTCGTCGCCCTCGCGGACGGCGCGCGTCGTCATGGCGGCCGGATCGGACCCCGCGTGCGGCTCGCTGAGGCAGTAGGCGCCGAGGAGGCCGCCGCCGAGCATGTCCGGCAGCCAGGCCCGCCGCTGCTCCTCGGTGCCGAAGCCGACCAGCCCGAAGCAGGACAGGACGTGCACGCTCGTGCCCACGGCGACGCTGGACCAGACCCGGGCGATCTCCTCCAGCACCTGAAGGTACACCTCGTAGGGCTGGCCCCCGCCGCCGTACTCCTCGGGGTAGGGCAGGCCGAGGACGCCCATCGCGCCGAGAGTGGTGAACACGTCGCGCGGGAAGTCCTCGTCCTCCTCGGCCTTGGCGACGCGGGGGGCCAGCTCCCTGGCGGCGAGGTCCCGGACGACCTCGATCAGGTCGGCGCTCTCGCGGGTGGGCATGACGCGTGATGCGGGCATCGAAGATCCTCTGAGTACTAGGCAGAGTACTTTGGTATGGAATCTAGTACTCGCGCGGCCGTCCGCCTAGAGTCGGTGCCATGCCGTCGCCTGACAGGTCGCGCGCCCGCCGCGAGGAGATGCTGGTTCAGCTCCGTGAGTTGTTCCTGGCCGAGGGGTTCGCGTCGTTCGGGATCGGCGACCTGGCCGAACGCCTGCGGTGCTCCAGGACCACGCTGTATTCCGTGGCGCCCAGCAAGGAGCAGATCGTGGTGGCGGCCGTACGCTCGTTCTTCAAGTCCGCGGCCGAGCGCATCGAGGCCCGGGTCGCGGCCGCCGACGATCCGGCGCGGCAACTCGCGATCTACCTGGAGGCCGTGGCGGCGGAGCTCCAGGCGGCTTCGGCCGCGTTCTTCGCGGACGTGGCCGGCTTCGCCCCGGCCGGCGAGGTGTACCGCGAGAACACCCAGTACGCGGCGCGGCGGGTCCAGGAACTGGTGGCCAAGGGAGTCCGGGCCGGGGTGCTGCGCCCGGTGCACGCCTCCTTCGTGGGCGCCGCGGTGGCCGAGGTGATGGGCTCCATCCAGCGCGGCGCGATCCAGGCGGCCACCGGGCTGGACGCCGCGCAGGCGTACCGGCACCTCGCCGACCTGGTCCTGACCAGCCTGGCCGGGGGACCGGCGGATCAGGACCAGATCACGCCTCCCCGGCGCCAGGGGCGCGGCTCAGCCGAGCCGCTGTAGCCAGTGCAGCCACGCGCCGTGCGGGTCGGCCATCGCGAAGGGCGTGCCGTTCAGGGCGGGGAGGAAGGTCAGGCGGCCGGCCGGGAGGGGCTCGGTCAGTTTCGCCAGGACCGACGGGAGCCGGGGAGAGCCCTCGTTGGAGATCCACTGCACCGGGAGGCCGCGTACCAGGGCGACGAAGCGGTCGCGGGCGGGCTCGTCGAGATAGGGCATGAGCGCGCTGTGGAACACCACGACCGTGGCGCCGGCCGGGGCCGAGCGGACCAGCTCGGGCAGGACGGCCTCGGCGTCCCCGCGTACGATCCGTGGCGGGTCCTCGCGGGCCGGCCGTACGGCGCTGCGTAGGCGCGCCAGCCGCTCGTCCTGGCCGGGCCAGATCAGCGACTCCAGCCAGCGCACCGCCTCGTCGTCGCGCACGTCCACGGGGTCGAGGTCGATCCCGGCGCGCCAGACCACCTCCGGCAGCCGATCCGGCACCGGAACCCGCCCGTTCGTCCGGCAGTCCAGCACGACCGGACTGTCGGCCGGCCCGACCGCGGGACGGTCGTCGTACCGGTAGCGGTAGCGATCCGGGTACAGGCACAACCCCGCCGACGCGCCCACCTCGATCAGCGCCAGCGGCCCGGGAAGGGCGGCGAGCATCGGCATCAGGCTCGCGCACCGCCCGGCCTCGTTGGTCTGCGTCCTGCGGGCCAGCACGGTCGCGCGTACGGTGTCCCAGTTGCGCACCGTCCAGGACCGGAACCGCGCCTCGTCGTCGTACGGCCCGCCGAGGAACCGCACCGCGGCCAGCAGCAGGTTCGGCTGCCGTTTCGCCGGAGGCAGGGTGTCGATCAGCCCGAGCAGCGTGTCGTCCCCGGCCACACCGAGCGCCACGGCCTCGTACACCGCGCTGTGCCCCCGCACCTCCGACTCCGCGAACCGCCGATACCACTCCGCCGTCTCCACGCGCCGCGCCTCTCCTTCACCGGACCACCGCCGCCCATCGAACCACGCCCGGGTGGGGGCAGGTGCACCCCGATCGTGTGCCCAGGCGCATTCCGGGCCGGCCGGGCGCTCATCACGGTCCTGGAGCAGGAGGCGTCGGGGACGCGAGTGGCGAGGGGGCGAGTGATGACAGTGCCGAGCACGGTGCCGGCGGTCCCGGGTGAGGCGGCCGGCGGAGCGGGGCGGGTGCCGGCGCCCGACCTGGCGCGGGGGTTCATGCTTGCTGGCCATCGCGTTCGCGCACGCGCCGCTGTTCCGCTCACGGGCTACTTCGGCGGCATCGGCACGGCCGCGATCGTCGGGCTGGTCGCCATCCCGGTCACCCGGCGCCCGAACGCCCTGGCCACGGCGACCTGGCTGGTGTCCGTCCTGATCGCCGAGGTGATGCGGCGGCGCGGGCACCGCGGCCCGGCGGAGGTCCTGCTGCGCCGGCTCGCCTACCGCGCCTGACGTGTTCGACACGGCCGGATACTCATGGTGCCGCTCGCGTGTGTCGCACCGCGTCCGGTGGCAGGATGTTGTCGTCGGCGCGAGTGACGATCGCGAGTGACGATGCCGTCGCTCTCTCGTGGCTGCCGGTACCGGCTGCCGGTTCGCCACTCGACCCCGGACGAGGTATGGAGGGCTGATGTCGGACCCGACCACGGGCACGCGACGTACGGCCGGCTTGGTTCTGCCGGCCATGCTGACCGCGCTGGCCCTGGCCGGATGCGGTGGCGTCGGCGAAGGCGCCCAGAGCGCCCAAAATGCGCAGAGCGCCCGGCCTGCCGCGCCCTCGCCCTCGCCCTCGCCCTCCCAAGCCTCGCAGAGCCCGTCTCCCACGCCCACCCCGTCCCCGGCGGTGACGGCGGCCGACGGGAGCGACCCCGAGGCGTGCACCGACGGGAACTGCGAGATCGCGGTGTCGGAGCCGGTGACGATCCGCTTCGAGATCCCCGACGGTCCCGCGAAGCTGACCCTGACCAAGGTCGGCGAGAACGAGGTCGGCTACAAGGTGACCTCGGCGAACAGCAGGGCCAGCGGCGAGGCGAGCGGCGACGGCAGCGGCTGCGTCGTCGTCTTCTACAGCGGCGGCAGCAGCAGTTCGTGCGGCAGGGCGGGGAAGCCGCCGCGCGAGCGGAAGGGCGCGGTCGTGCTGCAGGTGGTGGCGGGAGCGGAGGGCACGGCGATCCTCCGGCTCGTCTCCGCCTGACCCGGCGGGCACACCCCTGCGCCGGTGTGTGTGGCTCCCTCTACGGCCTGCGAACCGTCAGCAGGGCCAGGTGGACACGCTCACGTCGTAGTCGCCGGCGGCGTCCGGAGGGAACCAGACCGAGAGGTTGACCGGGTCGCCCGCGACCTCTTTGATCACGCATTCCTCGCCGTTCGGGGAGTCCTCGGCCGGGACGATCTTCCAGCCGTGCCGGAGGGCGGCGGATCGGTAGAAGGTCTCCACTTCCTGCAGTGAGTCATGGCGCCGGTCCGGGCGGTAGGAGAGGCCGATGGACGCGAAATAGTCGTCGGTGTCGCAACTGGCCGTGCGCTCCCCGCGCGGGACGGCCCCGGGCGGGGCCACCGCCAGGATGTCGAAACCCGCCAGGGCCCGGTTGATGCGGTCGTACTCCTCGCCGCACCTGCCCGTCTGGGCCCAAAGGGGAGCGAGCACCGCGATGCCGGACAGCGTGAGGAACGCGAGCCCCAGCGCGGACAGCGGCAGGTACATCCGCTTCATGATCCAGACCATAGCCGGTCCGGGGGCTCCGTTCCCCGCTTCCCGGCTCCGCGGGGAGAACGGGCGGCCGCTCGCCGATGCCGGAAACGGGTCGTGAGCCCATATGCGCGGAGGTGGACGGGAATCGAACCCGCCAGGCCGAGATCCTCGGCCTCGTCGGTTTTGAAGACCGCGGCGCCCACCAGGACGCGTACACCTCCTCGAACCGCCAGCCATACTAGCCGCGGCCTCGGCCGCGATTCACCTGGGTACGGCGTGGGCGAGCGGCGCGTCGCCGATGCGCGCCCTGCGCTCATCCGGCCCACGTTCGTCCCCGCCTGCGAACCGCGCCTTCCCTGGCGTCGGCTCCAAGACGGGGCCATCCCCCTGTTGTGGCCGGGCGGTTGAGGAGGATATTGTCAACAATATCGGCGCAAATCAGGGCGGCTTCTTCTGGGCGTCCTTTTGTTGACAATCTTGGCGACAGTGCGCTGCCGTCCGGGACTTGAGGAGGAACAGCATGCCGAGCGAGGACCCGCTGCTGGTCGTCACCGCGCATCCGGGGGACTTCGTCTGGCGGGCCGGCGGGGCCATCGCGCTGGCGACCCAGCGGGGGCGGCGAGCCGTGATCGCCTGTCTCAGCTTCGGGGAGCGCGGTGAGTCCGCCAGCCTGTGGCGGAAGGGGCTCAGCCTGGACGAGGTCAAGGCGATCCGGCGGGAAGAGGGGGAGAAGGCGGCGAACGCGCTCGGGGCGGAGGTGGTGTTCTTCGACGCCGGCGACTACCCGCTGACCGAGACGCCGGAGCTGATGCGGGCGCTGATCGACCTGTACCGCCGCCTGCAGCCGTCGGTCGTGCTGACGCACGCGGCGCAGGACCCGTACAACATCGACCACCCTGCGGCGCGGGAGATCGCCCTGAAGGCGCGGATTCTCGCGCAGGCGCCCGGTGTGCCGGGGGAGGGGGAGGTGATCGGCGCTCCTCCGGTCTTCTGCTTCGAGCCGCACCAGCCCGAGATGTGCGGCTTCCACCCCGACGTGCTGCTCGACATCACGCCGGTGTGGGAGCGGAAGCTGGCGGCGATGCACAGCCTGGGCGCGCAGGGTCACCTGGTGGAGTACTACACCGACCTCGGACGCCGCCGCGGGGTGCAGGCCAAGCGCAACAGCGGGCCGAACCTGGGCCTGCCCGTGGACGCGTACGCCGAGGCCTACCAGCGGATCTACCCGCAGGTCACGACCGAGCTCGACTAGGAGGATCGCAATGGCCGGGCACTATGTCGTGCGCAATGTGACGCGTCCCGACCCCGACGTCGTACGGGGGCTGCGTGACGCCGGTGTCGCCACCGCCCACGAGGCGGCCGGGCGGACCGGGCTGGTGGACCCCGCGGTGCGCCCACGGCAGGACGGCGCGGTGATCGCCGGGCCCGCGGTGACGGTGTCGTGCCACCCCGGCGACAACCTGATGATCCACGCGGCGGTGGAGATGTGCCGCGAGGGCGACGTCCTCGTCGTGACCGTCACCTCCCCGTCCACGGACGGCATGTTCGGCGAGCTGCTCGCGACCTCGCTGGCCGCCCGCGGTGTGATCGGCCTGGTGACGGACGCCGGGGTGCGCGACATCGCCACCCTCCGCGCGATGGGGTTCCCGGTCTGGGCGCGCGCCGTCTCGGCGCAGGGCACCGTGAAGGCGAGCCCCGGCTCCGTCAACGTCCCGGTGGTGTGCGGCGGGCAGCTCGTGCGCCCCGGCGACGTCGTGATCGCCGACGACGACGGCGTGATGTGCGTCCCCCGCCGCTCGGCCGCCGGCGTGCTGGAGCGGTCGCGGGCCAGGCTCGCGGCCGAGGAGGACAAGCGCGAGGCCCTGCGCTCCGGCGTCCTCGGCGTGGACATGTACGGCCTGCGCGACCTGCTGGCCGAGCTGGGCGTCCAGTACGTGGACGACCTGCCGGAGGACGCGGGATGAGACCCCATGTCGCCTTCCTCGGGCTCGGCGAGGCGGGCTACGCCATCGCCTCGGACCTCAGCGCGTACGCGCACGTCACGGGCTTCGACCCGGCCTGGACCGGGCGCCCGGCCGGCTTCACCGCCATGGGCGGCCCCGCCGAGGCCGTGGCCGGCGCGGACCTGGTGATCGGTCTGACGGCCGCCGCCGACGCGCCCGCCGCGCTCGCGTCGGTGCTCGGGCACACCGCGCCCGACGCCGTCTACCTCGACCTCGCGACCGCGAGTCCCGAGCTGAAGCGCGAACTGGCGGCCACCGCCGCCGCGCACGGGCTGTCGTTCGCCGAGGGAGTGCTGATGGCGCCCGTGCTCCGGCTCGGGATGCGCACCCCGATCCTGATGTCGGGCCCCGGGGTGGTCCGGGCGGCCCGTCTGCTCACCGCCTGCGGCATGGACGTCACCCCGCTCGGCGGCAGGGTCGGCGAGGCGGCGGCGCGCAAGCTGCTGCGCAGCATCGTGGTGAAGGGCCTGACCGCCCTGATGGTCGAGTCGCTGCGGGTGGCGGAGGCGCAGGGGCTGGGGCGGTGGTGCCACGACCACCTGGTCGAGACCCTGACCGAGCTCGACGGCGACGTGATCCGCAGGCTGCTCGACGGCACCGTACGCCACAGCGTCCGCCGGGTGGCCGAGATGGAGGCCGCCGCCGAGATGGCCGAGTCGTCCGGCGAGATGCCGTTGATGACCCGGGCCACGGCGGAGGTCCTGCGGTCGGTGCCCGGCCGGGGCATCCCCCGCCCCGGCACGGCACCATGAGTGGCGTGGACACCTTCGACGAAGACGACGAAGAGGCCGGGGTCGCCTGCATGCTGATGCGCGGCGGCACCTCGAAGGGGGCCTACTTCCTCGCCGGCGACCTGCCCGCCGACCCCGCCCGCCGCGACGACCTGCTGCTGCGGCTGATGGGCTCGCCGGACACCGCGCAGCTCGACGGGATCGGCGGCGGTCACCCGCTGACGAGCAAGGTGGCCGTCGTCTCCCGCTCGCCCGAGCCGCGCGCGGACGTCGACTACCTGTTCTTGCAGGTGCACGTGGCCGAGGCCCTGGTGTCGGCGGGTCAGACGTGCGGCAACATCCTGGCCGGCGTCGCCCCGTTCGCCATCGAGCGCGGGCTGGTCCCGGCCGAGGGCGACGAGACGCGGGTGCGCATCCGGATCCTGAACGGCGACGGGGTGGCCACCGCGTACGTGGACACCCGCGGCGGCCGGGTGAGGTACGCGGGCGGCACGTACATCTCGGGCGTGCCGTTCCCGGCGGCGCCCGTCACCCTGTGCTTCGAGGGGACGGAGGGGGCCACCTGCGGCAGCCTCCTGCCCACCGGCTCGGTGCGCGACGAGATCGCCGGCGTGGCGGCGACCTGCGTGGACAACGGCATGCCCGTGGTCGTGGTCGCGGCCGGGGCGCTGGGCGCGACCGGCTACGAGTCCCCCACGGAGCTGGAGGCCGACGCCGCGCTGACGGCCAGGGTCGAGGAGATACGCCTGCGGGCGGGCGCGCTGATGGGGCTGGGCGACGTGCGTACGACCACCGTGCCGAAAGTGGCCCTGGTCGCCGCCCCCAGGGACGGGGGCACGATCTCGGCCCGGACCTTCATCCCGCACCGGGTCCACACCTCCATCGGCGTGCTGGGCGCCGTGTCGGTCGCCACCGCCGTGCTCCTGGACGGCTCGGTGGCCGCGGAGGCGGCCGGGCGTACGGCGCCGGGCGGGCCGCTGCGGATCGAGCACCCCACCGGCTACTTCGACGCCTTGATCGAGGTCTCGGGCACCGGCGCCGGCCTGCGCGTGCGCCGCTCCGGCGTGGTCCGCACCGCGCGCAAGCTCTTCGACGGGGTGGTCTGGCCGCGCCGGCCCTGATCTCCCCGTTCGAGCCTCGCAGGAGGGCACCCGGTGGCCGCCGCATTGGACGGGGATGACGATTTCGTCACCTAGAATGTTGACAAATCATACGGCATCGTGCGGCGCCGGACACAGGAGGACGATCATGGAAGGGCCCGACACTCAGGATCTGGTCGCGAAGATCCGCCGCGCGGTGCTCGACGGGCGCTTCGCCCCCGGCCAGCGCCTCATCGAGGCCGAGCTGTGCGAGCTGTACCAGGCCAGCAGGTCGGCCGTGCGCCAGGCGCTGCGCGAGCTCGTCGCCGACGGCCTCGTCGAGGTGCAGCGCAACAAGGGAGCCCGGGTCCGCGCGGTCTCCACCGACGAGGCGGTCGAGATCACCGAAGTGCGGATGGCGCTGGAGGGCCTGCTGGCGGCGAAGGCCGCCGAGCGCGTGACCCCCGAGCAGGCCGAGCGCCTGCTGGAGATCCGGCGCGCGATGCGGGAGAAGGTCGAGGCGGGCGACCCCCTGGCCTACTCCGAGCTCAACGCGGCCCTCCACTCCCTCATCCAGGAGATCGCCGGCCAGGGCACCGCCCGCACCATTCTGGTCCGGCTCCAGGGCCAGCTCGTACGCCACCAGTTCCGCCTGTCCCTCCAGCCGGGCCGCTCCGGCGTCTCGCTGGTCCAGCACGAGAAGATCGTCGATGCGATCGTCGCCCGCGACCCGGAGGCGGCCGAGGCCGCGATGCGCGAGCACCTGCGCGACGTGATCGTCCAGATCTCGCGGACCAGGACCCCCGAGGTCGAGGTCGCGACCCTGGCGAGAGCCTGACTCCGCTTCCCGCGGTTGCGGATGCGGATGGCCGGGCCAGGCGACCTGGGCTGAGCCGGCGGCGTAAGATCGCGGCGTGTCCGATGAGGTGCTGTACATCCTGCTGGCGGCCGGGGCGATCCTCGTCCTGGCCGCCGTCGTCATGGTCAGGGCGCGCGCCGGCGCGGCCCCGCTGGAGCGGCCGCCCGTCGGGGCCGACCTGACCGAGCGCGTACGCTGGCTGTGCGAGCGGGGGCGTCAGATCCACGCGATCAAGCTGGTCCGCGAGGAGATCCCCGGGATCGGCCTCAAGGAGGCCAAGGACGCCGTGGACGCCATCGCGGCGGGCCGCCCCTCGCCGTTGCCGCCGCGCATAGGCCGCCCCGTGCTCCGGCCGGCCGCGACGGGCGACCTCGCCGAGCGGGTGCGGGCCCTGAAGGCGGCCGGGCGGACCGAGCAGGCCGTGTTCCTGGTACGCGGCGAGACCGGCATGAACGAGGGCGAGGCGTCGGCGTTCGTCGCGGCCGTGGAGGCCGACGCCCCCTGATCGACGCCCCCTGATGGGCGGCGGGTGCCCGCGGGCCGCGGGGCCGGTGTCACCGGCCCGGCCCCGCGCGGACGGCCGTCAGGGCGTGGAGGAGATCACCGAACCCTGGTAGGTGTCCTGGATGTACTTCTTCACCTCCGGGCCCGCGAGCAGCTCGGCGAGCTTCTTCAGCCGCGCGTCGCCCTCCTGGCCCTTGCGCACGACCAGGCCGTTGGCGTACGGGTTGCCCTCGGCCTTCTCCAGCACCAGCGCGTCGCCGGCGGGCTTCAGGCCGGCCTCCAGCGCGTAGTTGCCGTTGATGACCGCGGCGTCCACGTCCTCCAGGGAGCGGGGGAGCTGGGCCGCCTCCAGGGGCTCGAACGTCAGGTTCTTGGGGTTCTGCGCGACGTCGCGCTCGGTGGCGTCGGTGCCGACCCCCTCCTTCAGCGTGATCAGGCCGTTGTCCTGGAGCAGCTTCAGCGCCCGGCCGAGGTTGGTGGCGTCGTTGGGCACCGCGACCTTCGCCCCGTCGGCCAGCGCGCTCACCGCCGTCACCTTCTTGGAGTACAGCCCGAGCGGCTCCAGGTGCACGGCCTGTACGAACGTCAGCTCCTCGCCGCCCTTGGACTTCAGGAAGTCCGTCAGGTACGGCTGGTGCTGGAAGTAGTTGGCGTCGAGCTGGCCCTCCTGGAGCTGGACGTTGGGCTGCACGTAGTCGGAGAACTCGACGATGTCCAGCTTCAGGCCGGCCTTGGCGGCCAGGTTGTCGGCGACGTACTTGAGGATCTGCGCGTGCGGCACCGGGCTCACGCCGACCTTCAGCGGCGCGGCCTGCGAAGCCGTCGCGTCCCCCGACGGGCCGGCGCTCGTGGTGGCGTCGGAGCCGCACGCGGCCAGCGAGAGCGCCAGCACCGCGGCAGCGGCCAGCCCGAACAATCTACGCACCCCGATATCTCCTATCTGTGAGAGAGCCTGCGGGCGAGGAGGTCGCCGAGGCTCTGGACAAGCTGGACGATGACGATGAGCAGCACCACGGTGATGACCATGACCGTGGTGTCGAAGCGCTGGTAGCCGTACCGGATGGCCAGGTCGCCGAGGCCGCCGCCGCCGATGGCGCCCGCCATCGCCGAGTAGCCGATCAGGGCGACGACGGTCACGGTCAGCCCCGCGACCAGCGCCGGCAGCGTCTCGGGCAGCAGGACCTTCAGCACCACGGTGACGCGCCGCGCGCCCATCGCCTGCGCGGCCTCCACGACCTCGCGGCTCACGCCGCGCACCGCGGACTCCACCAGCCGCGCGTAGAACGGCACCGCCCCGAGCGTCAGCGGGACGATGGCGGCCACGGTGCCGATCGTGGTTCCGGTGATCAGGCGGGTGAACGGCAGGATGGCCACCATCAGCACGATGAACGGCAGCGAGCGCCCGATGTTGACCACCGCGCCCAGCACGGCGTTGAGTGCGGGCAGCGGGGTGAGGCCGCCGCGGCCGGTGGTGACCAGGAGCACGCCGATCGGCAGCCCGAACACCGCCGTCAGCAGCGTGGACCACAGCACCATCTGCGCGGTCTCGGCCGTGGCCTCCCACAGCACGGGCACCAGTTCCTCCGGGCTCACGGCGTCTCCTCCTCCACCAGCAGGCCGCGTCCGCGCAGGTACGCCAGCGCGGCGGCGGTGTCCTCGCCTTCCATCCGGATGCGCAGCCGCCCCACCGAGACGCCGCGCAGTTCCTCCAGCGAGCCGCCGAGGATGTTGACGTCCACGCCGAACTTGCGCACCAGGCCCGACAGCACCGGCTCCTCGGCCTGCCCGGCCGGGAACGTCACCGTGAGGCTGCCGGGCGGCGCGGGCTCGGGCAGCGGGAACAGCTCCCGGGTGAGCTGGGAGCCGGGCCGGGCGATGAGATCGTGGACGCGGCCCGACTCCAGGACCCTGCCCTCGCGCATGATGGCGGCGGAGTCGCAGATGCTCTTGATCACGTGCATCTCGTGCGTGATGAGCAGGATCGTCAGCCCGAGCTCGGCGTTGAGGCGCCGCAGCAGGGCCAGGATGGACTGCGTGGTACCCGGGTCCAGCGCGCTGGTCGCCTCGTCCGACAGCAGCACCTTCGGGCGCGCGGCGAGCGCGCGGGCGATGCCGACCCGCTGCTTCTGGCCGCCCGAGAGCTGGGCGGGATAGGACTTGGCCTTGCCGTCCAGGCCGACGAGTTCCAGCAGTTCGGCCACACGCGCCCGGCGTTCCGCGCGCGGCACCTTGGCCACCTCCAGCGGGAAGGCCACGTTCGCGGCGACCGTGCGGGAGGACAGCAGCGCGAAGTGCTGGTGGATCATCCCGATCCGCCTGCGGGCCCGCCGCAGCTCGGCGTCGCCGAGGACGGTCAGATCCTGCCCGTCCACGGTGACCGTGCCGCTGGTTGGCCGTTCCAGCAGGTTGACGCAGCGCAGCAGCGTGCTCTTGCCGGCGCCGCTCTGCCCGAGCACGCCGAAGATCTCGCCCTCGCGTACGTCGAGGTCGACACCGTCGAGCGCCACCACGCCGGTGTCGTACACCTTGCGCAAGGCAGAAACATGGATCACAGGTAGGTTATACCTGAAACCCTGACCGTGCGCGCAGGCGGGGCCCGATGTGGGCCCGGCCGGGATCAGACCGGGAAATGCCGGTTCACCAGGCGTTCCCGACCTCGTTGGTCAACGCGACGCCCCCTTCACCGATTCCTCCGGCGCGTTGTGATATCGCCCACTATGGGAAATAGCGATCGCGGTCCCGGGCGGGCGCCGTCAGTCAAGAAGGCCGGACAGCTCGTCCATCAACTCGGCCGAGAGCGCACCACGGAGAAAGGTGTTCTCCATGCCGCATTCCGTGCCCCAGACCGTTACGGCGGCAGGAGGGCCCTGGGCGTAGCGGAAGACGAGACGTATGGCGGACCCTCGTCCGGGCCGGCAGGCACCGTCGAACCTCTCCGCCCGCAGCGAATCGATCTCGGCGGCGACCTTCTTCGCGGTGTCCGCGCCGTGGCTCTTGCGCTGCGGCGCCTTGACGCTCAGCCCGCACACGGTGAGCCCGATCGAACCCTCCGGCACGAGCTGCCGATCCTGCCCGATTCTCCCGGGCCCCGGCTCGCACTCATCCGGCGGGGTGAGTGACGGCCAGCGGCCCTCCTGGTAGGCCGAGCCGACCGTGTCCCCGATATAGGACCACGTCCGCAATGTACCGTTCGTGGTTGGCACGCACTGGTTGGCGTCATCCGCCGTCCCGATCCATGACACCCTGGCATCGCCATAGCGCAGGCGGATGAGGTAACTCGTCGGCGCGGAAGCTCTCAGGGTGCACGCACGCCAGGGCGGCGCGGCCACGGGAAGATGGTTGAGATCCGTCACCATCTCGGCGAGCCCCTCGGCGAGCCGCCGCCTAGCCGCCCACGCGCCGACACTTACCACTGACGCATTCACGTCCGATGACATCGGATACCCCAGGCAATCGGCGCACGGTTTCGACCAGCTCCGTGGCGTCGGTGCCCGGCGGCAGTGAGACCCTCCACGACTCCGGCATGTCGTCCACTTTCATCGCGGAGACCAGCACGCTGTCCTCGCCGTACTGCTCGCGGAAGTTCTCGTACGCCGCCCGCTTGTCCTCGAAGGTGGCCTCCACCACGTCCGGGTGGCGCCGCAGCAGAGCCTCGATCTCCCGCTTCTGCCTCGCGGTCGCCGGCTTGCCCTCGCAGGACTCGAAGGGGTCGTCCTTCTGGCAGAGGAAGACGGAGATGTCGATGTGGTCGGCGCCGGCCGGCCCGGTGGCCGCCGGAGTGGAAGGCGTTTGGGGGGCGCTCGCGGTCACCGAGACGGACGTCGCCCCCGGCGGCCCGGCCGAGCACCCGGTCACGCCCGGCACAACGGCGAGGAGAAGGGCCGCGGCCACCTGCCCGCTCCGTAACAGCGCGATCATCCCTCGCCTTCCCCCGCGGCATCGATTCGATCATGCACGGTACCGCACGGCGCATGGTGGCGCACCGGGCGCCGGCCAGCAAATCGCTCGACGGCGGCGGGCGGCGGGCGTGATGATGCTGGCGATGTACCGAGCGTAGGAACACGTCGATTCAGGCGAGGGTCCCCCGAGACCGTCGCCCCGTTCAGGCTGCTCCCCCTTGCGGCGGCAGACGCCGCCCGCCATCAGCGAACGATCGACGTGCGGGGCGCGTCCGGCGCGCCCCGGAAGGACATCCCATGCACATCCACGAATACACCCGGTACGACGCCGTCGGCCTGCGGAACCTGATCAAGTCGGGCGAGGTCACCGCCGCCGAGGTCGAGACCGCCGCCCGCGAGGCGCTGGCCGCCGCCGACGAGCGGGTGAACGGGCTGGCGCTGCCCCTCTTCACGCCGGCCCTCGGCCACGCCGAGGACGGCCCCTTCGCCGGCGTGCCGTTCCTGATCAAGGACATCGGCCCGATGGCCGCCGGCGTGCCGTTCTTCATGGGCAGCCGCGCCCTCGGCCCCGGTGTGCCGGCAGCTCACGACAGCGACCTCATGCGCCGCTTCCGGGCCGCCGGGCTGGTCACCCTCGGTCTGACCACCATGCCGGAGCTGGGGCTCTGCTTCGCCACCGAGCCGGTACGGTTCGGGCCCGCGCGCAACCCCTGGGACCTCGACCGCGGCGCCGGCGGGTCGAGTGGCGGCGCCGCGGCCCTGGTGGCGGCCGGCGCCGTACCGCTCGCCCATGCCAGCGACGGAGCCGGCTCGATCCGCATCCCGGCCGCCTGCTGCGGGCTGGTCGGGCTCAAACCCAGCAGGGGACGCCTGCCCTGCGGGCCCGACCTGGGCGAATCGGCCCTGGGCATGGCCGACGCCTTCGCCCTGACCCGCACCGTCCGCGACACCGCCCACCTGCTGGACGCCGTCCAGGGGCCGGGCGTGGGCGAGAAGTACACCGCGCCGCCGCCCGCCCGTCCCTACGCCGAGGAACCGACCCGCGAACCCCGGCGGCTGCGTGTCGCGATCACGACCAAGCCCTGGTCGGACGCGCCCGTCAACCCCGAGGTGGCCGCCGCCGCCGAGCACGCGGCCCGCCTGCTCCAGCAGCAGGGACACCACGTCGAGGAGGCGAGCCCCGTCGTGGACTGGGACGCCGTCATCCACGCCCTGGTGGTGACGCAGACCGCCTTCCTCGGCGCGATCTTCCAACGGGCGCCCCGGCCACCCGACCCGGCGCTGCTGGAGGGCGTCTCCCGGCGGGTGCTGGAACAGGCCGCGAGGCTGAGCGCCCTGGACCTGCTGGCCGCCTTCGACGCCCAGAACCGGGTCACCCGATCCGTCGCCGCCTTCTTCACCCGCTACGACCTGCTGGTCTCCCCGACCATGGCGCAGCTTCCCGCGCCGCACGGCACCATCCGCTACGACGATCCGAGCCACACCCTGGAGACGTTCGTCCGATCGATGTTCGACTACGCGCCCTTCACGCCGCCGTTCAACGTCACCGGGCAGCCGGCCATCAGCCTCCCGCTCGGCCGCAGCACCGGCGGGCTGCCCATCGGGGTGCAGCTCGTGGCCGCCTACGGCCGGGAGGACCTGCTGCTCGGCATCGCCGGCCGGCTGGAGCAGGCCGCCCCATGGAGGCGTCACGCCGACACCCTCTTCCGGTGACGCCCCACGCGCCGCCGGCCCGGAGGGGCCGGCGGCGACGGCATCGGGGGCCGCGCGTACGGCCGTGATGGATCGCGCGGCGTCGAGGGGCCGGCCTACAGGCCCAGGCCGGGCTCCGCAAGGTGCTGAGCGCCTAGCGCCGCCGGCGTCCCGGCCGGTCGCCTCCCGCTGCGCGGAACCCGGCCCGGCGGCGGCGCGTTGCCGGTACGAAGCCATCCGGCGGCGCGCCCGCCGGATGCGGGCCCTCCAGCACTGGAGGTGGCGCATGCAGATCATCGAGGTCACCGAACTCGCGGGCGTGCGCTCGGCGGTCATGACCTTCCGGCACCCGGCCGCGCGGCTGCGGTTCGTCCTGTACCCGATGATCCACGTCGGCGAGCCGGAGTTCTACGCGCAGGTGCAGGAGGAACTTCGAGGCTGCGACATCGTGCTCGCCGAGGGCGTCAACGGGCTGTCGCTCTCCATGCGCGCCCGGATCGCGTCCTATCGCCTCGTCACGAAGAACGATCGCTTCGCGCTGGTGCCGCAGCACATCGACTACGCCGGTCTGGACGCCGCCGTCATCAGGGCCGACATGACCGGGCGCGAGTTCACGGCTCTGTGGCGGAAGATCCCGCTGGTCTCACGCATCCTCTCTCTCGTCCTGTTCCTGTTCTACTCGACGGGAATGCGGCTGTTCGGCAGCAGGCGCCTCATCGCACGTGCTCTGACGACCGACGACGACCCGAGCCGGCCGCCGCAAGACCCGGACGCGGTGTACGACCTGATCGTGACCCGGCGCGACGAGGTTCTGCTCCGCGCCGCCACGGAGCTGCACCGGGAACGCGGGGCCGACGACCTCGTGGTCGCCGTCGTGTGGGGCGCCGGCCACATGCCGGGGTTGATCAAGGGGCTGTGGGCTCTGGGCTACCGCGTCCAGGACGCCCACTGGCTCACCGTGTTCAGCCTGCACCACGACCACGAAGCCCCACCGCGTCCCCCGGGCCGAGGCACAGCGTGACCGAGGTCACGGGTGCGCTGGGGACGACGGTGCGAGCCAGTGGTGGGTGAGGTCGCGGACGGCCTGCCGCCAGCGCTCCGGTTCGGCGCCGGCGGCGATGGCGTCGCCGGCGCTGTGCAGGACGGTGAACAGGAGGGAGGCGGTGGTCTCGGGGTCGATGGCGCGGAACGCGCCCTCGGCCATGCCCCGCTGCAGCACCTTGGCGATGGCTGCGGTGATGTCGCGATCGGCCTCGACGGGCGCGAGGGCGGCGCTGGAGTGGAAGACCGCGTGGTGGAGCCCGCCGGGCTGAGCGATGATGTCGATGGCCATGCCGCATTCGGCGTCGAGCGTGGCCCACCAGTCGATCGGCTCGGTGGTCTCGGCGAGTTTCTGGAACCGGTCCACGTAATTCTGCAGGAACCGGTCTCGGATGGCGACCAGCATCTCTTCCCACGAGGAGAAGTAGACGTAGAAGGTTCCTTTGGCGGCGCCCGCTTCGGCGGTGACGGCCTGGACCCAGTTGGTCACCGGTTGCCCGGACTCCAGGAGCCGGATGGCCGCTTCGATCAGTTCGCCGCGCCTGGCCTCGGGGGAGAGTCGGCGGCGAGTCCGGGAAGCGACCACGGCACCAGGTTAGCCGACCGCCTCACCCCTTCACCCCGGCGTGGGCGATGAGGAGCTCGCCGACCCCGCGGAGGTTGATGTGCTCACGGTACGGCGGCGGGTCGGCGATGAGCCTGGGGTCCTGGACGCGTCGCGCGAACGCGGCGAGTGCCAGCCGGCCTTCGAGCCTGGCCAGCGGCGCGCCGAGGCAGAAGTGCGGGCCGAAGCCGAAGCCCAGATGCCGCACCTGGGCGCGACTCGGGTCGAACCGGTCAGGGTCCGGGTTCGCCTCCGGGTCCCGGTGGGCCGCGGCCAGCAGGAGGATGACCAGGCTGCGGGCCGGCACGCGCACCTCGCCGATCGTCATGTCCTGATCGGCGATCCGGGCGGTGAGGTGGACCGGCGGGTCGTAGCGCAGGATCTCCTCCACGACCGCGGGGGCCAGGCCGGGGTCGGCGCGCAGGGCGGCCAGCCACTCGGGGTGACGCAGCAGGGCGAGCACGCCGTTGGCGATCAGATTGACGGTGGTCTCGTGCCCGGCCACCAGCAGCAGCACGATGGTGGCCACGAGCTCGTCGTGACCGAGCTGGTCACCGTCGTCCTCGGCGGCGATCAGCTCGGAGATCAGGTCCTCGCGGCGAGGGGTCGCGCGCCGGTCGGCGACGAGGTCGTTGACGTACCGATGCATCTCCACCATGCCGGGGACCCACGCCGGCGTCTCCCCGGCCCCGGCGGCGGCGGTCAAGAACCCGTCCACCAGCCGGGTGAGCTGAGAGGACCACTCGCGGAACAGGTGCTCGTCGGCCGGCGGAACGCCGAGCATCCGGCAGATCACCGTCACCGGCAGGGGGTGGGCGAAGCCGGACAGCACATCGAAGGTGTCCCGGCCGGCCGCGCGATCGAGGAAGTGGTCCACGAGTCGGCCGATGGACGACTCCATCCGGGCGACCGCACGGGCGGTGAAGGCGCGGCTGACCAGGCGCCGCAGCCGCGTGTGGTCCGGAGGGTCCTGGGACAGGAACCACGGCTGCCGGACCGAGGGCGGCGCGTCCGGAGGATACGGGTCCTCGGGCTCGGAACCGCCGTGCCGCCAGCGCTCGGCGCTGAGCCGCGGGTCGCGCAGCAGCGTCTCGCAGTCGCGGTATCCGGTCACGACCACGGCCGGCATCTGCTCGATCCACACCGGGCCGAGACCGCGGAGCTGAGCGTAGATCGGGTACGGATCGGCCCTTGAGGCCGGATCGAGCAGCCTGCCGATCAAATGGAGGCCGGCCGTCTCGGAGTCCGTCGCCGCAGGCATCGTCGCTCTCCCTCGCATGACAACTATTGACCTGAGGTCAGTATTAGTGACCTCAGGTCAATATGTCAACGCGCGTCGTTCAGGCCGGGTTCTCGGTGATCTCCAGGTCGATCGTGCGGCCGTCCGGGTCGGTGAGCAGGTGCCGTCCGGGCGGCAGGTCGCGAGGGGCCGCGTGGTGGGGCAGCCGGAAGCCCAGGCGGAGGCTTCCGGTGGCGGGCCGGTGCTCGGTGGCCGGGTACAGTTCGACGACCATCGTGCCGAGCTCGGCGGCGTGGTGCTCGGGGCCGTTGCCGTGCTGCTCCGCCTGGAGAGGGAGCCCGAGGCCGCTGTAGAAGGCGGCGCACTCCCGCAGGTGGTCGGTGTAGATGACGATGAGCGTGGTCTGCATGGCTCCTGTTCCGCTGGTCCGGGGGCGGTGGGACGGTTCTCGCGGTCGTGCGCGCCGGTCGTCACCGCGCACTCGTGCCTCTTGCCCCTGTGTCCTCGTTCCCCCGTGCCCGGGGCGGACGGCGCCGGTTCGTGACGCTGGTCGCCGAATGCGAGCCGCAAGCCCCTGCCAGGTCGCGACCCGGCGGGCCCCGATCCGGCGGGGCCTCGGTCAGGCGGTCTCAGGCGCCGACGTAGGCCGCGAGGTGCTGCCCGGTAAGGGTGGAACGCGCGGCGACCAGATCGGCCGGGGTGCCCTCGAACACGATCCGGCCACCGTCATGACCCGCACCCGGACCCAGATCGATGATCCAGTCCGCGTGCGCCATCACCGCCTGGTGATGCTCGATCACGATCACCGACCTGCCGGAATCGACCAG
>NZ_JACHGN010000014.1:337898-344173 GCF_014202315.1 Thermocatellispora tengchongensis | reverse complement strand
GCCCTGTTCGCGGTAGACGTTGTAGCCGGCCAGGCCGCTGCCGCCGGAGTCGGTGGAGGCGGTCCAGGTCAGGGTGGCGCCGGTGGCGGTGATGTTGCTCGCGGTGGGGGTGCCGGGCGTGGTCGGCGGCGTGGTGTCGGTGCTGGTGCCGCCCGCCAGCGCGTCGTGCACCGCCGTGTACGACGGCTTCTGCCCGTAGTTGTTGTCGTAGATCAGCGCGAAGCCCTCACCCGGGAAGGTCTCGGGCACCCAGGAGTACTTGTCGGTGAAGCCCCAGATCGTGACGCCGGCGCAGGCCGTGACCGCGAGGCAGGCGTTGACGACGTTGCGATAGTAGGTGGCCTGGTTGGCGTCCTTGGTCGCGTCGCGCGAGCCCTGGACGCGCACGTCCAGCTCGGTGATCCGCACCTGCACGCCCAGGTCCGCGAAGCGCTGCAGGTTCTGCTGCAGGGTGTTCGGGAAGCCGTACTGCAACGACAGGTGGCCCTGGAAGCCCACGCAGTCCACCGGCACACCCTGCTGGCGGAGCTGGCTGACCAGGTTGTACATCGCGGTGCTCTTGGCGTTGACCGCCTCGACGTTGTAGTCGTTGATGCACAGCCGCGCGTCGGGGTCGGCCGCGCGGGCGGCCCGGAAGGCGTCGGCGATGAAGCTCTGCCCCAGCGTGTTGTACCAGAACGAGGAGCGGAAGCCGCCGTTCTCGTCGAACACCTCGTTCACGACGTCCCACGACACCACGGCCGGGTTGTTCGCGTACCTGCCCACGACCTGGGCGATGTGCTCCTGCATCGCCTGCCGCATGGCGCTCGCGCCGAGGCTCTGCACCCAGTTCGGCGTCTGGCTGTGCCACACCAGCGTGTGCCCGTGAACCTGCTGGTTGTTCTGCGTGGCGAAGTTGACGATCTGGTCGGCCCCGGAGAAGGTGAACTGCCCCGGGTTCGGCTGGGTGGACTCCCACTTCATCGCGTTCTCGGCCGTGATCTGGTTGAACTCCGTGGCCGCGATGTTGCGGTAGGCGGTCTCATTGGCGAGCGGGCTCGTGGCGAGGGCCGTGCCGATGAACTTGCCGCGCGCCGCCGCGTGTTCCCGCAACGGCCCCGACGCGTGCGCGGGCGAAGCGGGCAGCAGCAACGTGGCGAGCAGCCCGAGCACGGCCACGGCCGCGAGCGTCCTGAACCGGACCACGGGCCGCAGCATGGGCCCGGCTAACGAGGTGCGTAGCACTGACATCTACCTCCGGGGAAGTACCGCAGATTTCGCGAGACCGGAGGTCGCCGTTGGCCACCACCGCCGCCGACCCGAAACTTTCGGTCCCTCCAGGTCCACCCGGACGGTAGTCGGGCGTGCGGCAAGGGTGCAACGGCAGGCGAGAAGCCCGCGCCATCGTGCCTGCTTGCGCCCGCAAACTATCGGCTTGTGGTTGAAACTTTCAGTCGCGGTCGTGCTCCCAGTCGGCTCCCTTCTCGTACGCCTGTATTCCGCACGGACCGGGGGATCGTCAGGAGGGGGCGCAGCTCGGCGCGGGCGCGGCGCCGGGCGTGCCGGAGCCGAGGAAGCCGAACGTCGTGCTCGCCCCGGCCGCCAGCGAGCCGTTCCAGGACGCGTTCCGCGCGGTCACCGCCGTGCCGCTCTGGCTCAGCGCCGTGCTCCACGACTGGGTGACCCGCTCGCCGCCCGCGAACGTCCAGCGCACCGTCCACGCGCCGATCGGCGCCGTGCCCGTGTTGCGCACCGTGACCTCGCCCTGGAACCCGCCCTGCCAGGACCCGGTCACCCGGTAGGCCGCCGCGCACCCGCCCGAGACCGTGGGCGTGCTCGTCGGGGTCACGGTGGGTGTGATCGTGGGCGTGGCCGTCGGGGTCACGCCGTCCAGCGCGGCCGTCAGCGCCGGGTACCACCTGTCGGCCATCTTCTGGTCGCCGCTCGCGTTCGGGTGCACCCCGTCGTAGGTGTCGGCCGCGGTGCTGAACCCGGTCCACTGGTCCACCACCGTGATCGGCGAGGCCGCGGTGGTCTTGCCCGCCGCCCAGCCCGGGATCGCCTGGTTCAGCGCCACCGCGCGCTGCGCGCACTGCGGACAGGTGCTCGGGTTCATCGGGATGATCTGCGCGACCAGGATCCTCATCGCCGGGTTGCTCGCGCGCATCTGGTCCACCAGCGTGCTGTACGCCGCGAGGATCGCGTCGGTGGAGCGGTTGCTCCACACGTCGTTGGTGCCGAAGTGCATCAGCACGACGTCCGGCCGCGTGGCCGACAACCAGCCCGGGAGCAGGTTCTGGCTCGCCACGTTGGTCACCAGGTACCCGCCGTGGCCCTCGTTGTCGCCGTCGTACGGCACCGAGCAGCCCTGCGGGCCCAGGGTGCCGACGAAGTCGATGTCGGTGTAGCCGGTGCTCTGCAGCCGGTTCCACAGCAGCGCCCGCCAGCAGCCGGGCGAGCCGGTGATCGAGTCGCCCAGCGGCATGATCCGCACCGCCGCCGCCTGCGCCGGCCCGGCGTTCGCCACGATCGCGTACGCGAGCGCCGCCACCAGCGCCGCCAGGATGGAAAGGTAGGCTCTCTTGCCCATGTCGTCTCCTCGTGGTCGCCCGGCGCGAATGCTAGGAACGCCGGGCTCAGGCGAGAAGGACGGGCATGGGAGCGCCGCGCCGACCTGCGGCGCGGCGTGCAACTTTCATCCGATGACTACAGCCGTTGCGCCTTGCTCAGCAGCCGCTGCGCGATCACCACCAGCGCGAGGAACGCGCCGCTGACGACCTGCTGGAAGGAGGAGGTGAGGTTGCCGACCTGGTTGATCAGGCTCTGGATCACGCCCAGCAGCAGCACGCCCGCGATCGTGCCGGTCAGCCCGCCCGCGCCGCCCGTCAGCAGCGTCCCGCCGATGACCACCGCGGCGATCACGTCCAGCTCCAGCCCGATGCCCAGGATCGTCACGCCGGAGGAGAGCCGGGCCGCGTTCAGCGCCCCGGCGAGTCCGGCCAGCAGGCCGGACATCAGGTAGACGTAGACCTTGGTACGCGCGACCGGCACGCCCATCAGCGCCGCCGCCTGCTCGTTGCCGCCGATGGCGTAGACGTTCTGCCCGAAGCCGGTGCGCTGGAGCAGCAGCATGCCGAGCAGGGCCAGCACGATCGTGATGTAGACGGGGTAGGTCAGGCCCAGGATCTCGCCCTGGCCGAGCGCGGCGAACGTCCTGTCGCGCACCAGGTACGTCGTGGCGCCCTCGTCCGAGATGGCCAGCATCAGCCCGCGTACGCCGAGCAGCCCGGCGAGCGTGACGATGAACGGCGCCATGCCGGTGCGGGCGATCAGCAGCCCCTGGGCCAGCCCGACCGCGCCGCAGGCCAGCAGGGGGAGCAGGAGCGCGACCACCGCGCCGTACTGGGAGCCCCAGGCGGCCAGCACGCCGCCGAGCACGAACAACGACCCGACGGACAGGTCGATGCCGCCGCTGATGATCACGAACGTCATGCCGATCGCGATGATCGCGGTGAAGGAGGAGGCGACGACCACGCTGGCCGCGTTCTCCGGGGTGGCGAAGGAGTCGAAGCCGAACGTGCCCACCACGATCAGGGCGAACAGCACCATCAGCGCGCCGTGCTGCTGGATCAGGTGACTGATCCGCTCCTTCCGGGCGGCACCGTTCCCGCTCTCCGGAGCGATCACTGTGGTGTCGGTCGTCATCGGGTCCCACGCTCCCGGGTCGCGTAGACGGCGGCGAGGATGATGCCGGCCTGGACCATCTGGGTCCACGACTGCGGCAGGTTGTGCTTGATCAGGGTGGCCGACAGGAGCTGCATCAGCAGCGCGCCCATGACCGTGCTGAGCACCCTGATCCGGCCGCCGGTGAGCGGGGTGCCGCCGACGACGACCGCGGTGATCGCGGACAGCTCGATGAACTGGCCCAGCGACGTGGGGTCGCTGGCCTGGAGCCGGGCCGTGGCCAGCACGCCGGCGATGGCGGCGAGCACGCCGGAGATCACGTACACGGTGAGCAGCACCCGCTTGACCGGCAGGCCGGACAGCTCGCTGGCGGCCCGGTTGCCGCCGATCGCCACCACCTGGCGGCCGAAGGTGGTCCGCCGGACCAGGAAGGTCACGACCACCGTGAGCGCGGCGGCGATGATCACCACGAGCGGCAGCCCCAGCAGCGAGCCGCTGCCCAGCGCGATCAGGTCGGGGTTGCGGAACTCCTTGAGCTGCGGCACCAGCACGTTGGCGATGCCGCGCACGCCGACCAGCAGCGCCAGCGTGGCCACGATCGGCTGCACTCCCACGTACGCGACCAGGGAGCCGCCCGCCGCCCCGACCACCGCGCCCGCGAGCAGGGCCATCAGGATCGCGGGCCAGGCGCCGTACCCGAGGTAGAGCACCACGACCGCGGCGGCCAGCGCCATCACCGACCCCACCGACAGGTCGATGCCCTGGGTGCCGATGACCAGCGCCATCCCCAGCGAGACGATCACGATCGGGGCCACCTGGACGAGCTGGGTGCGGAAGTTGGCCGCGTCCAGGAAGTGGGGGGTGAACAGGACGTTGAAGGCGAGCAGCGCGAGCACGGCGGCGTACACGCCGTACTCCTGCAACCAGATGAACACCCGCGCCCGGTCCAGCCGGCCCGGCGGGCCGGAGGGTGCGGTGGTCGCCTCAGCCATGCGCGTCAGCCTCTTCCGGGTTCGTGCTGGAGTGTTCCGCTATGGAGGCCATGATCCTCTCTTCGGTCACCTCGTCGCCGGAAAGCTCCCCGACGACGGCGCCGTCGCGCAGGACCAGGATGCGGTCGGAGCCCTCGACCAGCTCCTCCAGGTCGGAGGAGATCAGCAGGACGCCGAGGCCGGCCTCGGCCAGTTCGTCGATCAGCGCCTGCACCTCCGCCTTCGCGCCGACGTCGATGCCGCGGGTGGGCTCGTCCAGGATCAGCACCTTGGGCTGCATGGCCAGCCAGCGGGCCAGCAGCACCTTCTGCTGGTTGCCGCCGGACAGCTCCGAGACCTTCTGGTGCGGCGAGGACGCCTTGATCCGCAGCCGCTTCATGAACGTGTCCACGACCTGGTCGATCCGCGCGTCCGAGACGACCCCGGCGCGGGCCAGGGCGGGCAGCGCGGCCAGCGCGATGTTCTCGCGCACCGACAGGGTGGGGATGATGCCCTCGGCCTTGCGGTCCTCGGGCAGCAGGCTGATCCCGGCCTTGATCGCACCCGCCGTGGTACGGCGCCGCAGCGGACTGCCCGCCACGATGACCTGGCCGGAGTCGAGCGGCAGCGCCCCGATGATCGCCTTGGCGGTCTCGCTGCGGCCCGCCCCGAGCAGCCCGCCGAGCCCCACCACCTCACCGGGGCGCACGCTGACCGACACGTCCTGCAGCACGTGCCGCCGCTTCAGCCCGCGCGCCTCGACCACCGGCTCGGCGGTCACGGCCCTGCCGCGGTCGCGGCTGAACCTGGTCAGCCCGCCGCTGCGCACCTCGCCCACGTCGCGGCCGAGCATCAGCGAGATGAGCTGGATGCGCTCCAGCTCATGGATGTCGCCGGTGTGCGCCAGCCTGCCGTCGCGGAGCACGGTGACACGGTCGCACACCTGGTACAACTCTTCCAGCCGGTGACTGACGTAGATGACCGCGATGTCCTGTTCGCGCAGCCGCCGGATCACCCCGAACAGCGTGGCCACCTCGCGCGGCTCCAGCGAGGAGGTCGGCTCGTCCATGATCACGACCTTGGCGTCGATCGACACCGCACGAGCCAGCGCCACCATCTGCTGCGCGCCGATGCCCAGCGTACGCAGCGGGCGGCGCACGTCCGTCTCGACGCCGTAACCCGCCAGCACCCGCTCGGCCTCGGCGTTCATCCGCGCCGCGTCGATGACCCCGAACCTGTTACGCGGCTCGCGGCCGAGCATCAGGTTGCGGGCCACGCTCATCATCGGAACGAGATTGACCTCCTGGTAGATCGTGGAGATGCCGGAGCGCTGCGCGTCGAGCGGGGTGGCGAAACTCGCCGGCTCGCCCCGGTAGCGCAACTCGCCCTCGTCGGGGCGGTGCACCCCGGTGAAAACCTTGATCAGCGTCGACTTGCCCGCCCCGTTCTCCCCGACGAGCGCGTGCACCTCACCAGGCCGCAGGGCGAGCGAGACGCGGTCGAGCGCGAGCACGCCGGGGAACCGCTTGGAGATCCCCCGCGCTTCCAGCACGGGCCCAAGCCCGTCCGGCGCCTTCCCGGCCGCGGGTCCATCGGTGGTGCCCAATGACTTCCCTTCTGTGTTTATGGCCCGTGCTCCGC
>NZ_JACHGN010000014.1:0-337801 GCF_014202315.1 Thermocatellispora tengchongensis | reverse complement strand
CGCACGGGCGGGCTTGGGCTGTGTTTATGGCCCGTGCTTCGCACGGGCGGGCTTGGGCTGTGTTTATGGCCCGTGCTTCGCACGGGCGGGCTTGGGCTGTGTTTATGGCCCGTGCTTCGCACGGGCGGGCTTGGGCCGTGCTTATGGCCCGTGCTCCGCACGGGCGGGCTTGGGCGCTCTGCAGGGTCGCGTCTTCCCTCGTCGCTCCGGTCGCTTCGCTCCCTGCGCTCCTCCTCCAGACACGACCCGCGCCCAAGCCACCACAACCCACCTGGCGCAAAGGAGGAAGGATCGCCCGCGTCCGGGGTGAGTCCTCCTCCGTCGGACACGACCCGCGCTGGCCCGGGCTGTGCCCGTGGCCCGGGCTGTGTCCGTGGCCTGCGCTGTGCCCACCGCTGTGTCCGTGGCCTGCGCCGTGCCCACCGCTGTGTCCGTGGCCCGGGCTGTGCCCACCGCTGTGCCCGTGGTCCGTGCTTTGCACGGGTCGGTTTGGGCGCTCTGCGGGGGCGTGTCTTCTCTCGTCGCTCTGGTCGCTTCGCTCCCCGCGTTCCTTGGTCCGCACGACCCGCGCCCGAGCCGCCACAGCCCTGCTTGCGCGGTGGAGGGAGGGGCGCCCGCGTCCGGGCTGGGTCCTCCTCCGTCGGATATGACCCGGGCTGGGGCCGTGGCCCGTGCTTGGCACGGGCGGGGTGGGGCGCATTGGAGGGGCCTGTCTTTCCTCGTCACTTCGGTCGCTTTGCTTCCGTCGCAGTCCGGACGCGATCCCACCCAAGCCGCCACCACCCGGTCGGCCGATGGTGGGGAGATCGCCGGATGTCCGGGCGGGCCCTGCGTCCGGGGGGCCTCCTCGGGGAGGCCGGCCTGGGGTGGCAGGTCATCGTGGCCGGGCGGGGGTGTGCGGGCCGCGCCGGGTGGGGGTGGCGCGGGCCCGCATGGGGTCAGTACGCCTCGGAGAGGCTGCTTGCGGCGTTCGTGGTGTCGTACTCGCGGTCACTGATGATGACCTTGTCCGGGATCGGCTCGCCGTTGAGGAACTTCTGGGCGGTCTCGAAGGCCAGCGGGCCGAACCTGGGGTTGGACTCGATCACCGAGTAGAGCCAGCCGTCCACGATGCCCTGGACCGCGCTCTTGGTTCCGTCCACGGAGACGATCTTGATTTCGCCGGGTTCCTTGCCCGCGCCCTTCAGGGCGGTCACCGCGCCCAGGGCCATCTCGTCGTTCTCGGCGTAGATGCCGTTGATGTCGGGGTTGGACTGGATGAGCTGCTCGGTGACCTGCTGGCCCTTCTCGCGGGCGAACTCGCCGGTCTGCTCGAAGGAGATCTCGATGCCGGTCCCCTTCTCCTTGATCCGGTCCTTGAAGCCGTTGGTGCGCTCGGTGGTCACGTTGTTGCCCGGGGCGCCGAGCAGGATCGCTACCTTGCCCTTGCCGCCCAGGGCCTTGATCATCTGGTCGGCGGCGCGCTGGCCCTGCTGGTAGAAGTCCGAGCCGATGAAGGTCAGGTAGTCGCTGCACGGCTTGGCGTTGATCTTGCGGTCCACGGTGATGATCGGGATCTTCTTGGCCGCGGCCTGCTGCAGCACCGGCTCCCAGCCGTCGGAGTTCAGCGGCGCGATCACCAGGAGCTGCGCGCCCTGGGCGATGAGCTGCTGCACGTCGGTGATCTGCTTGGAGAACTGCGACTGCGCGTTGGTGACCCGCAGGTTCTCGATCCCCAGCTTGGCCGCCTCGTCCTTGATCGACTGGGTCTCGGCGATCCGGAACGGGTTGGCCTCCTTCTCCGACTGCGAGAAGCCGACCACGGCCGTCTTCAGGTCGAACTTGGTGCCGCCGAACTGCTCCAGGGTGCAGGTGGGGCCGGTGCTCGCGCCGGTCGGCGTGGCCACCACCTGCTGCCCCTGGGTGCTGGACGCCGCGGGCGCCGCGGTCGTCTCCTCGCCTCTGGCGCACCCGGCCGCCGCCACGAGCAGCGTGGCGAGCAGGACGACTTTGAGCTTCATGGGCCTTCCTCCAGAAGAACGTACAGGTTCAGGGGGTGCGTGGGGGAGCGGCGGCCCCGAGGCCGCTCCCCCACGGGGCGAACAGGGCGTAGTGCGTTGGTCAGCAGGCGGCCGGGGTGGCGTCGGTCACGGCCTTGTTGGCGTCGTGCACGCGCTGGACGTCCGGCTTGGTGACCGCCCGGTCGTAGGTCATGAGCCCGTTGAGCTCGGTCTCCACGTCCGTCGTCTGGGTGTAGACGGCCGCGCTGAGCCCGCTGCACGAGCGCAGGCGGTCCAGCTCCTGGCTCATCTGGACGTACCGGTCGGTGAGGGCCGCCGGGTCGGGCTCGGTGGCGTAGCCCCAGCCGCCGCCGGACCAGGTGTGGCCGATGACCGGCATGCCCAGGCCGCCGTACTCGCCGATGACCGAGGCGCGGGTGGCGCTCGGCTCGCGCGGGGTGCCGGGGCCGGGGTAGTTGTGCACGTCCACGACGTCGCCGTTGCCGCCGTCCACCGCGCCGCAGCAGTTCACGCCGCTCATGTTGTTCACCAGGCGGGACGGGTCCCAGCTCTTGACCTGGTCGGCGAGGCGCGCCTGGTCGTACTGGCCCCAGCCCTCGTTGAGGGTGACCCACATGACCACCGACGGGCTGCTGATGTGCTGCTGCACCATCTCGTGCATCTCGGCCTCGAACTGGGCCTTGTCGGCCGCGGTCAGGTTGCCGAACATCGACGGCATGTCCTGCCAGACGAGCAGGCCCAGCTTGTCCGCCCAGTAGTACCAGCGGTCGGGCTCGACCTTGACGTGCTTGCGGACCATGTTGAAGCCGAGCTTCTTGGTCTGGTCCAGGTCGTACTTCAGCGCCTTGTCGGTCGGGGCCGTGTAGATGCCGTCGGGCCAGAAGCCCTGGTCGAGCGGGCCCATGTGGAAGACGTCCTTGCCGTTGAGCAGCAGCCGGGTGGTGCCGTTCACCTGGCCGACGCCCACCGAGCGCATGCCGAAGTAGCTGTCCACCTCATCGACCGTCTTGTGCCCGCGCTTGAGCTGGACGCGCAGGTCGTACAGGTAGGGGTCCTCGGGGGACCACAGGCGCGGGTTGCGGATCGGCAGGGTGAGCTCGGCGCCGACCTTGCCGGTGACCGTGCCGATCACGCGCTTGCCGGCGCGGGCGGTGACGACCGCGACGGTGTCGTTGCCGGCGCTGCCGTTGACGGTGACCTTCAGCGCGCTGCCGGGCACGTCGGGGGTGAGCTTGAGCGAGTCGACCCGGGTCTGCGCCACCGGCTCCATCCACACCGACTGCCAGATGCCGGAGACCGTGGTGTACCAGATGCCGCTGGGGTTGAGCCGCTGCTTGCCGATCGGCTGGCGGCCGCGGTCGGTCGGGTCGTACACGGCGACGATGAGCTCCTGCTCGCCGCGCGGCTTGAGCACGTCGGTCACGTCCACGGTGAAGCGGTCGTAGCCGCCCTTGTGGGTGCCGACCTGCTTGCCGTTGACGTAGACCGTGGCCTCCCAGTCCACCGCGTCCAGGTGCAGCAGCAGCCGGTCGCCCTTCCAGTCGCCCGGCACCTTGAAGGTGCGGCGGTAGAACATGCGCTCCTCGTGCCGCTGCACGCCGGACAGCAGCGACTCCACCGGGAAGGGCACCACGATCTTCTCGGCGAGGTCCTTGCCGAACGGCGGCGCCTCGCCCTGGGCCGCGCCGGCGAACTGCCAGGTGCCGTTGAGGCTGCGCCAGTCGTCGCGGCGGAGCTGCGGGCGCGGGTACTCGGGCAGCGGGTTGCGCGCGTCCACGTCGTCGGTCCACGGGGTGTGGAGGGTGTAGCGCGAGCCGTTGGCCACCCCCACCTGCTTGTACTCCTCAAGCGGGGCGCCGGCGGCCGTGGTGATGCCGCCCTGCCCGTCGTACGCCGTGCGTACGGTGTTGCCGGCCTGCATCGGGACGGGGTAGGTGAGCTTGAGCAGCACCACGGAGGGGTCGCCGTCCTTGAGCGCGGCCGAGGTCGCCGGGTACGCCGTGCCGGACACCGTGGTCACCAGGTGCTGGTGCGCGTTCTGCGGCAGCGGCGCCAGGTCCTCGGCGAAGTCCAGGGTCACGGTCTGGCCCGACTCGTCCACCGCGGCCGACTCGGGGCCGGGCGGGTCGAAGCCCTCGGGCAGGTAGAACGCCTCGGCCGGGACGATCTGCTTCTCCAGGCCGGGGGCCTGCCAGCGCAGGCGCAGGTTCGCGCCGCCGAAGTGCTCGAAGTACTCGATCTTGAAGTCGTACTTCTTGCCGGCTTCGAGGGCGATTGGCGTGCCGACCTGCTCGATGTCCCAGTCGTCCACCCAGTGGTCGATGATCAACTGGTTGTTCACCCAGAGCCGGTAGCCGTTGTCGCCGACCATGGAGAACGTGTAGGTCTGCGTGAGCTTGGGCTCGATCCGGCCGGTCCACCGCACCGAGACGTCGTCGGAGCGTCCGGTCAGGGTCTGGAAGACCGGGTTGAGATCGGCCATCTCGATGTTCGGATCGACCACCGTCGCCTTGAGTTCGGCGAAGTCGAAGGCCCCGGCCCGCGACTGCAGGTAGTAGTCGCCACGCAGGCCGTGCTTGTCGGCGACCGGCTCATCGGCCCGCGCGGCCGTCGTCCCGACGACGGTGTGCGCCAGGCCGAGCAGCAGGCCGAGCAGGAGTAACAGGGGGGTTCGGGGGGTGCGTCGTGTCGCCGTCATCCAGTGGATCCTCGTTCCTCGTGCAGAAGTGAACAAATCTGGACGTCTGCAGCACCAAAAGAAGCATCCGGGAACCGAAACAGTCAAGAGATCCGATCGGATTCGTTCGCAAACGGTCACGACCGGGCCTGTGAAGCGCCTTTGCATGGTGGCTCGCGGGCACTGCCCGGTCACACTATGATCGGAATCGGCCAGGGTGTTTCCTGGCCGGCACCTGCCCGATCGCGGATGACAGGGTGAGAGATCGTGGGCGACACACAGGCACCGGGTGACGGCCGTCGGCCCGTGTTCGCCGCCGAGCGCCGCCAGCGCATCATCGAGCTGGTCCGGGCCAACGGCGCGGTCTCGCTGCGCGAGCTGGCCCAGGCCGTGCGCTCCTCCGAGGTGACCGTACGCCGCGACCTGCGCGCGCTGGAGGCCGAGGGCCTGCTCAACCGGCACCACGGCGGCGCGACCCTGCCCGGCGAGCTGTCCCGCGAGCCCACGTACACGCAGAAGGCCCAGGTCGCCTCGGCCGAGAAGCTCGCCATCGCCGACCTCGCCGCCTCGCTGGTCGAGGACGGCGACGCGATCGTGGTCGGCCCCGGCACCACCACCCAGGAGTTCGCCCGCAGGCTCAGCCGCAACACCGAGCTGGCCGTGGTGACCAACTCCCTGCTCGTCGCCCAGGCCCTCGCGGGCGCGGCCCGGGTCGAGGTGGTGCTCACCGGCGGCACCCTGCGCGGCAGCATCCACGCCCTGGTGGGCAGCGCCGCCGAGCACTCCCTGGCCGGCCTGCGCGTGCGCCGCGCGTTCATCAGCGGCAACGGCCTGACCGCCGAGCGCGGCCTGTCCACGCCCAACATGCAGGTCGCCAGCGTCGATCGCGCCCTGGCCGCCGCCGCCGAGGAGGTCGTGGTGCTCGCCGACCACACCAAGATCGGCATTGACACGATGGTGCAGACGGTGCCCAGCGACCGCATCGACCACCTGGTCACCGACGACGGCGCCCCCCGCGACGTGCTGGACGACCTCGCCGCCCGCGGCGTTCACCTCCACGTGGCCAGGCCCTGACCGGAGAGTGACGATTTCCGATCACCTGTGACAGGATCACGCCTGTTCTGTTACGGGATTGTTTCCTAGCGGGATCACCATCATCTCATCGAGGCGTCTCCTCTCGCCTAGGAAGGTCGGTACGGGAGGATGCTTGTGACGACGGGCAGCACGGTTCTCCAAGCCGCAGGCATACTCAAGAGCTTCCAGGGCGTGCGCGCGCTGGACCACGTCTCCTTCACCCTGGCCGCGGGCGAGGTGCACGCCCTTGTCGGCGGCAACGGCGCCGGCAAGTCCACCCTGGTCAAGCTGCTGTCCGGGGTGCACCAGCCCGACGGCGGCGAGTTGCGCTACCTCGGCGAGCGGCGCCGCGGCTTCGCCTCCCCGGGCGAGGCCAGGCGGGCGGGGATCGCGACCATCCACCAGGAGAGCAACCTGGTGCCGCTGATGAGCGTGGCGCGGAACCTGTTCCTCGGCCGCGAGCCGCGTACCCGGTTCGGGCTGATCGACTTCGCCCGCATGCACGCCCGCGCGGCCGAGATCCTGGCCGCGTACGGGATGGAGGTGGACGTACGCCGTCCGCTCGGCTCGCTCGGGGCGGGGGCGCAGCAGATGGTCGCCCTGGCGCGCGCCGCCTCCGCCGACGCCCGGGTCGTGATCATGGACGAGCCGACGTCCTCGCTCGAACCCGCCGAGATGGACGTCCTGTTCGGCGCGATCGACCGGCTGCGCGGCGAGGGCCGCTCGGTGATCTACGTCAGCCACCGGCTGGAGGAGATCTACCGCATCTGCGACCGGGTCACCGTGCTCCGCGACGGCAAGGTGGTGCACACCGGCCCGCTGCCCGGCCTGGACCGGGTGCGCCTCGTCTCGCTCATGGTCGGCCGCCCCTACCACCCCCGCGCCGACGAGCCCGCCCCCGAGCCCGCCGGCCCCGCGGACGTCCCCGCCGACCTGCCGATCCTGGAGGCCACCGGCCTCACCCGGCGGCACGTGCTCTCCGGCGTGTCCATCGCCATCCGCCAGGGCGAGGTCCTGGGCCTCGGCGGCCTGCTCGGCGCCGGCCGCAGCGAGACCGCCCGCGCCATCGCCGGCGCGATGCCGGTGGACGCCGGTCAGGTCATCGTCGCCGGAGCGCCGCTGCGCAAGTGGTCGATCAAGGGCGCGATCCGGGCCGGCGTGGGCCTGGTCCCGGAGAACCGGACCACCGAGGGCATCGTGCCCGGCCTGTCGATCCGCGACAACATCGCCCTGGCCGCCCTGCCCCGCCTGTCGCGCGCCGGCATCGTCTCCGACGCCAGGGTGGACCGCGTCGTGGCCACCTTCATGCGCCGGCTCGGCATCAAGGCCGTCTCGCCCCGCCAGCCGGTCGCCGAGTTGTCCGGCGGCAACCAGCAGAAGGTCCTGCTGGCCCGCTGGCTGGCCATGAACCCCAAGATCCTGCTGCTGGACGAGCCCACCCGGGGCGTGGACGTGGCCGCCAAGGGCGAGATGCAGTCGCTCATCGACGACCTGGCGGTGGACGGCCTGGCCGTCCTGCTCATCTCCTCCGACATCTCCGAGCTGGTGGAGAACTGCGACCGCGTGGTGGTCCTGCACGACGGCGCGATCACCGGCGAACTGGTCGGCCCCGAGGTCACGGAGGAGGGCATCATGGCCGCCATGGCGGCCACCCCGCAGCCCGCCCCGTGACCAGGTGACGGATATATCGCCACTTTGACCACATACGTGCGTCCAACTTGGGTACCCCCGCGCCAAGAGGCGGGCCCGAGGCGAGGGGGTGCCAGATGAGCGGAACACACGTGATGATCATGGTGGACGCTGCGGCCACGGGCGGCGAGGAGTGGTACTGCCCCGAGTGCGGGCGGCGCCTGATCATCCGCTGGGAACCCCAGTTCGCCAAGGTGGTCCTGGAGCCCGGCAACGACCTGCTCGCCCACTTCGGCGGCAAGGGCGGCGTACGCAAGGCCGCCACGCCGAAGCGTCAGGAGCCCAGCCCCCTGGACATCGAGTGGCTGCGCCGCCACGGCATCTCCTGGACCTCCTGATCGTCGCTCGTCAGCCTGCGGGTGCGGCTGGGACCGGTTCTCCGTCGGCGAAGCATGAGGAAGGTGAGGGCCGCCGCGAGCCCGAGCACGGCGACGGCCACGGCCATGGGCAGCGCGCTGCCGGCGCCGTCGGCCCCGGCGAGCGGGGCGGCCAGGCCGCCGACGAAGAACTGGGCGAAGCCGAGCAACGCCGCGGCGGCCCCGGCGTGCGCGCCGTGGTCGTGCAGGGCGAGGGCCGGCGCGTTCGGCAGCACCAGGCCCACGCTCGTGACCACGATGAGCAGAGCCGTCAGCAGCGGCCACAGGCCCGCGTCGGCGAGCACGACCACGAGGAGCGCGGCCCCGCCCGCCGCCGAGCCGGCGACCCCCGCGCCGAGCAGCTTCCGCGGGTGGAAGCGGCGTACCAGCCTGCCGTTGACGTGGGTCGCGGCGACGAGCCCGAACGCGTTGACGGCGAAGACCACGCCGTACTGCTGCGGGGACAGGCCGTGGATCTGCTGGAGCACGAACGGCGAACCGGCGATGTAGACGAACATCGCCCCGAACACCAGCGCGTTGGCGAGCGCGTACCCGAGCAGCGCCCGGTCCCGAAGCAGGGCGGGGTACGCCACCCCCGCCGCTCTGCGGCGCCGCTCGGGAGGAAGGCTCTCGGGCAGCGCGACGGCGCATCCGGCGAGAGTCACGCCGGAAAGTAGCGCGAGCCCGAGGAACACGGTGCGCCAGTCCCCGAAGCGCAGCACCTGGGCGCCCGCGAGCGGTGCGAGCACCGGAGCGAGCCCGCTCACGAGCATCAGCGACGAGAAGACGCGGGCCGCCGCCGTCCCGGTGTAGCGGTCGCGGACGCACGCGTAGGCGATGACCAGCCCGAAGGCGCCGCCCATGCCCTGCAGCGCCCGGAACACGACCAGGCTCGCCGCGTCCGGCGCGACGGCGCAGAGCAGGCCCGCCACCGTGTGGACGCCGAGCCCGATCAGCAGCGGACGCCGCCTGCCCCACGCGTCGCTGAGCGGCCCGGCCAGTAGCTGACCGCAGGCCAGCCCGACCAGGCACGCGGTCACGGTGAGCTGGACCGCCGACGGGGCGGCGTCCAGGTCGCCGGCGAGCCGGGGCAGAGCGGGCAGGTAGGCGTCGATGGACAGCGGTGCGAGTGCGACGAGGGCCCCGAGCAGCAGTGCCGGGGACCTGTCCCGGGTGCGGCCGTCAGCCGTCATCGCGCCGGCAGCACGGTCCGGAGGAGGTCCGCCAAGGGCGTGGCCGGACGTCCGGTGAGGTCGGCGACCGTCGAGCTGACGTGCGCGAGGAAGCCGAGGCGCGTCGCCGCGCCGAACGACACCACCAGTTCCGCCGCCTCCTCCGGCGCCCCGGCGGCCCGCAGGCCCGCCGCCATGGCGTCGTCGTCGAGGGCGACCGGCTCGACGGGGCGACCGCCGACCTCTCCGGCGAGTGCCGCGAGGTCGGCGGCGGTGAGCGCCTCCGGGCCGGTGACGTCGTACACGCGGTCCTCGTGCCCGTCCTGGGTCAGCACCGCCGCCGCCACCGCGGCGCAGTCCTCGCGGGTCACGTAGGCGGTGGCGCCGTCTCCGCCGTTGGTCACGAGGCGTCCGGACGTGATCGCCTGTTCGATGACGGGGATCTGCATGTGCGCGTACAGGTTGTTGCGGAGCACCGTCCACGTCAGGCCGCTGTCGTACAGCGCCTGTTCGGTGCCGGCGTGGTCGGCGACGACCAGTGCGGGGTTGGCGGGCACCGGTTCCGGGACGGAGGTGTAGACGATGTGCCGGACACCGGCCGCGGCCGCGCCCTCGATGGCGGCGCGGTGCTGGTCGAGGCGGGCGCCGATGGCGTCGGTGGAGATGATCAGCAGCCGGTCGACGCCCGCGAACGCGGTGGCGAACGTGCCCGGTTCGGTGAAGTCGACTCGCCGTACGCCGGCGCCGCGTGCGGCGAGGTCGGCGAGCGCGTCCGGGCGCCGGGTGGCGAGCACGACCTCGGTCGGGCCGGCGAGTCGAAGCAGGTGGTCGGCGGTGCTGCGGCCCAGCGGGCCGGAGGCTCCGGTGATGGCGACGGTCATCTTCGTCCTATTCGTAACCATAAAGATTGCGGTTGCGCCCAGAACTGTAGCTGTGATGGTTGCGATATGACAAGATGGCGTCATGGCCCGATCGACCAACACCAGGTTCGCGGTCGCCGTGCACGTGCTGACGTACCTCGCGGGCGTGGCCGGTGAGCGTCCCGTCAGCTCCGATGAGCTGTCGGCGAGCACGAATGTCAACCCCGTGCACGTACGCCGGGTGCTCGGCCCGCTGCGGGCGGCCGGGCTGCTGCGGTCGCGTCCCGGCGTGCACGGCGGGTGGGAGCTGGCCGTCCCCGCCGGCGACATCACGCTCGCCGAGGTCTGGCGGCTGCTCCAGGGGGAGGACCCGGTGCTCGGGCTGCATGGTCCCAACCCGTCGTGCGAGGTCGGCCGCGGCGTGCAGGAGTCGCTGGCCGTCCTCGACCGCGCCGTCGCGGACGCCGTCGCGGACGAGCTCAGCCGGTTCACCGTGCACGACGTCCTGGCGGGAAAGGTGATCTCACGGTCAAGGGCGTGAGCCGGCCACGGGCGAGTTCGCCGGTGGCCGCTCGTGCCGCCCCCGGCGGCCCTGCCGGAGGCGGCGAGGCCGCGTCACGCGACGGCGGTCCCCTCAAGCTCGACCATCAGGGTGGGGATCGCCAGCCGCGTCACCCCGAGCATCGTGGTGGACGGCGCCACACCGGCGGCGCCCAGCCGCGACGCCAGCACGCCGTAGTGCTCGAAGAGCCGATCGACGTCGGTGGTGTAGACGTTGAGCCGGACGAGGTTCGCCAGGGACATGCCGGCCTCGCCGAGCACGGCCTCCAGGTTGTCCAGGCTCAGCGCCAGCTGCGCCGCCATGTCGTCGGCGTGCTGGGGCTTGCCGTCGCCGCTCATCGCGGTCTGCCCGGCGCAGTACAGGGTCCGGGTGTGCCCGGAGACGATCTCACCCTGGTTGTACCCCAGCTCCACCGACCACGCCCACGGGTTGACCGCCGTTCGCTCCATCGCCACATCAGCTCCGTTCGATTCGGTACGCCCGGTCGGCTCAGTAGCCGCCGTCCTTGTGGTGATCAGCCTCGCAGGCGAATCACGACATCCTGTGTCGTGTATTCCGGTAGCGTTTTTCGTATGCGCGCCGACCGGTTGGTCTCGCTGGTGCTGCTGCTACGGCAGCACGGCCGGCTGTCCGCGACCGCGCTGGCGCGCGAGCTGGAGGTGTCCACCCGCACCGTGCTGCGCGACATCGAGGCGCTGTCCGCGGCCGGCGTCCCGGTCTACGCCGAACGCGGCCGGAACGGCGGGTTCGCGTTGTTGCCCGGTTTCCGGACCGAGCTCACCGGTCTGAACCACGACGAGGCCCTCGCCCTGCTGGTCGCCGGATCGCGGCGCGGCGCCCAGGCGTTCGGCCTCGGCTCGGCGCTCGCCTCGGCGATGCTCAAGGTGATCGACGCGCTACCCGAGAGCTATCGCGACACCGCGGCCGGCGCGGCCGAGCGACTGCTCATCGACCCGGAGACCGACCTTCTCTCGCGGCGGCTGGCCGATGAGGAGGTGCCCGACGCCATAGTGGCCGAGGTCCTGCGGGCGGTGTTCGCCGGGCACAAGCTGCGCATCCACTACGCGGCCGTGGACCAGACCCCGACCTGGCGCACGGTGGACCCGATCGGCCTGGTCACCGTACGCGACCGGGGCTACCTGCTGGCCACGAGGTCCGGCGAGGACCGCACCTACCGGCTGTCGCGCATCTTGGCCGCCGAGGAACTCGCCGAACCCGCACAGCGACCGGACCGGGTCGATCTGAACCGGGCCTGGCGGGAACGCAGCACGCGGTTCCGGACCGGCGGCGACCAGGTCACGGTGCTGGTACGGGTGGACCCGGCGCGGCGGGAGGAACTGGTGGGCACCGCGCTGGCCGTACGCGCCGAAGAGGCCGACCCGGACGGCCGGCTGCGGCTGGAGGTGACCTTCCAAGATCCGAGGCACGCCGAATGGGCGCTGTGGCAGCTCACCACGGACGCGGAAGCCCTGGCCCCGGAGTGGTTGCGCACCTCCCTGCGCGACCGCGCCGCCGCCATCGCCGCCCGCTACGGAATGCCGTCCTGACATGCGCCGCCCGGGTGCGGGCCACGGCCGGCGCGGCGCGTCGTCAAGGACGTGTGACGGCCGCGATGAGGCGTCGCAGTGACGCGTGGGCGGGTGGGCCCCACGTGGCCTTGCCGCCCGGGCGGCCGCGGAGGCCGGCTTCGCCGATGAGGATGCCGCTGAGGGCGCGTCCCACCGCCCATCCGCGGGCGCGGCGCAGGGTCGCGGCGTCCGGGGCCGGCCGGTACGCGGCGTGGAAGCGGTCGGCGGCGCCGTCCGGCAGCAGAATCCACGCGGCGGCGAGGTCGCAGGCCGGGTCGCCGGCGCAGAGGTCGCCGAAGTCGATCACACCGCAGATGGCGCCGTCCGCGGTGAGGACGTTGGCCGGATGCAGATCGCCGTGGATCCACAGCGCCGGGCCTTCCCACTCGGGGGCGGCGGCGGCGTCTTCCCAGATCGCGCGGACGGCGTCCGGGTCGGGGACGAGGCCCAGCTCGGTGGCCTCGGCGAGCTGCTTGGCGAACCCCTCGGAGTGGCCGGCGAGCGGCCCTCCGCGGTCGCGGCCGGCGGGCGCCTGGTCGGGGGCGGGCCGGTGGAGAGCGGTCAGGAAGGCGGCCAGGGCGTCGGCCGCCTCGGCGCCGCGCGTGACGGGGGCGCGGTCGGCGGGCGCGCCCGGTACCCAGGTGGTGACGATCCAGGGGCGCGGAAACCGCGGCGAGGGCTCGCCGAGGCGCTGCGGGACGGGAACCGGCAGCGGTAGGCGCGGGGCGAGGGCGGGCAGCCAGGTGTGCTCCTTGCGCAGCAGCGCGTCGGCAGACCGCGTCGCCCAGGGCAACCGGACGGCGAGGTCGTCACCGAGCCGCCAGAGCTGGTTGTCCCAGCCGCGCGCGCCCAGCCGCAAACGGCGATCGGCCAGGTCGGGGTGCTGGTCACGCAGCAGGTCCCGCACCAGCTCCGCGCTGATCTCGATCTCGGTGTGAGTCATGCGAAGCAACGGTAGCCGGATGGGTGTGGTGCCGTGGCCGGACTGCGGGGGCCGCCTCCGGCCGGATCGGGGGGCGGGCGGGGTTCGCCTGGTTCGCCCGCGATTCGTCGGTCCTCTCTGGTAGAAGTACCGCGACATATCGCCTGCCCACCCATGGATCGGAGCCTGCCGTGGATTACCGGAATCTCTTCGGCGAGTTCCCGGCGCTGGAGTACCCGGAGGTGTGGATCGGAGCGGGGTGCCGCCTCGACCTGCACCACCACTATCCGAGCGAGAAGATGGCGGAGCGGGTCCGGGCGGCGTTGCCGGGCGCCGGGGTCGAGCTGTCGGGCAGGAAGGACGACGACCGTCCGTTCGTCGTGGTCGGCGAATGACGCCGGGCCGCCTCGCCGTGGTCGGCACCCCCGGCGACCGCCGCGTCACCCTCTTCACCGCCGCTGCGCAGGCAGCGGGGCTGGGCACGCCGCAGGTGGTGCCGTGGACGGAGGTGCTGGCGGGCGGCGAGCCGCGGCTCCGGCCGGGCGCGGTGGTGCGGATCGACTCGCCGGGCGAGGACGCCGAGGCCGACGCGCTGCTGCGCGGTCCGGGCGACCCGGCCAGAACCGCCGGCAGCGCGCTGTGGTACCGGCGCCTCACCGAAGCCCTGGAGCGGGTGCGCCGGGCCGTCGAGCGTACGCCCGGAGCGGTGGTGTACGGCGACACCGGCGAGATCGCGGTCATGTTCGACAAGACCCGCTGCCACGCCCGCCTGGCCGCCGCCGGCGTGCCGGTGCCGCCCGCGCTGCCCCGGCCGGTCACCGGCTACCGGGACCTGCGCGAATCGATGGCCGAGGCGGGCTGGCGGCGGGTGTTCGTCAAGCCCCGGCACGGCTCCTCCGCCGCCGGGGTGATCGCGCTGCAGACCGGGGGCGACCGGATCGTGGCCACCACCTCGGTGGCGGTCACCCCCGACGGGTTGCTCAACTCACTGCGGGTGCGCCGTTACACCGACGAGCGGCAGGTGGCCGCGATCGTGGACGCGCTCGCCCCCGACGGCCTGCACGTCGAGCAGTGGTTCCCCAAGATGTCCTTCGGCGGTGGCCCCGCCGACCTGCGGGTCGTCGTGGTGGCCGGGCGGCCCACGCACGCCGTCGTGCGGATGTCCCGCGCCCCGATGACCAACCTGCACCTCGGCGGGCGGCGCGGTGACCTCGCCCAGGTCGTCGCCGCGCTCGGCCCTCGTGGTTGGGAGCGGGCGCTGGAGGTGTGCGCGGAGGCGGCGGCCTGCTTCCCGGGCAGCCCGTGCGCCGGGGTGGACCTGATGGTCGGCACCGGCCTGCGCGACTTCGCGGTGGCCGAGGTGAACGCGTTCGGCGACCTGCTCCCCGGCCTGACCGGGTTCCCGGGCGGCGGCGCCGAGGGCCTGGACACGTACGCCGCGCAGGTACGGGAGCTGGCGCGGGCATGCGCGACCTGAACGCCACGCGCGATCCGCCGCCGGTGACGCCGGACAACGGCGGCGGGATTCGGGCCCGCCCTTACTGGAGGGTCTTCTTCAGGCGGCTGAGGATTCGGTCCAGGGCGGTGCCGAAGGGGTTCTCCTGCACCATGTACGTCCACGTGGCGGTGGGGCGTCTGGTGCCCGTGGCCTCGTGGTCCAGGCCGTCCTTCGTTATCGTGGCCTGCCGCCACATTTCCAGTGAGGCGGTCTCTATCGACTCCATGAGACTGCGGTAGGCCGTCACCGACTCCCGGTGGAACTCGTCCAGGGGGTTCATTCTGCCCAGGACTCTCAGGTGGATCCCTTCTCTCAGGTCGGAGAGGAAGGCCACGTGGGCGGTCCAGTGGTGGTCGATCTGGTAGAGGACGATCTGGCGGGCGGCTTCTCTGGCCACCGGCTCGCCCACCTCCTCCACGAGGGTCTTCCAGCGGCCGGGGTCGGCGGCGGCGAAGGCGTCGGCGGCCACGTCGCCGTGGAGGACCTTGTCGCGGCGTTCCAGGACCAGGGAGCGCTGGTGCTCCAGGAGTCGGGTGTAGCGCCAGGTGTTGCGGTGGATCTCCAGGTTGGCGCCCTCGGCGACGCGCTGGGCGTGGCCGACGATCTGGGGGCCGCGGCGGTTGCGTACGACGCCGTCGCGGTCGGCCGACGGCAGGTGCTCGTCGGGGGCGAAGCGGGAGATGAGGTCGTCTTCCAGGCTGACGTAGAAGACCGAGCCGCCGGGGTCGCCCTGACGGCCGGCCCGGCCGCGCAACTGGTCGTCCAGGCGGCTGCTGGCGTGGCGGCCCGAGCCGATGACGTACAGGCCGCCCAGCTCGGCGACGCCCTCGCCGAGCTTGATGTCGGTGCCGCGGCCGGCCATCTGGGTGGAGACGGTGATCCTGCCGCGCTCGCCGGCGCGGGCGATGATCTCGGCCTCCTCGGCGTCGTTCTTGGCGTTCAGCACGACGCACTCCAGGCCGCGGCCCTGGAGGTTGAGGGCGAGGCGTTCGGACTCGGCGACGTCGAGGGTGCCGATCAGGACGGGACGGCCGGTCTTGTGGATCTCGGTGATCTTGGCGACGAGGGCCGCGTCGCGGTCGGTCACGGTGGCGTACAGGACGTCGGGCTCGTCCACGCGCACGCAGGGTTTGTTCGGCGGGATGACCGCGACCTTGAGGTCGTAGAACTCGCGGAGCTGTTCGCCGACCGCCACCGCCGTGCCGGTCATGCCGCACTTCTCGGGGTAGCGGGTGATCAGGCCCTGGATGGTGATCGAGTCCAGGATCTCGCCGGTCTCGCTGGCGGGCAGGGCCTCCTTGGCCTCCACGGCCGCCTGGAGGCCGTCGGGCCAGCGCTGCAGGAGCGCGACCCTGCCCCGCGAGTGGTTGATGAGCTGGACCCTGCCGTCGCGGACGATGTAGTCGACGTCCTTGGTCAGCAGGGCGTGGGCGTGCAGGGCCAGGTTGATCTCGCTCACCGTGTGCGGCGCGTCGTACAGGTTGCCGCCGCCGAGCGCCTGCTCCACGGTGTCGGTGCCCCGGGCGGTCAGGTAGACGTTGCGGCCCTGCTCGTCGATCTCGTAGTGATAGCCGCGCACCAGCCGGCGCACCAGGGCCGCCGCCGCGGGCACCGCGTCGCCGGGGTCGGTCGCGCCGGCCAGGACCAGCGGGACGCGGGCCTCGTCCACCAGCACCGAGTCGGCCTCGTCGATCAGCGCCACGTGCGGCTCGGGGACCACCAGGTCGGCCGGGTCGGTGACCAGGCGGTCGCGCAGCACGTCGAAGCCGATCTCGCTCACCGACCCGTACGTGACGTCCTTCTGGTACGCCGCCCGCCGCTCCTCCGGAGTGGAGACCTGGCCGATCCAGCCCACGCCGACGCCGAGGGCGGCGTACAGCGGGCCCATCCACTCGGCGTCGCGGCGCGCCAGGTAGTCGTTGACCGAGATCACGTGCACCCGCTTGCCCTGCAGCGCGTACCCGGCCGCCGCCAGCGCGCCCGACAGGGTCTTGCCCTCGCCGGTCGCCATCTCGGCGACGTTGCCCGCCAGCAGCGCGAGCGTGCCGACGAGCTGCACGTCGTACGGCCGCAGCCCGATCGTGCGCCGGGCCGCCTCGCGCGCGATGGCGCAGAACTCGGCGAGATCGTCCATGGACGGCTTGGGGAGCTCGTCCAGTGCCTTGACCCGCTCCTCGCGCCGCCCGGCCTCGGCGACCACCCGCTCGAAGGGCGCGAGGTCGACCGAGCCGGGACGGTCGAGAAAACGCTTGATCAGTTGTGATAGCGACGCCACACACCCTCCAACGGGCCGTTCGAGGGCCACGTTCCCCGAAGGGTTTCAGTATGCCGGTTCGTCCGGTCCGTCCGGGAGGTCAGCGGCGTTCGGAGAGTGCGGGCAGGGCCGCGGCGAGTACGAGCAGCGCGGCGCCGGCCCAGGACAGCGGCGTCATGCGCTCTCCCAGCACCAGCACGCCGATCAGGGCCGCGCCCACCGGCTCCACCAGGACGACCACGGACGCGGTGGTGGCGCGCACGGCCGTCAGCCCGGCGAAGAACAGCCCGTACGCCAGCGCCGTCGGCACCGCCCCGAGGTACGCCAGTAGCGCCAGCACCGCGGGCCAGGAGTCCACGGCCACCGGGAACGCGCCTTCGGCGAGCGCGAAGGGGAGCAGGCAGGCCGACCCGACCGCCATGCCGCCGAGCGCGTTGCCGTACGGGTCGTCGCGCACGGCGCGGTTGGCCATGGTGACGCCCGCGTAGCCCGCGGCCGAGAGCAGGGACCAGGCCAGGCCCGCGGCCGAGAACGCGCCGGAGCCGTCGTCGCGGGTGAGCAGGAGCAGTCCGGCCAGGGCGGCGGCGAGGCCGGCCGTCCCGTACGCGCCCGGCCGCTCGCCCAGCCGGACGCGGGCGCCGGCGGCGACGAGGACGGGCGTGGCGCCGAGGGTGACCACGGTGGCGACGGCGAGCCCGGACTCGGCGACGGCGGCGAAGTAGGCCGTCTGGTAGACCGCCATGCCCACCCCGGTGGTGAGGAGGTGGCGGACGTTCGCGGCCGGGCGGGGCCGGTGCACGGCGGCGAGGAGGGCGGCCCCGAGGGCGAGGCGCCAGAAGGAGACGGCGACCGGGCCGAGGTCGCCGATCCGGTACAGGAGCGCGGCGGCGGCGCCGCCGGTGCCCCAGGCGGTGGCGGCGAGCGAGACGTACAGCAGGCCGCGCCGCACGGAGACGTGCGTCATGAAGGTCTCTCCGGTGGGATGGGTCGTCAGGTTGGCCCGTCTGCGGGCGGCGACCACCCACCGAATCACCCAGATCCGGCTTTAGTCGGAGAAACCGCCCGCTAGCGGGCGGCCGGGGGAGAGACGATGTAGTGCGGCACGTCCCGCAGCCTAGCCGGGTCCGGGCCGCGTCCGCCATCGCGTATCCGTACCTGACATGAGTTGACAGGTATGGGCGGCACGATGGGCCGCATGACAACGAAGGCCAAGCTCCTCGCCGTGACCATCGACTGCGCCGAGCCCGTGAAGCTCGCCGAGTTCTACGCGGCGATCACCGGATTCAACGTGGACTACGCCGAGAAGGAGTACGCCGGCATCGGCGACGGCACCACCGCCATCTACTTCCAGCGCGTTCCCGATCGCCGGCCGGGGTCCTGGCCCGGCCCGGACAAGCAGTTCCACCTCGACTTCCGCGTTCCGGACGTGGACAAGGCGGTCGCGGAGTACCTGGAACTCGGTGCCACCAAGCCGGAGTTCCAGCCCGGCGACGGCTGGGTGGTGCTGGCCGACCCGGAGGGACACCTGTTCTGCGTCTGCCCGGAGCGCTCCTGACGGGCGTCCCCGGCGCCTCAATTCCGGAAGAGGGGATTGCGCGGCGGGGATAGTCCCTAAACTGGGGCAATGCTCACCCCGCCGCCGCCCCGCGTGCTCGCGCTGCGTACCGCCAGTGACCACCCCGCCGATCGCCGCGGAGGGCGGCGATGATCTGGGTCGGGGTGACCATCGCCCTGGTGGGGGCCCTGGGATACGCGCTCGGCGCGGCGTTGCAGCAGTACGAGGCGGTGCGCGACGGCGCCACGCTCAAGCTCGTCAAGCGGCGCCGGTGGTGGGTCGGCGGCGTGATCGGCTTCGCGGGGGCGTGCCTGCACGCGGTGGCGCTGAGCGTGGCGCCGCTGGTGGCGGTGCAGCCGGTCAGCGTGGCCACGCTGGTGTTCGCGGTGCCGCTGGCCGCCATGATGTACGGCCGCAAGCCGCACCGGGCCGAGATCATCGGCTCGATCGCGGTCGCGGCCGGGCTGATCGGCCTGATGGCGCTGGTCCCCCACGAGGTGACCGTGCCGCACATGAGCAACGAGGGGGCGATCGCGTTCCTGGCCTGCGTGGGCGTGATCGCGCTCGTGGGCGACCTGGTCGCGCGGCGCACCTCGGGGCCGGTCAAGGCGCTGGTGCTGTCCATCGGCGCGGGCGCGGTCACGGCATCGGTGTCGATCTTCGTGCGCGTGGTCGGCGGGGGCTTCGGCGGCGACTTCGGCAAGCTGGTGCACTGGTTCACGCTGGCGATCCCGCTGCTGCTCGTGTGCGCGATCATCCTGCTCCAGCGCTCGTACGCCGTGGGCTACTTCGGCATCGCCTACGCCGGGGTCCAGGTCGTCGATCCGGTGACCTCGGTCATCGCCGGAGCGGTGCTGCTCGGTGAGCCCCTGCCCAGCGGCTCGGCGGCCGTCCTGCCCGCGCTGGTGGCGGCGGGCCTGCTCATCGCGGGCACGATCACGCTGGGCCGGCTGGCCCCCGACAGCTCCCACCACGCGCCCGCGCCCGCGCCCAAGCCGGTCCCGGTCAACTCATAGCCGCGGCGGGCGCCAGCCCAGCACGTCGTCCATCTGGCGCAGCATCGCCTGGCCGCCGTACCTGTTGCCCAGCGCCATGACCGAGTCGCGCAGCCGTACGGCCAGCGGGTTGCGCATCCGGGTCAAGCGGCAGATCCTGCGCGAGCGGCGCACGATCGCCGTCGTGCGCGGCAGCCGGGCCGCGGTGTAGGCGGCGAGCCCGCCCGGCCGATCGGCGAGGCCCGCGAGCACCACGGCGTCCTCGATGGCCTGGCACGCGCCCTGGCCCAGGTTGGGCGTCATGGCGTGCGCGGCGTCGCCGAGGAGGGCGACCCTGCCGCGGTGGAGGGTGGGCAGCGGCTCGTTGAGCGAGTAGATGTCGTGCCGCATCACCGTGGCCGGGTCGGCCAGGGCGATGGCCTGCGGGATCGGCGCGTGCCAGCCGCCGAACAGCCGGGCCAGCTCGGCCTTCTCGTCGCCGCCGGGCGCGGCGCCGCCCTCGGGGACGGCGTCGGTGGCGTAGCAGTACACCAGGTCGTCCACCAGCGGCATCACCCCGAACACCAGGCCGGCGCCCCATGACTCGGTCGTGCCGAACGGCACGTCGGGGCGCGGGGCGACGAACCGCCACGCCGTCACCCCGGCGTACTCGGGGGCCGGATGCGCCGGGAACAACGCCCGCCGCACCGCCGACCTGATCCCGTCGACGGCCACGACCAGGTCGGCCTGAATCTCGCGGTCGCCGACCCTGACCGCGCCGGTCTCGGCGTCCACCAGCTCGGCCGCGGTACCGAGCAGCAGCTCCGCGCCGTCCAGGCGCTCGGCCAGCAGGTTCACCAGGGTGGCGCGGAGCAGGAGCACCACCGAGTCGCCGCCGTAGCGCGCCGCCGCGGCGGCCTCGCTGGTACGGCTCAGCCAGCGGCCGTCGGCCCGCCGGATGCCGCCGTCGCCCCGGATCGCCGACAGCTTGCGCACGGCCTCGCCGGCGCCGATCTCGTCGAGCGCCTTGAGCGCGTTCGCCGCCACGGCCAGGCCGGAGCCCACCGGGTCCAGCGAGGGCGCGCGCTCGCACACCGTCACCGTCCAGCCCCGCCGCCGCAGCGCGACCGCCGCGGTCAGCCCGCCGATCCCGCCTCCGATGACCACCGCGTGCCCCATGGCCGCCTCCTCGTCACTACATCTGTAGTTCGCATACTACACATGTAGTATGCGAGGCGTGATCTCACCCCGGGCGACGCTCATCGCGGACACGGCCATCACCCTGCTCGCCGAGCGGGGCATGCGCGGGCTGACCCACCGGGCGGTGGACGAGGCGGCAGGGCTGCCCGCGGGCTCCACCTCCAACCTCGCCCGTACCCGGGCGGCCCTGCTGGAGACGACGCTGGCCCGGCTCACCGAGCTGGAGGAGGCGGCGTACGCGCTGACACTCGTGCCCGCGCAGGAGACCGAGGGGGCCGACCCGATCCGGGTCATGGCCGACATGATCGGCCGCCTGCTGCACACGCAGCTCACCGACGGGCGCGTGCGCACCCTGGCCCGATACGAGCTGGCGCTGGAGGCCAACCGGCGGCCGGAACTGCGGGTGATCTACGACCGGGCGGGCGCCCGGTTCCGCGGCCCGGCCGAGCACATGCTCGCCGCCGCGGGCTCGCCCGATCCGGTGCGCCACGGCCGCCAGCTCGTCGCGTACGCGGAGGGCCTGATCTTCGACGCCATCGCGGGCGCGGGCGCCACGCCCACGCAGGCCGAGTTGCAGGCCGGCCTGCGCGACCTGCTCGACGGCATGCTCAGGGGCGGGGGAGCGGCGAGGTGAGCCGCTCGCGGTGGGCCGGCCACTCGTCGTCCAGGATTCCGAAGTAGACCGTGTCGCGCCAGGTGCCGTCGGGGCGGCGGCGGTGGCGGCGCAGGGTGCCCTCGTGGACGCCGCCGATGCGGCGGATGGCCGCCTGGGAGCGGGTGTTCAGGGCATCGGTCTTGAGCAGCACCCGGTTGTAGCCGAGCTTGTCGAAGGCGTGGTCGATCAGCAGCACCTTGCACTCGGTGTTGACCGCGGTGCGCCAGACCGCCCGGCCGTACCAGGTCCAGCCGATCTCGACGCTCTGGTCGAAACCGGGCGTGTCGGCGTACGTCGTCCAGCCGATGGCCCGGCCCGTCTCCTTCAGCACCACCGCGAACGGCACGTGCCCCCGGTCGTGGATCAGGTACGCCGCGATCTCGCGCAGCTCGCGCTCGGTGCGCGGCGTCTCGCGCGGCAGCCACCGCCACACCTCGTCGTCGCCTCCGCCGGCCAGGAACAGGTCGGGCACGTGGGCCAGGGTGAGCGGTTCGAGGCGGACGGACTCGCCGTCGAGCACGACGGGTGAGGGCATGGTGGCGGTCACGCCCCCGACCGTACGCGAGCCGCGCCCGCGCGGATGAGAGCCACTTGGCCCGGGGAATCGACGACCACCTGAGGGTGGGGCCACAATACGGAAGAAGGTTCTGGTGTGTACAGTCATACCGTCCGGTCGGTAGGGTCTGGTGGGGAGAGGCTGAGGAGGAACCGTGGACTTCCTGTACGACACGACCACGGAGGACCTGCGCAAACGGCTCAACGCGTTCATGGACGAGTGCGTCTATCCCGCGGAGGAGGCGTTCGCGGCGCAGGCCGAGGAGAGCGGCTGGAGCGTCCCGCCGCTGCTCGACGACCTGAAGGACGAGGCCCGCAAACGCGGCCTGTGGAACCTGTTCCTCCCCGGCGAGCACGGCGCCGGCCTGACCAACCTGCAGTACGCGCCGCTCGCCGAGATCATGGGACGCAGCCCGCACATCGCCCCCGCCGCCACCAACTGCGCCGCCCCCGACACCGGGAACATGGAGGTGCTGGCCATGTTCGGCACCGAGTGGCAGCGCCGGGAGTGGCTGGAACCCCTGCTGAACGGCGAGATCCGCTCCGCCTTCGCGATGACCGAGCCCGACGTCGCCTCCTCCGACGCCACCAACATCGCCACCGCGATCGTCCGCGACGGCGACGAGTACGTCATCAACGGCCGCAAGTGGTTCGCCTCCGGCGCGATGAACCCCAACTGCAAGATCTTCATCGTGATGGGGCAGACCGACCCCGGCGCCCCCGCCCACCGCAGGCAGAGCATGGTCCTGGTGCCGCGCGACACCCCGGGCCTGACCGTCAAACGCGGCATGAAGGTCTTCGGCTACACCGACGGCGACCACGGCGGCCACGCCGAGCTGCTGTTCGAGGACGTGCGTGTGCCGGTGACCAACCTCATCGGCGAGGAGGGCGGCGGGTTCGCCATCGCCCAGGCCCGCCTCGGGCCCGGCCGCATCCACCACTGCATGCGGCTCATCGGCATGGCCGAGCGCGCCGTGGACATGATGTGCGAGCGGGCGCTGGCGCGTACCGCGTTCGGCAAGCCGATCGCGGAGCAGGGCGTCGTGCAGGACTGGATCGCCGAGTCGCGCGTACGCATCGAGCAGTTGCGGCTGCTGGTGCTCAAGACCGCCTGGCTGATGGACACCGTGGGCAACAAGGGCGCCCACACCGAGATCCAGGCCATCAAGATCGCCACCCCCCGCGAGGTGGAGTGGATCCTCGACAAGGCCGTGCAGGTGCACGGCGCCGGCGGAGTGAGCCAGGAGTTCCCGCTGGCGGGGCTGTGGGCGCACGCGCGCAGCCTGCGCCTGGCGGACGGGCCCGACGAGGTGCACAAGCGCTCCCTGGCCCGGCGCGAGCTGAAGAAGCACATCACCACGTGACCGCGACAGAAGGACGCACGTTGAACGAGGACGAGATCAGGGCGCGGGCGCGCGCCTTCCGCGAGGCGACCCCGGCCTCCGACCGGCTCGCCTTCCTGCGCGCCCGGTTCGACGCCGGGCTGGCCTGGGTGCACTTCCCCGAAGGTCTGGGCGGCCTCGGCGCCCCGCGCGAACTGCAGCTCGCCGTGGAGCAGGAGCTCGAAGGCACCCCGCAGCTCGACCCGGGCCTGCAGGCCATCGGGCTCGGCATGGCCGCCCCGACGATCCTGGCCTTCGGCACCGAGGAGCAGAAGAAGCGCTTCCTGCGGCCCCTGTGGACCGGTGAGGAGATCTGGTGCCAGCTCTTCAGCGAGCCGGGCGCCGGGTCCGACCTCGCCACGCTGGCCACCCGGGCGGTGCGCGACGGCGACGAGTGGGTGGTGGACGGCCAGAAGGTGTGGACGTCCGGCGCCCACCACGCCCGCTGGGCCATCCTGGTCGCCCGCACCGATCCCGACGTGCCCAAGCACCGCGGCCTGACCTACTTCGTGTGCGACATGCACGCCCCCGGCGTCGAGGCGCGCCCGCTGCGCCAGATCACCGGGGAGGCCGAGTTCAACGAGGTGTTCCTCACCGGCGTGCGCCTGCCCGACGACCTGCGCCTCGGCGCCGTCGGCGACGGCTGGCGGGTCGCGCAGACCACGCTGATGAACGAGCGGGTCGCCATCGGCGGCAACGCGGGCAGGCGCGGCGGCGGCATGATCGGCATGGTCGCGCAGACCTGGCGCGAGCGGCCCGAGCTGCGCACCCCCGACCTGCACCAGCGGCTGCTGCGGCTGTGGGTGGAGGCCGAGGTCACCCGGCTCGCCGGGGTCAGGCTGCGCGAGCAGCTCGCCGCCGGCCAGCCGGGCCCCGAGGGCTCGGGCATGAAGCTGGCCTTCGCCTCGCTCAACCAGGCCCTCACCGGCCTGGAGGTGGAGCTGCGCCGGGAGGAGGGGCTCGGCTACGACGACTGGACCTTCCGCCGCTCGGAGTCGGTGGACTTCGCCGGCCGCGACGCCGGCTACCGCTACCTGCGCGCCAAGGGCAACTCGATCGAGGGCGGCACCTCCGAGATCCTGCGCAACATCATCAGTGAGCGTGTGCTCGGGCTGCCCTCGGAGCCGCGCGTGGACAAGGACATCCCCTGGAAGGACCTGCCGCGTTGACCAGTCTGCTCTATTCGGAGGTCGAGGAGGAGCTGCGGGCCGCCGTGCGCGGGGTCCTCGCGGACAAGTCCTCGCCGGCGTCCGTGCTCGCCCGCGTGGAGTCCGACGCGCCGTACGACATGGGCCTGTGGAAGACCCTGGCCGCCGACATGGGGGTCGCGGGCCTGCTCATCCCGGAGTCGCGCGGCGGCGCCGGCGCGAGCGCCCGCGAGGTCGCGGTGGTCCTGGAGGAGCTGGGCCGCTCGGTCGCCCCCGTCCCGTTCCTGACCAGCGCGGTGCTGGCGACGACCGCCCTGCTCGCCGCCCCCGAGGACCCCGGGGACCTGCTGTCCCGCCTGGCGTCCGGCGACCTCACCGCGGCCCTGGCGGTCCCCTTCTCCGCCTCGCCCTACGGCTTCCGCGACGAGACGGTGACGGCCGGCGCCGACGGCACCCTCAGCGGCCGTGTCACCGCCGTCGCGGGCGCGGCGGTCGCCGACGTGCTGCTGGTCCCCGCCTCGGGCGCCCTGTACGCCGTGGAGGCCGGCCACGCCACGGTCGAGACGGTCCCCTCGCTCGACCTCACCCGCCCGATCGCCACCGTCACCCTGTGGTCGGCCCCCGCCGTCAGGATCGCCTCCGACCTGTCGGGCGTGCGCCGCGCCCTGCTCACCGGCGCGGGACTGCTGGCCTCCGAGCAGCTCGGCGTGGCCAAATGGTGCCTGGACACCACGCTCGCCTACCTCAAGGAGCGCCACCAGTTCGCCCGTCCCATCGGCTCCTTCCAGGCGATCAAGCACCGTATGGCCGATCTGTGGCTGGACGTCGTACGCGCCAGGGCCGCCGCGCGCGGCGCCGCCGACGCCCTGGCGGGGGAGGAGGACCCGTCCCTGGCGGTCGCGGTCGCCCAGGCGTGGTGCGGCGACGTGGCGGTGCACGTGGCCGAGGAGGCGCTGCAACTCCACGGCGGCATCGGCATGACCTGGGAGCACCCGCTGCACCTGTTCCTCAAGCGCGCCAAGGCCGCCCAACTGGCCCTCGGCACCCCCGGCGACCACCGGCAGCAGGTGGGAGTCCTGGCCGACCTCCCGGCCTGAGCGGACCCCCGAGCGTAGTCCCGGGCGGAGCGGGGCCCCGGCTCGTAGGGGCGCCGGGCCCCGCGCGGCCCCTACGAGCCGCCGGCCTCCGCCGGCTCCGGCGCGATGGACCGCAACAGCAGGTCGGCGAAGTACGCGCCCAGCTCGGCGCCCGACAGGGGGCCGTCGGCGTGGTACCAGGTGCCCAGGTGGTGGACGGAGCCGAAGAAGAAGTCCACCACTATGTCGGCCGGGACGTCGGAGCGGAAGACGCCCTCGCGCTGCCCCTCGGCCACGAGGTCGCGGAAGCGCTCGTGGTAGCGGCGGCGTTCGGCGCGGACGCTCTTGTAGGTCTCGGGGGCGAGCTGGTGCATGGAGCGGAAGAAGATCTTGGAGTCGTCCAGGTTGGCGACCGAGGTCATGACCACGTCGGCCGCGGCGGCGTGGAGGCGTTCGGTGACGGTGCCCGGCCCGTCGGCGAACATGAGCAGGCGCTCCATCTGCATGCGCAGGACGCGGCCGTAGATCTCGTGGAGCAGGTCGTCCTTGGAGTCGAAGTAGTGGTACATGGCGCCCTTGGTGACACCGGCCGCGGTGACGATCTCCTGGACCGAGGTGCCCTCGAAGCCCCGCTCGGCGAACAGGCGGGTGGCCTCGCTGAGCAGGCGGCGGCGTACGGGCTCGGGTTCCGCGGCGGCGTCGCGCGATCGGACCGCGCTCGGCGCCCGGCTGGCGTTTCGCGCCATGGCTCGCCTCCCCTATGCTGCAGGCGGCAGGCAGCGCCGCCACCGGTAGGATACCGACTGGTCGGTTGATCAGCGAAAGGACACTGCCGCGCTTGCCGTAATTCACTCACCACGCGATTCCTTCTCCGGCAGGTGGGGAATCCCATCCGTGGCGAGGGTCTTCAGCGTGGCAGATCGCTCGACCATGCCTTCAACCGGGTCGGACCTTTGGAGCGCCGCCATGCCAAGCGGGTCTATCTACGTGCCGCAGGACGACAAGTTCACCGGCGCGTCGCCCCAGCAGATGTATGAGAAGTTCTGGGTCGAGGGCATCCCCGATCGCAGGAAGATGCGCGCGGTGAAGGCGGTGGTCGGCCTGGCCGTCGGCATCGGGCTGGCCATGCGGTTCGCCCTGCCGCAGCCGGTGCTGGTCGGCATCGTGGTGGGCCTGCTGGTCGCCGCCGCCGACGCGTACTGGGCCTGGCACCTGCACGAGAGCACCGCCGTGTGGCGCGGCAAGCGGCGCGGCGAGGTGCTGACCGGCAAGATCCTGCGCCGCGGGCTGGCCAAGCAGGGCTACCAGATCCTCAACGGCCGCGCCGTGCGCGGGCAGGCGTCCATCGACCACCTGGTCATCGGGCCCGGCGGGGTGTGGATCGTGGACAACGAGGCGTTCGGCCCCGACGTCCACATCGAGCAGTACGGCGGCAAGCTGTTCTTCGGCGAGAAGTACGGCGCGAGCATGGCCAAGGGCCTCAACGACGCCGCCCTCGCCCTGGCCGAGGTGCTGACCGAGCGGTCGGGGGTGCCGGTCACCATCGAGCCCCTGCTCGCCGTGTACGGCGGCCACCTGCCGCGCGGCAAGATGGTCAGCGCCGAGGGCCTGACCCTGATGCGCCCCCGGCTCATCCCCAAGATCATCCGCAGCCGGGCGACCGCCGCGTTCTCCGACGAGCAGGTCGAGCTGCTGGCCCGCACCGCCGCCCGGGAGCTCAAGCGGCTGAACTAGCGGCGCGGTGTGGCTAGGTGTGGCTAGGTGTGCAGCTAGGCCAGTTCCTCGATGAAGGCCGTGAGCTGGGTGACGTTGCGGCACTCGTACATCGGCACCACGGCGCCGTAGGCGGTGGCCTCGGAGTCGCCGGTGTCCCACTGGGGGCGGGGCTCCGGATTGAGCCAGTACGCGTGCCGCGCCCGCCCCGCCAGCGCGGTCAGGGTGTCCAGGGCCGGGGGCTGGTAGTTGGAGCGGGCGTCGCCGAGGATCAGCAGCGAGGTCTTCGGGCCGATGGCGTCGGCGTACTTCTCGGCGAACCGCTCGAACGCATGCCCGTAGTTGGTGCGCCCGAAGCGCACCATGTCGGCCTCCTGGGTGAGCCGGGTCATGGCCTCCACCAGGTCGGCCCCGGGCACGAAGAACCGGGTGATCTCGTCGATCGTGTCCACGAACCCGAAGGCGCGCACCTTGCTGAACTGCTCCCGCAGCGCGTACGTCAGCAGCAGCGTGAAGTGGGCGAACGACGACACCGAGTCGCTGGTGTCGCTCAGGATCACCAGCTCCGGCTTGTGCGGGCGGCGCGGGCGGTTGTGCGTGGTCAGGGGCACGCCGCCGGTGCCGAGCGAGGCGCGCACGGTGCGGCGGAAGTCGAGGCGGCCCCGGTGGCCGTGGCGGTGCTTGATGACCAGCCGGGTGGCCAGGCGGCGGGCCAGCGGGTAGACCTCGCGCCGCAGCCGGGCCAGATCGGCGCGGGTGATGCGCAGGAAGTCCACCTGCTCCAGCGGCGGGCGTACGGCGGAGCGGGCGATGCGCTCGACGCCGGAGTCCTCGGCGATGCGCCGGCGCACGTCGGCGGCGACCGCCTCCTCGAAGCGGCGGATGTTGTCGGTGACGCGGCGGCGGACCATCCGCTCGGCCAGGCCGCCCCGCTCCCGGCCGGCCAGCGCCTCGGCGAGGATGCGGGCCATCAGGGTCTCGGGCGACAGGGCGCGCAGCACCGAGTAGGAGAACCAGTTCTGCCTGCCGGCGGCGGCCGGCTGCCGGCCGTACCGCTCGACCATGGCGCGGGCGAACTCCGCCATGCTCCCGGCGGCCTCGTCGCCCATGAGCAGGCGGGCGAGCTGCTCGCGGTGCTCGGGCAGGCCGTAGCCGGTGGCCCCGCCCGTCGGCGGGCGGGGCGGCTCCGCCTCCTCCGCGCCGGCCTCGCGCGCGGCGGTGAGGGCCGAGGTGACCGGCGGGAACCACAGGTCGAACAGCATGTCGAAGCCGGGCCGGTGCGCCGGCCGCTTGACCAGCGTGGCGGCGTACGCGGCGCGCAGCGACTCGCGCTCCGACAGGTCGATCAGGGCCAGCGCCCGCGCCGCGTCCAGCCCTTCGGCCGGTGACACCGGCAGCCCGGCCTCGCGCAGCGCGCGCACGAAGCCGACATGCCGTCCCACCAGCCCGTCGCCGGTCACAGCCCGAGTTCCTTCCTGGCCCGCGCCTGGTCGGAGGCGTGCTTGAGCACGACGCCGAGGGTGTCGGCGACGGTGGCCTCGGAGATGTCGTCGCGGCCGAGGGCGAGCAGGGTGTTGGCCCAGTCGATGGTCTCGGCGATGGACGGCGACTTCTTCAGCTCCAGGCCGCGCAGCGTGGCGACCATGCGGGCGAGCTGCTCGGCCAGGTCGGCGCGGATGCCGGGCACCTGCGACAGCACGATGTCGCGTTCGCGCTCCGGGGTGGGGTAGACGAGGTTGAGGTACAGGCAGCGCCGCTTGAGCGCCTCGGACAGCTCGCGGGTGGCGTTGGAGGTCAGCACGACGAACGGCCGGACGGCCGCGGTGATCGTGCCCAGCTCGGGGATCGTGATCTGGAAGTCGGACAGGATCTCCAGCAGCAGGCCCTCGACCTCGACGTCGGCCTTGTCGGTCTCGTCGATCAGCAGCACCGTGGGCTCGGCCGAGCGCAGCGCGCGCAGCAGCGGCCGCTCCAGCAGGAACTCCTCGGTGAAGATGTCGTCGTGGGTCTCGTCCCACGACTCGCCCGCGCCGGCCTGGATGCGCAGGAGCTGCTTCTTGTAGTTCCACTCGTACAGCGCCCTGGCCTCGTCCAGGCCCTCGTAGCACTGCAGGCGGACCAGCCGCGCCCCGGTGGCCGCGGCCACGGCCTTGGCGAGCTGGGTCTTGCCGACCCCGGCCGGCCCCTCGGCGAGCAGGGGCTTGCCCAGCGCTCCGGCCAGGAACACCGATGTGGCGATGGCGTCGTCGGGCAGGTAGTGGACGGCGGCCAGCCGCTCGCGTACGTCGGAGGGCGAGGCGAACCACGTCGTCATCTGTGCTCCCGGTCAGAACCCGAATGTTGTTCTAGAATAACCGGTGGCCGATGCGCGTGGGGGGTGCGGGGACCGCGGGGGCGCGCGGTCCCCACACCGGGGAGCGCCCCGGAGGAGAAAGCCCTGTGCCAGCAAAGGCCTCTCGCCGGGAACGTGGGGATGTATCGCCCTCGGAGCGGCCGCTAGTAGGAGTAGCCGCTGTTGTTGTTGCTGTTGTTGCTGTTGTGCTGGTTCGGGTTGTGCGTCGGGTTCGTCGTCGGGGTCCCCTGGCTCGCCGTGCCGCCGGCGGTGATGATGCCGAGCAGGCCGTGCTTGCCGCCGTCGGTGCCGCCGCTGAACCACAGGGCGTTCGTGCCGCCGTTCTCCGCGGTGCCGACCTGGAGGTCCCACAGCCCGGAGATCGTGATCGGCCTGCCGTCGGGGTGGCGCAGCGCGCCGAGGTGACGGCCGTTGCGCGGGTTGTAGGCGTGGATCGAGCCGTCGCCGAAGTTGCCCACCAGGAACGCCCCGGTGAGCCCGCCGAAGTTCTTCGGCGCCGCGGTCATCGCCCAGGGCGCGTTCAGCGGGCCCCGCGCCGCCAGCCTGCCCAGGAAGCGGCCGGAGGCGGAGAACCTGCTGACGAAGCCCTTGCCCTGGCCCGCGACCGACTTGCCGGTCTCGGGGTCGCGCAGCGCGTACGCCACGTACACGAAGCGCCCGACGACCTCCACGTTGAACGGGTGGTAGTTGTCGGGCAGGGCCGGGTCGCGGAAGGCGCGCCGGCCGAAGTTGACCCGGTCGAACTCGCCGTCGAAGACGTGGATGCGCCCGTTCGCGAAGTCGGCGGCCAGCAGGAACGGGCCGCGGTTGGTCTCCATCAGGGCCAGGCCCTTGTAGTCGGCGCCCCGGGTGAACGCCGCGATGATCGCGCTCTTGGGGTCGGCCTCCGCGTTCCATCCGGTGACGGCGCCGCTGGGACTGACCGTGATGAACGACGCCGGCCCGGAGCCGGCCTTGCCCTTGACGACGAACTCGTCGGTGGGGTTGAACACCTGCCCGGTCGGCCGCCCGCCGGGTATCCACACCTCCGTCTGCTCCTTCTTCAGCGCCCCGGCGGCGCCGGAGTAGACCGTGGACAGGTCGCTGCCGGCGTCGGAGACCCACACGGTCTTGCCGATGGCGATGCCCCACGGGTTGATCAGCGCGGGATCGTGGATCGGCGCCTGGCCCTTGACGTCCGAGACGAGGTTCGTCTGGGTGAACTTCAAGGACGTGCCGGTGGTGCCGGTGGTGCCGGTCGTGGTGGCGGTGGTCGTGCCTAACAGGGGGGTGGTGCTTGCCGAGGTTGCCTGCGCGGGGATGGTGCCGGTGGTGGTGCCCAGCACGAGGGCCGCGGCGCAGAGCGTGACGATACGTGGCCGCATCGGGCCTCCTTCTCTCGTCGGCTTGCGCTAACGCTTACGACGCGAGGTACGCGTGTGACGCGTGGGAGGTTCATCCCCGCCACGCGCCCACCCGAGGAGGACCGGGCGCGGCCGTCGGGCTCAAGCGGTCCGGCCAGGCAGTCCGGCCAGGCAGTCCGGCCAGGCAGTCCGGCCAGGCGCTCAGGCCGGGCGGTCAGGCGCTTCTGGGCACCCCGGCGAACTCCAGCGGCCGGTGGACGCGCTGCGGCGGCACCATCTCCGGGGTGACCACGACGACCGGGCAGCGGGCCCGCGCCAGGCACGCGGTCAGCACCGGGCCGAGCGGCCCCTGGGAGTCGGGGTCGTACGGGCGGCTGCCCAGGACGAGCAGGTCCGCCCCCTCCGAGTAGCGGAGCAGCACCTGCACGGCCGGGCCGTGCGCGACGATCGGAGCGAGATGCGGCGCGAGATCGGCGATCATGCGGGCGGTGTCGGCGCCGGCGGCCTCCCGTTCCTCGTCCGGGCGCGGCACGTTCCCCATCGGCGCGTACGAGGCGCGGCACTCGCCCGACCACTGCCAGGCGTGCACGGGCTCGATCACCGCCCCGCGCAGTTGGGCCTCGCGCAGGGCCCAGATCAGGGCCGAGGCCGAGGCCGAGGAGTGGCTGAACCCGACGACGATGCGTGGCTGGTCTGTCTTCTCGCTCACGGTTCGAGGATTAACGCCGCAGGGTGAGGGAGGGCCAAAGTGGAGGGAAACCGGACCCTAAATCATGAGATGACCGCTACGCCGGGTCGTCTCGGGGGTTTACGGGGCAAGGTAGATCTTTTGAGCCAAACGTGGTGATTTGATTGCTTCGTCCGGATTTGCCCCGTAGTATCCATTTCGTTATCGACCAGGGACGCGGGCTTCAACCGAAGCCGGCCTGGTCACGCCGAGTCCCGGACCCGCCGCGCGGGCCACGGGAGCCGGGGACCCGCTTCGGGGCGTCACCGCCCCTTGGGGTGAATCCGCGACGAGCGGTAGGGCATCTCCATGTCCGAACCCGACAGCTAACCCGGTAGGCGCGATGGAGAGGAGAACACCCGTGGGTAACCCCCCGCCCATCCCGGCGTTCCGCCGTCACCCTTCGGCATCCCGCCCATTGGCCGTCGGCTGCTGATCCGCGGCGATCTACCCTTTCCTGCCGCGATCTTCTGAACTCTGGCGACGATCCGCGCCCTGTTTGGCGCGTCGATCCGTGCCGTACGAGCCGTGCTCCGCGTAGCGAGCCATCCAGCTACGCCAACAGTTGACCGTTTGCTGAGCGCGTCTCGACCCGTGCCCGCGCCCCTGCCGCGCGTACGGATTTCCCTGTTGCCTCACAAAGGATCCCCCATCTTGATGAACGTCTCCTTCGGCCTGCGTGCCAAGCGTGTCCTCGTCGCCCCCCTGCTCGGTGCCGCCCTCGCCGGCTCCGCCGCCGCGGCCGGTGCCGCCCACGCCGACACGGCCAAGCCGGCGGACCCCAAGCCGGTCGCACAGGAGAGGGTGCTGCTGAAGGGATCGACCACCGCGTCGTACTTCTGGGACGACGGGTCCGGGCGCGCCGGCGACACCGGGATGCCCGCCATCGGCAAGCCCATGCAGAAGGGCATGTTCGCCAGCCCGAGCTGGCCCCTCGGCACCGAGGGCTACGTCATCTACAAGGGCAAGAAGGCGCCGTTCTTCATCGGCGACCGCGGCCCGGGCGTGCCCTCCAGCAACGGCATCATGCTGGACATCGACGCCAAGACCTTCGCCGACCTCACCGGCGGCCGCTTCAACCCGAGCACGCTCATGGTCACCGGCAACGGCGGCCTCGGCCACATCGAGGTCGAGTACGTCGTGACCAAGTGGGGCTCGGGCGCGGGCAAGAAGGACCACCCCGTCGCGTTCGCCACCGGCGCCTACAAGCGCTTCGACCGCACCCCGGCCGAGCCGCCGAGGATCGTCGAGGCCGCGCCGGACAAGCCGGCCGAGAAGGCCGGCGGCGCCGTGGCGACCGTCGCGGCCCCCGGCGCGAAGACCCCGGCCTTCGTGCCGGCCAAGGCTCCGGCCCCGGCCCACGCGCCGGCCAAGGTCGCCGCCGCCGACTCGGAGCACGGCCGGCGAGATGACATCGCCCAGGGCGAGAGCGGCCCGGCCGACATCGCCGGCGGCCTGGCCGTCCTGGCGGGCATCGCCGCCGCCGGCGGCGCCTACGCCGGCCGCGACAGGCTGCGGGCCCTGGTGCGCCGCTGACAGGACCTTTCCCCGGGGCGCCGCGCGGCATCCGACCTGCCCACGCCGCGCCGCGCCACCCACCGGGCGCGTGAGCATCCGCCCACGCCACGCGCCCGCCGGAGAACGGGCGTCCTCTACTTCCCCCTTAGAGGACGCCCGTTCGTCCGTTTTCGCCCATGCCGTGCTTGTCACGCTTGCAGCGCTTCCGCGCTCTCCGCGCTCTCCGCGCTCTCCGCGCTCTCCGCGCTCTCCGCGCTCTCCGCGCTCTCCGCGCTCTCCGCGCTCTCCGCGCTCTCCGCGCTTTCCGCGCTTTCCGCGCTCTCCGCGCTTTCCGCGCTTTCCGCGCTCTCCGCGCTTTCCGCGCTCTCCGCGCTTTCCGCGCTCTCCGCGCTTTCCGCGCTTTCCGCGCTTTCCGCGCTTTCCGCGCTTTCCGCGCTTTCCGCGCTTTCCGCGCTTTCCGCGCTTCCCGCGCTTTCCGCGCTGCCGCGCTTTTCGGGCCTTCTGTGCTCTCCGGGGCGCGGCGGAGCGCCTTGCCCGGCTCGTCACCCGAATGTCATTCTGGTGCGCATGACATCGCGCGCCGCCGTCAACGGGATCGAGATCGCCTACGAGACCTTCGGCAGGCCGGGCGACCGGCCGCTGCTGCTGATCATGGGGCTGGGCTCGCAGATGATCCTCTGGGATGAGGAACTGTGCGAGATGTTCGCCGCCCGCGGGCACCACGTCGTCCGCTTCGACAACCGCGACGTCGGGCTGTCCACGCACCTGGACGGCACGCCCGTGCCCGACCTGGCCGCGGTCGCGGCCGGGACCGCGGCGCCGCCGTACACGCTGGAGGACATGGCGGAGGACGCCGCGGGGCTGATCGACGCGCTCGGCTGGGACAGCGCGCATGTCGTGGGCGCGTCTATGGGCGGGATGATCGCCCAGGTGCTGGCCATCGCGCACCCCGGCAAGGTGCGTACGCTCACCTCGATCATGTCCACGACCGGCCCCAACGTCGGCCAGCCCACCGAGGCCGCCATGGGGGCGCTGATGCGCCCGCCCGTACAGGACCGGGAGGCCGCGGTGGAGAGCGCGCTCGCGGTCTGGAGCGTGATCGGCTCGCCGGGCTACCCGATGGACCCCGAGAAGATCGCCAGGACGGCCGCGCTCGCCTACGACCGGGCCTACGACCCGGCCGGCTCCACCCGGCAGCTCCTGGCCATCTTCGCGGCCGAGGACCGCACCCAGGCGCTGGGCAGGCTGTCGATCCCCGCGCTGGTGATCCACGGCGAGGCCGACCCGCTGGTGCAGCTCTCGGGCGGCAAGGCGACGGCGGAGGCGATCCCCGGGGCGCGGCTGATCACCTTCCCCGGCATGGGGCATGACCTGCCGCGCCCGCTGTGGGAGCGGATCGTGGACGAGGTGAGCGCGCTGACCGCCGCCGCCTGACGGCTCAGACGTCCAGCCGCTCCTCGATCAGCCGCAGCGTGTGCCGGGCCATGGCCAGGTTCGCCCGGTTCCGGTCCAGCGCGAGGTACAGGAACAGGCCCTTGCCGGTCCTGCCCGACACCGGGCGCATGACGTGGTACTGCGTGCCCAGCGTGATCAGGATGTCTTCGATCGCGTCCTTCAGGCCGAGCGAGTCCATGGTGCGCAGCTTGGCCTTGATCACCTCGGTGTTCCCGGCCGCGGCCACCTGGAGGTCCAGTTCTTTGGACCCGCCGAGCTGTCCCAGCGCCATGCCGCTGCTGTAATCGACGATCACCGCGCCGAGCGCGCCGTCGATGCTCATCATCTCCTTGAGAGAGACGTCGATTCCGGCCATGTCCTGCCTCCGTTCGATGGGTTTGCGTGGTGCGCGATGGGCGGCGCCGCCCCCAGCGGCGCGCGCGATGCGATGGCGGCCACCTTCTCGGCCGTCTTGCGGCCCTCCAGCCGCAGCAGGCCGAGGTTCGCCCCGGGCCCGGCCAGGACCGTCAGGACGACGCTGGGGCCCGCCGTGTAGCAGGCGGCGTAGCCCTCGGTGCCCGTGATCAGGGTCTCCTCGAAGCCGCCGTAGCCGATCATGGTGATCATGCGCCGGCTCAGGGCCAGCAGCGCCGAGGACAGCGCCGCGCTCCGCTCCGCCAGGTCGGTGTCCGCGGCGTGCTCGTCGCCGGTGCGCTCGTCCCCGGAGCCGCGCGCGTCCGGGGCCGCCTCGGGGTCGCGGGCGATGGTCAGGCCGTCCACGCTGCACGCGATCGACCCGCGCACCTCCGGGGCCCGCTCCCGCAGCAGGCGCATCTGCGCGTGTACCTCGGCGCGTACCTCGTCGGTGGTTCCCACCTGAACCTCCCTGGTGCTTCTCGCGGGCCGGTCACGGCGCGCTCAGAGCATCCGCTCCAGCGCGTCGCGGAGCCGGATGAGCATGCTCACGTCGGACGGATCACCGGTGACGGCGGGCCAGCCGCCGCCGGCCGCGCCGGCCCTGGCCGGAGCCACGGCCCCGGACGGCCGGGGGCGTCCCTTGGCGGACGCTCGCCGCGGCAGCTTCCCCGCCGGCTGATCCGCCGCCGGCCGCTCCGCCTCGGGGGCGGAGGGCTCGCGCCGTTCCGGCCCGGCGGCGGGCCGCGGCGGCGGCGGTTTCATCAGCAGGCCCGCCGCGGCGAGCCGGCGTACGGCCATCAGCACGGAGTAGGCCGGACGCCCGAGCCTGCGGGCCAGCTCGGCGGGCGTCGCCGTGCCGTCCGCGTTGACCAGGACCTCCCACTGCAGCGCGTCCAGCACGACCCGCTGGCCGGGCAGCCGCGGCACCGGGGAGACGGGGAGCGTGTCCAGTTGGGCCGATGGCCAGACGTCGTTCAACCGGGCCCTCCTCCGTTCGCACTCCCGGAGCAGCCCGGTGACGTCGAAGTACCAGTACGGGCCCAGCCAGTGCCGCTCGCCGGGGACGAACCGCGGGCGCGTGGCCGCGGCGGCGAGCAGGAAGTACACCGCGTCGAGCACCAGCCCGAGCACGCAGAACTCCAGTTCGCCGCGCGTCAGGACGCCCTGCGCGATCAGGGCGCCGCCGCCGTCGGGGGGCCTGTGCGAGGTCCTGCCCCGGGCCCCGTCCTCGTTCGCGTCCGTCGCGGCCCCGTTCGCGGCCCTGTTCGCGTCCCCGTTCCCGGCCCCGTTCGCGTCCCCGTTCCCGGCCCCGGGCGCGCCGGTCGCCGAGGCCGCCCGGCGCGCTCGCTGCACGGCCGCCGCCGAGACGCGCCCGCTGGCGGTGAGCACGTCCTCCAGCCGGGGGCTGTGGGCGCTCTCCGCGAACGTCACCCGGCCCTCGGTGAGATACACGGTGCCGGAGCGGCCGGCGCGGAGGGCCCCGGTCGCGCCCTCGCCCGCCAGGCCCGTGAGGATGCTGTCGAGTCGCGGCATCGTCGGCGCCGATCACGTCGTCAGCCGGGCCGAGATGGCCTGGAGGCGGTGCCGTGCCAGGGCCAGGTTGGAGCGTTCGACGTCGATCCGCAGGTAGATCACCATCTCCCCGTCCAGCACGGTGGTCACGGGCTTGAGCAGATGGTGCCCGCGGTCGGTGGTCACGATCATGTCGTGCATGCGCAGCGTGCCGGTGGTCATCGCCTCGGCGAGCCCGTCGAGGGTGGCGCGCAGGGCCTCGTTCAGCGCCGCGGCCGAGCGCTCGGCGTCGAGGTGCTGCCCCGAGCCCGCGACCGCCACCGCCGTGCCCGTCGCGTGATCGACCACGAGCGCGTCCAGCACTCCTGGGATGTCCATGAGCTCTGTGAGGCAGTCTTCGACTCCGGGCACGGTTCTCCTTGCCGAGGTTCCCCTGCGGGTCGTCGGAAAGCGTAGGAGGGCCGGGCGCGTGCGTTCCGCCGGCATCCGGTCACGGATGCCGGCGGATGCCAGGATCGCCTACCTCGGTAGGAGAATGCTCACTCTGGTTGGCATAGATGGTCCCGAATCCCATTCGGGGGGAATTATTCGTCCCCGGGCTCGGGCAGCAGCGCCTTCTCGTCGGGCTTGTACACCAGGACGTTCTCGATGTACGACTTCACCGCCGCGGGCAGGCCCACGTCGCGGCCCTCGGCCTCCGACAGGAACCAGCGGTGGTCCAGCACCTCGTGGAACAACTGCGCCGGCTCCAGCTTGCCCCGCAGCTCCACCGGGATCGCGGCGACCGTGGGCTGGAAGACCTCGGCCAGCCAGCGGTGCGCCACGATGGCCTCGTCCTCGTGCCGCAGCCCCTCCTGCACCCGGAAGGAGTCCAGGTCGTTCAGCAGCCGCCGGGCCTGGTTCTCCTCCACGTCCAGGCCGGTCAGGCGGAGCAGGCGGCGCTGGTGGTGCCCGGCGTCCACGACCTTGGGCCGCACGATCAGCCGGCCGGTCCCGGCCTTCCTGCGCACCATCATCTCGGCCACGTCGAAGCCGAGCGAGTTGAGCCGCCGGATGCGCTGCTCGACCCGGTGCCAGTCCACCTCGTCGATGATCTCGTCCTGGGTCAGCTCCGCCCACAGCCGGTGGTAGCGCTTGGTGATGTCCTCGGCGATGGCCTCCGGGTCCAGCGACGGGTGCAGGAACCCGCCCGCCTCCAGGTCGAGCATCTCGCCGAAGATGTTGGTGTGCGCGATGTCGATGTCGCCGGCCCGCTGCCCTTCGCTGATCATCGGGTGCAGCTCGCCGGTCTCGGCGTCCACCAGGTACGCCGCGAACGACCCCGCGTCACGCCGGAACAGCGTGTTCGACAGCGAGCAGTCGCCCCAGTAGAAGCCGTACAGGTGCAGCCGCACCAGCAGCACGGCCAGGGCGTCCAGCAGCCGGTTCAGCGTGTCGGGACGCAGCGTGCCCGACATCACCGCGCGGTAGGGCAGCGAGAACTGCAGGTGCCGGGTGATCAGCGCCGAGTCGAGCGGGCGCTCGTCGCGGCCGGTGCGCCCGGTGACCACCGCGACCGGCTCCACGGCCGGCGCGTCCAGCCGGTTGAGGTCCCACAGCAGCCGGTACTCCGCCTTGGCGTAGCGCTCGCTGATCTCCTTGACCGCGTACACCCGGCCCGACAGGCGCACGAAGCGCACCACGTGCCGCGAGATGCCGCGGGGGAGCGGGACGAGCAGGTGCTCCGGCCACTCCTCCAGGGGGACGTCCCAGGGGAGACGGATGAGGTCGGGATCGTCGAGCGCGCCCGTCATCTGCAGCGGCAACCCACGGCTCCTCGTGGTCAGAGGTTGATGCCTTCCTCTGGCACGTTAGTCGCTTTTCGGGTCGGCTGAGGGAGATGTCCGCTCTGTGGACGCGGGTTCCCGGCGGGGGAACGCGGGCGGGTTGAGCGCGCGCTCGACCACTGCGGCGAGCTGCTCCTCGGTCAGCACCCGCGGCTCGCCGACGGCGCGCGCCCGGACGTACACCTCGCACAGCCACTCCAGCAGCCGCGTCCGCTCGTACGCGGTGTCGAGGTCGGGGCCGATCGTCACCCCGCCGTGGTTGGCCAGCAGCGCGGCCTGCCTGCCCGCCAGCGCCGCGCGTACGTTCGCCGCCAGCTCGGGCGTGCCGTACGTGGCGTACTCGGCCACCTTGATCACGCCGCCGAGCAGCAGCGTGTTGTAGTGGATCGGCGGCAGCTCGCCCATCGTGGTCGCCACGACCGTGCCGAACACCGAGTGGGTGTGCACGATCGCCCGCGCGTCGGTGGTGGAGTAGACCGCCAGGTGCATCGGCGTCTCGGAGGAGGGCTGGCGCTCGCCCTCGACGAGGTACCCCTCCATGTCCACGATCGGGCACTCCTCCGGAGTGAGCCGGTCCAGCGCGACCCCCGACGGGGTGACCGCCACCAGGTCGCCCGCCCGCACGCTCAGGTTGCCCGCGGTGCCCACGACCAGCCCGGCCTCCGCCGCCCGCCTGCCGTACTCGCACAGCAGCCGCCGCTGCTCGGCCATCACCATGGCGATCAAACTAGGGTGTTTTCCGCGCACGGGCAAAGCCGCCGGGGGCGCCGCCGGATGTGCTCGACGCGTCCCGGCCGGGCATGGTCTGCTGTGGGCATGCTGGACGACACCGAAATCAGCGCCAGGCTGGCGGAACTGCCCGAGTGGCGGCTCTCCGGCCGGGAGATCCGGCGCACGGTCGCCGCGCGCGACTTCCCGACGGCGATCAGGATCGTCAACGACGTCGCCGCCCGCGCCGAGGAGCTCGACCACCATCCCGACATCGACATCCGGTGGCGCACCCTGCATTTCGCGCTGACCACTCACAGCGCGGGCGGTCTGACCGAGGCCGACTTCGCGCTCGCGGCCGACATCGACAGGATCGCGGCCGATTACGCCAAGTGATCATACGGTCACGGGTTAGAGTGGGCGGCGCCCGAACGACTCCGCGAAGGAGAACCCATGCGCCGTCGTCCCAGCGCCGTCCACCTCGTCGCCCTGATCCCGCTCGCCCTGCTCGCCGCGGGCTGCGGCGGGCAGGGGCCCGAAGCCGCCGATGGCCGCGCGGCCTCGCCCGCCGCCGCCCCGGCCGCCGCGCCGGGCTCACCCACCTCGCCGACCTCCCCGGGCTCGCCGACCTCGCCGGTCTCTCCGGGGACGCCCGAGCCCGGCGGGCTGCGGCTGTCCGGCGGCGGCCCGCTGACCCCGTACAAGGAGGGCAACAAGGCGGTCGCGTACGACGCCAAGCTGGTGCCCCAGGGGGCGCGCGCCGAGATCACCGTCACCACCACGGGCGGCGAGACCGTGTCCGAGCTGACCGTCTCCGGCCTGGTGCCCAACCGCCGCTACGGCAGCCACCTGCACGCCAAGGCGTGCGGCCCCAAGCCCGACGCGTCCGGCCCGCACTACCAGCACACCCACACCCCCGGCCCGTCCCACCTGGCGGCCAACCCGGTGAACGAGGTGTGGCTCGACTTCACCACCGACGCCTCCGGCGCGGCCACCTCCACCGCCCGCCAGCCGTGGCCGCTCAAGCGGGGCCACCTGCCCAAGTCGCTGGTCATCCACGCCGACCCGACCGTGACCAGCGGCCCCAGCGCGGGCAGCGCGGGCGACCGCGTCGCCTGCGTGACCCTCACACCCGCATCGAGCTGAGGGGGTCACGGGCTGAGCGCGGTCACGGCCTGAGCGCGGTCACAGGGCGCGCAGGAAGCGCGAGGCGATGGGCAGCGCGGCCCGGCCCGGGGCCCCGCCGTCCTTGACGAAGACGGCGAAGGCGACGTCCTGCCGGTAGCCGAGGTACCACGCGTCCGGCTTGCCGTCCGCGCCGCCCTCGGTGGTCGCGGCGTGGCCGGCCGAGCCCTCCGGCAGGGCCCGCGTGCCCCGGCTCGGCGCCTGCGCCGCCTCCGCGCGCATCATGCCGCGCAGGCCCGCCAGCACCCCGTCCGGGATCTTCACCTCGTTGGGCCGCACCCGGTCCAGCGCGCGGGCGGCCCGCTCGGTCACCAGGCGCGGCGGGCGCCAGGTGCCGCTGTCCACCGCGGCGGCGACCAGCGCCATGCACAGCGGCGTCGCGGTGACGGTGTTGTGGCCGATCGCGTCGGAGGCGAGCGCGCCCTTGCCCGCGTCCTTCTTCGGCGGCTGCCCGCAGGTGCCGCCCACGCCGGTGCCCAGGGCCTGGCCGAAGCCCAGGGCCTCGGCCTGCGCGGCGAGCTGCTCGGCGGTCAGGCGCTCCACCGCCTGCTGCGCGAACGTCGTGGTGCAGCGCAGGCTCAGCGCCCTGGCCAGCGACACCGTCCCGGTGGGCGGGGTGCCCGCGGTGGAGATCGCCTGCCGCTGCTCGGGCGGGGTGTACTCCTTCGGGCAGGGCACCTGGCTGTCCTGGGTGAGCCCGTCGGCCAGCAGCGCCGCCGCCGTGACCACGGTGAACGCGCCGCCGGGGGCGTACACCTCCTCGAAGGCGCGCCGGGTGCCGCCCAGGCGGTCGGCGACCGCCAGCACCTCGCCGGTGCTGGCCCGCACCGCGACGATCGCGGCGGGCTCGGCCACGCCGTCCAGGGCCCGGGCCGCCGCGGCCTGGATCGGGCGCGAGATCGTGGTGCGCACCTTGCGCTCGGGCGGCGGCTGGTAGACGATCAGCCGCCTGACCTCGCCCGCGGGCGTCACCCGCTCCACGGCCCAGCCCGAGGTGGTGCGGTTCAGCCGCTCGTTCAGCTCGCTCAGGTACGGCTCGGCCGCGTTGTCCTGCGGCATCTTCACGCCCGAGCGGGTGACCAGCTCGGAGGCGGGCACCTTGATCTCGGCCAGGCGCAGCGAGCCGCCGTCCTCCAGCGCGGTGTGCATGGTCTGCGGCGTCCACAGCACCTTCCACTCGCGCTCCCGCACACCCAGGCGCAGGGTGGTGGTGAACGGCCACGGGCCGACGCCGGTGATCTGGCGCACGCCCTGCACCGGCACCTCGGCGTCGCTCTGCCCCCGCCGTACGGGCGCGCCCGCGGTCAGCGTGATCGACTCCACCCGGAGGTCCCGAGCCAGGCGGCGGTGCCGCTCGTCGAAGTCGGCCGGCGGCTGGGCCACCAGCGCCCGCATGGCCGCGTGGTCGCCGCGCCGCCAGGCGTCCAGGTAGTCGGCGGCGATCCGCGCCGGATCGCCCGACACCGGCCGCCACCAGGCGTACCAGCCGTAGCCGCCTGCCCCGCCCGCGACGAGCAGGACGAGAAGCGGCACGAGGAGCCTGCGAGCGCGCATACGGTTTCTCCCGGGGGACATGTCCCCAGCGGTATATCAGAACGAACGGGCCGAAACTGGAGGATCCGGCGTGATGGCCAAGAGAGCGGCGCGCGAGCCGACGCCGGGTCTGTACCCGGTGACGTACGGCGAGGTGGAGCTGCTGCAGGACTACGACCGGCCCAGCGGATGGTTGCTGTCCATGGGCGGGGTGCCGCAGTCCTACGTGGATCTGGACGACCCGGAATACCTCGACTTCGAGTACGTCCGGCTGATGGCCGACGTGATCGACCTGCTCGACGAGGGCCCGCTCGACGCGGTGCACATCGGGGGAGGCGGCTTCACGATCCCGCGCTACCTGGCCGCCACCCGGCCGGGCTCGCGGCAGATCGCGATCGAGCCCGACGCCGGGCTGGTCCAGCTCGTCCGCGACCAGCTCCGGCTGAAGTCGGTGCCGCTGCTGAAGGTGCGCGTGGCCGACGGGCGCGCGGGCACCGCCGAGCTGTGGGACGACTCGGCCGACCTGTTCGTGCTCGACGCGTTCACCGGCGCGGTGATGCCGGTCGAGCTGGCCACCGCCGAGTACCTCGCCGACGTGGCGCGAGTGCTGCGCTACCGCGGCACGCTGCTGATCAACCTGGCCGACGGCAAGGGGCTGGCGTTCGCCCGGCGCCTGCTCGCCACGGTCTGCGCGGCGTTCCGGCACGTGGCGCTGCTGGCCGACCCGGGCGTCATGCGCGGACGCCGCTTCGGCAACCTCATCGTCGCCGCCTCGCGGGTCGAGCTGCCGCTGGACGACCTGGTACGCCGCGCCGCCGGCGGCCTCACCCAGGCGCGCTGCCTGCACGGCGCCACCCTGGAGCGCTTCACGGCCGGCGCCGCGGTGATCCACGAGGGCGACTCCGTCGTGGCCCCGGTCCCCCCGCCGAGCCTGTTCGACTCCTGAGGATCACCAGACGGGCCGCAGCGGCGGGAGTGGGCCCTTGCCGTCCTGCAGCGTCTTGATCAGTGTGGCGAGCTGATCGCGCAGCGCGGGCACGTCCACCTTCTCGCCCAGCTCGCGCTCCAGCGCGTGCAGGGTCTCCCCGGCGACGGCGAGGTGCCGCTGCGCCTTGTCGGTCAGCACCACGAGCCGCCGCCTCCCGCCGTCGGGGTGCGGGTGGCGGCTCACGTACCCCTTGCGCTCCAGCTCGTCGATCATCTGGCCCGCCGCCTGCTTGGTCACCCCCAGGCGGCCCGCCAGCTCGGTGCTGGTCAGCCCGCCCCAGCGCAGCGCCTGGAAGGCGTACCCGTGCACGGGGCGCAGGTCCTCGTAGCCGAGCGCGTCGAGCCTGCGTACGAACTCCGTCAGGACGAGCTGGAACGACAGTCCGAGCCCGAAGAGTAGTTCGAGCCGTTCGACCGGGTCCTCCATGTTGTCCCACCCCACTCGTGTTGACGCACTCCAAGTAAACCAGCTTTACTTGCCTCAACGAGTAAAGCCGCTTTACTTAAGGAGCGATCATGCTGATCATCGAAGGTCAAACCGTTGCCACGCCGAATGCTGTCATGACCGCCCTCGCCGCGCCCAGCCGGGGCAGCGCGGAGATCAGTACCTGGCGGGTGCGGATGGAGCAGGGGGCGAGCGGGCCGCTGCACACGATCGACCGGGAGCAGGTGTGGATGCCGCTTTCCGGCGTGCTGCGCGCCGAGGTGGCCGAGGAGGTCGCACCGGTCGTGCCGGAGCAGGCGCTGGTCGTCCCGGCCGGGGTGCCGCGCCGCTTCCACGCCCCCGACGGGCCGGTGGAGATCCTGGTGTGCATGCCCAACGGCGGCCGGGCGAGCACGCCCGGCTCGCCCGAGCCGATCGAGATCCCCTGGGCGAAGTAGCGGCTCTACTCCACCAGGTCCGGATCGGTGCGCAGGATCTGGTCCAGCAGCGGCTGGAAGTTGACCCAGCCGGCGAAGTCCGAGCCGATCTGCTCGTGGGTGAGCTTGGCGTTCTCGTGCGTGATCGGCACGGTCGGGCCGGCGGCCTTGGCGGCGAGCTGGGCCTGGCACGAGCGTTCCATGGTGATGAACCAGAACGCCGCCGAGTCCACCGAGCCGCCCACCGTGAGCAGGCCGTGGTTGCGCAGGATCACCGCCTTGGCCGAGCCCAGGGCCTCGGCGATCCTGCGCCCCTCCTCGACGTCGAGCACCACGCCGGTGTAGTCGTCGAAGACCGCGTGGTCCTCGTAGAAGGCGCACGCGTCCTGGGTCAGCGGTTCGAGCGGCGTGCCGAGCGCCGACAGCGCCTTGCCGTAGACCGAGTGCGAGTGGGCGGCGGCCACCACGTCGGGCCGGGCCTTGTGGATCATGGAATGGATCGCGAACGCGGCCCGGTTCACGTGGTACCGCCCGTCCACCACCTCGCCGTCGTGGTTGACCAGGATCAGGTCACTCACCCTGATGTGCTTGAAGCTCATCCCGAACGGGTTCACCCAGAAGTGGTCGGGGTGCTCCGGGTCGCGCGCCGTGATGTGCCCGGCCACGCCCTCCTCGAAGCCGAACCTGCCGAACAGCCGCAGCGCGGCGGCCAGGCGCTCCTTGCGGTGGCGGCGCTCGTCGGCCACGTCCTCGAAGACGGGCGGCGTGCGGAAGACGAGCTGGTCGTGCGGTACGGGCCGCAGGTCGGCGAGGCTCATGACCACTCCTGGCAGAACATCGTTCGGTGTGCCTGCAGTATCCCCCGGCGGGCGCGGCCCGGGAAGGGGCGGCGGTGAGCGAGATCACAACCTACGATGGCGTAACCTACGTTAGCGTAGGTTATGTGATGAGCATGTCCATGACGGAGAGGACCCCCGGCCGCATCGACGTGAGGCCGCGGCTTCGGGGCTGGCTGCACACGGGCGCGCTGCCCGTCGCGTTGCTCGCCGGGTTCGTGCTGGTCGCCCTGGGCCCCACCCTCCAGGCTCGCGCCGCCGCCGCGGTCTACGCGGTCACCAGTGGCCTGCTGTTCGGCGTCTCGGCCACCTACCACCGCTCGCGCCTCGGGCCGCGCCTGACGGAGTTCATGCGCCGGCTCGACCACGCCAACATCTACCTGATCATCGCGGGCACGTACACGCCGTTCGCGGTGCTCGCCCTCGACGGCCCCGCCCGGGTGGCCCTGCTCGCCGGGGTCTGGGGCGGCGCGGTCTCGGGCGTGCTGTTCCGGGTGCTGTGGATCGACGCGCCCCGGATGCTCTACACGAGCCTGTACATCGTGCTCGGCTGGGCCGCGGTCTTCACGCTGCCGCAGCTCGTCGCGGGCGCAGGGGTGGCGGCGGTCGTACTGGTCGCGGCCGGGGGAGTGCTCTACAGCGCCGGTGGCATCGTGTACGGCCTGCGCCGTCCCGACCCCTCGCCCCGATGGTTCGGCTACCACGAGGTCTTCCACGCCCTGACCCTGGCCGCGTACGTGGCGCAGTACGTCGCCGTCTCCCTGGTCGTCTACGCTGCCGGCTAGATTTCCTCCTCCGATATAAGCGACAGACAGGAAAATCTACGGATTAAACTGGGCATAGCCGGGGATACTCCACACTCCAGGTCCTGGAGGAGGCGACGCATGGACATCCGAGAGCGGCTGGCCCGCCATCTTCTCACCGACGGCTTCCACTTCGTGCCCGATCTCGACCGCAGCGGCGGCTCCTGGCTGGTCGAGGCCGGCACCGGCCGCCGCTACCTCGACCTGTACACCTTCTTCGCCTCGGCGCCCCTGGGCATCAACCCCTTCGACGACGACCCCGGCTTCCTCGCGCTGCTCGGCCGGGTCGCGGCGAACAAGCCGGCCAACTCCGACCTCTACACCGGCCACCTGGCCGACTTCGCCGACACCTTCTCCCGGGTGCTCGGCGACCCGGAACTGCCGCACCTGTTCTTCGTCGAGGGCGGCGCCCCGGCCGTGGAGAACGCGCTGAAGACCGCCTTCGACTGGAAGAGCCGGCGCAACGAGGCCGCCGGGCGCTCCCCCGAACTGGGCACCAAGGTGCTGCACCTGACCCGGGCCTTCCACGGCCGCGGCGGCTACACCCTCTCGCTCACCAACACCGAGCCGGTCAAGACCGACCGGTTCCCCAAGTTCGCCTGGCCCAGGATCGACGTGCCCGCGATCCACCTCTACCAGGACGAGCCCGGCGGCGTGGCGGCGGCCGAGGCGCGCGCCCTGGCCCAGGCCGAGGCCGCGTTCGAGCGCCACCCGCACGACATCGCCTGCTTCATCGCCGAGCCGATCCAGGGCGAGGGCGGCGACAACCACATGCGCCCGGAGTTCCTCCAGGCCATGCAGGACCTGTGCCATCGGCACGACGCGCTGTTCGTGCTGGACGAGGTCCAGACCGGCGTGGGGCTCACGGGCACGCCGTGGGCGTACCAGCAGCTCGGACTGCGCCCGGACATCGTGGCGTTCGCGAAGAAGGTCCAGGTCGGCGGGATCATGGCCGGACGCAGGGTGGACCTCGTCCCCGACAACGTGTTCCACGTCAGCGGCCGGATCAACTCGACCTGGGGCGGCGGCCTGGTGGACATGGTCCGCTCGCGCCGCATGCTGGAGATCATCGAGCGCGACGGCCTGATCCCGCGCGCGGCCGTGCTCGGCGAGCACCTGCTGTCCGGCCTGCGTGAGATCCAGGACGCCTGCCCCGGCCTGGTCAGCGCGGCCCGCGGGCGCGGCCTGATGTGCGCCTTCGACCTGCCCGACCCGGTCACCCGCGACATGATCGTGGCCCGGCTGCGCGAGGAGGGCGGCGTGCTCGTACTGCCCTGCGGCGAACGCTCCATCCGCCTGCGCCCGGCCCTGTCGATCACCCGCGAGGAACTGGACATCGCCCTGGCGGCCATCGCCCACGCGACCACCACCCACGCCGCCCCCACCCCCGCCTGACGGGGGAGGGGCCGGCCGGGCGTCGCGCGCCCATCAGTCGCGCTCGCGTTCCTCTCCCGAGGCCAGGCTCGCCCACAGCCCGATGGCGGTCACCCGGGAGTCCACGCCGAGCTTGGCGTAGATGCGGTTGACGTGGTTCTTCACTGTCTTCTCACTCAGAAACAGCCGCTGCGCGATCTGACCGTTCGAGTGCCCGGTCGCGATCAAATCCATGACCTCGGTCTCGCGCTTGCTCAGACCCGTAGCGATCCGGACGTCCCTCGGTCCGGCCGCGTACGCGGGGTCATCGACTCTCATCCGGCCTCCGGTGGCATGATCAGGTCGCCGAGGCCCCCGCCCATCCGGCGTATCGGTTGACAGCGAGCATAACTCCCAATATCAAACTTTGGGGGGTAAGTCGGTCAAGTTCCCCCCGCGAACCCAATTACGCCCCGCCCGCAACTCCCCCCGCCCCGTCCCCACCCAGGAGAGGCAGGGGACTCGCCCGCGTCAAAAAGAAGGCGACGACGGGCACCGCCCCCAGGTCCCAGCAGCCGCCCTGTGCAAGATCCGCCGTCCCTGGAGGCCCCGAGAGTGACGTGCTCACGTCTCCAGCGCCCAGGTCCCGGCACCCGCCTATCCCGCCTCCCGGAACATCCGCCGCCACCCCGACACTCGGGAGGCGACAGGAGGAGGTCCCATGCGCACAGGCTCCGGCACCCACCCCATGCCAGTTGTGGAAGTCCGCGCAGCCCCGCCCTCCTCCGGGGGAGTGTCCGGGCAACGGTAGATCTTGCGCCCGGCGGGATGGGGGTGGATGGATGCCGGAACTTGCGGAAACGCGACGCCCTCCGGCCGCCTCCTCCCGAACGGTGACACACCCTCCTCCGGGCGTGTGGGAGTCCGCTCGGGCCTGTCCTCCTCCGAGCGTATGGAGGTCTGCGCGGGCCGGTGTGTCGCCTGCCGAACCGCTGCGGCACTCCTCCTGGAGGGCATGGTGGCGGGCGGGTGAGGGGGACGGACGCGGTGTGCGCCTTGGGCGCGGCTTCTGCGGCGGGTGTTGTGGTGCCCTGGGGGCTGGCCGCTGGGCCGAATCGGTCACGCGCCGAGTCGCGGCGCGGGCGGTCGTGCCGGCCGGGGTGGGGGTGGGGAAAAGAAGACGGCCGGTCTTTCGACCGGCCGTTCTTGGGGTGAGCGATGGGACTTGAACCCACGACATCCAGGACCACAACCTGGCGCTCTGCCAACTGAGCTACGCCCACCATGGCCGCGCTTGGCGGCACGTAAGAAGTGTAGCGGTTTTTGGAAGTCGATTCGTCGTGTGACCCGGGTCAGGTTCCGGAGATGAGTTCGGCGACGCCTCGGGCGGTGGTGGAGTCGGGGCCCGGGAGGGGGACGAAGACGGCGGCGCGGTAGTAGCGGAGTTCGCGGATGCTCTCGGTGATGTCGGCGAGGGCGCGGTGGCCGCCCTGCTTCTCCGGGGAGGCGAAGTAGACCCGCGGGTACCAGCGGCGGACGAGCTCCTTGATGGAGGAGACGTCGATCATGCGGTAGTGCAGGTAGGAGTCCACGCCGGGCATGTCGCGGGCGAGGAAGGCGCGGTCGGTGGCGATGGAGTTGCCGCACAGGGGGGCGCGCTTGGGCTCGGTGACGTGGCCTCGGATGTAGTCGAGGACGAGGGATTCGGCTTCGGCGAGCGTGACGCCCCCGCCGAGGGCCGGCAGGAGGCCGGAGGCGGTGTGCATCTCGCGCACGACCTCCGACATCTGCTCCAGTGCCTCCGGCGGGGGCTTGATGACCACATCCACGCCATTGTCAAGCTGGTTCAGCTCGGCGTCGGTGACCACACAGGCCACCTCGACGAGCGCGTCACGGCCGAGATCGAGTCCGGTCATCTCACAGTCGATCCAGACCAGCAGGTCACTCATAGGGACAGACTAGTGCCCCTCTTATGAGACCTTGAGAGACTTGAGCACCCGCTCGACGTTAGAAGTGTCCAGATTGTCCGGTACCGAGATGTACATCAGTGCCGGGCGCAGGCCGCCGGGGCGGTCCATGAGGACGATCGCGCCGCGCTCCTTCTTCCACTTGTAGCCCTTCTTCTCCGACTCCTTGGTGAAGTCCAGCTCGAACTCCAGCACCCACGCGTCCTGGTCGCCGATCTTGATGGCCTCGTCGCGCAGGATCTTCTGCTCGTGCTCGGGCTCGTAGAAGCGCTTGTTGTAGTAGTGGAAGATCGTGGTGGCGGTGCCGCGCAGGCTCTCCGGCCCGCTGTACGGGAACAGCTCGTGCAGCTCGCCGGTGTAGACGTTGCCGACCCAGTCGCTCTGGCCGTCGAACTTCTCGTGCGACAGCGCCATGACCCCGCTGGTCCACTGCTGCTCGTTGGGGTTGGAGTTGAGCGACGACGCCGGCACCTCCCAGCCCTCGGGAACCTCGTACGACAGGTGGGTGACCGGGTCGGTGATGCGGCCGTCCTGCGGCTGGGGCAGCGGCGGGGCGCTCTGGTTCGGGTTGGGGGCCGTGCTGTCGGAGGGGAACGGGGTCGGCGGCAACGAGGGCAGGGTCTCCGGCCGCCCGGTGGACGGGGGCGTGGGGGTCGCCTGCGCGACCGGGCTGGTGTCGCTCCGGTTCACCACGAACACCACCGCGATGATGATGGCCGCGACCACGACGACTGCGCCCACGCCGCCCAGGACCCACGGCAGCGCGCCGCTCTTGCGCGGCGGCGGGCCGCCCGGGTAGCCGGTGCCCGGCGGGCCGAAGTCCGGTACCGGCATCTGGGCCGTGCCGCCGGACTGGGGGCCGCCGGTCCATCCGGAAGTGGACGGCCAGGTGGGGGCGCCGGCCGCGCCGAACTGGCCCGGCTGCTGCTGGGGGCGTTCGGCGGTGTTCAGCCCGGGGGAGGTGAAGCCGGGGCTGGCCGCCGTCTGCTGCGGGCCCGTGGGCGGGCCTGCGGGCGCACCCGTGGGCGGGGCCGGTTCGGGCTGCTGGGGGGCCGGGGGTGTGGGGGCGGTGGTGGCGGCGGGCTGCGCCTGTGGGGTGACGCCCTCCAGCGGGTGAGTGGCGTCGGTCCACTGGCCGCCGTCCCACCAACGGAGCTGTGGATGGCCGAACGGGTCGGGATACCAACCCGCGGGGGTTTGCGTGGTCATGGCCGCCAGAGTAGTAAGAACCGCTATGTCGTGCATTGTCACGGCAGGTCACCCTGACGCCTCCGTCAGGGCGCGCGGGGTCAGCGGCAGCGGTAGGTGAAGGTGGCGCGGTCTTCCATGGGCTTGCCGGCGGGCTCGGGGTCCAGGATGCGCAGGGTGGCGGTGGCCTTGAACGAGCCTTCGCCCTTGACCGTCCACCGCAGGCTGACCTGGTACGACGTGGTGTCCGCGGTGACGGTCTCCTCCTGCACGATGGGCTTTTTGCTGTCGCTGCGCCGCCACTCGTAGCGGACGCGCCCGTCGCCGCCGTTGGTGGTGATCACGCCGTTGATGACGACGGTCGAGTCGCACCCCTGCGTACGCCGTGGAGCTTTCACATCGACCTTCTCCACCGCCAGCACCGGTCCGGGGTCGCGCAGCAGCCAGGCCAGCAGCGCGCCCGCGACGATCAGGGCGAGCGTGGCCGCGGCCACGGCGGTGCGGCGGCGGCGCCGGGTGGCGAGCCTGCTCTCGCGGTGGTGCTCCTGCCCGTACACGGTGGCCTGCTCGCGGCCGGAGCGCCAGATCTGCTCGGCGGTGGACATGGAGGGCACCCCGGGGCCGAAGCGCACGTCGGCGGTCTCCGGCTGCTCGGGCGCGCGCTCCGCCTGGACGGGGGCGGGGACGTGCAGCAGGGTGACGATCTCGCCCTCGTCCTGGGGCCGCCCGGCAGGGACGGCGGCGAGGCCGGCCGGGCCCGTGGCCGCGGTGTGGTGGTCGCGCCACCAGCGGACCATGCCGACCAGGCGCTCGCGTCCGATGTGGCCGCCGGGGAGCCGGTCGCGGCCGGACAGGAGGGTGTCGCGGGCGGCGGCCAGGCCGTGGGTGGTGGCGGTGGTGGCGGCCTGCTCCAGCAGGGCGGCGCCACCGGGGGAGCCGGCGCCCCAGGTGGCGGCCAGGCCCCGGGCCAGGGACGCCCACGCGGCCACGTCGCGCTGCGGCGCGGGGGTGCGGCCGTGCAGCGCGTCCAGCAGCCCGCGCTCGGCCAGCAGGGCGGCGCCGTCCTCGCCGAGCACGATGGTGCCGGGCTGGAGCGCGCCGTGCGCGAGCCCGGCGGAGTGGATCGTGAGCAGCGTCTGCGCGGTCTCCACCAGGACCGCGGCGGCGCTGCCCGCGTCGGGGCCGGCCCCGGCGGCGCCCGCGTTGAGCAGGTCGGTCACCGTTGGGCCCGCCGGGTGGTCGATCAGCAGCCACACCTCGCCGGCCGAGCCCACCAGGTCGGCGACGGGCAGCAGCCCGGCCGGCCCGCTCTGGGTCAGGTGCCGGTCGGCGGTCACCGCCGCGGCGAGCCGCTGCCGGGCCGCGGCGTCGGCGACCAGGCGGTTGTCGAACAACAGCGCCGCGACCGGCCGCCCGTCGGGGGCGGTGCCGTCGGCCCACATGCCCAGCTCGCTGAGCCGGGTCCCGCCGTCGAGCCGGAAGCCCGCGATGACCCGGTTCCCCCCGTTCATCTGCCCCCCTACCGCCGTCTCCGGTGCCGTCCCGCCGCACGGCGCCCAATGGCCAGTGTGACGGGTACCGCGCCGGACGTCACCAGCCCGGCCGCGAGCGCCACCGCCGGGACGGTCTCGACGGGCGTGGGCCCGGCCGTCAGCCTGGGCACCTCGGTCTCGTCGTCGGTGCTGGTCTCGGTGGGCGAGGCGGTCGTGGCGCTGGTGGTCGGCCGGGACGACGTGGGCGTCTGGGTGGGCGTGTCGGTGGGCCGCGGCGTGGTCGGGGTGGGGGTGGGCAGGCGCGTCGGCCGGTCGGGGGTCTGCGGGTTGCCGACCGTCACGTCCTCGGACGGCTCGCCGGTCGCGGTGGGCTTGGCCGTGGGCTTCTTGGTGGGCTTCTTGGTCGGCCGCCGCTTCGTCGGCGTCGGCTCGGGGCTCTCGGACGCCGTGGAGGTGGGCAGCGTCGTGGCGGGCACGCTGGGCGGCACGGTGGTGTCGGTCGGCGTCGGGGTCGGGTCGGTCGGGGTGGGGGTGGGGTCCTCCTCCACCGGGTCGGCCGGCTCGGCCGGGTCGCCGGTCTCGCCGGGCAGGGTGGTCGGCTCGTCGCCGCTCGGCGCGGGAGTGGCGGCGGAGGTGTCGGCGCGCAGCTCGGTGTCGCCGGCGGAGTTCACCGTGACGAGCGCCACGACCCCGACCAGTGTCACGCAGCCCACGCCCACGGCGATCTTCACGCCGAGCCGGCTCATCCAGGAGCGGCTGATCTCGGTGTCCAGCTCGGCCTCGGCGTCGCGGTCGCCGCCGCCCCCGAGGAAGGTCTCGGCCACCGAGGAATCGCCCTCGGGCACCAGCTCGGCGCGCGGGAACTGCAGCGCGAGCAGTCCGGCCAGGGCGGCCAGGCGGCGGCGTCCGCGGTTCTCCCAGTCGCGCCCGTACGCCCCCGCCGCCACCGCTTCCAGCTCGGCCAGGAACGCCTCGGCCGAGGACGGCCGGTCGCCGGGGTCCTTGGCCAGCCCTCGCTCGACCAGCTCTTGGAGCGGCGGCGGCACCTCCTCCACCGGCGGCGGCACCGACTGGTGCTCGTGCGCCAGCACGGCGAGGTTGCGCGCGCGGAAGGGCCGGGCGCCGGTCAGGCACTCGAAGAACACCACGGTCGCGGCGTAGACGTCGGTGGCGGGGCTCGCGGACGCGCCCGTCCACTGCTCCGGCGCCATGTACGGCGGCGTGCCGGAGGCGTTGCCCCCGTCGCCCGCCCGTACGGCGATGCCGAAATCGACCAGCTTGCTCGTCCCGTCGTCGGAGACGATGACGTTCTCCGGCTTGAAGTCGCGGTGCACCACGCCGGCGCCGTGGGCCGCCGCCAGCCCGGTCAGCGCGCCCTTGAGCACGACGAGCGCGGCCTCGGGCCCGGTGGGGCCCTGGGAGCGCAGCAGCGCCCGCAGCGAGACCCCGTCGACCAGCTCCATCACGATGGCGGCGCCCTGGCCGGTCTCGATGTACTCATACAGCCGGGCCACCTGCGGGCTGTTCAGCAGTTCCAGCAGCCGCGCCTCGTGCCGGAACCGGGCCACGAACGCCATGTCGCGGAGCAGTTCGTCCGACAGGTACTTGATGGCGACGATCGCCCCGTCGGCGTCGTGCCGCGCCATGACCACGCGCCCGGAGGCGCCCGCCCCCAGCTCCCTCAGCTCGGTGAAGCCGGGGACCTTCCAGGCCGACGGCATGCCGAACATAGACGGTCTCCTTCTGCCTGGGCCCCCACCCTGAAATCAGTCGGACGTAGCATAGTGAGCTTCCGCATCATCCGTACGAATAATCACAAATGTGTTTCGTACGTCACCTGATCGAAGGCGGCGGATCGTCGGGGGCCGAGGCGGAGGGGGACGGTTCGGCGGGCTCCCGGGGTGGCGGGCAGGCCGCGGTGCGGCCGGAGAGCGTGTCCGCGCCGCCGCGCGCGGCCGGCGTCGTGGCGGCGCTCACCTGCCACGTCTGCCCGCAGGGCACGGTGCCCAGCGCGAAGCTCAGCGTGCGCGTGTACGACGTGGCGCCGGACAGCGTGAGCGCGGAGGTACGGGTGCGGTCGCCGACCTGGAGCACCACCCTCAGCCGTACGGGGCGGTCGTTGTCGGTGACCACCCGCACCGTGGCCGTGGCGCCCCTGGCGGAGACCGCCGCCCGCAGCACCTCGACCGTCTGCACGCCCGCCGGGCAGGTGACCCGCACCTGCCGGACGTCGCTGTGCGCCCCGGCCTTGACCCGGACGCCGACGGTCGTGCCGCACGGGCGCTCGGGGAAGGCGTGGGTCAGGGTGCGGGTGTAGGACCGCCGCCCGGACAGCACCGCGCTCCGCGTGGCGACCGTGCTTCCGCCGGACAGGATCTCCGCGGTGACCGGCACCCGCCCCGTGCCGCTCGCGGTGACCGCGAACCTGGCCCGGAGCGTTCGCCCGGGGGCGGCGTCCACGCTCAGCCCGGCCACCCGCACGCCGGTGGCCGAGGTGGGGCAGTCGGGGAAGGCACGGCTCGCGGTCACCGTTCCGCCCGGCGCGGCGGGCTCGGTGGTCGCGGTGACCGTCCAGGCGCCGCCGCAGCGCGGCTCGGCGAGGGCGTGCTGGAACGCGCGTACGTACGTGGTGGCCCCGGCCAGCTCCATCCGCTGGGTGTCCACCACGGTCCCGTTCACGGCGAAGGCGACGGTGAGCCGCACCCGGCCGCTGCCGCGGGTCGTGACCGTGGTGCTCACCGCCAGGACCTCGCCGTCCTGCGACAGCTCCCCGAGCCGCACCGCCGACACCCGGGTGGGCGCGGGCGCCCTGGTCGGCGGCGCCGTGGTGACGGGCGGCGATGTCGGCGGGGATGTCGTCGGCGGGAATGTGGTCGGTGGGGATGTTGTGGGCGGGGATGTGGTGGGCGGGGACGTCGTTACCGGCGGGGTGGTCTCGGGCGGGGTGGTCTCGGACTGGGTGGTCTCGGGCTGGGCCGTCTCGGGGGCGGTGGGCGTCTCCGCCGGAGGCGACTGGGCGAGCGCCGGCTCGGTGGTGGCCGGGGTGCCGAACGGCGTCGGGGCGGGCGGTTCGGTGGCCGGGGCCGCCGCCGGGGTGGGCGGGTCGGTCGGGGCCGCCGCCACGATGTCCACGCGCCGGGTCGGCGGCTCGTCGGCGGCCAGCACGTACGCCGTCGCGCCTCCCGCCACCACCACGACCCCCGCCCCCGCGGCGATGCGGGCCGCGTTGTCGCGCACGGCCCGCCGCGCCCGTCCCAGCACCGTGCGGAACAGGCTCGTGGCCGCGGTCGGCGGCGGGGCCGGGGCGTGCAGCGGGAACAGCAGCACCAGCAGGGCCGCCAGCTCGGCCAGCCGCCTGCGCCCGCGCTCCTCCCAGTCCTCCCCGTACGCCGCCCGCGCCACCCGCTCCAGCTCGGCCAGGAACGCCGCGGCCCCGGGCGGCCGGTCGAGGGGGTCCTTGGCCAGGCCCCGCGCGACCAGCCCGCGCACGGGCTCGGGCACCTCGCCGATCGGCACCGGGGCGTGCTCGTGCTGGAACTTCAGCACCACGTGCGCGGTCGCCTGATAGGGGCGATGGCCGGTCAGGCACTCGAAGAACACGGCGGTCGCGGCGTACACGTCGGTGGCGGGGGTGGCGGCGAGCCCGGACCACTGCTCCGGCGCCATGTACGGCGGCGTCCCCGCGGGCGTGCGCCCGTCGCCGGAGCGTACCGCGATGCCGAAGTCGACCAGCTTGCTGGTGCCGTCGCCCTGGACCAGCACGTTCTCCGGCTTGTAGTCGCGGTGCACCACGCCGAGCCGGTGCGCGGCGGCCAGGCCGAGCAGCGAGCCCTTGAGCACGCTCAGCGCCGCCTCCGGCCCGGTCGCGCCGTGCTCGCGCAGGATGGCGCGCAGCGAGACGCCGTTGACCAGCTCCATCACGATGGCCGCGCCGCCGTAGCGGGTCTGGCGGTACTCGTACAGCCGCGCCACGTGCGGGTCGGCGAGCTCCACCATGACCCGCGCCTCTTCCTGGAACCTGGCCAGGAAACCGGGCTCGTCGCGCAGCGCCTCGGAGAGGTACTTGATCGCGACCGGCGTGCCCGAGTTCACGTGCGTGGCCAGCACCACCCGGCCGCCGCCCCCCGCGCCGAGTTCGCGCACCTCGGAGTATCCGGGCACGCGCCATTCGCCCATGTCCGCCATGACGATCTCCATGCATGCGGGTGACCGGGGACCATCCCCTATGAGACGCCCTCCCGGCCGCCTTGGTTGCCGAAATTCGGATGATCGGCATGAAATTTGATCAAAGTGACAGATGTGACGCGTGGTGCTACCGGTCGCGTACGTGCGGCGGCACCGGGACGCCGGGCGGGAGCGCCGGGTCGGGCACCGGCTCCCCCCACGCGACGCGCAGCGGCAGCACGCCCGCCCACACCGGCAGCGCGTAGTCCTCCTCGTCGTCGGAGGGCGGGCCCTGGCGCGTCTTCACCGACGCCTCCTCCAGCGACAGGGCGAGCACGGCGGTGGCGGCCAGCTCCTTCGCGGTCGGCTTGCGCACCGCGTCCCACTGGCCCGGCGCCAGGTGCTCCGAGAGCACCCGCAGCCCGGTCAGCCGCTCCTCGGGGTCCTCGACCAGACGGGCGACCCCGTACACCATGGCCGAGCGGTAGTTCACCGAGTGGTGGAAGATCGAGCGGGCCAGCACGACGCCGTCCAGGTGGGTCACCGTGACGCACACCGGCGAGCCCGCCGCCGCGCGCAGCGACCGCGCCCCGGTGGAGCCGTGCAGATAGAGGGTGTCGCCGAGCCGTCCGTAGCCGGTGGGCACGACCATCGGGAAGCCGTCGGAGATCACGCCGAGGTGGCAGATCAGGCCGGCGTCGAGTACGGCGTACAGGTCGTCCCTGTCGGTGCGGCCCCGCTCCTTGGCGCGGCCGAGTCGGGTGCGGGGCGTGGGCGAGAGCGTGGCAGACATGTCTCCAGGCTCGGGCCGAGTGGCCTGGGATAATACAGCCACTATGCCGCAAATACCGATGACCACTTCTCCGTCTCCCCGCCGGCGGGGCCGGGTCGCGGCGGACCTGCCGCTGGCCCTGGACCGCGGCGCCACCGTGGCCCTGGTGACGCAGCTCGCCGACCAGCTCCGCGCGGCGATGCGCGCCGGGGTGCTGGCCGCGGGGGAGCGGCTGCCGTCCACGCGCGGGCTGGCCGGTCAGCTCGGGGTGAGCCGCACCGTGGTCACCGAGGCGTACCAGCAGCTCTACGCGGAGGGGTGGCTCGACGGGCGGCACGGCTCGGGCACCTACGTCGCCGACCTGCCGGCCACCGTCGGCGCGCCCGCCGAGACCCGGCCGCGTCCCGCGCCCGCGCCGCTGCCCGAGCGGCGCAGGCGTCCGGCGGGCCGGGCGATCGACCTGCGGCCCGGCGCGCCGTGGGTGCGCGACTACGACCGCGCGGCCTGGCGCCGCGCGTGGCGGCGCGCCGCGGAACTGCCGCCGTCCGACGACCCCGACCCGTACGGCCTGCCGGTGCTGCGCGAGGCGCTGGCCGCGCACCTGCGCCGGGCCAGGGCGGTGCCGGTGGAGCCGGACGGGATCATGATCACCCGGGGCACCGGGAACGGGCTGGACCTGGTGGCCGCGACGCTGCTGCGCCCCGGCGACCGCGCGGGCGTGGAGGACCCCGGATACCGGGTGGCCAGGAACGTCTTCGCCGCCCGCGGCGCGCAGGTCGTGCCCTGCCCGGTGGACGCCGACGGCGTGATCGTGGAGGCGCTGCCCGACGACCTGCGGGTGCTCTACACCACCCCCGCGCACCAGTATCCGCTGGGCGGGCGGCTGCCGATCCCGCGCCGCGAGCGCCTGCTCGCCTGGGCCCGCCGCACCGGCGCCACGATCATCGAGGACGACTACGACGCCGAGTTCCGCTACGACGTCGCGCCGCTGCCCGCCCTGTACGGCCTCGACCCCGACGTGGTCGTGCTGCTCGGCACCCTGTCCAAGACCCTGGCCCCGGACGTCGGCGTCGGCTGGCTGCTGGGCCGGCCCGACCTGCTCGCCCGGATCGCCGACACCCGCGACGCGCTCGCCGACCGCACCTCCGGCCCGGTGCAGGCAGCGGTCGCGGTGCTGCTGGAGCGGGGCGACCTGGACCGGCACCTGCGCCGCATGCGCCTGGAGTACGCCCGCCGCCGCGCCGCCGTCGTGGAGATCCTGGGGCCGCTCGTGCACGGCGACACGGCGGGCCTGCACGTGCTGGTGGAGCTGCCGGAGGAGGCCGTGGGCCCGCTGGCCGAGGCCGCGCGGCGGCGGGGCGTCCTGCTGGACACCACCGACCGGCACCACATCGGGCCGCCCCGGGTGCACGGGCTGGTGCTGGGCTACGGCTCGGCGTCGCCGGCCGAGGTCAGGCGCGGCTGCCAGGTGGTCGCGGAACTGGTGGCCGAGTTCACCGGCACGGCGTTCACCGATACAGCGTTCACCGGTACGGCGCTCACAGATACGGCGGCGGCGCCGGCTTCAGCTCCCGCACCACCGGCAGCGCGCGGTGGGCGTAGAGGGGATCGACAGGCAGCACATGCGCCGCCCACCAACGGGCGACCTCGGGAGAGGGCGAGGGCTCGGTGAAGCCGGGCGCGTAGTCGTCGTACGGCGGGTCGTACAGGTAGCCGGTCGCCACCCCGCGCCGCTCCAGCTCGGCGATGGCGGCGTCGCGGTCGCGCACCAGCAGCGGCACCCGGAACAGCGGCTGGTCCACGTGGTCGAGCACGCCGCGCGCGGCCGAGGGCAGCCCGGCCAGCTTGGCGACCCCGGCGATCCGGGCCGGCCGCTCCGCGGCCAGCGCGGCCACCCGCCTGGCCTGGTACCAGTGCGTCACCCGCCCCCGCCGGGTGCGGTAGTCGTGCAGGTCGGCGCGTACCCACAGGTCGAAGGGCGGCAGCTCGGGCACCCGCTTCAGCGCCAGGGCCAGCTCCTCGGGGTCCAGCGCGATCCGGTAGCCCTCGCGCTCCTCCTGCATGCCCAGGGCGCGCGCGAGACGCAGCGCGGGGCGTACCAGGTCGAGGCGGAGGGCGGCCTGACGGGCCATGGAGGTGAGCACCGAGAAGATCTCCCGGCGCAGCACGCCGGGCTTGAGCAGCAGGTCGCGCTCGCGGCGCAGCGCGCGCAGGTCGGCCTCGTCGTCCACCGCGATCACCCCGCCGGACCCGGCGCCGGCGTGCTTGGACAGGCTGAAGACCCCGGCCGCGCCGAACGCCCCGATGGGCACGCCGTCCACGGTCGTCTCGATCGCGTGCGAGGCGTCCTCGATCAGGGTGCGGCCCGCGCCCAGGACCCGCACGTCGTCGGGCAGGCCGTACAGGTTGGTGGTCAGCACCGCGTCCACGGTGGTCAGGTCGGCGGCGTGGGCGTCAATGTTGCCGTCGCGCGGCGAGAGCGGCGCCATGACCGGCCGCAGCCCGGCCGCCAGCACCAGGAACAGGATCTCGTCGGCCGAGACGGGGGACATCAGCAGGCGCTCGCCCGGCGTGCAGAAGTGGCGCAGGGCGAGGTAGAGCCCCAGCCGGTTGGACGGCAGCGCCAGGCACCGCCGCCCGGTGCGCCGGGCGAGCTGATCTTCGGCCTCCACGTGGAGCTAGGAGGACAGCGCGGTGCGGATGCGGCCGTACGCCTTCAACGTCCGATCTGCGGTGGTGCGCAACATGGGGCTCGCAAGCACGGTGCTTCTCGCCTTTCTGACAGGAACGCGCAACATCCAGTGCACGCCCGCGCCGACGTGGGCCCGCGCGACGCGGCCCTCCGCGACGTGGTACTCGCCGTTCTTGAGCTTCTCTTTATACTCCTTTTCACCCCGACCCATATCAATAACCTGGATTCCGGACGAAGCCGCCCGTTCTGCCATGGCGAGATGGTGGATGAGGCCGGGGGAGTACTTGGCGAAGGCGGTGTCGTAGGCGGGGAACCATCCGGCGAGCGTGGTGCGGGTGCGCAGCCCGAAGTGCCCGGCCACGGGACGCCCGTCGGCGTACACCATGTCGAGCATGCCGGCGAAGCTCTCGGTGTCGGTGGCGAGCAGGCGCTCGACCAGCGCCACGATCCACGGCCGGGCGAAGCGGTCGCTCCTGCCGGTGCGGCGGTACTGGTCGGTCTTCCAGCCGAGCAGCGTGCGCAGCGGCCCGGCGTCCTTGATCGCGAAGTCGTGCCGGACCTCGCCCACGTCGCGGGAGAGCTTGCGCTGCTTGTACAGCGTCGAGCGGTAGGTCTTGCCGGAGTTCTCCTTCAGCGTCGCGACGTAGGAGTCCCAGCCCTCCCGCAGGTCGATGATCGGCGACGGGTGCCGCTCGTGCCTGGCCGGAAGCAGGGGCTGGCCGACGACGAGATGGTCGAACTCCCAGACGGCGAGACCGCAGTCGCGTACCAGCTTGTGCGGATCGATCTCGATGTCCTTCGCGTGCACCAGCCCCTGCGCGTCGGTGAGGCCCGCCGCGACGGGCTTGCCGATCCCCATGGGATGGCGCTCGAAAGGAAAGAACCCGACGAGATCGGGTCCGTCGGTGAGGACGGCGACGCGTACGTCGTCGCGAAGCTCCCCCACGATGAGGGTGAATTCCGGCGACAGGAACGGGTTGTCGAAGGCGGGGTCGGCTTCCTGGAGGGAGCGCCAACGGGACACCTCCGGCTCGCCGAGCTCCTTCGGGTGAACGACTGAGACGCGCATGGGCTCCTACTGGGATGTGCGGTATCCCCAAGATCAGGCATGGCCGATAGACCCGATGTTCTCGGGTGTGATCTCAGCATGCCCAACCACATGTAATGACGAGGTAAGGTCGGGGGCGGCGCGGGACCCCGCGACCCAATGCATACCTGGTACCAGGTAAAACTATCTCATCCGCCGGTGCGGGACGCCGGATGGACACGCCGTCCGCCACGGATCCACCCCGGGCTGGCAGATGAACCCGAGTGGCGTTCTAATTAAGGGCTATGAACACCCCCGGAATCGACTGGCCGAAGCTGGTCGCCTGGATGGGCGCGAACGCCCCCGCCGCCGGCCGCCCCGTCGACGTGTCGCTGCTGTCGGGCGGCAGGTCCAACCTGACCTACCTGATCCGCACCGACGCCGAGCCGGTCGTGCTGCGCCGCCCGCCGCTGGGCCACGTGCTGCCGACGGCGCACGACATGAGCAGGGAGTGGCGGGTGATCTCCGCGCTCGCCCCCACGCCGGTGCCGGTGCCCGAGCCGGTCGCCTTCTGCGGCGACGAGGACGTCATCGGCGCCCCCTTCTACCTGATGGGACACGTGGACGGCGCGGCCATCCGCGACCGGGCGGCGCTTGAGCCGTTCGGCGCCGAGCACACCCGGCGGCTGGCGGAGCGGCTGGCGGAGATCCTGGCCGCCATACACGCGATCGACTACCGGGCGGTCGGGCTCGGCGACTTCGGCCGGCCCGAGGGCTACATGGCCAGGCAGCTCCGGCGGTGGAACCAGCAGTGGGAGCGGTCGGCGACCCGGGAGCTGCCGGAGTACGACCGGCTCGTCGCGCGGCTGACCGAGCGGCTGCCCGCCCACGCGTCGGCCACGCTGCTGCACGGGGACTTCCGGCTGGACAACACGCTGGTCGGGGTCGCGCCGGACGGCTCGCCGGAGGTCAGGGCCGTGGTGGACTGGGAGATGTCCACCCTCGGCGACCCGCTCGCCGACCTCGGGCTGACGCTGACGTACTGGCAGGACCGGGCCCGGTCGGTGCCGGTCTCGGGTGACGCCACGCTGGCCCCGGGATTCCTGGACGCCCGGGAGTTCGCCGCGCACTACGCCAAGGCCGCCGGGGCCGACCTCGCCGAGCTGGACTTCTACCTGGCCTTCGGCTGCTTCAAGCTCGCGGTCATCATCGAGGGTATCCACGCGAGGTACATCCAGGGTAAGACCGTAGGAGAGGGGTTCGAGCACGTGGGCGAGGGCGTCCCGGTGCTGGTGGCGCGCGCTCACCGCATCCTCGACGGCTCGTAGCCCGCGGCCCTGTGAAGCTGGGAGGCGTGGGATGAGCACCGTTGCGTTGGTCACCGGGGCGGCGAGCGGCATCGGCGCGGCCACGGCGAGACGGCTGGCCGCCGGGGGCGTCTCCTGCGTGCTGGTGGACATCGACGGCGACGGCCTGGAGCGCGTGGCCAAGGAGATCGGCGCGGCCACGCTGACCGGTGACGTGTCGCGGCCCGAGGTCTCCGCCGAGGCGGTCGCGCTGGCCGTGGAGCGCTATGGCGGGCTGGACCTCGTCCACCTCAACGCCGGGGTGGCCACCGGGTTCGACCTCGCCGCCGAGTTCGACGCCGATCTGTACCGGCGCGCGACCGGCGTCAACATCGACGGCGTCGTGTACGGCTTCGCCGCCGCGGTGCCCGCGCTGCGCCGCCGGGGCGGGGGCGCGATCGTGGTCACCGCCTCCATCGCCGGGCTGATGGGCTACGAGGCCGACCCCGTCTACACGATGACCAAGCACGCGGTCGTGGGCCTGGTGCGCGCGATGGCGGGCCCGCTCGCCGTGGACCGCATCCGGGTGGGCGCCGTGTGCCCCGGCTTCACCGACACCCCGCTGCTCGGCGGCGGGGCCAAGCGGGTCTTCGTCGGCGCGGGGTTCCCGCTGCTCACCGCCGACGACGTGGCCGCGGCCGTCGAGTCGGCCTTCTACGCCGAGACGCCGGGCACGGTGCTGGTCGTGCAGCCGGGCCGGGCGCCGGTGCCGTACCGGTTCGCGGGCATCCCGGGCCCGGCGGACCACCGCAGGCCGCCCGTGGTGACCGGAGAGGCGTAGCTCCTGTTATGGGGCGTATGAGAAGGTTCTAGAACATTCAAGCAACCTGCAAGCGATGGCCGGTACGGTAATCGTGGGTGTGAACCATCATGGTTCGTCACCCCCGGCGGGCGGGGGCCGCGCTGGCCGCGCTGGCCGTGCCGCCTGTGCCGCCTGTGCAACGCCTGGAAATGCGTCTAAGTGAACAGGATTGGGTGAGCGAGCGGTGATTCCCAGTAACGGACGGCACGCACGTGGGGGGCCGAGCTGGCCGGTCGCCATCGGCGCCGGTGTCGTGGCCCTGGCACTCATCGTGGGCATCCTGTTCTACGCGAGCCGCGACAGGGAGACGGGCCGGGGGCAGGCGATGACCGTCGCCCCGACCGAGCCCGCGCCCAGCCTCCAGCCGCCGCCGGTCACCGCCGACTGGCCGCGCTGGGGCGTCACCCACACCCAGTACAGCGCCGACAACGAGACGCCGGACGTCACCGAGGCGGCCTCCCACCTGCTCGACCGGGTGCCCATGCTGCAGAACCAGCACATCATGGGCTGGGGCGCGGGCAACCCCGAGCCGGCCCCCGGGCAGTACGACTTCCGCGACCTGGACCGGCGGGTCAAGTTCATGGCCCAGTCCAAGTCCATTCCGGTGCTGACCCTGTGCTGCGCGCCCGACTGGATGAAGAACGGCAGCGAGGGGCGTACGGACTGGACCCGGATCGAGGTCGCGCCGCAGCGCGACCACTTCGACGACTACGCCAAGCTCGCGGCCACCGTCGCCAAGCGCTACCCGACGGTCAAGCACTTCATGGTGTGGAACGAGTTCAAGGGCTTCTGGCACAACTCCCGCAACGAGTGGGACGCGGCGGCGTACACGGAGCTGTACAACAAGGTCTACACGGCGTTGAAGGCCGTGAACAAGGACATCAAGGTCGGCGGCCCGTACATCCCGATCGACAGCAACGTGACCGCGGGCCCGCGCTCGGAGCTCACCGGCCCCTGGGGCACGGTGGACCAGCGCACGCTCGACGCGATCCAGTACTGGCTGAAGAACAAGAAGGGCGCCGACTTCATCATCATCGACGGCTCCTCGGCCAACAAGGACAAGGGCCTGGTGCCCGACGAGTTCACCGCTCTCGGCAAGTTCAGCGCGGTCACCAACTGGGTGCGCCGCGAGAGCAACGACCTGCCGGTGTGGTGGGCCGAGTGGTACGTCGAGACCGACGGCTCCGACTGGGACGAGAACCGGCGCGTCGCCGTCCAGGCCGCGGCCATGATGGAGTTCGCCAGCAGCGGCGTCACCACCGCCCTGTACTGGAACCCGCAGCGCAAGGCCGGCGGCACCGACCAGACCTGCCCCGGCTGCCTGTGGCAGCCGGGCACCGGCCGCGAGCTGCCGATGGCCGGCATCATCAGCGGCTTCACCAAGTGGTTCCCGGCGCACGTGACACTGGAGGACGTCACCGCCTCCGACCCCCGGGTCAAGGTGCTGGCCCAGCCGCGCCAGCTCGTGATGGTCAACACCACCAACACCAAGCTCACCGTGACGGTGGACAACCAGGAGTTCCAGCTCAACCCGTACGAGGTGAAGTGGAGCGACCGGGGCGCCTGACGCCCCACCGGACCCGATAGCCCTCCCGGCCGTCCCGCATTGGGCGGCCGGGAGGGCGTTCGTATGCGGCGGCCGGGAGGACGTTCGCACCGGCCCGGCACGCGAGAGCCCGTGCGCTGTCCGGCCCGCCCTCCATGACCGCCGCGCTGTTCCCCCACGATCGAGACCAGCGGGTACCACCGGAGACCGGCGGGCCGGCATCGCCGGACGACCCGACCAGGACATGCCCCCTGCCGGGGGCACCTCCTACAGGAATCCGATCGTCAGGAACCGCTCCACGATCACGGCGACGGCGATCACGAACCCGAGGGCGGCGACCACCAGCGTGCGGCGGCGGGCGCGGCGGGCCAGGTGCAGGCCGCGCAGCCGCATCACCTCGTAGGCGAAGCCGCCCACCCAGGCCACCGCCAGCGCTCCCAGGCCGTAGGGCGTCCAGGACGTCGTGGCGTCACCCGGCAGCTCGAAGGTCGCCGTGGTGTCGCCCACCGGGCCCTTCGGATAGGAGCGGTAGGTGTACACGGCCGCGTCCTGGTTGGAGTAGACCCGTTTGAGCTCCTTGGAGGAGTCCAGGGCGGCCCGGAAGCGCTCGCCCCACCCCTTCGGGTAGCCGTTGTTCAGCTCCAGGTAGTGCGCCTGCCCCTTGGTGGCGATCACGTACGACCGGGGGCCGAGCATCCGCAGGTCGGAGACGATCGCGGAGATGTTGGTGGGGTCGGCGTCCGCCATCGTCTCGCGGTACTCCACCTTCTCGATGTCCCGCTCACGCCACGGGATCGTGGGCGTGATCTCCTCGCCCAGCACCGGGACCAGGTACAGCAGGCGCGCGTTGGGGTCGTCGTGGGCGTACACCCAGCGCATGGCCGCGACCTCGCCCGTGGTGACCCGCTCGAACTTCTCGTTGCCGTAGCGGGCCACCAGGAACGCCATCGACAGCGACAGCGCGCACGCCGCCGCCAGCACCAGCGACACCTTCCGGGTCAACTGCGGGTTGAACCGCACGTTGCGCCGCCGGATCGGCACGGTCTCCTCGCCGGTGTTGGCGGGCCCGGCGGGCAGGTTGGGGAAGAACGCGTACGCCGCGAGGATGCAGGCCCCGGGCAGCGCGAACATGTAGATCCGCAGCCCGATCTCGCCGCCGTAGCTCTGCAGGCCCAGCGCCAGCACCGGGATGCACAGCAGGACCAGCGCGGCCCGGTCGGCCACCCCGCGGCGCAGGCGCCGCAGCAGGCCGATCGCCGCCAGCGCGAGGATCACCCCGCAGATGCCGAGCCGCACCTGCAGCACCATCGTGTGCTGCGGGTCGGTGCCCGCGACCCGCTCGGTGGTGTTCTCGGCCAGGTTGTCGAAGATCCGGCCGATGCCGCCGAAGATGTTGTCGATGTTGCCCGACCAGTACGGCGTGGCCTGGTAGCTGATCCAGGCCAGCACCACCAGGCCGAGGAAGAACGGCAGCGCCAGCGACAGCGACGTACGCCGGAGCAGGATCAGCCCGGTCAGCGCGCCCAGCATCATGAACGGCGTGATCTGGTGCGCCGCGGTGGTCGCCATGAACAGCACCACCAGCACGATCAGCAGGATCACCCGGTCGGCGACCCGGGCGGGCGGCAGCGACAGCTCACCCGGCGACAGCGAGTCGAGCTTGGCCAGCAGCCTGCGGATGCCCCGCTTCTTCGGCAGCGGCTTCGTACGCGGCTCCACCTTGCCGAACCAGCGCAGCACGATCGCCACGAACGCCAGGTACAGCGCGAAGGTGAACCCCTGCGGCGAGAAGTAGTCCTGCCCGATCCACTGCACCAGCACGAACAGCAGCGCCGCGAACCACCGCGCCCGGGTCGTGGCCACGACCAGGCGCAGCAGCAGCACGAACGGCAGCATGTACAGCAGGTTCGACAGCAGCGGCGTCCACTGCAGGATCGGCGCCAGGTCGGTGATCCCGGCCGCCCTGGTCACGAACGCGAACAGCACGAAGAACCCGGGCCAGGAGAAGCGCGCGTCCAGGCCGGGCAGCGCCTCGCCGGTGCGCGCGATGTACTCCACGAAGCCCGCGTGCACCCAGGCGGTGTGGAAACGCGGTTGGTCCTCCACCAGCGCGGCGGCGCCGTGCAGCGCGAAGGTGATCGTGGCGAGCTGGAACAGCAGCAGGCCCTTGCGGTCGGTGTTCTGCCCGATCGTGACGAAGAACGCCAGGATGAGCATCAGGATGCCGGCGAACGCCGCCCCCGGCAGCACCGAGATCAGCCCGAGCCCGTTGATGTCCTCCAGGTTCACCCCGCGCATCGGCCCCGGCGAGACCTTCAGCGCCAGGATGTACATGACCAGGCCCTCCAGCGTCAGCACCGGCGGCAGCCAGCGCGGCGCGGTCCTGGTCAACACGTTCATCCGCCGCCGCATCCCCTTCGCCCCGGCCCCACCGGGGGTCCACGAGGGCCCGGGGACGACCACCGAGGGCGCCGCCTCCCGCGCCGGGTCGGCGGGCGACGCGGTCGCGGGAGGGGCCTCCTGCGGGAGCGCCTGGGGCGCGGCAGGAGCCGGCGCGGCGGCCTTCGTGCCCCCGGCGGCCGGGGCCTCGGTCTGGTGCGGCGTGGCGACACCCTTGGTCGCGCCCTTCGCGCCCCCCGCCTCGGCAGCGGTCGCGCCGGTGCGGGGATCGGCCTTGCCCGCCTTGGGGGTGGCCGTGCCCGTGGCCGGTGTGGTCGTGCCCGCGCCGGGCGCGGCCTTGGCCGTGCTCGGACGCTCCGTCGCGGCGCCGCTGCCGGGCTTGGGCGCGCCCGTTGCGCGCTTCTGCGCGTCGTCCGCTGTGCTGCGTTGCGGCGTGGCGGTGGTGCCGGGCTTGGCGGGACGTGCGGTCGTCGCGGGGCCGCCGCGCTCGGCCGCGTCCGTGCCGGGAGCGGCCTCGGCCTTGGAAGAGGCGTCGGCGCCCGTGCGGGGAACGGCCGTGCCCGCCTTGGCGGCGGCCGTGCCCGTGGCCGGTGTGGTCGTGCCCGCGCCGGGTGCCGCCTTGGCCGTGCTCGGACGCTCCGTCGCGGCGCTGCCGCCGGGCTTGGGCGCGTCGTCCGCTGTGGTGCGCCCCGGAGTGCCGGTCGTGCCGGGCCTGGGGCGGTCGGTGCGGGGTTTGGAGGCCGTGGCAGTGTCTGGAGTGGCCTTTGGGGCTTTCGGGGCCTGTGAGGCGCTCTCAGGGGCGTCCGGGGCCCGCTTGGCGGGCTCGGCCGCGTCGCCTGCGTCGGCTGCGTCGCCTGCGTCGCTCGCGTCGGCCGCGTCGGAGTCCGGGGCGGGGCCGGGTTCGGCGGGCAGGCGGAGGTTGACGGTGGTGGCGCCGAGGTCCGCGTCGGGGGTCGCCTCGTCACCGGAGGGCTCGGGCTTGTCGTCCGGCCGCGTCGGCTCCGGGGTGATGACGATCTTGGGGAAGACCGCCGTGGCGTCGGCGTCGTCCTCGTCCGGGGCGGGCGGCACGGAGGGCGCATCGGTGGCGTCGGGGCCGTCGGTCTCCTCGACGTCGGCGCTGCCGGTCGTACCCGTGGTCATGTCCTTACCTGCCCCTTGCCTCACGTGTAACATCATGCGGCCTGGTGCAACCTCTATGCGACGGACCGCTGGGGTGTTTCTCCGTAGTCAAGCATTCTGCGAAGCCCGCCGAAGATCAGAGCGGCGACCAGAAGCTCGCTGAACAGTAGCCCGTATCCGACCGCTTCCACGCCGAAGTACGGGAACAGGGCCATCGTGCTCGCCAGCACCGTGACCGCGAGGCCGATCTGCACCAGGGCCAGTTTGCGGGCCTCGCTGCGCGCGCGCAGCCCGCTGAGGTAGATCTCGATCAGCACCCGTGGCAGCACGGCCAGGGCCATCAGCCGCAGCAGGTGCGTGCCCTGCTCGGCGAAGTCCGGACCGAAGATCGACAGGATCAGCGGCGCCGCCACGATCGTGACCACGACCACCGGCACGATGATCATAAAGGCACGGCGCAGTGCGTGCCGCGCGTTCCGGGCGAGCTGCGTCTTGGCGATCGAGCCCTCGACCGTGAGCGAGGTGGCCATGTTCATCGCCAGCGTCTCGATCAGCGACCCGAGCGTGTGGGCCATGGAGAAGTAGCCGAACGTCGCCTCGTCCACCTGGGAGGCGACCATGACCGGGATCACGTACACGATCGCCAGGATCGACAGCGTCCCCGGGTAGTCGCCGGCGAGGAAGCGGCCGATCTCGCGCAGGGTGGGCGGACGGGTGGTCTCGGCCGCGGGCGCGTTCTCGCGTACGTGCCGGGGGATCACGAAACCGAAGATGAAGATGTTGATCGGGATCAGCGCCATCGCGGTCGGGATGATCCACGAGACGAAGATCCCGTCGTCGGGCAGCGCCGAGGCCAGCCCGACCAGCATGGCCATCTTCACCAGGCCGAAGCAGATGCTGTTGACCGGCACCCAGGTGGCCTTGCGCAGCCCGGCCAGGGTCACGTCCTGCAGCGTGAAGATCGACCACACCAGCACGGAGGCGAGGAAGAACAGCCCCGGGCCGAACCCGGCCAGGCGCTGGTAGGTCTCGCCCCACAGCGGAAGCGTCAGCAGGAAGCCGAACGCGGCCGTGACCCCGGTCGCGCCCGCCACGACGTACGCGCGCACGACGAGGTGCGCCGTCCGTTTCCCCGAGACTGGGATGAACCGGGCCAGCGCTCCCACGAAGCCCAGCGCCGTGAGCGAGGCGAACAGCCGCATGCCGGTGATCAGCGCCTGGCCGCGCCCGAAGTCCTCCGGCGTGTACAGCCGGGCCGCGAGCAGCCAGTAGCCCATGCCGAGCACGGCCGTGATGGCGGTGTTGGCCATCAGCGCGTACCCGTTGCGGAACAGCGGGTTGCGCAGGTCGCGCATCAGCTTCCGGCTCAGGCCGGTCAGCCTGCCGGTCGCCGCCTCCGGCGGCGAAGCGGTCGTGCTCATGGTCGTGGTTCCCCCCTCCGGCACGCGGGGGCCGTCGGCCTCGCGTCCCGGCGCCTCAGGCGAATCAGACACGGCCGCGCACCCGGCGCACGCCGTACCTGGTCCTGCGGACCACGGCGTAACCCTTGGTCAGCAGGCGCTCCCGGAAATAGATGAGGGGGATGCCGCGGTCCTGGACCGCGCGGCGGAACATGGCGATGGTGGTGCCCTTCGCCACCGTGAGCCGGGGCAGCGCGAGGATGTCGTCGCCGTCGTCCGCCAGGTCGTTGTTGACCGCGCACGCGGCCGTGTAGCCCGCCCGGCGCACCTCGCGGCGCACGCGCGCGCTGGAGTAGCCGAACGGGTAGGCCATCGTGGTGACCGGCAGCCCCAGCCGGTCCTCCATCAGGGCCTTGTTGCGGCGGAGTTCCTCGCGCAGCTCCCCGTCGGGCAACTGGTCGAGCTGCGGATGGCTGTGGCTGTGCCCGCCGAACTCGATGCCGGCCGAGGCCGCCTCCGCGGCCTGGGCCCAGGTCAGCATGGTGTCGAGCGGACGGCCCGCCGCGTCGGCGCCGGCGTCCTCGACCCAGCCGCTGGTCAGGAAGACCGTCGCCGGGAAGCCCCTCTTGTCGAGGAGCGGCAGCGCCTCGCGGTGGAAGTCCGCGTAGCCGTCGTCGAAGGTGATCACGACCGGCTTCTCGGGCAGCGGCGGCCCGGTTTTGTCCAGTGACGCGACCAGGCCGGCGAACGTCACCGGCGTGAAACCCTCGTCCTTGAGGCAGTCGAGCTGCTCGGCGAAGTCGCCGGGCCGCACCGCCAGCGGGCGGGTGTCGTCGTTCGGGGTGTCGGTGACCGAGTGGTACATCAGGATGGGCACGCGGGTCATGACGAGCCCCCCATGCGCATCCGGGCGGTGCCCACGACGTAGCCCCAGGTCGTCCAGGCCAGGCCGATCACGATCGCGAACGCGCGGCCCAGGCCGGACACGTCGCCGCGCACGGCGTCGCCGAGCCCGCGCAGCGCGCCGAGCGGCAGGGTCTTCATGGCGTGCGCGCGCTCGCTGGACAGGCCGTCGCCCGCGCCCACGCTGGCCGTGACCAGGGCCTTGGACAGGCCCTCGGCGTAGCACCTGCTGCGGAAGTAGCGGAATTTCTCCCGCGCCGCGGGCACCTTGTGCCCGATGACCGCGCGCGGCTCGTACAGCATGACCGAGCCGGGTCTGCTCTGGGACAGGCGGATGCAGAACTCGGTCTCCTCGCAGCCGAGGGGACGGCTCTTCTTGCCCTGCACGCTGCGCCCGATCCCGGTGCGGAAGCCGCCGACCGCGCCGATCACCTCACGCCGGAAGGCGGCGTTGCCGCCCATGACGTTCCTGATCGGCGCGCGCGTCTCCGGCATGCCGCGGTAGGTGCAGCCGACGGTCCAGTCGAACTCGTACGGATACCACCGCGGCCGGCGGCCGGACGCCCACAACGGCAGCGTCCGCCCGCCCACGCCCACCACGGCGGGGTCCTGGAAGCCCTCCTCCAAAGCCTCCAGCCACCCCGGGTCGGCGACGGCGTCGTCGTCCAGGTAGACGACGATGTCACCGGTGGCCACGTCGGCGCCGGTGTTCTTGCCGCCCGAAAGCCCCTTCTCGTGGGCGTTCTCGACCACGATCGCGTGCGGGTACTCCCGCTTGAGCCGCAGGTGCAGGTCCGGGTTGTAGTCGACGACGAGGATGAGTTCGTGCGCCGGACGGCTCTGGCCCTCCACCGACTCGACCGCTGCCCGGATGTCGTCCCAACGCTCCTCGGTGTAGACGCAGATGACAACGCTGCACTTCATGACTGCTCGCTCGCTAACGGTTTGGCCGACGGTTCGCCCGTGGTCGTCTTGTCGCCCTCGCTCGGGACGTTCGCCCCGCACACGCCCTTCCGGACGTCATTCGCCGGGCGGCGCCCGATGGATCACGCGACGCGGTGGGCTACGCCACGCCCCGGTTGGCCCGGCCGGTCTCGTGAGCCGACTCGTCGTGCTCGTCGAAGTCCTGGTCGGGGCTCTTGCGCATCTCGCGGATGATCGTCTTGAGCACCCGGAACCCGTCGCGTACGACGTGCAGGTTGCTCTCGCCGTGAATGCGGGAACGCTCGTGGCTCGGCACCTCGTGCACCCGCAGGCCCGCCTTGGCCGCCCGGATGTTCATCAGGGTCTCGATCTCGAAGCCGTCGCAGTCGAGTTCGAGGGCGTCCAGGTGGTGGGCCCAGAACGCGGCGAAGCCGTAGCACAGGTCGGTGTACTGGGTGCCGTAGATGTAGTTGACCAGCGACGTCAGCACCTTGTTGCCGAAGCGGCGGTTGAAGGTCAGGTCGTCGCTGCCGCCCCCGGAGGCGTACCGGGAGCCCTTGACGAAGTCGGCGCCGGTGACGAGCGCGCCGACGAACTGGATGATCTCGCGGCCGTCGGTCGAGCCGTCGGCGTCGATCATGACGATGATGTCGCCGGTGCACGCCGCGAAGCCGGCCGACAGGGCGTCGCCCTTGCCCTTGCCGGTCTGCCGGACGATGCGCACGTTCGGCCGCAGCCGCTTGGCGACCTCGACGGTGTCGTCGGTCGAGTTGCCGTCCACGAGCACGATCTCGTCGATCCAGTGCGGCAGCGTGGCGAAGACGTGCGGCAGGTTCTCCGCCTCGTTCATCGCGGGGATCACCACGCTGACGCTCGGGGAGATCGCCACGTGGGGGGACAACGGGGTGAAGCGCTCCAACGGCGGCATCGACCTCAGGGGGGTCACATGAGGCTTGCCGCTGTGCTTTGTGATCTCGGGACTCATTGTGAGGGCTGTCCTTCCGGGCGGTCGGTCATCGGCGCTGACTGCCGCGCGGACCCGGCGGGCTCGTGGAGGTGAGGGTGCCGGTGGCAATGGCGAAATCCACGATCGTGCATCTGAGGGTCCTGGGCTGCTGCGGGTGAAGGTGCGTGGAGGGAGTGGTTATCGCGCTCCCGAGGGTTCGGTGGGGGGAACATCCTGCTGTACGGACGTGCGCACCCGGCCGAAGCCCTTGAGCACGCGATCCGCCAGCCGGTAGAGCTGCGGCCGGTCGGTGACGATCGTGCGGGCCTTGTTGACCGGGGCCCTGCCCACCCAGTGGACGGCCGCCGCGGCCGACGGCCGCGAGACCCTCCCCTCGGCGACGAGCAGCGCCCCGTTCTTCAGCCACGACTTGTACTCCCGGCCGCCCTTGCCCATGTCCACCTGCTGGAGGCCGGCGTTGGCGGCGTGCTCGGCCATGTGCAGGTGGTGCATGATGCCCGGCGAGTAACGGGCGAACTCGGTGTCGTAGGCCGGGAACCAGCCCACGAGCGTGGTGGCCGTGCGCAGGCCGAAGTGGCCCGCCACGGGGGTGTCACCGGAGTAGACCATCGTCAGCACCCCGGCGAAGTCCTCGGTCGCCAGGTCGTGGCACTCGTCCAGGAGCTGGACGATCCACGGCTGGGCGAACCGGTCCACACGCCCGGTGCGACGGTACTGGTCGGACTTCCAGTTCATCAGGGTGCGCAGCGTGGCGCGGTCGCGGGAGTCCCACTCGAAGCGGATCTCACCGTGCTCGCGGCCGAGCTTGCGCTCCTTGTACCGCACGGTCTTGAGGTTCTTGGGGGAGTTGATCCGGACCTGCTCGATCCACGGCTCGAAGCCGGCGCTCAGGTCCATGATCGGCGCGGGCCGCACGTCGGACTCGTACGGCGCGAAGGTAGGCTGCCCGGCGACCAGGTGGTCGAAGTCGAACACGCTCAGCTTGCAGGCGCGCAGCAGCGTGCGGGCGTCGAGCTTGAGCTCGGGGACCGAGATCAGGCCGTGGCAGGTGGTCAGGAATCCGCCGAGCGGCTTGCCGATGCCGAAGCTGTGCCGCTCGAAGGGGAAGAACCCCTGGATGCGCCCGCCGTCCTCGATCACCGCGACATGGACGTAGTCGCGCAGCCGGTCCATCGCGAGCGCGAACTCCACGGACAGGAAGGGGTTGTCCAGGGACGGCGAGGCCTTCTGCAGCTCCCGCCATCGGGCCGTCTCGGCGGCGCCGAGGTCCCTCGGGCGAACGACGCTGATGTTCACCTTGAACCTGCCCCCTGCTGCTCGGTCTTCATGTTGCTCGTGTTCCCCCGGTACAAAGTTCGCAGGACGTACAAGAACCCCCCGAGTACCGCGATCGTCGCCACACCGGCTCTAGGGGACCATGCATCGAACAGAAGCATGGCTTCGGCCAGGAGAACATTTACAACCAGACTTGCGGCGGCACCCACTGATAGTGCCGCAAGTGGGTCACGATCACGCAACAGTCCCACGACTGCCGCGCCAGGAACGACCAAAAGGAACAAAGGGGTCAAAACCAGGCGTAGTGGCGTGTCGATATCGGCGAGCGCGATCACCGCCCCCGCGACGCACGCGAGCGCGAGCGCCCACGTGAGTGCTCTCCGATTCCTACGCATCTGTCTAGCTCTCCTGGCTTGGTCATGGCCGATTGATCGCCGGTACTCATGGGACCAATCGCCGTGCAACGCCGTCAACGGCGACGCATTGCCCCGCCGGATGGTTTACCGGACGGCAAAGCGCAGCCGTAGTGTTATCCCTCACATAGTCAAAATGATCTTACATGAGTGGCGCGCGTCACACCTGGGTGTAACGAAGGCCCCAAAGCCTACAATAGGGGATCTTCATCCCGGTGCCTCATCACACCCCAGGATTCCCGCCTAACTCATAAGATCCTACGCACCCCAGGCACCTCTCCGGATCCCCCCACCGCCCCCTGCGCCGCCCCCCTCGGGCTCGCCCGCACGGCCGGTGACCCGGCAGGGCTCGCGGTGCGCTCCTTGGGGTTGGCCCGCACGGCCGGTGACCTGGCCGGGGTGGCGGCGCGCTGCTCGGGTTGGCCCGCCTGCCGGTGGGTGCGGCCGGTGGGGGGCCGCGGCGCCGTTATGTGATGGTCGTCACTCTGCCCTGTCTCGGCGGCTTCGCCGGGAGGGGGCGGGGGTCGGCGCCGTCCTCGCCCGCCCCGGGGGGTCAGGTCGCGGGGACGGTGTGCTCGGTGACCGTGGTGTCGGAGGAGGTGGGGGTTTCCGACGGGTCGGCGGTGGGGGTGACGGGGTCGTCGGTGGGGGGCTCGGAGATGTCGTCGTCGCTGCCGGACCAGGAGACCGTGCAGGACGGGCTGCCCGCGGAGGAGGTGAAGGTGACCGTGCCGGTGCCCGCGGCGTCGGCGGTGGTGACGACCCAGACCGAGGCGGTGGCGCCCGCCTTGAGGCGGCCGCTGCTGGGCTGGACGCTCAGGCCGCCGCCGGCGGAGGCGCTCCAGGTGACCGCGGCGCCGCGGGCGGACAGGGTGATGCGGCCCGCGCCGCCCTCGCCGAGGGAGCCGGGGCAGGAGGCGGAGAAGCGGGCGGTGGAGTGGGCGGCGGGGCCGCGGGTGGCGGCGGGGCGGGGGGCGTTGCGGCGCTTGCGGGGCGGCGGCGCGGCGGAAGGGACCTCGGCCTCGGGCGCCTCGGTGGTGCGGGTGCGCGACGGGGTGGGGGAGGACGCCGGCTCGGTGGGCTCCTCGGGCAGCTCGGTGTCCTCGGGGGTCACGTCGGGGCCGGGGGAGAACACGCCGTCCTCCGGCGCCGCCTGGGCGTTGCCCGTACGGCCGGGCCCCTCGTCCTGGCCGCTGACCACGATGACCGCGCCCGTGGCGGTCAGCAGGCACACCGCCGCGATGACCACCGGGGTCAGCCTGCGGGGCCGGCGCCGGGAGCGCCGCTCGACCGTCACCGGGAAGCCCGACTTGTCGGTCTGCTCGGTGCGCTGCATGATCACCGTACGGGTCTGCTCCCGCTCCGGGTTGACGCAGGTGTCGATCACCCGGCGGCGCAGCGACAGCGGCGGGTACGCCACCGGCACCAGGTCCAGCAGCTTCTCGGCCGAGACCTGCCGGTGCCGCAGTTCGGTGCAGACCTCGCAGCCGCCGATGTGGCCCGACAGCCGCCTGCGCAGGATCTGCGTCAGCGGCCCCTCCCAGGAGTCGAGCATCGCCGACAGGTCCGGGCAGTGGGCCCGGCCGTTCCTGGCCAGCAGCACCGCCGCCGCGGCCAGTTCCAGGTGCTCGCGGGCCCGGCCGAGCCGCGTACCCGCCTGGCGGGAGGTGATCCCGAGCACCGCGCCCACCTCCGCCGGGGTGAGCCCGTGCCGCGCCGCGAGCTCCAGCGCCTCGCGCTCGTCGCGGCTCAGCTCGGTGAGCACGTCGTGCACCAGGTCGGTCAGCTCCGGGTCGGCCGGGGGCTCCTCCACCCCGCGCGGCTCCTCCCGCACCGGCGCGCCGTGCGGCGGGGTGACCCGGCCCCGCTCGCGCGCGGCGCACTGGAAGCGCACCAGCGCGTACAGCCAGGCGCGCAGCTTGGCCGCCTCGCCGAGCCGCCCGGCCGAGGCGTGGGCGGTCACGATCGCGTCGTGCACCGCCTCGGCCGCCGCCTGTTCATCGCGCAGCAGCGAGCACGCGTAGTCGTGCAGGCGCTCCGCGTAGGCGTCGTAGAGGCTCGCGGGCGCGTGAGCGTCCATTCGTCGCAGCGCCTCGGCCAGCTTGTGGTCGTCGGCGCGGCCGGCGTTCGGCCATCCGGGCACGGATCTTCCTCCCCGCAGGACGGGCACGTAGGCGGGAGAATTCACCTGCCCGCTCCAGGCCCCACACGCGTAGGACGCGACCGGTTCCGGACGGGTTGACGAACGCATAACAACCCGGCATGACCTGGGGTTAGGGGGGTTTTACGGCATTTATGGGGATGGCGTTACCAGTGGGGTTCGGGCCATAGCCGGGCGCCTGTCGGTCCGCGGTGGCAGCGGGGTTCGGCGTTGCGTTGCGGACGGCCGCCTGCCTGTCCCCGCCCTGGGGCGGCGGGTACGGCGCGGGGGAGCGGCGGCGCGCGGCCGGGCGTGCCGCGTACGTCTGGCGCGCGGGCACGCCGGGCCCTGTCGGCCTGACCCCGTACGTCCCCCGCCTACGCCAGGCCGGTGGCGTGGGGGTCCCGGGTCAGCCGTCGCAGTGCGGGGAGCACAGGCGGCGCTCCATGCCCTGGAGGAAGAACTTGCGCACGTCCAGGATGTTCTTGGCGATGAACAGCTCGCCGCCGGTGGCCTTGGCCAGCGCCTCCATGGTGCGCTTGCCCTTGGGGGCGTCGGGACCGAAGGCGATGATCAGGATGCTGACCGGCTTGGTCTCGTCGTACTGCGCGCGCAGGCGGCGCAGGATCTCGGCGTTGGACAGGCCGCCGTCGGGGTCGTCGTTGCCCGCGCCGTCGGTGAGCACCAGCAGGGTGTTGATCTTGTCGGGCTGGTACTCCTCGGTCATCCGCTCGTACGCCGCCGCCAGCGTGTCGTTCAGCCCGGTGTCGCCGGTGGGTTTGGCCTTGATCGTGGCCAGGTGCTGTACCAGCAGGTCCTTGCGCAGCTTGCCGTTGATCGTCTCGGTGATCGGGCCGACCGGCACCATCTCGCGGTAGTCGGCGCCGTTCGGGGCGAGGTGGGTGGAGAACTCCCACGCGCCGATCTCGCTGTCGGGCGGGAACAGCTTCAGGCCCTCACCGGCGATCCTGGCGATGACGCTCATCCGGTCCTGGCCGGTGCCCGGCACGGGCAGCGCCATCGTGCCCGACACGTCGTACAGGGCGAGCAGCCGGGTGCCCAGGTTCAGCCGCGACCACGACTGCGACAGCGACGCCACCGTCTTGGCGTCCGGCAGGGCCAGGGCCTTGGGGGGCTTGGCGGCGAAGCCGCTTGCCGGGGCGAGCGCCGGGCCGGCCTTGTCGTCGGCGGTGCGGAAGCCCTCCTTGCGGATGGCCGTCTTGGCGGCCTCGGTGGAGAGCTGCCGGGTGAACTCGGCGGCGGCCTTGGTCACCGCGGCGTCCTTGGCCAGGACGACGACGGGATAGTCCAGGTTGAGGGTGCCCTCGGCCGGGTACAGCGGCACGGCCGGGTTGGTCGGCTTCTTGGTGGTGTTGTACGCCCACACCGCCTGCTCGGAGGACACGCCGATCGGCGCGCGCCCCGACTTGACGTCCAGGCTGGCCAGCAGCGCGTCCGGGCTGCGCGCGAGCGACTGCGAGAGCTGCTTGAGCGCCCCGATGAGCTGGGCCTGCTGGCCGCTCTCGCGCAGCACGCCGGACGCGGCGATCAACGCGCCCATCCCGGACGCGTTGCGCGCCGGGTCGGGCGCGAGCACGCGCACCTTCCTGGCCAGGCCGTCGGGGTTGGCCACGTTGGCGGCCGAGACCAGCCCGGTCCAGCTCGCCGCGCCGAAGCTCTGCTTCAGGCTCGCCACCACCGTGCGGGAGGCGACGAGCACGATCGGGGAGTGCGCGGCCGACGCCGTGGGACGCGGCAGTTCGACGCCCTTGGCCTGGAGCTGGCTCAGCCACAGGCTGGAGTCGGGGACCCACACGTCGGTGCCGCCCTTGCCGGCCTCGGCGCCCTCGGCGGAGGTGACGCCGGTGCCGCCGAGCGCGCCCGCCACGCTGGACGCGTCGGCCTTCTTCACCGAGACCTGTACGCACCGGCCGTCCACGGAGTGCCTGGCGCCGTTGAACGTGGCCGCGACCGCCGAGAGCGCCGGCTGGATGTCCGGCGAGGCGGTCACGCGCAGGGCCAGTTCGTCGCCGGCGCAGCCCCGGTCGCGGTTGACGATCACGAACGCCGCGACACCGAGCAGGACGGCGAGCGCGACGGCTCCGGCGAGCGGGACGAACACTTTGCCCCGCCCGCCACGCCTGCGTGCCGGCGCCTGGCGGAATTGCTGGTACCCGTCGTCGAGCTCGTCTGTCCGGTGGCGTCCGCCCACAATGTCCTCTTAGGTGTTGGTCGGGTCCGGTGATGCGGCACCCTATCGGGTCATAGTCCGCAATGTTTACGGAACGATACTGGGAACGCTAACTGTGGCAAAACTCCTGTTTTGCTGCATCGATTACGTCCTGCGGCGGCGGGCTGGACGGTACGTCGCCGGTGGCGGGCGTGGCACGCGATACATCTTGACAGCGCTCCCACGTTCTGTATCGTGAGGGTCAATATCGCGATATGTCGCGTAACGCAGCCGGGGGGAATGGGCTCCGGGGGGATATGGCCTCGCTCCGGGGGGCATGGGCTGCGGAAGCCGTCGGGGGCGCAATGGCCGTCCCGGCGGTGCGGCGAGCGGCGGGCTGACGAAGGGCTCACGAGGGGCGCGCATGGCGGCGGTCATGGAGGCACGGGACACGGCGCGGGCGGTGATCGACCATCCGGCGCCGGCCGGCGTGCCGGCGCCCGCGCCGTCGCGGTCGGAGGCGGGGGACCTGGTCCTGATCGATCTCGGCGGGCTCACCCGCGAGTGCGAGGGCGTCATCCGGGGCGTGCTGCGCGAGTCGAGCGCGGTGCGCGAGGTGGAGATCGCCGCGGCGGCGCGGCGCACCTGCCGGGTGCTGGCCGGGCCCGGCGCCGGGCCGGAGCTGGCCGCGGCCCTGTACGCGCGCGGCCTCCCGGTGACCGTGCTCACCCTGATCCGCGGCGGCGGGGAGACGCGCGATGGCGGCGGGCCGCGGGTGGGGGGTGACGGTGTGGGTCAGTGGCAGCAGCCGGCCTGTCCCTGCCAGGCCCTGACCCCCTCGCGTACGGCGACGCCCGCCAGCAGCAGCGCCACCGCCGGGTCCACCCACCACAGGCCCATCGTGTTCAGCCACAGGCCGATCAGCACCCCGCCCGCGACCGCCGCGCACAGCAGGTTCTGGGTGCCCTCGCCCGCGGTGGACGGCGAGCCCAGGCGGGCGCCGAGCCTGCGCTTGGCCAGGCCCAGGGCCGGCATGCTGATCAGGCTGACGGTGGTGACGACCATGCCGAGCACCGTGGGGGCGGCCCGGTGGCCCGCGCCCACCTCGTGCGCGACGTGCACGACCAGGTAGGGCGCGAGCAGCCAGAAGCTCACCGCGACCGCCCGGGTGGCGGTGCGCTCGGCGTGCGGCGACAGGGTGCGCGAGCCGGTGAACCGCCACACCACGATCAGGCTGGCCAGCGCCTCGACGAGTGAGGACAGCCCCCAGCCGAGCAGCGCGGCGGAGTCGGCGTGCCAGCCGGCGGCCAGCGCCAGCCCGCTCTCGGCGCCCAGCCAGCACAGCGTGACCAGGGAGAGCATGCGGGCCCGGCGCGCGTCGCCGGCCCAGCTCGGGTGGGGGTGGTGCGCGTGGAGGCGGGGCGGGGGTGCTGGCGCGGCCGGGCGTGGGCGAACACGTTGGTCAGGCACCATGACTACGTCTCCCCACCCCCGGCCTCGACAGCGCTACGTACCTTACCCACTACTAACCGTGAGTATCTCTCTTCTCACGCAAAGCTCACGCAACTCCTGCACCATTTCGGCGGCGTACGGAGCATGTCCGGGACGTGCGAGTATGCACGGGTGGACGTGCGGGAAGTGGCCGACGCCGCCGACCCCCGGCTGGCCGACTACACGCGGCTGCGCGACGTGGAACTGCGCAAGAGCCTGGAAACCGAGCGGGGCCTGTTCATCGCCGAGGGCGAGAAGGTGATCCGGCGCGCGCTGGCGGCCGGGTACCCCGCGCGCTCGGTGCTGCTCACCCGCAAGTGGCTGCCGGCGCTGGCCGACGTCCTGGGCGGGGTCACGGTCTACCTCGTCGGCGACGAGGTGATGCGCGAGGTCGCCGGGTTCCAGGTGCACCGCGGCGCGCTCGCCTCGATGGAGCGCCTGCCCCTGCCCCCGGTGGGCAAGCTGCTGGCCGGGGCCTCCAGCGTGGTCGTGCTGGAGGACATCGTGGACCACAGCAACATCGGCGCGATCATGCGCTGTGCGGCGGCGCTGGGCGTGGGCGGCGTGGTGTTGTCGCCGCGCTGCGCCGACCCGCTGTACCGGCGGGCCGTGAAGGTCTCGATGGGCACCGTGTTCAGCGTGCCGTACGCGCGCATGGACGACTGGCACGGCGGGCTCGCCGAGCTGCGCGCCGCGGGGTTCCGGCTGCTGGCGCTCACCCCGGCGCACCACGCCGCCCCGATCGAGGAGGCGCTGGAGCGGGCGCGGGACGGCAAGGTCGCGCTGATGCTCGGCTCCGAGGGCGACGGGCTGTCCTCCCGCTGGCTGTCGCAGGCCGACGAGCCGGTGCGTATCCCGATGAGCGGCGAGGTCGACTCGCTCAACGTCGCGGCGGCGGCCTCGATCGCCTGCTACCTGCTCACCAGGCGGGCCTGACCCTCACCGGCGCGCGGGTCAGAGCGTGGCGCGGGCGGTGTCGTACCAGTCGAGCAGGCGGCGCGCGGTGGTGAAGCGGCGGTCGGCGGAGGTGTCGCCCAGGATGGCGCCGATCACCAGGCTGTCGCCGCGGTCGGCGGCGAACAGCAGGCAGTAGCCAGCCGCGCGGGTGTAGCCGGTCTTGACGCCGAGCGCCCCCTCGGAGCCGAGCAGCTTGTTGCTGTTGCGCCAGGTGTGGGCGCGGTGCCAGGCGGTGCGCGGGACGGTGTGGGTCTCGGCGGCCGAGATCGTGCGGAATGTGCTGTCGCCCAACGCGATCCGGGCCAGGTGGACCTGGTCGGCCGCCGTGGAGTATCCGCCGCCGCCGGGGGAGGGGAGGCCGTCGGCGTTGGTGTAGCGGGTGGAGCGCAGGCCGAGCGCGCGGGCGGTCGCGTTCATCTTGGCCACGAAGCGCGAGGTGCCGGGGCCGTACCGGGTGGCCAGGGCGTGCGCGGCGTCGGCGCCGGAGGGCAGCATGAGCGCGTACAGCAGGTCGCGTACGGTGAGCCGCTCGCCCTTGCGCAGCGAGGCGTGGGTCGCGCCGTTGACGGCGGCGTGGCGCACGTCGGCCGCGCTGATCCTGACGATCTCGGCCGGATCGGCCTCGCGCAGCACGACGTAGGCGGTCATCACCTTGGTCAGGCTCGCGACCGGCATGCGGCGGTTCGCCTGCTTGGCGTACACGGCCTCGCCGGTGGTGGCGTCGAGCAGGTACGCCGCGCGGCCCGGCACCGCCGGGGCGGCCGCCCGCTCCGGTGTCCGCTCCGGCGCGCGAACCGGCGACGCGAGCGCGGGCGGCGGGGCGAACGCGACCGACACGGCGAAGGCCGCCACCACGGCCGGAATCAGGGCCAGGCGGCTACAGACGGTACGCATGACCGCCATGGTGACACGGGAGGAGCGGGAGATGTCGGCCGCTCACGGCCATGCGGGGGGCAAGCGTTCGACAGGTGTGGCCAAAGGGTAAGGGGCGTGCCGCGGGGGTCCGGCGCCCCCAGACGGTCAGGCCGAGGCGAGCTTGTCGTCGGGCGCGGCCTTGCGGCGGCGGCGCCACACGGTCACCCCGGCGAGCGCGGCCAGCGCCGCGACCGCCACGACGGCGGCCGTGATCGGCGAGCGGGAGGCCAGGCCCACCCAGCCCCAGATCACGGTGTACAGCCCGAAGGAGGTGACCGGCACCCAGGTCAGGCAGCCCAGCGCGCTGGCCACGACGTACCAGGGGTAGGAGACCCGCAGCACGCCGGCCACCCAGGGCAGGCTGTGCCGGAGCACAGGCACCCAGAAGCAGGCGTAGACGGCGAGCGCGCCCCAGCGGCGTACGACGTTCTCGACCTTGCGGATGCGGTGGCGTCCGATGCGCGTGCCGACGCGGGAGGCGTACAGGCGCTCGCCCAGGAAGTGGCCCACCCAGTAGTAGACCTGGAACGCGCCGAACAGGGCGACGGCGCCGACGGCGACCACCAGCCACAGGGGGAGCCCGAACAGCGACGCCTCCGTCGGAGCTGGGATGCTCAGCCCGGTTCCTGACATGTCCGAACATCACCCGCTATCGCAGTCACTGGCCGTGCAAACCTGATCTTAGGTCAGCCTAACCTCATTTCCCAGAGGCGCACCCCGGGAGAAAGAAACACCCCATACCACAACACACCCCACCGCGGTGGTTCTTCCGCGTAATCGCCTGCAAGTGGACGTCAAGCCGGGGGCAACCGTCCCGGCGCACCCTGACAGTGCGAGACGAAGGAGGTGTCGGTCATGAACGGACGGGACATTCTGGGCCCGGTGGCGGCGAGCGGAGCCACGAACGCGATCAAACTGCTGGTCGCGACGCTGGCCTTCGCGGGCGCGTACGTGGGGGTGGAGGCGACGCAGCACGCCTCCGTCAGCGCGCAGGCCACCGATGCCGGCACCTCGGCGCCGGAGCGCCCGGCGCAGCGGATCACACTCCAGTCGCGCGCCGTCCCCGTCACCACCGACCGCCTGCCCAAGACCGGGACCATCACGGTCAGCGCGGCCGGCTTCACCGCCCCGTGCGCCAAGGAGCTGCACGTGCAGTCGGTGGTCGCCAACCCCGACCCGGACGACACCGTCCTTTACGGCTGGCGCCTCCAGCGCTGGAGCGAGGCCACCAAGACCTGGAAGCCCTACCTCACCGCCCGCTCCGGCTTCGCCGGCGCCCGCAAGGTCGCCGAGTGGCACCCGCGCGTGGTGAACAACCCCGGCTGGTACCGCGTCGAACTGTCGGTCACAGGGGCCGGCGCGGTGCGCAGCGAGCGCTTCCAGGTGAGCTGCTGACCGACCGGCCCCGGCGCGTCCCGCCCGACGGGGGCGCGGCCGGGAGCCGGCGGTCAGTGTCCGTTCCCGAGCGCGCGCCTGGCCGCCTCCACCCACCGCGGCACCCCGACCCGCTCGGCCACCGCGAGCGCCTTCTCGTAGTGCGTCCGCGACGCGTCGGGCAGCCCCAGCCTGATCGCCAGATCGCCCAGGGTCAGCGCGACCGGCCACAGCGCCACCACGCCCGTGCCCGCCCCGGCGATCCGGTCGGAGAACGGGGTCAGCGTGTCGTACGACTCCTGCATGCGCACCCGGTCGTCCAGCAGCATCCCGGTCAGCGCCCGCCACGTCATGGCCAGCTCGTACAGGAAGTCGGGACGCACCGGGGTGCGCACCGCCGCCACCGCCCGCGCGTCCTTCTCGTGCCCCGCCGAGGCCAGCGCCAGCGCGTACGCGTCGAGGGTCCACTTCGCGCCCCGCTGGTGCGCCTCCGCCAGCGGCTCCACCATCTGCGCGGCCCGCCCGTCCACCAGGTGCAGGCAGAACGCCGTGATCAGCGGGAGGTCCTGGCGGCCCTCCAGCATCCCGGCCCGCGCGGTCAGCCGGGCCGCCTCGCGGTAGGCCCGCTCGGCGCCCTGGTAGTCACCGGCGATCATCCGCCGCTGCCCGGCGTACCAGGCGCCGACCGCCGCCGGGGCGGGCAGGTCGTACTGCTTGGCCAGCCGTTCGGCCGCCTCCACCTCCGCGTCGGCCGCCGCGAAGTCGCCCCGCGCCGCCGAGCACTCCATCAGCACCAGGTGCGCCAGCGCCTGCACCGCCACCTGGCCGGACTCCTTGCTCACATCCAGCAGCTCGCGGCCGATCGCCTCACGCTCGCCCACCGCCGGGATGTTGTACGACTGGCGCAGCCGCCCGCTCAGCGCCACCGCCAGCAGCGCCGGGTCGCCGCTGCGCCGGGCCAGCTCCTCGGCCTCCAGCGACGCCTGCCTGCCCCGCCCGCGGTCGGCGTCGGAGCCCTCCAGCTCCAGCGCCAGCGTGGCCAGCAGGCTCGCGCGCAGCGCCTGCTCCTCGGCGGGCAGCTCGATCAGCGCCCGCTCGGTCACATCGACGATCTCCCACGCGGTGCGGGTGAAGTCGCGCGCCATGCCCTTGTGCGGCACGGCCAGCGACGCCGCCACCCGCGCGGTCAGCTCCATGTCGCCGAGCGGCAGCGCGGCGTCCATCGCCGCCCGGCGGTGGCGGCGCGCCGCCGCCATGTCGCCGGCCAGCCCCAGCGCCTTGATCAGCCGCAGCAGGAGCTGCAGCCGCTCGCGCGTGTGCTCCTCGCCGGTGACCTTCTCGGCCCCCGGCGCCTGCGCCGCCCGGTCGAAGGCGGCGATGGCGCGCTCCCACAACTTCGCCGCCTCGCGGTGGGCGAAGCGGCGCTCGGCCTGCTCGGCGGCGAGCCCCGCGTAGTGGACCGCCTTGGCCGCGGTCTCGGTCGTGCCGGCCGAGTCGTAGTGGTGGGCCAGCGCCGCGACGTCGGACGGGTTGCGCCGCTCGATCACCGCCGCCACGGTCGCGTGCAGCCGGGAGCGGCGCAGGCGGGAGGCGTCGGAGTACAGCGTGTCGCGCACCAGGTCGTGGTCGAAGCGCAGCATGCCCGGCCCCGGCTCGGTGACCAGCCCCGCCAGCAGCGCGGCCTCCACCGCCTCGACCACCGCGTCCTCGTCGCCGGCGACGTCCACCAGCACGTCCACGTCCACGTCGCGGCCGATCACCGCGGCCTGGAGCAGGATGTGCTGCGCCTGGCTGGGCAGGCGGGCGATGCGGCGGCGCAGCACGTCGCGCACGCCCGAGGGCACCCCCGACAGCACCTCCGCCGCCGTGGCCCGCTCGCCCGCGCGGATCGCCCCGGCCTCGGCGTCGAGCAGGCGCACGGTCTCACGGACGAAGAACGGGTTGCCGCCCGTGCGCTCCACGATCGTGTTGACCGCGTCCTCGTCCACCTCGCGGACGCACGTCGCCCGCACCAGCTCGGCCACCGCCTTGGGGTCGAGCCCCGACAGGCCCACCCGCACCGGGCCCAGCCGGGCCAGCGCGGCCAGCACGTCGGCCTGCTCGTCGTTCAGCTCACTGTCGCGGGCCGTCACCACCAGCACGACCCGGCTCGTCGCCAGCAGGCTCGGCAGCGCCCGCAGCAGCGCCAGGGTCTGGGTGTCGGCCCAGTGCAGGTCCTCCAGGGTGAGCAGGATCGGGGTCTCCTTGGCGACCGCCGACAGATAGCCGCCCACCGCCCGGTGCAGCCGGAAGCCCCCCGAGGCGATGTCGTCGTCGGGGTCGGGCGCGGTGTCGTCCAGCAGCGGCGCCAGGAGCTGGGCGTACTCGCCGGGGCCGGTGATCGACACCAGCGTGCGCAGGATCTCCACCCACGCCCACCCGGGCGGGGTCGCGCTGCTGTCGGGGCAGGCGCCCGCCGCGGCGATCCAGCCGTCGCCGGTGAGCTGGCGCTGCAGCATCCGCATCAGCGTGGTCTTGCCGGCCCCCGCGTCACCGCTGATCACCGCGACCGTGAACCGGGCCGTGTGCTTGGCCGCGGTCGTCAGCCGGGCCAGCTCGGCCTCGCGCCCCACGAACGGCTCGGGTTCGAGCGGCGGCAGGTCGGCGGGCACGGCCGCCGCCGCGCTCGTCGGACGCGGCGGCCACGTCTCGGCCATCGGCGTCGGCCGCGCCGGCGCCCGCTGCGCCGGCGGGACCAGTTCCAGCCCGGGGTCCTGCGCCAGGATGTCGGATTCGAGCTTGCGCAGCGCGGGCCCGGGGTCGATCCCCAGCTCGTCGGACAGGATCGTACGCGCGCGCCGCAGCGCCGCCAGCGCGTCGCCCTGGCGGCCCGACCGGTACAGGCCCAGCGCCAGCAGCCGCCAGCCCTCCTCGCGCAGCGGATGCTCGGAGGTCATCGCCTCCAGGTCGGGCACCGTCTCCGCCGGCATCCCCAGCCGCAGCCCGGTGTCGGCGTGCCGCTCGCGCGCCACCAGCCGCAGCTCCGTCAGCCGGTTCACCTCGGCCTCGGCCCACGGCTGGTCGGCGAAGTCGGAGTACGGGGTGCCGCGCCACAGGTCCAGCGCCTTGGCCAGGATCGACCGCGCGGAGGCGGGATCGTCCTCCATGTGCTCGCCCGCCGCGCGCACCATGGCCTCGAACCGCAGCGCGTCCACCTGGTCCGGGGTCGCCCGCAGGGCGTACCCGGAGGCGACCGTCACCAGCAGCCGGTTCGGCCCCCCGCGAGGCCGCCCGGGTTCGAGCACCCGCCGCAGCCGCGAGATGTATACCTGGAGCCCCGACTGCGCGCCCTTGGCCGCGTCGTCGTCCCACAGGTCGTAGAGCAAGGAATCCACCGGCACGACCTGCCCGCGTGCGACGAGTAACCGGGCGAGCACGGCCCGTTGCCGCAGCCCGCCGAGATCGATCGCGTCGTCGCCTGAGTAAGCCTCGACCGGCCCAAGAACCCGGAACGCCACCATGTCAGCCGCCACGCTATGCGGGGCGAGAGGTTGTGTCTATCGCGCTCATGGCGCGTGCTCCGCACGCGCGCGGCCTGCGCGCACCGAGGGTCGTGTCTTCCCTCGTCGCTCTGGTCGCTTGGCTCCCGCCGCTCGTGCAAATGCTCGTCGCGGTATCCGACCACGGGGCCGGGGGCGCGGCGTTCGCGAAGGCCGAGCTTCGAGGACGGCGGGCCCCCCTTTGCACCATCACGTGGATGACAACTCCTTGGTCGCTTCACAGTCGTACCTGAGCGGTCCCCACTTCGCTTTCCTGGCGGTCGGTTCCGTTGCGGCGGCGGAGGAGGGCCCAGGCGCCCAGCGCCAGGCCCCCGAAGGGGATTTCGATAGTGTAGGTCCAGAAGCCGAAGAGGAGTGCGGCGGCCGTGGCATCTGGGGCCGGAGCGCCGAATTTGATCAATAGGGCGATCGTGCCGGCCTCCATGATGCCCGTCCCGCTCGGGGTGACCAGGGCCGTGGTGAGCACCCGCGACAGCGCGAACGCGGCCAGCGACTCCGCCAGGCCGGGGTAGGCGCCCGTCGCGTGCAGGCAGGCCACCAGGATCAGCCACTGGAAGCCGAGGAAGAAGATCATGCCGAGCGACAGGACCGGCCAGCGGGTGTGCACGATGCCCGCCGTGTCGCCGCGGAGCTTGGCCAGGGCCGACGACGCGGCGTGCTCGCGCGGCCTGATCCGGTGCGGCAGCAGGCCCACCAGGGCGTCCAGGGCGCGGCCGAGCAGGGCGGCGGCGCGCTCCCAGTAGAGCGCCGCGGCGACGACCGCGACCAGGCCCAGGATCGACAACGCCCCCACCCAGCCCGCCTTGGCGACCGTGGGGTTGGGCGCCTCGCCCGCCAGGAGCAGCGCCAGGATGCCCACCGCGGGCAGGATGAACCGGAACAGCGTGTTCCAGACCCCGCTGACCAGCGTGGAGACCACGACCGAGCGGGTGCTGAACCCCCAGCCCTTGGTCATCGCGAACGTCATCGCCACGCCCGCCGCGCCGCCGAACGGCAGCAGGTTGCTGACCGCGCTGCCCCCCGCGTTGAGCGTGAGCGCCTGCAAGTGGGTCAGGCCCGGCAGGGAGCCGGTGAGCACGAACGTGTACGCCCCCAGGCTGGCCAGCCAGATCACGGCCATCAGCGCGACCATCCCCGGGCTGATCCGGGAGAACTCGGCGCCGATCTCGGCCCACGACACGTGCTTGCCGGTCATCGTGCGCACGATCGCGGGCAGGAAGAGGACGAGCGTGACGGCCAGCGCCAGCGAGGCGGCGGACAGTGCGATCTGCGCCCACTTGTTCTTCATAACCACCCCAGTCTGCCGGGTGGCCGACGCCCGGGACGTCCTTCTTAAGGACGACTCTTGCCTGATTCGCTCGGCTGATCGAACGGGTGGGACAGGCGCACGCCGGGCGGCAGGTCGCGGCGTACGTACCACTCGGTGCCGAACACCAGGCGGTACAGCGGCCCCGGGATGCGCAGCATCATGCCCAGGGTGCGGGTGCCGTCGCCGCCGGTCGCCTGGGTGGCGTGGGCGGCCATGCTGGCCCGCTTCTGCTTGATGTACCTGCGCACGTTGACCCGGTGCGTGATCACCTCGCCGGGGGAGTAGGCCCGCTCGAAGGTCCGCATGTCGAACTCCGGGGGGAAGGTGTAGAACCGGCTCGCCAGGCGCAGCGCCCGCAGCAGCGGGTCGCGGTTGACCGTCGCCTCCAGCACGATCGGAGTGCCGGCGATCTCGGCCGCCCGCTTGCCGACCCGGTGCACCTGCACGTGGTCCGGATGCCCGTATCCGCCCGCGGGATCGTAGATCGTCACCAGTTCGGCGTTCTCCTCCTTCAGGACGGCGGCCAGCCGCTGCGCCGCCTCCTCGGAGTCGGCGTCGATGAACGCGTTGTCGGGCCGGTCCTCCGCCACGCCGCCGGTCTCGCTGAGCCCGGAGTCGGCGTACCCGAGCCGTACGACGCGGGCGCAGCCGAGCAGCGCCGCCGACTTGTACAGCTCCTCCATCCGCGCCTCGCCCAGTGCGTCGCCCGGCGCGAGATCGGCCAGCCCCCGCTCCCCGGCCGTCGCCACGACGAGCACGACCCGGTATCCCTGCGCCGCGAGCATCGCCATGGTCCCGGAGGTGAGCAGGGCCTCGTCATCGGGATGAGCATGAAAGAACACCGCAGTACCCAAAGCCACGCTCGCCATTCTCGCGTACCTGCGGGGATGGCATCCGCACCGCGTCGGCGCCGCGCGCCGGGCCCGGGTGCGCGCCATAATCGCACAGTGCGGATTCTGCATATCTCTGACTGTTATCTGCCGCGGCTCGGGGGGATCGAGGTTCAGGTCGCCGATCTCGTACGCGCCCAGCGGGGGGCGGGGCACGACGTCGAGGTGGCCACCGCGACGCCGGGGGAGGATCTGCCGGGGGTGCACCGGATCGTGGCGCGGCTGCCGTTCGACCTGCCCGTGCACCCGTTCGGGGTCGGGCACCTGCTGCGCCTGATGACCTCCAGGCGGCCCGACGTCGTGCACGTGCACGCCGGTGCGGTCTCGCCGTTCGCCTGGATGGGGGCGCGTGCTGCGGCGCGGGCCCACCTGCCCGCCGTGGTCACCGTGCACAGCATGTGGGACCCGGTGACCCGCGGCCTCTACCACGCGCTGCGCGGCGCCTTCGAGTGGCAGGGCTGGGGCCTGGTCGGCACCGCCGTGAGCGAGGCGGCGGCCCGCCCGATCCGCGCCGTGGCCGGACGCCAGGTGCCGGTGCACGTCGTCTCCAACGGCCTGGACGTCTCCGGCTGGCGCCCCACCGGCCCCGTGCGCCGCGCCCCCCAAGGGGAGCCCGTGCACGTCGTCGCCGTGGGCAGGCTGGCCCCCCGCAAGCAGCCCGTACGCCTGCTCAGGCTGCTCCGCGAGGCCCGCCGCCGGGCCGACCTGCGCGCCACGATCGTCGGCGACGGCCCCGCCCGCGCGTCCATGGAGCGCTACCTCGCCAAGCACGGCATGACGGGGTGGGTGTCGCTGCCGGGCAGGTATCCCAGGGAGCGCATCCGCGAACTGCTCGCCGAGGCCGACGTGTTCGTGGCCCCCGCCCCGCGCGAGTCCTTCGGCCTGGCCGCGCTGGAGGCCCGTGCGGCGGGCGTACCCGTGGTGGCCAGGGCCCAGAGCGGCGTGGCCGACTTCGTCCGCCCCGGCAAGGAGGGACTCCTCGGACGCGACTTCGACGAACTGGTGTCCTCGGTCGTCCGCCTGGCCACCGACCGCGAACTGCGCGAACTGATCGCCGAGCACAACCGCGGGACCGAGCCGTCCCGATGCTCCTGGCCGGTCGTCCTGGAGGGCTTCGAGCGCTGCTACGACCAGGCCCGCGACCGCGCCGCGCACCGTACGTACCGGGGTCGTTAGCGGCTCAGGGACGGTGCAGCACGACCAGGCCCTCGCGCTCGAAGACGGTCCGGTAGCCCTGCGCGCGCAGCTCGGCCACCCGCTGTTGCTGCTGCTCGACCGCGCCGAAGGGGAACTCCGCCCGCGCGGTGTCGGCGATCACCCAGGGCGCCTGGCGCGGGGTGTGGTCCAGCAGCAGGACCGTGGCGCGGCCTGACAGGGCCGGGCCGACGGAGTTGACCGCCTCGACCACCACGCCCGACGGCACCATGGCCGCGGCCTCCGCGGCGGCGGTGGCGCGGGCGTCACGCTGGTAGAAGGTCGGGTGGGCGAGCTGGTCCAGGGCGAATCTGGGCAGCAGCGTGACCGCCACGACCACCACGCCCACCGACCAGCTCAGCACCAGCCCGCGGTCGTCCCGGCGCTTCATCCAGGCCAGCACTCTGGACAGCCCGTCCACGCCGGCGCACAGCAGGATGACCACGGTGAACGCGCTGTGGTGGAAGTCGGTCACCCACCAGTGCATCCGGTCGGACAGCATGCGCTCCAGGAAGTGCGGCACCGCCATCAGCGTCAGCGGCGAGAACAGGCACAGCAGGAGCGTCGGCCACAGCATGATCGCCAGCGTGTCCCACTTCTCCTCGGGGGTGAGGAAGGTGCCGATCACCCTGAGCGGCTCGGTGACCACGGTCTTGAGCACCTGCGGGGCGTCCGCGCCGAGATGGTTGTACGCCCAGTACATGTTCGGGTCGCCGCCCACGGCCGGGATCAGGAAGCCGCGCACGAGCATCGTCCACCCGAGGCCCATGAGCGCGAAGCTGCACCCTTCGAGGCGCTGGCCGGCCACGAACGCGTACGCGCCGAACCCGGCGACCAGCAGCCCCATGTCCTCCTTCACGAGCAGAAGCAGGATCGCCGCGATGGCACAGGCCCGCAGCCTGCCCGCCTGGTACCGCTCGATCATGATCGCGATGAGCAGGGGGGCGAAGGCGACCTCGTGGAAGTCGAAGTTGGCGGCCTGCGCGATCGGCCAGGACAGCACGTACGCCACGGCGACCAGGTAGGCCGGGGCCGTGCCCAGCACCCGCCGGGTGAACACCCAGATGAACGGGGTCGCCAGCGCGAACAGCACCGCCTGCGCCACGATCAGCGTGGCGGGCCCGTCGTGGAGCCAGTAGAGCAGCGCGAGCGCGCCGAGGATGGGCGAGAAGTGCTCGCCGAGCTGCACGAAGTCCATGCCGCGGTCCAGGCTGACCCCGCGCGCGGCGCTGACCGGGGCCTCGAAGTGCGCCATCGCCCGCACCGCCTGGTCGAAGATCACCAGGTCGAACGTGCTCGCCTTGAAGGTGTGCAGCTTGACCAGCCCCAGCACCGCCCAGATGACCGCCCCGGCCAGCGTCACCCCGCCGACCCCCCACACCTCCCGCGGCACCTCGCCCCGCCGCACCCGCCCCACCACGCCCCGAACCCGCTCCCGCACCCCACCCGCACGCTCCCGGGCGGCGCCCTCCCGCTCCCCCGGATCGGCCTGGTCCCCCCGGCCATCCTGGTCCCGCTGCTCCGCTGGATCCGGCTCCGGTCCCGGTCCCGGCTGCGGCTCCGGGTCTGTCGCGGGCGCTCGCGTGGCGGTCCCGTGCGGGTGGCCGACGGTCACCCCGCCGCCGTCGGGGTCCGAGCCGGTGGTCGTGTCGGAGCCGGTGGTCATGTCGGGGTCGGTGGTCGTGTCGGGGTCGGTGGTGTCGGAGCCGGCGCTTCCTCGGTCAGCGGCGGCGGTCCGGGGGCCGTCGGCGGCCGGCTCGATGCGGCCGGTGATCGCGCCGTTGGCGGCGGTGGTCGTGGTGGAGGCGAGGGCAGGAGGCGCGCCGTCTGGCTGCGTGGCCGCCGTGGTCGCGCCGGCGATGCCGGTATCGGGTCCGCGCACGGCCATGGCCGTCCCCTGCGGGGCCGTGGCGGTCCCCTGCGGGCGCGTGGCGGTTCCCTCCGGGTGCGTGGCGGTCTCCTGCGGGCCTGTGTCGGTCCCCTTCGGGGCCGTCGCGGTCCCCTGCGAGCCTGTGGCGGTTCCCTCCGGGTGCGTGGCGGTTCCCTGCGGGGCCGTGGCGGTTCCCTGCGGGCCTGTGGCGGTTCCCTCCGGGTGCGTGGCGGTTCCCTCCCGGGCTGTGGCGGTGTCGGCTTTGGCCGCGTTGCCGACGTGTGTGGCGCTGCCGTCGATCTCTCCGGCACTCCCGGGGACATGCGTGGCCGTGCCGCCAGCGTCGGGGGCCGCCTTGGGGGTGTTGTCGGGGGTCGCCTCACTGGCGGTGGTCTCGCCGGTCACGGCGGACAGGCTATTGGATCGCGCGAAATGTCGCACCATGGCGCTTTCTAATGCGCTATGGGGTAATCCCGGATGATGTCGCTATTGAAGGAGTGAGCCGGGAATATGCGGATTGTCGGGGCGGTATTCGCGGGCGGTCATTGAGGGCGTGCGGAGCGGGGGTGTGAAACGTACATCGTGCCGTGCGGCGGACCTCCCCGCCGCATGGCGCGTACATCCCCCGCACAGGCGACGGCCGCCGCGCCGTCCTGGGGACGGGGCGGCGGCCGAGGGGTGTCGGTGCCGGGGGCCGATCAGGTGCAGGCCTGGCCGAGCTTGACGGCGGCGTTCTGGGCGTTCGTCGAGAGCTCGGTGAGCTTGGCGGTCGCGGCGGCCGGGTTGGACGCGTCGATCTTGACCGCGCCGAACAGGGTGGACAGGTCGGTCAGCGCGCCGGCGAGGTCGCCGTCGGACTTGTCGGCCAGGGCCTTCAGGTCGGCGGCCAGCTCATCGGTGGCCTTGTTGAACGAGGCCGGGTCGGCGACGCTCGCGCTGAGCTTGTTCGGGAACTCGGTCATGATCTTCTGGGCCTCGGCGCAGGTGGCCCTGGTGTCGGCGCCGGGGCCGCAGGCGGCGGTGCCGACGAGGGCGGCGGCGACGGCCGCGATGGCGAGGGTTCGGCGGGAGAGGACGCTGAACATGTAACTGCCTACTTTCATTTCCTGATTTATGCGACATCTCCGGGCCGGCTTGTCCGGGGAGGGGCGCGGCGCGGAGCTCGTCTGCGACGAAGGGAACGTTAGGAACGGGTGCTTGCGGATCACTTACACAGCGCCAACAGGGGCTTACGGGGCGCTGACACCCCGCGCCAGGGAAACCACGCCATCACGGTTGGTAGATCATTCCTAGCGGTGGGTAATAGAGCCGGTGTGATGGAGACCGGAGCGCACACGGAAGAACAAGGGGCCGAGCGGCACTCGCTGCGGCGGGTGATCGGACGCAAGGTGCTGCTGCTGTTCGTGGTGGGCGACATCCTCGGTGCGGGCATCTACGCGCTGGCCGGCAAGGTGGCCGGGCACGTGGGCGGGGCGTTGTGGGTGCCGTTCCTGGTGGCGTTCGTGCTGGCGGCGCTGACCGCGACCGCGTACGCCGAGCTGGTGGGCAAGTATCCCCGGGCGGCCGGGGCGGCGCTGTACGTCAACAAGGCGTTCGCGGTGCCGTTCGTGACCTTCATCGTGGCCTTCGCGGTGATGATGAGCGGCATCACCTCGGCGAGCGCCGCGGCGCGGGCGTTCGGCGGCGACTATCTCGCCGAGTTCGTCTCACTGCCCACGGTCGTCGGGGCGCTGATCTTCCTCGGGCTCATCACCCTGGTCAACTTCGCCGGCATCTCCGAGTCGGTGCGGGTGAATGTCGTGCTGACGCTCATCGAGGCGTTCGGCCTGCTGGTGATCATCGCCATCGGCGTGTACGCCCTGATCGTCGGCGACGGCGAGCCGGCGCGGGCGCTGGAGTTCCACCCGGTCCACGGCGCGTTCCTCGGCGTGCTCGGCGGCACCGCGCTGGCCTTCTACGCCCTGCTCGGTTTCGAGGACTCGGTGAACCTCGCCGAGGAGGCCAAGGACCCGCAGCGTGACTTCCCGCGGGCGCTGTTCGGCGGGCTCGTCGTCGCCGCGCTGATCTACATGGCGGTGGCGTTCACCGCGACCATGCTGGTGGACACCGAAACCCTGCGCACCTCCTCCGGGCCGCTGCTCGAAGTGGTCAGGGTCGCCGGGCTGTCGTTCCCGCCGAAGCTGTTCGCGCTCATCGCGCTGCTCGCGGTGGGCAACACCGCGTTGATCAACATGCTGATGGCCAGCCGCCTGGTCTACGGCATGGCACGCGAGCGGATCGTGCCGAGGGCGTTCGCGATCGTGCACCCGACCCGGGCCACGCCGTGGGTGGCGATCCTGTTCACCGTCGCCATCGCCGTGGTGCTGGTGAGCACCGGCGACGTGGGCGGGCTGGCCGACACCACCGTGCTCCTGCTGCTGTGCGTGTTCACCCTGGTCAACGTCTCGGTGCTGGTGCTGCGCCGCGAGAGGTCCGAGCACGCGCACTTCCGGGCGCCGACCTGGGCCCCGGTCCTCGGCGCGGTGGTGTGCGCGGCGCTCGCCCTGCCGATCACCGGGCGCGGGCTCGACGTGTACGTGCGCGCGGCGGTGCTGATCGCGATCGGCGTGGTGCTGTGGCTGGTGAACCGGATCGTGGTGGGACGGCTGGAGCGGATCGACCCGGCCCATCTGGACCGGGGCGGGCTGTGAGCCCGGCTACGCCAGGCGGGTCACCGTCACCCTGACCTCCTGCCTGCCGCCGCCGGGGCCCTGGTAGATCCCCTTGAGCGGGGGCACGTCGGAGTAGTCGCGGCCGCGGGCCACCACGACGTGGCCCTCGCCCACCGGGAGCCGGTTGGTGGGGTCGAGCGGCACCCAGTCGCCGGCCCAGTACTCCACCCAGGCGTGGCTCTGGCCGTCCACCGGCTCGCCGATCTTGGCGTCGGTGGCGGGGTGCAGGTAGCCGGAGACGTACCTCGCGGGCAGGCCCGCGGCGCGCAGCAGCGCCACGGTGAGGTGGGCCATGTCCTGGCAGACTCCCTGGCCCTGCTCCCACGCCTCCTGCGCCGAGGTCTGCACGCCGGTCGAGCCGGGCACGTACGCCACCCGCCCGGCGACGGCCGCGGCGATGGCGGCGGCGGCCTCGTGCGGATCGCGCCCGCCGGTCTGGGCCCGGCCGATCCCGGCCACCTCGTCGGTGATCGTGGTCATCGGGGTGGGGCGCAGCAGCTCGCCCAGCGCGCCGTCCGTGCGGGTCACCGTGCCGCTGACCGTGCCGGTGAGCATGCCGGTGAGCTGCGACCAGGTCGGCGGGGCGGGCAGCGGGCGCGGGCCGGAGGTCTCCACCCGGCTGATCGCCTCGACCGTGAGCCCGGCGTGCGGGGGCGCCAGGTCGAAGACGCTCACGGTGGTGCCCCAGTAGTCGCGGTAGGTCCACACCGGCACCGGCGGGCGCACCATGATCCGGCTCGCCAGCGTGGTCTGTACGCCGTCGTCCAGCGGCGTCATGCGCACCTCGTTGTACGACGAGCGCGCCTCGCCGTCGTACTCGACCCTGGTCAGGTGCCTGATCCTCATACGCCAGCCCACGGCTGCCCCTCCCGTTCCCAGCGGCCGGGCGCGTTGTGCCTGAAGAACCGCTCGCTGATCGCCTCGCTCGCCACCACGCACGCCTCCTGGAGCCCGACCAGCAGCTCGGGCAGCCCGTCGCCCAGGCTGTCGGCGTCGGCGTAGGTCAGCTCCATCCGGGCCCGGCCGACGGCGGCGCGCGCCGCGTCGGTCACCCCGGCGCGGCCGGTGTCGGGCACCAGCTCGGCCAGCAGCTCCTCGGCCGTGGCCAGCGCGTGCATCACCGAGCGCGGGAACAGCCGGTCCAGCAGCAGGAACTCCAGCACCCGCTCCATGTCGCCGCCCCCGCCGTGGGTGCGGGTGAAGGACTCGTCGGCGCCGCACGCCTGGAGCAGCAGCCGCCGGTCGCCGTGCTGGTGCGCCGCGAGCAGCCGCGCGGTCATGTCCACCCGCTCCAGGCTGCGGCCGAGCACGATGAACCGCCACCCGTCGTCGCGGCTCATGGTCGCGTCGGTGAGCCCGAAGAACAGCGCGGCCCGCTCGCGGACGTACCTCAGGTAGCCGTGCGGCCCGAGCCGGTCGGCGGCGGCCTGCCGGGCGGGGAGCTGGTGCCAGGTGACGTTCAGGCACTCCCACGCCTCGCTGGAGATGATCTCCCGTACGCCGCGCGCGCTCTCGCGCACCGAGCGCAGGCACCCGGCGATGGCGCTGGGGTCGGTGACGTCGAAGGCGAGCCGGTCGATCAGGGTGGCCACGCTCAGCCGCTCCGGCCTGTCGTGCTGGATGCCCAGGATCGCGAACAGCGCCCGGCACGCCTCGTCCTCGTCGCGCCACGGCTCCTCCAGCAGCCGGTGCACCGAGACGTCGAGCAGGCGGGAGGTGTCGTCGGCCCGCTCGACGTAGCGGCCGATCCAGTACAGCGTCTCGGCGATCCGGCTCAGCAGGCCCCGGTCTCCGTGCCCGCTCATTGCTGCTGCTCCCCATCCCAGGACGCGGTGCGGCTCGGGGTCCACTGCGCCGGGCGCGGCGCCGGCACGGCGGGCGGCGGGGGCGCGGGGTCGGGCCGGTCGAACAGGACCCAGGTGTCCTTGGAGCCGCCGCCCTGGCTGGAGTTGACCACCAGCTCGCCCTCCGGCAGCGCGACGCGGGTGAGCCCGCCGGGCAGCAGCCACACGTCGTCGCCGTCGTTGACCGCGAACGGGCGCAGGTCGATGTGGCGGGGCGCGGGCCGGTCGCCGATCAGGGTGGGCGAGGTGGACAGGGCGACCGGGCGCTGGGCGATCCAGCCGCGCGGGTCGGCGAGCACGGCCTCGCGCAGCTCGGCGAGCCGCTCGGGGGCGGCGCGCGGGCCGATCACGATGCCCTTGCCGCCGGCGCCGTCCACCGGCTTGAGCACCAGCTCGTGCAGGGAGTCGGCGACCTGGTGCAGCACCTCGGGGTCCTCCAGGCGGTAGGTCTCGACGTTGCGAAGCAGCGGCTCCTCCGCCAGGTAGTAGCGGATCAGGTCGGGCACGTACGTGTAGATGAGCTTGTCGTCGGCCACGCCGTTGCCGACCCCGTTGGAGATCGTGACGTGCCCGGCCCTGGCCGCGTTGAGCAGGCCGGGGCAGCCGAGGGTGGAGTCGGCGCGGAAGTGCAGCGGGTCCAGGAAGTCGTCGTCCACCCGGCGGTAGATCACGTGCACCGGCCGCCGCCCGTACGTCGTGACCATGTGGACGCGGTTGTTCTCGCACACCAGGTCGCGGCCCTCGACCAGTTCGACGCCCATCAGGCGGGCGAGCAGGGCGTGCTCGAAGTAGGCGGCGTTGTAGATGCCCGGCGTGAGCACGACCACGGTGGGGTCGGCGACGCCCTCGGGGGCGGCGTTGCGCAGCGCGGCCAGCAGCCGGGCGGGGTACTCGTCCACCGGGCGCACCGGCTGCTCGGCGAACAGCGCGGGCAGGGTCCGGGTCATGGCGAGCCGGTTCTCCAGCACGTAGCTGACCCCGGACGGCGTGCGCACGTTGTCCTCCAGGACGCGCATGTCGCCGTGCTCGTCGCGGATCAGGTCCACGCCGGCCACGTGCACCCGTACGCCGTTGGGCGGCCGGAGCCCGGCCGCCTCCCGGTGGAAGTGGGGCGAGGAGTGCAGCAGCCGCCACGGGACCACGCCGTCGCGGAACACGGCGCGCTCGCCGTAGACGTCGTCGAGGAACGCCTCCAGCGCCCTGACCCGCTGGCGCACCCCCCGGGAGATCAGGTCCCACTCGTGGGCGTCGATGACCCGGGGGATCAGGTCGAGCGGGAACGGCCGCTCCTCGCCGGCGTAGTCGAAGGTGACGCCCCGGTCGGTGAACACCCGGGCGAGCTGGTCGGCGCGGAAGCGCAGCTCCTCGGCCCCGAGCGGTTGCAGCGCGGCGAACAGCGCCTGGTACGGCGGGCGAGCCACGCCCGGCCGCTCGAACATCTCATCCCACGCCCCGGCCATGGCATATGCGTCAAAAATGTCCGCCATGTCCGGAGCGTAGGAAACCCATGTTTCGGCGGGACTACTCAGGTGTTTCGGGTGTTCCACCGGGTCGGGCCTGCCCCCGGCGGGCAGCCCCGCCGCCGGGTGGAATGCGGCGGTGCGCGGAACAAGCGGGCGGGCGCGCGGGTTGTGGCGGGCATGGAGCCGACCAAGCGTGGCCGCGTGCGCATCGAGCCCACGGCCAAGAGGATTCGCGCCTACCTCGACGGGCGTCCGGTGGCCGACACCACCGCCGCCCTGATGGTGTGGGAGAGCCCGTACTACCCCACCTACTACTTCCCGCTCGCCGACATCGAGGCCGGGCTGCTCAAGCCGACGGGCGAGATCGACCACTCGCCGAGCCGGGGCGACGGGAAGGTGCACTCGCTGGGATCGCGCGAGGACGCCGCCGTCGTGTACGAGGACTCGCCGATCGAGGAGCTGCGCGGCCGGGTCAAGCTGCGCTGGGACAAGCTGGACGCGTGGTTCGAGGAGGACGAGGAGGTCTTCTACCACGCCCGCGACCCCTACACCCGGATCGACATCCTGAGCAGCTCCCGCCGGGTGCGGGTGGAGATCGACGGCGTGACCGTGGCCGACTCGCACAACCCGCGCATCCTGTTCGAGACGGGCCTGCCCGCCCGCTACTACCTGCCGAAGACGGACGTGCGGCTCGACCTGATGGAGCCCACCGACACCGTCACGCACTGCCCCTACAAGGGGACGGCGGTGTACTGGAGCGTCGCGGGCCGCAAGGACTACGCCTGGTCCTATCCGGCACCGCTGCCCGAGTCGCAGAAGATCGCGGGTCTGGTCTCGTTCTACAACGAGAAGGTCGACATCTACGTGGACGAGGTGCTGCAGGAGCGGCCCAAGTCGCCGTTCGCCTGAGTCCGGCCGAGTCCGGCCGAGTCCGGCTGAGTTCGCCTGAGTTCGCCTGAGGCTGGCTGGGGCTCGGCCGAGGACTGAGTTCGGCTGGGGCTTGGCCGAGGCTCGGCTGAGGCTCGGCTGAGGCTCGGAGCCGAGGGTCCGAGGGCCGGAATCGAGGCTCAGAACGGCATGGGGCGTCCTGACGGGGTGCGCAGGTCGAGTGGGTCCGGCCTGCGCGGTGGTCTGGGACGTTGCGTGGTGATCCGGCTTCGCTTCAAAGGAGTCCACCTCCTCTTCGGGGCCACCGCACCGCTACCCCCGGCGCGCGGTTGTATGTCCGGCCCGCGCCGAGGGGCGCGGGCGAGGGTGCCGGTCGCGCCGCAGGGGCGCGGGCGGGGGTGCCGTCCGGGGCGCGGGTACGGACGGGGGTGCAGTCCGGCGCGTGGGTGCGGGCGGAGGGTGCTGTCCGGCGCGCGGGTACGGGCGGTGGGCCGTCCGTCGCGAGGGCGCGGGCGAGGGGTGCCGTCCGGCGCGTGGGTGCGGCGAGGGGCACGGCCCGGCGCGGGCGGCCGGGCCGTGGCCGCGTCATGTGGGCGCCGGGTCAGCGGCGGATCACGTGCAGGACGCTGGCGATCCGCTCGGCCGCGGTGGCGACGTCCTCGGCCTGTCCGATCCGGCCCGCCCAGGACAGCCAGAACCACCACTCGCCGCCGTCCTCGTGCGCGGCGAACACGTCTTCGGTGCGAGCCGGATTCATCGGGTTGATGACGTGCAGCCGCGGGAACAGGCCGGTCCGGGACTTCAGTTCCACCTGGAAGGCGTGGGCCTCCAACTGGAGCGCCAGGCGCTGCAGGTGATCCACCGCATCGGCCGTCATGGCGTGGCTGTCCGCATTCATGCTGATCACTCCTGCCGGCGTGGGGAGGTTGGGTCCTTTGCAGGGTGCGGCTTGCTCCGGGCGACCGGCAATCGTGCTCTGGGCGCGGGTTACGAGGACTACCTAGGAATCTCGCGGGTAACTCGTGGATTTTGCGCGAGTTTTGGGAACCATAGGCACAGGACCGATAGTGGCATAGTGCGCCATGATTAACCTCAGCGAAACATGATGTGATCGGGGCCCGAGACGCGGAGGGTGCGGGCAGATGGCCCGAGGGGAGCATTCACCGGCCTGCGCGCGGCGCTGGCGGGAGCAGGCCGAGCAACGCCAGTGGACCATGTGGCAGACCGTGCAGGCCATCCACGGCTGTTGTGGTGTAAGTCTACTCAAAGCGCACCGGCTGGGCAGAGGCTGGTCCGCGAGACAGGCCATCCAGGAGCTTGAGGACCTGTGTGCCAGGCAGGGGCTCGGCGAGCCGCGCGCCAGCATCGACCTGATCAACGCCTGGGAGAACAACCGGGCCCGGCCCCGCCCCCAGACCATCGACCAGCTCGCCCGGCTCTACCGCGCCAACGCGGTCCGCCTCGGGCTGGCCGGCGACTACTGCGAGGACGGCGACGACGGCAAGGTCGTGGTCGTGCCGGCCGCGCAGGGGTTCCCCGCCCCGGCGGGCATGCTGCCCGAGGGCGCGATCCCCGAGCCGCCGGCCACGGTGTACACGCCGCCTCCGCTGCGCCGGCCCCAGCAGGCGTACGCGCTGATGCCCGACCCCACCGCGGTCGTGCTCGACGACGACACCGAGCGCAGGGCGCTGTTCCACGCGGCCCTGATGGGCAACGGGATGTCGATGAGCGGCCGGATGATGGCCGAGGTCGAGCGCACCCGGCAGGACCTCGACCGCACCCTCGCCGCCAGCACGGTCACCGAGGACCAGCTCGACCGGCTGGACGAGCAGGTCGTGCACTACCGCAGGCAGTACATCTCCAGCGCCCCGCTGCCGATGCTGTACCGGCTGATGCTGGAGATCTCCGAGGTGCGCAGGCTCACCGCCGTACGCCAGCCCGCCGCCGCCCAGCGCCGCCTGCTCAACGCCACCACGATGCTGGCCCTGCTGTCGGCCGACGCCCTGATGAAGCTGGGCGACACCCGCCAGGCCGCCGCCTGGTACGGCACCGCCCGCACCGCCTCAGACGACATGGGCGACGTCCGGCTGCGGGCGCTGGTCCGGGCGCAGCAGGCGATGTTGCCGTACTACTACGGCGACCTCACCGAGACCGTCAGGCTGGCCCGCGAGGCCCGCATGCTCGCCGGCACGGCCCCCTCCTCGCCCGCGGCGCTCGGCGCGGCGGCCGAGGCGCGGGCGCTGGCCCGGATGGGCGAGCACAAGGCCGCCAGGATCGCGCTGGCCGAGGCCGAGCAGATCTTCTCCCGGATGCCCCGCGAGGGCGCCGACCACCTGGCCTTCCGCTTCTCCGAGCGGCGGATGCGGTTCTACCGCACCTGCACCCTGATCGAGCTCGGCGAGGCCGACCAGGTGGACGACGACTGGACCTCCAACCCCGGGCCGTACACCATCGACCCGGCGCTGATCATGCTGGACCAGGCCACCCGCCTGGCCCGCGAAGGAGAGATCGAGGAAGCGTGCAGGCTGGCCGAGCAGGCGCTGCTCAACGTGCCCCCGGAGCACCGGACGTCGATCGTGGTGGTCAGGGCGCGGGCGCTGCTGGCCGCGGTGCCGCCCGCCCGGCGGCGCATCCCCGCCGTACGCCACCTGGACTCGATGCTCTCCGAAGCGATCCCCCAGCTCGCCCTGGGGCGTCCATGAGAGGCAGTCTGGCGGACGAGGCCACCGCCGTACTGCACGAGGTGGGCCGGGGGATGGGGCTCGACACCGAGGGCGCGCGCCTGATGCGGGTGCGCAGCAACGCCGTGTTCAAGCTGCGCGGCGAGATCGTGGTCAGGATCGCCACCGCGCCCGACGCGCTGACCCGGCTGCCGGTGGTGCTCTCGGTGGCGCGCTGGCTGGCCGAGCGGGGCTTCCCGACCGTGCGCCCCGCGGACGAGCTGTGCGACCACCCCGTCGTCCACTCCGGCCGCGTGGTCACCTTCTGGCGGTACGTCCCGGCCAGCGGGCGCCCGACCACCACCCAGCTCGGCCGCATCCTGCGCGACCTGCACCGCCTGCCGGTGCCCCCGTTCGCGCTCAAACGGCTGGTCGATCCGCTCGCCGAGGTACGGCGGGCGGTGGACCGATCCAGGGACGTGCTCACCCCGTGCCAGCGGGCCTGGCTGAGCGAGCGCATCGCCGAGCTGACCGAGCGCTGGGAGGACCTGGAGAACGCCGGTCCTCCCGTGCTGTTGCACGGCGACGCGTGGATCGACAACCTGCTGCGCCGCACCGACGGCCACGTGGTGCTGTGCGACTGGGACGGCGTCGCGGTCGGGCCGCGTGAGTGGGACCTGGTGCACACCTACCACGGCCAGCGCCGGTTCGGGCTCACCGCCGCCGACGTGGATGCCTTCGCCGCCGCCTACGGGCGCGACCTGCGCGTCTGGCCGGGCTACTCCACGCTGATGGAGGTCCGCGACATGTACGCGGTGGGCATCCACATCCGCAACGCCGCCCGCGACCCCTTCTCCCGCCGTGAGCTGCCGCGCCGCCTCGACTCCCTGGCCACCGGCGACGGCTCGGCGCGCTGGTACCTCGCGCCCGCCTGACGGCCCCCGCGACCCGGTAGGGTCGGGACCCATGAGCGTGGCGGGCCGGGTGGCCGGCGTGCTGGAGGCGTTCCTCCCCGGCGACGTGCGGCTGACCCTCACCGAGATCTGCCGCCGGGCCGGCATCCCGCTCACCACCGGCCACCGGCTGGTCGGCGAGCTGACCGCGGCCGGGTTCCTGGAGCGCCTGCCCGACGGGCCGTACCGGATCGGAACCCGGCTGTGGCGCATCGGCGCCCAGGCGGCCGGGCCGCGCGGGCTGCGCGAGCTGGCGCTGCCGTACATGGCCGAGCTGTACGCCGCCACCCGCGAGAACGTGCAGCTCGGGGTGCTGCTGGGCGACCGGGTGCTGTGCCTGGAGCGGCTGCGGGGCCCGCACTCGGTGCCGGTGGTCTCCCGGGTGGCGGGGGAGCTGCCGCTGCACTCGACCGGGGTCGGCAAGGTGCTGCTGGCGTACGCGCCCGAGGCGCTGACCGAACGGCTGCTGGCCGCGCCGCTGCCGGCGTACACGCCGGGCACGATCACCGATCCGGCCCGGCTGCGCGCCGAGCTGGCCGAGATCCGGCGCACCGGCATGGCGCACACCCAGGAGGAGATGACGATCGGCGCCTGCTCGGCGGCGGCGCCCGTGCGCGGGCCGGGCGAGGAGGTCGTCGCCGCGCTGTCGGTGGTCGCCTGGCGGCACTCGGCCGACCTGCGCCGGCTCGACCCGGCGGTGCTGGAGGCGGCCCGCGGCCTCAGCCGCGACCTCGCCGACCTGGACTGAGGCCGACCTGGACTGAGGCCGACCTGGACTGAGTCCGCGGCGAGTCCAGACCGGCTCCGGGCCGAATCCGAGCCGAGCCCCCTTCCGCCCAGCGGAAGACTTCCTGATACGGGGGTTGCGCGCAGGACATGCTCGACACATGCGAACCAAGGTCGGGATCGTCGGGGCGGGGCCCGCCGGTCTGTTGTTGTCCCATCTGCTTCACCTGCGCGGCATCGAATCCGTGGTGCTGGAGAAGCGCAGCCGGGAGTACTGCGAGCGCCGGGTGCGCGCCGGCGTGCTGGAGCAGGGCACGGTGGACGTGCTCAACGAGGCGGGCGTCGGCGAGCGGATGCGCCGCGAAGGACTGCCGCACCACGGGATCGAGCTGCGTTACGGCGGCGCCGGCCACCGCATCCCGTTCGAGAAGCTGATCCCGGGCCGGTCCATCACCGTCTACGGGCAGCAGGAGGTCGTCAAGGACCTGATCGCGGCCCGGCTCGCCGCAGGCGGCGAGATCCACTTCGAGGTGCCCGACGTGGCCCTGCACGACCTGACCGGCTCGCCGTACATCACCTTCCAGGGCGAGCGGCTGGACTGCGACGTGATCGCCGGCTGCGACGGCTTCCACGGCGTGTCCCGCCCCGCGGTGCCGGAGGGCGAGCTGACCTTCTTCGAGCGGGAGTACCCGTTCGCCTGGCTCGGCATCCTGGCCCGGGTCAAGCCCTCGGCGGAGGAGCTGATCTACGCGCGCACCGAACGCGGCTTCGCGCTGCACAGCATGCGCTCGCCCGAGGTCAGCCGCTTCTACCTCCAGGTGCCGCCGGACGAGCAGGTGGAGAACTGGCCGGACGACCGCATCTGGGCCGAGCTGAAGGCGCGCCTGGAGACCGTGCCCGGCTTCACCCTGGAGACCGGCGAGATCCTGGAGAAGGGCGTCACGCCCATGCGCTCCTTCGTCACCGAACCCATGCAGTACGGCAGGCTCTACCTCGCCGGCGACGCCGCGCACATCGTGCCGCCCACCGGCGCCAAGGGCCTGAACCTGGCCGTGGCCGACGTACGCGTGCTCACCCAGGCGCTGGACCACTGGTACCGGACCGGCTCCACCGAGCTGCTGGACGCCTACTCCGCCACCTGCCTGAAGCGGGTCTGGCGGGCGCAGCACTTCTCCTGGTGGATGACCACGCTGCTGCACACCTTCGACTCCGACGACGCGTACGGCCGCCGCCTGCAGACCTCCTACCTCGACTACGTCACCTCCTCCGACGCCGCGGCGACCACCCTGGCGGAGAACTACGTGGGCCTGCCGTGGTGACCGCCCCGCCCCCGACCCAGCGAACGGAGACACCGATGCCCCAGGACCCGCACCCGCCGTACCTGTCGCCGGAGTACAAGAGCACGGTGCTGCGCGCGCCCGCGCGGCCCTTCGTCGCGCCCAAGCTCGACCCCGAGGCCGTGGAGCTGGTCGATCCGGTCTACGGGCACACGCCGGTGGGCGAGCTGGACCACGACCTGACCCGCCAGCACCCGGGCGAGCCGCTCGGCGAGCGGATCATCGTGACCGGCCGGCTGCTCGACTCCGACGGCAAGCCGGTACGCCGGGCGCTGATCGAGGTCTGGCAGGCCAACGCGGCCGGCCGCTACGCCCACCCCGGCGACCAGCACCCGGCCCCGCTGGACCCCAACTTCACCGGCGCCGGGCGCTGCCTGACCGACGACGAGGGCCGCTACCGGTTCGTCACGATCAAGCCGGGGGCGTACCCGTGGCGCAACCACCACAACGCCTGGCGCCCGGCCCACATCCACTTCTCGGTCTTCGGCACCCAGTTCACCCAGCGCCTCATCACCCAGATGTACTTCCCGGGCGACCCGCTGTTCCCGTACGACCCGATCATGCAGTCCGTGCGCGACCCCGAGGCGCGGGAGCGGATGGTGGCCAGGTTCGACCTCGACACCACCGAGCCCGAGTGGGCGCTGGGCTACCAGTGGGACATCGTGATCAGAGGAGAAGCGTGATGCCGTCCCTGCCCCTCACCCCGTCGCAGACCGTGGGCCCGTTCTTCGCCCACGCGCTGCCGTTCCCGGAGGGCCCGTACGCGGTGCCCGAGGACCATCCCGGCGCGATCCTGCTGCACGGGCACGTCTACGACGGCAACGGCGACCCGGTGCCCGACGCCCTGCTGGAGATCTGCCAGCCCGGCGGGATCTTCGGCCGTTGCGAGACCGACAAGGACGGCCGCTACCACTTCCGCGCCGCGCGGCCGGAGACGTACATCTCGCTGCTGATCTTCGCCCGCGGCCTGCTCAGGCCGCTGTGGACCCGGATCTACCTGGACGGCGACGACCCGTTCCTGACCTCCGTCGACGCGGACCGTCGCGCCACCCTGATCGCGCGGCCGGAACCGGACGGCTCCTACCGCTTCGACGTCCGCCTCCAGGGCGAAGGCGAGACGGTGTTCCTGGCGATCTGAGCGTTCCCGGCGATCAGAGTGTTCCTGCCGATCTGAGTGTTCCCGGCGAGCTGAGCGGCCGGGTCACGCGGCGAACGCGTCGATCCCGGTCAGCCGCGCGGACAGCTCCCACAGCCGAGCGGCCTCGCCGGGGTCGATCGCGTGCCGCCGTACCCCGGGCCCCACGGCCTGGTCGGCGGCCACCTCGGCGATGTCGCAGTCCTCGCAGTAGACGCCGCCGAGCCCGTCGAGCCGGGGCGAGGTGGCGGCCCAGACCTGGGTCGCGGCCCCCTGCTCGGGCGTCTTGAAGGTCGGGTCCAGCGCGTTGCCGTCCTCGTCGATCCACCCCGCCTCGACCATCTCCTCCTTGGACAGGTGCCGCTGGAGCGGGGTCAGGATCGCGCCGGGGTGCAGCGCGAACGCCCGTACGCCGTGCTCGCGCGCGAGCGCGTCGAGGTGCACCGCGAACAGCACGTTGGCCGTCTTGGCCTGCCCGTACGCATCCCACTTGTCGTAGCCGCGCTCGAACATCACGTCGTCCCACCGGATGCCCGTGCGCCCGTGCGCCCCCGAGGAGACGGACACGACCCGCCCCCGCCCGCGCCCGCGCGCGAGGGCCGGCCAGAGCAGGTTGACCAGGGCGTAGTGGCCCAGGTGGTTGGTCGCGAACTGCGCCTCCCAGCCGGGCCCGACCCGGGTCTCCGGCGCGGCCATGATCCCGGCGTTGTTGATCAGGATGTGCAGGTCGCGCCCCGAGGCGAGGAACCGCTCGGCGAACCCGCGCACGCTCGCCAGGTCGCCGAGGTCCAGCTCGTCCACCTCGGCCCCGTGAATCCCGGCCAGCGCCTTGGCCGCGGCCTCGGGCCGCCGTGCCGGCACCACCACCCGCGCCCCGGCGCCGGCCAGCGCCCGCGTCGTCTCCAGCCCGATGCCGGAGTAGCCGCCGGTGACGATCGCCACCTTGCCCGACAGGTCGATCCCCGCGATGACCTCGGCCGCCGTGCTGCGCGCCCCGAACCCCGAACCGATCGTGTGCTGTGCCGTAGTCATACCGCGCAGGCTACGAACTGGAGCGCGCTCCAAGTCAAACAGGCCGGGACCCTGAGGGGGACAGCCCTACCCCCGGCCGCGTCCGGGCAGGTCACGGGGGCGGTCCCCGGAGCGGCCCCGTAAGGGTCGGCCCCACCCCGGGGGCGGTCGCCTAGGGGAGCGGTCAGGGCCGGTTCCGGGCTCATCTCGGATACTGGTGAAAGCCCAGTTCGGCGACCGTTTTCGGTATGGAGATCGATGCGGGCAAGGGTCTGGTGACCGGTGGGTTCGCCGCGGTCGGCGCGGGCGCCGCGGCCATGGTGTGGCTGCACGTGCAGGCGGGTCTCGACCCGCTGCACACCGTGATCAGCGAGTACGCCTTCGCCCCGGAGGGCTGGCTGCTGCCCGCGTCGCTGACCCTGCTCGCGGCGGGAGCGGCGATGTTCGCCGCGGTGCTGGCGCGCGGGGGCGCTCACCGGGGTGCTCATGGCGCTGATCATGGCGCTGATCACGGCGCTGATCACGGCGCTGTCCGGGGGGCTCGTGGCGCTCACCGGGTCATCGCCGGGCTGCTGCTGGCCTGGGGCGTGTGCATGCTGCTCATCGGGGCGTTCCCCACCGACAGGCCGGGCGTGCCGCTGTCGATGTCCGGGGGCATCCACAGGTACGCGGCGTTCGTCGCCTTCCTGGTCATGCCGGTCGCGGCGCTGATGCTGGCCCGGCGCCTGGCCCCGGAGCGCGCCGGCGTCGCGGCGGCGCTGCGGGTGCTCGGCGTGGTCGCGGCGACGGCCCTGGTCGCGGTCGTGGTGCCGTACGTGCTGAGGATGGGCGGCATCCCGATCACCAACGACGACATCCCGGCCGGGCTGACCCAGCGGATCGTGGTCGTGGCCGAGGTGGGCGCGCTCGCGCTGATGGGGCTGGTGCTGCGCGCGCTCCCCGGGCGGGCGCCTCAGGGGGCCGGCTCGGCGGTGGTCTCGGCCGCCCCCATGCGGGCGGCGGCCTCGCGGTAGGCGGGCAGGACCAGGTCCCAGAAGCGGGCCACGTCCAGCGAGGTCGCGACCCGGGCGTTGGCCCGGCCGGGCCGCACGTCGAAGTCGGTGACGGTCATCCCGTACGTCCAGCGCCCCACGGTCTCCACGTTCACCTCGGCGGGCGCGAACACGTGCAGGGTGGGGTCGATGACGTGGGCGACGGCGCAGGCGTCGTAGATCGCCGGGCCGTCGGCGGCGGTGGCCAGGCCGTAGAACTCCACGCACGGCACCAGCAGGTCGGCGCCGAGGCGGCCCATCGCCCGCATCTCCTCCACCACCCACCCCGTGGCGAGCGCGTGCTTGGCCGCGTCGAGCCCGATCGTGGTGACCGTCCAGCCCGCCTCGAACACGATCGCGGCGGCCTCGGGATCGGCGGCGATGTTGAACTCCGCCGCGGGCGTGAAGTTGCCGCGCGTGTAGGAGCCGCCCAGGATGACCAGCTCGCGCACCATCTCGGCCAGCTTGGGCTCCTTGCGCACGGCCAGGGCCACGTTGGTGAGGGGGCCGATCGCCACCAGGGTGATCTCGCCGGGGTCGGCGGCGATGGCGTCGATGATGAAGTCCACCGCGTGGCCGGGGGCCGCCCTGAGCCGCGGCTCGGGCAGCCGGGCGGCGCCGAGCCCGGAGTCGCCGTGCACCTCGGCCGCGTCCACGCGGGCGCGCAGCAGCGGGCCGGCACTGCCGGCGGTGACCGGTACGCCGTGCAGGCCGAGGAACTCGCGCAGCTTGAGCGCGTTGGCCGTGGTGTGCTCCAGTCCGACGTTGCCGCCGACGGTGGTGATCCCCACGATCTCCAGCTCCGGGCTGCCGTGGGCGAGCACGATCGCCAGCGCGTCGTCGATGCCGGGGTCGCAGTCAATGATGATCTTCTTTGCGGTCACGCGTATCAGCATATTTACACATGCATTGCGATTCGTTGACGTGATGCCCGCGCCCAACCTGGCGTCGGTGGCACCGACCGGCCGGTATGCCCTTTGAAGGGTGCCTGCGCGCCCGGCCCGGCGTCGCGAGCCCCCAGTCGCGACGCCGGGCCGCGGGCAGGGCGGAGCGAGCCTCCCCGTGCCCCTGGGGGGAGTCGTAGGGACACGGGGAGTGCTCATGGTGGACCCCGCTCCGACATATGGGAGCGCTCCCACACATCCTTCTGCACGGAAGGGGTCCGCGTCAATAGCGGGACCGCCCCGCCGCGCTGACGGCGAGGCCGAGAGGGCGCCGGGGTGTGCGTAGCGGGCTGTTCCGGGGCGAGCCGGGGGTGGCATCATCCTGCAATGAGCTCCAGGGAGACGGCCACGGCCCGGCGGGCCGGGTGGCGCAGGGCGATGCGGCCGCGCAGCAGCGAGGAGGAGCACCGGGCGGCCACGCCGCTGGAGCTTCTGTTCGACCTGTGTTTCGTCGTGGCGGTGGCGCAGGCGGCGGCGAGCCTGCACCATGCCGAGTCCGAGGCGCACATCGGGTCGGGCCTGATCGGGTACGTGATGGTGTTCTTCGCCATCTGGTGGGCCTGGATGAACTTCACCTGGTTCGCCTCCGCCTACGACACCGACGACGTGCCGTACCGGCTGACCACCCTGGTGATCATCGCGGGTGTGCTGATCATGGCGGCCGGGGTGCCCCACGCGTTCGCCGAGAAGGACTTCACCATCCCCACCATCGGCTACGCGGTGATGCGCCTGGGGATGGTGGCGCTGTGGCTGCGCGCCGCCGCCGGCCATCCCGCGGGCCGCGCCTGCGCCCTGAAGTACGCCGGCGGCATCGCGCTCGTCCAGGCCGCCTGGCTCGCCCGGCTGGCCCTGCCCGAGCAGATCGGGGTGCCCGCGTTCGGGGTGCTGGCCCTGGCCGAGCTGGCGGTGCCGGTCTGGGCCGAGCGGGGCACCAGGACCGACTGGCACGCCGGGCACATCGCCGAGCGTTACGGCCTGCTCACGCTGATCATGCTGGGCGAGTCCGTGCTCGCCGCGACGCTGGCGATCCAGGAGGGCGTGGACACCGGCGAGGCGAGCGCGGCCGAGCTGCTCACGATCGGCTTCAGCGGCATGGTGATCGTGTTCGCGATGTGGTGGCTGTACTTCGAGCATCCGGCCTCGGACATCCTGGCCGCCGGCAACCGGGTCGCCTTCCCCTGGGGGTACGGCCACTTCTTCGTGTTCTCCTCGATCGCGGCGGTCGGCGCGGGCCTGGCCGTGTCGGTGGACGCCGACCTGCACCGCGCCCACCTCGGCCCGGCGGCGGTCGGCCTGGTGGTCGCGGTGCCGGTGGCGGTGTACCTGCTCAGCGTGTGGCTGGTGCACATCCGCCCGCACCGGCCCGGCCCGGCGGTGACGGCCGGGTTCCCGGCCGCGGCGGCGCTGGCGCTCGCCGCCGCGTTCACCCCGGTCCCGCTGCCGGTGATCGCCGCGATCCTGGCCGGGCTGGTGGCGGTGGTGCTAGCGGCGTCGTACCGCCAGGCGCGCGGGTAGCACGCTCGCCGCCAGGGCCAGGAGCAGGCAGGCCGCCACGATCCCGGCCAGCAGCGGCCAGGGCAGCACCAGCTCGACCGGTGCCCCGGCCAGCTCGGCCAGCCCGGCGCGCAGGCCGAGCAGGGCGGGCAGGGCGGCCAGCGCGCCGAGCAGCGTGCCCAGGGTGACGACCAGGGCCGACTCGCCCGCGACGGCCGCGAGCACCTGGCGCACGGTGGCGCCCGACAGGCTCAGTACGGCGAAGTCGCGGCGGCGGCCCGATGTCGCCATCAGGAGGGTGTTGCCGATGGCGACCGCGGTGTAGCCGGCCGACATGCCGACCAGCACCAGGGTGAAGGTCCACACCAGCCGGTCCTCCTCGGCGTCGGCGCTCGCCGCGTACGCGGCCACGCTCAGGACCCGGGCCCCCAGCTCGGGCGGCAGGGCGGGCGGCGTGGCGCCCCCGGCCACGTATGCCTCCGCCGTCAGCGCCGACGGGTCGTGCGCGCGCAGGGTGTCGCGGGGGAGCAGCAGGGAGGCCGGCGCGCCGGAGGTGACCGCCACCACCGTCAGCGGCACCGTACGCCCGTCGTCGAACGTGACCGGCAGCGTGTCGCCCGGCCGCAGCCCGAGCTCCCCGGCCGGTCGCGACGCCACGGCCACCGTGTCGCCGCGCAGCCGGCCCAGGTCGCCCGCGACCGCGCGCAGGTCCCGCGCCACCCGTAGCGCGCCGGGGGTGAGGCCGAGCGCGTCGAGCGGCGTGTCGCCGTGGTAGACGGTGCCGGGCAGCCCGGCCACCGCGCCCGCCGCCGCCACCGCCGCGTCCGACAGGCCGGGCGTGCCGTCGGGCGCGACCACGGCCGCCGCCGAGACCGCCGCGCCCCGCCCGGCCGCGAAGGCCGCCGCCGTGGTCTGCACCATGCTGGTGATCAGCATCGCGAACCCCACCGTGGCCAGCACCGGCGCCGCCGTGGAGGCCGTGCGCCGCGCGGCCACCCGCGCGTTCTCGCGCACCAGCATGCCGGTGGCCCCGCGCGCCCGGCCGAGCGGCCAGGTCAGCGCGTGCGCCAGCGGCGGCACGACGGCCGGCGCGAGCAGCGTCAGCCCCACGATCAGCGCCATCGCGGTGTAGATGCCGTAGTTGAACATCGCCTCCGCGCCCGCGCTCACGGTCAGCACCGACAGCACCACGCCGCCCGCCGTGAACGCGATCCCGAAGATCCACCGGCTGCGCGGCATCGGCCGCTCGTCCACCGCCGCCTCGCGCAGCGCCTCCAGCGGACGCACCCGCGCCGCCCGGCGCGAGGCGGCCCAGGTGCCGAGCAGCGCGACCACCAGGCCGACCGCGAACGCCGCCGCCGGCGGCCAGGCGGCCACCCGCACCTCGAAGCCCGGGGGCTCGAACCCGGCGGCCACCAGCAGCCCGCCCATCGGGGACGCGGCGGCGATCCCGAGGGCCGCCCCGGCCGCCCCCGCGACCGTGCCGACCGCCAGCGCCTCGCCGTACATCATGACCCGCACCTGACGGGGCGTGGCGCCGATGGCGCGCAGCAGCCCGAACTCCCGCCGCCGCTGCGCCACCCCGAACGCGAACGTGGACGCCACGATGAACACCGACACGAACGCCGCCAGCGCCGCCATCCCGGCCAGGACCTGGGTGCCGATCCACCGCGTCCGCGAGTCGTGCTTGGGCTCCACGGCGGCCCGCGCGTCCCCGGCCAGCACCGTGCCGCGAGTGCCCGCGGCGGCCCGCGCCGCCGCCTCGACCGCGGCCGGGTCGGCGCCCGGCTCGGTGACTAGCCCGATCACCCGTACGCCCCCCGCCAGCCTCGCCGCCGCCGCGTCCGAGACGTAGAAGCCGGGCCCGTCCACGGTCCCCGACACCCGGTACGCCGCCGGCCCCGCCGCCGTGAGCAGCGTGACCGGCTCGCCCGCGCGCAGCCCGAGCTCCCGGTCCACGACCACGTCGCGCTCCCCGGCCGGAGGCGTCCCGGACGCCAGCCGGTACGGCCCCAGCGCCGCGGCGGCCCAGCCGTGCCCCTGGAGGTCCGCCCGCAGCCCGACCGGCCGGCCCCCGATCACCGCCTGGGCGTAGAACGACCGGTCGGCCACCGCCGCCGCCACGCCCGGCACCCCGGCCAGCCGCCGGGCCAGCGCCTCCGCCTCCTCCGGCGGCCAGGCCCGGTCGGGGGCGAACACCCCGTCCGGCTGCACCGGCGTCGGCGCCCGCACCAGGACCGGCGCGCCCGCGAGCCGGTCGGGCACCCGCGGCTCCGCCGACACGTACGCGAGCCCGGCCGCGGTCACGATCGCCACCCCCAGGCACAGCGCCACGAACGACCCCGCGAACGCCGTCCACCGCTCCCGCACCGAGGCCAGCGCCACCGGCACACCCCGCCGCCTCAGCATCCCGCCCCCTCCTCAAGGCCGGCCATCCGGCTCGCGATCGAGGCCGCGTCGATGTCCGCGCCGACGGCCTCCTCCACCACCCGGCCGTCGGCCAGGAACAGCACCCGGTCGGCGTACGACGCCGCCACCGGGTCGTGCGTCACCATCACCAGCGTCTGCCGCTGGTGGTCCACCAGGTCGCGCAGCAGCCGCAGCACCGTGCGCGAGGTCGTGGTGTCCAGCGCGCCGGTGGGCTCGTCGGCGAACAGCACCGACGGGCGGGCGATCAGCGCCCGCGCGATGGCCACCCGCTGCTGCTCCCCGCCGGAGAGCTGACTCGGCCGGTGGCCGCCGCGCCCGGTCAGGCCCACCTCGGCCAGCGCCGCGCGCACCTCGACCGGGTCGGCCGGACGGCCGGCGAGCCGCAGCGGCAGCGCCACGTTCTGCTCCGCCGTCAGCGCGGAGACCAGGTTGAACGCCTGGAACACGAAGCCCACCCGGCCGCGGCGCAGCACCGTCAGCCCGGTCTCGTCCAGCGTGCCGAGGTCGGTGCCGTCGATGCGCACCGTGCCCTCGGTGGGCCGGTCCAGCCCGGCCGCGCAGTGCAGCAGCGTGGACTTGCCCGAACCCGAGGGCCCCATCACCGCGGTGAACGTGCCCGGCGCGAAGTCGGTGGTCACGCCGTCGAGCGCGGTCACGGCCCGCGCCCCCGAGCCGTACACCTTGCGCACCGACCGGAGGGTCACGCCCCGTTCCGTGCTCGTCTCAGTGGTCGTCGTCATGGCACCCCAGCCAACCCGCGCGGCCCGCCGGGCGCACTGGCGCGAGCGCGAGCATCGGGACTACACCCAGCACTAGTGCCCGCCCTCCCGGCGTCGGTTACGGTCGAAACCGTGCTCGCCGCCTGTACCGCCCTGGAGGCCATGACCCGCGCGCCGCTGCGCTTCCTGCGCTCCCCCTGGCCGCTGCGCTCGCTGGCCTACCTGCTGCCCAGCGCCCTGCTCGCCGTGGCCGGCGTGGGACTGGCCTTCACCGTGTACGCGTACGGGCCCGTCGCCGCCGGGGCGCTCGGCGTGGCGGCCAGCCTGCTCGGCGGGCTGGGCCTGGCCCGGTTCGAGCGGTGGCGGCTGCGCCTGGTGGACCTCGAACCCGCCCGCGACCCGCACCGGCCCCCCGGCGGGCCGGGGGTGCGCGCCTGGCTGCGCACCCGCCTCCGGGAGCAGGCCACCTGGCGCGAGGTCGGCTTCGCCGCGGTCTCGCTGGCCGCGCTCTGGGTGATCGACCTGGGCGTGGTCAGCCTGGCCGGGTGGCTGCCGGTGATGCTGATGTCCGCGCCGCTCCAGCCCGGCATGGGGGGTCTCCCGGCCGTGCCGCTGGCGCTCGCCGGGGCCGCGGCGCTGCCGCTCGCGTCGTACCCGGTGACCGCCTGGGCCGGGGCCCGCGCCTCGGTGACCCGCGCCGTCCTCGCGCCGCGCGATGCCGAGCTGGGCGAGGTCGTACGGTCCCGCGCCCGGCTGATGGACGCCTTCGAGAGCGAGCGGCGCCGCATCGAGCGCGACCTGCACGACGGCGCGCAGCAGCGCCTCGTCGCGCTCAGCATGAAGCTCGGCCTGGCCAGGCTGGACCTGCCGCCCGGATCGCCCGCCGCCCGGCAGGTGGCCGAGGCGCACGAGGAGGCCAAGCGGGCCCTGGCCGAGCTGCGCGAGCTGATCCGCGGCGTGCACCCCCAGGTGCTCACCGACCGCGGGCTCCCCGCCGCGGTCCGCGACGTGGCGGGCCGCTCTCCGGTGCCGGTCGAGGTGGACATCCCGCTGCGCGAGCGGCTGCCCGCCCCGGTCGAGGTGACCGCCTACTACGTCGCCACCGAGGCCCTGGCCAACGTCGCCAAGCACAGCGGCGCGGCCCGCTGCCGCGTACGCGGCCGGCTGCGCGGCGACGTCTTCCGCCTGGAGGTCCACGACGACGGCGCGGGCGGCGCCGACCCGGCCGCCGGCACCGGCCTGGCCGGCCTCGCCGACCGCCTGGCCGTGCTCGACGGCGCCATGTCCATCTCCAGCCCGCCCGGCGGGCCCACCACCCTGCTCGTGGAGATCCCGTGCCCCGCCTCCGCGTAGTCCTCGCCGAGGACGCCGTGCTGCTCCGCGAGGGCCTGGCCGGCCTGCTCGACCGCTTCGGCCACACCGTGGTCGCCTCGGTCGGCGAGGCCGAGTCGCTGCTCGCCGCCGTCGAGGAGCACGAACCCGACATCGTCGTCGCCGACGTCCGCATGCCGCCCGGGTTCTCCGACGAGGGCCTGCGCGCCGCGCTCGCCCTCCGCGCCGCCCGGCCGTCCCTCGCCGTCCTCGTGCTCAGCCAGTACGTCGAGCAGACCTACGCCGCCGAACTCCTCGACTCCGGCCCCGGCGCCGGCATCGGCTACCTGCTCAAGGACCGCATCGGCGAGGTCAAGGAGTTCGTGGACGCCCTGGAGAGGGTCGCCGCCGGCGCCACCGTGGTGGACCCCGAGGTGGTACGCCAGCTCCTGGCCCGCCGCCGCCATCCGCTCGGCCGCCTCACCCCCAGGGAGCGCGAGGTCCTGGCCCTGATCGCCGAGGGCCGCAGCAACGCGGCCATCGCCCGCGCCCTGGTCATCACCGAGGCCGCGGTCAGCAAGCACATCGCCGGCATCTTCACCAAGCTCGACCTGCCCCCCGACCAGGACGACCACCGCAGGGTCCTGGCCGTGCTCGCCTTCCTCCGCGGCGCCTGACCCTGGTCGCCGCTAACCCTGGTCGCCGCCCGACAGCCCCCGGTAGGCCGGGCGGAGGATGTCCAGCAGCGGGATGTGGCGCACCTTCACCTCCGGGGGCTCCAGAGCCCGCAGCAGGATGTCCGCCGGAGCCGAGGTCGCCGGGGCGGGCCTGGCGCGCAGCCGGGTGAGCGAGACCCCGGGGGAGTAGAAGCCGGACACCTGCCCGGCCAGGGGCGGGTCCTCCACGGCCAGCGGGTCGGAACCCTCCTCACCGGGGGCGCCGCGCAGGGAGTCCAGCAGCTCGTCCCTGGCCCGGCCGCGCCAGGCCAGGACCAGGAACGGGTCCTCGTCGAACGCCTCGGCCAGCAGGTAGAGCACCGCCGACAGGTGCTTGCACGGGAACCCCCAGTCGGGGCAGGAGCACTCCATGTCCAGCTCGGCGGGGAACAGCGGCAGGCCGAGCCGGTCGAACACCTCGACGATCTCGACGGGCATCTCGCCGGCCAGCAGCTTGGCCCGGTACAGCGCCTCGGCAGCCAGGGCGCGCTCGATCCCGGCCCAGGCCGCGTGCCCGTACGCCTCGATCCGCACCGACACGTCGTAGGGCTCGGGCCGCGAGCCCTGCACGGCCGCGCGCACCAGGCCGGGGGACAGGTCGAGGGTGATCACCTGGCCGCGGCGGGCGTACGAGCGGCCCCGGCTGAGCCGGCCCGGGTCGCAGATCCCCTCCAGGATGTCGATGAACCGGCGCGACCACCACCGCGAGCCGATCGACCCGCGCCGGCTGCGCGCCTTGATCCCGTTCTCCACGCGGATCGGGCCGGAGTGCCCCTCCCACCAGTCGGCCATCAGCTCACCGCCTCCGGACCGAGGCGGAACAGCTCGCGCAACTGCTCGGTGGACAGGGCGGTGATCCAGTCCTCGCCCGTGCCGACCACGCTCTCGGCCAGCGCCTTCTTCCGCTCGATCATCTCGTCGATCCGCTCCTCCAGGGTGCCCACGCAGATGAACTTCCTGACCTGGACGTTCCTGGTCTGCCCGATGCGGAACGCGCGGTCGGTCGCCTGGTCCTCCACCGCGGGGTTCCACCACCGGTCCACGTGGATCACGTGGTTGGCCGCGGTCAGGTTCAGCCCGGTGCCCGCCGCCTTCAGCGACAGCAGGAACAGCATCGGCTCGTCGTCGTTCTGGAAGCGTTCCACCAGCTCATCGCGCCGCTTCTTGGGCAGCCCGCCGTGCAGCCACAGCACCGGCCGGTCGAGATGGGCCGACAGGTACGGCTGCAGCATCGCGCCGAACTCGGCGTACTGGGTGAACACCAGCGCCTTGTCACCCTCCTCGACGATCTCCTCGGCCAGCTCCTCCAGCCGCGCCAGCTTCCCCGACCGCCCGGCCAGCCGCGAGCCGTCCTTGAGCAGGTGGGCCGGGTGGTTGCACACCTGCTTCAGCCGGGTCATCGTGGCCAGCACGTTGCCGTGCCGCTCGATCCCCTCGCTGCCGTCGATCTTGGACATCATGTCGTTCACCACGGCCTGGTAGAGGCTGGCCTGCTCCGGGGTGAGCGTGCACCAGACCTTCATCTCCAGCTTCTCCGGCAGGTCGGAGATGATGGTCTTGTCGGTCTTCAGGCGCCGCAGCACGAACGGCCCGGTCGCCCGCTTCAGCGCCCTGGCGGCGTCCTCGTCGCGGCGCGCCTCGATCGGCTCCTGGTAGCGCTCCCGGAACCGCTTGGCGGGCCCGAGCAGCCCCGGATTGCAGAACTCCATGATCGCCCACAGCTCCGCGAGGTGGTTCTCCACCGGCGTGCCGGTCAGCGCCAGCCGCGTCCGCGCGCGCAGCGCCCGCACCGCCTGCGCCTGCCGCGCCGCACTGTTCTTGATCGCCTGCGCCTCGTCGCACACCACCCGCCCCCAGGCGAACCCGCGCAGCGCCTCCAGATCCCGCAGCGCCGTCCCGTACGTGGTGATCACCAGATCGGCCGAGGCCACCGCCTCGCCCAGCTCGTCCTCCCGCTTGCGCTGGCCCCCGTGATGCACGTACACCCGAAGACCGGGCGCGAACCGCGCGGCCTCCTTCTGCCAGTTGCTCACCAGCGACATCGGGCACACCAGCAACGTCGGCGCCACCTCCCCGGACGCCTGTCCGTTCCGCTCGTCAAGCAGCAAAGACAATGTCTGGGCCGTTTTGCCGAGTCCCATGTCGTCGGCGAGGATGCCGCCGAGGCCGAGGGAGGACAGGAAGCTGAGCCAGGACAGGCCGCGTTCCTGGTAGGGACGCAGGGTGCCCTGGAAGGTCGCGGGGGTGGGGACGGGGGTGAGGCGGCGGTCGGCCTCGCCGGACAGCAGGTCGCCCAAGGGGCCGTCGGCGTCCACGTCGAGGAGGGGGAGCAGTTCGTCGCCGCCCTCGACGACCTCGTTGATGACCTCGCCGACCGTCATCTCGCCGGAGCGGCGGCGGGAGACGACCTCCAGGGCGGCCTTGAGCTGGCGGTCGTCCAGCTCGACCCACTGGCCGCGCACCCGGACCAGGGGGATCTTGAGCCGGGCCAGCTCCTCCAGCTCCTCCTCGCTGATCGTGTGCTCGCCGATGGCGAGATCGACCCGGAAGTCGACGAGCTGGCCCAGGCCGAAGCCCTGGCCGGCCACGGCGCCGGGGCCGGTCTTGCGGGTGCGGGTGGTGAGCTTCAGGCCCAGGGCCTTGCGGCCCGCCCAGGCGGGGAGCTGGACGCCGTAGCCGGCCGCCTGGAGCAGCGGGGCGGAGTGGCGCAGGAACTGGAAGGCCCAGGCGGTGTCCACGTCCATGGCCGAGGGACGGGCGGTGCGCAGGGCGCCGTACAGCTCGGGGCACAGGCGCACGGCGCGGCCGAGGCCCGCGAGCAGGGCCTCGTCGGGGCGCCTGGGCAGGCCGGGGACGTGCTCGCCGGCCCAGATGTCGGCGGCGGGGACGTAGAGGCTGGGGTCCTCGGTGGACTGCAGGGCGAACTCCACCCGCCAGGAGGGTTCTCCCTCTCCGGCCTGCTCCTCCTCCGGCGGCGGCTCGGTGAGGCGGAAGCAGACCCGGGCGGGGCCGTCCAGCTCGTGGGCGGCGGCGAGCCAGTCGCGCAGGGCGGTGCCCAGGCGCTCGGCGTCGGCGGGCTTGGCGCCGGGGAGCGCGGGGTCCTCGCCGGTGAGGGCGGCCAGCCAGCGGTCGGGCAGGGCGCTGCGCGGGCCGGGGCGGGGGCCGGCGAGCAGGCGGTCGGGGAGCGCGCGGCGTACGGCGGCGTCGGCCAGGCCCGACAGGGCCTCGCGCAGGACCCGGGCCGACCCCGTCTCCTCGCCGACGGCGCGGCACACGGGCGGCATCGCGGCGGCCAGCTCGCGGAAGGCGGCGGCGTCGGGGCCGGTGACGACCGGGACCCAGCGGGCGGCGTGCTCGCCGTGCTCGGTGACGAGCTGGGGCAGCACCCGGCCCCGGCGGACCAGGTCGCGGGCGGTCTCGGCGACGGCGGCCAGGTAGCGCAGCGACCCGCCGGGGCCCCATTCGGGGGTGTCGGCGCCGTCGCGGTCGTCGAGGCCGGACAGCAGGGCGAGCGCGCCGGGGGCGCCCAGCAGCAGGACCGGGACCAGGTACGGGGTGATCTTCGGGGCGCGGGCGGCGCTGGTCAGGCCGGACTCGGGGGAGGGGAGCGGGCCCTTGGCGGAGCCGGGCAGCAGGACGACCCGCTCGGCCTCCTCGGCCTTGGCGGCGTGCTCGCCGAGCGCGGCCCTCAGCAGGGCGGCCGGGGCGGCGTAGGGGTGCGGGGCCGGCCGGGTGCGGCGTGCGGGCGGCGCGTCGCCCGGGGCCGTGTCCTCGGCCCACAGGCACAGGCGGCCGTCCGTCCACGCCGCGTGAACCACCAGCACGACATCACCTCACCGGTCAGGGCCTCTCTACGCGCACGCACCCTACCTCGTTCCCGAGCCTGGAGAGTCGGCGCAAAGGGCGTCGCGCAGGAGGGCCGCGTGCCGGGCGACGTGCGCGGAGTCGGTGCGGTAGAGGCGGTCGTGGCCCTCGGCGATGTGCCGGGCGAAGGCCGCGTCGCCGGCCTCGGCGCGGGCGTGCATGAAGGCCACCATGCCGTCCAGGTGCTCGCGCACAGCGCCGGGCAGCGCGGCGCGGTCGTCCTCGGCGAGCCCGTACGCGTCGGCGAGCAGGCGCAGGCGACGGGCCTGCTCGGCCACCGGCCGCACCGGCTCGCCGTTGCCGACCGCGGTCAGCGGCGCGAACCGGTACGCCGCCGCGGCCACGTCGCGCAGCCGCGGCCCGGGGTGGGCGGTGTCGAAGTCGATGAACGCCACCGGCCGCCCGTCGCGGAACACGCAGTTGTACGGCGCGATGTCGCCGTGGCAGATCACCTCGGCGGGCTCGCGCGGCGGGAAGTACCACGCCGCGCCCTCGGGCGGGCGGAAGGTGAGCGTGGCGTCGTGGTAGGCGCGCAGCAGGCGGGCGACGCCGGTCAGCGCGGCGTCGGTCCAGGCGTGGGCGGGCAGCGGGTAGTGGGCCACCTCGCCCGGGATGAAGCCGAGCACTTCGCGCCCCCGCTCGTCCAGGCCGTACGCGCGGGGGGCGCCGGTGAAGCCGGCCTCGGCGACGTGGGCGAGGAGCGCGTGCACGGCGGGGGTCCACGGACCCGCCGGGCGGCGTACGGTCGCGCCCGCGCGGGTCACCTCGTTGACGCCGCCGCCGAGCAGTCGCTCCTCCATGCCTCAGGAGGGTACGGGACGACGGCTGTTGATCTCCATGGCGTGCCTGACCAGGGTGATCAGGACCTCCTTGCCCGACTCCCTGCGCCGCGCGTCGCACAGGATGATCGGGATCTCGTCCTTGAGCTGGAGCGCCAGGCGTACCTCGTCCAGCTCGTACCGGCGGGCGCCGTCGAAGCAGTTGACCGCGACGATGAACGGGGTCTCGCGGCGCTCGAAGTAGTCGACCGACGGGAAGCAGTCGGCGAGCCTGCGGGTGTCGGCGAGGATGACCGCGCCGAGCGAGCCCGCGGCCAGCTCGTCCCACATGAACCAGAACCGCTCCTGGCCGGGCGTGCCGAACAGGTACAGCACGTACTGGTCGGAGAAGCTGATCCGGCCGAAGTCCATCGCGACGGTGGTGGTGGTCTTGGCCTCCACCCCGGCGATGTCGTCCACGCCCACGCTGCGGTCGGTCAGGAACTCCTCGGTGCGCAGCGGGCGGATCTCGGAGACCGCGCCGACCAGGGTGGTCTTGCCGACGCCGAAGCCGCCGGCGACCAGCAGCTTGATCGCGGTCGGCATCTTGCGGGCCGGCGGCTGCCGGTCAGAGCGCCCGAAGTCCATTCAGCACCGCCTCGTACATCCTTCTGTCGCGAATGTCCATTTCCGGCTGGGGGTCCTGCACGGCGATGTAGCCGCGGTCGAGCAGGTCGCCGAGCAGCACGCGCACCGTGCCGGCCGGCAGGTCGAGGTACGCCGCGATCTCGGCCACCGACTGCGGCTCACGGCACAGCCGCATGATCGTGCGGTGCTCCGGATCGAGGCCCGCCTCCGCGGCGGGCACCGCCCGCTGCGCCACGACCAGGGAGATCAGGTTGAAGTCGCCGCGCACCGGTTCGGTGCGCCCCCGGGTCATCACGTACGGCCGCACGACCGGGCCGGCGTGCTCGTCGAGCCACTGCTCCTCGACGGGCTCCGGGCGCCGGGGCTTCTCGCGGTCTCCCCGCCCGGGTTCCTGGACGCCGCTCATCGTCTGCCCTCGCCGTGTCCCGGGTCGTAGCCGCCCCTGGCCGGGGAGGACAGGTACTGGCCGACGCGGGTGACCAGCATCGCCATCTCGTAGGCCACCAGGCCGACATCGGCGTCCTGGCCGCACAGCACGGCCAGGCAGGCGCCCTGCCCCGCCACCGTGACCAGCAGGTACGCCTGCCGCATCTCGATGATCGTCTGACGGACGCTTCCGCCCCCGAAGCGTTCGCTCACGCCCTTGGCGAGGCTCTGGATGCCGGCGGCCACGGCGGACAGGTGCTCGGCGTCGGCCGTGGTCAGGTCGCGGGATGTGGCGAGCAGCAGGCCGTCCGTGGACAGGACGATGCCGTGTTTTGCCTCGCTGGTCCGCGCCACAAGGTCGTCGAGCAACCATGTCAGGTCGGCGGACGATGCTGTGTTCTGCACCACGAGCCTCTTTCTGGGGTGCGTGCGGATTGGGGGCTGGGTGTCCGGCGTCAACCGGTGGGGGGCGTCGGGTCCTCGCCGTGGCGGCGCCCGCCGCCGTCGATCGGGCGGATCGGCGGGCCCAGCGGCCGTCCGTTCTCCAGGGCCTGGCGGGCCTCGGACCTGCCCCTCCGGGTGCCGGCCTGGTAGGACCCCATGATCCGGCGGATCTCCTCGGGAGACCGCTCGTCGTCGTCACCGGGGTCTCCGGATTCGGCGGCGGGCGGCGCGTCCACGCGCAGCGGGGGCGCCAGGCTCGCCTGCGGCACGCGGAACGGCAGGCCGTGTGGGGTGAACGCGGTCTCGGGCACGGGCTGTGACTCTTCCTGCGTCGGGTTCTGAGTCTGGGCGCCCTCGCCCTGGTCGGCGAGGGGCGCCCGGCCGTCGCGGTCGCCGGGGTCCGCGCGGCCGGGGGTGCGGGCAGGGCCTGAGGCGTGGGCAGGGCCCGAGGCATGGGCAGGGCCTGAGGTGTCGGCGGGGCCGGAGGGCCGCGGGCCGGGGCCGGGCACGGGCCGGGGGCGCGGGTGCAGGTGCGGGTCGCGGCCGGTACGCGGGCCGGGGACCGCGGTGAGCGTGCCCGTCGTGGCGGCCGAGTCGGCGGCGACCGAGAGCAGCGGCGCGGCCTCGCCGTCGTAGGCGGCGTCCTCGGCGCCGTCGGCGGTCTCGGTCTCGGGGTCCTCGATGACGATGTCGCGCGGCAGCAGGATGACCGCCGTGGTGCCGCCGTACGGCGAGGGCTTGAGCATGACCTTGATGTTGTGCCGTTCGGCCAGGCGGCTGACGACGTACAGGCCCAGGCGGGCGGTGTCGCGCAGGTCGAACTCCGGCGGGTTCTCGATGCGCTGGTTGGCCGCCTCCAGGTCGGCCGGGCTCATGCCGAGCCCGCGGTCCTCGATCTCGATGACGTACCCGTTGGCCGCCATCTGGCCCACCACCTGGGCGGTGGTGTAGGGCGGGGAGTAGGAGACCGCGTTCTCGATCAGCTCGGCCAGCAGGTGGATCACGTCGCCGACCGCGCGCCCGGCCAGGGCGACCTCGCCCATGGGCGGCACGGTGACCCGGGTGTAGTCCTCGACCTCGGCCAGCGCGCCGCGTACGACGTCGATCATCGGGACCGGGCGGCGCCAGGACCGGGCCGGGGAGGCGCCGGAGAGCACGATCAGGTTCTCGGCGTTGCGGCGCATGCGGGTGGCGAGGTGGTCCACCCGGAACAGGTCCTTCAGGTCGGCCGGGTCGGACTCCCTGCGCTCCATCTGGTCGAGCAGGGTGAGCTGCCGGTGCACCAGCGACTGGGTGCGGCGGGCCAGGCTGAGCAGGATCTCGCGGATGCTGCGGCGCAGCTCGGCCTGCTCGACCGCGACCCGGATCGCGGTGGCCTGCATGTGGTTGAACGCCTGGCCCACCTGGCCGATCTGGTCGTCGCCGAACCGCAGCGGCGGGGCCTCGGCGGCGATGTCCACCCGCTCGCCGTGGCCGAGGCGGTCCACGATGCCGGGCAGCCGCTCGTCGGCCAGCTCGGTGGCGGCCCGGCGCAGCTTGTCGAGCTGGCGGACCAGCGACCGGGCGGTGGTGATGGACAGCACGATCGAGGCGACGACGGCGATCAGGCCGAGGCCGCCGGCCAGGGCGAGGCGGAGGATGACGCCGGCGGCGATGGGCGTGGCGCGTTCCACCAGCCGGTCGCCCGCGGTGACCACGACCTGCTCGACCTCGGCGAGCGCGGGCTCCGCCGCGCCGCGCCACTGTTCGGCGCCGACCGGCGGGGAGGAGTCGGCGCCGCCGAACTGGAGCACCATGTCTTCCAGCGCGGTGACCCGGGTGAGCGCGGCGCTGCGGCTCAGCGTCTTGTACGCCTCGGGGTCGGCGTCGCGCAGCTCGTGCAGGGCCTGGGTCATGCTGTGCCGCCGGACGCCGACCGTCTGCACGAACTCGGTGTACTGCTCGGGGGTGAAGCGCCCCGCCGAGAGCACGCCGGCGAGCAGCGCGTCCTCCTGGGACAGGATCTCCTTGGCCCGGTTCACGTCGATGAGGGTGCGGGTGTCCTTGGCGAAGGTCTCGTCGTCGAGCGTGGCCAGGGAGTCGTACACCTGGAACAGCGAGCCGATGATGTCGGAGTACGTCGCGGCGGCGCGCTCCTGGCCGACCTCGCCGGCGTCGATCCGCTTACGGGCGGGGCCGAGGTCGCCGAGCCGCTTGAGCGCGTCGTCCAGGCGGCGCTGGAGCACCTCGCCGGCCGCCAGGGAGATGTCGCCGCCGGTCGCCTTCTCCCGGAACTCGGCCAGAGCGGTGTCGGTGCGCCGGCGCTGCTCGGCGAGCGCGTCGCGCTGCCGCCTGGTGTCGTCGCCCAGCCGCACGGCGGTCAGCCGGCGCTCCTGCTGGAGCTCGGCGAGCAGGGGCTCGCTGGGTGAGGCGATCCCGGCGTCCAGCCTGGCCACCCAGAGGAGGTTGATGCCCTCGCGCAGGGTGACCCAGGCGGCGAAGACCCACAGCGCGGCGAGCGACACGAGCAGGGCAGTGACCTTGGTCCCCACACGGGATTTGCGGAATCGCATGCTTACCCATCCTGCGAAGCCGGGGGGAAACCCGCAGCACGTTTCACGGCGATTAACTGATGCCAACCACCCGGCGCCAGGGGTTGCGGCGTCACCCGAGGCAACGCCGGACCCCTGGCACCCTAGCAATCCCGCAATACCGGCTCAAGTCGCCATTCCGACACGCCAGGTGATTGTCCTGGTTTGTCGGACTGGTGATTTATGCCGAGTATGCTAAGGTAGCTGCCTTTACAGGGGCATTTTACAGGCGGTTGCGCCGCGCCGCATGGATTGCGGACAGCACGGCCGCGCCCACGATGGCCGAGGGCGCGTAGAGGTCCTTATCGTGCCACAGCGGGGGATCTTGCAGCACGCCCACCGTCCCCTTCGGGGCCGTCTCCATGGAGGCCGTGTCCATGGAGGCCGTGTCCATCAGGGCCGTCTCCATCAGGGCCGTCTCCATCAGGTACGCGTACCCGCGCCGCGCCGCCGCCGCGTTCCGCGGGGCGGGCGCGCCCGTCAGCAGCAGGACCTGCATCGCGTACGCGGTCTCCTCCCGGGTGCCGGACCAGCGGCCCCACGAGCCGTCCTCCCGCTGGGTCTCCAGCACCCAGCGGACGGCCGCCGCCACCGCCGGCCGCGAGGCCGCCCCGCCGTACTCGGCCAGCGCCAGCGCGCAGCACGCCGTCGCGTAGTACGGCGAGGCGTGCCACCGGTCCGCCCAGCTCCCGTCGGCGGCCTGCCGCTCGCGCAGCCAGCCCGCCACCTTCGCCATCGCCGCCCGGTACCGCGGCGCCGCGTCCGGGGCCACGGCCGCGTACCGGCCGAAGGCGTCCAGGACGTGCGCGTTGACCGTGAGCGACTGGCCCTGCTCGCCGGGCCAGGTGCAAAAGTGCGTCTCCATCTCGTACGGCCACAGGCTGGCCGGCTCGTACGGCAGGCCGAGCAGCGCCAGCGCGTACAGGGCGACCGAGGTGGTGTCGGCGTCCGGGGGCAGGCCGGGACCCGCCGGCGTGCCCAGCGGGTCGCACGCGGCCCCCAGGCTCCACCGCAGGTGCTCCGGCACCCGCAGCGGCACGCCCGCCCGCGCCAGCGTGCTCAGCACCCAGCCGCGCTCGAACAGCGTGACCGGGATGCCGCACGGCACCGGGCCGCCGTGCCTGCGCACCACCGACTCCAGGTGCCGCCGGGCCGGGTGACGCGGCTCGGCCGGGCCCCGCCCGGCCAGCCACGCGGCGGTCGCGGCCGGGGAGGCGCCGACCGAGCCGATCGGGGTCAGCGGGGCGCCGGCCGCGCCCGCCGCCGCCTCGCCGGCCACCTCCAGGGCGTGCAGCAGCTTCTCCGGCACCGGCTCGCCCGCGGCCAGCCGCGCCCGCAGCGCCGCCAGCACGCCGGAGGCGTCCACGCCGGGCGGCGGCTCCAGCGGTCCCGCGCCCGCCCACCGGCCCAGCCCCGCGGCCGGGGCCGGGTCCTCGGCGAGCGCGGCCAGGTGGGCGTTGATCCGCGCGGTCAGCGAGGAGACGATCAGCTCGATGGCCGGCATGTCGGGCAGCTCCGCCGCGGTCATCGCCCGAGGGCCGCGTAAGTAGCCGAACACGGTCTCCAGCCCCCGGTGCACCGCCCCCGCCACCGCGCCCGCGTGCGGCGATCCGGGGCGGCGCGACTCCGACAGCAGGGCCTCGACCGCGCTCAGCGTGGGCACCAGCGCGTAGCCGCCGGGCCCGCCCCAGCCGCCGTCGGCCCGCTGCGCGCCCGTCAGGTAGCCGATCCGCTCGCCGTGCCCGGTCAGCCAGGGCGCCAGCGTCACCAGCCGCCCGGTCTCGTACACCGAGGGGGAGACCCGGCCCCACGGCTCGGCCGCCAGTTCGGCCACCAGCCGGGCCGCCCGCCCGGCCACGTCCACGGAGTTCGCGGTTCCGAGCGTGGTCACATGCTCCCCCAGTAGTCCGAGACCTGGTAGAACCCGGCGCAGAAGTCCATCTGCCGCTCCATGTAGTCCGCCGCCTCCCGGTTGGCCGGGCGCAGGGGCGCGAGCAGGTCGCGGGCCCGCGCGGCCAGCTCGGCCACCTGGGCGGTCACCTCCTCGCGGGTCACCCCGAGCAGCAGCGCGTTCAGGTCGCCCCAGGCCAGGTCGCGCTCGTAGGTGCCCAGGTCGTTGAGCAGCCGGATCACCCGCTGCACCGCCTGCGCGGCCCGCCGCACGTCCCCGGTCCCGGTCACCTCGGCCGTGCCGGAGGTCGCGATCCAGTGCGAGACGAACACGAAGGAGAAGCCGAGGTTGTCGGCGTTGCCGAGGTACTCCGCGTACGACGGCACGACCCCGGCGGCCTTCCACTCCGCCTCCCTGGTCATGGCCGTGGCCATGCGGGCGAACTCCTCGCGCCAGGCCGCGCCGAGGGCGGCGAAGGCGGGGGCGGCGGCCAGCTCGTCCCGGATGTCGGCCAGGAACCGGGTCAGGTCGTCGCCCGGCGCCGGGGCCTCGCCGTCCACCACCGCACGGCAGCGGCGTACCAGCTCGCGCACCTCCCGCGGCGAGCCGGCCGCGTAGTCCACCAGCCAGTCCAGGCCGAAGCACCACAGGCAGGCCCGGTTGGCGATGCGCAGCTCGGCCGCCGACAACCACGGGCCGCTGAAGGCCGAGGCGAGCGCGAGCGTGCTGTACAGCGCCGGGTCGAACGGCTTGGCGTCGAACAGCGAGGGGTACTCCTCCGCCCAGCCGCGCATGTCCCGCTGCAGCCTGCCGGCGACCGCGCAGGTGCGCCCGAGCAGGGCGGCCTCGGGCACGACCGCGGGGGCCGCCTGGTCCGGGGCGCTCATGAGGCCCCGTGCGCCGTGGCGTGGGCGGCCGGGCGCAGCGTCATGATCACGCTCTGCCGGGGCCGCAGCGACGCCGCCGCGCGGGGAGTCGGCGGTACGGGGGCGGCCAGCGCCGGGCGGAACGCGCTGAGCATCGCCGCCACGATGAACTGGGCCTCCATGTTGAACACGTGCGTGCCCATGCACTGGTGCGGCCCGCCGCCGAAGGGGAAGTAGGCGTACCTGTGCCGGTGCTCGCCGCGCCCCGGCGCGAACCGCTCCGGGTCGAACTCCAGCGGCCGGTCCCACACCGAGGGCAGCCGGTGTGTGAGGAACGGGCTGATCAGCACGGTCTCGCCGGCCCGCAGCCGCACGCCGCCGAGGGTCTCCGGCTCCACCACCACCCGTGGGAGCATCCACCCCACCGGGTACAGCCGCAGCAGCTCCTGGATCACCATCCGGGTGTAGACCAGGCCGGGCAGGTGGTCCGGGCGGACCCGCTCGCCGCCGACCACGCGGCCGATCTCCTCCCGCAGCCGGGCCTCGACGTGCGGGTGGCGGTCCAGGATCGGCCACAGCCAGGTCAGCGCGACGACCGTGGTCTCGGTCCCGGCCGCGAACATGGCGACCATGTTGTCGCGGACCCAGCTCGGCGGCAGCGAGCCCGCCTGCGCGTCGCGGGTGCGGCACAGCAGCGAGAACACGTCGCGCCCGTCGCCGGGGGACGGCGTGTAGCCGTGCACGAGGGGGACCATGACGCTGTCGAAGGTGCGCACGGCCTCGCGGAAGGCCCGGTCGCCGGGGAGCGGCACCGACTCCGGCACCAGCGGGAGCAGCAGCCGGGACACGATCGAGGTGGCGATGGCGTCGTGCGCCGGGATCAGCCGCTCGCTCTCCTCGGGCGTGATCCGGTCGCCGAAGAACAGCCGGATCACGGTCTTGTTCACGATCCTGGCCAGCTCGGCGGCGGCGTCCACCGGACGCTCTTGCCCGGCCGTCTCGCCCAGCGCCGCCACCGCGTCGGCGACGGTCTCCGCCATGGCCCCGGCCAGCGACTCCACGTGCTTGGCGGCGAACAGCGGTTGCAGCGTGGCCCGGCTGACCTCCCAGATCTCGCCGTCGGACAGGACGCTGCCGCCGAACAGGCGGCGCAGCGGACGCCAGAACACGCCGTCGCGGGCGTAGTTGGCGACGTTGCCGCGCAGCACGTGCTGCACATGGTCGGGGTGGGTGACGAGAAGCGGGCGGAAGGTGCCGAGGTTGAGACGCACGATCTCACCGTCGGCCTCCGTCCCGATGTCGCCCAACGCCTTGATCGGGTCGCGCACGAGCCGGGGCACGATGCTGCGGAACGGCAGCGTCCTGGCTTCCCGCGCGGTGGCGGAACTGCTGGGGGTCGGCATGCGAAGGTCCCTCACCTTGTCTTGCATGACAGCGCGAAGGGAGCCGACGGACGCGGCGGGGCGTTCGGAGACGGGTGGTGTGACGGCTGGTACGGCCGGGGACGGTCACGAACTCGGAGGGGCACACACTCGGGCGGGCAGGCACTCGGACGGCCCGGAGCTCAGGGCCCGGAACTCGCACGGCACGAACTCAGCTGGCACGGGCTCGGGCGGGCTCGCGCGGGCACGGGCGGGCACTGACTCAGACGGCACGGGCTCGGACGGGCACGGATTCGGCAGGGCCGGAACCGGGCCGGCTGGAACTCGGACCGGCTGGAAGTCGGAGGGGCTGGGACTCGGAGGGGCTGCAACTCGGACGGGCTGGGACTCGGACGGGTACGGGCGGGCACGGACTGGGACGGGCACGGCGGACTCGGACGGGCTCAGGCGAACGAGGGCGCGCGCGGCATCGACTCGGACATTCGCGCACTGATGGGTGCAGTATCACATAATTGCGGCATGTCACCAAGAGGCATGGTCAGAACGTGATCATCCTCATATGTGAAGGTTGCGGCATATGTGCCGCTTAATGGGCATTTGTTACGATCAGTATCGCCATGATTGCGGTACGTAATGCGTGTTGTGGGGCACCGAATTCGGATGAGCGCCGCTCACGTTGTTCGCCGAAGCAATTGGGTATTTAGCTCTATCAGATGAATTGTCCTGTTTTGCGGGATGACGCTTTGGGGATCTCTGCTCTGTGTCCCTCGACCCCTCGCCGGCGGTCCCGGCGTCACTCGCACGTTGTCAGGAATTGTTACGCCCGGCGTTGCGCCAGGCCCTGGACGCGCTTCATCCGCTGCACGCCCGGATGGCCGCGTACGCGTTCGGCTGGAGCGACGCCGACGGCGAGCCCGGCGAGCCCGGCGGCGGCAAGGGGCTGCGGCCCGCGCTGGTGGTCCTCAGCGCCGAGGCGGTGGGCGGGGAGGCCGAGGCCGTGCTGCCCGCCGCCGTCGCGATCGAGCTGGTGCACGCCTTCTCCCTGATCCACGACGACATCATCGACGGCGACGAGCGGCGCAGGCACCGCGAGACGGTGTGGAAGGCGTACGGGATCGGGCCGGCCGTCCTCGTCGGCGACGGCCTGCTCGCGCTGGCCATGCGCAGTGTCGCGGCCGGGCCCGGGGCCGAGCCGGCGGCGCACCACCTGTCGGCCGCCCTGATGGAGCTGGTCCGCGGCCAGGCCGACGACGTGATCTTCGAGGAGCGGGCCTGGACCGGCGAGCGGGCCGTGACCGTGCGGGAGTACCTGGGAATGGCCGGGGGCAAGACCGGTTCCCTGCTGGCCTGTGCCGCCGCCCTCGGCGCGGCGGCGGGCGGCGCTCCCCGGGAGGTCGTGGACTCCCTGTCGGACATGGGCCGGCACCTCGGGATCGCGCTGCAGATCGTGGACGACCTGCTCGGCATCTGGGGCGACCCCGCGGTGACCGGCAAGCCCGCGCTCGGCGACCTGCGCCGGCGCAAGAAGACCCTTCCCGTCATCGCCGCCCTCGCCTCGGGCACGCCCGCCGCCCGCCGCCTGGCCGGGCTGCTCACCGATCCGGGCGGCTTCCCCGCCGGGCAGGACGAGCTGGAGCTGGCCGCCGCTCTCGTGGAGGAGGCCGGCGGCCGGGCGTACGCCGAGCGCCGGGCGCGGGCCCACGCCGACGGGGCGCTGCGCATCGCCGAGGAGGTCTCGGTCAGCCCGGCCGCCACCGCGGAGCTGCGGGCCTTCGCCGCCTACCTGGTGGACCGCGTCAGATGAGGCGCTACACGATCTTGCGCGCCTTGGCCAGGTTGGCGTTCAGCTCCTCCAGCACCTGCGCGTAGCCGAGGTAGCTGTAGCGCTCGGCCGCGTGCCAGGGGTAGATCTGCCCCGCCTTCACCGCCGGCAGCCCGGCCCAGGTCGGCTTGGCCCGCATCTGCTCCGGGGTCATCGCCTGGGTGCGGGCGTCGTACAGGATCACGTCGGCCGGGTACTTGTCGGCGTTCTCCCAGCTCAGCGGCTCCCAGAAGCCGCCCTCTCCCGGCTTGTCCGGCTCCGAGAGCGTCAGGCCGTGCTCCTTGAAGTAGGTCAGGTCGGGGTGGTCGGGGGAGTAGGTGACGTACAGGGTTTCGGGGGAGGCCGACACCACCGACACCTTGATGTCCTTCTTCTCCGCGGTGATCCGCTCCAGCTCCTTGGTCGCGGCCTCGAACCTGGTCTTGGCGTCGGCGACGGCCGGGGCGTCGAGGTCGGCGCCGAGCGCGGCGGCCAGCTCGGCGTACTTCTCGATCGTGGTGGTGAGCGGGCGGCCGGAGAGCTGCACGCCCACGGTCGGGGCCAGGGTCTCCACCTGCGAGAGCGCCTTCTCCGGGACGTACCACAGCTCACCGGAGTTGTACATGCCGGTGACCAGCAGCTCGGGCTGGAGCGAGGCGTACTTCTCGACGTTGAACTCGCCCCACACGTTGCCGAGCGACTCGACCTTGGCGATGTCCACCGCGCCCACCTCGGGGTCGCGCGAGCCGTCGGGACGCTTGCTGGGCCCGAACACCGCGATCACCTGGAAGCCGAAGTCCCACAGCGCCGCCGCGGAGGCGGACTGCGCCACCACGCGCGTGGGCGCGGCGGGGAGGGAGATCTTCTTGCCGCGGTCGTCGGTGAACTCCAGCGGACGGGCGGCCGGCGACGCCGACGTGCCGGCGGACGCACCGGTCTCGCTCCCGCCGCCGCCTCCGTCGCCGCAGGCGGCCAGGGCCAGCAGTGCGGCGCCGCCCAGCGCGCCCGTGAGGAATCCCCGCCGGGGAAGACCGGTCATGCTCACTCCGTCTCACTCAGGACAGCCTTGCCTTGCTGGGCTTTAGCTTAGCCTTGCCTAACTTTTACGACATCGCGGCCCCCTCCGAACCCCCTGCGCACCCCCTGCGAAGCCCCGGCCGAACCCAAGGTCGAGGGCGGATTAGAGGCCGTTTCCGTGGGTAGTCGTCCGCTCGCGGAGACCCTTGGGCGTTGAGGAGCCACCATGCCGCTGTCCCGGCGAGAACGACGGATTCTCGCCGACATCGAATCGGACCTGACCAGGGACGACCCCGGGTTCGCCCGCCGGATGGCCGCGTTCGCGGAGGAACGGGACGAGGCCATGCCGCCGGTGCGGCTCGCCGTGGTCGGGCTCGCGGTCCTGGCCGTCTGCATCCTGCTGCCGCTGCTGCTCGCCGCCCTCACCACTCCGGTGAAGTGCGCCCCCGCCCCCACCGGTCCCGCGAACGCCACCAGCGCGCCCCCGGCCACGCCGCCCCCGGGAGCACGGGTGCCGGTGTGCCGGTGACCCGCCTGGGTACACGGAGCCGCATGGCTGTCAACCACCAGATGACCCTGGACCTGCTCGCGGGCCTGGACCCCTTCGACATCTTCGACACCGAGGCGGCCCGGCTGGACGGGTTCTTCTCCGGCCTGGACGAGGAGGGCTGGAACCGGCCGTCACGGTGCGCCGGCTGGTCCGTACGCGACGTCCTCGGCCACCTCGCGGGCGAGGAGCTGTACAACCACGCCTGTCTCGACGGCGACATCGAGGGCTTTCGCGCCATGCTCGCCCGCGAGGGCGTCAGCGGCTTCGACGAGTTCAACGAGTGGTGCGTACGGCGCCGCCGCGACCTGCCCGTGGCCGAGGTGCTGGAGGAGTGGCGCACCAAGAACGGCGAGACCCGCCGCCGCATGCGCGAGGCCGGCCGGGACGCCCTGCTGGACACCTCCGTGGGCGAGTACCCGGTGGGCCTTCAAACCTTCCACTACGACTCCGAGTACGCCACGCACGCCGACGACGTGGGCGCGCCCGTCAGCGACGCCGAGTTCGGCGACCGCACGGCCTGGCGGGCCAAGGTCGGCATGTTCGTCCTGGCCGAGCAGGGCACGCCGGCCCAGGTCGAGATGACCGCCGAGCGCATGTGGGTGCACGTCGCGGGCGTGAGCGCGGAGATCTCCCGGGCCGAGTTCGTGGAGGCCACCGTGGGCCGCCTGCCCGACGACGACCCCCTCGACCGCAGGATCAGGGCCGCGCTGCGCTGCCTGGCCTAGCCCGCCTGTTCGCCCAGCCCGCTTGTTTGCCCACGTCAGCTCGGGTAGCTGCACACGGACCCTGGTTGAAGGAGGACACGATGCCGCGGATCGGCTATTTCCTGGCGTCCGAGGAACACGGTCCCCGCGAGCTCGTACGGCACGCCGTTCTCGCCGAGCGAGCCGGGTTCGAGGGGCTGTGGATCTCCGACCACTACCACCCCTGGCTGGACGAGCAGGGCCAGAGCTCGTTCGTCTGGACCGTCATCGGCGCACTCTCGCAGGCGACCTCGCTACCGATCACCACGGCCGTCACCTGCCCGCTGGTCCGCATCCACCCGGCGATCATCGCCCAGGCCGCCGCGACCAGCGCCGTCATCACCGGTGGCAGGTTCGTGCTGGGCGTCGGCACCGGCGAGGCGCTCAACGAGCACATCATCGACTCCCGCTGGCCCCCGGCCGCCGAACGGCTGGACATGCTGGAGGAGGCCGTGGAGATCATGCGCGAGCTGTGGGGCGGCTCGCTGGTCACCCACCGCGGCGAGCACTACGACGTGGACAACGCCCGCCTGTACACGCTCCCGGAAACCCCGCCGAAGGTCTACATGTCGGCATTCGGGGAGAAGGCCGTACGCCTGGCGGGGCGCATCGCCGACGGCTACATCTGCACCGGCCCCGCCGCCGACCTGGTGAAGATGTTCAAGCAGTCCGGCGGCGAGGGCAAGCCCACCCAGGGCGGCCTGAAGGTCTGCTACGCCGAGGACGCGGCCCAGGCGCGCAAGACCGCGCACCGGCTGTGGCCCACCGAGGGCATCCAGGGCGAGGCGTCCCAGCTCCTGCCGCTGCCGAGGCACTTCGAGCAGCTCGCCGCCATGGTCACCGAGGAGCAGGCCACCAAGAGCGTCCCGTGCGGCCCCGACCCGGAGGAGCACATCGCCGCGATCAGGAAGTACATCGACGCGGGCTTCGACGAGGTCTACGTCTGCCAGATCGGCCCGGAGCAGGAGGCGTTCTTCGACTTCTACGCCAAGCAGGTCCTGCCCGCCCTGCGCTGACGCGCGTCCCGCCCTCCCGCCACCCCACAGTGACCGGCACGGAAGGAGATCGGCGATGAAGGCCGTCACCTGGCACGGCAAGCGTGACATCCGGGTCGAGGAGGTGCCCGACCCGATCATCAAGGAGCCCACCGACGCGATCATCAGGGTCACGTCGAGCGGTATCTGCGGCTCCGACCTGCACCTGTACGAGGTGCTCGGCCCGTTCATGGGCGAGGGCGACATCCTCGGCCACGAGCCGATCGGCGTCGTCGAGGAGGTCGGCGCCCAGGTCTCCGGGATCAGGCCCGGCGACCGCGTGGTCATCCCGTTCGCCATCGCCTGCGGCCACTGCCACATGTGCGACATGCAGCTCTACGCCCACTGCGAGACCACGCAGGTGCGCGACCACGGCATGGGCGCCGCCCTGTTCGGCTACACCAAGCTGTACGGCGAGGTGCCGGGCGGCCAGGCGGAGTACCTGCGCGTGCCGCAGGCCCAGTTCGGGCCGATCAAGGTGCCCGAGGGTCCGCCCGACGACCGCTTCGTCTACCTCTCCGACGTGCTGCCCACGGCCTGGCAGGCGGTCGCGTACGCGGACATCCCCGACGGCGGCAGCGTGACCGTCTTCGGCCTGGGCCCCATCGGCCAGATGTGCGCCCGCATCGCCCGCCACCTCGGCCACCGCGTCATCGGCGTGGACGGCGTGCCCGAACGCCTCGCGCTGGCCGCCCGCTACGACGTCGAGACCGTGGACGCCTCGACGGTGGACGACGTCCCGGAGGCGATCCGCGACCTCACCGAGGGCCGCGGCACCGACTCGGTCATCGACGCGGTCGGCATGGAGGCCCACGGCAGCCCCGTGGCCAAGCTCGCGCACACCATCACCGGCATGCTCCCCGACCGCGTGGCCGCCGCCATGATGGCCACCGCCGGGGTGGACCGCCTGGCCGCGCTCAACCGCGCCATCGACTCCGTACGCCGCGGCGGCACGATCTCGATCACCGGCGTGTACGGCGGCATGAGCGACCCGCTGCCGATGCTGCGCATGTTCGACAAGGGCGTCACGCTGCGCATGGGCCAGGCCCACGTCAAGCGCTGGGTCCCCGCCCTGATGCCGCTGCTGACCGAGGACACCGACCCTCTGGGCGTGGACACCCTGGCCACCCACCACCTCCCGCTCGACCAGGCCCCCCACGCCTACGAGATCTTCCAGAAGAAACGCGAGGGCGCCATCAAGATCCTGCTCAAGCCCTGAAACGCCCCAGGAACGCCCTGAAACGGCCCAGGAACAGGGAACAGGCAGGAACGGCACGGAAAGGGCGGGAGCGCAGATGCGCTCCCGCCCTCGTCCGTCGATGTGGATGCGTCGATGTGGATGCCGATCAGGTGTTGCCCTCGGCGGCGGAGATGTCGGCCAGGGCGGAGCTGGGGTCGCGCTCCATCGCGAGGTCGCCGAGGCTGACGATGCCGACCGCGCGGCCGTTCTCCACGACCGGGAGGCGGCGGACCGCCTGGCCGCGCATCAACTGCACGGCCTGGTCGATGCTGGTGTCGGGGCCGACGGTGGTGACGTCGCCGCTGGTGGCCTCCTGGACCGGGGTGTCGGGGCCGCGGTTCTGCGCCACGACGCGCACGGCGATGTCACGGTCGGTCACGATCCCGCTGACCTGGCCGTTGTTGGTGACGATCACCGCGCCGGCGTCGTTGCTCGCCATGAGCCGGGCCGCGGCCGAGATGGGCTGACCGGCCTCCACGGTCGCCGGGTCCGGGGTCATCACGTCGGCTACCTTCGTGGCCATGATGTGATCTTCCTCCTTGTGGTCGTTGTCGGTCGTTCTCACGGACGGCGGCCCATGCCGCCGGCGAACTCGCCGGAGCGGGCGGGGCCGCTCGTCTCGGGGGACAGCGGCGGCGTTTCCAGGCCGCGGGGCTCGCGGAAGCCCTCGATCAGGGCGCGCAGGGCGTCCACCGAGGTGTGCCTGGGCTGCCAGCCCAGCTCCGCGTGGGCCCGAGCGGTGTCCATGATCGGCATGTTCAGCACCAGGTCCACCAGGCCGGGCGCGGCCGGGACGAGCCTGAGCCGCCAGGCCGCCGCCGCGGCGCCGCGGAGCATCCAGCCGGAGACCGGCACCAGCCGCGCGCCGAGCAGCTCGGCCAGCACGGACGGCTCGACGACCGGGTCGGCGGCGATGTTGAACGCGCCGGAGACGGGCTTGACGACCGCCAGCCGGTACGCCTCGCCGGCGTCCTCGCCGTGCACGACCTGGAACCGCAGCCCGGGGGTGTTGGGCACCACGGGCACCCGGCCGGGGCGGATCAGCCGCTCCGGCACCAGGGGGCCGCCGAACAGCCGCCGCTGCTCGACCGACGCCTCCCGTTTGAAGACGAAGCCGGGCCGCATCCGCACCACGCGCACGTCGGGGTGGTCGCGCTCGAAGGTGTCGAGCACCCGCTCGACGTACGCCTTCTCCCGCCCGTACGCCGCGCCGGGATACCCGTGCGTCGGCCAGTCCTCGCCGACCGGGCGGGTCTTGGACCCGGGCGAGTACGCCCCCACCGACGAGCCGTACACGATGGCGGACACCCCGGCCCGCGCCGCGGCCTCGAAGACCCGGACGCTGCCCAGGACGTTGGCCCGCCAGGTGACGACGGGGTCGCGCGTCGGCTGGAACAGCCAGGCCAGGTGGACCACCACGTCCGCGCCGTCGAAGTGGCGCGTGAGGTCGTCCCTCGCGACGTCCGCGACGCGCCATTCAGTGCGGTCGGGATGCAGGTCCGGCCTCCTGCGGGCCAGGCCGACGATCGAGGTGATGGCCGGGTCCGCCGCCAGGGCGGGGATCACGCTGGTCCCCACGTTCCCGGTGGCTCCGGTGATGACTACGCGCATACAGGTCGCCTGCCCTCAGACAGCGCGGCAAACGCCCGTACGCCGGCGCGCTGGATCTGCGCGCCGCGTCTGCGCGCGGTTCAGCTCGCGTAGACGTGGCCGCTGCCGCCGGCCCTGCCGGCCAGCTCCCCGGCGAACCAGGAGATGGTGCGGCGCAGGCCCTCGGTCATGCTCACCCGGGGCCGCCAGCCCAGCTTCTCGGCGGCGAGCGTGGTGTCGGGCCGGCGGACCCGGGGGTCGTCCTCGGGCCGCTCGATCAGCTTGATGGGGGAGGAGGAGCCGGTCAGGTCGCGGATCGTCTCCGCGAGCCTGAGCATGGTCACCTCCTCCGGGCCGCCGATGTTGACCGGGCCGGGCAGCTCGCTGTCGGCCAGCGCGAGCACCCCGGCGATGGTGTCGTCCACGTAGCAGATGGAGCGGGTCTGGCTGCCGTCGCCGGTGACCGTGATCGGCTCGCCCGACAGCGCCTGCCGGATGAAGGTCGGGATGGCCCGCCCGTCGTGCGGGCGCATCCGCGGGCCGTAGGTGTTGAAGATCCGCACGATGCCGGTGCCGGTGCCGTGCGAGTTGCGGTACGCCGTGGTCAGCGACTCGGCGAACCGCTTGGCCTCGTCGTACACGCTGCGCGGCCCGACCGGGTTGACGTTGCCCCAGTAGCTCTCGGGCTGCGGGTGGCACAGCGGGTCGCCGTACACCTCGCTGGTGGAGGCGAGCACGAACCTGGCGTCCTTCTCCCTGGCCAGCCCGAGCGCGTGCAGTGTGCCCAGGCTGCCCACCTTCAGCGTCTCGATGGGGTAGCGCAGGTAGTCGGCCGGGGAGGCGGCCGAGGCGAAGTGCAGCACCATGTCCACCTCGCCGGGCACGTGCACGAACCCGGTCAGGTCGCACTCGATGAGGCGGAACCTCGGCGAGCCGATCAGGTGCTCCACGTTGCGCGGCGAGCCGGTGAGGAAACTGTCCAGGCACACCACCCGGGCGCCGCGTTCCAGCAGCCGCTCGCACAGGTGCGAGCCGAGGAACCCGGCCCCGCCGGTGACGACGACGGTCGGTCCGTTCACGTGATACCCACCTCCAGCAGGCTCAGCGCGGCGTCGGTCACCTGCCGCGCGTCGATGTCGAGCAGGCCCGGGTCGGGCCGGGCGCCGTGCGGGTCCCCGGTGCGGCCGGCCCACAGCACGATGTGCTCGCGGCGGTCCGGCGGCGGGCCCCACTGCGCGGGGGAGACCGGCCCGAACAGGACCACCGACGGTGTGCGCAGCGCGGTGGCCAGGTGGGCGACGCCGGTGTCGCCGCAGATCAGCAGCCGGGCGCGGGCCACCACCCGGGCCAGGTCGCCCAGGCCGGTACGCCCCGCGAGCACGGCCTCGTCGGTGAGGCCGGCCATGGCCGCGACCCGGCGGGCCAGGACGCGCTCCTGGCCGCCCCCGGTCACCACCACCCGCTGTCCGGCGCGGCGCAGGGCCGCGGCGACCTCGGCGTACCGCTCGGGGGGCCAGCGGCGGGCCGGGTAGGCCGCGCCGGGATGGATCACCACCGGGGCCTCGGCCTCCCGGGCCGTCTCGGGCGGGGCCGCGATGTCCAGGTCGGCGGGGTCGGCGGGCACGCCGAACCAGGCGAGCATGTCGCACCACCTGCGCACCTCGTGCACGTCCTCCCGCCACCGCGGTCCCCGCACGCCGCGGATCTCCCGCATCAGCCGCATGGCCCGCAGCCCCGTACGGTTCGGGGGCGCGTGGCTGAGCAGCCGCGCGGGCGCGGTGCGCAGCAGTGCCGCGGTGCTCTCCGGGCCGCGCCCGTGCAGGTTGACCGCGATGTCGGGGGCGTGCAGCGGCACCGGGCCCGGCCCCGACACGTCCAGCAGCGCGTCCACGCCGCCGATGAGCGGCAGCAGGGGGCGCAGCGGCGACGGCGCGGCCAGCACCAGCCGGTGCTCCGGGTAGGCCCGGCGCAGGCCGCGCAGCGCGGGCACCCCGGTGAGCAGGTCGCCCAGCCCGAGTGCCCGCAGCACCAGCAGCACCGGACGAGCGTCAATCCGGTCGTCCGGATCGTCCCGTCCCTCCTCGGGACGGCCGGGGCGCCTCATGTCCCGCCGCCCCGGGCTCACGGCCAGGAGGTCTCGGTGGACGGGCAGACCACCAGCTCCCTGACCTCGCAGCCGTGTGGCCGGCTGAGCGCGAACACGATGGTCTCGGCGACGTCCTCGGGCTGGTTGAGATGGGCGTCGGGGCCGGGCATGTACTGCTCGTCGCGGCCGTCGAAGAAGTGGGTCTGCATGCCGCCCGGGACCAGCATGGTCACCCCGACCTGCCCGGCCAGCTCGGCGGCCAGGGCGCGGGTGAAGCCGACCACGCCGAACTTGGAGGCGCAGTACGCGGTCGCGTCGCTCACCGCGCGCAGCCCGAGCGTGGAGGCACAGGTGACGACCTTCCCGCCCGACGCCTTCAGGTACGGCAGCGCCGCCCGGATCACCGACGCGGTGCCGATCAGATTGACCTTGATCACCCGGTCCCACCGCTCGGGCTCCACCTCCGACAGCGGGCCGCAGGCGTCGATGCCCGCCGCGGTGACCACGCCGTCGAGGCCGCCGGCGCGCTGCGCCAGCTCGCGCACCGCCCGCTCGGCCTCCTCGCGGTCGGCGAGGTCGGCGAGCACGTGGTCCACGGCGCCGAGCCGCGCCGCGTCGGGCGCCTTGACGTCGATGACGAGCGGCCTGCCGCCGGCCTTGGCCACCGCCTCGGCGGTCGCCTCCCCGAGCCCGGAGGCCCCTCCGGTGATCAGAATGTTCCCCAGCATGCGACTGTTCCCTCCCCGTTGGAAAGCTCTATGACCGTTGGAAAGCGCTATGAGATGGACTGGGCGGCCGAGATCAGGCTGGTCGTGGAGCGGCCGGGGACGACGGGCAGGAACACGATCTCCCCGCCGCCGCGGCGCACCACCTCCGACTCCGGCAGCTCGGTGCCGCCGTAGTCGCCGCCCTTGACCCACACGTGCGGGCGGAGCTGCGCGATCGGCGCCACCGGCGTGTCGTCGTCGAAGACGAGCACGGCGTCCACGCACGACAGCCCGCGCAGCACCTCGACCCGGTCCTCGACCGGGACGACCGGGCGGCCGGCGCCCTTGAGCCGGCGTACCGACTCATCGGAGTTCACGCACACGATCAGCGCGTCGCCCAGGGCCCGCGCCCGGCGCAGCAGGCTCACGTGCCCGGCGTGCAGCAGGTCGAAGCAGCCCCCGGTGGCGATCAGCCGCCCCCCGGTGCCGTGCACCAGCTCCGCGACCTCCTCCGCCGACCTCGGCCGGTCGCCGAGCGAGGGCACCGCCGCGGTGATGGTCCCGCCCCGGCCCGCGCCGAAGCGGTGCGCGCCGGTCTCGCCGAACCTGGTCGCCGCGGCGCCGCCGGCCTCCACGAACCGGGTGGCCTCGCCGACCGCCTGCGCCACCGCGTCCTCGACCGGCTCGCCGTCGCGCAGGGCCAGCGCCGCCGCGCCCGCGAAGCGGTCGCCCGCCCCGCACGCGTCGGACCCGGCCGCCACGCCGGGCGCGGGCACCCGTACGGACTTGCCGCCCCTGCGGGCCAGGGCCGCGCCGCCCGCGCCGAGCGTGACGGCCACCGCCTCCGCGCCCAGGGCGCGTACGAGCTGGCGGGCCGCGAGGTCGGCGGTCATGTACGGCTCGGAGCACAGCAGCCGCGCCTCCGCCTCGCTCGGCGTGACCAGCGCGCACTCCGGCACCGGCTTGGGGCCGTGCGGGTGCGGGTCCCACACCAGCGGGACCGCCAGGTCGCGCAGGTGCTCGCGCATCACCTCGGCGACCCCGCGCCCGTAGTCGGACACCAGCACCGCGCCCGCCCGTTCCAGCGCCCGCGACGCCAGCGCCAGGGCCTCCTCCATCTCCGGCCGGTTGGCGGCGCCGTTGGCGCGGCGCCGCGCGTGGCCGTCGCCGCCGTCGATGCGCAGCAGCGTCTGGCCCCTGGCGCGCACCCGCGTCTTGCTCACCGTGGTGCCGCGCAGCGGGAGCCGGATCAGCTCCAGGTGCTCGGTGAGCAGCCCGCGCAGGTACCGGCCCGCCTCGTCGTCGCCGATCGCGGTGATCAGCACGACGGGCGCGCCGTCGCGCGCCGCGAGCAGCCCGGCCAGCCCGGCGCCTCCGGGCCGCCGGTGCTCGGTGTGCCGGCAGATCACCGGGACGGGGGCGTCCGGCGCGAGCCGGTCCGCCTCGCCCTCCACGTCCACATCGAGCAGGGTGTCGCCGACCACGACGATCGGCGCCGGCCCGGATGGCGCGGTCATGACACGTCCTCCTCCAGTACGTCGCAGAGCATGTGGATCACCGCCAGGTGGACCTCCTGCACGGTGCAGGAGTCCTCGGCGGGCACCGGCAGCGCGTCGTCGCACAGCTCGGCCAGCGGGTTCGGTGCCGGCCCGGTCAGGGCCCAGGTGAGCAGGCCGTGCTCGCGCCCGGTGCGGGCGGCGGCCAGCACGTTCGGGCTGGCGCCGCTGGTGGACAGGCACAGCAGCACGTCGCCGGGGCGCCCGTGCCCGGCGACCTGCCGCGCGAAGACCTCCTCCGCGCCGAAGTCGTTGCCGATCGCGGTGAAGGTGGAGCCGTCGGCGTGCAGCGGGATCGCCGCGAACGGCGGCCTGTCGGTACGGAAGCGGCCCACCAGCTCCGCGGTCAGATGCTGCGCCTCCGCGGCGGAGCCCCCGTTGCCGCAGGCCAGCAGCCGTCCGCCGCCGGTGAGCACGGAGGCGAGCTTGCCCCCCCAGGCGTAGATCTTGGGCGTCTCGGCGTCGATCGAGGCCAGTGCCTCGCGCAGCCTGCGCAGATGGTCGTGCATGTCATCCCCCTCCCACCGGGCTGTGCGGCAGGTCTTCCGGCACCGCGACCCCGCCTCCGGCGCGGCGGCCGAGCCGGGCGCCCCGCCGGGCGGCGAGCACGTCGGCGTACACGGCCTCGGTCTGCGCGGCGACGGCGGGCCAGCCGTACCTGGTCTGGGCGCGGCGCTCGCCGGCCTTCTCCAGCGCGGCCCTGCGGTCGTCGTGCTCCAGCAGGTCGCGCAGGGCGCGGGCCAGCGCCCGCGGGCGGCGCGGCGGCACCAGCACGCCGCATCCGGCGACGGTGTCCAGGTGGCCGCCGACGGCCGAGGCCACGACGGGCAGGCCGCAGGCCATCGCCTCCAGCGGCACCATGCCGAACGGCTCGTACCACGGCACCGTCACCAGCACGTCGGCCGAGCGCATCAGGGCCGGCACGTCGGCCCTGGCGACGCTGCCGATCAGGCGCACCCGGTCGGCGATGCCGTACTTCTCGGCCAGGCCGCGCAGCCGCACCGCCTCCTCGTCGTGCACGGAGCCGCCCGCGATCAGCAGCTCGGCGTCGGGCAGCAGGCGCATGGCCTGGATCACGGTGTCCACGCCCTTGCGCGGCACCAGCCTGCCGATGCTGAGCACGCGGGCCCGCCCGCCGGGCGTCCTGTCCGGGGCCGCCGGCCCGTCGGGCCGGAACAGGTCGAGGTCCACCCCGCACGGCACCACCGAGATCCGCTCGGCGGGCACGCCCATGGCCAGCAGCTCGTTCACCTCGTCGGTGCAGGTGGCCACGATGGCGTCGGCGCGCCTGCCGATCTGGGTCTCCACCGCGATCCGCCGCGCCGGGCTGGTGTCGGCCCGGCCCTGCCAGCGCCGTTTGACCGTGCCGAGCGCGTGGAAGGTCTGCACCACGGGCACGCCGTGCCGCGGGGCGGCCATGAGCGCGGCCAGGCCGCTCATCCAGAAGTGCGCGTGCGCGATGTCCGGCGGGTCCAGCGACCAGCGGCGGGACAGATGCTCCCCGAACTCCGGCATGAACGGCAGCAGCTCGTCCTTGGGCAGCGGCCGGGCGGGTCCGGCGGGGACGTGCTCCACGGCCACGCCCGGCGCGAGCCGGGCGGCGTCCGGCTCGTCGTCGCCCGTCCGCCTGCTGAACACGGTCACCTCGTGGCCGCGCTCGGCGAGCGCCGTGGCGAGGGCGGCCACATGGACGTTCTGGCCGCCCGCGTCCACGCCGCCGACCGCGGCCAACGGGTTCGCATGTTCGGATATCAGGTGAATCCTCATGACATTGCCTCCTTTAGCCGCGGGCTAGCCGTGACGGGCCGCCGTGACGGACCGCTGTGTGGGCGCGGTCAGCTCCCGCACCGCCGCCACGACCTGCTCGGCGGTGACGCCGGCCAGGCACGGGTGCCCGGGTACCGGGCACACGCGGGCCCTGCTGGCCGCGCACGGCGCGCCCTGGTCCCCGAGCAGCACGCTCGGCACCCGGTACGGCGCCCAGCGCGCGGCCGGGACCACCGGCGCGAACAGCGAGACCACCGGCGTGCGTACGGCGGCGGCGAGATGTGCGGCCCCGGTGTTGGCCACCACCACGGCGCAGGCGCCGTCGAGGACCGCGCCCAGCTCCGCGAACGAGGTGAGGCCGCCCAGGTCCACGGCCTCGCCCCCGGCCACCGCGGCGGTGAGCGCGCGCTCGTCCGGGCCGCCGGTGACGACGACCCGGTAGCCCGCCGCGCGCAGCGCCCGCACCGCCTCGGCGCACCGCTCCGCCGGCCAGGCGCGGGCGGGCGCGGTGACGCCCGGATGCACCACCACGTAACCCGGCGGGCCGGTCAGGTGCCCGACCGGCGGCAGCGGGCGGCGTACGGCCAGGCGCAGATCGTCTCCCGGCTCGGGCGGGAACCCGGCCGCGGTGGCCAGGCCGAGCATCCGCTCCGGCTCGGGCACGTCGATCGACTCGTCCACCACGTGCCGGACGTCCAGCAGCGCGCCCGGGTAGTCACCGCTGATCGCGGCGATCCGCGCCACCCCGGCCAGGCGCAGCATCAGCGCCATCGGCAGGGCGGACTGGTGGAACGAGGTGAAGATCAGGGCGTTGTCGGGGGCGGCGCGGCGTACCAGGCCGAGCAGTTCGACCGCGCGCTCGCCGGTCATCGGCGGCCGGTCCGGGTCGATCCACGGGGTGCGCCATTCCAGCACCTCGTCCACGCCCGGCAGCAGCTCGGCCGCCGCGCGGCCTCCGGGCCCGGCCAGCAGCACGACGCGGCGGGAACGCGCCGCCACGGCCCGGATGGCCGGGCCGGCCAGCAGCACGTCACCCGCCCCGTCGGTCCGGACCACGAGCGTGGTGCCCGTGGCGCGGAACGGTGCGCCCGCGCCCATGGTCCGGAGCCCCGTGCCCGTCGCGCGGGCAGGTCCGGGTACGGCCGGAACCCCGCTCACCGCCTGCTCCGCAGCTCGCCCACCACACGCCACGTACAGGCCACCGGCGGAATCACCGTGCTGGTCAGCACCATCCGCCGGATCTCCTCCGGCGTACGCGGCCCCGGGGCGATGCGCTGCCAGGCGAACTCCGCGGTCAGTCCCAGCCACACCAGCGCCGGTGCCCAGGCCACTGCCCCTGCCCAGCGCGGCCCGGTTCTACACCTGTTCCGCCCGCCGGATATCCGGCGCGCCGCCCCCACGCCCGCGGCCGTCAGCGCGAGCAGGCCGGCGGCGGTGGTGACGGCGTGCCTGCGCAGCCGGGTGGGCGCGCCGCCGACGGCCGCCCGCCACCCCGGGCCGTGCACCCGGCGCATCAGCGCGTCGTCGGCGTTGCCCCGCTGGCGGCGCACGCTGGCCCACGGGCCCTCGTCTCGCACCGGGTGCCGGGTCACCCGCTCCCCCTTCACCAGCGAGAACCCGGCCGCCCGCACCCGCAGCGCCAGGTCGGCGTCCTCCCGGTAGGCGCGTGGAAAACGCTCGTCGAACCCCTCGGCCTTCTCCAGCGCGGTACGCCGGTAGGCCATGTCCGCGGTGATCCACTCCGACTCGGCCAGGCCCGCCACGTTGCGCTCGTCGTCGGTGGGCCGGCGCCCCTCGGGCAGCGGCACCTCCAGCCGTCCCTGGCTGCCGCCCACGTCGGCGGGCAGCCCGGCGAGGTCCCGGCGCAGCCTGTCCCACCAGGCGGGCCCCGGCACCACGTCGTCGTCCAGGAAGGCGATCCACGGCGTGCCGGCCGCGCGCCAGCCGACGTTGCGCGCCGCCGCCGGGCCGCGTCCCCCGGAGCGCAGCACGCGCACCCCGGGCGGCACGTCCAGCGGCTCGGGCGGGTCGCCGGGCCGGTCGTCCACCACGATCACGGCGTCGGGGCCGGGGCCGATGGCCTCCAGGGTGGCGGTCAGGCTCGCCCGCCCGACCGTCGGCACCACGACCGTCACGCCCTCTTCGGGGACGGCGCTCATCGGGCGAACACCTCCCCCCGCCGTACGACGTACGGGCCGATGACCAGCACGTCCACCGGGGCCGAGCCGAAGCACTCCAGCGCGTCGCGCGGGTCGTCCACCATGGGCCGCCCGGCCGTGTTCAGGCTGGTGTTGACCACCACCGGCAGGCCGGTGCGCCGCTCGAACTCGCGCAGCAGCCGGGCCAGCAGCGGCTCCTCGGCCTCCTCCACGGTCTGGACGCGGGCGGTGCCGTCCACGTGGACCACCGCCGGGATGCGCTCGCGCCAGGACGGGCGCACGTCGTGCACGAACAGCATGTACGGGCTGCGCGCCGGCCCCCGCTCGAAGATGTCGGCCGCCCGGCCGGCCAGCACCATGGGCGCGATCGGGCGGAACTGCTCGCGGCCCTTGACCGCGTTGAGCCGCTCGGTGTTGGCGGCGCGGCCCGGGTGGGCGAGCAGGGAACGGCGGCCGAGTGCGCGCGGGCCGTACTCGCTGCGGCCCTGGAACCAGGCCACGATCCGGTCGGCGGCCAGCTCGGCGGCCACGGCCGCGGCCAGGTCGCGCGGCCGGTCGTAGGGCACGCGGGCGACGTCCAGCCAGGCGGCCAGCTCCTCATCGCTCCAGCCCCGGCCCAGGTCGGCGCCCGTCATGGGCGCGGCAGGCTCGCCGTACGCGCGCGCCAGGTGCAGCGCCCCGCCGAGCGCGGTGCCGGAGTCGCCGGACGCGGGCTGGACCCACACGTCCTCGAAGGGGGTCTCGGCGAGCAGCCGGGTGTTGGCCACGCAGTTCAGCGCCACGCCGCCGGCCATCGTCAGGTACCGCTCGCCGGTGCGGCCGTGCAGCCAGCGGGCCAGGTCGAGCAGGACCTCCTCCAGCCGCACCTGGACGCTGGCTGCCAGGTCGGCGTGGTCGGCGGTCCACTCCTCGCCCTTGCGCAGCGGCTTGGCGTAGGAGGACCAGTCGATCGGCTCGACCCGGAACCCGCCGTCGCCGGTCGCGTAGATCAGCTCCCGCAGCTCGGCCAGGTGGCGCGGGGTGCCGTAGGACGCCAGCGCCATCACCTTGTACTCGTCGCTGGAGCGCAGGAAGCCCAGGTGCTCGGTGACCGCCTCGTACATCAACCCCAGGGAGTGCGGCAGCTCCTGCGCGGCCAGCACGGTCAGCTCACCGTCGCGGTAGTGCCCGGCGAGGTGCGAGTACGCCTCGCCGCGGCCGTCGCACACCAGCACCGCCGAGTCCCGGTACGGCGCCGCCAGCCCGGCGGACGCGGCGTGCGCCACGTGGTGCGGCACGTACCGCACCTGGGCCGGGTCCAGGCCGGGCAGCGCGGTGGCCAGGAAGGCGGGGGCACGCCGCGCGTACGTCGTGCGCAGGTCCTCCCACCGCTCGTCCAGGCCCGCCTGCCCGGGGCGCACCAGCGCCGGATCGTAGGAGTAGGCGACCGCGTCCAGATCCTCCGGCCGCAGGCCAGCCTCGGCCAGGCACCAGGCGGCGGCCTGCTCGGGCAGTTCCCATGCGGAGAAGGGGACCGGGCGCTTGCCGTGCTTGCGCCTGCTGAACCGCTCCTCCTCGGATGCCGCCACGATCCGCCCATCGACGACCAGGGCCGCCGCTGGATCATGGAATATGGCGTTGATCCCTAGAAAGCGCATCTGATCTCCCCCGCATATCCGGACATACCCGAATCGCTACCGAGAGAAGCGCTTCTCAAACGGGATGACCGAGAAATACCAGGTCGAAGGGGGAGGAGAGCGAAAAATGTAACGCAGAGTAGCGCTTCTCCTGGTCATAACCGGAGTTAACCGGCATCTCGGGCGGGTAGCTCCGGAGAGGTGACACCACACCCGAAGAGCGGACGGCCTGCGCGGAGGCGCAGGCCGTCCGCCGTCCTGTTCGACCGCGACGGGACGCTCGTGCGCGACGTCCCCTACAACGCCGACCCCGCCCTCGTGGAGCCGATGCCCGGGGCGCGCGAGGCGCTGGACCGGCTGCGCGCGGCCGGGCTGCCGATCGGGGTGGTGACCAACCAGTCCGGGGTCGCCAGGGGCCTCATCGCCGAGCCCGCGCTGCGCGCGGTCAACGCCCGGGTGGAGGAACTGCTCGGGCCGTTCGACGTCTGGGCCGTGTGCCCGCACGGCGAGGCCGACGGCTGCGCGTGCCGCAAGCCGCGTCCGGGCCTGGTCCTGCGCGCCGCGGCGGCCCTCGGGGTACGCCCGGCGGACTGCGTGGTGATCGGCGACATCGGCAGGGACATCGAGGCGGCGCGGGCCGCGGGGGCGCGGGGCATCCTCGTGCCCACCCCGGTGACGCTGCCCGCCGAGGTGGCGGCGGCGGAGGAGGCCGCGGACGATCTGGTGAGCGCGGTGGAGAGGGTGATGACGGGATGAGGATTCTGATCTGGCACGTGCACGGCTCGTGGACCACCTCGTTCGTGCACGGCCGGCACGACTACATCGTGCCGCTGACGCCCGACCGGGGCCCGGACGGGCGCGGGCGGGCCCGCACGTACCCGTGGCCGGACACCGTACGGGAGGTGCCCTTCGACCGGCTGCGTGATGAGGAGGTGGACGTCGCCGTACTGCAACGCCCGCACGAGATCGAGCTGCTCGGACGCTGGCTCGGCCGCCGGGTGCCCACGGTGTACGTCGAGCACAACACCCCCAAGGGCGACGTGCCGGCCACCCGCCACCCCCTCGCCGGCCGCGACGACATCCCCCTCGTGCACGTCACCCACTTCAACGCGCTGATGTGGGACTCCGGCCGTGCGCCGGTGCACGTGATCGAGCACGGGGTGCTCGACCCGGGCGAGCTCTACACCGGCGAGCTGGCCCGCGCGGGGGTGGTCGTCAACGAGCCGATACGCCGCACCCGCGTGGCGGGCACCGACCTGCTGCCCCGCTTCGCCGCCGCGATCCCGCTCGACGTGTACGGCATGAAGGTCACCGGCCTGCCCCAGCGGCTCGGCCTGCCCGGCATGGGCGCGTACGAGGACGTGCCACAGGCCCGGATGCACGCCGAACTGGCCCGGCGGCGCGTCTACCTGCACCCGTACCGGTGGACCTCCCTCGGCCTGTCGCTGATCGAGGCCATGACGCTCGGCATGCCCGTCGTGGCCCTGGCCACCACCGAGGCCACCGAGGCGGTCCCGCCAGAGGCCGGCGTGATCTCCACCCGCGTGGAAACCCTCACCGAGGCCCTGCGCGCCTTCGCCGCCGACCCGGACTACGCCCGCCAGTGCGGCAAATCCGCCCGCGCCGCGGCGCTGTCGCGCTACAGCCTGTCCCGCTTCCACTCTGACTGGGACGCCCTGCTGACAGAGGTGGCCGCCCGGCCCCGCTGATCCCCAGGAGGACCCATGCGGCCCCCTCAGACCCCCTGAGGCCGCGGGTCCAGATGGTCGGCGGCGCTCCGCAGGGTCCCCGCGAGCACCCGCCGAGCCCGCGCCATACGCACCGGCCGCACCACATGCGGCACCACCGGAGCATCGGGGAACGCCGAGTACAGCCCGGCCCGATGCCGCATCGCCACGTCGTAGACGAACACCTGAAGCGGCTCCATGACGCAACACTCCTTTCTTAATCGATTAAGACCTTAATCGATTAAGAACCAAGATCACAACCCCACCCCCACCAGCGCGGGCCCGGCCCACCCCCCCTTCTCCCGCCACCGCCCCCCGCCACCGCTCCCTCTCCGGCCCGTCGGCCCGATCCGCCCGCCCAAGCCGCCCCACCGGCCCGGCCGCCTGCCCCGACCGCCGAGACGGTCACGGAACCTCCGGCCCTGCCCGACCAGGCCCACCGGGCACGCCGGTCCACCGGCTCCCCGCCCAGGGCGGGGCGGGGGAGTGGGGCCGGCGACATCGTCCCCGCCCCCGCCCTGCGGTGGGGGAGACGCGCCCGCGGCCCCGCCGGGCCGCCAGCGACGCGGCCGGGCCGCCTGCCCTCGACCGCCGAGACGGTGACGGAACCTCGGCCCTGCCCGACCGGGCCCACCGGCCACGCCGGTCCACCGGCCCCCGCCCAGGGCGGGGTGCGGTGGGGGAGAGGCCCAGCGGCCCCGCCGGGCCGCCAGCGACGTGCCCGCCCCAGCGCACCCGGCGAGGCCCGCCCTGGCACTGGCCTCGCCCGATCGGGGGCTGGGCCCACCAGCCGCCGCGCAGGGCGAGGCGGGGTGGGAGCGGCACCATGCGCCCGCCGACCTGGCCACACCGGTCCACCCGCCCAGGGCGGGGTGGGGTGAGGCGGGGAGAGCGGCGCCAGCGACCCCGCCGAGCCGGCAGCGGCGTCCCCGGCCCTGGGCGGCGCACCCGGCGAAGGCTGGCCCTGGGCCGGCCGCACCCCGGCCCTGGGCGGCCCGCCTCTGCCCCGGGCCGGCACCAACCACTCACGGCGGATTGAGCAGACGGCCAGCAGGCAGCTTGGGCCCCGGATCTCCCCTCCTCATCTGGCGGTGTCCGGGGCCGGTCGAGGGGGGTGGCGCAGGCCGGTGGCCATGACCGCGGCGCCCAGCAGGGCTGCGGCCAGTGGTACGAGCAGGCCGGCGCGGTAGCCGGACAGCAGGGCCTCCTGTGTCGCCGGGCCGGGCCCAGGGCCGGCGGCGGCGTTGACCGCGGCCACGGCCGCGAGCCCCAGGGCCGCGCCGAACTGGAAGGAGGTGTTCAGCAGCCCGCCGGCGAGCCCCTGTTCGCGCGGGGCGATCCCGTCCGTGGCCGCGATGGTGAGCGGCCCGTACGCCAGCGCGAACGCCACGCCGGTGAGGATCATGGTGGGGAACATCGCCGCGTACCCCCAGTCGGGCGCAAGGGGGAGGAACAGCGCGTACGCCGTCGCCGCCGAGCACATACCGGCGAAGATCACCCTGGTGGTGCCGAATCGGGCCACGAGCAGGGGCGTCACGGTGGGCGCCAGCACCGCGTCCGCGCCCACGGCCAGCATCGCCAGCCCGGTCTGCAGCGGGGACCAGCCGCGCGCCTCCTGCAAGTAGAGCACTGCGATGAACTGGAAGCCGAAGTAGCCGCCCGTGAGCAGGATCGCGCCCAGGTTGGCGCGCACCAGCGGCACCGAGCGCAGGATGCCCAGGCGGACCAGCGGCGAGGCCGAGCGCCGCTCGATCGCGACGAAGGCGGCCAGCAGCGCGAGCCCGGCGGCGAGCGCCGCGGCCATCGTCCACCCGCCCAGCGCGGGCGCCTCGACCACGGCGAAGACCAGCATCATCATGGCGGCGGTCACCGTGACCGCGCCCGCCATGTCGAAGCCGCCGTCCGTACGCTCCGGACGGCCGGTGTCCGGGACGAGCCAGATCGCGGCCAGGAGGATCGCCAGGGCCACGATCACCGGGGCGAAGAAGACCCAGCGCCAGCCGATCGCGGTCAGCCCTCCGCCGACGACGAGGCCGAGCGAGAATCCGGCCGCCGACGTACCGGCGTAGATCAGCAGCGCCCGGTCCCGGCGCGGGCCCTCCGGGATCGCGGTGGTGATCAGCGACAGGCCGGCCGGGGTGAGGAAGGCGGCGCCGACGCCGGTGACGAAGCGGGCCAGCACGAGCACCCAGCCCTCCTCCGCCAGCCCGCCCAGGCCGGAGAACAGCACGAACACGGCCAGCCAGAACAGGAACATCCTGCGCCGGCCCAGCAGATCGGCGGCCCGGCCGCCCAGCAGCATGAAGCCGCCGTAACCGAGCACGTAGGCGCTGACCACCCATTGCAGTGAGGCGGTGGACATGCCCAGCTCGGCCTGGATCGACGGCAGGGCGACGCCCATCATCGACACGTCGATGCCCTCAAGGAAGATCGCGCCGCACAGCACGATCAGCATGCCCCATGCGCGCCCGTCCATCCGCTCGGCGCTCCTCACGGAGGCACGCGCGGGGGCAGGGGAGGTCGGCAAGACGGACTCCTCAAGTGATGTCGGGATTCGGGGAGAGTACGGAGGCCGGCCTTCCGGTTCTCTCTTGTAACCAAAGGCATCCTCCGGCACCATTGGTTTCCGATGGAAGAAGGCACTTCGAAGTCACCGGGTGCCCGCGCGGACACCGGCGCCGGCCGCCCCCCGCTCATCGACCCCGACTACCTGTACGAGGCGCAGCAGTGGGACACCCGCCAGGACTGCGAGGTGCGCCAGATCCTCGACCGGGTGGCCGACAAGTGGTCCCTGCTCGTCATCGCCCTGCTCGACCGGCGCACCCTCCGCTTCACCGAGCTGCGCCGCACGATCGACGGCATCAGCCAGCGCATGCTCACCGTGACGCTGCGCCAGCTCGAACGCGACGGGCTCGTCCGCCGCACGGTCCACCCTGTCGTGCCGCCCCGCGTCGAGTACTCGCTCACCCCGCTCGGGGTCACCTTGCACGCCACCATCCAGTCCCTGGTCACCTGGACCGAGCGGCACCAGCACGAGATCGCCGCCGCCCGCGCCGCGTACGACACCGGCGCCCCGCCACCGTTCCCGGAACCCGAACTTCCCGAGAACGCGCATTCCCAGAACATCGACTTCCGAGAATCGGAGCCGATACCGGACCACCAAGCCCGAGGCGGGGGTCACAGAGACGGGGATCACAGAGACGGGGATCACAGAGACGAGCGTCGCAGAGGCGCGCAGCCGACCCCGCTGCCCGAACCCTTCTCCGGTGTGCTCGACGCCTACGCCGCCGCCCTGCGCCAGGCGCCCCTGTCGTCCGACACCACCAGGACGTACCTGTCGCGCGTGCGCATGTTCCTGTCCTGGCTCGCCGCACACCCCGCCCAGTACGCGGCCCCCGCCTCGGGCACGGTGCGGGGGTCCGGCGTGGAGTCCGGGACGGATGTGGTCGGGGGCTCCGGTGTGGTCCCCGCGTCGGGCGTGCGGGGATCGGGCGGGGTGCCGGGGCTTGGTGTGGTCGGCTCCTCTGGTGTCGTCGGCACGTCTGGAGTGGTGCAGAGGTCCGGCGTGGTGTCGGGGGCCGATGTGGTCGGCTCCTCTGGCGTGGTGGCCGCGTCGGGCGCGGTGCCCGCGTCTGGCGTCGTCTCCGCCTCCCGCGTCCTCCCCGCGCCGGGCGCGCCCAGCGACCGGGGTGAACCGGCCGGCTCCGGTGTGCTCGCCGGTCGCGACCTGCCCAACGGTTCACACGTTTCGGCCCGTGCTCACGTTCCGCCACGTGCTGACCTGCCGGCCGTGCTGCGGGATCGGGCGGTGCGCGGCTACCGGGCGTACCTGCTGGAGGAGGCCCGGCGCTCACCTCGCTACGTCAACAACGCCCTGGCCGCTCTCGACGACTTCTACACCCGCCTCGGCCCCGGTCCGGCGGAGGTGACGCGTGTCGAGATCCCGCCGTCCGCACCGGCTTCGGCGTTCCCCGGGCCCGGGGACGTGACCCGGTTGCTGCGCGTGATCGAGGCACGCCCTCACCCGCGCGACCGTGCGCTGGCGCTGCTGCCCTTCCACACCGGCCTGCGCGCCTCCGACGTGGTCGCCCTGGACGTGACCGACGTACGCCTGCCGCCCGACGGGGGCAGCGAGACCCTGGGAACGCTCACCGTACGCGGCAGGACGGGCGTGCGCGAGATCGTCCTCGGTCCCGCACTGCACGCCCCGCTGCGCGAGTGGCTCCACGAACGCGCGGGCTGGGCGGGGGCGGCGAACTCGCCCGCGTTGTTCCTCAACCGCCGCGGTGGCCGCCTGAGTGCCAAGACCGCCTCCCGCATCATCGCCGAGATCGCCGCCGAAGCCGGCCTCCCCACTCCCTGACCGCCCGCCTCCCCGCGCAGGGCGTCCCCCGGCCGTCCGGGCGCAGGACCGTCTCCGGGCCCACCCGGCCACCCCGGGCGCCGGGTCACCCCGGCCCACCCGGCCTCGCGCGATGGGCCGTCCCCGGGCCAGCCTGCCCCGTGGCCGCCTGCCCCCTCCACACGATGCCGGCGCTGCGTCGGGTGCCCCCGCTCCGCGACCCCCCGCGTCGCTCCCCATGCCTCCGCGTCCCGCGCACCGGCGTGTGCCCGCGCTTGGCGCGAGGCAGTGGGAGGGCGTCGAGTTCGCGTAGGTTCCGGCACCCCGTCCCATACCACCTTGCGCGAGATCCGCGTGATCGCGTGTGCGTGCGTTCGGTGGTGAGGAGGGGCGGGGGGCAATAGATTCGGAATGTGAGCGGGCGTGGGAAACGGGTCACGTTGCAGACCATCGCGGATCGGGTGGGGGTTTCGCGGGCCACGGTCTCGTACGCCTTCTCCCGGCCCGATCAGCTCAGTGAGAAGCTGCGGGCCGAGATTCTGAAGGTCGCGGGGGAGCTGGGGTATGCCGGGCCCGATGCGACGGCGCGGTCGTTGCGGTTGCGGCGGGCCGGGGCGCTGGGGTTGTTGTTCACCGAGACGCTGAACTACGCGTTCGGTGATCCGTACTCGATCGGGCTGTTGCAGGGGATGGCGGCGGCGGTGGAGGACGCCGGGGTGGGGTTGTTGATCCTGCCGTTGCTCACCGGTGACGGGCATGCCGAGACGGTGCGGGGGGCCGTGGTGGACGGGTTCTGCGTGTACTCGCTGCCCGACGGGCATCCCGCGCTGGAGGAGGTGCTGCGGCGGGGGTTGCCGGCCGTGGCGGTGGACGAGCCGTACCTGCCGGGGTATCCGCTGATCGGGATCGATGAGATGGCGGCGGCGGGCGACGCGGCGCGGCATGTGCTGGGGCTGGGGCACCGGCGGCTCGGGGTGATCATCACGGGGTTGTACCACCAGGCGCGTACCGGGTGGGCGGACGTCGAGCGGCAGGAGCGGGGGCCGTTCCAGGCGCGGCGGACCAGGATCGCCGGGTATCGGGCCGCGGCCGAGGGGGCGGGGATCGACTGGGCGGGCGTGCCGGTGTACGAGGTGGTGCGCAACACGCGGGAGTCGGGGCGGGAGGCGGCGCACGAGTTGCTGCGGCGCGAGCCGCGGCCCACCGCGGTGCTCACCGTAACCGACCGGCTGGCGCTGGGGGTGCTCGACGCCGCAGCCGATCTCGGGTTGCGAGTGCCGGAGGATCTGTCGGTGGTGGGGTTCTCCGACAGCGAGGCGGCGCAGGGCGGGCTGACCACGATCCGCCAGCCCAAGGAGGAGATCGGCAAGACGGCCGGGCGGCTGCTGCTGTCGGGGCGGCCGTTGCCGGAGGAGCGGCTGGTGATGCCGTACGAGCTGGTCGTGCGGGCCTCCACCGGCCCTGCGGGCGGGTAGCGACCGCTCAGCGGTCGTCGGGGGTGCCGGCGAGGTCGCGGGCGGCCTCGGCCTCGGCCGCGCTGAGGCCGATCTGCCCGGTACGCCCCCGCCCGCCGGCCTGTTCGTCGATCCAGCGGGTGTGCGCCTCCCAGGCCGACTGCTTGGTGGTGCCGAGGGCGGCCCCGATCTGGGACCAGGACGCGCCCGCCTCGCGGGCCGTCCTGACCGCGAGCTGCCGCCCGTACGCCGCCTTGCGGGCCAGCAGTTCGCCGAGGGCGAGCAGCTCCAGCGCCTCCTGCTTGGTCAGCGGGGGCGCGGCGTGCCCGTCGGGCTCGTCGCCGGGGCGCGGGGCGAGCAGGTCGCGCATGCGCAGCTCGTCGTAGCGGGCCGCGGCGGTGAGCAGCGTGTGCTGCCGGTCGAGCTCGTCCGGTGTGAACATGCCCCCAGCATGCACGTCAGATCACCCTGACGTCAAGTCGCCCTGACGGAAGCGCAGCGCGAAGGGGTTCAGCGAGTGCGGCAGCGGGCGATCCGGCGACAGCGCGGGCGGGGACACCAGGGTGTGCTCGTGCCGTTCCAGCAGTGTGGCCAGCAGCTCGGCGGTGAGCATCAGCACCAGCTCCCGGCCCGCGCACCTCGCCGGGCCCGTGCTGAACGGCACGATCGAGCGCCGCTCGGCCGCCGCGCCGTCGAGCCAGATCTCCGGGGCGAACCGGTCGGCGAACGGGTCGGCGTCGCGGTCGCGGTTGACGAAGGAGCTGAAGACCAGGAACGGGGTCCCGGCCGGCACGGCGGCGCCGTCCCAGGTGGTCTCGGACGTGCTGTCGCGCAGGATCGCCAGCGTCGTCGGCCACAGCCGGACCGACTCCAGGACGCAGGCGCGCAGGAACGGCCGCTCGGGCGGCGGCGCCGCGGCCATCGCGGCGGCGGCGAAGGTGCCGCCGCCGGGTTCCGCGGCGACCCCGGCGGCGGCGCGCGACTCCGCGCGGGCGCGGGCCAGATGCCCGGGGTGGGTCGCCAGCAGCGCCAGCGCCCGGTACGCCGCGATGCCCGCCGCGTCGAACGCGAACAGCCAGTGCGGCACCTGCCCCGCGGGCCGTACGTGGGCCGGCACGGGCAGGTCGGCGAGCATCCCGGCCAGGCTGCCGGGCTCGGCGCGGTCGAGATGCGCCCTGAGCAGCCCGGTGAACCGGGCGTAGGCCGCCTCCCGCCTCGGCCGCAGGTACGCCCAGTTGGCGTCGTCGCGCAGCCGGGCCAGCAGCCTGGTCAGCTCCTCGTCGTCGCGCGCCCCGTCGCCCAGAACGACCCGACGCACCGCCCGCCACCACACGGCCGCGAAATCGGCCCAGGTCAGGGTGTCGCCGTCCAGCAGGGCGCCCGCCTCCTCGCGCACCTTGGCCGCGAGCGCCCCCGCCAGCGGGTGCATCGCCCTGCCGGTCGCCAGGACCTCCTCGTTGAACCGGCGCCGCTCCGCCCGCAGCTCATTCGGCGAGATCAGCAGCACGTCCGGGCCGAAGTGCGCCAGCGCGGCCCGCTTCTCCCGGTTGGCCACCGCGAACGGCTCGGGCGAGCCGTCGAGCACCCGCACCACGTCCTCGGGGGACAGCGGGAACACGATGGGCCGCAGCGGCAGCGGAAGCTGCACCGGCCCTCCGCCGTACGCCCGGCGCATGCGGCCCAGCAGCCGCACCGCCCGCGCGTCCAGCCTCAGCTTCTCCGTCAGGGCGACCATCGCCGGCCGGCGCCTGATGACCCCCTGGGCCAGCATCGGCGCCACGACCCCGGCGAGCAGCCGCGCGCCGTCGCGTACGGACACCTTGCGCACCCGTCCCATCCGCCCCTCCCTCGACCGGCGTACGGGCGAGCGCCTACCCGGCAGGGGCGGCGGTACACGTCAGGGGCCGTCGAAGTGGATGGCCCGCAGCCGGTCGGCGCTCGCCCGGGTGAGGATGACGACGGACTCGGCCGGAGGCAACGACCCGGAGCGGGCCTGGGCCATGACCCGGTTCCAGCGGCGGCGGTGCCGGGCGAAGGCCGGGGCGGCCACGACCCGGCCCCGGTCACGCTGCCCGCGCAGGGCGGTGTCGGCGTCGACGTCGAGCAGGATCAGGTGGGCCTGGGCGCCGGCCCTGCGGGCCAGCCAGGACAGGCCGTACAGGATGTGCGGCCAGGTGCCGCGGGTGTGGGCGATCACGGCGTGGCCGCGCAGCAGCTCCCTGACGATGCGCCACACGTGGGTGGTGTGCACGATCGGGGTGCGCAGCCGGGGGTTGATCGGGCGGAGGTAGCGCGACCACCAGTTGCGCGACTGCCGCGAGTCGATCACGCGTACGTCGCCCGCCCGCACCGGCTCGGTCTCGGTGCCGGTGAGCCGGTAGAGACGGTCGAGCAGGGTGCTCTTGCCCGCGCCGGGCAGGCCGGCGAGGAGCACCAGCGACCCGGGGGGGTAGCGCAGGTCTTCCAGGTCCTGGGTGGCCGGCGTACCGGTCATCGGGCACCTCGCACGGGGAGAATCCATTTGCCCCCATCATGCGTCCTCCCACCGACAATCGCGTCACGGACGGTTCATCCACCGGACGCCCGGCGCCGGTACTCGGTCGGGGTCAGCCCGGCCAGGGCGCGGAACCGGCGCGCGAAATACGTGGGATCGTCCCAGCCGACGGCGGCGCCGACCCGGGCCGCGGGCAGCGTCGTGGTGGCGAGCAGCGCGGCGGCCCGCTCGGCGCGCACCCGCGCCAGGTACGCCAGCGGCGGCAGCCCGGTGTGCCGCCGGAACAGCCGCCCGAGGTGCCCCGGGTCGAGGCTGACCCGCCCGGCCAGCTCGGCCAGCGTCCACGGGTGGGCGGGCTGCAGCTCCAGCGCGGCGAGGGTGGCCCGTACGGCCGGGTGGGGCGCGGACGCGCCGGTCACCGGCCGCTCCGGCAGCGCGTCGGCGATCGTGCCGAGAACGGTCAGCAGCCTCCCCATGATCCGCGCCCCCGAGGTTACGGGTCCGGCGGCGAGGCGGGCGATCTCCTCGATCGCGTCCGCCGCGGCGGCCGGGTCGATCCGGGTGACCAGTACGCCGTGCGCCCCCGGCGCCATCGGCGCGGTCCACAGCAGGTGGCGCAGGGCCGGGATGTCGTGCAGCACCGCCAGTTCGGCGCGCAGCGCGCCGGCCGAGACGCAGCAGTTGGCCACGGTCAGGCCGCGGCAGCCGGTGAAGCCGTGCCAGGCGCCGGGGCGCAGCACGATCACCTCGCCCTCGCGCACCGCCCGCTCGCCCCGGCTGGTCACGTGACCGCCGGAGCCGGGGCCGACCACGGCCACCTCCAGGAAGTCGTGACCGTGCGGCTCGACCTCGCCGGTCAGGGCGTGCACGGCGGCGGACACCGGGCCGCCGCCGAAGACGTCGCTCTCGCGCAGGGTGGACGTCCGCATGCGCGGATCGTACGATCCCGCGCCGGGATCGGACTAGCCCCGCGGCGGGCCGGGACCGCACGCTGGTACCCATGACGAACAGCCAGATCAGCCAGTCCAGCCCGGAGATCGGCCCCCAGAGCAGCCCCGAGATCGGTGCCCGGATCAGTGACCGGGACCTGCCGGACCACCTCGTCGCGGCGTACCGGGAGCACGGATTCGTCCGAGTCCGCGGCGTGCTCGACCCCGAGGAGGTCGAGCGGTTCCGGGCCGGGGCGGAGGCGTTCCTCGCCGCGCACCGCGCCGAGAGCATCGGCGGGGAGGTGTTCCGCCAGCTCGTCAACGTCTGGCGGCGCGACCCCGTCGTACGCGAGCTGACCCTGCACCCCCGCCTCGCCCGGATCGCCGAGCGCCTGGCGGGCGTCCCGCTGCGCATCTGGCACGACCACATGCTGGTCAAGGAGCCGCACAGCGACACGCCCACCGAGTTCCACCAGGACCAGCCGTACTGGCCGCACACGGGCGGGCGGCACGCGCTGTCGGCGTGGATCGCGCTGGTGGACGTGCCGCCGGAGCGCGGCTGCATGACGTTCCTGCCCGGCACCCAGCACCTGACCGGCCTGCGCCCGCAGGACCTGCGCGACGAGGAGGACCTGTTCCGGCTCGACCCGTCGCTGCGCTGGCTGCCCCGGGTGACGGTCCCGCTGCGCGCCGGCGACTGCACCTTCCACCACAGCTTCACCGGGCACATGGCGCTGCCCAACCGGACCGACCTGGCCCGCCTGGCGCACGTCGTCATCTACATGGACGCCGAGACGGCCTACAGCGGCGCCCCGCACCCGGTCACCGACCCGCTCGGCCTGGCCCCCGGCGCGCGGCTCGACGGGCCGGAGTTCCCCCGTCCCTAGGGGAGTTCGGCGAAGCGCTCGACCTTCTCGGTGGGGCCGGAGACCACGATGATGTCGCCGTAGTTCAGCACGGTCTCGGCGCTGGCGTAGGTGAACTCCTCGCCCTTGGCCTTGACCGCGACGATCGTCACGCCGTACTTGCGGCGCAGGCCCGACTCGCCGAGCGGCACGCCGACGAAGTCGCGCGGCGCGAGGGTCTTGACCAGGGCGAAGTCCGGATCGACCTGGAGGAAGTCCAGCATCCGGCCGCTGACCATGTGGGCCACCCGCTCGCCCATGTCGTGCTCGGGCTGCACGACATGGGTGGCGCCGATGCGGCTGAGGATCTGGGCGTGCTGGCGGCTGACCGCCTTGGCCCAGATGTCGTCGATCTCCAGCTCCACCAGCAGGGACGTGGTCAGGATGCTGGCCTCGATGTCGCTGCCGATCGCGACGACGGCGCGGTAGAAGTCGGGCACGCCGAGCTGGCGCAGCGCCTCGATGTCGGTGGAGTCGGCGACCGCGATCTGGGTGATGTGCCCGGAAAGGCTCTGCACGATCTTGGGCCGGTTGTCGATGGCCAGCACCTCAGTGCCGCGCCGGACCAGCTCCAGGGCGAGGGAGCTGCCGAAGCGCCCCAGGCCGATCACGACCACCGGGTCGCTGGACTTGTCAGCCAACGATCACACGCTCCTCGGGGAGTTCGTAGCGCCGGGTGCGCTCCTTCAACGCCAGCGCCGAGCCAAGTGTCAGTGGTCCTATCCTGCCCACGAACATGAGCAGTACGAGCAGCGCCTGCCCTGCGGGCGGCCCCTCGGCCGTCACGCCGATGCTCAGCCCGGTGGTGGTGGCCGCGGAGATCACCTCGAACAGCACCTCGTCCAGGCTGTGCGGGGTGAGCACCATCAGCAGGTACGTGGACAGCGCGACCAGGCCGGCGCTGATCACGGTGACCGCCACAGCCTGGCGCTGCGCGGCCTCGGGCAGGCGGCGGTGGCCGATGTTCACCCGGGTCTCGCCGCGCAGCTCGGCCCAGATCACGAAGGCGAGCAGGCCGAGCGTGGTCACCTTGATGCCGCCCGCGGTGCCCGCGCTGCCGCCGCCGATGAACATCAGCGCGTCGGTGACCAGCCAGCTCGACGGGTACATCTGGGCGATGTCGATCGTGTTCAGCCCGGCCGAGCGCGGCATGACGGCGGTGAAGAACGCCGCGAGCAGCTTGCCCGAGCCGTCCAGCGGGCCGAGCGTGGCGGGGTTGTGCCACTCGGTGATCAGGAACACCAGCGTGCCGGCCGCCAGCAGCGCCAGGCTGACCCCGACCGTGATCCGGGTCAGCACCGTCCACCTGGACGGCCTGCGCCAGGCGCGGGCCAGCTCGAAGGCCACCGGGAAGCCCAGGCCGCCCGCGATCACGCCCAGGGCCACCGGCAGGCAGATCCACGGGTCGCTCACGAACCGCACCAGGCTGTCCGGCCACAGCGCGAAGCCCGCGTTGTTGAAGGCCGAGATGGAGTGGAACACGCCGTAGTACAGCGCCCGGCCGGGCGGGAAGTCGTACTCGGTGGCGAAGCGGATCGTGAGCACCGTGGCCAGCACGGTCTCGCAGGCCGCACTGAACAGCACCACGTCGCGCAGCACCCGCCGCGGGCCGGCGGTGTAGGCCATGGCGCTCTCGGCCTGGGCCGCGAGCCGGGCGCGCAGCCCCACCCGGCCGGCCACGAGCAGCGTGAACAGCGTGGCCAGGGTCATGATGCCGAGGCCGCCGATCTGGACCAGCACGATGATCACGGTCTCGCCGAACAGCGACCAGTGGGCCTCGGTGTCCACCAGCGCGAGCCCGGTCACGCACACGGCGGACGTGGCGGTGAACAGCGCCTCGATCGGGCCGGTGGAGCGGCCGTCGGTGGTGGCGAACGGCAGCGACAGCAGCGCGGTGCCCAGGGCGATGGCGACCGCGAACGCGGTGACCACCACCTGGCCGGGCCGGTGGAAGCGGTCGAGCAGGCCGGGGGCGCGCCGCGTGCGGCTGGTCAGCCTGTGCCTGCGGCCCCCCGGCCCCATCGGTCCTCCGCGCTGGACGAAGTCGGTGTCGAATGCGGAAATCCGTCTGGCCGGGTCCGCAGCGGCCAACCTACCAAGCGGAGGGCGCGCCCGTGGCCCGCGGTCGGCCGCCCGACAGCACCATCTCGGTCACCTCGGCCGCGCAGCCCCACGACATGCTCACCCCCACCGAGCCATGGCCGTAGTTGTGGATCACACGGGCGCCGGCGACGGCCTCCTCCTCCACCCGGATGACGGGCCGGGACGGGCGCAGGCCCACCTCCACGGCGAGCACCCGGGCCGTGCCCAGGCGGGGCTCGATCTCGGCGCAGCGGCGCAGGATGTCCTCGGTCTGCTGCGGGTCGGGCGTCTTACGCCAGTCGTCGGCGGTCGCGGTGCCGCCCAGGACGACCCGGTCGCGGTGCGGCATGTACCCGGTCCACTCGGTCTCCGCGCCGCCCTCGTAGAAGAAGTCGTGCAGGCCGGGGTTCTCCACCACGACGTGCTGGCCGCGTACGGGCCGGACCTCGGGGTCGGCGGCGAGCTGGCGGGCGCCGAGCCCGCTGCAGTTGACCACCACCGGCGCCTCGGCCGCCGCCTCGTCCAGCCCGGCCACCGGCCGCACCTCGATCCGGCCGCCCTCCTCGGCCAGCAGGTCCACCAGGTACGCCAGGTAGGGCGGCATGCTCACCAGCGGCGAGGAGATCCAGAACGCCACCGGGAAGCCCGCCGACTCCTCCGGGGTGCACGGCCGGAAGCCGGGCAGCCGCTCCGCCCACGGCGGGATGCCCTCGCCCATCCGGCTCACCAGCCGGCCCATCGCGATCCGCACCCCGGTGCGCGCGTCGCCGGCCAGCTTGGCGAACTCCTCCAGCCCGATGCGCTGCCAGCGGCGGGCCGCCTCGACCGGCTCGGCGAACACCGGGCCGCCGGCCATGGCGCCGGCCACCGCGGACGTGGTCAGCCGCGGCGGCTCGGCGGTGCGCACCAGCACCGACAACCCGGCACGCGCCAGGGACACCGCCGTGGTAAGGCCGATCACGCCCGCCCCGATGACCAGCACGTCCATACGATCACCTCCAGGGGACGCGCGCTACGTCAGCACCCGCACCGGCGAACCGGCGAGGTAGGCCGCGATGTCCTCGACGGCCTCGCGGTAGAAGACGGCGTAGTTGTTCTCGGTGACGTAGCCGAGGTGCGGCGTGGCCAGCACGTTGGGCAGCGAGCGGAACGGGTGGCCCGGCGGCAGCGGCTCGGCGTCGAACACGTCCAGCCCGGCGCCCGCGATGCGGCCCCGCGCCAGGGCGTCGATCAGCGCGTCCTGGTCCACGATCGCGGCCCGGGAGGTGTTGACCAGGTACGCGGTGGGCCGCATCAGCGCCAGCTCCGCGGCTCCGATCAGGCCCCGGGTGCGCTCGCCGAGCACCAGGTGGATCGAGACGAAGTCGGCGCCTGCCAGCAGCTCGCCCAGCGACCCGCACCGGCGTACGCCCTGCGCCTCGGCCCGCTCGCGGGTCAGGTTGTGGCTCCACGCGGTCACGTCCATGCCGAAGGCCAGCCCCACCCGGGCCACCTGGCTGCCGATCTTGCCCAGCCCGACCAGCCCGAGCGTGCGCCCGTGCAGGCCGGTGCCGATCGTGCTCTGCCATCCGCCCGCGCGGACGTTCTCGCTCTCGGTCACGATGTGCCGGGCCAGGCCCAGGATCAGCGCCCAGGTCAGCTCGGCGGGCGGGGTGCCGGCGCCGCCGGTGCCGCAGACGGTCACGCCGTGGTCGCGGGCCGCCGCCAGGTCCACGGAGGCGTTGCGCATGCCGGTGGTGACCAGCAGCCGCAGCTTGGGCAGCCGTTCGAACACCCCGCGCGGGAACGGGGTGCGCTCCCGCATGATCACCACGATCTCGAACTCGGCCAGTGCGCGCGTCAGCTCCGCGGGACCGGCGAACGGCTCGCGGAAGCTCGTCGCCTCGACCGGCGACCAGTCGGCCATGGCCAGCGCGACGCCCTGGTAGTCGTCGAGTACGGCACAGCGCACCATGCCTGGTGACCTTACCGCTCCCGCCGCCCCCGAAACGGATCACCCCCAAGCGGCGAAGTCCGCCTTCCTGATCATGCAGTGCACGCCCTTGACCCGGTCCACGACCTGGCTGACCTCGAAGTCGGCCGCCGCGCTCAGGTAGGCCATCGCGTTGGCGCGTTCCATGCCCTGGGTGACCTCCAGGAAGTCGATCGCGGCGCGCACGGCGTTGCGCATGGCCTCGTTCAGGTCCTCGTGCAGGCCCGCCGGGATCCAGTGCGTGGCGGTCTCGGCGAACGGCCCCGCCACCGTGCCGACCAGCTTCGGCGCCTCGGCCGCCGGGATCACGCTGAGCCGCAGCGTGGCGCGCAGCGGCGCCTCCAGCGCCGTCAGCGCCACCTCGCCGTCGCCCTGCGCGTAGTGCGGGTCGCCGGCGAAGAAGCCGGCGCCCGGCACCTGGACCGGCAGGTAGAGCGAGGAGCCGACCTGGAGCTCGTTGATGTCCAGGTTGCCGCCGAACGCCCCCGGCGGCACGGAGTGCACCTTCTCGCCGGTGTCGGGGGTCACGCCCATCACGCCGAGGAACGGCGCCAGCGGGAACCGCGCCGCGCGGCCCTCGCCGAACGGGATCACCCCGTGCAGCCGCCCGCCCTCCTCGACCACCTGGGTGAACACGCACACGCTGTTGTAGACGCGGGCGTCCCCGGCCGCGGCACCGGTGTCGGGCTCGGTCTCGGGGAACTCGCCGGGCAGCGCGCCCCGCCCATGGCGGCTGCTCACGAACCCGTACGGCGCGCGGATCAGCAGGCTGAGCACGTCCACCTTCAGCACGTCGCCCGGCTCGGCCCCGGAGACCGCGATCGGGCCGGTCACGATGTGCGGCCCGTCGGCGTCGTAGTCGTGCTCCACCCCCGAGGCGGCCAGCGCCAGCGCGTCCTCCAGCACCCGCTCCCGCGGCACCCCGAACCGCGCCAGGTACGCGACCGGGTCGCGCCCCTGGTCCTCCAGCATCCCCTCGTGACTCAACGTGTCGATCGTCACGGTCTCCCCGGAGGCGACGTGCAGCACGGGCTCCCGGTCGCGGTTGGGCAGCTTCCCCCACAGGCAGGTGTCCGGATTGGTGGGCAGGTAGTGCGTGCCGTCGATGCGGCCGTCCTTCGGCTGAAGCATGGACCCTCCCGCGGGGTTATGGGCGATATCCTCCGGCCGAGGAAACTGGACGCCTGTTGCGCCGCTGTTACCGCCACGTAACCACGGATCACCGCCGATCCCCGCGGGCGTGCGCCGGTCGTGCGCCGGCCCTCAAGGACCGCGGCCTGGACGCCCCGTTCCGGTCCGGCGGCGTCACCGACCGGCGGTGCTACGGCCCGCCCTGATCGCCGAGGTCGGCGATCAGCGAGCACAGGAAGTCCCACGACTTGTCGTCGTCGGGGGTGCCCGCGTGCGGCCTGCGGAACCGGTTGACGAAGGAGGCGATGTCGGCGAGGTCCCAGCGCAGCCGGTACATCCCCAGCGTCTCGGGATCGGGCGCCACCCCGGTCGCGGCCTCGTACGCCGCCAGCGCCGACCCGTCGCCCGGGTCCAGGCTCCACAGGTCGCGCTCGGGCGGCGCGACCAGCGCCGTGTCCCAGTCGATCAGCACCCACCCGGCGGCCGTGCGCATGGTGTTGCCCGCGTGCGGCTCGCCGTGGGTGAGCACCCGGGGCCGCGCGCGGGCGGCCCGGACGAGCCCGTCGTACCGGCCCAGCAGCCGCGTCACCGCCTGCGCGTTCTCGCCGAGCAGCATCGCGGTGGCCCGCGCGTACGGCCCCAGGTCGCGCACGCTCTCGGGCGCCCGCGTCACCAGCTCCAGCTCGTCGCGGTGCGGGATGGCGAAGTCGTCCTCCATCGCCCGCCGCCGCTCCTCCGGCGGCACCCCGTGCACCGCGATGACGAGATCGAGCGCCGCCCGCCGGTGCTCCTCGGTCGCGAACTCCCCGTAGTCGAAGCTCTCGCTCGTCACGAACGGGTACAGCGCGATCCCGAACCGGTCCTTCACCCGGGCCAGCGGCTCACCCTCGTGCGTGGGCAGCGGCGCCACCGCGAAGGAGTGCCCGTGCCCGCGCAGCTCGCACGCCGTCCCGAGCGCCGCCCGCAACCTCTCGTACGCCGCGTCCAGCGGCTCGTCCATCGCGGCCCGCCTGGTCTCCAGCTCGTCCAGCGTGGCGAACCACCGCCCGCCCCCGCCGTCGCCGACCTCCCAGTGGTGGCTGCCGAACCCGACCGCACGATACTCCACCGCCTCGGCGACGACCCCCCACTCATGCGCGAGCACCGAGACCAGCAGATCCTCGTGAAAGTCCTCCGGTGGTGTGAGCACCCGACCCATCGTAGGCAGCCACACGCCCGGGGCAACTCGTTTGCGGCGCGTCAGGGCTCGGTGGTGAGGCGGGTGGCGGTGTCGAGGTCGGTGATGAGGACGTTGATCCAGGCGCCCTTGAGGGCGGCCTTGATCGCGGAGTACTTTCTGGCGCCGCCGGCCACGGCGACGCGGCGTTCCACGGCGCGGAAGGTGTGGACGTCGATGCCGACCACGCGGTGGTCGAAGGCGCTGTCGACGGGGGCGCCCTCGGCGTCGAAGAAGTGCAGGCAGACGTCGCCGACCGCGCCCAGGGCGCGCAGCTCGGCCTGGTCGGCGTCGCTGACGGCGTTGCCGCTGCGCAGCAGCAGGGGGGAGGGCTCCAGGCTGCCGATGCCCACCAGGACCACGGTGAGGTCGCGCCACTGGGCCATGACCTCCTTGACCGCGGAGTCCTGGAGGAGGGCGTCGCGGATGGTGGCGGTGCCGACGACGCCGGCGGAGGGGACGAAGATCGGGCGGGCGCGGGTGACGTCGGCCAGGCGGCCGAGCAGGCGGGTGGCGTGGACCTGGGCGTCGGGGCTGCCGACGCCGCCGACCACCTGCATCACGCGGTCGGCGACCTGGGTGCTCTTGGGCTGCATGCGCTCGACGGCGGCGAGCAGGGTCTCGCTCCAGGAGCTGATCCCGATCACGTCGCCGCCCTTGAAGGTGGTGTTGAAGTAGGACGCGGCGGCGGCGCCGAGGGCGGGGATCACGTCGTCGGTGGCGCCCGCGGTGTCCACCACGACCGCGTCGCGCAGGCCGTAGCGGCGCTGGAGCTCCTCCTCCAGCTCGGTGTGCACGCCCTCGGGCAGGACGACGACGGTGCGCACGATGCCCAGGGCGATGGCCTCCTTGAGCAGCCGGGAGACCCGGGGCTGGGAGATGCTCAGGGTCGCGGCGATCTCGGGCTGGCGCATGCCCTGCTCGTGGTACATGCGGGCCACCCGTGCGAGCAGGCGCAGGTGGTCGGTGGGCACCGCCCGGCCCGAGCCAGGCGCCCGGCCAAGATCGGGCACGACCATGCACCGCCTCCAGTGATCATGATGGGTGGACGCCCGCCTCCCCCCGGGGCGATCGGGCATTCAGCTTAGTGGCGGAGGGACGGCCGGGTGGCCATCCCTCCACCGGACTTTCTCCTACTTCCTGGCGAACACCCCGAACTCGTCGGCGTTGTCCTTGGTGACCAGCTCGCAGTCGATCGACTGCTTCTCGTCCTTGCTCACCTTGCCGGTCTTGATGAACTCGTCGGCCTGCTCGACCGCGCTGGTCGCGGCCAGGGCGGCGGGCTGCAGCGCGGTCGCGTGCATCTCACCGGCCTTGATCGCGGCGATGGCGTCGGGGCTGCCGTCGAAGCCGACGACGACGACCTTGTCCAGCAGGCCCGCGGCCTTCAGCGCGGCGACCGCGCCCAGCGCCATCGTGTCGTTGCCGGCGATGACGCCCTGGATGTCGCGGTTCTTCTGGATGATGGTCTCCATCTTGGTGAACGCCTCCTGCTGGTCCCAGTTGGCGCTCTCCCTGGCCACGGACTTCATGTCCGGATACTGCGAGATCACGTCGGCGAAGCCCTTGGACCGCACGCTGGCGTTGGTGTCGGACTCCTTGCCGACCAGCTCGACGTAGTTGCCCTTGCTGCCCATCGCCTCCACGAACGCCTGGGCGGCGAGCTGCGCGCCCTGGGAGTTGTTGGAGACGATCTGCGCCTTGGCGATGCCGGTCGCGTTGATCTCACGGTCGATCAGGAACACCGGCACGCCCGCGTCGGTGGCCTTGCGCACCGGGCCGATCGAGGCGTCGGCGCCCGCGTTGTCCAGGATGATCGCCTTGGCGCTGCGCGAGATCGCCGCGTCGATCAGCTCGCTCTGCTTGTTCGGGTCGTCGTCGTGCGAGGCCACGGAGGTCTCGTAGCCCAGTTCCTCCGCCTTGGCCTTGGCCGCGTCGGCCTCGGCCTTGAAGAACGGGTTGTCGTGCGACGGGGTGATGATCGCGATCAGGCCGCCCGCCGTGCCGGCCGAGGAGGCGGGGGACTGGCCGGCCTGGGTGGTGGCCGCCGGCTCGCCCGAGGAACCGCACGCGGTCATCAGGGAGCCGCCGACCAGGAGCGAGAGCGCGAGGACCAGGCCGCGGCGCCGCCCCTGGCGAAGGAATGGTGCGTACATGTGAGACCTCCGAGAAGGGAAGGGGGTGACGGGGTGGGGTTACTGCTGGTGCGGCCGGTCGGGTTGTCTGGTCGCCGCCACCGCGGACGCGGCCGCGCCCCGGCGCTTGAGCCGCTGCTGGCCCTGGTCGAGCATCACGGCGAGGATGATCACCGCGCCCTTGATCAGGATCTGCCAGAACGTCGACACGCCCAGGATCACCAGGCCGTCGGCGAGGAAGCCGATGACGAACGCGCCCACGAGCGTGCCGCGCACGGTGCCCCGGCCTCCGCTCAGCGCCGCCCCGCCGATGACGACGGCGGCGATGGCGTTGAGCTCGTAGGTCTCCCCGGCCTGCGGGGCGGCCGAGGTCAGCTCGGAGGCGATGATCAGGCCCGCGATGGCGGCGCACGCGCCGGAGATCACGTAGACCACCGTCTTGACCCGCCGGATCGGCACGCCCGACAGCTCGGCGGCGCGCTCGTTGCCGCCGGTCGCGTACAGCCAGCGGCCGAAGGGGCTCTTGGTCAGCAGCAGCGCCACCACCGCGGCCAGCGCGATCATGATCCAGATCGAGGTGGGCAGGCCGAGCGGGCGCCCGCTGCCGAGCAGGCCGAACCCGGTGTTGCCCAGCTCGGGGTCACCCGCCAGGTTGGGGTAGGTGGCGCCGTTGGAGATGAGCAGGGCCAGGCCGCGCGCGACGTACAGCATGCCGAGGGTGGCGATGAACGGCGCCACCTTGAACCTGGTCACCAGGATTCCGTTGACCAGGCCGACCAGCGCGCCGACGCCCATGCACAGCACGATCACCACCCACACCGGGGGATAGGCGATCAGGTCGGCGAAACCCAGGTTGAGCCCGCCCAGCAGCTCGCCCGCGACCACGCCCGACAGGCCCACGATCGAGCCCACCGACAGGTCGATGCCGCCCTTGAGGATCACCAGCAGCATGCCCAGCGCGATGACCGCGTTGATCGCGACGTGCTTGGTCATCGTGATCAGGTTCGGCACGGTCAGGAACGAGTCGGACAGCACGCTGAAGACCACGATGAGCACGGCGAGCGCGATGAACGCGCGCAGCTCGAAGGCCACGTTCAGCAGGGACAGTCGGCGCGCCGTCGCCGCCGCGCGCTCCGGCTGGACCGTCTCGGCCACCGGCCTGGACGAGGTCGAGGTCATCGGGCGGCACCCCCGATCGCGGCGCCGTCGGACACGCTCATCAGTTCCTCCCGGTTGATCTCTCCGCGCCGGTACTCGCCGACGACGACCCCGCGGGCGAGCACGAGCAGCCGGTCGGGGATGTGCAGTGCCTCCTCGGCCTCGGAGGTGGTGAACAGCACGGCCAGCCCGCGGCGCGCCTGCGCCGCCATGAGCTGGAAGATGTCGGCCTTGGCGCCGACGTCCACGCCGCGCGAGGGCTCGTCGAGCAGCAGCACCCGCGGGTCGGTCAGCAGCGCCTTGCCGATGACGACCTTCTGCTGGTTGCCGCCGCTGAGCGAGCCGATGGGCGCCTTGGCGCCGGCGGTCTTGACGGTCACGTCGGCGATGACCCGCTCCACGGCCCCGCGCTCGCGCTCCTGCGAGACGAACAGCCGCCGCACGAACTTGTACAGCCCGGCCAGCGAGAGGTTCTCGCCCACCGTCATGGTCTGCACCAGCCCGTCGCGCTGCCGGTCCTCCGGGACGAGCACCACGCCGCGCTCGATGCGCTCGCGGATGCCCGTCCCGGACAGCGGCTCGCCGCCCAGCCTGATCTCGCCGGACGCGGGCGGGATGCGCCCGGCGAGAGCTTCGAGGAGTTCCGTGCGCCCGGAGCCCATCAGCCCGTAGACGCCGACGATCTCCCCGGCGCGCAGGGTCAGGTTCACGCCGTTGACCGCGAGCCGGTCGGGGTTGGCCGGGTCGGCCACCACCAGGTCGCGCAGCGCGAGCACCTCGTCGCCGGCCAGCGCTTCGCGGTCGGGGAACAGCGCGTCCTGGTCGCGGCCGACCATCTGCGCCACGATCCAGCGCAGGTCCACGTCGCCGGCCTTCGCGGTGGCGACGAGCCGGCCGTCGCGCAGCACCACCACGTCGTCGGCGATCTCCAGCGCCTCGTCCAGGTGGTGCGAGATGTACACCACCGCGACGCCGCGCGCGGTGAGGTCCCGGATGACCTTGAACAGCACCTCCACCTCGGGCGCGGTCAGCGCCGACGTGGGCTCGTCCATGATCAGCACCCGGGCCTCCTGGAGCAGGGCCCGCGCGATCTCCACGATCTGCTGCTGGCCGAGCCGCAGGTCGGCGACCGGCGTGTCGGGGTCCAGCTCCTCCTCCAGCGTGCGCAGCACGGCGATCGTCGCCTCGCGCTCCGCCCGCCGGTCCACGGCGCCGTACGGCCTGCGCACCTCGCGCGCCAGGAACAGGTTGTCCTGGATGCTGAGGTTGGGGCACAGGCTCAGCTCCTGGTGGATGATCGAGATGCCCTGGTCGGCCGCGTCACGCGAGGACGCCAGCCGCGCCGGACGGCCGTCCAGCTCGACGTGCCCGGTGGTCGGCTGCTCGATCCCGGCCAGGATCTTCATCAGCGTGGACTTGCCCGCGCCGTTCTCGCCGAACAGCGCCGTCACCCGGCCCGCGGCCACGTCGAAGTCGACGCCCTTGAGCGCCTGCGTGCCGCCGTAGACCTTGGTCACCTCACGGGCCGCGAGGACGGCGTTCGTCGCTGTCACGGCGCCTCCTCGATCGCGATCGGGGTGATGGTCAGCGTCGAGGTGGTGAGCAGGGTGAACGCGCCGGTGAAGGCGATCTTCTTGCCCTTCAGCGCGGCGGCGTCCAGGTTCTTCAGCACCTTCTCCCGCATCTGGTCGTTCAGCGCGGTGGCGGCGTCGGCGTACTCGACCTGGTTCAGGAACTGGTTGAAGGTGATGAACCCGGCCGCGTCGCGCAGCGCCGTGCCGTTGATGGCCGGGCCGATCTGCAGGTAGACCTTGGTGTCCTCCGGCAGGCCGGGCACGGTGACCTGCAGCAGCGTGCCCTTCACCTCGCCGGCCTCGCCGGTGCCCTTGACCGCGAAGCTGTAGGGGCTGGTGCCGTGGCGGTGGCCGTACTTGGCGCCGGCCGCGTCCTTGTCGGCCTCCAGCGCCTCGACCAGCTCGGGCAGCTCGACCGCGCCCTTCTGGATCGCCGGGACGACCTTGCTCTCGTACGTCTGCGCGCCGTACGCGGCCGGGTCGAACTTCTTGGCCTGCGCGCTGGCCGCGACCGTCGCGGTCGAGCGGTACTCGGCGCTCAGCCCCATGGCCACCACCAGGACCACCAGGGCCAGCGCCGCGATCCAGCGGGGGCGAAGCAAGGCGGTGCTCGTGCTCATCCACCGCTCCTTTCGTACGCTTTCGTGCTCGCGCCGGGCCTGGACCTGCGGATCGCCTCGTGCCAGGCGGCCCGGCGCGCGCGGCGCTCCTCGGCGCCGATCGACGGCGCGAACTCCTCGGCGGGCCGGGGGCGCGCCTCCAGGTCGTCGAAGGTCCACAGGCCGCCCGCCACCCCGGCGGCGTCGGCGGCGCCGAGCGCGGACAGGTCGTGCTCGCCGGAGCGTGCGACCGTACGTCCGCTCAGGCCGGCCTGGAGCCGCATCAGCCGGTCGTTGCGGGTGAGCCCGCCGTCGGCCATGAGCACCCGCACCTCGCCGGTGGCCCGTTCGACCTCGGCGACCACGTCCTCGACCTGGAACGCGACCGACTCCAGCGCCGCGGCCACGATCTGGCCCCGGCGGGTGCCCAGGGTGAGCCCGCTGAGCAGGGCCACCGCGTCGGGCTCCCACCACGGCGCGCCGAGCCCGCCGAACGCGGGCACGAAGTGCACCCCGTCGGGCGGCGTGTCGCCGGCCTCGGCGAGCAGCGCCTCCGGGGTGACGCCGAACAGGTCGGCCAGCCAGCTCAAGGTCCGGCCGGTGGCCCGGATGTTGCCTTCGACGGCGAGCATCGGCCTGCCGAGGTCCCAGGCCACGCTGCGGCACAGGCCGGGGGAGTCGCCGGTGCCGCCCCCGATGGCCATCACCGAGGAGCCGGTGCCGTAGGTGGCCTTGACCACGCCGGGCCGCCAGCCGCCGTGGGCGAACATCGCCGCGTGCGAGTCGCCCAGGACGGCCAGCACCGGCACGCCGTCCGGCAGCGGGTCCAGCCCGCGCGCGGCCGGGAACGGGCCGGACGACGCCGCCACCTGGGGCAGCACCCCGGCCGGCACGCCGAACAGGTCCAGCAGGTCGGGGTCCCAGGTCTGGGTGGCCACGTTGAGGAGCTGGGTGCGCGAGGCGTTGCCCACCTCCACCACGTGGTCGTCCGGGGCGAACCGGCTGAGCAGCCAGGAGTCCACCGTGCCCAGGCACAGCTCCCCGGCCCGGCCGCGGGTGCGGCCGGGGTCGTACTCGTCCAGCAGCCAGCGGGCCTTCAGCGCGGAGAACATCGGGTCCAGCGGCATGCCGCTGCGGGCCCGCACCAGCTCGCCCGCGCCGGTGGCCGCCAGCTCGCGGCACTGCCCGGCGGTGCGCTGGTCCTGCCAGCTCACCAGCGGGCCGACCGGACGGCCGGTGGCCCGCTCCCACAGCACCATCGACTCGCGCTGGGTGCTCAGGCCGATCCCGGCGACCCGTCCGGGGTCGTCCAGGCCGGCCAGGCAGGCGCGCACGGCCGCGCGCACGCTCTGCCACAGTTCCTCGGCCGACTGCTCCACCCAGCCGGGGCGGGGCTGGCTCTCGCCGAGCGGCGCGACGCCGCGCGCCACGACCCGCCCGTCGCGGCCGGAGACGAGCAGCGCCTTGGTGGAGCTCGTCCCCTGGTCGACGGCCAGGACGAGCGGGTCCGTGTCAGCCATGGCGCAGCAGATCCCTCACCGCGGCGGCGATGCCGTCCGCCGACAGCCCGAAGTGGTCCAGCAGGAACGCGGTGTCGCCGGTGGGCGCGAACACCCTCGGCACGCCGAGGATGCGCATCGGCGCCGGGTGCCGGGTCACCACGGTCGCGGCCACCGCCGCGCCCAGGCCGCCGCTGATCGTGGCCTCCTCGGCGGTGACGATGCCGCGGGTCTCGCGGGCGGCGGCGACGACCGCGTCCTCGTCCATCGGGTCGAGGAAGGGCAGGTTCAGCACGCGTACGGACACGCCCTCGGCCGCCAGCGAGGCCGCCGCGTCCAGCGCGCGGGAGACCAGCGAGCCGATCGCGATCACGGTGACGTCGGAGCCCTCGCGCAGCACGACCGCACGGCGCGGCTCGAACGGCGCGTCCGCGGGCGTGGTCTCCGGCACCTTGAACCGGGGGATGCGCAGGTAGGAGGGCCTGCCGGAGGCGGCGGCCCAGCGTACGGCGGCGCGGGTCTGCGCCGGGTCGGCGGGGATGATCACATCGAGGCCGGCCACGGCCCGGACCCAGGACAGGTCCTCGATGGAGTGGTGCGTCGGGCCCAGCTCGCCGTACGCCATGCCGGGGCTCTGCCCGCACAGCACCACGTGCGCCTCGCTGTAGGCCACGTCGGCCTTGATCTGCTCCAGCGCCCGCCCGGTGAGGAACGGCGCCGCGGCGCACACGTACGGGATCTTGCCCGCGTTGGCCAGCCCGGCCGCCACCCCGACGAGGTCCTGCTCGGCGATGCCGACGTTGATCAGGCGGTGGGGGAACTCCTCCCGGAAGGCCACCAGGTTGCTGGAGCCGACCGAGTCATTGCAGACCGCCACGATCCGCTCGTCCGTCCTGGCCAGCGCGGCCAGCTCCTCGGCGAACGCCTGGCGGCAGTCGTAGACCGCCGCGCGCTCCGCGACCGTCATCGGGCCAGCTCCAGCAGGGCCGCCTCGACCTGGGCCGCGTTCGGCACCTTGTGGTGCCATTCGACCCGATCCTCCATGAAGGACACGCCTTTCCCCTTGATCGTGTTCGCGATGACCGCCACCGGCCTGCCGGTGGTGGACGGCCCGAGCGCGTCGAGCAGGGCGAGGTGGTCGTGGCCGTCCACGTCGCGCACCTCCCAGCCGAAGCTCGCCCACTTCTCGGCCAGCGGCTCCAGCCGCTTGGTGTCCTCGGTGCGGGCGCCCTGCTGCAGCCGGTTGCGGTCGATGACCGCGGTCAGCGAGGACAGCTCGTAGTGGGCCGCGGTCATCGCCGCCTCCCAGTTGCTGCCCTCCTGCATCTCGCCGTCGCCCAGGACGACGACGGTGCGCCAGCCGGCGCCGTCGAGCCGCGCGGCGAGCGCGCAGCCGGTGGCGACCGGGAAACCGTGGCCCAGTGCGCCGGTGTTGGTCTCCACGCCGGGCACCTTGATCCGGTTCGGGTGGCCGTTCAGCGCCGACAGCGGCGCCATGAACGTGGCCAGCTCGCCGGTGTGGAAGAAGCCGCAGTGGGCCAGGGTCGAGTACAGCGCGGCGGCGCAGTGGCCCTTGCTCAGCACGAACCGGTCGCGGCCGGGCCGCCTCGGGTCCTCCGGGTCCACGGAGAGCGCGCCGTAGAAGGAGGTGACGAGGATGTCGGTGACCGACAGGTCGCCGCCGATGTGGCCCATCTTGGCGGTGTCGATCATGCGGACGATGCTCTGGCGGACCTCGCGGGCGATGCGCGCCAGCTCGGCGGCGGCCGTCTCGCGGCCGCCCTCCTTGATCCGCTTGACCGTCTCGCGGTATTCCGCGGCCTTGACCGGGTCGGGGGGAAGCAGGCTCACCGGCCGGCCCCGGCGGAGAGCAGGGCCCGCTGCACGATGCGCTGGGCGGCCAGGGCGTCCTGCGCCTGCTGCGCGGCGGCCAGGGCCTCGCGGTCCACCAGGCCGAGCGCGCGGTGGATGGTCTTCATCACCCGGATGCCGGCGCGGGCCGCCTCGACCGAGTCCTCGCGGAACGGGAACTGGTCGAGCTGCCAGACGCCCTCCCAGCCGGCGTCGGCCAGGGCGTAGAAGAACTCGAAGGTCTCGACCAGGTGCACGGAGCCGACGACCATGTCGTCGTCCCAGCCCCGGTAGTTGTCGTTCACGTCGATCGCGAACAGCCGGCCGCGCGACATCGCCAGGCGGGCCGCGTCGGCGGGGGACTCGCCGCCGTACAGGGAGTGGCCGAAGTCCAGCAGGATGCCGACGTTGGGCAGCCCGATCTCCTCGATGCCGAGCAGCGTCTTGGCCACCGAGGAGAACACCATCGTGTTGCGCGGCTCGCGCGGCTTGTACTCGATGGCGAAGCGCAGGTCGGGGAAGGTGCCGGCCAGCTCGCGCACGGCGTCGAGGGAGAGCTTCCACACCTCGGAGTGGTCCACCTGGAACGGGTAGTCCCAGCCGTCCTGCCCCGGCCACAGCTTCACGTAGTCGCAGCCGAGCCGGCGCGCGACCTCGGCGGCCTCGGACACCAGCTCGATCGCCTGCCGGCGCACGGCCGGGTCGGGGTTGGTGAACGCGCCCCGGGAGAACCGCCGGGTGTAGATCTCCGGGGTCACGGCGATGGCGCGCAGGTTGTTGCGCTTGAGCGCGTCGGCCACCTCATCGACGCCCAGCCCGGCGGGGTCGAAGGGGTAGGTCATGTCCACCACCGAGAGCTCGCCGACCTGTCCGGCCAGGTCGATGGCCTCCAGCGTGCTCACCGGCGGGCCGTAGCCGTCGGTGGCGTATCTGTCCACATACCGCCCGAAGTGCCAGATGCCTGCCCCGAAGGTGGGCATCTGAATATCTATGCGCTCATGACTAGACATACACGAGACGGTAGGATTACATCGCGTTCATGTCAATGAAATCCGCGGGCAATGATTTGAAGATCTTTTAGGCTCCGCCTGGCCGGCGGAGCCGGCCCGGAGCCGGTCCGGAGCCGGCTCGGCGGCGGATCGCGGTGACGCCGCGAGCGTCGGCGTCACGTGGCGTGACCCCGAGGGTCAGGTGGGGGTCACATCGGGTCGAACCGGTCACGCCGCGGTGCCGGCCCGGTGCCCCCCGTACGCGTCCGCGGGCGTACCAGCGGAAACGTCATGGCCACGCTACCCAATGCGCGGCACTCCATCGCGACCCCGGTGCCAACGGCATCGCTGGTCACGGTGGGTCACTCGCCGTGCTCGGGCCCACGCCGGGGCATGCGAAGGGTAACGTTGGACCAAAACTCGTTGGCGTATCGGGGCGCCGAGGGAGCCTGATGAGTCACCCACCCCCGGGCGGGCCGTGGCCGCCGCCACAGCCACCTCAGTGGCCTCCGCCCGCCCACTGGCCGCCGCCGGGGGTGGGACCCGCGCCCGTGCCCGGCTGGTGGACCGTCCCCGGCTGGTGGGCGCCCGGTCCTGGAGGTACGCCGATGGGCGGGCCGATGTGGTCGCCGATGCCGACGCCGCCGCCCGATCCGCCGTCGCTGCGGACCACCCGCACGTTCCGGATCTCGATGCTGGTGATCGGGGTGCTGCTGGCGTGCTGCTCGGTGGCCGCCGCGCTCGCGATCGTGTTCACCGGCGGCATCAAGCCGGGCCCGGTGGCCGAGGACGTCCAGGCCGCCCCGGCGTCCGAGAGTCCCGCGGCCGGGGGCACGCTGCCCGACGTGACGGGCCTGTCGCCCGACGAGGCCCGCGGGGTGCTGCAGAACCTCGGTTTCACCAACGTGGTCGTGGAGCCGCCGGCCACCGCCCAGCAGCCGGGCCAGGCTCTCGTCGTCGCCGAGCAGCAGCCGGTGGCGGGCACCACCGCGGCGTACGGCGACCCGATCGTGCTGCGCGTCGGCGTGGGCGCGGGTGTGGGCACGCCCCCGCCCGGCGCCACCGGCGACCCGACCGGCCCGCCCACCACGCCGACTCCGCCGCCCGCGAGCCCTGCCCCCACGCCGGGCGTGCCGACCCCGCCGGGGTTCTCACAGCAGCCCGGCGCGACGACCCCGCCGGCGCTCATCCTGGAGGGCGCCGCCGACCCGCGCTACGCCACCTGCGAGGAGGCCAACCGGGCGGGCAAGGGACCGTACGTGCGCGGGGCCGATCCGGAGTACGCCTGGTACCTCGACCGCGACGGCGACGGCAGGGTGTGCGAGCCGACCTGAGGCCCCGCGCCGAACCGGCTCCGCGCGCGGCGTGAACCGGCCCGAGCGCGTGCGTGACCGGCCCCAGGCGTGCCGCGCACCGGGCTTGAGGCAGGGTGCCTGAACCGGGCGGGCGGGGTGGGCGAGCCGGGGCCTGCGTCTGCCGTCCGTCAGCCGCCGCTCTTGCGCCGGAAGGAGCGGCGGTGCGCGGCGGGCCCGTGGGCCCCGTGGATCTTGGAGTTGCCCCGGGCGTGGCCGCCGCCGTTGGCCTCGGCCTCCGACCTGCGCTTGCGCTCCAGGGCCTCACGGAACTTCCGCTTCAGCTCGTCGTCGGGGTCGGTCGCGCCCTCGGTCTGAGCCGCCGCGTCTTCGGGCCGAATCTCGGGATCGGGTTCCGACGGGGTGGCGGACATGGCGACCTCCTGCTCGTGGACGGATACCCGCATTCTGTCACGTCGCCGCCCAGGGGGCGCGGCGGGCATCGGCCCCGGGCGGGGTCAGTGCCAGGGCAGGGAGGCCCGGGTGGACCAGTAGGCGCCGGGAGGCTCGGCCAGGCCGGACAGCCGCTCGTCCAGGTCCTCGGTCCACTTCACCCCGGACGCGGACAGGTTGCTGTCGAGCTGGGCCGTCGTGGCGGCGCCGCTGAGCACCACGCCGGTCCACGGCCGGGCCAGGACGGCGGCCAGGGCCAGGGCGTCGGGGGTCACGCCGCGCTCGCGGGCGGCCTCGGCGAGCGCCGGGGGCGCGGCCCGCGCGGTGAGGCGGCCGTTCGCCACGCCCTCCTTGACGATCACGGTCAGTCCCGCCTCGTACGCCCGCGCCAGCGCGGGCCCCGCCGAGGGCTCCAGCAGGTTCCAGGTGGACTGCACGGTGTCGAAGATCCCCGCCTCCACGGCGAGGTCCACGGTCTCGGCCTGGCGCGGCCCGGTGGTCGTGACGCCGATGGCCACGCCGTCGGCGCGCAGCTCGCGCAGCACGGCCAGCACCTCGGCGTCGCGCAGCACCCCGCTCTCGGCCGTGGCCGAGTGGATCTGGTACAGCGACAGGTACGGCCCCAGCAGCTCCCGGCTCTCGGCGAGCTGGGCGCGCAGCCGTTCCGCCGACAGCTCCTTGACCTCCTGCTGCTCGGCGTCCATCCGCCAGCCGCCGACGTACGCGTAGCCCCACTTGGAGCCGACCGACACCGTGCCCGCCGGGATCGCCCGCTCGCGCAGCCACCCGGCCAGGAACTCCTCCGCCCGCCCGTACGACCGGGCCGCGTCGAAGTAGCGCACCCCCGCCGCCCAGGCCGCGTCGAGCACCTCCCACGTGCGCGAGCGCATGGCGGCCACGCTGCGGTCGCCGCCGAGATCCTCCTCCCGGCCCAGCGTGATGTACGCCGGCCGGCCCAGCGCCGCCAGCCCGAGCCCGAAGCGGTGCGCGTTCATGGCATGAACCTACAAGGCCCCGCCCCGGCGGGGGGCCCGCATGCGGCGGTTCACCGGGGCTGGTCGCGATCCGGGGGCCGCGGCTGCGGCTCCTGGCCGGGCGGCGGCGCCGGGGACCGCATGGCGGCGTGCCTGCGCGCGACGGCGAGCGCGGTGCGGCGGCGCGACTCGGGCAGCGGCCCCAGGACCCGCAGCCGCGGCAGATGACGCTGCCGCCCACGCGGCGGACGCGGCACGTCGTCACGCCCCCCGCCCGGCTGCGACGCCCCCGGCGGCTCCGGCCACGTTTCCCCAAGCGGTCCCCGCTCCCGCCACGGCCCCGGCCCCGACTGCGGGAGCGGTCCCCGCTCACGCGCGGGCCCCGGCTCGGGCTCCCGCCACGGCCCCGGCTCGGGCCGCGCCTCCCCGAGCGCGCCCGGCTCCCGGGACGGCCCCGGCTCGGGCCGCGACTCCCCGAGCGGGCCCGGCTCCCGGGACGGCCCCGGCCCTGACTCCGGGAGCGGTCCCCGCTCACGCGTGGGCCCCGGCTCGGGCCGTGTCTCCCCGGGCGGTCTCCGTTCGGGGTGGGGCGGTCGCTGGGCCCGTTCCGGCTCCCGGGGCAGCGGGCCGCCCTGCTGGGCGGCCAGTGCGTCGAGTGCCTGGATCGCCTGGGCGGCGCTCGCGTACAGGGGGATGGCGTCGACGCAGGTCAGCGTGAGCAGGTGGCGCAGGATGCGGCCCGCGCCCGCCAGGCCGAGGCCGCCGCCGGCCGCGGCCAGGCCGCGATGGGCGCGCTGCAGCAGATGGACGCCCGCCGCGTCGCAGAACCCCAGGTCGGTGACGTCGAGCACGACGCGCCGGACCCCGGACTCGGGCAGGTCCCGGAGTGCCGCTTCGAGCAGCGGCACCGTCAGCATGTCCAGCTCGCCGGCGACCGTGACCACCGCGACCCGGTGGTCCAGCAGCACCACTTGCACCGTCAGGTCCATCGCGGCCTCCAGCACTCGTGACCGTCACTGTCACACACAGGCCATGGCTTGTGCTGTGGCGACCATCCTGCCCTTACCCAAATCAGAGTGAAACCCCTGGCGGGTGATTGGGCCGCGATCGATGGGTCAAACCTTGATCAAGCGGGTCGCGGCGCCGGAGACCACGGGGGTCAGAGATAGGAGCGGGTCACCGCGGCGAGCTCGGGCACCGCGTCGGAGGTGATCGCGGTGACGGCGGTCTCGGGGGTGCGCTCGCGGACGTCCTCGCTGCGGATGCCCATCACCGCCGGCGGGCTGCCCAGGTCGCCGTAGCGGGCCGAGATCGCGACCGTGATCGCCGCGCGGGCGTCGGCCACCACCTCGCGGGCCGAGCCGCGCGGGCCGGCCGCCGACAGGAAGCCGAGCAGCGCCGCGAAGCGCAGCTCCTCGCGCCGCAGCCCGCCCGGCGGGCCGGGGCGGTCGAGCCAGAACGTGCGCCCGTGCAGGTAACCGGGGTAGGCGAGGTCGCCGCGGCGGAGCGTGCGCACCGCGCCGGTGACGATGCGCCCGAACTGCGCCACGTCGGACCCGGGCGGCAGGTCGGTGGTGACCAGCAACGGCACGATCATCGCGTCCAGCATCGGCGGGCTCCCTCCATCAGGCCGCTCATCGTAGAGAACCCCACCGACAATCTTGTGGGTCCGGCCACGTACGGCGGATTTCCCGTGGTGGGCGGGGTGGTGTGTGCCATCCTGTCCTGCGGCGTCCCTCGCATCGCCCTGAGGAAGGAAACCATGACCGTGTCTTGGCGTGAGCTGCCCCACCCCGCGTCCTGGCGCGATCTGCCCGAACCGGCCCGCGGCATCGCGGGGGCCGTGCACGAGGCCGTCAAGGCGGCCATGGCGCGCGACCACGAGGCGTACGGCGAGGCCGTGGCGCGGCTCGCGGCGGCCGATCCGGCGCAGTCGGGGCTGGTCATGGGGGCGATGGTGCGCATGCTGCTGGAGAACCTGCACCACGGCGGGATCGCGAGCGACGACGTGCGCGCGGTGCTGGACCGCGTGGCGGGCCAGACCGCCCGGTGGCTGCCCGCCGAGACCCTGCGCGTGGACGTCACCGCCCTGGTGCTGATGCTCTCGGGCGCGCTGGGGGTGCACCCGGGCGCGGAGGAGGCCCCGCCGCTGTCGCCCCGCGACACCGCGGCGTACGGCCCGCTGCTCGTGGCCGACCTGCTCGCCGTCACCTCCTACCCGCTCGACCTGTGCCTGTCGGCGGCCATGGGCGAGATCGCCACGGTGCAGACCGCCGACATCCCCTAGAAGGACATCCCCTAGAAGAGGGGCGTCAGGCCAGGATCGTCCAGCCGTGCGCGGGGACGACCGCCGGGTCGCCGTGGTGCCGCTCCGGGCCCTGGGAGGAGCCGGCGACGGCGAGGCCGGCGAGGTCCAGCGGGAACCGGTACTCCTCGTCGTCCACGTTGAGCAGCGTGATCAGGGTCTGGCCGGCGTCGCCCTCCGAGCGCAGCGCGACCGCCCGGTTGGTGAGGTGCGCGGCGGCCGTACGGGCCCGCACCAGCCACGGGTGGCGGCGGCGCAGCGCGATCAGGCGCTGGTGCAGCCGGTAGACCGGCAGGCCCGCGGGGTCGAGGCCGCCGGGCCGGTCGGGGAACGCCGGGCGGATCGCGTCGTCGCCGCCGGCCCGCTCCTCCTTGACGCCGCGCAGGCCCTGCTCGTCGCCGTAGTAGACGCTCGGCACGCCCGCGACGGTGAGCAACACCGCGAGCGCGTGGCCGAGATGCCGCTCGTCGGCGAGCCTGTCGGCGAGCCTGGTCACGTCGTGGTTGCCGGCGAAGGTCTGCGGCACGAAGGTGTCGAGCAGCTTGACGTGCCGGTCCAGGGCCCAGGCCAGCTCGAAGAAGTTGCGGTCGTTGAGCGAGCTCCAGATGGCCTTCCACAGCTCGTACTGGGTGAGGGAGTCCAGCCCGGACGCCTCGGCGTACGCCGCGTAGTCGCCGTGGATCTTCTCCCCGGCGAACCAGGCGCCGGGGTGGGCGCGGCGGACCCGGGCCAGGGCCTCGCGCCAGAACGCGGGCGGCACGGCGTACGCGGCGTCCAGCCGCCAGCCGGACGCGCCCCGGTCCAGCCAGTGCGTCATGACCCGGACGACGTGGTCGAGCACGGCGGGCTCGTCGTGGTCGAGCGCCACCAGGTGGCGGTGGCCCTCGAAGTCGGCGTACTCGCCGTCGTCGCCGCGCCGGAACCAGCGCGTGTACGCCGGGTCGCCGGCCTCGGCGCGTACGAAGGCGGGAAAGCCCCGCCCGACGTGGTTGAACACGCCGTCGAGCACGAGCCGCAGCCCGCGCTCACGCGCCGCCGCGACCAGCCGGTCGAACGCGGCGTCGTCGCCGAGCCGCCGGTCGATCGCGAAGTGGTCCACGGTGTCGTAGCCGTGGGTCTCGGCCTCGAATATCGGCCCGAGCAGCAGCCCGGAGCAGCCGAGCGCGACCGCGTAGTCGAGCCAGCCCTCGATGTGGGCCAGCCGGTCGCGCGGCGGCTCGCCCGGCGGCAGCGCCTGCTTCTCGGCGCCGGTGAAGCCGAGAGGGTAGACGTGCCACCAGACCGTGTGCTCGGCCCACTTCGCCCCCACGCGCACTCCTCGTGTCGCCCGTCGCGTCCCGCGATCAGACTACGGTGCCGCTGGACTGGGGCGCTTGACGCATTGAGTGATAAAAGGGTACGTTCCGGGGGATTTCGCGGCGGTCCGAGGGAAATCCGGTGAGATGCCGGTGCGGGCGCGCCACTGTATCCGGAAGCAGCCTTCCGGGAGCCAGGTCACTTGGCCGCCGCGTCCTCACCGAGTGGGACGCGTCATTCCCAAGGAGGCATCGCATGAGTGAGCTCACCGCCACCACCCCCATCCCCCTCTCCCGGCTCCTGCCCTGGCTGCTCGCCGCCGTACCCCTGCTCCTGCTGGTCGCCTACCTGGTCACCTTCGACCAGGGCGCGGTCTCCCAGATGGGCTCCTACCTGCACGAGCTGATGCACGACGGGCGCCACCTGCTCGGCGTGCCCTGCCACTGAGCGCGCGTCGTGATACGCGCCCTGCTCGTCCGGGGCCTGCTCGCCGGGCTGGCCGCCGGGCTCATCGCCGCGTGCTTCGCCTACGCCGTGGGCGAGCCCCGGGTCGAGGCGGCCATCGCCCTGGAGGAGGCCGCGCACGCGGCCCAGGACCAGGCCCAGAGCGAGGCCCCCGCCCACTCCCACTCCCACGACGAGGCCGTGGTCAGCCGGGACGGCCAGCGCGCCGGTCTGTTCCTGGCCCTCGGCCTGTACGGCGCGGCGGTGGGCGGCGTCTTCGCCCTCGCCTTCGCCGCGCTGCGCGGCCGGATCGGGCCCCGGCCCGCGGGCACCCTCGCCGCCGTCATGGCCGCCGCCGCGTTCGTCGCGGTGGTGCTGGTCCCGTTCGTGAAGTACCCCGCCAACCCGCCCGCGGTCGGCGACCCCGAGACCATCGGGAGCCGTACCGTCCTGTACCTGGTCATGGTGGCCATCGGCCTGTTGTCCCTGGCGGTCGCGGTCACCTGCGCCCGCAGGGTCCCGCGCTACCCGGTGGCCGCGGGGGCCCTCGGGTTCCTGCTCCCGGTGGCCGTGGCCTGGCTGGTCCTCCCGGAGGTGGAGGAGGTCCCGTCCGGCTTCCCCGCCACCCTGCTGTGGGACTTCCGCCTGGCCTCCCTGGCCACCCAGCTCGTCCTGTGGGCGGCACTCGGCGCCTTCTTCCGGCTGGCCGTCAGCCCGCGGCGGCCACGCACGGCCGTGGCGGGCTGACCCGGTGCCCAGCCTGATCCTGGTGCGGCACGCGTCCACGCCCGCCATGCGGGCGGCGCGCTTCCCGGCGGGGGAGCGTGCCGACCCGGCCGGGCTGGCGCGGGCGGCCGGGCTGGCGGGCACGCTGCCCGAGGGGCGGTGGTTCACCGCGCCCGAGCCCGCGGCGCGGGAGACGGCCGAGGCGCTGGCGCCGGGGCGGGCCGAGGTCGTCCCCGAACTGGCCGTGGCCGACCCGGGGCGCTGGCGCGGCCTGCCGTACGCCGATGTCGCCCTGGCCGAGCCCGACGCGCTGCGCCGCTGGCGCGAGGACCCCGCCCAGGCCCCGCCCGGCGGGGAGAGCGACGCCGAGATGGCCCGCAGAGTGGCCGCCTGGCTGGAGAAGTGGCGCGCGACCGCCGCGGAACCGGCGGTCGCCTGCTGCGACGCCGGACCGATCAGGGCCGCGCTCGGCCATGTCCTGGGCCTGACCGGCGCCGGTGCGTTCGACCTGGCCCCGCTGTCGCTGACCGAGCTGAGCGCCACCCCCGCCGGGTGGCGCGTCCGCCGGGTCAACCACCGCCCCGAGCCGGGGGCGGCGTCAGTCGTGAAACGAGAGGCGTGATGTGACGGGTCATCAGCACCCCCACTATCCCTTCAGTGCCGTCGTCGGGCTGGAGGATCTCAAGCTGGCCCTGGTGCTCAACGCGGTGTCGCCGCGGGTGGGCGGGGTGCTGGTGCGCGGGGAGAAGGGGACGGCGAAGTCCACCATCGTGCGGGCGCTGGCCGCGCAGCTCCCGAGGGTCGAGGTCGTGGAGGGGTGCCGGTTCGCCTGCGATCCCGCCGCGCCCGACCCGGGGTGCCCGGACGGGCCGCATGGCGAGGGCGCGGCGGGCAGGGTCCGGCCGGCGGCGCTCGTGGAGTTGCCGGTGGGCGCGTCGGAGGACCGGCTGGTGGGCTCGCTGGACATCGAGCGGGCGCTGACGGAGGGGGTCAAGGCGTTCGAGCCGGGGCTGCTGGCCGCCGCGCACCGCGGGGTGCTCTACGTCGATGAGGTGAACCTGCTGCACGACCACCTCGTGGACCTGCTGCTCGACGCCGCCGCGCTCGGCCGGTCCTACGTGGAGCGCGAGGGGGTCTCGGTGCGGCACGCCGCCCGTTTCCTGCTCGTGGGCACCATGAACCCGGAGGAGGGCGAGCTGCGTCCTCAGCTCCTGGACCGGTTCGGGCTGACCGTCGAGGTGCGGGCCTCGCGCGACCCGGACGAGCGGGCGGAGGTCGTACGGCGGCGGCTGGCCTTCGACGCCGATCCGGAGGGGTTCGCCGCCCGGTGGGCGGAGGAGGAGGCGGCGCTGGCCGCACGCGTGGCCGCCGCCAGCGAGCGGGTGGCCCGGGTGACGCTGCCCGACGCGCGGCTGCGCCAGATCGCCGCCATCTGCGCCGCGTTCGAGGTGGACGGGCTGCGCGCCGACCTGGTGACCGCGAACGCGGCCATCGCGCACGCGGCCTGGCACGGGCGTACGGAGGTGACGGAGCAGGACGTACGGGAGGCGGCCCGCCTCGCGCTGCCCCACCGCCGCCGCCGCGACCCGTTCGACACCCCGGGCCTGGACGACGAGCGCCTCGACGAACTGCTTGAGGAGCACGGCGGCGACGACGACCCCGGGCCGCCGCCTTCGGGAGACGGCGGCGGTGACGGAGGCGACGGTGGAGACGACGGCGGGGACGATCGCCCGGGTGAAGGGCCGGGTGACGGGCCGGGGGAGCGGATCGTGGCGCCGGGGGAGCCGTACCGGGTTCCGGCGGCGCGCTCGTTCCAGGTGCCGGGGATCGGGGACGGCGCGGCGGGGCGGCGGTCGCGGGCGCGCACGCCGTACGGGCGGACCACCGGCTCGCGCCCGCCGGAGGGACGGCTGCGCCGGCCGCACCTGACCGCGACGCTCCTCGCCGCCGCGCCGCACCAGCGCGAGCGCGGCCGGAGCGGGCCCGGCCTGCTGCTGCGGGACGGCGACCTGCGTGAGGCCGTGCGCGAGGGCAAGGAGGGCAACCTCGTGCTGTTCGTGGTGGACGCCAGCGGGTCGATGGCCGCGCGGAGCCGGATGGGCGCGGTGAAGGCGGCCGTGCTGAGCCTGCTGCTCGACGCCTACCAGCGGCGCGACAAGATCGGCCTGGTCACCTTCCGCGGCGCGGGCGCGGAGGTGGCGCTGCCGCCGACGTCCTCGGTGGAGGCCGGCGCGGCCCGGCTGCGCGAGCTGCCCACCGGCGGGCGTACGCCGCTCGCCGCCGGGCTGGTGCGGGCCGCGGAGGTGCTGCGGGTGGAGCGGCTGCGCGACCCCGCCCGCCGCCCGCTGCTCGTCATCGTGACCGACGGCCGCGCGACGGCCGGAGCGGGGGACGTGACCCGCGCCGCCGCGCCGCTGGCCGGGACCGCGGGTGTGGTCGTGGACTGCGAGTCGGGGCGGATCAGGCTGGGCCGGGCCGGAGACCTCGCGGCCCGGCTGGACATGCCGGTCGTGCCCCTGGACGCGCTCAAGGACGGCGGCCTGGCGGGGCTGGTCCGCGCCAGGCGCGGGAAGGCGGGCTGAGGATGCCGCAGGGCAAGCCGGAGAACGTGCCGGACGACGGCCTGACCACCCGGGCACGCCGGGCCAGGCCGCTGCTGATCGTGCACACCGGGCCGGGCAAGGGCAAGTCCACGGCGGCGTTCGGCATGGCGCTGCGGGCGTGGAACCAGGGCTGGCCGATCGGGGTGTTCCAGTTCGTGAAGTCGGCCAAGTGGCGGGTCGGCGAGGAGCGGGCGCTGCGCGTGCTCGGCGCGTCGGGCGAGGGCGGCACCGTGGCCTGGCACAAGATGGGGGAGGGGTGGTCCTGGCTGCGGCACCGCGGCTCGGAGGAGGACCACGCGGCGGCGGCGCGCGAGGGGTGGGAGCAGATCAAACGCGACCTGGCGGCCGAGACGTACCGCTTCTACGTGCTCGACGAGTTCACCTACCCCATGGCGTGGGGCTGGGTGGACGTGGACGACGTGGTGGCCGCGCTGGCCGCCCGCCCCGGGACCCAGCACGTGGTGATCACCGGCAGGAACGCGGCGCCCGCCCTGGTGGAGGCCGCCGACCTGGTGACCGAGATGGGCAAGGTCAGGCATCCCATGGATTCGGGCCAGAAGGGGCAGAAGGGCATCGAGTGGTGATCCCCCGGCTGGTGATCGGCGCGGCGGCGTCCGGAAGCGGCAAGACCACGGTCGCGACCGGGCTGATGGCCGCGCTGCGGGCCCGTGGCCTGCGCGTGTCGCCGCACAAGGTGGGGCCCGACTACATCGACCCCGGCTACCACGCCCTGGCCACCGGCCGTCCCGGCCGCAACCTGGACCCGTGGCTGACCGGCGAGGACCTCATCGCCCCGCTGTTCCTGCACGGCGCCGCCGGTGCGGACGTGGCGGTCGTCGAGGGCGTCATGGGCCTGTACGACGGCGCGGGCGCCACCGGATTCGCCTCCACCGCCCACGTGGCCCGGCTGCTGGCCGCGCCGGTGGTGATGGTCGTGGACGCCGCCCGCCAGGGCCGTTCCGTGGCCGCGCTGGTGCAGGGCTTCGCGGCCTACGACGGGCGGGTGCGCCTGGCCGGGGTGGTGCTGAACAACGTCGGCTCGCCCCGGCACGAGGAGATCTGCCGCACCGCGCTCGCCGAGAGCGGCGTGCCGGTCTTCGGCGCCGTCCCCCGTACGGACGGCGTGGCCACCCCCTCCCGCCACCTCGGCCTGATCCCCGCCGCCGAGCGCCAGGCCGAGGCGCTGGCGGCGGTGGACCGCATGGCCGCCCTGATCGCCGCCTCCTGCGACCTGGACGCCCTGATGACGGTGGCCCGCGCCGCGCCCCCGCTGCACGCCGCCCCCTGGTCCCCGCCCCGGGTGGAGCACGGCGGGTCGCCGGTGGTGGCGGTGGCGGGCGGCGCCGCGTTCACCTTCGGCTACGCCGAGCAGGCCGAACTGCTGGCCGCCGCCGGCGCCGACGTGGTGACCTTCGACCCGCTCCGCGACGAGCTGCTGCCCGAGGGCACGGCCGCCCTCGTCATCGGCGGCGGCTTCCCCGAGATGCACGCACCCGGCCTGTCGGCCAACGAGCCGCTGCGCAAGCAGGTGGCCGCGTTCGACGGCCCGATCGCCGCCGAGTGCGCCGGCCTGCTCTACCTCGCCCGCGAGCTGGACGGCCACCCCATGTGCGGGCGCCTGCCCGTCACGGCCACGATGACCGCCAAGCTCACCCTGGGCTACCGCGACGCCGTGGCCACCGCGGGCTCGGTGCTCACCCGCGAGGGCGAGCGCTACCGCGGCCACGAGTTCCACCGCACGGCCGTCACCCCGGCGCACGCCGCCACCCCGCTGTTCCGCTGGCGCGGCGGCGCCGACGGCTTCGGCACCCCCTCCCTGTCCGCCTCCTACCTGCACCTGCACTGGGCGGGCGCCCCCGAGCTGGCCGCCCGCCTGGTCGCCGCCGCTAGCGGTCCTCCAGGTCGCCCTCGGTCTTGAGGTAGACCTCCTGGAGGGCGGCCAGGGTCTCCGGGTCCGGGTGCTGCCACATCTCGCGGCCGGCGGCCTCCAGGAGGCGTTCGGCGATGCCGTGCAGCGCCCAGGGGTTGGAGGTGGCCAGGAACTCCTGGTTGACCGGGTCCAGGACGTAGGTCTGGGCCAGGCGGTCGTACATCCAGTCGGCCATCACGCCGGTGGTGGCGTCGTAGCCGAACAGGTAGTCCACCGTCGCGGCCAGCTCGAAGGCGCCCTTGTAGCCGTGCCTGCGCATCGCGGCCAGCCAGTTCGGGTTGACCACGCGGGCGCGGAAGACGCGCGAGGTCTCCTCGTGCAGTGTCCGGGTGCGCACGGCGTCGGGGCGGGTGCTGTCGCCCACGTACGCCGCCGGCGCGCGGCCGGTGAGGGCGCGCACCGTCGCGATCATGCCGCCGTGGTACTGGAAGTAGTCGTCGGAGTCGGCGATGTCGTGTTCGCGGGTGTCCACGTTCTTGGCCGCGACCGCGATGCGCCGGTAGGCGGCCTCCATGTCGGCCCTGGCGGGCACGCCGTCCAGGTCGCGGCCGTAGGCGAAGCCGCCCCACACGGCGTACACCTCGGCCAGGTCGGCGTCGTCGCGCCAGTTGCCGCTGTCGATCAGGGGCAGCAGGCCCGCGCCGTACGCGCCGGGGCGGGAGCCGAACACGCGCAGGGTGGCGCGCCGCTCGTCGCCGTGGCCGGCCAGGTCGGCGGCGACGTGGGCGCGCACGTGGTTCTGCTCGGCGGGCTCGTCCAGCCCGGCCACCAGGCGTACGGCGTCGTCCAGCATCGTCACCACGTGCGGGAACGCGTCGCGGAAGAACCCGCTGATGCGGACGGTGACGTCGATGCGCGGGCGGCCCAGCTCGGCGAGCGGGACGGGCTCCAGGCCGGTGACCCGCCGGGACGCCTCGTCCCACACCGGGCGCACGCCGAGCAGCGCCAGCACCTCGGCCACGTCGTCGCCCGCGGTGCGCATCGCGCTGGTGCCCCACACCGACAGCCCGACCGAGCGCGGCCACTCGCCGGTGTCGGACCGGTAGCGGTCGAGCAGCGAGTCGGCCATCGCCTGGCCGGTCTCCCAGGCCAGCCTGCTGGGCACGGCGCGCGGATCGACCGAGTAGAAGTTGCGCCCGGTCGGCAGCACGTTGATCAGGCCGCGCAGCGGCGACCCGCTGGGGCCGGCCGGCACGTAGCCGCCGTCCAGCGCGTGCAGCACCATGCGGATCTCGTCGGCGGTCCCGGCCAGCCGGGGGACGATCTCGGTGGCCGCGAACTCCAGCACCGCGCGCACGCCCGCCGCCTCGCCCGCGGCGACCTCCGCCGCGGCGTCCGGGGCCCAGCCGCGCGCCTCCATCGCCTCCACCAGGGCCCGCGCCCGCGCCTCGGCCTCGTCCACGCCGAGCCGCCCGGCCGTGCCGTCCTCGGCCAGGCCCAGCGCCTCGCGCAGGCCGGGCAGCGCCTCCCGGCCCGCCCAGAGCTGGCGGGCGCGCAGCATGGCGAGCACCAGGTTCACCCGCGCCTCGCCCTGCGGCGCCGCGCCGAGCACGTGCAGGCCGTCGCGGATCTGCGCGTCCTTGACCTCGCACAGCCAGCCGTCCACGTGCAGCAGGAAGTCGTCGAACTCGGTGTCGTGCGGCCGGTCGTCCACGCCGAGGTCGTGGTCCAGCCGGGCCGCCTGGATCAGGGTCCAGATCTGGGCCCGGATCGCGGGCAGCTTGGCCGGGTCCATGGCCGCGATCGTGGCGTGCTCGTCCAGCAGTTGCTCCAGCCGGGCGATGTCGCCGTACGTCTCGGCGCGGGCCATCGGCGGCACCAGGTGGTCCACCAGCACGGCGTGCGCGCGCCGCTTGGCCTGGGTGCCCTCGCCCGGGTCGTTGACCAGGAACGGGTAGACCAGCGGCAGGTCGCCGAGCGCCGCGTCCGGGCCGCAGGAGGCCGACATCCCGGCCGACTTGCCCGGCAGCCACTCCAGGTTGCCGTGCTTGCCCACGTGCACCACGGCGTGCGCGCCGAACCCGGCGGCCAGCCAGCGGTAGGCGGCCAGGTAGTGGTGGCTGGGCGGCAGGTCCGGGTCGTGGTAGATCGCGATCGGGTTCTCACCGAAGCCGCGCGGCGGCTGCACCATCACCACGGCGTTGCCGGAGCGCAGCGCGGCCAGCACGATCTCGCCCTCGGGGTCGCGCGAGCGGTCCACGAACAGCTCGCCCGGCGGCGGCCCCCAGTGCCGCTCGATCTCCTCGCGCAGGTCGCCCGGGAGGGTGCGGTACCAGGCGCGGTACTCGGCCGCCGAGATCCGCACCGGGTTGCCGGCGATCTGCTCCTCGGTCAGCCAGTCGCGGTCCTGCCCGCCCGCCGCGATCAGCGCGTGGATCAGCGCGTCGCCATCGCCGGTGGCGACCCCGGGGATGCCGTCGTCCGGGCCGAGGTCGTAGCCCGCCTCCCGCATGGCCGCCAGCAGCGCGACCACGCTGGCGGGGGTGTCCAGCCCGACGGCGTTGCCGACCCGCGAGTGCTTGGTCGGGTACGCCGACAGCATCACCGCGATCCGGCGCTCGGCGGGCGGCACGTGCCGGAGCATGCCGTGCCTGACCGCGATCCCGGCCACCCGCGCGGCCCGCTCGGGGTCGGCGGCGTACACGGTCAGGCCGTCCGCGTCGATCTCCTTGAACGAGAACGGCACCGTGATGATCCGTCCGTCGAACTCCGGGATCGCCACCTGGGAGGCGGCGTCGAGCGGGGACAGGCCGTCGTCGTCGCGCTCCCACGCCTCCCGGCTCGTGGTCAGGCACAGCGCCTGAAGGATCGGCACGTCCAGCCCGGCCAGCGCGCCCACGTCCCAGGCGGCGTCGTCGCCCCCGGCGGAGGCGGTCGCGGGCCGGGTGCCTCCGGCCGCGAGCACCGTGACCACGAGCACGTCGGCGGCGCGCAGCACGTCGAGCAGCCCGGGGTCGGCGGCGCGCAGCGAGGCGCAGTACACCGGCAGCGGCCTGCCGCCCGCCTGCTCCACGGCCGCGCACAGCGCCTCCACGAAGGCGGTGTTCCCGGCGACGTGGTGGGCGCGGTAGTACAGGACGCCCACGGTGGGGCCGTCGCCCGGCGCGCTGGGCCGCTCCAGGACGCCCCAGGCGGGCGTGGGCTCGGGCGGCGCGAACCCGTGCCCGGTCAGCAGCACCGTGTCGCACAGGAACGCGTGGAGCTGCGCCAGGTTGGCCGGGCCGCCGTGCGCGAGGTAGGCGTGCGCCTCGGCGCACACCCCGGCGGGCACGGTGGACAGCTCCATCAGCTCGGCGTCGGGCGCCTGCTCCCCGCCCAGCACCACCACGGGCAGGGGGCCGGCCAGCAGCGCGTCCAGGCCCTCCTCCCAGGCCCGCCGGCCGCCGAGCAGGCGCACCACGACGAGGTCCACCCCGTCCAGGAGGCCCGGCAGGGCGGCGACGTCCACGCGCGCGGGGTTGGCGAGCCTGTACGCGGCGCCGCCGGCGCGCGCGCTGAGCAGGTCGGTGTCGGAGGTGGACAGCAGCAGGATCGTCGCGTCCCCGGAGGGTACGGCGGGCGGCGTCGGGCGCACCAGTGGTCCTCCCTCGGGGTCCTCGCCCCGGGTCGTGGTCGAACGCGACGGCGGAAGTCTCCTGGCTCCCGGATCGGCGCTCGCCCCGGCCTTCCCGTCCGTCGCCGGACCGTGGCCTCGGGTGGGGTTCGCTCCCCGGTTACAGTGGCGGGACCGCGCCGGTTTCGCACCGGCTTCCTCCCATTCCGTCCCCCCGATCACACCATGCCGGGCCGATTCCCGGCAAGGAACGTGGCGTTACCATCCTCAGCGTGGCCATAGCCGACTTCTCCGGACGATTGCGACGCGACGCATGTCCGGGGGCGCTTCAGGTACATCCCGCCGCAGATGGCGACCTCGCGCGGCTCCGCGTGCCCGGGGGCATGCTGACCGCCGCGCAGCTACGCGAGGTGGCCGCGGCCGCCCGCGAGCTGGGCTCGGGGGTGATCGAACTCACATCCCGGGCCAACCTCCAGGTGCGCGGCCTGTCCGGCGGGCAGGCCCTCGCCGCGCGCATGGCCGCCGCCGGTCTGCTGCCCTCCGCCACCCACGAACGCGTGCGCAACATCGTGGCCGCGCCCCTCTCCGGCCGGGTCCCCGGCTCCCTGCTCGACGTACGCCCCCTCGTGCGCGCCCTGGACCGGGGCCTGTGCGCCCGGCCCGCGGTGGCCGACCTGCCCGGCCGGTTCCTGTTCGCCCTGGACGACGGCACCGGCGCGGTCACCAGCCTCGGCGCCGACGTCACCCTCGTCCCGGCCGCCCCCGGCGAGGTCCGGGTCCTGATGGGCACGCCGGCCCTGGCCGCCCTGGCCGCCCTGTCCGCCCTGTCCGCTCCGGCCGCCGAGGCGGTCGGGGTGATGCTCGCGGTGGCCGAGGCGTTCCTCGCCGAGCGCGAGGCGCAGGGCTCCGGCGCGTGGCGGATCGAGGAGTTACAGGACGGCCCCGCCCGGATCGCGGCCCGCCTGCACGCGCACCCCCACGTGCACGCCCACATGCATGCCCACGTCGTCGCCGGCGCGTCCGAGCCGGGCGCCCCGGCCGCCGGGTTCGATGCGGGCGGGGACGGCGACCGCCGAGCGGCGGAGAGGCGCGTGCTGTGCGGCCTGGTGGCGCAGGACGGGGGCGGGCGGTACGCCGTCGCGGCGCTGGCGCCGCTCGGGCGGCTGTCGGCCGCGCAGGCGGAGGTCGCGGCCGGGCTCGGCGGCGAGGTGGTGATCACGCCGTGGCGGGGGATCGTCGTGCCGGACCTCGACGGGCCTGAGGCCGCCCGGCGCGCGCTGGACGCGCTCGCCGCGGCCGGTCTGGTGACCGACCCCGCCTCGCCGTACACGGGGCTCACCGCGTGCACCGGGCGTCCCGGCTGCGCGAAGGCGCGCGCCGACGTGCGGGCGGACGCCGCCCGCTTCGCCGCACTGTCCGCCCGCCGCGGCGAGGTGATCCACTGGAGCGGCTGCGAGCGCCGCTGCGGACGCCCCCGCGACACGACCGTGGACGTCGTGGCCGAGGCGGCGGGCTACCGCGTGACCGGCGCCGCGAGCGGCGCGATCGAGCGACTGGTGAGGAGACTGTGATCGACTACGTCAGGGACGGCGCGGAGATCTACCGCAGGTCGTTCGCCACGATCCGGGCCGAGGCCGACCTCGCGCCGTTGCCGCCGCAGGTCGCCCAGGTGGCCGTGCGCATGATCCACGCCTGCGGGATGGTCGATCTCGTCGCGGACCTCGCCTGGTCGCCCGGGGTCGTCACGGCGGCCCGCGAGGCGCTGCGCGCCGGGGCGCCGGTGCTGTGCGACGCGATGATGGTCGCCTCCGGGGTGACCAGGCGGCGCCTGCCCGCCGGCAACGACGTGCTGTGCACGCTGGGCGACCCGGCCGTGCCCGCGCTCGCCGAGCGGCTGGGCACCACCCGCAGCGCCGCCGCCGTGGACCTGTGGCGCGACCGGCTCGACGGCGCCGTGGTGGCCATCGGCAACGCGCCGACGGCGCTGTTCCGCCTGCTCGAACTGGTCGAGGAGGGCGCGGGACGGCCCGCGGCGGTGCTCGGCGTCCCGGTGGGGTTCATCGGGGCGGCCGAGTCCAAGCAGGCGCTGGCCGAGTCCGGGCTGGAGCACCTGGTCGTGCACGGCCGCCGAGGCGGCAGCGCGATGGCCGCCGCCGCGGTCAACGCCATCGCGAGCGAGGAGGAATGAGCGTGGAGCAGACCGGGCAGGCGGGCCACACCGGGCAGGCAGAACACACCGGGCAGGCAGAACACACCGGGCAGCCTGAGGAGACCGGGCGGCCCGAGGAGACCGGGCGCACCGGGCGGCTGGTCGGCGTGGGGCTCGGGCCGGGCGATCCGGAGCTGGTCACGGTCAAGGCCGCCAGGCTGCTCGGCCAGGCCGACGTGATCGCCTACCACAGCGCTCGGCACGGCCGCAGCATCGCCCGGTCGGTGGCGCTGCCCTACCTGCGCGGCGACCAGATCGAGGAAGCGCTGATCTACCCGGTCACCACCGAGGCCACCGACCACCCCGGCGGCTACCAGGGCGCGCTGGACGACTTCTACGCCGACTGCGCCACCCGCCTGGCCAAGCACCTGGACGCCGGGCGCGACGTGGTCGTGCTGTGCGAGGGCGACCCGCTGTTCTACGGCTCGTACATGCACATCCACAAGCGGCTCGCGCACCGCTACCCGACCGAGGTCGTCCCCGGCGTGACCTCGGTCAGCGGCGCGTCCGCCGTGCTCGGCCGCCCGCTGGTGGAACGGGACGAGGTCCTGACCGTGCTGCCGGGCACGCTCCCCGCCGAGGTGCTGGCCGGGAAGCTGGCCGCCACCGACTCCGCCGCCGTGCTCAAGCTGGGCCGCACCTTCGACAAGGTGCGCTCGGCCCTCGCCGAGGCCGGCCGCCTGGACGACGCCTGGTACGTCGAGCGCGCCACCACCGACAAGCAGCGCGTCGAGCCGCTGGCGGAGGTCGATCCGGCCACCGTGCCGTACTTCTCGCTCGCGCTGCTGCCCAGCCCGCTCACCCCGCCCTCCGGCCTGCCCGAGCCCGCGCCGGAGCGGGAGCCGCGTCAGGGGGAGCCGCGTCAGGGGGAGGTCGTCGTGGTCGGGCTCGGCCCGGCCGGGCGGCCCTGGCTCACCCCCGAGGCCCAGGACGCCCTGGCCACCGCGGACGAGCTGGTGGGCTACGGCCCCTACCTGGACCGGGTGCCGCCCAACCCGCGCCAGCGCCGCCACCCCACCGACAACCGCGAGGAGGCCAGGCGGGCCGTGCACGCGCTGGAACTGGCCCGCGCGGGCTCGCGGGTGGCGGTCGTCTCCTCCGGCGACCCGGGTGTGTTCGCCATGGCCAGCGCGGTGCTGGAGGCCGCCGCCGAGCCGAGGTTCGCCGACGTCGCCGTACGCGTGGTGCCCGGCCTGACCGCGGCCCAGGCGGTCGCGAGCCGGGCGGGCGCGCCGCTCGGCCACGACTACTGCGTGCTGTCCCTGTCGGACCTGCTCAAGCCGTGGGACGTGGTCGCCGCCCGGATCACCGCCGCCGCCCGGTCGGACATGGTGCTGGCGATCTACAACCCGGCGTCGCGCAGCCGCACCTGGCAGGTCGCCGCCGCCCGGGACCTGCTGCTGGAGCACCGGGCCCCGCGTACGCCGGTCGTCATCGGCCGCGATGTCGGCGGCAGCGCCGAGAGCGTCCGCGTGGTCACCCTCGGGGAGCTGGACCCGGCCGAGGTGGACATGCGCTGCCTGCTCGTCGTCGGCTCCTCCACCACCAGGGTCGTCGAGCGCGGCGGGCGTCAGGTCGTCTACACCCCGCGCCGCTACCCGGCATGAGCGGCCAGCCACTCCAGCGCCTCGGCCACCGTGGCGGCCAGCGGCACGCCCTCCGGGGCGGGCGGGCGGCGCACGACCACGGCCGGCAGGCCCAGCTCGCGGGCCGCGGCCAGCTTGGCGGAGGTCATCTCGCCGCCGCTGTCCTTGGTGACCAGCACCTCGATCCGGTGCTCGCGCATCAGCGCCAGCTCACCCGCCACCGTGTACGGCCCGCGGTCCAGCACCACCAGCGACCTGCGCGGCAGCGGCGGCTGCGGCGGATCGACGGCCCGGACCAGGAACCACAGCGCGTCCAGCCCGGCGTACGCGGCCAGGGTGGTGCGGCCGGTCGTCAGGAAGATCCGCTCGCCCAGTCCGGGCAGCAGCGCCGCCGCCTCCTCCGCCGACCCGGCCCAGCGCCAGTCGTCGCCGGGCCCCTCCCGCCAGCCGGGACGGCGCAGCACCAGCAGCGGCGTGCCGGTCGCGGCCGCCGCCTCCACCGCCGACGCGGTCATCCTGGCCGCGAAGGGGTGCGTGGCGTCCACGACCGCGTCCACCGCGTGCTCGCGCAGCCAGCGGGCCAGCCCGTCCGCGCCGCCGAAGCCGCCCTCGCGCACCTCCCCGACCGGCAGCCGAGGGTCGCGCACCCGCCCGGCCAGCGAGGACACCACGCGCACGCCCGGCAGCGGGTCCAGCGCCGCGGCCAGCGCCCGCGCCTCGCCCGTGCCGCCGAGGATCAGCACCGTGCGGGTCATCGGCGGGTCCCGCGGTGAGCGGGCTGCGGCACGGCTGGACGACCGGGGCGTGCGCGACCGCCGCCACCACGGCCGCGTACACCGCGCTGCTGACCGGGGAGTTCCCCGACCCGGTGACGATCACGCTGCCGAAGGGGCAGCGCCCGGCGTTCGCGCTCGCCTGGGAGCGCCTGGACGGTGGCGAGGCCGCCGCCGCGGTGGTCAAGGACGCCGGGGACGACCCGGACGTGACCCACGGCGCGGTCGTCTCCGCCCGCGTGCGCCCCGGCCCGCCCGGCGGCGGGGTGGCCTTCGCGGCCGGGCCCGGCGTGGGCACCGTGACCAAGCCGGGGCTCCCGCTGGAGGTGGGGGAGCCCGCGATCAACCCGGTGCCGCGCCGGATGATGCGCGAGCACATCGCCGAGGTGGCCGCGCGCTGCGGCGGCACCGGTGATGTCGTCGTGGAGATCTCCGTCGAGAACGGCGAGGAGCTGGCCCGGCGCACCTGGAACCCGCGCCTGGGCATCCTGGGCGGGCTGTCCATCCTGGGCACGACCGGGATCGTGGTGCCGTACTCGTGCTCGGCCTGGATCGACAGCATCCGGCGCGGTGTGGACGTGGCGCGGGCGGCCGGGCGTACGCACGTCGCCGCCTGCACCGGCAGCACCTCCGAACGCGTCGCGGCCGAGCTGTACGGCCTGCCCGAGGACGCACTGCTCGACATGGGCGACTTCGCCGGGGCGGTGCTGAAGTACCTGCGCCGCCACCCGGTGCCCCGGCTCACGGTCGCGGGCGGCGTGGGCAAGCTGTCCAAGCTCGCCGACGGCCACCTCGACCTGCACTCCGGCCGCTCCCACGTCAACCAGGACCTGCTGGCCGCGCTCGCGGCCGAGGCGGGCGCGCCGCCGGAGCTGGCCGGGCGCGTACGGGCGGCCAACACCGCCCTGCACGCCCTCACGCTGTGCCGCGAGGCCGGGCTGCCGCTCGGCGACCTGATCGCCGCGCGGGCGCTGGAGACCGCGCGGGCCGTGCTGCGCGAGGCCCCCGTGACCGTGGACGTCGTCGTGATCGACCGCGGGGGCGCGATCGTCGGCCGGGCGCTGGGTCATGCGCGGCACCGCTCGGCCGAGTAGAGGTGGCTGTCGGGGAACTCCCGGGCGGCCAGCACCCGCCCGACCACGATCACCGCGGTCCTGCGGACCCCGGCCTCCCGCACCCGCTGCGCGATGTCGGCCAGGGTGCCGCGCAGGATCACCTCGTCGGCGCGGCTCGCCCGCGCCACCACCGCGACCGGGCACTCCGCCCCGTACGACGGCAGCAGCTCCGCGACGACCTCGTCGATCCGCTGCACCGCCAGGTGCAGCACCATCGTGGCCCGGCTCGCGCCCAGCGTGGCCAGATCCTCGCCCGGCGGCATCGGCGTGGCGCGCGCGGCCGTACGGGTGAGCACGACCGTCTGCCCGACGCCCGGCACGGTCAGCTCGCGCCTCAGCGACGCCGCCGCCGCGGCGAAGGCCGGCACCCCCGGCACCACCTCGTACGGCACGCCGTGCGCGTCCAGCCGCCGCATCTGCTCGGCCATCGCGCTGAACACCGACGGGTCGCCGCTGTGCAGACGCGCCACGTCGAGCCCGGCGGCGTGGGCGGCCAGCATCTCGGCCACGATCTCGTCCAGGGTGAGCGCCGCGGTGTCCACCAGGCGGGCGCCCGGCGGGCACTCGGCCAGCAGCTCGGCGGGCACCAGCGAGCCCGCGTACAGGCAGACCGGGGAGGACGCGAGCACCCGCTGCCCGCGCACCGTGATCAGGTCCGCCGCCCCCGGCCCGGCCCCCACGAAGCGCACCGTCATCCGGCCTCCTTGACAACGCTCAGGATGGTCACCGGCATCATCGCGCGCCACCCGGTGAAGCCGCCGACCGGGGCGGCCCTGCTCACCGCGAGCCGCACCATGTCGCCGCCGCGCCCGGCGTGCCAGCGCGCCAGCACCGCCTCCGACTCCACCGTCACCGCGTTCACCACCAGCCTGCCCCCGGGCCGCAGCGCCTCCCAGCACGCCTCCAGCACCCCGGGCACGGTCGCGCCGCCGCCCACGAACACCGCGTCCGGCGTACGCAGCCCGGCCAGCGCCCCCGGCGCCTCGCCCACCACGACCTCCAGCCCCGGCACGCCCAGGGCCGCCGCGTTCCGTGCGGCACGGGCAGCCCGCTCCGGGTCGCGCTCGACGCCGATCGCCCGGCACGCCGGGTGGCTGCGCATCCACTCGATCGCGATGCTCCCCGCGCCCGCGCCCACGTCCCACAGCAGCTCGCCGGGGACGGGCGCGAGCCGCGCCAGCGTGACCGCGCGCACCTCGCGCTTGGTGAGCTGCCCGTCGTGCTCGTACGCCGCGTCGGGCAGCCCCACGACCCGGGGCAGCGGCACCGTGCCGGGGTCGGCCGCGCACTCCACGGCCACGACGTTCAGCCCCGGCACGCCGTCCCAGGCCCCGGCCGCCGTCCCCTCGATCCGGCTCTCCCCGGGACCGCCCAGCTCGCCCAGCACCACCATCCGGCTGCCCGCGTAGCCGCGCGAGCGCAGCAGCTCCGCCACCCGCGCCGGCGTCGTGGCGTCCGCGCTCAGCACCAGCACCCGCCGCCCCGGCTGCACAGCCGGATGCAGCAGCGCCTCCGGCCGCCCCACCAGGCTGACGACCTCGACCTCCTCCACCGCCCAGCCCAGCCGGGCGCAGGCCAGCGACAGCGCCGACGGCCGGGGGTGCACCCGCAGGCGCTCCGGCCCGAGCAGCCGGGCCAGCGTGGTCCCGATCCCGTAGAACATCGGATCGCCGCTGGCCAGCACGCACACCCGCCGCCCCGCGTACGCGCCGAGCAGCCCCGGCAGCGCGGGCAGCAGCGGCGAGGGCCACACCACCCGCTCCCCGGCCCCCTCCGGCACCAGTGCGAGCTGCCGCGCGGCGCCCATCACCACCTCGGCGCCGCGCACGGCCTCCCGCGCCGCCGCGTCCAGCCCGTCCCACCCGTCGGCCCCGATCCCCACGACCGAGACGACCGCCACCGCCCGGCTCACCGGCCGACGTTCCCCAGCACCCGGGTCACCCGGATCTCGATCACCACCCGGTTCGGATTGACCCGGGGGGTGCGGTAGCGCTCGGCGTACCGGCGCTCGGCCTCCGCGACGGCCTCGGCGTCGGCGCGCACCACGGCCACGCCCTCCAGCGTGGACCACCGCCGCCCGTCCACCTGGCACACCGCCACCGGCACGCCCCGCGGCCCCGCCGCCGCGATCCTGCGCGCCTTGTACGACGTGCCCGAGGTGATCACCCGCGCGATCCCCGCCTCCTCGTCCAGCGTCACCCCCACCGGCACGACATGCGGGGTGCCGTCGGCCCGCACGCTGCTCAGCGTGCACAGATGCCGTTCCTTCCAGAACCCCGCCACCCCGCGCAGATCCACCATCGCCACGACTCCCTCCCGGTCGGCCCAAGTCGTACCACGCGGCCCGCCGGGCGCGGCTACCGGGTCGCGTCGCGCTCGGCGAGCAGGCGGGCGGTCTCGGGGGAGACCTCGGTGGCCAGCACCGCGGAGACCACGTCGATCAGGTGGCTGATGAACAGGCGGTCGTCGGGGCGCACGGGGGCGTCGGCGCGGCGGGCCAGCTCGACGTGGGTGAGGCGGATGGCGACGAAGCGCAGGTGCAGGCGGCGTACGGCGACGTCGGCGAGCAGCGGGGCGACCAGCTCGCGCCAGCGGTTGATGCTCTGGCCCGGATCGGACGGGGGGACCAGCACGGCGGGAGGGTCGGCGCGGTGCACGAGCTGCTCCATCACCCGCAGGTAGGCCCGGCCGCCGTCGTGGTCGGCCAGCTTGGCGGCCAGCGGGCGTACCAGGGCGGCGGCGAGCGCGCGGCGGGCCTCGGCCGGGGGCAGCTCGCCGCGCGCCTCGTAGTCGTCCAGGAGCTGGTGACGGCGCACCTCGATCTCGGGGTGGTGCTTGGCCAGCACCGCGCGCAGCAGGCCCGCCCGGTCGCCGAAGTGGTACTGCAGCGCGGTCGAGTTGCGCTGGCCGGCGGCGGCGTTGATCTCGCGCAGGGACACGCCGTCGATCCCGCGCTCGGCGAACAGCCGCTCGGCCGCGGCCACGAGCCGGGAGGCGGTGGTGGTCGGCATCCCTTCCCCTGTCGTCGATCCCACGGTAATAATGCACTTGCCTTAGTCAGTCGGGCAACCGCATCAATCCGGACCGAGGGGGCCCCGCATGGCCATCGACTTCACACTCGCGCCCGAGCACGACGAGATACGCACCCGCGTACGGACCTTCGTGCGGGAGACCATCGCCCCCGCCATGGCGGCACTGGAGGAGGGCGGGAAGACCCCGCCGCGGGAGGAGTACCTGCGGGTCATCTTCGACCTGCGCGGCAAGGCCCAGGCCGAGGGGCTGTGGCTGCCCCACATGCCCGAGGAGTGGGGCGGCATGGGCCTCGGCCACGTCGCCCTGGCCATGTTCCAGTCGGAGGCCGCCAAGACCCGGATCGGGCCGTGGGTGTTCAACTGCGCCGCCCCCGACGAGGGGAACATGCACACCCTGCTGCACTGGGCGAACGACGAGCAGAAGGAGAAGTACCTCAAGCCGCTGCTCAAGGGCGTCAAGTCGTCCTGCTTCGCGATGACCGAGCCCGAGGTGGCCGGCTCCGACCCCACCCTGATCCGCACCCGCGCGGTCAAGGACGGCGACGAGTGGGTGATCAACGGCCACAAGTGGTTCATCTCCGGCGCGCGCCGGGCGAGCTTCGCGATCCTCATCGCCCGCACCGAGGACGACGTGCCCGAGGGCTCGCGCGGCGCCAACACCGCCTTCCTGATCGACATCCCGCAGGAGGGCTGGAACGACGTCCGCGAGGTCGAGACCATGCACGGCTCCACCGGGCACAGCGAGATCGTCATCACCGACCTGCGGGTGCCCGACGGCCAGATCCTCGGCGGACGCGGCAACGGGCACCGGCTCGGGCAGTACCGCCTCGGCCCCGCCCGCCTCGCCCACTGCATGCGCTGGATCTCCCAGGCCGAGACCGCGCTGGACATGATGGTGGACCGCTCGCTCAACCGCTACAGCCACGGCTCGCTGCTGGCCGAGAAGCAGGGCATCCAGTGGATGATCGCCGACTCGGCGATGGAGCTGTACCAGTGCAAGCTGATGGTGCTGCACGCGGCGTACAAGATCGACCGGGGGGAGGACTTCCGCACCGAGGTCTCCATGGCCAAGCACTTCGTGGCCAACAGCCTCAACCGGATCATCGACCGGGCCATCCAGGTGCACGGCGCGCTCGGCTACTCCACCGACACCCCGCTCGTCGGCATGTTCCAGCACGCCCGCTGGGCCCGCTTCGCCGACGGCGCCGACGAGATCCACCAGATGCGGATCGCCGAGCGCACCATCCAGGCGTACCGTGACACCGGCACCACCCGCGACGCGACCGGAGGTCTCCCGCTGTGACCCCGCCCCCCGCTGTGACCCCGCCCCCCGCTGTGACCCCGCCCCCCGCCGTGACCCCCGGCCAGGTCGTCCTGATCACCGGCGGCGGCAACGGCATCGGCGCGGGCGTGGCCCGCCGCCTCGCGGCCGAGGGCGCCCGCCTCATCATCGCCGACGTGGACGACGCGGCCGGCAAGGCGGTCGCCGACGAGGTCGGCGGCGCGTACGTCCACTGCGACGTCTCCAGCCTGGACGACAACCGCGCCGCCGTCGCCGCCGCCCTCGACCGGTACGGCCGCCTCGACATCGCCTTCCTCAACGCCGGCGTCGCCTCCGGCTTCGGCCTCGGCGACGACTTCGACCTCGCCCGCTACCGCCGCGCCATGGGCGTCAACCTGGACGGCGTCGTCTTCGGCGTCCACGCCGCCCTCCCCGCCCTCCTCGCCTCCGGCGGCGGCGCCATCGTCGCCACCGCCAGCATGGCCGGCATCGTCGGCATCCCCAGCGACCCCGTCTACGCCGCCAACAAACACGCCGTCGTCGGCCTGGTCCGCTCCCTCGGCCCCGAACTCGCCCCCCAGGGCGTCCGCGTCCAGGCCCTGTGCCCCTCCTTCGCCGACACCGCCATCATCGCCACCGGAAAGTCCACGCTGGAGGCCATGGGCTTCCCCATCCTGGCGGTCTCGGACGTGGTGGACGCCTTCATGCGCCTGCTGGCGAGCGAGGGCACCGGCGAATGCTGGTTCGTCGTCCCCGGCCGCGAAAGCGAACCCTTCGCCTTCAGAAGGGCCCCCGGGCCCCGCTGACACCGAGCGTGGCCGCGAGCGCCGGGCGGGGGATCGTGCGGCGAGCCGCCCCGCGACGACCGGATCTCCGGCGACGCTCCGGGAGCCGGTTTCTCCGCCGCGTGCGGCTGCTATTACGGAGGCACTCACAACCACGAGTTCAGGGGCGACCGGCGCGTCTGCGACGACCGCTTCCTGGAGGAGATGGATCGCGCCTGCGAAGCCGCGTTCCGGGTCATCGACCCCGGCTCCACTTTCGCTACGACCAGGCCACGATTTACCGGCAACTGGTGGTGACGCCATTCACGGAAGATGATCCCGGTCCCGCCATATTCCATACGGCGGGACCGGGAGCTCGGCTCGGCGAAACGATTATTTCGGCGCCAGTGCGGTCGGTTCCGGAGCGAGATCGATTCTGGTCGCGTTCTCCGGGACCAGCGACAGATCGTGGGCGATCATGATGGTGGTGCGGCCGGCCATCAGGCGCCGCAGCGGGGTCATGATGCGGGCCGCGGTGTCCGGGTCCAGCCCGGTCATGGGCTCGTCCAGGACCAGCACCGGGGCGTCGCGGAGCATGGCCCTGGCGATGGCCAGGCGCTGGCGCTGACCGCCCGACAGCAGGCGTCCGCGCTGGCCCACGGGTGTGTCGTACCCCTGCGGCAGCTTGCCGATGAAGTCGTGCGCGTCGGCCAGGACCGCCGCCTCGACGATCTCCTCCATCGTCGCGTCCGGACGGCCGTAGGCGATGTTCTCCTTGACCGTGCCGGAGAACAGCAGGCTCTCCTGCTGCAACACCGTGATCCGGTCGCGCAGTGCGCGCAGCGGCAGCTCGCGCACGTCCACCCCGTCGAGCAGCACCTGGCCGGACCCGGGATCGTAGAAGCGCAGCAGCAGCTTGGCCACCGTGGACTTCCCAGCGCCGCTCGGGCCGGTGCAGACCAGCAGCTCGCCCGGCCCGACCGTGAAGGACAGGTCGCGCAGCGTCGGGGTCTCGCGGCCCGGATAGGTGAAGGTGACGTTCCGGAACTCCACCTCGCCCCGGCATGCGGGCGGCGTGCCGACGGGAGCCGGCGCGTCGGTGACCATGGGGCGGGTCTCCAGTACCTCGATCACCCGGTCGGAGCCCGCCGCCGCCTCCGAGACGGTCAGCGCGATCTCGCCGATGCTCTGCACCGCCGGGTAGAGATAGGCCAGGTACGCCGCGAAGGACAGCAGCCCGCCTATGGTCAGGCGGCCCGCCGAGATCTCCCAGGCGCCGAAGCCGATCACGGTCAGCAGGCACAGCGTCTCGATGATCTGCACCGACGGGGTGTACATCGCCGCCAGCTTCGCCTGCGCCATCTTCGTACGCAGCCAGGTGCGGCCCTCGACGTGCAACCGCTCCGCCTCGGTCTCCTGGCGGTTGTACGCCTGGACCAGCGGCTGGTTGGCCAGGCCCTCCTCGATCACGCTGTTCATCCGCCCGTTGCTGCTGCGCTCGCGCGCGGCGGCGTACCGGAAGCGGGAGGCGAACACCTTGGACGCGAACAGGAACGCCGGCACCAGGGCCAGCGTCACCAGCGCGAGATCCCACCGGATGTAGAAGGCCGCGCCGGCGAAGAACACCACACTGATCAGCGTGGTGATCAGCTTGACCAGCCCCGAGCCGACCAGTTCCTCGATCGCCTCGATGTCGTCGGTCAGCCGGGCCATCAGGTCGCCGAGCTTGCGGTTGTCGAAGAAGTCGGGTGTCAGCGTCTGCAGGTGCGCGTACAGCCGGTCGCGCAGCCCCAGCAGGAAGCGTTCCCCGCCGAGCGCCGTGGCGTATTGCCCGCCGAACGACACCAGGCCGGCCACGACCGCGAAGGCGAGCCACGCGATGGCCGGCCCCCAGAACGCGTTGAGGTCCTGGGTGGCGAGAACGCGGTCGGTGATGACGCCGAACAGCCAAATGGAGGCGACCTCGCAGGCCGCCGCGGCCATGGCGCACACCACTCCGAGCGCGAACAGCAGCCGGGTGCCCCGGGTGTGCGGCCAGAACCGGCCGAAGGTCCGCCGGATCGTGACGATCGGCGCCACCTCTGGCGCCGTCCCGGAGCCCGTCCTGCCCCTGTCGTCCCTGGCCCTCACCCGTCCCGCTCCGGTCGCCCGCGCCTCCGGCGGGTCCCCGGAAGGGCCCCCGGAGGGGGAGGGGTGAGGGGATGGGGGCCGGCCGGTGAGCCGGCCCCCATCCTCCCGTGTTACCACCACCAGCCGCCGCGGAAGCCGCAGCCGCAGTGGTGATGCCGCCGGAAGCAGCAGCGACGACGACGGTGACACCCACAGCCGCCCCACCAGTCGTGGTGGGTCGGGAACATCTGGCTGAAGCTCATTGGAATTCCTCCCTTAGCTCGCCTTTCCGACATCTGTCACCGTGAAGTTACCATGCGTAGTCGGACATAGGTGTAAAAGCCGGGTCTGTCCCGGTCGATGAGTGTTTTGCCGCTTTAGGTCCGTATTGGTAAGCAGTTTTATCTTAAACTTATGAGAAAATATCGCCTCATAGTCCTCCATAGCCGTCATCTACGGCATATGACGACGTCAACCACCTAGTCCGGCACGTCGCGAAATTTCCGCCCGAGTCAGGACATTCGCCCCTTGACAGCCCTTCCCTCCGGCCGCCGAGCCCCTCCCGAACGGGTCACACCCCGTGTTCGCCCGGCCCTCGCACCGTGACGAAGGGGCCCCGCGTACCCCCTCGGACCCACCGGACGCCCCGTACGAGTCGCAAGGCGCCACCACCCGAGGCGCGGCAGGCGCGGGCTCGGCCCGGCGTTCGGGCGCCACGCTGCGGGCCGTAAGTGGTCCGGGCGGATGCGGCCACAGTGGTCTGGCTCGGCGGTCCTCGCGCTGCGTAGCCTGCCGCGTATGACGAAATCCGTGCGGGTCTTCCTGGCCGGGGCGACCGGGGTGGTGGGGCGGCGGGTCGTGCCGTTGCTGGTGAAGGAGGGGCACGAGGTGGTCGCGCTCACCTCGCGTCCGGAAGCCGTCGCCGGGCTGCGCGCGGCGGGGGCGGAGGCGGTCGTGGCCGACGTCTACGACGCCGCCGCGTTGCGAGGCGCCGTACGGGACGCCGCGCCCGACGTCGTGATGCACCAGCTCACCGATCTGCGCCGGCGCGATCTGGCCGCGAACGCCCGCATCCGTACCGAGGGCACGCGCAACCTCGTCGCCGCGGCCCTGGAGGCCGGGGTGCGGCGGATCGTGGCGCAGAGCATCGCGTGGGCGTACGGGCCGGGGGAGGGGCCCGCCGCCGAGGCCGAGCCGCTTGACCTGGACGCGGCGCCGCCCCGCGACGCGACCGTGCGAGGCGTGGCGGCGCTGGAGGCGGCTGTGCGGGAGCTGCCGGAGTGGGTGGTGCTCCGCTACGGGATGCTGTACGGCCCGGACACCTGGTACCACCCCGGCGGGCTGATGGCCCGAGAGGCGCACGCCGGCAGGCTGGCCGCCGGGGCGGACGTGACCTCCTTCGTACAGGTGGACGACGCCGCGTCGGCCGCCGTCGCGGCGCTGGGCTGGCCCGTGGGCGCGGTGAACGTGTGCGACGACGAACCCGCCCCGGCCTCGGACTGGGCCCCCGCGTTCTGCGCGGCCATCGGCGCCCCCGAGCCGCCCCACGCCGTGCCGGAGCCGTCGCGTGCCGCCCCCGAACCGGTGCGCGCCGTCCCCCAACCGTCGGGCGCCACCCCCGAGCCGTCACGTGCCGCCTCTGAACCGTCGCATGCCGCGCGTACGCCGTGGGCGCGTGGCGCGAGCAACCGGTACGCCCGTGACCGCCTCGGCTGGGTGCCGGCCCACCCCACCTGGCGGGGCGCGTTCGGGGCCTGAGCGGGCTCAGGGATAGCGGGCCACCAGCGCGTGGTGGGCCGCGCCGCGGTTCAGCTCGACCGAGCCGGCGGCCCAGACCGTGCCGGTGCCGGGCTCGGTCGCCAGCGCGTGCACGGTCACGAACGGGCGTCCCGGCATGCCGGGCAGCGCGGGGAGCGGGGTGGTGGCGCCGGAGGGATCGCGCAGCCACGAGTCGCGCATGCGCGGGCCGTTGACCACGATCAGCACCCGCCCCGCGCCCGCCGAGGCGATCCGAGGGCAGCAGTACGACGACCGGGGCGCGGACCCGCGGTGCCACTTCGCGCCGTCCCAGTGCAGCAGGAGCGGGGGCGGGTCGGCGGGCTCGTTCTCCGTCTCGCCGTGGTTGAAGGTCTGCTCGCCGAGCGCCCACGCCTCGCCGGGCGCCACCGCCACCACCTCGGACAGCGTCGCCGACGCCTCCGGCGGCACCGGGTCGGCGAACTGGAACAGCGGGGTCTCCACCAGCCGCCACGACCGGCCGTCCCAGTGCATCGCCGCAGGTTGGGTGAGGTGCTCCCCGGCCACGCCCGGCCCGGAGTCGCGCCAGCCGACCGCCCACACGTCGCCGGGGCCGGTGCCGGACACCCCTCGGGCCTTGGCGGGCAGCCGCACGCCCTCCCATCGGGAGCCGTCCCAGTGCCAGGCGGTGTCCTCGCCGGTGACCGCCCAGGCGTCGCGGGGACCGAGCGCCGCCAGATCGGTGACGGCCGTGGCCCCGGGCGCGGGAGCGGGGCGCCACGCGGTGCCGTCCCAGCGGACGGCCCCGCTCCCGCCGATCAGCCACACGTCACGCGGCCCGGACGCGCCCAGCACCGCGCGCCCGTCACCGAGGGACACCCCCGGCGGCGGCTCCTGCGCCCGCCACTCCGTGCCGTCGTAGCGCAGCAGCGTCAGCGCGTCGCCCCGCCGCCCGACCGCCCACGCGTCGTCCCGGGCCGGGGCCACGATGTCCAGCATCTCCGGCTCGCCCGAGTCGCCCAGGTACGCGTACTGCCAGCCTTGACTCGCGGTCTGCGCCGGCAGCGGGAGCGGCGTGCCGGCGGGCGAGGCGGTGGACGGCGTGTACACGCTCCCCACGGTCGGCGAGGTGTCCAGGCTCCCCCCGGTCGGCGGGGTACTCGGGCTCTCCGTGGCCGCGCCCCGCGGCGCACGCTCCACGCCGCCTCCACAGGCGGCGACCAACACCACGGCGAGCCCCATGGCCGCGGCCACCCGCACCGGCCGCGCGCGGCTCGGGGACGCGACCGTCGGCATCGGCCGCGCGAGGCTCGTGGCCGCGGCGTCCCGTACCGGCCTCGCGAGCCTCGGCACCGCGACCGTCGCCACCGGTCGCGCGAGCCTCGCGTCCGCGGCCACCCGTACCCGCCTCGCGAGCCTCGTGGCCGTGGCCGCCAGCACCGGCCTCGCGATCCTCATCGCCCGCCCCCTTCTCACGCCGCGAGGGCAGCCTAGCCAGCGGCTCGCGCCCGCCGTGGCCTCCGCCGATCCCCGGCCGCGCGCCCCCCGCCGCCGCCTTCTCAATCGGTAACGCATCGTATAGGATCAGTAGCGCATGGTAATAAAACGCTGCCCGAGGTCTAGGAGGAGCAATGTTCGCACTCAAGCGGATCGCCGTGGCGGCGGCCGGTGCGCTGGCGGTCATGTCCGGGGTCGTCGCGGTGCCCGCCCCCTCGGCCGCGGCGGCGGCCACGGTCCTCGACTGCGACACCTACGTGCACGCCCAGGACCGAGACCTCGGCATCGCGGCGTGCACCAACCGCACCGGCCGGACCTGGATCTTCCGGGCCGTGGTCACGTGCGGCCGGGCGCCCGACGTGGTGGGCGAGTGGGTGACCCTCCCGCCGGGCGGTTACGGCGAATCCCAGGGTTACTGCGGCGGCATCTTCACCAGCGGCGTGGGCGCGGTGGGCGTGGACGAGCGTCCCGCCTGATCGTTCTCACGCGGACGTCCCCGAACCGGCCTCGGGGGCGGCGCTCACGGCACGCAGTCGAAGGTCTCGTGGTCGCAGGGGCAGCGGGGATCCCAGTGCACGCCGTAGTGCATCAGCGAGGCGGCCAGGGCGGGGTGGGCGGCGGCCCAGACATCGTCGAAGAAGAACCACTGCCGGTAGCCGAAGTAGCCGTCGGTGTGCATGGCCATCTGGGCCAGGTGCTCGCTCCGGCGGATCATCGTGCGGTGCGGCTCGCGTCCCCGGGTGGGCTCGAACCCCGCGACCAGGCGCAGCGCGACCTCGTGCGCCCGCCCGTGGGCGCCCTGCAACTCGGCGACGCGCTGGTCGAAGTCCGGCCAGCGGTTGCAGCGCTCCAGAGCGGGCCCGATCTCGTCCTCATCGGGGGCCACGAGCGCCCGCACGACCGCCGGCTCCTCCGACCACTCCTCGATGGCGGCGTCCGTCTCCCGCAACGCCGCCGCGAGCCGGGGTAACCGGACGCCGGGGAAGCGCGCCGGAAGATTCCAGCCGATGCTGTCGGAGGTGGCGGAGAAGGTCAGCACGACCGCGTACGTCTCCCCCTCCCCGCCGGGCGGCGCGGAGGTCGCGGTCCAGGTCGGCCCCGGAGGGGTGAACGGCGTGCCGCCGCCGGCCCCGGCCGGGACCGCGGGCAGCTCCCAGCCGTCGTGCAGGAGGTAGGCCCAGCGATCCGGTTCGGCCGCCACGACGTGGTCCTCCACGAAGAAGTAGGCCAGCATGACCTCGTCGTCATCGGTGAGCACCCGCACGCTGTGCTCGTCCACGCGCAGTTCCAGCTCGACGTAGAGGTGCTCCTCCAGCATCCGGTGCAGTTCGGCGAGGGTACGGGGCGCGGGCAGCCCGGCCTCGAAGATGCTGGCGAGGCCGTAGACGCTCGCGCCGAGTTCGCGCTCGATCCACTCGGCGGCGTCGCCGGCGCTCGCCTCGTCCCACACCCTCTGGAACCAGCCGAGCACGGTCGCGTCGGGGAGATGGCGCACCAGCCTGCCGGACGGCCCCTGGTAGACGCTGCGGTATACGAAGAAGACCATGGCGCAGACCCTCCCAGACGCCGCCGACAAAACCCCGGTTCCGGGCGACGGCGGTCACAATGGAGTTCCGTCACAATGAAGTTCCGTCACAATGAAGGGGATGTCCGCTCTCCCCCTCGCGCGGGCCACGGCCTCCCTCCATGGCCTGGCCCTCGGTGACGCCTTCGGCTCCCAGTTCTTCGTCCCGGCCAATCGGCACGCCCTCCCCGCCCGCCTGCTCCCGCCCGCTCCATGGCAGTGGACCGATGACACCGAGATGGCGTGCTCCGTCTACCGCGTACTGGCCGACCACGGCGTCATCGACCAGGACGAGCTCGCGGCGGCCTTCGCCGCCCACCACGACTTCGACCGCGGGTACGGCCCCGCCACCAACCGGATGCTGCGCCTGATCCGTGAGGGAGGCGATTGGCGGACGCTCGCGGCCGGGCTGTTCGACGGCAAGGGCTCGTGGGGCAACGGCGCGGCGATGCGCGTGGCGCCGCTCGGCGCCTGGTTCGCCGGCGACCTCGCGCTCGCCGCCCGGCAGGCCGCCCTGTCGGCGCAGGTCACCCACACGCATCCGGAAGCGGTGGCCGGCGCCGTGGCCGTGGCTGTGGCCGCGGCGACGGTCGCGGGCGAGCCCGCCCTCCCCCCGGGCCGGTTCCTGGACCGGATCGCGGAACACGTGCCCCCGAGCATGGTCCGCGACGGCATCGCGGAGGCGCGGCGGCTCCTCACCATCGGCGACCCCGCGCTCGCCGCCCGGGTGCTGGGCAACGGACGCCAGGTCAGCGCGCATGACACCGTCCCCTTCACCCTCTGGGTGGCGGCCCGCGAACGCCGCGACTTCGAGGCGGCCATGTGGACCACCGCGACGGCCGGCGGGGACATCGACACCACCTGCGCCATCGTCGGCGGCATCGTCGCGGGGAGCGCCCCCCTGCCTGCGGAGTGGACGAGCCGCTGCGAACCACTACCGGCCTGGGCAGGCGCCCCACCGCTCGCCGCCGAGCCGGGAGCCGCGCCCCGGCCCCCGAGCACGCCCGGCAGGTGACCGCGCTCTCCCGCAGAGGGCACGCGCGCTGACCGCGTCGCCGTGAGGTGAGCGGAAAGTGGGCACCTTCTGGCGTGGTGGACGGCCGGTTCGTGGCGCGATCGTGGCCGGCATGACCATGAACGTGATCGTCGTCGGGGCCGGGCCGGCCGGCCTGACCACCGCGATGCTGCTCGCCGGACGCGGCCATCGCGTCACCGTGCTCGAACGCGACCCCGCCCGGCCGCCGGCGACGGGCCCGCAGGCGTGGGAGGACTGGGAGCGGCCGGGGGTGAGCCAGTTCCGGCTGCCCCACGTGATGATGCCGCGCGCGCTGGCCCTGCTGGAGGCGGAACTGCCCGAGGTGGTGGCCGAGCTCGACAAGGCGGGCGCCAGGCGGCACAACATGATCGCCGGGGCGTGGGGCGTACCCGCGGCAGGGGGCAGGCGCGCGGGGGACCAGCGGTACGAGACGATGGCGGCCCGCCGGCCGCTCCTGGAGTTCGCGCTGGCCACCGTCGCCATGCGCACGCCCGGGGTCACCGTGCGCCGGGGCGAGGGCGTGGCGCGGCTCGTACCCGGGAGCGACCGGCTGCCCGGCGTGCCGCACGTGGCGGGGGCGCAGACCCGCGCCGGCGAGCTGCTGCACGCCGACCTGATCGTTGACGCGGGCGGCCGCAACTCCCCGGTCCCCAGGATGCTCGCCGAGCTCGGCCCCGTCCGCGACACGGAGGAACGGGCCGAGGCGGGGTTCATCTACTACGCCCGGCACTACCGCGACAGCGGCGCCGGGCTGCCGGAGGCGGTGCCCTGGCCGCTCATCCACCAGGAGACCGTCACCGCGGGCACGCTTCCCGGCGACAACGGCACCTGGTCGATGATCCTGGTGACCTCCAGCCGCGACCGGGAGCTTCGCGCCCTGCGGGAGGCGGACGCCTGGGACCGCGCCATCGCGCTGTTCCCCGAGTACGCGCACTGGGCCCGGCACGGCGAGCCGCTCACCGGCGTACAGGTGATGTCGGCCGGCCAGACCCGGCGCCGTGACCTGGTCTCCGACGGGGAGCCGGTGGCGACCGGGCTGCTGGCCCTGGGCGACGCCTGGGCCACGACGAACCCCACGTTCGGCCTGGGCCTGTCCATGAGCATGGTGCAGGCCGCCCTGCTGCGCGACGCGCTCGACGACGCGACGGACCCCGTCAAGCCGGCCCTGGCCTTCACCGAGGCCCTGGAGACCCACGCCGCCCCCTACTACCGGGCGCTGCGCGACTGGGACACCCACCGGCTCGCCGAGATCGACGCGGCGATGCGAGGCGAGTGCTACGAGACCGGCGACCCGACCTGGCACGTCGTCAGGGCGCTGGACGCCGCCAAGCTCTGCCACCCCGACCTGGTACGCGCCTTCGCCGACGTGGGCTCCATGCTGGAGCCGGCCGAACAGGTCCTGGCCCGGCCCGGCCTGGTGGATATCATCATGACCAAGGGCGCCGATGCCTTCGACCAGCCCGAGCCCGGACTCTTCCGCCGCGACCTGCTGGCCGCCATCGGCTGACGACCCACCCGGCGAGAGCCACCCGGCGGGTCAGCCTCCGGCGGCGCCGTACAGCTCGCGGTGCCACAGGTCCTCGCAGACGCGCTCGATGCCGGCGGCGAGGTAGCGGCGGTAGCTGGTGAAGGGCAGGCCGAGGCGTTCGGCGGCGACCTCCTGCGTCGGCGCGCCATGGAGGTAGGTGGCGGCCAGGGCCCGGTGGAACTTCTCCGCGCGCGGGTCGCGGCGCACGCCGTCGATGGCCTGCTCGATGAGGGCGGTCAGGGCCTTGGCGGGGTCGGGCTCGGGTGTTCGGTGACGACCCTGGTACGGGTCAGCGGGCTGGCGGCCAGCTTGGCGGGCCGGGCCAGGTGGCGCAGGGCCGTACGTACGGCGTCGGCGAACTCCTCCCGCGACAGCACCGCCAGCGGCGGCCCTCCGGCGGCGGCCGGCTCCTGGTGGGGGCCGGCGAGCAGCAGCCGGTCGAGCCGGTCCAGCCAGGCCGGTACGGGCGCCGCCCGCCAGTCGTGGGCGAAGAGCGCGTATTCGGTGCCGCCGAGCCAGGCGTGCTCCCCGATGTCGTGCATGTCGTAGTGCCGCAGGTAGTCGCGCATGGGGTCGTCGCTGCGCATGGCCATGAACGACCAGGCCATCCGGTCGGCCCGCAGGCAGTAGCCGACGGCCCGCCACTGGATCAGGTCCATAACCGGCGACATGCCGCGATACTCCTCGTGCACCCAGGTACGGCCCACGGCCAGGTGCTCGCCGGGCCGCAGCGGCGCGATGGCACGGGCGTTCGCCCAGGCCGTGGCGGTGATCGGGTCGGCCGCCGACTCCTCCTGCGACGGCTCGTACAGCCGAAGCCAGGAGCAGAAGCCCACCAGCTCGCCGGTCTCGGTCCGCCGGTACAGGCGGAACGCCTCCGGCTGCCGGCCGGTCCAGAACGCGACGGCCGCCGCCGACTCGTCGTTCTCCACCTCGGCGGCCATCCGTACCAGCGCCTCGGCGTCCTGCGGGCGGAAGGCGTCCTCGTACACCTCGCCGTCGCCGCGCCAGCTGTGGAACTGCGCCGTCGAGCCGACGCCGCGGTGCAGGTAGAACAGCGACCCGACCGCACCCAGCACGTCGGCGTCGCCGGCGTCGCGGATGCGGTCGGCGAGGCAGGCGTTGATGCGCCGGTGCATGTCGGCGTATCCCCGCGGATCGCGCCAGCGCAGGTCGGCTTCGAGCACTTCCCGGACGACGTCGTGCGGGAACAGGCCGCGTGGGCTGGACTCCACGAACGGCAGCCGCCGCAACCAGGCGAACAGGGCCGCCGCGTCCTCCGGCAGGACCTCACGCAGCAGATCCTCGGTCGTCACGTACGCGTGCGCGCACACCTCCAGCGCGTGCCGGTGCGCCGGACTGGGCACCTCGCCGACGAGCTGGTCGAGCAGGGTGGCGACCACGTCCTGCGCGGGCGTCCAGCGCGAGCTCGCCTCGCGGTCCTTGGTCACCACCGCGGCGCCCAGCGACAGGGCGAGCGGATGCCCTCCGGCGAAGGCCAGCAGCGGCGCCCGCAACTCGTCGGCCACACCCCGGGCCTCCAGCAGCGCCGCCGCGTCCGCGGGGCCGAGATCGCGCAGCGGCATCACCCGCAGCGCCTCCGCCCAGCCGAGGTCGGCCGTCCACATCATGTCCGGCGGGACCCGCCCGGCCATCACGACCAGCGCGCCGACCGGCAGTTTCGGCAGGAACCGCTCGCGCAGCCAGCCCTCCAGCCCCTGGACGCGCTCGAAGGCGTCGATCAGGAGCACCCCCGCCCGCCGTCCAACACCGCTCCGGCCGCGGCCTCGAACGCCGCCGGCGACGGGTCCAGCGTCCGCCCGTCCAGCCTCGTCACGGGCCGTCCCGACTCCTCCGCCCGCTGCCCGAAGCGCCGCAGCAGCGCCGACTTGCCGACCCCACCGGCACCGTGCACGTACAGCACGCTGCACGCCCCGCGCAGCGCCGCGTCGAAGACCCCGAGCTCCTCCTCCCGCCCGACGAAGGCCCGCTCCCGCGCCGCCTGCAGCCGCCGCCCCAGCACCGCGAAGTCCTGCTCGTTACCGCCGCGCATGGATGTAACTGTAGCCACCGCCCCCATCCCGCGATCAGCGGAAAAGTGTGCATTAATACGCACCCGCAGCAGCCGCGCCCGCCGCCGTCATCCCCGTCATCCGCCCGCGGCGCCCGCGGCGTCCACAGCCTTCTCAGCCTCCGCAGGCTCCCACCGCAACAGATCTCCCGGCTGGCACTCCAGCGCCTCGCAGAGCGCGGCGAGCGTCGTGAAGCGCACCGCCTTGGCCCGGCCGTTCTTGAGCACCGCCAGGTTCGCGGGCGTGATCCCGACACGCTCCGCGAGCTCGCCCACCGACATCTTCCGCTTGGCCAGCATCACGTCGATCTCGACGATGATCGGCATCAGATGACCTCTTCCAGCTCGGCCTTCATCTGCGCCGCCTCGACGTCGCGGGCCACGGCCTGAGCGAGCAGCATCCGCAGCACGAGCACGACGAGCGCGACCCCCAGGACCGCCAGGGCGCCCCCGCACAGCAGCAGCACGATCCCCGGCGGAACCGGGTCACCCGGCGCCAGGACGACCGCGAGCGCGAACACCAGCATGGCCGCCGCCACGATCGCCCCGATCACGATGTGCACGTACCGGAAGGCGGCGTGCGAGAACACGGTGCCACGCCGCACCATCGTCACCAACCGCCACACACAGACCAGAACAACCTGAACCGCCACGACCCCCAGGACCGCGATCACGAGGATCGGGATGCGCAGGTAGGCGAACTCCGGGTTGAGCCCCTCCATGTCGATCGCCAGCAGCGGCACCATAACCGCCTGCACGAACACCGACCCCCCGAACAACACCACGAGCACAGCCCGCAGCGCATGCACTGCCAGGTTTCCCATCGCCTCTCCTTCGATCGACCAACGATCGAAATATATCGAAATTCGATAGATGCAACAAGGGGCAGATGGGCCAGGGCGATGTCTGGAGACCCCGGCGCCCACGCGGCCGGGTCGAAGGTCACAGTCCCCGGAAAGCGTCGCGTGCGGCCAAGGCCACACGAAGCACCTACTGCCTGCCGGTCGCACGATCGCCGAGAGCGGCATCATTCCCAGCGCCCACCTCGACCCCGAACGGATGCGGTCGCTCCGCCCACACCGCGCACCGCCGTCCTCAACCAGGTACGACGGCGCATGTACGCGAGAGCACCGGTCGGCGCCGCCGCACCCGGCCACATCGCTCAACCGGCCCCGCAAACGAAACCCCAGGTCACCCATAGGCTGCCCGGCTAGATAAAGGGATGGATCGAAAGTTCTCCTGGTCCGTAGCCTGCCGTCGTGGATCGTCTGGAGCGTGCCGCGGGTGCGGTCGTCGGCTCGGCGGTGGGCGACGCCCTCGGCGCCCCGTTCGAGTTCGGCCCGGCGGGCGCGTTCTCCGCCCGGTTCCCGGCGCCGGGTGCCGGTGGGGAGATGTGCGGGGGCGGCGGCTGGGAGGCGGGGGAGGCCACCGACGACACGCAGATGGCCGTACACGTGGCGGAGTCGCTGCTGGAGCGCGGCGGACTGGACCTGCCGGACGTCTTCGCCCGCTTCCGGCGGTGGGCGGCCGACGACCCCAAGGACATCGGCCTGCAGACCGAGGACGTGCTGAGCCGCGGCCTGCCCTGGGACCAGGCCGCCGATGCCCACCACCGCAGCAGCCACCGTGCGGCCGGCAACGGCGCCCTGATGCGGGCGACCCCCTCGGCGGTGTACTTCGCCCATGACGGACGGCCGGCCACGATGGAGGCCGGTCGCCGCCTGGCCGCGCTCACCCACGGCGATCCCGCGGCCTGGGAGGGCACCGCGATCTTCCACGAGCTGGTGCGCGTCGCCCTGGACGGCGCCGACCCTCTGCCGGCCTTACCCGAGATCCTCGCCGCGGTCCACCCGGAGCATCGGGAACGGTACGCCGTCGTCCTGGACCCGCACTGGCACCCCGATCAGGCCACCGAGTTCAACGGCGCCGTCTGGCCCTGCCTGGGTTCGGCGGTGTGGGCGCTCCGCACCACCTCCACCTTCGAGGACGCACTCCGTACGGCCATCGACCTGGGCGGGGACACCGACACCGTCGCCGCGGTCACCGGCGGCCTGGCCGGCGCCCTCTACGGCCTCGGCGCGATCCCGTCCCGCTGGATGGAGCCGCTGCATGTCCCGCTGCCCGGCAGCGGCGCCCGTGTCCTGCGTCTGCCGCACCTGCTCGACCTCGCCCGCCGTCTGGTGGAGCGGGTTCCCGGCCCGGGGTGACGTCACAGGCGGATGGGGTGGCGCCGCAGGCCCACTTCCAGAAGAGAGTCTCCGCAGGTGAGGCATGATCGAAAGCGCGCCCTGCAGGATTCGAACCTGCGACCGTCGGATTAGAAGTCCGATGCTCTATCCAGCTGAGCTAAGGGCGCTCGTGCTAATTGTGCATGATCCTGGGGGTCGGGGCGTATCCGATTACCGGTCGCGTGTCGAGGGGGTGGGCGGGGGGCCGGGTGATGGGGCTGGTCTGGGGGTGTTCGGTGGTGGTGGGGTGAGGATTGTCACTCGGAGGGGAGCCGCCGGGCGGAGGGAGGCCGGGGGAGTTCCGTCGCTAGGGTTCGGTGCAGGGACGAGCGGGGAGGTGGCGTGGCGGGGCGCGGGCGGGGGAATCCCCTGGCGCTGGCGGTGCTGGCGCTGCTGTACGAGAAGCCCATGCATCCGTACGAGCTGGCGACCACGATGCGTGAGCGGCGCAAGGAAGAGAGCATCAAGCTCAACTACGGGTCGTTGTACGCCGTGGTGCAGGCGTTGCAGAAGCGGGGCCTGATCGAGGAGCTGGAGACGGTCAGGGAGGGCAGGCGGCCCGAGCGCACCGTCTACGGCATCACCGAGCGTGGGCGGCTGGAGCTGTTCGACTGGCTGGGTGAGCTGATCAGCACGCCGGTCAAGGAGTACACCAACTTCGAGGCGGCGCTGTCGCTGCTGCCGGTGCTGCCGGTGGAGGACGCGCTCGCGCTGCTGCGGGAGCGGCGGACGAAGCTGGAGCAGGAGCTCACGGCGGCGGACGCGCTGCGCGAGTGGGTGGGGAAGCAGGGGGTGCCCCGCCTGTACTACATCGAGTGGGAGTACACCGTACGGCTGCGCCGGGCCGAGCTGGAGTGGGTCGCCGAGCTGATCGAGGAGATCGCGGAGGGGCGGCTGGAGGGGATGGATGTCTGGCGCTCGTTCCAGAGGGAGTTCCAGGGGGAGTTCCAGGGGGAGGCCCAGGGGGAGGGGCGGCGGGCGGAGGACCGCGGCTGATCGGGGGGTTCGGGGCCGGCGATGGGTTGGGGCGATGGGTTGGGGTGGTGGGCTGGGCGGGGCTAAGGTGCTGTGCCATGTCTGTTGCGGCCGTCGGTGTGGAGGTCCCGTTAGCCGGTGGAATGGTCAGCGACGGCGTCGTACGCGTGGGCGACACCGTACGCCGGCCGGTGGGGGTCTCCGGTGCGGCCGTGCACGCCCTGCTGCGGCACCTTGAGGACGTGGGGTTCGACCGGGCGCCCCGTGTCGTGGGCGTGGACGAGCGCGGGCGGGAGATCCTGACCTGGGTCGAGGGCGAGGCCGCCACCCGGCCGTTGCGCGAGCATGTGGTGTCCGACGAGGCGTTGGCGGCGCTGGCCCGGCTGCTGCGCGCCTATCACGACGCGACCGCCGGGTTCCGGGCGCCGCCCGGGGCCGTGTGGGAGGCGGGGTCCAACGAGGACCGCGAGCCCGAGATCGTCGGACACTGTGACGTGACGCCGGAGAACGTGGTCTTCCGCGGGGCGCTGCCGTACGCGCTGATCGACTTCGACATGGCCAGGCCCACGACCCGGCTGTTCGACATCGTGACCACGCTGCGGCACTGGGCGCCGATCGCCGACCCCGTTGACCGCGATCCGCTGCTGCGCGGGCTCGGTCCGGCCGGGGTGGGGCGGCGGGTGCGGCTGTTCTGCGACGCGTACGGCCTCGTGCCGCGTGAGCGGAGGCGGCTGACCGAGCTGGCCCGGCTGCGCTTCGACCGGTCGTACGGTGTGATGCGGGCGCGGGCCGCCGAGGGCGACGGCCCGTGGGCGCGGATGTGGGAGTCGGGTGCCGGGCAGCGCATCCGCCGCGCGCGGGCCTGGCTCGACGCGCACGAGGAGCGGCTGCATGAGCATCTGTTCTGAGCGGGCGATGGCCGGGTGCGGGCGGGGGCCGGCGGAGGTTGCGGCTGTGGGTGAGCGGGCCGCTGCCTGGGGGCTGGTGCTGGGGGTCGTGGCGGACGCGGTGTTCGGGGATCCTCGGCGTGGGCATCCGGTGGCCGGGTTCGGACGGGTGGCGGCGGCCGTGGAGGGCCGGATCTACCGGGACGATCGGGGTGCCGGGGTCGTGCATGTCGCCGTCTTGGCCGGTGGGGCGGCTCTCGCCGGGTGGGTGGCCGAGCGGGCGGTGCGGCGTACGGGGGCGGGGCGGGTGCTGCTGACCGGGGTGGCCGTGTGGGCGGTGCTCGGCGGGACCTCGCTCGCCCGGGAGGGGGCCGCGATGGCGGCGGCGCTGGAGGCGGGCGATCTGGAGGCGGCCCGCGCGCGCCTGCCTCACCTGTGCGGGCGCGATCCGAGCGGGCTCGACGCGGGCGAGATCGCCCGCGCCACGGTGGAGTCGCTGGCCGAGAACGCCTCCGACGCGGTCGTGGCCCCGCTGCTGTGGGGGGCCGTGGCGGGGGTGCCGGGGCTGCTGGCCTACCGGGCGGTCAACACGCTGGACGCGATGGTCGGCCACCGGTCCCCGAGGTACGCCCGGTTCGGCTGGGCGGCGGCACGGCTCGACGACGTGGCCAACGTGGTGCCCGCGCGGGTCACCGGGCTGCTGGCCGCGCTGGCGGCCCCGGTCGTGGGCGGCTCCGTGCGCGAGGCGCTGCGGGTGCTGGCGCGCGACGGCGGCAGGCACCCCAGCCCGAACGCGGGCCGGTGCGAGGCCGCGTACGCGGGCGCGCTGGGCGTACGCCTGGGCGGGGTCAACGTGTACGCCGGGCGCGCCGAGCACCGGCCCGAACTGGGCGCCGGCGGCCGGAAGGCCGGGGTGGCGGACGTACGGCGGGCGGTGCGGCTGACGCGGGTCGTGGCCGCGTCGGCGGCGGTCCTGGCCGCGGGCCTGGCGTGGCGCCTGGGACGGAGGGGCCGGTGAGCGCGCGGGCCGGTGGGGCGCTGCTGGTCGCGGGGACGACCTCCGACGCGGGCAAGAGCGTGGTCACCGCCGGGATCTGCCGGTGGCTGGCGCGGCAGGGGGTCAAGGTCGCGCCGTTCAAGGCGCAGAACATGTCGCTGAACTCCTTCGTGACCGCCGACGGCGCGGAGATCGGGCGGGCGCAGGCGATGCAGGCGGCGGCGTGCGGCCTTGAGCCGGTGGCGGACATGAACCCGATCCTGCTCAAACCGGGCAGCGACCGGCGTAGCCAGGTCGTGGTCATGGGACGGCCGCTGGCGGACGTGGACGCGATGGAGTACGGCGCCTACAAGGACCGGCTCAGGCGCGTCGCGGTGGAGGCGCTGGAGCGGCTGCGGGCGGAGTACGACGCGGTGATCTGCGAGGGCGCGGGGAGTCCGGCCGAGATCAACCTGCGCAAGGGCGACATCGCCAACATGGGGCTGGCCCGTGCGGCGGGCCTGCCGGTGATCGTGGTCGGCGACATCGACCGGGGCGGGGTGTTCGCCTCCCTGTACGGCACCGTCGCGCTGCTCGACGCGGACGACCAGCGGCTGATCAGCGGGTTCGTGATCAACAAGTTCCGGGGCGCGATGGAGCTGCTGCGGCCGGGGCTCGACATGATCACCGAGCTGGCGGGGCGGCCGGTGCTCGGCGTGCTGCCCTGGGTGGAGGGCAACTGGGTGGACGTGGAGGACTCCCTCGCCCTGCGCACCGACCCCGTGCCCGCCGGGCCCGCGTACGGCGCGCAGACGCTGCGCGTGGCCGTCGTACGGCTGCCGCGCATCTCCAACTTCACCGACCTCGACGCGCTGGCGTGCGAGCCCGGGGTCGTGGTCAGGTTCGTGACCACCCCGGCCGAGCTGGACGACGCCGACCTGGTCGTGCTGCCCGGCACGCGGGCCACGGTGAGCGACCTGCGCTGGCTGCGCGAGCGCGGGCTGGCCGAGGCGGTGGCGGCGCGGGCGGAACGCGGGCTGCCGGTGCTGGGCGTCTGCGGCGGCTACCAGATGCTGGCCCGGCGCATCCGCGACGACGTCGAGTCGGGCGCCGGTGAGGTGCCGGGGCTCGGGCTGCTGCCCGCCGAGGTCGAGTTCGGGCCGGAGAAGATCCTGGGGCGGCCGGTCGGCACGGCGTACGGCGCGCGCGTGGCGGCGTACGAGATCCACCACGGGGTCGTCGCGGTGGACGGCGGCGCCGAGCCCTTCCTGGACGGGTGCCGCGCGGGGAGCGTGTGGGGCACCACCTGGCACGGCGCGATGGAGAACGACGAGTTCCGGCGGGCCTTCCTGAGCGAGGTGGCGGCGCTGGCGGGCCGGGCGTACACGCCCGCCGAGCCCGGCGTGTCGTTCGCGGAGCTGCGCGAGCGCCGCTTGGACGCCCTCGGCGACCTGGTGGAGCGGCACCTGGACACCGGCGCCCTGCTGCGCCTGCTGGAGGAGGGGCCGCCGGCGGGGCTGCCGCCGCTGCCGCCCGGGGGGACAATGGGCGCATGATGCGCGTGGTCCTGGTCCTGTTCGTGCTGGCGGTGCTGGCCGCCATCGTGTTCGGGGGCCTGCTGCTGGCGCGGGTGCGCGCCGAGCGCAAGCCGCTCCCGCCGCCGGCCGACGACCCGAAGGAGATCCTCAAGCGCCGCTACGCCGCGGGCGAGATCGACGAGGACGAGTACCTGCGCCGCATGTCGGGCCTGTCGCAGGACTGGTGACCGCCGGCCCCGGTTTCCGTACCCGGGAAAGATAGAGGGCCGGAAAGTGTCCCGGTCCTGGCGTACCGCGCGCGGCCCGGGGCGAGGAACATGCGGGGCATGGCAGCAGTAGTGGAGACCGAGGGCCTCACCAAGTTCTACGGGCACCGGCGGGGGCTGGAGGATCTCGACCTGGAGATCAGGCCCGGCGAGGTGTTCGGGTACCTCGGGCCGAACGGCGCAGGGAAGACGACCACGATCCGGTTGCTTCTCGATGTGATCCGGCCCACGCGCGGGCGGATGAGCGTGCTCGGCATGGACCCGCGCGACTCCCGCGTACGGGCCAGGATCGGCTATCTGCCGGGCGAGCTGGCGCTGGAGGGGCGGGAGAAGGCGGGCGACTACCTGGACTTCCTGGCGCGGGCGCGGGGCGGGGTGCCGCCCGAGGTGGTGCGGGACCTGGTGGAGCGGCTGGACGCCGACCTGTCGGTGCCGATGGGCAAGCTGTCCAAGGGCAACAAGCAGAAGCTCGGGCTGATCCAGGCGTTCATGCACGAGCCCGACTTCCTCATCCTGGACGAGCCGACCAGCGGCCTGGACCCGCTGGTGCAGCAGGAGTTCCTGGCGATGGTGCGCGAGGTGCGCACCTCCGGGCGTACCGTGCTGATGTCCTCGCACGTGCTGGCCGAGGTCGAACACGTCTCCGACCGGGTCGGCATCGTACGCGCCGGGCGGCTGGTCGCCGTCGAGGACGTCGCGGCGCTGCGCGAGAAGGCGGTGCGCCGGGTGGAGTTCCACTTCGACGCCCCGGTCCCGCGCGAGGCGTTCGAGGGGCTGCCCGGCGTGCGCGAGCTGAGGGTCGAGGGCGCGAGCCTGCGCTGCACCATCGACGGCCGGCCCGACGCGCTGATCAAGGCGGCGGCGAGGTTCACCGTGGTGCACATGGTCAGCGCCGAGCCCGACCTGGAAGAGATCTTCCTGACCTACTACAGCGACGAGGAGGGGCGTCATGCCGACGCTGGTGTCAAAGAGCCTGCGTGAGTACCGGCGGTCGCTGATCGGCTGGACGATCGGCATCGGCGCCTTCTTCACCCTCTACCTGTCGATCTACCCGAGCATCTCGGCCAACCCGGACCTGTACGGCGAGATGGCGCTGGCCAAGTACCCCGGCGCGATGCGCGACCTGATGGGCGGCCTGAACGACTTCACCAGCGGCGCCGGCTACCTGCAGACGATGGTCTACCAGCTCTTCGGGCCGATGCTGTTCATCGTGTGCGCGATGCTGCTGGCCAACCGGGCCATCGCGCAGCCGGAGGAGTCGGGCACGCTGGAACTGACGATGACGCTGCCGATCGAACGCAAGCGGCTGGTCGCCGAGCGCTTCGTGGCGCTCGCGCTGGGCCTGCTGGCGCTGGCGGCCGTGACGTTCGCGCTGGTCTGGCTGCTGTCGAGCCTGGTGGACCTGGGGGTGCCGTTCGACCGCATCCTGGCCGCGCACCTCGCGGTGTACCTGCTCGCCCTGCTGGCCGGCACGCTGACCCTGGCCGTCGGCGCCGCCGCCGGGCGCAGGAGCGTCGCCATGGCGGTGGTCGGCGTGGTGTTCGCCGGCGGCTACGTGGTGGAGACGATGGGCCGCAACGTCGATGCGATCTCCTGGCTGCGCTGGGTCTCGCCGTTCCACTACTACCTTGAGGGCCGCCCGGTCTTCGAGGGCTTCCCCTGGGGGGACTACCTTGTGCTTCTCGGCGCGACCGCCGTGCTCGCCATGACCGCGGTGCTCGCCTTCGACCGGCGTGACGTAGGAGTGTGATGGACGTTCTCGCTCGGGTGAGCGAGGCGACCGGGGTGCCCGCCGACCTGCTCGGCGGGCATCTGGACGTACTGGCCGCGGCGGGTGCCACCGGCAGGATGCCCGACAGGTCGGTCCTCGACGCGTACCGGCGCTCCGGCGCCCGTGCGGCCGAGACGGGGGTCCCGCTCCGCTCGGTGGTGGAGGCGGCGCTGCTCGCCGCCGAACTCGCGACCACCCCCCGGTTACCGAACGACGGCGCCGCGCCGCCGAACCTGGCCAACGGGCAGGTCGCGGGGGCGCTGCCCGCGCTGCGCCGCGCCGTCGCCGCGCTCATCGAGGGCTACGAGGACGCGCAGCGCCTCGCGATCAGGCGCGAGGAGGAGGCGCGGCGCGAGTTCGTGGACGACCTGCTGTACGGACGCGCGGAGCGGCTGGCCGAGCGGGCCGAGCACTTCGGTCTGCGGCTCGCCGAGTCGTACGTCGTGGCGGTCGCCCGCGGCGTGCGCCCGATGGCCGAGGACGACCCGCTGGCCGACCGCATCGAGCGGGCGCTGATCGGCCGGTTCGGCTCGCACAACATCCTCATCGCGGTACGCGACGGGCTGCTCGTGTGCGTCGCGCCCGGGACCCTCGGCGCGGCCACCGGGGAGTTCACCCACCACGTGCGCGCCGGGTTCGAGCCCGGCTGGCGGGTGGGCGTGGGGCGTCCGCACCGGGGGCCGGGCGGCGTGGTCACCTCCTTCAGGGAGGCCGGCAACGCGATCGACCTCGGCGAGCGGCTGGGCCTGCGGGCCAGCGTGCTGCGCGCGGCCGACCTGCTGGTGTTCCCGGTGCTGCTGCGCGACCGCGCCGCGATCGAGGACCTGGTCGCGTCGGTGCTGAGCCCCCTCACCGAGGCCCGGGGCGGGCCGGAGCCGCTGCTGGCCACCCTGGAGGCGGTCTTCGCCTCGCAGGGCAACCAGACCGCGGCGGCGCGCAGGCTCGGCCTGAGCACCCGCGCCGTCACCTACCGCCTGGAGCGCATCCGCAGGCTCACCGGGTTCTCACCGGACGACCCCACCCAGCGCTTCACCCTGGAGACGGCCGTGCTCGGGGCCCGGCTGCTGGACTGGCCCGCCCGGCCCCTGCCCGGCCGCTGAGCGCCGCTCAGGGCACCAGCAGCAGCTTGCCGGTCGTACGGCGGGCCTCCAGGTCCTCGTGCGCGCGGCGCGCCTCGGCCAGCGGGTAGCGCTCGGAGACCACGATCGACAGCTTGCCGGAGGCGATCCAGCCGAACACGTCGCCCGCCCGCCACAGCAGCTCCTCGCGGGTCGCGGTGTAGTGGCGCAGGGTCGGGCGGGTGAGGAACAGCGAGCCGGCGTCGTGCAGGGCCATCGGATCGACCGGCGGCACCGGGCCGCTCGCGGCGCCGTACAGGGCCATCATGCCGCGCGTGCGCAGCGCCTGGAGGCTGCCCGCGAACGTGGTCGCGCCCACGCCGTCGTACACGACGTGGACGCCGGCGCCGGTGAGCTCCAGCACGGCCTCGGCGAAGCCCTCGTAGCGCAGCACCTCGTCGGCGCCCGCCTGCCGGGCCAGCTTCTCCTTCTCCTCGGTGGACACCGTGCCGATCACCCGGGCCCCGAGCATCTTGCACACCTGGACCAGCAGCAGGCCCATGCCGCCCGCGGCGGCGTGGACCAGCACGTCCTGGCCCGGCTCGACCTTGTGCACCGAGTGGGTCAGGTAGTGGGCGGTCATGCCCTGGAGCGGCGCGGCGGCGGCGGTGTGCAGGTCCACGCCGTCGGGCACCGGCAGCAACTGGGTGGCGGGCACCACGACCTTCTCGGCGTAGCTGCCCAGCACGTTGGCCCAGGCCACCTTGTCGCCGACGGCGAACTCGGTGACGTCGGCGCCGACCGCGCTCACCGTGCCCGCCCCCTCGGAGCCGAGCACGAACGGCACGGTCAGCGGGTAGCGCCCCTTGCGGTGGTAGACGTCGATGAAGTTGACGCCCGCCGCCGCCAGATCGACGACCACCTCGCCCGGCGCGGGCGAGGGCTCGGGCACCTCGGTGTATTCGAGGACCTCCGGCCCGCCGGTGGCGGAGACGACTGTGGCGTTCATCGCTGTGCTCCTCTCACGAACCCTGGGCCGGCGGCGGCCCCTGCACGGTGTAGTTGTCGAAGGACACCTTCAGCACCGCCGAACTCTTCTCCCCGACGCGGGCGAGCATGCCGACCTGGCCGTTGGGCAGCGGCGACGCGGTGTCCACGGTGGTGACCGCCTGCTCGCCGTCCACCCACATGGTCAGCGTCATCGCGCCGTCCTCGCCGGGGCTGCACTCGGCCTGGATCCTGCGCTCGGCGGAGGGCTGGTAGCCGATCGCCGCCTTGGCCAGGTCGCCGCCCCGGTCCTCCACCACCTTCCTGATCCGCGCGTTGCCCACGGTGTCGAGCAGGAACTCGTACCGCGTGGCCTTGTACTCGTCGCTGCCGCGGCAGAACAGGCCGAACTCGCCGGTGCCCTTGGTGCCCTCCCTGATCGCGGCGTCCACGCCGAGCAGCAGCCGCTCGGGGGTGGTCGGGGTCGGCGTGGCGCTCGGGTCGGGGGTCGCGGGCTGCTGGGGCACGTACGGGATCGGCGCCTCCTCCCGGCGCACGGAGTTCTCGCCGGTCACGTCGATCGCGTAGTAGCCCTCGGGGGAGTAGCCGTACGTGCCGCCGTCGGTGCCGTCGGTGTAGGTGCCGCCGCCCCACCCGGTGCCGGAGGAGGTGAAGTCGTCCTGGTAGAGCACCGCCAGCCCCTCGGGCGGGCCGCTCGGGCGCAGCAGGGCCCACGCGCCCACCCCCAGCGCCGCCGCGACCAGCGCGGCCACCGCCGCCCCGGCGATCACCTTGACCCGCGGCGACCGGGAGCCGATCCCCGGCCGGGTCGGCCCGTCGCCGGTCGCGGGCGGCGCGTACGCGGGCGGCGGCCCGGCATGGTGCTGGGCGGTGGCGCGGAGCGTGTCGCCCGCGGCGTGCGGCGCGGTCGCCTGGAACGCAGGAGCGGGCCCACCGGCCACGGCCGGCGTTCCAGTGGCCACGGCCGGCGCCCCGCCCGGCAGGGTCTGCGGCGCGCCGGGCAGCGTCTGGGGCCCACCGGGCAGGGTCTGGGGCGCGCCGGGCGGCGTCTGGGGCGCGCCGTGGCCGGCCGGGGGCGCGCCCTGCGGGGCGTGCGCCGGCGCGGCGGGCGGCTGGGCGGCCCGCTGCCAGGCGTTCTGCACCGAGTACGCCGTCTGCTCCGGCACCGCCGACCGGCCCACCATGCTGTCCAGGAGCTGCTGCGCGGTCGGCCGCCGGGCCGGGTCCTTCGACAGCGAGTACGTCACCAGCTCGCGCAGCCCCGGCTCCAGCCCTTCGAGCACCGGGTCGGTGCTGAGCACCTGGTACAGCACCGCGTGCAGCGCCTCGCCGTTGAACGGGGGCCGCCCGGTGGCCGCGAACGCGACCAGGCACCCCCAGGAGAACACGTCGCAGGCGGGCGAGACGGGCTCGCCGCGCAGCACCTCGGGGGCCATGTAGCGCGGCGTGCCGATGATCTCGCCGGTGCCGGTGATCCCGCCGAGGGTGTCCAGCGCCCGCGCGATGCCGAAGTCGATCACCCGGGGGCCGACGGGGGAGAGCAGCACGTTGGACGGCTTGAGGTCGCGGTGCACGATGCCCGCGCCGTGGATCGCGGTGAGCGCGGTGGCCACGCCGACGGCGAGGGCGTCCAGGCTGGACCCGCGCAGCGGCCCGGAGCGGGCCACCGCCTCCTCCAGGTTGGGACCGCCGACGTACTCGGTGACGACGTAGAGCTGGTCGCCGTCGAGGGCCGCCTCGATCACCGCGGCCGTGCAGAAGCGGCGTACGCGCATCGCCGCGTCGGCCTCGCGCCGGAAGCGCATCCGGAACTGCTCGTGCCGGCTGTACTCCGGGTTGATGACCTTGATCGCGACCGGCTGCCCGGTGGGGTCCTCACCGAGGTACACCGTGCCCATGCCGCCCCGCCCCAGACGGCTGCGCACGGAGTAGCGCCCAATCTGGCGGGGTTCGTCCGGACTCAGGTTGTTCACCGCTCGACCTAACCGCTATGCATAGTGATGAGGTGGCTCAGCCTATCGAGGAGGCGCCTCCGGTTGAGAGGGGTCGGCCGCGGCGGCGCCGTGACGGGCGGCATGACCTTCACAGCGTGGCCTTCACAGCGTGGCCTTGTCGATCCGCGGCCCGATCGGCGCGGACCCGTCGATCCGGCAGGCCGGCGACTTGCGCTGAGACCCCAGAAGAACATATGTTCGATACAGCACCCGACTTCCCCCGGGTGGCTCACGAGAAGCAGTCCGGAGCCCCAGGGAGGAAGAACCGCCTTGAGCAGACTCTACGGCGATCCGATCGAGGTGTGGACCAGAGACGGGGAGCCCAGCCAATTCGTCTGGCGCGACCGCCTCTACGTCGTGCGCCGGATCCTGGACCACTGGGTGGTCGCCCGAGAGTGGTGGAAGACCTCCGAGACCGACCCGGGCGAGCGCAGGTTCTGGCGCGTCGAGGCCACGCCCGACCGTGAGGTCGGCACCTACGAGCTCCGCTTCGACACCGCCAGCGGCGGCTGGCTGCTGCTGAGGGCGTGGGACTGATGTTCGCCCACCTGCACGTCGCCTCGGCGTACTCGCTCAGGTACGGCACCGCCTTCCCGGCCGCGCTGGTCGAGCGGGCCGCCGAGCACGGCATGGACATCATCGCGCTGACCGACCGCGACGGCGTCTACGGCGCGATCAAGCACGCGCAGGCGTGCCTGGACGCCGGCCTGCGCCCGGTCGTCGGCGCCGACCTCGCCTGCGCCGACGGCACCCGCGTCACCGTGCTGGCCCGCGGCCACGCCGAGGGCTGGGCGAGCCTGTGCCGCCTGGTCACCGCCGCCCACTACGCGGGGGAGCGGGGCGAGCCCGCCGTCACCCGCGAGCTGGTCGGCCGATACGCCGAAGGGCTCGCCGTGCTGCTCGGCCCCGGCTCCGACGTCGGCCGCGCCGTCGCCGACCGCCGCGACGAGCAGGCCCGCGACCTGCTGCTCGCCTGGCGCGCCGCCGTGCCCCACCTCGCGGTCGAACTGGTCGACCAGTACGGCTACCGCGAGGGCGGCACCGCCGCCCGCATGCTCGCGCTCGCCGAGTCGGCCGGCGCGCGTACGGTGCTCACCAACGCCGTGCGCTACCTCGACCCGGCCGACTACCAGGTCGGCGACGTGCTCGACGCCGCCCGCAAGCTGGTCCCGCTGCACCCCCGCCATCTGGAGCACACCACCTCCCACGCCTACCTCAAGAGCCCCAAGGAGATGGCCCAGGTCGCCGCCCGGGTTTGCGGCGGCGACACCCGCAGGGCCGCCCGCCTGCTCACCTCCACCCGCGACCTGGCCGAGCGGTGCGCGTTCGACCCGCGCGAGCTGCTCGCGCTGCGCGCCCAGCCCGCCCGGCTGCACCTTCCCGAGATCGGCCGCGACCCGGTGCCGCTGCTGCGCAACCGCTGCGCCGACGGCCTGTACCGACGCGGCCTGGACCGTTCCAGGGACGTGCGCGGCCGGCTCGCCGCCGAGCTGGACATCATCGAGGCCAAGGGCCTGTCCGGCTACTTCATCGCGGTCGCCGGCATCACCGACATGATCCGCGCCATGGGCGTACGCTGCGCGATCCGCGGCTCCGGCGCCGGCAGCCTGGTCAACTACCTGATCGGCATCGGCGAGGTGAACCCGATCGAGCACGGCCTGCTGATGGAGCGCTTCCTGTCCGAGGGCCGCGTCGGGCTGCCCGACATCGACATCGACGTGGAGTCGGCCCGCCGTCTCGACTGCTACCGCGCCATCTACGAGCGCTACGGCGAGGAGCGGGTCGCCTGCGTGTCCATGATGGAGACCTACCGGGCGCGCAGCGCCATCCGCGACGTCGGCGCCGCCATGGGCCTGCCGCCGCACGAGATCGACGTGATCGCCAAGGCGTTCCCGCACGTCCGCGCCAAGCAGATCCGCGCCGCCCTGTCCGACCTGCCCGAGCTGCGCGAGAGCGGCCTCGGCGACCGGCAGCTCGAAACCGTCTTCCGCCTCGCCGAACGCCTCGACGGCCTGCCCCGGCACATCGCCCTGCACCCCTGCGGCGTCCTGGTCGGCAACTCCGCGCTGCGCGACATCACCCCGGTCGAGCGCAGCCTGCTCGACTTCCCCATGTCGCAGTTCGACAAGGACGACGTGGAGGAGGCCGGGCTGCTCAAGCTGGACGTGCTCGGCGTGCGCATGCAGTCGGCCATGGCCTACACCCTCCAGGAGATCAAGCGGGTGGACGGCCTGGACATCGAGCTCGACGCGGTGCCCCACGACGACGCGGCGACGTACGACATGATCCGCACCGGCCGCACGATCGGCTGCTTCCAGATCGAGTCGCCCGGCCAGCGCGAGCTGGTCGCCAAGCTGGAGCCGCGCACGATGCACGACCTGATCGTGGACATCTCGCTGTTCCGCCCCGGCCCGGTCAACTCCGACATGGTCACCCCCTACCTGGAGTCGCGGCACGGCTTCCGCCCGGTCGTGTACCCGCACGAGGACCTGCGCGAGGCCCTGGCCGAGACCAACGGCGTGGTCATCTTCCACGAGCAGATCCTCAGGATCGTCGATGCGATGACCGGCTGCGGCCTGTCCTTCGCCGAGACCATCCGCCGCACCCTGGACACCCCCGAGGGCCGCGAGCGCGTCCGCTCGTGGTGGGAGGGCGCGGTGCGCCCCGAGTACGACCGGGAGACCGTCGAGCGCTCCTGGCAGGTCCTGGACGCCTTCGGCGCGTTCGGCTTCTGCAAGGCCCACGCCGCCGCCTTCGCCCTGCCCACCTACCAGTCGGCCTGGCTCAAACGCCACCACGCGGCGGCCTTCTTCGCCGGGGTGCTCACCCACGAGCCCGGCATGTACCCGCCCCGCGTGATCCTGGAGGAGGCCCGCCAGTGCGGCGTCTCCGTCCTCCCGCTGGACGTCAACCGCTCCGGCAGGCACTGGCAGGTGGAACGGGTGTCCCCCGGCCTCGGGCCGGACGAGGAAGGACTGGACACCATCGGCCGCGGCTACGGCCTGCGCGTGCCCTTCTCCGCGATCAGGGGCATCAGCGAGGCCGAGGTGGACCGGATCGTCGCCGGCCGGCCGTACACCTCGCTGTCCGACTTCTGGGACCGCGCCCGCCCCTCCCGCCCGGTCGCCGAGCGCATCGTCCAGGTCGGCGGCTTCGACGCGCTGCACGGCCTGACCCCCGGCCACGGCCCCCGCTGGCGCCCCGGCGAGCCGACCAGGCGCGATCTCGTCGCCCAGGTCGGCGCCCTGGACCGCTCCTCCGCCGCCGGCGTCACCGTACGCCCGTCCACCCGCGCCTCCCGCACCACCTCCACCGCCGCCGCCGAGGCGCTGTCGGTGCAGATGCCCCTCGGCTTCACCGAGCACATCACCCCCGGCGAGCTGCCCGAGATGACCGAGACCGAGATGGTCGCCGCCGAGCTGGAGATCCTCGGCATGGACGTCACCCGGCACGTGATCACCTTCCACGACGAACTGCTGGACGCGCTCGGCGTCGTACGCTCCCGCGACCTGCTGACCCAGCGCAACGGCGCCGAGATCCTGGTCGCCGGCGTGAAGGTCGCCACCCAGACCCCGGCCGTACGCTCCGGCCAGCGCGTCATCTTCACCACCCTCGACGACGCGACCGGCCCGATCGACCTCACCTTCTTCGAGTCCGTCCAGGCCCGCTGCGCCGCCACGGTCTTCGGCTCCTGGATGCTGCTGGCCCGCGGCGTCGTCCGCCGCACCGGCGCCCGCGCGGTCTCCCTGCGCGCCGTGGACTGCTGGAACCTGGTGGACCTGGACCGGATCTGGCAGGAGGAGGGCCTGGACGCCGTGCGATCCGCCATGACTTCGCAGCCCGCGCCCGCTTCGGCGGTGGGCGGCAGGGTGATCGAGTACGCCAACGGCTTCAAGCTGTCGCCGTACGCGGATGTCGGGCCGGCGCCGGGCGTACAGACGCCGCCCCGGAAGCTGTGGCACGCCAGCCCGGGCAGCTCCGGCGGAGGACCGACGCGCCGCTCGGCGTGATACCCGCGTGTCCTCACGCGGCCGCGCATGGGTTTTTAAGGCTGCCGACCCACCCGCCACCCCCCGACCTACCGGGCGGGCCCCTCAGGCCCGTCGTGGCTGATGCAGGCGCGGAAGTGCGGGCTCGCGGGCCGGGCGTGCCCGCAGGCCCGCCGTGGGCGAGGCAGGCGCGGACGTGCGGGACGGTGCGTGGCCGTGCCAGTACCGCTCGGCCGCCGTCCGCTCGATGGAGGTGTCACCGACAGGGCGCCTCGTAACGGGGGGATCATCCAGCCCCAGACGATCACGGCCGGACACGGCCGATCCGCGATGGGCGCGTCGCCGTGCCGGTTTCCGCGCATGCCGCACCGGCTGCGCGTCCTGGGGGGGGCAACGCCGGGCGTATAGACGCCGCCCAGGAGTCACTGGCACGCGTCGGCCATGTCAGTGAGTGGCCCGTGCGCTTTCCAGGTAGGCGACCAGCTCGGCCATCTTCTCGGCGGGCCAGGGCAGCCGGGCGCCGAGTTCCTCGCTGTGCTCCCGCCACATTCGCCGGGCCGCCGCCGCGGTCTGCTCGCCGCTGTCCCCGTCGCCGTGGAAGGCGGCGCCCAGCTCGTCCCAGCGCCGGACAAGGTCCTGCACCTGCGGGTCGTCGGTGGGAGTGCCGTCCTGCACGTGGCGCAGGAGCTGCTCGACCAGCCCGGCGAAACGAGCTTTGGCCTGCTCCACGGCCTCGGCGCCGAGTTCGGCGCGGCGCCCGGCCAGCTCCTCGCGCTGCTCGGGGGTGAAGTAGCCGTCCAGCATCGCCATCGTCTCCAAGGTCGTCATGAAGTCTTCCGGGTCGGGCAACGACGCCTGGTCGAGCCGTTGCATCAGGTCGCGGACCTGCTCGGTGAGTCTCCGAAGACGCTCGGCCTGTCCGTTCAGCTCCAGAAGCTGGGCGGCCAGAAGCGCGCGCATGGCCTCCAGAGCATCGGCCGGGGTGGCCAGCGCCTCCCTGATTTCCTCCAGCGGCAGCCCCAGGGCCCTCAGCGCCCGGACCCGATACAGCCGCCGCACGTCCCCGGCGGTGTAGCGGCGGTGTCCGGAGGCGGTGCGCTCGCCGGCCCGTACCAGGCCGATCTCGTCGTAGTGGCGCAGAGCGCGCACCGTCACTCCGCTGGCGCGGGCCAGCTCGCCGATGCTCCAGCGGCGTCCGGCGCCGTTCTTCCCGGTCATGCCGGCAACGCTAGGACCTCCCGTAACGGCGGGTTCAAGCCCCTGGTGATACCGGTGTACGACCTCTGGACGCGCCGGCGGCGAAGGCAGATCGAGGCGTGATTACTCCCGTTCACCCTGTGGAGCTTGGCGACCACGGGTAGTATCCATGGTGCGCCCTTGGGCGTTGCGCTGCTGTTTCTTCACCATCCCCGCCATCCCTCCGGGACTGGCGGGGTTCTTACGTCAGCAGGGGCGCCGCGCCCCCGGCTCACCCCGGGGCGGCGTCCAGGATGGCGAGCGCTTGGGCGTATTTGCGGGTGAGCGACGCCGCCTGCCGCGGGTCGAGCGCCGCGAGGCGTTCCGGGTCGGTGTTGTGGGCGATGTCGGCGCGCTTGACGAGCCGGCCGATCGGGTGGGAGGCCGCGCGGCGGACGAAGTCGGCGTAGGTCTCGCCCTCGCGGCGGGTGACGGCGAGCACCGCCTCTACGGTGTCCGGCTCGACTCCGGCGGCCAGCAGGTCGTCGGCGGTCACCGGGGTGTCCTCGATGACGTCGTGCAGCATGCCCGCGATCTGCGCCTGCTCACCGTGCTCGGCCAGCGACTCGGCCACCGCGAGCGGGTGCAGGACGTACGGCCGGCCCGCCTTGTCCGTCTGCCCGGCGTGGGCGCGCTCGGCGAGCCGGTAGGCGTCGGCCAGAGTGAACGTCACAGCCCCTCCAGCGGCTTGCGCCAGATCGAGACGTGGCTCTCGCTGTCGGCGGTGAAGGGGGCGCGGGTCCAGTCGGCCCAGCGGTCGGTCAGGTGGAGGCCGGCGAGCCGGGCCATCAGGTCGAGTTCGGCCGGCCAGACGTAGCGGAACGGGATCGAGCGGAACTCGGCGCGGCCGTCCACGACGTCCACGTAGTTGGAGCTCATGGCCTGGGTGGCGACGTCGTACACGTCGTAGGCCCAGCCCGTGGGGCTCACCCGCCAGGGGACGATGTTCTGGCCGGGCGGGAGCCTGCGCAGCTCGGGGACGCCGACCTCGATGACGAAACGGCCGCCGGGTTCGAGGTGGGCGGCGACGTTGCGGAAGCAGGCGACCTGCGCGTCCTGGGTCGTCAGGTTCATGATCGTGTTGAAGACCAGGTAGGCCAGGGAGAAGGTCCCGTCCACCCTGGTTGTGGCGAAGTCGCCGATCGTGACGCCGATCGCCTCGCCGCCGGGCTTGGCGCGCAGGCGGGCCACCATCGCCCGGGACAGGTCGATGCCGTGCACCGGCACGCCGCGCCGGGCGAGGGGGAGCGCGATGCGGCCGGTGCCGATGCCGAGCTCCAGGGCCCGGCCGCCGCCGGCGAGTTCGGCCAGGACATCGGCCGTGGTGTCGATGACGCTCTGCTGGAACATCTCGCCGGAGGAGTCGTCGTAGGTCGCCGCGACCCGCTCGCCGAAGAAGCCGTCGGGATCGTCCACGTCAGGACGGTACCTCGGGGATCGTCACCCGTACCACGGGTTTTCTAGCGCCTGCCCAGGCCGTTGAGCAGGGTGTCCACGACCAGGTCGGCGGCCTGCGGGGGGTCGAGCGCGGGGGTCTGACGGGCGGCGGTGTCGATGAGGTGGTCGAGCGTGGCGCGCGCCCAGGTGAGGGGCACGCCGGTGCGCAGCGGACCCTCCTCGATCATCCTCCGCACGAACCTGTCCAGGCGGGCGCTCAGCTCCTCCATGCGGGGCCTCGCGGCCGGGTCGGCGCGCATCATGCGGCGGGTGTCGACCGGCCACCGGCGGGTGACCGGGACGATGCCCTCCACGTACCGGTGCAGCGCCACCGCCACCGGGGCCTCCTCCAGCCGGGCCTCGTCCATGACGCGTTCGGCGGAGTCGAGCTTGGCCTGGAAGACGGCCGTGAGCAGGGCCTCGCGGGTGGGGAAGCGGCGGTAGACGGTGCGCCGGTCCACCCCGGCCTCGGCGGCGATGGTGGCCATGCTGGCCGACGGGTCCTCCGCCAGCAGGCGGGCGCCCGTCCGCAGGACCGCGTCGAGGTTGCGGGCGGCATCGGCTCTCATCATCACCCCCTGAGTGTAGTGGCCTGTGTCAGATCGCTGAGATTTCTCCTCACTGGTGAGGCATAAAACACTCTTACTGCCACGTTACTGTGTCAGTTACTCGAACCTAGGAGAACGCAATGAGCAAGACCTGGCTGATCACCGGTAGTTCCAGCGGGCTCGGGCGCGCGCTCGTCGAGGCCGTGCTCGACCGCGGCGATCGGGTGATGGCGGCCTCGCGCCGCCCCGGCGCGCTCGACGACCTCGCCGACCGGTACGGGGACCGCCTCTTCGCGGTCGCGCTCGATGTCACCGACGCCGCGGCCGTCCGGGGCGTGGTGGAGGACGCGGTGACGCGGTTCGGGTCGCTGGACGTGGTGGTGAACAACGCCGGCTACGCCACGTCCGCGGCAGCCGAGGACTTCCCGGAGGAGGCGTTCCGGGCCGAGATCGAGCTCAACCTGTTCGGCGTCGTCAACGTCACCAGGGCGGCCCTGCCGGTCATGCGGCAGGCGCGATCCGGGCACATCGTGCAGATCTCCTCCATCGGCGGACGGGTGGGCGGCACGCCGGGGTTGAGCGCGTACCAGACCGCCAAGTTCGGGGTGGAGGGCTTCTCGGAGGTCGTGGCCAACGAGGTCGCGCCGCTCGGGGTCAAGGTGACCATCGTCGAGCCCGGCGCCCTGCGAACGGGCTGGATGGCCGGCGCGGGGACGACCCCGGCGCCCGTGCGGGAGGAGTACGAGCAGACCGTCGGTGTCTGGTTGCGCCGGCGTTCGGACTACGTCGGCAAGGAGCAGGGCGACCCGGTACGTGCGGCGCGGGCGATCGTCGCGGTCGTCGAGGCCGAGGAGCCGCCGCGGCGGCTGCTGCTCGGCTCCGACGCGCTGAGGCTGGCGCTCCAGTCGGCGGCCGAACGCACCGCCGAGGCGGAGGAGTGGGCCGAGCTGACCAGGTCCAGCGACTTCCCCGGCTGAGCTACGCCACCACCGCGAGCAGCGTCGTCGCGGCGGCGGTGAGGGCGGGGTCGCCGGTCAGGACGGCGTGCTCGCGCGCCGCCTCCACCGTGATGCCCCGGGTGGCCAGACGCCAGAAGGCGTCCTGGTCCATGCGGACCCGGGCGGCGGGCTCGGTGGCGGGCGTGCCGAGGGTCCAGCGGCCCTCCCGGCGGACGGCGTGCCACTCGCCGCCCGCCGGGCCGGTCGCCTCCAGGGCCACCGCCGTGCCCTCGGGGCGGTCTTCGGCGCGCAGGGCGTACGGGAGGGCGCGGGCGAAGGTGGCCAGGACCGGGGCCATGAGGTCGGGGGTGTCGGCGCCGGGCATCTCCACGGCGTCGCGCACCTGCTGCTGGTGGACCCAGAACTCGGTGTACTCGCGGGCGATGTCCAGCCAGGCCGGGCTGGGGACGTCGGTCGCGGCCCAGGAGACGTTCAGCCCGGCGGGGCCGTTCAGGTCGCGGCCGGCCCACAGCGCGTCCAGCTCCGGTCCCAGGTGGTCCAGCAGTTCGATCATCAGCCGGGGGCTGAGCTGACGGGCCGCGCGGACGAACTCGTCGTTGGTGCGCGCCAGGTACGCCGGCAGCGTCTCGTCCTCGCGGAAGATCGCCCCGCGGTGGCCGTCGCGCCCGCCGGAGATCCGCCGCATGTAGTCGTTGAGCACGTGCCCGACGACCGCGTGCACGTCCCAGCCGGGGCAGACGGTGGGCCGCGACCAGTCGGCGGGGGCCAGCGCGCGGAGCAGGTCCACCATGGCCTGCCGCTCGCGTGGGAACAGCGGGCGTACGTCGATGACCGGGCCGAAGATGTGCATGGCTCCGACCGTACCGGGTGGGAGGGCGCGGGGCGTGGGAGCGTGACCATCGTCGAGCGAATCGCCACATGTCACGAAATGTCGAATAGGACACGCTGTAGCGGTTGATTTGGTTGTTACTAATGTGTCGGTTGGTTGCGGCGTTGCTGTCTGTTCTTGTGTGTATCGCGGGTGCTACGGTGTGCGCCTGTTCCCTTCGCGGTACGTCGCGGACCAGCGACGCATAGTCCGCGATGGGCACGGCATGTACGACGCGGTCGTGCCCGCACGCCGCCTCCGCCCCCCGAGGACCAACCGATGTCAGCACATGTATCCAACCGGACCCGGCGAAGGTTCTCGCCAGGCGAGCGGGCGGCGGTCGTCCTGCTCGGGACGATGGTCGTCGTGGTCCTGGCCTGGCTGTGGGCGGTGTCCACGGCCCCCGAGGGGGCCAAGGGACTCATGGCGCTCGTCGGCGGGGTCGCGGGCGTGCTGCTGGCCGTCGCCTTCGCCCTCGTGGCCAACTACGCCGCCACCGTGAAGCTGCTGCGCGAGCGCGCCCGGCTCGCCGACGCGCAGGCGACCCGGCTGGAGCGCGAGGCGCTGCGCATGGCCGAGGAGACCATGCCGGCGCTGGGACGCCAGGTGCGCGAGGGCGTCTCGGCCGTGGAGGCGCTGGCCGGCGTGCCGCAGCCCTCCGATGGCACGCTCCAACAGCTCCTGCGGGCCGCCGGCCACGAGCTGGACGTGCTGGAGCGCGAGGTCGCCGCGGCACGGGCCGCCCGGGAGGGGTTCGAGGCCGAGGTCGCCCGGCTCGCCGGTGACACGCTGCCGGAGCTGGCCAAGCGGGTGCAGAACGACCGGGTGCCGGTGAGCACCGCGCTGGAGGAGGTGCGCCAGCCGATCCACGCCCCGCTGCGCAGCCTGCTCAACGAGGCCGCCCGCCAGCTCGGCGAGGGCGAGCGCAGGGGCGCCGCCGCGATGGCGGCCTGCGCCAGCGCCGCCGCCCGGGTGCAGGCCCAGGCCACCAGCCTGCTCGCCCGGCTGCGCGAGCTGGAGGACGAGTACGGCACCCAGGAGGAGATCTTCGCCGACCTCCTCGACCTGGACCACCGCATCTCCCAGATGGGCCGCCTGGCCGACAACATCGCCCTGCTCAGCGGCGGCCGGTCCGGGCGCCGCTGGACCCGCCCGATCGTCATGGAGAGCGTGCTGCGCGGCGCGATGGGCCGCATCGGCGCCTACCGCCGCATCCGCCTCCACTCCACCAGCACCGTGGCCGTGGCCGGGTACGCCGCCGAAGGCGTCATGCACGCGCTGGCCGAGCTGATGGACAACGCCGCCACCTTCTCCGCGCACGGCACCGAGGTGCACGTGTACGTGGACGAGGAGGACACCGGCGTCGTCGTCACCATCGAGGACAGCGGCCTCGGCATGCGCTCGCGCGAGCGCCACCGCGCCGCCAAGCTCGTCTCCGAGCCGCTCGACCTGCGCATGCTCTCCGGCACCCGGCTGGGCCTGGCCGTCGTGGGCCGCCTGGTGGACAAGTACGGCCTGACGGTCAACTTCCGGCCCTCCGCCCGCGGCGGCACCGGCGTGGTGATGCTGATCCCGCGCAGGCTGATCACCCAGCCCCGCCCGGCGTCCACGCCGCCCCCCTCCGGGCCCGACGCCACGGCCCGGCCCGGGGCCCTGCCCGGCGCCGCGCCCGTGCCCGAGCCGTCCCCGGACGAGGACCGGCCGGGCGGCGACGGGCTGCTGCCCCGGCGCAGGCGCGGGCAGACGCTGGCCGAGGCGATGGCGGCCAAGACGCGGCAGGCGCCGGCGGCCCGGCCCGCGCGCGAGGCACACGACTCCGCGGCGAGGTTCGCCGCGTTCCGCCAGGCGGGCGCCCGCGGGCGAGCCCCCTCCGCTTCCGGCAGCGAGGGCGATGGCGGCTCCTGACCGGCCCCGCGAAGGCGGCCCCCCGCCGCCCGCCCCGCCCGCTCGCCGCACCTGAAACGATCACTAGATGGGAGGCAGGGGCCGTACGTCCCGGCGCCCGCGCGCCGGCCCGGCGTACCGCCCCGTCGTTTGCGATGAACACCGACGCGTTGAGCACCACCGATCGTGACCTCGACTGGCTGCTGGAGAACCTCAGGGAGAAGACCCCGGGGACCAGGCACGTGCTGGTGCTGACCAGGGACGGTCTGAAGATGTGCTTCACCACCGGCCTGGACCAGGACAAGGCCGACCAGCTCGCCGCGCTGGCCGCCGGCATCCAGAGCCTGTCGCTGAGCGCCTCGGCCGAGTTCGGCGACGGCATCGGCGCCGGGCAGGCGATGGTGGAGTTCGCCGGCGGGCTGCTGCTGATCGTGCCGGCGGGGGAGGGCGCCCATCTCGCCGTCGTGGCCGACGAGGACGCCGAGGTCGGCCTGGTCGGACACAACATGAACGAGCTGGTGGAGCAGATAGGCGTGTACCTGTCGGCCGCCCCGCGGCACCCCGAAAGCGGCGGCGATCACACATGATGCGGCGGCCCGTGGACCGGGAGGACCCGGACCGGCTCTACACGGTCACCGGGGGCCGCACCCGGGCCGATGAGAGCGCGTTCGACTCGGTCTCGCTGATCGTCAGCGAGTGCCAGCCCACGCCCGGCATGCAGTCGGAGCACGTCAAGATCCTGCAGATGACCCGGCAGCCCATGGCGGTGGTGGAGATCTCCGCGGAGCTGCGGCTGCCGGTGAGCGTGGTGAAGATCCTGCTGCGCGACCTGCTGGACACCGGCCGCATCACCGTGCGCCACCCGTCGGCCTTCGACCGGGCCGGACGGCCCGACCCCGAGATCCTGAAGCAGGTGCTCGTTGCACTCCACAACCTCTAGCCTCGCGGCGCGCACGCCGCTGAGCGCCACCGCCGTGGACGCCCTGAAGATCGTGATCGTGGGCGGGTTCGGGGTGGGCAAGACGACCATGGTCGGCTCGGTGAGCGAGATCCGCCCGCTCAGCACCGAGGAGGTCATGACCGAGGCCAGCGTCGGCATCGACGACGCCAGCCGGGTGCGCGCCAAGACCACCACCACGGTCGCCTTCGACTTCGGCCGCATCACCCTGAACGCCAGCAAGGTGCTGTACCTGTTCGGCGCGCCCGGCCAGCAGCGGTTCTGGTTCGTGTGGGACCAGCTCTTCGCCGGCAGCCTGGGCGCGGTCGTGCTGGTGGACACCCGCCGGCTGGAGGACTCCTGGTACTCCATCGACCGGCTGGAGCACCACCGGATGCCGTTCGTCGTCGCGGTCAACCGCTTCGCCGACGGTCCCGGCCTGGACGAGGTGCGCGACGCGCTGGCGCTGTCGCCCGAGGTGCCGATCGTGGACTGCGACGCCCGCCTGCGGCACTCGTGCAAGCACGTGCTGATCACGCTCGTGGAGCACCTCGCCAAGATGTACGAGCCCGGGAGCACGCCGTGACCACCCCATCATCCGCCGCCCTGCGCGAGGCGATCCAGGCCGGCTACCCGGACCACGCCGACGCGGTGCGCTTATACGGCCCGGAGATCTACGCCGACCCGGCCGGGCTGTATGAGGAGATCCGCCGCAAGCACGGCCCGATCGCCCCGGTCCTGCTCGACGACGACATCCCCGCCTGGTTCGTCGTCGGCTACCGCGAGCTGCACCACGTGACCAGCCAGACGCAGCTCTTCGGCCGCGACTCGCGCCGATGGAACATGAAGGACTTCGTGCGCCCCGACTGGCCGCTGCTGCCGTACGTCGGGTGGCAGCCCACGGTGCTGTTCACCGAGGGGGCCGAGCGGCAGCGGCGTACCGGGGCGCTCAACGACGCGCTGGACGCCCTGGACCGCACCGAGCTGACGGCGGTCTGCGAGCAGGTCGCCGACCTGCTGATCGACGACTTCTGCGGCGACGGCGAGGCCGACCTGATCCGCCAGTACGCCTACCCGCTCCCGGCCCACGTCATGGTCCGGCTGTTCGGGCTGCCGGAGGCCGACCTGCCGGATGTGGTGCGCGACGTCACCCTCTCCGCCGACATGACGGAGGAGTCCGGTCCGGCGTACGCGCGGCTGCGCGAGCGCGTGAGCCGCCTGGTGACGGAGAAGCAGGCCCGGCCGGGCGACGACCTGCCCTCCCGGCTGCTGGCGCACTCCGCGCGGCTCACCGACGAGGAGGCCGTGCTGGACATCCAGGTGCTGGTCGCCGGCGCGCACGGGCCGACCGCGAACTGGATCGGCAACACGCTGCGGCTGATGCTGATGGACGACGACTTCTCCATCACCCTGCAAGGGGGCCGCAGCAGCGTCGGCCAGGCGCTGAACGAGGTGCTGTGGAAGGACCCGCCGCTGCAGAACGCCCCCGGGCGCTGGGCGGTGCAGGACTGCGAGCTGGCCGGGCGGCGCATCCGCCGCGGCGACATGCTGGTGCTCGGCATCGCGGCGGCGAACGCCGACCCGCAGGTGCAGCCCGCCGCCTACCCCGACAGCGGCGCCAACCGGGCGCACATGTCCTTCAGCCACGGCGAGTACGGCTGCCCGTTCCCGGCCCCCGAGCTGGGCGAGCTGATCGCCAAGACCGCGGTCGAGGTGCTGCTCGACCGGCTGCCCGACGTGGACCTCGGGGTCGCGCCCGAGGAGGTCCGCTGGCGGCAGTCGCTGTGGATGCGCAGCCTGGAGGCGCTGCCGGTCAGGTTCAGCCCGACCGCGCCCATGGGCCAGGAGGCCGTCTGGAGCGGCCCCCGCTAGCCGGCCGGCTCACTCGCCGCCGACGCCGGTGGGGCGCAGCGAGGACCGCTCGGGGGCGGCGCCGCCCGCGGGCGCCGGGCGGGTGGCGTGCCGGTGCAGCAGCCGGGACCAGGGGCGGGTCCGGCCGCGGGCGCGGGGCCGCGACTGGAGCCGGGTGATCTCCTGTACGGTGGCGGCGCACAGCCGCGCGGCGATGACGACGGCGACCAGGGCGGCGGGGCCCAGACCGGTGATCCCCTGGCCCGACAGGCCCGGCACGCCGAGCGGCGGCAGGCGGAGCACGACCAGGGCCAGGGCGATCAGCGAGGTCAGCCACCAGGCGGTGAGCAGCGCCAGCCAGCGGCGGCGGCCGTGGCCCTCGGGGTTGGCGCCGCGCCAGATCCGGTCCAGCAGCAGCGGCGGCGCGACCAGGTTGACCGGCGGCAGCAGCCAGGTGGCGGCCACGGCGCCGGCCATGCGCGCCGCCGGGGCGTTGGCGCGCGCGGCCCGCGTCAGCCACACGGCGTACGCCGCGGCGGCCGCGGCCGTGGCTGCGACCGTCAGCAGCACCAGGACGGCGAACACCGTCACCGCGCCCGCCACGGCCTGGGCCTGCGGGGACGCCGGGTCACCGGGGAGCGCGGCGATCTCGCGCGCCAGGTCGCGGCCGCGTACGGCCTCGAAGACCACGAGCGCGGTGAGCGCGGAGACCTGGGCGAGCAGCGTCGCGCGGACCGCCGAAGCGGCCCGGTGCGGTGGTGGCGGGGCAAAGCGCATCCAAACCTCTCCCCCCGGCGTGCGCTGAAGGACCTTGCCTGACTTCTATCCCGTCGGCACCTCCGCTAATCAGGCGGCGTCCTAGTGCGCGGCGCCCGCGACCTCGCCCGCCACCTCGCCGGTCTCCAGGAAGGTCTTCAGGTCCGACAGCAGCTCCGGCCAGCCGCCGGAGACCTCGCTCGCGCCGCTGATCGCGCGGTACATCTCGCTGCCGGGCTCGAAGCCGTCGTGGATCACGGTCAGCTTGACCAGCTCGCCGTCGCGGACGGGTTCGATCGCGAAGGTGACCTTGGACCGCCGCTCCTTCAGCAGCTCCGCGAACCGCTCCTCGCTCCAGCCGAACAGCTCGCGGTGCTCGGGCTGGAAGCCGTGCCAGGTGTACGACAGGCGCCGGTGCGGGTCGGCCTCCAGCACGACCTGGCCGAGGTCGCGGTACTCCTCGCCGGGCGCCATCTGCCACAGCAGCGGCGAGCCCGGCTTCCAGTCGGACTTCAGCGCCGTGCCGCCCCAGTAGCGCCGGGTGAACTCCGGCTCGGTCAGCGCCCGCCACAGCTTCTCGGGGGTGGTGCGGATGTAGGTCACGTAGACGAACTCGGGTGCGTCCATGGGTGTCTCGTCCTCCAGTGCCTTCTTCAGGTCGGTCAGCGCGGCCACGCGCGCCCGGTCGTAGCGGCCGATCCAGCGCTCGGCGATCTCGCCGATGGGCGCGGCGTTGAGGTAGTGCAGCTTCTCCCGGCCGCGCCGTACGCTCGCCACCAGCCCGGCGTCCTCCAGCACGGCGAGGTGCTTGGCCACCGCCTGCCGGGTCATGTCCAGGTCGGCGCACAGCTCGCGCAGGCTCTGCCCGTTGCGCGCGTTCAGGCTGTCGAGCAGCCGCCGCCGGCTGGGATCGGCCAGCGCCTTGAAGACCGCGTCCATCGCCTCTCCTACATGCAACCTTTTGGTTGCCTATGAAACCGACAATAGGCAACCGATCGGTTGCCCGTCAATTGGAGGGTGTCAGCGGACCACGCCGGTCTCCCAGGCCCAGGCGGCGATCTCCACCCGGTTCCTGGTGCCCAGCTTGGCGAAGATGCTGCCGAGGTGGGTCTTCACGGTGGACAGCGACACGAACAGCTCCGCCGCCACCTCCTGGTTGGTCCGCCCCCTGGCCACCAGGCGCACGACGTCCAGCTCGCGGTCCGTCAGCGGCTCGCGCAGCCGCCGCGCGGCCTCGGGCCGCGGCTGGGACAGGTGCTGCAACAGCCGTACGGTGATCGACGGCGACACCAGCGCGTCGCCCACCGCCGCCGCCCGCACCGCCTCGATCAGCAGCGTCGGCCCGCTGTCCTTCAGCAGGAACCCGCACGCCCCCGCCCGCAACGCCCCGTAGACGTACTCGTCCAGGTCGAAGGTGGTCACGATGACCACCCGCATCGGGTTGTCCACCCCCGGCCCCGCCAGCAGCCGGGTCACCTCGATGCCGTCCAGCTTGGGCATCCGGATGTCCAGCAGGCACACGTCGGGCCGCAGCCGCCGCGCCTGCTCCACCGCCCCGGCCCCGTCGGCCACCGCCGCCACGACCTCGATGTCCGGCTGCGCGTCCAGGATCATCTGAAACCCGGTACGCACCAGTTCCTGATCGTCCGCGATCAGCACCCGAATCCCCACCCGCCCGATTCTGCCAGCCCTGCCAGACCTCGTCCCCACGATGGGCGATCTTCCCTCTCCCACGGCACCCTGCCGGCCCGCCGCAGCGGGGCCGGTACGGACGCCGGCCTGCCGAGGATCGGCCTTTCGGGGGAGGAGGTGGGGTACTCGCGGCCGATACGGGGGCCGGGGGCGGGGCGGGAGGCTCGGGGGCATGAGTGAGGGTGTCGTGTTGTACGGGCGCGGGCTGGTCAAGAGGTTCGGGGCGACGGTCGCGCTGGGGGGCGTGGACCTGGACGTGCGCCGGGCCGAGGCGGTGGCGATCATGGGGCCCAGCGGGTCGGGGAAGTCGACGCTGCTGCACTGCCTGGCCGGGATCATGAAGCCGGACGCCGGCGAGGTCGTGCTGCAGGGCGGGCGGATCGACGGGATGCGGGAGCGCGATCGCAGCGCGCTGCGGCGCACCCGGTTCGGGTTCGTGTTCCAGTTCGGGCAGTTGCTGCCCGAGCTGCCCGCCGAGGAGAACGTCGCGCTGCCGCTGATGCTGGGCGGCACGCCCCGGCGGGAGGCCGTGGCGCGGGCGCGGGAGTGGTTCGGGCCGCTCGGGCTCGCCGGGATGGAGGGGCGGCGGCCCGGGGAGCTGTCCGGCGGGCAGGCCCAGCGGGTGGCCATCGCGCGGGCGCTGGTCACCGGGCCCGCGGTGGTGTTCGCGGACGAGCCCACGGGGGCGCTCGACCGCACCACCGGGCACGCCACCATGCGGCTGCTGGTCGAGGCGACCGGGCACAACGGCGCCTCGCTGGTCGTGGTCACGCACGATCCGGAGGTGGCCGCGGCCTGCGACCGGGTGGTCGAGGTGCGCGACGGGTTCGTGGTGGCCGCCGGCGGTCAGCACGGCGGGTTCCATGCCGGTCAGCAGGCCGTTCAGCAGTTCGGTCAGCAGTTCGGTCAGCAGGCCGGCCTCCACGCAGGTCAGCAGGCCGGCCTTCACGGCGGCTTCCATGCCGGCGCGGGGCCGGTCATGGGGGCGTCCGGTGGCGCCGGTGGCGTCGGTGGCGGGCCTGTGGAAGGGCGGGCGTGGTGAGCGCGGTGCGGCTGGCGTGGCGGCTGCTGGCCGGGGGCGGGCGGCGCGGGGCGCTGGGGGCGGGGCTGACCCTGGCGGCGGTCGCGGTCTCGACGGCACTGCTGATGTTCGCGGTCGGGGTCAACTTCGCCTTCGCGGAGCGGGCGGAGCGCGGCGCGTGGCGGCAGCCGGTCGCCGCGGCACAGGGGGAGCGGGCGGTCGCGGTGCAGGCCGTGCGGCAGGACTTCGTGCGGGATCGGGCCATCACCGTGGTCGAGCTGGCCGCGCTGGCGGACCCGCCCGCGCCGCCGGGCCTGGCGCGGTTCCCGCGGCCCGGGGAGGTGTGGGTGTCGCCGGCGCTCGCCGAGCTGACCCGGGAGCTGCCCGCCGACCAGCTCGGGCGGCGTTTCCCCGCCGCCGCCGCCGGGACGATCGGGGAGGACGGGCTCGTCCACCCGGACGAGCTGGTCGCCGTGGTCGGGCGGGCGACCGGCGATCCGGCCCTGCGGGTGCAGCGCGCGGAGCACGACCGGCTCGGCATAGCCCCCACGCGGATCGCCGGGTTCGGCGGCGAGGCGACGGACGAGGCGATCACGTACCGGATCCTCGCGGTGATCGCGACCGTGCTGATGGTGGTGCCGCTGCTGGTGTTCGGGGGCGCGGCGGCGCGGCTGACGGTCGCGAGGCGCGACCAGCGGCTCGCGGCGCTGCGGCTGGTCGGGGCCACCCCGGGGCAGGTCGTGGCCATGACGGTCGCCGAGGCGGTCGTGGTGGCCGCGGTGGGGGCCGTGGCGGGCGTCCTCGTCTACGCGGCGGCGCTGCCGGGGCTGGCCGCGATCCCGATCGGCGGCGGCGGGTGGTACCCCGCCGACCTGTGGCCGGGCGTGCTGCCCGTCCTGGCGGTGCTGGTGGCCGTGCCGCTGCTCGTGGGCGTGTCCGCGGTCGCAGGGCTGCGCCGGGTGGTGGTCAGCCCGCTGGGCGTGGCCAGGCGGGAGACGCCACCCGGGCTGCGCGTGATCCGGATGGTGGTGTTCCTGGCGCTGCTGGTCGCGTTCCCGGTCGTGGTCTCGGCGGCGCGCGGCACGGCGCCGGCGGTCGGCCTGGCCGTGGTCGCCACGCTGCTCGCGCTGTGCTTCCTCGGCGTCAACCTCGTCGGGCCGTGGGTGGTGGCGCTGATCGGACGCGTCGTCGCGCGTACGGCCCGGGGACCCGAGCGGCTGCTCGCCGGGCGGCGGCTGGTGGACGACCCGCGCTCGGCCTGGCGCACGGTCGCCGGGGTCGCGCTCACCGGGTTCGTGGCGGGCTTCATCGGGCTGCTCAGCCCGTCCACCGGCCTGCTGGGAGACGCCCCCCGCACCCGGCTGTCGATCACGGCCCCGGCCGGGGACCAGGCCGCCGCGGCGCGGGAGGCGCGGGAGCGGCTGGAGGCGGCGGGCGTACAGGCACGGGTCGAGGTGCGGCGCGAGGGCCCGCAGGCGTCGCTGGTGGCCGAGCTGCCGGAGAAGGCGCCGGACGCGGCGATCGACCGGGCCCGTACGGCGCTGGCCGGGCTGGTCCCCGGGCGCAGCGCCACCTCGCCCGCCGACCAGGACGCGCTCGCCGCGGTGGTGCTCGGCGACATCCGCACCGGGACCGTCGTGGTGCTGTCGGTGTCGTTCCTGGTCGCCATCGCCAGCGCGGGAATCACCGCGGCCTCCTCGGTGCTCGACCGCAGGCAGACGTACGCCCTGCTCCGCCTCGCCGGCACGCCGCTGGAGGTGCTGGACCGGGCCAGGCGCGCCGAGACCCTGATCCCGCTGGCCGTCATGGGCGGCGGCGCGGTCGCGACCGGCGTGTTCTGCGCGCTGCCCTTCGCCACGGCCGGGGTGAGCGTCACGGGGGCCGTCGTCCTGGTGGTGTGCCTGGTGGCCGGGTTCGCCGGGGTGATCGGGGCGGGCGCGCTGAGCGCGCCGCTGCTGCGCTCGGTGACCGCCGAACCCGCGCCGCGTCCCGACTAGGTGTATAGTTGGTTTTGTCCAACCAACTAATTGGGGGAGGGGCCGGGATGGACGGCACGGCGGGGAACGGGGACGACCGGCTGCGGGAGGCCACCGATCGGGTGGCGGCGGCGCTGGCCACGGTGGGCAACTGGATGTTCGCACCGGCGACGCGGCGGCGGATCATGGCGGCCTCCGGGCTGGAGCTGTCGCTGGGGGACTACACGGTGCTCGCGCAGATCTCCCTGCACGCGCCGGTGCGGTTGTCGGTGCTGGCCGAGCTGATGGAGGTGGACAAGTCCACGCTCTCGCCCCCCGCCAAGCGCCTGGAGTCGCGCGGGTTCATCGAGCGGCGACCCGACCCGGCCGACGCGCGGGCGCAGTTGGTGAGTGTCACGCGGGAGGGCAAACTCGCCATCCGCGAGCTCTGGAAGGCCCGGACGGCCGCCGTCGCCGCCCTCATGGAGGGCTGGGACCCGTCCGACATCGAGCATCTGGCCGACGGTCTCGCCGCCTTCGCCGAGGCGATCAAGAAAGGCGCATGACTTCGCCGCCGGTCCGCAGGGCGTGCGCCGGCGATTGAGCGGTGTGACCGCCATGCGTGCTGTCGTGCTGCGTGAATTCGGCCACCGGCCATGGCACGACGCCGTCGCGCTCTACCGGGGCCACAGCCCAGGGCCGGATTCCCGCGGCGCGGGCGGCCGATGGTGATCGTGCCCGCGAGCCGGTGACCGAGGCGCTCGACCTGGCCGCCGCCGGTCGGCTCACGCCGGTGATCGGTCAGCGGTTCCCTCTGGAGAAAGCAGCCGGCGCACGCCGCCGTGGAGGCGCGCGACTCGCTCGGCAAGGCCCCGCTCATTCCCTGAGTCCTGTGCGGACTCCCCGGAGACGCCCAAGAGCCGTTACCGGCCCGGGTGAAGTACCCATTTATCCGAACAAGGAGCCAGTAAACGTGTCCACTTCCTCCAAGGTCTTCGTGGCCGGTGCCACGGGACTGCTCGGAAGCCAGATCATCAGCGCCCTTCTCGGCCGGGGCGCGCCCGTCCGGGCCCTGGTGCGGCCCGGTTCAGACGCGGGCAGGAAGGCCGCGCTCGCAGCGCTGCGGTCGCGCGGCCTGGAGGTGGTCGAAGGCGACATCACCGACCCGGCCGAGGCGCTGGCCGAGGCCGTCGGCGACGCCGCCACCGTCATCTCGGCCGTGCAAGGCGGCCCCGAGGTGATCGTGGACGGCCAGGCCAACCTGGCGCGCGCCGCCGCGAAGGCCGGTGCCCGCCGGTTCATCCCCTCCGACTTCGCCATCGACGTGACCAAGCTGGAGGACGGCGACAACTTCATGATCGACTGGCGTCGCCGGGCCGCCGCCGAGTACGCCCACGCCGGCCTTGAGGTGATCTCCGTGCTCAACGGCGCGTTCTACGAAGTGATGGTCGGCTTCATGGGGCTGATCGACTGGGATCGGGGCACCCTGTCGCACTGGGGCGACCCCGACCAGCCGCTCGACCTGACCTCGGTGGCCGATACCGCCGCCTACACCGCCGCCGTCGCCCTCGACCCGAAGGCCACCGGCACGCTGCGTTTCGCCGGTCAAGTGCTGTCGATGCGGCAGTTCCACGAGGCCGTCCAGCGCGGCTCGGGCCGCACGCTGGAACTGCGGCGCCTCGGCACCGCCGACGAGCTGCGCGCGGAGATCGAACGCCGAGCCGCCCGAACCCAGAACCCGTTCGACTACGTCGCCCTCCAGTACCAGTGGTGCATGGTGACCGGAAAGGCCAAGTTCGACGCCCTCGACAACGACAGGTACCCACAGATCACGCCGACTTCGGTCACCGACTTCGTCCGCGCGGCCGCACCCACGGCCTGATTCTGCGAGACATGACAGGACCCTGGGCCGGAATCGCTCTGTTCCGGCCCGGAGCGCCCCAATCTAGCCGGGCGCGGTGGTCAGGAGGAGGTCGCAGACCGCCGGGGTGATGGGCAGGCCGGTGGCCTCCTCGATCAGCAGGTAGCCGCCGGTGGGGTTGACCTCCAGGAAGATGTACCTGTCCTCGTCGGTGAGGGCCAGGTCGATGGTGCCGTAGCACAGGCCGAGGCGCCGGATCAGCAGGCGGCAGGTCTCGGCGGTGGCGTCCGGCAGGTCGTGGGGGCGCAGGCCGCGGTTGTTGCCCAGCATGTGGATCTCGGCCGCGAACACCCGCTCGCCCACCACGATCACCCGCAGCGACAGCTTCCGGGAGTGGTGGGCCTGGGCCAGGAACGGGCCGTCGGGGGCGCGGATGGGCGGGGCGGGCGGCTCGGCGCCGCCGGGCACCGTCCAGGGGCGGTCCAGGACCATCGTGACGATCTGGCCGCGGTGCTCCTGGTAGAAGTCCAGGCACTCGTCGGGGTCGGTGGTGATCAGCGTGGCCGGGACCTCCATGCCGATGCGCTCGGCGACCAGCAGTTGCAGCAGCTTGCGCCGGGCCCGCTGGGTCACCACGGGCGCGGCGGGCACGGTCAGGCAGCCCAGGCTGTCCCACAGGTCGCCGATCGCGCCCACCGAGCCGGCCACGCTCGCCGCGCCCAGGGCGCCGATCGTGCCCAGGCCGTCGGCCGCGCCGATCGCCTCGGCGGCGTGCACCGGCCCGTTCACCGGCAGCGGGGGGCCGGGCCTGCGGAACCACACCGAGGCCAGCGTGTCCAGGTCGATCTCGACCCCGGCCGCCGCCAGGCGCCTGCGGTGCGAGCCCGCGGGGCGTACCGTGACCGACAGCCGCGCCATGCCGGCGAGGCGGTAGGGATCGACCAGCGTGGCCACGGCGCCGCGCTCGCCGAGCGTACGGGCGACGTGCCGGGCCTGCGTGTCGTCCTCGCCGGTGAGGATGAGCACCGTGGGGGTCATGGGCCTTCTCGTGGGGGACCGGGCGGAAGCTGCTGACAAGGTCGATCTTGCCCGGTCGAACTTGATCCCCGCTTGGATGTGGATGGAACCGCCGGCGCGAATCGGCTCAGCCGAGCACGAGGTCGCGGATCGCGCGCAGCGACTCCTCATCGCGCGGGCCCATGACCAGCAGGTTCGTCACCGGGCTCTTACGCCACGGCTCCAGGCGCTCCCGGATGCGCCCGACCGGGCCGAGCAGGGCGATCCCGTCGGCCAGCTCGTCGGGGACGGCGCGGAACGCCTCCTCCCTGCGCCCGGCGAGGTAGTGCGACTGGATCTCCTCGGCCACCTCGGCGTAGCCCATCCTGCCGATGATGTCGGCGTGGAAGTTGCGGCTCTTGGCCCCCATGCCGCCGATGTAGAGGGTGAGGGTCATCTTCACCGCGTCCAGCGCGGCCCGCAGGTCGTCGGTGATGATCACGTGCACCATGGCGGCGACGTCGAAGCCCGGACGCGCGGCGGCCAGCGCCTCGCCGTACATCTGCTCGATCTTCTCCGGGAACGTGAACAGCGGCAGCCAGCCGTCGGCGATCTCGGCGGCGAGCGCGACGTTCTTGGGCCCCTCGGCGCCCAGGTAGAGCGGGATCTCGGGGCGCAGCGGGTGCGTGATCAGCTTCAGCGGCTTGCCCAGCCCGGCGCCGCCCGGGTACGGCAGCGGGTAGTGCGGGCCGTCGCTGGTGACCGGGCCCTCCCGCCGCCACACCTTGCGCATGATCTCCGCGTACTCGCGGGTCCTGGCCAGGGGGCGGGGGAACGGCACGCCGTACCAGCCCTCGACGACCTGGGGGCCGGAGGCGCCGATGCCGAGCAGGAGCCGGCCGCCGGTGAGGTGGTCCAGGGTCATCGCGGTCATCGCGGTCGTGACCGGCGGGCGCGCGGCGATCTGGGCCACGCTGGTGCCCAGCTTGATCCGCGAGGTGCGCGCGCCGTACCAGGCGAGGGGGGTGAAGGCGTCGCTCCCGTACGCCTCGGCCGTCCACACCGAGTCGTAGCCGAGCCGCTCGGCGGCCAGCACCAGGTCGGTGGAGTCCACCGCGTTCCGCTGCCAGTAGCCCAGATTCAGGCCGAGTCGCATATCGGTAGCCACCGCCTGATTAGAACACGTTCTACGTCTTTCGGTCGAGTTGCGGGAGGGGGCGGTGTGTCGGAGTACGGCCGCGGGGAATGGCTTGACCTGTGAAGAGGATCGCCTGCTGGCTCGTGGGACTGGCCATGCTCCTGCTTGCCGGGGCCGCGCAGCCGCTGGGCGCCGGTGACCCCGGCGCGCTGCCGCTGCGCGCGGCGCCGGCCATGGCGGGCGGGCCGGTGCGCCCCAACATCGTACTGATCCTCGCCGACGACCTCGACGACATGGATCTGCGCGCGTTTCCGAACATCCACGCGCAGCTCGTACGCCAGGGCGCCACCTTCGACCGCTACTTCGTCACCAACCCCTGGTGCTGCCCCTCGCGCAGCACGATCCTGCGCTCCCAGTACGTCCACAGCCACCAGGTGCTCACCAACACCGGCCCCGAGGGCGGGTTCGTGCGCTTCTACGAGCAGGGCCTGGAACGTTCCACCATCGGCTCCTGGATGCAGGCGTCCGGCTACCGCACGGCGCTGATGGGCAAGTACCTCAACCACTTCCCCGGCGAAGCCGTGCCGAAGACGTACGTGCCGCCCGGATGGGACGAGTGGTACGTCCCGGTACGGCGGCTGTACCAGGAGTTCGACTACACGCTCAACGAGAACGGCACCCTGCGCGAGTACGGGTCGGAGCCGGAGGACTACCTCGCCGACGTGCTGTCGGCCAAGGCGCAGGCGTTCGTGAAGGGCCGGTCGCCGTTCTTCCTCTACCTCGCGCCCATCGCGCCGCACCGCCCGGCCAACCCGGCGCCCCGGCACGAGGACGCGTTCGAGGACGCGCAGGCGCCGCGCCCGCCGTCCTTCGACCAGCCCGACGTGACCCGCGAGCCGCTGTGGCTGCGTTCGCTGCCGCGGATCGGCGAGCGCGCGGCGGAGGACATCGACGAGCTGTACCAGGAGCGGCTGCGCGCCATGCTGGGCGTGGACGACATGGTCGGCGCCCTGGTGGAGGCGCTGCGGGCCTCCGGGCGGCTGCAGGACACCTACATCTTCTTCACCTCCGATAACGGGTTCCACCTGGGCCAGCACCGGCTGACCCGGGGCAAGACCTCGCCGTACGAGGAGAGCATCAAGGTGCCGCTGATCGTGCGCGGCCCCGGCGTGCGCCCCGGGTCGCGGGTGCCGGGGCTGGCCGCGAGCGTGGACCTCGGGCCGACCTTCACCGACCTGGCCGGGGTGGCGACCCCGGGATTCGTGGAGGGGCGCTCGCTGGTGCCGCTGCTGGCGGGCCGCACGCCGGATCGGTGGCGCACCGGCGTGCTGGTGGAGTTCTACCGGCCGGGCGGCTGGGTGCCGACCCGGGCCTCGCCGGTCCCGCCGTACACGGCGCTGCGCACGACCAGCCACACCTACGTCGAGTACTCCACGGGGGAGCAGCAGCTCTTCGACCTCACCGCCGACCCCCACCAGCTCAGGAACATCGTCTCCGAGGCGCCGCCGGAGTTCCTCGACCGGCTGCGGTCGCAGATGCGGGCGCTGTCGCAGTGCTCGGGCGCCTCCTGCCGGGTCGCGGACGGCCAGTGATCACAGTGCTCACAGTGCTCATGTTCACAGTGATCAGCGAGTCGCGGGCCGTCAGGTCGCGTCGGGGTAGGTGCGGGTGAGGTGGCCGGTGACCGCGGCCACGGCCGCGTCGCCGTCGCCGGCCGCGATGGCCTCGTAGATGCGGCGGTGGTCGGCCATCAGGCCCGCGGTGTCGCCCAGGCGGGTCACCGCCTCGATCGCGTAGCCCTCGACGGCGGCGCGCAGCGCGCGCATGGTGGCCGCGATCAGCCGGTTGCCCGCCAGCTCGGCGATCCCGAGGTGGAAGCTCGCGTCGTGCCGGACGAACTCCGCCACCGACTCCGCCGCGTCCATGGCGGCCAGGTCGGCCCGCAGGCGCTCCAGCGACTCCTCGGTACGGGACGCGGCGGCGCGGGCCGCCGACCACTGCTCGATCATCATCCGGGTCTGCACGACCTCGCGCATGGACAGGCTGGACAGCCCGAGGTGCAGCCGGAGCAGGTCGGTGAGCGTGCTGTCGGGGCGGGCGGTGAGGATCGCGCCCGCGTCGGGACCCCGCCCGGCCTGCGAGGACACCACGCCCAGCGTCTCCAGCACCCGCAGCGCCTCGCGTACGGAGGAGCGGCTGACCTGGAGCTGCTCGGCCAGGTGGCGCTCGCCCGGAAGGCGGTCGCCGGGGGTGAGCCCGTCCTCGACGATGCGCCGCTCGATCTGGGCGAGCACGTCCTCGAACGTGCGGGCGCGGCGCACCGGCCGCCACCCGGTGTCTTGTGTTCCCATATGGTCCGACCATACTGTGGTCAGACCACATGAACCACCCTGAATTCTGCGAAAGGGGACTTGCGGTGCGGGTCGCCCTGTTCATCACGTGTGTCAACGACACGCTGTTCCCCGGCACCGGGCGCGCGGTGGTGTCGCTGCTGCGCCGGCTCGGCTGCGAGGTGGAGTTCCCGGCCGCGCAGACCTGCTGCGGCCAGATGCACGTCAACACCGGCTACCAGGCCGAGGGCGTGAAGCTGGCCCGGCACTTCGGCGAGGTGTTCGCCGGGTACGACGCCGTCGTCGCGCCGTCGGGGTCGTGCGCGTCGATGGTGCGCGAGCAGTACCCGAGACTGGCCAGGGCGGCGGGCGTGACGCTGACCGTGCCGAAGGTGTACGACCTGTCGGAGTTCCTGGTGGACGTGCTGGAGGTCACCGACGTAGGCGCATATTTCCCCCACCGGGTGACATATCACCCTACGTGTCACTCGTTGCGCGGCCTCCGCGTCGGCGACAAGCCCACCAAGCTGCTGGAGCAGGTACGCGGCCTGGAGCTCGTGCCGCTCCCCGCCGCCGACGAGTGCTGCGGCTTCGGCGGCACCTTCGCGGTGAAGAACCCGGCGATCTCCTCGGCCATGTGCGCCGACAAGGTCCGCAACGTCATGGACACCGGGGCCGAGGTGCTGTGCGCCGCCGACAACTCCTGCCTGATGCACATCGGGGGCACGCTCAAGCGCCAGCGCACCGGCGTACGCGTGATGCACCTCGCCGAGATCCTGGCCCGGACGGAGGCCGACAAGTGAGCCGAACCTTCGTGGGGATGCCCGCGTTCCCCCGGAACGCCACCCGCGCCGTGCAGAACTCCCAGCTCCGCTACAACCTCCGCAAGGCCACCCACACCATCCGGGGCAAGCGGGCCGCCGTGGTGGGCGAGCTGCCCGACTGGGCCGAGCTGCGCGCCGCCGGCAAGGCGATCAAGGACCACACGCTGCGCAACCTGGACACGTACTTGCTCCAGCTCGAAGAGGCGGTGACCAGGGCGGGCGGGCACGTGCACTGGGCGGCCGACGCCGCCGAGGCCAACCGGATCGTCACCGACCTGGTCCGGGCCACCGGCGAGACCTCCGTGGTGAAGGTCAAGTCGATGGCCACCCAGGAGATCGGCCTCAACGAGCACCTGGCGGCGCGCGGCATCACGGCGTACGAGACCGACCTGGCCGAGCTGATCGTGCAGCTCGGCGACGACCTGCCCTCGCACATCCTGGTGCCCGCGATCCACCGCAACCGGGCGGAGATCCGGGAGATCTTCCTGAGCAAGATGGCCGAGTGGGGCAGGCCCGCCCCCGAGCGGCTGACCGACGAGCCGCGCGCCCTCGCCGAGGCCGCCCGGCTGCACCTGCGCGAGCGCTTCCTGTCCACCAAGGTGGCGATCTCCGGCGCCAACTTCATGATCGCCGAGACCGGCACCCTGGTCGTGCTGGAGTCGGAGGGCAACGGCCGCATGTGCCTGACCCTCCCCGAGACGCTGATCAGCGTGGTCGGCATCGAGAAGCTGCTGCCGACGTGGCGCGACCTGGAGGTGTTCCTGCAGCTCCTGCCGCGCAGCTCCACCGGCGAGCGGATGAACCCCTACACCTCCATGTGGACCGGCGCGGTGGACGGCCAGGAGTTCCACCTCGTGCTGCTGGACAACGGGCGTACGCGGGTGCTGGCCGACGAGGTGGGGCGGCAGGCGCTGCGCTGCATCCGGTGCTCGGCCTGCCTGAACGTCTGCCCCGTCTACGAGCGCGCGGGCGGGCACGCGTACGGGTCGGTATACCCGGGGCCGATCGGCGCGATCCTCACCCCGCAGCTCCGCGGCCTCGGCTCGGAGCTGGACCGGTCCCTGCCGTACGCGTCCAGCCTGTGCGGCGCGTGCTTCGACGCCTGCCCGGTCGCCATCGACATCCCCGAGGTGCTGGTCCACCTGCGGGCCAAGGCCCGGCACGCCCGCGCAGAACGCGCCGGGATGCGCGCGGCCGGCTGGGTGTTCGACCGGCCGGAACGGCTCGCGCGCGCCCAGCGGCTCGGCAGCCGCTTCCGCAGGCTCGTGCCGCGCCGGCTCCCCGGCCCGCTGGCCGCCTGGACCGACACCCGCGATCTGCCCGACATCCCCGCGACGTCGTTCCGCGACTGGTGGGACAAGACCGACGGAGGCCGCCGATGACCTCGCCGATGATCCCGCCGACCAGATCCTCAAGGGACCTGATCCTGGCCCGCGTCCGGGCGGCGGTGCGCGGCGCGCCCGAGGTGGAGATCCCGCGCGGCTACCGCACCGCCGCGCCCGGCACGGACCTGGTGAGCCTGCTCGCCGAGCGTCTGGACGACTACCGGGCCCAGGTTCACGTGGTGCCCGAGGCCGAGGTCCCCGGCGCCGTCGCCGCGGCCCTGGACCGGCGCGGCGCGGCCCGCCTGGTCGTGCCCGGCGGCCTGCCCGAGGAGTGGCGCCGCGCCGCGGCGGCGGGGCGGGAGATCGTCCGGGACGACCCGCCGCTGCGCGCGGACGAGCTGGACCGCGTGGACGGCGTGCTCACCGCCTGCGCGGTGGCCGTCGCCGAGACCGGCACCATCGTGCTCGACTCCGGGCCCGGCCAGGGCCGCAGGGCGCTCACCCTGGTGCCCGACTACCACCTGTGCGTGGTCCGGGCCGCGCAGATCGTCGCGATCGTCCCCGAGGCCGTGGCCCGGCTCGACCCGGCCGCGCCGCAGACCTGGATCGCGGGTCCGTCCGCGACCAGCGACATCGAGCTGAACCGGGTCGAGGGCGTGCACGGCCCGAGGACCCTGGAGGTGATCATCGCGTCCTGAGCGGGGACGCGGTCAGTACCGCAGCAGCGCCGCCACGTCGGTGCCCAGCGACTCGCGGGCCACGAACCACAGCTCGGCGTCCGTGGTCGCCACCGCGCGGGCCAGCGCGGCGTCGGCGCGCTCGCGCCTGGGCTCGGGCACGCCCCACTCGACCAGCTCGGCGCGGTCCACGGCGAGCTGCCCGCCCTCTGGACCGATCCACATCACGCCGTCGGCGTGCGGGTCGTCGGCCAGCAGCAGCGTGTCCACCTGGCCGTTGCGCAGCGCGCGCACGGTCTCCTGGAGCCCGGTGGCCGACGGGCCCTCGCCGTAGTGCTCGATCAGCTCCTCGCGCCGGTGCGCCACCCAGTCGTCCACGGCCTCCTCGGCGTCGCGTTCGAACGGCTCCCGCGCGGCGCCCTGGGCCCGCTTGCCGTGCTCGGCCATCACCACCCGGTCGGCCGAGTACGCGTCCAGGTGCTCGCACACCAGCGCCCGCGACGCGGGCTCCCCGGCCACCACGACCAGCTCCGCTCCGACCCGGCGCGCCTCCTTGTCCACCGTCTCGGCCACCGCTATCGCGTTGCGCTCCCAGGTCTCCTCGACCCCGCGCTCGTACCTCTTCTGCGACCAGCCGCCCTGCCCGGTCTTCTGCATCGGCCAGTCCTCGGACCCCACCGCCGTACGCCGGGGCGCGCCCGCGCCCACCACGACGACCTCCGCGCCGGTGTGGTCGGCCAGCACCCGCAGGTGCGGCACGCTCTCGCCGCGCTGGGCCAGCAGCGGCATCACGTGCGGCAGCGGCGACCAGCGGGCGATCTCCCGGCGCGGCGGATGGGGCAGCGGCTCGTCGTACACGACCCGGCCCCCGGTGGCGAAGACCGCACGGCCCGGCGCCGCCTCGGCCGGCGAGGTGACCAGCCTGCCGATGGCGTCGAGCGTCTCCGCGTCGGCCCCCGCGTCGAGCAACTGCTCGCGCAGCCGCCGCCAGCGCAGCTCCACCTCGGCCGCGCCGCTCTCATCGGCCCGGCTCGTGTCCAGGTAGACCGATGCGAAGGGGCCTTCGCCCTGCTCGTAGAGCGGCCTGATCGCGTCCAGTCTCATCGCGTTGTCAGCTCCCGTCGTCAATCAACCGGCGTCCGGCCGGCGCCGGTCACCAGCGCTCGGCCTCCACACCCAGGCCGAGGGCCTGCGCGACCTCGGAGATGTTGGCGAACTGCAGGTCGGGCAGCGCGTTGACGGCCTCGATCACCGGGTCGGGCGCCCCGACCTCCTCCGCGTGGGTGATCAGCTCCTCGCGGTCGGCGGGGAACTCGGCGTCGCTGAGCCATTTGGCCAGGTTGCTGCGCCGCTCCACGTCGGCCGGCGTGATGCCGTGCGGTGCGCCAGGCTCGTGGCCCGGGGGACGCGCGGGCGGGGCGAGGCCCTCCTCGCCGGCCGCGTGCGTCGGCTCGGGCTGCTTCCACTCCTCGGCGTGGGTCGCGCCGGCACCGCGGACCATACCCTCGGTCTCGTGTTTCTGCTGGTCGTCCAGGCGCGCGCCATGCTTCGCACTACCGCGTTCCATGGTGCCCCCTTTCACCGGTGCCATGTCCGGACTCACCGTCCTACCCGGGGCTTTCACGGCAAACATGGCGGTTCGGGGGTTGCGGGCTGATCCTCGGTGCGCTGGGGTGTGGTGCACCGAAAAATCACAGTAAAGCGGGGTAAATGATGAAGGTGGGGGTCATGAACGGTTTTGACGCGCAGCTCACGATCCGTACCCGCCGGCTGGTGCTGCGCCCGTTCGGCCCCCAGGACGCCCAGCGGATCACCGGCGTGGTCGAGGCCGGGCACAGGTTCCTGCCGCCCGGCGCCCCGGGCCACGTCTCCGGCGTGCGGCAGTGGCTCCGGTACGGCGTGCACGAACTCCAGCGCTCGGGCCAGGGCATCCACCTCGCCATGGAGCTCGCCACGGAGGCCGAGGCCCGCATAGTAGGAGCGATCAGCCTGTTCAAGACCCAGTGGGGGATCGGCGTCACCGAGGTCGGCTACGGCGTGCACCCCGTCCACCGTGGTCGCGGCTACGCCCCCGAGGCCGTCACCGCCCTGGCCGGGCGGGTCTTCGCCGACTACGGCATACGCCGCATCGAACTGCGCGCCAACCTGGACAACGCCGCCTCGCTCCGCGTCGCCGAGAAGGCCGGCTTCGTCCGCGAGGGCGTGCTGCGATCCGCCGGGCAGGAGGACGACGGCCCCCGCGACCTCGTCGTCTTCGGCCTGCTCCGCGACGACCTCGCCGACCCCCCGCCGTCCGGGCCCAGGCTCGGCCCCATCCGCCTGGAGACCCCGCGCCTCCTGCTGCGCCCCTTCGAGGCCGCCGACGCCGACGACCTCCTGGCCGCCGCCCAGGACCCGGAGATCCGGCGCTGGATGAAGTGGTCGCGCGACTTCACCCCCGAACGCGCCTGGGACTTCTGCGTCCGCCTGGCCCACCAGAACCCCGAGACCGGCGCCCAATGCGCGATCGTCGCCAAGGCCACCGGCCGCCTGTCCGGCGCGGTCTCCCTGTTCGCCGCCGACCGGGACAACGGCTTCGCCTACTGCGGCTACTGGACCGCTCCATGGGCCCGCCGAAACGGCTACGCCGCCGAGGCCGCCCGCGCCATGGCCGCCCACGCCTTCGCCCGCGGCCTGTCGCACGTGGGCCTCTGGGCCGCCCGCGACAACACCGCCTCCCAGCGCACCGCCGAACGCGCCGGCTTCACCCGCGAGGGCCTCCTCCGCAACGCCTCCCTCCTCCCCTCCGGCACCCGCACCGACATGGCCGTCTACAGCCGCCTCCCCACCGACCCCTGACCCGCCCCCACACTCCCGCCCCCACCGGCCCCCGTCCCCACCGACCCTCGTCCCCGCCGCCCTCCGCTCCCACCGGCCCCCGTCCCCGCCGCCCTCCGCTCCCACCGGCCCCGTCTCCACTGGCCCCCGTCCCCACGGGCCGCGCTCCCGCCGGTCCGTGCGCTCCTCTGGAGGGCGTTCGGGCTCGTCCTGGTGGGCCGGTCTTGGCCTCGGGCCGGGGGCGATCGGTGGGGAACCCAGTTCAACCCGGTTTGTGAGCTGGTCGGACGGCTCGGTTCCCGGCACCCTTGGTATCGAGGGCGGTGAGCGGTGATGATCACAGTGATCGGGTTCGACGGGTCGGAGCTGCCGGCGGTCGCGCGGGCGCGGCTGGACGCCGCCGCGCTGGTGGCGGGGCCCGAGCGGATCGTGCGGCGGGTGCGTCCGCCCGAGGGCGCGAAGGTCGCCGCGATCCCCGCCGACGGGCCCTGGGCCGCCGGGAGCGAGCGCGGGGAGCTGCTGGACGCGGTGGACCAGCACCTCGAACACGGTGAGGGGCCGGTGGTGGTGGTCGCCGAGGGCGATCCCGGCTTCTTCGGCTCGGTGCGCGACCTGCGCGGGCACGGCCTGGCGCCCGAGGTGATCCCGGGCACGTCGCTGGTCTCGCGCGCGTTCGCCCGCGCCGGGCTGCCCTGGGAGGACGCCCTGGTGGTGTGCACGCGGGAGCTGCGCCGGGCGGCCAACGTGTGCCGGGCGCACCCCAAGGTCGCGGTCTTCGTGACCCCGGAGGTCGGGCCGGCCGAGATCGCCCGCGAGCTGGCCCCCACCACGCCGCGCTCGCTGATCGTCTTCGAGGACCTGGGCGGCCCCGACGAGCGGGTCACGCACAGCCGCATGGGCGAGGCCACCACCCGTCCCTGGAAGGACCCCGACCTGGTGCTCGTCCTCGACCCGCACCACCGCAGCCCCGACGGCGGCTGGCTGGCCGGCGCCCGCCCCGGGCCCGGCGCGTGGGCGGTGACCCCGGGGCCGGGCGCGGGCGCCGCCGAGGAGCCCGCGCTCGCCTTCGTGCTGGCCAAGCTGGGCCCCAGGCTGGGCGACCTGGTGTGGGACGTGGGCGCGGGAGAGGGCGCGGTGGCCGTGGAGTGCGCCCGCTTCGGCGCGGCCGTCGTCGCGGTGGAACGCGACAAGGCACGCTGCGAGGCCATCCGGCGCAACGTGATCGCGCGCGGCGTCAAGGTCGCGCTGGCCCGTGGCCAGGCGCCGCCCGCCCTGGAGCCCCTGCCCGACCCCGACAGCGTGTACGTCGGCGGCGGCGGCCCCGACGTCGTGGCCGCCTGCGCCGCCCGGGGCCCGGCCACGCTGGTGTGCGAGCTGCGCGCGGTCGAGCGGGTGCCCGCCGTACTGGCGATCATGCGGGAGCACGGCTACCGCGCCGAGGGCGTCCAGATCCAGGCGGCGCGGCTCGGCGCGGGCCCCGACGGGACCCACCATCTCGCCGCCGCCGACCCCGTCTTCGTGGTCCACGGCACCCGTCGCTGACCCTGCCGGGCCCCCAGAGGGGGACAAGGCCGGCGAAGGGCTTCTCATAGGACGCGCGGCCCCCGCACGGCGTTGACAACACCTCACAAAACGCTCTTGTCACAGCCGTATCGTTGCCTTGCCGTTACCTGTCCATGGCCGCCCTTTTTCCGATATCCTCCCCGTCTTGTCTGCGTAGTCGCAGGTCAAGGCTTTTCAACCAACTGGAGATATCTGCATGAAGCCGCCGCTGTTGCTCATAGGGCACGGCCGAGGCGATGACAGCGGTGCAGCCGAATTCGGCAGGTTCGTGCACCGGCTGCGCTGCCGGCTTGATCAGAAGGTCACCGACGTGTCCGGCGGATACCTCGACAAGGCCCGTCCGAGGCTGAGCGACTCGGTCGCCTCCCTGGTGGCCCGTGGGCACCACCGCCTGGTCGCCCTCTCCCTGGCGCTCAACGGCCAGCACGCCATGAGCGCGATCCCCGACGTGATGGCGCTGGAGCAACAGCGTCACCCCACCCTCATGTACGACTACGGCCGTCCCCTCGGCCCCGACCCCCGCGTGCTCTCCCTGCTCGCCGAGCGGCTCGCCGACGCCGCCGCCGACATCCCCCGGCTGCGCCTGGTGGCCTCCCACGGGTCGCACATCGACGAGCCCGCCCAGACCACCCCGTCCGAGACCGCCATCGTGCTGGTCGGCGACGGCTCCACCGACCCGGCGGCCAACGCCGAGGTGCACCGCGTCTCCCGGCTGTTCTGGGAGACCCACGCCTACGACTACATGACCGTCGAGACCGCGTTCGTCTCGCTCACCCCGCCGGGCGTGGCGGGCGGCCTGGAGCGCTGCCGCCGCCTGGGCGCCCGCAGGGTCATCGTGCTGCCCTACCTGCTGTTCTCCGGCGGGCAGCTCGAACGCGTGTGGGCGCAGGCGCTCGCGTACGCCGCGGGCCACCCGGAGATGGACATCCGCTCGGCCGACGTGATCGGCGACTGCGAGGCCCTCGCCGACGTGGTCATCGACCGCTACGAGGAGGCCCTGGCCACCGCCGCCCTCTGACACCCCGTCCCCCCCGCACAACCGTCCCCGCGGTCGCGATCACGGCCCCGGGCCGCGACGTCACCCCTCCCCGGTACACCGAACCCCGGCGCACGGCACACTGGCAGGTGTCATGCCCGTCTGACGAACGGATCACGGCGTGGACCTGAGCCTGCTCTACGAGACGATCGCCGCCATCGAGCCCGCGGACCCCGCCGCGGTGACGGAGGCGCGCGCACACCAGGACCGTCTCACCAAGCCGCGCGGCGCGCTCGGCGCCCTGGAGGATGTCGCGGTGCGCCTGGCGGGCGCGGCCGGCTGCAGCCCGCCGCCGATGCCCGAGCCCGCCGCGCTGGCCATCTTCGCCGCCGACCACGGCGTGCACGCCCAGGGCGTCACGCCGTGGCCGCAGGAGGTCACCCAGCAGATGGTGGCCAACTTCGTGGCCGGCGGCGCGGTCGCCAACGCGTTCGCGGCGCAGGTGGGCGCCTCGGTCACGGTGGTGGACGTCGGCGTGGCCGCCGATCTGCCGCACGCGCCCGGCCTGGTGCACCACAAGGTCGCGTACGGCACCGCCGACCTGTCCGCAGGCCCGGCGATGACCCCCGAGCAGACCGTCGCCGCGCTGGAGGCCGGCATCTCGGTCGCCCGGCGGCTCGTCGCCGAGGGCGCCCGGTGCCTGATCACCGGCGACATGGGCATCGCCAACACCACCGCCTCGGCCGCGCTCGTCGCCGCGTTTACCGGCCACGACCCGGCGGAGGTCACCGGCCGCGGCACCGGCGTGGACGACGAGACCTACGCCCGCAAGATCGAGGTGATCCGGCGGGCGCTCGACGCCAACGGGCTGCGCCCCGGCCACGCCGCCGCCCCGCTCGCGGCGCTCGGCGGGGTGGGCGGCCTGGAGCACGCCGCCATCGCCGGGTTCATCCTCGGCGGCGCGGCGGCCCGGGTCCCGGTGCTGCTCGACGGCGTGATCGCCGGCTCGGCCGCGCTGGCCGCCGCGGCGCTCGCGCCCGCGGCGGTGGACCACTGCGTCGCCGGGCACCGCTCGGCCGAGCCGGGCCACGCGGCGGCGCTGGAGTACCTCGGCCTGCGCCCGCTCGTCGATCTGGAGCTCCGGCTCGGCGAGGGCACCGGCGGCCTGCTCGCCCACCCCCTGGTCTGCGCCGCCGTACGCGTCATGCACGATGTCGCCACCTTCGACTCCGCCGGAGTGACGGAGAAGGACGCGTGAGCGAGTAGCGGAAGGAAGGACCCAAGGTGGCCAGGTACGGGGCGATGTTCGGGCCCGATGTCACCTTCCTCGGCGTGGACCGGTGCGACGTCACCGACCCCGGCACGTACGCCGACGCCGACGTGGTGATCATCGGTGCCCCGTTCGACGGGGGCACGTCGCACCGGGCGGGGGCCAGGTTCGGCCCCTCCGCCCTGCGCCAGGCGTGCTACCTGCCGCACAACGGCTCGCGCCCCAGCCTGGCCATGCGCGTGGACGCCCTGCGCGACCTGCGCGTGCTCGACGCCGGCGACGTGGAGTGCTACTCCGGCGACATCGAGGGCTCGATCGCGGCCATCGAGGAGGCCGTGCGCCGCATCGCCGGCACCGGCTCGATCCCGATCGTGCTCGGCGGCGACCACACCATCGCGCTCCCCGACGCCCGCGGCGTGGCCACCGCGCGCGGCCGGGGCCGCGTGTCGATGATCCACTTCGACGCGCACGCCGACACCGGCAACGTCCAGTTCGGCCACCTGTACGGGCACGGCCTGCCGATGCGCAGGCTCGACGAGTCGGGCGCGATCCGGGGCGACAGGTTCCTGCAGATCGGGCTGCGCGGCTACTGGCCGGAGCCCGAGACCCTGGCGTGGATGGCCGAGCGCGGCATGCGCTCGTACGAGATGACCGAGATCGTGGCGCGCGGCCTGGACGAGTGCCTGACCGAGGCGTTCGCCATCGCCACCGACGAGTGCGAGGGCGTGTTCCTGTCGGTGGACATCGACGTGTGCGACCCCGGCCACGCCCCGGGCACCGGCACGCCCGAGCCGGGCGGGCTCACCGCCCGCGAACTTCTCGACTCCGTACGCCGCGTCTGCTACGAGCTGCCGGTCGTGGGCATGGAGATCGTCGAGGTGGCGCCGCCGTACGACCACGCCGACGTCACCGCCTTCCTCGGCAACCGGGTCGTGCTCGAAGCGCTGTCGGCGATGGCGCGGCGGCGCAAGGACGCCGCGGGCGGGCCCGCCTGGGACCCCCGGCAGCCACTGCTGGACGGCCGCTGACCCCTGCTGTGACGCAGGTTCCCGGTGTTAACAGCCGTGGCTTGACGGTCGTTAACACGCCCGCAGCAAATCCGCCGGTCCAAGCCGGTAGGTTTACCTCACAACGTGCAAAGTCTCGTGAACGGGAGATCGGCCGCCATGTCCCCCTACCTGCTCGGTCTGCGCCTCTCCGGGCGGCGGGTGCTCGTCGTGGGCGGCGGGCGGGTCGCCCAGCGGCGCGTGCCCGCCCTGCTCGACGCCGGCGCGAAGATCACGCTGGTGTCGCCCAGCGTCACGCCCGCCCTCGACGATCTCATCGCGGCGGGCCGGATCACCTGGGAGGCCCGGCGCTACGAGGTCGGCGACTGCGACGGCGCCTGGCTCGTCCAGGCGTGCACCGACGACCGCGCCGCCAACACCGCCATCGCCGCGGAGGCCGAGGCCAAGCGCATCTGGTGCGTCCGCGCCGACGACAAGGAGTCCTCGGCCGCCTGGACCCCCGCCTCCGGCAAGGTGGACGAGATAACCGTCGCGATCACGGCCGGGGGCGACCCGCGCCGGGCCGCGGGCATCAGGGACGCGGTGGTGGACGCGCTGCGCGACGGCACCGTGGACGCGCGGCGCAACCGCACCAAGCCGGTGGGCGTGGCCCTGGTCGGCGGCGGCCCCGGCGACCCCGCCCTGATCACCGTACGCGGGCGCCAGCTCCTCGCCCAGGCCGACGTGGTCATCGCCGACCGGCTCGCGCCCCGCGCGCTGCTCGACGAGCTGCCGCCGGACGTGGAGCTGATCGACGCGGCCAAGATCCCGTACGGCCGCTACCTCGCCCAGGAGAAGATCAACGACCTGATCGTGGAGCATGCAAGGGCCGGAAAGTTCGTGGTCCGGCTCAAGGGCGGCGACCCCTTCGTCTTCGGCCGCGGCGGCGAGGAGATGCTCGCCTGCGCCCGCGCCGGCATCCCGGTCACGGTCGTGCCCGGCATCACGAGCCCCGTCGCGGTGCCCGCGGCGGCGGGCGTACCGGTGACCCACCGGGGGATCAGCCAGGAGTTTCACGTGATCTCGGTGCACGTGCCGCCCGGCCACCCCGAGTCCACCGTCGACTGGCCCGCACTGGCGCGCTCGCAGGGGACCCTGGTGCTCATGATGGCCGTCGAGCGCATCGCTCAGATCGCCGACGCGCTGCAGAGAGACGGACGTTCGCCGGAAACTCCCGTAATGGTGGTACAGGACGGTACTCTTCCGACGCAGCGGGCGGTGTACGCCACGCTGTCCACGGTGGCTGAGCGCGTGTCGGCGGCCGGCATCCGGCCACCGGCGATCGTGCTCGTCGGCGACGTCGTGAAGGTCGGCCAGGAGGTCGAGATGGTGCGAGCGGAGCGGGTTCCGTGAAGTCTGCTGCCAACAGGCCGACGGGGCGGCTCGAAGACGCCGGAGGCGAGGACGCGCCCGTCGCCCAGCCGGAGGAGCACCCCGAGTCGCCCGGAGAGCAGACGATCAGCTTCCGGCCGATACGCGACGACGAGGACGGCCCGCCCGCCGAGGCCCGGCCCGACCCCGACCCCACCCCGGCCCTGCCCCCCGAAGAGGGGTTAGCCGCCGAGGCCGCCGAAACCCCCGAGGCCGTCCCGGAACCGGAAGCAGACACGGAACCGGAAGCAGACACGGAACCGGAAGCAGACACGGAACCGGACACGGAACCGGAACCGGACGCGGAAGCGGAACCCGACGCGGAAGCGGACGCGGAGCCGGAACCCGACGCGGATGCGGAAGCGGAAGCCGTGCCCGGCTCCGAAGCCGAGCCCCCATCCCCCCAGCCCGCCGCCGAGGAGCCCGACCCCGACGCCCCCGCAGCCCCCGACGCGGAGCCCGCCCCAGAAGCAGAATCAGAAGCAGAAGCGGAACCCCAGCCGGACCCGGAGCCCGAACCCGAAGCCGAAACGGAACCGGACCCCGAACCGGCGCGTTTCGACGCGTTCTCGCCGTTCTCCGCCACCCCCAAGAAGAAGTCCGGCGGGCTCTTCGCCGCCGGCGGCGTACGCGAGGTCCCGATGCCCGACGCCGCCGCGCAGGCGCTGACGGCGGCGCTGGCCGCGCTAAAGGAGAGCGTGGCCGGCCTGCGCTTCGGCCTGGACGCGCCAGGCGCGGAGGAGGCGGGCAAGGCCAGGGACGAGATCCTGGCGCAGCTCGACGACTACGTGATCCCGCGGGTGCGGATGAGCGCGGGCCCCGCGCTGGTCGTGATCGCGGGGTCCACCGGCGCGGGCAAGTCCACGCTGGTCAACACGCTGGCCGGGGCGAAGGTGAGCGCGACGGGCGTACGCCGCCCGACCACGGGCACGCCGGTGCTGGCCTGCCACCCCGGAGACACCCCCTGGTTCGCGCCGGGAGGCATGCTCGGCGGCCTGCGCCGGGTGCGGGCGGCCGGGCGCGACACCCGTCCCGACAGCCTGGTGGTGACCCAGAGCGAGCTGCTTCCGCAGGGGATCGCGCTGCTGGACAGCCCCGACATCGACTCGGTCGTGGAGAGCCACCACGACATGGCGCACCGGATGCTGGACGCCGCCGACATGTGGATCTTCGTCACGACCGCGGCCCGCTACGCCGACGCCCCCGCCTGGCGGCTGCTGCGCATGGCCAAGGAACGCGGCGCGAAGATGGCGATCGTGCTCTCCCGCGTGCCGCCGCGATCACGCGACGTCGTGGTCAAGCACTTCGTGCGCATGCTGACCGAGTACGGGCTCGGCGAGGTGCAGCGGTTCGTCATCGACGAGTGCGACGCGCGTGACGGGCGCCTGCCCGACGACCAGATCGCCGACCTGCGCGAGTGGCTCACCGAGCTGTCGGTGGACGAGGAGCGGCGCGACAAGGCCGTACGCGAGACGCTGGCCGGGGTGCTGGACAGCTTCCGCACCCGCGTGCCCAAGCTGGCCCGGCACATGGAGGCGCAGGTCGCCCTGCGCGGGGAGCTGCGCTCGGACGTCGAGACTGCGTACACCGGCGCGCTGGCCACGATCGACGAGGTGACCAGGAACGGCTCGCTGATGCGCGGGGAGGTGTTCGCCCGCTGGCAGGACTTCGCCGGCTCCGGCGACATCATGCGCACCCTGCACCTGAGGCGGCCGATGAGGTTCGGCGGGCGGGCGTCCAAGCAGGCGCCGGAGCGGCAGCGGGCGCTGAAGTCCGCGCTGCGCTCGGGCCTGGAGTCGCTGATCGTGACCGCGGCCCAGCGGGCGGCGGAGGAGGTCGTGGAGCGCTGGACGCGTCGCGGCCGGCCGGGCGACAAGCTCGCCGAGACCCCGGGGCTCGGGCACGTCTCGGAGGAGATGGTGCGCAGGACCGGGCGTACGATCGCCGCCTGGCAGGACCACCTCGTGGAGCTGATGCGCAAGGAGGGCGTGACCAAGCGGTCGGTGGCCAAGGTGGTGTCCTTCGACGAGGAGTCCTTAGCCCTGATCTTCACGGTCGGGCTGCTCGGCTACGGCACGGCGGAGACCGACGGACGCGAGAGCCCGATGCCGCAGCGGCTGCTGCGCGCCCTGCTCGGCGCCGAGTCGCTGCGCAGCATCAGCGTCAAGGCGCGCAACGACCTACGGGCCAGGATCGGCATGCTGTTCGATGAGGAGACGATGAGATACGCGCAGGTGCTGGACGGAGCCGGCATCCCTGACGAAGCCGCCGCGGCCCGGCTCTACCAGGCGACGTACAACCTGGAGGTCGCCCGATGAGCGTGTCGATCACCCCGCCGGCCACGCAGCCCCGCACGGGTCTCGGCACCCGGCTGGCGGCCCTGTCGCGGGTGGTCGAGCTGGGCCCCGGCCGGGTCAACCCCACCCTGCTGAAGGAGTCGGGGCAACTGCTCTCGCGCGCGGGTGACCGGCTCAAGCTCTCCTCCGACCACACGGTGGTGGCGCTCGCGGGCGGCACCGGCAGCGGCAAGTCGTCCCTGTTCAACGCGGTGTCGGGGCTGGAGCTGTCGCCGACGGGCGTACGGCGGCCGACCACCGCGCGTACGCACGCGTGCGTGTGGGGCCTGGAGGGCGCGGGCCCGCTGCTCGACTGGCTGCAGATCCAGTGGCGCCACCGCTTCGCGCGGGCCAGCGCCCTGGACAAGGGCGACAGCCAGCTCCACGGCCTGATCCTGCTCGACCTGCCCGACCACGACTCCATCCGCGCGCTCACCGACCGCGAGGCCGACCGCCTGATCAAGGTCGCCGACCTGGTGGTGTGGGTGCTGGACCCGCAGAAGTACGCCGACGCGGCCATGCACACCAAGTACGTCGCCGAGCTGGCCGGGCACGACGCGGTGACGGTGTTCGCGCTCAACCAGGCCGACAGGCTCACCCGCGAGGAACTGGCCGAGTGCATGGCCGACCTGACGGCCCTGCTCAAGCGCGAGGGCGTCGCGAGCCCCACCGTGGTGGCCACATCGGCGATCACGCCGGGGGGCGCGGACGGCCTCAAGGCCGTGCTCGCGCACGCGGTCTCCAAGCGCAGGGCCGCGATCCAGCGTCTCGAAGCCGACGTGGAGCGGGCGGCCCGCCACCTGGGGGCGATGATGCCGCCGGGCGACGCGCTGACCGTACCGGCGACGGTGGACGCCGCCCGCCGCGTCGGCCTCACCGACGCGCTGTGCGACGCGGTCGGCGTCCCCGCGCTGGGGGAGGCGATGGAGAACATCTACGGCGCGCGGTCGGCCGACTACGTCGGCTGGCCCTACGCGCGCTGGGCCAGCAGGCTGCGCGGCGACCCGCTCAAGAGCCTGCGCCTGGGCGACCTGCGCCAGGAGATCCGCGACCTGACGGCGGGCGCGGTGCAGGCCCAGCCCGCCGAGGTGGACAACGCGATCCAGGCCCTGGCCGACGGCCTGTCGGCGGGCATGCACGACACCTGGCGCAACGCCGTCAAGCAGGCCGCCCGGTCCCGCGCCGCCGACCTGCCGCGCGTGCTGTCGGAGGAGCTGTCACAGGCCGCCCCCCGCCTCGACCGCGTCCCGGCGTCCTGGCGGCTGCTGAAGATCTGGCAGTACCTCCTGGTGGTCCTGTTCGTGGCGGGCGTGGCCTGGATGGGCACCACCCTGCTGTACGGCGTGCTGGGCGTGGGCGAGCTGCCCGACGGCCTGAGCGTCTTCGGCGAGGTGGAGTCGCTGCCCTGGGTCGGCCTGATGATGTTCTCGGTGCTCGGCCTCGGCCTGCTGTCGGCGGTCGCGAGCCGCAACTTCGTGGTGCTGGGGGCGGGCAACGAGCGCGACCGCCTGGAGAGAGACATGCGCCGCAGGGTGAGCGCGGTGGCCGAGTCGATGGTGATCGAGCCGGTGGAACGCGAACTCGCCAAGCACCACGAGTTCTACACCGCCCTGCGAGCACTGCGCTCCTGAGTTGTCCACAGCCGGAGCGGCCGGCCGGGTTCTGGGCATCCGCCATCCCCAGAACCCCGCTCGCTCCCGCGTGCTCACCCCACCTCCCGGCAGTGTGTCCCCCAAGCGGCGGGCAACCCGAGCCCGCCACCTGAGAGGCACACCGCAATGAACGACATCTACGTAACCCTCATCGGCACCGTGGCGGCCGAGCCGCGCCAGCACACCCTCACCGACGGTACCCGCGTGACCTCCCTGCGCGTCGCGACCAACAGCCGCTACTACGACCGCAAGGCCCAGGAGTGGCGCGACGCCGACAAGACCTTCTTCACGATCCGCTGCTGGCGCGGCCTGGGCGACCACGTGGCCCGCTCGGTCCAGGTCGGCCACCCGGTCGTCGTCCAGGGCCGCCTGCGCATCCGCGAGTTCGGCAAGGAGGGCGAACGCCGCTTCATACCCGAGGTCGAGGCCAACTCCCTAGGCCACGACCTGCGCTGGGGCATCGCCACCTTCCACCGTCCCCCACGCGGCGCCACCCCCGCCCCCCTGGACGACGACGCCCGCACCGCCCTCGACACCGCCACCGAAGACTGGGCCTTCCCCACCACATCCCCCACCCCCACCCCCACAGCCACCCCCGCCCTCCCCCCAGCCCCCGCCCTCCAAGCGCCCCCCACCACCCCACAACTCCCACCGGCGGCACCGTCCACCTCGCCGCCCACGCCCACCCCACCGCCGACCCCCCTCCACGACCCCGACGCCACGGCGACCTTCCGAGCCCCGGCCCCCTCCACACCCCCCGCCCCGTCGGCGCCCCCCACTCCCCAGGCAGCACCAGCCCCCACGGCCCCGTCGTCCACCGAACCCGCCCCCACCGAACCCGCCCCCACCGAGGCGTCCGAGCCCACAGGAAGGTGGCGCCGCCGCACCCCCAAGCCCGCCCAGGAGCCCTCCACCGAAACCCCCCAGGCAGCCTGACCTCCTTCAGCGGCGCCTGACGCACTCCAGAGGGGCGGGCCCACACCGCGCCCGGGGTGTGTCACCCTTCGGGAGGAGGCGGCCGGAGGGCGTCGCGTTTCCGCAAGTTGCGGCATCCACCCCCGTCCCGTCGGGCGCAAGATCCACCGTTGCCCGGACACTCCCGGGGGCTGCCTGGCGAGGCCCGCTTGGGTGCGCCCGGAGGCTCGTCTGGGCCAGTTTGCCGGACCTGTTCCGGCCTGCCCAGGCCAGCCCTGTCGCGGGTCTGCTTGGGTCTGCCCATCGGGTGCGCGCTTGGGTTCGTTGTCGACGCCTGCCTGTCCCAGCCCGCACGGGTTCGCTTGGCGAGGGCCGCCCCGTCCTCGCCTGGCCGGGCCTGCCGGGCCTGCCGGGCCTGCCGGGCCTGCCGGGCCTGCCGGGCCTGCCGGCCTGCCGGCCTGCCGGGCCTGTCGGGGACTGCTGGCGTCCGCCCGGCTCTACCGGGACGCTCGGCCCCAGCCGCACCCGGGTGGCCTGCGCTGTGCTGTCGGCGTGCGCCGTGCTTGCCCAGGCATGCCGGCCCTTGCGGTCGGTCCTGGCCCTTTCGCTCGGCCTCACCCTGCCGGGTGATCAAAAGCAGGTGCGGTGGGGGCTCGCTGCTCACGCGTGTGGTCGGCCGCCTCAACGCGCCATCGCCGTGAGCAGGGCCATGGCCGTCAGCGTGGCCGTCAGCGGGGCCCTCGCTGTGAGCAGCACCGGCTCTGCATGAGCCGGAGGGTGACGAGCCGGGCTCTCCACCGGTGGAGCGGGTCAACGGTGCTCCTTTCCCGGAACGGGTCACGGATGGGTCCAGCATGACCGTCGGGCCCGGCCGTCGCCCTGGAGTCGGGCGCCGACCGGTGAGGACCGCGCCGTAGCAGGTCCACGCGTGGGTGCGAGGGCTCGGGCTCCGGCCGCCGTGCGGAGGTAGGGTGCGGGCGTGGAGGCTGAGATCGAGGCGCTGGTGGGGCGGCATCTTCCGGGGCATGGGGGCGCCTCGGTGGTGCGGGCCGGCGAGGGTCTGGACAACGCGGTGTACGAGGTGGACGGTGAGCTGATCGTCCGGGTTGCGAAGGAGGAGGACCCGGAGCTGCGGGCCGAGCAGGTGGAGCGGGAGGCTCGGCTGCTGGCCGTCGTGGGGGAGTTGTCGTCGCTGCCGGTGCCCGAGGTGGTGTTCGCCGATCCGGAGCGGGGTGCGCTGGCATACCGCAGGCTGCCCGGGGTGCCGTTGCAGCGCAACCCCGTGGCCGAGCCCGTACGGCTGGCGGCGCAACTGGGGGAGTTCCTGACCGGGCTGCACGCGGCGCCCCCGGCCGAGATGGAGCCGCTCGCCCCGATCGACCGGTATCCGATGGACGAGTGGCTGCGTGACGCCGAGCGGGACTTCCGGGAGATCGTGGGGGGTGAGGGCGGGGTTCGTGATGAGGTGCCGGCGGAGGTGTGGCGGGCCGTCGAGGACTTCCTGGGGCGCACTCCGCCCGCCGAGGCCGGGGAGGTTGTTTTCACGCACAACGACCTGGGCAGCGAGCACCTGCTCGTCGATGTCGCCGCGAACGCGATCACCGGGGTCATCGACTGGACGGACGCGGCGGTGACCGATCCCGCGCACGATTTCGGGCTGATTCTGCGCGATCTGGGACCGGAGGTCTTCGAGCGCACATTGGCCTGTTACGGCGGGCGATGGTGCGACTCCGAGCGGGAGCGGGCCGTGTTCTACGCCCGGTGCGCGATCCTGGAGGACATCACCTTTGGTTTACGCACCGGTGAGCGGGTATACGTGCAGCCCAACCTGGTGCGCCTGGCCAGGAGCTTCCAACGCAACTTGTGATCAGAAAACACTTCGGTCCGGCGGGGCCGCCGCAGGGAGCGGCGCGAGCGGAAGCGGGGAGGGGGCACCGGCCGTGCCGGCCTCGCCGGGAGCGGTGCGGCCACGGTTCTCGCCGGGAGCGGGCGTCCTCCGGGTCGGCGGATCGTCGTCCGAGGCGCCCCGCGTGCGGTGGGCGTCGTCCGGGTCGGCGGAGTCGCGCCTGTCCGCGGCTGGGGCGTCGTCCGGGTCGGCGGAGTCGCGCCTGTCCGCGGGTGGAGCGTCGCCCGGGTCGGCGTTGTCGCGTCGTCCCGGTCGGCGTCGTCCGGTGGCGGCGTCCGGTCGGTGGAGCGTCGTCCTGACCGGGGCATGGCGCCACGACGGCGTAGCCCCAGGCGGCGTACGCCGGAGCGGCGTAGTGCCAGGGGTGACACGCCGCAAGGGCGTACACCGAGGTGGCGCGGCGCCGGGATGGCCTGACGCCGGGGCGGCGAAAGTGTGGTCGTCCGGGGTGGCGGGCGTCGTCTGCTCGGGGCGGGCGGGGCGCAGTGGCGGAGGTAGGTCCGCGCGGTCCCGCGAGCCTCGGGAGAACCGGCCGATGGTCTGTTCCGACTCAGGTGCCTGGGCGCTTTGTCAGGTCCAGGTCACACCCCGTGTCATGGCGGCTCCTTTCCGGTGCGGATCGTACGGGCCGTGAGCGGTCGCATCGTTCGCGGCCAGTGCAAAAATAACCGGCTTCCTCGCCCAAGGTAGCGGTTTGCATCGCACATCGCACACTCCGCAACTATTGTGTTACACATCGTGAGTCAGGGAGGGGGAATGACATGGCGGCGGCGAGTCACGTCTCGGTCAAGCCTCGTGGCGGTTCGAAGGCGCTGACAGGTCGGTGGCCCCTGCTGGCGCAGCCGAGGGCTCTGCTGGCCTACATCATCGCGATCGTGGCGCTGTACGTGGCGGGGCTCGGCTGGTTCGCCGTCTCGACCCCGATCCGGGCGGGCGACGCGCTGACCTTCGGCGCGCTCGTGGCGTGTGGAGCGGTGTGCATCGAGGCGACGAGGCGGCTCGGCATGCCGGCGGGCATCTCGCGAGACCTGCTGTCGGCGTGGTGGCTGCCCGTGGCGTTCCTGCTTCCGCCGCTGTACGCCCTGCTCGCGCCGATCCCGTTGCAGATCCTGATGCAGAAACGGGTCAGGCAGACCGTGCTGTATCGGAGGGTGTTCAGCTCGGCCGCCCTCGGGCTGGCCGGAGGGGCCGCCTCGGTGGCCTTCCACGCGCTGGTTGCCGACCCCGGCGAACTGGGCGCGGGCGCGGTGCAGCCGATCGGGGCGGCCGTCGCCTGCGCGCTGCTGTTCGCGGTCCTGAACACCCCGCTGATCGGCGTCGCGGCCTACCTGGCCGACGCCGACACCCGGTGGCGCGACGTCCTGTGGGACCGCGAGAACGCCCTGCTCGACGTCGTGGAGCTGTGCCTGGGCGTGATCGTGGCCATCGCCTGCGGGCTCAACCTCGCCCTGCTGGTGCTCGCGCTGCCGCCGGTCGTGCTGCTGCAGCGCAGTCTGCTGCACGCCCAGCTCCAGGCCGCCGCGCGTACCGACCCGAAGACCGGCCTGCTCAACGCCGCCGCCTGGCAGCGCGAGGCCGACACCGAGATCGTCCGCGCCCGGCGCACCGGCGCGCGGCTCGCCGTCCTGATCATCGACATCGACCACTTCAAACGGGTCAACGACCGCCACGGCCACCTGGTGGGCGACCAGGTGCTGGCCGGGATCGCCGCGACGCTGCGCGGCCAGCTTCGCGAGTACGACGTGATCGGCCGCTTCGGCGGCGAGGAGTTCTGCGTCCTGCTCCCGCACGCCGACGTCATGGAGGCCCGCCGGATCGCCGAGCGGCTGCGGCAGCACATCAGCCGCATGAGCGTCCCCGCCGACGAGGTGTCGGTGCGCGTGACCATCTCCGTCGGCGTCGCCATCAGCGGAGTGCACGGCGACGACCTGATCGACCTGCTGACCGCCGCCGACCTGGCCCTCTACCGGGCCAAGGAACTGGGCCGCGACCGTATCTGCCTGCCCCCCACCGTCCCGCCCCGCCCCCGAGAGACCGACGAGAACCAGCAACCCACGGAACCCGAGCCGGCCTAGGGAAGGCCCGGCCACCCGGTTGGTTTCGTCGAGGGCTGGCCGGTCGAGGGCCCATTGAGGGCTTGGCTGCGGGCTCGTCGAGGCTCGTCGAAGGCTGGCTGAGGGCGCGTTGAGGGGCTCGTCGAAGGCTGGTTGGGGGCGCGTTGAGGGGCTGGGTCAATGGCTGGTTGGGGGTGCGTGGAGGGGCTCGTCAATGGCTGGTGAGGCTGGTTGAGAGCTCGCGCGGGCCCGTCGTGGGCGGGGTTCCTCGCTGCCCCGCTTGTTCGTGCGCGGTGACCTGATGGCCATGTGCGGTCTGGGGTGCCGTGGTGGCGGTGCCGTGTGTGGCGTGGTGGTGGTGCCGTGTGTGCGTGGTGGGGGGGCGGTGTGTGGTGTGGCGCAGGGGTGCCCTGTGTGGCGTGTGTGGCGTGGTAGGGGTGCCCTGTGTGGCGTGGTAGGGGTGCCCTCTGCGGCGTGGTGGTGGCCGCCTGCGATGTTGTGGGCTGGCGTGGTGGCCGAGGGTGCCGTGTGTGCGGGGTGGCGCGGTGGCTTTGGGCGGGTTGGCGTGTGTGTCCCGGGCCCGTCATGTCCTGCGATGGGCGCATCCGGGGGCTCGGATGGTGCCCTGCCGGGGCCGGGTGGGTGTCTGCGTGTTCGCTGGGATTGGTGAGGTTCGCATCTGTTCGGGGGGAAGCCCCTAGCGAGCGGAAGCGCTGCCTTCGGGCCACTAAGCTTGACCGTATGCCGGAGTACATCTACACGCTGCAGCGCGTGCGCAAGGCGCACGGCGACAAGGTGGTGCTCGACGACGTCACGTTGTCGTTCCTGCCCGGAGCCAAGATCGGTGTCCTCGGCCCGAACGGCACCGGCAAATCGACGCTGCTGAGGATGATGGCGGGCCTGGAGCAGCCGTCCAACGGCGATGCCCGGCTGATGCCCGGCTTCACGGTGGGCATGCTCCAGCAGGAGCCCCCGCTCGACGAGACCAAGACGGTGCTCGGCAACGTCGAGATGGGCGTGGCCGAGACCAAGGCGCTGCTCGATCGGTACAACCAGATCGCCGAGCAGATGGCCACCGACTACAGCGATGAGCTGCTTGAGGAGATGGGGCGGCTGCAGGAGCAGCTTGACCATCGCAACGCGTGGGATCTCGACAGTCAGCTCGAACAGGCGATGGACGCGCTGCGCTGCCCGCCGGGCGACGCCGACGTGACCAAGCTGTCCGGTGGTGAGCGGCGCCGGGTCGCGCTGTGCAAGCTGCTGCTGGAGGCGCCCGACCTGCTGCTGCTCGACGAGCCGACCAACCACCTCGACGCCGAGAGCGTGCAGTGGCTGGAGCAGCACCTGGAGAAGTACGCCGGCACCGTCCTGGCGGTCACCCACGACCGCTACTTCCTCGACAACGTGGCCGGGTGGATCCTGGAGCTCGACCGCGGGCGCTGCCACGCGTACGAGGGCAACTACTCCACCTACCTGGAGAAGAAGGCCGCGCGGCTCAAGGTCGAGGGGCAGAAGGACGCCAAGCGCAAGAAGCGCCTGGAGGAGGAGCTGGAGTGGGTCCGCTCCAACCCCAAGGCGCGCCAGACCAAGAGCAAGGCCCGTCTCCAGCGGTACGAGGAGATGGCGGCCGAGGCCGACAAGCACCGCAAGCTCGACTTCGAGGAGATCCAGATCCCGCCGGGGCCGCGCCTGGGCACCACGGTGATCAGCGCCGAGGGGCTGACCAAGGGCTTCGGCGACCGGCTGCTGATCGAGGATCTGTCGTTCACGCTGCCGCGCAACGGCATCGTCGGCGTCATCGGCCCGAACGGCGTCGGCAAGACCACGCTGTTCCGGATGATCACCGGGAACGACACCCCCGACAAGGGCAGCATCACGGTCGGCGAGACCGTCAGCATCTCCTATGTGGACCAGACCCGGGCCGGCATCGACCCGAAGAAGAACGTCTGGGAGGTCGTCTCCGACGGGCTCGACCACATCAAGGTCGGCCACGTCGAGATGCCGTCGCGGGCCTACATCGCCGCCTTCGGGTTCAAGGGGCCCGACCAGCAAAAGCCCGCGGGCGTGCTGTCGGGCGGCGAGCGGAACCGGCTCAACCTGGCGCTCACCCTCAAGCAGGGCGGCAACGTGCTGCTGCTGGACGAGCCCACCAACGACCTCGACACCGAGACGCTGTCCAGCCTGGAGAACGCGCTGCTCGAATTCCCGGGCTGCGCGGTCATCACCTCCCACGACCGGTGGTTCCTGGACCGCATCGCGACCCACATCCTCGCCTGGGAAGAGGGGTCGAGCTGGTTCTGGTTCGAGGGCAATTTCGCCGACTACGAGAAGAACAAGATCGAGCGGCTCGGGGCCGAGGCCGCTCGGCCGCACCGGGTCACCTACCGCCAGCTCCGCCGCGACTGACGGCGGCCCCCGCGAATCAGCGCCGCCCCGGCGACCGCGCTCCCGCTCGGCCGCCGGGGCGGTTCCGCGTCTCCGGGGCGCGATCATGGGGCGGTGGTACGGCCGGCCGCCGCTGCACCGCGGCCAGGGCAGGGATGGCAGGAACGGCGCGCGTGATCACGCCGGTGCCGGTCGGTTGGGCGACGGGACTCGCAGCCTGTGACGCGTCCCTTGGAGTGTTGGCTGCCGTTGCTTCTGCGCAGGCTGGGAAGGCGTCGCTGGAATAGCGGGGACGGTGGCGCGACTTGGCTTTGGACATGACCGACACATCGTTCAACCCGCGTGCGCTGCTCGCGGGAAGCCGGCTCGGGGTCCTCGCGACGATCAAGTCGGACGGCCGCCCCCAGCTTTCCCCCGTCATGCCCTACTACGACCAGCAGGCCGATGTCATCTACGTGTCGATGACCGAGGGACGCGCCAAGACGGCGAACCTGCGCCGCGATCCGCGGGCCACGCTGGAGGTCACCAGCCCGGACGGGTGGGCGTGGGCCACCGCCGAGGGCAGGGCCACGCTCATCGGGCCGGGGACCGACCCTCACGGTCCCGAGGTCGAGGCGTTGGTGGACTACTACCGGCGCGCCGCGGGGGAGCACCCCGACTGGGACGAGTACCGGTCGGTCATGGTGTCCGACCGCAGGGTGCTCATGGTGATGACGGTCGACCACGTGTACGGCGCCAAGATCCGCTGACGGCGCCCGGAGGGGCCGCACGTCTCATGGGGTGGTACTCGTTGGCGGGGGAGCCGCCCCCGGGATGAGTATCTGGGCATGGTCGGTCGGCTGCGGCGGTGGTGGATCCTGTCCCTCGGGGTGAACGCGCACACCCTCTCCACGGTGGCGCTGTTCGGGCTGCCGGTGATCCTGCCGGTGCTGCGGCAGGACCTGGGGGTGTCGCTGGCGACGGCGGGGCTGATCACCAGCGCGCCGAGCGTGGGGGCGATGGCCACGCTGATCCTGTGGGGGGCGCTGGCAGACCGGCGCGGCGAGCGGGTGGTGATCGGGACCGGGGTCACGGCGTGTGCGGTGCTGCTGGCGTGCGCCGCCGTCGTCACCGAGCCGCTGCTGCTGGTCGTGCTGCTGGGGCTCGGCGGGGCGGCGGGGGCGGCGGCGGTCGTGGGCGGGGGGCGGATCGTGCTGCGCTGGTTCCCGCCGCACGAGCGCGGCATCGCGATGGGGCTCAGGCAGGTGTCGTACACGCTGGGGATGGCTATCGCCGCGTTCGCGCTGCCGCCGATCGCGCACGTGTGGGGCCTCACCGGTACGTTCGTCGCCTCCGCCGTGGCCTGCCTGGTCTCGGCGGTGCTCGCGGCGCTGTTCATCGCCGACCCGCCCGCGACCGCTCCTCCCCGGGGCGAGCGCCCGGGGCCCTCATCCGGGCGGCGGGAGGCGTCGCCGTACCGCGGGCCGGAGTTGTGGCGGGTGCACGGGAGCAGCGCGCTGCTGGTGATCCCGCAGTTCGCGGTGAGCACGTACGGCGTGAGCTGCCTGGTGGACGCGCATCACTGGGACCGGATCGGGGCCGGGCAGGTGTTCGGGGCGGCGGCCCTGGCCGGGGCGGCGGCGCGGCTGGCGGCGGGGTACTGGTCGGATCGCACCGGGCGGCGGATGGCCCCGTGGCGGCTGCTCACGCTCGCCGGCGCGGGCGTCATGGCGGTGCTGGCCGCGAGCGAGCGGATGAGCTGGTGGCCGGCCGTCGTGGCGCTGCTGGTCGCCTCGGTGGTGACGGTGAGCGGGAACGGGCTGGCGTACCTGGGGGCGGGGGAGCTGGCCGGGCCCCGATGGGCGGGACGGGTGCTGGGGGCGCACAACGCGGTGCAGAACGTGGTGGCGTTCGTGCTCGTGCCGGTGCTGGGGGCGGTGATCGGCGCGTTCGGCTACTGGTCCGGGTTCGCGATCGGCGCCGTCGTGGCGCTCGCCGCGGTGCCGCTCATCCCGGTCGCGGCCGAGCGGGTGCGGCGCGCGGCGGGGCGGCCGGGGGAGGGGCGGCCTCCCTCCGCCTCGGACGGCCGGGGGGAGGCCGGGGCGCTGCGCGACGCCGACGGCTGAACCTGGGTCAGGCGCGCAGCCAGGCCGCCGCGTCCGGCGGGAGCACGCCCGTACGGACGTCCGCCTCGGCGGGCGCCGTGGCGATCAGGACCTCGCTGTGCGGCGGCAGCCGCACCGGGCCGAGGCCGCAGTTGATCGCGCAGATCAGCCCGCCGCGGGCGAAGAACAGCGCGTCCTCGGTGTCCGCCCCGTCCAGCCAGGTGATGTCGTCGGGGAGCGAGGGCACCAGGGCGCGGCGCAGCGCGAGGGCCCGGCGGTAGAACTCCAGGGTCGAGCCGGGGTCGCCGGTCTGGCGCTCGGCGCTCAGCTCGGCCCACTCCGCGGGCTGCGGCAGCCACGGCCGTACGCCCGGCGCCGCGAAGCCGTACGGCGGCTCGGCGCCGGACCAGGGGAGCGGCACCCGGCAGCCGTCGCGGCCCGTCAGGGTGCCCCGGCTGCGGTGGAAGATCGGGTCCTGCCGGGCTTCCGGGGGAATATCCTTCACCTCGGGGAGGCCGAGTTCCTCCCCCTGGTAGAGATATGCCGACCCGGGCAGGGCCAGCATGGTCAGCAGGGCGGCGTTGGCCCGTCTCAGACCGGTGCCGGGATCGGCCTCGCCGTACCTCGTGCGGTGGCGTACGACGTCGTGGTTGGACAGCACCCACGTGGGGGAGGGCACGGTGCCCAGCGTGTCCTCGATCACCGTGCGGAAGGCGGTGGCCGACCACGGCGCCTGGAGCCAGGCGAAGTTGAAGCTCTGCTGCAGCTCGTCGGGGCGCACGTAACGGGCCAGGTCCTCGGCGGAGTCGGTCCACACCTCGCCGACCGCCATCCGCTCGCCGGGGTAGGAGTCGAGCACCTTGCGCCACTCGCGGTACACCTCGTGCACCTCCGGGCGGCCCCAGATGGGCGACTCGGCCCTGAACGCCTGGTCCTCGGGCGGGGTGTCGGGCAGGCCCTCGGCCTTGAACAGGCCCATCGCCACGTCGATGCGGAAGCCGTCCACGCCCCGGTCCAGCCAGAACCGCAGCGTCTCCAGGAAGTCGGCCTGCACGTCGGGGTCGCGCCAGTTGAAGTCGGGCTGCTCGGGGGCGAACAGGTGCAGGTACCACTGCCCGTCGGGGGCCCGGGTCCAGGCGGGGCCGCTGAAGGTGGACTGCCAGTTGTTGGGCGGCAGCTCGCCGCCGTCCACGAAGATGTAGCGGGCGCGTTCGGGGCTGCCGGGCTCGGCCGCGAGGGCCGCCTGGAACCACGGATGGGCGGAGGAGCTGTGGTTCGGCACGATGTCCACCAGCACGCGCAGGCCCAGGGCGTGCGCCTCGGCCACCATCGCGTCGAAGTCGGCGAGCGTGCCGAACAGCGGGTCCACGTCGCGGTAGTCGGCGACGTCGTAGCCGCCGTCGGCCATCGGGGAGGGATAGAACGGGGTCAGCCAGATCGCGTCCACGCCCAGCTCCGCGAGGTAGGGCAGGCGGGAGCGTACGCCCGCCAGGTCGCCCACGCCGTCGCCCGAGGCGTCGGCGAAGCTGCGGACGTAGATCTCGTACACGACGGCGTCGCGCCACCAGGGGTTGTTCATGTGTCTTGGGCTGCCCCGGCCCACGCCGCCTTATGCGCTCACGCGTCGGGGGCGTTGACGAGGCTGTGGGCCGCGTACACGAGGTAGTCCCACAGCCGGTTCTCCAGCTCGGCGGGCAGCTCCAGCGAGTCGACCGCGTCGCGCATGTGGCGCAGCCACGCGTCGCGCTCGGCGGAGCCGATCACGAACGGGTGGTGCCGCATGCGCAGCCGGGGGTGGCCGCGCTGCTGGCTGTAGGTGGTCGGCCCGCCCCAGTACTGGATGAGGAACATCCGCAGCCGGTCCTCGGCTCCGGTGAGGTCGTCCTCCGGGTAGAGCGGGCGCAGCAGCGGGTCGTCCGCCACACCCTGGTAGAACCGGTGCACCAGGCGGTGGAAGGTCTCCTCGCCTCCCACGGCCTCGTAGAAGGAGACCTGTACGTCGTGCTCGCCGGCGTTGCCTGACATGTCACTCACCTTATGCCACCTAAAAGACCGTACGGGCCGGGGCCGCGCTCAGCCCGCCGCCGCCGCGAGCGGGATGGACTCCTGGTCGAGCGCCGACTTGACCCGTATGCGCAGCTCGCGGGCCACCGCCGCCTGCTGGGCAGGGAGGGTCTTGGCGCTGACCCGGAAGATCATCGCGGTGTCGGAGATCTGCTCGATGCCGAAGACCTGCGGCTCCTCCACGATCATCTTGTCGCGGAACTCCGGGTCCTCCCACAGCTCGGCGGCCACGCGCTGCAACAGCTCGCGTACGGCCGGCACGTCGGCGTCGTACGCGACCGGCACGTCCACGGCCGCCCGCGACCAGCCCTGCGACTCGTTGCCCACCCGGGTGATCGTGCCGTTGCGCACGTACCAGACCCGGCCGTCCAGGTCGCGCAGCCTGGTGATGCGCAGCGTCACCGCCTCGACCGTGCCCACGGCCGGGCCCACGTCGATCACGTCGCCGACGCCGTACTGGTCCTCCAGCAGCATGAACATGCCCGCGATGAAGTCCTTGACCAGCTCCTGGGCGCCGAAGCCGACCGCGACGCCGATGATGCCGACGCTGGTGAGCAGCGGGGCGATCGGGATCGACAGGCGGCTGAGGATGGTCAGCAGGGTCGTGCCGATGATCACGACGGTGGCGATGTGCTTGAGCACCGAGCCCATGGTCTCGGCGCGTTGCTTGCGCCGCTCGGTCAGCAGCAGCGCGGCCTCCTCGCTGCTGCTCAGCGTACGGCCGCGCAGCCGCGCGGGCAGCGTGGTGGACGCGGCCCGGCGTACGACGCGGTCGATGATGCGCTGCGCGAGCTTGCGCAGCAGGAGGCCGACGACCAGGATCAGCACCAGGTCGGCCAGGCTCGCCACGAGCGGCACCCATGTACCCATGCCCTGCGGGAACAGCGTGTTCAGCGCTGGGCAGATGAAGCCCTGGTTGTCACCGCAACTGCGGACCAGGTTGTTCATGACCGCCTCAGGGTCCGGTGCCGGGGGCACCGGTGTGGGAGACAGCATCAGGTACACGAGGTGGATCCCCCCGGATCGGTTCGGTCGGCAATGAGTAAAGTCGGCAAGACTCTTCAATATTGCCGACCGAACCGGCCGCCGTCACATCACGCCGGGGAGACGGGGTTGTCCGGCCCCGGGGCCGCGGGGGCGGGAACCGGACGCTCCGGTGACGGACGGCCCGGACGGGGCACGCACCCGGAAGCGTGTCCCGTGCCGTTCCAGGAGGGGATCCCCCTTCCCTTCCCGGCACGTGTCGTGCGCCACGTGACATGCCGGAAAGGGGGCTTCATGGCGTTATCGCCGGGTCCGGCGCGCGGGCCGGTTCACGTCGAGGCGCGAACCGGCCCGCGCGCCGCGGAGCCGGCGGGGCGGGCCAGCATCCCGCCGTGCCGCGGTGAGACGGCATCGGGGGACGCTCCGCACCGGCGCCACCCCGCCGACCCCGTACGGCCGCGGTCAGGTGCGGTGGAGGCTCCGGTGGCTGCGCCCCACCGGTCCACCGCCTACCTCACTCCCCCACCGCGGCGAGCACGCGTGCGACCTTCGTCGCGGCACCGGCGGGATCGTCCGCCCGGTGCATCCTTTCGCCCCACGACCACCAGTAGTACCAATCGCGGTGGTCCGGGACCGGAACCTGCCTGCAGGTGACGTTCTCGGCGAGACTGGTCGCGTTCGGGTTGATCACGCGTACGAACGCGCGGCCCGACTGGGTGCGTACCACGCGGGCCAGCAACCCTCTGGCGTCAAGCTCCGACACCAGTCGTTCGAGGTGCCCGCAGTCGTCCTCCCCCACCTTCGTGCCTCCTTGTCGTGCTTTTCGGCTACGTCGTCTTCGGCTACGTCTTCGTCTTCGTCGTCTTCGTCGTCGGCAATGCCGAGGCGCCCTTCCCATGGCGCCTGACGTTGCTGTTGGCCCAACATGACTCAGTACGACGACGCGGTCAACGCACCGTAAACCCCTCTCAGGAGGGGCGTTCTCCCAAGTGGGTTGAAAGAAGCAGTCCGGGGGAGGACGATCCTTAGCCGATGGCCATGACCGAGCGTTTCCAGGCGCCCGGCACTGGTTCATCATTTTCCATAGGCGCAGTGCAACCTGTGAACTACGCTGTGTCAGCGTGAGTGGACCGGTCGGGAAGCGGCCACGCCGCAAGGCTGGCAAGGGGAGAGGGGCCGGGATGTCCGGCAGGCAACACAGAGAAACGGAGATCGCGCGGCAGATACGGGCCAAAGGTTTGGCCGCCGGCCGCAGCACGGCCCAGATCGCCGACATGATCTACGAGGAGTGCTCCGCCGACTACGGCACGACTCGGATCAAGAGCCAGCGCCTGGCGCACGGGATCGCGCTGGCCGACGTGATCGAGCAGGTGCGCGCCCTGTTCGCCCGAGACGGCAAGTCACAGCCGGGCATGGGCGAGACCCTGCTGTCGTCCTACGAGAGCGGCCTCAAGCGCCCCGGCCCCGAATACCTCCACTACCTGTGCTCGGTCTACCGGGTCGAGCCGGCCAACCTCGGCTACGACGGGCCGTGCATCTGCGGCCACGGCCACCGCATGCCCGGTGTGATGCGCGGCGACTCCGACGGCAACGTGACCCGCATCGACCTGCGCAACTCCCACCGCGAGCTGTACATCCAGCCCGCCGGGCCCGACCCCGGATCGGCGGCCAACGAGGAGGACGAGAACATCCTCCGCACCAGCCTGCTGACCGTCCTCACCAACCCCGCCACCGTCCAGGCCGAGCTGGCCGCGCCGGTGCTGGGCGCCATCGAGAACATCCGCCGCCGCATGGACGAGACCCTCGTCTCGGCCACGGTGTCGCCGGCGATGCTCGACCAGTGGGAGGAGGCGCTGGCGGGGTTCGGCCGCCAGTACATGAACACCCCGCCGCTGCGCCTGCTGTGCGACGTGATGCTGGAGTTCAGCGCCGTCCGCAAGGCCATGGACCGGCGCCAGCCCATCGACCTGCAGGACCGGCTGTGCCACATGGCCGCGCAGCTCGCCGGCCTGGGCGGCATGATCATGATCAACCTCGGCGACCACCGCCTGGCCCGGGCCTTCTTCCGGACCGGCCGCACCGCCGCCGACGAGACCGGCAACCGCGCCCTGCGCGCCTGGGTGTGCGCCCGCGAGGCCCTGGTCCCGCTCTACCTCGGCGACCCGCGCGAGGCGCTGAACCTGGCCAAGAAGAGCCGCGACCTCGCCGGCCAGACCCCGTGCGCGGCCCAGGCGATGGCCCCGGTCGTGGAGGCCCGCGCGCTGGCCATGCTCTCCGGCAGCGGCCGCAAGGACGTCGTCGACCAGGCCAAGCGCGCGCTGTCACGGGCCAGGGCCGCCTTCGCCCAGATGAGCGCCAACGAGAAGGACGACGCCACCTTCGGCTACACCGAGCGCCAGCTCTACTTCCACCAGGGCGACGCGCTGGTCAAGCTGGGCCAGGCCCTGGAGGCCGACCTGGTGCTGGAGCAGGCGCTCACCAAGTACGGCCCGTCCGAGTGGCTCGACCCGGTGCTGATCCGCTTCGACCGGGCCAAGTGCAAGGTGCTGGAGGGCGACCTCGACGAGGCGATGGAGATCGGCTACAAGCTGCTCTCGGAGCTGGAGGCGAGCTACCGCGCCGACATCGTGATCAAGCGCGCCGACGAGCTGGCCAAGGCCGTCGCGGCCAAGAACCCCAGGCACCCCCTACTGGAGCCCTACCGCGAACTGCTGAAGAAGCCCAACCCCGAGGCGTCGCTGGCCAACCTCGACACCACGGTCGCGCTGGCCACCGTCTCGTCCGGGCGCAAGAGCAGCCGGAGCGACAAGGACAACTCCGCCGCGGCCGAGGCCCTGGAGAAGCTCCGCCTGGCCTCCGAGCGCGAGGCCGCGTCCCCCCAGCCCCCGGCCACCGCCACGCCCGCCGCAGCCCCCACCCCCTCTCCCGACCCGACCGACACCGCTTCTCCGGAATCCATGACCGGCCCCGGCGAGGCCGATGGCTCCGACGACTCAGGCCCCCTGGCCTCCGTCACCCCCATCACCTCCATCACCTCGCCGCGTACCGGTCAGGAGGGTTGATGCATGACCTTGACGATCAGGCGCTACCGCTGGTCTGACCTCGAAGCCGTGTGTGCCCTGCACCAGATCTGCATGGCCCAGGTGGGCCTGGCCTCGGGCGACGGGGTGTACTACGACGACGACTTCCCCCGCATCCACGAGATCTACCTGGCCGACCGGGGCGAGTTCCTGGTCGGCGAGGTCCCCGGCGCCACCGGCCGGCGCCTCGTGGCCATGGGCGGCCTACGCCGGATCGACGACGAGGCGGCCGAGATGTGCCGCCTGCGGGTCCACCCCGAGTACCAGCGCCGCGGCTTCGGTGAGCTGATGCTGCGCACCCTGGAGTCCAGCGCCCTGTCCCTCGGCTACCGGGTCGTACGCGGCGACACCACGCTCAACCAGCGCGCCGCCCTCAGCCTGTACCACAAGTACGGCTGGCGCGAGACCCGCCGCACCGAGGTGGGCGGCCTGACCGTCATCTACGTCGAAAAACCCCTGGTCCCCGACCAGACCCACCAAATCACCTCCCCCAACCCCCTCTGACCACCGGCCCTCACCCGGCCACCGGCATCCCGCCGACGCGGCCACCTGCAACCCGCCGCCCACGGCACGTGCGGCATCCCGCCACGCACGCGCGGTGCTCCGCCATGTGCGCTGCCGCGCCGCCCACGCGCCCCTGCGGAAACGCGACGCCCTCCCGCCGCCTCCTCCCCGACGGCGACAGACCCTAGGCCGTCTCGTGTGACGCGGCCTGCTGGTTCCGGGCGGCCGTACGGCCGGGTCGCCGTAGCCTGCCGATCACGTCACGTATCGGGTTTCGGTCCTTCGCCTCGCCGTGGTCCCAGGTTCCTCCCTTGCATCAGGTCTGAACCCCACCCCCTATGACAAGCCGTTTCGCAGGTCGAATCTCGTTCGGTAAGACGGTGAGTCCGGAGGGTATCGGGCTAATTTCGGGGAAATGGCGATCGGGGGTAGGGGATGGTGTCGAAGCAAGTAAGGATGATTCTCGCTAGAACGCTTGTGGATTTCCGCTTTGCCCGAATAATTGAAGCCTAAGTCGAGTTTGAGGGGAGACATGAAGAAAATCATCGTGCGCAAGCCGGGTCTCGCCAAGCTCACCGGTAACGCCAGCGTCATCCACAAGGGGTGATAGACCACTCCTGCCACTTGTGGCTCCGGGGTGCGCTCTCTCGTGACAGGGCGGGGGAGCGCGCCTCGTGGGGGCCGCTCCCATTGATCGCGCCCGTGGTGAACGCGCATCGGCGAGTGCGCGGGCCCTATGCGGTGGGGAGCGCGTTGCTGCGTGCGCTCGTGCCGGGCGCGCTGGCGCGCCATCCCGGCGAGGTGGCCGCCCGGCATATCGAGATTCGCAGTGTCGCGCCCGATCTGCGGGAGCTGGTGCCGGTCCCGGATGAGACGCTTGACGCGCGCCTGGCCGAGGACGAGCGCATTCTCGTGCCCGCGCCCCGCCGCTCGCTGCGCCTCGCCAACGGGATCACCGAGTTCGTACGCGCCTGCGCCCCGCGCCGCTCCGTACTGGTCGTGGAGAACGTGCACGAGGCCGACGCCACCGACCGCGAGCTGCTGATCGTGCTGGCCCGCCGCATCGACCCGGAACTGCTGACCGTCGTGGCCTGTGCCGGCGGGCCCGCGCCCGAGGCGTTCCGGGGCCGTACCGCGTACGCCCCGCCTGTCCCGGAGCCCGATCTCGCCTTCGGCGCCGAGGCCGCGCGCGCGTACGTGGACAGCGACGGGTCCGAGGACGACCCGCGGATCGTGGCCGCGTACGAGGCGCTGGACCCGGGGGAGCGGGCGGCGCTGCACGACCGGCGCGCCGAGGAGCTGATCCGGAACGGCGAGCCGGGGGCGGAGCTGGGCGCGATCCCGTACCACCGCGAGCACGGCGGCGACCCGGGCGGCGCCGGGGCCGCCGCGCTGTGGGCGGCGGTGGACCACTGCGTGACCGAGGGGTTCCTCGACGCGGTCGCCGACCTGGGCATGCGCGGGCTGGCCGTCGTCGCGGAGGACTCGGACCTGTGGTGGCGGTTCCTCCAGCGCACGGCGACCGCGATGGCGGGGCTGGGCCGGCACGACGAGGCGTGGCGGCTGTGGAACCGGGCCAGGCGGGTCAGCACCAAGCCGGCCGTGCACGCGGCGGCGGCGTACGGCAGCGCGATGCTGGACGCCCGGCATCCCGACCCGGCGCAGCGTGACCTGGACCGGGCGATGGGCTGGATCAACACGGCCATCGCGATCTCCACGCTGCTGCCCGACCGCGCCGACCGGGCGTTCAAGCTGGGCTTCGACCGCAACGGGCGGGCGCTGATCGAACTGCGCCTCGGCCGTCCGGAGGCGGCGCTGGAGCTGGTGGAGTCGGCGATCGACCTCGCCGTGCGCGACCTGCCACCCGGCCGCCACCTCCAGCACCGCATGGTGCTGCTCGCCAACCGGGCCCAGCTCCTGGCCGGGCGCGGGCAGACCAAGGAGGCCCTGGAGGACTACAACGCGGCCATCGCGCTCGACCCGGCCTTCCCCGACTACTACCTCGAACGGGGCAACCTGCTGTTCCGGCTGGGAATGCTCGACGGCGCCCTGAACGACTACGAGGCCGCGATCCGGCTGAGCCCGCCCCTGCCGGAGGCGTACTACAACCGGGCCGAGCTGCGCATCGCGCTCGGCGAGCAGGACGCCGCGCTCGCCGATCTCGGCCGGGTGATCGAGCTGGACCCGGGCTACCTCGACGCCTACATCAACCGGGCCGGCCTGTGGGCGATGGCCGGGCGGCCGGCCGAGGCGCGGGCGGACGTCACCGCCGGGTTCGCCATCGACCCCCGCAACGCCCACCTGTGGTCGGTGCTGGGCCAGGTGGAGACCGCCGAGGGCAACCACGAGGAGGCCGAACGGGCCTTCGGCGAGGCCCTGCGCGCCGATCCCGGGCTCGGCACGGCCTGGGCCAACCGCGGCATCCTGCGCTTCGAGGCGGGCGACGCCGCGGGCGCGGTGGCGGATCTCAGCCGCGCCATCGAGCTGGCGGACGCCGAGGAGCGCGCGGGCCTGCTGTTCAACCGGGCCACGGCCCTGCGCGCCCTGGGCCGGGAGCAGGAGGCGGCGGCCGACCTGCGCCTCGCCTTCGACCTCGACCCCGAGGACCCGGACATCCGCGAGGCCCTCGGCCGCTGACGCCCGCACCCGGCGTCCGGGCGACGCCGGGTGCAGATTTGTCCCCCGAGTGGATGAAAATCCTCCCTCCGCAGCGGGAGGAGGTCTTTGGCGGCCGGGTGGAGGATTTTCCCCCGAAGATTTCTCCCGGAGGGTAGGTGGAAAATTCGCTCCCCTTCGGTAGAGATTCTTGCTACTCGGAGGGAAAATCCTCCTACTGCTTCATGAGCGTTTCGATGATGCGGATCAGGTCCGGCGGTTCCAGGGCGTCGGGGAGGGCCGCAATCTCGGCCAGGCTGAGCCAGGCATGGCCGAGATAGGTGTCGATCTCACCGTCGGTGAAGGCCATCGGGGTCACCTCGGGCGCGCCGGGGAAGCGGGCGACGTAGAACGGCTCGGTCCTGACGTAGCGGCGGCCGCGCCAGCGGGTGTCGCGCGGCACCGGGATCCACAGATCCTCGCGTACGGCGTCGCCGGGAAGGCCCGTCTCCTCGTGCAGCTCGCGGCGGGCGGCCTCCAGCGGGGTCTCGCCGGGATCGATGCCGCCGCCCGGCGGCTCCCACTGGGTGCGGCCGTCCACGGGGTCGCGCCAGTGCAGCAGCAGGACCCGGCCCTCGCCGTCGAAGCAGATCACCCGCGCCGCCGGGCGCTCGGTCGGCTTGTCACTCTGATCCACGTCACTCCTCACCGTTTCATGGCCCCGTCGGCGATGGCGTCGGCCGCGTCGCTGATCGCGACCGCCACGATCTCCAGCCGGCGTACCAGCTCGCGTTCCTTCATCGCCTGCGACGTCACCTCGTCGGCGAAGATACGGGCGATCTCGTACTGGTACATCCGCTGGATGTTGCCGCCGATCTTCTTCGCCTCCAGCGCGTCGTGCCCGGCCGCGCTCGCGCTCGCGGCCAGGTCGCGTACGGAGGTCTCCAGGGCCTCGATTCCGGTGATGATCTGGTCGAGCATCGGGGCGAAGCGGCGCTGGCCGGGCACACGGTACAGGTACGACTCGCGGACGAAGTCGCGCAGGGAGTCCAGGATGTCATCGATCGAGCGGGACAGGCGGAACAGGTCCTCACGGTCGATGGGTGTGACCAGCGCGCCGGACAGCTCCCCGACGAGCCGCGCCCGCCACTGGTCGCCCCGGTGCTCGATGACGCGCATCTTCTCGTGCGCGCTCGTCCGGTCCACCTCGCCGCCGATCATCGCCATGGCGAGCCAGGCGCCGTCTCGGGTCGCCGAGAGCTGGCCGAGCAGCGCGTCGGTCAGGGCGGGGTCCATCCGGCCGTTCATCATGCTCAGCACGCGCCGCAGTCGCTTCACGCGGCCACCCCCTTCACCACGAGGGCCGCCACCCCTGCGAGCAGGCCGCTCACCGGCAGCGTCACCATCCAGGCTATGACGATTTTCATCGCCGCCTGCCAGCGCACCCGGCGGCTGCTTTCGAACACACCGGCGCCGATCATGCCGCCGGCGATGGCCTGGGTCATGCTGACCGGCGCGCCCGCCGCCGCGCAGCCGATCACGGTCGCGCCGCTGGCCAGCTCGGCGGAGACCGAGTGCAGGGGGCGGGAGGCGAGCAGTTCCCGGATCAGCGTGCGGCCCGCGCGCGGCAGGCCGTACAGGGCGCCGAGGCCGAACAGCACCGCGGTCAGCGCGCAGATCTCCGGCGGCGCGCCGGAGAAGCCGAGCGCGACCATGAACACCGCGAGCATCTTCTGCCCGTCGTTGGCCGCGTAGGCCAGGCACTGGACCGCGAACCCGGCACGGTGCCAGCCCGGCAGCGCCCGGGTGGTGGTCAGGGTGACCAGCAGGCCGCTGGTCACCGTGGCGACGAACGCGCCGGCGAACGGCGCGGCCAGCCCGACCACCAGCACGAACGCCACCGCGCCCGGCGAGATCGGCAGCCCGAAGCCGAGCCCGGCGCCGGTGACCGCGCCGACGATGGCCAGCGTGAGGCTGGTGGGCCGGCCGCGCACGCTCAGCGCGATCACCACCGTCAGGGCGGCCACGACCGCGACGATCATGGCAAGCCGGCCCAGCGTGCCGGTGAGCGGGGTCAGCCGGGTGGTGAACGTCAGCGCGACCCGGGAGGTGATCATGGGCACGACCGCGACCGCCAGCATCAGCGCGAGCAGCCCGAACAGGGGCCGTACGCTCGGCACCTTCAGGCCCGTCCCCAGGACGGCGCCGCCGTCGTTGATGCCGGTGACGAAGGCGAACAGGCATGCGAGCGTCACCAGCGTGGTGGTCATGCATCGCAGCTCTGCCCGGATAGAGATGATTTATGCAGAAATATCTACCCAGGGTGGTCCCGGTGACCGCCGGGCCGGTGTGACCGCTGAGGCAGTTGCGGCGATCAGGGAACCGGCGGGTCGCCCGGCCATGTACCCTGCGCTGTGCGTGCGCGAAACGAATGGAGCCCACAGGTGAGTGCGGAGTACGTCCTGACGCTGTCCTGCCCGGATCGGCCGGGCGTGGTCGCGGCCGTCTCGGGGCTGCTGGCGGCACGAGGGTGCAACATCACCGAGAGCCAGCAGTTCGGCGACCGGGTCGCCGAGCGCTTCTTCATGCGGGTGCAGTTCCTCTCCGACCTGCCCGCCGACGAGCTGCACGCGGCGTTCGCGGCGCTGGCGCCCGACTTCGGCATGGAGTTCAAACTCCGCGACCTGGCCGTACGCCCCCGGGTGCTGGTCATGGTGAGCAAGCTCGGCCACTGCCTGAACGACCTGCTGTTCCGCGTACGCTCCGGCCTGCTCGACATCGAGATCGTCGCGGTGGCGTCCAACCATCCCGATCTGCGCCCGCTGACGCAGTCGTACGGGATCGACTACCACCACCTGCCGGTCACGCCCGAGACCAAGCCCCGGCAGGAGGCCGAGGTGCTCACCCTGGTCGAGCACTACCAGGCCGACCTGGTGGTGCTCGCCCGCTACATGCAGGTGCTCTCGGAGGACCTGTGCGGCAAGCTGGCCGGCCGGGTGATCAACATCCACCACTCGTTCCTGCCGTCGTTCAAGGGCGCCAAGCCCTACCACCAGGCGTTCTCCCGCGGCGTGAAGCTGATCGGCGCCACCGCGCACTACGTGACCCCGGTGCTCGACGAGGGCCCGATCATCGAGCAGGAGGTCGCCCGGGTCAACCACACCCACTCACCCGAAGACCTCGCCGCCATCGGCCGCGACCTGGAGTGCCAGGCACTGGCCCGCGCCGTCCGCTGGCACGCCGAACAGCGCATCCTGCTGGACGGCCACAAGACCATCATCTTCCCCCGCTGAAAGGCCCGAGGGGCCCGGGCAGGGCCGGGGCTGACGGCTGACGGCTCGGACTCGCGCGCCCAACACGGGATGGAAGGCCGGCGGTCGCCGCCCCTTCCACCCCGCGTTCACCAGAACCGCGGTGTGCTGCGGCTCACCGCCCCGGCCAGAACGGGTCGCGGCCGATGAAACCCAGCAGTCTGGTCTGGGCGTCCGAACCGTCGGGCACCTCGACCCGGGCGCCGTACTGGCCCGAAGAGCGGAGGACCTGCTCCATCTGCTCCATCCCGCCGAGGAGCTGGGCGCAGAAGTCAGGGTCCAGCCGGTCGTCCTGGCCGGTGGCCCGGGAAAGATCCCAGGTGTGCATGAACACGTCGGCGGTGTAGAACCGGTCGATCGCGGTCGCCAGAGGCAGGCGGCCGATGTGCGGGTTGGTGAGCTCCCGGTGCGCCGTCTCCGGATCGTCCAGCACCGCCTGCACGCCGTCGCAGTGAACCTGCCACGCGCTGACCGGGTTCTCGTCCACCGACGGCCCGCGGGGCAGTTCGATGCCGGCGCTGGAGGCGAGAAACCCGGGGAACCACTCGGTCAGGTGCCGCACGACGTCGCGGGCGGCCCAGCCGGCGACCGGGGACGGCGCGTCCCAGGATCGGGTGCCGCGGACCCGGTCGGTGAACAGCCCGGCGACCTGCCGGTGCCGCTCGGCCGGGTGGTCAGACAGCGCCATCGGCGATCAGCCTTTCCAGCTTCGCGTACCCGTCGTTGACACCGACCTCCATACCGCTGCGCAGCCACGCGTCGCGGCTTTCGAAGCTGTCCACCAGCGACTGCGTCCGCAGCCGCGTACGGCCGTCGCCCAGGTCCTCGAACCACATCGTCTCCAGCGCGACCCCGTCGGGATCGCCGTCGAACGTGAAGGTCTGCACGATACGGTCCGGCCGTACCTCGTGGAAACAGCCGTGGAACCCGTACTCCGTGCCTTCGTGCACCGAGACGTACCGCCAACTGCCGCCGGTGGACGCGTCCCAGCGCTCGATCCGCGTGGACGTGCCGTCGGGACCAACCCACTGGGCGAACAGCGCGGGATCGGTGTGGGCGCGGAAGAGTTGCTCGGGCGTCGCCGCGAAGTCACGGGCCGTCCGGATGACCGGCACCTTCGGGTCGGCTTCGATGACCGTCTCTGTGATCTTGTTCATGTTCGTCTCCGTTCATCGCCGCGAGGACGGCGTCAAGTCGTCGGTAGCGCTGCTCGGCCCGGCTCCGGTAGCGCTCGATCCAGGTGTCCATCAGGTCGAGGGCCTGGATCTCCAGGCGCACGGACCGTGGCTGCGGCCCTGGCGGCCGGCTGACGATCCCGGCCTCCTCAAGCACCCGCAAGTGCTTGTAGACGGCCTGCAACGACATCCGGTACGGCTCGGCGAGCTGGCTCACGGTCGCATCGCCCTCCGAGAGCCGGGCCACCATGTCCCGCCGCGTCGGGTCCGCGAGGGCGGCGAAGACTCGGGACAGCGCGTCCGGTGTCATCCATCCCCCTCTTTTCAACTCCTTGGTTGAAACGACTCTAGAACGCGGCCTGCCCATCCGTCAACCATCTGGTTGAAAGCCCTGCTCAGAGTTGGTACGACCCCGACCTCAGACCCAGGCGGGAACATTCGAAGCGCCCCTCGGCCCGCACCGCCAAGGTCCACGCCCCGCCGGCTCGGGCCACCCCAGGGCTGAAAAGGTCCTCGCCCGTGGCGCTCCGCGCGTCCGGCGCTGTGCGCGGCTCGGGCAGTGCTCAAAGGTCCTCGCCCGTGGCGCTCCGCGCGGCTCGGGCAGCGCCCATCGGGGGGCACGGCCCCCCGAACCCCCGGCCACGAGGGGCAAGCCCCTCGTGGCTCCCCGCTGGCGCCCACGTCACCCAAGACCGCCCGTTTGCCCCCAGAGCGGCCATCCTCCCGGCATCATGACCGAAATCACCAACGTCGCCAGGAAGTGTCCGGGTCACGGCGGATCTTCCTCAAGGGATGGGGGAGGTGGATGCCGGGACCAGCGGAAACGCGAGGCCCTCCCGCCACCTTCTCCCGAACGGGGACGCATCCGGACACATCTGGACAAATCCCGTTGTCCAGGGTGTCCCGTTGCCCGGGGTGGAAGGGCGATGTGCTGCGGCCTTCGAGGGGTGAAGCGCACAGCCTGATGGCCGTGCGCATGGGGATCAACCCGCTCGTTCCGCCCCTTCTGGAATGTGTCGAGTTCGCCGCGGTCCGGCATCTGAATTGGAGCGAGTAATGACGCGTGGAGGACGTGGATGTCTGGGACAATGACCATGGACAGGTGAGGGTGGGGGAGGTGAAGCGGGGTGTCCTACAGTCCGAAGCTGGCGGCGGCGTTGTCGGGGGCTACCCTTCGCCAGCTCGCCCATTGGCGCAAGGCCACCGAGCGCGGCGCCGTACTGGTGCCAGAGATCTCCGCGACCCGGCCGGTGCTCTACTCCTTCCGCGACCTGATCGCGCTGCGTACCTGTGTGAAACTCCGCAACGACGCCTCGCTGCAGAAGATCCGCAGGGCGCTCGACACCCTCCGCGACGACTTGCGTGAACGCGAGCACTTGTCGGCCTACCGATTGGCGGCCAACGGCTCGACCATCTACCTCATCGAGCCTGATCAGGCGACCGACCTCGTCCACCGCAGGGGCAACCTGGTCATCCACGAGCTGGTGGACGTGCTGCGCCCGTTCTACCGCGATGGCCGGCACATCCCGGATCTGCTGCGGCCCCGTGAGCATGTCACGATCGATCCGGGGGTGCGGGGTGGCATGCCGGTGATCGAGGGCACCCGCGTGCCGTACGACGAAGTGGCGGCGCTGCTGCGAGATGGGGTTCCACCAGAGCGGATCGGCGATTACTACCCGAGCGTGAGTGCCATGGCCGCACTGGATGCCGCCGATTTCGCTGATTACGTCGACAGTTACGAGCCCCCCAGGGAACAGCGTGAGGCCGCTGCTGGATGAGAACGTCCCCCGCCCGCTGCACCAGGCGCTGACCGCCTTCATCCTGAACCACGAGATCGTCCACTTGCTGGATCTGCCAGGCTGGTCGGGCACCCGCGACGAAAGCCTTTACCCGCAGGCTGCGGCCGAAGGCTTCCACATCGTGCTCACCAACGACGGGCGTCAGATGCAGCGTCCTCGTGAGGTGGCGGCTGTCGCCGCCTCGCGGGTGCATCGAATCGAGTACTCGCACAAGCATCCCGGCTTGGCCGGTATCGGGATCGCGATCGCGACGGTCGCCGCAGGGCTGCCGAGCGCCTTGGCGCTGCTGGAGGAGGCCGACGGGCAGCGGCTGATCATGTTGCGGGGCGTGGATCCGACGGTGGGAAGCCGCATACGGGTGTGCGATCCTGCGATATCGCCGCCGAAATTCTGGCCTGTGGCCCGTTAGCCGCCTGTGGTGTGGTGGTGCTACCCGATTGGGATCAGGGGTTCGGGTGGGCGTCGGCCGCTGGGGCGCATGTGCGGATGCTGAGAGCCCGCGCGCGTGGGGGTGTGTGCTCGGGAGCGAGTGGGCGATCTCCGGTAAGGGTGGGCGCCAGCGGGGAGCCACGAGGGGCTTGCCCCTCGTGACCGGGGGTTCGGGGGGCCGTGCCCCCCGATGAGCACAGCCCGAGCCGCGCGGAGCGCCGGACGCGCGAAGCGCCCCGGGCGAGGACCTTTTGGCCGTGGCGCTGCCTGAGCCGCACGTAGGGCCGGACGCGCGAAGCGCCGTGGGCAAGGCCCTTTTGGCCGTGGCGCTGCCTGAGCCGCACGTAGGGCCGGACGCGCGAAGCGGCCCGGGCGAGGACCTTTTGGGCCTGGCGGTGAGGACCTTGGGCCGGCAGATCGGGAGGGATCTGCCGGCTGGGTCACTCGCCGAGGCCGGTGTGGTCGGCCAGGAAGCTGAGCTGGTCGGCGGCCAGGTCTACCGACTTGCTCACGGCGCGGGCGCCGTGGCCGACCTCGGTTTCGTTGCGCAGGAGGATCGGGCGGTCGGCGGACTGGGCGTGCTGGAGGGCCGCGCACATCTTCCAGGCGTGCAGCGGGTGCACGCGGGTGTCGGACTGGAACACCGAGAACAGGGTGGCCGGGTAGGCGACGCCTTCGCGGACGTGGTGGTAGGGCGAGTAGGCGTGGAGCCAGGCGAACTCCTCGGGGACCTCGGCGGAGCCGTACTCGACGTTCCAGGTGGCGCCCAGGCCGAACTTCTCGTAGCGGATCATGTCGAGCAGGGGGGCGCTGCAGACCACCGCGGCGTACAGGTCGGGGCGCTGGGTCAGGGCCGCGCCGACGAGGAGGCCGCCGTTGGAGCCGCCGGAGATGCCGAGCATCTCGGGGGTGGTGACGCCGGTGGCGATGAGGTGCTCGGCCGCGGCGTGGAAGTCGTCGAAGACGTTCTGCTTGTTGGCGAGCATGCCCGCGCGGTGCCACTGCTCGCCCTCCTCGCCGCCGCCGCGGAGCTGGGCGATGGCGTAGACGCCCCCTGCCTCCACCCAGGTGAGGATCGAGGCGGAGTAGCCGGGCGTCATCGAGATGCCGAAGCCGCCGTAGCCGTACAGGATGGTGGGGCGGGGGCCCTCGGCGCCGGGGCGGGAGATGACCAGCATGCGCACCTCGGTGCCGTCGGCGGAGCGGTAGACCACCTGCTCGGTGTCGACCGCGGGCACCTCGACCGCGCCGGGGGAGGCCGCCCACAGGGTGGTCTCGCCGGTGCGGGCGTCGTAGCGCTGGATGGAGGGCGGGGTGGTGTTGTCGGTGTAGCCGAACCACGCCTCGTGGCCGCCGTCGGGATGCTCGACGATGCCGCCGATCGTGCCCAGGCCGGGCGTGGGCACCTCGCCGATGCGCTCGCCGGTGACGAGGTCGTGCACGGTGATCTCGCTGATCGCGTGCCGGGTCCAGCCGACGAGCATGACGGGACGGTCGAGGTCGTCGAGGATCGCGAAGTCGGACAGCACCGCCTCGGGGTCCTCGGGGATCAGGTCGCGCCAGTGCTCGTAGCCCGGCTGGGCCGGGTCGGTCACGCACACGCGCGCCCTGGGCGCGTCGCGGTCGGTGAAGACGTAGAGCCGGCCGTCGCGGCCGAAGCTCAGCGAGGTCTGGGCATCGACGTCCTGCTGCACGGTGACCAGCTCGGGCCGCTCCGGGTCGCAGGCCGACAGGTCGGCCACCCACAGGTCGTTGCGCGGCGCGGTGCCGCGCGAGGCCGAGATCGTCAGCCAGCGGCCGTCGCGGGAGACCGACACGCCGTAGTAGTTGGTCTTCTCCAGGCCCTCGCCGAAGATCAGCACATCGTCGTCTTCGGCGGAGGCGCCCACCCGGTGCAGGTAGACACGACGGTGGAACTGCTCCTCGCCCTCGGGCACCTCGCCCGGGGGCAGCCGGCGCACGTAGTAGAACGCCTCGCCGCCCGGCAGCCACGCGATCGGCGAGTAGCGGCAGCGGTCGATCGGCCCTTCGACCACCTCGCCGGTGGCGACGTCGAGGACGTGGAGCTTGGACTCCTCGTCGCCCCCCACCGAGATCTGGTACGCCAGCCGGCGGCCCTCTTTGTCGGGCTGCCACGAGTCGAGCGTGGTGAGCCCGGACGGGTCGAGCCGCATCGGGTCGATCAGCGCGCGCTCGGAGCCGCCGGGATCGACCGTGTAGAGCACCGCGTGCTCCTCGTCGGGGGTGCGGCGCATGAAGAACTGGCGCTCACCGCGCCACACCGGCGGCCCGATCGTGCCGGACCGCAACAGCTCGGCGATCCGCTCCTTGAATTTCGGTCGGCGGCGGAGCGCCGAGTCGAGCAGAGCGCTCTGGGCGGCCAGCCACTCCTTGGTGGCCGGATCGTCCGGATCCTCCAGCCACCGGTACGGATCGGGGACCGCCGTGCCGTGCAGGTTGTCAAGAACCTCGTCACGGCGGGCCGGCGGGTAAGGCAGTCGCGTCATGGCTGGAACCCTACATTTTCGCGGGGCCGTACGAGGAGTCGGCGGGGCGCCTGTGGACAGCGGTTTTCCGGCCTGTGGACGAGGCGAGTAAACGGGGTTGTCGAACGGAGTAAACAGCGCCCAGGACGGGGATAACAGGCACAGGCGTCTCTCGCGTCATTCCGGCCCGGCGTTATGGGGTGGCGGGAGAGCGGAGTCGAAGGCCAGACTGGTGGAGGACGGTGCCGTGGTGACCATCCGTTGGGCCGTCCGGCGGAGGTCCCTGTGACGGAAGCGAACGGGCCCCAAGAGAGCGGGCCACAACAACCCCGGTCGCGCCCCGGCGCGGCCGCCGACATTTCGCGTACTGCGGGAGAGGCCCGCTGATGCGCCAGGTTCTGCTGCTCAATGCCACCTTCGAACCCCTGACCACCCTCTCCCTGCATCGGGCCGTCGTGCTCGTGCTCAGGGAGAAGGCCGACGTCATCCACCGTGACGGGCGTGGCGCGGTGCTGCGCTCCGCCAGCCGCACCCTGGATGTGCCGTCGGTCATCAGGCTCAGGAGATATGTCCGTATCCCCTACCGGTCTCGGATCCCCCTCACGCGCGCGGCGCTGATGCGGCGCGACGACTACCGCTGCGCGTACTGCGGGCAGCGGGCCGAGACCATCGACCATGTCATCCCGCGATCCCGGGGCGGCACGCACACGTGGGAGAACTGCGTGGCCTCCTGCATGGCGTGCAACCACCGCAAGGCCGACAAGTTGCTGGAGGAGCTGGGGTGGGCGCTGCGCGTCGCCCCGGTGGTGCCACGAGGCGCCCATTGGCGGCTCATCGGCGCGCAGCTCGTCGGCGACCCGCAGTGGGCGCCCTACCTCGCGGAGACCGCGGCCTAGCCTCGTCAGCCCGACCGCGGACGAGTGACCGCCGCGGGCGCCGGACCCGTCCGGAGCCCGCGGCGGTTCCCTTATGCGTGCCTCTGTCTGTGGTGTGTCTCTGTCTGTGGCGTGTCTCTGTCTGTGGCGTGTCCCTGTCTGTGGCGTGCCCACTGCCTATGCGTGCCTCTCCCCGATGCGTGCCTCTCCCCGATGCGTGCCTCTCCCTTGTGCGCGCCGGCGCTGCCCTTGTGCTCGCCCAGAGCTTTGCCGGGCCCGCACCCCGTTTTGACCCGGTGCGGGATGCGTATCCTTCTGTCATGCCGCGTTACGAGTTCCGGTGCCGCGCGTGCGGCCACACCTTCGAGCTGACCCGTCCCATGGCCCAGGCCGACGCGCCGGCCACCTGCCCCGCGGGGCACGACGACACCGTCAAGCTCCTGTCCACGGTCGCGGTGACCGGCGGCGCGAGCGCGAAGGCCCCCGCGGGCGGGGGCGGCGGCGGGTGCTGCGGGGGCGGCTGCTGCGGCTGAGCGCCGAGTCCGCGGCGCGGGGCCGGGTCAGGGGCCGCGTACGGCGCGGGCGGTCAGGCGGGCCAGTTCCTGGACGGTCGCGATGCCGGTGGCCAGGTCGGGATTGCGCTCGGATAGCACGGCGATCAGCAGGTCGTGCCGGTCGCCGCGCAGGCGGCCGATGCTGTTGACGGTCCACAGGCCGCCGTGCGCCTCGGCCGGCAGCCACCCGTTCTTCAGCGCCACCTTCTCGCCGGGGCCCGCCGCCGCGCTCACGCCCCACGCCTGCTCGCCGGCGACCGAGGACATCAGGCGCAGCGCGTACCGGCGGCCGGCCCTGCCGATGGGGCTCGCGGGGCTGGTCAGCGTCTCCAGCACCCTGATCTGGGCGGCCGGGGTGCTCGTGCTCATCCCCGAGTGCGGATCGACCGGCCGCAGCCCGATGACGCCGAGGGATCGCAGCGCGCCGCGCAGGCCCTCGCGCCCGCCGATCTCGGCGTAGAGCGAGCGCGCGGCGTCGTTGTCGCTCACGGTGATCATCCGGTCGGCCAGCTCGCGCTCCTCGGTGGTGAGAAGGCGCCCTCGCTCCTGCGCCCGCAGCAGCAGCGCGGCCAGGATGTCCACCTTGGCCACGCTGGCGAGCATGATCGGCGGGCGCTGGTGGTAGCCGAAGCGGACCCCCGTCACCCGGTCGTACACCGCCAGGGCCGCGCGTCCGGGGCGGTCGGCGAGGTAGGAGTCCAGGGCCCGGACCAGCCGCCGCCGTGCGGCCTCGTCGAATCCAGGGGTCGGCCGGGGGTTCACGGCGGGCGCCCACCGGCTCACGACGACGGGCTGGGGCGGCGTGGGCGCGGGGCCCGCGGCGCCGCCGCAGACCGTCAGTGGGAGCGCCGCGCACAGGGCGAGACGCACACCCCTGATCCGAACCCCCATGTGGGGACTGTGCCATGGTCCGTGGTGGAAAGTCCGGATCGAGGGGTCAGTGTCGTGTCAATCGTCGCTTACGCGGCCTTGCGGCGCTGGAACGGCAGGAAGCGCTCGGCGAGGTGCGGCCGGGCGGGGATCATGGTCGGCTCGACCGCGATGATCCGGTCGAACCGGAAGGCCCGGATCGCGCGGCGCATGCGGCACATGCCCACGAGATACCAGTACTCGCGGTGGACCAGGCAGGTCACCGGATCGACCTCGCGGGCGGTGATCCGGCCGCCCGCGTCGCGGTAGTGCAGGCGGATCACCAGACGGTCGGTGATCGCGTCGGCGATGACCCGGGCCCGGGTCGCGACGTCGGCGGGGAGCGGGGTGGTCAGGGTGGCGAGGGTGGTGGCGATGACGTCGTCGTCGAGCTCCAGGTGCTCGAACGCGTGGCGCAGGCCGCGCCGTGCGGTGACGGACTGGGGTCCCGCGCCGAGGTGGGCGAGGGAGAGGGCGAGAGCGGCGATCTCGGCGGTCGTCAGCGAGCGGGTGGGGGCGGCAGGCGTGATGACGTTAGCCATACCTTGATTTTACCTGTGGATGCCGACAATTTTTAGAACACATCGTCGATCTCCGGCTCACCGGTGGGGTGTCACCGGGGGAGGTGGGTGGGGCAGGCGGGCACCGATCGCCGCCCGCCGGTGGAGCGCCGGCGAGTCGGTGTGACTGGGTGGGGTGGCGGGCGCCGGCCGCCGCCCGCCGGTGGAGTGTGGGGGTGCCGGTGTGACCGGGGGAGGTGTGTGGGGTGGGCGGGCGTCGATCCCCGCCCGCCGGTGGAGCGGCGGCCGGCCGGTGTGATCGGGTGGGGTGGCGGGCGTTGGTCGACGCCCGCCGGTGGAGTGTCGGTGAGCCGGTGTCAGCGGGAGAGCTGGGTGAGGTCGCGGGAGGCGCCCGTGCTGGCGGAGGTGGTCAGGGCCGCGTACGCCTGAAGGGCCGCGCTCACCGGGCGGTGGCGCTCGCGCGGGCGGAAGCCGCCCAGCTCGGCCAGCAGGCGCTCGCGGCGGGCCGCCAGCTCGCTCTCGGCGACCTTGAGCACCATCGACCGGCCCGGGATGTCGATCTCGATGATGTCGCCGTCCTCGACCAGCGCGATCAGGCCGCCCTCGGCCGCCTCGGGAGAGGCGTGGCCGATGGACAGACCGGACGTGCCGCCGGAGAAGCGGCCGTCGGTGACCAGCGCGCACACCTTGCCCAGGCCCTTGCCCTTGAGGAACGAGGTCGGGTAGAGCATCTCCTGCATGCCGGGGCCGCCCTTGGGGCCCTCGTAGCGGATCACGACCACGTCGCCGGCCTTGACGCGGTTGTTCAGGATGCCCTCGACCGCGTCCTCCTGCGACTCGAACACCACCGCGGGGCCGGAGAAGCGCCAGATCGACTCATCGACGCCCGCCGTCTTGACCACCGCGCCATCGAGGGCGAGGTTGCCGTAGAGCACCGCCAGGCCGCCGTCGCGGGTGTAGGCGTGCTCCAGGTCGCGCACGCACCCCTCCTCGCGGTCCAGGTCCAGCGACTCCCAGCGGGCGTCCTGCGAGTACGCCTTGACCGTACGCACGTTGCCGGGGGCCGCGTGCCACAGCTCCAGTGCCTCGGGCAGCACGGTCGGCGACTTCGGGTCCCACGAGGAGATGTACTCGCCCAGCGTGGCGGAGTGGATCGTGGGCACGTCGCGGTGCAGCAGCCCGGCCCGGTCCAGCTCGCCCAGGATGGCCGGGATGCCGCCCGCCCGGTGGACGTCCTCCACGTGGTACTTCGCCGTGGCCGGGGCCACCTTGCACAGGCACGGCACCCGCAGCGACAGCTCGTTGATCTCCTTGAGGCCGAAGTCGACGCCCGCCTCGCGGGCCGCGGCCAGCAGGTGCAGGATCGTGTTGGTCGAGCCGCCCATCGCGACGTCCAGCGCCATGGCGTTCTCGAAGGCGTCGCGGGTGGCGATCGAGCGCGGCAGCACGCTCTCGTCGTCCTGCTCGTAGTAGCGCCTGGCCAGCTCCACGACGGTGTGCCCGGCCTTCTCGAACAGGCCGCGCCGCGCGACGTGGGTGGCCAGGGTGGTGCCGTTGCCCGGCAGCGCCAGCCCGATCGCCTCGGCCAGGCAGTTCATCGAGTTGGCGGTGAACATGCCGCTGCACGAGCCGCAGGTGGGGCAGGCGCTCTCTTCCATCTGCAGCAGGTCGGCGTCGGAGACGCTGTCGTCGGCGGAGGCGATCATCGGGTCGATGAGGTCGAGCTTGCGCCCGCCCGACTTGCCGGCCTCCATCGGGCCGCCGGAGACGAACACCGTGGGGATGTTGAGCCGGAACGCGGCCAGCAGCATGCCCGGGGTGATCTTGTCGCAGTTGGAGACGCAGATGAGCGCGTCGGCGCAGTGGGCGTTGACCATGTACTCCACGGCGTCGGCGATCAGCTCGCGGCTGGGCAGGGAGTACAGCATGCCGCCGTGGCCCATCGCGATGCCGTCGTCGACCGCGATGGTGTTGAACTCGCGCGGGATCGCCCCCGCCTCACGCACCGCCGCGGCCACCACGTCGCCGACCTCGCGCAGGTGCACGTGGCCCGGCACGAACTGGGTGAAGCTGTTGGCCACGGCGACGATCGGCTTGCCGAAGTCGCTGCCGGCTACACCGGTCGCCCGGAGCAGGGCCCGGGCTCCGGCCATGTTCCTGCCGTGAGTGACCGTACGAGACCTGAGGGCGGGCATGACGCGTTCTCCCATCGAAGACCGGCAGTCCTGCGGGCGCAGGCGAGTCTTTCCATGGTACGGCCGCCCGCCCGGCGGTTGAGACGCGACAGTCCGGCACCCGGGACGGCGGCCCGGGTCGGGGCCCCTGAGCACGGCCTGTTCGACCGGCTGTTCGACCGCCGGGGACCCGGGACTGCGGCGCCGGGACTGCGGCGCCGGGACGACGGCGCGGGTCAGGACTCGGCGTAACGCGGCGGGAGCACCTGGGACGCGGCCTCGTAGATCTGGTCGATCTCGGTGTCGGTCAGCGAGCGCTCCCGCTTGGTGATCCACTTGCGCACCCGGCTGCCCTCGAAGACGTCCACCTGCCGGATGCTGAGGATCTTCCACGGGATCGCCGGGCCGTAGATCGCCAGCGACGGCACCACGGTCACCTCGCGGTCGAGCTTCTTGGTGATCAGCTCGCTCGCCTGCGCGGCCTCCCACGCCGCCTCGTCCAGACGCGGCTTCTGGTTGAAGGGGCCGTGGAAGAGCCGCTTGCCCGACTGCACCCGCACCGGCAGGCGTTTGTCCCACTTCTCGGAGTCGACCGCGTACACGCCGGTCGGCCCGATGACGAGATGGTCGATCTGCGCCTCGCTCCCGGGGATCGCCCGCGCGTGGAGGGTGCGGTAGCCGCCGCGCTCCAGCTTCTTGAGCTGCGCCTCCGTGCGCCGCTCCGCTACCGACGGCCGGCGCCAGGCCGGCACCGAGGACGCCGAGCGCGCACGGTAGATCGTGTCGGCGATGGCGGCGAGCACGGCCCCGGTCACCCCGGCGCGCCAGTCGGCGATCAGGATGCCGATGATGATGCCCGCGAGCACGGCGATGACCACGCGGCGGCGAAGGTGGCGGTACTTGGGCTCCTGGAGGAGGCCGCGCAGCGAGACCCGCTCGACCGGCGCGTAGGTCGATGCGCGCGGGGCCGGGCGGCCCGAGGACTGTTCAGGCCGGTCACTGACCCAGATTGGTGACTCTGTGTGACCGTCTTCCGGAGTCTGGCCGTGATCCACGTAACTCACCGTAGTTGAGACGTCGTCGGATTGCCTAGTCTTCCCTAGTTCACACTTTTGTGGCCGCCTATACCCGCTTCGGTAGGTCCAGAACCGGGTATCTATACCCTTCCTCTCTAGACAACTCCGATACGGGCAGCGGGTCACGCCGGGTCGATGTCGGACTGCTCCGATCTTACCGGCAGGGTTCCCGGGGTGGCTGGGCTGGGACGGAACGCACCCCGGCGGCCACCCGGAGGCACCGCCCGTACGCTGCCCGTACACCTCGGCGCCGGGGCGAAAGGGCCGCCGGGGCGTACGCAACTGTCACCTTCAGGATGGCTCCGAGGCGGCCACGACCAGGGCAAAGGCGCGTCCCCAGGGGCCGATCCGGGCCGCCGTTATCCGCCCGTCGCCCTTCCGGCCGAGAACGCGCCTCGACGGCCCGCGGCGGCGGGGTTACGTTCTGCGTGTGGACAGCGCGGCAGAGGTGCTCGGCGTACTCATCGGGGTATCCACGGGGTTGTTCATCGTGATCGCCGCGGCGGTGGCGCTGCCCGGCAGGGCCCGCGAACCGCGCGGGGCGCCCGGCCCGCGCGACGACGTGGTGTGGTTCGGCGGCCCCGGGCACGGCGAGCACGGCGTGGGCGACTCCACCCTGGTGCTGGTGGACGGACGCCCCGGCTGGGTCTCGGTGCCCGAGATCGACTGGCCGGCGCTGGCCGAGACCGCCGAGCCCGGTCCCGGCGTCGGCGGCGCCTCGGCGGGGTGGTGAGCGCCGTGCCCAGGATCACCACCCTGGAGGCGGGGGACATCCGCGAGGCGATCGGCCGGGCCGAGCGCCGCACCGGGCTGCGCTTCGCGGTCTTCCTCGGCGGCGCCCGCGAGGGGCGCAGGCGGTACGCCGAGCGCCTGCACGCCGCGCTCGGCGAGGACGCCGGCCGGGCCGTGCTGATCTACGTGGACCTCGCCGGCCGGGCCCTGGAGATCGTCACCGGCGAGCACGCCCGCCGCGACCTGCCCGACGGCAGGTGCCGGCTCGTCGCCACGGCCATGGCGACCAGGCTCGCCGCCGGCGACCTGGCCGGCGGCGTGGTGTACGGCGTGAACGCCCTGGCCGAGCAGGCCGTACGCCGCGCCTGACCCCGGCCCGAACCGGGTCAGGCCGGGGCACACGAACAGCGCCCGCCGGTCGCGTGGGGGCCGTCCGAGAGCCCGGGCCGGTCAGGCGGGCCTGCGCGAGAGCGCGCGCCGGGGCGTATCAGGCGGGGGAGTACTCGCGCAGGTACGCCGCGACCTTCTGGGTGTACTCGCGCCACCGCGCCGGCACCCCGCCCGCCTTGCGCACCGGCTCCACCCCGCTGCGGTAGAGCGCGGCCAGGTTGATCGCCGGGTCGCCGGGGACGTCGGCGATCCGCGGGCCCAGGCCGCACATGAACCGGCCCATCGCCGGGATCGACAGCTCGGGGCTGAGCGGCGGGCGCGGCTCGGGGCGGGAGTAGCCGCCCGGCTGCCAGTGCCGCAGCACCGACGGGGTCCAGCGGGCGATGCCGTACTCGTCGTTGGCCGGGTCGGACAGGCCGGGGTCGAAGCCGCTCTCGGCCTTCAGCATCGCCGCGATCAGCGCCGGGGACAGGCCGCGCAGCTCGCAGGTCGTACCGGCCTGGACGATCAGCGGCCGGTACCGCTCGGGGACGTCGGCGCCCGGCCGGAACCAGGCGTCGGAGGAGGCCGCGGACGACGCAGTGGACGACGCAGTGGACGACGCCCCGGGGGAGGCCACGGACGACGCCGCGGGGGAGGCCGGGCGGCCGGAGGCGGCGGATGTGCCCGCGCTGCCGCCGGCCTCGGGAGGGTTCCCGGCGAGCGCCATGATGGCCACGGCCGTGCCCGCCGCGGCCACCGCGACGGCGGCGCCGCCCGCCAGCAGAGGGCGCATCCGGCTCCCGGGCCGCGGCTCCTCCTCGGCAGCGACGGGGCCGGCCTGCGGCGGGCCGCCCTGGGGAGGGACGGCTTGGGGAGGGCCGGGCTGCGGAGGGACGGCCTGGGGAGGGCCGGGCTGCGGAGGGACGGCCTGGGGAGGGCCGGGCTGCGGAGGGACGGCCTGGAAAGGGCCGGCCGGGGGAGCGGGCGCCGCGGGAAGGGCGGGGCGGTGGCCGGCCCGCGCGGTGACCAGCGCCGAGATGAACGCCGCCGCGTCGGGCCAGCGCCGGTCGCGGTCGGGGTGGAGCGCGCACATCACGACGTCGTCGATCGGCTCGGGCACGCCGGGCCGCGCCGCCGACGGCGGCACCCGCTCGCCGTGCCTGCCCGGCACCCTGCCGGTCAGCAGGTGGTAGGTCAGCGCGCCCAGCCCGTGCACGTCGGCCCGCGAGTCGGGCGCGCCGTCCACGCGGAGCTGCTCGGGCGCCTGGTAGCCGGGCGAGCCCGCGGGCAGGGTGAGCCCCGACAGGTGGTCGGCGGACCTGGCGATGCCGAGGTCGGCCACCATCACCCGCTCGCCGCCCTCGGGCCGGGCGCAGAACAGCACGTTGGACGGCTTGAGGTCGCGGTGGACCACGCCGATGCTGTGCAGCACCGCCACGCCCCGGCCGATCTCCTCCACCACGTCCAGCGCCGAGTCAACCGGCATCGGCGCCCCGCCCATGCGGTCCTCCAGGGTGCCGCGGTCGGCGTAGGTCATCACGAAGTACGGCCTGCCGTCGTCGAGGGTGCCGATGTCGAAGACCTGCACCAGGCGGTGGGAGTCGGCCCGGCGCAGCAGCCGCGCCTCTTGCAGGAACCGCTCGCGGATATGGGTTTGCCGGGCCCAGTTGTCGGCGAGGATCTTGACGGCGACCGGTGAGCGCAGCTCGTCGTCGTGGGCGAGGTACACCGACGCGAAGCCGCCGACGCCGATGATCTGCTCGATCCGGTAGCGGCCGGCACGGGAGGGAGCCGTCACCCGTTTCATGATGGCCGCAGATCCGACCGCCGTCCACGACTTCGCGAGAACCACCCTGTCAGCTACCAGATTCCCTTCGTACGCCGGCGCGGCCAGGATCGAAGGCGGTAAGCGGCCCAGCCGGGCCAGGATGGATGGGATGGAAACGATGAGGAGTCACGCCGCCGGAGTGCGGATCACGAAGCGCGCGTTCGCCGTACCTGCCAAGGCTGGACATATCGGGTGACCCCCGGCTAGGGTCCCGCCGATGCGCAGCACGATCTTGATCCAGATGTCCGCGGTCCCGTCGGCGGAGCGGCCCTACTCCCTGGAGCTCGCGCCCGGGCAGCAGGCCGTGTTCGGGCGCGGGGCGCCGGGAGCCCCCGTGGACATCGTCCTGGACGATCCGGCCGTCTCGCGGCGCGCCGGAGAGATCGCCGCGGTCGGCGACTACTGGCTGATGTCCAACCTCAGCGCGGCCAAGACGTACGTCGTGGAGAACCCCGAGGGCGGCGGAGAGTTCGTGAAGATCCCGCCCGGCCGGATGGGCGCGCCCATCCCCTTCGAGTTCTCCCGGGTGACGCTGCCCGCGGTGGACGGCACGATCTCCTTCCTGGTCTTCGCGCCCCAGCACGTGCACGCCCCCGGAGGCGGGCCGCGCGGGGGCGCGGAGACCGTCGTGGCCTTCCCCCTCGACCGCGACGCGAAGTACTTCCGCATCCTCGTCGCCCTGTGCGAGCCCCGGCTGCTCGACCCGGCCACCTCGCGCATCCCCACGATCCCGGAGATCATCGACCGGCTGCCCGCGCTCGGGCTCAGCCGCACCGCCGTCGGCTTCCACATCGGCTACCTCGCCGAGAAGAAGCTGCACGTCAAGCCGCCGCAGGGGGAGGGCAAGGCCGACTGGCAGCGGCACGCGCTGGTCTCGCTCGCGCTCCGGTTCAACCTGGTCACCGCCGACGACCTCGCGCTGCTCCCGCCCCTCGCCCGCCGCCCCCGGTAGAGCCGCGTCGCACCCGGTAGAGCCGCGCCGCTCCCGGTAGAGCCGGGGCTCAGCTCATCCGGGCGATCAGGTGGGCCGCGATGTCGTCCAGCAGGGTGGCCGGCTCCACGTGCGCGGCGGCGACCGCCGAGAACAGGCTCGGCAGGCCCGGCAGCGGGAAGTCGTCGTCCAGCGTGGCGCCGTGCCCGACCGGGTTGTGGTCCAGCGCGGCGCGGCTGCGGTGCCAGGCGTCCAGCACCTCCTCCGGCGAGGGCACGCCGAACCCGTGCCCCACGGGGGCGGCGTGGCGCAGCCGCACCAGGGGGGTGTCGGCGAACATCAGCGCCACCTTCGCGCGCACGGCCAGGTCCTCGCGTGCGGACGGCGCCACCCAGTCCATCGCCGCGCACGGGTTGCGGCACCCGGCCACGCACGTCGCCAGCGCGCCCGCGACCTGGCTGTGCTGCCGGTCGAAGTACGCCCGCCAGCCCTCGCCCGGCTCGACCGCGACCCGCAGCGTCCGGTTGGCCGCCGACTGCTCGGCCTTGGTGTGGTCGCAGTCCCGGTCGCCGATCACGCCGAACCTGCTGCCCGCCGCGCTCAGCCCCTCCGGCCACAGCACCGGGTCGCCCGCGTGCCCGAGCACCGGCTCGAACGCCAGCAGCGGCAGGTACTCCGCCGCGATGTGCACCGCGGCCATCATCGGGCTCAGCTCCCTGCGGTGCCAGCGGACCGCGATCACCTCAAGCAGCAGCCCGTACGCCGGGCGCAGCGACGCCAGCGCCCCCCGCGGCTGCTCCCGCGGCGTCTGCGGCATGTGGCAGGCGCGGGCCCGGCGGCGCAGGTCGGGCGGCACCGCCCGCGCCTCGGCCGCGAAGTCCTCCGCGTCCAGCGACAGCAGCCGCTGGCCGAACTCGCAGACCGCGGCGATCTCCTCCCCGTCGGGCAGCACGCGCGGCGCGAGCGCGCCGAGATCGGCGAACGCGTGCCGCCGCGCGAGTTCGACCAGCAGTTCGTGAGCCGAATCCATGGTGGAACGATCTCATGGAAATGCCGCGCTCCGGACGCTACCCGTCCAAGCGTGTCCAAGCGGGACCGTCGGGCGGGGGCACTAGGGGCACGGCGCCCGGACGCACTGCACGTCGGGGACCTTGGCGCTCGGCTCGGCGCTGGGCTCCTCGGACGGCTCGACCGTCGGCTCGGGCTCCTCCTGGCCCGGGTCGGGGGTCGAGGGCGGCTGGGACGGCTCCTCGCTCGGGCTCTGGGTGGGCTCCTCGGTGGGCGAGGGCGTGGCCGTGCCGGTCGGCACGGAGGTCGGCGTGGGGGTGCCGCTGAGGCTCGCCGTGGGAGCGGGGCTCCCCGCCTGCTTGCGCGGCCGGCGGGTGGCGGGCCCGCCGTCGGGCCCGGTGCCGGGCCTGACCTGCTCGGCGGTGGGCGAGACGGTCTGCTCGACGCCGCCCGTACGCGGCGAGAGCGTCGTCTGCGTGCCGGACCCGGCCAGCAGCACCGCCGCGCCGAGCGTGACCGTCGCCAGCGCCGCCGCGCCCGCCGTGGCCGCGATCGTGATCGCCCGCCTGCGCCGGCCCGCCGCGTCGCCGCCGGTCGCGACCGTGGGGGCCGGGGCCGCGCCGCGGACGTCGGCCGTGGGGTCGTCGTCGCGGGACTCCGCGCCCGGGTCGGGCAGCACGGCGGCGCCGGGGTCGGTGGCGGCGCGCCGCGCCGCCTCGGCCATCTCGGCCGCGGACGCCCACCGCGCGGCGGGGTCCTTGCGCATCGCCCGCTCCACCACCTGGCGGTGCGCCTCGGGCACGTCTGGCGGCAGCGTCGGCGGGACGGCGTTGAGGTGCTTGAAGATGATCTGGATCGGGGTCTCGCCCTCGAACGGCGGCTTGCCGGTGAGGCACTGGTAGCCCACCACGCCCAGGGAGTAGATGTCGGCCGCCGGGGTCACCACACCGGAGGTGGCCTGCTCGGGCGCGCAGTAGCCCACCGAGCCGAGCACCATGCCGCGGGTGGTGAGCTGGTCGCCGCTGGCGGCCTTGGCGATGCCGAAGTCGGTCAGCGCGACCGCGCCGTTGGTGCGGACCATCAGGTTCGCCGGCTTGACGTCGCGGTGCACGATGCCCTGCGCGTGCGCCGCCGCCAGCGCGTCGGCGACCTCCGCGACCAGCCGCATGGCGGCGGAGTGCGACAGCGGGCCGCGGCGCAGCGTCTTGTCCAGCGACTCGCCTTCGACGTGCTCCATGACCAGGTAGCTGACCTGGCTGCCGTCGTCGAGGCCGCACGAGCCGTAGTCGTAGACGTCCACCACGCCGGGGTGGCGCAGCGAGGCCATCGCCCGTGCCTCGCCGCGGAACCTGGTGATGAACCCGGGGTCGTCCATGAGCGCGGGCAGCAGCACCTTGACCGCCACCGTACGGCCCAGCACGAGGTCCTCCGCGCGCCACACCTCGCCCATGCCCCCGCCGCCCAGGCGCAGGTCCAAGCGGTAACGATCGCCGAGGATCGTCCCCGGTCCCAGCACGGCAACATCCCCCCGCACACGCCAGTGGCCCTGACTGTCAATCAGTGCAGGCTAGCACCGCCGCGGCCGGGCCCCGCCCATATCGCGCGGGCCCGGCCTGTGGCGGGGGCGCGGTCAGGACGCGGCGGCGTCCTTCTCGCGGGCCTTCAGCGCGCGCCGGACGCCGTCGGCGCCCTCCAGCAGGAGGCGGCGCAGGGCGTGCGGCGGGTCCTCGGCGCGGATGTAGGCGTCGGTGCGCTCGATCGTGCCCGGGGCGATGAGCAGGGCCGGGTAGCAGCCGACCACGAAGTTCTGGGCCATGTCGGGGGTCCAGTTCTTCCAGATCTGGCCGACCTCGGCGAAGTACTTCTCCGCGTACGGTTCGAGCAGGTCCACGTGGCGCGGGTCGGCGAAGCCGAGGAGGGTGGAGCGGAACAGGGCCCCGCTGAGCTTGCCCTCCACGATCGTGTCCCACGCGGCGGCCTTGCCCTCGGCGGTGGGGATCGCCGAGCGGCACATCGCGGCGGAGCGCTCGCCGGTGGCGGTGGCGTCGCGCGCCAGCTCGGCCTCGATCTCGGCCTCGCCCAGGACCCCGCCGCTGACCAGGGCGTGCAGCAGGGTCCAGCGCAGGTCGGCGTCCACGGTCAGGCCCTCGGGGACCGACTCGCCGTCGAGGATCGCGCGCACGTACGCCAGGTCGTCGGGCGAGGACGCCACGGCGGCGAAGGCGTTGACGTAGGCGAGCTGGTGGTCCGAGCCCGGGGTGGCGGAGCCGATCAGGTCGCGCAGCGCGGCGGCCATGGTCGCCAGGCCGGTCTCGCGCCAGGCCGGGTCGGCGTACTGCTGCACCGCGAGCCTGGCCTGCCGCAGCACGGCCTGCACCACCGAGATGTCGGCGATGGACGGCGCGCCCGCGATGACCAGCTTGACGTAGTCGCGGGTGGCCATCTCGGCGTCGCGGGTCATGTCCCAGGCGGCCGACCAGCACAGCGCCCGCGGCAGCGAGTCGGCGAAGGCCGTGATGCCGCCCTCGACCAGGGTGCGCAGCGAGCGCTCGTCGAGGCGGATCTTGGCGTAGGTGAGGTCGTCGTCGTTGAGCAGCACCAGGTCGGGCTGCGCCACGCCGGCCAGCTCGGCGACGGAGGTGCGGGCCCCGACCACGTCGAGCTCCACCCGCTTGGTACGCCGCAGCACGCCGCCGTCCATGGAGTACAGGCCGATCGCGACGCGGTGGGAGCGCAGCGTCGGGTAGTCGGCCGGGGCCTCCTGCAGCACGTCGAACCGGGTGAAGCGGCCCTCGGCGTCGGTCTCGAAGTCGGGGCGCAGCGTGTTGACCCAGGCGGTCTCCAGCCACTCCTTGGACCAGGAGGTGAGGTCGCGGCCGGAGGTGCGCTCCAGCGCCGTGAGCAGGTCGGCGAGCGTGGTGTTGCCCCAGGCGTGCTCGTTGAAGTAGTCGCGCACGCCGGCCAGGAAGTTGTCCAGCCCGACGTAGGCCACGAGCTGCTTGAGCACGCTCGCGCCCTTGGCGTAGGTGATGCCGTCGAAGTTGACCGCCACGGCCTGCATGTCGGGGATGTCGGCGGCGATCGGGTGGGTGGAGGGAAGCTGGTCCTGCCGGTAGGCCCAGGACTTCTCCACGTTGGCGAACGTCGTCCACGCGGTCTGGCCCCAGCGGGTGGCCTCGGCCTGGCACAGCACCGACATGTAGGTGGCGAACGACTCGTTCAGCCACAGGTCGTCCCACCAGCGCATGGTGACGAGGTCGCCGAACCACATGTGGGCCATCTCGTGCAGGATGGTCTCGGCGCGCCGCTCCACCATGGCGTCGGTGACCCGCGAGCGGAAGACGTAGTCCTCCAGGAAGGTGACGCAGCCCGCGTTCTCCATCGCGCCCGCGTTGAACTCCGGCACGAAGAGCTGGTCGTACTTGCCGAAGGGGTAGCGCACCCCGAAGACCCGGTGGAAGAAGTCGAAGCCCTGCTTGGTGACCTCGAAGATGTTCTCGGGGTCGAGGTGCTCGGCGAGCGAGGAGCGGCAGTAGATCCCCAGCGGGATGCCGTCGTGCTCGTCGGTCACCTTGTGGTACGGGCCCGCCACCAGCGCGGTGATGTAGGTGGACATCACCGGGGTCGGCGGGAAGTGCCAGCGCTTGGCCGCCTGGAGGGTGCCGTGCCGGCCGCGGTGCTCCTCCAGCTCGATGATCTCGTCGGGGGCCGCGTTGGAGACGACCTGCCAGTCGGCCGGCGCGAGCACGGTCAGCTCGAAGGTCGCCTTGAGGTCGGGCTGGTCGAAGCAGGCGTACATGCGGTGGGCGTCGGCGGTCTCGAACTGCGTGTGCAGGTAGACCTTCCGATCGACCGGATCGACGAAACGGTGCAGGCCCTCACCGGTGTGCATGTAGGCGCAGTCGGCATCGACGACCAGCTCGTTGTCGGCGGCCAGGCCGGTGAGGGGGAAGCGGCCGTTCTCCTCGTCGTAGGCCGAGACGTCGAGCTCGACGCCGTTCAGCGTGACGCTGCGGACGTGGGCCCCGGCCAGGTCGATGAAGGTCTCGGCCCCGGGCTGCGCGGCGGAGAAACGCACCGTGGTGACGCTCTCGAACCGCTCCTCGCCCTCGGTCAGGTCGAGCGCCACCGCATACGACCGTACCTGCAGCAGCCGGGCTCGCTCCCGTGCCTCGTCACGCGTGAGATTGCCTGCCACATCCACTCCCCTTCGCACGGCGCGGTCGCGCGGTGTCCTTCCTCTCCGCCTCGTCGCGGAACGGATGTTCTGAATCCTGCCACGGCTGACCGGGGAATGCCGCACAGGAAAGATCCGGTTGTGCTTGACCGGACATACCGCCTCAAACGTCAGGGACACTGCCATGACCGATGCCGTGACACCCAAGGTTCCGGTGGACCTCTGGTTCGACCCCTCCTGCCCGTGGGCGTGGATGACGTCCCGCTGGCTGCTGGAGGTCGCGGACGTGCGTCCGATCGAGCCCCGGTGGCGGCTGATGAGCCTCACCGTGCTCAACGAGGACAAGGACATCCCCGAGGACTACCGCCGCATGCTCGTCGGCGCCATGGGCCCGGTGCGCGTGGTGGCCGCCGCCGCGGCCAAGTACGGCGAGGAGGTGCTGGGCCGCCTCTACACCGAGATCGGCGTCCGCTTCCACAACCAGGGCCGGGTCAAGGACCGTGAGGCCATCCCCGCCACGCTCGCCGAGGCGCTGGAGGCCGCGGGTCTCGACCCCGGGCTGGTCTCCGCGATCGACTCCACCGAGCACGACGAGTACATCCGCGCCTCGCACGCCGAGGGCATCGGCCTGGTGGGCCAGGAGGTCGGCACCCCGGTCATCGCGGTGGACGGCCCCGAGGGCAAGATCGCCTTCTTCGGCCCGGTCGTCTCGCCCGCGCCGCGCGGCGAGGCCGCGGGCAGGTTGTGGGACGGCGTGCTGCTGGTCGCGGGCACCGACGGCTTCTTCGAGATCAAGCGCTCCCGCACCCGTGGGCCGATCTTCGACTGAGCGTGCCCGCGGGTAAGCGGTATCCGATCTGACGGGTAACCGCCCGCGTCCCGGCCCTGGGCTTTACGCTCGACGCGAGACGATCCGTCGCAGGGCGTGACCGGGCCGCGGGCGTTCCCGTCATGCCCGCGCGCTCGCCTTCCGGCACTTCGCGCGCGAGGATGGGAGACATGCGTCACCTGTATGTGAACGGAGCATGGGCGCCGTCGGCGTCGGACGAGGGCATCGACGTCGTCAACCCCGCCACGGAAGAGGTGATCGATCGGGTCCCGGCCGGTTCACCCGACGACGTCGAGGCCGCCGTCGCCGCCGCCAGGGCCGCCTTCCCCTCCTGGGCCGCCACCGCGCCCGCCGAGCGCGGCAAGATCCTGGCCACGGCCGCCGAGATGCTCTCCGAGCGCGCCGACCCCATCGCCCGCGTCATCGCCGCCGACATGGGCGCCCCGTACGGCCTGGCGCTGAAGGTGCAGACCCTCATGCCGGCCGGCGTGCTGTCCTCCTACGCCCGCCTGGCCGAGACCTACGACTTCGAGGGCGGGCGCGTCGGCAACTCGCGGGTGCTGAAGGAGCCCGTGGGCGTGGTCGGCGCGATCACCCCGTGGAACTACCCCCTGCACCAGGTGGTGTGCAAGGTCGGCGCGGCGCTGGCCGCCGGGTGCACGGTGGTGCTCAAGCCGAGCGAGGTCGCGCCGCTGGCGGCGTACGAGCTGGCCGGCATCCTGGAGGAGGCCGGGCTGCCGCCCGGGGTGTTCAACATGGTCAGCGGGCGCGGGCCGGTGGTCGGCGAGGCCATCGCCGCGCACCCCGAGGTGGACATGGTCTCCTTCACCGGCTCCACCAGGGCCGGGCGCAGGGTGGCCGCGCTGGCCGCCGAGGGCGTCAAGCGGGTCGCGCTGGAGCTCGGCGGCAAGTCCGCCAACGTGATCCTGCCCGACGCCGACCTGGTGGCGGCGGTCAAGGTCGGCGTCGGCGCCGCCTTCGTCAACTCCGGCCAGACCTGCTCCGCGCTCACCCGCATGATCGTGCACCGCGACCAGTACGACGAGGTGGTCGCGCTGGCCGTCGAGGCGGCCGCGAAGTACACCGTCGGCGACCCGTTCGACGAGGGCACCCGGCTGGGCCCGCTGGTCTCGGCGGCGCAGCGCGAGCGCGTCGTGCGCTACATCAACCGCGGCGAGGAGGAGGGCGCGCGCCTGGTCACCGGCGGCACCGAGCGCCCCCTGGAGCGCGGCTACTACGTGCTGCCCACGGTCTTCGCCGGCGTCGCGCCCGGCATGACGATCGAGCAGGAGGAGATCTTCGGCCCGGTGCTGTCGATCATCCCCTACACCGGTGAGGACGAGGCCGTCGAGATCGCCAACGGCACGCCGTACGGCCTGTCGGGCGCGGTCTGGGCCGGCACCGAGGAGCGCGCGGTCGCGCTCGCCCGCCGGCTGCGCACCGGCCAGGTCTCCATCAACGGCGGCCAGTTCAACCCGATGGCCCCCTTCGGCGGCTACAAGCAGTCCGGGATCGGGCGTGAGCTGGGCGAGTACGGCCTGGAGGAGTTCCTGGAGATCAAATCGCTGCAGCTGTGAGGCGGGGCCCGTGACGGAGGGGCGCGCCCGCAGGCTGAGCGCCTTCGACGTGGTGGTCGTGGCGAGCGGGGTGCTGCTGTTCCTGCTCGCCGCGCAGAGCGCGCCCGCCGCCGTCGCCGCCTACCGCGCCGACGGCATCCCGGGCACCTTCACCGCGACCGGCCTGGAGTGCGTGCGGCACCCGGGGCACGAGCAGTGCACCTGGCTGGGCCGGTTCGTCTCCGCCGACGGTCGGGTGCGCCGCACGGGCGTCGGCTTCTACGGCTCCGACCGCGGCATGTTCACCGCGGGAGAGAGCACCCGCGCCTACGACATCGGGCGCAGCGGCCACGTCTACGGTCCCGGCGGGTCGAACGAGTGGGTGGTGGTCGCCCTGATGGGGCTGACCGGCGCGGCGCTCGCGCTGTGGCCGGTGCTGCGCGGCAGGCGCCGCGCCCCCGAGGAAAGGGCCCCCGAACCACCGGCCCCTGAGTGAGCGGCCCCTGAGTGAGCGGGCCCGGGGTGAGCGGGCCCTGAGCGGGCCCGGGGTGAGCGGGCCCTGAGCGGGCGTTCAGGGGACCTGGAGCAGGACCTTGCGGGCGGCCTCGCGCGGCAGGCGGTCGATGTAGAGCTTGCCGTCGAGGTGGTCGGTCTCGTGCTGGAAGCAGCGGGCCAGGCCGCCCCGGGCCTTGATCCGGATCGGCCGGTTCAGCTTGTCCACGCCGGTGACGGTGACGCCGGCGGCGCGCGGCGTGGGGGCGTACAGCGGAGTGCCGCCCGACCTGCCCACCACGGACAGGCAGCCCTCCTCGTCGACGACCTCCTCGGGGTCGTCCACGGTGAGCACCGGGTTGATCACGTGCCCCTTCCGGCCGCCCTCCATGTCGTAGACGAACAGGCGGCGCGACACGCCGATCTGCGGCCCGGCCAGGCCGACGCCGCGGGCGGCGTACATGGCCTCGAACATCTCGTCGATCAGGCGGCGCAGGTCGCGGTCGAACTCGGTGACCGGGGCGGCCGGGGTGCGCAGGACCGGGTCGCCGATCTTACGGATGTCACGCATCGGGCGCTCTCCTGTAAGGACTGCTCATGGGTTGCGGCTATTACCTTACCGGGTGCCGGCTCGTACCCGGCAGGCGAACCTGCCAGACTGGACGGGTGCGTGTCTACATCGGTGCCGACCATGCCGGCTATGAGCTGAAGAACCACCTCGTCTCCGTGCTGAAGGAGTACGGGCACGAGGTGACCGACTGCGGCCCGTTCGTCTACGACCCCGAGGACGACTACCCGGCGTTCGTGCTGCGCGCGGCCGAGGGCGTGGCCGGCGACCCGGGCAGCCTGGGCGTGGTCATCGGCGGCTCGGGCAACGGCGAGCAGATCGCGGCCAACAAGGTGCGCGGCATCCGCGCCGTGCTCGCCTGGAACGAGGACACCGCCCGGCTCGGCCGCGAGCACAACAACGCCAACGTCGTCAGCGTCGGCGCCCGTCAGCACACCGCCAAGGAGGCCACCAAGCTCGTCCAGACCTTCCTGGCCACGGCGTTCTCGGGCGACGAGCGGCACAGCAGGCGCATCGCGCAGATCGCCTCGTACGAGACGATCGGCCAGCTCCCGCCGCTGCCGTAATCCCGCGGCCCCTCAGCCCTTCGGCGGTCCCGTAAAGAAAGATCAGTCGCGGCCGCGGCGCGATTCGCGCCGCGGCATCTCATCGCGTAGAGGCCGCCGGTCCGCGGCCTCCTGCTGCTCCTTCGTCGGGCGCGAGACGTCGCGGGCCCGCATGGCCGTGATCGCGGTGATCTGCAAGCTCTGCAGTGCCATGATCCCGACCCTAGCGCACGTCCGTCGCGCGTCGAGGGGGCCGGACGGTCAGAAGACCGATCCCGCCCAGGGGCGCGGCTCCCAGGACATCGCCGTGGACAGCGCCCGCAGGGCGCCGGGGGTGTGCTCGGCGACCAGCCCGGCGCCGCCGTACGCCGACAGGGGCCGCCCGCCCAGGTACGCCGCACCGAGCGCCGAGACCGGGAGCGTCAGGTCGGCCGCGTCCGAGGTGGCCTCGCAGCGGGCGCCCGAGCCGTCGCCCGACAGCCGCCAGCGCCGCGCGTTCCACGGGCAGCGCGCGTCCTCCACCTGCACCACCACGTCCACCGGCGCCGAGTACGCCCGCGCCGCCAGGGCCCGGTCCACGTCCACCAGCCTGATCCACAGGTCGTCCAGCCAGGTCGCACGCAGGTTGCGCGGCTCGGCGATGAGGTGGATCAGCGGGTCGTCCACGGGGCGGCTCCACGCCTTGACCGTGCGCACCAGGTCGCGGTCCAGCACGCCGCGCCAGATCAGCGCGTACGCCGCCGGGTCGGTCGCGTACAGCTCGTTGAGCCGCAGTTCGCCCTCGGGGGTGTCGTGGGCGCTCCAGTTCGCCTTCACCCGGAACAGCGCGTAGCCGCGCGCCGCGGAGCCGTCCTCGGCGATGAGGCAGCGCAGCGGGCCCGCGCCCTCGCGGTCGTGCTCCTCGTCGGCGAGCAACTGGTCCCACCGCGCGGCGGTCCTGGCGTACTGGCCGGGGCGCTCGGCGCGCACGGCCTCGAACACCGTCTCGAACTCCTTGCGCGCCTCGGCCGGGCGGGCCACCCGCAGCCGCAGCGACGGGTCCTCGGGCACGCCGGGCCCGAACGCGGAACCGCGGGTGGGGATGTCGAACAGCAGGGAGTCGGCGGCGCGGCCGTAACCGAACCGCCCGTAGATGGCGGCCTCGGAGGCGTACAGCGCGGCCACGGGCTCGCCGCCCTCGTGCAGGTCGGTGAGCTGCCGCAGCATGAGGGCGGACAGGATGCCGCGGCGGCGGTGCGAGGGCAGCACGGCGACGCCGGTCACGCCCGCCACCGGCGTCGTCGCCCCCGGCACCGTCATGGTGAACGACAGGGCCGCGGTGTTGCCGACCACTTCGGGGCCGTCGAAGGCGGCGAGTGTGCGGTCGAACTCGGTCATGGCGCGGAAGCGGTCGAATATCGCCGGTGTGTCCGCGGAGTTGAAAGCCTCGACCCAGACGCGTACGTAGGCGTCCCATTCTGATTCGGACAGGGGCCTGATCGGAAAGCCGCTCATCTCGCCAACGTATGGCGCTGCACGTCCCGGCGGCCACCCAATATCCGTGTTTAACGATCAAGGCGTTGGTCAAGTGGGCTGCCCAATCCGTGCCGAGACCGATACAGTCGAGCGCATCATGAGTTCCCGTCCGGCGCCGCTGATCCCTCCACGGCTCCGCGCGCTACTGGTCCGAGTGCCCCTTCTGGTGCGCACCGTCCGCTTCGTGCGGCGCGAGATCCTGGGAAAGGACCGCAACCTCCTGCTCGCCCTGGTCGCGCTCACGCTCCTGATCGGCGTGCTCGCGGCGCACACGGTGACCGAGTGGTTCTCACCGGCCCTGCTGATCCTGGTCACGCTGGTCGGCGGGCTGCAGCTCCGGCTGCGCAGCCTGGTCATGTTGCTGGGCGCGGTCGCGGTGGCTCTGGTCTACGTCTGGGCGGTGCGGGGCTCGCCGGCGATCGGGCCGGGACTGCTGGTCACGATGGGCTTCACCGCCGTGCTCGCCGCCCTGATGTCGCGTACGCGGGGCAAGCTCGGCGTGCAGGGGCTGCGCGGCGACGCGATGCTGCTGGAACTGCGCGACCGGCTCAAGAGCCAGAGCGAGATGCCCGCCCTGCCCAAGGACTGGGGCGCCAAGGTGGTGCTCAAGCAGGCGGGCGGCTCGTCCTTCGGCGGCGACTTCCTGGTCTCCACCCGCCAGGACGACCGGCTGGAGCTCGCCCTGGTGGACGTCTCGGGCAAGGGCGTGGACGCCGGCACCCGGGCGCTGCTGCTGTCGGGCACGTTCGGCGGGCTGCTCGGCTCGGTGCCTGAGTTCCTGCCCGCGTGCAACGCCTACCTGCACCGCCAGCGCGAGGGTGAGGGTTTCGTCACCGCCGTGCACCTGAGCCTGGACCTCACCACGGGCGAGTACGTCATCACCTCCGCCGGGCATCCGCCGGTGGTGAAGTTCGAGTCGGGCACGGGCACCTGGCGGATCGCCACCGCCAAGGGCGTGGTGCTCGGCGTGGTGCCCGACCTGCACTGCGAGCCCGACAGCGGGGTGCTGCGCAAGGGCGACGCGCTCATGCTCTACACCGACGGCCTGATCGAGCAGCCGGGGCGCGACATCGACGCCGGGCTCGACCGGCTGCTGGGCGAGGCCGAGCGGCTGGTGCCCTCGGGCTTCAGCTCGGGTGCGCGCACCCTGGTCAACTCGATGTCGGCCGGTCACAGCGATGACTGCGCCCTGGTGCTCATCTGGCGCCCGTGACCCCGCGCCTTACCGACCGATCGGTACGAAGCGGGCTGAGCCGGGCAAGATTCGGTTAGCCTTGAGAAGCTAGCGACTTCTCGGTAACGGGGGTTCCACAGGTGATCTGGTACGTCGTCGGGATAGTCATCTTCCTCATCGGACTGATGATCTCGATCGGCCTGCACGAGATCGGCCACCTCGTCCCGGCGAAGCGGTTCGGCGTACGCGTCACGCAGTACATGGTCGGCTTCGGCCCCACCCTGTGGTCGCGGCGGCGCGGCGAGACCGAGTACGGCATCAAGTGGCTCCCGTTCGGCGGCTACATCCGCATGATCGGCATGCTCCCGCCCCGGGCTCAGGACGACGGCAAGCTGCGCAGCGCCGCCACGGGCCCGTGGCAGGGCCTGATCGAGACCGCCCGCGAGGCGGCGCTTGAGGAGGTCCGGCCGGGCGACGAGAACCGCGTGTTCTACCGCAAGCCGTGGTGGCAGAAGGTCATCATCATGGCCGGCGGCCCGGCGATGAACTTCGTGCTGGCCTTCGTGCTGTTCGCGGTGGTGCTGATGGGCTTCGGCGTGCCGACCCAGCAGACCGTGATCGCCACCGTCCCGGCGTGCGTGAAGACCCAGCAGTCCTACGAGCAGAACCCCGAGTGCACCGCGAGCGACCCGGCCAGCCCGGCGGCGAGCGCGGGCCTGCGCCCCGGCGACCGCATCGTGTCGGTCGGCGGAGTCCAGATCAGCACCTGGGAGGAGGCCACCCGCGCCATCCGCGCCGAGAAGGCCGGCCCCGTGGCGATCGGCGTCGTGCGCGACGGCAAGCCGCTCACTCTCACCGCCAACCTGATCGCCCAGGACCGCGAGTCGCTGGACGACCCCAACAAGATCGAAAAGGGCGTGGGCTACCTCGGCGTCTCCGCGGTGGTCGCGAACGAGCGGCAGAGCATCGGCGCGGTCACCGCGCACATGTGGGAGCTGACCGCGGCCACGGCGGGCTCGCTGATCCGGCTGCCGGAGAAGCTGGTGGGCGTGTGGCACGCCGCGTTCTCCGGGGAGGAACGCGACATCAACGGCCCGATCGGGGTGATCGGCGCGGGCCGCATCGGCGGTGAGATCGCCGCCTCGGAGGCCCCGGTCGACAGCAAGATCGTGTTCTTCATCAACCTGCTGGCCGGGTTCAACCTCGCGGTCGGCATGTTCAACCTGCTCCCGCTGCTCCCGCTGGACGGCGGCCACATCGCCGGCGGGCTGTGGGAGGGGATCAAGCGCGCCTACGCCCGGATCATGCGCCGGCCCACGCCGGGGCACGTGGACATCGCCAAGGCGCTGCCGCTGACGTACGCGATGGCGCTGCTCATGATCGTCATGGCCGGCCTGCTCATGTACGCCGACCTGGTGAACCCGGTCCGCCTGACCGGCTGATCCCGCTAGGCTGGGGCCGGCCACGCCGGGGGCTCCAGGATGTATGTATCGTACACATTTCTGCGGTAGCCTGGGGGCGTGGAGGTTCAGGAGAAGCAGGACGTCACCCTGATCGACGAGGCCCTGCTGCGGCTGCGCCGGATCTGGACCCGGCAGTTGCGCTCGCGCAAGGCCGGGGGCGACCCGGGCCGGCCCGTCCTGATGTCCAACATCATCGTCGTCAACGCCGTCCACCGGCTCAGCCGCGAGTGCGCCGAGGTCACCGTGGGCGGCGTCGCCGAGCAGGTGGACGTCGATCCCTCGACCGCCAGCCGCCTGGTCAACGACGCCATCGCCGCCGGACTCGTCGAGCGCGCGGCCTCACGCGTGGACGCCCGCCGCGTACGCCTGGTGCTGACCGAGGCCGGCCACCGCGTCCGTGAGGCCGTGGCCCGCTACCGCCGCGAGCACCTCGGCCGCGTCCTCGCCGACTGGGACCCCCAGGAGCGCGAGGTCTTCGCCCGCATGCTCGCCCGCTTCGCCGAGGCGTCGATCGCGACCCCGGCCGACACCGCCCGCTTCGACCGCCTCGTGGCCGAGGCCCTGGCGGGCGACCCGGTGCAGACCCCCTGACCGCCCTACCCGGAGGCCGCCATGGCAGACGACCCGCTGGAGAGACTGCGCCGGATCTGCATGGGCTTCCCCGAGACCGTGGAGAAGCTCAGCCACGGCGAGCCCACCTGGTTCGCCCGAGGGCGCAAGACCTTCGTCATGTACGCCGACCACCACCACGACGACCGGCTGGCGTTCTGGTGCGCGGCGCCGCCCGGGGCCCAGGAGGCGCGGGTGGCGGAGGACCCCGAGCGGTTCTTCCGCCCCCCGTACGTCGGCCACCGCGGCTGGCTCGGGGTCTACCTCGACGTCCCCGGCCTGGACTGGACCGAGATCGAGGACATCGTCGCCGAGGCCCACGAGGTGATCTCGGCCACGCTCCCCAAGCCCCGCCGCCGCGCCTGAGCCCCGCCTCGGCGCGTGTCAGTACATCGACACGTGCACGTGGTCGAAGTGGTTCTGGGTGATGCTGCCGCGGTCGGACATGGCGCGCCAGCCGGGGGAGGCGATGTTGTAGATGCGCTGCTTGTAGATGACGTACTTCACGCCCAGCTTGGCGGCGTTCTCGATGGTCCAGGCGGCGATCTGGTCGCCCAGGGCCAGGTTGGCGGCGCTGGGCATGGCGCCGCCGCTGCTGAGCATGAAGTCGCAGGCGCGGCCCAGGGGGTGCTCGCCCCCGCCGCCGTCGTTGCGGAAGCAGCCGACGGTGAAGGGCAGCTTGAACCGCTCCTTGATCTCATCGCGCATCAGCCGGGTGCGCGGCGTGATGTTGTCGGGGCCCGTGGGCAACTCGGGGCTCCAGGTGCCGTCGGAGCGTTTGCCTGAGGCGGCGGGCACGAGCTGGTCCAGCTTGCGCTCGATCTGGCCGATCAGCTTCTCGGCCTCCTTGCGCCTCCGGTTGACGTCCTCGGCCTGGCCGCGGATCTTCCCGGTGAGCTTCTCCGCCTCCTCGGCGGCCTTCTCGCGCTCGTCGCGGGCGGTGGCGAATCCCGCGAGGTACGCGCTCTGCCGCTCGGCCATCTGCTGCAGCAGCGCCGCGCCGCCCGCGCTCTGGCCGAACAGGAACGCGGGCAGGTCGTCGTCGCCGGCCTGGTAGCGGAGCTGGGCGATGTCGCCGACCTCGCGCGTGGCCCGCTCGTACGCCTCCTGGGCGGCGGTCAGCTTCTCGCGCGCCGCCCGCTCGGCCTTCTGCGCCTCGGCCAGTTCGGCGCGCTTGGCGCCGTACTCGGCGATGAGCTTGTCCACTTGCTTGTTGAGCTTGGCCAGCTCGGCCTTCAGCGCGGCCTTGCTCGGCTTGGGCTCCGCCGCTCCGCTGCTCGCCGGGCCGAGGGCGATGGCGCCGGCGGCGGCCAGCACGCAGGCGGCGAGCGCCACGCCGCGCAGCAGCGATGACGGGTGGTGCAGTGCGCCGGCTCCGCCGGACGTGCTGTTCGTGCTGTTCTTGCTGAACTTACCGGTCTTACTGGGCTTACCGGTCTTGCTGGGCTTACGGGACGTGGGGGGCTGGGCCGCCACGCATACTCCTCTCCTGCCGCCGACCGGGTTAGCTGACGGGTTCGGGCCGAGAGCGAGCCCTACCGCGGCGTGCGGCGCCGTGGATTCACCCCATGAACCTGGGTCCCCGGTTCCCGGGCGAGGCGCCCGGGATTAGGCGAGTCGACTGGTACAGCCGATGTGTGAGGATGTTAGTGGTAAAACGACAGTCATGCGACTCTAAGCTGAAATCAAGCGGTGATCAGTCCGTTATCGCCGCCGCCTCCCGCAGCATGCGCGCGGCCTCCTCCGGCACCACGTCGTTCACGAAGGCCCCCATGGCCGACTCCGACCCGGCCAGGTACTTCAGCTTGCCCGGCGCCCTGCGGATGCTGAACAGCTCCATGTGCAGGTAGGCCAGGTCGGCGCCCTCGCGTACGGGCGCCTGGTGCCAGGCCGCGACGTACGGCATCGGCACGCCGAACAGGCCGTCGAGCGCGCGCAGCACGCCGGTGTAGAGCGGCGCGAACGCGGCGCGCTCCTCGGCCGTCAGCGCGCCCAGCCTCGGCACCCCCCGGTGCGGATACAGGTGCACCTCGAACGGCCAGCGGGCCGCCGCCGGCACGAACGCGGTCCAGTGCTCGTTGCGCGCCACCACGCGCACCTCCGCCCGCTGCTCGGCCGCGAGCACGTCGGCGAACAGGTCGCCCCCCGTACGCTCCCGGTGCTCCGCGGCCATCGCCAGCATCCGGCGGGTGCGCGGCGTGACGTACGGGTAGGCGTAGATCTGGCCGTGGGGGTGCGCCAGCGTGATGCCGATCTCCGCGCCCCGGTTCTCGAAGCAGAACACCTGCTCCACTCCCGGCATGGCCGACAGCTCGGCCGTGCGGTCGATCCACGCCTCCATGACCAGCGCGACCTGCTCGGGTGAGAGCGAGGAGAACGAGGCGCCGTGGTCGGAGGTGAAGCACACGACCTCGCACCTGCCGACGCCCGGACGCACCTCGCTCAGCCCGCCCACCTCGGCGTACTCCCCGAGGTGGGAGGAGAAGGACGGGAAGCGGTTCTCGAACACCACCACGTCGTAGTCGGCGGCCGGGATCTCGGTCGGCCTGCCGGGCGCCGACGGGCACAGCGGGCACTCGTCGGCGGGCGGCAGGAAGGTGCGGGTCTGGCGATGCCGGGCGACGGCGATCCACTCGCCGGTCAGCGGGTCGCGGCGCAGCTCCGAGGCGAGCGGGCGCGGCGGCAGGTCGCGCTGGTCGATCGCGCTCCTGTCGGCGTCGTCGCGGCGGTCGAAGTAAATCAGCTCGCGCCCGTCGGCGAGGTGGGTGATGGTGCGTTTCACGCTGGTGGTCCCTCCGGCGTCGAGGTCAGGTGGGGTCGTCGGGTCCGGAGCCGGCCGGGGGAGCGGACGCGCGGCCCTCGGCCACGATCAGGCCGCCCACGTGCGCGGCCAGCTCCTCGCGGGCCGCCTGCGGCAGACCCTCGTCGGTGATCACCAGGTGGGCCTCGGACAGCTCGGCGATGGTGCTGATGCCGACGGTGCCCCACTTGGTATGGTCGGCCGGCACCACCAGGCGGGTGGCCGAGGCGACCAGCTCGCGGTCGGTCTCGGCCTCCAGGAGGTTCGGGGTGGTGAACCCGGCGCGCACGCTCATGCCGTGCACGCCCAGGAACAGCGTGTCCACGTGCAGGCGCCGGATCGCGGCGACCGCGACCGGCCCGACCAGCGCGTCGGACGGCGTGCGCACGCCGCCGGTCAGCACCACCGTGCGGTCGGGGCGCGGCGCCCGGTGGAACACGTCGGCCACCCGCACCGAGTTGGTGATGACGGTGAGGTCGGGCACGTCGACCAGGTGGTGCGCCAGCGTCCAGATCGTGGTGCCCGCGGACAGGGCCACCGCCGTGCCGGGCCGCACCAGCGCGGCGGCGCGGCGCGCTATCGCGTCCTTCTCCGCCCGCTGCCGGGCCGACTTGGCGGTGAACCCGGGCTCCTCGGTCGAGCCGGGACCGGCGGCGGTGGCGCCGCCGTGCACCTTCTCCACCAGCCCGCGCTCGGCCAGGGCCTCCAGGTCGCGCCTGATGGTCATGTCGGAGACGCCCAGCTCGCGCACCAGGTCGGCGACGCGAACGCCCCCGTCGCGCCGGACGCGTTCGAGGATCGTCTGCTGGCGCTGCTGTGCGAGCATGGCCACTCCTTCCAACAGATTCCACCAAATTATGACAGAGACGGCGATGGGTCATGTTCGATTGGTGATGACTCCTGCGTGAAACCCGAATCAAAGCCGGTTACGGCTTGTGCGCGGGACGACGTCACTGGATCGTGAGACGTACGTCACATCGTCGGCAACGAGCGGAGGTCTGCGACATGGCCCGACGCGCGCGCAAGGGACGGGCACGCAAGAAGAAGAAGGCGAACCACGGCAAGCGCCCCACGGCCCGCTGAACCGCCGCCCGCCGGGCCCGGCGATCGGCCGGATGCGCCCGGCGGCGGCCCGGCCCCGCCGCCGTCCGCGCGGGGCGAATCGTCAGACGCGCTTGGCGGCGGCCCGGTCCGCGTCGGTGTCCGCGTGGGCGTGCGTGCCCGCATCCGTCGCCGCGCCGGTGGCCACGCTCGGGGCGCCGCGGCCGGGGCGGGGGATCGCGATGGCGATGAGCAGGCCCGCGAGGGCCGCGCCCGCGGCCAGGGCGAGGCCGACCCGCAGGCCGGTGAGCGAGGGCGCCGGGCCCAGCGTGAGCTGCGCCAGCACCACGCTGATCACCGCGCTGGAGACGGAGGTGCCGATCGCGCGCATCAGCGCGTTGAGCCCGTTCGCGGCGGCCGTCTCGGTCGTGGGCACCGAGCCCATGATCAGTGCGGGCATCGAGGAGTAGGCCAGGCCGAGCCCGGCCGAGATCACGATGGTGGCGAGCACGACCTGCCAGGCCGAGGCCAGCAGGCCGATGCTCGCGGCGTACCCGAGGGCCATGATCGCTGCGCCGCCCACCAGCGCGGTCTTGGGGCCCCAGCGCCGCGACACGCGGGCGGAGACGGGGGAGAGGATCATCATGACCAGCCCGCTCGGGGCCAGGCACAGCCCGGTCTCCAGCAGCGACAGGCCCAGGCCGTAACCGGTCTCCGGCGGGGCCTGGAGCACCTGCGGCAGGATCAGCGACATCGCGAACAGCGCGAACCCGACGCACACCGACGACAGGTTGGTGAGCAGGACCGGCCGCCTGGCCGTGGTGCGCAGGTCCACCAGGGGCGCGCGGATGCGCAGCTCGGCCCAGGCCCACAGCGGCAGGATCACGGCCGCGCCGGCGAACAGGCCGACGGTGAGCGGGCTGCCCCAGCCCCAGTCGCCGCCCTTGGACACCGCGAGCAGCAGGCAGACCAGCCCCGCGGTGAGGCCGAGCGCTCCGGGCAGGTCGAAGCGGCCCCCGGCCCGTACCGGCGACTCCGGCACCAGGAACAGCACCAGCAGCAGGTTGAGCACGCCCACGGCGGCGGACAGCCAGAACAGCGCGTGCCAGTCGGCGCGCTGGGCCACGAAGGCGGCCAGCGGCAGGCCGATCGCGCCGCCCACGCCCAGCGTGGCGCTCATCAGCGCCATCGCCGAGCCGAGCCGGCGCGGCGGCAGCTCGTCGCGCATGATGCTGATGCCGAGCGGGATCACCCCGACCGCGCAGCCCTGCAGCACCCGGCCGAACACCACGAGGCCGAGCGAGCTGGTCAGGGCGCAGATCGCCGAGCCGGCGACCATCATGGCCAGCGAGAGCAGGATCATCCTCCGCTTGCCGTACATGTCGCCCAGCCGGCCGCTGACCGGGTTGCACACCGCCGCGGCGAGCAGCGTCGCCGTCACCACCCAGGAGGCGTTGGCCGGCGTCGTGTCGAGCAGGCGCGGGAGATCGGGGATGAGGGGGATGACCAGGGTCTGCATCAGGGATACGACGATCCCGCACAGCGAGAGGACGACGACGAGCACGCCGGGTCTTCGCACGGATGTCACGGCCAAACCAGGACCTCTCGGCACGATGCAGGCAAGACCTATGTACGGTACACGTTATCTCGCCATGATCATGATCCGGCTCCCCCGGATCAGGGCAGGCGCACCTCGCACCACACGATCTTCCCGGTGGCCGTGGGCCGGGTGCCCCAGCGGTAGGAGAAGCGGTTGACCAGGTTCAGGCCCCGCCCGGCCTCGTCGTCCGCCTCGGGCTCCCAGCGCACCGGCCGCTGCGGGCTTCGGTCGGCCACCTCGCACAGCAGCGTGGCGCCGCGCAGCAGGCTCAGCTCGATCGGCCCGGTGCCGTGGTTGACCGCGTTGGCCACCAACTCGCTGACCATCAGCTCGGTGACGTCCAGGATCGCGCTCTGCCCCCACGCGCGCAGCGTCGCCCGTACGAGCCGGCGCGCCTCGGCCGCCGACTGCGCCTCGAACGGCAGCGTCCAGGTCACGTACTCCGACGGCGACAGGTCGCGCACCCGGGCCAGCAGCAGCGCGATGTCGTCGCGCTCGTCGCCCGGCCGCTGGGTGGCGATGGTCGCGTCGCACAGGTCTTCCAGGTCCTGGTGGGAGTACTCCAGCAGCCGGCGCAGGTCGCGGATGCCGGAGTCCAGGTCGCGGTCGCGGCTCTCCACCAGGCCGTCGGTGTAGAGCGTCAGGACGCTGCCGGGCGGCAGCGTCAACTGGCGCATCTCGAACGGGTCGCCGCCGATGCCCAGCGGCAGGCCGGGCGGCAGCTCGATCAGCTCGGTGCTGCCGTCGGGCCGCAGCAGCACCGGCGGCACGTGCCCGGCGCGGGCGATGGCGCAGGAGTGCGTGATCGGGTCGTACGTCGCGTACACGCAGGTCGCGATCTGGGTGGCATCCAGGTCCTGGGTCATCCGGTTCAGCCGGAACAGCACCTCGCTGGGCGGCAGGTCCAGGCTGGCCAGCGTGCGGGCGGCGGTGCGGAGCTGGCCCATCGTGGCCGCCGCCCGGGTGCCGTGCCCCATCACGTCGCCCACGACCAGGGCCGTACGGTGGCCGGGCAGCGGGATCACGTCGTACCAGTCGCCGCCGACCCCGGTCAGGTCGCTGGCCGGCAGGTAGCGCGAGGCGATCTCCAGGCCGGGCGGCGCGGGCAGGTCGGTCGGCAGCAGGCTGCTCTGCAGGGTGAGCGCGGTGCGGCGCTCGCGGTCGTACAGGCGGGCGTTGTCCAGGCACAGCGCCGTGCGCGCGGCCAGCTCCTCGGCGAGCTGCACGTCCTTTTCATGGAACGGGGAGCTGTCGGGCGAGCGGGTGAACACCGCGAAGCCCAGCACCCGCCCCCTGGCCTGCAACGGCACCACGAGGAACGAGCTGTCCTCCAGCAGGGCGCCCACGACGTCGCGCTTGGCCAGGATCGCCAGCTCCCTGGCGGTCATCGCGTCCATCCGCGGGTACAGGATCGGCTGGCTCGTGGCCACGCACCGCGCGTACGGCGACCAGGAGGGGTAGACCGCGACCTCGTCGATCGGGAACGCGGCGCGGTAGTCGTCGGCGCGCGAGCTGGTGCCGAGCGCGATGCGGCGCACCACCGCCGACCCGTCGGCGGGCCGGGCGGGGAACTCGCCCTCGGTGACCAGCCGGTCGTGCACCAGCACGTCCGCGGCGTCGGCGAAGCGCGGCACCGCGACGTCCGTCAGCTCCCGGCCGGTCTGGCTCAGGCTGAGGGTGCTGCCGATCCTCCGGCTCGCCTCGTTGAGCAGCGCGAGCTGTTCCTTGGTGGAGGCCGGGCTGCCGAGCCGCTTGCGATCGGGAGAGGGCGGGTTGACGACGAAGTAGGCGGTCATTCGCCGTCGTCCCGCCCGGCGTGCGACGTGACGTGCTCGACGGCCCCGGCCGGGTGTGCGGCCCGGGGCAGGCCGCGGCCGGCCGCGCCGCCGTCGAATGCGCTCACCCTGCTCCCGCCCCTCCCTGATTCGCGGGCCTGACGCGCCCGCCGCGCACGACGCTGTGCGGAGCCGGCCGTCCCGCGAGGTGGCGGACGCCACCGGCTGCTCAGGAACGAGCATAGTAAAGATCGATCTTCCTGAAGCCGGTGGAACGCTGACAAGCACCCGAAAATTGTGATTTGTCGCACTTGGGGAGGGGCGGGACGGGACTCAGACGCCGGGCAGCGTCGCCAGCGCCTCCTCGATGCGGTCCTGCGGCAGCTCGAAGTCCTCCATCGCGCCCGACAGGTAGCGGTCGTAGGCGTTCAGGTCGAAGTGCCCGTGGCCGCACAGCGCCGTCAGGATCACCTTCTCCTCGCCGGTCTCCTTGCAGCGCAGCGCCTCGGAGATGGCCTCGGCGAGCGCGTGGGTCGGCTCGGGCGCCGGGACGATCCCCTCGGTGCGCGCGAAGCGCACGCCCGCCTCGAAGCACTCGCGCTGGCCCTTGGCCACGGCCTGGAACATGCCCAGCTCGTACATGTGCGACAGCAGCGGCGACATGCCGTGGTAGCGCAGGCCGCCCGCGTGGATGGGGTCGGGCACGAAGCCGTGCCCCAGCGTGTGCATCTTCAGCAGCGGGGTGAACCCGGCCGTGTCGCCGAAGTCGTAGGCGTACCTGCCGCGGGTGAAGGACGGGCACGCGGCCGGCTCCACCGCCCTGATCTCCGGCGAGATCCGCCCGGCCAGCTTCTCCCGGATGAACGGGAACGTCAGCCCGGCGAAGTTGGAGCCGCCGCCGGTGCACCCGATGATCAGATCGGGCGTCTCGCCGAACGCCGCGAGCTGCTCCAGCGCCTCCTCGCCGATCACGGTCTGGTGCATGAGCACGTGGTTGAGCACCGAGCCCAGCGCGTAGCGGGTGTCGTCGGCGCCTCCCGCGACCTCGACCGCCTCGCTGATCGCGATGCCCAGGCTGCCGGGGGAGTCGGGGTTCTCGGCCAGGATCGCGCTGCCCGCCTTGGTCACCGGCGACGGGCTGGCGTGCACGGTCGCGCCGTAGACCTGCATCAGCGAGCGGCGGTGCGGCTTCTGGTCGTACGACGCGCGCACCATCCAGATCTCGCACTCCAGGCCGAACTGCGCGCACGCGAACGCCAGCGACGAGCCCCACTGCCCGGCGCCGGTCTCGGTGGTCAGCCGCCGGATGCCCTGCTGGGCGTTGTAGTACGCCTGCGGCACCGCCGTGTTGGGCTTGTGCGAGCCGGCGGGGGAGCCGCCCTCGTACTTGTAGTAGATCCTGGCCGGGGTGCCGAGGGCGCGCTCCAGGCGCCGCGCCCGGATCAGCGGCGTCGGCCGCCACAGGCGGTAGACGTCGCGCACCGCGTCGGGGATCGCGACGAACCGCTCGGCGCTCACCTCCTGCGCGATCAGGTCCATCGGGAACAGCGGCGCCAGGTCCTCGGGCCCGACCGGCTCGCGGGTCCCCGGGTGCAGCGGCGGGGGCGGCGGGGCGGGCAGGTCGGGCACGATGTTGTACCACGCGCGGGGAATCCGTGACTCGTCGAGCAGCACTCTGGTCGCTTCGCTCACCGTGCCTCCACGTCTACGGGGAGTCCGTCAGATCAACCCAGTGTCGGCCTCCGGGAGGGTCACGGTAAGACCCCGGCCCGGTGACTCCGTGTAAGTCTTTCCGGTCAATCCGCGATCCGTAACGTGTTTCGGCGAGCCGTAATGCTCAGCCCTCGCGTTCCTTGGCGACGCGCTCGCGCACCTCCGGCACGACCTCCTCGGCGAAACGGCGGAGCTGCCGCTCCTGGTCGCCCTCGGGCCACAGGACGAACGTGTCCAGCCCGTAGCCGAGGGCCAGGTCGGTCAGCTCGTCCGCCCACTGCTCCGGCGGCCCGTTCAGGAAGCCCGCCGAGGGGCCGCCGGGCTCGGTGATCGCGCCGTTGACGTTGTAGAGGCGGCGGACGTCGCGCGGGTCGCGGCCCGCCGCCACGGCGCCCTCGTCCAGGCGCGCGATCAGCTCGGGCAGCCGCTCCGGCGTCGCCCAGGTGGACGACGGCAGCCACCCGTCGGCCCGCGCCCCGGCCAGCGCGAGCGCCCGTGGCCCGCCCACGCCCAGCCACAACTCGATCGGCCGCGGCGGCACCGGCCCGGAGTGTGCCCCGGCCAGGCGGTAGTGCTCGCCCTCGAACCGCAGGTTGCGCTCGCCCGACCAGACCTTCCGGATCACCGTGATCGCCTCGTCGAGCGCGGCCAGGGCCTGCGCGGGCGTCCGCCGCGCGCCGCCGTACGCCTCGATGGCCTCCCAGAACGCCCCCGCGCCCAGGCCCAGCTCCACCCGGCCGCCGCTGAGCAGCGACAGGCTGGCGGCGGACTTGGCCAGCACCGCCGGGGGACGCAGCGGCAGGCTGACCACGTCGGGGAACACCCTGATCCGGCCGGTCACCGCCGCGATCATGGTGAGCAGGGTCCACGTGTCGACGTATCGCCGCTGGTAGGGATGGTCCTGCACCCCGATGAGGTCCAGCCCGAGATCATCGGCCAGCCTGGCCCGCTCCAGCAGCGGATCGCCCGCCGCCGGCACCAGGAAGTACCCGAACTCCAGCGCCCGTCCGTAGTCGCCCATGACGCGCCTCCTCGCTCGTCCTCCACCCCGCGCAAACCCCGGGCCGTCCCCGCGTGTTCCCGGCCCGGCGGCCGTGGAGGGCGATGCACGTGCAGGCGAGGTCAGGCCAAGGCCGCGACGAACTCCCGGGCCTCGTGCACCAGGGCGAGCCAGTCCTCCGCGGCGGACGGCGCCACGGCCAGCCACTCGCGCATCGGCCGGCCGTGACCGGGGTCGAACCGCTCGCCCGCGCCCGCGGCGACCAGCTCCTCGACCCGCCGGCTCGGCAGCTTCACCACCAGGCCGCCCCGGACCAGCATGGCGAAGATCCTGCCGCCCACCTTGAGCGCCGAGGAGCCGAACCCGGGCCGCGCGTCGTACACGCTCGCCGTCTGGGTCACGCCCGCCAGCGTGAGGAGTTCCTCCGCGATCGCCGTGAAACGCTCTTCGGGACCGGCCACGCGTTCGCTCATGTGAACCTCCTGGAGGGAGACTCCGCGTAATCGAGCCAGACGGCAAATTTGGACAAAAGCCGATAAAGCGACGAAAAGGCCAGGGTCCGGAATCCCGGATGACCTGGCCTTTTCGCCTGGTGGAGCGGACGACGGGAATCGAACCCGCGTAGCCAGTTTGGAAGACTGGGGCTCTACCATTGAGCTACGTCCGCGCGAGCCGGTCGTGGTCTGGTCTAGACTTCTTCCGGTCGTCAGGGCGTAAGCGTACCGGAGTTCGCGGGAGCTTGCGTACCCGGCGCCAGCGGGGCGTGGCGCAGCTTGGTAGCGCGCGTGCTTTGGGTGCACGAAGTCGTGGGTTCAAATCCCGCCGCCCCGACCAGTGGTCCAGGACCGGCCCGTCCGGTCCCGGTCCCATCCCGGTCCCAGGTCCCGCCCGGGTTCGGCTCTGGCCCGGGTTCGGCTCGGACACGCCAGGGGTGGACGGTTGCGGCCGGGCCGTAAGGTCCGCCGCCGCTGTCCTTATTACATACGTGTCATCCGGCCGCGCCGGCCTGGCCCGGCCCCGTCACGAAGCCGTCGCCGCCGAACAGCGCCCACACGGCCTTGCCGCCGTTCTCCAGCCGGTCCCAGCCCCAGCGCTGGCTGTAGGTCTCCACGATGTACAGGCCGCGGCCGTTCTCGGAGATGAAGTCGGGCTCCTTGGGCACCGGAGCCTCGTCGCTCGGGTCGGCCACGGCGAGCAGCACGTGCGGCATGAGGCGCAGCAGCATCAGCGTGATGGGCAGCTCGCCGCTGGTGCCGCGGGGGCACATCGCATAGCGGACGGCGTTGGTGACCAGCTCCGAGACCACCAGGGCGGCGTCGTCGCCGAGGTCGTTCAGGCCCCAGTTCCGCAGCGTGTTCCGGGTGACGTCACGGGCCAGCTTCACCGAGTCGGCCTGCGGCGGGAGGGGGCACGTCGCCGTGTCGGACGCCCGCGCGTACAGCAGTTCCGCGAAGCCGAGTCGCCGCTGTATCTGCAGGCGGTCAGCGGTGGACACCGGTTCATCCACCATCCGGCCGACCCCTCCCGGTCCCATGTTGACATCTCCGTAACGTTGCCGATTTACGGACTAGTGCACCATTAGCCCAATATGCACTAGGCCATCATGGGTCACCGCTTACGTCCGCTGCAAGACCCAAATGCACGTGCACCTGCATTGTGCAACCGCATGGGCGGTTACGACTTCCGGCTTGCGAATCGGACACGAGGTTGAGACCTTGTCATAGCGGCCGGAAGTGGTGACACTGTGTCCGCTGGCCCAAGCGAGAGGGAGGCGACGTGACGCAGACTCAGCCGGGAGCAGGTCCCACGGCGCTGCGCATCCTCCTGGGCTCCCAACTGCGCCGGTTGCGGGAGGCCAAGGGCATCTCGCGCGAAGAGGCCGGCCACCTCATCCGCGGCTCCGAATCCAAGATCAGCCGGATGGAGCTCGGCCGGGTCGGCTTCAAGGAGCGCGACGTGGCCGACCTCCTCACCCTGTACGGCGTGGAGGACGAGGAGGCGCGCATGCCCGTCATGGAACTCGTGCTCAAGGCCAACGAGCCGGGGTGGTGGCACCGCTTCAACGACCTGCTCCCGTCGTGGTTCCAGGCATACGTCGGCCTGGAGGAGGCGGCCTCGCGCATCCGCACGTACGAGGTGCAGTTCATCCCCGGCCTGCTGCAGACGAAGGAGTACGCCCGCGCGGTGATCACCGCCGGCGCCGCCGGCCTCAGCTCGCACGAGATCTCCCGGCGTGTCGACCTGCGGATGGAGCGTCAGCGCGTGCTCGACGGCGGGGGCGGCCCGTTCTTCTGGGCGGTCATCGACGAGGCGGCCCTGCGCAGGCCCATCGGCGGCGCCGACGTGATGCGGGCGCAGATCGAGCACCTGCTCGACCTCATGCGCCAGCCCAACATCACCATCCAGGTGATGCCGTTCAGCTTCGGCGGGCACAGCGCCGAGGGCGGCGCGTTCAGCATCCTGCGCTTCCAGGACCCCGAGCTTCCCGACGTCGTGTACGTCGAGCAGCTCGCCAGCGCGCTGTATCTCGACAAGCGCGAGGAGGTCGACCGCTACAGCGAGGTCATGGAGCGGTTGTGCGCGGTGAGCACCACGCCCGACGAGACCGTGGCCATTCTCCTGAAGATCATGAAGGAGATCTGACGGTAGCTTCGTCGTCCAGATGTGTTCATCTGCCTTAGACTGGCGGGCGGCGCTGGACACGCGCCACTTTCGAGCATGTCCAGATGGTTGTGATCAGCGCCGCACATGTGGGCGCGGCGCGCTTGCCGCGGTAGCCGTACACGACTTGACGCGCCCGCGATCACTCGAAGCTTGATCAAGGAGACCACCCCGTGAAGACCGCTGTCGAGGAGCTCACCCCGACCCGGGTGAAGCTCACCGTCGAGGTACCGTTCGAGGAACTCGGCGAAAGCATGAAGGCGGCGTACAAGAAGGTCGCGCAGCAGGTGCGCGTCCCCGGTTTCCGCCCCGGCAAGGTCCCTGCTCGCATCATCGAGCAGCGCTTCGGCCGCGCAGTGGTGCTGGAGGAGACGCTCAACGACGCGGTCCCGAAGCTGTACGGCCAGGCCGTTGACGAGAGCGACATCTTCCCGGTCAGCCAGCCGGACATCGAGGTCACGAAGATCGAGGACGGTCAGCAGGTCGAGTTCACCGCCGAGGTGGACATCCGGCCCAACTTCGACCTCCCCGACTACCAGGGCATCGAGGTGACGGTCAGCACGGCCGAGGTCTCCGACGCCGACATCGACGCGCAGCTCGACTCCCTGCGCCAGCGCTTCGCCACCCTCACCGGCGTCGAGCGCCCGGCGCGCAAGGGCGACTACGTCGTCATGGACCTCGCCGCGTCCATCGACGGCAAGAACATCGAGGAGCAGCAGGCGAGCGAGGTGTCGTACGAGGTCGGCGCCGGCTCGGTGCTGCAGGGCCTCGACGCCGCCCTGGAGGGCATGTCCGCGGGCGAGGAGAAGGTCTTCACCTCCGAGCTGGTCGGCGGCCAGAACGCGGGCGAGGAGGCCCAGATCACGGTCTCCGTCAAGTCGGTCAAGGAGAAGGTCCTCCCCGAGCTCGACGACGACTTCGCCCAGCTCGCCAGCGAGTTCGACACGCTGGAGGAGCTGCGCGAGAGCCTGCGCGGGCAGGTCCGCCGCAACAAGATCGTGCAGCAGGTCATGGAGGCCCGCGACAAGGCGCTCGACGCCCTCCTGGAGCAGATCGACATCCCGCTGCCCGACAGCGCGCTGAAGACCGAGATCGACGCGCGCAAGCACAACCTTGAGCACCAGATCGCCGACAGCGGCCTCAGCCGCGACGCGTTCTTCCGCCTCTACCAGACCACGGAAGAGGAGCGCTTCCAGGAGTTCGAGCAGACCGCCGCCAAGGCGCTGAAGACCGGCTTCGTGCTCGACAAGATCGTCAAGCAGGAGGACCTCGGCGTCTCCGAGCAGGAGCTCACCAACTTCGTCGTCCGCCGCGCCATGGAGCTGGGCGTGGCCCCCAACACCCTCGCCCAGCACCTCGCCGACAACGACCAGCTCACGCTGGCCATGGTCGAGATCGTCCGCGACAAGGCCAAGACCGTCCTCGGCGACGCCGCCAAGGTCGTCGACGAGAACGGCAACGAGGTCGACCTCAAGGCCATCTACGCCGAGATCAACCCTCCGGCCGAGGGCGAGTCCGCCGAGGCGCCGTCCGAGGAGCAGGCGACCGACAAGCCCGCCGAGTAGGCACGCCGGCGCCACCTCTTCGGCTCACCGCGTCACCGTACGCCCCCGTCGCAGCCTCGCGACGGGGGCGTACGCGTTGGGGGCATCGACGTCCTGAACGAGAGACGGTGGCGGCGGTGCGCTTGCAGCCTCACGCGGGGCGCGGGCCCGCGACAGGCGTCGCAGACACCGGCATGTACACGCGCGTCCGCCTCCCCGTCGCGATCCACGCCCGGCTCGCCTGCCCCTACCGCGCTGCGCACCGTGTCCCGGTCCGCGTGGCACCCGCCCCCGACGGCGCGCCGCCATCCATGCCCCGCTCGTCCACAGCGCGCCGGCGTACCGCTCCCGTCCGTGTGGTCGCGCGCCGCCCACCCCGCCCTCAGCCTCCCCCGCCGCCTCGGCGCAGGGCGCCGTGCCCGCGCCCTGGGCCCCCGCACGGGCACCTTGGGCCCGCATCCCGCCCGGCGCATGCATGCGCCCAGCCCTCAAGCGCCGGCGTATGGCCGAATGGCACTGACAGGAGTGGTGTGAAAGTTTCCCCTGGTAGAAGTGTGGCGTCGTGAAATGGTGGCGCTCTGGCACCGGGCCCCTCCAGAGACCACGCCGCGCCCGCACGTGCTCCGGTACCGCGCTACGTCACGCCCGCGCCTTCGCCCCGGGCTACGTCACGCCCGCGCTCGCCCTGTGCCCGGCTCGCGCCGCGTGTTGCCCGCGTGCCGTCCCGCGCTTCGGCATCGCGCCGTGCTCCGGCCGTCTGCCGCCCGCCGGCGCCCGCGCCGCCTCCAGAGACCGGGCTGCGCCCCGCACGTATGGCCCCGCGCCTCCGGTACCGCGCTACGCCCCGCCCGGGCGACACGGACCTTGCGCCGGTCGCTGAGGATGAGCGGGGCTTCTCGATGGCCGGGAGGGGCGGGCCAAGGGCTGGTCATGGTGGGGCAAGCGCGGTCCCGCCTATCGCGAAAGCTTGTCCCAAAGATCTGGAACCGGGGGCCTGACGGTGAATGCCGGTTGAGCGTGGGGAGTTTTCGGGGTTGAAGGGGCTTGGTGCGGTTGGCCGGTCTAGCGTGGGGCTGTACGGGCCGGCGGTCCTCAAACCCCTTGGGGACCTACCTGCGCCGACAGCGAACAGCACCTCGGAGGGGGCATGTCAGGTCCACGACGGGCGTTAGGGTCACAGGCAAAGCCAATCGTTTACGACGCATCGGAAGGTGACGCTGTGACCAGCCCGCCGACCCTCTACCAGCCGAACGGCTTCGAGCCCGCCTCGTCGAGCCAGCCCAACGGCTCGTTCCGGCTCGAAGACCAGCTTTATCAGCGGCTGCTGCGCGAGCGCATCATCGTGCTGGGCTCCCAGGTCAACGACGAGATCGCCAACCGAATCTGCGCGGAGCTGCTGCTGCTTGCGGCCGACGACTCCGAACGCGATATCTACCTGTACATCAACTCGCCGGGCGGTTCGGTGACGTCAGGTATGGCGATCTACGACATGATGGAGTATGTGCCTAACGACGTGTGCACCGTCGCCATGGGCCTCGCCGCCTCGATGGGGCAGTTCCTGCTCTGCGCCGGCGCCCACGGCAAGCGTTACGCACTGCCCCACGCCCGCATCATGATGCACCAGCCTTCCGGTGGCATCGGCGGAACCGCCGCCGACATCGCCATCCAGGCGGAGCAGATGCTCTACGTGAAGAAGACCCTGGCCGAGCGTATTGCCTACCACACCGGCCAGCCGCTCGAACAGATCGAGAAGGATTCCGACCGCGACCGCTGGTTCACCGCCGACGAGGCCAAGGACTACGGCTTCATCGACCACGTGGTGCGCAGCGCGCGGCAGGTGCCCTCCAGCGGTGCCGTCTCCTGAAAGGGCGAAAGGTGACTGAGCTGATCCGGCCGGGAGACATCAACGGCCGCTATGTGATCCCGTCGTTCACCGAGCGGACGACATACGGGATCAAGGAAATGAACCCGTACACCAAGCTCTTCGAGGACCGCATCATCTTCCTCGGGGTGCAGATCGACGACACGTCGGCCAACGACGTGATGGCCCAGCTCCTGACGCTGGAGTCGCTCGATCCCGACCGTGACATCAGCATCTACATCAACTCGCCGGGCGGCTCCTTCACCGCCATGACGGCGATCTACGACACGATGCAGTTCGTCCGGCCGGAGATCCAGACGGTGTGCCTGGGCCAGGCGGCCTCCGCCGCCGCGGTCCTGCTCGCCGGCGGTACGCCGGGCAAGCGGTTCGCGCTGCCCAACGCCCGCGTCCTGATCCACCAGCCCTCCACCGAGGGCGGCGGCCAGGGGAGCGACATCGAGATCCAGGCGCGCGAGATCCTGCGGATGCGCTCGCTCCTGGAGGAGATCGTGGCCAGGCACTCGGGCAAGACCGCCGACCAGGTCCGTCGCGACATCGAGCGCGACAAGATCCTCAGCGCCGAGGAGGCGAAGGAGTACGGCCTGGTAGACGACATCATTCCGTCGCGGAAGAAGCGCGCTCAAGCGGTCGCGAGCTGACGGATCGTGCGCACCGGAACGGTGCCCAATTGGGCACGTTCCGGTGCGACTCGCCGCTAGGGGGCTCACTGAGGGCCCGGAAGACGGTAACGTCGAAACCTGAGCGGGATGACTTTTCGCACCCGGTATCGGGCCGGGGGCGAAAGAAACGGACCGCGGCAGCAGGGCGGTCCCACGCAAAGGAGTATCTGGGGTGGCACGCATCGGCGACGGGGGAGACCTGCTCAAGTGCTCGTTCTGCGGAAAGAGCCAGAAGCAAGTCAAGAAGCTCATCGCCGGACCCGGCGTCTACATCTGCGATGAGTGCATCGATCTCTGCAACGAGATCATCGAAGAGGAGCTCTCCGAGTCCTCCGAGCTCAAGTGGGACAATCTGCCCAAGCCGCGGGAGATCTACGAGTTCCTCGACGCCTACGTCATCGGTCAGGACAAGGCGAAGAAGGCGCTCTCGGTGGCGGTCTACAACCACTACAAGCGGGTGCAGTCAGGCGACCGGGGCCGCGACGACGGCGTGGAGTTGTCCAAGTCCAACATCCTGCTGCTCGGGCCGACGGGTTCCGGCAAGACCCTGCTCGCGCAGACGCTGGCGAAGATGCTGAACGTACCGTTCGCCATCGCCGACGCGACCGCGCTCACCGAGGCCGGCTACGTCGGCGAGGATGTCGAGAACATCCTGCTCAAGCTGATCCAGGCCGCCGACTACGACGTCAAGAAGGCCGAGACCGGGATCATCTACATCGACGAGGTCGACAAGATCGCCCGCAAGAGCGAGAACCCGTCGATCACCCGCGACGTCTCCGGCGAGGGCGTGCAGCAGGCGCTGCTGAAGATCCTGGAGGGCACCACCGCATCGGTGCCGCCGCAGGGCGGGCGCAAGCACCCCCACCAGGAGTTCATCCAGATCGACACCACCAACGTGCTGTTCATCTGCGGTGGCGCGTTCGCCGGCCTGGAGAAGATCATCGAGTCGCGGGTCGGCAAGAAGGGGATCGGCTTCAACGCGATCCTGCACTCCAAGGACGAGATCGACTCCTCCGACATCTTCGCCGACGTCATGCCCGAGGATCTGCTCAAGTTCGGCATGATCCCCGAGTTCGTCGGCCGCCTGCCGGTCATCACCAGCGTGCACAACCTCGACCGCGAGGCCCTGATCCAGATCCTCACCGAGCCGCGCAACGCGCTGGTCAAGCAGTTCCGGCGGCTGTTCGAGCTGGACAACGTCGACCTGGAGTTCGGCACCGACGCGCTGGAGGCCATCGCCGACCAGGCGATCCTGCGCGGCACCGGCGCGCGCGGCCTGCGCGCGATCCTGGAGGAGGTCCTCCTCTCGGTGATGTACGAGGTGCCCAGCCGGCAGGACGTCGCCCGGGTCATCATCGACCGGGCCTCGGTGCTCGAACACGTCTACCCGACCCTGGTGCCCCGCGACCAGCTCCAGGCCAAGCAGCAGCGCGCGCCCCGCGAGAAGTCCGCCTGACGGGCGCGCGAACACGCCTGAACCGGCCGGCGGTGACGATCACCGCCGGCCGTTCGCATGCCGGGGCGCGCGCGACGCGTGATCCGCCCCGCGCTCGAACGGATACGGAACGGGTGCGGCCCGGCCCTAGAATCGTCACGTGACGACGCCAGAGCTGCCAACCCAGTACACGCCCGCCGACGTCGAGACCCGGAGCTACGAGCGCTGGGTATCCGAGGGGTACTTCCGGGCGGACCCGGGCAGCGACCGCGAGCCGTACTCGATCGTGCTTCCGCCGCCCAACGTCACCGGCTCCCTGCACATCGGCCACGCGCTCGACCACTCCATCCAGGACGCGCTCACCCGCCGCGCCCGCATGCGCGGCATGGAGACGCTGTGGCTGCCCGGCATGGACCACGCCGGCATCGCCACCCAGAACGTCGTGGAGCGCGAGATCGCCAAGGACGGCCTGTCGCGGCACGACCTCGGCCGCGAGGCGTTCGTGGAGCGCGTCTGGCAGTGGAAGGAGGAGTCCGGCGGGCGCATCCTCGGCCAGATGAAGAAGCTCGGCGACGGCGTCGACTGGTCGCGCGAGCGGTTCACCATGGACGAGGGCCTGTCGCGGGCCGTCCAGACCATCTTCAAGCGGCTGTTCGACGACGGGCTCGTCTACCGCGCCGAGCGCATCATCAACTGGTGCCCGCGCTGCCTGACCGCGCTGTCCGACATCGAGGTCGAGCACAGCGAGGACGAGGGCGAGCTGGTCTCGATCCGCTACGGCGACGGCGACGACGCGATCGTGGTGGCCACCACCCGCGCCGAGACCATGCTCGGCGACACCGCGGTGGCGGTCCACCCCTCCGACGAGCGCTACACGCACCTGGTCGGCCGCGAGGTCGAGCTGCCGCTCACCGGGCGGCGCATCCCGATCGTGGCCGACGAGCACGTCGATCCGGCGTTCGGCACCGGCGCGGTCAAGGTCACCCCGGCCCACGACCCCAACGACTTCGAGATCGGCCGCCGCCACTCGCTGCCGTCGCTGTCCATCATGGACGAGCGCGGCGTCATCACCGCCCACGGGCCGTTCGAAGGGCTCGACCGGTTCGAGGCGCGGCCGGCGGTCGTGGCGGCGCTGCGCGCCGAGGGCCGCATCGTGCACGAGCGGCGTCCCTACCTGCACTCCGTCGGCCACTGCTCGCGGTGCAAGACCGTGGTCGAGCCGCGGCTGTCGCTGCAGTGGTTCGTCAACGTCTCGCCGCTGGCCAAGGCCGCGGGCGACGCGGTGCGCGACGGGCGTACCCGCATCCACCCGCCCGAGATGGCCAAGCGCTACTTCGACTGGGTCGATGACATGCACGACTGGTGCATCTCCCGCCAGCTCTGGTGGGGGCACCGCATCCCGGTCTGGTACGGCCCGGGTGGCGAGGTCGTGTGCGTCGGCCCCGACGAGGAGCCCCCGGCCGGCTACGTCCAGGACCCGGACGTCCTGGACACCTGGTTCTCCTCCGGCCTGTGGCCGTTCTCCACGATGGGCTGGCCGGAGCAGACCCCGGAGCTGGCCAGGTTCTACCCGACCTCGGTCCTGGTCACCGGCTACGACATCCTGTTCTTCTGGGTGGCCCGGATGATGATGTTCGGCCTGTACGCCATGGACGGCGAGCCGCCGTTCCGGGTCGTCGCGCTGCACGGCATGGTCCGCGACCAGTTCGGCAAGAAGATGTCCAAGTCGTTCGGCAACGTCGTCGATCCGCTCGACTGGATCGAGCGTTACGGCGCCGACGCCACCCGCTTCACGCTGCTGCGCGGCGCCAACCCCGGCTCCGATGTGGCGATCAGCGAGGAGTGGGCGGCCGGCTCGCGGAACTTCTGCAACAAGATCTGGAACGCCACCCGCTTCGCGCTCATGAACGGCGCCACGGTCGCGGGCGAGCTGCCCGACACCGGCCTGACCGCCGCCGACCGCTGGATCCTGTCCCGGCTGCAGTCCGTGATCAGGGCGGTGGACGAGGCGTCGGAGGAGTTCGAGTTCGCCAAGGTCGCCGACCTGCTGTACCACTTCGCGTGGGACGAGGTCTTCGACTGGTACGTCGAGCTGGCCAAGATCCAGCTCGCCGCCGGGCTCGACCACACGCGCCTGGTCCTCGGCCACGTCTTCGACGCGCTGCTGCGGCTGCTGCACCCGATGATCCCGTTCGTCACCGAGGAGCTGTGGCGGGCGCTCACCGGGCGCGAGTCCATCGTGGTCGCGAGCTGGCCGGTCGCCGACTCCCGGTACGACGCGCCGGAGGCGGAGGAGGAGATCCGCGCGGTGCAGCACCTCGTCACCGAGGTCCGCCGGTTCCGCTCCGATCAGGGGCTCAAGCCGGGCCAGCGGGTCGCCGCCCGCCTGGCGCTGGCAGGCACGCCGTTGGCCGCGCACGAGCCGGCGATCCGTACGCTGCTCCGCCTCGATCCCGCGGGCGACGGCTTCAACGCCACGGCCCGGGTGGTCGTGGGCACGGTCGCGGTCGAGATCGACACCGCGGGGGCCATCGACGTCGCCGCCGAGCGCAAGCGGCTGGAGAAGGACCTCGCCGCCGCGCGCAAGGAGGCGGCCCAGTCGGCGGGCAAGCTCGGCAACGAGCAGTTCATGGCAAAGGCCCCCGAGGACGTCGTGGCCAAGGTCCGCGCCCGCGCCACCCAGGCCGAGGCCGACATCGCCCGGCTTGAGGCCCAGCTCGCCGCCCTGCCGCCGGCCTGACCCGCACAGCCGGGTCCCGGCCGGGGCACGGCCGGTTCGCGGGCGGTTCGCGGGCGGGTCATTGCCAGGTCGCCGTCTTCACCGCCGGGCTTGACCCGCGCTCAGGGCACGATGGCCGTCCCGCTGCCGGGCCCCGCGCAGTCGGGGCGTGGCGTCCGCTACCGCTCTGACCCCGCGCAGTGGGGGTGCGGCGTCCGCTACCGCTCTGACCTGCGCAGATCGCCGTGGGAGCGATCCGCTCCCACGGCGCCGCGGCCGGCGGAAGCGTGCGGCCCCCGGTGGCGTTTGGAGTCTCTGCACCATGGGTAGACCTCATTGTTACCGGGGAAGCGGCCAATGATCCCGATGAGGGTGCTAATGTTTCTTCCTGCGGGGCCGAGGAGCCCTGCTCACCCTCAACCTCTCCCCGGAAGATCGGGCGTACTGGCGTGGTTTGGTGCGTACCGGACATTCGGGTAAGGTCCAAGGGTTGTCCCCGAAGGGGGACGAACCACCAGGATCGGGACGGTTTGCCACAAACCTCCCAAGCCTGATAAGATAGACAAGCGGAAGTAACGCCCTGGAGGGCTCACGGGAGATCGTCTCACGGGGCCGCAGAGCACGCGTCCGTTTCTTGAGAACTCAACAGTGTGCTAAAAGCCAGTGCATGATGCACAACCCCGTCCCCCGCGGGTTCGTGGGGAACGGATTCCTTTG
>NZ_JACHGN010000013.1 GCF_014202315.1 Thermocatellispora tengchongensis | reverse complement strand
GGAACATGACCCAGTCGGAGATCGCCGGAGAGCTCGGCATCTCCCAGATGCACGTCTCGCGGCTGCTGAAGAAGGTCCTGACCCAGCTTCGCACCACGCTGCTGACCTGAGCCGGGTTCACGCGCGCTCGCAGGCGGCGGCGACCGCTTCGTCCCCAGAGTCGTGCACCCGCAGGTGGGCGCGCAGGCCGAACAACTTCAGCAGGTGGGACGGCGAGCGCTGCAGCGCGGCCAGGTGGGTGGCCCCGCCGTGGTCGCGGGTGCGCCGCAGGCAGGACACCAGCACCCGGAACCCCCGAGCTGTCTATGAACGACATGCCGGGGAGGCGGCGGTGGGCGAGCCTCAGGGGTGTCACATCGCCCCCCCGCGCCGGGCGCCATGTCCCGGGAACCATGCCCGGACCCGCAGTCGGCCCGGGTACAGGCGATCAACGGAACGGTTGATCTCGGTGATTCTGGATCCTCCCCGGGTGGACCGGTCACCGGTATTCGATGCCGATGAGGCAGGTGTCGTCATCGGTGTCGGACCTGCTGTGGGTGAGCAGATGGTCCAGCCGTTCCTCCAGCGTAGGCCCCGGTTCCCCGGCCACTCGTAGGAGGTGCTGCTGCGAGTGCTGCAGCGAGCGGTCGCGGCGCTCGATCAGCCCGTCGGTGTACATCAGCAGGACGTCGCCCTGCTCCAGGCGGTGTGCGCCCTCCTCGTACTCGACCTCGGCCAGCACGCCCAGCATCATGCCGCTGATCATGGGCAGCTCAGTGGGCGTGCCTGAGCGGATCTGGATCGGCGGCAGGTGGCCGGCCCTGGCCCAGCGCATGACCCCGGTCTCGGGGTCGAACAGCGCGCACACGGCGGTGGCGGTGATCTGCTCGGTGAGCTGGTGCGCGACGAGGTTGAGCCAGGTCAGCAACTGCGCGGGCCCGGCGCCGGTGGTGGCCAGGCCCCGCAGCGCGTTGCGCAGCACGACCATGCCGGTGGCCGCCTCGATGCCGTGGCCGGCGACGTCGCCCACCGACAGCAGCACCTGCTTGGACGGCAACACGAGCGCGTCGTACCAGTCGCCGCCCACCGAGTGCTCCTCCTCGGCCGGGCGGTAGCGTACGGCGATCTTGAGGTTGAACGCCTCGAACGGGCCCCGGGTGGGCGGCATGATGGCGTTCTGCAGTTGCAGGGCCAGGCGGTTGCGCTCGCTCGCCTGCTGCTCGCTGTGCGCGAGCTGGTCACGGGTGGCGGCCAGCGCGACCTCGGTCCAGTGCTGGGCCGAGACGTCCTGGAACGCCCCGCGCACGGCCAGCAGGGTGCCGTCGCTGTCCAGGACGGGCTCGGCGACCACGCGGATGTGCCGCGCCACGCCGTCGGGCCGCTGGAGCCGGAAGGCGGTGGAGGCGGGGCGGCGGTGGTGCAGCAGGGTGCGCAGGAACCGGCCGAGCGCGACGCCGTCGTCGGGGTGGGCGTGCCGCGGCAGCCGCTGGAGCGGGATCGGCGGCTCGGTGGCGGGCAGGCCGTGCAGGGTGTACATCTGCTCGCTCCACACGACGCCGCCGGTGACCGCGTTCTCCTCGAAGGCGCCCACCCGGCCCAGCCGCTGGGCGTGCTGCAACAGGTTCGCCAGGCGGGCGGCCTCGTCCATGACCCGCCAGACCAGCAGCACGTCCTCGCCGACCCGGCTGATGCTGACCGAGGCGACCACGCTCAGCGGCACCTCGTCCACCAGCGCGGTCAGCGTCATACGCTCGGCCCGGAACGGCTCGCCGGTGGCGTAGACACGCTCGACCTTCTCGTACAGGCCGCCCTCGCCGGCCGACATCGGGTACGACTCCAGCAGCAGCGTGCCCATCACCATGCCGCGAGGGCGGCCGGCGAAGTCCACGAACTCCCCGTTGACGTGGTGGATGCGGAAGTCGGCGAGCCGCCCGTCGGCGTCGAGGTGCGGGCGCAGCACCAGCGCCGAGTCGTGCAGACCGTCGGCCAGGTCCACGAGCTCCGAACCCGGCTCGTACGCCACCGGCCGCGAGCCGGTCTCCAGGGTGTGCGCGGCCAGCTCGGCCAGCGCCTCCACCTGCCGCTCGACCTGAGGCGGCTGCGGCGGCACCGGGTGCGGCCAGGCGATCTCCAGCACGCCGAGGACCCGCCCGCCCGTGCCCGCGGGCAGCGCGACGCGCCCCTCGGCGGCGTCCCTGCGGTGCCCGACCGACGGCAGGCCCGTCCGGGACAGATCGGTCCACCACACCGCGCGTCGCTCCAGCAGCGCCTGCCGGGCCGGTGTCGCGACGCCGGGGGGCACGTACCGCCAGCGCCGGGCCTCCTCCTCGCCGAAGCCCGCCGACCCGGCCAGGGTGAGCGAGGCGTCCATGCCCGCGGCCCACACCGCGACGGCGTGCGCGCCGAGCGGCACCAGGGCGTGTTCCAGCAGCGATTCCGCGACCGCCTGGGTGTCGGCGGCGGCCAGCGCGCCGCTCTCGGCGGTACGCAGCCGGACGGCGACCGAGAGCTTCTCGGCGTCGCCGTCGCCGGTGGCCGCGGACAGGAACTCGCCGGCCGCCTGGGTCATGCGGTCGCGGGCCGCCTGGTTGACGATGTCGGCCGCCAGCTCCAGCGGCGACAGCCCGGCCTTCTCGGCGAGCCCGGCGAGCTGCCGGGCCGCCTCGGCCGGATTGCACCCCAGCCGCTCCACCAGGATGCCCTTGGCCAGCTCGATCAGGGCGCGGCCGTCGGCCGCGGCGTGCGCCTCCCGCACCTCGCGCCGCAGCCGCTCCACCGTCGCCGCCAGCCGCCCGAGGCCCATGGTCGCGGGCACGTCCGCGGGCGGCTCGTTCCCGGACGGCTCGTGGGGATCGTGCACGTAACGCTCCTTCGCTGTGGCCGAGGGTTCGCCGGGGGAGGGGGCTATCGGTCGAGCCACCGCTGGATGCACGCGATCAGGTGGTCGGCGTCCACCGGCTTGGTGACGTAGTCGCTGGCGCCGGACGCCAGGCTCTTCTCCTGGTCGCCGGGCATCGCCTTGGCCGTGACCGCGATGATGGGCAGGTCGGAGTACTGGGGCATCTTCCGGATGGCGGCCGTGGCGGCGTAGCCGTCCATCTCCGGCATCATCACGTCCATCAGGATGATGTCGATCTCCGGGTGCTCCAGGAGCGTGTCGATGCACTTGCGGCCGTCCTCGGCGTGCAGCACCTGCATGCCGTGGATCTCCAGGATGCCGGTCAGGGCGTACAGGTTGCGGCTGTCGTCGTCCACCACCAGGACGGTGCGGCCGGCAAGGCCGCGGTCGAGCGTGTGCGGCGCGGACGGCTCGGTGGCCTCCTCCGGCCGTACGAGCGGGAGCACGTCGCCCGGCACCTCGGCCGACAGGTGCAGTGCGATGCGCTCGCGCAGCTCGTCCAGGCTGGACAGCAGCTCCAGCGGCTGGGACGCGGCCCGCGCCTGCAGCCGGGCCTCCTGGTCCGGGTCCAGTCGCCAGGTGTTGTAGGCCAGCACGGGCACGCCGCGGAGCGCGGCGTCGCCGTCCATGTGCTCCAGGAAACGCAGCGCGGCGCCGTCGGGCATGTCCAGCTCCAGCACGATGCAGTGGTAGGCCTGGGTGGCCAGCGCGGCGGCGGCCTCCTGCGGCCCCAGAGCGGTGACCGTCTCCACCGGGATGCGTTGCTCGCCGCGGCCGCGGCGGTCGACCAGGTCGGCCACCGCGCTCTCGGCGACCAGGGACAGCAGGCCCCGGTCGCGGGCCTCCACGACGAGCAGGCGGCGCTGCTGCGGGGCGGGCGGCGGCACGACGGCTGCGGGCTCGCGGTCCCCGGGGGCCTGCGCCGCCGGCGCCGGGGTGGTCTCCTCGAAGTCGGGGCGGGCCACGGGCAGGTAGAGGGTGAAGACGCTGCCCTCGCCCGGCGTGCTGCGGGCCGTGATCGCGCCGCCGAGCAGGTAGGCGATCTCGCGGCTGATCGACAGGCCGAGGCCGGTGCCGCCGTACTTGCGGCTGGTCGTGCCGTCGGCCTGCTGGAAGGCGCCGAAGATGGCCTCCAGTTGGTGCTCGGCGATGCCGATGCCGGTGTCGGCGACCCGGAAGGCGATGGCCGCGCCGTGCGAGCGCACCGACGCGGGCACCTCGGCCGGCGAGGCCGGCTCCACACGCAGCTCGACGCTGCCGGACTCGGTGAACTTCACCGCGTTGGACAGCAGGTTGCGCAGCACCTGGCGCAGCCTGGAGTCGTCGGTCAGCACGTCCACCGGCACGCCGTCGGCCGTGGTGATCCGGAAGTCCAGGCTCTTCTGCGTGGTCATCGGGCGGAAGGTGGCGTCGAGGTCGTCCAGGAGCTGGCGCAGCGGCACCCGCTCCGGGAAGATGTCCATCTTGCCCGCCTCGACCTTGGACAGGTCCAGGATGTCGTTGATGAGCTGCAGCAGGTCCGAGCCGGCCGAGTAGATGATGCCGGCGTACTCCACCTGCTTGGGCGTCAGGTTGCGGGTGTGGTTCTGCGCCAGGAGCTGGGCCAGGATGAGCAGGCTGTTGAGCGGGGTGCGCAGCTCGTGGCTCATGTTGGCCAGGAACTCCGATTTGTACCGCGAGGCCAGCGAGAGCTGGTGCGCGCGTGCCTCCAGCTCCTGGCGGGCCTGCTCGATCTCCAGGTTCTTGGTCTCGATGTCGCGGTTCTGGCTGGCCAGCAGCGCGGCCTTCTCCTCCAGCTCGGCGTTGGAGCGCTGCAGCTCCTCCTGCTGGGTCTGCAGCTCCTCCGAGCGGGCCTGGAGCTCGGCGGTGAGCCGCTGCGACTCCGCCAGCAGCTCGTCGGTGCGCGCGTTGGCGATGATGGTGTTGACGTTGACGCCGATGGTCTCCATCAACTGGTCCAGGAAGGCCCGGTGCACGGGGGTGAACGTGTACACCGAGCCCAGCTCGATGACGCCGAGCACCTGCTCCTCCACCACGATGGGCAGCACGATCAGCGAGGACGGCGCGGTCCGGCCCAGGCCGGAGGAGATGGTCACGTAGCTGGGTGGCAGGTCGTCCATGGCGATGGTGCGCCGGGCCCGCGCCGCCTGGCCGACCAGCGACTCGCCCAGTCTGAACCGGGTGGGCCTGGGGGAGTCGCCGTCGGAGGGGTAGCCGTAGGCGCTGATCAGCTTCAGCTCCACTCCCCCGCCGGTCTCCTCGGCCAGGAAGAACGCGCCGTACTGGGCGGAGACCAGCGGGGCCAGCTCGTTCATCACCAGCTCGGCGACCGCGCCGAGATCGCGGTGGCCCTGCATCAGCCCGGACATGCGGGCGAGGTTGGACTTCAGCCAGTCCTGCTCCTCGTTGGCCCGGGTCGTCTCGCGCAGCGACTTCACCATCGAGTTGATGTTGTCCTTGAGGTCGGCCAGCTCGCCCTCGGCGTCCACGGTGATCGAGCGGGTCAGGTCGCCGGAGGTGACGGCGCTGGTGACCTCGGCGATGGCGCGCACCTGGCGGGTGAGGTTGCCGGCCAGCTCGTTGACGTTCTCGGTGAGGCGCTTCCAGGTGCCCGAGACGCCCTCGACCTCGGCCTGGCCGCCCAGGCGGCCCTCGCTGCCCACTTCGCGGGCGACGCGGGTGACCTCGGCGGCGAAGGAGGAGAGCTGGTCCACCATGGTGTTGATCGTGGTCTTCAGCTCCAGGATCTCGCCGCGGGCGTCCACGTCGATCTTCTTGGTCAGGTCGCCCTTGGCCACGGCGGTGGTGACCTGGGCGATGGAGCGCACCTGGCCGGTCAGGTTGTCGGCCATGGAGTTGACGTTGTCGGTGAGGTCCTTCCAGGTGCCGGCCACGTTGGGCACCCGCGCCTGGCCGCCGAGCTGGCCCTCGGTGCCCACCTCGCGGGCCACCCGGGTCACCTCGTCGGCGAACGCGCTGAGGGTGTCGACCATCGTGTTGATGGTCTGGGCCAGCGCGGCGACCTCGCCCTTGGCCTCGACGGTGATCTTCTGCGACAGGTCGCCGCGGGCCACGGCGGTGGCGACCTGGGCGATGGAGCGCACCTGGCTGGTGAGGTTGGACGCCATGAAGTTGACGTTGTCGGTGAGGTCCTTCCACGTGCCCGACACGCCGCGCACGGTGGCCTGGCCGCCGAGCTGGCCCTCGGTGCCCACCTCGCGGGCCACCCTGGTCACCTCGTCGGCGAACGCGGAGAGCTGGTCCACCATCGTGTTGATGGTCTCCTTCAGCTCCAGGATCTCGCCGCGGGCGTCCACCCGGATCTTCTGCGTCAGGTCGCCCTTGGCCACGGCGGTGGTGACCTCGGCGATGGAGCGCACCTGGGCGGTGAGGTTGTCGGCCATGACGTTCACCGACTCCGTCAGGTCCTTCCAGGTGCCCGAGACTCCCTTGACGTCGGCCTGGCCGCCCAGGCGTCCATCGGTGCCGACCTCGCGGGCGACGCGGGTGACCTCGTCGGCGAAGGAGGAGAGCTGGTCCACCATCGTGTTCAGGGTGTTCTTCAGCTCCAGGATCTCGCCGCGCGCCGAGACGGTGATCTTCTGCGACAGATCGCCGCGCGCCACGGCGGTAGCGACCTGGGAGATGTTGCGCACCTGCGCGGTCAGGTTGCCCGCCATGTAGTTCACCGAGTCGGTCAGGTCGCGCCAGGTGCCGGCGACGCCCTTGACGTCCGCCTGGCCGCCGAGCTGCCCCTCGGTGCCCACCTCGCGGGCCACCCTGGTCACCTCGGCGGCGAAGGAGGAGAGCTGGTCGACCATCGTGTTGACGGTGTTCTTCAGCTCCAGGATCTCGCCACGGGCGTCAACAGTGATCTTCTGCGACAGATCGCCCCTGGCCACCGCGGTGGTGACCTCGGCGATCGAGCGCACCTGGTCGGTCAGGTTGCCCGCCATCGCGTTGACCGACTCCGTCAGGTCCTTCCAGGTGCCCGAGACGCCGGGCACCTCTGCCTGACCGCCGAGCCGCCCGTCGGTGCCGACCTCTCGCGCCACTCTGGTGACCTCGGAGGTGAACAGGGAAAGCTGGTGCACCATGCCGTTGAAGACCTGCGCGATCTCGCCGACCAGCCCGCCGGCGTCGGCAGGCAGGCGGGTGCCGAAGTCGCCGTCCCTGACCGCCGTCAGCCCCGCCAGCAGCATGCGCAGCTCGGGCTCCTCGACCGTCCCGCTCCCCGCCGCCTGGCGCGTCGCGCCGGTCGCCGTCTCTTCCATGTCCGCCCTCGCTTGTCCGCCGCCGAAATGCGCGGAGTTCGTCGTCGACATCGGTGGTGCGGGCCCGGGCCGCCGCCAGGCGGATCGACCAGAAGCCCGATCAGACTTTCGCGAATCCTACTACCACTCCCCTATGTCACCTTATGGCGTTTCACCTGCGTCCGGCTCCCTCAGGGGGAAACGAGGCGCGGATGTCGCGGGGAACCGCCGATTACTACACCAAGCGACCGCCCCGGTCCGCAACGAACTGGGGCGGCTCCCGCACGATCAGCCCTTCAGGGGTCAATCAGGTTCCGTACATGCCGGCCGATGTCCGCATGCCGCTCCTCCAGCGACGACAGCACATACTCGGCCAGCCACCCGCGAGGCACCGACGTCAGCCGATCCAACTCCGCGACGCCGCCCCCACGGACCGACTCGGTCACGAGCCGCGGCCCCATCCACGTCGTTCCTCGCACCGGCACGACCACGACCATGTCGCTCTCGGCCGCGCGGTACAGGTCAGGCGACCCGATGAGAACGGGCGGCCCGAACCGCTGCTCACCCTGGGGCTTTGAGACGCCATACATCGCCAAAGCGTGGACCTCGGTACTCAGTCTGCATTGTGTCCTTTCTTCGACGGCCCATACCTTGGTGTGTCGATCTCGCGCGCAGCCGCCCGGACGTGGCGAGCGCAGGCCGACCTGGTCCAGCTCCGAGTGCACGGTCACGGCCTGGCCCGGTGTGGCCGCAGCCACCTCGATCTGTAGCCGGCGCCGCGGATCGGTCGGGTCCTGCGGGTTCATCGCTTCCCCTTTTCCTTGATCGGCCGGGTCACGGGGGTGGCAAGAGGTGCTGCCGACCCAGTGGTGGCAGGATAGGCATGAGGGATGTTTCACGTAATCGGCTTCGCTCGTGTGGTGTGACGGGGTGTATCACGGGAGCCCGAGGGGAGACGGATCATGCCAGGTGCGCAGGCCGAGCCAAATCGGCCGGGGTGGACGTTCCTGACGCATCACCTGCGGGTGCTGGCCTACCTCGCCGGCCATCCCAAGGCACGGCAGCGGGAGGTGGCCGCCGCGCTCGGCGTGACCGAGCGCACCGTGTTCGCCATCATCGCCGATCTGGCCCGGGAGGGGTATGTGCGGCGCATCCGCGACGGCCGCCGGCTGCGCTACCTGGTGGACCTGCGCCGGCCGTTGCGCCATCCGGCCGACGCCGGGGTGAGGGTAGGCGAGGTCGTCGGGCTGTTCACCTCGCCCGCCGCGCCGACCGGTGTCCCGGCGCGGAGTACCTCCATGTCTCGCTGTTGAATCCTCCCGGCCCTGAAAAGGCAGGGATTCCACGCCGTCGCCGGTCGGGCTTCCTGTTTCACTGCCGGTCGCCCGCCCGACAGGACTCTCGTTGATGTCTTACACCGGCTCCGCAGGCGTTTGACCTCCCCGCCAGCCGGTGGCGAGGATGTTCGCGGCCGCGTTCACATCCCGATCATGGACCGCGCCACAGGCGCAGCCCGTTCCCGGACGTCCAGCGGCATCGTCTTCTGCAGCGCGCCGCATGCCGAGCACAGCTTGGAGGAAGGCGACCATCGGTCCACCACCATCAGCGTGCGCCCGTACCAGGCCGCCTTGTACTCCAGCATCAAGCGGAGTTCCCGCCGGCTCGCATCGGAGATGGCGCGGGCCAGCCGCCCGTTCTTGACCCCGCGTCCTGGCCGGCGCGGCCCCATAGGAGCCGGTGCACTCCACTCCGGCCCGGTGCAGGACGCCGGAGGATCGCGCCCAGGCCAGCAGTTGCGCATAGCCGTCAGGGCCGGCGGGAAAGCCGCGGCTGTCCAGCAAGGCTCCCAGCCCGGTCAGGATCGCGGCTAGTAGCAGCCGGCGGCCTCGAAGTCACCGCCGGCTCCGCATCGTGACCCGAGCACCGCCGGCCGTTGGGGCGTTGCGGGTCACTCGGAGGGCCGGGGCCCCGCGGCGCGGCAGAGCCGGTTGGCGATCGCGAGTCCCAGCCCCTCCTCCACCGGCAAGGACGCGACGATGAGGTCGCACCCCCGCTGGTCGAGCTCGCGCAGAAACCCGTACAGCCCGCGCGCGTAGGCGGCCATCGAAGCGGGGACCGCCACCACGGCGTGCGCCTTCACCTCGGCGTCGGCGAAGGAGGGGGGAAGAAAGACGCCCACCCGGTGCCCCAGCTCCTGCGCGAGCTCCGCTTCGGCGACGACCTTCTCGGGCTCGACGAGGACGACCCGCGCACGTGGCGCGTAGTGTGACGGGTGCTGGCCCGGCACCCGGACGTGGCTCGTCGAGTGGACCGCAAGCGGGCGCCCCAGCACCGCTTCGAGGTCCTCGCGCGTCACCCCGCCGGGCCGAAGGACGCTCGGGGTGTCGCCCGTGGCATCGACGATGGTCGACTCGACGCCGACCTCGCTGGGGCCGCCGTCCAGCACGAAGTCGACGGCATCACCCAGCTCCGCACGGACGTGGTCCGCCGTTGTGGGGCTGACCGAGCCGAAGCGGTTGGCGGACGGGGCCGCGACACCGCCGCCGAAGGCCGACAGCAACGCGAGCGCGACAGGGTGGCCGGGCACGCGCACGGCCACCGTCTCCAGGCCACCAGTCGCTTCGAGGGGCACCCGGCGACCGCGCCGCAGGACCAGCGTGAGTGGTCCCGGCCAGAAGCGTTCGGCCAGCAGGCGCGCCGGCCCGGGCACGTTCTCGACCCAGTCGCCCAGGTGCTCCGCGCCGCCGATGTGGACGATCAGCGGGTGGGAGGGCGGGCGCCCCTTGACCTGGAAGACGCGCGCGACGGCGGCGGAGTCCTCGGCGTTGGCGCCCAGACCGTAGACGGTTTCGGTCGGGAAGGCCACCAGGCCCCCGGCGCGCAGCACACTGGCCGCCTTCTCGATGTCACTGGTTCTTGCCGTCATCCTCCCAATCCTCTCACTGTTCCGCTCTCCACATCCTGCGGTCTCGTCGGCGGTGACGCCGAACCAGGGCCGGGATACCGGGCGTGTGCCCGGACGCATGAACGCCGTCACCACGGCACCGGGGAACACCACCGGGACAGACTGACTCAGCGTAGAACCCACAGGCCCTACCCCGGCCGGTCGGTCACCGTCGGGCGTCGCCTGGTGGTGCAGGACTCCAACCCGGTAGGGCCGGCGCGCACGCAAGGCGTGTATGGCCGAAGACGATGGTCGTAGCCACTCCTCGCGGTGCCCACCGTAGTCGAACCCGTGCGGCGCGGATCATGTCCCTGCCCATCGCGGCCGAGTAGATGCGCTGGCGTACCCACACTCTGAGTACCGCTGCCGGCGTTCGCCGCCCGGCGCAGCGGGAACTCGGCGCGAGCTCGCGTCCTGTGCGGCAGGGTGCTCCACCGCGACCGCGTCTACAGCATGGCCTACCTGATCGACCGGGCCATCGTCTTGGGCGTCTCAGCCGCGGCGTATGACCCGCCGTCCCTGGCCGTGATCGACGCGCTGATGGGAGCACCGTACCCGAGCTGGCCGGAGCCGCTGCGCAGGGTGCTCCGGCGCTGTACCGAGCTCCGTTGACCCTCACCGCCCTGCTGCGAGCTCTACTGGGGCGGATGGTCCGAGTTCGGCGCCTGGCACAGGGTGCTGGTCCCGAACGCCCCGCGGGACCGCCTGGCCGGCTCCCGCAAAGAGAATTCACCAGCCCATACCCGGTACTGGCCCATCAGCTTCACGAACTCCTCGGTCGTGCGCGCCTTCGCGGGTTCGGCTTCAGGTCCTCGTACCCCTCCACATCGCCAACCGGGCCGAACGGCAGCGCCGACGGCCCGACCACCGACGGCGGAGAGATTTCGGCCCGCCTGTTGGAGGCCACAGCCTCCTTCCGAGCCTCGGCATGGTGCGGACCGACCAGGCCCGTACGGGTGCGAGCGTTGAGCGGGTCTGCCCCTCGCCACTGATTCCCGCTTGTTGCTGAGCCTTGCTCCGAGTCCAGCGGGCGCGAATTGGAGTTCCTGGGAAACGGAACGCCTCGCGGCGTTTCTCTCTCAGTCGGCGACCTCCGTCACCGTGCGAGGTCGAAGGGCCGCGGGTACGGTGCCGGCCGGTAGGTCCGGTATGCGTGCGTCGCGCCGGGGTCGAGCCGTGCCGCCGAGGCGTTCAGCGCGTTCGGGCCCGTATCGGGCCACCGGCCGGTGTCCACCCGCTTCTCCAGTGCGGCCAACGCCGCCATGATCTCCCCGGTGGTGAAGGTGCAGTGGCCGCCGCGATGGACGAACGCCTGACGGAGCGACTTCTCGTAGCCGGCGTCGTGTACCGCGTCGGCGTAGGCGCGCTGGCCCTGCACCGGCACGTCCGCGTCCCCGGTGGTGTGGATCGTGAACAGCGGGGTGCCCGGTCGTCCGGTGAACGTCAGGTAGCGGATCATGTACGCCACCGCGCCCGGATCGGCCGAGATCCGAGGTGCCCTGGCAAGGGTCGCGAGGTCCTCCGTGAGCGACAGTCCCGCGCGGGCGTAGAGCGCCTCGACTTCGGGGCGGACGGCGGAGCGGGCGAGCAGGTGTGCGTAGTTCACTCCGGTGTTCCACGACATGTTGCCACCAGCCCAGGTCTCCGCCTCCTGGCGGGCGGGCAGCCCTGTGTAGATGGTGTTGTGCAACTGCTCGTACTGGTTGCGTTGTGCGGTGTCGTAGTCGTCGGGCGCCGGCTCCGGCGACGACGCGGTGGTCCACGCCGGGATGTTGTGCAGTGCCGCGGCGAGCGCGATGCGGGCCCGGCCCTGGGGAGTGGCCTGTGCGGCGTCGAGTGCCGAGGTCAGCTCGGCCGCCGACGCGAGCGCGGAGGCCTGGTCGGGCAGGTCGGCGAGCGGCGTGTTGGACGTCGTCAGCAGGGTTCGGATGGCGAAGATCGGGTCGAGGGTGTTGTTCCAGCTGGCGACGGCGCCTGCCTGCACCCCACACATGGAGAGCGCGCCGGCGAACCGGTGGCCGTGCCGTTCGGCGAGGCCGGTGGTGATCATGCCGCCGAGTGAGGCGCCCCACGCGATGGTCCTGCGGGGCTTGCCGAACCGCTTCGCGAACTCCTCTACCGTGGACAACTGGTCGCGGAGCGCGTGTTCGAGTGCCCAGCCGGTCTCGGCGTACGACGACCCGATCAGGGCGTACCCGTGGTCGAGCGCCGCGGTCCGGACCGCGGCGCTCGGAGCGTTCTGAGCGGGGTTAGGTGTGCCGTCGGGGGTGTAGCCGTGGCTGTACACCAGGACCGTCCGGTTCCAATCCCTCGGCACGTCCATGACGTAGGTCGCGCCGCTCGGGAGCGCACCTTCGACATGGGACGGTGGCGCGGCAGCGGGCGACAGGAGCCCGGCCACGAGTGTGGTTGCGAGCAGGAGCTTCACGATCGTTCCTTTCGGCGGAGCGCGGGCACGGTCCCACGCGGGATGAACACGACCACCAGCGACAACCCGGAGAGGGCGTCAGCGCTCTTCGCCCGGGCGGTAGACGCAGCTCGATCGGCGGGGTTGTGGCCGGAGCTGCGCAAGGAGTTGAGCGATAATCCGTTGGAATTCGGGATTTATGCCGGTCTCGTAACTGATCTCGTGGTTTGTCGCCAGCGGGTGATCAGCCGGTGACGGCGAGGTTGTGCAGGAAGGCGATGCCGGATGCGGTGACGCCCAGGGTGTGGCCGGCGCGGCAGTGGTCGCGCCGGATGTTGTGGGTCTTCATGCGGCCCACTCCAGTGCGGCGCTCTGGTGGCGCAGCCCGTGCCGTTGGACGAGATGGTGACGACTCGATCCCGAGCCGCCGGACCTTGCGGTGACCGGTCATTGGGACGGCGGCGCGTGACCCTTCTCGGGGTTGCGCACGGCCGGCACGACGCGTGCGCCCTTGGCGGCGAGGGCACACGCAGCGGCGCGGCCGATCCCGCTTTGTTCGCACCGGTGACGACGGCGCGACCTTCTGTCATAGCGGGAATGCCGAAGACCCGAATGTTGTCATGAGCTACATTGTAGTCACTGGAAACAATGTTGTCAACGAATACCTTCCGCTATCGTGGGACAGTGCCATCTGCGACCGACGAGCGGCCCTACCACCACGGGAAACTCCGCGCCGCGCTGCTCGAAGCGGCCGAGCGCCACCTGCGGGGACGCGGTGCGGACGAGCTGTCACTGCGCGATCTGGCGCGAGAGCTCGGCGTCAGCCACGCCGCACCGCGCCGGCATTTCGCGGATCGTCAGGCGCTGCTCGACGCGCTCGCCGAAGCCGGGTTCGCCCGGCTGGACACGGCGCTGCGCGCCGCACTGGCCGCCGCGGAGGCGGACTTTCCGGCACGCGTACGGGCCGCCATGACGGCCTACCTGCGTTTCGCCACCGAGAACGCGGCGCTGCTCGATCTGATGTACACCAGCAAGCACCGGCCGGGCGCGACACGGATCGGCAAGGCGGCCGAGGCGCCGTTCGGGCTGATGAACGACTTGATCGCGCAGGGACAGGCACAGGGCGCCCTCGAACCAGGTGCCCCAGAACGGATCGGCATCGTCCTGTTCGCGACCCTCCAGGGCATCGCCTCGATCATCAACGGCAGCATCGTCAAACCGGAACTCCTCGACGACCTCGTCGAAACCGCCGCCCAACAGTTCCTCCGAGGAGCCCGCCCGCTCACCGGGAACTCCTGACGGAATGAGCGTCACCGCCTGGCAGGCAACGCCGCAGTAGATGGTTGCTCACCGATCTCATCCTGAGGCTCTACCAGCACCACACCCCCAGGCTCCTCGGCCGCCCCCTGATGTTGCCCGCGGATAGCCACCTGCTCAGGCTCTGTCGCCGCGCCCCGCCACGGCATCGACCAACTCGATCACTCGCCCAGGCCCGCGCGGTCAACGTCACCGCCCCGGGACCGCGACCCCGGCACCGGAGGCCCCGCCGCCGAGGCCGCCGAGGCCGACCTGGTCGTGCAGTACCAGAAGGTCTCCCTCCAGGAGGCCATGTGGTGGCACCCGGTGCACACCCACGACGCCGCCCACATCTGGCTGCGCGAGACCGCGGCCCGCGTGCGGGCCCCACCGGCCGTACGCGGGCAGGCCGGCATCGCCGTGGCCGCGAGCGTGACCGGCCGGTGCTCATTCCCCGACTCCCAGATAGTCACGGAGCACGACCCGTTCGTCCAGTTCCGCGGACGGCCCCTCGTACGACACGCGTCCCTTGCGCAGCAGGACCGCCGTGTCCGCGAACTCCAGCGCCCGGCCCACGTACTGCTCGACGAGCACCATCGCGACCCCGGTCGCGGCGATGCCGCGCAACGCGGCGAAGATCTCATCCACCACGATCGGCGCGAGGCCCATCGAGACCTCGTCGATGAGCAGGACCTTCGGGTCGGTGACGCAGGCGCGGGCGAGCGCGACCATCTGCTGCTGCCCGCCGGACAGGGTGCCGGCGGTGGTCTTCAGCCGTTCCCGCAGCGCGGGGAACACCGCGACGGCGCGTTCGACGGCCTCGCCCAGGCTCGCGCCGCGGGGGATCTGCAGTCGCAGGTTCTCCTCGACGGTGAGGCCGCGGAATATGCCACGGCCCTCGGGGATCAGGCACAGGCCGCGCCGCGCCCGGCGGTACGGCGGGTGCCGCGTGGCATCGGCGCCGTCCAGGCGGACGCGTCCGGCCGACGGCACGACCGTCCCGGCCGCGGTCCGCAGCAGCGTGGACTTCCCGGCGCCGTTCGCGCCCAGCACGGCGACGATCTGCCCGGTGCCGACGCTCAGCGACACGTCCCGCAACACCGTGGTCGTCCCGTAGCCGGCGGTGACGCCGTCCAGAGCGAGGATGGTCATGTCAGCACCTGGTCCGGGTCCTGGCCGAGGTAGGCGTCGCGGACGGCGGCCGAGGCGCCGGCCTCCCGCGCCGTGCCCTCGAAGATGAGCTTGCCGAAGTCGAGCACGTAGACGTGGTCGCAGAGCCGGTTGATCAGCGCGAAGTCGTGCTCGATGAGCAGGATGCCGAGGCCGCCCTGCCGTACGACGGTGGTGAGGATGTCGCCGAAGGACTCGGTCTCGGCGCGGTCGAGCCCGGAGGACGGCTCGTCCAGCAGGAGCAGTTCGAAGCCGCCCGCCACGCACCGGGCCAGTTCGACCAGCCGGCGCTGCCCGGTGGACAGCGTCGCCACGCGCCGGTCGGCGATGCCGGTCAGTCCGCACAGGTCGAGCGCCGCGCGCGTCCGGCGGTCGATCTCCGCCCGCTGGGCGCGCGGTACCACCATGTGGGTGACGGGGTTACGGCCGGCGTGGCGTCCTTCGCGGCCGAGCGCGACGTTCTCCCGTACGGACAGGGTGTCGAACAGTTCCACACGCTGGAAGGTACGGCCGAGGCCGCGCCGCGCCCGAGCGGCAGTGCCGAGCCGGTCGACGCGCCGCCCGCCCAGCACGACCGAGCCCGTCGCGGGGCGGACGTAGCCGGAGCAGGCGTTGAACACGGTGGTCTTGCCCGCGCCGTTCGGGCCGATGAGCCCGGTGATCCGGCCCGGTGGGACGCTCAGCGAGACGCCGTCGACGGCCACCAGACCGCCGAAGCGCACGGTGAGGCCGCGTACGCCGAGCGACAGGCCGCGTCCGCCGGCCGCCGGCGCCTCCGCCGGATCCCCGGGGCCCTCCTGCTCCGGGGGTTCGGGGGGACGGCGGGGCGCCGGCGCCGCGAGCCGGTCCAGCAGGCGCCGGACCGCGGCCGGCAGGGACGGCGGCGCCGGCTGGATCGCCGCGTGCAGGGCCACCAGGCCGAAGACGAGGGTGAGCGCGCTGGTCACGGTCGCCGCGCCGGACACGTACGCCGGGATCAGGACCTGTCCCGCCGCGGCCACCACCGCGTACCAGGGCAGGCCACCGACGGCGATCATCGTGAGCGCGAACAGTTGCAGCGACACGATCGGCTGGTAGGACTCCGGTCCGACGTAGCCGACGGCCGACCCCGCCAGCGCGCCCGCGACCGCCGCCATCGACGCCGAGAGGCAGAACACCAGCACCTTGGTGACGTTGATCGACGCGCCGGACGCGATCAGGCCCGCCGGGCTGTCGTTCATCGCGCGCAGCAGGCGGCCGAGCCTGCCACGCTCGACGACCACGACGACCAGCGCGGCGAGCACCGCGAAGGCGAGGACGACGTAGAAGTAGCCGGTGTCGCCGGCCAGCGGGCCGACCTCGGGACGCGGCATGGTCAGGCCGAAGCCGAGCGGGCCGAACATGTAGGGCTGGCCGTAGAACATCTGCTGGAGCAGCATGCCGAAGCCGAAGGTGGCCAGGGCCAGGTGCAGCCCGGAGAACCGGATCGCGGGCACGGCCAGCAGGGCGCCCACCGGCGCGGCCACGAGCCCGGCGAAGGCGAGGGCGGGCAGCCATGGCAGGTGGAGGTCGGACATGCCGTGGGCGAAGGCGGCGGCGCCGATGGCCATGAAGCTCACGTGGCACAGCGACACCTGGCCGGACAGCCGGACGAGCAGGCCAAGCGACAGGAACAGGATCGTGTACGCCACGAGCTGGGTCCAGGCCGTGATCTGTGCACCGGCGAAGAAGGGGGCGAGCAGGAGCACCGCGAACAGCGCGGCGAGCCCGCCGGCGCGCACGGTCCACGGAGGCGTCCAGGAGCCGGCCGCGGCACGGGCCACGAGCCTCCCGTCTCCGGGCGTACGCAGCCGGGGCGCGAGGAGCAGAAGCAGGAACAGCACGAGGAACGGCAGCGCGGGCGCGAGGCCGCCCGCCAGGCTGGTCGCGTTGAGGAACTCCTTCTGCAGCAGTGCCTGCCCGACGCCGATGACCAGGCCGCCGGCATAGACGAGGGGCAGGTTGGTGAACGCGCCGAACGCCGCCGCGCCGAAGGTGGTGACGATCAGCAGGGTGAACGTCGTGGAGTCCAGCGGCAGCAGCGGCACCAGCAACACGCCGGAGACCGCGGCGCCGCACGAGCCGAGCAGCCAGGCGACGCGGCGTACCCGGGCCGGGCCGGTACCGAAGGTGTCCAGCAGTTCCGGGTCCTCGACGACCGCCCGCATCTCAGCCCCGATCCGGGCGAACCGCAGCAGGAGGGTCAGGGCGACGGCGGCCGTGAGGGCGAGCGCGACGATGATCACCCGGTAGCCGGCCACCGGCGTGCCGAGGATCGATATCGGCTCCACCGGCAGGAACTGCGGGACCGAGCGCTGGATGCCGGGCTGGTAGATCAGGTCGATCGCGCCCTGGATCGCCAGCAGCAGCCCGATGGTCCCCAGGACCTTGACGGGCAGGGGCCGCGACTGCATGTGGCGCGCCAGCCACTCCAGCACCAGGGCCAGTGCCGGGCCGGCGCCGAGGACGCACAGCGCCGCCGCGACAGGCCAGGGAAGGCCCTGCTGGACGTGCAGGAAGTAGAACAGGAACGCCGAGACGCTGGCGAGCGCGCCGTGCGCGAAGTTGAACACGCCGGAGGTCTTGTAGGTGAGGACCAGGCCCATCGCCGCAATGGCGAAGATGGAGCCGGTCGTCAGGCCGGCGAACACGAAGGTCGTCATCGCGGGTCAGCGCAGCGACGCGAGGACCGGCTCGACCAGCGGGTCGAGCTTCGCGGGATCGACGCAGACGGGCTTGCCGTCGTCCAGGGCCTTGAACTCGCCATAGGGCGACCACCGGAAGTAGCACCTCGAGAAGGTCGCCTTCCCCTTCTCGAAGGCGATCGGCGGGACGATCCCGTCGAGGGTCTGCCCCTTCAGGCCGTATATGGCGTCCCGCAGCGACGCGGAGGTCACGGGCCCCTCGACCGTCGCGGCGGCGGTGCCGAAGACCTGCATGGAGGCCCACGCCCGCAGCGCGACGGAGTTGTCCTGCTCGGTGCCGATCATGGAGGGGGCGTACTTGCTCAGGGCGTCCCGGTACTTCTTGACCCCGGGCACGCCGGTCGCGAAGAAGGGGGCGACCGGGTCGAGCACCACGCTGCCGTCGTAGACCGGATCGGTCTTCCAGGTCAGGTTCGTCAGGGCGCCGCTGATGATCTGCTTGGCCGTCAGGCCCTGCTGGGCGCAGGAGTCGTTCATGCGCTCGGCGAGCTCGTTGGACAGCGAGTTGAACACCGTCCGCACGCCCGCGTCCTTCATCTGCTGGCAGTACGCGGTGAAGTCGGCGGTGCTCGCCGGCACCTTGGTCGCCACGGGCACTTCGACGCCCTGGGCCTTGACGAACAGTTGCATGAGCTGAGCCTGCTGGGCGCAGCTCGGCTGCTCGGCGCAGTAGACGACGCCGAGCGTGCCGCCGAGCGCCTTGGCCTGCTCGCCCAGCCCGTACGCGACGGCGAAGGCCGAGCCCTGGGCGTTGAAGTTGCCGGGGTTGAGATAGGAGTCGGTCTCGGTGACCGCGCTCAGCACGGGGACGCCCTTGCTCGCCGCGTACGGGGCCCAGGCGCTGACGCCGGGATCCTGGTTGGCGACGATGGCGATGACGTGATCCCGCTCGATGAGCTCGCGAACCGCGGTCGGCGCCGCCCCCGGGGACGCGCCGATGTCCTTGGTGACGATCCTGACCCGCTTACCACCGATGCCCCCGGCGCCGTTCACGGTCTCCACCCAGGCGTCGAGCACGCTGGGAACCGCGCCGTAGGTGCTGGAGAAGGTTCCGGTGTAGGGGCCGAGCGCCCCGAGGACTATCTCGTCGCCGGAGGCGCCCCCCTGCGCCCCGCAGCCGGTGGCGGCCGACGCGACGAGGAACGTCGCCGCGGTGACCGCCGTGAATGTCTTGTGCGGACGGTGAGCTGTCACGGTTCTCCTCAAGTGGTTCGAGGGGATGCATGGAGCGGGAGAGGACAGTCAAAGTTGACTGCACGATACGCGCCGAGGGCAGCCGTAACAAGCCCGTAACCGCGGGCGGATTCAATCAGGGCCTGACCTTGGCCCACCGCTCCAGGTCCAGCGCGGCGGCCAGCGAGCTCTGCACGGCGCCGAGCGTCGCGAACTCCTCGGCCATCCCGGCGTCCCGGGCGCGGCGCAGCGCCGCCTTGGCTCGGGCGAGGGCGGGCCGCGACCGGCTCGCCAGCGTGGCGACCATGGCGGAGACGTGCTCGATGAGATCGTCCGCCGGGACGACGGCGTTGACGAGCCCCCATTCCAGGGCCTCCCGCGCGCCGATCGGCCGGCCGAGCAGGACGAGCTCGGCGGCGCGGGTCGCGCCGACCGTACGGGTGAGCATGTGCGCGCCGCCCATCCCGGGGACGAGGCCCACCTTGACCCACGAGCAGTCGAAGGTGGCCTCTGTGGCGGCGACGCGCAGGTCGCAGGCGAGGGCCAGGTCGAATCCGGCGCCGAGGGCCGGGCCGTTCACGGCCGCGATCACGGGCACCTCCGCGGCCGCGATCGCCCTGACGAGCCCCTGGAAGCGGGCGTACACGACGTCCGTGACCGCGATCGGCCCCTGGGCGGCGACCGCGACGAGGTCGGCGCGGTCGCCGCCGGAGCAGAACGCCGGCCCCGTCCCGGTGAGCACCACCGCCCTGACGTCGTCCGGCGGGTCGGAGAGGGCGTCGATCAACGCGCCGGCGAGATCGAGCGTCAGCGCGTTGCGGCGATGCGGGCGGTCGAGGACCACCCACATCCCGGCGTCGCGGCGCTCGACCCGCAGGCCGTCCACTGCCGGCTGGTTCATGGCTCCAGCGTAACAGCCGTCAGTCAGATCTGACTGTCACAGCAGGTCGGGGTGGCCGCTCGCGCGGGCGGCGTCCAGATCCAGGTACACCGGATGGGGCTGGCCGGTGGCCTTGGCGGACAACCGGACCTGCCGCGCTCGACGATCACGGTCGCCGGGGGCCCCGAGGTCCGATGACCGAGGGGAATCGGCGCGGTGCGACCTCCAACGGTGCGGCATGGTCGATCGACGACAGTCAACGAAGACTGCTACTCCTGCCGCCGCCAACCATTGCCTCACCATCCACTCCGGTTCTACTGTGAGTCACAGTTGACTGTCTTCCCTTCGAGGAGGTTCCACGTGAGTGCGGACGTGCGTGTCGCCGGCGTCGGGATGGTTCCGTTCGCCACGCCGAGCGCCGGCAAGCGCTATGAGGACCTGGCCCGCGAGGCGATCCGGGCCGCTTTGACCGACGCCGGGCTTGCGCTCGACGATGTCGGGCACGCCTTCGCCTCGTACGTCTACGGCGACTCGGCCTGCGGCCAGGCGGCGCTCTACGAGGTCGGCATGACCGGGGTCCCTGTCGTCAACGTGAACAACAACTGCGCCAGCGGCTCATCGGCGCTGTGGCTGGCCCGCCAGACCGTCGCGGGCGGCGAGACCGACGTGGCGCTCGCGTTCGGCTTCGAGCAGATGCGGCGCGGCGCCCTCGTCGAGCACTGGCCCGACCGGCTCGGCCCCGCCTCCCGCTACCTGGACCGCCACGACGACCTGTACGGCACCGAGGAGGGCGTGCCCCTGGCCGCCCAGCTCTTCGGCGGGGCGGGCCGGGCGTACATGGAGGAGTACGGCATCTCGGCGGAGGTCTTCGGCATGATCTCGGTCAAGGCGCGCCGGCATGCCGCGCACAACCCGTACGCCGTCTTCCGCGACCCGGTCACTCTTGAGGAGGTCATGGCCTCGCCGCACATCTACGGCCCGCTGACCCGGCTGCAGTGCTGCCCGCCGACCAGCGGGGCCGCGGCCGTCGTGCTCGTCGGCGCCGAGTACGCGCGGCGGCGCGGCCTGCCGGCCACCGGCGCGTCGCCGGTCAGGCCCTCACCACCGACCGCCCGTCGAGCTTCGAGGGCGACATGCGCCAGGTCGTCGGGTACGACATCACCGCCGAGGCCGCGGCCATGGCCTACGAGCGGGCGGGCATCGGTCCCGAGGACATCCCCGTGGTGGAGCTGCACGACTGCTTCACCGCCAACGAGCTGATCACCTACGAGGCGCTGGGCCTGACCCCCGCCGGCACGGCGGAGAAGTTCATCATGGACGGCGAGAACACCTACGGCGGCCGGGTGGTCACCAACCCGTCGGGGGGCCTGCTGTCCAAGGGGCACCCGCTCGGGGCCACCGGCCTCGCCCAGTGTGCCGAGCTGACCTGGCAGCTACGCGGCACGGCGGGCGGGCGTCAGGTCGAGGGCGCCAGGACCGCGCTCCAGCACAATCTGGGGATCGGCTCCGCCTGCGTCGTCACGGTCTACCAGGCCGTGGACTGACCAGGTCCCGCATCGGAAGGTGAGGCGAAGTGACTCCCAGCACTCCCACGACGTTCGGCGAGGCGATCAGGGACCTCGCCGAACAGGCCCCGGACCGGCCTGCCGTCACCTGCGCCGGCCTCACGATCACCCGCGCCGAACTGGACCGGCGGAGCAACCGGCTCGCCCGCGCCTTCGCCGGCGAGGGGGTGCGCCCCGGCGACCACGTCAGCATCGCCCTGGACAACGGCCCGGACTTCATGGTCGCCGCGTTCGCCGCCTGGAAGCTCGGCGCCGTCCCCCAGCCGCTGTCGGCCCGGATGCCGCCGGCCGAGCTCGACGCCGTCCTGGACATCGTCAAGCCCGCCGGCGTCGTCGCGGCCGGGCGGGCGACACGGTTCCCCGCGCTGCCCCTCGACGCCGACGGCGAGGACGACGGCCCGCTGCCCCCGGCCGTGTCGCCGTCCTGGAAGGCCACCACGTCCGGGGGCAGCACCGGCCGGCCCAAGGTGATCGTGACCGACGCGCCGGCGCTGGTGGACACCGTCACCCCGCTCGCCCTGCTCGCCGGGATGCCGCGGGACGGCACGGCCGTCGTCCCCGGCCCGCTGCACCACAACGCCCCGTTCTTGTTCAGCGTGCTGGCGCTGCTGCTCGGCACCCACGTGGTGCTCCAGCATCGTTTCGAGGCCGAGCGGGTCCTCCGCGACCTCGACGCGCATCAGGCCGGCTGGCTCTACGTCGTGCCGACGATGATGCAGCGCATCTGGCGCCTCGGCCCGGAGACCCGCGACCGCTACGATCTCTCCCACCTGCGCCGGGTGGTGCACATGGCCGCGCCGTGCCCACCGTGGCTCAAACGCGAATGGATCGGCTGGCTCGGCCCGGAGCGGATCCTGGAGATCTACTCGGCGACCGAGGGGATCGCCGCGACCGCCATCGACGGCGCCGAATGGCTCACCCGCCCCGGATCCGTGGGCCGCCCCGTCCTCGGCGAGATCACGATCCTGGACGTCCACGGCCGCGAACTTCCGCCCGGCGAAGTGGGCCACGTGTGGCTGCGCCGCGGGCCGGATGCGCGGCCCGGGTACCACTACGTCGGCGCGCGGCCGAGGACCCGCGACGGCGGCTGGGAGTGCTACGGCGACCTGGGCTACCTCGACTCCGACGGCTACCTGTTCCTCACCGATCGGGAGAGCGACATGATCCTCGTCGGCGGCGCCAACGTCTATCCCGCCGAGATCGAGGCCGCGCTGGGCGAGCACCCGGCCGTGCTGGACTCGTGCGTCATCGGCATGCCCCACGAAGACCTCGGCGCCGTGCCGTGCGCCATCGTGCAGACCACGGGCGCCGTGACGGCCGACGAGCTGGCCGCGTTCCTGCGCGGGCGGCTCTCGGCGTACAAGATTCCCAGGACGTTCGAGTTCACGGCCGCCCCGCTCCGTGACGACGCCGGAAAGGTCAGGCGTTCCGCCCTGCGCGGCGAGCGGCTCCGGCGCGGCGTCGCCGGCGCGCCGAGCCCAGGCTGACGGCGACGCCCGGCTGGAACGGGGAGACCGGTGGCTCGCGCGTTCGGTGTCGGCGAGACCGTCCCAGCCGAAGGCGGGCCGCCGGGGCCGGTCCCAGTGCCGGCGCCGCACGCCCAGCGCGCAGGCCAGGAAACCCGGAGCGCCCGCGATCCGCGGCACGCCGCCGAGCCGGCCTGGCCCTGTGGGCCGGACTCGGGCACCTGTATCGCGAGGGGAACGCCCTGTGATTCTCACTTGCCGAGCAGGCCCTGAGGGCACCAGCGTCGGCTTGGCCCGGTCACGATGATGATCAGAACGCCGCAGGCCCCATACCCGATCTCTCGGGCATGGGGCCTGGCTGAGCTTTGTTACTCAATCCCGCTCTTTGGCCTTCCGGCTCTCGCGATCCGGTCCTCACAGCCACCAGATGGTGGTGCATTCAGCAGAGCCGGTCAGCCGATGGCGTTGATCGTCCAGTTGACCCCGATCCGGGAGCGGCTGCCGAATCGACCGTTGTCGTTGCCGGGATAGAACCACAGGTTTCCACTGCCGTCGTGGGCGACCAGGTCGGTCTTGCCGTCACCGCTCAGATCCATGGCCGCGACCTTGTAGTTGCTCCAGCCGGTGCCGGATTGGGTACGGCCGGCAAGAGTGACACCGTTCTGGCTCGTGTTGGCATAGAACCAGAGCTCGCCTGCGGTGTCGATCGCCATGACGTCGGCGCGGTCGTCGCCGTTGAAATCGGCGGGGAAGATGCGGAAATCGGTCCAGCCGCTGCTGCCGATCGCCGTCTTGCCGCCCCCGTCGGGGTAGTAGTACAACGCGCCGTTGCCGTTGTTGATGCCGAACAGATCCGCGCGCGGCGTGCCGTTGGCGTTGCCTGCGGCGTGGACGTAGTCGGCCCAGCCGGTGCCGATCTGCTGCCTGGCGCCGGAGATCAGCTGTCCGCTCCGGTTGGGATACATCCACAGAACGCCGTCGGAGTCCTTCATGACGACGTCGGCCAGGCCGTCGGCGTCCCAGTCGGTGACGATCCATTTCAGGGAACCCCACCCGCTGCCGATCTTCACCCGGTTGCTGACGCTGACGGTGGTCAGTCCCGAGCCGCCCTGGTTCGGATACATCCACAGGTCACCGGCTCCGTCGGTGATGATGACATCGTTGCGGCCGTCCCCGTCGAAGTCGTGATTGTTCAGCGCAGGCGTGAGCGAAAGCCGGTTCCAGGTCTGAAGAGTGGACAGGACGCCCTTGAAGTGGCCGCCGAGGCTGGCGGCGCCGGTCTTGTGCGCGCCCACGCGCAATGCGCCGGTGGCTTTCCACTTCGCTGTGTGGCGGACGCTGGCGACGTTCCGTCCGTTGACCCAGAGGATCACGATGCCGGTGGCGGCCTTGTAGGTCACGGCGACCTGTGACCAGACACCTGCCGGAGCACTTCCCGCGGGTGCGGTGACGGTGTCCCAGACGGGACTGGCCACGTCGGATCGGCTCATGGCGAAGCGCCAGGATCCGTTCTCGGCCCAGAGTTTGAAGCCGGCGGTGTTGACGCCGTCCTGGGACAGAACGGTGCCATCGCCGGCGGGTTTGGCCCAGGCGCTGAGGCTGAAGTCGGCATCGGTGACGACGGCGGGGCCAGCGGCCGAAAGGGTTCCGGTGGTGCCGTTGAGTTCGACGGCCGGGCTGAAGGTGTCGCCGATCTTCCAGGTCGCGCCGGCTGTGTCGGTCAACGGGAGGCCGGTTCCGGTGAAGGCGCTGTCGGCGGCGGCGCTGACGGCGGTGCCCGGAGTGGCTGTGGCGGGCAGGTCGGCCAGGGACCAGGTGTGGTCCGCCGTGGTGGTGGTGATGGCGTTGACCCACGTCGCGAGGTCGTCAGCGCGGGCGGCGGTGAGGGCGCTGCCGTTCCCGGCGGTGTCCGGGCACCCGGCCTGGCCCGCCTGACTGAGCACGGCGGCGATCTTGCCGCCGTGGAGGACGGGCGCACCAGCCATGCCGCTGCACAGGAGCGGGCCGGCCGCGGCGGTCAGCGTTGTAGGGGTGGAGGCGGTGAAGGTGATCTGCGCGCTCTGCTGCCGGTCGGTGGTCCAATCGGTTGCCGTCGCGGCGGCGCGGCTGTGGCCGACGGTGGACAGCTCGACACCGGTGGGAGCGGCGGCGGCCAGCGGAATCGGGGTGATCCCTTCGATCGGGGTGGCCAGCCGGGCGAGGACCACGTCGCGCCCGGGACGCGGGCTCAGCCAGTCGACCTTGGTGGCGGACTTACCGGGGAACGTGACATAGGTCGCGCCGACCGGCGGGCCCTCGGCCAGTTGGGGCTGGTTCGGATCGGTGGCCAGGCAGCTTGCGGCGCCGAGCACCCAGCGGGGTGCGACCAGCGTCGCGGTGCACTCGCGGCCGACGGTGGCGATCTTGCCGACCGCCGTGTGCTCGCCGGTGCCCGGCGCTGGGCCGGTGCCGGCACGTAGCTGCAGCAACATGGTCGGCGACGCGTTCGGGTCGGCGCCCAGACCGACCTGAGTGCTGCCGTCCGGATCCACGTCGACGGTGAGCTGTTCGCCGTCGTCGCTGCGCAGCTGCGCGGTCACCTGGTGACCGGTGCCTTCCCGCTGGCCGTCGCCGCGGATCTCGAACACGCCCGGAACTTCGAGGTTCAGCACGCCGGCGGATGCGGTCACCTTGAAGCAGAGCCGGCCGATCCCGTCAGAGCCGATGGCTTCGTCGGTGGTCCAGACCTTCAGCAGGCCGATGTCGCCCTGTGCCGGCGTGGCGCAGTCGGCCAGAAGGATATGGCCGTCGCCGGAGATCAGCCTGACATTCTGAGCCGCCAGGATCTCCGCCGCGCCGGGGTAAGGGTGGAGGCCGTCGTCCACCAGCGACGGAGGCGAGATCGCGGATGCGCCGGCCGGCGCCGGCCCGACCGCTACGGATAAGGACGCTGCCATCGCTGCGACGACGCCCAGCGTCGCCCAGCGTGGTGGAGAACTCATGATCAGAAACCTCCGGTGACTCCCCCGGCCCGTGCCATCCGCGGGTTGAAACGAGGCTAGAGACGCCCGGTATGCGGATGGTATGTCCGCCAACCTCCGGTATTGCCCGGCATTCAAGCATTGTGTGACACTCCGCAGTGCTGAATGGACGGTGACCGGTTTCGCCTCTTCAGCGCTCCCATGTGTGCGAAGAACCGAGCGGTGACGGAGGCTGTACGTGCATGCGTGGATACCGACCGTGAACGGGCGAACGCACTCCGGTGCGGTGCGTCGGCAGGCGACGATCGCGGTACTCGTAGTCCTGACTCTGCTGGCCGGCATGTTGCGGGTGATGCCGGCACATGCCGAGCAGCCGCTCGCCGCTGATCGCTCCCACGTGGTGGTGGCCTGGCAAGAGGGCGGCCCGCAGGTCCGATTAGCGGCCGAGGCGGCGCTGCTGGGCTCGGACGAGCAGGTCAGCGCGTTCCTGGCCGGAGGATGGCGCCAGGCTCAGCGTCTCGACCAGCGGGACACCCTCGTGAGCGTCATCAGTAACGGTGGCCCCGCGTTGCGCGCGAAGGCCCAGGCCGCCCTGGACGCCGACGCGGCAGGTGATCAGAACGCGATCGCCACGTTCTTGGAAAGCGGGTGGCAGGGCCCGTCGGACATCGACGCGCGCGTGTCGGTGAACCAGCTGATGAGCGCCGGCGGCGAACAGGTCAAGCAGGCGGCGCAGGCCGTACTGGACTCCGGAGATACTCAGGCGCTGCGGGAGTTCCTGGAGTCAGGCTGGCAGACGCAGTGGAACACTGACCAGCGGCTACGGATCAACCAGGCGATGGCTACCGGCGGCCCGCAAGTACGCGCCGCGGGCCAGAAGGCGCTGGACGAGGGTACGCCGGAGGCGCTGGAGGCGTTCCTCTCCTACGGCTGGGCGGTGGCGTCGGCGCGAGACGACGAGACCGCGACGCTGGAAGATCTGCTCGGCCAGGCGGAGGCGGCCGCTGCGCTGGCGAAGCAGGAGACCACCCACGCCACCGGCGAGGCCGACCGCGCCAGGGACGCCGCAGCCGCGGCGCGACGGTCCGCGGCGGAGGCCGCCGAGGCGACCGAAGCTGCGCGCGACAACATGGCCGAAGCGAAGGCGCAGGCCCAGCGGGCGGCCAGGGCGGCGCAGAAGGCGGCCGATGCGGCGCGGGTGGCCGTTGAGGCGGCAGCGGCGGCGAACCGGGCGGCGCGAGTCGCCTCCACCGCGGCGGCGCGGGCGGCGCAGATGGCGTCGAAGGCCAGCCAGAAAGCCACCGCGGCTTACCGGGCGGCCGCCGAGGCGTCAGTGGATGCCAACAGGGCGGATGTCGCACGACAGGCGGCGCAGGAAGCCAATGCGATCGCCCAGCAGACGCGAGATTTCGCCACCCGGGCGGAAGAGGCGGGCAAGGCGCTGGCAAACGGCCAGAAGGCCATCGAATCGGCCAGGGCTGCGGCGGAGCACGCCCTGGCGGCAGCGGCCGCCAATGACGAGGCGGTGCGGTACGCCAACGCGGCCGGCGCGGAAGCCCAGGAGGCGGTCGCTGCGGCGGCGAGGGCGCGGGCCAACGCCGAGCGTGCCGCCCGGGCGGCACGGGCAGCCGAGGAGTATCTCCAGGAAGCCATCAGCGCCGCGGACAACGCGCGGAAGGCCGCCAACCGGGCAGCGGCCAACGCCGAGGCCGCAGCAATCGCGGCCCTCGATGCCGCGGAGCACGCCGGCGAGGCCGCCGAGGCTGCGCAACGCGCCACCGACCACGCCAACGCCGCCACCGCTGCCGCGCAGGAGGCGCTGGACACCGCAGAGCAGGCAGACGCCGTGTTCAAGGCAGCGCGCGCCGCCGACGCCGAGCGCTTGGCGGTGGCCCGGGACGAGGGGCTGGAGATCGCCCGTGCCGCCAACGCCGAGTACGAGGCACAGCAACGCGTCGCAGACTGGGACGTCGACCAAGCCGCCAAACGCGATGCGGAAACCAACAGGCTCATCGCCGTGGTGCTGGACCCGGCCACCGAGCGTGCCGCCGCGGTGGCGGCGGCACGCAGGGTCGCGCTCAACCTGGCCGGCGGCCAGGGCGCCTGGACCAAACAGGCGGCGCTGGCCGCGCTGGGCAGCACCGACGATCTCGTTCTGGAGTTCGTCCGCACCGGCATCCCCAACGCCGTGGCACAGGACAACCGCATTGCGGTGATGAACCTGGCGGTGACCGAGAACGCCGCTTTGGCGACGGCGGCCAGGAGCGCGCTGGCCGGCAGCGATCAGACGGTCGCGACCTTCCTGCGTACTCAGAACTATCCCGGCCGCTACAGCGCGGACCGGTTGAAGGTCAACCAGATCCTGACCGCGGCCAAGGCGTCCGGCGACGTCGTTCTGGCGCAGCGGGCCCAGCAAGCACTCGACACCGACACGCTGCAGGCGTTGCGCGACTTTCTTGACACCGGCCAGTACACGGCGGCGGCCATCGGTGACCGGGTGCGGGTCAACCAGATCCTGGCAAGCCCCCACAGCGGACCGGAGGTGAAGGCGGCCGCGCAGATCGCCTTGGAAGGACCCGCGCCGGGCCTGAAGCAGTTTCTCACCACCGGCCGGTTCACCGCGGCCGAGCGGGATCATGCGAGCGCGATCCATTTGGCTGTGGTCTCCGGTCTGCTCACGAAGATCAGCCAGGCCGCCGAGACGGCTGTGCAGTATGCGCTGGAAGCGCAGGCCGTGGCCGCCCGCGCCCGCGACAAGGCCCTGGAGGCCGCATCGTACACTCAGCAGGCGATCGATTCGGCGCAGCGGGCTTCCGGGTATGCCCAGCAGGCGAGCGACTACGCCGATCAGGCTGCTGCCTCGGTGAGCAAGGCCGCGGCCGCGGTCAAGACCGCCCGCGAGGCGGCCACCAGGGCCAACACCTCGGCTCGCAGCGCCATCCGGTCGGCCACCTGGGCGGTCGCCTCCCACGAGATCGCCATCGACGCCGCCAACAGGGCCTATGCAGCGGCCGGCAGCGCCTACAGGTCGGCCACTGAGGCCGGCCTCGACGCCGAGGCGGCCGTCGCAGCGGCCAATGAGGCCTACGAGGCTTACGAACATGCCGCCGGCGTGGAAATCCACAAATGCATTGTCGAGTACACAAGGGACGATTACGCCAAGCTGGAGGAGTTGTACGGCCTAGAAGAGGGCGGATTCTATAGCAACTGCATCGAGAACGTCATCGGAGATCCGGAGGACCTGGCCACGCGGGCCTACATCAACTCCGCCTTCTGTGACATATATCCGCAAGACAGTCAGTCTTACCAGAACTGCATCAACTCCACCTTGGACCCTGCGTTCCAGGGAATGCAACGATACATTCTCACCTTCCAGGCGATCAAGTACGGGTACACGTTGTTCGCTGCGGGGTGGGCTCCCCTCACCGCGGGCTGCAGTCTCACTCGGGTCTGCGGAGCGGTGCTCACCGTCGTCGAAGTCGGCATTGAGATCTCCCGCCTCATCAATGGTGACCAATCGCTGGGCAAGACGCTGCTCAACATCGGCACGATCGTTCTCGAAGAGCTGGTCGCCGCCGGGATCGGCAAGCTGGTCAGCGCCGGCTTCCGGGCTCTCAAGAACGCCTACACGGCTGCCAGAACGGGCTCGGACGCGGTCTCGGAAATCCGAATAGGCCTTATCAGGAGCAAGGAACAACTGGTCCTCGCGCACGTCCGGGCGATGGAGGCCAGCCTGCATTCCGCCGGCAACTACACCTCCCCCAGCGGCACTGCCTTCTTCTGGTCCGGCCGCACCGAGACAGGAAATGAGAAATACTTGTCCGCGGGACCTGACGAAGCCGCTGAAATCGCGAAGGAAAAGGGCGGAACCACGCTCGAAATGCTCATGGACAGCCGCGGAATCCCACAGGCGATCTGGCGTAGCAGAGATATGGATTGGGACCCCGCGGAGGTGCCATGGGACGCCATTAAAGCCCAGGTGAACGCCGTGTGGAGGCGGGTGTCGCAAGCCTATGCCCGGAATGCCTCCGGCGAGGTCCGAGTAGTGCTCGGAGAAAGCGTGCAACCGTCGGGCGTCTGGAAGACCGTGGAATGCTTCGAGCTGCTGCTCAACCCCAAAGTCACCAAGATCATCGTCATCGACCTGACCACCAGGGAGGAGCAGAGGGTCATCACGGACCGCTCCCAGTGCTAGCCCGACATGCGTCGTCATCCTGCCCGTGTGGTCAGTTTCTTCGCCGACCACACGGGCAGGGCCGGCGGCGCACTCACCCGCTGGAAGCGCGGCATACGCCACTGGACCCCGGCGACGGGCACGTGGCCCGTGCGGTGCAGGCCCTGCCGCAGGCGAATCGGCCCGGCTGGGCTACAACATCGCAGCCTCCACGGTGTGGCAGGCAGCCGGCCCGTAGGGCACTCGATGTAATGGCTCGTCACCTGGGCTACGGTGCGGGTGCGGGTGGCTGTTGGCGACCCAATTGGGCGGGCGGAGCCGAGCGGGTGCTCATGACACGCCACGGCGGCGGCGTTGGTAGGACAGGGTGACGGCGGCGAGCAGCGGTGGCCAGGCCACGAGGGGCAGGTAGACGAGCCCGACGAGCAGCCTTCCGGTCCCGGTCATGTCGGCGTGCGGCAGTGTCCACCAGAACAGGAACGGCGTCCACAGCAGGGTCAGAACCGCGACGCCGAGCCAGGCGGGCACGGTGACGGCCGCGGGCGGGATCGTGCGGCCGCCGAGCAGCGGGATCCAGCGCGGCACCACCTCGCCCCAGGGGCGAACGAGGCCGAGCGTAAGCAGGGCCGCACCCTCGGTCAGCGCGGCCAGAGCCACCAGGTACAGCGGTCCCCACATGGTCGTGCCGATGATGTCACGCAGCCCCTGCTCGGTGTAGCCGAGCGGAAGCCCCATGGCCAGGCCGATTCGCCACAGGCTCGACGGCAGGACGAGCAGGGGCACCGCGTGCGCCCTCCCGACGGCCCATCTCGGGACCGGCCGCCGGGTGCCGGCCGAAGGTGACCATGCCACCGCTTCGTCGATCACCACTGACCTACTTTCAAGACCATAGTTCCGAAACTCTGGTCTCGTATCATGGCGGAATGCATCGCAACAAGCAACAGACGGGGCGGCCACGTGACACCCGCGTCGATGCGGCCATCACCGCGGCCGTCATCGAGCTCCTGGAAGAGGTCGGGTACACGGGCCTGACGGTGGCCGCCGTGGCCGAGCGCGCGGGGATCGGCAAGGCGTCGATCTACCGGCGCTACGCCGGCAAACATGAGATGGCCTTCGCCGCGATCATTCACGGACGGACGCTGGAGGTGCCACCGGATACCGGGTCGCTGCTGGGCGACCTGACCGCACTGGCGCGGGTGATCGTCGGCCACCTGACCAACCCGGGGGCCGCCACCGCGCTGATGAGCCTGCTCGGCGAGGCCGCGGGTGATCCGGCACTGGCCTCACGGTTCACCAGGACCTTCGTAGAGCCGGAACGAGCCGGAAACGCCGAGCTGCTGGAACGCGCGGTGCGGCGCGGCGAGCTGGCGCGGATGCCAGACGTCGATCTGTTCCATGCGATGTTCGGCGGAACCGTGATGTCGTGGCTGTTCATCTGCCACCATGACCCGCACGACCTGCCCGAACGACTCGCCCGGTTCGCCTGTGCCGCACTGCTGTCCACCACGACCACACCGGCCATATCCAGGTGAACCCCTGCAGTGCTGGTTCCTGATCCCCGGTTGACGACCTCGCCGACGGCGCCCGCGAACACCTGGAGGCCGCAGGCATCACCAACGTCGAGGTCATCTGCGGCGACGGGACGGCAGGACATCCCGAGCGCGCTCCGCACGACAAGATCATCGCCACCGTGGGCGCCTGGGAGACACCCACCGCCTGGCTGGAACAGCTCGCTCCGGCGGACGCCTGGTGGTGCCGTTGCGACTGCGTAGCGCCGCCCCGCGCAGCATCGCCCTCGAACGCGGCCCCCACGGCTGGCGCAGCGTGCACAGCGAACTGGCCGTCTTCATGCCGCTGCGCGGCGGCGCCTGCTGACCAACGCGGTCGCGACCTGGACTAGCGACTATCTGGCGCTGACGGTGGCCGCGCTGCGGGCCGAGGGCCGCGGTGCCGAAGCCATCGCCAAGGTCACCGAGGGTCCTCGCACCCCACGGATAGGCCGGACACCAGTGTGAGAGGTATCCCGATTTGATCGTTAACTATGCAACAGTTAGCATGTTAACTATGAAGGAGAGCACGTTGGAGCTGATGCGGTGGGTTGTGTGGGGGCAGCGGCGCATCGCCGATGACTGGATACGGGAACGCGGCCTCACCCACGAGCAGAGCGCCGTGTTGGCGTACCTGTCAAAGAACCCGGATGCCATCCAGCGTGACGTCGCCCGGGCCACGCGTACCAGCGCGCCGGGCGTCTCGCGGCTCCTGGCCGGGCTGGAGCGGCGCGGACTCGTGGAACGCCGGACGCAGGAGGGTGACACGCGCAGCCGCCGGGTGCATGTCACCCCAGCGGGCTCCGAGCTGATCCAGGGCTTCGAAGAAGCCATGGACCGCGTCGAGGAGTCGATCCTCGCGCCGCTGGACGCCGAAGAGCGGGCGCGGCTCCACGACCTCTTGGAGCAGCTCGCATCCCGGATCGAGCCGCCCAGCTTCCCCTGACCCGGCAGCCCTGTCACTCCGCTTGTTCCGCGAGGCGGCCGGGAGCCCCCTGCGGGCAGGACCGCCGGTTCATCCCAGAGCAGTAAGGAACGCATGCATGACCCAGATCACGATCATCGGCGCCGGTCTTGCGGGACTGACGCTGGCCCGAACCCTGGCGGTTCACGGAATCCCGTCCACGGTGTACGAGGCGGAGCCGTCCGCGCAGGCCCGCGGCCAAGGCGGCATGCTCGACATCCACGACTACAACGGACAGCACGGGATCCGCGCCGCCGGCCTGATGGACGGCTTCCGATCCCTCATCCTCGAAGGCCGCCAGGCATCCCGCGACGTGGCACCTGACGGCACCATCCTGGCGGACCAGCCCGACGACCCCGCCGCAGGCCGCCCCGAGGTACAGCGTGGCGAGCTCCGGCAGTTGCTGCTGGAATCCCTCCCCGCCGGCACGGTCGTCTGGGGCCACAAGACGCAGAATGTCCGGACCCTCCAGGACGGTCGTCACGAAGTCACCTTCGCCAACGGATCGACGATTGTCACCGACATCCTCGTCGGTGCCGACGGCGCCTGGTCGAAGGTCCGGCCGCTGCTGTCCGATGCCACACCCGCCTACGCCGGACGCTCCATGGTCGAGACGTACCTGTACGAGAGCGACACCCGGCACCCTGCCACCCTGGCGCTGGTCGGCGGCGGGTCGATGACCGCCTACGACGAAACCACCCGCATCGGTCTCGGCGTGCAGCGCGAGCGCGCGGACACCCTGCACTCCTACGCCATGTTCGACCGGCCGCTCGACTGGTTCGATGGCATCGACTTCAACGACGGCCCTGCGGCCGCCCGCACGGTCGCGGCCATGTTCGAGGGGTGGGCGCCGGAGCTCGTCGCGCTGGTCGCGGACAGCGACATCCCGCCGGTATTCCGCCCCTTGTACGGGCTGCCGATCGGGCACCGCTGGGAGCATGTACCCGGGGTCACGCTCATCGGAGACGCCGCCCACCTGGCTCCGCCGGACGGCGAAGGAGCGAACTGGGCGCTGTACGACGCCGGCCGGCTCGGCAACGCCATCGCCCAACAGCCCGAGGACATCGACGCGGCCATCCGCGCCTACGAAGCCGAGCTGTTCCCGCGGAACATCGACACCGCCACCGCAGCCGCGGCCTACTACCCCGACTTCAAGCCGTACTGACACGGCTACCCCAGGCAAGCGGCGTCGCCGCGGAGCGCTGGTCGGGCCTGGCCGTAGGAGAGGCAGGCCAGGCCGGTTGTCGGGGCTTGACCGGCAAGCGAACGACCAGTGGCGGTAGTGAGCCGAAGCTGACGAAGTTGCCCGCCGTCCAGCGGTGCGATGCGGGCGGAGCCGCTGCCGAGCAGGGCCCGTTCCACCAGCGCCTCGTCCGTCTTGCCTTGGCCCGCGGCTCCCGGGCCGACACCGCCTGGTCGAACAGAGCCACCACCTCATCCAGTTGGTCCACCGCGGCCTGGGCGAGGAAGGCCGGCAGGGATCGGGAACTTGCGGTCCTTGCGCCGCTCCAGCCCTTGGTTCGTCGAGCACCGCGCCACCTGGGACAGGAACCGGCGCCGCTCGGCGTGCACCGATCCGGAAACCGCGGCACCGCCGCCCCCGTCACCGATGATTCGAGAGGGCGGTACGGCCCTCCCCGACCGCCGCGGCGGTGGGCCGGTTCGCCCGGTGGGCGAGCGGCCGCTGGTCATCGCGGCCACCGGCCGCCGCCCTGCATCAGACGTGGCTACGCCGCACGTGGTCATCGACCAGGAACACGTCCCGGCCCGAGTAACGAACTCAAAGGGTAGGGTCGTCGCCGGGAATGCCGATGCGGTGCGGCCGGCCAGCTCCTAGTTGGCCGCCGACAAGATGGAGGTGCCGCGGCGTGGCCGTCGCGGAAAAGCCTGCCCAGCCGGCTCCACTCGTACAGCGCGGTCGAGCCGCCCAACTCGTACATCGAGATGAGTACGGCCCGCGCGGTCTCGGCCGCGTGGGGCAACGCGCCCCGTACGGCACCGCGCTCGGCCTCCGTCGAGGGGCGGCCCTCCGCCGCGGCGGCATCCAACTTGCCGAGCGTGGCCAGCAGCAACGCCACGGCGGCGTCGACCCGCGCGCCGGCCTGGCCGAGGACGGCCTGGACCCGGCGCTGCTGCGCGAGCGGCACGCCGTCCGGCCCGGTCTTGGTGCGCGACAGCGCCGCCACCTCGTCGATCGCCGCCCGCGCCATGCCCAGCACCACAGGCCGGTCGCGTGCCAGGTGTCCCGCACCGTCACCGACGAGCGGGGCACCAGGCAGAAGCGCCAGTCCGGGCCGGTCTCGGTCATGCGTGGCTGCCCGTCGCGGGCGACCGGCCGCATCACCGCGTAGGCGGTCGTGCGGAGCCGATGCGCGTGCGGCCGCACCGAGTTCACTCTCCACGCAATGCGAAACGCCGGTCTCTGGCCACCAGGGGCGTCCGTCGTCAGCGGGCGTACCCGGGCGTCACAGGCGGGAGTTCGGGCAGGGTGAGGGCCGAGTGGGCCGGTCGTCCCGCCGAGGAGGGCATGGCGGTGAGTTTGCGCAGCCTGTCGTTGCGCTGCCGCAGGGCCTCGGCGGTGGTCGGGAAGAGGGTGGCGCCGCCCTCGCCGACCAGCCCCTGGTTCAGGGTCACGAACTCGCGGGTGTCCTGTTCGTAGGCGGCGAAGCCCGCGGCATGGTCCCGATCGGCCAGGGAGTGGGCGAGCATGTACGCGCCGACGAGCGCGAGGCTGGTGCCCTGCCCGGTGAGGAAGGAGGGCGCGTGCGCGGCGTCGCCCACCACGGCGACCCTGCCGCTGGACCAGCGGGGCATGCGGATCTGGGCGACGGCGTCGAAGAACACGTCGTCCGCGTCGCGCATCGCGGCCAGCATGCCCGGGACCTCCCATCCCGCGTCGGCGAAGACCGAGGCGACCAGCTTCCGCTGGGCTTCCGGGTTCGGGAACGCGTCGAACGGCGGTTCCGGCCGGGCGAAGGTCAGGAAGGCGTGCACGTCGTCGTCCCCCGTGGCGTAGAGAGCCGCGGCCCGGCCCGGGGTGTTCCACATCACGGTCTCGTGGGAGAGCCCGAAGGTGTTGCGCATGGTGAACACGGCGAAGCAGTAGCCGAGGTACCGGTGGAACGGCTCCTCGGGGCCGAACACCATCTCCCGCGTGCGTGAGTGCATGCCCTCCGCGCCGAGCACCATGTCGAACCTGCGGCTGCCGCCCCCGCGAAAGGTGACGTCGACCCCGTCGCCGGACTGGTCGAGGGTCTCGATGCAGTCGTTGAACATGAACTCCACGTGGTCACGGACCGCGGCGTAGAGGGCCTCGGTCAGGTCCCCGCGCCGCACCTCCAGGTCGTGCCCCGCGACGCCGCCGGTGACGTTGTGCGGGTGGACCGAGGCCACCTCGCTGCCGTCCTCGTTCAGGAAGGTCAGCCGCCGCAGGTCGATGTGCGCGTCCCGCAGCCGCGGCAGGATTCCCATCCTCCGGACGACCTCCAGGGCGGTGCCGCGCACGTCGATGGGGTAGCCACCGGCGCGGATCGTGCCCGCCTTCTCCACCACCGTGACGTCGTATCCATAGCGGTTCAGCCAGAACGCGAGGGTGGGCCCCGCGATGCTGGCGCCCGATACCAGGACCTTGCGCCTCGGCGTGGTACGGATATCCGTCATTCCTTGACTCCTTTGTCCAGCTTGCGAACGGCCAGCAGGGACAGCACCGCGATGGCGCCGCCGATGACGAAGCCGGTGACGAAGGCCGATTCGGTTGGGATGTTCGACCCGGAAGGGGTCCCGGCGGTGAGGAAGGCACCGCCGATCTGCATGCCCGCGGCGGCGGCGACCACGCGAATCACCAGGACCAGGCTGGTGGCGGTGCCGGTGTCGCTGTGATCGACGGCGGTGGCGGTCTTGACGACCACCGCCGTGACGCAGACGCCGCTGGCCAGGGCGACCAGCACCTTGCCGACGACGAGGTGCCAGATCTCGCCGTGGAGGAACACCATGGCGATCAACGCGGCCATCATGCAGACGACTCCGACGATGACCGCGGCACGCGAGCCGAAACGCCGCACCGTCACCCCGGCGACGGGGCCGGCGACCGCCGCCGCGGCGGCGCCGGGCAACAGGTAGAACCCGATGTCGGTGGCGCTGGCCCCGAAGCCGTACCCGTCGCCGGTCGCCGCGAGCAGCTGCGGAACGAGATGCATCGACAGGCTGGTGCCCAGGCAGACGGCGAATGTGATCACGTAGGAGCTCCAGATCGCCGGCTGCGCGAGCAGGCGCAGATCGAACATCGGCGCCCGGGACCGGCGCTCGACGACGATCCATCCGGTCACGAGGACGCCCAGGAGCACGACGAGGGCGCCGAGCTCGATCGGCTGGCTGCCGGCCTCGGGCACGATCGCGAGCACCAGCATGAGCGTCAGCAGGATGCCGCTCATGAGAAGCAGGCCGGGCCAGTCGATCCGGGAGTCCGACCGGGCCGGCGGGTCGTCCGGCATCAGCCTGTGGACGAGCAGGGTCGCCACGACGATCCCGATCGTCGGGATCGCGAACATCCAGTGCCGGGACAGCCCCTCCGCGATGGGCCCGGAGATCAGCGTGCCCAGCATGCCGCCGGCCAGGAACAACCCGCTGACCACACCGATGGCCACCGAGGACTCGCCCTGGGAAAGGTACTTGCGTACCATGATGAACGAGAGCGGCAGCGCGCCCAGCATCGCGCCCTGCAGTACCTGACCGAGCAGCAGCAGCGGCAGGTTCGGCGCCAGCGAGGACACCAGGCCGCCGACCACCACCACCCCCATCAGCCGGGTCATGACCCGTTTCCCGCCGAAGCGGTCACCGAGGTTGCCCGTGATGGGCAGGAGGATGGCACCGGTGAGGTACAACGCGATGCCGACCAGTGCCCCTTGTGCAGGAGTCAGTGACAGTTCGCGCTGCAACAGCGGCAGCGTCGGTGTCAGCGCCGACTCCAGGGCGCCGGTGGCGGCGGCCAGCATGCCGAGAGCCGCGACGGCGGCCTTACCGATGCGGACCGGGGGAGCTTGGACTGTGCTCATGGACGTCCTCCGTTGGCGCGGTCGCGGTGGGCGGTGGTCCGGTCGTCGATTGTGGATATGGACTTCGTAGGGGTCTTCATCACGGGTCTCCGTCGGCGATCGCCGCGAACGCGGTCAGGGGTGGAGGTGTCGGTGTCGTCGCGCCGAAGCTGGGGAAGGTGGGGCCCGGGCCGTGGCCGACGGCCTAGGAACTGCTCGTCGGGGAGGTCATCGGTTCGGCCGTGGCCGCCACGTGGTGGGGGGAGCGTGCGGACGCGTGGCCGAGGCCGGTCACGGCCAGCACGGCGAGCGCTGCCGCCGCCACCGCGAGACCTTCGTGTACCTGGCACAGCGCCGCGCCGGCGGCCGCTCCGGCGGTGATGAGGGTGACGGCCGCGACTCGGCGCCGTGCCCCTTGACCGCGGGCCGCTCCCAGCGGGGAGTCCGCCGCGAGGCCGGTCAGCGTGGAGGTGACGACCACGGTGGTGACGTCCTTCACCGCCAGGTGGCGGGCCGTCGCCGCCTGTGCTCCCATGGCCAGGGCGAGGGCCGACGCCATCGACGCGCGGGCGGCGGGGGTGCCCGGCCCGGTCACGGCCAGGCCGAGCGCCGTGGCGGCCAGGACCAGTCCGACGCCGCCCAGCAGGCCCGTGCAGCGATGCCCCCAGCCCGGTGCGGCGGTGCGCAGCACCCGCCCGGCCGCCGCCGCGCCGACGAGGAAGAAGACCAGCGCCATGACCGGACCGAGCACGGGCAGCCCCGTCCCGCCGGTGGCGGCCATGCCGAGGATGACCACGTTGCCGGTCATGTTGCCCGCGAACACCTGGTCCAGGCGCAGGTAGCCGACGGCGTCGACGACGCCCGTCGCGAAGGTGAGGGCGAGCATCAGACCCAGCGGGGTCACATGCCTTCGCACGAGCCGGTCGCTTATACGGGTGCCGGAGCGGTCGCGTGCGGCACCAAGGCGCCGGCGGTCGCCGCGCCGAACGCGTCCAACGCGTCCAACGCGTCCGAGGCGTCGAACAGATCGAATGCGTCTGATGCGTCGCCACCCTGCTCCCGTACGGGCCGGGTGGTCGCGGAGGCCGGCCGGTGCGCCGGCACCACGAAGGATTCCCGCGGTCCGGGGCACGGCTGGTGGAGGGGAACGTCGGTGGGTGGAGGTTGTTGACCGTCCATGTCCTCACATCCCGTTCTAATGGCGATGGTGAGCGGCGTGATGGGCGGCGAGGACGTCGCCGCCGAAGTCGGTCTCCGGGTCCCGCCACACGGCGTGGGCGTGGTTGACGCCGCGGTGGACGTTGGTCCACTCAACGAGCAGCCGCGGCCCCTGCAGGCGGTAGTAGTGCGGCTCGCCCGGGGTGGTGGAGCCGGCCCAGGCCAGGTGCACGGCGTCCAGCGCCGCCGGGTCGTCGTAGCGGGGCAGCGGGGACACCCCGTCCGGGACGCGGTCGAGGTAGGTGCCGAGCAGGGCGCGCAGCAGCTCCCGCTGCGCGGCGTCGAGCTCCGCGCCCGGCACGCCCTTGGGCGCCGGGGTGAGGGCCAGCGCCTGGCGGTCCGCACCGTGCAGGCCGGTGGCCGGGTGATCGGCACGGTCCGGGGTGTGCTGTCCGGGGCGCCAGAGTTCCCCGCGCGTCAGCACGCGGTCGTCGATCCGGCTGCTGTTGCCCGCAACGACGTCGTTCGGAGGACGGGTCAGCAGCACCGCGCGGGCGGCGAGCTCGGGGCGCAGGGAGCGGACCAGTTCGCGGGCCAGGTCCTCGGCCGCCCCCAGCGGGCGCAGCGTCGCCCCGCCCAGCAGCGGCGACGCGGCCGGGTCGGCGCCCAGGAAACACGGCGTGGTGGCGGCGACGCGCCCGTCCACCACGAGGTGGTTGAGCGAGACGTGGTGGCCGCCGAACCGCCATCCCCACGGCCGCGGCCCGCCGGGCTCGCCGAAGACCCGCAGGTAGTACATGCCGGGGTCGCGGGTGCGTTCCCGCCCCCAGTTCACCGAGAAGCCCTCGACCCGATCGAGCACGTTCTCCAGGCCGAGCACGGTGGCGACGGTGTTGTACCCGGCTTCGGACAGTCCGCTCGCGACCAGCCGCATCACCAGCCGGTGCTGGGCGGGGCGCTGCTGGTGGAAGGTGAGGCCGCCGTGATCGGTGGGCGTGTAGAACCAGCGGGTACGTTCGTCCTCGGCACCGCCGCCGGTGCCCGGTGGCGCTCCGACCGCCGCCTTGCGCTGCTCGGCGTCCAGGGAGTCCAGCCACGCCCGGGCCGCCTCGGCCATCCGGTTGGCGACTTCACGCCCGGCGTCGATCACCGTCGCCCCCCGGCTGATCGCGGCCGGCACGACCACCGCGGCGATCGCGAGGGCGAAGAGCGCCCCGGCCGGTACGACGTGGCAGCACATCCCCGCCGCACGTCACGTCCCCACCGGAGCGGTGGCGCCAGGAGGGCGGCACCTGCCCGAGGAGGCTCGCGCCTGACACCGGCACCCGCCGACGGGGGGCGGGCGCCGCCCCCGGCAGGCTCTGATGTCAGGGTGTGCCGGAGGTGGGCGTGTGTCGCGTCGCTCACGCTGCTGACACTCCGAGGAACTCGCGTATGTAGCCGGCGATCGGCTGCGCGAACTCCATCGCGATCGCGTGGCGCCCATCCTCGATCGAGCGCAGTCGGGCGTTCGGGATCCGCTCCTTCATCAGGAGGGCGCCGGAGTAGGGCGCCAGCAGGTCCTGCGTGCCGTGCACGATCAGGGTGGGTGCGGTGATCTCCCCCAGCCGGTCCCGGACCTCGTGCTGCCGGGCGGCAGCGTGGCGGCGGTCGGCCTTATCAGGATCACGGTAGGCCAGCGTCTGGGCGGCCCGGTTGTGCAGATCGGCCCGGCCCTCGGGTGTGACGAAGTAGTCCTTGACCGCCTTCTGCCGGTCGTCGTGGGACATGTCGAACAGTTCCCCGACCTTCTGAGGACACAGCGCGAAGCTCGGCGTGGTGGCGATCAGGACGAGGGATGCGACCCGCTCGGGATGCCGGATCGCGGTGTGCTGCACGACGGCACCGCCGAAGGAGGTGCCCAGCAGGTGCGCACGCTGGAGCCCCAGCGCATCCAGCAAGTCGACGAGGTCGTCGGCGAGGTCGCCCATCGTGTACGGAATCGGCGGGTTCACGGTGATCCCCGAATCGCGTTGATCGTAGGAGATCGCCCGAATTCCAGGGCCGAGGTACGAGCGGAGTGTGGCGTACTGGGTGCGGTCGCTCTCGCCGCCATGAACGAGCACGAGCGGCACGCCGCTGCCACCGTCGTCGATGATTCCGACTTCGAGCTCACCCGCCCGTATGGTTTGGGCCGATTCGGCCGGTTCGTGCTCCACCTGATGCATAGCCACTGCTGGCCCCCTTGGTCGGACAGTACGTAGACACGGCTACGAATTGAGAAGACTGTATCAGTTCATCGTGTGCTTAGGGAGGCATATCACAAGATCGAGGACGGGGCGCGTCCCCGTCGAGCTACCAGGCGTCCACCGCGCCTGCGTGGAACGGTACATCCTGCCGCTCGTCGCCGTTGAGCCTCGAAGCGCCCGGACATCGCAGGGTCGACCACCACCTCAGGGCGTCCGCGCCGCCCGTGCGATCCGCCGCTCGTCGCCCGCGGCGGGCGCGACGCCGGCGCCTTGGATGGTGGCAGAGCCAAGAAACCGCGTTCCGCGTAACTCGCCGAGCTGGAGGCGGATTACGCGCAACGCGGGAAGTATGCGGGAGCCAGACGCCGAGCTCGTCGGCACCGGGCCGGAAGCGCCGGCGTCCAGGGATGATCAGCCGGCCCGCGCCCACCCGCGCAACGCGCCGCGGTAGGCCTCGGTCAGCCGGATGATGACCTCCCGGCGGGACAGGTCCGTCTCCTCCAGCAGGTCCTGGATCTCCCGCGGGTCGTACATGATGTTGTTGAGGAACAGGGCGTACTCGAGCATCTCGCCCGGCAGGCCGAGGTCGTCGAGCAGCTCCCGCACCGGCCTGGCCCAGGCGTCCCGCATCGCGACGATGATCTCGTTCCCGTTGTGGAGCCGCTTCAGGTACCCCTGCCGGGATCGAAGCTGCACCAGCGCCGGGCCGTGCTCGGCCAGCAGGTCCACCCACTTGTCCACGACGGAGTCGAACAGCGGTTGCCCTTCCGCGGTCGAGGCCGCGCTGTAATCGCGGAGCTCTTCGACGACGCTGAGCACGTAGGCCGCGAGCACGTCGTCCACCGTGGAGTAGTAGCGGTAGGCGGTGGCCGGTCCGATCTCCGCACGGGACGCGACGGCCTGCATGGTGAGCTGGTCGGGCGCCTCCCGGGCGAGCTCGCCGACGGCCTCGAGGAGGCGCCGGCGGTTGCGGCGGGTGTCACTGCGCAGCTTGTCCTCCTCCCGTCGGGCGTCCCGCTGACCGGGCACGGGCGTCCTGCGCCCCCATTGAAGCGCAGGCGAAGGATACCCCGTGTGGCCGGCACGCCCTCGGCCGCTCGGACATGTGCGGGGTGAGGCGTCGCTCGTCCGGCCTCGTCAGCATCTCCCGCCGCCGAGGTGGCGGACGATGCGGGCCAGCCCGGTCCGCAGGTCGTCCTCGGAGGCCGCGAACGAGATCCGCACGTGCCCCTCGCCCGAGGGCCCGTACTCGGCGCCGGCCCGGACCAGCACCTTGCGCTCGGCGAGCTCGCGGGCGACCGCCTCGGAGGGCAGGCCGGCGTCGTAGCGGAGGAACCCGTAGAACGCCCCCTCCGGCGGGACCAGGTGCAGGCCGGGAACGCCGGACAGCCGCCCGACCACGAGCTCGCGACGCCGCCGGTACCTTTCGACCATGGCGTCGACGACGCCATCCGGCAGGTCAAGGGCGGCGAGGGCCGCGTGCTGGACCGCCGTGTTCAACGAGCCGTTGTGGGTCCGGTGCACGTGGGCGGCCGCGTCCACCACCTCGCGCGGCCCGGTCAGGTACCCCACCCGCCAGCCGGTCATCGCGTACGTCTTGGAGAACGTCTGTACGTACACCGTCCGGTCGCGCAGCGAGTCGACCTCCAGCGCCGAGGTCATCACATGCCCCGGGTAGACCAGCCGGTGGTACGCCTCATCGCTGACGACCAGGGTGTCCGAGCCGTCCAGGAGATCCCCGAGGGCCTTGAGCTCCTGCTCGCGGTGCACGATACCGGTCGGGTTCGACGGGTTCGAGAAGATCATCATCGCGGCCCCGGGCAGCGCCGCGGCCAAGGCGTCGAGGTCCCAGTGCAGGTCCGGGGCGAGCGGGACGAAGTCCACGGCGCCCCCCGCGAGGACGACCAGGTCGGCGTAGAGCGAGTAGGCGGGCTCCGGGACGACCACGCGGTCGCCGGGCCCGATCATCGCGAGCACGACGGCCGCCAGCGCGGCCGTGGCGCCGTGGGTGACCACGATGTCGTCCGCGGTCCAGGCCCGGCCGGGGTGCCCCGGCAACCTCGAGGCGAGCGCGGCGCGCAACTCCGGCAGGCCCTTCTGATCGGCGTAGTGGGTGTGTCCCGCACGCAGGGCGGCCGCGGCGGCCTCGATCACCGGCGCCGGCGTCGGGAAGTCCGGCTCGCCCATGGCGAGGGAGACGGCTCCCGGCGGGGCCGGGGCCAGGGCGGGGCGCCGCGACCAGCGGCGCAGGTCCTCGATCCGGGAGGCAAGCGGCATGACGGTCATCGGGCCGGTCATCGGGCCACCGCCGTGCTGCGCGCGGCGAGGATGCGTTGCCGCAGCGCCTCCTCCTTCTCGACGATCCCGCCGACCGCGTCCACGACCTCCTGCACGCGGTGGCGGGGGATGACGACGACGCCGTCGGCGTCACCGGCGAGCACGTCACCGGCCGCCACCACCACGCCGCCGACCGCCACCGGCACGCCGATGGCGCCGGGCCCGTCCTTGAAGGGTCCCGCTGGGGTGATCGCCCGCGCGTAGACGGTCACCCCCATCTCCGACAGCGCCCGGACGTCGCGGACTGCGCCGTCGACCACCGCGCCGGTCACCCCGGCATTCACCATGATCTCGCCGATGAGGTCGCCGATCAGCGCACGGGTCATGTCTCCGTGTCCGTTGACGACCAGGACGTCACCCGGCAGGGCTTCGTCGAGCGCCCGGTGGATGGCGAGGTTGTCACCGGACCGCACGTCCACGGTCAGGGCGTTCCCAAGCAGCGTGGCGCGCTCGGTGACCAGCCGGATGCCGCCGTCCATGACGGTCATCCGCCGCAGGGCGTCGCCGACGTTGGCGGCCGGCACCTCCCCCAGGCGGCGAATCTCCTCCGCTGCCACGCGATCCCAGCTCGGAGCGATGGACACGCTGTCCGTCGCCGCAGCAATGAACACTATGATGCTCCAATCTTAAATGAGATATCTTTCTCAAGTGGAACGATCGTAACCCTTAAGGTGTCGACCTACAATGACTCGAGTCGCCGGACTGCTCCACAGGCCTGGAGCAGGCGGATACGGAGGGCGACCCGGTCGTGGTCACCGGGTGGTGCTCGGGGGCGACGCACCTGGCGCCACCGATCCGCCATCCCCACCCGCCCGCTGTCATCCGAAGACCGCCGTGCGGCGGAACCGCGAGTCCACCGACCCGCGTACGGCCGGTCACCTGCTCACCCCGGAACGCGTCCCCGACGCCGCAGCCGAAAGGATCCAGTGTGTTCACCACCCGGCCCGAACTTGCGGGAAGTTTCGGAATGGTCGCCAGCACCCACTGGCTCGCCTCCGCGACGGGCATGAGCGTGCTCGAAGGCGGCGGCAACGCGTTCGACGCGGCGGTCGCGGCCGGATTCGTCCTTCAGGTGGCCGAACCACACCTGAACGGACCGGCCGGCGAGGTGCCGATCCTGCTCTGGGACGAATACGCGCAGAAGGTGTCCGTCGTCTGCGGCCAGGGCGTCTCCCCCGCCGCGGCGACCATCGACCACGTCACCGGTCTCGGCGTCAAGGTGATGCCGGGCACCGGTTTGCTCGCCGCCACCGTGCCCGGGGCGTTCGATGGCTGGATGCTCATGCTGGAGCGCTGGGGCACCTGGCCGGTCGCCGCGGTGCTCGAACCCGCGATCTACTACGCCGAGCACGGCGTGCCCGTCCTGGGCCGCATCTCCGCCACCATCGAGACGGTCGAGCGGTTGTTCACCGACGACTGGCCGACCTCGGCGGCGACCTGGCTGCCCGGCGGGAAGGTGCCCGCCCCCGGGTCGCGGCTGACGAACCCCGTGCTCGCGGACACCTATCGCCGCATCGTCGCCGAGGCGGTCGGCAGCACCAGGGAGGCGCAGATCGCCGCCGCCCGCGACGCCTGGTACCGCGGCTTCGTCGCCGAGGCGATCGCCGAGTTCAGCACCACGACCGCGTGGCGCGACAGCTCGGGCGAGGCGCACGGCGGGTTGCTCACCGCCGACGACCTCGCCTCGTGGTCGGCGACCGTGGAGGAGCCGCTCACGTTCGACTATCACGGCCACACCGTGTGCAAGACCGGGCCGTGGGGTCAGGGGCCGGCGTTCCTGCAACAACTGGCGTTGCTGGCCGGCTACGACCTGACCGCGATGGGCCACCTGAGCGCCGACTACATCCACACCGTGATCGAGTGCGCCAAGCTCGCCTTCGCCGACCGCGAGGCCTGGTACGGCGACGCCGCCGACGTCCCCATGAGCGACCTGCTCAGCGACGCCTACAACGCCGAGCGCCGCGGCCTCGTCGGCGCGCGTGCCTCCTTCGACCTGCGTCCGGGCTCACCGGGCGGCCGCGCACCGCGGCTCCCCGACTACCCGGATCCCGCGACCCTCGCCCCCGGCCTGTCGGGCGCCCGCGGGCTGGGCGAACCGACGGTCGGCCCCGTCGCGTCCGAACCCGTGGTCGCCGCCGACGGAAGGGTGCGGGGGGACACCTGCCACATCGACGTCGTCGACCGGCACGGCAACATGGTCTCCGCCACCCCGAGCGGCGGCTGGCTGCAGAGCTCCCCGACGATCCCGTCCCTGGGCTTCAGCCTCGGCACACGCGCCCAGATGTTCTGGCTCCAGGACGGCCTGCCCAACTCCCTGCGTCCCGGGATCCGCCCTCGCACCACCCTGTCCCCGTCGTTCGCCCTGCGCGACGGCGAGCCCTGGATGGCCTTCGGCACCCCGGGCGGCGACCAGCAGGACCAGTGGAGCGTGAACTTCTTCCTCGCCCTCGTCCACGGCGGCGGCCTGAACCTGCAGGAGGCCATCGACGCCCCGATGTTCCACTCGGAGCACTTCCCCGGCTCCTTCTACCCGCGCCGGTCCCGCCCCGGCGTCATGTGCGTCGAGAACAGGATCGCCCCCGACGTCGTGGCGGAGCTCCGCCGCCGCGGCCATGAGGTGGAACTCCGCGACCCGTGGTCCCTCGGCAGGCTCAGCGCGGTGTCCCGCGACGGCGAATTCCTTCGCGCGGCGGCCAACCCCCGCGGCGCCCAGGGCTACGCGGCCGGCCGCTGACCACCGTCGGCCTCGCGGGTCGGACGGGGTGAAACGCTTTTGGCCGAGTACGACCAGCGGCTCCAGCTGCGAAATGGCATTGTTCGCCCTGTCCTTCGCCGCTGCGGCGGGGCGCCGTTGGGCGAGGTGGGGGTCGCCGCCCCGGCTCAGGCACACATTCCGTGATCTTCCTGCGCGCCGTTGCCGTACTGGTTGATCATGATGGGTGAACGTCTCAGAGCTGGTCGCGACCTTCCTCCCTCACCTGGCCCGAATCAGCGTCGCCGTTACCAGCGGCGGCTGTCCGACACCGCCATCGGCGGCCAAGAGATCCTGATCCACCTGCAGGTGACCCGGTTCGCGTGCCGCAACCCCGGCTGCGCCAGCAAGACCTTCGCCGAGCAGGTACCCGGCCTGACCGAGCGCTACGGACGTCACAGCATCGCTCGCGTACCGGCCGTGTGCCCGACCGCACCCGCCGCCGCCACGCCCAGATCCATGATCTGCTGGATCGCGGACACAGCCTCAAAGCGATCGCCCGGGACCTCGGCCTGGCCCGCAACACCGTACGCCGCTTCGCCCGCGCCACCGACCCCGAAGAACTCCTGGTCAACGACGGAACCGGCCAACGCCCCAAAATGCTCGACGCCTTCGAGCCCTACCTGCGCGAACGCTGGAACAACGGCTGCACCAACGCCCAGCAGCTCTACCGGGAACTACGCGTGCCCGGCCATCGCGGCGGCCCCACCTTCCTGCGGCAATACCTGCGCCCGTGGCGTGACGGCCTGCCCCGGCACCAGCCGCCGCCCCGGCCTCCCTCAGTACGGCGCGCCGCCGGGTGGCTGCTCCGCGACCCCGCCGGCCTCGACAACGACGAGCGCCGGCAACTGGACGCTCTCACCGCCTCCTGCCCGCCTTGGCCGCCCTTCGCGACCACGTCCGCGATTTCGCCCGGATGATGCTGGATCGCCAAGGAGACAAGCTCGAACGCTGGATGACCGCGGTTGAGGCCGACGACCTGCCCGAACTGCGGTCCTTCATCACCGGGCTCCGCCATGATCTGGACGCCGCCCGTGCCGGCCTGAGCCTGCCCTACAGCTCCGGCCCGGTCGAGGGACACGTCAACCGCATCAAGATGCTCAAGCGGCAGATGTACGGCCGGGCCAAACCCGATCTCCTGCGTAAACGCGTCCTGCTCGCCGATTGAATGATCGGCTCACGGAATGTGTGCCTGAGCCAGTTTTCACGTGTCGTCGACAGGATGGCCAGGTAGTGCTCCCCGCGCCCGTGGGGGTGATCCGCGTGACGCGAAGACGGCCGGGCGGTGGATCCGGGGCCGAGGAGCTGCAGCGCCTGCTCGGGGTGGACTACAGCACGGTGCCGCGGACCCGGGCGGTCAGCGGCCTGGCGCCCCGTACGGGATGAAAGGGCATGAACCACCGCGTCTAGGACTCTGGCGCAGGCGGTGGGTCAGTGAGGCCGGGCACGAGGTGGAGCCCGTGGTGCTCAACGGCCGTGCCCTGCTGCGGCTGTGCCAGTGGTTCGGTGCCAACCGGTACTTCATCGCCTACTGCACGACCGTCGCCGAGTTGGCCGCCCATGTGGATCTGGCCGAGCTGACCGAGGTCATCGATCTGCGACCTGCGCTGGACCGGGTTCCGCACCGCCGCGAGGCCGTGAGCCGCCGCACTGCCACCGGCAGAGGCGTTACTGAACGACGGGCAGCAGCCGGACCGGCGGCGGAAGCGGCGCGGGGACGGGGCCGGCGCGGAACGACTGGATCATCAGGGCCGCGAACCGGCGCGACGCCGCCAGGCGCAGTTCCGGCGACTCGGCGCGGATGCCCTCGTTCGCCATCATCGCCAAGATGAAGTCCTCCAGGACGAAGTCCGCCCGCAGGCCGCCTGCCTCCTTCGCGCGCCGGACGAGTCGGAGCAGCAGCCGGATCGTACGGTCGCGGTCGGCGGTGAAGTACGGCAGCCGCGAGGTGAACCCGCCGGACACGCGCCGGTCCAGGGCGTGCGCCTCCATGAGCTTCTCGATCACCAGGCAAAACCCGCGCCAGGGGTCGGCCTGCGCCAGTCCTTCCTCCACGACCGCCGAGCACAGGGCCATCGGCTCGGCGAAGACCTCGCTGAGCAGCGCGTCCTTGGTCGGGAAGTGCCGGTAGACGGTGGCGGCGCCCACCTGTGCGCGCCGGGCGATCTCCCGGATCGGCACGCCGAGGCCGTCGGCGGCGAAGGCCGCGCGGGCGACCGCGAGGATGCGCGCGCGGTTGTCGCGGGCGTCGGAGCGCGACTTCTGCCTCACTTCGGCCGTCACCGCTCTCACTTTAGTCAACCGGACGGGGTGTTCCGTTACGGTGCGGCGCATGAGAGCTGTCCAGTTTTCCGAGTACGGCGCGCCCGGCGTGGTGCGTGTCGCCGAGGTCGCGGAGCCGCACGCCGGGCCGGGGACGGTCCGCATCGCGGTACGGGCGTCCGGATTGTCGGCGGGAGAGACCTACATCCGCTCGGGGAAGATGCGTGATGTGGTGCCCGTGAGGTTCCCGTACCGGACCGGGTTCGACGCCGCGGGCGTGGTGGACGAGGTCGGCGACGGCGTCACGGGGGTCGAGGCCGGCGATGAGGTGTTCGGCATGACCGCGATGACCGCGCGCGGTGCCAACGCCGATCACGCGGTGCTGGTGGCCTGGGCGCCGAAACCGGCCGCGTGGAGCTGGGAGGAGGCCGGTGGTGCCGCGGGCAGCGTCGAGACGGCCACCCGGGTGCTCGACCGGCTCGCGGTCGGCGCCGGGCACACCGTGCTGGTGCAGGGCGCGGCCGGCGGGGTCGGCACGGTCGCCGTGCAGCTCGCGGTCGCCCGTGGCGCCACCGTCATCGGCACGGCCGGGGAGCGCAACCACGACTTCCTGCGCTCACTCGGCGCGGAGCCGGTGACGTACGGGGCGGGGCTGGCCGGACGGGTCCGCGCGCTGGCCCCGGGCGGGGTGGACGCGGTGTTCGACTGCGCCGGAGGGGCGTTGCCCGACCTGATCGAGATCGCCGGGGACCCGGCGCGTGTGGTGACCATCGCCCCCGACCTCACCGCGGCGGCCCTCGGCGTGCACCTGTCGCACGGCGCGCCGGCGGGCGACACGGCCGCGGCCGTCGGAGCCGCCGACCCGCTGGCGGTGCACGGCCTGGGCATCGCGGTCGAGCTCGCCGAGCAGGGCCGGCTGCGGGTGCCGGTCGCGGCGGCGTTCCCGCTCACCGAGGCGGCGGCTGCGCACGAGCTCAGCGAGAGCCGCCACGCCCGCGGCAAGATCGTGCTGGTGCACTGACCGGCCACGGCAGGAAACCCCTCGCCGCAGATCCCCGGTACGACGCCCGCGCATGCCATCGGAGGTGACAGGCATCTTCTGGTGACTCGCTAAGATCCTCCACACCATTACTCGAATCTGGGGCACTGCCCGGCGCCCGCGCCGCCGCGTGCCGAGGGGCTGTGGGCCGTCTCCGGGGTTTCGGCCTGGTTCCGGGGGGTCGCCCTCGCGCTCTGCTTGATCGGCGTGCCGGCCCCGGCACTGGTGTTCTTCCTCGACGACATGAGCTACCAGGTGGCCGGCCTGCTCGGGCTGGCAGCCCTCGGCTGTACGGTGATGCTCCTCATCGCCGCAGCGGCCGCCTGGTCGTACCGCCGTACTCGGAGGGCCGTGGCGGCGGGGCGTGGAAGCGGCTTCTCGACCTGGCCGTCGAGGGCCCCGGCCGCTATCGGATGCGCGTCTATGCCCGCGTGTTCGAGGGGGACGAGAGCGACCCCGACGCGCCCGTCGAGGAGCATCTGATCGTGGTCTACCCCGGCCGTTCCGGGAAGAAGATCGTGCATCGGGCGTGGCGGTGACCGGTCGTCTCCCCCTCAGACGTCGCCGTTCCTGAAGGGGCCGGTGGTGGTGAAGGCCAGCCTGGCGAAGCGTTCGCCGATGCGGCGGTGGGCGGCGGCGTCGGGGTGGAGCCGGTCGGGCAGGGGAAGTTCGGTGAAGTCGGCCTCGCCGTAGAGGTCGCGGCCGTCGAGGTAGTGGAGGTTCGGGTCCTCGGCCGCCCGCTGCGCCACGATCCGGGCCAGCTCGTCGCGGATGACGCGCAAGGTCAGCTTCCCGCTCGCGACCTCGGCGGGATCGCCGGTGGCCCGGAATCCCAGGCGCCGGGCGCTGAGGGCGGTGAGGTCCAGCGCGCCGGGGCCGGGCGTGTCCTCGTGGATGGGGCACAGGATCGGCGATACGACCAGCAGTGGGGTGCCGGGGTGGCCGTCGCGGATGGTGTCGAGGAAGCCGTGTACGGCGGGGCCGAAGGCGCGCAGGCGCATCAGATCCGCGTTGACCAGGTTAATGCCGATCTTGAGGCTGATCAGGTCGGCGGGGGTGTCGCGCATGACGCGGGCCGTGAACGGGTCGAGCAGGGCGCTGCCGCCCAGGCCGAGGTTGACCAGTTCCACACCGCCGAGGGCGGCGGCGAGCGCGGGCCAGGTCGTCGTGGGGCTCGCGGCGTCGGAGCCATGGCTGATCGAACTGCCGTGATGCAGCCACACCCTGCGGTTCCGGGCGGGCGCGGGCTCAACGGAAGCGTCGGCGCGCAGGGCGATGAGTTCGGTGGTCTCGTTGTGCGGCAACCAGATCTCGACGTCCTTGAGGCCGCCGGGCAGGTCGGTGAAACGGAGCGTGGCCACGGGGCCGGGCCGATGCTCACTGGTCCAGGTGGTCATGTCGATGGTCAGGTTGTCGCCTCCGGTCGCACTGGCCTGGGCGGCCAGACGGCCGTCGATCAGCAGGTCGTACACGCCGTCGGGGCGGGGCGGGGCGCCGGCGTAGACGCGCTTGGTGGGCAGCGTGTCGAGTTCGACCGCGGTGGCCCGGGTGCGGAAGGCCAGCCGTACTCCGGAGGGCTGCGACTCGGCCATGAGCAGTTGCCCGTCGGCGCACTGGGCGCGGGCCCACGCGGGCAGCCGGTGCGGCAGCAGGCCGCGTCCGGTCCGCTCCAGGTCGAGCGCGCCGCGCAGGAGGTCGGCGGTGATGGGGATCGTGATCAAGTTCATGTGAGTTTCCATCTGGTGTGGGGCGCCGTGTCAGGGCGCGGGCCAGTTGCGCAGCAGGGCGTCGAGCGCGTCGAGGACCCGGGTCCAGGTCTCCTCGGTGTCGGGGGCGCTGTGGCTGAACCCCCCGCCCATCTCCAGGCTGACGTAGCCGTGGAAGACGCTGCCCAGCAGCCGCACGGCGTGCGTCTGGTCCGGCTCCGTGAGGTCGTAGCCGCGCAGGATCGCCCGCGTCATCTGCGCGTGCCTGCCGCCGGCGCTGGCGGCGGCACTCTTGGGGTCCAGCCGGAACTGGGCGGCGGCGTAGCGGCCGGGGTGCTGCCGGGCGTAGTCGCGGTAGACGTTGGCGAGGGCGGTCAGCGCGTCCTTGCCCGCCCGCCCTGCCAGGGCCTCGCCGGCCCGGTCGGCCAGCTCCTCCAGGGCGAGCATGGCGATCTTGGTCTTGAGGTCGTGGGAGCTCTTCAGGTGGGAGTACAGGCTCGCGACCTTGACGTCGAACCGCCTGGCCAGCGCCGAGACGGTCACCTGCTCGAACCCGACCTCATCGGCCAGCTCCGCCCCGGCCCTGGCCAGGCGGTCCATGGTGAGTCCCGCACGCGCCATAAGCTTCCTCCCATCTGCCTGAACCGATTATGCATCTTCCTAATAGATTTAGGAAACCCGCTGCCTTGGTCGGGCCGCACGGCACGGAACCGGCCGGCCGCGGAGCCGCTGATCGGCCGTACAGGAAGTGGTCCGCGCGCGGACGTCCTCGCCACGTGGCGTGTTGGCCCCCTGCTGTCGGGGGCGACTCAGGACGACGGCCTGTTCGGATCGGCGAACAGAACGGCGCCCAGTTCGGCGCGCGATGTGATCCCGGTCTTGGCGAAGACGTTGTGCAGGTGATACTCGACCGTGCGCGGGCTCACGAAGAGCCGGCTGCCGATCTCAGGATTGGCGAGGCCCCCGCCCGCGAGCCGGGCCGCCTGGACCTCGCGCGGGGTGAGGTCGCCGATGGTCGTGACGCCGCTTCGCCTGCGTACGGTCTCCCCGGTGGCCCGCAGTTCGCGGGCCGCGCGGTGGGCGAACACGTGCGCGCCCACCGTCGTGAACAGCTCGTGGGCGACGTGTAGCCGCTCACGCGCCTCGGCGCGGCGCCGCTCGCGGCGCGGCCATTTCGCCGAACAGGAGGTGGGTGCGCGCGAGCTCGGCGCCGCAGAAGGTTTCGTGCCTCTGATCGGTGGTGCCGACGCGCGACGAATCACGAACTGTCACGCCGCACACCGCCAGTGGGGCGGCTGTGTCGACGGCCACGTTGGAGCGCCGGGCCCAGGAAGCCGAACAGTAGGTGCCGAGTGTCAGGGCCCCCGCACCTTAACCCGTGCGGGGGCTTCTCGCCCGCGCCAGAGTGCGGCGTGCCAACTCCTGCTCTGCACAGTTGTTCAGGAGGCGCCCCCCTTCCGCTTGCCCTCGCTCAGATACCCATGCGCAGCAACGAGCCGCTGGAAAAACTCGCGGAGCATGCCACGAGCGCGGTCCGTTGAGCGAAACTCGTCGCCACCGAAGCGCCCCCGTGTGACTCCTTGACGAAGCCACACGCACGAAGCCACACGCCTTGGCCACGCGCAGGGAGTACGCGATGGCCCGCCGCCGGTCGGGCGCCTCAAAGATCGTGTACGCCCGCCCCACTCCGTTCGGCAGCCCTCGGAAGGCGGTCAGCGCGACCGCTTCGGGATGGAGTTCCGGGAGGTCAGCCAAGTGTCCTTGACCGATTCGATGAGCTGGCGGATCGGCTTGAGCAGGTGCTCACCGGGGCGGGGTGTGCGGTTGCGGTAGGACGGGCGCAGCAGCCGCACACCGCGCTCGGCCAGGAAGGCGTCCAGTCGGCGGAGATGTAGCCCTTGTCGGCGATGATGAGCAGGCCGGGGCGTTCGATGAGCAGAGCGGGGTCGTGGTCGCAGATGGCCATCAGCACCTGGCGCTCGTCGATGTTCGGGGTGGCCAGGGCCCAGGTGATGGGCAGTCCGGCGGGGGTGCAGATCAGGTTCAGGCGCAGGCCCCAGAACCAGCGGGAGTGGGAGCGGCAGTAGCCGTGGCGGCCCAGCCGGCCAGTTCGAGCGGCGGGTGGTGGGGCGTGAGCGGCCGCATTCGACGGGCGTGGAGTCCACCACCCATACCGGGTCGTGCCAGAGGTCGGTGTCGCGGGCCAGGGCCCGGATGGCGTGTTTGAGCAGGGGCAGGGCCTTGTGCAGGCGCTTGTTGTAGCCGGATTGGCCGGGCAGGTGGGGGAAGGCGGCGGGCAGGTGGGCGGGGACGTAGCGCAGCCATCGGGTGTGGGAGTGGATGCCGAGCAGTGCTTGGGCTACCGCGAGGGTGAGCAGTTCGGCGTCGGTCAGTTTGGGTGGGCGTCCCAGGCGGGGTGGCCGGCCTAGCCAGTCGTCGATTGTCACGTACAGTGCGGTGAGAAGGGTGTTGAGGTCCGTAGTCACGTACCGATCGTCAACACCCTTCGTGATTTCCGCCCTCCACCCCGCAGCGAGTTAGGACTTACTCGTCTAGCTGGCATGCTGCCGCGCCGTCCGCACCTGGGCCCTCGCCCACCCCCACGAGTACGCGCTGCTGTACGGCTCCCCCGTGCCCGGCTACCAGGCCCCCGACGACACCATCCCCGCCGCCATCCGCGACACGGTCGTCTACGGCCGCATACTCGCCGACGCGCACGAGGCCGGCGCCCTCACCCCACCGGAACTCGGCCCCCAAAGACGCCGACCGCCTGCGCGAAATCATGCCCGGCATCCCGGACGACATGGTGGCCCGCGCCGTAGCCGCCTGGACGACCTTGTTCGGCATGGTGAGCTTCGAACTGTTCGGCCAGTTCAACAACACCATCTACGCCAGGGACGCCCTCTTCGACCACACGATGACGCGCATTGCCGTGTTCATGGGCATCCCGACGTAGGTCACCGAGGGTACGCACCCGCGCCGGCGTCACAGAGCGACGACGCGGGTCAACTCCATCGATCATGGACAGAATCCGTTACCGGGTATCGGCGTCCCGAGCACAGGGCCGAAGCGTTCTCAGGTTGTAAGACCGAGTAGGTGAAGGCCATCGGCTGGGTGGCTGAGGTAGTGGTCGGTGGCTGAGGTGATGTTGGTCCAGCCGAGCAGGCGGGCCAGGCCGATGGCGAGGTTGCGCAGGCCGGCCATGATCCGGGGTGCGGTGCCGGTGCGGATGCGGGAGGCGTCTTCGCGGTAGGTGACGTCGCGGGTGTGGTGCAGGGCCTCGATGCTCCAGTGGCCGCGGATCAGCATGGCGAGCTGGGCGTGGGTGGTGCGGCCCGGTGGGAGGCTGGTGATGGCGTAGATGGTGACGATGGTGGTCTTGCCGGTTCTGCGGTCAGTGCGGCGGCGTTTGACCTGGATGGCCTGGGTGGCGTGGGGGAAGGGCAGGCCGGGCCGGGCGGTGCAGATCTTCATGCGTCGGATCTCGCGGCGGCCGTGGCCTTGCTCATCGGTGCGGTCGTTCAACACGGCTTGCGCCAGGGCAGGGCCTTGAGCCGGCGCAGGAGCGTGGGCTGGTCGCCTTTGACGATGAACAGGTAGTGGCCGCCGGCTGCGACGATGTGCCGGGCGTGGTCGTGCTGGGTGTGCAGGGCGCCGGCGGTGATGACGGTACTGGCCAGGTCCAGCCCGGACAGCAGGGGGTGAAGGCGGGGATCTCATTGCTGCGGTCTCGATCCGGCGTTGGGCCAGGACGGTATGGGTGTCGTGGCGGGTGGCGGCCAGCAGGTGGGCCGCGCCGTCGCGGGTGCGGCTGCCGCGCAGGGTCTTGCCGTCCACGGCCAGGCCGAGCAGGGGTGGTCGGGTGGATGTCACCTGTTCGGGTGGGTGGCAGGCGGCCGGCGCGGCGAGGTAGCCGCAGGTCGCGGTGTCGAAGGCGTCACCGTCCAGACGGGCCGGCAGCCGTCCCAGGGTGGAGGCGGCCAGTCGCATGGAGGGCGGGAGGCCGAGCCGGGTGCGTAGGCCGGGGTCGTACCCGGAGATGAGTCGGGTGATCTGCGGTGACGTGCTCTGAGTGGCGGGAGAGCACGTCTATCGGGGATGATGGCACGCGAACGCGGCCCCTGTTCTTGATCGACCGGCTAGACCGACGATCATCAGGGGTCGCGTTCGTCATCTCCGCGTTAGGTACCCTTACTCGGTCACTCGACCCAGGGGTGCAGCAGTCTCACCAGCCGAGAACGCAACGGCCTTGGCCCCTGTGTCGCCATGACCATTGAGGACCGTCGCGCAACGTCGCCTCAGCCGGTACACGGACGGTGCCCGAGTCCTTCGGCGGCCCTATGCCACCGCCGCGGCCAGGCGGGTCAACGACCCGTCGAGCTCGTCGGCGGAGATGGCCGGCAGGCGAGGCACCTCTGCCGGGTGGGTGACCGCCGCCCAGTCGTAGGTCTGGGTCACCTCGGTGTGACCGTCGTCGATCGGGATGAGCTTCCAGGTGAAGCGGTGACCGGCCGGGCGCTGACCCGGTTGGCCGGGGGCCCAGGCGATGACCCGGTTCTCGGTGAAAGCCACGACGTGGTTCTCGATCAGGTAGTCGCCAATCTCGTCGTTGTGCATTGCCATGACGAAGGTGTCGCCGACGGCGTCGATCAGGTGGGAGGTTCTGGCCTGCCGCAGGAGGCCCGTGGCGTCGAGTTCGGGGTGGCGGCGGGGGTCGCGGAGCACTGCGAAGATTCGTTCGGCCGGGGCGTCCAGCACCCGGGAGACGGTGGTGTGGGTCGGGCCGGCCATGGTGACCGGGTCGGGGTAGAACCGAGCCCATGCGATCCGTCCGTCGCGGGTGGTGAGCACCACCGGGCCGCGCAGCACCACCGTCGCCCCGGTCGGGGCGGTACCTCGCATCTCCCACTCCGACCACAGCTCGTCGCCGTTCTGGGCGTGGCGCAGGATCTCGGCCTGCAGGTCGGGCAGCCCGGCCAAAATCTTCGTCCAGTTCGCGGCGACCTGGTCGGAACCGATGAACCCCTCGGCCGGTCGCAGCGGTCGTTCGGCCACGTAGTCCTCCGTGAAGCAGCCGGCGATCCGCTCCGGGACGTGGGAGTTGATCGCCTCGCGCAGAGCGTGGAGGGCCTGGGGCAGCATGCCGTCGATCTCCTAGCTGTCTGGTTCGTTCTGACACTCTCGAGCATGAAGATCGGTGGTGCTGCCCGGCAACCGGACAACGCCCGGACAACGCCCGGACACCGCCCTGGCGCTGGCGAGCATAATTCAGCTCATGAACGATTCGTCGAGACCGGCGCGGAAGACGAGCAGCTTCGCGGCCATGCTGCGTGACCTGCGGGAGGCCAGGTCGCTGACCCAGCAGGAGCTGGCCGCCGCCGCCGGACTGTCCGTCGACGCGGTCAGCGCGTTAGAACGCGGGCGGCGGACCCAGCCGCAGCCGCACACCGTGCGGTCGCTGGCCTCGGCGCTGCAGCTCCGCGACGCCGACCGCATAGCGTTGCTGTCCACCCTGGGCCGGGCCGGGGACGGGGCCCTCGAAATGCCGCCCCGCACGTTGACGCCCCACCGGCCGTCACCTCCTGCCGTCCCGGTGTTCGGGCGGGACGACGAGGTCGCCGAGATCGTCGCCGCCCTGCGCACCACGCGGGGCCGGCTGGTGACGCTCACCGGCCCGGGCGGGGTGGGCAAGACCACCGTCGCGCTGGTGGCTGCCGATATGGTGGCCGCCGATCACCCGGGCGGCGTGTACTTCGCCGACCTGACCAATGTCACCGATCCCGACGACGTCGTCGCCGTCGTGGCCCGCGCCGCGGGATCCCACGCCGACACGGTGACCGGCCTCGCCGCGCACCTCGCCGGGGCGTCGGTCCTGCTCGTGCTCGACAACCTGGAGCGCGTGACGGCCTGCGGCCCGCAACTGGTCGAGCTGCTGGCGGCATCCCCCGACGCGGTGATCCTGGCCACCAGCCGCGTCCCACTGCGGGTGCGCCGGGAACGTGAAGTGCGCATCGCCCCGCTCGGCCCGGCGGCGGCCGTGCGGCTCTTCGACGAACGGCTGGCCGCCGCCGGCGTGCCACCGCCCACCGGGAGCGAGGACGACGGTGCCGTCGCGCAGCTGTGTCGACGGGCCGACGGGCTGCCACTGGCCATCGAGCTCCTGGCCGCCACGGCCGCCCGACTCGGGCCACGGGCACTGCTCAAGTGGGTCGATCAGCTGCCGGATCTGCCCGTGGCCGGCCCGCGGGACCTGCCGGCGCGGCAACGCACCATGGCGGCCACCGTCGAGTGGAGCTGCCGGATGCTCGGCCCTGCGGCCCGGCGACTGCTCCCCCGGCTCGCCATGGTCCCGGGCAGCTTCTCCCTCGACACCGTCGACGCGATCGCTGCGCCGGACGCGACGGGTGCGGCGGGTGCGGCGGGTGCGCTCGCCGAGCTGATCGAGCACTCACTGGTCACCCGCAGCGACGACGCGGGGCTGGTCGGGCGGTTCCGGCTGCTGGAGCCGATCCGCCGGTACGCGCTGAAAACACTCGAACCGACCGACCGGGAACAGGTCCGTCGGGGTGTGGCTCGATGGGCCCTGCGGACGGCGCGCGAACAGGGTGCGCGGATCCGGGGCCACGGCGACATGACGGCGGTCGAGCAGGTCGAGGTCGATCGCCACGTGCTGCGGCTCGGCTTCGACCAGCTCGTCGACGACTACCGGCACGACGACGCCGCCGAGCTGCTGTGGTCGGTGTGGCTGCCGCTGTGGATGACCGGGCACAGCCACGAAGGCCTCACCTGGACCGACCGCCTGCACGAGGACGCCCTGAGCGAGCGGGCCAGGGCCCGCTGGTTGGTGGCGCGCGCCGGGTTCAACCGCGTCGCCGCGGACCTGTTCGTCACCGCGGAGCGGGCGATGCGGCTGGCCGAGCGGATCGACGACGCCTCGCTTGCCGCGGAGGCGGCGATCTTCGCGTCGGCGGCGGCGCTGCGTTTGGAGGACTTCGATGGTTCGGAGGCTCTGCTGGCCAGGGCAGAGGCCGCCATGAAGACGCGCCTCGACGTTGAACGCGACGTGTGGGCGGCCGTGCACGTGCCCATCGGCCGTGGTGACGGTGCGCTGCTGCGCGGGGACCGGTCCGCGGCGGCGCGACACTGGCGGGCGGCCGCGGCCACGGCGCAGGAGCTGGGCAGCGGGTTCTCGGTGGCCGCGGTCCTTGCGGAGTGCGCGCAGGCCGCCCGCGGCGAAGGACGCCTGGACGACGCGGCCGTGATGCTCGCCGTCGCCGGCGAGCTGGCCCCCCAGCGGGACGGTCACCGGCCGAAGGCACACCTGGCGGGCGTGGCCGCGGCCGTGGCGGCCGACCTCGGTGACGTAGCGTCGGCGCAGTGGTGGGAGGGCGTGGCGGATTCCGCAGCCGCGTTGGACACCGATGAGCTCGGCGAGCGGTTCCGGGAGCTTGTCCGACGTGCCGACACCGTCTCCGGGCGGGACTGAGCTCGGCCGCCGGCTCGCCGCAAGACGGCGGGTCACGGTCGTCAGCGGCGGCCGGCGGCTGGTTCACCGACATGGCGCCCGCGCAGAACGCCATGCTGCAGGAGGTGTCGGCGAACAGCCGCACGCCGCCGTCGTCGACGGGATCGCGTTCTACGGGGGCAGACCAAGTACGAGAGAAAGGGATGGTCATGCCGCTGACCAGGGCGATCACACGGCCCCGCCCAGCGTGCCGCACGGCCGCGATGGGTGTGCTCTAGAGCTGACGATGTTCACGCAGGTGCGGCGGAGTCGGCGGTTGTGGTGGGCCCACCACCGGCGGCAAGGGGGCGGCGCCTGCCGTCCTGACGGCCGCGGGTCAGATGGATCACCACGTCAAGCGCCGCGGCCAGCTGGCTGTGCACGGCCTGCCCGCTCAGGCCGGCGGCACAGCCCAGAGCCTCCAAGCGGGCTGGGACGTCGGCCGCGGTGTTGGCGTGCAGGTGCCGCAGCCGCCTTCGTGGCCGGTGTTGAGCGCCGCCAGGAGGTCTACCACCTCCGCTCCCCTACCTCGCCCACCACCAGGCGGTCGGGACGCATGCGCAGGGCCTGGCGCACGAGGTCCCGCGAGACCGGCTCTTCCTCGCGGATCTCTTCGTACGCCGGCGGCGGCGCGAACGGGCACGTACGGGCCATGGGGAACTCGTGCTTCTCGGCGGTAGTCATGATTTTCCTTCCACGACGTCACGGACAGGCGATAGAGGCTGGACAGCGAAAGGCCGTGTGTGAACGGCAGTCGGTCGACCGGTGCGACCGGCTTCGGCTCTGGGATGCGGCGGACCAAGCAACCGCGATGGACCACCGGGACCGACAACATCGATGGATTCAGACTCGACCCGTCCCCTCACGGGCGAAGTTCGGTTCCGCCGCTTCCAGTCGCGGTACCGAGATGCCCAGCCGTCGTGCTTCGGCCAGGGTGTCTCGGCAGATCTCACGCGGCTCCTCGGCGTCGGGGTCGGAGTGCGCCGAAAGACTCACGCGCGCAAGCGCGACATGAGCAGTCAGCCAGGCGAGCGCGGGGGCCGTCAGCCAGGTGGGCGCCCGGAACAGCAGCACACCGCCCCGGTGGCGTCGCAGGTCAAGGCCGCGCGCCGTGAGGAGCGGCAGCAGTTCGCGGCCGGCCAGCAGCGCCTCGCGCAGGTCGCCCGTTGCCCCGGCCAGCTTGGACAGGGAACCCAGCCGCAGGCCCTGCGAGGACAGGCCGGCATCCGACACGAAATGGACCCACAGCCAGCCGCGGATGTCAGGCTGCTCCTTAATCCGGAGCCCGGCGTCGCGAAACGCCTGGCGCACGGCCCGCTCCCGGTCGGTCGGGGGCTGGCCGAGGGTGCCGAAGATGACCGACGGCAGCAGCGCCCCCCGGAGCACGCCGTCCGCGCCGAAACCGCCACCGGCCTGGGGAAAGCCCCAGGCGATCTGGTCGGGCGGGAGTGCGCCGATCGCGGCCAGCGGCTCGGTCCAGATGTTGCCGAAGACCAGCACTGTGGCCTGGCCGACACGCGGGGACAGGAAGGCCGTCGCCTCCGGAAGGCGGTGGTGCGGCACGCTGAGCACGATCAGGTCGAAGTCGTGGTCCGGCTCCAGCGCCTCGCGGTAGCGCACCGGCCACTTCTCGACGACGCGCTGCCCCCACACCCGGCGCCGCGTATCGAGCAGGTTGAGATCCACCGCGTCTCCGTACGTGGCGGCGCGGCCCGGCCGGACGTAGAACTCGACGTCATGCCCGGCCCGTTGCAGGGCCCAGCCGTAGACGGTGGCGATCACGCCTCGGCCGAACATCAGGATCTTCACGCTGCACCTCGTGGGGTACGATCGATTTGGAGGTCATCTCCACTTTCCGAAAATATGGAGGTCATCTCCAGTTGTCAACGCGAGGGAGCGCATGACCGCCGACAAGCCGCTGCGGGCCGACGCCCGGCGCAACCGCGAGGCCCTGCTCGCCAAGGCCAGGGAGATCTTGGACGCCGGCGACTTCTTCGACCTGCGCTTCGATGACTTCGCTCGCCTGGCCGGGGTGGGCACCGGCACGCTGTACCGCCACTTCCCCACCCGGGAAGCACTGGCCGAGGCGGTCTACCACGGGGAAGTCGCCGCGCTGTGCGACCGCGCCCGCCGGCTACAGGCCACACTGCCCGCGGCAGAGGCGTTGGCGACCTTCCTGCGCGGCATGGTCGACCACATAGCCGCCCACGAGGGCCTGGCCCGGACGCTGGCCACGCTCATGGCCGATCGCTCGGGTACCCTCGCCAAGGGCAGCCGGGCACTGGAGCAAGCTGTCACCGACCTGGTGGCCGCCGCCGTGCGGGACGGCGCCGTTCGCGACGACGTGGGTGCCGGTGCCGTGATGATGGCGCTGCACGGCATCGGCGCGGCCCATGACCGTCCCAACTGGCGGGCCGAGGCCGACGACGTCATCACCCTCGTACTGGACGGGCTGCGCCGCCCCCTATGACCAAACTTCGGATGGCCAACGCCCGCCACCTCTTCCCAGGGCCGCCAGTTCTCTTCAGGAAACCACCCTTCCGTTAAGTAACCTGGCCCATGCCGTCCCCCACCCCCAGCTCGGCGTCCCCGCACGCCGGACCGGATCGCGCCGAAATCACTTCACGAAAGGTGGTCGGGCTCCCCGACCGGCTCGATTCGGCCGACGACAGCCTGCCCGCCTGGATCGAGCGCCACCTCGATCTGGCCGTGCGCGGGGTCCGCTCGCTGGAGGTCACCGCCAAGATCTCCCGGCATCCGCAGCGCTTCGCCACCTGGATCGCCGATGGTCTCGGGCACGACGGCCTGGACCTCCTATAGCTACGGCGAGCCGCCACCCCGGCCAGTCCTGAGGGTCAATGAGGGATATGCGAAGAGTTAGTTATCGGTTCCAGTCACGTAGTTATCTCAGGTAGTGCATACCTTCCGGTAACCCCTTCGAGCTCCTCCATGGTGATCGGGCCGCTGATAGCGCCGGTCTGGGGAGGAGCTCCGAGGTGCGTACCGACTGGGAACAGGATGAGCTGATCAGCGCGTGGACGCTGGTGGAGGGTGCTGGCCCAGCTCCTTCAGGCCGTTCTGCGAGATCCGCAGTGGGCCGGCAAGCTGACGGAGGAGGACCGGCGTGCGCTCAGCCCGCTGTTCTGGGCTCACCTGAACCCCTACGGCCGGTTCCGGCTGGACATGGACACCCGGCTCGACCTCACCGCGGCCTGAGCGAATCCCCCGGCGGTCGGGTTCTTGCGGTGGGAGAACCGGCCGGCCGCAGGACTTGCATCCGGTACCTAGGTACAGGTTTACCGTCGAGGTATGACACAGAACGTCGCCCTTGACCTGGGGTGGGCTCCCTCCGCGTGCACTCTGCCCACCGCCGAGCAGCCGCTGCGGGTGGCCGAGTTCGACGCCTTGTTCGCCGACGCGGTGCAAACGGTCGTGCGGCTCGCGCCGACGCGGCTGCGGCTGGAGCTCGTCTTCGGCCCGGAGCACGCCGCCCGGGCCGCCGAGTTGGCCGCGCGGGAGAACGGCTGCTGCTCCTTCTTCACCTTCACCCTGACCATCGCCGACGGCGGTCTGGCGCTGGAGGTAACGGTCCCGGCCGAGCACGTCGAGGTGCTGGACGCACTGGCCGAGCGCGCCGGCGCGGCGGCACCGGCGTGAGGCGCTCGGGTCAGGCGCTGGTGAGCCGGCCACAGAACGCGGCCGGGACAGGAGGTTGGTGATGGAGCGCATCACGTGCGAGGACCTGCTCGCGCTGCTGGACAGCGGGGACGTGCAACTGGTGGAGGCGCTACCGGCCGACGCCTTCGCCGCCGAGCACCTGCCTGGCGCGCGCAACGTGCCGGATCAGGTGTCGGCCGAGCTGGCCGGGCTGGTGGCGCCCGATCGGGCCGCCCCGGTGGTGGTCTACTGCTCGGGCCCGTACTGCAACCGCTCGAAGATAGCCGCTGCGGCGTTCGTCCGGCTCGGGTACGCCGACGTGCGCGTCTACACGGGCGGCAAGAAGGATTGGGCGCAGGCCGGGCTGGCGTTCGAGGGCAGCCGCGCGAGCACGCCCACGACCGTGAGCACGATCAGCGACGCGGCCGCCGTGGCGGGGCGGCCGTCGTGAGGCAGGACATCGTGCTGCAAGGTGGTCCGGGCGAGTCGTATCTGCGCAGCGGGCAGGTGGCCGAGCAGGCCGGGGTCAACCTGCAGACCTTGCGTTACTACGAGCGCCGGGGGCTGATCGCCGAACCGGCGCGCAGCCCCGGCGGGCATCGTGCCTACCCGCCTGAGACCGTCACCCTGCTGACGGTGATCAAGGCGGCGCAGCGGCTCGGCTTCACTCTGGAGGAGGTGGCCGAGCTCCTGGACACCGGCAGGCGCGGGCACCCCACCCCGGACCTGCGCGAGCGCGCCCAGGCCAAGATCGCCGAGGTGGAGGCGAAGATCGCCGACTTGACCACCATCCGGGCGGCGCTCGTCCAGGTGGTCAGCGCGGGCTGCGACAGCCTGACCCACTGCACCTGCCCCGACTGTCCGCTGCCGTTCGCCGACCTGGCCGAAGGCCACCGTGCCCCCAACGCCCCCAACGCCCCCAAGGAGAGCTGACCACTGTGAGCACCGATCACGACGACCGCGCGTCCACCGCCGGGCCCGTCACCGTCCCTCTCGCCGGACGCGGCAGCGGGCCGGGCGAGCGCGGCACCAACGAGGGTGGCGGGCCGCCGCTGCGCTAGTAAGGTCACCGCCGCTCTGGCCGTGCTGGCGTGCGCGGCCTGCTGCGGCCTGCCGGTGCTGATCGGCGCCGGGCTGCTCACCGGTGCCGGTGCCGCGCTGGCCGAACAGACGTTGCTGGCCGTGGCCGGGCTGCTGATCGCCGCTGCGGCGGGCATGTGGTGGCTGCACCGCCGCCGCACCTCACGCACGGCCAGGGTGGTCATGGGAGCCGGCTGCGGCTGTGGTGGGAGCAGCTGCGGGTGCTGACCTCAACCTCGGCACGCTCCGCGCCCCCGGCCCTGCGCCGGTCAGGCCGCGCCGGTACCGTCACCTCGGGCGATGGGACGGCACGAGCGGGAGACGAGCGGTGACGCAACAGGCACAGCAGGTGCCCGGCCCGGCAGCGGGGCTGGTGGCGGGGATGGAGCGGCACCAGGTCGCCATCTGCGTGGGGCCGATCGCCGCCGGGCCGTGGCGGGGTGGGCCGCCCCGGGGCTGGGGCCGGTGCTGGAGCATGCGATCAACCCCGTGCTGGCGGCTCTGCTGTATGTGACGTTCCTGCAAGTGCCCGCGGCCGAACTGGTGCGCTCGCTACGGGCGGGTCGGTTCCTGGCGGCCGCGCTGGTGGTGAACTTCGCCGTGGTGCCGCTGGTGGTCGCGGCGATGTTCGCCTTCCTGCCCGCCGACCAGGCGGTGCGCCTCGACGTGCTGCTGGTGCTGCTGACACCGTGCGTCGACTACGTGATCGTCTTCTCCCGGCTGGCCGGAGGAGACAGCCGGCGGCTGCTGGCCGCCACGCCGCTGCTGCTGCTCGCCCAGATGGTCGCGTTGCCGGTGCTGCTGGTGGCGTTCATGGGCGCCGAGCTGACCCACATCGTCGAGCCGGGGCCGTTCGTCGAGGCGTTTGTGGTGCTGATCGTCGTCCCGCTGGCGCTGGCCTGGCCCACCCAGGCGTGGGCGGCCCGCCGCCCGGCCGGGCGCGCGGTCGCCCACGGGGCGGGGACGGCGATGGTGCCGCTGATGGCGGCCACCCTGATCACGGTGGTCGCCTCCCAGGTGCCCAAGCTGGACGGCAACCTGGCCGCGGTCGCCGCCGTGGTGCCGTTCTACGTGCTGTTCCTGGTCGTGATGGCCGTCGCCGGCCTCGCTGTCGGCCGCCTGTTCCGGCTGGACGTACCGGCCGCGCGGGCGATCGTGTTCACCGGCGCCACCCGCAACTCCCTGGTCGTGCTGCCGCTCGCGCTGGCGCTGCCGGCCGCGCATGTTCCGAGGCGTTCACGCGCGGGTGGCTTGACCAAACCACTGGCCAGATAACAACAGTTATCCCGAAACCTCTTTGGGCGCCGTACCCGTACTGGTGGGCCCGCCTATGCAACTGTCGCGAGTTGTGACCATCCGTGTTGCCCGGCGGTGTAGCGGCTCCATACGTCGCGCGGCGGTCAACGGGATGGAGCGGCGGCGACACTGCCCCGGTCTCGCACGGAGACATCTCCCGCCAAAGTGAGACCTTCGCCAAGGGTGCCCCAGATGCGCAAGCCGGAGATCGCGACTTGTGGTGGTTGATGTGCTGAACGTTCGTATGGCGACCGATACGTTTGTATAGACTCTTGGACGTGCGACCAATTTCTGAAGAGGACCTGACGACGCGCGCCCGCATCCGCGACGCCGCGATGGCGCTGTTCGCCGAGCAGGGGGTCAAGGCCACCACCATCCGTGGGATCGCCGAGGCCGCAAAAGTCTCGCCCGGCCTGGTGCAGCACCACTTCGGCACCAAGGAAGCGCTGAGACAGGCTTGCGACGAGTACGTCCTCAGCTACCTGCGCGAGCAGGTCACCGTCGGCGTCACCGACCACAACCTGGACAAGCCCGAATTCATCGAGAACGTCCACCGAACCGCGCCGCCCTTGATGAAATACCTCGGCCGCGCGCTGGTGGACGGTTCCCCCGCAGCCGCCGCCATGTTCGACGAACTCGTCAGCGTGACGGAGGAGCATCTCGCCGACGACGACCGCTCCGAGGCCGACCATCGCGCCCGCGCGACCGTACTGACCGCGATGAAGCTCGGCATCACGGTGCTGCACGAGCACGTCTCCCGCGCGCTGGGCACGGACCTGTACGCCCCGCAAGGCGCGCTACGCGTCGGCAAGGCCCAGCTCGATCTGATCAGACCGGAATTCCTCGGCCGCGAGCTGTTCGACCAGGCGCGGACGGGCCTGGAGAAGGTCGAGGGACAACGATGAACGCCGCAGTGCACGTGGGGGGCCTGGTCAAGAGCTTCGGCCGGGCCAGGGCCCTGGACGGGCTCGACCTCACCGTCAAGACGGGCGAGGTGCACGGCTTCCTCGGGCCCAACGGTGCCGGCAAGACCACCACGATACGTATCCTGCTCGGCCAGATGCGCGCCGACGGCGGCCAGGTCGCGTTACTCGGCGGCGACCCCTGGCGCGACGCCACCGAACTGCACCGAAGGCTCGCCTACGTGCCCGGCGACGTCACCCTGTGGCCCTCGCTGACCGGCGGCGAGGTCATCGACCTGCTGGGCAGGGCCCGTGGCGGCCTGGACCCCAGGCAGCGCGCCGAGCTGCTGGAGCGCTTCGAGCTCGACCCGCGCAAGAAGTGCCGCACTTACTCCAAGGGCAACCGGCAGAAGGTGGCGCTGGTGGCCGCCTTCGCCTCCGACGTCGAACTGCTGATCCTGGACGAGCCGACCTCGGGCCTGGACCCGCTCATGGAGGCGGTCTTCAACGAGTGTGTCCTGCGGGAGAAGCGCGACGGCCGCACGGTGCTGCTGTCCAGCCACATCCTGTCGGAGGTGGAGACGCTGTGCGACCGCGTCAGCATCGTCCGCGCCGGCCGTACCGTCGAGTCCGGCACCCTCGCCGACCTGCGCCACCTCACCCGCACGTCGGTGACCGCCGAGCTGATCGGGCCCGCTCCCGGGCTGGCCACCCTGCCCGGCGTACACAACCTGACCGTGGACGGCGCGCGGCTGCGCTGCCAGGTCGACGGTGACGCGCTCACCGCGGTGCTCGCCGAGCTCGCCAGAGCGGGCGTACGCACCTTGACCACGCAGCCGCCGACGCTGGAGGAACTGTTCCTGCGCCACTACGAGGGAGCCGCCAGATGACCGGCACCATGACCGGCACCGGGACACTGATCCGGCTCATCCTGCGCAGGGACCGCGTCCTGCTGCCGGTGTGGATCGTGATCACCGCGCTGCTGCCGGCGAGCATCGCCTCCGCCACCACCGACCTGTACGCCGACCAGGCCGCCCGCGACTCCTTCGCGGCGGCCTCGGCGAGCAACCCCGCGCAGCTGGCCATGCGCGGCCCCATCTATGACGCGAGCGTTGGCGGCCTGACCGCGTGGACGCTCGGCTCCTCTCTCGCGCTGTTCGGCGGGCTCATCAGCATCCTGCTGATGATCAGGCACACCCGCGTCGAGGAGGAGACCGGCCGGCGCGAACTGCTGGCCTCGGGTGTCATCGGCCGTCACGCCCCGCTGGCCGCCGCGCTCGCGGTCGTGCTGGCCGCCAACCTGCTGCACGGTCTGCTGTCGATGCCCGCCCTGGTCGCGGGCGGCCTGCCCGCGGGTTCCTCGCTGCTGTTCGGGCTGTCCACGGCCGCGGGCGGCTGGGCGTTCGCGGCCGTGGCCGCCATCACCGGGCAGCTCACCGCGTCCTCCGGTACGGCGCGCGGCATCGCGATCGCCATCGGCGGCCTGCTGTTCGCGCTGCGCTCGCTGGCCGACACCGGCGGCATCGGCTGGCTGGCGTGGCTGACGCCGTTCGGCTGGGTCCGGCTGACCAAACCCTACGCCGGCGACCAGTGGTGGGTGCTGGGGCTGATCGCGGTGTTCGTCACCGCGCTGGCGGCGGCGGCGTTCGCGCTGTCCACGCGGCGTGACGTGGCCGGCGGCCTGATTCCCGCCCGCCCCGGACCCGCCGAGGGAACTTTGCCGGGCGCGTTCGGCCTGGCCGCTCGCCTGCATCGCGGCACCCTGGCGGGCTTCGCGATCGGATTCGGAGCGCTGGGCGCCCTGCTCGGCGTGGCGGCGCGCGGGCTGAACACCCAGCTGGACACGCCGCAGTTCCGGGAGCTGGCCGCGACCCTCGGTGGCGCCGAGGCCGGGCTCTCGGATGTGTTCTTCACGTTCGTGATGTACGTGCTCAGCCAGCTCGTCGCGGGAGCGGCGCTGGTGTCGGCGCTGCGCGCCCGTGCGGAGGAGGCGGCGGGCCGGGCCGAGCTGCTGTTGTCCACCCCCGTCGGCCGGCTGCGCTGGGCGCTGAGCCACTTGGTGTTCGCCGTCATGAGCCCGGTGCTGCTGCTGACCGTGCTGGGCGCGGTGGCGGGGCTCACCTTCGACGGCGACGTGGCCCGCGTCACCGGGGCTACGCTGGCCTACCTGCCCGCGGTCTGGACCGTGGCCGGGATCGCGACGCTGATGTTCGGCCTGTTGCCACGGCTGGCGGCGGCCGTGAGCTGGACCGCGCTCGGTCTCTTCCTGGTCGTGGATCTGCTGGCGGAGTTCAAGCTGGCCACCGGGATCATCCTCGACCTCTCGCCGTTCATGCACGTGCCGGCGATGCTACTGGGCGGCGCCTCGTCACCAGCAGCGCCACTGCTAGGGCTGACTGTGGTGGCCATCACCCTGACCGCGGCGGGGCTGGCGTTCCTGCGCCGCCGTGACCTGATGCCCTCCGCCTGAATCAGCCCCAGAGAGGCGCTGATGGCCGACAGGCAGCGGTGTTCGTCTTCTGGACGCAGGACGGCGGCGTCCGCGTGGTGAACCTGGCCACCGTTGCTCGGCCGTGGATGGCATCGACAACAAAGAGATCACCGACCGCCGACATCACCAGCGGCCACTTCACGTCACCGGGATGCGAACGGTCGGCGCTTCAGACGCCGTCCTGGTCCACGACAGTGGCGCTGGCGGCACTGACCTCGGGCAGCGCCGCCGCGCCGAGCGGCCGCAGGCCCTTGTCCGGGGCCGAGGAAGCGATCGCGTAGCGGCCCGGGCAGTTGAGGTGGGCGTGGCCCAGAGGGGACAGCCGCGCCACGTCCTCGTCCTTGACCGGCACACCCTGGGCGTGTAACTGGTCCAGGATCGCCGACAGATACCGTAAGTTCCACAACACGACGGCATTGACGACAAGTCCCAGAGCTGCCAGTTGGTCCTCCTGGCCTTCCCGATATGCCTGCCGGATCCGGCCGGAGTTGCCGTGGCAGATCTTGCGGGCCAGGCGGTGCCGGGACTCCTGGACCGACAACTGCTTGCCCAGGCTCCGGCGATAGCTGGAATCCATCGGGTCCAGCATGCTCAGTAGGTGCATCGTCTTGTCGATACGGCCGTACTCGGCGAACGCCTGCCCCAGCGGCGTCGGAGAGCCCTGGCGGGCGAATATGCGCAGCAGGTCGTAGCCGCGCACCTGGTTGGTCACCAGGGATCCGGCGACGCGGAGCACGTCCGGCCACTGGGTGATCACCTTCTTGGTGTTCAGCTTGTTCCGGGCGATCGCCTCCAGCACCCCGTATGCGCTGGTGGTGCCGTCGGACAGCTCGGCGCGCCAGAACCGCTGGTCGCCCAGGTCGGCGAAGCGGTAGCCGAGCATGGAGAAGATCCCGAACACCATGTCGCTGTCGCTGGCCTGGTCGGTCGTGACCACCTCGGGTTTCGGCCCGGCGTCCAGGTTGATCAGGCAGTCCAGGATGTAGAGAGAATCGCGCGGGGTGCCCGGCACGACCATCTGCCCGATCCCCGTTACTTGATCATTGACTGCGTTGAGCCAGGTGATACCGCGTTTGTAGCCGTAGTACTTGGGCGAGGGCCCGGCGTTGATGGTCTTGATCGGGACGACGAACCGCAGCCCGTCCACCGACGCCGGCACCCGGCCTTGATCACCGGCGCCAATCCGACGTTGCAGGCCTCGCTGATCAACAGCGCCACCGGCGATCTCGGCAGGTCGTTCATGCGGGTGGAGATGTCGGCCAGGTGCACGTACGCGTCCACGTACCCGGTCCAGGCGTGCACCTCCAGCAGCAGTTCCGGCAGGTCGACGCGGGGCAACATGGCCTGGCAGGCGGCCCGCAGCCACGCCAGCGACTCGCTCTCGCCGAGCGCGCCGAGCTTCTCCACCGACAGCCGGGCCCGCCCGCCGCCGGCCGGGGTCACCACCGAGACCAGCGCGTCCTCGCCCGCCTCCTCCAGCCGGGCGGCCATCTGCTTCCAGGCCGCGTCCAGGGCCAGGACCTTGTCGTTCAGATGCTTCTGGACGGGATCGGTGAGCGACAGGGAAGCCAGCACGTCCTCGGCGATCGCCTCCCACTGCGCCCCGGCCAGCAGATGCGAGCGCGGGTCGGCCCAGCGCAGCGACGGCGAGGCGAACACGTCCCTGATCGTCAGGGCCCGCATCAGGTGCTCCAGCACGCACACCACGTACGCGTCACGATCCACCGCGCCCTGCGGCAGGTCCGGGTTGGCATACACCGTCCGCTTCCACGACGCGGTCACCAGCGCGGCGTCGAACTCCTTGGGCAGCAGCGGCTTCTTGCTCACCTGCCGCCGCAACAGCTCCGGCAGCCGGCGTACCGCGGCCAGAACGCGCCGCCCACGGTGCCGCTGACAGCGCCTTGGACTCGCCCAGCAGCCTCAGGAACGGGTGCACCGTGTTGTACTTCTCCACCAGCGCGGCCCGCATCGCCGCCTCGGCCGCGCCGTCGGACTCGGGGACCAACTCCTCCACCACTTCCAGCGCCGCACGGACCTGCTCCTTGCTGGCGCCGGCGATCTCGGCAACTGCGGTCCACATCGCTGCCACATTGAGGTCCGCGCCCTCCTGGTCGACCAGGTCGAGCTGGTCGAGCTGGTCGACCAGGACGCGGCCGGCCTTGGCCACCAGCTTGGAGGCCCGCTCCAGCCGGGGCAGCCGGCGCCCCGATCTACGTGATCCTGGACAACCTGTCGGCGCACAAGAACCGGCGTGTCCGCGCGTGGGCCGAGAAGAACAAGGTCAGGCTGCTATTCACGCCGACCTACGCCTCGTGGGCCAATCCGATCGAGGCGCACTTCGGACCGTTGCGCCAGTTCGCCCTGGCCAACTCCAACCATCCCAACCACACCGTCCAGACCCGCGCCCTACACGCCTACCTACGCTGGCGCAACGCCCACACCCGCCACCCCGACGTGCTGGCCGCCCAACGCCGCGAACGCGCCCGCATCCGCAGCGAGAAAGGCATCCGCTCGGGCGGCCGACCTCTGGCTTCCGCAGCCTGAAGCCCGTTACCCAACCCGGTGATCGTTTCCCGTCACAGCACTAGATCCTGGGCGCGCCGAATCGGCTCGCGAGGGCGTCGAAGACCTGCTTGGGCTCCCACGCCATGTCGGGATAGCGCGTACCCTTCCGTCCTTTGAGGACTTTGACGACGCCGTAGCTCGCCATGTCGAGGTCGCGCTTCGGTTCGGGATCGAACGGGGCTTCGTAGCCGGCGAAGGTGAACCAGAAGGCGCCGTGCACGTCCTCGGCCTCGAAGACATCCATCAGCTCGTGAAAGTACGCCACCTGAACGGACTCGTCGCGGACGTAGTCGCCGTTCAGCACTCGGGGTGTCGCCGAGTGGTCGACGATGGTCCAGCCCGTTCCACCGGCCTCCGCCGCGCCACGGTAGGTGCAGCAGCCGAACTCCGTGATCACCAAGGGCTTTCCGTGCGTGCCGAAGTTCCGCACGATTCGGGGGTACTCGGCGGCGTTGTCCGCGGAGCGATACAGATCGACCGCGGTGAAGTCGAATCCTGACCAGTCGATGTCCTCCCACTCCCCCGAGGCATAAGTGACCTTCCCTCTGAAGTGCTCCCGCGCGCCCCCGGCAACGCCGCGCAACATCTCGTTGAAGTCCATCTTGGGGGTGTGGCCGGCCCAGGCCTGCGGGTTCATCGCGTTCTGGATGCGTTCCATCAGGTACGCACCCGGCACAAAGCCGGTGCAGAACAGTGACATCTCACAGCCCAGCACAAGCACGGTCTCCGGGTCGCGCACCCGGATCTCCTCCGCGCTCTTGGCACAGTTTTCGAAGTAGGGCAGCAGTTGCGCCGGCGTCAGGTCCATCGGGAACGGCGCGAACCACACCCGCAGCCCCGCATCGACGGCGGCATGCGCGGCCAGTGCGATGCGGTCCGGATCGTCCCCGCTGATCCGGACCGCATCGCAGTGCAGGTCTGCCGCGATGATCTCCAACTCTCGCCGTATCACATCGGGGTCGAAATCGATCCGCAACCGGTCACCGACCGCGCCACCGAACCCCGTGTCGTAGTTGATTCCCCTGAGCTGCATCTACGCCAATCGGTGGACGGTCCCATGGACGATCACCGGCATCCAGCCCGGCGCGGCCCCCACAGAGATGACCACCCAGCTCAAACTCGGCGGCCTCGCCAAGGGCGACTACGACCTCACCCTGCGGGTCGTGAACCCCTCCCCGGCGGCGACGACCTGCGCTTCGCCAACACGACCCAGGACACGCACTCCGGCCTGCTCACCCTCGGCCGGCTCAGGATCGGCTGACCAGCACCCACCCGTACCCCGGTGGCGTCCCGCCCCCGGGATACGGGCTGCTCAGGAAGAGGACTTTTTCAGGTCGATGACCCGGTCACCCCGCCCCGGATAGATCATGACCAGCAGGTGCTGCGGGGTGTCCGCCTCCCAGTCGGGTTCGCGGTAGTGCACCCGTACGCGGTAGTGGCCCTTGCCGACGATGGCCAGGTTCGGCAGCTCGGGCTCGGCCATCGGATCCCGGAGCACGAAGTCCCCGGTGGGGCTGCGGTAGCCGACCCCGATCACCTTGTCCCAGCCCTTGACCTCCACCGGCGGACGGCGCCGGTACGCCTCCGCCGTGACGCACGCCTCGGCCTCGGAGGACAAGTCGATCGACAGGTAGCCCGGCGCGCTGCCCACCAGGTCCCCGTGCATGAGGGACACGTCCTCCGCGGAGTCCTCATGGTCCTCCCACGCCTCCATGCCGACCTCAGAGAACTCCGGGACCCGCGCCACACGGACGGGCGTGATCCGGGGCCGGTGCCGGGAGCGGTCGCAGATGGCCTGGACGGCGGCGTCCCGGCGGGCGTACGCGGCTTCCGCGATGCTGGACTCGCGCAGCACGTCGGCCGCGGCGGGCGGGCAGATCGATGCGATGACGTCCATGTAGTCCACCACGCGCGGGTAGGCGGCGCACTGCGCCCGGCCGTACGCGAGCAGGGCGTGGTCGGGCACGGCGGTGAAACCGTAACCTCGGCGAGCGGCGCACAGGAACGCCTGTTCACCGACCGGCACCCGCGGCGTGTCCGGAGTGATGGGCGGGCACTCCCTGGCGATGGGACCCGAACCCAGGTCGGCCACCGGTACCAGCCCCACCACGGCCAGCGCCGCCGCACGCGACCGTCCGCCGTACCCAGCGCGCCCGCACCAGTCTCCCCAGCAGGGCGCGTAGCCGGTGGCGGGGCCGGCGCACGGCGGCGAACACGCACAGCGCGGCGCCCACGGCCACCACGTTCGGCCCGATGGAGAACCAGGCGCCCTCGGGCCCGCCCCACTCGGAGTAGAGACATACGCGGTCGCCTGCCACGTCCACGAGGAAGGCCAGCGGGCCGACGCCATGCACCACAAGCGCGATGGCGGCCATGGCCCGCGCGGTCACCCGCCCGATCCGGGCGCGGCCCACGCGCGTGCCCAGCCAATGCGCGGCGAACCCGAGGGCCACCATCGGCACGGCCCCATACGACAGGATCGGTACGTACGCGGCCACGTCCCACAGGGGATTCTGCTCCCCGGAGTAGAACTCACTGCCGGGACAGGACGCGCCGGAGCCGAAGTACATCCAGCCGAATTCCGACGTTGACAGACTGGCGGCCATCCCGCCGACGGCGATGGTCAGGGACGCGGCCCACCATAACCGCGATCTTCGTGACATAATTCGCCAACCTACCGCCCACTATCACCTGTTGAATGGTGATCAACCGACGAGCGTTCTGGAGAATGGCATGGCGCTGACCAAGGCGGACCCGGAGGCGTTACCGAGACAGCGGAGCAGGTGGCCCTTGTTCGTGTGCCTGGCGCTCCTGGCTTTTATCGTTGCCTGCGTTGTCGCCTTCGTCCTGGTGTTCAAGGTCCCAGAGTGGCGGAACAACGAAAAACTGGACCGGCTGGAGGAGCGGGTGAGCATGCTCCCGCTCCCGCCCGACACGGAGCCCGCTGATTACAGTATTCAGAGCACGGTAGGTCTTCAGTCGGGCAACAGCAATCATTGCGACTATCTGGTCCGCATGTCCCTGCTCACCAAGCTGCCCGACGCCGAGATCGCCCGCTACTTCGAGTCCACCACGGTCGAGGGTGTCGAGGGCCGCGACCTCTCCGGCAGTGTGTACGTCAACCCGAGCGGATCATGGCGGGAGGGGTACAAGGGCGTCATCGTGGAGTTCTTCGACGGATTTCACGAACCCGGGTTCGACCTGCGCTGTCATTGACCAGTCGTCCGGAACCCGACTCACCATGCGATCAATCGGCTAACTCACGGACTCCATCCGCGGCCAAGCGGCGCACAAGTCGGAGCCGTCATCGTGGGGGCATGACCAAACGTCGCAATTGAGGCACTACCAGGCGACGTAATCAAGGCACTACCGGACACCGTCGTCGCGGCACGGACGACGTCCGCACGTGAAGGGCCAGGCGTCCGGCCGCCGTCACCGCCTCCGGCAACCGGGACCCCGGGCCGATCCTCAAGGTGTTGATCGTGCTGGGGTGGCCGGGAATGTGCCTGGTGCCGATCCCGCTGTCCGTGCCGCCCACCCGACTCGCGGCGGGCGCCGTCGGCACACCCGGCACGCTCACCGTGGAGTGTGCGAGCCGATCTCCCGGGGCGGCTACGACTGCGAAGGCACGTTCGTCCCCGACGGCGGCGGGCCGGGGCTCCCGGTCGCCGCACCTCCCGGCCTGGAGGCGGGGCGGCGTGGCGGACGCCCAGCTCACCCCTAAGGGCGACCGGGCGGTGCAGGCGGACGTGCGCGGCGTGCTCGGCACGCTGACCCTGCCCTTCCTTCACGTCGGCATGATCGGCTTCCTGCCTATCGCCATCCTGTACTGGCTGGCCGCCACCGACCGGCATCTGCGCGCGGCGATGATCGCCGGTTGCGTACTGACCGTCGCGGGCACCGTCGGCGTCACCACTGGCCTCGTCGCCATCTACTCGACCTGACCGGCACAGGCCCGCGAGGCGGTCCCCCTCCTCGCGGCACAGCGTTCTCGCGGTCGCCGCTGCCCCCTCCCCAGATAGGCCGATCGAGCGGTGGCCGACGCCCGCGCCGCTCCCGGCCAGGGAGCCGTCCACACGGGTTACGCCCTCCTCGACACCCGCCGCTCGGACGGGTCTCCAGGTCCATCACCCCAGCCAGACCGGCGCCGAGGCCGGAAATGCGACCGCGCCTCCCGGCCTTGGGCTGCGTGCGTGTGGCTGACATGAGGGCTCGCTCTGCGCAGGGGCTCCCACCTCGCGTGGTGCGTGTTTCTCGCGCTCGCCGGGGTCGAGGTGAGCGTGGTGGACCGGCTGCCGCGGCGCTCGCCGTACTGCCGGGGGTGCAACCTCAACGCCCGCAGCCTGGAACTGCTGGACCGGCGTGGCATCGCCGAGCGGTTCCTGGCCGAGGGGCCGACGGTGCCGTACAGCATGTTCGCCGATCCGAGCCGGCGCCTCCCGCCGACCGTGACGAGCCGGTCCGGCTCGACTACTTCCAGCGGGTGCTGACCGAGCAACTAGGCCGGTCGGTCGGGCTGCGCGATCCCCGCTGGCTCACCCGGTTCTCCGACGCGGCCCGGCAGGCGGACCGCTACGTCGCCGGACGGGTCGTGCTGGCCGGGGACGCGGCGCACATCCACCCGCCGGCGGGGGCGGTCGGGGTGAACGTGGCGGCGGCGGACGCGGTCAACCTCGGCTGGAAGCCGGCGGCCACCGCCCTCGGGCACGCGCCGGACGCCTGCTGGACAGCTACCACCAGGAGCGGCACGAGGCCGGGGCGCGGGTGCTGCGGAACACGTGCGCGCAGGCGATCCCCGGGCGGCGCGATCCCGGTCTCGGCCCGCTGCGGGACCTGCTCGGCGAGCTCGCCGGCCTGCCGGAGGTCGGCAAGTACCTCGCCGAGATGGCGACCGGCGTGAGCACCAGGTACGCCCCGAAGGTCCCCGGCGACCACCCGTGGCTGGGACGGCTCGCGCCGAACCTGAAGCTGACCGTGGGGAAGCGGCACACCAGTGTCGCCGAACTGCTGCGGCCCGCCCGTCCGCTCCTGATCCGGTTCGGCGGCCGGGAGCTGCCGCCGGTCGCGGGCACCGGAGTGGACGCCTGCCACGCCGACTGCCCCGCACTCTGCGCCACCGGGGAGAACCGAACGACGCGTGCCGGCGGGCGCGGCCGAAGCGTGGTCGCGGTGATCGAGGACGCCATCACGCGGCCGACGTGATTCCGCCTGGTGACCTCGGCGGGTCCATGGTCGCGCTCGACCTGTCCCGGCCGGTGCGGGCGGACGCGGAGGCGGCAAGGGCCGCACCGCCGGCCGCGCGAGTGCGAGGGCTGACGCGGCCGGCGGGACAGGCGGCCATTCCATTGCCGGGCCCGCCGGATCGAAATGTCGCCGTCGTGGCTGCGGGCGCGGATCTCGGCCGCCTCGGCGAACCCCTCGGGGCTGCCGCAGGGGCCGAGGAAGTTGAGCAGCCTGCCGGTGGCCGTGCTCACGTCGAACCATGTGGCCGTGCCCTGCCGGATGCCGGCCTCCAGGTCGCCGGTCGTGCCCGTCAGCACCACCGAGCCGCGCACGACCTCTTCGATCAGCACGCTGCCGTACACGTTCTTCGCCTCGACGCCGCCGTGGGCGCGGTCGACCCGCATGTCGCCGTTGATGCCGATCAGCCGCAGGTCGCCGGTGATCTCGCCGACATGGCACTCGCCGTCGTCGTCGCTGATGGACGCCGTGCCGTCGATCTCGGGGATCCTGATCTCGCCGGACTCGGTGGCGATCTCGGCGTGGCCGGTCGCGCGCTCGACGGTGATCTCGCCGCTGTCGCTGGTCAGGTGGACCGGCCCGGCCTCCTCGACCCGGATGTCGCCGTAGCCGGTCCGCAACCGGCACGCGCCCAGCCGTCCCGCGCAGCGGAACCCGCCCGACATCGTCTCGCCCTGCACGCGTGCCCCCGACGGAAGCTCGATCGGTACGCTGGCCGTGACCCCCTCGTCCGTGAACATGCGGGCCAGCCCCCGACAACCCCAGAGCCCCGGCTTGACGAACGAGGCCACCGCCCCGGCCGCCGCCTGCCAGGACATCCCCCGCGGACCCGGGTCCTGCCGCGTGGACGGTGAACGCGCCTCGGGCCATCCTCTGGCAAGTGACACGGCGGTGAGGGCCGCCAAAGCCGCGGGAGTGCCGGGGCAGGCCGGGGGGTGACGTCTCGTCCCACGACGAATGACGGACAAACGATCAGAGGCCCGGTCTCCGTTTTCGGAGACCGGGCCTGCGACCTGGTGTTTCTCAGTAGACAGGGGCAGGATTTGAACCTGCGACCTCTGGGTTATGAGGCGAGTTAAGGCATTCAAACGAGGTTCTGGCCACACAGAGTCACAAGCACTAAACTGCAGGTCAGAGGCCGTTTTGTAATGTCGAACGGTGCCACCGAATATCACCCCCTCACGCACCGTCTGCCTACAAATTGCCTACAAGTGATCTTCGACTACGGGGAGGGCCCACCTTCATGGGATGGTCGATCAAGCGAGTCGGAAAGACCGGCAAGCCGCGCTACACCGCGCAATATCGCGACCTACGCGGCGAAAAGCAGACCATCGGCACATTCTCCAACAAAAAAGGGAAGCCGACCGAGCCTGGCAACGAGCCGAGGTCAAGCTGGCCGAGGGGCGAGTAGGCGACCCACGTCGAGGCCGCCAGACCTTCGCGCGGTATGTCTTGGATGAGTGGCTCCCGCATCACATGATCGAGGCCACCACCCGAGAGGGCTACACCTACCAGATCGGCAAACACCTGATGCCCTGGTTCGGCCCGCTCCGCATGGCCGAGATCCTGCCCAGCCACGTCCGCGAGTGGGTCACCATGATGGTCAACAACGGCGTCACCCCGGCCACCATCCAGCATGTCCGCAACATCCTCAGCGCCATCTTCACCACGGCCCTGAACGACCAGATCACCTTCCTGCACCCCTGCAAGGGCGTAAAGACCCCCACCGTCCCCAAACCCGAACTGAAGATCATCACACCGGAGCAGTTCGACACCATCTACCAGGCGCTGCCCAACGCCGACATGCAACTCCTCATCGAGACGGCCATCGAGACCGGCCTGCGCTGGGGCGAGCTGACCGAACTGCGCGTCAAGGACCTCAACCGCACGACCCGGATCCTGTCGGTACGCCGCGCCGTCGTCCAGGTCGACCCGAAGTTCCACCCCGAGGGCAAGCGATTCCACGTCAAGGACTACCCGAAGGACAAGGAGAGCCGCCGCCTCAAGCTCAGCAGGCAGATCGCCACCAAGCTGAGCGTCCACATCGACGCGGAGAGCCTGGGCGAGGACGACCTGCTGTTCCGCCTCCGCGACCAGGAGGACACCACGCCACCCCTGTACGTCGTGCCCGACCCCGACGACCTCGGCCTCACCGCCCCGAACGCCGCCGGCCGCCGGTACCGGCACGGCTCGCTCAGCGGCTACAACGCCGGCAAATGCCGCTGCGACCACTGCAAGAAGGCCTTCGCCACCTACCGGGCCGAACGCCGCGCCAAGGGCAAGGACGCGCCCCGCAAGAAGCGCGTGGTGGACACCGACGGCCACATCCCCCGCGACTGGTTCCGCACCAACATCTGGAAGCCCTCACTGAACAAGGCCGGCCTCGACTTCCACGTACGCGCCCACGACCTCAGACACGCCCACGCCTCATGGCTTCTCGCCGGCGGCGCCGACCTCCAGGTCGTGAAGGAACGCCTCGGCCACGGCAGCATCACCACGACCGAGAAGTACCTCCACACCCTTCCCGACGCGGACGAGAGCGCCATCGACGCCTTCGAAAGCATCCGCTACCGGAAGGGGACCGGCTGAGTCGCCGCCGCAGGGCACGGTGGAGACGTACGATGAGATCGGAAACCAGCGGTATTGACCTTGAAATTGCAACAGACCTCCCAGGGTTTCTGCACTACCGGAGGTTCACTGCAAAAGACTGGTCGCCAGCGGCCAGAAAGGCACGCATGACCTGCACCTTTACATTGGGGTCCTCATCGCCCCTACGAGGGGTCGCAACCCGGATTGGGGTGGAGATATCCCACCCCGGGCGGGTCCTCATCGCCCCTACGAGGGGTCGCAACCTGGTGAGCTGGCGGCCCTGCAGGGCGAGGTGACCGGTCCTCATCGCCCCTACGAGGGGTCGCAACCTAACAGGCTGGCCGACGGACGGCTCACCATCAAGGTGTCCTCATGTCCTCATCGCCCCTACGAGGGGTCGCAACTCTGCCTGCGCGGCCTTGGCCAGGATCAGGGCCCGGGTCCTCATCGCCCCTACGAGGGGTCGCAACGGGACCGGGATGTTGTTGACCACGGTGACCGTCGAGGTCCTCATCGCCCCTACGAGGGGTCGCAACCGGCCAGGCCAGCCGACCGGTGCGCCTCATCCCTCCGAGGGGTCGCAACGTGACGGGCAGCAGCCGCTCGGCGTCCACGTCCTTGGTCCTCATCGCCCCTACTAGGGGTCGCACCTTATTCCGCTTCAGATACTCGGCAAGGTTGGCCCGGCACTCATCGCCCCTCGTGGCCGAGCAGGTTCTGGCGAGCATCGCCGGGTGGCTGGAACAGAGCGCGGCCGGATGGCCGGACGACGACATGCGATCTTGAACGCTATCTGAAGCCCGACCCGAGCACGCTCGAACTCTACAACGCGGAGGACCTTGCCGACGTGGCCGGGAAGGCCGTACGAACCATGGCCGGGCAGACACCCACCACAGTGATCGTCGGGATGCGGTCCACTGCCTCAGGGGGGCTCACGAACGCAAACGGAAGGACAAGGCACTGGCGTGGGTAGACAAGCTCGGCGAGATTCTCAGGCCCGTCCGGGGCAGGTAGGGCATCGAGGAAACGCTCGGCCAACGGGCTGCCAGGCTCGCGCGGCACATCGCCATGGGCGCCGTCAATCTGTTGCTCCGCTACCGGCGAGATGGCCGGCACTCGGTCTTGGCGCTCAAGGTCAGGCGAGTCACCGGGGAATCGATGTACGTTCCCGCGAGAGCGCCGACACCAGCCCTCAGACGCGGCAGTTGCGCGCTGGAGTGACGGCCGAGGGACTGGCGAATGCGAAGATCGCCGTCGTCGGGTGCGGAGCCGTAGGGTCGTTCGCGGCCGGTACCTTGTTCCGCTCCGGCGTTCGCCATCTCACTCTTATCGATTATGAGCGGCTGCGCCCCGGGAACGTTGTAGGCCATCTGGCGGCACCGGTCAGGTCGGCAACTGGAAGGTCGAGGCCATGCGGAACCGCCTTGCCGACATCGACTCCGATGTGGGTCGCGTCGAGGTGCGGATGGACATGGTGACCACGCTCGTGGAAGCGTCCGAGCTGCTACGGGAACACCATGTCGTTCTGGACGCCACCGGAAGTGCCCGGACGAGCAGCCTGTTGACGACCGCCGCTGGCAGCGGAGCATGCAGCGGTCACATCGTCGTGTCCGCATGCGTACAACGTCAGGGCGACATCGTACGCGTCGCCCGGTTTCCGCTTCGAGGTAAAGAGACCTACCTACCGCCTCTACCGGCTCACGAGGACGATGACCGTCCATGGGAAAAGGGCTGTGGGGCGTCTGTCTCCCCTACTCCCGACTGGGGCAGTCATCGCCGCCGCCGAACTGGCCTGCCGCGTCGTGATCGACGAGGCCATCGGCACGTGCTCGCTGCCCGCCTCCCTGATGGAGGTACGCGGTGTCCAGCAGGTGCCGCCCTATACCCATGTCGGCCTGCTCTCCTCGCCTTCCCGGGAGCGGGAGAGGCGGTAGCGTGAGCCGGCCGCGCATCGGGATCGGTCCTCCACCCGGAGGTCAGGGCAACGATAATGGCGGCTGCATCATCGGCCTCTGGAATCGAGGCAGGCGGTTTGCTGCTCGGCTGGTGGCATGCCGGGCATATCGTGGCGCCATATGCGGCCGAAGTGACCGATCCTTGTGTGACCGCCTCAACCTGGAGCCGGGACGAGGAACGTGCACAGCAGGCGTTAAAGCAAGGACTTTCCGATCTTGATCACCCTGGGCTCGGTTATATCGGAGATTGGCACACGCATCCAGCTCGTTCCGGTCCTAGCAAGCAAGATGAGCATTGAATTCGGCAAGCTTTGCGCCAATACGAGCAGCCGCTGCTACTGTTGATTCACCGGGCGGACGACCGAATTGACGCTCGGATCGCCCACCAAGGGCACATCTGCTCTCCGCTCTTCCGCCCCGTTCCCAGTAGCCGGAGAAAATCCCCATGACGCTGCTTCCACCAGCCGCTGGTCCTGCCTCCCGCTCCGGCGTGCGCCGCTCTGGAGATGACTATCAGGATCTCATCGCCTGGGTGGCCGCCTTGCGGGTCATTCAGCCCGAGGGTGAGGTCACCCAGTTGGAGATGGAGATCAACGGTGCGGGGAATGTCGATGACGTGATCCTGCGCCGGCCGGCGCTCGGTGACCGGTTCGGCCAGGTGAAATGGGCAACGAACACAGCGCTCACCGTTGACGAGACCTTTATGACGGCACAGACAGGGAGAGGTACATCGCTGCTACAGAAGCTTTACGGGAGCTTTTGGCAGCTCCATGACCCTGACCGGCCTCCGATTCTCGAACTCATGACGAACCGCGGTCTCGATCCCGCACATCCGCTTCTCGGGCATGTCGACGGGCGGACAGATCTTCTTGTTCCCTACGCCGCTGACGCTCCATTGAACAGTGCCGCCGGCGTACAACTTCAGAAGTGGGGGGAGCACGTCGGAGGCGACCGCGAGCGCCTGGTGGAAATGCTCGCGCATCTTGTGTTCCGTACCGGCCTGACCGTCAGCAGCGAGTGGGACCGCGCGAAGGCGTTGATGCTGGCGGCCGGGCTCAAGCACGGAGACGACGCGGTGCGGCGAGGACTTGGCGCCGTGGCGGGGTGGGTGCGTGGCGGGCGGCGGATCATCCGGCCCGGCGACGTACACCAGGTCATCGACCAACATGCTCTTCGAGCCGACGAGCCCCGGGCCGTCCTGCTCGTACAGGCGATCGACCGCGACCCTCAACAGGAGGATGCCACCGAGGTCCTTGACTGGGTGGGCCTGTATGAGGGGAACACGCCCGCGACTCGCTACCGCCCCCGGGAAGACTCCGACTGGCAGAGGATGGCCGACGAACTGGCTCAGGCGGCACAACGCCTCGAAGCCGCAGGGGAGCGAGACATCCTCGTACGCGGCAAATTGCGCCAGGCGACATTCTTCCTTGTCGGTGCCTACCTTCCAGCCGTCCGGGGAATGACCCTCAGCTACCTGCAGTATCAGCAACTATGGTCGACGAACGCGGCGAGGACCAGCGTCCCCGCCCTTGAACGTCGATACGTGTCGATCGACGCCGGGACAGACCTTGCCGTCGCGGTCGGTATCGCGACGGACCCCGCCAAAGCCGTCATCGGCTACACGCGAATGGCGAGGCTCCCCGTCAGTGAGGTGGTAATCCTCACTCCACGAGGCTCCGCCCACGACCAAGCAGTGGGCGGCGCGGGCGAAGCGGTGGCGTACGCGCAGATGACCCGCGATGCGGTCCGCGCTGAACTCGAACGCCGGCCACAGGTCGAGAGGCTGCACCTGTTCCTGGCGGGCCCTGGTGCTCTCGCCATGCTCCTGGGCCACCGCTGGAACCGGCTCCGGCCGACCATCGTTTACGAGCACCTTGGTACCGGACGGGATTACACCCCGGCATTCACTGTGGATGCCTGAGAGTGAGGGCGGAAATAGCGGCATCGAGGTCCTTCAGGAATCGCTGCCGGAGGAGACCGGATCAGTCCGGCCGCAGGTGCAATGGAGACGTACGATCAGACCGGAAAGCGACGTATTGATCTTGAATGTGCAGCAGACCTCCGGGGGCTCCTGCACTACTGGAGGTTCGCTGCAAAAGGCGGCTCGCCACGGCAGAGGAAGGGGCGCATGACCTGCGCCTTTACATTGGGGTCCTCATCGCCCCTACGAGGGGTCGCAACTCAGCCAGGCGCAGGATGCCGACCTGTGTGATGACGGGTCCTCATCGCCCCTACGAGGGGTCGCAACCCTGCGGAGGACCGTGGACGCCGGGCATGGACTCGTCCTCATCGCCCCTACGAGGGGTCGCAACCTGTCGGACTGCACGATGAGCCCATCACGCTCGAAGGTCCTCATCGCCCCTACGAGGGGTCGCAACGGCGCTGTGGCACGCCGGGAGACAGTTGAACCCTGACGTCCTCATCGCCCCTACGAGGGGTCGCAACCCGTAGATCACGTCCACGTCCCCCGGCAGATGGCCCGGGTCCTCATCGCCCCTACGAGGGGTCGCCAGTCAGGGCGCGGACACAAGATCCCGCCCGATCACCAAGATCAGGCGGGATCACGTCAACTTCAGTCCAGCCGTCTCAAGAACGGCCCTGGGTCATCGCCGCTGCGAGAGAGCGCATGCTCATCGCGTTGCGACTGCGCGGCCGCCGCCCCCACCCAAGAAACGCTACTGTCGAAGTCTCTCCACCAGTACTGGTGCAGTAACCAGATGCCGCGGGTGCCCGCGAACGACCAGACGGGGCAACGAAGACATCCGCCTTCCTCCGCGCTGTGAACGGTCACGGCGCGGAGGCATCAGTACGTCAGACATCAGCGATGATCACGTGTTGCAGCGGTCGGCCACCCAATCCGAGTCCGCAGCTACTGTGAGGTGCACCAGGCGGCCGATGAGGTCATAGGCGGCGTCGTCGGGAATCAGTAGTTCGTAGGCCGTCCAGGAAACCAGGTCGGCAGCACCGGGGGGCGTAGGGCTGGAGATGTGTCCAAGCAGAGTTCGGTAGATACCGTGACCGTTCGACCTGGGATCGTGCGCCAGGAGATGAGCCAAGTCGCGTCGGGCCTCGGCGCGGGTTTCGGCCTGGGTGAAGAGGGACTCGGGGCTCACGACCGTGACGAGGTCCTGGCAGTACTGGCCCTGCTCCATGTGCAGGATCACGTTGGCGCGATAGAAGTCGGGACGAAGCTCAAGCAGCGCGGCCAAAGCGCCGCGCAGCTTCTGGTGGGCGGCAGCCGGGTCGAGGTTCAGACGGGTGAGAAGGTCGGGGGAGATGGCGTAGGGATCACAGCCGCCCCACCGCAGCCGGGTCACGGCATCGAGCAGGAGGGCGAACGCCGTCGGGTCGGCGCGCAGCGGTTCGGCCCAGGCCGACTGGATCAAGTCACGCTCGGGGCGGGCCGAGGCGCCCATGGCCACGGCTTCCGCGCGCCGTACGCGTGCCTCCAGGTTCTGTAGCGGGTGGTGGACGAGTTGGGCGCGCGCAGCTCGTACGCCGGCCGGTTCCGCGCTGCTCGGCCGCTGCCGAATCAGACGGGACGCTTCGTGGAGCGAGGTCGTGGCCGCCTCGGGAGCGGTGAGCCAGTCGACGATGACCTGAACTTCGCGGACGACCGTGCCCGTGCTCGTGCGCGGTATGTCTCCGTCCAGGGCCTTGCGCACCATGGTGAACTTGGCGAGGAGGTGATCGTCGACGTTCTCCTCGCAGTCGTCGCACAACCGTCCGCGATCGGTGCCGCTGCAGGTCCTGCCGTTGTGCCGCGCACGGCGAAGCGGCCCGCAGGCGGCGTCTCGTAGAGCAGGGCGGATAAGCGCGTGGTACGCGTGGAAGGCGAGCGACTCGCTATTGGCGGCGACTGCGGCCAGAATCATGAGGTGCCCCTCCAAGGCATGACAGGAGGGCACGCCCGAGAGCGTGCCTTCATGGCATTGGCCTCGATGTCCGAGACCCTCAGAGGAGCGGGCCGATCCGCTCAAGCTCGTCGGCGCAGGCCGTTGAACGGTCCCAGAATGGCGGCAACGTCGTAGGGTGGTCAACCGCTTTTACCAAATGGCATCTCCTGGTCGTTCGCCCACTCAAGGGCGATAAGGACCGGTGACGGGTCTGACTGGTCATCGCGGGCATCGTGTTGCACCCCTTCCCGGGGGCGCTCGCGCCTGATCGACGACCCGCACAAGGACCCCGCCCTCTCAGGGGCGATGAGGACTGCGCCAGCCGGTTCAGGTCGGCCTGAATCGTCCGGTGGGTTGCGACCCCTCTCAGGGGCGATGAGGACTTCAGCTATTCGCAGCTCTCACAGAGGTACGTGAAGTTGCGACCCCTCTCAGGGGCGATGAGGACGGGCTCAGCTCGGAAGCGTTCGCCAGGTTCGCCCGCGGTTGCGACCCCTCTCAGGGGCGATGAGGACGCTCACCCGCCTCGGCGGCCTCGGAGTGGGTTAAGTTGCGACCCCTCTCAGGGGCGATGAGGACCTCATGATCCGCGGCTGGATGGATGCGCTGTCGCGGGGTTGCGACCCCTCTCAGGGGCGATGAGGACCCGCTCGGTCTCGCGCTGCTGCGGCGTCGCCGGTGCGTGTTGCGACCCCTCTCAGGGGTGATGAGGACCTTGGCGAGTACCTGCGTACCGTTCCGGTGGCCGTGTTGCGACCCCTCTCAGGGGCGATGAGGACCCAACGGTAAAGACGCAGGTCAAAGGGCCCTTCCCATGGCTCTGGAGAAGGGATTTTGCAGTGAACCTCCAGTAGTGCAGAAACCCCGGGAGGTTTGCTGCAAAAACCATGATCCATCTGGCTCTCACCCGCCGCCCGACAGCCTGGCGATGACCTCTCCGTACTGCTTTACAAGGACATCGTCCCCCTCCCCCGGCCCGCCCAACTCCACCATGGCCTGTGCCAGCAGCTCCCGTACATCGTGCCGCTCTGGTCGCCATATGCCGCGCCGGTATCTGTCCAAGGCATGTCCCTGGACCGTGTCGTTCGCCATCCTGCCGAGGGTCTTCAACACCGGACACGCCTTCTGAAGCCGCGTCCACACGTGCCAGGGAAAGAGAGCCGGCCGGAGAGCCTCCACGGCGAGGTACGCCATGGGGATCAGATGTCTCTCGCCGACGTCACGGATGAGGCGTAGGCGACGTCTCGCATGGCGGATGCGATCCGCTTCGCGCCAGTCCCTGCCGGCGGGGCCGTACAGGTCGGACTCCAGGCGTTTCAGGCGCGGCAGCACCTCGCGCGGGGGTTCTGACATGCGCTCGACGAGCCGCCGGGCCGTGCGCAGGTCGAGCCGGCGTACGGCGCTCACCGCGAGGGCCGTGAGCATGTGGTCGGCGCCGAGGCCGGCGAGGACGGGGGCGCCGCCGCGTAGTTCCGGCAGGCCGTCGGGGCGGCGGGTGAGTTCGGTGATCCGCAGAGGGCAGGCGGCGGTGAGTGACCATTCGACTCCGGCCGAGATCATGCCGTAGTTGGTCATGGGCGGTCCGGGGTTGAGGACCAGGACGAGTTCGTCGATGTCGCGCAGGCTGCCCGAGTCTCGGCGGCCGGTGGGCGGGGCCTCGGCGGCGAGGGCCGTGGTGACGCTGTCGCGTACGGCGAGAAGGTCGCCGGTGACGCCGCCGATCACGCGCACGTCGGCCGTGGCGTCGGTGTCGCGGGTGGCCCAATGGGACAGGCGATGCGCCCGGTCCTGGGTTTCGGGGCTGGCCAGCAGGCGCAGCTTGAGCGCGCCGGGCCGGAGGAGGTGTTGTTGCCGTCTGCGCAGGTCGGTGATGACGGCGAGTATGGCGCGGTGGTCTTCCCCGTCCCTGCCGTCGCGGTCCAGGCCGACGGCCATGAGGGCCAGGACGTCACCGCTCCCCAGCACTGGCCAGCATGTTCTGCCGGTGCCGGTGACCAGGTTGACGGTGTGGTCGTCCTTCTCCCAGCGGTCGGCTGCGGCCAGGAGGACCGGGGGCAGTGGGCCGGGCTCGGCTGGGTCGGGTTTGAGGTGCGCCTGATGGGTGGCCGCCTCGCGATAGAGGTCGACGAGGGCGTTGTCTCTCAGCATCGCGACCGCTGCGCTCTCGTGGTCGCCGCGTGTCTCGCGGCTCGCAGTGCGGATCTTGCCGGCGAGGCCACCTTGATCGCTGTTCCGGTCGCCGAGGACGTCGATGAGGTCGGCGATCAGGTCCCGGTTTCTGGGAGACAGAAGCGTCTCCTCGTTGTTGAAGAACTTGTGGAGCTGGTGGGCGAACCAGGCGCGCAGCAGGCCGTGGTCGGCGGCTTCGCCGCGGCCGAGCCTCTCGAAGAGCGCGGCTTGAGCGATAGGCCAGGGCTTGGTGAACCTTTCGATCTCGATGCCGGGCAGGCGGTCAGGTCTGGAGGTAAGGGCGGCGGCCCTGTCGATGTTGCCTGCCTGACGGGCGGCGAGGAGCTCCCACAGGGGCGCGTGGTCTGGGTCGATCTCGGCGAGCGCGTCCCAGAAGCGGTGGCGGAGCAGCCAGGACTCCAGGTACGTGTCCATGCCACGGGCAGGGCCGAGCGTGTACGACCGCTCCGCACCGGCGATGTCGAGAATCCGGGCGGAACGGCGGGACTCCAGCGCCGCGCACAGCGCGCCCGCGCTCAGGGCGTACGCCCCCGACCCGCACGTCACCAGGATGTCGTCGGGGGTCCGGCCGTCGAGCCATCGGCGCAGGGCGTCCGTGGTGTGGCTCAGGGTGGGCCCCTGGACCGGGACGACCGCGACCGCGCCCGGCTCGAAACGGGCCCCGAACAGGCCGTTCGGGGAGACGAGCCGGGCGCGGATCTCCTCGGCGTGCTCGGCGAAGGACCTGCCCGCGGGCCCGCCGGGGGTGGTCGTGCCGAGCAGCGCGATGAGGGAGACCGGGAGCTTGGCGGCGGCCAGGCCCGCGAGGACCTTGCGCAGCGGGCGGAGGTCGGTGCCCGTCGCCTGCGGGTCGCCGTCGATGTCGACGGGCGCGCCGGTCCAGTCGCGCGCACCCGCCAGGCCGAGGTCGCCGCCACCGACCGCGTGCACGAGCAGGGTGCCCTCCGTTTTGTCCGCCATGGAGGCTCCTTGGGGAGAATGGGGAGCGACCTCGATGACCATGACGGTAACGCATGACTCTGCCACCATGCAGGAAATACGCGGACGATTAGCCTTTTCTCCGATTATTTCCGTTTTTCCCGCCACTCTTTGGGCCCTTGCTCTTTTCCGGCGGTGGCTCGGGGAACACGACCAGTGGATGGCTGCGGTCCGTCGCTGCCGGGAGCGAGCGGCGCGTGCCTTTAGGGGCGTCCTGTCCGGTTCTTTCGTTCTGGGTGAACCACTCGAAGTTCCTGCCACGAGGATCGGGTGGTGCGGGGGCATTCGGGGACAGCTTGTTGCCCAGCACCCGGGGATAGTGCACGGGAATGTTCGGATCACCTGAGGTGACCACCTGAAAGGCGTCCCGGATCGCGCCGAGTGAGGGCGAGTTCTCCACTATCTGGTCGAACATGTCCCCGGCCGACTGCAATACCTTGTGCCCGTCTGTTTCGGGCAGTGTGCCGGAGAGCGTGCGGTAGTAGGCGACGTAGTCGGCTGCGGAGTGCAGCGTTGTGCGTGAGGGATCGATGGCGAGACGTACGCTGCCGAACCCGAGCGGGCGGCCCAGGCCGAGCCGGTGGAAGTGCCCGTCGGGCAGGGTGAGCAGCCAGGCGAGCGCGCCCAGTTCGATGTCGTCCAGGTCGCGTACGTCGATGGTGAAGCGGAAGGTGGTGCCGGGCTTGACCCATCCTGTGATGGAGCGGTTCTGCTTGTCCCGTTGATCCTGGCCGTTGGTGGCGTAGCGGCGGCCGTCGCGCGTGGACGTTCCTTGATCGTCCACTGGTTCGTGGGGGCGCAGGTACTCGCGGAAGCGGTTGCCGGGCAGGAGTTCCTGCGCCGGGTCGCCACCTCCGCGTCGGCTCGGATCCCAGTGCCGCTTGGCGTCCAGGCCGGCGTGGTGCCAGTACGCCTTACGCCCGCGCAGGCCGCGGTCGTGACGGTAAAGGTCCCCTTTGGCCGTCCTGTCCGGGATGGGCAGGTCGGGACGGTGCTTGCTAGCGGCAAGGTAGAAGCGTCCTTGCTGCGGTTTCGGCTGCCCCAGGATCGCCAGCGGCAGTCCATCGCCGTCGAACCGGCGCACCGCGGTGTCAGCGTCGTCGTCGCAGATCACGGGGCCGATTCGCAGCCGTCCCTTGTACGCGGCGGGGCGTACGCCACTGGCCTCGGGAGCGACCCAGCCGAATACCCGGTCCGCCGGGGAGAGTTCCCCGAGGCAAGCCGCTGGAGCGATGCTCGGATCGAGCATCTCGGCAGGGGACACGGGAGAGAGGTCACGGGGGACCAGCACCGGATAAAGCCGTGACACTTTTGTGGATTCCGGCTCGCGGTAGGCATAACACAAGGTCCCCTCGGCGAGATCGGGCCAGCTCTCGCTGGTCTCGGCCGAGCAGCGCAGGGCGTTCCAGTGGGCCAACAGGTCGTCCCACGTGTCGGCCGGATGAAGCACCTTCGGCTCCTGGCCGGGTTCTGTGAAGAACAACCGCTCGTAGCGCTTGCCGTCAATGTTCCGGCCGGTGACACAGAACGTGCCGTTGACAAGGCGTTCCCGACCGCGCAGCCGCAGGTTGCGCATTCTGCCTTCGGGAACGAAGCGAACGACTTCAGGGATGCCCTTCCCCCCGCTGATCACGGCATGGACCTTCTGGCCGTGCCGGGGCACCGGCATTCCGTTTTTCGGGTAGAGTCCGCGGCCGGTCTTGTCGTACATCTTGATGACCGCCTGCTCGAACGCCTGAACCGTTTTGTCGGCCAGCACCTGGACCGGGATCAGCTTGTTGGCGAAGTCTGGGGAATGACGGAAAGCGAGCGGGCGATCATGGCCGGTGAAGACGCCGAAACGGGAGTTGGTGATCGCCTCGTACGCGGCGCGCAGCATGCCCTTGACTGAGGTCGCGGCCAGGTACGGGCGGCCGTCGCGGAGACGCACCGGGTACACCTTGTGGTCACTGCCCTCCGCGCGGGACGGGTCGAGGACGAGCAAGGGCGTCTCGACGGTGAGGGTGACGCCGATCCGCCCGGTCCAGCCCTTGCGCAGGCGCTCCTGGCCGTCCGGAGCGCGGTCCTCGAACCCGTCAGGCAGGCCGGATCGGGGGAAGGCCGGGATGAACGTGTACGGATTGAGGAATGGCTCTCCGGTCGGCATCACGCCGCTCCTTCCGGGCGGTAGGGCTCGAAACCGATCAGGCGTTCTTCGGCGACGTAGGCGTTTCCGTGCTCGGGTTCCACGGCGACGTACTCGCGGGCGGCGAGTCGCACCCGGCTCTGTCCCGTGGCCGCGGGCACGGCGATGGTCGGCACCCGGTTGGAGCGCAGCGCCGTCCAGCCTGGAGTTCCGCGCGTCGCCTCACCCCACACGAGATAGCGGTGGTCCAGTACGTCGATCGCCGCCAGCGCGTCCAGTCGTTCGGGGAACGACGGCGGCAGCAGGCTCTCGTCCTCGGTCAGCAGGACGGCGTAGCCGCGCTCCACCCAGCGCAGTTCCCTGTCGGGGGTGAAGACCCGCGCCTCGTAGACGGCCCTCAGGTCCACGGGGCCGTCCGGGGTCATGCAGTCGCGGCCCTCCACCCGGGCCACGTGGTAGGCGGAGGGGGCGGTCAGCAGGGCGCAACCGCCGTCCATGGCCGCGGCCTCGATCGCGTCGGCGAGTGCGCGGCCCTCGGCCGCCGCGCCGTACAGGACGGTCGTCATGACACCTCCAGGGCCAGGTAGCGTTCCCAGGCTTGGGCGATCGGGGCGATCTGCGGGCTGCCGAGCGCCTCCGGCAGCGAGATCGGGTCGGGCCAGGCGCCGCCGGTGAGGGTGATGGCGCTCACCTCCAGGTCGCCGAAGCCGCGGTTGGTGGCGGCACCGAGGGGGAGGCGGCCGTCGGCGAGGTCGCGAAGCGTCAGCAGGAGCAGCGCGAGCGGGGCGTGCCTGGCGTCGTCGTCGCCGAGCCGGGTCAGGTCGAGGGAGAGCCGAATGGGCTCCCACTCCACGGCGTGCGGTTCCAGGACGCTGAACAGCCGTCCGTCCGCGGCTCCGCCGGTCCAGCGGTCCAGCGCAACGTGGTCGGAACGGGACATGCCCAGGTCCTCCAGCCGGTCGCGTACGGACTCCGGGTACTCGCCGGTCGTAGACGGTTCGGTGTCGGCGCCGGTGACCGATCGCCACAGGTCGTCGGGGATGGTCGCGGTGGAGGTGCACTCCTCGGCGCGGAGCGCGCCCGCGCGCCGGTCGGCGCTGTCGTCGCGGGCGGCGCCGAACAGGGCGCGTACGGCGGGCAACTGGTCGAGCTGGGCGCGGAAGGCCGCGCTGTACGCGCCCGCTGAGCCGTTCACTACAGGGGTGTCCACGTCGAGGCCGCGGGCGGTGCGTTCGATGAACTCGGCGTGGGCGCGCAGCGCGCCCTTGATGGACGCGCCGGGCAGGGCCAGGGTGAGGTGCCTGCGACCGATCCGGGTGGTCAGCGGCAGCGTGTCCACGACCAGGCCCCGAGTGCCGGAGCGGACCATGACCGGGGCCCGTGGCGTCCAGGCGATGCGGATGTCGAGCACGTCCCGCCGCTGGGGCAGGCCGGCGGCCCCGGCCCGCAGCGAGGCGAGGGTGCGGACGCGCGAGGGGTCGTTGCGCAGGACGGCCAGCAGTCCCTCGGGGGAGTCGAAGCGGTCCACGACGATTTCGAGGGGGTGGTCCAGCAGGCGGACGGCGCCGAGTCCGCGGCTGGTGGCGGCCCCGAGGCGGACGTCGCCGTCGGCCAGGGCGGTGAGGAAGGCGCCCATGCGGGCCTCGTCGGCGCTCGCGTCGCCGTCGGACTCGATGTCGATCTCCAGCCTGATGTGGCAGCCCGCCGGGACGACGGCCCGGCTGTAGAGGAACTCGGTGGCGGCGGTGCCGGTGAAGCGGTCGATGCCCACCGACGGCCGGTCCTCCAGCGGCGGGGGCGGCGATTCCGGCCTGGGGTCGGCGGTGATCAGGCCGTCGGCGACGATGACCCGGCTGGCGTGCCCGTCGCCGGGCTCCTCGTCGCGCGGGATGAAGCCCCACAGGTGGTCCAGGTCCCTCGTCTCGGTGTCGCGGCCGAGTGACCAGGCGCGCAGGACGCCGGCGAGGGAGGTGCCGGGGACGTAGAGGCGGCCCTGGCCGTCCACCGCGATCGGCAGCGGCTCGGACGGATCGTGGCCCAGGCCGCCGACGTGCAGCGGCGATTCCGTACGCAGCCAGCCCCGGGCGCGGACCCTGCTGGTCATGCGGCGGCCGACCCTGGCGGTCATCGAGCGCTCCCTTCCCGTTCGAGGTTGGCGGCCTTGGCCCGAGTGTGGGCCGACAGGCAGGCCTCCACGAGTACGCGGATGGCCTCGTCGCGCAGTTCCCGGCGCAGCACGGGGATGCCGTCGGATGTCAGCACGAGGTCCTGTTCCTGAAGCCCGAGCAGGTCCCAGATGCGGTCCGGGCTGGTCAGGAGGTGCTTGAGCTGATCAACCGCCTCCGGGGGCCACTCCCGGCGGCCCGCCTTGGTTCTGGTGAGCCAGGCCAGCCGGCTTTCCGCGCGGCCCTCGGCCAGGTCGGCGATCACCTCGCGCAGCGCGTTGAGCTGCGTGCTGGGCACCTCCCGGTGCAGCACCTTCTCGCGCTCGGCCTGCCGGCCGCGGATGCGTTCGCTCGCCCGGTGGATCTCCGCCCGCCACGCGGCCCGCTCGAAGACCCGGGCGGTGGCGTGCCCCTCGGCGTCCGGTGCCAGCAGTTCCGGCGGCTGCGGGCCAGAGGTGTGCGGCGGGGCCGGGGCCTCGGCGACCGGGCGTACCAGGAGGGGGTGGTCCAGCTCGACCTGGCCGAACCCCTCCGCGCGGCGCTCGCCCACGCCTGCGGCGCGTACCTCGGCCAGGGCCTCGGCCGGGATCGGGCCGCCGTCGACCTCGAAGGTGAGGCAGCTTCCGGCGGCGAGGCCGTAGAGGGTGGCGCGGGGCAGGCCCCAGCCGCGGTGCCAGCTCTCGGTGCGGTGCGCGGCCAGCGCGGCGCCGGGCCGGGGCGTCAGCCGTACACCCTCGGCACCCGCACTGGCCAGGGCCTGTTCCAGGGCGCGGGCGACGTCGGCGGGGTCGGTGCTGGGCCGCAGCCGCCGGTCGCGGACGAGCAGGTCCGACAGCAGCCACACTCGAAGCAGCCCCGCCACTGCCTGGTCGCGGCCGGGCTCGGCGGCTTGGCGGTGCACCTGGACGCGGACCTTGCCGTAGTCGTCCTTGGAGGAGCGGCCGACCCGCCAAGATCCGGCGAGCTTGTCCTCCCAGCCGGGGGCGAGGCGTCCGGCACGTACGCGCGCCTCCGCGCGCAGCACGGTCGTGGCGGCGAGCGCGCGGTAGATGTAGACGCCGCCGATGTCCCGGGCGGGACGCTGGATGTCGTCTCTGATGGTGTTGTGCATGCGCACCGTGGTGTCCGGCGAGACGGTCGCGTAGGCGTCCTCGCCGTCCGGGACGACGTACCCCTCCTTGTACGTCTTGCCGCCGGCAGGTCCGTCGAGCAGCCGGTTGCCGGTCACCACCTCGGGCCGGCCCTTCTCGTGCGTGAGCACCCGGGGAACCGGCAGCGTCGCGGTGCCGCGCGGCGACCGCGGGAGGGCGGCGGTGACCACCAGATCCCCGCTCCGCACCAGGGCGTGGGCGGCGCCGCCGAGCCGGCGCACCACCTCCGGCATCAGGCACCAGCCCGGGATGTGCTTCTCGCCTTCGACGAGGTTGCCCTGGACGGTGGCCGCGGCCAGCACCGGCTCCTCGACGGTGATCACCAGTTCGGCCCGTTCCCATCCCGGCCCCTCCCCCGCCGGCGCGGTGGCCTTTTCGGGCACGGCGTACGGCGCGGCCACTGGGGGCGGCGGGACATCGCGTAGCGCCGGTGACGTCCACTCCGGGGCCAGGCCGGGCCCGGTGACCGTCATCCGGCACCGGCCCGCGCCGCGTCGCCGCTTGCCGCCGATCGTCTCCAGCAGCCGCGCGCCCGCGCCGAGCAGCGCCATGGCCGCCGCCTGCTGCCCCGGGTCGAGCGTGCCGAACCCCTTGATCCGGCCGGAGCCGACAAGCGTGGCTCCGCCGCGTGCCATCTCCTCAAAGCGCAGCTTGTCCGGCTCGGCGGTGCCGGTCTCCGGGTTGATCGCGACGCCGGGCTTGCGGAAGGTCGCCGCCCAGGCCACCCGCGGCTTGGCCCGCAGCAGCGCCGCGAGCGTGCCCGGGAAGCGGAGCGGGCCGTCGAGCACCAGGGCCGCGGGACGGACCACCGTGGTGTCATCGGCGCGATACTGCCCGCCGAACAGGTGGTGCAGCCAGGCGTGCCAGACCCCACCGCCGTCGCCGCTGTCCAGCGCGTACGCCGCGACCTCGCACGAGTCCCGCCAGACGCCCACCAGCGTCTTGGCGGGCACGATCGGCGCGGCCGGCGACCCGGTCGTGCCGTCGGCGTCCCGCTGGACGAGCCGGTCGACGTATCCGTGCGCGCCGGTCCCGGTGCCGATGCGCCAGTCGCTGAGCATGTGCAGCGCGATCGTGAACTCCCCCGGCGTCGTCATCGCGCGGCCCCCTCACCGGCCAGGAACGGCAGCGCCGCCATCGCGTCGAGCAACCCCGTCACCTTCGTCCCGTCCTCGGCCCACACCAGGCCGCCATCGTCCTCGGTCAGCTCGGCCAGCGCCTGCGTACGCGCCTGGTCCCCTTCGAATCGGTGCCGCAGCGCCGTGACCCGCGAGGCCACCACCTTCTCCCCCAGGCACACGCCCTCGCGCAGGTCGTGCGCGGCGCCGCGCGGGATCAGCGGCCCTCCCGTCCCCGGCTCGTCCCGCGTCAGCGCGTTCACCCGCCGCTCCAGGTCGCTCCATCGCCGGTGCTCCGCGCGAGGATCGGCCGCGCCCCGGCCGACGATGTACGGTGAAGCGGACCCTGAAAGGTCCTCCACGATGGGCACCGCACCGCGAATGCGCTTGAGGTCGGGGGCGGCGCTCTCGTGCAGCACGGCGAACGCCAGCGCGGACGCCCACCCCTTGACCTGCTTCGCCTCCTGCTCGATGAGCTCCTCCGCGAGGTCGTAGGCGAAGTGGAAGGGATAGTTGCGCTTGACGATCGCCACCCCGGCGGCGGCGCCGATGCCGCCCGGCACGTACGCCGTGATCCGCTCGTCCTGAGCGGTCTCCTCCTCGAACGCCTCCAGGTAGCGACGCGTGAACGGCAGAGCCGCCTCCGCCTCGCACACCACCGTCAGATCGTCGCCCCCCACCACCAAGGGCAGGATGCGCGCGTTCGAGTCGTTGGCCTTCCGGAACGCCCGCTGCGCGCACTCGTTCAGCCCTGCGGACACATCGCGCAGCGCTTCGGCGTAGGCACTGTCATCCCGGCCCCGAGCCCACTCCCGCAGCCCGGTGAAGATCGCGCCGATGCCGTTGCCGTCCGCGTGCACCACCGCCACCCAGCCGGCCTCGAACCCCAGCCACTGGACCGTCCGCCGCATCTCCTCGCGTTCCTTCCCCGCGAGGTCGCCCATCCGGAGCAGCGCATCCTCGTGCGCGGCCAGCTTCGCCAGCGACACCGCCGACCTCGGCTGAGGCCGCTCCTCAGGCTTCCCCTTCGGGGGCGGCCCGCCCTCGCGGCGGATTTCGGCGGCGGGCAGGCCGGTGGAGGCACAGTCCTCCACGATGGGCAGCCGCAGGAACCGCGCCTGCGGCCCCGGCCGCGCCTCACGCACCGACGCCAGCCTGCTCTGCGCTTCCTGTACGGCCTCGGCCAGCCCGCCCTCGTCGTAGCGCACCACGATCCCGCACACATCCAGCCCCGGCGCGTACCTCAGGGCGCGCCGGGTCACCTCGGTCACCATCCGCCGCCCGTCCGCCACCTCCTTGACGAGCAGCACGATCTGCCCGGCACCGGCGACGAGCCGTTCGAAACGGTGCGTCTCACCACCGAAGGTCTCCTCCAGAGCCTCCTTAGCCCACGCGCCCTCGACCTTCACGATCAGCTCGGACGCGCCGACGATCTCCTGCCGCTTGTTGGAGGCGAAGATGTAGCGCTGATTTCCCGCCGTGCGGATCACGACGACGTACATGTCTCTCCTGCCTGCCTCTGATAGGGATGCGGAACCACCGCCACGGTGTGGCCGAACAGCCACCCCAGCGCGAACGCGACCGTGGCCGGGGCGGCGATGAACAACCGGGGGCGCAGCTCGCGGTACTGCGGCCGGACGGCCAGCCACGACCGCCACGCGGTGTAGACGTACCGGACCATCAACTCGAAGTCGGCGCTGTTCTCCGGGATGTTCGCCTGCCCCCCGTCGATGACGAGCGCGGCACGGCACCGCTCGAAACGCCCCCGCGCGTCACGGCACCCCTCCCCCGCCGCCCGCAGCGCCTGCGCCACCATCAGCGGGTTGTCGGCGAGGTGGACGACGATCGCGACCGCCTCGCCCTCGGGGGCCGGCTCGAACCCGGGTTCCTCCACGATGGTCGCGAAGGTGGCGGCGCGCGCGGCTTCGGCGCCGCTCAACGGCTCCTTCAACCGCCCGCTCAGCCGCACCGCCGGGAAGAAGTCGGAGGCCACACTCTCCGACCGCTGCGCCAGCACCGACCCGTCCGCGTCCACACCCAGGTACGGTGCGACGCCGCGCAGCTCCCGGTGCACGTTGAACTTGAACAGCGCGCCGAGATCATAGGCGTCGGGCAGGGCCGCGTTGACGTACAGCGACACCGGGGTGCTGGGATCGGACTCGGCCAGCTCGGTCAACCTCGCCGTCACCAGCTCGTACGCCAGCTCCAGCGCCTCCGTGCGCGCCTGTGGCCCCTCCGCGTCTATCGACCGGCGCACGGTGAAGCAGGAATCATGGTTCCGCCGCGCGTGATCGGCCGCCGCCTCCGCCCACTGCGGACTCCACGGCCTCCGCCACCCCTCTCGCGGCAGCGAGACGACGATCCCCACCCCCTTCGTGCGCTGCTGCCACAGATTGATCCCCGCGAACACCCCGGCCGCCGCCACACACAGCACGGTCAGAAACCACCGCTGATCGCCCCACCACCCCTTGATCACATCCGGCACCGTCCCCGCCGCGACGGCCGCCGCCACACCGGCCAACGCCGCCACCAACCACGCCGAGGCCCCCTCCCATAACCTCCGCCGCGCCCCACCCCGACTCCAGCCCATCTCCGCCCCTACGCCCGTTGTTTCCGCCTTCACCCACTACAGATGGACGAAGACATCGGCGCTGCTCAGCGGCATTGCGCCTTTCCCCGGGCGATGAGGAGGCACGTCCTGGCCGTCGGATGGGAGCTGCAATACACGTTGCGGCCCCTTCACAGGGGCGGTGAGGACCGACAACCCCACCATCAGCACCGGCGCATACGCCCTGTTGCGACCCCTCTCAGGGGCGATGAGGACTTGGCGCGGGCGTCCACGATCGCACGCACGGAGATGCTGTTGCGACCCCTCTCAGGGGCGATGAGGACCTCGACTGCCCCGGTACGGAATGGTTCGCGGGCAAGCCGTTGCGACCCCTCTCAGGGGCGATGAGGACTGCGCGACGACGAGCCCCACGTGCTCGTGCTGACCAGGTTGCGACCCCTCTCAGGGGCGATGAGGACGCTGGTCAGGCGCCGATCTCGATGACCTCGTAATGTTGCGACCCCTCTCAGGGGCGATGAGGACCCCACGGTAAAGGCGCAGGTCAGCACACCCTGCGAGACGTGCTTGAGACGCCATTTTGCAGTGAACCTCCGGTAGTGCAGAAACCCCGGGAGGTTCGCTGCAAAACCATGATCCATTTCTCCTCCAGGGAGGAGGCTTCCACCTCCGGTGAGAGTAACGCCATCTTCACCCCCTCTGCCAGGCACCACCTCCGCCCGATCCCCCGACAACCCCTCTCACCTGCCTAAACAACCCTCAGGAGCGTCCGCGAGGCCCGTCGTCCATCTGTAGTGGGTGGAAGGCGGGAACGAGATGGGAGGACATCATGCGGGTCCGCATCGAGGTGACGACCGCGGCTACCGAGCTGCCCTGGAAGAGCGTGCTGGCGCCCGGGCGGTCGCTGGCCTATGACGTGCTGGCGCGCGTCGCGCCCGAAGCCGGGAGGCTGTTCCACGGCTCCGGCTTCGGTCCGCACGGCATGGTGCCGCTCGGGCACGGCGCGCCGGTCTTCCCCAAGGCTTCGCGCCGCCGGGGAGCGTACGCCATCGGCGGTCGCGGTTGGGTGGAGATGGGCAGCCCTCTGTTCGAGGTCGCGGCCATCCTGCAGCAAGGCATCAAGGAGCGGGAGCTGCTGGACTGGGGCGGGGCCGCGTTCCGGATCCTCAAGGTGGCCATGGTGGAGCCGCCGGCGTTCGATACGGGCACCGCCCGCTTGCGTACCTGCACCCCCGTGGTGATGAAGGGCAGCGGCCGGGACGAGTCGGGGACGCGGACCACGCGGCAGGCGTGGCTGCTGCCCGCCGATCCGGAGTTCCCGGCGTACTTCCAGGGCAACCTGCGGCGGAAGGCCGAGACGCTGGGGCTGGACCCGGACGTCTCGTTGAGCCGGATCACCTGGGTCGGCGCGAAGCGGTCCTTCGCCGTGGGGCAGGGGCTGAAGCCCGGAGCGCCGATCGAGGTGGAGCTGACGGGCTCCCCCCAGACGCTGCAGGCGATCTGGAGCTGGGGGCTGGGCCAGGCCAACGCGGCGGGGTTCGGCTGGATCAGCGGGTGAGCGTGCGTACCGCGGCGGGCCCGGCGCCACACAGCGTGGCCGATGACGAGCAGTGCCGAGTGGTGCTGACCGCGCATCCGCTGCAGCGGATCGGCGCGTACGCGCTGGCGTTCCTCGGCAAGGCGGCCTCGCCGGCGGCGCTGCTCCCCGGCGCCTTCGAGCGGGCCGTGGAGCAGATGACCGCCGACGCCGTACGCGCGGCGCTCCAGCGCGACACCAAGGCCGATGACGGGTTCTGGCTGAAGTCGAGCCTGTCGTTCTTCCCGAACTCCAAGATGAACCACCCCAGCAACGCCAAGCGCACGGACGAGGAGATCCGCGACGCCGTACGCCAGTGGCGGCGAGCGCCGGAGGATCGGCCCGATGCGGCGTGTGTGCTGTGCGGGCGGCAGGCGGTGGGGTTCTACGGCAAGGTCGACGTCCCCTTGGCCGAGAGCGACCTGTACCGCAACACCACGCCGCGCGGGCACTTGGGCATGGCGCTGTGCCGGCCGTGCCTGTGCGGCTTCCACGCCCTGCCCTACGGCTGCCGCCTCACCGGCGGCCCCGCGATAGCCGTGCACAGCTGGGACGAGCGGTTCCTGGCGCGGACGCTGTCGCGGCAGGTGGAGCGTAACCGGCAGCTCATCGCCATCGGCAGGGCCGATCCGCGCGGCATCGCCTCCCGGGAGGTGCTCGCGTTGCAGGCGCTGCGCCATCACGAGGATCGGATGACGGCGGGCGTGGAGCTGCTGGTGTTCAGCAACAACAACCGGGGCCAGACGCTGGAGATCGAGTCGATGGACCAGCCGGTGGCCGAGTGGTTGCGCCGCTCGTCTCGCCCGCCGCGCCGTACCGGGTTCCCCGCGCTGCTGCGGGCCCACGCGACCCGGCACCAGCCCGGCATCGTCGCCCTGGCCCGTAACGCCTTCCGGGCACCGGAGCGGATCGCCGGAGCGTGCGCCCGCTACCTGACCGCGCACCTGGACCGGGGCGTGATCCGCGAGGAGACGGACGCCCTGGCCGAGCTGTGCCTGTCCTTCGTGACCGAGGTGATGCTGATGAACCAGAACGAAGTGGACGAGATCACGGCGGCCGGGGCGAAGGTGGCCGCCTGGCTGCACGCGGAGAACTCGGCCGGGCGGCTCCGGGCGTTCCACGCGACGTTGAAGGACCCGCCGCGGATGCGGCGCTGGCTGATGCGCCACAACATCGACACGCTGCTCGACCCGGCCGTGGAGAGCGAGAGCCCGCTCATCACCGAGCGGCAGTTCCGGCTGCTGTTCGACCCGGAGGTGGAGCAGGCGTGGTTCCACCGTCAGGTGCTGGCGGTGGCCGTGGTGCAGCGGCTGCACGAGCTGGGCTTCAGACCGGCGGACCGGGCCGAGGTCGCCGCCGCGATGGCGGAGGAGGACGCCGAGCATCCCGAGGACGCCGAGTTCGTCAAGGGCGAGGAGTGACGCGATGAGCTACCTGGTAGGGAAGATCGTCCTGGACGTGGTCGCCGGGGCGCCGAACAACGGGCTCGGGGAGGACAACCTCGCCCGGGTCAAGCAGATGCGGATCGGGCGGGACGTCCATCCGTACGTCTCGGCGCAGGCGTTCCGGCGCTGGGTACGCGACTCGTTGCCCGCCTCCGAGCCGGTCTCGCCGGTGGTGCGGGCGGGCAAGGCGAACAAGCAGCAGGCGTACACCCAAGGGCGTCCGGACCTCTACCTGGACGATGACCTGTTCGGCTACATGGTGGCGGTGAAGGGCGACAAGGCCAGGACGTGCCAGCGGGACACGGTGCTGTCCACGGGCACGTTCGTCTCGGTGGCGCCGCGCCCGCCCGCGCGGGACTGGGGCACGATGAGCCGCGGCTTCGGCGCCGGGGAGAACCCGGTGATCCACGAGCACGAGTTCTACAGCGCCGAGCTCGCGGGCGATGTGCTGCTGGACCTGCCGCGCGTCGGCGTCTTCGAGGTGGACGGCGCCGGGTTGAAGGTGGCGCTGCCGAAGCCGGCCGCCGAGCAGGCCCTGGCCGGCGGCGCGGAGGCGGTCACGTTCCGGGGATGCGCGGCGCTGCGGCTGGCGATGCCCGAACGCCGGCGCCGGGCGGCGCTGCTGTTGCGCACGCTGGCGGCGGTGCGGGGCGGGGCCAAGCAGGCGCTGCACTACGGCGACCGCGCCCCGGCGCTGGTGCTGCTCGCGCCGGTCAAGGGCGGCGTCAACCCGTTCACCCGGGTGATGGGCGTGCGCGCGGACCGGGTGCGCTTCGACGGCGGCGTGCTGCGGGCGGAGATCGAGGCGTGGGCCGATGAGCTGGACGGGCCGGTGCTGCTCGGCTGGGCGCCCGGCTTCCTGGGCGACCAGCGTGATCAGGTACGCGCGGAGCTGGCCGATCTGGTCTCGGCCGGGACGCTGGTGATCGGCCACCCGCGCGTCCTGCTCGGTGACCTGGCCGGGCAGATCGAGCGCGGCGAGCGCGACATCTGGTTCGAGGACCCCAAGGCATGAACGCCTTGGAGGTGACGGTCAGCGCGCCGATCGTCTCCTTCCGCAACCCGCTGTACGCGGCGGTGCAGGTGGCGCTGCCCTGCCCGCCCCCGGCCACGGTGGGCGGCATGCTGGCCGCCGCCGCGGGCGGATGGGGCGCGGTGAACCCGGGGCTGCGGTTCGCGATGGCGTTCCACGCCCGCGGCCAAGGGGTCGATCTGGAGACCTACCACCCGCTGGACGCGACCGGGAAGAAGGCCGAGGTGACGCCGCGGGACCGCGAGTTCCTGGCGGAAGCGACGCTCACGATCTGGCTGACCGAGGACCTGGAGGTGTGGCAGCGCCGGCTGCGCCGGCCGGTGTGGCCGCTGCGGCTGGGCCGCAGCCAGGACCTCGTACGCGTCACCACCCGGCGTGTCGTGCTGCGCCCCGGTCCCGGCCGCCAGGGCTCGGCACTCCTGCCCGAGGAGCACGCCCGCTCGCTCCCCGGCACGCTGCTGAGGTTGCCGACGGCGGTGTCGCCGGACCGCCGCCGTACCCGCTGGGACGGCTACCGCTTCGACCGCACCGGACGCAGCGAGGCCGCTGCCGACGCCGCCTGGAGTGACGAGCACGGCCGCGCGGTGGCGCTGCTTCCGCCCGTCCACCCATCGAGGGCGTTGCCGTGAACCTGGGTGACATGCTCGCCAAAAGCTCCCCGCGCGAGTCGCTGACCGCCCACCTGGCCGCCACCCTGGACGGGGCGCTCGCGCTACAGCGCCGGGTCGGTGAGATCGCGCTGCTGGAGCCGGTGTTCGAGGGGACGTTCTGGCCGGTCGTGTGCCTGGCGGCGCTGTGCCACGACGCCGGGAAGATCCCGGACGGCTTCCAGGCGATGCTGCGGGGCACGGTCAAGTCCTGGGGCGAGCGGCACGAGGTGGTCTCCCTCGGTTTCCTGCCCGCGCTGATCGAGGACGAGCGGCTGCTGATGTGGACCGCGACCGGCGTGGCCACGCACCACCGCCCGCTGTACGGTGACCGCGGCTCCCTGGCGCTGGCGTACGGGCAGGCGGCGGAACCGGAGTGGCGAGACCGCTTGCAGCCCGTCCCCGCCCAAGTGGCGGCCGAGCTCACGCGGTGGCTCCAGGAAAAGGCGCGGCGCGCCGGGCTTCCCGTCACCGCGTCATCGCGCGGCCAGGATGTGATCAGCGAGGCGTACGCCCTGTTCGGCAGGCTGCTGGACTGGTGGGACGCGCCGTCCTTGCACAACGAGCGCCTGGCCGCCGTGCTGCTGCAAGGCGCGGTCACCCTCGCCGACCACGTATCCTCCGCGCACGGCGCCCTGCACCCGCACCAGCCCCTGGACGACGTATTCGCGGCGCGGCTGACCGCCGGCTTCGCCCGCCGGGGACACGACCTTCGCCCCCACCAGCGGGACGCGGCGAAGGTGGAGGGGCATCTGCTGCTGCGCGCCCCGACCGGCTCGGGCAAGACCGAGGCGGGCCTGCTGTGGGCGGCGGCGCAGGCGGTCCAGCTCGCTTGCTGGACCGGGGGTGTGCCCCGGGTGTTCTACACCCTGCCCTACCTCGCCTCGATCAACGCCATGGCCGTACGCCTGGGCGACCTCCTCAGCGATGACAGCCTCGTCGGCGTGATGCACTCGCGAGCCGCCTCCTTCCACCTCGCCACGGCCATCCGCCCCGAGGACGGCGAGGACCAGCAGGCCACAGCCGCGCGGAAAGCGGTCGCGCGGGCCGCGGCCACCCGGCTGTTCGCCGAGACGGTGCGGGTCGGCACGCCGTACCAGATCCTGCGCGGCGTCCTGGCCGGGCCGGTGCACTCCGCCACGCTCATCGACGCCGCCAACTCGGTGTTCGTGCTGGACGAGCTGCACGCCTACGATGCCCGGCGCCTGGGCTACATCCTGGCCATGGCACACCTGTGGGAGCAGCTCGGCGGCCGGATCGCGGTGCTGTCGGCCACGCTCCCCGACGCGCTGGCCCGCCTGTTCCGCACCGCCCTGGACGCCGAAGCGCACCTCGTCGAGGCCGGCACCGCCGCCGCCCCGCGCCGCCACCGCCTCATCGTCCGCGACCGCCACCTCACCGACCCGGCGACGATGGAAGAGATCACAGCCCGCCTGGGCGAAGGCGAATCGGTGCTGGTGGTCGCCAACAACGTGGCCGACGCGCAGTACCTGTACGCCGAGCTGTCTTCCGCCACCCCCACCTCCTGCCTCCTGCACTCCCGCTTCCGCCGCATGGACCGCGCCGAGGTGGAACGCGAGATCGGCGAACACTTCGGCCTCGGCCGGCCCCGGCGGCCCGGCCTGGTCGTGGCCACCCAGGTGGTCGAGGTGAGCCTGAACGTCGACTTCGACCGCCTGTTCACCTCCGCCGCACCGCTGGAGGCGCTGCTGCAGCGCTTCGGCCGCGTCAACCGCATCGCCGCCCGGCCGCCGTGCGACGTCATCGTGCACCCGCCGGCGTACGCGCCGCGCCGCACGGGCGGCCAGGACTACGCCGACGGCGTCTACCCGCGCCTGCCGGTGGAGCTCGGCCTGCGCGTCCTCGCCCGCCATCACGGCCGGGAGGTCGATGAGACCGAGGCCCGCGCCTGGCTGAATGAGGTGTACGACTCGGAGTGGGGCCGCGCCTGGCACGACGAGGTCATGTCGCACGCCACCGACTTCGCCGACGCCTTCCTCGCCTTCACCCACCCCTTCGACAGCCGCGAGGAACTGGCCGAGCGGTTCGACGCGCTGTTCGACGGCACCGAGGCGATACTGGCCGAGGACCGCGACGCCTACGAGGCGGCACTGCACCAGGTGCCCGGCAGCCGGGCGGCCGGTCGCCTGCTGGCCGACCGCTACCTGATCCCCATGCCGTACTGGGCCGCTCCCCTGTCCAGGTGGGAGAAACGGCTCGGCGTACGCATCATCGAGGCCGACTACAGCCCGCGCCTGGGCCTGGGCCGCATCCACGGCCCTGCCCGGGAGACCTACCAGGCAGGTGAGATCCTGTGATCGAGGCCGAGGATGTGGGCGGGGTGCACGTCAAGTACCTCTACCACTGCCACCGCCAGCTCTGGCTGTACGCGCGCGGCGTACGGCCCGAACACCTCAACGCGACCGTCCAGCTCGGCGAGGCGGTGCACGAGACCTCCTACACCCGCAGCTCCCCGGTCGACCTCGGCGCCGCCAAGCTGGACCACCTCGACGGCGCCGCCTGGGTGCACGAGGTCAAGTCCTCCGGCAAGCCGAGCCGCGCCGACGAGGCCCAGGTGATGCACTACTGCTACCGGCTGCGGGCCATCGGCGTGGACGCCCAGGGCGGCATCCTGCACTATCCCAAGACCCGCCGCACCAGCCGCCTGCCCTACACCGGCCAGGCCGAACGCCAGGCCGAGGCCGACATCGACGCCGTCTTGACCGTCGTCCGCGCGCCCGTCTCACCGCCGCGCCCGGCCCGCACGGCCTGCCGCGGCTGCTCCTACCTCGACTACTGCTGGAACGACTGATGCCCACCGCCGCCCGTACCTACTGGCTGACCACGCCGTGCCGCATCCGCCGCAAGGACCAGTCCCTGCGCATCGAACGCCAGGACGGCTCACCGGTGCACATCCCGATCACCGACGTGCGCGACATCGTGGCCTGCGAACCGGTCGACATCAACACCGCCGTGATCTCCCTGCTCAACCAGCACCGCATCAACGTTCACTTCCTCAGCCACTACGGCGACTACGCCGGCTCGCTGCTCACCTCCGACACCAGCACCTCCGGCGAGACCGTCATCGCCCAGGCCCGCCTGGCCGCCGACCCGGCACAGTCCCTGAACATCGCCCGCGCCCTCGTCCTGGCCACGGCCGCCAACGTCCGCCGCGTCATCGACCGCAAACTCCTCACCCGCCCGCTGGAGGTCCTGGAGGCCAGCGTCGCCGCCGCCACGACCCGCGAGGAACTCATGGGCGCCGAAGGCGCCTTCCGCCGCTCGGCCTGGGCCGTCCTGGACACCCGCCTGCCCGACTGGCTCCAGCTCAACGGCCGCACCCGCCGCCCGCCCCGCAACGCCGGGAACGCCTTCATCAGCTACGTCAACGGCATCACCTACGCCCGCCTGCTGTCGGCGATCCGTCTCACACCGCTGCACACCGGCCTGTCCTTTCTGCACAGCACCATGGAACGCCAGCGCCACTCCCTGGTCCTGGACCTGGCCGAGGTCTTCAAACCCCTGTTCGCCGAACGCCTGCTACTACGCCTGGCCGGCCGCGGCCAGCTCAAACCCGCCCACTTCGACGTCGAGACCAACCAGGCGATGCTCAGCGACACCGGCCGCAAACTCATCGTTCAGACCGTCCGCGACGAACTCGCCGTGACCATCCAGCATCGAGGGCTGGGACGGAACGTCGCTTACGACGAACTGCTGTACCTGGAGGCCCTGCAGCTCACCCGCACCTGCCTGGAGGGCACGCCGTACAAGCCGTTCCGGATCTGGTGGTGAGAGAACCGTGTACGTGGTCGTCGTCTACGACACCCTCGCCAAACGCAACGCCGCCATCCTGCGGCTGTGCCGGCAGTACCTGCACCACGTCCAGCGCAGCGTCTTCGAGGGCGCACTGAGCCCGGCGCAGCTCCGCCGCTTCCGGCACGAAGTGGAGGGGGTGATCGATGGGGGGTACGACAGCGTGCTCGTCTTCACCTTCCCGCCCGGCACCACCCCGGAGCGCCAGGAATGGGGGGTTGCCCAACCGGCACCTAGCGATATCTTGTGAAGCGGCCAGAGACACGATGATCAAGGAAATTGCAGCAGACCCCCTGGGGTTACTGCACTACCGGAGGTTCACTGCAAAAGCGCTTCTCCGGAGCCGCGGGAAGGGGCGCTTGACCTGCGTCTTTACCGTGGGGTCCTCATCGCCCCTGAGAGGGGTCGCAACCGCTCACGTCCCGGCCCGCCCGCTCGATGTCGTCCGGTCCTCATCGCCCCTGAGAGGGGTCGCAACGCCAGCATGCGGTCGTAGGCGTCCCGGACCTCCTGCGTCCTCATCGCCCCTGAGAGGGGTCGCAACCCGCGGATGGCGAGGCCGACGCCGCCGATGATCGGGGGTCCTCATCGCCCCTGAGAGGGGTCGCAACGCAGAAGCGGCGCCATCGTGCTCGACGTAGACCGCCCGGTCCTCATCGCCCCTGAGAGGGGTCGCAACGTCACCTCCTCCGGCGCGTCGCCCATGACGCTGGTCCTCATCGCCCTGAGAGGGGTCGCAACGCAGTGACCCCCCTGACCCCCATCTTGTTCAGGAGTCCTCATCGCCCCTGAGAGGGGTCGCAACACGACCGGGCGGCCACGCAGGATCGTCACGAGCGGTCCTCATCGCCCCTGAGAGGGGTCGCAACACGCCGAACCACGCCTCGGCCGCCTCGCCGATCTCCTGTCCTCATCGCCCCTGAGAGGGGTCGCAACCCGTGGCGCCGCCACAACTGGTGGCCGTACCGCGTCCTCATCGCCCCTGAGAGGGGTCGCAACTTCCAGAAGCCCCTCATTGGGTCGCTGCGCAACTCGATCGGCGGGTCCTCATCGCCCCTGAGAGGGGTCGCAACAGGGCGGCGACGATGTCGCCCACCGCGTGCGCCAGGGTCCTCATCGCCCCTGAGAGGGGTCGCAACTAGCCGGGCATGTCCGGGGCCTCCAGGAGGATGGGTCCTCATCGCCCCTGAGAGGGGTCGCAACTTGATGGCGGGGGTCCCTCCACACCCGTCCTCATCGCCCCTGAGAGGGGCTCGCAACGTATTCAGGCAGCGCAGACCCGGTGTTTGGCCAGCGTCCTCATCGCTCGGTGCAGATAGCAGTGCTAATCGGGAAGGCGGGCACAACCCACGCCCTTGAAGGGCCGCCAAGCGATCGTCTACGTCCAGCGGCGTGGGTCCCTAACAGCGCCCACGCCGCATTCGAGCACCGATTCAGACAGCGGCGGCCAGGCGCATTGCGCGTATGGCCTGGGTTTCCATGTCGTGGGCGATGTCGGCGTCGGGGATGGTCTGGGCGACGCTGGTGACGGCGTGCATCACACCGCCGGCGCTCAGGTCGCCGCCCTTGATGAAGTGGCGCAGGATCTGCTGCTGGTGCTCCTCGGTGAAGCGGAGCTTGGCCGCGACCAGCGGGATCGTGACGTCGGGGTTGGCAATGTCGGTGCCTGCGGTGTTCGTGAGTTCGGCGATCTTGGCCGCCGCCGGCGTCCCGGCATATGTCGACGCGAGCGCGACCCGCGCGGTGGAAACCGGGGAGACACCCAAGAGCGAAGTCCCGGAAATCCCGAAGGGGGCACTGCCGCCGGACGAGCGGGACCTCCTCAAGCTCAACCGGGCGCCGGCCCTGACACCGCCGGGCAGGCTGGGGAGTGACGGCCCTCTGGGGCGGCAGGCCACGGCGACGCGCGAGCCGTCGGCCTCCGACTTGTTCACCGCCGCGTTGGCCTCCCCTCCGGACATCGGCTCCGCGTTTCCCGAGGACCAGGCGCAGGTCGACACGCTCACGCCGCAGTTGCGGGTCCAGGCGTACGCCAGGGGCACCACACCGTGGTGGGACGTCGACCGCCTGTACAAGGTCTGTGAGATCACCGCCACCGGCGGTACGGGAGCGTGCCGTCAGTCTTCATGGCAGGACTGGACCAACCCGTACTGGCGGGTGCCTAGCGGTTTTCTGAAGTGGGGCAAGTCCTACGAGTGGGAAATTCAGGCGCGCGACGGCGTCACCGGCGATACGAGCGTCCGGCAGGACATGACTTTCACCACGGCGGTCCGCCAGCCCGGAGTGAGTTCGCAACTGGCGAGCCGCGGTGTGAACGGGCAGGAGTTCCATCACCTCGCCGGGAACTACACCACCACGTTCTCCGACGTCTCGGTCACGGTGGCCGGTCCGCCGCTGGCCGTAACGCGCTCGTACAACAGCCTTGACCCGCGAAACGACGGCATGTTCGGCGCGGGGTGGTCCACACGCTATGACATGAAAATAAAGTCGGAGGGTGGATCGCCGGAATCGCTTCTGGTGACGTATCCCGACGGTCGTCTGCTGCGTTTCCAGCAGAAGCCGGGCACGACGAGTTACCAGTCGCCGGCCGCCATGCACTTCACCTTGGCGAAGGCCACCGGTGGCGGCTGGCAGTTGATGGACAAGGCGTCCACGGTCTACCTGTTCGACGCGCAGGGACGCCTGATCAAGCTGACCGACAACCGGGGACGCGGCCAGGATCTGACCTACGGAGCCGACGGCAGGCTGCAGAAGGTGACCGCGACCGGCGGACGCTCCCTGAACTTCACCTGGAACGGGGACCGCGTGACCTCGGTCTCCACCGATCCCGTCGATGGCACCGCGATGACGTGGACCTACCAGTACGACGGGGACCGCCTGACCCAGGTGTGCTCGCCCGCCGCCGCGCCGAACTGCACCGTCTACACCTACGGAAGCGGGTCACGCTACCGGGAGATCGTGCTGGACGACCGACCCCTCGGCTACTACCGGCTCGGGGAGCACCTGATCGTGCAGTCGGAGGGACAGTGGCAGTGCTATCCGGACGAGACCGGCCTGTCCGGCTGTGCCATCTACGGGTCGGGGGTGCAGCTCGATCAGCCCGGCGCGCTCTCCGGCACCGCGAACACCTCGGCCGGCTTCCGGGGCAACGGCACCTCCTCCTACGTCGATCTGGTGAACGTGCTGCCCAAGGTCGGGGACACCGCTTCGGTCGAGACGTGGTTCAAGACCACCGGCCCAGGAATGATCTTCTGGGCCGGGCAGGGCGCATGGAACCCGTCCAACCCGGGGCACGGCGCGCCGGGTCTCTACGTCGGCACCGACGGCAAGCTGCGCGGTCAGATGCGGCTCGCGTTCCCCTTCGAGTCGCCGATCGCGCCGGCCACCTCGCAGAACCGGGTCGACGACGGCCAGTGGCACCACGCGGTCATCACCGTCTCGGGCGGCGTGACCAGCTTGTACGTGGACGGTGCGCTGTCGGGCACCTCCGATATCGGCACCGAGCCCTACGACTGGGTGGAGAACGCGCTGATCGGGACCGGCTCCGCCAGTTCCCACCTCCCCGGCGGCCCGGCAGGGAAGGACCAGCCCGTCGAGTTCGCCTTCCCGGGCTCGATCGACGAGTTCGCCTTCTACGACCGCGCGCTCAGCCCACAGCAGGTCCAGGCGCACTACCAGGCACGCGCCGAGGCGCCGTACACCCTGTCGAAGATCACCCTTCCGTCGGGGCGCACGTGGATGTCCAACACCTACGACCCCAAGAACGGCCGCGTGATGACACACACCGACCAGCACGGCGGCACCTGGAAGGTCGGCCCCCAGACCTATGACTGGGTGAAGGGCCTGACCACGATCACCGTCCGCGACCCGCACGATGGAGTGCTGCAGTACGAGCACGACATGTGGCGTGGCTATCGCCTCGTCTCCGAGACGGATCAGCTCAAGTACAAGACGACATACAGCTACGACTCCGGCGGCTTCTCCACGAAAGTGACGGACCGAAACGGCAACACGGTCACCCAGACCTCCGACGAGCGCGGGAACGTGCTCAGCAGCACGACGTGCCGCACCTCGACCAGTTGCCAGACCGAGTACTACGGCTACCACGTCAACACGCAGAACGAGTTCGACCCGCGCAACGACCTGATGACCGTCTCACGGGACGGCCGCTCGGCGAACTCCTCCGACAACACCTACGCCACCAGGTGGGAGTTCGACACCTTCGGCGACCTGGTCAAGGAGACCACGCCCGCCACGTCCGACTTCCCCAGCGGCCGGGCCACCGTCTACACCTACACCGACGGCACCGAACCGGCCCTGCCGAGCGGGACCGGGACCGTACCGGCGGGGTTGCTGGAGTCGGAGAAGGACCCCAAGGGCAACGAGACCACCTACCGCTACACCGCGTCCGGGGACATCGCCGAGGTCACCGACCCCTCCGGCCTGGTGATCAGGTTCGGCTACGACTCGCTGGGCCGGATGATCTCCCGTACGGAGGTCTCCGACGCCTTCCCGGACGGTGTGACGACCAGGTTCCGGTACGACGCCGCCGGTCGGCTGGTCGCGCACACGGGCGCGCCGGTCAAGAACGACATCACCGGGGTCACGCACCAGCCGGAGGCCCGCTACACCTACACCCCGGACGGGCACCGCGAGACGGAGAGCGTGGTGGACCTGACGGGCGGCGACCCCGAGCGGAAGGTCTCCTACACCTACGACGACTACGGCCGGGTCGAGTCGGTCACCGGGCCCGAGGGCGCCGTGGTGCGCTACACCTGGGATCACACCGGGGCGCGTACCAGCGTCACCGACGAACTGGGCAACGTCTACCACTACGCCTACACCGAGCGCGGCGAGCTGCGGACCCGGACTCTGAAGAACTGGACCGGCAGCCCGGTGGCGCCGAAACCCGCCACCGATCTCGTCCTGGAGTCCTACACCTACGACAACGAGGGGCGCCTGGGCGCGAAGGTCGACGTGCTGGGCCGCAAACTGGCCTACAGGTACTACAACGATGACCTGCGCCAGCAGGTGGCCGCCGAGAACGTCAGGCTCAACGGCTCCGCCACGCCGACGACCGTGGTGCTGGAGAACAACACCTACGACTTCGCCGGCAACCTGACCAGGCAGGAACTCGGCGGCGGCAAGCAGATCCTCCAGATGGAGTACGACGCGGCCGATCGGCTGACCAGGGAGGTGCTCGACCCCGCCGGCCTGGCCCGGGAGATCCGTTACACCTACGACGCCAACGACAACGTCGTCACCGAGGCGATGACCGCCGCCGACGCGGGGCGCACCGAGCGGATCGAGCACCGGTACAACGCCGACGACGTGCGCGAACGCAGCACGGTGGAGAACGGCGACACCGACCTGGTCACTACCTGGACGGTCGACGACCGCGGGTTGGTCACCAAGATGACCGACCCCCGGGGCAACCTGCCCGGTGCCGACCCGGCGGCCTTCACCACCGACTACCGCTACGACGCGGCCGGGCAACTGGTCGAGGTCAGCTCGCCTCCGGTGCGGGTGGAGGAGGCGGGCACTCCCGCCGCCACGGCCCGCCCGACGGTCACCTTCGGCTACGACAGCGGGGGCCGCCGCACGCACTCCCGCGACGAGAAGGGCCGCGTGACCACCGTCGGTTACGACAGGCTCGGCCGGACCACAACGGTCACCGAACCGGCGTACACACCGCCCGGAGGCAGCACCCTCACCCCGGTCACCAGGTACGAGTACGACGCCGCGGGACGGGTGACCCGCTACACCGACCCGCGGGGCTTCATCTGGTCCACCGAGTACGACGCCCTCGGCAACCGGGTGCGGGTCACCGAACCGGGGCCGGGCGGACAGCCGGGCGGGGCGTGGGTGTACGAGTACGACGCCGCGGGCGAGCTGCTGGCCAGCGTCGACCCGACCGGCGCGCGTACCGAGGCCACCTACGACGGGCTCGGCCGCCAGGTCACCCTGACGATGATCGAGCGCAAGCCGACCCCCACGGCCCTGACCACGAACATGGAGTACGACACCGCGGGCCGTAAGGTCAAGGAGATCGCCCCCGGAGGCCGGACGCTCGCCTACGAGGTCAACGCCGCCGGTGAGGTCACCAAGTTCACCGACCCGCTGCTCGACGTCACCGAATACCGGTACGACCTGGCCGGGCGGCTGATCAGGACAACCGACCCGCTGGGCAACGCCACCGTGAGCGAGTACGACCTCGCGGGCCGGGAGATCGCGGTCAAGGACCTGGACCGCAACGGCCAGGTCCAGCGCACGGTCGCCTACGAGTACGACGCCGCCGGCAACCCCGTTGCGGAGACGTCCGGCGAGGGCAACAAGGTGCGCCGCGTGTACGACGCCACCGACGCCCTGGTCGAGCTGATCGAGCCCGTCTCCGACGACGTCTCGGTCACCACGACGTACGGCTACGACGCGACCGGCGCGATGACACGCACCACGGACGGGCGCGGCAACACGGTCTGGACGACCTACAACAGCCTGGGGCTGGCCGAGTCGGTCATCGAGCCCGCTACGACCGCCCACCCGCAGCCGGCCGACCGTACCTGGACCAACGTCTACGACGCGGGCGGCAACGTCACCGCGGTGCTGCAGCCCGGTGGCGTGCGCATCGACCGCCAGTACGACCACCTGGGCCGGCTGGTCAAGGAGACCGGCACCGGCGCCCAGGCGGCGACGCCCGACCGTACCTTCGGCTACGACCTGGCGGGCCGCGACACCGTGATCGGCGATTACACCCTGGAGTACAACGACCGGGGCCTGCTCACGAAGGTGAGCCGGGGCACCACCCAGGTGGCCGCCTTCACCTACGACGACATGGGCAACGTCACCCAGCGGGTGGACACCAGCGGGACCGCCTCGTTCACCTGGGACAACGACGACCGGCTCCGCACGGCGGCCGACCCGGTCAGCGGCCGATCCTTCACCTACAGCTATGACAAGGCCGACCGGGTCACCTCGCTCACCTCCGCCAATCCGCTCACCACGCAGGACTTCTCCTACGACGCGATGGACCGGCTGACCGGCCACACGCTCAAGAACAGCGCCGGCGTCGAGATCGCGAAGATCACCTACGGGTGGGACAAGGACGACCAGCTCATCTCCAAGGTGACCACCGGAACTGCCGGAGCGGGCACCAACAGCTACGCCTATGACCGGATGGGCCGGCTCACCTCCTGGACAGCCCCCGACGGCAACGTCACCCGCTACGAGTGGGACCCCGCGGGCAACCGCACCAAGGCCGGCGACGCGACGTTCACCTACGACGAGCGCAACCGGCTGCTGTCCGGCGACGGCGTCACGTACACCTACACCCCGCGCGGCACCCTGGCCACCGAGACCGAGAACGGCGTCACCCGCAACCTGACCTTCGACGCCTTCGACCGCCTGGTCTCCGACGGCCAGGCCACCTACACCTACGACGCCCTCGGCCGGCTCGCCTCCCGCAGCACGGCCAACGGCACGGAGAACTTCGTCTACTCCGGGACCGAGAACGACATCGTCGCGGTGACGGACGGTGCCGGCGCGGTGCAGGCCACGTACGGCCGCACTCCCACCGGTGAGCTGCTGAGCCTGAAGGAGGGCACCGGGCCGGCGCTCGGGGTGCTGTCGGACCAGCACGGCGATGTGGTGGGCACGTTCTCCGGCACCGCGCTCGTGGACTCCACCGCGTACGACCCCTTCGGCGAGGTGGTGGTGCAGACCGGCACCAAGCGACGGCTGGGGTACCAGGGCGAGTACACCGACCCGGACACCGGCAAGGTGAACATGCACGCCCGGTGGTACATCCCCGGGACCGGCGGCTTCGCCTCCCGCGACGACGTCACCCTCACGCCGTACCCCTCGCTCAACCTCAACCGCTACGCCTACGCGCTCGGCGACCCGCTGTCGATCGACGACCCGACCGGGAACTGCCCGTTCTGCATCCCGCTGGCGTGGATGGCCGCGCGCATGGCGGCACAGATCATCGCCCGGCAGATCGCCCAGCGTCTCGCCGCCGAGGCGGCCAAACGCCTGGCCATCGAGGCCGCCAAACGCGCCGCCGCCCAACTGGCGCAGAAGACCGCGCAGCAGGCCGTGAAAAAGGCCGCCCAGACCGCGACCAAGAAGGTCGCCCAGACGACTGCGAAGAAGGGCGCGCAGAACACCGTGAAACGGGGTGCCCAGCAGTCGGCGAAGAAGGCGGTCAAGGACAAAGCCAAGCAGCAGGTCAAGAACCAGGTCCGTAACAAGGCCAAGGACCAGATCAAGAGGCAAATCAAGAGCAAGGCGAAGGAGAAGGCCAAGCAGAAGACCAAGCACCAGGCCAAGGACAAGGCCAAGGAACGCGCGAAGCAGAAGGCCAAGGAGAAGGCCCAGCAACGCGCCAAGCAGAAGGCCAAGGAGAAGGCCAAGCAGAAGGAACGCGAAAAGGCCAAAAAGAAGGCCGAGCAGACCAAGAAGAAAGCGCAGTCGACCAAGAAGAAGAGCCAGACCAAGTCCACCGGCGAGAGCCGCTTCGAGATCATCGAAGCCACCATGGACGACTTCGGCGTCGAGCCGGTCAGCGACTTCGACGGCTGCTTCAGCTTCAAGGGCTGCGCCAAGGACGTCGTCGAGGACATCATCGAGGACACCACAGAGTCCCTGATCGAAGACATCATCGACCACGTCGCCCCCGACCTGCCCCTGGTCGGCACCCCCGGCGACGGCAGCGGAAGCTGCGAACGCCGCCCCAACAGCTTCGTCCCCGGCACCCCGGTCCTGATGGCCGACGGCACCACCAAGCCCATCGAGGACGTCAAGGTCGGCGACCACGTCCAGGCCACCGACCCCGAAACCGGCCGCACCGCCCCCAGACCGGTCACCACGTTGATCACCGGCGACGGCGTCAAGCACCTGGTCGAGCTGACCATCGACATCGACGGCGACCGCGGCGACGCCACGGACGTGATCATCGCTACCGACGAGCACCCCTTCTGGGTCCCCGACCTGCGGGAATGGGTGCCGGCCGGCCAGCTCGACAAGGGCACCTGGCTCCAGACCTCCGCCGGCACTTACGTCCAGATCACCGCCGTAAAGCAGTGGACCGCCACCCAGCGCGTCCACAACCTGACGGTCGAGGACATCCACACCTACCATGTGGTAGCTGGCGATCAGGCCCTTCTTGTACACAATAGTGGTCCAAAAAAGCCTGACGACGAACTTCTCTCTGATGCCAAATCCCTGCATGAAACGATGCGTTCATCGTATGGAGACCGCGCCTATAACGGCACGACCGTGGCGACCGGGGAATTTGATGGAGAATACGTTTATACCGTCAATAGGAATAAGACGAACCCCGCTATGCGCGCGTTAGCGGCCAGTCTCGGGTACACTCGAGTAAGTGGATCGAAGTATATAGGGCCGGGTCAGACTGATGCAGAGCAGGTGATGCTGAATGCCGTAGATCAAGGGCGCCTCGCGGCTCAAGGTAGAATGGCAACGTCTCGTCCGCCGTGCGGTCCTAGTCGGCAAGACTGTGCTGGGCGGATTGCTGGCTATCCTGGAATCGATCTGGTCGGAGGGTGCTGATGCTGCTCTGGGACTATGAGATGGCTGCTGAAAGAGAGAAGCTGAATGGTCTCAGCCCTACTCGGCGATTGGCGTTGGCGGTAACGGCCATCGAGTGGACGATGGCAACAATGTCTCCACCAATTCGGGATGCAGCTACGCGTGCTTTTCTTGAGAGAGCGCTAGTTGCTTGCCGTCGGGCTGTATCGGAAGGTCAAAGAGCAGTCTCGGAGCAGCCGGAACTTATTAGGGACTATGATGACGTGTACGAGGGGACCGAGGAACCCGGGACAGCCCACCTCCTTTCGGCGGTGATGGAGTGTTGCGAAGCCGTCGAGGGCCTAGATGCGCAAAGGGTGTACAATGTTCTTTCTTACTGTTACGAAGGTTCTATGGATAGGGAAGATATTCCTGATCTCAGTCTAGACGCCGAACGCAATAATCGACGGTGCGTCTCAGTGATTCAGTATCAGCGCAACCTCATCGAAGAGGCGGTGGCGACTGACGCAGGTCTTAATTCTTGATTTTATGTAGTGATAGTCACTATGGGGTGGATTGGCCGCTCCTTGTGATCGCATACTTTCCGGCCGGGCGGTACTGACCGGAGACCGGTCGTTAACTTGGCATGCAGCGGGGAAACGCTTGTGGACGTCCTTCCTGGTCGTAAGGTCGGTTTGCAGCCGGACAATCGGGGCTGACAGGACTTGCAATCCGGCAAGAGCAGCGGGGATGTACCGACCCAGTGCCGACGAGCGGCGATGGCAAGCGCAGGCGACGGCCGCCGCACGCCAGCCATTTGCCACGCGAGTAGTCGTAGGCGGTGTTGGGGCTTGTAAGTGCGGGCAGGGAAGCCGCGCAGGGCCAGGATCTGTTTCCATGAGCCCTTTTCATCTTGAGTAGCGGCCTTCTTCGATGAGCTGAAGGACGAGGATGGCCTGCACGATCGCGGTGGCGCGGTGCGGGCAGCAGCGCAACCGGGTCAGGACCTTCCAGGTCTTCAAGGTGGCAACGGCGCGTTCCCCGCAGGCGCGGATGCGGGCGTGTGCATGGTTGACCGAGCGCTGATGGCGCGACAGCGGCGGCCGTAGCCGATGGCCTTTGAACGGCGTGCGGATGCTGCCTCCCGCACCCTGATATCCCTTGTCGGCGAAGGTCTTCACCCCTGCCGCGGTCAGCGCGTCGATCAAGCCGGTGGCGCGCGCCGCGTTCAGGTCATGCGTGGCACCGGGCAGCGCGGGTGAGGCCCACACCGGCTGGCCGAGCGGATCGGCCAGGACCTGCACATTCATGCCGTGGCGTCGGTGTTTACGGCCGTTCGTCGGCCAGCCGGTCGATCGGGATCAGGGTGCCGTCCAGGATGGTGTAGGCCAGCCGGCCGGCGCGTAAGACGGCGGCGTGGACATCGTCGGCGAGTACGGCGAGCAGGTCGATCGCTTCGCGGACGTAGCGCCAGGCGGTGCTGGTGCCGACGTGGAAGCCGGCGGCCAGCCGCGCATAGGTGTCACCGTTGCGCAGGTGGGCCAGGACCAGAAGGGCTTGCCGGGACGCATCCAGGCGCCGCCACCGGCAGCGGCGCTCGGCACGCCGGGTACGGATCAGCTCGGCCAGACGGATCAGGGTGTGATTGGACAGCGGAATCGCGGCAGGGTAAGACAGCAACGAGGCTCTCCGGTAGAGGCATCGGATCTTGGTCGACTGCTGTCTTACCGAGAGCCTCTTCTCATGCCAACCGGTCCCGGTGCCGCCCCTGCTGACCAGCGCGATCAGGTTGAAAAAGCCTCCCTTTTCAACCGCCCCATTCCCTCAGGTGGGAGGGTTGCCGGGCAACGACCCATGATTCGGTGACCTGGCATGACACTCGCCCGATCCCTGTGATCGTGGCCCGCTTCCCGCTCTGAGCAGGCGGGGTGAGGTTGAAAAAGGTTCACTGAGGCGCTCAGCGGAACCGCGCAACGATCCGTACGGCTGATGTCCATCGGCGTAGCCGTCGCGCACAGCGCCGCTCAGGCGTACGCCGAGCACGTACATCGGCGAGCTCAGGCGAGCGCCGAGGCCACACGTGCCGCGAATCGCCAGCGGCTGACCGCGCAACGGGCCATCCGCTTGCGGTGGGCCCCGCCCATGATCCGGCATGGCTTCGGGAGGTGGGTATCGTCGAGGTGGCCCGGGTGTGGGGCGCGGCGGTGCCGTACATGGACGACGACCTCAGCGCCGCCACCGCCGTACGTCTGACGGAACAGCGGCTGCGGCAGTTGCATCCACACGCGATGGAGCACTACGACCGGCTACGTGCCACGGGCCTGGATCACACCCGGGCCATGTTGCGGGCGGCGCCGTTCTTCACCCGTGACCCGAACGTCCGTACCGGCCACCCCGCACCGTCGCGGGCGGCGCTGGAATCGGCCTCCGCCGACCCGGCCGAGGCCGCACGCCTGGCCCAGAGCGACTTCCCGCACCACATACGCCAATCGCTACATACCACGGTGACCGTGGACACCAGCACGATCGCAAGCCGTACCCCGGTTGAGCCTCAGGCCCAGCCACGCCGGTCGCGGTAGCGACGCGGTCAGCGGACGAGCCGGGCCTTCGCCTGCGCCATGGTCGCCGTGGGCAGGCGATCGCCCACCCAGTGGTGCGGCGCCTGCGGCCCGTCGAGGCCGGCGATACGACCTTCGGCGTCCACCTCGCACGTCAGGCCGGTCGGCCACGGTGCAAGCATCAGGCCCAGCACGAGGCATTCGGCCCCGGCCGCGACGGCCCGGCGTAGGTCCTCCACCTCTTCCCCGGGTGCGGCCATCACGAAGGTCCACTGGGGCATCGCCGGGACGGCGTGTTCCCGCTCGCCTCGGTGGTCATCACCCGGACGCCTCGGGCACCCCCGGCACACACGCGGTGGAGCTCCAGATTCCGCCCCGGTTTCACGATCTCCTCACGACCAGGTGGATCACAATTTGCTGATCGAACGTCGCCATCAGTGATCACACCGTCTTGCGAGGACGTGAAATGCGGAAGCCGATCATGCTGGAGCACCCATGGATCATCTACCTGCGGGCCTGCCTGGCCGTGCGCACGCATCGCGCCCGCACAGCCCCGACACGCGGCGCCTCCGCCGTGGAGTGGGCGATCATCACCGCGATCATCGCCGGTGTCGCGCTGGGCCTGGCCACGCTGATCAGCACACTCGTCGAGCAGAAGCAGGCCGACATCCAAAGCCGGCTCGGCGGCACCGAACCCTGACCATCGTCGCATCGGCGGCCTCCCGGTAACACGGGAGGCCGCCAGTGGAGTGATCGTCGCCGGAGTGCAGGTCAGCGGCCACCGGGCCAGACCGCGGCTTTGCAACCGGTCCAGTTGACACGGTTCCCGCCGACGCGCCCGTGACAGAGCTTGAAGACCTTGACCGAACCGAAGAGGGAGGTGTCGGTGGCGCATCCGCCCTGGGGCGCCACCACCTCGAAGGAGTCGCGGGCGTCCAGAGAGTTGTCGTTGTGCCAGACCGCCTTGTACGCGAGGTCGTCCTTCCGCCCGTCGCACACTTTGATCATCGACCGATCGGCCGGCACCGTCACACTGCCGTGCCCGTGAGTATCGCTCCAGCCGGCGCCTCTCGTCGGCGCCGTCGCCGCGAAGACCAGGTTCAGGCCCGTGGCCACCATCGCGATCACTCCGCCGGCTCGGGTCACGCGTCCCCCCTAATTCGTTTCACGCCGTCACACGGTCAGAACGCATAGTAATCAACCGGTGACGGTTCGCATGTGGGGCGGGAGATTTCTTCTTGGCAGCCCCGCAAGCCCTGACCCTTATGGCTGCTCGTGTCGCAGAGATCACGAGTGATGCTTCCATGGCATTCCTCGCTCGTGAGCGGGCCACTAAACGCCAACACCTTTACGTTGTAGATTCATAAAGGCGTTCAGAGGGCAGGGTTATATGGCCTGGCCTGGGAGTGAGCCGGCATACGGTCGTTGCGGTGACAGCTCCGGTGCATGAGGTATCCCGATGGTGGTGGCGTGACCGCCGAGCAGCGATTACGCCGCGAGCAGGTGCGGCTGCGGGCGGCCGACCGCTTCGCCGAAGCCGCCGGTGATGCCCAGGTCGCGCGAGAGTTCCGGGTGTCACGCATACCGGCCAACCGGTGTCGGCGGGCGCTGGAGACCGGCGGACGCGAGGCATTGGTCTTCAAAGGCCCGGGCGGGGCGGGGCGCAGGCTGGACGACGCCCAGCTCGCGCGCCTGGAACAGGCCCTGACCGAAGGGCCGATGGTCTACGGCTGGGACGACCAGTGCTGGACCCTCGCCCGGATCGCCGACGTGATCCAGCACCTGTTCAAGGTCGGCTACACCGTGGCCGGGGTCTGTTCCCCGCTGCACCGGCTCGGCTGGAGTCGGCAGGCCCCTCCCGCCGGGCCTCCGTGGACGCAAAGGGGAACGCCGGGGTTCGCCGAGGCCGGCTATGCCGCGTTGTTCGATGCCGCCCATCAGCAGCTCAGCGGGGCGCTGGTGGTGGTGTGGGACAACCTGAACACCCACAGCTCCGCCGAGATGAGGCGGCTGATCGCCGCACATCCCTGGCTGACGGTCTTCTACCTGCCCGCCTACATCCCCGAGCTGAACCCGGTCGAGGGGGTGTGGGCGCACGCGAAGAAGAGCCTGGCCAACCTCGCCATGCGCACCATCGACCAGCTGATCGCCTTGGTGAGAGACCGGCTCAAGCGCATGCGGTACCGACCGGCGCTGATCGTCGGCTTCCCGGCCAAGACCGGCCTGGATTTCCAACCCCCGTAACCCCAGCCATGAAGTCTCTCTAGCCGCGATGAACGTGGTCAGGTCTCGGCCTGCTGGCGCAGGGGAAGGCCGGTCAGTTGAACATTCCGGACCGGCGGGACCGCGGCGAGGGTGTCGTGACGGTCCGGCGGGGTGGGTGACGGCCGGTCCCACGGTCCAACGACGGTCCAGACACTGCAAAGGCCGGTCGCCTGGGTGGCGAACCGGCCTCTGACCTGCGAGAATCTGGTGGGCGATACTGGGATCGAACCAGTGACCTCTTCGGTGTGAACGAAGCGCTCTCCCGCTGAGCTAATCGCCCTGGTGTGCGGCCCCTTGCGGTGCCGACGGGAAAACCATACCGCACTTCGGGGGGTGGTGGCGAAGCGACGATCGAGAGGGGCGCGGGGCGATGGTCGGGTGGCGGTCGGGAGTGGGCCTGGGCGGCGGTCGGGAGGGGGCCTGAGCGGAGGCGGTGGGGGTTAGTTGGGGGGAATGGTCGCGGATGCGCACGGGGGGAGGGTCGGGTGTCATAGCATCGTGCTGACCCGCGGTGACACGATAGGAACGGAGCTGAGAGCATTCGTCCAGGGACGTCCAGCAGGGAGGGCCGCGCGGGTCCAGCGGCGATCTTCTGCGGGAGGGCCCGGACGAGCCGTAGTGACACGCAAAACCCCGGCGAACACGGGCCTTTCGGTGGTGTTTGACCAGGTAGGGACCCGAATGTCCCGCTGTGATGTGCGTTACAGAAGGGCCTGTAGGCGGAATTCTTCCTACAGGTTTCTTCGTTCCGCGTCATAGCTCAGGACGAAGTCCGTCAGAGCAGTGAAAGCCCCGATGAGGGGACCCGACGACGTAAAGGTTTGGCTGACGATGAACAGCACCACCGTCTCTGCCGAGCTGGGCCTTCGGCTTGTGGTCCCCGACCGTACCACCGTCCCCCTGCTCGCAGGTCTGAGCTACACGGCGGAAGATCCGTATGCGATCCGGATGGCCTTCCATGTGGGGAACGACGAACCGGTCGAGTGGATCTTCGCCCGCGAGTTGCTCACTGTCGGCATCGTGCGACGTGTCGGCGACGGCGACGTGCAGGTGTGGCCGGCGCGGGCCGATGGGGAGCGTACGCTGCACATCAGCTTGACGTCCCCGTTCGGTCAGGCCCTGTTCGAGGTGCCGCTGGCGCCGCTGACCGAGTTCCTGCACCGCACGTACGAGCTGGTGCCCGCAGGGCGCGAGACCGACTTCATGGATCTCGACTCCGAGCTGACGAACATGCTGTGGAGCTCCTAGCCGTCCGTTGATCCCCCTGCCAGGCGGGTCATCCTGGAGATCTCGATGGCCTGGGACGACAGTACGTCCCGGGCCATGAGGCGCATGCGCCTGTCGGCGCCCTCCGCTACCTCGGTCTTGGCCATCGCGAGGGCGCCCCGGTGATGGGCGATCATCAGCTCCAGGAACAGCCTGTCGAAGGACTCTCCCCTGGCCGCCCTGAGCCGGTTCATCTGCGCCAGCGTGGCCATGCCGTACCGGCCCCGCATCTCCTCGTGGGCGTGCGCTCCGGGGACGGGGCGGCCCAGGGCGGTCAGCCAGGCCGACATCGCCTCGATCTCGGGCTGCTGGGAGACCGTGATCCGTTCGGCCAGGGCCAGGATCGCGGTGTCGGTGGTGCGGTCGCCGGCCAGGGCCGCCATCTCCAGGGCCTGGCGGTGGTGGGGGATCATCGACTCGGCGAAGGTGACGTCGGCGGCCGTGGGACGCGCCTCCGACTCGCCCAGGCGCTCCCCCGGCGCCGCCGTACGCCCGGCCTCACCGGGGCCCGCGGGCAGGTTCAGCGGCGCGTCAGAGCCGGCGGTGAGGGGCGCGGGGGCGTCCTGCTGCTGGGTGCAGCCCGTCGCCGTGACGACGATCGCCGCCATAACTGTGACCAAATACCGCCACGTTCGCATGTTCCCCGACATAGCTTCCATACTGGGGCACAACCATGCCGACTATGGGGGGAACTTGAGCAGGTCAGGATGGATCGGAGCGGCGGTCGCGGCCGTGGTGCTGGGGCTGGCCGGGTGCAGCGCGCCGGCGGAGCGGGCGGGCGGCGAGCCCGCGGCGGCCGGGTCGGCCGCGCCCACCACCGCCGGGGAGAACTCGCCGCCGGCCGCGGACGAGGTGAGGAGCAGCGAGAACGTACGGCTGGTCACGAACGTGCCGCTGTCGGCGCCGTTCGACGGCGAGGAGTCTTGGGGGACAGACCTCGCGTTTCAGGATAAATACGCGTATGTCGGCAACTACGATGGCTTCACCATCCACGACATCAGCGACCCCACCAAGCCCGTCACCGTGAGCCGTACGCTGTGCCCCGGCGGCCAGAACGACATCTCCGTGAGCGGCAACCTGCTCTTCCTGTCCATCGACGACCCGCGCACCGACGAGACCTGCGCGAGCAAGCCCGCCCAGGGCTTCGGCGAGAACGCCTGGGAGGGCATCCGGATCTTCGACATCAGCGACAAGGCGCACCCGAAGTACGTCTCCTCCGTCGCCACCGCCTGCGGCTCGCACACCCACTCCATGGTGCCGGGCAAGGACGGCCAGACCCTCTACCTGTACGTCTCCTCTCCCGGCCCCGAGCCGGAGTCCACGACCTGCACTCCCCCGCACAACACGATCTCCATCGTGGAGGTCCCCCTGGCCGACCCCGCCCGCTCGCGGGTCGTGAACGAGCCGGTGGTGTTCAACACCGCGCAGAAGGACGCCGACGCGGGCTTCGGCGGCTGCCACGACGTCACGGCGTACCCGGAGAAGAACCTGGCCGCCGGGGCGTGCTTCGGCGACGGCGTGCTGCTGGACATCAGCGACCCGGTCAGGCCGGTGGTGCTGCAGCAGATCAACGACGAGGAGAACTTCTCGATCTGGCACTCGGCCACGTTCAACGACGACGCCACCAAGGTGGTCTTCACCGACGAGCTGGGCGGCGGCACCGCGGCGACCTGCGACAGCGGCACGCCGCGCACCAAGGGCGCCAACGCGATCTACGACCTGAAGGACAACCGGCTCACGCTGCGGTCCTACTTCAAGATCCCGCGCGAGCAGACCTCGACCGAGAACTGCGTGGCGCACAACGGCTCGCTGATCCCGGTCAAGGGCAAGGACCTGATGGTCCAGGCGTGGTACCAGGGCGGGATCTCGATCTGGGACTTCACCGACTCCGACAACCCCCGCGAGATCGGGTACTTCGAGCGCGGGCCGCTGTCGGGCACCGGGCTCGGCGGCTCGTGGTCGGCGTACTACTACAACGGCTACATCTACTCCAGCGACATCACCAAGGGCCTGGACGTGATCGAGATCAACGACCCGCTGACCGATCCGGCCAAGCAGGTCAAGCTGGACGCGTTCAACGTCCAGACCCAGGTGTCCTACGGCGGCAGGTGACCGTCACGGGTCGAGGTCGGACGCGCTGCGCTCGGCGAAGACCTGCATGGCCTTGGCGGTGATCGGGCCCGGGGCGACCGGGAGGGCGGTGTCGTCCACCAGCCGGATCGGCTGGATGTCACGCGTGGTGGAGGTCAGGAATGCCTCCTCCGCGTCGTACAGGACCGACAGCGGCACGTCCTCCTCGGTGCCGCCGCACCACTCCAGGGTGAGCGCGCGGGTCACCCCGGCCAGGCAGCCGGAGGCGAGGGTCGGGGTGACCAGGCGGCCCCCCTTGACCACGAAGATGTTGCTGCCGGTGCCCTCGCACAGGTTGCCGGCCAGGTTGCCGAAGATCGCCTCACCGCCGCCGCGCTGCTTGGCGTAGGCCAGGGCCTTGGCGTTGTCGCCGTACGAGGTGCTCTTGACCCCGGCCAGCGCGCCGCGCTCGTTGCGCGGCCAGGGGACGACGGTGACGTCGGCGGTGGCCGGGAACGGCTTCTGCTCGCCGACGATCACGATCGCGGTGCAGCCCTCGTCGCCGCGGTCGGAGCCGAGCGGCCCCGGGCCGCTGGTGTAGGTGACGCGGACGCGGCCGAGCGGCCAGCGGGGCGCGGCGGCCAGGCAGGCGCGTACGCCGTCGGCGATGGCCTCGGTGTCGGGTTCGGGCAGGTCCATGCGCTGCGCGGAGAGCCGGAGCCGGTCCAGGTGGCGGGTCAGCGCGAAGGACTCGCCGTTGACGCATTTGATCGTCTCGAACACGCCGTCTCCGACCATCAGGCCGTGGTCGAACACCGAGACGACGGCCTCTGCGGGATCGAGCAGGCGCCCGTTGACCCAGACCGGTACGTTCATCTGTCTCCTCCTATGGTTACACGCCCCCGTACGAGGCGAGCGAGATGAGCCTGGCCGCCTTGAGTTCGGTCTCATGCCACTCACGGCGGGGGTCGGAGCCCCACGTGATGCCCGCCCCCGTGCCGAACCGGATCAGGTGGTCCTCGATCCAGAAGGTGCGGATGCCCACCGCCAGCGATGCCACCCGCCGGTCGGCGTCGACCCAGCCCACGGCACCACAGTACGGCCCCCGGGGCGCTGGTTCGAGCTCATCGATGATCCGCAGCGCGGATGATTTCGGCGCGCCGGTCACCGAGCCCGGCGGGAACGTGGCCGCGAACAGGTCCGGCCACCCGTGTCCGGCGGCCAGGCGGGCGCGTACGGTCGAGACCAGGTGCACCAGGCCCGGGTGCTTCTCGACCGCGCACAGCTCGGGCACGCTCACCGAGCCGACCTCCGCGACCCGGCCGAGGTCGTTGCGGACCAGGTCCACGATCATGACGTTCTCGGCGTGGTCCTTCTCCAGCAGGTCGGCGGCCGTGGCGCCGGTGCCCTTGATCGGGCGCGACTCGATCACGTCGCCGGTGCGCGAAAGGTACAGCTCCGGCGACGCGGACACCACGGCCGTCCCGGGCAGGCTGACGGTGGCCGCGTACGGCGCCGGGTTGCCCTGGGCGAGGAGCGCGGCCAGCGCCGCCGGATCGGCGCCCGGCCCCGGCCGGAGAGGGGCGGTCAGGACGCGGCACAGGTTGGCCTGGTAGACCTCCCCCTGCTCGATGTACGCCCGGATGCGCTCCACCCCGGCCTCGTACGCGGCCTGGTCCAGGGAGGTCCGCCAGTCCTCGGGCGCCGGCCCGTGCCAGGGGGCCGCCGGACGGGGCAGCGGCGCCCGGCGTACGTGGTCGAAGCGGGCGCAGGTGATCTCGCCCTCGTAGGTGGCCACGACCGCCCACCACCCGGAGCCGTCGAGCGCGGCCGGGTCGGTGGTGATGTCGCGCAGCCCGGTCGCCAGGACGCCGCCGACATGGGCGAAACTGTGGTGCACACGGCTATTGTCCCGCTTTGGAGGCGGCGGGCTACGCGGCGTACCGCCACCCCAGGCTCAGGCCGTCTTGCCTTCGGCCGGGAGGACCGCCTGCTCCGGCTCAGGCAAGCGGCCCGGTGACGGACTCGGCGGCGGCGACGAGCGTACCGTCGGCGACCTGCCGTACCACCGACTCGATCTCCGGGGCCAGGAAGCGGTCGGGCCCGGGGCCCGGCACCTCCTGCCGGATCGCGGCGATGACCGCGCCGGTCGCGGGGGCGGGGGCGCTCGGGGCGCGCAGTTCGATGCCGCGGGCCGCGGTGACCAGTTCCACGGCGAGGACGCGGGTCAGCCCGTCGATCGCCCGGCGCAGCTTGCGCGCGGCCGACCAGCCCATCGACACGTGGTCCTCCTGCATCGCCGAACTCGGGATGGAGTCCACGCTCGCCGGCACCGCCAGGCGCTTGAGCTCCGAGACGATCGCGGCCTGGGTGTACTGGGCGATCATGTGCCCGGAGTCGACCCCGGGGTCGTCGGCCAGGAACGCGGGCAGCCCATGGTTGCGCGCGACGTCCAGGAACCGGTCGGTGCGCCGCTCGGACATCGAGGCGAGGTCGGCGACCGCGATGGCCAGGAAGTCCAGCACGTACGCCACGGGCGCGCCGTGGAAGTTGCCGTTGGACTCCACCCGCCCGTCCTCCAGCACCACCGGGTTGTCGATCGCCGAGCACAGCTCGCGCATGGCGACGCTGGCGGCGTGCGACATGGTGTCCCTGGCGGCCCCGGCGACCTGGGGCGCGCAGCGCAGCGAGTAGGCGTCCTGGACCAGGGTGCAGGAGCCGTCGCGGTGCCCGGCCATGATCCCCGAGCCCGCGAGCAGCGTACGCAGGTTGGCGGCGCTCGCCGCCTGCCCGGGGTGGGGCCGCAGCGCCTGCAGGTCGGCGGCGAACACCCGGTCGGTGCCGAGCAGCCCTTCCACGCTCATGGCGGCGGCGATGTCGGCGGTCTTGAGCAGCCGGGCCAGGTCGTCCAGGGCCAGGATCAGCATCCCGAGCATGCCCTCGGTGCCGTTGATCAGCGCCAGGCCCTCCTTGGCGGCGAACTCGACCGGCTCGATCCCGGCCCGCTTCATCGCCTCCCCGGCCTCGACCCGGGCCCCGCCGGCGTCGGTGACCACGCCCTCGCCCATGATCGTAAGCGCGACGTGGGAGAGCGGGGCGAGGTCGCCGGAGCAGCCCAGGCTCCCGTACTCGTGCACGACCGGGGTGATGCGCGCGTTCAGCAGGGCCTCCAGCACCCGCGCGGTCGCGGGCCGGATGCCGGTGTGGCCGGTGGCGAGCGTACGCAGGCGCAGCAGCATCATGGCCCGTACGACCTCGGTCTCGACCTCCGGGCCCGACCCGGCGGCGTGCGAGCGGATCAGCGAGCGCTGCAGCCGGGCCCGCAGCGGCGGCTCGATGTGCCGCGAGGCGAGCGCCCCGAACCCGGTCGAGACGCCGTACGCCGGGGTGGGGCTCTCGGCGAGCTCCTCCACCCGCGAGCGCGCAGCCGTCATGGCGGCGACGGCGTCGTCACTCAACCGGACGGCCGCGCCACCACGGGCTACCCTGACCACATCCTCGAAGCTCAGCGGCTCCGGCCCGACGCTCACGACCCCGTTGTCGCGCATGTCCTCGATCACTTTCTCGATGAGTAACCCTCGTACTGCATGCTAGCCCCTTACCGCATCGGCCCGCGCCGGACGCTTACCCCCCGCGGCCCTCCCTACCCTCCCCTCCCCGGCCGACCGGGGCCACACCCCCGGCGATGATCCCCCCGCCGCCGGCCGTCTCCGGGCACGCGGGCACGAACCGCCGTCACACCAGCTCAGCGCCCCTCCCCCGCCCTCCGCCGAAGCGTTCCCGGCTAATCAGTTTGGGCCCGAGCCCCGAATTCGCTAAAGTTCTCTACGTGAGGCCGAGGCGAAAGCCAAGCGGCCGGCAACGCGGACGTGGCTCAGTTGGTAGAGCATCACCTTGCCAAGGTGAGGGTCGCGGGTTCGAATCCCGTCGTCCGCTCGGCGAACCAACACTCCCCGGGCCCCGCCCACCGGAGTGCCCGCAGCCCTGACCCGGGCCGCGGAACAGGGGCGATTAGCTCAGTGGGAGAGCGCTACCTTGACACGGTAGAGGTCACTGGTTCAATCCCAGTATCGCCCACCCCTCTTTCCCCAGGTCAACGGCCTGGGGATCTTTGTTTTCTCGATCGTTGACCATGGAAGTGGGAGCAAATCGGGAGCAAACTGCTCCCGGAAGATCGCTGCCCGACCCTCGCACGGGTAGAGGTCACGCGCCGCTCCCTACCGGAGTTCCGGTCGCGATCGCCTCCAGGCAGGCGAAGCGGGAGCATGCGCAGGTCCTGGCGCTCCACCTGCTCACCGGGCCGCCTTCCGCATCCGCTCCCAGTACCGCTGCAGGCCCTTCACCAGCCGCGTCCGCATCACCTCGGTGACATGGCTGTAGCGTCCGGAAATGCCCTTCATGCGGTGCCCCATCCGCTCACACGCCAGGACATCGGGCACGTCGAGCTCGTCCAGGATCGTCTTGTGATCGTGGCGCAGCCCATGGAAGACCGCCCCCCTACAGGATCGGCGGGACCGGCTCCTCCGCCGTGGGGTATCCGTCGCAGGCCGGGCGACGCCAGATGCGGCGGCAGAAGTTTGATCGCCGCAGCACTCCCCCATCGGCCGCGGTGAACACCCGATCACCACTTCCGCCCTCGATCACCACACTGAGCATGTCGACCAGGAACGGCGGCAGATCAATGCGACGTGCCGCCGCCGAGCTTTTCGGCGGTCCCAGCCACACCTGCGTCCCCACCTCGTGTAACGCCCCCACATCGGGGTCGATACGCAGGTAGCCGTCCTCCAGATGGCAGTTGACCGGGGCCAGGCCGGCCAACTCGCCCCACCGCATGCCGGTGTAGGCGGCGGTGAGCACCATGGTCGCCGGGCCGTCCCCATGGTCGCTGCGGATGCGCTCGGCGATGGCCACCACGTGCCGCCCGTCCGGAACCGGCCGGGTACGCCGCTTGACTCCGCGGTGCACGTGCGGGCTGGCGTTCAGGCGCAGCCCTTGGATCGGGTTGATGGCCAGCATCCGTTCCTCCACCGCCGCGGTCAGCAGCACCGACAGCAACGTGATGATCCCGCTGACCGTGGCCGGGGCGTACCGGTCGCCCAGCTGGCCGGCCCACTGCTTGACCGCCAGGCGGGCGATGCCGTCCAAGGTGACCTCACCGAAGGCGGGCAGGATGTGGTGGTCCAGGTAGTGGTCGTACTTGGCGGTGGTCGAGGGCGCCACCCGGTGCGCCTTCCGCCATTGGGCGGCCCACTCGGCCAGGTTGATCCGGCCGGCGGACGGGTCGATGAACATTCCGCGCCGCTGATCGGTGTCCAGCGCCTCGGCCGCGGCCAGGGCCTGTTTCTTGGTGCGGTACTTGTCGGGGGTGGTGTTCACCTCGCCGTTGGCGTCGCGCCAGCGCACGCGATACCAGGGGCCCCGCTTTTCCGCCCATGCCATGGTGATGTCCTCCTGTCGTCGCTCTGATCACGACCCGTGCTCAGGTAGTGCACGGGTGCCGGGGAATGCACGCTCGCGTGCGGCGGGCGGCTCAAGTCGGGCCGGGCTCGGCAGGCCGGGCTCCGGCGGCGATGATCGCATCCAGGTCGGCGTGGGAGAAGCGCAGGTGCTTGCCGAGGAAGATGCAGGGAATGGTCCGCTCGGCGGCCTTGCGGCGCAGCCAGGACGGCTTGACGCCCAGCAGGTGGGCGGCCGCTTCGGGGGTGTACAGCAGCCGGCTCTGGTCGGCGTTCGTGCTCATGATCGGGATCGGCGGCATCGGATGGACGTGATGTGCTGCTGCATCGTTACCTCCTGCTCGACAGCTCGGCCTGAGCCGCGATCACGCGCCATTGCACCGGCGGGCGATGGTGACCGCTACCTACCAACAGCAGCCGGCACGCCCCGGCCGGGACAAACGATCAACGGGCTAGGGCGCGACGTGGGCGCGCGATTGGCAAGGGGCTTCCATCGCGCCACTCCGCCACGCCCTTGAAAGGAACGTGCGGTCTGGGCGACGGCAGGCGCGTTGCTCAGCCGGAGTGTGGGACGAGCGACAAAGCGATGAGCGGACTTTAAATGGATGAAACGCCCTGACACAATACGGGCCATCCGAGGGCGGGACCTTGACAAGGGGAAGCGGATGGACGCTTTCAATCTGCTATCGCTGGTGATCCTGATCAAGCACCTTCCTTATGCCCCTCCGTTATCCCCTCAACGCCTCGACCGAAGACAAATGGGCTGAAGCCGAACGCGACGCGTCGACGCAACCCCGCCACCTAAACCATCGGCACCGCCCTGGACAAAGCCCGACAGGTCACCCCACCCTGGAGGGCTTCACGCGTATGGTGATCGAGGAATTCAAGCAAAGGGCTGGGCATGGCGGGTGATGGTGCGCCGAACCGATGCCAGCGGCGTCGTCCACATCTGGATCCGCCGCAACGGCCTGCAGATCAGCCGACATACCGGAGGCCCCCCAACTGACCCCTTCGAACAAACCGACGGCAACGAAGTCGAGCACATCACCGCAGGGCAGGAGCCTCCGGCGCTGTCGCCCCACTCCCCCAAACGGGGGCTTCCGCGGTCGGAGCGACATCCTGACGGTCCGTTTCCTGGGAAAGGGGGAGCGGGATGAGCTTTGAAGCGCTCGTCTACTGGTTTCTGCTGGCCTGTCTGGGCTGATCCTGGTGGGGGCCGCGTATGCGGCGGTCACGAACCGCTCGGTACGGGTGGAGGAGGTCGGCGGGCGGCTGAAGTACTCCTGGGATGAGCCGGAGAAGGTGTGGCGGGTGGGGGTGCTGCCCCGCGATCCGACGCAAGAACAGCAGATCACGGCCGCACGCCCGCAAGTCGCCAAGTGGGCCGAGGAGGCATCCCAGCGCCCCGGAGTGGAATACGCGTGGATCAGCCGTCCCGCCCGGAAAGAGGGGTATGTGGACGTGTGGCTGTGGCACAGCGGGTACCTCAACCGCAGGGAGAAGCACAAGCACGCCGCGTGGTTCCCTGAGGACGCCCGCGACCAAGAGTGACCCGCCCGGCTTCGGCGAAAACCCTCGCAGATGTGATGTGAGCCGATCGCGCCTTGCGCCCCGGACAAGCCGCCAGGTCTCGCCCGCGGAGAGCAACGGCAGCCGTTGCGGTCGAGTGACCGCCTCTGCCGGTCTCCGGTGCTCTCCGTGGTCCGGGGCTGTATCCCGCCGCAGGCAGGAGATACAGCCGGGGTGTCTTTCATGGGCGGCCCCCGGCGGCCAGGTCGGTCGTTCTGCCGGCCGTCGTGCCGCAGCCTGGGTGCAGCGCTCCCAGGAGAGCCGCGGCCTTCTTCCCGCCGTCGCCCTCGTCGAGGGTAGGACCTATGAGAGGCGTGTCCACCATGTTCACCTTCCTGCCGAAGGCCGGCCGCCGCCGGTGGATTCTGCTACCGGTCGTGCTGGTCGTCGGCCTCGCGGTCCCTTCACCACACCCGCGTCCGGCCGGTCAGCCTTCGGCCGGCACGGTCGCACGAGGAGCACAACAGATGACAAGAGGCGATGCCTTCGATGCCGTGGTGGTCATCGACGCCACTGTCCACGTCACACCGTCACAGACCGTACGGGGCGACCTGTGGGCCGAGGGCGGAAGGATCACGCACGTCGGTCTACGCGGGAAGGGGTCCCCTCCGGCCCGGGCCCGGGTGATCGAACGGCGCGTCCGTCGTTCCGCTGCTTGTGGACTCCGCGGTGCACGCACGCCCGGAGGACCAGCGCGGCGTCTACGACCTGACCCCTGGCAACCCGGCGACCTTCGCCGTCACCCGCGAACGCGTGAGCGCGTCACGGATCAGGCAGATGCTGGTCCTCCAGCCGCACGACCTGCTCGCCGTCGTCGTCTCCGGACAGGTCGAGGCGTGGCAGGGCGAACCCACCCGTGCCGCCGGGACCCCCATCCCCGGCGACCGGCCTCAGAGATGGCACGGCGTCTGGGTCGACGACTCGCGGGAGCTGGAGCAGCACCTGCTCCCCGACGGCCGGTACACCGAGACCCGCCACGGCCGGACCGATGCCTACACGGGCAGATACTGGGTCCGCGACGACCGCATCACCTACCTCGACGACACCGGGTTCTGGGCCTTCGGCGAACTGATCGACGGAGTGCTCCACCACGCCGGGTTCGTCATGCGCAAACGACCGATCTCCGGATGAAGGCTCGGACCTTGACAGGATCGGGCCCGCATCCGATGTTGATCGCTGAACAACGAGAGGAGCACCGTGGCCACGATTCCCACCGCGGCCAGCACCATCGACAGCGCCGAGATGGGCAGGACCCTCGCCCACGAGCACGTGTTCGTGCTCGGGACCGAATACCAGCAGAACTATCAGGACTGGGATGAGGAAACACGTGTGGCCGAGGCCGTCACGGCTCTGGCCGAGCTGAAGTCGCTCGGCATCGACAGCATCCTCGACCCGACGGTGCTCGGGCTCGGGCGGTACGTGCCGCGCGTGCGGCGCATCGCCGAGCAGGTGGACCTCAACATCGTGGTCGCGACCGGGCTCTACACCTACTCCGACCTGCCGTTCCAGTTTCACTACAACGGTCCCGGCCTCCTGTTCGACATGCCCGAACCGCTCACCGAGCTGTTCGTCAAGGACCTGACCGAGGGGATCGGGGACACGGGGGTCCGGGCCGCGTTCCTCAAGTGCGCGATCGAGACGCCCGGCCTGACGCCCGGGGTGGAGCGCGTCCTTCGGGCGGTGGGCCAGGCGCATGTGCGCACCGGCGCTCCGGTCATGGTGCACACCAACCCGCACACGCAGTCCGGGCTGGTGGCCCAGCGGGTGCTCGCCGAGGAGGGCGTGGATCTGTCGAAGGTAGTGCTCGCGCACTGCGGCGACTCGACCGACGTCGATCACCTGACCGAGCTCGCCGACGCCGGCTCGCTGCTGGGCATGGACCGCTTCGGGCTCGACGAGCTGCTGCCGTTCGAGCAGCGGGTGGACACGATCGTGCGGCTGGTCGAGCGCGGGTACGGCGACCACATGGTGATCGCGCACGACGCCTCGTGCTATATCGACTGGTACACGCCGCAGGACGCCGCGAGAGTGGCTCCGCGCTGGCACTTCCGGCACATCAGCGAGGACGTCCTGCCGGCGCTGAAGGCGCGCGGGTTGTCCGACGATGACGTGGACACGCTTCTCGTCGCGAACCTGCGGCGGCTGTTCGAGTAGGCCCGCTCGGCTACGAGAGGCGCACGGACCTGAGCTCGCGGCGGGAGGCGATGCCCAGCTTGCCGAAGATGTTGCGCAGGTGCGCGTACGATGGTGCGCGGGCTCAGGAAGAGTTGCGCCGCGACCTCCCTGGAGGTCGCCCCGGCGGCCACGAGCCGCGCAATGCGCAGCTCCTGCGGCGTCAGGGCATCGGCCGGCTGCGCCGCCCGCTTGCGCGGCTGCTCGCCGGTGGCCCGCAGCTCGCGGGCGGCGCGTTCGGCGAACGCCTCCACGCCCATGCCCGAGAGCATCTCGTAAGCGGTGCGGAGCTGTCCTCGGGCGTCCTGGCGCCGGCGCCGTGGCTGCGGGTGCCCTCGATCGCCCAGACCACGGCCGGGCCGGGCGCGTGCTGGGTGCCCAGCGCATCAGCCGTGCATAGCCGTCGGCGTCGGCGGTGACGGTGATGGCGGCCGGCTCGCCGCCGACCGGGTTCACCAGGCAGGCGCTGTGGCTATCGCGGTGGGTGTCGACTCCGACGATGGCATCTGCCCACTCCGACAGCATCGGCATGTGCGGCTCCCTTGTGTCCGTGTGGAGATTCCGTGTGGAGATGGGGGTGGCCTGGGCGAAGTCACCCACGCGGACACATCTGTGAGGAGTCACACCAGCGGCGGACAGGCTTCTGATCAAGTCAGCGAGGGGAGAACCCGGCCGGTATCGGCGAGCCTGAGGACACGTCACGCGCAAGGCACGCCCAAGGCGGCCAGATCCTTCGAGAGTCACCCAAGATCGCCGATACCAAGCCTGTCAGCGCTTCGCCTCAAGCGCCAGCACCAGACTCACAGATCCTTCGAGTAGCAAAGATCAAGATTCGAAGGGAACCAGGCGATGGCCGCAGACCCCAGTGTGACGCCCGAGCAGTGGCCGGCGAAGCGGATCGAGACCGGCGAGCCGGATCTGTTGCGATCCATGGTGAAGACCATGGCCGAGGCGTTGATGTCGGCCGAAGCCGACACCCTCTGCGGAGCCGGCTATGGCGAGCGCAGCGACGAGCGGACCAACTCCCGCAACGGCTACCGCAAGCGCGAGTGGGACACTCGCGCGGGCTCGATAGAGCTGGCCATCCCCAAACTCCGCTCCGGCTCCTACTTCCCCCACTGGCTGCTGGAGCGTCGGCGGCGGGCCGAGCAGGCGCTGATCAGCCTGATCGCGACCAGCTATCTGCTCGGGGTCTCGACCCGGCGGGTGGACAAGCCGGTAGAGCAGCTCGGCATCGAGCACATCTCCAAAAGTCAGGTCTCGCAGATGGCCAAGGTGCTGGATGAGCAGGTCGAGGCGTTCCGCACCCGCGCGCTGGACGCCGGCCCCTGCACCTTCGTGTGGCTGGACGCGCTGACACAGAAGGTCCGCGAAGGCGGCCGCATCATCAACGTGCACGTCCTCGTCGCGACCGCCGTCAACGCCGACGGACGGCGCGAGATCCTCGGCCTGGAGGTCACCAGCGCCGAAGACGGCGCGGGCTGGCCGGCCTTCCTGCGCGGCCTGGTCGCCCGCGGCCTGTCCGGCGTGCAACTGGTCATCTCCGACTGCCACGCCGGACTCGTCGCGGCGATCGGTGCCACGCTGGCCGGCGCGGCCTGGCGAAGGTGTCGCAGTCACTACCTGCGCAACCTGTTGACCTGTGTGAACAAGTCCGCCCAGCCGTTCGTGGCCCCCCTGGTGCGCACCATCTTCGACCAGCCTGATGCCGCCTCGGTGCGGACCCGGCACGCCTGGGTCGTGCAGACCCTGGAGGCCAAGCATCCGGCTGCGGCCGAGCACCTGGACGCCGCCCGGGAAGACCTGATCGCCTTCGCCGCCTTCCCCCGCGAGATCTGGACCCAGATCTGGTCCAATAACCCGCAAGAACGGCGCCAACCGGCGGCCTCGGGGTGAGGGCGGCGTTGACGGCGGCCCGGTCGTGGTCCAGCCCGCGGGTGAAGGCGTGCAGGTCAGGAGCTTCGCCGTGTCTTCCGGCGACTCCACCGGGAAGCGGTGGCTGCCCAGGTCGACGAGCACGATGTCGAGCCGGTCACCGTAGCGGCCGAGCGCGTCCTGCGTGATGAGGTCACGGATCGCGAACACGGTGATCGGCTGCTCGCCGACGTCGCGACCAGCCGCTTCTCCGGTGACGTCGTGGTCCCCGACACCGGAAGCCTCCGCGAGGACCTGGAACGCTTTGCGTACGACCTCGCCAATGACCTCAGCGACCCGGACACTCTCGCGCGCGAATCGGCCCGGCACCACAGCAGGGAGCGCGCCTCGCACCGGTCTGCGCGAGTTGTGCGCGGGGCTTGCCTCGGGACGGACGGGGCGGCCGGCTCAGTTCTGGGTCGTCGGGCGGATGACGATCTCGCCGATCTCCACGTCACGCGGCTGTTCGATGGCGAAGGCGACGGCGCGGGCGACGGCTTCCGGCGCGATGGCGTACCGGTCCATGTTGCGCTGGATCTCCTCGCGGAGCTCGGGGTCGTCGATGGAGCCGGCGAGTTCTGTACGCACGTAGCCCGGCGAGACCGCCGTCGTCCGCAGCACACCGTCGGTCGACTCCTGCCGCAGCCCTTCCAGGAGGGTACGCACGGCGTTCTTGGTCGCGGCGTAGACCGCCATCGTGGGTGTGATCTTCAGACCGGCGGTCGACACGGTGGTCACCAGGTGGCCCTCCCCCTGCGCGCGGAACACCGGCAGCGCGGCGGCGATGCCGTGCAGCACGCCGCGCAGGTTGACGTCGATCATCGCCGACCAGCCGGCCACGTCGAGGTCGGCCACGGGGCCGATCTTGCTGATGCCGGCGTTGCCCACGAGCACGTCGAGCCGCCCGAACTCCGTCACGGCCAGGCCGACGAGCCGTTCGAGGTCGTCGCGGGCGGTGACGTCCACGGCGCGGGTGACGGCGCGCCCGCCGCGGTCGCGGATCTGCCGGGCGATCTCGTCGAGCCGCTCCGCCCGCCGCGCGCCGAGCACGACGGCGGCGCCCCGCTCGGCGAGCAGGCGGGCGGTGGCCTCGCCGATCCCGCTGCTCGCCCCGGTGATGGCCACGACCTTGCCTCTGATGGCTGACATGAGAATCTCCTCCGCGATAAAGTGGACACGTGTCCGCTTAGCTGTTCCCATCGTACCGGACACGTGTCCGCTTAGCTGATCTCGTCATACAGAGGACCGATGAACGCACCCCGCCGCCGAGCCGACGCCGCCGAGAACCGCGCCCGGATCCTCCAGGCCGCGCGAGAGGTCGTCGCGAACGCGGAGGAGGTGAGGCTCAACGAGATCGCGAAACGGGCCGGCGTCGGCCAGGGCACCCTCTACCGCCACTTCCCGACCCGGGAAGCCCTGCTCGCCGAGGTCTACCGCAAGGACGTGGACGACCTCGTGGCCGCCGCACCGGGACTGCTCGCCGAGCACGCGCCGCTGCCCGCCCTGGCCCGCTGGCTGGACCGGGTGGCCGAGTACGCGAAGGTCAAGCGCGGGGTGTTCGCGGCCGTCGAGGCGGGGCTGTGGCAGGACCTGTCCGCGCACAGCCTCGGCCCGATCGGCGAGACGCTGTCCACGTTCCTCGACGCGGGCAAGGCCGAGGGCACCATCCGCCCCGACATCGACGCCTGCGACGTCATCCTGCTCCTCGGCTACCTGACCCGACTGGAGCCCGCGGAGTGGGACGCCCGCGCCCACCGCCTCCTGCACGTCATCCTTGACGGCCTGCGCCATCACGCCTGAGCTCGCGCCACCAGCTCAGGGACACGTGCCTGGCGCAGGCGCCACCGCGCCCGTAGCAGACCACACAGGCGTGGCGGCAGCGACGGGCTCCCGGCCTCGGACGGCGGCCCGGCGACGACCAGGTCGGTAGCACTCGGCGAGGTTCTGGTGATGTTCGCCGACGCGACCGCGGTGCGGGGGCGGCGAGCATGAACGCGTGTCCCCGCAAAGGGGCCTGACAGCCGAACACGCCGAGTGGGGCAGGTTAGGGACGTCCGGCCCGCCGCCGGCCGATGGGAAGGAGTCTTGCCGATGACAACGCAGATGAACGCGGTCGCCGCGCCCACGGTGTGCGCCGGGTACACGGCCTGGGCCGGCATCCGCCGGGCCGATGCCCGGCCAGGGCCCGGGTCGCCATCGTCGGTGTCGGCGGGATCGGCGGGATCGGCCACTTCGCCATCCAGTTCGCCAAGGCTGCCGGGTACCACGTGATCGCGGTGACCGCCAGCGCGGGCAAGCACGCGCCGGCCCGCGAGCTGGGCGCCGACGACGTCGTCGCCGGCGGTGCGGCGCTGAAGGAGGTCGGCTGGAGCGCGTCAACGACGCCTATCCGCGGGTTTCCTCCGGTCAGGTGCGGTTCAAGGCCGTCGTCACGTTCTGACCGGCACCCCGGTGGCCAACAGCAACCGTAACCGGAAGTCCGCCTGGGTCCGCGATGCAAGCCGACTGGTGCCGATTACGACCGCCTATGTGGGCCAATGCGTTCGGTTAGCCTATCCGCTTAGTTGTGAGGGAAATCGTTCATGTGTGACACAGCGCCATGCATAGAGGAATGTTCGAAGCCAAGGAATGGGACGTTCACCCGGCGGGCGGCCCTGATCGGCACCGCGGCGATCGCGGCGAGCGCCGCCGTCGCCGAGCCCGCGCAGGCGAGCCCCACGGGCCCGCACGGGCGCGGAACGGTCACCCTGACCTCGTACGCCGATGCGGGCAACATCCCGGTCAGCGAGCCGAACCAGGTCCTCACCTTCGGCCCGATCGCGTTCGAGGTGCCGGGCCGTCCGGTGCCGCTGGAGATCAAGGTCAACGTCCCCGCGGTCGGCGGGAACCTGCCGATCATCCTGATGTCGCACGGTCACGGCGCCTCGAATTTCCTGTCGTCGCTGCGCGGATACGGCCCGCTCGTCGACTTCTGGACCGCGCACGGTTTCGTGGTCATCCAGCCCACCCACCTCGACTCCACCGTGTTGGGGCTGCGCGACACCGACCACCCCGAGGCGCCACTGTTCTGGAAGACCCGTGCTCAGGACATGAGCTTCATCCTCGATCACCTCGACGAGATCGAGGCCGCCGTTCCCGGCCTGGGACGCTCGGCGTTCATGACCGGCCGCGGTCCTTCGGGTCGCACTCGCCTCGACCGCAGGCGGGTGGCGGTCGTCGGGCATTCGCTGGGCGGGCACACCGCCGCGATGCTGCTCGGTATGAGGACCGCCGACCCGGCCGACGGCAGCCGCGTGCATCTGCCCGACGCCCGGATCAAGGCCGGTGTCATCCTCGCCGCGCCCGGTGTCGCCGACGAGCACACCAACCAGGAGATGCTCGACCGTTACCCGGTCAACAAGTTCACCGATTTCAGCACGATGACCGCGCCGGCGCTGGTGGTCGCGGGGGACAGGGACCTCAACCCGAGGTTCTCCACCCGGCTCAGCTACCGCTGGGACGCGTACACGCTGGCCCCCGGCCCCAAGACGTTGCTGATGATGCACGGCGCGGAGCACATCCTCGGCGGCATCTCCGGCTATGACGCGGCGGAGACCTCCGATGAGAACCCGGCGCGGGTCGCCGTGCTCCGCGCCATGGCCTGGGCGTATTTGCGCTCGCAGCTCTACCCGGGCGATCCGGCCTGGCAGCACGCGGTCGCGGCGCTCGATATCGGCTCTGTCGAATCCAAGTAGGCCGCAGGAGCCGGCGGCCGGCAGTAGCGGCGACCGGTGAGCGGTCCGGGAACCGGAATCTGCGAAATCGTTCGATACCAAGGTGTCGTGCCGCAGATCGGCCCCTGTCCCAGCCGCCGACTTCATCCGGAAGGGGCAACGGGCCCGCCGGCACCAGGCCGGCGGGCCCGTTGTGAACGATCGCGTACCGGTGTGCGTGTCGCCTCTCGGCGAAGGGCGCAACGCGGCTCCAGCCGAACGGTAGTCCGCGAAGGCAATAGGTGAGGCCGGGGACACTGGGCACACCCGTGCGGTCTTCCCGGCCTGGGCCGGGTTGGACGGCCTGCCGCCTCGGAGCGAGGCGAGCCGCTAATCGTCCGCGACGGGGTGGTCGGTGGCTGGTGCGGCCCGTGAGGCGAGGAGGCGCAGACGGTCGTGGCTGAGGGTGCCGGGCTCGGCGGTCAGGGTGATGAGCTGCTGGTCGGGATCGTCGGTGGAGGTGAGGAAGGACCAGTCGAGGGTGAGCGGGCCGACAACCGGATGGTTCAGCGTCTTGGTGCCCGATCCCTGGGGGGCGACGCGGTGGGCGCCCCACCAGCGCCGGAAGTCGGAGTCGTGCAGCGACAACTCACCCACCAGTTCGGCCAGCCGCGGATCTTTCGGATCGCGGGCGGCCTCCATGCGCAGTTGGGCCACGGTCATCTGCGCCACCCATTCCCAGTCCGGGTACAGCGCTCTGATGGCCGGTTCGCAGAAGACCAGCCGCACGAAGTTGCGCTTCTTCTCCGGGATCCGCGCGAAGTCGGTGAACAGGGCGGCCGCCATGGCGTTCCAGGCGAGGATGTCCGTGCGGCGCCCCAGGACGACGGCCGGTGTGGTGGACAGGTCGTCCAGCAGGCGCTGCAGCTGCGGCTGGACCTTCTGCGTGGCGCGCCGACGCGGCCGGGCGGCGTCCCGACCGGACAGTTCGAACATGTAGGCGCGCTCACCGTCGTCGAGCCGGAGGACCCGCGCGAGGGTGTCCAGCACCGGTTCGGAGGCGTGGCGGCGGCCCTGCTCCAGGCGCATGTAGTAGTCGGGGCTGATCGACGCCAGCAACGCCACCTCCTCGCGGCGCAGGCCCTGGACCCTGCGCCTGCCGGCGGTATCAGGCAACCCCACGTCGGCCGGGCTCAGCTGTGTGCGCCGCGCCTTCAGGAAGGCGCCCAGTTCGCTGCGGTGGGCGTTGCTGCTGCTCATGGATACAAGTCTTACAGCCGGCCGGGCCTGCGACAGTGGGCCTGCCGTGTCCCAGGACCGCGGTGTCCGGGGACAGAAGACGCCCCTTACCCGCCCGCGTACCGCGTGCGAGTGTCGGTGACGTGGCCGGCGGACGGACCGCCCGGAGGACGAAGCCCCGCTGGAGGTCCCGCTGGAGGGATCCGCGCCGTCGCGGTCACAGCGCTTCCCCATCTGCGTCAGGAGACACCCACCGTGAAGACCAGCGTCACCTTCCCCAGCAACGCCCTCGACCTCGCCGGGATTCTCTTCACCCCCGACGACCACGTGGACGGCCGGCTGCCGGCCGTCGTCATCTCCCATCCGGGAGGCGGTGTGAAGGAGCAGAGCCCGAGCGTCTACACCGAGCGTCTGGCCCGCGCGGGATTCGCCGCGCTCGTGTTCGACGCCGCCTACCAGGGCGAGAGCGAGGGCGAGCCGCGCGGCATGGAAAACCCGTTCCAGCGCGCCGAGGACGTCAAGTCCGCCGTGACCTACCTGACCACCCGAGACGACATCGATCCGGACCGTATCGGAGCACTGGGCATCTGCGCGTCCGGCGGCTACGTCCCCTACGCCGCGCAGACCGATCACCGCATCAAGAGCGTGGCCACGGTCAGCGCCGTGGACATGGGCTCGGTGATCCGTGAAGGACTGGGCCGCACCCAGGACCCTGCGATCCTCAAGGCCCTGCTCGACCAAGCCGGTGCGGCGCGCACCGCCGAGGCACGTGGCGCGGCCCCGGAGATGGTGGCATGGATTCCCGACAACGCCGAGGAACTGCTGGCGACCGCCACCAGGCAGTTCCGCGAGACGTTCGAGTTCTACCGCACCCCGCGCGGCCACCACCCTCGTGCGGTCCAGGGCTGGGTGCTGCGCAGCGTCGACCAGCTCGCCCAGTACGACTCGTACGCGATGATCGAGCTGATCTCGCCCCGCCCCCTGCTGATGATCGTCGGTTCCGAGGCGGAGAGCGCCTACTTCAGCCGGGAAGCGATCGAGCGGGCGGCCGAGCCCAAGGAACTGGTCGTCATCGACGGCGCCACGCACATCGACCTGTACGACAAGGACGAATACGTCACCCGCGCCGTCGCCAAGCTCGCCGAGTTCTTCGGCAAGCACCTGGCCGGATGAACCACCCGGCCTACGCGCTGACAACGGGGAGGGTTACCTGGTGGTGGCGTTCAGGACGTGCGCGCGCGAGGCCTGCACCTCGTTGCGCAAAGCGGGCAGGTCGACGCCGAGGACGTGGCCGTTCCACTTGCGGGGTTCGCCGTTGACGAGGACGGCGCTGATGTTGCGGGCGTCGGAGCCCAGGACCACAGTGCCGACAGGGTCGTTGAGCGGCATGTTGTTGAGGGCTTCCGCCTGGATGATCTGGAGGTCGGCCTTCTTGCCGGGGGTGAGTGAACCGGTCATGCTCTCCAGTCCGTTGGTGCGGGCGCCCTGACGGGTTGCGAAGTCCAGTACGTCGTGAGTGGTGATCCGGGAGGGCGGCCGGCCGGTGCCGTAGGAGGCGTTGACGGCGCATCCGCTGGATGGCGTGCAGGGCTCGCATCTGGGTGAACATGTCGCTGGCCAGGGCGACTTCGACGTCGATGCTCAGACCGGGGCGGATGCCGGCCGACAGCGCCTCGTCCACTGCGGGGATTGCCGTCTCCAGCCCGATCTGCGCGTCGGAGGTGGGGGCCAGCGCCACTGTGGTGCCCGTTGCCGCCATGGTCTTCCACGCCTCGGTGGTCAGGCCGGTGGCGTGGATGAGGGTGACGCCGGGGTTGAGGATGCCCTCCTCGGCCCAACGCAGTACGGCCTCCGAGGAGGACGTACCGAAGACGGCGTCGACGCTTACGCCGATGCCCAGGTCCTGGGCCACGCGGGCGAGGTCGGGGCCGTAGGCGAGAGCAGGCCCGGCGATCTCGTCCGTGGCCAGGGCCGCCACGCGCAGTGTGAGCAACTGGTCATCGCTGCTGAAGTACTGGCTCTTGAGCCGCCTCAAGTCGCTCGGCCACTGGCGGTCCCAGTCGCCGAAGTGCGGACCCATCGAGGCGTGCACGCCGCGGATGCCGGTGTCGAGGAGGGCCTGGATGGCGGCGTCGGAGTGCTCGGCCGAGCGGGAGTTGTGGGAGAAGTCGAGCATGCAGGTGATGCCACTGTCGATCGCGGTCAGCGCGGCGAGCTTGGTGCCGATGTACATGTCCTCAGGCCGGTACGCACGGGCGTATCCGGCCAAGGTGGCCATGACGTAACCGGCGAGGTCGTCGACGTCCGGCATGATCCGTCGCAGCTGGGCCTCCCAGGCGTGCCGGTGGGTGTCTATGAATCCCGGCGCGACAATCGTGCCGGCGGATTCGACCACGACGGCGTCGTCCGCGCTCAGCGCGGGTCCGACCGCGGCGATCGTATCGCCCTCGACGAGCAGGTCGCCGCGGTCCAGGACGCCTAGAGCCGGGTCCATGGTCACGATCGTCGCACCGGTGAACAGGATGCGCCGCCGAGGGTCCGCGGAGCGGCGCTGGAGCCGCTCCAATACGGCAGCACTGGTGGTGTCGTCGGCATTCATGAGGGGTCCTCTTCTTCGTACGTCCGCGGTCACCCACATGCCCACCACATCGGCGGCGTCCTCGGTGGCCTTCGCCATGGTGGACTCCTTCCATCATCAGTGCGGATCCGTCCCGCACCACCGAGTCTGCGCAGGTCGGTGACCATCGACCAGGACGCGTGCTGCCTGGGTGGGACACACCCAGGCGGCATGCCGCCCCGCGGCATAGCCTGAAGACATGCCTGACAACCATCTGGGAGACTTCCTTCGCGCGCCGGGCGGGCCTGCTCCCGCAGGACGTCGGTATGGCCGGCTACGGCATGCGCAGAGTCACCGGGCTGCGCCGTGAGGAGGTCGCCGTCCTGGCCGGTGTCAACGCCGGCTACTACACCCGCCTCGAACAGGGCCGCGAACGCTCCGATGACGAGCAGGCTCTGCGGGTGTGGCCGGCCTGATGAGCGGTCGGCCGCCACGCCACGGCACGGTGCGGTGCGGTCGGCGGGGGCGGCACCGCTGGATGAGGTCGGCGTCGGCGGTGAGGCGGGCGGAGGTCTCTTCGCCGAGACGGTACGAAGCGGCCGAGGCCGGCCAGGTGCTGGTGGCGGCTCCTGGCCTGGAGCTCGGGCGGTGCGTCCGGCTTGCGCGAGGTGCTGGAGCGCTGAATGACACAGCTGATGCAGGATCCACCCTTGGCGGTGCGGGTCGAGCCATGCGGAGGCGGTCTTGAACAGGTATTCGGCACGCGGGTACGGGTGTCATAAACGGACGTGTCACCAGCCGCGTCGTGGTGCACCAGGTCCACGACCAGGTCGCGGCCGGCGATCGGGGAGCTGACATCTCACGTCCGGCCGTCCCAGGGCCTTGACGGGGCCCGGGGCGGTCCGTTCGCGGCGGTCTGCTGGTCGTGGTCGCGCAGCATGCGCAGGACGGTCGCGGCCGAGGGGTGACGGCCCTTCTTCTTGCCGCTGGTGATGACGAGCCGGGCGGCGGTGTCCCGCAGGCCGAGGTCCTGGTCGCGCAGGTGCAGGGCCATGGGCAGCATGTGCTCGCCGGTGACGCGGCGCCGACGATGGCCTTGCCGCGGGCGCGGGCGGATTGTCGAGCCGGGTGTCCAGGGACCGGCGGACGGTGGAGGCGCGGGCGTGGCCGATCCGCGCGTGCCCGCACGGTCCGGCGTCGGCCGCGACCGGGCGGGGCAGTTCGATCCATGGTGTGCCCGGCTCGCGGATGGCCGGGGCCGGGACGTTGAGCGCCTTGGCGAACGCGGGCACGAGCCGGAAGCGGGCGGTGTGGCACTGGACGGCGGCCTTGCCCTTGCCGGCCCGGCAGGGAGAGCCGGCCGGGGCGGCACATGAGGTCATCGGGCAGGCGTGGGCCTCCACGCGGAGGAAGTCGTCGTCGTGCACCCGGAAGTGTTCCATGAGACCGTTTCAGACGGCCACCCGTTCGCACCGGCTCATGAAACAGGGTTCGCCCTGGACGTGCCCGGCCGGAAGCCCCGTTTCATCGGTGTCCACTTATGAAACAAGCCTCGACAGCCATGATCATCCGATGGGGCGGCACGCTAGTTACATAGCTCCGTGACGTCTTTGCGACACGTGGGAAACCGACGCGTTCGGATCGGAGGCCGACGGGGCGGGTACGCGGCGGCGTGCGTCGGCGAGCAGAGTGTGCATGGCGTTGCGGAAGATCTCCGCCTGTAGCGGGCCGATGAAGGCGGTGTGCCCAAACACCTCCAGGACCACGAGGCCGTGCAGGTGGCCCCAAAGGCTGATGAAGAGGGCGGCGGCCTGCGGCGGAAGTCCGCCGGCCGCCTCGGGCGGCAACTGTGCGAGGTGAGCGCGTAGCTCGGGGCTCAGCGGCGGCAACTCGGTGCGGGCCAGTTGCTCTTGCGTGAACACTCCGAACAACTCGCGGAGGAAGAGCGCCGCGATCCTGCGGGGACCGGCGGTCGTGCGGCCGTCGGCGGGCGCCTGATAGTGGAGGAGCGGCGTTCCGTAGATGAGCTGGAAGCGTGCGGGGTGGTCGAGCCCCCAACGCCGGAATGCCTCCGCGGCGATGACGAACCTCGGCAGGTCGCCATCCGGTGGCGCCGTGTCGAGCGCCGATGCGACGGCGTCGGCGAGCTCGTGGTAGGCCTCGCTGATCAGTGCTGTGATCAGCTCGTCGCGACTGGGGAAGTAGTGGTAGAGCGCCTGCACCGTCATGTCGAGGCTGCGCGCGACCGATCGCAGGGACAGGCCGGAGGGGCCGTGCAGCGCGATTTGCTCCTGCGCCGCATCGAGGATCTCGCGGATCGCGGCGGCCCGCCGGCGCCGGCGGAGCGGTGCCGGGCCGGCGACAGAGGCCGCGGGGTCGTCCGTCATGGAGACACCCTACTGTCTGCCTGACACTGTTAGATAAATTTGGCACTACCAAGCCCGGACGGATGTCGTTAGCGTCCTGTCTCGGCCGCCTCCGGCTGCACCGCGCGGGCCGTGACCGAGAACCGAGACTACTAGTCATCCCTGGAGAAACTGTGCTTCTGAGCGTCGTCAAGTTCACCGTGCGCCCCGAGCAGGACGCGGCGTGGCTCTCGCTGATCGAGGACTTCACCAAGGCCACCCGGGCGGAGCCGGGCAATGTCCTGATCGAGTGGTCCAAGAGCGTGGATGACCCGCACCGCTATGTGGTGATCGAGGGCTACACCAACCCCGAGGCGTTGGCCGCGCACACGGACTCTGAGCACTTCAGGACGACGATGGCCGCACTGCTGGACATGACCGCCGGCGCTCCCGAGATGCTCAACGCCCACAGCGGGCACGACGGCTGGAGCCCGATTCTGGCGGCCGACCCGCCCCAGCGGTGAGCAGCCGAAGCTCCCCGGGCGCGCCCGACACGGTGTTCTCGGCGGCACTCGGGTCCCGAGGTCGCGGATAGGGCCGGGCGCGAGGTCGGACATGGACAAGGTGTAGGTGCCGTGGACGCCGCGGTGGGAGTGGATGCTTGTCCCTTTCTCCCGTACTTGGTCTGCCCCCGAACAGGCCCCGCAGCACAGCGCACCCACCCATCTCAAGCGGCACCGGGTCGGGCGGTTCAGGGTGCCAGCCCCAGCTCACGTAGCTGCGCGGGCCGCAGCGGCCGCCAACCGCTGGTGTCGAGCCTGGCCAGCTCCGCGACGCGATCACTGTTTCCACAGGCGATCGCTCGCAAAGTCCCTCAAAAACCTGCGCACGGTGCAGCGGACGGAGCCCGCGCGGACTATCCGGTGCTGCTCTTGAGGTAGGTCAGCACGGCGAGTACCCGGCGGTTGGTGTCGTCGGTGGGTGGCAGGTCCAGCTTGGCGAAAATGTTGCCGGTGTGTTTGCCCACGGCGGTCTCGGTGATGGTGAGCAACTGGGCGATGGCGGATGTTCGAGTGGCCTTCCGCGATGAGCGCCAGTACCTCGCGCTCGCGGGGAGACAGCCGGGCGAGCGGGTCGCGATGGCGGCGCAGGAGCAGGCGTACCACCTGAGGGGCGACCACGGTCCCTCCGGCGGCCACCTGCCTCAGTGTGGCGACGAACTCCGCCACGTCTACCACCCGATCCTTGAGCAGGTAGCCCACGCCACGCCCGCCGCCGGAGTCGAGCAACTCGGCGGCATACTCGTGCTGGACGTACTGGCTGAGTACGACGACGGCCAGGCTGGGGTCGCGGCGCCGCGGTTCGACTGCGGCGCGCAACCCCTCATCCTGGTAATTCGGAGGCATCCGGATATCGGTCACCACGAGGTCCGGTGCGTGCTCGGCGACGGTCCGGCAGAGCGCATCGGCGTCGCCGACCGCGGCGACGACATCGAAGCCGAATCGCGCCAGCAGGCCGGCCGGCCCTTCCCGGAGCAGGATCCCGTCCTCAGCCAGGACTAGAAGTAGGCGGTCCACTCGATATGGTCGGGCAGGCGGCGGCGACCGGTCAGCGTGGCATGCGGCCGCGCGGATGACCAGACCCGACTCGTAGGCGGCGACCACCGCCTGGGTTCGGTCGCGCAGGCCGAGCTTGTTCAGGACCCGGCTGACGTGGGTCTTCACGGTCTCCTCTGTGACGGTGAGGCGGGCCGCGATCTCGGGGTTGGACAAGCCCTCGGCGACCAGGCGCAGGACCTCGGTCTCGCGGGGCGTCAGGTCGGTGAGCACGGCGGTCTCCCGCTGGGGACGCTGCCGGGCGAACTCGCTGATCAGCCGGCGGGTGACCGTCGGGGCCAGCAGGGCCTCGCCCGCGGCGATCACGCGCACGGCGTCGAACAGGCGCTCGGCCGTGACGTCCTTCGGCAGGAACCCGGCGGCCCCGGCGCGCGGGGCGTCGTAGACGTACTCGTCGAGGTCGAAGGTCGTGAGGATCAGGACCCGGGGCCGCCCTCCAGCCGCCGGGTGGCCTCGATGCCGTCCATGACCGGCATGCGGATGTCCATCAGCACGACGTCCGGCTTGAGCTCGGCGCACATCCGGACCACCTCGGCTCCGTCCTGGGCCGTCCCCGGCTCGCCGCCGGCGGCCAGCGCTCGCTCGCGCATACCGGTCAGGCCGTGGCCCTCCGCGCCGGATGGGCCGGGCCCGTCGTCGCTGATCACCAGCTCGAGCGCCTCGGACGTATAGCGCAGCTCGACGTCCACGGCCGCACCCGGCGCGTGCCGGCGTGCGTTGGTGAGCGCCTCCTGGACGATGCGGTAGGCGGCCAGTTCCACGCCCGGGTCGAGGGGGGCCGGCTCGCCGGTCGTGATCAGGCGGATGTCGTCGCCGCCGACCTCGCGCGCCTCCTCGACCAGCCGGGCGAGCTCGCCCAGGCCGGGCTGCGGCTCGCGCACGGCGACGACGGCCTCGGCGTCCTCGCGAAGCACGCCGAGCAGCCGGCGCATCTCGGTCAGCGCGGCCCGTGCCGTGTCGCCGATGCGTTTGAGCCGCTCCGCGCCCTCCTCCGGCATGCCGGGCGTGGCCAGGCGGGCGGTCTCCGCCTGAACCACGACCATGGAGATGTGATGGGCCACCACGTCGTGGAGCTCGCCCGCGATCCGGGCACGCTCGCCGCGTGCCAGGTGCTCCAGCCGGGTGTCCGCGATGATCTGCTTCTCGGCCGTGATCTGCTCGGTCTCCCGGCGGGTACGCCACCCGATCCCGGCGAGGGCCGCCGCGGGGGCCAGCACGCCCGGCAGCACGCTCATGAAGCGCAGATGATCGTTGACGGCTTCGAGCGGAACCGGGGGAGGCGCCTGCGGGGCCGCGCCGACGGGGACGGGATCGGTCACGGTGGCCGTGCCGATCAGCGCCAAGAGAGCGAACGGCAGCGACAGCACGATCGCCATGACCCGCGATCCGCCGCGTCCCAGCAGGAAGAGGACGATGAGCTGGGCGACCAGCGCGCCGGAGGTGAGCGTCTGGAAGGCGGCGACCGTCAGCGTGTTGACCGCGGTCATCGCGACCGCCGCGGCGACGGGCTGCTTGCGCACGATGGCGAGCGGGAGCGTACCCGCCAGCGCGAGCACGATGAAGGCGACGACGTACACGGCCCGGTCGGGCGGCGGCACCTCCCGCTGCGCCCGGAAGATCGCCTCCGCCACTCCGACCAGGACAAGGCCGATGGACGCCCATCTGATCCATCGCTCCATGCGGGCCATTCTCGCGGCCCCGGCCACGGCCCACATCCCCGGCACGGGGGATCCGCGATCCCCCGTGTCAGCTACGCCCGGTGAAGCGCCCCTCGGCGGGTGAGCGTCGCCGCCCACAGGGCCAGCGCGGCATAAGCGCACAGCACCCCGAAGCCGGCCCACGGCGACAGCGGGAAGTAGCCCGTGATCGGCAGGTAGAAGGCCTGCACGTGCGCGTACTCGCGTACGCTCTGCTGGACCGCGAAACCCGCCGCGGGCGTGAACGCCAGCAGCCACTCCCCCACGCCCGCGAACGCCAGGACGTAGGGCAGGAAGACCACCGTCACGGCCGCCACGATCGCCACGACGGCCCGCTTGATCAGCGCGCCGAGCGCCAGGGACAGCACCGCGACGGCGGCGAACAACAGGCCGGTCCCGACGATCACCTGCAGATATGCCGGCAGGCCGACAGGGACTGGATGGATGCCCTTGGGCGGCAGCATCGCCAGGCTCGCCGGCACCACGACGGCGGCGGGGATCACTCCGGCGAGGAAGGCCACCGTGCCGATCACCACGGACTTGGCCGCGAGATCGGCGCCATGCCGGCGGATCGGCCCGTGCCTGTAGTCGGCGGTCACGAACGTGACCGCCACGACGATCATCACGATCAGTCCCGCGAGCCCGCCGAGGAGCGTCCTTTCGATGGGCTGTCCGTCCACGCTGGGCGCGATGTCGCCGACCCCCGTCACGGTGAACGTGTCACCCGCGCGGGTGAAGGCCCCCGGGTGGTGCGGTGTCACGCCGTCGAGCTCCATCGTGACGCCGATGTCGTCGGGCTTCCAGGCGCCGCCTCGCGGGCTGACCTGGTCGAAGACGGCGGTGGCCTCGGAGAATCGCGACTCGGGCCCTCCTCCGGACATCGTCAGCGCGCCCGGTGAGGCGACGAACAGCCCGATCTCCACCGTCTCCGGCAATCCGTCGAGTCGTGCCTTCCCCACCTCGGTCCACTGCCTGCCGTCGGCCGACTCGAACCCGGTGAGCGTGTCACCGGCACGAGTCAGTCGCAGCCAGCGCGGATGGCCGCCGGCCGAGCCTGCGGTGTCCTCGGTGAAGTTGTGCTGCATCCGCACCCCGTGCCGAGCGGTCACCATGACGGCCGCGTACTGCGAGCCCTGCTTGACGCCGTCCTTGACCATGACGCCCGCCTTCGCCCACGGCACGACGCCCGGAACGGGCACGGGCCCGCCTCCCGTGCCGGGTGGCGGAGGCTCCTTGATCCGTCCTGTCATCGAATTCACTCGGGCGGTGATGCTGCCGTCGCCCCGCAGCGGCTGATGGACGAAGAAGAACCTGTCCTCCACGGCCTGTCCGCCGGGTCCGAGGACGGGCTGCGGACAGGGCTCCTCGATGACCTCGCGCTTCGCGATGTCGAACTTTCCACACGTGGCCCGGACGGTCGCGGCGAGCGTCAGCCCCGACGCCAGCACGATCAGCGCCGCGGCCACCGCGCCGATCACCCGGCCGCGACTCGTCCTGAACCTGGTCCATTCCGCGCGTATCACGACGCCGGCTCCGTGGCAGCCGCCCGTTGCGGCGTCAGGTGGGAGATCGGGGCGTCGAAGGCGGGCCCGCCCAGTTCGATCGTTGTTGTCATGGCGGGCACACTAGGCAGCCGGCCCGGCGGAAGCGTCACGCCGCCGAGCCATCTTCCGCGTCCCTGATGTCAGGGACGCGGATCCCTCGCCGGAGGGACGGCGCCCCGCCGGCCGGCCCGGCTGATCGGTCCGCACGGCGCGGGGCCGGCTGGACTCTCCCCCCGTGGGAGGCTTCATGCTACTCCTGGCGATCCTGGTGGCCGGTCAGGGAAGTGGCGGGAGGGGGACGGTGCGGACCTCATCGCCTTTGCCGTGCAGGCGCAGGTGCCCGGTGCGGGCGGTGATCAGCACGTCGGCGACCTCCAACTGGGCGCATTCTTCCACCCAGGCCCCGGCGTACAGCATGGTGGCCACGATCGCGCGGTCCCGGGCGCCGCGGCGGCCAGGGCCTGGTTGATGGTGGCCGGGGCGGCCTTGGCGATCATCAGGTGCCGGCACCAGGCGGTGACGGCGGCCTCGGCGCAGACGACGTCGGTGAAGGCGTCCTCGTGCTCGGCCCCGTCGGTCTGCAGCCAGGTGACGTACGCGTCGGCCTGCCGCTTGTAGGCGGTCACGGTGCGGGGGGCGAGCTTGCACCGCTTCAGGCGCCGGTGCGCCGCGGCCAGGGCATCGCAGGCGGCGGCCGCGGCGTCGCCGGCGGGGTGGAGCGGGACGACGGGCACGCCCATCGGGCGTCGTCCGCCTCGATGCCCAGGGCGTCCTGGATCGCGGTGTCGCGCAGGTAGCGATCGTAGGCGGCGGCGGTCGTCTGGTCGGCGGCGGCCAGGTCGAGCTGGGTGCGGCCGTCGATGGCCAGCGGCCCGCGCCTGCCCGCCCAGGTCACGGCCGGGCGCGCGTCGGCGTCCAGGAGGGTGATGGCCGGCTCGTCCTCGATCAAGGTGTCGCTGTCCTGCATGTAGGCGCCGACGCGGACGGTGATGCGCTCGACCGTCGCGTCACCCAGGTCCTGGCGCGTCTCCACCACGGACGCCTCCAGGGCGGCCAGCTCGGCCGGGCCGGCGGCGGCGGCGCGGACGTGGCGGGCGTACCCGGCGGCCTTGTAGGCGGCGGTGTCGACCTCGCGCTGCTCCGCGATGTCGCCGATGTGCGCGGCGCGGGCGGCCTGACCGGCGAAGGTGAGGGCCTTGAGGAGCGTCCACATGGCCTCGGTGTAGCCGTCGCCGGAGCCGTGGTCATCGCGGGCGTCGTAGCTGTCGTTCATCGCCGGGCCCAGGGCGGTGCTCATCTGCTCGATCAGGTGCTGGATGGCGGGCAGAGCGCCCATGAGGCGGGGCCCGGGGCGGGGCGTCGTGGTGGGGGTGGTCGCGCTCACGGGCAACCCGCCTTCTTATCCGCTGAGTTTCGCCCCGGGTTCCGGCGCCCCGGCGACGGCATTATCAGCTGCGGGCGATGACGGCCGCCTCACCACGGGTGTCCCGTCTCATCTCACATGAGGCACGTCTCACCGATCATGGTGTATTCGCTCAGTTGCCTCATGATCGGTGAGACGCATCCACCGGCCTCGCGCGGAGTCGTCGGGCCGGGCCGTGAGTAGGGTGCGAGCGCGAGGTGCAAAGGAGCGTGGTTGCCCATGGCCCCGAACGACGACAGCGTGTCCGCTCGTGCAGCGCGCCCGCTGCCGCCGGCCTTCGCTGCTGGGGCGGCAGTGGGCGTGCTGGGCGGGATGATCGGCCTGGGCGGGGCGGAGTTCCGGCTGCCGTTGTTGATCAGTGTGTTCGGGTTCGCCGCCTTGTCGGCGGTCATCATGAACAAGGCCATGAGTCTGGTCGTGGTACTGACTGCGCTGCCCGCCCGTCTGGCCGCTGTCCCTCTCACTGACCTGGGCGCACACTGGACGATTGCGGTCAACCTGCTGGCCGGAAGCCTGATCGGTGCCTGGGCCGGCGCGTCGTGGGCGGTGCGGATGCGTAGCGCCACCCTGTATCGGGTGCTGGCGGTCTTGATGGTGGGCATGGCCGGAGCCCTGGTGCTCACCCACACCAGCGCCCTGGGCACTCTGACCCTACCCGGCCCGGTGCAGACGGCCGCCGGAGTGGCGGCGGGGTTCGGCATCGGTGTGGTCGCCGCGATCATGGGGGTGGCCGGCGGGGAGCTGTTGATCCCCACGATCGTGCTGCTGTACGTCGTGGACATCAAGACCGCGGGCAGCCTATCTCTACTGGTGTCCTTGCCCACGATGCTGGTGGCCTTCGCCCGCTACAGCCGCGATGGCAGCTTCGCCGTGCTGGGCGCCAGCCTACGCTTCGTGGCGGTCATGGTCGCGGGCTCCATCATCGGCGCCCTGCTGGGCGGCCTGCTGCTCGGCGTAATCCCCGACCTCGTCCTCATCCCCGCTCTCGCCGCCATCCTGCTGATCTCCGCAGTGAAGGTAGCCCGGCATGCCTCGCCGAGATGAACAGGAGCGGTACCCTGCGTCTCATCCAATCTGAGGCACCGCAGGTCATGGCGTTTCCATGCCTCAAGTTCGATGAGACGGAGCAACGGGTCCGCCACCCGGCCATCCGCCTCCAGCCCATACCGGAGGAGGCCGGACCACTGACCATCCGCCCTCTCCTGCTTGCGCTTCTCAGCCAGGTCCCGCAGGGCCGAGACATCGCCGGCGTCGGCGGCGGCACGGGCCAGCCGCTCGGCCTCCTCCCGATCCCCCGCCTCCTCGCGCATCCTGGCCAGCCGCCAGTTCCTGGACATCGGCACCGGGCTACCGACCGCCGACAACACCCACGAGGTCGCGCAGCGGATCGCACCGGAATCGCGGATCGTCTACGTCGACAACGACCCGCTCGTACTGGTCCACGCCCAGGCTCTGCTGGTCAGCGCCCCGGAAGGGGTCACCGACTACATCGAGGCCGACGTGCGCGAGCCTGAGGTGATCCTGCGCGGCGCGGCGTCCGACCTGGACTTCGACCAGCCGATCGCGCTGATGATGCTGGGCATCATGGGACAGATCTCCGATGGGGACGATCCCAAAGGGCTGATCGACCGGCTGATGGCCGCCCTGGCGCCGGGTAGTGACCTGGCGCTCAGCGACGGCGTCAACACCAATCCGGCGCTGAACGCGGCGATCAAGGCGTACAACGCCAGATCGGCTAACACCTACCATGTGCGCTCGCCGGAGCAGTTGGCGGGCTTTTTCGAGGGGCTGGATCTGGTCGAACCCGGCGTGGTGGTGACGTCGAGGTGGCGGCCGGACCCGGTGGAGGTGGGCAAGGTGCCGGAGGACCAGGAGGCCGCCATGGGCGGGGTCGCCCGCAAGGCGTGATCTATCCTCCCCACGCCAGGCGCGACCACCGAGCACGGTCACCCGCGGTGCCACGCGGGTAAGGGGCACGCCCGGTCATGCGGATGTCCCTTCAGGCCCGTACTCGCGCAGCAGCAGCGACAGCAGGTCGATGCCGAGCGGGATGTCCATGGCGATCGTCTTCGTCCAGGTCGCGCTGGCCGAGTCCGTCGTGCTGGTGAACGTGCGCGAGAACCCGATCAGCGCTCCCCGCGGTGGCGTCGTTCAACAGCGTTCATGATGAACCCCGCCTGAGGAGGAGCCCGCGCGGGCCGTTCGCCGGCGGGATGGTGGCGGATGTTGAACGCCACGCGACCCGGCCTCCTACAGCAGCACTCATGACCTCGGTATCAACTCACGACCAGCGCCACGACCCCCTCCCCGCTATGGTGACGTAGCGGCAGATTCGATCACGCGTGCGAATGGGCCGAACCCGTACGACGACGCCGCGTTCCCGGTAACGGTCCCGTCGCTGGTCGTCTACACGCCGCCGGGGGAGCTGTTCGAGCGCGGTGTACCTGCTCGCATGGCGCCGCTCCGCGGGGCAGTGGGAGTGCCTGGTGACGTGGGTGGACACGACCCGAACGGAGTCGGGCGCGATCCATCAGAAGCGGGTCGAGTGGGTGCCCGACGATGAGCTGAAGACGATGCGCGCCGAGAAGCTGCGACGCCGGTACAAGGCAGTGCCGCGTTTCGAGCAGTGACCGCATGACGCATTGTCGCGTGTCGCAAGTGTGCGGTTCGCTCCTGACCAGGGAAAGCGCGTCACCAGACGCTAACCGACCTTGTCACAGGGTGCCTGAGCCATGCCATTAACCAGCGGAAATATGCTGTGGCCCAATCCGTGGCACCGAACATCACCCCTATCCCCTACCGTGTCCTTGATTGCTGAAGTTGGCAGTTGCTCACGTTCGTTGTCATGAAGTTGGCAAGTGATCGGCGATCTTGACATGTTGATCATCGCCGCGCGATAGGGACTCGTGCCGGGCGTCGCCTGGGCCCGGCGGTTCCCGCGGTCATCCCGAGCGGGCCGAGCGCTTGCGCGGGGCGGCGGAGCGGGCCGGCCGGGCGCGCATGTGGTCGCGTACGCGGGTCATGATGTCGCCGAGCCGGTGCAGGTCGTCGTCGGGCAAGGGCTCGAACAGCAGGCGGCGGGAGAGCTCGACGTGGCCGGGGAGGATGCGGAGGAACAGGTCGAGCCCGGCTTGAGTGAGCGTGACCAGGGTGGCACGGTCGTCGTCGGGATCGGGCCCGCGCCTGATCAGCCCTGCTTTCTCCAGTAGCCCGGCCTGGCAGGTCAGGCCGCTGCGGCTGTAGACGACACCGTCGGCCAGTTGCGTCATGGTCAGCGACCCCGGCCCGGCCCTTGTGGCGTCCTTCCCGGCCGCGAGCGGCTGCCTGGAACCGGTGCCCTGCGCCTCGGTTCCAGGCACCACGCCGCCGACATCGATGGCCGAGGATGGAGGCCGTCCGATCACTTGGAGACGGTCTCCGGGGTCAGGAGCGGATTCCAGTAGTCGACGTAGCGGCTGATCTTCCCGTCCCTGGTCTCGACGACGGAGATGTAGGTCTGCTCGATCGGTCGGCCGGTCTGGACGAGCCTTCCGACGCTGTTGAACTCGGCGATGACCAGTGAGGGGTCGATCGTCTCGTGGAATCGCAGGTTGACGAACTCGACGTCGAAGGTCGCCGGGAACACCTTGATGTACTCGGCGAGGTTCGCCCGGCCCACGATCTTCTTCTCGTACCCCTCGGCGTCCGGCGCGTAGGGGTGCTCCAGGACGCCGTCCTCGGTGAAGAGCTCCGCCCACTCGTCGGTGCGGCCGGACGAAAGCAGGTCGAGATGATCCCGGAAGACCTGCTGCGCCCGCGCCCGGATGCGGTCGGCGTCGGTGGCCTCGATGGTGGCTCGATCGGTCATGGCGACAGATGTCCCTTCACTCTCGATCATCTTGCTGTTGAGGAAGAGGCAAGTAAGCAGCGAATCGCTTAGTTGCCTTCGGCGCGCTCGACCGCGCCGAGATAGAAGTAATTAATCACTCGCATCCTGGGAGCGTCAAGTCGCGCACATCGAAGGGCGGACCCCGGGCGGAGGGCGCCCTCCATGACCCGATCGCAGGCCATCGCCGGGGCAGAGGAGGAGGGCCGCCGGTTTGACGCCCCGCGATGGAAGTGGTTAATTAATTCCATGACGACGAGGGAGCGGCAGCGCTCGACCGCGGAGGAGCGGCGGGCCACGGTGATGCGTACGGCGATCAGCACCTTCGCCGAGCGCGGGTACTACGGCACGTCCACCATGGAGGTGGCCAAGGCCGCGGGCATCTCGCAGGGCTACCTGTACCGGCTGTTCCCCGACAAGGAGGCGCTGTTCGCCGCGGTGGTCGACTACTGCTCCAAGCGGCTGCTGGAGGCGGCGGCGGCCACGATCAGCTCCGTCCGGAGCACCGATCCGGAGGTGATCCTCAAGGCGCTCGCGTCGTCCTACGGCGACGTGGTCGCCGACCGGGAGCTCCTCATGATCCTCATGCACGGCAACTGCGCCGCCGGCGAGCCGGTCATCGGCGAGGCCGTACGCGCCTGCTACGCCAAGCAGGTCGAGTACATCAGGGCCGCCTCAGGCGCCTCCGACGAGCAGATCCGCCGCTACTTCGCCGACTCCCTGCTCGCCAACGTGGTGCTCGCCGCGGGGATCGGCACCGTGGACGCCCCCTGGGCGCGCACCCTGCGCGGCTAGAGCCGCGACCGCGCCCTCCCGACCCCGTCCCATCCTGTATGGCCGCTTCGGCGGCCTCTCTTTTGACTATTTTTGTAAGCGGTCAACCAATTACCTGGAGGCATGTGATGCCGAAACAGCGCGGGACCGGGGCCCTGCTGGCCCTGCTCGCGTTCGCGCAGTTCATCAGCGCGGTCGACTACAACATCGTCTACGTGGCGCTGCCGGAGATCGGCGACGCGGTGGGCTTCGACGCGCACAGCCTGCAGTGGGTGATCAGCGCCTACGCGGTCGCCTTCGGCGGCTTCCTCCTGCTGGGCGGCAGGGCGGCCGACCTGCTCGGCCACCGGCGCATGTTCACCACCGCGCTCGTGCTGTACGGCCTGTCGTCCCTCGCCGGCGGGCTGGCCGAGGACCCCGGGCCGCTGGTGGCCGCCCGTGCGGTGCAGGGGCTCGGCGGCGCGCTCCTGCTGCCGGCCACGCTCTCCCTCATCAACACGACCTTCGCCGAGGGCGCCGAGCGCAACCGCGCCCTCGCGGCGTGGGGCGGCGCCGGGGCCGTCGGGCTCGCGCTGGGCTCGCTGCTGGGCGGCGTACTGACCAACTACCTGGGCTGGGAGTCGGTCTTCTTCGTCAACGTGCCGCTGGCGCTCGGCGCCACCGCGGTGGCCTTCGGCGTCATCCCCAAGGACCCGCCGCGGGAACGAGGGCGCGGCTTCGATCTCGCCGGCGCGCTCACCGCCACCGTCGGGTTCAGCGCGCTGGTCTTCGGCCTGGTCCAGGGGCCGGAAGCCGGCTGGGGCTCCGCCCAGACCCTCGTGGCACTCGCCGGCAGCGCCCTGCTGATCGGCGCCTTCCTCGCCATCGAGGCCCGTACGGCGCACCCGCTCATGCCGCTGCGCCTGTTCCGGAACCGCAGCCTGGTCACGGCGATGGGCGTCACCTTCGTCTTCATGGGCACCTTCGGGTCCCAGTACTACTTCTTCACGGTGTACCTGCAGAACGCGCACCACTACAGCGCCATGGCCACCGGCCTGGCCTTCCTGCCGTCCGCGCTGATGGGCATGGCCGGCTCGCGGGTGAGCGAAAGACTGCTCGCGGCCACCGGTGTCCGCAACACCATCGTCATCGGCCTCCTGCTGGGCGCCGCGGGCATGACCCTGCTCGCCCTCGCGATGTCGCCCTCCGGCGGGTACCCGGCACTGCTTCCCGGCATCGTCGCGATCAGCCTGGGGCAGGGCATCGCCTGGACCGCCATGTTCGCCGCGGCGGCCACCGGAGTGGACGCCCGGCACCAGGGAATCGCCTCGGCCATGGCCTCGACGACGCAGCAGATCGGCGGCGCGGTCGGTCTGGCCGTCCTGATCGCCGTCGCCACCTCGGGTCTTGACACCGCGACCGGCCCCGCCTTGGTCCCCGGCCTGCGCACCGCCGGGTTCACCGCCGCGGCCCTCACCCTGGCCGGTGTTGCCATCGCCCTTACCCTGCGCCGCCCGGCCCGGCAGACGGCGGCTCGCCCCACCGAGGCGAAGACTCCGGCACGCGTCCCCTGACGATCTCGCCCACCCTCGCCCGCCGTCCGTGCACTCCGGTCCGCCACCGCGCCACGATCCTGGTGACGCCGGTGGCGGAGTCCCGGATGATCACTTGCGTCGCCGGGCCACCGCTCAGCATCGTGAGCACGGTGAGCGACGTGCCCGAGCGGTGGAGCCAGGCCACCGTCTACCCCGACATGTGGGTGGACCCCGACGAAGAGCCGTGGCGGAGCAGGCGCTGGTCGACGCGGCGTTCGCCGATCTCGCTCGTGAACAGGCGGCGACCGATGCGGCGCTGGAGGGGTATCCGGACCTGGGCACGCGAGTGGGCCGCGACGGCATCGCCGTCCGGGAGTTGTGGGTGCACCGGATCGAGGAGTACGCCCGCCACTGCGGGCACGCCGACCTGCTGCGCGAATGCATCGACGGCCGGGTGGGGCAGTAGCGGGGAAAGCCGGCAACGGCGGGAACACCGTCCGTCGCGATCCGCCGCAGGGATCACCGCGCGACCCGAGGCCGGGCGCGGCGACGGTCATGTGCCTGCCCCAGGGACGAGCGCCGCCGGCGGTTCGGGCCGCACCCCGGCGAACAGGTCGTTCTCGGGAAGGGATACCTCCACGTGGGAACGCGCGAGGTAGTAGTCTTCGGTGGGCCACACCTCGCGTTCGATGTCGCGGTCGTGGAGCATAAATCCGGCGTTCGGGTCGATCTGTGGCGTGCGCCAGCAGTGCCCGGTCCCGTAGCGGGAAGTAGTCGGCGCAGGGCACCCGGGTGGTGAACTCCGGTGCCGGAACGTCGTCACCGAACCCGGCGAGCACGGCCTCCATGCCGGAGGCGATGCCACGCGCCGTCATGCCGTCGCGCAACGCCTGGAACCACGCCCTGGACAAAGCGCCGTGATAGTAGAGCTTGAGCGGCCGCCATGGTCGTCCTGCCGCGGGAAACCGGCCGGCATCGCCCGCCGCTTCGAACGCCGCGACGGTCACTTCATGCGTTCTGATGTGATCGGGGTGCGGGTAGCCGCCGGTCTCGTCGTAGGTGACCACCACATGTGGGCGGAACCGGCGCATCAGCGCCACGAGCCGTCCGGCCGCCTCCTCCAGCGGTGTGGCGGCGAAGCAGCCGTCCGGCAGCGGTTCGCCGTCGGCGGGCAGCCCGGAGTCGGCGAAGCCCAGGAACCGCTGCCGGACACCGAGGATCTCGCGGGCGGCGGCCATCTCGGCGCGCCGGATCTCGGCGAGGTTGTCGCGCACGCCGGGCCGGTCCATGGCGGGGTTGAGCACCGTGCCGCGTTCGCCGCCGGTGCAGGTGACCACCAGGACGTCCACGCCCTCGGCGGCGTACTTGGCGAGTGTCGCCGCGCCATTGCTCGACTCGTCGTCGGGATGGGCGTGGACGCTCATCAGGACGGCTTCGAGGCGGTGACCATCGCCGAGATCGCGGCCGCCGCCCAGGTGGCCAAGATGACCGTCACCAACTACTTCCCGCGTAAGGAAGACCTCGCCCTCGACTTCCACGAGACCTTCACCGCGAGCCTGGCCCGTACCGTCGCCTCCCGGCGCGAGGGAGAATCCGCGCTGGCCGCCCTGCGCCGCGAGTACCTTGCCGCCGTCGAGCGGCACGACGCCGTGGCCGGCTTCTCCAGCCCGGCGTTCGCCCAGATGATCGCCGCCAGCCCCACCCTCAACGCCCGGCTGCGCGAACTGCACGACCAGCGTGAGGACACCCTGGCCCACGTGCTCGCCACCGAGACCGGGGCGGCTCCGGGCGACCTCACCCCCAGGGCCGCGGCCGCTCTGCTGGCCGCCGCCCACCGCACCCTGTTCCAGCACGTGATGGACCTGGTCGTGGCGGGCCAGACCCACCAGCAGATCGCCACCACCATGAGCCGGGCGGCCGGCCAGGTCTTCGGACTGCTGGAACCGTCCCTGGCCCACTACGCCGTACGCCAGGCCCGGCGGTAGCGTCGAGCCCCGCCGGGCCGTGTTGTGCGGACCGCCTGCCTGCGCGCGCCGGGGTGACGGCCCGCGCACGGCCGGCCGATCAGAAGACGTCCACCCAAGGGCCGCACTTCAGGCGGTGGTGGACACCGCTGCACACCTTGATGTCGAAGTCCTTCTGGAACTCGAAGTCCTTGATGTAGTAATCGGGGGCGGTGGTCTTCGCGGACCAGGTCTCGAATTTCCCGGTGTCGTCGAAATAGCGGAACTTCACCGTGGTATACGCGCTGCCGCGGTGCCGGTCGTACAGGAGCCCTCCGAAGTAGTAGTCGCCGCCCCTCTTGACCCAGTGCCCCTTGAAGTATCCACGCCTGTCGGGCGCGTGGTAGGTGAACTTCTTTCCCCAGGTGGCCGTGGCCCCCGCCTGAGCATCCGAGACGGCCTGGGTCGTCACGGCCGCCTGGGCCGGGGCCATGGCCGCGAGCGGCCCCAGGGCCACTCCTCCCGCGACGATGGCGCCCGCGAGCATCTTCCGCATGTTCGTCTCCCCTTTTTGTGGACTGCCGGGCGTTGGCCCGCCCCCGTGTTCCGAATCCACATCCTTCGACAGCCCTTATCGGGCGGGAGTTCGCCCGGAAATTGCGGCGAATATCACAGAACCCGAGGCCCGGGCATGGCGCACCGGCGGCTACCGGCCCAAACAGGCCCGCGGCGCCCCGTGCCGCGGGCCTATTTCACCCGGACTGTTTCGTCGCGCAAATTCCCGCCGCCGGAATGCCGGCCGCCCCGGCGAAGTACGGGCCGGGCGGCGCGGTCACGGAGTGAGACGGTGCAGGTCGCGCGGGAACAGGGTGGTCTGGCGCACGTTGGCGGCGCCGGTCACCCGGGAGGTCCAGCGTTCCAGGCCGATGGCGAAGCCGCCGTGCGGCGGCATGCCGTGGGCGAACGCGGCCAGATATCCCTGGTACGCCCGCGGGTCCTCGCCCCGCTCGGCGAGTGCGGCCAGATAGTCGGCGTGGCGATGCAGCCGCTGGCCTCCCGTCACCAGTTCCAGGCCCCGGAAGAGCAGGTCGAAGCTGCGCGAGTACGCCGGGCGGGCCGGGTCGGGATGGGTGTAGAACGGGCGCTTGACCATCGGATACCCGGTGACGAACAGGAACTCCGAGCCATGTTCGCGCAGCGCCCACTCGCCGAGCCGGCGTTCGTGGGCGGGCGCCAGGTCGGGCTCACCGCGGGGATCCTCGCCGGTGTGCCGGGCGAGCAGGTCCTGCGCCTCGGTGAAGTCGATCGCCGGGATCTCCTCCGGGACCTTCGGCACGTCGATGCCCAGGAGGGCGACCGCGTTCACGGCGCGTTCGGCGACGGCGGCGTGCATGCCGGCCAGCGCGCGGGTGAGCACCGCCATGACGTCGCGATGGTCGTGGATGAAGCCCAGCTCGGCGTCCAGGCTGGTGTACTGCGCCAGATGCCGGGCGGTGTCGTGCGGCTCGGCCCGGAAGACCGGCCCGACCTCGTACACCCGCTCGAACACCCCGACCAGGGTCTGCTTGAAGAACTGCGGGGACTGGGCCAGGAACGCGGGCCTGCCGAAGTAGTCGATGCCGAAGACGTTGGCCCCCGACTCCGTCGCCGAGCCCACGATCTTCGGGGTGGACGTCTCGACGAAGCCGAGTCCGTCGAGTGCGGCCCGGAACCCGGCGACCCCGGCGGCCGCGATCTCGAACGGCGCCCGGAGCCGGGGATGCCGCAACGCCACAGGAGCGTGGTCGAGGATCGTGGGCAGAGCGCCGGAGACGACCGGCCGGTACAGGTCGAACGGCGGCGGCTGCACCGGCTCGGACAGTACGTCGATCACCGGGTCGACCAGCTCCGCCCCGCCGGGGGCCTGTGGATTGGCGGCCACAGTGCCGGTGACCTCGACCACGGTCTCCTCCGCCAGGTGGACGGGGCGCCGCAGCACGATCTGGGCGAGTGCGGAGCGGTCCCTGATCACCAGGAACGACACCGATTTGAGTTCGCGGCGGCGGTGCAGCCAGCCGGCGAGGCGGACACGGTCGCCGACGTGCGCGGGCAGGTCGGCGGCCAGGATACGAGAGATCATCACACTCCTCGTGGAATATGAGCGATCCCTTGGGAGTGCGGGGGAGAAGGGTGCTCCCGGTGCCACCGCACTTTCGCCGCCGCCGAGACGGCGGCCTCGTCAAGGCCCGGTCACGGGGGCCGGCCGGCGGGGCATTGGGCGATCTCGCCGTTCCTCCCCGCACTCGGGAGGGTCTTCGTTCCGGGGCGCGAGACCGCCTTCGCAGCTACCGGCGGCTCTCTGACCCGCGTGATCCCGGACCTACTCGTCTCCGTCAACGCGTTGCCGCCCAGTGTACGACGATCACCGCTCCCGGCGCACCGTCCCCGCCTGCGGCCGGGGAGCATCACGGGGCGAGGGCGCCGTCGAGCACGGTGCCGAGCAGCGCGGCGAGTTCCTCTCCGAGGTCGAAGGGGGCGGGCTCGGTCTCGATCCATCGCATGACCGCGGAGAAGTAGCCCAGCGCGAGAAGCCTGCCGACCCGGTGGGGGTCGGCCGGCGGCCGGAGCCGCGCGCCGGCCTCCACCACGAGGTCGGCGAGGTCGCGCGCGAGCGGATGGGCGACGAACACGTCGGTGTTCTGCAGCGTCGGCGGCAGGATGGCGGACGTCTCGGCGCGGGTCTCGTGGTTGAGCTCCGCGAGCGCGGCGAGGTAGCCGCCGAGCAGTTCGCGTACGGGGCGCCCCGCGAGGTCGGCGTCGCCGAACGAGCGCGCCGCCCGCTGCCTGCGCCGCAGCGTCCACTCCTCCAGGAACAGCACCTTGCGGGGGAAGTGGTTGAACACCGTCGTCCGCGCCAGGCCGGAGCGCGCGGCGATGTCGTCCATCGAGGTCTCCTCGAACCCCCGCTCGACGAACAGGGCGATGGCCGCCTGGAACACGCGATCTCGCCGTTCGTTGCGCTTGCGGGTGCGCCGGGTGAGCGGCGGGGCCGTGGCGGCGTCGGCGCCGCCCGCCGCGAGCTCCCGGATCGTGGCGCCGGTCTGAAGATTCATCACGCCCAGTAGACCACACCCGCCCACGAAGTTGTACTCGGGTCTTGCTTCGTGCGCCCGCCGTCGTTTACCGTCGCGTTTCACAAAGTTGTACTCCGGTACGGCTTCGTTGTGATCGGCCAGAACGAACGAAAGGTCGCACGATGGCGACTGCACCGATCCGGCACGACGCGCACACCCTGCTCGCACGCCATGCGGAGACCGATCCTTCGGCACCGTTCCTGCTGTTCGAGGACGAGTCGGGGCGGATCACCGAGATCTCCTACGGCCGGCAGGTACGCCGCGCCGAGGCGACCGCGGCGTTCCTCGCCCGGCACGGCGTGGGCGCCGGTGACCGCGTCCACCTGATGACGGCGAACCGGCCCGAGTTCCTCGACCTGCTGTTCGGCTGCGCCCGCCTCGGCGCGGTGCTCGTCCCGGTGAACCCCCTCTCGGCCGTCGAAGAGGTCGCCCACCAGGTCGCCGACTCGCGCGCGGTGGTGTCGGTCACCGAGCCCGCCTTGCGGGAGACCGTCGCCGCCGCGGCGGAAGGGCTCCCGGTGCTCACCACGGAGGACCTTGTGACCGGACGGCCGGAGGCCGGGCCACCGGCCGCTCCGCGACCGCGGCCGGGGCTCGCCGCGATCATGTTCACCTCCGGCACGACCAGCCGCCCCAAGGGAGTGCGTGTCAGCCACGCCAACTACGTGAGAGTCGGCACCGCGATGCGCGAGCACCTGCGCGTCACCGCGGCCGACCGATGGCTGGTCACCCTCCCGCTCTTCCACGCGAACGCCCAGTACTACTGCGTGATGTCCGCGCTCGTGGCGGGCGCGTCGGTGGCCCTCACCGCGCGGTTCTCGGCGAGCCGATGGCCGCGCCAGGTCCGCACGCTGCGGCCCACCCTGGCGAGCCTGTTCGCGGCCCCGGTACGCATGGTGCTGGCGCGGTCCGAACCGGACCCGGCGGACGCCGACAACGACCTGCGGCTCGTGCTGTTCGCGCAGAACCTCGCCGACGCCCAGGCCCGCGAGTTCGAGGCCCGCTTCGGCGCCCCCCTGGTCCAGCTCTACGGGATGACCGAGACGGTGCTGCCGCCGTTCGTCAATCCGCTCGACGAGCGGCGGCGATGGGATTCGATCGGGCTGCCCCTGCCCGGCGTCCGGGTCCGCGTCGTCGACTCCGACGGCCGGCCGGTGCCCGCCGGGGTGCCCGGCGAACTGCAGGTCGGCGGGGTGCCCGGCGTGGACGTCACCGACGGCTACGACGGCCGTCCCGAGGAGAGCGCCGCCCTCCTCGCCGGCGGCTGGCTGCGCACCGGCGACCTCGTCCGGCTCGACGCCGAGGGCCGTGCCTACTTCGTCGACCGGGCCAAGGACATGGTCAAACGATCGGGCGAGAACGTCGCCGCGAGCGAGGTGGAACGGGTGCTCAACGAGCATCCCGACGTGCTGGAGTCGGCGGTCCACGGCATCCCCGATCCCGTCCACGACGAGGCGATCGTCGCGCACGTCGTGCCCCTGCCGGGACGCCGGCCGGACCCCGGCGACATTCTCGCCTGGTGCCGGGACCGGCTCGCCCGGTTCAAGGTCCCCGGCCACGTCGTGGTCCGCGACGAGCTGCCCAGAACCAGCGTCGGCAAGATCCGCAAGGACGTGCTCCGCGCGGAGATCCTGTCCACCCCCTGATCCCTCCGCCCCGACGGGAGAAATCCATGACCACAGAGCCGTTCCACCCGGCGCCGCTCGGCGCCGGCGCGGAGTTCCGCCGCCACTGGCGGGCCCTGACCGCGGCGACCGTCGGCATCGGGGCCGGCGTCGCCGTCCTGCCCTTCTACACCAACGGGCTGTTCGTCCCCGAGCTCGAGGCCGAGTTCGGCTGGACCCGCGCCCAGCTCTCCGCACTCCAGCTCGCCGGCTCCACGATCACGATCCTGACCGCCCCGCTCGTCGGCATGGTCGTGGACCGCCTCGGCGTGCGGCTGCCCGCCACGATCTCCATGGGAGCGCTCGGCCTGGCCTACTTCCTGCTGTCGGCGAGCGGGCCGTCGTTCCTCGGCTACCTCGCGATCTGGGTGCTGATGTACCTGCTCGCGGCGGCGTCGACCGCGGTCTCGTTCACCCGGACCGTCAACGAGCGCTTCGACCGCGGGCGGGGCCTCGCGCTCGGCATCGCCCTGGGCGGGGCCGGGCTCGTCGCGTTCGTCGTGCCCCAGCTCCTCGGCGCGCGGATCGCGGAGAACTGGCGCTCCGGCTACCAGATCCTGGGTGCCGCCGTGCTCGCCGCCGCACTGGTCGTACTGCTCCTGATGCCCAGGCGCGGCGCCGGGACCACGACCGCGCCTGCGGCCCGCGAGCGCATCGCCCCGGTCCTGCGCGGCGCGTTGTTCGCCCGCCTCGCGCTGGCGTTCCTCGCGCTGGCGCTGGCCGTCGGCGGGATGACCGTGCACCTGGTGCCGATGCTGCGTGACGCGGGCGTCAGCACGGCCTCCGCCGCCACGACCGCCGGGCTGGTCGGCATCGCGGTGATCGTCGGCCGCGTCGGGGTGGGCCTGCTCGTGGACCGGCTCTTCGCCCCCCGCGTCGCCGCCGCCGTACTGCTCCTCGCCGCGCTCGGGTACGTCGCCCTGCTGGCCGGCGGCCCGGCGCTGGCCGCGGCCGCCGCGGTCGGGGTGGGCCTCGCGCTCGGCGCCGAAGTCGACCTCATCGGCTACCTCACCGCCAGGTACTACGGTCTGGCCCGGTACAGCCGGATGTTCGGCGTCTTCTACGCGGTGTTCATGCTCGGCGTCGGCGCGAGCCCGCTGATGATGGCCTGGCTGCTCGCGGTCACCGGCGGCTACACGGCGCCGCTGCTGGTCGCCGTCGCGCTCCTGGCGCTCGCGGCGGCGCTACTGCTCAGCGCCCCCCGGTTCCCGTCCTCGTCCCCGGCACCGGAGCGCTCCATCACCACCATCGAAGGGATGCACTCGTGAAGTGGGTGACCTACGACGCCGGCTCCGGGCCGCGGACCGGCATCCTGGACGGCCCGACCGTGCGCGGGCTCGGCGCCGGCGTGACCCTGCTGTCGCTCCTCGGCGATGACGGCGAGCGCCTGGCCGAGGCCGGCGCCGCCGCCCGTACCGCCCCCACCGAGGTCCGGCCGCTCGACGAGGTACGGCTGCTCGCGCCCATCCCGCGGCCCCCCTCGATCCGCGACGGCCTGTGCTTCCTCGACCACCTGCGCGGCTGCTACCGGGCGATGGGCCGCGGCGGGGAGCTTCATCCGGCCTGGTCCCAGACCCCCGCCTTCTACTTCGGCAACCCCGCGGCGGTCGTCGGGCCGTACGACGACGTGCCGATCGCCCCCGGCTGCGAGCTGTTCGACTTCGAGCTGGAGATCGGCGCCGTCATCGGCCGCGGCGGCCGGGATCTGCATCCGGACACCGCCGAGGAGCACATCGTCGGCTACACCTTCTACAACGACTGGACGGCCCGCGACCACCAGTTGCGCGACATGGCGCAGGGGATCGGGATGGGTAAGGCCAAGGACAGCGCGATCACCCTCGGCCCCGCCCTGGTCACCGCCGACGAGCTGGAACCGTACCGGAGCGATGGCCGGCTCCACCTGGAGGTGTCCGCCACCGTCAACGGCAGGGAGGTCTCGCGCGGCACCCTGGCCGCGATGGACTGGACGTTCGGTGAGCTGCTGGCCTACCTCTCCAGGGGGACCGACCTGCTGCCGGGCGACGTGATCGGGTCCGGCACCGTCCCCGGCGGCTGCCTGCTGGAGCATGTCGACACCCCGGACATGGCCGGATTCTCCGGCTGGTTGCGGCCGGGCGACGTCGTCTCACTCCAGGGACCCGCGTTGGGACACACCCGCCAGACCGTCCGCCCGGCGCCGCCGATGATCCCGCTGCGGACCGGCTGCTGACCACGTGAAGGAGATGCCCATGCCCACTCTCGTCGACCTGACGCGCACCATGGACCCGGAGAACCGGGCCCGCGTCCACGAGTCCTTCAAGGCGCTGGAGACCGTGATCGCCCCGCGGATCCAGTACCTCAGCCCCGAGTCCGGCGGCCTGGAGCGGATGATGTCCATCTTCGGCTGCCAAGCCTCCGACCTCCCCGACGGGGAGGGCTGGGGGGAGGACATGCTGACCGAGATGAACACCCACTGCGGCACCCACGTCGACGCCCCCCTGCACAGCGGACGGCTGATCGAGGGCAAGCCCGCCCGTACGATCAGCGACATCTCCCTCGACGAGCTGTTCCGCCCCGGCATGGTCCTGGACGTCCGCCGCTGGGTGAAGCCGGGGGCCGCGATCCCGATCGAGGGCCTCCAAGCGGCGATCGAGGCGACCGGCCGGGAGATCCAGGACGGCGACGCGGTCCTCATCCGCACCGGCCAGGAGCGCTACACCATGGCCGACGCCGAGTACTACAACTACCCGGGCATGACCGGCGACGGCACGCGCTTCCTCACCTCCCTGGGCGCCTCCATCCTGGGCACCGACGCCCTCGCCTGGGACCGTCCCTTCCCGGTCATGCGCAGGGCCTTCGAGGAGACCGGCGACCCCGCCCAGATCTGGGACGGACACTTCGCGATCCGCGACAAGGAGGCGTTCATCGTCCAGCAGTTGACGAACCTCGCCGCCCTGCCGCCGACCGGATTCACCGTCGGCTTCTTCCCGCTCAAGCTCCCCCGCACCAGCGCGGCCCCCGCCCGGGTGGTGGCCTTCCTCGGCGACTGACCGGCTCGGATCGAGACGAGCCCTCCAGGGCCCTAGTCGTCGCCGGAGCCGGAGATGTGTTCGTCGTACGCGCGTTCATACGCATAGTGTTCGGACGTCTCGGGAACGAGCAGCAACGTGATGTCCTCGTCGCGGGCGAGCGAGATCGTCTTCTTGGTGAAGTAGTCGCCACGCCAGGCCCACCCTTCCAGGAGCTGCGCCCTCGGAGTGGGGGTGTCGAGATCGAATCCCAGCTTGATGATGTCGTCATCGGCACCGCCGGGAGGGCTGTAGAACAGTGTGCCGGAGAAGGGTGGGCCGCACGTGGCGTCTGCCACCATGTTGACGATCCTCACCTTTTTGTCGTTGTTGCCGCGCAGGACCACCTTGATGAGACTGTCCTCGGCGACGCCCTGCCGCCGGAACCAGGCTTCGGCCTGCTCTTCCGTCATGGCGTTGAGCGCCGCGAGCTGCCCGCCGTCCAAATGCACCGGATCGCGTAACGCCCGCGTCGGATCCCTGGGTATCGCGTCGGTCTCCACGGAGACCAGGTCCACGACGATCGGCGGCTCCGCGGGCCTGGAGGGCGTCGGCGTGGCCGGCGGCGCGCTCGCCTCCGGCCCGAACGGCCGTTGAATGACGAATATCAGCATCGCCACCAATACCGGCGTCAGCACCGCGCCGCCGGTCCACCTCGCCGCGGGATGCCGCCACCATCTCGGGGGCTTCACCTCATGGCGGCGATTCGGCGGGCGAGAAGGTCGGGCCATGAGAAGGACGCCCCCTCTCGATCGGAATCGTCCACGGCGATAATCTCACAGCCGCTCCCCCGCCCCATTCGGGTTACCTGTACGTGACCTTCTCCGGTCCGCCTCCGGCGCGGCGGCGGCTCATGAAGATCGGCCGCGCTCCCGATCGGCGCCACCGTCGACCCGGCCGGGCGCCCGGAAACGGAATGCACCTGCCCACATTCCCTTGATGAAGTCGCTCCGCTGTTGCGAATCACACGCAACAATGCCACGCCAATAAATAGCCGGACGCCGCGACAAATGACCGGGTTCCGCGATTTGCATAATCGCCGAATTATGGATTTAACTCAGATATAGGTGACCGGAATGACGGCGCGAGGCGCCGGGCGCGCGCCCTGTCCCCTGACGGCGATCGGATGCGGAATGAAGCGAGCGGATGAGCACGCCACGGCCGGCAATGGACACGGGTATGGGCACGGGCACGGACACGGGCACGGCCACGGGGGGGCCGGGACGGCGTGGGTTGCCGGCCCGGGTGCGCCATCTGTTCACGCCGCACTCGCACGACGCCGCCGACTCGGTGGACGACGCGCTGGAGGCGAGCGGCGAGGGCATCCGGGCGCTGAAGATCAGCCTGGTCGGCCTGGGCGTCACCGCGTCGCTACAGGCCGGCATCGTCGCGATCAGCGGCTCGGTGGCCCTGCTCGCCGACACCGTGCACAATTTCGCCGACGCTCTCACGGCGGTGCCGCTGTGGTTCGCCTTCGTCCTGGGGCGCCGCGCCGCGACCAGGCGCTACACCTACGGCTACGGGCGCGCCGAGGACATCGCGGGCGTGTTCATCGTGCTGACCATCGCCGCCTCGGCCGCGGTCGCCGGGTACGAGTCCGTCCGCAGGCTGCTCGATCCACAGGAGGTGGCGAACGTCGGCTGGGTGATGGCCGCCGGGGTGGTCGGTTTCGCCGGCAACGAGCTGGTGGCCGTCTACCGGATCCGGGTCGGCCGCCGCATCGGGTCGGCCGCGCTGGTGGCCGACGGCCTGCACGCCCGGACGGACGGGCTCACCTCCCTCGCGGTGGTGTTCGGCGCGGGCGGGGTGGCCCTGGGCCTCCCCTGGGCCGACCCGGTCGTCGGGCTGATCATCTGCGCCGCCATCGTCATGGTGCTCACCCGGGCGGCCAAGGAGATCTACTGGCGGCTGATGGACGGGGTGGATCCGGCGCTGATCTCCCGGGCCGAGGACCTGCTGTCCCGGGTCCCCGGCGTGACGGGCGTCGACACCGTACGCATGCGCTGGGTCGGGCATCGGCTGCGTTCGGAGGTCGCCATCCGCGCCACCGGCGAGTTGTCCTTCGCCGAGGCCCACGAGGTCGCCGACCGGGCCCGGGACGCGCTGCTGACGGGCGTGCCCAAACTGGTCGACGTGCTGGTCCACGTCGGCCCTCCGTCCAGCGGCGCGCCGGCCGCGGACACCGCCCTGTCGAACGGCCGCTGATTCGCCGCGGTCCCGCACGCGCCGGGGCGGCGGTCCCGCTCCCCGCCGGGCCTCATCGGGACGCCCGGCGGGCGGGGTCCGGGCGGACTGGAACGTCGTGGTGCGGCGCAGGCGGAAGCCGAGCTTCTCGTACAGGCGGATGGCGTCGGTGTCGTCGCGTTCCTACGGCTTGACTTGACCATGGCGGCCACGCTCGGCGAGCGCCCCCGGACGCCCGACGCCACGACAGTGATCGTGCCCAGCGGGATGCCCCCGCAGACCGCGATGGCGATCTCGGTGGGATGCCAGGGGCGCCCAAGTTGATGCCGAACATGCGCCGGCGGCGATGCATGAGACGGGCGAGGCCCGCGGCGCACCATCTTCGGTACATCGTCCGTGCCCGGCTCGCCGTCCGACGCGGGGCTCTCCTTGTCTCCCGGACTGGGATGCCCACTGGCACGGCCGGCGTCTCCGTGGGCGTCCAGAGGGTCACGAGCTGATCAGGGTCGAGGTGGAGGCGGGCTGTCGGCTGTCGGCGGCACGGAGTCAAGAGGCCCGTCGTCACCGCCCCGCGCCGGCGGCCGCCACCACCACCGAGTCACGATGTTCGACACCGCCGACTCCTACGGGGGCGGGCGCTCGGAGGAGTGGCTGGGCCGGTGGCTGTCGGATCGGGGCGTGCGTGACCAGGTCGTGGTGGCGACGAAGGTGGGCAAGCCGGTGGGCGATGGCGCGGGGCTGTCGGAGCGGCACATCCGCCGGCAGGTGGAAGTGAGCCTGCGGCGGCTGCGTACCGACCACCTCGACCTCTATCTCACTCACGTGCACGATCCCGGCACGCCCGTCGAGGAGACGGTGACCGCGTTCGACCGCCTCGCGCGTGAGGGGAAGATCCGGCACTACGGCATGAGCAACTGCACCGGCACGCACTTCCGCCCGGTGGTGGAGGCGGCCGACCGGCTCGGCGTGACGCGGCCGATCAACGTCCAGGACGACTACAACCTGCTCAACCGCGCCGCCGAAAGCGACGTCATGGTCGCGTGCTCCGGCAGCGGGGCCGGCTTCACCGCCTTCAGCCCGCTCGCGGGCGGTCTGCTGACCGGGAAACACCGTGCGGGCACTCCGGCGGGGTCCCGGCTGGACCTTCTGCCCGGCTGGTACGCCGAGCACGACGAAGGACATCTCACGCGCGGGATCGCTCGGCTGGTGGAGGCGGCGGAGGATTACGATCTGCCGCCCGCGGCCTTGGCCCTGGCCTGGGTGCCGGCTGAGCCGGCGGTCATCTCGGCGCTGGTGGCGCCGCGCTCACCCAGTTCGCCACTCTCCTCGCAGCGATGGAGGTGCGGCTCACGGCCGGAGAACGCGACCGGATCGCCTCCTTCTGAACGCTCGCCGACGTGCCCGCCACGATCAGCCTGCGTGAGGACGTCGTGCGCAGATTCGCGCAATTCACCGGCGCCTATCCCTGGCAATGGTCGCCAGAGCACGTTCACTTGTGGATCACGCACCTGACCGTCGAACTGCGCCGTGCACACACGACGATCCGTGGATATCATGCCGCGCTGCGGTGCTTCTGCGACTGCGTGACCGCGCTTCACCAGGGGTGGACGAGGGAGTGCCAGGACCGCTTAGGCAGCGTTCCCGTGCAGATCTGTCTGGACGAGCGTGCGGCGGACGCACTCGCCGGTCCGGGGCGGCGGCCGATGACCCGCGAGGAGGTCCAGCGCTTCCTCGACTACACCGACGACCAGATGGGACAGACGCTACGGCAGGGAAACAAGGGTGCGCCGGCCCGCTGTCGGGACGCCCCCTTGTTCAAGGTCGTCTACGCGTGGGGCTGAGCGGCTCTGAGGCGTCCGCGCTGGACGTCGGCGACTTCCAGCCGCATGCCGACACGCCTCTCGCCCTTGATGTGCGCGTCGATCTCGGCGATCCGGTGGTGGTCCCAGCCGCGCAGTCCTTCGTAGAAGGGCGCGGCGCCGGCCACCAGGTACTCGCTGAAGACCAGGGTCAGCTTGACGGGATCCGCAGTGGAAACGGTGTCGAGCGCGTCCCGCAGCAGGGTGGCCTGCAGCAGGCCCATGGCCAGCCCCTGGCCGAAGGTCGGATTCGTGCTGGCCCAGGCGTCGCCGATCGCGAGCAGACCGGTGACCACGGGCTTTCCGTCGGCGACCAGGTCGCGTCGCCTGGCCGGGCCGGATGACACGAACCCGGCCCCTGCCCGGTCCTCGGTGTCCTGGACGGGCCCGAGCTCGGCGAGCAGCTTGAAGATCTGCGACTTACGGCCGGTCGCGTCCACGACCAGGTCGGCCTTCAGCACCTCTCCGTCGCCGGTCTGGACGCCGGTCACGTGGGGCACGCCCGGAAGGCACGCCTGTCCGGGCAGCAGCCGGGTCACTGCCACGCCCCGCCGCACGGTGACGCCGGCAGTACGGTCGGCCGCGGCGGCCAGCACGGACTCCAGTAGCGGCCGGCGGGCGCCCAGGGTGTCGTAACGCGCGTCCCCGTCCTGCCTGCCACCGCCGCCGGGCAGAATCGCCGCCGCGGCGATCATGTTGTGCCGCAGCGCGCCTGCCGTCTCCAGCCCGGCCACCACTTCGGGCAGTTCCGTTTCCAGCAGGATCCTCCCCCGCGGCATCATGAGGTGCGGCAGCCGGAGCCGGCTCACGCCCGGCCGCTCCCACGACGTCCATGCCTGCTCCCCCCGTGCGGGCGGTCTGGCGGGGTCGCGTTCCAGGACGGTAACCTGATGGCCGCGCACGGCCAGCAGCATCGCGGCGGACAGGCCGGGGGCCCGGCTCCGATGATGATTACGTTCATGCATGCCGGCACTGTCCCTGCGGTGACCGATCGTCCACCAGGCCATGCGCTGCCCACTTTCTGACCGCCCCGATCCATATCGGGTCGGCTCCGGTCAGGAACCGGACTGTGAAGTGGACGGTGATCGCCTGGATCATGTATTGGCAGATGTTCGGACAGGAGGAATGAGTGATGAAGCTGCATGACATCGTGCCGGGGGTCTTCGCCTGGGTGCAGCCGGATGGCACGTGGTGGGTGAACAACGCCGGGGCTGTGGTGGGCGACGGCGAAGTGTTCGTGATCGACACGTGTGCGAGCGAGGCTCGTACCCGCCGGTTCCTGAACGCGGTGGCGGAGGCGACCGGCGGCGCGCCCGTGCGCATGGCGGTCAACACCCACCAGCACGGGGACCACTCCTACGGAAACAGCCTGCTGCCGGAGGAGACGGTGATTTTCGGGCACGTGGCCACGCGGGCGGCGCTGGTGGCCGATCCGTACATCGACGGGTGCCCGCCGGTGTGGAGTCCGGTGCCCAACTGGGGAAACGTGACGCGCAGGCCGCCGTCCGCCGTCTTCGAGGACGAGATGACCGTCCACCTCGGCGAGCGGCGGATCGAGCTGCGCCACCCGGGGCATTCGGCGCACACCCCTGGTGACGTGGTGGCCTGGCTGCCGGAGGAGCGGGTGCTGTTCGCCGGTGACCTGCTGTTCAACGGGCTCACGCCGATGCTGTTGATGGGGTCGGTGGAGGGGGCGCTGCGGTCGCTGGAGTGGCTGGCGGACTTCGAGCCCGAGCACGTCGTGCCAGGGCACGGGCCGCTCGCGTCGGCCGGTGACCTGCCGGAGGTGCTGGCCGCCCATGAGCGGTACTACCGGTTCGTACTCGCCGTCGCGCGCAAGGGGCGGGAGAAGGGGCTGGCTCCGCTGGACGCCGCGCGGGAAGCCGACCTGGGGGAGTTCGCCGCGTGGGCGGACGCCGAGCGCCTCGTGCTCAACCTGCACCGGGCCTACGCCGAGGCCGACGGTGGCGAGGTGAACGTCATCGCCGCCTTCGCGGATGCCCTCACCTGGCACGGCGGCCCCCTGCCGACATCGCTCTGACGGCGGGCGATCCCGGTGCCGCACGGCGAGGACGGCGTCATTCAGGGTGATCCGGAAGCGCTGGGCCCGCCGTACGTGGGCTGCGGCGTGCCGTCCTCGGCCACGGCGATGGCCTAGGCCGCGATGCAGCACGTCTTCCAGGCGGAGGACATCCCGGTCAACTCGGCGCGCTCGCCGGGCACGTCCTCGGCCGCTTCGGCTGCACGGTGATCGCCCTGACCGGCTCCGTGGGCACGACGACGACCAAGGACCTGCCGGCCCAGGTGCTCGAACGGCACGCGCCGCCGATCTCGGCTGGACCGGCTGGGCTTACGTCGTGCTCAGGCGGACAGACAGGCCGCACCTCCGGCGTACGCTCGACGGGCCAGCTCAGGCAGGGGCAGCGTCTGCGACTCTGTGGAGATCACCTCGACTCCCCAGGGGCCGTCATAGCCAAGTCGCCTGATCGCCTCCACGTAGCCCCGGAGATCGAACACGCCCTCGCCCGGCATGAGTCGTCCGGTGGCCGCTTCCAGGAGGAGGTTGGGCAGGTTCCGGGCCGAGCCGTCACTCAGTTCGACATGAACCACGCACCTGGACGGCAGGTTCAGCAGCTCGGCCGGGGCGACGCCCAGCTTCCCCAGATGCCAGGTGTCCAGGATGACGCCCGCGTTGTCCGCGCCGGCGGCCTCGACGAGCCGCACCGCCTGGTCCAGTGTGGCGACGGCGGGATCGAAGCAGGTGAGTTCGTAGCCGATCAGCGCCGAGTGCCGCCGGTAGGCCCTCTCGCACAGTGCGGCGTACTGCTCGGCGAGGCGATCCGGCTCGCACGGGCGGCCGAACATGTTGCCCACCTTGATGTGCCGGGCGTCCAGCTCGGCCGCCGCCTCGAACAGCATGTCCTCCCGCGCCTGCGCAGACTTCCTGTCCTGTCCCTTGGGCAGGAACCAGTCGGTGAGGAACTCCAGCTCCAGCACCTCGAGACCGGCGTCGTCGAAGATGCGCTTGATGTCCTCCAGGCTGCGTCGCTCAAGCTGATGCTCCAGGTCGGCATGCCACAGGCCCACACCACCCAGGCCGGCCCTGGCGGCCTCGGTGCATCGATCGTGCCAGTCAAGACGGCTCCACTCCCGTACGCCGAGCTCGACGGGGCCCGCCAAGGCGCCCAGGATGGGGTTGTCAGCCATACGTGCCTCCTATGGTGTTCTTCAGCGTGTCAGGTGTGTCAGGCGTTACAGGCCGTGATCAGACGTCATGGCGGATCAGGTCGGCGGCGCGTTCGGCGAGCGCCACGACCACGGCCTGCGGGTGGCCGCGGTTGATCACCGGCATGACGGAAGCGTCCACCACGCGCAGTCCGTCGAGGCCACGCACCCGCAGCCGGGAGTCGACCACCTCGCCGATGGCGCAGGTGCCCGACGGATGGAAGATGGTGGTGACGTGGTCACGCGCGTAGCGAGCCAGCTCGTCCGGGTCGGTGGTGTCGCGCCAGGGTGCCATCGGTCCCTCGACGTACGGCTTCAGCGCGGGGGCGGAGAGAATGTCCCTGGCGATGGTCAGGCCGGTGACAATGCGTGACAGATCCTCGGGGGCGGTGAGGTAGCCCGGGTCGATGATCGGCTGCTGGTCCGGGTCCGGGCCGGCGGGGCGCAGGCTCCCCCGGCTCTGCGGCCGCAGCAGGACTACGGTCAGCATGAGCCCATGACCGGGCGGGCCGTCAGGGAAGTGGGGGCCATGCGCGCCGGGCATGAAGACGAGCTCCAGATCGGGTGCGTCCAGCTCGGGCGTGCTGCGGACGAATGCCACCGCTTCCCCGCCGTTCGAGCTGAGCAGCCCGCGGCGGTCCTGTTGCCACAGCGCCAGTTGCTCGGGAGCCTGGGCACCCAGCAGCGTCACCGGCTGGGGGCAGTGGACGTACACCGGGCAGGTCGGGTGGTCGTGCAGGTTGGCGCCGACGCCGGCCAGCTCGTGCCGCTGTGGGATCCGTGCGGTGGCCAGGACGTCGGCCGGTCCGATGCCAGAGAGCACCAGCAAGTGTGGCGAGCCGATCGCGCCCGCGCTCAGCAGCACTTCGCCGCGGGCGTGGGCGGTGTGCGGTTGCCCGTCCTCGGTGCGGTAGCGCACGCCCGTGGCCCGCGTGCCGTCCAGGGTGACCTTGTGCGCGGTGCCTCGGGTCACGACGGTGAGGTTGGGCCGGTCGGCGGCGGGGCGGAGGTAGGCATCGGCGACGCTCCATCGCTCGCCCTGGTGCTGGTTGACGGGCGTCTGCGCGAAGCCCGTGTTGTCGGCCTCGTTCAGATCGGCCAGGCGGCGCAACCCGCGCTGTGCGCACGCCTCCAGGAAGGCGGCCGTGGCCACGTTCGGGTCGCACAGGTCGGAGATCCAGATCGGGCCGTCCGTGCCGTACGGGCCGGTCTCACCGTTGGCGGCGATCCGGCGTTCGGCGCGGCGGAAGTACGGCTCCATCACCTCGTACGTCCAGCCTGCCTCGCCGTCCTGGGGCCAGTCGTCGAAGTCCGCGCGGTGGCCGCGTACCCACATCTGGGCGTTGATGGAGGAGCTGCCGCCCAGCACCCGGCCGTGAGGAAGGTAGACGCTGCGCCCGCCCAGTCCGGCCTGCGGCGTGGTGTGGTGCGGCCACGAGTGCGGGCCGAGAATCAGCCGGGACCACGCGATGGGCAGCTTGACGGCCGGATCGTCGTCCTCCGTCCCCGCCTCGATCAGCAGGACGCGGCATGAGGGGTCGGCGCTGAGCCGGTTCGCGAGCACGCAGCCTGCCGAGCCCGCACCGACGATCACGTAATCGTAAGTGCTCTCATCGGACACCGGGTCTGTCCCTTCTCTCGGAACGTCGTGACGTGCCGGCCGGCACGCGCGTCAAGGCAGGTCGCCGCTGTGGCCACCTGACAGCCCATCCGCTGCTCATTCGGCGTCCGGTGCCGGTCGGAGCCGGAGTGGCATCCGGTGGCGTCTGCTTCCTCACCCTCGCCGGCCTGCGCGCCCTGGACGGGGCCGGCCGGGCGCGTGATGGGACGCACACCGGTCAGCGAATGATCTGTTGGGTGAACAGTGGAACGGCGGACCGTCTCCCAGGCGCGCGATCCCCCGCGCGCCGACGCTAGGAGGATTTCCGATGACCGTGTTCACCGTGTCGAGGACCATCGCCGCGGCCGCCGCCGCGGCCCTGGCCTGCGGTGTGCTGGCGGCGCCTGTCGAAGCTCAGTCGGACGTGTATCTGGCTGCGACCCTGGTCGGCGCGAACGAGGTGGGCAAGGGCGACAAGAACGGCAGGGCTGTCGCCTACATCCACATCAAGAGCGGCAAGGTCGAGTACGCCATCCGCTGGCAAGACGTGCGGCTCCCACTGCCTTCCACATCCACCAGGGCAAGGAGGGCAAGAACGGGCCGGTCAAGATCCCGTTCTTCGGCCGGAAGCTGCCCTCCGGGCTCAACGCCGTGGCCGGGATCGTCCGCTCCGACGCGGGCCTGCTGGCCGACATCGCCAAGTCGCCGAAGAAGTGGTACGCCAATCTGCACACCGGCGAGTTCCCGGACGGCGCGGTGCGCGGCCAGCTCGGCAAGGGCGGCTGGTGACCACCTGAGTGAGACCGGAGGCCGCTCAGGGGGCGGGCGGCAGGACGCTTCGCGCGAGGTCGTCGGCGTACTGCGGGCTCAGCCCGTCAGGCCGGAACAGGATGCGGTACGTCATCGGCGCGACCACACGGTCCATGACCGTCTCGACGCCGGGCACGGCCTCGCCCCGCCGCCGGGCCCGGTCGAGGATGACCTCGATCTGGCCGGCGGCGTAGGCGGAGCACTGGCCGGCGTTCGAGCCGTCCGGGTCGCCGAGCAGCGCGTCGCGGAGGTAGGCCCGGCCTGTCGCCGAGCCCATCTCGTCGAGGAACTGCGTGGCCCAGGCCGACAGGTCGGCGCGCAGGTCGCCGTGGTCCTCCGGCGGCGACTCCGGGCGCAGCCGCTCGACCGCCACGTCCGACAGCAGCTCGTGCAGGTCGCCCCAGCGCCGGTAGATGGTGGAGGGGGTGACGCCGGCCCTGGCCGCGATGGCCGGCACCGTCAGCGCCCCGCGCCCCTGCTCGGCCTCCAGCTCCCGGACGGCGGCGTGCACGGCCTGCTGCACCCGGGCGCTGCGCCCGCCGGGGCGGACCGCCGGCTTGGACCTGGCCCTGGAACTCATGCCCGCATCTTAATGCGAATAATTTGCGTCAAGCGGCCACCGGCGCCACGGTCCCGGCGCGGCCCAGGGCCTGCTCGCAGACCTGGCCGACGCTCAGCAGCAGGCTCTCGCTCAGCGCCCGCCCCAGCAGTTGCAGGCCGATGGGCAGGCCCGCCTCGTCGTGCCCGGCGGGCAGGGTCAGCGCCGGCACGCCGGTGATGTTGGCCGGGGCGCTGAGCCGGACGTAGGCGTCGGAGACGGCCTCCACCGTGCCGTCGGGCCAGGGCGCGCTCTCCTGCCCTGCGGGCACGGCGGTCATCGGGGTGGCGGGCGCGGCGATCAGGTCCACCCGCTCGAACAGCTCCGTCCAGGCCTGACGCATGAGCGAGCGAGCCCGCCGCGCCCGCACGTGGTCGGCCGCCGGGATCAGCGCACCGGCCTCCAGCAGGACGCGCACGTCCGGCGCGTACAGCTCGGGGGAGGAGCGCAGGGTCCTCTCGTGGTACGCGGTGGCCTCCGGCACCATCAGCCCCCACTGGGTGGCCTGGACGAAGCCGGAGTAGGGGATCTCGACCTCGACGAGCCGGGCCCCGAGCTGCTCCATGCGCCCGATGGCGGCTCGCACGGCGGCCTCCACCTGGGGATCGACGTGCTCGAAGTAGTGGTTGACCGGCACCCCGACCCGCAGTCCCCGCAGGTCCTCGCGCGGCTCCGGCCGGAACGCGGCGCCGGGCAGGCTCGCCGGATCCCTGGGATCGTGGCCCGCCAGCGCGGGCAGCACGAGCGCGGCGTCCGCCACGGTACGGGTGATCGGCCCGACGTGGTCGAGCGACCACGACAGGGGCACGACCCCGTGCCGGGAGATCAGGCCGTAGGTCGGCTTGAGCCCGACGACGCCGTTGAGCGCGGCGGGCACGCGGACGGAGCCGCCGGTGTCCGTGCCCAGCGCGAACAGCGCCGTTCCCGCCGCCACGGCCACCGCCGAGCCGCCGCTCGACCCGCCGGCGATGCGGCCCGGGTCCCAGGCGTTGCGCGTCTGCGGCGTCGTCAGCCCGTACGCGAACTCGTGCGTGTGCGTCTTGCCCACCAGGATCGCACCCGCCTCGGACAGGCGGGCGGCCACGGCGCTGTCGGCGTCGGCGAGATGCCCCTGCCTGACCTGGGAGCCGGCCCCCGTGGGCAGCCCGGCCACGTCGATGAGGTCCTTCAGCCCGAACGGGATGCCGTGCAGCGGCCCGCGATACCGGCCGGCGGCGATCTCGCGCTCGGCCTCGGCGGCCGAGGCCCGCGCGGTCCCGGCGATCACGGTCGCGTACGCGTGCAGCGTGCCGTCCACGGCGTCGAGGCGGGCGAGCACGGCGTCGGTCAGCTCCACCGGGGACACCTCGCGCCGCGCGACGGCGGCGGACGCCTCGGCGACGGTCAGCTCAGCCGGCGACATCGGCGCTCTCCCATCCGGCAGGCAGGACGCCGGGGGCGGTCTCGCCGAGGTCGAGCTCGCGCAGGGTGCTCACGACGGCGCGGATGTGGTCGGCGGTGGCGGCCACGACCGCGTGGCGCTCCCGCGCCAGCGGCAGCCCGGCCCGGTCCGCCCAGCGGGCGGCCTCCTGGGCGGTGAGGCTCGGAGTCATCTGGACCTTCCTCACTAAAGCCAAAATTTCGCTTTAAGGGAGCATAGGAGGGTACGGTCACTAACGCAAACACTTAGCTTTAACGCGCCAACGGAAGGGACGCCCATGCCCACGCCCACCTGGATCGCCGGTGACCTCGTCATCCAGCGCATCGACGAGACGGAGCTGCCCCCGCAGACCGGCCCCTGGCTGCTCCCGGACGCCACCCCCGACGTGGTGACCGGCGAGCCGTGGCTGCGGCCCGACTTCGCCGACGCCGACGGCGTCCTGCGCCTGACCACGCACAGCTTCGCCGTCACGGCCGGCGGCCTGCGCGTGCTCGTCGACACGGGCATCGGCAACGGCAAGACCCGCGCCAACCCCGCCTGGCACGACCTCGACACCCCGTACCTGAGCCGCCTGGCCGCCGCCGGCCACGCCCCCGAGGACATCGACCTCGTCGTCCTCACCCACCTGCACACCGACCACGTCGGATGGAACACGCGCGCCGACGGCACCGGCTGGACGCCCACCTTCCCCAACGCCCGGTACGTCACCGCACGAGCGGAATGGGACTACTGGGCGTCGGCCGACCTGGACGAGCCCCGCAGGGCCATGTTCCGCGACTCCGTCCACCCCATCAGGGACGCCGGGCTGCTGGACCTCGCCGACGTGCCCCCGCAGGGCGTGGAGCTCGCTCCAGGCGTACGGCTCCTCCCCACGCCGGGCCACACCCCGGGGCACGTCGCGGTGGCCCTCGGCGATGGCGCCGCGGTGATCACCGGCGACTGCGTGCACCACCCCGTGCAGCTCCGCCATCCCGCCATCACGAGCTGCGTGGACATCGACCCGCGGCAGGCGGTCGAGAGCCGGCGGCGACTGCTCGCCTCGCTGGCCGGCACGGGCACGCTGCTGCTCGGCAGCCACTTCCCCGCGCCCACCGGCGGCCTGGTGGAACGGGACGGCGAGTCCTTCCGGCTCGTCCCCGGGGACGACCACCACGTGGCGTTCATCGTCAGTCGGCCGGTTGGGGAGGCGGCTGTCTGACCGCCTTCGGAGGGAACGGCGGTGACGCCGTCCAGTCCGAGCCGGGCCGCGACGGCGGTGTCATGGAAGGCAGCCGTCTGGAAGGGCCCCGGTCCCAGGGCCCTGGCGGTCAGCGCGAAGGTCCGGCCGAGGCGCCCGCGCCGAGCAGGCAGACCCGGTAGGCGCGCGGATCACAGTCAAAGCCGCGGGTGGCCGGCAGCGGGGTTGCCTCGCCGGTGCCACACCCAGATCCACCAGCCGCCCGCACGACGCCATGCCGTGCTCACCTCAATAGCCGCTCAGCGCATGAGGTGTGCCGCGTGGTGGCGATCAGTTCTTGGGCAGCGGATGGTCTGTGAGATGGGCGCTCGAAACTGCCACGTTGGCACTCACCACCGCAGGACTACGGCAGGAGTTGCGCCATGCGTGTCAACGTCAACGGAATAGGTCTCGAGGTCCAGGTCAGCGGGGAAGGCCCGGCGGTCTTGCTCGTGCACGGTTACCCGGACACCCATGCCCTCTGGCGCCATCAGGTCGCCGCGCTCAACGCGGCCGGGTACCGCACGATAGCTCCAGACCTGCGTGGCTTCGGGGCCTCCGACAAGCCGAAGGACCTGGCGGCGTACGACCTCGGCGAGCATGTCGCCGACCTGCTGAACCTCCTTGATCACTTCGAGGTCGAGCGGGCCCACCTGGTGGGCCACGACTGGGGAGCGTCCATCACCCAACTGGTGGCGGCCACCGCGCCCGACCGGATCTCAAGCCTCTCCCTGCTGTCGGTCGGCCATCTCAGCGCCGGCGGTCCCGCGGCGGGCATCGACCAGCTCGCGAAGTTCTGGTACATGCTGCTGTTCCAGTTCCAGGACGTCGCCGAGCAGTGGCTGGCCCACGGCGACTTAACCGGTCTGCGCATGTGGGCGGCCACCCACCCCGACCTGGAGGAGGTGGTGACCCGCATGCGCGACCCCGAGGCGCTCACCTCCGGTATCGCCATCTACCGCAGGAACGTCCCCCCTCAGGCGTTCATCCCCGGAACCCTCCAGGCCCCGCCCATCAAGGTGCCGACCATGGGCGTGTGGAGCAGCGGCGACGTCTACCTCACCGAGGAGGCGATGGTCTGCAGCGCCCCGTACATCGACGCGCCCTGGCGTTATGAGCGGCTGGAGGACGCGGGCCACTGGATGCAGCTCGACCAGCCGGAGAAGGTCAACGAGTTGCTGCTGGACTTCATCGCGTCGCTTCGCTGAACGGCGCCCGGTGTCGGCAGGGGCCAGGCGAACCGGCCCCGGCAGCCCGGCGAGCGCGGACCAGTCGAGGGAGGTGGGCACTCGTTCACAGCGGCGCGGTCGCGCTGCTCGGTTGTCCGGGCGCGCTGCTCCGCCGCCCACAGCAGGTCATGCGCACGCCGGTCATCCTCATCCCGCGCCGGTCGCTTGCGGCCGGCCTCGTGTTCACGTTCGCCGACTGCCCGATCCCGCTTCTCGGCCGAGTGATCACGTTGCTGGGCGGCCTGGTCCCGGCCGCGAGCGCGGCCGTCAGAGCATCTTGACGACGACCGTGGCGAGCAGGCCGGCGGCGTACGCGATCGTGTAGTACCGCAGGATCGGTGCGTGCCGCCGGCGCCACAGCAGGCCGGCGGCGAGCACCGCGACGATCACGACGACGTACAGATCGGCCCCGATCTGCTCGAACCCCAGGTTGGCCGTGATGCCCGCGGCGACGAACAGCGCGTTCACCGTAAACAGGATGTTGTCGGCGACGGTCAGCGGCCGGGTCGTCGCCGGCGAGGTCCCGGCGAACATCACCACCAGGTTGAGCAGGATGAACCCCGCGAAGAACAGATGATGCGAAAACACGTCGTCGTGGAAGCCGATCACACGACAGGGCTCGCCAAGGTTGTCGGCCTGAGCGCAGAACCGGGTGTTCAGGTAGTTGGTGACCTCGTGGTCGCCGTAGCCGGCAGCCCACAGATACAAGCCGACGACGAAGGTGACGCGCAACGCTGTCTGTGACTCCGCCGACAGGCCGGCATCCCCTTCCAACCGCTGCAGCAGCAGGTAGTACTGAACTGCCGCAGCGAGGGCGAGCAGCAGGTTGTTGACCTCGACGCAGCGCAGGAACCCGTTCGGCGCGGCGAAGCCCAGTGCGAGATCACCGCGGCGGTTCACGGACACCAGCACGATCAGCAGTGACTGCAGGCCGAGAAGGACGTGCAGGCGACGGTGGCCGCTCAAAGCCTGCCGCGCCATGGACATGGCCGCCCCCGGCTCAGTGCCGAGGACCGGCCGTCGGGCCGGCCTTGCTCATCGGCGTGGCGCAGGTGAGTCGCAGTGCGATGTACGTCGTCACGTGCTGGACAGCGCTCGCGAGCCGAGATACCGCCACGGTCAGCACAGAAGTTCTCCTCTCGATCACGCCCGGTCCTGCGTGACGAGGCGCGATCGCACCGTCGGCCGGGCTCCTGCACGAACGTCGGGACACAGGCTGTCCAACCGGCAGCCCATCCGGTGACCACTTACCGATCATCTGCGGTTCGGTCACCGAACGGAGACGAACGATGACGAGAGGGCTGCGCGCTTGACGACGTCCTACAGTGACGCGGCCTTACGAGGCATCCCTGTCCGTCCCGCCGTCCAACACGGCCAGAGGGCGGACGGGAGCACCTGTCGCGCCCACGACGGGGAGCGGCGCGCACACGAAGAAGAACTCCGTGACACCGCTCGCGGCGAGGGCCTCCAGGTTCATCACCTCGATGAGGTTGATGCCTCGCTCCACCAGGAGAATGCGGTGCACGGGCAGCATCGAGTGGCCGGTCTCCGCCTCGATGCGCTCCAGGGCGATGGTGTCGCCGCCGACGGCGCGTACGCCACGCTCGGCGAGCCAGCTCGCGCTGTCGGGAACCAGCCCCGGTACCCCGGTGCCGGTCCCGACGTACGCGGAGGGGTCGTGCCACAGTTGCGGCCAGCCGGTGCGGATCAGCGCGACGTCGCCTGGTCGCGGCTCCACGCCGGTCGCCACCAGGTCCGCCTCGGTGACGGCCTCCGCGGGGCCGAGCCGGGTGACCTGCCGCAGGCGCGGGATGTCGAAGAGCACCCCCCGGCACACCATGGGAGGGACCTGGTCGATCCCGTGGACGTGGTACCGCCCGCCGGTCACGGCTGTCGCGGCTTCGACGCCGCCGTACATCAAGCCGTCGGCGGCGACGTGGCACAGAGCGTCCATGTGGGTGCCGACGTGCCCGCCGAGCACGATCAGCTCGGCGGAGCCGGTGATGCCGTCGGGGCGCGGCGGCCCGTCCCCGTGCCGCTGGGTCAGCGCAAAGTGGAAGCCCGGGTGGGTCGGCGAGCACGGCATGCCCGCCTGGAGGGGTTGCGCGAGGTCGATGACGGTCGGTTGGCCCTGCGCGAGGATGTCCAGTATTCGCATGTGATTTCCCGTGTCCTCAGCTCAGATCCTTGGCCCGGGTCTCCGGCAGCGTGAGGGCCGCCACGGCGGAGACGAGGAGCATGAGCACGACGTACGCGGTGAACACCGATCTGCCGAGGTGCTCGCCGATCCATGTTTGCAGATAGGGCGCAGTGCCGCCGAAGAGGGCGACCGCGACGGAGTAGGGCACCGCGAGGCCGAGCGTGCGGATCCTGGTCGGGAACATCTCGGCGTACACGGCGGGCAGGATCGCCACGCCCGCGCCGATGAAGATCATGGCGGCGGCCATGGCGAGGCCGAGCTGCCACGCGCTGTCACGGACGAACGCCTGCAGGGGGAACAGCAACACGGCGGTGCCCACTGTGGAGACGAGGAGCACCGGCTTTCGACCAACGCGGTCGGACCATCGGCCCCACAAGGGCATGACGGCCATGAACAGCACGCTGGCGCACACACTCGCCAGCAGGGCCGCGCTGGAGGGAATGCCCAGCGAGCTGATCGCGTAGGCGGGGGCGGAGACGACCCACGCGTAGTACACCACGGTGAACCCGACCGACAGGCCGACCACCCGCAGCGCCTGCTTGCGGTGCCGCATGATGTCCCGCCACAAGTCAGGCCGTTCGGACTGCTCGCGCTGGTGCGTGGTGTACGTCTCGCTCTCCACCATCGTGCGGCGCATGTAGAAGGCGACCACGCCCAGTAGTCCTCCCAGGAGGAACGGGATTCGCCAGCCAAAGTCGCTCATCTGTTGTGGCGTGAGCGTGAGTGACAGTATGAGTCCCAGCAGCACGCCCATGGTGTTGCCGAAGACACTGGCGATGTAGATCAGGCTCGACCACTGTCCGCGCCGCTCGGCGGGCGCCGACTCCGACAGGTAGGTCTGCGCCGACGGCAGCTCGCCGCCGCATGCCAGACCTTGCACGACCCGCGCCAGCAACAGGATCAGCGACGCCCACGCCCCGATGGCGGCGTAGGTCGGGGCGATGCCGATCACCAGGCTCCCTGCCGCGATGCCGCCCACGGTCAGCGACATGGTGAGCCGTCGGCCGGCGCGGTCGGCGAGCCAGCCGAACAGGAGCCCACCGGCCGGCCTGGCGACGAACCCGGCCGCGAACACGGCCAGGCCGGACAGCATCGCCGACAGTTCGTCGCCCTGGTCGAAGAACTGGGTGGCGAAGAACGGCACGAAGATCGCGTAGATGCCCCAGTCGTACCACTCCAGCGCGTGCCCGAGCCCGGTGCCGACGAGCACCCTCTTGCGGACGTCGGGGGAGGTCAGGGGGGCGGTGGTGACGTCGGTCACGACAGATCCTCCCGGCGGTCGAGTCGGCGCCGAGCGAGCTCGGCGAGCAGGGCGGCCCCGCTGGGCAGCACCGCGTCGTCGAACACGGCACGCGGGCTGTGATTGAACGGTGCCTTCTCCGGATCGGCCCCGGGAGGCAGAGCACTCAGTGCGAGCATGGCTCCAGGTACCTCGGCCAGCACCCTGGAGAAGTCCTCCGACCCCGCGATGGGATGTTCCAAGGCGACGTGCCGCGGGCCGTCGAAGGTCTCGGCGATCACGTCACGGGCGAACGCGGTCTCCGCAGGGTCGTTGACGGTCGGCGGCCGCTCCGGGATGTACTCCACCTCGGCATCGACACCGTGCGCGTCGGCGATGCCGGTCAGCATCCGGGGGACGAGCTCGCCAACGCGAGCGGCTGTGCCGGCGGAGAAACTGCGGATCGTCGCCTCGAACCGGGCGGTTTCCGGGATGACGTTGCGCCGGGTGCCCGCCTTGACCACACCCACGGTCAGCACGACCGGGTCGAAGACGTCGAAGCGCCGGGTGACCATCGTCTGCAGGGCCGTGATCATCTCGGCCGCCGCCACGACGGGGTCCTGCGCGCGGTGCGGCGTCGAACCGTGGCCTCCCTCGCCGCGCACCGTCACCAGCAGCGACGCCGACGCCGCCAGCATCGTCCCCGCCCGGCTGGCGAAGCTTCCCGCCGCAGCGAACGCCGGGAAGACGTGCAGCGCGTACGCCGCCTCGGCACGGGCTCCGGCCGCGTCGAGCACGCCCTCGTCGATCATGGCTCGGGCGCCCTCCCAGCCTTCCTCGCCGGGTTGGAACATGAACACCACGTCGCCAGCGACGCGCTCCCGGTGCGCGCAGAGCAGCCGCGCGGCGCCGACCAGCATCGCGGTGTGCAGGTCATGCCCGCAGGCGTGCATCGCGCCGTCCACCGTCGAGGCGTAGGGCAAGCCGGTCGCCTCCTGCACGGGCAACGCGTCCATGTCGCCGCGCAGCAACACCGCTCTGCCACCAGCCCCCGCACGGTCCTTACCCGCTCTGTTCGCGCCCGTTCCGGACGTGCGTCCCGCCGGCTCGCCGTGGCCGCGCAGGACCGCAGTCACCGACGTCGTCCGGCGGCCCGTCGTGATCTCCAGCGGCAGCCCCGCCAGCGCCGCCAGCACCTTCTCCTGCGTACGCGGCAAACGCAGCCCGATCTCCGGCTCCCGATGCAGCTCGCGCCGCAGCCGGACCAGGTCGTCCGCCATGTCCAGGGCATCCTCGACCAGCGACAACCCACACACCTCCCTGAATCACCAACCGCATATGAGTGTGCGATCCCGACCGCTGCAAGCCGGAAAATCGTATGATTCGCGCATCATGAGCGGAAAGAGAGGCTGATTCGTGCATCCGGGCGACCTCGACGAGCGCGACCTCGAACTGCTGCACGGCCTGCAGATCGCACCCCGTGTCGGCTGGGCGGAGGCGGCCCGCATCCTCGGCGCCACCCCGGCCACCCTGGCGGCGCGATGGCGGCGGTTGCGCTCGGCCGGCCTCGCCTGGGTCACCGCGCATCCCGGCGGCGACTACAGCCGTGTCGTCCTGGCCTTGATCGAGGTCGACTGCCTGCCGGGCGCGCGTGCCGAGGTCGTGCGTGCCATGTGCCGCGACCCGCGCGCGGTCACCGTGGAGGAGTCCACCCGCGGCCGCGATCTCCTGCTCACCGTCATGACCCCCGACCTCGCCGCCATGACCGCCTTCACCCTCGACGATCTGGACCGGTTGCCCGGCGTCGAAAGACAGCGCACCTACCTGGTCACCGCCGTGCACCGGGACGGCAGCGCCTGGCGGCTGAACGCGCTCAGCCGGGCGCAACAGCAGGCTTTCGCCGCCGCGGCAGCGAGGACGCGACCGGTCCCCGGCGTCACTCCGCCGCCGAACGCCGGACCTCTGATCGAGGCGCTCGCGCGCGACGGCCGCCGCACCGCCGCCGATCTGGCCGTGCTCACCGGCCGAAACCACGCGACCGCGCGCCGCCAGCTCGGCCGCCTGCTGGCCTCCGGCTTGCTGTCGATCCGCTGCGAGGTCACTCAGTCGGTCTCCGGCTCCCCCATCAGCTGTACGTGGAGGGGCCGGGTCCCCGCTGCCGAGCACGAGCGTACTGTCGCCGCGATCGCCACCCTGCCAGAGCTGAAGATGTGCGTGTCCACGACCGGGGACACCAACATAGCGTTCACGGTATGGACTCGGTCGGTGCCCGATCTGCTGCGGCTCGAGCACCTCATTGGCGAGAAGCTCCCAGGGTTCCGGCTGTACGAAAGCGGCGTCAACCTGCGTACCCCCAAACGCATGGGGTGGCTGCTGGACGCCGCGGGCCATGCGACCGGGGAGGTGGTGCCTCCTGTCACCGGCAGCCCGAATGGACGAACCATCTAAGGTGTGCGCGTACCAGCAACCTCCCCTGGTTCAGGCCCGGCGCATGTTCGCGCCAGGGTGGAAAAGGAATGGTGCTGTTCGACCACTGCGCGCTACCGACGTGACGAGGCAGGTCTGCCGGTGCCGACGACTACGGCGAAGCAGCATGATCGCGACGCGAAGGTACGGATGCCGGCCGCTCATTTCACAGGTCTATCTTTGTCCACCATGCTGTGGCGCCGATCAGCCGGTCGGCCACGCCCGAGCTGACGGCTACGTTCTGTGGACAAGTCCACACAACAGCGCGGCCATACCGGACAAAACCCAGCTCCACTGGCCGTTATGGTGGGGGCGTGTCATCTACAGGGGTGCCTGGCAGACTGGGACAGCGTTTGCACGCCGCACGCGAGAGGAGGAGCTGTCCCTCTTCGTTTCCGCGCTGTACGGCGGCGGGCCGAGCCTGCTGTACGTGCACGGCCCGGGGGGCTAGGCTGCGGCGCCGTAACCCTCGCCGCCGCCGCGGCGACCACCGGGCTCAGCACCCACCCCACCGCACTCGCCGCTCGCCTCCGGCAACGGCCGCACGGCCGCCCCATCCTGCGGTACCCAGGACGGCGCCGAGTACATGTTCTACGAGGCAGGGCCCCGCCTGCAGGGCCGCATCCCGCATCGCCCGCGCCGTCCCGCCTGACCCATGCGCTCTACGGCCGGCACCACGCCGGCCGTAGGGCGCGCTTCACCTTTCCTAGGCGACCGCAGACCGCCCGCGCTACCGCCACCGGGGACCTGGTCGTAGCACTGCTGCCTGACCGCGACGCAGGCTCTGACGCGCTCGAACGAACTCCGATGCACTTGATGACAGCAGCCTTGCAGGCTCCCAGAGGGGATGAGCAGAAGTCGGTCGGATAACGGCCTGGGGAGTGGGCGGGCCGCTCGCCGAGCATGGCCGCTGTTCCACCGTCCATATGAGAAGGAGAGGTGCGGTCGTGACCACCGCAGATGTGGCGACGGACGTGGACCGGCAACTGGCCAACGCGCGGGAGTACTGGCTGGGGTGGGGTGTCGCCGACCGGTCGGACGAGGAGCTGGTGCTGTATCGCAGTGGTGTGCTCCACCCGCAGCTGAACGGTGTGCTGCGAGTCGGATCCGGCATCGCGCTGGAGGAGGCCGTCGCGCAGGCAGAGCAACGGCTCGCGGGAGTGCAGTGGATGTGGTGGGTCGGCCCGGACAGCCGTCCGGACCTCGCCGGCCACCTGCTGGTCATGGGGGCGACCGAGATAGAGACCATGCCGATCATGGCGGTGCCGCTGGAGAGCGACTTTGACGTCGAGGTGCCTCGAGAACTCACGGTCGAGGAGATGACCGAGCCGCAGGGACTTCTGGCATGGGTGAAGGTTTACGCCTCGTCCTTCGGCGTCACGCCGGACCAGCTCGGCGGCGTGCTGGAGGCGGAGCGTGGCCGCCCGGACGAGGCAGGCAGCTTCGTACGCTTCGCCGCCCGCTGGAACGACCGTCTCGTGGGCACGTCGGCGCTGCTGGTGCGGCACGACGTCGGCGGCGTCTACGTCGTGACGACCGCTGAGGACTTCAGAAGGCGCGGCATCGCGACGGCCCTGACCGCGGCGGCCCTGCGCGAGGCCCGTTGGCGCGGGCTGCCGGTTGCCACCCTGCAGGCGAGCGCGGAGGGCGAGCCGGTCTATCGCCGAATGGGCTTCCAGACGGTGGCGGGCTACCGGATGTTCGCCCCGGGCCCCCTGTCGTCAGCGTCCCGGATCGCTTGAAAAGGGCACCTCAGCGGCGGTTCCGGGCGCTGACCGGGCCAGGCCGCACGTTCGCGGGCCGTCCACCATGCCCAGGCGGGGGCGGCGGGGCTTGACCGCCGAGAATTCCTGACGACTTCGCCCCTCGACGAGGACGAGACGACACGAGCCTTCGCCGCGAAGTGTCCGGCTCCCGTGAGCCGGACACTCGGCAAGCGTGTGGGATGACCGTCAATCGCGCCCTGCCGCCACACCGGCAGGGCGCTTCTTGCCCCGCACGATGTAGTACAGCAGGCCACCCTGGAACAACCCGATACCCGTGAGCAGGGAAGCCTGGCTGAAGGGCAGCCCTTCCAGCGAGAGCAGCGTCGCCACCCACGACAGCGGCATCGTCACGAAGATCAGCCACACACCGACCGTGCCATCGTTGTCCGGCAAGCGGACGGACACCTCAACAAAGACCCGCACTCCGATGACGAGCGCGAGGTACAACCCGCTGACCACGAACGCCAGCCTGCCGCGCCGGTACTTGCTCCTGCCAAGAGAACCCATGAGACACCACTTTCAGCGACAACGACCTGCCGGGACACCCTGACAGGAGCAACCGTCCGATCAACAGGTCAAAGTGCACGCAACCGTGTTCAACGCTCGGCCGAACGCCACCACCTGTCGGCCCCCACCTCGGCCGCCTCACACCAGCCTGGTGGCCGCAGTGATATCACCCACGTCCCGGGCTGATCGACAAGATCATCAGTTCACGTCACGCTGCCGCAGATGCGCGGCAGCTGTGAGGATGGCACCGAGCTGCACGGCCACCATCCTGCGTGGCTCGATGGGCGGCCCAGGATGGTCGGCCTCGGCCTGTCCGTACCAGTCCTCGAAACGCTCGTCCAGCATCCGGCGACTGCGCCGGATCGCAGGTGTGAGATTGCCTGCGGCCAGCTCGGCGTCGAGCATACGGAGGAACACACCGAGCAGCCGCAACCGCTGCAGGTGCAGCGCCTGGCGGTGGGAGAACTCCTCGGCGACCGTGGCCACTCGGCCGAGCCGCACTGCCGCTGGCGCCTCCTCTTCGATCGCAGCGAGCTTGCGGAAGGTCTCCAACGCGCTCTCGGTCGAGCGGCGAAACGGTGAGTGCACCGTCAGATCGCCGGCGACGGCTCGCATGCTTTCCTGCATCGTCTCGACCAGTTCGCGCCTGGCCGCTGCTCCTTCCGCGATGACCTCGCCGAGCGTACGCCCTGCCGCACTTTGATCGGCCACCCGTTCGTCGGCCCAGGACGGCACCTCGGTGACCAGATGCAGGGCCCCGAACCTGCCGGCGTAATCGGCACTGCTGCCACCCGCCAGGAAGGCGCGGCCCACCCGAGCCCCGTCGGGGGTCAGGAAGACGGCGGGCGCGATCGGCTCCGCGCCGGGCAGCTCCGGCTCGCCATGATGCAGCGGCAGGCCCTCCACGGCGGGCAGCCGGGACAGCCGTTCAGCCAGCACGTTGTCGCGGCGGTTGAGGTAGAAGAACGCCCCCTGGTACTCGCCGTTGTGCAGCGAGCAGACCAGCGACGGGCGCACGTCGTCCATCAGACGCATCAGCGCGACCGTCTCCGGCAGCGGGCGGTCGAACCGGTAGTCGCCGCTGACCAGCGGGAACGTCCACTCCACCTGATCTGCCAGGTCGGGTCGGTAGAAGTGTTCGACGTAGGCGCGGCGGTCGCCGGGACGACCGTACCAGCCTTCGTTCAGGCGGGCGCCGTCCGGATCCGCGCACGCCACGAAGTGCCAGCGCAGGCCGAGATCGGCCCGCAACCCGGCGTCCTGACAGAGCAGCTCGATCAGGGCGGTGACGGTCAAGGCACCGACGGGCTCGTTGGGGTGCGGACCGGCGATGACGACGGCGTCGGTGGAGCCGTCTCCGACGGTCAGCACACGCAGCGGCTCGCCCAGGCGTGAGGTGCCGATGACACGTAGCTTGACCAGCCCCGCATGTGCGGCTGCGAGCCGATCGAGCTCGGCCTGCAAGGCGTCTACCGGCGGGAACACCTCGCGGCGAGGAACCTGGCTCATGTACTGCGCAATATCCATAATCAGCTTACGCTAATAATAAGGTTATGAGAATGACAAGGGCGGAGGCAAAGGAACGTAACCGGCGGGCACTTCTCGACGCCGCCCGCCGGATCGTCGCCAGGGACGGTCACCAGGCCAGGCTGGAGGACATCGCCGAGCAGGCCGAGGTCACCACCGGCGCGATCTATTCGCTGTTCGGCAGCAAGGCCGGCCTGCTGATGGAGTTGCTCACCGACTACCTCGGCCCGCACTACGAGGCCCTGGAGCAGTTCGTCCCCGCAGGCCACGACGTGACCGAAGCGGTGGAATCCTTCGCGCGCCACTACCGCCGGCTGTGCGACCAGCCGAACGCGTTGCACCACCTGTCCTTCGAGCTCAACCTTCAGGACTTGGCGCTACGCGACCCCGAGTTGCGACCGAGACTCGCCGCCTCCGTACGGGCACACGAACAACGGCTTGCCGCCCTGTTCACCGGGAGACGACACAGCGGGGCTCCGCTCACACAGAGGCAGGCGGAACGCTTGGCCATCGCGCTGCGCGCCCTCATGGCAGGCCTCAGCCAAGGTGTCATCCTCGGACTGACACAAACGCTCTCGGAACAGTACTTCGCCGACACCGCTCGGGCCCTGACCACCGCGGACGTCCTCGGGCCGCCCTGAACGGAAGACCGCCCCCTGGAGAATCGGCGGTACGGGTTCGTCTGCCGTCGGCCGGACGTCGCAGGCCGGGCGCCAGATACGGCGGCAGAAGTTCGAGCCCCGCAGCACTCCCCCGTCGGCGGCGGTGAACACCCGGCCGCCGTCTCCGCCGTCGATGACCCCGGCGAGGAGGACGATCAGGAACGGCGGCAGATCGATCCGGCGCACCGCGGCCGGACTCTTCGGCGGCCCCAGCCACACCTGCCTCCCCACCTCGTGCACGCTCCCACCTCCGGGTCGATCCGCGGGTAGCCGTCCTCCAGACGACAGTTGGCCGGGGCCAGACCGGCCTGTTCGCCCCACCGCATGCCGGTGTAGGCGGCGGTGAGCACCATGGTCGCCGGACCGTCCGCGGGCAGGATGTGGTGGTCCAGGTAGTGGTCGTACTTGGCGGTGGTCCGAGGGCGCCACCCGGTGCGCCTTCCGCCACTGGGCGGCCCATTCGGCCTGCACCAGGGCTGGGACGACCAGGATCGCGGCATCGGACATCACGTGTCCCTGGCAGGCGACGAACGCCACCACGTACGGGACCAGCGCCCGGGGAACCCGGGAGAACAGCAGGCGCACCGCGGCCTCGACGGCGCCCGTGCCCTGGACCACCGCCAGGCCCAAGGTGACGATGACGACCGCGCCGAGCGCCGGGAAGCCGGTGAAGTTCGGGACGAGGTTGTCCAGAAACGTGCACGAGGCCCTCGCCGGAGAGGAGGTTGCGCACGGGCTGGGTCAACAGACGGAGGCCGGAGCGGTCCACGGGTCGATGGGCAGGGCGTCGACCGCTCGCCCTGAGCGATCCAGGATGCGGCCGTACAGCTTCTCCTGGCGCAGCACGACGTTCCGGTCCATGATCCTGGCGTAGGGGGCGTCCTGCAGGATCCCGGTGATGTGCTCATGCAGGTCGGCCACGTGCCTCAGGCCGATGGTGAGCAGCAGGTTGCGCTCGTCGGCCACGGCGGCGCAGGTGCGGACCTCCGGTCGCCGTCCCAGGACCCTGCCGGCCTCCTCGATCCGCGCGTCGGGCACGTTGAGCCACAGCACCGCGGAACTGGGCCAGCCGAGCAGGGTCCGGGCGACGTCGCAGCGGAAGGCGAGCTCGCGGCGGGCCATCAACGCCGTCAGCCGCCGCTGCACGGTGCGCGCCGACAGCCCCACCCGCTCGCCGACCTCGGCGCAGGTGCGCCGGCCGTCGGTGCTGAGCTCACGGAACAGGGCACGGTCGGACGGGCCGAAGGGCCGGGCCCGCTCCCCCGATCGCTGCGGGTAGGCCTCGCGCAGCCGGCGGACCTGCTCCTTGTTGAGCGCGTGCAGCCGCCAGCGGCCGGTCGCGAACAGGCGGGTCACGAAGTGGCTGCGGATCCTGGTCACGCCCCGCACCGCGGGCAGGTCGACCAGCGACAGGCCGGACATGGTGGCGAAGTCCGACGCCACAAGGACCACGAAGAGATCGTGCGTGCCGGCCACGTGCTGGACGGTCACGGCGCAGTCCCAGCGGGCCAGGGTCGCGGCGATGGCCGCGTTCGCGCCCGGTTCACACTGCACCTCGACGACCGCGACGCACAACTGGTCGAGTTCGTGCGGGCCGAGGGTCACCGACACCCAGGCCATCCCGCTCTCGCGCAGCCGCGCCCACCGCCGCGCCGCCGTGACCGGGTCGATGCCCAGGACCTGTCCGATCAACGTCCAGGACGCCCGCGGGTTGACCTGCAGCGCGTCGAGCAGCTCCAAGTCATCTTCACTCAGCATGACTGTCCTTTTCCGGACCCGGAGGAGGTCTGTTTGTCTGTTTGCTGCAGGATCTGGCCGCTGATTATCAATTCTGGCACTGTTCGGCGCAAGGCCGGCGCCTGGCCGAAGGCGCGGCGAAGGGATCGCGCGCAGCAGGGAGATCGTTCAGGTGGATCCGGGCCGCAACTTCTACGACCTCGTTCTTTGGGGAGGTCGGGTCATCGACCCCGAGACCGCTCTGGACGCCCTGGGACATGTCGCGGTGAACGACGGGTACACAGCCGCCGTCTCCGCCGAGCCGCTGCACGGCCGCCGCGTATCGACGTGTCCGGCCAGGTGGTCGCCCCGGGCTTCATCGACCTGCACAGTCACGCGCTGACCCCGATGTCGATGCGGCTGCAGGCACTCGACGGCGTGACGACCGCGCTCGAACTCGAAGGCGGCGCCGTCTCGCTGCGGCAGGCCTACCGCAGCGCGGCCGAGGAAGGACGCCCCATCAACTACGGATACTCGGCCTCCTGGGCGGCGGCGCGGATGAGCGTGCTGGACGGGCTGGACGGGCTGGAAGCGGAGTCGGTGGCCGGTGACATGGCAGCGCATCTGGCCGGTCCGCGCTGGAACACCCCGGGTAGCGCCGATGACACCGGCCGCACTCTGGACATCCCTAGAAGTCGAGCTTCACTACGGCGCCCTGGGCATCGGCGTACCCCTACGGCGCCTCCATGACCGCCATCAGCGCCGCCTTCCTGCACCCGGACAACCTGCCCAGGCTCGGCATCCCCCCGTCCCACATCACCTACCCCCCACCGGCGAGCGCCCCGCCACGGCCGCCCGGCTACGTGAACTGCAGGCCGCCGATCCCGGCGCCATGGCGCTGATCCGCTACCTGGACGAAGGCCTCCGAGGAGGAGCGGCAACTCCTGCACCGCGCCCTGCTTTTCGACGACACGATGATCCCCTTCGACGCGATCGCCGTCCGCGGGCCCGCCGGCCTCGTGCCGGCGAACTCCGCCTGGCCGCCACCCGCCGGCGCGCGCACACATTCCCGCAGCACCGGCACGTTCGCGCGCACCCTGCGGGTCTTCGTCCGGGAGCTCGGACTGCTGCCGCTGACCGAAGCGATCAGGCGCCGCTCGCTGCTGCCCACCCAAGTGCTGGAGAACACCGCCTCGGTCGCCCGCCGCAAGGGCCGCGTGCAACCCGGCGCGGACGCCGACCTGGTCGTCTTCGACCCGCCACCGTCACCGACAACTCCACCTACGCCGACCCGGCACGCCCCTCGACCGGGTTCCGGCACGTGCTGGTCAACGGCACCTTCGTCGTCCAGGACGGTGAGATCGACCCGGCCGCGCTGCCCGGCCGGCCGCTGCTGGGAGATGACGGCTGAACGATCTGCGCGCCCACCTCGAACACGGCGCTCGTCGGCTTGATCCTAGTCAGCAAGATGCGCCGAAGAGTCGGCGAGCACCAGGCATGAGCGCATTCCCGGTCCGCGCACCGCGGCGGGCTTTGGAGCCGATGACCCGCACCCCACCGGCGCCTCCGCAGGTCCTTGCATTGCGCCTGAGCAGACGCCGCGCAAAGGGGCTGGCGATGCCGACCGCCAGCCCCTTCAGCCCCATGCGGCCGCCGCTGCGGGGGTTAGCTAGCGCACCCCGTGGCGGCCACGCGCTACAGCACGGTGACGTCCAGTTCCCCGTCCGCGTACTGAGCGCGCAGGATCTTCTTGTCGAACTTGCCGACCGACGTCTTGGGAACGGCCTGGACGAAGGCCCAGCGCTCCGGCAACTGCCACTTGGCGATCCGCTCGGCAAGGAAGCCCTTCAGCGTCTGGAGATCTGTGGTCGAGCCTTCCTTGAGCACCAGCGTCGCCAGCGGCCGCTCGCCCCATTTCTCGTCCGGCACGGCGACGACGGCCGCCTCGGCGACATCGGGGTGGGCCATGAGCGCGTTCTCCAGCTCCACGCTGGAGATCCACTCGCCGCCGGACTTGATGACGTCCTTGGCCCGATCGGTCAAGGTCAGGTAGCCGTCGGGGCTGATCACACCGACATCGCCGGTCTTGAGCCAGCCGTCGGAACTGAATTTGTCCTCGGGGCGGAAATTCGCACCGCTGGCGCCGCCGTAGTACGAGCCGGTGATCCACGGGCCCCGCACCTCCAGTTCCCCGACCGATTCGCCGGTCCATGGCAAGACGTCTCCGTCCGGGCCGACCAGCCGCGCCTCCACACCGGCGGGGAAACGGCCTTGCGTGATGCGGTAGGGCCACTCCTGTTCGCTGCTCAGCCCGGCCGGCGGGTGCGCCATCGTCCCCAGTGGCGAGGTCTCGGTCATGCCCCAGGCTTGGCACAGGCGCACGCCCAGCTTGTCGTAGGCCTCCATGAGCGAGGGCGGACAGGCCGAGCCGCCGATGGCCACCTGCCTCAGCGAGCGGAGATCCCGCGGATTGGCGCTCACCTCGGCCAGCAGCCCTTGCCAGATCGTCGGGACGGCGGCGGCGTGGGTGGGCTTCTCCCGCTCGATCATGTCGGCGAGCGCCGCAGGCTGCAGGAAACGATCCGGCATCAACATGTTCGCGCCGGTCATGAAGGCGGCGTGCGGCAGCCCCCAGGCGTTCACATGGAACTGGGGAACCACCACGAGGGTGGTGTCCCCGCTGGTCAGGCCCATCGACTCGGCCATGTTGACCTGCATGGAGTGCAGGTAGACGGAGCGGTGCGAGTAGACGACCCCCTTGGGATCTCCAGTGGTGCCGGAGGTGTAGCACAGTGCGGCCGGGGCGCGCTCATCCAGCTCAGGCCAGTCGAACGTGGCCGGGCGGCCGGTAAGGAGCTCCTCGTAGTCGTGCACCTGCACCGGGACGTCGGCAAGCAGGGAACGATCGCCGGGGCCGGAGACCACGATGTGCTCGACGGTCGGAAGATGAGGCACGAGCGGCGCGAGCAGCGGCAGGACCGAGCCGTTGACGATCACTACCCGGTCGGCGGCGTGATTGACGATCCAGATCAGCTGCTCGGTCGGGAGCCGGAGGTTGAGGGTGTGCAGCACGGCTCCCATGGCCGGGATGGCGAAGTAGGCTTCGACGTGCTCGGCGTTGTTCCACATGAGCGTGGCCACACGCTGGTCGCCGTCGACGCCGAGCTCGTGGCGCAGGGCGTCGGCCAGACGGGCTGCTCGCCGACCGACCTCGGCGAAACTGCGGCGCCGGGGTTGCGGCTCGCCGGTCCAGGTGATGACCTGCGATCTACCGTGGACGGTCATTCCGTGCTGAAGGATTCGGGTCACGCTCAGCGGTACATCCTGCATGGTCGCGAGCACTGGTTCGGGGTGCGTCATGTGGGTCTCCCGGGGGCCTGAAAGGCTGTGGGCGTCGGACAGGCTGCTTCGCCGGCTCCTGGCATCGCGAGCTCAGCGAATCACGAGGGTGCCAGAAGCGATGCTGAGCACTTCGCCCGGGAAGGAAAGCGACTTTCAGCGGTTCGCCCACGCCGGAATAGGTCAGCGAATCCTCTGCACGGGTACCCACCGCATCCCGCCTCCTCGACCCGGGATCAGGCCTCGCCCGTCGGGGATCCTGACCGCGTTACAAGCGCGGGCGGACGCGGCCGGGCCGATCGGCTGGGATGTCGGCGTCGACTCCACCACCTGCCGGGCGCACCAGTACGCGGCCGAGGCGCGGAAAAGGGGGATCCGCAGGCCGAGCCGCCGGGTGGGGCGAGCGACGAGCCGGCCGATCATGGGCTGGGGCGCCTTCGCGGCGGTTTGACCACCAAGCTCCGCCTGGCCTCCAAGGGGCCGCTCTCACGCGAGAAGCTGTCGCCGGCGCAGTGGGCTCGACTGGAGGCCGAGTTGCGCCGCGTTCCGCTCGCGCGGTCTTGGGAAACGGATCGGGAGCAATCTCGTCACCGCGCCCCAGGCCGACTCAACCAGCCATTCCCGCGTCCGTGGGAGCACCTTTTGGAAAAGCCATAATCTTAGACACGAAGCAAAATCCCCTTACGACGCTTTGAACTTGCTGTACAGCCCGTACGGTCGTGTCGTGCCCTGCGCGCCACCGCAGGCCCTGTCCGGCCTCAAAACCGTCACTGGTGCAGCATGCCGTGATAGGTAGGTGAATCCTGGTGTCGCATCGCATGACTCTCCTGGCGGTCATCGCCATCTGCGCGGCCGTGACCGTCGTGTCGATCGTCGCGCTTGTCCTGGTATTCGCGCCGCCCCCTACGGAGCGCAGAGCGGCCGCCCAGCCTGCCCCAGACGACCCGGGCCTCCAGGAGCAGATCCAGCGCCCCGTGCAGGCGGCAGCCCAAGCGGCGTTGGACCTCTACACCAGCGGCAACTACGGCGAGTTCTGGGGCCTTTGGTCCGCCGATTCACAAGAATCCGTCAGACGCGAGAACTACGTACGTAGGTTCGAGCTATGCAAGCCACTCACCGAGGGCCTGCCCTTCGTGATCCGAGGCGTCAACCAGCAGGGCGACGTGGCAAAGGTGGAGGCTAACCGGATGAGCTCCACCTTCAGCTTCGAGTTTCATTACGAAGACGGCGCGTGGCGGTATGTCCCTCCCGCGGATGCTATCGCCAGTTATGCCAAGCCGGTCGAGGAGCAGGTCGCTAGAGAGCAAGCAGCGGGCGCCTGCGCCCAGCGGTGATCGCGTCAGTCGGGGGATGGAGCACGCCCCACGACATGCACCGGCCGGATCGGCGAGGTCCTGAGCGTTCACGCCGTGGCGTTCGTGCTCGCCAGAGTAGTACGGCCGCCCATCCGCCGGCCGGTTGATGGGGATCAGGGTGCCGTCGAGGATGGCGTAGGCCAAGCGGGTGGCCCGTACGACCGCGGCGTGCACGTCGTCGGCGAGTGCGGCGAGCAGGTCGACGGTCTTCCGGGACGTAGCGCCAGGCGGTCGTGGTGCCGATCTCGAATCCGGCGGCCAGGCGGGCGTAGGTGTCGCCTTGCGTAAAGCGCGCCAGTACCAACAGGGCCTGCCGGGCGGGGGTTCAGGCGCCGCCGGCGGCAGCGACGATGGGAGCGGTGCCCGCAGGTCAGGTCGGGATCAGGGGGTGATTGGACAGCGAGATCGCGGCAGGGATGCTCCTATGGAGGTCAAGCGGGCAGTTGGCGATCGCTTGAGGTAGTGGCGGGCGGCACCAGAACGCGATAGTCCTCTCGGGCGACGTACCGCTTGAGAGAACAGGCCGTCCTTGGTGCGACGGGTCACGTAGTCGCGGGTGCGCGGAGGTTGGCCTGCGGTCGCCACCGCGGTTGAGGAGATTGCGGTCAGAGGAGGCCGGTAGCGGAGCAACCCCGCAGAGCATGGCGAAGGCGGCCTCCGAGCGCAATCGGTCGGCCTGGCCGGGTCATCCCGCTGGAGATTCGGCACGACGAGTTCACCGTGGACATCCCGCGCTTGGTGAATACCCACACGACCTGCTCGGGCGCGGAGCCGGCGTCGGTCGCGAGGTACATGCCGCACACCGTGCCGGGCATGCCGGGCACGGCGGCCGCGTCCGCGAAGCCGTACTTCTCCACGAGCAGCACGCTCTTGCCGGCCTCCGCCGCCACCGGTGCCGCGGCCACCCCCGCCGCGCCAACATCCTGGTGACCGACATATTCGTATGACTCACGCGGTGGGGCCGCGGCGGTGCGCTTGCGCTCACGGCGCCGGTGAAGGGGATGGCGTGAGCGGGGCTTCGGCGGTGACGTGGAACCAGCCGTCACGGTCGATGCCCGCGCTCAACCGGCCATCGACGGCCTGCAGCCGCGTGCTCAGATTGCCCAGACCGTTACCCCCGTCGATCGGGGCGGGAGCATCACGATCCACACCGTCATTGGCCACCCGTAAACGCACCACACCATCCGCGACAGTGGCACGGATCGTCACGTTCTGGGCCTTGCTGTGCCGCAGGACGTTCGTGATCGCCTCACGCAACACCGTCGCCAGAACGGTCTCCACACCGGCAGGCAGGCCGGGAGTGGAGACCTCCGCACGCACCTCGATGCCCGCGGCGGCCAAAATGGACTGAGCCGACTGCACCTCCACACCCAGCGACATCGCACGATAGCCATCGGCCACCGTACGCACATCCGCCAGCGCCTGCCGCGCCATGGTCAGAATGTCGGTGACCTCCTCGCGCGCCCGATGCGGCTGAGCAGGCAGCAACCGGTAGGTCAGCTCACTCTTCAACGTGATCGCCGACAGGCTGTACCCCAGCAGATCATGCAGATCCCGGGCCACCCGCAGCCGCTCCCGCGTCACCGCCATACGCGCCAGCCCGTCCCGCGCGGCGTACAACTCGGCCACAAGAGTGGACAGCGAACTGATCCCGTACACCACCAGGCCGGTGAGCAGGCTGGACACCGGCAGGTAGATCAGGTAGCGGATCGAGACGCCCGCGGCGAGGGACAGGATGAGCACGCTGGCCCCGATCGCGGCGTACAGCGCCCACCTGACTCGGTCGCGCACCGCGAGCAGGACCGACCCGCTCAGGAAGCCCACCATGGAGCCCCAGGGCCGGTCGAGCCACAGCAGGGGCAGGTAGCTGAGCAGCGCCTGCGCGGCCAGGCTGAGCAGCCTGCGCCGACCGGGCCAGTTCCGCGGGCCGCGAAAGGAGTGGAGGATCTGCAGCGCGAAGCCGGCGGCGAGGCAGGCGAGGACCCCGAGCGCCTGGGCCGGGCTGGGGCCGATGTCCAGCACGTTGATGTACATGATCAGCGCGTAGCCCGCCAGCACCACCAGGGTGACGGTGAACGCCAGGCGCGGACGCCACATGCCGGAGTCGCCGTTGCCGCCGAGCGCGTCCGCGCCGGGGAGCGGGAGCAGCCGCCTCAGCCGGCTTCGCGGCGTGGCCGCCGGGGAACCGGCCTGCTCGGGCCGCCCGGTCGTGAGCGGGGCTTCGGCGGTGACGTGGAACCAGCCGTCGCTATCGATGCCCGCGCTCAACCGGCCATCGACGGCCTGCAGCCGCGTGCTCAGATTGCCCAGACCGTTACCCCCGTCGATCGGGGCGGGAGCATCACGATCCACACCGTCATTGGCCACACGTAAACGCACCACACCACCGGCGACATCGGCACGGATCATCACGTTCTGCGCCTTGCTGTGCCGCAGGACGTTCGTGATCGCCTCACGCAACACCGTCGCCAGAACGGTCTCCACACCGACAGGCAGGCCGGGAGTGGAGACCTCCGCCCGCACCTCGATGCCCGCGGCCGCCAAAATGGACTGAGCCGACTGCACCTCCACACCCAGCGACATCGCACGATACCCATCGGCCACCGTACGCACATCCGCCAGCGCCTGCCGGGCCACGGTGAGAATGTCGGTGACCTCCTCGCGCGCCCGATGCGGCTGGGCAGGCAGCAACCGGTAGGTCAGCTCACTCTTCAACGTGATCGCCGACAGGCTGTACCCCAGCAGATCATGCAGATCCCGCGCCACCCGCAGCCGCTCCCGCGTCACCGCCATACGCGCCAGCCCGTCCCGCGCGGCGTACAACTCGGCCACAAGAGTGGACAGCGAACTGATCCCGTACACCACCAGGCCGGTGAGCATCGTGAAGCCGACGCCGTAGGCGAGCATCACCGGGGTCATGTCGTACGCGGCCAGGGCCGGCACTATCGCGGCGGCGACGGCGAGGTACAGCGGCCACTTCGCCCGCCCCTGCACCGCGAGCAGCACCGATCCGCCCAGGAAGCCGAGCATCCCGCCCCACGCGCCGCCGACCCACAAGAACGGCAGGTAGCTCGCCAGCGCCTGGAGCGACAGCGATGCCACCCTGGTGCGAACCGGCCACTGCCACGGCCGGCCCAGGGAGTGGAACAGTTGCAGTGAGAAGACCACGAAAAGGCACACGGCGAACCCGGTGAGCCGGGCGGGCCCCGGGTTCGCCGCGAGAACGTTGATGACCGTGACGAGGGCGTCGCCCGCCAGTATCGCCACCGTGACGGGCAGTATCCAGTGCGAGGTCCGCGCCTCGCCGTCCGCGGCGCCGCAGCCCTGGGGCTCCGGCCGCCGAGTCCGCCTCCGCCATATTCGTACGATCAGGCTATCCATGAACCTTCGGTCCGGGCGACAAATGGGAACGCTCCCATCATGCTGTACCGGGACACGGTATGCGAGTGCCGCCCGGCCGGTGGCGATGCCGCTCAGGCGGCGCAGTAGGTGGGCAGCGCCAAGGCCGAGCCAGGCCATTCAAGCTCTTCGATGACCAGATCGGCCATTTCCGGCCACTCCGGCTCCGGCCCGCTTTCCGCCCAGGTTGACCAAAGGGTCGGCTCGGAGGTCGGATTCGGCCCCGCGGCGCCGGTCTCGGGCCATGACCGGACAACGGAGCCGGTGTACAGGTCATTGTCGATCGTGCTGCTCGGCATTGCCTTCCTCCTGTTCTCTGGTCACGAATTCCGCGAAGTTCCGATTCGATTATGCGCATGATCTGCGCCGGCAAAAAGCCCGTGCGTCACGTATCGGCCGTGAAAACCTCATGCCCGCGGGCGAGTGGGAATAATGGGAGGGGTCAGCGGCCGTTCCCGCGCAGCAGTTCGGCGGCGAGCTCCGCCCAGGCCGGGTCGTTGGCCGGGCGCAGGCCGGCCGACGCCCCGGGCGGCTCCTCGGCCCAGCGGCCGAGCGCGAAGCCGCCGACGCACGACTCGGTGCGCCAGTCGGTGCCCAGCACGCGTGCCGTCGCCTCGATGTCGGTCACGCCGAGCGCGCACCCCGCCAGGCCGATCGCCGCGCTCACCAGGTAGAGCGTCTGGATCAGCGCGCCGGTGTTCTTCAGCACCAGCGCGTAGCCCGGCCCGGCGTACTTCCACGACACCCGGCGGAACCGCGCGGTGATCAGGATGAGTACCGGCGGCGCGGTGGTCAGCCGCGCCGGCATCCACCCGCGCCAGGCGAGATCGCACAGGTCGGCGGGGTCGGCGCCGATGGGCGTCAGCAGGTGGCCCATCGGGTCGTAGTGGTACACGCCGTCGCGGATGCCGGGGCATCCGCTGATCGCCGGGTACAGCTCCAGCTCGTAGGTCGCGTCGATGCTCGCGTACGGCCGGTCGCTGGCCGGGCCGTCGCCGGGCGCGCCGCCGACCAGCGCCCGCACCCGCGCCGCGCGGTACAGCACCTCGCCGAGCTGCCCCACGGTGAGCGGCCCCGTGCCGAAGCGGCGGGCGGGGCGGTGCCCCTCGATGGCGGCCGTGAGCGGCGGGTCGGTGGCGATGAGCCGCTTCCAGTCCGGCCGGGGCAGCCGGACGCACGCGCCCGGCGCGGCCGGCTTGGTGACCGGCTCGACCGTCCAGGACTCCCCCATCGGGTACGTGGCGCCGAAGTCGCGGTCGTGCCGCCCCAGGGTGGAGCGGATGTGGAACATCAGGTCCTGCGGCAGCCAGGTGACCAGCGCGGGATCGGTGTCCTCGGCGAACTCGGGCGGGCGGCTCCGCTCCCCCGGCTCCCCCGGCTCCCCCGGCTCGGCCTGCACCACCATGCCGGCCGCCACCAGGTACGACAGCGCCTCCGCCGCGGGCATGGGGGACGGCAACGCGGCCGCCACGGCCGGCGGCGCGATGGGGTGGCTCAGCGCGGCGATCAGCCAGACCGCCTCGGCGCGGTGGAACACCACGCGGTGCAGCGACAGCGGCGACTCCATCCAGTAGGCGCCCTCCTCCGCGCGCAGCACGGCGAAGCGGGACATGCGCACGGGCCGTACCGGCGACAGGGGCGCGGGGCGGAGGCGGGCCTCACGGCTCAGCGGCACCACCGAGATCAGCGGGCGCTCCTGATCCAGCCCGAGGGTGCGGACCACGAGGTGCTGCAGCCGGTCGAGCAGCCGGTCCAGCTCGGCGCGCTCACAGGGATCGCTGACGGCGTTGTCCAGCGAGACAGGCCCCAGGCTCATGCGCCGCAGCGCCTCCACCACGCCGGGGGCGGGGTGCGGCAGGACCTCCTCGCCCCAGCGGCTGTCAAGGATCACGACGTCCCTGGCGGCGTCGGCCTCCACGTGCACGTCCTCGCGCAGGGACCACAGCGGGAACCGCCCGTCTTTCTCCTGGCCGTTCACGGGAGCATCACAGGAACATCGGCACGGGGTTGATGTCCTCGTAGGGCGTGGGCGCGTCCAGGCGGCCGAGCGCGACGGGCACGTCGTACAGGCGCCCGGGGGCGAATCTGGCCCAGAAGTGCCGCAGTCCGGGCACGACGACCTTGACCACGGGAAGGCCCACGTCGGGGCGGGTCTGGTCGAGCACGAGCACCTCCAGCCCCTTGCCCGCGGCCAGCGCCGTGATGTGGGCCAGGTCCTCCCGCAGGTCTCCCCTTGGGGTGTGGGGGTGGCTCGCCGGCGTCGTCTCGGCCTGGCCCGGGTCGGGCAGCAGGTACGGATGCCCGCGCACGGTCGCGCGCCGCCACCACTCCAGCAGGCCGGGATCGTCGGTCGCGTACGGCCGTCCGCCCGGCCCGCCCAGCGCGACGGACAGGATCTGGCCCAGCTCGGCCAGGGCTCGGCGCAGCGCCACCCGGGGGTCGAAGTGGGCGCCGAAGCCGAACACGATGTCCTCGGGGCCGCCCGCGACGCGGCGCGAGACGGCGCCGATCACCGGGATGCCGAAGTCGGAGGTGAGGTCCAGCGCCCACACCTCGCGCCCGAGCGCGGCCAGCCCGCGCCGCACCTCGCCGAGCCACGGGTCGGCGAAGGAGTCCAGCGCCACGCCGGGCTGGCGGGTGCGGTTGTACCACCACAGGGCCACCGCGTCGCGCTCCACCAGTTCGAGGAAGCCCTGCAGGATGGCGTCCTCCAGGCTGGCGCCCGCGGCGGCGCCGTTGGAGTCGGCGCGGACGGAGGCCGCGCCGGTGCAGCGGCGGTAGTAGAGCAGGTCGGTGGGCAGGTAGCGGTGCCGCGATCCGGTGAGCGACCACACCGGCGTCCACTCGATCGGCTCGCGCTCGTCGAAGGGTGCCGGCACGTGCTGGAACGGCGGGTGGGCGGCGTTCCAGCGGTCGCGGTCGCGGAACTGGCGCGGGTGGAACAACTGGCAGTCGCCGGGGTGGACGGCCGCCTCGCCGATCCCCCGGTAGGTGTCGAGCACGGCGGGCTCGTCGCCGCAGCGCGTCCCGCTGTACCGCTCCACGGCCTCGCACAGCGCGCTCACCCTGGCCTCCAGGTCGGTGACGCCCTTGCCGCCCGCCTGGGCGCGCAACCCGGCCCGCGCGGCGGCCAGGCCGGCCACCGGCAGCGCCAGGTTGGGGCCGGCCAGGTAGCAGTGCAGGAAGGACGGGCTGCGCGGGTCGCGGGTGACGGCGCGGACGATCCCGGTGACCGGGTCGGCGAGCCGGCCGTACCGGGCCCAGACCTCCTCCGCGTGCAGGGCCCGCTCGCCGGTGCCGCCCCGCGCCCGCTTGGGCCGGGACGCCGGCCGTACGGGCTCCAGCACGTGTCGCGCCACCAGACCGGGGTCGCCGCATGCGGGGCACTGCGGGCGCCGGTCCACCGGGTGGTGCCGGCCGGTCATGGTGAGCGTGTCCAGCGTCCACACCGCGTCCTGGCCCGGGTGCCGCTGCCCCGCCGCCCACTTGGCGGCCTCCAGGACCGCGGCGAGCAGCCCGAGGCCGCGGGTCAGCGCGAGCGAGGTCTCGGGCGGAGGGGCGGACGACAGCCGGGCGCCGGCCCGGCGCCGGCCGCTCAGCCTGTGCTCCAGACAGGCCCAGCACGGGCCGGAGCCGGGGCGGAACACCGGCCCGGCCCACACCTCCGCGCCGCCCGGCTTGGCGAGCAGCCAGGGCCGACCGTCGGCCAGTCTGCGGGCGTTCACCTCCGCGAGCGCCGGGTCGAGGTAGTCGTCGCACACGACGAGCACGAGACCGCCGGGCTCGGCTTCGGCCTCCGGCTCGGCGTCCAGTCCCGCGGCCCGGCAGGCGGCCAGCACGGCGCCGATGTCGGCCCCGCCCAGGGCCAGGACGCGCACCGCCGCGCCGGCGAGCCGCGCCGGGGCCCGGCTGCCGTCGAGCCCGGCCAGGTCCCAGTACGCCTCCGCCGCCGCGTCGGCCGGACGCTCCTCGGCGCGGTAGCCGATCAGGTTGGCCCGCGCCAGCCGGTCGAGCGCCTGCTCGATCTGGGCCGGGGTCATATGGCGGGACGCCTGCTCGCACACCTGCGCGAGATCGCGGCTGCCGTCGAGGAGCGGGGCCAGCACGTGCGCGGACCGGCCCGACAGCGCGGTCGTGCCGCCCGCGGACACCAGGTAGACCGCCTCGCCGGGGACGATCTGGGGGCGGAGATGGCTCTTGAAGCCGATGCGCGGAGCCCGAGGCGTCGCCGTTTCCACGATGAAAGCCCCTTCCATGCCGTCTGGAGGGCCGCCCGGGAGCGCGCGGGTGGTCGCGGGGGGTGCGAGCGGCCCGGCGCATGGCATTATGCGGCCTCGCGCATCGGCGGGAAAAGGTTCCCGCTCACCTTCCCGGCGTGAATTCTTAATACCGCGCCCGTGACGAGGTCAGTGGCCCGCTCCCGGCATTTCCGGCCACACTTGAAACGCCGCCGCGGCGGAGATTCACCCGAGCTCCTTTCGCCGCGCGTCATCCTGCCGGAAATAGTGCCTCTACGGAGGGAGCGGAACATGGCTCCTGTGCTCGATACGATCGGCGGTCGTTTCAAGGCCGAGGGGTTCTGGCGCGACCGCACCGCCGTGGACGACCTGCGGGACGCCGTCGCGCGCTTTCCCGGGCGTACGGCGGTGGTGTGCTGGCACGCGGACGGCCGCGAGCCCGACCGCCTCACCTACGCCGAGCTGGCCGAGCGGACCGAGCGGCTGGCCGCGGCCCTGTACGGCCTCGGCGTGCGCCGCGGCGACGTGGTGAGCATCCAGTTGCCGAACTCCTGGCAGCTCGTGGCGCTGTGCCTGGCGTGCGCCCGGGTGGGCGCGGTCGCCGGGCCGATCGCGACGATCATGCGCCGCCGCGAAGTCGAGTTCATGACCCGGCTCACCCGCAGCCCGCTCTACATCGGCCCGGTGGAGCTGCGCGGCCACTCCTTCGCCGACATGAGCGCCGAGGTGGCCCGCGCCGTGCCCACGCTGCGCCGCCGGGTGCTGCTCGGCGCGGCCGGGACCACCGCGGGGGCAGACGCCGACGTGCTCGACCTCGACCGCGACCTGCTCGGCCGCGCCTGGGAGCAGGAGGTGCCGGCGGGCGCGCTGGACGCCTGCGAGGCCCGGCCCGGCGACCTGGCGCAGGTGATGTTCACCTCCGGCACGACCGGCGAGCCCAAGGGCGTCATGCACAGCCACAACACGCTGGGCGCGATCAACCGGGCGCAGATCGAGGCGCTGCGCCTGACCTCCGACGAGGTCACCGCCATGGGCTCGCCCACGACCCTGCAGGCCGGGTACACCTGGAACTTCCTCATGCCGCTGATGCTCGGCGCCACGGCCGTCCAGATCGACTCCTGGGACCCCGGCCTGATGCTGCGCGTCATGGAGCGGGAGCGGGTCACCTTCTTCTACGGCCCGCCGCCGTTCCTCATGGACCTCATCCGGGCGCAGCAGGAGGACCCCAAGGACCTGTCCGCCCTCGCGGCCTTCGCCACCGGCAGCGCCCCCGTGCCGCCCGTGCTCGTCGAGCAGGCCCGCGACGTGCTCGGCTGCCGCGTGTACGCCCTGTGGGGCATGACCGAGAACGGCGCCGTGACCATCACCAGGCCCGAGGACCCGCCGATGCGGGCCGCCGAGAGCGACGGCACTCCGGTCGCCGGCATGGAGGTCCGCATCGTGGACGAGGAGACCGGCCTGCCCGTCGCCCCCGGCGCCACCGGCCTGCTCCAGGTGCGCGGCGCCGGCCAATGCCTCGGCTACTTCCGCCGCGAGGAGCTGTACGCCGAGTCGCTCACCGCCGACGGCTGGTTCGACACCGGCGACCTGGCCAGGGACGACGGCCACGGCGGCATCCGCATCGCCGGCCGGGTCAAGGACGTGATCTCCCGGGGCGGCGTGAAGATCCCCGTGGTGGAGGTGGAGGCGGCGCTGCTGCGCCACCCCGCGATCCGCGACATCGCGGTCGTCGGCCTGCCGGACGACCGGCTGGGCGAGCGGGCCTGCGCGGTGATCGTACCCGAAGGCACCCCGCCCACCCTGGAGGACCTGCGAACACACCTGGCGGAGCTGGACATGGCCAAGCAGTACTGGCCCGAGCGGATGGAGGTCGTGGACGCGCTGCCGCGCACCCCCTCGGGCAAGGTGCAGAAGTTCGTGCTGCGCGACCGGCTGGGCGGGGAGTGAGGCGGGCGTCATGGACTTCCTCTTCACCCCCGAGCAGGAGGCGCTGGCCGAGAAGGTCCGCACCTACGTCGCCGAGCGCCTGGCGCCGGCCGCCGCGCGCGCCGACCGGGAGGGCGGGTTCCCGCCGGAGCTGTTCGCCGAGCTGGCGGCCGAAGGACTGTTCGGCCTGCGCATCCCCGCCGAGTACGGCGGGATGGGACTGGACGCGGTCAGCACCGGCGTCGTCATCGAGGAGCTGGCGCGCGGCGACGTCACCGCCTGCTACGCCGTGCTGAACACCGCCCTGGTGGGCGGGGTGCTCACCGCGAACGGCGGCGAGGAGATGCGGGCGCGCTGGCTGCCCCCGATGGCGCGCGGCGAGGCCGTCGTCGCGGTCTGCATGACCGAGCCCGGCCACGGCACCGACGCGGCGGCGCTGGAGCTGCGGGCCGAGCCCGACGGCGACGGGTGGCGGCTGTCCGGCGAGAAGACCTCCATCATGCTCGGCGCGTACGCCACCCACGGCCTGGTCTTCGCCCGCACGGGGGAGTTGGCCGAGCGCGCCCGCGGCGTGACGGCCTTCTACACCCCGCTGGACGACGCCCACGTGGCCCGTACGACGCTGCCCAGCCTCGGCAGCAGGGCCGGGGGCAGGGCGAGGCTGGTCTTCGACGGGCTGCGGGTCGGCCCCGAGCACGTCGTCGGCGGCACCGGGCTGGGCTTCGCCCAGGGCATGCGCGGCTTCGACTACTCGCGGGCGCTGATCGCGCTCATCGCGGTGGGCGCGGCGAGCGTCACCGTCTCCGACGCGCTCGCGCACGCCCGCGAGCGCGAGGCGTTCGGCCTTCCGCTCAGCCGCTTCCAGGGCGTGGCGTTCCCGCTGGTGGAGCACGCCACCTACCTGCACGCCGCCCGCCTGCTCGCCTACGAGGCCCTGTGGCGCAACGACGCCGGGCTCGGCCACCGTGTCGAGGCCAACATGGCCAAGTGGTGGGCGCCGAAGACCGCGGCCGAGGCCGCCCACCAGGCGTTGCTCACGCTCGGGCACTACGGCTGGTCGGAGGACGGCCCGGTGGCGCGGCGGCTGCGCGACGTCATCGGCACGCAGCTCGCCGACGGCACGGCCGCGGCGACCAAGCTGGTCATCGCCCGCGAGCTCCTCGGCCGCGAGCACGCTCCCTGATCACTGGAGACCGTCTCATGCGCGAGTTCCTTTCCTACGTGGGCGGGCGCGACATCGACGCGGCCGAGCACATCTACACCGTCTCGGCCCGCGCCGTCCTGGAGGACCCCCCGGGCGCCCTGCGGCTGAAGCGCGCGCTGGAGCGCGGCGAGATCGACCCGGCCTCGGCCGGCCCGCAGGTGGCGGGCCGGTGTGCGGTGGCCGATCCGGGCACCGTACAGGCCGCGCTCGCCGCCGCGGCCTCGGCGGCGCGCGAGTGGGGCGCCAGCCCGCTGGACGTGCGGCTGCGGCTGGGCGAGGTGATCCGCAAGCGCCTGGCCGAGACCCGGCGCGAGTTCGTCGAGATCATGATCGCGGAGGGGCGGACGCGCACGCTGTCGGAGTGGGAGGTAGACGGCCTGCTCGACATCGTCAGCCCCGAGACGCTGAGCTGGTGCGCCGAGCTGCTGCGGCGTGACTTCCGCCACGGGGCGAAGCGCATCTCGATGCGGCGCAAGCCCGACGGTGTGGTGTGCGTCGCGCCGCCGCAGAACGCTCCGCACTCCAACGCCGTCTACGGCGCCGCCGCCCTGCTGTCGGGCAACGCGGTCGTGGTGCGCGCGCCCCGCAGCATCCCCCTCGGCGTCATGTACGCCGTGCGGGAGATCCTCGCCCCGGCCCTGGAGGAGGTCGGGGCGCCGCCCGGCGCGCTCAACGTCGTGTGCGGGCCGCCGATGATGGCCGAGTGGCTGGCCAGCGAGCACGTCAACGACGTCATCTACTTCGGCGGCACGGAGAAGGGGCTGGCGTTCCAGCGCGACTGCGTCGCCGCGGGCAAGAAGCCCGTCCTGGAGCTGGCCGGCAACGACTGCGCCGTGGTGTGGCGCGACGCCGACCTCGACCTCGCGGCCGGCGCGCTGGTGGAGGCGTTCAACGCCTCCGGCCAGATCTGCAACGTCCCCAACCAGGTGGTCGTCCACCCGGCGGTGGCCGACGATCTGATCGAGCGGCTGAGGGCCGCCGCGGCCCGCATCCGGCCCGGCTACCCGGACGAGGAGGGCGTCGTGCTCACCCCGGTCCTGGCCGCCGACGGCTTCTACGCCTTCGCCGCCGACGCCCTGCGCAAGGGCGCCCGGCTGGTGTGCGGCGGGCGGCGCCTGGAGGTGGACGGCACCCCCTCTGACACCGGGCCGTTCATCGAGCCGGCCGTGGTGCGCGTGGACGGCCTCGCCTCGGCCCGCGAGGTGGAAGCGGTGCGCAGCGAGACGTTCTTCCCGCTGCTGCCCGTGGTGGTGCCCGAGCCCGGCCGCCCCGACGGGCAACTGCTCGACGACGTGCTCGCCTTCGTCGACGGCAACGCGTACGGGCTGCGCAACTCGCTGTGGACGGCGGACGAGGGCGTCGCCGAGCGGTTCGCCCGCGAGGTGCGCAACGGCGGCGTGCTCAAGGTCAACGACGCCTCGCACTGCGGGTTCGCCCCGTACATGCCCTCCCATGGCGGCACCGGGCTGACCGGCGGCGTGTTCGGCGAGGCGAGCTACATGATGATCCGCACGACCCACCTCCAGGGCATATCCATGGCGCCGGCCCGGGGCTGAGACAAGAAGGGATCGGAAGATGCGAACGGTCGGTGTGCGGGCCCACGTCCCGCTGAACGCGAGTGACGCGCTGGCCCGCCTGCGCGACGGCTCCTGGCGGACGCGGCTCCCCGGCGACGTGGTGTCGGTGCGCGACGCCGGGGACGCGGAGGAGTGGACGGTCCGCTTCGGCCGCGGCGCCGTACGCTGGCGCCAGCGCGAGGCCGGCGCGGAGCCGTCGGCCGTCGCCTTCGAGCAGGTGGACGGCGACTTCGCCAAGCTCTCGGTCACCTGGACCTGCGAGCCCGCCCCCAGCACGGCCTGCCAGGTGAACTTCGAGGCCCGTTTCGACCTGGGGGTGCCGATGCACGACCGGGTCTTCGAACCCCTCCTGGCCCGCGCACTCGCCCGCGCCGCCCGCGCCGTCCTGACCGCCGCCTACAGCCAGGCCGAGATCGAGGAGTCCCCCGCCACCGTCCCCGACCCCGAACGCGAAGTGCTCCAGGCGATCGCCACACACCACTCCCCGGCTAGCCCCTGACGCACCCCGGAAGCGGAAACGCCACCCCAAGGCAGGCGGGCAAACACCCCCGATCCGGTAAGCGGGCAGACATCCCCGGTAAGCGGGCGAACACCCCCGGTCCGGTAAGTGGGTTGTGGTGGCTTGGGCGCGGCCGTGATCTGGAGGAGGAGCGGCGGGAGCGAAGCGACCAGAGCGACGACGGAAGATCACGGCCTGAAAAGCGCCCAAGCCCCGCGCGTGCGAAGCACGCGCCATGAACACAGCGGCTTGGGCGCGGCCGTGATCTGGAGGAGGAGCGGCAGGGAGCGAAGCGACCAGAGCGACGACGGAAGATCACGGCCTGAAAAGCGCCCAAGCCCGCGTATTGCGAAGCACGCGCCATGAACACAGCGGCTTGGGCGCGGCCGTGATCTGGAGGAGGAGCGGCAGGGAGCGAAGCGACCAGAGCGACGACGGAAGATCACGGCCTGAAAAGCGCCCAAGCCCGCGTATTGCGAAGCAATCGCAATAAACTACGTGACCCACCCTGCCTCGGTGGCGATGCGGATGGCGTCGATGCGGTTGCGCGCGTTGAGCTTCATGACGATGGACGTCAGGTAGTTGCGTACCGTGCCGACCGACAGGTGGAGGTTGGCGGCGATCTCGGGGGCCTCGGCGCCCTGGGCCGCCATCCTGAGCACCTGCAGCTCCCGCTCGGTCAGCGGGTTGTCGCCCACGTCCCAGGCGCTGAAGGCGAGCTGGGGGTCGATGTACCGCTTGCCCGCCGCGACGTCGCGTACGGCCTCGGCGAGGTGGTCGGGCGGGGCGTCCTTGAGCAGGAAGCCGGAGACGTGGGCGGCCAGCGCCCTGCGTACGGTGCCCGGCCGGCCGAGGCTGGTGAGGATGAGCGTGCGGCACGAGGGCAGTTCCTTGTGCAGCAGCTCCGCCGCGGTCAGGCCGTCCAGTCCCGGCAGGTCGATGTCGATGATCGCGACATCGGGCCGGTGCTCCAGCGCGGCCGGCACGATCTCGTCGCCGCGCTCGGCCTGGGCCACGACGGTGAGGTCGGGCTCGAGTTCGAGTAGGGCTACAAGCGCCCCGCGCACCATGTGGACGTCCTCCGCCAGGAGGATCTTGAGGGTGAGCACCTGCCTGCGCCCCGTTCGGCTCCGCTCGACCTTGGTTGACGGCAGAATCCTAAGTGTCCCGACGGGGAAAAGTCAGCAATTGACAGAAGGGCGAGAAAGGTCACCTTTCTCGCCCTTGCCGGAGTCACCGTCAGCCGGTCAGCCAGCGCACCTCCCCGACGTCCAGGACCGCCCGGCCCTCGGTGTAGAGCATGAACGGCACGTCCACGTGCCGCAGGTCCAGGCCGATGCGCGCCAGCTCCGCCAGCGGCACCTCCATGGTGGTCCACACGCCCTCGGGAAGCGCGCGCAGCGACGGCGCCAGGTTCAGGCCGGGCTGTGCCGGATAGTCGTCGTGGCAGGCAAGGTACAGCGGCAGGTCCGGGGCCTGGACCACCCGCACGTCGAAGGCCAGGCGGCCGCCCGCCTCCAGGTAGCCGCGCAGGTCGCGGGGGCGCTGATCGGGGTCCTGCGCGTAGACGAAGGCGACGTGGCCCTTGAAGCGCAGCGAGAGCGCGCCGGGCCTGCCCGGGTCGCCCACGGGCTCGGCCCGCACCACCAGCGTGTCGGTGGGCCTGTCCGCGAAGATGTCCTGCCGCGACCAGGTGTTGTGCCCGCCGATGCGCATCGTGTACGCCCCGCCGGAGCCGGAGCCGAGAATCCACAGCGGGCCGGAGACGGGCGGCGCGGGCGGGGGCGCGGGCTCCTCCTCCAGCGGCAGCGGCCCGGGGGAGGCCGCCTCGCCGCGATCGCGTAGCGACAGCCCGAAGCCGTAGGGGAACAGCGGCTCGTGCTCCCCCTCCGGGGCCTGCTCCTCCGCGGGCACCCGGTAGCCGGGAATGTGCGGCGGGACGCGGTTCACGCTCATCGAGCGCCTGCCGCGCGGCCAGCTCACGGGCAGCCGCCCCTGGAAGTCGTACGGGCCGGCGAACAGCACGTCGGTGATCCCGGCCGCCTCCGTGCCCGGCAGCCAGGCCACCGCGAAGGCGTCGGACAGGTTGATCTCCTCGGTGACGTACAGCGGGCGCCCGGTGAACATGACCGTCACCACGCGGGTCCCGGCCTCGCGCAGCCTGCGCAGGGTGGCCAGGTCGCGCGCGTACGACTGCTTGAGCCGGGCGTACTCCAGCGTGCCCCACGGCTTGATGGTGCCCCGCATCTCGGCGTACGCGTCCTCGCCGATGGCGACCACCGCCACGTCGAAGCGGGCCGGGTCCGTGTGCTCCAGGTAGGGGTCCACGTGGCAGCGGTCCCGGCCGACGACCGAGGCCACCGCCGTGGCGAGCGTCGTGGCGCCGGGCAGGTCGGACGGCTCGACGTCGTCGCCCTGCCAGCTCAGCGTCCAGCCGCCGGCCTGCTTGCGGATGTCGTCGGCGGCGCTGCCGGTCACCAGCACCCGCGCGGACGGCGGCAGCGGCAGGACGCCGCCCGCGTTCTTCAGCAGCACCAGGGACTTGCGCACCGCCTCGCGGGCCAGGGCGCGATGGTCCTCGCAGCCGAGCACCGGCGCCTGGCCGGCCAGCGACCGCTCGCGGGGCCTGGGCTTGTGCCACAGGCCCGCCCGCATCTTGACCCGCAGCATCCGCCGGACCGCGTCGTCGATGCGCTCCATGGGGATGACCCCCGACAGCACCTGCTCGCGCGCCGTGTGGTAGACCGACTGCCAGGCCGTGCGGCCCGCGACCATCAGCACGTCCATGCCGGCGTTGATGGCGTACCCGGCGTCCCCGATCGTGCACCCGGCCACCTCGGCGTGCGCGTCCCAGTCGCTGATCACGATGCCGTCGAAGCCCATCGCGCCCTTCAGCACGTCGGTCAGCAGGTAGCGGCTGCCGCAGATCTTGTGGTTGTACGCCGTCTGCCGGCCCGGGGTGTGGTCGTAGTTGGCCGGGTGGTCCCAGCCGCTGAAGGAGGCCATGACCGCCTGGGCGCCGGCCTCGATCCCGGAGACGAACCCCATCGCGTGAATGTTGCGCAGCACGTCCTCCTCGCACCGGGCGGTGCCGCGGTCCACCCCGTCCACGGTCGCGCCGTCGCCGACCCAGTGCTTGACGGTGGAGATGACGTGCAGGTCGCCCGCCAGGCCCTCCGGGCCGCCCTGCAGCCCGGCCACCATCTCGCGGGCGTAGGCGTACACGATCTCCGGGTCCTCGGAGTAGCCCTCGTAGTAGCGTCCCCAGCGGCGGTCGCGCGGCGTGGTGACCGTGGGGGCGAAGGTCCAGTCCATGCCGGTCGCGGCGATCTCCCGCGCGGTGGCCTCGCCGATCCTGCGCACCAGGCCGGGGTCGCGGGCCGCGCCCAGGCCGATGTTGTGCGGGAAGATCGTGGCGCCGTGCACGTTGTTGTGGCCGTGCACCGCGTCGGTGGCCCACATGAACGGCACCCGGAACGGGCGGTCCCGGTAGGCGTCCTCGACGGCCTCCCAGAAGGTGTCCACGGTCTCCACCCACTCCTTGACCGTGGCGTGCCTGTTCCCGCCGGGCCAGATGCCGGCGCCGTTGAGCGCCGAGCCGATCTTGTAGTCGCGGGCGTCCCGCGGGGTCAGCTCGGCCAGCTCCGGCTGGATCATCTGGCCGAGCTTCTCCTCCAGCGTCATCTGGGCGAGGATGCCCTCGACGCGCTCCTCCAGCTCCGGGTCGGGCGGGAACGCCGAGCGCACGCGCGGCCACTCCGGCAGGTAGGGCAGCGCGCCGCCGCGCTCACCGCTCGACGCACTGTGCTCATCGCTCCGCTCGCTCATGCCCCCTCCCCCGGCTCGTCGATCCAGAACTCCTCGGTGCGCTTGGCGCGCAGCCGTTCGAGGAAGGGCGCGGGCACCACCGTGCGCCGCTGGGCCGGGGAGAACAGGGTCACCTGGGTGCGATGCTCCTCCAGCGCGGCGAGCTTGCGCTCCACCCACGGCGAGATGTCCAGGCTCACCAGGCGTTCGGTGGGCGAGGCCGCGCGCTCCGGGGCGATCCGGTTGGTGAAGGCGAAGGCGGCCTCGGTGTCCTCGTCCCACACCACGTACTTGCGCAGCCGCGGCGCCAAGCCCAGCTCGGTCAGGCAGTCCACGACGCCCTCGCCGGTCAGGCGGTGGTCGGCGTTCAGCTCGCGCACGTCGTGCGGAAGGTAGACCTCCGCCACGTCGGCGTGCTCGGCGAGCAGGCGGCGCACCTGCGCGCGGAAGGTGTCCAGCGAGGCGGCGAGCAAGGTGTCGGTGTGGCCGAGGAAACGCAGGTCGGCGGGGTCCACGCCGAGCGCCTTGGCCGCCGACTCGGCCTCCCTGCGCCGGATGGCCGCGAGCTCCCCCGGCGTGGGATCGCGCTCGATGCCGAGCACGGCGCTGTGCGATCGCGACCCGTCGGTGGCGAAGACGATCAGGACCCGGGCGCCCGCGGCGACCTTGCCCGCGATGGCGCCGCCGCAGGCGATGACCTCGTCGTCGGGGTGCGGCGCGAAGACGATCACCTTCTCACGCATGCTCCACCGCCCGTCCCGCCAGGTACTCCTCGCACGAGGGCAGGCCGCGCTCGCGGATGATGTCGTTGATCACGAAGAAGTGGTTGTCGACCAGAAGCCGAGTGATCGGCGTGCCGTACTTCTCGGCGATGTACTTGTAGTTGATGACCGCGTTGGCGATGTTGTCCTTGAACACCTTGGGATGCGGGTAGTGGATGGAGGCCGCGTCGCGGCTGAGCACGAACCGCGCCCCGGCGCGGTGCAGCCGGTAGGCCAGCTCGACGTCCTCCCCGCCCCAGCGGACGAACCACTCGTCGAACCCGCCGATCTCGCGCAGCAGGCCGGTCGGCGCCGAGACGTTGCAGCACCAGTAGACCAGCCACGGCGCGGGCAGGTCGTGGAACTCGTCGGTGTAACGGGCGTAGAACTCCTCGCGGATGTCCAGCCACTGGCCCCTGTCGCGGAGCAGGGCGATGGTGGCGTCGGGGTCGTGCACGTCGATGACCCGCCGCATCTGCGCGGCGTCCTCGTTGTCCTCGTTGAAGCAGTAGACGTAGCCGATCGCCGCCACCGGGCCCGGCCAGGCCGCATGCGCGGCGAGGTGAGCCTCCAGGCAGCCGGAGGAGAGCAGGACACCGGAGTCCACCATCACGCACACCTCGCCGCGGGCGTGCCGGATGCCGACGTTGCGGGCCTTGGCCAGCCGGTAGCCCTCGTCCTCCTGGTAGAAGTAGCGCAGGTCGAGGCGGTCGGCGAACGACCGTACCACGTCGGCGGTGTCGTCGCCCGACCCGTCGTCCGACACCAGCACCTCGAAGCGGCCGGCGGGGAGGGTCTGGCGGGTCAGGGAGCGCAGCGTGTGCGCGAGCAGCTCGGCCCTGTTGTACGTCGGGATGACGACGCTGCATGCGATGGTCATGTCTCTCTCCAGAAGGCGACGGCGAAGAACGCGAGCGCCGACAGGGCGGCGCAGGCCCAGAAGACGTTGGTGAAGCCGACGTACTGGGCGACGCTTCCGGCGGCGATGCCGCCGAGGAACATGCCGGTCTTGAACGCGCCGGAGTACAGCGAGGAGGCGACGCCGGGCCGGTCGGGCATCGCGTTCTGCAGGACGGTGACCGGGATGCTGAGGGCGATGGCGCACCAGATGGCGTTGGGCACCTGCAGCAACAGCAGCGCGAGCTCGGTCCTGGCGAACGGCATGGCGCAGAAGAACAGCACCGCGCACGCGGCGGCGCCGGTGATCACGCGCCAGTGGCCGATGCGGTCGGCCTTGGCGCCGATGTAGACCATCGCGGGGATCTCCAGCGCCGAGGCGAGCCCGAGCACCAGGCCGGTGAAGCCCTCGTCCATGCCCAGGTCCTTGGTGATGTACAGCGCGATGTCGAACTGGTACATCGCGTTGACGGCCAGCAGCAGGACGATCGCGACGAGCAGGACCCTGACCTTCGGGGTCAGGCCGGCGAACGGGTTGCCCGTCCTCCGCTCCGGCGCCGCGCCGGGTTCGCCGACGGGCCGCGGGGCCGCGTCGGGCAGCCCCAGGAAGCAGATCAGCCCGCCGGCGAAGTAGAGCACGGCCGCGACGGCGTACATCGTCTCGAAGCCGCGCAGGGCGATCAGTCCGAACGCCAGGGGCGGGCCGACGATCCAGCCCAGCGAGGTCACCGAGCGCAGGGCGGAGTTGAAGAAGGTGGCGTTGTGGCCCTGCTGCTCGGCCAGCTCCCTGGTGAAGGCGTACAACTGCGGGAAGGTGGCGCCGCCGATCCCGAACATGACCGCGGTGGTGGCCAGGAGCAGCCAGTAGTCGCGCAGGAACAGGTAGGACAGCGCGCCGGCCGCGGCGAACATCGAGCAGACGCCCAGTACGATCCTGCGGCTCCCGACCCGGTCGGACAGCACTCCGACCGCCAGGTCGGAGCTGATCTCGGCCACCGCGCGCCCGGCCACGAACGCGCCGATCATGATGGGGGTGGCGTGCACGGCGTCGGACAGGAAGAGGCTGACGGTGGGCACCACCATCGCCCCGCCGACGCCGATCGCCGCGGTGGCGGTGGCGAGCCGGGTGACGGCGCCGTCCAAGAAGATCCGCAGGCCGCTGGTTCTGGTGGAATACACATCGCCTCCTGGAAGGGTGGGGGACGGGACAGCACCCGCTCAGAGCCGCTGGCGGTAGGGCAGCCATGGGGCGATGCGCCGCGACGGCGGCACGCGCCGCGCCCCGAGGTGGTCGGCCGCGTCGATCTGCCCCGCCGACAGCAGCGCGTCCCGCGCCCGCTCCGGGAGCCAGGCCAGGACGCGCCGCTTCAGCGCGGTCAGGTCGAACAGGCCGTCGCCGGGCGCGGGCAGGCCGGCCCGCGCCCCGGGCCGCAGGTTCGCCGGCACCACGGTGGCCGACACCAGGCGCCAGTAGCCGGCGAAGTGGGTGGCGGGGTCGGGCAGCGCCCCGCTGCGCAGGCCGATCCTGATCGTCTCCAGCCAGCAGTCGTAGTAGCGCCTGCGGTGCGGCGCGCCCATGTGCCGCGCGCACCAGGCGGCCATCTCCTCGCGGCCGGGCAGCTCGGCCTTGCCCGACAGCACGGCCAGCGCCCAGCCGGCGATGGCCTCGAAGTACGGGCAGGCCGTGCCGAACGCGTCGGTGTCCACCGGCGTGTTGACCACGACCATCGTCGGGTCGCGGTACCAGAAGAAGTGCTCGTACAGCTCCTCGTGGCGCAGGCCCGCGACGAACCCGTAGTCGGGCATCTCGTAGCCCAGGCACAGGATCACCGCGTCGTACCTGCCGCGCGTCCCGTCGGCGAACACGACGTGGCCGTCGTCGGCGAAGTGGTCGAAGGCCGCCCTGGCCCGCACCTCGCCCCGGTACACATGCGGCACGATCTTCTCGTTGACGTGCACCGCGCCGTGGAAGCCGGTGCCCGGCAGCAGCCCCGTGGCCCGGTACATGCGCATGTACTCCGGCAGCAGCGTGTCCAGCCAGGCCAGGTAGCCGGCGTAGGGCAGCTCTTCCAGGGCGACCCTGCCGATGTAGGAGAACAGCATGTCGTTGGCGACGCCGCCGCAGTCGCGCGGCAGGAACAGTTGCCTGCGGCGTACCGACCAGTCGACCGCCGCGGCGTGGCCGGCCAGCTCGCAGGCGATGTCGGCCCCGCTCACCCCGCCGCCCGCGACCAGCACGCGCAGGCCGCGGAAGGCGTCGGGGCGGCGGTATTCCTTGGCGGTGAGCACGCGCACGCCCTGTGGGGGGCGCGCGGCCCCGGGGGGCACCCGAGGCCGCCACAGCTCGCCACTGGCCACCATGACCGCGTCGAACCGCGCGGTGACCGGCACGCCCCTGTGCACGGCCGTGACCCACCACTCGCCGTCGCGCTTGGCGACCCGGGTCACCTCGTGCCCGAACCGGATGAGCGGCGTCACCGCGAACCGGTCGGCGTAGGCGCGCAGGTACGCGTGCATCTCGGCGACGGTGAGAAAGTCGCCGCCCCCGTCCGGGGCGAAGTCGGAGAAGGGGAAGCCGTGGCGCGAGGTCTGCATCCTGACCCCCTCGTACGCCCCCAGGGACGCCGGGTTCCAGATGCCGCCCAGGTCGCCGTGCCGCTCGAACACCACGGGGTCGTGCCCGGCCTCCAGCGCCTGCTTGGCGCTGGTGAGCCCCGCGGGCCCCGCTCCGATCACCGCTATACGCATCCCGCACCCCCGGCCGGCTAGATGAAGGGGTCGAAGTCGTCGAGCAGTTCCACCGGACGCCCCCGGCGCGGCAGCGCGGCGATGTCCAGGTTGGCGCGGTGCCGCGCGCAGTGGAACCGGCAGTCCGCGCGGGGGTTCACGACGGTGGTGTCGGCCTTGGCCCACATCTCCGCGAAGGACATCGCGTTGATGTCGCCGATCTTGGCCTTCTCGTTGCCCCGGTGGTAGGGGCAGACGTACACGCCGTTCGGCGTCACCGTGGTCCGCAGCTCGGCGACGTGGCAGGTGGAGTACTCCTTGGGCTGCACCGGGTCCAGGTCGTGGTGCACCGCCTCCCAGTTGGAGGAGCCGAGCAGGTGGAACGAGCCGTCCTCCAGCTCGCGCAGCCGGGCGAGCTGCTCCTCCACCAGGGCGATGTCGGCGGGCGACTGGTTGACCGTGAAGTGGTTCTCATCGAGCATCGCCTTGAGCTCGAAGTAGTCGCAGCCCAGCTCCTTGGCCAGCCGCCCGGCGGCGTACACCTCGTGGTAGTTGGTCTCGGTCACCGCGCCCGCCGCGTCGCGGCGCTGCATGAGCAGGAACGAGTAGCCGAGCGCGCCGCGCTTGCGCTCGGCGAGCGCCCGCATGTTGTCCAGGATCAGCGGGAAGACGCTCGTCTTGCGGCGGCTGGGCCGGAACCGGTCGTAGGTCTCCATCGTGGCGGCGTCCACCGACACCCGCGTCCATGAGACCATCTCGGCGATCTCGTCCAGGTAGCGGCCGATGAGCGTGCCGTTGGTGACCAGCCCGACCTGGACACCGGCCTGGTGCAGGACGGTGATGACGTCGCCGATCGAGCGGTGCATGAGCGGCTCGCCGCCGCCGATGAGGATCACCGCCCTGACGCCGGAGCCGGCCAGCTCGTGGGCGAGCTCCACGATGCGGTCGCGGGAGAGCCCGCCCTTGTGCAGCACGCCCGCGCTGATGCACTCCGGGCAGGCCAGGTCGCACAGCGTGGTCGGGTCGAGATCGACCACCACCGGCGCGGCCGGCCGGCGCCCGTGCGCGACCGCCTCCACGCTGGGGTAGATCGAGCGCTGGTACAGCTTGCCCACCAGGTCGAGGTTGCGCTCGATCCTGTCGGTGCCCAAAGTGCGCACCTGGGTGAGGGTCATGCCGCCTCTCCCTCCTGCGCGCACTCCGCGGCGAAGCGGTCGATGCGGCCGATCGGCTCCTCCGGCTTCCAGCTCAGCGGCGGGATGTGGGCGTTGACCAGCTCGCCGTCCTCGCGCAGCGCCGAGGCCGGAGGGTGGCGCAGGTGCAGCAGCGGGTCGTCGTAGCTGTCGTAGGCGTTGGCGAAGTCGAAGCGGTAGTTGAAGTCGATGTCCTCACCGCCCCAGCCCTCGTACCGCTCGTCCATGCCGTGGATGCGGTGGAAGGCGGCGGCGCGCACCCACAGCGAGCAGCCGGGGCCGCGGCGCAGCGTGAAGCCGCGCAGGCGGTCCAGATCGGGCTCGGCGGCGCGGTCCCACAGCCGCTCCCTGATCGCCCGCCCGCTGGAGGGGGTGTCCAGGCACAGCATGTTGCGGTAGGTGAGGTGGCCCATGGTGCCCGGCCGCTCGAACCGGACGGCGTTGCGCCGTACGAAGTCGCGGTCGGCGAGCACGTCGGCGTCCAGGATCGAGATCACCTCGCTGCGGCCGGGAGAGTGCACCACGCCGACGTTGACCGTCCACGACTTGTTGAAGGTGCTCGCCTTGGGGGCGAACAGGTAGTTGTCCGTGTAGGGCCGGATGACGTCCCGCCAGCGGGGCACGGAGTCCGACTCCACGACCGTGACCTGGTAGCGGTCGCGGGGGAAGGACTGGTCGCGCAGCGACTGCAGGCAGGCCAGCAGGTTGCGCAGCCGCGCGCCGCCGGTGTCGCGGTCGCGGAACGGGATCACGACCAGCACCTCGGGGTCGGCGCCCGCCGGCAGGCCGGGCCCTGGCGGCAGGGCTCGCAGGTCGTCGGCCGTGACCGTGGGCTCATCGCGGGTGTAGCGGGCGCCGATGTGGTAGCCCAGGCGGTTGTTGCACTCCGACTCCCACGCCAGGTCGAAGATCGCGCGGGTGGCGGGGCCCTGCCGCTCCGGCGCCGTCAGCGCCTCGTGCAGGGCGGCGTGCAGTTCGGGATCGCCGGGGTCGTCGTGCAGGGCGCGGCCCAGCGAGCTGATGACGGGATCGGCGGCGGTGGTCACCGCCTCCACCACGGCCGAGGTGTACGGGCGGGCGCACTCCCAGTAGTACAGGCCCGAGCTGGGCGCGTCGGGATCGGCGGCCACCACGATGGAGTGGACCACGGCGGTGGCGAGGATATCGGGATCAGAGGGTCGCAGGCTTGGCATCGCCAGTTCCTTCCGGTGTCAGGGGAGGCCGCGCGCCACCTCGAAAGCCTAGGAACGGCGGCGGCGGCGGGGGATGCGCGGCGCTACTCCATTCGCGCCGCGCGGTTACTCAACTGGTACGGCGGAGCCGGTGATCATGCCGGCGCCGACCGTCTGGTTGCTCGCCTCGTCGATGAGGATGAGCCCGCCGGTGAGCCGGTTGCGGGAGTAGGGGTCGCAGAACAGCGGGCGGGCGGCGCGCAGGCGCACCCTGCCGATCTCGTTGCGGCGCAGCTCGCCCACGCCCCGCTCCCGGTGCAGGGTGTGCACGTCCAGCCGGTAGCGCAGGTCGCGCACCAGCGCCCGCGCCGTACGGGTGGTGTGCTTGACCAGCAGCGTGGCGCCCGTGCGCATCGGCCGCTCGCCCATCCAGCACACCATCAGGTCGAGGTCCTGGACGGCCGCGGGCGCGTTGTGCGGGCGGCACAGCATGTCGCCGCGGGACACGTCGATGTCGTCGGCCAGCCGCACGGTGACCGACATGGGCGGGAACGCCTCGGCCAGCGGCCCGTCCATGGTGTCGATGCCCGCCACGCGGGTGGTGATCCCGGAGGGCAGGTGCAGCACCTCGTCGCCGGGGCGCAGTGTGCCGCCCGCGAGCTGCCCGGCGTAGCCCCGGTAGTCGCGGTGGGCGCCCGAGCGCGGCCTGATCGCGTACTGCACCGGGAAGCGCAGGTCGACCAGGTTGCGGTCGGAGGCGATGTGCACGGTCTCCAGCAGGTGCAGCAGCGGGCCGCCCTCGTACCACGGCATCTCGGGCGAGCGGGTGACGACGTTGTCGCCGTGGAGCGCCGAGATCGGCACGAACGTCACGTGGGAGGTGGGGAGCTTGGCGGCGAACGCGGTGAACTCGGCGGTGATCCGCTCGAAGACCTCCCGGCTGTAGCCGACCAGGTCCATCTTGTTGACGCACACCACGATGTGCGGCACGCCGAGGAGGCCGAGCAGCACCGCGTGCCTGCGGCTCTGGTCCGTCAGCCCCTTGGTCGCGTCCACCAGCACGATGGCCAGGTCGGCGGTCGCCGCGCCGGTCACCATGTTGCGGGTGTACTGCAGGTGGCCGGGGGTGTCGGCGATGATGAACTTGCGCTTCGGCGTGGCGAAGTAGCGGTAGGCGACGTTGATGGTGATGCCCTGCTCGCGCTCGGCGCGCAGCCCGTCGGTCAGCAGGGCGAGGTCGATGCGGTCGTCGCCGCGGGCCAGGCTGGCCCGCTCCACCGCGTCGAGCTGGTCCTGGAAGATCGATTTGGAGTCGTACAGCAGGCGGCCGACGAGCGTGCTCTTGCCGTCGTCGACCGAGCCCGCGGTCGCGAACCGGAGAATGTCCATGGTCAGAAGTAGCCCTCCCGCTTGCGGTCCTCCATGGCCGCCTCGCCGGCGCGGTCGTCGGCCCTGGTGGCGCCGCGCTCGGTGATCCGGGTGGCGGCGATCTCCTTGATGACCGACTCGACGTCGCCCGCGGTGGAGGAGATCGCGCCGGTGCACGTCATGTCGCCCACCGTGCGAAAGCGCACCGTCGCCTCGTACACCGGCTCGTTCGGGCCCGGCGTCAGGTACGGGTTCTCGGCCAGGAGCATGCCGTCGCGCTCGAACACCCGCCGCCGGTGGGCGAAGTAGATCGAGGGCACCTCCAGCCCTTCGCGGGCGATGTACCGCCACACGTCCAGCTCGGTCCAGTTGGACAGCGGGAACACCCGGATGTGCTCGCCCGGCCGGATGCGGGTGTTGAACAGGTTCCACAGCTCGGGCCGCTGGTTCTTGGGGTCCCACTGCCCGAACTCGTCGCGGAAGGAGAAGATCCGCTCCTTGGCGCGCGCCTTGTCCTCGTCCCTGCGGGCGCCGCCGAACACCGCGTCGAAGCGGTGCTCGGCGATGGCGTCGAGCAGCGTGGTGGTCTGCAGCCGGTTGCGGCTCGGCCACCTGCCGCCGGGCTCGCTCACCCGGCCGGCGTCGATGGACGCCTGCACCGACGCGACGATGAGCCGGACGCCGATCTCGGCTGCCCGCCGGTCCCGGTAGGCGAGCACCTCGGGGAAGTTGTGGCCGGTGTCCACGTGGACGGCCGGGAAGGGGATCGGCGCGGGCCAGAACGCCTTCTCGGCGATCCGCAGCATCACGATGGAGTCCTTGCCGCCGGAGAACAGCAGCGCCGGGCGCTCGAACTCGGCGGCCACCTCGCGGACGATGTGGATCGCCTCCGATTCCAGCGCCTCCAGGTGGGAGAGCTGGTAGCCGGTCGCCATCTCGGTCACCCCAGCCCTCGCGTGTTGCCGCCGTCGGCCACCAGCACCGTGCCGGTGACGAAGGACGCCTGCTCCCCGGCCAGGAACGCGGCGATCGCGCCGAAGTCCTCCGGGTCGCCGACCGTGCCGAGCGGGATCTCCGCGGTGATCTCCTTCAGCGCGGTCTCCTTGTCGGGGGCCGGGTGCGCCTCCAGGAACGTCTCGAACGCGGGGGTGCGGTGGCAGCCCGGGGCCAGCACGTTCACCGTGACGCCGCTCGCGCCCAGGGCGTGGACCAGCCCCTTGGCGAAGCCGAGCAGGCCCAGCCGGGCCGAGGCGGACAGGGCCGTGCCGGGCAGGGGCTGCCGCACCGCCTCGGAGGTGATCATCAGGATGCGGCCCCAGCCCGCGGCCCTCAGGTGGGGCAGCGCGGCCAGCGCCGTGGTGACGTGCGGCAGCATGGAGCCCTCCAGCGCCTCCCGGTACTGGCCGGGGGTGAAGGCGTCGGCCGGGCCGTGCGGCACCCCGCCCGAGTTGGTCACCACCACGTGCAGGGCGCCGAGCTCCGCGGCGGTGCGCTCCACCCAGGCGGTGACGGCGTCGTCGTCGCGCAGGTCCACGGGGGTGCTCAGCACCTTGCCGGGGCCCGCGGCGTCGACCTCGGCGTGGGCGCGGGCCAGCCGGCCGGGGTCGCGGGCGGCGATGGACACGTGGGCGCCCTCGCGGGCCAGGGCGCGGGCCACGCCGAGCCCCAGCCCGCTGCTCGCCGCGGCGACCAGGGCGACCCGCCCGGTCAGTCCGAGGTCCATCCCAGTTTCTCCTTTCCGATCGCGTTGTTTCCGATCGTGTTGCTTCCGGCCGCGCCGCCTCCGATCGCGCCGCCTCCGATCGCGCCGCCTCCGATCGCGCCGTCTCCGGCCGAGGTGGGCGCCAGCGGGTAGCGGTAGCGGCGCAGCAGGGGCAGCGCGAGCGCGGTCGCGGTCACCCTGTGCCGGCGCGGCAGCTCGGTGCGCCAGCGCTCGTCCGGGCGGATCGCCACCTCGCCGTGCCGGAGCCGGTCCGGGTTGCCGGTTACGGTGTGGTTCACGCCGAGGCGGACGATCCCCGCCCCGTCCACCGGCGGCGCGTCGTCCAGCCCGGCGAAACCGATCACCCGGGCGAGCGTCTCGGCCGGGCGGCGGGCCAGATCCTCGTGGCGCACCCGCAGGTAGCGCTCCGGGAAGGCGGCGCCGACCAGCTCGGAGGCCAGGTTGAACGCCGTCCAGTAGGCGGTGCTCGCCGCCGGGCCCATCGGCGAGATGTACTGCTTGCCGCGGTGGTAGGACAGCGCGGTGGCGCGCGGGTCGCGTACCACGTGCAGCACCCGCACATCCAGGTCAGCGCGGCCGAGCAGCGCCGCCGCCTCGGCGGGGTACTTGGAGCCGTCCACCACCAGCCGCTCCCCGCCGCGGGCGGCCAGCTCGCGGTACAGGCCGGCCATCCGGTCCAGCACGCCCGAGACCGGGGCGGGCGCGGCGCCCGCCCTGGCCTCGGCCAGCCTGGCCGGAGTGTGCCGGGTGCGCAGCAGGCGGCGCTGCGCGGCGGTCATCCGGCGGGCCAGCGCCTCAGGCTCGCCGGACGGCTCGCCGGTCGCGGCGAAGGCCAGCACCGACGACCACAGCGGGCAGGCGCGGACCTGCTCGCCGCAGCCGCAGACCGAGTTGGTGCCGGTGCGCAGCACCCCGTTGCGCCACAGGTAGTGCAGCTCGCCCGCGTGCAGGACGCCGGGCAGCTCGTTGAGCACGTTGCCCACCAGGGTGCTGCCGCTGCGCAGCCAGCCGGTGATGTAGAGCACTCTCGGCCGGTCGGTCATCCCCGCTCGTCCTCCTCTCCCGGAGGCGACAGCAGCAGGAAGTGCTGGGGCAGGTGCACGGCCAGGCCGACGCGGGCGGAGGCGCGTACGACGTCCTCGCCGCCGGGGCCGGCGTTCCTGCGCAGCGTGAGGGCGGACTCGCCCGGGTCGAGCAGCGTGACCGCGGCGCGGAAGTCGCCGAGCAGCGCCTTGCCGCGCGGCATCATCCGGGTGCGGGCCACCCTGATGCCCACCTCGTTCAGCCTGGCGAGCGTGCCGTCGCGCACCAGCCGCCAGTACAGCTCGGGGTGGGCCACGATCCCGTCGCAGGACCCGCCGGTGTCCTCGACCCGCGCGGCTGCGGCGGTCAGCGACGCGCCCACGTCCTCGCCCAGCACGCCGGTGCGGATGTCGGGCAGGGTGAGCAGGCCGCCGATCCGGCCGTCGGCGGTGCCGTGCAGCAGCGACTCGTTCTCCACCACGCCCATGCGGACCAGGACGCGGTAGTCGACGAACGCCGCCAGCAGGGCGGGCTCGCCGAGCAGGCCCTTGGGCAGCGGGACCTCGACCACCAGGTCGGTCAGCTCGGCGTGCTGGACGCTCGGCCCGAAGCCCGACTCCGGCGTGCTGGCGTAGGTGTGGCCCGGGACGTCCATGCCGGGCTGCGGCGCCTCCCACACGTACGCGGTGGGCCGGTCGCTGACGCTGGCCACCTTCAGCAGGTGACGCACGGTGTAGCGGGGCCGGGTGGCGAACAGCGGGAACGCCGAGGGCAGGTACCCGCGGATCGGGACGGTGACGTCGCCGCCGTCGCCGTCGCGGGCGACCGCCCAGGCGAACTCCTCGCCGGGGCTGCGCCGGGTGAGCGCCGGGTCCGACAGGGTCTGGCGGGTCACCTCGGCGATGGCGTTCGCCTGGCCGGCGTTCGTCTGGCTGTGAATCGTCGTCATGTCGCTCCCTGGGTGAGGGTGGGGGTGAGGCTCGCCGCGGTCAGCACCGCCTCGGCGGTGAGCCCGAGCGCGGCGAGGGTCTCGTCGTGGTCGCCGCCCTCCGAAAGCCATGAGGTCCCCGCGTTGACGCTGAGCACCTCGTGGCCGGGCAGCAGCAGCGCGAGGGTGGAGGCGACGCCGCCCGCGCCCCGGTGCTCCTCGACCACGACGATTCGCCGGGCCGAGGCCGCCAGCTCGCCGGCCGCCTGCGCCAGGCTCTCGGCGTCCACCCAGCACAGGTGGGCGTGGGAGAGGTCCGGGCGCTCCCGCGTCGCGGCCGAGCACAGCCCGGCCGGCTTCTCGCCGATCGACACCAGGCAGGCGGGACCGTCGCCGCGGTGGACCCAGCCCACCTCGCCGGGGCCCGCGGGCGGGAACGGGGCCTCGTACGGCTCGTTGCGCGCCAGCCGCACGTAGCAGGGGCGGTCCTGCGCGGCGGCGGACCTGATGACGGCGCGGGTCTCGGCCTCGCCGCACGGGACCGCGATCCGCACGCCGGGCAGGCTCTGCACGACGGCCAGGTCCTCCAGGCCGTGGTGGGTGGGGCCGAACCAGCCGCCGGACGCGCCGCCGTACGGGCAGACCAGGACGACGGGGGCGCCCTGGTAGCCCAGGCCCAGCTTGACGCTCTCGGCGGCGCGCCAGGTGCCGAAGGCGGCGAAGGTGCTCAGGAACGGGCGCAGCCCGGCCGAGGCCAGCCCGGTCGCGATGTCGACCGCGGCGGCCTCGGCGATGCCCAGGTTGAGGAACCGCTCGGGGAAGCGCCTGGCGAAGGGATGGCCGGCGCCGCCGAGGTCGGCCTCCAGGCACACGATGCGCGGGTCGCCGGCCGCGAGCGCGGTCAGCTCCTCCTTGTACGCCTCGCGCCCGCTGAGCGTCATCGCGCCACCGCCTTCCACTGCCGGGCCCTGGCCGGGCTGATCTTCACGTAGTGGGAGGCGGCCTTGCCCTCCACGGCCGGCACGCCTTTGCCCTTCACGGTGGCGGCGAGCACTGCCGTGGGCCGCTCCCGCGGGACCAGCACGTCCATCAGCTTCTCGATGTCGTGGCCGTCGATCTCGATCACCTCCAGGCCGAAGGCGGCCAGCCGCTCGGGCAGACGGGTCAGCGGCGAGATGTCGGCGACGGGGCCGTCGTTCTGGCCGCCGTTGACGTCCACCACGACGGTGAGCCCGCCGATGCGCTTGGCCTGGACGATCTGCAGGGTCTCCCACACCAGGCCCTCCTGCAGCTCGCCGTCGCCGACGACGGCGATGGCGCCGCCGGGCGCGCCGAGCAGGCGCCGCGACAGCGCCCAGCCGGCCGCGTACGCCAGCCCGTGGCCCAGGCTGCCGGTCGGGAAGCGCACGCCGGGCACCTTCGGCGAGGGGTGCCCGGTATACGGCGCGCCCGCCTTGCCGTAGAGCGGCGCGGGGTCCTCGGCGATGACGCCGACCTGGTGCAGCACCGCGTACAGCGCGGCGGCGGCGTGGCCCTTGCTCAAGACCACCTCCACGCCGGGCCTGTCCTGTGCCACCGTGTAGGCGGCGACCAGGATGTCCAGCACCGACAGGCTGCCGCCGAGGTGGCAGCCCACGCCGCTCGCGGCCATGTCCACCACCGACCGGCGGGCGCGCAGGGCGCGCTCACGGGCCAGGTCGATCGGGTTCATCTCTCCTCCCCCACCGTCGCGGCCTGCAGCGGGGCGCCGTCGCGCAGCCAGCGCCGTACGGCCTCGCCGAGCACCGCGACGGCCAGCCGGTACTCGGCGGCGTCCAGGCGCTCGTGCGGGGTGTGGTCCAGCGAGGCGTCGCCCGGCCCGTAGGCCACCATCGGCACCCCCTGCCAGGTCGTGGCCAGGGTGTTCATGTCGCTGCTGCCCTTCTTGGCCAGCATCCGGGGGGACGCGCCGGTCACGGCGCGCGCCGCGCGGATGAACGCCTTGACCAGCGGGCTGGTCCTCGGGGTGGCGACGGCCGGGGTCTGCAGGATCATCTCGACCTCGACCGGGGCGGGCGCCGCGCGGCGCAGCGCCTCGGCCACCTCGGCCGTGCGCAGGCCCGGCGGCACCCGTACGTCGATGACCGCCTCGCCCGTCTGCAGCCCGTCGCGGCTGCCGGCGCGCAGGCCGAGCACCGCGAAGAGCGTGTCGGCGCCCAGGCCCGCGATCGCGGCCTCCGCCGCGGCGACGGCGTCGGCGACGCGGCTGGCGGCGGTCCTGGCGGCCTTGCCCGCGGTGTGCGCGGTGGGCTGCGCGATGCCGAGGCGGGCCTTGCACACCCCGTGGTAGCCGACGGTCAGCGCGGTGGCCCCGCTCGGCTCGCCGACGATCACGGCGTCGGCGGGGTAGTGGTCGCGTACGTAGAACGCGCCCGCGGCGGTGCGCTCCTCCTCGACGGTGCCGACGACCCGTACGGTCGCGTCGCCGGGCACCTCCAGGGCGGCCAGGGTGTCCAGGAACGCCGCCAGGCTGCCCTTGGCGTCCACGCAGCCCCGCCCGGTGATCGTCTCGTCGTCCCAGCGGGCCGGCCACAGGTGCGGCACCGTGTCCATGTGCCCGAGCAGCAGCAGCCGCCGGGGGCCGGAGCCGCGCGTGGCCACCAGATTGCCCGCCGGGTCGATGTGCGCGTCGATGCCGTGGGCGGCGCACCAGCCGGCGAGGTACTCCGCCAGCTCGCGCTCGTCGCCGGAGACCGAGGCCAGCTCGACCATCCTGGCCGGCAGCTCCAGGTCGGGCGCGGGGGCGGGGGCCCGCCAGAAGCGGGTGCCGCCGCGGGCGTCCACGGTGTGCGGGCCGGTGATGGCGATGTCGGGGGTGCCGGACAGCGCCAGCTCGGCGGCGCGCACCTTCTGCCGCATCCTGCCCCCGGCGTAGGCCATGCCCTGGCCCGCCGTGGCGTGCGGGAGCGTGCTGGTGGGGTCGCGGGGGTCGGTGAGCAGGCCCGCCGTGCCCGTCACCAGGCGCAGGTGGTCGGCGCGGAGCGCCACGGCCGCCTCGGCGGCCAGCACGTCGGCGTCCACGTTCAGCGCCGCGCCCCCGTCGGTGGCCGCCACCGGCGGCGACAGGCACACCACGTCGAAGGCGTCCAGCAGCTCCGCCAGGCGTGCGGCGTCCACCTGGGCGACCGTGCCCGCGCGGTGGTCGCGCACGAAGCGCTGCCTGCCGCCGTCCACCGCGCGGATCGGGCCGTTGGGCGTGGCGGTGACCAGCCCCTCGACCCGCCCGGTGGCGGCGAACACCGACAGCCCGCGACCGCCCAGCTCCTGGCGCACCCGGGGCAGGGTGATCTGCTCGTAGGCGTCGATGATGTGCTGCATCTCGTCCGGCGGGCAGTAGCGCACCTCGTCGCCGCCGCGCAGGACCAGCGTCCTGACCGGCCGGCCGATGAGCGCGTAGTGCAGCGAGATGTCGGCCGCGCCGCCGGTGACCACCAGCAACCGGGCGCCGCGGGCGCGCAGCTCGGCCAGCTCGTCGTAGACCCGGGCGTGGCGCAGGGTCGAGCTGCCCAGCTTGACGACGTACAGCGCGCGGTACGGGTTGACCTCCTTGAGCGCGGTCGCGCCGTACCCGGGGGCGTCGGTCACGGCCATGGTCCCACCTCCGGCAGGCCGAGCGTCTCCTCAAGACCGAAGACGCGGTTCATCGCCTGTACGGCCTGGCCCGCGCCGCCCTTGATCAGGTTGTCCAGGGCGGCGACGGTCACGCAGCGGGAGCCCTCGACCGACAGCCCGACCTCGGCCGTGTTGCTGCCGACGACGGTCTTGAGCATGGGGAACGTCATCGGGGAGCGCCCGCCCGCGACGCGTACGAACGGGGCGTCGGCATAGGCCCTGGCGAAGGCCCGGCGCACCTCGCCGGCCTCCACGCCGGGCCGCAGCCAGGTGTACGCCGTCGCGAACACCCCGCGCGAGACCGGCAGGCTGAACGCGGAGAACTGCAGGTCGGGCTTGACGCCGGTCAGGGTGCCCAGCGCCTGCCCGATCTCCGGCGCGTGCCGGTGGCCGTGCAGGCGGTGCACGCGCAGGTTGCCGTACCGCAGCGCCGGGTGCTCCGCGCTGCCCGCGCCGCCGCCGCTCGATCCGGTCTTGGCGTCCACGACCGCCCTCGGCTCCACCAGCCCGTCCGCGAACAGCGGGTACAGGGCGTACAGGCCGGCGACGGCCATGCATCCGGGCAGGTTGACCACCGGCTCGCTCGGCCTGGGGCCGAACTCGGGCACGTAGTAGGGGATCGGCTGGCGCCAGCCGCCGGCCGACTCGGGGTAGTGCTCGGCGATCTCGGCCGGGTCGCGCAGCCGATAGTCCCCCGCGAGGTTCAGCACCAGGTCGGCCTGGCCGCTGACCTCGTCGAGCACGCCGGGCAGCACGCCGTTGGGCAGGCAGGAGAACGCCACGTCCACCTTGGACACCTTGGACAGCTCCTCCAGGCCGCGCAGCCGCCGCCCGGCCAGCCGGGAGTTGCGCAGCCCGGACACCACCTGGCCGAGCGGCCTGCCCGCGTGCTGCTGTGAGGACATGAACGCCACCTCGGCCTGGGGATGGCCGGAGAGCAGCCGGATCAGCTCGGCGCCGATGAAGCCGCTCGCGCCCAGCACCGCGACCCTCATCCGCTCGCTCATGCCGCCATGTCCTTCCGCTCGGTGAGCCGCCCGGCGCGCTCCTCCTCGATGGCCGAGCGGACGAAGCGGGCCAGGAGCGCGGGGATGTCGACGCCGTGGACCGGCACCGACTTGGCGAACTCGGGGTTGGTGTTGACCTCCAGCACGTACAGGCGGCCGGTCTCGGCGGACTCCACCAGGTCGATCCCGTAGAACCCGGGCCCGAACAGGGCGACGACCCGCGAGCACAGCTCGGCCGACCGGTGCGACAGCGGGATCGGCTCGATGCCGCCGCCCAGGTGGGTGTTGGTCCGCAGGTCCTGGCTGACCTGCCGGTAGGCGACGACCGGGCGGTCGCCGACGACGATCACCCGCTCGTTGAAGCCGGGCTTGGGCACGTGCTCCTGCACGATCACCGGGAAGGAGCGCTCGCCCGGGTCCACCGCCTCCCAGCCGCCGCTCCAGGCCGCCAGCTCCGCGGGGGTGGTGACGCGTACGACGCCCCGGCCCCACGAGCCGCTGACCGGCTTGATCACGGCGTCGCCGCCGAGCGCCTCGACCTGCTCGCGCACCTGGTCGGCGGAGAAGGCGATCCGCGTTTCGGGGTGCGGGACGCCCGCGCGGGCGAAGGCGAATGCCTGCAGGTCCTTCGACAGGCACAGTCGCACGGCGTGCGGGGTGTTGAGCGTGGGGACTCCGGCGTGCTCGAACCGGTCCGACATTCCCCGGAGCTCACGGTGGGAGAGGTTGCGCAGGATGACCAGCCGGGGCGCGAGCGCCCCGTCGTTGAGGAACGCGGTGGTGTGCCGGGGCTTCACCGCCCGCGCGGTCAGACCGGCCGCGCGGAGCGCCTGGAGGAGCATCCGCTCCTCCAGGCGCGTGATCGTGACGGAGACCAGCACGTCCGCGCGGGGCTCACTCACCCCAGTCCTCCTCGATCTCCGGCGCGAGGTCCAGCTTGACGACCGGGGCGACGTCGAGCACCTCGTGCTCCTGGCCGCAGCCGCGGCAGGTGAGGATGTCGCCCAGCTCGGCCTCGGCGGGCACGTGGATCTCCGTCTCGCACTGCAGGCACGCGGGAGCGGCCGTGGTGTTCGCCATGGGAACTCCTCGAAGTGGTGTGATGTGACAGAGTGGTTACTCGCGGTCGAAATCGACGATCATCATGTCCCGCACGGCCCTGGGCCCGCCGCTGGGGCTGATCGGGGTGACCTCGTGCTCCATCAGGCGGTCGTCGATCACGATGGTCTGCATCGGCTCGGTGAGCGTGGTCTCCGCCTCCGGCCGGCCGGCGCCCTTGCGGTAGACGCGGCTGACGCCGCCGGCGCAGTGCTCCCGGTTGATCAGATGCATGATCACGTAGTCGTGGCCGTCGCTGTGGCGGCCCTCGGGGGCCGGGGCGGAGGTCTCGTCCCCGGTGGCCAGGATGCGGATCATGTGCACGGTGATCCGCCAGGTGGGGGCGTCCCCCTCCAGCCGCCTGACCAGCCCGAGGTCGTGCTCCAGGGCGGAGCGGAAGCAGATGTTGTCGTAGGTCTCGGCGGTGATGGGGGCGAAGGTGCGGGCGTGGCCGCCGTACACCGAGTTGATCTCGGCGCTCTGGAAGAAGGCGCCGTGCGGCGCCCGTTCCATCGTGACCCCCGCGCCCGTGCCGCCGCGGGCCAGCAGGTGGCCGATCCGCCGGTGCCGCGTGGTGCCGTGGCTCCTGAGCACGTAGCGGTCGGCCGGAAGGTCCTCCCAGTGCTTGGCGAACTCGTTCCATTCACTGGCGACGGAAATGGGCAGCCGGCCCAGGGCCCACCCATTCTCCGCGATCTCTTCCCTGCGTGGGGTGATTTCTGTGACGCGCATTGAGCTGCTTTCTCTCGATGGGATCGCCGTGCCAGAAATGGCGGAAACTCGTCCGCGTCCCACGGTAAGCTCCGCAGCGCCGGCGATTAACCCCCGGCAATGCTCTGTTCGCCCAGGTGGGGCTACTCAACGCGCCCAGGAGCATTACTCACGATCCATCGGCGTGAGCGGCTAAGAGAATGGGATGTGACGGATTCACATGGACCGGGTGACCAGCGCACTGGCCTCCCCGCGCGACCGAAAAGACAATTGTTTTCGACAATCGCATTCGACGGCATCATGAGAGGCACCATGTTGCTGGAAGCCGCGCCCGTGCCCGACGAGCGCACCCCGCTGTACGTGCCGCGGTCCTGGGTCGCGATGGCCGAGCTGGGACGGGCGTTCGTCGGCAGGAGGACCGAGCTCGGCCGCATCGCCGCGGCCATGCGGCACCCCGACCTGTCGGGCGCCGCGCTGATCGGCGAGGGCGGCGTCGGCAAGAGCCGCCTGCTCACCGAGGCGGTGCGGCAGGTGTGCCGGCGACACCACTTCGTCGTGTGCGCCGCCGCCTGTCAGGCCACCTCCTCCGTGCCCTTCGGCGCCTTCGCGCAACACCTGCCGCCGGAGTTCACCGGCACCGCGTTCAACGGCGGCTCGCTGCGCCTCGCGGCCGACGCGCTGATCGGCCGCGCCGGCGGACGCAAGCCCGTCCTGGTGATCGACGACGTCCACCTGCTAGACCCGGCCTCCCTGGCGCTGGCCTTCCAGATGGCCCGCAGGCACGAGGCGTTCGTGCTGGCCGCCACCCACAGCGCCGAGGCCGTCCCCGACCCCATCACCGGCCTGTGGACCAGCGGCATGGCCGAGTGGATCGAGGTGCGCCCCTTCAGCCGTGAGGAGGTCGGAGAGGTGCTGGAGCACGCCCTCGGCGGCCCCGCCGAGGGCATGCTCGTCCAGCGCTGCTGGGAGGCCACCGGCGGCAAGGCGTTCCTGCTCCGCGAGCTGGTCGCCGCCATGCTGGAGACCGGGACGCTCGCCCCCGCCGACGGCGTGTGGCGCGCGAGCGGCCCCTTCCCCGTGACCCTCCGCCTGGCCGGCGTGGTGGACAGGCGGCTCGCCGGCCTCGGCGACGACTGCCGCAGGGTGCTGGAGCTGCTGGCGTTCGGCGGGCCGCTCAGCCCCGACGTGCCGGCCCGGCTGGTGTCCCGCCCCGCCGTGGAGGCCGTCGAGGCGCTCGGCATCGTGGAGGTGACGCGGCTCGGCGACCGCGAGCAGGCGCGCCTGACCCCCTCCCTGTACGGCGAGGTGCTGCGCGCCCGCACTCCCCGGCTGCGGGCGCGCCGGGTGCGCGAGGAGCTGGCCGCCGCCTTGGAGGCCGGCCCGCACGCCCGCGAGGACCTGCGCAGGGTCGTGGCGTGGCGGCTGGAGAACGGGGTGCGTCCGCCCGCCGAGAGCGTCGTCGCCGCGATGAGGGACGCCTGGGCGCACCTGGACCACGAGCTGAGCGCCGAGCTGGCCGCCCACGCCGTCGCGGCCGGGCAGGGCACGCGGGCCGCCGAGCCCCTCGGCTACGGGCTGATGTTCCTCGGCCGCGCCCGCGAAGCCGAGGAGCGGCTCGCCCGCCTGCCGCGCCCGGCCGCCGAGCGGGACCGGGCGCGCCTGGCCTGCGTCCGCGCGTTCAACCTGGCCTTCGGCCTCGACAGCGTACGCGCGGCGCGGGCGCTGCTGCACTCAGCGCTGCGCGACGTCGCCGGCGTGGAGTCCCGCGCCGAGCCGGCCGCCGTGCTGGCCCTGCTGGACGTCGCCACAGGGCGATGCCGTGCCGGAGCCGGCCTCGCCGAGAAGGTCATGGCGGAGGCGCCGCACGACTCGCGGGCCCACTGCGTCGCCGAGGTCGCCCGCGCGGTCGCCTTGGCGTTCCTGCGCCCGCCGGAGGAGAGCTTCCCCGCGCTGGAGCGGGCCCGCGAGCCGGCGCTGCGCCACCAGGCCGAGCTGCCCTGGCTGGAGTTCTTCCTGGAGCTGGGCTGGGTGCACGCCTGCCTGCTCACCGGCGACTTCCCACGGGCGCAGGCGCGCGCCGCCGCGGCGTACGACCGGGCGGTGGAGCGCCGCTTCCCCTTCGCCATCGCCTGGTTCTGCCTGCTGCGCGCGCTGGCCGCCAGGGCCCGCGGCGAGCTGCGCGAGCAGCTCCACCGCTGCCGCGAGGGCGTCGCCATCGCCCGCGAGCTCGGCAACCGCGGCCTGCTGGCCCTCCTGCTCGGGCAGCTCGCCCACGGCCTGGCGCTGTCCGGGCAGACCGCGGCGGCGCGCGAGGCGCTGGCCGAGGCCGACGAGCCGGCCCAGCGGTCGCTGTGGCTGCTCCAGCCCTGGACCGAGCTGGCCCGGTCCTGGGTCGCGGCGGCCGGCGGCTCCCCCGGCGCCTCCGCCATCGCCGAGAGGGCCGCGGCGCTGGCCCGCGAGTCGGGCGCCGCCGGCTTTGAGTCCCTCGCCCTGCACGAGGTGGCCAGGCTGGGCGAACCCGGGCACGTCCTGGACCGTCTCGGCGAGCTGGCCGGGCGGGCCGGCGGGGACGCGGCACCGCAGTACGCCGCGCACGCCGCGGCCCTGGTCACGGGTGACGGCGACGCCCTCGCCGCCTCCTCGGCCGGCCTGGAGCGGCTCGGCAGCCCCCTGCTCGCCGCCGAGGCGGCGGCCGAGGAGGCCAACCGCCACCGCGCGGCCGGGAACCTGGCCGCCGCCGCGGCCGCCGCGGCCCGCGCGCTGCGCCTGGCCGGGCCGGACGGTGCCCGCACTCCCGCGCTTGAGGCCCTGGAGCGCCCCCGGCTCACCCGCAGGGAGCGTGAGATCGCCGAGCTGGCCGCCGCAGGCATGTCCAGCAAGGAGATCAGCCTCCGTTTCGTGCTGTCCGTGCGCACGGTGGAGAACCACCTGCAGCGCGTCTACCGCAAGCTGGGCATCGGCGACCGCGCGGAGCTGGCGTCGCTGCTCGACCTCTTCCACCCCGGCTCCCACCCCGCCTCCGGCGGCGACATGAACAGGGCGGCGTGATGTACCTCGGTCTTCTCTCCCTGGTCGAATGGACGATACGTGCCCGCCGGGACCAGTTCCCTCCCGGCTTCCCTCCCGGCGCGCGCCGGCGGCGGCAGATCGAAACCCCCCGGCCGCGACGGTCCGGGAAGGCCCCGGACCCCGACCTCCGCACGCCGTCGGGACGGCGCCTGCCCTTCTGACGTTCACAGCGCGCCGGGCGGCCGGGGACGAACAGACATCCGCGTGGTGTGCCTGCGTCGTCACCCTGACCGGGACCGGCCCCCTGGGCGCGTAGTGGCATGGTGCGGGGGCCGGGCGGCCCGGCGCTCAGCGTGACCCGTCCCGCTCTTGGACGAGGACGCGGCGGGCGGGTCACGGCGTCGGGGCGCGGACGTGGTGCGGGACACCATTCGGGCCCCGGCCTGGTCCGGTCACAGCCCCAGATGAACTCGCAACCAGGCGGCCATCCGCCGGATCGCCGCGTCCGCCTCGGGAGCGCGGCCCGCCAGGAAGGCGAAGGAGTGCTGCATCTCCGGCACGATCTCGCAGTGAGCGTCCACCCCCGCGTCGCGCGCGTTCTTCACGAAGCGTTCCGTGTCGCTCACCAGCGTCTCGTGCGCACCGGTGTAGATCAGCGTCGGCGGGAAGCCGCGGAGGTCGGCGTACAGGGGGTTGGCCAGGGGCGTGTCGGGCGGTGTCGCGCCCAGGAAGGCCGCCCGCATCGTTTCCAGGATCGGCCGCTGTACGACCGCGTCGAGGTGGGCGAGGGTGTCGAACGTCTCGCCCGTCAGCTCCATGTCGTACCAGGGCGACATCGGCATCACGGCCGCGGGCATCGGGTCTCCCGCCTCGCGCAGCGCGAGCGCCATGCCGGTGCACAGATTGCCACCGGCCGAATGCCCGACGCTGGCGATGTGCGCGGGCTCGAACCCCTGGTCCAGCAGCCAGCGGAAGGCCGCGACCGACGCGTTGATCTGGGCCGGGAACGGGTTCTCCGGGGCGAGCGGGAAGTCCAGGACCAGCGCCCGGGTGCCGGCCGCCTTCGCGATGTGCCCGGCCATCTTGCGGTCGGTGTACATCGAGCACACCATGAAGCCGCCCCCGTGATGGTGGATGAGCACGCGATCGTCGGCCCGCCCGTCGGGAAGACACCAGATCGCAGGGGTTCCTCCCGCGTCGACCTCGGCATAGCTCACGCCCTCGGGCTCCGGGGTCACTCGATGCAGCTCCTCGAAGAGCGTTCTCATCGCCGCGAGGTCCATGTCCGGCCGTGCCGCCGAGCGCTCCGACAGCGACTGGTACATCGACCGCAGCGCGTCGGCTTCCTGACTGGCCATGCCATTGTTTCCTTTCCTTACGGCTCGTCGCGGGCCACCCGTCGGACTCAGGTGCCGATGACGAAGCCGACGACCGTGGTGAAGCTGCCGCCGATGTTGAGCGTGGCGGCGGTGGTCGCGCCGTCGATCTGGTAATCGCCGGCAGTGCCGGTGACCTGGCGCTGGGCGTCCAGGACCATGCGAACGCCGGTCGCGCCGACCGGGTGGCCGAGGCCGATGAGACCGCCGGAGGGGTTGACCGGCAGGCGGCCCTCTCGGGTGATGACGTCGTCCTCAACGGCCTGCCAGGCGGCGCCGGGCTCGGTGATGCCGAAGTGGTCGATCGCGACGTACTCGGTGATCGTGAAGCAGTCGTGGGTCTCGATGACGTCGAGGTCCCCCGGGCCTGCGAGCCCCGCGCGGGCGTAGGCGTCGGTGATGGCGCGCCGCAGGTGCGGGAAGAGGTACTTCTGCGTCGCCCCGAGGCGCAGTTTCTCGGCGAGCAGGATCGGGGCGCCGCGGTGTCCCCACCCCCGCACCCGGGCCACCGACGACAGGGCGATGCCGCGCTCGCGGGCCCACCGGCGGGCGAAGGGCTCGCCGGCCAGGACCACAGCGGCGGCCCCGTCGGTGATCCTGCCGCAGTCCTGCTTGCGCAGCATCCCGGCGACCACGGGGTTCAGCGTGTCGTCGCAGGTGAAGGCGCCGGGTTCGAAGGTCCAGGAGCGGGTCTGGGCTCGGGGGTTGCGCTTGGCGTTGCCGAGGTTCACCTCGGCGATCCGGGCCAGGTGCGGATAGGCCAAGCCGTGACGTTCGGCGTAGGCGTCGGCGATGTCGCTGAACTGGCCGGGCCATGGCAGCCGGTCGTCGGTGACCTCGCGCTCGTGCCATGCGGCGATGCCCATGCGGCGGGCGGCGGTCTGGCCGCCGACGTGACGCATGATCTCGGCGCCGACGACGAGGGCGCAGTCGTAGCGTCCGGCTTGGAGTTCGGCCATGGCGGCCAGGACGCCGATCGACCCGGAGGCGCAGGCGGCCTCGTGCCGGGAGGTGGGCAGGTCGGCCCACTCGGGGTACAGGCGGTTGACGAAGCCGCCCAGTTGCGCCTGGTGGTTGAACACCTCCCCGGCGAAGTTGGTCACGTGGGCCGTCTGGACGGCCGCCGGGTCGAGGCGGGTGCGTTCAAGGGCGCCGGCGACCGTGTACGCCATCAGGTCGTGCAGGCCGCCGCCACCCGTGGTCCAGCTGTCGCGGAAGTCGCTCTGCTCGCCGCCCAGGACGAAGATCGGTGTCGTCATCGCCGGCTCCTGCCGAAGGGGAGCGACCGCATGGCGGCCGCGATGTCGCCGGGGACGCCGTGCGCCCGCGTCCGGTGGCCTTGACGGATCACACCGCCCTCCTCTCCCCCGCCAGAGCCCCGGGGCTCTCGTGACCAGCGGGGACGGTGAGCGCCGCGGCGGCGTTGTCGTGGAGCCAGCGGCGCACGGTGCTCGAAGGCAGATCCAGGCTCGCCACCTCCTCGGCGAGTTCGCCGACGCTTCGGCCGTGCGCCCACTCCACCGATCCGAAGAGGACCTTGTCCCTGATCGTGGTGCGCCCGTAGGCGAACAGCGGCTCCCAACCGGAGCCCGGCAGGGCCATGTGGCGGGCTCGGTAGGTGGAGAATTCGAGGTAGACGTTGGGGTGCCGCTGGCAGACGGCCACCGTTTCCAGCACCCACGGCCATCCGCCGTGGCCGCAGATGATCGTGAGATCCGGATGGGTCCGGGCGATCACGTCGATGTGCCGCCATGTGCAGGTGTCCACCGCGCTGACGGGCGACAGGTTGTGCCCGACGTGGAGCCAGAGCGGAACCCCGAGGCGGGCGGCCGTCTCATAGACCGAACGGCTCGCGGCGGACAGGGGGTCGGCGTCGTCCATGAAGTGGACGAGGGTTCCGCCGGACATGCCGAGCTCGCGTACGCACCGGGTCAGCTCGCGGGCCGCGGCGGCGCCATGGCGCAGGTCGAGCCCGGCCCAGGCGCGCAGCCGATCCGGATGACGCGCCGCGAAGGCGGCGAGCCGGTCGTTGCCGGCGGGTGACGCGGCGGGCGCCCCGAGGAGGATCTGGTGGCGGACGCCCTGCTCCGCCAGCCGGGCCACGTGGTCGTCCGGGTCGGTCCCGAGACGTCCGGTGGCGGCCAGGTGGCGTGCCAGTGCCTCCGGTCCGCGCCGCGCCACTCGCCGGTACTCCTCGGCGGAGATCCCCGCCATGGACGCGAAGCGGCGCTCGAAGACCCGAAGGTAGTGGGGGGCACGCCGGGCGAAGCCGAGAAGGTACTCCTCCCAGCCCTCGTCGTCGAACACGATCCCGGCGACGTCGATGACCGGGCCGGTCATCGCGTCAGCCTTTCCCGCTTGACGGCCAGGCCGTGCACCTCGCGGTCCCAGGTGTCCTCGGTGAGGCCCTGCCGCCTGAGCCGGTGTTTCTCGATCTTCGAGGTCGGGGTTCTGGGCAACTCGGCGGTGACTCTGACATAGCGGGGGATCATGAAGTGCGGTAGCCGGGCCCGGCAGTGCTCGTGCAGCTCGGCCGGGTCGATGAGGGCGTCGTCGACGGGGGCGACGACGAGCAGGATCTCGTCCTCGCCGTGCTCGCTGGGCACCGCGACGGCGGCTGCCTCGCGCACGGCGGGGTGCTCCAGCACCGCGGTCTCCACCTCGAAGGAGGAGATGTTCTCCCCGCGGCGGCGGATCGCGTCCTTGAGCCGGTCCACGAAGACGAAGTCACCGCGTTCGTCCCGCCGGAACGCGTCGCCGGTGTGGAACCAGCCGTTCCGCCAGGCGCGGGCGGTGGCCTCGGGCATGTCGTGGTAGCCGTGCGTCATCGCCCAGGGCCGGGCGGTACGCACGATCAGCTCGCCGGCCGCGCCGGGCGGAACCTCGCGGTCGTGCTCGTCGACGAGCCTGACCTCCACGCCCGGTCGCGGCTTTCCGCACGTGCCCCTGGGCGGGTTCGGGGCGGCGGAGACGAGCGGGCAGCTCGTCTCGGTCATGTTGAACATGGTCCTGATCTCGACGCCGAAGCGCTGGGAGAACGCCTCGGCGTCCTCGCTGACCGGGATCATGAACACGGTGCGCAGCGGGTGGGCGGTGTCGTCCGGCGACGGCGGCCGGCCCCGCAGGAAGGACGCCATCGCGCCGAGCAGCGTGACGGCGGTGGTGCCGGTGCGCCGGATCTCGGGCCAGAACGCGTCGGTGCGGAACCCTTCCACGAGCGCGATCGACCCGCCGAGCACGAGCGCTCCGGTCACGCCGATCGTGCCGCCCGCGTGGAACAGCGGCAGGTTGACCATGTAGCGGTCGTGCTCGTCGAGCACGCCGCCGAAGGCCGCCATCGCCGCGGACCACACGTGGACGTACGAGCTGAGCACGCCCTTGCTGGGGCCGGTCGTGCCCGAGGTGTAGATGATCGCGTAGGTGTCCCAGGGCTGGGCGGGGCAGTCCTCCGCCGCCGGCCCGGCGGCGTCGAGTTCCTCGGGGGTCAGGACGAGTTCCGGACGGGCGGTGGCCAGGCCGTCGAGCCGCTCGGCGAGCCGGGGATGGACGACCATGAGCCGCGCGCCGGAGTTGGTGAGCACGTGCTCCAGCAACCGTCCCCGGTAGGCGGTGTTGAGCGGGACGTAGACGGCCCCGAGCTGGTTGACGGCAAGCCAGGTGCGCAACGCGTCGGCGCCGTTGGGCTGCCAGGAGAGCACGCGGTCGCCGGGTGCCACGCCCCGCGCGCGCAGCGCGCCCGCCGTGTCCAGCACGACCTGCCATGCCTCGGCGTACGTCCAGCGCTCCCCGCCCTCGAAGACGGCGAACTCGCGGTCGGGGGTGGCCACGGCGCGCCGCCGAAGCAGCCGGGGCAGCACGCAGGCATCCGCGTCCGGTATGTCGTGGTCGTCGGGCGCCATCGGCTCGGCGCGCGTGATCGGGCCGGTCACGACGCGACCAGGTGCGATCGGCGGGAGTGCGCCGTCCACTCGGGGGCGCCCGGCACCCGATGGTCGGTGCTGAACCAGCGTGGCAGGCCGTGCAGGGTCTGGCCGCCGTCGATGAGCAGGCTGGTCCCGGTGATGAAGGCGGCGTCGTCGCCGGCGAGGAACGCCACGGCCGCGGCCACATCCTCGGCGTGGCCCGACCTGCCGAGCGGCGTCTCGGCGTGGATCAGCTCGCGGGTGGCGTCGTCGGACAGCAGGCCGTCGGTCATCGGGGTGTGGATGACCCCGGGCATGATCGTGTTGACTCTGATCCGGTGTGAGCCGAGTTCGGCGGCGGCCACCCTGGCCAGCATGAGGACCCCCGCCTTGGCGGCGGCGTAGGCGCCGAACAGGTCGGTCGGATAGCTGGAGGCGGTGGAGCCGATGACGACCACGCTGCCGCCGTTGCCACAGGCGGCCATTCGGGCGGCGGCGGCCCGCAGCACCAGGAAGGTCCCGGTCAGGTTGACGTCCAGGTGCCGCTGCCAGGTCTCCAGGGGCAGCGAGAGGATCTCGCCGTAGCGGCCGTATCCGGCGGCCAGGACGGCGATGTCCAGGCGCGGCAGGCGGCCGAGATGCTCGGCCTCCAGACGCGAGACGTCGTGGGGATCGGACTGGTCGAAGACGGCGACCGTGCACTTCCCCGGCGCCCCCGCGCCCTCGATCCGCTCGCGGGCCCGGGCCAGGCCCGAGGCGTCGCGGTCGGCGAGGATCACGTCGGCTCCCCCCATGGCGAGCCGATGGGCCGCGGCCGCGCCGATGCCGCCGGCCGCGCCGGTGACGAGGGCGACCCGGCCGTGAACACCTTCGCTGGGCGTGCTCATGCCCGCACCATCCCTCCGTCGATGAACAGGGCCTGACCTGTGATGTAGCCGGCCTCGTCGGAGGCCAGCCAGGCCACGGCGTGCGCGACCTCGTCGGCCTCGCCGAACCGGGGCAAGGGGAGTTTGGCCACCTGGCGCTCGCCCAGGAGGGCGAGGTCGCCGTGTGCCGTCATGTCGGTACGGATGAATCCGGGGCACACCGCGTTGGCCCGGATCCCCCGCCGCCCGAGTTCGACGGCGAGCGAACGGGTCAGCGTGAGCAGCCCGCCCTTGGACGCGTCGTAGGCGATCTGGCCGGAGAAGCCGGTGACCGCGACCGAGCACACGTTCACGATCGCCCCGCTCCCGCCGGCCGCCAGATGCGGGGCCGCCATCCGCGCGAGCTCGAACGGCGCGGTGAGATTGACGTCGAGCACCCGCCGCCACTCCGTCGCGGTGTGGCGGTCCAGGGACGCCCGGTGCTCGATCCCGGCGTTGTTGACCAGAGCGTCGAGCCGGCCCATACGGGAGACGGTCTGCGTGACCAGCGTGTGCGCGGCTCGGGGGTCGGCGACGTCGGCCGGGACGGCGATGGCCTCCGCGCCCGCGTCGCGTACCTCGCGGGCGACGGTCTCGGCGGCGACGGCATCGACGTCGTTGACCGCGACGGCGAACCCCGCGCGGGCGAAGCGATGCGCGATGGCGCGTCCGATCCCGCGCCCACCTCCTGTGACGAGGACGCCACGGGGCCTGTTCTCGGTGTTCATGAACCCTCCATCGGCGATGGATGTGACAGTATTCCGAAGTGTCATATAGGTCAACAGATTCGGGATATGTCCTACAATGGCGTCATGACATCAGTGCCCATGTCCCCCGCGTACGCGGCGGCGCTCGCGGAGAGCGAGGGCGAGCGGCCCCAGCGCAAGGCGACACCGGCCGACGCGTTCCACCTGGCCCGGCAGTGGTTCCTGCTGGGCAGGCGGATCGACATGAACGCGCTGGCCACCGAGCTCGGCGTGTCACGCAACACGCTCTACCGCTGGACGGGCGACCGGGAGCGCCTGATCGCCGACGTGATGTGGTCGATCGCGGCCCGCAGCATCGAGCACGGCAGGCAGCGGGCCTCCGGCCGGGGCGCGGACCGGATCATCCAGGTGCTCGATTACGTCGCCGACGGCGTGAGCCATGCGCCCTATATGCAGAAGTTCCTGGAAAGCGAGCCCGCCCTCGCATTCCGGCTGATCACCAGCAGGGAAGCCGGAGTGCAGTCCCGCACGGTCGCCGCCATCGCCGCGCTCATCCGAGAGGAGGAGGCATCCGGAGGATTCCACTCGGAGGTGGACGCCGACACGCTCGCCTACGCGCTGACCCGCATGATCGAGGCGTTCGTCTACAACGACACCTTCACCGGCATCGAAGCCCGGCCCGACGCCTTCAGCACGATCGTCCGCCTCCTGCTGAGACAGCCCTGACCGGAGCGCGGTTTCGGGGTCGGACGCCTGATTCAGGACGGGTGGTTCCGCAGCCGAGGCGACCCCCGCGTACCAGGTGTGCCGCACACCGATCGCTAGCGGGGCGCCCCGTCGCGCTCGCTTCTCCGGGCGAGGCGCTGGGCCTGCCCGTCGTGCACGTCGCCCACCCACTCCCAGCCGGGCTTGGCCGACGGGCCGATCCGCGGGTCGCCGACATCCTGCTTGTCACGCAGGGCCTGCACGTACGCCCGATCTTGTGCGATCCGTGCGCGCATCTGATCAGCTCCGCCGGCGGAGCCGTGACCCGGAATGAAGACATCGACGTCGCTCGCCACGCCCTCGAACAGTCGCAGCGCGGCGAGGTAGTCCTCGATCGGGTCGGCGGCGCTCAGATCGAGCATCGGAATCAAGACATCAGAGAGCATGTCGCCGGCGACGAGAACCCCGCGCTCCTCGATCAACAGCGCCGCGTGGCCCTGGGCGTGCGCCTGATGCTCGATGACCCGCACGTTCGGGCCGTCCCAGGGAATCTGCGCAGTCCCGGCGGGCAGCCCGGTGATGAGGCCGAACAGGTCCAGCGGTATCTCCTCGGCGATCTCCGGCGGCAACCCCTCGGCGACGCGGGCCTTCCAGTCCGCGTCCGACAGCAGGTCTCGCATGTCAGCCGCGCAGCGGGCCGTGCCGTAACGGGGCGCTTCGCCGAACCTGGCGTCCCAGAGCACGTGATCCCAATCAGGATGCGTCGAGGCGCCCGCCACAACCGCCTGCCCCAGATCGGACAGGTCGTTCGCGAGGCAGGCCATTTCGCCGCCCGTTGTTCCGGGGTCGATGAGCAACACGCCGGCCCGGCCCTGCACGACGACGGTGTTGTTCTGAAGTAACTCGCTCTGGTGGATCAGCACACCCTCTGCGACCTGTCTCAGCACGAGCTCGCCTCCTTGCATCCCGCATGGCGTAACGATGCGTCGTGACGCCTTGCTCGAACGATCGCTGCCCGAGCAGGTCGAGCTCGACCGGCACATCATAGTCGTCGAACAGCGGCCCGCAGCGGTGCAGATCGGCCGGGAACAGCGATCCGGTGCCCCCGAGCCGCACCCGGCAAGTACCGATCACATCGGCCGCGAGCGGCGCCGTCGCCGTGGCGGACGCCTGTGGCCGGGCAGGGCCTCACGTCCTGGGGCCGGTATCACCGTGGCCACACCACGCGCAGCGCCTCGCCGGGCGTCACCGTCGTGGGACCGAGACGAAGGCACAGCGTGCCGCCGGCGACGGAGACCTCGACCGGTAGATCGCGGCCCGCGAGCGTGGCGGTCGCCCCGTCCCGGGCCGTCCGCGAAGGCAGGGCCAGTTCGCCGAGGGCGAGGCGTCCGCCCTTGACGTCGAGCTCGAACCCGCTCGACCCCAAGGTGAAGACGCCCCAGCCGGTCGCGGTGCTGAAGAAGCACGAGAACGGGTCGTCCCCGCCTCGTGGGGCGAAGCCGAGGCGGCCCCTCCTCCCGTCGTACGTGAAACCCGAGTAGGCCGGCAGCAAGGCCCAGCTCGACATCGATCGGACGTAGTGGTTCCCGGCCTCGACCTCGTTCCAGGGGTTGCGCCGCCGGCCGTCGTGCCGGGCGCGCACGGCCCGGACGATCGTGAGCCCCTCCTCGACGAGTCCTTCGTAGATCAGGTGGGCGGCCACCTGATACTCGACGCCGGTCCACACCTGGTCGGCGAAGTAGAAGGGCACGTCGGGACGGTCGTTCTCGGGCCAGGTGCACAGGACCAGGCCGCCTTCGTCCTGGAGCGCGTACGTCTGGTGGAACAGCGGGCGGTCGCCGAGGCGGGGAAGGAAGTTGGACGAGTAGATCGCGCGCAGGGCCGATCGGGCCCGGCCGGGCGGGACGACGTGCCCCAGACCGGCGACATGCGCCAGGAACTGACCGAGCAACTGGTCGGACAAGCACCCCGACCCGTGTTGGTAGATCCGCTGTTCGCCATCGGGGATCTTCTGCTCGTAGTAGGCGCCGTTCCACATCACCTCGTCCATGCGCCGGCCGCAGGCCCGCGCCAGCAGCCGGTACCGAGTGGCGTCGTCCGCCTCGCCCATCTCCTCGGCGAGACGTGCGCCGGCTTCGAGTGCCGCGACGAACATGACATTGGCGAGCGGGTTGGGTCCGTGGAACTCGATGTCGTAGGTGTTGTGCTGCTCGGCCTCCAGCAGCCCGTCGCCATCGCGGTCCCAGTACGAGATGGCGAACTCCAGGGCGCGCCGAGCCCCCGGCCACAGTTCACGCGCCAGGTCACGATCTCCTGAAAGGTTCCAGTCGCGATAGAGGCGGACGATGCTGCCCAACTGGCCGTCGACAGCGGGCAGCATGTCCCATGGCGGCGCGTCGAAGACCGTGTTCGTGCGGAACCGCATCCGCCCGTCCGCGTCGGTCTCGGCGAGGAACTCCGTGCGGCGCATGCTGTGTTCGAGATCGGGAAACAGGAACGCGGCGGTCTGGGCGTAGTTCCAGACGTGCGTGCAGTTCCCCTCGCAGGACCCGTTGTCCTCGAAGGTGCCCTCCCAGGTGAGGAAGGTCCCGCCCTCGATCCGGAAGCACGTCGTGCTGCGGATCGCGGCGACGTTCGAGGCGACCGCGTCCTTGATCTCCTCGGGGAGGGTGCTGCCGAACAGGCTCGCGTGGAACGTCCTGGTCGCCCGCTCAAGGCGGGGCAGTTCGCGGGCCAGATGGCCGGCGACCTCCCACGCGTCCCGGTGCCTGGTCGCGTAGTGGTTCCGGACGATCTCGTCCAGGTGCGGGTCGTCGCGGATCACCTGCCCGTCCCAGCCCTTCCTCCGGTTCGGTAGGTGCCAGGTCAGGAAGAACGTGAAGGTCGCCGAGGCCCCCGGCGCGACCACCTGGGCCGAGGCGAGGGAGCCCACGCAGAGCAGCGGCGGTTCAGCGGCCAGTCCGTGGGACGGCGGCATGGGGTAGGCGCCGCCGGGGCTCAGGCGTCCGTCCGACGTGAGGTCCTGCCAGAGCTCGCTGAGCTCGGCCCCGCGGGGCGCCGTCCAGCGGGTCTTCGCCGTGACGTCCGGATCGGTGGTCGCGAGCGCCATCGTTCCGTGCCTCAGGTCGGTTTCCGGCAGTGAGGAGCGCATGAAGATGCCCTGTAGCGCCCCCTGCTGCCGGAACTCGTTGTGCGGTTCGCCGTGGATCCGGGGCGCGATCCCGTGGTCGTACCCGTCGAACCCGATCGCGTTGGCGACCGAGCCGGCCACCGTGACCTCTGCCCACGTCTCGTGACGGTTCGTGATCCGATACCTGAGGACGGCCGCCGGCAAGCCGGAGTCCTCGCAGTCCAGCGGGACGAGGGGCGTGAACGCTTCGAGCCGCGCTTCGGCCCGGACGCTGTCGTCGACGAGGTCCACCCAGACGAACGGGTACTCTCCCCGCATCCTCGACTCGCGAAATCGCGGCAGGCCGGCGGCGTCATAGGCGTTGATGCCGCTCGGCCGTTCGAACGGCGGCTGGAGCCACGACTCCAGCACCCGGGTGTCCGGCCGGCCGCCGTCCGGCTTCACCCGCAACGCGAAGAAGCTGTACGGCAGGCGCTCGATGATCTGCGGCTTGTAGGACAGTTGCCAGTCCCGCAGGTCGCCCCGCGCACCGATGCACACGTTGCCGGTTCCGATGCCGCCGAGGGGGAAGGCGGCGGCGAGCGAATCGCCCCTGATCTCCCGGCTCGCCCCGGAGGGACCGCCGTCGTGGACTGCCGGGCCGGCCGCGTCAGGCATCGCGCCCCGCCTCGGCGCGCCGGCGGTCGCGGATGACAAGGCGCTGGAGCTTCCCGCTCGGTGTCTTCGGGGCGGATCGGTCATGGTTCATTCGTCTGCTCCCTGCTGGGTCTCCTGCTTCCCGGTCGCGTGCGTCCAGGTGCGGTCATAGAGACGTCTCCCCTTCCAGGTCACCGAGGCGCGGATCGTCGTGGCGTCGGCGTCACGGACAAGGGAGGTGGCGACGTGTCCGACGGGCTCGCCCTCGATCGAGTGGCGAATCTCGACGCTGGTGCCGGCCACGAGCTCGGCGTCGCCGGCCCCGCCCGGCCCCACCGACGCGCGGACGTGCTTCGTCTGGCTCAGGTAGGACTGTTCGCCCGGCGTCACTCCGTCGGCCCGCGTCCGCAGGACCACGGTGACCCGGTCCGAGAGCTGATCGCGGCCGATGAACCACTGGTCGCGGATCGGCGCCGCCTGCTCGCCGGCCGGTGTGCCGGCCCGCGGGACGGCGGCTCGCGGCGGCTCGGCGGGCAGAACCGGAAGGTCGACGGCAATGTCCTCGACGACGACCGGCCCGGCATCCGGGCCGGAGATCGGCCAGAGCCGTGGGAAGTCCGCCGACGAGACCGTGATGCGAAGGCGGTGACCGGCAGGGAGTTCGTAGCACGTCGCCCGGAACGTCACCTCAACGGGCCCGGCAGCCTCACCCGGGGCTGCGGCCCCGGTGCCCGGGACCGAGTCTCCCGCCGTGATCAACGTGGACGAGCCGTGCTCGTCCACGTCGAGCAGTTTCACGACCACGGGACGGAGGATGGGGCGCGCGGCGATCCGGACCGTCGGCCGGCCTGCGATCAGGAGCGGGCGGTTCCACGGCCCGCTGGTGACGGCGAATGACCGCGCGTCGTCGGCGCGTTGGTCGCGCGGCAGGCCGAAGCCGGTCGTCGGGGCCCACCAGAGGCCGCTCAGGGCTCCGATGGTCGGGTCGGTCGTATCCCCCTTGCCGGTGCGCCGGAGCACGGCCGCCGGCGTGGACTCCTGCGTGGACGCCTGCTCTCCGCCGGAGTGCCGCAGCGTGACCGTCTCGGACTCCGGCGGCCACTGGTCCAGCTCCACCCACCGGGGATCGGCGCCCTGGATGAAGGCCGTGACCCCGGCAGGTGCCTCCGGCCGGGCCACGTCGCCCCGCAGCCATCGGTCCCACCACCGCAAGGCGATGTCGTTGAAGTCGACCGCCTCGAACGGCGACTCGTTCGGCAGCGTGTGCATCCAGGGGCCCGCCAGCAGTGCCTTGGTGCCCCGCAGCCGCTCGAAGGCCCGGATCTGCGAGTCGCAGAACAGGTCGCGCCACCCGCTGACGCACAGCGCCGGAACCTCGATGTCCTCGACCGCGATCTCGCGCCGGCGCCACTCGGGATCGTCGGCACCGCGCTCGACGATGTCCACCAGGAAGGGCACCGGGTCCGAACCGAGCCGATCCAGCCAGCGTCGCTCCGCCGCGGGGCTCAGGTCGTCGAGCGGCGGCATCACCAGTGCCGCGAGCGTGTCGAGACCCCAGATGGCCTGGCCGGCGAACACGCCGGGACGTCCGCCGGGATGCACGAAGTCCGGCCCCGGGGCGACCATGGCGGACGCCGTGAGAATCGCGGCGAGCGCGGGGGGCCGGCGCGACGCCGTCCGCATCGCGGTGATCCCGCCATAGGAGATGCCCCACATGCCGATGCGCCCCGTGCACCACGGCTGATCGGCCGCCCATGCGATCACCGCGAGCCCGTCATCGCTCTCGCCGGGGTCGAACGGCGCCCTCGGCCGTCCCTCGGAGGTCCCATAGCCCCGGAAGTCGACGAGGACGCCGGCGTATCCGCGGCTCGCGAGCCAGCGGAGCGCGGGCCCGCCGCCGATCCCGGCAGCGCCCTCCTTGAGGTAGGGCAACAGCGTGACCAGCGCGGGTACCGGCTCGTCGGTGACGGGGAGGTATACGTCCGCACCGAGGGTGACCTCCGGATCGGAGGTCGGGATCCGCACGCCCCGCCGTACCTCGACCGCGAACGGCCCGTCCGTTCCGGGCCGTGCCCCGTGGCCGGTCCCGTCGTCGCCGAAGGCCGGCACCGGAGTCTCGTACGTCGTCATGAGCCGGAACCTCCGGTAGTCGTCTCGCACTGCTGTGGGGACAAAGGGCCGGCCAGGTTCATGTCGCCCTGCCGGAGGCAGGCGACGTCGGCGCCGGCGTGCGAGCGGCGCATCGGCGGCCTCTCGCGCGTGCACGCGTCGATCCGGTACGCGCACCGGGCCGCGAAGGAGCATCCGCCGGTCGAGACGGAGGTGTCCGGCCGTTCCTCGCCCGCCTTCAGGCGGCCCTGGCGGCGGGCCCGCTGGAGGGCTGGGTCGGGAACGGGTTCGGCGTCGAGCAGCGCCCTGGTGTACGGATGCGCCGGTTCGCGGCAGACGAGACCGGCCGGCCCCGACTCCATCACCCTTCCGCGATACATCACCGTGACCCGGTCCGCGAGGTGGCGTACGACCGAGAGGTTGTGCGCGATGAAGAGGTAGGAGAGTCCTTCTTCCTCGCGCAGGTCGGCGAGCAGGTTCAGGATCTGCGCCTGGACGGAGAGGTCCAGCGCGCTGACCGGCTCGTCGCACACGACGAGAGCGGGCCGGGCGATCAGGGCGCGGGCGATGGCGAGGCGTTGCCGCTGGCCGCCGGAGAACTGCCGCGGGTAGCGGTCGAAGGCCTCCTCCGGAAGGCCGACTCTGGTGAGCATCTGGCGGACCCGGGTCAGGAGGCCGGGGTCACGGGGGCGGCGGCCCCGTGTCAGCGGCTCCGCGAGACTGTGGCCGACCTTGATCGTCGGGTTGAAGCAACTGTACGGGTCCTGGAAGATCGCTTGGACGGTACGGCTGATCAACGCCCGTGACCGTCTGCTGCCGGCCGTGACGTCGATGCCCGACAGGCGGATGGTGCCCGCGGTCACCCGGGTGAGCCCCAGTACGGCTCGCCCGACCGTGGACTTCCCGGAACCGGACTCGCCGACGAGCGCGTGCACCTCGCCGCGGCCGATCTCCAGGCTGACGGCGTCCGCGGCGACGACGGGGCCGGAGCCACGGCGTCCCGGGTACTCCACGGTGATCCGGTCGACCTGCAGGAGAGGTGCGGCTTGCGACACCGGGTCCCTCCCTGTCGCGGAGATCATGCGGTCACGGCTCCCTTCGGTCCCGGAATGCGTTCGTCATGGACGCACCGGCTCAGATGACCGGGTCCGGTCGTCGCCATCCCGATCGCGTGGGTCACGCACCGGGAGTCGGCGAAGCCGCAGCGGGGCGCGAACTGGCAGCCCGGCTCACGCCGGTCGGGTGACGGGACGCGTCCGGGGATGGTGGGCAGGCGGCGCCGTCCTTCGGATGCCTGGGGGTTCGCCGCCAGCAGGCCGCGCGTGTACGGGTGCCGGGGGTTCGCGAACAGCTCCTCGGTCGAGGACGACTCGACGACCTCTCCCGCGTACATGACGACGGCGCGGTCGCACAGATCGGCGACGACGCCCCAGTCGTGCGTGATGAGCAGGATGCTCATCCGCATGTCCTGCTGGAGCCGGCGCAGGAGGTCGAGCACGTCCGCCTGAACCGTCACGTCCAGGGCCGTGGTGGGCTCGTCGGCGATCAGGAGCCTGGGCCTTCCGGCGAGGGCCATGGCGATGGCCACGCGCTGGGCCATCCCGCCCGAGAGCTGGTGGGGATAGCGGCGTGCCACGCTCCCGGGGTCGGGCAGGCGGACCATTTCGAGCAGCTCGATGACGCACGCCCGCGCCTGCGTGCGCGAGATCCCCCGGTGCCGGCGGACGGCCTCGCTCAACTGGCTCCCGACGCGGAAGCACGGGTCGAGGGCGGTCATGGGCTGCTGGGAGATCATCGCCATGTGCCTGCCCCGCATCCGGCCCAGCACCCGCTTGTCACCACCGGCGACGTCCTGGCCGTCCATCATGATCCGACCGCCGGTGAGGTGGACCCCTGCGGGGAGGACCCCCAGCGTGGCGAGCGCGGTCATCGTCTTGCCACAGCCGGACTCTCCGACCAGGCCGACCGTCTCTCCCGGGAGCACTTCGAGATGGACGTCCCGCAAGAGGTGGGCGCCGCCGGCCGCGAGGTTGAGGCCCTCGATCCGCAGGGCGGGGCTGAGGCTCCGGGACGGCTCGGGCCGCGCGGGCGTGGGCCCGCTCGCCGGTGCCGGGGCGGCGGGGGCCGGGACGCCGCCGCCGGGCGAGGCCGCCGACGAGCCCGGCCGCGTGGCGGCCCAGTGGTCGCTCAGCGTGTCGCGGATCGCGTCACCGAGCAGCGCGAAGGCCAGGATCGTGGCGCCGATCGCCACCCCGCTCGGGAGGAGGAGCCACGGGCTCTGCTGCATGACTCCCGCGGCCTCGGCGATCATGCCGCCCCACGTGGGAGCGGGTGGTTGCGCGCCGAGCCCGAGGTAGCTCAGGCCGGTCTGGACGAGAAGGGCCCCACCCGCGATCAGGGAGAGCTGGACGATGACCGGTCCCGCGACGCGTGGCAGCACGTGGCGGAGGATGATGCGGCGCTTCGGCACGCCCGCGACGCGCGCCGCGGCGACGTAGACCTCCTCCCTGACGCTCAGCGTCGCACTCCGTGTCACTCGGCTGATCCCGGCCGCGGCGAGCACACCGAAGGTGACCATTGCGGCCGGCATGCTGCTGTGGAAGACCGCCAGCACCGACAGCACGATGATGACCACCGGCATGGCGAGCAGCAGGTCGACGGCCGCGCCGATGGCGCGGTCGGTCCAGCCGCCGAGGAAGCCCCCCACGACGCCCGCGGTGACTCCGATGACCGCCGCGGTCACGGTCGCCTCGGCGACGCCCAGGAGCGAAGGCAGGCCCCCCGCGAGCAGCCGGCTGAGGACATCGCGGCCCAGGGTGTCCGTCCCCAGCCAGTGCCCGGCGCCGGGCGAGGCCCTGACCGACGAGAGGTCCTGTGCGAGGGGGTCGTAGGGGGTGAGCCACGGGGCGAGGATCGACGCGAGCACCAGGACGCCCAGGAACCCACAGGACAGCCATGCCCTCGGCTGGTGGGCGAAGCGAGCGACGAGCCCCGGTGCCTCGCTCGGGGAGCGGACGAGCCTCATGCGGTCCTCACCTTCGGGTTGAGCCAGCCGTACGCCAGGTCGACCAGGAGGTTCACCGCGATCGTGATGAGGGTGAAGTACACCGCGATGCCGGCGATGACCGGAAGGTCGTGCTGCTGGGTGGCCTGCACGGCCAGGCCGCCCAGCCCGGGGAGGACGAAGACGTTCTCCACGAACACCGTTCCGCTCAACGCGCCGACGAGGATGACGCCGAGAACCGTCAGGATCGGCGCCGCCGCGTTCCTGAGGGCGTGCTTCAGGACGATCGATCTGCGGCTGAAGCCGTTCGCCTCCATGGTCCGGATGAAGTCCTGGCCGAGCACGTCGAGCATGGCGTCGCGTGTCTGTCTGGCCACCTGCGTGATCCCGGCCAGGGCGAGGGCCACGACGGGTAGCACGAGCGCCCGCAGCCATCCGGACACCGACTCGCCGGCGTGCACATACCCCGTGGCGGGAAGCAGGCCCAGCCAGACGCTGAAGATCGAGACGAGGACGAGCGCGAGCCAGAAGGAGGGCAGCGCGAGCCCGGCGACCGACAGGACGTCCAGGGATCTCGCGATCCAGCCCCCGCGCACGGCGCTGACGGTCCCGAAGGCGACTCCCACCAGCGCGCACACCAGGGTCGTGCCGGCCACCAGGGACAGTGTGGCCGGCAACCTCGCGTTCAGTGCCTGCACGACCGGCTCTCCGCTGAAGACCGAGTCGCCGAGGTCGCCGCGGACCGCGCCGGTGAGCCATCTGCGGTATTGGTCCCACACGGGCTCGTCGAGGTGGAGCTCGTCTCGAAGCGCGGCGTATTGCTCGGGTGAGCCGCTCACCCCCAGGATCGCCCGGGCCGCGTCGCCCGGGACCAGCGATCCCAGGACGAAGGTCAGCGCCGACACGATCAGGAGCAGCGGAACCGAGATCCCGGCCCGGCGCACGATGAGGTTCAGCACGATGGGCTCCTCTCGATGGTCGCCGTCACGACGGCCGGAAGTTCAGCGGGTAGGGGATCTGCTCCGCTCCGGTGGTCTCGACCCCGGTGACACCGTCGCCCACGTAGTAGAGGGTGTCGGTGCGGACGACCGGGACGAACCAGGCCAGGTCGACGATCCGCGCCTGCATCCGCCGGTAGAGCTCGCCGCTCTCCTCCGCAGGGGCCGCGGCGGCGCGGCGGACCAGATCGGCGACCTGCTCGTCGATCACGCCGAACGGGTTCCCGACGCCACCGGGCAGGAACAGGGCGCCGGCTTGTATGAACGCCGGCTGCCCGCCCCACGGCGTGGTGAAGGCGCAGAACTTCTTGCTGGTCAGCTTCGAGACGAAGTCGTTGAACGTCGGCGCCGTCGTGACGTCGAGTTCGACGCCGACCTTGCTCAGGTACGCGCCCACCGCCTGCACGAGCTGGGCGTCGGGTCCCTGGGTGACGACGACGCTGATGCTGACGCCGCCCTTGTGGCCTGAGGACGCGAGGAGCTCCTTCGCCTTCTCCGGGTCGTAGGGGTACCTGCTCTCCAGGGCGGGGTCGTAGTTGTCCCAGCCCTCCGACTGCGGCTGGACGGTGGGCCCGCCGTACTTCCCCAGCAGTGCGCGGGCGATGGCCCGGCGGTCGATGGCGTGGTTCAACGCCTGGCGCACGCTCTGGTCGCCCAGCGCGGGGCACACCTCGCCGGAGCGGTCCATCAGGAACAGCCCGTTCCAGCCCGCGGGCGAGGTGAGCACCTTGAGCCCGGCGGCTTCGGCCTTGTCCGCCGTTGACGCGTCGCCCTGCGCCACGTCCACCTGGCCGGTCTGCATCGCACCCAGCAGCGCGCTCGGGTTCGCGATGACCCGGAACACGATCTTGTCCCACTTGACCGCCGGCGGGTTCCAGTACTTCGGGTTGGGGACCAGCGTGAAGTGGTCGCCGATCACCGTCGCGCCCTTGTCGAGCAGGTACGGCCCGGCGCCGAAGGTGTCGGCGCCGAGCTGCGCGGGGTTCTCGGTCGCCTTGGGGTTGATGACGGCGCCGGCGAGGTAGTCCTGGCTGAGGAGCTGCGGCAGGACCGGGTTGGGCGCCGAGAGGTCGAGGCGCACCTTGGTCGCCGAGAGGGCCTTCGCCGTCTTGACCGCGGCGAGGGTCGCGGCCGGCGGGCCGTTGGCGCCCTTGAAGTACGTGATCGACTTCGCCACGGCCTCGGCATCCAACGGCGTTCCGTCGGCGAAGGTCACGCCCTCGCGGATCGTCAGCTCGAAGCGGGTGTTGCCGGAGCCGACGTACGACCAGTCGGTGGCGATGCCGGGGCTCAGGCTCCCGTCGGGGTTCTTCACGATCAGCGTGTCGTACGCCAGTGCGATGAGCTGGCTCGCTCCGGTGTTCGTCTTCGCCGGATCCAGGCTGAGTGGTTGCTGGACGAGCCCGATGGTCAGGGTGTCGCCGGACGACTCCCCCGGGTCGCCCGAGCACGCGCCCGCCGCCAGCGCGGCGGCGGCGAGGACGATGACGAGATTGCCGAGCCGCAGGCCGCGTGTCGTGCGGCGAACGATCCGAACCATCGGGAACCTCCAGAATCGAAGTGCTTCGATCGAAGGTAGTGCTGCATGTCCTGTCGGTCAACAGCATGTAAACTCCACGTCGGGACCGAGAACCCCGCTACCGTTGGCTTCGTCGAAGCACTTCGACAGGAGGCGTTGTGACGACCATCTACCAGGTCGCCGAGCGGGCGGGCGTCAGCATCTCCACGGTGTCGCTCGCGCTCAACTCACCGGAGCGGGTCCGGGCCGCCACACTCCAACGAGTGCTCGCCGCGGCCGACGAACTCGGGTTCGTCCCCAAGGCCGACGCGGCGAGCCGGGCCCGCCGGGGCATAGGCCGGATCGGCGTGGTAGCGCCGTTCACGTCGTACAGCTCCTTCAGCCGCCGGCTCAACGGGGCCATGCAGGCCGTGAACGAGCACCCGGCGGAACTGGTGGTCTACGACCAGGAGTCCGCGGCGATCGCTTCTCCCCGGCTCGCGAGCCTCCCGCTCACCAAGCGCCTCGACGGCCTCATCGTGATGGCGCTGCCGCTGGACGACGCGGCCGCCAGACGGCTGATCAACCATCGCCTGCCGACCGTCCTGGTCGACATCACCCACCCCGACTTCAGCAGCGTGTCCATCGACGACGCGGCGGGCGGCCGGCTCGCGGCCAGGCATCTGCTCGAACGCGGCCACCGCGAGATCGGCTACATCCAGGAGCACAAGATCCCCACCCAGCTCCGCCTGCCGCCCGAAGGACGCCTGACCGGCTTCCGTGACGAGCTCGCCGCGCACGGCGTGGCCCTGCCCGCGAGCCGGGTGCGGACGGTGAGCCACGACGTGCGCTCCGCGGCCGCCGCGGCGGCCGAGCTGCTGGACCAGAATCCCCGGCCGACAGCGATCTTCGCCTTCGACGACCAGATCGCCGTCGGCGCGCTGCGGGCCGCTCACGAACGGGGCCTCCGCGTCCCCGACGACCTGGCGGTCGTCGGGTTCGACGACGATGAGCTCGCGGAATGCGTGGGCCTGACCACGATCCGCCAGCCCCTGGAGGAGTCGGGCAGAGCGGCGGTGAACACCCTGCTCGCCGAGATCGCCGACCCTCAGCGCCCCAAGCAGCGCGTGACGCTCGGTCTCAGCCTGGTGCGGCGAGAGACGACATAGGCGCCGTCATGCCTCCCAATCGGTGAGGACGGATTCGGTGCCGGCGCCGTCTGGAAGGGATCGGGGCGGCGCTGGGGGTGTGCGGGAGAACCGGGGGGCCGGCGCCGGCTGGGGGACGCCGTCGACCTCGATGATGGTGCGGCGGGCGGCGATGTGCGGGTGCGCGGCGACCTCCTCCAGAGTCAGCACCGGTGTCACGCAGGCGTCCGTGCCGGCGAAGACGCGGGCCCAATGGTCGCGGGGCTGCGTACGGAAGGTGGCGGCGAACCGGGCGCGCAGCGTCGGCCAGCCCTCGCGGTCCATCTGGCCGGGGAGGTCGGCCGGGTCGAGGCCGAGGCCGGCCAGCAGCGCGGAGTAGAACCGGGGTTCGAGCGCGCCGACGGCGACGTAGCGGCCGTCGCGGCACCGGTAGGTGTCGTAGAAGGGGGCGCCGCCGTCGAGCAGGTTGGCGCCGCGGCGGGTCTGCCACTGCCCCACGCCGGTCAGCGCCCACAGGACCTGTCCGAGGACGCTGACGCCGTCGACCATCGCGCAGTCGATCACCTGCCCCTCACCCGACCGCCCCCGCTCCCACAGGGCGGCGAGAACGCCGGTGAGGAGCATCATGGAGCCGCCGCCGTAGTCGCCGACGAGGTTCAGCGGCGGCACGGGGCGTCCGTCCGGGGGTCCGATGGCGTGCAGGACGCCGGTGAGGCTGAGGTAGTTGATGTCGTGGCCGGCGCGCCGTGCCAGCGGGCCGGTCTGGCCCCACCCGGTCATGCGCGCGTAGACGAGCCGGTGGTTGGCGCGGCGGCACTCGTCCGGGCCGACGCCGAGGCGTTCGGCGACCCCGGGCCGGAACCCTTCGAGCAGCACGTCGGCCCTGGCGGCCAGCCGCCGTACGATGTCGCGGCCGGCGGGCGTCTTCAGATCGGCGTGCACCGACCGGCGTCCGCGCAGCAGGTGGTCCGGCCGGCCGGCGGCGAGGTCCAGCCCACCGGACGGCCGTTCGACGCGTACGACGTCGGCGCCCAGATCCGCGAGGATCATCGCGGCGTGCGGGACGGGGCCGATCGCGGCGAGTTCGACGACGCGTAACCCGGTGAGCGGCCCCTGCCCGGCCGCGGCGGGCACGGGCTGCGGGGCGGCGTTCGGACGGGCGTGCCGGGCCGCGCCCGAGCCGGTCGGGATGTGTGTGCCGGTCATAGCGATCGGGCGATCAGTTCTTTCATGATTTCGTTGGTGCCGCCGTAGATCCTCTGGACGCGGGCGCCGGCGTACATCCGGGCGATCGGGTATTCGGTGATGTAGCCGTAGCCGCCGAAGATCTGCAGGCAGCGATCGATGATCTCCGACTGTTTGTCCGTGGCCAGGTACTTGGCCATGGAGGCGGTCGCCATGTCGAGGGCGCCGTCGAGATGGCGCATGATGCAGTGGTCGACGAACGTGCGCAGCGCGAGCGCTTCGGTGCGGCATTCGGCGAGCACGAACCGGGTGTTCTGAAAGGCCAGCAACTGCTGTCCGAACGCGGTGCGGGTCTTGGCGTATTCGACGGCGAGGTCGACGGCGTGTTCGGCGGCGGCGACGGCGCTCACGGCGATGGTCAGCCGCTCCTGGGGCAGTTGCGCCATCAACTGGCCGAAGCCCTGGCCCTCCTCGCCGAGCAGGTTGGCGACCGGCACCCGCATGTCGGTGAAGGACAGCTCGCGGGTGTCCTGGCCGTGTTGCCCGATCTTGCTGAGGACGCGGCCGCGGTGGAAGCCCCGCAGTCCCCGGGTCTCGGCGACGATCAGCGACAGCCCCTTGCCGCCGCGCTCCTCGCCGGTGCGCGCCGCGATGATCAGCAGATCGCAGTGGGTGCCGTTGGTGATGAAGGTCTTCGACCCGTTGATCACGTAGTGGTCGCCGTCGCGGACGGCGGTGGTGCGGATGGCCTGCAGATCACTGCCGGCGCCGGGTTCGGTCATGGCGATGGCGCCGACGAGCTCGCCCCGGGCCATGCCCGGCAGCCAGCGCCGTTTCTGTTCCTCGGACCCGTAGGCGTTGATGTAGTGGGCCACGATCGTGCTGTGCACGTTGTAGGCCCAGCAGTCGTCGGCGATGCGGGCCTGCTCCTCGATGACGACGGCCTCGTGCGCGAAGGTCCCGCCGCCGCCTCCGTACCGTTCCGGGCAACTGATGCACAACAGCCCGATCGCGCCCGCCGCGTTCCAGAACTCGCGGTCCACGGCGTGCTGCCGTGACCACAGATCCTGGTTCGGTTCCAGCTCCTTGGCCAGGAACCGGCGGGTGAGGTCGCGCAACTCGTCCAGGTCGTCGGTCATCCATGGCGAGCGGTAGCTCATCGGTCTCTCTTTCTGCGGCCGGTGAGGGTGGGACGGCGCTTGGCGCGGAACGCCCGTACGTCTTCGCGCGGATCCGCGGCGCCGAGGAGGCTGCCGGGCATGTCAGGCATCTCCGCTTCCGGAGATGTAGTGGTCTCGGTACTGGGCGCGCAGCCGCCTCTTGTCGATCTTGCCGACGCTGGTGCGGGCGATCTCCTCGACGAACAGCACCGACTCCGGAAGCTGCCAGGAGGCGAAGCGCGGGGCGAGATGGTCGCGCACCTCCTGCTCGCTGAGCGTCCGGCCGGGTTCGGTCACCACCAGCGCGACCGGGCGTTCCTGCCATCTGGGGTGGGGCACGCCGACGACCGCGGCCTCGGCGACGGCGGGGTGGGCCACGATGGCGTTCTCCAGGTCGATCGAGGAGATCCATTCGCCGCCGCTCTTGATGACGTCCTTCATCCGGTCGGTCAGCTTGAGGTAGCCGTGTTCGTCGATGGTTCCGGCGTCGCCGCTGCGCCAGTAGCCGTCGGCGGTGAACCGGTCGTCCGAGTCGGGCAGATCGTGGTAGCGGGCGGTGATCCAGGGGCCGCGCACGCAGACCTCGCCGACGCTGACGCCGTCGTGCGGCTGATCGCGGCCGTCCTGGTCCCGCAGCACGACGTCGACGCCGGTGAGCGGCAGCCCCTGTTTGCGCCGCAGGTCCCACAGTTCCTCGGGGTCGAGGTCGCTTTTCAGGCTCCGCTTCCACCGGTTCACCGCGATCAACGGCGTCGTCTCGGTCGCGCCGTAGCCGTGGATGACGTCGGCTCCGGTGGCCTCGTGGAATCCCCGCATCAGCGTGAGCGGTGGCTCGGCGGAACCGGCCAGCAGCCGGGTCCGGCTGAAATCCGGACGCAGGCCGTGCGCGCGGATGTGGTCGAGCATCGGCTGGAAGATCACCGGCGCGCCGTTGGCGATGGTGACCCCCTCGTCCATCATCGCGGTGATCAGCGGGCCGGTGTCCTCGGCGACGTAGCGGCCCGGGAGCACCAGCTTGCCGCCGGTGAGGGTCGCCGCCTGCGGCAGGCCCCAGCACTGGGCGTGGAACATGGGCGTGATGAGCATCGTGCAGTCATCGAGCGTCATGCCCAGGGCGGCGGCCTCGGCCATCGCGTGCAGATAGATCGCCCGGTGGGAGTAGTAGACGCCCTTCGGACGGCCGGTCGTGCCGGTGGTGTAGCAGGCGCTGTAGGCCGAGCGCTCGTCGACGACGGGCCAGTCGGCGACCGGCGTCGCGGCGGCGAGCAGGTCCTCGTAGTGGTGGACGGGCCGCAGCGTGGTCTCGATCCGATCCAGCGGCCGGTCGGTCAGCACGATCCAGCCCTTGACGCCGCTGACCCGTGATGCGATGGATTCGGCCAGCGGCAGCAGCGACTCATCGACCGCGATGAGCGAGGCGCCGCTGTGGCCGACGACCCAGGCGATGTCCTCCGCGGCCAGCCGCAGGTTCATCTGCAGCATCACCGCCGCCAGACCCGGTATCGCCCAGTACAGCTCGAAGTGGCGGCGGCCGTTCCAGTCCAGGACGCCGACGCGGTCACCGGGCGACACCCCCAGCGCGCGCAGGGCGTCGGCGGCCCGGCAGACGCGCTCGTAACAGTCGGCGTAGCCGTAGCGCTCCCAGCCGCCGTCCGGGAGCCGGTAGACGATCTGCTGGTCCCCGTGGGTACGGGCGGCGTGGCGGATGAGGGTGGTGGTGTTGAGCTGGTAGTCGTCACCCATCGTCGAGGGGTGGCCGCGGACGATCTGTCGTGTCATGCCGGATCTCCCGTCACCGCGGCACCATAGGTACGGTCGATGAACTCCATGGCGGTGTCCCTGGTCAGAGGCGTTCGATGACGGTGGCGTTGGCCATCCCGCCGCCTTCGCAGACGACGACCAGCCCGTACCGCGCCTGCGTGCGGCCGAGTTCGTACACCAGGTCGGTCAGCAGGCGCGCGCCGGTCGATCCGAGCGGGTGGCCGATGGCGATCGAGCCACCGTTGACGTTGAGCCTGTCGGCGCCGACCCCGAACTCCTTGGCGAAGATCAGCGGTATGGGGGCGAACGCCTCGTTGACCTCGATGCGGTCGATGTCGCCGATCGACAGCCCCGCCTGGCCGAGCGCCTTGCGGGCGGCGGGCAGGATGGCGGTGAACTGCAGGATCGGGTCGTCGGCCGCGACCGCCATCGCGCGGATCACCGCTTTGGGCCGCAGGCCCGCCGCTTCGGCGGCGCCGCGTTCGGCCACCAGGACGGCGGCGGCGCCGTCGCTGATCTGCGAGGCGTTTCCGGCGGTGATCAAGCCGTCCTCGGCGAACACCGGCTTCAGGGCGGCCATCTTCGCCGGATCGACGGCGGAGCGGATGCCTCGTCGCGGGTGATCAGCCCGGAGGCGTCCTCGCCGCCATCGGGGGTGATCGGGACGAGCTGGCGGGCGAACGCGCCCGCCACGGTCGCGGCGTGGGCGCGGCCGTGGCTTTCGGCGCTGTAGTCGTCGAGTTCGCCGCGGGTCAGGCCCCAGCGCCGGGCCACCAGCTCCGCCGACGGGCCCTGGGCGCGGAGGTTGCCGTCGTAACGGGCCAGCGCGCGCCGGCCGTACCAGGGGCCCAAGCCGCCGGCGGGATTGAACAGGGGGCCGAGATCGACCCGGGACATGGATTCGACGCCGCAGCCGATGGCGAAGTCGTACTCGCCGCTGCGGACGGCCTGGGCGGCGAAGTGCACCGCCTGCTGACCCGAGCCGCACTGGCGGTCGATGGTGGTGGCCGCCACCCGCTCGGGGAGCCCGGCGCCGAGGGCCGCCCAGCGGCTGACGTTTCCGGCCTGCTCTCCGTGCTGCAGGACGCAGCCGGTGATGACGTCGGCGATCCGCGCGGGGTCCACGCCGCTGCGGGCGACGAGGGTGCGCAGCGTGTGCGCCAGCAGGTCGGTGGGGTGCCATGCCGCCAGGACGCCGTTGCGCCTGCCCACGGGGGTTCGGACGGCATCGACGATCACTGCTTCTCTCGTGCTCACGAAAACCCTTCACAAATCGCCGGCTCGGAGGAGGGATGCGACCGGTGCTCCCGCGCGCCGGAGCGCGGCGGATCGGGTGCCCGGGGCGTGACGTGCGGCCCCCTCGCGAGGCGTGGTACCGAGCGGTCTACGCGGTTCCACGCGCGGGCACCTCCACCCGGACCGCCAGAATGGTGGCCTCGCGGGCGTTCTTGCGTGCCTCTTCGTGGAAATCCGGTGCCGCGCAGACGAACAGCGTGCGGCCGTCCTCGCCGCCGAGCGCGCAGGCGAAGACCGCGGTGCCCGGCGTGATCTCGTCGAGGATCTCACCGCCCTCGCGCAGGCGGACGACGCGACCGCCCACGGCGTCGGCGACCCACAGCGCGCCCTCGGCGTCCAGGGCGGCCCCGTCGCCGGCGACGGCGAGCTGACCGAGCACCTTCGGGATCTCGGTCTCGGTGGGCAGGTCACCGAACCTCGCCCACTCGCGCCGATGAGCGAGCGTGCCGTCGTCGCCGATGTCGAAGGCCGTGATCCGGTTCCCAAAGGTCTCGTTGACCAGCAGGACCTGGTCGTCGGTGATGACGCTGCCGTTGGGGAACCACAGCTCCCCCGCCGCCTCGGTGACGGTTCCGTCGGGATCGACCCGCAGGAGACCGGTGGGCTTCAGCGGCTCCCCTCCCATGAGGTCGAAGCCGAAGTCACCGACGAAGGCGCGCCCATGGCGATCGACGACCATGTCGTTGAGATGGCCGCCCGCCTTGTCCCACAGGTCGGCATGGGTCGCCAGCGTGCCGTCGGCCTCGCGGCGCAGCAGCTTCCGGTCGCGCATCGAGACGATCAGCAGGCGCCCGTCGGGAAGCCAGCCGAGCCCGGACGGCTGCCCGGCGACCTCGGCCTCGACGCGCAGCTCGCGGCCATCCTCCGCCGCCGACAGCACCTGATGGGTGTACATGTCGGAGAACCACAGCCGCCCCTGGTGCCAGCGCGGCCCCTCGGTGTACGAGAACCCGGTCAAGACGGTGGTGATGTCGCGACTCATCTTCGCCCTCCACTGGACGGTTGCGCGGCGCGGACGTTGCGCGTGAGCCCTCGGGGTGAACCCTGTCGCGCCGGCCGGTGACGCCACACGCCCCGGCGAGGTTCCCGCCTCGTGAACCCGCATCGCAACTTACTAAGCGCATAGTAACTAGCGGGCAGGCGATGTCAATGGGGGCGTCGGGTGTTCGTCCCCGCCCTGCCCACGCGAACCGCCGCAGGGGGCAGGGCGCGAAAAGGCGCCGGGCGGCACCGGGCGCAGCCGGAGTCGCCCGGCGCCTGGCGGCCGCCGGGGGCGGAGTGGCGCCGAGGGAAGGCGGGGCTATCGCACGCCGAGCATGCGCAGGGCGAGCCCCGCGTAGACCTCGGCGAGTTTGTCGGGCGAGTCGGCGCCGTCGAGCCGGTACCAGCGCACGAGATCGACGCCGAGCGACAAGATGGCCCGGACGACCCGGTTGACGTCGTCGACGTCGAACACGCCGGCGGCGACGCCCCGTGACACCGCGAACCGGAACACGTCGGTGATGCCTTTGCGCACCGCGATGATCTGCCGGTAGTGCTCCGGCGTCAGGGCGGTCAGCTCGAACTGGCACACGCGCGCCACGGTGTGATGGCGGGCGTGCCAGCCGACCAGGCCGCGGACGAGGTCGGCCATCGCGGTGACCGGGTCGCGGTCCGCGCCGTCGCGCGCCGCCTGAGGGCCCAGCGCCTCCAGCGCGCGCTGGTGCCCGATGCGCATGATCGCGAACAGCGCCTCCTCCTTGGAGGGGAAGTGCACGTACAGCGCCGCCGTGCTCAACCCCGCGCCGGTGCCGATGTCGCGCGTCGTGGTGGCCTCGAACCCCTTCTCGGCGAAGCACGCCACCGCCGAGGTCAGCAGGCTCCGCGCGACGGGCGGGTACTCCGAGCCCCAGAACTCCTCATCGGTCTCGTCGTCCACCAGCGCCGACGCCTGCGGCCGCGGTCTAGCCCGCCTGGCGGCCATGGCCCGCCCCCCTCACGACCGGTTGCCTGTTCATCAACCTCATTCTCGGTTACCGTCCCACCTTCGGTCCCGGGCGCCCTTGACAGAGATCCAGGGCGAAGTAATTATGCGCTTAGTAACTTTAGCACTGGGTCTACTCGACGAGGAGGCGCGGCCATGCGTAAGGGCATCGTGGTCACCGCGCACGTAGGGGTGGAGAAGCTCGCGGCGCAGGCCGAGGAGCTGGGCTTCAGCAGCTTCTGGGTGTACGACACCCCGATGCTTCACGGCGATCCGTTCATCGCCCTGGCCTTGTGCGCGAAGGCCACGAGCCGCATCAAGCTCGGCGTCGGGGTGACCTCACCGGCACTGCGGTCCGCCCCCGCGGCCGCCAATCACTTCGCCAGCCTCAACGCGCTGGCGCCGGGCCGGGTCATCTGCGGCATCGGGACCGGCAACACCGCGAGGCGCACCCTCGGCATGCTGCCGACCAAGATGGCCGAACTGGAACGTTTCACGGCGGCGCTCCAGGACCTGTGCTCGGGCCGGCCGACGCAGTACCGCGAGGGCGACCGGGTGCGCGAGGTCCAGTTCATGCACATCGGCCCCTACGTCAACACCACCGACCCGATCGAGTTCGTGGTGGCGGCGTTCGGTCTCAAAGCCTCCGCGATCGCCGGCCGCCGCGGGACCGGCGTGCTGTCGTTCGGTCTGCTCGACCCGGGTGCCTGGGCGGCGTTCACCCAGGAGCGCAGGAACGCCGCCCGCGCCGCGGGCCGGCCGGCCGAAGCGGACTCCTACGTGATGACCTCGATGCACGTCCTCGCCGAGGGAGAGGACCGCTACGGCGACGCCTCGCGTGACGCGATGGGACATATCGCGTTGTCACTGCTGGCCTTCGCCGCGGACAACCCGTCCTTCGCGGCGAATCTCTCCGAGGAGGAGAAGGACGCGGTGCAGCGGCTGCTGGCCCGGCGCGGCACCACCGCGACCTCCGACGAACGGCACAAGGTGCTGTATCGCAACTACCTGGGCCGCATCGCCCCGGAGGATCGCGACCTCGTCCTGCCCTCACTGGTCGACAAGCTCGGCCTCGTCGGCACCCCCGACGAGCTCACCGCCCGCATCGCGGAGATGGAGAAGTCGGGCGTCAACGAACTGGTCATCCAGCCGGTCGTGGATCCGGTCGCCGAGATGACCGAGTTCGCGAAACTCACCGTCTGACCCACCCACCCACCCGCCTGCCGGCCGGCAGATCGAGGAGGGCGTCGCCTGCTACCTCGCCGCCTGTCAACCGGCCCGGCCGCGCCGCCGATCGTCGGCGCCCGGGGCCGGAAGGGCTGCTCGCGCGCGGCGTCCATCAGAAGCGCCGCGGCGGATCCGCCCGTCCGGATGGCCTCAAGCGGTGCTCTTCAACGTCGCGTTGCTCGTCAATCTCGCGATCGCTTCGTCACGCATCAGGCTGCGTCGCACCTTGCCGGCGTCGTCGCGTAGCGGGGTGTCGATGAACTCGATGGACCGCGGGATCTTGTAGCGCACGATCTTGTCCGCCAGGAAGTCCAGCAGCTCCTGCGCCGTCGTCCCCTCCTCCGCCTGCACGAGCGCATGTACGCGCTGCCCGAGGTCATCATCGGGGATGCCGACCACCACCGTGGAAAGCACCTTGGGATGAGCGTCGAGCGCACTTTCGACTTCGGCCGGATAGATGTTCGCGCCACCACTGACGATCATGTCGATCCGGCGGTCGCTGATGTAGACGTAGCCGTCTTCATCCTTCCAGCCGAGGTCTCCGAGCGTCTCCCAGTCGCCGGTTCCCCGGGGCTCGGCGCCTATGTAGCGGTAGGTCGCGGGCGTGCCCTCCGGCCGCTTCATGAAGATCTCGCCCACGGTGCCCGCAGGGACCTCGTCGCCGTTGGCATCGAGGATCTTCATCTGCCCGATGACGGGGCGTCCCACGGACCCGCGATGCCGCAGCCACTCCTGTCCGGAGATCACGGCGACCGCCTGCATCTCGGTGCCGCCGTAGAGCTCCATGATCTTCTCCGGCCCCAGGCGATCGATCCACGCCTGCTTGAGCCACTCCGGGCACTTCGATGCCATGTGCCAGATGACCCGGATCGAGGAGAGGTCGTAGCGCTTACCCGCCTGGAGCACTCGGTGCATGCGGTGCAGCATGGTGGGCACGAGCATCAGCCAACTGACCCTGTACCTCTCGATCAGCCCCAGCAGTTCCTCGGCGTCGAACCTCTTCATGATCACGAGGTGTTGGCCGAGCAGCAGTCCGCCGATGGAGAACACCAGAGGCCCGTTGTGATAGAGCGGCCCCACCACGACCTGAACGTCGTCCGGGCGACTCCGGAACAGCAGGGCGTTCAGCGCCGGCGATCCCTCCGCCGGAGACCCTGCGACGATGATCTTGGGTCGTCCGGTGCTGCCACCTGACGTGGGCGCCTTCCAGGCCGGCGACACCACTTCCGGGAGAGGCTCGTCGCTGATCGTCTCGTCCGGCCGGTATCCGGTGGGCAGGCCCGCGAACCCGGGGTGGTCCGATTCCGCCACGCCCACCAGCAGCTTCGGGCCGGCCAGATCGACGATCGCCTTGCGCTCCGCGAGCGGCAGGCGGTAGGAGAGGGGCATCGGCACTCCCCCGACCTTGAGGGTGGCGAGGAACGCGACGAAGAAGTCGATCCCGTTCGGCAGCGCGATGGCGACGAAGTCGCCCAGGCCCACACCTTTCTCCGCGAAGGTCCGCGCGAGACGATTGGATCGCCGTTCGAGCTCGCCGCGGGTGACCGACTCCTCGCCGCAGGTGAGGGCGGGAGCGTCGGGCTCGGCTTCGGCCAGGCGACGCAGGGTGCGTACGAACGGCTCGGAGGGACTCTCGGCGAGGATCCGCTCCACCATCGCGGCGTCCATCTGGTGTTCTCCTTCGGGGGGTAGATCAGGGCTGCCGGGGAGGGACGGCGATCCCCTCGGGGACGTCAGCCCTCGAAGCCGCCGCCGGCCACGATGACCTGGCCCGAGACATAGAGCCTGCGAGTCGTCCCATCAGCCGTCCACCTTCTTGTACATGGTCACGACACAGGCTCCGCCCAGGCCGAGGTTGTGCTGCAACGCCACCTGGACGCCCTCCACCTGGCGTCCCCCGGCCTCGCCCCGCAACTGCCAGACGAGCTCGGCACACTGTGCGAGACCTGTCGCGCCCAGCGGGTGGCCCTTCGAGATCAGGCCGCCCGAGGGGTTGGTCACGACCCGGCCGCCGTAGGTGTTGTCGCCGGAGAGGACGAACCTCTCCGCGGTGCCCTCCGGCGTCAGGGCCAGAGCCTCGTAGGTGATGAACTCGTTGGTCGTGAAGCAGTCGTGCAGCTCGACGACCTTGACGTCCTCCGGACCGATGCCGCTCTGCTCATAGACGGCCTTCGACGCCGCGACCGTCATGTCGTAGCCGATCAGCTTCTTCATGTCGCCGTCGAAGGCGTCCGGGAAGTCCGTCGCCACGGCTTGGCCGGCGATGACGACGTCCGAGCGCAGACCGCGCCTGTTCGCGTACTCCTTCGAGACCACGACGGCGGCGGCGGCCCCGCAGGTGGGCGGACAGCACTGGAACCGGGTCAGCGGCCCGTAGATCCGAGGCGAGGCCAGGACCTCCTCGAAGGTCAGCGGGGCCCGGAAGATCGCGTACGGGTTGTTGGCGGCATGCTTTCGGGACTTGACCGTGATGTGCGCGAAGACCGACGGGTCCATGCCGTGGTCCTCTGCGTACTGCGCACCCGCGGCACCGAAGAACACGGCGGAACCCGCGGAGCGGTCGTCGGGAACGCCGCGGGCGGCGGCGACCCTCTCGAAGAAGGCGTCAAGAGTTCCGGGACGGTCCTGGAAGACGGGCTCCAGGGGACCCTTCGGCATCTGCTCGAAGCCGAGCGCGAGGGCGACGTCGGCCACCCCGGTGTCCACAGCCTGCCGCGCCAGGTAGAGCGCCGAGGAGCCCGAGGAGCAGTTGTTGTTCACGTTGAAGACGGGGATGCCCGTCTGACCGAGGTGATACAGCGCCTTCTGGCCAGAAGTCGAATCGCCGATCACATATCCGGCGTACGCCAGTTGGACGTCCTCGTACGCGAGCCCCGCGTCGGCAAGGGCGCGGCGGGCGGCCTCTGCGCCCATCTGGTCGTAGCTGTCGCTTGTGCCCGGCTTGACGAACGGAATCATTCCGACGCCGGCCACCACCACCCTGTCCGACACGGTCTTCTCCTGTCTCCGATCCCGGGCCCACTGATCCCAGGTCTAATTCGGCGCCTAATAACGGTTCACTTATGACGCGACGGTCCGTCACCACCGCCGGGGCGGACAGGCCACTCGCCCGGCTTTCTCCATGGACTCCCCCACGGCGGGGCGGTAGTGCAACCTTGGCGACAAGTGAAGCAAGATTTACTTCATAGGTCAAGCATGACGCCTGGACGAAGGATCGCAGTGATAGGCGCCGCCCATACGGCACGCCGAAGGTGAAGGCGCCGATGAAGGGCGGTGAGCGCCGGTTCACTTCTGTCCGGACAACGGCGGCAAGAGGCCGCGTGCCGAGATGACGGGTGTCGCCACGGTCGCCTCCTGGCGAGCCGGCGACGCTAGGGGGTGTCCGTCGCCGAGCGGTCGAACAGGATGGCGAGGACGAGCGCGGCGACGTTCTCCTGGAACGTCTCGATGCGAGTGAGCCTCGGGTTGCTGTAGAGGTCGGCGACGAGGAACAGCCCGAGCTGGACTCGCAGGCGGGCTCGGCGCGGGCTCATCTCCGGCCTGGCCTGCACCAGCAGGGTCACCCACTCGGCGATGTACTCACGCTGGAACGCCCTGACCGGCTCCTCCAGGTTGTACTGGCCCCTCGGGTCTTCGACGCTCGACGCCCAGTGCCGGGCCATCGCGACGTAGGAGCGAGTGAGCTTGCTTATCGCCTCGGCCGGATCGGTCGAGGTCGCCAGGGCATGGTCGAGGCCCAGCCAGAGGGCATGGGTGCCTCGGTCCAGAACGGCTCGGAGCAGATCCGCCTTGCTCTCGAAGTAGCTGTAGAGGTTCGGCCCGGTGACATCGACGGCGGCGCCGAGACTCGCCATCGAGGTGTCCTGGAACCCGCGCTCGCTGAACTGCTCGAAGGCCGCCAGCAGAAGACGCTCCCGCATCGAGTTCGGCAGCAGTCGTCGCGGCCTGCGGTCCACCACCGCACCCGTCGGCACAAGCTCGGCCGAGGTCAACGCCCGCAGTCCCGCGCGGACCGCGGGGACGCGCTCGGCCACCGGCGAGTGCAGCGCCTGGCGGCCTATGCACGAGATCATGGACTGCACGGACCAGACCAGCAGCTCCATCTGTCCCGGGTCGAGATCGGGCCGCCGGCCGCGCAGCGCCGGGGTCAGGCTCTCGTTCCACGTCCGCATCCGCCGCCTCAGGTCGCTCCGCTTCTCCTCGGGGAGATACCGGGTCTCGTGTGTCCACAGGTCGGAGAGGTAGGGACGGTCGATCACCAGCGCGATCACCTCCTCCACCGCGCTGTCGTAGTCGACGTGGCCGATCGGAACGTCGAGCCAGGAGAAGCTGTCCTCGATCACCCGCTCCAGCAGGACGGCCTTGTTCTCGAAGTGCCGGTACAGAGCGCCTGCGGTGATTCCCACCTGCTCGGCGATCAAGGCCATCGATACGTTGGGGTAACCCTTCTGGACGAAGAGGTCTCTGGCAGCGGTGAGGATCTGCCGCTTGCGGTCACGCGGACGTCGACGTGGACCGGAGGAGACTGAGGCGGCTGTTGACGTCACGGGATCACTCTAGTCGTCGCCTCCGGGAGACTCCCGCGCCTCGCGTCTCCATGGCGCGCGCTGACGTTCCGCTGCTCCGGCGGCGCCGCCCCTGACCGGCGCCGCGAGCGCGGCCCCGGCCGGGCGGGCACGGCGGCATCGCACTCTGGCGACGTTCACGTGTCAACGGCGGCGCCGAACCGGGGCCGGCGCTTGCCGACGAATGCGGCCGTCCCCTCCGACGCCTCCGCGCTCTGCGCCTGCGTTCGCAGGGCCAGCGCCTCGCGCCGAAGGGCGGCCTCGATGTCCGCCTCGGCCGCCTGACGGATCAGCGCCTTGGTGGCGGCCTGTGCGCGCGCCGGTCCGGCGAGCAGCGTCCGCACCAGTTCCTCGGTGACGGCGGCCAGCTCGGCGTCGGCCGCCACCTTGGCGACCAGGCCGAGCTCGGCGGCCTCATCGGCCGTCACCCGCTCGTTGAGGAGCGCGAGTCGCAGCACTCGGTGCAGCCCGAGCGTGTTCACGAGCAGGCTGGTGCCTCCGTCCACGCTCAGTCCGACCTTCGAGTAGCCGAGCGTGAAGGACGCCGACCGCGCCGCCACCACGAGATCGGCCGCGGCGACCAGCGGAAAGCCGGCTCCCGCCGCCACTCCCTGCACGCTGCACACGACGATGGCGTCGGAGCGCTGGATCTCACTGACCACCCGGTGCAGTGCGTCGGCGATGTCGTCGAGATCGTCCGGAAGGCGCTCCGACGCGGCCAGCACGGTCAGGTCGCCCCCTACGCAGAAGAACCGTCCGGCCGCCGAAAGGAGGATCACGCGGGCCCGGTCGTTCTTCGCCCGCCGCAACGCCCGCAGCATGGCCGCGTTCCAGGCTCCGTTGATCGGATTGCCCTGGTCGCCCCGCAGCATGACGATCCGGGCGAGTCCATCCTCGAAGCGATAACTCACCAGGTTCTCGGTCAAGGTCCCCCCTCCGCGTTGATCCGGTGACGTCGGCTCACGGGTGCCGGGAGAGGTCCCGGATGACGTCCAACCCCGACATCACGACGAGCCGGCCGTCACGTGCGAGGTTGGCGGCGTGGCCCAGGTTGTGCAGGCTCAGGGCGGACTCCAGCGCGACCGTCTGGCCCTGGGCGTCGAGCGACCGGTTGATGCTCTCCTTCGCCAGGCGCAGCCCGAACGTCGGGCGGGCGGCGATCTTCACCGCATCACAATAAGTGAATATGGATTCATTCATGGCGAGCCGCCGAACTCCTCGGCCAGCTCGTCCTCGCTCCAGGCGCGGTCCCGGTCGCGCGACTCGATCTCGCGCCAGGTCCGCTCGACCCCGGCGTGACCTCCGCGGGCGGCGCGTCGTCGGGCGTGCCGTCCGCCGCGCCACCGCTGTCAGTGACGACGCCGTTCGCGGCCGGCGTCGCGGATCGGAGAGCGTACTCGCGGCCCAGCCCTCTGCCGGCGCCCGCGATGACGGCCGTCCGGCCTTCGAGCGTTGCCATCCAGCCACTCCTCCGCCTTGCGGACCCGGCCGGGCCCGTGCGAGCGCCAATGTACGGACACCGGAGGGCTAAGTCAATCGCCATTAAGTGAGACGACACCGGCCGTCGATCCGTCGCGACGGCGCCTCGCATCAGATGGGCCGCCGGCGCCGCACTCCCCCGGACCCGGCTCCGGCGCCCGCGCACTCTCCGTCCGCCGCCGAGTGAAGTAAATGCCAAGCAAGCAGATCAGGCGTGCGATCGGTGCGGCCTTGCGTCAGTGGAGCCGCTCTCACGCCTACATATCCGGCATTCGCTGTGATGCTTGACATAGAAGGGTAAATCTGGATTCACTCTCCGTACGCCACGCCACGCCGCTCCGCGAAGGGCGCAGAACCCTGGAGGCAACCACCATGAATGTCCGATGGACCAAGTGGACGTCGCTGGCCGCCGCGGGCGCGCTCGGCTTCGCCGCCCTGACCGCCTGCGGAGCCGGGCGCGAGGCGGCCGGCGAGCAGGGCGGGTGCTCCCCCGGCATCACCGACACCGAGATCAAGATCGGGCAGAGCTCTCTGCAGTCCGGCCCCGGAGCGATCTACAAGTCGCTCGTCGACGCGTCGCATGCGGTCTTCGACGAGGTGAACGCGGCCGGCGGGGTGAAGATGGGCGACGGCAAGACCAGGAAGATCGAATACATCAGTCTTGACGACGGCTACGACCCCGCGCGCAGCGTGGTCAACGTCAGGCGTCTCGTCGAGCAGGACCGGGTGGCGGCCTTCTACTCCAACACGGGCACCTCGTCGATACAGGCCTACCTCGACTACACGACGAAGGCCGGAATCCCGCTGCTCCTGTCGGCGGGCAGTCCCTCCAATGACATGGTGGCGAAGTACCGCAGCGGCGAAGGCATGTTCGCGCTGAGCACCAACCCCACGGCCGCGTTCGAGAACAAGGTCATGGTCGAGGGCATCAGGGCGGGCGACCCCGCCGCGAAGATCGCCATCCTCTACTCCAACGAGGACACCGGCAAGGGGCAGTTGGAGAACGTCAGGAAGCTGGTCGAGGGCACCGGCCTCAGGATCGTCGGAGTGGAGTCCTACGAGACCACCGCGCCCACCATCGACTCCCAGGTCACCTCGTTGCGCGCGACGAACGCCGACGTGTTCCTGCACCTCGGCTCCGGAAGCTTGGTCACCATGGCGCTGAAGAAGATCAACGAGCTGGGCTGGCGGCCCGAGAAGTGGATCACCTCGGCCAACGTGGTGGTGCAGCTCATCGAGGCGGCGGGCGCGGGCGCGGGCGACGACCTCCACTCCATCTCCTGGCTCAAGAGCGGCAACATCGTCGGCGCCGACGCCGACCCGGCCATCCGGAAGTACGCCGCGTGGGCCAAGGAGCGCGGGGCCGATCCGAACGACAGCCTGTACTTCGCAGGCACCCTGACCGCGAACTTCCTGATCCAGGTTCTGCGGGCGACGAACGGCTGTACCAGCAAGGCGATCTACGACACGGCGCGCACGATGAAGCTCACCACCGACTTCGCGCTTCCGGGGATCACCATCGGAGCCAGTGAGACCGATCCGTCGTACGTGCGTCAGGCGGTCACGGTGACCTATGACGCGAGCCAGAAAGGTTGGGTCCCGGGTGACCGCGTCTACTCCATTGACAAGTGAGTCCGGTTCGATGCCCCGAGCCGGGCATCCCGCGGCCGGCACGCTCAAGGTCCGCGACGTCCGTCTTCGGTTCGGTGGCGTGGTCGCGCTGGACGGGCCCTCGTTCGAAGTCGCGCCTGGCGAAGTCTGCGGGCTGATCGGCCCGAACGGCGCCGGCAAGACCGCGCTGTTCAACTGCGTCAGCGGGCTCTACCGGCCCGACTCGGGCCGGATCGCCCTCGACGGGGTGGATCTTCTGTCGCTCCGTGCGGACCAGGTCGCCGGGGCCGGCGTGGCGAGGACGTTCCAGAACCTCGGGCTCTTCCCGGCGCAGAGCGTCCTGGAGAACGTGCTGGGCGGCGCCTACCACCGCACCCGGGCCGGATTCCTCGCGACCGGCCTCGGCCTCCCGCTGATGTGGCGGGAGGAGCGACGCGAACGCGAGCGGGCGCGCGGCGTGCTCGACTCGCTCGGCCTGGCCCACCTTGAGCGGCATCCGGCGTCGGGCCTCCCGCTGGGCACCTTGAAGCGCGTCGAGCTGGCACGCGCCCTCATGCTCCGGCCGCGCCTGCTCATGCTCGACGAGCCGGCGAACGGGCTCATCATCGAGGAGGTGCACGAGCTCGCGGAGGTCGTGCGCGGGCTCAGAACCGGCTACGGCTTCAGCGTCCTGCTGATCGAGCACCACATGGGCATGGTGATGTCCATCTGCGACCACCTGGTCGTGCTCAATCACGGGCAGAAGATCGCGGACGGTCCGCCCGACGAGGTGCGCAACGACCCGGCCGTCGTCGAAGCGTACCTGGGAGGGTCGGTGTGAGCCTGCTGACCGTCGAGAACCTCTGTGCCGGCTACGGCGGCCTCCGGGTCCTCTTCGACGTCTCGTTCGGCGTCGAGGAGGGGAACATCACGGTGATCCTCGGCGCCAACGGCGCCGGGAAGTCCACCCTGCTCCGCGCGCTCTCCGGGATGATCCCCGCGACGGGGACGGCCACCCTGGAAGGGCGGCGGGTCGTAGGGAGGGGGCGGCACAGGTCCGCCGCCCGGCTGGGCATCGGCCACGTCCCCGAAGGACGGGGCACCTTCGGCAGCCTGACCGTTGAGGAGAACCTCCGCGCCGGCGGCTACCACCGGCCACGCTCGGAGGTCGAGTCCTCGCTCGAAGGGTGGTACGAGTTCTTCCCCCGGCTCGGCGAGCGCCGCAGACAACTGGCGTCCGGTCTCAGCGGCGGCGAGCAGCAGATGCTCGCCATCGCACGGGCGCTCATGGGAAAACCCCGGCTTCTCCTGCTGGACGAGCCCTCCCTCGGCCTGTCCCCGAAGCTGACCGGCACGCTCTTCACCAGCCTGCGCGCGATCAAGGAGCGCCTTGACATGACGATCCTGCTCGTCGAACAGAACGCCCATCTCAGCCTCGAAATCGCCGACGACGCGCTGGTGATGTCCGCAGGACGGCTGGGCCCCAAGCAGTCCGCGGCCGAGTTGCGCCAAGACCAGCAGATCCAGCGCGCCTACCTCGGCGCATAGGAGTCAAGACGTGACCGTGCTCCTGCAACAGATACTCGACGGGCTGACGGCCGGTGTCCTGTACGCCGCCATCGCGCTCAGCCTCGTCCTGGTCTACCGGACCTCGAAGCTGGTGAACTTCGCCCAGGGCGAGCTGGCGACGTTCGGGGCGTTCCTGACGTGGCAGTTCCACGACTGGGGCCTGCCACTGTCGGTGGCGTTACCGGCCTCCGTCGCCGTTTCCTTCGTGGCGGGCGCGCTGATGGAGCGCACCCTGATCAGGCCGCTGCTCGAATCGTCCAACCACTTGGGCCTGTTCATCGTGTGCCTCGGCGTGCTGGTCACCCTCCTCCAGGTGGAGGCGTGGATCTGGGGCTATCAGGTCAAGGAGATGCCGAACGTCGCCGAGGGCCCTCCGATCGCGCTCGGGCCCACCATGATCAGCCGCCAGAATGTGGTCATCATCGCGGCCTGCGTGCTCATCGCGGTCGCGCTGTGGTTCCTCTTCCAGCGCACCAGGTTCGGGCTCGCGATGCGGGCGGCATCGGACAACACTCCGTCCGCCAACCTGCTCGGCCTCCCGGTCACCGCGACGCTCACGTTCAGCTGGGGGATCGCGGCCGTGATCGGCACGCTGATGGCGTCGCTCGTCGCGCCGAACCAGTTCCTCCAGCCGGGCATGCTGTTGCCCGTCCTGCTGTACTCGGTCGCCGCCGCCACCCTGGGCGGCCTCGACAGCCCGGTCGGCGCGATCGTCGGCGGCCTCGTCGTCGGGGTCGTCGAGAACCTCGCCGGCACCTACGTCCCGGGCATCGGCCAGGACTTCAAGCAGGCCGTCGCCTTCGCGATCATCATGATCGTGCTCCTGGCCCGCCCGCAGGGACTCTTCGGCTCGCGAACGGTGGTGCGCGTGTGAACAGGATCCTCCGGGCCGTGCACAAGCCGCGCCCGTCGCTGGAGCTCCCGGCGTGGCTGAGCCTGACCACCGGCGTCATCGTGCTGGGCTGCCTTCTCTACGCGCCCCTGATCTCGGCGCCCTACGCCAACACCCAGCGCGCGCTGGTCTGCGTCTACGCGGTCGTCGGCCTCGGCCTCCACCTCCTCACCGGCATGACCGGGCAGATCTCCCTCGGTCACGGGTTCTTCTTCGCCCTGGGCGCCTACGTCTCGGCGGTCCTGGCCGGCACCGCGGGCTGGCCCTACCTCCTCGCCATCCCGGTGGCCGCCGCCGTCGGCTGGGGTGTCGGCTTCGTGTTCGGTCTGCCCGCACTTCGCCTCTCGCCGCTCTCCCTCTCGGTGGTGACCCTGGCACTGGCGCTGATCACGCCCTCGCTGATCAAGCGATTCGACGACGTCACGCACGGCGCGCGGGGCATCGCGCTCGACATCGCGGCCCCACCCGCCTGGACGGGCCTGGATCGGGACCAATGGGTGTTCTACATCTGCCTGGCGGTGACGACACTGACCGGTGTCATGTGCCGGCTGCTCAGCCGGGGGCGCACCGGGCGAGCCATGCGGGGCCTGCGCGACAACGAGGCCGTCGCCACGACGATGGGCATCCGGCCCTCGACGACGAAGTCCTTCGTCTTCGCGACCAGCACGGCACTGGCGGCCGTGGCAGGTGTCCTCTACACCTACGTGACCCAGTTCGTCGCAGCGGACGCGTTCCACCTCACCCTCGCCATCGCCTTCCTGACGATGGTCGTCGTCGGCGGCCTGGGCTCCCTGCCCGGCGTGATCCTGGGCGCGATCTTCGTCGTCTACATGCCGTCCTGGACCGCCGAGATCAACGAATCCGCGTCCGGGCTGATGTACGGCGTCGCGCTGGTGGCCTTCATGTTCCTGATGCCGTACGGCGTCGCCGGACTGCTACGGGCCGTCGGCGGACCGCTGCTCCAGCGTCGCGAACAGAGAGCCGGGCAGCAGGAGTGACCGCTGCCGTCCGGCCGCGCACATGCCCACGTTGACGAAAGGTACGCGCATGACGCTCAGGGATGAATACGGCACGGAGGTCCGCATCGCCGGATGGGCGCACACGCGCTTCGGAAAGCGCGAGCCGACCCTCGAAGGGCTCATCGTCGAGGCGGCGAACGCGGCGGTACGCCACGCGGGCATCGAGGCCGGTGACGTGGACGAGATCGTGCTGGGCAACTTCAACGCCGGCATGAACGCGCTCGCGTTCCCCAGCTCCCTCGTGCTCCAGGCCGACGACGCGTTCCACGGCCTGCCCGCGACCCGCGTCGAGAACGCCTGCGCGTCGGGCTCCGCGGCAGTCCACACCGGCATTCGCTCGCTCCTCGCCGGCACGGCGCGGACGGTCCTCGTCGTCGGCGCCGAGAAGATGACCGAGCGGGACTCGGCAACCGTCGGTTCCGCGCTGCTCAGCGCCGACTACGAGCTCGCCGGCACGACCTCGACCAGTGGATTCGCCCGGTTGTTCGCCGACGTCGCGGATCACTACGCCGATCGCTACCAGGATCCGTCGTACACGCTGGCCGAGATCGCGGCCAAGAGCCATCGGCAAGGAGCGCTCAACCCGTACGCTCACCTCCGCAAGGAGCTCTCGGTGGAGTTCTGCGCCGAGGTGTCGGAGAAGAACCCCGTGGTGGCCGGCCGTCTGCGGCGAACGGATTGTTCGCCCGTGTCCGACGGCGCCGCCGCCATCGTGCTCACCGTGCCCGAGCGCCGGTCCCGCGACGCCCGCACCCGCGGCGTCCGATTCGACGGGGTCGGGCACTGCAACGACTTCCTGCCCGGACCGCGACGCGATCCGCTGGCCTTCGCCGGAACCGTCGGCGCCTGGCGTGCCGCACTGAAGATGGCCGGGGTCCAGCTCGGCGATCTGTCCTTCATCGAACTGCACGACTGCTTCACGATCGCCGAACTGGTCCTCTATGAGGCCCTGGGGCTGACTGCTCCCGGCGAAGGACACCGCGCGATCGCGGACGGCACCGTGCTGCCCGGGGGTGCGCTGCCGGTCAACGTCTCCGGTGGACTGAAGTCCAAGGGACACCCCGTGGGGGCCACCGGCGTTTCCCAGCACGTGATGGCGGCGATGCAACTGACCGGCACCGCGGGAGAGCTGCAACTGCCTTCGGCGGGCAAGGCGGCGGTCCACAACATGGGTGGCCTCGCGATCGCGAACTACGTGAGCGTCCTGAGCGCGCTCTGAACGGGAGCCGCGCCGGTCACCCGGCCCCATGGCGGCCGGGACGGCCCCGGGTCAGGGGCCACCGGCCACCTCCAGCACGTGGCCGCTCACGTAGTCGGAGTCGGGCGAGCACAGGAAGTAGATGGCGGCCGCCGCCTCGTCGGGCGTACCGGGCCGGCCGAGGGCCGCCGCCTTGGTCAGCGCCTCGAACTGACCGGGCGCCCAGGGCTTCACCGTCATGGCCGACGCCTCGCCCGAGTCGTCGGGCACGCCCGCGGTGAGCCTCGTACGGATCACGCCGAACGCGACCGCGTTCACGTTGACGGCGTACCTGCCCCATTCACGGGCGGCGGCGAGGGTCATGCCGATCACGCCGGCCTTCGCCGCCGAGTAGTGGACGGACCCGGCGACGCCGTCCACGCCGGCCATCGAGGAGACGTTGACGATCTTCCGCTGGCGGGGGTCGCCGCCGGGCCCTCCGTCTCGGAACTGGCGGACGAACTGGGCGCCGACGGCCCGCAGGAGCAGGTAGCCGGCGTCCAGGTTGATGGCGATCATCCGCTGCCAGCGCGCGAGGTCGATGTCGCGGATCGGCGCGACCTCGACCCAGCCCGCGTTGTTGACCAGGATGTCGATCCGGCCGAAGGTCGCCGCCGCCGCATCGACCAGCCGCCGCGACATCCCGGGGTCGGTCAGGTCGCCCGGCACCGCGAGGGCCTGCCGGCCGGCGCCGCCGATGATCTCAGCCGTTTCGCGGCACACCTGCTCGTCGATGTCGTTGACGATCACCGGTGCGCCCTCGCGGGCGAGACGGATCGCCGTAGCGCGGCCGACACCCCTGCCCGCTCCGGTGACGATGGCGACCTGCTGGTCGAGTGCCCCCACTGACGGCTCCTCACGCTTCCGGGCCGGCGGCGTGTCCGAGCCCGAACCGAGGCTCCCTGCCCTCCAGGAAGGCGCGCACGCCCTCCTCGAAGTCCCCGCCGCGCATGCATTCCATCTGGGCCGCTTCCTCCATGGCCATCACCGTCGCGAGATCGGTGACCTCGATCGCGCGGCCGAGCGTCTGTTTGGTCTTGCGCAGGGCCAGGGGCGCCACCCGGAGCATCTCTCCGGCCAGGTCGGTGGCGGTCTGCTCAAGCTCATCGGCTCCGCACACCGCGGAGACCAGCCCGGTCTGCAAGGCCCGTTCGGCGTTGATGAAGCGGCCGGTGTACATCAGCTCGCCGGCCACCGACAGTCCGACGATCCGCGGCAGAAAGTAGGACACGCCCATCTCACAGCCGGACACCCCGAGCCGGACGAAGGCGACGTTCATCGCGGCGTCCGGACCGGCGATCCGGATGTCGGCGGCCAGCGCGAAGGCGAAGCCTCCACCGCACGCCGGTCCGTCCACCAGGGCGATGATCGGCTGAGGGCAGGCGCGCATCGCGGTGATCACGTCGGGCAGGCCGACGTCGCCGCCGGTCATCTGGCCGGCGAAGCGGATGTCCAGGCCGGCGCAGAAGCCACGCCCCCGGCCGCGCAGGACGACCACCCTCACCGAGGGGTCGCGGGCCAGGCCGTCGAAGGTGTCGTACAGCTCCCGGACCATGCGCGGTGTGATCGCGTTGAGGCGCTCGGGCCGATCGAGGGTCACCCACAGGACCTCGCCACGCGGGTCGAGCTCGATGTCGGTCGTCGCCCGGCCCGCGACCGGCCGGGTTCCGCTCAGCTCCGCGGCCATGTCAGGCGTTCCCCTCGGCGGGCCGGTACTTCTCCTTCAGACGTCGCTTGAAGAGCTTGCCGGTGTCCTCGCGCGGCAGCCGCTCCTCGAACACCACGACCTTGGGCACCTTGTACCTGGCCAGGCTCCGCTGGACATGGCCGCGGACATCGTCCGCGGTGACCTTGGCGCCGGGTACGAGTTCGACGTGCGCGGCGAGGGACTCCCCCATCTCCGGGTCCGGGATCCCGAACACGGCGGCGTCCTTGACCCCCTCCAGTCTGAGCAGGCATGCCTCGATCTCGGCCGGGTAGATGTTCACACCCCCCGAGATCACCATGTCGTTGAGCCGGTCGCTGAGGTACAGGTAGCCGTCCTCGTCCACCCGTCCGACATCGCCGACGGTGATGAAACCGTCACCGCCGTCGATCTCGCGCCGTTTGGCGTCGTCGTTGAGGTAGGTGAAGTCGGGCCAGTAATCGGCGGGGCGCCCGTAGATCACCCCGGTCTCGCCGACAGGCAGCTCCTGCCTGTCCGGCCCGAGGATGCGGATGGCCGCACCACCGGCAGGCTTCCCCACGGTGCCGGGGTGGGCGAGCCACTCCTCGGTGGTGCACTGGACCCAGGCTCCGCCCTCGGAGCCGCCGTAGTACTCCTTGACGATCGGGCCGAACCAGTCGATCATCGCCCGCTTGACGTCCGGCGGGCATGGCGCGGCGGCGTGGACGACCGACTTGAGCGAGGAGACGTCGTACTTGTCGCGGACCTCCTTGGGGAGCCGAAGCATGCGCACGAACATCGTCGGCACCATCTGCACCGAATCCACGTGGTACCGATCGACCAGACGCAAGAACTCCTCGGCGTCGAACCTCGGCATGATGATGATGTTCATGCCGAGGGCGGCGGCGGAGATCATGTTGATGTTCGGGGCCGAGTGGTACAGCGGCGCGGGCAGCACGGTGGTGTAGCCCGGCTGGAGGCCGAACAGGTCGCTCAGCGAGCGCATCATGCCGGGCACCGCCTCGGGCCGGACGGGGTCACGCAGGATTCCCTTGGCGAGGCCGGTGGTCCCCGAGGTGTAGATCACCGCGAGTGGAGGGGCCTGGTCCGTCGCGACGGCCGGCTCGGTCTGGTCGATCAGGTCGTCCATGACCGGATGCCTCCCCGTCAGCGGAACGTCGCCGAGCCCGTAGACCTCGCGGATCTCCGCAGGGACCCCGGCCTCGACGATCCGCATGCCTGGGGGCATGTGGGCCTCGACCGCCGGGATGAGATCGCTGTGCACGACCGCGACCTTCGAGCCGGAGTCGGTGAGCAGGTGCTCAAGATCCGTGCCGGTCCAGTGCCAGTTCACCGGGACGGGCACCGCCCCGATCGCCGCCGCGCCGAGATTGGCCTCAAGGTAGGAGATCTCGTTGCGCATGACGATCGCGTAGCGGTCGCCGTGGCCGATGCCGAGGTCCTGCAGAGCGCCGGCGAACCGCGCGGCGCGGGCCCTGGCCTCGGAGAGCGGCCTGTGACGATTCCCGGAGCGAACGAATGGTTCATTCATCGCTGCAGCCCTTTCGCCGGCTGAGGGGTGGACGAAGTCGTGGTGATCGCCCCACGGACCTCGTGGAAGAAGAACGCGGAGCTTCGGCGCCGAGCCGCTCCACGTTGTCGCGGATGCCGGCTCGGCGCGCTCCACGAGGATCAGGCCACGGCCCGGGTGCGGACGACCCCGCGCGGCCCCGGCGCCATACGTCGCGATCGACGAACCTCTGCCCCTTCCGCAACGCGCGACGGGCGGTCACTCGCGCGGAGACGAGTTCCCGCGAAGGCGTACCACCCTAGATCACGACCATCATCGAATGAATACGCATATACATATTGCCCCATCGGCTAGCTGAAGACGGTCGAACAGGTGCTGATACCTGCTGCTCGAAGACGTTGACGGGGCGCGAGTCATGCCACACATGCTTATTCATCATTCACTTCATGTCAAGGGTGCCGCGGTCGTGCGCCACTCTGCGAGCCGCCGCCTCCCCGCAGCGCCGGCCCGGCGAGGCGGCAGGACCCGGAAGATCGAGGCAGATGATCGTCTTGGAGGTCCCGGGATGGAGCACCGAGAACGGCGCGACGATAACGACCAGGGCGAGCGCGATACCGTAACGGCTCGCGACCGCGGCCAGGCGCGAGCCCAGGCCGCGAGGAGCTGTGCGCTCGTCCAGCCCGTCCTCACCGCCCCCGCCCGGCAGCAGAAGCCGACCGACGACGACAAGCGGGGCCTCTACGGCACCATCGACATCGACACGGGCCGCCGGTCCGCCGTCGTCCTGTTCGCTCGATCACAGCGACCGCACGGGCCGGTTCGTGGTCGTGATCAGGTGGCCGGGAAAAGAGTGGACGAGGTGGCGCTCGGGCTTGTAGCTTGCGGTTGACCGTGACACCGCCCGAGGAGGTGAGACCCATGAACGCTGTATCGAAGTGGGTGCTCCCCCTTCCCGTCACGGCCGGGCGATCGAGGTAGGTGTCGCCGGGAGCGCCTCACCCCCAAGGCACTCCCGAAAGGCAACACCTATGCACTCTCAGCAGGTCACCGCCGAGCCGCCGTCGAACGACAGGATCGAGCGCGACTCCGGCGCGGGCGACGTCCCCGGAGCTCTCCGGGCGCCGGCCTCCGGCGCCGATCGCGCGCCCCTCGTCTACGATGTGATCATTGCCGGGTGCGGGCCGACCGGTGCGACGCTGGCCGCCGAACTGCGGCTGCACGATGTGCGGGTACTCGTTCTGGAGAAGGAGACCGAGCCCGCGTCGTTCGTCCGCATAGTCGGTCTGCATATCCGCAGTCTCGAACTGATGGCGATGCGCGGACTGCTGGATCGCCTCCTCCAGCGTGGAAGACGGCGTCCGGCCGCCGGCTTCTTCGCCGCCATCCCCAAACCCGCGCCCAAGGGCCTGGATTCGGCGTACGCCTATCTGCTGGGCATCCCGCAGCCGGTCATCGAGCATCTGCTCGAAGAGCATGCGATCGGACTGGGTGCGCAGGTCCGGCGCGGTTGCGCGGTCACCGGTTTCGAGCAGGACGACGAGGGTGTGACCGTCGAGCTGGCCGACGGGGAGCGACTGCGTTCGCGCTACCTCGTCGGCTGTGACGGCGGGCGGAGTACGGTGCGCAAACGGCTCGGTGTCGGCTTCCCCGGCGAGCCCTCGCGGACCGAGACGCTGATGGGCGAGATGGAAGTGGGCGTGCCGCCGGAGGAGATCGCCGCCAAGGTGACCGAGATCCGCGAGCCCCATCAGCGGTTCCAGCTCCGGCCCTTCGGCGAAGGAATCTACGGCGTCGTGGTCCCCGCCGCGGGAGTCGGCGACCGCGCGGAACCGCCCACCCTGGAGGATTTCCGACAACAGTTGCGCGCCATCGCCGGAACCGATTTCGGCGTGCACTCCCCGCGCTGGATGTCCCGCTTCGGGGATGCCACCCGGCTGGCCGAACGTTATCGGGCCGGGCGGGTGCTACTGGCCGGCGATGCGGCGCACATCCATCCACCCATCGGCGGACAGGGCCTCAACCTGGGCGTTCAGGACGCGTTCAACCTCGGCTGGAAACTGGCCGCACAGGTCCGCGGCTGGGCCCCGGAGACACTGCTGGACACCTACCAGGCCGAACGCCGTCCGGTCGCCGAGGACGTACTGGACAACACCCGCGCCCAGATGGAACTGCTGTCCCCCGAACCGGGCCCGCAGGCCGTGCGCAGGCTGCTCACCGAACTGATGGACTTCGAGGAGGTGAACCGCCATCTGATCGAGAAGATCACCGCGATCGGCGTCCGCTACGACTTCGGCGAAGGCCCCGGCCTGCTCGGCCGCCGCCTGCCGGACATCGACGTGAAAGCGGGCCGCCTCTACGATCTGCTGCGTCGCGGCCGCGGCCTGCTGCTGGACCGCACCGAACGCCTGACCGTCCGCGGCTGGTCGGACCGGGTCGATCACCTCGCGGATCCCACTGCGGACCTGGATGTCCCGTGCGTCCTGCTACGCCCCGACGGCCACGTCGCCTGGATCGGCGACGATCAGCAGGACCTGGACGACCACCTCTCCCGCTGGTTCGGCAAGCCCGCCGGCTGAAGGCCGGCGTCACGCCCGAGCCGGCCGCCCGCTTGCTGTTCGAGCGGGTCTCAGCCATCCATACCTCGGGGGTATAAGTCTCTACCCAGCCGATCCTTCCGCCCGGACGGGTGCCGATGGCTGCATTGGACGCGAGGGGGCGCGCAGCACGCCGGCGCCCCGTTCCCCATGAGAAGGAGAACGCCGATGACCGCGCACAACGCGCGATTCCTCAGTGACGACAGGCAACGCCTCGCATCCGACATCGGCCTGCTGCTGCTCCGCCTCGCGGTCGGCGCGGTCTTCATCGCGCACGGGTGGGGCGACGTGTCACAGCCGGGCGGCGCCGCGGCCAACACCGAGAACTACCGCGCCGCGGGCATCCCGCTGCCCGAGCTGAGCACCCTCTTCGGCGCCTACATGCAGCTCGTCGGAGGCGTCGTGGTCCTGTTCGGCGCGCTCACCCGGCTGATCTGCGCCGGATTCGCCGTGGTGATGGCCGGTGCGCTGATCTTCGTCCACGCCGGCGAGGGCCTGGTGATGGGCCAGGACGGCAGCGGCTCCGGGTTCGCCTTCATCATGCTGGCCGCCTCCCTCGCGCTGCTGGGCACCGGCGCCGGCCGTCTCAGCGTGGACCGGGTGCTGGCCGGACGTCTGCCCATCCGTCCCGGCCGTATCGCCCCTGTCGGACGCCCCAGTGACGCCTAGGCGGGCGGCGCCGCTCGCGGCGGTCCTGCTGCTGGCGGTGGCCGCGTGCACGGGCGGCGACGCCGGCACGGGCAGCGACGCCGGCACGGGCAGCGACGCCGGCACCACCGAACGGCCGGCCGCGACGCGTACCGGCGAGGACCTGCTCGCCCGGTTGCGCGATGGCGGCCTGACGATCGTCATCCGCCACGCCGCCACCGACCACTCCCGGCCGGACGCCCCCACGGTCGATCTGGACGACTGCGGGACGCAGCGCAACCTCTCCGCCGAGGGCCGCGCCGACGCGCAGGCGATCGGGGCCGGGATCCGGCGGCTGGCCGTCCCGATCGGAGAGGTCTGGGCCAGTCCCTACTGCCGCAGCAAGGACACCGCCGAGTTGGCCTTCGGCCGGTTCGAGGTGGTGCCCGGCCTGGAACGCCTGTACCCGGAACGGGACGAGCGGGCCGAGCAGCGCCTCAATCGGCTGATCGAGCGGCAGGCGCCCCGCGCGGGCGAACCGCATCTGGTCATCGCCGGGCACGGGGTGTATCCCGGCGTGCTGGCTCCCCCGGTCACCCTCGGCGAAGGCGAGGCGGCCCTGTACGCCCGCACGGGAGACGAGTTCACGCTGGCCGGCCGGATAAAGCCGGAGGACTGGGCCACGCTCGGCACGGCCGCCGGGAACCAGCGCGTTGCCCGGGTGGCGGACAGCGTGGTCTCGCTGAACGGGCCCGGCGGCGCCGGGTCGGCGTTCCGCGTCGCCGTACCCGGCATCCTGGTGACCAGCGCGCATCTGGTGGCCGGGGCGCGCGAGATCACCGTGGTACGGCCGGACGGCACCCCGCTCACCGCGCGGGTGCTGGGCAGCGACCCGTCCGTCGGCGTCGCCGCGCTACGGGTGAACGACTCCGGCCTGCCGCCGCTGCACTCCGGCTCCGGACTGGCCCAGGCGCGCCCCCAGGACCGGGCGTACGCCGTCGGCGCCTCGGGCGCGCTGATGGCCGGTTCCATCCGGGCCCTGAAGCAGCCGGTGACGGTGGCCGGCGGCGGCCAGGTTGCGGCGATCCGCATCGACACAGACCCGCCCGCGGGCAGCGCGGGCGGGCCGCTGGTCGATGAGAGCGGCTACGTGCTGGGCGTGCTCACCGCGACCACCGGCACGGACGGCGGCTTCGCGATCCCGGTCGACGTCGCGCGCGCCGCGGCGCTGGAGATCGTACGCGAGGGCTGAGTCCACCCGGCCCGCCCGTGGCCGGCCGGCGGCGGTACGGCTACGTACGCTCACGCGATGTTGCTGAACCGCGGGCCGAGCTTGGCCAGGAGGTCGACCCTGCGGTTCACGTTCAGCTTGCGGTAGACCCTGGTCAGGTGCTGCTCGACGGTGCTGACCGTGACGAACAGCTTCTTGGCGATCTGCCGGTTGGTGCTGCCCTGGGCCGCCAGCGCGGCGACCCGCCGCTCGGCTTCGCTCAGGGAGCTGAGGCCCCCCGCGCCGGTCTCGTCGGCGGCCTCGGCCACGACTTCGCCGACGTCGGGGAGCAGGCGTCGGCGCAGCGCGTCGGCCTGGCAGTCCGCGGCCAGGTCACGGGCCCGCCGGATGGTCATCCGGGTGCGCTGGACGTCGCCGAGGGAGCGGTGCGCCTCGCTGAGGTCGGCCAGGGTGTGGGCCAGCTCCAGGCGGTCTCCGCAGCCGCGGAGCATCTCGGCGGCCTCGCGCAGCAGCGACGGCCGCTGCGCGAGCGGGGCGACCGCGGCCAGTACGCGCAGCGCGGCTCCCTTGGCACGGCTCGGTTCCGGGCCCATCCGCGTGAGCTGGATCTCGGCCAGCTCGCGGGCCCGCTCCGGTCGGCCGAGCGCCAGGTGGGCGTGGGCCGCGAGGATGCGCCATGGCACGAGAGCGGGCAGGTCGAGGTTCCAGCGGGCCATCAGGTCCCCGCAGGCGGTGAAGTCGTCCAGGGCGGCCTGCGCCCGGCCGGTGGACAGGTAGTGGCCGGCGCGCGCCCGCAGGTAGTACAGGCCCCAGACGGTCCGGAACATCGCGTCCGGCACCGGCTGGTCGAGGTGCCGCTCGGCCTCGGCCGACTGGCCGCGTGCGGTGTGCGCCAGCACCGCGGTGCCCAGCGGGAGGCCGACCGTGCTCGCCCAGCTCTCGCGGGACATCATGCCCAGCGCGGCCTCGGCGTAGCGATGCGCGTCGGCCAGTTGGCCGGAGCGGAGCGCGATGTCGGCGCGTATCGCCAGCAGTGTCCCCCTCCAGGACCGCGCGTCGGCCACAGCGGCCTGGGCCAGCAGGCGGTCGGTCCACAGGGCCGCGACTTCGAGATGGTCGGCGCAGATGAGGATGGTCAGCGCCGCGGCGGGCAGGGCCGTCCCGCCATCGAGGAGCAGAGCACGCGGCAGGGCCCGCTCCGCCGTGACCGCCGCCGCGTCGTCCGGCCCGTCGGCCATCATGGTCTCCATGGCCTGTGCCAGCGCGTCCCGGGTGTTGATCACACCCTCGGCGCCGCGCCGGGGCTCCCGGGCGTGTTCCGGCTCCTCGCCGAGCAGGCCGGGGTGGGTGAACCGGGCCCACGCGGTGAGGAACCGGATCTCGGCGCTCTGTTCCGCGTCGGTCTCCAGCGCCGCGAGTCCGTCGAGCACTTCGGCCGCCTCCGCGGTACGCCCGAGCCAGAGAAGGCAGTGCGCGATGGTCACGCGCGGGCCCACGCTGAGCAGGCCGGTCCGGGCGGCGGCCGTGAGCTGCCTCAGCCGGTGGCCGGCGGCGGCCGGATCGGTGCGCCACTCCGCTTCGAGCAACGCGACCTTGAGCGCGGCCCGTTCCGCCTCGTCCGCCGCGCCGTCGTGGGCCAGCCGTAGCAGGACGACGGCCATCTCGGTGTCGCCGGTGGTGAGCGACTCCTCGGCGGCGGCGCGGAGCACCGGGCCCGCCCAGCCCGGCGCCTGCCCGGCCGCCAGCAGGTGCCGGGCGACCGGGAGCGGCGCCGCCCCTTCCTCGTAGAGGAGCCGGGCCGCGCGCAGGTGCAGGTCGGTCAGGGCCGCGGGCGGCAAGTGGTCGAGCACCGCCTGGCGGGCTTTCGGGTGCGGGAGCCGGCCGTCGCTCACCAGGCCGGCGCTCTCCAGACCGGACAGCGCCCGGCGGGCGGCCGCGGTCTCGACCTCGGCCAGGCGGGCGATCGTGATCGGGCCCGCCGGCGGGCGCTCGTCGAACAGCGCGGTGGCGGCCAGGACCCGCCGGATCACCGGATCGCAACGCTCCGCGTACCTGCCCACCGCGGAGGCGTAGGCGTGACCGGGCAGGACCTGCCCCTCCGGGTCCAGCGCGGGCTCCCCGGAGTCGCGAAGATCTGTGATCAGCGCCTGGGTCAGCAGCGGGTTGCCCCCCGTTGCCCGCTCGCAGGCGTCCACCAGCAGGTCGGCCGGCCGCTCGCCCAGGGCTTCGGCGAGCAGCTCGCCGATCCCGTGCCGGGACAGCGGCGCCAGCGCGAGGTGGTCGCCGGACGCCTGGTCCATCAGCTCGGCGTACGTCTCGGGATCGGCCGGCTCCGCCGGCTCGCTGCCGCTGACCACCACCAGGACGCGTGCGCTGCGGATGCGCCGGACCAGGTAGAGCAGGCAGTGCAGGGAGGCCGGGTCGGCATGGTGCAGGTCGTCGATCGTCAGGAGCAGCGGTGTCCGCTCGCCGGCGGCCAGCAACGCCGCGGTCGCGTTGTGCCGGATACGCGCCAGCCGTGCCGCGGGGACCGGCGATCCCCGGCCGTGGCGCACCGCGATGCTGTGCGCCTCGCGTACCAGCTCGGCCCGGCCGGCGGGGCCGATCGCGAGCGGCAGGTCGTGACTCAACTGGCCGACCAGGCTCAGCGGCAGCTCCCGTTCGCTGCGGGCGCCGGTGGCCCGCAGGACGTGGAAGCTCCCGGCGGCGTGCTCGGCGAACGCCCGCAGCAGCGAGGTCTTCCCGCTGGCGAACGGGCCGGTGACCGCCAGCAGCCGGCCGTTTCCGGCTTGACACTCCGTGAGCGCGGCCGTGAAGCCGGCAAGCTGCTCCTGCCGCTCGGCGAACACCCGCTTGGCTCCTTCCCCGAGGTCGCACTCGTCATCGACCGGCCGTTGCCCCGCCACTCTCCAGCGCGCCGCGAGCAGGGCGAACCGACGACTTCCAGCGGGCGATGGGGGCAGGGCGCTGGGGCCCAATTTAAGCCGCCCCATTCATGGTGATCTACGGTGATCCGGAAGTATTGGCGCTTGTTCATCTACAGTTCGCGTTTCAGGTCGTTGAACATGCGGCGCGACCTCCCTATAACAGGCGAGCAGCTCTCCGGTTGACACCGAGAACGGCGAATTCCTTGACCATGCAAGCACCGCACGCCAGGACATTCCAGCAGGCTTTACGTCCCGGACGGCGCAGGTGTTTCGGGGAAGCCGATCGATTGTCCCGGTCCAACCTCTATTTCAGGTTCTCCGGTTGTCCTTCCTTCACTCAATGCGACATCGTCGAAGGCGGGAAAACAGCAAAGGACACTCAAATGACAGCAAGCCAAGTGAGCAGGCATGTTTGGGCCGGCGTCGGCGATGACGGCCGGCAGGGCGGCAACCACGCTTTCCTGCCCAACGCGACGGAGAGTCTGCTGGTCAACGTGGCCCGGGACGAGTGGTCGACCCGCCGGTTGGCCGCCGCCCTCACCGCCGTGCTTCCGGGAGCCTCGGTCGGCCGGGTCGTGGTGACCGACGCGGCGTCGTACCGGACATGGGGGCATCGGGGCCTCGCCGAGGACGGGGCGGGACCCGCGTTCCTGGTCTCCGACCTGGTCGCCGCGGAGTTGCGCCGCCGTCCGGCGCCGCCGGCGGAGCTGGCCGGAGCCGAGGCGCTGCTGCCGGCGGCCGGCTTCGGCACCGGCGTCGAACTCCGGGCCGGGGGCACCGTCGTCGAGCTGATGGAGCTGGGGCCGGCCTTCGCCGACGGCAACACGGTGGTCTGGGTGCCGGAGGATCGGACACTGATCACCGGCGACGTGGTCTGCGCGGGCACCCATCCGGCCGCGTGGTCGGGTTCCCTGCCGGCGTGGCACGCCGCGTGCGAGCGGCTGGCCGCGTTGCGGCCCGCGGTGGTCGTTCCCGGGCACGGCCCGGTGACCGGCCACGCCGGGCTGATCGACTTCCGGGACTACCTGGAGCACCTCCTCACCGAGGTGGATGCGCGGTTCGCGCGGGGCATGCCCGTCGAGGAGGCCGCCGTGGACATCCCGCTCGGCGGTTGGTCGGAGTGGGCGCACCCGGAGAACCTGGCGGTCACCGTCGCCACCCGGTACCGCGAGCTGGGCGCCACGATGTCCGAGAGCGAGTCGGAGACCGTGGCCGCGGAGATCGCCGCCGGCCTGCGGCCGCGACCGCGCATCGCCCCGCTCCCGCCCGGGGAGCGCGATGCCCGGACCAGAATGGCGCTCGGCGTCGCCGACGGCGATTCGGCGATCTTCGAGTTCCACCGGGCCAACCTGCCGAACATCCACACGACCCTGGTCCGCCATCCCGATCTGTACGAGCAGACGGTGCCGATCGCCCGCGGTGTCGTCAGCGGCGTCCTGCCGCCGCGCGATCGGGAGCTCACCATCCTGCGCAGCGCGTGGCGGTGCGGCGCGGTCTATCAGTGGAGCCACCACCGGCACGTGGCGCTCGGCGTGGGACTGACCGAGGCCGAGATCGACCTGCTGTCGCACGACATCGACAAGGGCGCGTGGGCGCCGCACGAGGCCGCGGTGCTGAGCCTGGTGGACGAACTGAACGCCACCGCGGCGGTCACCGAGGAGACCTGGGCGGCCCTCGCCGCGCACTTCACGACCCAGCAGCTCATCGAGCTGGTCACGCTCGTCGGCGAGTACCACAAGGTGTCGTTCCAGTTGAACGCCTGGCGAGTGCCGGTGGAGGCGTGGGTGGGGCCGATCCGGCTCCCCAGCGGCTGGCCCGGCCTCCGGCCCTGATCCGGGCTCCGCAGCGGCTCACGGGTGCCGGGGGGATTTCCCGGCACCCGTTCTCATGGTGGTAGGGCTCATGGTGTTCGGGCTCGTGGTGGTAGGGCTCGTGGGTGCTCGGGCTCAGGGTGGTAGGGGCGCGGTCAGGGCAGCGTCCGCAGCCACTGGCGGATGGCGGCCACCGTCGCGTCCAGGTGCTCCTCCACCATGGTGAAGTGGTCGCCGGGCGCGTCGAGGGTCTCGTGGGCGTGGGCCACGGACGTGCGCCACTCCGCGTTCTCGTCGCCGCCGCCGATGCGGTCCGCCGGCCGTACGAGGAGGGTCGGGACCGCGGCGGCGGCCGGTCGCCAGCCGGCGAGGAGCCGCTCCATCCAGGCGAACGCCGACAACCGCACCCAGTCCAGACCGTCCACCACCTGTTCCCGCGCGTACAGGGCCCGCCAGAGGTCGCCGCGCAGCTCGCCGGCGGCGGCGCCGTCCAGGTAGTAGGTGTCCACCAGCACCAGGGCCCGGGGCGGGCGGCCGGTGGCGGCGAGCCGCCGGGCCACCTCGTCGGCGAGGATTCCTCCCGAGGAGACCCCGAGCAGCACGTACGGCTCGGCGCCGGCGCGGTCCGCGACCTCGGCGGCGAGCAGGTCGCACAGCACCTCACGCCCGGCCGGCAGGGGCTCCCCCTCGGCGTACCCGATGGGGGTCAGCGTGGACACCTGCCAGTCGGGGCCGAAGGCGGCCGGGAACGCGGCGTAGGCGTGCGGGCCGGTGATGGGCACGATGGAACCGATGCAGATCAGATGGGCGCCCGCGGCGCCGCCGAGCCGGACCACAGGGGGCCGCGGGTCCGCCTCCGCGACCGCGCCGAACTTCGGCCGCAGTTCCGCCACCCCCTGGAGCAGCGTCGCCGCGGCGGCGAGGTCGCCCGACTCGACGGCACGCCGGTGCAGCTCCGCGACCGGGTCCGCGGCCCGCCTGCCCTGCCCGGCCTCCACGGTACGGTCTGCGGCCGGCCCGCTCAGGTGCGCGGCGAGCGCGAGGGGCGTGGAATGCTCGTAGAAGGCGGCCGGAGAGAGCCGCCATCCGGTCTCGGACGCCAGCCGCTCGCGCAGCTGGACCAGGGCGAGTGAGTCGCAGCCCTGCGCCGTGAGATCCCGGTCCACCGCCACCGCCTCCGGGGTGAGATGACCCAGCACCGCCGCGACGTGCGCGCGGATCGACGCCAGGGCGCCGGCTTGGCGTTCCTCCCCGGTGAGCTCCGTCCAGCGGGCACGGGGACCGGGGGCCGGGGGAAGCTGCGTCCGCCCCGCGCCGGCGGCGCCGTCCGAGGCGCCACCGGTGGTGGCGGCGGGGGCGGGTATGGCGTACCCGCCCGGTGACGCCGGCCAGTAGCGCTCCCCCTCGAACGGGTACGTCGGCAGCTCGGCCCGGCCATGCGGCGTCCCGGGCGCCGGCAGGACGGCCGGCCAGTCGACCGGGACCCCGTGCACGTGCAGTTCGGCGAGCGCCGCGACGGCCGCGGCCACCTCGTCCCGGTCCCGGTGCTGGAGCGACGCGGTGACGATCGGCGTCCCGGCCGGGACACAGGTGCGGGCCAGGGGCGACAGCACGGCGTCCGGGCCGATCTCCAGGAACGCGCCGGCACCCGCCTCGCGCAGGCTGCCGATCGCGTCGGCGAAGCGCACGGTCTGGCGGGCCTGCCGCACCCAGTAGTCCGGGGAGGTCATCTCGTCCGGCCGGGCCGGGCGGCCGGTGACGCCGGAGACCAGCGCCATCTGCGGAGCGGCGTACCCGAGCCCGGCGATGGCGCGGCGGAAGTCGTCGAGCATCGGGTCGGCCAGCGGCGAGTGGAAGCCGTGCCTCACCCGCAGCGGGCGGACCCGGTGACCGTCCACCGCGATGGCCGCGACGAGGGGCTCGACCGCCTCCGGGGGCCCGGCGAGGACCACGGCGCCGGGGCCCTCGACGGCGGCGATGCCGATGCGGTCTTCGCGGCCGTCCAGCATCCGGCGCACTTCCTCCTCCGGCGCCTCGATCGCGACCATCACCCCGCGCGGCGACGCCGCCATGAGGCGGGCTCGCGCGTTGACCAGCCGCGCCGCGTCGGCGAGGCTGAACACGCCCGCGACATGCGCGGCGACGATCTCGCCCGTCGAGTGCCCGGCGAGCCGGCCGGGGCGCACGCCCCACGACTCGACCAGCCGGTACATCGCCGTCTCGACCGCGAACAGCAGCGGCTGGGCGTAAGCGGTGTCGTCGATCAGCGCGGCCTCGGGCGTACCGGCGGCGGCGAACAGCACGTCGCGCGGCGACGGGACGATCCCGTCGTCCAGGCAGTCCAGCGCCTCGTCCAGGGCCGCCGCGAACGCCGGGAACCGCTGGTACAGGCGGCGTCCCATGCCCGGCCGTTGCGCCCCGTCGCCGGTGAAGAGGAAGGCGGGCTCGCCGGTGGAGGCGGCCACCCCGGTGTACGCGTCCGGGGCGGGTTCCCCGGCGGCGAGCCGCGAGAGCGGCCCGGTGAAGCCGGCCAGGTCGTCGGCGACGATGGCCGCGCGGTGCTCGAACACCGCGCGGGTGGTGGCCAGCGCGTGCCCCACCGCCGCGATGTCCGCGCCCCGCCTCACCGAGGCGAGGAGCCGCTCGGCCTGGGCCCGCAGGGCCGCCGGCGAGCGGGCGGAGAGCAGCCACGGGACGTGCCCGGACGCGTCGCCCGGCGGCGGCCCGGCGGCGCCGCCCCCGTCATCCGGCTCCTCCAGGATGACGTGCGCGTTCGTGCCGCTGATCCCGAACGCGGAGACGCCGGCGCGGCGCGGCCTGCCGTGCCGGCGCCGCCAGGGCACGTCGGCGGTCAGCGGCACGACGGCGCCGGCGGACCAGTCGACGCGGGTGGACGGCACGCCGAAGTGCGGCATCCGGGGAAGAAGACCGTGCCGCATGGCGAGCACGGTGCGGATGACGCCGGCGACCCCGGCGGCCGCCTGCGTGTGCCCGATGTTGGCCTTGACCGTGCCGAGCCATACGGCGTCGGCCGGGTCCCGGTCGCGGCCGTAGACCGACAGCAGCGCCTGCGCCTCGATCGGGTCGCCGAGAGCCGTGCCGGTGCCGTGCGCCTCGACCGCGTCCACGTCGGCCGGGCCGAGGCCGGCGGCGGCGAGAGCCCGGCGGATCACCCGCCGCTGGGCGGGCCCGTTCGGGGCGGTGAGCCCGTTGGAGGCGCCGTCCTGGTTGACCGCGCTCCCCCGTATCGTCGCCAGGACGCGGTGCCCGTGCCGTCGCGCCTCGGAGAGCCGCTCGACCACGAGCACGCCGACGCCCTCGGCCCAGACCGTGCCGTCGGCGTCGTCGGAGAACGCCTTCACGCGGCCGTCGGCCGCCAGGCCGCGCTGGGCGCTGAACTCCAGGAACGACTCGGGGGTGGCCATGACGGTGACGCCGCCGACGATCGCCAGCCGGCACTCACCCGCCCGCAGCGACTGGCCCGCGAGATGCAGCGCCACCAGCGACGAGGAGCAGGCGGTGTCCACGGTCACCGCCGGGCCGCCGAATCCGAGGACGTAGGACAACCGGCCGGACGCGACGCTCGCGGCGCTGCCGGTGCCGAGGTAGCCCCGTAGCTCGTCGGAGCCCGCGAGCAGCGCCGGATAGTCCTGGCCGTTGGTCCCGACGAAGACGCCGACGTCCTGGCCCCGCCACGCCGTGGGGTCGATGCCCGCCCGCTCCAGCGCCTCCCAGCTCACTTCGAGCAGCAGCCGTTGCTGCGGGTCCATCGCCAGGGCCTCGCGCGGCCCGATGCCGAAGAAGGCGGCGTCGAACCGGCCGGGGTCGGCCAGGAAGCCCGCCCTGGCCGGTACGCCACGGTCGTGCAGCGCGCCGAGGTCCCACCCCCGGTCCGCGGGGAAGGCGGAGGCCGTGTCGGCGCCGTCCACGAGAACCCGCCACAGCGCCTCCGGGGAGTCCACGCCGCCGGGGAACCGGCACGCCATGCCCACGATCACGACCGGGTCCTCGGCCTGGTCGAGCGGCCGGGCCGGCCCGGCCAGGTCCTCCGCACGGTCGCCGTCGCCGCCGTCCAGCAGCTCGGCCAGGTGCGCGGCGAGGCGATCCGGTGTCGGGTGGTCGAAGATGAGCGTCGAGGGCAGCGCCAGCCCGGTCGCGGCGCCGAGCTCGTTGCGGAACTCGACGGCGGTCAGCGAGTCGAAGCCGAGATCCTTGAAGGGCCGCAGCATGCCGACCGCCGAGGCGTCCCGGTGGCCGAGCACCTTGGCGGCCCGGGAGCGGACGGTCTCGCGCAGTGCGGCGGCCCGTTCGGCGGCGGTCATGGCCGGCCACCGCTCCCGGAGCCCGCCGGAAGCCCGCCCGGCGACCGGCGCCGCCTCGCCGAGGGCGCGCACCCGCGGCAGCCCCGCGATCAGCGGGCTGGGGCGGACGCCGGCGACCGTTCCGGCGTACCGGGACCAGTCGATGTCGGCGACGGTCACCGCGGTCTCGTCCAGCTCCCATGCCCGGCGCAGTGCCACCAGCGCCGCCTCGGGCCGCATCGGGGACAGGCCGCTGCGGCGCAGCCGCGCCTCCACGGTCTCGCGCCCCGCCATCCCGCCCCCGGCCCACGGCCCCCAGGCCACCACGGTCGCGGTACGCCCGGCGGCGCGGCGGCGGTGGGCCAGCGCGTCCAGGTAGGCGTTGGCGGCGGCGTACCCGGCCTGACCGGCGCCGCCGACCGTGCCGGTGATCGAGGAGAAGAGCACGAAGGCGGCCAGGCCGAGGTGCGCGGTGGCGCGGTCCAGCACCTCCGCCGCGTCCACCTTGGCACGGAACGGGCCGGCGAGACGGTCCGGGGTGAGGGAGTCCACGATCCCGTCGTCGAGCGTTCCCGCCGCGTGCACCAGCGCCGTCAGCGGATGCTCGCCCGGGACCCGGGCCAGCAGGTTCGTCACGGCCTCCGCGTCGGCGGCGTCGGCGGCCACGAGGGTGACCCGGGCGCCCAGCGCGGCCAGCTCCGCCGCCAGCGCGGGGGAATCCGGCGCCGCCGCGCCGCCGCGGCTCACCAGCATCAGGTGCCGCGCTCCGGCGGCGGCGAGCCACCGGGCCACGTGCGTGCCGACCGCGCCTGTGCCGCCGGTGATGAGCGCGGTGCCCGGGACGGTGACGTCCCGTCGCCGCACGGCGGTCGCGGGCGTACGCGGGACGAGGCGGCGGCCGAAGACGCCGCCCGGCCGGACGGCCACTTGGTCCTCGCCGCCGGCGGCGGTGAGGACGGCGGCGAGACGCCCGGCGGTGAACGGGTCGAGTTCCGCCGGCAGGTCCACCAGGCCGCCCCAGCGGTGCGGCTGTTCCAGGGCTACGCTGCGCCCCAGACCCCAGAGCGCGGCCTGCGCCGGGTCGGCGGGCTCGCCGGGCTCGACCGCGACCGCGCCGCGGGTCAGGCACCACAGCGGGGCGTCGGCACCGGCGTCGCCCAGCGCCTGCACGAGGGTCAGCGTGGCGCCGGTCAGCTCCCGCGCGAGCTCGGGCGAGCCGGCGCCCGCCGTATCGCCGTCTCCGCCGGGACGGGGCGGCCCGTCCGAGCCGGGCGCGACGGCCGGCCCGATGGCGGACACGACCTGGGTCACCGGCCCGTGCTCGCGCAGCGTCTCCGCGAGCGCCTGCGCCAGGGCGGCCCGGCCCAGCCCCCGATCGTGTTCGAAGACGATCGTGTCGTCGCCGAGGGCGGCCAGCACCGCGCTCACCCGGGCCTCGGTGACGGTTCCCGCGGGAACGACCGCGAGGGTGCGCCCGGTGCGCGAGGGGCGGTCGCCCACCGTCAGCGGCTCCCAGTCGATCCCGTACCGCCAGCCGTCGGCGGCCGACTCGTCCCGCAGGCCGTCGCGCCACCGGCTCAGCGCCGGCAGCACCTGGTCCAGCGCGTCGCGGTCCACCCGCAGCTCGGCGGCGAGCGAGCGGCGGTCCTCCCGCTCGACGAGGCTCCACAGGGCGGAGTCCGCGGCGGACGGGGCGGCGCTCCCGGCCGCGGCGGACGGTTCCGGCCAGTACCGGCGCCGCTGGAAGGGGTAGGTCGGCAGAGCCCGCCGGCGTGCTCCGGTGCCGGCGAAGAACGCCGGCCAGTCGATGGGCACGCCGGCCACCTCCAGCCGGGCGAGCGCGGTGAGCAGGCTCACGTCCTCCGCTCGGTCACGGCGCAGTGCCGGCACGACATCCGTCCCGGGCGCGCCGGCGAGCACGTCGCGGGTCAGCGCCGACAGGACGCCGTCGGGGCCGATCTCCAGGAAGGTGCTCACGCCCTGCGCGTGCAGCACCCGGACGGCGTCGGCGAACCGGACCGGATGCCGGACGTGCCGTACCCAGTGCTCCGGCGAGCCGAGCTGCGCGTCGGTGGCCGCCTCGCCGGTGAGCGTCGAGATCAGCGGCAGCGAGGCCGGCCGGTACGCCAGCCGCTCCACCACCGACCGGAACGGCGCCAGCATCGGCTCCATCAGCGGCGAGTGGAAGGCGTGGCTGACCGTCAGCCGCTTGGTGCGGCGTCCGCGCGCCGCCCACTCGCCGGCCAGCGCCAGCACGGCCTCCTCCTCGCCGGCGAGCACGACCGAGGCGGGACCGTTGATCGCCGCGATGCCCACGCCGGGGCCGAGGTCGCCGGCCAGCTCGGCCTCGGCCGCCTCGACCGACACCATCGCCCCGCCACGGGGCAGCTCCCGCATCAGCCGGCCGCGGGCGGCGACCATGGCGCACGCGTCGTCGAGCGTCAGCACGCCGGCGACATGAGCGGCGGCGATCTCGCCGATCGAGTGCCCGGCGACGGCGTCGGGACGGACGCCCCAGGACTCGATCAACCGGAACAGCGCGACCTCAAGGGCGAACAGGGCCGGCTGCGCCCAGCCGGTGTCGTCGAGCAGCGCCGCGTCGGGGCCGCCCTCGGTCGCGAACAGCGCCCGCCGTACCGGGGTGTGCCGTTCGAGCCGGTCCAGGGCGTCGTCCAGCATGGTGGCGAAGGCGGGGTACGTGCGGTAGAGCCGCGCCCCCATGCCGACGCGCTGGCCGCCCTGTCCGGCGAAGAGCACCGCCAGCCTGGGCCGGGCGGCGACCTCGGTCTCCCCGGTCACGACACCCGGGTCGGGTTCGCCGGCGGCGAGCGCCGTCAGTGACCGCCGCAGCTCCGCGACGGGTCCGACGACGGCGGCCCGGTGCGGGAACCGCGACCGGCCGACGGCGAGCGTCCAGGCGATGTCCAGCGCGTCGCGGTCCGACCGTGGCGCGTCGGTGGCCAGCAGTCGCGCGGCCTGCTCCCGGACCGCCTCGGGGGTGCGGCCGGACAGCGGCCACACCAGCACCTCCGGCGCGGCGGGCACGTCCTCAGCAACGGCCGGGGGCGCCTGCTCGATGATCACGTGGGCGTTGGTGCCGCTGATCCCGAACGACGACACGCCGGCCCGGCGCGGCGCGCCGGTCTGGGGCCACGCGGCCGGCTCGGTGAGCAGGCCGACCGCGCCGCCCGACCAGTCGATGTGCGGGCTGGGCGCGTCGATGTGCAGCGTACGGGGGATCTCGCCGTGCCGCATGGCGAGCACCATCTTGATCACTCCGGCGACGCCGGCGGCCGCCTGGGTGTGGCCGATGTTGGATTTCACCGAGCCGAGCAGGAGCGGCCGCTCCCGGCGCTCGCCGTACGCGGCCAGCAGGGCGCCGGCCTCGATCGGGTCGCCGAGCCTGGTCCCGGTGCCGTGCGCCTCGACCACGTCCACCTGGTCCGGGGTCAGCCCGGCCGCGGCCAGAGCCTGCCGGATCACCCGCTGCTGGGCGCCGCCGTTCGGGGCGGTCATGCCGTTGGAGGCGCCGTCCTGGTTGACCGCCGTGCCCCGGACGACCGCGAGGATCGGGTAGCCCGCGCGCTCGGCCACCGAGCGGCGGGCGAGCACCAGCATGCCGGCGCCCTCGGCGAACCCGGTGCCGTCGGCCGCCGCCGCGAACGCCTTGCACCGGCCGTCGGCGGAGAGCCCGCCCTGCTTGGCGAACTCCATCAGCAGCATGGGGGTGGCCATGACGGTGACGCCGCCCGTCAGCGCCAGCGTGCACTCGCCGGCGCGCAGCGCCTGGACCGCGAGGTGCAGCGCGACCAGCGAGGACGAGCAGGCGGTGTCCACCGTGATCGCGGGCCCGTGCAGCCCCAGGGTGTAGGCCAGCCGCCCGGACAGGACGCTGGTGGTGGTGCCCGTCAACCGGAACCCGTCGATGCCGGCCGCCGACTCGGCCGGCATCGCGTCCAGGGCGGCGCCGTACTCCTGGGCTATCGCGCCGACGAAGATCCCCGTGTCGCTGCCGCGCAGCCCGGCGGGGTCGGCGCCGGCGCTCTCGATCGCCTCCCAGGTGGTCTCCAGCAGGACGCGCTGCTGCGGGTCCATGGCGAGCGCCTCGCGCGGCGAGATGCCGAAGAAGCCGGCGTCGAACCGGTCGGCGTCGTGCAGGAACCCGCCGCCCCGCCCGTGGAGGCGGGAGGTGTCCCAGCCGCGGTTGTCCGGGAAGCCGGAGGTGGCGTCGGCGCCCGCGGCGAGCAGCCGCCAGAACTCTTCGGGCGAGGCGACGCCGCCGGGCAACCGGCAGGCCATGCCGACGATGACGATCTGATCCTCGCCCTGATCCTCGCCGGCGCCGGCCGGCCTGGGCTCGGGTGGCGCCGGCTCCCCGGCCTCCTCCGGGTCCAGCCTGCCGAGGAGGAATTCGGCCAGCTCGTCCGGGGTCGGATGCTCGAACACCACCGTGGCCGGCAGCCGCAGCTCCAGCTCGGCCGAGAGCCGCTGCCGCAGCTCCACCGAGGTCAGGGAGTCGAAGCCGAGGTCCTTGAAGGTCCGGTCGGCGTCCACCTGGTCCGAGCCGGCGTGGCCGAGCACCACCGCGGCCTCCCGCTGGATCAGCGCGAGCAGCGACCGGCGGACCTCGTGCCGGGGCCGGCCGCGCAGCGCCCCCGCCCCGCCGATGGCGTCCCGTACGGACGGTGTGCGCTCCCGATCGTCTCCCCGGGCGGGCGCCGGCGACGCCTGCGGCGCGAGGTTCGCCGCGACGACATGGGCGGTGTCCGAACGGCAGGCGAGGTCGAGCAGCGCGGCCCCGGTGCCGGGCGAGATGGGGCGCAGTCCGGCGCGCCTGAGCCGGGCGGCGCCGGCGGCGTCCAGGGTGGCGCCCATGCCGATGTCCCACAGGCCCCAGGCGATCGAGGTCCCTGCCTGGCCGAGGCGCTGCCGGTGCTCGGCGAGCGCGTCGAGGAACGCGTTCGCGGCGGTGTAGTTGCCCTGGCCCGCGCCGCCGATCAGGCCGGTCGCGGACGAGTAGCAGATGAACGCGGAAAGGTCCGCGTCCCGCGTGAGCTCGTGCAGATGCCAGGCCGCGTCCAGCTTGGGGCGGAAGACCGTGTCGATCCGGTCCGGGGTCAGCCCCGCGGCCACGGCGTCGTCGAGCACGCCCGCCGTGTGCACGACCGCGCTCAGCGGCCGGTCGGCCGGTAGTCCGCCGAGCAGCCCGGCCACGTCCGCCCGTTCGCCCAGGTCGCACGCCACGACCTCCACCCGGGCACCGGCGGCGGCCAGTTCGGCGGCGAGCACGCCGGCCCCGGGCGCCGCGGGTCCGCGGCGGCTGGCCAGCAACAGGCGGCGTACGCCGTGGTGGCGGGCGAGATGCCCGGCCGCATGGGCCCCCAGGCCCCCCGTGCCCCCGGTCACCAGCACCGTGCCGTCGCCGTCCCAGGGCCGCGGGACGGTGAGGACCACCTTGCCGACGTGCCGGGCCTGGCTGACGTACCGGAACGCCTCCTCGGCGCGGCGGACGTCCCAGGCCCGCACCGGCGGGAGCCGGAGGGCGCCCTCGCGGAACAGGTCCAGCACCGCCGTCAGCATCGGCCGGATCTCGTCCGGCGGCAGCTCCAGCAGGTCGAACGCCGTGTACCGGACGTCGTGCCGGGCGGCGACCTCGCCGGCGGGCCGCAGGTCGGTCTTGCCGAGTTCGACGAAGCGGCCACCGGCACGGGTGAGGCGCAGCGAGGCGTCGACGAAGTCGCCGGCGAGCGCGTTGAGCACGACGTCCACGCCGCGCCCGCCGCGCACCGCCCGGAACTCGTCTTCGAAGCCGAGCGTACGGGAGGAGGCGATGTGGTCCTCGGCGACGCCGAGGGCCCGCACCCGGGCCCACTTGCCGGGACTGGCGGTGGCGAACACCTCGGCCCCGAGATGCCGCGCCAGCCCGACCGCGGCCATGCCCACGCCCCCGGCCGCCGCGTGGATCAGGACGGACTCCCCCGCCCGCAGGTTCGCGACCGTCACCAGGGCGTGGTAGGCGGTGAGGAATACGGCGGGGACGGCCGCCGCCTCCGCGAAGGACCAGCCGGGCGGCACGGCGGCGACGGCGCGGGCGTCGGCGACGGCGTGCGAGCCGATGGCGCCGGGGAAGAGGCCGAGCACCCGGTCACCGGGCGCGAACCCGGTCACGCCCGGGCCCGTCTCGCAGACCACGCCCGCGGCCTCCACGCCGAGTTCGCCGGCGTCGCCCGGGTACATGCCGAGCGCGTTGAGCACGTCCCGGAAGTTGATGCCGGCCGCCCGCACCGCGATGCGCACCTGGCCGGGCGCGAGCGGGGCGAGGGCGTCCGGGGCGGGTACGGCGCGCAGGTTGTCCAGGGCGCCCCTGCGGGCGAGGCCGAGCCGCCAGGGGCGGCCGTCCTCCGGAGGCGCGACGACGCCCGCCGGTGGCGGCGCGAGCCGAGGCGCCCGCAGCACCCCGGCGCGTATCGCCACCTGCGGCTCGCGAGCGCCGATGGCGGCCGTGAGCGGATCGCCCGTCCCCGGGAGGCCGTCCGGCCCCTTGATGTCGCCCGGCCATGGGAGGTCGCCCCCGGGGAGGTCGATGATCTGGAACCGGTCCGGGTGCTCGGCCTGCACGCCGCGCAGCAGTCCCCAGACCGCGGCGGCGGCCAGGTCGGGGGCGGGGTCGGCGGGGTCGGCGACGACGGCCCCCCGGGTGACGAACACGAGCCGGGCCGCGCCCGCCTCGGGGCCGGCCGGCGACGCCTGCACCTGGGCGAGGGCCCACGCGGTCGCCGTCCGCGCGGCGGCCGTCGGGTCGTCGCCGCCGGGCACCGCCACCGGCACCACGACCGCGTCGAGTCCCGGCGCGGCAGCCGCCGACCGGAGGTCGGGGTATCGCCCGGACGGTGGCAGGGAGGCGGCCAGCCCCCACGGGTCGGCCCCGGCGAGCGCCCACCGCACCGGTTCCGGCGCGGGCGGGGTGATGTCCGGCCAGGTCAGGTGCAGGAGCTCGCCGGGCGGGGCGACGGCCGTGGGAAGCGCCGGGGCCGGGCGCAGCACGAGGGATTCGGCGCTCATCACCGGACGGCCGGATTCGTCGGCGCAGACGATCGTGACGGCGCCGGGGCCGCCGGGGCCGCCGCGGCCGATCCGGGCCCGCAGGGCGGCCGCGCCTCGGGCGTGCAGCCGCACCCCGGTCCAGTTGAACGGCAGCCGGGCGGCCGTGCCGGGCCGGTCCAGGAGGGCCGTGGCCTGCAACACCGCGTCGAGCAGCGCCGGATGCAGCCCGAACCCGGCGGCGTCGGCGGCCACGGATTCCGGAAGCGCCGCCTCGACGAGGATGTCGCCGTCCAGCCGCCACGCCCGCGCCAGCCCCCGGAACGCCGGTCCGTACCCGAGCCCCCGCCCGGCCGAGTCGCGGTAGAAGCCGTCCAGGTCCAGCGGCTCCGCCCCCTCCGGCGGCCAGTCGAGCAGCCCGCCCGGCTCCGGGCCGCCCGGCGGGGCCAGGACGCCGGTGGCGTGGCGGGTCCACGGCGCGGTGTCGCCGGCGCGGGAGTAGACGCCGACAGGACGGCCGCCGTCGGCGCCGGGCGCGCCGACGACGAGTTGGACCGCGCTGCCCGTCCCCGCCGTCAGGGCGAGCGGCGCCTCGATGGTCAGCTCGGCCACCCGGTCGGCGCCGAGCTGCGCGCCCGCCCACCGGACCAGTTCCAGGAACGCGGTGCCGGGCAGGATCGGGGTCCCGTGCACGACGTGGTCGCCGAGCCAACCGGCCGCGTCGAGTGACAACCGCCCGAACCAGAGCCGGTCGCCGGTGGCCGGTACGTCGGTGAGCGCGGCGGCGGCGAGGAGCGGATGCGCGCCGCGTTCCAGGCCGGGCACCGCCGCCGTGGCCTCCGGGCGGCCCGCCGCCGACCAGAAGCGGCGCCGCTGGAACGGGTAGGTGGGCAACGGTATCCGGCGCCCGCCCCGGCCGCCGAGCACCTCGGACCACTCGACGGTGCCGCCGCGTACGTCCAGCTCGGCGAGGGCGGTGAGGATCGTCAGCGTCTCCCCCCGGTCCCGCCGCAGCGCCGGCACCATCGTCAGGCCGGCCGCGGCGCCGGCCTCCTCCTCGGCCTCCGGCAGGCAGTCGCGCCCGAGGGCGGTGAGCACGGCGTCGGGGCCCAGCTCGACGAACCGGCGCGCTCCGTCGCCGTGCAGGGTCCGCATGGCGTCGGCGAACCGCACCGGCTCGCGTACCTGCCGCACCCAGTAGCCGGGATCGGTCAGCTCCGTGGTGACGTGCCGTCCGGTCACCGTGGAGACGACGGGGACGGACGGCGCGGCGAACGTCAGGCCGCCCACCACCGCCGCGAAGGCGTCCAGCATGCCGTCCATGTGCGCCGAGTGGAACGCGTGGCTCACCCGCATCCGGCGGGTCCGGTGCCCCCGCGCCTCGGCGTCCGCGGCCAGGACGAGGACGGCGTCCAGGTCGCCGGAGACAACCACGGCGTCCGGGCCGTTGACCGCGGCGATCGACACGCCCGCGCCCAGCAGGGGGCGCACCTCCGCCTCGGCCGCCTGCACCGCGACCATCGCGCCGCCGTGCGGCAGGTCCTGCATCAGCCGGCCGCGGGCGGTCACCAGCCGCACCGCGTCTTCGAGGGAGAGGACGCCGGCGGCGTGCGCGACCGCGATCTCGCCCACGGAGTGTCCGGCCAGCACGTCCGGACGGACGCCCCAGGAGGTCAGGAGCCGGTGCAGTGCCACCTGCAGCGCGAACGTGGCCGGCTGGGCGTATCCGGTCATGTCGAGCAGCAGCGCGTCGGGCGATCCCGGCTCGGCGAACATCACCTGTCGCAGCGGCCGGTCCAGCTCCGGGCCGGCCAGGGCGAACACCTCGTCCATCGCCGCCGCGAAGACGGGGAACCGCCGGTACAACTCGGCGCCCATGCCGGGCCGTTGCGCCCCCTGGCCGGTGTGCAGCAGGCACAGCTTGCCGCTGGCGCCGCGGGCGACGCCGCGGACCACGCCGGGGGCGGCCGAGCCGCCGGCCAGCGCGTCGAGCCCGCCGCGCGCGCCCGCGAGGTCCGGTGCCAGGACGACCGCCCGGTGGGCGAACCGGGCCCGGGTGGTCGCCAGTGAGTACGCCAGGTCGAGCAGCCCGGGGCGGGGCGGCTCGTCCGCGAACCGGCCCAGCCGGGCGGCCTGGGCCTTCAGGGCGTCGGCCGTCTTCCCCGACACGACCAGGGGCACGACGTCCAGGCCGGCCCGCTCATCGACCTGCCCGACCGGCCCGACCGGCTCGTCCTGCCCGACCGGCTTGTCCTGCCCGACCGGCTCGTCCTGCCCGACCGGCTCGTCCTGCCCGACCGGCTGGTCCGGCTGGTCCGGCGCCTGTTCGAGGAGCACGTGCGCGTTGGTGCCGCTGATCCCGAACGACGACACCCCCGCGCGGCGGGGCGCGCCGGTCTCGGGCCACGCGGTGGCTTCGGTGAGCAGCCGCAGGCCGGAGCCCGCCCAGCTCACCCGGGACGTCGGGGCCGCGACGTGCAAGGTGCGCGGGGCCTCGCCGTGGCGCATCGCCTGAACCATCTTGATCACCCCGGCGACGCCGGCCGCCGCCTGGGTGTGCCCCACGTTCGACTTCAGCGACCCGAGGAGCAGGGGCCGGCCGGAGTCGCGTTCCCGGCCGTACACCCCGATCAGCGCCTCGGCCTCGACCGGGTCGCCGAGCCGGGTGCCGGTGCCGTGCGCCTCGACCACGTCGATGTCGGCCGCCCGCAGTCCGGCGTCCGCGAGAGCCTGCCGGATCACGGCCTGCTGCGCCGCGCCGTTCGGGGCCGTGAGCCCGTTCGAGGCGCCGTCCTGGTTCGTGGCGGTGCCGCGGACGACGGCGAGCACCTGGTGCCCGTCCCGGCGCGCCGCGGACAGCCGCTGCAGCACCAGCATGCCGGCGCCCTCGGCCCAGGCGGTGCCGTCCGCGTCGTCGGAGAACGACCGGCACCGGCCGCTCGGGGACAGCCCGCCCTGCCGGTGGAACTCCACGAACATCCCCGGCGTGGTCATCACGGTCACGCCGCCCGCCAGGGCCAGCTCGCACTCGCCGCCGCGCAGGGCCCGTACGGCCAGGTGCAGGGCGACCAACGAGGAGGAGCAGGCGGTGTCCACCGTCACCGCCGGCCCCTCCAGGCCGAGCTGGTACGCGACCCGGCCGGAGATCACTCCGCCCGAGGTGCCGGTCAGGGCGAACCCGTCCGACCCGGCACCCGCGGAGTGCTCCAGCGGCGGCCCGTAGTCCTGGTGCGTCGCGCCGACGAAGACCCCCGTACGGCTGCCGCGCAACGAGGCGATGTCGATGCCGGAGCTTTCCAGCGCCTCCCACGCCGTCTCCAGCACCACCCGCTGCTGCGGGTCCATGGCGGTCGCCTCGCGCGGGCTGATCCCGAAGAAGGCCGCGTCGAAGTCCGCCGCGCCGTCGAGGAACCCGCCCTCCCGCGAGGCGAGGTCCAGGCCCGCGAGGGACCAGCCGCGGTCGGCGGGGAAGGCCGAGATGGCGTCCCGGCCCTCGCTGACGAGCCGCCACAACCCGTCCGGCGAGTCCACCCCGCCGGGCAGCCGGCACGCCATGCCCACGATCACGATCGGGTCCTCGGCGTTCGCCTCGGGTGCCGCCGGGGCTCGGCCGCTCTCCCCGTCCGGGTCCGCGCCGGGCGAGCCCGGCGGGGGCGCGAGTTCGGCGAGCAGGTGGTCGGCGAGGCGGGCCGGCGTCGGGTGGCTGAAGACGAGCGAGGTGGGCACGCTGAGCCCGGTCGCGGCGGCCACCCGGTTGCGCAGCTCGATCGCGGTCACCGACTCGAACCCGAGGTCCTTGAAGGACAGGTCGGGATCGACCGCCTCGCCGCCGCCGCGTCCCAGCAGGACGGCGGACTCGCGGCGTACCCACTCCAGCACGGTCCGGCGGCGGTCGGAGTCGCCGGCCGCGGCGACCGCGCGGCGCAGCGGCGGCCCGGCGTCGTCCGGGTCCTGGCCGGCCGGCCGATCCGGGTCCGCGAGGGCGGGGCCGGGCGCCGGGGCCTCGCCGGCCGCCGCCAGCCAGTACGGCGCGCGCTGGAAGGGGTAGGTGGGCAGGGGAATCCGCCTTCCCCCGCCGGTGACCGGGCTCAGGTCCACCGTCACACCGCCGGCGTGCGCGGTGGCGATCGAGAGCAGCAACCGGCTCGGGCCGCCCTCGTCGCGCCGCAGCGACCCCACCGCGAGGACGGGCCCGTCTCCCTCGGCGGCGATCTCCTTGATCGCGGCGGTGGTCACCGGGTGCGGGCTGAGCTCCACGAACGCGCTGTGCCCCGCCGCGAGCAGCCCTCGGATCGCCAGGTCGAACCGCACGGTCTGCCGCAGGTTGCGGTACCAGTAGGCGGCGTCCAGCTCCTCGGTGCCGAGCCGCGCGCCGGTCACGGTGGAGTGGAACGGCACGTCCGGCGGGGAGGCGGTGACCGGTCCGAGAACCTCGGTCAGCCGCGCGGCGGCGGGCTCGATCAGCGGTGAGTGCGAGGCTATGTCGACGTTGACGAGCCGGGCCCACACTCCCTCGGCGGTCAGCTCGGCGTGCAGGCGGTGCACGACCTCGGTCTCGCCGGCGAGCACGACGGAGGCCGGGCCGTTCACCACCGCGACGGACAGCGCGTCGCCGTACCGGACCGCCCACCGCTCCGCCTCCGCGAGCGGCAGCGAGAGCGAGATCATCGCGCCGGTGCCGGCCGCCTCCTCGGCCAGCACCCGGCTGCGCAGCGCGATCAACCGGGCGGCTTCGGACGTGGAGAGCGCGCCCGCCACGCAGGCGGCGGCGATCTCGCCCTGGGAGTGCCCGACCACGGCGGCCGGTTCGACGCCGTACGAGCGCCAGACCTCCGCCAGCGACACCATCACCGCCCACAGCACCGGCTGCACCACGTCGATGCGGGCCAGCGCGTCCGCGTCGCCGAGCACCTCCGGCAACGACCAGCCGACGTGCGGGCCGAGGGCGTCGGCGCACTCCAGCATCCGGCGCCGGAACACCGGCGAGGCCGCCATCAGCTCCCGTCCCATGCCGGCCCACTGCGAGCCCTGGCCGGGAAAGACGAAGACCGGGCGCACATCGGCGGCGGCCGTCGCGGTCGCCGCTCCGGGATGGCCGTCGCCGGCCGCCACCGCCTCCAGGCCGTCCGCCAGCTCGGCCGGGTGGGCGCCGACGACGGCCGCCCGATGCGCGAACCGGGAGCGGCCCGCGTCGAGCGTGTGCGCCACGTCGAGCGGCCTGGCCTCGGGGTTGTCACGGAGGTACGCCGCGAGCCGGCGCGCCTGCGCGCGCATCGCCGCCTCGGAGCGCCCGGACACGATCAGCGGCAGGGCGGCCCGCGGGCCGGACCCGGCATCGCCGGGAGGCGCCGGAGGGGCCGCGAGCACGATGTGACAGTTCGTGCCGCCGACGCCGAACGACGACACGCCGGCCAGCAGGGGGTCCTGCGGTGCCGGCCAGTCCCGCCGGACGTCGGCGACCCGCAGCCGCCACTCCGAGAACGCGATCCGCGGGTTGGGCCGCGCGAAGTTGAGGCTGGGCGGGATCTCCCGGTGCGCGATCGCGAGCACGGTCTTGATCAGCCCGGTGATCCCGGCCGCGCCCTCAAGGTGCCCCACGTTGGTCTTCACCGAGCCCACCAGCAGCGGCCGGTCCACCGGCCGGCCCGCCGCGAAGACCATGCCGAGGGCCGCGGCCTCGATCGGGTCGCCCACCGGGGTGCCGGTGCCGTGCAGCTCGACGTACTGGACGCCCGCCGGATCGACCCCGGCGTCCCGGTACGCCGCGCGGAGCGTCGCCGCCTGCCCGGCGGCGCTCGGGGTGGTCTGGCCGCGGCTGGGCCCGTCACCGGCGAGGGCGCCACCGCGGATCACGCAGTACACGTGGTCGCCGTCCGCGAGCGCGGCGGGCAGGGGCTTGAGCAGCACCACGCCACCGCCCTCCCCCCGGACGTAGCCGTTGGCGCGGGCGTCGAACGTGAAGGACGCGCCGTCCGGGGACAGGCCGCCGAACCGGTCCACGACGACGGTCGACTCGGCGAGCAGGTTGAGGTTGACCCCGCCCGCCAGCGCGAGCGCCGACTCGCCCCGCCGCAGGCTCTGCACCGCCAGATGGACCGCGGCGAGGGACGACGACTGCCCGGTGTCCACCGTCAGGCTGGGTCCGGTGGCGCCGAGCAGATAGGAGACGCGGTTGGCGAGGAGGGCGCGGCTGACGCCGGCGAGCGTGTGCTGGTCGATCACCGCCGGGCCGTGCCGGTGGACCAGCTTGGCGTAGTCGTCCGCCATCGCCCCCGCGAAGACGCCGAGCGGCGTCGCGCGCAACGACTCCGGGACGATCCCGGCGTCCTCCAGCGCCTCCCAGCACAGTTCGAGCATGAGCCGCTGCTGGGGGTCCATCGCGCGGGCCTCGCGCGCGGTGAGCCCGAAGAACTCGGGGTCGAATCCCGCGACGTCGTCGAGGAACCCGCCCCGCCGCACGGCCACGCCGTCGCCCGGCCACCGTCCGGGCGGCGCCTCGGTGATCGCGTCGCCGCCGTCGCGCAGCAGGCGCCACAACGCCCGCGGGTCGGGCGCCCCCGGCAGACGGCAGGCGACTCCCACCACCGCGACGTCCACCCTGGCCGTCCCTTCCGCGGAAGACGACACGGCGGGATCACCAGGTAGATCCATGAGGGCTCCTAACGGGTGGCACCTGCGCCGTTGCGGATCGGGCCGTGTCCCTCCCCAGCGGAGACACAACCGGCGATCGACCGACCGCACCCGGCTTCGATGCGCTGCTCGGGTCACACGTCTGCCTGCGGGCGGCCCGACCGTACGACAGGCGCCGATGCCGGGACACCCCTAGCCAACCCCTCACCCGTACCGGCGAGATTGCACGGCGAAAGATCCGGGCGCTCCCCGCCCTCCCAGGAACCCCACCGCCGAGGCGGCCACCGCCCCCGCCCGCCCTGTCCGCGCGCACCGCCGTCATCTCCCCCGCCGCCCCTTCCAGGCATCGGACGCCGAACCGCCCCCGCCCGCCGCGGAGCCGATCACGCGGGCAGTGCGTCGTCCGGACGGTTCGGACGTGCCACCCCCTGCCCGATGTGGCCGCGTCGCGGCACCTCCGCGCGTGCCGTGGACCCCCGCGTTGTGCGGCAGCCAGATCTCGACGTCCTAGAGGCCGCCGGGCAGGTCGGTGAAGCGGAAGGTGCCCACGGGACTCGGCCGGTGCTCACTGGCCTCGGTGGTCATGTCGATGGTCAGGGTGTCGCCTCCGGTCGCCGTCGGCGCACTGGGCGCGGGCCCACGCGGGCAGCCGGTGCGGCAGCAGACCGCGTCCGTCCGCTCCAGGTCGAGCGCGCCGCGCAGGAGTTCGGCGGTGATGGGAATGGTGATCCAGTCCATGTGTCCGAGCCCGTTCCTGTGAGTTCTCGCCTGGTGCAGCAGGGCGTCGAGCGCGTCGGGGACCGGGCCCAGGTCTCCTCGGTGTTCATGGCACCTTGTGGCTCCCCTCTGCTCGGGACGCCATCCCTTGGCGCAGATGGAGCAGCGCCCGCCTGACATGCCCGGGCGCCAAGCCGGGTGGCGGTGAACAGGGCAGTGCGGCACAGGTCGAACGTTCGGGTCTGCGCCGCGGCGAAATCATGAACCGCGCCTTCGTGCCGCGCTGGAGTTTCGCTTTGTGAGAGGGCGGGAAAATCCCTGGTCGCCGGGCGTTCTGCCACGGTCTGCATGCGAATCGTGGCACCAGCGCGATGCGATACGGGCCCACGACCGCTTCCCTCCTCCCAGCATCCCATGTCGGAAAGACTTCGATGCCGGCGGACGAGCGAGCCCGCGCCGCCGCGCGAAAGGCAGGGACTTCATGCCCGAAGTGGAAACCAAAACCGATATCGACGACAAAGAAACGCGCTGCTCCGAGACGCAGTTCGAGAAAGAGAGCAGGGAGGAGACGGATTGGACCGTTTCCTCGTTCTACCGGCGCTCCCAGCCGGAGATCGACGCCATCCGCGAGGCCATCGCGCCGCTCGTGGACGCGGTGCGCGCCCGGACCGCGGACCTGCTGGCGCTCGACCTGCTGGACGCCTCGGCCCAGCCTCTGGGACCGTTGGCCGAGACCTTCACCGGGCCCACCGGCGACGAGCTCGCGCGGTTGGAGCGGCAACGGGCCGGCCAGCGCCTTCACGACATCGCGTTGCAACGGCGTAAGGGGCGCCTCATCAGCCGGGTCAGAGGGCTGGCCCTGATGCTGCCTGTGGTTCTCAGGCTCAGCGCGGCCGCGGGGACCGTGGTCGCGGTGCACGAGCATGTGGACGCGCTCAAGAACGGCCGACGTCCCCGCCGGCCCGGCTCCGGGACTCGCGGGACCTCCGAGCTGACCGAAGAGCAGAGGCAGAACGTCAAGGAGCAGATTGAGCGGTGGTGGGCGCTGCCGGATGAGCAGGTCTGGGCCCACGTGGCCGACATGTGCGATCGGCGCGCTCCGTCGCTGCAGTGCCAGGCGCTCCTGCTGAGCGAGATCAAGGCGTTGTCGGCGGAACCGGCCACGCCCTTCGAGTGGGCGAGCGGCGATGACAAGGCGGCGGTCGTGACCAGTTGCGTCCAGGCGTACGACGCTTTCCGCCCGCCCTCCGCAACGCCCAGGTCCAGAGCGCTGTACGAGCACATCGCTCGGTATGAGTACCAGGGGAGGCCGCTGCCGCGGACGGTCGCCGCGGACGTGGTGGAGCTCGCGGTGCACCAGATCATCGCGGACACGCGCCCTGCCCGCATGGGCCCGCGCCTGCACTTTCCGGAGCGGTCCGACATCGCCGAGACGCGCCTGTACGCCAGCAGGTACCTTGGGCAGGCCCGCCGCAACGGCATCCGCGTGTACCGCCACAGCGCGACCAGGCTCCGCGAGGCGCTGGAGCTCCGCTGCGGCCCGATACCGCTGATCGACCTCGACCAGGCCGAGGAGTGGATCGCCGGCCTGCCCGAGGACAACCGCGAGCGGCTGCGCGCGGAGAGAAACGCGGTTGTCGCCGCCTGGCGACGCGCTTTCCCGTTGCTGCCCGGCGAGCGGATCATCCGGGACGGGATGACGGCCCTGGCCGATCCCTGGCAGGGTAACGATGCGCACACCCTGGTCTACTCCCGGCGCACCGATCTGGGCGAGTTGGCGGTCGTGGCGCAGGGGACCCACATCGACCTCGACACCGGCGACTACGTCTGGACCCACCCGGCCTCACGCGCCACCTCCAGACCTTCCCTGAGCGCCGTGGAAGCCTTCGGCGTCGGGGGCGCGACGGTGGACATGGTCGAGGAGTGCATCAGCACCTTCAGCACGATCATGGCGGCCTGCGGCCCCGAAGGTCAGGTGGTAGGCGCCGTCGCGCTGGTGCTGAACACGATTTTGAAGGTCGCGTTCCCCGAGACCCAGGTCAATCTCCCCACGGTCATCGACCAGATCGTCAAGCAGGATCTCGCGCAACACAACATCGAGCAGGACATGACGCGTCTGCTGGCCTATACCGCGTGGATGAAGCACCAGGCCCAGGACGCCATCGCGAACCACTACGACTACCAGCAGGGCCAGGAGTACGACGAGACGCTGCAGAACATCAAGGACACCATCGAGCACGCCCTCGATCCCAGCAACCCGCTGCTGCAGTCGATCAGCGATCTCCAGTACGGCAAGTACCCCTGTGAACCGGAGTTCCAGATCATGGCCCTGCCGGTCTTCCTTCAGGGCGTCTCGATCCACCTCCTCTTCCTGCAGACCGCCATCCTGCTGTCCAACAACGCGACGACGTTCAAAACGTCGCGGACCGAAAGCCTGGTGAACACGGCGAAGGACTACCTGCAACACCTGCAGACCCAGCTTGACACCATCTCGTCGCGGTACGAGCACAGGATGGCCTGCAGAACCAGCCAGATCTACGACTTCTCGTACAGCGAGTGCTCCGGAGGGATGTGCACAGACGAGAAGGTCGTCTACTTCATCGACCTCTACGGAAGCGAATATCCGCAGCGCGACACGATAGAAATGCATGGCTGGGCCAACATCGCCGGGTGGGAGAGATGTGGTCATGCGAAGGGCGGCGGCTTCGACTGCCCTGACATGAAACCCGCACAGGCCGAATACTTCGCACAACTGGACGCCGACTTCCGGACCCACTACAACTTCGGCGCCAAGCGGGAGAGCGACCTGCGTGAGGCCATGAACATGCTTCAAGGCATCATCGACACCTACTCGCCCATGGTTTCGGCGTAGCCGGGTGGATAGTCCTCGCCAAGGGCGGGGCATGGGGCGTGATCGGGAGCCACCCCGAGTCTGCTCGGGGCATATCCGGTTCTGGCGGTCCGCGGATGTGCCGGTCGCCCGGTGGGATCGCGCGGCGGCGGGTAAGGAGTGGCCATGGTGGAATCGGGCGTGGCGCGGGTGCGTTGGGTGACCTTCGACTGTTACGGGACGCTGGTGGACTGGCGGCACGGCATCATGATCAGCGCGGAGTTGGTGGCCCCCGGCCACGGGGAGCGGCTGCTTGGCGCCTACGAGCGGCACGAGCCCCGGGTGCAGGAGGAGGCGCCGGGGATGCGCTACCGGCGGGTGCTGGCCGAGGCGTTCGGCCGGGCGTGCCGGGAGGTGGGGGTCGATGTGATCCCGGACGACCTCTCGGTGCCGGCCGCCACGCTCCCGTACTGGCGGGTCTACCCGGAGGTGACCGGCGAGCTGGGCGCGCTGCGCGAGGCGGGGTGGAACCTCGCGCTGCTGACCAACTGCGACCGTGACCTCGTGGCCGAGACCCTGCGCCGGCTGGCCGTGCCGTTCGACATGGTGGTGACCGCCGAGGACTCCGGCGCTTACAAGCCCGCGCCCGCCCACTTCGAGCGCTTCCGCGCCGCCCACCGGCCCGAGGCCGGACACTGGGTGCACGTGGCCCAGAGCTACTACCACGACATGCTTCCCGCCGCCCGGCTGGGCATCCCGCGGATCTGGATCAACCGCCGGGACGAGCGGCCCGATGATCCGTCGGTGGTGCCGGAGATCGCCCCGGACCTGGCCGGCCTGGCCGCCCGCGTGGCCAAGGTGGCGCAGGCCGCCCAGGGGCCCGCCTGGTGATCTCGTCTGCGGTGAGGGGGCGGTAGGCGGGCATCTGGTCCGGGGCGGGGAGCGACCGGTCCTGCTACCGGCAGATGGGCCGGTAGGGCACGGCGGGCAGGTAGCGAGCCCACTGCTGCCGCGACAGGGTGGTCCCGGCGCGTTCGCACACGGCCGCGGCCACCCGATCCGGGTCCACGGGGATCTCGTGGAGCATGTCGTCGGCCGCGACGTACAGGGTGCGGCCGTCGGCGCTGAACGTCATCGAGTCGAGGTACCTCGCCTCGTTGTTCACCTTGAAGGAGCCGCCGACGCGCCGGCCGGCCTCGGGGTCCCAGAGCTGGATGGTGCCGTCCTGGGTGAGGGTGACGAGCATGCCGCCGTCGGGCGAGAACGTCATCGTGCTGATCGTCCCGGCGGCGCGGGGCAGTGCGGGGCGGACCGGCGTCGGCCCGTGGACGTTCCACAGGGCGATGCGTCCGCTCTCGTCCTGGCCGACCGCCATGAGGCCCGTGCCGCTCAGGGCGGGGCCGCCGAAGTACGAGTCGTCGTAGCCGCGGCCGACCGGTTCGCCGGTGGTCACGTCGAGGAACCTGCCGCTCGCGGTGGCGAGCGTCTTGCCGTCGGCGGTGAACGGCCCCAGAGGGTACGTCGCGGTGCGATGGTCGTGCAGGACGCGTCCGGTGGCCGCGTCGTACACCACGACGCGGCTGTCGCCCATCTGTCCCGGCGGTCCCATGAGCAGGGCGATGATCCTGCCGTCGGGAGAGAACACCGCCGTGTGCGGCGGGTTCTCCCGCGGCGCGGGAACCGTCCAGAGCTGCTGGAGCGTCGTGAGGTCGATCAGCCTGACCCGGTGCGGCGACTCGGCGATGAGCAGTCGCGTGCCCGTCCGGTCGAAGCCCGTGGCCGTCAGGTGGCTCTCCGAGGTGATGGGGAACCGCGCGATCTCGCGGCGGCCGGGCAGGGCCAGGAGCCTGAGCTCTTGGTCCCAGGGGTCGTGCACCGCGGCCCAGCGCCCGTCGGGGCTGAGCACGGCCGGTCCCTCCATGGGCGTGGACGTGATGCGCGGGGCGAGGTCCACGGTCACCACGGCGTCGTCCATGAGATAGCGCAGGGTGGTGCCGCCGGGGTCGAGGCCGACGTCGGTGAGCTCGCCCTCGGCCCGGTAGGACAGCACGCTGCCGAAGTCGGCGAGCCGCCACACGCGCAGGTCACGGCCCGCGAAGGCGACCAGGTGACGGCCGTCGAAGCGCAGCCGGGCGCCGTCCTTCCCGCAGATGTCGCACGACCACTCCAGCGTCTCCTCGAAGCTGTCACTGCGCAGGCGGCCCGTGGCCGCGTCCAGGATCGCCACGCCCTCCTCTCCCACGCAGGCCAGGCTCCGGCCGTCCTCGCTGAAGGCCGCAAGCCACGGGCGGTCGCGGCAGGCGGCGTAGCGCCGTTGCCGGGTCAGGCCGGGCAGGGACAGCTCCTCGAACCGATCGCCGGTGAGCAGCAGGCGCTCGCCGGCCGGGTCGAGCAGGTGGGCGACGGCGCTCAGGGTCTCGGGCTCGTTGCGCGTGATCGCGCCGGTGGAGACGTCGAGGACGAAGTCGAGGAAGCCGGCGTAGCGCGCCACGAGGGTGGTCTCGTGCTCGCCGAACAGCACGTCCTTGGGCGCGTCGGTCCCCTGCGGGTGGTCCAGGTGGATCAGCCGCCGGCCGGAGGCGAGGTCCCAGACGGCGAGCTTGCGCCACGTTCTGACCGCCACCAGGCGGCCGCTCTTGCTGAGCACCGGGTTCTGCGCGAGGTCGCCGTCGAGCCCGAGCCGCGCCAGGCCGGCGGTTCGCCTGCCGGTGCGGACGTCGTACACGTTCAGGCCGTCCTCGCTGACGCTCACCAGCGTACGGCCGTCGCGGCTCAGCGCCCGGCTTGCCACGCCCCGGACCGGCGGGTCGCGGAACACCGCGGTCTCCCGCTGCTGGAGGGAGGCCGTCAGGCTGGAGCGGGTCTCGGGCTGGGAGGACACCCGCCAGGCCGCCACGCTCAGCAGCATCGCCGCGGTGGGGTCGATGGCGCGTATCCGGTCGGCCTCGGCCGCCGCCTGCTTGGCGGTCGCGATGTCGCGCTGCTCGGCCACCTCCTCGCGCTGCACCAGCACCATGCCGCTCGCGGCGAGCGCCGTGGCCAGCAGCACCGCCAGCGTCGCCGTGGTCAGCTTCCTCCGCCTGGCCCGCTTCTTGGTCAGCTCGGTGCAGGCCCGCAGGAAGTCGCGCTCGAACCGGGCCAGCGTCACATGGCGGCGGCCGGTGGCGGCCCAGCTCAGCGCCTGCTCCAGGCGGCTTCCCTGCAGCAGGTCGCCGTCGCGCCTGCCGTTGTCGTCCCAGTGCCGGGCCGCTTTGGTGATCTGGCCGAGCACGGCCAGCCCGTCGCGGTCGGCGTCCACCCATGTCCGCAGCCGGGGCCAGGCGCGCAGCAGCGCGGGCCGGGACAGGTGCGCGGAGTCGCCGTCGGCCACCACCACGTACGAGAAGACCTTCAGGATGCGGCGTATCGCCGCGGCGTCGTTCTCGGAGCGGCCGTCGAGCAGCTCGTCGTACGCGACGCGCCGGCAGCTCTCCCGGCCGTCCTCGCCGACCTCGACGAACCGCAGGAACACCTCGGCCGCCAGCTCGCGCTCCTCCGGGGAGAGCGCGCCGTAGGCGTCCTCCGCGATCGTGCCGAGCGCCGGGTCCTGTGAGCCGGGGCCTGTGATGTCCCGCGCGGTGCGGCTGCCCGCCGCCAGCAGGCCGCCGGTGTCGCTGCGGTCGCCGCTGACCAGCGCCAGCAGCAGATCGCGGGCCGTCGGGCGGGCGGCGGGATCCTTGTGCAGCGCCCCTGCCACGAGCGGGGCCAGCCGCGGCGGCAGCATGCCGAGGTCGGGCTGGTGCGACAGCACCCGGTGCATCACACCGCCCAGGTTCTCGGCCTCGAACGGATTGCCGCCCGTGGCCGCGAACACCATGGTCGCGCCCCAGGCGAAGACGTCGGCGGGTGCGCCCGCACGCTGCCCGGTGAGCACCTCGGGGGCCAGGTAGCCGGGGGTCCCCGAGACCTGCCCGGTCGTGGTCAGCGACATGTCGCGGGTGCGCGCGATGCCGAAGTCGATCACGCGCGGGCCGTCCGGGCCGAGCAGCACGTTGTCGGGTTTGAGGTCGCGGTGGATCACCCCCGCGTCGTGGATCGCGGTCAGCGCCGTGGCGACCGCCGTGGCCAGCCGATGCAGGTCGTCACCGGTGAACCGCCGCCCGGCGGCCACGGCCTGCCGCAGGCTCGGTCCCGGCACGTACTCCGAGACGATGTACGGCCGGCGCCCCTCCAGGTCGGCGGCCAGCACCCGGGCCGTGCAGAACGTCGCCACCCGCCTCGCGGCCGCCGCCTCCTTGGCGAAGCGGCCGCGCCCCTCGGCGTCGGCCTCATGCAGCACCTTCAGCGCGACCCGCCGTCCCCGGGGATCGTAGGCCTCGTAGACGACACCCTGCCCGCCGGAACCCAAGCGGCCGGCCAGCCAGTAGTCCCCGATCCGCTGCGGGTCTCCCGGGCTCAGCTTCTCCACGCCGAGTTGGATGCCGGCCGGCCCGCCGGGGTTCTCACCCGCCCTCCCGGAATCGGCACGGCTCGTGGCCCCGGCGGTCAGGCGAACGCCATGGCGGTCTCCATGACGTACCGGCCGTAGCTCGAATCCCGCATCTCGTGGCCGCGCTTGTAACAGGTGTCGGCGTCGATGAAACCGAGCCTGAGCGCGATCTCCTCCAGGCAGGCGACCCTGATGCCCTGCCTGCTCTCCAGGATCTGGACGTACTGGCTGGCCTCCAGCAGCGACTCGTGCGTGCCCGCGTCCAGCCAGGTGAAGCCGCGGCCGAGCTTGACCAGGTGCGCGCGTCTCTGCTCCACGTAGACGCGGTTCACGTCCGTGATCTCCAGCTCGCCCCGGGCGGAGGGCTTGATGCTCCGGGCGATCTCGACCACCTGGCCGTCGTAGAAGTACAGACCGGTGATCGCGTTGTCGGAGCGGGGCGCCAGCGGCTTCTCCTCCACCGAGATGATCGCGCCGGACTCGTCGAGCTCGGCCACGCCGTACCTGTCGGGGTCCTTCACCGGGTAGCCGAACAGCGTGCAGCCGTCCAGGTTCCGCTTGGCGGCCTTCAGCACCTCCGAGAAGCCCGCGCCGTGGAACAGGTTGTCGCCGAGCACCAGCGCGACCGGGCCGTCGCCCACGTGCGCGCCGCCGACCAGGATGCCGTCCGCGACGCCGCGCGGCTCGGCCTGCTCGGCGTAGCTGAGCGCGATGCCCAGGTGCGACCCGTCGCCGAGCAGGGCGGCGAGCGCCGGGAGCGCGCTGGGGGTGGAGATGACGAGGATGTCGCGGATCCCCGCCAGCATCAGCGTGGACAGCGGATAGTAGATCATGGGTTTGTCGTAGATGGGGAGGAGCTGTTTCGAGGTCCCCAGCGTCAGCGGGTGTAATCTCTTGCCGTTCCCGCCGGCGAGCACGATGCCTTTCACGTCACCTCCAGGCGCGTTGTGGGTGCGGCGTCGGCCGTCGATCAGTCCAGGACGGGCAGGGCCGGAGGGTCCTCCAGCTTGGACAGCAGGACGTGGAGGCGTTCTCGCAGCTCGGCGCGCAGGTCCTGCTCGGGGGCGGCGGCCGCGACGGCCTGTTCGAGTCCCTCCAGCTCGGACAGGATCGAGGCGGGGGCCGGGTCGTCGGCGCCGCATGTCGCCAGCAGGTGCGCGACCAGGGTCTCCGGCGTCGGGTTGTCGTAGATGTAGGACACCGGCAGCCGCAGGCCGGTGGCCGCGTTGAGGCGGTTGCGCAGCTCGACGGCGGTGAGCGAGTCGAAGCCGATGTCGAAGAAGCCGCGTTCCAGGTCGATCCCGGCGGTCGAGCGGTGGCCCAGGACGACCGCGACGTTGTCCACGACGATGCCGGTGACGATGCTCTCCCGCTCCTCCCGGGACCGGCCGGCGAGCATGGCCCGCAGATCGGGCTCCTCCTCCCGGACGGCCGCCGCCGTACGCCGGGCGGGCGCCGCGATCAGGTCGCGCAGCAGCGCGGGGACGCCCTCGTCGGCGGCGGTCTCGCGCCACCGGGCCAGGTCGAACCGGGCGGGCACCTGTACGCCGACGTCGGCGCGCAGGGCCGCGTCGAACAGCGCCAGGCCGTCCTCGGCGCTCAGCGCGGCCACGCCGCCGGCGCGCATGCGCGTCCGGTCGGCCTCGGTGAGGTGGGCGGTCATCCCGCTGGCGGGGGCCCAGATCCCCCAGGCCAGGGACAGGCCGGGCAGCCCCTCGGCCCTGCGGCGCTGGGCGAGGGCGTCCAGGAAGGCGTTGGCCGCCGCGTAGCCGGCCTGTCCGGGACCGCCGATCACGCCGGTGACGGAGGAGAACATGACGAACCAGGCCAGGTCGGCCGATCGGGTCAGCTCGTCCAGGTTGACCGCGCCGTCGATCTTGGGGCGGAGGACCCGGGCGAGCCTGGCCTCGTCCTGCGACAGCACCATGCCGTCGTCCAGGACGCCGGCGGCGTGGATCACCGCGGTCAGCCGCACATCCCGCAGCAGGGCGGCGAGCGCCGCCCGGTCGGCGACGTCGCACGCCTCCACCCGGACGTCGGCGCCCAGGTCCGCCAGGTCGTCCTCCACGCCCGGCGCGGCCTTGCCGGAGCGGGAGACCAGGAGCAGCCGCCGGGCCCCGTGCGCCGTGACCAGATGGCGGGCGAGGAGCCGGCCGAGCGTGCCCGTGCCGCCGGTGATCAGTACGGTGCCGTCGGGGTCGAGGGCGCGCGGCGTGCGCAGCACGATCTTGCCGACGTGCCCGGCCTGGCTCATCCAGCGCAGCACCCGGGGGGCCTGGCGGATGTCGGCCGTCGTGACGGGCGGAAGCGCCAGCGCGCCCTGCGCGAACAGGTCCATCACCCGTGCCAGCAGGCCGCCCATGCGGTCGAGATCCAGGGCGGCCGCGTCGAAGGAGACGTACTCGACGCCGGGGTGGCGGTCCGCCAGCTCGCCCGGGTCGCGCAGGTCGGTCTTGCCCATCTCGACGAGGCGGCCCCCGGGGCGCAGCAGGCCGAGGGAGGCGTCCACGAGCTCGCCCGCCAGGCAGTTGAGCACGACGTCCACCCCTTCCGGGGCGGCCCGGCGGAAGCGGCCGGCGAACTCCGCCGTCCGGGAGGAGGCGATCTCCTCCTGTGCCAGGCCCATCTCGCGCAGAACCGGCCACTTGCCCTCGCTCGCCGTGCCGAGGACCCGCGCGCCCGCCCACCGGGCCACCTGGACGGCGGCGGTGCCGACGCCGCCGGTCGCCGCGTGCACCACGACCGTCTCGCCCGCCGCCAGCCTGCCGAGGTCGATCAGCCCGTACAGCGCCGTCACGTACGCCACCGGGACCGCCGCCGCCTCCTCGAACGACCAGGCGTCCGGCATCTTCGCCAGCACCCTCTCGTCGGCCAGCGCCGCGGGGCCCCAGCACTCGCGCATGAAGCCCAGGACGTGGTCTCCCGGCCGCAGCCGGGTGACGCCCGGCCCCACCTCGGTCACGACGCCCGCCGCCTCGTTGCCCATGGCGCCGGGGTCGGGATACATGCCGAGCCCGACGAGGACGTCGCGGAAGTTCACGCCGGCCGCATGGACTTCGACGCGTACGTCGCCGTGGCCGAGCGGCCCGCGGTCGGCCTCGGCGGGCACGATCGTGACCGCCTCCAGGCTGCCGGGCGCCGTGGTGTCCACCCGCCAGCCGGTTCCGGGCGGCGGGATCAGCGCGACTCCGGAGGCGCCCGGGACGATCCGCTCCAGGCGGGGGGCGAGCGCGGCCCGGCCGCGTACGGCGATCTCGGGCTCGTCCTCGGCGGCGAGCACGCCCGCCCAGGGGACCGGCCCGCCGTCCACGTCGATGAGGCTCACCCTGCCGGGGGCCTCGGCCCGCACCGAGCGGAGCAGGCCCCACACCGCGGCCTGCACCGGGTCCGGGGGCGTCTCACGGGGGCGCGCGCCCTCGGGGCAGGAGACGGCGTCCCTGGTCACGACGACCAGACGGGTCTCGGCGTACCGGTCGTCTCGCAGCCAGCGCTGCACGGTCGCGAGCATCGTGGCGGCGGCGTCGCGCGCCGCGACCGCGGCGGAGACGGGGGCGGAGGCGGGCGCGGCATGTCCGGGGGCGGCGTCCTGAGGGGCCGCGGCGGTGTCCGCCGGGGCGCACACCACCAGCACGTCGGGGGCGCCGGTGACGGCGTCGAGGTCCGGGAAGCTCTCCACGCCCAGGCCGGCGCGGCGCAGGCCGGCGGCCACGCCGAGCGGATCGGGGCCGGCGACGACGCACCGGCCCGCGTCGGCGGGGCGGAGCGGGACCGGCGTCCAGTCCAGGTGGTAGGAGTCGTCGCGGGCGGCGGAGCCGGTGGCGCCGAGGTCGCCGAGGGCGACCGCCCGCAGTCCCAGCGAGTCGAGGACCGCCAGCGGCGCTCCTGCGGGGTCGCTCAGCTCGATCGAGGCCCCGCCGTCGTCCTTCGGCACGATGCGCACCCTCGCCGCCGACGCGCCCCCGGCGAGCACGGACAGCCCGGTGAAGGTGAACGGCAGCAACACGCGGCCCTCGGCGACCTCGCCGCCCACCTCCGCGAACCCCATGGCCTGGAGCGCGGCGTCCAGCAGCACCGGGTGCAGCACGAAGCGGCCGGCCTCCCCGCGCAGCTCCGGGGGAAGGGCGACCTCGGCGAACACCTCCTCGCCGCGCCGCCAGGCACCGCGCACGCCCTGGAAGGCGGGGCCGTACTCGTAGCCGGCGCCGGACATGTCCGCGTAGAAGTCCTGTACGGCGACGGGTTCCGCGCCCGGCGGCGGCCATGCGGCGGTCGCCTCGCCCGGTTCGCCCAGTTCGCCCGGGTCGGGCACGAGCGTGCCGGTGGCGTTGCAGGTCCACTCGCCGCCGCTCTCGGGCACGGCGTACACGGCCACGTCCCGGGCGCCGTCGGGGCCGGCGGCGCCCACGGCGACCTGGACGTGGACGCCGCCCTCGCCGGGCAGGATCAGCGGCGCCTGGAGGAGCAGCTCGGCGACACGCCCGCAGCCGGTCTCGTCCCCGGCGCGGACCACCAGCTCGGCGACGACGGCGCCGGGCACGACCGCGACGCCGCCCACCCGGTGGTCGCCCAGCCACGGCTGGGCGGTGAGGGAGAGCCGTCCCGTCAGCACGCACTCGCCCCGGCCCGGCAGGTCGATCCGGGCGGCCAGCAGGGGGTGCCCGGCGGGGACGAGCCCGGCCGAGGCCAGGTTCGCGTGGCCTCCGGCGGAGGGGTCGGGCCAGCACCGCTCGCGCTGGAAGGCGTACGTGGGCAGGGCGACCCGCCGCGGGCGTGTGCCGGCCAGGACGGCGTCCCAGTCGATCGCGGCGCCGGCGACGTGGGCGCCGGCCAGGCTGAGCATGAAGCGGCCGAGCCCGCCGTCGTCGCGGCGCAGGGTCTCCACGACGGCGGCGCGGGCCCGCTGCGCGAGGTCCTGCACGGCGGTGGTGAGCACGGGGTGCGGGCTCACCTCGACGAACAGCGCCGCCTTCTCGGCGAGCGCGGCGATGACCGGGGCGAACCGCACCGGTTCGCAGAGGTTGCGGTACCAGTAGTGCGCGTCCAGGCCGCCGGTGTCCAGGGGGCCGCCGGTGACCGTCGAGTGGAAGACGGCCGAGCTCGTCCGGGGCGCGATGCCGGCGAGGTCCGCCAGGAGCCGGTCACCGAGCCGGCGCACCTGCGGGCTGTGCGAGGCGTAGTTGACCGGTATCCGCCGGCCGCGCACGCCGCGCGCCTCGGCGCGGGCGAGCACGTCCTCAACGGCGCCGGGCGTGCCCGAGACCACCGTGGCGGAGGGGCCGTTGACGGCCGCGACGACGGCCTCCTCTCCCCACGGCCGCAGCAGCTCGCGGGTCTCGGCCTCCCCGAGCGCGAGCTGGGCCATCGCCCCGGCGCCCGCGAGCTCCAGCACGGCCTTGCTGCGCAGCGCGACCACCCGGGCGGCGTCGTCCAGCGACAGCGCGCCCGCCACGTACGCGGCGGCGATCTCGCCCTGCGAGTGGCCGACGACGACGTCGGGCCTGATCCCGGCCGACTCCCACATCCGGGCCAGGGCGACCATGACGGCGAACAGCGCGGGCTGGACGACGTCCACCCGCTCCAGGTCGCCCTCGCCGCGCAGCACCGCAGGCAGCGACCAGTCCACGTACGGCGCCAGCGCCGCCTCGCACTCCGCGACCGCGGCGGCGAACACCTCGCTCGACTCCAGCAGCGCGGCCCCCATGCCGGCCCACTGGGAGCCCTGGCCGGGGAAGACCATCACGATCTCGCCGGGGCGGGCGACCCCGGTCGTCACGCCGACCGCGGCCCGGCCCTCGGCGAGGGCGGCGAGCCCGCCGATCGCCTCGTCGCGGCCGGTGGCCAGGACGACGCCGCGGTGCTCCAGGGCGGCCCGCGTCCGCGCCAGGGACCAGCCGACGTCGGCGAGGCGCAGGGCGGGGTCGGCCTCCAGGAGCGCCCGCAGCCGCTCCGCCTGCGCCGCGAGCGCCTGCGCCGACCGGCCGGAGACCACGAGCGGCACCGGCCCGCCGCTGGCGACCAGGCCACGCGCCGTCTCGCCCCCGGCCTCCCCCGGCGCCGCACCGGGGGGCTGCTCGATGATGACGTGCGCGTTGGTGCCGCTGAGCCCGAAGGCGGACACGCCCGCCCTGCGCGGGGCTCCGTTCGCGGGCCACTCGCGGTGGTCGGTGAGCAGCCGCAGGGCCCCGGAGGACCAGTCGATGCGCGGCGAGGGCTCATCCACGTGCAGGGTCTTCGGCAGGACGCCGTGCTTCAGCGCCATGACCATCTTGATCACCCCGGCGACCCCGGCGGCGGCCTGGGTGTGGCCGAAGTTGGACTTCACCGAGCCGAGCCAGAGCGGCCGGGAGGCGTCCCTGCCCTCGCCGTAGACGGCGTTCAGCGCGGCCGCCTCGATCGGGTCTCCGACGAGGGTGCCCGTGCCGTGCGCCTCCACCACGTCCACGTCGGCGGGGACGAGCCGGGCGTTGGCCAGCGCCTGGCGGATCACCCGCCGCTGGGACCGGTCGCTCGGGGTCATCAGGCCGTTGGTCGCGCCGTCCTGGTTCATGGCGGAGCCGGGCACGACGGCCAGCACCTCGCGGCCGTTCCTGACCGCGTCCGACAGCCGCTCCACCAGCAGTATGCCGACGCCCTCGGCCCAGCCCATGCCGTCGGCGGCGGCGGAGAAGGGCTTGCAGCGCCCGTCCCTGGCCAGGGTGCCGGTCTGCGCGAAGCCGAGGAACGCCGCGGGGTAGGCCATCACGGTCACGCCGCCGGCGAGGGCGAGCGCGCAGTCGCGCTGGCGCAGCGCCTGGCAGGCCAGGTGCAGTGCGACCAGCGAGGACGAGCAGGCGGTGTCCACCGTCACCGCCGCCCCCTCCAAGCCGAGGATGTGCGCGACCCGGCCGGAGACGGCGCTGCTCATGCCGCCGGTCAGGCCCTCGCCCTGGGCGCCCTCCGGGACCTGGTCGTGGTACATGACGCCCATGTAGACGGCCGTCTCGCTGCCGCGCATCGAGCGGGGGTCGATCCCGGCCCGCTCGAACGCCTCCCAGGCGGTCTCCAGCGCGAGCCGCTGCTGCGGGTCCATCCCGGTGGCCTCGCGCGGCGAGATGCCGAAGAAGGCGGGGTCGAAGTCGGTGGCCCCGTCGAGGAAGCCGCCCTCCCGGCCGTAGTCGGTGCCGGCCAGGGCGGGATCGGCGTCGAACAGGGCGGCGGTGTCCCAGCCGCGGTCGGCCGGGAAGGGGGTCACCGCGTCCACGCCCGCCGACACCAGCCGCCACAGGTCCTCCGGGGAGCTCACCGCCCCGGGAAAGCGGCATGCCATTCCGACGATCGCGATCGGCTCGGCGGCCTCCTCCCGCCGGACGTCGTCGCGTGGCGCAGTGGTCAAGCCATATCCAGTCATGGTCGCTCCGAATCCGGCGCGCGCATGCGCAATGGCACGCGAAAGGCGAGATACACCGGGGACGATAATCACGGGCGGCGCCGCCGGTAACCCCTATGCCCGCGCCACGCCCCCGCCTGCCCGGACGCGGCCACGGCGGAGAACAGTAGGGGTGGCGGCGGGCGCCTAGGGGATGACCGCCCCGCTTTCCGATGAGTAGCTTGGTCATCGTCCACTCGTCTGCGAAATAACGCCGCCCCCTATTTCGATTGGCCGCGAAAGCCGCGCAATTGAAACGCAGACCGTCACTGCCGCTGGCGAGGAGCCGCACGGGGCGAGCGGCGCCGTCGGAGAGGAAGGGTATGGACGCTCAAGCGTACGACCGGTCGCTGATCGGCGACTGGCTCGGCCACGACCTGGACGCGTGGACGCGCCGCGTCGTGCGGCGCAACTTCCACCCGGACACCGGTGCGCCGTACTGGCTCAAGCGGGTCGCCGACCTCGGCTTCGATCCCCTGGAGATCGAGACGTTCGCCGACCTGGTGAACTTCGGCCCGTTCCCCCTGGAGATCCTGCGCACGATCGACCCGGCGGCGCTCGTGCCGCAGGCGGTGCCGCGTCCGCTGTCCGGCCGGGTGTGGGAGACCGGCGGCACGACCGGCAAGCCCTGCCGGGTGTTCCTGACCGACGACACGATCGCCGAGCGCGGCGAGTGGAAGCGGTGGGCCCTGGTCAAGGACGGGTTCGACGAGGGCCGCAACTGGCTGCAGGCGAGCCCGACGGGGCCGCACATCGTGGGCAACAGCATCTCCGAGATCACCGACCAGTACCCCTACGCCGGCCAGGTCCACACGATCGACATGGACCCGCGCTGGGTCAAGCGGATGATCAGGGCCGGGAACCTGCCGGTGGCCAACGAGTACACCGACCACCTCCTGGAGCAGATCATCCAGATCCTGGACACCCAGGAGATCCACTACCTGTGCACCACGCCCGCGCTGTTCCACCTGATGCTGACCAAGCACCGCGCGCACGCCGCGCGGCTCCAGGGCGTCGCCCTCGTCGGCACCCGGGTGACCCCGGAGATGTACGCCGACTTCGTGGACGTGCTCGGCTCGGGGGTGTGCGCGCTGTGGTACGGCAACACGCTCTACGGCATCGCGCCGATGCTTCCCCCCGAGGACGGGGGCGCGCTGCTGCCGCACGTGCCGCCGTACCCGCAGGTGCAGTTCACGGTGGTCGAGAAGCACGACTGGACGACCCCCGTGGAGTACGGCCAGGTGGGCCAGGTCAAGGTGACGATCCTGCAGGACGACCTGTTCCTGCCCAACATCCTGGAGCGCGACCAGGCCGTGCGGTTCGACACCGGCGACCGCTGGCCGAGCGACGGCGTCGCGAACGTCGGCCCGCTGTACGTCGCCCAGAACACGCCCGAGGACATCTACTAGCGCCGAGGGCGCAGGCCGACCGGGAGTCAGTGTGGAGATCTTCGTCGATAATGTGTGCCTGGACGGTGAGACGCTCACCGTCCAGGACGTCGTCCGCGTCTCCCGCCCGAGCGGGGGCACGGTCGCCGTGGACATCGCCGAGCCGTCGATCGCGGCGATGAAGGAAGCGGTCGTGCTCAAGCGCGAGCTGATCGACGCGCGCATCCCCATCTACGGGGTGACGACCGGGTTCGGGGACAGTTGCGCCCGTCAGATCGCCCCGGCGAAGGCGGCGGAGCTGCAGCGCAACCTGATCCTCTACCACCTGAACGGGGTCGGGACGACCGCCGCGCCGGACGTCACCAGGGCGACCATGCTCATCCGGGCGAACTGCCTGGTGCGGGGGCCGTCGGCGGTGCGGCCCGAGGTCGCGGCGACGCTGCTGCGCCACTTGCAGGCCGACATGCTGCCGCTGATCCCGGAGCAGGGGTCGCTCGGCGCGAGCGGCGACCTCGTGCCGCTGTGCTACGTGGCGGCGGCGCTGCTCGGCGAGGGGGACGTGCTGCACGAGGGCCGTACGCGGCCGGTGCTGGACGCCCTGCGCGAGGCGGGCATCGCCCCGCTGACGCTGGAGCCGAAGGAGGGCCTGGCCCTGATCAACGGGACGTCCTTCACCTCCGCTTTCGCCGCGCTGGCGGTCGCCGACGCGTGGGAGCTGGCGTTCGCGGCCGATCTGGCCAGCGCGATGACCTGCGAGGCGCTGCTCGGCAACACCTCGCACTTCAGCCCGTTCATCCACCACAACAAGCCGCATCCGGGCCAGGTGGCCAGCGCCGAGCTGATCTCCTCGCTGCTCGACGGCTCCCAGCTCACCACGAGCTACCAGGAGATCCTGGGGCACCGCATCCCCATCGGGGAGCGGACGTTCCTGGGCCTGTCCCAGCCGATCCAGGACAAGTACTCCGTGCGCTGCGCCCCGCACGTCATCGGCGTGCTGCGCGACTGCCTGGAGTGGGCGGAGCGGTGGGTCACCGTGGAGATCAACTCCTCCACGGACAACCCGCTGTTCGACGCCGGCGAGGGCGCGCTCCACCACGGCGGCAACTTCTACGCCGGGCACGTGGGGCACGCGATGGACAGCCTGAAGGTGGCCGTCGCGAGCGTGGCCGACCTGCTGGACCGGCAGATGGAGCTGGTGGTGGACGAGAAGTTCAACTCCGGCCTGACGCCCAACCTGATCCCGCGGGTCGAGGACGACCAGTGGGAGGCCGGGCTGCACCACGGCTTCAAGGGGATGCAGATCGCCGCCTCCGCCGTCACCGCCGAGGCTCTGAAGCACTCCTCGCCGGCCACGGTGTTCTCGCGCTCGACCGAGGCGCACAACCAGGACAAGGTCAGCATGGGCACCATCGCCGCCCGGGACGCGCGCACGATCATCGAGTGCACCCGCAACGTCGCGGCGATCCACCTGCTGGCCCTGGCCCAGGCGCTCGACCTGCGCGGCCCCGGGCTCGCCTCGCCGGCGGTGCGCACGGCGTACGAGCTGATCCGGGCGCACGCGCCGTTCGTGGCGGCCGACCGGCGCATGGACCGCGACATCCACGCCGTGGCCGAGCTGATCAAGACGGGCGCGCTGCGCCGGATCGTGAGCGAAGGGCTGCCGGCCGGCGAGCGCGTGCCGGGGTAGCCCTTCGGCGCCCGGGTGACCCTTTGGAGATCGTAAGACAGCGGGAGTTCGCATGCCCTTCGGCGGTAGGGTCATGGTGCTCGGCGGCACCGGTTTCGTCGGCCGTCACATCTGCGACGCGTTCGCGGCGGCGGGCGGCGAGGTGCTGGCGACCGGCCGGCGACCGCCGCCGGCCCGGTTCGCCCACCCGTTCCTGCGCCTGGACCTGTCCGCGCTCAGCGCGAGCGCCCTCGCCGCGACACTGGAGGAGGTGCGTCCCCGCGTCGTGGTGAACGCCGTCGGCAGCATCTGGAGCAAGACGGAGCCGGAGATGTGGCCGGCCGTGACGCTGCCGACCCTGTCGGTGGTGGAGGCGATGGGGCTGATGACCCACCGCCCCCGGCTGATCCACCTGGGGTCGGTCCTGGAGTACGGCTCCGGCGGCGCGGGCATGACCGTGGGCGCGCACACCGCGGCCGTCCCCACCAGCGAGTACGGCAAGGCCAAGCTGGCGGCCACCGAGGCGGTCGTGGCCGCGGCCAGGACGGGCGGCGTGGACGCGATGGTGCTGCGCGTCGCCAACTGCGCCGGCCCCGGGACCCCGCAGATCAGCCTGCTCGGCCAGGTGGCCGAGCACCTGCTCGCGGCGGCCGGCGGCGGGACCGCGACGGTGCGGCTCTCGCCGCTGCGCGCGCACCGCGACTACGTGGACGTGCGCGACGTGGCGGACGCGGTGGCGCTGGCCACGGCCGCGCCGGTGTGCGGGGAGGTCGTGGACATCGGGCGGGGCGAGGTCGTCGCCGTGCGCAGCCTGGTGCACCTGCTCATCGAGCTGAGCGGCATCCCGGCCAGGCTGCTGGAGGTCGAGGCCGGCCGGACCACCAAGGCCGGCTCGGACGAGGACTGGCTGCAGGTGGACATCAGCCGCGCGGCGGAACTGCTCGGCTGGCGTCCGCGGCGGACCCTGCGGGAGTCGGTGCGCGACTTCTGGCGCGAGCTGACCCTGGACGCCGAGGTCAGCCACCGCTGAAGCGGCCAGACGGCCTGAGACGACAGACGGCCTGAGACGACGACGTGAGCGCGCCGGGGAACCCCGGCGCGCTCACGCTGCTACAGGACCGCTACAGCGCCTCGCGGACGCCCACGAACAGGCCCCGGCCGCTCTGCGTGCCCGCCAGGTACTCGGGCTTCAGCCCGGCCCGGACGAAGGCGTCCTCGTACTGCTCCCTGGTGAACAGCATGGCCCGGTGCGTCTCGGTGAAGTGGCGCACGCCCACGCCCGGCTCGGCGACCAGGTAGTGCGCCTCCATCCGGGACGCGTCGCCGTCGCGGACGGTGTGCGTCACCCGCGCGATGGTACGGCCCTCGCCCTCCACGATCGCGCGCGAGACCGAGTCGTCCAGGAACGTCTCGGGGAACCACCACGGCTCCACCGCCACCACTCCCCCGGGCACGACGTGCGCCGCGAACCGCTCCAGCGCCCGGCGCAGCTCCGCCTGGGAGGCGACGTAGGCGATGGAGGCGAACAGGCAGGTGACGGCGTCGAAGGTGCGGCCGAGGTCGAAGTCGCGCATGTCGCCCCGGTGGAAGACGGCGCCGGGGTGGGCGGCGCGGGCGATCCGCAGCATGGGCTCGGACAGGTCGACGCCCTCGATGGTGCCGAAGTAGGCGCGGAACGGCTCGTAGTGGCCGCCGGTGCCGCAGGCGACGTCGAGCAGCGAGCGCGCGCCCGGGAAGCGGGCGAGGATCTGCTCGGCGACGTAGCGGGCCTCGCCCTCGTAGTCCTTGCCGCGGGCCCGGTGCTGCTGGTCGTAGATCGCGGCGGTGTCGGCTCCGTACACGGCGGGTCTCCTTCCGGCGCGCCGGGTCAGCCGCGCGCCACGCGGTGCTTGGCGGTCAGCGACTCCAGGACCGGCACGAGGTCCACGGGTCCGGGCAGTTCCTGGTTCTCCCGGCTGAGGGCCAGCGCGTTCTCCCGGTACGACGGGTCGGTGATGATGCGCTGGATGGCCTCGCGCAGTTCCCCCGGCGAGCGCCGCTCAGGCGGTATGCACATGCCGGCGCCGCGCCGGACCAGGTGGTCGCCGATGAGCACGGTGTCCCAGGTGTCGTCCGGGACGAGGAACTGGGGCACCCCGCGGGCCAGGGCGTTGCCGAAGGTGCCGAAGCCGCCGTGGTGCACGATGGCCGAGCTGGTCTGCAGGATCGTGTTCAGCGGTACGAAGTCGACCGTCTTGACGTTCGCGGGCACGCGGGCGGCCCGCCCGAGCTGGAGCGGGTCGAGCGTGGCGATCACCTCGACGTCGAGGCCCTCCACCGCCTCCAGCATCGCCGACAGGAAGCGCGACACGTCGCCCTCCAGCTCCCGCTTGGACAGGCCGAGGGTGAGCACGATGCGCGGCCGGTCCGGCTTCTCCAGCGCCCAGCCGGGGATCTCCGACGGCCCGTTGTAGTGGACGAACCGGATCGGCACGTACTCCAGGTCCACGGAGTACTGCAACCACTGCGGGGTGGGGTCGATCGTCCACTGCCCGGCGACCATCTCCTCATCGAAGCGCTGGCCGTACCGCCGGGCGCTGCGCCGCAGCCAGTCGCCGAGCGGGTCCTCGGTGAACTCCGACAACGGGTGGTCCAGGAAGCGCAGGAAGATCTTCCTGATCCGGCCGATCAGGTCGGGCCCCCACAGCATCCGGGCGTGCGCGGCCCCTACGGCGCGGGCGGCGATCGGCGCGGCGAACATCAGCGGGTCCCAGATCACCAGGTCGGGCTTCCACTCCCGGGCGAACGCCACCATGTCGTCGATCACCTTGTCGGTGTTGACCGTCTGGAACAGGTACGACCCGTAGGTGATGATGGGCAGCACGAAGTCCCAGGTCATCTTGCGCTCGTCGGGCTCGGCGATGTCCACCCACGCGCTCTGCCCCATGGCGGGGTCACGCGGCTCGCGGCGCATCGCCTCGTCCAGGTGGACCGGGCTGCCCAGGGGCACGGAGGGCAGGCCGGTCCCGGCGATCACGCCGGCCGCGTCCGGCGTGCTGGCCACGACGACCTCGTGCCCGGTCACGTGCATGGCCCACGCCAGCGGCACCATGTTGTACAGGTGCGTCTTCGCCGGCAGCGTCACGACCAGGACGCGCATTCCAGCCCCCTCCGATATCGCGAAAACCCTTGCCCCACGATTTGCGAGATAGGCCGAGCGTGTTTTATCCGGGCCGGGGCGTCAACCCCTAGCGGCCGTTCCACTAGGGGTTGCGTGCACCACCACGCGGAAATACGGTTTCGACATGCTCAATTGTCGTGTGTGCGGTGGGCCTGTCGAAGAATTCTTGGACTTCGGACAGCAGCCCCTGGCCAACGCGTTCCGCGAGGTCGGTCAGACCGATGACGAGTTCTTCTTCCGGCTGGCCGTGGGACTGTGCGGGTCCTGCACCATGGTCCAGCTCGTCGAAGAAGTCCCGCGCATTCGGATGTTCCATGACGCGTACCCGTATCATTCGTCGGGTTCGTCGGTCATGCGGAAACATTTCGACGCCACCGCGCGGCACTTCCTGGAGACGGAGCTGACCGGGCACGATCCGTTCATCGTCGAGCTCGGGTGCAACGACGGGATCATGTTGAAGGCCGTCGCCGAGGAGGGCGTCCGGCATCTGGGCGTGGAGCCCTGCGGCGGCGTGGCGGAGCTGGCGAAGGCGGCGGGGGTCCGGGTGATCTCCGAGTTCTTCCAGGACTCGACCGCGGCCGGCATCCGCGCGGCCGACGGGCCGGCCGACGTCATCTTCGCCGCCAACACGATCTCGCACATCCCCTACATGGAGTCCATCCTGTCCGGGGTGGACCGGCTGCTGAAGCCGGACGGCATCTTCGTCTTCGAGGACCCGTACCTCGGCGACATCGTCCGGCGCTCGGCGTTCGACCAGATCTACGACGAGCACTTCTACTTCTTCACCGCGCGTTCGGTGCGGGCGATGGCCGAGCGGCACGGGTTCGCGCTCGTGGACGTCGAGCGGCTGCCCGTGCACGGCGGCGAGGTCAGGTACACCCTGGCCAGGCAGGGCGCCCGGCACCCGACCGCGAGCGTCGCCGAGCTGCTGGCCGAGGAGGAGGAGCTGGGCCTGGGGCGCATGGAGACGCTGCGGGGGTTCGCGGCCAACGTCCGCAAGAACCGCGACGACCTCGTCGCCCTGCTGACCGACCTGCGCGCCCAGGGCCGCACCGTCATCGGGTACGGCGCCGCCGCCAAGAGCGCGACGGTGACGAACTACTGCGGGATCGGGCCCGACCTGGTGGCGTACGTGACCGACTCGACGGCGGCCAAGCAGGGCCGGCTCACCCCCGGCTCGCACCTGCCGGTGCGGCCCCCGTCGGCGTTCTCCGACCCGTACCCGGACTACGCGCTGCTGTTCGCCTGGAACCACGCCGAGGAGATCATGGCCAAGGAGCGGGCCTTCCACGAGGCGGGCGGCAAGTGGATCCTGTGGGTCCCCGAGGTGCGCATAGTGTGACGACTCCCCCTCCGGTACTTCTCCCCTCCGGCAACCGAACAGGACCGCCCTTTCGCAAGGGCGGTCCTGTTCCGGTTGCGCTCGCCGTACCGGGGGATCACCCCACCGCGTACTCGTCCAGGGTGGCGATGGCCTTCACGACGTCGTCCGGCGTGCGGACCTCCAGCACGTCGAACGGCCACTGCAGGAACTCCATCTGCGCCGGCGAGCCGGGGCCGGGTGCTATCGCCAGCCGGACGCCCTCCGTCTTCAGCCCGAGCCGCACGTTGTCCACCCACACCGGCTCGGTCAAGCAGCGTATGAAGATCCCGGCCAGTTGCTCGCCCTTCGTGATCGGCTCGCGCTGGAGCCCGCAGTAGATCGGCACCACCGGGTCGTGGAACGCGGTGGCCCGGACGAACGGCTCAAGGTGGTCGCGGATCGGCTTGTACCGGGGGCTGTGCACCGCGCCGTAGGTGTCGTACAGGCGCACCTGCTCCTTGCGCGGCATCCGGGCGGCGAGTTTCTCCAGGTCGTCCATGTAGCCGGAGACCGTGATGATGCGGTACGAGCCATCCGCGATCAGCCCGGAGTCGGCCGCGAGGTACACGTCGGGCCACTCGTCGCCGTAGAACCACTCGATCTCGGCGGGGCTGGTGCCCTCGGCGAAGGCGAGCTGGGCCAGGCCCTCCGTGCGTCCGCTGTCGTCGGTGCCGGGGGCCTCGGCGATCCGCCCGATCAGCGTGATGAGGTCCTTGCGGTCCACGCCACCGGCCGCCGCGGCGGCCGGCATGACGCCGGCGCAGTGGCCCGCCATCGCCTTGGGCTGCACGCCGGCCTCGGCGAGGATGTCCATGACGCCGAGCGAGACCACCATGTTGCGCAGCAGCGCGAAATAGAGGGGATCGCCCCGCCGCGACTCCATCGCGAGCAGTTCCCGGGCGTCCAGATCGACCCACCCGGCCGCCTGCTCGCACCACTCGCGCATGCTGGGATAGCGTTCATAGAATTCGAGGCCCTGCGGCTCGAGTGCCGCGCCGGCCTTGAAGAAGTAACCTAGGCTCACAACCAGTCCTCCGGGTTTATTCCGCTATTTTCGTCCGAGCCGTCCAGCGGAACGTCAGCGCGTTCTGGTCGCGGCGCTCGAAATGCTCGTACCCGCCCTGCCGTTCGATCTTTATCTTGCCGTCGGCGATTCTGTCCCGTTCGATGCGCAGCACGTTCGGCAGGTCCTCGGGACCGCCCTCCAAAATGATCTCCGCGAGGTTGTCAGAGTCCAACGCGCTCTCCTATCCAGCCGGCTGCTACGGTTTGCGGGCCGACACCAGGACGTAGTCGGTGTCCCTGATGTAGCCCTCGATCGCCTTGATGTGCCGCCACAGCACGTTGTGCCTGGCCGGGTCCACCGGCCCCCGGGAGTTCAGCTCCTCGAAGTGGCGGTTCATGTAGGCGAGCAGCGGCTTGTACACCTGGTCGGTGATCGTCCTCATCGTGACGTCGGTGAAGCCGGTCTTGACGAGCCGCTCCTCGTACTTCTCGCGCGTGTGCCAGTTGTCGGCGGGGACGACGAACCTGCGGCCCCGCTCCTCCAGCTTCTCCTGCTTGGTCTTGGCGCCGCTGACCCGGAGCGGGACGACGTCGGCGGTCGCCAGCACTCCGCCGGGGCGCAGCACCCGGAACGCCTCGCGGAAGAACGCCCGGCGGGTGTCGAAGTGGAAGGCCGACTCCAGGGCCACCACGCGGTCGAAGACGCCGTCGTCGAACGGCATGTCGGTCGCGGAGGCGACCCGCAGGTCGATCCGGTCGGCGAGCCCGCGCTCGCGCACCCGGGCCCGGGCGGCCTCGACCTGCTTGGGGGTGATGTTCAGCCCGACGATCTGCCGGACGTTCCTGGTCTCGGCCCAGTGCATGTCCTGGTCGGCGTAGCCGAAGCCGGCGTCGAGGACCCGGTCGCCCTCGGTCATGCCGGCCGCGTCGGCGAGGCGGTCGGCCAGCGCCTCGCAGGCGTCGTCGAGGTTGTCGCAGCCGGGCTCCCAGAAGCCCAGGTTGACGTACATGCTGCGTTCGGTGGGGAAGTGCTCCGGTTCGTACAGCGAGTAGTACCACCTGACCCGGCGCTCGGGTGAGGAGAGCATCATCCGCAGCCGGTGCGACATGGACAGCAGGCCGCCGCGTACTGATCTTCGGAGAACCGCGGTGTCTGACATTATCGGCTCCAGAGAGGGGACATGAGGCGCGTCGTGCTGGACAGTAGTTCCGCCCCTGCGCCCCCGGTACCCCTAGGACTTTGGGGTTGACCGGGGGTTTTCCGGGGGGTGGAAAGGGGCCGCGCGCTAGCGGAGGCGCGCGGCCGACAGGTGCACCGGGAGCCGGGCGAGCCGCCGGAAACCCGGGCGCGGCAGCCACTCCAGCTCCTGTTCCGGCACCGCGAGCGCGAGGTCGGGATAGGAGGCGAGGAGCGCGCCGAACCCGGCCTCGGCCTCCTGGCGGGCCAGGGCGGCCCCCAGGCAGTAGTGGGGGCCGTGGCCGAACCCGACGTGCTCCTCGCCCCGTCCCGGCTCGCGGGGACGGAGGACGTCGAACCTGTCGGGGTCGGGATACCGGGCCGGGTCGCGGTTGGCGCCCACGATCAGCGCCATCACCGCGTCGCCGGCCGCGACCCGCTCCCCGCCCAGCTCCAGGTCCTCGCGCGCGTAGCGGAGCCGGCCGTACAGGAGGGGGCCGCACCAGCGCTGGACCTCGTGGACGAGGTCGGGCAGCAGGCCGGGGTCCGCCCGGACCGCGGCGAGCTGGGCGGGGTGGGTGAGCAGGGCCACGGTGCCGTTGCCGATCAGGTGCGCGGTGGTCTCGTGCCCGGCGACGACGAGGCTGAGCACCATCGTGATCAGCTCGGTCTCGCTGAGCCGGTCCCCGCCCGCCTCCCGCGCCTCGATGAGCGCGTCGAGCAGCCGCCCGGCGGGCGCCGCGCGGCGGGCGTTGATCATCTCCCGGATGTGCCCGACCATCTCGCGCAGCGCGGCCCGCATGGCGACCGGTTCGGCGGACATCAGGCCGTGGCTCCAGCCGAGCCACAGGCTCCGCTCGCTCTCGGGCACGCCGACCAGGTCGCAGATGACCGTGATCGGCATCGGATAGGCGAAGTGCTCGATCAGGTCCACCGCGCCGTTCTCGGCGTGGTCGGGCAGCGCGGCCAGCAGGCGCTTGCAGGTCTCCTCGACGCGTGGCCGCATCTCGGTGATCCGCCGCACGGTGAACGCGCGGGAGACCAGCTTGCGCAGCCGGCTGTGGTCGGGCGGGTCGTGGTCGAGGATCGCCTCGGTGAGGTACGGGATGAGCTCCTCGTCCATGCCCATCGCGCGCATCGCGTCGCGGCGGGTGTCGGCGGCCCGGCCCCCCGGCACCGACGCCGGGTCCACGACGAAGCGCGGGTCGGCCAGGACTGCGCGCACCTCGGCGTCACGGGTGGCGAGCCAGATCTCCGAGCCCTCCAGATATCTGGCCCGCACCAGCGCGCCCTGCTCGCGCAGTCCGGCGATCGTGCCGTACGGGTCGGTGTGCAGGGCCGAGCGTGCCATGTCGAAGACGGTCATGCGGTCAGCCCGTCTCCAGGTCCTTGAAGCTCCAGAAGCTGCGCAGCTCGTCGATGAGCCCCTGCTCATTGACCAGGAACGTCACGATGCAGTTGATCTTGACATGGCTCTTGTTGGGATCCATGTAGTTGACCGAGTCGCAGGTGAGGGCCACGGCGACGCTGCGCCCGTCCTGCCCGGCGACCATCTTCTCGACGGTGTCCTGGATCTGGCAGTCGACCAGGTTGAACCGGAGGTACTCGCGCAGGGCCCGCTCGCCCTTGCGCGGCTCGTAGCCGATCGGGTCCTCCACGACGGCGTCGGGGGCGAGCATGGAGAACACGCCCTCCACGTCGCCGGCGTTCACCCGCTTGAAGTACTCGTTGATGATTTCCTTGCGTTCGATCTCGTCGAGCATGTCCATCCTCGGGTCTCGGAGTTCTCGGCCTGTGGGCAGAGGGCGGTCGGAAAGGGGTCAGTTGTCGGCGGAGCGGCCGACCCAGTAGTCGGCCCGCTGGAAGGCGTAGGTGGGCAGGCTCACCCAGGCCGCGCCGGTGCCGGCGTAGACGGCGGCCCAGTCGACGGTCCCGCCGCCGACGTACTTCTCGGCGAGCCCGGCGAGCTCCCCGGCCGGGGCGGGGCCGGGCTCGCCGCGCCCGATCTCGTCGAGCGCCGCGAGCAGCCCTTCGCGGTCCTCGGCGAGCGCGACCGCGCGGTGCTCGAAGACCGAGCGCGTGGTCGCCAGCGAGTACCCGACGTCCACCGGGTCCAGGGCCGGGTCGGCGGTCACGTGCTCGCGCAGCCGCCGCGCCTGGGCGCGCAGCGCCTGCGGCGACCGGGCCGACAGCGGCCAGGCCACCACGCCGCCGGCGGGCATGGACGGCGGCTCGCGGTCGGCGGGCTCGGCGGGCGGCTCTTCGAGGATGAAGTGGACCTTGGTGCCGCTGGCCCCGAACGAGGAGACCCCGGCCCGGCGGGGGCGCTCGCCCCGCGGCCACGGGCGGGCCTCGGCGAGCAGGGCGATGCCGCCGGACCAGTCCACGTCGTCCATCGGCCGCTCGGCGTGCAGGCTGCGCGGCAGCAGGCCGTTGCGGAGCGAGAGCACCGTCTTGATCACCGCGACCGCGCCGGAGCCGGCGTGCGGGTGGCCGAGGTTGGACTTCACCGTGCCCACCCACAGCGGCCGGCCGGGCTCGCGATCCCGCCCGTACGTCGCCAGGAGCGCCTGGGCCTCGATGCCGTCGCCGAGCGGGGAGCCGGTGCCGTGGGCCTCGACGGCGTCGACCTGGCCGGGCTCCAGCCCCGCGTTGGCGAGCGCCTGCCGGATGACCCGCTGCTGCGACCGGCCGCTCGGCGCGCTCAGCCCGTTGCTCTCGGCGCCGTTGTGGTTGAGCGCGGAGCCGCGGACGAGCGCCAGGACCCGGTGCCCGCGCCGGCGCGCCTCCGACAGGCGCTCCAGTACGAGCAGGCCGCCGCCCTCGCCCCAGCCGGTGCCGTCGGCGTCGGCCGAGAAGGACTTGCACCGGCCGTCCGCCGCCGCGCCGCCGAGCCCGAGGAAGGCCATGGGGTGGGCGAGGACGGTGATGCCGCCGGCGAGCGCGATGGAGCACTCGCCGCTGCGCAGGGCCTGGCAGGCCAGGTGCAGGGCGACCCCGGAGGAGGAGCACCCGGTGTCCACGCTGAGCGTCGGCCCCTCCAGCCCGAGCGTGTACGCGACCCGCGCCGAGGCGAAGGGCGGGCCGCTGCCCACGCCGAGGTACTGGGCGCTGGCTTCGGGCACCTGGCGGCCGTCGGCCACGTATCCCTGGTAGAAGGCGCCGAAGTAGACGCCGACCGGCTCGCCCTTGAGCGCGTGCGCGGCCAGCCCGGCGTCCTCGAACGCCTCCCACGACATCTCCAGCAGCAGCCGGTGCTGTGGGTCCATGACCAGGGCCTCCGCCTCGGATATGCCGAAGAAGCCCGCGTCGAAGCCGGCGGCGTTGGCGAGGTAGCCGGCCCGCCGCAGCATCGCCAGGCCCGGGACCTGGTACCTCGGGTGCAGCAGGTTGTCCAGGTCCCAGCCCCGGTCGCCGGGCGGGCCGGAGATCGCCTCGCCGCCGTCGCGGACCAGCCGCCACAGCTCGCCGGGCGTGTCGATGCCGCCGGGCAGCCGGCAGCTCATGCCGACGATCGCCACCGGGTCGTCGTCGTCCGCGGCCCGCGCCGGGGCCGCGACGAGGGCGCGCGGCGTGTCGGCCGGTTCGCCGAGCAGCTCGGCGCGCAGGTGGCGGACGAGCGCGGCCGGGGTCGGGTGGTCGAACACGAGCGTGGCGGGCAGGCGCAGGCCGGTGGCCGCGCTGATCCGGTTGCGCAGGTCCACGGCGGTCAGCGAGTCGAACCCGAGGTCGCGGAAGGCCCGGTCGGAGCCGATGGCGTCGGGCGAGCCGTGGCCGAGGACGGCCGCCGCGTGGCCGCGTACGACCTCGGCCAGCACGCGGTCACGCTCGGCCGCCGGAAGCGCGGTGAGCCGGGCCAGCAGCGGGGGCTGGGCGGGGGCCGTGCGGGCCTGCGTCCGCACCAGGTTCCGGTAGATCGGCGGCACCTCGTTGTCGCCGATGGCGGCCGCCAGCCGGGCCGGGTCGAACCGCATCGGCAGCGGGGACGGCTCGGCCCCCGCGCAGGCGGCGTCGAACAGCGCGAGCGCGTCGGCGGCGGTCATGGGGAGCATGCCGTAGCGGGACATGCGGGCCAGGTCGGCCTCGGCGAGGCTGCCCGACATGCCGCTCAGGTCGGCCCACAGGCCCCACGCCATCGACACGCCGGGCAGCCCGGCGGCCCGGCGCGAATGGGCGAGCGCGTTCAGGAACCCGTTGGCCGCGGCGTAGTTGCCCTGCCCGGCCGGGCCGAACACCCCGGCGGCGGAGGAGAACAGCGCGAAGACGCGCAGGCCGGCGTCCTTCGTGAGCTCGTGCAGGTGCACGGCCGCGTCCACCTTCGGCCGCAGGACGGCCGACAGCACCTCGGGGGTCATCGTCTCGACGAGCCCGTCCTCAAGGACGCCCGCGGCGTGCACGACGCCGGTGAGCGGGTGCTCGGCCGGGATGGCGGCGAGCACCGCGGCGAGCGCGTCGCGGTCGGCGGTGTCGCACGCCGCCATGGTCACCCGGGCGCCGAGCCCTTCCAGCTCCGAGCACAGCTCGGCGGCGCCGGGCGCGTCGGCTCCGCGGCGGCTCGCCAGCACGAGGTTCGCGACCTGGTGCCGGGTGACCAGGTGCCGGGCGACCAGCCCGCCGAGCGTGCCCGTGCCGCCGGTGACGAGGACCGTGCCGCCGGGCGCGAAGAGGTCGCCGTCGGGGGGCGTGGCCGGGGCGCGCTCCAGGCGCGGGGCGTGCAGGGTGCCGCCCCGCACGGCGAGGCGGGGCTCTCCGGGCGGCAGCGCGGCCGGGGGCGGGGGGACGTCGTCGTCCAGGTCGAGAAGCTGGAAGCGGCCGGGATGCTCGGACTGGGCGGCGGCGAGCAGGCCCCACACGGCGGCGCCGGGCAGGTCGGGCACGTCCTCCTCCGGACGTACGGCGACCGCGCCCCGGGTCAGGAACACCAGCCGCGACCGGGCGCACCGCTCGTCGGCGAGCCAGCGGTGGACCATGGCCAGAGCGTGCCGGGCGACCGCGTGCGTCCGCTCCGCCAGGTCGCCTTCCGGCTCGGCCGCGGCGCCCGCCCAGGCGAACACGACGTCCGGCATCTCCTCCAGGCCGTCCAGACCGGCGAGGTCGGCGAGGTCGGCGCACTCGGCCGACGTGAGCGGCGCGGCGCCGGAGACCGCCTCCAGCGGGGTCCAGCCGGTGCGGAACATCGAGGCCGCGCGCCGCTCCGCCTGCTCCTGCTCCGCCAGATCGGGCCAGTAGCGCTCGCGCTGGAAGGCGTACGTCGGGAGCTCGACGGTCCTGGCCCCGGCGAAGGACGCGCTCCAGTCGGCCTTGGCGCCGTGGGCGTGGGCGCGGGCGAGCGAGACGGCGAACCGGCCGGGGCCGCCGTCGTTCCTGCGCAGCGACTCAAGCGCCACGGCGGAGGCGCCGGCCGCCTCGATCGTCTCCTCGACGGCGCCGGTCAGCACCGGGTGCGGGCTCATCTCCACGAACAGGGCGTGCCCGCGCTCCAGCAGCAGCCCGATCGTCTCGGCGAAGCGGACCTGGCCGCGCAGGCTCTCGAACCAGTACCCGGCGCCGGCCGCGGTGCCGTCGAGCACGTCGCCGGTGGCCGTGGAGTAGAAGGGCACCTCGGTGGCCATGGGCCGCAGGCCGGACAGCTCCGCCACCAGGCGCTCCCGGATGCCCTCCACCAGGTGGCAGTGGCCGGGGTAGTCCATGGGCACCTGCCGGGCGCGTACGCCGTCGGCGGCGCACCGGGCGAGCAGTTCGGCCAGCGCCTCCGAGTCGCCCGACACGGCCGCCTGCCCCGGGCCGTTGACGGCGGCGATCTCGATCCGGCCGTCCCAGTCGGCGATCAGCGCGGCCACCTCCGCGGCCGGGCGCGAGACGGAGACGACGCCGCCCCGGCCGCACAGGTCCTCGGCGATGACGCGGCTGCGCCGCACGACGACCGTCGCGGCGTCGGCCAGTGAGAGCGCTCCGGCGACGCAGGCGGCGGCCAGCTCGCCCTGGGAGTGGCCGACGACGGCGGCGGGGTGGACTCCGCGGGCCCGCCACAGCCCGGCCAGCGAGACCATGATCGCGAACAGCGCGGGGTGGCCGACCTCCACGCGGTCCAGCGGCGGCGCGCCGGGCGCGCCGCGCAGCACGTCGGCGAGCGACCAGCCGGTCATCGGCTCGATGACGGCGGCGCACTCGGCCATGCGCTCGGCGAACTCCGGCACGGTCTCCCACAGCCGGGTTCCCATGCCCGCCCACTGCGAGCCCTGGCCGGGGAAGACGAACACGACCTTGCCGCGCCTGGCCGTGCCGGTGACGACGTTGGCGGCGGGCTCGGCGGCGGCGAGCGCGGCGAGCCCGGCCAGGGCCTCGTCCCGGTCGCCCGCCAGCACCACGCCACGGTGCTCCAGGAGCGAGCGGGTGGTGAGCAGGGAGTGGCCCACGTCGGCGAGCCGGTGGCCGGGCCGGGCGGCCAGGAAGGCGCGCAGCCGGTCCGCCTGGCCGCGCAGCGCCTGCTCGTTCCTGCCCGACACCACCAGCGGGACCGGCCCGGTGTCGAGCGCACCGGCCGGCGCGTCGGCGGGCTCGTCGGCGGGCTCGACGGCGGGCTCGACGGCGAGCTTGTCGGCGGGCTTGTCGGCAGGGGCGGCCGGGGCCTCTTCCAGGATGATGTGGGCGTTGGTGCCGCTGATGCCGAAGGCGGAGACGCCCGCGCGGCGAGGCTCGTCGCCGGCCCGCCACTCGACCGGCTCGTTCAGCAGTCGCACCGCGCCCGCCGACCAGTCGACCTGCGGGGTCGGCTCGGCGGCGTGGAGGGTGCGGGGCAACCGGCCGTTGCGCAGCGCCTCCACCATCTTGATGATCCCGGCCAGGCCGGACGCGGCCTGCGTGTGCCCGATGTTGGACTTGACCGAGCCGAGCCACAGCGGCCGGTCCCGGTCCCGCCCGTACACCTCCAGGAGCGCCTGCGCCTCGATCGGGTCGCCGAGCACCGTCCCCGACCCGTGCGCCTCGACCACGTCCACCTGGTCCGGCCGCACTCCGGCGTTCCGCAGCGCGGCCTTGATCACGCGCTGCTGGGCGGGGCCGTTCGGCGCGGTCAGGCCGCTGCTGGCGCCGTCCTGGTTGACGGCGGAGCCGCGGACGACGGCGAGGATCGAGCGGCCGTTGCGCTGGGCGTCCGACAGTCGTTCGAGCAGCACGACGGCCACGCCCTCGGACCAGCCGGTGCCGTCGGCCGCCGCGGAGAACGACTTGCACCGCCCGTCGGGCGCCAGGCCGCGCAGCCTGCTGAACCAGGCCAGCGCGCCGGTGCTCGGCAGCACCTGGGAGGCCGCGGCGACGGCCAGGGAGCACTCGTCGTTGCGCAGCGCCTGGCAGGCGAGATGGATCGCGACCAGCGAGGAGGAACAGGCGGTGTCGATCGTGACCGACGGCCCCTCCAGCCCGAACACGTACGAGATGCGACCGGAGGCGACGCTGGTCGCGCCGCCGGTCATCGCGTACCTCTCCAGCTCGGGATCGTTGACGTTCGCGGCGTAGCCGTTCTGGGTGACGCCGGCGAACACGCCGGTGCGCGAGCCGCGCATCGACGAGGGCGGCGTGCCCGCGCGTTCGAACGCCTCCCAGGTGCCCTCCAGCAGCAGCCGCTGCTGCGGGTCCATGGCCAGGGCCTCGCGCGGGGAGATGCCGAACAACTCCGCGTCGAAGTCGGCGACGTCCCTGATGAAGCCGCCCTCCCGGGAGTAGATCTTGCCGGGGGCGTCGGGGTCGGGGTCGTAGGCGGCGGACATGTCCCAGCCGCGATCGTCCGGCCAGGCCGAGATGGCGTCGCGGCCGGCGTCTACGAGTTCCCACAGCTCGCCGGGGGACCCGACGCCGCCGGGGAACCGGCAGGCCATGCCGACGATCGCGACCGGCTCCCCGACCGCGGCGGCCAGCCGCTGGTTCTGCCGCCTGAGCCGCTCGTTCTCGGTCAGCGCCGCGCGCAGCGCTTCGACTATCTGCTCCGTCTTGCCGGTCGGCGTGTCGCCGGTGGACATGGTCATGAGTCCGATCTCCTTCCGGAGATGTCGAGGCCCCGGTGGATGAGCTCGCCGGTGGACATGGTCATGAGTCGGATCCCCTTCCGGAGATGTCGAGAGCCCGGTCGATGAGCTCGTCCACGCCCATCACCGAGATCGCGGCTGCGTAGTCGTCCCGGCCGTTCCCGGCTCCCGCCAGGCCGAGCAGCGTGTCCAGCAGGCCCGCCGCGCGCAGGCGGCTCAGCGGTATCCGCGCCAGGGCCTCCCGCACCTCGGCCTCGCCGGGCTCGACGCCCCCGTCGCCGCCGTCGCCGAACGGGGCGGCGGGGGCGAGGTGGTCGCGCAGGTGCCCGGCGATGGCGGCCGGGGTCGGGAAGTCGAAGACGAGGGTGGCCGGGAGGCGGAGCCCGGTCGCGGCGCTCAGCCGGTTGCGGAGCTGCACCGCGCCCAGCGAGTCGATGCCGGCCTCCTGGATGGGCCGGTCGGCGTCCACGCTTCGGGCCGACGCGTGGCCGAGGACGATGCCGACGTGCGTGCAGACGAGGTCCAGCAGCAGGTCGGAGCAGTCGGCCGCGGACAGCCCGGCGAGCCGCTTGGCCAGCGCCGGCGCGGCCTGCGCCGCGGCGTCGGCGGCCCGGCGCAGCGGCGCGCGCACCAGCCGCCGGTAGACGACCGGCAGGAGCCCGGACGCGGCCCCCGAGCGCAGGGCGGCGAGGTCCAGCCGGATCGGTACGGCCAGCGGGCGGCCCGCGCGGCAGGCCAGGTCGAACAGCTCCATGCCCTCCTCGTCGGTGATCGGGAGGACCCCGTCGCCGGCCATGCGCCGCAGCGCTGCCTGGTCCATGTGGCGGGTCATGTCACCGGCCGACCGCCAGTAGCCCCAGGCCAGCGAGAGGGCGGGCAGGCCGGCCGCGCGGCGGTGCTGGGCGAGCGCGTCCAGGAAGGCGTTGGCGGCGGCGTAGTTGGCCTGGCCCGCGCTGCCCAGGACACCGGAGGCGGAGGAGTACAGCGCGAACAGCGCCAGATCGGCGCCGCGGGTCAGCTCGTGCAGGTTGACCGCGCCGTCGATCTTGGGGCGCAGCACGCGGCGCAGCCGCTCGGCGTCGAGGGTCTGGACGAGGCCGTCGTCGAGCGTCCCGGCCAGGTGGACCACGCCGGTCAGCGGGTGCTCGGCGGAGATGCCGGCGAGGAGCGCGGCGAGCCGGTCGCGGTCGGCGGCGTCGCAGGCCGCGACCGTCACGTGCGCGCCGAGCGCGGTGAGCTCCGCGGCGAGCTCGGCGGCTCCCGGCGCGTCCGGGCCGCGGCGCCCGGTGAGCAGCAGCCGGGTGACGCCGTGCCGGGTCACGAGATGCCGCGCCAGGACCGCCCCCAGCGCGCCGGTCCCGCCGGTGATCAGCACGGTTCCCCGGGTCAGGCCGGGGAGGGAGGCGTCCGGCTCCGGCTCCTCGGCGCGGTGCAGGCGCGGGGTGAGCACGGCGCCGTTCCTGATCGCGAGCTGCGGCTCGCCCGCGAGGCCGATCGCGCGGACGGCCTGCGCCCAGGCGCCCGCGCCGGCGTCGAGGTCGAGCAGGATCAGCCGCTCCGGGTGCTCGGCCTGAACCGCCCGGACGAGGCCCCACAGGGGGGCGTGCGCCAGGTTCGGGACCCGGTCGCCCGGCAGCGCGGCCACCGCGCCCTGGGTGACGAGCACCAGCCGGGAGGCGGCGAAGCGGCCGTCCGCGAGCCAGTCGCGGAGGGCGGCCAGGATCTCCGCCGTGACCTCGTACGCCGCCTCCGCGACGCCGGGGCCGGCGGGCGCGGGCGGCAGGGGCCAGACGACCAGGGCCGGGACGGCGGCCCCGGTGTCCACGGCCGCCCGCAGCCGCGCGATGTCCGGGTAGTGGCGGGCGGCCGGGGGAAGCGCCGCGCCGGCCTGGGTGGCGCCCGGCCTGCCGAGCACCACCCAGGGGCCTGGCGCGGGCGTGATCGACTCGGCGGGCACGGGTTCCCAGTCGAGCCGGAACCACGAGTCGTGCCGGCGGGGGTGGGCCGGGCCGGAGGTCCCGCCCGGCTCGGGGCCGAGCGTGACCGAGCCGGCGGCCAGCACCGGCGCGCCGGACATGTCGGCCGCCGCGACCGCGATCGTGTCGTCGGACGTCACCGTGACGCGGACCCGCAGGGCGGTGGCGCCGGCGGCGTGGACGGTGAGCCCGCGCCACTCGTACGGCCGGCGCGGCTCCTCCTCGCCCGCGAGCACGAGGTGGAGGGCCGCGTCGAGCAGGACCGGGTGGACGACGTGACGGGCGGCCTCCTCCCACGCCTCCTCGGGCAGGGCGACCTCGGCGAAGAGCTCGTCGCCGCGGTGCCAGGCGGCCCGCAGGCAGCCGGCCGCCGTGGGGTGCCCGGCCGCGTCCTCGTCCGGGCCGTCGCGGAAGTCGGCCACGGGCAGCGGCTCCGCGCCGGGGGGCGGCCATTCGGCCAGGTCGAAGCCGGGGTCGCCGGGGGCGGGGCCGGCCGTCGCGCTCGCGTGGCGGGTCCAGTCGCCGTCGTCGCCGGCGCGGGCGTACAGCTCGGCGCGCTGCCGGTCGTCCTCGCCCGGCGGGTGGAGCAGGACCTGCACCCGCAGGTGGCCGTCCTCGGGCATGGCGAGCGGCGCGGCGGGGACCACCTCGGCCAGGTGGGGACGGCCGGCGCCGGCGACCGCCGCGGCCAGCAGCTCCACCGCCAGCGTGGCCGGCGGCCCGGCACGGCGCCCGGCGAGCCAGGGCCGCTCGGCGGGTGACAGCCGCCCGGTGAGGAGCCGGCCGCCGCCGTCGCCGAGGTCCACGGCCGCGGCCAGGAGCGCGTGGCCGCCCGCGTCGAGGCCGAGCCCGGCGGCGTCTGCGACCGGTGCCGGGGTGAGCCAGTAGCGCTCGCGCTGGAACGGGTACGTGGGCAGGTCGAGCCGGCGTCCGGGCGGGACGACCGCCGCCCAGTCCACGCCCGCGCCCGCGACGTGGGCCTCGGCGAGCGCGGCCAGGAACCGGTCCGGGCCGCCCATGTCGCCGTGCAGGGTGGCCACGACGTGCGGATGCTCGATCGCGGGCGCCAGCATGGGGTGGCCGCTGACCTCGATGAACACGCCGAAGCCCGATGCGGCCAGCTCGACGGCGGCCTCGGCGAAGCGCACGGGCTCGCGCAGGTTGGCGTACCAGTAGGCGGGGTCGAGCTCGGCGCCGTGCACCCAGCCGCCGGTCACCGTGGACCACATCGGCAGCGTGGCCGGGCGGGGGCCGATCCCGGCGACGCCGTCCAGGAGCGCCTGCCGGGCCGGTTCGGCCTGCGGGCAGTGCGCGGCGTAGCCGGCGTCGATCCGCCGGGCGTGCTCCGGGTGGCAGGCGAGCAGGTCCTCGATGGCCGCGAGTTCCCCGGAGACGACGATCCGGGCGGGCCCGTTGACGGCGGCGACCGACAACCGGCCCGTCCACGGCGTGAGCACGTCCTCCACACGCTCGCGCGGCAGCCGGACCTCCGCCATCCCGCCGTGGCCGGCGAGGGTGGCGGCGACCGCGGCGCCGCGGGCGACGACGACGCGCGCGGCGTCGGGCAGCGACAGGACCCCGGCGACGTGGGCCGCCACGACCTCCCCCTGCCCGTGCCCCACCACGGCGCCGGGCACGACGCCGCACGCCCGCCACACCTCGGCCAGCGACACCATGACCGCGAACAGCACCGGCTCGGCGACCTCCACCCGGTCGAGCCCTTCCCCGCCCCGCAGCGCCTCGATCACCGACCAGCCGGTGAGGCCGGCCACGGCGGCGTCGCACTCGGCCATGGCGCGGGCGAAGACCGGCGAGGAGCCGAGCAGGTCCCGCGCCGGCCCGGCCCACCCCCGGCCCTGACCGGGGAAGACGAACACGACCCTGCCCACCCCGGACACCGACCCGGACAGCAGCCCCGAAACCGGTTCGGCCGCCTCCGCGGCGTCTACGCGGGCGAGCGCGGTCACCGCGTCGGCGCGGTCGCGGGCGAGCACCACGGCCCGCCGCTCCAGCGCCGGGCGGGTGGTGGCGAGCGACCAGGCCACGTCGCCCAGGTCGTGCCCGCCGTCGAGGAGCGCGGCGACCCGGCCGGCCTGCACCCGCATCGCCTCCGCCGAGCGGGCCGACAGCACGATGGGCGTCGGCCCGGCCGTCAGGACGGGTTCGCGGGCCGGCGGCTCCGCGGTCTCCTGCGGCGCCTGCTCCAGGATCACGTGCGCGTTGGTGCCGCTGATCCCGAACGCCGACACGCCCGCGCGGCGGGGCCCGTCGCCCGGCCAGGGCGTCGCCTGGGTGACGAGCTCGACCGATCCCGCCGACCAGTCCACGTGGGGCGTGGGCTCGTCCACGTGGAGCGTCCGGGGGACGACGCCGTGCCGCATCGCCAGCACCATCTTGATCACCCCGGCGACGCCGGACGCGGCGGCGGTGTGCCCGATGTTCGACTTCACCGAGCCGAGCAGCAGCGGGCGCGGACGGTCCTGGCCGTACGCGGCGATGAGGGCCTGCGCCTCGATCGGGTCGCCCAGGCGGGTGCCGGTGCCGTGCGCCTCCACCACGTCCACCTGCGCCGGCGCGAGCCCCGCGTCGGCGAGGGCCTGGCGCAGTACGCGCTGCTGGGCCGGCCCGTTGGGGGCGGTCAGGCCGTTCGACGCGCCGTCCTGGTTGACCGCCGTGCCGCGCACGACGGCGAGCACGCGGTGGCCGTTGCGCCGCGCGTCGGAAAGCCGCTCGACGAGCAGCATGCCGACGCCTTCGGCCCAGCCGATGCCGTCGGCCGCCGCGGCGAAGGGTTTGCAGCGGCCGTCGCGGGCCAGCCCGTCCTTCCGGGAGAACTCGGTGAAGCCCGAGGGCGTGGCCAGGACGGTGACGCCGCCGGCCAGGGCCAGCGAGCACTCGCCCGCGCGCAGCGCCTGTGCGGCGAGGTGCAACGCCACCAGCGAGGACGAGCACGCGGTGTCGATCGTCACGGCCGGTCCCTCGAACCCGAAGACGTACGCCGTCCGGCCGGAGATCACGCTGCCGACGTTGCCGAGCAGCGCGTACCCCTCGACGCCCATCTCCGCGGTGATGGCCGAGCCGTACCCGGAGCCGGAGGCGCCGACGAACACGCCGGTCCGGCTGCCCCGCAGCGTGGCCGGGTCGATCCCGGCCTGCTCCAGCAGCTCCCAGGAGACCTCCAGGACGAGCCGCTGCTGCGGGTCCATGGCCAGCGCCTCGCGCGCGGAGATGCCGAAGAACCCGGCGTCGAACTCGGCCGCGTCGTAGAGGAACCCGCCCTCGCGCACGTACGACGTGCCGGGCCGGCCCACCTCCGGGTCGAACAGCGCCGCGAGGTCCCAGCCGCGGTCGCCGGGGAACTCGCCGATGCCGTCGCCGCCGTTTTCGAGCAGCCGCCACAGGTCCTCCGGCGAGCCGGCGCCGCCGGGATAGCGGCAGGCCATGCCGACGATCGCCAGCGGCTCGCCGGCCTCGGGCGCGGCGGACGCGGCGCCGGGCGCAGGCACGGGCACGGCCTCGGCGGCCGTCCCGAACAGCTCGTCCCCGATCCACCGCGCCATCGCGGCCGGGGTCGGGTAGTCGAACACGAGCGTCGGCGGGACCCGCAGCCCGGTCGCGGCGGCCAGGCGGTCGCGCAGCTCGACCGCCATCAGCGAGTCGAAGCCCAGCTCGCGGAAGCTGCGCTCCAGATCCACCTCTCGGCCCGACTCGTGGCCCAGGACGGCCGCCGCCTCGGTGCGCACCAGCTCGGCGAGGAGCACGTCGCGCTCGCCGCCGGGCGCGGCGGCGAGCCGGGCGGCCAGGCCGGAGGGCGCGGCGCCCTCCGGCGGGGCGACGGCGGCGGCCGGTCGCGCCTCCGGCAGGTCGGCGAGGAGCGGGCTGGGCCGGACCGAGGTGAACCACGGGACGAACGTCTCCCAGTCCACGTGGGCGACGGCGGGGAAGCGCTCGCCCGACTCCACGGCCCATTCCATCGCCGCGACGGCGAGCTCGGGCCGCATCGCGATCAGGCCGCGGCGGCGCAGGTACTCCTCGCTCTCGCCCTGGGTTGCCATCCCGGCCTCGCCCCACGGACCCCACGCGACGGACGTGCCGGCCAGGCCGTGCGCCCGGCGCTCGTCGGCGAGCGCGTCGAGATAGGCGTTGCCGGCCGCGTACGCGCAGTGGCCGCCGCTCCCCCAGACCCCGGCGACGCTGGAGAACAGGATGAACGCGTCGAGCCCTGTGTCGCGGAACAGGGCGTCCAGGTTGGCCGCGCCCGCGACCTTCCCGGTGACGATGGCGGCGAAGTCGTCCAGGCCGGTCTCGGCGATCGTGCTCGCCTGCACGACCCCGGCCATGTGCGCCACGACCCGGATCGGCGGGCCGCCGGCCGTGACCTCGGCGACGAGCCGGGCGAGGGCGTCCCGGTCGGCGACGTCGCAGGCGGCGACGGTGACCCGGGCGCCCATCGCGGCCAGCTCGGCGGCCCGTTCGTCCGCTCCGGGGGCGTCGGCGCCGCGCCTGCTGGCGAGCACCACGTGCTCGGCCCCGCGCTCCACCAGCCACCGGGCGACGGCGGCCGCGATGCCGCCGCTGCCGCCGGTGATGAGGGCGGTGCCGGAGCAGCGCCAGGTCCCGCCGCCGGCGATCTGGGGCGCGCGGGCGAGGCGGCGCGCGTACACGCCGGACGGGCGGATCGCGACCTGGTCCTCGGCGCCGGCGAGCACCCCGCACAGCCGGGCGAGGGCGCGGGGGTCCGGCTCGGCGGGCAGGTCGGCGAGCCCGCCCCAGGCGCCGGGGAGTTCGAGGGCGGCGACCATGCCCATGCCCCAGACGCCGGCCTGGGCCGGTGCGGTCACCGGGTCCTGGGGGCCGGTGGAGACCGCGCCGCGCGTGACCGCCCAGATCCGCGCGCCGGGTGCGGCGTCGGCGCACGCCTGCACCAGGGCGAGGGTGGCGGCGAGCCCGGCGGGGACGGCCGGCGCGGCCGGGTGGGGCGTGTCGTCCAGGGCGAGCAGCGACAGGACGCCGGTCACGCCGCCGTGCTCGGCGGCGACCCGGCGCAGCGCCTCGGCCGTCGCCTCCCGGCCGGTCACGTCGATCCGGACCACCTGGGCGCCGCGCTCGGCGAGGGCGGCGCCGCAGCCGTCGCGGTCTCCGGCGACGACCCACACGCCCTGGAGGGCGGCGGGCTCATCGGGAACGCGGCGCCACGTGGGCTGGTAGCGCCAGGAGTCCACGGCCGCGCGGTCGCGGCGGTCGCGCCGCCAGGAGGACAGGGCGGGCAGCAGGTCGTCCAGGGGACGCCGGTCGGGCAGGCCCAGGACGGCCTGGATCTCGGCGGCGTCCTGCCGCTCGACCAGGTCCCAGAAGGCGTCGTCGTGGGCGTCGCCGGGCCGGGCGGCCGGGCTCGGGTCGGGGGTGAGCCAGAAGCGGCGCCGCTGGAAGGGGTAGGTGGGCAGGTCCACCGGCCGGCCGGGCTCCACGACCGCGGCCCAGTCGATGCCGGTGCCGGCCTCGGTGAGCCGGCCGGCCGCGCGCAGGAGGGAGGTCGTCTCGGGACGGTCCTTGCGCAGCGCGGCGACGGCGACGAGCGGCTCGCCGGGCGTGTCTCCGGTCGTGTCGGCGAGGGTGTCGGCGAGGGTGTCGGCGAGCATCGGGGTGAGCACGCCGTCGGGCCCGAGCTCCAGGAATCGCCGTACGCCGGTGCCGGCCAGCGTCCGCACGCCGTCGGCGAACCGGACCGGCTCGCGTACGTGCCGCACCCAGTACTCGGGGGTGGCGATCTCCTCCCCGGCGATCCGGCCGGTGAGGTTGGACACGACCGGGATCGCGGGGGCGTGGAAGGTGAGGCCGGCCAGCACGTCGCCGAACTCGGCCAGCATGGGCTCCATCCGTGCCGAGTGGAACGCGTGACTCACCCGCAACCGGCGCGTCTTGCACCCCCGCTCCGCGAACACCGCCGCGACCTTCAGCACCGCCTCCTCATCCCCCGACACCACCACCGACCGCGGCCCGTTCACCGCCGCGACCGACACACCCCCCTCCCCCGCGAGCACCGGCACGACCTCCTCCTCGGACGCGGCCACCGCCACCATCGCGCCGCCCTC
>NZ_JACHGN010000012.1 GCF_014202315.1 Thermocatellispora tengchongensis | reverse complement strand
GGTGTGGGAGAGTAGGTCACCGCCGGACAATTTATGAAAAAGGGTCGCCCCGTGAGGGGCGGCCCTTTTCGTGTTTCCGGGCCGGGATACGCGCTAGCGTGATGGTGTGAACGCGAGCGTGGGCGATGTCAGGCAATGGCGGGTGCGCCGGGATGTCCTGGCTCTGAAGGCGGTCGGGCTGGCCGTGGCCCTGGTGCTGTTCGTGCTGAACATCGACGATCTGAGGGCCGTCATGCTGTGCTCGGTCCTGGTGGTCGGCCTCGGGGTGCTGGTCGCGCGCGATCTGGTCGCGCCGGTGCGGCTGGCCGCCGACGGGCGTGGGATCAGCGTCGTGCGCGGTTTCTCCCGGATGGAGTGGATCGACTGGGACAAGGTGGAGCACATCTCCGTGGACGTGCAGCACAGGTATGGCCGCCGCTGGGAGCACATGGAGATAGACACCGGCGACCGGATCTACGTGCTGAGCTCGGCGTCCCTCGGTGAATCGTGCACCGAGGCCGCGGCCGAACTGCGTCGGCTCAGGGCGGCGAAGACGCATCCGGACGATAGTGGTTCGTAGCGTTTCGCGTGCTTGCTAGGCTAGAGGTGCCGGGCCACCCCACCGCGGGTGGCCTTCGTCGCGTCAGGCCACCCGGGCGGGGTGGCGGATAGAAGATGAAAACGGGGCGCAACCCGCGGCCGGCGAGTCCGCCCGAACAGCGAACTCCGTCCCTGAAGCGGGACGGCACGGCACAGCCGAGTCGCTGCGTGAGCCAACGAAATGGATAGAAGTGAACAGAGATAACGGACGTGAGGCTGCGGGCCGGCGTGATGAGGGCGGAAACCGCGCGCCGGGCGCAGGTGGCGAGCGGGCAGGGCGCGGTGGCTACGAGGGTGGCCGTGGCCGGCCGGGGGACGGCCCCCGCTATGGCGAGCGCCGTACGGGACGCGCGTACGGGGATCGTGAACGCGGCGACCGCGGCGGGGACGACAGGGGACGGCGCTACGAGGACCGGGGCGCCCGGCGACCGGATCGCGAGGGCGGCGAGTGGCGATCGGGCGGCAACGACCGCCGAGGGCCTGGACAGTACCGCGACCGTGACGACAGGCGTGGCGCCGGGGGCGGCTACCGTGACCGGGGCGAGGGCGGCGGCTGGAACGACCGCGGTGACCGCGGCTTCCGGCGTGACCAGCGTGACTCCGGCGGCCCGCGCGACGACCGCGGCTACCGCGACCGGCGCGGCGAGCGGCAGGACCGCGGCGACCGTCCGTACCGGGGCGACCGCCCCTACCGTGACGATCGCGGCTACCGGGAGGAGCGCACCTACCGGCGCGAAGACCGTCCGTTCCGCGGCGACGACCGCGGGTTCCGGCGCGGCGGCCCCGCAGACCGCGGCGACCGCGGGCCGGGCTCGTACCGCAGGGAGGAGCGCGGGGGCCGCGAGGACTGGCGGCCGCGCGACGACCGGGGTGGCAGGACGTACCGCGACCGGGACGATCGCGGCGGCAGGACGTACCGCGACCGTGACGACCGGGGCGGCAGGACCTACCGCGACCGTGACGACCGGGGCGGTTTCCGCCGCGACTACCAGGGACCCCGGGAGGAGCGCGGCCCCCGTGCCTACCGCGACCGCGACGAGCGCGGCCCGCGCGGATTCCGCCGCGACGACCGGGGTTTCCGGCGCGACGACCGTGTGGAGCGTGGTGAGCGCGGCCAGCGGGGCGGCGAGCGCGACAGCGGCCGGCCGTACGGCGGCCGTGACGACCGGGGCCGTCCGGGCCACGGGGGGCGGGAGCGCCGGCCGTACGGGCGGGAGCAGGGCGGCGACCGCGCGCCCGCGCCCTCCCGCAGCAGGTACGTCGGCGGGCCGCGCGACGAGCAGCGCGAGGGCGAACGGCGTACGCGCGAACAGCTTCCTCCGCTCGCGCCGGACATCACCGCCGAGGAACTGGACCGGGACGTGCGCGACGAGCTGCGCTCCCTGCCCAACGACCTCGCCGACCTGATCGCCCGCCACCTGGTGGCGGCGGAGCGGGCGCTGGCCGAGGACGACCCCGAGCAGGCGTACGAGCACGCGAAGGTGGCGCGGCGCTTCGCCGCCCGCATCGGCGTCGTGCGCGAGGCGGCGGGCGTGACGGCGTACCGCGCCGGCCAGTACGCCGAGGCACTGGGCGACCTGCGCGCGGCGCGCCGGATGACCGGATCGGACGCCTATCTGCCGATCATGGCCGACTGCGAGCGCGGCCTCGGGCGTCCCGAGCGGGCGCTGGACCTCGTACGCTCCCGTGAGGCCGAGCGGCTGGACCGCGCCGGCGCCATCGAGCTGGCCATGGTCGAGTCGGGCGCCCGCCGTGACCTGGGCCAGCACGAGGCCGCCGTGATCACCCTGCAGCGCCTGCCGGAACTGCGCGACCCGAGGCCCCGGCCCTGGTCGGCGCGCCTTGCGTTCGCGTACGCCGACGCGCTGGCCGACGCCGGGCAGCAGAAGGCGGCGGTGGAATGGTTCGAGCGCGCCATGGCCTTCGACGAGGAGGGCGAGACCGACGCCGCCGAGAGGTACGCGGAACTGACCGGCGAGACGATCGAGGACCTGGAGGAGGACTTCGAGGAGGACTTCGGCGAGGAGCCGGAGGCCGCCGCCGCGCGCACCGAGTCGGACGTCGTCGTCGAGCTGCCCGAATCGGACGACGACATCGACGACCTCGCGGAGCTCGACGCCCAGATCGAGGGTGAGGACGACCTCGAAGAGGTCGAGTTCGGCGACGAGGACGACGAGGATGAGTACGACGAGGACGACGAGGACGAGCTGGAGGCGTACGAGACCGCCACGACGGCCCGCCCCGTCCGCGACTCGACCCCGGAGGACACCGAGTCCGCCGACGACGGCGCGGAACAGGCGGCGGACCGCCCATCCGCGGTGGTCGGCCAGGTGGTCGGCATCGTGCCCGCGTTCATCGAGCCGGACTACCGCCTGACCGAGTCGAATGAGCCGGATGACTCCGATGAGCCGGACAACCTCGACGACGTAGATGACGTGGATGACGTGGATGACGTGGCCGACGTCGATGACCTCGACGACGAGGCCGAAATTGAGGTGAAGGACAAGCCCGGCGACGGCGACGAGCCGGAGAAGTCCGACTCCGACGCCACCTCCGACGACAAGGCCGTCACCGACGACGCGACCCCCGGGGCCGCCGAGCAGCGCCGCGAGGACTGACCGCTGCCGCCCGGGTGAAGACGACCCGCCCCCGCTGCCGGAATGTCCGGTGACGGGGGCGGATCGGTTGCGGCACGTCCTGCCGGGGGTGGGCCTGGCGGCGCGGACGCGAGCCCGGCTCGCTGCCGAACGCCCGCCGGGATCAGGGCTTGGCCCGGTCCAGCCAGTGCATGATCCCCGCGACATTGGACGGCGCGCCGCTGAGCAGCTCGAACCGCTCCGCGGCGTCGGGGGCGTCGCTGCTCAGGGCGGCGTAGCGCTCGCGCGTGCGTTCCCTGACCATGGCGACCGCGTGGTCGAGGTCCATGCCCTGGGAGTGCGCCTGCTTGGTGAGGTCCACCCAGACGCGCAGCTCCTCGGCGGATCGCTCCAGCGTGGCGCGTACGTCGGTGACCGGGCCGTAGTGGCTGAACAGCAGCCGTTGCGGACCCAGCGCCTCGAACAGGGCGATCGAGTCGAGGGCCGTCTGCAGGTCGAAGTCCGGGGGCGGGGTGGCGGGACGGAGGTCGCCGGTCTGCGGGAGGTACACTCCGGCGGCGTCGCCGACGTACAGGTCGCCGGTGGCCGAGTCGATCAGGCCCACGTGGTGCTTGGCGTGACCTGGGGAGTAGTGGCTGCTCAGGGTACGCCCGTTGCCGAGATCGACGACCCCGGTGTCGCCCAGGGCGCGGATGCGGGCGGCCTCGGTGGGGGAGAGGGCGCCGAACAGGGTGTCGAGCTGGTCGCCCCAGACCATTTTGGCGCTGGCCATGAGCCGGGAGGGGTCGGCGAGGTGGCGGGCGCCCTTCTCGTGGACGACGACCTCGGCCGAGGGGAAGTATCGCGCGATGTCCCCCACGCCGCCCGCGTGGTCGAGATGGATGTGGGTGACCACCACCGTCGCGAGGTCGTCGGGGCCGACCCCGAGCGAGGCGAGCGCGTCGCGCACGACCGGGGCGGAGGTGGACGTACCGGTCTCCACAAGGCACGGTCGATCGCCGAGGATCAGGTATCCGGCGGTGATGCCGGAGTAGCCCGCCATGCGAGTGTCGATCTCGTACACGTCGCCGCCGAGGGCGGTGATGTTGTCCACAGGTCACCTCTCCGCTGTCGCGGTCATCCCCAGAACGGCGTTCGGGCCATCCCGGCACAGCTCACATCGTAAAGACTGGGCCTCCCCAAGGCAGGAACCGGCCGTGGAAGGAGCCCGAGATGGACCGCAACGAGATCACCTTGACCGGCCGCGTGTCCAGGCCGCCGGTCCAGAAGCCGCTGGCCAGCGGCAACACCCTGACGACCTGGCTGGTCGTGGTACGCCGCCCACGCCGGCCCGGCGAGACCGCCCCCGTCGACACCATCGAGTGCATCACGTTCGAGGACGAACTGGCGGCCTCGGTGTGCCAGTGGCGCCCAGGCGACGTGGTGGAGGTGGCGGGATCGCTGCGCCGCAGATTCTTCACCGCGGCCGGCGGCAAGACCAGCACGTACGCCGTCGAAGCCACCACCGCACACCTCATCGAGCGAGGCCCGCCCCCACGCCCCACCAAGTGGCGGCCCACTGAGCCCACGAGCATCGACCGCCCACGACACAGGGAGCGGCTTCCCCACACCCCTCCCACCCCTGCTCCAGAGGAGCCCGTGCCGCCCCCACGGGGCCCGGCGTAACCGCTCAACGACGGTGCTGGTTGGACGCGGCCGTCAAGGCGCTCGGCGCCGCCCTGGTAGAGGACACCAACGACTTCGCGGCGCTGCCGCGGCGTACGGGTGGACGGTGGCCCGCCCGACCGCGCCGTGCTGGCCCCACACGGCCCGGTGCATCCGTCTCCCACCCTTCCGCTCCCCGACCGGATCGCGCCGGCCCGCAAGCGCGCCTGCATAACCGCACGGCCGCCGACGTCGTGGCCGATGGTCGCACTCGGGCTGCTCGTCCGGCGCCACCATCGTCCCGCTCCAGGGCCTGCCGCTGCGGGGTCAGCATGTCCGGGCATGGGGTACGTGGGCCGCGGCGCGCCACCATGCCGAGGCCGGGGTTGTGGTGCGGTGGCATGCCGGGGCCGGGGGTGTGGCGCGGCGGGGTTGTGGTGCGGTGGCACGCCCAGGCCGTGGCTGTGGCGCGGCAGGATGTCCGGGTCGGGTTGTGGGGCGGCGGCATGCCGGGGCCGTGGCCTTGGCGCGGCGGCATGCGCGGGCTGGGGCTGTGGCGCACTACCATGCCGTGGCCGTGGCCGTGGCCGTGGCCGTGGCGCGGCAGGATGTCCGGGGTCGGGTTGTGCCGCGGCAGCATGTCTGGGGCTGGCGCTGGGGCTGGGGCTGGGGCTGGGGCGCACCACCACGCCGCGGCCATGGCCGTGGCGCGGCAGCGCGCCCGGGCCGGGACTCGGGGCCGGGGCGCGCCGTGGCCGCCAGCACGCCCCGGCCGGGGCCGTTGCGTACCCACCACACCTGGGCTGGGGCGGTGGGACCGCAGCATGCCTGGCCCGTGGCTGTAGCGCGGCAGGATGCCTGCAGCATGCCCGAGCCGGGGCCGTGGCGCGGGCAGCATGCCGGAGCCGGGGCCGTGGCGCGGCGAGCATGCCCGAGCCGAGCCAGGGCGCATCACCGCGTCCCAGGGTGCCGCCGCTGCCCACTACCACTGCCACCACTACACCCACACCGCTCGCCCCACCTTGGCCGGGACGATGTGAACGCGCGGCGAACGGGGCCGTGCCCGTGACGGGAAAATCCGTGGCGCGGTGGGTGGGGTGGTCGTTAACCTGAGCATCCGTTCAGGAAAAAGGGAGTGCAGTTGCCAACCATTCAACAGCTCATCCGCAAGGGCCGGCAGAAGAAGGTCCGCACCACCAAGGCGCCCGCGCTCAAGGGGGCGCCGATGCGGCGCGGGGTGTGTGTGCGCGTCTACACCACCACCCCCAAGAAGCCCAACTCCGCGCTGCGCAAGGTGGCGCGGGTCAGGTTCCGTGAGGGGACCGAGGTCACGGCGTACATTCCGGGGGTGGGGCACAATCTCCAGGAGCACTCGATCGTGCTGGTGCGCGGCGGCAGGGTGAAGGACCTGCCGGGTGTGCGATACAAGATCGTGCGTGGCGCGCTCGACGCCCAGGGGGTCAAGAACCGCAAGCAGGCTCGCAGCCGGTACGGAACGAAGAAGGGCTGAAAATCCTGTATGAGTATTCAGCTTTATTGCGGTGCGGGCCGCACCGGCGCGCGGAGTGGTGAGGGCCCGCCATTAAGCTTCGCTGCGTGGCGGGTGTCAAGGGGCAGGTGCAGCGGCGCGGTGTCGAGCGGAGGCGGGCGATCATCGAGGCCGCGATCGACCTGTTCTCCCGCCGCGGCTACCGCAACACCGGCATCGCCGCGGTGGCCGAGCAGGCGGGTGTGACCGCTCCCGCCGTCGTGCACCACTTCGGGAGCAAGGAGAAGCTGCTGGAGGCCGTGCTGGCGGAGCTGGACGAGCGGGCGCTGCGGCGGCTCACGGGCTACCAGAGCCGCGACACGCTGGCCTCGCTGCGCGCCATCGTCCGTGACGCGGAGCACACGGTGGCCGACCCGGCCACGGCCTCCCTCTACACCGTGCTGGAGGTGGAGAACCTCGCCTCCGACGCGCCTCTGCACCACACCTTCAGACGGCGCAGCCGACTGCTCCGCTTCCATCTGGCCGAGTTGCTACGCGAGGGCGTACGCGCGGGCGAGCTGGACGCCGGCCTCGACCCCGACATGAAGGCCCGGGAGATCGTGGCCTTCATGGAGGGTGCGCAGTTGCTGTGGCTGCTGGACCCGGAGGAAGTGGACCTGGTGGCTCTGTCGGCCTCCTACGTGGACACCCTCGTCACCTCGATCGCCGCCCACCCACCCGGCCCTGGCCCCGGTTCCGGCTCCGGAACTGGTGGCGACTCCGGTTCCGGCTCCGGCCCCACCTCCTAACGGCGGGCGCGGGACGCGACGCTTCACTTGCGGGCCGCTGGCCGTGCGCCTTCCTGCCGGCGGTGGTGCCTCGCTACGGTCTCGGTCCTGGCCCCTGGTCTCGGCCATGGCCCTCTCTAGTCCTGATTTCGCCCCTGGGCCCGTGCTCGCGCCTGGGCCCGTGCTCGCGCCTGGGCCCGTGCTCGCGCCTGGGCCCGTGCCCGTCCCTGGGCCTGTGCCCGCCCCTGACTCTGGCCCCGCCCTGGCTCTGGCCCTGCTCCTGGCTCCGGAACCGGTGTCCCGCCCCACCTCCTTACTGCGGGGCGGGACGCGACGCTTCGCTTGCGGGCTGCCGAGGTTCCTGGCGGTCCGGGGTGTGGGTTAGTCATGGCGAAGGCGCATGATGAGGCCGGGTGCGGGGTTTGGGGCCGAAGGAAGTGGACTTGCGGGGGACGCATTGGCCCTCGGCCGCCACGGCTTCCTGTCGCTGGTGCCGTTTGGCCCCGGACCTGGCCCCCGCCCCGGACCCGGACCTGATCCTGGACCCGGTTCTGGCCCCACCTCCTGACGGCGGTTGGGACGCGACGGTTCACTTGTGGGGCGCTGGCCGTGCGGCTTCCTGTCGGCGGTGGCGCCTTGCTCCGGAACCCGCCCTGGCCCTGGTCTCGGTCCTGCCCCTGTCTCGGTCCTGGCCCCAGCCTTGGGCCCTGGTCTCGGCCCCCGGCCCGGGCTCCGCAACCGGCTCCCGCCCCTACCTTCTGACGGCGGGGCGGGGGCGGGATGCGACCCTTCGGGGTTCCGGGGTTTCCGGCGATCCGGAGTGGGTTAGTCGTTGGCGAAGGTGCGCATGATGAGGCCCGTGCGGGGTTTGGGGCCGAAGGAGGTGGACTTGCGGGGGACGCGTTCGCCCTCGGCGGCCACACCCAGAACGTCGTCCACCGACAAGGGGTTGAGGATGACGGCGGTGCCGCCTGTGCTCGCGGCCTGGCGGATCGCGGCGTCGGGGTCGTGGTGGACGATTCGGACCGTGCGTTCGTCGTCGTGCAGTCCCCATACCTTGGGGAGCAGGAACTCGGCCAGGATCGAGGTGTTCAGCGCCTGCCACTGTGCCGATCTGTCGGCCGGCATCGCGTGTCTGAGCTGCAGGGGGTCGGGGTCGGTGAGCAGGTGGGCCGGGCCGCCTGCGCCGGCCAGGAGGTAGGCGGGCTCGGGGGCGGTGGCGAGTGCGGCCAGGCCCTCGGCTCGCACCGCGTACTCGTGGACCTGCCACGCCCCTTTGGCACGGGCCACCGCCTGGGCGAGCGGCAGCCCGGGGATCACCCGGTGGATCGGCTTGAGGTCCGGGGGATAGGCGGTGGAGTCGACCAGCAGCGCGAGCCCGTAGTCCCAGGGGCCCGGGCCGTCGCCCGCCGCGTGGTGCTCGCGCTGGAGCTCCAGGTAGGTGGCGTAGCGGTGGTGGCCGTCGGCGATGAGCGCCTGGCGGTCGCGCAGATCGTCGTTCAGCAGCGCGATCTCCGAAGCGTCCGTGATCGCCCACAGGCGGTGCCGGCGCGCGGGCCCCGGGCCGCCGTTGCCGTCCTCCACCACCACGTCGGTGACCGGCGCGCGAGTGGTGGCCACCTCGGTGAGCAGGCGCGCGGTGCTCTCGCCGCCCTCGTACAGCAGGAAGATCGGCTCCAGGTTGGCCTGGGTGGTGCGCATCAGCGCCAGCCGGTCGGCGACCGGGCCCGGCATCACGTCCTCGTGCGGCAGGATGATCCGCCGCTCCGGCGGCGTCAGCGCCACGTCGCCGATCAGGCCGCGCTGCAGCACGCGGTCGCCCGCGCTCTGCTCGTACACGTAGATCGCGGGCTCGGGGTCGGCGGCGAGCACGCCCTCGGCCAGCCAGGCGCTGAGCGTGTCGCGCGCCTCGGCGTATCTGTGCCGGTCGGCGCCGGGAAGGATGAGCCGCACGACGTTGTTGGGATGGGAGGACAGGAGGGCGCGGGCGTCGTCCTCGCCGATCAGGTCGTATGGCGGGGAGGTGACCCGGGCCACGTCGCCGACCGTGTAGCGCACGCCGTGAAACGGGCGCAGCTTCAGCCCATCGGGCACCGGCAGTTCAGGATTCGCCATATCGGGCATGCTCCCATACAGGCCTGAATCGTCCAGGAGGTGGCGCAAAGGCGCGGCATCCCCAATCCGTCAGGGTTCGATCCGTTGTGCTCGGCCACGTCGTTCAAGGAGGCCTCACACATGATCCAAGGCCGTAGCGGCCCAGATGATTCCCCCACCTACGGCGAGGGAACCCCTGCGGGGGATGTGTACGACTGGTTTCAGCGGGGTGTGAAGCTGTTGCGTGAGGGCAGTCCGGCGGCGGCGTGCGCGCTGCTGGAGCGGGCCGCGGAGGCGGCACCGGAGTCGCGCAGCGTACGCGAGGCGCTCGCCCGCGCCCAGTTCAACTCCCGCCAGTACGCGGAGGCCGCCGACAGTTTCCGCCTGATCCTCGACGCCAATCCGGCCGAGGACTACGCCTATTTCGGTCTCGGGCTGGCCCTGTGGCGCACCGGCGACATGGAGGCCGCCCAGGAGCCCCTGGCCATAGCCGTGGCCATGCGGCCCGACCATCGCGACTACGTGTCCGCGCTGAAGAGCGTCCGGGCGACGCTGCGCGCCCGCCGCGAGATGTAGCGATCCCTCTCTTCTGCAGTCAGGCCTCGCCGGTGATGGGTCCGCGGGCCATGGGTCTTCCGTTTCCGTCCGGCAGGGCCGTCCCGTCCCCACGGCCCGGACGCCCCGCACGCACGCGAGGGCCATAGGGTGGCGGGCGGGAACCGGCGTGCGGTGGACGGGAGGATGCGTGGCCGAGTTGGGCGGTGCGGGGCTGGTCGCCGCGTACGACACGTTGCTGCTGGACCTGGACGGGGTCGTCTACCTGGGGCGGCACGCGGTGCCGGGGGCGGCGGAGGCGCTGACGCGGGCCCGCGACGGCGGGACGCGCCTGGCGTACGTGACCAACAACGCGTCGCGCACCCCTGCCGCCATCGCGGAGCATCTCACCGACCTGGGCGTGCCCGCGGGGGCGGAGGACGTGGTGACCTCGGCGCAGGCGGCGGCGCGGCTGATCGCGGAGCGGGTGGAGCCGGGGGCGCCGGTGCTCGTGGTGGGCGGCATGGGCCTGCGCCAGGCCGTGCGCGCCCGCGGCCTGCGGCCGGTCTCGGCCGCCGACGAGGGGCCCGTCGCGGTGGTGCAGGGGTTCTCGCCCGGCCTGTCGTACGGCCTGCTGGCCGAGGGCGCGATAGCCGTACGCCGGGGCGCGCTGTTCGTGGCCGCGAACGCCGACGCCACCATGCCCACCGGCCGCGGCGAGGTGCCGGGCAACGGGGCGATGTCGCGCGTGATCGCGACCGCCACCGGGGTGGAGCCGATCGTGGCCGGAAAGCCGCGGCCCCCGCTGCACCGCGAGTCGATGCTCCGCACCGGAGCGCGCAACCCCCTGGTCGTGGGCGACCGCCTCGACACCGACGTGGAGGGCGCGACCAACGCGGGCGTGGACAGCCTGCTGGTTTTCACCGGGGTGGCGACGCCGCTCGACGTGCTCACCGCCGCCCCTCCGCACCGCCCGACCCATCTGGGCGCCGACCTGTCGGCGCTGCACCGGCCCCCCGCGGACGTACGCCGTACGCCCGGCGGCGCGTGGACCTGCGGCGGGTGGACCGCGAGCTGGGAGGGGGACCGGCTGTCGCTCACCGGGACGGGCGGCGACCCGCTGGACGGCCTGCGCGCCGCCGCCAGGGCCGCCTGGGAGGCGGCGGGGGACGGGGCCGCGGACGAGGACGCCGTCAAGCCCGCACTGGCCTCTGCGGGGCTGTGAGGCCGCTCCAGCCCTGCCCTGGGTTGCTCCGGCACCGCCTCGGGTTGCTCCGGCCCTGCCCTGGGCTGCTCCGGCACCGCCTCGGGTTGCTCCGGCCCTGCTCTGGGCTGCTCCGGTGCCGCCCTGGGTTGCTCCCGCCCCGCCGCCCCAGGCCGCTCCGGCGGCATCGGATCGGGCCGTGCCGGATCCGGGGCGTCAGATCCGGCGGCGTCGGGTCCGGGGTGTCCGATACGGCCGTGCCGGGTCCGGGGGCGTCTGGTCCGGCCGTGCCGGGTCCGGGGGCGTCTGGTCCGGCCGTGCCGGGTCCGGTGGCGTCTGGTCCTAGGGCGCCGGTTCCGGCGGTGTCAGAGCAGCTTGCGGAGGCGCAGCAGGTCGCCGAAGCTCGCCTCGACCTTCACCCGGCCGGAGAACAGCGCGCGGGCCATGTCCAGTTCGCCGGCCACCAGGGACACCAGGTCGTCGCTGGAGATGGTCAGGCGCACGTCGGCCACGCCGTTCGAGGAGGCGGCGTGCTCGTCGACGAACGGGTCGAGGCCGCCGTGGTGGATCCGGCCGTAGAAGGTCGTGCCGAGGTCGGAGATGTGGCAGCTGATCGTCCGCTCGACGACGTGCTTGGCCTTGGTCTCCTCGTCGACTTCCTCGAACTGCTCCGCGAGTTTGCGCAACGCCGCTCTGCACTCCTCGACGGTCGCCATAGATCGCATTCCCTTCGTGTCAGGACCGGCCGAAAACCTCCTACCTATGGACGGTAGCGTTCCACATGCGGAGCGCGTGGAATCAGGCATAGGGGGGCGGGGTACGTGCGGGTCGCGACGGATCTCACGGAAGGTACAACGTCCGGGCCCGTGCCCGGGTTCGCCCCATTCTCACATCCGGCGCGGCCGTCGTGTGGGCGCCCCCGCACCGGCCCGCCCCGGTCGCGTAATGGCCCGCCCCGACCCCGGTCTGGCCAACCGGGGTGCGCCGGGCGGGACGGCGGGCGAGACTGGTGCCGCGAACAGGGCGGCTGAGGGACCCCATCACGAAGGGTGTGCCGGACAACATGACGGCCAGGAAAGGCAGCGGAGGGCGCGAATGACGGACTTGCCGCGTGAGACGGGCGACGAGCGGGTCGAGGCGACGCTACGGGCGCTCGACCGGCTCGCCGGGACGCCCGTCGGCGAGCATGTCGCCGTGTTCGAGGAGGTGCACGCGGGCCTGGAGCGCGTGCTCGCGTCGGCGGACGACCACGCCCCCGGCGGCGGCGCTCCCCAGGGGAACGCCGGGCACGAGGGCGGGCCGGGGCGCGCGGGTGACCTTGCCGGCGTGGGCGGTCCTGCCGGCGTGGGCGGTCCTGCCGGCGTGGGCGGTCCTGCCGGCGCGAGCGGGCTTGCGGGCGCGGGTGGTGGTGCGAGCGTGGGCGGTCTCGCGGGCGCGGGTGGTCCCGGGGTCGTGGGGCGTCCGGGCGTCGCGGGGCCTGCCGGGGTCCCGGGGCCTGCCGGGGTCCCGGGGCCTGCCGGGGGCGCGGGGCGTCCCGGGGGCGCGGGCGGCGGTGTCGTTCGGGGCGTCGGCGGGTGAGCAGGCGCACGCGGCTCGACAGCGAGCTCGTACGCAGGGGCCTGGCGCGGTCCAGGGAGCAGGCCGGCGACCTCATCCAGGCCGGCCGGGTCAGCGTCGGCGGGCGGGTGGCGAGCAAGGCGGCCACGCAGGTGGACACCGCCTCGGCCATCGTCGTCGCCGAGTCGGAGTCCGGCCCCGACTACGTCTCGCGCGGCGCGCACAAGCTGCTCGGCGCGCTGGAGGCGTTCACGCCGCGCGGCCTGGCCGTCGCGGGGCGGCGGTGCCTGGACGCGGGCGCGTCCACCGGCGGGTTCACCGACGTGCTGCTGCGCTCCGGCGCCGAGCACGTGCTCGCCGTGGACGTCGGGTACGGCCAGCTCGCCTGGTCCCTGCGCACCGACGCGCGGGTGACCGTGATGGAACGGGTCAACGTGCGCGATCTGACCCCCGAGATGGTGGGCGAGCCGCCGCCCACGCTGGTGGTCGGCGATCTGTCGTTCATCTCGCTGCGCCTGGTGCTGCCCGCGCTGGCGCGGTGCGCGGCGCCGCGGGCCGACTTCGTGCTGCTGGTCAAGCCGCAGTTCGAGGTGGGCAAGGAGCGGGTGGGCGCCGGCGGCGTCGTACGCGACCCGGAGCTGCGCGCCGGGGCGGTGCGCGACGTCGCCGCGGCGGCGCGCGAGCTGAGCCTGGACGTGCGCGGGGTGACCGCCAGCCCGCTGCCCGGCCCCTCGGGCAACGTGGAGTACCTGCTGTGGCTGGGCAGGGGCGAGGGGCCGCCGCCCGTGCCCGACACGGAGGCGGAGATCCTGCGGGCGGTCGCGGAGGGGCCCAGGTGAGCGAGACGAGGAGGACCCTGCTGATCACCGCCCACACCGGGCGGGACGCGGCCGTGGAGAGCGCCAGGTTCGTCGTGGGCCGGCTGCTCGACGCCGGCCTGGACGTACGGGTGCTCGACACCGAGGCCGAGGAGATGGGCTGCGAGGGCGTGCAGATCGTCCCCTCCGGGCCGGAGGCCGTCAAGGACGCCGAGATGATCATCGTGCTGGGCGGCGACGGCACCCTGCTGCGCGCGGCCGAGCTGGCCAGGCCGGGCGGCGTGCCGCTGCTCGGGGTCAACCTCGGCCACGTCGGCTTCCTGGCCGAGGCCGAGGTGGACGACCTGGCCAGCGCGGTGGACGGCGTCGTACGCCGGCGCTACGACGTCGAGGAGCGGCTCACCGTCGAGGTGACGGCCCGGCGCAACGGCGAGGTGATCGCCGAGACCTGGGCGCTCAACGAGGTGACCGTGGAGAAGTGCGACCGCATGCTGGAGGTCGTCGCCGAGATCGACGGCCGCCCGCTGTCGCGCTGGGGCTGCGACGGCGTGATCTGCGCGACCCCGACCGGCTCCACGGCGTACGCGTTCTCGGCCGGGGGCCCGGTGGTGTGGCCGGAGGTCGAGGCGCTGCTGCTGGTGCCGATCAGCGCCCACGCGCTGTTCGCCCGCCCGCTCGTCGTCTCGCCGCGCTCGACGCTGGCGGTGGAGATCCTGCCCGACACGCCGGGCGGGGTGCTGTGGTGCGACGGCCGCCGCCGCTACGACCTGCCCTCGGGGGCGCGGGTGGAGGTGCGCCGGAGCCCGACCCCGGTGCGCCTGGCCCGCCTGCACGGCGCGGAGGACACCGGCGCCCCGTTCACCGACCGTCTGGTCGCCAAGTTCGACCTGCCGGTCCAGGGCTGGCGGGGGCGCGTCCGCCCGTAGCGTACGAAGGCCCGGTTCGCGCAGGTTGCGCGGGCCGGGGACGGGACAAACGGCCGTCGGCGGGGTTCACTGGGCATACGAGAGCACGGGCCGATCGGGGCCGGAGCGCGTAGGATCGTGCCGCGCGCACCGTACAGGTGTTCGGTGGCTTGGAAGGGACGGGAGGGACCAGTGCGACCCAGGGTCGAGGAGGTCCGCATCCAGGGGCTGGGCGTCATCGAGGAGGCCGTCCTGGAGCTTTCGCCGGGGTTCAACGTGGTCACGGGCGAGACCGGCGCGGGCAAGACGATGGTCGTGACCGGCCTGGGGCTGCTGTTCGGCGGCCGGGCCGATCCCGCGCGCGTGCGGCCCGGCTCCGACAAGGCCGGCGTCGAGGGCACCCTCTACATCGAGCCCGGCGGGCGCGTGGCGCAGCAGGTGGAGGACCTCGGCGGCGAGATCGAGGACGGCCGGCTCATCATCTCCCGCACGGTCTCGGCCGAGGGCCGCAGCCGAACCTGGCTGGGCGGCCGGTCGGTGCCCGTCGGCACGCTCACCTACCTCGCCGAGGATCTCGTGGCGGTGCACGGGCAGATGGATCAGCAGCGGCTGCTGCAGCCCGGACGCCAGCGGGCGGCGCTCGACCGCTACGCGGGCGAGGACCTGGTCAAGCCGCTGCGGGCGTACGAGCAGGCGTACAAGCGGCACAAGCAGGTCAGCGAGGAGCTGGCCGAGCTGACCAGCAGGGCCAGGGAGCGCGCGCAGGAGGCCGACGTGCTCAGGTTCGGCCTGGAGGAGATCGAGAAGGTCAACCCCAGGGCCGGTGAGGACGCCGAGCTGAAGGAGGAGGAGGAACGCCTCTCCCACGCCGACGCGCTGCGCGGCGCGGCCACCACGGCCCACGGCGCGCTGGTCGCCGACCCGATGAGCAGCGCCGAGTCGGTGCGCGACGCGATCTCGCTGATCGGCGAGGCCCGCGCGGCGGTGGAGGCCGTGCGCGACTTCGACCCCGCGCTGGGTGGGCTGGCCGACCGCCTCGCCGAGGCCGGCTACCTGGTCTCCGACGTCGCCACCGAGCTGGCCGCCTACGCCGAGTCGGTCGAGGCCGACCCGGCGCGGCTGGCGGCGGTGCAGGAGCGCCGGTCCCTGCTGGCCGGGCTCACCCGCAAGTACGGCGACGACGCCGCGGGCGTGCTGGCCTGGGCCGAGCGCGCCGCGCAGCGGGTGGCCGAGCTCGACGGCGACGACGACCGGATCGAGGAGCTGACCCGCGAGCACGAGGAGCTGACGGCCCGGCTCACCGCCCTGGCCGCCGAGGTGACCGCGGTGCGCACCGCGGCGGCCGAGCGGTTCGGCGAGGCCGTCACCGCCGAGCTGGCCGCGCTGGCCATGCCGCACGCCCGGGTGGTGGTGCATCTCACCCAGAGCGAGGAGTTCGGCCCGCACGGCGTCGATGAGGTCGAGCTGCGTATGGCCGCCCATCCCGCCGCGCCGCCGCTGCCGCTGAACAAGGGCGCCTCGGGCGGCGAGCTGAGCCGGGTGATGCTCGCGATCGAGGTCGTGTTCGCGGGCGCCGACCCGGTGCCGACGTTCGTGTTCGACGAGGTCGACGCGGGCGTGGGCGGCAAGGCCGCGGTCGAGATCGGCCGCCGCCTGGCCATGCTCGCCCGCACCGCCCAGGTCATCGTGGTCACCCACCTGCCCCAGGTCGCCGCCTTCGCCGACCAGCACCTCGTGGTGGAGAAGGCGAGCGACGGCAGCGTGGTGCGCAGCGGCGTGGTCGCGCTGGACCACGAGAGCCGGGTGCGCGAGCTGTCGCGCATGCTCGCCGGCATGGAGGACTCCGAGCTCGGCCGCGCCCACGCCGAGGAACTGCTGTCCATCGCCGCGGCCGGCAAGGCCTGACCCCGGCCTCCCGCTGTCACCCACTCTTGATCTGATTTCGGAGAGATGGGCGCGTTGCCGGGGATCGTCTTGTAGATATGGAGAAGTGGGTCGTTCCGGGCCGGCGTGCGGATCGGATCGGCCCATTACGACGTGTGACGTAACCGACACGCCGTGATGTGCGGGACCGTCGCGGTCGCGCGCTCTGGCAGGATGGTCACGATGAAGGTGCCGACCATGAGGGTTCCGGGCCTCCGCCGCTGGAAGGTCGATGATCTTCCCGGGGTGACGGCAGTGGCGAGGATCGATCGGCGGACCAAGAGGCTGACCAAGCGCCTCGCGGCCGGGGAGATCGCGATCATCGATCATGTCGATCTCGACCGGGTGAGCGCGGAGGCGCTTGTGGCGTGCGGCGCGTCGGTCGTGGTCAACGTCGCGGCCGGCATCAGCGGGCGCTACCCCAACCTGGGCCCGCAGATCCTGGTCGACGCCGGCGTGACCTTCGTGGACAACGCCACCCCCGAGCTGTTCGAGCGGGTCTCCGACGGCGATCTCGTCCGCGTGCACGACGGCGTCGTCTACCTCGGCGACGAGGTCGCCGGCAAGGGCGAGGTGCAGACGCGCGAGACGGTCGAGGCCGCGATGACCGAGGCCCGCGCGGGCCTGTCGGTGCAGATCGAGGCGTTCGCCGCCAACACGATGGAGTACGTCCGCCGCGAGCGCGACCTGCTCATCGACGGCGTCGGGGTGCCCGACATCCGCACCCCGATGGAGGGGCGGCACGTCCTGATCGTGGTGCGCGGCTACCACTACAAGGAGGACCTGGCCACCCTGCGGCCCTACATCCGCGAGTACCGGCCGGTGCTCGTGGGCGTGGACGGCGGGGCCGACGCGCTGCTGGAGGCCGGATACCTGCCCGACCTCATCGTCGGCGACTTCGACTCGGTCTCCACCAAGGCGCTGACCTGCGGCGCCGAGCTGGTCGTGCACGCCTACCGCGACGGCCGCGCCCCGGGCCTGGAGCGGGTGCGCGAGCTGGGCCGCGACGCGGTCGTGTTCCCCGCGCTGGGCACCAGCGAGGACATCGCGATGCTGCTCGCCGACGACAAGGGCGCCGACCTGATCGTGGCGGTGGGCACGCACGCGACGCTGATCGAGTTCCTGGACAAGGGCCGCTCTGGCATGGCCAGCACCTTCCTCACCCGGCTGCGGGTGGGCAGCAAGCTCGTGGACGCCAAGGGCGTCAGCCGGCTCTACCGGAGCCGGATCTCGACCTGGTCGCTCCTCCTGCTCGTGGTCACGACCCTGATCACCTTCGGCGTGGCGCTCGGCGTGTCGCCGATCGGCCGCATCTGGATCAACGGGCTGCGGGACTTCTGGAACGGCTTCATCTTCTGGCTGGTCGGACTCTTCTCGTGATCGATTTCCGGTACCACCTCGTCTCCATCATCGCGATCTTCCTCGCGCTGTCGGTCGGCATCGTGCTCGGCGCGACGTTCCTGCAGGAGCCGGCGATCAGGCTGGCCGAGCAGACCGTCGTGCAGGTCCGGCAGAACAACAACGACCTGCTCTCCCAGGTCGAGGAGCTGCGCCGTACGAGCGGCGAGACCGACGCGTTCGTCGCCAACGCCACCCAGGCGCTGGTGCAGGGCGACCTCGCCGGCGAGCGGGTGCTGCTCGTGGAGCCGCCCGGCGTCACCCCGGCGATCCGCGACGCGACCCAGCAGGTGCTGACCCAGTCGGGGGCGGCGGTGAGCGGGCGGATCACGCTCACCGACAAGTACCTCGACCCGCAGCAGCTCAACCTGGTGGACCAGCTCGCCACCGCCGCCAAGCCGGCCGACATGACCTTCCCCGCGGGCGCCACGGCGTACGACAAGGCGGGCGCGCTGCTGGCCGCGGCCGTGGTCACCGGCGACAGCGCCGAGGCCGGGCGCGAGAACCCGGCCGCCACCGGCGTGCTGGACGCCTTCCAGAAGGGCGACCTGATCACCCTCAGCGGCGAGCCCGCGCTGCGCGCCACGCTGGCCGTGGTGCTCGCGCCGGCCGACCCGTACGAGGGCGAGGGCGCCGACACCCGCAACGGCGCGCTGATCGCGCTGGCCACCGCGCTCGACGCGGCCGACGCCGCCACCGTCGTCGCCGGCCCCCAGACCTCGGCCGCCGCGGGCGGGCTGATCGCGGCGCTGCGCGACTCCGGCGAGGCGTCGAGCGTCGTGTCCGGCGTGGACACCGCCGATCTGCCCGCGGGCCGCATCGTGGTGGTCTACGCTCTGCGGGAGCAGTTGGCGGGCGACGCGGGCCAGTACGGCCTGGGCGCCGGCGCCTCGGCGTTCGAGCCCGCGCCCGTCCCCACCCCCACTCCCAGCGCTTCCGGAGGCTGACCCCATGGCCTTGGCCCGCGCCCTTCGTGGCCGCCGCATCGGACCTCTCGCCGCCGCGATGGGCGGCGCCGCACTGGGGGCGGTGGCGGCGCGCGCCGCCTACACCGCCTTCCGCCGCCGGCCGCCGGTCGGCGAGGAGAAGACCTGGACCCGCACCAACCACCGGGGCGAGCCGATCACGCTGCTCGAAGGGCCCGCGTTCGCCACGGGCGCGAGCGTCGCGGCGGCCCTCGCGCCCGGCCTGCCCGTCAGGGCCAGGGCGGCGGCGGTGCTGGCGGGCGTGGGCAGCGGCGTCCTCGGCGCCTACGACGACCTGTACGGCGGGGCGTCCTCCAAGGGGTTCAAGGGCCACCTGAGCGCACTGGCCCGGGGCGAGGTCACCACCGGGGCGGTGAAGATCCTGGGCATCGGCGGCACCGGGCTGGCCGCCGCCGCGCTGGTCTCCGACGGGCCGGTGGACACCGCGCTCAACGGCGTGATCGTCGCCGCCTGCGCCAACCTGGCCAACCTGTTCGACCTGCGGCCCGGCCGCGCGATCAAGGTCGGCCTGCTCACCGGCGGCCCCCTGCTGGCCGTGGCGGTCGCCCGCGGCGGCGCCGAGCCCGCCGGCGCGGCCACGGCCGCGCTCGCGGCGGTGCCGCTCGGCGCGGCCTCGGCCCTGCTGCCCGAGGACCTCGGCGAGCGGGCCATGCTCGGCGACGCCGGCGCCAACGCGCTGGGCGCGCTGCTCGGCCTGGCCGCGGTTACCCGGCTCGGCCGGCCCGCCCGCCTGGTCCTGCTCGGCACGGTCGCCGGGCTGACGGCGGCGTCCGAGAAGATCAGCTTCACCAAGGTGATCGCGGGCAACCCGCTGCTGAACCGCATCGACATGCTGGGCCGCCGCCCCGCCCCGGCGCCGCAGGCCCCCGTGGTCGCCGCCGCCCCCGAGCCCGCCGAGGCGGGAGCCTGAGCGAGCCGCGCCCGTGACCAAACGCCTCGGGCAGGGGCTCGCCGGGGCGGCGGTGCTGATCGCCGTGATCACGGTCGCCGCGCGCGTGACCGGGTTCGGCAAGCAGCTCGCGTTCGCGCGCACGGTGGGCACCAACTGCCTGTCCACCGCCTACTTCACCGCCAACCAGATCCCCAACCTGGTCTTCGAGATCGTCGTGGGCGGCGCGCTGGCGGGCATGGTCGTGCCCGTGCTGGCCGGGGCCGCCGCGCGCTCGGCCGCCGAGGACGCCGCGGCGGCCGAGCGGGAGGAGGCGCGGCGGCAGGTCGGGTGGATCACCTCGGCCCTGCTGACCTGGGTCGTGATCGTGCTGGTGCCGCTGGCCGTGCTCACCGCGCTGGCCGCCGGGCCGGTGATCGCGCTGTTCGTCGGCCCCGAGCTGCGCGGCTGCAACACCGGCGACGTGCTCGCCGTCGCCACCCGCATGCTGGTCGTCTTCGCCCCGCAGATCCCCCTGTACGGCCTGGCCGTGGTCCTGTACGGCGTCCTCCAGGCGCACCGCCGCTTCGCCGCGCCCGCGCTGGCCCCGCTGGTCTCCAGCCTCGTGGTGATCGTGGCCTACCTGGCGTTCGTGCCGCTGAGCGGCGGCGTCACCGACCCGGGCACGGTTCCCGGGGCCGCCGAGCTGGCCCTGTCCGTCGGCACGACCCTGGGCGTGCTGGCCCTGGTGGTCACGGTGCTCGGCCCGGCGGGCGGGCTGCGGCTGCGCCTGCGGCCCGCGCTGCGTTTCCCGCCGGGCGTGGCGGCCCAGGTCCGGCGGCTGGCCGTGGCCGGGCTGGCCGCGCTGCTGGCCCAGCAGGCGGCGACGGCCCTGGTCGTGGTGCTGGCCAACCGGGCCGTGGGCGAGGGCGCCATCGCCGCGTACAACTACGCCTGGGCGATCTACCAGGTGCCGTACGCCGTGCTGGCGGTGCCCATCGCCACCAGCGCGTTCCCCGTCCTGTCGCAGCGCGCCGCGGAGGATGAGGCGTTCGCCGAGGTCAGCGCCCGGACGAGCCGGGCCGTCATCCTCGTCTCCGGCCTGGCCGCCGGGCTGCTCGCCGCGGTGGCCGTGCCGGTCGCGGCGGTGTTCGTCGAGGGGGCGGCGAGCGCGGTGCCCGCCACGGAGCTGGGCGCGGCCATCGCGCTGTTCGCCCCGGGCCTGGTCGGCTACGGCCTGATCGCGCACCTGAGCCGGGTCCTGTACGCCGCGGGCCGCGGCCGGGCCGCCGCGGCGGGCACGGTCGCGGGCTGGGTGGCGGTGATGGCCGCCCAGACGGCGCTGGTGCTCACCCTGCCCGCCGACTGGCGCATCGGCGGGCTCGGCCTGGGCAGCGCGCTGGGCATGACGGTGGGCGGGGCGGTGCTCGCGCTCGCGGTGGCGCGCGCCCGGGGCGCGGCGGCGCTGCGCGGCGCGTGGCGGGCCACCGCGGCGGCCGTGCTCGGCGGCGGCCTGGCGTGGGCGGCCGGCGCCGGGGTCGTGGCCGCCGCGGGCGCCTGGACCGGACCGGAGGGCGTGTGGCAGGCCCTGGCCGTGGCGTGCCTGGCGGCCGTCGCGGCGCTGGCGGCCGGAGGTGCCGGGATCGTGCTGGTGGCGAGACGGGACGCCGAGGCCCTGCTCGCGAGGCTGCCGCTGCCCCGGGCGCGGCGGGGAAGGGAGCGCGTGGATGGCTGAGCGAAGGCAGGAGGGCCGGCGCATCCTGCTCGTGCTGGGCACGAGCACCGGAGGGGTCGGGCGGCACGTGCGCATGCTCGCCGCCGGCTTCGCCGACACGGGGCACCGGGTGGTGGTGGCGGGGCCGCGCGCCACGGAGGACGCCTTCGGCTTCACCGGGGCCGGGGCCGTGTTCGCCGAGGTCCCGATCTCCGAGCGGCCCAGCCCGGCGGGCGATGTACGGGCGGTCGCCGCGCTGCGCCGCCTCGCCCGCGGGGCCGACGTCGTGCACGCCCACGGCCTGCGCGCCGGCGCGCTGGCGGGCCTGGCCCGCACCCTGCCCGTCCGCAGCACCGGTACGCCGCTGGTGGTGACGCTGCACAACGCCCGCACGGCCGGCGGGGCCGTCGGCGCGGTCTTCGCCGCGCTGGAGCGGGTCGTGGCCGCGACGGCGACCACCGTCCTGGCCGTCTCGCCCGACCTGGCCGCCCGCATGGCCGCGCTCGGCGCCCCCCGCGTCGGGCACGCCGTCGTCCCCGCGCCGCCGCTGCGCCCGCCCGCCCGCACCCCCGCCGAGGTGCGCGCCGAGCTGGGCCTGGCCCCCGGCCGGCCGCTGCTGCTCACGATCGCCAGGCTGGCCCAGCAGAAGGGCCTGGAGACCCTCCTGGACGCCGCCGCCTCCGCCCGCTCCGGGGCCCTGTTCGCCATCGCCGGAGACGGGCCGCTGCGCGAGCCGCTGCGGCGCAGGATCGAGGCGGACAAGCTGCCGGTGGCGCTGCTCGGCGACCGCGGCGACGTGCCCGACCTGCTCGCCGCGGCCGACGCCGTCGTGGTCGCCAGCCGGTGGGAGGGCCAGCCGCTGAGCGTGCAGGAGGCCCTGCGCGCCGGCCGCCCCATCGTCGCCACCGACGTCGGCGGGCTCCCGGCCATGGTCGCCGACGGCGCCGGGCTGCTCGTCCCGTACGGCGACGCCGCCGCCCTGCGCGACGCCGTGGACCGGGTGCTCGCCGACCCCGCCCTCGCCCGCGCCCTGTCCGAGGCCGCCGCCCGGCGCGGCCGGAACCTGCCCGGCGAGCGCAAGGCCGCCGCCTCGGCGCTGACCGCGTACGGCCTGTGAGCCCCTGAGCCTGAGCCCCTGAGCCTGCGAGCTGTGAGCGCTGAACCCGTGAGCCCCCGTGAGCCTGTGAGCCCTGAGCCTGTGAGCCTTGAGCCCCTGAGCTTGTGAGGCTGTGAACCGCGCGCCGGTCGCCCCCGCGATTTAGAGTGGAGGGCGGTTGATCAGGGAGTATCCGCCCAGCGCCGGGGAAGATTAGGTAGCGCCACGGCGTTAACCTATACTGCCTTGATTAGGGGGGGAGTATCCCTTCGCGACAGTCTCGTCATCACGGTGCCGCCTCATCGTGCGAGGCCCCCGGGGCTGTCGGTCCGTACCGTTACGCGGGCGGGAGAGACCTCCGGCCATCTGTCATGCGCGCCGGAGGTTTATACAAAAGTGGACGTATCCGTGTGGGCTTGGGCCGCCGTTATCGGCGGCCTTCTTGTGGTGCTGGCATTCGACCTGTGGATCGTCGATCGCGGGGAGCCGAGGGAGTTCTCCCTGCGGCAGGCCGGCTTCTGGGTGGGGTTCTATGTCACCCTGGCGGTGCTGTTCGGCATCGGGATGTGGGTGGTGGCCGGGCCGACCCCGGCCGGGCAGTTCTTCGCGGGCTACCTGACGGAATACAGCCTCAGCGTCGACAACCTCTTCGTCTTCTACCTGATCATGGCCCGCTTCGCGGTGCCCCGGATGTACCAGCACAAGGTGCTGCTCGTGGGCATCCTGATGGCGCTGGTCATGCGCGGCATCTTCATCGCCATCGGCGCCGCCGCCCTGGCCAACTTCAGCTGGCTGTTCTACGTCTTCGGCGTCTTCCTCATCTACACCGCGGTCAACCTCGTGCGCCAGCACGGCAAGGAGGAGGACCTGGAGGAGAACGTCGTGCTGCGCTGGGCCCGCCGCGCCCTGCCCACCACCCCGGGTTACGTCGGCTCCAAGGTCACCGTCAAGATCGACGGCAAGCGCATGGTCACGCCGATGCTCATCGTGATGATCGCGATCGGCACCACCGACCTGCTGTTCGCGATCGACTCCATCCCGGCGATCTTCGGGCTCACGCAGGACGCGTTCATCGTCTTCACCGCCAACGCCTTCGCCCTGATGGGCCTGCGGCAGCTCTACTTCCTGCTCGGCGGGCTGCTGCAGCGGCTGGTCTACCTCAGCTACGGCCTGGCGTTCATCCTCGGCTTCATCGGCGTCAAGCTGATCTTGGAGGCGCTGCACGCCGGTGGGGTCTCCTGGGCCCCCGAGGTGCCGATCTGGCTGTCCCTCGGCGTCATCATCGTCTCCATGACCGTCACCACGATCGCCAGCCTGCTCAAGTCGCGCCGCGACGCCCGTACGGGGCAGGTGGCCGCCGAGCCGGGCGCGCCCGGCGCTCCGGCGGAGGAGGCCGCGGCCGTGACCGCCGGCGAGGACCGCCAGGAGCAGGCGTCCGGCCCGCAGGAGCACATCGCGAGCCGCGGCCAGGGGCCGGCACAGGGATAACCGATCCGGGACCGGGGCCGGCCGCTTGTCCCGTTGTGCCTAATAACCGGCGCGGGATAGGTAACATCCTCCAGCAAGGCGGCAAACATTTAGCCGGAAGTCATCACAAAAGGTTTCCCGTGTCCCACGATTCAGCAGGGTTCGACACCGGCCGCATGCGGCTGGCACGAGGCGTGTCCCCATGGCTCGCCCCGACCGCGGCGGCCGCCGCGGTGACCTCGCTCCTCGCCACCCGCGACCGGCGCTGGGCGATCGCCGCGGCTCCGCTCGCCGCCCTCACCGGCGGCATGCTCTGGTTCTTCCGCGACCCCGAGCGCACCCCCGGCCCGGGTCGGGTGCTCGCTCCCGCCGACGGCGTGGTGCAGAGCATCGACCCGTGGCCCGACGGCCGCACCCGGGTCGCGATCTTCATGAACCCGCTCAACGTGCACGTCAACCGGGCACCTCTTGCCGGAACGGTCACGTCGGTGCAGCATGTGGCTGGTGGATTCCTTCCGGCTTTCAACAAGGACAGCGACCAGAACGAGCGTGTCGTCTGGCACTTCGACACCGCCCTCGGCGACCTCGAACTGGTGCAGATCGCGGGCGCGGTGGCGCGCCGGATCGTGCCTTACCTGAGGGCGGGCGCCAAGGTGGCGCGCGCGGAGAGGATCGGCCTCATCCGGCTGGGGTCGCGGGTGGACGTCTACCTTCCCGAAGGCATCACCCCCGCCGTGACCGTCGGGCAGCGTACTGTTGCGGGGGTGACCGGCCTTGACAACGGCTGACGCGAGCTGGCCCGTCAACAACCTCGACGGCGCCGCCGACGCCGCGCAGGTGGACGACGAGCCCAAGGGGCCGGTCGGCAAGGCGTTCCGCCTGTCCGCGGCCGACTCCCTGTCGCTGGGCAACGCCCTGTGCGGGTTCCTCGCCGTCTGCGTCCTCGCCTGGTCGGCGATCAGCCAGCTCCAGGCGGGCTTCAAGTTCACGCCCGACCCGCGCTACTTCGCCACCGCGGTCGTCCTGCTGCTCATCGGCGCGACCTGCGACCTGTTCGACGGCCTGGTCGCGCGCCGGTTCCGCGCCTCGGCCATGGGCGCCGAGCTGGACAACCTCGCCGACGTGATCAGCTTCGGCTTCGCGCCGGCGTTCATGGTGGTCATCTGGGCGGGGTTCTCCTCGAACCTCCCGCTGTGGGTGGTGCTGTGCGCGGCCGCCTCGGTGCTGCTCGCCGGCGTCGTACGCCTGGCGCGCTTCGCCTGCGTCAAGACCAAGAGCGGCGACTTCATGGGCCTGCCCATCCCGATGGGCGCCATGACCGTCGTGGCGGTCGTGCTGCTGTTCCAGCCCTCGCCGATCTCCCTGGCCGCGATCTTCGCGACGGCGTGGCTGATGGTCAGCCGCATCGAGTACCCCAAGCCCAAGGGCCAGCTCGCCGCGATCGTGCTCGCCTGGATCATGATGAACGTCGCCTGCCTGACCGTGTGGGCCGCCTGGCCCGAGGGCGGCGACAACCTGATCAAGGTCGGCGCCAGCATGCAGATCGCCCTCGTGACCGCGATCCCGCTGCGCGTGCTGATGTTCAAGCGCTCCCAGCGCAAGGAGCGCCGCGAGCAGCAGCGCGCCTCCTGACGCGCACCCCGCTCCCGAGCGCCCGGCCCACGCCGGCCACCGCCCGCGCCCGGCGCTCCGGCGTGGCCTGGCCTACGGACCTGTGGCGCTCGGGCGTACCGGTGTGAGCCTGCCGGGCCGGTGCGCGGTCGCGGTCGCGCACGCCCGGCTTCCGGGCGTCACCGGTGCGGGCGTGGCCGGGGCCGGGGCACGGTCGCCGAGCATGCCCGAGGCCGGTCGTACGGCGTGAGGCGCGACCGGCCGCGCCCCGCCGCGGGCCCGCCGGTCATGCCGGGTGCGGGGGAGCAGGGTCTCTGCCCGCGTCCCCCTGAGTGGCCCCTGCCGGCAGGCGCGGAGGCCCAGGGCACGGCCGGTCGGGGGGTGACCTGACAGCGTGACCGCGGTGACGTTTGAATGGAGCCATGCCGGCCACGCCGCGGGAGCACACCCGCACCTATTTCCTCGGCAAGCTCGCCCGTGAGCTGGAGCTGCGCGGCCTGACGGCCACCCTGCGGCCGGGCGATCCGCCCTCGCTGCGGGTCAGCGGCCCCGACGCCGCGCTGCTCACCGAGACCGTCGACTGCGTCCCGCTCGCCGAGGGATGGTTCTACCGCTGGTCCTGGGGTGAGGTCCTGGAACGCGTCGAGAACCCCGAGGGCGCGGCCGACCGCGTCACCCGCCTCTTCGCCGGCCCCGACCGCGCCACCGGCCCCCACGGAACACCCGGCTGACCGCACCCACCCCGGTCTCCGGCACCTGTTTGTCCCCACCGGGCCCTGCACGTCCCCGGGCCGGTCAGGAGCTGATCTTCGTGACCGGCCCTCTTCCGATGGCGGCCCGCGCCGGCGGGCAGGCACCGCCGGCGGCGTTGTGGCCGGCCGCCTTCCTCGGCCTGGCCGGCACCCTGGTCGTGGCCTGCGTGTCCCCACTACCCGCGCCTGCGTGTCTCCCGACCCTGCGCGTCCCCAAGGGCCCCGGGCGTCCCCGAAGGGGCCGCGCGTCTCCGGGTCGGCGTCCCCGCACCGGCCCTGCGCGTCCGGGCTGCGCCCCGTAGGCCGGGGCCTGCCTGCGTGTCCCTCGATCGGGGATGCGTTACCAGCCGCGGGCCTCCCACTCCGGGAGGCTGGGGCGCTCGGCGCCCAGGGTGGTGTCCTTGCCGTGGCCCGGATACACCCAGGTGTGGTCGGGCAGCCGGTCGAAGACGCGCTCCTTGACGTCGCCGAACAACTGGGCGAAGCGGGCCGGGTCCTTCTGGGTGTTGCCGACCCCGCCCGGGAAGAGCGAGTCGCCGGTGAAGATGTGGCCGTCCTGGTAGAGCAGGGCGATCGAGCCCGGCGTGTGGCCGCGCAGGTGGATCACCTCCAGCGTGACCACCCCGACCGTGATCCGGTCGCCGTGCTCGACCTGCTGATCGACGGGCACGGGAAGTTCGGGGGCGTCGAGCGGGTGGGCGATCACGGTGGCGCCGGTGGCGCGGGCGACGTCCTCCAGCGCCATCCAGTGGTCCTGGTGCCGGTGGGTGGTGACGATCTTGCTGATCGGGCGGTCGCCGATCAGGGCGAGCAGCCGCTCCGGCTCGGCCGCGGCGTCGATGAGCAGGCCGTCGCCGGTCTCGGTGCACCGCAGCAGGTAGGCGTTGTTGCCGAAGTCACCCACCTCGATCTTGCTGATGGTGAGGTCCGGCAGCTCGCGCACGTCTGCGGGGCCGTCCTTGGTGACATCGCCGGTGTAGCTCACGGATACTCCTTCGGAGGCGTCGCGGGCAGGCGCGGCGGGGCCGGCATGGTCAGCCACGGCGGCGGCGCGACCGCGCCCTCAGGGATCACCTTAAGACCCGTGCCGGGGGCGCGGCCCGTCAGCCAGGCCAGCACCTCGGCCGGGGCGCCGTGCACGGCGGGGCCCGCGCCGAGGCCGGTCCAGCGGCGCCCGCCCGCGTGGATCTCGCCGATCGACGTGTCGTGGGCCTGCGGCCAGCAGGCGAGCGCGTCGTGCAGCTCACGGCGTACGAAGGGCTCGGGCCAGTCGGTCCAGTCGTAGCCGGCGTCCAGATCGACGTGGTGGACCTCCACCTCGCGCACCCGGCGTACCAGGACGTACCAGGCGGGGTGCTCGGGCGGGCCCAGCCCGCGCACGCGCGCCCGCCAGGCGTACGCGGGCATGCCGCGCACCGCTGCCGCGAAGCGCGCCGCGCTCTCCTCCAGGTCGGCGAGCTGCTCGGCGGCGGGGCGCCGCGCGCCCGCCTCGATCGCGGCGGCACGGGCCTCGTGGTCCGGATACTGCGGCGTCTCCACCCCGGTGCGCGCCCACGTCAGCAGGTTGAGGTGGCTGTCGGCGTTGCGGGCGATGTGCGCGAGCACGTGGCCGCGGGTCCAGCCGGGGAGCCGGGACGGCGCGGTCACGTCGGAGTCGGCGAGCCCGGCGACGGTGGCGAGCAGCCGGTTGGTCGCCGCCGCGAGCTCGGCGGTGAGCGCGTCGAGGACGTCGGTCATGGTCGCTCCCTTCACCCCATCCCATCATCGCCGCCCCGGGCATAACTCTCGTCTTCGAGGTTGTTGACCCATGTGACCTGCGGAGGCCCTACTCTGGACGGTGACCGAGACTCCGGTCGCCGGTTTTTGTCGCACCCCCCGGCTACTCTGCCCGTGCAGCAGGTATTGACCTTTTCGACCTTGGACATCGGGACCGCCGTGGCTGACCGCCTGATCGTGCGTGGCGCACGTGAACACAATCTCAAAGACGTCTCGCTGGACCTCCCGCGCGACTCGTTGATCGTCTTCACCGGGCTGTCCGGCTCGGGGAAGTCGAGCCTTGCCTTCGACACGATCTTCGCCGAGGGGCAGCGCCGTTACGTGGAGTCGCTGTCGGCGTACGCGCGTCAGTTCCTCGGGCAGATGGACAAGCCCGACGTCGACTTCATCGAGGGCCTGTCGCCCGCGGTGTCCATCGACCAGAAGTCCACCAGCCGCAACCCCAGGTCGACCGTCGGCACCATCACCGAGGTCTACGACTACCTGCGGCTGCTGTGGGCCCGCATCGGCAAGCCGCACTGCCCCAAGTGCTCCCGGCCCATCGCCAGGCAGACCCCGCAGCAGATCGTGGACCGGGTGCTGGAGCTCCCCGAGGGCACCCGGTTCCAGGTGCTGGCCCCGGTGGTGCGCGGGCGCAAGGGCGAGTACGCCGAGCTGTTCGCCCAGCTCCAGACCAAGGGCTTCGCCCGCGCCCGGGTCGATGGCACGGTGGTCCGGCTGGAAGAGCCGCCCGTGCTGAAGAAGTACGAAAAGCACGACATCGAGGTCATCGTCGACCGGCTCTCGGTCAAGGACTCCGCCCGGCGCAGGCTCACCGACTCGGTGGAGACGGCGCTGCAGTTGTCCGGCGGCACCATCACCCTCGACTTCGTCGACCTGCCCGACGACGACCCCAACCGCGAGCGGTTCTACTCCGAGCACCTGTACTGCCCCTACGACGACCTGTCGTTCGAGGAGCTGGAGCCGCGCTCGTTCTCCTTCAACTCCCCCTTCGGCGCCTGCCCCGAGTGCACCGGCCTCGGCACCCGCATGGAGGTCGATCCCGACCTCGTCGTGCCCGACCCGTCCAAGCCCCTGGGCGAGGGGGCGCTGAGCCCGTGGTCGGGGGGCCACACCAGCGAGTACTTCGAGCGCATGATCGAGGCGCTGGGCCACGTGCTCGGCTTCACGCTCGACACCCCGTGGGAGCGGCTGTCGAAGCGGGCGCAGAAGGCGCTGCTGTACGGCCACGACGAGCAGGTCAACATCCGCTACAGCAACCGCTACGGCCGCCAGCGCTCCTACTACACCACCTTCGAGGGCGTCATCACCTGGGTGCAGAAGCGCCACGCCGACGCCGAGAGCGACGCCACCCGCGAGCGCTTCGAGGGCTACATGCGCGAGATCCCCTGCCCCGCCTGCAAGGGGGCCAGGCTCAAGCCGGTCTCGCTGGCGGTCACGGTGGGCGAGCGGTCCATCGCCGACGTCTCCGCGATGTCGATCGGCGAGTGCGCCAGGTTCCTGTCGGAGCTGAAGCTGTCCGACCGCGACATGCACATCGCCGAGCGGGTGGTCAAGGAGATCAACGCCCGCCTGGGCTTCCTGCTCGACGTCGGGCTCGACTACCTGACCATGGACCGCGCGGCCGGCACCCTCGCCGGCGGCGAGGCCCAGCGCATCCGCCTGGCCACCCAGATCGGCTCCGGCCTGGTCGGCGTCCTGTACGTCCTGGACGAGCCGTCCATCGGCCTGCACCAGCGCGACAACCAGCGGCTGCTGGAGACACTGCTCCGGCTGCGCGACATGGGCAACACCCTCATCGTCGTCGAGCACGACGAGGACACCATCGCCGCCGCCGACTGGGTGGTGGACATCGGGCCGGGCGCGGGCGAGCACGGCGGCCAGGTGGTCGTCTCCGGCACCGTGGACGAGCTGCTGGCCAGCGAGACCTCGCTGACGGGGGCGTACCTGTCGGGGCGGCGCACCATCGCGGTGCCGCAGACCAGGCGCAAGCGCGACCGCAAGCGCCAGCTCGTGGTCAAGGGCGCGCGCGAGCACAACCTCAAGGGCGTCGACGTCGAGTTCCCCCTCGGCGTGTTCACCGCCGTCACCGGCGTGTCCGGGTCGGGCAAGTCCACCCTGGTCAACGACATCCTCTACAGCGCCCTGGCCAAGGAGCTGCACGGCGCCCGCACGGTCCCGGGGCGGCACTCCCGGGTCAACGGCATCGACCTGGTCGACAAGGTCGTGCACGTCGACCAGTCGCCCATCGGCCGCACCCCGCGCTCCAACCCGGCCACCTACACCGGCGTGTTCGACCACGTGCGCAAGCTGTTCGCGGCCACGACCGAGGCCAAGGTCCGCGGCTACCAGCCGGGCCGCTTCAGCTTCAACGTCAAGGGCGGACGCTGCGAGGCGTGCGCGGGCGACGGAACCATCAAGATCGAGATGAACTTCCTGCCCGACGTGTACGTCCCGTGCGAGGTCTGCCACGGGGCCCGCTACAACCGCGAGACGCTGGAGGTCCACTACAAGGGCCGCACGATCGCCGAGGTCCTCGACATGCCGATCGAGGAGGCCCTGGAGTTCTTCGACGCGATCCCGGCCATCAAGCGCCACCTCAAGACGCTCAACGACGTGGGGCTCGGCTACGTCCGCCTGGGCCAGCCCGCCACCACCCTGTCGGGCGGCGAGGCGCAGCGGGTCAAGCTCGCCTCCGAACTCCAGCGCCGCTCCACCGGCCGCACCGTCTACGTCCTGGACGAGCCCACCACCGGCCTGCACTTCGAGGACATCCGCCGCCTGCTAGGCGTCCTCGGCCGCCTGGTGGACGGCGGCAACACGGTGATCGTCATCGAGCACAACCTCGACGTCATCAAGACCGCCGACTGGATCATCGACATGGGCCCCGAGGGCGGCTCCCGAGGCGGCACCGTCGTCGCCACCGGCACCCCCGAGGAAGTGGCCCTGGTGGAGGACAGCCACACCGGCCGCTTCCTCCGCAAGATCCTCGGCTCCTGACGCCGCAAGGCCACCTGACGCGCCCCCGCCCCACCTCGGGGCAGGGGCGCGTCCCAGCCGGCCGGAACGCGCCCATGGACGCGTAGACGGCGGCTGCCGTGCGCGGCCACCGGCAGGCACACGAAGCGTGTAGGCGGGCACACGAAGCGCGTAGGCGGGCGTGTGGTTCGGTCTTGGCGTTCCGCCGCCGCTCCCTCCCTCTGACTGCGACCGAGGGGCGGCGCTGGGCGTGGTCCGGCCACGCGCAGGGCCAGCGGGGCGCAGGTGGTGTCCGTGTTCGGGCGCAGGTGGCGGGAGGGCGTCGCGTGCGCGCAGCTTCCGGCACCCGCCCTCATCCTGTCTTGCGGCTGATCCACGGTTGCCTGGGCACGTCCGTCCGGGCCGCTGTGCAGCGGGCCGGGGCTGGGCGGCGGGCCTGATCGGCGGCGTGCGGGCGGGCGAGGGCGGCGCTCTGCTCTGGCCGCGACCAGGAGGGCTGCCAGGCGGGAAAGGAGCGGAGTGGGCGGGTGCCGCATCCGGCCACGCGTAGAGCGCGGGGTCCGGCGCGTATGGGGGCGTGCGCGTCCACGGCAGGGCGCGTGGGGCGGGTAGGCAACCAGCCCAGTGACGACGGGCGCCATGACCACCAGCGTGGTGGCGAGCGGTGTGGTGGTGGGCGGTGTGGTGGTGGGCGGTGTGGTGGTGGGCGGTGTGGTGGTGGGCGGCGTGATGGCGAGCGGCGTGGCGATGATCGGCGTGGCGACCATCGGCCCTGGCGGGGCCGCGTTCGGGAGGGGCGCGAGGGCGTCGCGGTCGCGCAGGTTCCATTATCCGCCCCCATCCTGTCTGGTGGAGGATTCACCACTGCCTGGACACCTGGCACCTGGGCCGATGCCCGGTGGGCCGGGCCGGTCGGCGGGTCTGATCGGGCGGCGTGCGGGCGGACGAGGGCGCGCTCTGGCCGTGACCAGGGGCCTGCCAGGCGCAGGGAGGCGCGCGTCGGCGCGTGGGTGCCCACGCGCATAGCGCGCGTGCTTGGGTCCTCCGTGGGTGGGCGGGCGGCGGGGTTCCGGGCGCCGCGGCCGGTGCATCCGCGCGGGCCCCGAAGGCGTGGCGCGCCGGCGGGGGTTCGGGGCTTTCGCTTCGGCCGCTGCTGCTCCGGGGGCCGAGGGGATGGGCGGTGGGGAGCCTCGCATTGGCGTCTAAGGCGGCTGGGGGCGGTTGGCGGGCATGTGCTGAGCGCGCAGACGGGTGTGCGCGGTCGGGAGGAGGCGGTGGGTGGGGGCGCTGTCGCGTACTCGCCCTCATCCGTCTTGCGGAAGATCCGCCAGTGGCCTGGACGCCTTCCGGCCGGGCCGCTGTGCAGCGGGCCGGGGAAGGCGGGGAGTGTTCGGGCGGACGGGTGGGGTGGGGGCGGGACCGGGGGTGGGGGTTAATACGCTGGGCGTTCTGTTCGTGAGCCAGGGATATGGAGGCGAGGCAGCGTCATGGGGGTCGGGCGGCGGCAGGTGCTGGGGGTTGTGGCGGGGGCGGCGGGGGCCGTGGTCGTCTCGGGGTGTGCGGCGGGGCGGTCGGGGCCGCCGGTGGTGCCGGAGGAGTTGAAGGGGAAGGTGGTCGCGCGTACCGGGGAGATTCCGGTGGGGGGCGGGAAGGTGGTCGGGGACCGGGCCGTTGTGATCACGCAGCCGTCGGCGGGGGTGTTCAAGGCGTTCACGGCGAAGTGCCCGCACCAGGGGTGCCCGGTGGACCGGTTCCGGGCGGGGGTGGTGGTGTGCCCGTGTCACGGCAGCGAGTTCGCGCTGGACTCCGGAGCATGCCTGAAGGGGCCCGCGGAGGGGCCGCTGGTGGAGTTTCCGGTGCGTGTGCAGGGGGACGGGATCATCCTGACCTGACCGGTCGAGGGGGTAAATGTTCATAGTCCCGGGGGACGCGGGTGCGTCATGCTGAACCGGCGCCACGCGCCGGCCGTACGTCTAGGAGAAGACAACCCCCGGGAGGGTGACCGTGTATTTCGACGCTGAGCGCCGGAAGGCTGTTGTGAGTGAGGACGCGCCCCCGGCGTCCGACACGACCCGTAGGACGATGCTGCTCGGGGCGGGCGGCGCGGGTCTGGTCGCCGTGCTGACGGCGTGCTCCGGGTACGGGCAGCCGGCCGCGCAGGACGGCGCGGTGATCGACACCGCCACCTCCACCGCGCCCCAGGACTCCGCCGAGGAGTCGGCGCCCGCCGATCAGGAGCAGGCCGACGGGGGCGGCGGGGGGTTCGCCACGACCGCCGACATCCCCGAGGGCGGCGGCAAGGTCTTCGAGTCGGAGAAGGTCGTGGTGACCCAGCCCTCGGCGGGGCAGTTCAAGGCGTTCGACATCACCTGCACCCACCAGGGGTGCCCGGTGGACGCCGTCGCCGACGGGACGATCAACTGCCCCTGTCACGGCAGCAAGTTCAGCATCTCCGACGGCTCGGTGCAGGGCGGACCGGCGACCAAGCCGCTGGCCGAGAAGAAGATCAAGGTGTCGGGCGACTCCATTTCCCTGGCCTGACGCCCCGCGAGCCACCCGCCGTCCGCCCCTCCCACCCGGCGGGCGGCGGGTTTTCGCGCTGCCAGGGCGGTTTGCCGCGGTGAGAAGGTCTCATATCTTTCTCAGGACGACCTGGTTTTTTTTACCGTATGGCAGAGATCGATAACGCGACGCGGCGTACTGTGATCATGGGTGTGGGCGCGGGCGGCCTCGCGGCCGTGCTGGCGGCCTGCGGTGGGTCCGGCGAGACCACGGCCGCGCCCGCCGGCGACGGCCAGAGCTCCGCTCCCGCGGCCGAGACCTCGGCGCCGGCGGCGGAGTCCTCGGCGCCCGCGGCGGACGGGGCCCTGGCCGCCACCGCCGACATCCCCGAGGGCGGCGGCAAGATCTTCGAGGCGCAGAAGGTCGTGGTGACCCAGCCTTCCGCGGGACAGTTCAAGGCGTTCAACGCCATGTGCACGCACAAGGGGTGCCCGGTCGGGTCCGTGGAGGGCGGATCCATCGTGTGCCCGTGCCACAACAGCAAGTTCAGCATCTCCGACGGCTCCGTGCAGGGCGGCCCGGCGACCCAGCCGCTGGCCGAAGTCAAGATCAACGTTTCCGGGGACCAGATCACGCTCGCCTGAGCGGTACGGGCCGCCGGTCCGCGCCCCGATCGCTCGCCTGTCCGGTGGGGGTTCGTGCTCGCTCTCGCGGGCTGTGCTCTTGCGGTCCCCTGCTCGGACGGCCCTGGTCTGTCGGTGCGGGCGGATAGGCTTTGGGCGTGGCGAGATCGGCGGTGAGTCCCCTCAGTTTCCGGCCCGCGGCAGGGTCGATCCCCGAGTCGCCCGGCGTCTACCGGTTCAAGGACGCCGGGGGCCGGGTCATCTACGTGGGCAAGGCCAAGAGCCTGCGCCAGCGGCTGAACTCCTACTTCGCCGACTTCGCCGGGCTGCACCCGCGTACCCGCACCATGCTCGAGACGGCGGCGGGGGTCGATTGGACCGTCGTCGGCACCGAGGTCGAGGCGCTGCAGCTCGAATACTCCTGGATCAAGGAGTTCGACCCCCGGTTCAACGTCAAGTACCGCGACGACAAGTCCTACCCCTACCTCGCCGTCACCATGGACGAGGAATTCCCGCGGGTGCAGGTCATGCGGGGGGCCAAGCGCAAGGGCACCCGCTACTTCGGGCCCTACTCCCACGCCTGGGCGATCCGCGAGACCGTCGACCTGCTGCTGCGCGTCTTCCCGGTGCGCACCTGCTCGGCGGGGGTGTTCAAGCGGGCCGGCCAGATCGGCAGGCCCTGCCTGCTCGGCTACATCGACAAGTGCTCCGCGCCGTGCGTGGGCCGGGTGACCGAGCAGGAGCACCGGGCGCTGGCCGAGGACTTCTGCGACTTCATGGCCGGCAACACCAGCCGGTTCATCAAGCGGCTGGAGCGCGAGATGCGCGAGGCCGCGGCCGAGGAGGAGTACGAGCGCGCCGCCCGGCTCCGCGACGACGTGCAGGCGCTGCAGCGCGCGCTGGAGAAGCAGGCCGTGGTGCTGGGCGAGGCCACCGACTGCGACGTGATCGCCCTGGCCGAGGACCAGCTCGAAGCCGCGGTCCAGGTCTTCTACGTGCGCGGCGGGCGCATCCGCGGCCAGCGCGGCTGGGTGGTGGACAAGGTCGAGGAGACCACCCCCGGCGAGCTGGTCGAGCACTTCCTGCTGCAGATCTACGGCGACGCCGCCCCCGAGTCGCTGCCCCGCGAGGTGCTCGTGCCCGCGCTGCCGCCCGACGCCGAGGCGGTCACCGAGCTGCTCGGCGAGCACCGCCGCGGCCGGGTCGAGCTGCGGGTGCCGCAGCGCGGCGACAAGAGGTCGCTGCTGGAGACGGTCGAGCGCAACGCCAAGGAGTCGCTGGCCCAGCACAAGCTGCGCCGGGCCAGCGACCTGACCACGCGCAGCAAGGCTCTGCAGGAGATCGCCGACGCGCTCGACCTGGACCAGGCGCCGCTGCGGATCGAGTGCTACGACGTGTCCCACACCATGGGCGACGACGTGGTGGCGTCCATGGTCGTCTTCGAGGACGGCCTGGCCCGCAAGAGCGAGTACCGCCGCTTCTCCATCCGCGGCATGTCCGGCCAGGGCGACGTCGCCTCCATCCACGAGGTGATCCTGCGCCGGTTCCGCAGATACCTTGAGGAGCGCAGCGCCACGGGCGAACTCGACGCCGAGCCGGGCGGCGGCGAGCCCATCGACCCCGAGACCGGTAAGCCGCGCAAGTTCGCCTACCCGCCCAACCTGGTGGTCGTGGACGGCGGCCCGGCCCAGGTGGCGGCGGCCCAGCGGGCCCTGGACGAGCTGGGCGTGGACGACGTGTCGGTGTGCGGCCTGGCCAAGCGGCTGGAGGAGGTCTGGCTCCCCGGCGACGACCAGCCGGTCATCCTGCCCCGGACCAGCGAAGGGCTTTATCTACTGCAGCGGGTGCGAGACGAGGCCCACAGGTTCGCCATCACCTACCATCGAGCCAAGCGCTCCAAGAGTGCCAAGGAAAGCGCCCTGGACAGCGTTCCAGGGCTGGGCCCGGCGCGCAGGCAGGCACTGCTACGGCACTTCGGCTCGGTCAAACGGCTGCGGGCCGCCACGACGGCCGAGATCTGCGAGGTCCCGGGCATCGGCCCCGCGCTGGCAGAGGTGATCGTGTCGGCGTTGAAGGGGGAGGATGCATGACCGAGCGGATCGAGGCGACCAGAGGGCACGGCACCACCATGGTGTGCCCGGCGAAGGAGGGGCCGTGACCGCCGAGCGGGCGGAGCCGGCGTTCGTCATCGTCACCGGGATGTCCGGTGCGGGGCGGAGCACGGCCGCGAAGGCGCTTGAGGACATGGGCTGGTTCGTCATCGACAACCTGCCGCCCGGCATGTTGTTCTCGCTGGCCGAGGAGGCCGGGCGGGTGCGGCCGCCGGCGGGCAAGGTGGCGGCGGTCGTCGATGTGCGCAGCCTGGCCTTCACCACCGATCTGAACGCCGCGATCGAGGAGCTGGAGGGGCGCGGCCTCGACGTGCGGGTGGCGTTCCTGGAGGCCAGCGACGAGGAGCTGGTGCGCCGGTTCGAGAACGTCCGCCGTCCCCACCCGCTGCAGGGCGAGGGGCGGCTGGTCGACGGCATCGCCCGCGAGCGGGGCATCCTGCGCGAGGTGCGGGCCAACGCCGACCTGGTGATCGACACCTCCTCGCTGAACGTGCACGAGCTGCGCAGCAAGATCGCCGCGTTCTTCGGCGGCGAGGACCGTCCGGGCCTGCGGGTCAACGTGGTCTCCTTCGGCTACAAGTACGGCCTGCCGGTCGATGCCGACCTGGTCGTCGACTGCCGGTTCCTGCCCAACCCGCACTGGGTGCCCGAGCTGCGCCCGATGAACGGGCTGGACGTGCCGGTGCGCGACTACGTGCTGAGCCAGCCGGGCGCCAAGGAGTTTCTGGACGCCTACGAGGAGGTCCTGGGCGTGGTCGCCGCGGGCTACACCCGCGAGGGCAAGAGTTACGTCACGCTGGCCGTGGGCTGCACGGGCGGCAAGCACCGCAGCGTGGCCATGGCCGAGCAGATCGGCGCCAGGCTGCGCGAGCGCTCGATGGAAGTGCAGGTGAGTCACCGGGATGTCGGCCGGGAGTGAGAAAGCCTGGCATGCTGCCGGCTAACGAGGGGCCCAGCGTCGTCGCGCTCGGCGGCGGCCACGGGCTCTACGCGTCCTTATCGGCCCTGCGCCGGGTCACCTCCGAGCTGACCGCGGTGGTCACCGTGGCCGACGACGGCGGGTCCAGCGGACGGCTCCGCCGTGAGCTCGGCGTGCTGCCGCCCGGCGACCTGCGCATGGCGCTGGCCGCGCTGTGCGGCGACGACGAGTGGGGCCGCACCTGGAGCAAGGTGGTGCAGCACCGCTTCCGCAGCGAGGGCGAGCTGCACGGCCACGCCGTCGGCAACCTGCTCATCGTCGCCCTGTGGGAGCTGCTGGACGACCCGGTGGCGGCGCTCGACTGGGTGGGCAGGCTGCTCGGCGCCCACGGCAGGGTGCTGCCCATGGCGTCGGTGCCGCTGGACATCGTCGCCGAGGTCGAGCTCGACGGCGAGGTCACGATCGTGCGCGGCCAGGTCGCGTGCGCGGTCACCCCCGGCCGGGTGCGGGCCATCTCGCTGGTGCCGCCCGACCCGCCCGCCTCCCCCGAGGCGATCGAGGCGGTGCACGCCGCCGACTGGGTGGTCTTCGGCCCCGGCTCCTGGTTCACCAGCGTGCTGCCGCACCTGAAGGTGCCCCGCCTCGCCGAGGCCCTGCACACCACCAGGGCCAAGCGGCTCGTGGCGCTCAACCTCGCCCCGCAGCCGGGCGAGACCGACGGCTTCTCCCCCCAAAAGCACCTGGAGGTCCTCCGGCAGCACGCCCCCGGCCTGGCCATCGACGTCGTCCTCGCCGACACGCGGGTGGTCGATGACCGGGAGGAGCTGGAGAAGGCCACCGTCGCGCTCGGCGGGCGACTGGTCACCGCCGACGTGGCGATGGCCGACGGCTCGCCGAGGCACGATACGCAACGTCTTGCCTCGGTCCTGGACGAGATTTTCCACGAGAAGCGTTGATCCTGGTCAGGCGGCTCTGTGAGTGCGAGACACTGCTGTGAGCCGGCTTGTACGGAGTCTTGAGTGGGGGAGGACTGACGCACATGGCGATGACGGGTGTGGTGAAGGACGAGCTGAGCCGCCTCTCGGTGCTCAAGCCTTGCTGCCGCAAGGCCGAGGTCTCGACGCTGCTGCGGTTCGCCAGCGGTCTGCATCTGGTGGGCGGGCGGATCGTGATCGAGGCCGAGCTCGACACCAACGTGACGGCGCGCAGGCTGATCAGGGACATCGGCGAGGTGTTCGGGCACAAGGCCGAGGTCCTGGTCCTCGCGCCCGCGGGCCTGCGCAAGGGCTCGCGCTACGTCGTGCGCGTCTACCGCGACGGTGAGGCCCTGGCCCGGCAGACGGGCCTGATCGACAACCACGGCCGCCCGGTGCGCGGCCTGCCCCGCCAGGTCGTGGCCGGGGCCACCTGCGACGCCGAGGCGGCCTGGCGCGGGGCGTTCCTGGCGCACGGCTCGCTCACCGAGCCCGGACGCTCCATGTCGCTGGAGGTCACCTGCCCGGGGCCCGAGGCCGCGCTGGCCCTGGTCGGCTCCGCGCGCCGGCTGAAGATCCACGCCAAGGCCCGCGAGGTGCGCGGGGTGGACCGGGTCGTGGTCCGCGACGGCGACGCCATCAGCGCCCTGCTGACCCGCCTGGGCGCCCACGACAGCGTCCTGGCCTGGGAGGAGCGCCGCATGCGGCGCGAGGTCCGCGCCACCGCCAACCGCCTGGCCAACTTCGACGACGCCAACCTGCGCCGTTCGGCCCGCGCGGCGGTCGCCGCGGGCGCCCGGGTGCAGCGCGCCCTGGAGATCCTGGGCGAGGACGCCCCCGAGCACCTGGTGGTGGCCGGCCGGCTGCGCGTGGAGCACAAGCAGGCGTCGCTGGAGGAGCTGGGCCAGCTCGCCGACCCGCCGCTCACCAAGGACGCCATCGCCGGCCGCATCCGCCGCCTGCTCGCCATGGCCGACAAGCGCGCCGGCGACCTCGGCATCCCCAACACCGAGGCCAACCTCACCCTCGACATGCTCGCCCCCTGAGCCCGACGGCACGCGGCGCCGCCTGCCGTGACGTGGGGGCGTGGCCGGGGCGGGGGCGTGCCGGGAGAGGATTGGGGGAGTGGAGGGGGGCCCTTGGTGTGCGCTTGGGGAGTCGTGTGGTCTACACCAATTTGGGTCCTATAAGGTTCATGTTTGAGGTTCAAGCCCGTCATCGCGCCGGCAGGGGCCGGCGCACCCGACGTACGAGGAGATCGGTGCCGTGAGCATCCGCGTAGGCGTCAACGGCTTCGGCCGCATCGGCCGCAACTTCTGGCGCGCTGTGGCGGCCAGCGGTAAGGACATCGAGATCGTTGCGGTCAACGACCTGACCGACAACGCCACGCTGGCCCATCTGCTGAAGTACGACAGCATCCTCGGCCGCCTGCCGTACGAGGTGAAGGCGACGGCCGACGAGATCACCGTCGACGGCAAGTCGATCAAGGTGTTCGCGGAGCGCGACCCCGGCAAGCTGCCCTGGGGCGACCTGGGCGTGGACGTGGTGCTGGAGTCCACCGGCCTGTTCACCGACGCCAACAAGGCCAAGGTGCACGCCGAGAACGGCGCGAAGAAGGTCATCATCTCCGCGCCGGCCAAGAACGAGGACGTCACGATCGTGATCGGCGTCAACCAGGGTTCGTACGACCCGGCCAAGCACACGATCATCTCCAACGCGTCCTGCACCACCAACTGCCTGGCCCCGATGGCGAAGGTCCTCAACGACACCTTCGGCATCGAGAAGGGCCTGATGACCACGATCCACGCCTACACGCAGGACCAGAACCTGCAGGACGGCCCGCACAAGGACCTGCGCCGCGCCCGCGCCGCCGCGCTGAACGTCGTGCCGACCTCCACCGGCGCCGCCAAGGCCATCGGCCTGGTGCTGCCCGAGCTCAAGGGCCGCCTCGACGGGTTCGCCATGCGCGTGCCGATCCCGACCGGCTCGGCCACCGACCTGACCGTGGACGTCTCCCGCGAGGTGAGCGTCGAGGAGGTCAACGCGGCGATGAAGGAGGCCGCCGAGGGCCCGCTGAAGGGCATCCTGTCCTACACCGAGGACGAGATCGTCTCCGCCGACATCGTCACCGACCCGGCCTCGTGCATCTTCGACGCCGGCCTGACCCGTGTCATCGGCAACCAGGTCAAGGTCGTCGGCTGGTACGACAACGAGTGGGGCTACTCCAACCGCCTCGCGGACCTCATCGAGCTGGTCGGCGCGGACCTGTGATGCGAGAGGCGGGCGAACTCGACGTCAAGGGGCGGCGCGTCCTGGTGCGCGCCGACCTCAACGTGCCGCTCGACGGTGAGACCATCACCGACGACGGCCGCATCCGGGCGTCTCTGCCCACGATCCGCGACCTCGCCGAGCGCGGGGCGCGGGTCGTCGTGTGCGCCCACCTCGGCCGCCCCAAGGGCACCGTCACGCCCAAGTACTCCCTCAAGCCGGTCGCGCGCCGGCTTGAGGAGCTGTACGGCTCCCCGGTGCTGTTCGCCACCGACGTGGTGGGCGAGTCCGCGGCCGACCTGGTGCACAACCTCCAGGACGGCCAGGTCGCGCTGTTGGAGAACCTGCGCTTCGAGCCGGGCGAGGAGTCCAAGGACGACGCCGTGCGCGGCGCGTTCGCCGAGAAGCTGGCCGCCCTGGCCGAGCTGTACGTCGGCGACGGCTTCGGCGCGGTGCACCGCAAGCACGCCAGCGTCTACGACGTGCCCCGCCTGCTGCCGCACGCCGCGGGCGGGCTGGTCCTGGCCGAGGTCACCGTGCTCAAGCGGCTCACCGAGGAGCCGGAGCGCCCGTACGTCGTGGTGCTCGGCGGCGCGAAGGTCTCCGACAAGCTGGGCGTGATCGCCAACCTGCTCGGCAAGGTGGACCGCCTGCTCATCGGCGGCGGCATGGCCTACACCTTCCTCAAGGCCCAGGGCCACGAGGTGGGCCGCTCGCTGCTGCAGGAGGACCAGCTCGACCAGGTGCGCGGCTTCCTCGACGAGGCGGCCAAGCGCAACGTCGAGCTGGTGCTCCCGGTGGACGTGCTGGCGGCGACCCACTTCGCCGAGGACGCCCCGCACGAGGTGGTCGAGGCCACCGCGATCCCGGCCGACCGCGAGGGACTCGACATCGGCCCGCGCACCCGCGAGCTGTTCGCGGCCAAGCTGGCCGACGCCAGGACGGTGTTCTGGAACGGCCCGATGGGCGTGTTCGAGTTCGACGCGTTCGCCGGGGGAACCAGGGCCGTCGCCGAGGCGTTGGCAGGGTCGGAGGCGTTCACCGTCGTCGGCGGTGGCGACTCCGCCGCCGCCGTGCGCAGGCTGGGCCTGCCCGAGGACGGCTTCTCGCACATCTCCACGGGTGGCGGCGCCAGCCTGGAGTACCTGGAGGGCAAGACACTGCCCGGCCTCGCCGCGCTGGAGGACTGACTGATCATGGGGCGCACGCCGCTCATCGCCGGCAACTGGAAGATGAACCTCAACCACTTGGAGGCCATCAACCACGTCCAGAAGCTGGCCTTCTCCCTCAACGACAAGGACTTCAACGCGGTCGAGGTGGCGGTGCTGCCGCCGTTCACCGACCTGCGCAGCGTGCAGACGCTGGTCGACGGCGACAAGCTGCGCATCGTGTACGGCGCGCAGGACCTCTCGCCGCACGACTCCGGCGCCTACACCGGCGAGGTCTCCGGGGCGATGCTGGCCAAGCTCGGCTGCACGTACGTCCTGGCGGGCCACTCCGAGCGCAGGCAGTACCACGCCGAGGACGACCAGGTGGTCAACTCCAAGGTGCTGGCCGCCTACCGGCACGGGGTGACGCCGATCCTGTGCGTGGGCGAGGGGCTGCCGGTCCGCCAGGCCGGCGGGCACGTCGCCCACACGCTCGCGCAGCTCGACGGCGCGCTGCAGAAGGTGACCGCCGAGCAGGCCAAGTCGATCGTCATCGCCTATGAGCCGGTGTGGGCGATCGGCACCGGCGAGGTGGCCACGCCCGAGGACGCCCAGGAGGTCTGCGGGGCGGTGCGCACGCGACTCGCCGAGCTGTACGACGGCGAGGTGGCGGAGGCCGTACGTATCCTCTACGGAGGATCGGTGAAGTCCGGCAACATCGCGGGCATCATGAGCAAGCCCGACATCGACGGCGCCCTCGTCGGCGGCGCCAGCCTCGACCCGGCGGAGTTCGTGAAGATCTGCCGGTTCGGGGAAATGTCTGGCTAACTCGGCCGTTCGGAGGGTGCGATTTGACAGCAGGTCGTACCCTCTTAGAGCAAGTTTGAATCGTCACGCCGACGACGTCGTGCAGGAGCCGTGCCCGGACGCGGGCACGCGAGACAAGAGAACAGGTCTACGGTGACTATCGGAATCTCCATCGCCCTCATCCTGTCGAGCGCCCTCATGGTGCTGCTCGTGCTGCTTCACAAGGGCAAGGGCGGCGGCCTCTCCGACATGTTCGGCGGTGGGTTCTCATCGTCGTTCGGGGGGTCGTCGGTGGTCGAGCGCAACCTCGACCGGCTCACCATCATCACGGGCGTGGTCTGGTTCGTCTGCATCGTCGCCCTGGGCCTGCTTCTCAAGCCCTGACGGCCCTAGGCGGCGTGACAGTGATTCTCCCCCCGCCGCGCGCGGGGCGATCGAGCGAGGAGTTCATCCGTGGGTAGTGGCAACGCGATCCGTGGCAGCCGTGTCGGCGCCGGCCCGATGGGGGAGGCCGAGCGCGGCGAGGCAGCTCCACGTGTTCGGGTCCCGTTCTGGTGCGCCAACATGCACGAGACGCGGCCCAGCTTCGCCAGCGACGCGGCCGTGCCTGAGCTGTGGGACTGCCCCCGATGCGGTCTCCCGGCCGGGCAGGACGAGCACAATCCGCCGGCCCCGCCGAAGAACGAGCCGTACAAGACGCACCTTGCCTATGTGAAGGAGCGGCGCAGCGACAAGGACGGCGCCGCGATCCTCGCCGAGGCCCTGGAGCGCCTGCGCACTTCCTCGCGCCCGATCTACTGACCCGCCGCCGGCCGGTCGCCGGCCCGGACCGCCGATCCCCCGTGCGCGTGCCGCGCGGGGGATCGTTCGTCTGCGCCCCGGCCGTGGGCATGCGGCACCGCAGTCTCGACGTCCTCCACCGTCTCGCAGCGCCACGGGGGTCTCCATACCCGCTCCGGCCCGGCGTATGTCCCGGATCTCATGATGTGGACGCTTTCGGGGGAGCCGGCTGGTTCGGGGCCGTCTGTTTCAGGGCGGCCATGCGCTCGTGCACCAGGGCCAGGCGGCGCTCGATCTCGGGCAGGAACGCCGGGACGATGACGTCGCGCCGGGTGCGCAGCCGCTCCGCGGCCTCCTGGGCCGCCCGCTCGACCAGCCCCAGCACCTCCGCCCGGCCGGTGCGGAAGCCGTCGGCCACGGCGGCGTCGTGCTCGCGGGCGAGCGCCTGGGCCAGGGCGGCGCCGTCGCGCTCCAGCGAGTCGCGCACGCCCGAGGCGCCGACCGTGAACGCCAGCGGCCACACCAGCGCCGAGAGCCCCTCCCAGCCCACCGGCACGGGCTGGAACAGCGCCACCGCGGTGATCGGCACCGCCGCCAGGTACGCCGCGGCGGCCACCCGCGCCAGGGGCGCGAGGTCGCGCAGGTACATCGCGGTCAGCGGCCCGCACCACAGCAGGAAGTGCAGGGACGGGATGCGGGGCAGCCCGCCCGAGTACAGGTGCTCGAACTCGGCCGTGGCCACGAAGGAGACCAGGCCGCCGTGCGCGAGCGCGACGGCCAGGACCGTGCCGTGCGCGGCCGGGCCGCGCCGGGCGATCCGCAGGTGCGCGAACCAGGCCAGGACCAGGGCCAGCCCCGCGAGGGGGACGGTGGCGGCGAGCGGCACGCCGTCCATCTGCGGCCAGGAGTGCGCCAGGGTCCCCGGCGCCGCGATGGCCAGGATCGGCGCGCCGAGGTCGAACGCCGGGGCCGCGGGTCTGGGGTCGGCGGGCAGCAGCACCCGGTGCGGGCCGACCCGCAGTTCCTGCTCCAGGCCCGGTGGCGCGCTCCGTACGGCGCGTACGGGCACGTGCCCGGTCAGGCCGAGGGAGTCCAGCCGGGCGTACAGCGCGGCGACCTGCCGGGCCGACAGCAGCAGCGTGCCGTCGGCGATCGGGCCGAAGGCGACGTCGCGCGACAGGTCGGGACCGGCCGAGTTGTGCCGCTCCTCCCAGCGCAGCAGCGCCGTGCGCAGGTACGCGGCCTGCCCGGCGGTCTCCTCGGCCATGCGGCGCCGCCAGGCCGCCAGCGGCGCCCCGGCCGGCTCGCCCGGCGCCGCCAGCAGCGGCCAGGTGCGGGTGAGCACGTCCACCACCGTGTCGGCTCCGGCGGCGACGCTGTTGCGGCCCGCCAGTACGGCCTGCGCCCGCGCCGCCTGCCGTTCGATCTCCGCCAGCCGCAGCCGCCGGTGCGTGCGCGGCTCCCAGTAGCGGCGGATCAGCGCCCCGCCCAGCAGCCCGAACACCGGCCACACGAACGCGCTCAGCGTCACCGGGCGCCCGGCCAGCAGCAGCGCGGCGGCCGTCGCGGTCCCCACCGCCAGCGGCACGGCCACCGCCCGGCGCCCCCGGGTGGCCGCGGCCTCGGCCGCCAGCGGCGCGGCCAGCATGGCGGGGAGTCGGACGGCTGCCCGAGGGCCAGCGACCAGGCGGCCACGTCGGCGCAGTCCAGCGCCAGCCGCAGCCGGGCGGGGAGCGGGCGGCGGGAGCCGGGGCGCATCAGGGCGTACAGGAGCACGTCGTAGCCGCAGCACAGGGCTCCGGCGGCCAGCGCGGCGGCGGGCGGCAGCACGCCGAGCGCCAGCGCCGTCACCACGCAGGCCGCGCGGGTGGCCAGGCGGAGGTTGAGGAACAGGCGGCGGAAGATGTACCGGCTCGACTCGGCCGCCACCGCGGTGATGGGCGGCAGTCCGGCCGGGTGCGTCGGGACGCTCAGCGTTCCGGCTCCCGATCCTCGGCCGGCAGCGGTGGCGGGCGGCGGGTCTTGACCCGGGTGGCCCAGGCCAGGAAGCGGGCGATCTGCGGCAGCGACGGCTCGCGCTGCGGCCGGTCGGGGGTGCGTCCGTCGGCGGTCATCGCGGTCAGCCGGGCGTGCCGGTTGAACTCGCGGCGCAGCCTGCCCCAGGAGCGGGACCGGGGATCGCGCCGCTCGGCGATGCGCGCGGGCAGGTCCTCGGCCAGCGCGTGCCGTACGGCCGCGTTGACCCGGCTGTCGCGGGACACGCCGTGCAGGATCTCCTCCTCGGCGTCCTCCGGCCCGGGGACCGGCCTCCCGCCGTGACCGAGCACGGCGGCGCGCAGCGTGGCCGCCTCGGCCAGCTCGCTGCGGTGGTAGAAGAAGTCGGCGCCGGCCTCGCGCATGCGGCGGCGTACGGCGCCGTCGAAGAAGTGCCCGGTCAGCACCACGACCCTGGTACGCCCGCCGGCGGCGCGTATCCGCTCGACCACCTCCACCCCGGGGAAGTGGTCGTCCGCGCGGCGCTCGTCGGCGGCGTCGACCAGGGCGACGTCCACCCCGGCCCACTCGCCCGGCCACGCCAGCGCCGCCCGGTGGTCCATGGCGGCCACCACCTCGCTGGAGCCGTCGCCAGGCTCGCCGAGGATGGCGGCGATGCCGCGCAGCGAGATCTCGTCGTCGTCCACGATCACGACCCGCGTCGCCCGGCCCACCCGGACCTCCTCCGCACCCGGAGACTTCGACCAGATTCATGGAGCAAGGTCAAGTCTGTCACGGGTGCCCGCGGGGGTCAGCCGCCGAAGACGGGCTCTCCGTCCAGGAACGTCATCGCCACCCGGGTCGTCCAGATCTCGCCCGGATCGAGGGCGAACGGGTCGCGGTCGAGCACGACCAGGTCGGCGGGCCGGCCCGGCTCGATCGCGCCGGCGGGGGAGCGGTTGATCCACGCCGACCCCGCCGTGTACGCCGTGAGCACCGTGGCCAGGTCCAGCGCCTGGCCGGGCAGGAACGGCGTCTGCGCGGTCGGGTAGGAGGCGTGCACCGACCCGCCCGGCTCGGTGCGGTTGACCGCCACGTGCATCGCCTGCAGCGGGTCGGCGGTGGACACCGGCCAGTCGCTGCCCGCGCAGATCCGGGTGCCGAACCGCAGCAGGTCGGCGAAGGGATACTGCCAGGAGGAGCGTTCCTCGCCCAGGAACGGCAGGGTCAGCTCGTCCATCTGGGCGTGGTGGGTGGCCCACAGCGGTTGCAGGTTGGCGGTCACCCCAAGCGCGGCGAACCTGGGCAGGTCGGACGGCTCGATGATCTGCAGGTGGGCGATGTGGTGCCGGTTGGCCGGGTCGGTGCCCTCCAGCGCGTCCAGGGCCTCGCGCACGGCCCGCTCGCCGATGGCGTGGAAGTGCACCTGGAAGCCGTGCCGGTCCAGCTCGGCGACGTACCCGCCCAGCTTGGCCGGATCGACGTACGACAGCCCGGTGCCGCCGCACCGGCAGTACGGCTCGATGACGGCCGCGGTGAAGTTCTCCGTGATCCCGTCCTGCATGATCTTGACCGAGGTGGCCCGGAACCGGTCCAGCCCCGCGGCCCGCGCCCGGCGCTCCAGCAGGTCCTCGATCTGCTCCGCGCCGCGCCCGCGGTCCCACCACAGCGCGCCCACCACGCGGGCGCGCAGCTTCCCGGACGCCGCGGCGGCGAGGTAGACGGGGAGCTGGTCGTCCGAGCCCGCGTAGGAGCCCACGATCGCGTCCTGCCAGCCGGTGATGCCCAGCGAGAGCAGGTACGCCTGCGCGTCCAGCAGCGCCGCCTCCAGATCGGCGGCCGTCGGGCGCGGGGTGAGCAGCCCGACCAGGTCCATCGCGCCCTCGTGCAGCACTCCGCTCGGCGTGCCGTCGGGGTCGCGCTCGATCCGCCCGTCGGCCGGGTCGGGGGTGTCACGGGTGATGCCGGCGATCTCCAGCGCCCGGGTGTTGACCCAGGCGGCGTGGTGGTCGCGCTGGATGAGGTACGCGGGCCGGTCCAGGAAGTCCAGGTCGCGGCGGTGTGGCAGCCCGCCGGGGAAGGCGGACATGTCCCAGCCGCCCCCGTCGATCCACTGCTTGCCCGGGTGCGCCTCGGCGTAGGCGCGCACCCGCTCGCGGTAGGCGTCGGGGCCGTACACCTCCGACAGGTCGCATCGGGCCCGCTCCAGCCCGGCCTGCACGGGATGCATGTGCGCGTCGGTGAACGACGGCGTCAGCAGCCTGCCCGCGAGGTCCACGGTGTCGTGCCCGGGAGAGGCCAGGCGGGTCACGTCGCGCTCGGCGCCCACGGCGGCGATCACGCCGTCGCGGACGAGCACGGCCTCTGCGGGCTGGGCGGGCTCTGCCGGCTCGGCGGTCGCGGTGAAGATCCGCCCGCCGCGGAAGAGGATCTCGGTCATGGGTCGCCTATCTGCCGGTGGTCGCCGGCCGGTGGTGTGCCGTCTGGTTCGCCGTCTGCGGTGGTGTGCCGTCTGCGGTTGGTTTGCCGTCTGCGGATGGTCTGCCGTCTGCGGGGGATTCCGCCGTCGGCCGGTGGTCGCCTATCTGCCGGTGATGGTGTCGGCGATGCGGGCCAGCGCGGACGTGCGCGCGCCGGGCGCGCGGTTCTCCCGGGCGTCGGCCATCCGGTAGAGACGGTACATCGCGTGCACGCCCAGCCAGCGCAGCGGCTCGGGCTCCCAGCCCCGCACCCGCCGGCCCACCCAGGGCAGCGCGGTCAGCTCGGTCTCCTCGCCCAGGATCAGGTCCCGCAGCGTGCGCCCGGCGAGGTTGGCGGTGGCCACGCCGTGCCCGGTGTACCCGCCCGCCCAGCCCAGGCCGGTCGCCGGGTCCACGTGCACGGTCGCGCACCAGTCGCGCGGCACGCCGAGCACCCCGGACCAGGTGTGCGCGATTCCCGCTCCGCTCGCGCGGACGGCGGGGAACATGCCGGTGAGCAGGTCCCACAACGCGCCGACGGTCCAGGCGGGGGTGCGCCCGCGCTCGTCGATTCGTGAACCGTACCGGTAGGGACGGCCCCGGCCGCCGAAGGCGATGCGGTCGTCGGCGGTGCGCTGGGCGTACATGTAGTAGTGGGCGAGGTCGCCGAGCAGCTCGCGGCCCTCCCAGCCGATCGCCTCCCACACCTTGGCCGGCAGCGGCTCGGTGACGATCATGGAGCTGTTCATCGGCAGCCAGGTGCGCCGCTTGCCGGGGAGCCCGGCGGTGAACCCCTCGGTGGCGCGGATCACGTGCCCGGCGCGGACGGTCCCGTACGGCGTGACGGCGCGGCCGGGCTCGATCGCGGTCACGGGGGTGGCCTCGAAGACCTGTACGCCGAGGCCGCGCACGGCGCGCAGCAGGCCGCGTACCAGCCGGGCGGGCTGGATGCGGGCGCAGTGCGGCGACCACAGCATGCCCTGGGCCCCGGCCACCCGCAGCCGCGCCTCGCGCTCGGCGTCGTCCAGCGGGCGCAGGTCCTCCTCGCCCCAGCCCCACTCGCGCTCGTGGGCCAGCATGTGCCGGGCGCGGGCGAGCTGCGCGCGGTTGGTGGCGACGTGCAGCAGGCCGCTCTTGACGATCCCGGCGTCGATGCCCTCGGCCGCCGCCACCGCGATGACCTCGTCGATCGTGGCGAACATGGCGCGTTGCAGCGCCCTGGCGGCCTCGGCCCCGTGCGTCGCGGCGTACCGCTCCGGGATTCCGGCCAGGTCGGCGGTCAGCCAGCCGCCGTTGCGGCCCGACGCGCCGTACCCGGCGAACTCGCGCTCCAGCACGGCCACCCGCAGCCCCGGGCGGGCCCGCTTCAGGTAGTAGGCGGTCCACAGGCCGGTGTAGCCCGCGCCGACGATCGCCACGTCGGCGTCGAGGTCGCCGCCGAGGGCATCCCCGGGCTCCGGTACGCCGCCGAGGTCGCGGTACCAGAAGGAGACCTCGCCGTTGACGAATCCGCCGGCGAGGGGAGCGGTGGGGGCGGGCGCGTTCATGGGCACATCCTGCTATATCCGTGTATGGTGCCGCACACTGCTACGGATTGCGCGGTGATAAGCGGCGAAGTGTGGATGAATCCGCATGAACGATATGAAGCAGGATGAAACGGTGGGCTCACCGTTGTGTAGCAGCCGTGTAACAGTCGTACGGCACCCTTGGGGGCAACGGAGGGAACGGAGCGACGATGGGATTTCTGCGGATTCGTACGACGGTGGACGAGCGTCCCGGCCGTCTGGCGTCCCTGGCCGCCGCGCTGGCGGGCCGGGGCGGCAACATCCTGGGGATGAGCGTCCAGACCGACACGGACGGCACCGTTGACGAGTTCATGGCCGACATCCCCGCTTCGCCGGAGGCGGTGCGCGAGGCGCTGGAGGGCGCGGGCGGCCGGCGGGTGCAGGTCGTCCCCGCCACCGCGCACGAGCTGACCGACGAGCCCACCCGGGCGCTGCTGCTGGCCGCCCGGCTGCGCGCCGCCCCGTGGCGGCTGCCGGAGTTCCTGGGCGAGCTGCTGCGCGCGGACGACGCCCGCTGGGTGTACGGTGCGGCCGTGAGCGATTCGGGGGAACGCGCCGCGACGGCGAACGGGCACGACGGCGCCGCGGACGACAGCACAGGCGAGACCGGTGGGATCAACGGCGAGATCGGCGGGATCCATGGCGAGATCGGCGGGATCAATGGCGAGATCGGCGGGATCAATGGCGAGATCGGCGGCGACGTCAACGGCGAGATCGAGCAGGCCGTCCGGCTGCCCGACCCGACCCTGCTGACCGTGCCCGTGGCGCCGCGGCGCTTCGTGCGGCTGCGCCGGTCCGAACTGCCCTTCACCCTCACCGAGGCCGCCAGAGCCGCCGCGTTCGTCCGGCTGGCCCAGCCCCCGGCCGACCCGGTCGGCTCCGAGCGTCCGGTGCGGCTCGCCGACGGCGCCGAGGTGATCGTCAGGCAGCTCACCCCCATCTACCGCGACGCGGTGCGCGACCTGCACGAGCGCTGCTCGCCCGAGACCCGCAGGTTCCGCTACTTCACCGCGATGCCCACCCTGCCGCCGCGCGTCTTCGACCGCCTGTGCGACCGCGGCAGGGGCCACTCCCTCGTCGGCGGGCACGACGGCCAGGTCGTGGCCCTGGCCAACCTGATGTTCACCGCCGACCCGGGCATCGCCGAGATGGCCTTCCTGATCGAGGACCGCTGGCAGGGCCGCGGCCTGGGCGGCAGCATGGCCCGCATGCTGGTCCGCGAGGCCCGCGACCTGGGCTTCGCCGAGGTCAGGGCCACCATGCTCTCCGACAACGTCCGGATGCGCCGCCTGATGCTCTCGCTCGGCGCCACCCTGTCCTACACCGAGGACCCGGGTGTCCTGGAGGCCCGCCTCCCGGTCGGCGTCATGGAGCCCTGCTAGGACTCATCCTCCTCCGGGCGCTCGCCCGGCTCGCCGTCCTCACCCGCGGGGAACGCGAACCCGTACGGATGCCGCAGTCCGTGCGGGGCCGGGCCGGCGGGCAGGCCCAGGGAGTCCCGGCGGCGTTCGCTCCGGCTCAGACCCTCCGCCAGGCACCTCATCCGGCGTTCGAGGCGCCGCAGGTACTCCAGCATGGCCGGCGGCGAGGCCATCCGTCCCGGCCCCGGCATTCGCACCGGCCCCCGGCATCCCACTGGCCCCTGGCATTCGCACCGGCCCCGGCATCCGCTTTGACGGCTCCGGGATCGCCGCCACCACCCGGCCCGCAACTCGCCCGGCGCGCCCGCCACGTCGGGCGCAGGCGGCTCGCCGGGCGCGGTCGGCTCGGCCTGCTCCTCTGCCCCGGCGGCGAACCAGGCCAACGCGATCGTGGTGCGCAACCCGATCCCCGACGCGCCGGCCGTCTGGGTCGGCCGCGACTGCGACGACATCCCGAGCTGTGGGGCCCGGCCGACGGGCTGCGGTTCAGCGGCGTGCGCATCCGCAACACGTACGCCGACGGCATCGCCTTCAGCGACGGGACGCGCAACTCGCGCGTGTTCGACTCCACCTTCCGCACCACCGGCGACGGCAGGGGAACCCGGAGGCGTGTCTAGCCTGCTAACTCACTAGTACGTACATTAGGGGTACGCGCGCCGCCCGCATCCGCTGGAAAGGACGAAACGATGGCCTCGTTCCTGGTCGGACTCATCGGCTCGGGCATCGGCCCCTCCCTGAGCCCGCCGCTGCACGAGCAGGAGGCCGTGCACCACGGCCTGCACTACGTCTACCGGCTGCTCGACACCGACAGGCTCGGGCTCGACGTGGGCGATCTGGTGCGCACGGCGCGGCGGTTCGGCTTCGACGGGCTCAACATCACCCACCCGTGCAAGCAGAGCGTCATCCCGCACCTGGACGAGCTGTCGCCGGACGCCCGCATGCTGGGCGCGGTCAACACCGTCGTCTTCGACGGAGACCGGGCCGTCGGCCACAACACCGACTGGACCGGCTTCGCCGAGTCGTTCGCCCGGGGCCTGCCCGACGCGCCCACCCACCACGTCGTGCAGCTCGGCGCCGGGGGCGCGGGGGCCGCAGTGGCGCACGCGCTGCTCACCCTGGGCGCCGACCTGGTCACGGTCGTGGACGCCGACCCGGCGCGGGCAGGCGGGCTGGCCGGCGAGCTGACCGGACGCTTCGGCGCCGGGCGCGCGCGGCACGCGGCCCCGCCGGAGCTGCCGGGGCTCCTCGCGGCGGCCGACGGCCTGGTGCACGCGACCCCCACCGGGATGGCCCACCATCCGGGGATGCCGCTGCCCGCCGGGCTGCTGCGTCCGGGCCTGTGGGTGGCCGACATCGTGTACCGGCCGCTGGAGACCGAGCTGCTGCGGCACGCGCGGTCGCTGGGCTGCCGCACCCTCGACGGCGGCGGCATGGTCGTCTTCCAGGCCGCGCACGCCTTCCGGCTGTTCACCGGCCGGGAGCCGGACGCCGAGCGCATGCTCGCCCACCTGACCGATCTCATCGCCGTCCGGAGGAGGAGCGGTGCGTAAGTCCATCGCCACCGTGTCGGTGAGCGGCACACTGACCGAGAAGCTGGAGGCGATCGCCGCCGCAGGCTTCGACGGTGTGGAGATCTTCGAGAGCGACCTGCTGGTCTGCCCCCTGCCGCCGGAGGAGATCCGGGCCCGTGCCGCCGACCTCGGCCTGACGATCGACCTCTACCAGCCCTTTCGCGACTTCGAGTCGGTGCCGGACGACGTGCTGACCCGGAACCTGCGGCGGGCCGAGCACAAGTTCCGGCTGATGGAGCGCCTGGGCGCGGACCTGCTGCTGGTCTGCTCCAACGTCTCCCCGGGCGCGATCGGCGACGACGACCTCGCCGCCGGGCAGCTCCGGCTGCTGGCCGAACGGGCCGCCGAGCACGGCATCCGCATCGCCTACGAGGCTCTGGCCTGGGGCAGGCACGTCAACGAGTACCTGCACGCCTGGCGTCTGGTGCGCCTGGCCGGCCACCCCGGCCTGGGCGTGTGCCTGGACAGCTTCCACATCCTCTCGCGCGGCTCCGACCCGATCGGCATCGAGGCCATCCCGGGCGAGAAGATCTTCTTCCTCCAGCTCGCCGACGCGCCGCGGCTGGCCATGGACGTCCTGCAGTGGAGCCGCCATCACCGCTGCTTCCCCGGCCAGGGCACCTTCGACGTGGCGGGGGTGGCGGAGCACGCGCTGAACGCCGGGTACGCCGGTCCGCTGTCGCTGGAGGTGTTCAACGACCACTTCCGTCAGGCCGACGCCAGGCGGACCGCGCGCGACGGCATGCGCTCGCTCATCGCGCTGGAGAGCACCCTGGAGCACGGCGGGCCCGCGCGTCCGATCGTCCCGACCGGGTTCGCCTTCGCCGAGCTGGCCGGCACCGGCGAGCTCGGCGGGATGCTGACCGCGCTCGGCTTCGCGCGTACCGGGAGGCATCCCACGAAACCGGTCGAGCTGTGGGAGCAGGGCGGGGCGAGGCTGCTGCTCAACGCCACCGGCGGCGAGCCCGCCCTGATCGCGATCGGGCTGGACAGCCCCGACCCCGCCGGGGCCGTCGAGCACGCCGAGTCACTGCTGTCACCGGTCCTGCCCCGCAGGCGGGGGCCGGGCGAGGCCCGGCTGGACGCCATCGCCGCCCCGGACGGCACCCAGATCTTCTTCTGCGACGACTCCTGGCTGTCCGACTTCGCCCCGGACGGGCGGGCAGGGGGAGAGATCACCGGCATCGACCACGTGGCACTCGCCCAGCCGCGGCACTACTTCGACGAGGCCGAGCTGTTCTACCGCACCGTGCTCGGCCTGAGCCCGCAGCCCGGCCTGGAGCTGCCCGACCCGTACGGGCTGCTGCGCAGCAAGGCGATGTCGTCCCCCGGCGGCGGCGTGCGCATGGTGGTCAACATCGCCCAGGTCGGCGCCGAGGGCGTCCCGTGGCAGCACGTCGCGCTGGCCTGCCGGGACGTCCTGGCCGTGGCCCGCAGGCTGCGCGCGGAGCATCCCGGCCTGCTGCTGCCGATCCCCGGCAACTACTACGACGACCTGGAGGCCCGCCACGATGCCGATCCCGAGCTGCGCCGTCTCGGCGTGCTGTACGACCGCGACGAGGACGGCGGCGAGTTCCTGCACCTCTACACCGTCACGGTGGGCCGGGTCTTCTTCGAGCTGGTCCAGCGGATCGGAGGCTACGACGGTTACGGGGCCGTCAACGCGCCCATCCGGCTCGCGGTGCGGCATTCCGGCGGTGGCTAAGATGAGCGCGTGACCGTCTCCGCCTCCTCACCCTCCGGCGCGGCCGATCGCCAGCGCGACGCCGAGCGCACCAAGGCGGAGATCCTGGAGGTCGCCCAGCAGGAGTTCGCGCGCCACGGCTACGCGGGCGCGCGGGTCGATGAGATCGCCGCGCGCATGCGCACCACCAAGCGCATGATCTACTACTACTTCGGCAGCAAGGAGCGGCTCTACATCGCGGTGCTGGAGAAGGCGTACGCCGAGGTCAGGGCGGTCGAGCGCACGGTCGACGTGCAGCACCTCGCCCCGGTCGAGGCCATCCGCACCCTCGCCGAGCTGACCTTCGACCACCACGACGCCCATCGCGACTTCATCAAGCTGGTCGCGATCGAGAACATCCACCAGGCCGAGCACATCCGCAAGTCGCAGGCGCTGGCCGGCCTGGGCACCCCCGTGCTCGACCTGATCGAGTCGATCCTCGACGCGGGCACGGCGAGCGGCGAGTTCGTCACCGAGGCCGACGCCATCGACGTGCACATGCTCATCAGCTCGTTCTGCTTCTTCCGCGTGGCCAACCAGCACACCTTCCAGGCGCTGTTCGGGCGCGACATGACCGCGCCCGAACACCGCGACCGGCAGCGCCGGATGGTGGGGGAGATGATCGTCGCCTACCTCCGCGGCCAGGGTCCCGCCGCCTGATCCGGAGACCCGGCCAGGTAACCGATCGGCAACACCCTTGTAGTGTACGAACCAGTGAGTTAGTTTCCTGTCACCGCATCTCCCCCGTGAGGAGCTTAATGTGACGGTGCACGGCAAACCTCGTAAAGCGGCTGTAGCAGCCTGGATCGGCAGCGCGCTGGAGTACTACGACTTCTTCATCTACGGCACCGCCGCCGCCCTGGTCTTCAACAAGATCTTCTTTCCCTCCTCCTCGCCCGCCACGGGGACCCTGCTCGCGCTGGCCACGTTCGGCGTCGGCTACCTGGCCCGCCCCGTGGGCGCCTTCGTGCTGGGGCACGTGGGCGACAGGTTCGGCCGCAAGCGGGTGCTGGTGACCACGCTGGTGATGATGGGCGGCTCGACGTTCCTGGTGGGCTGCCTGCCCACCTACGACCAGGCCGGCCTGCTCGCGCCGGTCCTGCTCGTGGTGCTGCGCCTGATCCAGGGCTTCTCGGTCTCCGGCGAGCAGGCCGGCGCCAACTCCATGACCCTGGAGCACGCCCCCGAGAACCGGCGCGCCTACTACACCAGCTTCACCCTCAACGGCACCCAGGCCGGCCAGATCATCGCCACGGCGATCTTCCTGCCCATCGCCGCGCTGCCCGAGGACCAGTTGCTGAGCTGGGGCTGGCGGGTGCCGTTCTGGCTGAGCGTCGCGGTGGCGGTGGCGGGGCTGGTCATCCGGCGCACGCTGGAGGAGACGCCCGCCTTCGAGCGGGAGGTCGCCGGCCACACCGTGGCGAAGATGCCCCTCGCGGTGCTGTTCCGGGAGCAGTGGCGCGACGTGCTGCGCGTGGTGGTGGCCGCGGTCATCGCCTCGGTCAGCACCATCTTCACCGTGCACGCCCTGTCGTACGCCGTCAACACGATCGGCCTGGAGCGCGGCCCGATGCTCTGGGTGGGCGTCCTGGCCAACGTCGCCGCGGTGATCACCATCCCGCTCTGGGGCAGGTTGTCCGACCGGATCGGCCGCAAGCCGGTGTTCGCCGGCGGGTCGCTCGGCTGCGCGGTGCTGATGTTCGCCTACCTGTGGTCCATCTCCGTCGGCGACTACCTGCTGATCTTCATCGCGGGCATCGTGATGTTCGGCGTCGTGCACAGCGCCACCAGCGCCGTGTGGCCGTCGTTCTACGGGGAGATGTTCCCCACCCGGGTGCGCCTGTCCGGCATGGCGATCGGCACCCAGATCGGGTTCGCGATCGCGGGGTTCGCGCCCACCGTGGCCACCGCCGTGGCGGGCACCGGCCCCGGGAGCTGGCTCGGCGTCTCGGTCATCACGGCCATGCTGTGCCTGATCAACGTGGCCGCGGTCCTCACCGCCCGGGAGACCTACAAGGTGCCGACCGCCGAGCTGGGGCTCAGGCCCGCCGAGCGGGTGACCGTGTGAGCGGCTTCCGGGTCCTCGCCGTGCGCTACGCCCAGCGCGACGCCCGGCGCGGCGAGCACTTCCACGGCTACGAGCCCGGCGGGGACAGCCCCCATCCGACCGCGTACTACGTCTGGGCGGCCGTCTCCGACCGGCACACGGTGGTGATCGACACCGGCATCGCACCGGAACGGGCGGCGCGCGCCGAAGGTCTCCGCTACCGCTGCTCGCCCGTGCAGGCCCTGGCAGAGGCGGGCGTGGCCGCCGAGTCGGTGGACCACGTGGTGCTGACCCACCTGCACTACGATCACACCGGCACCGCGCACCTGTTCCCCCGGGCCCGTTACGTCGTGCAGCGGGCCGAGCTGGCCTACTGGACCGGCCCCTGGGCGGAGCGGATCGCCCGCGAGCGCTGGTTGCTCGACGAGCACGACCTCGCCCGCCTCCTGTCGGCCAGGGAGCGGGGCCGGGTGCGGGTGGTGGACGGCGACGCGCCCGTGCTGCCGGGCCTGAGCGTGCACCTGGTCGGCGGGCACACGGCGGGCATGCAGGTGGTGCGGGCCGAGACGGCCCGCGGCCCCGTCGTGCTGGCCTCCGACGCCAGTCACTTCTACGAGAACCTGGAAACCGACCGGCCGTTCCCGATCCTGCACAGCATGACCGGCGTGTACGGCGCCTTCGACCGCATCAGGGAACTGGCCGGCGACCCCGGACTGGTGGTCGCCGGCCACGATCCCCTGGTGCTCGAACGCTTCCCGCTGCTGGGCGCCGACGTCGCCGTGATCGCGCCCTAGGCGGGCAGGACCTCGATCTTGCCCGTGGGGCGCGGGCTGTGGCAGTCGTTGAAGAAGTACTCGCCCGGCCGGGTGAAGGTGTACTGGAACGACTCGCCCGGCTTGAGCCGCACGTCGAACAGGCCCTCGAAGAACTGCGTGGCCCCGTGCACGTGCACGTTGTCCGCGGGGTTGACGAACGTGACCGTGGTCCCGGCCGGAACCCGCAGGTGGGTCGGGGCCATGGCGTTGACCGCCGACTCGACGGTCCCGACCTGTCCGTTGTCGTAGGTGCGGGCGAGCACCACCGTGTTGTTCACGGCGCTGCCGTCCACCGGGGCCCCGAGACCGGACGGCGGACCACCGGGGCGGGCGGGGTGGCGGCCGGGGGCACGCGCCCGCCCACCTTGAACGCCCACAGGTGGTCGCCGCGCGGCGCCGAGTTCCCGTACGGGATGCCGGTGCCGCCGGCGTAGACCGCGATGTACTGCTCGCCGTCGATCTCGTAGGCGATGGGGCTGCTGCTGACGGCGGCCCCGGTCTGCCAGCGCCACAGCTCGCGCCCGTTCCTGGCGTCCAGGCACAGCAGGTTGCCGTCGGGCTGCCCGATGAACAGCAGATCGGTGGCGGAGGACGTCACCCAGCTCTCCTCGGCCGGACGGCTCCTGTCGTACAACGCCGTGATGTTCCTCAGCACCACCCGCGACGCGTTCGACGAGTCCGCCCAGACCGCGCTGCGCCAGTACATCCGGGCCGGCGGCGGGTTCGTCGGCGTGCACAACGCCTTCGGCACCGAGTACAACTGGCCCTGGTACGAGGGCCTGCTCGGCAACGCCAACTTCTACGACCACAGCGCCAACCAGCCCGGCACCGTGGTCACCGTCGGCCGCCGCGACGCATCCACCCAGGGGCTGCCCCGCACCTGGACCTTCTCCGACGAGTGGTACAACCTCGTCCCGGCGCCGACCCGCGTCCGCGTGCTCGCCGAGGTGGACGAGAGCACCCTGGCCCGGGGCGTGCGCGGCAACCTCGGCCACCCCGGCCACGGCGAGCACCACCCGGTGAGCTGGTGCCAGTACTACGACGGCGGCAAGGCGTGGCTCACCACCCTCGGCCACGACGTCCGGGCGTGGACCGACGAGCCCATGGAGGGCGACCGGTTCTTCGTCCAGCATCTGCTTGGCGGCGTGAAGTCCGTGCTGGGCATGGCCCCCTTCTGCCGCTGAGACCGGCCGCCCCCTGGCCGGCCGCCCACGACGAGGAGATCCGACCGCCGCCCCCGTGCGGCGGTCGTCCCATCAGGGCCGCGCCCGCCTTCCCCGGGCGCGGGTCAGCGGCACGTGACGGGCGCCACCTTCAGGCCGATGAGGGCGTCGATGAGCCCCGTCGCAGCGAGCCCGCGGCGTGCCCGCCCGGGGTCCAGGCCGTGGTCCAGCAGGACGCCCGCGGCCGGGCCCTCTCGGCGGCGAACACCCCGGGCAGCAGGTGGTCGCTGTCGATCGCGGCCTGGCTGTCGATCTCGGCCTGGCCGAGCCGCCTCGCCTCGTCCTGGGCCGCCACCACGGCACATCGGGCACGATCGTCGAAGCGCTCGAACACCGAGATCTCCCGGCAGGCAGGCGGAGCCGGCTCTGCTTGGCAGTCGAAGTCGGGCAGCGGGAGGAACTCCTGGTGCACGTGGCCCTCGGCGCCGTACCCGCCGGGCGTGGCGAACTCCCCGCCGGGCGTGACCACCCGCAACGCGACGCCCTCCCCACACACCACCCACACCATCACCCCCGGCACCCCAACACGCCCCAACGACCGCAACTCACCCGACCACCCACACCACCGCCCCACCCCTCCCCAACACGCCCTGACGGCCGGAGGTCGTGGGGCATCGACGGCCCGCGCGGCATACGCTCCTACATCAGCAAACCGCTGCTCGGCATTCGGGTGGGGTCGTGGTCGCCGGGGCGTGTTGGCGTGGGTTGGGGTGGTGTGGGTGGTGTGTTCGGTGGTTCCTGGTTGTTGTGGTGTGTCCGCGTGGGCTGGGTGGTGGTGTGGGTGCTGTGTGCCGCACGACCCCCGGCCCTCAGCGCGCCTTCGTGCGGGCAGGAGCGGTGGTGTGGGGGACGTGTGCCGCGTGGCTCCCGGTCGTCAGCGTGTCTTCGCGCGGGCGGTCGCGGCGGTGCGGGCGGCTCGGCGTTCCTCGCGTTCGGCCACCTCGCGCCGGTGGGCGGCGGTGGCCAGTTGCTGCCGGGCCTTGGCGAGCTTGCCGGACAGCCGTTCCACCTTCTCCGTGAGCCGGTCGTGCTCGGCCACGGCGGCCTCCAGTTCGGCCCGCCACTCGGCGTGGTCGCGCTCGGCCTCCTGGGCCGCCCGCTCGGCCTCGCGTGCGGCCCGCTCGGCGGCTTCGCGTGCCTCCCGCTCCGCGGCCTCGCGCGCCTGCCGGTCATCGGCCTTCTTGCGCGGCTGGGCCGGGCGCTTGGGGCGGGGGCCGGCCGGGGCCGCGGGCGCCGGGGTGAACCCGGCGTAGCTCAGCGGGCGGACCAGGCGCCCGCGGCGCACCTGCTCGGCCGCGTCCTCGTCCACCGTCGCCGCGTCCAGCGTCTGCTCGATCTCGGCCGGAGCCGAGCCCGACAGCGCCTGCCCGGCCGCCTCGGCGGTCTCGCGGATCAGCCGCAGCAGCCGCCCGCTCGCCGCGCCGCGCCTGCGGGTCAGCTCGGCCAGCGCTTCGACGTCCTGCTCCTGCCACACCCGGCGCAGCTCCGCGCCCAGCTCCAGCAGCTCGGTCAGCTCGTCGGGATGCCGCCGGGACGCCTGGTTCACCGCCCACGCCGCGACCGTGGGCCGCCGCAGCGTGCGGATCTCGCGGGCGAGCGCCGCGTCGCCCGCCTCCTTGGCCGCACGCGCCGCCGCGTCGCGCTCGGCCGTGAAGTCACCCGGCGCCAGACCGTACAGCCGCCCGGCCACCTCGTCGAGGTCCACGATCCACAACTACCCCCTCGCGGGCGCCCTCGTCCATCGCCACGCCCCATTCGCGGAGGAACCTGACACGATTGTGTGAGATATCGGCCGGAAGGGTGTCTCCGAGGCCGCGAGCGTGCGTATGGTCCCGGCATGACCCAGCCAGTGTCCGAGACTGTGTCCCCGTCTTTGTCCCCGTCTTCGTCCCCGTCTTCGTCCCCGTCCTCGTCCCGGCCTTCGGCCGAGTTCATCGCCGCGCTGCCCAAGGTGGAGCTGCACGTCCACCTGATCGGCTCCGCGTCGGTGCCGACGGTGCTGGAACTGGCCCGGCGCCACCCCGGCAGCCGGGTGCCCGGCACCGAGGCGGAGTTGCGGGCCTTCTACACCTTCCGCGACTTCCCCCACTTCGCCGAGGTCTACCAGGCCGTCAACGACGTGGTGCGCGAGCCGGAGGACATCGCCACCCTCGTCACCGGCCTCGCCCGCGACCTGGCCGCGCAGAACTGCCGCTACGTCGAGCTCCAGGTGACGCCGTACGCCCACCACACGCGCGGCCTGCCCATGCGGGCGGTCACCGAGGCCCTGGACGTCGCCGCCCGGGAGTCGGCGGCCGAGCACGGCGTGCGCATGGCCTACATCTTCGACATCCCCGGTGAGTACGGCGGCGAGGCGGCGGCGGTCACCGTGCGCCACGCCCTCGACGAGCCGCCGGAGGCCCTGGTCGGGTTCGGGCTGGCCGGGATCGAGCAGCACCGCCCGGCGTACCGGGAGGAGTTCCGCGACGCCTTCCGCGCCGCCCGCGCCGCCGGCCTGCGCAGCCTCCCGCACGCCGGCGAGATGACGGGGCCGGAGACCATCTGGGAGGCCATCGAGGGCCTGGGCGCCGAGCGCGTCGGCCACGGCATCTCCTGCCTGGACGATCCCCGCCTGGTCGCCCACCTGCGCGAGACCTGGCTGCCGCTGGAGGTGTGCCCGACCTCCAACGTGTGCACCGGCCAGGTGCGCGACATCGCCGCGCACCCCCTGCCCCGCATGCTCAAGGAGGGCCTGAACGTCACCCTGAACAGCGACGACCCGCCCATGTTCAACACCACGCTGACCCGCGAGTACGAGATCGCCGCCGAGGTCTTCGGCCTGGACCGCGCCGCACTCGCCGAGCTGGCCCGCAACGCCGTACGGGCCTCCAGCCTGGACCGCCCGGCCCAGGACGCCCTTGTGGCCGAGATCGACACGGTGCTGCGCGCCGCGGAGTAGCGGAGCAGGGCCCGTCAGGGGCTGGCGGGGCGCACCAGGGACGCGGGGATCTTGGCGGCGGCGGCGCGGTCCAGCAGGAACAGCGTGCGGCTCTGGCCGCGGGCGCCCGCGGCCGGCACCTGGACCGGGCCCGCGTCGGACAGGGCCAGCCGGACGGCGCCGGCCTTCTCCGCGCCGGCGGCCACCACCCACACCTCGCGGGCCGCGTGGATGGAGCTCATGGTGAGCGTGATGCGCGTGGGCGGGGGCTTGGGAGCGCCGTGCACGGCGGCGGTGGGCCGCTCGTCGTACAGGGCGGGCATCTCCGGGAACAGGGAGGCCACGTGGGCGTCGGGGCCCATGCCGAGCAGGAGCACGTCGAAGCGGGGGACCGGACCGTGGTCCTCGGGACGGGCCGCGGCGCGCAGCTCCTCGGCGTAGCGGGCGGCGGACTCCTCGGCGGTCAGGCCGGAGTCGGGGCCGAGCATGACGTGCACCCGGGCGGGGTCGAGATCGACCTTGTCCAGCAGCGCCTTGCGGGCCCCGGTCTCGTTGCGCTCGGGGTCGCCGGTGGGCAGGAAGCGTTCATCGCCCCACCACACGTCGAGCCGCCGCCAGTCGACGGCGTCCCTGGCCGGGGTGGCGGCGACCTCGGCCAGGGTGGCGTGACCGACCGTGCCTCCGGTGAGGACCAGCGACGCCGAGCCCTTGGCGGACTGCACGTCCACCAGCCGGGTGATCAGGCGTGCGGCCACTGCCTTGGCGAGCACGTCGGCGTCGCGGTGGACGACAACGCTGGGGACGGTCACGTCGGTGCCTTTCGGGATCGGGTGTGATTCGTGATCGGGTGTGCAGGGTCAGCCGGTCGCGGCGAGCTGCTGCAGCGCCTCGGCGTAGATCTCGTCGGGGTCGAGGCGGCGCAGCTCCTCGGCCAGCAGCTCCGAGGTGTGCCGCCGCGCCAGCGCGACGTGCCGGTCGGGCTGGCCGGGCCGGCGCAGGGTGGCGAGCCTGGCGTCGGTCCTGGTCACCGAGACCTCGCCCTCGTCGGTGTTCAGGCGTACGGCCGTCAGCCCCGGCCCGCCCGACTCGGCGACGCCGATGGGCACGCCCACGCGCCTGGACAGCCAGGCGGCCAGCAGCGGACCGCTGGCGTTGCCGGCCGCGGCCTCCACCAGGCCGCCGCCGACCCGGCCCACCGGCTGGTCGAACGCCGCGGCCAGCAGGCTGCGCCACGGTGTCAGGCGGGTCCAGGCCATGTCGGTGTCGCCCGCGACGTACCCGCGGGACCGGCCGACGATCGCCGCCACGGAGTCGGTGTCGGCCCGCGCGTCGGTGATGCGCCGCTGCGCGAGCTGGCCGATCGGGTCCTTGGACGGGACCTCCGGGCACGGGCCCGGCCACCACGCCACCACCGGGGTGTCGGGCAGCAGCAGCGGGCTGACCACCGAGTCGGCGTGCCGGGTCAGCTCGCCGTACAGGCGCAGCAGGACGACCTCGCCCGGGGTGGACTCGCCGATGCGCAGCTCGGCGTCGAGCCGGTTGGCCTCCTCCGGGTCGCGGTTGATCACCACGAGGATGCGCGAGGGGTGCTCGCGCGCCGCGTCGGTCGCCGCGCGGGTCGCGTCGTACTGGTTGCTCTCGTCGCACACCACGACCAGCGTCAGCACCATGCCGATCGCGGGCGCGCCCATCTGGTGGCGCAGGTGGGTCAGATGAGAGCTGATCTTGGACGCGTTGGTGCCGCTGAGCATGAAGCTGGTCATCTACAGCCTCCTCCAGACCCGGCCGTCGCGGGCCATCATCGCGTCGGCCGAGGGCGGGCCCCAGGTGCCGGCGGGGTAGCCCTCCGGCTGGCCCTGCGTGGCCCAGAACTCCTCGATCGGGTCGAGGATGCGCCAGGACAGCTCCACCTCCCGCTGGTGCGGGAACAGCGGCGGGTCGCCGATGAGCACGTCCAGCAGCAGCCGCTCGTACGCCTCGGGCGAGGACTCCATGAACGACTCGCCGTAGGCGAAGTCCATGCTGACGTCGCGGACCTCCATCGCGGTGCCCGGCACCTTCGAGCCGAACCTGACCGTGATCCCCTCATCCGGCTGCACCCGGATGACCAGGGCGTTCTGCCCCAGGATCTCGGTGTCGGTCTTGCTGAAGGGCAGGTGGGGCGCCCGCTGGAACACCACGGCGACCTCGGTCACGCGCCGCCCGAGCCGCTTGCCGGTGCGCAGGTAGAACGGCACGCCCGCCCAGCGCCGGTTGGCGATCTCCAGCTTGATCGCGGCGTAGGTCTCGGTGATGGAGTCGGCGGGGATGCCCTCCTCCTCCAGGTAGCCGACCACCGGCTCGCCGCCCTGCCAGCCCGCGGTGTAGGCGCCGCGGGCGGTGCCGAGGCTCAGGTCCTGCGGCAGGCGCACGGCCTTGAGCACCTTCTCCTTCTCCCGGCGCAGCGCGTCGGCGTCGAAGGAGGTCGGGTCCTCCATGCCGACCAGCGCGAGGAGCTGGAGCAGGTGGTTCTGGATCACGTCGCGGGCCGCGCCGATGCCGTCGTAGTAGCCGGCCCGGCCGCCGATGCCGATGTCCTCGGCCATCGTGATCTGCACGTGGTCCACGTAGCTGCGGTTCCAGATCGGCTCGAACAGGTTGTTGGCGAACCGCAGCGCCATGATGTTCTGGACGGTCTCCTTGCCGAGGTAGTGGTCGATCCGGAAGACCGAGCTCTCGGGGAAGACCGCGCTGGTGATCTCGTTCAGCTCCTGGGCGCTGGCCAGGTCGTGCCCGAACGGCTTTTCGATCACGACCCGCCGCCACGCGCCGTGGGGCGCGTTGGCCAGGCCGGTGCGCTTGAGCTGCTGCACCACCAGCGGGAAGAACTTCGGCGGCACCGAGAGGTAGAAGGCGTAGTTGCCGCCGGTGCCGCGGGTCTCGTCGATCTCCTTCAGCGCCATCGCCAGCGCGTCGAACGCGCCGTCGTCGTGGAACTCGCCGGGGACGAAGTGGATGCCCTCGCGAAGCTGCTTCCACACCTCCTCGCGGAAGGGGGTGCGCGCGTTCTCCTTGATCGCGTCATGGGTGACCTGGGCGAAGTCCTGGGCCGCCCAGTCGCGCCGGGCGAAGCCGACCAGGGAGAAGCCCGGGGGCAGCAGGCCCCGGTTGCCCAGGTCGTAGATCGCGGGCAGGAGCTTGCGCTTGGCGAGGTCGCCGGTGACGCCGAACAGCACCAGCACGCACGGCCCGGCCACACGGGGCAGGCGCTTGTCGCGCGGGTCGCGCAGCGGGTTGGCCGTCAGCGCCTCTCTCGTCGTCGCCGCGGTCGCCGCCTGCGCCGCGACCACCGCGGCCTCGTCGGACGGCCGCGTCGCGGCGGGGTACAGGTCGGCGCCGGTCCCCGCGCTGGGGCTCGTGTCGGCGCCGGCCGCCGCGGTGGGGCTCGTGTCGGCGCCCGTCGCCGCGGTGGGGCCCGCGGCCTCGTCGGGAGCCGCGGCCTCCGGGCCGCTCGGCTCCGGCTGTGCCGGACTAGTCATGATGGGGTTCCCCCGTCTTCATACCTGGCGGGCGGCGGCGAGCAGGTGGGTCACGCCGGCCACCCGGTCGGTCAGATGCACGCGCACGGCGGGCCGGCCCCTCTTGACGAGGGCGCCGAAGTCGCCGAGGGCCTGGGCGAGCTGTAGCGCGCCCAGCGTGTAGGGCTTACCCGGCACCTCGATGTCGGCGCCGTCGGGGATCGCGCCGGTGATCTGCAGGAACACGCCGTACTGCGGGCCGCCCTTGTGGAACTGCCCGGTGGAGTGCAGATACCGCGGTCCCCAGCCGAAGGTCACCGGCCGGTCGGTGCGCGCCGCGAGCAGCGGGCGCAGCGTGGCCGGGTCGGCGGCGGCCCACGCCTCGGTCAGTTCGTCGAGCGCCGCGTCCTCGGGCGTCGGCACGTCGAAGGCGGACCAGCGGTCCAGGAAGGCCAGGATCGCGAGGTAGCCGTCGTCGGGGATCGCCTTGAGCAGGCCGGTCAGCACGCCGGAAAGGTCGTGCGCGGGACCGGCGAGCTCGCCGTAGACCTCGACCGGGCCGTCGACCAGGACCGGTTTCTCCTGGGGTACGCCGGCCGCGAGCAGCGCCGCGGTGTTCTCCTTGGACTCGGCCACGTTCGGCTGGTCGAACGGGTTGATCCCGAGCATCCGGCCCGCGACGGCGGTGGCGTACTCCCAGATCAGGAACTGCGCGCCCAGCGGCGCGGACACCTCGATCGCGCCCTCGCCGTCGATGGACGCCACGATCTCGTCATCGGCGCCGGTGGGGTCGGCGTCGACCACCGGCAGGATGCCGGTGCCGGACTTGCCGGTGGACTCGGCGACGAGCTGCTCGATCCAGTCGGGCAGCCCGTTGATCTGCGACAGGCCGTCCTCCAGGATCAGCTTGTCGCGCCCGGCCGCCGCCGCGGCGCCGAGCGCCGCGCCCAGCTCCAGGCCCGGGTTGCCCTCGCCCTCGGCCAGCAGCCCGCGCACCGAGGCGGCCTCGTCGAGCAGCCGCTCGACGTCGGCGCCCGCCAGCGCGCTGGGCACCAGGCCGAAGGCCGACAGGGCGCTGTAGCGCCCGCCCACGTCCGGGTCGGCGAGCACCAGCGGGTAGCCCGCCTCGCGCGCGACCGCCTCCAGCGGGGAGCCGGGGTCGGTGACCACGACGATCCGCCCCGCCGGGTCGATGCCCGCGTCGCGGAACGCCTTGTCATAGATGCGCCGGTGGCTGTCGGTCTCGACCGTGCCGCCGCTCTTGCTCGCGACCACGACGATCGTGCGGTCGAGCCGGTCCTCCAGCGCCCGGCGCACCTGGCCGGGGTCGGTGGTGTCCAGGACCGTCAGCGGCGCGTCGGCCGTGTCGCAGATCACCTCCGGCGCGAGCGAGGAGCCGCCCATCCCGGCCAGCACGACGTGGTCCAGGCCCTCGGCGCGGGCCCGCTCCACCAGCCGGGTGATCTCGGGCAGCAGCTCGCGGCTCGTCTCCGGCAGCCTGAGCCAGCCCAGGCGCCTGGCCGCCTCGTCGGCGGCCTCGGGACCCCACAGGGAGGCGTCGCCCGCCGCCAGCGCGGCGGGCACGCCCTCCCGGACGAGGGTCCCGACGGCGGAGGCGGCGGCCTCGGCCGCCGTCTCGTCACCGAAGGAAACGGTCATGAACGCTCACGCCTTCTTGAGCTCTGCGGAGACGGTTTCGAGCAGTTCGTTCCAGGACGCCTCGAACTTCTCCACGCCCTCGTCCTCCAGCACCCGCACGACGTCGTCGTAGTCGATGCCGGCCTCCTTCAGCGCCGCCATGGTGTTCCAGGCGTCCTCGTAGAAGGAGCGGACGGTGTCGCCCTTGATCTGGCCGTGGTCGGCGGTGGCGTCGAGGGTCTTCTCGGGCATGGTGTTGACCGTGCCCGCGGTGACCAGCTCATCGACGTACAGGGTGTCGGGGTAGGCCGGGTTCTTGGTGCCGGTGGAGGCCCACAGCGGGCGCTGCGGGCGGGCGCCGGCCGAGCGCAGCGCCTGCCAGCGGGCGCTGTTGACGACGTCCTCGAACGCCGCGTACGCCAGCCGCGCGTTGGCGACGGCCGCCTTGCCCTTCAGCGCCTTGGCGGCGTCGGTGCCGATCGCGTCGAGACGCTTGTCGATCTCGGTGTCGACCCGGCTGACGAAGAAGGAGGCCACCGACTCCACCGCGGACAGGTCCAGGCCCTTGGCCTTGGCGCCCTCCAGGCCGGCCAGCCAGGCGTCCATGACCGCGCGGTAGCGCTCCAGCGAGAAGATCAGCGTCACGTTCACGCTGATGCCCTCGGACAGGGCGGCGGTGATCGCCGGCAGGCCCTCGACCGTGGCCGGGATCTTGATGAACAGGTTGGGCCGGTCCACCAGCCACCACAGCGCCCGCGCCTCGGCGATCGTGCGCTCGGTGTCGCGGGCCAGGCGCGGATCGACCTCGATGGACACCCGGCCGTCCACGCCGCCGGAGGCGTCGTAGACCGGGCGCAGCACGTCGCACGCCCAGCGGATGTCGTAGGTGGTGATGGCGCGCACCGCCTCGCCTACGTCCACTCCGCGCACCTTCAGGTCGTGGAGCTGGTCGGCGTACGCGTCGCCCTTGCTCAGCGCGGAGGCGAAGATCGTGGGATTGGACGTGACGCCGACCACATGCTTGTCGCGCACGAGCTGGGCCAGGTTGCCGCTGCGCAGGCGCTCACGGCTGATGTCGTCCAGCCAGATCGACACGCCCTGCTCGGTAAGTCGCTTCAGATTCTCGGTCATGATATTCAGTTTCCCGTCGTCTCGCCCTTGTCGGCCCCGGTCCTGGCGAGGCTGGCGTTCGCAGCCGCGACCACGCGGTCGGCCGTCAGACCGAACTGCTCGAACAGGGTCCGGTACGGAGCTGAGGCACCGAAGTGCTCCAAACTCAGCACTTCCCCGTCCTCTCCCACGAACTCCCGCCAGCCAAGAGCGATTCCCGCCTCGACGGCCACACGGGCGCGCACCGACGGGGGGATCACCGACTGCCGGTAGGCGGGCTCCTGGGCCCGGAACCACTCCACGCACGGCATCGAGACCACGCGGGTGGGAACGCCCCTGGCCTCCAGGGTCTCGCGGGCCTCGACGGCGAGCTGGACCTCGCTGCCGGTGGCGATCAGGATCACCCGCGGGCACCCGTCGGATGCCTCCTGCAGGACGTAGCCGCCCTTGGCGACCTTGGCCGGGTCGGCGGTGCCCTCGTAGACCGGCAGGTTCTGCCGGGTCAGCGCGAGCGCGGCGGGCCGGTCGGTGTGCTCCAGCACGACCTTCCAGGCGGCGGCGGTCTCGTTGGCGTCGGCCGGGCGGACGACGTCGAGCCCGGGGATCGCGCGCAGCGACCACAGGTGCTCCACCGGCTGGTGGGTGGGGCCGTCCTCGCCCAGGCCGATCGAGTCGTGGGTCCACACGTAGACGACCGGCAGCTTCATCAGCGCCGCCAGGCGGACCGCCGGGCGCATGTAGTCGCTGAAGACCAGGAAGGTGCCGCCGTAGGGGCGGGTGCCGCCGTGCAGGGCGATGCCGTTGAGGATCGCGCCCATGCCGTGCTCGCGGATGCCGAAGTGCAGGGTGCGGCCGTACTTGTGACCCGGGAACTCGCGGGTCTGGTACTCCTCGGGGATGAAGGACGGCTCGCCCTTCATCGTGGTGTTGTTCGACTCGGCGAGGTCGGCCGAGCCGCCCCACAGCTCGGGCAGCACCGGCGCGAGCGCGGTCAGCACCTCGCCCGACGCCTTGCGGGTGGCGATCGAGGCGCCGGTCTCGAACGTCGGCAGCGCGTGGTCCCAGCCCTCGGGCAGCTTGCGCGCGTCGATGCGGTCGAACTCCGCGGCGCGCTCGGCGTTGGCCACGCGCCACTCCTGGAAGGACTTCTCCCACTCGGCGTGGGCCTCACGGCCCCGGCCGATGACCTTGCGGGAGTGCTCCAGCACCTCCTCGGGAACCACGAAGGTGGCCGTGGGGTCCATGCCCATCAGCTCCTTGGTGGCCGCGACCTCGGCGGCGCCGAGCGCCGAGCCGTGGATCTTGCCGGTGTTGCGCTTGTTGGGCGCCGGCCACCCGATGATCGTGCGCAGCTTGATCAGGGTGGGCCGGTCGGTCTCGGCGCGCGACTCCTCCAGCGCGGCGTACAGCTCCTGGACGTCCTCGACGTAGTCGCCGGTCTTGGTCCAGTCGACCGAGATGACCTGCCAGCCGTACGCCTCGTAGCGCTTGGCGACGTCCTCCGACAGCGCGATCTGGGTGTCGTCCTCGATCGAGATGTGGTTGCTGTCGTAGACGACGGTCAGGTTGCCCAGCTTCTGGTGCCCGGCCAGGGCGCTGACCTCGTGGCTGATGCCCTCCTCGATGTCGCCGTCGGAGGCGAAGCACCAGATGTGGTGGTCGAACGGGCTGGTGCCGGGCTCGGCGTCGGGGTCGAACAGGCCGCGCTCGCGGCGGGCGGCCATGGCCATGCCGACCGCGTTGCCGATGCCCTGGCCGAGCGGGCCGGTGGTGGTCTCGACGCCCAGCGTGTGGCCGTGCTCCGGGTGGCCCGGGGTGAGGCTGTCCCACTGCCGCAGCGACTGCAGGTCGTGCAGCGTCAGGCCGTAGCCGGACAGGAAGAGCTGGATGTACAGGGTGAGGCTGGAGTGGCCGCACGACAGCACGAAGCGGTCGCGGCCGGTCCAGGACGGGTCGGTCGGGTCATGGCGCATGACGCGCTGGAAAAGCAGGTACGCGGCGGGAGCGAGGCTCATGGCCGTGCCCGGGTGCCCCGAGCCGGCCTTCTCAACCGCGTCCATCGCCAGGGCACGGACGACGTCGACCGCGCGCCGGTCGAGGTCGGTCCACTCAAGGGCTGGCACGAGTTCGCTGCTCAACTGCTCGATCTCCGGATCTAGTTGGATTGATGGCGCCGGTTGGCGTTTCCCGCCCACACCGGACCCTAACGGGTCGGCCTGGTCGGCGGGGCGCAGGCCGCCCTGAGTACACTCGCGGAGTTCACCGCCCGCGGACAAACCGCCCTATACAGAGCAACTCGCCGCACGGTTCGCCCCCCATGCCGGGACCGGCCCCCCCACGGACTACAGTGAGTCTCCAAGCTGGCTGGTGCCCGCATTTTACGGATCCGCTCTTAACCAGAGGTTACGCGTTGACCCCGCACGTCCTGGAAGCCCCTTGACGCTGACGAACCACACAACGTTCCGGCGGCCGGCCGAATCGCCCGGCACGCCCCCGGCGATCGCGCCGGCGACCCCGCAGCCCGACCTCGCTCAGGAGGCCGGGCCGCCGCCGCGCACGATCGGCGCGCTCGTCAAGGCGTACATCGCGCTGACCAAGCCGCGGATCATCGAGCTCCTGCTGATCACCACGCTCCCCGTCATGTTCCTGGCGGCGCGCGGCCTGCCGGACCCGTGGCTGGCCATCGCCACCCTCGTGTTCGGTACCCTCTCGGCGGGCAGTGCCAACGCGCTCAACTGCTACATCGACCGCGACATCGACGCCGCCATGCGCCGCACCCGGCGCAGGCCGCTGGCCCGGCACCAGGTCTCGCCGCGCGGCGCGCTCGTCTTCGGCGTCGCCCTGGGCGCGATCTCCACCGCGGGCCTGGGCCTGACGGTGAACTGGCTGGCCGCGCTGCTGTCGCTGGCGGCCAACCTGTTCTACGTCTTCGTCTACTCGATGTACCTCAAGCGGCGCACCGCCCAGAACGTCGTGTGGGGCGGCATCGCCGGCTGCATGCCGGTGCTGATCGGCTGGGCGGGCATCACCGGCGGCCTCGACTGGGCCCCGGTCGTGCTGTTCGGCGTGGTGTTCTTCTGGACCCCGCCGCACACCTGGACCCTGGCCATGCGCTACCGCGAGGACTACGCCGCCGCGTCGGTGCCCATGCTGCCCGTCGTCGCCACCGAGCGCCGCGTGGTGCTGGAGAGCATCGCCTACACCTGGGCCACCGTGCTGTGCTCGCTGCTGCTGTGGCCGGTCGCCGGCACCACCCTGCTCTACCCGGTGGTGGCGCTCGCGCTCGGCGCGGCCTGCCTGTGGGAGGTGCACCGCCTGCTCGGCCGGGTCAACGCCGGCAAGACCGGCGTGGCCCTGCGGCCCATGCGGTTCTTTCACTGGTCCAACGCCTACCTGGCGCTGCTGTTCCTGACCGTCGCCATCGATTCCCTGCTGGTATGACCCCTGGTACGCCCGCCGTCGCCGCGGGCGCCGCCCTGTCCTGACCCGGACGACCGGGCAGCGCGGGGCGGACAGGTGGTACCTGATCGGTTACGCTCGCCACATGACGATCCGTGATCCTCGATGGGTGTTCAAGGAGCGCCCCTCGGTCGGACTGATCGTCGGCCTCGTCCTGGCCGGGCTGTGCGCGCTCGCCTCGTTCTCCTTCGACCTGCTCGACGGCGAGCCGGTCAGGTTCGTGATCGCGCTGATCCTGGCCATCGCCCCGGTGCCGCTGCTGCTGGCCGCGGTGCTCGGCCTGGACCGCCTGGAGCCCGAGCCGCGCAGCAACCTGATCTTCGCCTTCGCCTGGGGCGCGGGCATCGCCGTGCTGGCCGCCGGGATCATCAACTCGGTCGGCCTGCTGTACATCTCCCACGCCGCCAACCTGGAGCTCGACGACGCCCGGGGCATCGCGGCGACCTTCGGCGCGCCGCTGGTCGAGGAGACCATGAAGGGCCTGGTGCTGCTCGGCCTGCTCAGGTTCCGCAGGCAGGAGCTCGACGGCCCCACCGACGGCATCATCTACGCCAGCATGGTCGGCCTGGGCTTCGCGATGTCCGAGAACGTCAGCTACTACGTCGCCGCGCAGAGCGGGCCGGTGGCGGTGCAGAGCCTGGCCGTCACCGTGGTGCTGCGCGGGGTGCTCTCGCCCTTCGCGCACCCGCTGTTCACTTCGATGATCGGCGTGGCCGTCGCGTGGGCGGCCCATCGCCACGGCCCCGGCCGGGTGTTCATCCTGCTGGCCGGGTGGGTCGGCGCGATGCTGCTGCACGGGCTGTGGAACGGCCTGGCCACCTACGGCGGCTTCCCCGGGCTGGTCGTGGCCTACCTGGTGCTGATGGCCGTGCTGTTCACCCTGATCGGCCTGGTGATCCGCGACCGGCGGCGGATCGTGGCGCTGCTGCAGCGCTACCTGCCGCCGTACGAGCCGACCGGGCTGATCAGCGGGGCCGACGTGACCATGCTGTCCTCGCTGCCCGCGCGGCGGCACGCCCGGCAGTGGAGCAAGGCCCACGGCGGGCGGGCCGGGCTGCGCGCGATGAGCGACTACCAGCTCGCCGCGACCGAGCTGGGCCTGCTGCACGAGCGTGCCTCACGCGGCGGGGTCGGCGAGTCCGTGTTCTACGAGGAGCAGCGCGCGCTGCTGGAGTGCATGCGGGCGGCGCGGGCCAGCCTGCCGGCCCCGCCGTCGCGGGTCGTCCGGTTCGGCCCGCAGCAGCCGCCCCAGGCGCCCCCCGGGCAGTGGCCGCAGCAGCCGTCCCAGCCGCCTCCCGGGCAGTGGCCGCAGCGCCCGTCGCACGGGCCGTACGGCGCGGGCCCGTACGGCGGGCCGGGTCAGCCGCCGCGCTGACCCGGCGAGCCCGCGAGCGCCCGCTCCAGCGTGGTCTCGCGGGGGCCGGGGAAGCGCGGGCGCGAGTCCAGCACCACCGAGTCCAGGAACCCCTTGGCGGAGGCCAGGAACTCCCTGGCGCCGTAGACGTAGGTCGCGGCGGCGAACCGCTCGGCGGAGTCGTCGCCCACGCCGTGCGCGTCCAGGCCGGCCGTACGGCACAGCGTGACCGCCCGCGGCAGGTGGAACGCCTGGGTGACCACGGTCACCTTGCGCGCCCCGAACACCTCACGGGCGCGGACGCAGGAGTCCCAGGTGTCGAATCCGGCGTAGTCGAGCACCATCGCCTCCGCGGGCACCCGCCGGGCGGCCAGGTAGTCGCGCATGACCGTGGGCTCGTCGTAGCCCGCCCGGCTGTTGTCGCCCGACAGCAGCACGGCCCGCACCCTGCCCGCGCGGTACAGCTCGGCGGTGATGTCGAGCCGCCGGGCCAGCATCGGCGTGGGCGCCCCGTCGCGGATGCCCGCGCCGAGCACCAGCGCGACCGGCGCCTCGGGCACCGCGGCGGCCCAGCCGGGCCGCGCCTCGGCGACGGTGCGGTGGCCGGAGCTGGACAGCCAGGCCCAGGTCTGCGGAGCCATGGCCAGCACGCTGAGCACGACGAGCCCTTGGAACCCCAGCCGCAGGGCACGCCGCGAGGGCCGGGGGAGGGGCAGCGACAGCTTTCGCGAAATATCCGGCAGTTGGCACCTCCGGCCGGTGGGGGAGTGGCGGACCTACTCTCCCATAAGACCCCATTTCCATCGCGTGTGCTCGATGGGACGCCTGGGGGAGGGGGTGTCAGGCGGAGGCGCTGAGAGGGGTCCGCTCGTCGTCGGTCTCGCGGGGCGGGGCCGGGGTGCCGAGGGGGCCGCGGGAGCGCATCATGTACACGACCCGGAGGGTGGCGATCCAGACCAGGGTGGCGCCCAGGACGTGCGCGGCCACCAGGGCGGCCGGGACGGCGGTGAAGTACTGCACGTAGCCGATCACGCCCTGGGCCAGCTCGACGCCGAACAGCACCAGCGCGGCGCGCCGGGCGCGGCCGGGGGCGTCGGTGACGTGCAGGGCGAACAGCAGCGAGAACGTCAGGCCGATCACGATCCACACGGTGTCGGCGTGGATGCGGGCCACGGTCTCGATGTCGAAGGGGAACCGGCCGGCCAGCTCGTCGCCGGAGTGGGGGCCGGTGCCGGTGACCACCATGCCGGCCACGATCAGCACCAGCACCGCGGCCACGAGCACGAAGCCGAGGGTGCGGATGTCGCGGTGCACCAGCCGCTGCGGCGCGCCGTCGCCCTCGACCGAGCGGGCGTACAGGGCGTAGGCGGCGGCGATGAGCCCGATCGAGAACAGGAAGTGCAGGTTGACCGTGACCGGGTTCAGCAGGGTCTGCACCACGACGCCGCCCCACAGGGCCTGGAGCAGCACGCCCGCGACCTGGAGCCAGGCAAGGTGGACCAGGTCGCGGCGGCGCTCGCGCAGGCGCAGCGCGGCCAGCACGCAGACCACGGCCACGGCCCCCACCAGGCCCGTCAGGGTCCGGTTGCCGAACTCGATCAGCATGTTCACCACGGAGACGTCGGGGTGGGGCACCGGGGTGAAGCTGTCGGGGGTGCAGCGCGGCCAGGTGGGGCAGCCCAGGCCGGAGCCGGTGACCCGTACGGTGGCGCCCGTCACGGTGATGAGCACGTTGACGGCGACCGCGACCACCGCCCACCGGCGCATGGTGTCGGGGGTCGGCGTCCAGAACGAGTGGAACAGGGCGGTCGCGCGGGCGCGCACCTGGTCGATGATGCGGGTCACGGCACACATGGTAGGCGCGGATACGACCGGTTCCCCCTTCACCCCGTCTCCCCGGTATGGAGCCGATATGGACGCGCTGTGGAGTGATACGCGTGCCCGGGTGGCCGGATGCGGCCAGGCGGGTGGCACGTGGTGTGATGTGACATATTATTGAGAGGGAAGGAGGCGGGAGTGCCGGATGTCGTGGTGATCGGGGCGGGGGTCGTCGGGGCCGCCTGCGCCTACTATGCGGCGCGCGCCGGGCTGGACGTGACCGTCGTCGAGCGGGGCTCGGTGGCCGGCGGCACCACCGGCGCCGGCGAGGGCAACGTCCTGGTCTCCGACAAGGAACCGGGGCCGGAGCTGGAGCTCGCCCTGCTGTCCAACCGGCTGTGGCGGGAGCTGGACGCCGAGGTCGGCGGGTTCGAGTTCGAGGCCAAGGGCGGCCTGGTCGTCGCCGAGACCGACGAGGTCCTGGCCGCGCTGACCGGGCTGGCCCGCACCCAGCGCGGCGTCGAGCACACCGCGGTCTCCGCGGCCGGGCTGGCCGCGTACGAGCCGCATCTCACGCGCGACCTCGCGGGCGGCGTGTTCTACCCGCAGGACGCCCAGGTGCAGCCGATGCTGGCCGCCGCCCGCCTGCTGCGCGCGAGCGGGGCCCGGTTCCTTCCGGGCACCGAGGTCACCGGGTTCCTGACCTCCGGCGGCCGGATCACCGGCGTGCGCACCACCCGCGGCGACATCCCCGCCGGCGCCGTCGTCAACGCGGCCGGCACCTGGGGCGGCGAGGTCGCCGCGCTCGCCGGGGTGGACCTGCCGGTGCTGCCCAGGCGCGGCTTCATCCTGGTCACCGAACCGCTGCCCGAGCCGCTGATCCTGCACAAGGTCTACACCGCCGCGTACGTCACCAACGTCGCCAGCGACTCCTCCGGGCTGGAGACCAGCGCCGTGGTCGAGGGCACGCCCTCCGGCACCGTGCTGATCGGCGCCAGCCGCGAGCGGGTCGGCTTCGACCGCACCATGTCGGTCCCGGTGCTGCGGCGGCTCGCCGAGCAGGCGGTCGCGCTGTTCCCCGCCCTGGCCGAGCGCAAGGTGATCCGGGCGTACTGCGGGTTCCGCCCCTACTGCCCCGACCACCTGCCGGTCATCGGGCCCGACCCGCGCGCGCCCGGCCTGCACCACGCCTGCGGCCACGAGGGCGCGGGCATCGGCCTCGCGCCCGCCACCGGCCGCCTCGTCGCCGCGGCCATCACGGAGGCCCGCGACGGCCTCGCCGGCCTCCCCGGCCGCGACGGACTCGCCGACGTTGATCCCGGGCCGTTCGGGCCCGCCAGATTCGCCGCGGAGAACGCATGACACCCCAACGGCTGGTCGGCGCCCGGCCAGAGCCCGCCTTCGAGATCACCGTGGACGGCCGCCCGGTGCCGGTCGTGCCCGGCCAGAGCATCGGCGCCGCCATGCACGCCGCCGGCATCCGCTCCTGGCGCACCACCCGCTTCGAGGGCAGGCCCCGCGGCCTGTTCTGCGGCATCGGCGTGTGCTTCGACTGCCTGCTCACCGTCAACGGCACGCCGTCGCTGCGCGCCTGCTCCACCCAGGCACGCCCCGGGGATGAGGTGACCACCTCGTGAACGGGTACGATCTCGCCGTCGTCGGCGGCGGCCCCGCAGGGCTCGCCGGGGCCGCCGCCGCGGCTCGGGCCGGGCTGAGCGTGGTCCTGCTCGACTCCGGCGCGCGGCTCGGCGGCCAGTACTTCCGGCACCCGGCCGAGGGCTTCCACGCCGCCCGCCCCGGCGCGCTGCACCACGGCTTCGGCCGGTTCCTGCGCCTGGCCGCCGACGTCACCGCGCGCGCCGACGTGCGGCTGAACCACCGCGTCTGGTCGGTGGAGCGCGGCGCCGACGGGGTGGTGGTGCGCTGCCTGGCGGGCGACCGCGAGGAGCGGCCGGTCACCGTCACCGCCCGCAGGCTGCTGATCGCCACCGGCGCCTACGACCGGTCGCTGCCCTTCCCCGGCTGGGACCTGCCCGGCGTGCTCACCGCAGGCGGCGCGCAGGCGCTGCTCAAGGGCGACCTGGTGGCGGCCGGGCGGCGGATCGTGGTGGCGGGCACCGGGCCGTTCCTGCTGCCGGTGGGCGCGGGGCTCGCCGCCGCCGGCGCGGACGTGCTCGGCGTGTACGAGGCCAACCCCCTGGCCGCCATCGCGCTGCGGGCCCGGCCGCTGCCCGGCAAGGTCGCGGAGGCGGCGGCGTACGGGCTGGCGCTGCTGCGCCACCGCGTGCCCTTCCGGGGCGGCGTCGCCGTCGTCGCCGCCCACGGCGAGCGCGAGCTGACCGGCGTCACCCTCGCCCAGGTGGACGCGAACTGGCGGCCCCTGCGCACCCGCACGGTCGCCTGCGACACGCTCGCCGTCGGCTACGGCTTCGTGCCCCAGCTCGACCTGCCGGTCCAGCTCGGCTGCGCCACCGGACCCGGAGCCGACGGCGGCCCGGTCGTCACTGTGGACGCCGGCATGCGCACCAGCGTCCCCGGCGTGTACGCGGCGGGCGAGAGCACCGGGATCGGCGGCGCCGAGCTGGCCGAGCTGGAGGGCCTGATCGCGGGCCGCGCGGTGGCCGCCGACCTGGGCCGCCGCGTCGCCCCCGCGCCCGCGCTGCCGCGGCGCCGCGACCGGCTCGCGGCCTTCGCCGCCGCGCTCCAGCGCGCCTATCCCGTACGCGACGGCTGGCACTCCTGGCTGCGTCCCGGCACCATCGTGTGCCGCTGCGAGGAGGTGCCGTACTCCCGCGTCGCCGAGGCCCGCAGGCTGGGCGCCCGCGACGCCCGCGCGATCAAGCTCCTGGCCCGCCCCGGCATGGGCTGGTGCCAGGGCCGGGTGTGCGGCCACGCCATCGCCTCCCTGGCCGGCGAGCCGCCCGCGCCGCCCCGCCGCCCGATCGCCCAGCCCGTACGCCTGGGCGACCTCGCCGCACCCCCCGACTCCGGGACCGAACCCGGGCAAGCACCCCCAAAGGAGATTCGATGACGACCCTTCCGTGGCACGGCGTGCTCGTCGCCACCGCGCTGCCGCTGAACGAGGATCTATCCCCCGACTTCGGCGCATACGCCGAGCACTGCCGCTGGCTGGTGGCCAACGGCTGCGACGGCGTCGTGCCCAACGGCTCGCTGGGCGAGTACCAGACCCTCACCCCGGAGGAGCGGGCCCGGGTGGTGGAGACCGCGGTGGCCGCCGTCGGCCCGGAGCGGGTCATGCCCGGCGTCGCGGCGTACGGCGCGGCCGAGGCGCGCAGGTGGGCCGAGCAGGCGCGCGACGCGGGGTGCGGCGCGGTGATGCTGCTGCCGCCCAACGCCTACCGGGCCGACGAGCGCGCGGTGCTCGGGCACTACCGCGAGGTGGCCGAGGCGGGCGTGCCGGTCGTGGCGTACAACAACCCCTACGACACCAAGGTGGACCTCACCCCGGCGCTGCTGGCGAGGCTGCACGGCGAGGGGCTGATCGTGGGGGTGAAGGAGTTCACCGGCGACGTGCGCAGGGCGTACGAGCTGGCCGAGGTGGCCCCGGGGCTGGACCTGCTGGTCGGCTCCGACGACGTGCTGCTCGAACTGTGCCTGGCCGGCGCGGCCGGCTGGGTGGCCGGCTACCCGAACGCGCTGCCCGCCTCCTGCGTCGCCCTGTACCGCGCCGCGGTCGCCAAGGACCTGGAGACCGCGCTGCCGCTGTACCGGCTGCTGCACCCCCTGCTGCGCTGGGACTCCAAGACCGAGTTCGTGCAGGCCATTAAGCTGTCGATGGACCTGGCCGGGCGCAGGGGCGGGGCGTGCCGGCCACCGCGGGTGCCGCTGACGCCCGAGCAGGAGGCCGCGGTGCGCGCGGCCACCGAGAAGGCCCTCGCCGAGGGACTGCGCTAGGAACCGGGGAGGGGAGTCACAGGTGAGAACGCGCCACGTCTACCACGCGGTCGACTCGCACACCGAGGGCATGCCCACGCGGGTGATCACCGGCGGGATCGGCGTGATCCCCGGCGCGACCATGGCCGAGCGCCGCGAGCACTTCATGGCGAACCTCGACCACGTGCGCAGGCTGCTGATGAACGAGCCGCGCGGCCACTCCGCGATGAGCGGCGCGATCCTGCAGCCGCCCACGCGGCCCGACGCCGACTACGGCGTGGTCTACATCGAGGTCTCCGGCTGCCTGCCGATGTGCGGCCACGGCACGATCGGGGTGGCGACCGTGCTGGTCGAGACCGGCATGGTGCCGGTCGTGGAGCCGGTCACCACGATCCGCCTCGACACCCCCGCCGGGCTGGTGGTCGCCGAGGTGAAGGTCGAGGACGGCGCGGCGACCGCGGTCACGATCCAGAACGTGCCCGCCTTCAGCGTCGGCCTGGAGCGCACGGTGAAGGTGCCGGGCCTGGGCGAGGTCGGCTACGACCTGGCGTACGGCGGCAACTTCTACGCGATCCTGGACATCGAGTCGGTGGGGCTGCCGTTCGACCGGGCGGCCAAGCAGCAGATCCTGGACGCCGGGCTGGCCATCATGGCGGCGATCAACGAGCAGGACGAGCCGGTGCACCCGCTCGACCCGGGCATCCGCGGCTGCCACCACGTGCAGTTCGTCGCCCCCGGCTCCGACGCCCGGCACTCGCGGCACGCCATGGCCATCCACCCGGGCTGGTTCGACCGCTCGCCGTGCGGCACCGGCACCAGCGCCCGCATGGCCCAGCTCCACGCCCGCGGCGAGCTGGAGCTCGGCGCCGACTTCGTCAACGAGTCGTTCATCGGCACCCGGTTCGTGGGGCGGCTGGTGGCCGAGGCGGAGGTCGCGGGCAGGCAGGCGGTCGTGCCCACGATCACCGGGCGGGCCTGGGTGACCGGCACCGCGCAGTACTTCCTCGACCCGCGCGACCCCTTCCCCGAGGGCTTCGTCCTCTAGCGGCCCGCGGCGGCCCGCCGGCCCGCGCGCCGCCTGCCCAGGCAGGTGAGCGTGCACAGCGCCGAGACCGCGGCCATGCACGCCAGCGCCCAGCGGTAGCCGAGCGCGAGCTGGGCGGTGGCGGGGCCGGAGACGTCGTGCAGCGTCCCGGCGAACACCGCGTCGTGCAGGTCGGCGGGCAGCGGCGCCGTGATGATCGACAGGGCCAGGGCGGTGCCGACCACGATGCCGGTGTTCTGCAGCATGAGCCGCATCGCGTTGGCGATGCCCACGCGGCCGGCCGGCATGCCGTCCATCAGCACCACCGTGTTGGACGGCAGGAACGTGCCCGAGCCCAGGCCGATGACCAGCAGGGCCGCGCCCAGCAGCGGGTAGGGCGCGTCCGGGGAGATCGTGGCGAGCAGCGCCAGCAGGCCCAGCGTGACCAGGCCGCTGCCCGCCGCGGCGAGCGTGCGCGCGCTGAGCCGCCGCTGCAGGAACCCCGACCCGGCCGAGGCGACCATCGCCGCGACCGCCAGCGGCAGGATCTTCAGCCCGGCCGTGACCGGGTCGTCGCCGTGCACGGCCTGGAAGAACAGGGCCAGCAGCAGCACCACCGCGACCCGGGCGCACGAGGCCAGGAACGAGGCCGCGGTGCCCAGCGCGAACGCCGCCTGCCGGAACATGCGCAGGTCCACCACCGGGCGGCGGTGCCGCAGCTCCACCAGCAGGAACAGCGGCAGGGTGACCGCGAACCCGGCCAGGCCCGCCAGGATCAGCGGGTCGTGCCAGCCGCGCCTGCTGACCTCCGACAGCGCGATGAGCAGGCCGCCCAGGCACAGCAGCACCAGCAGGTTGCCCGGCCAGTCCATGCCGCGCTCGGTCTGACGCGGCCGGGTGCGCCGCAGCACGTACGCGTCCCAGGCCAGGCAGCCCACGCCGATCGGCACGTTGTACCAGAACACCCAGCGCCAGCCCAGATGCTCGGCCAGGAAGCCGCCCATGGTCGGCCCGATGAGCTGGGCGATGGAGAAGCAGGCGGTGTAGACGCCCATGCCCTCGCCCAGCCGGGCGCGGGGGAACGCGTCGGTGATCAGCGCGGCGCTGTTGGTCAGCAGCATCGCCGTGCCCGCCGCCTGGAACACCCGCAGCGCCACGATCAGCCACGGGTCGGGCGCGAACCCGGCCAGCAGGCTGGCCGCGGTGTAGGTGGCCAGGCCGCCCAGGTACATCGCGCGCCGTCCGAACATGTCGGCCATGCGGCCGAAGGCGACCATCAGCGTGGTCGTGGTGAGCTGGAAGGACAGCAGGATCCAGCTCGCGGCGGCGGCGCTCGCGCCCGTCTGCTGCACCACCTGCGGCAGGGCCACGTTCAGGGCGCTGCCGCCCAGCGCGGTGAGCACGCCGGCCAGGCCGACCACCGAGACCACCCGCCAGGCGTAGCCGATGCTCCGCTCCTCGCCGCCCGCGGTGACCTCTTCCCGTACCGAAGTCACCTCGCAGGCTCCCGTCTGTCTGGGGGGTGGCGCACACCGGAGTTCTTGAAGTCTAATACTAGAATTACATTCGCGACAGAGGGCGGTGAGTGGACCAACCTCGTCCGGCCCGCCCAAGGGGCCGGTGAGAGGCGCGCCAGGGCGCCCGGATGTGCGCCGGAGCCCGGTGGCCCCTCCTGCCTGCGGGAACGGCACGGTTGGCGAAGGTTCGGTGTTGACATCGGGTCCGGCGTGGGAAACGCTCAGCGTTCTAGAACTATGTTCCACTCTGGGTCCGGAGCGTTCGATGGGAGATCGGATGAACGGGATCGCGGCCGGCCGCACGGTGATCGTCACCGGGGCGGCGCGGGGGATCGGCAGAGGGCACGCGCTGGAGTTCGCCCGCCAGGGCGCCCGGGTCGTGGTCAACGACCTCGGCGCGGAGGTGGACGGCACCGGGTCCTCGACCGGGCCCGCCGGCGAGGTCGTGGAGGAGATCCGCGCGATGGGCGGCGAGGCCATCGCCAACGGCGAGGACGTCGCGGACTTCGAGGGCGCGCGGCGGCTGATCCAGGCCGCCATCGACCACTTCGGCGAGCTGCACGTGCTGGTCAACAACGCCGGCATCCTGCGCGACCGGATGCTGGTCAACATGACCGCCGAGGAGTGGGACGCCGTCATCCGGGTGCACCTGCGCGGCACGTTCGCGCCGACGCGGCACGCGGCGGCGTACTGGCGGGAGCGGGCCAAGGCCGGCGAGCAGGTGGAGGCCGCGATCATCAACACCACCTCGTCGTCCGGCATCTACGGCAACCCCGGGCAGACCAACTACGGCGCCGCCAAGGCCGGCATCGCCGCCTTCACCGTCATCGCCGCCCAGGAGCTGGCCAGGTACGGCGTCACGGTCAACGCCGTAGCGCCCGCCGCGCTCACCCGCATGACCGAGAACCTCATGCCCGGCCGGCGCCGGCCCGCCGAGGGCGAGTTCGACGCCGGCCACCCCGACAACATCGCCCCCCTGGTCGTGTGGCTGGGCAGCGAGGAGGCCCGCGGCATCACCGGCCGGGTGTTCAACGTGCGCGGCGGCATGATCAGCGTCGCCGAGGGCTGGCACGCCGGCCCCGGCGCCGACAAGGGCGCCCGCTGGGACCCCGCCGAACTCGGCGCCGTCATCCCCGGCCTGGTCGAGAAGGCCGCCCCCAACGCCCGGCAGGACGGCGTGATCCCCGGACGGGAGGGCTGATCGGCATGCCGCTGGACCACGACGTCATCGGGGTGGAGAGCGAGCCGTACGAGCGCTCCTGGACCTCCAAGGACACCCTCCTGTACGCCGTCGGCGTGGGCGCCGGCCTCGGCGACCCGCTGCGCGAGCTGCCCTTCACCACCGAGAACTCCGCGGGCGTACGGCAGCGGGTGCTGCCCACCTTCGCCGTCCTGGCCGCCCAGGCCCCCCTCGGCCGCAGGTTCGGCGACTTCGACCCCGCCATGCTCGTCCACGCCGAGCAGTCCTTCGAACTGCACCGCGAACTCCCGCCCGAGGGGACCGTACGCACCACCTCCAAGGTCACCGGCATCTACGACAAGGGCTCCGGCGCCCTGGTCGTCACCGAGGCGGCCGCCGTGGACGCCGCCACCGGCGACCCCATGATCACCTCCCGCAGCTCGGTGTTCATCCGCGGCGAGGGCGGCTGGGGCGGCGACCGCGGCCCCCGTACCACCTGGGAGGAGCCCGACCGGGCCCCCGACCACAAGCTCACCTACGAGACCCGCCCCGAACAGGCCCTCATCTACCGCCTGTCCGGCGACCGCAACCCCCTCCACTCCGACCCCGCCTTCGCCGCCCGAGCCGGCTTCGACCGCCCCATCCTGCACGGCCTGTGCACGTACGGCGTCACCGGCCGAGCCCTCCTCCACGCCCTCACCGACGGCGACCCGTCCCGCTTCAGATCCATGTCCGGCCGCTTCACCACCCCCGTCTTCCCCGGCGAGTCGCTGACGATCAACATCTGGGTGGACGACCGTACGGCCCGCTTCCAAACCCTCAAACCCGACGGCCGCCCCGCCATCTCCCACGGCGTCGCCACCTTCATCTAGCCCCGCCCCAGGCCCAGGGCGCCCTTCCCCCCAGCAGCAGGCGCGCCCCGGGCCGCACGCCACAAGACCGCCGCTCCCGCCGCCGTGCCCCCGGGCCCACGGCGTCCTCCAAGGCGGCCCGGCGCGTGCGCACGAGGAGAAGGCAGGGAGTGTCCGGGCAACGGTGGATCTTGCGCCCGACGGGATGGGGGTGGATGCCGGAACTTGCGGAAACGCGACGCCCTCCGGCCGCCTCCTCCCGAACGGCGACACACCCAGAAGGCAGGGGAGAACGCCGCCCGTCGGCACATGCTCCGCCATCCACACCGCGTTATGGAAGATCCCCCGTTGCCCGGGCACTCTCGCGGGGACCTGTCGGGGGCGGCGACGCCCCGACCCGGCACGGCCCAGGAGTGCGGGCGCGGCACCGGGGTGGGTGTGGGGTGGGGCTGTGGGCCGTGTCCGTGGCGTGTGCCGCAGCGTCCGAGGGTGGGGTGCGGCGCCGGGGTGAGCGGGGAGGTGGGCTGTGGGCCGTCTCTGTGACGTCTTGCCGCAGCCTCCACGGTGTGCGGGGCGCGGCGCCCTGGTGGGGGCATCGGGTGGGGTGTGGGCCATGGAGTGGCCGTAGCGTCCGCTGCGCGGGGTGCGGCGCCGGGGTGGCGTGGGCGGCCCCGGTGGGCCTGTGGGCCGTGTCCGCGGCGTGCGCCGCAGCGTTCGGGCCGCTGCGGGTGAGGGCTGTAGCGGCGGATCGCTTCGCCGGTCCCATTCCCAACCACCACCGTCCCCTCGCGCCCTGGCGCGTATCCTCGGCGGCACCGCGCACCGTTGGCCTCCCGTTCCGGCCGGTCCTGGGGGTTGCGCGTCCCCGCTCGCAGCGCAGGAGGGCACCGCGGGCGCACCTGTCACGCCGGAACGCGCGCGGCGTAAGAGGCCGCCGACGACGCCTGGCACGAGAGCCGGCGTGGGGCAGGGAACGTGGAGCCTGAGACCGAGGGGAGCGAAGCCCGAGAACGGGACGTGGAGGCGCGGGGCCGTGGGCGCTGGGAACCTGCGGATGCCCGGCACGAACTCGGCAGCGGACAGCGGGAACAGGCCGGCGGTTCACACCCGAGGTGAGGGCCGGTCGCGTCGTGGGCGGCGGCGGGGCGACCAGGCCCATCGGGGTGCTCTGGCCGATCGACGGCCGGCGGTTGAAGGCGTTCAGCAGGTTCAGGCCCATCACCCCGACGGCCAGGAACATGACCGGGTGCTGGGGGGCGGAACCTTCGAAGCGCGGCCGCGCTCTCGCGCTGTGCGCTCTCCCGCTGTGCTTTGCCTGTCGCGGCTCCTCTTGGGGGTGGGTGCGCACTGCTGGGGCCTTGACAGGGGGCGGTGGGCGGATCAGGGTGGAATTTACTTCTAGAGGCGTATTCTAGAAATGACGTCGGACGGCGGAAGGACCCGGCCATGGACTTCGGGCTCAGTGTGGAAGAGCGGCAGATTCGGGACACGGTGCGGGCGTTCGTGGAGAAGGAGGTCATGCCGCTGGAGCCCGAGGTGTTGCGGAACGAGCGGGCGGGGCGGCCGGGGATCGAGCCGGAGGTGTTGCGGGGGCTGCGGGACAAGGCGCGGCAGATGGGGTTCTGGGGGATCAACACGCCGGAGGAGTACGGCGGGGCCGCGCTCGGGCCGGTGATGTCGGCGATCATCGCGATGGAGACCGGGCGGACGTTCGTGCCGTTCAGTTTCGGGGGCAGCGCGGACAACATCCTGTACGCCGGGAACGAGGAGCAGAAGCGGCGGTACCTGATCCCCACGATCGAGGGGGAGCGGCGGTCGTGTTTCGCGATCACGGAACCGGGGGCCGGGTCGGACGCGCGCAACATCCGGACGCGGGCGGTCAAGGACGGCGGCGAGTGGGTGATCAACGGGGAGAAGACGTTCATCACCGGGGGCAACGAGGCCGACTTCGTGATGGTGTTCGCGGTGACCGACCCCGAGAAGGGCGCCAACGGCGGGGTGACCTGCTTCCTGGTGGACCGGGACATGGGGTGGAAGTCGGAGCCGATCCCGACGATGGGGCAGTGGGGGCCCGCGTCGCTGGTGTTCGAGGACGTCCGGGTCCCTGAGGAGAACATCCTCGGGGAACTGGGGCAGGGGTTCCAGCTCGCGATGCAGTGGATCGGGCAGGGGCGGTACATGATCCCCGCGCGGGCGGTCGGCGCGGCCGAGCGGCTGCTGCAGATGGCCATCGACTACGCCAAGATCCGCAAGTCCATGGGGCGGCCGATCGCGGAGTACCAGGCCATCCAGTGGATGATCGCCGACTCGCAGGTCGAGATCGAGGCGGCCAAGTGGCTGACCCTCAACGCCGCCTGGCAGGTGCAGCAGGGCCGGGACGCCCGGCACGCCGCGTCCATCGCCAAGCTGAACGGGGCGATCATGGCCAACCAGGTGGTGGACCGGGTGATGCAGATTCACGGGGGCATGGGATACACCAAGGAGCTGCCGATCGAGCGGTGGTACCGCGAGCTGCGCCTGTTGCGCATCTTCGAGGGCACCGACGAGATCCAGCGGCGCACGATAGCGCGCAACCTGCTGCGCGGGCACGCCCGTCTCGGCACCATCGGGGAGTGAGATGACGGCACAGGCGGGCGTTCCGGCGCCGGACGTCAGGGCCCTGTTCAACCCGCGCTCGATCGCGCTGGTCGGCGCCACGGACAAGTCCGGATGGTCGGTCAGCACCTTCGGCAACCTGCGGGCCCAGGGGTTCGCGGGGCCGGTGCACCTGGTGAACCCGCGCGGCGGCACGGTCCACGGGCAGGACGCATACCGCAGCCTGTCGGACGTGCCCGGTCCGGTGGACCTCGCGTACGTGATGGTGCCCACGCGGGCGGTGCTGCCGATCCTGCGCGAGGGCGCCGGGCTGGGCGTGCGCGCCTATGTGGTGCTCACCGCCGGGTTCGGCGAGGTGGGCGGCGAGGGCGCGGCGCTGGAGCGGGAGGTGGCCGGCTTCGCCCGGGAGCACGGCCTGGCGCTGCTCGGCCCGAACGGCAACGGCTACATCAACGCGGCGGCCGGCGTCACCCCGTACGGGCTGCCGATCCCGGCGCCGCTGCTGCGCGGCTCGGTCGGGGTGGTGCTGCAGAGCGGCGCGCTGGCCAGTTCGGTGCTGGCCTTCGCCCAGGCGCGCAACGTCGGGATCAGCCTGCTCACCTCGATGGGCAACGAGGCGGTGCTGACCGTCACCGACGTGATCGACTACCTGGTGGACGACCCCGCCACCAAGGTGATCGCGCTGTTCCTGGAGTCGGTGCGCGATCCGGCCGAGTTCGCCCGGGTGGCGCGCAGGGCGCTGCTGAAGGGCAAGCCGATCGTGGCGCTGAAGATCGGCCGCAGCTCGCTGGCCTCGCGCACCGCCCAGGCCCACACCGGCGCGCTGGTGGGCGACGACAACGTGGTGGACGCGGCGTTCCGCGGCCTGGGGGTGCTGCGGGTGCGCTCGCTGGAGGACCTGCTGATCACGGCCGGGCTGCTGGACGCGGTGGGCGAGATCCCCGGCCGCCGTCTCGGCGTCGTCACTCCGTCGGGAGGCGCCTCGGAGATCATCGCCGACCGGGCCGAGGACGAGGGCCTGGAGCTGCCGGAGTTCGCGCCGGAGACCGCGGCGAAGCTGGCCGGGATCGTGCCCGCGTTCGCGACCGTGCAGAACCCGCTGGACGTCACCGGCTACGTCCTCATCGACCGTACGCTGCTCGGCCGCGCGCTGGAGGCCGTGACCGGCGACCCCGGCATCGACGCCGTCCTGCTGCTGTCGGAGCCGCCCCGGGCGGAGCCGCCCGACCCGGCGCCGGTCCTGGCGACGTACCGGGCCGCCGCCGAGCGGATCGCCGCCTCGCCCACGCCGGTGGTGGTGGTCTCCAACGTGCTCACCGACATCAGCCCGTTCGGCCGCAGGGTGCAGGCCGAGACCGGCTACCCGTACGTCGCGGGCGGCATCGAGCACGGCCTGTCCGCCATCGGCGCGGCGGTGCGCTGGTCGGAGATCCGGCGCGCGGAGCTGGAACGGGCGGCGGCCTCCGCCGAGCCGGCGCGCCCGAAGGCCGTCGCGGTGCCCGAGGGGGCGAGCGGCCTGTGGGCCGAGCACCGCGCGGCCGCCCTGCTGGCCGAGGGCGGCATCCCGGTGGTGCCCTCCGAACTGGCCCGCGACGAGGAGTCGGCGGTGGCCGCGGCCGAGCGGTTCGGCTACCCGGTGGTGCTGAAGGTCGCCGCGGAAGGGCTCGGCCACAAGAGCGACATCGGGGGCGTGAAGCTCGGGCTGGCCGACGGGCACGAGGTGCGCAAGGCGTACCGGGAGGTCGTCGCGGCGGTCCCGGAGGGGATCGAGGCGAGCGGCGCGCTGGTGCAGCCGCAGCGCCCCAAGGGGGGTGTGGAACTGCTGGTCGGCGTGGTGCGCGACCCCGGCTGGGGCCTGACCCTGGCCGTCGGCCTGGGCGGCGTCTGGGTCGAGGTGCTGCGCGACACCGCCCTGCGGGTGCTCCCGGTGGACGCCGCCGAGGTGCGCCGGGCGCTGGGCGAGCTGCGCGGCGCCCGCCTGCTGGAGGGGGCCCGCGGCACCGAGCCCGCCGACCTCGGCGCGGTCGCCGCGGTCGTGGCCCGGATCGCCGCGTTCGCGCAGGGGCTCGGCGACCGGCTGGAGTCGCTGGAGATCAACCCGCTGCTGGTCACCGGCTCCCGGGTGGAGGCGCTGGACGCCCTGGTGACCTGGCGTGACTGAGCGCGGCGGCGGCGCCCGGCCGCCGCCGCGTACGCGGCTAGCCCTCGCGGTCGGCCAGGACCAGCGTGGCCGCGCTGGCGAACATCCCGCCGTTGCCCAGCACCACGCTCACCTCCACGCCGGGCACCTGTGCCGCGGCCTCGCCGCGAAGCTGGCGCACCGACTCCTGGATGGCGAACATCCCGTACATCCCGGTGTGCGTGTACGACAGCCCGCCGCCGTTGGTGTTCATCGGCAGCCGGCCGCCGGGCGAGGTGTGGCCCTCGGCGATGAACGCGCCCGCCTCGCCCCGCCCCACGAAACCCAGGTCCTCCAGGCCGTAGATCGGCACGTGCGCGAACGCGTCGTAGATCATCAGGTGGTCCACGTCGGCGTGGGAGATCTTCGCCTCGGCGAAGGCGGCCTCGCCCGCCCTGCGGAAGGCGGCCGACGTGGTGAAGTCCTCCATCTGGGAGATGATCGGCGACTCGGCGGACTCGCCACTGCCCAGCACGTACACCGGGGGCCTGGGCGTGCCGAGCGCCCGCGCCCGCTCCTCGGAGGTGACGACGAGCGCGCCGCCGCCGTCGGTGACCAGGCAGCACTCCAGCAGGTGGAACGGGTAGGCGACCATCCGGGAGGCGAGCACGTCCTCCACGGTGATCGGCTCGCGCATCATGGCCCGCGGGTTGAGGTGCGACCAGCGCCGCTGCGCCACGGCCACCTCGGCGAGCTGCTCGTGGGTGAGCCCGGTCTCCTTCATGTAGCGCAGCGCGGTCAGGGTGAACGTGGTGGCCGGGCCGAGCACGCCGTACGGGGCCTCGAACTGCCCCGGCAGCGAGTCCGGCGCGGGCGCGAAACGGGGCGCGCCCACCCGCGAGCGTCCCGACTCGCCGTGGGTGATCAGCACCGTGTGGCACAGCCCGGCCCGGATCGCCGCGACGGCGTGCCGCACGTGGAACAGGAACGACGAGCCGCCCACGCCGGTGCCGTCCAGCCAGGCCGGCGTGATGCCGAGCGCGTGCGCGATCTGGATCGGGCCGGGCGTGCCCACCGTGGCCACGCCGTCGATGTCGTCCTTGCCGAGCCCGGCGTCGGCCAGGGCGTTGCGCGCCGCCTGGAGGTGGAGCTGCGTGGCGGACATGTGGGGCAGCTTGCCCAGCTCGTCGGTCTCCGCGGCCCCCGCGATCACGATCCGCACGCTCATCCCTCCGCCGCCTCGGCCGCGGGCTCGTACGCGGGTTCGAACAGGGGCAGGCGCACCCCGCCGCGCTCCTCGAACACCACCCGCAGCGGCATGTCGAGCACCAGGTTCTCCGGCGTGGCCTCCACGTTGACGATGTTGGTCATCATCCGCACGCCCTCCTCCAGCTCGACGACGGCTATCGCGTACGGTCCCTCGTGCTCGAAGCCGGGGGCGGGCCGGTGGCTGATCACGTACGAGTACAGGGTGGCCCGCCCGCCGGTGGCGACCCACTCCACGTCCTGCGAGCCGCACCTGGGGCAGGCGGGCCGCGGATAGAAGTAGTGCCGCGCGCAGGCCGTGCACCGCTGCACCCGCAGCTCCCCGGCGGCGGCGCCCTCCCAGAAGGGCAGGGTGTCCGGCGTCGGCTTGGGCACCGGCTTGGGCACGGGCGGGCGCGGGCCGTCGGGTGGGGGCGGGGGTGGAGCCGGAACGCTCATCGTTCTCCTCGCGGCCGGGGGCCAGGTCTTAGAGGTTTATTCTAGAACTCAACTCTAAGAATGGCGAGGCCCCTCCCGCCTGCATCGAAGCCGCAGTAATACATCACACTTTGTATGTGACTTACTTGAGCGAGGTCCGTACCGTGGACTACCACACGGCCGGGGAGCCGTTCCGGATCGTGCTGTCCGGGGTGCCGGAGATACCCGGGGCCACCGTGCTCGACCGCCGCGAGGCCGCCGCCGCGCCCGCGATCGACCGGGTACGCAGGCTGCTGTGCCACGAGCCGCGCGGTCACGCCGACATGTACGGCTGCTTCCTGGTGCCGCCCGACGACGACGGCGCCCACCTCGGGGTGCTGTTCTGGCACAAGGACGGCTACTCCACCGCCTGCGGGCACGGGACGATCGCGCTCGGGGTGCACGCGGTGGAACGGGGCCTGGTCGAGGCCGCGCCCGACGGCGAGACCGACGTGGTGATCGACGTGCCCTCGGGGCGGGTCACGGCCCGGGTGCGCTGCTCGGGCGGGCGGGTCGAGGAGGTGACGTTCCGCAACGTGCTGTCCTACGTGCTCGCGCGCCGGGTCCCCGTGCCCGGCGGGCACGCCGACCTCGCCTACGGGGGCGCGATCTACGCCAGCGTGCGCGCCGCCGATTTCGGGCTCGCGGTGGAGCCCGCGCGCCTGGGCGAGCTGATCGCGGCCGGCCGGGCCGTCAAGGCGGCGCTGGCCGGCCACCCCGCCACCCGGCACCCCGACGACGAGCGGCTGTCCGGCGTGTACGGCGTGATCTTCCACGACGAGCTGGGCCCCGGGCGGCAGCGCAACGTCACCGTCTTCGCCGACGGCGAGGTGGACCGCTCGCCCTGCGGCTCGGGCACGGCGGCCCGGCTGGCGCTGCTGCACGAAGAGGGGTTCACCGGGACGCTCACCCACGAGAGCATCGTGGGAAGCGTGTTCAGCGGCCGGGTCGCGGAGGCGCGCGACGGCGGGGTGATCCCGGAGATCGCGGGCATGGCGTACCGCACGGGGGAGCACCGCTTCATCCTCGACCCGCGCGACCCGCTCGGCACCGGGTTCACCCTGCGATGAGGATGGGGACCGACGTGAACGAGGAGACCGCGCCGCCGCACATCGGCGGCGCCGAGCTGCGGGCGCTGGTGCCGGTGGAACGCGCCGTACGCGTGCTGGGCGACGCCCTGCGCGGTGGGCTGGACCCCGAGGACACCCCGCGCCGGCCGGTCATGGACGTGCCCGCCGGGCAGTTGATGATGATGCCCGCCGCCTGGGACCGGTACGCGGGCCTGAAGGCCGTCACCGTGGCGCCCGGCAACCCGGGGCGAGGGCTGCCGCGCATCCAGGGGACGTACCTGCTGTTCGACGGTGAGACGCTGGCGCCGCTGGCCACGCTGGACGGGATCGCGCTCACCTCGCTGCGCACCCCGGCGGTCTCCGCGCTCGCGGTGGACCACCTGGCCCGGCCCGGCGCGCGCACGCTGACGGTCTTCGGCACCGGCCCGCAGGCGTGGGGCCACGTGGAGGCGCTGCGCGCCGTGCGCCCGGTCGAGCGGGTCACCGTGGTCGGGCGCGACCCCGGGCGGACGGCCGCGTTCGCCGCCCGATGCGCCGGCGCGGGCCTGGAGGCCGCCGCCCTGACCGCCGGCGACCCCGCCGTGGCCTCGGCCGTCGCCGGATCGGACCTCATCGCCTGCTGCACAACCGCTCGCGTCCCCGTGTTCCCCGGTAAGCTCACCCGCGACGACGCCACCGTCGTCGCGGTCGGCTCGCACGAGCCCGACGCCCGGGAGATCGACGAGGATCTCGTCGCCCGCGCCACCGTGGTCGTGGAGGCGCGCGGCGCCGCCCTCGCCGAAGCGGGCGATCTGGTCGTTCCCCTGCGAACCGGTACCATCGCGGTTGGCCATCTCGCCGGGAATCTGGCCGAGCTGGTGACCGGCGCCGTCGAGCCGGCCCCCGGTCCACGGGTGTTCAAGGGCGTGGGCATGGCCTGGGAGGACCTGGTCGTGGCCGCCGCCGCGTACGAAGCCCGCGCGGCGCGGTAGCCGAGGGGCGAGCAAGTCGGATGCGTTCACGCGCGCGAGCGCGACGAGGGAAGGTCTTGGGATGATGCCTTCGGCGGATGGCCGGCTCGATCTGCCGGTCGTGGGCGAGCGGCAGAGCCTGCGCGAGCAGGTGGCGCACGCACTGCGCGTCGCGCTGATCACCGGTGAGATGCGGCCCGGCATGGTGTACTCGGCGCCGGTGCTGGCCGCGCAGTTCGGGGTCTCGGCCACGCCGGTGCGCGAGGCCATGCTCGACCTGGCCAAGGAGGGCCTGGTCGAGGCGGTGCGCAACAAGGGTTTCCGGGTGACCGAGCTGTCCGACCGCGACCTCGACGAGCTGACCCACATCCGCCGGCTCATCGAGGTGCCCACCGTCGCCGCGCTCGCCGACGCGTCCCGCGAGGACGAGTTCGAGCTGCTGCGCCCGCTGGCCGAGGAGATCGTCACCGCCGCCCGCGAGGGCGACCTGCTGACCTACGTCGACGCCGACCTGCGCTTCCACCTGGAGCTGCTGTCGCTGTCGGGCAACGCCCACCTCGTGGACGTGGTGCGCGACCTGCGCAACCGGGCCCGCCTGTACGGCCTGGACGCGCTGTACAGGAAGGGCACGCTGGAGGAGTCGGCCCGCGAGCACGTCGCGATCCTCGACGCCCTGATGGCCGGCGACAGCGAGGCCGCCCGCCGCCTCATGGACCAGCACATCCAGCACGTACGCGGCATCTGGGCCGCCCGCCCCGAGCCGCCCGCCCCGGCCTAGCACACAGCCGCGGATCGCGCCGACGCCCTGCGTGACGCCGGACGCAGGGGCGGCCTGTGATCTATCGTGGGTGGGGAGTGGACGGCCAACTCATCGGGAGCAAGGCATGGGCCTCATCCACATCGAGATGTTCGCGACCCTCGACCTCGTCGGGCAGGCGCCCGGCGGCCCCGGCGAGGACCCGGTGGGGTTCCCGTTCGGCGGCTGGCAGGCGCCCCTGCTGGACGAGGTCACCGGGGCGCAGGTGAGCGCCGCGTACGAGGGCACCGACGCCCTCCTGCTCGGCCGGCGGACGTATGACATCTTCGCCGCCTACTGGCCCTACCAGGAGGGCGGCGAGGCCGACGAGATCGCCACGCTCTTCAACAGAGTCCCCAAGTACGTCGCCTCCCGCGGCAGGCCCGACCTCTCCTGGGCCGGGTCCACGCACCTCGGCCCGCACCTTGCCGGTGCGGTGCGCGAGATCCGCGACCGGCACGAGCACGTGAAGGTCGTCGGGAGCCTGAACCTGGTGCAGACCCTCCTGCGCGAGAAGCTCTTCGACCGTCTCGACCTGTGGGTGTACCCGATCGTGCTCGGCGTCGGGAAGAAGGTGTTCGACGGTGGCGCGGTGCCCACGAACGTCACACTCCTCGAACCGCCGGTGGCCAGTCCGAAGGGCACCGTGTACCTGCGCTACGGCCTCGCCGAGGGCACGCCCGCGACGGGGGACATGAGCGAGCCCGGCCGCGGCGCCGGGCCCGGGGACTGAACCGTTCTCACCCTCGTCCCGCCCCCGGTCAGGGCTCGGGGACGCGCACCTCGATCCGGCCGGGGCCGGCGGCGACGACCTCGATCCTGCGCGAGCGGGCGGCGGGATCGTCGGGGGTGAGCACGATCGCGGGCCCGGGGCCCACCGTCCACCGGCCGTGGTCGCGGGCCGAGCGGTCGTCGGCGGCCAGGCGGTGGTCCACGTACGTGCCGTCGGGGCGCAGGTCGAGCCGGTGCCGCCAGCGCGAGGGCGGCAGCGGGTGGCCCCTGGGGCGGTAGACCCGCACGCCCGCGGAGTCCTCCTCGCGGGCGTGGGTCCACTCGCCGGCGAGACGGGCGCGCAGCGCCCCCGCCTCGGCCGGAAGGTCCTCGCTCACGCTTGGCTCCGGGTCATCTCCTCGGGCACGCCCTCCCACATCTGCTCCAGGGTCGGCTTGGCGACCAGTGAGGAGCGCGGGCCGGCCAGGCAGGCGTCCATGCGCTCGCCCTGCCCCTTGGTGAACATGAACATCGCCCGGTCGTCGGTGTAGTCCATGAAGTTCATGAACATGTCGCCGTCGGGGGCGTTGCCGCAGCTTATGTGGGGGAAGGCCGGGGCGCCGAAGTTGGGGCCGCCCTGGTTGGGGGTGTCGGCCACGAAGTCGTCGCCGGAGCAGCCGTCGCCGTCGTCGCCCCAGATGTGGCGCAGGTTGAGCCAGTGGCCCACCTCGTGGGTCGCGGTGCGCCCCAGGTTGTACGGCTCGGCGGCGGTGCCGGTGGTGCCGAAGGCGGTGTGGCCGATGACCACGCCGTCGGTCTCGGCCGGCCCGCCGGGGAACTGCGCGTAGCCCAGCCACGGCTCCAGCCGGCACACCCACAGGTTCAGGTAGCGGTCGGCGGGCCAGGCGCTGGAGCCGCCCCGGTCGTCGAACTTCACCGCCTCGTCGTCGCCGAAGGAGGACCGGGTGGTCCGCCTGCGCACGATGCCGTCGGTGGCCGCGCCCGAGGGGTCGGTGTCGGCGAGGCGGAACTCGATCCGCGCGTCGTCGGCGAGGTCGCGCCAGACCGACGGCACCTTCGCGGCGTCGGGGTTGGCCTTGCGGAAGTCCTGGTTGAGCACCGCGATCTGGCTGTCGATCTGCTCCCGGGAGACGTTCTCCTCCTCGCTCGCGTACACGACGTGCACCACGACCGGGATCGTGACCACGTCGGCCCGGCGCGGCGCGCGGGCGGTGCGGCGTTGGAAGGCGGTGTTCTCGATCGCCGCCCTGGCGATGGAGTACTCGGGCAGGCCGGCAATGAGCTGGTGGTGCACCGGCATCGTGCCGCACCAGTGGCGGCGGCGGTCCTCCGCGTCGGGCATCGACATGGCCCCTCCTGGACTGCGCTTCCTGGACTGCGCTGGCTGACCACGCCATCCTCGCCCGCGCGGGCCCGTCGCGCACGAGGACCCGCGTACTCAGGCGGTCAGAACCCTGTAACCCCGCTCAGGACGCGCGGCCCGACCGGGTGGCGCCGACGCTGGCCACGACCACGCAGCCGATCGCGGCCCACTCGCGCAGGTGCAGCACCTCGCCCAGCACGACCAGGCCGACCAGGGCCGCGGCGGCGGGCTCCAGGCTCATCAGGATGCCGAAGACCTTCTTCGGCATCCGGCGCAGCGCCTCCAGCTCGATGGAGTAGGGGATCACCGAGGACAGCAGGCCCACGCCCAGCCCGATGAGCAGCAGCTCCGGGTCGAGCAGGCCGGCGCCGCCGCTGGCGAGCCCGACCGGGGCCACGAGCACCAGCGAGACGATCATCGCGAAGGACAGCCCGGTGGTGCCGGGGAAGCGCCGCCCGGTCGCGGCCGACAGCACGATGTACCCGGCCCAGCACAGCGCGGCCAGCGCGGCGAAGCCGATCCCGGCCCAGCTCACCCGGGACGCCTCGCTCCACGGCGCCAGCAGCGCGATGCCGGCCGCGGCCAGGACCACCCACAGCAGGTCCAGCCGCCTGCGGGAGGCGGCCACGGCGACGCCGAGCGGGCCGAGGAACTCGATCGCCACGGCGATGCCCATCGGCAGCCGCGACAGCGCCTCGTAGAACGCCAGGTTCATCAGGCCCAGGGTCACGCCGAACGCCACGCCCACGGCCAGGTCGGAGCGGCTCAGGCCGCGTAGGCGGGGGCGTACGAACGCGCCCAGGATCAGCGAGCCGGCCGCGATGCGCAGGAACACCACCGCGCTCGGCGGGAGCTGGGCGAACAGGTCCTTGGCGAGCCCGGCGCCGATCTGCACCGACAGGATCGCCAGCAGCACCAGCCCCGACGGCGGGATCGCGCCCGCGGCGGCCGACAGCAGGTCTCCGGGCCGGGGCAGCCCCCGCCGGTACGGCTCGCCGGGGCCGGTCACCGAAAGGCCGGTCACCGGAACGGGGGTCATCGAAAGACCGGTAGTCGAAAGGCCGCTCATGGCAGCGCCCATGGCAGTGGGACGATCACGGGGGAAGCGGTCACGGTGGAGAACGCTACTCCCAGCGGAACGTGCGCGCCGCGAGGGCCAGGGCCGCCGCGGCCCACACCACCAGGACGGCCGCCGGGCCGAGCGGCAGGGCCGCGCCCTCGGCCAGCACCTCGCGCAGGCCGCCGGTGAGCGCCGTGATCGGCAGCAGTTCGAGCGCCGGCCGCACGGCCTCGGGGAACGCGGTGAGCGGGAACACCACCCCGCCGCAGCCGAGCAGCACGAGGTAGACCAGGTTCGCCGCGGCCAGGGTGGCCTCGGCGCGCAGCGTGCCGGCCATGAGCAGGCCGAGCCCGCTGAACGCGGCCGTGCCCAGCACGATCAGCAGGGCGGCGGTGAGCGGCGAGCCCTGCGGGCGCCAGCCGAGCGCGAGCGCGACGCCGGCGATCACGGCCACCTGCACGACCTCCACCGCGATCACCGCGGCGGTCTTGGCCAGCATCAGCCCGGTCCGGCTCAGCGGGGTCGCGCCCAGGCGCTTGAGCACGCCGTAGCGCCGCTCGAACCCGGTGGCGATGGCCTGGCCGGTGAACGCGGTGGACATCACCGCCAGCGCGAGCACGCCCGGCGCGAGGAAATCGACCCGGCGCACCTCGCCCAGGTCGAGCAGCGGCGCGGCGGAGAACCCGGCCAGCAGCAGCACCGGGATGATCAGGGTGAGCAGGAGCTGCTCGCCGTTGCGCAGCGTGGCCCGGACCTCGGCGGCGGCCTGCGCGGCGACCATGCGCGCCATCGGGGCGGCCCCGGGCGCGGGGCTCACGTCGAGGGTCGGGGTCAACGCAGCTCCCTGCCGGTGAGTTCGAGGAAGACGTCTTCGAGGGTGCGCCGCTCGATGCTCAGGTCGTCGGCCGTGACGCCCTCGGCGGCGCACCAGGCGGTGACCGTGGCCAGCAGCTCGGGGCCGACGCCCGCGGAGGCGGGACCCTCGATGATGTAGTGGCCCGCGGGCGACTCCTTGGCCGCCGAGCCGTCGGGCAGGCCGGTGAGCAGCTCGTCGAGGTTGAGCCCGGGACGGGCGCGGAAGCGGAGCTGCCGCTCGGCCCCGGTGAGGGTGGCGGGGCTGCCCTCGGCCACGACCCGCCCCCTGTCGATGATCACGACGTGGTCGGCCAGCTTCTCGGCCTCGTCCATGTGGTGGGTGGTGAGCACCACCGACACCCCGGCGCGGCGCAGGTCGCCCACGAGGTCCCAGCAGGCGTGCCTGGCCTGGGGGTCGAGCCCGGCGCTCGGCTCGTCCAGGAAGACCAGCTCCGGGCGGCCGATCACGGCCGCGGCCAGCGAGATGCGCTGCTGCTGCCCGCCCGACAGCCGCCGGTACGGCGTGCGCGCGTGCCCGGTGAGCCCGAGCCGGTCCAGCAGGGCGGCCGGGTCGAGGGGACGGGCGTAGAACCGGCTCACCAGGCGCAGCCACTCGCCCGCCCGCGCAGCCGGGGGCACGCCGCCCGCCTGGAGCATCACGCCGACCCGGGCGCGCAGCTCGGGCCGCGCGGGGTCGAGGCCGAGCACGCGCACGACGCCGCCGTCGGCCTGCCGGAACCCCTCGCAGATCTCGATGGTGGAGGTCTTGCCCGCGCCGTTGGGGCCGAGGATCGCCGTCACCTCGCCACGCCGCGCCGTGAGGGTGAGGCCGTCGATCGCGGTCGTGCGGCCGTACCGCTTGACCAGGCCGTCGATCTCGACCGCTGCGGACTCCATGCCCACGAGTGTAAGGAGTCTGCGCGACGGTCCCGCCCGCGGCTCGGCCGCCGGGAAGGGGGCGGAAAGCCGGGCATCGAGGATTTCGGCACGGAAATTTAACCCGATTTGGGGAATCCCAGAGTTGTTCATGGGGTTTTGATCATTCGGCTGCGGCCGGACGCTGACGCTGCGTGTCCGGTCCATGGCCGTCCGTGCACCCGAGAGCCTGTCCGCTACCGAGCCCTGTCGTGCCTCGTCGCGTTGGAAAGGAACCACGCATGTCCGCGACGGAAGTCGCATCCAGCACGTCCCCGTCCGCCGTCCTGACCCCCGAACCCCCGCCCACCGCCCGGCGCAGGCTGGTGCTCCTGGTGCTCGGCGCGCTCTCCGCCATCGGCCCGCTCTCCATCGACATGTACCTCCCGGCGCTGCCCGAGATCACCTCGGAGATGCTCACCGGGCCCGCGCAGGTGCAGCTCACCCTCACCGCCTGCCTCATCGGCGTCTCGCTGGGCCAGGTCGTCGGCGGGCCGCTGAGCGACGTGCGCGGGCGGCGGGCGCCGCTGCTCGTGGGCATCGCCGGCTACGCCGTGGCGTCGCTGCTGTGCGCGTTCGCCCCCTCCGTGTACGCCCTGGTGGCGCTGCGCCTGGCGCAGGGCTTCACCGGCGGCGTGGCGCTGGTGATCGTCCGGGCGATCGTGCGCGACCTGTACGACGGCGCCGCCATCGCCCGCATCTTCGCCTCCCTGATGCTGGTCAGCGGACTGGCCCCGATCCTGGCCCCGATCGCCGGCGCCCAGTTGCTCACCTTCACCTCCTGGCGCGGCGTCTTCGTCGCCCTCAGCGCCGCGGGCCTGGCGCTGCTGGCCTGGGTGCTGTGGGGCGTGCGCGAGTCGCTGCCCCGCGAGGCGCGGCAGTCCGGCGGCCTGCGGCACACCCTGGTGATCTTCGCCCGGCTGCTGCGGGACCGGTCGTTCATGGCCTGCGCGCTCGCCGCCGGCCTCGGCTTCGCCGGCATGTTCGCCTACATCTCCGGCTCGCCGTTCGTGCTGCAGGAGATCTACGGGGTCTCGCCGCAGACCTACTCCCTGCTGTTCGGCCTGAACGCCTTCGGTCTCATCGCGGTCTCCCAGATCGGCGGCCGGATCACCGGCCGGGTGCCGGGCGCGCGGCTGGTGCTCATCGGCCTGGCGGTGTCGCTGGCGGGCGCGCTCGGCCTGCTGGCCGGCGTCACCACCGGGCTCGGCCTGCCCGCGGTGGCCGCGGCCCTGTTCGTGATGATGTGCGGCGCGGGCCTGACGCTGCCGGGCACCGGCGCGCTCGCGCTGGCCGGGCAGGAGCCGCAGGTGGCCGGCAGCGCCTCGGCGCTGCTCGGCGTGCTGCAGTTCGCGCTCGGTGCGGTGGCCGCCCCGCTGGTCGGCCTGGCCGGCACCGACACCGGCGTGCCGATGGCGGTCGTGATGATCGTCGCCGCGGCGCTGGCGCTGCTCGTCTTCGTCGCGCTCCGCAGGGGCGTTTCCGCAGGTTAGGTAAGGCTTACCTGCGTGAGGAACTGCATCGCGGGGACTTCCAGATCGGTTTGTGCGGCGGGAAGGAAATACGTCACACTGATGTTGTCAAAAACATGAGGGCGGTCCTGCAGGACGCCTTCACGCACGCACGACACCAGTGAACACGACACCCAGTGGACACACGACATCCAGTGGACGAGGAACGGTGAGCAAGGCCGTGAGGCATGCCGGGGCGAGGAACACCGAGGCGGGCGCCGAGCAGAGCACTCGCGCGCGCGTCGCCCGGCTGATCCTGGAACACGGCCCGATCACCGCCGCCGCCCTCGGCGAGCGGCTCGGGCTGACCCCCGCCGCCGTGCGCCGCCACCTCGACGCGCTGCTCGCCGACGAGATGATCGAGCACCGCACGGCCAGGCCCCGGGTCCAGCGCGGGCGCGGGCGGCCGGCGAAGCTGTTCGCGATCACCGACGCCGGCCGCAGCGCGTTCGAGCACGCCTACGACGACCTGGCGGGCAGCGCGCTGCGCTTCCTGGCCGAGCGCATGGGCGAGGAGGCGGTGGCCGAGTTCGCCCGCACCCAGGTCGCCGGGCTGGTCCAGCGCCTGGCCGGCACGATGCGCGAGGTCCCCCCGGACCAGCGCGTACGCGTCCTGGCCGAGGCGCTGTCGGCCGACGGCTACGCCGCCTCGGCGAGCAAGGCCAGCCTCGGCGGCGAGCAACTGTGCCAGCACCACTGCCCGGTCGCCCACGTCGCGGTCGCGTTCCCGCAGCTCTGCGAGGCCGAGACCGAGGCGTTCGCGCAGATCCTGGGCACCCCCGTGCAGCGGCTCGCCACCATCGCCCACGGCGACGGCGTGTGCACGACCCATGTAAGTCCCCACGAGCTGGCCGGCGCCCGAGCGCGGCGGCCCGCCAGACATACGACGAACGACGATTCGAGCATCGATTCGAACGATTCGAGCAAGGAGACCGGAAGGTGACTGTCACCGACCGCCCGGAGCTGGAAGGCCTCGGGAACTACAAGTTCGGCTGGGCCGACCCCGACGTCGCGGGCGCCGCGGCCAAGCGCGGCCTTTCCGAGGAGGTCGTCCGCAACATCTCCGCGCTCAAGAACGAGCCGGAGTGGATGCTGGACCTGCGCCTGAAGGGCCTGCGGCTGTTCGGGAAGAAGCCCCTGCCCACCTGGGGCTCTGACCTTTCCGGCATCGATTTCGACAACATCAAGTACTTCGTCCGCTCCACCGAGAAGCAGGCGGCGTCCTGGGACGAGCTCCCCGCCGACATCAAGGCCACCTACGACAAGCTCGGCATCCCCGAGGCCGAGAAGCAGCGCCTGATCGCGGGCGTCGCGGCCCAGTACGAGTCGGAGGTCGTCTACCACAAGATCCGCGAGGACCTTGAGGAGAAGGGCGTCATCTTCCTCGACACCGACACCGGCCTGCGCGAGCACCCCGAGCTGTTCAAGGAGTACTTCGGATCGGTGATCCCGGTCGGCGACAACAAGTTCGCCTCCCTCAACACCGCCGTGTGGTCGGGCGGCTCGTTCATCTACGTGCCGCCGAACGTCACGGTGGAGATCCCGCTGCAGGCCTACTTCCGGATCAACACCGAGAACATGGGCCAGTTCGAGCGGACCCTGATCATCGTGGACGAGAACTCCTACGTCCACTACGTCGAGGGCTGTACCGCGCCGATCTACTCCAGCGACTCGCTGCACTCCGCGGTCGTGGAGATCATCGTGAAGAAGGGCGCCCGCTGCCGCTACACCACGATCCAGAACTGGTCCAACAACGTCTACAACCTGGTGACCAAGCGCGCCGTGGCGTACGAGGGCGCGACCATGGAGTGGATCGACGGCAACATCGGCTCCAAGGTCACGATGAAGTACCCCGCGGTCTACCTCATGGGCGAGCACGCCAAGGGCGAGACCCTGTCGGTCGCCTTCGCCGGTGAGGGCCAGCACCAGGACGCCGGCGCCAAGATGGTGCACCTCGCGCCCAAGACCTCCTCGACCATCGTGTCGAAGTCGGTCGCGCGCGGCGGCGGGCGCACCTCCTACCGGGGCCTGGTCCAGATCGAGGAGGGCGCCGCGGGCAGCGCCTCCACCGTCAAGTGCGACGCGCTGCTGGTCGACCAGATCAGCCGCTCCGACACCTACCCGTACGTGGACGTCCGCGAGGACGACGTGTCCATGGGCCACGAGGCCACCGTCTCCAAGGTCTCCGAGGACCAGCTCTTCTACCTGATGAGCCGGGGCCTGAACGAGGACGAGGCGATGGCGATGATCGTGCGCGGGTTCGTCGAGCCGATCGCGCGCGAGCTGCCGATGGAGTACGCGCTGGAGCTCAACCGGCTGATCGAGCTGCAGATGGAAGGAGCGGTGGGCTGACGATGGGCCTGGAGACCAAGCCGCTTTCGACCCTGCACGAGAAGTCGTCCTTCGACCTGGCCGACTTCGAGGTGCCGACCGGCCGCGAGGAGGAGTGGCGGTTCACCCCGCTGCCCCGCCTGCGCGGCCTGCACAACGGCAAGGCCCCGGCGTCGGGGCACGTCGTGGTCGAGGTAGACGCAGCCCCCGAGGTGACCGTCGAGACCGTCGGCCGCGACGACCCGCGGATCGGCACGGCGTACGTGCCGCGCGACCGGGTCAGCGCCCAGGCGTACTCCGCCTTCGAGAAGGCCACGGTGCTGACCGTGCCCGCGCAGGCCGTCGCCTCGCGCACGACCACCCTCACCCTGCGCGGGCGGGGCCAGGGCGCCGCGTACGGCCACATCGTGGTCCGGCTGGAGCCGATGGCCGAGGCCGTGCTGGTCCTGGACCACCGGGGCAGCGCCGTGTACGCCGACAACGTCGAGTTCGTCGTCGGCGACGGCGCCACGCTCAAGGTCGTCAGCCTCCAGGACTGGGACGACGACGCCGTGCACGTCTCGCACCACCACGCCCAGCTCGGCCGCGACGCGACCTTCCGCAGCTTCGTGGTCACGCTCGGCGGCGACCTGGTCCGCCTGTCGCCGTCGGTGTCCTACACCGCCCCCGGCGGCGACGCCGACCTGACCGGCCTGTACTTCGTGGACGCCGGCCAGCACCTGGAGCACCGGCTCCTGGTGGACCACAGCGTGCCCAACTGCCGCAGCAACGTCGAGTACAAGGGCGCGCTGCAGGGCGAGGACGCGCACGCCGTCTGGATCGGCGACGTGATCATCAGGGTCGAGGCCGAGGGCACCGACACCTACGAGTACAACCGCAACCTGATCCTCACCGACGGCGCCCGCGCCGACTCGGTGCCCAACCTGGAGATCCTCACCGGCGAGGTCGCCGGCGCCGGGCACGCCTCGGCCTCCGGCCGCCTCGACGACGAGCACATCTTCTACCTCCAGGCGCGCGGCATCCCCTACGACGAGGCCCGCCGCCTGGTGATCCGGGGCTTCTTCGCCCAGGTCATCGAGAAGATCGAGATCGAGGAGATCCGGCAGAGGGTCCTGGCCGCGGTGGAAGCGGAGCTGGAGAAGTGAGCTTCCAGAAGGTGTGCAAGGTCCAGGACATCCCCGAGGACGGGCCCCTGGGAGTGGAGGTCGGCGACACCCCGGTCGCGCTGGTGCGCACCGAGGGCGAGATCCACGCCTTGCACGACGTGTGCTCACACGCCGAGGTGCGCCTGAGCGAGGGCGACGTGTACGACGGCACCCTGGAGTGCTGGCTGCACGGCTCCTGCTTCGACGTGCGCACCGGCAAGCCCACCGGACCGCCCGCCACCCGGCCCGTCCCCGTATACCGAGTCAAGATCGACGGCGACGACGTCTACGTCTCGCTCTCGAAGGAGTCATAGAACCGTGTCCACCCTTGAGATTCGCGACCTGCACGTCTCCGTCGCCGACAAGGCGATCCTGACGGGCGTCAACCTGACCGTGCGGTCGGGGCAGACCCACGCCATCATGGGCCCCAACGGCTCGGGCAAGTCCACCCTCGCCTACGCCATCGCCGGTCACCCCAAGTACACCGTCACCGGCGGCGAGGTCCTGCTCGACGGCGAGGACCTGCTGAGCATGAGCGTGGACGAGCGCGCCCGCGCCGGCCTGTTCCTGGCGATGCAGTATCCCGTCGAGGTCCCGGGCGTCTCGGTGTCCAACTTCCTGCGCAGCGCGGTCACCGCCGTGCGCGGCGAGGCCCCCAAGCTCCGCGAGTTCACCAAGGAGCTGAAGACCGGCATGGACAACCTGTCCATCGACGCCGCCTTCGCCCAGCGCAACCTCAACGAGGGCTTCTCCGGCGGTGAGAAGAAGCGCCACGAGATCCTCCAGCTCGAACTCCTCAAGCCCAAGATCGCGGTGCTCGACGAGACCGACTCCGGCCTCGACGTGGACGCGCTGCGCGTGGTCTCCGAGGGCATCAACCGGTTCCGCGGCAGCGGCGACACCGGCGTGCTGCTCATCACCCACTACACCCGCATCCTGCGGTACGTGAAGCCGGACTTCGTGCACGTGTTCGCGGGCGGCAGGATCGTCGAGGAGGGCGGCCCCGAGCTGGCCGACCGCCTTGAGGCCGAGGGCTACGAGCGCTACGCGAAGGCGTTGGCGTGACCGCACAGGTCTCCGGCGGGGTGACCGCGCTGGACGTGGACAGGATCAGGAACGACTTCCCGGTCCTGTCCCGCGAGCTGCCCGGCGGCCGGCCGCTGGTCTACCTCGACTCCGGCAACTCCTCCCAGAAGCCCGTGCAGGTCGTCGAGACCATGCGCGAGCACCTGAGCATGCACTACAGCAACGTCGGGCGCGCCATGCACGTGCTCGGCGCCGAGTCCACCGAGGCGTACGAGAACGCGCGCGACAAGGTGGCCGCGTTCGTCGGCGCCCCGTCGCGTGACGAGATCGTCTTCACCAAGAACGCCTCCGAGGCGCTCAACCTCGTCGCCTACGCCTTCGGCAACCCCGCGGGCAGTGACGAGCGGTTCCGCATGGGGCCGGGCGACGAGATCGTCATCTCCGAGATGGAGCACCACTCCAACATCGTGCCCTGGCAGCTCCTGGCCCAGCGCACCGGCGCCACCCTGCGCTGGTTCCCGGTCACCGACGACGGCAGGCTCGACCTGTCCGGCATCGGCGACCTGGTGAACGAGCGCACCAAGATCGTGTCCATCGCGCACCAGTCCAACGTGCTCGGCACGGTCAACCCGGTCGCCGACGTGCTGGCCCGGGTGCGCGACGTCGGCGCCCTGCTGATGCTCGACGCCTCCCAGGCGGTGCCGCACCACCCGGCCGACTTCGCCGCGCTCGGGGTCGACTTCGTGGCCTTCACCGGGCACAAGATGCTCGGCCCGTCCGGGATCGGGGTGCTGTGGGGGCGGCGCGAGCTGCTCGACGCCATGCCGCCGTTCCTGGGCGGCGGCGAGATGATCGAGGCGGTCTGGATGGACCGCTCGACCTACGCACCGGTGCCGCACAAGTTCGAGGCCGGCACGCCGCCGATCGTGGAGGCGATCGGGCTCGGCGCGGCCGTGGACTACCTCAACGCGGTGGACATGCGGGCCGTCGAGGCGCACGAGCGCGCGCTCACGGCGTACGCGCTGGACGCGCTGCGCGAGATCCCCGGCCTGCGCGTGATCGGCCCCACGACGCTGGAGTCGCGGGGCGGCACGGTGTCCTTCACCCTGGAGGGCATCCACCCCCACGACGTCGGCCAGATCCTCGACGACTCCTTCGGCGTCGCCGTACGGGTCGGCCACCACTGCGCCCGCCCCCTGCACCTGCGGTTCGGAATACCCGCGACCACCCGGGCGTCGTTCTACCTGTACAACACCACGGGAGAGATCGACGCACTGGTGCGCGGCCTCCACTACGTGCAGAAGGTGTTCGCCTAGCCATGATCGCCGAGTCGATGTACCAGGAGCTGATCCTGGAGCACTACAAGCACCCGCAGGGCCGCGGGCTGCGCGAGCCGTACGACGCCGAGGTCCACCACGTCAACCCGACGTGCGGCGACGAGATCACCATGCGGGTGAAGCTCGGCGACGGCGGCAAGGTGGAGGACGTCTCCTACGACGGCCAGGGCTGCTCCATCAGCCAGGCCGCCGCCTCGGTGCTGCACGAGCTGGCCAGCGGCTCCACCGTGGAGGAGACGCTGGGCGTGGTGGAGGAGTTCACCCGCCTGATGCAGGGCAGGGGCCAGGTGGAGCCCGACGAGGACGTCCTCGGCGACGCGGTCGCCTTCGCGGGCGTGGCCAAGTTCCCCGCCCGGGTGAAGTGCGCGCTGCTGGCCTGGATGGCCTACAAGGACGCATTGGTGAGGAGCACGACATGAGCAAGCCCGTGGAGACCCCGACCACGGGGGCCTACGACGGCGAGACCACCCTCGACGAGGTCCTGGAGGCCCTGAAGGACGTCGTCGACCCCGAGCTCGGCGTCAACGTCGTCGATCTCGGCCTGGTCTACGGCGTCAACCTCGACCCCGGCCCCGAGGGCGCCCCCCCGGTCGCCACCATCGACATGACCCTGACCAGTGCCGCCTGCCCCCTGACCGACGTCATCGAGGACCAGGCCAACACCGCCCTGGAGGGCATGGTCTCCGAGGTCAACATCAACTGGGTCTGGCTGCCGCCGTGGGGCCCCGACAAGATCACCGACGAGGGCCGCGACCAGCTCCGCATGCTCGGCTTCAACGTCTGACCTCCCGCCCGGAACCGAACAAAGTCCGGTATGGGGGAGCGGCGGCGGACATCGTGGATGACCTGGCCGCCGCGTATCGCCCGCTGCACGACGTGCCGGCCGAGATGGTGCGCGGCATCGCATCGGGGGAGCTGCCGGCGCCGGTGGCGCGAGGCGTCTCCGGCACCCACGACGCCGTGCGCGCGCATCCACCCGGGCACCCGGCTGGCCCGGGTCGGGACCCGCTGCCGCCGCGAACTCCGGCCACGACCCGGCCGGCCGAGCACCGGACCACGCCCTGGACACCACCGGGCCGCCGAGCCTGCCGTATCCCGGCACGACCTGGTGTCGTCCTGGGCCTGGCCGCGCCCGACGGGAGCCGGTGGGCCTTCGGCGATGCCGCAGGCCGCCGACGCGCCCCGCGTCTCCGTGTGGTGCGCGCGCCCACGCGGCCTGACCGGGCCGCACCGGCCCCTGAGAGCGGTGGTGAGAAAGAGTTTTCCTGGGCCGGGAAGAAACACGGGCCGCCCGGTGTTTCCGGATACAGGTGGCGTACGTGGTGTGATCCGCGCGGTCGCACCATATGCGCGCCGGGCCCGGGCTGCGGCCGGGCCGGCTTGATCGCGGTTTGGCTCTGTGCGGGTAGACTGGCGTTACCCGCCCCGTGCGGTACTCAGATGTCATACCTCGGCATACACCGCACAACACCCGAAACAGCGGGTGCTCGCTCATACGCGGCTTGACGCCGCGGGTTCCAGGCTCGTCCTTTCGCAGAAGTGACGTGCCGTACTTCTATGGAAAGGCACGAATCTTCGTGACCATGCTTGACGCTGTCCTGCCCGAGACGACCGACGGCGGCACCGAGACCGCCGCCGCGGCCACGGAGCCGCAGATCTCGGAGTTCGCGCTCCTGGGCCTGCCCCGGCCCCTGGTGTCGGCCCTCGCCCGGCAGGGCATCACCTCCCCCTTCGAGATCCAGCGGGTGACGATCCCCGACATTCTCGGCGGGAACGACGTTCTCGGCCGGGGCCAGACCGGCTCCGGCAAGACCCTCGCCTTCGGACTGCCCACCCTGGCCCGAGTCGCGGGCACCAAGGCCCGCCCGGGACGGCCGCTGGCCGTCATCCTCGTCCCCACCCGTGAGCTCGCCCTCCAGGTGCACGACGCGTTGGAGCCGCTCGGCCGCGGCCTGTCGCTGCGCATGAAGACCGTCGTCGGCGGCATGTCCATGGGCCGCCAGATCGAGGCGCTGCGCCGCGGCGTCGAGGTCGTCGTGGCCACCCCCGGCCGCCTGACCGACCTCATCCAGCAGGGCGAGTGCTCGCTGGCCGACGTCCAGGTGACCGTGCTCGACGAGGCCGACCACATGTGCGACCTCGGCTTCTTCCCCGTCGTCACCGCGCTGCTGGAGCAGACGCCGCCCGACGGGCAGCGGCTGCTGTTCTCCGCCACGCTCGACGGCGACGTGGACAAGCTCGTCAAGCGGTTCCTGAAGGACCCGGTCACCCACTCGATCGCCCCGGCCACCTCGCCGGTGGACACCATGGAGCACCACGTGCTCCAGGTCACCCGCGACGACAAGTTCCCCGTCACGGCCGAGATCGCCAACCGCGACGGCCGTACGATCCTGTTCGTGCGCACCCAGCACGGCGTTGACCGACTGGTCAAGCAGCTCGCCCGGGTCGGGGTGCGGGCCGGCGGCCTGCACGGCGGCAAGCGGCAGAACCAGCGCACCCGCATCCTCAACGAGTTCCGCGAGGGCGCCATCCAGGTGCTGGTGTGCACCGACGTCGCCGCCCGCGGCATCCACGTGGACGACGTGAGCCTGGTGCTGCACGTCGACCCGCCGCAGGACCCCAAGAGCTACCTGCACCGGGGCGGGCGCACCGCACGGGCGGGCGAGCGGGGCACCGTCATGACCCTGGTCCTGCCCAACGAGCGCCGCTCCACCGACGCGCTGACCCGCCAGGCCGGCATCCGGCCGTTCCGGCTCAAGGCCACGCCCGGGCACCCGCGCCTGGCCGAGGTGGCCGGGGCCCAGCCGCCCAGCGGCCAGGAGATCCCGGTGTGGGAGCCCGCGCCGCTGGAGAAGCCGCGCCGCAGGAGCCGCGACGGCCAGGGCGGCCACGGCGACCGGCGCCCGCGCCGCCGCCACGGCGAGGGCTTCGACGGCGAGCGCCGCCCGCGCCGCCACGAGAACGGCGACGGCTTCCGTCCCCGCCGCCACGAGGCCGACGGCGCCCCCGCCGAGGACCGCCGCGACGACCGCTCCCGCTCCTACGGCCGCGACCGCCGCGACGACCGCCCCGGCCGCCCGTACAACGGCGGCGACCGCACCGCCCGCCCGTACGGCGGCGGCGACCGCAAGGAGCCCGGCTTCCGCACCGGCGACCGCGACACCCGCGCCTACCAGTACCGCGGCGACGACCGCGACACCCGCGCCTACCAGTACCGCGGTGACGACCGCGGCCCCCAGCGCGAGAGCCGAGGCCGCGACCCCCGCACCGGCTTCCGCCAGGACCGAGGCCGCCCCGAGCGCCGCTACTCCCGCTGACACCCGGGCCGACACACACCAGGGCCCCGGACGCACCCGCGTCCGGGGCCCTGCCCTTCCCCGCCGGCAGACCGGAACGGTGATGGGTACCGGGCCTGCCGGTGTCCTCACCGCGCTCGGGCACGGGACCGCCCCCTCCGGTTTCGATGGCCGGACGATCGCTCTGGCTGCCGAGGCCCTCGCCACTCCCGCCGGCCCGAGCCGCCGCCCACGAATCCGCGCGGCTCAGCGCGCCAACCCATGCAGTCGCGGTGCCGATCGGCACCGTCCTCATGCGCCGCGCGGCACTCGCGGGCCCAGCCGGCACGGTTGCACGGGAGTGGAGGCGCGGCCCTGGCCGCGAGGCCCCGGGCTCGCGGGGCCGCGCTCCCGACGGCCTGAGCGGTCGCGCACAGCCAGTTCCACCTTCACCGGGTCGGCGTGCGGGGCGTTGGTGGCCAGCGCGAAAAGCCACGGTCGCGGGAGCCGGAGCGGCATGGTGGCAGGGACCGCCCGGCGTCGTCCCCGACCCGCGCAGACCGGGGCGAACCTGAGCCCTGCGCGTGCCCAGCGCCAACCCGCGCCGCTCCGCGCTTTGACCCGCGCCGCTCCGCGCTTTGACCCGCGCCGCTCCGCGCTTTGACCCGCGCCGCTCCGCGCTTTGACCCGCGCCGCCTCGGGCTTTGACCCGCGCCGCCTCGGGCTTTGACCTGCGCCGTCTGCTCCGGGTTGTGGTGCGCGCTGCCGTGGGCTCTGATCCGCGCCCGCCCGGCGCGAACCCTGCGCGCCGCCCTCGCGCCGACCCCGCGCGTCAACCCCATGCCGCCCCGCGCTCTGATCCGCGCCCTCCGCCCCGCGCGTGATCCCGCGCCGCCCACTAGGTGTGTGGTTCGGGGCCAAGGGGCGCTTGCAACCCACCCGCATGGCCTTCGTCTACTTAACTGGATAAGTGGCAATTCGTGCAGGTCCGCGTTTCGGGGTGGACCCCGTTGGGGTGGCCGTGTGCCGGCTTGTGGGCCTCGGGTGCTGCCTGGCGGCCGATTGGGGATACGGCCAGGTAAGAGGGGGGTTTACGGGCCTGGGGGCCGCGGCCGGTGAGGGTGGGGTGGGCGGGTTGGGGGCGGTCGCGGGGAATGAAACGGTTCAGTAACACTCGCGAAACGCCCCGCCCCAAACCATTGCGTCTGCGCTTCCCCGGGTGTTCACATGGCGCCAGGACATCGCTGCGGGAGCGCTCCCACGCGTGCCTGCCTAGGGAGGCGGTCGGCTTACGGTGGAGTCACACGGGTTCCGCGGGCGGCCTCCGGGCCTGCCGTCAGCCTGCCTGGGCGGGTGGGGGAGCGGTGCTGCCTCGGGGGACGAGGCGGGCCGCCTCGTCCTCGAAGGGGTCGGCCTCGCCGTCGGCGATCAGGGTCAGCAGCCGCCGCGCGGCGTGGGCGCCGTACGCCGGGATGTCGCGGGTGAGGGCGGTCAGCGCGGGGCGGACCACCTGCGAGAGCGGGGAGTCGTCCCAGGCGACGATCGACAGGTCGGCCGGCACCGTCAGGCCCATCTCCTGGGCCACCGACAGGCCGGCGACGGCCATTATGTCGTTGTCGTAGACGATCGCGGTCGGGCGGCGCGGCGAGCTGAGCAGCCGCCGCGTGGCCCGTGCGCCGTCCTCGCCGGTGTAGTCGGCGTGCACCGTGACGTGCTCGGTGGCCCCCAGCTCCGCGCACACCCCGTCGAAGGCCCGGTCGCGGATCACCGTGTGCACCAGCTTGGGCAGGCCGGCCACGCGGGCGATCCTGCGGTGGCCCAGCGCCACGAGGTATTCGACGGTCTCGCGCACCGCCGCGCCGTCGTCGGACCAGACCGGCACCAGCGAGCCCGCCTCGGAGGGGTGGCCCACCACGATCACCGGCATGCCCAGCCGCTCCAGCTCGGGCACGCGCGGGTCGCCGACGTGCAGGTCGACCATGATGGCGCCGTCGATGCGGCCCTCGCCCCACCAGCGGCGGTAGACGCCCAGCTCGGCATCGTGGTCGGCGACCACCTGGAGCATCAGGGCGGCCGACCGCGTGGCCAGCTCGGCCTCGATGCCGCTGATCAGCTCCATGAAGAACGGCTCCACGCCGAGTATGCGCGCCGGGCGGCACAGCGCCAGCCCCACCGCGTCGGCGCGCCTGCCGTTGAGCGCGAGCGCGGCCCGGTTGGGGCGCCAGCCGATCTCCTCGGCGATGGCCCTGATCCGCGCCCTGGTGGCCTCGGAGACCCCGGGCCTGCCGTTGAGCGCGTAGGAGACGGCGCCCTTGGAGACGCCGGCCCTCCTGGCGATGTCGGCGATGGTCGGTCTGTTCACGGCCCCCCTTCCTTGAACCGGTTGAGCAAGCGTTTCACCCCCGGCCGCCGCGCCCGGCCCGGCCGGTACGGGCCGCGGCCACGTCCTGGGCTGCGCCGTCACCGATTCTCGCAGCACGCGCGGCCAGTGTCGATTAAACCACCCGTTGACATCTCTGATATGCCCCGTTTACGGTCCTCCTACTTGACCGGTTCAGCTCTCCCGTCGGGAGGAGACCCCCAGTGACCTACCGCCAGTTGCACGAGGGCTGGTCCCTCACCGCCGTCCCGGACGCGAGCCCCGGTCATGGGAGCGCTCTCGCGGTCCTCGGCGGCAAGAGCGTGCCGGCGACGGTGCCCGGCTGCGTGCACACGGACCTGCTGGCGGCGGGCCTGATCGAGGACCCCTACCTTGACGACAACGAGACCCGCCTGGGCTGGATCGGGCGCACGCGGTGGGCGTACGAGACCGCCTTCGAGTGGGACGGCGCGGGCGAGGACCGCGTGGACCTGGTCTGCGCGGGGCTGGACACCGTGGCGACGGTGCTGGTCAACGGGCGCGAGGCGGGCTCGTCGGCCAACCAGCACCGCTCCTACCGGTTCCCGGTGCGCGACCTGCTGCGCCCCGGCCGCAACACGCTGCGGGTGGAGTTCGAGCCCCCCTACGCGTACGCCGAGGCGCAGCGGGCCGCGCTGGGCGCCCGCCCCGGCGCGTACGACGAGCCGTACCCGTTCATCCGCAAGATGGCCTGCAACTTCGGCTGGGACTGGGGCCCCACCCTGGTGACCTCCGGGATCTGGCGGCCGATCGGCCTGGAGAGCTGGTCGGTGGCCCGCCTGGCCGAGGTCCGCCCCCTGGCCGAGGTCACCGAGGCGGGCGACGGGCGGGTCACCGTGCACGTGCGGGCCGAGCGCGCGGCGGACCGGCCGCTCACGGTCGAGGTGACCGCCGGTGGACTCGCGCACGCTCTGGGAGCGCTCCCAGAAGGCGAGACCGGCACCGCGGTGACGCTCGACGTGCCCCGGCCCGAGCTGTGGTGGCCGCGCGGACGCGGCCCCCAGCCCCTTTACGAGCTGACCGTACGGCTCGCCGACCCCTCGTCCGGTGCCACCCTGGACACCTGGCGGCGCAGGATCGGATTCCGGTCGATCCGGCTGGACACCGCCGACGGCGCCTTTACTCTGGTGGTCAACAATGAGCCGATCTTCGTCAAGGGGTTCAACTGGATCCCCGACGACTGCTTCCCCCACCGCGTCACCCGCGAGCGGCTGGCCGAGCGGTTCGACCAGGCGTGCCTGGCGGGGGCGAACCTGCTGCGCGTGTGGGGCGGCGGCCTGTACGAGAGCGAGGAGTTCTACGACCTCGCCGACGAGCGCGGCCTGCTGGTCTGGCAGGACTTCCCGTTCGCCTGCGCCGCCTACCCCGAGGAGGGCCCGTTCGCCGCGGAGGTCGAGGCCGAGGCCAGGGAGCACGTCACCCGCCTGGCGAGCCACCCCAGCCTGGCCCTGTGGTGCGGCAACAACGAGAACCTCGAAGGCTACGCCGAGTGGGGCTGGCGCGAGCGCCTGGGCGGCCGCTCCTGGGGCGCCGGCTTCTACCACGGCCTGCTGCCCTCGATCGTGGCCGAGCTGGACCCGACGCGCCCGTACTGGCCGGGCAGCCCCTACTCCGGCGAGCCCGGCCTGCGGCCCAACGACCCCGACCGGGGCACCATCCACATCTGGGACGTCTGGAACACCCGCGACTACACCCACTACGCGAGCTACCGCCCCAGGTTCGTGGCCGAGTTCGGCTTCCAGGGCCCGCCCGCGTACGCGACCCTGCGCCGGGCGGTCACCGACCGGCCCCTCACGCCCGAGTCGCCGGGCGTGCTGCACCACCAGAAGGCCGACGACGGCAACGGCAAGCTGATGCGCGGCCTCGCCGGGCACCTGCCCGTCCCGTCGGACTTCGACGACTGGCACTACCTGACCCAGCTCAACCAGGCCCGCGCGATGGCCTTCGGCGTGGCGCACCTGCGCTCCCTCGCCCCCCGGTGCATGGGCGCGGTCGTCTGGCAGCTCAACGACTGCTGGCCGGTCACGTCCTGGTCCGCCGTGGACGGCGACGGCAGGCGCAAGCCCCTGTGGTACGCCCTGCGCCGCGCGTTCGCCGACCGCCTGCTCGTCATCGCCGGCATGGACGCGCCGGGCGGCGTCCCGGAGATCGCCATGGTCAACGACACCGCCCGGCCCTGGACCGGGCAGCTCGCGGTGACCCGGATCAACGTCGCGGGCGAGCCCCTGGCCAAGGAGTCCTACGAGGTGAGCGTCCCGCCGCGCCAGGTCGCCCGCGTCGCGCTGCCCGCCTCCCTGGCCGAGCCCGGCTACCCCAGGCTGGAACTCCTCGCCGCCGAACTCGACGGGGTGCGCGCGCTGTGGGCGTACGCGCCGGACAAGGACATGGCCTACCCGCCGGCCCGGATGGAGGTGCTGGCCGAGCCCGCGCCCGGCGGCGCGACGGTCACGGTCACCGCGCTCACCCTGGTCCGCGACCTCGCGCTGTTCCCCGACCGGCTCGACCCGGCCGCGTCGGTGGACGACATGCTGGTGACCCTGCTGCCTGGCGAGCGCGCCAGGTTCCATGTGACGGCTCCGGGCGGGCTCGACGTCGCCGCCCTCGCCGCCCACCCGGTGCTCCGCTGCGTCAACGAGGCGCCGTTCGGGGGGCGCACTGCTCTGGGAGATCGTTCCCGATGAAGACCTCCGCCAGGGAGGAAGGAGTGGCACGATGCGAAACCGGTCCAGGTTGATGATCCTCCTGGCCGCGGCCACCATGGTCGCGGCCGGGTGCACGGGCGGCGGTGGGACCACGCCGCCGCAGAGCGCCCCGCCCAGCGGCGCCGCCTCCGCGCCCGCCGCGGCGGCGAACGGCCAGTTCCCGCGCAACGAGACGCTCTACACCAGCGGCACCCAGTACGGCCCCCCGGCCAACTGGAACCCGATCCGGGAATGGGACTTCGCGACCGGCACCAAGGGCCTGTGCTACGAGACCCTGTTCCTGTACGACACGCAGAAGGGCGAGTTCACCCCCTGGCTGGCCGAGAGCGGAAGCTGGACCGGTGACAAGGAGTACACCCTGAAGCTGCGCCAGGGCGTCACCTGGTCCGACGGCAAGCCGCTGGTCGCCGACGACGTGGTGTACACCTTCGAGCTGGGCAAGATGGAGACCATCCCCTATCACCCGCTGTGGGAGTTCCTGGAGAAGGTGGAGGCGGTCGATCCGGCCACGGTGAAGTTCACCTTCAAGGAGGCCAACTACCAGCAGTTCGCCAACCACCTCTACAGCCGGGCGATCGTGCCCAAGCACGTCTGGGACGGCCGGTCGGAGAAGGAGGTGCTCGACGGGCTGAACGAGAAGCCGGTCGGCACCGGCCCGTACGCCTACCACAGCCATGACCAGGACCGCATGGTGTGGGTCAAGCGCGACGGCTGGTGGGCCACCAAGGCGCTCAACCTGGACGTCAAGCCCAAGTACATCGTCGACATCGTCAACGGCAGCAACGAGGTCGCGCTGGGCCTGCTGCTGCAGAACGGCCTGGACCTCAGCAACAACTTCCTGCCCGGCATCGCCAACCTGGTCAACGGCAACTTCGGCATCAAGACCTACTACTCCAAGCCGCCGTACATGCTCTCGGCCAACACCGCCTGGCTGGTGCCCAACACCACCCGCAAGCCCATGGACGACCCCGAGTTCCGCAAGGCGCTGGCCCACTCCATCGACCTGAAGACGATCGTGGAGAAGGTGTACGGCAACCTGGTGCTGCCCGCGAGCCCGACCGGCCTGCTGCCGCAGTGGGACAAGTTCGTCGACAAGAGCGTGGTGAGCTCCCAGGGCTTCACCTACGACGAGGCCAAGGCCAAGAAGCTGCTGGCCGACGCCGGCTACCGCGACCGCGACGGCGACGGCCTGGTGGAGAACAAGGACGGCTCCAAGATCGAGCTGGAGCTGGCCGTGCCCAACGGCTGGACCGACTGGATGGAGTCGATCCGCGTGATCAGCGCCAGCGCCAAGAAGGCCGGCATCAACGTCGAGCCCGTCTTCCCCGAGTACCCCAAGCTGGTCTCCGACCGCAGCAGCGGCGACTTCGACCTGATGATCAACAACGAGCGCCAGCTCAGCAACACGCCGTGGCTGTACTACGACTACCTGTTCCGCCTGCCGGTGCAGAAGCAGCAGAACACGGTCAACTTCGGCCGGTACGAGAACGAGCGCGCCTGGGAGCTGACCCAGGACCTCGACCGCACCAAGGTCGAGGACGTCGAGGGCATGGCGAAGATCACCTCTGAGCTGCAGAAGATCCACCTCGACGAGATGCCGGTCATCCCGCTCTGGTACAACGGCCTGTGGTCGCAGACCACCTCCACCGCGTGGAAGAACTGGCCGTCGGCCGAGGGCAGCGCGCCCAAGAACCCGCCTACGCTGTGGCGGAACTGGATCGAGCTCGGCGGCATCTACACCCTGACCAACCTCCAGCCCGCCCAAGGCTGACATCCATGGCGCGCTTCCCCGCCCCGCGCGGGGGAGCGCGCCCGACGCGGACCGGGAGGACCGCTTGCGACAGTACTTCGGCAGGAAACTGCTCATATACGCGCTGACGTTCTTCGCGGCGGTGACGATCAACTGGATGATCCCGCGGTTCATGCCGGGCGACCCGATCCAGGGCCTGGTCGCGCGGGCCCAGGTCGCCGACCCCGCCTCCGTGGACGCGATGAACGCCCACTACCGCAACCTGTTCGGGCTCGACGTGCCCGTGTGGGAGCAGTACATGAACTTCTGGGGGGCGCTGCTCCGCGGCGACCTGGGCCTGAGCATCTGGGCCTTCCCCACCCCGGTCAGCGACCTGATCGTGCGCGCCATCCCCTACACCCTGGCGCTGCTCATCCCGGCCATCCTGCTGAGCTGGTGGGCCGGCAACCGGTTCGGCGCGTTCGCCGCGCGCCGCAAGTGGCTGGACAACACGATCCTGCCGGTCGGCTACATCCTGACCGCCACGCCGTACATGTGGCTGGCGCTGCTGCTGGCCTGGTCGCTGGCCATCGTCGCCGGCATCTTCCCGGTCTCGCACGCCTACAGCTTCTCGCTGACCCCCTCGTGGTCGCCGGAGTTCCTGGGCAGCCTGCTGGCGCACTGGGTGCTGCCGTTCGCCTCGCTGTTCCTGGTCATGTTCGGCGGCTGGGCGATCGGCATGCGCAACCTGATCATCTACGAGCTGGAGGCCGACTACTCCAACTACCTGCTGGCGCTGGGGGCGCGCGGCAAGCTGGTGCGCGACTACGCCTTCAGGAACGCGGTGCTGCCGCAGATCACCGGCCTGGCCCTGCAGCTCGGCACGATCGTGGCGGGCGCGCTGGTCACCGAGATCGTCTTCTCCTATCCCGGCATCGGTTACCTGATCCTCCAGGCCATCAACAGCCAGGACTTCTTCCTGCTGCAAGGGGTGTTCCTGTTCATCGTGCTCGGCGTGCTGATCGCCAACTTCATCATCGACGCCGTCTACACCCTGGTCGATCCGCGGACCAGGGTCCGTCTGCAAGGAGCAGGGGCATGAGCCAAGCGGACCAGATCAGCCTGCCCGCCGAGAGCGGCGGCGCCGCGCCGGGGCAGCCCGCCGCCCCCGCGCCGGTGGCGGCCAGGCGCGGCGGCGACACCCTGTACTTCGCGCTGCGCAACAAGAAGCTGGTGGGCGGCCTGATCGTGGTGCTGGCCCTGCTGGTCCTGGGCGTGGTCGGCCCGCTGGTGCACACCAACTCGCCCACCGAGTACCTCGGCACCCCCGGGCAGAGCCCCGGCGGCGAGTGGCTCATGGGCACCACGATGTTCGGCCAGGACGTCCTGGCCCAGTTCCTGCACGGCCTGCGCTCGACGTTCCTGGTGGGCGCGCTGGGCGGCGGCCTGGCCGCGATCGTCGGCATGGCGGTCGGCTTCGTGGCCGGATACCGCGGCGGCCTGGTGGACGAGGTGCTGAACATGCTCACCAACATCCTCCTGGTCATCCCCACCCTGGCCGTGCTGATCATCATCGCGGCCTACCTCAAGGTGCGCGGCGTCATGGTGGAGGCCCTGTTCATCGGGTTCACCTCCTGGCCGTGGGCGGCCCGCGCCGTGCGCTCGCAGACGCTCACGCTGGCCTCGCGCGACTTCGTGGACCTGGCCAGGCTCAGCGGCGTACCGACCTGGAAGATCATCACCAGGGACATCGCGCCGAACATGAGCTCCTACCTGTTCATGACCTTCATCCTGCTGTTCGGCGGCGCCGTGCTCGCCGCGGCCACGCTCGACTTCATCGGCCTCGGCCCGACCGACGGCATGTCGCTGGGGCTGATGCTGAACAACGCGGTGCGCTGGAGCGCCCTGCAGCTCGGCCTGTGGTGGTGGTTCGTGCCGCCCGGCCTCGGCATCACCGCGGTGGTGGGGGCGCTGTACGTGATGAACGTCGGGCTCGACGAGGTGTTCAACCCGCGGCTGAGGGAGATGTGATGGCACTGCGGGTCAGCGACCTGACGGTCCACTACCGTACGCTGCGCGGCGCGGTGAAGGCGCTCGACGGCGTGACGTTCGAGGTCGGGGACGGCGAGATACTCGGCCTGGCCGGCGAGTCCGGCAGCGGCAAGAGCACCCTCGGCAAGAGCCTGATCCGGATGGACGGCCGCATGCGCCACGTCGGCGGCACGGTCGAGCTGGACGGCAAGGAGCTGCCGATCGGCGACGACGGCGCCATGAACCGCTTCCGCTACAAGGAGGTCTCGCTCATCCCGCAGTACGCGATGAGCGCGCTCAACCCCACCCGCAAGATCGGCAAGATGGTGGCCGACCTGCTCGACTCGCACGGCGTGCGCTACAAGAGCGTGGAGGAGGAGCTGGGCCGCCGCCTGGACCTGGTCGAGCTGCCGGCGGAGGTGCTGGGCAAGTACCCGATCGAGCTGTCGGGCGGCATGAAGCAGCGCATGGTCATGGTGATCTCCACGCTGCTCGACCCGTCGCTGCTGATCGCCGACGAGGTCACCTCCGCCCTGGACGTCTCCACCCAGAAGGCGGTGGCCACGACCCTGGCCGGGTTCCGCAACCGCGGATTCGTCAAGAGCATGATCTTCATCACGCACGACATCTCGCTCACCCACCAGATCGCCGACACCATCATGGTCATGTACGCCGGCAAGCTCGCCGAGAAGGCCCCGGCCGACACGGTCGTGCGGGCGCCGCGCCACCCGTACACCAAGGCCCTGATCAACTCGCTGCCCGAGGTCGGCGTCCAGTACGCCGAGCGCAAGCTGGCCGGCATCCCCGGCAGCCCGCCCTCGCTGCTGAACCCGCCCGCCGGATGCCGCTTCCGCGACCGCTGCCCGCTCGCCTTCGACAAGTGCGGCGAGCAGCCGCCCGCAGTGGAGGTCGCGCCCGGCCACCTCGTCGCCTGCTGCAAGGCGTGAGCCGATGCTGAGCCTGCACTCCATCTCCAAGGACTACCGCACCGGCGCGTTCGGCGGCGCCACCATGACCGCCGTCCGCGACGTCAGCTTTGACGTCGGCGTGGGCGAGGTCGTCTCGCTCATCGGCGAGAGCGGCAGCGGCAAGAGCACCATCGGCCGGATGATCCTGCGCCTGGCCTCGGTCACCCGGGGCAAGGTCACCTTCGACGGCGCCGACATCTCGGCCTATCGCGGCCCGGCGCTCAAGGAGTACTACCGCGACGTCCAGGGGGTCTTCCAGGACCCGTTCAGCTGCTACAACCCCGTCTTCCGCGCCGACCGCGTGTTCGCCATGATCAAGGAGGAGTACTTCCCGCGGGTGCCGCGCGAGGAGTGGGCCGAGAAGATCGAGGCGGCGGTGGAGGCCGTGCGGCTCAACCCGGGCGAGGTGCTGGGCAAGTACCCCCACCAGCTCAGCGGCGGCCAGCTCCAGCGGCTGCTGATCGCGCGGGCGCTGCTGCTGGACATCAAGCTCCTGGTCGCCGACGAGATCACCAGCATGCTGGACGCCTCGACCCGCATCGACGTGCTCAACCTGCTCGCCGACCTCAAGGCCCGCGGGCTCGGCGTGCTGTTCATCACCCACGACCTGTCGCTGGGCAACTACGTCAGCGAGCGCACGATCGTGCTGCGGCGCGGCTCCATCGTGGAGATGGGCCCGACGAACCTGGTCTTCGGCAACCCGCTGCACCCGTACACGATCAAGCTGCTGGACTCCGTGCCGCGCCTGCACGAGAAGTGGGACGTGGACGCCGAGCGGCCCGCCGAGCCCGCGTGGGCGGTGGAACCGCTGGTGGAGGCCGAGCCCGGCCACTTCGTCGCCGGCTACGCGGCCTAGCCGGCGCCACAGCGGGGACACAGCGGGGACACAGCGGGGCCACGGCCGGGACACAGGGGACACGCGCGGACCCGCGGGGACACGCGGGCGGGCGGCGCGCACCGCCGCCCGCCCGTCCCCGTTACGCTGGAGGGGGCCACCGCGCAGGTGCGGCGGCCAGAGCGCCGCCGCACGCGCGGCGCCTCCACCGAACGCCGAGAGAGACGATGAAGACCTTCGAAGAGCTGTTCGCCGAGCTGTCCGAGAAGGCGCGCACCCGGCCCCCGGGCTCGGGCACCGTCGCCGCGCTGGACGCCGGCGTCCATGCCATCGGCAAGAAGGTCGTCGAGGAGGCCGCGGAGAGCTGGATGGCGGCCGAGTACGAGTCCGACGAGCGGGCCGCCGAGGAGATCTCCCAGCTCCTGTACCACGTGCAGGTCCTCATGCTGGCCCGCGGCATCGGGCTGGAGCAGGTCTACAAGCATCTGTAGGCCGGGCGCCCGCCCGGCCACGGCACCTGCCCCGCGTCCGTCCCCGCATCCGAGGAACCGAACAACCATGCTCCGACTGGCAGTACCCAACAAGGGCGCGCTCGCCGAGGCCGCCCAGGCCATCCTGAAAGAGGCCGGCTACCGCAACCGCAAGGACAGCAAGGAACTCGTGGTCGTCGACCCCGAGAACTCCTGCGAGCTGTTCTTCCTGCGCCCGCGCGACATCGCCGTCTACGTCGGCGAGGGCACGCTCGACGGCGGCATCACCGGCCGCGACATGCTGCACGACTCCGGCGCGCCCGCCGAGGAGATCCTGCCGCTCGGCTTCGGCGGCTCCACCTTCCGCTTCGCCGGCAAGGCCGGCCAGTTCAGCTCGGTGCACGACCTGTCCGGGCTGCGCGTGGCCACGTCCTACACCGGCCTGGTCGAAAAGCACCTCGCCGAGGCCGGCGTGGACGCCCGCGTGATCAAGCTGGACGGCGCCGTCGAGACCGCGATCCGGCTCGGCGTGGCCGACGCGGTCGCCGACGTCGTCGAGACCGGCACCACGCTGCGCAACGTCGGGCTGGAGGTCTTCGGCGAGCCGATCATGCGCTCCGAGGCGATCCTGATCAAGCGCGCCGGCGTGCCCCACGCCAACGGCCTGGAGCAGCTCATCCGGCGGCTGCAGGGCGTGATGGTGGCCCGCGACTTCGTGATGATGGACTACGACATCAAGGCCGAGCAGATCGACAAGGCCATCGCGATCACGCCCGGCGTCGAGGGCCCGACGGTCTCGCCGCTGCACCGCGAGGGCTGGGTGGCCGTGCGCGCCATGGTCCGCCGCAAGGGCCACCAGCAGGTCATGGACCAGCTCTGGGACATCGGCGCCCGCGCCATCCTGGTCACCGACATCTACGCCGCCCGCCTGTGACCCTCAGCCCCGGCCACGACCACGCTCGTGGCCGGGCGCCCGATCCTGTCATGGCACGTCGTGTCATGGCACGTCGTGGCATGGCACGACGTGGTACGGCACCTCGTGGCGCCGCGCGGCGTCAGGCGCCGCGCTGGTGCCGTCCGGGGGAGTTCAGCGGCCCGCTCGGGGCCAGGCCCGGCTGCCCCGACACCTGCCGGATCAGGTCGCTCACCCGCAGGATGCCCATGCACCGGCCCATCTCGTCGGTCACCACGAGATCGTCGTAGACCCGCTCGTTGTCCCGGCCGGCCACCTGCATCGCCGCGATGGCGGGGGTCGTTTTGGGCACCGTACGGGGCGGGTCGGCCAGGCGGATGGCGGGCTTCTTACCGTGCAGGGCGTAGCCGTACCTGCTGGCCACCGAGAGCATGAACCGGCTGCGGTCCAGGCTGCCGCGCGGGCGCTGGTACTCGTCCACCAGGATCACGCTGGTGATCGAGGGCTCGCTGCCGAACGCCTCTATCGCCTCCTCGGCGGTGGCGTGCTCGTCCATGGTGACCGCGGGCAGCAGCATCTCCTGCACCCGCGGGCCGAGCATGCCCGCGATCGGCGCCTCCTCCGGCACCGGCAGCGGCACGTGCACCCGTCCCGACGGGCCCGGCTTGAGCAGCGGGCCGTGCGCCAGGCGCACCTCCCACGACCGCACCGCCGCGAGCTGAGCCTCCTCGCTCACCTCCGGCACCAGCACGTGCGCGCCCACGTTGCGGGCCAGCGCGGCCAGCGAGCGCCCCAGCGCCTCGGCGCGCGGGTCGCGCGGCACCCGCCCCACCAGGCGCGGCGAGAGCACCATGAGGTACGGCGCCGCGTCGGCGGCCAGGTCCATGGGCATGTGGCCCGTGCCCACGTCCCCCAGCGCCACCAGGTAGCCGATCGCGCGCAGACCGTCCAGCGCGGCCAGCAGCCGCCGCCGGTCACCCGGCGCGAAGCCGCCCTCGACGGTCAGAATCACCTCCCGCGGGCGGCGTCCGGCCACACGCAGGGCCTCGTGCAGGGGAGCCAGCCCGGCCGACCCGGCGTCGATCACCGACTGCGCGGAGATCCGCAGCACGAGGGGGAGTGAGGTCTCGCGCCTCGCCGCGTGGAGGGCGGCACGAGCCACATCGACGACGGCCGGCGCGCCGCCGGGACCGCCGGTTGGTTCGGCTGCCGCCCACAGCGCGATGACCCCGCCGGTGTCGAGATCGACGATCGGCGAGACGGCCGAGGGCATCTGCGCCTCGGCGGGCGGAAGGAGAGGAGTTCTGCCCGGCACGTTCAGATGATGCTCCCTACAGGGAGTGATATACGCTCCGTGAGGCTAAGTTCATCCACATTTCGCCCACTCTTCGAACACGCGGTGACGAGGGTAACCTCACGTACCGTGAGCGGCCGAGCGGACTCCCGGGCCACGGGCCCGGCACGCGGTGGTGGACGCTGGGTAACCGTCGCCCCCGAGCGCCTGAATCATTGGATCACCGGTTTCCGCACCCGCCACGGCCCCTTCACCGTCACCGCCGCCCCCGGCACCCTCCACCTCACCGCCACCGACGGCGCCACCGCCGAGATCCACATCCCCTTCCCACCCCTCCCGGGCGGGGACGCGGCGCCGGGCAAGGGGGTGGTTGCCGGGGAGGTGCCGGATGGGGAACCGGTGTCCGGCAAGGGGGTGGTGCCGGATGGGGACCAGGTGGCCCGCGAGGGCGCGATGTCCGACGGGGATCGGGTGGTCCCTGAGGGCCGGGTGCCGGATGGGCATTTGGCGGTCGGCAGGGAGATCGTTCCTGCGGGCGACGTGGGAGCTGTGGGCGCTGTGCCTTCCGGGGATCGGGTGTCCCCTGGGGAAGGGGCGCCAGGCACGGACTTCGTGCCCGGCGGGGAGGGGTTGGGCGACCTTGTGCCGGGTGGCGATCTCCTGCCCGGCAGGGGCAGGGCGCGCGGCTCCGATCATGGCCCCGATGGTGAGGGGTGCGCCCGCCCGGAGCACGAGGATGCCACGCCGGCCGAGCCGGGCCCGGAGACCGCCCGCGACCGGAGTACCGGCCCCGCCCGGCCGTCGGCTGGGGAGGAGGCGGTGCCGAGTTCGGAGTGGGGTCGTGCCTCTGGTCCGGATTGCTCGCCGGCCGGGCAGGAGGGGGTGCCGAGTTCGGAGTGGGGCCGTGCCTCTGGTCCGGATCGTTCGCCGGCTGGGGAGGCGGGGGTGCCGAGTTCGGAGCGTCACCCTGTCTCCGGCACGGATCCTTCGCCGGCCGGGCAAGACGGGGTGCCGAACTCGGAGTGGCACCCTGTCTCCGGCACGGATCGGTCGCCTGCTCCAGCGCCGGCTCCGGCCTCCCGCCGCGCGGCTCAGGAGGGCTCTGAGCGGGGCGGGGATGCCGGCCATGGTGTGACCCCGGATCGTCCTTCCTGGGGGCCCTCCGCCCCAGCCAGGGGCCGCGTAGCCGCCTTTGGCCGGTCCGCCCGGAGGGAGGACGGTTCCGGTGGCGGCGATGACCCGGCACCCCCTGGTGTGACCGGCTCGCGCACGGATGGGGACGTCCCCATGGGCCGGGGCGATGCCTCCGGCTCAGACCTCGGGCCGGATGGGGAGGGGCGGGCTCTCCCCACGGAAGGGGATGGTGTGCCGGGCGAGCGGAGGTCGGGGGGTGGTCTGGCCGGGTCGTCGGCATTTCGCGAGGCCGGTCTGGGGCACGCGGGCCTGCCGGAAGGGGATGGTGTGCCGGGCGAGCGGAGGTCGGAGGGTGGTCTGGCCGGGTCGTCGGCATTTCGCGAGGCCGGTCTGGGGCACGCGGGCCTGCCGGAAGGGGATGGTGTGCCCGGCGAGCGGAGGCGGGGGATCGGGTCCGCTGGGGCCCCGGCGACCCGCCAGGATCGCCAGGGCCGGGAGGGCGGCCTTGGCCCGGATCTCGGTCCCGGTCCCGGCCCGGATCCCGGTCCCGGTCCCGGCCCGGATCTCGGTCCCGGTCCCGGCCCGGATCGTGGCCCCGGTCCCGATCTCGGTCTCGGCCCCGATCTTGGCGGGGACCTCGGTGGGGATCTTGGCCGGGAGCTGGTCGGGATGGTGGTGGCGCATGCGCTGCGGGAGCGGTGTGTGGGTGTGGTGCTGGTGCGGCTGGGCGGCTACGCGGCGGGGGTGTTCGAGGGGGAGCGGCTGGTGGCGTCGAAGGTGGGGGCGCGGCTGGTGCAGGGGCGCACGGCGGCGGGCGGGTGGTCGCAGCAGCGGTTCGCGCGGCGGAGGCGGCAGCAGGCGGGGCAGGCTCGGGAGGCGGCGGCCGATGCGGCGGCGCGGGTGCTGCTGCCGTGGCTGGGGAGGCTGGAGGCGGTGGTGTTCGGCGGCGACCGGCGGTCGGTGGACGCGCTGCGGGGCGACCGGCGGCTGGACCCGCTGTTCGCACTGGAGGCCGGGCCGTTCCTCACCGTGCCCGACCCGCGGCTCCAGGTGCTCCAGGACACGCCCCGCGACTTCCGGGCCGTGCGCGTGCGGGTCGTCGAGCCCGGCGAGCGACCCGGGCCGGGTGGGTGAGCCGGGCGCGCGAGCCGGGCGGGCGGTCAGCGCCGGGGCGGGCGGTCAGCGCCGGGGTGGGTGAGCGGGCTGGCGGGTGACCGGCAGTCGGGCCGGAGGGGTGGGCTGGGGCGGTGGGTGACCGGCAGCCGGGGCGGTGATCGGCGCTGGGTGGGTAACCGGCGGCCGAGCCGGGCGGGTGATCGGCGCCGGGTGGGTAACCGGCGGCTGAGCCGGGCGGGTGATCGGGGCCGGGTGGGTGGCCGATGGCCGGGGCGGGTGGGGGATCTGCGCCGGGCGGGTGAACGGCCGGGGGCGGGCCTGGTGAATAACCAACGGAAGGCGTGGGCGCGGTCACCGTACACTGTGTGCATGCGCGCTCCCGACTGACGGCTCCACATCCTCCGCCCCGTCCTTCCACCTCCGGCTCGGGAGTGTTCCTCCACCATGATCATTGCCACCGACATCGAACTGCGCGCGGGCGCGCGGCTGCTTCTTGAGAAGGCCACCTTCCGCGTCAACCCCGGCGACAAGATCGGCCTCGTGGGCCGTAACGGCGCGGGCAAGACCACGCTGACCAGGGTGCTCGCCGGTGAGGGCGTGCCCGCGGCCGGCACCGTCACCACGACCGGGAGCGTGGGCTACCTGCCGCAGGACCCGCGCACCGGCGACCTGAGCGTGCTCGCGCGCGACCGCATCCTGTCCGCCCGGGGGCTGGACGAGGTGCTGCGCGAGCTGCGGGCCGCCGAGAAGGCGATGGCCAGCGCCGACGACCGCACCCGCGACCGGGCCGTGCGCGCGTACGGGCGGCTGGAGGACCGGCTGCACGTGCTGGGGGGCTACGCGGCCGAGGCCGAGGCCGCCTCGATCGCCTCCAGCCTCGGCCTGCCCGACCGGGTCATCTCCCAGCCGTTGGAAACGCTCTCCGGTGGGCAGAGGCGGCGGGTGGAACTCGCCAGAATCCTGTTCAGCGGAGCTGAGACTCTCCTGCTCGACGAGCCGACAAACCACCTCGACGCCGATTCAATCGGGTGGCTTCGTGATTTTTTGCGCTCCCATCAGGGCGGTTTGATCATCATCAGTCACGATGTCGGCCTACTTGAAGCGACGGTAAACAAGGTCCTGCACCTCGACGCCAATCGTTGTGTGATCGATACGTACAACGTCGGCTGGACCGCCTATCTCGCGCAGCGCGAGACCGATGAGCGGCGCCGCAAGCGCGAGCGCGCCAACGCCGAGAAGCAGGCGTCCGCATTGCTGTCGCAGGCCGACCGGATGCGCGCCAAGGCCACCAAGGCCAAGGCCGCGCAGGACATGGAGCGGCGGGCCAAGCGGCTGCTGGCCGGGGTGACCGAGGAGCGCAGGAGCGACAAGGTCGCCAAGCTGCGCTTCCCGCAGCCGGCGCCGTGCGGGCGCACCCCGCTGTCGGCGGTGGGGCTGTCGAAGTCCTACGGCTCGCTGGAGGTCTTCACCGACGTCGATGTCGCGGTCGATCGGGGCAGCAGGGTCGTGATCCTCGGCCTCAACGGCGCGGGCAAGACCACGCTGCTGCGCCTGCTCGGCGGCCTGGAGCGGCCCGACACCGGGGAGGTGCGCCCCGGCCACGGCCTCAAGCTGGGCTACTACGCCCAGGAACACGAGACGCTCGACCCGGAGCGTACGGTGCTGGAGAACATGCGCTCGGCCGGTCCCGACGTCCCCGACGTCGATCTGCGCAAGGTTCTCGGGTCCTTCCTGTTCAGCGGTGACGATGTCGACAAGCCGGCCGGGGTGCTGTCGGGAGGTGAGAAGACCCGGCTGGCGCTGGCCACGCTCGTGCTGTCCAGTGCCAACGTCCTCCTCCTCGACGAGCCCACCAACAACCTCGATCCGGCCAGCCGCGATCAGGTACTTTCGGCACTTAGGTCCTATTCTGGGGCGATCGTCCTTGTGACGCATGATGAGGGCGCCGTGGAGGCACTTCAACCGGATAGGGTGATCTTGCTACCGGACGGAGTTGAAGACGCGTGGAGCGAGGAATTTTCCGATCTTGTGGCACTTGCCTGATCTTAATTTGAGCGGGTACGGATCTTTTCCCGTGGAGTAGGTAGCCGATCCGGCTGAAATGACTGATCATGGCGTGAGTAACGCTGCGGAAGTCTGGCACTACAGGAGGTACTCGTGGCCGAGACTCTGAAGAAGGGCACCCGGGTAACCGGGGCCGACCGTGAAAAACTGGCCGCCGATCTCAAGAAGCGCTACGCCGCGGGTGAGAGCATCCGCGCGCTGGCCGCTTCCACCGGCCGGTCGTACGGGTTCATCCACCGCATCCTCAGCGAGTCCGGTGTGACTCTTCGGGGACGCGGCGGGGCCACCCGGGGCAAGTCCAAGCGCTAGCGCCGCCTCGGAAACGCGCGACCGCAGCCGCTCGTCCCGACGGTCGGTACCGTCGCGCCCGGGTCGAACAGAACCATATTCTGTAGAGTGACCAAGGACTCGGGCGTGACGGATCAGCAGACGGGAGCGGGCGATGGCGGACGCGGCGGTTGGGGGGAGCGTGGAGACGATCGACGCGGCCGAGCTCGCGGAGATCGGACTGCGCTTCGAGGTGGACGGCGAGATCGCGACGATAACACTGGACCGGCCTGACAAGCGGAACGCGCAGACGTTCGCGACCTGGCGGGCACTCGCCAGGATCGGGGAGAACCTGCCCGGTCAGGTGCGCATCGTCGTGGTCGAAGGTGAGGGGCCGTCCTTCTCGGCGGGGATCGACCTGCGAATGTTCACCCCGGAGGGGGTTCCGGGGCAGGGCTCGTTCGCATCGAACCTCTCGCGCGACGACGAATCCATGGAACAGGCGGTGGCCACGGCCCAGCAGGGCTTCCTGTGGCTGCGGCGGCCGGACATCGTGTCCATCGCCGCGGTGCAGGGCCACGCGATCGGCGCGGGGTTCCAGCTCGCACTCGCGTGCGACCTGAGGGTCCTGGCCGACGACGCCAAGTTCTGCATGAAGGAACCCGCGCTCGGCCTGGTGCCCGATCTCACCGGTACCAAGCCGCTGGTCGACCTGGTCGGCCTGCCGCGGGCGATCGAGATGTGCCTCACGGCACGCACGGTGGAGGCGAAGGAGGCGCTCGAACTCCGGCTGGGCGAGCTTGTGGTTCCACGGGGAGAGCTCAGGCAAGCCGTGCGCGATCTGGCAGCCGCGCTGCTGAGCACGGATCGGGGAGCGGCGACGGCGACCAAGCGCCTGCTTCAGGGAGCGCAGGGGCGCTCGCTGGAGGAGCAGGCCGCGGCCGAACGCCGCGAGCAGGTGCAGCGCATGAAGGCCCTCTTCGCCAGAGGGTGACAGGGGGTGAGCCGGGCGGGCATCCACCGCGCCGACGCCGCGAGACGGCTCGGAAACGGCTCGGGACCGCTCGGGGGCGGTCCGATCCGGGAATCGGGGGTGTACGGGCGGCGCCGAGCCGCCGCAGGACTTCGGGGAACTCAATGACGCATGCCCGGCGACCGCCCGCGATGATGGTGTTCGCCGGAAGCTGATCGGGGAATCGCGGACCCCCTCCACGCCGCTTCGACAAGCGAGGAGCGCGGGAGGGGCGTCCGCCCCGTGCCCGGCGCGACATCGCGACATCCTCCAGCCGGGAAGGACGGGCGGAATCCCGAGATGACCATGATGGGCGGAGGCTACGGGCCTCAGGTGATGCGCTCGCTGCGGCGCGACGAGTCCGTGACCAAGGAGCGCGTCGCCCCCGGAACGGTCCGCCGCATCGGCTCCTACGCCCGCCCCCACGCCCGCCAGATCAGCGCCTTCCTGCTGCTGGTGGTCCTCAACGCGGTCATCGTCATCGCCAACCCGCTGCTGATGAAGGCGATCATCGACGACGGCATCATCCCCAGGCGCTCGGGCGTCGTCGTCGGCCTGGCCCTGGCCATCGCCGGGCTGGCGGTCTTCGACGCGCTGCTCGGCCTGGCCCAGCGCTGGTTCTCCGCCCGCATCGGCGAGGGCCTGATCTACAACCTGCGCACCGAGGTCTTCGACCACGTGCAGCGCATGCCCGTCGCCTTCTTCATGCGCGCCCAGACCGGCGCCCTGGTCTCCCGGCTGAACACCGACGTCATCGGCGCCCAGCGCGCCCTGACCACCACCCTGTCCTCGGTGGTGTCCAACGTGATCAGCCTGGTCCTGGTGGGCGGCGCGATGCTGGTGCTGTCCTGGCAGATCACGCTGATCGCGCTGGTGCTGCTGCCGGTGTTCCTGTTCCCGGCCCGCTGGGTGGGCCGCCGCATGTCCAAGCTGACCCGCGAGCAGATGCAACTCGACGCCGAGATGAGCTCGGTCATGACCGAGCGGTTCAACGTCGCCGGCGCGATGGTCGCCAAGCTCTACGGCCGCCCCGACGACGAGGCCGTCACCTTCGCCACCCGGGCGGGCCGGGTCCGCGACGTCGGTGTCACCGTCGCCATGTACGGCACCGTCTTCCGCATCGCCCTCGGCCTGGTCGCCGCCCTGGCCACGGCCCTGGTCTACGGCGTCGGCGGCGTGCTGTCGGTCAACGGCGCCTTCGAGCTGGGCACCCTGGTGGCCCTGTCGGCCCTGCTGATGCGCCTGTACGGCCCCCTCACCAGCCTGTCCAACGTGCACGTGGACGTCATGACCGCCCTGGTCAGCTTCGACCGCGTATTCGAGGTGCTGGACCTCAAGCCCATGGTCGCCGAGCGCCCCGGCGCCACCCCCGTGCCCGGCGGCCCGGCGACCGTCGAGTTCGACGACGTACACTTCCGCTACCCCGCGGCGGCCGAGGTCTCCCTGGCCAGCCTCGAATCCGTGGCCCGTCCCGACAGCGGCCAGTCGCAGGACGTCCTGACCGGGGTCACCTTCACCGCCCGCCCCGGCGAACTGGTCGCCCTGGTCGGCCACAGCGGCGCGGGCAAGACCACGATCACCTCCCTGGTCTCCCGCCTGTACGACGTCACCGAGGGCGCCGTCCGGATCAACGGCCAGGACGTCCGCGACGCCACCCTGGACAGCCTGCGCGACACCGTCGGCGTGGTCACCCAGGACGCCCACCTCTTCCACGACACCATCGGCGCCAACCTCCGCTACGCCCGCCCCTCCGCCACCGACGAGGAGATCTGGGAGGCCCTGCGCGCCGCCCAGATCGCCGAACTGGTCGAATCGCTGCCCGACGGCCTCGACACCGTGGTCGGCGACCGCGGCTACCGCCTGTCCGGCGGCGAGAAGCAGCGCCTGGCCCTGGCCCGGCTCCTCCTCAAGGCCCCCCGCGTGGTCGTCCTGGACGAGGCCACCGCCCACCTCGACTCCGAGTCCGAGGCCGCCGTCCAGCGGGCCCTGAAGACCGCCCTGGCGGGCCGCACGTCCCTGGTGATCGCCCACCGCCTGAGCACGATCCGCGAGGCGGACCAGATCCTGGTGGTGCAGGACGGCCGGATCGTGGAGCGAGGGCGCCACGAGGACCTGCTGCGCGAGGGCCGCGTGTACGCCGAGCTGTACAAGACCCAGTTCAGCGGGGTCTAGGCCCGGGTGACGGGCCTGTAGTTCAGGCGGGTGAGCTCCTCTCCGGCGACCTTCTCGAACAGGGTCAGGTCCTCCGGGCGCAGGCGGGAGCGCCACCCGCCGACGCGGGAGGCGCCGTTGCCGTACAGGGCGGTCTCCGGCACCTGGGCCTGCAGGTACTCCGAGACGGCGGCCAGGGACTTCTTGGGGGAGGCGATGAGGTCCTCGTAGCGCAGGGTGAGGAGCTGGTCGCGGGGGAGGTCCTGGCGCAGGGCGGCGCTCAGGCGCACGGCGCTGCGCCAGCGCAGGGCGCACTTGCCGGCGGTGGGCATGCGCTGCCAGCGGGGGACGTGCTCGTCCTTGTTCAGGCCGAGGAAGGCGTTGGGGAACTCGGTCTCGTCGCTCAACCGGGCCGGCTTGAACCAGGCCAGGCAGTCCGGGTCGGCCATCATGTCGGCGGCGACGTCGCGGCCGTCGCGGATGAGCTGGACGAAGCGGGCGTCGGGGAACGCGCGCCGGAGCACGGTCACGCTGTAGATCAGGTCGGGGCTGGCGTCGCCGAACCGGGTGACGGAGGAGGCGTCGGCGCAGGAGCTGTAACCGGTGACGCCGCCCGCCGTACGGCAGGAGTCGCCGCACTCGCGGCACGCGCCGGGGACGATCTGCCAGGACTCGGCCAGCGCGTCGCGCAGCACGCGGGCCGCGCCCCCGCCGCCGTTGCGGTTCATGATCGACGGTCTGCGCGCGAACATGTGGATCACGTCCGAGACGGACTGACGGCCCATCGTGACGTGGAAGCCGGGGGAACGCTTCAGGACGCGGGCGAGCAGGTCCGCGCCGGAGTGCGGGGCGGCGAGCACGAACACCGGCCGGCGGACCTTGATGCCGTTGACCACGAGGATGTGCGTCGGAGGTCGCATATGACTGGACAGTGTGTCACCGTTGGGTCAGTGAGCGGATCATCTACATATATCCCAGCACGGACCGTCGCCTTCACTTCACGGAATTGCGCAATTGAGGGGGATATTTCACGGCGGAAGGCGGCGGCGTGGTAGCGCGCCCCCCGCTGCTGCGTCCCGGCGATCTCGTCGCCGTCGTGGCGCCCTCCGGGCCGGTGGACCCGGAGCGGCTGGAGGCCGGGGTGCGGATGCTGGAGGGGATGGGGCTGCGGGTCACCACCGGCAAGCACGTGCTGGACCGCGCCGGATTCCTCGCCGGCGCCGACGCCGACCGGGCGGCCGACCTGCGGCGGGCCTGGTGCGACCCGGAGGTGCGGGCGGTCGTGTGCGCCCGGGGCGGGTACGGCGCGACGCGGCTGCTCGGCCTGCTCGACTGGGAGGCGATGGCCCGCGCCGAGCCGAAGATCCTGCTCGGCTCCAGCGACATCACCGCGCTGCACCAGGCCTTCGCCGTACGCCTCGGGGTGGCGACCTGCTTCGGGCCGATGCCGGCGAGCGTGCTGCTCACCGGCGACGGCGGGCCCGAACCCCGCTCGCACGAGCACCTCGCCGCCGCCCTGTTCCGGGACCGCCCCCTCACCGTGCGGGGTGACACGGTACTGGCCCCGGGGCGCGTAGTGGCGCCGATCACGGGGGGTAACCTCACGTTGCTCGCCGCGCTGTGCGGCACGCCGCACGCGCCTCGCACCGGGGGGAGGATCGTGCTGATCGAGGACGTCAACGAGGCGCCCTACCGCGTCGATCGGATGCTGACCCAGCTCGTCCAGGCGGGGGCCCTCGACGGGGCCGCCGGGATCGCGCTCGGCTCGTGGGTGGGGTGCCATGAGGTCCTGCCGGTGCTCGCCGAGCGCCTGCTGCCGCTCGGCGTGCCCGTGCTGGCCGGGCTTCCGGTGGGCCACGGCAGCCCGCAGTTGTCCGTGTGGCTTGGGGGACTTGGTGTTATTGATACAGAATCGTGCTCGCTGACCAGTCTGTTCTGCGATGAGGGACCGGCAATGTAGGTCGTGGCCCGGAGAAACCCGGCAGAGGGGACGGTCGTGTGAGGTTCTTCCGGCGTACGCGGCGGCGTATCCGTGACCGGCAGGTCGAGGTGTCCGGGCGTCCGGTGGACGACGTGGATCTCGACTCCCTGCTCGCTCTCGTGGCCGACTCCCTCGGCTACGAGAGCACCTTCGCCGCCGACGGCGCGACGCTGCTGCTCAGCGGCCCGCGCGAGTTCTCCGTACGGCTGACCGGGCTGCGCCGCGAGGCCGCGCGCAGGACCCGCGAGGACTGGCCGATGCTGGTCTCCGAACACCTCGCCCACGCGGTCGCGGTGGTGGACGAGCCGCTCGACGCCTGCGACCTGGGCCAGGTGCGCCCGCTGCTGCGGGTCCGCGTCTTCCTGGCCGACGAGATCGAGGGCGCCCGCGTGGTCGGCCGCCACCTCAGCTCCGACCTGGTCGAGGTGCTCACCGTCGGCTACGGCGGCGCGGTGCGGCCGGTGCGTCCGGAGGAGGCCGGCTGCTGGCCGATCCCGGCCGCGCAGGCGCTGGACCTGGCGCTGCGCAACGCCCGTGACGACGAGCGGCTGTCGGTGTCGCGGCGCGACCTCGGCGGGGTGGCCGCCTGGCAACTCGACGGGCCCACCGCCGGCGCCACCGCCCACCTGCGGCATCTGGACGACTACCTGCCCGTGCCCGACGACGGCGTGCTGGTCGCGGTGCCCGCGCCGGGCACGCTGCTGGTGCACCCGGTCGAGGGCATCGGCGTGGTGCGCGCCATCGAGCGGATGCGCCTGCACGCCCAGCGCGAGGTGGACGGCCGCGAGGACGGGCTCAGCCCTCAGGTGTACTGGTGGCGCGACGGTCGGCTGACCCTGATCCGGGCCGACGTGATCGCCCAGGACGGGCAGGTGCGGCTGGTGGTGGCCCCGCCGCCGGAGTTCGCCCGGCTGCTGGCCGCCATCGCCGCCCGCCCGCCCCGCTAGCCGCCGCCGGCCGCCCTCGGCCGGTGGTCAGCCGCCGTCGGCCGGGTCACTCCCCGGAGGGCGCCTCGCGGGTCAGCCCCGGGTGGGTGCCGGTCAGCGCCGGCGACTCGGCGGCCTTGGCGAGCGCGCGGGCGGTGTGGATCAGGGGCACGTGGCTGAACGCCTGCGGGAAGTTGCCCACCAGCCGGCCCGTGTGCGGGTCGTACTCCTCGGCGAGGAGCCCCAGGTCGTTGCGGAGCGCGAGCAGCCGCTCGAACAGCCGCGTCGCCTCCTCCCGGCGGCCGATCATGGCCAGGGCCTCGGCCATCCAGAAGCTGCACGCCAGGAACGCGCCCTCGCCGCCGGGCAGGCCGTCCACCGCGTTGTCCTCGGCCAGCGGATAGCGCAGCACGAACCCCTCGACGGTCAGCTCGCGCTGGATCGCCTCGATCGTGCCGATCACGCGCGGGTCCTCGGGTGGCAGGAAGCCCACCACCGGGATCAGCAGCAGCGCGGCGTCCAGCTCGCGGGAGCCGTAGGACTGGGTGAAGGTGTTGCGCTCGGGGTCGTAGCCCTTGTCGCAGACCTCGGCGTGGATGCGGTCGCGCAGCACCCGCCACCGCTCCACCGGGCCGGTGCGGCCGAACCGCTCGACCTGCCCGATCGCGCGGTCCAGCGCGACCCAGCACATCACCTTGGAGTGGACGAAGTGCCGGCGCGGGCCGCGCACCTCCCACAGGCCCTCGTCGGGGGCGTCCCAGTGGTGCTCCAGGTACTCCAGCAGCTCGCGCTGGATGGCCCAGGCCCGGGTGTCGGGCTCCAGGCCGTAGGACCGCGACAGGTACAGCGAGTTCATCACCTCGCCGTAGACGTCGAGCTGGAGCTGGTCCACCGCGCCGTTGCCGATCCTGACCGGCCGCGAGTCCTCATAGCCCGGCAGCCACTCCAGCTCCATCTCCGGCAGGCGGCGCTCGCCGGCGACGCCGTACATGATCTGCAGGTCCTGGGCGCGGCCGGCGATGGCGCGCAGCAGCCAGCGGCGCCAGTCGCGGGCCTCCTCCAGGTAGCCGGAGCCGATCAGCGCGTCGAGGGTCATGGTGGCGTCGCGCAGCCAGCAGTAGCGGTAGTCCCAGTTGCGCACGCCGCCCAGGTCCTCGGGCAGCGAGGTGGTCGGGGCGGCGACGATGCCGCCGGTCGGGGCGTACGTCAGCGCCTTGAGCGTGATCAGGGAGCGGATCACGGCGTCGCGCCACGGCCCGTCGTAGGTGCAGCGCGAGACCCACTCGCGCCACATGGACTCGGTCTCCACGAGCTGGAGCTCCGGGTCGATCTCCACGGGCATCGGCTCGTGCGAGGGGTGCCAGGTGAACACGAACGGCAGGCGCTCGCCCTCGGAGACCGTGAACGTGGCGCGGTGGGCGTAGTCGCCGCCCTTCAACGGCACCGGCGCGTGCAGCCAGACCGAGTCGGGCCCGCCGATGGCCTGGAGGTGGCCGTCGCTGCGCCGCACCCACGGCACGATGCGGCCGTAGTCGAACCGGACGCGGATCGTGGTGGCCATCTCGACCGTGCCGCGCACGCCCTCGACGATGCGCACCACGTCGGGGTGGGGGTGCCGGGGCGGCATGAAGTCGATCACGCGCACCGTGCCGCCCTCGGTGTCCCACTCGCTCTCCAGCACCAGGGTCTCGTCGCGGTAGCGGCGCCGGGTGGCCATCGGGCGCTCGCCGGGCCCGTTGGGCCCCAGCCACCAGTGGCCGTTGCGCTCGGAGCCGAGCAGCGCGGCGAAGCAGGAGGGCGAGTCGAACCTCGGCAGGCACAGCCAGTCGATCGATCCGTCGCGGGCGACGAGCGCGGCCGACTGCATGTCTCCGATAAGGGCGTAGTCCTCGATCCGCATGCCCCGACGCTAGCGCCCGGCGGCGGCTCGCGCAGCAGGCTGCGGCTCCCCGTCCGGGCCCGCCGGCGCGGGCCGGGCCGGCCCGAGGCGGGTCATGAAGAACTGGGCGAGCGGGCCGATCGCCACCGCGAAGACCAGGGTGCCCGGCCCCACCGTGCCGCCGAGCAGCCAGCCCAGGACGAGCACGCTCGCCTCGATCAGCAGCCTGGCGGCCCCGATGGGCAGGCCGAGCCGGGTGTTCAGGCCGGTCATCAGCCCGTCGCGGGGCCCGGGGCCGAGGCCGGCGCCGATGTATAGGCCGGTGGCCGCGGCGATCGCGACCACGGCCGCGATCAGGAACGCCCAGCGCGCGGCCCAGTGCGCGGGCGTGGGCAGCAGCCACAGCGCGGCGTCGGCGAACAGGCCGAGGAAGACGACGTTGCTGATCGTGCCGACGCCCGGACGCTGGCGCAGGGGGATCCAGCAGAGCATGACGGCCGCGCCCGCCAGGATGATCCAGGTGCCGATGGTCCAGCCGGTGCGCACCGACAGCCCCTGGTGCAGGACGTCCCAGGGATCGACGCCGAGACCGGACTCGACCTGCAGGGCGATGCCGGTGCCGTACAGGGCGAGGCCGGCGTAGAGCCGGACGAGGCGGGCGGGCAGGGAACCGTGCGGGGAGACGGATGATTCACGCATAGTGGCCTCATCGTGCCGGGCCACGTGGCATCAGATAAATGGCCAATTCAGGAAAGTGGCCTTATGGTGGGCGAGTGGACCGATACCTGAGCGGGCCCCAGCTCGCCGCGCTGGTGCGGCTCGACCCCGCCGAGCGGCCCTACTACCGCGCGCTGGCCCGCGCCGTGCGCACCCTGATCCTCGACGGGCGCCTGCCCGTACGCGTCCGCATGCCCGCCGAGCGGCACCTCGCGGACGCGCTGGGCGTCAGCCGCACCACCGTCACCGCCGCCTACGACCGGCTGCGCGAGCAGGGCTACCTCGACAGCAGGCAGGGCGCGGGGAGCTGGACCGCGCTGCCCGACCCGGCGGCACTCGGCGCCGACACCCCGTGGCTGACCGCGGGCGACGACGGCCTGCTGCCGATGGCCACCGCCGCCCCGGCCGCGAGCCCGCTGGTGGCCGAGGCGATGGCCCGCGCGGGCGAGGACGTGCCCCGGCACACCCTCGGCATCGGCTACGAGCCGGTCGGGCTGCGGGAGCTGCGCGAGGCCGTCGCCGCCCGCTACACCGAGCGCGGCGTCCCCACCCGCCCGGAGCAGATCCTCGTCACCACCGGCGCGCAGCACGCGATCCACCTGGTCATGAGCCTGCTGGCCGGGCCCGGCGCGCCGGTGCTGGTGGAGTCGCCGACCTATCCGCACCTGCTGGACACCGCCCGCCGGGTGGGGGCCCGGCTGGTGCCGGTGCCCGTCGGGGCGGAGCGGGCGGCGCCCGGCGAGGACCCCGGCGACGGATGGAGCCCCGACCTGATCGCGAGCGCGTTGCGGCAGTCGGGCGCGCGGCTGGCGTACCTGGTGCCCGACTACCACAACCCGACGGGCCGGCTGATGTCCGCCGCGACCCGGGCCGCGGTCGCCGAGGCGGCCCGGCGGCACGACGCGATGCTCGTGAGCGACGAGTCCTGGGCGGAGCTGGAGCTGGAGCCGGGCGCGCCCGCGCCGCCGCTGGCCGCGTACGACGCCGGGGGGCGGGTGATCAGCATCGGCTCGGCCGCCAAGCTGTGGTGGGGCGGGCTGCGCATCGGCTGGATCAGGACCACGGCCGCGCTCGTGCGCAGGCTGGCGGCACTGCGCGCCGCGGTGGACATCGCCAGCCCGCTGTTCGAGCAGCTCGTCGTGGCCCGGCTGTTCGAGCACGTCGAGCAGGCCCGCGCCCACCGCCGCCGCACCCTGCTGGCCGCGCGCGACACGCTGGCCGCCGCCCTGCGCGCCGAGCTGCCCGGCTGGAGCTTCACCCCGCCCGCGGGCGGGGCCTCGCTGTGGGTGCGCCTGGACGCCCTCGCCGCGACGCCGCTGGCCGAGGCCGCCGCCGCGCACGGCGTACGGCTGGCGCCGGGGCCGTGGTTCGGCGTGGACGGCGCGCTGGAGGGCTACCTGCGCCTGCCGTTCACCCAGCCGCCCCAGGTCCTGGCCGAGGCGGTGCCGCGCATCGCCGCCGCGGCGGCGGCCCTGGCCTCCGGCGCGTACGCCCCGCGCCCCCTGCCCGGCTCGCTGACCCCGGCACTGTGACCGGGCGCGTCATTCCAGTGGCTCATTCCAGTGGCTCATTCCGGTGGCGCCACCCCGCGGGCCAGCGGCGCCCGCAGCCTGAACCGCATGGCCGCGATGCGCAGGCAGAAGGCGAGCACGGCCGAGGCGAGCACCGCGGGCCAGCCGTGCAGGTCCAGCTCCGACAGCGTGGCCATGGCCGCCGCGCCCAGCAGGGCGGGCACGGCGTAGAGCTGCCGGTCGTACAGCAGGCGGGGGATCTCCCCGGCCAGGATGTCGCGCAGGATGCCGCCGCCGACGGCGGTGGTCACGCCCAGCAGCGTGGCGTGCAGCGGGCTCAGCCCGGCGGTCATCGCCTTCTCCGCGCCGACCGCGCTGAACAGCCCCAGCCCGGCCGCGTCGAACACCAGCACCGCGGGCATCAGCCGCTCCACATGGGGGTGCCAGAAGAACGCGATGGCGGTCGCGGCGAGCGGCACGAGCACGTACCCGAGGCTCTCGAACGCGGCCGGCCGCACGTTGAGGATCAGGTCGCGCAGGATGCCGCCGCCCAGCGCGGTCATCTCGGCGAGCACGGCCATGCCCACGACGTCCAGCCTCTTGCGCACCGCCAGCAGCGCGCCGGAGAGGGCGAAGACGAAGATCCCCGCCAGATCGAGCAGCTCGTTCACCGACGGATCATCCCATATCGGGGCATATCACTCAGTCCCGCTTCTTGTCCTCACCGGGGTCTTGTCGGCCCCGTGGGCGTTGTGATGCGATGCAGATCACATCGCGCTGGATAAGTGAACACTTTCCCCTGGAGGCGTGTCATGGCCGACACCGGGATCCTCGGCGTGCGAGCCGAGATCGAGGCGGAGATCGCCGGTCTCACGGTCTGCGAGCAGTTGCGCCGCACGGCCGAGGACCACCCCGACGCCCCGGCGTACTCCGATCCCGCCGAAGGGGGAGGGTGGTCCACCCTGACCTACGGCCAGGCGCGGGGGCGCGTGCTGGAGATCGCCGCCGCGTTCGCCGCGATCGGCGTCGAGCCCGGCGACGCGGTCGCGCTGATGATGGTCAACCGCAGCGAGCACGTCCTGGCCGACCTCGGCGCCGTGCACGCCGGGGCCACCCCCTGCTCGGTCTACTCCACCTTCGCGCCCGAGCAGATCGCCTTCGTGGTCTCCGACGTGGGCGCCCGGGTCGCCGTCCTCGGCGGCCCGGACGACCTGGCCCGCTGGGAGCCGGTGCTCGACCGGCTGACCCGGGTGGAGAAGATCGTCCTGCTGGAGGGCGCGCCCGACGGCGACCGCTTCATGTCCTGGGAGGACTTCCTCGCCCTCGGCCGGGCCAGACTGGAGGAGGACCCCGCGGCGGTGGACGCCCGCTGGCAGGCCGTCGCCCCCGGCGACACCCTCACCGTGCTCTACACCTCCGGCACCACCGGGAACCCCAAGGGCGTCCCGCTCACCCACGCCAACGTGATCTACGAGGTCGCCGCCACCGACCGCATGACCTCCCTGCCCATGAAGGGCACCCAGATCTCCTACCTCACCTACGCCCACATCGCCGAGCGGGTGCTCAGCCTCTACCTGCCGCTGTTCAAGGTGGCCCACGTCCACTTCTGCACCGACCTCGCCCAGCTCGCCGCCACCCTCGGCCAGGTCAAGCCGGTGCTGTTCTTCGGCGTGCCCCGCGTGTGGGAGAAGATGATGGCCCGGCTGCAGGCCCTGCTCGCCACCCAGCCCGAGGAGCAGCAGCGCGCCGTGCGCGAGGCCATGGCCGCCGGCCTGGCCTACATCGAGTCCTGCCAGCACGGCCGCACCCCCACCCCGGAGGTGCGCGAGGCGTACGAGGCGGCCGACGCCTCGCTGCTCGCGCTGATCCGCTCCATGGTCGGCTTCGACAACGCCAAGTGGGTGGCCACCGCGGCGGCGCCCATGCCGGCCGAGGTGCAGCGCTTCTTCGCCGGCCTGGGGCTGAAGGTGCTGGACGTCTACGGCATGACCGAGACGACCGGCGCATTCACCGCCAACAGCGTGGACGACTACAAGCTCGGCACCGTCGGCAGGCCCGAGCCCGGCGTCGAGGTGCGCATCGCCGAGGACGGCGAGATCCTCACCCGCAGCCCGCTCAACTGCCGCGGCTACCTCGGCAGGCCCGAGGAGACCGCCGCCCTGATCGACGAGGACGGCTGGCTGCACACCGGCGACGTCGGCACCATGGACGAGGACGGCTTCCTGAGCATCGTGGACCGCAAGAAGGAGCTGATCATCACCGCCGGCGGGGAGAACATCTCGCCCGCCAACATCGAAAGCCACCTCAAGGAGCACCCCCTGATCGGCCAGGCGCTGGCGTACGGCGACGGGCGCCCGCACCCGGTGGCCATCCTCACCCTGGACGCCGAGGTCGCCCCCGGCTGGGCCGAGGCCCGCGGCATCCCCTTCAGCACCCTGGCCGAACTGGCCGAGCACCCCGAGGTGCTCAAGGAGGTCGCCGCCGCGGTCGAGTCCGCCAACCAGAAGCTCGCTCGGGTGCAGCAGGTCAAGCGCTGGCGCCTGCTCCCGGTCGAGTGGACCCCCGAGACCGAGGAGCTGACCCCGAGCCTGAAGCTCAAGCGCCGGGTCATCCACGCCAAGTACTCCGACATCATCGACTCCATGTACGGCGCCTGAGGGGAGCGGTGTTCCGGGGGGCCCGGTGTCCGAGGGGCGAGTGGTCGGGCTGTAGCCGGTGGACCTGCCGATGGCCACCACGTTGTCGCCCGGGACTGGCCACCGAGCCCAGCCGCTGCGCGGCCACGCCGGTGTCTGAGGGGCGCGGTGTCTGAGGGGCGCGGTGTTTGAGGGGCGCGGTGTTTGAGGGGCGCGGTGTCTGAAGGGCGCGGTGTCTGAAGGGCGCGGTGTCTGAGGAGCGTGGCGCCGTGAGGGCGGCGGCCCGTGAAGGGCGCGCGTGGGAGCACGGCGCCTGACATCGGGCCCGCCGCACCATCTGATGGCCCGCCCGTCGCCGTCTGGCCCGCGCCCGTCTGGCCCGCGCCCGTCTGGCCCGCGCCCGTCTGGCCCGCGCCCGTCTGGCCCGCGCCCGTGGGGTCCGCTCCCCGCGGGGTCCGCTCTCCGTCGGGTCCGCTCTCCGTCGGGTCCGCTCTCCGTCGGGTCCGCTCTCCGTCGGGTCCGCTCTCCGTCGGGTTCGCTCCTCGCCGGGTCCGCCCGTCCTCGCCCGTCCTCGTCCCGGCGAGGGCGGGTTTTGCCTTGCGGGGTGTGTGTCGGGGCCACGGGCATTACCTGGCGGTTCCTACCGTCTTGATCATGAGCAGGAGGATTCTTCTCACATCGCTGGCGGCGAGTGCGCTCGTCGCGCCGATACTCGTCCAGGCCCCGCCCGCGGCCGCGGAGGGCCTTGAGATCAGGTCCATCAGCCTGCGGCCGATGTCCCCGACCGTCGGGCCCAAGGGGTCGGTGCGGATGGTGATCGAGGTCGTGGCCCGCGGCGCCAGCGGCCGGGACGGGGTGACGATCAAGGTCGAGCCCAGCAGGCACGGCGGGGCCCAGGCCCAGCGGCCCCACGCGCAGCCGACGCCGCCCCTGTCGTCCCCGCCGCCTCCGATCCCCGCCCCGGACCCCGCCCAGCCCGCGCAACCCGCCAATCCCGCACAGCCCGCCCAGCCCGTGCAGCCCGACTCCGCCCAGCAGGTCCCCGCCCAGCCAGAGCCGTCCGCCCCCGTCGTCCAGCCCCAGCCTCAGCCCCTGCCGCAGCAGGCCGGGCCGCCGAAGCAGTCCAAGCAGCCGAAGCAGGGCGAGAAACCCAAGCAGGCCGAGCAGTCCAAGCAGGCCGAGCAGCCCAAGCACCCCAAGTCGCCCAAGCCCGCCCAGCAGGACCTCCAGCAGGACCTCTCGCAGGACCCCGAGGCGGTCCAGCCCGCGCAGCCGCAGGTCCCCGCCCAGCCTGCCCAGCCCGCCCAGTCGGCGCCGCCGGTCACTGGGCAGTACCAGTGGCCCCTGCCTCAGGCGCCCCTGCCTCAGCCGTCCCCGGGGAGCCAGGTTCCGCAGCCCGCCCAGCAGGTTCTCCCCGTCCCGCAGGAGCCGGGGTCGTGGCTGCAGATCCCGCCGTACGTCGTGCAGCTTGAGCCTCAGGCGCCGATTCCGCCGCTCACCGCTCAGCACGCCCAGATCAGGCCGGCGGGCTCGTCGGTGCAGGCCGTCGAGGGCCGTCCGGCGATCCAGGGCCGTCCCGCCGCCCGGCCCAGGTCGGGGGCCGGGCTGGACGAGCGGGCCCGTGCCGAGGGGCGTGCCGCGGCGCCGGCGTACCAGCTCCAGGTACGGCCGTCGGAGCTGGGCGAGGAGTGGCAGACCTGGCGCTTCCTGCCCACCAGGGGGCTGGACCGCTGGTACCCCGCGGGACGCTGGACCGTCACCGCCGTGGCGCGGAACGCCGACGGCCAGACCGTGACCAGCGTGATGGTGTTCTGGCTGAAGCGGGAGACCATGTTCAGCGGGCTGAAGGTCGAGCGCGTCCGCGACGGCGACCGGGTCACGGTGCGGGTGAGCGGGCTGCTGAACCGGGTGGACCCCAAGGGCTATATCGACTACGCGCCGTTCCCCGGCCAGCCGGTCGAGATCCTGCACCGCCACCCGGACGGCGTGCAGTGGACCAGGCTCGCCTCGGCGACGACCGACAGGTACGGCCGGTTCGAACGCAGGTTCACCGGCTCGTCGCAGGGCGAGTGGCGGGTGCAGTACCGCGGCAGCGAGGCGTACGCCCCCGAGGTCAGCGCACCCCGCCAGGCCGGCTGACCAGCGGGTATCGGCATCGTGATCAAACCGTAACGGGCTTTACCGGAACTTTTCCCGCGCTTGACCGGTCGCATGACCGTAGGCGCGCGCTCCGTACCGGGAGCGCGGACGACAGCACGGGGAGAGGAAGTACCTGATGTTGCGACGAGTCGCCACCACCGCGGCGGCGGCGATGGCCGTGGGCGCCCTGGCGCTCGCGACGGCCGCGCCGGCGATGGCCGATCCCGACATCGACGTCGGCCACACCAAGCTGTGGTTCGACGCCGGGCCGGAACCGGCGCACGCGCACCGCCCGCTGTACCTCGGCGGCAAGCTGCAGGTCCGGTGCGAGGAGGACTACATCGACGGCTTCGTGTCGGTGCACCACGCCGACTCGTGCGAGGACTACGAGCGCTGGCACCGCCTCGCGGGCAAGAAGATCCACATCCTGTTCCTGCCGCGGGGCGAGCACCGCTGGGAGTACGTCGACACGACCCGGACCCGCCGCGACGGGTCCTTCCACCTCAAGGTCCCGGCCTACTGGTCGGGCACCTGGAAGGCGGTCTTCGACGGGGCGCGCGGCCTGGCCCCCGCCTCGGCGACCGACTACGTGAAGGTCATCCGCCACTGACGCGGCGCGCGGCGCCCGGTCCGAAGGAGAGGGACCGGGCGCCGCGCCGTGCGCGGGAGGGGATCAGCCCGAGCACGCGGCCCCGTTCAGCGTGAACCCGGTGGGCGCCGGGTTGCCGGAGGTGAAGGAGCCGTTGAAACCGAGGGTGATCGTGCCGCCGGCCGAGACGTTGCCGTTCCAGGGGGCGTTGCGGACGGTGATCCGGGTGCCCGACTGCGACCACTCGCCGTTCCAGCCGTTGGTCACGGTCACGCCCGAGCCGACCGTGAACGCGACCTGCCAGCTCGACAGCGCCCCGCCGCCGTTGCGTACCGACAGCTCGGCGGTGAAGCCGGAGTTCCACTCGTTGACCTTGCGGTAGGTGACCGAGCACGCGCCGCCCGTGGGCGTCACCGTCGGGGTGACGGTGGGGGTCACCGTGACCGTGGGGCTCGCGGTGGGCGCGGCCTGCGCCAGCTCGTACGCCCGCTGCGGCACGAACTGCCCCGCGCTCGCGATGCACCCGTCGGCCTCGCCCGGCAGCTTGATCCACAGGAACGCGTCCACCATCGAGTCGCCGGTCTGGTCCGTGCTCGGCGTGCCGATCGCGCGGCCGGGCGGGTCGCACCACTCCGAGCCCTGCGGGCCGTTGCCGTTGCGGCTGGTGTCGACGACCGCCCGCAGCCGGGACACGCCGGTGGCGGCGATCACGGCCTTGGCGTAGTTGACCTCGTCGGAGGTCCACCGGTAGTTGGAGACGTTGGTGGAGATGCCGTCGGCGCTGTTGGCGATGTCGGCCGCGACCAGCCGGGAGGCCATCTCGCTGGGGGACAGCCAGGCCGAGTGCGCGGCGTCGAAGTACACCTTCGCCTGCGAGGAGCCCGCCTTGAGCCGCTTGCCCGCGTACGCCATGGAGGCGCGGACCTCGGCCTGCTGCGAGGCGTTCATGCAGTTGGTCATCAGGGCCAGCACGTCGGGTTCGAGGATGATCGTGGCCCGTCGCCCGCCGAGGCCCGCGGCGACCTGGTCCACCCACTGCCGGTACGAGGCGTGGTCGGGCGCGCCGCCGCTGCTGGCGCCGCTGCAGTCGCGGTTGGGGATGTTGTACACGACCATGATCGGGATCTTGCCGGCGGACGCGGCGGCTCCCACGAAGGCGTCCACCTGTGCGCGCACGGTGGACGGGTTGTACGCGGTGAACCAGCGCGCCTGCGGCACGCTCGCGATGCGGTCGCGGATCACCGGGGTGCGCGAGTCGCCGGGGTTCTGCGCCACCCACTTGGCGGCCTGCGTCTCCGGATCGACGTAGAAGGGCGAGTCGGCCGCGAGCGCGCCCGCCTGCGTGACCGCGGCGCCGGCGGTCAGCGTGACGGCCGCCACGGCCACGGCGGCGACGATGGAGCGTAACGACATTCGGCTGGGTTCCTTCCTGATGGGCGGGAGGGCGGCGGCCGCGGCGATCATGGGAGCGCTCCCATTTGTCGCGGACTCTATGCCCGGCTCCCGGGCGGCGGAAAGGCCGCGCCCGCGGGCGCCGAGCCCCGCGTCCCGCTCCGCCGCAGGCAGGCGCCGCACTCGCGCCTCTGTGACGTGGTGAAACTTTCAGCTCCCGCACGGCATGATCGAAAATGCGTGCGAATAATCGCGTATAGTCGGCGGTATGGACGGCGTATTCCAGGGATCGTTGCTCGACCTCGACACCGAGATCGGCCCCGGCCCGCTGGGCGCGACGGTGCGCCGCACGCCCCTCGCCCACGGCGCCTGGATCGACGTGCGCCGCGGCTGGATGGGCGGCGCCGACGCCCTGTTCGAGCGCCTGGCCGACACGGTGCCCTGGCACGCCGAGCGCCGCAAGATGTACGACCGGGTGGTGGACGTCCCCCGGCTGCTGAAGTTCTACGACGAGGGCGAGCCCCTGCCCGACCCGGCTCTCGACGCCGCCATGGCCGCCCTGAACGAGCACTACGGCCCCGAACTGGGCGAGCCCTTCCGCACCGTCGGCCTGTGCTTCTACCGCGACGGCCGCGACAGCGTCGCCTGGCACGGCGACCGCATCGGCCGGGGCGGCACCGAGGACACCATGGTCGCCATCGTCTCCGTCGGCACCCCCCGCTCCCTGCTCCTGCGCCCCGCCGGCGGCGGAGGCCCCACGATCCGCCACGACCTCGGACACGGCGACCTCATCGTCATGGGCGGCAGTTGCCAGCGCACCTGGGAACACGCCATCCCCAAGACCAGCCGGCCCACGGGCCCCCGCATCAGCATCCAGTACCGCCCACGCGGAGTCCGCTGACGGCGCCGCCCTTTCGCCGCCCCCAAAAGCCTGACTGGAATTCCCGCACGAATCCACCGGGAAAAGGCGAGAGGCGCCCGCCGATCCGGAACCGTCGCCGGCCGCGACCCGATACCCCGAAACCGAGCCGGTGAAATCGCCGAGCGGAACCGCCCCGACACTTTGCGGCCGAAGGGGTGGAAATGTCCCGAGACCTGGAGCGTCAGCCGCAGCCGGATACGGTGCCCGAAGGCGCCGACGCACCCGGGCCCTGTCGCACAGCGGGCGGACAACAATCGAGGAGGGGCACCTTTAGTCTCATGGCGTCCCCCGGTCCGGCCCGCGGACCGCACCCTTGGCCGGGAGCGGGCGGCCGGGGGAGGGCCCGGGAGCCCGCCGCCGGGAGGAGCGGCGGCCCGTAGCCGCCCGGAATGCGTGGCCCGGGGGTGGAGCCGCCGGACTGCGTTCCGGGGCGGGGTGGGGGCGGGTCCGGGGGGATCGGCGGGTCGGTGCCGTTCGGGATGTGTGGCTGGGGGTGGAGCCGCCGGACTGCGTTCCGGGGTGGGGTGGGCGCCGGGTCCGGGGGGATCGGCGGGTCGGTGCCGCCCGGGATGCGTGGCGGGGGCGGAGCCGCCGGACTGGGATGCGTGGCCGGGGGCGGACTTGCCGGGCCCGGTGCCGACCATCGGCGGCGTGAAGCCGAAGCTCCTCGCCGCCCACCGCGCGGGCGTCGCCACCGTCCTGATCCCGGCATGGGCCACCGCTCCCGCAGGACCCCGCGCTACCTGCTCGGTGCGCGTAGGGCGCGGGGCCGAGGGGGGAATCGCCGGGCCGGAGGCGTGAGGGTGGGGGCGGCGGCTCGCAGGTCGCCGCGCCCGTGGGCGTGGAATGTCGGTGCGGGGTGCGAGACTCGCGCGCATGGACGATCAGGTGGGGCTGCGCGATGTCGAGGCGAGCGATCTCGACGTCTTCTTCGAGCAGGAGCACGATCCCGAGGCGGTGCGGCGGTCCAGGTTCCGGCCCCGTGAGCGGGGCGCCTTCATGGCGCACTGGAAGGACGCGATCCTGGGCGATCCGACGGTCTTCGTGCAGACGGTCACGGTGGGCGGTGAGGCGGCGGGTCACATCGTCGCCTGGTGGGAGGGCGAGCGGCGGTTCCTCGGCTACTGGCTGGGGCGCGGCTACTGGGGGCGGGGCGTCGGGACCAGGGCGCTGACGCTCTTCCTGGCCCTGGAGAAGACCCGCCCGCTCCATGCCGACCCGTTCGCGGGCAACGCCGCCTCGGTGCGGCTGCTGGAGCGGGCCGGGTTCACGCGCGCGGGGACCGTACGGCACGGCGGGCAGGAGCACGTCATGCTCGTGCTTCGCGAAGACGGATAAATCGTAATCTGTCCAGATATAAGAATAGATGGTGGCGATGGTCGGGAAGCAAAGGTGAGCGCGAATAGGGTTCTGGTAATTCGGCGATAAATAAAGTGCGGACATGGCCCCGGTGTTAATCTCGGGAAGGTCGTCAATCGGGGAGTCCGACCCTTGCTAAGGGGAAGGCGGGGGGATGTCAGCACAATCGGTCTCACGCCGTCCGATACCGGATCTCGGCATGCGGGCAGCCCTGTTCGCGGGCGAGGGCGAGATGGCCGCCTGCATGCGGAGCCTCGACTGGGGCCGCACGCCGCTGGGCGAGCCGGAACAATGGCCCGAAAGCCTGCGCAACGCGGTTCGGATCGTGCTCGGGTCCCGGTTCCCGATGTTCGTGTTCTGGGGCCGGGAGCTCTACCAGCTCTACAACGACGCCTACCTCCCCATCCTGGGCGAGAACAAGCATCCCCGCGCGCTGGTCCAGCCCGCCGCCGAATGCTGGCCCGAGATCTGGGACGTCGTGGGCCCCATGTTCGAGAGCGTCCTGGCCACCGGCGTCGCCAACTACGTCGAGGACCAGCTCCTGTGGCTGCAGCGCAACGGCTTCGTGGAGGAGACCTACTTCACCTACTCCTACAGCCCCGCCCCCGACGACGACGGATCGGTGGGCGGCGTGTTCTGCGCCTGCTTCGAGACCACCCGGCGGGTCCAGGGCAAGCGCAGGCTCCAGCTCGCCCGCGACGCCGCCGCCCGCGCCGCCGGGGGCACGACCGCCGACGACGCCTGCGCCCGCGCCGCCGAGGCCCTGGAGGGCAGCCCCGACCTCCCGTTCGCCCTCTTCTACCGCGTCCCCGCCGACCCGGCCCGTCCCCCCGAACTCATCGCCGAGTCCGGCCTCTCCTGGCCCGCCGACCCCGCGCTCCTCCGCGACCCGGCCGCCTGGCCCCTCCGCGAGGTCCTCACCACCCCCGCCTCGCCCGCCACCGGCCCTTCCTCGTCGGTCGCGCCCGCCCCGGCTCCGGCCGCCCCCGTCGCTTCTTCTCCGGCCGAGCCGGCTCCGGTCGCTTGTGCTGGTTCCTCCTCGGTCGTGCCCGCTCCGGTCCCGGCCGGTCCCGGTGCATCCTCTCCGGTTGCCTCCGTCGGTTCGTCCCCGGTCGTGCCCGCTCCTGTTCCGGGCGGGTCCGCTCCCGTCCCGGCTGCTGCCGCCGTCTCTTCCTCGGTTGCGTCCGCTCCCCTTCCGGCCGGGTCCGCTGCTGCTTCCCCGGCCGCGCCCGCTCCGGTCGCCGCCTCCTCCGCCCAGGCCGCTCCGGAGGCGCCGTTCGCCGACGCCCCTCCCGCGATCGCGGAGTCCCCGGCCGTGCCTTCGCCGGACTTGGCGGCCTCGGTGGCGGCCTCCCCGGTGGTGTCCGCTTCGGTCGCGGCTTGCGCGGTTCCGGCCGATCCGGAGGCCGCTTCCCCGGTGGTGCCGGCCTCGGGCTCGCGGGCCGCCAAGGCCGAAGCCGATGTGGCGGGCCCGGCCTCGGCCGCCTCGGCGGCCCTCGCTTCGGGGCCGTCGTGTGCGGGGCCGCCCGTCTCGGTGACGTTCGCCCGGGTTCCGGGTGCTTCGCAGGCGCCTGCGGCGGTTCCGGCGTCCTCGGCCGGGCCCGACTCGGTCGCGGCCTCCTCCGTTTCGGCGTCCTCGACCCAGGCCGCCGCGATTCCGGCGACTCCCGTTCCGGCCTCCTCCAGCGGTCCCGCCGCCTCCGAGGGCGGGCGGTGCGCCTCGGAGGGCTCCGGCGGGTCCCGGGGCGTCGAGGGGGCGGTCTCCACAGCCCCGCCCCCGCTCTCCGCGCACCTGTCCCTGGCCGCGACGGCCCCGGCCGTGCGGACCTCGGTGTCGGTCTCCGTGACGCAGGCGCCCGAACCTGCGGCCGTCGCGACCGTGACGGCCGCGGCCGGTGCCGGGGTGACCGTGACGGGCCTGGCGGCGCGTACCGCCGGGCGTACGCCGCCGGGGCTGGCCGGGGTGCCCGACCGGGCGCACGTGGTGCCGCTGCCTGCCGGGCGGCCCGACGGCGACTCGCTGGTGCTGGTCGCGGGGCTGAGCCCCAACGCCGCCTTCGACGAGGACTACCGCGACTTCGTGGAGGTGCTCGCCGATACCGTCGGCGCCGCCGTGGCACGCGCGGGGGCCCATCGCGACGCCGTCGCGCGGGCCGAGGCGCTGGCGCGGCTCGACCAGGCCAAGACGGCGTTCTTCGGCAACATCAGCCACGAGTTCCGCACCCCGCTGACGCTGATGCTGGGCCCGCTGCGCCAGGTGCTGGCGCGCATGGACGACAGCGACCCCAACCGGGCCGACGTCGAGGTGGCCGAGCGCAGCGCGCTGCGGATGCTGCGCCTGGTCAACACGCTGCTCGACTTCTCCAGCATCGAGGCCGGGCGCATGGTCGCCTCCTTCGAGCCCACCGACGTCGGCACGGTCACCGCCGAGCTGGCGGGGATGTTCCGCCCCATCGCCGAGGCGGCCGGGCTCGAACTGGTCATCGACTGCCCGCCGCTGCCGCCGGAGGTGTACGTCGATCCGGGGCTGTGGGAGAAGATCGTCCTCAACCTGATCTCCAACGCGTTCAAGCACACGCTCTCCGGCCGGATCACCGTCGCCGTGCGGCCGGGCGAGGACGAGTGCGCGCTGAGCGTCGCCGACACCGGCGAGGGCATCCCGCCCGAGGAGGTGCCGCGGGTCTTCGAGCGGTTCCACCGGGTGCAGCACTGCGGCGGGCGCAGCGTCGAGGGCACGGGCATCGGCCTGACCCTGGTACGCGACCTGACCGAGCTGCACGGCGGCGAGGTGCGCGTCGAGAGCGTCCTCGGCCGGGGCAGCACGTTCACGGTCACACTGCCCCGCGGGCGCGCCCACCTGCCCGCCGACCAGGTCTCCGAGCACCCCGCCGGGCCGTTCCGCGCGGTGTCCGCGCCGCTGTTCCTGGCCGAGGCCGAGCGGTGGGGCGCCGGCGACGCCGCCGACCACGCGGCGCCGAACGACGAGGACGTCGCCTCCCCGCCCGACGCCGCCTCCGGAGCCGGCCCGGCCCCCGCGCTGGTCGGCGACTTCGACGAGCAGGTCCTGATCGTCGATGACAACGCCGACATGCGGGCCTACCTGCAGCGCATCCTCGGCGAGCACTGGCGCACCACCGCGGTCGGCAACGGCGCCGAGGCGCTCGAGCTGATCCGCACCGGCGAGTACGCCCTGGTGGTCGCCGACGTGATGACCCCCGGGCTCGACGGCCTGGACCTCGTCCGCGAGGTGCGCGCCGACCCCGCCACCGAGTCCGTCCCCGTGGTGCTGCTGTCGGCGCGCGCCGGGGAGGAGGCGGCGGTCGAGGGCCTGGCCACCGGCGCCGACGACTACCTCACCAAGCCCTTCGCCAGCCGCGAGCTGCTGGCCCGGGTGGGCGCCCACCTGGTGATGTCCCGGCTGCGCCGCTCGGCCACCATCCAGCTCGACGCGACCGAGCGGAGGTTCCGGCAGATGTCGGACGCCGCGCCGGTGCTGATCTGGTCGGCCGACGCGAAGGGCGAGTGCGACTTCGTCAACCGCGCCTGGCTCGACTACACCGGGCGCACCTTCGAGGAGGAGCTCGGCGAGGGCTGGGCCGAGTGCGTGCACCCGGCCGACGTCGATGCGCTGTGCGCCATCTACAACGAGGCGTTCACCTACCGGAGGCCCTTCGACGTGGAGTACCGCCACCGCCGCGCCGACGGCTCGTACGGGTGGGTGATCGCGCGCGGAGTGCCGCGGATCGACAGCGACGGCGTGTTCTGCGGGTTCGTCGGGGCGTGCACCGACATCACCGAGCGCAGGCGCAACGAGGAGCGGCACCGCATCCTCGCCGAGATCACCGCCGGGCTGGACACCCGGGCGTCCCTGGCCGACCAGCTCGGCCGCACTGGAACGATCCTGGTGCCGGCGTTCGCCGACCGGTGCACCCTGGAGGTCCCCGCGCCCGACGGGCGGCTGCTGCAACTGCTCGACGTGCGCCAGGAGGGCGGCGGCCCGGCCGAGGTCACGGTGCCGGAGGAGGCGCTGGAGCAATGGCTGGAGGCGGGCGGCCAGGGCCCGGCCGAGGCCACCGGGCCGCCCGCGTGCCGGGCGGTGCCCAACGCCGTCGTCAGCCCGATCTCGGTCCAGGGGCGGGTCCTCGGCGCGCTCACGCTGGTCGGCAGCGCGGGGCGGCCGGCGTACGAGCGGGAGGACCGGCTGTTCGCGGCCGAGCTGGCCCGGCGGCTCGGCCTGCACCTCGACTACACCCGGCTGCTGCACGTCGAGCGGGTGGCCCGGCGCGACGTGGAGCGGGCCGCGGCCCGCACCGCCCGGCTGCAGGAGATCACCGCCGACCTGTCGGGCGCGCTCACCGCCGACGAGGTCGCGACGGTCATCGTGCGGCACGTGATGCCGATCACGGGCACGTCCGCGCTGGTCTCCATGCCCGACGAGAGCCGCACCCTGGTCACGATCGCGGTCTCCGGCGACGAGCCGCGCGATCGCGACGGCTTCCCCGGCGAACTGCCCGGCGAGCTGGCCCGGGTCATGCGCGACCGCATGCCGTGCTGGCACGCCGTCACCTCCGAGGGCCGCGGCTACGCGCTGCTGCCGATGGCGGTGGAGGACCAGGTGCTCGGCGTGCTGGGGGTGCGGCTGCCCGAGGGCCGCCGGCTCACCGGGGCCGAGCAGGACGAGCTGATCGCCATCGCCGGGCTGGGCGGGCGGGCGGCGCAGCGCGCGGGCCGGTTCGACATCGAGCACCGCGCCGCGGCCACGCTGCAGCACAGCCTGCTGCCCGAGCGGCTGCCGTGCGTGCCGGGCCTCGACACCTGGGCCAGCTACATCACGGCCGCCTCCGACACCACGATCGGCGGCGACTGGTACGACCTGCTGCCGCTGGAGGACGATCGCATCGCGGTGGTGATCGGCGACGTCTCCGGGCACGGCGTGGCCGCCGCGGCCGTGATGGGGCAGATCCGCAGCAGCCTGTCGGCGTACCTGATGGAGGGGCATGACCCCGGGCAGGCGCTGGTCAGGACCGCGCGCATGGCCGAGGCGCTGGAGCCCGACCTGATGGTGACGGTCTGCTGCGGGGTGCTGCACCTAGAGAGCGGCATCCTCGAATACGCCAACGCCGGTCACCCGCCGCCGCTCGTGTGCCGGTCCGACGGGCATGTCGGCTATCTGCGCTCGGCGGTCTCGCCGCCGCTGGGGATCGGCGAGCGCGAGCCGTACCAGACCTTCCGCGAGCCGCTGCCGCCGGGCACCACCCTGGTGCTGTACACCGACGGGCTGATCGAGCGGCGGGGCGAGTCGATCGACGAGGGCATGACCCGGCTGGCCGAGCGGCTCGCCGAGTCGCGCGGCGACCTGAAGGAGCTGGGCAAGCGGCTGTTGCTGCCGATGCTCGGCGTCGAGGGCACCGACGACACCGCGTTGCTGCTGGTGCGCACCAACGGCGCGCCCCTGTCGCTGCACCTGGAGTTCCCGGCCGACGGCGGCAACCTCGCCGACCTGCGCCGCACCCTCGCCAAGTGGCTGTCGGCCGCCCACCTGACCGAACTGGAGGAGTTCGAGTTCCTGCTGGCCTGCAGCGAGGCGGTGTCCAACGCGGCCGAGCACGGCTACGCCTTCCAGCCCGGCGTCGTCACCGTCGATGGCCGCATCAGCGCCGGCCAGGTCGAGATCCGCGTCTCCGACCAGGGCACCTGGCGCGACCCCTGCAGCTCTGACCGGGGCCGCGGCATCCCGCTGATGCGCGCCGTGATGGACTCCGTGACCATCGACCCCGGCCCCTCGGGCACCACCGTCGAGATGCGGCGCAGGCTCCGCCGCAAGGAGTGCTCATGAGCACGCTGGTCCACTTCGTCACCCACGCCACCGGCGAGCACGCCGAGCTGGCGGTGCACGGTGAGATCGACGCCTCCAACACCGCGCTGCTCCACGACGCCATCCAGCAGGCCGTGCACGGCGGCCGGGCCGTCCTGGTGATCGACCTCACCGCGATCACCTATCTCGACAGCGCGGGCATCAACACCCTGTTCCGCATCCACCGCGACCTGACCCGCACCGGCGTGGAGCTCCACCTGGTCGCCCCGGTGGGCTGCTGCTCCCGCTACGCCCTCAACCTGGTCTGCGCGCAACGGCTCGTCCCCATCCACGACTCCCGTCCCGAGCTCCGCTCGCTGCCCGTGGCCCGGGCGAGCGGCGCCGCCGCGCGTACCTGACAGGATCTGACAGGTTCACCGGAGAGGATGGGCCCGTCCGTGACGAGATTCGGGATTCAGGAGGGCTGACGTGGCGGTTGCCGGCGGGACGTTCGAGGTCGTCGTCTGGGACGAGACGCCGTACGACGAGCGTGCGGGGGCCAAGCTGAGCCGGGTGCACATCGAGAAGACGTTCCGGGGGGACATGGAGGGCGCCAGCACCACCGACATCGTGACCGCCGTGGCGGAGGGGGAGAAGTCCATGGCCTACTCCGGGTTCGAGCGGTTCGACGGCACCCTCGGCGGGCGGCGCGGCACCTTCGTGCTCGGCCATGTGGCCACGGCGCTCGGCGGGGAGCGGTCCCTGGACTGGACGGTGCTGCCCGACTCCGGCACCGGCGAGCTGGCCGGCATCCAGGGGCGGGGGACCATCGAGGTGGACGACGAGGGCGTGCACACCTACACGCTGGAGTACGAGGTCGGCTGACCGGTCACCCCGCCGGCACGGGCCGGTTGTGGTGCGCGATCCCGGCGGGGGCGGGTCGCGTTGTGCGGTCGCGTCAGCGGCGGGGGCGGGTCGCGACTGTCCGGTCGCGTCATCGGCGGGGGCGGGTCGTGTTGTGTGGTCGCGTCATCGGTGGGGGCGGGTCGTGTTGTGTGGTCGCGTCACCGGTGGGGGCGGGTTGCGTTGTGCGGTCGCGTCACCGGCGGAGGCCGGGGCGCGGCGGTCACTCCGCCGGTGGGAGCAGGTTGTGCCGGGCGGCCAGGACGCCGGCGTGGAAGCGGGTGCGGGCGCCCAGGCGTTCGGTGAGGGCCTGGACGCGGCGCTGCACCGTGCGCGGGCTCAGCCCGAGCTGGCGCGCGATGGCGTCGTCCTTCAGGCCCGCGGCGAGCAGCGTCAGGACGTCGGCGTCCTGGTCCCCCGCCGGCGCCGGCGCGGCGGACAGCGCCCGCGAGGCCGAGAGGGCCGGTGAGGGCGACAGCGCCGACGGGCCCGGCAGCGCCGACGGTGACGCGGCCGACGGGGGCGCGTCGAGCGCCGCGGGCAGGGGGATCGCGGTGCGCCACACCGCCTCGAACAGGCCGATGAGGGCGTCGAGCAGCCCCGACGGGTGGACCACCAGCGCGGTCTCGACCGCGCGGTCCCCGTCGGAGACCAGCGGCAGAATCGCCGTACGCCGGTCGGCCACGGCCAGCTTGACCGGCACATGGCCGAGCCGCGCCTCCTCTCCCTCGGCGATGGCCCGGCGGGTGTGCTCCAGCATGCCCGGCACCTCGAAGGCGTTGGGCCCGTACACGCCGCGCGTGCGGGCCCGCTGCGCGGTGGAGCCGTCCTGGCCCGCGTCGCTGATGTCCACCGCGTACGGCGGGCTGACCAGCACCAGCAGCTCCTCGGTGGCGGTGCGTTCGAGCTGCAGGAAGCGCCGCCCCACGGCGTCGCGGCCGGTGATGACCTCCAGGACCTCCTCCGGGTGCGGGCCGGTGCGCGCGGCGACCTCCGCGGCCAGCAGCGCCGCCGAGGCCCGGCTGTGCGCGATCTCCTCCTGGCGGCGCGCCACGAGCACGTCCACCGCGATGCCCGGCGGCGTGGCCACCAGGCGCAGCGGCCGGCCCGCGACCCGGGACACCAGGCCCAGGTCCTCCATCCGGGGCAGCATGCGGCGGATCGCGGTCGCCGACACCCCGGCCGCGGCGGCGAGCGCGGTCAGCGTGGCGGGGCCGTGGCGCAGCAGCGCCCGGTAGGTGGCCTCCTCGGCGGCGCCGACGCCGAGCCCTTCAAGCAGTCGCCGTTCGGCCACTCGCCGTGTCCCTTCTCCCTGCGGACCTTCGCATCTTAGGGGTGGCGCCCCCGCCCTCGTTGGCGGATTCACGACATGTCGGCATTTGGCCAGGTGTAGCTCATGGACAGCGCCCCCGCCCGCCCATTAGGAAAGCGTTGATCCGTTCAACCGGGTTCCCGGGGGAGATGCGACCGCGGGCGGCGTCCCTGCGCGCCGTCTCGCGTCCCCCGGGGCCCGGCCCGCCTGGACGCCGCCGAAGCCGGGGGAGAACCCCCCAGGCCGGCGGCGGCCAGGGCGTACGGGCCGCGCCGACCGGCACGCCCATACGCGCGGGCGCCGTCGCCGGGGGAGGACGGCGGCGGCGCCCAGCGGCGCATTCCGGCCGTGATCAGGTGGACCGGGCGGCGCGGCGGCTCAGGAAGGCGTTCACGCCCGACCGCGCCAGCCCGGATTCGTCCACCTGCCCGGCCGCCCGCGTCTCGGCGGCGAAGGCGCGCTCGACGTCCTCCAGGCTCGGCCGAAGGAGCGCGAGGTGCACGGCCGTGGCCGAGCCGGGCCGGCTCCACCGGCGCACCAGGCCCACGGCGGCGTCCACCAGGCCGTCCGCGGGGACGATCTCGTCCAGCAGCCCCGCCGCCACGGCCTCCTCCGCGCCCAGCCGGGCGGTGTCCAGCACGAGGCGCAGCGCCCGCCCGCCTCCGGTCAGCCGCGGGAGGAGCAGGCCGGCGGCGTTGGAGACCGGCAGGCCGATGCCGTTCTCGGGCAGGAAGAACTCCGCGGCGGGGGAGCCGATGCGGGCGTCGAAGCACAGGGTCCACTCGAACGCGCCGCCGACCGCGATGCCGTTGACGGCGGCCACCACGGGCACCCGGGTCTCCAGCACGGCGCGGGTCATGTCGTGGAAGACCTCCACCTCCTCCACGAAGCCGCCCGGGAGCAGCTCGGCGGCCTGGCGCAGGTCCTCCCCGGCGGAGAACGCCCGGCCGCTGCCCGTGACCACGATGCCGTCGGCGCGGGAGCCGTCGCCGAAGTGGCGGACGATCGCGGCCAGCTCCCTGCGCATCTCGGTGGTGAGCGCGTTGAGCTTGTCCGGACGGTGCAGCGTGACCACGGCCACGTCGTCGCGGACCCGGGTGGTGATGTGTCCGGAGTCGATGCCCCAGTCGGTCATATCTCCGCCTTTCTCGGTTCGCCGTCCGCCGGCAGGTCCGCGGCCGCGTACGCGCCCGCCCGCTGGTCGCGTCCGGGCGCCAGCAGTTCGCGCTTCCTGATCCGGGCCGAGGGCGTCATCGGGAACTCCGTCACGAACTCCAGGTAGGCCGGCACCTTGAACCGCGCCAGGCGCCGCGCGGCGTGGGCCAGGATGCCGGCAGCGGTGCCGGCGTCCGGCTCGTGGCCGGGGCGGAGCTGGACGAACGCCTTGGGCAGCTCGCCGAACAGGTCGTCCGGGATCGGCACCAGCGCCGCCGCCAGCACCGCGGGATGCCCGTTGAGCACGCTCTCCACCTCGGCGCAGGAGATGTTCTCGCCGCCGCGGCGCACCATGTCCTTCAGCCGGCCGGCGTGGTGCACGTGCCCGCGGGCGTCGCGGAACCCCAGGTCGCCGGTGTGGTACCAGCCGTCGCGGAACACCCTCGCCGTGGCCTCGGGGTGGTTCCAGTAGCCCGCCATCATCGGCCGGCCGCGTACCAGGATCTCCCCGGCCTCGCCGTCGGGCAGGGTCCGGCCGTCCTCGCCGGCGATGCGCACCTGCTTGCCCGGCGGCGGCGTGCCCATGGAACCGGTGCCGACCGTGGCGGCGTCGTCCGGGTGGACCAGCAGGTCCAGCCCGCTCTCGGTGGAGCCGTACAGCTCGCGCCACGGCACGCCCCACCGCTGCTCGAAGTGCGCGTGCAGCTCCGGGGCGATGCCCGAGCACAGCACCAGCCGCATCCGGTGGTCCCGGTCGGCCGGCCGCGGCGGCTGCTTGGACATCAGCAGCGGCATCGTCCCGAGCACGTACGTCACGGTCGCGCCGTGCTCGCGGGCGGAATCCCAGAAGCCGGAGGCGGAAAAGCGCGGCAGCGTGACGTGCGGGACCCCCGCCATCAGGCACATCAGCGCCGTCCACTGCGGGTCCATGTACGAGAACGCCTGCGCCATCATCACGACGTCACCCGGGCCGAGGCGGCAGGCGGCGGCGGTGTACCAGGCGGTGCGCAGCCAGTAGTCGTGGGAGAGCATGCACGCCTTGGGGAAGCCGGTGGTGCCCGAGGTGTACTGGAAGTTCACCACGTCACCGGGCTGGTGCCCCGTGTACGCCGGCCCGCCGCCGGGCGCCGTGGCCTCCAGCTCGGCGAACGTGACCACCTCCCGCAGCGTCGCGACACCGGCGGCGACCCCGCGTACCGGTTCGAGGTGAGCGTCCGAGGTGATCGCCAGCACGGCCCCCGAGTCGCGCAGCACGTGCGCCAGGTCGGCCTCCCGGTAGCGGACGTTGACCGGCACGGTGATCGCCCCGGCCAGCATGATCCCGAACCAGCTCAGCGGCCAGCCGGCCACGTTCTCCATCATGATCGCGACGCGCTCGCCCGGCCGTACGCCCCGCGCCGCCAGGGCCCGCGCCAGCCGCGCCGACCTGGCCCGGGTCTCCGCGAAGCCGAGCGACTCGCCGCCCAGCCGCAGGAACTCACTGCCGCCGAACCGCTCCGCGGCCTCGCCGAGCAGCCCGGCGATCGTGCCCCACCGAGGTTCCTCCACCTGCGCCCTCCTCAGCGTCTCATCCGGCGAGATCCGCCGCCTCGTCCCAGGGCGGCTCCCACGGCAGCGGCGGGACCAGCGACAGGTCCGGTGGCGGTGTGTCCCCGGCGGTCACCGGCACGCCGTCCCGCCGCGCCCGCACCGCGCGCAGCCCCATCTCCACGAACTCCAGGCACACCCGCTCCAGCGCCGCCGGCCCGCCCGGCCGGTACCACTCGCTGGTCCCCGTGCACATGGCCATCAGCCCGAGCCTGGTCAGCCGAGGGTCGCCGATCCGGAACACGCCCTCCTCGACCCCGCGCGCCAGCACCCGCCGCCACTCGTCCTCGTACGCGTCGCGCAGCGCGATGATCTCCTGGTACGCCGCCGAGCCGGGTGTCAGCGACCGCAGCTCCCCGTCCATCACCCGCGTCACCATCCGGTGCAGCCCGTGCGTGGCGGTGAGCGACGAGATCAGGATCGCCAGCGCGTCCTCGGGCCGCACCACCCCGCGCAGCCCCCGCCGGGTGGACGCGATGAGCCGGTTCTGCCCGGCCCGCATGATGTCCGCCAGCAACTCCTCCTTGCTGGAGACGTGGTGGTAGATCGCCGCGTTCGTCAGCCCCACCAGCCGCGCGATGTCCCTGACCCCGGTGGCCGCGTATCCGCGCCGCGCGAACAACAACACCGCCGCCGTCCGAATCCGCAGATCCGCATCCACCGACCGATCGGCGAGCAGCGTCCCTACCGAACGTTCGCTCATACCGACGAACGTAACGATCAACCGCAAAGCGGTCAATAGCCACATCCATCCTTCAAAAGGACGCCGAGGGCAAGGGGGAGCGGTGCCCGCCCTCCAAGGCCACCGGGGGGAAGAGGGCGCACGCGCCAACCCCGGCCCTGCATACCCCGCCCGGCCACACCATCGCCGCGATGGGGAGTGTGGGCGGTGGAGCGGTGAGGTGGGGGTGCAGGGGCCGTGCTGCGTGGTGGGCCGGCGCCCGGTCCCGGTGCGGTAGGGCGGGGCGTGCAGGGGCCGTGCTGCGTGGTGGGCCGGCGCCCGGTCCCGGTGCGGTAGGGCGGGGCGTGCAGGGGCCGTGCTACATGGTGGGCCGGCGTGCGGTCCCGGTGCGGTAGGGCGGGGCGTGCGGGGGCCGCGGTGCACACCGCCGGGGGAGCGGGCGAGCTCCTGGACGCCGCCATCGCGGCGCCGGTCACCCGCCCGGCGCGTGGGGGCGGCTTGGGCCGGGGGGCCTGTGCGCCCGCACGGGGGGTGAGCGACGGGCCCACGGGGCCGGTTGCGACGCTCCGAGCGGTGGTGGCCGGGGCGGGTGCGCAGAGGGCTGTGGTGCGGGCGAGGTGGGTGTCCCACGGGCCGTGCCCGCCTCAACGCCCGCGTTGCGCGGGCTGAGCGTGGCGCGTGGGCCTTGCCCGCGCCCGGGGGACGCCGCTCGGTCGGCGGCTGGGCGGCTCGTGCCCGTGCGGCCCGTGCCCCCGCTCACTCGGCCCGTGCCGGGCCGCGTCGCGTTACGGGCCGCGCCGGGGCCGGACGGGCGCCGCCTACCCGGCGTCCGGCGCGGTGACCGGAGGCCGGAAGGGCGGCCCGCACTGCCCCCCGGGGGCCGGGGGACGGTGCGGGGGGTTCAGCCCTTGTAGTTGAAGATCTGGTGGAGGGTGTGCTGGATCTCCACCAGGTCGCGCTGGTCGGCCATGACCTGGTCGATCGGCTTGTACGCGTCCGGGTGCTCGTCCACCAGGGACGCCGCGCGGTCGGCGTTCCAGGTGCGGCCTCGCATCGCCTTGGTGAGGGACTCGGGGGACAGTTCGCGGCGGGCCCGGTTGCGGGACATGCGGCGGCCCGCGCCGTGGGAGCAGGAGTGGTACGACTCGGGGTTGCCCCGGCCGCGGACGATGTAGGAGCGGGTGCCCATCGAGCCGGGGATGACTCCCTCGTCGCCCTTGTCGGCCTTGATGGCGCCCTTGCGGGTGATCCACAGTTCGCGGCCGCCGTGGACCTCGCGCTGGGTGAAGTTGTGGTGGCAGTTGATCACGCGTACGCGCCCGCTCTTGCCCACGACCTGGAACAGCGCGTTGACCAGGACCTCGTTCATGCGGGCCCGCGAGGCCATGGCGTAGCGCTGCGACCACAGCATGTCCTCGATGTAGGCCGCGAACTCCGGGGTGCCCTGGGTGAAGTAGGCCAGGTCGGGGTCCTCCAGGCCGGCGGCCTGGCGCTTCATCAGGTCCTTGGCGCCCGCGATGTGCTTGGTGGCGAGCTGGTTGCCGATGCCGCGCGAGCCGGAGTGCAGCACGGTCCAGACCCGGTCGCGCTCGTCGAGGCAGACCTCGGCGAAGTGGTTGCCGGAGCCGAGGGTGCCGAACTGCAGCCCGGCCGTCTGCTCCTGCTTGGGGGTCAGGTCGGTGTGCGGGCGGCCCAGCGCGGCCAGCGCGGTGTCCACCGCCGGGTCGTCGTGGCCCTTGCCGACCCCGGCGGGGATGCGCCGGGCGACCAGCGGCATCAGCGCGCGCAGGTCGTCGGGGAGGTCGGCGGCGGTGAGCGTGGTCTCGGTCGCGACCATGCCGCAGCCGATGTCGACGCCGACGGCGGCCGGGATGACGGCTCCCTCGGTGGGGATGACCGAGCCGACCGTCGCGCCGATCCCCAGGTGGGCGTCTGGCATGAGGGCGACGTGGCCGGACACGAACGGCAGGCGGGCGGTGCGCGCGGCCTGCTGGATCGTCTGCTCGTCGATCTCACTGGCCCACGACACCAGGTTGGGTGCGGGGTGGTTCGGCATGATCGGTCTCCTTCGGATGCGAGATCCAGTGTGCCGGTGCCGGGCGAACGGCCCCACTCATTTATTGGACCGCCACGGGGACGGCCGCCGGGAATCGGGAGCCCCCGGACGGCGTTGCGCGTTTGATGAGGGCGAGGCGGGGCGGCGATCAGGCACGCCCCGGCAGCGCGTAGGCTTCGGGTAATCGTTTGCGAGTCAGGGAGGTTCGGCCTGTGCTGGTGGACTCGTTCGGCCGAGTGGCGACCGATCTCCGGGTGTCCCTGACCGATCGCTGCAACCTGCGGTGCACCTACTGCATGCCGCCCGAGGGGCTGGAGTGGCTGCCCAAGCCCGAGCTGCTCACGGCCGACGAGATCGTGCGCCTGGTCCGGATCGGCGTCGAGCGGCTGGGCATCACCGAGGTGCGCTACACCGGCGGCGAGCCGCTGCTGCGCCGCGAGCTGGTCGAGATCGTGCGCCGCACCACCGAGCTGCGCCCCCGCCCGCAGGTCTCGCTGACCACCAACGGCATCGGCCTGGCCCGCCTGGCCGGGCCGCTGGCGGAGGCCGGGCTCGACCGGGTGAACGTCTCGCTCGACACCCTCGACCGCGAGGTGTTCGTCAAGCTGGCCCACCGCGACCGGCTCCCCGACGTGCTGGCGGGGCTCGCCGGCGCGGCCGGGGCCGGGCTGCTGCCGGTGAAGGTCAACTCGGTGCTGATGCGCGGGATCAACGAGCACGAGGCCGCCCCGCTGCTGCGCTACTGCCTGGAGCACGGCTACGAGCAGCGGTTCATCGAGCAGATGCCGCTCGACGCCCAGCACGGCTGGCGCCGCGAGAACATGGTCACCGCCGACGAGATCCTCGCCATGCTCTCGGCCGAGTTCGAGCTGACCCCCGACGACCCGCGCGAGCGCGGCAGCGCCCCGGCCGAGATGTTCCTCGTGAACGGCGGCCCGGCCCGCGTGGGCGTGATCGGGTCGGTGACCCGCCCCTTCTGCGGCGCCTGCGACCGGGTGCGGCTGACCGCCGACGGCCAGATCCGCAACTGCCTGTTCGCCACCGAGGAGTCCGACCTGCGCGCCGCGCTGCGCTCGGGCGCGAGCGACGACGAGCTCGCCGAGCGGTGGCGGGCCGCGGTGAGCCGCAAGCGCGCCGGCCACGGGATCGACGACCCGTCCTTCCTGCAGCCCGCCCGCCCGATGTCGGCCATCGGCGGCTGAGCCGCCGCCCCGGGCCATGCGCTCCTTCGACGCCGTGGTGCTGGCCGGCGGCCGGGCCGAGCGGCTCGGCGGGCGCGACAAGCCGGGCCTGCGCGTCGGCGGCGCCGCGCTGGTGGAGCGCGTCGTCGCGGCCGTACGCGGCGCGCGTACGGTGGTCGTGGTCGGCCCCGCACGCGGTGGCCTGCCCGCGGGCGTGGTCTTCGCCCGCGAGGAGCCGCCCGGCGGCGGCCCGGTGCCCGCCCTGCGCGCCGGCCTCGCGGCGCTCGCGGAGTCCCCGGCCCCGTGGGTGGCGCTGCTGGCGGGCGATCTTCCCTTCCTGCGCCCCGAGCACGTCGCCGTGCTCGCCGGGGCGGCGGCCCGCAACGGGGCCGGCGCGGTCCTGGAAGACGACGAGAGGCGCCCGCAGTGGCTGGTGGGTGTCTGGAGCCGGGGACGCCTCTCGGTGGCTCTGGAGGCGTATCAGGGCCGCTCGCTGCGCGGCCTGCTCGGCCCGCTCGGCCCGGCCCTCGTCCGCCTGGAGCCCGGCGCCGCCGGAACCCCGCCGTGGTTTGATTGCGACACCATGGACGATCTTCGCCTCGCCCGCGGCCTCGCCGGGACGGGACCCGCCGGGGAGGCGGGCGGGGCAGGGACTGAAGGAGCGCAGCCGCATGAACGTGCTTGAGGAGTGGACGGCGCTGGTCTGCCGCGAGCTGGGCATCGACCCGGAGAAGGTGGACCGCGACATGGTCCTGGACCTGACCAAGGAGGTCGCCCACGGCGTCGCCCGCCCGGCCGCGCCCCTCACGGCGTACCTGCTGGGGCTGGCCCAGGGCGCGGGCACGGCCGCACCCGGCGCCGTGGACCGGCTCGTGGAGCTGGCGCAGACGTGGGAGCGCGCGCCGCGCGAGCCTGAGTGAACGGCGAACTTGAGTGAACGGCGAGCCCGGGTGAACGGCGAGCCCGGGTGAACGACGGGCCCGGGGTGAACGGCGAGCCCGGGGTGAACGGCGAGCCCGGGGTGAACGGCGAGCCCGGGTGAACGACGGGCCCGGGGTGAACGGCGAGCCCGGGTGAACGGACGAGCCCGGGTGAAGCCGCCGGGATTCCGGGTTGACGCGGCGGCTGACTGGGCGTGTCGGAGGATCTTGACCGCCCGGTGGGATGGGCCGGGCATGAAAAAGGCGACGCCGGGTGGTTACGGGGGCAAACCACCCGGCGCCGCGTCATCGGCGTTCCGACGGGGGCCCGGAACGCCGGCACCAGCGCCCTGACGGGGGACCAGAGCGCTTGGCTAAAGCGTACACCTCCAACCCATAGGATGCGTCAAGACTTAGTCACGACCCGATCTCGCGTCGGTGCCGTGGTATCTCGTTTTGGTTAGCCTCGGCCATGTCCAGCATCGTGGGCGCGCTCTTTCCCCGCTCGTTGGCACCGATCACGGCAACGTACGGCAAAAAGACCGCGGCCGCGATGAACAGGCCGCGAATGGGCCAGGGGGCCGGCACCACGACCGCCAGGATCAGGCATAGCGTGCGGATGCCCATCTGGATGAGGTACCGCTTTTCACGCCTGCGGATATCGTCGCTCAGCGACGGCTGTGCGTCGGTCACCGCGTGCACAACCGGACGCCGGTGCCATGTCTTCACCTTTTCCACGGTAGACCTCCATTCACGGGCGGCGCCAATGCCCGGAGGGCCGCGGTGGAAGGTCATACGACCATGGCCTCGGGGTAAGGGCGGACGGCGTGCCGGTTCGAACGTACCGGCGGGGCCGGCCGGTCGGCGCTCCGGGGGCACCGCGGGCAACGGTCGTCCGGAGCGCCGATATGCGAGCCGTCCGTAATGGCGGCGGGCGGAGCGGGTCAGCTCGCCTGGCTCACCGTGGACATGTTGAAATCGGGCACCCGCATCGCCGGCATCACCGTGCGGGTGAAGTAGTCGTTCCATTCGCGCGGCAGCGTCTGACGGCTCGCGCCCACCTCGGTCATCCGCGCCAGCAGGTCTACCGGGCTCTCGTTGAAGCGGAAGTTGTTCACCTCGCCGACGACCTCGCCGTGCTCGACCAGATACACGCCGTCGCGGGTCAGGCCGGTCAGCAACAGGGTCTGCGGATCGACCTCGCGGATGTACCACAGGCAGGTCAGCAGCAGGCCCCGGCTGGTGGCGGCGATCATCTCCTCCAGGGAGCGCCCGCCCTCGGGACCGGTCATGATCAGGTTGTCGATGGCCGGCGTGACCGGCAGCCCGGTCAGCTCGGCGGAGTGGCGGGTCTGGCGCAGCCCGGCCAGCTTCCCCCCGGCCACCCAGTCGGTGGCCGCCAGCGGCAGGCCGTTGTCGAAGACCGAGGTCTCGCGGCTGGAGGCGTGCGCGATGACGAACGGCGCGCACTGGATGCCCTCGGCCGCCGGGTCGCTGTAGAGCCGCACCGGGGTGCTGGTCAGGGCCTCGCCGACCCGGGTGCCGCCGCCGGGCTTGGAGAACACCGTGCGCCCGTCGGCGGCGTCGCGCGCCCCGCTCGACCAGTACATGTACGTCATCAGGTCGGCCACCGCCGTCGGCGGGATCAGCGTCTCGTAACGTCCGGCCGGCATGTCGATGCGCACCTTGGCCCACTCCAGCCGCTGCGCCAGGGAGGAGTCCAGCGCCGCGACGTCCACGTCGGAGAAGTCGCGGGTGGCCACGCCGGTCCAGGCCGAGCGCTTCATGTCGGGCGACTTGGCGTTGAGCTCCAGCCGCCCGGTGGGCTGGTCGTGCCGGAGCCGCAGCCCCGCCGACGAGCCGACGAAGGTGCTGGTGAGCGTGTGCTCGGCGAAGCCGTACAGCCGCCTGCCGCCCGCCTCGGCGGCGGCGAACGCCTCGCCCAGCGCCGGGGCGAACCGGCTGAACACCCCGATCGAGGTGGTCGCCGGCGGCTCGGCCCAGTCGGGCGACTCGGCGGCGGCGACCAGCTCGCGGGCGTCCTCGGCCGGGCCCGCCTCCCGGGCCGCGCGGTCGGCCGCGGTCACCACGTCGGCGAGCTGGTCCTCGCGCACCGCGGCCCGCGACACCACGCCCACGCCCTCGCCCACCACCGAGATCACCGTGAGCCGGGCCGAGCGCGCCACGCCGTTGGTCGTCAGCGTGTTGCCCGCGAAGCGCAGGTTGGCGGTGGAGGTCTCGTCGGCGATCACCACGCAGCCGTCGGCGCCGCTCAGCGCGAGCGCCCGCTCGACCATCTCCTGCGGAGTCGCCCCCATCACTTACCACCCTCCTGGACGGTGTTGAGAATCCGGACACCGCGGAACAGCGCCGACGGACAGCCGTGGCTGACCGGCGCGATCTGGCCGGGCTGGCCCTTGCCGCAGTTGAACGCCCCGCCGAGCACGTACGTCTGCGGCCCGCCGACCGCCTCCATCGACCGCCAGAACTCGGTCGTGGTCGCCTGGTACGCCACGTCGCGCACCTGCCCGTCGAGCCGCCCGCCGGTGATGCGGTAGAACCGCTGGCCGGTGAACTGGAAGTTGTAGCGCTGCATGTCGATCGACCAGGACCGGTCGCCCACGACGTAGATGCCGCGCTCGACCCCCGAGATCAGCTCCTCGGTGGACGGCCCGCCGGGCGCCGGCTGCAGCGAGACGTTGGGCATGCGCTGCATCGGCATGTGGCCGGGGGAATCGGCGAAGGCGCAGCCGTTGGAGCGGCCGAAGCCCTTCATCAGCGCCATCCGCCGGTCGAGCTGGTAGCCGACCAGGGTGCCCCCGGCGATGATGTCGAACTGGCGGGTCTGCACGCCCTCGTCGTCGTAGCCGATCGTGGCCAGGCCGTGCTCGGCGACGCGGTCGCCGGTCACGTTCATGATCGGCGATCCGTAGACCAGGTCGTGGAGCTTGTCGAAGGTGGCGAAGCTGGTGCCGGCGTAGGCCGCCTCGTAGCCGAGCGCCCGGTCCAGCTCGGTGGCGTGGCCGATCGACTCGTGGATGGTCAGCCACAGGTTCGACGGGTCGATCACCAGGTCGTACTCGCCGGCCTCCACCGAGGGCGCGGCCAGCTTCTCGGCCAGGTGCTCGGGGACCCGCTCCAGCTCGGCCGGGAAGTCCCAGCCGGTGCCGGTGAGGTACTCGTAGCCGCGCCCGGCGGGCGGGGCCAGGGTGCGCATCTCCTCGAACCGGCCGTCCTCGACCTTCATCGCGGTCAGCACCGGGTGCAGCCGTACGCGCTGCTGGGTGGTGGAGGTGCCGGCGGTGTCGGCGTAGAACTTCTGCTCCTTGACCTGCATCAGCCGGGCATCGACGTGGTCCACCGACTTCAGCAGGCCGGCCGACCAGGAGGCCAGCAGCTCCACCTTGTCCTGCTGCGGCACCTCGAACGGATCGACGTCGTACGCCGACACCCACGTCGCGTCGCGGTAGACCGGCTCGGGGGCCAGCTCGATCCGCTCGCGGTTGACGGCGGCGGCGACGGCGGCGACCTCCACGGCCTGCTCGGCGATCTTCGCCGCCGCGCCCGGGGTGAGCTCGACGCCCGCGGCGAAGCCCCAGGTGCCGTTCTTGATCACGCGTACCGCGTATCCGAGGTCGTCGGCGTCGATGGAGCCGATCAGCCGGGCGTCGTACAGGCGCAGCGTCTCCGCGCGCACGCGCTCCAGCCGGAAGTCGGCGTGCTCGGCGCCCAGGTCGCGGGCGCGCTGCAGCGCGGCGTCGGCGAGCTGCCGCAGCGGCAGGGCGAGGAAGTCCGGATCGATCTGGCGCATGTCAACGATCCTAACCCTGCGATCTTGTCCCTCCCGGACAAGAGGACTACCGGCAAGTAGCCGCTACGGTCACTAGCATGAGTCGTTCTGTTCTCGTCACCGGCGGCAACCGCGGCATCGGGCTCGCGATCGCCCGTGAACTCGACGCGGCCGGCGACGCCGTCGCCGTTACCTACCGCTCAGGTGAGCCCCCGGAGGGCCTGTTCGGCGTCCGCTGCGACGTGACGAGCGCGGCCGACGTCGACGCGGCGTTCGAGAAGGCCGAGGCCGAGCACGGCCCGGTCGAGGTGGTCGTGGCCAACGCCGGCATCACCAAGGACACGCTGCTGGCGATGATGAAGGAGGAGACCTTCACCGACGTCATCGACACCAACCTCACCGGGGCCTACCGCGTCGTCAAGCGCGCCACGCGCGGCATGCTGCGCATGCGGCGCGGGCGCGTCGTGCTCGTCTCCTCCGTCGTCGCCATGCTCGGCTCGGCCGGGCAGACCAACTACGCCGCCTCCAAGGCGGGGCTGATCGGCTTCGGCCGGTCGCTGGCCCGCGAGCTGGGCTCGCGCGGCATCACGGTCAACATCGTCGCGCCCGGCTTCGTCGAGACCGACATGACCGCCGAGCTCGGCGCGGAGTACCAGGAGCAGATCCGCAAGAACATCCCGCTGGGCCGCATGGCCAGCGCGCAGGAGGTCGCGCGGGTGGTCAGGTTCCTGGCGAGCGACGACGCCGCCTACGTCACCGGGGCCGTGATCCCGGTCGACGGCGGCCTGGGAATGGGGCACTGACATGGGACTTCTCGAAGGCAAGCGGATCCTGGTCACCGGTGTGCTGACCGACTCCTCCATCGCGTTCTCCACCGCCAAGATCGCCCAGGAGCAGGGCGCGCGGATCGTGCTGACCGGGTTCGGGCGGCTCAGCCTGGTCGAGCGGATCGCCAAGCGGCTCCCCGAGACGCCCCCGGTGGTGGAGCTGGACGTGCAGAACCAGGAGCACCTCGACACGCTCGCCGACCGGGTGGGGGAGCACCTCGACGGCATCGACGGCGTCGTCCACTCCATCGCGTTCGCGCCGCAGACCGCGCTGGGCGGCAACTTCCTGAACACCTCCTGGGAGGACGTCGCCACCGCGGTACAGATCTCCACGTTCTCCCTCAAGTCGGTCGCCGTGGCGTGCCTGCCGCTGATGAAGGAGGGCGGCGCGATCGTCGGCCTCGACTTCGACGCCAGCCGCGCCTGGCCGGTCTACGACTGGATGGGCGTGGCCAAGGCGGGCCTGGAGTCGGTCTCGCGCTACCTGGCGCGCGACCTGGCCCAGCACGGCATCCGGGTCAACCTGGTGGCCGCCGGGCCGCTGCGCACGATGGCGGCCAAGAGCATCCCGGGCTTCGCCGAGTTCGAGAACAGCTGGCCCGAGCGGGCCCCGCTGGGCTGGGACCTGTCCGACACGGTGCCCACCGCCAAGGCGTGCGTGGCGCTGCTGTCGGACTGGTTCCCGGCGACCACCGGCGAGATCGTGCACGTGGACGGCGGCGCCCACGCCGTGGGCTGAGCCCGCGCGGGCCGCGCCGGGTCGTGCCGGGGCGACCCCGGCCGCGGCCCCGTACGCCCGTCAGGCCGGCGTACGCCCGTCAGGCCGGTATGCGCCCGTCAGCCTGGCATGTGCCCGTCAGCCTGGCATGCGTCCGTCAGGCCAGGCGGTGGCGCCCGCTGCGGGAGCGCACCGGCTCGAACGGGATGGACGGCTCCTGCCGCCCCCGCCGCGCGTAGCCGATGCGGGCCGCCAGGATCGCCGACAGCAGCAGCACCGCGGTCAGCGCCGTGCCGGCGGTGTCGGAGCGGCGCTGCGGCTTCAGCTCCTCGGGCCGCACCCGCATGGGCACCGGCAGCCGCTCGGTGAGCGGCCACAGCAGATCCACGCGCGGCTCGTCGAGGTCGATCGGCAGCGGGTCGGGGGTGAGGGTCTGCTCCGTGTCCTGGGCGGTGACCTGCCGCGGGCCGCGCTCCGGCGGCCGGGGCGGCTCGATGGGCAGCGGCGCGGCGGTGCGCCGGCTCTCGCGCCGCCGGTCGGGCTCGGGTGTGGGCGTGGGCCGCTTGTCCGGCGGGGACGTGGCCTCGGCCTCGGCGCACTTCGGCGAGGCGACCAGCGGGACGCACACCTCGTCCAGGCCCTTGGGCAGCAGGCCGTGGGAGCTCTCGGCCGAGGGCGTGGGCGTGGCGGTCTCGCGCTCGGCCGGCCCGCCCTTGTCCGCCTCGCCCTTGCCGGTGTCCTTGCCCAGGTCACCGGTCGTCCCGGTGCCGGTGGAGGAGTCGTCGCCGCCCCCCAGCACGGTCTCGGCGGTGCGGTCCAGCGGCTCGGTGACCGGGCCGAGCGCGCCGCCGGTCAGCCCGTCTACGGCGTCGGTGACCTCCCCCACCAGGTCGCACACGCCGCTCGCGAGCCCCGACACCAGCCCGCTCCCGCTTCCCCGGTCGCAGTCGAGCACGGGCACCGCTGCCGAGGCGGCCGGCGCGGTGACCAGGGTGCTCCCCCCGATCGCCAGAGCCAGCGCGCCCGCGGACACGGCGGACCTCCCGCGTCCCCTCCCCATGGTCCTCCCCCTCCACGTCTTCGTCGCGGGTGCGCAGGGCGCGCCGCCCGCTTTCTTGGAGCGCTTGAAAAGCCGCCCTGACCGCGACCGTCATCCGGGTCAACCCTGCTGCCAGTTTTGTAAGGCGGGCACGGGTTTTCCGGGAAAAGTTGCAATTCGGTATCGATTAGTGATACGCGAGCGGGACTTGCGTTTCCTGGGGCGGGGGCGGCGGGCCGGGCGTTCCGGCTCATTCAGCGGAAACCGTGCCGGCTCATTCGGCGGAAACGTCGTCCAGCGCCTCCCTGATCTCGTGCGGCAGCGTGAGGTCCTCGGCCTTGAGCACCCCGGCGAGCTGGGCGTTCGTACGCGCGCCGACGATCGCGGCCGCCACCCCCGGCTGGTCGCGCACCCACGACAGCGCCACCGACAACGGCGAGACGCCCAGGCCCTCGGCCGCCGTGGTGACCGACTCCACCACCCGCCGCGAGCGCTCGTCGAGGTAGGGCCGGACGAACTCCGCGAAGTGCGGGGTAGCCGCCCGCGAGTCGGCCGGGATGCCGGTGCGGTACTTGCCGGTGAGCACGCCCCGGCCCAGCGGCGACCAGGCCAGCAGCCCGGCGCCCACGTACTCGGCGGCCGGCAGCAGCTCGCGCTCGGCGTCGCGGGCCAGCAGGGAGTACTCCGCCTGGGCCGCCACGATCGGGGTGCGGCCGGCTCCGCCCGCGCGCTGCCCGGCCGCCGCCGCGGCGAGCTGCCAGCCGGCGTAGTTGCACACCCCCGCGTACGCCGCCCGCCCCGAGGACACGATCGTGTCGACCGCCGCGAGAGTCTCCTCCAGCGGCACCTCGGGGTCGAAGGCGTGCAACTGCCACAGTTCGACGTCGTTGACCCCGAGCCGCGCCAGCGAGGCGTCGGCCGCGGCCACCAGGTGACGCCGGGAGGCGTCGCAGGGCCGCCGCCCGTCGGGGGTGAGCACCGCCTTGGTGGCGATGACCAGCTCCGAGCGCGGGACCACGTCGCGGATGAGCCGCCCGAGCAGCAGCTCGGCCTCGCCGCCGGAGTAGACGTCGGCGGTGTCGATCAGGGTGCCGCCCGCCTCGGCGAAGGTGCGAAGCTGCGAGGCGGCCTCCTCCGGGCCGGTGTCGCGCCCCCACATCATCGTGCCGAGCCCGAGACGCGAGACCGACAGCCCGCTCCGGCCGACATACCGCTGCTCCATGATCAGGCCAGATTACCGCCCGGGGCCCGCCCGCGTGGGGCGGCCTGACGTTTCCGCTCCCTTTCCGGCCGGGCGAAACGGCCTTTCCGGGCGCACCGGACGGCCCGCGACTCCGGCGCGACCAACACGTGACGTTCGCATGGTGACCGCCGCCGTACCGTTATGCCGTCGTTAAGGCGGAGAGTCGTAGTCTTTTGGGTGTGACGACGCTGATACTCGCCCGCCACGGCCTGACCGCCCTCACCGGGCCGGTCCTCGCCGGCTGGACCCCGGGCGTCCACCTGAGCGAGGAGGGGGCCAGGCAGGCCAAGGCCCTGGCCGAACGGCTCGCCCCGCTCGACCTCGACGCGATCGTCACCAGCCCCCTGGAACGGTGCAGGGAGACCGCCGGCGCGGTCGCCGAGGGGCGGCCCGGCGCGGAGGTGGTCGTCGACGACCGGTTCGGCGAGTGCCGCTACGGCGAGTGGACCGGGCGGCCGCTGAAGGAGCTGGCCGAGGAGCCGCTGTGGCGGGTCGTGCAGGCGCATCCGAGCGCCGCGGTCTTCCCCGGGGGAGAATCCTTGACCGACGTGCAGCACCGGGCGGTCGGCGCGGTGCGCGAGTGGAACGCGAAACTCGGCCCCAAAGGGGTCTATCTCGTGTGCAGCCACGGCGACGTGATCAAGGCGATCGTGGCCGACGCGATGGGCCTGCATCTCGACCAGTTCCAGCGCATAACCGCAGATCCCGCCTCCCTGACGGCCATCCGCTACACCCCGCTGCGCCCCTTCGTGCTGCGGCTGAACGACGTGGGCGGCGACGTGGCGGGGCTGCGCCCGCCCGAGGGTTCGGGACAGGAAGACGGGGGAGAAAACCTCACCGAGAGCGACGCCGCCGTCGGCGGCGGCGCGGGAAGCACATAGGGTCGCCTTATGCCGGTCTTCGACTACGATCCACCCGAGCGGTTCGTGGCCGGCGCCGTGGGGCAGCCGGGCGCTCGCGCCTTCTTCCTGCAGGCGCGGGCCAAGGGGCGCCTGACCACCGTCGGGCTGGAGAAGTTCCAGGTGGCCGCGCTGGCCGAGCGCCTGGACGAGCTCCTCGACGAGGTGCTGCGCATGAGCGGCGGCACCGCCCAGGTGCCCGCCATCGCCCCCGCCGACCTCACCGACAACGGGCCGCTCGACCTGCCCATCGACGCCGAGTTCCGCGTCGGCACCATGGCACTCGGCTGGGACCCCGAGGCGTCCCAGGTGGTGATCGAGGCTCAGGAGATCACCGACGAGGACGACGAGGACGCGCCCGAGCCCGCGGTGCTGCGGGTGCGCGTCAGCGCCGGGGTCGCCCGCGCGTTCACCAAGCGGGCCCAGGCGCTGGTCGCCGCCGGACGCCCGCCGTGCCCGCTGTGCGGGCAGCCGCTCGACGCCGAGGGCCACATCTGCGTACGTCTCAACGGTTACCGAGCGAGCCAGGGGGGTTCGTGAGCGAGCGGAGCGAGCGAACCGGCGAGGTCCGGGCCGGGGGCGAGGTGGCGCATGTCGGCGGAGAGTGAGCCCACCCTGAGCACCCAGCCCGCGTACACCATGGACGACGCCACCGCGCTGCGACTGCTGCGGGAAGGGCAGATCGAGGTCGCCGGCCGGCTGGTCGAGGCGACCAACATGACCCTCTACTGCACGGTGCGCCTGGGCACGCTCAGCGCGGCCTGCGTCTACAAGCCCGTACGCGGCGAGCGCCCGCTGTGGGACTTCCCCGACGGCACCCTCGCGGCCCGCGAGGTGGCCGCGTTCGAGGTCTCGGCCGTGACCGGCTGGCGGATCGTGCCGCCCACCGTCTACCGCGACGGCCCGTTCGGGCCCGGCATGTGCCAACTGTGGATCGACGCCGACGAGGAGGTCGATCTCATGGCGCTGATCCGCAGCCGCCACCCGGCGCTGCGCCGCATGGCGGTCTTCGACGCGGTGGTGAACAACGCCGACCGCAAAGGCGGGCACATGCTGCCGCTGCCCGACGGCCACGTGTACGGCGTGGACCACGGGGTGTGCTTCTCGGCGGAGAACAAGCTGCGCACGGTGCTGTGGCAGTGGCGCGGCAAGCAGCTTCCGCGCGAGGCGATGGCCGTGCTCAACCGGCTGGAGGGCGAGCTGGATCACGGCCGCCTGGGCCGCCGCCTGCGCGAGCTGCTCACCGCGGCCGAGGTCGAGGCGGTGTGGCAGCGCGTGCGCAACCTGATCGAGACCGGCGTCCACCCCTATCCGCCGGAGGACTGGCCCGCCATCCCCTGGCCGCCCATCTGAGCCATCCCTCTGACGCGCCCTTCCGACCGTCCCCGCGGCGGATCATCGTGCCGGGACCCGCTGCGAATCGGGCGAACCGGGCGGCGTACCCTGCTGGGGAGCCTGGGGAGGTGGCGCGCGCGTTGTGCACCGTGATCGTGAGCCTGGAGCCAGGGGCGCCGGTGCCGGTCCTGCTGGCCGGCGTACGCGACGAGTTCGCCGAGCGGCCCTGGGAGGGGCCGGGGGAGCACTGGCCGCGGAGCCACCCGGGGGTGCTCGGCGGGCGCGACCTCCAGGCGGGCGGCACCTGGCTGGCCGTCCATCCCGCGGCGCGCCGCGTGGCCGCGCTGCTGAACGGGCGCGGGGTGCTCGCCGCGCAGGAGCGGCGCAGGTCGCGCGGCGACCTGCCGTTGCGCGCCGTGGAGCTGGGCGAGCCGCCGGATGAGGACCTGACCCGGTACGACCCGTTCCACCTGGTGGTCGCCGACGCCGGCGGGGTGCGGCTGTGGCACTGGGACGGCGTGCGCCTGACCGACGACAAGCCCGCGCCCGGCACGCACGTGATCGTCAACAGCGGCTGGGAGCAGGGCGGCGAGAACGCCCGCGCGGCGTACTTCCGCGACCGCTTCGCCGCCGCGCCGCGTCCCGGCCCGATCGGCGGCGGGGAGGACCCGCCGGCGTACTGGGGGGAGTGGGCCGTGCTGGCCACCGGCGACGGGCTCGCCACGGGCGACCCGCGGGCGCTGATCGTACGGCACGAGCTGCCCGACGGCCGCGTCTGGGGCTCCTCCTCGGTGACCCTGGTCGGGCTCGCCCCCGAGGCGCCGGAGGGGGCCGGAGTCCGGTACGACTTCACCGCCCGGCCCGGAGACCCGCGCGGCTTTTATCGAGTGCTGGGATGAATGTGAGGTATGTGGGGAAATTGGGCACCCAGGCTGATCGGTGTGCCCGGACGCCTGGATAGGCTCAGGGCATGCGATCGTGGTCTGCCCCCAATGTCCCCGTGCTCCCCGGCCAGGGGCGCGTGCTGCGACTCTACGACACCGGCGCGCGGGAGATCCGCCCCACCGAACCCGGCGGCACCGCCCGCATGTACGTGTGCGGCATCACCCCCTATGACGCCACCCACCTCGGCCACGCCAACACCTACCTGGCCTTCGACCTGGTGAACCGGATGTGGCGCGACGCCGGCCACGACGTGCACTACACCCAGAACGCCACCGACGTGGACGATCCCCTGCTGGAGCGTGCCGACAGCACCGGGCAGGACTGGCGCGAGCTGGCCGCGCGCGAGATCGAGCTGTTCCGCACCGACATGGAGGCGCTGCGCATCCTGCCGCCGCGCGAGTACGTCGGCGTGACCGAGGTCGTGGACCAGGTGGCCGAGCTGATCGCCCGGCTGCGCGACAAGGGCGCCACCTACGAGCTCGACGGCGACGTGTACTTCAACTCCGCCGCCGCGCCCAAGTTCGGCGCGGTGTCCGGCTACCCGGAGGAGACGATGCTCGCGCTGTTCGCCGAGCGCGGCGGCGACCCGGGCCGCGGGGGCAAGCAGCACCCGCTCGACTGGGTCCTGTGGCGGGCCGAGCGCCCCGGCGAGCCCTCCTGGCCCTCGCCGTTCGGCCCCGGCCGTCCCGGCTGGCACGTCGAGTGCACCGCCATCGCGCTGGCCAACCTGGGCAGCGGCTTCGACGTCTCCGGCGGCGGCTCCGACCTGATCTTCCCGCACCACGAGATGGGCGCCTGCGAGGGGCACGTGGCCACCGGCGAGTGGCCCTTCGCCAAGGCGTACGTGCACGCGGGCATGGTGGCGCTGGACGGCGAGAAGATGTCCAAGTCGCGGGGCAACCTGGTGTTCGTCTCCCGGCTGCGCCAGGACGCCGACCCCATGGCGATCAGGCTGGTCCTGCTGGCCCACCACTACCGCAGCGACTGGGAGTACACCCCCGGCCAGCTCGCCGCCGCCGGGGAGCGCCTGGCGCGCTGGCGCGCCGCCACCGCGCTGCCGGCCGGCCCCGACGCCGGCCCGGTGGTGGAGGAGATCCGCGACCGCCTCGCCGACGATCTCGACGCGCCCGCCGCGCTGGCCGCCGTGGACGACTGGGCGGCGCGCGCCCTGGCCGCGCCCGGTGGCGACCCCGGGGCACCGGCCCTGGTCCGGGCCGCCGCCGACGCCCTGCTGGGCGTCGCGCTGTGACACCCCGCCCCCACGGGGGCGGGACTCAGGCACGGGCTCAGGCGCGTGTCGGTCGCGGGCTCAGGCGCGTGTCGGTCGCGGCCTCAGGCGATGGCCTCCAGGAAGCGCTCGCGCTCCTCGGCCTCCAGGTGGTCGATGAGCAGGACGCCGTCGAGATGGTCGGCCTCGTGCTGGAGCACCCGGGCCAGCACGCCGAGCGCGCGGACCGTGACCGGCTTGCCGAACATGTCGCGGCCGCGCGCGGTGACCGCGTAGGAGCGTTCCAGGGGCCACCACACGCCGGGGGCCGACAGGCACGCCTCGTCGGCCACCACCCGGCGCTCCGACAGCTCCAGGCGCGGGTTGACGATGTGGCCGGATCTGCCCTCGTACTCGAAGACCACGACCCGCACCGGCTCGCCCACCTGGGGGGCGGCCAGGCCCGCCCGGCCCGCGCCGGCCCGCATCGTGGCCTGCAGCGACTTCACCAGCCTGCGCAGCTCGCGGTCGAAGGAGGTCACCGGCTCGGCCGCGGTTCGCAGCACCGGGTCGCCGAACAGGCGGATCTGCCTAACGGTCATGCGTACTCCCCGCGGTGACGATGACACGCTCATGGTTGTCGTTGTCGTCCTGCCGCCCTCATTCTCCCCCGGATCGCGGCGGAGATCACCTCACCGCGCGGTCGTACAGATGTGCCCGTCCGGAGGGCATGTTAAGGGGCTATTGCGGCTGTGCGTCCTGTTTGTTGCTTGTTACGCCGGTGAGTTACATGTAACCGTGCACCGTCACGGTTCGTCGTTGTGCGTAACGGCGCCCTCCTACCTTCGGTAACCGGCCACCCCCCGTGAGAGAACCGCAGGAGGAGCGATGACGGTGACCGAGGCCACGTCCGCCGCGCCGAAGAAGGGGCGCTGGATCGGCGACTGGCGCCCCGACGATCCGGCCTTCTGGGCGAGTGGCGGCAGCAGGGTCGCACGGCGCAACCTGATCTGGTCGATCTTCGCCGAGCACCTCGGGTTCACGCTGTGGACCGTGTGGAGCATCGTCACGGTCAAGATGAGCTCCTACCAGTTCACCACCGACCAGCTCTTCTGGATCGTCTCGCTGCCCAACCTCATCGGCTCCACCCTGCGCATCCCCTACACCTTCGCCCCGGCCAGGTTCGGCGGGCGGAACTGGACCGTGGTCAGCGCGCTGCTGCTGCTCATCCCGGCGGTGCTGCTTGCGGTCGCGGTCAGCAACCCGGACACGCCGTACTGGGCCTTCCTGGTGATCGCGGCGACCGCGGGCTTCGGCGGCGGCAACTTCGCCTCCAGCATGGCCAACATCACCTACTTCTACCCGCAGTCCAAGCAGGGCTCGGCGCTCGGGCTGAACGCCGCGGGCGGCAACATCGGGGTCAGCTCGGTGCAGCTCCTGATGCCGCTGGTGATCACCGGGTTCGGGCTGGCCGCCGCCGGGCTGTTCTGGGTGCCGTTCATCCTCGCCGCCGCCATCGGCGCCTGGTTCTTCATGGACAACCTGACCACCGCCAAGGCCAGCCCCCGCGACCAGCTCAAGATCGCTGGCCGGGCCCAGACCTGGATCATGTCCTTCCTGTACATCGGCACCTTCGGCTCCTTCATCGGCTACTCCACGGCCTTCCCCCTGCTGATCAACAGCCAGTTCCCCGAGCACGCCGGCCTGGTCTCCCTGGCCTTCCTCGGCCCGCTGGTCGGCTCGCTCATCCGCCCGGTCGGCGGCTGGCTGTCGGACCGCATGGGCGGCGCGCGGGTCACGCTGTGGAACTTCGTCGCCATGGCCGGCGCGGTGCTCCTGGTCGGCTACGGCCTGAGCGTGCACAACTTCGCGCTGTTCTTCGGCTCCTACATGCTCCTCGTCGCCAGCACCGGCGTGGGCAACGGCTCCACCTACCGCATGATCCCGGCGATCTTCCGCGCCAAGGCCACCGCCGGCCTCGCCAAGGGCACCGAGGCGTACGAGGCCGCCGCGATCGTCGGCCGCCGGAACGCCGCCGCCGCCGTCGGCATCATCTCCGCCATCGGCGCCTACGGCGGCTTCTTCATCAACCGCGGCTTCGGCAGCTCGATCGCCGCGACCGGCGGCGCCGGCGCGGCCCTGACCGCCTTCGCCCTGTTCTACGCGGCCTGCTTCGTCCTGACCTGGGCCTGCTACCTGAGGAAGGTCGGGGCCGGCACCGTGCCGAGCCTGGCCGCGGCACGGATCTGACGCCGCCGGGCGGCGGCGGTCCACCGAGCGGGCGTCCCTCGCGGGGACGCCCGCTGCTGTGCCCACCGGTTCGCTCGCTCCGCTCGCTCACAGCGGCGTCCGCCCTTGTGTGAACGCGGTTAGCGGCTTGTTGCACAGCGGTAACAGAAGGGACCCAGCGGTGAAACCCCTCGAAAGCACCATCGGACCCATGCCGATGACCTCACTTCCCGCCCCGGAGCCTGTGAAGGCCCCGGGCTCCGGTCGTGCGGACAGCGGCGCCGGGACCGCCACGCACTGCCCGTACTGCGCGTTGCAGTGCGGCATGCGCATCTCCGCGACCGCCGCGCCGGGCGGCCGGCAGGAGATCTCCATCACCCCCAGGGACGACATCCCCGCCAACGCCGGCGGCCTGTGCCAGAAGGGCTGGACGGCCGGCGAACTGCTCACCAACGGCGCCCGCCTCACCACCCCGCTCGTCCACGGCGAGCCCGCCACCTGGGACGACGCGCTGGACTACATCGCCGAGCGGATCAGGCGCATCCAGGCCGAGCACGGGCCCGACGCGGTCGCGGTGTTCGGCGGCGGAGGGCTGACCAACGAGAAGGCGTACCTGCTCGGCAAGTTCGCCCGGGTGGCCCTGCGCACCAGCCAGATCGACTACAACGGCCGGTTCTGCATGTCCTCGGCCGCCGCGGCGTCCATCCGCGCCTTCGGCATGGACCGGGGCATGCCCTTCCCGATCACCGACCTCGCCGCCGCCGACGCCGTGCTGTTCGCGGGCGGGAACGTCGCGGAGACCATGCCGCCGTTCGTGCGCCACCTGAACGCCATGCGCGAGCGCGGCGGGCGGCTGATCGTCGCCGACCCCCGCCTGACCGCCACCGCCAAGAGCGCCGACCTGCACCTCCAGCTCACCCCGGGCACCGACCTGGCGCTCGCGCTCGGGCTGCTGCACATCGCCATCGCCGACGGGTACGCCGACGAGGACTACATCGCCGCCCGCACCACCGGCTTCGAGGCGGTGCGCACCTCGCTGGCCGCCTGGTGGCCCGAGCGTGTGGAGCGGATCACCGGCGTCCCGGTCGCCCAGATGCGCGAGGCCGTGCGCCTGCTCGGCACCGCGCGCCGGGCGATGGTGCTCACCGGGCGCGGCGCCGAGCAGCACGCCAAGGGCACCGACACCGTCACCGCCTTCATCAACCTGGCCCTCGCGCTCGGCCTGCCCGGCACCGAGGGCTCCGGGTACGCCTGCGTCACCGGCCAGGGCAACGGCCAGGGCGGCAGGGAGCACGGCCAGAAGGCCGACCAGCTCCCCGGCTACCGCAAGATCGACGACCCGGCGGCCCGCGCCCACGTCGCCGCCGTGTGGGGCGTGGACCCCGAGGAACTGCCGGGGCCGGGGCGCTCGGCGTACGAGCTGCTGGACGCGCTCGGCACGCCCGCCGGGCCGAAGGCGCTGCTGCTGTTCGGCTCCAACCCGCTGGTCTCCGCGCCGCGCGCCGGGCACGTCGCCGAGCGCATCGGCGACCTGGAACTGCTCGTGGTCTCCGACCTGGTGCTGTCTGAGACCGCCGCGCGCGCTGACGTAGTGCTGCCGTCCACGCAGTGGGCGGAGGAGAGCGGCACCATGACCAACCTGGAGGGCAGGGTGCTGCTCCGCAGGCGGGCCGTCGCTCCGCCCTCGGGGGTGCGGAGCGACCTCGCCGTCCTGTCGGGCCTGGCCGGGCGGCTGGGCCACCCGGACGGCTTCCCCGACGACCCCCGCGCCGTCTTCGACGAGCTGCGCCGCGCCAGCGCCGGCGGCGTCGCCGACTACTCCGGCATCACCTACGAGCGCATCGCCGCCGAGACCGGGGTCTTCTGGCCCTGCCCGGCCGAGGACCACCCCGGGACGCCGCGCCCCTTTCTGGACGGCTTCGCCACCCCCGACGGGCGCGCCAGGTTCGTGCCGGTGGACCACCGCCCGGCCGCCGAGGACATCGACGAGGACTACCCGCTGTACCTGACCACCGGGCGCGTGCTCGCCCACTACCAGAGCGGCGCGCAGACGCGCAGGATCGGGCCCCTGGTGCAGGCCGCGCCCGAGGCGTACGTCGAGCTGCACCCCGACCTCGCCGAGCGGCTCGGCGTGACGGCGGGGGAGCGGCTGCGCGTGGTCAGCCGCCGCGGGACCGCCGAGGGGGTGGCCAGGGTGAGCGGCGCGATCCGCGCCGACACCGTGTTCATGCCGTTCCACTGGGCGGGGCGCGCCAGCGCCAACCAGCTCACCAACGCGGCGCTCGACCCGACGTCGAGGATGCCGGAGTTCAAGGTATGCGCCGTGCGAGTGGAGAGGGTCGCATGAGGCTTGTTGTGGTGGGGAACGGCATGGCCGGTTCCCGGCTCGTCAGCGAGGTCCGCGCCCGTGACAAGGACATCGACGTCACCGTCCTGGGTGCGGAGACCTGGCAGCCCTACAACCGGGTGCTGCTGTCCAACGTGCTGGCCGGCACCTCCGGCCCGGACCAGGTGCGCATGCTCGACGCCTCCTGGTACGCCGACCACGACGTCACCGCGGTCTTCGGCGACGAGGTCGTCCAGATCGACCGCGACACCAAGTCGGTGATCACCGCGAGCGGGCGGCGCGAGCCGTACGACGTGCTGGTGCTGGCCACCGGCAGCGAGGCCGTGGTGCCGCCCATCCCGGGCGCCGAGCGCGCCGTGGCGTTCCGCACCCTCGACGACTGCACCGCGATCCTGGCCGCGGCCGGGGTCGCCCGCAGCGCCGTCGTGGTCGGCGGCGGCCTGCTCGGCGTCGAGGCGGCCCGCGGCCTGGCCGGGCGGGGCCTGCCGGTGACGCTGCTGCACCTGGCCGGGCACCTGATGGAGCGCCAGCTCGACCCCGAGGCCGGGCTGGTGCTCGGCGAGACCCTGGCCGAGCTGGGCGTGCGCACCAGGACCGGCGTGACCGTGACCGAGGTGCTCGGCGACGAGAGCGGGCCCACCGGCGTGCGCCTGGCCGACGGCGAGGTCGTGGACGGCGACCTGGTCATCATGGCCTGCGGCGTGCGCCCCCTGGCCGGACTGGCGCGTGACGCGGGCCTGGAGGTCGAGCGCGGCGTCGTGGTGGACGACGAGCTGCGCACCGACGACCCGTCCATCTACGCCATCGGCGAGTGCGCCCAGCACGCCGGCACCGTCTACGGCCTGGTCGCCCCCGCCTGGGAGCAGGCCGCGATCGTCGCCGACCTGGTCACCGGCACCGACAAGAACGCCAGGTACCGCGGCTCGCGCCTGGTGACCCGGCTGAAGGCCAAGAGCGTGGAGCTGGCGGCCATGGGCGAGACCCACGTGGACGAGGGCGCCGACAAGAGCACCGAGGTGGTCCGCTTCAGCCACCGCGCCCGCGGCACCTACCGCAAGCTGGTGATCCGCGACGGCCGTCTCGTCGGCGCGATCCTGCTCGGCGAGACCACCGCCGTGGGCACGCTCACCCAGCTCTACGACCGGGGCGGGCCGCTGCCGGGCGACCGGGCCGGGCTGCTGTTCCCCGGCCTGTCCTCCGCCGCGCCCGTGGCCGACAGCCCGGTCCGCATGCCCGACTCGGCGCGGGTGTGCCAGTGCAACAACGTGACCAAGGGCCAGATCCGGGCGTGCTGGGAGTCCGGCGCCCGCGACGCCGACGCCGTGGCCGCCGTGACGCGGGCCACGACCGGGTGCGGCACCTGCAGGGAGGCCGTCGAGGGCATCGTCGGGTGGCTGTGCGAGCAGGAAGGAGTCTCCGCATGACGCGGCTAGTGGTGGTGGGGCACGGGCCCACGGCGTACCGGCTGATCGAGACGCTGTACGCCAAGGGGTTCGGCGGCAGCGTGACCGTGCTGGGGGAGGAGCCCAGGCCCGCCTACGACCGGGTCGCGCTCACCTCCTACCTGAGCGGCAAGAGCGCCGAGGACCTGACCTACCCGGTGCCCGAGGGCGTCGTGCTGCGCCTGGGCGCGAAGGTCACCGGGATCGACCGCGAGGCCCGCACGGTCACCGCGGCCGACGGGCACACCGAGCCGTACGACGTGCTGGTGCTCGCCACCGGCTCCAGCCCCTTCGTGCCGCCGGTCCCCGGCAAGGACCTGCCCGGCTGCTTCGTCTACCGCACCATCGACGACCTGGACGCCATCGCCGCCGCGGCCGAGGGGGCGAGCTCCGGCGTGGTGATCGGCGGCGGCCTGCTCGGCCTGGAGGCCGCCGACGCGCTGCGCGGCCTCGGCCTGGTCACCCACGTGGTGGAGATGAGCCCGTGGCTGATGCCCCGCCAGGTGGACGAGGGCGGCGGCTCGATCCTCAAGAACCACATCGAGGCGCTGGGCCTGGCGGTGCACACCGGGGCCGGGGTGAAGTCGATCGAGCCCGGCGAGGACGGCCGGGTCGCCCGCCTGGTCAAGCCCGACGGCGCCGAGATCGAGGCCCAGGTCGTGGTGTTCTCCGCCGGCGTCCGCCCGCGCGACGAGCTGGCCCGCGCCAGCGGCCTGCCGGTCGGCGAGCGCGGCGGCATCGTCGTGGACGAGGGCATGCGCACCGCCGACCCCGCGATCTACGCCGTCGGCGAGTGCGCCCTCGCGGGCGGCATGGTGTACGGCCTGGTCGGGCCGTGCTTCACGCAGGCCGAGGTCGCCGCCGACCGGATCATGGGCGGCGACGCGGTCTTCACCGGCGCCGACATGTCCACCAAGCTCAAGCTGCTGGGCGTGGAGGTGGCCAGCTTCGGCGCCCTTGACGGCGCGCTGGACGTCACCTTCATGGACCCGGTCGGCGGGGTGTACAAGAAGCTGTTCGTCAGCGACGACGCCCGTACCCTGCTCGGCGGCATCTGCGTGGGCGACGCGGGGCCGTACAACTCGCTGCGCCCGCTCGTCGGCCGCGAGCTGCCCGCCAGCCCCACCGAGCTGCTGTTCGCCGGCACCGGCGGCGTGGACGTGGACCTGCCCGACGACGCGCAGGTCTGCTCGTGCAACAACGTCACCAAGGGGCAGATCTGCGAGGCCATCGCGAGCGAGGGCCTGACCGACGTCGCCGGGATCAAGAAGTGCACCCGGGCGGGCACCACCTGCGGAAGCTGCGTGCCCATGCTCAAGCAGATCCTCGTCAAGTCGGGCGTCGAGGTCAGCAAGGCGATGTGCGAGCACTTCGCGTACTCGCGGGCCGAGCTGTTCGACATCGTACGGGTGCGCGGCATCGGGACGTTCTCCCAGCTCATCGCGGAGCACGGCACGGGCAGGGGCTGCGACGTGTGCAAGCCCGCGGTGGCGTCCATCCTGGCCTCGCTCAACGGCGGGCACATCCTGGACGGCGAGCAGGCCGCGCTGCAGGACACCAACGACCACTTCCTCGCCAACATCCAGAAGAACGGCACCTACTCGGTGGTGCCCCGGGTGCCCGGCGGCGAGATCACCCCGGAGAAGCTGATCGTCATCGGCGAGGTCGCCCGCGACTTCGGCCTCTACACCAAGATCACCGGCGGGCAGCGGATCGACCTGTTCGGCGCCCGGGTCGAGCAGCTCCCGCAGATCTGGAAGCGGCTGGTGGACGCCGGGTTCGAGTCCGGCCACGCGTACGGCAAGGCGCTGCGCACCGTGAAGTCCTGCGTCGGCTCCACCTGGTGCCGCTACGGCGTACAGGACTCGGTGGGCCTGGCCATCGCCCTGGAGCTGCGCTACCGCGGCCTGCGCTCGCCGCACAAGCTCAAGTCCGCCGTCTCCGGCTGCGCCCGCGAGTGCGCCGAGGCCCGCAGCAAGGACTTCGGCATCATCGCCACCGAGCAGGGCTGGAACCTGTACGTCGGCGGCAACGGCGGCTTCAAGCCGCGCCACGCGGAACTGCTGGCCGCCGACCTGTCCACCGATGATCTGATTAAGATCATCGACAGGTTCCTGATGTTCTACATCCGCACCGCCGACCGGCTCCAGCGCACCGCCGCCTGGATCGAGAACCTGGAGGGCGGCCTCGACTACCTGCGCCAGGTGATCATCGACGACTCGCTCGGCATCTGCGCCGAGCTGGAGGCCCAGATGGAGCGGCACGTCGCCGGCTACTTCGACGAGTGGCGCGCCACCATCGAGGACCCGGAGAAGCTGCGCCGCTTCGTCAGCTTCGTCAACGCCCCCGGCACGCCCGACCCCTCGATCGCCTTCGAGACCGAACGCGACCAGATCAAGCCCGTGCTCATCCCCCTGGAGGTGGCCCGCTCATGAGCGTAGAACTGCAGGCATCGCCCGTCTCCACGGACCGCTGGCATCCGGTCTGCGCCTACTCCGACCTGATCCCGGAGCGCGGCGCGTGCGTCCTGGTCGAGGGCCGCCAGATCGCGGTCTTCCGCGGCTTCGACGGCGCCCTGTACGCACTGGGCAACCGCGACCCGTTCAGCGGCGCGTACGTGCTCTCACGGGGCATAGTCGGCACGAGGGCGGGGGAGCCCATGGTGGCCTCCCCGATGCACAAGCAGGCGTTCTCACTGCTGACCGGGGAATGCCTGGACGACCCGTCGGTGTCGGTTCCTACGTACCGCATCCGCGTCACGGACGGCGTCGTGGAGGTCAGCATCGCGTGAGGACATATCGCCAGGAGGACATATGACCGCTGTGGCCGAGGAGCAGGTCCCCGTGAAGGAACCGAGTTCACCGGAGACGGAGCCCGACGCGCTCGCCGGGTTCACCATCGGCGTGACCGCGACCCGGCGGCGCGAGGAGTTCTGCGCGCTGCTGGAGCGCAGGGGCGCCCGCGTGGTCAGCGCGCCCGCGATCAGGCTGGTCCCCCTCGCCGAGGACTCCGACCTGCTCGCCGCGACCAGGGCCACCCTGGCGGGCCCGGTGGACGACGTCGTGGTCACCACCGGCGTCGGGTTCCGGGGCTGGATGGCGGCGGCCGAGGGGTGGGGCCTGTCCGCCCAGCTCGGCGAGCACCTGACCAAGGCGCGCCTGCTCACCCGAGGGCCCAAGGCCCGCGGCGCGGTGCGCGCCGCGGGGCTCAACGACCACTGGACCCCGCCCACCGAGTCGTGCGAGGAGGTCAAGCAGCACCTGCTGGGCCAGGACCTGCGCGGGCGCCGCATCGCCGTGCAGCTCCACGGCGAGCCGCTGACCGGCTTCGTCGCCGACCTGCGCGCCGCCGGCGCGGAGGTCATCGAGGTGCCGGTGTACCGCTGGCTGCCCTACCGCGACTCCTCCCCGCTGCGCCGCCTGGTCACCCAGGCGGTCTCCGGCGGCGTGGACGCGGTGGCGTTCACCAGCGCCCCGGCCGTGCTCGCCATGCTCAACGCGGCGCGCGCCGACGGCCTGGAGGAGGCCCTGCTCGCCGCCTTCAGCGGCTCGGTCGTCGCCGCGTGCGTCGGCCCGGTCACCGCGGGCCCCCTGGTGACCCGGGGCGTGCCCGTCATCCAGCCCGACCGCTCCCGGCTCGGCGCGCTGGCCCGCCTGCTCGCCAGGCACCTTCCCGCCGAGAGTGTCACCCGGCTCGTCGCGGGCGGCCACCACCTGGAGATCCGCGGCCACGCGGTCGCGGTGGACGGCGACCTCAAGCCGCTGCCGCCGGCGCCGATGGCGGTGCTCAAGCGGCTGGCCGAGAAGCCCGGACACGTGGTCGCGCGCTCCGAGCTGCGCACGGTCCTGCCGGGCGGCCCCTCGCGCGACTCGGCCGAGCACGCGGTCGAGATGGCCATCACCCGGCTGCGCCGCGCGCTGGGCCCCTCCGGCATCGTGGAGACCGTCGTCAAGCGCGGCTACCGCCTGGCCTGCGAGCGCGGGGACGCCCTGTGACGCCTGGCCGCACCGCCGCCGCGCGCGCCGCGGACGCCCCGACGCTGGTCATGGCGGCCCACGGCACGCGCAGCACCCACGGGGAGGAAGTACTCGCCGGGCTGCGGGACCTGGTGCACAGGGCCCGCCCCGGCCACCGGGTGGAGCTGGCCTACCTGGAGATCAGCGCGCCGAAGCTGGAGGAGGTGCTGCCCGCGCTGGGCGGGCCCGTGGTCGTGGTGCCGATGCTGCTGGCCGGCGGCTACCACGTGCACATCGACCTGCCGGGCATCGTCGCCCGGACCCGCCCCGACGCGGTCGTGGCCCGCCCGCTGGGCCCGCACGCGCTGCTCACCGGCCTGCTCGCCCGCCGCCTGGACCGCGCCGGCCTGCGCGCCACCGACGCGGTCATCCTGGGCGCCGCCGGCTCCTCCGACCCGGGCGCCCTCGCCGACGTGCGCGCGGCGGCCCGGCTGCTGTCGGTGCGCCTGTCGCGGCCCGTCACCGCGGCCTTCGCCTCCGCGGGCGCCCCCGCACTCCCCGAGGCCCTGGACCGGCTGCGCTCGGGCCCCGCACCGCGCGTGGCGGTCGCGTCGTACCTGCTGGCCCCGGGCTTCTTCCAGACCCGCCTGGAGGAGTCGGGCGCCGACCTGGTCAGCGCCTCCCTCGGCGCCGACGCCGACCTCGCGCGCCTGGTCTGGGCCCGCCACGACGAGGCCGTCGCCACCGCGGCGCGTCCCGCCGTGCGCCTCGCGCTCTGATCCGGCTCTGATCCGGCCCGCCCGGGATCGCTCACGCCGCACCCCACCCGCCCCGGAGCCCCGCGCGGGCTCCAGGGGAGGGGTACGCAGGCGCCGCGGGTCGGGCGGCGCGGGTCAGGTGTCGTTGCCGGTGTCGCGGCGGCGCAGGTAGCGCTCGAACTCGGCCGCGATGGCGTCGCCGCTGGCCTCGGGGAGGTCGGCGGCGTCCTTGCGCTCCTCAAGCTCGCGGACGTACTCGGCGACCTCGCTGTCCTGGGAGGCCAGCTCATCGACGCCGTGCTCCCAGGCCCGCGCCTCCTCGGGCAGGTCGCCCAGGGGCATCGGGATGTCGAGGAGGTCCTCGGTGCGGCGCAGCAGGGCCAGGGTGGCCTTGGGGTTGGGCGGCTGGGCGACGTAGTGGGGCACCGAGGCCCACAGCGAGACCGCGGTGATGCCGGCGGCGCCGAACGCCTGCTGCAGCACGCCCACGATGCCCGTGGGGCCCTCGTAGCGGGTCAGCTCCAGGTGGATCGCGCGGGCCAGGCCGGGATCGGTGGAGGCGCCCACGACCGGCACCGGGCGGCTGTGCGGGGAGTCGTTCAGCAGCGCCCCGAGCAGCACGGCCATCTCGATGCCCAGCTCGCGGCAGATCGCGATGATCTCCTCGCAGAAGGTGCGCCAGCGCATGTTCGGCTCGATGCCGCGCAGCAGCACCACATCGCGCTCCACGCCCGGCGGGCGCGCCAGCGACAGCCGGGTGGTGGGCCAGGTGATGGGCCGGTTGACGCCCTCGCCCAGCTCGACGATCGGCCGGGTGACCTGGAAGTCGTAGTAGTCCTCCGGGTCGAGCGCGATCAGCGGCGTGGCCTTCCAGGCCGTTTCGAGATGGCTGAGCGCGCCGCTGGAGGCCTCGCCCGCGTCGTTCCAGCCCTCGAACGCGGCGATCAGCACCGGATCGACGAGCTCGGGGAGCCCTTCGAGCTCGATCACGCGCCGCCTCCTCTCCGCTGTTTCTTGGCTAAGCCTATGTGCTCGGCGACCCTTTGGCGTCCATGAGCGGCCAGTGGGCGCGCAGTGAGCCGAGAGTGAACACGCGACCCGCTCGCCGGGGGACGACCCGTGGCGGGTAAAGGATAGATCCGCGCCCCGTGGCACGCCGGAACGGGGCCGGAATGGGGGAGGGGCGGGCCGGCGTTGCGCCAGAGGCGGGAGGGCCGCCCGCCCGTCATTGGACGCCCCGTACAACAGCGGTCCCGCGAAGATTCCCCCCGACGACGATCCCGATAGGATTGCCCGCATGACTAGCAGACCGTCTTTCCGTGAAGTCCTGGCCGAGCGCGTCATGGTCGCCGACGGGGCGATGGGGACGATGCTGCAGTCACACGACGTCACCCTCGACGACTTCGAGGGCCACGAGGGCTGCAACGAGGTGCTCAACGTCTCCCGGCCCGACATCGTGCGCAGCGTCCACGACGCCTACTTCGAGGTCGGCGTCGACTGCGTCGAGACCAACACCTTCGGCGCCAACCTGGCCGCCCTCGGCGAGTACGGCATCGCCGAGCGCATCTTCGAGCTGTCCGAGGCCGGCGCCAGGCTGGCCCGCGAGCGCGCCGACCACTGGTCCACCCCCGAGCATCCCCGGTTCGTGCTCGGCTCCATGGGCCCCGGCACCAAGCTGCCCACCCTGGGCCACCTGCCGTTCGCCAAGCTGCGCGACGCGTACCAGGAGAACGCGGCCGGGCTGATCGCCGGCGGCGCCGACGCGCTGATCATCGAGACCTGCCAGGACCTGCTCCAGGTCAAGGCCGCGGTCATCGGGGCCAGGCGGGCCGCGGCCGAGGCCGGCCGCGACGTCCCGGTCATCGCCCAGGTCACCATCGAGACCAACGGCGCCATGCTGCTCGGCTCCGAGATCGGCGCCGCGCTGACCGCCATCGAGCCGCTGGGCGTGGACGTCATCGGCCTCAACTGCGCCACCGGCCCGGCCGAGATGAGCGAGCACCTGCGCTACCTCGCCCGCCACTCCCGGCTGCCGCTGTCGTGCATGCCCAACGCGGGCCTGCCCCAGCTCACCGCCGACGGCGCCTTCTACCCGCTCACCCCCGGCGAGCTGGCCGACGCGCACGACGGGTTCACCCGCGACTACGGCCTGTCGCTGGTCGGCGGCTGCTGCGGCACCACCCCCGAGCACCTGCGCCAGGTGGTCGAGCGGGTGGGCGGCAGGCCCCACACCCCGCGCCGGCCCCGTCCCGAGGCCGGCGCCTCCTCGCTGTACCAGCACGTCCCGTTCCGGCAGGACACCTCCTACCTCGCCATCGGCGAGCGCACCAACGCCAACGGCTCCAAGGCATTCCGCGAGGCCATGCTCGCCGGCGACTGGGAGACCTGCGTCGAGATGGCCCGCGGCCAGGCCCGCGACGGCGCCCACATGCTCGACCTGTGCGTCGACTACGTCGGCCGCGACGGCGTGGCCGACATGAAGGAGCTGGCCTTCCGCTTCGCCACCGCCTCCACGCTGCCGATCGTGCTCGACTCCACCGAGCCCGACGTGATCCAGGCCGGCCTGGAGATGCTGGGCGGGCGCGCGGTGGTCAACTCGGTCAACTACGAGGACGGCACCGGCCCCGACTCCCGCTTCCAGCGCACCATGCGCCTGGTGCGCGAGCACGGCGCGGCCGTCACCGTCATGTGCATCGACGAGGAGGGCCAGGCCCGCACCGCCGAGAAGAAGGTCGAGGTCGCCTCCCGGATCATCGACGACCTCGTGCGCGACTGGGGCATGCGGGTCGAGGACATCATCGTCGACTGCCTCACCTTCCCCATCGCCACCGGCCAGGAGGAGACCCGGCGCGACGGCGCGGCCACCATCGAGGCCATCCGCGAGATCAAGCGGCGCTACCCCGAGGTGCAGACCACGCTGGGCCTGTCCAACATCTCCTTCGGGCTCAACCCGGCCGCGCGGATCGTGCTCAACAGCGTCTTCCTCAACGAGTGCGTCAACGCCGGGCTCGACTCCGCCATCGTGCACGCCTCCAAGATCCTGCCCATGGCGCGCATCCCCGACGAGCAGCGCCAGGTCGCCCTGGACATGGTCTACGACCGGCGGCGCGAGGGCTACGACCCGCTGCAGCGCTTCATGGAGCTGTTCGAGGGCGTCGATGCCGCGGCGATGCGCGCCGGCAAGGCCGCCGAGCTGGCCGGGCTGCCGCTGTGGGAGCGGCTCAAGCGGCGGATCATCGACGGCGAGCGCAAGGGCCTGGAGGCCGACCTGGACGAGGCGCTGGCGCAGCGGCCCGCCCTGGAGATCATCAACGACGTGCTGCTCGACGGCATGAAGACGGTCGGCGACCTGTTCGGCTCCGGCCAGATGCAGCTCCCGTTCGTGCTGCAGTCCGCCGAGGTCATGAAGAGCGCCGTGGCGTACCTGGAGCCCCACATGGACCGGGTCGAGGGCACCACCAAGGGCCGCATCGTGCTGGCCACCGTCAAGGGCGACGTGCACGACATCGGCAAGAACCTGGTGGACATCATCCTGTCCAACAACGGCTACGAGGTGGTCAACCTCGGCATCAAGCAGCCGGTGTCGGCGATCCTGGAGGCCGCCGAGGACAAGGAGGCCGACGTCATCGGCATGTCCGGCCTGCTGGTGAAGTCCACGGTCATCATGAAGGAGAACCTGGAGGAGATGAACGCCCGGGGCATCTCCCGGCGCTACCCGGTGCTGCTCGGCGGCGCCGCGCTCACCCGGGCCTACGTCGAGCAGGACCTCGCCGACCTGTTCGAGGGCGAGGTGCGCTACGCCCGCGACGCCTTCGAGGGGCTGCGGCTGATGGACGCCTTCATGGCCGTCAAGCGCGGCGAGAAGGGCGCCGAGCTCCCGCCGCTGCGCGAGCGCCGGGTCAAGACCGGCGCGGTCCTGCAGCGCACGCCGGTGGAGGAGCTGCCCGCGCGCTCCGACGTCGCCACCGACAACCCCGTGCCGGTGGCCCCGTTCTACGGCGACCGGGTGGTCAAGGGCATCCCGCTGGCCGACTACGCCGCCTTCCTCGACGAGCGGGCCACCTTCATGGGGCAGTGGGGGCTGAAGGCCGCGCGCGGCGGCGACGGGCCGTCGTACGAGGAGCTGGTCGAGACCGAGGGCCGGCCGCGCCTGCGCATGTGGCTGGACCGGCTGCAGACCGAGGGCCTGCTGGAGGCCGCGGTCGCCTACGGCTACTTCCCGTGCGTCAGCGACGGCGACGACCTGATCATCCTGGACGAGTCCGGCGGCGAGCGCACCCGCTTCACCTTCCCGCGCCAGCGCCGCGACCGGCACCTGTGCCTGTCCGACTTCTTCAGGTCCCGCGAGTCCGGCGAGGTGGACGTCATCGCCTTCCAGGTCGTGACCATGGGCAACCGGATCTCCCAGGCCACCGCCGAGCTGTTCGCCAAGGACGCCTACCGCGACTACCTGGAGCTGCACGGCCTGTCGGTGCAGCTCACCGAGGCGCTGGCGGAGTACTGGCACGCCCGGGTGCGCGCCGAGCTGGGCATCGGCGGCGACGAGAGCCTGGAGGACATGCTCAAGGTCAACATCCGGGGCTGCCGCTACAGCTTCGGCTACCCCGCCTGCCCCAACCTGGAGGACCAGGTTCAGGTGATGGAGCTGCTCGACCCGTCCCGGATCGGCGTCACGCTGTCGGAGGAGTTCCAGCTCCACCCCGAGCAGGCCACGTCCGCGCTGGTGGCGCACCACCCCGAGGCGAAGTACTTCAATGTCTGAGCCCTCCGCCGCGGGGGCTCGCGGCGACGGCCTCGGCGCCGTCTTCTTCGACATGGACGGGCTCCTGGTCGACACCGAGAAGGTGTGGTTCGAGGTCGAGTCGGAGGTCATGGCCCGCCTGGGCGCCGGCTGGGGCCACGACCACCAGGAGGCCCTGGTCGGCGGGTCGATGCCGAGCACGGTGGCGTACATGCTCAAGGTCTCCGGCGCCTCGGTGCCGCCCGAGACCGTCGCGGAGTGGATGATCGAGGGCATGCGCGCCAGGCTGGCCGGCGGCGTCGAGCTGATGCCGGGCGCCCCCGAGCTGCTCGAGGCCGTGCGCGCGGCCGGCCTGCCCACGGCCCTGGTCACCTCCTCCGCGCGCAAGATCGCCGAGCTGTGCCTGGCCGGCATCGGCCGCCACTACTTCGACCACGTGGTGACCGGCGACGACGTCACCCGGGCCAAGCCCGACCCCGAGCCGTACGCCACCGCGGCCCGGCTGACCGGCGTCCATCCGGCCCGGTGCGCGGTGCTGGAGGACTCCCCGAACGGCGTCACCGCCGCCACGGCCGCTGGCTGCCGCGTGGTCGCGGTGCCCAGCGTCCTGCCGATCCCCGAGGCCCCCGGGCGCCTCGTGGTGACCTCACTGCACCAGGTGGACGTCACGGTGCTGCACGCCCTGTTCTCCTGAGCCGTCCCCCTAGGGGGCCCCTAGGGGGACAATCCGACCTCAGGAGGATCGGCCCCGGCCGCCACGCGTGCCAGGATGGAAGAGTGAAGCCGAGACGAGGGGCGGCCTGAAATGTACGACGCGATCGCGTGGTTGCCGTTGTGCGCCGGAGTCACCGGCGTGGGACTGGTGCTGAGCTTCCTGGTGCTGAGAAGACGCGGCGCCGCCGCGGGCCTGCGCCTGGCCGCCTGGTCCCTGCTGCCCATGGCCGCCTACCTGACCGGCGCCCTGCCCACCCTGTGGCAGATCGGCTCCGCCGCCGTGGGCTTCGTGACCGGCCTGGTCCTCTCGCCCACGGTCTGGGCCGGCGTCGCCGTCACCGGCCTGGCCGTGCTCCTCTACCTGGTCTCCGGAGTCCTCCGCTCCCGCACCCGCGCCACCACCCCACCCCGCACCCCCGCCGCCACCACCCCACCCACCCCCCGCCAGGCCGTCCCCCCCACCACCCCCACCGCCCCCCAGGCCCGCCCCGCCCAGCAGCCCGCCCCCGCCAAGAAACCCGCGGCCGCCGACGACGACTTCTCCGACATCGAGGCCATCCTCAAGCGCCGCGGCATCAGCTGACCGCCCACCCGGCCAGGGAATGATCCCCCAGGGCCCCCAAAAGGCCCGGGTCTCACGCCCTGGCCCGCCCGGCCCCAGCCGGCCGCACCGGGCAGCGTGGGAGCGCCCGGCCAACGGCGGATCTCCCGCCGCGGCAAGACGGGACGGGGATGGATGCCGGAACGTCGCGAAACGCGACACCATCCCGCTGTGTGGAGAGGGCGGGGTGTGCGGTGGTGGTCCTGGTAGCGGTGTGGGTCGTTGGTTGTGGTGCGCGGCAGGGCAGTGGGCAGATCACGTCGACGGCCCCCGGCCGGCAGGTCAACACCTCCATGCGTCCCGCCGCCCTACGGCAGGCGGGGCCGGGCTGACGGTCCAGGGCGAGCAAGACGGCGAGACCTGCCACCTCGGGGCGCGGGGGCGGGGGCGACGGCAGGGCGAGGGCCGGGATGTGCTGAGCGGAATTGCAGGCGAGCGAGATCGCGAGGCCACACCATCGGCTGGCGCGGCCGTCACCGCACGGCCCGCCTCTTCCGCACAGCGGGGTGAACACACCGCGGACAGAGCGCACGAAACCACACCAGCCAACCCCAGCCGCTCGTGCCCGCACCCCGGCCGCTCGCGCCCGCACCCCCGGTCACTCGCGCTTGCCTTCGTGCCCGCGCCCCGGCCGCTCGCGCTCGCCTTCGTGCCCGCGCCCCCGGCCCGGCCGGGCCCCGTCGCGCGTGCCCGCCGTCGGGCGGGAGTATCCGGGCGACGGTGGATCTTGCGCCCGACGGGATGGGGGTGGATGCCGGAACTTGCGGAAACGCGACGCCCTCCGGCCGCCTCCTCCCGAACGGTGACACACCCCGTCGGGCGGGTGACGGTGCCCGTCGGCCCGCGCCTGGTCCGACCCGCGCTTGGTCCGGCCCGGGTGGGCTGCCCTAGCTCGCCGTCGCGCGTCCTGCGCCTGGCTTGGCTCTGCCGCGCGTGTCGGCCGTTGGGTTCGTGCCCGTGCTCGACCGGGCCCCGGCGTCGTGCTCGTGCCCGGTCTGGTATCGCTGCGCGGTCACCGCCGGGCCGGTTGCGGTGCTTGTCCTCGTGTCCACGGCGGTCGTCGCTCCCGCGCTGGTCCGCCCGGGCGGGGCGCCCGAGGCCGTCAGCGTGTCCTGCGCCTGGCCTGGCTCCGCCGCGTGTGCCCGCTGTTGGGTTCGTGCCCGCACTTGGCCCGGCTCCGGCGTCGCGCTCGTGCCCGGTTGGTATCGCTGCGCGGTCGCCCGAGGGCCGGTGGCGGTGCCTGTCCTCGTGTCCGTGTCGGTCGTTGCTCCTGCGCTGGTCCGGCTCGGGCGGGCGGCCCGAGGCCGCCGTCGCGCGCTCGCGCCGGGTCTTGTCGCGTTCGTGCCCGTGCTGTGGTGGCCTGCCACCTGGGATGCCTTTGGGGTGGAGGGGGGCGGGGCTGGGCCGGGGTGGGGTGGTCGCGGGGGCCTGTGCCGAAGTGGGGAGTGGGGGCGGTCGGGCGGGATGGGGGGTTTGGGACGGTGTGGTGGGAGGGCTGTGGGGGCGGGTGGGCGGGATGGGGCGTCACTGTCTGTAGTGGGGATGTAGGCTGTGCAGCAGCGTTAATGTCACGAATCCGAGACGGAACCTGTACGGCTTCCAGACATACCCCGCAAGATCGATACGAATGAATTTCGCGTGAATCACAGTTGAGCCACATCGAGGCTTGAGGGACTAGTCAGCGCAGCTCAGCCCATAGATTCTGCCTCCGGGGGCCGTACCAAGCGGTTTCACCATCAGGTGCGAACCCGCGCCTAAATTCGGACGATGTCGTCTGGGATCCAGGGGGCTATCAGCATGACCGCGCCGCTCGATGTTCCCGGGTCGGCCACCGAGCCGGCACCGGAGGCCGTGCTTGCGGGAGCGGACCGTAAGGCGATCCAGGGGAGGTCGCTCGGGCAGATCGCCTGGATGCGCCTCAAGCGCGACAAGGTGGCCATGGCGGGTGCCGTGGTGATCGTCGTGCTCATCATCGTGGCCGTGTTCGCACCGCTCATCGTGAACCTCTTCGGGCACCCCCCGCTGGAGTTCCACCGCGAGAAGATCGACCAGTCCACGCTGGTGCCCAAGGAGCCGTTCGGCGGCATCAGCTGGGACTTCCTGTTCGGCGTCGAGCCGCAGTGGGGCCGCGACATCTTCAGCCGGGTGGTCTACGGCGCCCGGATCTCGCTGCTCATCGCGTTCCTCGCCACGCTGCTGTCCACGGTGATCGGCACCACGCTCGGCGTGATCGCCGGCTACTTCGGCGGCTTCGTGGACACCCTGATCAGCCGGGCCATGGACGTCTTCCTGGCCTTCCCGCTGCTGGTGTTCGCCATCGCGCTGGCCGGCGTGGTGCCCGACCAGGCGTTCGGGCTCTCGGGCGACACGCTGCGGGTCGCGCTGCTGGTGTTCATCATCGGCTTCTTCAGCTGGCCCTACATCGGCAGGATCGTACGAGGTCAGACCCTGTCGCTGCGTGAGCGGGAGTTCGTGGACGCGGCCAAGAGCCTGGGCGCGCGCAGCCCGTACATCATCTTCCGGGAGCTGCTGCCCAACCTGGTCGCGCCGATCCTGATCTACGCCACGCTGCTGATCCCGACCAACATCCTGTTCGAGGCCGCGCTGTCCTTCCTCGGCGTGGGCGTGCGCCCGCCGACTCCGACGTGGGGCGGGATGCTGGCGGAGGCCGCGCGCTACTACACCGTGCCGCACTTCGCGCTCTTCCCCGGCCTTGCGATCTTCATCACGGTGCTGGCCTTCAACTTGTTCGGCGACGGGCTGAGAGACGCGCTCGACCCGCGTGGCCGATGAGCTCTTCCGACCGGTTCCCCCGCAAATCCCTGGCTCCCGACAACAAGGGGTGTAGCAGCAAATGAAGAAACGACGCGTGGCGGCTGCCGCGGTCACCGCGGCGCTCGCCATGGGCCTGGCGGCCTGTGGCGGCACGAGCACGACGGGCGGCGAGTCCGGTCAGTCGGCGGCCCCCGCCGCCAAGGCCGAGTTCAACGCGGCGCTGACGAAGGTGTTCAACCCCTCCACCAAGAAGGGCGGCACCATCAAGTTCGCCAACTCCGGCGACTGGGACTCCCTCGACCCGGCCGACACCTACTACGGCTACTCGTGGAACTTCATCCGCCTGTACGGCCGGGCGCTGACGATGTTCAAGTCCGCCCCCGGGGCCGAGGGCGCGACGGTGGTGCCCGACCTGGCCACGGACCTGGGCAAGCCGAGCGAGGACTTCAAGACCTGGACCTACACCCTGCGTGACGGCCTGAAGTTCGAGGACGGCACCCCGATCACGTCCAAGGACGTCGCCTACGCGGTGGCCCGCTCCACCGACAAGGAGACCTTCCCCAACGGTCCGACGTACCTGAAGGACATGCTCAACTGGCCCAAGGGTTACGAGGGCCCGTACAAGTCCAAGGACGTCGACTTCAGCTCCGCGATCGAGACGCCCGACGACAAGACGATCATCTTCCACCTGACGCAGCCGTACAGCGGCTTCGACTACCTGGCCCAGATGTCGCCGACGATGCCGGTGCCGAAGGCCAAGGACACGGGCGCGAAGTACCGCGAGCACGTGATCTCCTCCGGGCCGTACATGTTCGAGAAGAACGAGATCGGCAAGGGCTTCACGCTGGTCCGCAACCCGCACTGGGACCCCGCGACCGACCCGAACCGCCCGGCGCTGCCCGACCGGATCGAGGTCCAGACCAACGTCAACGCCGACGACCTGGACAACCGCCTGATGTCGGGCGACATCCACATCGACGTCGCCGGCACCGGCGTCCAGCCGGCCGCGATGAGCAAGATCCTGCCCGACCCGAACCTGAAGGCGCAGACCGACAACCCGACGCTGCAGCGTCTGTGGTACACCTCGATCAGCCCGACGGTGAAGCCGCTGGACAACATCGACTGCCGCAAGGCCGTCCTGTACGCCGCCGACAAGACCGGCTACCAGTCCGCGTACGGCGGCGAGTTCTCCGGCGGTCAGATCGCCACCAACCTGATGCCGCCGTCGATCCCGGGCGCGCAGCCGTTCGACCTGTACCCGAGCGGCCCCGACGGCACCGGCGACCTGGCCAAGGCCAAGGAGCACCTCGCGGCCTGCGGCCAGCCCAACGGCTTCGAGACCAACATCGCCTACCGCGCCGAGCGGCCCAAGGAGAAGGCGACCGCCGAGGCGCTGCAGCAGTCGCTGGCCCGCGTGGGCATCAAGCTCACGCTCAAGCCGTACCCGCAGGCCGACTACTTCTCCCTGTACGCCGGCAAGCCGCCGTACGTCGTGGAGAACAAGCTGGGCCTGGCCGTCAACGGCTGGGGCTCCGACTACCCGGACGGCTACGGCTTCCTGCAGCAGATCACCGACAGCCGCGTGATCCGTGAGACCGGCGGCTCCTCCAACATCTCCGTCCGCATCCCCGAGGTGGACAAGATGTTCGACCAGTCCCTCCAGGAGGCCGACGCCAAGAAGCGCGAGCCCATCTGGAACGCCATCGACAAGCGCGTCATGGAAGAGGCGGTCATCCTGCCGGGCGTGTGGGCCAAGAGCCTGCTGTTCCGCCCCAAGGGCCTGACCAACGTCTTCATCAGCGACTCCCAGCAGATGTACGACTACGTCGCGCTGGGCGTCCAGTAACCTTCCTTTTCGCGCAGCAGACACGAGCATTAAGGCAGGTGAGGGCATGAGGGCGGCCGGCACGGGCGAACCCCGCGCCGGCCGCCCCGGCCGCGCACTGTGGTCACATACATCATCAGGCGCCTGATCGGCGCGGTGATCATGCTCCTGATCGTGAGCATGGCCACCTTCGCGATCTTCTTCCTCGTGCCGCAGATCGCGGGCGCGACGCCCGAGGGCATGGCGAGCCGGTACGTCGGCCGCACCGCCTCCGCCGAGACCGCCAAGCTGGCGGCCGAGCGCCTCGGCTTCAACGACCCGCTGATCGTGCAGTACGGCCGGTTCGTCAAGGGCGTCGTCGCGGGCGCGGAGTACGACTACGGACCCGGCGTGGAGAAGTGCCCGGCGCCCTGCCTGGGCTACTCCTTCATCACCCGCCAGCCGGTCTTCCCCGACCTGATGAACCGCCTGCCGGTCACGTTCTCGCTGGCCATCGGCGCGGCGGTGATCTGGCTGCTGGCCGGGGTCGGCATCGGAGTGCTGTCGGCGCTGCGAAGAGGCAGCTTCTTCGACCGGGCGGCGATGACCGTCGCGCTGGCCGGGGTGTCGTTGCCGATCTTCTTCACCGGCCTGGTGTCGCTGCTGGTGTTCGCCTACGGCAACCCGTTCTCCTGGGCGGCGCAGGGCGGCCATTACACGACGTTCCTCGACAGCCCGGTCCAGTGGGCCTACAACCTGATCCTGCCGTGGGTCACGCTGGCGTTCCTGTTCGCCGCGACCTATGCGCGGCTCACCCGGGCGGGCATGCTGGAGACGATGAACGAGGACTACATCCGCACCGCGCGGGCCAAGGGCCTGGGCGAGCGGAAGGTCATCGTCAAGCACGGCCTGCGCGGCGCGCTGACGCCGATCATCACCGTGTTCGGCCTGGACTTCGGCCTGCTCATCGGCGGCGCGGTGCTCACCGAGAGCGCGTACTCGCTGCCCGGCCTGGGCAAGTACGCCGTGGACGCGATCACCAACCAGGACCTGCCCAAGGTCATGGGCGTCACGCTGCTGGCCGCGGTGTTCGTGGTGATCGCCAACCTGATCGTGGACCTGCTGTACGCCGTCGTCGACCCGAGGGTGAGGCTGGCGTGAGCTTCCTGGAACTGAAGGACCTGCGCATCCACTTCCCGACCGACGACGGCCTGGTGAAGTCCGTGGACGGGCTGTCGTTCTCGCTGGAGCGGGGGAAGACGCTGGGCATCGTGGGCGAGTCGGGGTCGGGCAAGAGCGTGACCAGCCTGGGCATCCTCGGCCTGCACAAGGGCGGCCCGGCGCGGATCTCCGGCGAGATCTGGCTCGACGGGGAGGAACTGGTCAGCGCCACCCCCGAGCACGTGCGCGGGCTGCGCGGCAAGAAGATGGCGATGATCTTCCAGGACCCGCTGTCGGCCATGCACCCGTACTACACGGTCGGCGACCAGATCATCGAGGCGTACCGCATCCACCACAAGGTGTCCAAGAAGGCCGCGCGCAAGCACGCCATCGACATGCTGGGCCGCGTGGGCATCCCCGAGCCGTCCCGGCGCGTGGACGACTACCCGCACCACTTCTCCGGCGGCATGCGGCAGCGCGCCATGATCGCGATGGCGCTGTCGTGCGACCCCGAGCTGCTCATCGCCGACGAGCCCACCACCGCGCTCGACGTCACCGTGCAGGCGCAGATCCTCGACCTCATGCGCGACCTGCAGCGCGAGTTCGACTCGGCGCTGATCATCATCACGCACGACCTGGGCGTCGTGGCCGAGCTGTCCGACGACATCCTGGTGATGTACGCCGGCAAGTGCGTGGAGTACGGCAGTGCCGACGACGTGTTCTACCGCCCCGAGCACCCCTACACCTGGGGCCTGCTCGGCTCCATGCCCCGCCTCGACCGCGAGCCCACCGACCGGCTCATGCCGATCAAGGGCACGCCGCCGTCGCTGATCAACGTGCCGCCCGGGTGCGCGTTCCACCCCCGCTGCCCCTACTCCGACCGCACCGCGGGCCGGGCCTCCACCGAGGTGCCCGAGCTGCTGGAGACCGAGGGCGGGCACAAGGTGCGCTGCCACATGCCCAAGGCCGAGCGCAGGTCGCTGTGGGAGAACGAGATCAAGCCCGTCGTGCACTGGGAAGACGAGATCACCGCCGTGGAGACCCCATGAGTGAGCCGCTGCTGTCGGTAACCGGCCTGGAGAAGCACTTCCCGGTCACCAAGGGCCTGCTCAAGCGGCAGGTCGGCGCGGTCAAGGCCGTCGACGGGGTCGATTTCGACGTCTACAAGGGCGAGACCCTGGGCCTGGTGGGCGAGTCGGGCTGCGGCAAGTCCACCACCGGGCGCCTGGTGACCCGGCTGCTGGAGCCCACCGGCGGCAGGATCGTCTTCGAGGGCCAGGACATCACCCACATGCGGCAGGGCCGGCTGCGCCCGCTCCGCCGCGACATGCAGATGATCTTCCAGGACCCGTACTCGTCGCTCAACCCGCGGCACACGGTCGGTGCCATCGTGGGCGCGCCGTTCCGCATCCAGGGCGTCAAGACCGAGCACGGCGTGCGCAAGGCGGTCCAGGAGATCCTGGAGCTGGTCGGGCTCAACCCCGAGCACTACAACCGCTACCCGCACGAGTTCTCCGGCGGCCAGCGCCAGCGCATCGGCATCGCGCGCACGCTCGCGCTCAAGCCCAAGCTGATCATCGCCGACGAGCCGGTCTCCGCGCTCGACGTGTCCATCCAGGCCCAGGTCGTCAACCTGCTGGAAGACCTGCAGAACGAGCTGGACCTGACCTACGTCGTGATCGCGCACGACCTGTCGGTGGTGCGCCACATCAGCGACCGGGTGGCGGTGATGTACCTCGGCAAGATCGTGGAGATCGCCGACCGCAAGAGCCTGTACGCCTCGCCGATGCACCCCTACACCAACGCGCTGCTGTCGGCGGTGCCGATCCCCGACCCCAAGGCGCGCCTCGGCCGCGAGCGCATCCGCCTGTCGGGCGACGTGCCCAGCCCGCTCAACCCGCCGCCGGCCTGCCGCTTCCACACCCGGTGCTGGAAGGCCCAGGAGGTGTGCAAGACCGTCGAACCGCTGCTCACCGAGCTGGCCAGCGGGCACCGGGTGGCCTGCCACTTCCCCGAGAACGCCCCGGAGAACACCCCGAAGCCGGCGAGCACGGCCGAGACGGCGCCCAACGAGACGGCGGCCGGCAAGACGGCGCCCGGCGAGACGGCGCCCGGCGAGACGGCGCCCGGCAAGACGGCGGCCGGCGAGACGGTGGCCAAGCCGTAGCGTCAGAAGATAACGTCAGGAGATCGCCCCGGGCGTGATCAGCCCGGTCTCGTACGCCAGCACCACCGCCTGCACCCGGTCGCGCAGCGCCAGCTTGGTCAGCACGTTGCCGACGTGCGTCTTGACCGTCGTCTCGCTGACCACGAGCTTGGCGGCGATCTCGGCGTTGGACATGCCCCGGGCGATCAGCCGCAGCACCTCCAACTCGCGCTCGGTCAGCCGGTCGAGCCGGGCGGGGGTGGCCTGCTGGTACGCCGACGGCAGCCGCGCCGCGAACCGGTCCAGCAGCCGCCGGGTGACGCTGGGCGCCACGATGGCGTCGCCCGCGGCGACGACCCTGATGGCCTGCACCAGCTCGTCCGGCGGCACGTCCTTGAGCAGGAACCCGCTCGCGCCCGCCCGCAGCGCCTCCACGATGTACTCGTCCAGGTCGAACGTGGTCAGCACCAGCACCTTGGGCACGTGCGCCCCCGCCGACGCCTCGCGGACGATCCGGCGGGTGGCGTCGATGCCGTCCACGCCCGGCATGCGGATGTCCATCAGCACCACGTCGGGCAGCAGCGCCCGCGACTGGTCCTGCGCCGCCTTGCCGTCGCCGGCCTCGCCGACCACGGTCAGGTCGGGCTCGGCCTCCAGGATGAGCCGGAAGCCGGTGCGCAGGAGCGGCTGATCGTCCACCAGCAACACCCGGATGGTCACAGCCACACCTCGTACACCATGCGTTCGCCCGTCATGCGTCATCCTTGAGCGGGAATCTGGCCCTCACCTCGAACCCGCCTCCCGGGCGCGGGCCGATTCTCAGAATTCCACCATAAAGCGCCACTCGCTCGCGAATTCCCACCAGGCCGTGGCCGGTGCGGCGGCCGCCGTCGGGGGAGGTGACGGCCGGCGCGCCCGCCTTCATGCCGGTGCCGTCGTCCTCGATGTGCACGCTGAACTCGCCCGGCTCGTGCCGCACCGTCACCCACGCCCGCGCGGCCGGCCCGGCGTGCCGCAGCGTGTTGGTCAGGGCCTCCTGGACCAGCCGGTACGCCGCCAGGTCGATGCCCGGCGGCAGCGGCACCCGCTCGCCCTCCACCCAGAGCTGGGTGTTCAGCCCCGCCTCGCGCATCTGCTCCACCAGGGCGGGCAGCTCGCGCACCCCCGGCTGCGGGCCGCGCTCGGCCGGCCCGTCCTGCCCGTCGGTGCGCAGCACGCCGACGATGCTGCGCATCTCGGCCATCGCGGTACGCCCCATCTGCTCGATCGCCGACAGGGCCTCCTCGGCCCCCTCGGGGTTGCTGGTCAGGATGCGCCGCGCCGCCGCGGCCTGCACCGTCATCACGCTCACGTGGTGGGCCACCACGTCGTGCAGCTCGCGGGCGATGCGCGAGCGCTCCTCGGCGCGGGCGGCCCGGGTGTCGGCCTCGCGGGCGCGCTCCAGCCGCGCCGCCCGGTCCCTCAGCTCGCTCAGGTACGCCCGGCGCAGCCGCACGCTGCGTCCGACGACCCACGCCGTCATGGTCAGCACGACCCCGAACACCTCGCCGGTCAGGTTCAGCCCGCCCCCGCTCACGGCGAGGACGAGCAGGAACGCCACCAGGTCCAGGGCCAGCGCGGTCAGGCTCAGCGCCAGCCCCTTGGCCGACGCCACGGTGTAGATCAGGACCAGCAGGGCCACCCCGGCCAGCGAGGCGTTGTGGTGCAGCGCCGTGAGGACGGTGTGCGCGGCCTCGGCCAGGCACAGCATCGCGAACGGGCGCCGCCTGCGGAAGGCGAGCGCCAGGCACGCCACGGCGATCAGCGTCAGGCTGAGCGCGCTGGGCGGGCGCGGGTCCGGCCACTCCGGCGAGGGCGGCGCGCCCGCGACGAACGCCAGCGGGATGGCGGCGGCGGTCAGCAGGACCGCGAGGACCGCGTCGGGGACCAGCGGATGCTCGCGAAGCCAGGCCCTCGGGCCGCCGTGGGTGGTGCGCACGCTCCTAAATCTAGAACTTCGGTCCGTACGGCCACCCTGCTCAGGGCGGATAACGCCCTCATCCTCCGGGAGGACGCGGCGCGCGGCCTCACAGCTCGTCGGTGGCGGCCCGCGGGCGGCGGGTGGAGGCGACGGTGTCGCCGGGGCTGCGCGGCGGCAGCGGCGGGGGAGTGCCGCCGAACTCGGGGCAGATCGCCTGGTGGTCGCACCAGTCGCACAGCCTGCTGCGCCGCGCCCGCCACTCGCCGGTGGTCAGCGACCGCTCGATGGCCTGCCACAGCGCCATCACCTTGCGCTCGGTGGCGCGCAGGTCGGCCTCGTCGGGCGCGTAGCGCAGCACCTCGCCGTTGCCGAGGTACATCAGTTGCAGCAGCCGCGGCACGGTGCCGTGCAGCCGCCACAGCACCAGCGCGTAGAACTTCATCTGGAACAGCGCCCTGCCCTCGAACTCGGGCCCCGGGGCGCTGCCGGTCTTGTAGTCGACCACCCGCACCTCGCCGGTGGGGGCGACGTCGAGGCGGTCGATGTAGCCGCGCAGCATCAGCCCGCTGTCGAGCACGGCCTCGACGTACAGCTCGCGCTCGGCCGGTTCGAGGCGGCGCGGGTCCTCCAGGTCGAAGTAGCGGCGCAGCATGCCGCGGGCCTGGTCGAGCCACTGCGCCTGCCCCTCGGCGTCGGGGAACATCGCGGCGTACTCGGGCTCGGCCTCCAGCAGGCGCAGCCACTGCGGCTCCAGCAGCCCCAGCGCGGCCTCCACCGTGCGGGCGCCGGCCGGCAGGTCGTACAGGCGCTCCAGGACCGAGTGCACCACCGTGCCGCGCACCGCGGCCGGGGACGGCTTCTCCGGCAGCCGGTCGATCACCCGGAACCGGTACAGCAGCGGGCAGGTCATGAAGTCGCCGGCCCGCGAGGGCGACAGCGCCCCCACGACCTCCCGCGGCCGCACGCCGGTGACCTCCGGCGGCCGTACGCCGGTGACGGCCTGCTCGGGCGGCTCCGCGCCCTCGGCCGGCAGCGGGGCGCTCATCGCCCGCTCCCCGCGCCGCCGGTCCGCCGTGACCCCCGGCCGCCCCCTTCGGTACGGCGGGTACGGGGCCGGCGGGGGAGGGTTCGCAAGAGCATGCACCGCACTGTAGGCCACCCGGCCGACACTTCGTGCGCCGCGTACGGCGGAATGCCGCCCGCGAGGCGCGTAGCATCAAGGCCAAAGGTCATATGGTGGCGCGGCAGAAGGCGGAGCAAGGCAAGTGAGCAGCGAGAGCCCACGTCAGGATTCCCCCGGACTGCGGATGGGCCGCCCGTTCGGCATTCCCGTCTACGTTTCGCCGACCTGGTTCATCGTCGCGGCGTTCATCACCTTCACCTACAAGGACAGTGTGCAGATCAGCCTGCCCGGCCTGAACGAGGCGGCCAGCTACGCCGTCGCCTTCGCGTTCGCGGTGTTGTTGTACGTCTCGGTGCTGCTGCACGAACTGGCCCACTGCGTGGTCGCCAAGAGCTACGGCCTGCCGGTGCGGCGGATCACGCTCTACCTCCTCGGCGGCGTCTCCGAGATCGAGCGCGAGCCCGACTCGCCCGGCAAGGAGTTCCTGGTCGCCTTCGCCGGGCCGCTGCTGTCGCTGGCCCTGGCCGCCGCGGGCTTCCTGCTCGACGTGTTCGTGATCCCCGACGACGGCATCCTCGGCGTGCTGACCTGGCAGCTCTGGGTGGCCAACCTGATCGTCGGGGTGTTCAACCTGCTGCCCGGCCTGCCCCTCGACGGCGGCCGCATGCTGCGCGCCGGGGTGTGGAAGGCCACCCGCAGCCCCGGCTCGGGCACTGTCGCCGCGGCCTGGGTGGGCCGCGGCCTGGCCGTCGCCATGGTGGTGGTGCCGTTCGCCCTGTCGCTGTCCAGCGGCCAGGCGCCCAGCACGTCCTTCGTGCTCTGGTCGGTGCTGCTCGCGGTGTTCATCTGGTACGGCGCCACGCAGGCGCTCCGCTCGGCCCGGGTCCGGGCCCGCATCCCCCAGGTGAACGCGCGCAGCCTCGCCCGCCGCGCCATCCCGGTGACCGCCGACGTGCCGCTCGCCGAGGCGCTGCGCCGCGCCGCGCAGGCCCAGGCGGGCGCCATGGTGGTGGTGGACCACGACGGCCGCCCGATCGCCATCGTCAACGAGGCCGCGGTCGAGGCCACCCCCGAGCAGCGCAGGCCGTGGGTGACCGTCGGTTCCCTGGCCCGCACCCTGGAGCCCTCGCTGGTGCTGGCGGCCGACCTGTCCGGCGACTCGCTGATCGACGCCATGCGCGACACCCCCGCGGGCGAGTACCTGTTGGTCGAGCGCGGCGGCGAGGTGTACGGAGTTCTGTCCACCGCGGACGTCAACAAGGTGTTCAGCGGAGTGTGACGAGAACCCGCGAACCATTACTCTTCTTTAGACGTCTGATCAGTAGTGCTAGGGACAGAGGGGGATGGTGCGGGGGGAAGATCGCACCGTTTTGTCCCACTCGTTTTCAGCACGCTCCAGGACTAGTGTTTTGGTCAACCGATCAGGTTGGCCAGGTTACTTAGGGAACGAATTTGGCTACCCCCCACGTACCGGCCGCGGCCGGAGACCTGACGCCGGAGTTGCTCGGCACACCGGAGTGGACCGACCAGATGGTCGCCGCCGCCGGCATCCCGATGCACGACATCCCCTTCCTGACGGCAGGGGGTGGCATCGGCTCCTTCGTAACGGTCGACTACCTGCGCATCTACGGTGTCCCCACCTCGCACATCCGGGTGGTTTCCAACATCGACTACCCGTGGCAGACCTACGAGTTCCTCACCCGGTGCTCGCAGATCCCACGGCCCGAGCGCATCCGCTCCGACTCCTCCTCCCGCCCCGACAACATCTGGGGCTTTCCCTCCTACGCGCTTGAGGAGGCGTGGAAGGAGAAGAACCCGCGCTACCTGTGGAATGTGCTCACCGAGCCGCTCCTGAACGACTACTGGACCCCGCGCGCCGGCACCGTCTTCGAGAACCTGGAGCGCGAGGCCAAGCGCATCGGCTACTGGGACATGCTGGTCAAGGGCCAGGTCCGCATGGTGCGCAAGCGGGTCGGCGGCGGCTACTTCACCGTGGTCACCCCGCCCGAGGGCACCGCGCCGACCAAGCGCATCGTGTTCCGCTCGCGCTTCGTGCACCTCGCCGTCGGCTACCCGGGCCTGAAGTTCCTGCCCGACCTGCAGGAGTTCCGGCAGAAGTACGGCGACTACCAGCACGTGGTCAACGCCTACGAGCCGCACGAGCAGGTCTACGAGTTCCTCAAGACCCGCCCCGGCACCGTCGTGATCCGCGGCGGCGGCATCGTGGCCTCGCGCGTGCTCCAGCGCCTGTTCGACGACCGCGAGAAGTACAACCTGCAGACGCAGATCGTGCACATCTTCCGCACCTTCATCACCGGCTCCCACGGCCCGCACATCTGGATGCGGCGCAAGGGCGGCGACGGCTGGGCCTACCAGGGCTTCAACTACCCCAAGTCGGTGTGGGGCGGGCAGCTCAAGGCCGAGATGCGCAAGCTCGAAGGCGCGGCGCGGGCGCAGAAGTACAAGGACATGGGCGGCACCAACACCCCCAAGCGGCGCCGCTGGCAGGAGCAGATGGCCCAGGGCCGCGCGGGCGGCTACTACCACGCCTTCCAGGGCGTCGTCGAGAAGGTGGAGCCCGCCCCCGACGGCCGGCTGGTCAGCCACGTCCGCAGCAAGGACGGCACGATCCGCCAGCCGGTGGCCGACTACATCATCGACTGCACCGGTCTTGAGGCCGACATCGCCGAGCACCGGGTCTTCGCCGACCTGCTGCAGTACAGCGGCGCCTACCGCAACCCCGTCGGCCGTCTGGAGGTCGAGCGGCACTTCGAGGTCAAGAACACCGCGAGCGGCGACGGCGCCCTGTACGCCTCGGGCTCGGCCACTCTCGGCGGCTACTTCCCCGGCGTCGACACCTTCCTCGGGCTCCAGGTCGCGGCCCAGGAGATCGCCGATGACCTGGCGAGACGCGGCTTCTGTCGGAAGATGGGACCAGTGCGGTCAACGACGCAGTGGTTCAAGTGGGCCTTCAACTCGCCGGTGTAAGGGAGATACGACCGTGGTTCCGACCTTGTTCGGCCGCATTCAGACGCGGCTGTTCCTCCTCGCCACCGTGGGCGTGATCGTCACCCTCATCATCGTGCCCTTCCTGCCGGGCACCAGCGGCCCGATCGGCGACCTGTACGCCACCGGCTTCATGGTGCTCGTGTCCGTGGCGGTCCTGGGCGTCATCTGGGAGTTCATCTACCACTTCCTCATGCAGTTCCGCTGGGAGAAGGACTGGCCGACCCTGTTCGGCCTGCTCACGTTCATCAACGAGGGCCTACTACTGTTCTTCTTGCTGAGGACCGGGATACTGGACTCCATCGCCGACGCTCCGCCCGCCGGCGCGTTCTGGACGCACTTCATCGTCGTCTGGCTCTGCGTGTGGCTGGTGGCCAACGGCCCCATGCGTGTCCCGTTCATCCGGTGGCGTTTCCGGGGAGGGAGAGTTCTGTGACCGACCAGGGCTTCGGAGTGGTGCGTCCGCTTCCGGGCAACGGGCTGGTCGCCCATGTGGGCGGCCTGCTCCTGGTGTGCGACGCGGCCGAGGCCGTCGTGTCCGAGCTGCTCGGCGCGGTGCGCGAGACGGCGGCGTCCGGAGGCGACGGCAGGGCCCTGGCCCGCCGCGCCGCCCAGGTGCTGGCCCGGGCCATGGCCGCCGCGGCCGAGCCCGCGTCGTGTGCGGTCGCCGGGCCCGCCGCCGGAGGGGTCGCCGTGCTCGTCAGCGGCGAGGCGTCCGCGACGGTCCTGGCCGCCTCCGGTGAGGTCGCCCTCGCCGGGCACGACTCCCTCACCTGGACCGACCGGCTGGTCCCCGGCCCGGTCGAGCGCGTCGAGCTGCGCCTCCCCGGCGCGGGCGAGGCGCACCCGCAGGTGCGTCTCGACGACGGCGTGGTCGTCGGCGGCGGCGCGGCCTGCGACTACACCGAGGCCGGCGCGGCCCGGCCCGGGGCGATGAGCGCCGGCCAGGATCAGATGGCCCGTGACAACATGCACGACCACATGCATGACCACGTGCATGACCACATGCATGACCACATGGGCCAGGACCACATGCACGACCACGCGGGCCGTGAGCACGAGGCCCCCGCCCAGCCGCCCATGCCGGTGACCGGGGCGTCGGCCGCCATGCCCGACCCGCAGCCCGTGCGCGACTCCATGCACGGGGCCGAGCCCGAGCGCCAGCCCATGATGCAGGCCCCGCCGCCCGCCCCGGTCCAGCAGCCCCAGCCGCAGCGGCAGCCTCCCTACCCGCTCGGCGGGGCGGGCGACCCGATGGGCCCCGGCCCGGCGCCCCAGCCGCCGGTTCCGATGCCCCAGCCTCCGGTCCCGATGCCTCCGCCGCCGCAGCAGCCGCCGGCCGGTGGCCCGGCCTACGGCCCGCCGCCGTCCGAACCCTTCCACATGCCGCCTCCCCAGGCGCCGGCGGAGCCCGCCCGCGCCATGGCACACGAGGAGGGCGAGCACGCCGGCGCCAACGGTGCCCCCGGCGAGGGCAACGAGCGTCCGTTCGAGTCGGTCCTGCTGCTGCCCGACGGCGGCGGTTCCGAGCCCGAGCCCGAGGCCCCGGCCGAGCACTCCGAGCCGGAGTCGCGGCCCCTGGTCTACGGCGTCGACTGCAAGAACGACCACTTCAACGACCCGCGCGTGCCCTACTGCGCGGTGTGCGGCATCGCGCTCGTGCAGCGCACGCTGGTCCCCTACAAGGGCCCGCGCCCGCCGCTGGGCGTCCTGCTGCTCGACGACGGCATGACCCTGCGCCTCGACACCGACTACCTCCTGGGCCGCGACCCCGAACGCGCCGCCGAGGTCTCCTCCGGCGCCGCCAGGCCCGCCAAGGTCACCAGCCCCGACGGCTCGGTCTCCCGCCGCCACCTCCGCGTGGCCCTGGACGGCTGGGACGTCAACCTGATCGACCTCGGCTCGGTCAACGGCACCCAGATCCAGCCCCCCGGCGACCCCAACTTCTACGACATCCCGCCGAACGAGCCGGTCGCCATCGCCCCGGGCACCACCGTACGCATCGGCGTCTCCCGCACGATGCGCTACGAGTCCCACCGCAACCGCTGACCCCCGCCCCCCGCCGCCCTCCCCCCGAGCCTGCCCTCCCCGGCAGGCTCAGCCTGCCCTCCCCGCCGAGCGCCCGTCTGCCTCCCCGCGGACGCGCGCTCCCGCACGTCCACGGCCGCCACCTCCTCCCTTCATGCGCAGGACGCCAGGACGCGCCGTGCAGGGCGGCCCGCAGCGCCACGCAGAGGGCCGCACCCGCCAGTGGGTACATCTCCACCCGCTCCATCACACGGAGCCCTCACGCGCCGCCACGCCCCCAGGCAGGGCACGTCGCCGCGGTCGCGTGCACCCGCTTCAGCCGGCGAGCAGCCCGGAGATCGCGGCCTCCAGCCGGGAGGCCCGCCCGGCCGGGGTCCTGGCCTTCAGCAGTGGCAGGATCAGCAGGTAGCGGGCCGTCTTGTCCAGGGCGTCGAAGCGGGCGGCGGCCTCGGGGCAGGCTGCCAGCGCCTCGGCCAGATCGGGCGGGACCACGGCATCGCGCTGGGCGGCGTACGCCGCCGCCCACCGGCCGTCGGCGCGCGCGGCGGCCACCTCGGCCAGACCGGCCGGACGCATGCGCCCGGCGGCGGTCAGCGCCTCCACCCGCTCGACGTTGATCCGGGACCAGGGGCCGCCCTTGCGGCGGCGTGAGTACCGCTGCAGGTAGAAGTGCTCGTCGTACGCCCGGCGGTGACTGTCGATCCAGCCGTGGCACAGCGCGGCCTCAAGGGCCTCGGTGATGGTGACCGAGGCGACGGGCGCCCCCTTCTTGGCGATCTTCAGCCAGGCGCCGCCCCCGTCCGCGTGGTGCGCGGCCAGCCACGCCTCCCACCCCGCGGCGTCCGCGAAGTGCATCACCGGCTCAGGGCCCCGATCCGGGAAGCCGCCGGCGGCCGGTCCTCGCTCCATGTCCTGCTCCTTTCGTCGTCACCGACGTTAGGAGCCGTTGCGGAACGTGCGTTTCCGCAATGTCCCGGCCGCCGCGGCAGGTCAGGTCGCGGCGGTGGGGGCCGGGCGGAGCGCGGTCACGGCGGCGGCCCAGTCGACCGGGTCGGCGTCCTGCTCCGGGCGGACCAGGAGGTGGACGCCCTCGGGGGCCGGGTCGTCGCCGTCGAGGGCGATCACGGCCGCGCCGGGCGGGGGCTCGGAGGACGAGGTGGCCTCGACGCCCAGCTTGGCCAGGCGCTGGGCCAGGGCGTTCGCCCGGCCGCCGCCGACGATGACCAGGGGGCGAGACTCGCTCAGGGCCAGGATCAGGGCGACGTGGGCCGGGGCGTCGGCGGAGGTGTGGTGGACCGCGATCGGGCCGGTGGCGCCGGGGGCCAGCGGGGCGTACGCGGGCGGGGGGACCGTCAGGACGGTTCCCCCGGCGGCGGGCTCGGCGGTCGCGGTGGCGGAGACGGCCAGGGCGTCGGGGCGCACGGTCAGGACGCGGCCGGGGGTGTTGGCGCGGATCTCGGCGTAGCCCGGGGCGCCCTCCAGCAGGAGCACCAGGTCGGGCTGGGCGGAGGCGACCAGGGTGGGCAACTCGGCGGCGGTGTCGCCGGAGAAGCGGCTGACCACGCGGGCCTCGGCGCCCTGGGCGCGGGCGTGGGCGGCGAGGTTCTCCAGGTCGCCCATGCTCTCGGCCATCTCGGCCAGCTCGGACGACAGGCCGGTGCCGACCTCGATGCGACCCGCCGGGAACGGGTGCAGGTGGCCGATGATGACCTCGGCCGGGGACTTGGCCTTGGCCAGGTCGGCGGCCAGATCGACGATCGGGGTGCCCTCGGCGGGGCGCTCGGGCACCACGGTGAGGACGCGGTGGGCCGCGGTGACCCCGAGGGCGGCCCGCTCGGCGTCGGCGATGTCGCGGGCCACGCGGCGGTCGGGGTAGACGCGGCGCAGCAGCGGCCCGGTCATCGCCGTGGTGACCAGGGCCATCACGACCATGAGCGAGTACAGCTCGCTGCTCAGCACGCCCTTCTGCAGGCCGACGCTGAGGATGACGATCTCGGTCAGGCCGCGGGTGTTGAGCAGGGTGGCCAGCGCCCACGACTGGCGGCCGGGCAGGCGCTGGCTGCGCGCCGCCGCGTACGAGCCGATCATCTTGCCGCCGATGGCGACCGCCAGGATCGCGGCCAGCACGCCGAAGCTGGAGACGTCCAGCTCGCGCAGGTTCACGTTGAGCCCGGCCACCACGAAGAACATCGGCAGCAGCAACAGCACGGCGAGCTGCTCCAGCCGCTCCAGGATCTGGTGGTTGAGCCGCTCGGCCCCGGTGCGCGGCATCACCGCGCCGAACAGGAACGCGCCGAAGATGAAGTGCACGTGCATCCACTCGGTGGCCCAGGAGGAGGCGAGCAGGCCCACGAGCACGATGGCCAGCATCTGCGGGGTGAGGCGCCCCTCGCGCTCGAAGACGGGCACCAGGCGGGCCAGCAGCGGGCGTACGACGAAGAACATCACCAGCGCGTACGGCAGCGCCAGCAGCACCTTCCACTGCCCCTCGGCCTCGCCCGCGCCCGCGATGGCGACCACGACCGCCAGGACCGTCCAGGCCAGCACGTCGATCACGGCGGCCGAGGCGAGCGAGAGCCCGCCCAGCGTGGTGCGGTGCATGCCGCGGTCGGTGAGGATGCGCGCCAGCACCGGGAACGCGGTCGCCGACATGGCCGCGCCCAGGAACAGCACGAACGGCAGTGTGCGGCCCGGCTCGGCGTGGTCCTCGGCCAGCATGTAGGCCAGCCCGAGCCCGAGCACGAACGGCAGCATCGTGGACCCGAGCGCCACCGTCGCGGCGATCTTTCCCTTGCCCTGCACCAGCTTCTGGTCCAGTTCCAGGCCCACCACGAACATGAACAGCACCAGGCCGACGTTCGCCAGCGCCTGCAGCGGCGCGCGCATCTCGTCGCCGAACAGGTCATCGCCGATCCACGGGCCGAGCAGCGTGGGGCCGAGCAGGATGCCCGCCACGATCTCGCCGATCACCGGCGGCTGGCCCAGCCGTCTGGCCAGCGCGCCGAACAGCCGTGCCGCGGCCAGGACGATCACCAGATCCAGCAGCAACACATCGACTTTGAGCATCGGCTACTACACTTCCCGCAAAGCAAAGGAATTCCCTGTCAATGACCACGGTGACGTTACCGTGTGGGGGATGCCCGCCGCGACTGAACGCGGGCAGGGGAGGGAGACGCGTCAGTGGAAGGCATCGCTGACTACGAGTTCGTCCGCTCGCTGGGTGCGGGCAATCATGGTGAGTTCTTTCTGGCCAAGCGTCCCGGCAGGCTGCCGGTGGACGCCGAGTACGTCGCAGTGAAGGTGGTGGGCGGCACCGGCCAGGACGCGTTCCGCCGCGCCACCAGGGAGCTGAAGGCCTTCGCGGCCGTCCGCTCGCCCTTTCTGGTGACGCTGTACGACGCCGGCCAGCAGGGGGGAGTGTTCTATTACTCGATGGAGTACCTTCCGGGCGGCTCGCTGGCCAGGCCGGCCGAGCCCCCCGCCCGGAACGCCGCGCTGCGGGCCATCGCCTGCGCCGCCAGGGCCGCGCAGGCGCTGCACGAGGAGGGCATCGTGCACCGCGACATCCGGCCCGGCAACGTGCTGCTCACGCCCGACGGGGGCAAGCTGTCCGACCTGGGGCTGTCCCAGGTGCTCACGCCGGGGGCCACGGTGACCGGCATGGGCGGCATCGGGTCGGTGGAGTTCACCGATCCGGCGCTGCTGCAGGGCGACAAGCCCACCCCGGCCGGCGACGTGTGGTCGCTGGGCGCGACCGTGCACTGGGCGGTGACCGGCATGGGCCTGTACGGCGAGCTGCCCACCCATGACCCGCTGCTCACGCTGCGCAAGGTCTACAGCACTCCGCCGGAGGTGCGGCCCGACCTCGATCCCGAGGTCGCCGAGCTGGTGCACGCGTGCATCGGCGACGCCGCCAAGCGGCCGACCGCCTCGGGGGTGGCCGACCGCCTGTACGCGCTGGCCCTCTGACCGAGTCCGCCGTTATCCGCTGTGAATCCACGCCGAACGAATCCGCGCTGAACGAATCCGCGCTGAATCCGTGCTGAATCCCTGCTGAATCCGGTCTGACCGTCACGGCCGCTCCGGCCGGGCCCCATCCCTCCCCGTTGCCACGGGCCCGGCCGCCGCCTCACGAGGGCGTGGCGGCCAGCCGGTCCAGCTCGGCGGTGAGCAGGCGTTCCAGCCGTTCCGCGCCGAGCACGTCCGGGTAGAGCAGCCGGCGCACGCTCAGCCCGTCCACCAGCGCGAGCAGCCTCTCGGCGACGTCGTCGAGGTCCTCCCCAGTGGTGATCTCACCGGCCTCGGCGGCGGCGCCGAGCAGGCTGCGCACGAGGTAGCGCAGCTCGGCGGCCTCCTCGCGCTGCACCTCAAGCAGCGCGGTGCTGGTCAGGCTGCGGCTCCAGAAGCCGACCTCCAGCCCGGTCTCCCTGGCCCGCTCGTCGTCCAGGGGCAGGTTGTCCAGCAGCAGCTCGCGCAGCGCCGCGTACCCGGTGCGCCCGGCCAGCTTGCCGCGCAGCCGGGCCACGATCCGCCGGTGCGAGGAGCGCAGCGCCGACAGCAGGATCTCGTCCTTGTCGGCGAAGTAGTGGGTGAGCACCCCGTTCGAGTAGCCGGCCTCCCTGGCGATGGCCCGGGTCGTGGCGGCCTCGATGCCCTCGCGCAGGATCACCCGGCATGCCGCCGCCACGACCTCCTCGCGGCGCTCCTCGTGATCGACCATTTTCGGCACCGGCGTCCCCTCCCTCTGTTGACATTTTAGTCGGTCGCCCGTCTATTATCCCGCTACCGTACGCATGACGCGTCAGGAGGCGCCATGGCCGTGGTCACCCTCGGAGTGCACATCGTGGACGTCCTCGCCAGGCCCGTGGAGTCGATCCCCGCCGGGCAGGACACCCACCTCGTGGAGCAGATCAGGATCACCGCGGCCGGCGCGGCGGCGGGCACGGCGGTGGCCCTGGCCAAGCTCGGCGTGCCGGTGGCCAGCATGGGCGCGGTCGGCGACGACGAGCTGGGCGACTTCCTGTTCATGATCATGGCCAGGCACGGCGTGGACGTCTCGGGGCTGGCGCGCAAGCCGGGCGAGCAGACCGCCGCCTCGATCCTGCCGATACGCCCCGACGGCGGCAGGCCGTCCTTCCACTCGCCGGGCGCGAACCTCGGCCTGTCCCCGGCCGACCTCGACCCCGCGCGGATCACCGCGGCGAAGGTGCTCCACCTCGGCGGCATGGACGCCACCTTCGGCCTGTACGACGAGGAGTTCTTCGCCGTGCTCCGCAAGGCGCGCGCGGGGGGGACCGTCATCACGATGGATCTGCTGTCCCAGATGCCCGACCTCATGCAGGGGGCGCGCGCCTTCCTCCCGTACGTCGACTACGTGCTGCCCAACGAGGAGCAGGCGCTGATGATGTCCGGCGCCGCCGACGCCGAAGCCGCGGCCGAGGCGCTGCTGGCCGAGGGGCCGAAGGCGGTGATCATCACCCAGGGCGCGGCCGGCAGCCTGGTCGTCACCCCCGGGGGGACCACCCGCGTCCCGGCGCTGGACGTGCCCGTGGTGGACACCACCGGCTGCGGCGACGCGTACTGCGCCGGGTTCGCAGCCGGGCTCCTCGCCGGGCACGACCCGCTGCGCGCCGCCAGGACGGGCACCGCGGTCGCGGCCCGCGTCGCCCAGGGCCTCGGCTCCGACGCCTGTCTGGACGGCGTGAGCCTGCGCGATCTCGACGCCGCGATCGACGACCACCGGAAAGGGGAGCCCGATGAGTGAGACGAGCACCGACGCCGCGCTGCGGGAGCGGGCGGCGCGCGTCATACCCGGCGGCATGTACGGCCACCTCAACGCCGCGATCTTCGGCGAGGGCTACCCGCAGTTCTTCGTACGCGGCGAGGGCTGCCGCCAGTGGGACGCCGACGGGCGCGAGTACGTGGACCTGATGTGCAGTTGGGGGCCGATCATCCTCGGGCACCGGCACCCGGCGGTCGAGGCCGCCGCCGCGGCCCAGCAGGCGGCCGGCGACTGCCTCAACGGCCCCGGCCCGATCATGGTGGAGCTGGCCGAGCTGCTGGTGGACATGATCCCGTCGGCCGACTGGGCGATGTTCTCCAAGAACGGCACCGACGCCACCACCCAGGCGCTCATGGTCGCCCGCGCGGCGACCGGGCGTACCAAGGTGCTGGTCGCGCACGGGGCCTACCACGGCGCCGACCCCTGGTGCACCCCCAGCCTCGCCGGCACGACCCCCAGCGAGCGCGCCGACCTGATCGAGTACACCTACAACGACCTGGCCAGCGCCGAGGCCGCCGCCGCGAGCGCCGACGGCGACGTGGCGGCGATCATCGCCACGCCGTTCAAGCACGACTCCTTCGAGGACCAGGAGCTCGCCGACCCGGCGTTCGCGCGGGGCCTGCGCGCCCTGTGCGACCGCATCGGCGCCGCGCTCGTGATCGACGACGTGCGCGCCGGGTGGCGGATCGACCTGCGCGGCACCTGGGAGCCGCTGGGCGTGCGCCCCGACCTGACGGCGTGGAGCAAGGCGATGGCCAACGGGTACGCCATCGCCGCCGTGACGGGCGTGGACGCCCTGCGCGGCCCGGCCCAGATGCTGTACTCCACCGGCTCGTTCTGGTTCTCCGCGACCGCCATGGCCGCGGCCAAGGCCACCCTGGAGACGCTGCGCGAGATCGACGGCCCCGCGCTGATGGAGCGCGCCGGCACCCGCCTGCGCGAGGGCCTGGCGGCGCAGGCGGCCGCGCACGGCTTCCAGATCAACCAGACCGGCCCGGTGCAGATCCCGTGGCTGTCCTTCGCCGGCGACTCCACGCTGGAGATGGCCACCCACTGGTCGGTGGCGTGCCTGGCCGAGGGCGTCTACCTGCACCCCTGGCACAACTGGTTCCTCTCGGCCGCCCACACCGACGCCGACATCGACCGTGCCCTGCAGGGCACCGACGCCGCCTTCGCCAAGCTGCGCGCCAGGTTCGGCTGACCCCCGGGAGCGGCCGGGAGCCGTGCCGCCCGGCTGCGGCCGGCTGGGGTGCGGCCGTGCGGGGCCAGGGCCCGGCTACGGCGGCCGGGGCGGCGGCTCCTGGGGCGGGACGGGCGCGAAGGCGTGCACGGCGCGCAGGAGCCGGGCGGCGGCCTCGAAGCCGCTCGCCGCCTCCAGCGCGCGGGCCGCCGCGGCGGCGAAACGCACCAGCAGGTCCTCGTCCTGCTCCCCGAACCGGCGCCCGGCGACCCACAGGTACGCCTGCCGCCGCGTCCCCAGCGGCAGCGGCACGCCGAGGAACCCCGGGTCGTTCAGGGCCGGGTCGCGGGGGAGGAGCACCGGATCGGAACCCGCGGCGAGCATCTTGAGCACCCCGCTGTCGGCCAGCCAGCGGCGCACGTCCAGCGGGTCGCCGGGCGGGGTGAGGGTGTGGACCGGGAAGGCGTGCTCGTCGGCGGGCACCACCTCCACCAGGCCCCCGCAGCCGGTCCCGCACAGCGTCGCCGCGGCGGTGACCAGCGTGGCGGCCAGGTCGTCCGGATCGTGCCCGGCGAACCGTTCGATGAGAACGCGCAGCGGCTCGCGGCCGGGCGCGGGGCGGGCGCGCTCGGATGTGCCCATGGTCGATCCCTCTCTTCGCCGAGCAGGGGCGGGACGCGCCCGGCGGCGGGCTGCCGGGCGCGGCGTGCATGGGACTTCAGGCGTGCATCGGGACTTGTTCGCAGTATCGACGCCGCGCGCCGCCTTGACCACCCCCTGGGCGGCGGCGCGGCCCGGGGGGTCAGCGGCGCGTGCGGGCCCACTGCAGGTCGTCCAGGCGGGTGCCGCCGGGACCGGGGATCAGGCCGCGGATGAGGGCCTCCCTGGTGAACCCGGCGCGCTCCAGCACCCGCTGGGAGGGCGTGTTGTCGGGATTGGTGCCCGCGATGATCCTGGACAGGGAGGTGTGCGCGAAGGCCCACTCGACGAGCAGGTTGACCGCCCGGGTGGTGAAGCCCTTGCCGCGGTGCTCGGCGAGCAGCGAGTAGCCCACCATGGCCTGGCCGAGCGGCGGGATGATCTGCATGAGCTGGATGTGCCCGGCGAAGGCCCCGGTCGCGGCGTCGCGGATGGCCAGCTCGGCCCGCTCGCCGGCCAGCCACCAGGTGCCGGTCCAGCGGCACCGCTCGGTGAGGTCGGCGAGCGGCGGGGTCTCGGGCGGCACGTGGTAGCGCCGTACGTCGGGGTCGCACATCATGCGATGGAACTCCGGGGCGTCCTCCACCGTGATCGGCGTCAGGCGTACGACGCCGTCGGTCAGCTCGCCGCCGGGCAGCGGCGGCAGGAACGACAGCAGCGGGTAGCCCGGGTCGGAGGCGAGCCTGGCGAAGGCCACCAGGTCCTCGCGCCGCCCGTCGCGGGACAGGCCGCCCCCGCGGCGCACGCCCTCGCGGTGGAACCCCGCGCCCATCGCGACCCGCTGGCCGGCCAGGTTCTCCACGTCGGCGAGCAGCTCCACCCGGCCCACCCCGCGCCGGTGGGCCCACTCGGTGACCGCCCGCGTCGCCGCCGTGGCCACGCCCTGCCGGCGGGCCCACGGCGCGACCAGGTAGCCCACCTCGCTGACCGCGCGGGCCCCGGGCGCGGTCAGGCCGATGTTGCCCACCCAGTCACCGGTCGCCGGGTCGCAGATCGCGAACTGGGCCGCCCCGGAGCGCCACCCCTCGGCCGCCGTCTCCAGGTAGGCGCGGGCGTCGCCGAGGGTGTAGGGGACCGGGACCGAGGGGATGTAGCGGGCGATCAGCGGGTCGGAGCAGGCACGGGCGATGGCGGCGGCGTCGCCGTCGCGGTGCGGGCGCAGCTCGACGTGCCCGGCGGGAATGACGTCCTGGGAGAACACCCTCTCTTGCTACCAGTCCCGCATCAGCCGCGCGAATCACTCCATCCGGTAAAGCCCTATAGCCTTTCCCACATGGGTTTTCGCAGGCACGGGCCCTTCCAGCCCGGAGATCAGGTTCAGCTCACCGATCCCAAGGACAAGCGGCACACGGTGACGCTGCGTGAGGGCGCGGTCTTCCACACCCACAAGGGGTCGATCCCGCACGACGACCTGATCGGCCTGCCCGAGGGGTCGGTGGTGCGGTCGTCCGGCGGCACGGCGTACCTCGCCTTCCGGCACCTGCTGCGCGACTACGCGGTCTCGATGCCGCGCGGGGCGGCGGTGGTCTACCCCAAGGACGCGTCCATGATCGTCGGCATGGCCGACGTGTTCCCCGGCGCGCGGGTGGTCGAGGCGGGGGTGGGCTCGGGCGCCCTGACCTGCTTCCTGCTGCGGGCCGTGGGCGAGGGCGGACGGGTGACGTCGTACGAGCGGCGGGCCGATTTCGCCGAGGTGGCCAAGAAGAACGTCGAGAAGTTCTACGGTGGCCCCATGGAGCAGTGGCGGCTGGTCGTGGGCGACTTCGTCGACGCTCTGGACGAGACCGACGTCGACCGGGTGATCCTGGACATGCTGGCGCCGTGGGAGTGCGTGGACGCCGCGGCCAAGGCGTTGACCCCGGGCGGTGTGATCTGTTGCTATGTCGCGACCACCACCCAGTTGTCACGTACGGTGGAGAGCCTCAGGGACCACGGGAGTTTTACCGAGCCGCATTCGTGGGAGACCTTGATCCGCGACTGGCATGTCGAGGGGCTCGCGGTCCGGCCCGACCACCGGATGGTCGGGCACACGGGCTTCCTCGTCACGTCGCGTCGCATGGCGGACGGGGTGACACCACCTCCCCGCCGCAGACGACCGGCGAAGGGGGCATATGGGGATGAAGGCGCCGGAGCCTGACGGTGACGATTCGGCCACGACGGTGAAACGAGTTCGACACGGGAACAGACCGGCGTGTTCGTATGCTGCCAGTACTAAACGCACTTTAGGGGATTAATCACCGACCACCGGTTGTAACTAGACGAACACTGCCCGGCCAGGTTACGGAAAGCCCCGAGATAGGTAGGGTCATTAGTAGTCGCTCTTGACTGGGAAGGAGGTGACGGGGCGTGGCAGCTCGCGACGACGCTGAGGCTCGAGCCGCGCAGCGCGAACGGGAGGTCGCCGATCTCACAACACAGGTCTCCTTCCTCCAGGAGGAGATCACCGCGCTGCGTCGGAAGCTCGCGGAATCACCCCGCCAGGCACGGGTCCTGGAAGAGCGTCTCCATGAGGCACAGGCGAATCTGGCGGCGGTCACCGGCCAGAACGAGCGCCTTGTGGCCACTCTCAAGGAGGCCAGGGACCAGATCGTCGCCCTGAAGGAGGAGGTCGACCGGCTGGCGCAACCGCCGTCCGGGTTCGGCGTCTTCCTGGACGCGAGGGAAGACGGCACCGTGGAGGTGTTCACGGGAGGCCGTAAGCTGCGCGTCAACGTCAGCCCCGCGGTGGATGTGGCGTCTTTGCGGCGTGGCCAGGAGGTCATGCTCAACGAGGCGCTCAACGTGGTCGAGGCGCTCGGCTACGAGACCGTGGGCGAGATCGTGATGCTCAAGGAGCTCCTCGAGGACGGGGAGCGTGCCCTCGTCATATCCCACGCGGACGAGGAGCGCGTGGTCAGGCTCGCCGAGTCGCTGCTCGGCCAGCCGGTGCGCGCCGGCGACTCGTTGCTGCTGGAGCCCCGCTCCGGCTACGTCTACGAGCGCATCCCCAAGTCCGAGGTGGAGGAACTGGTCCTCGAAGAGGTCCCCGACATCTCGTACGACGAGATCGGCGGGCTGTCCAGGCAGATCGAGCAGATCAGGGACGCCATCGAGCTGCCCTACCTGCACGCCGACCTCTTCCGGGAGCACGAGCTGCGCCCGCCCAAGGGCGTGCTGCTCTACGGGCCGCCCGGATGCGGTAAGACGCTCATCGCCAAGGCCGTCGCCAACTCCCTGGCCAAGCAGGTCGCGGAGAAGACCGGCCAGTCCGGCAAGAGCTTCTTCCTCAACATCAAGGGCCCCGAGCTCCTGAACAAGTACGTCGGCGAGACCGAGCGGCACATCCGCCTGGTCTTCCAGCGCGCCCGCGAGAAGGCCTCCGAGGGCACCCCGGTGATCGTGTTCTTCGACGAGATGGACTCGATCTTCCGTACCCGTGGCTCGGGCGTCTCCTCCGACGTCGAGAACACCATCGTTCCCCAGCTCCTGTCCGAGATCGACGGCGTCGAGGGCCTGGAGAACGTCATCGTGATCGGCGCCTCCAACCGCGAGGACATGATCGACCCGGCGATCCTGCGGCCCGGCCGCCTGGACGTCAAGATCAAGATCGAGCGGCCGGACGCCGAGGCGGCCAAGGACATCTTCTCCAAGTACATCACCACGGGCCTCCCGCTCGCCGAGGACGACCTCGCCGAGCACGGCGGCTCCAGGGAAGCGACCGTGCAGGCCATGATCCAGCGCGTCGTCGAGCGGATGTACACCGAGAGCGAGGAGAACCGCTTCCTCGAGGTGACCTACGCCAACGGTGACAAGGAGGTCCTGTACTTCAAGGACTTCAACTCCGGTGCGATGATCCAGAACATCGTCGACCGCGGCAAGAAGATGGCGATCAAGGAGTTCCTGGAGACCGGCCGCAAGGGCCTGCGAGTGGCACACCTGCTGGCGGCCTGCGTGGACGAGTTCTCCGAGAACGAGGACCTGCCCAACACCACCAACCCCGACGACTGGGCCCGCATCTCCGGCAAGAAGGGCGAGCGGATCGTCTACATCCGCACGCTCGTCTCCGGCAAGCAGGGCACGGAAGCCGGCCGCTCCATCGACACGGTCGCGAACACCGGCCAGTACCTCTGATCCCCGGGCCGCACACCACCGCGGCCCCCCGGTCACGAGCAAAGGCGCGGTCCCTCCCAGAGGGACCGCGCCTCCTCGTCTCCCCCCTGCAGTACACCAAGCCCACCCCTGCTTCCGGGGTGTGCCGAACCTGCCCCACCCCGCCCCTCGTGGTGCGCGGAGTCCGCCTCACCCCCGGTGATGTGCCGAGCCTGCCCCGCCCCTGTTTGCGGGGTGCGTCGAGCCTGCCCCCACCCTCGCCTGTCGTGGTGGGCGGAGTCCGCTCCGCCCCCGGTGGTGCGCTGAGCCTGCCCCGCCCTGCGTCGAGCCTGCCCCCACCCTCGCCTCTCGTGGTGGGCGGAGCCCGCCCCACCTCCCGTGGTGTGCCGAGTCTGTCCCATCCCGCCCCCTGGTGCGCCGAGCCCGCCCCATCCCGCCCGCCCTCTCCCGCTTCCGCCCCTGCGGTATGGCGAAGTTCGGCGCCTTCCGCCCCCCGTCGCATGCTTCGTCCGCCGTGCGCTGCCGCCGTTCCCACCGGTCACCCCCGCGCTCCTCCTGCCGCCTCCTGTGCGGCGGGCGGAGTCCGGCACAAAGCGCCCACAATCGCGTGCCGTTCCCCGTCTTGCCCGGCGCTCCGCCGCGCACCATGTGCCGCTTCCCGTCGTATCCCGCGTCCCGCCGCACAGTGCGTGCCGCTTCCCGTCGTGTCCCGCGTCCTGCCGCGCACGGTGTCCCGCTCCCCGCCGGGCCCCGTGCTCCGCCGCACACCGCGTGCCGCTTCCGCCGCGTGCGCTCCCCGTCTCCGCAGCCCTTTCCCGTGCGATCATCCGCAGCGTGCCGTCCCGCCGAGCGCGCTGCCGCCCGCCGTCCCCCTGAGCGCCGGGCAGGGTCCGGCACAAAGCGGGCCCAATCGCCCGTCGCACCCCGTCGTGCTGAGCGGCGGGGCAGGGGTCGGCACAAGCGGGCCCAATCGCCCGTCGCACCCCGTCGTGCCCCTGTGCTCCGCCGCACAGCGCGTGCCGCTTCCGTCGTGTGCGCTCCCAGCCTCCGCCGCTCTCCGCGGCCCTTCGCCGTGCGCGCATCCGCAGTGTGCCGGCCCCGTCGCACGTTGTGGGTGTCGCTCCTTTCGGTGGCTGTGCCCGCGCTCCTCTCGCCGGCCCCTGAGTGGCGGGCGGTGGCGGCGGGGGATATGTCGTTACTGGTGTGACTCGTGGGGAAGTAGGGGAACCGGAGGGAAAGGTAGATCGTCCAAGGGGCGTGGGTGGTGAATTCGGGCCGGTTCGGTCGTGAGCGAGGGGGCCCGGGGGTTATCCCGGGGAGCGGGGCGTGGCGGGCGGCTGGCGGAGCTGGATCTGCTGCGGTTCCTGGCGGCGTTGGCCGTGGTGGCGTTCCACTACCTGGTCGCGTTCGCCTCGGTGTGGGGGCAGCGGCCCAGTTCGCTGTTCCCGGCGGTGGCGGCGCCGGCGGGGCTGGGCATTCTCGGGGTGGAGCTGTTCTTCGTCATCAGCGGGTTCGTGATCCTGATGACGGTCTGGGGGCGGGGGATCGGCGGGTTCGTCCGGTCCCGGGTGGTGCGGCTGTTCCCGGCGTACTGGCTGTCGGTGCTGGCCGTGATGGGCGTGTACGGCCTGACGGGCGCGACCGCGCTGGACCCGAAGCTGTCGCCCGGCGAGTACGCCCTGAACTTCACCATGATCCAGCGTGCCTTCGGGGTGCAGGACGCCAACGGCGTTTACTGGTCCTTATGGGCGGAGCTGAGGTTCTACGTCCTGATCGCGGTGCTCGTCCTCATCGGCGTGACCGTACGCCGGTGCCTGGTCTTCATGGGGATCTGGCTGGCCGGGGTGCTGGTCGCGGTGTTCGCCTTCCCCGGCGACCCGGTGCTCGACCTGCTGCTCATGCCGAAGTACGCGCCGTACTTCATCGCGGGCATGGCGTTGTACCTGATGCATCGCCTCGGCCCGTCGCTGGTCCTGGCCGGGTTCGTGATCGCCGGCTACGCGCTGGCGCTGCGCTCGGCGCTGGACCGGGTGCACGGCAGGATCGAGCTGGCCGGCAAGGCGGCCATGCCGGTCGAGGACTGGATGGTCGTGGCCGTGATCACGGTGATGTTCGCCGTGATGGTCCTGGTCGCGCTCGGCGGCCTGTCCTGGCTGAGCTGGCGCGGCCTGACCACGCTCGGCGGCGTGACGTACCCCCTGTATCTGTTCCACACTCCCGTCGCCGTCCTGCTCGTACCCGCCCTGGGCGGCCTGATGCCCCCCTGGGCGGTGGCCACGGTCACCACGCTGGCCGCCATCGCGATCTCGTACGCGGTCTACCGGCTCGCCGAGCGGCCGGTCCAGCGTCTGTTCCGGCCCCGCCCCCGGCGTGCCGCGGCACGACACGCGGCGCCCCGGAGCCCCTTGCCCGCCGGGGAAAAGGCATCTGTGCCATAACTGTCTGGTCGCAGCCATCGGTGAAGGGTCTAGGCTCGGGGATATATACGGCGGAACGACAGCCCCGGATGAACAGAGGGTGCGCATGACGGTACGGCGGGTGATGGGCATCGAGACCGAATACGGGATCTCCGTGCCCGGACAGCCGGGGGCCAACGCGATGGTGACCTCATCTCAGGTCGTCAACGCCTACCTGGCCGCCTCCGCGGCGCGGGCGCGCCGGGCACGGTGGGACTTCGAAGAGGAGAACCCCCTGCGCGACGCCCGCGGCTTCGACCTGGCCAGGGAGGTCGCCGATCCGAGCCAGCTCACCGACGAGGACCTCGGCCTGGCGAACGTGATCCTCACAAACGGCGCGCGCTTGTACGTCGACCACGCGCACCCGGAGTACTCCACGCCCGAGTGCACCAATCCCCGGGCCGCGGTGATCTGGGACAAGGCGGGCGAGAGGGTGATGCACGACGCCGCGGTGCGCGCGTCGGCGATCCCCTCGAACGCCCCGATCCAGCTCTACAAGAACAACACCGACAACAAGGGCGCCTCGTACGGCTGCCACGAGAACTACCTCATGCGCCGCGCCACGCCCTTCGCCGACATCGTGCGGCACCTCACCCCGTTCTTCGTCTCCCGCCAGGTGGTCACCGGCGCGGGCCGGGTGGGCATCGGGCAGGACTCCCGGGGCGAGGGGTTCCAGATCAGCCAGCGCGCCGACTTCTTCGAGGTCGAGGTCGGCCTGGAGACCACGCTCAAGCGGCCGATCATCAACACCCGCGACGAGCCGCACGCCGACCCGGAGAAGTACCGCCGGCTGCATGTGATCATCGGCGACGCGAACATGTCCGAGATCTCCACCTACCTGAAGCTGGGCACCACGGCGCTGGTCCTCGCCATGATCGAGGACGGCTTCCTGACCCGCGACTTCGCGGTGGAGAACCCGGTCGCGGCGCTGCGGGCGGTCTCGCACGACCCGACCTGCAAGTACGAGATCCAGCTCCGCGACGGCCGCAAGCTGACGGCCGTACAGCTCCAGATGGAGTACCTGGAGCAGGCCCGCAAGTACGCCGAGGAGCGCAGCGGCAACGGCGTGGACGAGCTGACCAAGGACGTCCTGGACCGCTGGGAGTCGGTGCTGACCCGCCTGGCCGAGGACCCGATGCAGCTCTCGCGGGAGCTGGACTGGGTGGCCAAGCTGGAGCTCCTGGAGGGCTACCGGAGCCGCGACGGGCTGTCCTGGGGCCATCCGCGGCTCCAGCTCGTCGACCTGCAGTACTCCGACATCCGGCCCGACCGCGGCCTGTACAACCGCCTGGTCGCCCGCGGGCGCATGCAGCGCCTGGTGACCGAGGAGGAGGTCGAGCGGGCGGTCGAGCAGCCGCCGACCGACACCCGGGCCTACTTCCGCGGGCGCTGCCTGCGCCAGTACAGCGACTCGGTCGCCGCGGCCTCCTGGGACTCGGTGATCTTCGACATCCCGGGCCGCGACTCGCTGCAGCGGGTGCCCACCTTGGAGCCGCTGCGCGGCACCAAGGCGCACGTGGGCGAGCTGTTCGACCGCTGCCGTACGGCCGCCGACCTGGTCGCCGCGCTGACCGGCGACTCCTGACCCTCACACGCACCGCGGGCGGTGTCCGGGCGCACAGGCACCCGGGCGCCGCCCGCGGCATGTGATCTACTTTGTAAAGGCGTCGGGCGGCAGCTCGACCGCCGGCAGCCGGTACGGCGCCATCGGGATGCCCTCGGCGCGCAGGATCTCGGTCAGCAGCACCGAGGCGTGCTCGGCCGGCATCCGGTGGCCCGGGTCGCGGTGCAGCAGGCCCTCGATCACCGGCAGCAGCGGGCCCGCCTTGGTGGGGACCGGCGGCTTCTTGGTCAGCGCCAGGCCGAGCACGGTCACCATGTCGGCGCCGACGTAGGGCGGGCGGCCCTCCACCGCGAAGTACAGGCACGCCGCGAACGACCACAGGTCGGCGGCGGGGGAGACCGGGCCGCCGCGCAGCCGCTCGGGGGCGGTGTAGGCGGGCAGGTCGTCCACCGGGATCGAGTTGGGCGAGGTGTGGTCGCCGTTGAGCGCGGCGATGCCGAAGTCGGTCAGCACCACCCGGTCGCCGGTGAGCAGGATGTTGGCCGGGTGGATGTCACGGTGCAGCACCCCCTCGCCGTGGGCGTGGCGCAGCCCCGACAGAAGCTGGTAGCCGATCCAGGCCGTCCAGTGCACCGGCAGGGGGCCGACGTGCTTGACCGTCTCGTCCAGCGTCAGCGCCTCCAGCAGCTCCATCACGATCCACAGCCGGCCCGCCTCCTCCAGCAGGTCGTGCACCGTGATGATCGCCGGGTGGCTCAGCCGCCCGGCCGCCCGCGCCTCGCGCAGCGCGCGCCGCCGCGCGCCGGTGAGATCGACCTCGTTGGAGCGGAACTGCGGCTGCACCTCCTTGATGGCCACGTCGCGGCGCAGCCGTGCGTCGTGCGCCCGCCACATGATCCCCGTCGCCCCGTGCCTGATCGGCGACAGCAGGCGATAGCGCCCCCCGAGCAGCCGTGCAACGTCCTCATCCATGAACCACCCGTTCCACGCCGAAACCGGGCCCCTCAGTCACCACATCCCCCATTGTGGCGGGAACCCGAGGTGGTTGCGCTCGCTTCGACCACGCGCCGCGGCGGGACGGGCGCGTACGGCGTTCAGAGCAGGCCGATGCCCAGGGTGAACGTGCCCACGGCGAGCCCCGCGCCGCCGAGGGCGGTCAGCCAGATCAGCGGGTTCGGCCTGGTGTCGCGGGGGCGTACCACCGACAGGAAGAAGCCGAGCGGCATCAGGATCGGCGCGGCGACGAGCAGGACCCGGACCATCGTCTTCAGCCCGTCGCTCAGGTCGGTCTGGTCGATGTAGAGCATCGCGACCAGGGCGAACAGCACGAGTACGCTGGCGTGCGCGTGCCCTGCCCGCCAAAGTCCCCTTCTGGTGGGATTGTCCATATAGCCGGGTATGTTGCGCATGATGTGGGCCAGCAGGGACGCGCCGCCGAAGGCGATCGTGGGAACCAGGATCAGCAGCACGCCGGCGGTGCTGAGAGAAGAGGGGGACATGGCGTCTCCGGGACGAGTTGGTTGGGTAGTGGAGCTATCCAAGTATTGGATAGTGCTGCTATCTACGTCAAGCGCGTAAAGATCGCTGGGCCACGGGCGCGCAATCCATCCCACTTCGGGGAAGATAAGACTCAGAGACGTCCCCCAACGGGAGGTAGGACACATGGCGAGCAGGGACACCGGCGGCCAGAAGCAGACCGGCCGCCGCGACACCGAGGTCGAGGAGACCGAGGTCCAGGCGTCCTCGGACGTTCAGGAACGGCAGGAGAAGCTCACCGACGACGTGGACGCCATCCTCGACGAGATCGACGAGGTCCTTGAGGAGAACGCCGAGGAATTCGTCCGCTCTTACGTGCAAAAGGGTGGTCAGTAGGACACACCCTCCGGCAACGCGGCCGCGGCCACCTGGCTGCGGCTCATCGCGGATCGCGAGCCACGCGATCCGCGGGCGCGGCTCCGGCGCGGGCGGCCGGGTTCGCGCGGACACGCGCCGACCGCGACCGAACGCCGGGCGGACCCGGCCGGCCACACCAGCCCCGGCACCGGAGCCGGCCAGCATCCGGTCCCGGCACCGCCCCCGGCCCCGGGCGACCCGGCCAAGGGCTACGAGCGGCCCCGGCCAAGGGCGACCCCGGCCACCGAGGCCGGTGCTCGACCTCGGGACGCCGCACGGCCCCCGGACAGGCCCCGGCCGGACGCCGGCCCCGCCCCGAACCGGCAACCAGCCCTGCACCAGCCCGGCGCTGCCCCGGGACCGATCGAGCGCCCGCCCAGCGCCGATCCAACGCCGCTCCCGGAAACGGGCGGCATGACCCGCCGAGGGCCCGCCACACGCACCGGCCACCGCGTGGCGGGGCCCGGGGCCGGTAAGTCTTCGTCGCGCCGAAGCGCTGAGAGGCGCTCGTGCGGACCCCGGCTGAGCGGTTCGCCCCCGATGACCGGTTGACGGTCCTGCCCCCGGTTTCCCTGAACGACATCCACCGCTCCGGCGACGCCCAGCACACCCTGTTCGGCTGGCCTGGCGGTCTTGGCCCGCTGCTCGCTGGGGTGGGTCTCCGTTGGGGTGGCTCAGCGGCCCTGGCCTTGCTCTTCGCTGGGGTGGTCCCCGGTTGGAGGAGGAGGCGGTGGGGGCGTCGGGCGCGCGCGGTTCCAGCCCTCACCCCCTCCCCGGCATGCGGAGGATCCACGGCTGCCCGGTCACTTCCCCCGCCGCGGCAGAGCGTACCGGGCACCCTCCCGGGTGGCGTCGCCACGGCAGGTGGGAGCGGGCTACGGGCGGAATCCGTCTGGATCGGCCGGCAGTGGGGTGGCCAGGTGCAGGGTCACGATCTCGAACGGGCGCAGGGGGAGACGCAACTCTGACATCGGTGCCGGCGGGGACGACGGCGCCGGGCGTTCCAGGGGCTCTGGCGAGTCGGCGGTGACCGGGGGCGTCGTGGTGAGGGTGAGGGGGAGTGCGTCGCCGGTGGCGCCTACGATGTCGGCGCGGTGGGCGGCGGTGAAGGGGCCGGTGAGGACGGCCTCGGTGGGGGACGGGTGTTCGGCGACCAGGCGGGCCTCCAGGAGGCCGTCGCGTTCGCGCAGGGCGGCGAGGACCACGCCCTCGCCCGTGAGTGAGAGCGGGCCGGTGAGCGGGGCGGGGGTGGGGGCGGAGGGGGCGGTGCCGGGGACGGCCAGCAGGTCGTGGCGGTAGTCCTCGGCCAGGTGGGGCAGGGCCGCCTCGTGCCAGGGGGGCGTGTGCAGGTGGACGGCGAAGCGGGTGGTGATGGGGCCGGGGCACTGGGCGCCGGGGGTGGCCACTTCCGGGCCGGCGGGCTCGTCGCGGTAGGGGTTGCGGTTGCGCGACAGGTGGCCGACCGAGCGGACCAGGGTGATGGCCAGTTCGGGGCCGTCGGGGATCAGCTCGTACTCGGTGGCCTGGTCCAGCAGGAGCGCCAGGCCGCCCGCGGTGACGAAGGACTCGGCGGGGAAGGTGGGCAGCGGGCGCTCGCCGCCTCCGCCCTCGGCGGTGGTGCCGCGGCGGACGACGGCGAACTGGCCGGCGGCGTACGACTCGGCGGCCGGGGCGGGCAGCGGGGCGTGCCAGCGTACGCGGTGGTCCAGCGCGCGGTTGTCGAAGCCGACCTCCAGACGCAGGAACGGCTCGCCCGCGCGCAGTTCCGCCCGCGTGGTCACGACGACCGGGACCGTCTCGGCCGAGCGCTCCTCGGGGGTGGAGGAGCGCGGCCAGGAGTACTCGCGCACGATCTCCGCCGCCCACACCAGCGGGCCGCGGCAGACCTCCTCGACCTTGACCCAGGCCGGGGCGGAGACGAGGCGGTCGCGCGCCGGTGGCGCGTGGTTGTAGGTGTCGCCCGCGTCGCCGCCGTCCACGATCCGCCCGACGCCGCGGGCCTCCAGCCCGTCGCGCGAGCGCAGGGTCAGCGTGCCGTCGTCCTCGATCGCCACCGTGAGCAGGCCGTTGCCGGCCCCCCTTCCGCCCGCCGGGGCGACGGCGCCGATCCCGGCGGGGCCCCGGCCGACCGGCGGCGCCCACGCGGCCGAGGTGAGCGTGGCGCGGCCCAGCGGCGGCACGGTGACCAGCGCGGCCACGGTGACGACCGGCTCGGCCAGCGTGCGCACCGTCCACGGGCCGGGACGGGAGGCCGCGGCCTCCAGCACCGCGGCGCGCAGGTCGGCGTACTCGTACGCCGACGCCGCGTGCCGGCCCACCACGACCGTGAACACGCCCGGCTCGGCCACCTCCCAGGACAGGATCTCAAAGCCGAACAGCTCCCGCTCGTGCACCCGCCCCAGCAGCCGGGTCAGGTCGTCCATGACGGTCTCGTCCAGCAGCGTGGGCGCCAGTTCCAGGCGTTGCAGCGGCACGGGCGCACCGTCGGCGTCCACCAGCCGCGCCCGGTTCTCCGGCAGGTCCGCGAGCACCAGCCCGGAGCGCTCGTACGGGGCGGGGTTCACCACCGTGATCGCCCCTCGGGGCGTGCGCGCGGCCAGGGAGGCGGCGACCATGTCCACCACGGCCTGCCCGATCTGCCCCGCCTCGGCGATCCGCGCCTCGACCTGCTGGGCGGTGTCGTCGGCGCCGCACCCGGTGACGGAGTCGTGCCCGCTGCACGCGATCAGCCTGCGCCAGGCCATGTCCAGCAGCGTGGCCGCAGCGCCGCGCCCGGAGCCGCCCAGCCACAGCGTGGCCAGCGGCTCGGCGTAGCGGGTGACGACGCGCTCGGCGCGGGCCATGGCGGCCTTGGCGGGCACGCGGGCCGACAGCACGCCGGGCAGGATGTTGGCGCGGGCGTGGGAGCGCAGCTCGCCGCGTACGACGGGCAGCCCCTCGGCCGAGGGCGGCTGCGCGGTCACGTACTCGCCCAGCGTGGCCAGGCGCAGCCCGGCGGCGGTGATGCCGGCGGCGGGGGCGCTGTGGTCGGCGCCGTACATCGCCAGCATGGGGCCCTCGGGCCGCCACGGGCGCATGGCGGCGGCGAACGCGGCGAGCCGGTCGGGCAGGCCCTCGGCGGGGCCGCCGAACAGCGCCACGGCGTTCCCGTAGCCGCCGGGCAGGTACTGGGTGCGGATCACGGTGCCGTCGGCGCCGGTCCAGGCGAACGCGTCGCGGTCCACGCCCGCGGGCACGCCGCGCCACACGCAGGCGTGCTCCAGCCCGGCCAGGGCCAGGATCTGCGGCATCTGCGCGCAGTGCCCGAACTGGTCGGGCAGGTAGCCCACCCGCATCGCGGCCCCGGCCCCGCCGGTCAGGGCGGCGACGCCGCGCACGCCGTACTCCAGGTTGCGCACCAGCGTCTCGCCCGAGCACAGGAACTCGTCGGCGAGGATCAGCCACGGCCCGGCCGCGAGGCGGCCCTCGGCGATCAGCCCGGCCAGCTCGCCCCGCCGCTCGGGGCGGATCTCCAGGTAGTCCTCCAGCGCGGCGAGCTGGCCGTCCATGGTGAACCGGTAGCCGGGGTCGGCGGCCATCGTTTCCAGCACCTCGTCCAGCATGCGCACCAGGCCGAGCCGGAAGCGCTGGAACGGCAGGTACCACTCCCGGTCCCAGTGGGTGTGCGGGACGACCACGATGTCGCGTGCGTCAGGGTTCAACGGCCTCTCCTCCGATGGGCAGCCCCGCCGACTCGGCGTACACGCGCACGATGCGCTGGGCGATCACGATGTCGGACAGCGCGCCGTCGAGGCCGGTGAGCGGGGGCCGCCCCTCGGTGACCAGCGCGTGGAACGCCACAAGTTGCAGCTCGAACGCCTCCGACACGTCGCGGTGCACGGTGCGGGTCTCGGCGGTGCCGTCGCGCGCGGAGGCGGTGAGGGTGGTGGGGGCGTTCATCAGGTACGGCGATGGGAAGACCAGCTCCAGCGAGCCCTGCTCGTGGTGCACGGTCACGGTCTCGCGGTACGCCGGGTGGTCGGCGAGGTAGTGCCAGCGCATCCCGTACCTGCCGCCCGCGGGCAGCCGGCCGGTGACCTCGACCGACAGCGGGGCGGAGCCCTCGGGCCAGACCGCCACGTGGTCCACGCCCGCGGGCGGGCCGGTGAGCATCCGGATCAGCGACAGGTCGTGGCACATGCTGCCGAGCACGATGTCGGTGTAGAGCGCGCGCAGGCGCGGGGTGGCCGGGCCGAGGGCCACGTCGAGCGCCCGCTCGTCCCGTTCGATGTGCGGGGCCAGCGCCTCGGGGGTGGGCCGCGCGGGCCGCAGCCGGGCGAATGCGAGCTGCGACTCGCCGGTGGGGTGCAGCACGGTCACGTCGAGGTGCCGTACGGCGCGCGGCCCGCCCAGGGTCGCCAGCAGGGCGGCCAGGCGGGTGGTGGCGGGGTCGTACTGCTTCATGTAGCCGGTCATGAACCGCGGGCCGTCGCCGCCCGCCTTCTCCAGCACCTCGGCGATCCGGGCGGCCTCGGCCCGGGTGTAGGCCAGCGGCTTCTCCGACAGCACGTGGTAGCCGCGCCGCAGCGCCTCGGCCACCAGGGGGCCGTGGGTGCCCGCGGTGAGCACGATCAGCGCGTCGAAGCCGCCCTCGTCGAGCATCCGCGCCGCGTCGCCGGAGCAGCGCTCGGGCGCGAGCCCCAGCTCCAGGCCGATGGCGCCGGCGTGCCGCGGGTCCAGGTCGCACACCGCGGTCACCTCGAACAGGTCGCGGCGCCGGGTCAGCAGGGGCAGGTAGACGGCCTGGGCCGCCGCCCCGAGCCCGGCGATGGCCACTCTCATCTTCATGCCCTCCCATCGTCGCCCGCGCCGCTCACGTGCACAGCGCCATCACCTCGTTGCGTTCGGTCTCCAGCCGGTGCGGGCCCGGCCGGGCGGGCAGCCGCACCCTGTCGCCGCGGACGACCGTGCGGTGGCCGGGGCCCCACAGCACGAGCCCGTCGCCGTCCAGGATCAGGAAGTCCTCGCCGTGCCGCAGCAGCAGCGGCCCGTCCGGGCCGGCGCTTACGGCCGTGCGGCCCGCCCGTATGCCCGCCAGGATCCCGTCCGGGTCGCCGGGGTCGGCGGTGAGCACCCAGGTCGCCGGGGCGCCGGGCGGGTGGCCCTCGCCGGAGTGGTGGAAGTCGCCGCCGCCGAGCAGCACCACCTCCGGCGACCAGGCGGCGGCCCAGGCCAGGGGCGCGCCCCAGGTGCGGTCCCACCAGCTCCAGTGCCACACCTCCGCCAGCCGGGGCCGCACCGGCAGGGGGTGCCGCCACGCGCAGTCCGCCGCGACCGGGTGGTTGACCGACAGCAGCCCGCCCCGGCGCTCGGTCTCGCGCACCCACTCCCGCGCCGGCAGCCGGAAGTCGATCCAGCCGATGTCGCTGAAGGCGTTGGCGTGGCCGAGGTCGGTGGTGACCTCCTGGCCCGGGACGAGGGTGATCCCGGCGGCGCGGCCGGCGGCGGGCAGCTCGGCGTGGTGGCTGACCGTGTTGTGGTCGGTGACGGCCAGGAAGTCCAGCCCTTGCTCGCGGGCGAGCGCGGCCAGCTCGGGCACGGTGAGGGCGCCGTCGGAGTGCACGGAGTGCGCGTGCGGGTCGCCCACGGCCCAGGTGAGCCCGTCCAGCGCGGGCAGCCCGCGCCGCCGGGCCGCGGCCGGGCGCTCCCCGGCGGGCGGCGGTGGCGGCGGCTCCGGGGGAGGCGGCGGCTCCCGGTGCGCCGTCACCTCGATCCGGTACTCCAGCCCGTCGCGCGGCACCCGGTACAGCCCGAGAAGCACCTGCCACACCCCCGGCTCCACCGGGCCGGGCAGGTACCCGGGGGTGGCCCAGCCCGGCGCGATCGTGTACTCCTCCCGCGCCCCGCCCGACCATCCGCGAAAGCCCTCCGGCCCGGCGCAGCCCAGGTCCAGCACGCCCGCCGCCCGGTCGTACGACAGCCGCACGGTGATCGCCGCGGTGCCCGGCGGCACCTCGAAGGCCACCTCCCGCACCGGGTCGCCCACCCGGTCCTCCAGGGTCCACCGGCCGCGCAGCACGGTCATCGGGCCGCCCTGTCCGGGGCGCGGGTGAGGAGCACGTCGTCGTGGTAGACGAGGGCGCGCTCGTGCCTCGGGGCGGCCCACACGGCCTCGCCCAGCGCCGGCTCCCCGCCCTCCGGGACCACCGCCTGCACGGTGGCGCCGCCGGGCTCGGAGCCGGCGGGGGGCTCGCCGTCCTCGGCGGGCACCTCCAGGGTGACGAGGTGCGCGGTGCCCAGGTTCTCCAGTACGGCCACCCGCCCGGCGAAGGCGCCGGGACGCGGGGCCGGCGACAGGTCCACGTACTCGGGGCGGACGCCGTAGACGACGCCGGCGCCCTCGGGCAGGCCGGCGGCCTCCTGCGGCAGGGGGAGCCGCGCGCCCGCCACCCGCAGCCCGCCCCCGCGTACCTCGCCGGGCAGCAGGTTCATCGGCGTGGACCCGATGAAGGAGGCCACGAAGGTGCTCGCGGGCCGCTGGAACACCTCCGCGGGCGTGCCCACCTGCATGATCCTGCCGCCCGACATGACCGCGACCCGGTCGGCCAGCGCCAGGGCCTCGCCCTGGTCGTGGGTGACGAACACGGTGGTGACGGCCAGGTCGCGCTGCAGCCGTTTGAGGAACGTGCGCGCCTCCAGGCGGAGCCGGGCGTCCAGGTTGGACAGGGGCTCGTCGAACAGGAACGCCCGCGGGTGGCAGGCGATGGCGCGGGCCAGCGCGACGCGCTGCTGCTGCCCGCCGGAGAGCTGCCCCGGGCGGCGCGCCAGCAGCTCGGCCAGGCTGAGCCGGGCGGCCGTCTCGGCGGCCCTGGCCCGGCGCTCGGCCCGCGGCACCTTCCTGATCCGCAGCGGGTAGGCGATGTTGTCGGTGACGTCCATGTGCGGGAACAGGGCGTAGTCCTGGAAGACCATGGCGACGTCCCTGCGGCCCGGCGGGGTCGCCGTCACGTCCACCCCGCCGATCGCCACCCGCCCCCGCGTCGGGGTCTCCAGGCCCGCGATCGTGCGCAGCAGCGTCGTCTTGCCGCAGCCGGACGGGCCGAGCAGGGCGAAGAACTCCCCGTCGGCGATCTCCAGGTCCAGTGCGTCGATCGCGCGGACCCCGCCGGGGAACTCCTTGGTCAGGCCGTGCAGGGAGATCACCGTTTGATCCCTCCGTGGAAGCGGAAGCCGTACCTGGTGCTGACGAACAGGTACATCAGCACCACCGGCAGCGAGTACAGCAGCGAGAATGCCGAGAGCAGGGACAGGTCGGGCTGGCCGCCCTCGGTGTAGAGCGTGTACAGGACGACCGAGCCGGGGGCGCGCTGCGGGTCGCGGATCAGGATGAACTGCAGCAGGAAGCCGCCCCACACGTTGGCCACCGCCCACACCGCGATCGTGGCCAGCCCGGGGCGTACCAGCGGCACCGCCACGTGCAGCAGGATCTGCACCGGCCCGGCCCCGAACACCCGGGCCGACTCCTCGTACGACGTGGGCGTGGCGTCCATGAAGTCCTTCAGGATGAAGATCGCCGCCGGGAGCAGCCCGCCGGAGACGGTCAGGATCACCCCCAGATGGGTGTCGATCAGGTTCAGCCGGGTGGCCAGCTCGAAGATCGGCACCATCGCGGCGGTGCCGGTCACGATCGAGGACAGCAGCAGCAGGACGTACAGCAGGGCGTCGCGGCCGGGCACCCGCACCCGCGACAGCGCGTACGCCGCCGTCGCGGCCAGCGTCACCACCACCAGGGCCGCGCCGCCCGCCTGGAGCACCGAGTTGCCGAGGGAGCCCAGCGCGTACGGGTTGTCCAGGATCGCGCGGAAGTTGGCCAGGGTGAACTCCGGCACCGACACGGTGATCGAGGGGTTCGCGTCGAACGGCGCGGTGGCCAGCCAGAGCATGGGCAGCGAGAAGAAGGCCAGCACCACCGAGAAGAACGCGAAGACCCCGATCCGGCGCACCATGTGGCCGGCGTGCGCGCGCCCGCCGCTCATGCCGCCGTCCTCGTCGCGGCGCGGGCGGGGGCCGGCACGTCGGCGTCGCGGCCACGGGCGCGCAGCAGCCGCAGGTACACCAGCGCGAACACCAGGTTGACCGCCAGGATCAGGAACGACACCGCCGCGCCCACGCCCAGCTCGCCGTCGCGCAGCGCCACGATGTAGACGTACACCGGCAGCGTCTCCGAGGCGCCCTCCGGCCCGCCCGCGGTGATCAGGAACGGCGTGAAGTCGTTGAACGTCCACAGGCTGATCAGCAGCAGGTTGGTCAGCACGTGGCCGCGGATGCGCGGCAGCACCACGTCGCGGAGCTGCTGGAAGGCCGAGGCGCCCGCGAGCCGCGCCGTCTCCAGGTGGGAGGGCGGCACGCTCTCCAGCGCGGCGGCGTAGAGCATCATCGAAAAGGCGGTACCCCGCCAGGTGTTGAACACCACGAGCGAGAGCATCGGGTGGTCCAGCAGCCAGGCCGCGCCGGGGGTGTTCAGCAGCGCGTTCAGCGTGCCGCCGTCGCGGTCCAGCAGCGCGATCCACAGGTACGCCACCACCGAGCCGGGCAGGATCCACGACAGCAGCACCACGCCCTCGACGACCCGGCGCAGCGGCCCGCGCCGGTCGCGCACCAGCCACGCGATGGCGAAGCCCAGGCACGCCTGCCCGATCACCGCCGAGCCGAGCACGTACTGCACGCTCAGCCAGGTCGAGCCGAGGAAGCGCTCGTCGCCCAGCGCGTCCAGGTAGTTCGCCGGGCCGACCACCTGGGGATCGGCCGCCGCGAGCCCGGTCAGCCGGTAGTCGGTCAGCCCCAGGTAGATCGTCCACAGCGCCGGGAACACCAGGAACACCCCGATGAGCACCAGCGCCGGCAGGACGAGCGCCGCCGCCCCGCCCCGGCCCAGCCCGGACGGATCACTCGTCACTGGCCCGCGACCTTGTCCGGGCCGCCGGCGATCCGGATCACCTTCTCCTGGTACGCCGCCGCGGCCTCCTCCGGAGTCCGGCCCGCCACCACGTCCGCGGTCGCCTCCTGCAGCGCGGCCGACACCTGCGGGTAGACCGCCAGCGGCGGCCGGTACGCCGTCAGCGGCAGCACCTTCTCCGAGACGAACGACAGCATCGGGTCGCCGGCGAGCATCTTGTCGTTGACGTCGGCGCGCGCGGTGATCCGCGCCTCGCCGGCCATCGTCAGCTCCGCCTCGGTCGCTTCGGCGGAGTGCATGAACGACAGCAGCTCCCAGGCCGGGCCGGGGTTGCCGGAGAACGGGTTCAGCACCCGGGCCGAGCCGCCGGACATGCTGACGAAGTCCTGGCCGCGGATGCCCGCCCCGGGCTCCCTGGCCGGGATGAGCGCGTAGCCGACCTTGGCGTCGCGGTCCTTCATCGGCGCCACGCCGGCCTCGGGGGCGATCACCGAGCGCCAGAAGTAGTCGCCCTCGGCCAGGATGCCGATCTTGCCCTCGGCGAACTCGGCGAAGGACTTGTCGCGTCCCTTGGCCTCCTGCTGCAACCGGGGGTCGCCCAGGCCGCCGCCGTAGATCTGGCGGTAGAAGCCGAGCACGTCCCGGACCGCCTGCGAGCCGCCGAGCCACCTGCCGCCGGAGTACACCTCGGCGCCGGCGCCCGCCAGCAGCGGCAGCGCGCCCTGCATGGTGGTGGCCTCGCCCATCGCGGTGCCGGCGTTGATCTGGATCGGGGTTACGCCGGGCAGCCTCTTCAGGGCCGTGCCCGCGTCCAGGATCTCCCGCCAGCTCTCCGGCTGCCAGTCCTGCGGCAGCCCGGCCCGGCGGAACAGGTCCTTGTTGTAGTAGAGCACCCGGCCGTCGGTGCCGACCGGCAGGGCGTACTTCTTGCCCTCGAAGACGCCCAGGCCCTGCACCGCCTGCGGGATCTGCTCCCAGCCCTCCCAGGCGTCCACCGCCGCGCCGGCCACCTCGGTCAGCGGCTTGAGGTAGCCCGCCTGGGCGAACTCGCCGATCCAGATGCCGTCCAGGTCGATCACGTCTGCGCCGCCGCGGGACTTCAGGTCCAGCGCGACCTTGGTCTTGTACTGCTCGTCGTCCACGCCGTTGGGCTGGAACAGCACGTGCACGTTGCGCCCGGCCGCCTTCTGCGTCTCCTCGAAGCGCGGGATCACCCAGTTCTTGATCCAGTCGGCGGTCGCGGAGTTCTTGCCGCCGGAGATGGCGTTGGCGGTGATCGTCAGCGTGACCGCGCCGTCGCCGGAGCCCTCCTCGGCGCCGCAGGAGGTGAGCGCGAGGGTCACGGCGGCCAGCAGGGCGAGAGTCGTCGCAGGTCGGCGGGGGAGTCTCATGTGCGACCTCCTCGGGGAGGCAATGGCATGGACATTCAGGACGTGCAGACATACCGACAATCGCACGCCCGATCTCACGCGTAAAGATTGGCGCGGTTTAACGGTCAGATCATGGGACGGCATGCGAAATGGTTCGCCCTGAGCTGATCGTGGGAAGTGCAAGCAGCGGACCAAGATGAGTAGGGTCGCCCTATCGGATCGTCTGATTGGGAGGGAGTCGCGTGGCATCGCACAGGGACCTGCCCGCCGGCTTGAGGGACAGCATTTTCCTGGACACCGGTAGCTCGTCGTTCACCGAGTTCCTCACGGCCTACGCGCCGCATCTGCTGCCCGGACGCCGCGAGGGCATCGCCACGCCGATCGGCGACGCGATCCCGCACGCGACGACCATCGTGGCCGCCACGTGCGCCGGCGGCGTCGTGATGGCCGGTGACCGGCGGGCGACCTCCGGCAACATGATCTCGCAGCGTGACGTCGAGAAGGTGTACCGCACCGACGACTACTCGTGCATGGGCATCGCGGGCACCGCGAGCACCGGCATCGAGATGGCCCGGCTGTACCGCGTGGAGCTGGAGCACTACGAGAAGCGCGAGGGCCGCACGCTCTCGGTCGAGGGCAAGGCCAACCGCCTGGCCACCATGATCAGGGAGAACCTGCCCAACGCCATGCAGGGGCTGGTCGTGGTGCCGCTGTTCGCCGCCTACGACCCCGACCGCGACGCCGGGCGCATCTTCGGCTACGACGTCGGCGGCGGGCCGTACGAGCAGCAGCAGTTCCACGCCATCGGCTCCGGCTCGATCTTCGCGCGCGGCTCGCTGAAGAAGCTCTACCGTGAGAACGCCTCGCCCGCCGACACCGTGCTGGCCTGCCTGCAGGCGCTCTACGACGCCGCCGACGACGACTCGGCCACCGGCGGCCCCGACGTGACGCGCAAGATCTGGCCGATCGTCGCGACCATCACCGACGAGGGCTTCCGCCGCCTGCCCGACGACGAGGTCGCCGAGCTGGTGCAGGGCATGCTGGAGGGCCGGATGACCGACCCCGACGGGCCCGTCGCCCCGCTGCGCTGAAACCTTAACGAGGAGAGGAACGCCACCGGTGTCCATGCCGTTTGGATATGTCCCCGCAGAGCAGCAGATGCGGGACAAGGCCGACTACGCGCGTAAGGGCATCGCGCGCGGCCGCAGCTCCGTCGTGCTGCAGTACGAGCACGGCATCCTGTTCGTCGCGCACAACGCGTCGCGGGCGCTGCACAAGATCAGCGAGATCTACGACCGCATCGGCTTCGCCGCCGTGGGCCGCTACAACGAGTTCGAGGCGCTGCGCCTGGGCGGTATCCGCTACGCCGACATCAACGGCTACACCTACGACCGGGGCGACGTCACGGCCCGCGGCCTGGCCAACCTGTACGCGCAGAACCTCGGCATGATCTTCACCGACTCGATCAAGCCGTACGAGGTGGAGCTGGTGGTCGCCGAGGTCGGCGAGACCAGCGACGCCGACCAGCTCTACCGGCTCACCTTCGACGGGTCGGTCACCGACGAGCACGGCGCGGTCGCGCTGGGCGGCCAGGTCGACGCCGTCGCCGGGCGGCTGAAGGAGCACTACCGCGAGGGCCTGTCCCTGGCCGAGGCGCTGCGGGTCGGCGTCACCGCGCTGACCGAGCCCGACGGCGAGCGCCCGCCCACCTCCCAGCTCGAGGTCGCGGTGCTCGACCGCAACCGGCCCCACCGCAAGTTCCTGCGGCTGACCGGCGCCAGGCTGGAGCGCCTGCTCGCCGAGGGCACCCCGGCCGCCCCCGAGGCCGCCGAGGCCCCCGAGGCGCAGGAGCGGCAGGCCGAGCCGCCCGCCCAGGCCGCCCCGCCGCCCGCGCCGGGGCCCGACGTGCCGCCGACCGCGCCCGAGGGCGACATCGACACGGGCTCGGGCGGCTGACGCCACGCCCGGCGCCCGCCCCCGTGCATGCCGCGGGCGCGGGCGCCATCGGAAACGCGGGCCATGGATGGCTCCCACCACGCGAGCGAGGGGACTAGTGTGAGGTGATGGATCGTCGCATCTTCGGCCTGGAGAACGAATACGGCGTCACCTGCACGTTCCGGGGGCAGCGCAGGCTGTCGCCCGACGAGGTGGCGCGGTATCTGTTCCGGCGGGTCGTGTCCTGGGGCCGATCGAGCAACGTGTTCCTGCGCAACGGCGCGCGCCTCTACCTGGACGTCGGCAGCCATCCCGAGTACGCCACTCCCGAGTGTGACAACGTCGTGGAGCTCGTCACCCACGACAAGGCGGGGGAGCGCATCCTGGAGGGCCTGCTCGTGGACGCCGAGAAGCGGCTGCGCGAAGAGGGCATCGCAGGCGACATCTACCTGTTCAAGAACAACACCGACTCCGCCGGCAACTCCTACGGCTGCCACGAGAACTACCTCGTCGGCCGCCACGGCGAGTTCGGCCGCCTCGCCGACGTGCTGATCCCGTTCCTGGTCACCAGGCAGATCATCTGCGGCGCGGGCAAGGTGCTGCAGACGCCGCGCGGCGCGGTCTACTGCGTCTCCCAGCGCGCCGAGCACATCTGGGAGGGCGTCTCCAGCGCCACCACCCGCAGCAGGCCCATCATCAACACCAGGGACGAACCCCACGCTGACGCCGAGCGGTTCCGCCGCCTGCACGTCATCGTGGGCGACTCCAACATGAGCGAGACCACGATGCTGCTCAAGGTCGGCGCCACCGACCTCGTGCTGCGCATGATCGAGGCCGGCACCGTGATGCGCGACCTGTCGCTGGAGAACCCGATCCGGGCCATCCGCGAGGTCTCCCACGACATCACCGGCCGGCGCCGGGTCCGCCTGGCCAACGGGCGCGAGGCGTCCTCGCTGGAGATCCAGCAGGAGTACCTGTCCAAGGCCAAGGACTTCGTCGATCGGCGCGGCGGCGACGACATCGCCCACCGGGTGCTGGAGCTGTGGGAGCGCACCCTGCGCGCCGTCGAGACCGGCGACCTCGACCTGGTCTCCCGCGAGATCGACTGGGTGACCAAGTACCAGCTCATCGAGCGCTACCGCAAGAAGTACGACCTGCCGCTGTCCTCGCCGCGCGTGGCCCAGCTCGACCTGGCCTACCACGACGTGCACCGGCGCCGCGGGCTGTACTACCTGCTGCAGCGGCGCGGCTCGGTGGAGCGGGTCGCCTCCGACCTGAAGATCTTCGAGGCCAAGTCGGTGCCGCCGCAGACCACCAGGGCCCGCCTGCGCGGCGAGTTCATCCGCCGCGCCCAGGAGAAGCGCCGCGACTTCACCGTCGACTGGGTCCACCTGAAGCTGAACGACCAGGCCCAGCGCACGGTGCTGTGCAAGGACCCGTTCCGCGCGGTGGACGAGAGAGTGGACAAGCTCATCGCCGGCATGTGACCGACGCCCTGCGGCACGGGCCTGCCCCGCACCGGCCGCAGATCCGGCGGCCGGTGCCCGGCAGGCGGTTCCGGCGGAAGGACGCGGTGACGGTGGTGTGCGCGCCACACCTGGGCGAGGAGCGCGGGGAGCCGCGAGCCGGAAGAGGCGGACGCGCTCCCCGGTGCCGGAGCGCGCGGAGCACGGTCATGAGCGCGATGCCGGCTCCGCCTGCGGGGGCATGGGGCCGAGATGTGGGCCGCCCGGCCCCTCCCGCTGGGGGAGACCGGTGGTGGGGCGGCCGGTGTCCGGCACGACCGCCGGGTCAGGCCGCGTCGGGAGTGCGGAGAGCGGTGAGGCGGACGCTGCTCCCCGGTGCCGGGGCGGGAGTGGTGTCCGGCGGGGAGTGGTGGGAGTGGGCCGACCCAAGTGACCGAGCGCACCCGACCCGGGTGACCCGAGCGACCAAGCGCACCGGAGCGACCGCCGTGACCCTAGCGACGAGCGCACCGGCGCGACCCCAGCGACGCTAGCGACCAGAGCGACCACAGCGACCAGCGAGGACACGGCCCTCGGTACGGCCGAGCCCGGTGTACTTCGAAGCGTTCGCAAGGAAGACGGCGGTTTTGTAAAAGATCGTCGCCGCCTTAACTCGGCTGTATGCGGGTGTCGGGTAGGGTTGCGCGAACCTGATGTCTGTTCGAGGGATACCCTATGCGACGCCGCCTGGCCGTACTCGCCGCCGTCCCATTGCTGTTCGCCGCCGCCTGCGGCACGGACGTCAAGGACACCGGCGGGGCCGCGGCCACCACCACGGGGGCCGCTTTGACCGTCACCGGCGAGACCGGTGAGAAGCCCACCGTGAAGTTCCCCGCCGGCAAGCCCGCGGCGACCTCCAGTTTCAAGGTCGTCAAGGAGGGGTCGGGCACGCCGGTGAAGATGGGCGACTCCGTTGTCGCCAACCTGACCGTCTACACGTGGGACGGCAAGACCAACGCCCTGGGCGGCTCGACGTACGACGCGGGCGCGCCCGAGCTGGTACCGCTCAGCACCCAGTTGCCCAAGGTCGTCCAGGACGGCTTCGTCGGCGCCAAGCCGGGCGGGCGCTTCTACGCCGTGGTGGCCGCCGACAGCTACACCAAGGAGCAGATCGAGCAGGCCAAGCAGCAGGGCACCGACACCTCCATCGCTCAGGTCTTCATCGTGGACGTGATCGACGCGCCGCAGGCCAGGGCCGCCAGCGGCAAGGCCCTGGACGCCGAGGTCCCGGGGATCAAACTGGAGAACCCCGGCGGCGACCAGGCGCCCAAGCTGACCACCAAGACCGACGAGAAGGCCTCCAAGAAGCTGGTCGCCGAGACCGTGATCCAGGGCGACGGCCCGAAGATCAAGAAGGGTCAGGCGGTCCTGGTGCAGTACGTCGGCAAGATCTGGGGCACCGACGTCGAGTTCGACAGCAGCTGGAGCAAGGGCGGCCAGCCGGTGCTGTTCCAGATCGGCACCGGCAAGGTGATCAAGGGCTGGGACGAGGGCCTGGTCGGCCGCAACGTCGGCAGCCGCGTCCTGCTGACCATCCCGCCGGACCTGGGCTACGGCGAGCAGGGCCAGGGCGAGCAGATCAAGGGCACCGACACCCTGGTCTTCGCGGTGGACCTGCTGGCCGCCTACTGATCCGCCGGCCCGCTCGGGGAGCGCGGCGCGGGCCGCCGGTGCGGCCCGTGCGGCCCGTGCGGCCCGCGCGCGCTCAGCGGAGGATCCGGTCCCACCGCCGCTGCCACTCCTCCAGCTTCGGCGCGGCCACGGCGTAGTCGACCCACTTGAACCTGGCGAAGATCTCCGGGCCGTGCGCGATCCGCTCCTCGAACTCCCTGCTGTACTCGATGTCGTCGTTCGCGGCGGCGTACCAGGTGCTCTCGGCGAACCGCCGCTGGGTCTCCGCCGCGCTCAGGTGGTTCAGGAACATGTACGCCAGGTCGGTCCTCGCCGTCCCCTCGGCGATGAAGTACGACGTGAGCGCCCCCACCGGGCCCGAGGCGGGGTAGCTGAACCCGACCGGCACGCCGGCCGCCTCCATGGCGAAGGCCCGCCCGTCCCAGAACGGCACGATCCAGGCCGTGCCGGTGCGCACCGCCGCCACCACGGCGCCCGCGTCCTCGGGGAAGGACGACACGCAGCCCCTGAGCCCCTTCAGCCGCTCGAACGCCCGGTCCACCGCCGCCGGGTCGGACAGCCTGCCGCCGCCCTGCTCCACCAGGGCCGTGAAGAAGTCCAGGCCCGGCTGGTACGTCAGCGGCGGCAGCGCCACGCGCCCGCAGTACTCGGCGTCGAAGATGTCGTCCCAGTCATCGGGCCGGGCGACCTTGTCGCGGCGGTACGTCAGCCCGGTGGAGCCGGTGGTGAGCGGCACGCCGTACTGCTCGCCGTCGTGGGCGGCCTTGCCCAGCAGGATGTCGTCGAGCTGGTTGTAGTGCTCCAGGCGGCCGATGTCCAGCGGCTGGAGCAGGCCGGTGGCGGCGGCGGGCCCGGAGGCGCCGGGGGTGAAGGCGATCACGTCGTACGGCGGGTTGCGGCCCCCGGCCGCGCGCAGCCTGGTCAGCCACTCGGCGTCGGCACCGTGGACCAGGTCCACCCTGGCGCCGGTGTCGCGCTCGAAGGGCGCCACGATGGACGTGCGGAACTGCTCGCCCCACGTCCCGGTGTAGGCGGTGACGGTGAGCCGCCCGCCCTTGGCGGAGGGGTCGTGGCCGCAGGCGGTCAGCGCCACGACCAGGACCACGGCCAGGATCACGGCCGGCACCGCGCCGGACACCTTGCTGAACACCCTGCCGAACACCGTGGCCGTCACCGCCGTCGTGGTGCGCCTGACTGTGCCCCTCATCTGTCTCACTCCTCGGGCGGTGCCGGGCCGAGGGGGGCGGTGATCGGACCGGCTCCACCGGTCGAGTCGTTGTCAGACTAGCCGTCCGGTCCCTGCCGCCGCGAGCCAGGGGTCCGCCGTGGATCGGCCCAGGTTGTCGCCGGGGGACAACCGATTATCGGGTCGTGTCGCGGCGGGACATTGAGCGGGATGTCGCCGGTGGCCGATGCTTCGGGCATGCAGGGGAGCCGTCTCATCACACAGGAGGACATCGCGCCGCTGGCCCGCGGCTGTGCGGTGCTCGGCACCGGAGGCGGCGGCGACGTGCGCACCGGTGCGATAGCGGTGCGCCGCGCGGTGCGCGAGCACGGTGACGTGCCGCTGATCACGCTGGCCGACCTGCCCGGGGACGCGCTGGTCGTCCCGCTGTCGGGCATCGGCGCGCCCACCGTGGGGCACGAGATGATCCAGTCGGCCGAGGAGCCCCTGCTGATCCGCGACGAGATCGAGCGGATCTTCGGCCGGCCGCCCAGCGCGATCATGTCCAGCGAGATCGGCGGCGGCAACGGCGTGATGCCGGTCGCCTGGGCCGCCCGGCTCGGCCTGCCGCTGCTCGACGCCGACGCCATGGGCCGCGCCTTCCCCGAGGTGCAGATGGTCTCCATGTACGTCGCCGGGCTCCCCGCGAACCTCGTGGTCATGGCCGACGTGGTGGGCAACGTGGTCAGCATGCGCCCGGTGGACGGGCTGTGGGCCGAGCGCATCGCCCGCGCCGTGTGCGTCGCCGCGGGGTCCAGCGCGCTCATGGCCGACTACGTCCTGACCGCCGCCCAGGCGCGCGGCGCGGTCATCGAGGGCACGGTCTCCCGCGCCATCGAGATCGGCCGGGCCACCCGGCACGAGAGCGACCCCCTCGGCGCGCTGGCGCGTACGCTCGGCGCCAAGCGCCTGGTCGCCGGCAAGGTGACCGACGTGGACCGGCGCACGACCGGCGGCTTCGCCCGCGGCACCGTCACCGTGGAGGGCGTGGCGGAGGACAAGGGCCGCACGCTGACCCTGGAGATCCAGAACGAGAACCTGGTCGCGATCGAGGACGGGCGGGCGCTGGCCATGGTCCCCGACCTGATCACCGTCGTGGACGCCCAGACGGCCACGGCCGTGCAGACCGAGGGCCTGCGCTACGGCCAGCGCGTGGCCGTGCTCGCCTGGCCGTGCGACCCGCTCTGGCGCACCCCCAGGGGCCTGGAGACGGCCGGCCCGCGCGCCTTCGGCTACGACCTGGACTACACCCCCGTCGAGGAGATCGCATGAGCCGGGCTCAGGCGCCCGAGCCCGCGCGTGCGGAGCACGGGCCGTCGGCACACGGTACGTCGGCACACGGTACGTCGGCACACGGGACGTCGGTGCGCGTCGGGATCGACGTGGGCGGGACCAACACCGACGCGGTCGCGCTCGACGACGGTGACCGCATCCTGGCCAGGGCCAAGCGGCCCACCAGCCCCGACGTCACCGGGGGGCTCAGGGCGGCGCTGGCCGCGGTGCTCGATGAGCTGGGCGAGCGGGCGGCGGCCGTGGGGCGGGTGATGCTGGGCACCACGCACGCCACCAACGCGATCCTGGAGCGCCGCGGGCTCGGCCGGGTCGCCGTGCTGCGCCTGGGCGCGCCCGCCACCACCGCGATCCCGCCGCTGGAGGGCTGGCCGGACGACCTGCGCGAGGCCGTGTCGGCGGGCGCGGCGATCGTACGCGGCGGCAACTTCGTGGACGGCGGCCCGATCGCGCCGCTCGACGACGCCGCCGTGCGCCGCTTCCTCGCCGAGACGGCGGCGAACGCCGACGCGGTCGCGGTCACCGGCGTGTTCAGCCCGGCCTCGGAGGAGCAGGAGCGCCGGGTCGCCGAGATCGTCCGCGAGGAGCTGGGCGAGGGCGTCCCGGTCTCGCTCAGCCACGAGATCGGCTCGCTCGGCCTGCTGGAGCGCGAGAACGCCACCGTGCTCAACGCCGCCCTGTACGCCGTCGCCCGCGACGTCACCGGCGCGCTCGGCGCCGTCCTGGCCGAGCGCGGCCTGAGCGTGGAGACCTACTTCGCGCAGAACGACGGCACGCTCATGGCCGTGGAGTACGCCGCCCGCTATCCGGTGCTGACCATCGGCTCCGGCCCGGCCAACTCGCTGCGCGGCGCCGCGTTCCTGTCCGGCGTCACCGACGCGATCGTGGCCGACGTCGGCGGCACGTCCACCGACCTCGGCGTGCTGGCCGGCGGCTTCCCCCGCGAGTCGGCCGCGGCGGCCGAGATCGGCGGCGTCACCACCAACTTCCGCATGCCCGACATCCTGGCCATCGCCCTGGGCGGCGGCACCGTGGTGAGCGAGGACGGCTCGCGGGTCGGGCCGCGCTCGGTCGGGTACCGCATCGCCGCCGAGGCGCTGGCCTTCGGCGGGAGCACCGCCACCATGACCGACGCCGCGGTCGCCGCCGGGCGCGGCGCGGTGGGCACCCACCCCGTGGCCCGGGACGCCCGGCTGGCGCGGGCGGTGCGGGAGGCCGACGCCATGGTCGCCGACGCCGTGGACCGGGTCGCGCTCGGCCGCGCCGACCGGCCGCTGATCGCGGTCGGGGGCGGGGCGTTCATTCTGCCCGATACGCTGCCGGGGACGAGTGAGGTCGTACGCCCCGCCCACGCGGACGTCGCCAACGCGGTCGGCGCCGCGATCGCGCTCGCCAGCGGCAGGTTCGACACCATCGCCCCCGCGGGCGCGGGCCGTCGGGCCGCGATCGAGCGGGCCAGGCAGGAGGCGGCCGACCGGGCCGTCGCCGCCGGAGCCGACCCCGGCCGGGTGGAGATCGTGGACCTCGCCGAGGTGCCGCTCGCCTACCTGACCGAGCCCGCCGTGCGCGTGCACGTCAAGGCGGCGGGTCCGCTCAGGACGCGGCCGGCCTGACGCGCCCGTACCCCCTCTACGAAAGGACCCCCACATATGCGCTGGCACAAGCGGCTGCTGGTCGCCGGAGCCACCGCGGCGCTCGCCCTGACCGCCGCGTGCGGCGGCGGCCAGGTCAGGGGCGCGGGCGGCACGGCCACCCCGGCGGCCGGCACCGGCACCGGTACCGGCACCGCCCCGGCGGCCTCCGACGCCACCTTCACCTACGTGCCCAACCTCGACGTCGTCACCGACTGGGACCCCGCGACCTCGTACTCCAACGAGATCATCGCGATGCAGAACATCTACGAGTCGCTGACCAAGTACGACCCGGTGTCGCAGAAGCCGGTGCCGCGCCTGGCCACCTCGTGGACGTCCTCGCAGGACGGCAGGACCTGGACGTTCACGCTGCGCGAGGGCGCGACCTTCCACACCGGCAAGCCGGTGGACGCCGAGGCGGCCAAGAAGTCGATCGAGCGCACCAAGGAGGAGGGCGGCGGCCCGGCCTACATCTGGGACTCGGTGAAGTCGATCGAGGCCACCGACGCCACCACGCTCACCTTCACCCTCAAGTACGCCGCGCCGCTGGACCTGATCGCCTCCTCCGACTACGGCGCCTACATCTACGACACCACGGCCGCCGGGTCGGGCGACCTGAAGAAGTGGTTCGCCGAGGGCAAGGACGCCGGCTCCGGGCCGTACACGATCGACACCTGGCAGAAGGGCAAGGAGACCGAGCTCACGCTGAAGGCGTACCAGGACTACTGGGGCGGCTGGGACGGCCCGCACTACACCAAGGTCGCCTTCCGGGTCACGCCCGAGCTGACCACCGCCTGGCAGCTCCTCCAGCGCGGCGAGGTGAGCTTCGTGCAGCGCCTCAACCCGCAACTGTTCGCCCAGGCCCAGGGCAGCGGGCTGCAGACCACCGAGACCCCGTCGTTCCAGAACCTGCTCGCGCTGTTCAACACCGCGAGCGGCCCGATGAAGGACGTGCGGGTGCGGCGGGCGATCCAGAAGGCCATCGACTACCAGGGCCTGGTGGTCGCGCTCAAGGGCTCGGCCGTGGCCGCCAGCGGGCTGGTGCCGCAGGGCCTGCTCGGGCACGTCGAGGGCCGGGTGCCGCAGCAGAACCTCCAGGAGGCCGCCGAGCTGCTGCAGGAGGCGGGCTACGGGCCCGACCAGCAGGAGCTGAAGCTGACCATGACCTACGCCCAGGGCGATGACGACCAGCAGCTCTTCGCCACGACGCTCGCCTCGACGCTCAAGGGCATGAACGTCACGCTGAACGCCAAGCCGCTGCAGTGGAACACGCAGTGGGACCAGGGCAAGTCGGCCGACCCGGCCAAGCGCCAGGACATCTTCGTCATGTACTGGTACCCGGACTACGCCGACGCGTACTCGTGGTTCGTCAACGTCTTCCGCTCCTCCGACACCCCGTCGTTCAACCTCAGCTACCTCAAGGACGCCAAGGTGGACGCGGCCATCGACGCGCTGCCCGAGCAGACCGCGACCGACCGGGCCGCGGCCGAGAAGTCCTACGCCGATCTGCAGACCATGCTGATCGACCAGCATGCCGCGGTGGCGGTGCTGTTCACGCAGAACTACCAGCGGGCCTTCGCCAAGGGCGTCCAGGGCTACGTGGACAACCCCGCCTACCCCAACGTCGTGTTCGTGCACGACCTGAAGCCGGGCGCGTAACGCGTGACGGGGTACCTGATCCGCCGGCTCGGCCAGGCCGTCCTGGTCGTGGCCGGCGTGATCGTGCTCACCTTCGCCATCATGCGGCTGGTGCCCGGCGATCCCGCCGTCGCCTACGCCGGGCCGAAGGCGAGCGCCGCGGAGCTGGCGGCGGCGCGGGCCAGGTTCGGCCTGGACGACCCGCTGTGGGTGCAGCTCTGGAACTACGTGCGCGACCTGCTGTCGGGTGAGTGGGGGACCAGCCTGCACACCCGGCAGCCGGTGGCGAGCGACCTGACCACGGTGTTCCCGGCGTCGCTGGAGCTGGTGGGGGCGGCGCTGATCGTGGCGGTGGCCGCGGGGGTGCCGCTCGGGGTGCTGGCTGCCCGCTATAAAGGGAAATTTCCGGATTTCTCGGTGCGGTTGTCCTCGATGCTCGCCGTGTCCGTCCCGGTCTTCTGGCTGGCGCTGGCCGTGCAGACCGTCTTCGCCAGCAACCTCGGCTGGTTCCCGGTCGCGGGCGAGTACGACGCCACGCTGGACACCACCAGCCCGCTGCGGGTCTACACCAACATCACCGCCGTGGACGCCCTGTTCACCGGCAACTGGCCGATGCTGACCAGCACCCTGGAGCACCTGGTGCTGCCCGCGCTGGTGGTGGCCGCGTACCCGGCGGGGGTCATCGCCCAGATGACCAGGGCCGCGCTGATCGAGGAGGCCGGTCAGGACCACGCCCGCATGGCCCGCGCGCTCGGCTTCGGCGAGACCGCCGTGCTGACCCGGTTCTCGCTGCGCCCGGCCGCGGGCCCGGTGCTGTCGCTGATCGCGCTGGTGTTCGCGTACGCGATCGTGAACGGCTTCCTGGTGGAGGCGGTCTTCAACTGGCCCGGCCTCGGCCGGTACGCCGCCGACTCCATCCGCTCGCTGGACACCCCCGCCATCGCCGGGGTGACGCTGGTCGTCGCCCTGCTGTACGTACTGGCCAACCTGGTCGTGGACCTGCTGCAGAGCCTGCTCGACCCGAGGGTGAGGAAGGCAGGATGACCGCCGTCGAACTGAGACGGACCCCGCTGCGCCGGGCCGCGGACCTGGCCCGCGGCGACGTCCTGGCCGCCACCGGGCTGGCCGTGCTCGCCCTCGTCGCGCTGGCCGCGCTGCTCGCCCCGTGGATCGCCCCCTACCCCGAGGACGGCGGGACCGCGGTGCACCTGACCGAGGCCCTGCGCCCGCCCGGCGCCGAGCACTGGCTCGGCACCGACCAGGTCGGCCGCGACGTGCTCAGCCGCATCCTGTACGGCGCGCGCACCTCGCTGTTCATCGCCGTGGCCGTGCTCGCCCTGGCGGCGGCCGTCGGCGTCACGCTCGGCGTCGTCGCCGGGTACGCCGGCGGCCTGGTCCGCGATGTGATCATGCGGATCACGGACGTGTTCCTGGCCTTCCCCGCGCTGCTGCTCTCCCTCGCGCTCGCCGTGGTGCTCCAGCCCAGCGTGACCACGGTCGTCGTGGCAATCGCGGCGACCTGGTGGCCCTGGTACGCCCGCCTCACCGCGTCGGTGGCCCAGTCGGTCGCCCGGCGCGGCTACGTGGACGCCGCCCGCTGCCTGGGCGTGCCCGCGCCCGTGATCGTGTTCCGGCACGTGCTGCCCAACTCGCTCACGCCGGTGCTGGTGCAGCTCTCCCTGGACGCCGGCGGCGTGATCCTGACCGCGGCGGCGCTGTCGTACCTGGGGCTGGGCGCGCAGGAGCCGGAGGCCGAGTGGGGGCTGATGGTCGAGCAGGGCCAGAGCCTGTTCACCACCGACTGGTGGGTGGTGACCTTCCCCGGGCTGGCGATCCTGGTGACCGCGTTCGCGTTCAACGTGCTCGGCGAGGGCCTGCGGGCCGCGCTCGACCCGCGCAGGAGGCCACGGTGAAGACGCCGGCGAAGGGGTGGACCGGCACGCGGCCGGCCGGGACGGCGCTGATCGAGGTGCGCGACCTGGAGGTGCGCGCCGGGGGCCGGGTGATCTCCAGCGTGCCCGAACTGGACCTCGGGCCGGGGGAGTGCGTGGCGATCGTCGGCGAGAGCGGGTCGGGCAAGACGACCGCGCTGATGGCGACGATGGGCCTGATCGAGGGCGCCGACGTGTCCGGAAAAATCACTGTATGTGGGACGGACGTGCTGTCCGCGAGCCCGCGCACCCTCCGCGCCGTGCGCGGCGCCCGGGTCGCGCTGGTCATGCAGAGCCCGCAGGCCGCGCTCACGCCCACCATGCGCCTCGGCACGCTGATGCGCCGCGCCCTGGCCCGGCACGGCGTCAAGGGCGCCGAGGCCGCCGAGCGGGCCCGCGACGCGGTCGGCGCGGTGCTGCTGGGCGAGGAGATCCTGCGCCGCTACCCCCACGAGGTCTCCGGCGGCCAGGCCCAGCGCTTCGCCATCGCCCTGGCCATCGCGCTCGGCGCCGAGGCCGTGGTCGCCGACGAGCCGACCAGCGCCCTGGACGTCACCGTGCAGGCCGAGGTCGTGGCGGTGCTGCGCCGCCTGCGCGCGGAGCACGGCCTGGCCGTGCTGCTCGTCTCGCACGACCTCGCGCTGGTCTCCCGGATCGCGGACCGGGTGCTGGTGATGCGCGAGGGCCGCGTCGTCGAGTCCGGCCAGGCGCGTACGGTGTTCGCCGCGCCCGCCGACCCGTACACCCGCGAGCTGATCGCCGCCGTCCCCGAGCTGCCCGGAGGCGCCCCATGACCACCCCGCCTCCCGCGCCGCTGGCCGCCGAGGACGTCACGCTGGGCTACGGCGGGCGCGCGGTGGTGCACGGCGTCACCCTCGCGGTGGACGAGGGCGGCGTCGGGCTGATCGGCGAGAGCGGCTCGGGCAAGACCACGCTCGCCCGCGCCCTGCTCGGCCTGCTCCGCCCGCTCTCCGGCCGGGTCCTGTACGAGGGGCGCGACCTGGCCGGGCTGGGCCGTCGCGAGCTGGCCGGGTTCCGCGGCGCCGTCCAGCCGGTGTTCCAGGACGGCAGCGAGGCCCTGGACCCGCGCATGCGCGTCGGCTCCTCGATCGCCGAGGCCCTGACCGCGCACCACCGCATGGGCGCGGCCGAGCGGAAGGCCAGGATCGCCGAGCTGCTGACCGACGTGGGTCTCGACCCCGAGCACGCCGGGCGCAGGCCGCACCAGCTCTCCGGCGGCCAGCGCCAGCGCGCCGTCATCGCCCGCGCCCTGGCCGTGCGCCCCCGGGCGCTGGTGCTCGACGAGCCGACCAGCGCCCTGGACGTGACCGTCCAGGCCAGGATCCTGGACCTGCTGTCCCGGCTGCGCGAGGAGCACGGCCTGGGGTACCTGCTGATCACGCACAACCTGGCCGTGGTGGACCGCCTGTGCCGGACCTCCCACGTGCTGTTCGCGGGCCGCGTGGTCGAGTCGGGCCCCACCCGCGACCTGCTCACCCGCCCGGCGCACCCCTACACCCACGCGCTGCGCGCCGCCGTACCGACCCTGGCGAGAGCGTCCGATCCCGGCGAGCCGGACGAAGCCGGCGGGCCGGGCGGGCCGGATCTGGGGCGTGCGGTACGGCTCGCGGAGGCCCCGGCCGCCGACGCGGGCTGCGCCTTCCGGCACCGGTGCCCCTTGGCGATACCACGATGCTCCCAAGAAACCCCCATACTGGACAAAATGGACGGTCGGCGGGTCGCCTGCCATCGCGCGGAGGAGGTGCTCGCGGGTGCTCTACGTCAGTGACCTGATGCGCGCCCCCGCGGGCCGGCGGCTCACGCTCGTCGCCGGGCCCTGGGACGCGCGCGAGGTCACCGGCGTGCTGCTGGTGGACGACCCCGGCGATCTGGAGGCGGCCCCGCCCGGCGCGGTCGCGGTGCTGTCGCGGCACGCGACCCGGGCGGGCGCGGGCATGGCCGTGGCCGAGGTCCTGCGGGCCGCCGGGCGCAGGGACCTGGCCGGGCTGGTGCTGCCGGGGCCCTCGGGCGCCTCGCCGGACATCGTGGAGCTGGCCCGCCGCGTACGGGTGGCGCTGCTCGCCGGGCCCGGGGACCAGACCCTGTCGGAGACGGTGTTCGGCCTGCGCGAGGCCGTGCGCGCCGACCCCGACGCGCTGCTGCGCCGCACCCGCGAGGCCATCGAGCGCCTGGGCGCGGTCGAGGGCGCGGGCGAGGACGTGATCCTGGCCGCGGCGTCCGAGGCGGTCGGCGTCGCCTACGGCGTGGCGCAGGTCGCGGCCTCCCCGGCCACCTCCGCGGTGATCAGGGTGGACGGGCGCGCCGACGGCTACGTGTGCTGGGCCGGCGAGGACCCCGCCGCGGCGATCGTCGCCGGAGTGGTCGCCACCACCCTGGGCCGGGTGCGCGCCGCCGCCCGCGCCGCCGAGACCGCCCGCGCCGAGGCCCTGCTCGCCCTGCTCCGCGCCCCGGCCCGCGACCTGCCCGCGGCCACCCGCCGCGCCCGGCTCGCCGGGGTCCCGGTGGACGGCTGGCACACGGCCGTGTTCGTCAGGCCCGCCGGAGGCACGGCCGGGACCGGCGGAGGCGCGGCCGGGCCCGGCGGAGGCGCCGCCGGGACCGGCGGCCCGTACCGCCCGGACGAGGACCTGGGCGGCGCGGTGCTGACCACCCCCTGGCAGGACGGCACGCTGCTGATCCGCACCACCGACGAGCGCCCGCAGGACGACCCGCTGGACCCCCGCCTGGTGGCCAAGACCCTGCCCTCCGGGTCCGCCGCCGGCCTGTCCACCTGCCGGCAGGGCCCCGACGGCCTGCGCCGCGCCGCCGCGCAGGCCAGGGCCGCCGCCTCCCGCGCCCCCGAGGGCGACGCCGAGCCGTTCGACCGCCTGCGCGTCCACGAGATCCTGGCCGAGCTGGCCGGCAGCGACAGCGCCCTGATGGCGGCCAGGGACATGCTGGCCCCCCTCGACGGCCTGGGCGCGCTCGCGCCCACCGCCGTGCCCACGCTCAAGGCGTACCTGGACACCTGGGGCTCCCGGAACCGCGCCGCCGAGCTGCTCAGCCTCCACCCCAACGCTGTCGCCCACCGCGTGCGCCGCATCTCCGAGGCCCTGGGCCTGGACCTCACCGACCCCCAGACCCGCTTCGCCCTCCAGCTCGCCTGCCACGTGGTGACCGAAGCGGCGTCCTGAGGGGGTGTCGCCCGGGGACAACGGCGGTGCGGGCGTCGTTGTGAGGGGACATCGACCCGGGACGGGCGGGAGCCTAGGTTCTGCGGCATGAGCACCGTCATCGGGGTTGATGTAGGCGGAACCTTCACCGACCTCGTGCTGCGCGACGCGCGCACGGGGGAGATCCGGGTGGCCAAGCGGCCCACCACGCCCTCCTCGCCGGAGGCGGGGGTGCTGGCGGTCGTGGACGCCGCGGCCGGGCCCGAACTCCTGGCGCGGTGCGCGTACTTCGTGCACGGCACCACGGTGGGCCTGAACGCGCTCCTCGAGCCCGCCACCGCCACCGTGGGACTGATCACCACTGCCGGGTTCCGGGACGTGCTGGAGATCCGGCGCGGCGACCGGGACGACCCCTACGACCTGTTCTGGACCCCGCCGCCGCCGCTCGTGCCGCGCAGGCTGCGGCTGGAGGTCGCCGAGCGGGTCGCGGCCGACGGGAGCGTGGTCGCCCCGCTCGACCCGCAGGACGTGCGGCGGGCCGCCGCGGTCTTCGCGGCCGAGGGCGTGGACGCGGTGGCGATCGTGCTGATCAACGCCTACGCCAACCCGGCGCACGAGAACGCGGTGCGCGACCTGCTGCGCGCCGAGGGGTTCGACGGCGAGGTGTCGCTGTCGCACGAGGTGTCGGGCGAGTACCGCGAGTACGAGCGCACCTGCACCACCGTGGTGGACGCGCTGGTCCGCCACCGGATGGGCCCCTACCTGACCGACCTGGACCGCGAGCTGCGCGCCCGCGGGTTCGCCGGGCGGCTGCTCGTCACCCGCTCCGGCGGCGGCGCCCTGGAGCTGGACGAGGCGACCGCGCGCCCGTTCGAGACGATCCTGTCCGGCCCCGTGGCCGGGGCCGCGGCCACCGCCCGCCTGGTCGAGGCGCTGGGCCTGGACACCGCCATCGCCGCCGACGTCGGCGGCACCAGCTTCGACACCGCCCTGATCGAGGACGGCCGGCTGCCCATGCTCTACCAGGGCCGGGTCAGGGGCCTGCCGCTGCAGAGCCCGTGGGTGGACGTGCGCTCGGTGGGCGCGGGCGGCGGCTCGGTGGCCTACGTGGACGCGGGCGGCCTACTGCGGGTCGGCCCGCGCAGCGCCGGCGCCGTGCCCGGCCCCGCCTGCTACGGGCGCGGCGGGACCGAGCCCACGGTGACCGACGCCGCGCTGCACCTCGGCATGATCGTCCCCGGGCGCATCTCCGGCGGGATCGAGCTGTCGGCCGAGGCCGCCGCCGCCGCGCTGGCCCCGCTCGCCGCGCCCTGCGGCCTGGCCGGGGCCGACGAGGTGGCCGAGGGGGTGGTGCGCATCGCCGCCGCGCACATGGCCCAGGCGGTGCGCGGGATCACCGTCGAGCACGGCACCGACCCGCGCCGCGCCGCCGTGGTCGCCTTCGGCGGGGCGGGCCCGCTGTTCGGCTGCCTGATCGCCGACGAGCTGGACGTGGACACGGTGGTGGTGCCGCCCAACGCGGGCAACTTCTCCGCCGTCGGGCTGATGCAGGCCGACATCGTACGCGGCGCCGCCCGCACGCTCGTCCGCTCCCTGGACGACGACGCCGCGCTGCGTGAGGTCGCCGAGGTGGCGCGGGCCCTGTTCGCCCGGCTGGGCGACTCCCCGGACGCCGAGCGGGAGCTGGACCTCGACCTGCGCCACCGGGGCCAGGAGCACACCCTCACCGTGCGCGCCGACCCCGAGCGGGAGGACGTGGCGGCGATCAGGGAGCGGTTCACGGCCGCGTACCACCGGGCGTACGGGCACCAGCTCACCGACCCGCTGGAGGTGGTCACCGTGCGCGCCACCACCCGCGTCCGGCTGGACGTGGACCGCAGGCCCGTGCCCGCCCCCGGCGGCGGCGACGCGGAGGCGGAGGCGCGCGAGGTGCGGCTGTGGTCCTTCCGGCGCGCCGGGTTCACCCGGGCACGGGCGCTGCCCCGCCACGCGCTCACCGCGCCCGCCGAGGGCCCGCTCGTGGTCCTGGAACCCACCGCGACCACGTACGTGGACGCGGGCTTCACCGTGGAGCCGTCCACCGGCGGCTGCCTGCTCATCACCAGGAAGGAGCGGTCGCGATGACGGTCGTACGCACGGTCTTCACCGCCCCGGAGCCGGATCGCGGCGGGGGCCGGGAAGCCGACCCGGTGACCACCGAGATCGTCCGCCAGGGGCTCAACGCCGCCGCCGACCACATGAAGCGCTCGCTGATCCGCACCGCGTTCTCGCCGATCATCTACGAGGCGCTGGACTTCGCGGTCGCGTTCTACGACGAGGACATGTGCATGCTCGCCCAGGCGCCCACGCTGCCCGCGTTCATGGGCACGCTCGGCTTCTGCGTGCGCGCGGCCGTGGACGGCGTCGGCGGCCCCGACGCGCTCGCCCCCGGCGACGTGATCCTCTACAACGACCCGTACGGCACCGGCTCCCACCCACAGGACGCCGCGATGGTCGTGCCGGTCTTCCACGCCGAGGAGCTGGTCGGATACGCCGCGATCAAGGCGCACTGGCTCGACATCGGCGGCAAGGACCCGTACTGCACCGACACCCTGGACGTCTACCAGGAGGGCACGATCTTCCCCGGCGTCAAGCTGTACGACGCCGGCCGCCTGGTCACCGACGTCTACCGGATGATCCTGGCCAACAGCCGGATGGCCGACATGGTCATCGGCGACATCAACGCGATGGTGGCCGGGACCAGGGCGGGCGCCGAGGCGCTGGCCGCGATCGTGGCCAGGCACGGCGTGGAGACCTTCAGGCGCTGCGTCGCCCGCATGTACGACCACGGCGAGGCGCTGGTGCGCGCCTGGTTCTCCGCCCTGCCCGACGGGGTCTACACGGCGGCGAGCGTGATCGACTCCGACGGGGTGAGCGGCCGGCCGATCCCGTTCGGCGTCGCGGTGCGGGTGGCGGGCTCGCGGGTCGAGGTGGACCTGACCGACTGCCCCGACCAGGTGCCCGGCCCGATCAACTGCCCGCTGCCCTCCACGGTCGCGGCGGCCCGGCTGGCCATCGCGTTCCTCGCGGGCGCGGGGGAGCAGCCCAACGAGGGGCACTTCCGCCCGCTCGAACTGCTCACCCGCGAGGGCTCGCTGTTCCACCCCACCCGGCCCGCGCCCTGCTTCCTGTACGGCATCCCGGCCGACCACGCGATCGAGCTGATCATCAGGTCGCTGGCCGAGGGGGTGCCGGACAGCGTGCCCGCGGCCAGCGGCGGCGACATCAACTCCCTGGTGTGGTGGGGGAACCGCAAGGACACCGGGGCCCCGTGGGCGGACGGCGCGCCGCACCCGGTGGGCCAGGGCGCCTCGCCGCGCGGCGACGGCGCCAGCGCGCTGATGTTCCTGTCGGAGTCGGCCACCCGCTTCACGCCCGCCGAGGTGTGGGAGGCGCGCAACCCGTGGCGGATCGAGCGGCTGGCGCTGGCGCCGGACTCCGGCGGCCCCGGCCGGTTCCGCGGCGGCCTCGGCCTGGACCTGTCGTTCCGGTGCCTGGAGGACCAGTACCTCACCGCGGCGCTGGCCCGCACCGAGCTGGAGCCCTGGGGCCTGGACGGCGGCCTGCCCGGCCGCCCCAACCGCCTGACCGTCGAGTACCCGGACGGGACCGCGGCGGACTACGCCCTGCGTACGCGGGTGCCGCTGCCGGAGGGGGCGGTGGTGCACCTGCGCACCGGCTCGGGCGGCGGCTACGGGCCGCCCGAGGAGCGCGACCCCGAGGCGGTGCGCGCCGACCTGCGCGAGGGCTACATCACCGAGGAGCACGCGCGCGAGCACTACCCCCACGCGCTCTAGACTCCCAGGCTGTGGACGACATGCAGGCCGTGGCCGCCCTCCAGGACCCGGTGCGGCGCGCGCTGTACGAGTTCGTGGCCGCGCAGGGCCGCGCCGTGGGCCGCAACGAGGCCGCCGAGGCCGCGGGCGTGCAGCGTACGCTCGCGGCCTTCCACCTGGACAAGCTGGTCGAGGCCGGGCTGCTGGAGTCGGGCTTCAAGCGGCTCGGCGAGCGCACCGGGCCGGGGAGCGGGCGCCCGGCCAAGGTCTACACCCGCGCCAGGACCGAGCACGTCGTCAGCGTGCCCGCGCGCGACTACCGCACCCTCGCCCTGGTCCTGGCCGAGGCGGTCGAGGCCCTGGGCGGCGAGGAGCGCGCCGAGCAGGCCGCGCGGGCCGCGGGCCGCAAGGCCGCGGCCGGCGGCCCGCCCGCCCTGGAGGAGGCCCTGCGCGAGCGCGGCTACGAGCCCTACCACGACGACGAGGGCGGCCTGCGCCTGCGCAACTGCCCCTTCCACGTGGTGGCCGAGGAGAGCCCGCTGCTGGCCTGCTCGGTGAACCTGGCCCTGTGCCAGGGCCTGCTGGAGGGCCTGGGCGAGCGGGGCGTGACGGCCCGCCTCGCCCCGCGGCCGGGGGAGTGCTGCGTGGCCTTTTCTAAAAACAATGAGAGTTGACATAGAAGCCGCGGGCGTGGTGTGCTGACCGGCATGCACCTCGCTCAGCTCAACATCGCCCACATGCGCGCGCCCAAGGACTCCCCCGAGCTCGCGGACTTCATCGCCCTGCTCGAACCCATCAACAAGATCGCCGACAACGCCCCCGGCTTCGTCTGGCGGCTCAAGGGCGGCGACGCCCCCACCGACACCGTCGTCCACGAGTACGGCGACCACCTGCTGATCAACTTCTCGGTGTGGGAGTCGCGCGAGGCGCTGTGGAACTTCACCTACCGCAGCGAGCACCTGCCCGTCCTGCGCCGCCGCCGCGAGTGGTTCCACCACATCGCCGAGCCCTACTCGGTGATGTGGTGGATCCCCGAGGGCACCATCCCCGGCCTGGACGAGGGCATGTCGCGCCTGGCCCGCCTCCGCGAGCGGGGCCCGTCGCCCGAGGCGTTCACGTTCAGGGACTTCCACGAGGCCCCCGCGCCCAGCCTGGGCTAGGGAGCGGACTCCAGGAGGGAGGCCGTGAGCCGGCCGGCCGCGGCGGAGGCGAGGAAACAGGCGGCGTCCTCGTCCAGGGAGCGGCCCATGCTGGAGAGCTTGACCGGGGACCCGCGCAGGGCCTCCTCCAGGCCGTCCAGGGGGACCTCGACCAGGTCGTGGCGGCCGGCCAGTTCGGCGGCCTGGGCGGCGACCCTCTCGCCGAAGGCGCCGGGCAGGCGCGGCACCGGGACCGTGGCGCGGGCCAGCGCCACCCGGCCGTACGCGGTGAGGGAGTGGTGGGAGACGCCGATGTGCCGCTCGCGCTTGTCGCCCTCGCTGACCCGCAGCGCCGCCACCGGGCGCCCGCCGAGGACCGCGGCGGCGTTGACCGCCTCGCCGGCCGCGACCCCGGAGAACCCCCACCGGGTGCCGGTGCCGAGGTTGCCCGGCCCCTGGGCGACCACCGCGACGTCGGCCCCCAGGACGCGCCGGGCCGCCAGCAGGCCGGTGTGCGTGGTCACCGCCTCCACGTCGCCGCCGAACGCCTGGCCGACCGTGATCACCCCGCACAGCCAGTCCAGCTCGCGCAGCCGGGCCGCCGCCATGGAGAACCACGCGGGCAGCGCGCCCCCGTCGAGCATCACGTACGCCACCTTCGGCCGCTCCCCGGGGAAGGCGGCGTACAGGCCGCACAGGATCGCCGGCAGGGCGGAGTGCAGGTCGGCCACCACCACCGGCATGCCGTCCAGCGAGTCGGCCTCGCGCAGCAGCTCGTGGTGCGGCGAGTCCTGCTCGTCGGCGCCGAGCACGGTGGCCTGCATCGGCGTGTAGCGGGCCTTGACCAGATGGCCGGGCCCCTCGGGGTCGGGCGGCAGCCGGTCGGGGACCGCGACCACCATCGCGTAGCCGCCGGTGCCCAGGCCCATCGCCAGCGCGGTGGTGTTGAGCAGCACCACGTCGCCCGGCTCCGGGCGGCCGACCAGCGCCGGATAGGCCAGCGCCCGCACCCGCGCGCCCTGTTCTCCCTGTAGGGTCACGAGGAGTTCCACCGCGCCCGGCCACTCGCGCCGGATCTCCGCCACCTCGCCCTTGCGCCATCTGATCACCCGGGCAGGGTAGTGGATCCGGACGGCGCCGGGGGCGGGCTCCGGCGCACGTGGCGGGGGGAGCCGGTTCCGCCGTCCCACGTGCCGGAAATGATGCACACTGATGCTTTCGAAGCGCGATACCGTCACTCGCGGAGGGCTCGGAGGAGGGAAGGAACGATGTCGCGGCGCAAGACCGAGCGGCTGCTCAACCTGGTGATCTGCCTGCTCGCCACGCGGCGGCCCCTGTCCGCCGAGCAGATCAGGCAGGCGGTGCCCGGCTACGACCGCGAGGGCGACGAGGCCTTCCAGCGCATGTTCGAGCGCGACAAGAACGAGCTGCGCGAGATCGGCATCCCCATCGAGGTCCACAAGGACCCGTGGGAGGACGACCCCGGCTACATCATCCGGCGCCAGGCGTACGAGCTGCCGGAGATCACCCTGGAGCCCGACGAGGCCGCGGTGCTCGGCCTGGCCGCGCAGGTGTGGCAGCGGGCCAGCCTGGCCGAGGCGGCCGGCGGCGCACTGCTGAAGCTGCGCGCGGGCGGCGTGCAGACCGACGAGAGCGGGCTCGGCACGCTGGAGTTGCGCGTGGACACCCGCGACCCCGCCTTCCCCGCGCTGTGGGAGGCCGTGCGCGACCGGCGCGCGGTGCGCTTCGACTACCGCGCGGCGGGCAGCGGCGCGGTGCTCACCCGCACCCTGGAGCCCTGGGGCGTCGTCAGCCGCCGCGGCCGATGGTACGTCGTCGGCTTCGACCGCGACCGGGGCGAGCCGCGCGTGTTCCGGCTCAGCCGCATCGCCGGCGAGGTCACCCCGGTCGGCAAGCCCGGCGCCGTGCGCGTGCCCGAGGGCGTGAACCTGCGCGAGATGGTCGGCTACCGCGACGACATGACGCTGCCCGAGCGCTCGGCGCTGCTGCGGGTGCGCCGCGGCACCTGCGAGGGGCTGCGCCAGCTCGCCCAGCGGGTCGAGCCGGGCCAGGGGGAGTGGGACGAGGTGGAGCTGGTCTTCGCCGACCCCGAGCGGCTGGCCGGGTGGCTGGCCAGCCTCGGCGCCGACGTCCAGGTGATCTCCCCGCCCGACGCCCGCGACGCCGTGATCCGCCGTCTCAAGGGAGCGATGGCCTCATGAGCGCCTCCACCGACCGGCTGCCGCGCCTGCTCGCGCTGGTGCCGTACCTGATGTCCCACCAGGGCGCCCAGGTGCCCGAGGTCGCCAAGATCTTCGGGCTCACCGAGAAGCAGCTCATCGACGACCTGCAGCTCGTGTGGATGTGCGGGCTGCCCGGCCACACCCCGGGCGACCTGATCGACGTCTCCTGGGACGGCGGCGAGATCCTGATCGAGAACGCCGAGACCATCGCCAGGCCGCTGCGGCTCGGCGTCGATGAGGCCAGCGCGCTGCTCGTCGCGCTGCGGATGCTGCTGGAGTTCCCGGAGTTCGCCGAGGTCGGCGACCGCGACGCGCTCGCCCGGGTGATCGCCAAGCTGGAGCGCGCGGCGGGCGAGGGCGCCGCGGCCGTCAGCAGCCAGGTGGCGGTCGAGGTCGACTCCGCGCCCGACGCGCTCGCCGTGGTCAAGGACGCCCTGCGCGCCGGCCGGCGGCTGTCGCTGACCTACTACGTCCCCGGCCGCGACGAGGTGACCCCGCGCGAGGTCGACCCGATGCGCGTGGTCGTCGCCGACGGCCGCCCCTACCTGGAGGGCTGGTGCTACCGGGCCGAGGCGGTGCGGCTGTTCCGGCTGGACCGCATGCTGGAGGTCCGCATCCTGGACGTCCCGGCCGACCCGCCGGAGGAGGCCGAGCCGCTGGACGTCACCGAGGGCGTCTTCCGGCCCTCGCCCAGCGACGAGCTGGTGGAGCTGGAGGTCACCCCGGCCGGGCGCTGGGTGGCCGAGTACTACCCGTGCGAGGAGGTCACCGAGCTGGGCGAGGGCCGCCTGCGGGTGACCCTGCGCGCCAGGGACCGCGGCTGGCTGGTACGCCTCGCGCTGCGCCTGGGCGACACCGGGAAGGTCGTCGCCCCCGAGTCGCTGGCCGAGACCGTGCGCGAGCACGCCTCCGCGGCGCTCGCCCTCTACGACGCCCCCTGCGCGGAGGGCTAGGCTTCCGGCATGACCTGGATCATCGTCGCCGCGGTGCTCGCCGCCGGGCTGGCCGTGGTGGCAGTCCTGTCGGCCCGGGTGCTGGTGGCGGCCCGCGGACTGGGCCGTGAATTGGAGCGTACCCGGGCACGTCTGAGCCGCGAACGGGACGAGTCTGGATGAAACATCCCAGGGATTCGGGAGCTGTGGGGGTGAGACCACGCCTCCGGGAGCGTACGATCGGGGATGAGATTGCACGTCGCTCGGCTTAAGGAAGTGTCATGCCCAATCTGGGACCCACTGAGCTGATCATCATCGCGGTGATCCTGGTGCTGCTGTTCGGCGCCCGGAAGCTGCCCGACACCGCGCGGGCGATCGGCCGGTCCATGCGCATCTTCAAGTCGGAGACGGCCAAGCTGCGCGACGACGACGACACGACGGTGCAGCAGGTCGCCCAGCCCGCCGCCACCCCCCAGCCCGCCGCCCCCGCGCCGCAGCAGCTCGCCCCGGCCCAGCCGGCGCTGTCGCCGGAGGAGCAGGCCAAGGTCCTGGAGGAGCAGGCCGCCAGGCTGCGCGCTCAGGCCAGTGCGCAGGCGGGCGCCCAGGCCGGCGCCCAGCAGGACAAGCACTGAGCCGGGCCGTCCCCGCCCAGGGGGCGGTCCCCGCGCACGCCTCCGCTCCCACCCGCCACGCTGAACCAGGATCATGAATGGCTCTGCTCAAATGGCCGAAGCCGGCCGCGAACGGGTCCTCCCCGCCTGATTCAGAGGGCCGCATGCCGCTCATGGATCACCTCCGTGAGCTGCGCAACCGGCTCGTCAAGGCGCTTCTCGGCCTGGTGGCCGGCACGATCGTCGGGTTCATCTTCTTCGACACGATCTACGAGTTCATCAAGGAGCCCTACTGCGGCCTGCCGCAGGAGCACATGCTGAAGCCGGGCGAGTGCTCGCTGGCGGTCCAGGGCGTCTTCGAGTCGTTCTTCGTGAACCTGAAGATCGCGGCGGTGTTCGGCCTCATCGCTTCCTCGCCCATCTGGCTCTACCAGATCTGGGCGTTCGTCACCCCCGGCCTGTACCGCAACGAGCGGCGCTACAGCATCAGCTTCCTGTCGCTGGCGATCCCGCTGTTCCTGGCCGGCGCCGCGCTCGCCTACTTCGTGATGGACACCGGGCTGGCCATCCTGCTGAGCTTCGCCCCGCCCGACTCGGTGCTGATCATCACGATCAGCGAGTTCCTCAGCTACGCCCTGGTGATGCTGGTCATCTTCGGCGTCTCCTTCGAGCTGCCGCTGCTGCTGATCTTCCTCAACATCATCGGTGTGCTCTCCCACGCCACGGTGAAGAAGCACCGCCGCATGGTGATCTTCATCATGTTCGTGTTCGGTGCGGTGGCCACGCCGGGCGGCGACCCGTTCACCATGGTCGCGCTGGCGCTGCCCATGGTGGTGCTGTTCGCGGCGGCCGAACTGTTCATGTACCTGCGCGAGAAGCGCCTGCCGCCGGGTGAGGACTACTCCTCGCTGTCCGACGACGAGGCGTCACCTCTCGATCTGGGCACGGCCGATTCCGACGCGGGCAAATAGCCGGTAGGTTCCGGGTGTGCCCGGTGCCATCGCCCTGCTCGTGAACCCCGCGGCCCGGGGCGGCCGCTCGCTGCGCCTGCTGGCGCCGACCGTACGAAGGCTGCGCGAGGGCGGGGCGGAGGTGTCGGTGATCGCCGGCGCCTCCGCCGAGGAGGCCCTGGAACGCGCCTGCACGGCCGTCGCCGAGCGCCCCGACGCGCTGGTCGCCTTCGGCGGCGACGGGCTGGTCCACCTGGCGGTGCAGGCCGCCGCGGGCACCGACGTGCCGCTCGGCATCATCCCGGCGGGCACCGGCAACGACATCGCCCGCGCGCTCGGCATCCCGGCCGGCGACACCGCCTCGGCGGCGCGGATCGTGCTGGCGGGCCGCACCCGCGACGTGGACGCGGCCCGCATCGGCGCCGACCACTGGTTCGCCGGCGTCGTCGCGTGCGGGTTCGACTCGCGGGTCAACGAGCGCGCCAACGCCCGCACCTGGCCGCCCGGCATGGCCAGGTACCTGTTCGCCCTGGTGGAGGAGTTACGCGCGTTCACGCCGATCCCGTTCACCATCACCCTGGACACCCCCGAGGGCCGGGAGGTGATCGAACGGGAGGCGATGCTGGTGGCGATCGGCAACACCCGCTCCTACGGCGCGGGCATGCGCGTGTGCCCCGGCGCCAGCCCGTACGACGGGCTGCTGGACGTGACGATGCTCGGCGCGCTGCCCACCGGCGAGTTCCTGCGCGCCTTCCCCCGCGTCTACCGCGGCACCCACCTCACCCACCGCGCCGTCACCGTCCGCCGGGCCACCCGCGTGGAGATCTCCGCCGCCGCAGGCCATGCCGTGGTGGCCTACGCCGACGGCGAGCGGGTGGGCCCGGTGCCGTTCTCCTGCACGGTCGTCCCGCGCGCGCTGAAGGTGCTCGCCCCCTGAAGCGGCGGGCGGGGACGGCCTGACCGGAATGCCGATATCGGTAGGCTGAAGGACATGACGACGCCAGCGGAGCGCTATGCGGCCTTCCGTCAGAACCTCGCCGAAGACGGGCCGGCGATCAGGTCGTTCCGCGAGCTGTACGACTTCACGCTCGACGAGTTCCAGATCGACGCCTGCCGCGCCCTGGAGGCCGGCGACGGCGTTCTGGTGGCGGCCCCCACCGGGTCGGGCAAGACCGTCGTCGGGGAGTTCGCCGTGCACCTGGCCCTCCAGGAGGGCCGCAAGTGCTTCTACACCACCCCGATCAAGGCGCTGTCCAACCAGAAGTACAACGACCTGGTCAAGCGCTACGGCACCAAGCACGTCGGCCTGCTGACCGGCGACAACAGCGTCAACGGCGAGGCGCCGATCGTGGTCATGACCACCGAGGTGCTGCGCAACATGCTCTACGCGGGCTCCGGCACCCTGGCCGGGCTCGGCTTCGTGGTCATGGACGAGGTGCACTACCTCGCCGACCGCTTCCGCGGCGCGGTCTGGGAAGAGGTGATCATCCACCTGCCCGAGTCGGTGCGGCTGGTCGCGCTGTCGGCCACGGTGAGCAACGCCGAGGAGTTCGGCGAGTGGCTGGGCGAGGTGCGCGGCGACACCACCGTGATCGTGGACGAGCACCGCCCGGTGCCGCTGTGGCAGCACATGATGGTCGGCAACCGCCTGTACGACCTGTTCGTCACCGACGACGACGGCGACCGGCCCCGGGTGAACCCCAACCTGCTGCGCATCACCCGCGACGAGGGCCGCCTGGGCAACGGCCGCGGCAGGCGCGGCTACGGCCGCCCGCGCGGCAACCGGCCGCCGAACCGGGCCGACGTGATCGAGCGGCTCGACGCCGAGGGCCTGCTGCCCGCGATCACCTTCATCTTCTCCCGCGCCGGCTGCGACGCCGCCGTCACCCAGTGCCTGTACGCCGGCATCCGGCTCACCACCGAGCGCGAGCGGCACGAGATCCGCCAGATCGTCGATGAGCGCACCGCCCACCTGCCCGATGAGGACCTGGCCGTGCTCGGCTACCTGGAGTGGCGCGACTGCCTGGAGCGCGGCCTGGCCGCCCACCACGCGGGCATGCTGCCCACCTTCAAGGAGGTGGTAGAGGAGCTGTTCACCCAGGGCCTGGTCAAGGCGGTCTTCGCCACCGAGACCCTGGCGCTGGGCATCAACATGCCCGCCCGCTCGGTGGTGATCGAGAAGCTGGACAAGTGGAACGGCGAGACCCACGCCGACCTGACCCCGGGCGAGTACACCCAGCTCACCGGCCGGGCGGGCCGGCGCGGCATCGACGTCGAGGGCCACGCGGTGGTGATCTGGCAGGCCGGCATGGACCCGATCTCGGTCGCCGGCCTGGCCAGCACCCGCACCTACCCGCTGCGCTCCAGCTTCCGGCCGTCGTACAACATGGCGGTCAACCTGGTGGGGCAGGTCGGCCGCGAGCGCACCCGCACCCTGCTGGAGGCGTCCTTCGCCCAGTTCCAGGCCGACCGGGCGGTGGTGGGCCTGGCCCGCCAGCTCCGCCGCTCGGAGGAGGCGCTGAAGGGCTACCAGGAGGCGATGACCTGCCACCTCGGCGACTTCACCGAGTACGCCGGGCTGCGCAGGCGGCTGTCCGACCGCGAGTCCGAGCTGGCCAGGCAGCGCGGCGCGGCCCGCCGGGCCCAGGCCGTGCGCTCGCTGGAGGCGCTCAGGCCCGGCGACGTGATCCGGGTGCCCGGCGGGCGCCGGGCCGGCATCGCGATCATTCTGGACCCCGGGCTCAACACCCGCGGCCACGAGGGCCCCTCGCCGCTGGTGCTGACCATCGGCAAGCAGGTCAAGCGGCTCTCGCCGGGCGACTTCCCGGTGCCGGTCGAGCCGGTGGAGCGGCTGCGCATCCCGAAGAACTTCAACTCCCGCTCGCCCAAGGAGCGCGCCAACCTGGTCGCCACGCTGCACGCCAAGCTGGGCGACCGCGACCTGGGCAAGCCGCTGCGCGCCCGCGACCACGCGGTGGAGGACGAGGAGGTCAACGAGCTGCGCCGGCTGCTGCGCCAGCACCCCTGCCACGGCTGCGACGAGCGCGAGGACCACGCCCGCTGGGCCGAGCGCTACTACAAGCTGCTGCGCGAGACCGAGGGGCTGCGCCGCCGGGTCGAGGGCCGCTCGCACGTGATCGCGCGCACCTTCGACCGGGTGTGCGGCGTGCTGGACGAGCTGGGCTACCTCGACGGCGAGACGGTGACCGCGCAGGGGCGGCGGCTGGCCAAGCTGTACACCGAGCTGGACCTGCTCACCGCCGAGTGCCTGCGGGCCGGGCTGTGGGACGAGCTCGACCCGGCCGAGCTGGCCGCCTGCGTCTCGTCGCTGGTCTTCGAGTCGCGCGCCGCCGACGAGGCCCGCCGCCCCAAGATCCCCGCGGGCGGGGTGAGCCAGGCACTGACCGCCATGGTGCGGCTGTGGACCGACCTGGAGGCCATCGAGGAGCGCCACGGCCTGTCCTTCATCCGCGAGCCCGACTTCGGCTTCGCCTGGGCGGCCTACCGGTGGGCCAAGGGCCACACCCTCGACTCGGTCCTCAGCGACGGCGTCAACGGCGCCGAACTGGCCGCGGGCGACTTCGTCCGCTGGACCAAGCAGCTCATGGACCTGCTCGGCCAGGTCGGCGACGCGGCCCCGCCCGGCAGCCCGGTCAGGGCCAACGCCACCAAGGCCGTCGACGCCATCCGCCGCGGCGTGGTGGCCTACACCTCGGTCGGCTGAGCCGCCTCAGCGCGACAGCGCGTCGAGCAGGCGGTTCAGCGGGCCGTCGAGGCCGTAGCGGTCGGCCAGGGCCACCAGGGCGGCGGGGTCGCGCGGCTTGCCGGGCAGGGCCGGGTCGAGGTCGGGCACGGGGGCGTCGCGGACCACGTTGACCACGGTGGGGGCCACGGACAGGTAGTCCAGCGCGGCGGCCAGCTTGGTGCGGCTGCCCGCGGGGAAGCCGTCGGTGCGGCCCTCGGCCAGGGCGTCGAGCAGGGCCCGCAGCGAGCCGAACCGGGTGATCAGGGCGGCGGCGGTCTTGTCGCCCACCCCCGGCACCCCGGGCAGGCCGTCGCTCGGGTCACCGCGCAGGGTGGCGTAGTCGGCGTACGCGCGGCCGGGGATGCCGTACTTCTCGGTGATCACCGCCTCGTCCACCACCTGGATGTTGCGGATGCCCCGCACGGTGTACAGCACCCGCACCGGGCGCGCGTCGTCCACGAGCTGGAACAGGTCGCGGTCGCCGGTGACGATCTCGACCTCGCCGGGCGCCCGCGCGGTGAAGGTGCCGATCACGTCGTCGGCCTCGTAGCCGGGCACGCCCACCCTGGCCAGGCCCAGCGCGTCGAGCACCTGCTCGATCACCGCCACCTGCGGCACCAGGGCGTCGGGCACCTGCTCCTCATCACCCGAGGCCACCCGGTGCGCCTTGTACGACGGCAGCGCGGCCACCCGGAACGCGGGCCGCCAGTCGGCGTCCATGCACGCCACGAGGCCGGAAGGGGAGCGGGTGCGGACCAGCGTGGCGATCATGTCGATCAGCCCGCGCACGGCGTTGACCGGCGTCCCGTCGGGGGCGGTCATCGACTCGGGCACCCCGTAGAAGGCTCGGAAGTAGAGCGAGGGCGTGTCGAGCAGCATCAGTCCGGCCATGCCCGCCATCCAACCAGATGCCGCCGACAGTCTTCACATGTCCTTCACAGGCCGTGACCGGGACGCTCAGGCGAGGCCGCGGGCGCGCAGGGCGAGCCACAGGCTGCTGGCCACGTCCGGGTCGTCGAGGTCGGCGCCCAGCACGCGGGCCGCGGTGCCGATGCGGTGGCGCAGGGTGTTGCGGTGGACGGCCAGCTCCTTGGCCGCGCCCTCCCACTGGCCCCGGTGCCGCAGGTACGCCACGACCGCCCCGACCAGGTCGGCCCGGGTGTAGGCCAGCAGCGGCTCCAGGGCGGGGGCGGCGGCGACCGGGTCGGCGTCGGCGGCCAGGTCGCGTACCCGCCCCTCGGGCGTGCGGGCCAGGGCCGAGCGCAGCGCGGGCATGTGCAGGGCGAGGTCGCGCGCCGCGATCTCGCGCGACAGCACCGCCCGCGCGCCCGGCACGCGGGCGGCGGCGAACTCGGCGGCGGCATCGCGGGCCGCCTCCGCCTCGGGCGCCGGGGCCAGCACCCACACCTCGTCCGGCTCGGCCGTGGCCAGCGACCGGATCGCCCCCGCCCCCGGGCCGGGAGTCCGGGGCCGGGTGGTCCCCGCCGCCTGTTCGATGTGGTCCAGCAGGTCGGGGCCGGCCGTGCCGACCCCGGTCACGGCGAGGGCGCGCAGGCGGGACGGCGGCGCGGGGAGGCCGATGTCGGCGGCCAGGGCGCGGGCGGCGTCGGGGTGGCCCAGCATCAGCAGCCGCGCCACCGACCCGCGCGCCGCGCGGGGGCCCGCCGTGCCCCGCCGCCGCTGCTCGGTCTGCAGCGCGAGCAGCGAGCAGGCGGCGAGCACGAGCTGCCGGTCGTGCGCCTTCATCGGGGGCGGGCAGCCGGTCGCCACGAACCCGGTGAGCCGGTCACGGGTGCTGAGGGGCTGCACCACCACGTCGTCGCCGTCGATCGGCAGGGTGGCCGAGGAGTGCGGCCCGGCCGCGCGCAGCCTGCCGAGCACCCCGGCGATCTGCCGGGCGCTGCCCTCGCGCTCGCGCGGCCACACCGCGACCAGGCCGCCCTCGGGGGTGAGCTGGGCGGCCCAGCCCTCGACGGCGCTCGCCAGCGTGCGCACCACGGCCGCCACCGGGTCGGGCCCGGCGGCGGCCCGCACCAGGTCGCGGTGCGCGCCGAGCGTCGCGTTCAGCTCCTCCTGCCCGGCCGCGGCCAGCAGCCGCCAGTACGTGCGCGCGACCAGCAGGAACGGGGTCGGGTCGGGCACCACGAGCAGGGGCACCCCGGCGGCCTCGCACGCCTCCAGCAGCGTGGCCGGCACCTCCCGGTGGACCGGGCCGAGCCCGATGCCCAGCGCGGCCACGCCCCCGGCGGCCAGGCGGGCGGCGTAGGAGTGGGCCTGCGCCGCCTGGCCGGTCAGCCCCATGCCGGTCGTGAGCAGCAGCTCCCCGCCCTCCAGGTACGGCGTCGGGTCGGTCAGTTCGCTGACGTGCACGCCGGTCACCTCGCGGTCGGGGAGCGGGCGGTGCCCGACCGCCGGATACAGGTCGGGGCCGAGCGTACGGCTCAGCTCGGCGAGTTTCGGCATCGCGCTCCCATCGCGGTTCGTTCGTTTCGTACGATGACTTCGAATATCCGGGCAGAACATCTGAAGTATGGCGGCGCCGGTCACCTTACCGTCGGATCACCCGGTCCCGTCCAGGGCGGCCGGGACGAACGCCGGAGGGAGAGCCGTGACCGTACAGAACGCGACGCCCGAGCAGGAGGCCATGCCGGAGCAGCGGCGCATCCTGCGCACCGAGGTGCCGGGGCCGCGCTCGCGGGAGCGGCACGCGCGCAGGTCGCAGGTGCTCGCCGCGGGCCTGGGCACCACGCTCCCGGTCTTCGTCGAGCGCGCGGGCGGCGGCATCATCGTGGACGCCGACGGCAACCACCTCATCGACCTCGCCTCCGGCATCGCGGTCACCAGCGTGGGCGCCAGCGCCCCGGCCGTGGTCTCCCGGGTGCGCGAGCAGGTGGGCCGCTTCACCCACACCTGCTTCCTGGTCACCGAGTACGACGGCTACGTCGAGGTCGCCGCCCGGCTGAACGAGCTGACCCCCGGCGACCACCCCAAGCGCACCGCCCTGTTCAGCACCGGGGCCGAGGCCGTGGAGAACGCGGTCAAGATCGCCCGTGCCGCGACCGGGCGGCCCGGCGTCGTGGTGTTCGAGCACGCCTACCACGGCCGCAGCCTGATGACGCTGGCGATGACCGCCAAGGAGCACCCGTACAAGACCGGGTTCGGGCCGTTCCCGGGGCAGGTGCACCGCGCGCCGTACGCGTACCCGCTGCGCTGGCCGGGCGGGCCGGAGCGGTGCGCGGAGGAGGCGCTGGCCGCGCTGGAGGACCTGCTGGCCGAGGTCGGCCCGCAGACCGTCGCCGCCGTGGTGATCGAGCCGATCCAGGGCGAGGGCGGGTTCGTGGTCCCCGCGCCCGGCTTCCTCGCCGGGGTGCGCGAGATCGCCGCCCGCCACGGAATCGTGTTCGTGCTGGACGAGGTGCAGGCCGGCATCGGCCGCACCGGCACGATGTTCGCCGCCGAGCACGAGGGGATCGTCCCCGACCTGGTCGTCACCGCCAAGGCCCTGGCCGGCGGCCTGCCGCTCGCGGCCGTCACCGGGCGCGCGGAGATCATGGACGCGGTGCACCCCGGCGGGCTCGGCGGCACGTACGCCGGCAACCCCGTCGCCTGCGCGGCGGCGCTCGGCGTGCTGGAGATGTTCCGCGACGGCGCGCTGCTGGAGCGGGCCCGCGCCATCGAGGCGCAGGTGCGCGCCGGTCTCGCCGCGGCCATGGACAGCCCGTACGCCGCCGAGCTGCGCGGCCGGGGCGCGATGATGGCGATCGAGTTCGCCCGCCCGGCGGAGCCGGGGGCGGTGCCCGAGCCCGCGCCCGAGATCGCCCAGCAGGTCGCCGCCCGCTGCCACGCGCAGGGCGTGCTGGTGCTGGTGTGCGGCACGCACGGGAACGTGATCCGGCTGCTGCCGCCCCTCGTCATCGGCCCCGACCTGCTCGCCGACGCCCTGGAGGTGCTCTCGGCCGCCATCGAGGCGGTCACGGCCGGCGCGGGGGCGCCGTGACCGCGCGTCCCCTGGACGGCGTGCTCGTCGCCGACTTCAGCCGGGTGCTGGCCGGGCCGCTGTGCACCATGACGCTGGCCGACCTCGGCGCCACCGTGATCAAGGTGGAGCGGCCCGGAGCCGGGGACGACACCCGCGCCTGGGGCCCGCCGTGGACCGCGGCCCCGCAGGGCTCCTCGACCTACTTCGAGAGCGTCAACCGCTCCAAGCACAGCGTCGCCCTGGACCTGGACGACCCCGGGGACCTGGCCCTGGCCCGCGAGCTGGCCCGCCGCGCCGACGTGCTGGTGGAGAACTTCAAGCCCGGCGCCCTGGAGCGCCGGGGCCTCGGCTACGCGCAGGTCGCCGAGGCCAACCCCCGCGTCGTGTACTGCTCGGTCAGCGGCTTCGGCGGCGGCGCCGGCGCCGCCAGGCCCGGCTACGACTTCATCGCCCAGGCGGTGGGCGGGCTGATGTCGATCACCGGCGAGGCGGACGGCGAGCCGATGAAGGCGGGCGTGGCGCTGGTGGACGTGCTGACCGGCAAGGACGCCGCCATCGGCGTCCTGGCCGCGCTGGCCGCCCGCGAGCGCACCGGCCGGGGCTGCCGGATCGAGGTCAACCTGCTGTCCAGCCTGCTGGCCGCGCTGGTCAACCAGGCCCAGGGCTACCTGGAGACCGGGGTGCCGCCGCGCCGCATGGGCAACCGGCACCCGTCGATCGCGCCGTACGAGACGCTGCGCTGCCGTGACGGCCTGCTGGCCGTGGCGTGCGGCAACGACGGGCAGTTCGCCCGCTTCGCCGCCGTGCTCGGCGAGCCCGGCCTGGCCGCCGACGAGCGGTTCGCCACCAACGCCGCCCGGGTGGAGCACCGCGAGGAACTGGTCGCGGCGCTGGAGGCGCTGCTGGCCGCGGCCGGCGCCGCCGAGTGGGAGGAGCGCCTGGCCGCCGTCCAGGTGCCCGCCGGGCGCGTCGGAGACCTCGCCGCCGGGTTCGCCCTGGCCGAGCGCCTGGGCCTCGCCCCCGCCGCGCCTCCGGCCCCGGGCCGCGCTCCGCAGGTGCGTCACCCCGTCACCTACTCCGCCGATCTGGTACGCCCCCCGCAGCCGCCGCCCGGGCTCGGCGAGCACGACGCCGCCGTACGGGCCTGGCTGGCCGCGGGCCCCGCACCGTTCACACTGGAAGGACACGACCCCGAATGACCGCCATCGACCCGCTGGACCCCGCGGGCGTCGACGACATGCTCGGCGCCGACGAGAAGGCCGTGCGCGACTCCGTGCGCCGCCTGTGCGCCGAGCTGATCGACCCCTACGTGGCGACCTGGTTCGAGGACGGCGACCTGCCCTCGGTCCGGGAGATCGCCACGGAGTTCGGCAAGCTCGGCCTGCTGGGCATGCACCTGGAGGGGTACGGCTGCGCCGGCATGAGCGCGGTGGACTACGGCCTGGCCTGCATGGAGCTGGAGGCGTCCGACTCCGGCATCCGGTCGCTGGTCTCGGTGCAGGGCTCCTTGGCGATGTTCGCGATCCGGCGGCACGGGAGCGAGGAGCAGCGCCGCGAGTGGCTGCCGCGCATGGCCACCGGCGAGGCCATCGGCTGCTTCGGCCTGACCGAGCCCGACCACGGCTCCGACCCCGGTTCCATGCGCACCCGCGCCCGCCGCGACGGCTCCGACTGGATCCTCGACGGCCGCAAGATGTGGATCACCAACGGCTTGGTCGCCGACGTGGCCGTGGTCTGGGCGAACACCGAGGAGGGCATCCGCGGCTTCGTCGTGCCCACCACCGCCCCCGGCTTCTCCGCCCCGGTCATGAAGCACAAGCTGTCGCTGCGCGCCTCGATCACCAGCGAGCTCGTCCTGGACGGCGTGCGCCTGCCGGCCGACGCCGCCTTCCCCGAGGTGCGCGGCCTGCGGGGCCCGCTCTCCTGCCTCAACGAGGCCCGCTACGGCATCGTGTGGGGCGCCATGGGCGCCGCCCGCTCCGCCTTCGCCGCGGCCCTGGAGTACGCGGGGCAGCGCGAGCAGTTCGGACGGCCGATCGCGGGCTTCCAGCTCACCCAGGCCAAGCTGGCCCGCATGGCCACCGAGCTGACCAACGGCCGCCTGCTCGCCCTCCACCTGGGCCGCCGCAAGGACGCCGGCGCCGTCCGCCCGCACGAGATCAGCATGGGCAAGCTGAACAACGTCGCCAAGGCCCTGGACATCTGCCGCACCGCCCGCACCATCCTGGGCGCGAACGGCGTCTCCCTGGAGTACCCGGTCATCCGGCACATGACGAACCTGGAGTCGGTGCTGACCTACGAGGGCACCGAGGAGGTGCACCTGCTCACCCTGGGCAGGGCCCTCACCGGCCAGAACGCCTTCCACTGACCTCAGAAGAACAGCGGGCTCGCGGTTGTCAGCGCCCTGGCCAGGCCCGCGATCCCGAGGACCAGCCCGGCCGCGGCCCACCCGCCCCCGCGCACCCGCCCGGTGCGGGTCTCGCGCAGCCCGAGCACGCCGGTGACCAGGGCCGCCACGACGGGCGCCGTCCACGGGGCGAGCCCCAGCACGCCGAAGATCACGCTCGACAGGGCGAGCTTCGAGCGGGGCGGCTGGGGCTTCGGCTCGTTCACGAGTCATCTATAGCCGTCCCGGGCGCCGGTGTGAAGATCCGACGGCCTCCGCCAGGGCGAGGCACGCGGCGATCGTGGTATGGGCGGTGCCGTCCGGCCAGGACGCGGGCCAGGAGGAGAACTTCGCGATCACCACCTCGGCCGGCTCGTGGATCAGCAGCATCTGGCCGTGAATGCCCAGCGCCAGGTAGACCCCGTCGCGGCGGCCCGGGGTGCGCGGCGCGGCCACCCACCACTGGTTGCGGTAGTAGGCGCCGGGCACGTCCCCGACAGCCGCTCGGTGGCGATCTGGCCCGGCGGCGGGCTGCACCGCATCGACACCACCATGGGGGCGAGCACCCCCATCCCGTTCACCCGCCAGATGCTGGTCAAGGCCGCCCGCGAGCACGGCCTGAACATCGTCGTGGAGGGCGAGACCCACTTCTACAACAACATCAGCGTGATCCTCGACGGGCACACCAACCTGGAGCACAACCTGCCCGTCGCCACGCTCTACGACGACGTCGTCCAGCTCATGGCGCACGCCGGGGTGTCGAACACGCCCACCCTGGTCGTCGCCTTCGGCGAGCTGTTCGGCGAGAACTACATGTAGCAGCGCACCGAGGTGTGGAAGGACCCGCGGGTGCGGACGTATGTGCAGGCGTGCCTGAGCGGCTACAGCCCGCTCGGCACCCCGTACGACGCGCCGCCGTACGCCCGCGCGATGACGACCATCCACGTCGCCGACGAGCTGTACGACATCGGCGTGCTCGCGGTCTCGCGCTCGGTGCGCAGGCTGGACGACGCCGGGGTGCGGATCAACGCCGGCTCGCACGGCGAGGTGCCCGGCATGGCCATGCACTGGGAGATGCGGCTGCTCGCCGAGGGCGGCATGGCCCCGCACCGGGTGCTGCGCACCGCCCGCGTACTCCCTCGGCGAGATCGCCCCGCGCCGCCGGGCGCGTACCAGGTTCTACTGGGAGCTGCACGACACCAACGGCATCGACTGGTCCGAGGCGTGGGGCGGCGGCTGCTCCACCTGATCCGCCGCCCCGTCTCTCAGAAGCGGTGCGCCCGCGCCGCGGCGGCGGCCTCGGCGGGGTTGCCGGCCCAGTACTCGATCGTCCCGCCCGCCGGGTCCAGGCGCACCGTGAGCATGGTCCGCCAGCGGGCGGCCTCGGGCTGGGTCAGGTCCTCGCGCACGCAGATCGGCGCGTCGGCGCCCGCCGCGCCGCACAGCCACCGGGCCAGCCCCGGCAGGTCGCCGGGAGGCGAGCCCGCGCCGGCCAGCACGCCGTCCAGGTGCCCGTACCGGGCGCGGGTCGTGGAGGCGGGGCTGGGCAGCTCGCCCCGGGCCAGCCCGGGGTCCAGCAGGTGGTTGGTCCGCACCAGCCAGCCATCGGGGCGCACCCCGATCGCCGCCACCCCGTCCGGGGTGATCTCCAGCGAGGCCGCCTCGGCCCGCCCGGAACCCGTGGCGACGACCGTGATCGCGGAGGAGGAGCTGACCGGGGCCGAGCGGGCGACGGCGACCGCCTCCTCGACCGTCGCGGCCTCGTCCAGGACCCGGCGGGCGATGGCGTGCACCGGCACGCCGCCGCCCGCGCTGTCGGCGCGGTGGTGCAGGATGTTGAAGTTCACCGCCAGCCCCGCGCTGTTGATCCCGATCTTGGCGAGCATGCCCGGCTCGGTGAACGTCTTCACCCACCGGCCCGGCGCGGGCGTGTACCGCCACAGCGCGGCGTCGGGCACCAGGCGCGCGTGCCAGTCCCAGGTCTGGAACGCGACCGCCGGCCGCCCCGCCGCCGGCGGCCGGACCACCGTGGAGCACTCTCCCTCGCCCGGCCGGGGCGCGGCGGCCAGGATCTCGGTGCGCGAGTTGAGCAGGCTCAGCTCCGCCACCGCGATCCCGGCGCCCTCGGCGATCGACTCCAGCTCCGCGCCCAGCGGCGGATGCCAGGAGGCCAGCGCGGCGTACGACGCCCGTGCGATGCCCTCGCTCGTCTCCTCCGGGATGCCCAGCTCCTTGTAGTGGCCGCGGTAGGCCGCGACCGCGGCGCCGATCCGGCCGGCCCACAGCCGCCCGAACTCCCGGCCGCGCTCGGGCGCGGCGCTCTCCCCGCTGTCGTGCTCGTGGATCCTCACCGGCGCGCTTCCTCCATGTGGTCCATCAGGCGTACCAGGCCGGGGTGGCGGTGCGGGCCGCGGTCGAAGTCGTCGCGCACCCGGCCGCGTACATCCTCGGGCATGTCCTGGCTCAGCTTGAACATCGCCTGTTGCCCGGTGACCCGCACGCTGAACGCCGCCACCTTCCCGATGATGCGCTCGAACAGCTCCCTGGACGGCTCCGGGTCCCACTGCGCGGGGCGCATCGACTCCAGCGCCGAGACGGTCCGCTCGACCACCTCCAGCGCCGCGGCGGCGTCCTCGATCAGGGTCGCTTCGCCGGTGAGGTGCACGGCCGCGTAGTCCAGGGTCGGCGCGGTGGGCGCGAAGCCGTACAGCGACGGCGAGACGTAGCCGTGCGAGGACGAGAACACCATCAGCACGTCCGCCCGCTCCCGGAACAGCCTCCAGTGCGGGTTGGCCCGGCCCATGTGCCCGTACATGGTCACGCCCGCCAGCGACTCCCCGGGGTCCGTCTCCGGCGGGAGGATCATCGGCAGGTGGGTGGCGACCGGAGGCCCCTCCGGCGCCGGGCTCACCACCACCGCGAACGGATTCTCCCGCACGAAGTCCACGACGGCCCTGCCGTCCGGCGGCGGGTAGGACGGGTAGGTGTGCATCTGCCCTGCTCTCCTTGCTCGACGGGATGGGCGCGGCGGGGATCGGCTCAGTGGGAATCGGCGCAGCGAGGGATCCGCCACGGGTTGGAGTCGCGGAGCGCGGGCGGGAGCGCCGCGTCGGGCACGTTCTGGTAGGCCACCGGCCGGGTGAAGCGGGCCAGGGCCTCCGCGCCCACGCTGGTCGCGCGGGGATCGCTGGTGGAGGGCCACGGCCCGCCGTGGTGCATCGCGTCCTCGGTGACCACGCCGTTGCACGGGCCGTCCACGACCACCCTGCCCACCTGGGCGGCCACCCGGGCCACCGCCTCGGCCAGGTCCGGATCGGCCGCGCCGCCGCCGTAGACCGAGCCGGCCAGCGACGGCCGCAGCCGGGCCAGCGCCGCGTACGCCTCCTGCAGCGTGTCGTACTCCGCGACCAGCGCGACCGGGCCGAAGCACTCCTCGGTGAACGGCGTGCCCTCGCGCAGGTCGCCGATGGCGACCCGCAGCACCGCCGGGCGGGCGGAGTACCCGCCGTCCTCGCCCAGGCCCGTCGCCAGCACCTCGCCGCCCGCCGCCTCCAGGGCCCGCAGGCCATCGGCGTACGCGGCGGCGATGCCCCGGGTGAGCAGCCAGCCGCCCCGCGCCCCGGCGGCCCGCCCGGCGACGGCCTCGACCACGCCGGACCCGCGCGGGGCCAGCAGCAGCCCCGGCTTGGTGCAGTACTGCCCCACGCCCAGCGTGAACGACTCCACGAACGCCGCGGCGATCTCGCCGGCCCTGCCGGGCGCCGCCGTCGCGGCCGGGGTCAGCAGCACCGGGTTGACCGTGCCCATCTCGGCGTACACCGGGATCGGGGCCGGGCGGCGCCTGGCCCGCTCGACCAGCGCCATGCCCCCGGCCTGCGAGCCGGTGAAGGCCACGGCCGCGATCTCGGGGGCGTCCACCAGCGCGAGCCCGGCCTCGAACCCGACGACCAGCGAGAACGTGCCCGAAGGCGCGCCCGCCTCCGCCAGCGCGGCCCTCGCGATCTCCGCCAGCCGCACGCTCAGCCGAGGGTGCGCGGGGTGCGCCTTGACCACCACCGGGCATCCGGCGGCCAGGGCCGAGCAGGTGTCGTGCCCGAGCACCCCGAACTGGAACGGGAAGTTGCTCGCCCCGAACACGGCCACCGGCCCGATCGGCAGATCGGCCCGGCGCAGATCCACCGGCGGCGGCCCCGGCACGGTCTGCACCCGGGCCCGCAACCACGCCCCGCCCTCCCCGGCCGCCGCGTAGTAGCGCATGTTCCGCGCGCCGCGCAGCAACTCGCCGCGCAGCCGCTCCTCACCCAGCGCGGTCTCCTCCTCGGCCAGCGCGACGAGCCCGTCGGCGTGCGCCTCCAGCGCCCCGGCCACGGCCTCCATCCAGCGCCGCCGCTCGGCCGGTGTCACGGTGCTCACCACGGGGAACGCCCCCGCCGCCGAGGCCACGGCCGCCGCCACCGCCGCCGCGGGCGTGTGCGCGGGTCCCGCGGTGGCCTGGCCGGTACGGGGGGAGTGGCTCGGGTCCGTGGCGGTGAATTCGGTAGTCGTCATGGTCCGCCCACGCTATTGGCCCGCGATGCCCGACGTCCGTAGACGAAACGCCGGAATTCCCGCAATCCAGTGCGATCCATACGATGCCCTCACCGGACCTCGCCACCCCCCACACGGCACGGTGCCCCAGGGGCGTGCGGACTCTATGGCCGCGTCGGCTCTGGGGCTGTGCCTGCTCGGCAGGTGCCGGGCCCACTCCGTATGATCCCCTCACCGGACCTCGCCACCTCCACGCGGCACGGTGCCGCAGGGGTGTGCGGAGTCTGTGCCGCGTCGGCTCCGGGGGCTGTGCCCGCTCGGCGGGTGCCGGGCCTACTTCCGTACGATCCCCCCACGGGACCTCGCCACCTCCACGCGGCACGGTGCCGCAGGGGCGTGCGGACTCTGTGGCGGCGCCGGCTCTGGGGCTGTGCCTGCTCGGCGGGTGCCGGGCCCACTTCCGTGCCGGTGGCCCGGGGCGTGTGGGGCCCTGGGCTGTGCCGGTTCCGGCGGTCGTGCTCGCTCGGCGGGTGCCGTTCCCACGACCGTGCCGGTGGCCCAGGGTAGGGCGGCCCCAGAGGGTCGGCGGTTGGTAGGGCGGTGCGTCGGGGTGGCTGGTGGCCCCCGCATCCTGGATCACGGGTAGGCGGGTGGCGGGGGGCTGGTGGTGCCGGGTGTGGTGGTGCTGGGGGCGTTCCTGCGGAGGCCCGGGGGCGTTGGGGCTGTGCCGGGTCTGGCGGTTGTGCCGGATCTGGAGGGTGTGCACGGAGTTGTCGCGTGCATGCCGGTGCGTGTGGGGGCGATGGGCTTTGGAGGGGTGCGGGCCCTGTGGGCGTGCTGTTCCGCCCGTTGTGTCCGCTCGGGGGCGTGGCGGGCCCTGTGGCCGGGGCCGCCCGTGTTCGTGCCGGTCCAGGTTGGTCTGGTGCCGCTGGGGACTGTGTCGGCTCCGGGGGCCTGTGCCTGCTCGGGTACGCCGGGACCGTGGCCGTAGTGGGCTCTGGGTGCGTGCCGGTCCGTGCCTTGGCGGCCCTGGGGTCTGCCCTTGGGGGTCGTGCCGGCTTCGGGGTGTGCCCTGCTCGGGGGAGTGCCGAGCCCCGCGAGCGCGACTGTCATGCGGCTACGGCGGCCCCGGAGCGGGCCGGTCGAATCGGAGGCGGGGCGTCGGGTGGGTCGGTGGTGGGGGTGTCCCCGGCGCGGGGTGGGCGGGTGGTGCGAGGGTGCCCTGGGGACGGTGTCGGCCCCGCTGGCGGCGGGGCCGGCGGCACCCCATTCTGGGCCGGGCGTGGGACGGGGCGGGGCGTCGGTGGTGTGCAGCGTCACCGTGGCCCGCCGGGCCGTGGGTCTACGCCTGTCGCGGGGCGTGGGTCAGGATCGCCGGCATCGGTACCAGGTCGGTGGCCGGCTCGGGCTTCTGGTGCCCGAGGGCGTCGTCCTGGGGTCTGGGTGGGCCGGACCGGTGGGGTGGGGGTGAGGCCGTTCCAGAGCGGTGGTCAGGCGGTCTACGTCGGCCGGGCCGGTGGAGTGGGGGGTGAGGGGCCGCGTGAGCGCACGTGCGGGCGAAGTCGGGCCTGCGTGGGTGCGGTCACGCGGCGGGCCTCGTGAGTGGGGCCGGGCCTATCGTGGCCGGCCGGGGATGGGGGTCAGTACCAGCCTCGCGAGAGGGCGTGGGACCAGGCGCCGCAGGGGGTGCCGTACCTGGCCTTGATGTACTTCAGGCCCCACTTGATCTGGGTCCTGGGGTTGGTGCGCCAGTCCTTGCCCGCGCTGGCCATCTTGCGGCCGGGGAGCGCCTGGGGGATGCCGTACGCGCCCGAGGAGCGGTTGAGCGCGCGGTGGTTCCAGTTGCTCTCGCGGTTCCACAGCTTGCTCAGGCAGGCGAACTGGGCGGCGGACCAGCCGTGCTTGCCGATCATCGAGCGGGCGATCGACTTGTTCCTGGCCTTGGCGCTCTTGGCCCTGGTGCCCTTGGTGCCCTTGGACGTGGTGCTGGACCTGGTGGTGCTGGACGCGGTGCTGCCGGCCGTGGTGGTCCCGGTCGCCGTGCCGAAGGCCGCGGTGGGGGCCGCCGTCGTCGCCTCGGCGGGGGCGACCGCCTGGGTCGCGGCGCCGCCTGCGAGGGCGGCGGCGATCAGGGTCGCACCGGTTCGGCGAATAGTCGGCATGAAGGTTTCCCTCTCGCTTCGGGGTCGAAGACTGCCGACACATTGCCGCATTCATCCGGGAATCGGAAGTTTTGAGTCGTCTGCGTAGATCGTCCTGGTTCGTCGGACGGTGGGCCGTGCACCTTTCTAGCAGCGGTTTCGTTATCTGTCCGTGATGTGCGCCACATTTGGTGATTCCGGCGCTTTCTATGCCTTTTTTTGCATTTACCGGGCGAATGCCGCCGAAATGTGCATCGGACGCTGTGGTGGCCCATGAACCGGCCGTGGGACCGCTGCGTACCTGGGGATATGCGACGCACGCGTGATCGCCGGTGCGGCGGCCGGGGTCCGGGAGCGCGGCGGACCGCACCGGCCGCCGTGCTCGCGATCACGAGGGTCGTGCTCCCGGCCGGCGGGCCCGCGGCCCGGCCGTGGTCCGCCGGCGCCGAGGGGTGGGCGTGGCTGGGTGGGTGTGGCTCGGCGGGGCGGGCGTGTTCCCGAGCGGTTCGGACGTGCCCGGCGGTTCGCCGGTGCCCGGGGCGGTTCGGACGTGCCTGGCGGGCTCGGACGTGCCCCGGCGGGTTTGGACGTGCCCGGCGGTTCGCACGTGCCTGGCGGTTCGCCGGTGCCCGGTGGTTCCGCCGTGCCTGGCGGTTCGAGGGCGCCCGCTGGTGTGACGGCGGCGGGGTGGTTCGACGGCGTCGGCGAGTGGGGGCGCCGGGTGGGGCGGCCGCCTGGGGGCGTCCAGGACTGAGAGCGCTCTTACCTTCCTCCTGTCCCGTTGTCAGCCCCCTGGCCAGAATGGTAAAGCTTGTTTACTGTTGAGCGTGAGAGCGCTCTCCCGATCCGGCCCGTCGATGAGAGGTGAGTGCCCATGACTGTGCGACGACGGGGGTTCGCGGCCTTCGCGGCCGGGGTGGTTCTGGCGCTGGCGGCCTGCCTGCCGGCCGCCGTGCCGGCCGCCGCGGTGCCCGCCACGATCCCGCTCGTGGTCAAGAACGACTCCGGCCGGTCCGAGCCGGTCTACCTGTACGTCCTGGGGAGCAGGGCGGGCACGCTCGGTTACGCCGACGCCGCCGGCGGCTTCCACCCCTGGACCGGTGGGACGATCCCGCCCAGCCCCGCGCCCGACGTGGCGATCCCGGGCCCGGCGAACGGCCAGAGCAAGACGATCCAGATCCCCAGGCTCTCCGGGCGGATCTACTTCTCCTTCGGGCAGAAGATCCGGTTCTTCCTCACCCCCACGGGCCTGGTGCAGCCGGCCCCGTGGAACCCGTCCGACCCCAACCGGGACATCCTGTTCGACTGGAGCGAGTACACCCTCGACGACGGCGGCCTGTGGCTGAACAGCTCGCAGGTGGACATGTTCAGCGTGCCCCACGCCGTGGGCGTGAAGTCCGCGAGCGGCGCGGTGCGCAGCACCGGCCGGCTGGTCGCCGGTGGGCGGGACAGGGTGCTGGACGCGCTGCAGAACCAGCCGGGCGGCTGGGCCGGCCTGGTCCACCGCCGCGCCGACGGCCTGCGGGTGCGCGCGCTCGCGCCCGGCAAGGGCATCGACGCGGGCGTGTTCGGCGCGAACACGCTGGACTCCTACATCACCCGGTCCTGGGACGCCTACCGGAACGCGACGCTGATCGTGACCCCGTTCGCCGACCGGCCCGGCACCCGCTTCCACGGCCGCACCCACGGCGACACCATGGTGTTCACCGACGCCTCGGGCGCCACCGTCGCGTCCTTCGCCAAGCCGTCCTCCGCCGACGCCTTCAACTGCGCGGGCAGGCTGTTCGCCCCGAACGACCAGGTGGTGGGCCCCATCGCACGTACGCTGTGCGCCGGGCTCAACCGCTCCACGCTCGCCACGATCCCCACCCAGCCCAGCACCGACCCCGGCCGCTTCTACCAGGACGCGGTGACCAACCACTACGCCCGCGTGATCCACGCCAACATGGCCGACGGCAAGGCGTACGCCTTCCCCTTCGACGATGTCGGCGGCTTCGAGTCGCTGGTCCACGACGCGAACCCCACCACCGCGTACATCACCCTCGACCCGTTCTGACCTGCTGCGCAGCGGCGGCGCCGGGTGATTGAACCGGCGCCGCCGGGTGTAAGCAAGAGGTGTGAGACCACGGGGGCGGCATTCACGAACGGGCAGGTCATGGTGGATGGACAGTGCGCTTGTCGGCATTCCGGTCGCGCTGATCCTGGCGATCGCGATCGCCGATCTGGCGGCGCCCGATCGCATCCACCTCGGCCCGCTGCTGGTCGCCGCCCCCGCGATCACCGCGTCGTTCGCCGGGCCGCGGCTCACCGCCGCGATCGTGGTGGTGAGCGCGGCGGCGGAGCTGCTGATCGCCTCGGTGCAGGGCGACTTCGGCACCCAGACCTTCGTCGGGGAGATCGCCGCCCTGGTGACCGTGGGCGTGCTCATCGTGATCTTCGCCTACGTGCGCGACCGTGAGCGGCGCACTCTGACGCAGGTGCGCTCGGTGGCCGAGACCGCCCAGCGCGCCCTGCTGCGCCCGGTGCCGGCCCGGATGGCCAGGCTGCGGGTCGCCAGCACCTACCTCGCCGCCGAGGCCGAGGCCCACATCGGCGGCGACCTGTACGGCGCGGTGCGCACCCGCGGCCTCACCCGGCTGATCATCGGCGACGTCCGGGGCAAGGGGCTGGCCGCGGTCTCCGACGCCGCCCTGCTGCTCGGCGCGTTCCGCGAGGCCGCCCACCACGCGCCCACCCTGCCGCACCTCGCTGCGTACTTGCAGGACAGCTACGGCGACCGGCTCGCCGACATCCCCGCGCCCCCGCCCGAGGAGACCGAGAGCTTCATCACCGCGACGCTGGTGGAGTTCCCGGACGACCGCCCGCTGCTGACCGTGGTCACCTGCGGGCACCCGCCGCCGCTGCTGCTGCGCGGCGGCGAGGTGACCGCGTTGCCGGACGACGCGCAGGCCCCGCCGTTCGGCCTGGGCGACCTCGCCCCGGCGGAGTACACCGCGCGGACCTTCCCCTTCGGCGAGGGCGATGCCCTGCTGCTGTACACCGACGGGGTCATCGAGGCGCGCGACCGCGCCGGCCGGTTCTACCCGCTGTCCGAGCGGATCGCCGAGTGGGCCGGGGACGAGCCGGAGCTGCTGCTGCGGCGGCTGTCGCAGGACCTGCTGCGCCACGTCGGCGGGCGGCTCGACGACGACGCGGCGATGGTCGCCGTACGGGCCGTCTGAGCGCCCAGGAGGCGGTCTCGCGCGTCAGGTCGCGGGCAGGGCGGTGGCCAGCAGGACGACGCCCAGCGACCCCGCCAGCGACGAGATCGCCATGATCCGGGCGAACCGGGGCCGGCCCGCGCCGCTGGCCCAGCCGTGCAGCGCGGCGGCGGCCATCACCGCGCAGAACAGCAGCAGCTTGGCGGCCAGGATGCGGCCGTAGCCGGGGTCGGCGAGCGAGGCCCAGGTGACGCCCTTGCGCCAGGCCAGGGCGACGCCCGTGCCGAGCTGGACGGGCAGGAACACCGCCGCGGTGATGATCCCGAAGCGGCGGCCCACGGCCGTCAGCACCTCGCCCCGCCGTCGCTCGTCCAGCAGGCGGCGGGCCAGGGGGAGCACCACCAGCGACACGGTGAGCTGGCCGCCGACCCACAGCGCCGCCGCGAGCACGTGCAGGAAGCGCACCACCGTCCACCAGGTCATGGCGCGCTCACCGGGAACGGGCCGGGCGCGCCCCCATCGGCCCGGCGCAGCGTGCGGTCCACGCGGTCCACGCGGTCCACCTCCGGCAGGTTCGGCGGGGCTGTTCGGCGGGGCAATGGTACAGCGATCATCCGGCCGCGGCCTGCCCGGCCGTGCGGCGGGACGCCGCCGCGCGGATCGCGGTGACCGTCAGGGCCAGGGTGAGCGCGGCGGCCACGGCCAGCAGGGCGAGGCCGGGCCCGTACGAGCCGAGCCGCCCGTAGACGAAGCCCATGACCAGCGGCGGCACGAACCCGCCGAGCCCTCCCGCGGCGCCGACCAGGCCCGTGACCGAGCCGACCTTGTCGGGCGGCGCGACCTGGGCGATCAGGGCGAAGGTGGCGCCGCTGCCCGCGCCCAGCGCGGCGGCCATGGTCAGGAAGGCGATGGTGCCCACCGGCATCAGGCCCGGGGTGAGGGCCTGCACCGCGGCCATGACGGTGATCGCCGTGAACACCCCGGCCAGGACGGGCACCGGTCCGACGCGGTCCGACAGCCACCCGCCGACGGGCCGCATCACCACGGCCAGCAGCACGAACCCGGCCATCCGGTTGGCGGCGTCGGCCTGTTCCAGCCCGTACCCGGTCTGCAGGTAGGCGGGCAGGTAGACGGAGAAGGCGACGTAGCCGCCGAACGCCACCGCGTACAGGACGCACGCCTGCCAGGTGATCGTCAGCTTCAGCGTCGCGGCCATGCGCGCCGCGAGCGGCTGGGTGGCGACCGGGCGGCCGGGCGCGTCGCGCAGGACCAGCCAGGCCACGACGGCGTAGCAGGCCAGGACGGCGGCGGTGATCACGAACGGGGTGGCCGGGCCGCCCGCCCTGACCAGGCTGACGGTGGTCAGGGCACTGATCGCGGTGCCGCCCATGCCCGCGCCGAAGACGCCCACCGCGAGCCCGCGCCGCTGCGGCGGGAACCAGGCGTTGACGAACGGCACGCCGACGGCGAACGCGGTGCCGCCGATGCCCAGGAAGAAGCCGCCGGCCAGCAGCGCGGCGAACGAGCCCTGCCCGGCCACGCCGATGAACAGGACGGGGACGATGGTGGCGGCGGAGACCAGCGGGAACATCACCCGGCCGCCGAAGCGGTCGGTGAGGGCTCCGACGGGGATGCGGCCAAGCGAGCCGACGATCACCGGTACGGCGACGAGCAGCGCCTGCTGGGCGGCCGACAGGCCCAGCAGGTCCTTGTATCGCGGCCCCAGCGGGCTGAGCAGCGCCCAGGCCCAGAAGTTGACCGCGAACCCCAGGGTGGCCAGGCCCAGCATCAGCAGGGGCCTGCGGCCGGCGGCGGCCGGTGCGTCCATCGTGTCCTTCCTCACGTCGTGGTGGCGCGCGGGGCGCGGCGCCGGTAGACGATGTACGGCCGCCACAGGTAGGCGATCGGCGCCGACCAGACGTGGACGAGCCGGGTGAACGGCCAGATCGCGGCGAGCAGCCAGGCCGACATGGCGTGGAGCTGGAAGATCGGCGGCACGCCGGCCATCAGGTCCGGGTCGGGCCGGAAGGTGAGCACGCCGCGGAACCAGACCGCGATGGTGGCGCGGTAGTCGTAGCCGCCGCCGAGCAGGTTCTCGCCGACGGTCGCGGTCAGGCCGAGCAGGATCACCACCGTCAGGACCGCGTACAGGACCTTGTCGGCCCGGGTGGTGGTGCGGCGCACCCGGGGGCTGGTGAGACGGCGGGCCAGCAGCAGGGCCAGGCCCGCCGTCACCATCAGCCCGGCGGCGGTGCCGGCGCCGACCGAGACCAGGTGGTACAGGTGGTCGTCGATGCCGGCCGCCTCGGTCCAGCCCTTCGGCACGAGCAGGCCGAGCGCGTGCCCGGCGATGGCGGCGAACGAGCCGAGGTGGAACAGCGGCGAGCCCAGCCGCAGCAGCCGGCTCTCCAGCACCTGGGTGGTGCGGGTGGTCCAGCCGAACTGGTCCACGCGCCAGCGCCAGACGTGGCCCACCACGAAGATCGTCAGGGCGACGTAGGGGATGACGACCCAGAGGGCGACGTTCACGGCCGTGCCTCCATCTCATGAGCGAGCGGGCCGAAGGGGGGCAGCTCAGGGGTGGGCGGGCCGAAGGGGGCGGGTTCGTCATGGACGCCGGCCTCCTCCGCGGGCGGGCCGGTCAGGGCGAGGCCGGCGACCGCCGCGCGCTCGGCCGCGGACAGGCCGGGCAGCTCGGCGCAGAGCGCGTCGAGGACCGCGGCGTACGGCGAGTCGGCGTCGCGCAGCGCGGTGCGGATGAGTTCCAGCCCCTGGCGGTGCTGACGCAGGGGCGCCTCCCCGGCGCCGGGCCCGGCCAGGGCGGCGAACTCGCAGACCACCGGCAGGAAGTCGGGCAGCTCGCCCTCGGGCGGGGTGAGGCCGGCCGCCCGGTAGCGCTGTTTGAGGGCGAGCAGGGCCATGCCGCGTCGGCGGGTGTCGCCGTGCAGGTAGTAGGTGAGGTAGAGGCTGCAGGCGCGGCGCAGGTCGAACGTCTCGACGTAGGCGCGGGCCAGTGCCATCGGCTCGGTGCGGCCGAACCAGGCGGTGAAGCGCGCCAGCGACGCGCGTGCCGCCGACTCCGGCAGCCGGCGTACGGCCCCGGCCAGCTCGCCCCGGGCGGCGATCAGCTCGGCGTCCGGGTACTGCAGCAGCAGGGAGACCAGGCGCAGGAGCGCGGCGCGGTCCTCGGGCGCGTACCGGTGGCCGGGCGCCCGGCGGCGGGTGAGCAGCCTCATGCCGCGCCACCCCTGCCGGTGAACAGCCTCAGACCGAGCCGCCCGTCGGGGCGGCGGCCGGTCAGGCCCGCCGGGTGGAAGCCGGTCATGCCGGGCCCGCCCTCGCCGTCCAGGCTGCATCCGTCCACCTGGGCGGACAGCGCGGCGGCGTCCTCGCGGTGCGCGGCGGGCACGACGTAGCGCTCGTCGTACCTGGCGATGGCCAGCAGCCGGTACATCTCCTCCATCTCCTCCGCCGTCATCCCGGCCGCGGCCAGCAGGTCCTCGTCCACCGAGCCGTCGATCGCGCGGGCCCGCATGTGCGCCCGCATCGCCGACAGCCTCATCAGCGCTCCGGCCACGACCTCGGTGTCACCGGCCGCGAGCAGGCTCGCCAGGTAGCCGAGGGGGATGCGCAGGTCGGTGATGGCGTGGAAGACGTTGTCGGGGTCGTCGGCGTCGGCGCCCATGCCGGTCACGGCGTCCAGCACCGGCGACAGCGGCGGGATGTACCAGACCATGGGCATCGTCCGGTACTCCGGGTGCAGCGGCAGCGCCACCCGGTAGCGCATCGCGAGCCGGTAGACCGGCGAGCGCCGGGCGGCCTCGATCCAGTCCTCGGCGATCCCGGCGGCCCGCGCCGCCGCGGCCACCTTCGGGTCGTCGGGGTCGAGGAAGACCCGGCGCTGCGCCTCCAGCAGGTCGCGCGGGCCGGCCACCCGGGCCGCGCCGAGGACGGCGTCGGCGTCGTACAGGACGAGGCCGATGTAGCGCAGCCGCCCGACGCAGGTCTCGGCGCACACGGTCGGCTGCCCCGCCTCGATGCGGGGGAAGCAGAACGTGCACTTCTCGGCCTTGCCGGTCCTGTGGTTGACGTACACCTTCTTGTACGGGCACGCCGAGACGCACATGCGCCACCCGCGGCAGCGGTCCTGGTCCACCAGGACGATCCCGTCCTCCTCGCGCTTGTACAGGGCACCCGACGGGCAGGCCGCCACGCAGGCCGGGTTGAGGCAGTGCTCGCAGATGCGCGGCAGGTGGAACATGAAGGTCTTGTCGAACTCCATGCGCACCTTCTCCGCCATCGCGGCGAGGTTGGGGTCGGCGGGGGCGTGCTCGGGGGCGCCGCCGAGGTCGTCCTCCCAGTTGGGGCCCCACGTGATGGCCATGTCCTCGCCGGTGATGGCCGATTTGGGGCGGATGACCGGGACGTGCGGCCCGGCGGGGGCCGTGACCAGGGTGTCGTAGTCGTAGGTGGCCGGCTCGTAGTAGTCGTCCAGATCCGGCAGGTCGGGGTTGGCGAACAGGCCGAGCAGCCGCTTGACCCGGCCGCCGGAGCGCAGCTTGAGCCGCCCGCGCCGGTCCACCTGCCAGCCGCCGCGCCAGCGCTCCTGGTCCTCGTGGCGCCTGGGGTAGCCGACGCCGGGCTTGGTCTCGACGTTGTTGAACCAGACGTACTCCACACCGTCCCGGTTGGTCCAGGTCTGCTTGCAGGTGACGGAGCAGGTGTGGCAGCCGATGCACTTGTCCAGGTTCATCACCATGGCCACCTGGGCCAGGACCCGCATCAGTAGCTCACCTCCTGGCCGCGGCGCCGGATCACCGTGATCTCGTCCCGCTGGTTGCCGGTCGGCCCGTAGTAGTTGAAGGCGTAGGTGAACTGCGCGTACCCGCCGATGAGGTGGCTGGGCTTGAGCAGCAGCCGGGTGAGGGAGTTGTGCACCCCGCCGCGCCGCCCCGACCTCTCGGTGAGCGGGACGTTCAGGTTGCGGTCCTTGGCGTGGTACATGTACACCGTCCCGGCCGGCATGCGGTGCGAGACCACCGCCCTGGCCACGACCACGCCGTTGCGGTTGCTCGCCTCGATCCAGTCGTTGTCCGCGGCCCCGATCGCGCGGGCGTCCTCGACGCTCATCCAGATCGTGGGCCCGCCGCGCGACAGCGCCAGCATGTGGGCGTTGTCCTGGTATTCGGAGTGGATGGACCACTTGGAGTGCGGGGTCAGGTAGCGCACCACGACCCCGGCCCCGTCGCCGCCGTCCTGCTCGCCGTAGTGGCGGCGCAGGTTGAGCGGCGGCCGGTACGCGGGAAGCTGCTCGCCCAGCTCGATGATCCAGTCGTGGTCGAGGAAGAACTGCTGGCGCCCCGTCAGCGTGTGCCACGGCTTGTCCCGCTCGACGTTGATCACGAACGCTGAGTAGCGGCGCCCGCCGGTCTCCGACCCCGACCACTCCGGCGAGGTGATGACGGGCTGCGGCCTGGCCTGGGTGTCGGCGAAGGAGATCCGCCTGCCCTCGTGCTCGGCGGCCAGGTCGGCGAGCACGGTCCCGGTGCGCCGCTCCAGGGTCTCGAAGCCCTGCGTGGCCAGGCGGCCGTTGGTGGTGCCGGACAGCGCGAGGATCGCCTCGCACATGCGGTCGGCCGTGGCCAGCGAGATCCGGCCCTCGGGGGTGACGCCGTTCCGGCCGCGCAGATGCTCCAGCTCGGGCTCGGCCCGGTAGGTGACGCCCTTGGTGGTGAGCCCGAGGTCGGAGAGGAGCGGGCCGATGCCGCGCATCCGCTCGGCGACGGCGGCGTAGTCGCGCTCGATCGTGACGATCTTCGGCATGGTCACGCCGGGGACCGCCTCGCACTCGCCGCGCTTCCAGTCGCGCACCCTGCCGCCGGGCTGGGCCAGCTCGTCGGGGGTGTCGTGGGTGAGCGGGACGGCGAGGACGTCGGTGCGGGTGCCGAGGTGGCGGGCGGCCAGCTCGGAGAACCGCTCGGCCAGCTCCATGAAGATGTCGTAGTCGGCGCGGGTCTGCCAGGGCGGGGCGATGGCCGGGTTGAAGGCGTGCACGAACGGGTGCATGTCGGTGCTGGACAGGTCGTGCTTCTCGTACCAGGTGGCGGCCGGCAGGACCACGTCGGAGAACAGCGCCGTGGACGTCATGCGGAAGTCGATCGCGGTCAGCAGGTCGAGCTTGCCCTCGGCCGGCCGCTCGCGCCAGGTCACCTCGGCCGGGCGCAGGCCCTCGGGGGTCTCCTCGTTGCGGGTCTCGGCGTCGGCGCCGAGCAGGTGGCGCAGGAAGTACTCGTTGCCCTTGCCGGAGGAGCCGAGCAGGTTGGCCCGCCAGACGGTGAGCACGCGCGGGTGGTTGGCCGGGTCGCCGGGGTCCTCGGCGGCGAAGCGCATCCGGCCCGAGGTCAGCTCGGCCACCACGTGCTCGGCCACGGGCACGCCCTTCGCGGCGGCCTCGTCGGCGAGGACGAGCGGGTTGCGGTCGAACGCCGGGTGCGAGGGCAGCCAGCCGAGCCGGGCGGCCTGCGCGTTGCAGTCGGCGAACGACCGGCCCGCGAACAGGCCCTCGCCGAGCGGGCTGGCCAGCTCGCCGGCCCCCACGCGCTCGTAGCGCCACTGGTCGGTGGCGAGGTACCAGAACGCGGTCCCGGCCATGTGCCGGGTGGGCCGCTGCCAGTCGAAGGCGAAGGCCAGGTGCTGGAAGCCGGTGATCGGGCGGACCTTCTCCTGGCCGACGTAGTGGCCCCAGCCGCCGCCGTTGACGCCCTGGCAGCCGGTCAGCAGCACCAGCGTCAGGAACGAGCGGTAGATCTGGTCGGAGTGGAACCAGTGGTTGGTCCCCGCGCCCATCGCGATCATGGAGCGGCCCCGGGTGACCTCGGCGTTGCGGGCGAACTCGCGGGCGATCCTGGCGATCGTGGCCGCCGGGACCGAGGTGATCTCCTCCGCCCAGGCGGGCGTGTACGGCCGCGCGGCGTCGCCGTAGCCCTCCGGCCACTCGCCCGGCAGGCCGCGGGCCACGCCGTACTGGGCCAAAAGCAGGTCGAACACCGTCGTCACCAGCCTGCCGCCCACCTCGGTGACCGGTACGCCGCGGCGCATCACCGAGCCGCCCTCGGTGGCGCCCTCGTCGAAGCGCGGCAGGTCCACGGCGACCGCGCGGCCGGACCTGCCGAGCAGGGTCAGCGCCGGGCGCGCGCCGCCCAGGCCGAGGTTCCACCGGCCCTCGCCCTCCCGGCCCCAGCGGAAGCCGAGCGAGCCGTCCGGCACGACGGGCGCGCCGGTCGCCTCGTCCAGGAAGACCGTCTTGAACGCGGCGTTCTCGCTCCGCTGGCCCAGCTCCGCGGCGGTCAGGAAGCGGCGCGGCACGTACGCGTCGCCGCGCGGCTCCAGCGTCACCAGGAACGGCAGATCGGTGTACTTGCGGACGTAGTCGGTGAAGTAGGGCACCTCGCGGTCGCGGAAGAACTCGGTCAGGATCACGTGGCCCATCGCCATGGCTACGGCCCCGTCCGTGCCCGGGTGCGGCGCGAGCCAGTCGTCGGCGAACTTGACGTTGTCGGCGTAGTCGGGGCTGACCGCGACGACCTTGGTGCCCCGGTAGCGGGCCTCGGTCATGAAGTGCGCGTCGGGGGTGCGGGTCACCGGGATGTTGGAGCCCCACATGATCAGGTAGCGGGAGTTCCACCAGTCGGCGGCCTCGGGCACGTCCGTCTGGTCGCCCCACACCTGCGGCGAGGCGATCGGCAGGTCGGCGTACCAGTCGTAGAACGACAGCAGCGTGCCGCCGATCAGCGACAGGAACCGGGTCCCGGCCGCGAACGACGCCATCGACATGGCCGGGATCGGGGAGAAGCCGACCACGCGGTCGGGGCCGTACCGCTTGATCGTGTGCACGTGCGCGGCGGCCAGCAGTTCCAGGACCTCCTCCCAGCTCGACCGGACGAAGCCGCCCTTTCCGCGCGCCCGCTTGTACGCCCCCGCCCGCTCCGGGTCGCCGGTCAGCTCCGCCCATGCCAGCACCGGGTCGCCCAGCCTGTCCCTGGCCTCGCGCCACATCTCCAGCAGCACGCCGCGCACGTACGGGTAGCGCACCCGCGACGGAGAGTAGGTGTACCAGGAGAACGACGCGCCGCGAGGGCAGCCGCGCGGCTCGTACTCCGGCGACTCGGGCCCCACGGACGGGTAGTCGGTGGCCTGGTGCTCCCAGGTGATCAGCCCGTCCTTGACGAACACCTGCCAGGAGCACGACCCGGTGCAGTTCACCCCGTGCGTCGAGCGCACGACCTTGTCGTGCGCCCACCGGTCCCGGTAGAAGCGGTCCCAGGCGCCGGGGTCGATCCGGTGCAGAGTACGGCCGTCGGCCGACACCTCGGCCCTGGTGAAGAACTTCCGGGCGGCGAGCAGCGGGCCCATGCCGGGCACCGCGTCGATGTCGGTCACGGGGACTCTCCAAGGTCAACAGCGGACATGGGATCAAGACTGGGGGCGCCGCCGGAGGCCCGGCAGGGCCGAAGGTCCCGGGGGAGCGGGCCGGACGGCCGTTGGCCCGCCCCGCGGCGCCGCCGATCCTGGAGGGGAGGTGACGAGCATGAGCCGGGAGACCCCGCGGATCGTCGTCGGCTACGACGGGTCCGACTTCTCGATGCAGGCCCTGGACTGGGCGATGGACGAGGCCGAGTGGCGCAAGCTGCCGCTGACCGTCTGCCACGCCTGGCAGTGGCCGTACGGCCCGGCGGAGGAGGAGGCCCGCGCCCATCTGGGCAAGGCCGCCGAGCACGTGCTGTGGCACGGCGCCGACTGCGCCCGCTCGTGCAGCGCCGTCGCCGACGTACGGGCCGACCTGTACGAGGGCCGCGCGGAGGACCGCCTGGTCGAGCTGTCGGCCGGCGCCGAGCTGGTCGTGGTCGGCTCGCGGGGCCTGGACGCCGTCGCCCGCGAGACCGTCGGCTCGGTGGCCGGCCGGGTGGCCGCCGGCGCGGCCTGCCCGGTCATCGTGGTACGCGGCCCCGGCCCGGTGCCGCTGCCGCCCGCGCCGGGCCCGGTGGTGGCGGGCATGACCGACGACACGCCGGACGAGGTGCTCGCCTTCGCGCTGGGCGAGGCCGAGGTGAGGGCGCTGGACCTGCTCACCGTGCACGCGGGCGAGCTGCGGCCCGCCCCCTCACGGCCGTTCGCCGCCGAGGCGGGCGGTGCGCTGCGCTCGGCCGAGCGCGACTTCACCACGCACCTGCTCCCGTGGCGCGAGCGCTACCCCTCGGTCCACATGCAGTCGCGCTTCGTGGCGGGCCCGCCCGGCGAGGCGCTGCTCGCGGCGTCCCGGGAGGCCAGCCTGCTGGTGCTGGGCCGGGGAGCGGAGCCGGGACGGCTCGGCGCCGTCACCGGCCACGTGCTCCAGCACGCGATGTGCCCCGTCGCGGTGGTGCCCTGCGCCGCCTGAGGCCGGCTCCACCCGGCCCTGCCGCCTGAGGCCGGCCCCACCCGGCCCTTGTGTCAGCGCCGTGTCAGCGCCCCTTCCACACCGGGGTGTCGTCCTCCTGCCAGGTGATCCGGTCGATCACGTCCACGACGCCGTTGATCCTGGCCGCCATCCGCACGGTCAGCTCGGCGTCGCCGCGCTTGCGCATCGTCCCGGAGAGGGTGACCACGCCGTGGTCCACCTCGATCCGGACGCCGGAGGTGTCCACCCACAGCGCGTGGTCCAGGATGTCCTCGCGGACCTCCGCGGCGATCTCGGCGTCGGGCCGCACGAACACCTTCAGCAGGTCGCGGCGGCTCAGCATGCCCCGCAGCGTCCCGTCGTCGGCCACGACCGGCAGCCGCTTGACGCCGTGCTCGTCCATGCGCCGCATCGCCGACACGATCGAGTCCGAGGCGCGGACGGTCACCGGCGGCGTGGTCATGATCTCTGCGGCGGTGTCGCCGCGCGCCTTGTCCTCCGGGTGCGCGCCCTCCCGGGTGAGCCGGTGCCGCAGCCGTGCCCGCAGCGGAGGCTGGTAGCCCTCCCGGTAGTACTGCTCCCGGAACTCCTCCTTCCGCAGCAGGTCGGCCTCCGACACCACGCCGGCGACGCGGCCGGCGGCGTCCACGACCGGGACCGCGCCGATCCCGTGCTTGATCAGCAGCTCCGCGATGTCCTTGAACGGGGTGTCCTCGCGCACCGAGACGACGTCCTTGGTCATGACGTCGCTCACCTTGACCCGCATCGCGCCCTCCTCTCGCGGGGGTTGTGCCGTCTCCATGACAACCCGCGCCCGGCGCGGCCTGGAGAGGGCGGAGGTCCCGGATGACCGGGTCTTTCGCCACTGCGTACGTCCGCCGCCGATCCGATGGCATGGGAGGTGAGGGGAGGAGGATGAGATGTCCGAACACATCGTGGCGGCCACCGACGGCTCGCGCTCGGCGCTGTCGGCGGTGCGCTGGGCGGCCGGCGACGCCGCGCGGCGCGGCGTGCCGCTCAAGATCGTGCACGTGAGCGAGTCGCGGCTGGTGGACCTGCCGCTCCGGCCGCCTCCCGGGTTCCACAGGACGGTCACCGAGCACGGCCGCCAAGTGGTCGAGGAGGCCGCCGGCGTCGCCCGCGAGACCGCCCCGGGCCTGGAGGTGAGCACCTCCGTCGTCACCGGCCGCCCGGTGGACGAGCTGCGCGCGGAGGCCGAGCGCTCCGCGCAGATCGTGCTGGGCAACCGGGGCCTCGGCGGGTTCGCCGGGCTGGTCGCCGGCTCGGTGTCGCTGGGCGTCGCCGGGCACGTCAGCGTGCCGGTCGTCGTCGTGCCGCAGGTGTCGATCGCGCCCTACGGCAGGATCGTCGTCGGGTACGACGGGACGGCGTGGTCGGAGGCCGCGCTCGACTACGCCTTCCGGCAGGCCGCAGGGCGGGGCGCCCGGCTGCAGGCGGTCTACGCCTGGCACATGCCGGCCCTGTCGCCGTACGCCGTGCCGTACTCCTCGCTGGTCGAGGAGGTCTTCTGCGCCCACTGCGCCACCGTGCGGCAGATGCTGGCGCCGTGGCGGGAGAAGTACCCCGAGGTGCAGATGGAGGAGACGGCGGTCTGCGCCCACCCCGTCGCGGCCCTCAGGGACGCCGGCGCCATGGCCGACCTGGTCGTGGTGGGCTCGCGCGGGCTCGGGACCCTCGGCTGCGCCGTGCTGGGCTCGGTGAGCCACGGCGTGCTGCGGCACGCCCGGCGCCCGGTCGCGGTCGTCCGCGGCCCCGGGTGAACCCCGCCGTTGGACCCGCGCCCCATGGGACCTCCGGCCCTGGAGCCGCCCCCCGCCCGGGAGGTGGACTGTTGCGGGGGAAGAGAGCGAGGAGGACGTGATGCCCGGTGAGATCGTCGTGGGAGTGGACGGTTCCGCTCCCTCGCGCGCGGCCCTGGAGTGGGCCGCCGACGACGCGTTGCGCATGCACGCGCCGTTGCTGGTGCTGCACGCCGTGGAGCGCTGGCCGTACCAGATCGCCAAGTTCCCCTCCGAGGGCAGCATCGACGCGCTGACCCGCGCCGCGCAGCGCATCCTGGCCGACGCGCTGGCCGTGGTGCACTCCCGCCAGCCGGACGTGGAGGTGACCGGCGAGATCGTCGAGGCGCCGCCGGCGCCGGCGCTGCGCGAGCGGGCCGGCGGGGCCGTGGAGATCGTGGTCGGCAGCAGAGGGCTCGGCGGGTTCTCCGGCGCCCTGCTCGGCTCGGTGAGCGTGCACGTGGCCGGCCACGTGCACCGGCCCGTCGTGGTGGTCCGCCCGGGCCGGGAGCGGGTGTTCGGCGAGGTCGTCGCGGGCATCGACGACTCCGAGGAGTGCGAGCCCGCCCTGGCGTACGCCTTCGAGCAGGCCGCGCTGCGCGGGGCCGGGCTGCGCGCGATCTACGCCTGGCAGCTCCCCGTGCACGCCTACGCCCCCGAGGCCGGCTACGACCTGGACGAGATCCGCGCCGCCCACCACAAGGTCGCCGCCGACAGGATCGCCGCCTACCGCGACAGGTACCCGCAGGTGGACGTCGTGGAGGACGTCCGGTGCGCGCACCCGGTGGACGCGCTGACCCAGGCGTCGGAGCGGGCCGACCTGGTCGTCGTCGGCTCCCACGGGCGGGGCGGCCTGGGCTCGGTCCTGCTCGGGTCGGTCAGCCGGGGCGTACTGCACCACGCGCACGGCGCGGTGGCCGTGGTGCGGGCCTAGCCGCCGCACCTCGCCGATCCTCCGGGAGGAAGCGATGACACTGCAGGTCAAGGACGTCATGGGCAGGGTCGCCATCGCCGTGACCCCCGACGCCGGGTTCGCCGACATCGTGGCCGCGATGAAGCGGTACGCCGTGGGCGCGGTCACCGTGATCGACGCCGGCCGCCGGCCGATCGGCGTGGTCAGCGCCGACGACCTGCTGCTGAAGGAGACCGACACCGCCCGGCACAGCACGTCCATGTACGAGGACGACCGGGCGCGCGAGGAGCACCGCAAGGCCGCCGCCATGACCGCGGCCGAGCTGATGACCACCCCCGCGCTCACCGTGACCCCGGACACGCCGGTGCGCGAGGCCGCCCGCCTGATGCACCGGCACCGCGTCAAGCAGCTTCCGGTGGTCGATCCGGGCAGCGGCCGCATCGCCGGAACCCTGCACCAGGTGGACGCGCTGCGCGTGTTCACCCGCCCGGCCGCCGAGCTGGAGGCCGAGATCAGAGCCGTGATCGCGGACATCGGGCTGGATCCCGCGTCCTTCTCCATCGGCCTCGACGGCGGCGTGGCGGCCATCGCCGGCCGCGTCGCCCGCTCGTCCCAGGCCATCCAGCTCGTCCGCGCCGTTCAGGCCGTCGAGGGCGTCATCGACGTCGTGGCCGGCCTCACGCCCGACCGCGACGACATCGTCACCGCCCCCGGCCGCAGACCCTGACCCGCACAGCGGGCCATCACCATCGGGAGGAGATCGAGAGTAGGCATGTCAGCGATCCTGATCGGACGAACGAGCCATGATGAGCAGGTCCGGCGGCTGCTGACGGAGAACGCCCCGGCCGCCGAGATCGTCTCCGTGTACGCCACCGTCCCCGCCGAGCCCGCCGCGGCGCTCGGGCTGCCGGGGCGGCTGGAGAAGCTGGTGCGGACCGCGGCGGAGTACCCGGTCGATCCGGGGACCGTGGCAGACGTGCGCGATCTCGCCGAGCAGGCGGCCGGCCACCTCGGCCGCGGCGTCGCCCTGTTCGCCGCGCGCCGTACCGGCCTGGCCGAATGGGTGCTGCTGCCCGAGCCCGCGCCGGACTGGGCCGTGGCCGGCACCCGGCCGGCCCTGCGCCCGCTGCTGGCGATCCTGGAGCGGCACCCCTCCTGCTGCGTCGCCGTCGTGGACAGCGCCCGCGCCCGGATCTGCCTGCTGGAGGACGGCCGCGTACGCGAGGTCGCCGCGGTCGTGGACGAGGCGCTGCGCAAGCGCAACTACGGCGGCTGGTACGGCCTGGCCGAGCGGCGCGCCCGCGCCCGCGCCGAGGGGCTGCGCGCCCGCCACTACCAGCACGTCGCGGCGGAGCTGGAGCACGTGATGGGCGACACCGTGGGCGCGCTGGTCATCGGAGGGCACGGGCACGACATCCCGGGCGTGGCCGAGGCGCTGCCCCGCGCCCTGCGCGGGCGGCTGGCGGGCACCTTCACCGCCGAGCCCGGCACCCTCACGCCCGCCGGAGTGGTGGAACCCGCCCGGCGCGTGCTGGCCCGCTGGGTGACCGAGCGCCTGGAACGGCTGACCGCCGACGTGCTCGGCGAGGCCGCCGCCGGAGACCGCGCGCTGACCGGCCTGGACGCCTGCGTGGCGGCGGCCGGCGCCAAGGCGGCGGCGCTGCTGCTGGTCAGCGACACCGACCGCGCGCCGGGCACCCAGTGCCGCGGCTGCGGCGCGCTGGAGGCCGGCGGGCGCATCGCCTGCTCCCGCTGCGGTGAGAAGACCCGGCCGGTGCCCGACATCCTGGACGAGGCCGTCGCCGCCGTCACCGCGGCCGGGGGCGAGGTGGCCGTCGTGCCGGCGCGGCTCCTGGGCGGCGCGGCGATGGCCGCGAGGCTGCGCGCGCCCGCCCCGCAGATCGTCCGCTGAGCCGGTGACTCCGGTGCGGCCGGGCCGAAAGTCCCGCCGGGCTCGGGACCTACGCCCCTACCGGGGCGGCCGGGCGGGCGGGACCGTACGAGTAGACGCCCACCGAGGCGGGGACCGAAGGCCCCCGGAGACGCCAGATCTCCGGGAGCCGGGACCGGCCGGAGGCGGAGAAGGTCGAGACGGCACTGTGCCGCACGGCTCCGTCGCCTAGACGGTGACCGCCTTCCGGCCGCCCGGCCGCTGACGGCCTCGCCCCGGCGGGTTATTCGCGCGCTTCCGGGGCGGGTTCACCACGCGCTCCGGGGGCGGGAGGCTTGCGCGCCCGCACTCCCAGCACGAACGGGACCGGCTCGCCGCCCTCGGCGAAACGCTCCAGGGTCAGGCCCGCGTCGAGAAAGGCGTGCAGCAGCGCGGGCAGCGGCCAGTGGGAGGCGCCGACCCGGTTGCGGACCCCCTTGTCGGTCCACGACCGCTTGGTCCAGTGGCCGTCGAGGTAGCCGGGGCCGATCACCACGGCCCCGGGGTCGCCGCGGTCGGCGAAGCCGCCGCAGAAGCACGGGTGCACGCCCACGTGCACCAGCACCCCGCCGGGGCGCAGCACCCGGGCCGCCTCGCGCACCACCGCCGGATAGCCGGGCATGTCGGTGTGGACCATCATCGCGATGGCGGCGGGCACCGACGCGTCGCGGAACGGTAGCCGCTCGGCGTCGCCGCGCAGGATCGGCAGCCGTCCCCGCGCGTGGCGCAGCATGCCGGCGGACAGGTCGATCCCGGCCGGGGTCCAGCCCAGCTCGCGCACGGCCGCGGCGTGCACGCCGGTGCCGCAGCCGACCTCCAGGCACACGCCGCCGCCGGGCCCGACGGGGCCCAGCAGGTCGATCAGGGCGCGGGTGACCGCGGCGCCCGGCCCCTCGCCCGCGCGCTGCGCGGCCAGGAACTCCTCCTCGTACCAGTCGGCGATCTCTTCGTACGCCGCGGTGGGCGCCATCGGCCGCTCCTCGTCGTCGTCGCGTCTCGCCCGGATTCTCCCCGCACGCGGCGCGGGCGCGCGGTGCCGTTCGCGCACCGCTGACTCGCGCTGACTCGCGCCGGCTCCCGCCCGGCCGCTCAGCCGGCGAGCGTGGCCTCGGCCAGCAGGCGGGCGTACGCGGCGGGGTCGGCGCCGGCCCGGGACCACAGGGCACGCTGCCTGGCGGCGCCCGTGCCGCGCTCGTACAGGCCGGCGAGGAGCGGGGCGAGGTGGTCGGCGGCGGTGACGTGCGCGAGCAGGCGGTCCAGCAGCAGCCGCTGCGGCACGACCCGGCCGGTGCACGGGTCGATGCCGGTGCCCTCGGCCCCCTCGCGCGCGGCGTGGCTCAGGGCGGCCCGCAGCCGGGCCTCCGGGACGGACGGGCAGGGGGCGCCGCGGCGCGCGTCCTCCAGGGCGGTGGCCACCAGCGCCCGCACCAGCGCCGTGATCAGGATCGTGTCGTCCACGGTGAGACCGGCGTCGGCGATGCGGACCTCCACCGTGGGGTAGCGGGGCGACAGCCTGGCGTGGAAGTAGACGCCGCGCTCGTCCAGGGCGCCGCCGCGCTCGATGATGCGGCGCACCTCCGCGTCGTACGCGCCGGGGTCGCGCCACCGCATCGGCGGCACCGCGGAGGGCCAGCCGCACCAGCGCACGTACCGGCGGCTCGCCCAGGAGGACTCGCGCCCGTCGGCGATGGGGGAGTTGGCGCTGACCGCGAGCAGCGTGGCCAGCCAGGGCCGCAGCCGGGCCAGCACCTGCACGCCCAGCGCCCGCGAGGGCACTCCGACGTGCACGTGGCACCCGCAGGTGGCTCCCCTGGCCATCAGCGCCGGGAACATCCGGGCCAGCTCGCCGTAGCGGGGGTCGGGCGTGACGGGGTGCGCGGCCGGCGGCGGCGAGGGGGCGATCCCGCTGGCCACCAGGCGGCACCCGAGCAGGGCGGCGGCCTCGGCGGCCAGCTCGCGCCGGGCCAGCAACTGCCGGCGCGCCTCCTCCAGCGTGGAGCACACCCCGGTGACCGCCTCGACCTGGTAGAGCATCAGCTCGTGGGTGTAGCCCGGCTCGCCCTCCAGCAGCGCGAGCACATCGTGCCCGGCCGGCGCCAGGGCCCCGGTGGCCGCGTCGAGCAGCAGGAACTCCTCCTCGACCCCGAAGGTGAGCGGCGCGGAATGCGCCTGCGCGGGCGAAGGCGCCTGCGCGGGCCCGGGCACCTGCGCGGACGCGGACGCACGGGCGGGCACGGGCCTGTGCCGGGCGCGGGCGCCCGCGATCTTGCGGCGGGCCCCCGCCGCGGACATGGCGGCGCGTCGCGCGTTCACGGCACCGTGCCTCCCCGCCCCGACGCCCCGGCCGTACGCGGTTCCCCCTCCGCGGGCGGTGCGGCCCGCGCATCAGTGGCCCGCGTGCCCTCCCCGGCCTCTGGGGCCCGCGCGCCCTCCCCGGACTTCCCGGCGTCCCCGGGTGTCCCGGTCTCTTCGGCTTCCGGGGCTGATGTGGACGGGGCCTCGGGCCCGGTTCCGGTGCGCCGGAGGTCCGCGGTCCAGCCCGCCGCCATCGCGGCCAGTCCCCCGATCACCGTCACGGCGGGAGCGGCCGCGAAGGCCACCACGCCCACCGTGAGCGGGAACTCCACCACTTTCCCGCCGTGCGCGTTCCGCACGACGACCCTCCAGGCGCTCCACTCGCGGACGAGGTCCCCGGCCCGCGTGGCCAGGTCGGCGCCGCGGGAGCGTCCCTCTTCCTTCACCACGGCCATGGCTGCGGCCCTTCTCTCGCTCCCGCAACCAGCCTGCCGGTCGCCGTGCCCCGGCGCCCGGGACCAAGGTCCCGCTCCCGCCCGCCGAGTGGCCTTTTCGTGGCGCCGCACTCGTGAAGGGCCCCGTCCCGGGGAAGGCGATACCCGGCAGCATCATTTCCGCGAGCACCCACAGTGGGAGGCCGCCATGCGGCAGTTGAGCGCGCTGGACGCGCAGTTCCTCGACTTCGAGACCGTGACGAACGTGGCCAACGTCGCCGGGCTGGCGATCCTGGACCGGGTGATCGCGCGGGAGGACCTGCTGGTGCGGCTGCGCGCCCGGCTGCACCGCGTCCACCAGCTCCGCCGCAGGCTGGTACGCGTCCCGCTCGGCCTCGACCGCCCCTACTGGGCCGCCGACGCCGAGGTGGACCTGGACTACCACGTGCGGGAGCTGGGCCTGCCCGCCCCCGGTGACGACGAGGAGCTGGGCGCGCTGGTGGCCCGCCTGCACGAGCGGCGGCTGGACCGGGACCGGCCGCTGTGGGAGATGTACCTCATCCACGGCCTGGAGGGCGGCAGGTCGGCCGTCTACACCAAGCTGCACCACGCCGCGGTGGACGGCCTGACCGGCGCCGACGTGCTCGGCGCGCTGATGGACTTCGAGCCCGACCCCGGGCCGGAGCCGGAGCCCGCGCCCGCCGGGGAGGAGGAGCCGCCCGGCGCCGTCCGCATGCTCGCCCAGGGCCTGCTGCACGCGGTGGGCGGCCCGGTGCACACCCTGCGCTTCCTCGCGTACGCCGTGCCGCGCCTGGACGAGATCCCGCTGGTGTCGCAGCTCCCCGGCGCGGCGGCGCTGTCGCGGTTCACCCGGCGCCTGGCCGGGGCCCCGCCCCTGCCGGAGCTGCCGCGCTTCACCGCGCCGCGCACGCCGCTCAGCGGCCCGGTGTCGGCGCACCGCCGGTTCGCCTTCGCCGAGCTGCCGCTCGACGAGATCAAGAAGGTGAAGAACGCGATGGGCGTCACGGTCAACGACGTCGTCATGGCCCTGTCGGCCTCGGCCGTACGGCGCTGGCTGCTCGCCCGGGACGCCCTGCCGGAGGGCCCGCTGGTGGCCGGGGTGCCCTTCTCACTGCGCGTGGAGGGCGTGGAGGGGAACGGCAACCAGGTCACCATGATGATCAGCCCGCTGCCCACGCACGTCGCCGACCCGGTGGAGCGGCTGCGCGAGACCGCCGCCGCGATGGGGCGGATCAAGGACAGGTTCCGGCCCGCACCGGCCCAGTGGCTGCGCGAGTTCACCGAGAGCCTGCCCGCCGCGCTGAACGGCCTGGCCGACCGCTCGGCCTTCGCGCTGGTGGGCCAGACCGCGCCGCCGATCAACCTGATCGTCTCCAACGTGCCGGGCCCGCAGTTCCCCCTCTACATCGCCGGCGCCCGGCTGCTCGCGCACTACCCGGTCTCGGTGATCACCGACGTGAGCGGCGGGATGAACATCACGGCGTTCTCCTACGACGGCCGGCTCGACGTCGGCATCGTGGGCTGCCGGGAGATGGTGCCCGACGTGTGGACCCTGCCCGGATACCTGCGCGAGGCCCTGACCGAACTGGCCGAAGCGAGCAAGCGGGATGAGCCGGGCAAGCAGGGTAAGCGGGGTAAGCAGGGCAAGCCGGGCGGGCAGGGCAAGCCGGGCAGGCTCTCGGCCGGGGCGCGGGATTCGGTCACAGCGCGTTGATGCGGCGCCCGGTCACGCGCATCGGCGTGATCCGTACGTACAGTTCGCGGACCCCGGGGGCCCACGGCGTCACCCCGGAGCCGGTGACCGAGGGCAGCTCCTCCTCGGTGACGTGGTGGATCGGGCCCTGGATGAGCACGCTCCACCCCCCGCGCGTGACCTCGTCGAAGTGGTCCACCTGGAAGCCGACCGTGAACTCCAGGCCCTCCAGGCCGGTGCGCAGGTCCTGGTCCATCGCGCCGCCGTAGCGGGTGCGGAACACGATCGCGCCGTCGCGCACCACGTAGTTGACCGGCAGCACGACGGGGCCGGACGGGCCGCCGAAGGCCACCCGGCCGATGCCGCCGCCGGACACCAGTCGCAGGCACTCGGCCTCCTCAAGCTCCTCCAGCGCCGGCGCGTCCTTCCTGCCCGCGGTCTCGTCGTCGGTCATGTGGTTCTCCCTCACGGGTTCGGTGTCGAGATCGAAGATGTGTCCGGTCCCCCGCGCGACCCGTACCCGGTGCCCGCGCACGGTCACGTCGAGGTGCTCGGGGCCGTCGGGGTCGCGGGTGACGGTCACCCGCGAGCCCTCGGCCTCGACCTCCAGCCACGCGCCGCCCACCTGGATCGGCAGCGCGACCCTGCCCAGCCGCGCGGGCAGGGCCGGGTCCAGCCGGAGTTCGCCCGGCCGCGCCCGCAGGCCGAGGAAGCAGCGCTGCACCAGGTCCAGGGTGCCCGCCATCGCGCCGAGGTGGACGCCCTCGGCGGTCGTCCCCTCCTGCACGTCGCCGATGTCGCTGGCCAGCGCCTCCAGGAAGAACCGCCACGAGCCCGCGGGCTCGAAGCGGGCCAGCACCCAGGCGTGCACCACCGCGCTCAGCGTGGAGCCGTGCGCGGTGCGCGCCAGGTAGTACGACACCGTGCGCCGCATCAGCTCCGGATCGGGCGGGTAGCCCAGCCGCTCCAGCATCTCCGCCAGCCCTTCGGGGCCGAGCAGGTAGAACAGCATCAGCACGTCGGCCTGCTTTGACGCCCTGTAGCGGTTGGGGTCGTCGCCGGCGGCCTCCAGCGCCCGGTCCAGCCTGCGCACCCCCGGGTAGCGCTCCCAGTCCAGCTCCAGCAGCTTCTCGTAACCCGAGAACTGGCTGATCACACCGTCGTGGAAGTCCACCCGCAGCCGCCGCGAGACCTCGTCCCAGCGGGCCAGCTCCTCCGCGGTCACCTCCAGGTCCGCGCGCACCCGTCCCGGGACCGCCGCCAGCAGCTCCGGCACCCGGGCCAGCAGCCAGGCCGCCATCACGTTGGTGTAGGCGTTGTTGTCCAGGCCGGGGGAGGTGGCGCCGGGGTAGGCGTCGTGGTACTCGTCCGGGCCCATCACGCCGCGGATCTCGTACCGGCCGCTCTCCTTGTCGTAGCGGGCGAGGGAGGCGAAGAAGCGGGCGATCTCCACCACCAGCTCCGCGCCGATCTCGGCCAGGAACGCCGCGTCGCCGGTGTCGCGGTGGTACCGCCACACGTTGTGCGCGATGGCCAGCCCGACGTGCCGCTGCAGCCGGGAGCGGTCGGGCAGCCAGCGTCCCGACACCGGGTTCAGGTGCAGGGTCTGGGTCTCCTCGCGCCCGTCGCCGCCGCTCTGCCAGGGGAACATCGCCCCGGCGTACCCGGCCTCGCGGGCCGCGGCGCGGGCCTCGGGCAGGCGCCGCCAGCGGTAGCGCAGCAGCGCGCGGGAGATCTCCGGGAAGCGCAGGTTCAGCCAGGGCAGCACGAACAGCTCGTCCCAGAACACGTGCCCCCGGTACGCCTCCCCGTGCAGGCCCCGCGCCGGCACGCCCACGTCCAGGTCGGCGGTGTGCGGCGAGAGCGTCTGCAGCAGGTGGAACACGTGCAGCCGCACGATCTGCGACACCTCGGGGCCGTCCACGTCCAGGCGGGCCCGCCGCCACAGCCGCTCCCACGCCGCCGCGTGCCGCTCCAGCAGCTCGCCGAACCCCGGCGCGCGCCGCGCCAGCACCCGCGCCGAGGGCCGCGCGTGGTCCCGGGAGGTCGCCAGCGCCACGATCTTGGTGACGGCGCGCGGCACGCCGCGCGTCAGCTCCAGCACCCGGACCTCCGAGACCCGCCCGTCCTCCCGCTCCACCCGGGCCCCGGCCGCCTCGGCGTGGCGGTGCTCCGACTCCAGCCGCGCCGCCAGCGTCACCGCGATGTCGGAGGTGCGGGTACGCGCCCGCACCCAGGTGATCCCGTCCTCGTGCCCGGTCGCGTGCCCGGTCAGGTGGTCGCCGCGCAGCGCCCGGTAGCGGCGTACTCCCGAGTTGGTCACCCGGCCGTCCAGCGTGGCGCGCACCAGCAGCGGGCCGGACCAGTTCTCGGCCGTCACCGTGGTCTCCAGGGCGGCCACGTGGGGGTCGGCCATGGACACCAGGCGCCGCTGGCGCACCGAGGTCACCCGGCCCCGCTCGTCGCGGTAGCGCAGCGTCCGGTGCAGCACCCCGTGCCGCATGTCGAGTTCCTGCCGGTAGTCCAGCAGATCGGCCCGGTCGGGGGAGAACCAGGCGCACCCGGGCGTGCGGAAGGTCAGGGGGAGCCAGTCGGGCATGTTCACGATGTCCTCGTTGGAGACCTCGCGCCCGGCGACGGTGGAGGACAGGCGGTCGTAGCAGCCCGCCACGTACGTCCCGGCGCCGCGCGCCTCCCCGTCGGGCGTCGCGCCCCGCGTGGCCATGTAGCCGTTGCCGAGCGTGCACAGCGCCTCGCGCAGCCCCTCCGACGCCGGGGCGTACCCGTCATAAGCCAGCGTCCAGGCCCCCATGACCGCCTCCTTCGCCCGCCCTCACGACGCTATGTGCCCCACGGCCCGCCCGGCCAGGGACCTTCGTCCACCGGATCGGGGCCAACGGCCCGCCCGGCGCCCCCGGCACCCCCTGGAGCCTGAGCGCGGGCGGTGCGATGGTGGGAAGTGGGGGAGACGCAGGGGGTGATCCTCATGAGGGCCGCGGACTACGCGCACCGGCCGATCCTGGTCGGGTACGACGGCTCACCGTCCGCCGGGGCGGCGATGCTGTGGGCGGCGAGGGAGGCCACGGCGCGGTACGCGCCGCTGCTGGTCGTGCACGCCTGGCGCTGGCCGGCGGAGATCCGGCCGGTCGGCGGGACGGCGATGGAGGCGATGCGGCACCACGCCGAGCTGCTGCTGGCGAAGGGCGTCGCCGACATCAAGGCGGCCGTGCCCGGTGTGACCGTGCGGTCCCGGCTGGAGCCCGGCTCGCCGGCCGCCGCGCTGCTGACCCACGAGGCCGAGGCGCAGATGATCGTGGTCGGCGCGCGGGGACGGGGCGGCTTCGACCGGCTGCGGATCGGCTCCACGGCCGTGCAGACCGCGGCGTACGCCAGGCGGGTCGTGGTCGTGACCGCGGGCCGCCGCCACGACGACGGGCCGGTGGTGCTCGGCGTGGATGCCACGCCGGGGGGCGACGCGGCGCTCGCGCTGGCCTTCGAGGAGGCCGCGCTGCGCGGCCTGCCCCTGCACGCGGTGCAGTCGAGCGCGGGCGACCCGGACCGGCGCCGGGAGCTGGAGGCCCGCTTCCAGCACGATGTGGCGCCCTGGTGCGCCAAGTATCCCTACGTCGAGCTGGTCACGCACACCGGCGACACGCCGCTGGCCGAGGCGCTGCCCGCCGCCGGCGTGAACGCCTCGCTGATCGTGGTCGGGGAGGAGGGGCGCCACGGGCCCGCCGACCTGCCGCTCGGCATGGTCACCCAGGCGGTCCTGCACGCGGCCCCGTGCCCGGTCGCGGTCGTGCACGGCGCGTGATCCGGTTCCGGCCCGCGGGACCGGTGCCGGGTGTGGGCCGCCACCAGGGGGTGCGAGACTGGCTCCATGGGTGGTGGTGAGCATCGCTCGCTGATGCCGCAGATGCGGCTGGACGAGCTGCTGTCGGAGCTGCAGGTGCGCCTCAACGCCGTGCTCGCGACCCGTGACCGCGTGCACGCGCTGCTCGACGCCGTCGTGTCGGTGGGCAGCGACCTGGACCTGGAGACGGTGCTGCGCCGGATCGTGGAGACCGCGACCAGCCTGGTCGACGCGAGCTACGGCGCGCTGGGCGTGATCGGGCAGGAGCACACCCTCGTCCAGTTCATCCCGGTCGGCCTGACCGAGGAGGAGATCGCCAGGATCGAGCACTGGCCGCACGGGCTGGGCCTGCTCGGGCTGCTGATCAAGGACGCGCGCCCGCTGCGGCTGGCCCGGATCTCCGACCACCCCGAGTCGTACGGCTTCCCGCCCGGCCATCCGCCCATGGGCACCTTCCTCGGCGTGCCGATCCGGGTGCGCGACGAGGTGTTCGGCAACCTGTACCTGACCGAGAAGCGGGGCGGCGGGGAGTTCGACGAGGAGGACGAGGGCATCGTGATCGCCCTGGCCACCGCGGCCGGCGTCGCGGTGGAGAACGCCCGCCTGTACGAGGAGACCCGCCGCCGCGAGACCTGGCTCCAGGCGTCCTCCGAGATCACCACCAGCCTGCTGTCCGGGGCCGACTCCGGCGACGTGCTGCGCCTGATGGCGGCGCGGGCCCGCGAGATGACCGGCGCCGACCTGGTCATGGTGCTGCTGCCCGAGGAGGACGGCGAGCCCCGCGCGGTCACCGTGCGCATCGCCGAGGGACCGGGCGGCGAGGAACTGGTCGGCACGGCCTTCCCGGCCGAGTCGGTCATCGGCGCGGTGTTCACCAGCGCCGAGTCCGTGCTGGAGGGCGACCTTCAGGAGAGCGACCTTCCGCTGAGCGAGTACGGCTACGGCCCGTCGGTGATGGTGCCGCTGGGCGCCGCCTCCGCCGTGCGCGGGGTGCTCAGCGTCAGCAAGCGGGCGGGCCGGATGCCGTTCTCGGTGGCCGACCTGCGGATGCTGGAGGCGTTCGCGGGCCAGGCCACGGTGGCGCTGGAGCTGGCCGAGGCCCGGCGCGACGCCGAGCGCCTCGGACTGCTGGAGGACCGCGACCGCATCGCCAAGGACCTGCACGACGTGGTGATCCAGCGCCTGTTCGCGGTCGCGATGACGCTGATGAGCGCGGTGCGGCTGGTGGAGCGCCCCGAGGCCACCGGCCGCCTCCAGCACGCCATCGACGAGCTGGACGAGACGATCCGGCAGATCCGCTCCACGATCTTCGCCCTGCAGCAGCCGCCCGGCGGGGCCGGCGAGCACAGCCTCCGCGCCCAGGTGGTCGAGCTGGTCGAGGGCGCGCGGGGGCACCTGGGCTTCATGCCCGGCCTGCGCCTGGAGGGGGCGCTGGACACCCGCGTCGGGGCCGAGACCGGGGACCAGATGCTCGCCGTCGTGCGCGAGGCCCTGTCCAACGTCGTACGGCACGCGCGGGCGAGCAAGGCCGACGTGTCCGTGGAGGTGGTCGGCGACGACCTGGTGGTGACGATCTGCGACAACGGGGTCGGCATCCCCGCCGAGGGCCGCCGCAGCGGCCTGCGCAACATGGAGGAGCGGGCCCGCGCCCTGGGCGGGACGATGACGGTCGACTCCACCCCCGGCGAGGGCAGCCGGCTGTGCTGGAGCGTGCCCCTGTAGGGCTTACCCGCCCCCCGCCACCAGGAGCGGGATGATCAGCGCCAGGATCGCGGTGAGGGTCCACAGGGCCGGGGCGGAGCCGAGGGTCTGCTCCTGCCGGGCGGCCACCCGCGCCGCCTCCGCCTCGTTCCTCGTGACCCACCACGGGTTCGCGCGGGCCTCCAGCGCGTAGTAGACCATGCCGAGCGCCGCCCCGTACGCCAGGTGGCCCACCAGCGAGGGGAAGGCCGCCGCCATGCCCGCCGCGCTCCACCGGGGCTCGCCGCCGAGCAGCACCGGCAGCAGGGTGAGGCCGCCCAGCACCCACCACACGAACCCGTACGACACGCCCCAGCCGAGCCCGGACGCCAGGTCGAAGCCGCGGCGGCGGAACAGCACGGCGTACGAGACGCCGACGATCTGCGCGATCACCAGGTGGACCAGCAGCCCCACCGCGGCCGACTGCCCGCCGACCAGGCGGGCCACCGTCGGCAGCGCGCCCGCGGCGACCATGACGCCGGTGAACACCAGGCCGCCCGCGAGCCCGGCGAGGATGCCGTGGCCCGTCGCGCGCAGCCCGCGCGCGCCCGGCGCCTCCGTACGCGCCAGCCGCACATCGTCGGTGAACAGGCCCGCGGCCAGCGCGCCGAGCAGGGTGAACAGCGCCGAGGTCAGGGCGCCGAGCAGGATGTAGCCGGGCAGCCGCCCCGCCGCCGCGGCGGCGGCCGTGTGCGACCAGTCGAGCACCCCGTCGCGCAGCAGCGGCGGCAGGGTCAGCTCGGCGGCGATCCAGCACAGGAACCCGTACGCCGCGCCGCGCACGATCGCCGGCCCAGCGCCCTCGCGCTCCGCGGAGAACAGCAGCGGGTACCCCAGCCCCAGTGGCAGGCCCGCGAGCGGCAGCGGCCCCGGCGACGCCCCCGCCATCACCCCGAGCCCGCCGACCACGCTCCCGGCCAGCAGGCCCGCCGCCGCGCCGCGCAGGAGCACCGTCGGCCGCAACCCGCTGCGCACCCGATCCCGGGACCCGCTGAGCAGCACCAGGACCAGCGCCACCGCGGTGCCGTAGCACAGGTGCCCGATCAGGCTCGGCACCAGCGCTCGCGCCCCGGCCAGGTCCCAGGCGACCGGCAGGCCGCGCAGCAGCGGCAGCAGGGTCTGGGGCCCGAGGAACCACCAGAACGCGCCGTAGGCCAGCCCCCAGAACAGCAGCTCGCCGGCCCGCGCCCGCTGCCGCGAGACCAGCGCGGCGAACCCGATCCCCAGCACCACGGCGATCACCAGGTGCACCGCGAACCCGGTGTAGGGGGAGTCGGCGCGCACGATGGAGGCGACGGTCGGCAGCGTGCCCAGCATGGCCATCGCCGCCCCGAACACCAGGCCGCCCGCCACGCCCGCCACGGCCCCCGGCAGCACGGCCGCCCGCAGCCCGCCCGCCCGGGGGACCGCGCTCACGAGCCCTCCTCCGGGCGCGGGAACCGGGCCGCCGCCGGGAACCGGTGCGCGGGCGGCGCGGTCACCGCGATGTCGCGGGGGAACGCCAGGTCGAGCGCCCAGTCGAACAGCACCCGGGCGCGCTTCTCGATCCCCGGCAGTTTGGCCAGGTAGATCCCGCGCCACAGCATCCAGGCGGCCAGGCCGCTGAAGCGCCGTCCCCGGATCTCGCCGGCGGCCGTACGGTGGCCGAGGGCGACGAACACGCCGAGCGTGCGGAACGCGAACGGGCGCGGGGCCCGGCCGCTCACCACCGCGGCGATGTTGTCGGCCACCTGCCTGCCCTCGCGCTGCGCGTGCTGGGCCGTCGGCGGGTACGTCCCGCCGTCCGGCGCCGGGATCCGCGCGCAGTCGCCGACCGCCCACACGCCCTCCAGGCCCGGCACCCGCATCGTCGCGTCCACGACCAGCGCCCCGCCCCGGCCCCGCTCGGCGGGGAGCGTCGCGGCGAGCGGGTTGGCCCGCTGCCCGGCCGTCCACACGAAGGTCCTGGTCGAGATCAGCTCGCCGCTGGTCAGCCTGACGTCCGCCGGCCCCGCGCCCGCCGCCCGCACGCCGAGGCGGACCTCGATGCCGCGCGCCCGCAGCCGCTCCAGCGCGTACGCTCCCAGCTCCGGCGGCAGCTCGGGCAGGATCATCGCGCCGGAGTGCACCAGGACGAACCGGGGGTCGCCCTCGCCGATGCCGGGATAGTAGGGCAGCACGCTGTGCACCAGGTCGAACAGCTCCGCGACGGCCTCGGTGCCCGCGAACCCGCCGCCCGCCACCACGAAGGTGAGCAACTGCCGCCGCTTGCGGTCATCGGGCTCCAGATCGGCCCGCTCCAGCAGGGCGAGCACGTGGTCGCGCAGCACCCGGGCGTCGCCGAGGTCCTTCAGGGTGAAGGCGTGCTCGTCCACTCCGGGCAGCCCGGCCGCGTGCGCCACGCTGCCGACGGCCAGCACCAGGTGGTCGTACGGCAGCGCCTCGGGCCGCCCCGACCCCGCGTCCAGCGTCACCGTACGGCGTACGGGGTCGATCTGCTCCACCGTGCCGTGCCGGAACCGCGTGTGCGAGGCCGCCGCCCGCACCGGCGCGCTGATGTGCCGCGCCTGCAACGCCCCCGAGGCGACCTCGGCCAGCATCGGCGTGAACAGCAGGTAGTTGGACGCGCTCACCAGCGTCACGTCCAGCCGGTGCCCGCGTAGCGCCAGCCGCTCGAACCGCCGCGCCGCCGCCACCCCCGCGAACCCCCCGCCCACGACGACCACCCGCGCCGCCGGCCCCGGCTCCGGAGCGGGCGGCGCGAGCCGCCGCACCAGCAGGGCCGCCCCCTGGTACAGCGCTCCGGTCAGCCCCCCGGACAGCAGACAGCCCACCAGTTCCCGGTACGCCCGCCCCGCCGCCTCCGCCGACCACTCCGGCGCCTCCCCGCGCAGCAACGGCTCCCCGGTGAGGAACCACACCATCCACCCCAGCAGCCCGGCCGTCATGCCCCCCGGCACCGCCACGGCCGCCCCCGGCGCCCGATGCCCGTGCAACGGCCCCATGGCCGCCCCCACCACCACCCCCAGCACCCCGAACGCCACCCACGCCGGCGCCCCCGCCCGCCCCGCGACCATCCCCTGATGCTCCATCAGGGCCCCGACCAGCACCCCCGCCACCAGCCCGCCCCCGGCCCCCGCCCCCACGGAAGCCCACCGCGCCACCGGCCCCGCCACGCCATCCCCCGGCGCCATACGACACCACCATCCCGCCGACCCGCCCAGCCGAGCCCGACCCTACCGGGCATCACCACCCCAAGGACCGGCAAAGCCTTGCGATCCGCTTACAACCCGCCCCCCGCCCGATGCCGGGAGGGTCCGGACAACGGCTCTGAAGGCACGGGTTGGCCCACACGGCCAGGGAGTCGTCGCCGGTGGTGCGGAAGATGGAGTCGAACACGCGCGAGTTGCGCGTGCCGTCGCTGAAGTCGATGCCGTCGGCACACGTGTTGCGGATGCGCATGCCGCTGAACCGCAGCCCGTCGGCGGGGCCCACAGCTCGGGGATGTCGTCGTAGTCGCGGCCGACCCGGACGCCCACGTTGGCGTGCTCGTACGCATTCGGTGGCAACCGAGTGCGCACATCAGATCAGCGCCGCAGAGCTGGGCGGTTTCTCCCAGATGTCGGCGAATCCGCCTGGTCGTCCCCGTGGCCTGCGCGCCGGCTTCCGTGCCCGCCGTGTCCGTCCGTGTCTGGATGTGCGCCCGTTTCCGCCGGTGCCGGCCTGCCGTGCCGTGTCCGCCCGTGCCGCGTGCCGCCGTGTCAGCCCGGGTCCTCCCGAGGCGCAATTCACCGTCGTCCGGGTTCGGCACATCGATGCCCTCCGACGGCCGTGCCAGGGAAGGGGATGGCGGAACCTGCGGCAACGCGACGCCTCCCACCGCCCCCTCACGAACGGGGACACGCCCGGGGCGTGCGCCGACGTAGACACGAGCACATGGCCGAACCGGACCGGAGGCCCGCCGCTCACCCGGGCCGGCCGGCGGGCCCCCGCTCATGGGCCGGGCGGCGAGCGGCTGGAAGTCGGGCGGCGGACGGTGCCGGCCTTTCCGGCGGATCCACCGTCGGGTGGAGCCGGCCTTCCGGCAGACGCACCGTCCGGATGCGGGCCCGGTGGCAGGGCCTGGGCGTGGCGCCGGGGTCCCCCGGGCGTTCAGGTGCGGTGTGGCCTGGGGCGTGCGGTGTGGGATGGGAGAGGGAGGGCCGTGGTGGTCCTCCCTCTCGTTCTCGTGCGCCTCAGCGGGTCCGGGACATCGGCTCCTGGAACTGGGCGACGTCGTTGGCGCCGTCCTGGATCAGCTTGGCCGCCAGATCGGACAGGGCCCGGCCGGCGGCGAGTTCGTCGCCGATCTCCGGTACCGGGCGGTCGATCGGGTTGCGCCGGGCGTGGCCGACGCTCTCGTGCCGTTTGGCGCCCCCGGTGAACAGCACCGCGCGGGCGGTGGTGACGTCGTCGTTGTCGTCCTCGGTGAGGAAGACCTCCACCTTCCACTCTTTGGCCTGCATCGCTTACACCTCCCCCTTCCCTCCGATCCTGCCGCCGCGGCGCGGCCACGTACAGGGACTTTGGGCCCAGGCGGGATGAATAGTCCTGCTGGTAGCGTGCGGGGATGGTCAAGCGAGTGCCGTACACCGGCGGTGAGAAGGAGAGCCTGCACGCCAGCCTGGAGCGGCACCGCTCGGTGGTGCTGTGGAAGCTCGACGGGCTGGACGACGAGCAACTGCGGCGTCCCATGACGCCCTCCGGCACCACTCTGCTCGGCCTGGTCAAGCACCTCGCGAGCGTCGAGTACGGCTGGTTCTGCCAGGTCTTCGGGCGCGAGACCGAGCCGTTGCCGTTCGTGGACGACGATCCGGAGGCCGACCTGCGGGTCGAGCCCGGCGAGACCACCGCCGGCATCCTCGCCTTCTACGCCAGGGCGCGCGCCGCGGCCGATCGGTCCATCGCCGAGACGGGGCTGGAGGAGGCCGGCGTGGTGCCCTGGTCGGGCGCGACCGTGTCGATGCGCTGGACCCTCATCCACATGATCGAGGAGACCGCGCGCCACGCCGGGCACATGGACATCGTCCGCGAGCTCATCGACGGCGCCACCGGCGACCACCCCGGCGATTGACGCGCGCGCGCCCGGCGGCGCCGGATGCCGCCGGGCGCGATCGGGGCCGGTCGGCCACGCCCAGGCATCCCCGGGTGGTTCGGTAGTCGGATCAGTTCTCGCGCGTCCAGACGGGCGTGATCCGCACCTCGCGGATTCGCCAGCCCGCCGGCGTCCGTGCGACGGTGGCGGTCAGTCGCAGCCCGCCGGTGAAGTAGGGCGCCTGGCCGTCGCGGTAGTAGTACACGAGCGAGTTCGCCGAGGCCGCCGCCTGGTCACCCTCGACGCTCACCAGCAGGTCGGTGGTCGTGTGCTGGGCGTACTGCCCCTCGACATCACCCTGTCGCATGAAACCGACGACCTTGTCGATGCCGCGGAGCTCGCCCCCACGCGGCGAGTGCACCGCCACATCATCGGTGAAGACGGTGTCCACATCCTCCCACCGCTTCTCGTCGAGCAGGAGCGCATAGCGGCTGAACAGGTCGGCGATCTCGATGCGGTCGGCGATCAAAGCATCCGTGGACATGACGCAACCTTTCGTTGGCGACTCCAATGTTGGTGCCACCCACTATATACGGATTCATTGGCTGCGCCAACGATTTATGATGGCAGTCGCCGCAGTCACGCCGGCGTGGGGGACCAGGGACACTCGCGCAGCTCCTCGCCGGCGAGGCGGTAACAGGTGATGCCCGCGGGGGAGATCAGGGCGGCGATCTGCCAGGGGTGGCCGAACAGGTCGCGGTGCAGGGCGGTGTCGGCGGGGGAGGGGTGCGGGGGAGCGTCGCCGGGGTGGGTGTGGAACCAGCCGACGAGCCGGTGGCCGTTCATGGCGTCGCGCAGGCCGAGGAGCGATGTGGTGGCGAAGGTCCAGCTTGTCCGGGTGGCCGGGCCGCCGGCGTCCTCGACCGCCCGCAGGACCTCGACGACGTACCGCCCCTCGCGGGCGTGCACGCGTCCCAGCAGGAAGCCGCCCCGCTCCACGCCGGCCTGCTCGTACCGCTCCAGGCGCACGCCGGCGCCGATCACGACCGCCGTCTCGCGCGGCGCGCGATCAGCGCGCCGGTCCGGCCCGGCCGCCTCACCGTAAGCCCCGCGTGGCCGATGCGGCGGCCGTGGAGACCGGTTCGAGCGTGGGCGAAGGCTCCACTCAAGCGCTTGTCGCGGCGGGTGCCCGGCCACAGGCGAAGCTCTGCGGAGACCCGGCCCGTCAGCGGGGTGGCCGGGCCGCTGGTACACGGCGGCCGACGCGCGGGTGCGCCCGGCGGCGCTGGGTGCCGCCGGGCGCGATGGGGGCCGGTCAGCCCACGGTGAGTGTCAGCCCGTAGGCGGAGAGGATCTCGTTGACCGGCTGGTGGTAGGTCGTGCCGCCGATCGAGCAGTTGCCCGAGCCGCCCGAGGTGACGCCCTGGGCCTGGCTGCCCGAGATGAACGACCCGCCCGAGTCACCGGGCTGGGCGCACGCGCTGGTGCGGGTCAGGCCGGTGACCGTGCCCTGCGAGTAGCGTACGGTCGCGTTGTGCTGCTGGATCGTGCCGCAGCGCCAGCCCGTCGTCGAGCCGGAACGGCAGATCGAGGAGCCGACGACCGCCTGCGTGGACCCGCGGACGATGACGTTGGCCCCGCCCGAGCCGCGCACCCACGGGCGCGGGGTGTGGCCGGGGGTGGCCACCCAGGCGTAGTCGTTGCCAGGGAAGGAGGAGCCCTGGAAGGTGCCGGAGGGGTTGCTGGTGGTGCTGCCGGCCCGGCCGCAGTGGCCCGCGGTGACGAAGCCGGGCGTGCTGCCGCGGGTCACCGAGAAGCCGATGCTGCACCGGGAGGAGCCGATGTAGTACGCCGAGCCGCCGATCAGGTCGATGAACGGCTGGGGCTGCTCGGCGGAGACGGCCACGCGGACCATGTTCTTGTCCACGCCGGCCGCGGTGGCCAGTGCCTCGCCCGCGGCGAGCTGCCCGGCGAGGATGACGACGCTGTTGGTGGTCACATCGACGTACCACAGCGCCGCGCCGCTCTTGGCCTGCTCGGGGGCGCGGTCGAGCTGCTCCTTGACCGCGGTGAGCTGCTGGAGCGTACGGCCGACGACCACGGGCTGCGCGCCCTTGGCCTGGATCGCCGGGACGGCGGAATGATCGGTGGTGGCCACCATGAGCTGGGAGGCGTCCCAGTTGACCCAGGAGCCGCCGTAGCTGGCGCCGAGCGAGGTGGTCAGCTCGGCGCTCGTGGTGGCGGCGCGCTGCTCGTTGGCGAGCCGCGTGGCGACCTGCTCCCGGGTGAGGCCGAGGTCGCGCTGCATCGCCTCCACCATGGCCGGCGGCACCGGGTCGAGCGGCGGCGCGGGAGTCGCCGAGGCCGCTGCCGGGATCGCCGGGATGAGCAGGCAGAACGCCGCGATGGCGGCGCCGGCGAGGCTGGAGCGTTTACTTGGCATGTGCACTCCTTTGTGGGGGGTGCTGTCAAGTTAATGGGTCGGGATCGCTCGGGGGATCTATCAAAGGGCCCCTATCGCCGTGATATGGGCGCACTGGCGACGAGCCTGCCACACGAGCGCTAGGCCGCCGGGCCCGCCACGCCGATGATCGGCGACAAGGACGCAGGTGGCGGGGCGGTCAGCGGGCGGCGTACGCGGCCAGGGAGCGTAGGATCTCGGCCCGCATCGTGCCGCTGCCGGTGTGCCCGGCGTCGTCCACGACCCGCAGCACCGCGCCCGGCCAGGCCCGCGCCAGGAGCCAGGCGGTCTCCAGCGGGGCGCCGAGGTCGAGCCGCCCGTGCAGCAGGACCCCGGGAATGCCGGTTAGCCGCCCCGCGCCCCGCAGCAGTTCGTCCTCGCCGAGCCAGGCGCCGTGGGCGAAGTAGTGCGCGGCGATCCGGACGAAGGCCACCTTGGCCGCGGGCGGCCGGGCGTCGTAGGGGGCCGGTACGCCGTTGGGCTCCAGGGAGACCACCGCGTCCTCCCAGGCGCACCAGGACGCCACCGCCCTCGCGCGCACCTCGGGGTCGGGGTGTTCGAGCAGCCGGGCGTACGCCGCCACGAGGCCGCCGTCGCGCTCGGCCTCCGGCACGAAGTCCCGGAACCGCGCCCACTGCTCGGGGAAGAACCGGCCCACGCCCCGGTAGAGCCAGTCGATCTCCGACCGGCGGGTCGTGGTGACGCCGGAGATCACGATCTCGGACACGCGCCCGGGGTGCCGTTGCGCGTACGCCAGGATGAGCGTGGACCCCCACGAGCCCCCGAACAGCAGCCAGCGCTCCACCCCGAGGTGCTCGCGCAGCAGCTCCATGTCGGCGAGCAGGTGCCCGGTGGTGTTGCGGTCCATCGGCGTGGCCGGGTCGGCCGCGTGCGGCGTGCTGCGCCCGCATCCGCGCTGGTCGAACTGGATCACCCGGTACCGCGCCGGGTCGAACAGCCGCCGCGCGCCGGGCGCGGAGCCCGAGCCGGGCCCGCCGTGCACCACCAGGGCGGGCTTGCCGTCCGGATTGCCGGAGACCTCCCAATAGACACGGTTCCCGTCGCCGGTGTCGAGCAGGCCGTGCTCGTACGGCTCGATCGGTGGGAACCGCCCCTCGGCGGCGGGCGCGGGCACGCCCGGCACCCTGTACCGGATCGGGCCGGGTCAGCCGCGGCGTGCCCAGTGGGCCGGGCGGGTGCGCCCGGCCGGTAGCCTGGTGGCGGAGTCGCCGCGGGCCGCGTCGAGCTGCGCCTGGGTGACGAAGATCGCACCGGTCAGGTCGGCGCCGCCGAGGTCGGCACCGCGCAGGTCGGCGCCGAGGAGGTCGGCCGAGCGCAGGTCGGCGCGGCGCAGGTCGGCCCCGATCAGGTACACCCCGCGCAGCCCGGCCCCCCGCAGGTCGGCGCCCCGGAGCCGGGCCCCGATGAGGTCGGCCCCGCGGCGGTCCTTCTTCCTGCCCGGCACCCCGGCGCGCACCAGCTCGCTCGCCCGCCCCAGCAGCTCCCCGGCCTCCTGCCGGCAGGCGGCCACGTCGATCTCCGCGAGCGCGCCGGGGTCGCCGTCGGACAGCCGCCCGATCCGCTCCAGCGACTGCCGGATCTCGCCGTGCACCGGGCGGGCCGCCGGCAGCGCCAGCGCCTCGGTCAGGTACCACAGCAGCTCGTGCAGGCCGCGCATGACCGCGAACGCCGAGAACATGGCCCCGGCGGTCTCGGGGTGCCGCCGCCAGTCGCGCCCGCCGAAGGTGACCTGGGAGATCTTCTGACCCGCCCCGAAGCAGTCGTAGACGGCGCACCCGGAGAAGCCGCGCTGACGCAGGTCGCGGTGGATGCCGCAGCGGAAGTCGCCGCCGAGGTGCCGGCACGGCCGCCCGGCCTCCTTGTCCACCGCGAAGTCGGCGGACGCGGTGAACGGCAGCGCCACACAGCACAGCGCGAAGCAGCTCCCGCAGTCGGCCCGCAGCTCACGGGACTCCGGCCGCGTCGCGGCCCCGCCCGATCGCCGCTCCTGGTGCGGTGTGTCCTGATCCGGTGTGTCCTGGCCCGGCGCCGTGCCCGGCCCCCCTCGTACGTCGTGCGCGCTCACCCTAGTGAGGCTACGGCCAATCCGGGCCTCGATGGACCGTGCGAAAGGTCCGCCCGGCCCGGCCGCCCCTTGTGCCGCCCCTGACCCGCCACTTAGGTTACCCATACGTTTGAGCGACGATCAGTGACTGGAGTGCCCGTGCCCCGGCCCATCCCGGACCTCGACTCCCGCGTCGCCGCGCTCTCCCTGGAGCAGAAGGTGCGGCTGCTGACCGGCGCCGACTTCTGGTCGCTGCACGCCGAGCCCGCGTGCGGCCTGCGCCGGCTCGTCGTCTCCGACGGGCCCGCCGGGGTGCGCGGGGAGGTCTGGGACGAGCGCGACCCCTCCGCGAACATCCCCTCGCCCACCGCGCTGGCCGCCACCTGGGACGAGGCCCGGGTCGAGGCCGTCGGCCGGCTGCTGGCCGCGGAGGCGCGCCGCAAGGGCGTGGACGTCCTGCTCGCGCCCACCGTGAACCTGCACCGCACCCCGTACGGCGGGCGGCACTTCGAGTGCTTCAGCGAGGACCCCCTGCTCACCGCCCGCATCGGCGTCGCGTACGTGCGCGGCGTGCAGGGCGGGGGAGTGGCCGCGACGGTCAAGCACTTCGTCGCCAACGACTCCGAGACCGAGCGGATGACCGTGGACGTCCAGGTGGACGAGCGCACGCTGCGCGAGCTCTACCTCGCGCCGTTCGAGGCGATCGTGCGCGAGGGCGGGGTGTGGGCGGTGATGGCCGCCTACAACGGGGTCAACGGCTCGACCATGACCGAGAGCCCGCTGCTGCGCCGCGTCCTGCACGAGGAGTGGGGCTTCGACGGCCTCGTCATGTCCGACTGGTTCGCCGCCCGTTCCACCGAGGCCGCCGCCAACGCCGCGCTCGACCTGGTGATGCCCGGTCCCTCGGGGCCGTGGGGCGAGGCGCTGGCCGCGGCCGTGCGCGCGGGCAAGGTCCCCGAGGCGGTGGTGGACGACAAGGTGCGCCGGGTCCTGCGCCTGGCCGCCCGCGTCGGCGCGCTCGACGCGGAGGGCGGCGCCGGGGAGGCGGCGGAGGAGGCGTACGACGGAGAGCGGATCGCCCGGGAACTGCGCGAGGCCGCCGCGGCCGGGTTCGTGCTGGCCCGCAACGAGGGCGCGGCGCTGCCGCTGGAGGCGACCGCGCTGCGCAGGCTGGCCGTGCTCGGCCCGAACGCCGAGGTCGCGCGGACCCTCGGCGGCGGCAGCGCCACCGTGCTGCCGCCGTACACGGTCTCGCCGCTCGACGGGCTGCGCGCCGCGCTCGCCGGGGTCGCCGAGGTCGTGCACGCGCCCGGCGTCCTGGCGCACACCCGCACCCCTGTCGCCCGCGCCCCCTGGCTGGCCGGCGAGGTCGAGGTACGCTACCTGGCCGAGGACGGCACGGCACTGGCGGTCGAGCGGCGGGCCACGGCGACGTTCAACTGGGTCATGGGCGCCCTGCCCGAGGGCGTCTCGCGGCAGCGGCTCGCCGTGGTCGAGGTGCACGCGGTGATCCGGGCCGGGGAGGCGGGCACGTACGAGATCGGCTCCTCCGGGCTCGGCCGGCACCGCCTGCTGCTCGACGGGCGCGAGGCGTACGACGTGGTGCTCACCCTCCCGCCCGGCGCGGACATCGTCGAGGGCATGCTCACCCCGCCGCAGCGCACCGTGCCCGTGCGCCTGGAGGCCGGGCAGAGCGTGACGGTGACGCTCGCGCACGACGCCCGCGAGGGCGCGGCCGAGGGCACCCTCGGCCTGTCGCTCCAGCTCAACCTGGAGCCGCCGCACGGCACCGACGAGGAGGAGATCGCCAGGGCCGTGGCCCTGGCCCGCGACGCCGACGCCGCCGTGGTGGTCGTGGGGACCAACGAGGAGGTCGAGACCGAGGGCCGCGACCGGGCCTCGCTGGCGCTGCCCGGCCGCCAGGACGATCTGGTGCGGGCCGTCGCCGCGGCCAATCCGCGTACGATCGTCGTGGTGAACTCCGGCGCCCCGGTGCTGCTGCCGTGGAGCGAGGAGGCCGCGGCGGTCCTGCTCACCTGGTTCCCCGGCCAGGAGTTCGGCAACGCCCTCGCCGACGTGCTGCTCGGCCGGGCCGAGCCCGGCGGGCGGCTGCCCACCACCTGGCCCCTCACCGAGGCCGACCGCTCCGCGGTCGAGCCCGAGGGGGGCGTCCTCGTCTACCGCGAAGGACTCGCCGTCGGCCACCGGGGCGAGGCCCCGGCCCGCTACCCGTTCGGGCACGGCCTCGGCTACACCACCTGGGAGTACGTCTCCGTGTCGGTCGCCTCTCCGGGCTCCTCTGGAGGCTCCTCAACGGGCTCGTCACGGGGCTCGTCAACGGGCGAGGTGGTGGTGCGGGTGCGCAACACCGGCTCCCGCCCCGGCCGCGAGGTCGTCCAGGTGTACGCGAGCCGCCCCGGCGGCGCCGTGCCCCGCCCCCGGCGCTGGCTGGCCGGTTTCGCCACCGTGGACGCGGCCCCCGGCGAGGAGGCGGCCGTCACCGTCACGCTGCGGCGGCGCGCCTTCGAGCACTGGGACGCCGCCACCGGCGCCTGGGCCCTGGAACCGGGCGCCTTCCGCCTGGAGATCGGCTCCTCGGCGGCCGCACTGCCCCTGACCACGGAGATCGTCCCCTAGGCGGAGCGCCCCCGTATCCAGGACCTGAGCGCCGTGCCGCCAGAGGGCCGTGCCTCCCTGACCGCCATGCCGCCAGAGGGCCGTGCGCCGAGAGGGGGGCGTGCGGCAAGAGGGGGTGGTGCGGCGAGGGGGCCGTGCGGCGAGGGGTGGCGTGCGGCGAGGGGTGGCGTGCGGTGAGAGGGGGTGGTGCGGCGAGGGGTGGCGTGCAGCGAGAGGGGTGGTGCGGCGAGAGGGGGACGTGCCGACCGGGAGGCCGAGTCGCCGGCGGAGGGGACCCAGTTGGTCCCGCCGCGGGCGCGGAGATCGTCCCCGGCCCCGAGCCGCTGCCGGAACACGCCCGAATCCCGGCCCCGAGCCGCTGCCGGAGCACGCCCGAATCTCGACCCGAGCAGGCGTGGAGATGATCCCATATCCCGGAGCCGACCGCGGGCCTGACCGACCAACCAACACCGGCCGATATTTCGGTTATCCGCATTCCTTAACTACGGCGTCACCGTATCGTCGGAAAAATCATGCCGGCAGGTTCGTGATCAGCCACCGGAGACGCCGCGGATCTCGCTATGGTCGGTCACGGCACGGACGGCTTGACGGTGGCTTCGCCCCGCGGCGTCGCCGGCACGGAGATTTCCCCGTGGCCGGAATCGGCGCCATGACCTGGGGCGGAGAGCCGCGACGCCACGGCGGTCCCGCACCCCGCCCGCATGCGTGTGGCGGAAGCGGGCACTGTCGGAATGCCCCTCGGGTAGATCGTCACGAGCGGTCCAGGCCGCCGCCGCGGCACCGTGGCGGGGCGGCCGAACGATGATCTTATGCCGCTGTTAGCCCGGCGGGCGTTCAATCAGAACACCGTAGACGGGAGGACATGGTGACGCCGACCAACCGTGACAAGCCAAACGACGAGGTGACGACGCAAGCGGGAGGCAGACGCCGGGGCGTCCCCCAGCCGCTGATCGTCACCGCCGCGGCCGTGCTGCTCGCCACGAGCGGCATCGGGGTGGCGGCGGCGTCCGCGGCGACGACGCCCGGCCCGACGGACACGCCCACGGTCAGCGAGACCCCCACCGGCACGCCCACGGAAACCCCCACCCAAACCCCCACGGAAACCCCGACGGAGACGGTAACCCCCACCCCCGAGCCCACCCCCACCGAGCTGCCCTCGGTCCACCCGCTGGAGTTCGCCGGCGCGGTGCACGGCGAGTTCGTGGTGCCCGCGGGCGACGACCCGTGCGCCTTCACCACGGTGTTCGCCCAGACGGGCGAGGCGACGGCGGTGGCCGACGGCTCGATCACCGTACGCAGCCAGGACGGCTTCGAGCAGGTGTACACGGTCGTCGAGGAGACCCGCGTGGTGGCGGGCAGGCGCGGAAACTCGGAGATCCGGCAGGGCGACTGGGTGGCCCTGACCGCGGTACGCCAGGGCGAGTCCGCCACGGCCGCGTACGTGTACGACCTGTCCCGGGCCGGCAAGAAGAGCTGGCGGAGCGGCGGCTGGTGGTACCGCGGCCACTGGTGGCCGGGCAAGATCAAGTGGCGCACGCCCACCCCGTGCCCGACCCCGCCGCAGACGCCCGTCCCCACTCCGACCGAGACCCTGACCCCCACCGACACCCCGACGGTCTCCGAGACCCCCACCATCACCGAGACCCCGACGGTCACCCCCACCGTGACCGGCACGACGACCCTGACCCCGACTCCGACCCCGACCCCCAGCCCGTCCCAGTGACCCGGACTCCGGCGTCCCCGTAGCCGGACGCCGTGGCTTCCAGGGAGGCCCCGGAGCGTGCCCGCCACGCCCGGGGCCTCCCTCGTTCCCGGGTACCCGCGTCCCCAGCGGCGCAGCGGAATCCTGGTGGGCGCTTCGTCCATACATGACGGAATTGGGGGCGCATGTCGAGCCGTATGCGGGTAGGCGGCACACGACCCCCTGTACGCATCCGACAGAAAGGGGCAGCCGAATGACCTTCAACCCGCTGCGCGAACGGGGCATCCCGCTGGACCGGCAGTTGCGGAACTGGCGCGAGCTGGACGTCAATCCCATCGACCCCGACCACTCCGACCCCTACACCAGGTGCCGGATCATCACCATGAACGGGATCGAGACCGAGGCGATCTTCTTCAGCCATCACCTCTCCCGGCACTGCCCGGACATCGAGCTCAAGCAGCAGCTCGCGCGGGTGCGCTACATCGAGGCGCAGCAGCAGCGGGTGATCAACTGGCTGCTTCCGGGAGTGGCCTCGGTGCTGGAGACCACCATCGCCTACGAGCAGGTCGCGGTGGACCTCACCGCGTGGGTCGCCCGCATGGAGCCCGACCCGTACCTGAAGCAGGCCTACCAGTTCGGCGTCCTGGAGGACTTCGACCACCTCTACCGGTACGCCAACCTGTTCGAGATGATCGAGCACCGCAAGGCGGAGAAGATCGTCGACCAGCTCACCGAGGTCATGCCGGGGCGTCCGACCTACCTTCACCACCGCGATCCGGTGGACAACGTGCGCGAGCCGTACGACAAGACGTCCGCCGCGCCGATCTCGAAGATGCACGCGCTGACCATCATGGCGGCCGAGCAGCAGACCATGAACTTCTACATGAACGTGGGCCCCACCTACATGGAGCCCATCGCCCGCCAGCTCTACCAGGAGATCGGGCTGATCGAGGAGGAGCACGTCACCCACTACGAGTCGCTGGTGGACCCCGGCGAGAGCTGGTGGGAGATGCTGCTCAACCACGAGTACAACGAGTGCTACATGTACCACTCGTTCATGGAGACCGAGTCCGACCCGCGGGTGAAGCAGATCTGGGAGCTCCACCTGAACATGGAGCTGGAGCACCTGCGCCTGGCGGCGGAGCTGTTCAAACGCCACGACGGGCGCGACCCGGAGCAGGTGCTGGCCCCCGAGCTGCCCGCCCCGGTCACCTTCGAGCCGAACAAGGCGTACCTGCGCGAGCTGATCGGCACCCAGATCGACTACACCACCCTCGGCACGGGCTACGTCCAGGAGGCCCACGAGCGCTTCGAGAAGATGCAGGAAGCGATCATGGGCGGCGAGCGCGCCCCGTCCGAGCGGGTCATCGAGGAGAACAAGCACAAGTCCGGCGAGGAGTACCGGCTGGAGACCGAGGGCCCGCACCCGGTGGCCAGCCTCCGCGTCGGCCGTAAGTGAGGAGCAAGAGATGTCGAATCCGCAGCAGCCGGAGATGCGCCGCTCGGGCCGGGGCGCGACCACGCCCGAGGGCACCGAGGCGGCCACCGAGAAGCAGAAGATGAGCAAGGGCGCGGCCAAGGCCAAGGGCCGCCCCCACGGCACCGACAAGGGCGGCGCCGGCGGCAAGGGCGGCGGCAAGGGCGGCGGCGTCCCTCCCGAGCAGAGGCCCCCGCACCCCGCCTGACCCGGACCATCCACCCCCACACCGGATAACACACCGGCTCAGCCCCTCCGCCGACCCGCGCCGCCCCAGCGACGCGGGTCGACGGGCCTCCCACCCCCAGGCCGCCCTCCGCGCCCGGGTGTTCTCACGCTACGGGCCGCATGCCCGGCCTCTGGGCCTGGTGTTCGCAGGGCGCGCAGGTCGTATGCCCTGGGCCTGTGCGCTTCGTGCGTGCGTGCGGTGAGTTGTGTGCCGGGTGTGCGTTTGGTGCCTGCGGTGGGTGCCTGGTGTGGCCTTTGGTGCTTGCGGGGGATGAGTCTGGTGCTTGGTGCATGCGGCAGGTAGGTCGTGTGCCGGTGTATGCGTTGGTGCTGGCGGGGCGCGGGTCGCATGCCCTGCCTGCGCGCCCGGTGCTCCCACGGCACCGGCCGCAGACTGCCCCGCGCCCGGTGATCCCACGGCCGCATGCGTGCCTGGCCAAGCACCGCGCCAGAGGTGGGCCGGGCGACGCGCCCGCCGGCCACCCACGCATCGGGCCGGGCCGCGGGCCCGCCGGGCCAAGGGTGCTCACTCGCCGGGGTGCCCGCCGGCGTGCATGCCGGCTACGCGTCCGGAAACCGGGGGCGGGCGAGGTGCGCACCTGATCCGGGCGCATGCAGGCCCGGCGCCCACTCGGCCCTGCCCCGGCTGACCCCAGCACGGCCCAGACGAGGCGGCACAACGCAGGGCCAGGCGGCGCCCCCTTGCAGAAGGCGGGGGCCTCCGGTGCGCACCGGATCTCATGCCCCGAATGACCATGCGTCCGGGGCATGCGGCGCGCAGCATGCCTGGCCGTCGCCCCGCCAGGCCACGCACACGCCGGGCATCCCCCATTGGTGCGTCCATGGGCGTGACGACGGGAGTGCAGGCGGGACGCCGGACCCCTGACAGGTAGAGGCACCGGCCTCACGGGCGGAGGGGCCGTGCCGGTCCTCTCCGGTGCGGGGCGGAACGCCGGCGCGGGGGCCGGGCATGGAGCCCGTGCGGGTACTCCCTCAGGAAGCCGCCGACCGGGCGCGGGCCGGTTCGGGCCTGTGATGTTCCCTGCCCTGTTCACCCCCGGGCGCACCCGGCCCACACCCGTCCGCATACGACGCATACCCGGCCGTGCCGGGGCACACCGGCCGCATACACGGGCCCACACCGAGGCACACGCGGTCCACACCGGACCACACCAGCGCGTACCGGGGGCGCACTCCGGCACATTCGACGCGGCGCACCGGCACACACACCGGGCGGCCTGGTTCGGCTGTGGCCCGCATGCATGTGGCGGGGGGCGTCGGTGGTTCACCCGCTGGGAGTTGGGAGTCTCGTGGGGGGCGGGGTGTGGGTCCGGCCGGCGTGCCGGGTGCGGGCCGCTGGGCGCGGGTGCGGGGCGGGCGCCGGCCGGAGGGGGGAGATGGGCTGTGCGGTCTAGTGGCGGGTGGTCAGCGCTTCATGGCCTTGCGGATGACGTCGCGGGTGCGGTCGATGATGGCGGCGGGTGGGCCGAGCAGGATGTTCTTGGTGGCCGACTCCACCCCGGGGTGCGGGTGCGTCGGGGCCATCGCCTCGGCCGCCTTGACGCCGGCGGCCATGGCGCGGCGCTCCGCATCGGTGGTGAGCTCGCGCAGGCGGCCGAACTCGTAGCGTTCCTCGCTGCGGGCGTGCTCCAGGACGGCGGTGCGCAGCTTCTCCAGGTTGTCCATGAAGTCGGGCGCGTCGGTGCCCGCCTGGTCCATCTGGCTGAGGAGTTGCTTGGCCTCGTGCTCCTCCTCCAGCCGGTCCTGGATGATGTCGTGCCCGCCGTCCAGCTTGCTCCTGGCGTACGGGTGGACGATCTCCTCCTCGGCGGTCTCGTGCACGGCCAGCAGCCGCACCAGCCTCTGGAACGCCTCCGCGCGGGCCGACGCCGGGGCCCTTTCGACCTCGTCGAACATGTCCCGGATCATTCCGTGCTGGCGCAGGAGCAGATCGACGACATCGTTCTCCTCCATCGTCTCCGGCGCCACGTGTTGATCAACCATCGTGTCCTCCTTCATCACCCGCCCTTGCCGCCACCGGGCCGCCGAAACGCGGCCAGCCGGTTCCTTGACCGCGCCCAGGTCACACCCTGGATCTAGTTGTCGATCTACGTTGTAAAGGCGGGCTCAGAAGTCGTCGGGGGTGCGGATGCGCTCGCGCACCCAGGCGCCGGCCTCCTTCAGGCGGGTCGTGCCGGTCCACGGGCCGCCCGCCGCGCAGGTTCCGGTGGTGAAGACCGCGCCGGAGCGGAAGTCGTCGGAGAAGTTCCAGTTCACCCAACTGATCTTCTTGCTCGCCATGAGGTCGAGGTACTGCTGGGAGCGGGTGAAGTCGTTGGCGCCCTCGCCGGCGGAGTTCTGGGTGCCGAACTCGCTGACGAACACCGGGATGCGGTCGGCGGCGCGGGAGAGTGCGGCGAGGTAGTCCGCGCCGTGGCTGGCCGCGTAGAAGTGGAAGGTGTACATGATGTTGGCGGCGTCGACCGGGTCGGCGATCACCTCGGCCTCGGTGGCGCCGTCGGAGACGCCCAGGGAGGACCAGGCCCGGGTGCCGACGAGGATCGGCGCGTCGGGGTCGTGCTGCCGGATCACCGGGATGAGGTTCTCGGCGTAGTTCTTGATCGTGGCCCAGCTCACGCCGTTCGGCTCGTTGGCGATCTCGTAGATGACGTTCTGCTTGGCGTCGTGCCGTTGGGCGATCTCGGTGAAGAAGGTCCTGGCGCGGGCGAGGTTGTAGGTGGGGTCGCCGGGGGAGAGCATGTGCCAGTCCACGATGACGTACATGCCGCGGGCGCTGACCTGGTCGATGAGGGTGTGCATCAGGTCGGTGAAGCCGCGCGGGTCGGTCTCGTAGCCGCCCTCCTGGACGTACAGCGACAGGCGTACGACGTCGGCCTTCCAGTCGGTGGCCAGCGCGTCCAGCGAGCCGCCGGTGACGCACTGGCGGTACCACTGCAGGCCGTGGGTGCTCATGCCGCGGAGCTGGATCGCCTTGCCGTTCCGGTTGCACAGCCGGGTGCCGCACACCCGCAGCTGCCCGTTCGCGGCGACGGGCGTGGCGGCGGGGCCGCCCGGGTCGGGGGTGCCGCCGCCGCAGGACGCGCCGTTGAGCGTGCAGGACGCGGGGGTGCCGGAGCCGAAGACGGTGAAGCCGAAGGTGGTCTCGGCGCCGGGGGCGATGGTGCGGTTGTAGTCGCGGGCGGTGAAGGTGTAGCGGTTGCCGGAGGCGGTCATCAGGGCGTCCCAGTACGTCCCGACGCTCGTGCCCGCGGGCATCTCGACGACGACGGTCCAGCCGCTCATGGCCGTGGCGCCGGTGTTCCTGATCGTGTACTGCGCGGTGTAGCCGGTGCCCCAGTCGGAGGTCTTGGCGAAGGTCGCGGTGTCGGCGTGGGCGGTGGCCGGGACGAGCAGGGCGAGCAGCAGCGACAGCGGCCCGATGAGCGCCAGTGCGCGGATGCGCCGCATCATCACGTCCTCTCTCCATCGGGTTAGGAAACTTTCCTAACGATTGGTGGGTGTGACGATAGGACGGCCCGCCGCGCCGGGCAAGGCCCAATCGAGGGGGCCCTTGCCAGGGGCCGGCTCCGGGCGGATCATGCGGGCACCGCGCTCTCCGCGCTCTCCGTGCCCCCGCGCTCCCCGCGAGGAAGGAAGGACTGTCCCGTGATCCGTCGCGCGCTGCTCGCCGCGGTCCTCGCCGTCACCGCGTTCGCCGTCATCCCCGGCGCCCCCGCGCAGGCCAGGGTCTGCCGGATCGACCACACCTGCTACACGACGTACTTCTCCGACGCCACGCACACCACCGTCGTCGGTGGCAAGCTGGAGACCTGCGACGGGTCGGTCAGCACGTGGGGCGTCAGGACCGGTTACATCGAGTTCGAGGAGAGCCCCTGCTGAGCGGTTGAGGCGCGGCGCCGCGTCATCCCCGGGTGACGAGGATGCCGTCGTCGTCGGAGAACAGCTCGGCGCCGGGGTGGAAGGTGACGCCGCCGAAGGTGACGGGGACGTCGCGCTCGCCGGCGCCGTCCTTGGCGCTTCTGCGCGGGTTGGAGCCGAGCGCCTTGACGCCCAGCGGCAGCTCGCGCAGCGCGGCCACGTCGCGCACGGCGCCGTTGACGACCACGCCGGCCCAGCCGCCGGCCACCGCCATGCCCGCGATCACGTCGCCGATCAGCGCGGTGTGCAGCGAGCCGCCCCCGTCCACGACCAGCACCCGTCCCTCGCCGGGCTCCGAGAGCGCCGCCTTGACCAGGGCGTTGTCCTGATGGCAGCGCACCGTCGCGATCCGGCCACGGAACGCGGAGACGCCGCCGTACTGGCGGAGCTGCAGGTCGCAGGAGTCGAGCTCGTCGCCGCGCTCGTCGTACAGGTCGGCGGTCACGATGGTCATCTCTGGCCCTTTCCGGTCGGTGCCGACATTCTCCGGCACCGGCTCCGACGCCGCCGCGCGGGGCCTGCCGGGCCTACGACGGGCGGCAAGGGAGGCGGCCCCGCGTGCTGGGACCGCGCCTTCTGCCGCGCCTTCTGCCGCGCCTTCTTCCGTGCCTTTTCTGGGGGCGCTGGTGCCGGCGTTCCCGCCGCGTCGTGGGCTGTGGGCCTGCCGTGACATGGCGATGACTTTTCGTAGTCATTACGTTACCCTTGGTGACGTCCCGGGCCGCGACCTGCGGCCCCTCACCTTTACGGAGGGTTCCCCCATGCGACGCATCGCCTCGACGCTCGCCACCGTAGCCGCGGCCGGAATGCTGGCCCTGTCGCTGCCCTCGGCCGCGCACGCCGCCAACGGCGTGCTGCTGTTGAACGGCGAACTGTACTTCGATCCCAGCGGGTGCTACCCCAGCGATCGGTGGCCGCTGGCCGTGCGCAACGACACCGACCAGGTGGTGGCCATCTACGAGACGCCCGACTGCACCGGCGAGGTGCTGGAGTTCGTCTTCCCCGACGAGTCCTCCATCTCGGAGTTCGGCAACAGCGTCTACGTGCCGTGACGGCGCGGCTCAGCCGGCCGGCGCGGGCTTGATCGCCCTGACGTAGGTCAGCGACGGGCGCAGGTCGCCGGTGGCGTCGATGCGGAACCCCGCGTCGGTGACCCACCCGATGAGGTCGTGACGCAGGTCGTGCCGCATGGCGGGGCCGGTCAGCGCCCCGGCGATCAGCCGGCCGAGACGGCTCGACGGCGGGCGGTACTCCGCGATGAGCAGCCGCCCGCCCGGCCGCAGCACCCGGAACATCTCGCGCACCGCCGCCGCGCGCCCGTCCTCGGGGATGTGGTGCACGGCCAGCGTGGAGATCACCAGGTCGAAGGCGGAGTCGGGCAGGTCGAGCGCCTGACCCTCGCCCACGATGTACTCGCAGTTGGCGGGCGCGCGCTCGCGGGCGTACTCGATCATCTTCGGCGACGGGTCCACCCCGGTGACCCCGCCGTCGTGTCCCGCGGCCGGCGAGATGAGCCGGCTCAGGTAGCCCGTGCCGCACCCGACGTCGAGCACCCGGTGCCCGGCGCGCAGCCCGGCGATCGTCGCCAGCCGGGCGAACACCTCGCGGCGGCGCCCGGCGTAGCCGAGCACGGAGAAGATTTCATAGGCCCGCGGATGGTCGATCACGCCGCCGGCGTGCCCGTGGTGCCCCTTGTGCCGGTCGTGCCCGCCGTGCTCGCGCCCTTGGCCGCCGTGGCGGGCGTGCAGCAGTCTGCCGATGCCCATTGATCGTCCTCCTCCCCGGCCAGTTTAGGCTTCCCCGCCCCCGTGTCCGCGGGTTTCCGCGCGCGGCGCGCCCGGCCGGCCGAGATCAACGCCGAGTTCAGCGCCGCGATCAACGCGGAGTTCAACCGGGGCGCCGGCGCGGTGGGAACTCGCGCATGTGGACGGCCAGCAGGCAGGCGTCGTCCTCGGGGTTGGGGCCGCCGATCTCCTCCAGGAGCCGGTCGAGGTCCTCCTCCAGGGAGGCGGGGCGGAGTTTGGCGGCGGCGGTCAGGGTGTGGGCCAGGCCCTCGTCGATGTCGCGGTGGCGGCGCTCGACCAGGCCGTCGGTGAACATCAGCAGCACGTCGTCGGGGCGCAGCGTGATGCGCGCCTGCTCGTAGGCCCACTCGTCCACGCCCAGCAGCAGCCCGTCCGGCGGCCTGAGCCGCCGGGCCACGCCCTCGCGGACCAGGACCGGCGGCAGGTTGCCCGCCTGGCTCCAGACGAAGCCGCCCGAGGCCGGGTCGAGGTGGCCCACGATCGCGGTGGCGGTGGTGCCGTCGAGCCGGTGGCGCACGAGGTCGTTCAGCCACGACAGCAGCAGGTCGGCCGGGCGGCCGGTCATGGACAGGCCGAGCAGCGCGTGGCGGAGCTGCGCCATCTGGGCGATGACCTCCAGGCCGTGCCCGGCGACGTCGCCGATCGCCAGCAGCACCCGGCCGTCGGGCAGGGGCGCGGCCTCGTACCAGTCGCCGCCGAGGTTGGCGGTCTTCTCGGCCGGGACGTAGCGCACCGCGATGCGGGAGTGGGGCAGCTCGACGGTGGTGCCGGGCTGGGGCAGGATCGCGTCGCGCATGGCGAGGGTCACCTGCCGATCGACGGCCGCCTGCTCGCGCGCCTCGGACAGCTCGCGGCGCGACTGCGACACGATGCGCTCGGCGCGGCGGCGGCTGGTGATGTCCTGGATCAGGCCGTGCACACCCACGCGGCCGGACTTGCCCTCGACGCGTTCGAGCACCGCCCTGACGTTGCGGACGCCGCCGTCGCGGCGCACCCGGAACTCGGCCTGCACGGGCTCCGGCTCGCGGGTGACCTTCCACAGCAGGCGGTCCAGGGTCTGCGCGTCGGCGGAATCGACGTGGGCCGGCAGCTCGTGCAGCCGGATCGGCCCCTGCGCGCGGGACCTGCCGAAGATGACGTACAGGTGGTCGGACCACAGCGCCTCGCCCGATTCGAGGTCCCACTCCGCCCACCCCATGTTCCCCAGCCGCTGGGCGTGCGAGAGCAGCTCGAGCGCGCGGCTCTCGTGCTGGGGGTCGGCGCTGTGCACGAGCCGGCGCACCATGTCGGCCGACGCGGACGGCGGTGGGGCGGTGACGCGGTCGTCACGAGGGAAGAGAGGGGGCTGGAAGCCGCCCACGGCGCCGGCCATGAGTCTCGCTCTCGTGGGATGGGGTGCTATGGGGGCGTTCGCCCTACTAAGCGTGCTCGGTTTGAGACTCAGTGTAGCTATGTGCGCGACAGGTGCGAAACCGTTTCGGGTCCACGCCCCTACGCGTTCACGCACGCCCCGGGCGTACGCCGGGGGTGTGGAGCCGCCCTGGACCGGGAGGGCGCGGCCCCCGGCCTTCGTTAGATTGGTGCCGTGACCTCTGATGACCTCTATCCGGTGACCCGGCTGGCCGCAGTCCGCGAGGCGACGCGGCGCGCGGGCATCGACGCGCTGCTGCTCACGCCCGGACCCGACCTGCGCTACGTCACCGGCTACAACGCGCTCCCGCTGGAGCGGCTGACCTGCCTGGTCGTCCCGGTGGCAGGGGAGCCGTTCCTGGTCGTGCCCCGTCTGGAGCTGGCCGCGGCCGAGCACTCGCCGGCCTCGCGGCTCGGCATCGAGTTCGCGCCCTGGGACGAGACCGACGACCCGTACGCCCTGGTGGCCGCGCGCCTCGGCCGGGTCGCCACCGTCGGCCTGGCCGACCGCATGTGGGCGATGAGCACGCTGCGCTTCCGCGACGCGCTGCCCGGGGCCAAGCAGGTGCTCGCGGGCTCGGTGCTGCGCGAGCTGCGCATGCGCAAGAGCCCGGCCGAGGCCGCGGCGCTGGCCGAGGCGGGCGCGGCGATCGACGCCGTGCACGCGCAGGTGCCCGGCTTCCTGCGCGCGGGGCGCACCGAGCGCGAGGTCGGCCGCGACATCGCCGACGCGATCATCGCCGCCGGTCACGACACCGTCGACTTCGTGATCGTGGGCAGCGGCCCCAACGGCGCCAGCCCGCACCACGAGCTGTCCGACCGGGTCATCCAGGCCGGAGAGCCGGTCGTGGTGGACATCGGCGGCCAGATGCCCAGCGGCTACTGCTCCGACTCCACGCGCGTCTACTGCGTCGGCGAGCCGCCCGCCGAGTTCGCCGCCTACTACGAGGTGCTGATGGCGGCCCAGGAGGCCGCGTGCGCCGCGGTGCGCCCGGGGGCCACCTGCGCCTCGATCGACGCGGCGGCGCGCGAGGTGATCGCCGACGCCGGCTACGGCGAGCGGTTCATCCACCGCACCGGCCACGGCATCGGCCTGGAGACCCACGAGGAGCCCTACATCGTCGCCGGCAACGACGAGCCGCTTGCGCCGGGGTTCGCCTTCTCCGTCGAGCCCGGCATCTACGTCCCCGGCGCCCACGGCGCCCGCATCGAGGACATCGTGATCTGCACCGAGGAGGGCGGCGACCGCCTCAACCACACGCCCCGTACGCTGACGGTGGTATAGGCCGCCGGCGACGACAGGAGCGTGCGGAGATGACCGTCGAGCGCGTGCTGCCGACCCAGGAGGCCCGCGACCTCATCGCGCTGGTCAGGGAGCTTGCCGCCAAGGAGGTCGCGCCGCGCGCCGCGGCCGGCGAGGCGGCCGGGCGCTTCCCGCGCGACGTCTTCCGCACGCTGGGCGCCGCCGGGCTGCTCGGGCTGCCCTATCCCGAGGAGCACGGCGGCGGCGGGCAGCCGTACGAGGTGTACCTGCAGGTGGTGGAGGAGCTGGCCGCCGCCTGGCTGGCGGTCGGGCTCGGCGTGTCGGTGCACACGCTCTCGTGCCACCCGGTCGCGGCGTACGGGAGCGCGGCGCAGCGGGAGGAGCTGCTGCCCGCCATGCTCGGCGGTGACCTGCTGGGGGCCTACTGCCTGTCGGAGCCGCAGTCGGGCTCCGACGCCGCCGCGCTGACCACCCGCGCGGCCCCGCAGCCCGACGGCGGTTACGTCGTGGACGGCGTCAAGGCGTGGACCACCCACGGCGGCGTCGCCGACTTCTACACCCTGATGGCCAGGACCGGCGAGGAGGGCGCGCGGGGGATCTCCTGCCTGCACGTCCCGGCGGGGCTGCCCGGCCTGTCCTTCGGCGCCCCCGAGCGCAAGATGGGCATGCGCTCCTCCATCACCGCCCAGGTCCGCCTGGACGGCGTGCGCCTGCCGCCCGGCTCGCTGGTCGGCGAGCCCGGCGCGGGCTTCCGGATCGCCATGGCCGCGCTCGACGGCGGCCGGCTGGGCATCGCCGCCTGCTCGGTGGGGGTCGCGCAGGCCGCGCTCGACACCGCCTCCTCCTACGCCCGCGAGCGCCGCCAGTTCGGCACGGCCATCGCCGAGTTCCAGGGGATCGGCTTCATGCTCGCCGACATGGCCACCCAGATCGCCGCCGCCCGCGCCCTGTACCTGGAGGCGGCCCGCGACCGCGACGCCGGCCGCCCGTACGGGCCCAAGGCCGCGATGGCCAAGCTGTTCGCCTCCGACGTCTGCATGAGGGTCACCACCGACGCCGTGCAGATCCTCGGCGGTTACGGCTACGTCGAGGACTTCCCGGTCGAGCGCTACATGCGCGAGGCCAAGGTGCTGCAGATCGTCGAGGGCACCAACCAGATCCAGCGCCTGGTCATCAGCCGCGGCCTGGCGCGGCCAGGGGCGTGAGCCCAGCCGGGCGAGGGGCCCGAGCGGTCGGGTGAGCGCGTCGGGTGAGCGGGCCGAGCGAGCGGGCCGGGCGGCCGGGTGAGCGCGTCGGGTGAGCGCCGTCGGGTGAGCGCGGCCGGAGGCCGCGGTCATGCGCCCGGGACCAGTTCGATGCCGGTGACGATCTCCGGCTTGATCCGGATCACGTGGTCCATGTGCCCGCTGACCCAGGGGCGCAGCAGCCCCCGGTAGCGCTCGACCTGGAGGGGGTCGCGCACCAGCTCGGCGGTGCCCCTGACGATCACGCTCCAGCCCAGGTGGGTCTCGTGGTCGATGTCGTCGGCCTCGTAGGCGACCACGGTCACCAGGCCGGCGACGGCCGAGACCGCGGCCGCCCCCACGTGGCTGCGGACGATCACGTGGCCGTCGTCGAGGACGTGGTTGACCGGCCGGATGTCCGGCAGGGCCTGGTAGGTGAACACCAGCCTGCCCAGGGACACCCCCGCCAGCCGCTCCAGCGACTCGGCCTCGGAGAGCGGCTTGATCAGCCGCTCCTGCCCGTTCATCCCGGAGCGCCCGCGGCGCGGATGTCGAACCCGGTGACCAGCTCGGGCCGGATGCGCATCACGACGTCGATGCGCTCGCCGGGCAGCGGGCGCAGGCTCCGCCGGGCCCGCATGAGCTCCCGCGGGTCCTCCACCAGCCCGGCCCGCCCGGTGAGCACCACGCTCCATCCGAGCCGGGTCGCGGCGTCCATCAGGTCGGCCTCGTAGACCACCCGCGTGACCTGGCTCAGCAGCGAGGCGATGGCGGAGTCGTACGGGAGGCCGACGAGCAGGGCGTCGTCGTCCATGGCGTGGCTGACGAGCCTGAGGGCCGGCATCGCGCGGCTGATGAACACGATGCGGCCGAAGCTCACGTTCCCCAGGAAGCGCAGCCCCTCGTCGCGGGACAGCTCCCTGCTCACAGGGCTCGCCGGGCTCTGCGGGCTCACTGGGCTCTCCGGCCTGAGGGGTGTGGCCGGGGTCGCGGGATGGTGCACGGCCCCACGATCGCGCGGCCGGGGCCGCCGCCGATAGGGACCAAGGTCCTTCGTTCGGGCCCGCCGATGCTGGGCAGGGGAGGGGTGTGCCGGACCGCCGTCCGTTATGTCCGATTTGCTACTATTCTGAGTTCAGCTCCCGGTCGTCGCGCTACGGCGTCGCTCCTGCCGGCCGAGCGGAGTGAGGGAGAGGCAGGCGTGGGCGAACAACGTGATCGAGTCTCGGACTCCCCGCCGCCGGACGTGGTGGCGGGGTACAGGGCGCTCATGCGCGGAGTGCGCGACTGGGCCGCCCGGCGCCTGCGGCCCGCCCTCCCGCCCGCGTCCCCGTCCTCCGCGGGGCTGTCCGGCTTCCAGGAGGCCGGAGCCGGCTTCTGGTCCTGGAACCTGGTCACCGGCGAGGTGACGCTCGACCCGGTGGCGTGCTCGGTGCTCGGGATCGGGCCGGAGGGCCACGACGGGCGGATGGACACCTGGCTGGCCCGCCTCCACCCCGATGACCTGGGCCGGGTGCCCGCCGTGCGGGACGCGGCCATCCAGGCCCACGACGCCTTCAGCGTGGAGTACCGGGTGTGCCGGCCGGACGGGACCTTCCGCTGGGCGCGCGAGTGCGGCCACGTCGCGCTCGGCGAGGACGGCCGTCCCGCCCGGGTGGCCGGCGCGCTCTGGGACACCACCGAGATCCCCTGCGGCCGCGAGCCGATGGACCGGGCCCTGCTCAGGATGCGGGACGGGTTCCTGGTGCTCGACGCCGACCTGCGCGTCACCTTCGCCAACGCCGAGGCCGAACGCCTGCTCGGCGCGCGCGGCGCGCTGCTCGGGCGGCGCCCGTCGCAGGTCCTCCCCGGCGTCGTCGCGCAGGACCTGGAGCGGTCCTGCCGGCGCGCCGCCGCCGAGGGCGCGCCCGTGGACCTCGACGTCGAGTGGCCCGGCGACCGCCGCTGGTACCACCTGCGGCTCGGGCCGGTGAACGGCGAGGTGACCGTCTACATCACCGACTTCACCGCCAAGCGGCTGGACGCCCAGCAGCGCGCGGCGGCCGAGCAGGCGGCGGCCGAGCGCACGGCGCGCATCCAGGAACTCACCACCGCGCTCGCCGAGGCGCTGACCACGCGGGACGTCGTGGAGGCCGTCGCCGAGCACGTCATGCAGCCCTTCAACGCCGCCGGCCTCGTGGTCGCCGACATCAGGCCCGGCGAGCGGCAGATCGCCGGGGCGGTGGGGTACCCCGCGGAGTTCATGAACGCCATCGGGGGAGAGAAGATGCTGCGACACGGCCCCATCGGCGACATCGTGCGCAGCCGCACGCCCCTGTGCATCGGCAGCGTCGAGGAGTACGTCAGGCGCTACCCGCACCTGGCGGACGTGCCGGCGGCGGGCGGCAAGCAGGCCTGGGCCTTCCTGCCGCTGATCGCCTCCGGGCACGTCATCGGCTGCTGCCTGATCTCCTTCGCCCGGCCCCGGCACTTCACCGGCGAGGAGCGCGGCCTGCTCCTGGCGATCAGCGGCCTGGTCGGCCAGGCGCTGGAGCGGGCCCGCCTGTACGACGCGGAGCGCGCCCGCGCCCGGGAGCTCCAGCGCGCCCTGCTCCCGCGCGTCCTGCCCGCCCTGCCCGGGATCGCCGCCGCCGCCCGATACCTGCCCGTCGGCAAGGACATGGAGGTCGGCGGCGACTGGTACGACGTGATCCCGCTGTCGGCCGACCGGGTCGCGCTGGTCATCGGCGACGTGATGGGCCACGGCATCTCCGAGGCCGCCACCATGGGCCGCCTGCGCACCGCCGTGCACACCCTCGCCGACCTGGAACTGCCCCCGGACGAACTGCTCGCCCACCTCAACGACCTGGTCATCGGCCTCGGCGACGACTTCTACGCCACCTGCCTGTACCTGATCTACGACCCGGCCGACCGCGCCTGCACCTTCGCCAGCGCCGGCCACCCCCCGCCGGCCGTCGTCCACCCCGGCGGCACGGTGATCTTCCCCGGCACGGACCCCGACCCGCCGCTCGGCGCGGCCACCCCTCCCTTCGCCGCCACGGAGCTGACGCTGCCGGAGGACACCCTGCTCGTGCTGTACACCGACGGCCTCGTCGAGTCCGCCGGCCCGGACATCGACGAGGGGCTGGCCGAGCTCGGCCGTACGCTCTCCGCGGCCTGCGCCGGCCGCGACCTCCGCCGCAGGCGACACGACCAGCCCCTCCTCGCCGAGGCGGCCCCGGCCCCCGCGCCGGGGGACGGCGAGGGCGACGGGCCCCTGCACGTCCTGTGCGACTCGCTGATCGCGACCCTGCTCCCCGCCCACCAGGCCACCACCGACGACGCCGCGCTGCTCATCGCCAGGACCCGGGCGCTGCGGGCCGAGGACATCGCCTGCTGGGCGCTGCCCGAGGACCCCGTCGCCGCGGGCGAGGCCCGCAAGCACGTGCGCGAGCAACTGTCCGCCTGGAACCTGGACGCCCTGTCCATGACCACCGAGCTGCTGGCCAGCGAGCTGGTCGGCAACGTCATCCGGCACGCCCGGGGCCCGATCACCCTGCGCCTGATCCGCGGCCGGGTGCTGACCTGCGAGGTCTCCGACGGCAGCCTGACCACGCCGCGCGTACGGCGGTCCTCCGAGACCGACGAGGGCGGCCGGGGCCTCCAGCTCGTCACGGCGCTCGCCCAGCGCTGGGGCACCCGCTTCACCCCGGAGGGCAAGAGCATCTGGACCGAGCAGCCCCTGCCCGATTCCCCCTTGTGACGGGCTCTTCCGGGCGGCTCGCGCTCTCGTACGATTGGGGCGTGCAGGGCCTTCTCCGCTCGTTATGGCGCGAGCCCCGTCCCCCCGGCGTCCCGGCGCGGGTGTGGCGCGACTGGCTGCTCGTGGGCGTGCTCGTGCCGGCCGCCGTGCTGGAGGGAGTGCTCCGGCCCGACCTCCCCTGGGGGGCCGCCTCGGTCGTCCTCACCGCCGCTGTGATGCCCACGCTGCTGTGGCGCCGCACCCGGCCGCTGGCGATGCTGGTGATCGCCCTGGGCGCCGCGCACGTGGCGCCGTTGCTGATCATCGGCTCCACCCCGGACAACAACGCGCTGGCGTTCGTGGTGGTGCTGGTGTACGCGCTGTTCCGGTGGGGGTCCGGGCGTGAGGCGATGCTCGGCGTGCCGGTCATGTTCGGCTCGATGGGGCTGGCGTTCGCGTTCGGCCGCATCCCGCCCTCCGACGTGGTCGGCGGGCTCATCGTCCTGTCCTCGGCCGCCGCCCTGGGCTTCGCCTTCCGCTACCGCGCCGGCGCCCGGCTGCGCGAGCTGGACCGGGTCAAGCTGCTCGAACGCGAGCAGCTCGCCCGCGACCTGCACGACACCGTCGCCCACCACGTCTCGGCGATGGCGATCCGCGCCCAGGCCGGCCTGGCCACCTCGGCCACCCGGCCGGAGGCCGCCGACGAGGCGCTGCGCGTGATCGAGGCCGAGGCGGCGCGCACCCTCACCGAGATGCGCGCCATGGTGCGCCTCCTGCGCCGCAACGAGCCGGTCGAGCTGACGCCCGGCCGCCGGATCGCCGACATCGAGCAGCTCGCCGGGCGGGGCCGCGTCGGCCCGTCCGTCAAGGTCACGATCGAGGGCGACGTCGAGGCCGTCCCCCCGTCGGTCGGCGCCGCGATCTACCGCATCGCCCAGGAGTCGATCACCAACGCCAGGCGGCACGCCCGCCACGCCACCCGCATCGACGTCCACGTCGCCGCCGACGACACCTCGGTGCGGCTGCACGTCAGCGACGACGGCGACGCCGGCTCCGCGCGCTCGCACGTCACCCCCGGCTACGGCCTGCTCGGCATGATCGAGCGGGCCGGCCTGCTCGGCGGCACCTGCGAGGCCGGCCCGAACCCGGGCCGGGGCTGGACGGTGACCGCCGTGCTACCCCGGGCGGGAGCGGCCACGTGAGCATCGAGGCGGCGACGTGAGCATCAAGGACGTGAGCATCAAGGTGGCCATGTGAGCATCAAGGTGATCGTCGCCGACGACCAGGAGATCGCCCGCACCGGGCTGCGGATGATCCTCGACGCCCAGCCCGGCATCGAGGTCGTCGCCGAGGCCGGCGACGGCCGCCGCGCCGTGGAGCTGGCCCGCCGCCTGCGCCCCGACGTGTGCCTGTTCGACATCCGGATGCCCGGTCTCGACGGCATCGCCGCCACCCAGGAGCTGGCCGGGCCCGACGTCGCCGACCCGATCGCCGTCGTCGTCATCACCACCTTCGACCTGGACGAGTACGTCTACTCCGCCCTGCGGGCGGGCGCTCGGGGGTTCCTGCTCAAGGACGCCGGCCCAGACCTGCTCGCCCAGGCCGTGCGCGCCGCCGCCAACGGCGACGCGCTCATCGCGCCCAGCATCACCGCGCGGCTGCTCACCGCCTTCGCCGGCTCCGGCCCCGCCGCGCGGCCGCCGCAGCCGATCGAGGCGCTCACCGACCGCGAGGAGCAGATCCTGGCCACGGTGGCGCGCGGCCGGACCAACAGCGAGATCGCCGACGAGCTGCACATCTCGCTCAGCACGGTCAAGAGCCACATCGCGAGCCTGATGGCCAAGCTCGGCGTCCGCAACCGGGTCGAGATCGCGATGTGGGCCTACGAGACCAAGCGCATCCGCAACTGATCGGGCCGGGCCGAGGGGGCCGATCGGCCGGTCACGTCGTCGTACTTTCGGCGGTACTGCTCCGGGGACGCCGCTGGAGACACTGGGCGCGTCGGCATGAGCCCGCGACGATTCGGGAGATGTGATGAAGGCGTTCGTCCTGCGCGGTTACGGCCCGCCCACCGCCCTGGAGCTCACGGAGATCGGCACCCCGGTGCCCCGCGACGACGAGGTGCTGGTGCGGGTGCGCGCCACCTCCGTCCAGCCCTACGACTGGCACCTGATGCGCGGCGAGCCGTACGTCGCCCGCCTGATGGGCGGCGGCCTCGGCCTGTTCGGCCCGAAGATCCGCATTCTCGGCGCGGACGTGGCCGGGGTGGTCGAGGCGGTGGGCGCGGCCGTGACCGGGTTCCGCCCCGGCGACGAGGTGTTCGGGATGCCCAAGCAAGGCGGCTTCGCCGAGTACGTCTGCGTCCGCGCGGACGAGCTGGCGCCCAAGCCGTCCGGCCTGACCTTCGAGCAGGCCGCGGCGGTGCCGCTGGCCGCGGGCACCGCCCTGCTGGCCGTGCGCGACCAGGGCCGGGCCGGGCCGGGGCGCAAGGTCCTGGTCAACGGCGCCTCGGGCGGCGTGGGCACCTTCGCCGTCCAGATCGCCAAGGCGTACGGCGCCGAGGTCACCGCCGTGTGCGGCCCGCGCAACACCGACCTGGTCCGTTCGCTGGGCGCGGACGAGGTTATCGACTACACCAAGCAGGACTTCCCCCGCGACGGCGGCCACGACGCGCTGGTGGACGTCTGGGGCGGCCGGCCGGTCTCGGTGTGCCGCCGGGCCCTGCGCCGCGATGGCGTCTACATCCTCGTCGGCGGGCCGGGCGGCCGGTGGGTGCAGCCGGTGGGCCGGGTGTTCGGCACCCTGGCGCGGGCGCCGTTCGTGCCGCAGCGGATCGTGCTGACCGACGTGGTCCGGTGCGAGCACACCCGGGAGAACCTGATCACCCTCACCGCGCTGATCGAGAAGGGCGCGGTCACCCCGGTCATCGACCGGACCTACCCCTTCGCGGAGATCCCCGAGGCCGTCAGGTACCAGGAGGAGGGCCGCGCCCGGGGCAAGGTCGTCATCACGGTCTGAAGGATCACGGTCTGAAGGTTGTTCACAGTCTGAAGGTTCATGGTCTGAAGGTTCACGATCTGAAGGCGCGACCGCGCCCGGTGCCGCTCCGGATCGCTGCTCACGGGGGGATCGCCACCCCCCTCATCATGCCCCTGACCTGCGCCGAGGCCGCCGGTGTGATTAGCGGGGCGGTGTCCGGATAGTCTGCATGGGAGAAGGAGTTCGGATTTCTGTCGCCATCGTGCGCGTGGGAGTCCTTTCACCGCCGAGAAGGGGCCTATGGCGCATCCGAGCACGGTGGACCGGCTGGCCGCCGGCGACCACGTCTGCTGGACGTTCGACGATCATGAACGGCATCTGGAGGCGCTGGTGCGCTTCGTGCGCGGGGGCCTGGAGCGGGGCGAGCAGGTGCTGTACTTCACCGACACCTTCCTGCCGGAGGCGTTCCTGGTGGCACTGGGCGGCTACGGCGTGGACGCCGCGGCGGCGCAGGACGGCGGGCGGCTGCGGGTGACCTCCGCCGACGACTCGTACCTGGCCGGGGGGTTCTTCGAGCCCGAGCGGGCGCTGGAGGGCTGGGTCAAGGCGATCCAGGACGCCCGGGGCGAGGGGTACGCGGGGCTGCGGGTGGCGGTCGACATGGGCTGGACCGCCCGCCTCGCGCCGGGGCTGGACCGGCTCGTCTCCTACGAGCGGGAGGTCAACCGGATCTTCTCCGAGGGGTACGCCATGGCGCTGTGCTGCTATGACCGCCGCCTGTTCACCGCCGCCGAGCTGGAGCGGCTCGGCGCCGCCCACCCGGGTACCGCCCGCGGCGGCGCGGGCACCGACGAGGAGTGGACCCCGCTGCTGCGCATGCGGCGCGAGGGCGGGGTGCTGACGCTGAGCGGCGAGGCCGACGCCACGAACCAGGACGCCCTGCGCGTTATGGTGGAGGACGTGGTGGAGTCGGCGCGAGACGCGGGCGGGCACGCGGTCATCGACGTCAGTGCGCTGACCTTCGCCGACCTCGCCGCCGTCCGACTGCTCGCCGGCGCGGTCACGGCCGGCTCGGCCCGGCTGAGGGGCGCGGGCCCGTGGCTGACCGACGTGCTGGCCCTGGTCGGCGTGCACGATCCGGGCGAGGGGAGCGCGCGATGAGCGCAGGCCCCTTCGAGCACGCGGGCCCCTTCGAGCACGCAGGCCCCTTCGAGCACGCGGGCCCCTTCGAGCACATCGGCCTGCTGTACTCCACCCCCGCCGAGTACGCCGCGGGCTGCGGCGCGTTCCTGCGCCGCGCCCTCGACCGCGGCGACCCGGCCATGGTCGCCGTCCCCGGGCCCAACGGCGCGTTCCTGCGCGAGAGCCTGGGCGCCGAGGTGGCGGACCGGGTGTCCTTCGCCGACATGACGGTGGCCGGGCGCAACCCCGGGCGGATCATCCCCCGCGTGCTGCTCGACTTCGCCCGGCGGCACCGGGGCAGGCGGGTGTGGATCATCGGCGAGCCGATCTGGCCGGGGCGCACCGAGCTGGAGTACCCCGCCTGCGCCGCCCACGAGGCGCTGATCAACCTGGCCTTCGCCGGGCGCGACGCGGCGATCCTGTGCCCCTACGACGTGGTGGGCCTGCTGGATGAGGCCGTCTCCGACGCGCACCGCACCCACCCGGTCATGGCCGACGCGTCCCGCTCCTGGGCCAGCGCGGCCTACGACGACCCGGTGCGCACGGCCGCCGGGTTCGACCGGCCGCTCCCGCCGCCGCCCGCGACCGCCCGCTCCCGCGGCTTCGCCTCGCCCGGCGAGCTGGGCGCGCTGCGCGCGTTCGTGGCCGCGCGGGCCCGGGCCGAAGGGCTCGGCGCCGCCGTGGTGCACCGGGTCCTGCTGGCGGTCAACGAGGTGGCCACCAACGCCTTCGAGTACACCCCCGGCGGCTGCGAGGTCACCGCGTGGGGCGAGCCCGAGGCGTTCGTGTGCCAGATCGACGACGCCGGCCACATCGAGGAGCCCCTGGCGGGCCGCCTCCCGCCCGACGACCCGCTGGAGCGCGGGCAGGGCCTCGTCGCGGTCAACGAGGTCACCGACCTCGTACGCGTCCACCGCCACCCCGGCGGCACCACCACCCGCCTGCACTTCGCCCGCGGCTGAGGCTCGGCGGGCGGCCACCTGCCAGGCCGCGCCGGGCCGGCGAAGCGCCGGCCGGACGGGACCCGAAGGTCAGCCGCGACGGCTGCGGCTCCTGCGCCAGGAGAAGCCGCCCGGCAGGTTGACCGACACCGTACGCCGCCCGTCCGGGCCGTGGGTGATCCGGAAGAGGCGGTTGCCGTAACTGTGGCCCACGCCCCGGTGGGACAGGTTGACGCGGAACGGCCCGAGCTTGATGGACTTGCGGAAGCTGAGCCCCATCGTTTCTCCTTTTCGATCGGTAACGGGACCGTCAACTACCCGTAAACGGCCCCGGCACCACCCCGGCGCCCGGAGCGTCCACGTTTCGCCTGCTCTGGGGGGGTACGGGGTCACCAGGAACACCGGACGAAGGAGGCCAGTGATGCCGCAGAGCGTACGCGAGATCATGAATACCGGGCTGGTCTGTGTACCGCCGGACGCCTCCCTGGTCGACGCCGCCAGGGAGATGAGGGACAAGGGCATCGGCGACGTCCTCGTGGTGGAGGACGGGCGGCTGCGCGGCATCCTCACCGACCGCGACATCGTCGTGCGCTGCGTCGCGGAGGACAAGCCGCTGCGCGACACCAAGGTCGGCGAGGCGTGCAGCGAGAACGTCTCCTGCCTGAAGCCGGACGACGACGCCGACCGCGCCGTGGAGATGATGCGGGCCATGGCCGTGCGCCGGCTGCCCGTGTGCGAGGACGACCGCCCCGTGGGCGTGCTGTCCCTCGGCGACCTGGCCAGGGAGCGCGACCCGCACTCGGCGCTCGCCGACATCAGCTCCGCCCCCCGTAACACCTGACCGCTCCCGCGCGCCCCGCGAGCGCGCCCCGGAGAGGCATCCGAACGAACGAGGGGGATGTGCCGATGAACGCTCGCCGTACCGCGGAGGGCCCGGACGCCGGCGTGGTGTTCGTGCTCCGCGACTCGCAACCGCTGCGCACGGCCGCCGCGGCCGGGCTGGGGGCCTGCGCCGGGGCCGCGGCGGCGTACCTGCTCGATCCGGACCGGGGCCGGGCGCGCCGGGCGCGCCTGCGCGACAAGACCGGCCACACCGTGCACGTGATGCGGAACGGGGGCGGGGTGCTGGCCCGCGACCTGTCCAACCGCGGGCGCGGAGTGGCCGGCAACGCCCGCTACCGGATCGCCGGGCGCAGGGTGGACGACCGGGTCCTGCACGAGCGCGTCCGCGCCGAGCTGGGCCGGCACGTCGCCCACCCGCACGCGGTGCAGGTCCAGGTGCGCGACGGCGCCGTGACGCTGACCGGCGACGTGCTGGAGGGACAGGACCGGCAGGCCCGCAAGGCGGTGCGCCGCGTGCCCGGGGTCAGGCGGGTCGAGACGCGCTGGACCGTGCACCGCGACACCGCCGGCGTGCCGCAGCTCCAGGGCCGGGGCCGTCCGCGCGAGCCGGTGCCCGAGCTGTTCCAGCAGACCTGGTCGCCGACCGCCCGCCTGCTCGCGGGCTGCGCGGGCGTGACGGGCTGGGTCATGGCCCGCCGCCTGCCCGCCCCGTTCTCCTGGGCGGCGCGCGGCGCCGCGGCGGCCATGGCCACGCGCGCCGTGACGAACCTGCCCATGCGCCGGCTCACCGGCGTCACCGCCGGCAGGCGCGCGGTGGACATCGAGGACGCCGTGACGATCTCCGCGCCGGTCCGCGAGGTGTGGTCCATGATCGCCGACTACAGCGCGTTCGAGCAGTGCATGCCGGACGTGCTGGAGGTGCGCCGCTCCGCCGACGGCCGCGTCTCGCACTGGAAGCTCGACGGCCCGGCCGGCATCCCCATCCGCTTCGACGCCGAGGAGACCCGGCGCGAGGAGGGCCGGGAGATCGTCTGGAAGACCGTCGAGGGCCAGCTCATCGCGCACACCGGCGCGGTGCGCCTGACGCCGGAGGGCGAGGACCGCACGCGGGTGCAGGTGCAGCTCACCTACAACCCGCTGGCCGGGGCCGCGGGCCACGCCGTGGCCAGGCTGCTCGGCACCGACCCGCGGCGCAGGCTCAGGGAGGACCTGTCCCGGCTGAAGACGTACGCCGAGAGCCGGGCGCGCCGCCCGGTGGCGGGCTCGGCCCCGGCCACGTGAGAGCCGCGGCGATCTACCGCGGCCTTCGCGGCACCTGACCGGATCGCGGTCGTGCGTGACCAACATTTGACCCGGCGGTCCCGAGGCATTGCCCGCCACCGGGTGTCGAGTGGTCGTCCCCGGGCAGGGCCTCATCGAGGGATAAAACACCCGTTCAGTCTGTGGGAGGACGGTGTCACCCATGGTTCGTGACACACCGATCAGGCAGCATCCAGACCTGGTGGAGATGCGTGAGCGCTACGACATCGCGGCGGCCAACCCCGCGGTGCAGGTGGCCGACGGCCTGACCCTGCTGAGCGGTGTCTACCTCGCGCTGTCGCCGTGGATCGTGGGATTCACCGAGCGCGGGGCACTCACCGTCAACAACCTCATCGTCGGGATCGCGGTCGCGCTGCTGGCGCTCGGGTTCAGCTCGGCCTTCGGCCGTACCTACGGCATAGCGTGGGTGGCCCCGCTGCTCGGCCTGTGGACCATCTTCGCGCCCTGGATCATCCGGGGTGACCAGGCCACGACGGCGACGATCTGGAACAACGTCATCGTCGGCATCATCATCACCGTCCTCGGGCTGGCCGCCCTGGGCGCGGGCATGATGCGCAGGAGGTGAGACGCCAAGCCCCGGGCCGGTGCCGCACGGCGCCGGCCCGACGCGTGCCGGGCGCTTAACCCACGCAGGCGGGGTACGGCGGAGAGCATGGTGAACGTCATCGACCGCGAGGGCGTGCGACGGCTCCTCGCGACCTCGCGGGCCCGGCTCGTCGAGGTCCTGCCCGAGAAGGAGTACGCCTGGGCGCACCTGCCCGGCGCGGTGAACCTGCCGCTCAGGAGCCTGGACGAGGCGGCGGCCGGCACGCTGGACCCGGCGGAGCCCGTCGTCGTCTACTGTCACGACCTGGTCTGCGACATGAGCCCGCGTGCCGCGCACCGGCTGGAGCACCTCGGCTTCCCCGATGTCGCCGACTACGCGGCCGGCAAGATGGACTGGATCTCCAGCGACCTGCCCTACGAGGGCGAGGCCGACCTGGTCGGCCCGCACACCCGCCGCGACCCGGTGACCGCCCGCCTCGACGACCCGATCGGGCAGGTCGGCGACCGGATCGTCGCCGACCCCGCCGGGCTGTGCGTGGTGGTGGACGAGCACGACGTGGTCCAGGGCACGATCGGGCCGCGCGAGCTGGCCGGCACCGACGGCGCCGCGACGGCCGGCGAGGCGATGCGCTTCGGCGTCCACACCGTGCGTCCCAGCGAGGAACTGGCCTCGCTCCTCCAGCGCCTGGACCGCGCCGGCTCCGACCACGTGGTGGTCACCAGGACCGACGGCACCCTCGTGGGCCTGCTCGTCGTCGGGGCGCTGCGCGGAGCACCCGGCTGGGAGCCCGACCTCGGCTGAGCGCGCGGGCGGTCCACCGCGGGTGGCGGGTGGTTCCCCTCAGTGGACGGGGCTTATGCTGGCGGGATGTCACTGGAGGAGATCATCGCGATCCGGGTGCGCGAGAGCCGGCAGGACCGGCGGATCTCGCTGGCCGAGCTGGCCCGGCGTACCGGGATGTCCAAGGCGATGCTCTCCAAGATCGAGAACGCGCAGACCTCGTGCAGCCTGTCCACCCTGGCCAAGCTGGCCGAGGCGCTCCAGGTGCCGGTGACCGCGCTGTTCCGCGGCGTGGACGCCGAGCGCGAGGCGGTGTTCGTCCCGGCCGGGCACGGCGCCCAGATCATCCGCCGCGGCAGCAACGTCGGCCACCTGTACGAGCAGCTCGGCTCGCTGCGCGGCGAGCACAAGCGCATGGAGCCGCTGCTGGTCACGCTGACCGAGGCCAGCGAGGTGTTCCCGCTGTTCCAGCACGCCGGGACCGAGTTCCTGTACATGCTGGAGGGCGTCATGGTCTACGGCCACGGCGAGGCGCGCTACGAGATGCACGTCGGCGACGCGCTGCAGTTCGACGGCGAGGGGCCGCACGGGCCGGTGGAGCTGATCGAGCTGCCCATCCGGTTCCTCACCGTCACCGCCTACGGCACCATCGGCCCCGGCCGGTAGCTATCGCGCGCCCGCGGCGGCCCGGTGGCCGGCCAGGGTGAAGCGGGGGTCGGGGGAGGGCGCCCCCTCGGCCAGGTCGGCCGCCAGCTCGCCGATCAGCGGGGCGAACTTGGCGCCGTGGCCGGAGCAGGGCGAGCAGATCACGAGCGGGCCCTCCCGGTCCAGGACGAAGTCCTCGGTGATGGTCGAGGTGTACAGGCAGCTCGTCTCGCCGAACGGCTCGGGCTCCAGGCCGGGCAGCCACTCGCGCACGTACGCGGCCACACGCTCGCGCGCGGCCGGATCGACCACCCCGGAGCGGGTGTCGGCCGTGGTGGGGGTGCCGCCGTCGTGCTCGGCGACCTTTCGCCCGCCGCCGGGGCCGCCGTCGCGGCCTCCGGGCAGGCTGTAGCACGACACCCCCTCGTCCTTGTGCACGACGACCGGCCAGTCCACGTCCGGGTCGCGGCGGGGGAAGTGGAAGGCCTGCTGCTGGGTCACCGTCAGCGGCGGCAGCGGCACCAGGCCGCCGGCCAGGCCGGAGACCCAGGCCCCCGCCGCGACCACCACCCGCCTGGCGGCGACCGTGCCCCGCTCCGTCTCCAGCCGCACGCCCCCCTCGTACGGCGTCAGCCGCAGCACCGGGGTCCGCGGATGGAACGACGCCCCGGCCGCCCGCGCCCGCGCCGTGAACGCGGCCACCGCCCTGGCGGCGTCCACGGTGCCCGCCTCGGGGTGGAACAGGACCGGGCCGGTGAAGCGCAGCCCCGGCCAGCGCCGCCCGGCCTCGGCGGCGGGCATGAGCTCGTGCTCCACCCCGGCACGGGCCAGCACCGCGGCGATCCCCCCGGGGTCGCGCAGCCCGCCGTGGTCGAGCCCTCCGGTGATCCGGATCAGCCGCTCGCCCGACTCCCGCTCCAGCTCCCGCCACAGCGCCATCGCCCGGCCGGTCATCGCGACGTAGAGGGGGTCGGGGTAGGCGCGGCGGACGATCCTGGCGCTGCCGTGGGAGCTGCCGCGATCGTGGCCGGGCGCGAACCGCTCCAGCAGCGCCACCGCGCGCCCGCGCCGCGCCAGCGCCCAGGCGGTGGCCGCGCCCATCAGCCCGGCCCCGGCCACCGCGATCTCCACCTCCCGGGGCAGGTCGTCGCCGCTCATCGCCCCGTCCCGGGAATCCAGTCGGTGCCCGCCAGCGGCACTCGGGCCATCGCGGCCGACTCCACGGTCAGCGCCACCAGGTCCTCGGGCTCCAGGTTGCGCAGGTGCGCCTTGCCGCAGGCGCGGGCGATGGTTTGGGCCTCCATCGTCATCACCCGGATCAGGTTGGCCACCCGCCGCCCGCCCTCGACCGGGTCCAGCCGCGCGGCCAGCTCCTCGTCCTGGGTGGAGATCCCCGCCGGGTCGCGGCCGTCCTGGTAGTCGTCGAAGTACCCCGCCGCCGAGCCGAGCTTGCGGTACTCGGCGTCCCACTTGGGGTGGTTGTCGCCGAGCGCGATCAGCGCGGCGGTGCCGATGGCCACCGCGTCGGCGCCCAGCGCCATGCACTTGGCCAGGTCGGCGCCGTTGCGCACCCCGCCGGAGACGACGAGCTGGACCCTGCGGTGCAGCCCCTCCTCCTGCAGCGCCCGCACCGCCTGGGGGAGAGCGGCCAGGGTGGGGATGCCGACGTGCTCGATGAACACCTCCTGCGTCGCGGCGGTGCCGCCCTGCATGCCGTCCACCACGATCACGTCCGCGCCCGCCTTGGCCGCCAGCTTGACGTCGTAGTACGTCCGGGTGGCGCCGACCTTGACGTAGATCGGCTTCTCCCAGTCGGTGATCTCGCGCAGCTCCCGGATCTTGATCTCCAGGTCGTCCGGGCCGGTCCAGTCGGGGTGGCGGCAGGCGCTGCGCTGGTCGATCCCCGGCGGCAGGGTGCGCATCGCCGCCACCCGGTCGGTGATCTTCTGCCCCAGCAGCATGCCGCCGCCGCCCGGCTTGGCGCCCTGGCCCAGCACCACCTCGATCGCGTCGGCCCGGCGCAGGTCGTCGGGGTTCATGCCGTAGCGCGAGGGCAGGTACTGGTAGACCAGCGTCTTGGAGTGGCCGCGCTCCTCCGGGGTCATGCCGCCGTCGCCGGTGGTGGTCGAGGTGCCCGCCTCGCTCGCGCCCCGGCCCAGCGCCTCCTTGGCCTGCGCCGACAGGGCGCCGAAGCTCATCCCGGCGATGGTGACCGGGGTGGCCAGGCGCAGCGGGCGGGTGGCGTGGCGGTCGCCGAGCACCACGTCGGTGTCGCACCGCTCGCGGTAGCCCTCCAGCGGGTAGCGCGACATGCTCGCCCCGAGGAACAGCAGGTCGTCGAAGTGCGGCACCCTGCGTTTGGCGCCCCAGCCGCGGATGTCGTACACGCCGGTCTCGGCGGCCCGCTGGATCGCCGCGATCGTGGCGCGGTCGAAGGTCGCCGACTCGCGCAGGCCCAGGGCCGCCGGGTCGTCGTGCATGGAGGTCTCCCGTCAGTAAGAGTTGCCGGTGGTGAAGTGGTACAGGCGGCGCGCGGAGCCGTACCGGCGGAACCCGGCCGGGTCGTCGTCGCGCCCGGCCGCCTTGAGCAGCATGGCCAGCTCCGCCAGGTGCTCGGGGCCCATCTCCTTCTCCACGCAGTCGGCCCCCAGCGACCGCACCCGGCCCTGGACGTAGATGCGGGCCTCGTACAGGGAGTCGCCCAGCGCGTCGCCCGCGTCGCCGCACACCACCAGGCGCCCGGCCTGCCCCATGAACGCGCTCATGTGGCCGACGTCGCCGCCGACGACGATGTCCACCCCCTTCATGGAGATGCCGCAGCGGGCCGAGGCGTCGCCGTCGATCACCAGCAGGCCGCCGTGCGCCGTTGCGCCCGCGGACTGCGAGGCGCTGCCGCGCACCCGCACCGTGCCGGACATCATGTTCTCCGCCACGCCCACGCCCACGTTCCCGTGGACCGTGACCGTGGCGTGCTGGTTCATCCCGGCGCAGTAGTAGCCCGCGTGGCCGTCGATCACCACGTCCACGGCGGCGTCCAGGCCCACGGCCAGGTTGTGCGCGCCGCCGGGGTGCAGCACCCGCCACGACGTGCCGGGCTCGGCCCGGTGCAGCGCGCCGTTCAGCTCCCGTACGGACGCCGACCGCAGGTCGATCTCGGTCACCGGCGCCATGTGCGGACCTCCTCGGGCTCGGGTTCGAAGATGCGCGCGGACTCGATGCCCGGCAGGGCGGCCAGGCAGCGGTACTCGGAGGCCATGGCCACCCACGCGTCGGTCTCGGCGACGACCGCGGGCTTGCACGCGATGGCGTCGCGCACCACGGCGAAGGCGTCGCCGGTGGTCACCAGCAGGGTGTAGAAGCCGTCGAAGCGCTCGCACAGCGCCAGCAGCGCCTTCTCCAGGTCCATCCCCTCGGCCAGGCGGTGGGCCACGAACCGGGCGCCCACCTCGGTGTCGTTGTCGCTGTCGAAGACGGCGCCCTCGGCGATCAGCTCCCGGCGGATCGTGGCGTGGTTGGCGAAGGAGCCGTTGTGCACCAGGCACACGTTCTCCCCGACCGAGTACGGGTGCGCGCCCTCGGGCGTGACGGCCGACTCGGTGGCCATCCGGGTGTGCGCGATGCCCTGCCAGCCGCTCGCCTCGCGCAGCCCGAACTCCTCGATCAGCGCGTCGGGGTGGCCGACGCCCTTCAGCACGGCCAGCCCGGTGCCGCGCCCGGTGACGACCGCGCGCGGGAACGCCGCGCGTACGGCCGCCTCCAGCTCCCCGGCGTCCAGCTCCGCGCTGCGCACCACGACGGCCTGGCCCGCGGCCACCGCCTCGGCGCCCACGCGGGCGGCGACCTCGGCGGCCGGGACGCCGAGACTGGTCAGGCTGACGGTCGCGCACCCCGGCGGGCTCAGCCGCGGGTCGCCGTACAGCGCCACCCCCGCCGAGTCGGGGCCGCGCTCGGCGGCCTGGTGCAGCATGCCCGCGAGCAGCTCGCCCAGCCTCGGGCGCAGCGACGGATCGCGGACCTGGATGCCTGAGATGCCGCACATGGTGGTCCTTTCGTGAGACGGCGGTTCAGACGGTTCAGACGGCGGTTCGGACGGCGGTTCAGACGGCGGTGAGATAGCGGTCCAGCTCCCAGCGCGTGACCGTGTTGTGCCAGCCGTAGAACTCCTCCCGCTTCAGCTCGGCGTAGTAGGCGCTGACCCCGGCCTCGGGATCGACCGCGTCCAGGACGCCGCGCACCACGTCGTCCCCCTCCAGCGCGTGCACCGCGTCCAGCAGCGTGCGCGGCAGGCCCGGTCCCCGCCGCGCTCCGGGCGCGCCCGGGTCCAGGCCGCGGTGCACCCCGTCCAGTCCCGCCTCCAGCGCCGCCGCCGCGGCGAGGTAGGAGTTGGCCGAGCCGTCGCCGCCGCGCAGCTCGACCCGGTTCCCGTCGGGCACCCGCACCAGGTGGGTGCGGTCGTTGCCACCCCAGGACGCCTCCCGCGGCGCCCAGGTGGCGCCGGAGGCCGTGGTGGTCGCGCCGGTGCGCTTGTAGGAGTTGACCGTGGGCGCGATCAGCGCGTGCATGGCCGGGGCGTGCGCGACCAGCCCGGCTATGAAGGCGTACGCGGTGCGGCTCAGCCCCATCCCGTACGGGTCCTCACCGGAGGCCGGGAAGAGCGCCCGCTCGCCGTTCCACAGCGACAGGTGCATGTGCAGCCCGTTGCCGGTGCGGTCGGCGAACGGCTTGGGCATGAACGTCGCGGTCATGCCGCGCTGCTCGGCCAGCATCTGCACGATGTAGCGCAGGGTCACGATCCTGTCGGCCGTGGTGAGCGCGTCGGCGTGGTGGAAGTTCTGCTCGAACTGCCCGTTGCCGTCCTCGTGGTCGCTGGCGTACGGGCCCCAGCCGAGCTGGACCATCGCGTCGGAGACCGCGGTCAGGTGCTCGTACATCCGGGTCAGGCCGCGGGCGTCGTAGCAGGGCTGGTCGGCGTCGTCGCCGGCGTCGGCGACCACCACCGAGCCGTCGGCGGCGCGGCGGACCAGGAAGTACTCCAGCTCCGCGCCGCTGACCAGCGACATGCCCTCGGCGGCGGCGCGCTCGGCGAGCGTGCGCAGGATGACGCGCGGCGCGAAGGCGTACGGGCGGCCTTCCACGTGCGGGTCGCAGTGCACCAGGCCCAGGCCGGGCCGGACGAAGGTGAGCGGCGTGTACGACCGCACGTCCGGGATCGCGATCACGTCGGGGTCGCGGGGCTGCTGGCCCATGCCGCCGGCCGCGTACCCGGCGAAGCCGACGCCCTCGCCCTCCAGGGCGTCGGCCGCCTCGACCGGCACCAGCTTGGCGCACGGCTTGCCGGTGAGCGTGGTGAACATGGCGAGCAGGAACCGAACGCCGTCGGCCTTGGCCAGCGAGGTGAGGGACTGGGTGGCGTCAGGGCCGGGGGCGGCGGGGGCCTGGGCCGGTGCAGGGATCACGGGGACGGTCACGGGCACTCCCCAAGAACGGTGAGGTGTTCACTGACATTATCTGAAGTGTCATGGCGGTGAACATCTCTGCCATGTCGGCAGTGTTACGGCCGCGTTAACCCGTTTTCGCGCCCGACCGGCCCCCGGCCTCCGCCGGGATCGGCGGCACAGGGCCGCCCCTGGTCTCAGCGGCCCCGGCGTCCCCCGAGGGCGGCGACACCGGCCCCGGCCGCCAGCACCACCACGACCGCCAGCGCGGTGAGGACCAGCGGCAGCCCGGCCAGGACGAGGAGCACCGCCAGCGCCGCCGCGACGGCGGCCGTCGTGCCCCAGACCGCCGAGGCCCGGTGGCGCCCGTCGCCGGCGGGCTCGGGCCGCAGCGCGGCCTGGACGCCGGTCACCAGCCCGAAGGCCACCAGCCCGTTCACATAGGCCAGCACGTTGAGCGTCACGTCCTGCGCCTCCGCGCCGTCCCCCGACGACAGGCCGTCCACCAGGGCCACGAGCACGAGCGGCTGCAACGGCAGCACGGTGAGCGCGACCCACACCCGGTGCCGGCCGAACAGGCGCCGGGCCGCCGGGATCGAGAACACGATCGCCCAGACGATCACGCTGAGCGGCAACAGCAGCGAGATGGTCACGCGGTCCTCCGTCCGTCGCGGCGGGCCCGCCGGAAGGAGATGACGCGCAGCACCACCGCCGCGGCCGTGCCCAGGCAGATCCAGGCGATCACGCCCGCCCAGAATCCGGCCCCGGCCCAGGTCAGCGGCCCGTCCGTCACGCCATAGGCGTTCCGGCCCTGCTCCGCCGTGACCTCCCGGCCGTAGTCCGCCCACTCCGCCGACGCGTAGGTCAGCACGCCGGCCGCGATCTGCGCCAGGACCGCGAGGAGGAACGGGCGATGACGCGGCGCCGCGGGCGGGCCCACCGCGCTGCCCGGATCGGCGGTCGTGGCCGCGGAGAGCGGACGCGCGACGGGGCGGGGCCGCACCGGCGTCGGCGTCGGAGCCGGGCCCGGCGTCGGAGCCGGCGCGGCCCCCGCGGGCGGCGCGTGACCCAGGATCGTGTGCAGCAGGTCGTCGGCGCTGGGCCGGTCGTCCGGGTCCTTGGCGAGGCACGACGCCACCAGGTCGCGCATGTCGCCGGGAAGCCCGGTGAGGTCGGGCTCGTGGTTGAGTATCCGGTTGAGCACGGCAGGGATGCTGTCCTGGCCGAAGGCCGGCGTGCCCGTGGCCGCGAACGCCATCGCGATCCCCCAGGAGAACACGTCGGAGGCGGGCCCGACCCGCTGCCCGGCCACCTGCTCCGGCGACATGTACGTCGGCGTGCCCACCACGCCGCTGGACGCCAGCGTGGTGCTCTCAAGGGCCCGGGCGATGCCGAAGTCGATCACCCGCGGCCCGTCGGGGCCGAGCAGGACGTTGCTCGGCTTGAAGTCGCGGTGCACGATCCCCGCCTGGTGGATCGCGCGCAGCGCCGCCGCGGTGGCCAGGGCCAGGCGGCGCAGGCCGCCCTCGTCGCGCGGCCCGTCGCGGGTGATGAGCTGCTGCAGCGACTCGCCGTCCACGAACTCGCTGACGATGTAGGGCCGGTCGCCCTCGATGTCCACCGCCAGCACCCGGGCCGTGCTGAACGGCCCGACCCTGCGGGCGGCGTCCACCTCGCGCAGGAACCGGCGGCGGGACTCCTCGTCCCGGGCCAGCCGGGCGTGCAGGATCTTCACCGCGACCGGAGCGCCCGACGCGTCGTGGCCGAGGTAGACCGCGCCCTGCCCGCCCTCGCCCAGCAGACCCGTCAGCGGGTACGGCCCCGCCTGCCGGGGGTCGTCGCGCCTCAACGGCTGAGGCATCGGCGGCCCTCCGTCCCCCCGCATTCGCATGTCACGAGGAGATCGGGGGTGACGGGCGCGGCGTTACGGCCTGCCGTGACCGCGGCCCGGGGCGGGGCCGCCGGTAGAGGCCCGGACGACCAGGCGCGCCGGGAGCACCACCGCCTGCGCGGTGCGCGGCCGGGCGCCGCCCAGCACCGAGATCAGGCCGCGGACCGCGGCGCGGCCTTGGGCGCGCAGCGGCGCCGCCACCGTGGTCAGGCCCGGGGTGACCAGCTCCGCGCCGAAGATGTTGTCGAAGCCGACCACGCTGACGTCCTCCGGCACGCGCACGCCCGCGGCCTGCAGGCCGCGCATGAGGCCGATCGCGAGCTGGTCGTTGTAGGCGATGACCGCCGAGGCCCCCTGGCGGCCCACCCCCTCGGCGGCCAGGGTGCCCCCGGGGATGGTGGGCGGGTAGGGCCCGATCCGGTTCAGGCGCAGCCCCAGCTCGGCCGCCGCCTCGCGCAGCGAGCGCCACCGCATGCCGTCGGCCCACGACGCCTCCGGCCCGGCGACGTAGGTGACGGCGCGGTGCCCCAGATCGGCCAGGTGCCGGGCGGCCATCCGCATGCCCTGGGCGTTGTCGCTGACCACGCTGGGCACGTCGGCGACCTCCCGGTTGAGCACGACCGTCGGCCGCTGCTTGGCGGTCATCCTGATCGCCGAGTCGGACATGCGGGAGCCGGTGAGCACCACGCCCTCGACCGCCGGCAGCGCCCGGTCCAGGGCCTCCCGCTCCTGCCGGTCGGACTCCTGGGCGTCCACGAGCAGCAGGACGTACCCGGCCTCCGCCGCGGCCGACTCCGCGCCCCTGATGATCTCGCCGTAGAACGGGTTGGTGATGTCGGCGATCACGCAGGCGAGCATCGAGGTGCGCCCGGTCGGCAGCGCGCGGGCCAGCGGGTTGGTGCGGTAGCCCAGCTCGGCCGCGATCCGGCGGATGCGCTCGGCGGTCTCGGCGTTGACCCGCCCCGGGCGGGAGAAGGCCCGCGAGACCGTCGAGGGGGCGACCCCGGCGGCCCGCGCCACGTCGTAGATCGTCGGGGGATGCCGCCGCTCGGGCGGGTCGGGGTCGGCCACGGCCTTCACCTACTCGGGGTCGTGCGGGGGGCGCGACAACAGATGGCAACCGCTTGCCATGCCGGTGTGAGCTCAGCTTAATGGAACCGTAACGGCCGGTGACAGCCGGTCCGAAACGACGCCTCGCAGAGCAGGAGGACGGATGCTCCGCCCACAGGACAGCGCGACCCGCGAACGCAGATCACTCGACGGGCTGTGGGCCTTCCGCCTCGACCCCGGCGGCGCGGGCCGCGCGGCCGGGTGGTGGCGGGGCCCGCTGCCGGAGCCGCGCGAGATGCCGGTGCCCGCCAGCTACAACGACATCGTCCCGGACATCGCGGTCCGGGATCACGTGGGCGACGCGTGGTACCAGACCGTCTTCCGGGTGCCCGCCCGCTGGCACGGCGAGCGCGTCGTCCTGCGCTTCGACGCCGCCACCCACCGCGCCGCCGTCTGGGTCGGCGACACCCTGGTCGCCGAGCACGAGGGCGGCTACACCCCGTTCGAGGCCGACGTCACCCGCCACCTGGCGTACGGGGCGGAGAACCGCGTCACGGTCGTGGTCGGCAACGAGCTGACCTGGTCCTCCATCCCGCCCGGATACGTCGAGGACACCCCGGCGGGCCGCCGCCAGCAGTACTTCCACGACTTCTTCAACTACGCCGGGCTGCACCGCTCCGTGTGGCTCTACACCACTCCGCCCGCCCACATCGCCGACATCACCGTGGTCACCGGCCTGGACGGCGCGACCGGCACCGTCCGGTACGCCGTGGCGAGCGAGGGCGCGCCCGGCCACGGCGTGCGGGTGACCCTGCGCGACGCGGAGGGCGCCGTGGTCGCGGCGGGCGAGGGCGCCGAGGGCCTGCTGACCGTGCCGGACGTGCACCCCTGGGCCCCCGGCGACGGCTACCTGTACGACCTGGAGGCGACCCTCGTCGCCCCCGGCGGCGAGGTCGCCGACACCTACCACCAGAGCGTTGGCGTCCGCACGGTCGAGGTGCGCGGCACCCGCTTCCTGATCAACGGCGAGCCGTTCCACTTCCGCGGCTTCGGCAAGCACGAGGACTCCGCCGTGCGCGGCAAGGGACACGACGACGCGCTCATGGTGCACGACTTCGAGCTGATGGAGTGGATCGGCGCCAACTCCTTCCGCACCTCCCACTACCCCTACGCCGAGGAGGTCCTGGACTACGCCGACCGCCACGGCGTCGTGGTGATCGACGAGACCGCGGCCGTCGGCCTCAACCTGGGCCTCGCCGGCGGCATCATGGGCGGCGCGAAGCTGCCCACGTTCTCGGCCGAGACGATCGGCGAGGGCGCCCGCCAGGCACACCTCCAGGCCATCCGCGAGCTCGTCGCCCGCGACAAGAACCACCCCAGCGTGGTGCTGTGGAGCATCGCCAACGAGCCGGAGTCGCACACGCCCGAAGCCCGCGCGTACTTCGAGCCGCTGTTCGCCGAGACCCGCAAGCTCGACCCCTCCCGCCCGGTCGGCTTCGTCAACGTGATGCTGGCCCCCGCGGGGGAGTGCCTGGTCAGCGAGCTGGCGGACGTCGTCATGATCAACCGCTACTACGGCTGGTACGTGTCCCCCGGAGACCTGGCCGCCGCCGAGGCCGCCCTGGAGGCCGAACTCCGGGCATGGGCCGAGGGACAGGGCAAGCCGATCATCGTCACCGAGTACGGCGCCGACACCCTCGCCGGCCTGCACTCCGCCGTGGACATGCCGTGGACCGAGGACTACCAGGTCCGCCTGCTGGAGATGCACCACCGCGTCTTCGACCGCGTGGACGCCGTCGTGGGCGAGCACATCTGGAACTTCGCCGACTTCGCCACCCGCCCCGGCTTCTTCCGGGTGGACGGCAACAAGAAGGGCGTCTTCACCCGCGACCGCCGCCCCAAGGCGGCCGCCTTCGCGGTACGCCGCCGCTGGCGCCCGGACGCCTGACGCCACGCCCGACCCCGCCCACACCCGGGAATCCCGCACCCACGCCGGAGTCCCGCACGCCGAAGAATCCCTGAACCCCCAGGCCACCGAACTCCCACGCCACCGCGCCCCCCATCCCCCCGCAGGCGGCAGCCTGCACGCACCACCGAAGGAGCAGCGATGAAGCTCCGCAGAATCCAGGTCATCGGCTACGGCGCCGGAGACGCCGGCAACAACCTCGCCTTCAGCCTCACGAGCATGTTCCTGCTCGTGTACTACACCGACGTGGTGGGGCTGTCCCCAGCGGCGGTCGGCACCATGTTCCTCATCGTCCGCATCTGGGACGCGCTCGCGGACATCCTCGCCGGGCGGCTCGTGGACCGGACCCAGACCCGGTGGGGCAAGTTCCGCCCGTACATCCTGTTCGGCGCGGTGCCGCTGCTCCTGCTCAACGTGGCCACCTTCCACGTGCCGGAGATGTCGAGCGGCGCCGAGCTGGCGTACGCGTACGTCACCTACGCGCTGCTCGGGCTGGCGTACAGCCTGGTCAACATCCCGTACGGTTCGCTCGCGACCGCGATGACGCAGGAGCCGCGCGAGCGCGCCCGGCTGGCCGCCGCGCGCGGCGTCGGCGTGGCGGTGATCATCCTGATCCTGGTGCTGGTCATCTCGCCAGCACTGCAGGGCGGCGGCGACCTTCAGGGCACGCTGACAGCCGTCACCTGGATCTTCGCCGTCGCCGGGGCGGCGATGTACCTGTTCACCTTCCTCACCTCCAAGGAGGCGGTGCCGCGCGCCGTCGCGCGGGTGACCCTGCGGCAGACCGTGGCGGCGATGCGGGGCAACCGGCCGCTGCTCATGCTGTGCGCCAGCGCGCTGGTCTACCTGACCGGCATGTCCTCGCTGACGGCCGTGGGCGTCTACTACGCCCGCGACGTGCTCGGCGACCCCTCGCTGTTCATCGTCCTGACCGTGGTGACCACCGCCGAGCTGTTCGTCGTCGCCCCGCTCGCGCCGGTCCTGGTCGCCCGGATCGGCAAGAGGCGCGCGTACGTGCTCAGCGGCGGCCTGTCGGTGGCCGGCGGCCTCGGCGTCTTCCTGGCCCCGGCGGACCCGGTCGCGCTGCCGATCTTCTTCTGGGCGGTCGCGGGGCTCGGCACCGCCCTGGTCAACACGTTGATGTGGGCCCTGGAGGCCGACACGGTGGAGTACGGCGAGTGGCGATCCGGCGTGCGCACCGAGGGCGCGACGTACGCCGTGTTCTCCTTCACCCGCAAGCTGGGCCAGGCGCTCGGCGCGGCGGCGGGGGCGTACGCGCTGGCACTGGGCGGCTACGCGGCCCAGGCGGCACAGCAGAGCGAGGGCGCGCTCACGGCGATCCGCTTCGCGGCCGGCGCCGCACCCGCCGTCACGGCGCTGCTCGCCATCGCGATCATGTGGTTCTACCCGCTGACCGAACGCAGGTTCGCCGAGATCGTCACCGAAGTGGCCCAGCGCCGCGACCACGCCTCCGCCCCGGACAAACAGCCCCGGGAGGCCCTGGACCGATGACGACACGGCCCCGGCTCCCGCACCAGGAGCCGGGGCCGCTCACAGTCTTTCCGGATCGAAACTTCTCCTCTTTCGGAAAACGAGTGCGTGACCCCAGGCGCACGCGCACCCGGCCCCGACCGGCTCACCCTCCCGGCTGCTCCCTGTGGACATGACGGGACGCTGCGGCATCGGCTCGGGTCCCGGCCCGCCGGTTGTGGCCTGAGCGCCGGTTATGGCCTGAGCGCCGGTTCTGGCCATGCGCGGGCAGCATCGGTGCTCGCACGGACACCAGGCCCGGGACCTGTCGCCTGTGTCGGTGCCCTGCGGCCCGTGTCGGTCGGGCCCTCGACATGGCCCCGTGTCGGTGGCCGTCGCCATGTCGGGGCCTGTGGCCCGTGTCTGCGTCTGCGGCCTTTGTCGGCGGCCCGTGCCCGTGGCCTGTGCCCGTGCCCGTGGCCTGTGCCCCGTGCCCGTGGCCGTGGCCTGTGCCTGCGGCCTGTGCCTGCGGCCTGTGCCTGCGGCCTGTGCCTGCGGCCTGTGCCTGCGGCCTGTGCTCGGGGCCCGTCGTCGCCAGCCCTCGTCGGCATGCTCGTGATCGACATGCGGCCTGCCGCGCCGGTTGTGGCCTGCCGTACTCCCTCCGGTCCCGGCGCCGGTTCCGCCCCCGTGCTGGCTTCGACGCCCCGTGCCGGTTCCGCCCCCCGTGCCGGTTCCGCCCCCCGTGCCGGTTCCGCCCCCCGTGCCGGTTCCGCCCCCCGTGCCGGTTCCGCCCCCCGTGCCGGCTCCGCCCCCCGTGCCGGCTCCATCCCCCGCGCCGGATTCGCCCCCCGCGCCGGCTCCGGCGTCCCGCGCAAACTCCGTCCCCTCGCGCAAACTCCGTCCTGCCGGGCCGGCTCCGGTTCTGGGGGTGGCCTGTATTCGAAGGCGGTAGCCGTGGTGGTGGGCGCGACGTGGCCATGGCCGTTGAAGGTCCGGTGGATGGGACCTGCGCTCGTCCGTGGGCCGCAGCGCGGCTGGGGTCGGTTGATCCATGGGGGAGGAGCGGGCCCGTCGTGGCGGTTCGGCGGGTGGTGGGCTCTGTGTTCTTGCACAGCAGGATGGGGTGTTTTGTGAGGTCAGAGCGTTTCATTTGATATCGGGAAATACTTGTCAGTGCAGCTCGCTCCTTTGTAATGTGTCAGCTCTCGGTGTCCGAAAGGTCACCTTTAGGAAGGAGCGAGCTGTGCCGGTCACTAATACAGCGGAAGCCCGGAAAAGTGCTCGTGGGTCGGCGCGTGTGCTGATGGCGGGTACGGCCGCGTTCGCGCTCGCGATCGGGGTCGCGGCCTGCGGCGGCTCATCGTCGCAGGACGCGACGCAGGCCGTGTCGCCCGCTGCGGCTCCGGCGGCGGCGTTCGACCAGGCGCTGCACGACCTGTTGCCCGACCGTATCAAGCAGAGCAAGCAGATCGTGTTCGGGGCGCTATGGGAAACGCCGCCGATCATCGGCATCGAGACCGGTGACACCTCCAAGCCGGTCGGCATCACGCCCGATCTCGCGGTGGCGATGGGCGAGGTTCTGGGCGTCACTCCGGTGTGGAAGAACCTGCAGTGGCCCGCGCAGCTCCCCGGACTGCAGAGCGGAAACGTGGACGCGCTGTTCGGGCAGGTCAGCGATGGCAAGGAGCGCGAGCAGGTCATCGACCTCGTCCAGTTCTACCGCTCGCCGATGGCCCTGCTCGTCAAGAGCGGCAACCCGCGCGGGGTCAAGAGCATGTCCGACACCTGCGGGATGAAGATCGGCGTGCCCACCGGCAGCCAGCAGGAGGCCGTGGTCAAGGGCAACAGCGAGAAGTTCTGCACCGGCCAGGGCAAGCCCGCGATCGTCCCGGTCGGCTATCCGGGCGCGCAGGGCGCGATCGTGGCGATCAAGGGCGGCACCGTGGACGCGTGGATGGACGCCTCCGCCTCCACCCGGGTCATCGCCAAGGAGTCCGGCTTCGAGAGCGTGACGCTGCCCGACGAGCAGGTCGACGCCTACATGGAGCGCGGTGTGGCCATCGCGGTGTCCAAGGCGCAGCCGGGCCTGACGAACGCGCTGGCCGGGGCGCTCGGCAAGCTCGCGCGCTCGGGTGCGTACCAGAAGGTGATGGACAAGTGGGAGTCCGGCGACGCCGCGCTGCCCGCCGAGGACATCAAGGTGAACGCGTACACGGGCCTGCCCGCCGGGCAGGGCTCCTCCTCGGCCACCCCCGCCTCCTGATCGGCACGCGATGGCAGAGCAGATCTCCCACCCCCCGGGCGTGACCGGCGCGCCCCGCCTGACGCGGCAGGACGCCGTCCCGGTGCGGCACTACGGCCGCGGCGTGCTGGCCGTGCTCGTGGTCGCGGTCGTCGCGCTGACCGCGTACGCCTTCGCCGCCAACCCCAAGATCGAGTGGCCGGTCGTCGGCGAGTACCTGTTCCACCCCGACATCATGGCCGGCCTGATGCGCACGCTGCTGATGACCGCGCTCGGCATGATCTTCTCCGTGATCGGCGCCGTCGTCGTGGCCCTGATGCGCATGTCGCCGAGCCGGATCATCAGCTCGACCGCGGCGGCGTACATCTTCGTCTTCCGCGGCATCCCGCTGATCCTGCTGCTGATCTTCGTCGGCAACCTGGGCCTGTTCATGGAGCGGATCACCATCGGCGTGCCGTTCACCGGCCTGGTGCTGTACAGCAGCCCGGTGCAGGAGGTGCTGACGCCCTTCGCGGCCTCCGTCATCGGGCTGTCGCTGGCCGGCTCCGGCTACATGGCCGAGATCGTACGCGGCGGCCTGCTCGCGATCGGCCGCGGCCAGCGCGACGCCGCCAAGGCCCTCGGGCTCAACTCGCTGAACACCACCCGCTTCATCGTCCTGCCCCAGGCGCTGCGGGTCATCGTGCCCCCGATGGGCAACGAGCTGATCAGCATGCTCAAGGCGACCGCGATCGTGTCGGTCATCGGCGGCGGCGACCTGCTCACCGTCGCCCAGGCCATCTCCGGCGCCAACTACCGCACCATCGAGATGCTGCTGGTCGCCGCGGTCTGGTACTTCGCCGTGATCGCCGTGCTGACGGCGGTCCAGTACGTCCTGGAACGGAGGATCGCGGAACGATGACGGCCGAGCCGCAGACGCCCGCCGACCGGCCGATGGTCTCGATCGAGAACGTCAGCAAGTCCTACGGGCACCGCCAGGTCCTGTTCGACATCGACCTCGCCGTCGCCGCGGGCGAGACGGTGTGCCTGATCGGGCCGTCGGGGTGCGGCAAGAGCACCCTGCTGCGCTGCGTGAACAACCTGGAGGACATCGATCGCGGCCTGGTGCTGGTGGACGGCTCGCTCGTCGGCTACCGGGTGCACCGCGGCAGGCTGCGCGAGCTGCGCGAGAACGCCGCCTGCCGCCAGCGTACGCAGGTCGGCATGGTCTTCCAGCACTTCAACCTCTTCCCGCACATGACGGCGCTGGAGAACATCGCCTTCGCGCCCGTGCGCGTGCTCGGCGAGGACAGGACCGCCGCCCGCGCCCACGCCCAGGAGCTGCTGCGGTCGGTCGGCCTGGCCGACAAGGCCGACGCCTACCCCTCGCGGCTGTCGGGCGGCCAGCAGCAGCGCGTGGCCATCGCGCGGGCGCTGGCGATGCGCCCGAAGGTGATGCTGTTCGACGAGCCCACCAGCGCGCTCGACCCCGAGCTGGTGGGCGAGGTGCTCAACGTGATGCGCGACCTGGCGGCCGGCGGGATGACGATGATCGTCGTCACCCACGAGATGGGCTTCGCCCGCGAGGTCGCCAGCCGCGTGGTGTTCATGGACGCCGGCCGGATCGTGGAGCAGGGCCCGCCGCACGAGGTGCTGGGCAACCCCCGCCACGAGCGCAGCCGCGCGTTCCTGTCGGCCGTGCTGCCCTGACGCCCGCCGCCGAACGACGACGACGATTTCGATAGGAGAGTCATGACCACGACCAACGAGCTCCCCGGCGAGACGACGCTGCGCGCGCCGGAGAGCCGGGACGCCGTGCTGGCCAACGCCGAGGCGGTGCTGGACCTGGTCGCCGAGGAGGCCGCCGACGGGGACGCCAAGGGCCGGATCACCGAGCGGGCCGCGCGGGCGCTGCGCCGGGCGGGGCTGTTCGAGATGGGGTTCCCGGCCCGGCTGGGCGGGCTGGAGATGACGCTCGCCGACCAGGTCGCCGTCGTGGCCAAGATCGCCCGGGTGGACGCGGGCACGGCGTGGAACGTCGGCGTGCTCAACGCCACCGGCTTCTACGCCGGCAGGCTCGGGGACGAGGCGTACCACGAGCTGTACCCGACCCGCGACATGCCGACCAGCGGCTCCTTCCACCCCAAGGGCCGGGCCCAGGTGACCGACGGCGGCTACCTCGTGACCGGCCGCTGGGACTGGGGCAGCGGCAGCTACGTCGCCGAGCACATCATCGGCGGCTGCCTGGTCTTCGACGGCGACGAGCCGGTGCCCGCGCCGGGCGGCGGCCAGCTCACCCTGGGCCTGTGGCTGCCGCGCGAGGCGGTGGAGCACGCCCACAACTGGCACACCCTCGGCGTACGCGGCTCGGGCAGCTCGTCGTACTCGATCACCGAGCCGGTGTTCATCCCGGCCAAGTACTCCTTCGACCGGGAGGCCCCGGCCAACCCCGACGCCGACCCGCTGAACAAGCACGTCACGCTGGCGTTCTTCGGCCTGACCGGCGTCTGCGTCGGCGTGGCCCAGCACGCGCTGGACCTGGCGCTGGCCGCGGTGCGGCGCCGCGTCGGGCCCTCGGGCTCCGCCGACGCCACCGTCCGTCGCGCCCTGGGCCAGGCGTGCGCCGAGGTGGACATGCTGCTGGCGGGGGTGACCGACATCGCCAAGCGCACCGACGAGATCATCTTCACCCCGGGACGGGTGCTCACCCCGACCCAGGAGCACCGGCTGATCGCGACCAACACCATGGCCGCCGAGACGCTGCGCCGGGTGCTCGACCTGTGCGTGGAGCTGTACGGATCGCGCTACCTGTTCGACGACGACCCGATGCAGCGGGTGCTGCGCGACGCCTGGGGCGCCCTGGCGCACGCCGGCGCCAAGCGCATGCACTGGGGCTCCCTGGCCGAGAAGGTGCTGCGCGACCCGGCCGGCGAGCCGACCCTGTTCGGCGCCACGCCGCGCGCCGCGCTGTGACCCCCAGAGTGCGCGTCGTGGTCGAGCGCGCGGAGTCGCCGCGCTGCGGCCTGGCGGTGGGCGACTGCTTCGAGGTCGAGGGCTCGGCGCTGACCCTGCCGCAGGGCAGGCCGTTCTGCCTGCACGCCATGGCCGCGGTCTTCCCGGTCCTGGACGCCCGGCTGAGCGACCTGCCGCCGGACCACTGGCTGGAGCGCAAGCCGTACATCTGCTGCCCCGACCCGGCCGACGCCGTGGTGATGCGCCTGGAGCGCGTGGACCGGGAGGGGCGGTGACCGGGGGACGCAGGGTGCGCTGCACGGTGGAGTCCATGAACTACTCGGCGTGCGAGCTGCGGGTCGGCGACTACTTCGAGGTCGGCCCCGAGGGAGTGTCGCTGCCGCCGGGGGCGCACTTCTGCTTCTACGCCATCGCCTCGGCCGCCTCCCTGCTCAACGGGCGCCTGGCCGGGCCGGACGCGGACGAGTGGCTGGCCGGGCGCCCCCTCGCGGCCTGCCCCGACCCGCCGGAGAACCTGATCATGCGACTGGAGGAGGTACGCGACGATGGCTGAGGGCCCGATCTTCAGCGTGCGCGTGGGCGCCGGCGCGGGCGGCATCGCCGGCGTCACCGAGGCGGCGGTACGCGCCGAGGCCATGGGCTTCGACCAGGTGTGGACCGGCAACGACCTGTTCGGCGGGCCCGGCGTCGCGAGCATGGCCGCCATGCTCGCCGCCACCGAGCGGATCAAGGTCGGCTCGGGCGTGCTGGACCCGGTGTCGATCCACCCGGTCCAGCTCGCCCAGCTCGCCTCCGGCTTCCAGGAGCTGTCCGGCGGCCGGTTCATCCTCGGGCTGGGCGCGGGCTCCGACGTCTTCTTCCGCCGCGCCGGGATCGCCGCGCCGCGTCCCGTGCCGCGCACGCGTACGGCGGTCGTGGCGATCCGCGCCCTCACCGACGGCCGCAGCCCGGCCGGGCTGCCCGGGGCGGGCGAGGGCTGGCACGAGTCGGCGCACATCGAGTCGCCCCGCCCGGTGCCGATCTACGTCGGCGCGATGGGCCCGAAGATGCTGGAGATGGCCGGGCGGCACGCGGACGGCGTGCTGCCGCTGTGCCTGCCGCCGCGCCAGGTGTTCGACGCGATGGAGCAGATCGGGCGGGGCGCGAAGGCCGCCGGGCGTACGGTCGCCGACCTGGACATCGCCGCGTGCGTGTGGTGCTCCCTCGACGAGGACCGCGACCGGGCGCGCCGGGTGCTGGCCCGGTTCATCGCCCGCTACAGCGGCTCGCTGTCGGCCGACGCCCTGGCCGCGCACGGCCTGGACCCGGAGGAGTTCGCCCGCACCCAGGCGCTGGTGGACGACGGGCGGCTGGACGAGGCGACCGAGGCGGTGCTCTCCTCGCCGTCGATGCTCACCCTGGGCATCGTCGGCGGCGCGCACGACGTGCTGGAGCAGTGCGAGGAACTGCTGGCGGCCGGGGCGCGGCACATCTCCTTCGGCCCGCCGCTCGGCCCCGACCCCGGCCACGCGATGGGGATCTTCGGCGAGCGCGTCCTGCCCCGTCTGCGGGCGACGCCGTGAACCCCGGGCCGCTCGCGGGGCGGGTCGCGCTGGTCGCGGGCGGCACCGGTGCGATCGGGCGGCATGTCGCCACCGGCCTGGCCGCCGCGGGTGCGGCCGTGGCCGTGCACTGTCACCGCTCGGCGGGGCTCGCGGCCGAGATCGTCCGTGAGTGCGGCGGCGGCTTGGCCGTGTGCGCGGCCCTGCCGGGCGAACGGGCCGCCGAGCGGCTGTTCGCCACGGTGGAGGCCGAGCTGGGGCCGGTGACGATCCTGGTCAACGCGGCCGAGCCGGGTGGCGCCCTCGGGGTCGCGGCCGTGGCGGACGTGGAGGCGGGCACGCTGGAGCGGCACCTCGACGGCGTGCGTGCCCACCACGACCTGTGCCGGCGGGCCCTGCCCGGCATGCGGGCGGCCGGGTTCGGCCGGATCGTGTTCGTCTCCGGGGCGCTGATGGCCCGGCCCATGCCGGGCATGGGCGCGTACGCGGCGGCGAAGGCGGCGGCGTCGGCGCTGACGCGCTACGTCGCCGCCGAGGAGGGCGGGCACGGGATCACGGCCAACGTGGTCGCCCCCGGCCGGGTGGCCGAGCCCGACGCTCCCGAGCCGGACGATCCCGCGCTGCTGGAGATGTCGCGGGCGCTGCGGCAGCGCATGGCGCTGCCGCGCTTCCCCACGGCCCAGGAGGTCGCGCGCACCGTCGTGGCGCTGACCTTCCCGGAGTTCGACCAGGTCACCGGCCAGACCGTGTGGCTGACCGGCGGCGAGTTCACGAGCTGAGCGGCGTGCGGGTGTAGACCCGCACCCTCTCGCCGTCCCGCCACAGCGCGAAGTCGGCCCCCCATTCGCGCAGCCGGGCCTCATCGACGGCGGAACCGGTGACATCCCAGCCCGTCAGGTCCCAGCCGATCGCGCAGCCGGACCCGCGGGCCGCCGCGGTGATCGCGATCAGGTCCGCCTCGCGTGCGGGCGCGGGCAGCCACGCGACGGCGTACTCGTGGCCGTACTTCTCCAGGAAGCCGGCGACGTCCTCGGGGCGTTCGGCCGGCTCGCCGGGGCGGGGGAGCAGCCGCGCCAGCCTGCGCGCCGGGGCCTGCCCGTGCGCGGTGAGGACGTCCGAGGCGGCCGCGGCGACCTGCTCCGCGCAGCCGCCCGACAACACGATGCCCAGGCGGAACCCCTCGGGCCGGTAGTACGCCGCGAGCAGGTCTCGCAGCACGGTGATCTGGCTTTCTGGCACGTTCCGCAGCCTAGCCACAATGCTAGACAGGTCACAACACTGACTTGTAATCTATTGCTGCGCCCCGGAGGGGCCACTGCGAAAGGAGCCGCGGATGGGCATGCCGCCCGCTGGACCTCGTTCCGCACCCGTCGACTCGGCCCTGCTGCGCGAGGTGATGCGCCGCTTCGCCACCGGCGTCGCGATCGTCGCCACGCTCGACCGGGGCACCCCCTACGCCGCGTCGGTCAACTCCCTGACCTCGGTGTCGCTGGAGCCCCCGCTGATCCTCGTCTGCCTGAAGATCGGCTCCCACACCTGCGCCGCCATCCAGCGCGCCGGCCGGTTCAGCGTGTCGGTCCTGGCCGAGCAGCACGAGGAGCACTCCCGGCGCTTCGCCGGATCGCAGCCCGCCGTGGACGACCCCGCCTTCGAGCCGGTGGACGGCCTGCCGGTGATCCGCGACGCGCTGGCCGGCATGATCTGCGAGGTCGAGTCCACCCAGCGCAAGGGCGACCACGTGATCGTCATCGGCCAGGTCGTGCGCACCCACCACGAGCACGACACGCCCCTGCTGTTCTTCAACAGCGGCTACCACCGGCTGGCCCCCGCCGAGCCGGCCTGACCTGCTCCGGTCTAGGTGCGGGTCAGCTCGCGGAAGTGCGCCGCGGCGGGCTCCCTGAGCCGGTCCAGCGCCTCGCGGTAGACCGCGATGGCCTCGCGCCGCGCCCCGGCGTGCGTCGCCCACTCCTCGGGCAGCTCGGGGTCGATGTCGGCGAAGGCGCGGAAGGACTGCAGCATCTCGGTGCAGGTCACGAACGCCTCACGCGGCGACATCTCACGCGGCCGGGTCAGGGGCGCGTACTTGGCGGCGAAGCGGCGGTAGCGCTCGGCCACCTCGTCGAGCTGCCACAGATGCCCGATCAGCGGCCCCGCCGCGACATCGCCCGAGGGCGCGGCCCGGAAGATCGCGACGGCGTCGCCGATGCCCAGCGTGTGCACCAGGTCGGTCACCTCGACCACGTAGTCGCGCGGCGAGGCCCACATGCCGTCCTGAAGATGGCCGAAGCCGTGGAAGCGGAGCTGCCGCACGAAGTTGGACCGCTCGGCCTTGCGGCTGTCGGGGAGCTGGTGCCACACCAGCGTCCAGGTGACGGCCTCGCCGGGGCGCTCGCCCAGGGAGGAGATCCGCTCGTCGCCGTCCTCCAGCAGGTGCACGCTCCGCTTGGTCAGCGTGTAGTAGACGTGCCGTCCCTTGCGGTGCCGCTCGGCCAGCTCGCGCTGCACCAGGCGCGCCAGCGCGATCCGCGCCGCCGCGGTGCTGAAGCCGAAGTAGCCGAGGATGGCGTCCAGGCCGCCGGACCACACGGGCGCCGTGCGCGGCTCCAGGAATGCGCCGAAGATCGTCAGCAGCAGGCTCTGCGGCTGCGCGTCGAAGAGATCG
>NZ_JACHGN010000011.1 GCF_014202315.1 Thermocatellispora tengchongensis | reverse complement strand
CCGCCGACGGCGCCCGCGTCTCCCAGTACACCGACCTCAACGGCACCAACCAGCAATGGCAGCTCATCAAGATCGGCGGACCCGGCACGCCCGGCTCCTATCCCAACCCCGGGCTCGTGACCGGCGACATCGGGGTGCACGACCCCGAGGTGACCAAGCGGCCGGACGGCACTTACCTACTGGCCCACACCGGCGACAACATCCCGCTGAAGACCTCCGCCGACCGGACCGCCTGGCGTAACGCCGGAGCCGCGTTCCCCGGCGGAGTGCCCTGGGCGCACCCCTACACCGGTGGCGGCAACTCGGTGTGGGCGCCGGACATCACCTATGTCAACGGGCGGTACTACATGTACTACTCCGCCTCCGGCTTCGGCCGCAACACCTCGGCGATCTTCCTGGCCACCAGCACGACCGGGGCGTCCGGGTCCTGGACCAACCAGGGCCTGGTGATCGAGTCGCGCGCCTCCGACGACTTCAACGCCATCGACCCCAACCTCGTCATCGACGAGCAGGGCCGCTGGTGGCTGGACTTCGGCTCGTTCTGGTCGGGGATCAAGATGATCCGGCTCGACCCGGCCACCGGCAAGCGGGCCGACAACACCGTGCTCGGCATCGCCGGCCGGGGCGGCGGGGCGATCGAGGCGCCGTTCATCTACCGGCGCGGCGGCTACTACTACCAGATGGTCTCCTTCGACTTCTGCTGCCGGGGCGCCGCCAGCACCTACCGCATCATGGTCGGCCGCTCGACCAGCGTCACCGGGCCGTACGTGGACCGCAACGGAGTGCCGATGACCTCCGGCGGCGGCACGCAGCTCCTGGCCGGCCACGGCGGCGTTCACGGCCCCGGCCATCAGGCCGTCCTCGCCGACAACGACGGAGACGTGCTGTTCTACCACTGGTATGCCGACAACGGCGCCTCCAATCTGGGCATCAACCGGATCGGCTACGACGCGGAGGGCTGGCCCTACGTGTACTGAGCCGGCCCTCGCGCGGCGGCATCGCGACATGCCCGTGATGCCGCCGCGCCCGGTTCACCACGTCGTGAGCCCGGCCACCCGCCCACGTCCGCCCGTCAACCGGCGGCCGAGAGGTAGCGGGTGAGCATGGCGACCAGCTCGTTCTCGAACCGGGGGATGTCGATGGGGTCGGGCGCGGCGGTGAGCTGGTGCACGACCAGCTCCACGGTGGAGACGACGAGCCGGGCGGCGGTCTCGCTGTCGCCGACCCGGACCTCCGGGTGGCGATCGAACAGCTCCCGCATGTAGGCGACGCGCTCCTGCTCGAACCGGGCGACCTTCTCCAGCAGCGCGAGGGAGCGGGGCGCATGTTCGATCATGACGCGCAGGAGCTGCGGGTCGTCGAGGTGGTTCTCGATCGCGGTCCGTACGTAGAGGCGGACGATCTCCTCCAGGGAGTCGGGCAGCCCGTTCTCCTCCCGGCGTGCCAGGGCGGCCACGCCCGCGTCGAGATGCCTGGCCACCAGCTCGACGAGGATCGCGTCCTTGTTCGGATAGTACTGGTACAGCGAGCCGATCGAGATCCGCGCCCGCTCGGCGATGCGGTTGGTGGTGCCGGCGGCGTAGCCGTGCTCGGCGAAAACGTGAGCAGCGGCCGTGAGGATGCGCTGCCGGGTCAGCTCGGCCCGTACCTGCCGTGGCTGTTTACGTGGCTGAAGGCGGCGCTTGTCCGATGTCATGGCACCCCCGGTGCGGCAGCGCGAAAGCGAGTAGCGCGCGAACTGAATAATTGCTCATAATTGTGCCATGACCTGCGCAGATACGGCGAGCGCCGGGCGCGGGCGCGCTTGAACGCGAACGGCGGTCCGCCGTCGCGCCACCCCCGAGAAGGAGCCCTTGATGACGCATGCCCTCACACGCCCCCGTAGGGTGCCGCCGGACGAGGTGCTCGCCCGGCTCGGCGAGCCCGAGGCCATGACGAAGGCCAAGATCTTCGATCGCATCGACCAGTACTCCCGCCGCTTCATCGCCCACTCGCCCTTCCTGGCGATGGCCACGGCCGACGCGGCGGGACGCGCGGACTGCACGCCCCGCGGCGACTACCCGGGGTTCGTGAAGGTCCTCGACGAGCGCACGCTCGCCATTCCCGACCGGCCCGGCAACAAGATCGCCGACTCCTTCCGCAACCTCGCCGAGAACGACGGGATCGGGCTGTTGTTCCTCATCCCCGGAGTACGCGAGACGCTGCGGGTCAACGGCCGCGCCTATCCCACCGACGAGCCCGACGTGCTCGTACGGATGCAGACCGAGGCCAAGGAGCCGATGCTCGCGCTCGTCGTCGAGGTGGCGGAGGTCTACCTGCACTGCGGCCGCGCGCTCATCCGCTCGCGGCTGTGGGATCCCGCGAGCCAGGCCCTCGCCGCGGAGATCCCGTCGCCGGGTGAGATGGCCATCGGCCAGCTCGGGCTCGACCTCGATCCGAAGCTCATCGACAGCCGGCTCGAAGCCGGCTACCGCGAACTGTACTGACCGACCCCCAAGGTGATGTCTCGATGCAACTGACGATTCTCGACCGCGTGGACCGGGTCGCCGACGGCGTCGTCTCCCTCGTCCTGCGCGGCGCCGCCGGCGAGCTGGAGCCGTGGGAGCCGGGCGCGCACATCGATCTGGCGCTGCCGAACTGGCTGACCCGGCAGTACTCCCTGTGCGGAGACCCGGCCGACCGGGAGCGTTACCGCATCGCGGTACGCCATGACCCGCTGAGCCGGGGAGGCTCGGAGTACGTCCACCTGTTCCTGCGCCAGGGCCGGCCGCTGGAGGTCTCGGAGCCGCGCAACAATTTCCCGCTCCTGCCCGCGCCGGAGTATCTCTTCCTCGCCGGCGGGATCGGCATCACCCCCATCCTGCCGATGCTGCGGGCCGCCACCCGGGCGGGGGCCGCGGCGAGGCTGGTGTACGCCGGACGGTCGGCCGCGACGATGCCGTTCACCGACGAACTGCGCTCCTCCTATGGCGACCGGGTGACCGTCCTCGCCGAGGACGAACACGGCAGGCCCGACCTCGCGGCGCTGGCGGCCGGGCTGAGCCCCCGCGCGCTGGTGTACTGCTGCGGCCCCGCGCCGATGCTCGCCGCGGCCGAGGCCGCCTTCCCCGCCGGACGCCTGCACATCGAGCGCTTCCGCCCGACGCCCAGGACGTTCCCGCCCAACACGGCCTTCGAGGTGGTGTGCGCCCGATCCGGCCGGACGGTACCCGTCTCCCCGGAGGAGTCGATGCTGGACGCCCTGACGTACGCCGGGCTCCCCGTGGCCTCCGGCTGCCGCGAAGGCGTCTGCGGAAGCTGCGAGCTCACCGTCCTCGACGGGGAGCCCGAGCACCGCGACGACATCGGCGCCCCCGCGGGCCGTATGTACGCCTGCGTCTCCCGCGCGCGCTCGCCCCGCCTCGTCGTGGACCTCTGAGAGGGGGGTGACGAGGACATGCTGCCCAAGGTGCGCATGCCGGAGACCCGGAAGATGATCACGCTGGAGGTGGTGGCGAACACCAGACTCAGCCCCGGCTTAGCGTCCATCACCCTCGGCGGCCCCGAGCTCGAACATCTGATCCCCACGGGTCGCGACCAGATCGTACGCCTGTTCTTCCCCCGCGACGGGCAGGACAGGCTGCGCATGCCGAGCTTCTCCAACGAGGCGTGGATGGCGGAGTTGCTCATGCTGCCGAAATCGCGCCGCCCCTGGGTGCGCACCTTCACGATCCGGCGCACCCGGCCCGAGCTCGGCGAGGTGGACATCGAGTTCGTGCTGCACGGCGACACCCCGGCCTCCAACTGGGCCCGCCGTGCCCGTCCCGGCGACCCGGCCGGCATCTTCGACATGGGGCTGACCTACCTGCCGCCCGCCGAGGCGTCCTGGCAGTTGCTCGCGGGCGACGAGAGCGCCGTGCCCGCGATCCTGGCCATCCTGGAGCACGCCCCCGCGTCACTGGCCGGGGAGGTGTTCCTGGAGGTGCCGGAGACGGCGGACATCCGGCCGGACATCACCGTCCCCGAGGGAGTGCGGGTGCACTGGCTGCCCCGCGATGGCGCCGGCGGCCTGCCCGGAACGCTGGCGTTGGAGACGGTCAGACGGGCGCATCTGCCGCCCGGCCGCTGCTACACCTGGGCGGCGGGGGAGGCCAAGCTCGCCACCGGCCTGCGCCGCCACCTGGTGAACGACCGCGGCATGCCGAAATCGGACATCGCGTTCTTCGGATACTGGCGGCACGGCCGATCGAGCCCCGGCTGACAGCCGCCCCCATGTGACGGACGCGCGGGCCGGAGGCGTGGCGACGATCGGCCGTGCCGGGTTCGCCGCGCTCTCACCCCGGCTCAACGGGCTCGGGCCGTCGTCCCCGTCGTCCCCGTCGTCTGCGTGGGCAGGTGCTCCGCTGAGTCGCGTAGCAGGTAGCGGACGGCGATCTCGGTGAGGTGGGCGGTGAAGGCGGCGTCGGTGGTGGTGGCGACGGCGAATCCCGGGCCGTAGGCGACGCGCAGCACCAGGGCGGAGAAGAGGGTGTCGTAGCAGGCGCGGACGGCGGCGTGCGGGTCGGGGTGGGCGATTTCGTGCCGGGCGCCGAGAAGGACGCCGGTGAAGGCGTCGCCGAGGCGGTGAGCGTACGCCGAGCCGCGCCGTTTGATCTCCGGGTGGCCCCCGGAGATCAGGACGACGGCGCCGAGGAAGCGGGCGTTGCGCAGGAAGATCTGGGCGAGTGCGGCGACCGCCTCCCGGACGAGTCGCTCGCAGGTCAGCCCGGCCCACTGCCGAGGGTCACCGAAGACGGCCTCGCCGGCGCCGAGCCGGGCGATGCCGTGCTCGTAGACGGCCAGGAACAGGGCGTCCTTGGTGTCGACGCGGGCGTAGACGGTCGGCGGTGCGACGTTGGCGCGTTCGCAGACCGCGGCGATGGTGAACGCCTCGTAGCCGCCCTCCTCGATGATCGCCACGCCGGCGTCGAGGATCCGCGCCCATACCTGGCGGCTGCGCGCCTGCCGCGGCGGGCGGATCCGCAGGTCGGCATCGTCCGGGGCGTTCTGGGACGTCATGGCTGTCATTGTCGCGCATCGGCGGTCTCCTGCGAGGTCGGCGGTTGACAAGCGTGTGACGTGGGCTTCATCATCCAAAAACATTAGCGCACACTAAGGTTTTGGCCCCGATGCGATCGGCCTGCCGCCTTGCACCACCTCCGAGGAGGAACCCTCATGGCAACCACCAGACGCGGGCGGGTCGCCGTCATCGGCGCCGGGCCGGCCGGGATGGCGACCGCCCTGTCCGTTCACCAGGCCGGGCACGACGTCGTCCTGCTGGAGCGCTACCCGCAGGCCCGCGCGGCGGGCAACATCCTCAACCTGTGGCCACCGCCCATCAAGGCGCTCGGCCTGATGGGCGTCGACATCGACGACCTCGGCTCGCCCTGCCACACCGAGTTCCGCAACATCCGCGGACGCCGCCGGGTGGCCGTCCGCCTGCCCGGCGACGTCGTCCGCGACTACGGCGGCGGCTTCATCGGGCTGCTGCGCCCCGCCCTGTACGAGCGGCTTGTGGCCGCGCTCCCGCCCGGCGTCCTCCAGGTCAACCGGCGCGTGGACGGCTTCGACCAGGACGAAACCGGCGTACGCCTGCACCTGGCCGACGGTGACGTGCACGAATGCGACGTGCTGATCGGCGCCGACGGCATCGACTCCCTCGTGCGCCGCACCCTGTGGGGCGACGCCCCCAAGCGCGAGCACAACCTGCACATCTTCGGCGGGTTCGTTCTCGACGAGGACGTCAAGGCCCAGCGGGGCCTGTGCATCCTCACCCACAGCCGACCCCACCTCCCCCTACGCCGCCTACGGCGCGGGGATGGCCACCGAGGACGGCTACTTCATCGGCCGCCGCCTGGCCGGGGTGGACCTGCGCGACCATCACGCCGTCCGCCGGGCGCTCCAGGCATACGAGACCCCGCGCAAACCCCACACCGCACGCCAGTCCCAGCAGGCGTTCATCCTCGGCAAGGTCTTCCACCACGCACCGCGCCCCCTCCAGGTCGTCCGCGACCTGATCCTCGACCACACCCCTCTGCTGCAGAAGGCCGTCGGAGAGGCGTCGCCCGCCGAGATCGTCAAGCAGATCGCCGAGATCGACGCCGCCGAACAGGCCTTTCAGGCCGCCCTGGGAGGGAGGGCGACCGGGTGAGTACCGGCGCTCCTCCACCGCGCGGTGCGCATCTCAGGTCCGTGCGGTGGAGGGCTTCCTGGCAGGCGGCTGTGGGTGGCCGGACACGTCGGGGAGCCTGGTGGGGGCGGCGTTGTGCACCTGCTGGAAGATCACCGAGGTGCGGAAGCCCGCGATCTCCTGGCGTTTGCTGAGCCGGTCGAGCAGGAAGGCGTGCAGATGGTCCAGATCCTGGACGGCGACGTGGAGGAGGAAGTCATCGCCGCCGCTCAGCACGAAGACGCTGAGCACTTCCGGCATGGCGCTCGCGGAGTCCTTGAAGGCATCGATGATGGTGCGGCTGAGGGGGCGTACCTGTACCGAGACCATGGCCTGGACGCCGCGGTTGAGCGCGGCCGGGTTGATCTCGGCGTGGTAGCCGCGGATGACGCCACGGCGGGTGAGCGCCCTGACACGTTCCAGGCAGGTGGAGGGCGCGACGCCGAGTCTGCGTGCCAGCTCGCGGTTGGACTGCCGTGCATCCGTCTGGAGAAGCCGGATGATCTCCGAATCAAGTTCGTCCATGTACGGGATTCTGGCACCGATTCCGACCATACGTACGGCGAGAGCCCTATTTGGCGGCTGGACGGCCGATACTTGCCCGGGAACATCGCTCGGATGATTTGGGGGTTCGACGGCATGCCCGCTCTCGACCACGAACAGGTCCTGATCCGCACGGGGCCGCGCTCGCGCCTGCCGGTCATCGTCGCCGTGCACTCGTCCACGCTCGGCCAGGCGGTGGGCGGATGCCGGCTCTGGCGCTACGCCGACTGGCAGGACGGCCTCGCCGACGCGTTGCGCCTGTCGGCCGGCATGACCGCCAAATGCGCTGTGGCCGGGCTGGCGAACGGCGGCGGCAAGACCGTCGTCGCCGTGCCTCCAGGGGCCGAACTGGACGCGGCCACGCGCCGCGCCGTGCTGGACGACGTGGCCGACGCCATCGCGTCATTGGACGGGGCCTATGCGACCGGCCCCGACGTCGGGACGACTCCAGAGGACATGGCGGTCATCGGTGAGCGCACCCCTCATGTCTTCTGCAGGCCGGCACAGCACGGCGGGAGTGGAGACTCCTCGCCGGCCACCGCGCTCGGCACGCTGGCGGCACTGCGCGCGGTGAGCCGGCGCCTCTACGGCACGCGGGCGCTCACCGGCGTGCGCCTGTCGCTGGTGGGGCTGGGCAGCGTCGGCATGCGGCTGGCACGCCTGCTCGCCGACGAGGGAGCCGACCTCCTGGTCAGCGACATCGACCCCGCCAAACGGGCGGCAGGTGAGGAACTCGGCGCCACCTGGGCCTCGCCGGAGCACGCCCTCACCGCGGACACCGACATCCTCGTTCCGGCCGCGCTCGGCGGCATCCTCACCGGGGACGTCGTGCCGCGTCTGCGCTGCTCCGCCGTCGTGGGGCCGGCCAACAACCAGTTGGCCACCGCGGACGTCGCCGGCCTCCTGCATCGGCGCGGCATCGTCTGGGTGCCCGACTACGTCGTCAGCGCCGGCGGGGTCATCAACGCGCTCACCCTGGAGCTGCACCACGAAACCCCCGACGTGGCACGCCAACGCGTCGAGGCCATCGAGCACACTGTCGCCGATCTCTTCGGCACGGCGGAACAACGGCAGGTGACACTCGCCCAGGCCGCGACGGAACTGGCCCGGCTCCGCCTCGGCACCCCTCCCGCCGCCCTCCGGCCCGCGTCCGCGTGAGCGAGAACCGAGGATCCACCATGCCCTTGGCCACCAAGCCGGTCCTCGGCGTCCGCGATGCGCCGTGTTCGGGCCGCGCAACCGCGTGACCGCCCTCACCGAGCGCCTTCCCCCGCACGCCTGATCTCCCGCCAGGACGGGCTGCCGCCCCGGCGGGGAGTACCCGTGCCGGGGCGGCGCAGGACGCGGCTACGCCGGAAGGCCCCATGACTGGTTCGAGCCGCCGACGCAATCCCACACCTGGAGCCGGCGGCCGTTGGTGGCGTCGCCGTACGCCAGATCTATGCACCGGCCGGACCACGCGTTGCGGTACGTGCTCCCCACCCGGGTCCAGCGTTGCTGGGGCAACCCGTTGCACGCCCATACCTGGAGGAGAGCACCGTTGGAGATGACCTCGCCGGGCTGGTCGAGACACATCCCTCCGATACTGAGCGACCCGTTGACGTTGTGCCGCCACTGCTGGTTCGGCCCGTTCCAGCAGTCCCAGATGCGCACGGCGGCGCCGTTGCCGGCCGCCGGGTCCATGTCGATGCACTTGCCGGTTCCGTTCCAGCGCATCTCGCCCGTGCCGCCCGGTGCGGGCGCCCACGCCTTGTCGAGGCGGTGGAAGGTCAGCGATACCAGCCTGACGTGGCCACCGGCCGCGTAGGCGGAGATGCCCAAGCTGCCGGGCGCCGAGTCGAAGTTCGTGTTCTCCGTGTACGAAAGCCTCCCGTCGTTGCCGAATGCCTCGACCTGGCCGCGGTCCACCAGGACGCGCATCCTGATCCGGTTGTCGACCGGAGCGAGCGGTTTCCACTCCATCTGTCGCAGGGCGCGGTTGTAGGCGATGGTCCGGTCACTGGACCCGTCGGCACGCTGGTGCAGCCGGAAGCCGAACTCCGACGCCGTGGCGCCGGTGAGGTCCCATTCGGAGATCAGCTCATAGGTGTCGGCATTGACGCCGTTCAGCGGGTCCGTGCTGTCGCTCGTCGTGATCGTCCGCGGGCCCCACGTCTGGGCCGGCTGCCGGATCGTGGCGATCTCCCCGACGGGGAGCCTGGTCACGCGCAGACCTTCCGGGAACCTGCGCAGTGACAGCTCCGCGGGGAAGGACGCGTTGCCGGTCCATGTCGAGCCGCGGTTGCCGGGCTGCCAGGCCATCTGAACGACACGGTCGGTGGGAAGGTTCGTGAAGGTGAGGCCCGCGTAGAACGAACCGTCGAACGCGGCGCGTCCCTGATCCAGGCGCTGCGGCGCCGGGAACCCGGCGTCCGGGACGAACACCCCGTCGCCGTTGAGGTTTCCGACGACGTACTCGCCCTGGGCGTCGTTCAGGACCCATCTCCGGTCGGCCGTGTTGCCGTCAACGGGCAACTGGTAGATGTCCGGGCATTCGAACGCCCAGCCGGCGCGGTACTCACCCCGGTACGTCCACGAGAGCAGGTTCGTCGAGCTGAAGAACTTCATCGTGTTGCCGCCGTCGTCGGCCCAGAGCACCAGGCCCCAGCGGTTGCGGGAGGCGTCCCAGAAGACCTTGGGGTCACGGCTCTCGTAGGGTGTCGAGATGACCTTCGCTCCGCCGTCGTACATCTGGAAGCGTTCGCCGCCGTCGGTGCTGTAGGCGATCGAGACGCCGTTGGTGTTGGTGAACAGCAGGATCGGGTCGTGGTCCCCGTTCTTCAGGCCGGTCACGTTGCGGGTGTCCACCCAGCCTCCGCCCGACCACAGCGTGGCGTTGTGCACTCCCGGCTCCAAGGCGATGGGTCTTTGTGTCCAGTGCACGAGGTCGGGGCTGGTCGCATGGCCCCAGTGCATGGTGTCCCAGTTCAGCCCGTGCGGATTGTGCTGGTAGAACAGGTGGTACGTGCCGCGGTAGTACAGCGACGCGTTGACGTCGTTCATCCAGCCGTTCTGCGAACTGAAGTGGAACTGGCCGCGGAACGGCTCGTTGTAGTCGGTGGGGGCGTACGGGTACTCGGGATAGTCGGCGGGCTCTCCGGCCTGCGCCGTTCCGGCGGGGATCGTGAGGACGCCGGCCACGGCCATCGCGGCCAGGATCACGGGCACGACGTGACGGCTTAATCGAGTGGACCTGCGCATCATGCACACCTTTCGGTGGAGGACGGGGGCATCCGGGGCCCTGGGGTCGTTCGGGCGGCGGCGCTGTCCTGGTCACTGCGGAGCGATCACCGTGGCGGTGCCGGTGCAGTGGCCGGACGTGGATGCGGGTCGCCCTTCTCGTGCGCGTCCAGCCGGCCGTGTCCAGCCATGGCCGGCCATGGCCGGCCGTGTCCGGCATGGTGTGGCGCATCCGCCGGCTCGGCGGACGCGCTGTGCGATGGTTCTCAGGCGGCGGGCGGCAGCTCTCCGGAGCCGCGGATGATCAGCCGGGTCGGGACCACGACCGTGCGGGCCTTGGACCGGTCGCCGTCCAGCCGTGCCATCAGCAGCTCGGCGGCCTGCTTCCCGATCGCGGCGGGGTCCTGGGCGACCACGGTCAGGGCGGGCTGGAGCACCTCGGCGAGCGGGAGGTCGTCGAAGCCGACGAGGGCCACGTCCCGGCGGCCGAGCCTGGCCAGTCCGAGGACGACGCCGGTCGCGGCGAAGTTGTTGGCCGCGAAGACGGCCGTCGCCGGTGCCTTGCGCGCGAGCAGGCGGGTGACGGCGGCCGCCGCGGCCTCGTGGTCGTGCCCGATCTCCACCAGTTCCCGGTCATAGGGCAGGCCGGCTTCGGCGAGAGCGTCCCGGTACCCCTGGAGACGTTCCTTCCGGGTGTGCAGGCCCGGATGGTCACCGATGAAGGCGATCCGGCGGTGACCGTGGGCGATCAGGTGCGCCACTCCCGCGCGGGCGCCCTCACGGTTGGAACTGGCCACGTAGTCCGCGGTCAGGCCGCGCGCCGGGCGGTCGATGAAGACGATCGGCAACCCCGTTCTGCGCTGTGCGCGCAGCGGGCCGTGATCGCTGCTGGCGGACGGCACGATGATCAGCGCGGTCACCCGGCGCGCCAGGAACGTCGAGACCAGCGACTGCTCGCGCGCCGCCGTCTCCTCCGAGGAGCCGACGATGAGGGTGAGGCCCCGGCTGCGCAACGCGCTCTCGATGCCGCCCGCGACGGTGCCGAAGAACGGGTTGCCCATGTCAGGGATGATCAGCCCGACGGTGGAGTCGGGGCCGCCCACGCGGATGTTCCTGGCCATCAGGTTGGGGTGGTAGCCCAGGCGGGCCATCGCCTCCAGCACCCGGCTGCGGGTCTCCGGCGCGACCGGGCCGTCGGCGTTGACCACCCGCGAGACGGTCTTGGTGGTGACGCCGACCTCACGCGCCACGTCGCTCATCGTCGCCCGCCGCACCTTGGCCATGGCCTCTTTCCTGTCTCGCCTGTGTCGCACGTTCGCATGCGGAGGTGGAGGTGATCAATCCCGGGTGACGCCGGCCGCCTTGACCGCCTCCTGGTCGGTGACCACGGTCTTGCCGTCCGAGAGCTGGAGCGCTCCGGTCATGATGGCCACGACCTCGGCCATACTGTAATCGCCCGGTTTGATCTCGGCGACGCGCCGTCCCAGCCGCTGCACGTGGATCCGGTCGGCGATCTCGAAGACGTGCGGCATGTTGTGGCTGATCAGCACGACGGGCAGACCGCGGTCGCGCACCCGCCTGATCATGTCGAGCACCTGGCCGGACTCCTTGACGCCCAGCGCCGCCGTCGGCTCGTCCATCACCACCACGTGGGTGGCCCAGGCGACCGCGCGGGCCACGGCCACGCCCTGACGCTGACCGCCCGACAGCGACTCGACCGGTACGGCGAGGGAGCGCAGGCCGATCTTGAGCGCCGCCATGTGCTCGGCGGACTCGGCGCGCATGCGCTTCTTGTCGAGCAGCCGCAGGACGCTGCCGAGCAGGCCCGGGCGGCGTATCTCGCGGCCCAGGAACATGTTGTCGGCGATGTCGAGCGAGGCGGCGACGGCCAGGTCCTGGTAGACGGTCTCGATGCCGTGGCGGCGTGCGTCGAGCGGGTCGCGGAAGCGGACGACTTCGCCGTCCAGCCGGATCTCGCCGGCGTCCGGCTGTACCGCGCCGGTCAGCACCTTGATCAGGCTCGACTTCCCGGCGCCGTTGTCGCCGATGACCGCCAGGACCTCACCGGGCAGCAGGTCGAAGTCGGCGCCGTCGAGCGCGGTGACGTGGCCGTAGCGCTTGACCAGACCGCGGGCCTGGAGCACGGGGGTCATCGGGTCCTCCTGCGGGAGAGCTGATCGACGGTGACGGCGAGGATGACGAGGATGCCGGTGATCAGGGTCTGGTAGATGGACGGGACGCCCATCAGCTGCAGGCCGTTGCGGAAGACGCCCACGATCAGCGCTCCGATCAGGCTGCCGATCACCAGGCCACGCCCGCCGAACAGGCTGGTGCCGCCCAGGACGACGGCGGTGATGCTGTCGAGGTTGTCGGTCTGCCCGGCCTGCGGATCGCCGACCCCCGTGCGGGAGACCAGGAGCAGGGCCGCCATCCCGTACACCAGGCCGGCGAGCGTGTAGACGCCGACGGTCAGCCGTGCGGTCCTGATGCCGGTCAGCCGGGCCACCTCGGGGCTGTTGCCGAGCGCGTAGACGTGGCGGCCCCAGGCGGTCTGGCTGAGCAGGTAGGCGAAGAACAGGAACAGGCCGATCATGAGGACCGAGCCGTAGGTGACGGCGGTGTCACCGATGCTGAAGGTCTGTCCGAGGAAGGTCAGGGGGGCGGGCAGCCCGGTGACGGTCTGGTCTTGCGAGTAGATGTGGGTGAGCGCGAAGACCACGTTGAGCATGCCGAGGGTGACGATGAACGGCGGCAGCGAGATCCTGGTCACCAGCAGGCCGTTGATCAGGCCGAAGCCCGCGCAGACGGCCAGTCCGGCGGTGATGGCCAGCAGCGGCGGCAGGCCGCTGTCGACGGCCAGCTTGGCCATGACGATGCCGCCGAAGGCCATGACCGCGCCGTTGGACAGGTCGATCCCGGCGGTCAGGATGATCAGCGTCTGGCCGATGGCCAGCGTGCCGACCACCATGACCTGCTGAATGATCAAGGAGAAGTTGCCGCCGCTCAGGAACTGGTCGGTGCTGAAGGAGAAGAAGACGCAGGCCAGGACGAGGGCGGCGAGCGGACCGGCGGTGGGCGTGAGCAGGAGCCTGCGCGCCGGTGACGGCTCGTTGGCCAGGGGAGTCTGAGTGGTGGTTGTCGCCGTCATGAGAGGTCCTTGAAAGAAGGGGGGCGGTGACGGCCGGACCGATCGGCGGGGCGTGGCTCGGCCGTCGGGCGGACGGGCCGGCTCAGCCCCAGCAGTTGGCGAGGCCGAAGGCGGTGTCCTTGGCCTCGACGCCGGTCGCGGGCTTGTCGGTGATCAGCGTGACACCGGTATCGGTGTAACCGGAGGTCTTGGCTCCTCCCTTGGCGTAGTCGACGACGGCCTTCACCCCGCTCTCGGCCATCTTCAGCGGGTACTGCTGCGAGGTCGCGGCGATCTGGCCGGACTGGACGGCCTTGGTGCCGGTGCAGCCACCGTCCACCGAGACGATCAGCACCTCCTTCTCCCGCCCCTTGGCCTTCAGCGCGGTGTAGGCGCCCAGCGCGGCAGGCTCGTTGATGGTGTAGACGACGTTGATGTCGGGCGCCTTCTGCAGGCAGTTCTCCATCGCGGTCTGGCCCTTGGCCTGGTCGCCGCCGGTGTCCTGGGAGCAGACGATGGACGGGTCGCCCTCGGCGACCCCGAAGCCCTTGAGGAAGCCGTCGTGACGGAGTTGCCCGACGGCGACGCCCGGCGCCAGGTCGAGCGTGGCGATCTTGGCGGGTTTGCCGGCCATGGCCGCCTTGGCGTACCGGCCGATCAGTTCCCCGGCCTTGAAGTTGTCGGTGGCGAACAGCGCGTCGGTGGCCTCCTGCGGCTCGGTCGGGCTGTCCAGCGCGATGACCAGCACACCGGCGGATCGTGCCTTCTGGATCGCGGGGACGATCGCCTTGGAATCGCTGGGCGTGATCAGGATGCCCTTCACGCCGGCGGCGACCATGTTCTCGATCGCGGTGATCTGGCCGGCGTTGTCGCCGTCGAACTTGCCCGCCGCTGTCAGCAGCTCGGCGCCGTACTGCTTGGCCGCGGACTCGGCGCCCTCCTTCATCTTGACGAAGAACGGGTTGGTCTCGGTCTTGGTGATGAGGCCCACCTTCACGGCGGCGGACGTGGAGGCGCCGGTGGACGCACTCTCGCCGCTGCCCCCGCAGCCGGTCAGGGTGGTGGCGGCGAAGGCGACGGAAGCGGCCAGAACGCCGATGGTACGAAGCCGTGGAGACATGGAACTCCCTGTTCTGTGGGGGGATCCGGAATGTCATCGTTGACCTATGTCATCGTTGACATCCGTTGGGAAGTGATGATGAACTCTCGGCGACGAAACGTCAATGCTCTGCGGCGGTAACAAGCCGGCAACATGACCCCCGATCTTGGAAAGGCCATGCTCATGACTGAGGTCGCCGTGCTCGGCGAATGTGTCGCGGACGCCTTCGCCGAAGGCCGCCCCGAGGACGGCGAGCTGACCCTCCGCCTGCTGCCGGGCGGCGGTCCCGCCAACACCGCGGTGGCACTGGCCCGGCTCGGCACCCGGACCAGGTTCCTCGGCCGCCTGTCGCGCGACGTGTTCGGCGAGGTGTTCCGCGCCCACCTGCGGGCCTCCGGCGTCGACCTGAGCGACTGCGTGACGGCGTCCGAGCCGAGCACGCTGGCCGTCGCCGCGCTCGACGGCGACGGCCGGGCGGACTACACCTTCCATGCCGAGGGGACGGCCGACTGGGCCTGGAGCGCCGCGGAGCTGCACCGGCTGCGCCTGGACGGGGTGTCGTGCCTGCACACCGGATCGCTCGCGCTGGTGCGGCCCCCGGGCGGCCGCCTGGTGGAGGAGTTCCTGGGCCGGGCGGCACGTTCCGCCACGATCTCGATCGACCCCAACGTACGGCCGGCGCTGGTGGATCCGGCCACCTACCGCACCGCGCTGCCGCGCTGGTGCGCGGTGGCCGATCTGATCAAGCTGAGCGCGGACGATCTCGCCCATGTCTGGCCGGGCCGGCCTTTGGCGGCCTCCTGTGACGCCCTGCACGAGGCGGGTGCCGCCTTGGTCGTGGTGACGTTGGGCGAGGGCGGGGCGCTGGTCTCCCAGCGCGGGCGGCGGGCCGAGGTCCCCGCCGTGGTGACGCAGGTCGTGGACACCGTCGGCGCGGGGGACTCGTTCACCGCGGGGTTCCTGCACCGGCTCGGCAGGGACGGGCACCTCGGCGGCCGGCTGGACGACGTCCAGTTCGGCGTCGTGGTGGACGCGGCCTCCTTCGGCGCGGCCGTCGCGGCCCGCACCTGCGCCGTCGTCGGCGCCAACCCGCCGTGGGCCACGGATTTCGCCGGTGCCCCGATGATCTGACGCGCCGAACGGGTGCCGATCGTGAGCAGGTTCCGGCCGGGTCAGGAGAGGGCGGTCCGAGAGCATGCTCGCGCACCCCGCGGGGCGCACTGCTCACCGAGGCCGGGCGGGTCCTCCTGCCGCGCGCCGAGGCGCTGCCGCGCCCCGGCCCTGTCCGGCTATATTGCAGAAACCTCGGCGATGAGGCTCGCACGACGCGCTAGGAGGGGCTGATGCCCGCTGGGCCGCTGGAGCCTGGAGATCCGCGCGAGCTGGGAGTGTTCCGCGTCGTGCGGCGCCTGGGCGAAGGCGGGCAGGGGATCGTGTACGAGGGGCGCGACCAGGCCGGCCGTGCCGTCGCGATCAAGGTTCTCAAGGGCGGCGCCGAGCCCGCCACGCGGCGCCGTCTGGCCAGGGAGCTGGAGGCGGCCCGCCGGGTGGCCCCCTTCTGCACGGCCCGGGTCCTGGCGGTGGACCTCGACCGGCCGGATCCGTACGTCGTGAGCGAGTTCGTCGCGGGGCCCTCGCTGCAGGAGCGGGTGCGCACCGGCGGCCCGTTGCGCGAGGGCGATCTCGACCGCCTGGCCGTCGGCACCGCGTCCGCGCTCGCCGCCATCCATGCCGCCCGCGTCGTCCACCGCGACTTCAAGCCGGCCAACGTGCTGCTGGGGCCGGACGGGCCACGCGTGGTCGACTTCGGGATCGCGCGGCCGCTGGACGCCGAGACGGGCACGTCGGCGCTGGCGGGCACGCCGCCGTACATGGCGCCGGAGCAACTCGGCGGAGCGCCCGCCTCGCCCGCGGCCGACGTGTTCGCCTGGGCGTCCACCATGGCGTACGCCGCGACGGGCCGGGCGCCGTTCGGCAACGACACCGTGGCCGCGGTGTTCAACCGCATCCTCCATCAGGACCCGGACCTCACCGGCGTTCCTCCCGGCCTGCTGCCGGTCCTGGCCGGATGCCTGGCCAAGGACCCGCGTTCGCGGCCCTCCGCCCGGTCGCTCCTGATCCGCCTCGTCGATCCTGGATCGCCCACGGTGACGGTGGCGGACGTGGGGCCGGTCCCCACCGCGTACCTGCCGCCGGACTGGCATCGGCCGGCCGCCCAGGACACCGGGCCCGGGACCCGCGCGGACGTCGCCCCTGCGTCCTTCACCACCCAGCCCGGCACCGGCCCGGCCGCCAAGGAGGGGAGGCCGGGCCGCGCCGCGCGGGTCGCGATGGCGGTCGCCGTTGCGGCCGCGGCGGCGACGATCGGCGTGCTGTACGCGACGGGGACGATCGGCGGGACCGCGTCCGGCGACGGCACGACCGGCCAGGTGACCGGCGGCGCGACGAACCGGACGGCCGGCGATGAGGCGAGCCGGGCTCCCGGCGCGGCCGAAGGCGAGAGCGCGCCGGAGACGGGCGGCGCCGAGGCGCCGGCCGGTGCCGTCCGGGTCCCGCCCGCCTTCGCCGGGACCTGGACGGGCCGGATCGTCTCCGCCGACGAGCGCGAGGAGACCAGGGACGTCGCCATCACCCTGACGGCCGGCGAGTCCACCGCGACGATGGTGATCGGCGACTGCGAGCATCAGGCGACGCCGACCCGGACCAGGGGCCCGAATGTCCTGGAGCTGACCGTGGCACAGGTGGGTCAGTGCGTCGGCGGCGACGCGACCCTGACGCTGGGGCCTTCCGGCACCATGGAGTTCGCCGGCCAGGAGGGCGCGAGCGCCCTGGAATACCGCGGGACGCTGCGCCGCTCCTGACGGCCGGCCGTCCGGCGTGCGAACACCGTCAGCCCGCGCGCACGATCTGGAAGGAGTACGCCCCGGTCTTCGCCGTGCCCGACCTGACGACCAGCGCGTAGCGGCCGTCGCCGGACAGCGGGATGTCGAACTCGTAGCCGCACAGCGGGAAGGGCTGGCGGGCGGTGGCGACGTTCCGCTCCGCGGCGTCGTACAGTTCCATCTCCAGGACGGGGCACGCCCCGGCGCCGCCCAGGACCTTGATGGCCGGGGCGCCGTCCGCGTCGAACTCGAAGCGGTCGATCCGGCCCGGGACGTCGAGCTGCCCGGCGCCGTCGGGGCTGCCCGCGCCGATCTTCAGGCCGATCGTCGCGGGGAAGGTGCGGACCTTGACGGTCGCGATCCGGAAGCTGTACGGGCCGATGACGTTGGTGTCGCCCCAGATCTCCAGCCGGTGCCCGCCCGCCTTGGTGAGCTTGAAGATCGTGGTCCCGTAGTCGAGCGCGGCCGGGGACGGGCCGAGCGGCTGCCCGTCCACCTCGGAGAACACCTGCAACCGGATGCCGGATCCCTGCATGTCGGCGACGTAGAACTCCCTGGCGTCGCCGAGCCGCAGGGTGAACTCGTGCTTCTGCCCGGCCCGGGTGAGCTCGGCCGAGACCGTGCTGCCGTCGGTGAGGACGCCGCCGGGCGACACGGCCGTCCCGGTGGTTCCGTCGCTTCCGCCAGTCGTTTCCGGCCCGGTCGCGGTCTCGGCCGGCGCGCTTTCCGTCACGGCGGGGGTGCTCCGTTCGGCCGCCGGGGTGGCATCCGACGTGGCCTGGGCGGTCGATGGAGGGTCGGGTGCGGCGCCGCCGCCGGTCAGGCCGCATCCGGCGGTCACGGCCAGCGTGAGGACGAGGAGGGCACACCGCCGGATCGACACGGCCAGGCCGGCGGCAGGGGAGTGGGTCATGGCAGCCATTCTTCGAAGGGTGCTTGCGACGTGCTTACCCGCCACTTTCGGCCGGGCGCGGCGTCCGCCGCATGAGTACCCCCCAACTCATTCGAGGCGGCGGTGCAGAACGCGGACGTCGTGCGGCGCCCGATCAGGCCGCCTTCACGCCGACGCCCGCGAAGCCTCGTGCGATCAACCATATGGCCAGGACCAGGGTCTGCAGCGCCAGTGGCGCGTTCATGGCCAGGTAGAACGGCGTGACGACATCGGTCAGGCGAACCAGCACCAGGAAGCTGGCCAGCACGGCCGATGCGGCCCCGAGAAGTCCCCACACGGACAACCAGCGGGGGACGAACCTCGCCCGATACAGAATGCAGAACAGCAGGAGGTCTCCGAGGTTCAGCGAGACGATCAATGCGACATGGTTCACCAGGTCGCGCGCCCTCCGCAGCAACTCGCCCAAGACCTCAAGGTGGGGCGCGCCCGCAGCGCCGGCCTGGGCGTATTCCTCGCTCAGCACAAGGAACAAGGGCAAGAGGATCACGCCTACGAAATGGAACGCCGCCGCGATCAGCCTGAATCCGAGGAAGCCCAGGCTGAGCGCTTCACTCGCCGTCCTCAACGCCGGGTACAGGCACAGCGCGAACCCGACGTAGGCGGGGATCATGAGGAACTGAAAAAGCGCGCCGGTGATGACCTGGTTCTCGTGCGCGGAAACGAGTTCGAGGAAGTTCGGCTCCTCGATGGCGGGGACGACACTCAGTCCACCGGCGATCATGCCCGCGATGACCAGCGCGCCTGCGATCGCGGTTGCCCGCCTGTTTGCGTTCATAACGCTTTTCCCGTCTGTGTCGGCGCGGGCTTGCCACGCTCTTTCTCGCGTTGTGAGCGAGCTGTGAAGGAGGTGCCGACGCTCAGGCCGGACTGTGGGCGTGGGCGAGGGCCGATGGAGTCAGCCGGCCGACGATGGCCGGGGCCTCGTGGACGAGGGCGTCGTTCTCCACCGCCTCCACCATGAACAGGGCGAAATCCACGCGACGGGTCAGGTTGCTGGCGAGACAAGGGTCGCCCACGTGCCGGCTCCACACCGGCAGGCCCTGGCTTTCGCCCTCCTCCAGGTCGCTGCCGCGCACGACCGTCCAGCGGGTGTCACTGGCGAAGATCCTCCGGCACGCCTCCACCTGGTCGTCCACGTCAACGACGCGGGCGAGCTTGGCCAGCCGCCCGAACACGGCCGCGAACGCCTTGAACTTCCAGGAGTAGACGTCCTTCCCGTCGCGGCTGATGTGCCAGCCGCAGGAGAACACCAGGCGGGCGCCCGGACGCGCGTGGTCGAGCACGGCCTGGGCGGTGCCGGAGGCGTAGTGCTTCATCCCCCACGGCACGAGCACCGTGAGGACGGCGTCGCATCCGCTCACCGCCCGAGCGATGACCTCACGGTCGTCGGTCGCTCCGGGGATCACCGTGATCCGTCCCTCGAACTCGGCGAGCTTGGGCACGCTCTTCTCGCGGCAGACGCCCACGACCTCGTACCCGCGGTCCAGCGCGTGCCGCACCATGTAGCGCCCGAGCTTCCCGGACGCGCCGACGATGCACACTCTCTTCCCCGTGCCCGGCTTGCCGGCCTCGTTCGAACCCATCGGTTGCATGGCCCTCTCCTCCGCTCGCCGCCATCCCTGCGACTTACGCTGTAAGGGTAGAGCCTTGCGGTGTAAGGTTGTCAAGCCGTCCACAGCAGACCAGGCAGGAGGATTCCGTGGCCACCGAGACAGCGGGCACGCCTGCACCCCGCCGCAACTGGCTCACCAAGGAGCTGGTGCTTCGCACGGCGGTCGCACTGGCGGACGAGAGCGGCACCGGCGTGCCGAGCATGCGCAGGCTCGCCGAACGGCTCGGCATCGAGGCCATGTCGCTGTACCACCACTTCCGCAACAAGGACCTGATCCTCGACGGCATGGTCGACCTCGTCTTCAGCGAGATCGACCTCCCGCCGGACGACATCGACTGGCGGACCGCGATGCGACGGCGGGCGGTCTCGATGCGCGAGGTGCTGACCCGCCACCCGTGGGCGATCCGCCTGCTGGACTCACGGACGAACCCCGGCCACGCGACCCTGCGCCATCAGAACGCGGTCATCGGCTGCCTGCGCGCGGGCGGCTTCTCGATCGCCGGCGCGGCACACGCGGTCTCGGTGCTGGACGGCTACATCTACGGGTTCACGATCCAGGAGCTCAGCCTGCCCTTCGAATCCTCCGCCGACCTCGAGGACGTGGCCGGCGCGCTCGTGGAGCGGATGCCCCGCGACGAGTTCCCGCACCTCACCGAGATGATCCTCGAACACGCCCTGAAACCCGGCTACTCGTACGCCGAGGAGTTCGACATCGGACTCGACCTGATCCTCGACGGACTCCAGCGACAGCGCGAAAGCTGGCGGTGACCCGTCGGCCGCCGGGTCCACGTGCGGGCGGACGAGGAACGGGGCGAGGAGGACCGGCTCAGCCCGCCCGCGGCGTCGCCTCGGCCGGGTAGAGGTCGGTCGCGGTGCGCACGAACCGGGCGAGGTGCCGTGAGCGCGCCCCTTCCGACCAGGCGATCGCGATCGTGTACGGGGTGGCGTCGATGAGGGGGCGATAGACGATGTCGGGGCGGGGGTTGTCGGCGGCCAGCGACTCGGGGATCAGGGCGACGGCCTGGCGCAGTGCCACGACCTCCAGCAACTGGCTGGGATCGGTGACGACCGGGCCGGGCCGGGGCTCGCTCATGACCTGGTGATAGGCCGGATGCCGGTCGCGTCCGGACCAGTACGCGCGCTCGGCCGGCGTGGAGTGCGGCCACTGCGGTATCGGCTCGCCCTCCAGGTCGCCGCACCGCAGGTCGTCGCGCCGGGTGAGCGGGTGGCCGGCCGGCAGGGCCGCGACACGGCGTTCGGTGGTCAGCGGCTCGGTGTCGAGCCCGCGCGCGTCGAAGTAGGAGCTGAGCAACGCCGCGTCCGCCCGGCCGTCGCGTACCATGTCGGCCTGCTCGCGGTACCCGCTGACCGCGATCTCGACCCGGGCGGCGCCGGGCCGGGCGGTGTAGGCGTCCACGATGCGCCGCAGCATGCCGGCGGCGATGCCCGGCTTGGCGGTCACCAGCAGCGTCGGCGTGGCCAGCGCGGCGCGGCGGGCCCGCCGGTTGACTCCGGCGAACACGTCGAGCGCGAACCGCGCCTCGTCCAGCACGGTCGTCCCGAGATCGGTCAGCGCGACATGGCGGGTGTCCCGCTCGAACAGGTCGGCGCCCAGCCGCCGCTCCATCTGCCGGATGGTCCTGGACAGGGGTGGCTGCGCGATGCCGAGGCGCTCGGCCGCGCGGGAGAAGTTCAGCTCCTCGGCCACTGCGACGAAGTACCGCAGCTCGCGCAGGTCAAAGCCGTCCATACCTCAGGAGTATAAGTCTCAACCCAGCCGATCCTTCCGTCCGGCCGCACGCCGATGGCTTCATTGGACGCGCGGGGACGCGCCGCACACCGCCGCCCCCCGATCCCTGATGAGCCTGATCACCCTGATGAGCCCGATGAGAAGGAGAACGCCCATGACCGTGCACAACGCGCGATTCCTCAGTGACGACAGGCAACGCCTCGCATCCGACATCGGCCTGCTGCTGCTCCGCCTCGCGGTCGGCGCGGTCTTCATCGCGCACGGCTGGGGCGACGTGTCACAGCCGGGCGGCGCCGCGGCCAACACCGAGAACTACCGCGCCGCCGGCATCCCGCTGCCCGAGCTGAGCACCCTCTTCGGCGCCTACATGCAGCTCCTCGGAGGCGTCGTGGTCCTGTTCGGCGCGCTCACCCGGCTGATCTGCGCCGGATTCGCCGTGGTGATGGCCGGTGCGCTGATCTTCGTCCACGCCGGCGAGGGCCTGGTCATGGGCCAGGACGGCAGCGGCTCCGGGTTCGCCTTCATCATGCTGGCCGCCTCCCTCGCGCTGCTGGGCACCGGCGCCGGCCGTCTCAGCGTGGACCGGGTGCTGGCCGGACGGTGGCCGGTCCGCTCCGGCCGTACCGCCCCGGCCGGGGCGCCCCGGTGACCCCTGCGCCGGGACCGTCGTACGCCGCTCCAGCGCGTCCGGGGTGCTGAGGCGCGGCTTGCTCTCCAAGGCCGTGGACATCTAGTGTGAATGCGCTTTCATCGGTAGGCGCACGTGCAGATCACGCGGGGGTTGGGTTCCATGAGTGCTTCCGGCTCCGCTCCCACGGTGTACGACGTGGCGGAACGGTCCGGGGTCTCCATCGCCACGGTGTCCCGGGTCTACCGCAACCCCGAGTCCGTACGGCCGGAGACCCGGGAACGGGTCCTCTCGGTGGCCCGTGACCTCGGCTACGTGCCGAGCGGCAACGCGCGCGGGCTCGCCAGCCGTTCCACCGGTGTCCTCGGCCTGTGCTTCCCCGACTACTCCGACCCCGACGCGGAGGCGGCCGAGGACATGGACGACGACGCGGCGATGCTGTATTCCGATCAGATCATTCGCGGAATGGAGCGCGCCGCGCGCCGCCACGGCTACGCGCTGCTGATCGCGGCGTCGCTGAAGGGCGGGCCGGAGAGCCTGGTCGCCAAGGTGGCCGGACGGGTGGACGGGTTCGCGGTGCTCGCCCGGACCGTGCCCACCGCGGAGCTGGACGTCATCTCCCGGCGTCAGCCGGTGGTGATGCTGGCGGGGCCCCGGGAGAACCCGGACACGGCGGACCATCTGGACCACATCGAGGTGGCCAACTTCGACGGTCAGCGGGAGCTGACCCGTCACCTCATCGAGGACCACGGCGTGCGCCGCCCCGCCTACATCGGCTCCGCGGAGGAGTCGCCGGACGTGGAGGCGCGTTTCCGGGGCTTCCTGGCGGCCTGCCGCGACGCGGGGGTGAGGGCCGGCGGGGAGCCGGTCCTGCGTGTGGCGATGATGACGCAGGCGCAGGGGGCCCGCGCCGCGGAGGAGCTGTGCGCACGGGCGGGTGAGCGGCCCGACGCCTTCGTCTTCGCCAACGACCAGATGGCGGTGGGGGCCTTGCACGCGCTGGAGCGCCGCGGCGTGAAGGTGCCGGGCGACGTGGTGGTGACGGGCTTCGACGGGATTCCCCTCAGCCGGCTGGTACGCCCCTCGCTGACCACCGTGCGGCAGCCGATGCTGCGGATGGGCGAGGCGGCCGTGGAACTGCTGGTGGAGCGTCTGAGCGGCACGCGTACCGGGGAGCCGGTGTCGATGATGCTGCCCGTGACGGTCGTGCGCCGCGCGAGTTGCGGCTGCGGCGAGGCGGAAGCGGCGAGGGCCGCCGCGCGATGAGCCGCACGCTCCGGGGCGGCTGAGCCGCCGGCCGGGTGTTTGTTACGGGAACGTAACCGGAAGTCCTCTTGTCACGCGTCGAGTGGGAAGCACAGAGTGATGTATGCGCTTACAGACAGCGCATACATCGGCCCCGCTCGATGAGGAGTCGTCCATGTTCCACGCCGCCAGACCCGCTTCGATCGCCGTCGCCCTGGCGTCCGCGCTCGTCCTCACCGCGTGCGGTGGCTCCGGCGGTGAGGGCACGGCCGCCGACGCGCGGCAGACCCTCACGGTCTGGGCCATGGGGACGGAGGGCGAGAAGCTCGCGGACGTCGCCAAGACGTACGAGAAGGGCCACCCCAACGTCACCGTCGATGTGACCCCGATCGGCTGGGACGTGGCACACCAGAAGCTCGTCGCCGCGGCCGCCGCGGGCAGGCTCCCCGACGTGATGCAGATGGGCTCGACCTACCTGGGCGAGTTCGCCGACATGGGCGCTCTGGAGCCGGTGGACACCCAGACGTTCAAGCAGGGCGACTTCTTCCCCGCCGCCTGGAACCAGGGCACCTACGACGGCAAGCCCTACGGCGTCCCCTGGTACGTCGACACCCGCGTCCTGTTCTACCGCACCGACCTGGCGAAGAAGGCCGGCCTCAAGGGCGCCCCGGCCACCATGGCGGACCTCCAGCGGGCGGCTGCGGCGTACCAGGACAAGGCCGGCACCAAGTGGGGACTGTCCATCCAGCCCAGCGGCCTGGACGCCGTGCAGAGCTTCTACCCGTTCCTGTACTCGGCCGGCGGCGCGGTCCTCGACGACACCGGCAGGCCCGTCGTCAACAGCCCCGACGCCGTGAAGGCCCTGGAGAACTACGGCGGCTATTACGACAAGGGGCTCAGCGACAAGACGTTCCGGCCGGGCTACGACGTCACCAAGGACTTCAACAGCGGAGCCGTGCCGATGTTCTTCGGCGGCCCGTGGATGGTGGGCCTGCTGAACGACAACTACCCCGAGCTCAAGGGCAAGTGGGCCGTGGCCGCCGTACCGGCGGACAAGGCGTCGGTGTCGATGGCCGGCGGGTCCAGCCTCACGATCTCCGCGGACAGCCCGCGCAAGGCCGCCGCGAAGGACTTCATCGCCTACCTCACCGACGCCAAGGGCCAGGCCGACTGGTACCAGCGCACCAACGACCTGCCCGCCAACACCAAGGCATGGGAGTCGGGGGAGCTCGCCACCGACGAGACCCTGAAGGTGTTCCGCACGCAGATGGAGACCGCCAGGTCGCTGCCCGCCCACCCGAAACTCACCGAGATCACCTCCAAGGTCGATGAGGCCATCGGGGAGGTCAGCCAGGGCAGGTCTTCCGCGAAGGAGGCGCTGGACAAGGCGCAGTCCGCCATCGCGAACCTGGTGAGGTAGCCCGATGTCCCTCGTGACCGGACTGAGCGGCGGCGGCGCGGCCGCGCCGAAGACCCGGCGGTCCGGCGGCGCGAGACCACCGGCCGCGACGGCCCGGCGGCGGGGCGGGCGCCGCCCGCCGGGCCGGCGCAACCTGCAAGGCTGGCTGTTCTCCACCCCGTTCCTGGTGCTGTTCGGCGTCTTCATGCTGTTCCCGATCGTGGCGACGCTCTGGATGAGCTTCACCGACTTCGGGGTACGCAACGTCAGGCGGCCCCTGGAGGCGGAGTTCGTCGGCCTGGGCAACTACGCGAAGCTGCTCGGCGACGAGACCTTCCGCACGGCCCTGTTCAACACCGCCTACTTCGTCGTCGTCGGCGTGCCGCTGACCATCGTGCTCGGCCTGCTGGTGGCGCTGCTGCTGAACAACGGCATCGACCGGGCCCGCACCTTCTTCCGGGTCGGCTTCTACGCCCCGGTCGTCACCTCCATCGTCGCGGTCGCCGTCGTCTGGCGCTTCGTGCTCGACCCGTCGGACGGCCTGGTCGCCGGGCTCGCCGCCGAACTCGGCATGAAGGCGCCGGACTTCCTCGGCTCCGAGACGTGGGCCATGCCGTCGCTGATTCTCATGGCGGTCTGGCGCAACCTGGGCACCGTCATGGTGCTGTTCATCGCCGGCCTGCAGGCGATCCCCACCGAGGTGCGGGAGGCCGCGCGGCTCGACGGCGCCGGCGCCTGGCACGAGCTGCGGCGCGTCACCGTGCCGCTGCTGCGGCCGACCATGCTCTACGCGACCGTCATCACCACCATCGGCTACCTCAACGTCTTCGAGGAGCCGTTCGTGATGACCCAGGGCGGGCCCTCCAACGCCACCTTGACGGTGTCGCTGGACATGTACCGGGAGGGCTTCAACTTCTTCCACATGGGCTATGCGAGCGCCATGGCGTACGTCCTGTTCGTTGTGATCATGGGCATCACGGTGCTCCAGCTCCGACTGCTGAAGGACAACACCCGATGAGCGTCCCCACGGCATCGATCAGAACCGCCTCCACCCCGGGTGGCCGGCGTCGCGAGGGCCGCGTCCGCCGGCCGGTGCTGTACGCACTCGCCTCGCTGGGCCTGCTGGTGATGGCGGCGCCGTTCCTGTGGATGGCGTTGTCCGCCTTCAAGACCAGGCAGGACCTGACGGCCGGCCCGCCCGTGTGGATCCCGTCGCGGTGGACGCTGGACAACTTCGGCGAGCTGCTCGACCAGCTCGACATGCCGCGCTACTTCATGAACTCGCTGGTCGTGGCGGTCCTCGTGACCGCCTGCAACCTGCTGTTCTGCTCGATGCTCGGCTACGCCCTCGCCAAGCTCGACTTCGCGGGCCGCTCCCAGGTCTTCGGCATCGTGCTCGCCGCGCTGATGGTCCCCGGCAACCTGCTGATCCTGCCGCTGTACGTGCTGATGAGCAGGCTGGGCCTCATCGACACCTACGCCGGGCTCGTCCTGCCCTTCGCCGCGGGCGCCTTCGGGGTCTTCCTGATGCGGCAGTTCATGAAGTCGGTGCCGGACGAGCTGCTGGAGGCGGCCAGGATCGACGGCGCCGGCGAGTGGTTCATCTTCTGGCGCATCGTGCTGCCCCTGGTCAAACCCGCCCTGGCCACGCTGACGATCTTCACGTTCCTCGGCTCGTGGAACAACTTCGTCTGGCCGCTGGTCGCCACCAACGACCCCGGCAAGTACACGCTGCCGGTGGCGCTCGCGACCTTCGCCAACGACCCCAACCGCACGATCGCCGGCGGCAACGGGATGCTCATGGCCGGTTCCCTGCTGGTGGTGCTGCCCGTCCTGGTCGTCTTCGTCATCCTGCAACGCCACTTCACTCAGGGCATCGCGACCGCCGGCCTGAAGTGACCCCCGCAGCCCTCGCGCGGACGGCCCCACCGGCCTCCGCCAGCGCTGCCCACCGGCCCCGACAGAGAGACAGAAACGAACGATGACCGATACCTCCCTTCGCTTTCCCGACGGCTTCCTGTGGGGCGCCTCCACCGCCGCCCACCAGATCGAGGGGAACAACGTCAACAGCGACTGGTGGCGCAAGGAACACGACCGGGCGGCCGGCATCGCGGAACCGAGCCTGGACGCCTGCGACAGCTACCACCGCTGGGAGCAGGACATGGACCTGCTCGCCCGCCTCGGCTTCACCGACTACCGCTTCAGCGTCGAGTGGGCCCGTATCGAACCGGTCCCCGGAGCCTTCTCCCGGGCCGAGCTCGCGCACTACCGCCGCATGGTCGAAGGCGCCCTGGCCCGAGGGCTGCGCCCCATGGTGACCCTCCACCACTTCACCGTGCCGCAGTGGTTCGAGGACCTCGGCGGCTGGACCGCCGACGGCGCCGTGGAGCTGTTCGCCCGGTACGTCGAGAACTGCGCGCCGATCATCGCCGACGGCGTCCGCCACGTGTGCACCATCAACGAACCCAACATGATCGCGGTGATGGCGGGCGCCGCGAAGGCGGGCGGTCAGGGCTTCCCGCCGGCGGGCCTGCCCACCCCCGACGAGGAGACCACCCATGCGGTCATCGCCGCGCACCACGCCGCGACCAAGGCGGTCCGGGCCGTCAACCCGGACATCCAGGTCGGCTGGACCATCGCCAACCAGGTCTACCAGGCGCTGCCCGGAGCCGAGGAGGTCACCGCCGCCTATCGCCGCCCGCGCGAGGACGTCTTCATCGAGGCGGCCCGCGGCGACGATTTCGTCGGCGTCCAGTCCTACACCCGTACCAAGGTCGGACCCGACGGCCCCGTTCCCGCGCCCGAGGACGCCGAGCGCACGCTGACCCAGTGGGAGTACTACCCGGCCGCCGTGGGCCACGCCCTGCGCCACACCGCCGACGTCATCGGCCGCGACATGCCGCTGATCGTCACCGAGAACGGCATCGCCACCGGCGACGACACCCGCCGCATCGACTACTACACCGGCGCCCTCGCATCGGTCGCGGCGGCCATCGAGGACGGCCTCAACGTCCAGGGCTACCTGGCCTGGAGCGCCCTGGACAACTACGAGTGGGGCTCCTACACGCCCACCTTCGGCCTCATCGCCGTCGATCCGGTCACCTTCGAGCGCACCCCCAAGCCGTCCGCCGTGTGGCTCGGCAGCCTCGGCCGTACCCGCCGGCTGCCGCGCATCGCCACCTGACGACCCCACCTCCCGCCCACCCGGAGAAGAGTTGATCCCCATGAACCGTCGCCGGTTCCTCACGGCCGCCACCACGGCAGCGGCAGCCGCGGCCGTCTGCGCCACCGGCCCCGCCGCCCTCGCCGCCCGAACCCCCACCGCCTCCCGAGCCCGCACCGCCTCGGACCTCGCCCTGCCACGCACCTGGTTCGAAGCGACCTACCGGTCGATGACGGCCATGACCACGGACTTCGGCCTGACCGCCGACAAGATCGACGTCAGCCGCCCAGGCACCCCCGTCCCCTCGGCACAGACCTCGCCGACCAACATCGGCTGCGGAATGTGGTCCACGGTGGCCGCGGCCGGCCTCGGCGTCATCTCCCCGTCGCTCATGCACGACCGTCTCGCCCGTACGGTCGCGGCCGTGGAGAGGCTGGAACGCGCCCACGGCTTCTGGTTCAACTGGTACAACGCCCACGACGGGTCGGTCCTCACGACGTGGCCGGAGAGCGGCGCCCCTGTCCGCCCGTTCCTGTCCACCGTCGACAACGCCTGGCTGGTCACCGGCCTGAAGATCGCAGCCGACGCCGCCCCCGCACTGCGCCCCCGCATCGCCCGGCTCCTCGACGGAGCCGACTGGTCGTACTTCTACACCCCCTACGACCCGGCCGACCCGGTCGCGGGGCCTGGCCAGTTGCGCGGCGGCTACTGGCCCGACAAGCCCGGCAAGGGCGAACCCACCGGCTTCCACTACGGAGCCCTGAACACCGAACCCCGCATGGCCGGCTACCTCGGCATAGCCGACGGCTCCCTGCCCACCGACCACTACTGGCACCTCTACCGCACCCTGCTGCCCGGCATGGGCCAGGAACAGCAGCCGGCGGGCACGTACGTCACCGTGGACGGCGTACGCGTCTGGCAGGGCCACTACACCCACCGCGGGCGCAAGCTCATCCCCACCTGGGGCGGATCGATGTTCGAAGCCCTGATGGTCCCCCTGTTCGTACCCGAGACGGAGTGGTCACCGCACTCCTGGGGCACCACCCACCGGCGCTACGTGCGCAGCCAGATCGAACACGGCCTGATCGAGGAGCAGTACGGATACTGGGGCTTCTCTCCCGCGAACATTCCAGAAGGCGGATACCGCGAATACGGCGTCGACGCGATCGGCATGCAGGAGGACGGCTACCACAGCCTGGGAGTGGTCACCCCCCACGCCTCCTTCCTGGCCCTGCCCCAGGCCCCCGGCGAGGCCGTCGCCAACCTCAAGGCGCTCGCGCGCGACCTCGGCGCGTACGACGACCGATACGGCTTCCGTGACTCCGTCAACGTCACGACGGGCCGCGTCAGCGACTTCGTCCTCGCACTGGACCAGGGCATGATCGCCGCCGCCCTGGCCCAGCACCTGCGCCCGGGACTGCTGCAACGCCCCTTCCGCACCGGCGGCTTCCGATCACGGGTGAAGCCCCTGCTGGCCAAGGAGCGCTTCTCCATCTGAGCCGGCCTTCCGCCACACGCACGAGCCGTGCCTACGACACGCCTCCACGATGTCGGGCCGGTCAGAGGCCGATGTTCAGGCTGTGCGCCGGTCGTGCCAGCAGCTCCACCAGTTCCGTCACGTCGTCGAGGTCGTCGAGGCCCAGCACCAGGCTCTCGATGCGCCGCCAGGTCGTGGGCGGGGTCACGTCCGCCGTCAGCGTGCGGGACTTGGTGACGATGTCGGCGTCGCTCAGTGGGTTGGTCGGGCCGCCTCGGGGGCCGGCCACCTCGATGGTGTGCCGGCGCCCGGAGCGGGTGGTGATGGTGACGCGGGCGCGGGTCAGGTTCTCGCGGGTGGCGTTGCGGGCGAAGGATGCCGGGGCGCTCAGCGAGTCCTTTTTCGACGGGTGATGCCGCGACCGCAGGGCGGCCTTGGCTCGGGGACGGCGACTCTGGCCGGTCCCGGTGCGAAAGCACCGCAGATAGCGTCGCGCTTGCCGTTCGGTGCCGGCGTATCCGAGCGTGGTGATCCTGTTGGGGCGACAGACCGACGAAAGGGCTCGTCCCTACACTCGCTCCTCGAAATTCGGCTACGGATTCCGAGGAAACGATGACATCCATTTCAAGGTATGCAGGTGCGCTGGCGCTCGTGGCCCTGGCGGCGGGTGCTGCCATTTCCACGCCGTCCTGGGCGGCCGTGCCTTCCTCCGCGATGGCGACCCAGAACGAGGATCGGACGTACTTCCTGAAGCCGGGGCAGCGGCTTGAGCCCGGCGAATCCGTACGCTCAGGAAACGGCAAGTACCGGCTCATCATGCAAACCGACGGCAATCTGGTGCTTTACCAGACCGGCGGCGGGGCGCTGTGGAGCAGTCAGACCCTGGGCGGCGGGGCGTTCGCCGCGATGCAGGACGACGGCAATCTCGTGCTCTACAAGGGCAGGACGCCACTGTGGGCGTCCAACACCGACGTCCCTGGCGCCTATCTCGCCGTACAGGACGACGGCAACCTGGTGATTTATAAGGGCGGCAAGGTGCTGTGGCACCGGGGTGCCCGCATCGGCACGCTGGAGCCCGGGCAACGGCTCAAGACGCACGAGTACGTTCGCTCGGCGAACGGCGACTATCAGCTCGTCATGCAAGACGACGGCAACCTGGTCCTGTACCGCGCCGGAAAAGCGTTGTGGGCGAGTTGGACGAAGGCTCCCGGCGCGTACGCGATGATGCAGGAGGACGGCAATTTCGTCATCTTCAATGGCAAGACACCGGTCTGGAACACCAAGACGCACAAGCATCCTGGCGCCCGGCTTGAGGTGCAGAATGACGGAAATGTCGTGATCTACCACGGTCGTACACCGCTGTGGTGGAGCAAAGAACGTGCATAAGGGACAGGTGCCAACGCCCGCGTGACCTGTGGCCTCGCTCTGCACCGGGGCGAGGCCTTTCCGGGTTCCTGGGACTACACGGGACAGCCCAAACCTGGTCACTGATCGCCGTACCCGGTCGTCGTGCGCGGGCGGGGCGGCGACAGACAGAGGACAGGGACGCGACATGGCCATCGGGGAGACTGCTGAACCGCCGATGAGGACTTCCCAAGGAAAGAAACGGATGACGAAGAACAAGAAGGGCGTAGATGCGACCGGCTGAATGTCACCCGGTCGGTGAGGGCTTCGATCGCACCGACGCCCGCCGCACCATGGCGGCTTCCCCCTGCACGCCGGGTCAGGGACGGCGCGACGGTGGCGTTCCCGGGACGTGAGATGGAGGCGGCCACCTCGGAGAGGAAGGCGACGTTCGCCGCGGTTCTGGCGGTCGCCGAGTTCAGGGCGTTGTGGCTGGCGGAACTGTTCTCCCAACTCGGTGACCAGGCTGCCAGAGTGGCGCTCGCGGTCCTGGTCTATCAGCGGACCGACTCGGCGGCGCTGACGGGCCTGACGTATGCGCTGACCTTTCTACCGTCGATGGTCGGCGGGCTCACGTTGAGCTGGATCGGCGACCGATACCCGCGCCGTGAAGTGATCTTCGTCGTGGATCTTCTGCGTGCGGCGCTGGTCGCGCTGATGGCACTGCCGGGTATGCCCCTACCGGTGCTGTGCGTCCTGCTGGCCGTCATGACCGCACTCGGCGGCCCGTTCAAGGCCGCCCAACTGGCCTTGCTCGCCGACGTCCTCAAGGGTGACCAGTACGTGCTCGGCCTGTCGATCCGGCAGATCACCATCCAGTCCGCCCAGATCGCCGGGTTCCTCGGTGGGGGCTTGCTGGCGCAAGGGTTCAGCCCCGCCACGGGTTTGGTCATCGATGCCGTGACGTTCGTGATGTCCGCCCTGCTCGTCAGGCTCGGCTTACGCCACAGGGCGCCGACGGCCCGCGATTCGGGACGGCGCGGGGCGCTGGGGGGAGGGCTTGGGCTGCTCACGGTGTGGCGAGATCCGCGGTTGCGGTCCCTGGCGGCACTGAGCTGGCTGGCGGGCTTCTACATCGTGCCCGAAGGGCTGGCGGCCCCCTATGCGGCCTCTCTGAACGAGAGCTCGGCCGTCGCCGTCGGGGTGATTCTGGCGGCGGATCCGGTCGGATGCGTGATCGGCGCCTTCATCTTCGGCCGGTTCGTGCCGGAATCGGTTTGGACCAGAACGGTGGCAACGCTGGCCCTGCTGTCCGGCGTGCCCTTGATGGTGTGCGCGCTCCGTCCTGACCTGGCCATGTCCGCGATCTTGTTCGCGCTCGCCGGTGCCTGTGCGATCTGTTACCAGATGCAGGTGGGCGCACTGTTCGTGGAGATCCTCCCTGATCATTGCCGTGCTCAGGGAATGGGGGTGATGTCCTCAGGACTCCTGACCGTACAGGGACTCGGCATCCTGGCCGGCGGGGTCGTGGCCACGTGGACGGGACCGGCAACGGCCGTCGCGCTGGCCGGATTCGCCGGAGTGGTGTTCGGCGCCTACCCGGCCTGGCAATGGACGGCGGCTCGGCGAAGAACAGACCTGACGGCTCTCGGTTCCAGATAGCGCACCCACATGGCCTCGCCCGTCAGGACTGCCTACAGAGGAACTGCAGCGGTACTACAGCGCCCCCGGTCAGCCTGTTCGTGTGTGGATGGATCTGCCCCACGGGGAGGACTTGTCGTCCGGCATCGTGCTGCTCGACGACGAACGGATCGCCGCGGTGCCCGTCAAGGACTGTGGTGAGTCGCTGGTCGACCTGCGCGCCGTTGGCCGGCTCGACGTGGACGATCGGCAGGCCGATGCCGACGGCGCGTTCGCTCGGGTGCGGACGGGCACCCTGGAACGGCTGTTGGCCGCACAGCGTGCCCTGCCCTCCGGATACCGGCTCGTGGTTGTGGAGGGCTATCGCCCTCCCGCGTTGCAACGGCAATATTTCGAGGAGCATGTCGCATTTCTCCGCGACCGGTATCCGACGTGGTCGGCGGGGGAGGTGCGCAGCCAGGCGGCCCAGTACATATCTGCGCCCATGCTGGCCCCGCACACGACCGGAGGTGCGGTCGATGTGACGCTGCGCGCCCCGGATGGGGGATTGTGCTGGATGGGTACCGAGGTGAATGCTTCACCGCAGGAAAGTGACTGCGCCTGCTACACCAGCGCGGACAATATCGGTCATGAGAGCCGGGCCCACCGGCTGATGCTGGGATCCGCCCTGGTCGCGGCGGGCTTTGTTAACTATCCCGGGAAGTGGTGGCATTGGTCGTTCGGTGACCGATATTGGGCCTTTATGGCCGATAAGCCGTTCGCTCTGTACGGGCCGGTAGCGTCGATGTCTTGATAATTCGGATAGCTTCCTGGAAACTGGTCTTCCGCACCAACCTTTCAATGGTGTCGCTGTGGGGAGATCGGTGGAGTTTCGGTTACTTGGCGCGCCTGAGGTATGGCACGACGGTCGACAACTCGCGTTGACAGCCGGCAAACCCATGGCGCTGCTCGCCGCCGGCCTGCTGCGGGCCAACCGGGTTGTGTCCACGTCGGATCTGGTCGACGCCGTCTGGGGGGACGCCCCGCCGCCGACGGCGTCGGCGCTGCTGCAGACCTATGTCTCCAACCTCCGCCGGGCTCTGCACGCCGTCGATCGGCAACTGATCATCACTCGCCCGCCCGGATACCTGTTCCGCGTCGAGCGCGAGGACATCGATGCCGCCCGTTTCGAATCGTTCGCCGCCCAGGGACGTGCGGCGGCTGCGGCGGGACGGCCCGAGGAGGCCGCCGAGGCGCTGCGGACCGGGCTGGCACTGTGGCGGGGACCCGCGCTCGACGGTTTGAACACTCCGATGCTCCGACAGGCCGCCAACGGCCTTGAGGAGCTCCGGCTCGACGTCCTGGAAGAGCGAATCGGCTGCGAGCTGCGACTCAACAGGATCGGGCCGCTCGCCGCCGAGCTGGCCGCGCTCGTGGCGGAGCACCCCTTGCGGGAAACGCTTCGCGCACAGCAGATGCTGGCCCTGTTCAGGTTGGGCCGGCAAGCCGACGCGCTGGACGCGTTCCACCAAGCGCGCAGCGTGCTCCAATCGGAGCTCGGCGTCGAACCCGGGGCGGAGCTGCGCCGCGTGCACCAGGCGATCCTGACCGCCGACCCGTCCCTCGGACCGCCGGTCCCTGTCCACGCCGTCACCCGCATCGATCCACAAAGAGAGCCGGGTCCCGAACACGACACAGCGTCGGACAGCGGACCGGCAGTGGCGATCGACGACAACGGCGGCAGGCGGATCGATCCGGCGGACCGGCTGCCTCGCCAACTGCCGCCGCAGCTCGGCGAGTTGATCGGACGCGACAGGGAGATGGCGGACCTGCGGCAGACGCTGCTGACCGCCGCGAGCGCCGACCATCCCGTTTGCTGTGTCATCACCGGAAAGGCGGGCAGCGGCAAGACGGCCCTGGCGAACGCCGTCGCGCACGAGGTCCGCGACGTGTTCCGGGACGGGCAGCTCTACGCGGTCTTCCGCGGGGGCGGAACAGGGACCAACGAGACCCACGAGATCCTCGGCGCGTTCCTGCGCGCGCTCGGGGAGCCCGCATCGCGGCTGCCCGAGTCGCTTGAGGAACGCAGCAGCCTGTTCCGCAGCCGGATCGCCGGACGGCGGATCCTCATCGTGCTGGACAACGCCGGGCCGGAGGCCCAGGTCCGGCCGCTGCTGCCGGCGCACGGTGGTGGCGCGGCGCTGCTCAGCAGCCGCGCCGCACTGGTCGGCCTGGAGTCCCAGAGCAACCTCGCACTGGACGTGCTGGAGCCGGACGACGCGCTGCGGCTGCTGAGCCAGTTGGTGGCTCCCGAGCGGGTGTCGGCCGAGCCCGCGGCAGCCGAGGAGATCGTGCGCTTGTGCGGCGGGCTCCCCCTGGCCGTACGGACGGTCGGGGCCCGGCTGGCAGCGCGGCAGCGGTGGCCGCTCAACGTGCTCGCCAGTCGATTACGCGACGAGCACCGGCGCCTCGACGAACTCGTGGCGGGCGATCTGGAGGTGCGGGCCACCCTGCAACTGAGCTACTCCAGCCTGCCAGATCCCATCCGGCTGGCCTTCCGCAGACTCGGCCTGATCAGTCCGGCGCAGTTCTCGCCATGGCTGCTCGCACCCCTTCTCGACGTCACCCCGGCCAAGGCCGAATACTTCGCCGAGCGGCTGACCGACGCGCAGCTTGTGGACGCCGCCGGCGTCGGCCTTGACGGCCAGTTACGGTACGGCATGCACGACCTCATCCGGCTCTTCGCCCGCGAACGCGCCGACGCGGAGGAGCCGATCGCCGATCAATGCGAGGCGATCGAAAGGTTGGGGGGTCTCCTCCTGACGCTCATCGGCGGCCTCCGAATCGGCACCCAGCCACCTGCCGGTACCGATCCGGTTCGGACCGACCGGCCCGCCGGCATCGCCTCCGGCGACGAACCGCCGGACGACGTTCATACCTGGCTGGACCAGGAACAGTGGACGCTGGTCCACACGGTCGAGCAGGCCGCTCGGCTCGGCCGGCATCGGCTCGCACGTCGGCTCTGCGAGGCGCTTCTCCCCTGGTTCCGGCTGCGCAACAGCTTCGAGCCGTGGCTGCGCACCCACAGCGCGGCTCTTGAGGCCGTCAGGGCGGCCAAAGACCGGCCGAGTGAGGCGATCCTGCTGCGCGGCCTCGGGCAGCTCTACTACGAGCAGGACCTTTTGGACGAAGCGGCCGAGTACTACCGTGGCGCGCTGACGGTGTTCCGCGACCTGGGTGATCGGCGCGGAGAGGCCGGCTGCCTGCTCGGCGAGGCTTCCACCCACCGCGAGCAGGGACGGTTCACGCGGGCGCTGGAGTTCCTCGAGGGGGCCCGTGCGATCTACTCCCAGATGGACGACATGGCCGGCCTGGCCGAGTGCTCGTACGGCTTCGGCCATGTCAACCGCGAGGTCGGCAACCTCGCCGGCGCGGCGGCCGCCCTGGAACAGGCATTGGCCGCGTACCGCCAGGTCGGCGACCGGCGCGGAGAAGGCATGACCCTGCGGTCGATGGCGATGGTGCACCGGGCGGATGGCGCGCTCGCCAAGTCCGAACAGCTCGCTGAAGAGGCGATCTCGGTGCTCCGCGAGATCGGCGACCGGCTGCTCGTCGCCTACGCGATGCAGTGCCTGGCGAAGGTGAAGATCAGGCAGGGGTGCGGCGAGCATGCCGCGAGTCTGCTGAAGGAAGCGCTGCAGGTCTGCACAGACCTCTGTGACGGTTTCGGCGTTGCGCTGGTGACGCGCACGCTCGGCGAGCTGCATCTGGCCGCCGGCGAGCTGGACGAGGCGGCGGCGCACCTGACCGCCGCCCGTGACCGGTGGAGCGCCATGCGCCTCGATCTGTTCCGCGCGCGCACCGACCGAGACCTGGCGGAGGTGCATCGGCGGCGTGGCGATCTCGCCGCAGCCGAAGAACTGCGCGGGCTGGCGCTCGCGACCTTCCGACGGTACGGCAGCCGCGAACAGTCGGAACTCGCGAACCTCCTGGAAGCGGGGCGGGAGCCGACCGGCAGCGAGTAGTGCCCTCGGCTGCTGTAGCCGGCTGGTGCAGGGTCACTGCAGAGGGCTGGAGAGCCGGTACAGAGCTTCTAGATGGACGGATCCCACTCTGGATCTGCGACGCCGGCAAGCGTCGCGGACAAAGGGAGGGCACATGTCCATGGTTCTTTTCGCACGGCAGCGTGCGGGCCGACTGTTAGCGCGGATCGCGGCGGTCGCTTTGGGCGCCGGGTTGGTACTGAACGTCTTCGTGGCGGCGTCCCACGCGCATTCCGGCGCGTCGTCGAGCGTGGCTATGGCCGCCTCACGGGACAACATCGTCGCCGTCGCGACCGCGGAGATCGGCAAGTCCGAAGCGAACGGCGGATGCCTCAAGTACGGCTCCTGCCGCACGCTCGAATGGTGCGCCATGTTCACCAACTGGGTGTGGCGCACCGCGGGCGTATCACCTGCCCCTTCCACCTTGGTGGCCAGGGCCGTTGGAGCCTGGGGCGTCTCCAACGGCCTGTTCAAGGCTCGGCCCAGCGGCACCCGCGGCGGTGACCCGCAGCCTGGCGACATCGTCGTATACGGCACACCCGCCGGCGCCACGGGCGGACATGTCGCGATCGTGGCTCAGGTGCTCGCCGACGGTCGCCTGGTCACGATCGACGGCAACTCCACGGGCGAGGCGGTCGTCCGCAACACCATCGACCCGCTGACCGCCCGCGCGGGCGGCAGCAACCTCCTCATCTCCGGTTACGTCAACCCGCCCAACCTCACCACCACGCCACCTGCTCCTCGCGACCGTTCGGTGAGTGATCTGACGGGTGATGGGTTCGCGGATGTGCTGGCGTATCGGGCGAATGGGGAGTTGTTGCAGTACGACAACAACATGCTCATCAACGAGGGGGGCCGGCCTTATACCGGGGGGCGGTTGATCGGTGAGGGGTGGAGTGCCTTCAAGCATGTGCTGGCGGCGGATGTGACCGGTGATGGGTTCGCCGAGGCGATCGCGGTCAATCCGGAGGGCACGATGTACCAGTACGACAACAACATCCTGGTCAATCCTGATGCGAAGCCGTATACGGCTCAGCGGGAGATCGGTCGTGGCTGGCAGGGGTTCAAGAAGCTGATGGCGGCGGATGTGAGCGGTGACGGGTCCGCGGACATTCTGGGCATCAGCGCTGAGAACGAGTTGTGGTATTACCCGAACAATCGCGGCAGTAATCCGGGTGGTGTTCCGTTCACCGGTGGGGTCAAGATCGGTGAGGGGTGGGATCGGTTCGACAAGGTGCTGCTGGGTGATGTGACCGGCGATCGGTATGCGGATGTGCTGGGTGTGGAGCCCGATGGGCGCATGTTCCTGTTCCCCAATTACATCGGGGTGTCCCCGGCTCGTCCGTTCGGTGAGAACAAGGTCATCGGCGAGGGTTGGCAGGGCTTTCAGACGCTGATCGCGGCGGATGTGAGCGGTGACGGTTCGGCCGATGTGCTGGGCGTGGACGGTGAGGGGCAGATGCGCTACTACCCCAACAACAGCGGCAGCAATCCGGGCGGCTTGCCGTTCACCGGTGGCCAGGTGATCGGCACCGGCTGGCAGGGCCTCACCATCGCCTCCTCCAGCTCCTGAACCACGGAAGGAACGACACCATGTCTCAGGTGATCAGGCGTCGCCGCCTGCTGCAAGGCGCCGCCGCACTGGTCGGCGCGGCCGCGGTGCACGCCGCGCTGCCCCAGGCGGCGCGTGCGGCGAGTTCCGACCCGCGGCAGCGATTCATCCAGCTGACGGCGAGCGGCGCGGGAGCCGTCTACGGGATCGAGGCCGACGGTACGCTGCTGTGGTTCCGGCACACCGGCTGGGAGACCGGGCGGCCGGAGTGGTCGCCCGGAGTGGGCCGCGCGATCGGCACCGGGTTTCACGAGTTCGAAACGGTGCTCGCCGGCGATGACGGGCAGCTCTTCGGTGTCTGCGGGGACGGCAGGATCCGCTGGTACCGGTATGTCGTCACCGATCCGGCCACGGGTGACGGGCGCTGGGCGAACGGCGGCGGCCCGGTCATCGGCACCGGGTTCGACCGCTTTCCGGAGATCTTCGGTGGCCGCGGTGGCGTCCTCTACGCGCGGGACACCAACGGCGCGCTGTGGTGGTACCAGTACCTCGCCGGGGACGGCACGGCGGGTCCCGGGGCCTGGGCGAACGGTGGCACGGGCGTTCGGATCGGCGACGGCTTCAAGCCGTACATGCGTCTGCTGGCCGGTCCGAGCGGGGTCATCCTCGGACTCCGCAACGGTGGAAACCTGCACTGGTGGCGCTACCGCGCCGACACCGGCCGATGGGAGGGCGGCGGCAACGCCGTCGACATCGGCGGCGGATGGGGAGAGGGCGGCCAGAAGCACGTGTTCGCCGGCGACGGCGGCGTGATCTACGCCGTTGCCACCGACGAGGGCGCGGTGCCGGGAGATGACGACACGCTGGTGTGGTACCGCCTGACCAACGCCACAACGGTCGCCGCCGACGGCCGCGCCATCTGGGCGAACGGCGGCAGCCGCACGGTCGTGGGGAAGGGGTTCTCGATCGAGCGCACCGGCGCGCTGCAAGGCTACCCGATCACGTCGGCTATCAGGCAGGGAACGCGGGCAGGGTTCGCGATCTCGGCGACCACCGCTTCGGTGACCGCCGCCGTCGTCCGCCACACCGGCGAGGGTGCGCCCGCCGTGGTGCGCGCGGCGGCGCCGGTGGCCGGCGGCTTGCAGATGCTGCCCGAGGGCTACCGCCGTGACGGCTGCGGGTGGGCCGAACGGTTCGGCTTCACCGTGCCCGCGGACTGGCAGTCCGGGGTGTACTCCGTCCGGCTCTCCACAACTGAGGGCTTACGCCGCCACGTGCCCTTCGTGGTGCGGCCGGCTCGCCCCCAGGCCGCCATCGCCGTCCTTTTGCCGACGAACACCTACAACGCCTACAACCACTGGGGCGGCCACAACCAGTACACGGTGGGCGAGGCCGGGCGCCGCCGTACCGTCACCTTCCACCGTCCCACCACCAGCATGGAGGTCGAGGACGACGGGCGGATCAGCCACACGCTGTACAGCGATCTGCTCCTGCTGCGATGGATGACCGGGGCGGGCATCGCGTACGACTGCTACACCGACCAGGACCTGCACGCCGATCCCGGATGGCTCGGCCAGTACCGGGCCCTGGTGCTCGGCAGCCACCCTGAGTACTGGTCCCAGCGCATGCGCCAGACCGTGGTCTCCTACCTGGATGGCGGCGGCCGCGTCGTCTATACCGGCGGGAACGGCCTGTACGAGCGCATGGACTACACCTCGGACGGGACCGCCGCCCTGCACCGCACCGCGAACGGAGACAGGGACGTCTTCGGCGCGATCGGCCTGTCCGAGGCGCAAATCCTCGGCGTCGAGCTCGGCCCCGCCTACATGGACTTCCATCCTTACCGGGTGGTTTCCGCACACCCGCTGCTGGAGGGAACCGGCCTGCGCCCAGGCGACACCTTCGGCGGGAGGGCCTTCAACGGCGCGGCGAGCGGCTGGGAGGTCGACATCATCCCCCGCAGCGGCACACCAGGGGCCCAGATCATCGCCCAGGGCGACAATCCGGCGGGCGGGGCGGCCATGCTGTATCTGCCCAAGGCCAATGGGGGCTGGGTGTTCAGCGCCGGTTCGATCTCCTTCAACGGCGCATTGCCGTACGACGCCGCGATCGGCCGGATCATGCGGAACGTCCTCGCCCGCGCCGCCGGATGAGCACGAGATCCCCGCGTCGCCGGATCCGCTACTGACACCTCCGGCGGCGCAGAGCTCCACCTGCATCACCGGCAGCCGGGCCGTTGCTGAGATGGCCTGAAGGAGGTCGCCGAGATCCCGTCCGATCCTGGATCGGACGGGATCTCGCCGTTTCCGTGCCGCCGGGTACGGGTGCGCGGGCGCGAGGCGGCAACAGCCCGCGAAGACAGCAACGGAACTCCCGCCAGAACGGCGTCGCTCGGGATCACCTTTCAGCGGGAGTTCCGTTGGATGTGCTGTCGGTCATGTGCCGAACCTACTGGTCCCTACTGCGACGCATTCGCCTCCCCTTCCATCATCGACATGGAACCATCGTGTCCCGGACGGCTGTCGCGAGCCTTACACCGATCTGTCATGGCCTGTGGCCCACTCCGTCACCCGTCCACGGGAGTGGTGTACGAGTTCGATCCGGTCACAGGCGTGGCAGGTTCAGTGCCCGCCCCCGGAGGAGCCCAGATCCACCAGAATCTCATCGGGGCCCAGCCGGAGTCCGCGCAGCATCGCCGCGAGTACCGACCAAGTACAACTGCTGGTGGGGTCTACCTCAGCCGGGTACTCGTCCGCGAATGCCTCGGCATAAAGTCGGCGTTGCAGCTCGCCCGCGGCGTATGAGGTGTGGAAACGGTCCGCGCGTTCGGTGGTGAAATCGAACGGGTCGGTGGTCGTCATGTGCCCCTCCTGACAGCCCTCGCGGTATTTCGTAGGACAAGCCGCCGGGCCGCTGGGAGAGCAGTCCGCGCCGTGGTAGCGGGTGGGGCTCAGCCGTTCGCCTGGTCGAGGTGGCGGAGGACGGCGAGGACCCGCCGGTGCGCGTCCTGGGACATGGGCAGGCCCAGTTTGGTGAAGATGCCGCTGATGTGCTTCTCCACCGCACGGTCGCCGATGTGAAGGCTCCGTGCGATGGCGGTGTTGGAGCGGCCCTCTGCCATGAGCGCCAGCACCTCCCTCTCGCGTGCGGTGAGGGCGTCGATCGGGTCGGTGCGGCGGCCGGCCCGCATGAGCTGAGTCACCACCTCCGGATCGAGGGCGGTGCCGCCCGCGGAGATCCTCTCCAGAGCGTCGAGGAAGTCCTCCACGGCCGACACGCGGTCCTTGAGAAGGTAGCCCACCCCGCCGGAGCGGCCGGCGAGGAGTTCGGCGGCGTAACGCGTCTCGATGTACTGGGAGAACAGCAGGATGCCCACGTCCGGATGGTCGCGGCGCAGCGCGATCGCCGCGCGCAGCCCTTCGTCCGTGTGGTGCGGAGGCATCCGGACGTCGATGATGGCGACCTCGGGCCGGTGGGAGGCCACCGCGGCGCGCAGCGACTCCCCGTCGCCTGTCTCGGCGACCACCGTGTGCCCGTGATGGTGCAGGAGCCTGGCCATGCCCTCGCGGATGACCACCGAATCCTCCGCGATCACGATGCGCATATATGGCCTCACAGCCGGATCGGCAACTCGACGACGACCAGGGTAGGTCCCCCAGGCGGGCTGCTGATCGTCAGCCTCCCGTCCACGGCCCGCACCCGGTCGCCGAGCCCCGCGAGGCCCCCGGTCGCGCCGGCCACGGCGCCTCCGGCGCCGTTGTCCTGCACGCGCAGGCGCAGCAGGTCGCCGTCCTGGGTCACTTCGAGCCAGGCCTGTTCGGCGCGACTGTGCTTGAGCACGTTCGCCAGCAGCTCGGCGGCGCAGAAGTAAACGATCGACTCGATCGCCTTGGCTGGCCGCCGCGGCAGGGCGACGCGCAGGGTGACCGGGACGGCGCTGTGGGAGGCGAGGGTGGCGAGCGCGGTGTCCAGCCCTCGGTCCAGCGCCGCCGGGTGGATGCCCCTGGCCAGGTCGCGCAGCTCGGTCACGGCCGCGGTGGCGTTTCGGTGCGCGAGATCGATGACCTCTCCCGCCTTCTCCGGATCGCCGTCCTTGAGGATCTTCTTGGCGGTCACCAGGTCCATGGTGACCGCCACCATCCTGGCCTGCGCGCCGTCGTGCAGATCCCGCTCGATACGGCGCAGCATCGCCGCCGAGTCGTCCACGACCTGGCTGCGGGTGGATTCGAGGTGGCGAAGGCGCTCGGAGTACCGGGTCGGGCCGAGCAGCTTCCTGGCCAGCAGCCGGTCCAGCGCGAGCGCGCCGTGCACCGCCCGCGGCGCGAACAGCAGCAGCACCGCGCCCACCGCGGCCGCCAGGAGCGAACGCGGCCAGTCATCCAGCGGAGCGCCGCCCCACTGCTGGGTCAGGCCGGCGAGCCGCCAGATCGGGTAGGTGAGCTCGGCCAGGCCACCGGCCCAGAAAACCGTTACGGCTCCCAGGCCGGCGAAGGCCGTCACTGGCTTGAGCAGCGCGTGCAGCGCGGCCCGCCAGCCGGCCGGATCGGCGAGCCGGGCCCGGATCCTGCCCAGAAGGTCCGGCGGTGCGGCCGGCCGTACCGGGGCGGCCACCGTGACGCCGAGCCCGGCGGCGGCGCGCCGCCGTTCCAGCGCTCCCAACCAGGTGGCCACGTGGAGCCCGCCCACGAGCACCGGCAGGCCGACCACGGTGATCGCCAGCACGAGCCCCGCGCCCAGCAGGACGGCCACGCAGGCGAAGCCGGCCACCGCGACCGGAAGGCCGGTGACCGCGTACCGGAGCTCCGACCAGGTTCTGGGGGAGGAGTACACCCGTCCAGGTTTCCCGAACGTGTCACCGCCTGTCCATCGTGCAGGCCGAACCATCGCGGTGCGGGGGGCACGCGGCGGGAGACGGGAGCGTGCCCGATCGCCCGGCACCCCGCCCGTGCCTACGGTTGGCGGCACGCAATCCCTCCGGAAGGACTCTTTCATGCCGTCATCGTTCGTCACGGGCCTCACCGTCGCGTTCTTCGCGGCGACATCCTTCTCCGCGCCCGGCTACGACCAGGCCCGGCTCCAGCGAGACGTGAACGCCGTGCGCGACATCGGCGTCGCCGGCGTCCTCGCCGAGGCGCACCTCGACGGGCGACGGTTCAAAGCCCGCAGTGGCGTCGGGGACCTCCGCACGAGGCGTCCCGTCCCGATGAACGCCCGGATCCGCATCGCCAGCGTCACCAAGCCCTTCGTGGCCACGGTGATGCTTCAACTCGTGGGCGAGGGCAGGCTCGCCCTCGACGACACGGTGGACAAGTGGCTGCCCGGCCTGGTCGCGGGCAACGGCAACGACGGGCGGAAGGTCAGCGTGCGGCACCTGCTCCAGATGACCAGCGGGCTGCCGAGCCCCACCGACGAGGACTACGCCGGAGGCGCTTCCGAGCGGGGCTACCTGCGCCACCGCTTCCGCACCTACAGCCCTGAGCAGGTCGTCGCCCTCGCCATGCGCAACCGGCCGCTGTTCTCCCCCGGAGAGGACTGGAACTACTCCAACATCAATTACGTGCTGGCCGGCATGATCATTCAAAGGGTCACCGGGCGGAGTTGGCAGCGGGAGGTCACCGAGCGGATCATCGTCCCGCTTCGGCTCGCCGACACCACGACGCCCACCGAGAACCCGTTCATAGCCGGTCCCCACGCCCGCGGCTACCGGCAGTTCACGCCAGGCGGGCCAATGGTCGACACGACCGTGCTCAACCCCACCGTGGACGGCGCGGCGAGCGGCATGGTCAGCAGCACCTCGGACGTCAACCGCTTCTTCACCGCCCTGGTCACGGGCAGGCTGCTCCCTCCCGCCCAGCTCACGGAGATGCGCCGCACCGTTCCGGTCAGCGCCGGATACCGCAAGCTCCTGCCCGGCATGAGGTACGGCCTGGGCCTGATGTGGTTCCCGCTGACGTGCGGCGGCGGATACTGGACGCACTGGGGTGACGCGCTCGGCTACTCCACGCGCGGTGGCGTCACCCCGGACGGCCGGCGCAGTGTGGTGGTGTCCGCCAGCAGCAACGGCGATCACCTCCAGGCCCGCGACCACAAGGCCCTGCACCCGCTCGTGGACCACGCGCTGTGCGCCCGGTGAACCGCGTTCTCCGCCCGGTGGTCTGGCTCGGGACCCGCCCCCTGTTCTGCGCGACATACGTCGCATCGGACAGAAGAGCGGGTCAGGACGACGGTGGGCGGGACGCTTCACTCCAGGCATGGTTCCGGCGGATGCCGCAGGGTGCGTCATCCCTCCAGATAGCGCAAGACCGCGGTGACCCTGCGGCTCACGCGGTCGGTCGGGGCCAGGTCGAGCTTGCCGAAGATGCTGCTGATGTGTTTGTGCACGGCACCTTCCGTGATCTGCAGGCGCTCCGCGATCACGACGTTGCCGAGCCCCTCGGCCATCAGCGCGAGCACCTCCCGCTCCCTGGGGGTGAGGCGGTCCAAGGGCCCACGGCGGCGGATGAACAGCTGGGCGATGACTTCGGGGTCGATGGCCACGCCGCCGGAAGCCACTCTCTTCAGCGCGTCGAGGAACTCCTTGAACTGTCCCACGCGCTCCTTCAGCAGGTAGCCCACGCTACGGGCGCCGTCGGCCAGCAGTTCGGTGGCGAACGCCTGCTCGACATAGGCCGACAGCACGAGCACGCCCATGCCGGGGTGTGACCTTCTGGCCTCTACAGCGGCTTTGATGCCTTCGTCGGTATGGGTGGGCGGCATGCGGACGTCCACCACCGCCACGTCGGGAGAGTGCCGGGCGACCGCGGCGAGGAACTCCTGCGGATTCGAGACGGCCGCGACCACCTCGAAGCCTTCGCCGCCGAGCAGCATGACCAGACCTTCGCGCAGGAGGGCGTCGTCCTCAGCGATCACGATGCGCACGGCAGTTCCAATTTCATCCTCGTCGGCCCGCCTCGGGGACTGGTCAGGGTGAGCGAGCCGTCGTGTGCTTCCACACGTCGACGGATGCCCGCCAGGCCCGACCCGTCGCGTTCCCAGGCGCCTCCGACTCCGTCGTCCTCCACCTCGATCTGGAGAACCTCGCCGTGTCTGGCCACCTCGGCCCTGAGGCGTGTGGCGCCGCTGTGTTTGGCGGCGTTGGTCAACGCCTCCGCGACCGTGAAGTAGGCGGTCGCCTCCACGGACAAGGGCAGGTGCCCGAGTTGTCCTACGCTCAGGTCGCAAGGGATGGGGGAGCCGGTGGCGAGCGCGCTGAGCGCGCCGGCGAGGCCCTTGTTCTCCAGGATCGGCGGCAGAATGCTGCGTACCACGCCGCGCAGTTCGGCCAGCGCCTGCTCGGCGGCGATCTGGACGCGGTCGAGCGCGGGACCGATGGTCGCCGGGTCACGTTCCAGTGCTCGTTTCGCGGCCGTGGCCATGACGACGACGGCCAGGAGCCGGTTCTGCGCGCCATCGTGGAGTGCGCGCTCGATACGCCGCAACTCGGCCGCATGCGCGGCGAGCGCGCCGGCCCGGGTGGCGGTCAGCCGGGCGACCCGCTCGGAGAGGTCGACGGACGGGTGCGGGGTGAGCAGCCGCCGACCGGGCAAGGACTGAAGGCGTGCGATCGGGCGGCTGCACATCATGCTGATGGCCAGCCAGACGAAGCCCGACAGGCTGACTGCCATGACGCCGGGCCAGGTGTGCACGGGGATGCCGAGAGAGGAGCCGGTCTCGCCGTCGGGCAGGAGGTGCCACCACAGGGGAAACGAGGCGTCGCGCAGCCCCATGACGGGCAGCGCGATCCCCAGCAGACCGAGCAGAAGACCGAAGGAGCCGTGAACGGCGAGCCAGATCAGGTCGCGCAGGGTGGCCGGGTCGGTGCGCCAGCCCTTGGCAGGTCTCGCGGCCGGATAGGGGCTGACCACGTGTTCGCCCCAGCGGCCCAGCCTGACCCGTTCCCGCTCGGCCACGGACCGGGTCACCGACAGCATCGGCTGCACCATCGGCAGTCCGATCCCGATGAGGCACGCGGCTCCGACGACCACCCAGCCGGTCAATGTCGCAAAGGCCAGCAGGGCCGTGCCCAGTCCTCCCGCGAGGCGGTCCAGAGCCTCGAAGGCGTCACGTGTCACAGCAAGACACTCTAGGTGAGCGTCATGACGGCGACACTCCAGCCAGCTCTACCACGATCGGCCAGGTGACGGGATCCTCTCGGACGTGGCGCGCCCCTAACGTCCGGGGTATGGACGATCCCTACCGCATCGACCCCCAAGGACGGCGGCGGCCCGTGACTCGGCGCAACGCCTGGGCTCTGCGCGCCCTGCTGTGGACGATCCTCGTCACCGCCTTGTCCGTCAACATCGTCGCCGGCACGATCGGCCGTGGCAGCCTGCTCATCGGACTCCCCTCCGGGCTGGTGGCGGTCGCATGCATCGCCGGCCTCATCGTTCACCACGTCAGGTCGGGCCGCCGGTGAGCCACGTCCTCACCGTGGACCGGGTCACCGGGACCACAACGGACTCGGTGCTGATCGGCGGTGTGCGCCTCTCCTCCAGGTGGCGCTCGAAGCCGTCCGGGAGCGGCCATGGACCGGTACGGCCGGTTGGGACGGCGTCGATCCGTGCCGCGCCTCCCGGCATTGGGCGCCAGATCGGTACCGGCACCGCGACGGCGCAGCGCCACCAGGTCGGTGCGTGCGGATTCGGCGGGCGGCGCGTCGCCGTGCTTCCTCGTCCGCGCGGGCGCGGCCGCGCTGTGCTGCCCCTCGCCGGTCAGGTAGCTGGTCCCATGCCCATCACCACCAACGGGATCACTACGAAGAGCGCGGCGACGGGCAGCGGACCATCGTCCTCCTTCCCGGCTTCGGTTGCTCGATCGACTGCTGGGCCGGGATCGAGCCGCTGCTCGACGGCTACCGCGCGGTCCTCATGGACCTCCCCGGACTCGCGGGGTCGGCCGGGGCGCACGCCGACGGCGATCTCTCTCGCCTCGCGGAAACCGTCTTCGACGCCTGCCGCGAAATCGGGCTCACCGGCTTCGTCGCGGCCGGACTGTCACTGGGAGGCGCCATCAGCATGCGGATCGCCTTGGACCACCCCGACGAGGTGCAGGCGGTCGTGGGGATCATGCCGTGGAACGCGGGCGGCACCTCCGCGGGCGACCCGGTCATCGAGGGCTTCTACGCCGCGTACGGCGACATCGAGACGATAACGGCGGGCATCGCGGGCATCTCACACGATCCCACGAAGACGACCGACCTCCTGCGCACCATGCCCACGGTCACGGAGAAGATGTGGCGAGGGTGGCTCGGTGGCGGCGTGTACACCAGCATGGCCGACGAGCTCCCCCGGCTGAGAGTGCCGGTCTTCTACCTGCTCGGCGGCCAGGACTTCGTGGTCAACCAGGAGAAACAGATCGCCGACGTGCGGCAGATCCCCGGCGGCCGGTTGGTGCTGCTCGCCGACGCGGGCCACCTCGCCTGCTACGAGGAGCCCGAACTCCTGGCCCAGGAGATGCGCTTCTTTCTCGACACCCACGTGGCTGACGCAGCCGGTTCGCCGATCAGGACAACAGAAGCCTGATGGCCGCACCGACCTTGGTGGCGTCCGGCGCGTCGCCGGTGATCATGTCCACGTAGCAGAACGACTCGGTGATGCGGACGACCAGATAGGCCAGATCCTCGATGGGCAGATCTCCGACCGGTCCGGGCAGCTCCTCCCGCAGCAGGCCGGACACGTACGCGATGTAGTTGCGCTGCAGTTCGCTGCTTCGCGTGGTCAGGATCCGCAGGGCGATTTCACCCTCCTGTTTCAGGAAGGTCTGCATGAAAGGGGAGGCCAGCACCGTGGCGATGAATCGTTCGAGGGTCTGCGCCACCGCCTCGACCCCGGAACCCGTGGCCTGCCGGCGGCAAAGGTCGAGGGTGGGTTTCGCCAGGGACCAGTTGACCTCACCCAGAAGCCGGTCACGACTGCCGACCCAGCGGTTCAAGGTCATGCGGCTCACTCCGAGCTCGCTCGCGAGGGTCTGCATCTCGACGCGAACGCCGCTGATGAACTGCCGCCGAGCCAGCCGCAGCGCGGCCTGCTGTCCCTGAGACGCCGGCGTCTCGACGCCACGGCGCGACGCGCGTTCGGTACGGCGCGGAGCGGGCGGCATGATCCAAAGCTTATCCCGTGTCGTCGCATGGCGGCGTCAGATCGCACCGCTGGTCACCCCCGGTAGCGCCGTGCTATTTCCCGACGCAACGCCCACGACCAGGCGAAACGTGTGCACCACTCCCGTGGACGCCAACGGCGGCCGATCCGGCGAATAGTATCCGTGGGAGATCTTGATCGCGTTCTTCCACGACGACGAATTGATTGGAGTGTCGTGATGCCGACCGTCTCGGAGGAACCCTGGGACAAGTGCCGACGGTGACCGCCTGCGCAGCGCCATGGAAGCGGAACTGGCCGCCCGCTATGGCATCCCGGACCAGGAGAGTGACAAACCCACCGCGGAGAACGTCGATGTGTACCTCATCGCCCGCGACGCCGCCGGCAACGCGACCGGCTGCGGCGCGCTGCGCCTGCTGCCCGACGGCACGGCCGAGATCAAGCGGATGTACGTCACGCCCCAGGCCCGTGGCACAGGCGTGGCCACGAGCATCCTGCGTGACCTGGAGGAGCACGCCCGCCGGCGTGGGCTCGACACCGTGCAACTGGCGACCGGCGACAAGCAGCCCGACGCGATTCGCTTCTACGAGCGCGAGGGCTACGAGCGAACCGACGGTTACGGCCCCTACGTCGGCAATCCCATGGCCGTCTGCTTCGCCCGCCGACTCGCCTGACGTGAGGACCCGCGGCGAAGTCGCCGACCGGGGGTGACCGTACGCCACGGCGCAGCGCCTGGCGGCGTTGGACGCCGACGTCGCTCTGCCGGCCCGAGATCGACCTTGGGGGGCGGAGGCGATGCGGGCATCTTTTGGGAGCAGGTTACTCCTCGCATGGGCCTATGGAAGGCCGGATCGAAGGCCGTGAAGTCCTCGGCGCAACGGTTGAAGGGTGGGGACTGACCGGCCCGGCGGCTCGCCGCCGGCGCGACGGGTCATCGTACGTCCGCCGTCCGCAGTAACACTCCTGATTGCCGCGTCAAGGCGATTGCGCCGCCGATGCGCTGCTCCGGCGGCAAGGAGCAGGATGTGACGCGGAAACGACAGTGCAATCGCCGCGCGGTGCTCGGTTGAACGCCAGTGACATCGGATATAATACCTCGTAAATGATCGTGTAATCGGCTCTTAATTCCTGCTCAGAGGTTTCCATCGTGCATCCGTGAACCGCGTGCCCGCGCGTACGATGGGGGGCGAAATGCGGCATCGTGACCCCTGCCCCTGGCTGCCGTCGTACGAGGCTACAGGGGTGGTGGTACGAGTGAGGGCGTTTTAAAATGACTGTCGATCTTCAGACGACGGTCAGTGGGTACCCGCTGGACCTGTGGGCGTTCGTTTGGAGTATGAATCGCATCGGGGGCGTCCGGCGGCGCCTTTGTGCATGAAGTTCGGCCTGATATCCGGTTCCCATGACTGGGTGGCGGTCCTGACCCTGCACAATCAAGGGTGTGAAAGGTGGGGCGATGTCCACTCCTGCGAAAGATCCCGGCCGGCGGCGCATCGCGCGGCCCCGGGCCCGACCCGCGCATTCGGTCCGGCGAGAAGGCCCTGCGATTCACGGACCGGATGTTTCCGAATTTCGCCGACACCCACGAGATAATCAACGACGAACCCGAAGAGGAACTGTCCATCCTGGCCGCGGGGCACGCCTCGGCTCAGTACGGCCAAGGTCAGTTTCCGGCATATAAAAAGTGGTACACCGCCGCCGATCACACCGGCGGATACCGGTTGTTCCGGCGGTATCTCCAGGCGATGCAGGCCGGCCGTCCGGGTCGTGCCCGCTGGTTGCTCAAGTGCCCGTCGCATCTTGAGATGCTGCGTCCCCTGCTGACGGTTTTCGACGACGCGACGGTCGTGCTGACCCACCGCGACCCGGTTTCCTGCATCGTCTCCCTCGCCGCACTCAGCTATTTCTCCACCGGTATGTTCATGCGACGCCCCTGGCTGGGCATCCCATCATGGGAGTGGTGCACCCGGCCGGGGCACTCGACGACGGTGTGATCGAGTCGCTGCGGATCTGGGTTTCGACTCGCTGACCTCGGTGGACCTCCGCAACCGGTTGGCGGCGGCGACCGGCTTGCGGCTGTCGGCCACGCTCGTGTTCGAGCACAGCAGCCCCGCGGTGCTGACCGGCCATCTCGTGAACGAGCTGGCCACCAGGGGCACCGCCGCGCCCGCCCGCGCGGAAGTCGTCCGGGTCTCGAACCTCGCCGAGATCTACATGCGGGCCGGGGCCGATGGCAGGCGTGCCGCGTTCCGGGAGACGATGCGAGAACTCGCCAAGCTTCGCCCGATGTTCGGCGTCGACGCCGCGGATGCGGCGATCCGGCCGCCCGCCCGGGTCGCCACCGGGGGCGGAAAGCCGAAGCTGTACCTGTTCACCCCGTACATGGCCCCGGTCGAGACCATGTACTCGCGCCTGGCGTGGGCCTTCCGGGGCACCCGGGACGTGTCGGTGTCGCACTCGCCCGGTTTCCGCGCCGGTGAGGCGCTCCCGGCGGACCTTGAGGCCCTGGCCTCCGCGTACGCCGACGTGATCGTCCGGGACAACCCGGACGGGGGCGAGTTCGCACTGGGCGGGGCCGTCAGCGGCGGATTGATCGCGCATTGGGTCGCCGCGGAGCTGGCGCGGAGGGGGGTGCCTCCGGTGGGCGTCATCCTGCTCGACACTCCCTCGCAGGGCGACCTCGACACCATGGCGGAGGACCAGGGGCTGTTGCCGCAGGGGATATTCGACAGGGTCAGGCGGGTCGGCGACGCTGGCGACGACAGTTGGGTCTCCGCGATGGCCTATTACATGTCATTGCCGTGGTGGCCTCCGCGGCACATAGAGGTCCCGACGCTTCAGGTCCGGGCGACCGAGCGCATGAGCGGTTCGGCGGACCATGACGACTGGATGTTCACCTGGGACAGTGCCACGCCGGTCACCTTGGCCGACGTGCCGGGAAACCATCTGACGATCACCGACGAGTTCGCGCCGACGACCGCGCGGATGGTGAACGACTGGCTCGACCGGCCTTCCGCAACGCGCCCGTCGTTCATGGACTACCGCGAGTCCGTGCGGAGCCGGTCCGGCACCGCGTCGCCATGACCTCCCTCGGCCGGAGCGAGTTCGAGAACCACCCTCAGCCGGCGGCCTTGCGCTTGAGCAGCAGTTCGCGCGCCTTCAGGAACGGCGCCCGCAGGAAGGCCAGGTGATCGCTCCTGCCCGTGTCGATGGCCGACCTGGCCGGGCCACAGGCGTGGCTGCGCTCGTCGATGTAGTCGAGGGAGCCTGCGACGAGGTTGAGCATGTGATCGATCGTGGCCGCGTCGAACCGGGTGCCGGTCGACGTCGAAGATCTACTGAACGCGGGCGCCGACGCGGACGGTGCCGCTCGCGGGCACCCGGGCCTCCTGGCCCGGCTGATGCCCCGTAACGCCGAATCGCAGGAGCGGGCCGCTGGTGACGAAGGTCGCCCCTCTGCGAACGGCCCGGCACCAGGTCCAGTAGTCGAAATCCTCCTCCGCCGGCACGTGCGCACAGGTGCGGATGATCAGGACGGCCAGGGCCTCCTCGCGCGTCGGCGTCTGTCCGCGCAGCCCCTTGTCCACCAGTGTGGTCAGCGGTTCCCTGCCTCGATCCTCTGCCAGGCCGTCGGCGGCACCCGATGGACGACCCGGACAAGAGCATCCGGTCAACGTTGTAGATCGGCCCCTACAGCAGCGGGCGTCCCTTGTGCGGGGCCGGGTCATGGAACCGGGCGCGGCTTCTGCGAGGCGGGTCGGCGTCCATCCCACCTTGGCATGGCGGTCTCCCCGGCGGCGCGACAGGTACTGTGCTCTTGACAACGATTACTTTCCGAACAAAGTATGGGATCGTGAAACGGATCGAGTCGGTGACGCGTCCGGAGGCGCTGCAGGCGCTCGCGCACCCGCTGCGTGTCCAGATCCTGGAGCGGCTGCGTGAGCCCGCCTCGGCCGCCACCGTCGCGCGCGATCTGCGCGTGCCGCGGCAGCGGGTCAACTACCACCTCAAGGAGCTGGAGAAGGCGCGGCTGGTGCGGTTGGTCGGCGAGCGGCGCAGCGGCAACTTCATCGAGACGCTGTACGAGCCGGTGGCCCGCACGTTCGTGGTCTCGCCGCGGGTCGCCTGGGCCCATCCCCGAAGGGCCGTGGCGATGGCCGAGCAGTTCTCCCTGGAGCAGCTCGTCCTGCTCGGCGAGCGATTGCAGCGGGATGCGGCCGTGCTGCTGGACCGGGCGGCCTTCGAGGGCGAGCAGATCGCCAGTGCGTCGGTGGAGGCCGAGGTCCGCTTCGCGACCGCGCAGGACCGCGCGGAGTTCATGAAGGCGTACCTGGCCGCGCTCGGCCCGTTGCTCAAGAAGTACGGCACGGCGGGCGGAGCGCCGTACCGGGTCCTGCTCAGCGTCTACCCCGACCCGGAGGGAGAGCCTCGTGAGTGACAAGTTCGAGAAGACCTTTGAGTTCGTGGTTCCGGTGGAGCGGTTGTGGCGGGCCTTCACCGACCGGACCGAGCTGGACGCCTGGTATCCGGGGCAGATCAAGGACGCCGACGTGCGCCCCGGCGGCCGGATCACCTGGCCGATGGGTGAGTTCGACTACGTCTGGGAGTTCGTCGAGGTCGAGCCGAACCGCCGGCTGACGTGGAAGGAGCCGCCGGGCCTGCTCCCGGGCGAGACCGAGGTCACGGCCGTCTTCGAGCAGACCGGCACCGGCTCCCGGGTCAGGATCACCCAGTCCGGGTTCGGCGAGGGCGAGGACTGGCTCGGGCAGTTGGAGAGCTGGGCGCTCGGCTGGTCGCAGAACCTCGCCAATCTGTATCTCTACCTGCGCACCGGGGTGGGCTTCGACCGCTTCTTCACGTGGAAGTCCGAGACCGGCGTGACCGTCACCGACACCCCGGCCGGGCCCGAGGTGCTCGTGGTCAAGCCGGGCTCGTTCGCCGAGCAGGCCGGCGTCCGAGTCGGCGACATCGTCGTCCAGGTGGGCGCCGCGCCCGTGTTCGGCCAGTCCGACCTGTGGGTGCTGGAGCGCGAGCACGAGCCTGGCGAGGAGCTTGAGGCGATGTACGTACGCGGCGACAAGCTGCTGCGCGGCCGCGGAGTGCTGGGCGCGTTCGGCGCCTGATCGGGAGGGGGACACCATGCGGTTGGGGATCGCGCTGCCCCAGCGCGGAAAGGACGTCTCCGCCGAGGACATCGCGCGCGTCGCGCGGGAGGCCGAGGCGATGGGGCTGGACTCGGTGTGGGTGATGGACCGGCTGCTGCGCCCGCTGCGTCCCGTACGGCTGCTGCCCGACGCCCCCGCGGAGCCGCTCCCGGAGTACTACGCGACCGTCTTCGACCCGATCGAGACGCTCACCTACGTGGCCGCGCTCACCGAGCGGGTACTGCTGGGCACCAGCGCCGTCAACGCCCTGTTCCACCCGCCCGTGGTGCTCGCCCGGCGGCTGGCCACCCTCGACCGGCTCAGCGGCGGGCGGGTCATCGCCGGGCTGGTCCAGGGCTGGCTGGAAGAGGAGTTCACGGCCGCCGGCGTGCCGCGGAGCCGGCGGGGCGAGGGGCTGGCGGAGCATGTGGCGGCCATGCGCGCGGTCTGGGGTGAGGACCCCGTGCATTTCGAGGGGCGCTTCTACCGCATCCCCGAGTCACAGATCGGGCCCAAGCCCCTCCAGCCCGGCGGAATCCCGATCCTGATCGGCTGCTCCTCGCCTTCCGGAGGGCCGGGCGGCGAGCGCGCCGGGCGAATCGCCGACGGCCTCCACCCGTACCACTGGACTCGGGAGCCGCTGGCCGCCGAAATCGCGGCGTTCCGCGCGGCCGCCCGCGCCGCCGGACGGGACGCCGACGCCCTGCCGATCGTCGCCCGCGCCGACGGCCGGTTGTCCGGCACGCCGCTCGCGGAGAGGGACCGGCCGCTGTTCACCGGCACTCTGGAGCAGTGGGAGGACGACCTCGCGTACGTGCGCGAGCTCGGCGTCGGGCATGTCTTCTTCGACATCGAGGCGCCGGTGGAGGAGCAACTGCGCACGATGCGGACGCTGCGTGATCGCGTCGCATAGCTGCGGGACGCCGCCACACGCGAACAGGCCGGCGCCGATCTTCCGGCCGCAGCCGCCACGACCTTGTCCGGCGGGGATCGGCGCATGTCCCGATCAGCGACAGATCCTGAAAACGCGGTCGTTGTCCTCGCACCACTCGCGAAAGGTCCGTGGCGCGATGCCGGTGAGGTTGGTGATGTCCTCGGCGACCACTCCGGCGCGGCCCGCGCGGACGAGCTCGTTGAGGTTCCGCACCGTCTGGGCCAGGTCCTCGGGGGTCCCGTGCTCGATGCTGCGCTGAGCGAACTGCTCCGGCGTGACCGGCACGAACTCGATGCCTCGCCCGAGCACGCCGGCGAGGATCTCCACCTGCTCCCGCGCGGTGAGCGCGTGCGGGCCGTTGAGGATGTATCCCTTGCCGGCGTGACCGTCCTGAGTGAGGGCGAGCGCGGCGACCCGGGCGACGTCGTACGGATCGACGGGCACCGTCAGGCCGGGGTCGCTCGCGTCGTAGACCCGGCCCTGCTCGCGGATCGTCGGCAGCCACGACAGCGCGTTCGACATCAGTGTGTTGGCGCGCAGGTAGGTGACTTCCAGCCCGGACCGGCGCAGGACATCGTCGCGCGCGGCGATCCGCGCACCGATCATGGGCTTGGGCTCCAGGATGGCGGTGACCGAGGAGAGCAGCACGATCCGGTTCACGCCGGCGGACCGGGCGGCGTCCACCATCTTCCCGGCCTGGTCAGGCAGCGGGGCGACCTGCGTGTAGAAGACGGCCCTGACGCCGTGGGCGGCCGCGACGAGGCTGTCGGCATCGTCCAGGTCACCGACGGCGATGTCGACGCCCGCGGGGAGCCTCTCGGCGCTGGAGGCGTCGCGGACCAGCGCGCGGACCTGGTGGCCCTGTTCCAGGAGCTGGGGCACGAGGGCGCCGCCGACGTCGCCCGTTGCTCCGATGACGAGGTAGCACATGAGAGATTCCCGTCTTGTCGAATGACTCGGCGGCGGCACTCGTGGACTGACGCGGTGCGACGCCGCCCGCCTGTCGTCAGGCTCGCCCAGCGGCGGCCGGTCCGCGTCGGCAGGCGTCACCTACTCGCTACGCAAGTACGCAACCCGTTCCCCCTCGAACCGCTTGACCGGAAACCAGGCGGTCCGCGTAGCTTTATCCTCGATCAGAGGACCGGCGGCTCAGGCCCGCGGTCAGTCGGTGCCCTGCGGGAGAGCGGGTGATGATTCGAGGTCGGCAGGCCGAGCACGTGGCCGTTCAGCGGCTGCTCACCTCGGCGCGGGGCGGGCACAGCGGCGCGCTCGTCGTGCGCGGTGAGGCCGGCATCGGCAAGACCGAGCTGCTCAGGCACGCCCGCGAGACCGCGTCGGGGTTCCGGGTGGTGAACACGGTCGGCGTGGAGTCCGAGATCGGTTTCGCGTTCGCCGGGCTGCACCAGCTCTGCGCGCCGCTGCTGGACCGCCTCCCGGCCCTGCCCGAACCCCAGCGGACCGCCTTGGCCGTGGCGTTCGGGCAGCGCACCGGCGAGGCGCCGGACCCGTTCCTGGTGGGGGTGGCCACGCTCGGCCTGCTGGCCGAGGCCGCCGAGGACGAGCCGCTGCTGTGCCTGGTGGACGACGCGCACTGGCTGGACCTGGTCTCGGCACAGGTTTTCGCCTTCGTCGCGCGGCGGGTGCAGGCCGAGCGCCTGGTGCTGGTGTTCGGGCTGCGCGACCAGGTGCCCGCCTCCGAGGCTGCCAAGGTGTTCGCCGGCCTGCCCGAGTTACGCCTGGCCGGGCTCGCGGACGCCGACGCGCGGGCCCTGCTGGCCTCGGCGGTCCGAACGCCGCTGGACGACCGGGTCCGCGAGCGCATCCTCGCCGAGGCGCGGGGGAACCCGCTGGCCCTGCTGGAGCTGTCCCGGCAGGCGGCGCCGGCGGGGCTGGCGGGCGGGTTCGGCACGCCGGACGCGCTGAGCGTGCCCGGCCGGATCGAGGAGAGCTTCCAGCGCAGGGCGGCCGGCCTCCCCGCGCCCACGCAGACGTTGATGCTGGTCGCGGCCGCCGATCCGGTCGGCGACGCGGCGCTGCTGTGGCGGGCGGCCGAGCACCTCGGCATCGACGCCGAGGCGATCGCGCCGGCGGAAGCGACGGGGCTGCTCGAAGTCGGCGCCAGGGTGCGCTTCTCCCATCCGCTGGTGCGCTCGGCGGTCTACCGGGCCGCCGGACCGGCCGAGCGCCGCCGTGCGCACGCCGCGCTGGCCGAGGCCACAAGCGAGAAGGCCGACCCCGACCGCCGGGCCTGGCACCGGGCGCAGGCGGTTCTGGGCACCGACGAGACGGTCGCGCTGGAGCTGGAGCGCTCGGCCGGCCGGGCCAGAGCCCGCGGTGGCCTGGGCGCCGCGGCCGCGTTCCTGGAACGGGCGACCGCCCTCACCCCCGGCCCCGCCGACCGGGCCCACCGGGCCCTGGCCGCCGCTCAGGCCAAGCACGAGGCAGGCGCGTCCGACGCCGCCTTCGACCTGCTGAGCATCGCGGTGGCCGGTCCGCTGGACGCGCTCCACCGGGCTCGTGCCGAGCGGCTGCGCGCCCAGATCGAGTTCGCACGCACCCGGAGCAGCGACGTGCCGGGGATGCTGCTCCACGCCGCCAAGACGCTCGCCCCACTGGACCCCGCCCAGTCCAGGGACACCTATCTGCAGGCCATCGAGGCGGCCATCCACGCCGGCCCGCTCGGGCACGGCCGCGGCGTGGTGGAGGTCGCCGAGGCCGCGAGCGACGCTCCGCCGCCGGTGGGCCCTCCGAGCCCGGCCGATCTCCTGCTCGACGGACTGGTCACCAGGTTCACCTGTGGCTACGAGGCGAGCGTGCCGGGACTGCGGCGGGCGCTGCACGCGTACCGCGAGAACCTGGGCACCGACGACACCAGCCGGCGGGGGTTGTGGGGGGCCTGCCGCGCCGCGTACATGTTGTGGGACGACCAGACCCTCTACGAGCTGACCACCCGCTACATCAGGCTCGCCCGCGACGCCGGGGCGCTGACCACACTCGCCACCGCGCTCAACTTCCACTCGACCATCCTGGTGCAGATCGGCGACCTCGCCCAGGCCGCCGGCCTGGTCGCCGACGTCACCGCGATCCTGGAATCGACCGGAGCACCGCCGCTGCCGTACGACATAGTCCGCCGTGCGTGGGTCGGCCGGCGGGCCGAAGCCCTGGAGCAGTTCGAGGTCATGGTCCAGGAGGCGACCCGGCGCGGCGAGGGAACGGTGATCACTCTGGCCAACTCCTCGATGTCCGTGTTGTACAACGGCCTGGGCGACTACCGCGCCGCACTGAAAGCCGCCTCGGTACCGTGCGATTACGACGAGCTGACGCACAGCAGCGCCGCCCTGCCCGAGCTGATCGAGGCCGCCGTCCGCGCCGGCGAGCCGGCGCGCGCCGAGGCCACGCTGGAACGGCTCAGCTCCCGCGCCCGTGCCAGCGGCACGCCGCTGGCGCTCGGGATAGAGGCACGCTCACGCGCGCTGACCACCACCGGGCCCGCCGCCGAGGACCTGTACCGCGAGGCGATCGACCAGCTCTCCAGATCCCGGTACGCGACCTTTCTCGGCCGCGCCCACCTCGTCTACGGCGAGTGGCTACGCCGCGAGGGCCGGCGCCAGGACGCCCGCGAACAGCTCCGCACCGCCCACGAGATGCTCTCGGGCATGGGCGTGGAGGCGTTCGCCGAACGCGCCGCCCGCGAGCTGCGGGCCACCGGCGAGCAGCCGCGCAAGCGGGCGGCGCAGCCGGCCGATGCCCTGACGCCGCAGGAGCTGCGCATCGCCCGGCTCGTGGCGGGCGGCGCGACCTCCAAGGAGGTCGCGGCGCAACTCTTCCTGAGCCCGCGCACCATCGACGCGCACCTGCGCAACATCTTCGGCAAGCTGGGCATCGCCTCCCGCCGCGAGCTCAGGACCGTGCGACTTCCGTGACCCTGTCGGGCCTACTCGAACAGCCGCCGCGGGTTCGCGACCAGGATCGTGTCCACGTCGTCGTCGGACAGGCCGCGCTCCTTCAGCGCCGGCAGGACGTCCTCGCTGATGTGCCGGAAGTGCCAGCGCGGAGCCACTCTCGCGGCGTCCTGCGGCGTGTACCAGTCGATATAGCACGAGGCGTCGTGCGCGATCACCATGTGGTCGCCGTACCCGCGCTCGACCAGCCGCACGATCGTGTCCACCCGCTGCTCGAACGGCAGCAGCTCGTCGAGCCCGAAGCGGTCCATGCCCAGCAGCGAGCCGGCGTCGGCGAGCTCGGCCAGGTGATCGACGTCGGTCGAGTCGCCGCAGTGCGCGAGCACTACCTTCGACAGATCCACGCCCTCCTCGGCGAGCACCCGCTGGGCCACCAGCCCCGACTTCGTGTGCGGGTTGGTGTGCACCATGACCGGAGCGCCGGTGCGCACATGCGCCTGGCCCACCGCCCGAAGGACGCGCTCCACCCCGGGCGTCAGGCCGGGCGTGTCGATCGCGCACTTGAGGAACGCGGCCTTGACCCCCGTGTCCCCGATCCCCTCGGTCAGGTCCTTGACGAACAACTCGGTGAGCGGTTCGGGCATGTCGAACAGGAGGCCGGGACCGTTGTAGTGGAACTGGAACGGCAGGTCGGAGTAGGTGTAGAGCCCGGTCGCGACCACGATGTTGAGGTCCACCTGCTCGGCGATGCGCCGCACGCGCGGCACGTACCGGCCGAGCCCGAGCACCGTCGGGTCGAGGATGCTGTCGATGCCGAGCGACTTCAGTTCGGCCAGAGCCGTGACGGCCTCGGCCACACGTGTTTCCTCGTCCCAGTCCTGATAGTTCTGCTGGTACTCGGCCCCGAGCACGAACACGTGCTCGTGGGCGAGGGTCCTGCCCAACTCGGCGCTGTCGATGGCGCCGGCCGCGGTGGGAATCGTAGCCACGGTGCCCCTCATGTCGTCCAGTGATAGACACTGACAAGCATTTACTGCGGGTACAAATGTGTCACGGCGGTGACGAGAGCGTCGCATAAGGCATCGGAGTTCCGCTCGGCGACCTCGTGATCCGCCCGCCGGTCCTCACGCGTCGGCAAAGGCTCCCAGGGTGTCGACGCCGAGGCTCCAGGTGAGGGTCAGGTGCTGCCCGAGCACCCGCCAGCCCTCCTGCGTACGGACGAACTCCCAGTCGTAGGCCCCGCCCATGTCGAAGTGATCCCCGGCCGCAGTTCCGTCGGGGACGCCGACGAAGAGCATGTAGCCGACGCCCGTGGCGCGGTCGCCGTCGATCTCGAAGTGCGTGTTGTGCACGTAGTGCATCATCGCCGCGTACGGCGACTCCGCGTCCCGGACCGCTGTGAGTATCGCCTCACGTCCCCGCAGCGGCTCCCACGGGCCGAAGGCGAGCTGCGCCTCAGGGTGCCAGCAGCCGATCCAGGTCTCCCAGTCCTTCTGGTCGAGCGCGCGCCAGCCCTTGATGAGCAGGCCGCGGATGGCGTCCTTGTCCTCAAGGGTCCGGAGCCGAGCCTCGATGTCTCTCATGGTGTTCATCACTACTCGCGGTGAGATTCGAATTGTTCGTTCTTGGCCTGTGTCGCGACACCATCGACAATCGCTTACATCGCGGACCCTGTGCAGGGCGCGGTGCGCCTGGCAGCAGCGTCCCCAGGCACACCGCGCCTCCACACCAGGACAACTCCTGAGCCTCCTTGGTGGAGGAGGCGTTCCTCGTTGCCGTCCCCCGTTCGGGGGGCGGCGAGGACAAGGCGATGGCGGGGTGAAGACAGGGTCGTGGACTTGCGATTCCGGTCGCTGTCCGCCACCGGATGCCGGTCAGAACGTGACGACGGCCTTGAAACGCACGTCGCCGCTGGCGACCCTCTGATAGGCGTCGTTGACGCGCTCCAGGGGGAACAGCTCGACCATCGGCTTGACCTGGCCGCGCGCCACGATGTCGAGAGCTTCGGCGAGATACTCCATGCCGTTGTGGGCCGAGCCGATGATCTGGTGGCTGTGCGTGGTCAGCGGCAGTGCCGGCAGGATCATCTCGTCCTCGGCCAGGCCCATCAGCACGAGCTTGCCCCAGGGCCGCAGGCCCGTCATCGCGTCGATGGCGGCGGCATGCGAGCTGCTGGTGTGCAGCAGGACGTCGGCGCCACCGATCTCCTTGAGCGCCGCACCGTCGGCGACGACGTCGTCGGCGCCGAGCTCGCGGGCGAGCGCGTGCTTGCCGGGGCTGCGGGTCACCGCGATCACGTGGTAACCGACGGCCTTGGCGAACTGGATCGCGAAGTGGCCGATCCCGCCGACGCCGACGACGGCGACCCGGGCCCCCGGCTTGGCGTCGGCCCGGCGGATGCCGGCCCAGGTCGTGTAGCCGGCGCACACCGTGGGCGCGGCGTCCTCGTAGGAGATCCCGTCCGGGAGCAGGACCGTGCCCCCGACGTCGGCGACCATGTACTCGGCCAGGGCGCCGTCGACGTTTACGCCGGTCAGCGTCGGGCTCGCGCAGTTGCCGGCGGTGACGAAGCTGTTCGGGTGCTCCTCGCGGCAGAAGTCGCAGGCGCCGCAGCGCTTCTGCATCATCGGCATCCCGACGCGGTCGCCGATCCTGCGCTCGGTGACGCCCGCGCCCAGCGCCACCACCTCACCCACGCCCTCGTGCCCCATGAACAGCGGGAACTCCCGGAACGACAGCACCCCGTGGGCCATCCACAGGTCGGTGCCGCAGATCCCGCACGCGTGGACGCGCACCAGCACCTCACCCGGCCCCGGCTCCGGCACGGGCCGCTCCCGCACCTCCCAACCGGCCTTCACTTCAGGTACGACAACCGCCTTCATCTGCGTCGTCATCGGCGAAACTCCTTCCCATCGGTTCAGCGGCGGGCCGGACGAGCGTGGTCCATCCCACTCCGCTTCTTCGGGTCACGCCCCTCCCGGGACACGCGTTCATGCTCGCCGCCCCCGCACCGCGGTCGCGTCGGCGAACATCGCCTAGGCATGTCGCCTAGGAGGTGTCAGGTGACGCGTCCTGGCCGAGGATTCTCGGGTGGGCTTGCGGGCAGCGCCGTGCGCGCGCCCGCCCCGAGCGCCGGTGTGACGTTTTCGCGTGGAGACGGTGGCGGGACCGCCTACCGCACGGCCTTGGCGTAGGCGCCCGCGCTCATGCCGTAGGACTGCCGGAAGTGCCGGTTGAGGTGGCTCTGGTCGAAGAAGCCGAGCTCGGCGGCCACCTCCGCGACGCTCCGGCCCACCGCCAGCAGTGACCTGGCCCTGGCCAGGCGTAGCAGGTTCCGGTAGCGGTGCGGCGGAACGCCGTAGGCGTGCTGGAAGCTTCTGATGAGATGGTGCTTGCCGCATCCGGCCACCGACGCCAGTTCGTCGAGGCCGATGTTGTCGTCCAGCCGGTCGTGCAGGAGCTCGCGCACCTGGCGCAGCGCCCGGGGGCGGAGCACGGGGCTCACCGCGCCCGGGGCGGTGGCGTGCCGGCTGACCAGGTTGTCGAGCAGACCGGTCAGCGTCGACTGCAGGGTCAGCCGGTCGTCGCCGTGGGCCAGGCTGCTGTGCAGCACCGCGATGCCGTCGAACAGGGCGCGGTCGTGATATCTCAGCTCGCGGAACCGGGGCCGGTCCGCGCGCCCGGCGCCGGCCGGCATGAGCCCGGCGTCCACGACGAGGATGTGAGAGAACAGCCGGTGCGTGGTCGCGTCCCGGCCGAGCGAGTACACGACCTCGTCCGGCTCGACCACGGTCACCATGCCGGGGGCGGCCGAGTCGTGAACACGACCTCGGTACCGCATCGGCGGTGGCGCGCCGCCGAGCGTGATCTTGATCGCGTACCCGGTGTCCAGGCGCACGTGCCGGCGGGTGTACGCCGCCCCACGTTCGGCCACCACCTCCACCCCCGGCAGCTCCCGGGGGCGCCACGTGAGCGTCTGGGACTCGTCCATGTCAATTTCATCCTAGTTGGAGCCTTGCGCCGACCCTACGCTGCCGATCAGGTCCTGGGCGGAGTCCAGGTGGAACCAGAGAGAGGCACACGTTTCCATGCCAGATGACGCTTCAAGCATGGAGTCCTCCGGCCGCGCGGCCGGAGGACCGAGCAGACGGCAGGTGCTCGGGCGCGGCGCGCTGATCGGCGCGGCGACGGTCGGCGCGGGGCTGGCCCCCCAAGCCGGGGCCGCGCGTGCCGCGACCGCGCCGCCCGTCCGGGAGGAGACGCTGGCCGCCGAGCCGGTGGAGATCAGCCTGCGGGTGAACGGGCGGGAGCGCACGTTGTCGGTGGAGCCCAGGACGACGCTGCTGGACGCGCTGCGCGAGCGGCTCGGGCTGACGGGCACGAAGAAGGGCTGCGACCAGGGGGCGTGCGGAGCGTGCACGGTGCTGGTCGACGGCCGGCGCGTCAACTCCTGCCTCACGCTGGCGGTCATGCAGCGGGACGCCGAGATCACCACGATCGAGGGGCTGGCCAGGGGGGACGAGCTGCATCCGGTGCAGCGGGCGTTCCTCGAATGCGACGCGTTCCAGTGCGGATACTGCACGTCCGGGCAGATCATGAGCGCCGTCGCGCTGATCGAGGAGGGCCATGCCGGCTCTCCCGAAGAGGTGCGGGAGTGGATGAGCGGCAACATCTGCCGCTGCGGCGCGTACCCGAACATTGTCGCGGCGGTGCGCCAGGCGGCCGGCGGAGGCGCGCGATGAGGCCCTTCTCCTACACCACGGTGAGCACCGTGCGGTCGGCCGTGCTGCAGGTGTCGCCGGACCCGAAGGCGCTGTACGTCGCGGGCGCCACCGAGGTGCTGAATCTCGTCCGCGAGGGTCAGATCGCGGCCGACCGGCTGGTGGACATCCGCGCCCTGCCGCTGACCTCCATCCGCCCGGGTGCGGAAGGACTGCACATCGGCGCCCTCGCCCGTCACGTGGAGAACCATCCGGTCGTGCGCCGCGACTACCCGGTGCTGGCGCAGGCCCTGCTGGCCGGCGCGTCCCCGCAGGTGCGCAACATGTTCACCCCCGGAGGGAACCTGCTGCAGCGGACGCGGTGCTCCTACTACCGCGACGTCCGCTTCGCCTGCAACCGCCGGGAACCGGGCTCCGGATGCGGCGCTCTGGAGGGCAACAACCGCTACAACGCGATCTTCGGCGGCAGCGACCACTGCATCGCCGTGCACCCTTCCGACCTGGCCGTGGCGCTGACCGCGCTGGACGCGGTGGTGCGGACGCAGGGGCCGGCCGGCGCCCGGTCGATCCCGATCGAGGAGCTGTACCGGCTGCCGGGTGAGGAGCCGCACCGCGAGACGGTTCTCGACCACGGCGAGCTGATCACCGGGATCGACGTTCCGGCGAGCAGGTTCGCGGCCCGCTCGCACTACCTGAAGATCCGCGACCGTGCCTCGTTCGCGTTCGCGCTGGTCTCGGTCGCCGTCGCGGTGGACGTCCGGCGCGGTGTGGTGCGCGACTGCCGGATCGCGCTCGGCGGTGTGGCGCCGCGGCCGTGGCGGGCCCGCGCCGCCGAGGCGGCCCTCACCGGGAAGCCGCTGAACGAGGAGAGCCGGCGGGCCGCGGGCCAGGCCGCCGCGAGCGGCGCCACACCGCGGCGGCACAACCGGTTCAAGGTCGCGATGGTCGAGCGGGCGGTGGCCCGCGCGCTGTCGGAAGTGGGGGATTGAGATGAGTGTCGTGGGACGGCCCATCGCGCGGGTGGAGGGCAGGCTCAAGGTCACCGGCGCGGCCCGGTACACCGCCGACCTGCCGCAGGATGACGGGAAGGACCTCGTCCACGCGGTGGCGGTCTGCGCCGCCGTGGCGAAGGGACGGATCACCTCGATCGACGCCCGGCAGGCCCGCGCGGCCGGCGGCGTCCTTGAGCTGATCACCCACCACAACGCGCCGCGGCTGCGGCCGGTCCCGGCGCAGGAGGTCCTCGGCCCGGCCCATGAGACGCTCCTGGTGCTTCAGGACGATCGCGTGCACTACTCTGGCCAGCCGGTGGCGGTGGTGGTGGCCGACACCCTGGAGAACGCGACGCACGCGGCCTCCCTGGTCCGGGTGGAGTACGCGGAGGAGCGGCCGGTCGCCACCCTGTTCGAGGGGATCGACGACGCGTTCGACTCCCCGCGGTACGCGCCGCCGACGACGATCGGCGACGTGGACCGGGGGCTGGCCGACGCGGCGGTCGTCATCGACCGTACGTACACCACCCCGGCGCAGCACCACCACCCCATGGAGACGATGGCGACCACGGTGCGGTGGACGGCGGACGAGGTGACGGTGCACGTGTCCACCCAGACGATCAGCATGGTCCGCGACGGACTGGCCACGACGTTCGGGCTCCGGCCGGAACAGGTCCGGGTCGTCTCCGAGTTCCTCGGCGGTGGCTTCGGCGGCAAGGCCGCCTGGTGCTGGCCGAGCGTGGTGACGGCGATGGCGGCCAGGCTCACCGGGCGGCAGGTGCGGCTGGTGACCACCCGCCGGCAGATGTTCGCCGCCACCGGCCAGCGGCCGCACTCCGTCCAGCGGGTCCGGCTGGGGGCCCGGCGCGACGGCGTGCTCACCGCCATCGCGCAGGACTGCGTCGGTGAGACATCCGCGTTCTACGACACGCCGCCGTTCTACATCGGCGCCGCCACCCCGGTGCCGTACGGCTGCCCGAACATCCGGACCACCCAGCGGTTCGTGAAGGTCAACTGCCAGACGCCGGTGCCGATGCGGTCTCCTGTCGAGGGGGTGGGGCTGGTGTCCGTCGAGTCGGCGATGGACGAGCTCGCCGCCGAGCTGGGCGTGGACCCGCTGGAACTGCGCAGGCGCAACTACGCCGAGCGGGACCCGAACTCCGGCCTCCCCTGGTCCAGCAACGGCCTGCTGGAGTGCTACGAACGGGGAGCGCGGCGGTTCGGCTGGCCGGAGCGGAACCCGGAGCCGCGCTCGATGCGGGACGGCCGATACCTGGTCGGGTGGGGCATGGCCACGGCGATCCGGCACGCCGGCAGCGATCCGACGAGCGCGCTCGTCAGGCTCGGCGCCGACGGGCGCGCCGTGGTGCAGATCGGCAGCCAGGACCTGGGCACCGGCACGTTCACGATCATGACTCAGGTGGCGGCGGACGCGCTCGGCGTCCCGGTGGAGATGATGCGCGCGGAACTGGGCGACACCGATCTGCCGACCGGCGGGGGCTCGTTCGGTTCGCACACCGCGGCCAGCGTCGCTGCGGCGGCCCGGCTCGCCGGCGAGGCGCTGCGGGCGAAGGTGATCCGCATCGCCGTGGCCGACGAGGGCTCACCGCTGTCCGGCGCGTCCCCGGACGACGTCCTGGTGGACGACGGATACCTGTTCGTGCGCGGTGACCGGTCGAGGGGCGAGAGGTACGCGCAGATCCTGCGCCGCAACCGGCTGCAGTCCGCCACGGGAGACCACACCCCACCGCCGCGCGAGGGGGCGACGGTCGCGAGGTGGGCCTTCGGCGCCGACTTCACCGAGGTGAAGGTGGACCCGGAGCTCGGGACGGTCCGCGTGACCAGACACGTCAAGGCGATCGAGGCCGGCCGCATCATCAACCCCCGCACCGCCCGCAGCCAGGTCATCGGCGGAGTGGTGATGGGCATCGGCCAGGCGCTGACAGAGGCCACCGAGGTGGACCGCCGCGACGCGCGCATCACCAACGCCGGCTTCTGGGGATACCACGTCCCCGTCAACGCCGACGTCCCCGACATCGAAGCGATCTTCGTCGAGAGGGACGACCCGCACATTCCCGGGAGCGTGAAGGGCCTCGGTGAGATCGCCACCATCGGGACCGCTCCCGCCATCCTCAACGCCGTCTTCCACGCGACGGGGAAACGCGTCCGCGACCTGCCGATCACCCCGGACAAGCTGCTGTAGGGCCGATCCCGCCCCCTCGGTCGGGATGATCAGGGGAGGCTTGTGGCATCATCGCCTGATGCTCCAACTCACGGATTTCATCATCGACTGCCCGGACCCGATGAAGCTGGCGGCCTTCTACTCCGAACTGACCGGCCGTGCGATCAAGGAGGACAGCGACGACCAATGGGCCGGCATCCCCTTCGGTGAGGTCGAGCTGGCCTTCCAGCGGGTGGACGACTACCGCCCACCGCGCTGGCCCGACGGCGAGCACCCCAAGCAGTACCACCTCGACTTCGAAGTGGACGACATCGAAGCCGAACAGCGCCGTGTCATCGAACTCGGCGCGACACTGAAGCAGGACTTCATCGGCCCCGAGGGCTACGGCTGGCGGGTCTACACCGACCCGGTCGGGCATCCCTTCTGCCTGTGCCGCAACAAGGGGGTCACGTGGACCGACAAGGGGGTGGTGTGGCCCTGAGTTCCAGGTTCGGCAGGCGGCGACCGGCTTTCTGCCCGAGGCCACCGAGGCCGTGGAGCGCGCCGTCGCGTTCGTCCGGCGGTCGCCGAGGGCCGGGTCGTCGATGGGGGTGTCCTGCCGGGAGGTCCCGCCTCCCTCAGGCCGATTCCCGCTCGACCACGTGGACGCCGTGCGGGGCCAGGGTCAGGTCCTGCTCCTCGCCGTCCAGTGTGCGCAGCAGCGCGCGGGCGAGGTGGGCGCCGAGGTCGCCGCTGTCCAGGGCGATGGTGGTCAGGGGCGGTGCGGCGAAGCGGGCGGCGGGGATGTCGTCGGCGCCGATCACGGCCAGGTCGCCGGGGGCGCTCAGCCCCAGCCGGCGCATGCCGGCCAGCAGTGCCAGCGCGACCTCGTCGTTGTAGGCGCACACGGCGGTGGGGGCGTCGGGGGAGGCGCGCCAGGCCGACACCACGCCCGCCGCGCCATCGATGTCCAGGGGGACCGGCGAGCGGGCGGGGGCGGGCAGGCCGGCGTCCGCGCACGCCTGCGCGGCGCCGGCGGCGCGTCCCGCGCTCAGGTCGCTGACCCGGGGGTCGTCGGGCAGGGCGCAGGCGATGCGGGTGTGGCCCTTGGCGATCAGGTGTTCGGCCTGCATGCGGCCGATCCCTGTGGTCCAGACGCTCGCGCCGAGATCGTCGCCGGAGCCTGCCTGCGGTGGCGGCAGGATCACTCCTACGCGGGCCCGGCGCATGGCCTCGACATCCTGCGGGGGGAACGGCCGCATGCCGAACACGGCGGCGGGGGCGAGCGCCGCGCACAGCCTGCCCAGCCCGCCCGGCCGGTCGGTGTGGACGTGGGTCACCAGGGTGTAGCCGGCCTCGGCCAGCACCTCGCCGGCCCGGTCGACGAACTCGGCCATCGTGGGGCTCTGCGGCCAGTCGGGCAGCTCGCACACGATGAGGTCACTGCGGCCGCTGCGCAGCGTGCGGGCCGGGGCGTAGGGCGTGTAGCCGAGCCGGGCGGCGGCCTCCAGCACCCGCTGCCGGGTGGCCTGCGGGATGGACTGGTTGGGCGTGTCGTTGAGGACGAAGCTCACGGTGGCACGCGACAGGCCCGTCTCCCGGGCCACGTCGGTGCTCGTCACTCTGCGTGCGGGCTTCTTCGCCGGCAACTCCGCCCCTCGCTCACGATCGTCGTCACGCACCCTATTGCCGCGGTGCGTCTCCGATGTTAACGTCCTCGCACCATCAGGTTACACGTGTTAGTGCGCCTGAGGTCGCCTTTTCCGGCATGCCTATTAAACGTTTTACGATCCACCCCCGAAAGGACGTCCATGCCGAGCACCACCTACGCGCAGGACCCGCGGGACACCATGCCCAAGGTCAGCGCCACCTACATCTGGCTGATGGTCCTCGCCCAGTTCGGGGTGTTCCTGGCGTTCATCACCCCGATCGCGATCTCGCTGTCGATCCGGGTGACGCAGCTCGCTCCCGGGCACGAGGAGTACCTCGGCTACATCACCGGCATCGGCGCGCTGGTGCCGGTGGTGACCGGCCCGCTGCTGGGCACGCTCAGCGACCGCACCCGCACGCGGATCGGCCGGCGGCGCCCGTTCATGATCGCCGGAACGATCGTTGGGGTCGTCTCCCTCGTCGTGATGGCTCAGGCTCCCAGCATCCCGGTGCTCGGGCTCGGCTGGATCCTGGCGCAGCTGGGCTGGGGGCAGGCCCTGGGCGGCCTGGTCAACTCCATGGCCGACCGGCTGCCCGAGTCGCAGCGCGGCAAGGTGGCCGGGCTGGTCGGGTTCGCCACCCTGGTCGCGCCGGTCGTCGGCGTCGTCCTGGCCGGTTTCCTCACCGGCGACACGCTGCTGTTGTTCCTGGTGCCGGGGGCGGCCGGCGTGGTCCTGGTGGCGCTGTTCGCCTGCCTCGTGCCCGAGCCGGACAGCCGCGGCATGGTCTTCGCCGAGCCGCTGACCGCGTCGTCGCTGGCCCGCAAGTACGTCTTCGACCCGCGCCGCTACCCCGACTACGCCTGGAACTGGCTGGGGCGGTTCCTGTTCTACTTCGGCCTGACCCTCAACACGACGTTCACCGCGTTCTTCTTCGCCGCCCGGCTGGGCGTCACCGTGCCGGAAGTGGCCACCACCATCGCCACGGTCTCGGCGCTCGGCGTGCTGGCGACCTCGGCGGGAGCGCTGGGCGGCGGCTTCCTGTCCGACCGGCTGCGCCGGCGGCGCGTCTTCGTCCTGAGCGCCGGAGTGGTGTACGCGCTCGGCTCGGCGGTCATGGTCCTGGCACCCGGCGTGCCGCTGCTGTTCGCCGGCTCGGTCGTGTGCTCGGTGGGCCTGGGCATGTTCTCCTCGGTGGACCAGGCGCTGCTGCTGGACGTGCTGCCCGAGCGCGAGACCGACGCGGGCCGGTTCATGGGGATCATCGGCTTCGCCACCTCGGTGCCCCAGTCCGTCGCCCCGCTGGTGGCGCCGCTGATCCTCGCGGTCGGCGCCGCCGGGGAGAAGAACTACACCCTGTTGTACCTGACCGCCGCCGTCTGCACCGTGCTCGCCGGCCTGATCGTGCTGCGCATCAAGTCCGTCCGCTGAACGCTCAAGGAGGAGTTCCGCCGTGTCATCCGCCGCGTCATCCGCCGTGTCGTCCGCCTGGCGGGCGTCGTTCGTCACGCCGTCCTTTCCCGTCGAGCCGGACGGCCCCGCTGCCTACTTCCGCGGCGAGTTCACCGCCGGCGAGCGGCCCCTGCGGGCCACGCTGCACGTCACCGCGCTGGGCATCGTCGAGCCGTATCTGAACGGCGTCCGCGTGGGCGATGAGGTGCTGGCCCCGGGGTGGACGTCGTACCGGCACCGGCTGCAGGTGCGCGCGCACGACGTCACGGGTCTGATCCAGGACGGGCCCAACGCGCTCGGCGCGATCGTCGGCGAGGGCTGGGCCGCCGGCCGCCTCGGCTTCGAGGGCCGCCGCCACCACTACACCGACCGGCCCGCGCTGTTCCTGCGGCTGGAGCTGGACTACGGCGACCATGCCCGGGTCGTCGGCACGGGCCCCGGCTTCACCTGCGCGACCGGCGCGGTGCTGGGCGCGAGCCTGTACGACGGTGAGACCTACGACGCGCGCCTGGAGCCCCACGGCTGGAACCTGCCGGGCTTCGACGACTCCGCCTGGTCGCCGGTGGAGCCCTTCGAGTGGGACCTCGGCACGCTCGTCGCCCCCACCGCGCCGCCGATCCGCCGGATCGAGGAACTGGCCCCGGTGGAGATCACGACCAGCCCGTCCGGGAAGACCATCGTCGACTTCGGGCAGAACATCTCCGGCTGGGTGCGGCTGACCACGACCGGCGAGGCCGGGCGTACCGTGACCGTGCGCCACGCCGAGGTCCTGACCAAGGGCGAGCTCGACACCGAGACCCTGCGCACCGCCGCCGCGACCGACCGCTACACGCTGCGCGGCGGGGGTGAGCCGGAGGTGTGGGAGCCGCGCTTCACCTTCCACGGCTTCCGTTACGCCGAGATCGACGGCCCCTTCGACGCCGTCAGCGCCGTGGTCGTGCACAGCGACATGCGCCGGACCGGCTGGTTCGAGACCTCCGACGAGCTGGTGAACCGGCTGCACGCCAACACCGTGTGGTCCATGCGCGGCAACTTCGTGGGCGTGCCGACCGACTGCCCGCAGCGGGACGAGCGGCTGGGCTGGACCGGCGACCTCAACGCCTTCGCCCCCACCGCCGCCTTCCTCTACGACGTGCGCGGCGTGCTGGGCTCCTGGCTGGAGGACCTGGCCGCCGAGCAGCGGGAGAAGGGCTACGTGCCCTGGGTGGTGCCCGACGTGCTGTCCACGCCGTCCTCTCCCACCGCGCTCTGGAGCGACGTCGCCGTCAGCCTGCCCTGGACGCTGTACCGGCACTACGGCGACGTGGAGATCCTGCGGCGGAGCTACGACTCCATGGCGGCGTTCATCCGGAGCGTGGAGGCCCTGCTGGACGAGGACGGGCTGTGGAGCACCGGCTTCCAGTTCGGCGACTGGCTCGACCCCGACGCCCCCATGGACAACCCCTCCGGCGGCAAGACCGACCGGTACCTCGTAGCCTGCGCCTACCTGTGCAAGACCACCGCGGAGATGGCGCGCACCGCCGAGATCCTGGGCCACGACGCCGACGCCGCGCACTTCGCCGCGCTGGCCCGGCGGGTGCGCGAGGCGTTCCACCGCGAGTACGTCGCCCCCTCCGGGCGCCTGGTCGGCGAGAGCGCCACCGCCTACGCCCTCGCCATCGCCTTCGGCATCCTCGACCCCGCCCAGCGGGCCCGCGCCGGGAAACGCCTGGCCGAGCTGGTGGCCAAGGCCGGGTACCGGATCTCCACCGGCTTCGCCGGCACCCCGCTCGTGCTGCACGCGCTCAGCGACACCGGGCACCTGGACGAGGCGTACCTGCTGCTGACCGAGACCGCCTGCCCGTCCTTCCTCTACCCGGTCACCATGGGCGCCACCACGATCTGGGAGCGCTGGGACTCCATCCGGCCCGACGGCACGATCAACCCCTCCGGGATGACCTCGCTCAACCACTACGCCCTCGGCGCGGTCGCCGACTGGCTGCACCGCGTGGTCGGCGGCCTGTCCCCGGCCGAGCCCGGCTACCGCATGATGCGCATCGCCCCCCGGCCCGGCGGCGGCCTCACCCACGCCACCACCGCCCTCGACACCGTGCACGGCAGGGTCGAGGTCGCCTGGCGGATCGGCGACGGCCGGATGCGGCTCGACGTCACCGTTCCCGAGGGCACCGAGGCGGAGGTCACGCTCCCGCTCCACCCTGACGCCCAGGAGGTGCGGGTGGCGGGCGGGCGCCACTCCTGGGCCTACGCCCTGCCCGAGGGCTACGGCGCCCGCCCGGCGTACACCATGGACACCCCGTTGAAGACGCTCGCCGGCGACCCGCGCGTCTGGCACGCGCTGAGCGAGGTGTTCGCCAAGCACTTCCCCGGCATCCCGATCGACGGCAACGCCCCCGAGGCCGCCGCCTACTCGCTCGACTCCATCCTCGGCTTCATCCCCGGCGCCTCGGACGAGCTGCGCACCGACCTGCGGGACGCGTTAAACGCGACCACCTGAGCCAGGTTACTATCACGTGTAAGCGCCCTGACGGAAGGAACATCGGTGCCCCCCTTGGATGAGGCCGGCCTGAGGCGTCGCCTCGCTGCCATGACGTTGAAGGAGAAGGTCGCCCTGCTCACCGGGGCCGACGCCTGGACGCTGACGCCGGTGCCGTCGGCGGGGCTGGGCGCGCTGGCGCTGTCGGACGGGCCGGTGGGGCCGCGCGGCACCTCGTACGGGGGCGACACCACCCCCTCGCTGCTGTTCCCCAGCCCCACCTCGCTCGCCGCGACCTGGGACGAGGAGACCGCCCGCGAGACGGGGAGGTTGATGGGCGCCCGCGCGCGCGAAATGGGCGTCCACGTGCTGCTCGCGCCCACCGTGAACCTGCACCGCTCGCCGCTGGGCGGCCGGCACTTCGAGTGCTACTCGGAGGACCCGCTGCTCAGCGCCCGGATGGCGGCCGGCTTCGTCGAAGGCGTGCAGTCGGCCGGCGTCGCGGCCACGGTCAAGCACTTCGTCGGCAACGACTCCGAGACCGAGCGGATGACCTACGACGCCCGCATCGGCGAGGCGGCCCTGCGCGAGGTGTACCTGCCGCCCTTCGAGGCCGCGGTGCGCGAGGCCGGGGCATGGGTGGTGATGGCCGCGTACAACCGGGTCAACGGCGAGACCATGACCGAGAACCACCGCCTGCTCACCGGCGTGCTCAAGGACGAGTGGGGCTTCGACGGCGTGGTGGTCTCCGACTGGATGGCCGCCCGCTCCACCGAGGCCACGGCGCTGGCCGGGCTCGACCTGGTCATGCCCGGACCGGACGGGCCGTGGGGCGACGCGCTGGTCGCGGCGGTCGAGGACGGACGCGTCCCGGCCGAGGTCGTGGACGACAAGGTGCTGCGGGTGCTCCGGCTCGCGGCACGCACCGGCGCGCTGGAGGGCGCCCCCGCGCCTCCGGCGCCCGCGGTGCCGCGCGACGTCCGCGACCGGTTGCGCGAGCTGGCCGTGCGCGGCTCGGTGCTGCTGCGCAACGACGGCCTGCTGCCCCTGCGGGCCGAGGGCCTGCGCCGGGTGGCGCTGATCGGCCCGAACGCCGTCCGGCTCGCCGCACAGGGCGGCGGCAGCGCGCACGTCACCCCCGAACGTGTGGTCACCCCGCTGGAGGGGCTGCGCCGGATGCTCGGCGACGACGTCCAGATCACCGTCCACGCGGGTGTCTTCCCGCACGCCAAGCTGCCGCCCCTGCCCGGCGACCTGGCCGCCGACCCCGAGACGTCGCAGGCGGGCGTGCGGCTGGAGTACCGCGCCGCCGACGGGAGCGTGCTGTCGGCCGAGCACCGCGACCCGGCTCCCTGGTGGTTCCCGATCGTTCTGGCCGACGAGGTGCGCGAGCTGGTGGTACGCGCCCGCCTCACGTTGACCGCGTCCGGCGTCCACCGGTTGTCGGTGCTGGGCACCGGCCGGCACACCCTGCGCGTCCCCGGCCAGGACGACCAGGCCCACGAGCAGCTCCAGGATGGCGACGACATCGCCGCCCTGCTGCTCAACCCGCCCTCGCACACCTTCACCTTCCAGGCCCCGGCCGGGCCGGTGGACATCGAGGTGCGCATCGAGCCGCAGCGCAACCTGCCCTACCCGGTCACGCTGGCCGGGCTGGGCTATGAGCCGCCGCGCGGTACCGACGAGGAGGAACTGGCCGCCGCCGAAGCGGCCGCCCGCACCGCCGACGTGGCCATCGTGCTGGTCGGCAGCGACGCCGACACCGAGACCGAGAACCTGGACCGCACCACGCTGGCGCTGCGTGGCCGCCAGGACGAGCTGGTGCGGCGGGTCTGCGCGGCCAATCCGCGCACCGTCGTCGTGGTCAACGCCGGGGCGCCGTGGCTGATGCCCTGGGCGGAGCGGCCCGGCGCGCTGCTGTGGGCCTGGTTCCCGGGACAGGAGGGCGGTGACGCCATCGCCGACGTCCTGTTCGGCGCCGAGCCCGGCGGCCGCCTGCCCACCACGTTCCCCGCCACCGAGGGCGACGTGCCGGTCCTGTCCACCCGGCCGGTGGACGGGGTGCTGGACTACGCCGAGGGCGACCGCATCGGCTACCGCGCCTACCGTGCCGAGGGCGTGCTGTTCCCCTTCGGCCACGGTTTGTCCTACACCACCTGGGAGTACGTGCGGGCCATCTCGTCCGGCGACGCCGTGGAGGTCACGGTGCGCAACGCCGGCGACCGGCCGGGACGCGAGGTCGTCCAGGCGTACCTGGAGTCCTCCGGCTCGCTCCGGCTGGCCGGGTTCGCGGCCGTCGAGGCCGGCCCCGGCCAGAGCGTCACCGCCCGGATCGAGATCGCGCCCCGCGCGCTCTCCCGCTGGACCGGCGCCGGCTGGGCCCGCGCCGAGGGCCCGCACACGCTGCGCATCGGCCGTTCCACCTCGGACCTTCCCCTGACCTGCACCCTCGCCTGAATGGAGTCGACCCCGTGTCGCGACTGATCGACCGCCGTATCCTGATCACCGGCGCCGCCTCCGGCATCGGCCAGGCCACCACGCTGCGCCTGCTCGCCGAGGGCGCCCGCGTCGTCGCCGCCGACCTGGCCGAAGACGGTCTGAAGGACACTGTGGCGCTGGCCACCGAGCAGGGCACCGCCGACCGGCTCATCACACGGACGCTGGACATCGCCGACGAGAACTCGGTCGTCACCGTCGTGCCCGCCGCGGTCTCCGCTCTGGGCGGCCTGGACGCGCTGGTCAACGCCGCGGGCATCCTGCGCGGCGCGCACACCCACGACTGCTCGCTGGAGCTGTGGAACCGGGTCATCGGCGTCAACCTGACCGGCACCTTCCTCATGACCCGCGCCGCGCTGCCCGCCCTGCTCGAATCCGGCCGCGGCGTCGTGGTGAACTTCAGCTCCACCTCCGCGTTCTACGCCCACCCCTTCATGGCCGCCTACTCCGCCAGCAAGGGCGGCATCGCCTCCTTCACCCACAGCCTCGCCCTGGAGTACTCCAAGCAGGGCCTGCGCGCGGTCAACATCGTGCCCGGCGGCATCAGCAGCGGCATCACCACCAACATCGGCTCCCTCGTCCCCGAGGACACCGACTGGAGCCTGTTCGGCAAGCTCACCGCCGCCATCGGCACCGGGCTGCCCGGCCCGGAGAACGTCGCCGGCGTGATCGCCATGCTCGTATCCGACGACGGCGCGTTCATCACCGGCACCGAGATCCGCATCGACGGCGGCGCCCACATGTGACCGCCCCAGGTGCAACGATCGCGCCCGCGCTGACGGCGCCCGAGGCGGAATGGGACAGACGGACATGCGGCCTGTGGCGACACCCCACGCGCACGCCCCCACTCCAATACGATCTGTGCGGATCAGGGGCATGCGACAATTGGGGCAGGACACCACATGCAGGCATACGTGCTGACCCGGTACGGGGACGCGAGCGCGATGGAACTCCGGGATGTCCCCGAGCCGGCGGCACACGACGGCGAGGTGCTCATCCGGGTGCGGGCCGCAGGACTGAACCCGATCGACTTCAAGGTCCGCGAAGGCAAGATGAAGATGCTGACCCGTCTCGATCTGCCCCTGGTGGCGGGCAGCGAGCTGTCCGGCGTGGTCGAGGCGGTCGGCGCGGGCGTCACCCGTTTCGCGGCCGGTGACCGGGTGTTCGCCCGGGTCGACAAGACAAGGCTCGGCGCCTATGCCCCTACGCCGTCGTCAACGAGACGCTGGTGGCGAAGATGCCGGAGTCCCTGGACTTCACCGATGCGGCCGGGCTGCCGCTGGCCGGGCTGACCGCCCTGCAGGCGCTGCGTGACGTGGTGGGCGTCGCCGAAGGCGACAAGGTGTTCATCTCCGGCGGAGCCGGTGGCGTCGGCACCCTCGCCATCCAGCTCGCCGTCTGGATGGGGGCGAAGGTGGCCACCACCGCGTCGCCCAGCGGCGAGGAACTGGTGCGGTCCCTTGGGGCCGAGACGGTCATCAACTACCGCCAGCAGAGGTTCAACAACCTCCTCAGCGACTACGACGGCGCCTTCGACCTGACCGGCGGACAGGACCTGACGGACACCTTCGACATCCTCAAGCGGGGAGCCACGACGGCCTCCATCGCGGGAATCCCCGATCCGCCCACCGCTCGCGAGATGGGCGCGGGCCTGGTGGTGACCACCGCACTGAAGGCGGCCAGCGCCAAGATCCGCCGCGAGGCCCGGAAGAAGGGCGTCAACTATCGGTTCATGTTCATGCGCCCCAGCGGATCGGACCTCGCCGTGCTGGCCGGCCTGGTCGACCAAGGCAGGCTGAAGACGGTGACCGACCGGGTCTTCCCGTTCGCGCAGATCCCCGAGGCATTCACCTACCTCGAACAGGGCCACGCCAAGGGCAAGGTCATCGTCCAGATGTGAGCCGCATCACCTGACCCTCGGGGAAGACCGTCCGCGCCCGAGCCGAAGCCCGTCCGCGGCGCCGCCACCACTGCGGGGCTTGCTCGGTGCCCCCGGCCACCGCCGGCAGGGCCAGGGCGATCAGCGCGCCCACCGCGGCGACGACCAGGCACGCCCAGAAGGCGGCCTGGAAGCCCCCGGTGGCCGCAGGCGGATGCCGCTCCACGGCGGTACGTGGCCGGACACGGCTCTGCGAGCGGCCACGCCGGCGCGCTAGTAATGCACGGCGCCGCGGTTCCCGCCCGCCACGCTCACCGCGTCGCCGGTTACGGCGGCCGCCCGCTCGGAGCAGAGGAAGACGACGACGTCCGCGACCTCCTCAGCGGTGACGAGGCGGCGCAGGCTCGTCGTCTCGCCGAGGCCGGCACGGACCTGGTCCTCGGTGAGCCCGGTGGCCGCCGCTCGGTCCGCGACCAGCCGGGGAGTGCGTTCGGTCTCCACCAGACCGGGGTGCACAACCGTGACCCCCACGCCATGAGGTCCGAGCTCATCGGCGAGATTGGCGGTGAGGGCGGCGACGGCGACGTTGCGGATCGTGCCGGATATGGAGCCGGTGCGGCGGGCGTTGAGGCCGGAGATGTTGACGATTCTTCCCGAGCCCTGCGCGATCATGTGTGGTGCGACCGCGCGGGCGCACCGCAGGTAGCCCAGTACCTTGGTGTCGAAGTCGGTCGCCACCTCCGCGTCGGTGATGTCGGCGAGCGCGGGAGGAGCGGAAGCGAAGGAGGGCTGGGCGGCGGCGTTCACCAGCACGTCGATGCCGCCCCATGCGGCCACGACCGTCTCGACCATGGCTCGCACGGAGGCGTCGTCGGTGGTGTCCGCGGGGATCGCGAGCACATCGGCGCCGATGGCCGCGACGCGAAGGCCGTCGGCGGCGGTCTTGAGGCGCTGCTCGTCCCGGGCGACGAGCGCCACCCTGGACCCCTCGGCCAGGAGGCCGCGGGCGACGGCGAGTCCGATTCCGCGCGATCCCCCGGTCACGATCGCACGCGCACCGTCCAGGCGCAGATCCATGGATGACCTCCGAATTCCTCTTCACCGAAACCGCAGCGCGGCCCTGATGGCCGTCGTCATCGAGGCGATGGCCGAGTCGTTCGCGCCGCGCAGGTTCGCCAGAATCCGCTCGACCGTCGCCGATACGTCCTCAGCGCGTTTGTCGACCAAGCCGCGTGCCGCGGCCTCCTGGGCGTTCCAGCGCTCGCCTCCGTAAAGCAGCAGCCCGGCCGGGCCGGAGCCCACGACCTGCACAAGCCGCCGTACGAAGGCCGGCTCGTAGGTGAGGCCGTTCTTCAGCGCGGGTATCGCGAACTGCGAAGTGGGGGAGCAGATGCGAACATCGCAGGCGAGCGCAAGGCTGCAACCCGCTCCGAAGCACGCGCCGTCGATCTGTGCGAACTTCGGCGGCTTCAGTTCCATCAGGGCCGTGACGGCCGTCTCGGCGAGAGCCCGGTAACCGTCGACCTCCTCTGGATCCGGTGCCCTCAGCTCGGTCAGGTCGCCGCCTGCCGAGAAGCTCCCCCCGGCGCCTGTCAGCACGACCGCGGAGATACCAGAGGCTTCGCCGATCGACTTGACGTGCCGGAGGAGGGTGCGCCACATCTCCGCCGACATGGCGTTCCGCTTCTCCGGCCTGTCGATGGTAAGCCGGGCGACCCGATCCAGGACGTCGAGTCGCATCAGAGCCGTCATCCCGCGCCCGCCTCCGAATCCACCGTGGACAACGCCTCTGCGGCGCCGCCGACCACCTGATCCCGCAACAGCGCCTTGATCTCCTGAACGCCGATCCCCAGCTCGCGCAGAAGCGCGATGGTGTCCTGTCCGATGCCCGGCGCCCTCCGTTGTGCGCGTGGAGCGCCGTCGGCGATGAGCGGCGTGTTCACGATGCGGCGGTGCCCGAACCGCTCGACGTCGCTCGGGAACATGTCGCGGGCGGCGTACTGCGGGTCATTCAGCATCTGTGGGATGTCGTTGACGGGCCCGCACGGAACGCCGGCCTCACGGAGCCGGTCGATCCAGAAGTCCCTCGGTGCCGTGCTGAACCGAGCTTGGAGCAGCTCGGCGAGCTGCTCGCGGTTGACGAAGCGCGCGTACTCGCCGTCGTAGCGCGCGTCGCCGGAAAGATCGATACCGAGGACGGCGCAGAAAGCCTTCCAGGAGCGCTCGGTCACGCCGATCACGAGCATCGCCCCGTCGCCACAGGTGAAAGCCTCGTACGGTGCCACGAGCCTGTGCGCGGTACCCAGCGGAGCCGGAGCCTCCCCCGTCCCGACGAAGTCGGCCACCTCCCACAACGACCACCCGGCGATCGTGTCGGCGAGGGATACGTCGATGTGGGAGCCGCCGAGTCCGGCACGCACTCGGAGCAACGCCGCCAGCACCCCGATCGCGCCCCACATCCCGGTGCCGAGGTCGCCGATGGGGTAGCCGGCCTTCGCCGGCGCTTCGCCGGGACTCCCCGTCACGCTCAACAGTCCTCCGTACGCCTGGGCGACCAGATCGATGCCTTTCGCGTCACGCATCGGCCCGAACTGCCCGAAGCCGGAGATCGAGCAATACACAAGGTCCGGGCAATCGCCTTTGAGATCGTCGTAGGACAAGCCCTGTCGCGCGAGCGCGCCGACCCGGAAGTTCTCCACCAGCACGTCCGAGCGCATCGCCAGTGCTCTGACGAGGTCCCGCCCCCGGTCGGTCTTGATGTCGACGGCGATGCTTCGCTTGTTGCGGTGGATCAGGTCGAACGGGAGAGGCCGCTGCTCCGGCCCCACCAGACGGCGCCGAAGCGAATCGCCCTCCACGGGCTCTACCTTGATGACCTCCGCGCCGAGGTCGGAAAGTATCGTCGTGCAGTAGGGGCCCGCCAAGGCCCCGGTGATGTCCAAGACCCGAACGCCGCCGAGGAAACGGGCACCCGCCGACGACCCACCTGGCCCGCTCGCGTGTGACATGTGATCAGGCTCCCTCGCCGCCTCGTGACCTGGCCGGCCGTCTTGTCCGCACCTCCGGTCATGACCTTCCGACCGCCCGGCCTCCGCGCGGACGGCCCACTTCTCGATCACCCCACAACACTCCTCAGCACCGCGACCTCCTCAGATAGCTGGCGTTGACTCACCGCCGCTTCACGCGCCGCGAAGGACCCGTGGTACGTACCTGGGAAGAGGTGCAGCTCGGCGGACGTGCCGGCGGACAGAAGCGACCGCGCGTATTCGATCGCCTCGTCGCGCAACGGATCGAACTCCGCCACGGAGATGTACGTCCGCGGAAGTCTCGTCAGATCGGCCGCCCGCGCGGGGGCCGCATACGGCGAGACCGCGCCGGTGCCCCTCCCGACTCGTCCGAGGTACGCCGACCAGCATGTCTCCACGTCCTGCCGATTCAACGCGGGCGTGTCGGTGAATCTCCTGCTGCTGGCGGTAAGGAGCCGATCGTCCAGCACCGGCGACGCGAGGAACTGGAAGCAGATCGGCGGCCCGTTTCGGTCGCGGGCCAGCAGCGCCGTCGAAGCCGCGAGCCCGCCGCCGGCGCTCACGCCATGAAGGACGACGAGCGACGGATCGATCTCCAGTTCGCCGGCCCGCTCGTGCAGCCAGACGAGGCCGCTGTAGACATCCTCAAGAGGGGTGGGGAAGGGCCACTCCGGCGCCAGCCGGTAGTTCACGGAGACGACGACGGAGCCGACTTCTCGCGCGATCTCCACATTCCGGAGGTGACTCATCTCAAGATCGCCCAGAATGAATCCGCCGCCGTGCACGTGGTAGATGGCACCCATGTTCGTACGGTGATCCGGCCGGTACACGCGCAGTTCGACGCTCTGGCCGTCGGCTCCGGTGCAGGAGCGGTCCTCGGTGGTCACGCCCTCGTCGATCGAGTCGTAGCGGCCGGAGGCGGCCACGCGGCTCGACATTATTCTGCGCGCTTCCGCGACGTCGGTGCGATCGACTCGGGGCAGGGTGGACACCGACCGCGCCAGCTCTTCGTCTATGGGGTACTCGCTCAATCGTCTCTCGCTTCGGGCCTGCTTCTTGAGTCGTGCTGCCTGTGGCTCCGCAAGTTCGTGGACGCGAACGACTGCAGCAGCCCCGGGTCTTCGATCCAGATCTGCCGCCGGTCCCGGCGGATCGCTCCGGTGTCGCTCAGCTTCTTCAGAGCCCGGGCGACCACTTCTCGCACTGATCCGATCGCGTGAGCGAGGTCCGTCTGATCCGTCTGGACAAGGAGTCCCTTGACGGTGGGCGTGGCCATTTCGAGCAGGTGCCTGCTCAGCCTCTGCTGCACCGATCCGAAAAGATTATCCTCAAGATACGCCACGGTCTCGTACGTGGAATTCGCCAGATACACCGCAACCTGATAGCAGAGGTCGGCATTGGCGCGCATGAGGCGCCGGAAAGTGTTCGGGTTCAACACCGAAACCTCGCAGAAGGTCACCGCTTCCAGCGAGGCCGGCGCACCGTTCGTGAGCATCGCGGGCAGGGCGGTGATATGGCCGACCGTCGCGTAGCGCGTGGTGACCTCCCGCCCATCCCAGGACGTGATTTTCGAACGGATCCGTCCGCGGTGGATGAGGGCGACCCGGTAGTCCTCGTCGCCCCGGCAGATGAGCGTCCCGGCGGGATACGTCACGACCCGGCTGTCCGCGAGGAGCGTGTCCCGGATTTCCGGCTCCTGCCCAGACAGAAAGCTCTTCGACCACGCTTCCAACGACGCCGCCGAGATGCCGGTGGCATGGCGATTCATTCCCGGGCTCACCTCGTCTCCGAGCTGCCTGTCCCTCGCGGCGAGGCCGCCGCCGCGCCCGTGTGGTCGGGCTGATCGAGGCCGAACTGCGAAGTGAACCGCGACCTCGGGTCCCGCTCGGGCCACTCGTTCGCCTCGACACGTCGAATGAATCGGCGGGTGATGTCGTTGAACTGCCGAGGGTCCTCCAGGTTCGGCACATGTCCGCTGTTCGGGAGCACCTGCATTCCGCACAAGGGCGCCGTACGCTTGAGCATCATCCCGGTGGGCAGGCATGCCTCGTCCTCGTCGCCGTTGACGACGAGAAGGGGGACCGAGAGGTCTCTGATCTCGTCGATCATGTCGTGCAGAGACGGCCGGCGGGCCTGAATGCCGAGGATCGTGAGCGCCAGCCCCTCCGCGGAATGCTCGGAGAACTGTTCGATCATCTCGTGCCACGCCGGCTCGTTGTGGTATTTGAGTTGTATCCTGCTGGGCCCTTCGGCCATCTTGCGCCCGACGAAGGCCGTTCCCCGGGATCGGAGCCGGTCCGCGACGATCCTGGTCTCGTCCAGATAGGCGGACCGGGTCGCAGGGTCGGAACCGGATCCGACGCTGACGGCCATGATCGACCGCACCCGGTCCGGGTGGCGTAATCCCAACTGCACTGCCGTGTACCCGCCCATCGAGAGTCCGACGACGTGGGCGGTCTCGACCTCCAGGACGTCGAGCACGGTGATCGCGTCATCGACGGCTTGCCGCCAGGAGTAGGCCGAAGGACTCGTCGGCACATCGGACGGCAGGTAGCCGCGCGCCGCGTAGGTGATGCACCGGTAGTCGTCCTTGAGTTCGGCGACCTGCCGAGACCAGCTCCGGTGGTCGCCGGCGTATTCGTGGAGGAAGAGCACCGGGGCCCCGTCTCCGGTGTCGGTCACGTGGAGACGAATACCGTCAGATGTTTCGACGAGTGGGCACATCGTCATGTCTCTCCTTTCTCGGCAGGCCGGGTTTCCTGGCAGGCCGGGTCGAGGCGCCGGTTATCGGGGGCGCCTCACCTCGTCAAAGCTCCGATGCCGCCAGGGCGGACCGCACCTGGCCGCCGCCTCATCGTGGGATCGGGAGGGAGATCACCGGCTGGAGGTGTCCGGCGAGGTCGCACGTGTGCGCGCTGTGCTGGGTCATGGTGCCTGATCGTGCCCCTGACCGGCGTGCACGCCCCGCGGAGACACCTTCGGGCTCTGTCGGATACACGTCGATGCCCCTCCTGCCATGCCTCGGGCTGCGACCTGCGTCATGGTTTCACAACCTGCGAATGCGTCTGTGACCCAGGTCCGCGGGCTGGTCGATGAGTCGTGGAATCCAGGTCACAGCCTTCGCCGCCGCGGCCGGTCAGACTCCTGCTACCGGCCGCGACGGGGGCGCACGGCGACGCCGGCCCCGGGAGCAGCGGCTGGTTGGGGTCCTCGAAGCACTGTTGGAGGCATCGTGCGGACGCTCGACCTGGTGACCTGCGGAAGAAGGGGGACGATCTCCCTCTCCGGCTCCCTCTCCGGTCGGCCGGGGGCGAGCCCATGACGACTGACAGCCTGCCGCCCGCCGCCATATCGAGCGAGCGCTACCGGCACGTGCTGGGGCACTTCGTCACCGGGGTGACGGTCGTGACCGCGATGCACGCCGACGGGCCGGTCGGATTCACGTGCCAGTCGTTCGGCGCGCTCTCGCTGGATCCCCCGCTCGTCCTCCTGTGCCCCAGCAAGGTCTCGACGTCGTGGCCGAAGGTGGCGGCCGGCGGCCGGTTCGGGGTGAACATGCTGGCGCACGACCAGATCGCGTTGTGCCGCCGTTTCGCCGTCAGCGGGGGTGACAAGTTCGCGGACGTGCCCTGGGCCGCCGGCCGGTTCAGCGGCGCACCGATGCTGCCCGGCACGCTGGGGTGGCTGGAATGCGAGATCGTGACCGTGCACGAGGCCGGGGATCACTGGATCGTCGTCGCCCGCGTCCTCGATCTGGCCGCGTCCTCCGATCGGCGGCCCTTGACGTTCTTCCGTGGCACACTGGCCGGTTTCCGCTCGCACGAACCAGCCGAGTCTCCGCGCGCGGTGCCGGTCCCGGCCGATCCGAGCGGCGGCCGGATGCCACAGCGATACGAGCAAGTGCCTGGAGACTGAGCTGAGGAAGGCGAGATGGGCGGCATGAGCTTTCACGGCAAGACCGCGATCGTCACCGGCGCCAGCCGGGGGATCGGCCTCGCCATCGCCGGGAGACTGGTCGCGGAGGGAGCGCGGGTGGTGATCACCGCACGCAGGAAGGAGGCACTCGACGAGGCCGTGGCCCGCCTCGGTGGCCCCGATGTGGCGTTCGCGGTCGCCGGCAAGGCCGACGACACCGAGCACCAGGCGGAGACGGTCCGCCGGGCAGTCGAGACGTTCGGCAGCCTCGACCTGCTGGTGAACAACACCGGCATCAATCCCTGGTACGGCCCGATGGTCGAGCTGGACCTCGGCGTGGCCCGCAAGGTCGTCGAGGTCAACTGCGTCGCGGCGCTGTCATGGGTGCAGCAGGCCCACCGCGCCTGGATGCGGGAGCATGGCGGTGCGGTCGTCAACGTCTCGTCCCACTCGGCGATCCGGCCCGCGCCGGGCGTCGGGTTCTACGGCGCCAGCAAGGCCATGCTCGTCGCGATCACCGAGTCGCTGGCCGTGGAGCTGGGCCCGGACATCCGGGTCAACGCCGTCGCGCCGGCGGTGGTGAAGACGAAGTTCGCCGCGGCGCTGTACGAGGGCCGCGAGGAGCAGGTGTCCGGGGCGTACCCGCTGAAGCGCCTGGGCGAGCCCGAGGACATCGCCGGCGCGGTCGCGTTCCTGCTGTCGGAGGACGCCTCCTGGATCACCGGCCGGTTGCTGGTCGTCGATGGCGGCGCGTCCCTGGGCGGGGTGGCCGGATGACGATCGCGGGCCAGGGGGTCGTCGTCACCGGCGCCGCCGGTGGGATAGGAAAGGCGCTGGCGGCGCGGCTGGTCGCCGAGGGAGCCCGCGTCGTGGTGAACGACCTGGACCCCGCCGCGACGGGGGCGATCGCCGCCGAGATGGGCGCGTACGCCGTCCCGGGTGATGCCGCCTCCGAGGCCGGCATGACGGCCCTGGTGTCGGCCGCGCGCGACCGCCTCGGCCGGATCGACGTCTGGTTCGCGAACGCCGGCATCGCTCGCGGCCTCGGCCTCGACGCCGGCGAGGCCGAGTGGGCGGCGAGCTGGGAGGTCAACACGATGGCCCACGTCCGCGCGGCCCGACTGCTGGTCCCTGAGTGGCTGGAGCGCGGTGGCGGCCGGTTCGTGGTGACCGCCTCGGCCGCGGGGCTGCTGACCGCGCTCGGCGCCGCGACGTACTCGGTGACCAAGCACGGCGCGATCGCGTTCGCCGAGTGGCTGTCCGCGACCTACCGGCACCGTGGGATCGTGGTCCAGGCGATCTGCCCGCAGGGCGTGCGGACCGACATGCTCGCGGCGTCCGGGCCGATGCGCAGCGTCCTGGCCCGCGACGCCCTGACGCCCGAGGACGTGGCGGAGGTGGTCGTGCAAGCGCTGCGGGACGACCGCTTCCTGATCCTGCCGCACCCGGAGGTGGGCGACTACTACCGCCACCGGGCCGCTGACACCGACCACTGGCTCGGCGGGATGAACAAGCTGCAGCGCTACCTCGAAAGCACGTGAGGCCCGGCCACGGCGGCAGCGACCGGCGCAAGTCGCCGGATCCAGGTCACAGCCTTCGCCGCCGCGACGGGTCAGACTCCTGCTACCGCACCGCGACGGGGCCGCACGGCGACGTGGCCCCTGGGGTCGCTTGCCGGACGTGCGAGGAAACCGGGAGACGGAGGACTGATGGATCAACCGCGCATCGCGATCGTGACCGGCGCCGCCCGCGGCATCGGCGCGGCCACGGCGCTCCGCTTGGCCGAGGACGGCCACTTCGTCGCCGTGCTGGACCTGGACGCACAGGACTGCGCGGGAACGGTGGACGCCATCGCCGCCCGGGGCGGGAAAGCGCTGGCGGTCGGCGCCGACGTGAGCGACGAGAGTTCGGTGGCCGCCGCGTTCGACACGATCGTCTCCGGGATCGGAGAGCCCACGATCCTGGTCAACAATGCGGGCATCATCCGGGACAACCTGCTGTTCAAGATGACCACCGCGGACTGGGACGCGGTACTGGGCGTCCACCTGCGCGGCGCCTTCCTCATGAGCCGGGCCGCCCAGGGCTACATGAGGAACGCCGGGTTCGGACGGATCGTGAACCTGTCCAGCACGTCCGCGTTGGGCAACCGCGGCCAGGCGAACTACTCGGCGGCCAAGGCCGGCATGCAGGGCTTCACCAAGACGCTGGCCATCGAGCTGGGCAAGTTCGGCGTCACCGTGAACGCGGTCGCGCCGGGCTTCATCCAGACCGACATGACGGCGGCCACCGCGGAACGTATCGGCATCTCCTTCGAGGACTTCATCGCGGGCGCGGCCGCGCGGATCCCCGTGGGCCGGGTGGGCCGGCCCGAGGATGTCGCCCACGCCGTGTCGTTCCTGGTCAGCGAGGGCGCCGGCTTCGTGTCCGGCCAGGTCGTCTACGTGGCCGGCGGGCCGGCCGATTGAGAACAGCCGGCGGGCCGGCCGACTGGAACAGCGGTATTCAGCGCGTGCTACTCGCGTGAGAGGACGTTCGGCGATGAGAGTCTTCGACGGGATCACCGATCCGGAGGGTGCCGAGCCGCTCGCCGTGAGACGGGTGGACCTCGATCACCGGGTTCGCGTGAGGGGGACGACCGGGCGCGACGGCGGCGGAGGGCCGGTATGCGTGATCGATGTGCTCAGGGTGGCGGCGCCGTGACGGAGCAGCTCGTCACCGCCTCCACCGACCCTCCGGGCGTGGACCTGAAACGGCTGGCGGACTGGTTCTCGGCCGCGAGGCCCGGGGTGGGCGGACGGCTGCTGTCGGCCCGTCTCATCCCCGGCGGCAAGTCCAACCTGACGTACGAGGTCGGCGACGGTGAGCGTAGCTGGGTGCTGCGCCGGCCACCGCTCGGGCACATTCTGGACACCGCCCATGACATGGGTCGCGAGTACCGCGTCATGTCGGCCCTGGCGGGGACCGGCGTTCCGGTGCCCGCCACCTACGCCCTGTGCACGGACGACTCCGTCATCGGGGCGCCCTTCTACATCATGGAGAAGGTCGAGGGCACCCCGTTCCGAAACGCGGCGGATCTCGCACCGCTCGGGCCGGAACGGGTCCGGACGATCTCGCTCCGGCTGGTCGACACCTTGGCCGCACTTCACGATGTCGATCCCGCCACGGTGGGGCTGGCGGACTTCGGCCGCGCCGATGGATTCCTGGACAGGCAGGTCCGGCGCTGGAGCGCTCAACTGGAGGCGTCCCGCAGCCGCGACCTGCCGGCGGCCGGCGAACTGCGCGGCCTGCTGGCGTCGCAGGTTCCGGCGCAGTCCGCACCGGGGATCGTGCACGGGGACTATCGCCTCGACAACGTGCTCGTCGACCGGAACGACCGGCCGGCGGCGATCATCGACTGGGAGATGGCCACCATCGGCGATCCGGTAACGGATCTCGCCCTTCTGATCGTCTACCAGAGGCTGAGCCGGCTCACCGGTGGCGATCTCGTTTCCGACGCCGCCTCGGCACCGGGATACCTCACCGAGGACGAGGTGAGGAACCGGTACCGCTCGCGTGGCGGCCGCGACCCGGCGCACTTCGGCTTCTACCTCGGCCTCGCCGCCTACAAGCTGGCGGCGATCGTCGAGGGGATCCACTACCGCCACCTGCGGGGTCGGACCGTGGGCGCCGGGTTCGACGGGATCGGTGCGTTGACCGAGCCACTGCTGGAGATCGGGCTGGCGTCGCTGAAGAAGGATGACTGATGGACTTCACCTACGACGCCCGCACGGAGGAACTGCGCGGGCGGCTCCTTGAGTTCATGGCTGCCCACGTCTACCCGGCGGAGGCGGTGTTCGAGCGGCAACTGGCCGAACTGGACGACCGGTGGGCCTGGGACTCGGCGCCCGTACTGTCCGAACTGCGCGCGCAGGCGCGGCGGCAGGGACTGTGGAACCTGTCCCTCCCCGGCGCTCACGGCGCCGGTCTGACCAACCAGCAGTACGCGCCGCTGGCCGAGATCACCGGCAGAAGCCCGCACCTGGCGCCTGCCGCCCTCAACTGCGCCGCACCCGACACCGGCAACATGGAACTGCTGTCGCTGTTCGGCACCGACGCGCAGAAACGACGGTGGCTCGAACCCCTGCTGGCCGGGCGGATCCGTTCCGCGTTCGCGATGACCGAACCCGATGTCGCGTCCTCCGACGCCACCAACATCGCCATGCGCATCGAGCGCGACGGCGACCAGTACGTGATCAACGGCCGCAAGTGGTGGATCACCGGGGCCATGAACCCGAATGCCGCGATCTTCATCGTCATGGGCAAGACCGATCCGGACGCCGACCGCCACCGTCAGCAATCCATGATCCTGGTCCCGCGGGACACTCCCGGCCTGCGGGTCGTCCGGGCCATGCACGTATTCGGCTACGACGACCGCGAGCACGGGGGGCACGCCGAACTGCGCTTCGATGACGTCCGAGTCCCGGCCGCCAACCTCATCGGCAACGAAGGGGACGGCTTCGCCATCGCCCAGGCCCGGCTCGGGCCGGGACGCATCCACCACTGCATGCGGGCGATCGGCATCGCCGAACGCGCGCTCGAAATGCTGTGCGCGCGGGCACGGGAGCGGGTCGCGTTCGGCAAGCCGCTGGCGGACCAGGGAGTCGTCCGCGACTGGATCGCGGAGTCCCGCGTCAAGATCGAGCAGTTGCGCCTGCTCGCCCTCAAGGCGGCATGGCTCATGGATACGCAGGGCAACAGGGCCGCCCACACGGAGATCCAGGCGATCAAGATCGCCACACCGGCGACCGTCCAGTGGATCCTCGACAAGGCGGTCCAGGCGCACGGAGGCGGTGGCCTGTCCCAGGACTTTCCGCTCGCGTACGGCTACGCTCTCGCCCGCATGCTGCGGTTCGTGGACGGCCCCGACGAGGTGCACAAGGACGCCCTCGCGCGCAGCGAGCTCCGCAGGTCCGGGGCGATACGAAGGTAGGCGGCGCGGTGGCGGGCGCAGTGGCCGCTCCGCCCATCGACCGTCGCGGGGCCGGCGGCACCGGGCGCCCCGGCGGCGGGAGGCCGCAAGTCGCCGGACTCAGGTCACAGTCTTCGCCGCCGCGACGTACCAAGCTCGACCTACCGGACGCGACGAGGCCGCACCGCAACGTCGGCCCGGGAGCAGCATCTCATCGGGGTCCTTGAGCCCCTGTTGGAGGCATTGTGCAGACGCTCGACCTAGTGGACGCCCACAGCGGCGTCGAGTTCGGAAACGGTGTCCACCTGGAGGCCCGCTTCGACGGAACCCACAGCCGAGTCGCCCTGGTGCTCCCCGGAGCCGAGCGCGCCCGGGAGAACACCGCGTTCGTGGAAGCACTGGCGAAAGAGTTCTCCGTTGTCACGCCGACCCACCCGGGCTTCGGCCGCTCACCGCGACCGGACTGGTGCACATCCGTCGACGATCTCGCCTACATCTATCTCGACTGGCTGGACCGGTCCGGGCTGACCGATGTCACGCTCGTCGGCCTTCAGTTCGGCGGCTGGGTCGCCATGGAAATGGCGGTGCGGAGCTGCGCGCGGATCTCCCGTCTCGTGCTCGTGGACACGCTGGGCGTCAAGCTCGGCGGGCCGCTCGACCGGGAGGTCGTCGATGTCTTCGCGACGCCGCACGCGGAGCTGGACCGGCGCCTGTACGCGGATGCGAGCCTCGGAATGGGTGACCTCGCGAGTGCGCGGGTGGAGGACGTCCTTGAGATGGCGCGCAATGAGGAGGCTCTCGCGATGTACGGGTGGGAGCCGTACATGCACAACCCCCGGTTGATCCACTGGATGTGGCGCATCGCCGTGCCCACACTTGTCATCTGGGGTGGCCGGGACGGCATCGTCACGCCGGAGTACGGCCGTGGCCTCGCCCGAAGGATCCCCGGCGCGCGATTCGAGCAGATCGACCAGGCCGGGCACCGCGCACAGGTCGAGTGCCCCGAGGAGGTCGCCAAGCTGATCTGCGACCTCGCCCTCTGACCCCGCCCGGAACAGGAAAGGAGCCTCTCCCGTGGAGTACTGGCACTTCAGCGAGACGGCTTACCCGTATCTGCCCGATCCCGAGAGCTACGACTCGATACGCGTCACCTTGCCGAACGGGGTCATCGATCCCGAACGGGCCGCCGGCCTGTGGGACCGCTACATCCGCGAGTGGCAGGTCGCGGACGAATGCGGCCTGAACGTGATGGTCAACGAACACCACTCGACCGCGACGTGCATGAACTCGGCCGCGCCCGTTGTCGCGGGAGTGCTCGCGCGGGTCACCACCAGGGCGCGGATCTTGATTTTGGGAAACCCGGTCGCGAACCGCGTGGACCCCGTTCGCATCGCCGAGGAGATGGCCCTTGTCGATCTGCTCAGCCACGGCCGCCTCGATGTCGGATTCGTACGTGGCGTGCAGTACGAGGTCGCCGCGACCAACTCCAGACCAGTACGCATGACCGAGCGCATGTGGGAGGCGATCGAGCTCATCACGCGTGCCTGGTCGACTCACGATGGGCCGTTCAACTGGGAGGGGGAGTTCTTTCACCACCGCCAGGTGAACATCTGGCCGCGGCCCTATCAGCAGCCCAGCCCGCCGGTGTGGATTTCAGCCGTCAATCCCGGCAGCGTCACCCGGATCGCCGACCACGACTATCGGGTCGCGACGTTCCTGGCGGGGTTCGAGGGCACGCGAGCGCTCTTCCAGGGGTATCGCGACCGTTGTGCGGAGACGGGCAAGCGGCCGCCCGGCGACGAGAAGTTCGGCTACGCAGCCCTCGTCTATGCCGGGAAAACCGACGAGGAGGGCTTCGAAGGCGCCCGCAAGCTGCTGTGGTACCTCCACACCAACAAGGTCGCCAAGCAGTTCGCCTACCCGCCGGGCTACATGCCGTATTTCGTCCGGGCCGCCGGCCTTCGCGGTCAGCGGTCGTCCGCGCCGGGCGCCCCGGCCTCCTCGCCGATACCCGACCTGACGTCGATGTCGCTGGACGAGCTCATCGCTCGGGGAATCGTCTTCGCGGGGAGCGCGAAGACCGTCGCTGGACAGATCGAACGCTTCTACAACCACGTAGGCGGATTCGGGAATCTGCTGATCATGGGTCAGGCCGGCCATATGGGGCACGACGAGACGGTTCGCGGAATTCGGCGTTTCGCCGAGGATGTCGCACCCGCGCTCGACCGCGTGACGGACCGAGTCACCGCCTGATCCGAACAAAAGTCATCTGTCGCGCGCCGGCGCTCGGGAAGCGAGCGTGGGGGACCGGTGCCCATGGACGCCGTCGGGTCGAACCCGCATGAGCCGGGTTCATTCAGCTGATCACCCGTACAGACCCCACGATCGGAGGACAGCGATGTCCCAATCATCTCCAGTGGATGCGGACAACAGGACACCATCGGAAGAGGGACGCCGACGCGCCACCTCCGTCTCGCGCCGGGCCGTCGTCGCCGCGGGCACCGGTAACGCTCTGGAATTCTATGATTTCGCGATATTCGCGTCCTTGACCCCGGTCATCTCCAAGCTCTTCTTCCCGTCCCATGAACCGCTCGCCGCGATCCTGTCCACGTTCGCCCTCTTCGGGGTCGGCTTCGTCATGCGGCCGGTGGGTGCCATCGTGTTCGGACGGGTCGCGGACCGGCGGGGGCGCAAGATCCCGCTCGCGATCGCAGTGCTGATCATGGGGGTGACCACGGTGCTCATCGGCGTCATGCCGACCTATCCCCAGGCGGGGATCGTGGCGCCAGTGCTCCTGTGCATCGCCCGGCTGCTCCAAGGGCTGTCGGTGGGCGGGGAGTTCGGCGCGTCGGCCAGCTTTCTGGTCGAGCACGCGCCTCGGCATCGCCGCGGGCTCTACGGATCGTACGCCTTCTTCTCCTCCACCTTGGGGAGCGTGCTCGGCGCCCTCGTGGTCTTGATCCTGACGTGGGCGATGTCGCCGCAGGACCTCGACGGCTGGGGCTGGCGCGTTCCGTTCCTGCTGGGCTTCCCGCTGCTGGTGACCGGGCTCTATCTGCGCTACCGCATCGCGGAGTCGCCTGAGTTCGAGGAGATCCAGGCCGGGAACGCCCGGGCGAAGAGCCCGCTGCGCACATTGTTCAAACAACACTGGCCGGCGTTCCTGACGGTGATCGGGATCTGTGTCGGCTTCAACATCGCGTCGTCCACGGCTCAGGCGTTCGTGCTGACCTACATCCGCAACGTCATCGGTCTGCCCGCGCTGCAGGCGCTCACCACCGTGGTCCTCTCCGCGGCCGTCGGGGTCTGTCTGGTGGTCGTCTTCGGGTATCTCTCGGACCGGTACGGCAGGAAGCCGATCCTCATCTTCGCGTCGGTCATGACGGTGGCCCTGCCGTACCCCAGCCTGCTGATCATCGGACTCAAGGGATTCGGCCCGGCGCTCCTCGGGCAACTCATTCTGTGGATCCCCGTCGCCGCGTTCGGCGGCGCCATTCCGGCCCTCTTCGCCGAGTTGTTCCCCACCCGGGTCAGGGTTTCCGGATTCGGAATCGCCTATGGCTTCGGTTCCGCGATCTTCGCCGGCACCGCGCCGTTCGCCGCGACTTTGCAGATCGAACTCTCGGGGAACAGCCTGGCGCCGGCCTGGTACATGGCCGCGGCCGGCGCCGTCACGCTGACGGTCGTGATCGCGGCTGTCGAACGGAAACAGTCCAAGGCGCGAGAGACGGCCCACCTGGAAGGTTTGGCCTGAGGGAGTGAGCATGGGATCGACTACAGGTCGATTGACCGGGAAGTCAGCGCTGATAACGGGAGCGGGTTCGGGAATCGGAGCGGCGACGGCGGAACTCTTCGCCCGCGAGGGCGCGAAGGTCGTCGTCGCCGACGTGGACAAGTCGAAGGCGACGCTGACGGCGGATCGTATCCGTGACGACGGTGGTGTCGCCGAACCGTACGCTGCGGATGTCTCGGACGAGACCCAGGTCGCCGGCCTCGTCGAGTTCGCGGTGGAGAGCTTCGGCGGCCTGGACGTCCTGCAGAACTACGCCTCCGACCGGAGCGTGATCGCCGAGGACGTCTTCGTCGCCGACGCCGACCCGTCGGTGTGGCTGCGGCAGTTGGGCGTGGATCTCATGGGCTGCGTCCTGACCGCGAAATACGCTGTGCCGCATATGACGCGGGCAGGCGGGGGCAGCATCGCCAATGCCTCTTCGCTCGCCGCCTGGCTCTCCCTCGAATCCCGCCCGGCTTACGCGACCGCGAAAGCCGGGGTGATCGGCCTGTCGAAGTCCCTGGCCACCCAATACGGGAAGCAGGGAATTCGCTGCAACGTCATCGTCCCCGGACATATCGTCTCGCCCGCGACCGAGAAGATGTATTCCGCGGCGCAGACCGAGGTGATGCTGGATCACGTACTCGCGCCCCGGCTCGGACGGCCGGACGACGTCGCGCTGGCCGCTCTGTTCCTGGCCTCGCCGGAGTCGGCGTTCATCAACGGCCAGGTGATCGTCGTCGATGGCGGCATGTCGGCATACGCGCCCGTGGTCCCGTCGCTCCGGCGCCTGGCCGCGAACGGCCGGTGACGCCGGGCCGAGCAAATACGAGCGAACAGGACGACAGGGAGGCGACGTGCGCTTGATGGTGACGGGTGGACTGGGTGTGAACGGCTCGTGGGTGGTTCGGGAACTTCTTGGCCGCGGCCACGAAGTAGCCATCGTCGAGAACCGTGCCGACACCTCACTGATCGAGGACGTAGCGGAAAAGGTCGAGCTCGTCGTCGGCGACATCTGCGACGGCGAAGAACTGACCCGCGCCGTGTCGCGACTTCGACCGGAATGCATCATCCACCTCGCCGCATTCGTCGATTGCGAATCGAACCCGGGCACGGCGATCTCGGTGAACGTCGGCGGAACCGCCGCGGTCTGCGCGGCGGCGGTCGCGGCCGGTGTGAGGCGCGTCGTCTACACCAGCTCGAAAGCGGTGTACGCGCCCGCCACGGGAAAGCACGGGTTCCCCGCCTACGAGCCGATCTCCGAAGACGACGACCTGCGCCCGGTCGGGATGTACGGCATCACGAAGGCGGCCGCGGAGAACGTGATGGAGTGGTACGGACGCAATTCCGCGGTCGAATGCGTCAGTCTCCGCTTCGCCACCGTCTTCGGGCCGGGAAGACTGCAGCGTCACAGCGGTCCGATCAACACCTACAGTTCGATGATCGAGCTCCCGGCGTCGGGCCGTGCCTTCACGGTGGAGCAGGGCGGAGACGAGCGGGACGACATCATTTACGTCCTCGACGTGGCCGACGCCGTCGCGTGCGTCGCGCTGGCCCCGGAACCGCCTCGTCACCACGCCTACAACGTGGCCGGCGGGAGGGCGGTGTCGGTGCGCGATTTCGCGGACGCGATTCGCAGAGTCATTCCAGAAGCAGCGCTCGAAGTGGGCCCGGGATTGAATCCCATGAAGATGGAGGCCAGCTATTACATGGCGCTGGACGGCACTCGGATGGAGGAGGAGTTTGGATGGCGTCCCCGCTACGACGTGGACCGTGCGATCCGGCACTACTGCGAACTGGTGAAGTCGCGCCTTTCCTGACGAGCCGGCGGGTGGTGGGGGCATGAGAGCAGCGGTCTACCGCCGGCCGGGTCCTGCCGCCGAGGTGCTCGAAGTCGTCGAGCTCGAACCGCCGGAACCGGGCCCGGGTCAGGTCCGGGTCCGGATCGTCACCTCGGGCATCAACCCGACCGACTGGAAGACGCGCGCCGGGTACGCCGGGCGTATGCCGGACGGATTCCAGGTCCCCCACCACGACGGCGCGGGCGTTGTGGACGCCGTGGGGAGCGGCGTCGCCGGGCTCGCCGCCGGGCAGCGGGTGTGGCTGTATCTGGCGGCCTTCGACAACCGCTATGGGACCGCGGCCGAGTACGCCGTCGTGCCCGCCTCGCGGGCGGTGCCCCTGCCCGACGACGCTTCCGACGACCTGGGCGCCTGTCTCGGCGTACCCGCTCTCACCGCCGCGCACTGCCTGGGCGGGAACCCGGAGGCGCTGAAGGGGCAGACCGTCCTCGTGGCGGGGGGAGCGGGAGCGGTGGGTCACTACGCGATCGAGCTCGCCAAGCACGCCGGTGCGCGGGTCGTGGCCACCGTGAGCTCGGACGAGAAGCGCGCCCTGGCGGAGGGAGCGGGCGCCGACCTGGTCGTCCGCTACACGGACGCGGACGCGGCCCGGCGCATCCGTGACTTCGCGAATCACGTCGATCGCGTCGTCGAGGTCGCGATCGCGGCGAACCTGGACCTGGACATGGCCGTGCTCGGCTCCTCCGGCACCATCGCCGTCTACGCCGCGGAGGGGGAGCTGGCCCTGCCGGTCGGAGAGTTCATGAAGGCGAACACCACGCTCGCCTTCGTGCTGCTCTACGGACTGTCCCCCGGGCAACTGGCCGACGCGATCCGGTGGACGTCCGGCGCGCTCGCGGTCGGCGCCCTCTCCGCGCTGCCGGTGATTCCCTATCCGCTGGAGCAGGTGGCCGCCGCGCACGACAGGGCGGCGCAGGGAATCGTCGGGAAAGTCGTTTTGAGAATCGCCGGGAACTGACGCCCGGCCACAGGCCCCGGAACCGGACGAGGCAGGAGGACACCCCGACATCCCCGTCCTCACCCGCGAGCCGGTCATCGACCCCGCCCGCGCCGCTGACCAGTCAGGAGCACACGCATGGACACCTGGATCACGGAACTGACGCCGCTGTCGTTTCTGCGACGGTCCGCCGCCGTCTACCCCGGCGGCGTGGCCGTCGTGCACGGCGAGAACACCTGGACGTACCGGGAGTTCGCCGCGCGGGTCGAGCAGCGGGCCCGCATGCTGCGCGCCGCCGGGGTGCGCCCGGAGGACCGGGTCGCCTACCTGATGCCCAACGTGCCGGAGATGCTGGCCGCGCACTTCGCCGTGCCCCTGGCCGGGGCGGTGCTGGTCGCGATCAACACCCGGCTCGCGCCCGAGGAGGTCCGCTACATCCTTGATCACTCCGGCGCCACCGTGCTCGTCGTCGACTCCGAGTACGCGGCCACGATCGCTCCGATCGCCGGGGCGCTGGAGACGGTGCGTACGATCGCCGTCGCGGCCGACCCGCTCGGCCCCGGCCATACGGTCGAGGTCCCGGGCGCGATCGCGTTCGACGACCTGCTCGCCGGCGCGACACGAGACCAGGGTGAGCTGGTGTGGGCGGTCGGCGACGAGCGCTCGCCGATCTCGATCAACTACACCTCCGGCACGACCGGCCGCCCCAAGGGGGTGGTGTACACCCACCGTGGCGCGTACCTGAACTCGCTGGGCGAGATCTTCCACTCCGCGCACAACGCCGACAGCGTGTACCTGTGGACGCTGCCGATGTTCCACTGCAACGGCTGGTGCACCACGTGGGCGCTGGTGGCGGCGGGCGGGACCCAGATCTGCCTGCGCGAGGTGCGCGGCGACAAGGTGTGGGAGCTCATCGACCGACACCGGGTCACCCACCTCAACGGAGCGCCCACCGTCGTTACCACGATCATGGAGGCCGAGCGGGCGCGCAGGCTCGACTACCAGCTCGTCGTCACCACGGCGGGGGCGCCGCCGAGCCCTGCCACGATCCTGCGGATGGAGCGGATGGGCTTCCGGATCGTGCACGTCTACGGGCTCACCGAGACCTACGGCCCCTACTCGGTCAACGTCTACCAGCGTGCGTGGGACGACCTGGAGCCCGAGGAGCGGGCCGCGCTGCAGGCCCGGCAGGGCGTCGGAATGCTGCAGGCGGAGCAGATGCGCGTCGTCGACAAGGACATGGCCGATGTGCCGGCCGACGGGCGGACCATGGGCGAGATCGTGATGCGCGGCAACAACGTCATGAAGGGCTACTTCGAGGACCCGGAGGGCACGGAGAAGGCCTTCGCCGGGGGCTGGTTCCACACGGGCGATCTCGGCGTGATGCACCCGGACGGTTACGTCGAACTGCGCGACCGGGCCAAGGACGTGATCATCTCCGGGGGCGAGAACATCTCGACGGTCGAGGTCGAGCATGCCGTCGCCTCGCACCCCGACGTGCTGGAGGTCGCCGTGATCGGCGTCCCGGATCCCAAGTGGGGAGAGCGGCCCAAGGCGTTCGTCGTCCCGCGGCCGGGGAGAAACCCCACCGAGGCGGACCTGCTGGAGCATGTGCGATCACGCATCGCGCGCTACAAGGCACCCCGCGAGGTCGAAATCGTCCCCGAGCTGCCCAAGACCTCCACCGGCAAGGTGCAGAAGTACGAGCTGCGCGAGAAGGAGTGGTCGGGCGAGGCCACTCGCATCCGGGGATGATCAGGCGGGCTGCTGACGAACTCGGGTCGCGCCGGACCCTGCCGGTGGAGGCCGCTGTCAGGCGGGTTCCCAGGTCCAGCCGGAGGCGAGGGAGGAGGAGACCGCGACGTCCCCGCCGGAACGGGTGATGGTGAACATCGTGGGCGCGCCGGAGGCGGGGTCGGTGACGGTGAGGGTGGTCTCGCCGTCCGGTCCGGGGTAGACGCGCAGGGTCAGGCCGTCGAGGTAGTCGTAGTCCGGACGGTCGTCCCTGGCCCCGATGGGCTACACGGCCCCTTCACGCATGTATATCGGCATCGAGGTGAAGCCGTGCGTCTCGGTGCGCCAGCGTTCGCCCTCCACGCGTTCCTCCGTCAGGTAGTTCGTCCACGTGCCGTCGGGCAGGTAGACCTCCACCGTGCCGTCCGGGGTGAAGACGGGCGCGACGAGCAGGTCGGGGCCGAGCATGTACTGGGTGTCGAGGTAGGTGACGTTGCGGTCGCCGGGGGACTCCATCGCCATGGGCCTCATGACGGGTGTTCCGCTGTGGTGCGCCTGCACGCCCGCCTGGAACAGGTACGGCATCAGGCGCAGCTCGAGCTTGGTGAACAGGCGGGTCACCTCCACGGCCTCCTCGTCGAAGGCCCAGGGCACGCGGTAGGACGACGAGCCGTGCAGGCGCGAGTGGGAGGACATGAGCCCGAAGGCGACCGAGCGTTCGAACACGCCGGGGTCCGGGGTGCCTTCGAAGCCGCCGATGTCGTGGCTCCAGAAGGAGAAGCCGGAGAACGCGAGCGACAGGCCGCCGCGCAGGGTCTCCGCCATGGACGCGTAGCTCGAACCAGGAGTCGCCGGCCCAGTGCACCGGCAGTCGCTGGCCGCCGGCGGTCGCCGACCGGGCGAACACCACCGCCTCGCCCCTGCCGCGTTCCTCTTCCAGGACCTCGAACACCGCCCTGTCGTACAGGTGGGTGTAGAGGTTGTGCATCCGCTCGGGGGCGGAACCGTCGAGGTAGGCGACGTCGAGTGGAATGCGCTCCCCGAAGTCGGTCTTGAACGCGTCCGCTCCCTGGTCCAGCAGCGCGCGCAGCTTCGACTGGAACCACCGCTTCGCCTCGGGGTTGGTGAAGTCGACGAGCGCCATGCCGGCCTGCCACATGTCCCATTGCCAGACGGAGCCGTCGGGGCGCCTGAGAAGGAGGCCGTGCCCGGCGGCCTCGGCGAACAGCGGCGAGCGCTGGCCGATGTAGGGGATTGATCCATACGCACACGCGCAGGTCTTCGGCGCGCAGGCGGGCGAGCATGCCCTCGGGGTCGGGGAAGACGCGCCGGTCCCCACTGGAAGTCGCACCAGTTGAACTCGCGCATCCAGAAACAGTCGAAGTGGAAGACCGACAGCGGCAGGTCGCGCTCGGCCATGCCGTCGATGAAGGAGGTCACCGTCCGCTCGTCGTAGCCTGTGGTGAACGAGGTGGACAGCCACAGGCCGTAGGACCAGGCGGGCAGGCGTGCGGGGGCCGGGGACCGGCACCGGGCCGCCGGGGTGGACGCGGGCAGCGAGGCCGGTCCCGGACCGCCCGATCGGCGTGGCCGGTCAGGGCTGCAGGAGGACCTTGATCGCGCGGCGTTCGTCCATGGCCTTGTAGCCCTCGGCCGCCTGGTCCAGCGGCAGGGTCAGGTCGAAGACCTTGCCCGGGTCGATCTCACGGCCGCAGATCAGCTCGATCAGCTCCGGAAGGTACTGGCGCACCGGCGCCGGACCGCCGTGCAGGTGCACGAGCGAGAAGAACAGCTCGTCGCCCGGCAGCGCCACGTCGTGCGCGACCCCGACGAAGCCGACATGGCCGCCGGGACGGGTGGAGCGGATGGCCTGCAGCATCGACTCCTGGGTGCCGACCGCCTCGATGACGCCATGGGCGCCGAGCCCGCCCGTCAGGTCCTTGATCCTGGCCACGCCCTCGTCGCCGCGCTCGGTGACGATGTCGGTGGCGCCGAACTGCCGGGCGAGCTCCTGCCGGGGCGCGTGCCGGCTCATCGCGATGATCCGCTCGGCCCCGAGCCGCTTGGCGGCCAGGACGGCGCACAGGCCGACGGCGCCGTCACCGACGACGGCGACGGTCCTGCCCGGCCCCGCCTGCGCGGCGACGGCGCCGAACCAGCCGGTGCCGAGCACGTCGGAGGCGGCCAGCAGGCTCGGCACCAGGTCCGGCTCCGGGACATCGGGGGTCGCGACGAGCGTCCCGTCGGCGAGCGGCACCCGCGCGAGCTGGGCCTGGGTGCCGAGCGTGCCCATGAGCACGCGGTGGACGCAGGCGCTCTGATAGCCCGACCGGCAGAGCTCGCAGGTGTTGTCGGAGGCCCAGAACGAGCCGACCACGAACTGACCCGGCCTGATGGTCGTGACCTGGCTGCCGACCTCCTCCACGACGCCGACGTACTCGTGGCCCATGGGGGCCGGCCCGTCGAGCTTCTCCACCCCCCGGTAGGGCCACAGGTCCGAGCCGCAGATGCAGGTCGCCGCCAGGCGGATGATCGCGTCGGTCGGCTCGATGATCGCCGGGTCCGGGCGCTGCTCGACGCGGACGTCACCCGGGGCGTACAGAACTGCTCCACGCATGGTGGATCTCCTTTGGAATATGGGTCGTAGGGCCTGCGGCTTTCAGGCTCCGGACGGCCTGTGATCCGACATCCGCATCTCCTCCTTCCCTCGCCCTGTTTCCGAGAACGGGCCGGGCCGTCTCGGCCCGGGAAGAAGATGACCTTCTCCAGGGCGTTGCTTTGCCCTGCTCGACCGGCCGCCTCTCCCGGCCGGGCCGCCGCCGGCACGAGGTGCAGCAGGACGGGCCTCACCGGCCCGCTGAAGCATGACGATCACACGACGCGGCCTGCGGTCCGGCGAGGGCGGTGACGAGAGTGAACAGGGAGCCGTGCTCGTTGCCTTACCGGTCGCGCAGGAACGCGGTGACCAGTTCCCGGTACTCGCCGGGCCGGTCGCGGGCGATGGCGTGGCCGGATCCGTCGATCACGCGGAAGACGGCGTTCGGCAGCACGTCGGCGTACTCGCGGGCGACCTCGGGCGCCAGATAGTCGCATGAGCCGCGCAGCACCAGCACGGGCACGGCGACCCGGCGCAGGGCGGGCCGGGGATCGGCGACCTGGAGGGCGTCGCGCGTGGTCATGACGTTGGCCCAGAACCCCAGCCCTGACGGCGGCACCCGCAGTGGCCGGCCGGGGCATCCCGCCCGCATGTCGAGCTCTCCGACGAGGGACTCGAACTCGCCGTCCATCGCCTCGTCCGGCAGCAGCGCGTGGGCGGCGCGTGGCCCCGCGACCTCGATGAGCGCGGCGCCCAGCAGCAAGCGAGGATGGTCCCACAGTGCCCGGTTCTGGTCGCGCAGCCCGCCCTCGGTCATTTTCCGGTTGTCCGGGAAGGCGGGGGACCACATCGTCCCGGGCGAGGCCACGACCGCGCGAGCCACCCGGTCCGGGTGCGCGGCCAGGTAGGCGGCGATGAGCTGGCCGCCCCAGGATTCGCCGGCCAGCACGACGCGGTCGGCGCCGATCGCGGCCCGGACGGCGTCCAGGTCGGCGACGTGCCGGGCGATCGTGTAGCCGCGTACGTCGGACAGGCGGCTGGACAGGCCCGCGCCCACCTGGTGGTAGGCGTACACCTCGAAGCCCGCGGTGGCGAGCGCGGGTGCCAGCGGCGACGGCTCGGCGTCCGGCGCGCCCGGCCCGCCGTGGACGAGAATCACCGGGGTGTCCCGGCGCTCGCCCTGGGCCGGGGTGCGGGCGTAGGCGATACGCGAGCCGGTGGGCAGGTCCCAATACCGCGTGCCGGGCCCGTCCACGATCGGCCGGTACGGCGGCCCGCCGAACAGCAGGCCGGCGAGGGGGACGGCCACGACCGCCAGCTCCACCCCGGCGACCGCGATCGGCACCCAGCGCCGGACCCGCGAGCGCGCCACGCGCCGCAGCGTCAGCCGGCAGAGCCACCAGACGACGCCCGCCGGCGCGGGCGCGGCCACGGCCAGCGCCACGTACCGGTTGCCACTGGCCGCGGCGGCGGCCCACAGCGCGCCGAGCCCCACCCCGAGCCCTGCCGGAACCGCCAGGACGATGAGCAACCCGGCCGCTACCTTCGCTCTCACGCCCGCGCGCACCCTGTCGGCTGAACGGCCCGGCTCACCGCCCGAATCGCTCATGTCACGTCAACGTCTGATCGTGCCGGTTTTCTCCTTGGGCGCTGCGCGGTCAGGGGCTCCCGTATCGAGGGCTCAGCGGCCGGGGCCTGCGGCGCGCCGGCCCGGCGTCAGGGTGTAGCTCACCACGAGCGCGCCGACGAGAAGGGCGCCCTGGACGAAGGTCTGCGCGTAGTAGGGGGCGTTCAACATCGTCATGCCGTTGATCATCACGCCGATGAACAGCGCGCCCACGACCGTGCCGGGCGCGTTCGGCCGGTTGGCGCCCAGCACCGCGTACCCGATCAGGGCCGCGGCCACCGACTGCAGCAGGTACGGGTCGCCCGCGCCGACGTCGCCCCGCCCCAGCCGGGCCGAGAGCATGATCCCGGCCACAGCCGCGCACAGCCCGGACACCACGTACGCCAGCGCCCGGTAGCGCGCCACCCGGATGCCGGCCAGCCGGGCGGCCTCGGCGTTGCCGCCGATGGCGTACAGGGCGCGACCCCAGCGGCTGCGGTGCAGCAGCACGTACACCGCGAGCGCGAGCAGGGCGAAGACGGCCACCGGCACGGGGACGGTGCCGATGGAGCCGCCGCCGAGCCAGGCGAACCCCTCGGTGTAGCGGCCCGGGGCGGGCGCGCCGTCCACGGTCATCCCGGCGGCGACCGACTGGCCGCCGGTCAGGATCAGCGCCAGGCCCTGGAACAGGAACATGGTGCCGAGCGTGGCCACCAGGTCCGGCACCCGCGCCACCACGGTGAGCAGCACGTTCACCCCGGCCACGAGCAGCCCGGTCAGCAGCCCGGCCACGATCGCGGTGCCGCCGGTCAGGTTGAACCTGACCATGGCCAGCGCGGTCACCATGACCACCGCCCCGACGCACGCCCCGGCCGACAGGTCGAAGCCGCCGGTCGTCATGGAGACGGTGACGCCGAGCGCGACCACGCCGACCACCGACACCGACTGCAGCACGATCAGCGCGTTGGCGTACGTGCCGAAGGCCGGGCGCAGGATGCTGAAGATCGCCACCATCGCCACGAGCAGGGCCGGCAGGCCGTACCGGTACGCCGTCGCCGCCGCGCGCGCCCCGGCGCTGGCGGTCCCGTGCCGCGCGCGATCGGTGCCCGCGGTCCCGGTGGCGGTCACGCGGCGCCTCCCGACATCAGCGCCGCCAGGCGCTCGGGCGTGGCCTCGGCGGCGCGCAGTTCCCCCGCCGGCGACCCCTCGTGCAGCACCAGGACCCGGTCGGCCACCTCGACGATCTCCTGCGGGTCCGAGGACGCCACCACCACGGCCATCGTCCCCGCCTCGCGGACCACGCGGCCGATGTCGGCGCGCGCGCCCACGTCCACGCCGCGGAACGGCTCGTCGAGCAGCAACACCCTCGGGGCCGCCTCCAGCCACCGGCCCACCACGACCTTCTGCTGGTTGCCGCCCGAAAGCGTCTCGATGGGGGCCTCCGCGCCGGGCCCCTTCACCCCGAAGCGGGCGGACACGCGCCGGGCCGCCGCGGTCTCCGAGCGGCGCGAGAGCAGCCCGGCGCGGCTGTGCGCGCGCAGGGTGGGCAGCGTCACGTGCGCGCGTACCGACCAGCCGGGCACGATCGCCTGGGCCGAGCGCTCCTCCGCGGCGTAGGCGACCCCGGCGGCGATCGCGGCGCGGGGGTGCGCGGGCCGGTACGGCGCGCCGCACAGCCTCATCTCCCCCGACACGAGAGGGCGCGCGCCGCCGAGCTGTTGCAGCAGTCCGGTCTTGCCCGAGCCGAGCAGCCCGGTCACGCCCAGCACCTCCCCTTCGCGCAGGTCCAGGTCGAAGGGCGTGCCGCCCGGGGCCGCGCGCACGCCGGCGGCCGTCAGCACGGCGGCGCCGACCGTCCTTCTCCCGGCGCGATCGGCGGGTGCGGCGGCATCGACGGGTGCGACGGGTGCGGCGAACTCGCCCAGCATCGCCTCCACGATCGCCGCACGGCGCAGCGGAGCGGTGAAGACACGGCGTACGCGGCCGTCCCGCAGCACGATCACCCGGTCGCACAGGCTCTCGATCTCGGCCAGGCGATGCGAGACGTACAGGACCGCGACCCCCGACGCGGCGGCCCGGCGCACCTTCCGCGCCAGCGCGTCCGCCTCGGCCGCGGACAGGGTGGAGGTCGGCTCGTCCAGGATGAGCAGCCGGGCCCGACGCGCCAGCGCGCGGGCGATCACGATCTGCTGGCGGGCCCCGGCCGGCAGGGTCTCCACGGGCGCGTCGAGCGGCAGCGCCAGCCCGGCCGCCTCCGCGACCGCGCCGGCCTCGGCCCTGATCCGCGCGGGCGTGCTGAACCATCGCCCGCCGCGCCGGGCGATGGAGTCCAAGGTCAGGTTCTCGGCCACGGTGGCGCCGAAGACCACGCCGTCGTCGATGTTCTGGTGCACGGTCTGCACGCCCGCCGCCTGGGCGTCCAGGGGCCCGGCCGGCGCGAACGGCCGGCCGTCCAGGGTGATCGTGCCCGCGCTCGGCCGCACGGCGCCCGACAGCACCTTGATCAGGGTGGACTTGCCCGCGCCGTTCGCGCCGATCAGCCCGGCGATCTCCCCTGGGCGCACCTCCAGCGTGACGCCGTCGAGCGCCCGGGTCGCCCCGTACGACCTGGCCAGACCGGACACCGCGACGACGGGCGGGGGTACCGGCGCCGTCACGACGACGGCGCCCAGGGGACGCGGGCCACGTCGGGGGTGCGCAGGGCGGGGATGGCCTGGTTGAGCTGCTCCATGTTGGCGATGCGGCCATCGCGCAACTGCTTCTGCGTGATGAGCGCGGGCGGCACCTTCAGCTCGGCGGCGACGTCCTGCCCGGCCGCGAGCAGGGCGGCGGCGCGTACGGCGACGCGGCCGACGTTGGACGGGTCGGTGGCGGCGGTGGCCACCCACGGGCTGCCCGGCTCGGTCATCACGGCGATGTCGGCGGTCGAGACGTCGGCGCCGTAGACCTTGACCTTGTCCTGAAGGCCCAGCTCCTTGACGGCCAGCGCGGCGCCCTTGGCGAACTCGTCGTACGGCGCGAAGATCGCCTTCACGCCCGGGTTGGCCTGAAGCGCGGCCTTGGCCTGGTCGGCGACCGCCGAGGCGGTGGAACTGTTCACCACGCCGATCTGGGCGACCTGTTCGATGCCCGGGTTGTCCTTCTTGAACTGGGTCCAGGTCTCGTTGCGCCGGTCCAGCGGCGCGAAGCCGGCGACGTACACGTAGACCACCTCGCCGGCGCCCCCGGTGTCGGCCTTCAGCGCGCCCAGCGCCTGCTCGGCGATCCGGTGGTCGTCCTGGGAGAGCACCACGGCCTTGTCGGTCCCCGGATCGACGTCGAAGGCGACGAGCGGGATGCCGGCGTCGGCCGCCTTCCTGATCGCGGGCTGCACGGTCTGCGCGAAGCCGTGGTCCACGATGATCGCATCGGCCTTCTGGTTGACGGCCTGCTCCAGGTTGAGCGCCTGTTTGTCGTTGTTGCCGTCGCCGCTCGACACCTCCAGCGTCACGTTGAGCGCCTTGGCCTCGGCCTGGGCGCCGGCCAGCCACTGCTCGAAGTAGTCGCCGGAGGACAACTGGCGCACCAGCGCGATCCTGACCTCCCCGGACGCGAACTTCGGCGGCACCGGCGCGGTGGGGCCGGCCGGTCCGGTGGCCGGGGGAGCGGAGGACGGGGAGGCGGGGGCTGCGGTGGTGCCCTGGGAGCAGCCGGCGAGCGCGAAAGCGCTGAGCAGGAAGGCGGCCCCGAGGAGTCGTGCGGGTCTCACACGCGGATCGTAGGCGGTAGGCGCGGCTATTGTCCACTTTTCCTGTAGGCATTTGGGGCATCCCGTTCGGCTGGAGCCGCTGCCACTTCGCCATCGACTGGTACGACCTGGACTACCCCGCCGTCATCGAACCGCGGCGACGACCCCTGCCGCCGCGCGAGCGCCCGCGGGGCTACCCGTCCAGGGCCAGGCCGTCGAGGAGCGTGGCGAGGCCGAACTCGAAGAGCTTGTCGAGGTCGAAGTCGTAGCCCTGCGCGTCCAGCGATCTGATCAGACTGGCGAACCGCGGGAAGCGGTTCGAGGCCGCTATCGCGTTCAGCCCCGTGAGCTGCCGGTCCAGCCACTGCTGCTCCGACAGGCCGGTGGCCGACATCGCCTGGGCCTCCCGCTCCAGGTGCACGGCCAGTCCCTGCACGTAGGAGTAGATCAGGATCTCGATGTCGAGCATGGCCGCCGGTTCCAGGCCGAGGCCGTCGAGGGCGGTCAGCAGTTGCTCGCCGTGGGCGGCCACCCCCGGCAGGGGGAGGGGCCGGCCGAGCGGGGTCAGGTGCGGCAGCCAGGGATGCCTCCGGTAGACGCGCCACAGCGCCCTGGCGACCGTCTCCAGCCGCTCGCGCCGGGTGAGCCGGGCGCCGGCCGGGTGGCCCTCCTCGCCGTAGGCCACGTCGGCCATGTTCCACACCAGCTCGTCGCGCCCGCGTACCTGCCGGACGCGGCGCCCGGCAAGCCCGACGGCGAGGTGGACACCCGTCCGTCGCGGCCGCTCTGGCAGCCGGGCCCGGCCTATCCGTTCGGCTCGTGAGCCCGGTTCATGAGCCCGGTTCATGGGTTCGCTTCATGAAGGAGGATGTGTGGCACTGCTGACCCCCGCCCCCACGGCGTACGCTCCCGGCGGCACGCCCGGCCTCGGCGACCGGGTGGTGGCCGGGTCCTACGCCACATACGAGCAGGCCCGCCGGGCCCTGGACTTCCTGGCCGGGGAGGGATTCCCCGTCGCCAAGGCCGCCATCGTGGGCTCGGATCTGCGTCTGGTCGAGACCGTGCTGGCCCGGCTCACCTGGCCGCGCGCCGCCGGCGCCGGCGCCGCCGCGGGCACGTGGTTCGGCCTCGCGGCCGGCCTGCTGACGGCCCTGATCGCGTCCGGCCCGGCGCCGCTGCTCGTGCTCGGAGGCATCCTGTACGGCGCGCTGTCCGGCGCCGCCTTCGGGCTGGGCGCCTACCTGGTCGGCCGGAGGCGCGGCGGCTACGTCTCCCGCAGCGCCCTGGTGGCGGACAAGTACGACATCGTGACCGATCGCGACGTGGCCGAGGACGCCGCGAACCTGCTCATCAAGCACGGCTGGCGCTCCGGGACCGCGTGACCGGTACGACCGGTGAGGGGCGCCATCCGTCCGGCCGATCTGTCACCCATGTGGCGTCCTCGCAGTCCGGGCGGAACGGCGTCACGGACAAGGTGCGGCGGAAGGATCGTGACTCCATTCGTAGTCGAACCAGTCGAAGGCCGCCACGCCCTCGGTGACGTACATGCCGATCACCCGCCCGGTGAATCCGGTGGCCACCTCGGTGGACAGGTATCGGCCGTCCAGCTCGGCCAAGTGGACGTACTCCTCACCTGCTCGTGCGGCGAAGGCGATCACATCCGGCCCGTGGACGCCGACGCCGAGCGGCCGGGTTTCCGCCTCTCCCGTCAGGGTGGGGGCCGGTGGAGGCGTCTCAGCGGTACGGATCTGGATCACGAGGGTGAGCGGTCCGGGGGGTACGGACGTCCTGGCCACCCTCTGACGCAGCGGGCCGATCCTGGCGATCACACTGGCCTCGCCGTCGTGCACCTCGATGTCGTAGTGGTGGGCCTCGTCCAGCCGTACCGACAGCCCCGCTCGGGCCTGGCCCGGTTCGAGGCGTGCGGTGACGCGGCAGTCGTGGTGCTGCTGGCGCCGGCCGAAGAAGGTGTGCCCGGGACGGTCGAGCGTGGGGCCGGTGGCGTGCAGCGTCAGCCAGCCGGGCCGTTCGGTCAGCGACCAGGAGCCGCCGGGGCGGCTCCGCGGCGAGATCCAGTACGGTGCCGGCGTCTCGGTGTCGAAGTCGTCCCGGACCGGTGGCGGAGGGAGGGGGTGCCAGGCGGCGGGGGCCTCGTGACGTGCCTCGACCGGTCCGGCGAGCGGCCACCCGTCCACCCATCGGACGGGCGTGAGGAACGTCTCGCGGCCGAGGACGTGGAACTCGGGCGTGTGCCCGCGGGGGCGGGTTCCGAGCAGGACCATCCACCAGGTGCCGTCGGCGGCCTGCACCATGTCGGCGTGGCCGGTGCTCTGGATCGGCCGGTCGGTGCCGCGGTGGGTCAGTATCGGGTTGGCCGGGCAGGGCTCGTACGGGCCGCGCGGCGAGCGGGCGCGGGCGATCGAGACGGCGTGCGCGCGCTCGGTGCCGCCCTCCGACATCAGCAGGTACCACCACTCGCCGATGTGGAACAGATGGGGCGCCTCGGGGTACTTGCCGCCGGTGCCCGACCACACGGGGAGCGGGCCCTCCAGCACCTTCCCCGTCACCGGGTCCACGCGGGCCACATGGTTGCCGGAGGTGGCGCACCAGCACGAGCCCTCGTCGTCCCAGGCCAGGTCGGGGTCGATGCCGGGCAGGTCGAGCCAGACCGGGTCCGACCAGGGGCCTTCGGGGCGGTCGGCGGTGACGAGGAAGTTGCCGCGGCCGCTCACGTTGGTCGTGATCATGTAGAACCGGTCGTCGTGGTGGCGGATGGTGGGCGCGTAGATCCCGCGGGAGGCGGGCACGTCGTCCGGCAGATGGAGCTGGGACGGCCGGTCGAGCACGTTGCCGATCTGGCGCCAGTGGACCAGGTCGCGGCTGTGGAAGATCGGCACTCCGGGGAAGTATTCGAAGCTGGAGCACACCAGGTAGTAGTCTTCGCCGACCCGGCACACACTGGGGTCGGGATGGAATCCGCCGATCACCGGGTTGTCGTAGGTCCGCACGGAGATCAGCACGATCGCGCCCGGCCGGCGGACAGCAGTACGAGGTCGGAGTCCATGGCCAGGGCAGCGGCCTCGGCGGTGCCCGGGGTGTCGTCGCCGGACACGGGGCACTCCTCGTGCGCGATCGCGGGGATGCCGGAGCGGTCCAGGGGCATCTGCGCCGGCAGGGCCTCCACGCGTCCGCCGATGGGGAGGTCGCGGGCTCGCCATGGTGCGAAACCCGGCGCGTCTACGTAGGTCATGGGTTCCTCTGCGCGATCGTCGTGTCGTAGATGGCCGGCTCAGCCCTTGAGGTCCGGCACCGTGCCCCCGGCCGACGCCGTGGTGAGCCACCGAGCCGCCCACCTCGGTCGGTTCACCTCGACGCCGGTCATGCCGGGGGCTTCAGATGGTCGATGTCGTCAGGAGCTCGTGCAGGACACGTCGGCCGGAACCCTGTTGGAGCCCGTGTGGGAGCCCTGGAACCCGAACGAGGTGGTCGCGCCCGCGCCGAGCGTGCCGTTGTAGTTCGCGTTGCGCACCGTGGCCGACGACCCGCTGGTGGTCAGGTTGCCGTTCCACAGGTTGCCGATCCGCTGGCCGTCGGGGAAGGTCCAGGTGACGGTCCAGCCGTTGAGCGCACTGGAGGAGGTGTTGCGCACCGTCACCTCGGCCACGAACCCGCCCTGCCACTGGCTGCTCACCTTGTACGCCGCGGCGCACGCGCCCCCGCCGGGCGACGGGCTGCTCGTGCCGCCGAGTGCGGCGGTGATGGCGTAGTAGGCCGGCTTCTTGTTGTAGTTCTCGTCGTAGGGCAGGGCGGCCCCCTGGCCGGGGAAGACGGACGGGACCCAGGACTGCTTGTCGCTGAAGTCCCAGACCGTGATGCCCACGCACCGGGATACCGCCAGGCACGCCTCGACGACCCTGGTGTAGTCGTTCGCCTGCTGGGCGTCCTTGGCGGCGGTGCGCGGCAGGTCCATGCGGATGTCGAGCTCGGTGATGGCGACGTCCACGCCGAGGTCGGCGAAACGCTGGATGTTCTGCCGCAGGGTGGAGGGCACCTGCCCGAGGATCAGGTGCGCCTGCATGCCGACGCCGTCGATCGGGATGCCCTGCTGCTTGAACGACTTCACCATGTTGTACACGGCGTCGCTCTTCGGGCCGATGCCTTCGATGTTGTAGTCGTTGTAGTACAGCTTGACGTTCGGGTCGGCGGCACGCGCCGCCCTGAACGCCTCGGCGATGTAGCCGTCGCCGATCTTCTGCTGGAACACCGTCTGCCGTCGTGAGCCGTCCTCTTCGAACGCCTCGTTGACCACGTCCCAGTGGATGAGCCGGCCCTTGAAGTGGGTGACCTCGTTGGTGATGTGGTTGCGCATCACGTTCAGCAGCCGGTCCGACGGCACGCTGTTGACCCAGTCCGGTAGCTGGTTGTGCCACACCAGCGTGTGCCCGCGCACCGTCTGGTCGTTCGCCTCGGCCAGCTCGACGATCGTGTCGGCGGCCTCGTAGTCGAACCGGCCCTCCGACGGCTCGGTGTATTGCCACTTCATCGTGTTGCCGACGGTGAGCTGGCCGAACTCACTGCCCAGGATCTGCTTGTACACCGGGTCGGACAGATGGGGGTTGTCCGTGGCCGAGCCGAAGTACCGGCCCTTGGCCGCCGCCAACTGGCCAAGCGTGGCGTCCGCGTGCGCCGGCGCGGTCAGGACGCCGGCGGACAGGACCGCCACGGCCGCCACGGCCCCGGCTACGAGCCCGGCCGTACGGCGTGGAGAGCGGGAGGTGCGTTTCATGCATGCTCCTAAGGTCGGTGGCGGGCCCGTGGAAGGCGGCGGCCCGTCACTGGGGGGTCGCGGCCCGTCAACGACGTGGTCAGGGCCGCGGCGTCGGCGGGCGACGGAAGGAGGAGCTAAAGTTTCTGTCGCTATGCCGATCGTTAACTCGGGACGATAGGCCGGATGCCCGGAGAGCGTCAATGAAGTTTTCGTAAGTCTGCCGAAACTATCGATCGGCCGGGTGTGACGGTGGAAGTTACACTGCGACCATGAGCGCGACGACGGAGCCGACCGATTCCCCAGCGAAACCGCAGCCGCTCACGATCGCGCAGATCGCCGAACTGGCAGGGGTGTCCACGGCCACGGTCTCCAAGGTCGTCAACGGCAGGACGACGGTCGCGCCCGAGACCCGCACCCTCGTGGAAAGCCTGATCAACCGGCACGGCTACCGGCGGCAGAAGAAGCGCCCGGGTGCCGCGCCCCTCATCGACCTGGTCTTCCACGAACTCGAGGGCGAGTACGCCATGGAGATCATCAAGGGCGTCGAACGCGTCGCACAGGAGCACCGCCTGGCCGTGGTGCTGTCCGAACTCCAGGGACGTCACACACCCGGCCGGGGATGGATCGAGGACGTGCTGAGCCGGCGTCCCACGGGTGTCATCGCCGTCTTCTCCGGTCCCACCGACAGCCAGCGCGCGCAACTGTTCACCCGGGACATCCCCTTGGTCCTGGTCGACCCGACCGGAGATCCGGGGCACCAGGTGCCGTCCGTCGGTGCGGGCAACTGGTCCGGTGGCCTTTCGGCCACTCGCCATCTGCTCGACCTCGGGCACCGGCGCATCGCGATCATCACCGGTCCCGCCCATGCCCTGTCGGGCCGGGCTCGCCTCGACGGCTACCGGGCCGCCCTGGACGCCGCCGGCGTGCCGATCGACCCGGCTCTGATCGCCGAGGGCGACTTCAACATCGCCGACGGCATGGCACACGCCCGCCGTCTTCTCGCCCTGCCCGAGCCCCCGACGGCGATCTTCGCCTCCAACGACGCCCAGGCCGTGGGCGTCTACCAGGCCGCCGGCCAGGCCGGGGTGCGCATCCCGCACGACCTGAGCGTGGTCGGTTTCGACGACCTGCCCATGGCCGAGCGCCTCTTCCCCCCGCTCACCACGGTCCGCCAGCCGCTGACCGACATGGCCGCCGCCGCCACGAGGATGCTCGTCGAGCTCGCCCGAGGCGAGGGCCCCCTTCCGCAGGACCGGCTGGAACTGGCCACCAAACTGGTCGTTCGCGGCAGCACGACCCGGCCGGCCCGCTGAGCCGGCCGCCGGCCGGGACCAGTTGCCCGCACCGGCGTACGGCGCCCCGGCATCCGGCCGGCGCCGTACGGCGCAGCCGAAAGTTTCCGTCCAATCACCGAAAGAGTCAGGGGCGGCGCCGAGCGGGCATCCTGTCGTCCCGAGGAGGCGGTCTTGACGATTTTGGAAAGTTTCGCCGCCTCCTCAAGACGTCCCTGCCGGTGCTGATTCGCATGTCGATCGACCGGCCCGCCCGCCGTGCGGCGTCCGGGAACGGCCGCGGCTCAGGCGACGCCGACGGCCTGCGGGCGGTCCTGGGCCGCCACGGACTCGACGACGCGGCCGAGGCTGATCGGCAACGTCCGGTGGCGGGTGCCGGTGGCGTGCCACACCGCGTTGGCGATCGCCGCGGCGACGCCGGCGTTGCCGATCTCACCGAGGCCGTTGAACCCGGACGGATCCTGGGGCTCGTAGTCGGCCACGAAGTCGGCCTCGATGCCGGGCACGTCGGCATGGGCGGAGATGTGGTAGCCGGCGAAGTCGGCGGTGACGAGGCGGCCCGTGACCGGGTCGCGGACCCCCTCCTCGTGCAGCGCCATCGACAGGCCGCCGATCATGCCGCCGATCAACTGGCTGCGGGCCAGCAGCGGATTGATCACGCGACCCACGGCGAACATGCCGAGCAACCGGCGTACGCGCACCTCTCCGGTCGCCACATCGACCGTGACCTCGGCGAACACGGCACTGTAGGTGTAGCGGTCCTCGTCCGGCCGCCAGTTGATCAGTGGTGTGGTGTCGACCGACGCGGTGACCGGCGTGGTGGCGCCGGCGAGCTTCTCGCGCAGGGCCTTCGCGGTCTCGACGATGGCGAACGCGCATGACGTCGTGCCGCGGGATCCGCCGGCCCCCGCGGCCATGCCGAGGTCGCTGTCGCCGATGTGCATGCGGATCCGCTCGACGCCGACGCCGAGGGCGTCCGCGGCCACCGCGATCAGCGCGGTACGCGCTCCGGTGCCGATGTCGGTCGCGCCGATCCTGACGGAGAAGGTCCCGTCGGTCTCCGCGGTGATCGTCGCAGAGGAGGGGAAGACCCCGGCGATGAACGCGACGGCGGCCACGCCGGTGCCGACGAGCAGGTCGCCCTCCCTGCGGACCCGGGGGCGGGGGTCGCGCTGTGCCCAGCCGAACCGGCGCGCGCCCTCCTGAAGGCACGCGACCAGGCGGCGGCTGCTGAACGGGCGGCCGGACACCGGGCCGACCTCGGGCTGGTTGAGCAGCCGCAGTCTCAGCGGGTCGATCCCCAGCCGCTCGGCCACCTCGTCAACGGCGGACTCGAAGGCGAACGAACCGGGTGTCGCGCCCGGGCCTCGCATGGAGCACGGGGGCAGGAGGTCGAGGGGCACCGCGGTCAGCTCCGTGCGGATCGCCGGTGCCGCGTACAGCGTACGGGCCTGCTCGGTGCACCACTCGATGTACTCCGCCAGAGGCGACAGCGCGAACGCCGCGTGGTGGTGGACGGCCCGGAACCGCCCGTCGGCGTCGGCGCCGATCCGGACGCGCTGCTCGGTCGGCGGCCGGGACCCGGTCGCGAGGAAGACCTGCCTGCGGGTGAGGGCGACGCGTACCGGCCGTCCGAAATGCTCGGCGGCCATCGCGGCGAGGATGAGCTGCGGCCCGCAGACGGTCTTGCCGCCGAACCCGCCGCCGACGTGCTCGGCGCGGATGTGCGCCCGCTCCGGGTCGATGAGGAAGAGCGAGGCCATCACCTGGGAGATCCCGAACGGCCCCTGGTCGGAGTCGAGGGCGTGGAGATGGCCGTCCTGCCACCACGCGGTCGCGACATGCGGCTCCATGGCGCTGTGGTTCTCTTCCGGCGTGTGGTACACCTCGTCCACCACCAGCGCGGACGCCGCGAGCTCGGCCTCCAGGTCACCGGTGTCGGCCTCCGGGCCGAACAGGGTGGACGCGGGGCGCGCGGCCGGGTGGGCCAGGGAGAACTCGATGTCGTGGGGCTCGGCGTCGTAGGTCACCCGCACCGTGGCCGCCGCCGCACGTGCCTGCTCGGGCGTCTCCGCCACCACGAGCGCGATGGGACGGCCCGCGTAGGCGACGACCTCGTCCTGCAGCAGCGGGAGGCTGCGGTCGGGGCCGAAGTACTGGCCGGCGTCGGGGTTGAGACGCCGCGCGTTGCGATGGTCGAGCACGCCCAGTACTCCCGGCTGGGCGAGAGCCTCGCCGGCGTCGATGTCCCGGATCCGGCCGCGGGACACCGTCGCCGTGACCACCCAGCCGTGAGCGAGGCCGGCCACCGGCACGTCCGCGGTGTAGCGGGCGGCGCCGGTGACCTTGAGGCGGCCCTCGATCCGCGGCCGTGACTCGCCTACGGCGGCCGTGATGCCGTCGGGGTTCATCCGTTGCTCTCCTCTCCGGTGTCTGCGGCGAGTTCGGTCACGACCGCCTCGATCAGGTTGCGGGCAAGGGTCACCTTGTACGCGTTGTCGCGCAGCGGCTCGGCGGCGGCCAGCTCCACGTCGGCGGCCGCGCTGATCCGCTCGGCCGTGAGCGGGCCGCCGCGGAGCGCGGACTCGGCCAGTCGCGCCCGCCACGGCCGTGACGCCACGCCGCCGAGTGCCAGCCGCACGTCCTGGACGACGCCGTCCCGGACGTCGAGCGCCGCCGCCACGGACACCGTGGCGAACGCGTACGAGGCGCGCTCGCGAACCTTGCGGTAGCGCGACCTCCCGGCGGCCTTGACCGCCGGTACCGTCACCGCCGTGATCAGGGCTCCGTCCGGCAGGGCGGTCTCCCGGTCCGGGCGGTCGCCCACGGGGAGGTAGAACTCCGACAGGGGGATCGCCCCGGGGCCGTCCAGCGCCTCATACCGCACCACCGCGTCGAAGGCGATCAGCGGCACGGCCATGTCCGAGGGGTGGGTGGCCACGCAGTGCCGCGTCCACCCGAGGATCGCGTGGTTGTGGTGCGCCCCGTCGATCGCGGGGCATCCGCTGCCGGGAACCCGCCTGTTGCACGGCTCCGACGTGTCGGTGAAGTAGGCGCAGCGGGTGCGCTGCAGCAGGTTCCCCCCGACGGTCGCCATGTTGCGCAACTGGCCCGACGCCCCGAGCAGTATCGCCTGGCTCAGCGCCGGGTACCGGCCCCGCACCCGCGGGTCGGCGGCGACGGCGCTGTTGGTGGCCGTCGCGCCGAGCACCAGCCCGCCGTCCGGCGTCTCGCCGATCTCGTCCAGCGTCAGGCTCCGGATGTCCACCAGCCGGGCGGGTGACTCGACCCCGGCCTTCATGAGGTCCACGAGATTGGTGCCGCCCGCGAGGAACCGCGCCCCCTCGTGCCGGGCCACGAGGTGCAGGGCCTCGTCGATCCGGCTCGTGCGCCGGTAGGCGAACTCCCTCATCCGGCCACCGCCTCGCGGGCGGAGGCCTCAAGGATGGCGCGCACGATCGAGGGGTACGCACTGCAGCGGCACAGGTTGCCGCTCATCCGCTCGCGGATCTCCTCCTCGGTCAGCTCCGGCGTCCGCTCCGGCGAGCCGTCGCGGGTGACCGCGCTGGGCCAGCCCGCCGCGTGTTCGGCGAGCATCCCGACCGCGGAGCAGAGCTGCCCCGGGGTGCAGAACCCGCACTGGAACCCGTCGAGGCGGACGAACGCCTCCTGGATCGGGCGCAGCTCGCCGTCGCCGGCCAAGCCCTCGACGGTCGTGACGGCGGCGCCCTCGGCGGCGACGGCGAGGGTGAGGCAGGAGAGCACTCGGCGCCCGCCGAGCAGGACGGTGCACGCGCCGCACTGCCCGTGGTCGCATCCCTTCTTCGTACCGGTCAGCCCCAGGTCGTCTCGCACCGCGTCGAGAAGCGTCCTGCGGTTGTCGACCGCCACCCGGTAATCCACATCGTTGACTCGCAGTGAGATCTCACTTCGCGTTTCAATCTCACCACGCCCATTGTCGGTCATCACGGTCCTCCCACCAAAGCGATCGAAACTTCTTGCTCAGCGAGAATTCAAAAAGCAGCGGCATTGTCACGCGCCGGCCTGCCGAACCCGGGTGGTCCCGGGCGGGACGGGCCGGGCGATAAGTCCGCCGGCGGAGGACTCAAACACTACGCCGGTTCACCGAATTCACCTTGCCCAGAAGTCTCCGACTTCTGCCTGATCCTGCCCCGTTCCCCCGCAGAACCGGTCAGTGCCGCGCGGGACGCAGTCGCAGGGGCAGGTGGTCCAGGCCGTGCAGGGCGTTGTTGAGCATCGGCCGGGGTGCCGCGACGGGTTCGACGGCGGCCACGTGACGCGTCAACGCGCGCAGCGTTGCCGAGGGCGTGCACGGTGGTGTCGATCTCGGCGGACAACATGGACCTCACCAGGATCGCGGCCTCGTCGGCCGAGTGTCCCTCCTCGTCGGCGCGCGCGTAGATCCCGTGCCGTTCGAGCCGCACGACGGGGCCGGCCTCGCGTATCCGCTCGTACGCCGGATACGGATCGGCCAGGAACTCCGGCGAATAGGGATCGAGATCCAGCGCCACAACCACGGAATACTCCCGCCGGAAGGATTGATATTCATCACCGAACGCCGTCAAGGAACCCCGACACCTATCTAAGTCATAAAGGGCTGGTTCTGCGGCAGAATCGAGCAAGCAATTGCCGCTTTCGGGCAAGCCCGGTAGGCCGGCAGGACCGCCTGAGCGCTTTTCCCAGCTCCGATCGGGACGTGATCCCCAGCTTGGGGAAGGTTCCCGGCCACGCGGTGGCGCCTGCGCAGCCGGCGGACGTAGGCCAACCGGGCGCGGGCCAGGGGGCGCCAGGACAGGTCGGCGGCCGGCGCCGCCTGGTAGCGCGCCTCCGCCTGGGCGACGTCCGACAGTACGGCTCGCGCGTGCAGCGACGGCGGGGGAGTGAGCCGCGCGGCCTCCTCCGACCGGGTGACGATGCGGCGCGCGGAGGCCGCCTGGCCGCAGTGCCCCGCCGCTTCGGCGTATCGGCCCGCGCCCACTGCGGCGAGCCCGCATCGCCGTCGTCGAAGGTGCTCCGGATCCACACCACGTGCGCCCGCTGCCGGGGCGACGGGGACAGCCGCTCGCTGTGGGCCGGCAGCCGCCGCCGGCGACCGGAACGTCAGGGGCTGGTCCACATCGCGGCGTTCATCCCCCGAGGCCGGTGAGAGCGCGTCCGAGCCCGCCGGCAAGTTCCCCGGCGGCACCCTGGCCCAGACCCTCAGCACCGGCTCCGGCCCTCTGCCCGGCGGCGGCACGGGCATCGTCACGGTCCTCGTCGAACCGGTGCGCCGCACGCGTCCGGGCATGGTGGAAGGAAGAGGAGCGGGACCGCCGTACTGCCGCCGCGCGAGAGCGCGGGTTTGTGTGCTGCTGCAAGCACCGCCATTGTGTTGGGGCGATGGACGACGGCGACGCGGCGTTCCAGCTAGGCCGCGGCGATGGCCGCCCACGGTCGGAGCCGGGGACAAGAACCTCGAAGGCCACATAACTCCCCGTGACCGTTGAACCCCTGCGATCGACCCGTTGCCCCGCATAATTGCTGACCTACAGGTGGGCTGAGCTCCTTGAGAGGAGAACGGGGAATGCCGGAGATCCGGCCACTGCGGGAGGGGGATCCCGGTGAAGTCGGTTCCTACCGGCTGCTCGGGCGGCTGGGGGAGAGCACCTATCTGGGGCGATCCCCCGGCGGTGAGCGGGTGGTGATCAAGTTGTTACCCGCCGACGCCGACCGTGAGCGGTTCATGCGGGTGATCGAGCCGTTACAGGGGGCCTCGGCGTTCTGCACCGCGCAGATCCTGGGCTCCGGGACTCTGGACGGCCGGCCGTACGTCGTGAGCGAGTTCATCGACGGGCCCACCCTGCGCGCCGCGGCCGAGGCGGGCGAGCGGCTGCGGGACGCGGCGCTGCACCGGTTCGCGGTCGGCACGGCCACCGCGCTGGTCGCCATCCACCAGACCGACGTGGTGCACGGGGACATCGGGCCCGGCAACGTGGTGCTGGGGCCGGACGGGCCACGCGTGATCAACTTCGGGGTGGTGCGGGCGATCCAGGCCACCGGCGCGGCCGCGACCCGCAAGGTCGAGATGCCCGCGTTCACCGCGCCGGAGCGGCTCCAGGGCGGGGAGGCGGAGCCGGCCGCGGACATGTTCTCCTGGGCGGCCACGATCGTGTACGCCGCCTCGGGCCGCTCGCCGTTCGAGGGCGGGTCGATGGCGGGCACGGTGAACCGGATCGTGAACGGCGAGCCCGAGGTGCCGGAGCTGGGCGACCTGCGTGAGCTGGTGCTCACGTGCCTGGCCAAGGACCCGGCGCGGCGGCCCTCGGCGAGCGAGGCGCTGCTGCGGCTGGTGGGCGAGACCGGGTTCCTGACCGAGTCGGTGAACGTGGCCGTGCCGGGTGCGGGGACCGCGCCGCCGGCAGGGGCGGGTGCAGGGCCGGGGGCGGGGCCGGGTGCGCCGCCCCCGCCCTCGGGCCTGCCGTACGACCCGCCGCCCTCGCGGGGCGCGACCGTGCCGGTGCGGCGGGGCGGCATGGTGGCGCTGGCCGTGGCGGTGGCGTTCCTGGCGGGGGCCGTGCTCTCCGGGGGTGCCGTCTACACGCTGACGGGCCGGGAGGGCACGGCCGCCGCCGCTCCCGGCGCGTCCCCGCCGGGCGGGCGGGCGTCGGTGATCACGACCCCGCCGCCGATCACGCCCGGCTTCACCAGCGCGCCCGTCAGCAGCGTCGCCCCCAAGGCGAAGACCGACACCGAACTGCCCGACATCGGCGCCACGTTGTACGAGCACCCCGACGACGGCGTCCGCTTCACCTCCTACCTTCAGTACAAGCACCCCTACCGGGCCTTCGTCCGCGCCCCCTCCGGGGAGTTCGAGCCGGTCGGCTCGATCGAGGAACCGGTGCTCTCGCCCGACGGCACCTGGGTGGCGCTGAACCCGGGGCTGAAGTTCCACAACTCCGACAGGGACCACATCGGCTTCACCAACCTGACCACCGGGGAGAAGTTCACCGTCAACACGGTGAAGAAGCCGAACCAGACCGTGTTCCCGATCTGGTCCCGGGACGGGCGGCGGCTGCTGCTTTCGGCTGTCGATGAGAAGCGGGAGTACGTCCTGGGGTTCGTGCTGGTGGACGTGGCGGCGCGCACGGCCACCGTGGTGCGGACGGAGTGGACCGACGACGGCAGCCTCATCTTCACCTTCACCCCCGACGGCACGGTCGCGCGGGGCTACAGCACCGGCGACAGTCACGGGATCCAGTTCTACGACCTGTCCGGCAAGGTGATCAGGACCATGAACTGGGTGGGCAAGCCGCGCTACCGCGACTGGTACTCCCCCTCGGGCAAGTTGTTCGCCACCATCTGCCCCAAGGTGGTGGACGTCTGCGTCTGGAACGCCACGACCGGCACGCGGGTCGCCACGGTGCCGATCCCGGACGACGTCGGCCTGCTCGGCTGGTTCAACGAGGACCACCTGCTCATCGAGACGCGGAAGAAGGGCGGCAGGGGAGAGATCAAGATCGTGAACTTCGTCGGCGAGGTGAAGCGGGTGCTGGCCGACATCAGCCCGAAGCGGGGCGTGCTGCACTTCGCGCCCGTGGTGCGGTGATGCAGCTCGCGGGCGACCCAGCGGAGGTGGCCTCGTACCGCATCCTGGGCAGGATCGGCGCGGGCGGCCAGGGCGTGGTCTACCTGGGCGAGTCGCCGTCCGGGGAGAAGGTCGCGGTCAAGATGCTGCGGTACGGGGCGGGGCCGGGCACCGAGGACTCGCTCGGCGACTTCAGGCGGGAGATCGAGCTGGCCCGGCGGGTCAAGGCGTTCTGCACCGCGAGCGTGTTGGCGACGGGCGACCTGGACGGCCTGCCGTACATCGTCAGCGAGTACGTGGACGGCCCCTCCCTCTCGGAGGTGATCGCGGAGCGGGGCGTGCTGCGCGGCGCGGAGCTGCGCCGGCTGGCGATCGGCACGCTGACGGCGCTGGCGGCGATCCACCAGGCGGGTGTGGTGCACCGCGACTTCAAGCCGGGCAACGTGCTGCTCAGCCGGGACGGCCCGCGGGTGATCGACTTCGGCATCGCACGCGGGCTGGACGTGAGCGAGCGGACCGGGGGAGACCTGGTGGGCACGCCGCCGTACATGGCGCCGGAGCAGTTCGCGGGCGGCGGCTCGGGCGCGCCGGCGGACATGTTCTCCTGGGCGTCCACGATGGTGGCGGCGGCGACGGGAAGGCCGCCGTTCGGAACGGGCAACCCGGCCGCGGTGATCAACCGAATCCTGACCGGGGAGCCCGACCTGGGCGACCTGGACGGCGACCTGCGCGACCTGGTGGCGCGCTGCCTCGCCAAGGAGCCGGACCGGCGCCCGCCCGCGTCCCGCGCGCTGCTGACGCTGCTCGGCCATCCGGTGCCGCCGGACGCGCTGCTGGCCAGGGGGAAGGAGTCGGCGGCTCCGCCCGAGCCGGACCCGGTCGCCACCGTTCCGGTCGGGGGCGTCCGTGCGCGGCGGCGGGTCGCGCACGGGGCCGCCGCGGTGGCCGTCGCGATGCTGGCGGCCGGCGGCGGGGCGTACCACTTGGCCACGCGCGCGTCCGGCCCGCCGGCGGCCACGCCCCCGCCGGCCACGCACCGCGTCGCGATCTCGGCCGGGCCGATGCCGCTCACGGCGTCGGCCACGGTGACCGTTCCGGAGACCTCGATCAAGGTGCGGGAGAACCCGGCGGATCCGGTGTGGCTCTCCACGGCGTACGACACCGTCGGCGACGGGCCCACGAACCACGCCGCGTACGTCCGCGACCCCAAAACCGGAGAATTCGCATTTTTCGGTAATTATCAGATGCCGGTGGCCTCACCCGGCGGCGCCTTCCTCGCCTCGCTGCCCGGCACCAACCTCGACGCCATCGAGGCCAACACCCTCAGGCTGGTGGACCGGGCCCGCGGCGAGGACGTGCAGCTCCGCGTCGCCGGCAAGCCCGGCGTCGTCACCGACCTGCAGTGGAACGAGGACCAGCGCCTGGTGCTCACCATCTGGGACGACCGGGAGAACGGCCGCACCCTCGGCTTCGTCATCGTCGATGCGGCGACCAAGGCGGTCACGGTCGGCAAGACGCCCGGCGGCGGCGTCTACTCCTGGGCCGGCCCGGACCACGTCATCCACCAGACCGCCGACCACACCGTCCGCGTCCTCGACCTGGCCGGCAGGGAGGTGCGCTCCTTCCGTAACGTGGGCGAGCTGCACCCTGTCGGCGTGGCGCCCGTCGCCGGATACGGCGAGGTGTTCAGCACCGCCTGCCCGCCACCCGACACCGGCGTCTGCCTCTGGGACGCCGTGACCGGCGCCCGCGAGGCGGTGGTGCCGATCGCCGCCGGGGCCCGGTTCGACGGCTGGCTCGACGAGCGGCACTATCTCGCGGTGGTCACCGCGGGCAGGAAGTCCAAGGTGGTCATGGTGGATCTCGCCGGCAAGGCCGTGCGCACGCTCGCCGAGGGCCCGGCCGGGGAACTGGAGCGGATCGCGCTCTGGTTCACCCGGAGATGAGGCGCGGGCGCAGACCGTCGCCACTGCTCACGTGGTGACCTTGACGATGAGCGCGGCGTGGTCCTCCGGCTCGTGTCCGGGGCTCACCCGGCGGCATACAGCTTGGCGATGCGCGCACCGAGGTCGGCACCGTAGTTCTCGTGGTAGACCTGGGCGGAGCAGTAGACCGGGCCGCCCTGGCGGGCCAGGGTGGGCGTCCAGACGGCGGCGTTCTCCATACCGGGGTCGCTCATCGCCAGACCGGTGAGCGCGATGTCGTCCACGCCGACGTCGATGAAGTAGTCGCTCACGCCCTTGCGCTCGTACAGGCGCCATCGCAGCGTCGCGCTCGTCGCCCCGCTCAGCTCGGCCGTCAGATCGACCGTCGCCCTCACCCAGGTGTCCGCCGCGTCGGCGGCGACGTCCCGCTCCCAGACCACCTTGCCGTCGAGCAGGAGCTGCTTGATGTGGTACCCGGCCGGATGCTCCGGCCCGCGGCCGTCACGGTGCCAGAAGCTCACCACCCGCTTGGCCGCCCCTGAGGTCAGGACGGTCTTGCGCGTCGCGCCACACGACATGCCGGCCTTGGTGGTCGTCTGCTTCTGGACGACGAAGCTCAGCCGCCCATCGCCCGTGCGGGCCAGATTGTCGGCCGCGGGGCGCGTCCATGCCTGGTCGCGGGGGACGAACGGGAGCTTGTACCGCAGGACCCCGGCGAGTTCACCGCTACGGACGTGCTCGACCCCCTTCTTGGTGACCGCCTCGACGTAGGACAGCGTCGGCTTCTGGGCGGCGTGGCTCAGCGGGTGTGCGTACGGCATCAGGTAGACCTCGGTGCCGGGCAGCCGCTTGGCGAGCTGCTGCACCTGGCGGGACAGGCTCCACGGTCTCCACCGTCCAGCCGACCAGGTTCGGGTGGCTCTTGGCGAGGGTGGCGATCTCGCGGGACCAGGCGACGTAGTCGTGCTTGAACGGCCGGGACACGCAGCAGTTTTCCCGGCTCGGCGAGTACACCAGCACCCAGACGTCGATCCCGGCGGCGGCCGCCGCGGGCAGGAACTCATCCCGCAGGTCGGTCCAGTGCACGTTGTCACCGGCCATGGGATAGACGTAGGTGTTCGCGTTGAGCGCCCTCAGCCCCGCGATGATCGCCTTGGTGTCCACGTGCCTGATCCCGTCGGCGCGCGGCTGGCGATCGCGTGTGATGACGTCGTAGTGCCACATGCTCAGCGTCTAGATGACACCTGATAGTGCTTGATTCGATTGCCGTGACGCCCAGATGATGTCATGATGACGTCATGGACCTTGCGCCGTATGTCGATCACCTCCGCCGCGAACTCGCGATCGCCGCCGGGGCGGGCAGCGAGGAGGCTCGGGCCTTGGCCGAACGGCTCGCGGCCACGCTTGAGTCGGCCACGCGGCTCGCGCTGCTGGAGGCTCTGTCGGCCGCCGCGGACGCGATCACGCACGACCTCGCACCGGGCTCGGTAGAGGTGCGGCTGCGCGGGCGCGACCCCGAATTCGTCGTGACACCACCGCCCAAGGCCCCCGCGTACGACGAGGAGGGCGAGGTCCGGCAGGCCGAGAGACCGCCCGCCCCGCCACCTTCGGACTCCGATGAGGGAGGCACGTCCCGGATAACGCTCCGGGTCCCCGAGTACCTCAAACCGCGCATCGAGGAGGCGGCCGCCCGGGAAGGGCTGTCGGTCAACGCCTGGCTGGTCCGCGCCGTCTCCGCCGCACTCGATCCAGGTGATGCCGACCGCCGCTCCGGCCGGCGCCCGGCCCAGCGGACCGGAAGCCACTACAGCGGCTGGGTGCGCTGATGACCACGCCGACCCACGACAAGGTGACCGGGATGACCACCTTCAACACCAGCGAACCCATCGTCGCCGTTCTCGATATGGCGACCGCCACCATCCGGATCAACGCGAGCGACCGCGCCGACACCGTCGTGGAGGTGCGTCCGAGCGACGAGCGCAACGACGCCGACGTGCGGGCCGCCGAGCACACCGAGGTCGAGTACGCCGACGGCAGGCTCCTGGTACGAAGCGGCAAGGAAGACGCCGGCTCGACCTTCGGCTGGGGTCTGTCGCTCGACAAGCTCGTGGAGTCGCCCACGAAATGGGCCCGGACGCTGCTGCTCGGCCCAGGCTCGGTCGAGGTGACGATCAGCCTGCCGGCGGGCTCCCGCATCGACGCCAAGTCGGCGGGGAGCCTCCGCTGCCGAGGCCCGCTCGGAGACGTGTCGTTCACCACCTCCTATGGCGACATCCACGTCGAGCATGCCGGACGGCTGCGGTTGAAGAGCACCTACGGCGACATCTCCGTCACCGGCGCGTCCGGGCACGCCGAGGTGAGCGGGGCCCACGGCAGCATCCACATCGGCGAGATCAACGGCACCGCCGAGCTCAAGACCTCCCACGGCGCCGTCCGCGTCCGCGAGGTGACCGGCGAGTTGCGGCTGAACAGCGCCCACGGCGACATCAGCGTGGACCGCGCCCTGTCCGGCGTCGCCGCCAAGACCGCGTACGGCAGCCTGCACATCAGCGAGGTGACGTCCGGCTCGGTCGTGATGGAGACCACCGGCGGCGGGCTGGATCTCGGCATCCGCGAGGGCACCGCCGCCTGGCTGGACGTGAGCTCCACGTACGGCACCGTGGACGTCTCCCTCGACCCCAGCGACGTCCCCGATCAGAACGACCGAATCGTCGAGGTGCGGGCCCACACCACCTACGGCGACATCAGCGTCCACCGTTCCTGACCACCGAGGAGATCATCCGATGAACGCCTCGCACCCGCCCGTCGCCGAGGGCATGACGATCGCCACCGCGCGGCCGTACAGGAGGGCTGTCAGCCGATGACAACGGTCTCCGACCTGGATCGCGAGCGCGCGGTGGAGCTGGTCCAGCAGGCGTACGCGGACGGCCGGCTCAGCCCGGCCGAACTGGAACTGCGGCTCGAACAGGCGCTCACCGCCACGTCCTCCCACGAACTGGAGCCGGCCGTCGCCGGTCTGCCGGACGAGTGGGTCCGGCTGGAGTCCATCGGCGGGCGGATCACGCGGACGGGCGACTGGAACGTCCCGCGTCGCCTGCGCATCGACTCCGAGTACGGCAAGGTGAAACTCGACCTGTCCCAGGCCCACATCCCGTATGCGCAGGTCGAGATCGAGCTCTGCCTCACGTACGGCGGCGCCACGATCATCCTGCCCGCCGGCGCGAGCGCGGACGCCGACGGGTTGCGCACCGAATGGGGGCGCGTGACCTGCCAGGCGAGCCGCCGAAGCGCGGGCGGGCCACATGTCCGCATCACCGGGAAGATGCCCTACGGCCGCCTGGCCGTCCGCACCGCGCGTAAGTGACGCGACGCCCGCACCGGACGCGGCTCCGTATGAAGGACATCAAGATTCGCCGCATAGGCGTATGAAAGCCGTCAAGATTCGCGAAGAGCACCGATTTCGGCGGTTTGCTGCTGCATGGGCCACCCAGCCGGGTGGCCTGTGGCGTGTCTCCGGAAGCTGAGGTGCTTGAGGATGACCGATGTCATCTTCGTCGCCCTGACGGTCGCGGTGTTCGTGATCCTCGGGCTGGTCGTGAAGGCGGTGGAGCGGCTGTGAGCGCCGTCAACGCCGTCGGTCTGGTGGCGGTCGTCGGCCTGGTGATCTTCATGGTCGCCGCCCTGCTCTTCCCGGAGCGTTTCTGATGAACCCGACCCTCGCGGGAATCCTGTTCATCGGTTCCCTCGTCCTTGTCCTGGCCGTCTGCTACCGGCCGCTGGGCGATTACATGTACCGCGTCTACACCGGCTCGCGTCACAACGCGATCGAGCGCGGCATCTACCGTCTGATCGGCGTGAACGCCGACAGCGAGCAGCGCTGGGGCGTGTACGCGCGCGGCGTGCTGGCCTTCTCCGCGATCTCCATCCTGTTCCTGTACGCCCTGCAGCGGCTGCAGAGCCACCTGCTGCTCAGCCTGGGCATGGAACCGGTCGAGCCGGCACTGGCCTGGAACACCGCGGTCAGCTTCGTCACCAACACCAACTGGCAGGCGTACTCCGGCGAGGCCACCATGGGTCACCTGGTGCAGACCGCCGGCCTGGCGGTGCAGAACTTCGTCTCCGCCGCCGTCGGCATGGCCGTCGCGATCACCCTGGTGCGCGGCTTCGCCCGCGACAAGACCGGTGAGCTCGGCAACTTCTGGGTGGACCTGACCCGAGGCACCGTGCGCATCCTGCTCCCGATCTCGCTGGTCGCGGCCCTGGCGCTCGTGGCCGGCGGCGCGATCCAGACGTTCGCCGATCACTCCACCTGGACCACCCTCACCGGCGGCGAGCAGACCTTCACCCCCGCCGCGGCCGCCTCCCAGGAGGCGATCAAGGACTTGGGCACCAACGGTGGCGGCATCTTCAACGTCAACTCCGCCCACCCGTTCGAGAACCCCACCTCCTGGACCAACTGGATCGAGATCTTCCTGATCCTGCTGATCCCGTTCGCGTTGCCGCGCACCTTCGGCCGGATGGTGGGCGACAACCGGCAGGGATACGCGATCGCCGCGGTGATGGCGAGCGTCTTCGCCATCAGTGTCACGCTCACCAACTGGGCGGAGCTGTCCGCGGGCGGCACGGTTCCCCAGGCGATCGGCGCGGCGATGGAGGGCCGCGAGGTCCGGTTCGGGGTGTCGAACTCGGCCATGTTCGCCTCGGCCACCACGCTCACCTCGACCGGGTCGGTGGACTCCTTCCACGACTCCTACACCGCGCTCGGCGGCGCCATGCTGATCTGGAACATGCTGCTGGGCGAGGTCGCGCCGGGCGGGGTGGGCGCGGGCCTGTACGGCATGCTGATCCTGGCCGTGATCACGGTGTTCGTGGCCGGCCTGATGGTCGGCCGCACCCCCGAGTACCTGGGCAAGAAGATCGGCCCCCGCGAGATCAAGCTCGCCTCGCTGTACTTCCTGGCCACCCCGCTGCTGGTGCTGATCGGCACCGCGGTGGCCATGGCGACCCCGGCCGGCCGGGCGGCGATGCTCAACACCGGCCCGCACGGCTTCTCGGAGATCCTGTACGCCTACGCCTCCGCCTCCAACAACAACGGCTCGGCGTTCGCGGGGGTGAGCGTGAACACCGCCTTCCACAACATCACCCTCGGATTGTGCATGGCCTTCGGCCGGTTCCTGCCGATCGTGCTGGTGCTGGCACTGGCCGGTTCGCTGGCCGCGCAGACGCCGGTGCCCGCGTCCACGGGCACGTTGCCCACCCATCGGCCGCAGTTCGTCGGCATGGTCGTCGGGGTCACGGTCATTCTCGTGGCCTTGACGTTCCTCCCCGCACTGGCGCTCGGGCCGCTCGCAGAAGGACTTCACTAGCCATGTCCACCCCTACGCTCCACACCCCCCGCCGTACCCCCGCGCCGCACGACAAGGTCGGCGGTGGACTGCTGGACCCGCGCCAGATGATCCGCTCGCTCCCGGACGCGCTGCGCAAGCTGAACCCCGTCACACTGTGGCGCAACCCGGTCATGCTGATCGTGGAGGCCGGAGCGGTGTTCACCACCGTCCTCGCGATCGCCGCCCCGTCGTTCTTCGCCTGGGCGATCGTGGTGTGGCTGTGGCTGACCGTGATCTTCGCCAACCTCGCCGAGGCCGTGGCCGAGGGCCGCGGCAAGGCCCAGGCCGCCACACTGCGCGCCGCCAAGCGCGACACCACCGCACGCCGCCTGCTCAGCCCTGACGACCCCGCCCACTGGGAGGAGGTCGGCGCGACCGAGCTGCGCCAGGGCGATGTGGTGGTGGTCGAGGCCGGCCAGATCATCCCCGGTGACGGCGACGTCATCGAGGGCATCGCCAGTGTGGACGAGTCCGCCATCACCGGCGAGTCCGCCCCCGTGATCCGCGAGTCCGGCGGCGACCGGTCCGCGGTCACGGGAGGCACCAAGGTGCTGTCCGACCGGATCGTCGTACGGATCACGCAAAAGCCCGGGGAGAGCTTCATCGACCGGATGATCTCCCTCGTGGAGGGCGCGAACCGGCAGAAGACCCCCAACGAGATCGCGCTGAACATCCTGCTCGCCGCGCTCACGATCATCTTCCTGGCCGCGACCGCGACGATGCAGCCCATGGCGATCTACGCCAAGGCCACCAACCCCGGCATCCCCGACAGCCTCGCGCTGACCGGCGACGGCGTCACCGGCGTCGTCCTGGTCTCGCTGCTGGTGTGCCTGATCCCCACCACCATCGGCGCGCTGCTGTCGGCGATCGGCATCGCCGGCATGGACCGGCTGGTGCAGCGCAACGTGCTGGCCATGTCGGGCCGCGCGGTCGAGGCCGCGGGCGATGTGAACACGCTGCTGCTGGACAAGACCGGCACCATCACCCTGGGCAACCGCCAGGCCGCCGAGTTCCTGCCGGTCCCCGGGGTGCCGGCGATGGAGCTGGCCCGCGCCGCCCAGTTGTCCAGCCTGGCCGACGAGACCCCCGAGGGCCGCTCCATCGTGGTGTACGCCAAGCAGGGCTACGGCCTGCGCGAACGCGAGCCCGGCGAGCTCGCCCACGCCACCTGGGTGCCCTTCACCGCCCAGACGCGAATGAGCGGCGTGGACATAGCGCCGGACCCGGGCGCGGTGGGTACCGCGCCGGACTCGGGCGCGGTGGGTACGGCGCCGGACGCGGGCGCGGTGGGTACGGCGCCGGACCCGGGCGCGGTGGGTACCGCGCCGGACGCGGGCGCAATGGGTACCGCGCCGGACTCGGGCGCGGTGGGTATCGCGCCGGACTCGGGCGTGTCCGGACTCGGCGGGCGCCAGGTCCGCAAGGGCGCGGCCACGGCGGTGATGAAGTGGGTGCGCGACCACGGCGGCCACCCCACCGCCGACGTCGGCCACCTGGTGGACGGCATCTCCGCGTCCGGCGGCACCCCCCTGGTGGTGGGCGAGGTCAACGGCGGCGAGGCGCGCGTCCTCGGCGTGATCCACCTCAAGGACGTGGTCAAGGAGGGCATGCGCGAGCGTTTCGACGAGATGCGCCGCATGGGCATCCGCACCGTCATGATCACCGGCGACAACCCGCTCACCGCCAAGGCCATCGCCGAAGAGGCCGGCGTGGACGACTTCCTGGCCGAGGCCACCCCCGAGGACAAACTCGCCCTGATCAAGAAGGAGCAGGAGGGCGGGCGCCTGGTCGCGATGACCGGCGACGGCACCAACGACGCCCCCGCCCTGGCCCAGGCCGACGTGGGCGTGGCCATGAACACCGGCACCTCGGCCGCGAAGGAGGCCGGGAACATGGTCGACCTGGACTCCAACCCGACCAAGCTCATCGAGATCGTGGAGATCGGCAAGCAGCTCCTCATCACCCGGGGCGCGCTGACCACCTTCTCCATCGCCAACGACATCGCCAAGTACTTCGCGATCATCCCGGCGATGTTCGCCGCGGTCTACCCGGGCCTGGACGCGCTGAACATCATGCGCCTGTCCAGCCCTCAGTCCGCGATCCTGGCGGCGGTGATCTTCAACGCCGTCATCATCGTGGCGCTGATCCCGCTGGCGCTGCGCGGGGTGCGCTACCGGCCCTCCAGCGCGGCCAAGCTGCTGTCCCGCAACCTGTACCTGTACGGCCTGGGCGGCGTCATCGCGCCGTTCATCGGCATCAAGCTCATCGACCTGGTCATCCAGTTCCTTCCGGGGATGTCATAAATGGACCGTCTGCCCAGTTGGCTCCGCCGGCACCTGGCCGCGCTGCGCGCGCTGCTCGTGCTCACCGTGATCACCGGCGTCATCTATCCGCTGGTCGCCACCGGCGTCGCCCAGGCCCTCTTCAACGACAAGGCCAACGGCTCCCTGGTGGAGAAGGACGGCAAGACCGTGGGCAGCGCCCTGATCGGCCAGTCCTTCACCGACGCCGACGGCGACCCGGCCGGCGGATACTTCCAGAGCCGTCCGTCGGCGGCCGGCGACGGCTACGATCCGACCTCCACCTCGGCCAGTAACCTCGGGCCGGAGGACGTCGTGGACACCCTCGCCGGCGCCGGCCAGGAGGGCAGGCAGTCGCTGCTCACCCAGGTGTGCGCCCGCTCCAAGGCGGTTGGCGAGCGGGAGGGCGTCTCGGGCGCCCGCCCGTACTGCACTCCCGACGGGGTGGGCGCGGTGCTGAAGGTGTTCCCCGCCGTGGGCACGCCCACCCGCGCGGTCAGCGTCAACCAGGCATGCCCGGCCACCCCGTTCATCGCCACCTGGCAGGGCGTGCGGGTGGAGTGCGGCAGGCCCGGCGAGGACTACTCCGCCGGGCGCACCGTGCCCGTCCGCGGCACCGCCACCGCCGTGGTGCCGCCGGACGCGGTCACCGCCTCCGGCTCCGGCCTCGACCCGCACATCTCCGTGGCTTACGCCGAGCTCCAGGCCCCCCGCGTAGCCCGGGAGCGCGGCCTGCCGCTGGAGCGGGTGCGTACGCTGATCCAGGAGAACACGACCGGCCGCGCGCTGGGGTTCATGGGCGAGCCCGCGGTCAACGTGCTGGAACTGAACCTGGCCCTGGATCGCAATTGATCGAACGGAACGGGCCGCTCGCGTGACGGCCTGGGGCGTACCGGTCGCCGTCGCGGTCTCCGCCATCGTGGACCCGGCCGCGCGGCGCACGCGCGATGGGGAGGGTGAGGATCATCGTCAGTCCCCCGCCCGGCGTCTCCTCGGGGATCAGGGTGCCGCCCATGGCCTCGGCAAGCCCCCGGGAGAGCGCGAGGCCCAGGCCGACGCCGGTGTGGTTGTCCCGGTCGCCCAGGCGCTGGAAGGGCAGGAAGACCCGCTCGTGCGCCTCCGCCGGGATGCCGGGGCCGCGGTCGATCACCCGGACCTCCACGTACTCCCCGTGCCGGCTCGCGGTGATCAGGATCTTCTGGTCGCCGGGGCTGTGGCGCACGGCGTTGGAGATCAGGTTGACCAGTACCCGCTCCAGGAGCGCGGGATCGGCGACCACTTCGGGGATCTCCGGGGAGATGTCGCCCTCGACAGGCACACCCGGTGACCCGAGGTCGTCGATCGCGCGGGGGACGATCTCTTCCAGGGCGACCGGTTGCAGGGTCAGCCCCAGCACCCCGGCCTGCAGGCGGCTCATGTCCAGCAGGTTGGCCACCAGCCGGTCCAGGCGGGTCAGCGACTCCTCCGCGGTGGCCAGCAGTTCGGCCCGGTCATGGGCGGACCACTCCACATCGGTGGCCCGCAGGCTGTCCACCGCGGCCTTGGCCGAGGCCAGCGGCGTACGCAGATCATGGCTGACCGCCGCCAGCAACGCCGTGCGCATCTTGTCCGCCTCGGCCAGCGGCCTGGCCCGCTCGGCCTCCGCACGCAGCCGCTCCTGCCGCAACGCCACCGCCGCCTCCGCCGCGAACGCCTCCAGCACCCGCCGATCCGACGCGTCGGGCAGCCTGCCCATGGCGGTCAGGGTCAGGTTCTCGTCGATGGACACGTCGATGTCGGCGTCGGCCGGCGAGGTGCACGGAGCACCCCCGGAGGCGGCGACGACCCGCCACTCGTCCGGGTCGCCCCGGCTGTCCGGCCGGCGGCCCGACTCCGGCCGGTGCTCCAGCAACGTGACCGAGGTCAGGCCGAACGTCTCACGCATGCGGGCGAGCAGCGAGGGCAGCGCCGCCTCGCCGCGAAGCACGTGCCCGGCGAGCGCCGAGAGCAGTTCGGCGTCGGCGGTGGCGCGGGCGGCCTCGCGGGTGCGCCGGGCCGCGAGATCGACGATCGCGCTGACCGTGACGGCGACCAGGACGAACACCACCAGCGCCAGGAAGTTCTCCGGGTCGGCGATGGTGAACTGGTGGGTCGGCGGAGTGAAGTAGTAGTTCAGCAGCAGCGATCCGCCCACCGCCGCGATGATCGCGGGCCAGATGCCGCCGATCAGCGAGACGCCCACCACGAGCAGCAGGAACAGCAGGATCTCGCTGGGCAGCGCCAGCACGTCCCGGAAGGGGATCATCGCGGCGGTGAACGCCGGCATCCCGGCGACGGCGGCCGCCCAGCCGATCCTGCGCCGGGTACGGGGGAGCGCGGCGCGCGCGGCCGGTCGCCGGCCTTTGCGGACCTCCTCGTGCGTGATCATGTGCACGTCGATGGAACCGGATCGCGCGATGGTCTCCACGCCCACGCCGCGGGAGAGGATCTGCGCGAACCGGCCGCGGCGGGAGGCGCCGAGCACGAGCTGGGTGGCGTTGACGCCGCGGGCGAAATCGAGCAGGGCGGCGGGGATGTCGTCGCCGACGACCTGGTGATAGGTGCCGCCGAGGCTTTCCACCAGCGTGCGCTGGCGGCTCAGGCCGGCCGCGTCGGCGCCGGCGAGCCCGTCCGCCCGCGTGACATGTACGGCGAGCAGGTCGGCGCCCTTGGCGCGCGCGGCGATGCGGGCGGCCCGGCGGATGAGCGTGTCTCCCTCGGGGCCGCCGGTCAGCGCCACCACGACCCGCTCGCGGGTCTCCCACGTGGCGGCGATGCCGTGGTCGGCGCGGTAGCGGTCGAGCTGCTCGTCCACCGTGCCCGCGACCCACAGCAGCGCCAGCTCCCGCAGCGCCGTCAGGTTGCCCACCCGGAAGTAGTTGGCGAGGGCGGCGTCCACCTTCTCCGGCGCGTACACGTTGCCGTGCGCCAGCCGCCTGCGTAACGCCTGGGGCGACATGTCCACCAGCTCGACCTGGTCGGCGCGGCGCACGACCTCGTCGGGCACGGTCTCGCGCTGCGGCACGCCGGTGATCTGCTCCACCACGTCGTTGACCGACTCCAGGTGCTGGACGTTCACCGTGGAGATCACGTCGATGCCGGCGGCCAGGACCTCCTCGATGTCCTGCCACCGCTTGGCGTTGCGCGAGCCGGGCACGTTGGTGTGGGCCAGCTCGTCGATCAGCGCGATCTTCGGGGCGCGGGCGATCACGGCGTCCACGTCCAGCTCGGTGAAGGACGCGCCCCGGTGGGTGAGGGTCTTGCGGGGCACCACCTCCAGCCCGTCGAGCAGTTCCGCGGTATGGACCCGGCCGTGGGTCTCGACCAGGCCCACCACCACGTCCTGACCGCGCTCCAGCGCCCTGCGTCCTTCACCCAGCATCGCGAACGTCTTGCCCACGCCAGGAGCGGCTCCAAGATAGATCCGCAAGCGCCCACGCGGCATACCGATCACTACTCCCCGCCGAGTCCATCGGCCACCATGAGGGGAACCACTGCGCCGGCCGGTGGCCCTGTTCCAGGAAAGTGGTCTGCTTCCAGGAGAACCGGGAAGCAACCCGGCCGGCCCTTTATTGACGCGTTTCCTACGGCTACCGGCAGAATCTTGACGCAATCTTGACGCGGCGTACGCGTCTTCCCCGAGGGGTCGCCGATCAGTGCCCTGTGTGGGTGGGGATGGTGAGGCTCACCTGGCTCTCGGTACCGGGTGCGACGATCACGAATTGCCCCATCATCCCGGAGTCCTCGTGCCGGAGGATGTGGCAGTGGTACATGTACGGTGAGGCAGGGTCGATGAAGTCGCCGAACTGGACCGCGAGCCGCACGACGCTCTTGGCGGGCACGTACACGGTGTCCTTGTAGCCGGCGGCGTAGGCGGGCGGAGGGGAGCCGTCCATCTCCAGCACCTGGAAGGCGACCTCGTGAATGTGGAAGTTGTGGGAGTAGACGTTGTTCTCGATCTCCCAGATCTCGACGGCGCCGGCGGGCACGACCTCGTCGATGCGCGCCATGTCCATCTCCTTGCCGTTGATGGCGTCGTGGCCGCTGAGCCTGAAGCGCCGTACCCTGGCGCCGGCGGGCGCGGTGATGGGGGTCAGAGGGGCCAGGCGGGCGGGGACGTCAGGAGCCGGCTTGAGGTCCTTGGCTGCGATGAGCTTCAGCAGGTCGAAGTCGCCCTCGCCGATGTCCACGCCGTTGCCGGCGGTGCGCAGGACCACTTGCTCGCCCGGTGCGAAGGTCACGATGAACTCCGCGCGCTCGCCGGGGGTGAGTGAGAACTCCTCGACCTCGACCGGGGCGCCGAGCAGGCCGCCGTCGTTGGCGATGACGTGGGCCCCAGGTGGACGTCTGCTTGCCGGCCAGGATTCGCGTCCGGCCCGCCTGCATGGACAGCTCGAAGCGTCGTACGCCGTCCTTGTCCGGCTCGGGGTGAAGAAGCGGGGGCACCCGCAGCGGATTGGCGAAGTCGAGTGCGGCCGCCGGAGACGAGGACCTGGCCTCGGGACCGGAGCCACAGGCCGCCGCCAGGCCGGACAGGGCGGCGACCGTGAGGAACTCACGTCGATGCACGATGGAGTCCTGACGATACGTCCATGACGCCGTTTCCGCCTCGGTGATGCGGGCGTGCGGCGCCATGGGAGATGCTGGGCTGATATTGATCAGCAAGCGGTCGTCACGTGAGGTCGAAGACCGCCTTCCCCCTCACGCGCCGGCCGCGCAGCGCGGCGGCCGCCTCGGCGAAGCGTTCCCAGGAGCCGCGCCAGCCGATCTCGGGCGCCAGAGTGCCGTCGGCCGTGAGCCGCACCAACTCGGCCAGGTCCTCGGCGGCCCCGAACTCGTTGACGTACGAGGTGAGCGTCTTGGGCGGCCCGACGGTGGCGTACGGCGGGAAGACGGCCGGCTCGCCCGAGGTCCATCCGACGGACTGAAGGCTCCCGCCGGGGGCGAGCAACTCCCAGGCCCTGACCAGATGAGGCCCGCCGACCGTCTCCACGACGATGTCCACGGACTCCTTGACGTCGTCCAGCCCCACGACCACCTCATCGGCGCCCAGACCGGCCAGGCCGTCACCCCGCCCGGGGGAGCCGACCGAGGCGATGACGTGCGCCCCCGCGTGGGCGGCGATCCGTACCGCGTACCGTCCCACGCCGCCCGAGGCGCCGGTCACCAGGACGCGCTTGCCGGGCGCGATGCCGGCTCCGCGCAGCGAGCGAAGCGCGGCCAGGCCCGCCGTCGGCAGGGCGGCCGCCTCGGCCAGGCCGACCCCTTCCGGGACCTCGGCCACCGACGACACATCGACCGCCACTCGCTCGGCGAACGCGCCGTCCGCGAAGAGCACGACACGGCTGCCGGCGGCGGGGCCGGAACCGTCCGCCGCCCCCTGCAGGACGATCCCGGCGGCGTCGAGCCCCAGGGGCGCCCCTGCCGGGATGCGTCCGGAGTTCGCGTTGTTGAGGTCGGCGTAGTTGAGTGAGGCGTGCATCACCTCAACGAGCACCTGCCCAGGCCCGGCGACCGGGTCGGCGATCTCTCCGAAGGCGATGCTCTCGGGGGCGGACGGGTCGGCGATGAGGGCGCGCGCGGACATCGACATCTCCTGTGCGTGGAAGGCGGGACGACAAGTAAGACCCTAGCAGATAGTTCCGTAACATATGATCTGCTTATCTACTATTTGGCTTCCGGGTCCGGGAGCATGCCTGATGTGCTGCCGACATCTCGCCCACCCGTCCTGCGGGTGCCGGCGGCCGGTACCGGCGGACGCGCGCGGGGACACCGCCCCGGAACACCACCAAGGTCCTCCAGCCCGACAAAATTGCAAATTTCTTTGTGAAAGCCGCAAACGTGCGGCACGGTGAACGCATGAGCGAAGAGTTCGATGCCGTCCTGGCCGCCGTCGGACCCCGGCTGCGCGAGTTGCGCCGCCGCAGCGGAGCGACCCTCGCCGCCCTGTCGGAGACCACGGGCATCGCGATCAGCACCCTGTCGCGGCTGGAGTCCGGGCATCGCAAGCCGGGCCTGGAACTGCTGCTACCGCTGGCCAGGGCCTACCAGGTGCCGCTGGACGAGCTCGTCGGCGCCCCGCCCACCGGCGATCCCCGCTTGTACCCACGCCCGTTCCGCCACAACGGCATCACCGTCATCCCGCTGACCCGCAGGCCCGGCGGGCTGCAGGTGTACAAGCAGATCCTCCCGGCCGGCCTGACCGACCACCTCGAACCGGATCCGCGCTCCCACGAGGGCTACCACTGGCTGTACGTCCTCAACGGACGGCTGCGCCTCGTACTCGGCGATCAGGACCTCGTCCTCTCCAGCGGCGAGGTCGCCGAATTCGACACCCACCTCCCGCACTGGTTCGGCAACGCCGATGAGCGCCCGGTGGAGTTCCTCAGCATCCTCGGCCCTCAGGGCGAACGCTTCCACATCAAAGCCCGTTACCGGCCCACCTGACTCCCTAGCGGCGCCCCTTGAACCACGATGCCGTTCTAGCCTGGTTGGTAAGGGGGTGGTCTGTATGGAAGTCCACCGCGGCATGGCCAAGGCGATCACGGTCGGGGCGGTGGTGGGGGTCCTTACCGGGCTTCCATCCGCAGCCTGGACGCTCGCTCAGACGTCGGCTGATGCACCGAGAACGACCAGCGAGCACGACCGCATGATGGGCGTCTGCCACGCCATCATGGACACCCGCGAGCACACGACCGGATACGGTCCGGCCGAGTAGGCCAACGGGGAGCCACGCTCGGGGCGGCGGCGCGCTGATGGTCGGCGAGTCGCGGGGCGCGACGCATCTGGTGGATCAGCGGTTCGTCCAGCACCCCGGCCTCCGGCGCCCGCCGGGCCGTGTAGCCGCCCTGCGCCAGCACGTCCCGCTCCTGGACGTCCGCCCGGCGAGGAAGCCCGCGCTCCGCGCCCTCCGGTCCTGAGGGCCCGCCGCTCGATGACCTCGCCAGTACGTGCGGCCTGGCTTGGCAGGCGGCGCAGACGGGCGACGAGGTGCGACCTCATCGACGCCATCACCCTCCGGCCTGAATCCTTGACAGGATACTGAACGCGATTTAGCCTGAATCCAGTTCAGCTTACTTATCTCAGTTCAGGAATCAGGACGATGGCAGAGGCCGGCCCCAGACGAAGACGCGCGCTCGACGATCGCGACCGGACCGCGCGAGCGCGGATCCGGGACGCCGCGATCGAGCGCTTCGCCGCCCACGGCGTGGCGGCGACCAACCTGAAGGACATCGCCGCAGACGCCGGAGTGTCGACACCGCTGGTCATCCACCATTTCGGCTCCAAGGAGGGACTTCGCGCCGCGTGCGACGAGTACGTCGCATCGGTGATCAAGGAACAGAAGAGCACGTCGATGGCGGCGACGACCGGCAAGAGCCTCGATCCCTTCCAAGCGGTTCGGGAGGCCTACGAAGGCACACCGATCATGAGATACCTCGCGAAGACGATCGTGGACGGTTCTGCCCACGTGGACGAACTGGTCGACGAGATGATCGAGAATTCGCTGCTCTACATGGACGAAGGGGTCAAGAGTGGACTTCTCACGCCCACCGAGAATCCGCGTGAGCGGGCCGTCGTCCTGTTCCTGTGGCAGATGGGCGCGCTCGTCCTGCACGAGCAGGTCGAGCGGCTGCTCGGCATCGATCTGATCGACGACACCGCCGGTTCCGCGATCAAGTGGGCGCGGATCAACGCCGACATCCTCGCCAAGGGAGTCATCAACGAGCAGCTCTACGAAAAGTGGCGGGACGCCATGGTGGCCGCCGAACAGCAATCGGACAACCCCCCGAAACAGGCAAAGGCGCGAGACCAGGAAACGACATGACCACTGCCATCGCCACCTCCGGGCTCGTCAAGACCTTCGGGTCCACGCGAGCACTCGACGGGCTCGACCTCACGGTGAACACAGGAGAGATTCACGGCTTCCTGGGCCCCAACGGCGCCGGGAAGTCCACGACCATCCGGATTCTGCTGGGCATCCTGCGGCCGGATGCGGGCTCGGTCACCATGCTGGGCGGCGATCCGTGGGCCGACGCGGTGGCGCTGCATGCCCGCCTGGCGTACGTGCCCGGCGACGTGGAGCTGTGGCCCAACCTCACCGGCGGCGAGGCCATCGACCTGCTCGGCAGGCTGCGCGGCGGCCTGAACAAGCGGCGGCGCGATGAGCTGATCGAACGCTTCGACCTGGACCCGTCGAAGAAGGGGCGCACGTACTCCAAGGGCAACCGGCAGAAGGTCGCCATCGTGGCCGCGCTCGCGTCCGACGTCGAACTGCTGCTGCTGGACGAGCCGACGGCCGGTCTCGACCCCTTGATGGAGGTCGTGTTCCAGGACGTCATCGGCGAGGTGAAGGCGGCGGGCCGCACGGTGCTGCTGTCCAGCCACATCCTCGCCCAGGTCGAGAAGCTCGCCGACACCATCAGCATCATCCGGCTGGGCAAGATCGTGCAGTCCGGAACACTGGCCGAGATGCGGCACCTCACCCGTACGACCATCGAAGCGGACACCGCCACTCCGGTGACCGGCCTGGAGCGGCTGCCCGGCGTGCACGAGGCGAGGGTCGGCGACGGCCGCGTGCGGTTCGCGGTGGACGGGGAGCACCTCGACGGCGCGATCAAGCACCTGAGCGGCTTCGGCATCCGTGCGCTGACCAGTCATCCGCCCACGCTCGAAGAGCTCATGCTCCGGCACTACGGCGACGAACTGGCCGCAGAGACCAACGGAAACCGCCACGGAGCACTGAGATGACCGCGACCGCCGCACCGGCCTTCCGGCGCACGACCGCACGGCCAGGGGGGAGTGCCCTGGCCGGAACGGGAACCCTGCTGCGGTTCGACCTTCGGCGCGACCGGATTCGCATCCCGGTATGGCTGGCGGCCCTGACGCTGGGGACGATCATGCCGGCGACCGCCTACCCGGCGCTGTACGCGACCGCCGCCGAGCGGCAGGCGGCGGGCGCCACGATGAACACCCCCGCCGGCCTCGCCTTCACCGGGCCGGTTCACTACCTGAGTGACTACACCTACGGCTCGATGGTGAGTCACCAGCTGCTCGGCTTCATGGTGATCATGGTCGGGATCATGAGCGTCCTCATGGTCGTCCGGCACACCCGCGCCGAAGAGGAGACGAGACGGTCCGAGCTGGTCCGGGCCGCCGTCGTGGGCCGGCACGCCCAGCTCGCCGCGGCGCTGATCCTGACGGCCGCGGCGAACATCGCCCTCGCGCTCCTGCTCACGCTGAGCCTGGGTTCGCTCGGGATCGACGGAGTCACCTGGGCCGGGTCGCTGCTGTACGGAGCGGCGCACGCGGCGACCGGCATCACGTTCGCCGGGGTCGCCGCGGTGACCGTCCAGATCACCGAGCATTCCCGGGGCGCCTCCGGCATGGGGCTCGCCGTCGTGGGGGCGGCCTACCTCGTCCGGGCGGCCGGAGACTCGGCCGACAGCGGACTGTCGTGGGCCTCGCCGATCGGCTGGGCACAGCAGACCTTCGCCTATCTGGACGACCGTTGGTGGCCGCTGCTGCTGAACCTGGCCGCGGCCGTGGTGCTGGCCGGGATCGGGTTCGCCCTCAGCCTGCGCCGCGACGTGGGGGCCGGACTGCGCGCGGCGCGGCGCGGAAGGCCGGTGGCCTCGCGCGCGCTGACCACGCCGATCGGGTTCGCCCTCCGGCTGCACCGGGGCATGCTGATCGGGTTCGCCGCCGGCATGATGGTGCTCGGGATGTCGTACGGGCCGTTCCTCGGCGACGTCGAGGAGATGTTCCGGGACGTCGAGTTGTTCAGCGAAGCGGCTCAGATGGGTGGGGCCACGTTCGTGGACTCGTTCATCACCATGATCATGACCGTGCTCGCGATCGTCGCGGCGATCTACGTGGTGATCGCGACGCTGCGGCCACGGGCGGAGGAGAACGCCGGCCGCGCCGAGCCCGTACTGGCGACCCGGCTGTCGCGGGCCGGCTGGCTCGCGAGTCACCTGACGGTGGCGCTGGCGGGCGGCTCGGTGATGATCCTGCTCGCCGGCCTGATGCTCGCCGCGACCGGGGCGCCCACCGTGAATGAGAGCGGCCTGTTCGGGGAGATCATGGCGGCGTCCGCGGTCTACATCCCGGCGCTGTGGGTGACGGCCGGCCTCGCGGCCGCCCTGGTGGGATGGTTCCCGCGCGCGGGCGCACTGGCCTGGCTGGTCGTGGTGTACGCCGGCGTGGTCGGCTACTTCGGGACGATCCTGCAGTTCCCCGAGTGGATGAACAATCTGTCGCCGTTCGGCCACATCCCGCGGCTGCCGGTCGAGGACTTCACCTGGACCCCGCTGCTGATCCTGACCGCGATCGCGGCCGGACTCGTCGCCGTCGGACTGTACGGGTTCCGCCGACGCGACCTGGAGACCAAGTAGAACCCCGGACCCGAGGCGGGACGCCGACAGCCGTCCGAGCCGTCCCGCCTCGGCGTACGGTGACGACCGGCTCGCCCAGGGCGTGGCCGAGTCGCCGGGCGGTGCCTTGATCGCGCCTCAAGTGGCTTGACTGTTCGGTTCTCGTGTTCCGTTGAGGGCCTTGCGGAGCAGGGCGGCAAGCTGGTCCTGTTCGCGGGGGCTCAGATTGGCGATGGCGGACCGGGCGAACTCGAAGGACTCCTCGAAGGCGGCGTAGAGGAGGGTTCCGCTGGGGGTCCGGACGATCTGCCGGGAGCGGCGGTCGTCGGGGTGGGGGCGACGGCGGACGAGATCGCGAGCTTCGAGCCTGCGGATGATCTGGGTGATGTTGGAGGCGTCGCAGCCGAGTTCGTCGGCCAGTTCTCGCATCCCGATCTGCCGGGTCAGCCGCCCGAGCACGCAGGCCTGCGCCACGGTCAGCCCGTGCTTCAGGGCGGCGGTCTCGTATGCGCGGTCGTAGGCGTCAACGAAGTCGAACATCGCCCGTTCGGCATCGGTCGAGGCGCTGACGAGCCCGGTCGGTACGGCCATGGGGCCATTCTACCCAGAACTTGATGCACTCAAGTATGTGTGCCAGGATAGATGCTTGAGTGCATCAAGTATCTGGGGAAGGGGTGTTCCGATGACGGTCACCAGCAAAGGATGGGCCCGGGAGTGGCACCTGACACGACGGCCGCAGGCGCGCGCGTCAGCCGATGACTTCGCGCTGGTCGAAGCTCGGATTCCCGAGCTGCGGCCCGGTCAGGTCCTGGTTCGTAACACCCACCTGTCGGTGGACCCGTACATGCGTGGCCGGATGGACGACCGCCCCTCCTACATCCCTCCGTTCCCGCTGAACGCGCCGCTGGAGGGAGGAGCGGTCGGCGTGGTCGTCGAGTCCCGGGCCGACGGCGTCAAGCCGGGCCAGGTGGTCGAGCATTTCCTGGGGCTGCGCGAGGCCACCGTGATCGACGCTGCCGGGGTCGTCCCGATCGACACCGACGATCTGCCCGCCGAAATCCATCTCGGTGTGCTCGGCGCGACGGGCCTGACCGCATGGCTGGGCATCACCCAGGTGGCGTCGGTGCGACCCGGCGACACGGTGTTCGTCACGGGAGCGGCCGGGGCGGTCGGGAGCATCGCCGGTCAGATCGCCAGGCTGCGGGGCGCCAAGCGGGTGATCGGCAGCGCGGGGTCCACCGCCAAGGTGCGGCACCTGGTGGACGACCTCGGTTTCGATGCCGCCTTCGACTATCACGACGGCGCGATCGGTGAGCACCTCGCTCAGGCCGCGCCCGACGGCATCGACGTGGTGTTCGACAACGTCGGCGGCGTCCAGCTGGAGGCCGCGATCGACCACCTCCGGATCGGCGCCCGGCTTGCCCTGTGCGGGATGGCCAGCCAGTACGACGGCCGGGAACCACACGGCCTGCGGAACCTGTACCAGTTGGTCACCAAGCGGGCGACCGCGCGCGGCTTCCTGGTCACCGACCACCAGGACCAGATGCCCGCCTTCCGCGCCGAGGTGGGGCCCTGGGTACGCTCCGGCGAGATCCGTCACCGCCAGACGGTGCTGGACGGCATCGAGCGGGTGCCCGAAGCACTGCTGGGCCTGCTGAACAGCGCAGCGCCCACGGTCGGCAAGGTCGTCGTCCGGCTCCGGGAGCAGGCATGACCCGGACGGTGCTGGTGACCGGGGCCCGAGGCAAGACAGGACGCGAGGTGACCGCCCGGCTAGGCCGCTCCGGGATCCTCGTCCGCGCCGGGTCGTCGCAGCACGCCGCGACGCCGGCCACCGGGATCGATCCCGTCCGGTTCGACTGGCACGACCGGGCGACCTGGCGCGAAGCGGCAGCAGGCGTGGACGCGATCTACCTGATGCGTCCCGACCTTCCCGCCGCCCCCGAACTCGTCGCCGGTCTGATCGAGATGCATCCGGACGCGCATGTCGTCCTGCTGTCCGAGCAGGGAGCCGGAACGCTCGCACCGGACCACTGGGCGCGCCGGGTCGAGGACGCGGTCGTCACTCGGGCCGCTTCCTGGACACTGCTCCGTCCGTCCTGGTTCCACCAGGTCCTGACCGACCCTAGGTTCTACCGCGACGCCATACGGGACGACCACGTCCTGAGCCTGCCCTCGGGCGGCGCCCCGATCGCGTGGGTGGACGCGCGCGACATCGCCGAGGTCGCCGTGGCCGCCCTCATCGCGCCGGAAGGGCATCGCGACCAGGCGTACACGATCACCGGTCCGGAGCCGGTCACGGTCGCGTCCGTCGCGCAGGAGCTCTCCGCGCGCCTCGGCCACCGCATCCGCGCCGAGGACCCCGCCCCGCAGGAGACCCTCCATGGGCTCGACCCCTGGACAGCGGACATTCTCGACGACCTCTACCGTCGCGTCCGGCACGGCGGCTTCGGCGAACTCTCGGCGGCCGTGAAGCAGATCACCGGACGTGAGCCCACGTCGATACACGAGTTCATCGACGCCCACCTCGACCAGTGGAGGACAAGCCCGATGCCGGCCCCATAGCCGCGTGCCTGCCGGGCTGGTGATCCTCAGGGCGCCCGTAGGGCTCGCGCTGAGCCGCACGGCTTGTCTACTCCCGGTAGAGCACGAGGTGTTCGTGATAAAGCACGCCGTCGCGGATGTCGCCCGTCGCGGTGAACCCGGTGTCGTCTACATAGTCGATGTGGCTGCCGGTCACCGTGTAACGGCCGGTGTACGCGCTGCGCCGGTTGCCGCGGGCCTCGTCGTACCGGCCGTCCGGGCGCAACTCCTGGCGGATGTGACCGTCGGCGGTCACCCACATGCCCACCACATCGACAGCGTCCTCAGTGGTCTTCGCCATGCCGGACTCCTTCTAGGGGTACGTGCGGATCTGTCCTGCACCACCGAGTCTGCGCGGTTCGGTGACCGTCAACCAGGACGCGTGCTGCCTGGGTGAGATACACCCAGGCAGGATGCCGCTCCCACGGATAGCCTGCATGCATGCCTGACAACCAGCTGGGAGAGTTCCTTCGCGCGCGCCGGGCGGGGCTGCTCCCGCAGGACGTCGGTATGGCCGCCTACGGTACGCGCAGAGTCACCGGGCTGCGGCGTGAGGAGGTCGCCGTCCTGGCGGGTGTCAACGCCGACTACTACACCCGCCTCGAACAGGGGCGTGAACGCCACCCGTCACCGCAGGTCCTGGACGCGCTCAGCCGCGCCCTGCGACTCGACACCGACGCCCGCGCACACCTGTACCGGCTGGCCGGGACATCGCCGAGTGACCGGTTCACCCACACCACCGACCGGGTCAGCCCCGCCCTGCGCCAGCTGATGGACGGCTACCCGGGCGCCCCGGCCTTCGTCATCAACCTGACCTTGGACATCCTGGCGGTCAACACCCTCGCCGCCGCCCTGTACTCACCCTTCGAGCAGGCGGACAACCTGGCCCGCATGACCTTCCTCGACCCGGCAGGCCGGCAGTTCTACACCCAGTGGAGCTGGACGGCACAAGCCGTCGTGGCCAACCTGCGCCAGGCGGCCGGCCTCGATCCCGGCAGCCCGCGGCTGCGCGAACTCGTCCGTACGCTCACCGAGCACAGCGCGGACTTCGCCCGCCTGTGGAACACCCACACCGTCCGCGGCAAGACCCAGGACGCCAAGCACCTCCTCCACCCGGATGTCGGCCCCCTGACCCTCACGTACCAGGCCTTCGACGTACGGCACAGCCCCGGCCAGCAGCTCGTGATCTACCAGGCCGAACCCGGCAGCCCCAGCGCCCAGGCTCTCAACCTGCTCGGCTCCATCCACGCCACCTGGAACCAGACCGAACCTCGTCCCAGCTAGTGGCCGTCCGGTGCGTGCGCAAGCCCTTGCACACGCCGCTGCAACAGGGGCTTTATGTAGATTCGCCCTGAATGAGCCAGAACTCGCCTGTTTCGGCGAAGTCGGCGTCGGTGGGCTCGGGGTGCTGGAGGAGAACCCGGGCCAGGCGATCCCCGGCATCGGACAGGCCGAAGCCGATGGTGGTGAGCCGGGGACTGGTCTGGGTGGCCACCGGTGTGTCGTCAACGCCCACCACTCCCAGCTCCTGCGGCACCGTGCGGCCGATGACCCGCGCGGCCGCCAGCGCCGCCGCGGCGGTGTCGTCGTTGTAGCAGGCCAGGCCCGTACCGGCGGGCAGCGAGGCGACGGCGTCCAGGTCGGCGTCCGCGCGGAGCGCCACGGTGATCACCTGGGGCTCGTCCATGCCGGCGGCCCGGCACGCCTCGCGCACACCCTGCTCGCGGGCGCGCAGCAGCACGTCGTCGCGGGCTTCGATGAGGCGGGCATAGGCGATGCGCCGGTATCCGCGCTGCATCAGGTGCTCGGCCTGCATCCGTCCCACGGTCCAACTGTGCCCGCCGGGCTGGGAGATCGCGTGGGCGATGTCGAGGACGCGTACGCCGGCCGAACGCAGGACGGCTCGCTTGGCCTCGCTCAGCTCGGACAGTGCGATGACCGCTCGGGGCCGGGTGGTGGTGATGACCGCCGCGAAGGACTGCGGGGAGGCGGTGGCCGAGCACATGAGCAAGGACAGGCCGTGTTCGGCCAGCGCGTCGGTCAGGCGGTCGGCCATCTGGCTGAACTGGCCGTTCGGCGAGATCGGCAGTACGAGCAGCACCAGGTCGCTCTGCCCGCGCGCGAGCGCGCGACCGGCCGAATGCGGGCGATAGCCCAGTTCGGCCACCGCCCGTTCGACGGCCTCTCGGGTGGCCCGGCTGAAGCGGTCGCCGTGCCCGTTGAGGATGTAGCTCACCGTCGAGCGGGACACACCCGCGCGCTGGGCGACGTCTTCGCTGCTGACCCTCATCGGCACTCCCGTTCACATTCGGAGCTGTTCGCCCCGGATAGATGCTAGACGGGACGGCAGGCCAGAGCCTACGCTCTCCATTCACGCGCGTGAATCACGCGCGTGAACTGATGGGAGAACTCATGCCCGCCCAGGATCCAAAGGTCGCCCCCCACGAAAGCGACGCCCCCACGTTGCCGCCACCTGCTGCCGAACCGGCGATAGGACGCTGGCTGTGGGTGATCTACCCGCTCGCCATGGTCGCGATGAATGCCGTGTGGGGAGGTGTGATGCAGGTGCTGCTCGGCAAGCAGATCGCCGCGATCGTGCCGGAGCAGGCCGCCTCCGCCGCGGCGCTCGGGATGGCCCTGAGCGTCTCCGCCGTCTCAAGCGTGGCCTCACAGCCGATCGCAGGGCTGTTGTCGGATCGCACCCGCACCCGTTTCCTCGGCCGCCGCAACGTGTGGATCTTCGGCGCGGGCATCGTCGGTGCGCTGGGGCTGGTCGCCATGTCCCAGCTCACCTCGACGGCCGCGATCGCCATCGCGTGGGCGGCGATGATGTGGCCGCTCAACGCCACGCAGGCCAGCCTGACGGCGGTGCTCCCCGAGCGTGTGCCGCAGCGGCTGCGCGGAAGCATGTCCGGCGTGCTGGGGGCGGCCGGCATGATCGGGGCGTACGCCGGTGTCGCCCTGGCCGGGCTGTCGCAGGACCTCTTCATGGGCTACCTGCTGGTCGCAGGGCTCTTCCTGCTGCTGACCCAGATCTTCGCCCTGACCACCAAGGACCGCCCGGCGCCGGAACCGGACGCCCGGTCAACACGGAAGAACAAGGCCGTCGGCGCGATCTCCGGTCTGCGCGGCGCGCCGGACTACTGGTGGGCCTTCGCCGGGTGGCCACGGCCGTCTCCGGAGCGGCGTTCGGCGTCTACATGGCGGTCGACCAGGCACTGATCACGCGGGTCCTGCCGAACGTCGACAACGCCGGCCGGGACCTGGGAATCATGAACATCGCCAACGCCGGCCCGCAGATCATCGCCCCGAGTGTCGCCGGCGCCATAGTCGGCGTCACGGGCGACTACCGGCTGGTCTTCGTGATGCTGATCGCCTGCACCGCATTGGGCGCCCTGTCGGTGCGCCTCATCAAAGGCGTCCGCTGACGCCCCCCTGCGAGGAGAGGACAACCATGATCCGCGAACCCTTCAACGACGGCTGGCGCGTCTGCGGCCGCACGTCCATCTTCGAGCAGATGGCGACGGGCGGCGCAGCCGAGGCGGTCGCCGTCACGCTGCCCCATGACGCCATGCTCGCCGGCGGCAGGTCGCCCGACGGCTCGGACGGCTCGCACACCGGATACCACCGGCCCGGCGCCTGGCGCTACGACAAGGACTTCGAGGTGCCCGCCTCATGGGCGAGCAAGCGGGTCACCATCGAGTTCGAGGGCGTGTACCGCGACGCCATGGTGTACATCAACGACGCCTTCGCCGGTCAGTGGGCAGGCGGCTACTCCACCTTCCACATCGCCGCCGACCCCTACCTGCGCTACGGCCAGGCCAACACCATCAGGGTCGAGGCCCAGGCGCACAAGGACTCGCGATGGTACAGCGGCGGCGGCATCCACCGGCCGGTGCACCTGCTCATCGGCGACCTGCTGCACATCACCCCGACCGGCCTGCGGGTGACCACGCCGCAGATCGACGACGAGCTGGCCGTCGCCGCGGTCGCCGTCGAGGTGATCAACGAGGGCACCGGCACCCGCACCGTGGATGTGCTGGTGGAGGTGCGCGACGGCGACGGCGAGATCGTGGCCACCGACCACGCCCCGCTGACCGTACTGGCCGGGGAGCGCGCGACCGTGCGCAAGCGCGCCTACATCCGCCACCCCGCCCTGTGGAGCGTCGAGGAGCCGAACCTGTACACCGCGACGGTCCGGCTCACCGGCGCGGACGGGCAGGTCGACGAGGCCCGCACCACGTTCGGCATCCGCAGCGTGTCGGTGGACCCGATCCGGGGCCTGCGCATCAACGGCGCCACCGTCAAGCTGCGCGGCGCGTGCGTGCACCACGACAACGGCCCCCTCGGCTCGGCCGCCATCGCCCGCGCGGAGGAGCGGCGGGTGCAACTGCTCAAGGACGCCGGCTTCAACGCCATCCGCTCCGCGCACAACCCGCTCAGCACCGCCATGCTGGAGGCCTGCGACCGGCTCGGCATGCTCGTCATGGACGAGACGTTCGACATGTGGACGATCGGCAAGACCGACGACGACTACGCGCGCCGGTTCCCCCAGTGGTGGGAGCGGGACGTGGACGCCCTGGTGGCCAAGGACTTCAACCACCCCAGCGTGATCTTCTACTCCATCGGCAACGAGATCCTCGAAGCGGGCACCCCGCACGGCGCCCGCTGGGGACGCCTGCTCGCCGAGCGGATCCGGGCCCAGGACCCCACCCGCCTGGTCACCAACGCCCTCAACGGCATGATGGCGATCCTGGACCAGATCCCCGCGCTCATGGCACAGGCTCAGGTGAGCGGCGAACCGGCCGCCGAGGGCGGCTTCAACGACATGCTCGACGGCATGGGCGCGCTCATCGCCCTGCCCGAGGTGGGCGAGCGGATCGCCGAGTCGGCCGCGGTGCTGGACGTCGTCGGGCTCAACTACGGTGACTCCCGCTACCTCATCGACCAGGAGGCCTACCCCAACCGGGTCGTGGTCGGCTCGGAGACCTTCCCCACCCTCATCGACCGGTACTGGAAGCTCGTCACCGAGCACGGCCACATCATCGGCGACTTCACCTGGACCGGCTGGGACTACCTCGGCGAGAGCGGCATCGGCCGCCCCACCTACCCCGGTGAGCCTGCCTCCTTCGGCGCTCCCTATCCGTGGCTCACCGCCTCCACGGGCGACCTGGACATCACCGGCCGCCGCCGCCCCGTCTCCTACTACCGCGAGATCGTCTACGGCCTGCGCCCCACCCCCTACCTGGCCGTGCAACGCCCCGAGCACCGCGAGCACCCCTTCCAGCCCAAGGGATGGGCCTGGAGCGACTCCATCGCCAGTTGGACCTGGGACGTCCCGGCCGGCACCCCCGTCCGGGTGGAGGCCTACGCCGACGCCGACGAGATCGAGTTCGTGCTCAACGGCACCACCGCGGCCAAAGTGCCCGTCGGCACCGGCAAGGCGTTCCTGGCCACGGCCGACCTGCCGTACCAGCCCGGCACGCTGGAGGCGGTGGCCTATCGAGGCGGGGCCGAGAGCGGCCGCTGCCGGCTGCTCACCGCCGCAGAGCCCGCGCGGCTGCGGCTCACTCCCGACCGGCCGCACATCAGCACGGACCCGCAAGACCTGGCCTACATCGACATCTGCCTCGTCGACGAGCACGGGACGATCAACCCCATAAGCGACCGCACCGTGACCATCCACCTCGACGGCCCCGCCACCCTCCAAGCCCTGGGCACGGCCAGGCCATCCACCGAGGAACCCTTCCAAGCCGCCTCCCGCACCACCTACGAAGGCCACGCACTGGCCGTGCTGCGCCCCACCGGTGCCGAAGGCCCCGTCACGGTCACCGCCCGCGCCGACGGCCTCCCGCCGGCCACCGTCACCATCGACCTGCGTCACCCCGGCCACACCGTTTCCGCCACCACCACACGCCACGAACCGGCACGTTCATGAACCGTCACAGGGGCCTGCCGCTGCCGGACGCCGATCCATCGGCTGGGTGCTGCTCCCTCGCGGAGAGGGACGCCTCCGGGTCGGCCGGCCAGCGGGACGTGCCACGCCGGGGCCACGTCGATGACGAACCGTGCCTCGCCGGGCTCGGCGCCCGCGCCCTGGACACGGCCCCGACCGGCGGCCGGATCGACCGCGCCGACCAGCCCAGCCCCACCGGCGGCTCGCTGCCGGTCCTGATCGAGCTGACCGGCGACCCCGACCGCGTCCTCACCGTTGTCTATGAGCTGGGCTGATTCGTCAGGTGTGATGGGCGAGTGTGCGCTCGATGTCCCACTGGTGGTGGAAGACGTCGTGGGCGTTGGTCCGGGCGACCTGGGACCACGGTTGGGGGCCGCGTTCGGGATGAAGCAGGACGACGTCGGTTCGGGCCGCGAGTTCCATGGCTTGGCCCCACGCGGCGACGGCCAGCCTCAGTGACCAGAGGGCGCCCGAGATCGGCACCTGGTTGTAGGCGCGGGCGCGGGCGAGGAGGACGTCGTCGTAGCCGGTGATGTCTCTGTCGCCGGTCAGTGCGGCGCTGACGAGCCGCTCGGCCCAGATGCGCAGGTTGTCGGTGACGTGGCACACGTAACCGCCGGCGGTCCAGTCGAGATCGGGATGCCGGCGCCTGGCGTCGTTGCCGGTCAGCAGCTCGGTGTATCGCTGCGGGATGGCGGCCACCAGGTCGATGGCCTGTTCAGGTGTGATCGACCAGTTGTAACCGCACTCGCGGCACGGGTCCCCGTACCGGGTCGCACCCCAGTTGTTCACGGTGGGGGAGTCTAGAGCCACTCGCCTGCGCCGCGCGGGCGCGCCCGCCGATGCCCACGCCGCCGCCGGGGCGGCCGGACCCCGCCGGGTCCGGCCGCCGGTCTGGGCTACGGCCGGTCACCTCCAGGTGTCGTTGTTGGTACGGGTGCCGGTGGACGGGGTGGTGAAGGTGCGGTTGCCGCCGGATTCCCAGGTGACCGAGCCGTCGGGGTTCTTCTTGATGTACTTGTACTCGACGGCGGTGGCGGGCGGGAGGTTCACGGTGGCGCGCCAGATCGGGTAGTCGGCCGGGGACAGCGGGACCGCCGCGGCGGGGTTCCAGCCGCCGAGGGCGGCGATGTTCCCGACGACGTAGACGTTCTGGCCGTAGTAGGTGGTGACCGTGGCGTTGAAGGACGTGGCGATCTTGGCGGTGCTGGTGGTGGCTCTGGCGTTGGCGTGGAGCGCGACCGCGTTGTTGGCGGGGATCGTGACGGTGGCCTTGCCGCCGGAGACGGTGACCGTGGTGCCGGTGCAGCCCGATCCCGTGGCGGTACCGGAGATGACGTCGCAGTAGTCACCGTCGGCCAGGCCGGTGACGAACTCGGCGGTGGCGGCGCTGCCGGAGTCGTTGATGCCGATCCAGCCGCGGTCGCCGCGCCGGAAGCCGATGACGTTGCTGTTGACGGCCTTGAAGTCCGAGACCGTCTTGACGGACCTGGTGGTGTTGGCCCAGCCGACCATGCCCTTGATCCCGGTGGACTGGGTCAGGCAGGTCCAGTTGCTCCCGCACACGGTGTCGGTGACGTACCCGTTGCCGTCGGCCGGGGGCGACTGGTTGCGGTTGGACCAGGTGAAGCTGTCGTAGACCGAGGGCTTGCCGTGCGGGTAGGCCAGTATGAAGTAGTTGGCCAGGACGTAGTCGCTGCCGTTCTTGTAGGACAGCACGACACCGTCGCGTTCCAGGTCGTGGTTGGTGACCATGGCGAAGACGTTGGCGCTCGGGGCGTCGAGGTTCCAGCTCGGCAGGGTGGCGAGGTTGGCGATCGAGCCCTGGAACTGGGCCTTGACGCCCTTGGCATAGGCGAAGTCCAAGACGTCGCCGTTGCCGATGTAGGCACGCGCCTTGAGGGCGTCGTTGGCGGCGCCGTCGAAGATCTCCTGGGCGACGTAGGGGCGCCTGCCCTCGGCGACGGTGTTGTTCACCTTGGCGAGGATCGCGGCGAAGTCGTCCTTCTTCATGTGCTTGACCGCGTCCACCCGGAACCCGTCCACGCCGAGCCCGACGAGGTCGTTCAGGTAGGCCGCGATCTTGTTGCGGACGGAGTCCTTCTCGGTGTACAGGTCGGCCAGTGACAGCAGTTCGCAACTGGTCACCTGGGCCTCGTTGTTCCAGTCTTCGATGCCGCCGGAGGTCGGGCAGTTGTCACCCGGGCGGTGGAAGTCGCCGGCGCCGTACGGGACGGCCGGGAAACTGTAGCCGGGCCCGTTGAACTCGGTGCCGGCGTAGCCCCTGGTGCCCGCGGGGTTGTTCACCCCGGCCATGTGGTTGACGACGGCGTCCACGTACACCCGCACACCCGCGTTGTGGCAGGCCGTCACCATGTCGGCGAACTGCCGGCGGGTGCCGAAACGGCTTTCGAGCTTGTAGGAGACGGGCTGGTACACCTCGTACCACGGGTGCACGCCGTCGCTGCTGTTGGGGAGGCTGACCGACTCCTGCGGCGGCGCGACCTGGACCGCGCCGTACCCGGCCGGCCCGAGATGGTTCGTGCACGCCGCGGCGACGGACTTCCAGTTCCATTGCCACAGGTTGGCCGTCACCTCGCTGTCGTTCAACGTGACGGCGGCATTGGCGGGGGCCGCGGTCGGCACCACGGCCAGGGGGGTGAGACCGGACGCGATGACCGCGGCGGCGAGGAGGATGCGGCGGATTCGGCTACGTAGGGGCGGCTTGGGGTTGTGCATGGGGGATGAAGCCCCCTTCCGAGAATCGAGGTGGTTGGGGGACGGTTGTCCGCGTAGCCAGAAGAATGCTTGATCACCCAAGGGACGGCAAGACTTTTCCGCAAATTCATGAAACTTGCCGGTAATGTGTCGGTCATCTACCTCACCGGGCGAGCGGTCGCGCAGCCATGCGGCGCCCCGATCTCGGACGGCAAAGCCCTCAGGTGGCGAGCGTCGGCAGGGCGAACGCGCTGCCACTCCTGGCGCCGGCCTGTCGCCGCGACGCGCCAATCGCGATCATTGCAAGATTTCATCATCCGCGGAAAGCAATTTCAGCTTGTCGCGGGGCATATCCCCTTCTGCGTGGGAGAAGTCTTTGCAAGGCCGTTGACAGCCCGCGCGCCGCCGAGCAGTCTTTCCGTCATCAGCCCCGGCGAGTCACCGATCTCCCGGCCGAGTACAGCTAGCGCGCCACGCGGTAGCGGAGGTAGACGACTTTGGAGCTGAAGGTGCGGGTCTCGGCGAGTTCGAGATCCACCCGGCGCTCGCGCTGGGGAAAGAACGGAATGCCGCCGCCGACCAGCACCGGGTAGACCCTGGCCCGGTACTCGTCGATCAGACCCGACGCGGCCGCCTCGGCGGCGAGGGTCGCGCCGCCGATCGCGATGTCGCCCTTCCCCGGCTCGGCTCGCAACCGCTCGATCTCCTCCGCCAGGCCGCCGGAGGCCAGGCGGGCATTGCCCTGCACCGCCGGCAGCGTGGTGGAGAACACCACCTTCGGGAGCGACTTCCAGAGCGCGGTCCATTCGAGCTTCGAGTCGTCGAGCGATGGATCCTGGTCGGCGGTCTCCCAGTACAGCATCGTCTCGTACAGCCGTCGCCCCAGCAGGTGGACGCCGACCTCGCGGATCTCGTCGATCCAGGAGCGGAAGACCTCCTCGGTGGGGGCCGTCCAGTCGAAGCCGCCGTCCGGCCCGACGATGTAGCCGTCAAGTGAGACGTTCATCGAATAGGTGACGCTGCGCATCAGGAGTCCTCCTCGGTCGCGGGCTTCGACAGTACGACCTCCGGACGCCGCGGGACTCATCGCTCGCGAACGATTCAGCGCTAACGCATTTCTGTTAGCGTCTGTTGACACGTGACTGGCGTTAACGGAATACTGCTACCAGCGCTAGCGGGCAATGGGGGCGGCACCGGCGTCAAGCCGGTCGCCGTCTGGCCGGCCACCGGTCGCCATCAGGACGTCGAGCGGTCGTCCTGACCGCCTTGCCGCTCGCCGAGAAGGCATACGAACCCGGCTGATCGATACCACCCCACGCGCCCGATCCGCCCGGGCTTTCGCATGTCGCCAGACGTTCGCAGGAAGAAGGAGGGGCGAGATGATCTATCACGGCAGCCGGTTGACCTTCAAAGCGGATACGACACCGCGACAGCGGATGGAGGCCCTCGACAGCCTGCGTGAGCAGGGCAGGACCATCCCGTCGGTGAGATCCTTCGCCGTCGGTCGTGACCACAGCGGTGAGTACGAGTGGGGCGCCATCTTCGTCATCGAAGATCTGGACGGCTACCGCGAATTCCTGACGCATCCCGCGCGCCGCCGCGCCGACCGGATCGCGCTGCCGCTGGTCGAGGACATCGTCTCGTTCGACCTGACCGACGACACCGATCCGGAGACGGGCGCGAAGATCGCCGAACTGCGGCGACTCCTCCTGGAGGCGCCGGTGGAACCCGATCCCTTACCTGACAGACCCGCGCACACCCGCCGTACGGTGCTCAAGGCCATCGCGGTGACGGCGGCGGGGACGGCCGCGGCCGGGACGGGCGTCGCCGCCGCGGCCCCCCGGACCGCCGCCGCAGCTCAGGCGTACGCCGTCGCTCCCGGGGCGTCGGTGGAGGTCGCCATGACGGTCAACGGGCAGCCGCGCAAGATCGTCCTGGAGCCGAGGGTGACGCTGCTGGACGCGTTGCGCGAGCGACTGGGCCTGACCGGCACCAAGAAGGGCTGTGACCGGGGCGAGTGCGGCGCGTGCACGGTGCTGGTCGACGGTGAGCGGGTCAAGTCCTGCCTCACGCTGGCGGTGATGCGGCAGGGGGCCGAGGTCACCACGGTGGAGGGGCTGGCGCGGGGCGAGGAGCTGCACCCGGTGCAGGAGGCGTTCATCAGGAACGACGCGTTCCAGTGCGGGGCGTGCACTCCCGGTCAGATCATGTCCGCCGTGGCCTGCATCAACGAGGGGCACACGGGTTCCGAGGCCGAGATCCGCGAGTGGATGAGCGGCAACCTGTGCCGGTGCGCGGCGTACCAGAACATCGTCGCCGCGGTCGCCGACGCCGCGAAGGAGGTACGACGGTGAGGGCCTTCGGATACACGGTCGCGGGCAGCCCGGCCGAGGCGGTACGGATCGCCGCCAGGACACCGGACTCGACGTTCGTCGCGGGCGGCACCGACCTGCTGAACCTGATGCGGGACGGCGCGGAGGCCCACGACCACCTCATCGACGTCAACCGGCTCGGCATCGGGGAGGTCGCCCTCGACCGCAGGAGGCTGCGCCTCGGCGCGACGGCCCGGATGCGCCGGGTCGCCGAGCACCCGGCGGTACGGCGGGAGTTCCCGGTGTTGTCCGAGGCGCTGCTGGCCTCGGCGTCCCCGCAGGTGCGCAACATGGCCTCGATCGGCGGGAACCTGTTGCAGCGTACGAGGTGCGGCTACTTCCGCGACTCGGCCTCGCCGTGCAACAAGCGGGTGCCGGGCAGCGGCTGCCCGGCGATCACGGGGCACAACCGGGGACACGCGATCCTCGGCGGCGGCGACCACTGCATCGCCACGCATCCCTCGGATCTGGCGGTGGCGCTGACCGCCCTGGACGCGACCGTGGGCCTGCTCGGCCCCGGCGGCGAGCGCGCCGTCCCCATCGCCGACTTCTACCTCCTTCCCGGGTCCACCCCGGAGCAGGAGACCGCGATGCGCCCGGGCGAGTTGATCACCTGGGTGGATGTGCCGCGCACATCCGTCGCCGGGCATTCGCGCTACCTGAAGCTGCGCGACCGGGCCACGTTCGAGTTCGCGGTGGTGTCGGTGGCGGCGGCGCTGCGCACCCGGGGGCGGGTGGTGCAGGACGTACGGCTGGCGTTCGGCGGCGTGGGCACCCGCCCGTGGCGGGACCTTCGGGTGGAGGCGGCGCTGCGGGGCCGCCCGCTGACGGGGCAGGCGATCGCCGAGGCGGGGCGGCTCCTGGTCGCGGACGCCAAGCCGTACGAAGGGAACAGGTTCAAGGTCGAGCTCGTCCAGCGGGCGCTGGTGAGCATCCTCAGCGATCTGGGAGGGCTTCGATGAGCGGGCTCGTGGGGCAGGGCGTGGCGCGGGTGGACGGCCGGGCGAAGGTCACCGGCGCGGCCCGCTACGCCGCGGACAGCGAGGTGCCCGGGGTGTTGCACGGCTTCCTGGTGATGAGCACGATCGCCCGCGGCGAGGTCGTGGAGATCGACACGAGTCAGGCTCTGGCGCATCCCGGCGTCGTCGCGGTCTACACGCACCGGGACATGCCGCGGCTGGTGCTGCCGGACTTCCCGTACAACAGGCGGTTCATCCCCATGCAGGACGCGCGGGTGCACCACAACGGGCAGCCGGTCGCGTACGTCGTGGCCCAGACCCTGGAGCAGGCGCAGGAAGCCGCGAACCTGGTGAAGGTCCGCTACCGGGCGGAGGCTCCGGTCGCGCGGATGGAGGATGTGCTCGACGAGGCGTTCCTGCCGGACATGTTCCGCAACCGGCCCAACGAGATCGCCCGGGGCGACGCCGCCGCGGCGCTCGAACGGGCCGAGGTGCGCATCGACCGGACCTACAGCAGCCCGATGCAGCACCACAACCCGATCGAGCCTCACACCAGCACGGCCGTCTGGGACGGCGACACGCTGACCCTGTACGAGAGCACACAGGGCGTGGTGTTCACCCGTAACGTCGTGGCGCACGCGTTCGGCATGGGGCGGGACAAGGTCAGGGTCATCTCGCCGTACCTGGGCGGGGGGTTCGGCGCCAAGGGCCCCACTTATCCGCACACGCTGCTCACCGCGGCGGCCGCGCGGCTCGCCGGCCGGCCGGTGAAGCTGGTGCTGTCGCGCGCGCAGATGTACACCTCCAACGGTCACCGTGCCGAGTACCGCCGCCGTCTCCAGCTCGGCGCCACCCGGCAAGGCGTCCTGACGGCCATCGTGGACACCTCGACGGCGCAACTGACCCGCATCGACGAGGGCATCTACAACGGCAGCGACTCCACCCTCCACCTGTACGCCTGCCCGAACGTCCACGTGCGGCAGATGGGGGTACGGCTGGACCTGCCGACGTCCAGCTACATGCGCTCGCCGGAGACGACCGCGCACTTCGGCCTGGAGACCGCCATGGACGAGCTGAGCTACGAACTCGGCATCGACCCGGTGGAGCTCCGGATACTCAACCACAACACGGTCAACCCGCGGACCGGCGCGGCCTACGCCGGCAAACACCTGCTGGAGTGCTACCGGGCCGCGGCCGAGGCGTTCGGCTGGGCCCGGCGCCACCCCAGGCCGGGCACGATGAGGGACGGCGACGAGTACGTCGGCTGGGGCATGGCCACCGAGACCCACACCTACGGCTGGATCGAGTCCGAGGTCGGCCTCACCATCGGCCTCGACGGGCGGGCGACCCTGCGGGCCGCCACCCAGGAGATCGGCACCGGCACCTACACCGTGCTCAGCCAGGTCGTCGCCGATGAGCTCGGCATGCCGCTCGACCAGGTCACGACGCTGCTCGGCGACACCACGTACCCGAGCGCGTCCCTGTCGGCGGGCTCGTCCACGATGCCCAGCGTGGTCGGCCCGGTGGCCCAGGCGGCGCGGAGCGCGCGCGAGGCCGTGATCGCGCTCGCGGTCGCCGACCCGCGCTCCCCGCTCCACGGCGTGCCCGCCGAGCAGGTCGTGGCCGAGGGCGGCCGTCTGTTCGCCCGCGGCGATCTCGGCCGAAGGGAGGGCTACCGCGACGTCATGGCCCGCCATGGCCGTGCCGTCGAAGTCCTCGGCCGAGGGCCCAACACTCCCGGGCACTCCTTCGGCGCGGTGTTCGTAGAGGTCCGGATCCAGCCGAGGCTGGGCAGGTTGCGCGTGAGCCGGGTCGTGACCGCGCACGACCCGGGGCGGGTGCTCAACCGCCGGACCGCGCGCGGACAGGTCATCGGCGGTGTGACCTGGGGCATCGGCTTCGCCCTGATGGAGCACACCCTGGTGGATCCGGACACGGCGCGGGTCGTCAACCCGAACCTGTCCGGCTATCTGGTCCCGGTCTGCGCGGACGCGCCGCCGGTGGAGGCCCTGTTCGTGGACCGGCCGGACCCTGAGAGCGAGATCGCGCTCGGCGCCCGCGGCTTCGGCGAGACACCCGGCACCGGCGTGCCCGCGGCCATCGGGAACGCGATCTACCACGCCATCGGCCGCCGCCTCCGGGACGTCCCCTTCACGCGGGACAAGCTGCTCTGACCCTGCGAGCCGGCGGACGGGCACCTCCGGGGCGTGCCATCCGCCGGCGACCTCAGGACGCCGGGGTGTGGTTCGCGGCGCGGTCCAGGAGCTCGTTCAGGAGGGCTCGCTCGCCCGGCGTGTACAGGCCCGGCACCTCGTCGAGGACGGCCTTCAGGCCCACCGCCCGCTGGGCCACGCTCGGGGTGCTCGCCGGGGCCGCCGTGGTGATCGCCGCGAGGACGGCCTCGCGCAGGCGGTCGGGGAGGGCGGGGTCGCGCTCCTCGGGAGGTGTGCCGATCAGGTTGAGCGTGAGACCGACGCCCGCGGCGTGCACCATGCCGACGGCGGTCTCGACTCCGACGGAGAGCCGGCCCGCGACGGCGATGCGTTCGACCAGCATGTGAAGCCGCTCCATCGCCTTCTCGACGGCGTGGCCCCGGCCCCCGGGAGCGGGCTGGCCGTACATCAGCAGGTATTGCGCCGGGTTCTCCAGGCCGAAGCCGATGTGCGTGTCCCAGCCGCGGCGCAGGTCGTCCACGGGGTCGTCGGAGAGCGGCTGGCTGTGCTTGTGCGCGAGGTAGCGCGCGAATCCGTCGGCCGCCACCGCTTCGAACAGCCCGTTCATGTCGGTGAACAGGCGGTAGAGCGTGGGGGCCTGGACACCGGCCGCCGCGCTGACGGTCCGCGTCGTCACTCCTTCGCGGCCTTTGGCGCGGAGCAGTTCGGTCGTGGCGTCGATGATGCGCTGGCGGACCTTTTCCCGATCACCCATGAATCAATGGTAACGGAATTCTGATATCGGCGGTTGCATCTGGTCCGCCTAGACCAGGCCGAGGTCGCGGGCCCGGACACCGGCCTGGAACCGCGATTCGGCGCCCAGCGCGGCCATCAGCTCGGCGACCCGACGCCGATAGGTCCGCACGCCCAGGCCGAGCCGGCGGGCGGCGGCCTCGTCCTTGACCCCTTCGCTGAGCAGGTCCAGCACCGCGGGCGCGAGCCGGCGGATCTCGGCGACCTGTGCGTCGTAGACCGCGAGGTCGGTCGCCGACCGCCACGCCGTCTCGAACAGCGACATCACACCCTGGACGGTCTCCGGCTGGGTGATCACGCTGTAGCTGCGCCGACCGGCTCTGCGGTCGCCAGCCAGGATCACGACCCGGCGGTCGATGATGATCGTCTCGTTGATCTCCTCGGTGGTGATGCGGATCTGCGCACCGAAGCGGTCGCGGTGCCGCGCGAGTTCGCGTGCGGACACCGAGTCGAGCAGCACCCCGGACCGGTAGATCTTGCGGATGCGTATGTCGCCCAAGCGCCCCGCCGTGGCCGCGGCGAGCTCTTCCGACCTGCGCTCGGCCATCCAGGTCGCGAGGTCGTTGGCCGCGCACGTGAGGTCGGTGACGGTCGCGAACAGGTGCGCCGTCCGCCGGAACAGCTCCTCCTCGCCCCGCACGATCGTGACCGCGTCGCTCACGCGCGCGAGACCATCGCTCATTCGCACACCACCGATTCTGCCCGAACCGAACGGCTGCGGTGCGATCGGCAGCTTGTTGCCATTTCCGGACGTGCGGCGAGCGTGTCCGCACGCTGGAGGCATGACGATCGACAACACCAGCGCGAACAGCACCCCGACCGCCGACGCCGCGGGCACCTGGCGGCTCGGCGACCGCACGGTCAACCGGATCGGGTTCGGCGCGATGCGCCTGACCGGCATGCCATGGGACGAGAAGCCCAGGGACCGCGCCGCCGCGATCGCCGTGCTGCGCCGCGCCATCGAGCTCGGTGTCAACCACATCGACACCGCGGCCTTCTACTTCCTGCCCACCCGCTCGGCCAACGAGCTGATCTGCACGGCGCTTCAGCCGTACCCCGACGACCTGGTCATCACCACGAAGGTCGGACCCGCTCGATCCCGTGACGGCGCGTTCGAGTACGCGCGCCCGGACCAGTTGCGCGCCCAGGTGGAGGAGAACATCCGCCAGCTCGGACTCGACCACCTGGACGTCGTCAACCTGCGCTGGGGCGCCGGACTGGACAAGGAGCCCGGCTCCCTGGCCGAGCACTTCGGCGCCCTCGCCGAACTGCGCGAGGCGGGCCTGGTCCGCCACCTCGGCGTCTCCAACATCGGGGCGGAGCAGTTGATCGAGGCGATGGCGATCGCGCCGGTGGTCTGCGTGCAGAACCGGTACGGCCTGACCGAGCGGCAGGACGAAGCCCTGGCCGAGTTGTGCGCCGAACACGGCGTCGCGTTCGTGCCCTTCTTCGCCGTCGCGACCTCGGTCCCCGGCGCCACCCCGCATGGCGGCCACGACGAGACGGGCCGAGCCGAGGTCGCCGAGGTCGCGAAGGCCCACGGCGCCACCCCGGCGCAGGTCCGGCTCGCCTGGACCCTCCACCGCGGCCCCCACGTCCTCGCCATCCCCGGCACCGGCGACCTCGCGCACCTTGAGGAGAACATCGCGGCCGGCGCCCTCCGGTTGAGCGACGACGAGCTGACACTGCTCGACGGCATCACCACGACCGGCTGAGCCCCGCCCGGCCACCGGGCGGGACCGGCTGCACCGGCACCGCCCGCCGTGTCAGTGAGCGCACGTGTGATGCCCGTCGCGCGAAGGCCCGGCGGCGGAGCGGAAAGGGTTCCCTACGCGTCGCTCTGCGGTTTGCGGCCGGCGAGCGGCTTCCAGCGTGCCCGCAGCGCGTGGGCGGCGGCCTTGGGCCTGCGGTCGCGGGTGAACACGCCCTTCTTGTTGCCGTCCACCCGGTGGATGCCGTTGGCGGTCTGGAAGTCGGCGAAGTTCCACACGTGCTCGCCGGCGAACGCCTCGATCCGGTCGAACACGCGGTGGTTCATCTCCAGGTAGGACTGCTGGTACTCCTCGGTCCACGGCGTGTCCCACACCGAGTGCAGGCCGGGCATGGTGTCGGCGCCGTACTCGCTCATCAGGATCGGCTTGCCGTGCTTGTCGGCCCAGCCGCGCAGGTCGCGCTCCAAGAAGGTCTCGGCCGTGGCGAGGTCGCCGGTCGCGATGTACCAGCCGTAGTAGCGGTTCAGGCACAACACGTCGAACAGGTCGGCGATGCGGTCGTTCTCATGCGTGGCGAAGATCACCGCGGCGTAGGTCACGGGGCGGGTGGGATCGAGCTTGCGGGTGAGCTCGACCAGCGGCTCGAAGTACTCGCGCGCGCCCTCCTCGGCGGAGGACGGCTCGTTGGCGATGCACCACATCACGATGCTGGGGTGGTTCTTGTCCCGGGCGATCAGCTCGCGGATCGCCCGGGCGTGCGCCTCGCGGGTGGCCTCGCCGAAGGTCTCCGGTGAGAAGGTGGGCTTCGGCGGCACGCCGGTGAGCCCTCCCTGCACCGCCAGGTTGAGCCCGACGGCGGCGGTCTCGTCGATGACGACGATGCCGTGCCGGTCGGCGAACTCCATCACCTCTTCGGCGTAGGGGTAGTGGGAGGTGCGGAAGGAGTTGGCGCCGATCCAGTCCATGAGCTGGAAGTCGTGGACGAGGTAGGCGTTGTCATGGCCCTTGCCGCGCACGGGGGTGTCCTCGTGCTTGCCGAAGCCGGTGAAGTAGAACGGCTCGCCGTTGATGAGGAACCGTGTGCCGCGCACCTCCACGGTCCGCACGCCGAACGGTTCGGTGTAGCTGTCGGCCACCCGGTCGCCGTCGAGGACCTCGACCAGCAGGTCGTAGAGGTACGCGGCGCCCGGCCGCCACGGGGTCACGTCGTCGATCCGCAGGACGCCTTCGGCGCCGTCCGCCGCCGCGACCTCGGCGCCGGTGGCGTCGAGGGCGCGCACCCGCACCGGCGCGGGCTCGCTGGTCCGGACCGAGTACCGGACCGTCCCGGTGCCCTCTTCGAGGCCCGTCACGATCGTGATGTCCTCGATGTGGACGGCGGGGCGGCTGTAGAGCCACACCGAGCGGGCCAGGCCGGCGTAGTTGTAGAAGTCGTGCAGGTACGTCTGCCGGCGCCGCCCGCCGGCGTCCACGGTGATCGTGCCCGGCGGGATCGTCGTGTCGGTCAGCTCGTTGTCGACGCCGATGGTGAGGCGGAACTCCTGCCCGGCGCGCACGTGTTCGGTGATGTCGGCCTCGAAGGGCGTGTAGCCGCCCGCGTGCTCGGCCACCAGGACGTCGTCCACGTACACCCGGCCCCGATGGGTGGCGGCGTCCACGCGCAGGACGACGCGCTCGCCGGCCCAGCCGCGCGGCACCCGCACCTGGCGCTGGTACCAGGCCCAGCCCACGTGGTCGCGGATCGCGCTGTCGGTGAACAGGTCGTTGTAGCTGGCCGGGACCGCGGCCTCCAGCGTGGTGTCCAGGGGGCCGGCCCACGGCCGGTCCGCCTGCTCCACCGAGAAGCGCCAGAGCCCGTCGAGGTTCACCAGCTCACGGGTGGGAGTCGATCGCGGTCTCAGCATCAGATCCCCCCGCGGCGGGCGACCTCGCCGAGCCAGGCCAGGCTCGGCTTCGGGTGGCGGGCGAACGTCGTGCGATCGACGGCGATGAGCCCGAAGGTGGGCTCCCAGTGGCCCCACTCGAAGTTGTCCAGCGCGCTCCAGTGGAGGTAGCCCCGGACGTCGATGCCGTCGCCCATCGCGGCGGACAGGTGGCCGAGGGCCTCGGAGGTGTAGGCGATCCGCCGCGAGTCGTCGGCGGTGGCGATGCCGTTCTCGGTGACGAGGATCGGCGTGCCGCCGGTCGTCTCCCAGGCGTGCCGGACGGCGATGCCGAGCGCGTCGGGCCTGTAGGCGTTGCCGGTCTGCGTGTTGTCCGGGCTCTGCGGGTGCGGGACGACTCCGTTCTCGTCCACGGCCTGGCTGGAGTAGGACTGCACGCCGATGAAGTCGTCGCCGCGGGCCGCCTCCAGGTAGAGGTCCTCGCGGACGTACCGGACCTCGCGCAGCTTGTCCTCGTTGCCGGGCGTCGGGGTGAGCGCCTGGCAGGCCACCGTCCAGCCGACGGCCGCCCCGGTGTGCCGCTTGAGGACCTCGCGAGCCGCGTCGTGCGCCTCGGCCAGCCGCGCTCCGATCTTCGGGTCGGGGTCGGGGAGCACGGGCCGCGCGGCGCCCTCGACGGTGGGGCTCATCCAGTCCTTGGTGGAACGGCCGGTCTGCGCGTCGCGGGCCATGCCGATCATGAGGGCGAGCATGTTCGGCTCGTTGATCGTGCACACCCACTCGACGCCGTCGAGAATGCCCGCGGCCTGCCGGACGTAGGTCTGGAAGCGCTCGACCGCCTGGTCGCCCAGCCATCCGCCGGTCTCGGCGAACCACCGGGGGTTGGTGAAGTGGTGCAGGGTGACGACGGGGGTGAGGCCCAGGCCGAGGGCGGTGTCGATCATCCTGCGGTAGTGGGCGAGCTCGGCCCGGGAGAACTCCCCGGGTACCGGTTCGACGCGGGCCCATTCGATGCCGAAGCGGTAGGCGTTGAGCCCCGCCTCGGCCAGCAGGCGCATGTCCTCGGCGTAGCGGTGGTAGCTGTCGATCGCGTCGCCGCTGCGCTGCATGCCGGGCATCCGCTGTTCGAGAGCCCACCAGTCGCTGTTGACGTTGTTGCCTTCCACCTGGTGCGGCGCGGTCGCCGCACCCCAGAGGAAACCGGAGGGGAACTGGGGCATGGTCGGAGTACTGCCTTTCTCAGGGGCTCGACTGATCATTCGTGGAACCGGAGGCCCGCTCAGACGGTCACGCGGTGTCGCCGCCGTCGGCGAGCAGGGTGCTGCCCGTCATGAAGGCGGACAGGTCCGAGGCGCAGAACAGGACGACACGCGCGATGTCGTCGGGAACACCGGCACGGCCGATCGGGCTGTTCAGCATCAGGGGGGTCGGCGGTGTGCCGCCGGTCGTCACGGCCGCGGCCGCCGCCATGTTGCCTTCCGTGGGGACATAGCTCGGCGCCACCCCGAGCACACGGATCCCCAGCGGGGCGAGTTCGAGGGCCAGCTCGCGCGTGAGGCCGCGTACGGCGTGCTTCGAGCCGACGTAGGCGGCCAGGCCCGGCGCGCTCGCCCGGAAGCCGGCGGTCGAGACGATGTTCACGATGACGCCGCCCGTGCCCGCGGCCGCCATGCGGCGTGCCGCCTCGCGCGCACCGGTGAACACGCCGCGCGCGTTCACGGCGAACACCTGATCCCAGGTCTCCTCGCCCATCTCCAGCAGGGGGACGCTCGGGAAGACGCCCGCGTTGTTCACCCAGACGTCCAGGCCGCCGAGCTCGGCGCCCACACGGTCGGCGGCCGCGGCGACCGACGAAGGGTCGGTGACGTCCATCGCGGCGCCGATCGCGCGTACGGCGTGGCGTTCCACGAGCTGCTTGGCGACGGTGACGGCCGACTCCTCGTCGATGTCGCCGATCAGCAGGTCGGCTCCCGCCTCGGCGAGGCGCCACGCGATCGCCTTGCCCAGTCCTCGGCCCCCTCCGGTCACGACCGCGCGCCGGCCTGCCAAGGAGACGAGTTCGGCCAGGGACCTGCTCGATACGTCGGCGGTGGACATGATGGTCTCCTTCTGCTGTGTCAGACCCGGGCGGAAGCGCCGCCGGGGATGGTGGTGCGGCCGGGAACCGGGCGTCGTGCGGAGAAGCGGCCCGGCCCGGTACGGAAGGTGCTGCCGTCGGGGAAGCGGATACGCGCCTCGGAGCCTCCGGGCACGTCGACCGAGATGGTCAGGTGGTCGTCCTGGACGCGCCATTCGACGGCGATCCGCCCCTGCGGGCCGTCGAAGGTGCCCGTGGCCCAGGTGATCGCGTCGTTGAGCACGGGCGCCACGAGGAAGGACTCCCAGCCGACGGAGCCGGACGCCTGCCGCAGGCCGAGGGTGTGGGTGTGCAGGAAGCGGATGACCGCGCCCTTGCTGTAGTGGTTGAGGGACGCCGTGGCGGTGCCGTCCTCGGACACTCCGTCCCAGTCCTCCCAGATGGTGGTCGCGCCCCGGTCGAGCATGCCCAGCCAGGACGGGGAGGTCCGCTGGTACAGCACCGAGTAGGCGACGTCGGGGTGGCCGGTGTCGGCGAGGACGGGCAGCAGGTCCGCCGTGGAGAGGAAGCCCGTGCCGAGGTGCCCGCCGGCCGCGTCGATCAGGTCCACGAGATGCCGGGCCGCCTTCTCACGCAGTTCCTCCGGCACGAGGTCGAAGGCCAGGGCGCGCACGTAGCCGGCCTGGGTGCCGGACTTCGTCCGGCCCTCGGCGTCCAGGAACTCCGTCTGCCAGGCGTGCCGCACCTTCTCGGCCGTCTCGCGGTAGCAGGCCGCGTCGTCGTCGTGGCCGAGCACCTGCGCGACGGCGGCGAGCGTGCGGACGGAGCGGAACAGGTACGCCGTGCCCACCTCGCCCTTGTCCGCCGCGTACCACGCCATCGGGTCGCTCATCACGGGATCGACCAGGGACCCGTCCGCCGCGCGCTGCTTCGGCTCCAGCCATTCCCCCCAGTGGAAGGAGCCGTCCCAGACGAACTCCTCGTGTGTGAGCGGCTCGGGCGAACGCTCGGCGCGGGAGGGATGCCGGGCGGTGCGCGCGGTCGCGAGCGCCCATTCGACCCACCGCCGCATCGCCGGCCAGTTCTCGGCGAGGGCGGCCGTGTCGCCGTAGGTCTCGTACAGCACCCACGGGACCAGGACGATGGCATCGCCCCATCCGGCGGAGCCGGTGATCGCGTCCGCCATCGGGTCGTCGCGGACCTTGAGGCGGTTGGCGTCCGGTGAGGAGTTCACCACGCGGCCGTCGTCGAGCTGGTCGTCGCGGACCGAGCGCAGCCACTTGCGGCTGAAGCCGTCGATGTCGTACAGCCGCGCCGCCGTCGGGGCGAAGACCTGGTAGTCGCCCGTCCAGCCGAGGCGCTCGCGCGTGGGGCAGTCGGTCGGGATGTCCACGGCGTTGCCGCGGAAGCTCCAGCGGGCCGCCTCGTGCAGGCGGTTGAGGTCGTCGTCGCTGCAGGCGAACGTCGCCGTCGGCCGCAGGTCGGTGTGCACGACCCGCATGACGATGCCCGCCGGGTCCAGGCCGGCGCCGGTGCGGCGCACTCGCGCGTAGCGGAAGCCGTGCACGGTGTGCCGGGGCTCGAACACCTCGCCGGGTCTACCCGAGGAGACGACCTCGTCGCGCTGCACGAACGGGATCGGGGGCTCGCCCGGCCTCTGGCTGTCCAGGTGGGCGGTGGTCAGGTCGCCGGCCGGGTCCAGGTGCTCGCCGTGGTCGATCACGGTGCGGGTGCCGGCCGGGCCCAGGTCGGTCAGGGCGACCCACCCGGAGGCGTTCTGGCCGAAGTCCACGATCCACACCCCGTCGCCGTGCCGGGTCACCGAGCGCGGGGCGAGCCGCTCGACCCGGCGCACCGGCGGGGCCGGCGACCAGTCGATCGGCGGCGCGGCGACCGCGTCCACGAGGACGGGCCGGACGCGGCCGGGCTGGGCGGTGAAGTCGGTCGTCTGACCGTTCATGAGGTCGGCCGCCACGATGTGGCCACGGCGCGAGGTCCAGTCCGCGTCCGTGCCCGCGACCGCCTCGGCGCCGTCGGCGTAACGTACGTGGAGCTGGAGCCGTGCGGCGGTCGTCGTGCCCCAGCAGTCGCGCTTGCGCCAGGTGCCCACGCTGCCCCGGTACCAGCCGTCGGAGAGCACGATCTCCAGGTCGTTTCGGCCGCCGTGCAGCAGCGCCGTCACGTCCGCGGCCTGGGCGTAGAGCGTGTCGGCGTAGGAGGTGCAGCCGGGCGTCAGCTCCGCCGTCCCCACCCGTACGCCGTTGACGAACGCCTCGTAGACGCCGAGGGCGGTGGAGTAGAGCCGGGCCTGGACGATGTCATCACGCAGATCCACGCCGCCGGCGAGAACGTACGCGGGGCGGAACTCCGTGCCGTCCTCCCGGGGGGAGATCCATCGGGCCCGCCAGTCCCCGTCCAGCAGGCCGGCCTCGAACGCGTGCCACGGCGACCACGCCGAGGATCGCCCGCCAAGGTGGGTACGGACCCGCCAGGCGACGCGCTGCCGGCTCCGCAGCGGCGGCAGCGGCCACTCGACGAACAGGTGCCGGGCGGTGGTGACGTTGTGCAGCGTCTGCTCGGTGCCCTCGACACGGACCTGAAGGTCGTAGCCGTCCTGCCCGCTCCACGTACGCGGCAGCTTCCAGGACAGCAGCGGCCGCTCTCCGGTGACCGGGAACCGGTCGTCACCGCCATCGACACGAAGATCGTACGGGCTGTGCTCGCTCATCCTCATCGCACCGACTTCACGCGGGTGAACACCAGCAGCCCGCCGATGAGCGCCAGCGCCGCGCCGCTGAGATAGAGCAGTGTGTAGTTCTTCTCGCCGCCGCTCGCGCCGATGGTGATGATGAACGGGGCGATGAGCGGCGCGATCGCGCTCGGGAGCTTGTGCGCGAACGCCACCACGGCCATGTACCGCCCGGCCTCCTCCCGGCTGGGCAGCACGGCCAGGACGATCGCCTGGTCTACGGCGCTGAAGAACGCGATCGCGAGCTGCATCAGGACGGACCCGATCAGAAGGGTCGGGAACGACTGCGCGAAAGCCTCGACGATTCCGCCCGCGACGAAGAAGAGGGACCCGATGAGGGCGAACAGTCTCCGCCGGCGCAGCTTGTCCGACAGGAAGCCGCCCCCGATCGCGCCGAGGGCCGCCGCGGCGACGCCGACGACTCCGATGACGGCCACGGCGCCCGCCACCTCGCGCACCGGCAGGTCCAACCGCTGGGCGTAGAAGAAGGTGGCGAACGTCGTGTTGAAGTACAGCCCCATGAAGAAGACCAGACGTCCCAGCCAGTTCCAGCCGAAGTCCGGGTGCTTGCGGGGGTTGAACACGTAGCTGGACGCCAGCGTCCGCGGCGACACGGCCGCCGGGTGGACGGCGCCGCGCGTGTCGTCCTCCTTGCCGACGACGAGGAAGACCGCCAGCAGCACCGCGCCGATGAGACCGGGCAGGACGAAGACGAGGAAGGTGTTGCCCGTCACGGCGGACGCGATGCCGATGCCGGCGATGGGGGCGATCTGGCCGGTCAGGCCGGTGAAGCCGGAGATCCTGCCGCGCTGCTCCTCCGGGATGCGATCGGCCTGCACGTTGAGTATCGCCTGCGCGGCGGTCGCCCAGCCCAGCATCGCGAGCATCCAGCCGGCTCCCACGAGCAGCAGGTTCGGCGCGAACGCGATACCGACCAGGGCGGTGAGGCCCAGCAGCAGGCCGGCGATCATGAAGGGGCGGCGGCGGCCGAGGCGGCTGCGAGTGCGGTCGCTCCACAGCCCGAGCAGGGGACTGAGCACGAGGTAGACCGCCTGCGCGGTGCCGGTGACGTATCCGAGCACTTCCTCGTGCCCGGGGGCCAGTTCCTCGATCCGCACCGCCAGCGAGTAGGACAGCGGGACGACGAAGGCCATGGAGATGCCGAAGTTGGCGGCCATCATCCAGAAGATGTAGCTCGCGCGTGCTCTCGGCAGAGCGTCGGACGCTTGGGTGTCAAGGGGTCCGAGTGAGGGGGGAGTGGCCATGGGAACCCTTCCCTAAGAAGTCAGGGTCGGAGGAAACTGCAGCTCACTACTTAAGCGCATTAGTAACCTACCGTTGACCGTCGCCGGGATCGCAAGACATCTCCCGGTAACAACTGGGCAACGGAGACGCCGGTCGCCGACGTGCCCGGCCATCTCCTACGATGGGCCGACATGACGCGCCCAGCGAAGCGGACCACCATCGCCGATGTCGCCCGAGCGGCCGGCGTTTCGCCCGCGACCGTGAGCTTCGTGCTCAACGACACGCCAGGGCAGTCGATCCCCGAAGAGACCAGGAGCCGCGTCCTGGAGGCGGTCAGGCGGCTCGACTATCGCCCGCGCGGCTCGGCCCGCTCCCTGGCCGCGGGGCGAAGTGACGTCGTTCTGCTGTCGATCCCGCACCTGTCGATCGGCCCCGGGATCACCCGCTTCGTCGAGCAGTTCGCCGCCTCGCTGGCCGACGCCGGCCTGACCCTGGTCACCCACCTGGCCGGCGCGCCCGGACGTCCGCTGCCCGATGTCTGCGCCGCCGTGGACGCCTCGGTGGTCGCCGGCCTCGACCCGTTCGACGAGGACACCGCGCGAGGTCTGCGCCGGGCGGGGGCGGATGTCGTCTTCACCACCGACGTGGAGGCTCGTCCCACCCTGCGAGGCATGGGGCGCCTCCAGGCCGAGCACCTCATCGCCCTGGGCCACCGGCGCCTCGGCTACGCCATGCCCGAACACCCGCTGCTCCGTAAGATCGCCGATGAGCGGCTGCTCGGGGTCGCCGACGCCTGCGCGCAGGCCGGCATCGACCCTCCGCTGGCGCTCGACACCAAGCTCGACCTCACCGCGATGGCACGTGCCGCCCGGCGGTGGCGACGGGAGTCGGTGACGGCCGTGTGCGCCTACAACGACGAAGTCGCGATCGCTCTCCTGGCGGGCATGCGCCACGCCAGGATGACCGCCCCCGGCGATCTGGCGGTCATGGGCGCCGACGACATCCCCCTCGCACGGCTGACGGATCCACCGCTGAGCACGGTCGCCTTCGACCTGGAGAAGGTGGGCCGCTCCTTGGCCGAGGCGGTGGTGGCCACCCTGTCAGGCGGCAAGCCCCGTGTGTCGCCCGCCTCGTTGTCGCCGCACGTCATCCACCGCGCGTCGACCTGAGCGAAGGGCCGGCACAGGTCCATCGCGGGTACGGTCAGGGCCGGATTCCGTGCTGGATCCACTTGATCATGGACGTGATGTCCCACACCGGCAGGCCGGTGCGGTCACGGAGAGCTTGTGCATAGGGGGGCAGATTTGTGCACTCAAGGACGAAAGCCCGGATATTCGGGTGTGCTGTCACTGCCGTAGTTGCGGCGTCGAGTACTTCGTCGGCGGCGAGATCCAGATCGAGGTCGCCTGTTCCTCTTACGAGCACGTTGTACAGGTGGTCGGTGTTCTCCAGCCCGATCAGATGCAGACGGCGGCGGTCATGGGCACTCACCCCAACGGCTTCGAGATGCCGATCGGTAAGGGTGGTCGCATTCGCTGTGATCACCCCGAGCTGGGCGTCCGAGGCGAGCATTCGCAGGATCAGCGGTATCTGGAGAAGGGCAGAGGTGGCGACGACGCCGTTGAGCCGGTCGGCCATCTCACGCTGGTGAATCGCGGTGAACCCGCACGACGTGGAGATGGCTCGCACGCCTTGGGAGACAAGCGTCTTGCCGCTGTGGACGAATTGGGGAAGCAGCCCTTCGGACGCGTTCTCGACGACGCTGATCGCGTCGGCGCCGGCGGCCGTGGTGTAGGCGACGGGAAAATCGAACGTGCGGGCGTTGCCGATGTCGCCGACGGCCCGTGGCGCGTCGGAGTCCATCAGGATCACTCCGATGTCGACCCCGTAGAACGACTGTCCGCGGGTCACGGTGTTCGGTGACGACGGCTTTTCCACGTTCACTCGGCGTCCTTTCGATGCTGTCCGTTGTCCGAGGTTGTCCAAGGTCATTGCCTTGCCGCCTCCACTGGGGAGGCGGCAAGGCGGTCGCCCGATCTCACGTGTTGGGCACTGCCGCGGCATTCGGCGATGGGGCCGGCGATCGAGGCAGGCTGCGCGGCAGCCCGATCGCCGCGGTGCACGCGCCGATGATCGCCGCGCCCGTGAGATACACGGCCGGGGCGACGGGAGCGTTCGTCGTCGCGACGAGCCAGGTGGCCACGTAGGCGGCCGTGCCGCCGAACGCGGTGTAGCACAGGTTGTAGGACAGGGCCGCCGCGCTGTAGCGAATGTGAGCGGGAAAGAGCTCGACGGTCAGCAGACAGGTGGTGCACGAGATCGCACCGAGGCAGAAGCCGATGATCCCCTGGCCGAGCAGGACCGCCACTAGGTGATCCGTCCCGATCAAGAGGAAGGCCGGAACCGCCAGGGCCGCGAGCGTGATCGTGGCGGCCACAGCGACGGGTACGCGGCCATATCGGTCCAGCAGACGGCCGCCGATCGCGGCGGACGCGGCGAAGACGACGAGGGCGATCGTCGATGACCCCAGCGCGAGCTGAGGCGACCTGCCGAGTTCCTTGATGATGTAGCTGGTGAGGTAGCTCGCCATGAGGTAGAAGCCGACGGCGTTGGCCATGGCGAATCCGAACAGCACCAGCATCCGGGCTTTGGCGGTGCGGACCGCTTCACTCAGCGGTGCCTGGGCGATCTCCCCGGCCTGCTGCACCGCGCGGAACTCTGGGCTGTCTTCGATCCGCAGGCGCAGATAGAGGCCGATGACTCCCAGAGGGCCGGCAAGCAGGAACGGCAGTCTCCAGCCCCATTCCGGCGGCAGGAGTTGGGCGGTGCCGAATGCGACCAAGGCGGCGCTCGCCGTGCCGGCGGCGATCCAGATCGGGATGGTCGACGCGTACCGGCCGCGTTGTCCGTGGGGCGCGTACTCGATGATGAACGTGTTCGCCCCGACCTGCTCGCCGCCGGCCGAGAACCCCTGTGCGAGGCGACAGAGCGTCAGCAGTACGGGAGCAAGCAGCCCCACGGCCCCGTACGAGGGCAACAGGCCGATCACCAGGGTGGCGACGCTCATCAGGATGATGGCGGCGGTCAGCGCGGCGCGACGGCCGATCCTGTCACCGAGACGGCCGAATACGATGCCGCCGGCCGGCCGGATCAGGAATCCCACGGCGAACACGGCGAAGGTCGCCAGCAGTTGGGCAGTGGGGTCGTGGCCGGGGAAGAACTGCGTGGCGATGGTGGTCGCGAAGTAACCGTAAAGGCCGAAGTCGTACCACTCGACGAAGTTTCCGATTCCGGCTGCTCGCACGGCCTTGCGGCGGGTTGCGGCGGCGGTGTCGATGGTCATGGCGCCCACCCCTGTCATGATGCGCCGGCGCGCAGGACGCCGCGTTGGATCTTGTTGGTCGTCGAACGGGGAAGCGAGGCGACATAGTCGACCCGCCGCGGGTAGGCGAAACGCGAGTGTGTGGTCTTCACATGGTTCTGGATGTCGCGCGTCAATTCCGCTGTGGGGCGATACCCGGAACGGAGAACGATGTAGGCGTGGACGACCTGTCCCCGATCCGGGTCGGCGTCGCCAACCACCGCCGACTCTGATACGGCAGGATGAGTGCTGAGAACGGCCTCGAGGTCGTACGGGCCGATCCGATAACCGGAGGAAATGATCACATCGTCGTTCCTGCCGAGGAAGTAGTAGTGCCCCTGCTCGTCCCGCGTAGCGGTATCTCCGGTGCGGAACCATTCGCCTCCGAAAACCGCCTCGGTTTCTTCTGGCCGGTTCCAGTAGCCGAGCGGGTACTGCGGGTTCGTGCGGGCGCGTAGACAGATCTCGCCCGGAGTCCCGGGAGGCACGGGCTGGTCATCGCCGTCGAGCAGTGTCACCTGCCAGCCGGGTAGCGGCCGTCCCATGGAGCCACGCGGCGGCGTGCTACCAGGGAGCGACCCGATCATCGGGTAGGACTCGGTCAACCCGTAGTAGTCCTGGAGGGGCACGCCGAACTGTTGCGCGAACCAGTCGGCCAATTCCGCCGGCAACGGTTCTGACGAAGAGTAGGCGCACCTGAGGCTCAGGCCGAGGCGTACGCCGGCGTCCGGCATGACCGATCGGAGCCGGCGCACCACGGTGGGGTTGAGCAGCACGTTGGTCACCTTGGCCTCGGCGAGTGCCGCGAACAGGGCCACCGGATCGAACGGGCCGTCATTGCCGAAGACGAACGGGACCGCACGGTGCCGCCATGGCCCCAGCAGTTTCGCCAGGGACCAGGCCCAGTCGCCGGCGCCGTGAAAGAGCTCGCCGGGGCGTAGCCCATGACAGACGGCGAACTCGTTGTGCCCGAGCAGCCACCGGTGAGCGTGCACGATTCCCTTCGGCGGACCTGACGTACCCGAGGTGTAATAGATCGCGGCGGGCGCGTCCGCAAGAGTCTCCTCCGCCGGGCAGTGTGGCGAGATGCCGTCGAGGAGGCCGCGGTCAACGGCCACGACGCGCGCCTCCGTCAGTTCCCGGATCTCGGTCACGCGTTCGCCGGTGGTCAGGACGATGGCCGGCGCGCTGTCGGTAAGCCGGTATTCCAGCGACTCGCCGGTCCACAGCGCGCTCGCGAGCACCAGGACCGCGCCTATGCGGAGTGCGCCCAAGATCGCGGCCGCGGTGTCCGGCGAGGGGGGAAGCACGCACGCCACCCTGTCGCCGGGGCGCACGCCCTGACCGCGAAGGTAGGTGCCGAACCGCCCGGCGCGATCTCGCATCCACTGCCACGACACGTACTCGGCCACGTCGCCGTCAGGCCGATATACCATCGCCAGACCACGGGGATCTTGGCCGTCGCAGACGTCAACGGCGATGTTGTATTTCTGCGGGATGAGGCCCCATTCCGAGGAGTAGGTCATTCGTGCGTCGATTTCTTGCATAGCGGCACTTTCGATTGGTTCTGACTCACGAGAGAGAAGGCATGGACGGTCCCGCTATGGGCGGCGCGTTTCCTGAGACCGCCGAGCCGACCGGCTCTCCAGGAATTCGGACATCATGTTCTGCGGCCCTCCCGACCCGAACGCCTCACGGTGCTGGGCCCGCGCGAACGCGAAAGCGGCTTGGTAGCCGCTCTCACCCATCGCCCGGAGCCACGACTTCGTACGTGCGATCGCGTCCCGAGGCTGGGCGGCGAGCCGGCGCGCGCGTTCCACTGCCATTTTCACGACATCGCCGTCGGTGACCTCGTGAACCGCCCCCGCCGCGCGGGCTTCGTGCGCGGTCATCAACCTCCCGGACAGCACGAGTTCAGCCGTACGCGCCGGCCCCAGCGCGGTGGAGATCAGGTATGTGCCCGTGATGCTGGGAATCCCGGAGTTCACCTCGGGCTGCCCCAGCCTGGCCGTCGTGTGCGCGACGCGGACGTCCATGAGAAGGGCCACCTGGAAACCCGATCCCGCCGCGACGCCGTTGATCGCGGCCACCGTCGGCTTGTCCATGCCGCGGATCAGGTCGTAAAAGTCCTTGATCCGATCAAGCCACTCCTCGGTGCGTGCCTGATCTGCGACGTCGAACCGGCTGGCCTCGGCGAAATCCTGACCTGCGCAGAACCCGCGCCCCGTGCCTGTCAGCACGACCGCGCCCACACCGTCGTCGCCGCGAGCCCGGCGGAAAAGCTCCGCCAGCTCTGAACGCATGGCCTCGGTCCACGCGTTCAGCTTCTCCGGCCGGTTCATCACAATGACCTCGACCTCGCCGGAGCGGTAGCTGTGAGCGAATCCGCCAACAGCGGATGTCGCGCCCACTGAAGCCGTACTTCCCGACATTTCACCTCACCGCCATGCGCTACTCCACGGAGCCTCTTTCGGAGTTCCTTGTCCCGATATGAAAAGCCCGGCCTGCACCGCAGGTCCAACACCGATTCCGACCTGCGTCGATACCAGGTTGGTATCGTGCGGGGATGGAGTTGAGGCACCTGCGCTACTTCCTCGCCGTAGCCGACGAACTGCACTTCGGGCGGGCGGCGCGGCTCCTGCACATGAGTCAGCCCCCGCTGTCCGCCAGGATCAAGGACCTGGAACGAGAAGTCGGAACAGCCTTGTTCGAGCGCTCGTCCAAGGGGGTGACGCTCACCGCGGCGGGGATCGAGCTGTTACCGGCGGCCCGGCAGGCGGTCGAAGCCTTCGACCGCGCTCAGCGGATCGCGCACCACCTGCGACCGGAAGCACGCCACGTGCTACGGGTCGCGATCACACCCGACACGTCGGCCGCCGCCCTACAGACCTTCCTGGAGTCCGTGCGTGAGTTCCAGCCGGACACCAGGGTGGCGATCACGGAGGCCAGCACCGGGGAACAGGTGCCCGCGCTCCAGCACGGGCAACTTGATCTCGGCTTGCTGCGCCATCCCTTCCCCGAGGTGGGGTTGCACGTGGAGCCTGCTCTCTCGACCCCCGCCGGTGCCTTGATGGCCACGACGCACCCGCTCGCGAGGCAGTCCACCATCCGGGCCGCCGACCTCGCCCACTACCCGTTGGTGCTCTTCCCGCGCGCCATGGCACCGGGCCTGTACGACGAGACGCTCGCCAGCCTCATGGCGGCCGGCCTGCACGTTCGCGCGGTCAAGCAGATCACGCGCCTGCTCGGTGGACTGCTGACGACCGACAATGCCGTCGCGATAAGACACCCCGGAATGAGCTTCACCGGCGACCTCACGTGGCGGCCCATCGCCGACATCCCGCTGACGTGGCGCACCTCCGTGGTCTGGACGATTCCGCCCGCGATCCCCGCCGTCGATCGCTTCGCCCGCGCGCTCGCGGAGGCCCTGATCCGCCACGACCAGTGGACGCCGCCCGAGAGCGGGAAAGATCACTCCACCGGCACGGCGCCCACATCCCGCCCGCCGCGCTGAACGATCTCGGCGCAGGCGTCCTGGCGAACGGCGGAAGATCGAACCTGCGCGCTGCCCCTAATCATCCAAGGCGGAAGGCAGGTGCCCGTTCTCGCACATCGCCACGCTGTCGTCGTGAGCCGTAAGCACCTCCAGGACGACCGGGTGCGGCGTGGCGTACACGGTGAAGTAGTCGGCTTCGCCCACGCTGGGGTCGGGCCGGTACGCGAGGCTGTCCTCGGTGGCGGAGAACCGCACGTCGATGCCGGGCCTGTTGCCGCGCGGATCGAGCCGAACCCACCGGTCATCGACGAGCGCGGCGGCCAGCCCGTGTACGAAGAACCTGTCGTTACTGCGAATACGCTGGTAGCACAGGCCGGACCGGATGCCGCCCGCGCGCAGCAGCGCGACGAACGCGTGGGCCTTGGCGTAGCACAGGCCGGTCCCCTCACTCAGCACGTCGGACGCGCGCCAGGTGACGCGGTGGTCGCGGACGTCCAGGGAATGGGTCACCCGGTCACGGACGTACTCGAACGCGGCCCGCGCATAGGCGACGTCGTCACCGGTGCGCAGTTCGGCGGCGACCCGCTGGACGATCGGGTGCTTGTGGTCGATCGCCTCATCCTCGGCGAGGTAGTCCCACGGGCCGGCGGCGAAGCTCAACATGTCACGCCACTCGGGGACTCGGCACTCATGGTGGGCCGGTCGGGCATGCCCGCGACCGAGCGCACGCCCGGCGGCACTTCCTGGCGTGCGATCGCCCCGGCGAGCGGGACAGGGCGCACCCGTGCGCCGAGCACCTCCTTGATAGACATGTCCTCCTCCTGCTCCGACGAGTGAGCGAGCCTATCTCACGACCCGGCCCAACGGGGCGATGTGCGGCGAAGGCGGCCGGCCCCTTGCCGGTTGGTACTGCCAGTGGCGCCAGGGCGTAAACGGCGGCCGATTCGTCGGCCGTGGTGTCGGGTTCTCTCTCTGATGTCCGTATGCGCGGCGTTGATTCCACATGACGACGGGGTTCGGCGGCTCCGTTCCCAGGAATGCCTAGATGCCTATGTGAACCAGCTCCTTGGAAAGGAGGGCCGTGACAATGGCCCGAACCACGGCTCGTCGGCCCGCCACGCCCGCGGAGGACGAGGTCGCGAAGTCCCGTACGGCGGCCCCGGAGTCCGTCGAGAAGGGGGCCGGCGGCGACGCGTTCACGTTGAATCTCCCCATGGTCACCATCCGGGCGCGCAAGCCGGAACTGCCGAGCGTGCGCCTGCCCGATGTGCGCCGGGAGCTCGGCCACGCCGTGGACATCGCCCGTACGTTCCTGCCTCCGCCGGAACGCATGGTGTACTACGGCGGGCTCGCCGCGCTCGCGGCCGTGGGAGTGATCGACTGGCCGGTCGCGGCCGCGATCGGCGTCGGCACGATCGTCGTGCAGCGTGCCCGTCAGCAGGGCGGGAACGGGGAGTCCGCCGCCCGTGGTCGCCGGGAGGCCGCGTCCAGATGAGGGTGTCCCTTCCGCGCGTCCTGACCTGGTCCACGCAAACCCTGCTCGGCGTCCTGCCCGGGGCGTTTCGCACGTCCGTCCCCGGCGTACGGGGGGTGCGGTCCTGTCCCGGCGGTCTTCGCATCGACCTGAGGGAGATCGGGAGTCCGGGCACCGAGGAAGCTGCCCGGCTTCTCGAAGCGCGCCTGTGCGAGGTGGAGGGCGTCGAACGGGCCGAGGTCAACGGCGCACTCGGCGGCGTCTTCGTCGGAATCGACATGACGCACGCCATGGACGCCGAGACCACCGGCACCGAAGCAGCGCCGGGGTCGGCCGCCGGGGTGGTCGATGTGGACGAGCTCGTCTCGATCGTGGAGGAGTTCGACACCGGGCACGACCACGCTCAGGTGTCTTCGGCGGCCGGCCTGGTGGAGCAGGACTCCCGGGCCCTGGTCCGCCTCGGCGCGGGCGTCGCGGGGGCGGGCCTGGCGCTGGCCGGCCGCGTGCTGCGGGTGCCGGCCCTGTTGCCGGTGCTGCCCCAGGCCGTGCCCACGCTGCTGAATCTGGTCGACAACACGCCGCGGTTGCGGGCGGGGCTGGAACGCCGCCTCGGCCCCGCGGCCACCGACGCGCTGTTCGCCATGTCGAACCTCGTCGCCCAGACGCTCGCGCTGCGGTCGGTCGGCCTGCTCATCGACTCGCTGTCGGCCGTGGGGCGCCTCGCCGAGGCGTCCGCGGGCCGGCGGGCCCTGGCCGTGCGGGAACGGGAGCTGGGCACGAGGCAGGGCGCCTACCGGCACATCAGGACGGCCAGGACGGCCAGGCCGGTGCCGCTCCCGTACGGTCCGGTGCAACGCTTCGCCGACACCATGGGCCCCGCGGCGCTGGGCGCCTACGGTGTGACGGCCGCCGTCCGCCGCGATCACGACCTGGCGCTGGCCGCGCTGATCTCGGCCTCGCCCAAGGCGGCCGGGCTCGGCCGTGAGGCGTTCGCGAGCGCGATCGGACGCGCCCTGGCACGGCGGGGCGCGCTCGTGCTCGACCGCGGCGCGCTGCGCGACATGGACCGCATCGACACCGTCGTGCTGGACGCCGACGCGTTCACTCTGCCGTCCTGGACGATCGACCGCGTCCTTCCCGCCGATCCGGGTCTCGACGGGGGCGCCGGCCGGGACGAGCTGCACGCGCGGCTGTACTCGCTCATCGACCTGACCGACCCGGCGTCCACACGGAAACGGGACGGCTGGCGCGTCGAGCCGATCGCGGACCTGGACGCCGTCGTCCCGGCGGAGGCCGCTCAGTGGCGGGAGCGGGGACTGCGCGGCGTCCGCGTGCTCAGCCGCGACGCCGTGGTGGCGGTGGTGGGGCTGGCCCGGGAGGTCGATCCGGTGGCGGTGGCCGTCGCCGCCGCGGCCACCGCCACGGGGTGCGCCGTGGTCCTGGCCGGGGGTGACCCCGCACTCGCGGGCCGGCTGGGCGTCGAGCGGGTCGTCCCCGGCGGTGACCGGCTCGCCGAGTCGGTCACCGCGCTGCAGGCGGACGGGCACGGCGTGGCCCTGGTGTCGGCACGCCCCGGCCCCGCGCTCGTCCAGGCGGACATCGGTGTCGGCGTGCTGACCCGCTCCGGAGGCGTCCCGTGGGACGCGGACGTGGTCGCCGAGCTTGAGGAGGCGCACCTGCTGCTCGCCTGCCTGGCCGAGGCGAGGAAGGCGAGCGAGCGGATGGTGCGGCTCAGCCTGGCGGGGACGGCCGCCGGGGCCGCCCTGGTGTTCGCGGGAAGGCCGGCGGCGTCGGTACGCCGGGCGCTGCTGGCCGGCGACATCGCGGGGCTGGCCGCGCTGGCGGCGGGGGAGTGGGCGGGGCGGCGCGCCGGGCGCACCCCGCCCCCGGACCGGCCGGACGTCACGCCGTGGCACGCGATGACGGCCAAGGACGTGCTTTCCCGGCTCGGCTCCTCACGGCGCGGGATCAGCGAGGAAGAGGCCGTACGGCGGCGGGCCGCGGCCAGGCCGGCCGAGACACGGCGCCCCGCGTCTCTCATCCGCCTGTCCGCGGAGGAACTGGTGAACCCGCTGACCCCGGTCCTGGCGGGCGGCGCGGGCATATCCGCGGTCGTCGGCTCCGTCCTGGACGGGGTCCTCATCGCCGGCGTGATGGTCGTCAACGCGCTGGTGGGCGGCGCCCAGCGGTTCGACGCCGACCGCGCTCTCAACCGGCTCAGCGAGGCGACGGTGGTACGGGCACGGGTACGGCGCCCCGGCGGAACCCAGGACGTGGATGCCGATGACCTGGTCCCGGGAGATGTGGTCGAACTGCGCGCCGGTGACGCCGTGCCCGCCGACTGCCGCGTGCTGAAAGCCGTCGGCCTGGAGCTGGACGAGTCCGGCCTGACCGGCGAGTCGCAGCTCGTCACCAAGTCCTCCGCCCCCACGGCCGCGGCGGCCGTCGCCGACCGGACCTCGATGGTCTACCAGAACACCACGGTCGCGGCCGGTCACGGCCTGGCCGTCGTCGTCGCGACCGGGAAGGCGACCGAGTCGGGCCGGGCCGCCGCGGTCCGAGGGCCCCGTCCGCCGACGGGCGTGCAACTGCGGCTGCGGGAGCTGGGGCGGCGGATCCTGCCCCTCGCCCTCGGATCGGGCGCCGTCCTGATGGTCACCAACCTGGCTCGGGGCAGACCGCTGTCGGCGGCGCTGACGCCGGCGGTGAGCCTGGCCCTCGCCGCCGTACCCGAAGGGCTGCCGTTCGTCGCCACCGTCGCCGAGCTGGCCGCCGCCCGGCGCCTGTCCACCCGCGACACGCTGGTGCGCACCCCCTCCACGATCGAGGCGCTCGGCCGGGTGGACGTCCTGTGCTTCGACAAGACCGGCACGCTCACCGAAGGCCGCATCACCCTGGGCAAGGTCTCCGACGGCCGGATCGAGCGCCCGGTGGAGGAACTGACCCCGCGGTTGCGGCGGATCGTGTGCGCCGGGCTCCGCGCCGGTCCGCGGTACGGCGACGGGCGGGTCATCGCGCACCCGACGGACCGCGCCGTGATCGAGGGAGCCCAGCGGCTCGGCCTCGCCCCGGAGGAGGGGACCGGCTCGTGGGAGCGCATCGACGAGCTGCCCTTCGAACCGGGCCGGGGCTACCACGCCGTACTGGGCCGCGACGAGTCGGGTCACCTGCTCAGCGTCAAGGGCGCCCCCGAAGTGGTCCTGCTGCGCTGTACGACCATGCGCCGTGACGGGCGGACGCTGCCGCTGGACGAGGCCACGCTGCGCGAGCTGGAGAAGGAGGTGGACCGGCTCGCCTACCAGGGCTCCCGCGTGCTCGCGGTGGCGGAACGGCCCGCGTCCGGACGCCGTGACCTCGACGAGTCGCGCATCGAGGGACTGTGCTTCCTCGGCTTCCTGTGCCTGGCCGACTCGGTCCGGCCGACGGCGGCCGAGAGCGTCCGCAAGCTGACGCGGGCCGGCGTCAGGGTCGTGATGATCACCGGGGATCACCCGAGCACCGCGGAGGCGATCGCGGTCAAGCTCGGCGTGCTGAACGGGATGCGCGTGATGACGGGCCCGGAACTGGACGGCCTCGACGACGACGTGCTGGCCAAGGTGCTGCCCGAGGTGGCGGTGTTCGCCCGGGCCACCCCGGCCCACAAGGTACGCATCGTGGACAACCTGCGCCGCGCCGGGAGCGTGGTGGCCGTCACGGGCGACGGCGCCAACGACGCCCCGGCGATCCGCATGGCGGAGGTGGGCATCGCCCTCGGCTCCCGCGCCACCGCCGCCGCCCGCGCGGCCGCCGACGTCGTCGTGACCGACGACCGCATCGAGACCATCGTGGACGCGATCGTCGAGGGCAGGGCGATGTGGGGCTCGGTCCGCGACGCCCTGAGCATCCTGCTCGGCGGCAACCTCGGCGAGATCGCCTTCACGATCGGCACCAGCCTGTTCGGGGGCCGCAGCGCGCTCAACGCCCGTCAACTGCTGCTGGTCAACCTGCTCACCGACATGGCGCCCGCGATGGCGGTGGCGATGCGCCCGCCCGCGGCGACCAGTCCCGAACGCCTGCTCGCCGAGGGCCCCGAGGTCTCCCTCGGAGCCTCCCTGACCAGGGACATCTGCCTGCGCGCGGCCACGACGGCAGGAGCGGCCACGCTGGCCTGGGCGCTGGCGCGGATGACCGGCACACGGAGACGGGCCGACACGGTGGGGCTGGTCGCCCTGGTGTCGGCACAGCTCGTCCAGACCCTGACCGCGGGCGGCCGTGACCGCGTGGTCGTACTCGCCGGCCTGGCGTCCCTGGCCGCGCTGGCCCTGGTCATCATGACGCCCGGCCTCAGCCAGTTCTTCGGCTGCCGTCCCATAGGACCCGTCGGCTGGGCGATCGGCTTCGCCGGCGCCGCCGCCTCGGCGCTTGCGGCGGCCTGGCTGGAGCCGCTGACACGGCAGAAGGTCCTCACCCCTGCAGCGAGGTGACCTGTCAGGTGTCTCCAGGTGGCGACGCCGTGCGATCAGGCGGTGGCCGCCCTCGTCTCGGGCGCCCGGCGCGTCGATCAGGCGAAGGCGTTCGACAGACGTTGCAGGTCGGCGGCGTGGCCGAGCGGCGAGGCGTCCTCGACCCAGCGGGGGAGCGTCGTGGGGCTGAACAGGTGCTCGATGGCGAGCAGCGCCGCGCCTGTGACACCCTCCATGTGGTTCATCGACGCGGCCCGGATCTCCAGGTCCTGCCCCGCGAGGTCGGTGACGCGCTGCAGGACGACCTCGCGGAACACGTCGAGAAAGTAGCGGCCGGTCCGCAGGACGCCTCCGCCGAGCACGAGCGTGCCGGGGTTGCAGAAGTTCACCAGGTTGGCGGCCACCGTGGCGATGGTCCGCGCCGTGCGGCCGGCGACCTCTCGCGCGAGATCGTCACCGGCGACGACGGCGGCGCCCACGTCCGCGAGGACCAGGTGGCCTCGCCGCCGGATCGCCGAGCTGAACGCGGGACTCTCGGCGGCCCGCTCCGTCAGCTCGATCAGCAGTGCCCAGCCGCTGGCGACCGCTTCGAGACATCCAGGCCTGCCGCATCGGCAGATCTTCGCCGGGTCGTCGGTGATGTGCGTGTGCCCGATGTCTCCGGCCGCGCCGCGCTGCCCGCGAAGGAGCCGCCCCCGCACCACCAGGCCGGCGCCCACCCCGGTGCCGACCTTCATGAACAGCATGTCGCGTCCGTCGGGCTCGGCGCCCCGGGTCCACTCGCCGAGCGCCATGAGGTTGACGTCGTTGTCCACCCAGACGGGGGCGTCGTAGTGGTCGCGCAACCAGGATCGGACGCTGAAGCCGTCCCACCCGGGCATGATCGGCGGTGCGACGAGCCGTCCGGTGGAGAAGTCGACCGGCCCCGGGACACCGACGCCGATGGCCCAGGGCCGTCCCAGCCGCGTCTTCCGGGCCAGATGCTCGAAATGCCGCCGGACGCGTGCCATCGTCTCGTCCGGGCCGTTCTCGACACTCCAGTCCTCGTGGACGTCCTCGATCAGCCGTCCGTCGAGATCGGCGACGGCCACTCTCATCTCGGACGCGCCGAGGAGGGCGGCGTACACGTATCCGGCGTCCGCCCTGAACCGCAGCAGGCGCGGCTGGCGGCCTCCAGAGGAGGGCGCCAGCCCGTCCTCGGCGAGGAGACCGGCGTCGAGGGCCTGCTCCACGCGCTGAGTGACGATCTTCCGGCTGAGACCGCTCGCGGTGACCAGCTCGGGGCGGGTCCTGGCCCGCCCCGAGCGGACGAGGTCGACGACCACGGCGAGGGGCGCGGTTTCGAGAGAGGCGAGCGAACCCTCGAACGCGGTCAGGTGCGGCTTGAGGTGGACGCCGCCTGCCGGAGTCGGCTCAGCCTGTGGTCCGACGGGCCTCTTCGGCGCGGCGGCTGACGGCATCGTGGGTCCTTCTCGCGGTGCGGGGCCGGTGGAAGCCCATACTCTCACGGCCGGGCACGGCGCGGCCCCGGGCCGGCGAGCCCATTCACGGGACCGGCTGCCGAGCCAGACGCCGGGGTGGATGGGAGGAGCCGCCACAGCACCCGCGCGCCGAGCACATACTCGTGTTATGTCCCGCACCGAAGAAGTCGTAGACGGCATCAAGCGGATGATCCTCGACGGGGTGCTCAACCCCGGCGACCGCCTGCCGGTCGAGAAGGAACTCGCCGAGACCCTGGGGGTCTCGCGCGGCCCCTTGCGCGAAGGGGTGTCCGCGCTGTCCATCCTCGGCATCCTCAACACCCGCCAAGGTGACGGGACGTACGTCACCAACCTCGATGCGACCCGGCTGCTGGCGCCGATGGGCTTCGTGGTGGACCTCCAGGGCCAGGGCGCCGCGCCGCATGTCCACGCCGTCCGCCGCGTGCTCGAATGCGAGGCGGCGCGGCTCGCCGCAACCAAGATCACCGACGAGGCGCTGCGCGAAGCGCGAGACGTACTGGACGACGCCACGCGGATCCTCCAGCAGACAACGCCGGACCACGAAAGGCTCATCGAGACCGACATCGCCTTCCACCGCATCATCGCCGCCCATAGCGGCAATCCGGTGCTGATCGGCCTGATCGAGGCGTTCGCCGGACGCACTGTCCGCGCACGGCTCTGGCGAAGCCTCCACGAGGAGGGCGCCGACCTTCGTGCGCACGCGGAGCACCTGGCGATCTTGCAGGCGCTCCGGGAACGCGATCCGGAAGCCGCGCGCATCCGGATGGCCAATCACCTGATCGGAGTCGAGCAGTCACTGCGAGGACTGCCCGATGGGGACGACGCCCCTTCCGGAGCGGAGGGTGAGGCGAGCTGACCACCTCCGGGGCGCGGCGTGCGCCCCCGTTCGGGATCGCACGCCGCCCTCTTGTGGCGTCCATCCCTCCGGTTCCCCTCCGTCGCTCACCGCGACCGGGGATCAGTGCGTGCCAGGTGGCAAGGGCTCTGAGCAAAGGTCAGATGATTGTCGGTAGCAGAGGGGCTGGATAGCTCCTTTCGGGCGGTTCATTAAGAACCATTGACCGATACATCAAATCTTTGTAGCTTTGCCATCACCCCCTACACAGCCTCGTCACGCAGCCGGTCCCCCTCGAACTCCGCCCGTCTCCTCGATGCCGGGTGCGCAGTCCCGTGGCGCGGCGCCGGCCGCCGGCAAGGTCGCACTGCGTTTGGAGAGCGAATGCCACATCTGACGCGAAGGCAGTTGATGACGATCGGCACGGTCGGAGCCGGGGCTCTGATGCTGCCGATGCAATGGACGGCGGTCGCCCGGGCCGGATCGGTGGCGCCTGCGGAGGTACGCGCCGCGAACGACCTGGCGCTGTGGTACGACAAGGGCGCCGGCACGGACTGGCTCCGCGCCCTCCCCATCGGCAACGGGCGCCTCGGCGCCATGGTGTTCGGCAACGTGGACGCCGAGCGGCTGCAGCTCAACGAGGACACCGTCTGGGGCGGAGGACCGTACGACCAGAGCAACCCCAAGGGCCTGGCGGCGCTGCCGGAGATCCGGCGCCTCGTCTTCGAGGACAAGTGGACCCAGGCCCAGGACCTGATCAACCAGAACATGCTGGGCAGACCCGCGGGCCAGCTCGCCTACCAGACGGTCGGCAACCTCAGGCTGAACTTCCCCGGCACCGGCGGGTTCTCGGAGTACCACCGCCGGCTCGACCTCACCACCGCCACCACGTCCGTCAGCTACCTGCTGAACGGCGTGCGGTACGAGCGCGAGGTGTTCGCGAGCGCGCCCGACCAGGTCATCGTGGTCCGCCTGACGGCCGACAAGCCCGGCTCGATCACGTTCACGGCGACGTTCGACAGCCCCCAGCGCACGACACGCTCCAGCCCCGACGGCACGACGGTGGCGCTCGACGGCGTCTCGGGAAACTTCGAGGGCATTCCCGGCTCGGTCAGGTTCCTGGCGCTGGCCCGCGCCCTCGCCGAGGGCGGCACCGTCACCAGCTCCGGCGGAACGCTCCAGGTGTCCGCCGCCGACAGCGTGACACTGCTGATCTCCATCGGCTCCAGCTACGTGAACTACAAGGACGTCAGCGGCGACTACCAGGGCATCGCGCGACGGCACCTCGAGGCCGCCCAGCAGACGCCCTACGACACGCTGCGCAGCCGGCACGTGGCCGACTACCAGGCACTGTTCAAGCGGACGACGCTCGAACTGGACCGCACCGACGCGGCCGACCAGCCCACGGACGTCCGGATCGCGCAGCACTCGGCCGTCGATGACCCGCAGTTCTCCGCGCTGCTGTTCCAGTTCGGCCGGTACCTGCTGATCAGTTCCTCGCGTCCCGGGACCCAGCCGGCCAACCTCCAGGGCATCTGGAACGATTCCCTGACCCCGGCCTGGGACTCGAAGTACACCATCAACGCCAACCTGCCGATGAACTACTGGCCCGCCGACTCGACGAACCTGTCCGAGTGCTACGAGCCGGTGTTCGACATGATCCAGGACCTCACGGTGACCGGCGCCCGCACGGCCCAGGTGCAGTACGGCGCCGGCGGCTGGGTCACCCACCACAACACCGACGCGTGGCGGGCCACCTCGGTGGTGGACGGCGCCTTCTGGGGCATGTGGCAGACCGGTGGCGCGTGGCTGGCCACCATGATCTGGGACCACTACCTGTACACCGGCGACGTCGAGTTCCTCCGCAAGAACTATCCGGCGATGAAGGGCGCCGCCCAGTTCTTCCTCGACACCCTCGTGGAGGAGCCGAGGCTGGGGTACTTGGTCACGAACCCATCGAACTCGCCCGAGCTCAGCCATCACCCGAACGCCAGCGTGGCCGCCGGTCCGACGATGGACAACCAGATCCTGCGTGACCTGTTCGACGGCTGCGCCGAGGCGAGCGAGGTTCTCGGCATGGACGCCGGCTTCCGGGCACGGGTCCTGGAGGCCCGCAAGCGGCTGGCTCCGATGAAGATCGGCTCGCGCGGCAACATACAGGAGTGGCTGTACGACTGGGTGGAGACCGAGCCGGCCCACCGGCACATCTCACACCTCTACGGTCTGCACCCCAGCAACCAGATCACCAAGCGGGACACCCCCGAGCTGTTCGACGCCGCACGCCGGACGCTCGAACTGCGCGGCGACGACGGCACGGGCTGGTCGCTGGCCTGGAAGATCAACTACTGGGCGCGGATGGAGGAGGGCAAGCGGGCGCACGACCTGGTCCGCCTCCTCGTGACGCCGGCCCGGCTCGCCCCGAACATGTTCGACCTGCACCCTCCATTCCAGATCGACGGCAACTTCGGCGCGACGTCCGGCATAGCGGAGATGCTGCTGCACAGCCACAACGGCGAGCTGCACCTGCTGCCGGCCCTCCCCGAGGCGTGGCGGAACGGACGGGTCACGGGCCTGCGGGGCCGCGGGGGTTACACCGTCGGCGCGGCGTGGAGCGACGGACAGGCCGACGAGTACCTCATCACGCCCGACCGCGACGGCGTCGTCAAGGTACGCGGCGCGATCTTCGCCGGGCGCTACAAGGTGGTCGACACACGCGGCGGCAGGGCCCAGACCGAGAAGGCCGGCTCCGACCTGATCGAACTCACCGCGAAGGCCGGGCACACCTACCGCGCGTACGCCCTGCAGAAGGTCACGATCAGCGCGCCCGCCGAGGTGAGCCCGGGCCAGGCGGCGAAGGTCGGCGTCACCGTCCGCGCGGTCGAGATGCCGCTGGCGCCCAGGACGATCGTGACCGTCGAGGCCCCGGAAGGGTGGACGGTCTCACCGGAGCGGGTCGAGCTGCAGCCCTTGCGGCCTGGGGCGGAACGCGCCGTCACGTTCACCGTCACCCCCGTCCAGGGCCAGGCCGCAGGTGACGTGGTCCTGATCGGCAGGGCGAGCGGCACCCAGGCCGGCAGCGACTGGAGCGCGTCCGCGAAGGCCACGGTCCGGGTATAGGACGGCCGGCACCGGTAAGCCGCCCGGCTTCCTGCTGTCCGGCGGGCGGTGTCCGGCCCGGCCACCGCCCACGCCGGGGAGCCGCGGGCGGCTCGGTGGAGGAGCCGTTCACCACGACGACCCGGGAGAGTCCGTGCCGCTCCCGGAATTCCACCAGGTCGCCGATCAGCCGATGGGCCGGGACGTTCCCGGGCCTGATCTCGACGCCGAGGACATCAGCCGATACTCGCCCGATTACCGACCGATCAGCACAATCACCGTCCGCCGCGCCGCCCACCTCCGCAACCCTCCCGTCCCCGACCCCGCGTCGGCAGGGAAGGGGACGCTGAACATGCGTGGCATCGGCGACCCGGCCTGGCGCTCCCCGGCGTGGCGCTCATCTATCAGGAGTTCAACCTGCTGCCCGAGCACAGCGCGGCCGGAACGTCTTCCCGGACCGGGGCCCACGGCCGGCCTTCCGCCGAGCGATGCGGACCGTGTCCTGGTCACCTCACCTACATGCGCCAGGTTTATCCCAGAAAGTCCTGTGGTCACCAGCCGGATGCGCCTCACCCAGACCCTGTCCACACCCTGACCGGTCACCGCCCGTCATCCCGCAACCCGCCGGCCTTCAACTCCATCGATCCACGAGACCTCCGCCGAAATGACTCAGGGCGGAAACAGGGCTAGTCGTCGACGAGCACGCCTCCGATCGCGGTGCGGCCGGCCGGGGTGGCGACGAGCTCGACGGTGATGGTGTCGCGCAGGTGTGCTCCGAGGACGCCGGCGACGGCGTCGGTGACGGTGCGCGTGAGCTTGGCAACGAGTTCGCCGCTGTCGGGACGGGCGAAGGCCGCCTCGCGGATGCCGAACATGATCACGGGTGGGGCCTCGTCCACCGGCTTGCCCCGCAGGCCCCATCGTCCGGCGGGTATGCCGTCGAGGTGGATGACCGCTACGTCGCGCGCCCATTCGCCGTACACATCGACCACCGCGTCGGTCAACGCGGCGATGAGGGCCGCCTCGTTGCCCTGAAGCTGCGGCTCCAGGACTCGAACCGTCAGGTGCGGCACTGCAGACCTCCTGTTTGTTGTCAAAGTAGCTTTGATGTCAAAGCTACTTTGAGAAGTATCGGATGGTCAACAGTGCGGACGGCATGAGCACCGACCAGGTGGTGCCGTCCATGCTGCTGCGACCCGGAGCCTTGGCCGTCCCGCGGCTCGCGCAGGCGGTTGTGTTCAAGCACCCCGGCGCGCTGGCCGGCCGTGCTCGGCTCGACTTCGGCAGGGCCGCGCCCTGCGGCGCAGCTCTCTCGCCTCGCTCTCCTGCACGCGGGCAGACCACGTTCATGGACGGGCTGTCGCACGCCGGGCTCGACCGAACGGTGACCTCGATGTAAGGCGTTCACCTGACAGCGGCCCGCCTTGCGCCTTCGTACACTGGCGATCAATCGCGGCGAGGCCGCGCGGGTCATCCCTTTGCTCAAGACCGGATGTGAAAGCCACGGGGAAGGTTCCTGTCGTGCTGTTGCTCTTCGTGATGGATGCGTTCACGATCGCGCGGGGATTCGGTGAGCACTCGTGAGTGAAGTGATCGGCTCGTTCTGGCCGGCGGCGCGCTGGATGGCCAGGGTCATCCGGTAGGCGCGCGGCCTGGTCCCAAGCCCGGCAGTTTCTCGGGCGTGGGAGCGGCCGGGCGGCGGAGACGGGCACCAGCACCTTGACGGGGGCCGACGGTGGCGTGCGCGACGACTGCGCCGCCGCCGGGCGATGACGATGTTCCAGCAGTTCAGGCTGTTGCGCCGGCACGATCGCCGGAGCCGGCGGACGGCGCTTCGGCGCTCGCGTGCCGCGCCGGCTCACCGGGCAGGGTGGGCCGCCGCCGCGATCCCGGGTCCGTCCTGGTGTCACACGCAAGGGTCTCCTGTCCGCCCTCCGCGCAGCACGCCGGCGTCGGATACTCACAAGACGGGGAGAGCCTTGACAGGACTGGAGATCAAGATTCTGGGGCCATGCGAGATCACGGCGAACGGCGAGCCGGTGAGGATGGCCGGCGAGCGGCGGATCGGGCTCCTGGCCAGGCTGGCGCTGAGCGCCGGCCGGCCGGTCTCCGCGGAACGGCTTCTCGCCCAGGTGTGGGGCCACAGCGCGGCGACGACGGCGGACAAGCAACTGCACATCGTGGTGTCGAAGCTTCGTGGCCTGCTCGCACCGCACCACGACGGCGAAGTCATCACCACGGTCCCCGGCGGCTACCAGTTGAACCTCGCCCAAGAGCGTATCGACGCCCACTTGTTCACGCTGCTGGCCGGTCAGGCGCGTGCCGCGCGGGCCCAGGGTGAGATCGCGACGGCGAACACGCTGTTCCAGCGCGCCCTGACGCTGTGGCGGGGGAACGCGCTGGCCGACATCACGACCCCCTGGGCACAGGTGGAGGCCGCCCGCCTGGAAGAGGAGCGCCTGGCCGCGCTGGAGGACCACATCGACCTGCGCCTGACAGCGGGTGAACACCACGCGGTGGTGCCGCTGCTCACCGCTCATGTCAAGGCCCACCCGCTACGGGAACGTCCCCGCGCGCAGCTCATGCTGGCGCTGTACAGGGCCTCCCGATCCTCTGAAGCCCTCGCGGTGTACCAGGACACGCGCCGCGTCCTGGTTCATGAGCTGGGCATCGAACCGGGAGCGGCACTGCGCCGGCTGCACATGGCGGTGCTCCGCCGCGATCCCGCGCTCGACCTCGCCCGTCCGTCGAAGCCGGCCCCGCTCACGCAGGCCGTCACCCCGATCGAACTCCCCGCCGGCACCCGGGCGTTCACCGCCCGCGCCACCGAGATCGCCTGGCTGCACAAGACGCTGGGCGACACCGCGCCCGGCACGCCCGCCCTCGCCGCCGTGCACGGTCCCGGCGGAACCGGCAAGTCCGCGCTCGCGATCCACGCCGCGCACGCCGTCGCCGACCGCTTCGCCGACGGCGTCCTGTACATCGACCTGCGCGCGGCGACCCCCGGGCTCCAGCCGCTGTCACCGTTGCAGGCCCTGGGCCGGCTGCTGCGCTCACTCCTGCCCGGCGGCGACGCCGTACCGACCACCCTGGACGAGGCCGTCGCCCGCTACCGCTCCCTCACCTCGACACGTAACCTGCTCGTCGTCCTTGACAATGCGCTCGACGCCGGCCAGATCCGGCCGCTCATCCCCTCCGGGCCCGCGTGCGCCGTCATCGTCACCAGCCGCCGGATCATGGCCTCACTCGACAGCACGAGCCATCTGCACCTGACCGGGCTCGACCACACCGACGCCACCGCGTTGTTCGCCCGCGTCTGCGATCCCGCCCGGGTCCTCGCCGAGCCGGAGGCGGCGCAGCGGATCGTACGGCAGTGCGGCGGCCTCCCTCTCGCGCTCCGCATCGCGGCGGCACGCCTGGCCGCCCGGCCCGATCGGACGCTCGCCTCCCTGGCCGACGAGCTGACCGACGACACACGCCGCCTCGACGCTCTCGAACACGCCGACCTGACGATCCGCGCCAGCGTCGAGATCGGCCTGCGGCACCTGCCAGGGGAGCCCGACGCGAGCGACGCGGCCCGCCTGTTCCCCCTGCTGGGCCTCCTGGACACCGCCACCTTCACGGCGGCCGCCGCGTCCGCACTCGCAGGCTGGCCGGAGGACACCGCCGAAGCCGCGCTGAACCAGCTCCTGGACGCCCGCCTCGTCGAACCCGCAGGGCCCGGCCGCTACCGGATGCACGACCTGGTCCGGTTGTACGCTCGCGAGCGGGCCGCCCGCCGGACGCCCGTATGCGTGCCCGCGTGACCGCCACCAGCCGCGCCTCCCGCCGCCGGGCAGCGGAGAGGACCTTGGGCGGGCTGACGTCCCGCGCGGGTCACCGCCACGAGCTTCCGCTACAGCCGAAGGGACTGCGGCACGCTCGGGGTGGCGGGCGGACCTAACGCCCGGGGTAGGGCGGCGCTGCGGCGGGCCGCCGGTCGGTGGCCCGCCCGCGTGGCGCGCCGCCGGTCACGGTGTGGCCGTGCCCCCGTCCACGCCGATCGGCGGGAGCGGTCGCGCCGCCCTGGTGGCCGCCGCCACGTCAGGTCCGCACGCCGCCTCCAGCAGGTGGCTCCCGATCGCGGAGTCGATGGCGTGCCGGACAGGATTACCGTTCTCGTCGAGCTGCTGGTAGTTCCTCAGGTTGGTGCCGAAGGCGAACTGGTGGCCGCCGCCGGCGTCGGAGAACGCGAAGGTCTGCATGCCGGGGACGCTCCCGTCGTGCCCCCAGAACCTGCCGCACGGCAGGTCGAGGGGGTAGATCCCGAGACCGTAGTCGAGCACGGCGCCCGAGAACGAGCGGACGGGAACGGTCTTCTGCATCTCGGCGAGGAGTGTCGCGTCGAGCAGCTCGCCGCGCAGCAGCAGCCGGAAGAAGCGGTTGAGGTCGGCCATCGTCGAGGCGACCGCACCCGACGTCCAGGCCCAGGACATGTTGTAGACGCTGTAGTCCTTGGGCGGGTCGAAGTACCCGTACAACGCCTCGTACGCCTTGGAGTTCGGCCCAGGGAGGTACGGCGTACGCGGGAACGACGTGTGCCGCAGCCCGGCCTTCCGGAAGACGTGGTCGGTGATGTACCGCTCGGCGCTCGTGCCCGTCACCTTCTCCAGCAGCAGGCCGGCGATGACGAAGTTCGTGTTCGAGTACGCCCCGGGCGTCGCCCCCGGCTGCCCGGTCGCGGGGGCGCCGAGCCCCGCGCGCGCCAGCTCCTCCGGCGTGAAGGCGCGGAAGCGGTTGGAGTCCAGGCTCTCGATCGTCGGGAAGATCACGTCGGTGTGGTTGGCGATGTGGCTGGTGTGGTTGAGCAGCATGCGTACGGTGATCCGCTGCCCGCGCTCACCTGGGATGAGGTCCGGCAGGTAGCGGCCGATGGGGGCATCGAGCTCGATCCTGCCCTTGCCGACCTGCTGTAACACGGCCACGGCGACGAACGACTTGGTGATGCTCCCGGCCCGGTGCACCATCTCGGGACGCACCGGGCGGCCGGTCTCGACGTCGGCGACGCCTGCGGCGCCCTTCCAGCTCCGCCGGCCGTCCACGACGTTCGAATAGATGCCGTACATGCCGGCCTCGTGCACGGCGTCCAGCGTCTGGCGCAGCCGCTGCCGGTCGAGGCCGCCCTCCTCGGCGGCGGCCACGGGTCCCGCCGCGAGCAGCGTGGCGGCCAGAGTCGCGGCTCCCAGCCGCAGAACGAACGTGCTGCATCGACGAATGGTCATGGCGCCCAGCATGAGCCTTCCGCTCGGCGGGGGCCAGTGGGCTGTGTCACAGGTCCCGCATGACAGAAGTCAGCTCTCGTGCCAGGCGGGCGTGGGCGTCGTCGGCCAGGCCGGACGATGTTCGATCGGTCGGGAGCGCTGGCGTGGCGGTCGCGGACGGACCTTCACTCCCAGGCTGATCAGAGATTCCAGGGTGAAGCCGGGTAGCCGGAGCCGCGCCGCGCGCGGGTCGCCGAATGGTAGGCCCTCCGGGCGAACAACCTGTCCAGATGGTGATCGATGGCGGCGAGCGCGTCGCGGGGCTCGATCACGTTGAGTTCGAGGAGCGTGGTGAAGCCGGTGAGGGCGAGCAGTAGGTCGGTCTCGACCGTCGCGTCGCGATCCGGATCGATGTGCCCGTCGGCGATCGCCTGGCGGACCAGAGCTTCGAGCATGGCCCGGCCCTGGAGGAGTCCTTCGCGCGCCCGCGCGTGGAGACCTTGGTCGTGCAGCGCCTCCAGGACGTAGGCGGCGCTCATCCGGCTGGTGGCCCGGGCGTCGGGATGCAAGGGGAGCATCTCGATGAGCATCAGCCGCAGAACGTCGCGAGGGTGCGGGAGGTGGCCGAGGTCGCGGAGTCCTTCCCCCACACGTTGCGAGGTCTGCTCCGAGGCGAACTCCATGGCGAAGGTGAGCATCGCCGTCCGGGAGGAGAAATAGTGCTGCAACTGCCCGAGGGAGATGTTCGCCTCCTGCGCGACTTCGCGCATGGTGGCATGGGCGAGCCCGCGCTGCTCCACCACCCGCCACAGAGCTCGGGCGATCGTTTCGCGGCGCTCTCGGTGATCGACCTTCTTCGGCATCCCGCCCCCCTGACCTTTCCAATACACATGACATAATACACCTGACTTGAAACAGCGGCGAAGGGAGCGGCATGCCTGACATGACCCAAGGGCCTCGGGTGCGAACGACCGAGGGTGTGGTGGAGGGGCGGTGGCGGTCAGGGCTGGCGGAGTTCCGCGGAATCTCCTTCGCCGAGCCCCCGGTGGGGAAGCTCCGCTTCGCCGCGCCCGCTCCGCCGGCGCGCTGGGAGGGGACGAGGCGGGCGACGGATTTCGGCCCTCCGCCGCCGCAGTCCGGGCCGGTCCAGGTGGAATCGGCGCGCGACCCGGACTGGCTGACACTCAACGTCTGTACCCCGGACCTCGGCGCGGCGGGGCTGCCGGTGCTCGTGTGGATCCCCGGCGGCGCCTACATCACGGCTGTGAGCAGTGACCCGATGTACGACCCGGCGAGGCTGTGCGAGGCGGGGCTCGTCGTGGTGAGCCTCAACTACCGGGTGGGGGTGGAGGGGTTCGCCCTCTTGGACGGCGCTCCACCCAACCGGGGGCTGTTGGACCAGATCGCCGCTCTGGAGTGGGTGCAGCGTAACATCGGGCGCTTCGGAGGCGATCCCGCCCAGGTCACGGTGGCCGGGCAGTCGGCCGGAGCGGGGTCGATCGCCGCCCTGCTCACGATGAGGCGGGCGCGTGGACTGTTCCGCCGGGCCATCACCCACTCGGTGCCGGGAAGTCATTGCACGCCCGCCCTCGCGGAGCGGGTCGCGGCCACCCTTGCGAACCGGCTCGGTACGAGCCCCACCGCCGCGGCCCTGAGCGACGTCGATCCCTGGCGTCTGGCCGACGAGCTCACCGCGCTCAACGCCGACCTGCCCGCCGATCGCAAGCAGTGGGCACGGCTCGCCCAGGTGGGAGTGGCCGTCTGCCCCGTGATCGATGGAGAAGTCCTGTCGGAAACCCCCTGGTCCGCCTTGACCGGTGGCCGCGCGAGCGGAGCCGAACTGCTCATCGGCCACACTCGCGACGAGTTCCGGCTGTTCACCGTCATGGCCGGGCGGATGGGCACCTTCACCGACCACGACGCCCGAACCGCGCTTGACCTGTTCGCCCCGCAACCGCACGGCGCCGACGCCTACCGCGCCGCCCACCAACGGGCCACCCCGGAGGAACTGCTGGAAACCGTGTACTCCGACGCTCTGTTCCGAATGCCGTCGCTGCACCTGGCCGAGGCGAACGCGGTGGCAGGCGGCACCTCGTTCCTCTTCGAGCTGTGCCTGGCCGCACCGGCTTCCGGCGGGGTCCTGGGCGCCTGCCACAGCATCGACGTCCCCCTCGCTTTCGGCACGCTGGACAGCCCCACGGGCAGGCAGATGTTCGGCGACCTGCCCGGCCCCGAAGCTGTCCGGGTCTCGCACGAGCTCCAGCAGGCGTGGACCCGCTTCGTGGCCACCGGCGACGCCGGATGGGTCGCACACCGCCCCGATCAGCGGCTTACCCGAGTCCTGGACACCGAGTCGAAGACCGTTCCCTACCCCGAAGAGGTTTCGCGCCGGATCTGGGAGAACCACACCCCGGCCCCGTTCGACCTCGAAACGACCTGAGGACCGGTTGCCGCCGATGGCCACCCCGTCGTCCTGCGCGGTGGCGTGGCCATCCGGTCGCCTCGTCATCGACGCACGCGGTGCGGGGTCAGGACGAGGTGGACCCGGCCGCTGCCGGGCGGCCGGCGCGGCTGTTCGCCACGGCCGCGGACCGGTGCCGGGCTCACCTTCCCGGCCCTGGTCGCGTACGGCCTGTGCGAGGTGGTGGCCGGCCGGTCAGGCGCGTTTGCGGTACGCGCGCTGGCGGCAGGCGGGGGAGCAGTAGACGCGGGGGCGGCCCGACGGTGACGGTGCCAGGGGGCGGCCGCACTCCTCGCAGGCCCTGGTTTCGGCACGCATTTCGTAACGGGTTTCGTCACGGCGGTTGATGAGGACCTCGATGCCGTCCAACAGGCGGCGCAGGCCGAACTCGAAGGAGTCCTCGGGGGAGTCCCAGCCGCCGGCGGACCAGAGGTGGGAGATCGCGGGGTAGCGGTCGAGCCGGTCGTACAGGGTGTGCCGGGCGCCCCACCACTCGTTCTCCGTGACGCCGCTGCGCTGCTCCTCGCGTCGCGTCTCCAGCAGGTGCAGGGCCTCGGCGTCGATGAAGCGGCCGACCAGGTCCACGACGGCGATCACCTCGGCGGGGGTGAGGGCGGTGCCGGTGAGGGCGCCCAGCATCAGGTCGTACTGGGCGACGGCGTTGGGGCCCGGCAGGTGGCGGGTGCCGCGCACCTCGGCCAGCCAGGGGTGGCGCCGGCGCGTCGCCCAACCCTGCCTGGCGTGCCGCTCCAGGCGGTCCCGCCAGCCCCGGGGCGTCGTCTCGTCCGTGTCGCCGTCGGAGGGGGCGCCCAAGACCTCGTCCACCATCAGGTCCACCAGTTGGTCGCGGCCGGGCACGTGGCGGTAGAGGGACATGGTGGTGAAGCCGAGGCGGTTGGCGATCTTGCGCATGGACAGGCTCGCCAGGCCCTCGGCGTCGGCCAGGTCGATCGCGGTGCGGACGATCCTGTCCAGGCTCAGACCGGGACGGGGCTCGGGCTCGCGCGGACGCCACAGCAGCTCGATCCCGTGGTCGGGGTCGCCGGCCTTGCCTCGCGTCATCGGCCTCCTCCTTGTCTATGGTGTATTACTATGTGTACGCCGTAAACAACAAAGGGAGTCCCCGATGTTCCACTTCCACGTCGCCCCCTCTGGTGACGACGCCGGGCCGGGATCGGCCGAGCGGCCCTTCGCCGGTCTCGAACGCGCCCGCGAGGCGGCCCGAGAGGCCGGGAAGGCCGTCGTGCACCTGCGGGCGGGCACGTACGTGCTGGACCGGACGCTGGAGCTCACCGAGGCCGACTCCGGGGTGGTCTACCAGGCGTACGGCTACGGCACCTCCGGTCAGGAGGAGGTCGTGGTGAGCGGGGGCCGCCGGATCACCGGGTGGCGGGAGCGGGACGGGGTGTGGATCGCGGAGGTGGGCGGGCTCGACACCCGCCAGCTCTACGTGGACGGGCGCCGGGCGGTCCGCGCGGGCATCGAGGGAATCCCCGGCGCCGCGACCGCGACCGTCACGGGATACGTCACCGACAGCCCGGAGCCGCGCGGGTGGCGCAGCCCCGCCGACGTCGAGTTCGTCTACCGGGGCGTCTACCCGTGGACCGAGGCGCGGTGCGCGGTGGCGGGCGTCTCGGCCGACGGCGGCTCGACGGTGATCACCATGGCCCAGCCCGCGTACGGATGGGCCGCCGAGCTGTACAACTCGACCTGGGAGGGCCAGACGTCGCGCGGCCCTGGGCTGCCGACCCGGATCGAGAACGACGCCGCCTTCCTCCGCGAGCCCGGCACCTTCGTGCTGGACCGCTCGCGTCCCGGGCGGCACGTCCTGCTCTACCTGCCCCGCCCCGGCGAGGACCCCGAGCGTACGCGGGTCGTCGCGCCGGTCCTGGAGACGCTGCTGCGCGCTGTAGGCACCCGGGACGCCGCGTTCCGGGGGCTGACGTTCGCCGACGCCACCTGGCTGCGTCCCGGCCGCCCGGAGGGGTTCGTGCACTACCACGGCGGCGACTACTACGAGGGCGGCGGCGTCGAGACGGCCGTGCTGGGGGAGGGGGCGTCGGTGACGTACCCGGCCGCGTCGGCGGCGATCCCGGCCTGCGTGACGTTCCACGACGTGGCGGACGTGGAGATCGAGGGCTGCCGGTTCACCCGGCTCGGGGCGTACGGGCTGGGGGTGTCCGGCGGGGCGGGCGTCACCGTGCGCCGGTGCGACCTCGACACGCTCGCGGGCGGCGGCATCACCGTGTCGGGCGGGCGCGACGTCACGATCGAGGACACCTGGGTGCACCATGCCGGGCTCGACTACAGCGGATCGCCCGGGATCTCGATCCGGGGCGTGCACCGGTGCACCGTCGCGTCCAACGAGGTCGGCGACGTGCCGCACTGCGGCATCGTCGTCGATTCCGGCACGGGCGTCCGCGTGCTGCGCAACCTCACCGCCGACACCATGCAGGTGCTGGCCGACGGCGGCGGGATCTACGTGAGCGGGGCCCAGGGGTCCTCGCCGCAGGACGCGGGGCTGGTGCTGGGCAACGTCGTGGAGGACACGCGCACCCCGTACAACTTCGGGCTCTACACCGACTACGGGGCCTCGTGGCTGACCGTGGAGGGCAACCTCGTCAGGCGGTCGGACAACACGGCGGTGCTCACGGTGGCGCCGCCGCTGGAGAACGTCGTCTACCGGGGGAACTTCTGGGACGCCGACCCCGTGGGGCTCGACAGCCCGCCCGATGGCGTGACCTACGAGGGGAACGCGACCATCGAGGACGGACAGGAACTGGACACGGTCACGGCCGGCATCCGGGCGCGGGCCGGGCTCGCCAGCCCGCGGCCCGGCTCGCGTACGGAGGGGTACCGGGCGGCGCCGCAGGCGATGTAGACCTCATCGCCTGCGTAGACCTCATCGCCTGCGTAGACCTCATCGCCTGCGTAGACCTCATCGCCTGCGTAGACCTCATCGCCTGCGTAGACCACATGGCCTGCGGCGCGGCCCGGTCTCAGGCGGGGAAGGCGATGGTGCTCATCAACGCGTTGGCCTCCTGCCTGGAGTCCAGGCGCGTGTGCTGGACGACGATGGGCACGTCGCTGGTGACGACCAGGCAGTAATCGGTGCCGGCGGGGATCGGCTCCGGGTGCCTGAGGTCGTTGACGCGCTGGTGGAAGGCCCGCCGCGGGGCGACGGTGAGGACGAAGGGGCCTGCGGGGTCGCGGTCGGTGAAGTAGACGTGCACCTCGACCCGGGCCTCGGTGTCTCCCGAGTTCAGCATGCAGATGCTGTCGTGGCTGGTCATCTCCGGCTCGGGCCCGTTGCTGCGGGGTGGGATGTAGCCGTCGGCGACGACCCAGGTCGTGGATCCGAGGGCGGTCGGGCGTGGGCGCATCGGCTTCCTTTCGAATCAGGAGGAGGGTGTCAGAAGTCGTTCGCGCCCCGGGCGGTCAGACCGCCGTCCACGTGCAGATGGCTGCCGGTGACGTAGCTGGACTTGGGGCCGAGCAGCCAGTCCACGGCCTCGGCGATCTCCTCGGCCCGCGCGAGCCGGCCGAGGGGGATCTGGGTCCGCGCGCGCTCCGCGATGTCGTCGCGCCCGCCCGCGGCGACGTCGAGCAGGGGAGTCGCCGTGGCGCCGGGGACGACGCCGTTGACGCGGATGCCGGATCGCGCGTAGTCGATGGCCAGGGCCCTGACCAGCGCGGAGATCCCGCCTTTGGAGCTTCCGTAGGCGCTGTTGGATCCACCGGCGAAGCCCACGAACGCCGACGGTGACGAGACGCAGACGACGGACCCGCAGAGCCCTTCGTCCAGCAGGAGCCGGATGGCGTCGCGGCAGGTGAGGAAGGTGCCGGTGAGGTTCACCCCGATCACGTGCGTCCATTCGGCGAGCGTGGTCTCGTGCGCCTTCCGGGCGATCTCGACGCCGGCGTTGGCGACGATCCGCGTCGGGACGCCGAGGGTGGCGCGGCACCGCGCGAAGGCGTCGGCGACGTCGGCCTCGGAGGAGATGTCGGCGGTGACGGCCAGCACGTGCGGGGCCCCGCGTTCCTCCGCCTCCGCGGCGGCCCTCGCCACGGCGGGCCCGTCGATGTCCAGCAGCGCGAGGGGCCGCCCGGCGGCGGCCTGCGACAGCGCCACGGCCCGCCCGATGCCGGAGCCCGCGCCGGTGACCAACGTGATGTCGTTGCGCATCGTCATCTGTCTTTCGGATGGAAGGGTGTGCGGGTGGGACATGCCCGGTCAGGGGTGGGTGACCCGCTGGACCTCGCCGTCCATGTCCTCGAGCTCGCGGTTGGTCGTCTCGGGCACGCCGAAGTAGACCAGGAGCCAGGACAGCACCGCCATGACCGCGTACACCGCGTAGCTTCCGGGCAGGGAGACCTCGCGCATGGCCGGGAAGGAGAGGTTGAGCGCCACACCGGAGAACCAGTTGACCGACGCCGCCAGCGCGAGCGCGACCCCCCGGATGGCGTTGGGGAACATCTCTCCCAGCAGCACCCACACGACCGGGCCCCAGGAGACGGCGAAGCACACCACGAACGCGTTCGCGCCGATCAGGGTCAGCGGCCCCCACGCTCCGGGGAGCGTCAGCTCCCCGCCGGCCGTGACGGACATGGAGAACCCCACGCTCACCAGGACGAGGCTGGCCGCCATGCCGGCCGAGCCGGCGAGCAGCAGGCGGCGGCGGCCGACCCGGTCGATGAGCACGATCGCGGCGATCGTCGCCACCACGTTGACGACCGAGCTCAGGACGGACAGGCCGAAGGAGGCGGATTCGCCGAATCCCACCGACTTCCACAGGGAGCTGGAGTAGTAGAAGATCACGTCGATGCCGACCAGGGCCTGGAGGGCGGCGATGCCGGCGCCGACCCAGACGATCGGGAGCAGCCCGGTCCGGCGGGAGAGCAGGTCCCGGAATCGGGGACGGCGCTCGCGGCGAACGGTGGCGTCCATGCGATCGACGTCCTGCCCGGCCTGGTCGAGGGGGATCCCGTGCAGGCCGGCCAGCACGCGTACCGCCTCCTCCCGGCGGCCACGGGCGGCCAGGTAGCGCGGCGACTCGGGGATCCGGAGGGAGAGGATCCCGTACAGGAGCGCCGGGACCACCCCGGCGATGAACATCCACCGCCATGCCGGGAGTCCCAGGAACAGCTCGGCGTCCGCTCCGCCGAGCACGGCGGCGATGAGGGAGTCGGACAGGAGCGCGGCGAAGATCCCCAGGACGATCGCCATCTGCTGGAGCGAGGAGAGCCTGCCGCGGATGGAGGCGGGGGCGATCTCGGAGATGTAGAGCGGGCCGAGGACCGTGGCGTACCCGACGGCGATCCCGGTCAGCAGGCGCCATGCCGTCAGATCCCAGAAGCCCGAGGACAGCCCGCACCCGATCGCGGAGACGACGAAGACGAGGGCGGCGACCCCCATGACCCTGGTTCTCCCGATGCGGTCGGCCATCCAGCCGGCCAGCAGTGCTCCGGTGGCGGCGCCGAACAGGGTGATGGCCACGACCACGCCGAGACCGACCGAGCTGAGCCGGAAGTTCTCCGTGATGGCGTCCACGGCGCCGTTGATGACGGCCGTGTCGAAGCCGAAGAGGAAGCCGCCGACGGCCCCCGCGGCGGATATGACGACCACCCGGCGGGGCGATCCGCCGGTCGTGGAGCCGGGAACGGCGGCAGCCGTGTGCTGGCCGGACATACGCTTTCCTTACTTCTCGCGCGGTCGGGGTGGATCAGTGAGGGCCGGTGCCACCGCAGGCCGTACGGCCCGCGGCCCCTTCCGGCCGGTCACGGCCGGAGCAGGGCGGCGGCGTCGGTGTAGCGGGCCAGCGCCTCCGGGTCGAGGCGGATCCCGAGGCCCGGGGCGTCGGGGATGGCGAGCATCCCGTCGGCGTCGAGCCGCCAGGGCTCGGTGGTGATGGCGTCGACGTACGGCGATCCGGTGACGTACTCGACGAGGTCGGTGCCGGGCAGCGCCGAGGCGAGCTGCAGGTCGGCGGCGAGCCCGACGGCGGTGTTCCAGCCGTGGGGGATGAGCCGCACCCCGTGGTCCTGGGCCGCCCACCCGATGCGGCGCTGTTCGCTCAGGCCGCCGACCTTCGTCACGTCCGGCTGGACGATGTCGAAGGCCCCGGCCTCCAGCCAGGGGTGGAAGCTCTGCCGTCTGGTCAGCACCTCCCCGCCCGAGATCGCCACCGGGGCCTCCCGGCGCAGGTGCACGTAGTCGTCCAGAGCGTCGGGGCCGAGCGGCTCCTCGAACCAGGCGACGCCGTAACGGTCGAGCATCCGGGCGGTGCGCAGCGCCCACTTGTAGCCGTTCGACCAGGCGCTGTCGCTGCCGCCCGCGTCCACCATGAGCATGGCGCCGGGCCCCACGGCCTCGCGGGCGGCGGCGACGATCCGCTCGTCCAGGTCCTCGCCGACCCGCCCGAAGGGGCCCCAGCCGATCTTGAAGGCCGTCCAGCCCTGTGCGGCCAGACGCCCCAGCCGTTCGGCCAGGACCTCCGGCCGGTCCATCAGGAGGGACGCGTACGGGCGGACGCGCTCGCGGTACCGACCGCCCAGCAGGCGGCCGACGGGCTGGCCGGTGACCTGGCCGAGCACGTCCCACAGCGCGATGTCGATCCCGCTGATCGTGTGCGTGACCGTCCCGCCGCGGCCCAGCCAGAACGTGGCCCGGTGCAGGCGCTCCGACACCCGCTCCGGCTCCGTCGCCTCCTCGCCGATCAGCAGCGGGCGCAGCACCTCAAGGGCGCCGCGGACCAGCGCCTCGCTGGTGAACACGCTGCCGATGCCGATGGGCCCCTCGTCGGTGTGCACCGCGACCAGGGTGTGGACGACGTCGTCGCTGGTGAGTTCCTCCTGCCACCCGCCCGCCGGGGTGGCGCCCCGCAGGCCGGCTGCACGGATGTCACGGATCTTCATGGGTTCCTGATTCGTTCGGGAAGGGCTCCGGAGCGGCGGCTCGGGCCGCGCCGGTGGATGGTCGGTGAGCGGACGGCCCCTGATGGCCGGGTGCCGGGCCCTTCTAAAGGATGTGCGTCGATGGCGCGGCTCGGGATGAGCCGGGCCTCTCCCCGGTCGCTCTTCGGCCGAAGGGCCGGGGAGGTGATGTGGACCATAATCCGGCGGATGGCAGATGGTCAACCATCTGCCATCTGGATCGGCTATCGTAGGGGCTCGACGCCCGCACCCGGCGGGCCCCGCGTCCAGGGATGGGAAGCACGTGACGAGCTCGATGCCGACATCGACGCCACCGGCGTCACGGCGGGAGTGGATCTTGAACTGGCTCCGGCAGGCCATCGCGTCCGGCGAGATGAAGCCGGGCGACCGCCTGGTCGAGCGAGAACTGTCGGCCCGCTCCGGAGTCAGCCGCGGCCCCGTCCGAGAGGCGATCATGATCCTGGAGCAGGAAGGGCTGGTGGTGACCCACCCCTACCGGGGCGCCGAGGTCGCCGGGATCTCCCAGCGCGAGGTGCGCGAGGTGCTGGTGCCGATCCGGCTGACCATCGAGCGCTTCGCGTTCCGCGAGATCGCCGAGAGCCGCCCGCCCGAACTGCTCGCCCGTCTCGAACGGCTGGTCGAGCAGATGGCCGACGCCGCCGCCAGCGGGGCGCCCCCCGAGCGCCTGGCGGACCTCGACGTGGCGTTCCACGAGGCCGTCATCGCCGCGAGCGGGCACACCCAGGCGCTGCAGATCTGGCGCACGATCCAGCCCCGCGTGCGCGCCTACTTCGTCCGGGACGCCCCCTCGCACGCGTCCCCGCAGGAGATCCCCAGGCAACACCGGGCGCTGCTCGACGCGTTGCGGTCGGGCACGGCCGAGGAGGTGGACCGCGCCGCCATGGAGCACATCGAGACCTATCTCGGCGACGACCCGCCGCCGAACGCCCCCGCCTGAGGGGCGGGAACCGTCGCCTTCCCGCGAGAACCACGCCTGGGTGCCGGCCGGCTCGTCCGTGGGCGCGCTCCCATACCCGAAGAGAGCGCTTTCTCCTATCCTTGGGGAATGGAGCTAGCGGAGATCCGCACCTACCCCATCAAGTCCACCAAAGGCATTCCCCGTCCATCCGCCCAAGTCCTCCCCTGGGGCCTGGAAGGGGACCGCCGCTGGGCCGTGGTGGACCCGATGGGAGAGGTGATCTGGGGGGGCGAACACCCCCGGCTCCTCTCGGTTTCGGCCGTCGAGACCCCCGAAGGCGGCCTCCGCGTGTCGGCGAAGGGCATGGGCGAACTCAAGGTCCCCCCGGCCACCGGCGACTGGATCCCCATGGGTTCCTCCGCCCTCCCCCGAGGAGCCGTGCTCGCCCACGCCGACGCGCATGAATGGTTCACCCGCCTGCTCGGCAAGCCCGCCCGCCTCGTCCGGCTGGACGACCCCGGAGACCGGGCCATCACCGGGGAACAGGGCGGCCTCTGGGACGGGCCCCTCCTGCTCGTCTCCCGGAGCTCGCTCCGGCGCCTGGACGACTGGATCGCCGAAGGCGCCATGGAACGCCAGGAGCACCCCCTGGACCCCCTCGACATCGCCCGCTTCCGGCCCAACGCCGTCATCGACGGCGCGGAACCCTTCGCGGAGGACGCCTGGACGTCGGTCCGCATCGGCGAGATCGACTTCCGGGTCTCGGAGTTGTGCGACCGCTGCGTCGCCACCGTCTGGGACCCGGCCACTCAGGAGCGCGGCGCGGAACCCCTGAGAACCCTGGCCAGACACCGCCGCTGGGACGGGAAGACCTGGTTCGGCATCCGCCTGGTGCCCAGGAACCTCGGCGAGCTGAGAGTCGGCGACGAAGTCCGGCCAGGCTGGACCGCCAGGGAGCGGCCGGGCTGACGCGTACGGCGGCCTGGCGGGCCCTGCGCGCATCGGCGATGCTGTGACGCGTGCAGTACGTGTCCATAGTGTGCCGCGACCGCCCGCGGGGCTCGTGGACGAGGTCGCCATGGACGTCGTGCCCGTGGTGTTCGGGGCCGGCAAGCGCTACTTCGGATCGGTCGGCACACAGCACCTGCTGGAGGACCCCGATGTGGTGATCCAGGGCAACCGGGTGCTCCACCTGCGCTACCGGGTACGCCGATGACCGATCCGAGCGAGTGCGCGGGGCACATGCCGGTAGGGGGACCGCCTGCGGGCGGCCCCCGTCACGGAACGGCTTCGCCGGCGCCCGAGCCCGCCCGGGGCCGCGGCGAGATAGCAGCCGGTGGCCGGCGGGCCCTCCTCGCGGCGTGCACCGCCGCCTCGCCGTCGGCTACCAGCGGCGCGTTTCGGCGAAGAAGCCGGGGACGGCCACGGCGGTGCCCGCCTGGCGGGCCTGCTCCAGCGCGTACGCTCCCACCGCGATATCGAGGACGCCGAGGCCGAACGGCGAGAAGATCACCGGACGGTCGCCGCCCAGGGCGACCGTGCCGTCCAGGACGTCGGCCAGGGTGCCGGTTATGAAGTCGCGGTTGCCGGTGGCCTGCTCGGCCAGGTGGGGAGAGGTGTTGGCGTTCAGGCAGTGGTCCACGTCGTCGAGGATGTTGGCCGACTCGCAGATCACCTCGGGGGAGATGTCGCGCAACGAGATGTTGAGCACGACCTGTCCTGGCTTGAACGGCGTGTGCACGTACGGGACGCTCGCGGTGGTGGTGAACACGACCGTGCCGGCTGCCAGCGCGGCGTCCAGGTCCGGGGTGAAGGACGCGTCGGCGCCCAGCTCCCGGCGCAGGTGGCCGACGAGCGCGTCACCGGACTCCTCGTGCAGGTCGTGCACCAGGTAGCCGTCCGGCCGTACGCCGGCGGCGTGGAGGTAGTCGCAGACGTTGCGGGCGATGACGCCCGCGCCGATCACCGAGACGGTGGTGCCCTCGTAGCCGGCCGGCCGCAGCGCGGTCGCGGCGACGGCGGCCGACGCGGCGGTGCGGGCCGAGCTGATGGTCGCCGCCTCCAGGCAGGCCACCGGGTAGCCGGTCCGGTAGTCGTTGAGGATGAGCACCGCCGACGCCCGGGGCAGCCCGGCGGCCGTGTTGGCGGGGAAGCTGGAGATCCACTTGATCCCGGCGAGTTGCGTGTCGCCGCCCAGGAAGGCGGGCAGGGCGATGATCCGGGCGTCCGGCTTGTCGGGGAAGCGGAGGAAGTAGCTGTTGGGGTTGATCGTCTCACCGGCCTTGTGCTGCTCGTAGGTACGGCGGACCAGGTCGATGACGGGCGCCCGGTTCTGGCGCAGGATCTCGTGCACGACCGGGCCGGGGACCATGGTGAATTCCATCGGGCGACTCCTTGATCGGTTCGGGGTCAACTGGCGACGGTGAGGCAGGCGTGGGCGCGTAGCAGGCCGGGGGCCGACGGGTCGGGCGCGACGCGTACGGCGTCGTGGCGGCCGGGGGGTGCCGGGAGCCGGGGCGCGTGCCGGACGACCAGGGCGGCGACGTCCGCGAGCAGCCCGTCCAGCACGGCCTCCGCCAGCAGGTGGTTGACGTGCACCAGGTAGTCCCGCAGCGTCAGCCCGGCGGTCGCGACGTGCACGTACGCCGTTCTCGTGCCGCCGCCGCCCAGCGGCACGCGCAGGGCGCCCGCACCGGTCACCGGGGTCGTCCCGGCGAACGGGCGCAGCATCCGCCGCAGGGTGGCGTGCCCGGCGAGCCGGCCGGGGCCGTACCAGGCGATCGCCCCGTCCGGCGCCACGACGTCCGGCGGGTGGCGGACGGCGAGGTTGCGCGGGTCCCCGGCCAGGAAGACGGTCCGGGTGAAGTTGCCGTACCAGAGCGGCCCCGCGGTCCCGGCGGCGGCCCGGCGCGCGAACGCGACCGCCGACCGGATGAACGTCTCCGGGGCGGCGTCGCGCACCACCGCGACCGCGCCGAAGCCCGGGTCGCCGCCGCCGGGGGGCAGCAGGCGCACGGCCCGGCCGATCCGCTCGTCGAACCGGGCGCGCAGGTCGGACTGGGTGAGCACGGCGGCCTCAGCCGGGGATGAGCGCATCGAGTTCCGCCCTCAGCTCGGCCGGGGACGCTCCGCCGGCCGCGATCCGGTGCACCCGCACCGGTCCCAGCGCCGCGAGCGCCGCTTCGTACCCCTCCCGGATGCGGGCGAGGGAGCCGTGCCGCTCGTGCAGTTCCGGCGCCCCGTCCCGGGCGCGGACGCGGCGCAGCGCCTCGGCGACGTCGATGTCGAGGAAGACCGCGATGTCGGGCAGCGGCGTGCCGAGGCGTGCGGCCAGCGCGGTGGCGCGGTCGCCGGGCGGCAGGTCCAGCAGCGCCACCAGCTCCCCGGCCACCGTGGCGAGGTCCGGGACCCGACCGAGGCGCCGGCCCAGCGTCTCGCACCAGGCCAGCGCCGCGGCCACGGCCTCCTGGTCGAGCCCGGCGAGCTGCTTGCGCACCTGCTCGGGCCGGTCCGGGCCGGCGACGCCGGCGATGGCGCGGCGGTAGAGGGGCAGGTAGGCGAGCCCGTCGATCACCGGATGCCGCTCGCTGATGACGACCCGCGCCCCCAGCTCGCCGGTGAAGAAGCGCTCGGTGACCGCGTACGTGCACATCTGCAGGTACAGCACGGCGAGCTTCAGGTCCGGGCCGCCCAGCCGGTCCGCCTCCCGGGACAGGAGGTCCAGGTGGCGCGACAGGCGGTGCAGCGGGCCGTCGGGGTTCTCGTGGGCGCGCAGGCAGGACAGCACGGCCCGGCCCTCGCCCGCCTGCTCGCCGGACGGACCGCCGGCGAGCAGGCGGGCGAGGGTGGACTTCCCCGACCCGTCGATGCCGACCAGGGCGACACGGCGGATCGGGCTAGGCGGGTGAGCGGACACCTACGGCCTCCCCGGCATGGTCCTCGATCTCCAGCAGGCGCAGGACGGTGGGCACGACATGCCTCAGGAACGGCAGCTCGCGGTGGGTGTGCGCCATCAGGTAGAGCTGCAGCCGGGTCACGGCGAAGTCCCACAGGGCCAGCCGGAACCCCTCCCGCCAGACGGCGGCGTCGGGCGCCGCGCCGCCCGCGGCCACGACCGCCTGGCGGTGCAGGGCGACCAGCTCCGCCACCTCGTGCTCCCCGGCGTCGCCGGGCAGCACGTAGGCGAGCAGGTCCACCAGGTCGCGCTGGGGGACGTGCAGGGTCGCCAGCTCCCAGTCGTAGGCGACCAGGCTCAGGTCGCCGGCGCGCAGGGCGATGTTGCGCGGGTTGAAGTCGCCGTGCACCAGGGTGCGCGGCATCGCCTCGATCCGCGCCCACCACACGGGGATGTCGTCGATGACCCGGCGCAGCCTCCGGGCGGCGGTCTCGTCCAGCAGGCTCGGGTGCTCGGTACGGTTGTGCTCCAGCAGCGCGTGCCACAGCTCGCGCATGGCGGCCATGCGCGCCGCGGTCTGGCACTGTCCCACCAGCCCGGAGCCGAGCAGGTCGGCCTCCCGGCCGAGCCAGGCGGCGTGCACGGCGGCGAGCCCGCGTACGGCCGCCGCGACGTGCCCGGGTTCCCAGAGCCCGGGGTCCTCGGCGGTGTCCTTGAGGATCACGTCCGGGCCGAGCCGCTCCATGACCAGGACGTACAGCTCTCGGGACGGGTCCTCGTGCACGCCGTACGCACGGGGGAGCACGCGGCGCAGCGCCGGGTCGGGCGAGCGGTAGACGGCGAGCTCGCGGGTGTGCAGGTCCCGGAACCCGGTCCAGTCGCGCCAGCGGGGGTAGACCTCGGCGAGGCGCCCGCCGCACAGCGAGGCCAGCTTGGCCGCCTCGATGATCACTTCCTGGTCCAGGGGCTTGACCTTGAGCACCAGATCCAGCGTGCCCTTCCGCCCGCCGGCCTCCCACGAGGCGCGCACCGGCAGCACGCCGAGGAGCTTGCGGCGCTCGCCCTGGGCGGTGAGGTCGGTGATGATGCTCGGCCCCGCGGCCTCCTCCGGCCAGGTGACACCGGTGACGGCCAGGTCCGGCGCGTCCAGGGAGGCGGCGAGCAGCGGCTGCAGGAGCGGCGCGCCGAGATCGGCGCGGGTGGCCCAGGCGACCCTGCGGGGGCGGCCCAGCCGCTCGTGGGCGTCGGCGAACTGGCCACTGGCGACGGCGGCCAGCGTGGACAGGTCGAGCGCGAGCGCGAAACCGCACACGATCTCGGCGAAGCGGCGCGCCCCGGCGTCGCCGCGACACCCCAGGGCCTCCAGGTAGTCGCGCTGGTGCGGCAGCCCGGTGCCGCCGCCGACGGTCCCGGCCACCAGGTTCGGCAGCACCAGGGTCGCGCGCAGGCCGGCGCCGTCGGGGTCCACGGAGAACTGCGCGGCGCCGGACTCGTACACGCTGGCGATGTCCTGGCCGGTCGCCACGAACATCGCCGCGATGACGTTGGCGGCGTCGATGTCGAACCCCGGCATCCCGGCGTGCTGGGCGGCGACCACCCCGATCCGGTAGAACCGGTCCATCGCCTCGGGGGTGGTCTTCAGGACGGCGCGCAGGGTGTCCGGGTCGAGCACGCACTCGGCGATCACCCGGATGCCGCGGCCCGCGGTCATGTTCAGGTGGCTGAACTTCTTGTCGCCGCTCAGGTTCCCCTCGACCCCGAACAGGGTGGGGCTCGGTCCGGGCGGCACGCAGAGCCGGTCGAGTATCCACCGGCAGGCCCGCCAGGTGGCTGCGGTGGTCATGTTCTGCCCGCCGGCGTCGGCAGTCTCGTACACGAACCGCACGTGCACGGTACGGCCGAGCTGCACCGGGTCCAGCTCCACCAGCCGGGAGTGCGCCGACACCCGGGCGGCCTCGGCGGCCAGCTCCGCGTGGTGGCCGGTGATCCGGTGGGCGAACTCGGCCGCCTCCCCGAGCCCGGCGAACTCGAAGAAGGGCGCGCGGACCATGCGCTGCCCGACGGCCCGGGTGACCACGCCGCCCGCGCGGGTGATCGCCCGCGCGCCCCGCGCCGCCGACGCGACCAGGGCGCCCTCGGTGGTGGCCAGGGGCGCGGTGACATGGCCGCGGGCGTGCTCCCCCGCGAACAGCATCGGCCCGGCCAGGCCGACGGGGACCTCCACGCAGCCGACGAAGTTCTCCAGGTTGCCCGGCAGCGACCGCGCGTCGATCGAGGTGGCGTCGAGGGAGCGCAGGGCGGCCCCGGTCGTGGCGCGGAACCAGCCCAGCCTGGCCCGCCTGGCCCGCTCGGTGTACTCGCCGCGATACGGCATCTCCGGCATCTCCGGCGGCGGCTGGGGCACCTCACTCATCGTCGGCTCCTTCCGTGATGCGCGCCCACAGGCCGGGCGACGAGGGGAAGACGCGGTCCTTGACCCGGGGAGGCCGCTCGCCCGCCTCCACCCGGCGGCGGAACTCGGCCGAGAAGGCGTCGAGCGGCACCGGGCGCAGCCGGGGCGCGGCCAGCGCGCCGTCCTTCCGCGCCCGCGCGTAGCCGGGCGACTCCCGGCCCAGCTCGGCGTCCAGGGCGCGGGCGAACGCGGCCAGGTCGGGGGCCGGGGGCCGGTCGCGGAAGGCGACGGCCGCCTCGTGGGCGGGCGGGCCGTCCGGCTCGGGGGACACCCGGACCATCAGGTTCGCCGGGGCCGTGCCGGTCGCGGTCGCGGCGGCGGCCGTCGCCCGCAGGACCTGCGACTCGCGCAGCCGCTCCCCGGCCGCGGAGAGCACGCCGTACCGGCAGGAGTACTCGATCCGGGGGGTCGCGCCGGCGAAGCCGGCGACCCTGACGACGTCCCGGGTCGCGCACCGGTACAGGCCCCCGGCGTGGGAGAGCACCACGTGGTACTCGCGGCCGTCCTCCAGCTCGTGCGCGAGCAGGGTGGGCCCGGTGGGGTCGATGTCCTCCTCCGCCGGGACGAACTCGTAGAAGCAGGAGGTCAGCATCAGCGGGCCGCCCGTCGGATAACCGTCGGCCGGGACCGCAAGCGGCCCCTTCGAGCCCCCGGCCGGGACCGCAAGCGGCCCCTTCGAGCCCCCGATCGGGACCGCAAGCGGCCCCTTCGAGCCCCCGATCGGGACCGCAAGCGGCCCCTCTGAGGACCCGATCGGGGCCGGGAGCAGTCGCGCGCCCGGCCCGTAGTCGGACAGCAGGCCGGGCAGGTACAGCCGGGCGACATAGGTGGTCCAGGTGAGCAGCACCTCCAGCCGGGGCCACACGTCACCCGGGCGCAGCGTGCCGCGCCGTGCCGCGATCTCCTCCAGCTCCTTGGCACGCGCCGGGTTCGGCTCGCGGAACGGCACCCCGCCCAGCGTGCCGTCGTGGATCTCCTTCACCATGCGCGGCCACCACAGGCGGAGCTGGTACGGCAGCGCCGCCGCGATGGCCGGGTTCACCGTGAAGACCGCGCGTACGTCGTGCTCCGCCGCGAGCCGCACCCGCAGGTAGGTGCGCTCCCAGGGGCCGGAGTCCCGGAACCGCTCCGGCAGGTCGCTCCACGGGGCCCGGTTGCCGAGCCCGACGGCCAGCTCCTCGCCGATCCGCCCGTAGTCGAGCTGGCTGGGGCCGATGTGCGGGCGTCCCGAGGCGGTGCGGGCGGTCGGCGAGTGCGGGTCCTGCCACAGGTTGAGCACGGCGTCGTCCCGCTCGACCAGGGTCCGGTGCCGTTCGGCCACCTGCGCCAGCCCGGCGAAGTAGAAGGGCAGGAAGCAGCGGAACAGGTAGCCGCGGGTGACGGGGATCTCCTTCTCGGCGCCGGTGGTGCCGCTGCTGGCGAAGAAGGCCATGGGCTCCTCGGCCGTGAGCACCCCCTGCTCGCCGGCCGCGATGCGCCGCAGCCAGGGCGCGAACTCCTCGTGCCCGCGGATGGGCGTCGCCCGGCGGTAGTCGTCCGCGTCGCGCACCCCGGCGAACCCGTGCTCGCGGCCGAACGCCGTGTCCCGCGCCGCCGCGACCAGCTCGCCGAGCACGGCCGCCTGCGCGGCGGCGGGCGCGTCCAGCGCGCTCAGCAGCGCGTTCTTCTCCTTCAGCACCCGCCGCAGGTAGGCGTCGGCGCGCTCTGCGGGGGATCGGTCGGTGCCCATGTGCAGCCCCGTTCGCTAGGTCTCAGAGGTAGATCGAGCGCAGCAGGTCGCCGCGGGCGGGGTTGTCCCGCCGTGCGAACAGCGCGTCGGTGAGCCGGTACGGGCTGACCCATCCGGCCGGTGTGGCGTACCGGCGCAGGACGCCGGGGCCGCCGGGGGCCGCGTCGCCCGCCGCGCGTACCAGCCGCTCGGCCCGCAGCAGGGCGCGGCGCAGCAGGTCGAGCCGGAGCGGCTCCCCGGCGGTCCGCTTCAGCATCGCGATGAAGTACAGCCGCATCCCCAGCCGGTAGGCCGTCTCGTCGAACCGGTCCAGGCACAGCGCGGCGATCCGCTCGATGGTGAACCCCTCCCAGCCCCCGTGCCTGCTCGATCTGTGCCTGCTGGACCGCGGCGTGCCGCCGAGCGGCACCCGGCCGAGCGCGAGCCGGGACGCGGGCGTGCCCAGCTCCCGCAGGACCCGTTCGATGAGCGCGAAGTCGTGCGCGGCCTCCTCGTCGTGCACGAGCAGGACCCGGTCGTGGCCGGGGGCGTGGGAGATGACGTCCCGCAACGCGACCAGCACGTAGTTGGCGTGCCCGTCGGCGCCCATCACCGTGCGCAGCGGCATCCCCCAGCGGGTCCCGTCGAGGTAGACCGGGCCGCCGTAGCGGCGGTGGTCCAGGCACAGGCGGCGGCGGGCGAGCAGCTCGACGACCTCGTCGATGGGCAGCCCCTGGGGCCGGTCGGTCAGCAGGTCCGGGTTCCTGACCCCCAGCAGGGTCAGGTGGCGGGCCCAGTCGCGGGACATCCGCAGGCCGGCGGGGTGGGTCCAGCCCTCCCGCTCGACCCGCTCGGCCAGCGGGCGCAGCTCCTTCAGGGGCCGCGCCCGGCCCGAGGCGTGGCATTCGACGTACAGCTTGCCGATCTCGTCGGCCGAGAGCCCTTCGTAGTCGACATCGCCCAGTTCCCGGTCAAGGTAGTCCCAGAACTGGATCGTCTGGCCGGTGAGGTTCGGCGTGCGCGGGTTCCACAGGCACTCCGCCTCGCCGCCGATCGCCCGGGTGGCGCGGAGCAGCACGTCCACCCAGAGGAACCCCTTGATGTGGGTGGGCAGCAGGGGCTTGGTGGCCGTGATGGTGACGGGGGCGATCAGCAGCCGCGGCGGTCGTGGCACGGTCTCGGTCATCGTGTGGTCATCGCCGCCTCAAGCCCCCTGATGGTCGGGTTGAGGTAGAAGTCCCGCAGCGTGATCTGGGGCAGCCCGGCCTCGCGCATCGCGGCGGAGATCCGGATGGCCAGCAGCGAGTTGCCGCCCAGCTCGAAGAAGTCGTCGTCCAGCGACACCGGGGCGCCGAACGCCCGCCGCCAGATCTCCAGCATCGCGGCGGCCGGTCCCTCGCCCCGAGCCGGCGCGGGCTCCTCCTCCACCAGGGCGGCGCCGGCGGACGGCGCGGGCAGCCGCGCGGTGTCCACCTTGCCGTTCACGGTGAGCGGCAGGTCGTCCAGGACGGTGATCGTGCCCGGGATCATGTAGTCGGGCAGGATCCTGCCGAGCCTGCCGCGGATCTCGGCCGGCACGGCCGGTCCGGGGCCGGCCGGCACCACGTACGCGTCCAGCCGCGGGTCGCCCTCCTCGTTCAGCACCACCGCCGCCGCCCGCACGGCCGGGTCCTCCACCAGGGCGGCGCGGACCTCGTCCAGCTCGATGCGGAAGCCGCGCAACTGCACCTGGTTGTCCAGGCGGCCGAGGTGGTCGAGCCGCCCGTCCGGGCGCAGGCGCCCGCGGTCGCCGCTGCGGTACAGCCGCCCGCCGCCGTACGGGTCGTCCACGAACCGCTCGGCCGTCAGCTCCGGGCGGTTCAGGTAGCCCAGCGCCACGCCCGCGCCGCCGACGTAGATCTCGCCCGCCGCCCCGAACGGCACCGGCCGGCCCTCGGGGTCGCGGACCGAGACGGTCCAGCCCGGCAGCGCCCCGCCGACCGAGCGGGACCGCTCGACCATCTCCCGCGCCGTGACCGTCTGGGCGGTGACGTGCACGGTCGTCTCGGTGATGCCGAACATGTTGACCACGCGGCAGCGCGCGGGCGGATGGTCGGCGAACCATTCCTTGAGTATCCGCACGTCCAGTGGCTCGCCGCCCAGGATCACCAGCCGCACCGCCAGGTCCGCCGAGGTCCCCGCGTCGGCGTGGATGAGCTGGGCGAAGGCCGAGGGGGTCTGGCTGAGCACGGTCACCCGCTGCTCGGCGAGGAGCCGGTGGAACTCGTGCGGCGCCCGCGAGACCCAGTACGGCGTCATGACCAGGCGGCCCCCGGTCAGCAGGCAGCCCCAGATCTCCCACACCGAGAAGTCGAAGGCGGCGGAGTGGAACCAGGTCCACACGTCCTCGGGGCCGAGCCGCATGTCGTCCGCGACGGCGGCGAGGAGGGCGGGGACGTTGCGGTGCGGGATCACCACGCCCTTCGGGCGGCCGGTGGAACCGGAGGTGAAGATGACGTAGGCGGGGTCGTCCGGGGACGCCTGCGGCCCGTCGGCGTGCCCGGCCTCGGGGGCGGCGTCCAGGTCGGCGGGGCGGACCAGCGTGCGGCCCTCCGCCGGCGGGAAGTCCTCGGCGACGACGATCCGGGCCCCCGCGTCCTCGACGGTGGCGCGCAGCCGCTCACGCGGATGCCGGACGTCCATCGGCAGGTAGGCCGCGCCCGACTTGAGCACGGCCAGCAGCGTGACGACCAGGTCGGCCCCCCGCTCCAGGCACACCCCGACCAGCTCGCCGGGACCCGCTCCGAGCCCGCGCAGCGCCCGCGCGCGCCGCTCGGCCCGGCGGTCCAGCTCGGCGTAGTCCAGCGTGGCGTCCTCGCCGGTGTAGGCCACCGCGCCGGGCCGCGCCGCGGCCACCTTCTCGAACGCGGCGTGGATCGTGGTGGGGGCGTGGCCGGCGAGCGGCGCGCCCGCGCCCACGGCCAGCAGCTCCGCGATCTCCTCCGCGTCCGGCTCCACCGCGCCGGGCAGCCCCGCCGCGAGCCGTTCCGCGGCGCGGGCCACCTGCCGGGCGAACCGGGAGGCGATCTCGGGGGCCACCGCGTCCTCGTCGAACCGGCACTCGCCGCGCAGCGTGCCGTCCTCCTGCCGCTCGGCCCACAGGGTCAGGGGGAAGTACGGCGCGGCGCACGGCTCGTACTCCTCGCCCGCGCGGCGCTCGCTCAGCACCACGCCCACGCAGGCCCGCTCCGCCTCGGCGTCGTCGTCGCGGAGCACGCCGACGGCGTCGTCCTCGCCGCCGGTGTAGCGGGACAGCACCAGGGACGCCGCCCGGACCAGCTCCTCGCCGGACGCCCGCACGGGCCCCAGCGCCACCGCGGAGTGCCGCCCGGCCCGTGCCGGGTCTCCCAGCCCCCAGGCCGGCGTACGCGCGCCGGCGTCCTGGGCGGGGGCGGGCGGGCCGGCGGGGGTGGGCGGCTCCCCGGCCGGGCCGCCGGAGCCCGTGAGCACGCCGGCCAGCCCGCGCAGGCCGTCCCGCGTGAGCACCGCGCGGTGGGCCACGATCACGAGCTCGGCCGGGCCGTCCGCGTATTCCAGGAACACCGCGCGCAGCCCCGGCCCTTCAGGCGCCGGCGCCCGGCGCAGCTCCGTGGCGCGGCGCCGGGCGGACCGCGCGTCGCCGGCGGGGAACGCGACGGGCTCGGCCCACACCCGCAGGCTCTTCAGGGCGGGCACCTGGCCGGCCGCTCGCGCCAGGTTCGCGCGGACCTCCTCCATCTCCGGCATGCGCGGCAGGCGCACGGCGATGCCGTGGCACATCCGGGCGAGGTCCCCGGCAGCACTGTTGGACATCGGATGTCTCCTCGAAGATCCGTCACCGGACGGTGTAGCCGCCGTCCACCGTGATCACCGCTCCGGTCACCCGCCGCGAGTCGTCGCCGGCCAGCCACAGCGCGGCGGCGGCGATGTCGTCCGGCTCGACCAGCTCGTTCGCCGGCTGGCCCTGGGCGAACGTCCCCTCGTGCTCCTGGACGGGCACGTCGAGCGCCCGCGCGATCTCCACGAGCATCCGCCCGTCCACGAGCGGGTCGTCGCGCACGGAACCCGGGCAGATGGCGTTGACCCGGATCTTCAGCGGGGCGTAGTCGAGCGCCGCCGCCCGGGTGAGGCCGATCAGCCCGTGCTTGGAGGCGACGTATCCGGCGAAGCGCCGGTAGCCGACCAGCCCGGCGGTGGAGGCGACGTTGATGATGCTCCCGCTCCGCCGGGGCAGCATGCCGGGCACCACCGCCTTGGTCATGCGCCAGGCGCCGGTGAGGTTGACGTCGAGCATCACCGCCCACTCGCGCTCGTCCACCTCGTGCAGGTCCTTGCCCGAGGGCGCGACGATCCCGGCGTTGTTGACCAGCACGTCGATCCGGCCGAAGCGGTCGGTGGCCGCCTCCACGGCCCGCGCCACGCTCTCCTGCGAGCGGATGTCGCCGGTGGCCGTGACCACGGCGGCGCCCAGCTTGCGGCACAGCTCCGCGGTGTGTTCGAGCTGGTCGGCCCCGCCCAGCGGGTAGGGCACCTCGTCGATGTCGCCGCCCAGGTCGAACAGGGCCAGGTCCGCCCCCTCCTCGGCGAAGCGGAGCGCGCACGCCCGGCCCAGGCCGCGGGCCGCGCCCGTGATCAGCGCCGTCTTGCCGCTCAGACGCACAGGGCCGTCGCCTCCAGCGAGCCGGCGATCAGCTCCAGCAGCGGCCGGGCGCCGTCGGTCAGGTACATGTGGCCGCCGGGCAGCTCGGCGGTGGCGAAGTCGAGGCGGGTGGCCTCGCGCCACTGCGCGACGTCCCCGGCCGTCACCAGCGTGTCGTCACCGCCCCGGATGGCCGTGACGGGAACCGCGATCGGCTCCCGGCTCACCGGGCGGTAGTTCTCGTGCATCTCCACGTCCGCCCGCAGCGTGGGCAGCAGCAGCTCGCGCATCTCGGGCTCGTCGAACGCCTCGTGCCGGTACCCGGCGAACTCCTTGACGCGGGCGAGGAACGCGTCGTCGTCCAGTCCGGTGGCCCGCCGCTCGCGCTGCGTCCACGGGCCGGGGCTGCCGCTGACGAACAGCCGCGCCACGGGGACCGCGCCCTCGGCGCTCAGCCGCCGCGCCAGCTCGTAGGCCAGGACCGCGCCCAGGCTGTGCCCGAACAGGGCGACCTTCTCCGCGCCGGAGACCGACGCGAGGACTCCGGGGAGCAGGCCGTCGGCCGCCTCGTGGACGTCGCGGTACGGCGGCTCGGCGAGGCGGCGCTCGCGGCCGGGAAGCTGGACCGGCACCACCTCGACGCCGGGCACGCCGAGCCGGCACCAGGGGTGGAAGAAACTCGCCCCCGCTCCCGCGAAGGGCAGGCAGAGGACTGGAGTGGACATGGACAGGCCCTTTCGTCGCGCATTCCGAATGTGAGCCGGGCTCAATTGACCGTGCGCCGCCCTCAGACGCCGGCGATCATTCCGCTCTCCGCGCCGAGGGCGTCGCGGACCCATTCCGGGTTGTAGAGCGTGTCGGCGTAGGCGACACCCCGATCCGCACAGATAAAGGCCACCGCGGGGCGCCCGGATGCGGGACCCTGAAAGCTTCCAGGATCGGTCAGGCGTTCCGCCGCGGCGAAGCTTCGAGTATCCGTGAAGCTTTCAGGAACGGTGAAGTCTTCGTAATCGGCGAAATAACGGGTGATGGCCGCGTAAACACTGCCCGTCGAACCGCCGGCGAAAATTCCGTGCTCCGAGAGCAAACGATGGCACCCGGCGACCGCGTCCGCCTCCTCGACGATGACGACTTCGTCGATGAGCGCCGAATCGAGCAACGGCGGCACGATGCTGGAGCCCAGCCCCGGAATTCTCCGCCGCCGCGGCGGATTTCCGAAGATGGCCGATCCCGCCGAATCCACGGCGACCACGCGAACGCCGGGAAAGGCGCGTTTGGCCTGCCTGGAGAGCCCGGCGATCGTGCCCGCCGTGCTCACGCCCACGAACAGGTAGTCCAGGCGCTCCAGGGCGCGGCACAGCTCGGCGCCGGTCAGCCGCTCGTGGGCCTGGCGCGCGTCGGCGTTGGCGTACTGGTTGGGCCAGTACGCCGCGGGCAGCTCGGTGAGGAGCCGGCGGATGCGGGCGAGCCGTACCTGCAGGTAGCCGCCCGCCCCGTCGGCCTCGGTCACCTTCTCGACCCGCTCGCACAGCAGCCGTAGCTGCATCTCCGTGGCCGGGTTGGTGTTGGGGTCGATGACCGGGACGAACGTCAGGCCCAGCAGGCGGCAGAAGGACGCCATCGACAGCGCGAAGTTGCCCGAGGAGGACTCGATGACGGTGGTCTTCTCGGTCACATCGCCGCGCTCGATCGCCCGGCGCAGGATCCAGTAGGCGGACCGGTCCTTGGAACTGCCGTGGATGTTGCAGTACTCCAGTTTGCAGAACAGGTCGAGCCGGGGATGGAGCAGCCGGATCACCGGGGTCTCCGGAAGTGCCTCGCCCAGATCCATCACGCGTGCCAGTAATGAATTATCGACTCCCATAAGCCCCCCCTACTTCGGGTATGTCGAATCGCACGTCCGAAAACGTTCGCAGATGCGGTCGTCCGGCCCTGGCCGATGCCGGTTATTCGTCGGGTGTGACCGATGTCACTTCATGGCCGGGCGGTTCACTGTGGACCCTATGCGTGATTGCGGTCCCAAACTGAAGCATGGACCGTTTCGACCTGTCAAGAGGGCCCGGTGACCGGGCCGCATCACAGGCGCCACAATCGACATACCCGCTTGACACTCGCCGGAGGCCGGTGCAAGTCTGATAACGCCGCGATTTCACCAGGAGCCGACGGGGGTTGTGCACGGTGAGTGAGATTCGCAGGTCTCCGGCCCTTTGGGCCTCGGTTCCCGAGATCCCGCGGGCGATTCCGCTCCGCGCCGTCTCGGCTGCCCTGACACCTGCACCGCCGAAGTAACCGGCATTTCACCTGGATTTCGTTCGCCTGTAGACCTTGTTGAAGGCCGCGCTGCCGCGTGCCGTCCAAACGAAAAAGGACTTACAGTGGTCAACCCATTCGATGACGAGTCGGGAACGTTCGTGGTGCTGGTGAACGACGAGGGCCAGCACGCGCTGTGGCCGGCCTTCGCCGACGTCCCCGCCGGTTGGCGGACGGTCCACGGCGAGGACACCCGGGCGAGCTGCCTGGAGTACATCGAGCGCAACTGGACCGACATGCGCCCCGCGAGCCTGGTGCGGGCCATGGAAGCGGCGGCGGGGAGCTGACCGGCATGCACCAGCGCTCGGCCGCGTCCCTTCCCATGTCGACGGCCCAGTCGGAGATGTGGCTCGCCCAGCAGATGGACCCCGGCGCGTGGGCGTACTCCGTCGCGCAGTACTTCGAGGTCCGGGGCGGTCTCGACGTCGCCCTGCTCGAACGCGCGGCGCATCGCACCGTGGCCGACATCGAGTCGCTGCGGGTGCGCGTGCTGCCCGGCGACGACGAGGCCCGGCTGGCGATCCACGACCTGGCCGGCTTCGACTTCCCCGTGATCGACCTCCGGGCGGCCGGCGACCCCCGGGCCGAGGCCGAGCGGATCATGCACGAGGACCTGCGCACGCCGTTCGACCTCACCCGGGCCCCGCTGTTCCGCTCGATCGTCTTCGTCGCCGGGCCCGAGCTGTACTTCTGGTACCACCGGTGCCACCACCTGGCCCTCGACGGCTACGGCGCCGCGCTGTTCGCCGCCCGTACCGCCGAGCACTACAACGCGCTGGCCGGGACCGGACCGGCCCCGCAGGAGGTCTTCCCGCCGCTCGCCGAGGCGGCGGCGGAGGAGGCCGCCTACGTGGAGTCCGCGCGGTTCCGCGAGGACCGGGCGTTCTGGCGGGAACGGTGCGCCGGCATGCAGGGCGCCGTCAGCCTGGCACGGCAGCCCGCCGTCGCCGCGGGCGGCCTGGTGCGCAGCACCGGCGCGCTCGGCCCCGGCGTCGCCGCCGGGCTGAGCGCCGCGGCGCGTACGGCCCGGACCGGCTGGACCGCGGCCGTCATCGCCGGCGCGGCCGGGTTCCTGCACCGGATGACCGGCGCCGAGGACGTCGTGCTCGGCCTCGCCGTCACCGGCCGCGGCACCCCCTCCCTGCGCCGCCTGCCCTGCACGCAGTCGGACGTGCTGCCGCTGCGCCTGGACGTGCGGCCCGGCATGCCGTTCGCCGAGCTGGTCGGCCAGACCTCGCGCCGCGTCCGCGAGGTGCTGCGGCACCAGCGCTACCGCTCGGCGTTCCTGCGGCGCGACCTGGAGGCCATGGGCCTGGCCGGCAGGTGGGCCGGCCTGGAGATCAACGTCATGCCCTTCGAGCAGGAGCTGACCTTCGGCGGCCACCGCGCCGTCGTGCACAACCTGCTCAACGGCCCGGTCGAGGACCTGGCCCTCACCGTGTGGGGGCCCTCGGCCTCCGGCGGCATGCGGGTGGACGCCGACGCCGACGAGAACCTCTACACCGGCGAGGACCTGCGCGCGCACCGCATGCGGTTCGAGAGGTTCCTCGGCGAGGCCGTGGCCGGACCGGACCTCCCGCTCGACCGGCTGGAACTGACCTGGCCCGAGGAACGCCGCCTCCTCCTGACCGGCTGGAACGACACCGCGCGGGCCACCGGCGTGGACGACCTGGTGGCCGAGGTGCGCCGGCACGCCGCGACCACCCCGCACGCCGTGGCCGTCGCCGACGACGAGACCTCCCTCGGCTACGCCGAGCTGGCGGGCCGGGCCAGCGCGCTGTCCCGCAGGCTGGTCGCGGCCGGCGCGCGGCGCGGCTCCGTCGTCGCCATCCTGGCCGGCCGCGGCAGCGCGGTCGCCACCGCCATGCTCGGCATCCTCGGCGCCGGCGCGGCCTTCCTGCCCCTGGACCCCGCCGTGCCCCGCCGCGCGGAGGCGGTCCTGGCCGACAGCGGCGCGGCCGTGCTGCTCTGCGACACCGCGCACCGCGACCTGGCCGCCCGGCTCGCGGCGTCCGCCGGGGCCGCCCCGGCGGTCGTCGCGCTCGACGACGCCGCCGACCCCATGGACGACCTCGCCCCGCTGACCGGCGGGCCGGGGGACCTGGCGTACGTCCTGTTCACCTCGGGCTCGACCGGGCGTCCCAAGGGCGCGATGGTGGCGCGCGGCGGCATGGTCAACCACCTGCTGGCCAAGGCCGAGGACCTGAAGCTGACCGCCGACGACTCCGTCGTGCAGAACGCGCCGCTCACCTTCGACATCTCCATCTGGCAGCTCCTCGCCCCGCTGCTGGTGGGCGGCCGGGCGCGGGTGGTGGACGACGCGTGCGCCGCCGACCCGGAGCGGCTGTTCGGCATCGTCGAGCGCGAGCGGATCACCACGCTGGAAATGGTCCCCTCGCTGCTGCGCGCCGCCCTGGAGACCTTCGACTCCGGCGCCCCGGCCCCGTCGCTGGAGGCCCTGCGCTGGATGCTGGTCACCGGCGAGGCCCTGCCGCCCAGCCTGTGCGCCCGCTGGCTCGACCGCTTCCCGCACGTCCCGATGGTCAACGCGTACGGGCCGACCGAGTGCTCCGACGACGTGACCCACGCCTTGATCACCCGGCCGCTCGCGCCCGGGGAGCCGGTCACCATCGGCCACCCCATCCGCAACACCCGGTTGTACGTCCTGGACGGCCGGCTCCGCCCGGTCCCGCCGGGCATGCCGGGCGAGCTGTACGTCGGCGGCGCCGGGCTGGGCTGGGGCTACGTGCGCGATCCCGTGCGCACCGCCACCGCGTTCGTGCCCGACCCCTTCTCCGGCCGGCCCGGGGCCCGGCTGTACCGGACCGGCGACCGGGCCCGCCACCGTCCGGACGGCAGCCTGGAGTTCCTCGGGCGCACCGACCACCAGGTCAAGATCCGCGGACAGCGGATCGAGCTCGGCGAGGTCGAGTCGGCCCTGCGCGCGCTGCCCGGCGTCCGCGACGCCGTGGCGAGCGTGGTGGACGGGCCGGGCGGCGCCCCGGTGCTCGCGGGCTACCTGGTCGGCCCCGAGGAGGTCGCGGGCCTGCGCGGCATGCTGGCCGAGGCGCTGCCGGAGGCCATGATCCCGGCGGCGCTGGTGCGTCTCGACGCCCTGCCGCTGACCCCCAACGGCAAGGTGGACCGCAAGGCGCTGCCGGCCCCCGACTTCGCCGCCGCGACCGGCCGCCCGCCGGGCAACGAGCGCGAACGGCTCCTGCGCGACATCTTCCAGCAGGTGCTGGGGGTCCCGTCGGTCGGCGTCGAGGACAGCTTCTTCGACCTCGGCGGCAACAGCATCTCCTCGATCCAGCTCGTCAACCGGGCCCGCCGCGAAGGGCTCGTGCTGACCCCGCGTGAGGTGTTCCAGCACCGCACGGTGGCGGAGCTGGCGCGCGTCGCGCGTACCGGCGCCGCGGCGGCCAGGGAGCACCCCGACGCGGGCATCGGCCCGGTGCCGCTGACCCCGGCCGTGCACGCGCTCGCCGAGGCCGGCGGCCCCATCGACGGCTTCCACCAGACGGTCCACCTCACCACGCCCCCGTCGCTCACCGAGGCCGCGCTCACCGCCGCCCTCCAGGCCCTGCTGGACCACCACGACGCGTTGCGCCTGAAGCTGGACCGCGGGCCGTCGTGGCGGCTGCACGTACGGCCCCGCGGCGCCGTCCGCGCGGAACGCTGCCTCACCGTCGTCGCCGACGACGGCGAGGACGCCGCCCGCCCGGCGCGGGAGGCGGAGGCCGCGCGGGCCAGGCTCGCGCCCGGGGAAGGGATCATGCTCCAGGCCGTGTGGCTGAACCGGGGGCCGCGCCGGTCCGGCCACCTCGCCCTGGTGCTGCACCACCTGGCCGTGGACGGCCTGTCGTGGCAGATCCTCCTGCCCGACCTCGTCACCGCCTGCCGGTCGCCCGGCGATGCCCGCCTGGAGCCGGTCGGGACCTTGTACCGGACCTACGCCGGCCTGCTGCACCGGGCCGCGCTCGACCCGGCGCGCGCCGCCGAGCTGCCGCTGTGGTCGGGCATCCTTCAGGCCGCCGACCCGCCGCTGGGCCCCCGGCCCCTGGACCCGCGGCGCGACACCGCGCGGACCGTGCGCACCCTGGCCGTCACGCTGTCCCCCGGGCAGACCGCGCCGCTGCTGGACGCCGTGCCGTCCGCGTTCCACGCCGTGACCGAGGACGTCCTGCTCACGGCGCTCGGCGTCGCGTTCGCGCACTGGCGGCGGACCGGCGGCGTCCTGGTGGAGGTCGAGGGGCACGGCCGGGAGCCCTTGGGGGCCGAGGTGGACCTCTCCCGTACGGCCGGCTGGTTCACCAGCCAGTTCCCGGTCCGGCTGGAACCGGCCGTGGACGACTGGGAGGAGCTGTGGTCCGGCGGGCCGGCCGCCGGGCGCGCGCTGAAGCGGGTCAAGGAGCAGCTTCGCGCCCTGCCCGGCAACGGCATCGGCTTCGGCCTGCTGCGGCACCTCAACCCCGAGACGGCCGCCACGCTGTCGGCCCTGCCCGTGCCGCAGGTCGGGTTCAACTACCTCGGCCGGATCGCCGATCCTCCCGGGTTCGCCGCCGCGGGCTGGTCCCTCAGCGGGACCGGCGAGCTGGTGGACGGGCTGGACCCGGAGGCGCCGGTCCGGCACGTCCTGGCCGTCAACGCCATGACGCGCGAGACCCCCGCCGGCCCGCGGCTCACCGCGGTCTGGTCCTGGCCCTCGCAGCTGCTGGCCGAGGAGCGGGTGCGGGAGGTCGCCGGCCTGTGGGTGCGCGCGCTCGACGCGCTGACGGCGCACGCCGAGAGCCCGGACGCCGGCGGCCACACGGCCTCCGACTTCGGGCTGCGCGGCCTGGACCAGGACGAGATCGACGAATTCGAGGCCGAGTTCCAGACGGAGTGGGGGAGTGGAACGTGAAGCGATCGAACATCGAGGACATCCTGCCGCTGACCCCGTTCCAGGAAGGTCTGCTGTTCCACTCGCTCTACGACGAGCAGGCCCCCGACGTCTACACCGTCGAGTACACCCTGGAGCTGACCGGCGCCCTGGACGAGCACGCCCTGCGCACCGCCGCCGAGGCCCTGATCCGCCGGCACCCGCCGCTGCGCGCCTGCTTCCGCCAGCGCAGGAACGGCGAACCGGCGCAGATCATCCCCCGCGAGGTGCCGCTGCCCTGGGAACGGATCGACCTCACGGCCCTGCCGCCCGCCGAGCGGCGCGCCGAGGCCGACCGGCTGCTCGACCGCGCCCGCTCGCGCCGGTTCGACCCGGCCACGCCGCCGCTGCTGCGGTTCACCCTCATCCGGCTCGAACCGGAGCGGCACCTGCTGGTGCTGCTCAACCACCACATCCTGGTGGACGGCTGGTCGATGCCGGTGCTGTTCGAGGAGCTGTTCACGCTGTACGCCGCCGGCGGCGACGCCTCGGCCCTCGGGCCGGTCGCGCCGTACCGGGACTACCTGGCGTGGCTGTCGGCACAGGACCGGCAGGCCGCCGCGGACGCCTGGCGGCAGGCCCTGGCCGGGATCGAGGAGCCCACCCGTGTCGCCCCGGCGGGCCACCAGGTCAGCGAGCTGCCGCGGCGCGTCACCGTCGAACCGGACCCCGAGCTGGCCGAAGGGCTCGCGCGCGCCGCCAAGCGGCACGGGGTGACGCTCAACACCCTCGTGCAGGTGGCCTGGGCCGCCGTCGTCGGGCACCTGACCGGCCGCGAGGACGTGGTGTTCGGCGCGACGGTCTCCGGCCGGCCCGCCGAGCTGCCCGACGCCGAGCGGATGGTCGGCCTGTTCATCAACACCGTCCCCGTACGGGTGAACCTGCGGCCCGGCCGCACGCTCGCCGGCGCCCTCCGCGAGGTCCAGGCGGAGCAGAGCGCGCTCATCGCCCACCACCACCTGGGCCTGACCGACATCCACGCCGCCGCCGGCGCCGGCGAGCTGTTCGACACCTGCGTGGTGTTCGAGAACTACCCCCTCGACCCGGCCGCCCTGCGCCTGACCGGCGACGACGGCCTCCAGGTCACCGGGCTGAGCATCCGCGACGCCGCCCACTACCCGCTGCGGCTGGCGGTGATGCCCGGCGACCGGATGCCGCTGCACCTGGACTACCGGGCCGACCTGTTCGACCGCGACGCCGCCGAGGCCATCGCCGGCCGGCTGCTGCGGGCGTTGCGGGCGCTCGCCGGCGAGGGGGACCCGCGGGTCGCCGACCTGGACCTGCTCGCCCCCGAGGAGCGTTACGGCGTACTGGAGGGGTGGAACGACACCGCCCGGCCCGTGCCGCCCGCCACGCTCGCGGACCTGCTGGAGGCGCAGGCCGCGGCCACTCCGGACCACACCGCGCTCGTCTTCGAGGACCGGTGGCTCACCTACGCCGAGCTCAACGCCCACGCCGACCGCCTGGCCCGCCTCCTGCGCGACCACGGCATCGGGCCCGAGCAGCGGGTCGCGGTGCTGGTGCCCCGCTCGGTGGAGCTGGTGACGGCGCTGCTCGCCATCGTCAAGGCCGGCGCGTCGTACGTCCCGGTGGACCCCGGCTACCCCGCGGACCGCATCCGGTACCTGCTTCAGGACGCCGCGCCCGCGCTGGTGCTGACCACCGAGGCGACGGCCGGGGCGGCGGGCGACGCCCGCGCGTGCGTCGTCCTGGACGCCCCGGCGACCCGAGAGCGGCTCGCCCGCTGCCCCGCCGTGCCCCTGGGCGACTCCGAGCGCACCGCCCCGCTGTCCGCCGACCACCCGGCGTACGTGATCTACACCTCGGGCTCGACCGGGCGCCCGAAGGGGGTCGTCGTCCCGCACCGCGGCATCGTCAACCGGCTGCTGTGGATGCAGGCGCAGTACCGGCTCGGCCCGCAGGACCGGGTGCTGCAGAAGACCCCGGCGGGCTTCGACGTGTCGGTCTGGGAGTTCTTCTGGCCGCTGATCACCGGCGCCACCCTGGTCGTCGCCCGGCCGGAGGGGCACAAGGACCCGGACTACCTCGCCCGCCTCATCCAGCGCGAGGGCGTCACGACGGTCCACTTCGTCCCGCCGATGTTGCGGGTGTTCCTCCAGAGCCCGGCGGCGGGGGGCTGCACCACGCTCCGCCGCGTCATCTGCAGCGGCGAGGCCCTGCCGGTCGATCTGGAGCGGCTGTTCTTCGCCACGCTCGACGACGCCGAGCTGCACAACCTCTACGGTCCCACCGAGGCGTCGGTGGACGTGACGTACTGGCCGTGCCGCCGCGACGCGCCGCCGGCGGCGTCCGTGCCGATCGGGCGGCCGGTGTGGAACACCCGCGTGTACGTGCTCGACGGCGCCCTGCGCCCGGTGCCGCCGGGGGTGGCCGGGGAGCTGTACCTGGCCGGCGTCCAGCTCGCCCGCGGCTACCTGAACCGGCCGGGCCTGACCGCGGGCCGGTTCGTGCCCGACCCGTACGGGCCGCCCGGATCGCGCATGTACCGCACCGGCGACCTGGTCCACTGGAGCGACGACGGCCACCTCGTCTTCCACGGGCGGGCCGACCACCAGGTCAAGATCCGCGGGTTCCGCATCGAACCGGGGGAGATCGAGGCCGCGCTCGCCGAGCACCCGGACGTCGGCCAGGCCACGGTCCTCGTCCGCGAGGACCAGCCGGGCGATCCGCGCCTGGTGGCCTACCTCACCCTGCGCGGCCCGGCCGGCGCCGAACGGCTGCACGACCACCTGGCCGGGCGGCTGCCCGACTACATGGTCCCCTCCGCCCTGGTCGTGCTGGAGGAGTTCCCGCTCACGCCGAACGGCAAGCTCGACCGCCGCGCCCTGCCCGCGCCCGGCACCCCGGTCTCGCGGGGCCGCGCGCCGCGCACCCCGCAGGAGGAGAAGCTGTGCGCCCTGGCCGCCGAGACCCTGGGGCTGGAGCGCGTCACCATCGACGACGACTTCTTCCACCTGGGCGGGCACTCGCTGCTCGCGGTCCGGTACGCCTCCCGCATCCGCGCCGAGCTGGGCGTATCGCCGGACATCCGGACCCTGTTCGAGGCGCCCACGGTCGCCGAACTGTCCCGCAGGCTGGCCGCCACGAGGGACGCGCGCCCGGCGCTGGTCGCGGGGCCGCGGCCCGAGGACGTCCCGCTGTCGTCGGCGCAGCGGCGGCTGTGGTTCCTGGACCGCTTCGAGGAGCCCGGCGCGGCGTACGTCATGCCACTGGCCCTGCGCCTCACCGGGCCGCTGGACGTCGAGGCCCTGCGCCTGGCGCTCCGGGACGTCGTGGTGCGGCACGAGAGCCTGCGCACCGTCTACGAGGAGAAGGGCGGCGCCCCCCGCCAGCGCGTCCTGGCGCCCGCCGAGATCGAGGTGGAGCTGAACGTCCACGAGGTCGCCGAGGCGGAGCTCCAGGCGCGGGTGGACGAGGCCGCCCGCAGGCCGCTTCCGCTCGGCGACCGCGCCCTTCCGTTCCGCGCCTCGCTGTTCCGGCTCTCGCCCGAGGACGCGGTGCTGCTGGTGGCGCTGCACCACATCGCCGGCGACGGGTGGTCGATGGGCCCGCTGGCCGTGGACCTCACCACCGCGTACGCCGCCCGCCGCGACGGCCGCGCGCCCGGCTGGGAGCCGCTGCCCGTCCAGTACGCCGACTACACGCTGTGGATGCGCGACCTGCTCGGCGACGAGGACGACCCCGGCAGCCTGGCGCACCGGCAGCTCGCCCACTGGCGGGCCGCGCTGCAGGACCTCCCCGAGATCCTGGACCTGCCCTACGACCGCCCCCGGCCCACCGAGGCCACCTACCGCGGCGCCACCGTCCGCTTCCGCCTGGAGCCCGAACTCCAGCGGGACCTGCTCGACCTGGCGAAACGGCGCGGCGTCACCCTGTTCATGATCCTGCACGCGGCGCTGGCGGCGCTCTACACGCGCCTCGGCGCGGGCACGGACATCCCGATCGGCAGCCCGGTCGCCGGGCGCACGGACGCCGCCCTGGACCCGCTCGTCGGCTGCTTCGTCAACACGCTCGTGCTGCGCGCCGACACCTCGGGCGACCCCACGTTCGCCCGGCTGCTGGAGCGGGTCCGCGACACCGACCTGAACGCCTTCGCCAACCAGGACCTGCCCTTCGAGCGGCTGGTCGAGGCCCTCAACCCGTCCCGGTCGCTGGCGCGCCACCCGCTGTTCCAGACCATGCTGGTGCTGCAGAACACCGAGACCGCCCCGCTCCGGATGGCGGAGATCGCGGCCGAGCAGTTCCCGGCCGATCTCGGCATCGCCAAGTTCGACCTGCTGTTCAACTTCGACGAGCACTACGGGCCCGGCGGGACCCCGCAGGGCGTGGACGCCTTCGTGGAGTACAGCACCGACCTGTTCGAGGCCGGGACGGCCGAGGCGCTGGCCGCCCGGCTGGTGCGCGTGCTGCGCGCGGTCGCCCGGGACGAGGACCTGCGGATCGGCGAGATCGACCTGCTCACCCCGCAGGAGCGGCACACCGTGCTGGAGCGGTGGAACGACACCGCGCGCCCGCTGCGCGCGGCCACCCTCGCCGGCCTGTTCGAGGAGCAGGCCGCCGCCACCCCCGACCGCACCGCCGTGGTCTTCGGGGACCGGCGGCTCACCTACGCCGAACTGGACGCGGGCGCCGGCCGCCTCGCCGTCCTGCTGAACCGCCACGGCGTCGGCCCGGAGGACTTCGTCGCCATCGCCATGCCGCGCTCGGCGGACATGATGATCGCGGTGCTGGCCGTGCTCAAGGCGGGCGCGGCCTACCTCCCGCTCGACCCCGGCTACCCCGCCGACCGGATCGCCTACATCCTCGGCGACGCCGCCCCGGCGGCCCTGCTGACCGACCGCGAGACCGCCGGCCGCATCCCGGCCTTCGCCGGCACGACCGTCCTGGTGGACGACGACAAGACGCTCACCGAGCTGGCCGAACTGGCCGGGCTCACCGGGGCGGCCGATCGGGCCGGGCGCGCCGGCCCGGCGAACGCCGCGTACGCCATCTACACCTCCGGCTCCACCGGCAGGCCCAAGGGCGTGGTCGTGCAGCACGGCAGCGCCGTGGACCTGGTCGCCTGGGCGATCGAGGAGTTCGGGACCCAGCGCCTCGGGTACGTCGCCGCCTCCACCTCCCTCAACTTCGACGTGTCGGTCTTCGAGATGTTCGCGCCGCTGTGCTGCGGCGGCACGGTCGAGATCGTCCGCGACCTGCTCGCGCTGGGGGAGGAGCCCGGCCGCCGCTGGAAGGGGACCCTGGTCAGCGGGGTGCCCTCGGCCGCGCGCCAGCTCTTCGCCCCTGGCGCCACCGCCCCGGACGCCGAGGTCGTCGCGCTCGCCGGCGAGGCGTTCCCGCTCCACGACGCCCTCGCCGTGCGCGACGCCCTCCCGGACGCGCGCATCGCCAACATCTACGGGCCCACCGAGGCCACGGTCTACTCCACCGCCTGGTCCGCCGACGGCCCGATCACCCAGGCGCCGCCGATCGGCCGTCCCATCCGCAACCGGCGCGCGTACGTGCTGGACGCCGCGCTGCGCCCGGTGCCGCCCGGGGTGACGGGGGAGCTGTACCTCGGCGGCCCGGGGCTGGCCCGCGGCTATCTGGGCCGGCCCGGGCTGACGGCCGAGCGCTTCGTGCCCGATCCGTACGGGCCGCCGGGCGCGCGGATGTACCGTACCGGGGACCTGGTCCACTGGGACCGCGACGGCCTGCTCGTCTACCACGGCCGGGCGGACCACCAGGTGAAGGTGCGCGGGTTCCGCATCGAGCCGGGCGAGATCGAGACCACCCTCGCGGGCCACCCGGACGTCGCGCAGGCCGCCGTCGTCGTCCGCGAGGACCAGCCCGGCGACCCCAGGCTGACCGCGTACGTGACGCTGCGCGCGCCCGTGGACACCGCGGAACTGCGCGCCCACCTGGCCGCCCGGCTCCCCGAGTACATGGTCCCCTCGGCGCTGGTCACCCTCGACCGGCTGCCGCTCACGCCCAACGGCAAGCTGGACCGCCGCGCCCTGCCCGCCCCCGAGGCCCGGGTCTCGGCGGGACGCGCGCCGCGTACCCCCCAGGAGGAGACGCTGTGCGCCCTGGCCGCCGAGACCCTGGGGCTGGAGCGGGTCACCATCGACGACAACTTCTTCGACCTCGGCGGGCACTCGCTGCTCGCCACCCAGTTCGTCAACAAGGTCCGGGCGACGCTGGGCGCCGAGCTGAGCCTGCGCGCGCTGTTCGAGACCCCGACCGTGGCCGGGATCGCCCCCAAGCTGAACGGCAGGGCGCGGGTCCGGCCGGCACTGCGGCCGATGCGGCGGCCCGGAGGTGAGCGATGATCCCCCTGTCGTACGCGCAGCGCAGGCTGTGGACCCTGTGCAACCTGATGGACCGGTCGAGCGCGTACAACATGCCGCTGGCGCTGCGCCTGACCGGGCCGCTGGACGCCGCCGCGCTGCGCGCGGCCCTGCGCGACGTCGCCGAGCGCCACGAGAGCCTGCGCACGGTGTTCCCCACCGGCGCCGACGGCGAGCCGTACCAGCGCATCCTCGGCATGGACGAGGTGACCGTCGAGGTCGCGGTGGTCCACACCGACGACGGCGGCCTTCGATCCCGGCTGTCCGCGGCCGTGGCCGAGCCGTTCGACCTCACCCGCGACATCCCGTTCCGGGTGACGCTGTTCCGGCTCGGTCCCGAGGAGCACGTGCTGCTCCTGCTCGTCCACCACATCGCGGGCGACGGGTGGTCCATGGGGCCGCTGGCGGTGGACCTCACCACCGCCTACACCGCGCGCCGCGACGGCCGCGCGCCGGAGTGGGAGCCGCTGCCCGTCCAGTACGCCGACTACACGCTGTGGCAGCGGGAACTGCTCGGCGACGAGGACGACCCCGGCAGCCTCGGCAACGAGCAGCTCGCCTACTGGCACGCCGAGCTGAAGGACCTCCCGGAGATCCTGGACCTGCCCTACGACCACCCGCGCCCGTCCGGGGGCGCCTCCGAGGGCGGCACGGTCGCGTTCACCCTCGACCCGGGGCTCCACCGGCGGCTCGCCGCGCTGTGCCGCCGGCGCGGGGTCAGCTTCTTCATGACCCTTCACGCCGCCCTCGCGGCCCTGTACACCCGGCTCGGGGCCGGCACGGACATCCCGATCGGCAGCCCGGTCGCCGGGCGCACGGACGAGGCGCTGGACGACCTGATCGGCTTCTTCGTCAACACGCTCGTGCTGCGCACCGACACCTCGGGCGACCCCACCTTCGCCCGGCTGCTGCAACGGGTGCGCGACACCGACCTGAACGCCTTCGCCAACCAGGACCTGCCGTTCGAACGCCTGGTGGACGCGCTCAGCCCCACCCGGACGCTGTCGCACCACCCGCTGTTCCAGACGATGCTCACCCTGCAGAACAACGCCGCGCCCGACCTGACGGTCCCCGGCCTGGCGGTGCGCGCCGAGCAGGTCGCCCTCCCGGCGGCGAAGTTCGACCTGTCCTTCGACTTCACCGAGCACACCGACGCCGGGGGAGCCCCGGCGGGGGTGACCGCGACGCTGGAGTACGACACCGGCCTGTTCGAGCGGGCGACGGCGGAGGCCGTCGCGCGGCGGCTGGTCCGGCTGCTGGAGGCGGTCGCCGCCGACGACGAGGTCAGGATCGGGGACATCGACCTGCTCACCCGGGAGGAGCGGCACGCCGTACTGGAGGGCTGGAACGACACCGCGCGGCCGGTCCTGCCGGCCCTGCTGCCGGAGCTGTTCGAGGCGCGGGCCGCGGCCGTGCCGGACCGCACCGCGGTGATCTTCGAGGACCGGCGGCTCACCTACGCCGAGCTGAACGCCCGCGCCAACCGGCTCGCCCGGACCCTGGCCGCGCGGGGCGTCGGGCCCGAGTCCGTGGTGGCCGTCAAGCTGCCGCGCTCGGCCGAGCTGGTCATCGCGCTGCTCGCCGTCGTCAAGACCGGCGCCGCCTACCTTCCGGTGGACCCGGACTATCCCGCCGAGCGGGTGCGCCTGATGCTGGACGACGCCCGGCCCGCCGCCGTGCTCGACGACCTCGCCGAGATCCCCGGGCCGCCGGCCGAGCCGGTCGCGAACCTGACCAACGCCGAGCGCGTCTCGCCGCTGCGCGGCGCGCACCCCGCGTACGTGATCTACACCTCCGGTTCCACCGGGACCCCCAAGGGCGTGATCGCCACCCACCGCGGCGTCCTCAACCACATGCTGTGGATGGCCGAGGCGTACCCGCTCGGCGCGGACGACGTGGTGCTGGCCAGGACCGCGGTGAGCTTCGACGCCTCCACCTGGGAGCTGTGGCATCCGCTGCTCGCGGGGGCCGCCGTCTGCGTCGCCCCCGCCGGGCTCGCCCGCGACCCGGCCGAGCTGATGGCGTACGCGGCGCGGCACGGCGTCACCGTGGCGCAGTTCGTGCCCTCGCTGCTCGCCGCCCTGCCCGAGGACCTGGACGGCGGCGGGCTGCGGCTGGTCTTCTCCGGCGGCGAGGCGCTGCCCGCGGCGGTGGCCCGGCGGGTCGGCGACGCCTGGCGGGCCGCGGTGGTGAACCTGTACGGCCCGACCGAGACCACGATCCAGGTCACGTCGGCGCCCTTCGACCCCGACGACCCGTGGCACACCGTGCCCATCGGCACCCCCATCTGGAACACCAGGGCGTACGTGCTGGACGACCGGCTGCGCCCGGTCGCGCCGGGGGTGACCGGGGAGCTGTACATCGCGGGCACCGGGCTGGCCCGCGGCTACCTGGGACGCCCGGCCATGACCGCCGAGCGGTTCGTCGCCGACCCGTACGGGCCGCCGGGCTCGCGCATGTACCGCACCGGCGACCTGGCCCGATGGCTGCCCGACGGGCGGCTGTGCTACACCGGGCGCGCCGACCACCAGATCAAGATCCGCGGAGTCCGCATCGAGCCGGGGGAGATCGAGGCGGCCCTGGAACGGCACCCGGACGTGCGGCAGGCCGTCGTACGCGCCCACCGGGCCGATCCCGCCGCGGCGCCCCGCCTGGCGGCCTGGGTCACCGGCCGCCGGGGCCGGGTCCCCGGCACCGAGGACCTGCGCGCCCACCTGCGCGCGGCGCTGCCGGAGCACATGATCCCCTCGGTCGTGGTCGCGCTGGAGGAGTTCCCGCTGACCGCGAACGGCAAGCTGGACACCGCCCGGCTGACCGTGCCCGCCACCCGGCCCGCGCCGGCGTCCCAGGCCCCGCGCACGGCCGCGGAGAAGGCCCTGTGCGACCTGTTCGCCCAGGTCCTCGGCCTGCCGGAGGTCGGCGTGGACGACGACTTCTTCGGCCTCGGCGGCGACAGCATCGGGGCGATCCAGCTCGCCGGGCACGCCCGCAAGGCCGGGCTGTCCTTCTCCCCCCGGGACGTCTTCCAGTGCCGTACGGTCGCGGCCCTGGCCGCCAAGGCCGGCGAGATCGCCCTCGTCCCGGCCGAGGAGCCCGGCGCCGGGATCGGCCCGGTGCCGCTGACGCCGATCATGCACTGGCTGGCCGAGCAGCGGGGGCCGATCGACGCGTTCCACCAGTCCGTGCTGCTGCGCAGCCCGGCCGACGCGAGCGAGGACGCCCTGCTCGCCGCCCTCCAGGCGCTCCTGGACCGGCACGACATGCTCCGCTCGCGGCTGCGCGCCGAGGACGCCGGCTGGACGCTGGAGACCCTGCCGCCCGCCGGCATCGACGCACGCTCCCTGTTCCGCCGCGTCGAGGTGCGCGGCGCGACGCCGGAGGCCCTGCGCGACGCGGTGGCCGAGCACACCCGCGCCGCCCGCGACCGGCTCCGCCCGGCCGACGGCGTGATGGTCCAGGCCGTGTGGTTCGACGCCGGCGCGGAGCCCGGCCGGCTGCTGCTGCTCGTCCACCACCTCGCCGTGGACGGGGTGTCCTGGCGGGTGCTGATCTCCGACCTGGCCGAGGCGTGGCCGCAGGCCCTGGCCGGACGGCGGCCCGAGGTCGCGCCCGTCCCCACCTCCTTCCGCACCTGGGCCCGGCGGCTCGCCGAGGCCGCCGAGGACCGCGCCGGCGAGGCCGAGCTGTGGACCGGCGTGCTCGGCGACGGGCCCGGCACGGCGCTCTGCCCGCCGCTCGACCCCGCCCGCGACATCGAGGCCACCTCCCGCTCCCTGACCCGTGAACTGCCCGCGGCGCAGACCGAGGCGCTGCTCACCCGGGTCGCGCCCCCGTTCCACGCCACCCCCGCCGACGTCCTGCTCACCGCCCTCGCGCTCGCCGTGGACCGCTGGCGGCCCGCGCGGGACGAGGCGGCGCTGCTGGTGGACCTGGAGGGCCACGGCCGGGAGGAGATCGTGCCCGGCGTGGACCTGTCGCGCACGGTGGGCTGGTTCACGACCGTGTTCCCGGTGCGGCTGGACCCCGGACGCGTCCCGTGGGACGAGGTCGTCGCCGGCGGACCGGCGGTCGGCCGCGCCCTGAAGCGGGTCAAGGAGGGCCTGCGGCTCCCGCCCGACCGCGGCATCGGCTACGGGCTGCTGCGCCACCTCAACCCGCGTACCCGCGAGGTCCTGCGCGCCCTGCCCCGGCCCCGGATCGCCTTCAACTACCTGGGCCGCGTGGACGCGGACCCCGGCGACGCCGGCGCCGGCTGGGGGCTCGCCCCCGAGACCGCCGCCCTGGGCGCGGGCCGCGACCCCGGCTTCCCGATCAGCCACCCGCTCACCGTGGACGCGGTCGTGCTGGACGGGACCGAAGGCCCGGTACTGTCCACGACCTGGGCCTGGCCGGACCGGCTGTTCACCGCCGAGGAGATCGGGGAACTCGACCTGCTGTGGCGGCAGGCCCTGGCCGGGCTCATCCGCCACGCGGAACGCCCGGACGCGGGCGGGCACACGCCCTCCGACTTCCCCCTCGTCCGGCTGACGCCGCAGGAGCTGGACGCGATCGAGGCCGCCCACCCGTCCCTCGCCGACGTCCTGCCGCTGTCCCCGCTCCAGGAGGGCATGCTCTTCCACTCGCTGTTCGACTCCTCCTCTCCGGACGTGTACGCGGTGCAGATCTCCCTCGACCTGGAGGGCGAGCTGGACGCGTCCGCGCTGCGCCGGGCGGCCCGCGCCGTGCTGGATCGGCACGACGCCCTGCGGGCCGGGTTCCAGGCGCTGCCCACCGGGCGTACCGTGCAGGTCGTCGTGGCGCGGGCCGAGCCGCAGTGGGACGAGATCGACCTGACCGCCACGCCCCCGGCGCTGCTGGAGGAGGAGCTGGCGCGCATCGCGGCGGCCGACCGCGGGCGCCGCTTCGACCTCGCCGCGCCCCCGCTGCTCCGCTTCACCCTGGTGCGTACCGGAGCGCAGAGTCACCGCCTCCTGGTGACGAGCCACCACATCCTGTTCGACGGCTGGTCGCTGTCGCTGCTCCTGCGGGACCTGTTCACCTTCGATTCCGGCGAGGCGCTGCCGCCCGGCCCGCGCCCCTACCGCGACTTCCTCGCCTGGCTGGGCGGCCAGGACCGCGAGCGCGCGGCACGCGCGTGGCGGGAGGAGCTGGCCGGGCTGGACCGGCCGACCCTCCTGGCGAGCGAGGACGACACCCGCGACCCGGTGCCGGGCGAGAGCGTGCTCACCCGGTTGCCCGCCGAGCTGAGCGACCGGCTCACCCGCGCCGCCAGGCAGCGCGGCCTGACCGTCAACACCTTCGTCCAGGCCGCGTGGGCGCTGCTGCTCGGCCGCCTGACCGGCCGCTCCGACGTCGTCTTCGGCGCGACCGTCTCCGGCCGGCCCCCCGAACTGCCCGGCGCCGAGGACATGGTGGGCCTGTTCATCAACACGGTCCCGGTGCGCGTGCGCCTGACGCCGGACGAGCCCCTGGACGCCCTGCTGCGCCGCCTCCAGGACCGGCAGGCGGCGATGTCGGAGCACCACCACCTCGCCCTGATGGAGATCCACCGCGCGGCCGGGCTGCCCACCCTGTTCGACACGGTGCTGGCCTTCGAGAACTACCCCTTCGACCCCGCCGCGCTGGACCTGTCCCCGATGGGGCTGCGGGTCCGCGACGCCGGAGTACGCGACGGCGCCCACTACCCGCTCGCCCTGCTGGTGACCCCGGGGGAACGGCTCATGGTCCGCGTGGACTTCCGGCCGGACCTGTTCGATCCGGGCGCCGCCGAGATGCTGGTCGGGGAGCTGGCCCGCGTCCTGGAACGGCTCACCGCCGAACCGGAGCGCCGCGTCGGCGACACGCCGGTGGACCCCGAGGACCGCCTGCGCGCCCTGGTGAGCGCGGAGCGGCGCCGCCCCGCGCCCGCGCCGCGGCCCGCCTTGAGAACCCTGCCCGCAGTGAGAACCGCGCCCGCGGACCCGCGCCGGGACGAGGCGCTGCGCCGCATCTTCGCCGAGGTCCTTGACGTGCCCGAGGTCGGCGACGACGACGACTTCTTCGAGCTCGGCGGCCAGTCCACCCTCGCCATCCGGCTCATCCACCGGGTACGCGCCGAGCTCCGGGTGCGGGTCGACATCCGCAGCCTCTACCTCGCGCCCACCCCCGCACTGCTACGCGAGCACCTGGAATCGGCCGAACCCGGCCCCGCCTCCTTCGGCGTCATGCTCCCCCTGCGCACCGAGGGAGACGCCCACCCGCTGTTCTGCCTCCACCCCGGGGCCGGCCTGAGCTGGAGCTACCAGGGGCTGCTGCGGCACCTCGGTCCCGGCCGCCCCATCTACGCGCTCCAGTCGCGCGCCATCGGCGAACCCGGGGTGCGCTACGCCACGTTCCAGGACATGGCCGCCGACTACGTACGGGAGATCCGGGCCGTCCAGCCGGCCGGGCCGTACCACCTGCTGGGCTGGTCCTTCGGCGGGGTCATGGCCCATGCCGTGGCCGTGGAGCTGCAACGGCAGGGCGAGCGCGTCGGCCTGCTGGCGATGCTGGACGCGTACACCGGCGACAAACTGCCCGCCCGCACCGACGCCGAGGCCGAGTCGGAGGTCCTGGAAACCCTCGTCCAGGGCATCGGGCTCGACGTGGCCGAGGCCGGCGGGAGCCCGCTGACGCGCGCGCGGGTCCTGGCGTACCTGGACGGCCGTCCGGACCTGCGCTCGCTGGTGAGCAAGGAGACGCTGGAGGCGATCCTCGACGCCGCCGCCGAGAACACCCGGCTGCTGCGCGGCCACACGCCGGAGGTGTTCCGGGGGGACGTCGAGTTCTTCTCCGCGTCCCACGACCAGCCCGCGGACGGCCCGGTCGTGCGCGTCTGGGACCGCTACGTGGACGGCCGGGTCGCCGACCACCCGCTGCCCTGCGCGCATCTCGAGCTGATGGACCACAAGGCCCTGGCCGAGATAGGTGCGGTCCTGAACCGGAAGCTGGGATGATGACAGGCACGATGCCTCCGACACTGACGTCCTCGGCACTGGCCGGGGGTCTCGCGGCCACCGTGGCGGCCTTCCTGGCCGGGGTGGCGATCATCCCCGGCTCCGCCGCCACGTCGGTCTCCGTGGCCGGCGCCCTGATCGTGGCGAGCGCGCTCGCCTGGAGATCCGGCAGCGCGCCCGCGCTGCGGACGGTGATCGTGGTCGATCTCGTCGTGCTCTTCGCGCTGGCCGGCGCGCACCTCCTCGACGGCGCGGTGCTGGTGTGGCCGGTGACCGTGCTGCTGGCGCTGGGCGTCGCCCACCTGGTCAACCGCCGCGCCCCCGCGCCGCACCCCACCTCCGAGTGGCTGCGGCGCGGACGCCTCACCCCCGAACTGCCCTGGCTCATGGCGCTCACCGTGGTGGCGAGCGCCCTCGCCCTCGTCGCCTGGGCCCGCGTCGCCGACCCGCCGCCCCCGCCGTTCGTCGCCGGCCTGGGCGACCGCCCGGCCTGGCTGCTGGTGCTCGTCATCGTCGCCTTCGCCGCGGTGAACGGCCTGGCCGAGGAGTTCCTGTACCGCGGCGTGGTGCAGACCGAGCTGACCGCGCTGCTGGGGGTGGTCCCCGCCGTGGTCCTCCAGGCCGCCGCCTTCGGCGTCGCCCACCTCGGCGGCTTCCCCTCCGGCTGGGTCGGAGCGGCCATGGCCGGCATGTGGGGGCTGGTGCTGGGCGTCATCCGTGTACGCACCCGCGGCATCCTCGCCGCCTACCTCGCCCACCTCGCCGCCGACGCCACGATCGGCGCGATCGGCGTCACCCTCCTGTTCTGACGCCCTCACCTCGCCCTCAGGAGGCACCCGTCGACAAGTACGGATGGACGCTGACCGTCGTCGCCGTCAGCGCATTCATGATCACCATGGACAACACGGTGGTGGTCAACGCCGTCCCCACCATCAGCGCCGACCTCGGCATGTCGAGCGACGACGCCGCCTGGGTGACCACCGGCTTCATCCTGGCGTTCTCCTGCCTGATGCTCGCGGGCGGCCGGATGACCGACGTCTACGGCTGCCGCGCCACGTTCGCCGCCGGGATGGTCGTCTACACCGCCGCCTCCGCGCTCTGCGGCCTGGCCTGGAACGCCCCGGTGCTGATCGCCGGCCGCCTCCTCCAGGGCGCGGGTGCGGCCATCGCCCTCCCCGCCAGCCAGGTCATGGTCACCATCGCCCGGACCGACCGCCAGCGCTCCCGCGGCCTGATCGTGTGGAGCGCCGCCAGCACCGCGGCCCTCGCCCTGGGCGGCCCCATCGGCGGCGCGATCGTCGAGTACGCCCCCTGGGGCTGGATCTTCCTGATCAACGTCCTCCCCGGGGTGCTCGCGGTGATCCTGAGCCTGGTCCTCGTCGAGGACACCGGCCCGCGCACCCGCCGCCCCCTGGACCTGCCGGGCGTGCTCGCCTCGGCCGTCCTGGTCTTCGCGCTGTTCCACGCCCTGGAGTCCGGGCCGGCCGCGGCCCCCCTGACGCTCGCCGCCGTCGCCCTGACCGCCCTCGTCCTCATCGAGCGCCGCACCCGCGACCCCATGCTCGACCTGCGCCTGCTCCGCAACGGCGTCTTCGTCGGCGGCCTGCTCGCCCAGACCCTCAACGGCATGGGCTTCGCCGCCCTGCTGTACTACTCCGCCTCGTTCATGCAGATCTACCTCGGCTTCAGCCCCACCAAGGCGGCCCTCGTCATGCTCCCCGCCGCGGGCGTGGTGCTGATCCTGACCCCCGTGGCGTCCTGGCTGGCCACCACGATCGGCCCCCGCCTCACCGTCGGCGGCGGCATGGCCCTGATGGCGCTGGGCGTCTCCCTCTTCTCCGGCCTGACCCGCGCCCACGACTTCGCCGACCTCATGCCGGGAGTCCTGACCGTCGGCGCCGGCGCCGCCCTGTGCATGCCCCTGCTGATGTACGTCCTGAAATCCGTCCCGGAGCAGACGGCCGGCGTGGCCAGCGGCGTGATCAACATGTTCCGCGAGATGTCCGCCGCCTTCGGCATCGCGATCGTCGGCCTCCTCATCCACCACATCCCCGCCCCCGGGGCCGGCACCGCCACCATGGAGGCCTTCCGCGACACCGCCTCCTCCGGCTACCTCCTGACCGCCGCCCTCCTCCTGCTGGGCGCCGTGGCGGCCGCCCTGACCCTCCCACCCCGCACCTCCCGGGCACGCGTGACCCGGCCGGACGTGCGATCGTCGTCCGCCTGACGCACGGCCGCGCCGTCCACGGCGTCACATGGCCGCGCTCACGGGCATGGCGCAGGTGAGGACGGACGTGCCGGGGCCCGCCTCGGCGCGGGTGCCGTCCGGCAGGGTGACCTCGGCCGAGGTGCCCGGCGGCACGGTGACCTCAAGGGTGAAGGCGTCCCGCTCGATCCGCCAGGACGACTCGATCCGCCCGTACGGCGACTCCAGGCTCGCGCGGGCCCAGGTGATGCCGCCGCCGGGCTCCGGCGCGACCGTGAAGCGGCGGTAGGCCGGCGTGTCGCCGGAGAGGCGGATGCCGGCCATGTACCCGTACAGGAACTCGACCACGCTGGCCCGGGTGGGCAGGTTGAGCGCCTGGTGGGTGGAGCCGTCGGCGGCGATGCCGTCCCATTCCTCCCAGAACGTGGTGCCGCCGCGTTCGATCACGGTCAGCCAGGACGGCGGGGTCTCGCGCAGCAGCAGCTCGTAGGCGACATCGGTGTGGCCGGTCTCGGCCAGGACCGGCAGCAGCAGGTGGGTGGAGGGCAGGCCGGTGCCGGGGTGGGTGCCGGCCGCGCGGATCAGCTCGACCAGGCGCCGCGCGGTGCGCTCGCGCAGCTCGTCCGGCACCAGGCCGAAGGCCAGCGCCCGTACGTGGGTGGCCTGGGTGTCCACGGTCAGCGCGCCATCGGCCCCGATGAACTCGGCCTGCCACGCGGCGCGGACGTCGTCCGCCAGGCACCGGTAGCGGGCGGCGTCCTCCGTCCGGCCGAGCACGGCCGCGGCCCGTGCCAGCAGGTCCGCCGAGCGGTGGAAGTAGGCGGTGGCGAAGACCGCGTGGTCGCGGGCCTCGGCCTCGGCCACCGCGGTCCTGATCCACTCCTCGAACCCCGAGGGGTCGCCGAGATCCGGGTCGCCCGACTCCGCGTGACCGGTGCCCGGTTCGAGGTGCTCGCCGAAGTGGTACCCGGTGTCCCACAGGAACTCCTCGTGCGGTGCGGGCTCCGGCCGGCGCGCGGCCCGGGTGGGGTGGCGCTTCTCCCGCGCGGTATGGGCGACGTACTCCACCCAGGCCGACATGGAGGGGTACTGCTCGGCGAGAACCGCCTGGTCGCCGTAGGCGCGCCAGATCTCCCACGGCACGGCGACCGCGGCGTCGCCCCAGCCCGCCTGGCCGTGCGGGATCGCGTACGGCGCGGTGAGGCTGTCCGGGCCCAGCGGGTCGGGGGAGTAGTTGGTGATCTTCCCGTCCGGCCACTGGTCGGCGGCGAGATCGCGCAGCCATTTGACGGTCAGGCCGGACACGTCGTGCAGCAGCCGCGCGGAGGGCAGGTTGAACCCCCAGTCGGTCCACCCGGCGCACTCGCGGGTGATCTCGGTCTGCGGGATGTCGCACTGCTGGTTGCGCAGGGTCCAGAACGCGATCTCGTGCAGCCGGTTCACCCGCCGGTCGGAGCACTCGAACCAGCCTGTTCGGGGCAGGTCGGAGCCCAGGACCACGGCGGTCACGTCGTCCGGCGTCAGGTCCCCGGGGTGGCCGGTGACGCGCACGTACCTGAAGCCGTGCCTGGTGTGCCGGGGCTCGAACACCTCGCCCGCCCGGCCCGCGGCGATCACCCTGTCCCCCTGGACGCCGCGCGGCGGCTCGTACCAGGGGATACCCGCCTTGGCGCTGGCGGTGTCCACGTCCCCGGCGGGGGTGACGGCCTCGGCGTGGGTCAGCAGCAGCGAGGTGCCGCGCGGGCCGAGGCCGGTCAGCCGCACCCGGCCGTTGACGTTCTGCCCGAAATCGGCGACCTGCCGGTCCGGCCCGATCCGGGTGATCGCGACCGGCCGCAGCTCCTGGATCGCGCGCACCGGCGGGGCGGGGGAGGAGACCAGGCTCGCGCCGGTGGCCTCGGCCAGGGCCACCGGCGCCCAGCCGGCCTCGAGGTCGCCTGGAACGCTCCAGCCCGGCCGATCCTCGCGCAGGTCGTTCTCCTGGCCGTCGAACAGGTCGGCGGCCCTGATCGGCCCGGTCGCCCAGACCCAGTCCGGTCCCGTGCCGAACACGGTCTCGGTGCCGTCGTCGTGCTCGACGTGCATCTGGGCCAGTAGGGCGGTGCGGTCGCCGAACCCGTCGGGCAGACGGTGGTAGGAGGTCCTGCCGCGATACCAGCCGTCGCCGAGCACCGCCCCCAGCACGTTCTCACCGGGCCGCAGCAGCCCGGTCACGTCGTAGGTCTGCACGTGCAGCCGGGTCCGGTACGCGGTGAAGCCGGGCGCCAGCTCGATGTCGTCGGCGCGGGCGCCGTTGAGGTGCAGCTCGTACAGGCCGCGAGCGGTGGCGTACACCCTCGCCCGCGCGACCGGGCGGGAGAGGACCACCTTGCCGCGCAGCAGGTACGCGGGCCGGTGACCGGCGGGCGGGATCCGCTCGCCCTCGCCGGGGCGGATCCACGAGGCGGCCCACTCGCCCGGCTCCAGCAGCCCGGTCTCCCACCGTCCCGGCTCCGACCAGTCGCTCTCGCCGAGGTCGGTCCACACCTTGACCGCCCAGGTGGCGCGCTGCCGGGAGGCCAGAGGCGGCCCGCCGTACGGGACGAACAGGGTGCGGCCGGACTCCACCCGGCCCGTGTCCCATTCCGTGCCGCCCGCCTCGCCGCGGATCCGGTACGCGACCTGGGTCCGGGCCCCGGCGGGCAGCCGCCAGCTCAGCCTGGGCGCCCGCGTGGTCATGCCGAACGGTTCGGTCAGGTGCTCCACCCGCAGCCCGCCGGGTCGGCCCGGCCCGTTCACGCCGCGCTCCTTGCCCCGGTCCGCCGCAGGACGAACTCCGCCATGGTCTGCACCGCGTGCCGCCCCTCCGGGAGGAAGGAGGCGAACAGGTGCCAGTAGTGGAACATCCCCTCGTAGACGCGCAGGTCGGCCTGGCCGCCGGCGGCGCGCAGCGCCTCGGCGAAGCCGCGCGAGTCGTCCAGCAGCGTCTCCTCCCCGCCGACCATGAGCAGCACCGGCGGCAGGCCGCGCAGGTCGGCGAACAACGGCGACACCAGCGGGTCGCGCGGGTCGTGCCCGGCCAGGAACCGCTCGGCCACCTGCCGGTAGACGTCCTTGGTGGCGACCGGTTCGAGGTGCAGGTTGGTGGTGTGCGAAGCGCCGGTGAACGTCCAGTCCAGGGCGGCTGAGGTGGGGATGGCGCCGGCCGGCAGTGGCAGTCCCCGCTCGCGGGCGGCCAGCATGGCGGTCACGGCCAGCCCGCCGCCGGCGGAGTCGCCGCCGAGCACGACGTTGCCCGCGCCGAGCAGGTCCGCCGCCCACGCGTACGCGGCGACGGCGTCGTCGAGCTGCGCCGGGAAGACGTGCTCGGGCGCCAGCCGGTAGCCGGGCAGCAGGACCCGGCAGCCCGCGGCCCGCGCCAGGTCGGCGCCGAAGGCCCGGCGCCCGGCGGGAGAGCCGATCATGAACCCGCCGCCGTGGAACCACACCACGGCCCGGCCCGGGTCGCTCCCCGGCACGCTCACCCACAGCGACGGCACGCCCGCCGCGTCGACCGCCTCCACGATCGCGTCCGGCGGCACGAACCGGGCCCACAGCGCGTCGTCGCGGGCGCGCAGGTCCTCCACGGACGATCCCCCGGGGTCTTCCCCGGCCGCCCGGAACAGCTCCATCGCCCGTCGCTTCAGTTGATCGTTCGCCATCATCTGCTTCCTCGGTGCTTACTTGGCCGGTCCGCGCTTACTTGGCCGGTCCGCGCTTACTTGGCCGGTCCGCGGCGATCTCGTCGCGGTGGCGTCGGACGTCGATCTCCATCTCCAGCCCCGTGACCGGCGGCCGGGCGCGGTGCCACACGATGCCGTGAGCGGGCGCGACCCCGGCGAGCCCGGCGATCCCGTCGAAGGCCGCCGTCGCGGCGGTGGTGTGCGGCGAGTACAGGTGCACCTGGGCGGCCGGGGTCCACGGGACGCCCAGGCCGGCCAGGCAGTCCAGGATGTCGCCGACGATCGAGGCGGTCTTCGCCGCCATCGCCTCCTGCCCGGTCTCACCCGGCCGCACGATCCCTTCGGGGTATCCGGCGCCGGCGGGCACCTCGGCCGCGCCGGACACGACGTACGCCGGGACGTCGCCGCCGTCCGGGACGGTGTAGGAGAAGGCGAGGACGCCGGTCTGCGGCGGTGGATCGGCCACGGGGATCACGTTGGTGCGGGCCAGCGGCGGCGCGCCGTCGCGCAGCAGGCCCCAGGCGCGGAGCTGCGCGACGTAGGCGGAGTTGAAGTCGATGAAGCCCTGGCGGTCCAGCGCCCGCGGCATGCGCAGTTCCATGCCGCACAGCGCCTCCAGCGGCCGGCCCGCCTCCTTGAGGTGCCGCTCCACCGCGGCGAACCCCTCGCCCAGGGGCACGGGTCCGGGCAGGACCGCCCGGACGATCGTGAACCCGGGCAGCGCGGCCACCCCCCGGGCGGCGAAGGTGAGGCCGGGCAGGTAGGCGTAGCCGCCCGCGGCGTTCGGCGTGCTCATGCGCGGCTCCCCCTGGTGAGGGAGGAGAAGAACGTCTCCGGCCACGGCGGGATCGAGGGGTCGGCGAGAGGGCGGCTGGGCAGCTCCTTGCGCAACACGGGCGCGATCTCGCTCTGGAACAGCTCCAGGGTCTCCAGATACTCGCGCGGGCTCAGCAGGTCGCCGTCGACGTGGATGTGCAGCACCTCGTGCCCGAACCGCTCGTGGTAGCGGTGCACCTTCTCGATGATCTGCTGCGGGCTGCCCACCAGCGCCGAACTGCGCTCGACGAAGTCCTCCAGCGAGGTGAAGGTCAGGTAGTGGCCGTAGCGGTTGTTCACGGCCAGCCGTTCCTCGAAGATCGGCCGGTAGCGCTCGATCGCCGTGCGGCTGTCGCGGTGGCCGTAGTAGCCGGCCGTGCCCGCGCCGACCAGGGCGTCGGCCGGGTCGTGGCCGTGCAGCGCCCACTGCTCCCGGTAGTGCCGGATGAGCTCGGCGTACGGCTCGATGGGCCCTCCGCCGTTGGAGGAGAACAGCGGGTCGCCGTGGCGCGCGGCCAGCTCCACCGACTCCTTGCTGGTCGCGCTGCCGTGCCAGATCCGCAGCGGCCGCATCGGGCGGGGGCGCACCTCGGCGCCGGTCAGCGGGGGCCGGTGGCGGCCCTGCCAGGTGACGCTGTCCTCCTGCCACAGCCGCCGGAACAGCTCGTAGTTCTCCCGGTGGCGTTCTCGCTGGTCGTCCTTTGTCACGCCGAACATCGCGGCCGACTTGGGGCCGTTGCCCTTGCCGATGATCAGTTCGAGCCGGCCGCCGGAGAGGTGGTCCAGGGTGGAGTAGTCCTCGAAGGCGCGTACCGGATCGAGCAGGCTGAGCGTGGCGACCGTCGTGAACAGCCGGATCGTGGAGGTGCGCGCGGCGATGTTGGCCAGGATGACGGGCGGGGCGGACTCCTCGAACGGCCGCTCGTGCCGTTCGCCGATGCCGTAGCCGTCGAAGCCGAGCCGCTCGGCCAGCACCGCGTTGTCGACCTGCTCGGCCAGGCGCACCGTCGGCGGCTTGCGCTCGCTCGACAGGTGCGGCAGCACCAGGAACTTCACCGCGGGCTCCCCGCCGCGGGCGGCACCGGCCTCCCGCGGCCGGTGATGGTGAGGATGGTCACGACGACCTGCTTCCACATTAGGGGTTGATGTGTCACCTCGACCGTAGCCCCGCCCGAGATGACGCGTCAACCGGCTGGGGTAGGATCGCGGCGTGGCACACCTTGAGCGCGATGACGACCGAGGCGGAGACGAGCCAGGGGCGCTCTCCGCGCGCGAGGAGCGCGCGTGGAACGCCTTCTTCGAGATGCAGGTGCACTTCTGGCGGCAGATGGCCCAGCAGTTGCAGCGCGAGACCGGCCTGTCCGAGCCCGACCTCGCCATCTTGACGGCGTTGCTGAACGCGCCGGGCGGACGGCTGCGGGCCTACCAGCTCAGCGGGGTCACCCAGTTCGAGAAGAGCCGCCTGCACCACCACCTCACCCGCATGGCGGGCCGGGGCCTCATCACCCGCGAAGCCTGCGCCGACACCCCCCGAGGCACCGAGATCGTGCTCACCCCCGAGGGACGCCGGGCCATCGCCGCCGCGCTGCCCAGACGGGTCGCCCACATCCGCCGCTGGCTGATCGAGCCTCTCGGCGAGGACGAGCTGGAGGCGATCACGCGCGCGTCCGCCAGGATCCTGGCCAACCTGCGCGCGAACGCCCCCGAGACCGCCTACCCCCGGCCCGGCTCGTCCTGCTGAAGCGTGGCCAGGCCCAGCCCGGCACCGCGATGATCCCGGTGATGATCGCCGCGACCGGGACCGACGTGCTGGCGGCGTCGATGGCCCTGCTGGCCCTCGGCCGCCTGTATCAGGGGCGTGGCGACGACCAGGAGGCCCGGTCGGCGTTCGACGAAGCCGTCTCCCTCGGCCACCCCGTGCACGCCCCGCGGGCGCTGCTGGAACTCGCGCGCCTGGAGGGACGGGCGGGCGACACCGCCGCTCAGGAGCGCCATCTCGTCGAACTCGTGGAGGCCCGGATCGAGGACGTCATCGAGGCCGCCGCTCTGGACCTGGGCGCACTGCGGGCCCGGGCGGGCGACGTACCCGGCGCCGTCCCCATGCTGGAACTCGCGGCCGGCTCCCTGGACGATGAGATCGCGGACGCCGCCACCGAGTTGCTGAGCCGGTTGCGCGCACAGTAGGCCGGGCCGGTCGCCCGCTCCGGGCCGCCCGTCGGCTCACGCCGCGAGGCCCCCGATGAGGAGGTCGACGATCCGGTGAGCGAGGGCGCGCAGCTCGTCGGCCGGCTGGCCCTCGGTCTTGCGGTACCACATGTCGACGGCGTTGAGGTTGCCGAGCAGGATTCTCGCGGCCAGGGACGCCTCGACCGGGCGCAGCGACCCGTCGTCGATGCCCTCCTGGACGACGCGGCGGAACATCAGCTCGTACTCGCGCCGGAGCCGGTTCAGGGCCAGCAGGGCCTCGCGCTGGCGCTCCTTGAGCGCGGTGGACACCTCGCCCCGCACCGCCTGGTGGATGACGTGGTGGTAGGCGGGGTTCTCCATCAGGTTGAGCTCGTGCGCGACCGACATGGCCGCGAGCCGGTCGCGGCCGGCCCCCGGGCCCTGGGCGTGTGGTTCGACCTGCTCGCGGACGCGGCGCATGCCCTCCTCGTAGACCGCGAGCAGGATGTCGAACTTCGAGCGGAAGTGGTAGTAGACCAGGCCCTTGGTGGCCCCCACGTCGCGCGCGATGTCGTCCACCGTGGCGTTGGCGAACCCGCTGCGCATGAACGCCTCCGCCGCGGCGTCGAGGATCCTCCACCGCACCTCGGGCACCGATCCGGGGCTCGCACTCACCGACTTCTCCTCCTCGCCGCGACCGGGTTCATCGTCGCACGGGCTGACTGGGGCGGTTGACACCGCAGTGAGCCAGATTTAACGTGATACTCGGTAGTATCGCACGTCAGAGAGTCGCACGACCTGTTCGCTTCCCCCGGCCGTTCCGGTCCGGACGCCCCGGACACCCCCCTTGAACCTGGCCACCTCCGGAAGGGCGCCCCATGACGAACGCGAAAGATCTGCTGCACGAACTCGCGACGAGGAAGGCCGTCAAACGGCTGCTGCCGGTGCTCGGCATCGCCTACTTCATGTCCTACGTCGACCGGACCAACGTCGCCCTCGCCAAGACGGCGCTGGAGGCCGACGTCGGGATCAGCGCGGCCGCGTACGGGCTGGGCGCGGGCCTGTTCTTCGTGAGCTACGCCCTGCTGGAGGTGCCGAGCAACCTGGTCCTCTACCGTGTCGGCGCCCGCGTGTGGATCACCCGCATCGCGGTGACGTGGGGCGCGGTGTCGGCCGCCATGATGTTCGTGCAGAACGAGCTGTCGTTCTACATCCTGCGGCTGCTGCTCGGCGCCGCGGAGGCGGGCCTCTTCCCGGCCATGATGTACATGGTCACGCTGTGGTTCTCCCAGAAGCACCGCGTGACGATCGTGGGCCTGATCTACACCGCCCCCTGTATCGCGATCTTCATCGGGTCGCCCATGGGCGGCGCGCTCATGGAACTGGACGGCCTGGGCGGCCTGCACGGCTGGCAGTGGATGTTCCTGGTCGAAGGGCTCGTCACGGTCCTCGTCGGAGCGCTGGTCTGGTTCGCCCTGCCCGCGCGGCCGGCCGACGCGCGCTGGCTCACCCAGGAGGAGGCGGCCGTGCTCACCGAGCGGGCCGTGAACCAGGGCGCCCCGGCGCAGTCGCGTACGCACGGGAGGCTGCGCCTGGCGTTCGGCCACCCCACGGTGCTCCTTCTCGCCGGGATCTACTTCATCAACCAGGTGATCGGCGCCGGCGTGGGCTTCAACTTCCCCGCGCTCCTGCAGTCGCTCGGCCTGGAAAGCCCCTTCCTCATCGGGGTCGTGGCGGGCGGCGGCGGCATCTCGGGCCTGGCGGGCGTCCTGCTGTTCCCGTGGCTCAAGCGCCGTTTCGGCCGCGAGGTCACGCTGATCGGGCTGTGCGCCGCCGCGGGCACGGTCATCCTGATCGGCTTCATCGCCTCCACGAGCGCGGTGCTGAGCATCGGCCTGGTCTTCGTCGCCAACTTCTTCGCCCTCGGCACCCTGCCGCTGTTCTGGTCGGTCGCCATGTCGCGGATGTCCGGCCTGGTGGCGGCGGTCGGCCTGGCCTTCATCAACATGATCGGCATCACCGGGGGGTTCGTCGGCCCCTACGTCTACGGCCTGGTCGAGGAGGCCACCGGAAGCCTGGTCGCGCCGTACTACGTCCTCGCCGCCGCCTCGCTCGTCGGCCTCGCCCTGGTGCCCATGCTCGCGTTGTCGATCCGCCGGCAGGCCGCGGACGAGGCGACGCCGGGGGAGCGGCGTACGGCGGCGCCGGCGTGACTGCCCCGCGCGACGTATCGATCGATGAGGAGGTCCGATGCGGGTCCGACGTCTGGGACTGTCACTGGCTCCGGTGCTCGCCGCCGGCCTGATCGCGACGCCGGCCGCGGCGTCCGCGCCGCCGCTCCGGTACGTGGCACTCGGAGACTCCTCGGCCGCGGGCCCGCTGATCCCCCGCGAGATCGACGCCACGTGCCTGCGCTCCGACCGGAACTGGCCGCACGTGCTGGCCGGGCTCCTGCGTGCCGCGCTCACCGACGTGACCTGCTCGGGGGCGAAGACGACCGACCTCGCCGGACGCCAGTTCGGCGAGGTCGCCCCGCAGTACGACGCACTGCGCCCCGACACCGACCTGGTCACGCTCGCGATCGGGGCCAACGACATCCTCCTGGGGTCGGCCTTCGTGACCTGCGCGAACCCCCAGCCCCCGCCCACCGGGCCGACCTGCCGGGAGCGCCACACCGTGGACGGCGTCGACCAGTACGCCGCCCGGATCGACGCCACCGCGCCGAAGGTGGCCGCGGCGCTGGAGGAGATCCACCGCCGGTCTCCCCGCGCCGACGTGGTCGTGGTCGGCTACCTGACGTACTGGCGCCGAGGCGGCTGTTACCCGGCCGACCCCTTCACGTCCGCCGACGCGGACTATCTGCAGGCCACGTTCGACCGCCTGATGGCGATGCTGGCCCGGCAGGCCGCCGCGCATGACGCGATCTACGTGGACATCCGCCGGCCCAGCGCCCGGCACGGCCTGTGCGAGCCGCCCGCGCGGCGCTGGCTGGAAGGCGCGGTGCCGGCCTCTCCCGCGTACCCGTACCATCCCAACGCCGCCGGCATGGCGAGGGCGGCCGGGATCATCGCGGAGGCGGTGCGGGACCGCGGGAGCCACGGTCCGCGAACGCCCGTCAGGCGGTGAGCACCCGGCCTCGCGTTCTGTGGGACCTTGAGGCGATGCCGGGCCGGGGCCCGGCGCGGCGTCACCCGAGCTCGCGGCGCATGGACGCGAGCACGGCCTTCTTCGCCCAGGCCGCGTCGTGGCCGGGTATGCCGAGCAGGACCTCGTTGCTCAGGCCGTCCATCAGGCGGCAGTGCCTGACCGCGAAGTCCTCGGCGGCCTCCGCGCCGAGGTCCGACAGCCGCCGCACGATGGCGGCCAGCTCGGCCGCCCAGGAGCGGAAGAAGCCGTCGAGCCTGAGCAGCGTCTCCTCGTCCTCGGGCGGCCGGGCGATGACCTGGGCCCACAACCGCCAGCGCACGTCGTGCGGTCCTTTCGGCAGGTAGAGCTCGACCAGGCGGTCCAGTGCCGCGTGCGCGTCCAGGTGGGCCAGCTCGGCCCGGCGGCGCTCGTCGAGGTCGGCCTCGCTCATGAGCAGGGTGGAGACGAGGATGCGGTCGCGGCTGCCGAAGTAGTAGAGAACGTGGCCGGTGCTCATCCCGGCCCGGTCGGCGATGTCCCTGATCCGCAGGCGGGCGAAGCCGACCTCCTCGATCGCCAGCAGGGCGGCCTTGAGCACGTGCGCCCGCATGTCGGGCCGGTCAAGGGCGATCTTCGACTCCCGCGCCATGCGGACCACCGTAGTGCCTTTCGCCTGATTCGTGGTCAAATCTAGATCTGCGCTCAAACTTTGAGTACGGTTCTAACTCTGTCGGGCCCCGACGTTTCGAAGCGCACGCGGCGCCGTGCCGCCCCCTTGAGCTGATCCGGAGGAAGACGTGAGACTGACGCCGACGGAGCGGGATCGGCTGCTGTTGTTCACAGCGGCCGAGCTGGCCCGTTCGCGGCGGGCCAGGGGCCTGCGGCTCAACGTCCCCGAGGCGACCGCGCTGATCTCGGACGCCGTCTGCGAGGCGGCCCGCGAGGGCGCCCGGCTGGCCGAGGCGATCGAGGCGGGCCGTGCCGTACTGGGCCCGGACGACGTGCTGCCCGGCGTGTCGGACATCGTGACCGAGATCCACGTCGAGGCCGTCTTCGACGACGGCACCCGGCTCGCCGTGGTCACCGACCCGTTCGGCGGCGGCTCCCTGGGCCCCGAGGCCCCCGGCGCGGTCATCGCGGCCGACCGGCCCGAGCCGGCGCCCGAGACGGCCGAGATCGAGGTGGTCAACACCGCCTCCGTGCCGATCAGCGTGACCTCGCACTTCCACTTCTTCGAGGTCAACCCGCGGCTGAGCTTCGACCGCGCCGCCGCCTACGGCCGCCGCCTGGCCGTGCCCGCGGGCTCCACCGTCCGCTTCGATCCCGGCGCCGCGCGTACGGTGCGGCTGGCCGAGATCGGTGGCGCGCGTGTGGTCGTCGGCTTCGCCGGGCTGGTGGACGGGCCGCTGGACGCGCCCGGCGCGTTCGAGGCCGCGATGCACCGGGCGCGTGCCTGCGGATATCTGGGGGCGTGATGAGTCTGTACGGCTACCGCGAGGGCGACCGGGTGCGGCTCGGCGACTCGGGCCTGGTGGTGGAGGTCGAGCACGACTCGCAGAAGCGGGGAGAGGAGTTCCTGGCCGGGTTCGGCAAGACCGCCAGGGACGGACTGCACCTGAAGGCCGCCTCCGTACGGGAGACCTGCGACCTGGTGATCAGCAACGTGCTGATCCTGGACCCGGTCCTCGGCGTGCGCAGCGCCTCGATCGGCGTGCGCGAGGGACGGATCCATGCGATCGGCCGCGCCGGCAACCCCGACACGCTGGACGGCGTCGAGGTGGTGGTGGGCACCGGCACCACGATCGTGTCCGGCGAGGGCCTGATCGCCACCGCCGGGGCGATCGACACGCACGTGCACCTGCTGTCGCCCCGGATCATGGAGGCGTCGCTGGCCTCCGGGGTGACCACGATCATCGGCCAGGAGTTCGGCCCCGTCTGGGGGGTCGGGGTGAACTCGCCGTGGGCGCTGCGCCACGCGTTCAACGCCTTCGACGCCTGGCCGGTCAACATCGGCTTCCTGGCCCGCGGCTCCTCCTCCCACCCGGCACCGCTGGTCGAGGCGCTGGTCGAGGGCGGCGCCTCGGGCTTCAAGGTGCACGAGGACATGGGGGCCCACACCCGTGCCCTGGACACCGCCCTGACCGTCGCCGAGGAGCACGACGTGCAGGTGGCCCTGCACACCGACGGCCTCAACGAGTGCCTGTCGGTGGAGGACACCCTCGCCGTGCTGTCCGGCAGGACGATCCACGCCTTCCACATCGAAGGCTGCGGCGGGGGCCACGTGCCCAACGTGCTCAAGCTGGCCGGGGTGCCGAACGTGATCGGCTCGTCCACCAACCCGACCCTGCCGTTCGGCCGGGACGCCGTCGCGGAGCACCACGGAATGATCGTCTCGGTGCACGGGCTCAAACCCGGCCTGCCCGGCGACGCCGCGCTGGCCCGAGACCGGATCAGAGCGGGAACCATGGGCGCCGAGGACGTCCTGCACGACCTGGGCGTCATCGGCATCACCTCCTCCGACGCCCAGGGCATGGGCCGGGCCGGCGAGACCGTCAGACGCACCTTCGCCATGGCGGGGAAGATGAAAGCCGAGCGGGGCGCCGCCGGGCGGCACGACAACGAACGCGTCCTGCGCTACCTGGCCAAGCTCACCGTCAACCCGGCCATCGCGCACGGCCTGTCCCACGAGGTCGGCTCGCTGGAGGTGGGCAAGCTGGCCGACATCGTCCTGTGGTGGCCGGCCTATTTCGGCGCCAAGCCGCAACTCGTGCTGAAGGCCGGCTTCCCCGCCTACGGCGTCACCGGCGACCCGAACGCCTCGACCGACACCTGTGAGCCGCTCGTGCTCGGCCCGCAGTTCGGCGCGCACGGCGCGACCGCCGCCGACCTGTCGGTCGCCTTCGTGGCGCAGGCCGCCGCGTCAGGCGACCGCCTGCCCACGCGCAGGCGCCGGGTCGGCGTGCGCGGCACCCGCGGCATCGGCCCCGCCTCCATGGTGCGCAACACCCGGCTCGGCCATGTGGACGTCGATCGGCACGGCCGCGTCTCGCTCGACGGCGAACCGGTCGAGTCGGGGCCGTCCGACTCCGTCTCGCTCAACCGCCTCTACTTCCTCTGAGGAGCGATCGTCGTGTTCATGCCGCCGGAGTGGCACCCGCACAGCCGTACCTGGATGTCGTGGCCCGTCGGCTATGCCCTCCAGCGGGCGGAGGCGTCGTACCGGGCGTGGTCGTCGGTCGCCAACACGATCGTGCGGTACGAGCCCGTCACCATGCTGGTCGATCCCGGCGAGCGGGAGTCGGCGGCCACCTGGCTCGACCCGCGCGTCGAGGTGGTCGAGCAGCCGCTCGACGACTGCTGGATGCGCGACAACGGCCCCACCTTCGTGTTCGACGACGGGCGGCTCATGGGGATCGACTGGACCTTCAACGGCTGGGGCTGGGCCCCGCACGAGAAGGACGACCTGGTCGCCTCGTTCGTCCTGGACCGGGTGGGCGCTCCAGGCCACCGCACCGCGCTGGTCGGAGAGGGCGGCGGCGTCCACGTGGACGGCGAGGGCACCGTCATCGTCACCGAGACCGTCCAGCTCGACCCCCGCCGCAACCCCGGCTGGACGAAGGCCGAGGTGGAGGCGGAGCTGCGCCTGCTGCTCGGCGTGCGCAAGGTGATCTGGCTGCCCCGCGGCCTGACCGCCGACTACGGGGGCTACGGCACGAACGGGCACGTCGACCTGCTGGCCTCGTTCGTACGGCCGGGCCTGGTGCTGTGCCACGTACAGCCCGACCCGCTGCATCCCGACCACGAGGTGACCCGGGAGAACCTGGCGATACTGCGCGCCGCCACCGATGCCAGGGGACGCCCGCTGGAGGTGATCGAGCTGCCCGCCCCGACCGTAGGGGAGGTGGACGGCGAACCGGTCGACTACTCCTACATCAACCACTACCTCGCCAACGGGCTGGCGCTGCTCTGCGCCTTCGACGACCCCCGAGACGCGGAGACGGCCGAGCTCTTCGCCAAGCTCTTCCCCGGCCGCACGATCGAGTCGATCGACGCCCGCGACATCTTCGCACTCGGCGGTGGCATCCACTGCATCACCCAGCAACAACCGCGCCCTGCCGGGACGTACGGCGGATGACCGGCGGCCCGCCGGAATACTGGCGGCATGATCAGTCACTTGTCGCTGGCGCGCCGGGTGCGGCCCTGCGAACGGCTCGGGCGCCACATGTCACGTTCCGAGGTCCGCTTCCTGGACTTCGTGGTGGACGGCAGACCGCTGCTGGACACGCTCACCGAACACGCTGCCGGATACATGGACATGGTGTCGGTCCTCTGGCTGGCCCCGGCCTTCGACGGGGACGACGACGCGCGCGGTCTTCTGATGGGACAGGGGGAGTCCCCCCTGCCTGACGGCAGGACGCCGCTGTACGTGTGCCCCGAGTGCGGCGATCTGGGCTGCGGGGCGGTGACCGCGGCCGTGGAGTTCTCCCCCGGGCAGGTGGTATGGCGGGATCTGGGCCGGCAGACGGACTACTGCGACCAGGTCGATCACGACGCCTTCTCCGGCATCGGCCCGTTCGTGTTCGAGCGGGCCCCGTACGAGGACGTGCTCGCGACGGTGCCCGGACTGCGTGCCCGGGAGCGGCACACGGCTCCGGGGCAGGGCGAACGCCGACGGAGGCGGCTGTGGCGTCGCTGACGTGCCGGTACGTCCCCATCCGCAGGCAGGTCTTACAGGAACGATGGTGGTCAGGAGAGACGATGCCGGGAATATGGGCCCCGTTATCAAGTAACCACTTTGCGTAATAACGGGAGTTCGTGTGAAGGTCTCCTGCGTCGGGGGCGGGCCCGCCGGCCTGTACTTCTCGATCCTGATGAAGCGGCAGGACCCGGCCCATGACATCACCGTCTACGAGCGGAATCCCGCGGGGTCCACGTACGGCTGGGGGGTGACCTACTGGGGCGGCCTGCTCGACAAGCTGCGCGGCGGCGACCCCGAGTCCGCCCTCGCCATCGCCGCCGAGTCGGTGCGATGGAGTGACGGCGTCGCGCACGTCGGCGACCGCACCACGGTGCACCACGGCGACCAGGGCTTCGGCATCGGACGGCGCCGTCTGCTCGAAATCCTCGCCGAGCGGGCCGTCTCCCTCGGGGTGCGCCTTGAGTTCGAGCACGAGATCGCCGGTGACGGCCCGTTGCCCGACGCCGACCTCGTCGTCGCCGGCGACGGCGTCAACAGCGCGCTGCGCGAGCGCCACGCCGGACACTTCGGCACCAAGATCACGGTCGGGCGGAACGTCTACATCTGGCTCGGCACCGCCAAGGTCTTCGACTGCTTCACCTTCGCCTTCGTGGAGACGCCGCACGGCTGGATCTGGTGTTACGGCTACGGCTTCAGCGACGGCCACAGCACCTGTGTCGTCGAGTGTTCGCCGGCGACCTGGAGGGGTCTCGGACTGCACCAGGCGAGCGAGGCCGAGGGCCTGGCCCTGCTGGAGCGGCTCTTCGCCAGGGTGCTCGAGGGGCACAGCCTGATCGGCCGGTCGCGGACCGACGGCAGCGCGCGGTGGCTGCACTTCCGTACCGTGACCAACCGGACGTGGCACCGCGGCAACCTGGTCCTGATCGGCGACGCCGCGCACACCACGCACTATTCCATCGGGGCCGGCACCACGCTCGCCCTGGAGGACGCCATCGCCTTGGCCGGCGCGCTGCGCGGGTGCGGCGGGGAGCTGCGGCCCGCCCTCGCCCGCTACGAACGGGAACGAACGACCGCTCTGCTCGCGGTCCAGAGCGCGGCCCGCTACAGCGCCCAGTGGTACGAGAACCTGCCGCGTTATATCCGCCTGGCGCCCCCTCAGATGTTCGCGTTGCTCGGCCAGCGGCATTCCCCGCTGCTTCCGCACGTTCCGCCGCGGCTGTACTACCGGGTCAACCGGGCGGCCGAGCAGTTCGAGTCGCTGCGCAGGTTCAAGCGCTGGCTGGGCCCGAAGGTCGCGCGGACGCTGCAGGCCCGCTCACGGGAGGCCGGCCCTCGCGCGGCTAGCGGGTCCCCGCAGGCGCGGGCACCGGTCCGAGCACGATGACCTCTACGTCGTTGCCGCGGATTCCGGCATTCACCCAGTCGAATGGGTCAAATTGGACATAGAGCCGAAATTCAGCGGCAATCACATGTCCTTGACGATCCCCGTCATAACAGCGCGGTTTCAACCCGGTAGGCCCCGGAAAGAACGACTACGCACAGTGATGAATCACTACTTATAGTTATCAAGGAGGCTTGCCGTGATCAAGTCAATCATCCTGATTCCGGCATTCGTCGCAGCAACGGCCGCCTTCGCCGGCACGGCCGGCGCGACCGCGAGCGACACGGCGCCCCACCGGTTCGTCGAGATGACCGGAGAGCAGGAGGTTCCCGGTCCGGGCGACCCGGACGGCGTGGGAGTCTTCGCCTGGAAGGTGAGGGGAGCGTCGCTCTGCTACGTCATCACCGCCCACAACATCGCCCCCGCGACCGCCGCGCACATCCACGAGGGCAGGGAAGGGGAGGCGGGTCCGATCGTGGTGACCCTGAGGGCGCCCAGCGAGGGCTTCGCGAGCGGCTGCATCCGCGCCGAGAAGCGCCAGACGCCGGAAAATGCCGAGACCACGCTGACCTTCGGGGAATTGAAGGCCATTGCCCACAATCCGCGTCAGTTCTACGCCAACGTCCACAACGAGGAGTTCCCTGACGGCGCAATCCGCGGCCAGCTCGCCTGACGCCGGGAAAGGATGACCCGAAGGAGAGGCAGTGAGCCGGTGACCGTCCACGACGGTCACCGGCTCTCGCGTTTCACCCTTTATGGCCGACCTGCTGAAAGGTCTCGGATCGCCGGTAACGGCGCTGTCTTTCTCGTCCATGGAGGCGGCCTTTGACGCGCGAGGAGCCGTCGTGGCGGTCACGGCCGGCGGGCCCGTACCCGCCGGCCTGCCCGAACCCGCGCTCGGCCGCCTCCGCTTGCATATGCGAGCAATCGCTCATATATTCGTCTCGCCACTTCGGTCACACCAGCCACGTCCGTACCGCCTGGGAGATTCATGTGCTGAATCGCAGAAGCCTGTTGAAGGGGGCGCTCGCGGCGCCGATCGGCCTGGTGGCGACGGCGCGGCCCGCCTCCGCCGTGCCCACCGTGGCGGCCAGGGGCCAGGCGCCCACGGCGCTCGCGGGCTTCGACAGGCTGATGAAGGACTTCATGCTCAAACGTGGCATCACGTGCGGGCAACTCGCGATCGCGCACAAAGGCAAGCTGGTCTTCGCGCGGGCGTACACGCTGTCCACGCCGGAGAAGTACGTGCCCGCAGTGACCCCGACCTCCCTGTTCCGGCTGGCGAGCGTGGGCAAGCACATCACGGCGACGGCCATCCTGCGGCTGGCGCAGGATGGCCGGCTCAACCTGGGCGACCCGGTCACCAAGTGGCTCGACCTGGAGCCGGTCGCGGGCAAGAGCGCCGACCCGCGGCTGGCGAAGGTGACGATGTGGCGGCTGCTTCAGCACACCGCGGGCTGGGACAGGGAGGTTTCGAGCGCGACGACGACGCACGAGACCGTCATCGCCAGGGCCCTCGGCAAGTCGCTGCCGCTCCGCCATGCCGACATCATGCGGTACGTCACGGGCTATCCGCTCGACTTCGACCCGGGCACCAGGATGGCCTACAGCAACTACGGCTACCTGCTGCTCGGCCGCGTCATCGAGAAGGTGACGGGCCGGAGCTACGAGTCGTACGTCCGGAGCGCACTGCTCACCCCGCTCAAGATCGCCCGCATGAGGGTGGGGTCCTCCCTCCCGGCCGCCGGCGAGGTGCGCTATGAGTCGGCCTACACCTCGACGACGGTGCTGGACGACTCGGGCGACATCGTGCCCACGCCGTACGGCGGCTTCAGCATGGCCAACCGCGACTCCTACGGAGGCTGGGCGGCCGCGGCGGTCGATGTCGTGCGCTTCGCCCGGATCTTCGACCTGCCCACCGCCACGGGCCTGCTGAACTCGACGTCCCTCAGCCGCGCCTTCGCCAAGCCGGAGATCGGCGTCAGCGGCGACGGCTGGTGGTACGGCGCCGGCTGGTACGTCCGGCGGGTCACCGGCGGGCTCAACACCTGGCACGTCGGCGAGATGGCGGGCACCTTCACGTATCTGTGCCGACGGTACGACGGCGTCACGTACGCCGCGCTGTTCAACCGCCGCCAGGAGGAGGGCACGCTGTCCTACGGGGACATCGACCCTCTGCTGTACCGGGCCGCCGACGCCGTCACCACCTGGCCCACCACCGACTACACCTCCCTGTACTTCTGACCGCCACCCGGCCGAGGGTTCACAGCGACGCGGTCTCCGATGCGGTCGCCCACGTGAACCCGTCCGGGTCGGTGAAGACCCCGGCGTCGCCGCCGATCGTGAGCCGGTGCGATCCGGAGCCGTCGGGAGAGACACCGGCGACCTTGGCCAGGGCGCGGCGCTTGTACAGCGCCAGCTTGACGGGACCAGGGCCGGTGGCGAACTCGACGTACTTGCCGCCGAAGCTCCTCGCCACGGTGAGGCCGCGATCGACGTAGAACCGCTTGCTCTCGGCCACGCTCGCGACTCCCAGCAGGAGCACGAACTCGTCGAACTGACGGCCGGCCGGGCCGGTGTCCTTCTTCGACGACGACGCGACCTGCCAGATCGTCCCGTCCGGGGCCTGGATGACGCCCCCGTAGCCCCAGAGCGACTTGGCGGCGGGCTTCAGCGTCGTGGCGCCGGCGTCCACGGCGGCGTCGATGAGGGCGTTGACATTGGCCGGCTGGGACACCACGAGCGACAGCGTGAACCCGCGGAAGCCGGTCGCCGGCGCCTCCGAGGCCCGCAGGCGTATCTGACCGCACGGGCCGAAGGCGGTGGAGTAGAAACGGTCGGCGGCCGCGGGGTCGGCCACCTCAAGGGTCACGAATTCGATGGAGGTCATGACGATGACGCTAGTTGCGGCTCCCGGACCCGCGCTTCTCGATTCCTGACCAGAACCGATGCCCCCGCTACGAGCGGCAGACCGAGTGCGCCCGGCCCGCCCCGCCGAAGAGCCGGGCGGCCAGGGGCACGCCCTCCTCGGTGCCGTACAGCTCGTCGAGGCGGTCCAGGTAGCGGGAGGCGGGGCCGAGCCGGTCGGGTCAGTGCTCGACGAGGGGCGCCGCGCCGCATCTGCTCGAAGCCGAACGCGAGCGCCACGTCGGTCTCGCCGCCGGCGACGGCCTGGCGGGCCGGCCGCAGCGCCGATGAGCCGCTGTCGCAGTTGTTGTTCACGTTGACGACAGGGACCCCGGTCATGCCGACCCCGTAGAGCGCCGCCTGGCCGCAGGCCGAGTCGCCGTAGACGTACGAGGCGAAGGCGGGCCCGACGTCGTCGAGCGCAAGCCCGGCGTCCGCCGGCGCGGACCGGATCGCGTCGCGGGCCAGGTCCTCGTAGCGCCTGCCGGCGGCGTGGCGAACGGAGCCATCCCGACGCCGGCGACACGCACGTCCGCGTTCACTGGAACCTCCCGGGAGATGAACAGTCAACTGTGACTTACAGTAGGACACTGCTAAGCCGGGAAGCAATGACTGGTTTGGTGAGCAGTAGCGGTCTATCTTGACTGTAATCAGCCGACCGTGTCGCAACCGTTGGAGGTCGCACCGTGCCGATTCCCCCCTCCGTCATCGGGACCTCGGGGCCCCCGGTGACCATGACCGTCGAGCGTGGCAGGCTCCGGTTGTTCGCCAAGGCCACCGGCCAGACCGATCCCGTGTACGTCGATCTGGACGCCGCCCGCGCGGGCGGCCACCCCGATCTGCCCGTCCCGCCGACGTTCCTGTACGGCATCGACCTGGAGGTTCCCGACCCGTTCGAGTGGATCACCTCGCTGGGCGTGGACCTGAACACCGTGCTGCACGCGACCCAGACCTTCACCTACCACCGGCAGGCGTACGCCGGCGACGAGCTGACCGCCCACAGCACGATCGCCGACGTCTACACCAAGAAGGGCGGCGCGCTGGAGTTCGTCGAGCGGCGCACCCGGATCACCCGGGGAGAGACCCCGATCGCCGACCTCGCCCAGACCGTGGTGATCCGCGTGACCGGCGGCGAGGAGCGGGGAGGCGAGGCATGACCGTCACCTGGGAGGCGCGCGGCGCGCGGGTGGGCGACAAGCTGCCCCCGCTGGCCCTCGGCCCCATCACCCGGACCACCCTCGCGCTGTTCGCGGGCGGATCCGGCGACCACAACCCGATCCACCTCGACCTGGACGTCGCCCGCCGGGCCGGCCTGGACGACGTGTTCGCGCACGGCATGCTCAGCATGGCCTACCTGGGCCGCCTGCTCACCGACCACGCGCCGCAGGCCGCGCTGCGCGAGTTCGGCACGCGCTTCGTGGCGATCACCCCGGTGAACGCGGAGCCGACCTGCCACGGGGAGGTCACCCGGGTCGAGGACGGCCTCGTCACCGTGGACCTGCGGGTCGAGCTCGCCGACGGCACCGTCACGCTCACCGGCCAGGCCGTCTTCTCCATGGAAGGAGCGAAGTCATGACCGTTCTGCAGGGCAAGACCGCGCTGGTCACGGGCGCCGGCCGCGGCATCGGGCAGCAGATCGCGCTCAAGCTCGCCCGTTCCGGCGCGAGCGTCGTGGTCAACGACCTCGACCCCGCGCCGGCCGCCGAGACGGTCGAGAAGATCACCGCATCGGGCGGCAGCGCGGTCGCGGTCGCCGGCAGCGTGCTCGACGACGACTTCCCCGGGCGGTTCGTCGCCGCCGCCGTGGACACCTTCGGCGGCATCGACATCGTCGTGAACAACGCCGGGTTCACCTGGGACAACGTCATCCAGAAGATGACCGACGAGCAGTGGGACGCCATCCTCGGAGTGCACCTGAAGGCGCCGTTCCGCATCCTGCGCGCCGTCCAGCCGGTCATCAAGGCCGCCGTCGCGGCCGAGCGGGCCGAGGGGAGGACGGTCTGCCGGAAGGTGGTCAACATCAGCTCCCTGGCCGGTGTCTTCGGCAACGCCGGGCAGGCCAACTACAGCGCCGCCAAGGCCGGCCTGGAAGGGCTGACCCGGACCCTGTCCAAGGAGTGGGGCCGGCTGAACACCACCGTCAACGCCGTCGCCTTCGGCCTCATCAGCACCCGGCTCACCCAGCCCGTCGTGAGCGGCGCGACCATCGACGTGGAGGGCCGGGACATCAGGGTCGGTGTCAATCCCCACCTGCTGGAGCGGATGGAGACCATGATCCCGCTCGGCCGCGCGGGCACGCCCGAGGAGGCGGCGGGCGCGGTCTACCTGCTGTGCCTGCCGGAGTCCGACTACATCAGCGGGCAGACGCTCCACTGCGCCGGAGGGTTCGTCGGCTGATGGGGACCAACCGGCGCGCGCAGGTCGAGATGAGCGCGGACGAGGTCAGGCAGTTCGTCGCCGCGTCCAGGACCGCGAGCCTGGCCACGCTGGGCCCGGCCGGTCACCCGCACCTCGTCGCCATGTGGTACGCGATCGTCGGCGGGCGGGTGTGGTTCGAGACCAAGGCCAAGTCGCAGAAGGCCGTCAACCTCCGCCGCGAGCCCCGGGCGAGCGTCCTGATCGAGGACGGGCTCACCTACGACACGCTGCGCGGCGTGTCCCTGGAAGGCCGCGCCGTCCTCGTCGAGGACCGCACCGCGCTGTGGGCGGTCGGGGTCAGCATGTGGGAGCGCTACTTCGGCCCGTACACCGAGGAGGCGCGCCCCGAGGTCGAGGCGATGATCGGCAACCGGGTCGCGGTGCGCTTCGACGTCCAGCGGATCAGATCCTGGGACCACCGCAAGCTCGGGCTGCCGCCGGCGTCGCCGGGCGGATCGACCGCCCAGGCCGGTCCCGTACGATTGAACAGTCAAGGAGGACTGTAGCAATCGGCGCGAGGAGGCAGTCGGTGGTCGCGCAACCCGCGCGGAGTGGCCGCCCGTCCGGCGATCGAGCGGCGACCATGCGACGGCGCCTGCTCGACGCGACGGTCGCGGTGCTGGACGAGAAGGGCTACAGCGGGACGACCACGCTGGAGGTGCAGCGCCGCGCGGGCGTCTCGCGCGGCGCGCTCCTGCACCACTTCGCGTCCCGCACCGAGCTCATGCTCGCCGCCGTCGATCACCTGGCGCAACTCCGCCTGGACGAGATCCTGCGGCTGGTGCGGACCCAGGCTCCGGCCACCGGCCGGATCGAGTGGGCCGTGCGCGTGCTGTGGGCGCAGCACGAGGGGCCGCTGTTCGGGGCCTCCGTCGCCATGTGGCTGGCGGCGCGCGCCGACAAGGAGCTGCTCGACGCGCTGCTGCCGCAGGAACGCGTCATCGGTCACTCGATCCGGGGCGTCGCGGCGGAGCTGTTCGGCCCGGAGGTGAGCGGGGCCGAGGGCTTCGCCGACGCGCTGGACATCGTGCTGGACGCGATGCGCGGCGCCGCGGCCCGCGGGGTCCTGCGGACGCCCGGCTCGGACGAGCGGCTGCTGGGGCTGTGGGCCCGCCTCATCGCCGATCGGGTCGGCCAGTGACAGTCAACTCTGACTGAAACCTGCTACGCTCGAGCCACGAGCCGATCGAGCGTGGACGGCCTGCGGGTCGAGCGCCGCGACGCCGGGATGTGGGTGGTCCTCGACCGCCCGCATCGCCGCAACGCGCTGACGCTCGATCTCGCCGGCGCGTTGATCGACGCCCTCTCCGGCCCGCCGGACGACGTCAGGGCGGTGGTGCTCACCGGGACGGGGCCGGCGTTCTGCTCCGGCGGCGACCGCGCCGACCTCGTCGCGGTCGCCGCCCAGGGGCCGATCGCGGTCACGGACGTCGTGTACGCCCGCTTCCAGGGGCTCGTCAGGGTGATCGCGGCCGCGGAGGTGCCCGTGATCGCGGCCGTTAACGGCCCGGCCCTCGGCGCCGGATTCGACCTGTCCCTGGCCTGTGACCTGCGCGTCGCCGCCGCGGAGGCGACCTTCGACTGCTCGTGGGTCGTCAAGGTGGGGCTCGTGCCCGGGATGGGCGGCGCGCACATGCTCACCCGTACGGCCGGCGCGACCCGCGCCGCCGAGCTCGTCCTGCTCGGCCGGCCGATCGGCGCGCGGGAGGCGCTGGAATGGGGGCTCGTCCACGCCGTCGTCCCGGCGGACGATCTCATCGGGCACGTCTCCGGCATGGTCGCCGCGCTGGCCGGGCGGCCACGGCCGGCCCTCGCCCGCGCCAAGGCGGCGCTGCGCCGCGCCCGGGACGCCGGGATGGCCGAGGAGTTCGCGACGCTCGGCGCCGTGCGGAGCTCGCTGGCCGCCGGGCTGGACCTGGAGCGATGGGCCACGGTCAGACATGACTGAATCGGCCGCGTTTCGGGCTTGCCGCGGCGAGGGGGCGGTTCAGAGGGGCAGGGCCGCGGGAAAGGCGACCCCCGTCAGTTCTTCGGACACCCGCCACAGGCGGCGTGCCGCCTCCGTGTCCTGAGCCTTCGCCGAGCGGCCCACCGGTTTCGGCGCGCCACGGCCTTCCGTGAATCCGCCCGGGCCGACGTAGCCGTTGCCCGGGACGTCCGCCACGGCCGCGTACAGGGTGGGCAGCGCGCCGTCCTCGTCGCTCTTCGCGAGCAGGCCGGCGGCCGCCCCCAGCACGAGGTGAAGCGCGCCCCGCCGGCCGTCGGACCGCAGCAGGTTCGTCGCCGCCATGCCGGGATGCGCGGCGGTCGCGATCACCGGCGAGCCGGCCTCGGTGAGCCGTCGCTGAAGCTCGCAGGTGAACAGCAGGTTGGCGAGTTTGGACTGCGCGTAGGCGGCCATCGCCCGGTACGGCTTGCGCTCCCAGTTGAGGTCGTCGAAGTCGATCGAGCCCACCCTGTGACCGCTGGACGAGACGGTGACGATCCGGCTCCGGATTCGCGGCAGGAGCAGGTTCGTGAGTGCGAAGTGCCCCAGATGGTTGGTTCCGAACTGCGACTCGAAGCCGTCGGCCGTGCGGGACAGGGGCGGGGAACAATGTTGTCAATGTAAACATCGATATCGTGTGATCGTGCCAGATGTGACCGACCGCCGGCCCTACCATCACGGACGGCTTCGCGCCGCACTGCTCGACGCGGCCGAACGCGGCCTGCGCGAGCACGGCTCCGACCAGCTCTCGCTGCGCGAGCTGGCCAGGGAGGTCGGTGTCAGCCATGCCGCGCCGCGCCGGCATTTCCCCGACCGCCAAGCGCTGCTGGACGCGCTCGCCGAAGCCGGATTCGTCCGGCTGGACGCCGCGCTGCGCGCGGCGCTCGCGGGCGCGGAGGAGAACTTCTGGTCGCGCATGCGGGCCACCATGACGGCCTACACCCGCTTCGCCACCGAGAACGCCGCGCTGCTTGAGCTGATGTACTCAAGCAAGCACCGGCCGGGCGCGACGCACATCGTCCAGGCGGCCGAAGCGCCGTTCAGGCTCATGGCCGACCTGATGAGGCAGGGGCAGGAGCGGGGTGCGCTTCAGGAGGGCGATCCCGAGCGGGTCGGGATGGTTCTGTTCGCCACCATGCACGGAATCGCCACGATCATCAACGGCAACATCGTCAAGCCCGAACTGCTCGAAGCACTCGTGGAGACCGCGGTCGAGCAGTTCATGCGTGGCGCCCGCCGGCAGTAGCGACGCCGTAGTCCGGCCTCGCCCCTGCCACCGGCCGCGTACAGGCCGAGACCTGAGATCACGTTCCCGAGTCGGTGTCATCGGCGATGAGTGGCACGGACCGTACCGATCTGCCCTCCGCGTCGAGAATGCGGCCGAGCACCTTGATCGTGCGCAGGACCACCGACCGGTCCTGGATCCGCAGCGCGGGCAGTGCCTGGCTCATCTTCCGTTCCAGGTCGTGCGCTTCGGCTGCCGTCCGCAGCCGGGCGTCGATGATGACGTTGTGGGGCCCTGCCACGAGGTTGATGGCCCGGACTCCCGGCAGCGTACGGATCAGCCCTTCGGCGCTGTCCAGATCGTGGACGTCGAGTGAGCCGAAGAAGACGGCGGCGACGGGACGCCCCGAAAGGTGGCGTGAGGTGTCGCAGCGGAAGGTGATCAGCCTCGCGTCCTCCAGGCGGGCCAGCCGGCGCCGCACGGCGACGGGGCCGAGGCCGACGTGTTCGGCGAGCCGCTCGAACGACATCCGCCCGTCGATGCCCAGCGCGCGGACGATGCGGAGGTCGGCGGGCTGGAGGACGGCGTCGTGGCCGGGGCGGGTTCCGGCGTCGGCGTGCAGGCGGCGGCGCTGCTCCGGGTTCAGCGCGCCCTCATGCCACCGGCTGGCGTCCAGGGCCGAGCGCGTCACGAGGTTGCTGCGCACGTGCGTGACCCCCTGGACGCGTCCCACACGGTCGAGAAGGTACCGGGAGAGCGCGTCGAGGTCCGGGGCCTGGGCCAGCACCAGTACGTCCCGCGCGCCGGAGGTCAGCTTGACGTTGGCCGCCTGCATGTCGGCGGCGAGGATCTCCGCCACCTCGGCCGATCGCCCCGGCGTGCAGTCGATCTCCACCAGTGCGCCCGTGGGCGTCGCGCCGCCCGACAGGTGGGCGGTGACCCAGGCGACTCCTTCGGACTGCATGCGCGCCCATCGTCGCCTGACGGTCGCCGGGTCCACTCCCAGGACGAGCGCCAGCTCCCGCCGGCTCGCGCGCGGCGCCGATCGCACAGCGTCGGCGATGGCGATGTCGAGTTCGTCGAAGGCCGAGGTCACCACGTGCCGATGGCCCCTTTCCGTGAAGTGAGGCCGCCCCTATGGAAGAAAAGCGGCAATTTCCCGGGCCGTCCGCAAGGTAACCGTAGCTTGGTGCCGGTCAAGGCGAAACCACACCATGAAACAGGGAGAAGTCGCTTGCAGATCGAGCACAAGGCGGCTTTGCGGGTGCACAACGTCCGGCTCATCGACGGTGCCGGCCCGACGGCGGTGGCCGATGCCGTGCTGGAGGCGGACGCCGACGGCCGGATCACCTACGCCGGCCCGGCCGGCCAGGCGCCTCCGCCACGCGACGACGTCCACGCGATCGACGGCCGGGGCGGGACCCTCCTGCCCGGATTCTTCGACTGCCACATCCATCTCGGCACCCCGTCGGACCAGTTCGTGGTGAACGACGTGCTCATGAACCCCCCCGTCACCCGTACGCTGCGCACGGCCGAGCGGCTGCGGCACACCCTGGAGGCCGGCATCACCTCCGCGCGCGACCTGGGGGCGCTGCCGGCGGCGTTCCGCGACGCCGTACGGACCGGGCTCGTCGAAGGCCCGCGTCTCCAGGTCGCCGTGGGCGTCATCAGCCACACCGGCGGGCACGCCGACGCCACGATGCCCGGCGGGATCGACATCGGCCTCGACTTCTGCGAGCTCGCCGACGACGCGCGGGAGGCGCGGAAGGCGGCGCGCCGGATGCTGCGCGCCGGCGCCGACATCATCAAGATCTGCACGAGCGGCGGGATGAGCAGCGCGGGCGACGATCCCGACGACGAGGGCCTGCGCGAGGACGAGGTCGCCGCGGTCGTGGACGAGGCGCTGCGGCACCGCGGACTCCCGGTCGCCGCACACGCCCAGGGCCGGGCCGGCATCCTCGCCGCGATCCGCGGCGGCGTCCGCTCCGTCGAGCACGGCAACGCCATCGACGACGAAGGGTGCGATCTGCTCGGCGAGCGCGGCGGCTTCCTCGTGCCGACCCTGGCGACCGTCTTCCAGCCGCTCGACCCGGCCAGGAACCCGCCATGGCGCTATCAGAAGAAGCTGCGCTGGAACGAGCGCACCAAGGAGAGCATCGCCGCCGCCATCGAGCGGAAGGTGAACATCGCGGTGGGGACCGACGCGGGGAGCACCCCGCACGGACGCAATCTCGCCGAGCTGTCCCACCTCGTGGAGCTGGGCATGAGCCCGATGGACGCGATCCGCGCCGCGACGTCCCACAGCGCCCGCCTGCTGGGGGTCGAGGACCGGCTGGGCACGCTGCGTCCGGGCATGCTCGCCGACCTCGTCATCTGCGCCGGCGACCCGCTGCGGGACATCGGCGTCCTGTCGGCGCCGGAGAACATCGTCGTGGTCGCGCAGCAGGGGGTCGTCCGCAAGAACCTGCTCCCGGCCTCCGGCCTCGCCGGCGCGGGACGGCTTCGATAGCGCCCGCCTCGCCGGCCGATCGCCCCGGCGGTGCCACGCCACCGGAGCGGGATCCTCGCCCCGGCACCGCACCATTCTCGTCCCACCCCTGGAAGGAATTCATGACCGACGTATTCGACACCGACGTCCTCATCATCGGAGCCGGGCCGACCGGCCTGACCCTGGCGTGCGACCTCGCCCGCCGCGGTGTCACCCACCGCATCGTCGAACGGGACCCGGTGCCGAACCGCGCCTCCAAGGGAAAGAGGCTCCAGGCCCGCTCCCTCGAAGTGCTCGACGACCTCGGCGCCATCGACCACATCCTGCGGCGCGGTGTCGCCGAGCTGCCCATGAGGTTCCACGAGCCGAACGGCGCGATCGTGGACAAGCCGTCGATCGGGGCCCGGGCGAAGGACTCGTTCCACACGCCGTACCCGCAGGCGCTGTGGATCGGGCAGTTCGACGTCGAGTACGCGCTGCGGCAACGGCTCGGAGAACTCGGCGGACGCGTGGAGTTCGGCGCCGAGGCGATCGGTCTCGAACAGGACGACGACGGCGTCACCGTCACCCTGCGGACGCCGGACGGGGAGCGGGCCGTCCGCGCCCGCCTCGTCGTGGGAGCGGACGGCGGTAAGAGCACCACCCGGAAGCTGATCGGGCTCCCCCTGGTCGGCGAGACCTACGACGAGCAGCGCTGGTACCTCGGCGACGTCACCGTGCCGGATCTCGACCGCGGCCACATGCACATCTGGCCCTCCGAACGCGGCATGCTCGGCCTCACTCCGCTCCCCGGCAGCGACCTGTGGCAGTTCCAGAGCCCGATCCTGCCCGGCGAGGAGCCGGGGACCCCGTCGCTGGAGTTCTACCAGCGGTTGTTCGACGAGCGCGCAGGCAAGGGCGCCGTGGTGCTGGCCAGCGCGTCCTGGCTGTCGGTGTACCAGGTGAACGTCCGCATGGTGGAGGACTACCGCAAGGGCCGGGTCCTGCTCGCCGGCGACGCCGCCCACGTGCACCCGCCCGCCGGCGGCCAGGGCATGAACACCGGCATCCAGGACGCCTACAACCTCGGCTGGAAACTCACCAGCGTCGTGGACGGCGCCCGGATCGGCCTGCTGGACACCTACGGCGCCGAACGCATCCCGGTCGCCCGCACCGTCCTGGAAATGAGCTCGGACAAGATGACCAGGACCTTGGAGCAGGTGGGCCGCGGCAGCGAGGACGGACTGGGCTCGGCGCTCGCCGGCATGGTGGACGAGTCGATGACCACCGGGCTGGGGATTCGCTATCGCACCAGTCCCATGGTCTACCGCAGCGGCAACGAGCCCGAGTCCGGCCCGATGCCCGGGGACCGGGCTCCGAACGCCGGCGGCCTGGAGGGCCCGGGGTTCAGCGGCGACCTCTTCGACCTCACGCGGGGACCGAAGTGGACGCTGCTCGCCTACGAGCACACCGATCCGGTCATCTTCGACAACGCCAAGCCGACCCACATGTACGTGTGCCGGATCGGATCGGCCCCGGACAGCGCCATCGTGGACGCCAAGGGCGAGTTCCGGCGCATCTACGCGCCTTATCCCGGCGAGCTCATCCTCATCAGGCCCGACGGGCACATCATCGCCCGGCTCCCGGCCGGCCAGGAGGCGGACCTCATCGACCACCTGGCCCCGTTCCGGTCGCACGGCAACCAGGTCAGGCCCTACTAGGACCGCCGCCCACGGCAGCTCGGCGGTCCGGAAAGGACAAAAGGGGCCTCATGCACGACAGCAGCATCAGCAGTACCAGCACCGGACGGCTTGAAGTGCACACCCGATGGAGCGTGGCGCTCGCCGGGCAGGTGGCCGTCCTGATCTTGGTGAACGCCATGGTCGACACGGTCATCTCGTCGCCGCTCCTCGTCCTGGAGCAGATGCTCGACCACTTCGACACCGACCAGGCGGCATGGCTCAACGCCAGTGCGATGCTGGCGGGGGCGATGTGGGCGCCGCTGCTCGGAAAGAGCGCCGACATCTACGGCAAGCGCAAGATGCTCGTGATCACGCTGCTCATCACCTGCGCCGGCGGACTCCTGTGCCTCCTCGCCCCCAACATCTGGGTGTTCGTCCTCGGGCGCATGGTGCAGGGAGCGGCCATGGGAGCCGTCTTCCTCACGGTCGCCCTGATCCACGACATGTGCGCGCCCCGCATCGGAATGGTCATCACGGGCATCGTGACCTCCGGGAACGCGATCCTCAGCATCGTCTTCCCCATCCTGTTCGAGGTGCTGGCCGAGGAGTTCGGCTTCCGGATCGTGTTCATCGCGTCGGTGGTGTTCGCGGCCGTCGCGGCGGTCCTCGTGCGCGTCTTCGTCGCCGAATCCTCGATCAAGACACCGGGCAGGATCGACATCGCCGGGGCCCTTCTCCTCGGCGGAGGACTGGCGGCGGTGCTCAGCTATGTCAGCCTCGGGTCGGAGTTCGGCTGGCTGGCCGCAGGCCCGCTCGCTCTCCTCATCGGCGGCGCCGCGGCACTGGCCCGGTGGGTTCTGGTGTCGAGCCGCGTTCCCCAGCCCGTGATCGACATCAGGAACCTCGGCAGGCCACTGGTGCTCACCCTCCTCGTGGTCGTCCTCGGAAACGGCGCGTACCTGAGCATGCTCCAGCTCTTCGGCCTCATCGCCGAGGTCTCGCCGGATCAGCGGCTCGGGTACGGGATCGGCGTCCCGGCGGGCCTGCTGTTCAGCGGCGTGTCGGTCGGGGCCGTGCTCGGCGGCACCCTGGCCGGAGCGCTCAACACGCGCATAGGACCGGCCGCGACACTGGCCGTTGGGGCGGTGCTCGGAGCCGTGGGGATCGCCGGGCTGTTCGTGGGGGCCTCCCAGCTCCCCCTCGCCGCCGCCTGCGGCTTCCTGCTGGGTCTCACGGCGGGAACACTGACGACGTCCGGCTTCAACATGGCGGTGACCCTCGCGCCCGCCGAACGGCATGGCGTCGTGTCCAGCCTGGTCATGGTCGTGATCGCGATCGGTTCGGTGACCTTCAACTTCGTGGGCGCGGCCGTGCTCAAGTCCACCAACCGGGTCGTCGGCGGGGAAACGGTGAACTCGGCCACGGGCGTGTACGGCTACATCGGGATCGGGACCGCGGCGTGCGTGATCGCCGTGGTGCTGGCCGTCATTCTGGTACGCACGCAGCGCACCGCACGTATGACGCCCTCGCCGGCCTCGTCGTAACCCGCGTCTCCGCCACGGCCAGGCCCCGGAACACGGCCAGGCCCCCGGAACACGGCCAGGCCCCGGAACACGGCCAGGCCCCGGAACACGGCCAGGCCCCGAGATGTGGCGTTCTTGTGTGGGTCGTGGGCATCTCGTGAGGATCCTGTGCCGGTGTGGCAGACAGGCCCGTCCCGGTCGCCGGCCGGTGATTCGATCCCGGCATGCGGAAGTCCTCGAAAGCACCCGTCCGCGCGTTACGCGCGTGGCGTCCTGACGGACGCGGTGACCGCCGGTGTCACATGTGGGACCCCGGCGGTGCTCTACAGATGTGGACGTCGCAGGGCATGGTGGGAGCGCACCGGTCGCCGCGCCGCCGGCCGCACGGTCCGGTGAGGAAAACGGCGCGGTGACCGGGCGAGCCGAGCAGAAGGACGGCGTGGCGGTGCCGGGTCCTCCGGGACGAAGGGCCGTCCGGGCCGACCTCGAACAGGTCTTCCGGGCGGCCTATCCGCGGGTCGTCGCCGTCGCCGCCCGGGTGCTGGGCTCCCGGGACGAGGCCGAGGACGTGGCGCAGGAGGTGTTCCTGGCGTTCGGGCGCTCCTCGGTCCCGGCGGGGGAGGCGTTGCGATGGTTGTCCGTCGCCGCGGCGCACACCGCGCTGAACCACCTGCGCTCCGGCCGCCGTCGCGCCTTCCGCGAGGAGGCGGCCGACGGCGGCGATGCCCTGTGCCCGGACGTCGCCGACGCGGTGGTGGCCCGCGACGAGCGCCGCCGCGTACGGGCGGCGCTGGCGCGGCTTCCCCGCAAGCAGGCCGTCGCCCTCGTCCTGCGCCACAGCGGCCTCAGCTACGCCGAGGTCGCCGACGCTCTCGATCTGTCCCCCGGCAGCGTCGGCACCACCGTCCGACGCGCCGAGTCCGCCTTGCGCAAGGAGTTGAACCGTCATGCGTCATCCGACTGACGGCACGCTGCGCCGGCTCGTGGACGAGCCGGCCGGGGTCGCCGACGCCGACCGCGAGCACGTCGCCGGCTGCCCGGTGTGCCTGTCCGGGCTCGCAGCCGCCCGCGAGGACGCGGCCGTCACGGGCGCGGCGCTCGGCGCCGGGTTCGCCACGGACGCGGACGTGGACGCGGACGTGGACGCGGCATGGCGCCGCCTGTCCGCCGCGATGGCCGCCCAGGAGCGGGGCGCCGCCACGGCCGCCCCCGCCCGCCGATGGCGTGCCGCGCTGCGCAGCCCGGTGGTCGCCGCGTTCGGCGTCGCCGCCCTCCTGACCGGGGCCGGTGCCGCGGCCGCGGCCGACTGGCTGCAGATCTTCCGGACCGAGCAGATCGCACCGGTGACCGCTCCCCGGGCCGACCTGGTCAAGCTGCCCGACCTGTCCGCGTTCGGCGAGCTTCAGGTGACCGAGGAGGTCCGCGTACGCGAGGTCGCCGGCGCGGCCGCCGCGCAGCAGGCCAGCGGTCTTTCCATCCCGCAGGTGAGCGAGCTGCCTCGCGGGGTCACGGGAGAGCCCGCCTACCACGTCGGCGACCGGGTGAGCGCGGTGTTCACCTTCTCGGCCGGCAAGGCGGCGCAGGCCGCCGCCGCGGCCGGCAAGACCGCCCCGCCGCCGCCCCCGGGCCTGGACGGCAGCCGGTTCCGGTTGGCCGCCGGACCGGGGCTCGCCGCGGTCTGGTCGCAGGGCCGCCCGGTGCCGGCCCTGATCGTGGCGCGCGTGGTCCCGCCCACCGCCGAGTCCTCGGGCATCTCGTTCGAGACGGCCCGCGACTACCTGCTGTCCTTGCGGGTCCTGCCCGAGAACGTCGCCTCGCGGCTTCGCGGCTTCTCCGGCGAGGGGACGACGCTGCCCCTGTTCACGGCGGCCGAGCGGGTGACGAGCACCGCCGCCGACGTCGGCGGGGCGCCCGCCACGGTGCTCACCTCGCGGGACGGCACGATGGCGGGCGTGGTCTGGATGCGCGACGGCGTCATCACCGCCGTAGCCGGCTCGCTGAGCGCCGACGAGGTGCTGTCGGTGGCCCGCGGACTGCGGTGGGACCGGTGATCGCCGGCGCCCGGCAGGACCGGCCCCTCCTCGGCGAGGCGGAGGCGCCGGCGCCCGAACCGGCCCCCGCGGCGGCGGTGTGGTGCTCGGGCCTGCGCAAGCGGTACCGGCGGCGGACCGCGGTGGACGGCGTGTCGCTCACCGTCGGCCGGGGCGAGGTGGTGGGCCTGCTCGGACCCAACGGAGCCGGCAAGACGACCGTCATCAAGATCCTTCTCGGTCTGGTCCGGCCCGACGCGGGGGAGGTGATGCTGCTCGGGCGGCCGGCGCGGGACCCGTACGCGCGGGCCCGCGTCGGGTACCTGCCGGAGCTGTTCCGGTACCAGCCCTGGCTCACCGCCGCCGATGTGCTGGCCCTGCACGCCCGGCTCGCCGGCGTCGCCGTGCCGGACCGGGAGCGGCGTGAGTTCCTGGCCGCCGTGGGGCTCGCCGATCGCGCCGGCGACCGGGTGGGCGGCTTCTCCAAGGGCATGCAGCAGCGCCTGGGACTGGCCGTCGCCCTGGTGGCCCGCCCGGAGCTCGTCGTCCTCGACGAGCCGACGAGCGCCATGGACCCGATCGGGCGGGCCGACGTCCGGGACCTGCTGCTGTCCCTCAAGGCCCGCCGGGTCGCCGTCCTGCTCAACTCGCACCTGATCGGCGAGGTCGAGCGGGTGTGCGACCGTGTCTTCATCCTGGACAAGGGCCGGGTCGCCGCGTCGGGCACCCTGGCGGAGCTGCTCGGCCGGCGCGAGCTGCGGCTGCGGCTCGACGAGGTGAGCGCGGAGGCGGAGGCGCGGCTGGCCGAGGCCGGGCGGCTCACCCGCAGCGGAGACGCCTTCACCGTCGCGCTGCCCGCCGGTGAGGACACCACCACCGTGCCGGACCTGGTGGCCGACCTGGTCGGCCTTGGCGTGCGCGTCCACGCGGTCGAGCCCGGGAGGATCAGCCTGGAGGAGCGGCTGCTGGACATCCTCCGCGGCGACTCGGACGGTGAGAGCCGATGACGGTGGTGCTCACCCTCGCCGCCCTCACGCTGCGGGAGGCGGTGCGCCGGCGGGTGCTGCGCGCGCTCGCCGTGCTGACGGTCGCGCTGCTGGCGCTCAGCGCCTGGGGGTTCTCCGTACTGGTCCGGGTCGAGTTCGACGGCAGCGCGCTCACCAGCGGGGAGGCCGCGCTGGTGGCCTCCCAGATACTCAACCTGGTGATGTTCGGCCTGAGCCTGATCGCCGCGCTGGGCACGGCGTTCCTCGCCGGCCCGACCCTGGCCGGCGAGATCGAGTCGGGGATCGCGCTGGCCGTGCTGGCGCGGCCGATCCGCCGCTCGGCGGTGCTGCTGGGCAAGTGGCTGGGCCTCGTGGTCTTCGGCAGCGGCTTCGTGGTCACCGCCGGACTGGCCCAGTTCGTCATCGTGCGGGCCACCGCGGGCTACTGGCCACCGCAGCCGGCGGCCGCCCTGGCGCTGCTCGCGGCGCAGACGGCGGTGCTGCTCACCCTGGGCCTGCTGCTGTCCACCGTCATCTCGCCGATGGCGTCGGGCATCGTGTCGGTCGGCCTGTTCGGCGCCACCTGGATCGCGGGCGTGGTCGGCGGGGTCGGCCAGGCTCTCCACAACGAGGGCGTGGCCCGGGTCGGCACCGTCTCCCGGATGCTGCTGCCCACGGACGGCCTGTGGCGCGGGGCCATGCACGCCTTGCAGGACCCGATCGCCCTGGCGCAGTTGGGCGGCCCCGCGCTCGAAGGCGGCTTCCCGTTCCTGAGCAAGGCCCCCCTCACCCCCGCCTACCTGGCCTGGACCGGCCTGTGGGTCGTCCTGGCGCTCGGGCTCGCGGCGCTGGCCTTCCACCGCCGCGACCTGTGAGATCCCCCGTGGGGGAGCGGGGCGGGCCGGCGTCAGGCGGCGCAGGCGGGGCAGGTGCCGTAGATCTCGACGGTGTGGCTGACCTCGGTGAACCGGTGGGTGTCGGCTATCTTGCGCACCTGGTCGGTCCAGGCTTGGAAGACGGACTCCTCGATCTCGACCGTGGTCCCGCAGGAACGGCAGACCAGGTGGTGATGCCGTTTCGGGCTGCACCGCCGGAAGAGGGCCTCGCCGGTGGGCGGGTGCATGACATCGACCTCGCCGGTTTCGGCGAGGGACTGCAGGGTGCGGTAGACGGTGGTGAGGCTCACCTTCGCGCCGCGCTCGCGCAGCAGGAAGTGGAGGTCCTGGGCGCTGCGGAACTCGTCGACTTCGTCCAGGAGCTCGCGCACCGCGATCCGTTGACGGGTGACCCTGGTCGGCGTCTCGGCCACTGAGCTCCCTGCGGGCATTGCACACGAAGAACGCCCATGACCTTATCACGTGCCGCGTGACCTGCGGACTTCCCTTTCGCGCCGGGCCGGTTGAAACGAATTCGGTTTTCATTCTAGTCTGTGCCGTGCTCACAGTTCCGGCGTGGGGAGGGGCACCCCTGTGATCTCCGATCGGCGCGCGGCTCTCAGGCGGGTGGAGGCGGCGCTCGGCGGCCACCCGTCGGTGGGGGCGGCGGTGGCCGCGTACGAGGGAGAGCGGACGGTCGTCGCGTACGTGCAGGGTGCGACCCCCGTCACCAAGGCGGATCTGCGGCTGGCGGAGGCGGCCCGGGAGATCGCGGCGAAGGCCGTGCGCGAGCCGGGCGAGACCGGCTCCTCCGGGCCGGTCGGCCGCTACGCGCTGGCGGTGGCCGCCGCGGCGGTGGCGGATTTCGCGCGCAGGCGCGGCCGTGCCGGGGCCCTGCGCGTGCTGGAGGCGCGCGCGGGCGAGGGCGAGGTGACCGCCGTGCTTGTCCCGGCCCTGTCCGCGTACGAGGCCGAGTACCTGTGCACCGAGGCCACCGAGTCGTGCCTGGCCGTGCTGCGCCGCAGGTTCGCGGGCCGCCCGGGGGTGGGCTTCGGGCTGCTGGACGTCGAGGAGGACGTCCGCGGCCAGGGGTACGCGCCGCACTCCCACCACCTCGTCGTGGTCTCGGGCCCGGATCGTTGCTCCGGGCCGGTCCTGGCCCGGCTGCGCGAGCTGGTGGCGCCGGGCGGGTGGCTGGTGTCCGTCGCCACGTCGGCCGACGGGCGGGGCCGCGCCGAGTGGCTGGAGCGGGCGGCGGGGGCCGGTTTCGCGCCCCTGCTGAGCCTGCCGGACGAGGGCGATCCCGTGGCCGGGCTCGGTGCGCACGTCTTCGTCGGGCGCTCTCCGGTGCGCCCGAACGCCCGGCACCTGATCGAGTACGCGGCCCGCCGGCTGCCGCCCGAGCTGGTGCCCGCCTCGATCCATGTCGTCGATCGGGTCGAGGGCCGCGAGGAGAACGGAGGAGGGCCGGATGCGGGTCAGGGTTGAGGTCGAGCGGTGCATCGGCGCCGGGCAGTGCGTGCTCTCGGCGCCCGGGGTCTTCGACCAGGACGACGACGGCGTCGTGACGCTGCTGCGGCCGGAGCCCCCGGCCGGGGAGGCCGGCGCGGTGCGGGAGGCGCTGCTGCTGTGCCCGTCCGGTGCCCTGCGGCTGGAGCAAGACTAACGATATTGACAATCATTTTCATTAACGGGATGCTGATGGGGTTCGCCGGTCCAGAGGAGAGGAACCCGTGTCCCACAGCATTCACCGTCGTGACTTCCTGGCCGTCGCGGCGGGTCTCCTTGCGGCTCCCGTGCTGTCGGCCTGCTCGTCCAGCGGCGGGCAGAGCGCGGCGCAGCAGGCGTCCGCGTCCCCCAAGAGCGGCGGCACGCTTCGCGCCGCGTTCCCCGGCGGCGGCGCGGCGGAGACGCTCGACTTCCTCAACGGCCCGACGGCGCTGGACTACGTCCGGGCGCGCGCCATGCACGGGGCGCTCGGCGCGATCGACCCCGGCGCCCCCGACGGCGTGCGCTACGGCGTGCTGGAGCGCATCGACATCAGCGACGACCTGTCCAGCTACACCCTGAAGGTACGGCGCGGCGTAAAATTCACCGACGGCTCCGCCCTGACCGCGCGCGACGTGCTGTACTCGCTCAACGCGCCGGTCACGCTGGGGTCGCTGCCCTTCCTCAAGCCGCCGTCGCAGAACTTCGACCTCGCCAAGGCCAGGGTCGAGGACGACCTGACCCTCGTGCTGCCCACCAAGCGGCCCATCGCCGACGGGCGGCTCATCCTGTGCCAGAGCACGCTGGTGTTCAAGGACGGCACCACCGCCTTCACCGCCGGCATGCCGACCTGCGGCCCGTTCAAGCTCACCGAGTTCCAGCCCGGCCAGGGCGCCGCGTTCGTCAGGCACGACGAGTACTACGGCCTCGCGCTCGGCGGCGGGCCGTACGTGGACGGCCTGGAGTTGCGCTCCATCGCCGATGCCACCGCCCGCGTCAACGCGCTCACCGGCGGGCAGGCCGACTTCGCCGCCGACATCGGCCCCGTGGCCTCCCGCACCCTGGCGGCGAACGGCCGCTTCGCCGTGGAGACCTCCGAGCTGCCGTACGCGACGTCGCTGTCCTTCGGCCTCAACCTCGCCCACGCTCCGTTCAGGGACGTCCGGGTGCGGCGCGCCTTCAAGCTCGCCGTGGACAGGGAGGCGATCGTCAAGACCGTGCTGTTCGGCCACGGGTTCGTCGGCAACGACCTGCCCTCGCTCGGCTTCCCCGACTACGCCAAGGAGATCGAGCAGCGGCCGTACGACCCCGGCCAGGCGCGGTCGCTGCTGCGCGACGCCGGCGCCGACGGCATGAAGATCACCCTGACCACGGGCTCGGAGGTGGCGGGGCTGGCCGAGACCTCCACGCTCTACGCCGAGAACCTCAAGGCGATCGGTGTGGACGTCACCCTCGACCAGCGTCCCCCGGGCCGCCTCTTCGCCGACGAGGGCTACTTCAAGCTGCCGTTCGCCGCCTCCTTCAGCCCGCCCACGCCTCCTTTGTCGCAGTACGAGTCCACGCGGACCGCCGGGGCGCCCTCCGCCTTCGGGTTCGACCGTCCCGACATCGACGAGCTGGTGGCCAAGGCGAGGGGCGCGCGTGACGCCGGGGAGCGGCGCGAGGCCGCCGTCCGCGCCCAGCGGCTGATGTGGGAGGAGGGCAACCAGGTCATCCCGGTCTTCGTGCCCTCGATCAACGGTCAGGCCAAGACGCTGGGCGGGGTGCGGTACGAGCCGTTCGCGAGCTTCAGCGAAGCCCGCCTGGTATGAGATGGGTCGCGTTCCTGGCGCGGAGGATCGCGGGCGCCGCGGCGGTGCTCGCGATCCTGTCCGGGCTGATCTTCGCGGCGACCGAGGCGCTGCCCGGCGACGCGGCCGGCGTGCTGGCGGGCGCCGACGCGTCCGCCGCCGAGCGCGCGCAGTTGCGCGCGGATCTGGAGCTGGACCGGCCGCCCCTGGAGCGGTACGGCGACTGGATCGCCGGCGCGGTGGCCGGCGACCTCGGCGTGAGCCTGGTCGGGCGCCGTGACGTGGACGCGGTCCTGTTCGACCGGCTGCCCAACAGCCTCCTGCTCACCGCGCTCGCGCTGGGCGCGGCGGTCCCCGCGGCCATCGCCCTCGGCCTCGCCGCCGGCCTGCGCGAGGGCCGCCCGGCCGACCGGATGGTGTCGTCCGCGGCGCTGGTCCTGGTCAGCCTGCCGGAGTTCCTGACGGTGACGCTGCTCATCGCGGTGTTCGGCACCTGGCTCGGCCTGCTGCCCGAGGTGTCGCTCACGCCGCTGGGCGGCAGGCCGTGGGACACCCCGCAGGCCATGGTGCTTCCCGTGCTCAGCCTCGCGGTGGTGGGCCTGGCGGTGATGACCCGGCTCGTCCGGTCCTCCGTGGCCGAGGCCGCGGCCTCGCCTTACGCGGAGGCGGCCCGCCTGGCGGGTGTGCGCGGCGTCAGGCTCGCGCTCCGCCATATCCTGCCGAACGCGCTCGGGCCGGTCGTGCAGGTGTTCGCCGTCATGTTCGGCGGGCTGCTGGGAGGGGCCGTCGTCGTCGAGACGATCTTCAACTACCCCGGCGTGGGCTTCGAGCTGCAGCAGGCGGTCGCCAACCGCGACGTGCCCATGGTGCAGGGACTCGCGCTGGCCCTGGCCGCCCTGGCGCTCGCCGTGCTGCTCCTCGGCGACATCGTCGGCACGCTGGTGAACCCGCGGCTGCGGAGCGCCCCATGACCCGGCGGGCCCTGTTCGCGGCGCTGTGCGCCGGGGTGATCGTCCTGATCGCGCTCGCCGGCCCCCTGCTCACCGACCGCTCGCCGACCGCCCAGGCCGGCAACGCGCTGCTGGCCCCCAGCCCGGAGCACCCGCTCGGCACCGACGTCGTCGGGCGGGACGTGCTCGCCCGCGTGCTGCACGGCGGCCTCGCCGTGGTCGCGCTGTCCGCCGGCGCGACCGTCCTGGCCGGGGCGGCGGGCCTGGCGCTCGGCGTGCTCACCGGCCTGGCCGGGCGCAGGACGGGCGAGCTGGCGGTGCGCGCGGTGGACGTGCTCGGCGTCGTTCCGCCGCTGCTCGTCATGCTCCTCCTCGCCACCGGGTTCCCGGCCGGCGACCTCGCCGTGCTGGTCGCGGTCGCCCTGGTGAGCCTGCCGTTCTCGGTACGGGTCGTCCGGGCGGCCACCCAGCAGGTGGCCGGGTCGGGCTTCGTGGACATCGCCCGCGCGCGCGGGGACGGTCAGTGGCGCATCCTGCGCCACGACATCGTGCCCAACATCCTGCGGCCCGTGCTGGCGGAGACCGGGCTGCGCCTGTCGGCCTCGATCCACCTCACGGCCACGGCGGGCTTCCTCGGGCTGGGCGCGGGCGCGCCTGCCCCCAACTGGGGGCGCATGGTGGGCGAGAACGCCGTCGGCTTCGCCCTGACCCCGTGGCCGTTCCTGGCGCCGGCGCTGCTGCTCGTCGTCTTCGCGGTCTCGGTCAACCTGCTCGCCGACGAACTCGGCCGGGCCCTGGGGGTGCGGTCGTGAGCGAGCTGGCCCGCGTCAGCGGCCTGGTCATCGGGCCGGCCTCGGGCGGGGCCCCGACGGTGGACGGCGTCGGGTTCACCCTGGACAGCGGCGAGGTGCTGGGGCTGATGGGGCGGTCGGGATCGGGGAAGACCACGACCGCGCTGACCCTGCTCGGCCACATCCGGCCGGGGCTGCGGCTGCGCGAAGGGTCCGTACGGGTGGCGGGGCTCGATCCCTTCGCCCCCGCGGACGTCCGCCGCCTCCGCGGACGCGTGGTCTCCTTCCTCGGCCAGGACCCCGCCGCGGCGCTCAACCCCGCCCGCCGCATCGGCGGCCAGATACGCGAGGCCGTGCGCCTGCGCGCGGCCTCGGCCGGCCCGGACCAGGTGGACAGGCTGCTGGACGCGGTGCGCCTGCCCGCGGGCCGCGACTTCCTGCGCCGCTTCCCGCACCAGATCTCCGGCGGGCAGGCCCGCCGGGTGGCCTTCGCCATCGCGCTCGCGGGCGCGCCCGAGTTGCTGATCCTCGACGAGCCGACCGCGGGGCTGGACACGGTCCTGGCCCGGGAGACGCGCGACCTGCTCCGCGAGCTGGCGGAGGGCAGGGGAGTGGTGCTGGTCAGCCACGACGAGCACCTGGTACGCGCACTGGCCGCGGACCGCGTGCTCGTGCTCGACGCCGGACGGCCGGTCTCCGCCCCGCCGCGCGCCGCCCGCGTCACACCGTCTCCCCCGCCCGGACCGCCGTCCGAGGGACCGGCGGCCCTGCGCGCCGAGCGGCTGAGCGCCGCGCACGACCGCCGCCCCGTCCTGCGCGAGGTGTCGCTCGCCGTCGGCCGGGGGGAGTGCGTCGCCGTCGTGGGCCCCTCGGGCTCCGGCAAGACGACACTGGCCCGCTGCCTGGTCGGGCTGCACCGGCCGGCCGGCGGGGAGATCTCGCTGGAGGGGACCCGGCTGGCGCCGGACGTGCGCCGCCGCACACCCGATCAGCGGCGCGCGGTCCAGCTCGTCGCCCAGGACAGCATGGGCGCCCTGAACCCGCGCGAGACGGTGACCGCGGCGCTGACCCGGCCGCTGCGCGCCCGCGGCCTGCCCAGGACCCGCGTCCCCGGCCTGGTCGCCGAACTGCTCGGCCGCGTCCACCTGCCCGCGTCGCTGGCCGATCGCAGGCCGCCGGCGCTGTCCGGGGGCGAGCGCCAGCGGGTCAACCTGGCCAGGGCGCTGGCGTGCGCGCCCCGGGTCCTGGTGTGCGACGAGGTGACCTCCGCCCTGGACGCGGAGATCGGCGAGGCGGTCCTCGGCCTGCTCGACGAGCTGCGCCGCGACCTCGGGCTGGGCGTGGTGCTGATCACCCACGACCTCGCGGCGGTCGCCCGGTCGGCCTCCCGCGTCCTCGTCGTGCACGAGGGGGAGATCGTGGAGCGGGGCCCCACCGCGTCGGTGCTGTCGGGGCCGCGGCACCACGTCACCCGCATGCTGGTGGAGCACGCCGCGGACCAGGGCTTCGGCGCGCCCGCGCCCTGATCACCCGCCGCCCTGCCCCGCGGCTCCCGTCAGGTGCCAGCCGCGCGTCCGGCTGCGCTCCTGCCAGAAGCGGGAGTAGGTGCCGCCGGCGTCGAGAAGCTCCTCGTGCCGCCCCCGCTCGGTGATCCTGCCCTCGTTCAGCACCAGGATCTGGTCGGCGGCCTGCACGGTTCGCAGCCGGTGCGCGATCACCAGCAGGGTGCGCCGGCCCGCCAGCGAGGCCACCGCCGCCTGCACGACGGCGTCGTTCTCCGGGTCCAGGGCGGCGGTGGCCTCGTCCAGGACCACGATCGGGGCGTCCTTGAGCAGGGCGCGCGCGATCGAGACCCGCTGGCGCTGGCCGCCGGACAGCAGCGTGCCCGCCTCGCCCACCGGCGTGTCGATCCCGCGCGGCAGCGCCGCGACGACCTCGTCCAGGCCCGCCGCCGAAGCCGCCCGCAGCACCTCCTCGTCCGAGGCGCCCGGCCGGCCGACGCGGATGTTGTCCGCCAGCGAGCCCTCGAACAGGTAGACGTCCTGGAACACGAAGGACACCAGCGCCATCAGGTCCTCGGTGGCGATGTCCCTGACGTCCACGCCGCCGATGCGCACCTGGCCGCCGGAGACGTCCCAGAACCTGGCCAGCAGCCGGGCGACCGTGGTCTTCCCCGCCCCCGACGGGCCGACCAGGGCCGTCATCGTCCGCTCCGGCATCGTGAAGCTCACCTCGCGCAGCACCGGCCCGTCGCCGTAGCCGAACGTCACCGCACGGAACTCGACGTCCGCCGAGGCGGGCACGACGGGCCGGGCGGGCTCGGGCAGGGGCTCCACGGCCAGAACCCGGTTGATGCTCGCCAGGCTGTTGGCCGAGATCCTCATGCTCGCCCCCAGCCCGGCGGCGGCCGACAGCGGCTCGGCGAACCGGGCCGTCAGGATCAGCAGGGCCGGCAGCGCGGGCGCCGCGAGCGAGCCGCCCAGGGCCGCGTGCACCCCGACGATCAGGACGGCCGCGAACACCGCACGCACCGCGAACCCGAACGCCACCAGGCCGGGCACCGCCCGCCACAGCATCGCGCGGTCCGCCGCGCCCTGGCCCGCCAGCGCCCGGTCCAAAGCGCCGTCGCCGCCGGCCCTGCCGAACGCCCGCAGCACCGGCTGGGCCTGGGCGAACTCCACCACGCGGCCCGCGGCCTCGTCGATGCTCGCGTGCCGGTCGCGGTCGGCCCGCTCCACCATGCGGTTGCTCCACCTCAGGATGACGGCGAGCAGCGGCAGCGAGACCACCAGGGTCAGCGCGATCCGCACGTCGAACAACGGCATCACGGCGACCACGGTCAGCGGGGTGAGCACGGCGGTGACGGCCGGGCGCAGCAGGTGGGCGGGCACGTTCATCACCTGCGGCACGCTCTGGCTGTTCATCCGGCTCAGCTCGCCGACCCGGGTGCGGTCGAACCAGCCCAGGGGAAGCTGGACGATCTTGTCGCCGAGCCGGTGGTGCAGCACCCGGGCGAGGTCGGAGCCGGTACGGAAGGCCGCGGTCTGCGCCGTCCAGGTGGCCGCCGCCGCCGACAGGCCGCTCACGGCGACGACGCCGAACCAGGGCCAGGCCGATCCCGGGCCGGGTCCCAGTATCGCCTCCATGAGCGGGACCAGCAGGGCGTACGTGACGCCCTGCAGCACCGACGAGACGGCCAGCAGGGCGAGCAGGCGGCGCAGCGGGCCGGAGTTCTCCGGGCCGAGCGCGGTGAACAGTGCGCGGATCACGGGGTCTCCACAACGGTGTCGGTTCGTCGGCTTTCCTGCGCGGGCTCCTGCGCCCGCCACATGCGGGCGTAACGGCCGCCGCGGGCGAGCAGTTCGGCGTGCCGCCCCTTCTCCACCACCCGCCCGGAGTCCAGGACGACGATCTGGTCGGCCTCCCGGACGGTGGCCAGCCGGTGGGCGATGACCAGCAGCGTGCGCCCGGCCGCGACCGCGGACAGGGCCTGCTGGATCCTCGCCTCGGAGTGCGGGTCGGCGTACGCGGTGGCCTCGTCCAGGACGAGGACGGGCGTGTCGGCGAGCAGCGCGCGGGCGATCGAGATCCGCTGCGCCTCGCCGCCGGAGAACTCGGCGTCCACGCCGACCTCCGAGTCGTAGCCGCGGGGCAGGGCCTGGATCCGGTCGTGGATCTGCGCGGCCCGCGCCGCCCGCTCGACCTCCTCCAGCGGGGCGTCCGGCCGGGCGAGGCGGATGTTGTCGGCCACCGTGCCCCGCAGCAGCGCCACCTCCTGGAAGACGAACCCCACCGTGCGGTAGAGGGCGGCGGGGTCGATGCGGCGCACGTCCACGCCGCCGATGGTGATCGACCCCTCGGTGACGTCGAAGAACCGGGCGACCAGCTTGGCGAGCGTGGACTTGCCGGCTCCGGAGGGCCCGACCAGGGCGGTCACCGTGCCCGGCGCCAGGTCGAGATCGACGCCGCTGAGCACCTCCGCGGCGCCGTCGTAGGAGAACCCCACGCCGCGCAGGCGCACCCCGCCCTCCCCGGGCGCCTCGGGGTCCGAGGGGCGGGGCATGACCGGTTCGGCGAGCAGCGCCGTGACGCTCTTCGCCGCCGTGTCGCCGCCGCGCAGCGCCTGGATCCGGGTCCCGATCCCGGAGACCGGGGCGGGGATCACCGGCGCGAGCAGGGCGAAGGGCACGATGTCGGTGGCCGGCATCCATCCGGCGCCGATCATGGCCAGGCCCGTGCCGAGCACGACGATCAGCACCACGACCGGCGACACCGCGAGCTGGGAGGCGGTGGTGACCCCGGTGGTCCGCCGCGACCAGCGGGAGAAGAAGTCGTGGAAGGCGTCGGCGGCCCGGATGAACCTCTGGTGCGCGCCACGCGCCCCGCCGAAGGTCTTCACCACGGCGATGCCGTCCACGAACTCCACGACGCTGCTGTTGATCTCGCCGGCGGCCCGGCCGTACTCCGCCATCAGGGGGCCCGCCCCGGACATCGCGCGGGCGAACAGCGCGAGGCCCGCGGCGAGCGGGAGCAGGGTCACCAGCGCCAGCCGCCAGTCCACGCCGAGCAGGTACGCCAGCGCCGTGACCGGGGTGAGCACCACGGAGGTGACGTCCAGCAGCGTGTGCGCGACCAGGTAGTGCATGGAGTGGATGTCGTCCTGCACGACCTTCTTGACCTGGCCGGAGTTGGTGGCGGAGAACCAGCCCAGCGGGACCCGGGCCAGATGGCGGACCAGGTCGCGCCGCAGCCGGAGCTGCAGCGCGTTGTCCGCCACGTGCGCGACCGTGCTCGCCGCCGCCGCGCACAGCAGGCTGACCAGCACGGCGGCGGTGCCGGCCGCCACCAGCCACCACACCCGCTCGGGCCGGGCGCCGCCCCCCAGCAGCGCGGCCGCCACTTCGGACACCGCGATCATGGGCACGACCCCGGCCACGGCGGCCAGCGCCTGGAGCAGCACGGCCACCGCCAGCCGCCCGCGCACGGGGGCCAGCATCTGGGCGAACACGGGGGGTTTCATATCGTTCCGGTCTCCTCGTCGTCGGTGCCGCCGTATCCCAGCCGGGCCATCTCGGCGGCCAGGGCGGCGACCGTGGGATCGGTCAGGAAACGCCGCGCGGTGACCTCGACCCCGAAGCGGTCGCGCAGCGTGGTGATCAGCCGCAGCGCGTCCAGGCTGTTGCCGCCGAGGGCGAAGAAGTTGGCCTCGCGGTCCGCGACCGGCTGCTCCAGCAGCTCCGCCCAGAGCGCGGCGACGGCGGCCTCCACCGGTCCCCGCGGCGGGGACAGCGCGCCGGCGGGCTCCTCGGCCGCCAGCGACTGCAGCGCGGCCCGGTCGATCTTGCCGTTGCCGGTCAGCGGCAGCGCGTTGAGCACCGTGAACCGGCCCGGCACGGCGTAGCCGGGCAGCCGCGTGGCCAGGAAGTCCCGCAGGGACGCCACCAGGCCGGCGTCCGCGGGCGAGCCGGGGACGGGCTCCAGGAACCCGCACAGGCCGCGCCGCCGCCGGTCGCCGACGGCCACGACCACGGCGCGGGCCACGCCCGGATGGGCCTCGGCCGCGGCCTCGATCTCGCCCAGCTCGATCCGGTGCCCGCCGATCTTGACCTGGTGGTCGGCCCGGCCCAGGAACTCCAGCGTGCCATCGGGCCAGTAGCGGCCGAGGTCGCCGGTGCGGTACCAGCGCCGGCCCTCCACGACGGGGAACTTGGCGGCGGTCAGCCCGGGGTCGCCGCGGTAGCCCCTGGCCACGCCGTCACCGCCGATCCACAGCTCCCCGGGCACCCAGTCCGGCCGGTCCCGGCCGCGCTCGTCCACCACCCGGTAGCGCTGACCGGTCAGCGGGAAGCCGTACGGGATCGACGTCCACTCCGGCGCCACCTGCCCGGCCTCGAAGGCGTTGGACCAGATGGACGCCTCGGTCGCGCCGCCGAGCGCCACGAGGCGGCACCGGCCCTCCGACTGGGCGGCCAGGCGGGGCGGCAGGTCGAGACCCACCCAGTCACCCGACACCAGGGCCAGCCGCAGGCTCGGCGGCAGCGCGCCGCCGCCGGCCGCGACCAGCAGCATGTCGAGCAGCATGGGCACGCTGTTCCACAGCGTCACGTCATGGGCGGCGGCCAGCTCCAGCCAGCGCCGCGCGTCGCGCCGCTCGTCCTCGCCGGGCAGCACCAGCGCCCCGCCCGCGCCCAGCAGGCCGAACACGTCGTAGACGGACAGGTCGAAGTCGAGGGCGGAGACGGCCAGCACCCGATCGTCCGGTCCGACGCCGTAGCGGCGGTTGACGTCGGCGACGGTGTTCGCCGCCGCGCCGTGCGTGATCTCCACGCCCTTCGGCACGCCGGTGGACCCCGAGGTGAAGATCACATAGGCGAGGTCGTCCGGCGAGAGCGCCACCGGCTCCGGCAGCGGCGCCGCCGTCTCGGCCTGGGGGAGCGCGAGGACGTCCACGTCCGTGGCCGCGCCGGGGCCGCCGAGCACCAGCCGCACCCCGGCGCCCTCGTAGATCCGGGCGCGGCGCAACCCGGGCTGCTCCACGCCGACCGGCACGTACGCCGCGCCGGCGGCGAGCACCCCGAGCACGGCGACGATCTGCTCGGGCCCCTTGGGCAGCGTGACGGCGACGGTGTCGCCCGGCCCGACGCCGCGTGCGGCGAGGGCGCCGCCGACCCGCAGGGCGCGCTCCGCCAGCTCGCCGTGGCTCACCCGCCGTCCGTCGGAGGCGATGAGCGCCGGGCGGCCCGGGTCGCGGCGCGCCGCGTCGAAGACGGCGGTGTGCAGCAGCCGCCGCGGCAGCGGCTCGGCGGTGGCGTTGACCCGGTCCCTGACCCGCCGCTGCTCCGGCGGCAGGGGGGCGGGGAGCGGCCGGGACCAGTCCTGGGCGGCGAGGTGGTCCAGCAGCCGGTTGTAGGCGTCGAACATCGCCTCCAGCACGCCGTCGCAGAACAGCCCGTCGATCGCCTCCCACGTGACCAGCAGGCCGCCCCGGGACTCCAGCACCTGGTTGTCCAGGCACACCTGGGGCGACTGGGAGATGCCCCAGACGCGTTCGGGGAACTGCGGCGACATGTCCATCGACACGCCGTCGCCCACCCCGATCGCGCTGGTGAACACGACCGGCACCGCCTCCATCGTGCCGGTCGCCCTGGCCAGCTCGCGCAGCAGCCACGACGGGGAGACCTCCCGGTGGTCGAGGTCGGCGCCCATCTGCCGCTGCAGCCGGCGGGCCGCCTCTGGCCATTCCTCCCCGGGCCGGGGCCGGTAGTCGGCCAGCGAGAGCGTGGTGAAGTCGCCGAGCACCCGGCCGATGTGCGGGTGCACGTCGCGCCGGTTGAACAGCGTCAGGGTGACGGTGAGCTCCGGCGAGCCGCTCCAGGCTCCGAGGATCTCGGCGTAGCAGGCCAGCAGCGCGGTGGAGGGGGTGAGGCCGTGGCGGCTCGCCGCCTCCTTGAAGGCGCGCCACGGGCCGGGCGGCAGCCACCGCTGCCGGCGGGTGAACCGGGGCCGGGCCACCTGCGCGGGGTGCCGGGTGAGCGGGAGCCGGGGAGTGGCGGGCAGGTCCGCCACCCGGGACCGCCAGTACTCCTGGTCCCGCGCCGCGATCTCCGGGTCCGGGCGGACCTGGAGCACGTAGTCGCGGAACGACATCTCGATGGGGGCCAGGGCGGCCCCCGGGTCGCGGTAGAGGAGGTCCAGCTCGGAGAACAGCGTCATGATCGACAACGCGTCGAACAGGATGTAGTCGAGCCCGATGGCGACCCGGGTCCGCACCTCGCCGCCGCGCCGGTAGCGTACGGCCGCCACGTCGAACAGCGGCCAGCGGGTGAGGTCGGCGAGGCGGTGGGACTTGTCCCGCCGCAGTTCCGCCAGCGCCTCGTCCGCGTCGGCGTCCGTGCCGCCGGTCGCGTCGCGCACCTCGATCCGGAACTCGGGCACCTCGGCCAGGATGCGCTGGTCTCCGTCCTCGTCGAAGACCGCGCGCAGCATCTCGTGCCGGTCGATGAGCCGGCGCCAGGCGGCCTCCAGCCGGTCCAGGTCCACGCCGGTCCCGTCGAACTCGGCGTACTGCCAGGTGCCGACGCCGCCCAGGGGGAGCCGTTCGTCGCGGCCGATCCAGTAGACGCGCTGCACGTCGGTGGGCGGGAACGGCTCGTGCCGGTTCGCGGGGTCGGCGACCAGGGCGGGCACGGCCTCGGGCGCCCCCGGCTCCTCCGCGCCGAGGGTGAGCGTCGCGGCGAAGCCGGCCAGCCGCGGTGAGGCGAACAGCGCGGTGAGCCGGCATCCGGACACCCCTTCGGCCCGCAGCAGGCCGACCAGCCGGGTGGCGAGCAGCGAGTCGCCGCCGAGCTCGAAGAAGCTGTCGTGGCGCCCGACCCGGTCCACGCCCAGCAGCTCCGCCCAGACCTTCGCCACCAGCGACTCCAGCTCTCCCTCGGGCGGCTCGGCCGTTTCGGCGCGGTCGCCGGCCTCCTCGGCCAGGACGCGCAGCACCGCGGCGCGGTCCGGTTTGCCGTTGGCGGTCAGCGGCAGCGACGGCCGTACGGCGATGTGCTCGCACACCATGTAGCCCGGCAGCCGCTCGGTCAGCCACCCGATCAGCTCCTGCTCCGTCACGGGCTCGCGCGCGGCGACGGCGGCGGCGAGCCGCTGGGAGGCGCCCCGCAGCACCGCCGCGACGGCCCGCCCCACCGCCGGATGCGCCTCCAGGGCGGCCTCGATCTCGCCCAGCTCGATCCGGTGGCCGCGCACCTTCACCTGGTGGTCGGCGCGCCCCAGGAACTCCAGCACGCCGTCGGGACGGTAGCGGGCCAGGTCGCCGCTGCGGTACCAGCGCAGGCCGTCGTGCTCGACGAACCGCTCCGCCGTGCGCGCGGGGTCGCCGCGATAGCCGTTCGCGACGCTCGCCCCGCCGACCCACAGCTCGCCGGCCACCCAGTCGGGGCAGTCGCGGCCCCGGGCGTCCACGACCCGGCAGCGTACGTTGTCCAGCGGCGTGCCCCAGGGCATCGACCGCCAGGCGTCGTCCACGCGGTCCACCTCGAACACGGTGGAGTGGATGGCCGCCTCGGTCATGCCGCCCAGGGCCGCGAACCGGCATCCGGGGGCCACGGCGCGCAGGCGTCCCGGCAGGTCCAGGCCGACCCAGTCGCCGCCGAGCAGGACGACCCGCAGCGCGGGGCTCGCCTCGTGCGGGGTGTACCCGGCCGCGGTGAGCAGCATGTCGAGCAGCGCGGGCACGGTGTTCCACACGGTCACCCCGTGCCGGGACACGAGCCGCCACCACGCGGCCGCGTCGCGCCGCGCGTCCTCCGGGACGACGACCAGGGCGCCGCCCGCCGACAGCAGGCCGAACACGTCGTAGACCGACAGGTCGAAGTCGAGCGCGGACACGGTGAGGACCCGGTCGTCCGGCCCGATCCCGAAGCGGGCGTTCAGCGACTCGACGGTGTTGACGGCGGCCCGGTGGGAGACCTCCACGCCCTTGGGCTCGCCGGTGGAGCCGGAGGTGAACAGCACGTACGCGGGCGCGTCCGCCTCGTGCGCGACGGGCGCGGCGAGCGGCTCGCAGGCGTCCGCGTCGCCGAGCAGCAGCACCGGCGCCGTCCCAGCGGCCTGGCGTACCGCCTCGGCCACGGCCTCGGCATGGTTCTCGTCGGTCAGCACGGCCCGCGCGCCCGCGCGTTCGTGGATGCGCGCGCGCCGGGGCGCCGGCTGATCGACGCCGATGGGCACGTAGCAGGCGCCCGCCGCCAGGACGCCGAGCACCGCGGCGACCTGGCCGCCGCCCTTGGGCAGGGTGATCACGACGGAGTCGCCGGGCCGCACGCCATGGGCCCGGAGCAGCGCGGCGACCCGCAGGGCTGAGGCGGCCAGCTCCCCGTACGTGAGCCGCCCGCCGTCCTCGATCAGGGCGACGCGGCCGGGCGCCTCGGCGGCCCGCAGGAAGAACCCCTCGTGCAGCAGGCGCGACGGCAGCGCCCGCCCGGTGTCGTTGACCGCCGCGCGCACCGCCGCCTGCCCGGCCGGCAGCAGCGGGCCGACGGGCCGCCGCCACGCCTCCGCCGAGGCCAGCAGACTCTCGATCAGGTCCCGGTACGCGCCGAACGCCGCCTGCGCCACGCCCGGGGCCAGGACGTCCTCCCGGACGTCCCAGTTGAGCAGGAGCCCGTGGTCCAGCTCGGTGACCTGGGCGTCGAGCCACACCTGCGGCCCCTGCGAGATGATCCACACCGGCCGGCCGAAGCGGCGTTGCAGCGGCTCGTCGTAGATCTCGCCCAGGCCCAGGGCGCTGGTGTAGACGACGGGCGCGAGGGCGTCCCTGCCTTCGCGCCGCAGATCGCGCAGCACCTCCACGCCGCCGTACGCGCCGTGCGCGATGGCCGCGCGCAACCGGTCCTGCAGCAGCCGGGCCCGCTCGGCGAACGGGACCGCGCCGCTGACGTCGGCGTCGAGCAGGACCGAGCCGCTGAAGTCGCCCACCAGCAGGTCCACGTCCGGGTGCAGCCGCTCCCTGTCGAACAGCGGCAGGTTGAGCAGGAACCGCTCATCGCCGCTCCACGCCCCGATGACCTCGGCGAACACGGTGGCCAGGGCGGCGGCCGGGGTCACGCCGTGCTGCTGGGCCAGGGCGAGCAGCCGCCGCTTGGCGGCGGCGTCGATCCAGTGGTGCAGGCGGACGGTTCGGGGCCGGTCCGCGTGGCCGGCCTCGGCGCGGGTGGGCAGGCGGGGCGCGGACGGCAGGCCGGCCATCCGCTCCCGCCACCACGCCCGCGCGCGTTCGCGCTCGGCGGCCCGGCGGGGACCGCGCTCGGCCAGGTACCGGGGGAAGGAGTAACCGATCGGCGGCAGCTCGCCGCCCTCGTACAGGGTGCGCAGGTCGCCGAGCAGCACGCGCATGCTCAGCGCGTCCGCGACGATCATGTCCAGATCGACGTGCATGCGGGTGGCGCCGCCGGGCAGCAGCGTCAGCGCGACCTCGAACACCTCGCCCCGGTCCACGTCCATCCGGCGGTGGGTGTAGTGCTCGCGCAGCTCCTCCAGGCGCGCGGCGGCCTGCTCGGGCGTCAGGCCGCGCAGGTCGCGCACGGTCACGTGCGGCAGGGCCGGCTCCTCGGCGATCCGCTGGCGGCCGTCGTCCAGGAACCGCGCCCGGAGCATGGCGTGCCGGGCGGCCAGCGCGCCCAGGGCCGCGTCCAGCCGTTCCGGGTCCACGCCCGAACCGTCGAACTCGACGTAGAAGTGGGCGGCGACCTCGCCGAACGGCTGCCCGGGGCGGCGGCCGACCCAGTACGCGTGCTGCATGGTGGCCAGGTCGAACGGCGCGCGCTCGTCCACCTCGGGCGCCGCGGCCTGAAGGGGAGTCCCGGCCTGTGCGCGGCCGGCGAGCAGGGAGCGCCAGTGGCGCAGGGTGGCCTGCTCGGCCAGGTCCTCGAAGGTGACCGGCAGGCCCATCCTGCGCCAGCCGCCGGCGAGCCGGATCAGGCCCAGCGAGTCCAGGCCCTGCCGGAACAGGTCTTCGTCCTCGTCGATCTCCTCCGCGTCCAGCCCGAGCACCGCGGCGACGGTCTGCCGCAGCTCGGCGTCGTCAACGGGGGTAACGGTCATGGAACGGCCTCCCAGGCGGGTGCGTGGTTCGGGCGGACGATCACTGAGGCACCTCCGGGGCCCGGCCGCGCTTGCCGGCGACGCCCCAGCGGGCGGCGGGGGCGCCGGTGAGCACCACCCAGGTCTGCTCGCGGGCGGGCTCGCCGAGCACCGACGCCACCGCGTCCGTCAGCGCGCCGATGAGCCGCTCCTCCGACTCCGGCGTGAGCCGCTCCTCGAAGATCCGTACGTCTATGAATGGCATGGGGGAATTCCTTCCGGGAAATCAGCGGAGACGCAGCGCCTCGCCGAGGCTCTCGTGCAGCGCCTCGGTCATGTGGGCGACCTGCCGGTCGGACAGGCCGGGGTGGCAGGGCAGATTGACGAGCCGGCCGAACCAGGAGTCCTCGGCGACCGGGCATTCGCCGAGCCGGTGCCCGCGCCAGCGCCATTCCGGCGTCAGGTGCAGCGGGAAATAGCGCAACTGCACCTCGACGCCGCGCTGGTCGAGCGCTTTCACGAGATATTCGCGCGCGTCGGGCCCGGCATCGACGAAGAACGTGTAGAGGTGATAGGCGTGCTGCGAGCCGGGCGGCGCCTTGTGCGGGCGTACGCCCTCGAATCCGGCGATCACGTCGTCCAGCCGGCCGGCTATCTCGCGCCGCCGCGCGCTCAGTTCCGGAAGCCGCGCCATCTGCACCACCCCGACCGCCGACGCGGCCTCCGAGAGGGTGGCGTTCGTGCCGGCCCTGCGCACCCCGGTGCACGTCCGCTCGTAGACCTCCTCGGAGAACTTCATCCACGGCAGCAGCGGATGCGGCGGCGGCATCTCCCCGGCGCCCGGGGCGAAGGTGGCGTCGACCTGGTTGGAGCGCAGCCGTTCCAGCCGCTCGGCCCAGTCGTCGCGGGCCAGGGTCACCATGCCGCCCTCGCCGAGCGTGGTCAGGTTCTTGGAGTTGTGGAAGCTGAAGCAGCCGATGTCGCCCAGCGCGCCCGGCCTGCGGCCGTGGTAGGTGGCGCCGAGCGCGTGCGCGCAGTCCTCGATCACGATCGCGCCGTGCCGGTGCGCCGCGGCCGTGATCCGGTCCATCTCGGCGGGACAGCCGCCGTAGTGCACCAGCACGACGGCGGCGGTGCGGTCGGAGACGAGGTCTTCCAGCAGCGCCGGGTCGAGGTTGAGCGTGTTGGGATCGACGTCGCAGAAGGTGACGTCCACGGGATGGCCGAGCAGGGGCTGGATCGACGCCTGGAAGGTCTGCGGGGTGACGATCACCTCCGCGCCCGGCCGCAGGTCCGCCAGGTGGATCGCCAGCTCCAGGGCGACGGTGCCGCTGGTCACCGACATGGCGTGGCGGCTGCCGGCCCAGTCGCGGAAGAGCCGCTCGAACCGCTCCCGCCATCGCCCCGCCGACAGGACGCCGTCGGAGCGCAGCAGGCCGGAGATCTGCGCCAGCTCGTCGGCCCCCACGATGCTGCCCCGGGTCGGGAAACCTACCTCATAGCTCCGCACCGGCATTCAGATCGACTCCTCGACAGCATGGAAAAGGCGCTCGACCACGAACGCTCCCGGCGGCTTCGGTGGTGAAGATAGCACTTTACGTCCCGTCGTGTAAATGAACTCCGATGGCCGCTGAATTAATTTGCGGGCATGCCTGATAATCCGTCCGGCCGGTGCCGGGACGGCTTTATGGAAAGGTGTTTTATTGGGTCGCAGAAGGCTTACGGCTTGACATTCTCGGAGAAGGCGTTATTGACTGTCCGTGTGCCTTCAATTCGTTTTCGACGGAGGTTGTGCCGATGAGGTTCGGGGTCGCCTTCTTTCCGGTTATGGGTCCCGAGGAGAAATCCGCGGAATCCTATTTCGACGAGAGCCTCCGGCTTTCCGTGCTCGCCGACGCCCTCGGTTTCGAGCACGTGCAGATCGTGGAGCACCACTTCACGCCGTACGGCGGCTACAGCCCCGACCCGGTCACCTTCCTCGCCGCCGTGGCGGCGCGGACCCGTGAGATCCGGGTGGTGACCGGCGCCGTGGTGCCGGCCTTCGTCCACCCGCTGAAGCTGGCCGGCAAGCTGGCCATGCTGGACAACCTGTCGCACGGGCGGCTGGACGCCGGCTTCGGCCGGGCCTTCCTGCCCGACGAGTTCGCCGCCTTCCAGGTGCCGCTGAGCGAGAGCCGCAGGCGCTTCGCCGAGGGCGTGGAGATCTGCCGCAAACTGTGGAGCGAGACGGAGGTGAGCTGGCACGGCGACTGGGTGAGCTTCGGGCCGGTCACCCTGCTGCCCCGGACCGTGCAGCGGCCCCATCCGCCGATCTTCGTCGCCGCCACGACCAGCCCCGAGTCCTGCGCCGCCGCCGGCCGGGCCGGCCACCACCTCCAGGTCGTCCCCACCGTCACTTCGCGTGAAGGACTGCAGGAGATGCTGGCCGCCTACCGGGAGGCCCGGCGCGCGGCCGGACACCCCGGCGAGGGCAGGATCCAGCTCAAGTACACCTGCTACCTGGATGAGGACCGGTCGCGGGCGCTGGAGCGGGCGCGGCGCTTCGAGCACAACTACATCGCCAAGATGACCGGCGCCGTGGCCGCCTGGGGCGGCGTCCGCAGCGACGACTACCCGGGCTACGAGCAGCTCGTGGAGAAGGTCCGCCGCTACGACTTCGAGGCGTCGCTGGCCGGGAACAAGGTGCTCGCCGGGACCCCCGCCGAGGTGACCGAGCAGATCGCGACCGTCCGGGAGTGGTTCGGCGCCGGCCTGTCGGTGTGCCTGCAGTTCAACCCGGGCTGCATGCCGTACGAGGACGCCGAGCGGGCCGTGCGCCTGTTCGCCGCCGAGGTGGCCCCCGCGTTCCCCGCCACGGAGATTGCCGCGGAGGCCACCCCAGAGACCAACGCGGAGACCGCAGCCGGGACCGGCGCGCAGCAGGCGGTCGCGCGATGACACCGCATCCGACGGCACCGCATCCGACGGCACCGCATCCGACGACACCGCATCCGACTCAGGAAGGGAGCGGCTGATGGCCGCATTCGACGCCGGCGTCGCCGTGATCGGCCTGGGCGCGTGGGGCTCGGCCGCGTTGTGGAGTCTGGCCCGGCGCGGCGTGCGCGCCGTCGGCATCGAGCGGTTCACCCCGGGCCACGCCTTCGGCTCCTCGCACGGCGGGACCCGCATGTTCCGCACGGCCTGCCTGGAGCATCCGGACCTCGTCCCGCTGGCCCAGCGGTCGGCACGACTGTGGCGGGAGCTGGAGGCGGAGACCGGGCGCAGGCTCTTCGAGCCGACCGGCGGCGTCCTCATCGGGCCGCGCGACGGGCACATCGTGTCCGGCACGCTCGCCGCCGCGCGGGAGCACGCGCTGCCGGTGGAGGTCTGGGACGCCGGCCGCCTGCGGCGCGAGCTGCCGCAGCACGGCGAGCTGCCGGACCACCACTGCGGCGTGTGGGAGCCCGCCGCGGGGCTGCTGCGCCCGGAGGCCGCGATCCGCGCGGCCCTGGACGCCGCGGCCGGGGCGGGCGCCCAGGTGTATCCCGACACCCGCGTGACGGGGATCGAGCCGGTGGACGGCGGTGTCGTCGTCCACACGCCCACCCGCGACCTGCGGGTGGAGCAGGCGGTGGTCACCGCCGGGCCGTGGCTGCCCGCGCTCGTGCCCGGCCTGCCGCTGGAGGCGGTGCGCATGCCGGTGACCTGGTTCCGGGCCGGCGACTCCCGCGCCGCGGACTTCGCGCTGGCGAGGCTGCCGGTGTTCATCCGCGAGCTGGACGACGGGCAGTGCGTCTGGGGCCACGGCGCGGAGGACGACGGGCTGGTCAAGGTCGGCCTGGAGGACTCCGGCGGCAGGTTCGAGGTCATCGACCCCGACGCCTGCGACCGGTCGGTGCGGCCGGAGGACTGGACGCTCCTGGCCGACCGGCTGACCACGGCGCTGCCCGGACTGGGCGCGCTGCCGTCGAAGGCGGCCGTGTGCATGTTCACCCGATCGCCCGACAAGCAGTTCCTGGTCGGCAGGCCGCGCGGTGACCGCCGGCTGGTCATCGCCGGCGGATGCAGCGGGCACGGGTTCAAGCACGCCACCGGCGTGGGGGAGATCGTCGCCGACCTGGTGACGGGCAAGCCCCCCTCGTGCCCGGCCGCGTTCATGGACCCCGACCGGTTCCTGTGAGCCGCCCTCACGGGTGCAGGCCGGCCACGAGGGCCTTCTTGTCGATCTTGCCGACCGGGGTGAGCGGGAACGCGGCGACCGCCTCGATCCGCTCCGGGAACTTGTACGGCGCGAGCCCCCGGTCGCGCAGGAACCCCGCGATTTCCTTCACGCTCGGCGCGTCCCCCTCGCAGACGAGGAACGCGACCGGGCGCTCCCCCCACTCCGGATCGGGCATGCCGGCCAGCGCGGCGCCCTTCACGCCGGGATAGGCCAGCAGGTGGCCCTCCACCTCGGTGGCCGCGATCTTCTCTCCGCCCCGGTTGATCTGGTCCTTGACCCTGCCGACCACGTTGAGGTGTCCGGAGGGGAGCCTGCGGACCAGGTCGCCGGTGCGGTAGAAGCCGTCCGGGGTGAAGGCCGTGGCGTTGTGCTCGGCTGCGCGGTAGTAGCCGCGCAGCGTGTAGGGGCCGCGGGTGAGCAGTTCCCCGGTCTCCCCGTCGGGGACCGGCCGGTCGTGCTCGTCCACCACGCGGATCTCGTCGGCGGGGGAGAGCGGCCTGCCCTGCGTGGTGCAGACGATCTCGTCCGGGTCCTCGTCGCGGGTGTAGTTGAGCAGCCCTTCCGCCATGCCGTACACCTGCTGGAGCCGTACCCCGAGGGCCGGGCCGACCCGCCACGCCAGGTCGTCGGCGAGCCGGGCGCTGCCGACCTGGAGCAGCCGCAGGCTCGACAGGTCGGGCTTGGCCGCCGCGTGCTCCTCCAGCCAGTACGGCACCAGCGGCGGGTTGATCGCGGTGATGGTGACGCGTTCCCGCTCGATCAGCTCGAAGGCCGTCACCGGGCTCGGGTTGGGCGCGATGACGACCTTGCCGCCCGCGAAGAACGTGCCGAGCACCCCCGGGCACGCCCAGGTGAAGTTGAACGCGATGGGCAGGATGGCGAGATACGCCGACTCGGCGGTGAGGCCGCACACCTCGGCGCTGGCGCGCGCGTTGTAGGCGTAGTCGTCATGGGTCCTGGGGATCAGCTTGGGCAGCCCGGTCGTCCCCCCGGACAGCAACAGCAGCGCCAGGCCGGACGCGTTGGCCGGGCCGGCGCCGGTCTCGGGGGCCGCGCCGGCCAGCTCGTCGTAGGCGGTGAAGCCGTACGGCCCGGGGTCGCCCACGACGACCACGCGCTCCACCGGCAGCCCGGCCGCGAGCTCCCGGTAGTCGAAGCGCGCGTGCACATCGGGGATGACGTACGCGGCCGCGCCGGACAGCTCGACGAGGTGGGTGATCTCGGCGCGCCGGTGTGCGGGCATCGCGTGCACCGGCACGGCGCCCAGCCGCTGCAGGGCGAACCACAGGCACACGAACGCGGCGCCGTTCGGCAGTTGCAGCACCACGCGGTCGCCGGGCTTCACGCCGATCCGGCGCAGCCCGGCGCACAGCCGCCCCACCTCGGCGTCGAGCTCGGCGTACGTCCAGCGCCGTGGGCCGTCCACCAGCGCGGTGCGCGGGCCGTACCGCCGCGCCCAGCCGGCGAGCAGGCCGCCGAACGTGTCCCCGGTCCAGTAGCCCGCGGCCCGGTAGCGCGCCGCGTCCTGTTGCGGCCATCCCGGCCAATCCATGATCGCCCCCTCTCCCCGCCGGGTCTGGCGGGGGCCCGCGAACGTGTGCTTAGATACCGATATCGCACATGATAGTCATTTTCAATAAGCTCTCCGGCGAGCTGAACGGGGCTGTATGAAGATCGGCACGCTGATCAACGATCTTGAACGGGATGGCGTCAAACTCTGGGCGGAAGGGGACGAGCTGCGGTTCCGCGCTCCCCGCGGCGTCCTGACCGAGGAACGGCGCGCGGTGCTCCGCGCGCACCGGGACCAGATCGTCGAGCACCTACGGCGTGGCGAGGACGTGACGCTCACACCTCGCCCCGAGGAACGCCACGAGCCCTTCCCGCTGTCGGATCTCCAGGCGGCGTACCTGCTGGGCCGGGGGGACGTGTTCGACTACGGGGGAGTGGCCTGCCACGCCTACGTGGAGCTGGCCTATCCCGAGCTGGACCCGGCCCGCGCCGAGGAGGCGTGGAACGCCCTCGTCGCGCGGCACGACATGCTGCGCGCGGTGGTGCACTCCGACGGCTCCCAGGTGGTGCTGCCGCAGGTGCCGCGCTACCGCGTCGAAGTGGCCGCCGACCCCGCCGAGGTACGCCGCGAGCTGGCCCAGCGGGTGCCGCGGCCCGACCGGTGGCCGCTGTTCGACCTGCGGATCACGCGATCCCCGGAGCACGCCCTGCTCCACCTCTCGCTCGACCTGCTGATCGTCGACTACGCCAGCGTGCAGATCCTGCTGGCCGAGTTCGACTCCCTGTACGCCGACCCGGCGGCGCCCCTCCCGCCGCTGGAGATCACCTTCCGCGACTACGTCCTGGCCCGCAGGCGGATGACCGACACCGCCCGCTACGACCGCGACCGCGCCTACTGGCTGCGGCGGATGGAGGAGCTGCCGCCCGCGCCGGAACTGCCGCTCGCCGGCGCCCCCGCCGGCGGCGAGACGGGGGAAGGCCCGCGCTTCCGCCGCCTGGAGGCGGTGCTGTCCCCGGCGCAGTGGGCGTCGCTGCGCGAGCGCGCCGCCCGGCACGGCGTCACCCCGTCGGCGGCGCTGCTCACCGCGTACGCCGAGGTGATCGGCCGGTGGAGCCGGTCCCCGCGCTTCACCCTCAACCTGCCCGCGTTCCAGCGGCTGCCCCTGCACCCCGACGTGCCCGGTCTCGTGGGCGACTTCACCTCCGTCGAACTGCTCGGCGTGGACCTGTCCGCGGAAGTGCCGTTCGCCGGCCGCGCCGCGCAGATCAGCGGGCAGCTCCTGGACGACCTGGCGCACCCCCTGTTCACCGGGGCGGAGGTGCTGGCCGAGCTGTCCCGGCGCGGCGGGGAAGGGCCCGTGCTGATGCCGGTGGTCTTCACCAGCACCCTCGACGCGGCGCCGGCCGCCCCCGGCCGGGGCCGGGTCGCGTACGCGGTCAGCCAGACCCCGCAGGTGTGGATCGACTGCCAGGCGATGCCCAGAGGGGAGACCCTGGCCGTGTCCTGGGACGTGCGCGAGGGCGTCCTGCCCGGCGGGCTCGCCGACGACGCGTTCGCGTCCTTCGCCGGCCTGGTCCGCCGGCTCGCCGAGGACGACGACGTCTGGGGGTTGCCGGGCCCGGTGGAGCTGCCGCCCGCGCAGGCCGAGCGCCGCCGCCGCGTCAACGACACGGCCGGGCCGCTCCCGGACGGGCTGCTCCACCAGGGCGTGGTGGAACAGGCCCTGCGCACCCCCGACGCCGTGGCGGTGCAGGCCCCGGGCCTGTCGCTCACCTACGCCGAACTGCTCGCCCGCGCCCGCGCGGTCGCCGCCAGGCTCACGGCTGAGGGCGTACGGCCCGCCGAGCCCGTGGCGGTGCTCATGGACAAGGGGGCCGAGCAGATCGCCGGCGTCCTCGGCACGCTGCTCGCCGGAGCCGCGTACCTGCCCGTGGACACGACGCAGCCCGCCGCCCGGCGCAACACGATCATCGGCGACGCGGGCGCGCGGGTCGTGCTCACCCAGTCGTGGCTGGCCGACGCCGCCGCGCCGCCCGCCGGATGCGTGCCCGTCGCGGTGGACACGCTGCCGCCGGCGCCGGACGGGCCGGTCCCCGCGTCTCCCGCGGCCCCGGACGACCTGGCGTACGTCATCTACACCTCCGGCTCGACCGGCACCCCCAAGGGCGTCATGATCAGCCACCGGGCGGCCCTGAACACCGTCCAGGACGTCAACCGGCGTTTCCAGGTCACCGCGGACGACGCGGTGCTGGGGGTGGCCAGCCTCGGGTTCGACCTGTCGGTGTACGACGTCTTCGGCCTGCTGTCGGCCGGCGGCCGGCTCGTGCTCCCCGACGCGCACCGGCGCGGCGACCCCTCCCACTGGGCGGAGCTGATCCGCCAGACCGGCGTCACCGTGTGGAACTCGGTGCCCGGGCAGATGCAGATGCTGCACGACTACCTGCGCTCGGCCCCCGAGCCGGACCTCCCCACGCTCCGCCTGGCCCTGCTGTCGGGGGACTGGATCCCGGTCACCCTCCCCGGTCAGATCCGCGAGCTGGTCCCCGGGCTGCGGGTGATCAGCCTCGGCGGGGCGACCGAGGGGGCCATCTGGTCGATCTTCCACCCCGTCGCCGAGGGCGACGCGTCCCGGCCGAGCATCCCGTACGGCACGCCGCTCACCAACCAGAGCTTCCACGTGCTCGACGCCGCCATGCGGGACCGCCCCGACTGGACGCCCGGGGAGCTGTACATCGGCGGCGCAGGGGTGGCGCGGGGCTACTTCGCCGACGAGGCGCGCACCGCCGAGCGCTTCGTGACCCACCCGGTGACCGGCGAGCGCCTGTACCGCACCGGCGACCTGGGCCGCTACCTGCCCGACGGGACCATCGAGTTCCTCGGCCGGGAGGACTCGCAGGTGAAGATCCGCGGCTACCGGATCGAGCTGGCCGAGGTGGAGGCCGCGCTGGTGCAGCACCCTTCGGTCGCCGCCGGCGCGGTCGTGGTGGACGCCGCGCACCCGGCGGGCAAGCGCCTGGCCGCCTTCGTCGAGCCCGAGCGGCGCGAGCGGGCCGAACGCGCCGGAGACGTCCCCGGCCCGCTGATCGCCGAGGCCGCGGAGGCCGCGGCCTCCGCGGCGGCCCCGCCGATCGATCCCGCCGCGCTCGGCGACCTCCTGCGGGCCCTGGACGAGGCCGCCCTGCTGGTCATGGAAGGCGCGCTGAGCCGGGCGGGGCTGTTCACCGACGGCGCGGGACACGGTGCCGCCGGGCACAACGGCACCGGTTACGGTGCCGCCGGGCACAGCCTTGACGAGGTGTGCGACGCGCTGCGCGCCACCGCCCGCAACCGGCACATCGTACGGCGCTGGCTGCGGGCGCTGACGGCCGAGGGCCGGCTCGGCGAGGACGCCGGCCGCTACACCGGCCGCCTCGCCGCGGACCCCGGCGCGCTGGAACGCGCCTGGCGGCGGGTCGAGGAGACCGAGCGCCGGGTGAACTGGAGCCCCGACCTGGTGGAGGCCATGCGCGCCTGCGGCGAGCGCATCGACGAGCTGCTCAGCGGCGAGCTGGACATCCGGGCCCTGCTCTACCCGGGAGCGCCCTCGGACGCGATGACCGCCGCCTACCGCGACAACCTGGCCGTGCACCGGCTCAACAAGGCCGTCGCCGCCGCCGTGCGCGCGGTGGCCGAACGGCACGTCGGCGAGGAGCGGCTGCGCGTGCTGGAGGTCGGCGGGGGAGTCGCGGGCACCACCACCGAGCTGGTCCCCGTCCTGGCCGAGTTCCCCGTCGAGTACACCTTCACCGACCCCTCGCAGTTCTTCCTCAACGAGGCGAAGGAACGGTTCGCCGACTTCCCCTGGGTCCGCTACGGCAGGTTCGACCTGAACGCCGACCCCAGGGCGCAGGGCTACCTGCCGAACTCCTTCGACGTGATCGTCTGCGCCAACGTGCTGCACAACGCCACCGACGCCGCCGCGGCGCTGGCCCGGCTGCGCGAGCTGGCCACCCCCGGCGGGCGGCTGATCTTCATGGAGAACACCGACGACGAGAACCGCCCGCTGCTGGTGTCCATGGAGTTCATGGAGGTCATGAGCGGCCCGTACCAGGACGTGCGCGCCGAGGGCGGCCAGTCCTTCCTCACCGACGAGCAGTGGACGCGGCTGCTCGCGGAGGCGGGCGCGGAGCTGGAGGCGTGCCTGCCCGGCCCCGCCGATCCGCTGCGCGCCACCGGCCAGCGGCTGTTCGTGGCCAGGTTCAAGCCCGACCGCGCCCGCCTCACCGCCGGGGAGCTGACCCGGCACATGGCCACGCGGCTGCCGGAGTACATGGTGCCCGCCCACTGGCAGGTCGTGGACGCCCTCCCCCTGACCGGCAACGGCAAGGTGGACCGGGCCCGCCTGCTGTCCTGGCTGCCCCGCCCCGGCGAGACCCGCGACGCCGCCGCGCGGTCCGGCGAGCCGGCCGACGCCCTGGAACGGCAGCTCGCCGCGCTGTGGGCCGAGCTCCTGGACCGCGAGCACATCGGCCGCCACGACGACTTCTTCGACCTCGGCGGAGACTCCCTGCTGGTCGCCCGCATGGTCGGGCGGATACGCGAGCGCATCCCCGACGCGGTCAACCTCGAATGGGAGGTGGTGCTGCGCCACATGCTGCGGCACCCGACCGTGGCCGCGCTCGCCGCGTACCTGGGCGGCGTCACGGCCGCCAGGCAGGAGCGCACGACGGCCAGATCCTCGCCGCTGGTGCGGCTGCACGGATCGGGGGAGGACCCGGTCACCGTGCTGGTGCACGCGGGGACCGGCACCGTCATGCCGTACCGGGCGCTGATCACCGAGATCCGGCGGCGCTCGGCCGGCAACGCCACCCTCACCGGCCTGGAGATCCCCGACCTGCGGGAGTACCTGGACGCCGAGCCCGAGGGCCTGATCGAGCGCCTCGCGGCCGGCTACGTCGAGGCCCTGCTCGGCTCGGGCGCCTCCCGCCTGCACGTCGTCGGCTACTGCCTGGGCGGCCTGATCGCCACCGAGGTGGCCCGGGGGCTGGCCGAGGCGGGCGCCGACGTGGCCACCCTCACCGTGATCAGCAGCCACAGCCCGCGCTTCCGCCTGGACGACGAGCTGCTCTCGGAGTACTCCTTCTCCGTCATGATGGGCATCGACCCGGCCGCGCTCGGCTTCCCCGCCGACGAGAACCGCGTGGCGGCCGCGGCCGACGAGGTGCTCGCGGCCAGCCCCGGCGTGATGCGCGACGGCGGCTTCGCCGAGCTGACCGGGCAGTACGCCGACGTGGCCGCGTGCTTCCAGCGGCTGGCCGCGGTGCCCCGCGAGCAGCGGGTCGCGCGGATGTGCGAGGCCGTCCCGGCGTCGGCCGGCATGTACGAGCCCGAGCACATGATGCGGCTGTTCCGCACCTTCCGGCAGAGCGTGTTCGCCATCACCAGGTACGACCCCGAGCCGTACGCGGGCGACATCACCTTCCTGCGGCACAGCGGCGCCTACCCCTTCCCCGGCAGCAAGGAGGCGGTCACCCAGCACTGGGAGGAGTTGTGCCTCGGTGACCTGCGGATCGTGGACGTGGCGGGCGACCACTTCAGTTGCCTGTCCGTCCAGCACGCGCCCGGGGTGCTCAAACTGCTCTCCGAGATCACCGAGGGGGCGGTCGTCCGATGATCGGCGTGCTCGGCGCCTCCGGCCGGGTCGGGCAGGGCGCCGTCGCCGCCCTGCGCCGGATGGGATTCACCGGCCTCCGCCTGGGCGCCCGCCGGATCGCGGCGCTGCCGCCCGCCGACGGCGAGGCGGTGCGCGTGGACGCCGCCGACCCCGAGAGCCTGGCCGCCTTCTGCCGGGGCTGCGAGATCGTGCTGAACTGCGCGGGCCCGAGCTACCGGCTCAAGGACACGGTCGCGGTGGCCGCCCTGGAGGCCGGGGCCCACTACGTGGACGTCTCGGGCGACGACCCGGCGCTCGACGGGCTCCGCGCCAAGGGGCTGGCCGGCACCGAGCGCTCGGTGCTGCTGTCGGCCGGGACCCTGCCGGGGCTGTCCAGCCTCATCCCCCGCCGGCTCGCCGCCGACGTGGGGCGGCCCGTCTCGCTCACCGCGTACGCGGGCGGGATGGAACGCTGCTCACCGGTGGTCGCCGTGGACATGCTGCTGTCGCTGGAGAGCGGCACCTCCTTCGGCGAGCCGCTGGCCGCCTGGCGCGAGGGCCGGGCGCGGTCGCGGGCGCTGCGCGCCCAGGAGAAGGCGGAGGCGCCGTACTTCCCCGGTACGGTCGCCCTCCAGCCCTTCCTCAGCACCGAGACCGCGCGCCTGGCGCGGGACCTGCGGCTCGACGAGGCCGAGTGGTTCAACGTCTGGCCCGGACCGCGGGTGTGGGACGTGCTCAACGAACTGCCCGCGTACACGCTGGACGGCGCCGACCGGTCCGGCATCGCCGAGCGCATGATCCGCGCCGCCGACCTCGACCTCGCCGGGCGCAGGCCGTACTACCTGATGGTCGTCATCCTGCGCGGGGAGAAGGGCACCCGCACCGCGGTGCTGCGCGCGCCCGACAGCTACCGGCTCACCGGCACCGTCGGGGCGCTCGCCGTCGAGGCCGTGGCCGACGGGCGCACGCCGCCGGGCGCGCACTTCGCCGCGGGCGCGCTGGACCCGGCCGACCTGCTGGAGCGGGTCCGCGCCTCGGAGACGGTGGACTCCCTCACCGTGCACGACGGCGAACCCGACAGCGAAGAAGGGGTGCTGTGATGCGCGTGGTGGTGTGCGGCACGAACTTCGGCCGCCTCTACGCGCGGGCCGTACGCTCGCTGGAGCCCCGCCTCACCCTGGCCGGGATCGTCAGCCGGGGCAGCGCGCACTCCCGCGACCTCGCCGCCGGGCTGGGCGTGCCGCACTACGACTCGGTGGACGCCCTGCCGGACGACGTGGACGCCGCCTGCGTCGTGGTCGGCTCCACCATCTCCGGGGGCGAGGGCACCGACCTGGCCAGAAGGCTGCTCGCACGCGGCGTGCACGTGCTGCAGGAGCACCCGGTGCACCACGACGAGATGACCGAGTGCCTGCGGCTGGCCAGGAGGCACCGCGTCCAGTACCGGGTCAACTCCCACTACCCCCACGTGGGCCCGGTGCGCGAGTTCATCGAGGCGGCCCGCCGCCTGGCCGAGCGCCAGCGCCCCCTGTTCGTCGAGGCGATCAGCCCGGTCCACGTGCTCTACCCGCTGATCGACGTGCTCGGCCGGGCACTGGGCGGGGTACGGCCGTGGCGGTTCGCCGACCCCGCCGAGCCGCCGGACGAGCTGCGCACCCTCGCCGGCGGACGCTCGCACCCCCTGCGCGGCCTGTACGGCGTGCTCGCCGGCGTCCCGGTCGGCCTGCGCGTGCAGAACCAGCTCGACCCGGCCGACCGCGACAACCACGCCCTGCTGTGGCACCGCGTGGCCATCGGCGCCGAGGGCGGGGTGCTCACCCTGGCCGACACGCACGGGCCGGTGCTGTGGAGCCCCCGCTTCCACGCGCACCGCGACTCCGGCCACCGGCTCGTGCTCGACGGATCGGCGCACCTCGGCCTGGACAGCACCACCGTCCTGACCGAGCCGGTCGGCACCTTCCGCGACATCCTCACCACCGCCTGGCCCGCCGCGATCGAACGCGCCCTCCTGGAGTTCGCCCAGGCGATCGACGAGGCCCCGGACCCGCTCCAGGCCGCCCAGTACGACCTGACAATCTGCCGGATCTGGGCGGACATCGCCCGGAGACTGGGCCCACCCGAGATCATCAGACCGGACCCGCCACGGGTGCTGTCCCCCGCCGAGATCGGCCCGCCCGCCGCGCCCCGGACTCCCCGGACTCCCCGGGCTCCTCGGACTCCCCGGACCTCCGGCGGCTACGACTTCTCCGGCCCCTACACCCCGACGGCGGAGTTCTTCGACCTGGCGGCGAGCGGCCACGTCACCGGCGGCACCGCCCTCGCCGTCGTGGACGCGCTGAAGGGCATCGACCCCGGCCGCGGCCCGATCGTCGAGATCGGAGCGGGAACCGGCCTGATCACCCGGGCGCTGGCCAAGGCGCTGCCCGACGCCGAGATCGTCGCGGCGGAGCCCGCGGCCGGGATGCGCGCCGTGCTGACCAGCCGCGTCTTCAGCGACGAGGACCTGCGCCACCGGGTCACCGTCACCGACCAGTCCGCCCCGGACCTCGACCTCCCCGGCGTGATCTCCGCGGCGGTCGTGTGCGGGGTGGCGGGCCACCTGGACGCGTCCGGGCGGGCCACGCTGTGGCGCCGCCTCGCCGAACGCCTGGCCCCCGGCGGCGTCATCGTCGTCGAGCTGATGAGCATGGACCGGCCCGGCTCCCTGCCGCCCACCCGGCTGGCCCGCGAGAGCGTGGGCCGGCAGACCTACGAATGGTGGTTCTCCGGCGAGCCCGCCGGCGGCGACCTGATGCGATTGCGCACGACCTGGCGGGTCTACCGCGACGGCGAGCTGGTCCGCGAGGTCGGCGACGCCTACGACTGGCACGCCTTCGGCCTGGACCGGGTCGAGCGGGAGTCGGGGCTGACCCTGCGGACGCTGCCCCGCGTGTCGTCCACCCCGATGGCCGTGCTCACCAACGATGGGAAGGCTTCCGCATGAACGCGACGACCCCGTTTCCGATCGACCGCGAGTGCCCCTTCGCCCCGCCCGCCGAGTACGCCAGGCTGCGGGAGGAGGAGCCGGTCAAGCGGGTGACCCTGCCGACCGGCAAGCAGGCGTGGATCGTGACCAGGTACGCCGACGTGCGCAGGCTGCTTGCCGACCCCCGGCTCAGCTCCGACCCGCGCCGCCCGAACTTCCCCGCCCTGGGCATCGGCGAGCAGGAGGCGGCGGCCAGATCCCGCCCGTTCATCCGCACCGACCCGCCCGAGCACACCCGCCACCGCCGCATGCTCCAGGCCGAGTTCACCGTCAAACGGGTCAAGGGGATGCGGCCCGCGATCCAGGCGACCGTGGACCGGCTCATCGACCGGATGCTCGCCGACGGCCCGCCGGTGGACCTCGTCCCGGCCTTCGCCAACGCCGTGTCCACCTCGACCGTGCTGAACCTCGTCGGCGTGCCCGCCGACGACCTGGAGTTCTTCCGCGACGTCACCCGGGTGTCGGGCGGCCGCGGCAGCGACGCCCGGGAGATCGGCGAGGCGCTGGGCAACATGTTCCGCATGCTCGGCGAGCTCATCGCGGAACGGAAGCGGAACCCGGGGGAGGACCTGCTGTCCAAGCTCGTGGTCAACCACCTCGCCCAGGGGGTCGTGACCGAGCAGGAGCTGCTGTCCACGATCGGGATCACCATCATCGCGGGCCGCGAGACCACCACGAGCATGATCTCGCTGGGCACGCTCATGCTGCTGGAACGCCCCGAGACCCTGGCCGAGCTGCGCAACGCCCCGCACCTGCTGCCCGCCGCCGTCGAGGAGCTGCTGCGCGCGCTGTCCGTCGCCGACTCCATCCCGCTGCGGGTCGCCACCGAGGACATCGAGGTCGCCGGCACGGTCATCCCGGCGGGCGACGGCGTCATCTGCCTGCTCGCCGCCGCCGACCACGACCCCGAGGTCTTCCCCGACCCCGGACGGCTCGACCTGACCCGGGTCAACCGCTCCCACATGGCCTTCGGATACGGCATCCACCAGTGCATCGGCCAGAACCTGGCCCGGCTCGAACTGGAGATCGCGCTCGGCACGCTCATCGCCAGGATCCCCGGGCTCAAGCTCGCCGTCCCCTTCGACCGGCTCGACTTCAAGCACGACTCGGCCACCTTCGGCATCGAGTCGATGCCGGTGACCTGGTGAGCGCGGTGACGGGAGCCCTCGGCCCGTGGCTGCGCCGCTTCGAGCCCCGGCCCGCGGCGAGCTACCGCCTCATCTGCTTTCCCCACGCGGGCGGGGGCGCGGGCGCGTACCGGAGCTGGAACGCGCTGCTGCCGCCGTCGGTCGAACTGCTCGCGGTGCAGTACCCGGGCCGCGAGGACCGCTTCCCCGACCCGCTGGTGGACGACATGGACGAGCTGGCCGGCGCCGTCGCGGCGGCGCTGCGCGGGGCGCTCGACCGCCCCTACATGGTGTTCGGGCACAGCATGGGCGCCGCCGTCGCGTACGAGACCGTGCACCTGCTCCGCCCGCACGAACCCGCCGCGCTGTTCGTCTCCGGCCGTCCGGCTCCCGACCGGTTCCGCGGCGGCGACGTGCACCGGCGGGACGACGAAGGGCTGATCGACGAGCTGACCCGGCTGGGCGGCACGGACCGGGACGTGCTGGCAGACCCGGCCCTGCGCCGGGCGGTGCTGGCCTACGTCAGGAACGACTACAAGCTGATCGAGAACTACCGCCCGCGCTCCCGTCCGCCGCTGACCTGCCCGCTCACGGTGCTCACCGGCGCCGACGACCCCGAGCTGCCCCCGGACCAGGCCGGCGGCTGGGCCCGCCTGACGAGCGGCCGCACCGAGGTCCTGACCTTCCCCGGCGGGCACTTCTACCTGGTGCCGCGGCGGAGCGAGGTGGTGGCGGCCATCGTGCGCAGGCTCGACCCCGCCCTCGTCCACACCTCCCCATGGCCGTAAGGACAAGGATGCGTGACTACTACTCGCCGGCGGCCGAGTTCTACGAGATGGTCGCCACCAGGCACATCGTCAGCAGCGGCCCCCCGCTGAGCGCCGTGCTCAAGGAGCTGGACCCGGCCGGGGGGCCGATCCTGGAGATCGGAGCGGGAACGGGCCGGGTCACCGAGGTCATCGCGGCCGCCCTGCCCACCGCCGAGATCGTCGCGATGGAGCCCTCCCCTCCGATGCGGGCCATTCTCACCAGCCGCGTCGCCGACGACCCGGGCCTGCGCGAGCGCGTCACCGTCGTGGACACCGCGGCCCCCGACCTGCCGCCGCTCGACCGGATCTCGGCGGCGGTGATCTTCGGCGTGGCCGGGCACCTCACCGAGCCCGAGCGCCGCACCCTGTGGGCCCGCCTGCGGGAACGGCTCGCGCCCGGCGGGGTCATCGTCGTCGAGCTGATGGGGGTGCGCACTCCCAGGACCATCCCACCGACCCTTTCGCTGCGCGAGACGATGGGGCGCCAGGTCTACGAGTGGTGGCTGGCGGGGGAGCCGCTCGGCCCCGGCCTGATGCGCTTCACCACCACCTGGCGGGTGCTCCGGGACGGCAGGACCGTGCGCGAGGTGAGCGACGGCTACGACTGGCACACCCTCGACACCGCCCAGATCGCCCGCGAGGCGGGCATGACGAGCCGCCGCATCGCCCACGCCGGCGGCGAGGTCACCCCCGAGATCGCGGTGCTGACGCCATGACCGCCCCCCATGCGTCACCGCCTCAGGCATCGCCGCCCCGCGGATCGCGGCGCTGGACCCTGGCCCTGGTCAGCACCGCCGGGGCGCTGCTGACGCTCGACATCACGATCGTCAACATCGCCGTGGAGGACATCGCGGCGGACTTCCGGGCCGGCCTCGCCGATCTGCAGTGGGTCGTCGGCGTGTACCCGCTGGTGTTCGCCGCGCTGCTGCTCCCGGCCGGATCGTTGTCGGACCGGCTCGGCAGACGGGAGGTGTTCCTCGCCGGCGTGGCCGGCTTCACGCTCGCGTCCGGCCTGTGCGGGATCGCGGGCAGCCCCGAGATGCTGATGGCCGCGCGGGCGATCCAGGGCATCGGCGGCGCGGTGACCTTCGCGCCCGCCATCCCGCTGCTGGTGTCGGCCTTCCCCGCCGAGCGCAGGGCGTCCGCGATCGGCGTGTTCTCCGCCGTGGGAGCCGCCTCCGCCGCGCTCGGGCCGCTGGCCGGCGGCGCCCTGGTCGAGGTGTTCGGCTGGCGGTCGATCTTCCTGGTGAACCTGCTTCCCGGGGTGATCCTGCTCGCGGGCGCGCTGCTCCGCATCACCGCCCCGCCGCGCGAGTCCTGGGGCGGCCCGCTCGACCTGCCCGGCGCCGCGCTCGCGGCCGTGGCCCTGTTCGCGATCAACTACGCCGTCGTGGCCGGAGCCGACCACGGCTGGCGGAGCGCCGACGTCGCCGTGGCGGCGTGCGCCGGCCTCGCCGGGCTGGCCGCGTTCGTCCTGGTCGAGAGGCGCGCCGCGCAGCCGCTGCTCGACCTGCGGCTGTTCCGGATCGCGTCCTTCGCCGGCGCCGCCGCCCTCAGCTTCCTCACCCGGGTGCTGCACCTGGGACCGCTGGCGTACCTGGTGCTGTGGCTGCAGGGCATGCTCGGCTACTCGCCGCTGGAGACGGGAATCCGCTTGGTGGCACTGTCCGCGGCGGTCATCGTGACGAGCCTGGCCGCCGGACGGCTCCTGGGACGCACCGGCCCGGCCGCCCTGGTGACCGCGGGCTTCGTCGTGATCGCGCTGGGGTTCGTGTTCCTCGCCCAGGTCGGCGCCGAGACGCCGTGGACGGTCGCGCTGCCGGGCCTGGTGCTGCTGGGAGCCGGAAGCGGCCTCCTCTACGCACCCCTGATGACCGTCTCGGTGTCGGGCGTGCCCCCGGCGCGGGCCGGCATGGCCAGCGGCCTGGTGAACGCGTTCTTCCCGCTCGGCACCGCGATCGGGGTCACGGTGTTCGGCGCGCTGCTGTCCGCCCAGGTCGGCGCCGCCCTCGCCGACGAGCGCCTGCGTACGGCGGTGGAGGCCGGCCGTTTCGCCGAGGTGCCCGCGACGTCCCTGGCCGCCGCCAGGACGGCGTTCGCCGACGGGATCGCCGCCATCGGCCTGGCCGGAGCGGCCCTCGCACTCGTGGGCGCGCTGACCGCCGCGGCCACCCTGCGCAGGCGTGCGAGCCCCGCCACGCCACCCGTCCCGGCGGAGGAAAAGGCCGATGGCCGTCACGGCCGATGAGTTCCGCCGGTTCATGGCCCAATGGCCGTCGGGCGTCGCCGTCGTCACGACGGCCAACAGAGGCGTCCCCGCCGGCTGCACGGTGAACGCGGTCATGTCGCTGTCGGCGGCACCCCCTCTGCTCGTCGTCTCGCTGAGTGAGACGAGCCGCACCCTGCCCGCGATCCGCGAGTCCGGGCGCTTCGGCGTCAGCCTGCTCAGCCGCGACCAGCGCGACCTGTGCGAGAGATTCGCCCACCGCCCCCCGCACGAGCGCTTCGGCGACGACCTGGCCGTGGAGACGAGGCACGCGATCCCGATCCTCGCCCACGCCTGCGCCGCCGCGGTGTGCCGGGCCGTGGATTACCTGTCGTACGCCGACCACACCCTGATCGTGGGCGCCCCCCTGTGGCAGTCCGCCCACCGGGAACGCTCCCCGCTGGTGCTCCAGGCCCGCGCGTACCACGACCTGGCATCGACCAGATCACCGGCTATCTGCGACAGGCCGAGGTGAAAGGGGAGCACACCCAGCACATGACCATCGACCTGCCGGTGAACATCGACGGCGACCAGGCGGCCACCTCGGCCGGCTCGCTGGGTGCACTTCCACCGCGACGACCGCGGGGTCAGCGGGCGGTGTAGCCGCCGTCGGCGGTGAGTACGCTGCCGGTCATGAAGGAGGAGTCGGCCGACAGGACGAACTCCACGACCGCGGCGATCTCGGATGGCTCGGCCAGGCGGCCCAGGGGGATGTTGGCCGCCGCGTCCGCGAGCGTCCTGCCCAGGCGCTGCTGTTCCCGCTCCATCATGGGGGTTCTGGTCCCGCCGGGCGCGACCGCGTTGAACCGGACGCCCTGCGCGGCGTGCTCCAGCGCGAGTACGCGCATGAGGTTGATCACCCCGGCCTTGGACGAGCCGTACGCGCTCAGGCCGGGGGCGCCCACGGTGCCGAGTTCGGAGGCGATGGCCGCGAACGAGGGTGTCGGTGATGCCGACAGCAGTGGCACCGCGGCGCGGGCCAGCACGAACACGGCGCGCAGGTTGACGCGCATCACCTCGTCGAAGATCTGCGGTGTCGTGTCCGTCGCGGGAGCGGTGTAGCCGATCCCGGCGCAGGCGGCGACGCCGTCGAGCCGGCCCTCGGCGCGTCCGAGGTCGTCGAGGAGGGACTGGACGGCGACCTCGTCGGCGACGTCCAGCGCCCGGGTGGTGATCCCCGGGCTCAGCCTTCGCAGGCCGTCCTCGTCCAGGTCGGCCGCCCAGACCCTCCAGCCGTGGTCGCGGAGACGTTCTGCGGTCGCGGCGCCGATCCCGGACGCGGCGCCGGTCACCAGGGCGATCCCAGGCAAGGCGGGTTCCTTTCAGTGGACGCGGTGAGGGTCGTTAGTCATGGATGACTGATGATCCTTGTTGGTGACGAATCTGGATGAGGGTCAATCTGACCCCGCGTGTGGGCGGATGTCCAGGGCCGTGGCGGTCAAGGTTCGATAACGCCCTGAAGGGGGCGGGTTCCTCGTCTTGTGGTCCGGATGTGAAATCGGCGTGAACAGGTCGCCCGCTCTGGACAAGTCTGGAAGACCTCTGTCACATTTGACGAACTCCCGCCGAACGCGACAGAGCGCCCCTCCCGCGGGCTTCCCAGCGGGCCGCCGATCTCGGAATGCCGATCTCGGAACACGGAGAGGACACCAGTGGATCTCAGCTCGGACCAGTGCTTTCTTCGGGCGGCGCGGGTGTTCCCCGCCCTGGGCGACGGCGCGGGGGATGTCCTGCACGACGCAGTGGTGGAGCTCCGGGGCGAGCGCGTCGTGCGGGTGTGCACGGCCGCGGACGCCGCGGAGGATCTCGCCCGCCCCGGAGTCCGGGTGATCGACTACGGCGACGCCACCGTCGTCCCGGGGTTCGTGGACGCCCACTGCCACATCACGCTGACCGGGGACGGCACCCCGTACGAGCGGCAGGTCCTCGACTCCGACGAGATGATGGCGTTGATCGCGGTCAGCAACCTGCGCCGGCACCTCGCCTCCGGCGTGACCACCATCAGGGACAACGGCGGGCGCAACCGGGTCGTGTTCGAGGTCAGGGAGGCCGTCGAGCGGGGCTACGTCAACGGCCCGCGCATGCTGCTCGCCGGCCGTCCGATCACCCACTCCCACGGGCACTTCTACTGGTGCAACGGCGTCGCCGACGGCGCCGACCAGATCCGTGCGGCCGTGCGGCGCCTGGTGGCCGAGGGCGCCGACCACATCAAGATCATGGCGTCGGGCGGGGCGACCGCGGGCAACATCCCCTACTACTCCTCCTACACCGCGGCCGAGATGCGGGTCGCCGTGGAGACGGCGCACGGCCTCGGCCGGCCCACCACCGCCCACTGCCGCGCCACGTCCTCCATGCTCAACGCGGTGAAGGCGGGCCTGGACTGCATCGAGCACGCCGAGTTCCTCGTGCCCGGGGAGATGATGGAGTTCGGCGGCGGCGTGGCCTCCAGCGGGCACATGGTCTACGACCCGGCGGTGGCCCAGAGCGTGCACGAGGCGGGCACCTTCATCAGCTTCACCGCCCAGACCGGCGGCTGGGAGACCCTCGTCGAGCTGCGGCGGCGGGCCGGGCACGGCGCGCTCGGCCCCGCGGACAAGGGCCGGGTCTCCGCCCTTGAGGCCTACTTCGACATGAAGCTCGGCATCCTGTCCTCGATGCTGGCCGACGGCCTGGGCCCGCGCATCGCGATCAGCACCGACGCGGGACCGTACGACGTCTCCTTCGGCGGCCTCCAGCACGGCATCGAACTGGCCGTGGCGGCGGGCATGGCGCCGCTCGCGGCCATCCGCGCGGCGACCGCCGTCGCCGCCGAGGCGTGCGGGATCGGCGACCGGGTGGGCACCCTGGCCCCCGGCCGCCTCGCCGACATGGTCGTCGTCGCGGGCGACGCCACCCGTGACGTGTCCCGGCTGTGGGACGTGCGGGCCGTCTACCAGGGCGGCCGTCTCGTCGCACCGCTGGTCGCCAGCTCGGGCGTGGACACCGGGCCGGTCCCCCTCCGGCCCGTACGCCGCGCCGCCCCCGTCCCCGACTGCTGACGCGCCGACCCAGGACCACCACCCTCTGCCGGGAAGTGAGCGGAACGATGTACCCACGAGACCTCAGGGGATACGGCCCCCGCCCGCCGCACGCGGACTGGCCGGGCGGCGCCAGGGTCGCCCTGCAGTTCGTCGTCAACTACGAGGAGGGCGGCGAGCGCTCGGTCCTGCACGGGGACCGGTGCTCGGAGGCGTTCCTGACCGAGGAGCCGACGCGCGAGCTGCCCCACATCCGCAACCTCAACGTGGAGTCCCAGTACGAGTACGGCACCCGGGCCGGCTTCTGGCGGCTGCGCCGGCTGTTCACCGAGCGCGGCATGCCGGTGACCGTGTTCGGCGTCGCGACCTCCCTGGAGAGGAACCCCGAGGCGGTGGCCGCGATGAACGAGGCGGAGTGGGAGATCGCCTGCCACGGGCTGCGCTGGATCGACTACGCCGAGATGCCCGAGGAACTGGAGCGGGAGCACGTCCGCCAGGCCGTAGAGCTGCACACCAGGGTCACCGGCCGCCGGCCGGAGGGCTGGTACACCGGCCGGACGAGCCCTCACACCCGCCGCATCGTGGCGCAGGAGGGCGGCTTCCTGTACGACGCCGACTCCTTCGCCGACGACCTGCCCTACTGGGAGCAGGTCGGCGACCGGGCCCACCTGGTCGTCCCGTACACCCTCGACAACAACGACGGCCGGTACCTCAACACCTACGGCTTCCAGTCCGAGAGCTTCTCCGCCTACCTGCGCCGGGCCCTGGACCTGCTCCGCGCCGAGGGGGACGACCGGCCGAAGATGATGAGCGTCGGGCTGCACACCCGGATCGCGGGACGCCCGGGCAGGGCCGCCGACCTGGTGCGCTTCCTCGATCACGTGGCCGAGGCCGGGGACGTGTGGGTCGCCCGGCGGGCCGACATCGCCCGCCACTGGCGCCGTACGCACCCGGCCGCAACGTGGCTGCCGGGCCTGCCGGACTCCGCCGGCGCGGTGGGGCGGGCATGAGAGTCGTCGTGACCGGGGCCTGCGGCTTCGTCATGAGCGTGTTCGCCCGGCGCTTCCTGCGGGACCACCCGGAGGCCACGGTCCTGGCCCTGGACGCCGGCGAGCCGGACGACGTGTGGCGGGCGTACCTGGCGGACGTGGCCGGGCGGGTGGAGTTCGAGGTCTGCGACGTGCGCGACCGCGACCGCCTCGCCGGCCTGTTCGACCGGCACCGGCCCGCCGCCGTGGTGCACGGCGCCGCCGTGACCCTGGTGCCCGAGTGGGAGCGGGAGGACCCCGGGCGGTTCCTGGACGTCAACGTGATGGGCACCGCCGCCGTCCTGGACGCCGCCAGGCGCACGCGCTCGGTCCGCCGCGTCGTCCACCTCAGCAGCGCGGCCGTCTACGGCGCCGGCGACCCGGGGCGTACGGAGCCGCAGGACGAGGACACCGCCCTGGAGCCGGACGAGATGTACGGCGTCAGCAAGGCGGCCGGCGAGCTGGTGGCCAGGAGGTTCGCCACGCTCTACGGGATGAGCGTGCCGATCGTGCGCTGCGTCAAGGTGTTCGGCCCGATGGAGCGGCCGACCGCCACGCGCGCGGTCATGTCGGTGCCCTACCACCTGGCACGCGCCCGCGTCGCCGGCACGCCGCTCGCGGTGACGCCGAGGACGCTGCGGGCGGCCGGGGACTGGATCAGCGCGGCCGACGTCGCCGTGGCGCTCGGCCTGCTGTGCACCAGGGCCGGCGTGGAGAGCGCCGCACTCAACCTGTCCGGCGGGGTGCTCACGCCGGTGCCGCGGCTGGCGGAGCTCTTCGGCGTGGAGCTGGTGGGCGACGCGGAGCGCGCGGTCCTCGACGCCGGCCCCTCGTCGCGGTCCGGCAAGAACGGGGCCTGTCACGCCGGACGGGCGGCCCGGCTGCTGGGCTGGCGGCCGCGCGGCCTGGCGGAGCAGGTGGCCGAGTACCGCGACTGGGCCCTCGCGCACCCCCACCTGTTTCACGATCACGAGCTGGAAAGGCGGAAATAGTGAACTTCACTCGTCAAATATGGCCAGATAGTCAAATTTACCGGAATGAAACCGGATGTGTTGGTCAATCGCAATCTCTGAGGCGTGTTCTGGTCGCACAACCGTCTGGAGGAGCACATGGCATCGGAACGCTCCCACCCGCTCACGCCCTCGCCCGACGGGCCCGGCCCGTCGGCGCGGCCGGCCCTCGGTGATCCCGTGACCGGCGCGCGGCGCACGACCGGGACCGCCATGGCCGAGGCTCTCGCCGCCAACGGGGCGGACCTCGCGTTCGGCATCCCCGGCACGCACAACCTGGAGCTCTACCGGGGGATGGCGGCCTGCGGGATCCGGCACGTGGTGACCCGGCACGAGCAGGGCGCCGGCTACGCCGCCGACGGGTACGCCCGCGTCACCGGCCGGCCGGGCCTCGTCGTCACGACCAGCGGCCCCGGCCTGATGAACGCCATGGCCGCGATGGGCACCGCCTACGCCGACTCCGTCCCGCTCCTGGTGATCTCGCCCGGCGTGCCGACCGGCCGGGAGCGCGCCGGCTACGGCTGGCTCCACGAGATGAAGGACCAGCGTGCCGCCGCTGACGGCGCGGTGGCGCGCAGCGTACGGCCCGGGACGCCGGCCCAGGCGGTCGAGGCGATCCACGAGACCTTCGCCCGGTGGGCGGTCGAACGCCCCCGGCCGGTGCACATCGAGGTGCCGCTGGACGTGCTGGAGGCCGGCTGGGACGGCGAGGTGCCGCGGCCGTGGCGCCCGCCCTGCCCGCCGGCCCCGTCCCCGCGGGCGGTGGCCGAGGCCCTCGGCCTGCTCGCGGGGGCCGCGTCCCCGGTGATCGTCGCGGGCGGAGGCGCGGCCGGCGCCGCCGCGCCGCTGCGGCGGGTCGCCGAGGCGGTGGGCGCCCCCGTCGTCACCACCACTGCCGGCAAGGGCGTGCTCGACGAGGACCACCCGCTGGCCGTCGGCGCGTTCCCCGGTCTTCCGGCGGCGCGGGACCTCATGCGCGAGGCCGACGTGCTGCTCGTCGTGGGCAGCGAGCTGGGCGACGCCGAGGTGCCGGAGGGCCTGGCCCCGCGCGGGGCGGTCATCCGGATCGACCTCGATCCGGCCCAGTCGCACAAGAACGTCCGCGCCACGCTGCCCGTCCACGCCGACGCCGGGGAGGCGCTGACCGCGCTCGCGGCCGGGCTCGCCCCCTCCTCCGCCGCGCGCCGCGCAGGGGAGCGCAGGGCGGCCGGCGTCCGCGCCCGGTGCCTGGAGCAGGCCGCGGTCCACGGCGGACGGTGGCGCGCGGTGCAGGACGCGCTCCGGGACGCGCTGCCCCGGGACATCGTCGTCGTGGGGGACAGCTCCCAGGTCTCCTACCTGGGCACCACGCCGTTCTGGCGGTTCCCCGCGCCGCGCGCCTACCTGATGCCGGTCGGCTACTCGACGCTCGGCTACGCCGTGCCGGCGGCGATCGGGGCGCGGCTGGCGGACCCGGCGCGGCCGGTCGTGGCCCTGCTCGGCGACGGCGCGTTCATGTTCAGCGCCCAGGAGCTGGTCACCGGCGCGGAGCTGGGGCTGCCGCTGCCCGTGGTGATCCTGGACAACCACGGCTTCGCCGAGATCCGGCAGAACATGCTCGACCGCGGCATCGCGCCGTACGCGGTGGACCTGGCCCGCCCGGACTTCGCGGCGCTCGCCCAGGCCATGGGCTGCCACGGCGTACGCGCGGCGGACGCCGCCGAGGCGGCCAAGCAGGCCGCCGTCGCGCTCACGGCCGACCGGCCGACGGTCATCGTGATGGAGGTGGGACCGTGATCGACGTCCGCAACTTGATCGACGGGCAGTGGCGCGAGGCCGCCGACGGGCGCCGCGCCGAGGTGGTGGACCCGAGCACCGAGAAGGTGATCGCCGCCGCGCCTCTGTCCGCGGCGGCCGACGTGGACGCCGCCTGCCGCGCCGCCGAGCGCGCCTTCGCCCGCTGGGGCCGCACCACGCCCCGCGTACGGCAGGACGTGCTGCTGCGCCTGGCCGGCGAGGTCGCCGCCCGCGCCGCGGAACTGGCGGAGACCGAGTCGGCGAACACCGGGAAGCCCCTGGCCGCCGCCCGTGCCGAGGTCGCGGAGTGCGTGGACGTGCTGCGCTTCTTCGCCGGGGCCGCGCGCCTGCTGGAGGGCAGGTCGGCGGGGGAGTACCTCGACGACCACACCTCGATGATCAGGCGCGAGCCGGTCGGGGTCTGCGCGCAGGTGACGCCGTGGAACTACCCGCTGATGATGGCCGTCTGGAAGATCGCCCCGGCGCTGGCGGCGGGCGACACCGTGGTGCTGAAACCGGCCGAGACCACTCCGCTCACCACCGTGCTGCTGGCCGGGATCGCCGCGGAGATCGTGCCACCCGGCGTGGTGAACGTGGTGTGCGGCGACCGCGAGACCGGGCGCGCCCTGGTGGCCCACGAGATCCCCCAGATGGTGTCCATCACCGGGTCGGTGACGGCCGGGATCGAGGTCGCCAGGGCGGCCTCGGCCTCGCTCAAGCGCCTGCACCTGGAGCTCGGCGGCAAGGCCCCGGTGCTCGTCTTCCCGGACGCCGAACTGGACGCCGCGGTGCGCACGGTCGCCGAGGCGGGCTACGCCAACGCGGGCCAGGACTGCACGGCGGCGACCCGGGTGCTGGTGCACCGGAGCGTGCACGACGAGTTCGTCGCCGGGCTGACCGAGGCCGCGGCCGGCGTACGCGTGGGGCCGCCCGCCGACCCGGAGGCGGTGTTCGGCCCGCTCAACAACGCCGCCCAGCTCCAGCGGGTGGCGGGGTTCGTGGAACGGCTCCCCGGGCACGCCACCGTGACCACGGGCGGCACCCGCGCCGGCGGCGCCGGCTACTTCTTCGCCCCCACCGTCGTCTCCGGCGTGCGGCAGGCCGACGAGGTGGTGCGCGAGGAGATCTTCGGGCCCGTGGTGACCGTGCAGACCTTCGACACCGAGGTCGAGGCGGTGGCGCTCGCCAACGACACCGTCTACGGCCTGGCCTCCAGCGTGTGGACGCGCGACAACGCCCGCGCCCTGCGCGTCGCCGCCCGGCTCGACTTCGGGGCGGTGTGGCTCAACACCCACATGACCCTGGTCTCGGAGATGCCGCACGGGGGCTTCAAGCACTCGGGCTACGGCAAGGACATGTCGGCCTACGGGTTCGACGACTACACGCGCGTCAAGCACGTCATGAGCTTCACAGGGACGCGCTGAGCGGATCGGACCGGATCGCGGCGGGGGCCGGCGGCCGGGATCGGCCGGATGGACGACCATCCGGCATCGGTAAGGAAAGGTAAGTGAGCACGTGAAGGTTTCACGCACTTTGCGGGCCGTCACCACCCTGGCGCTGGCCCTCGCCGTCACCGCCTGCGGTGGCGGCGACGACGGCGGCGCGTCCGGCGGCGGCACGGTCACGTTCGCCGGCTACGGCGGCACCGGGCAGGAGGCGCTGGCCAAGGCATGGCTCGACCCGTTCGCCGGTCAGAGCGGCGTCCGGGTGGTCCAGGACAACCCGGTCACCTACGCCAAGATCCACCAGATGGTCGACGCCAGGAACGTCACCTGGGACGTGGCCCAGGGCGGCGTGGACTTCGGGCTGGAGGACAACCCCCGCCTGGAGGACATCGACTGCTCCGTCGTCGCCTGCGATGACTACGCGGACGGGCCGTTCAAGATCTACAAGCAGGGTGTGCCGCTGTTCGTCTTCTCGATCGTGCTCGCCTACAACACCGACAAGTTCGGCGCCTCCCCGCCGCGCAACTACGCCGACTTCTTCGACACCGCGAAATACCCCGGCAAGCGGGCCATCGACGGCACCGCGGGCTTCCAGGGCATCCTGGAGGCGGCGCTGATGGCCGACGGCGTGGCCCGCGACGAGCTCTACCCCCTCGACGTCGGCCGGGCGCTGAAGCTCCTGGAGCCGATCAAGGACGACCTGATCGTGTTCAAGGACGCCGGGGAGTGCATCAACCTGATCTCCTCCGGCGAGGCCGTCATGGGCAACTGCTACAACGGGCGGGTCAAGCTGGCCAAGGACGAGGGCCGGCCCATCGACAACGCCTGGGGCCAGCAGATCTACCTGTGCGACTACCTGTTCGTGCCCAAGGGCGCCCCGAACAAGGCCAACGCGATGAAGCTCATCGCCCACATCGCTGCCGCGGCCAACAACGGGAAGATCACGCAGTTCATCCCGTACGGCCCGGCCAACCCCAAGGCGACGGCGTCCGGCGAGTACGCCGCCGACGCCCCCACCGCCCACGTGCTGAAGGGCGAGGACGCCCCGATCATCATGGACAGCGCGTGGTGGAACGCCAACATGGAGAAGGCGATCGAGCAGACCACCGCCTGGCTGGCGGGCTGAGGATCGAGGAGCACAGGTGAGTGCGCTCTCCCAGATCCCCGCTCGCGGGCTGGAGCGTGACCCCGTGACCGGCCCCGGCGGCCGGGCCGGCGACGGCGGGGGCACACCGGCCCCCGCGCGGCGCCGTTTCCCCCGGCCCGACTACTGGAGCGGCGTGGGCCTTCCCGGTCTGCTGTTCGTGATCGCGGCCTTCGCCGTCCCCATGGTGGTGGTCGTGGTCAAGAGCCTGACCGACCCCTCCCCGGAGAACTACGCGGCGATCTTCAGCAGCGCCGTCTACCAGCGCTCGGTCTGGGACACCCTGCGCATGGCGCTGGTGGTCACCGGGCTGTGCCTGCTGATCGGCTACCCCTACGCGTACGCCATGGCGCGCTCCGGCCGGGCGATGCGGACGTTCCTGACCGTCGCGCTGATGCTCGCGTTCTGGACCAGCCTGCTCGTGCGCACCTACGCGTGGCAGATCATCCTGAACGACACCGGCATCGTGAACACCGTGCTGCGCGAGTGGCTCGGCCTCGTCTCCGAGCCGGTCCGCCTGATCAGGACCCCGTTCGCGGTCTACATCGGCATGGTGCACGTCCTGATGCCGTACGCCGTGCTCGCGCTGTTCGCCCAGCTCCGCTCCATCGACCCCGACGTGGAGCGGGCGGCGCGGGGGATGGGGGCGCGGCCGTGGCGCGTGTTCGCCCGCGTGACGCTGCCGCTGTCGCTGCCCGGCGCGGTGGCCGGCGGGGTGCTGGTGTTCGTGCTCGCGCTGGGCTTCTACATCACCCCGCAGCTCCTCGGCGGCGCCCGCCAGATCTACGTGGGGCAGGCGATCATGCAGCAGATCGAGCAGTTCCTCAAGCCCGGCGTCGGCGCCGCGATGGCGGTGCTGCTGTTCGCCGCGGTGCTGGCCGTGCTCGCCGTCGCCGCCCGCTTCGTGGGGCTGGGCAGGATCCTCGGCGTCGGCATGGGCAGGCGGCGATGAGGGCCGGGCCGGGCGTGCGGGTGTTCGCCTGCCTGGTCGCGCTGGTGTTCGTCGCGCCCACCCTGATCGTGGCGGCGACCGCGGTGACCTCCGGTTCGATGGTGGCCTTCCCGCCCAACGGGTTCTCCCTGCGCTGGTTCGAGGAGGTGCTCACCGACCCGGAGTGGCTCACCGCGCTCGGGAACAGCGTCCAGGTGGGGCTGCTGGCCGCGGTCCTGGCGATGGTCGCGGGCACCTCGCTCGCCTTCGCGGCGGCGCGCGGGCGCTTCCTCCCGCCGAGCCTGGTCACCGGCCTGGCCGTGCTGCCGATGACCGTGCCGCTCGTCGTCGCGGGTATCGGCTTCTACCTCGTCTACATCCGCGTCGGCCTGTCCGGGAGCGTGCTGAGCCTGGGCCTCGCGCACGCGGTGCTCGGCCTGCCGTTCGTGTTCGTCAACGTCCTGGCCGCGCTCACCGGGGTGGACCGCCGCGTCGAGGAGGCCGCCCGGGTGTCCGGCGCGACCGAGACGGTCACGCTGCTGCGGATCACGCTGCCCCTGGTCGCCCCGGCGGCGCTGGTCGGCGGGGTGCTGGCGTTCGTCTCCTCCTGGGACGAGGTCGTCGTCGCCCTGTTCCTGAACACGCCGCAGTTCCGCACCCTGCCCGTCGTGATGTGGAGCCAGGTGCGCTCCGGCGTCGAGCCGTCCATCTCCGCGGTGGCGACGCTGATCACCCTCGTCTCGCTGGTCATGGCCGCGCTGGTGCTGCTCGGCCCGGCCCTGCTGAAAAGGATTAGGAGGAGGACGTGACCGAGACCGAGACCGGGACCGCGCCGACCGGGACTCCGCCGACCGGGATCGCGCCCCGGACCGGGTCCGGGGCGCGGGTCGAGCTGGCCGGCATCGTCAAGACGTACGGGGACGTGCGCGCGGTCGATGACGTGTCGCTGACCGTCGAGCCCGGCCAGTTCCTCACGCTGCTCGGCGCCTCGGGGTCGGGCAAGACCACGCTGCTGCGCATCATCGCCGGGTTCGTCGAGGCCGATGGGGGACGGGTGGTGCTGGACGGCCGGGACATCTCCCAGGTGCCGGTGCACCGGCGCGAGATCGGCATGGTGTTCCAGAACTACGCGCTGTTCCCGCACCTGTCGGTCGCCGCCAACGTCGCCTTCCCGCTGGAGATGCGGCGCGTGCGCCGCCGCGACCGCGCCGCCCTGGTCGAGCGGGCGCTGGAGGCGGTGCAGCTCGCCGGATACGGCAGGCGTTCGCCCAAGGAGCTGTCCGGTGGGCAGCAGCAGCGGGTGGCGCTGGCGCGGGCCATCGTGGCCCGGCCGCCCCTGCTGCTGATGGACGAGCCGCTCGGCGCCCTGGACCGGCGGCTGCGCGAGGCCATGCAGATCGAGATCCGCCGGCTCAGCCGCGAGCTGGGGCTCACCGTCATCAACGTCACCCACGACCAGGAGGAGGCGCTGACCATGAGCGACCGCATCGCGCTGCTCGCCGGCGGGCGCCTGGTCCAGTACGGCACGCCCGAGGAGCTGTACGGCCTGCCCAACAGCGAGGTCACCGCCCGCTTCCTCGGCGAGTCCAACCTGTTCCGCGGACCCGTGCGGCACGAGGGCTCCGAGGCCGTGCTCGCGCTGCCGCACGGGCGGATCCTCGTCCCCGGCGACGCGCGGGGGGAGGGCGAGGCGGTCGTCGTGGTGCGGCCCTCCGCCATCCGCATCCGGCCGGCGGGCACGGGCCCGTCGCGGCCGGCCGTCTCCGAGATGCCCGGCGTGGTCAGCGCCGACATCTACGCCGGCGACTCGCGCAAGGTCCTCGTCGCGGGCGCCGACGGCGCGGAGCTGGTCGTCAGGTGCGAGTCGGGCGCCCCGCTGCCGTGCGCGGTCGGCGACGAGGTCGTCCTGGAATGGGACGCCGACTCCTGCCACATCATCCCCGGGGCCGCCTGACCCCGGCCGTCCCGCCCGCGATCCAGGGGCGCCGCCGCGGGCGGCGCCCCGTACGGGCCTGCCGCCAAGTCCTGGCGACGAGCCGCGAGAAAGACACGAGAAGAACGAACGAGGAGTCAAGCATGGGACTGACCGAGCGCCAGCGCGCCGGAGTCGCCGCAGTGGAGGAGCTCGGCAAGGAGCTCTCGGAGTTCCACCGCCTCATCTGGTCCTACGCCGAGCCCGCGTGGCGGGAGTACCGCTCGGCGCAGGCGTACGCCGAGCTGCTGCGGGCCGAGGGGTTCGAGGTGGAGGAGGGGTCGGGGGACATGCCGACCGCCTTCCACGCCAAATGGGGCGACGGCGGCCCCGCGATCGGCATGTACGCCGAGTACGACGCCTCGCCCGGCTACTCGCAGGACACCGTCCCCTACCGGCAGCCCCGCCCCGGCCTGCACCCCTGGGCGCCCGGCTTCACCGACGCGCACTCCGCCCTCGGGGTCGGCGCCCTCGCCGGGGCCATCGCGACCAAGCGGGCGATCGAGCGCACCGGCGGCCGGGGCGTCGTCCACCTGTTCGGCGAGCCGGCGGAGAAGGTGTGCGGGTCCAAGGCCGTGCACGCGGCCAAGGGCTACTACGACGGGCTGGACGCGGCGATCAGCTATCACCCGCTGTTCGAGAACACCGCGCTGTGGGACATCACGAACTGCCTGTACTGGTCGGTCGTCTTCACCTTCCAGTGCTTCGAGGCGCAGCGCGACGACGCCCCGCCGTGGATCACCGGCGACCCGCTGGCGGGCTCGGGGATGGGCGCCCACAACAGCGTGCGCTCGCCGGGGGCGCTGGACGCGCTGGGCCTGATGCTGACCTCGACGAAGTACGCCAAGGAGAACATGTTCCCCCGGACCGGCCTGTGGTCGCTCAACGAGGCGGTCCTGGGCGCGGCCAACGCGACGGCCGACAACCTGCCGCCACGGATCACCCAGATCCAGTTCAGCTGGCGCTCGCCGCTGATCGGCGTGCAGCGGCAGATCCTGGAGGTGCTCCAGCGCAACGCCAGGCACGTGGCCGGGCTCGCCAACTGCGAGGTCTCCATGCGCTGGGTGACGCGTACCCGGCCCGGCCTGAAGAACCACGTCATGGCCCAGGCGACGTACGAGAACCTGCTGGAGCTGGGGCCGCGCGAGTTCGCGCCCGAGGCGTACGAGTTCGCCCGCGAACTGGAGCGCACGCTCGGGCACGAGCCCTCCGATGACCCGTTCCGGCCGATGCTGCACCAGGTCACCGACCCGCGCGAGCAGGACGCCGCCACCCGCGCCACCCTGCCGCCCTGGCAGGACTGCACCGGGGCCGACGACTACACCGAGTACACCTGGCACACCCCCACCGTGCGCTTCTTCACCGCCAAGCCGCTGCTGCGCGTGGTGGGCGAGGACCTCAACCACTGGGCCAACAACGCCATGAACGGCCTGGCCGCGGCGATCGACCCGGTGTGGAGCTACGCCGGCGGCGTGATCGCCGCGACCGCGCTGCGGCTCATCGACGACGCCGATCTGCTGCGCGCCGCCAGGGAGGAGTTCGAGCGCAACCGGGAGGCCGCGCCGGAGGAGCTGCGCGCCCCGCTGCTGCCGGCCGACTTCGCGCCCCCGGTGGAACTGCCCTGGCCCGAGTACGTCACCACCGCCCGCGGCTTCGAGTGGCAACTGCCCACGACCACCGACTTCGGCGAGAAGCTCTGAGCGGACATGGGGACGCTCTCCCGCCCCTTCCGCGGCTCCGCCCCGGCCGCGGAGGGGGCGAGCGGGACCGCGCTGGCGGTGGCGATGGTCGTCACGCTGTTCCTCACCGAGTCGCTGGCCCAGATCCTGCTGCCGGTCGCGCTGGAGGCGAGCGGCGTACGGTCGGGGCTGCTGATCGGCGTGCTCCTCGCGCTGGCCCAGGGGCTCGGCCTGCTCATGGCGCCGCCTGCGGCCGTGCGCACCGACCGCGCCGGGCGGGGCGGGGTGCTGTCCGCGGGCGGCCTGGCCGTCGCCGCCTGCGCCGCCGGGATGGCCCTGGCGGCGCAGGGCGCCCCGGTGTGGGCGTGGGCGCTGCCCCTGGCCGGGTACGGCCTGGCCCGCGGCGCCGTGGTGACCACGACGCTGGCGGTCGTCGCCCGATCCGGCGAGCGTTACCGCACGCAGGGCCTCAACGGCGCGGCCCAGCGCCTGGCCGCCGCACTGGCGGCGGTCGTCTCGGTGTCGCTGCTGGCCGGATCGGGCGCCGGCGCCGCCGGGCCGGGACTGTGGCTGGTCGTGCCGCCGGCCCTGGCCTTCGCACTGCTCGCCAGGCGGGTGCGGGGCCGGGCGGACCGCGACGACCCCGCCGCACTCACCGCGACGGCCGGGGCGCGCGGCGGATACCTGGCCTCGTTGCGCATGCTGCGCCGCGAGCCCGCGCTCCAGGCGTCGTCACTGATCAACCTCAACCTGAACACCGTGGTCCTGCTCGGCAACTCCTTCTACCCGATCGCGCTCGACGTGCCCGCCGACCGCCTGCCCTGGCTGGTGCTGACGCTGCTGCTGTGCCGCGACCTGACCTCGGTCGCCGCCGGGCCGTTCTTCGGCCGGGTGGTCGCCCGCGTGGGGCTGCGTGGCGCGGTGACGGTGTCCGGCGTGTGCGCGGTGGCCGGCCTGGCCGCGGTCGGACTGGCGGGCAGCGGCTTCGCGGGCGCCGCGCTCGGCGCCGTGCTGCACGGCCTCGCCGGGGCCACCGGCATCGGGGCCACCAACCTGCTGGCGACGGGGGAGGGGGCCGCGGGCGGCACCGGCCTGCGGCTGGCCGCGACCAACCACCTCAACGGCGTGGGCATGCTGGTGCTGCCGGTGGTGTTCGGGGCGCTGCTCGACCTCTCGGGCCCGCGCGGGGTGTTCCTCACGGGCGCCGTGGCCTCCGCCGCGATGCTCGCCGGGATGCTGGCGCTGACCCCGCGCGCACGCACGCGGTGAGCGGGCCCCGTCCGGCCGTCTCACCCGGCGGCCGTCTCGAACCTCCACGCCCGGGGCAGCACCAGGATGCGCGCGTAGGTCAGCACGCTCAGCCCGCTCACGCCCTCGGCCGCCAGGACCCGGCGCATCAGCGCGGCCAGGTCCTTCGGCGAGCCGCACGCGGCCTCCCCCATCACCTGGTACCTCCCCGCCGTCACCGTGACGATGGGCAGGTCCGGCAGCGCGACCAGGGCGGCCAGCGCGGCGTCCGGCGAGCCGCCCAGGGTGATCCCGAGGGAGGCCATCGTGACCGGGTCGGTGGACACCCGGTCCACCATCGCCGTCGCCTGGATCGTGCCGTCGCGGAACAGCGCCTGGGTCCGCTTGCGCACCATCCAGTACGGGGCGTCCAGCGCCGCCTCCAGCTCGCGGTAGCTGGCCCTGGGGTTGTCGACGAGCAGGCGCAGCAGCGCCAGATCCAGGTCGTCGAGGTCGGCCCGCCTCGGAGCCGAGGCCGAGCGCCGCGGCCTGCCCTGGCTCTCCCACTTGACCACGTCGAGCTGGCGCCAGATCTCGTAGTCGCGCACTCCGTCGATCGTCTCGGCCAGCCGCCACACCACGTCGGCGAGGTCGGCGTCGTCACGGGCCCCGATCTCGCACACGGCGTCGTACGCGCCGACCGTCTGCGCGGCGAAGGTGACCTGCGGGTGCGCGCTCAGCCCGGCGCGGAGCCGGTCCACCGGCCCGCGGTAACGCAGCCCGGCGGTCCCGAGCACGTCATAGCCGAGGACGGCCGGATCCACCAGCCCGATCACCCGCAGCACCCCGTCGCCGGCCAGCCGGGACATCCGCGCCCGCACGGCGTCGGCCGACAGCCCCACCTGCTGCCCGATGCGGGCCAGCGGCGACCGCCCGTCCTCCCGCAGCAGGTCGATGATCGCCTGGTCCTGCGCGTCAAGTTCGTATCGCTGCGTCAAGGATCCGCTTCACGCTCCCGCCCCGCACGCCGTGTCCCGGCCAGTCTGGCACAGCCTCCGGGATCGCATGAACGCGCGTGGAAAGGGCCGGATCGATGAACAACCCCGAGCAGCCGTCCCGGAAACGGAAAACATTGCGCACCAACAGCGAGCGTCCCGCATGACCGCCCCACCCCCCGGCACGCCACCCTCGCCACCGGAGGACGCCGCACCCGGGCGGGAGGCGGATCCTCCGCCCAGGGCCGCCGGGGACCGGGCGGCGGGGGATCCTCCGCGACGGCCTGCCGAGACGCACGCCGCCGGGAGCCCGGCGCCCCACCGGCCCGTGAACCCGGTGCCCGGCCCATTCCGCGCAGCCGGGAGCGCTCCGCCCGGGGAGAGGGCGGCCGGACCGGCGGGGTTGCTGGGTCACCGGCCGTGGCGGTTGTGGATCGCCGGCTCGCTGCTCGCCCGGCTGCCGACGTCCATGGCGGGGCTGGTGCTGATCCTGGTGGGGGAGCGGGCGAACGGGTCGCTGGCGGAGGGGGCCGTGCTGGCGGGGGTGCTCAGCCTCTGCTCGGGGCCGCCGGGGCCGGTCATCGGCCGGCTCCTCGACCGGCTGGAGATGCGGCGGGCCATGCGGGTGACCGTGGCGCTGTCCGGAGTGGTCACCCTGGGGCTGGCGGTGGCCGCGGAGATGAGGGCGCCCGCCTGGGCGCTGTACGCCCTCAGCGTCCTGCTCGGGCTGGCCACCGCGGGCATGTGGGGCGGCATGCGGGCCCTGCTCGTGGTGACCGTTCCCGCGGCGCAGCTCCGTCGGGCCCACTTCGCGGAGTCCTTGCTCGTCGAGCTGTGCTCGGTGGCCGGGCCGGTCCTGGTCAGCGTGCTGGTGGTGGCAGGGGGACCGGTCGCGGCGCTGGCCGGGATGGCGGCCCTGTCGCTGCTCGGTGCGTTGCTGATGCGGGCCGTGCCGCCGCTCCGCCCGGCGCCCGTCCGTCCGGCCGGCCTCCTGCCGCCGCGCGACACCCAGCTCGTCTCGCTGCTGGTGTTGTGGGTGGGCCTGGCGTACGGGCTGCTCATGGCGAACGTGCCGCAGCGGATGGCGGAGTACGGGCTGGACTCCGGGGCTTCCGGCTGGTTCACCGCGGCCCTGCCCGCCGGGGCCTGTCTCGGCGGGCTGGTGGTCAGCGCCCGGCCGCTGCCCCGGCACCGCGCGCTGCGCACCACGCTGGCTCTGCTGCTCGTCTCCGCCGTGCTGGCCGTGCCGTCCGGGCTGGCCGCCGACGCGCTCGGCTACGCCGTGGGCCTGTTCGCGGCCGGTCTGCTGATGGTGCCGCTCAACGGCCTGATGGCGACCGAGATCGAGGGCCGGATGGGCCTGCGCCGCCGGGCGGAGGCGTTCTCCTACTTCGGGTCCGCGTCCGTAGCGGGCGGCGCGGGGGGCTACTTCCTGGCCGGGGCGCTCGACGGGCGGCTCGATCCCGCCGGCATCGGGCTGCTCTCGTCCGTCGCGTTCCTGGCGCTGGCCCTGGTCGTGGGCGCCGCGCTCGTCGCCCGTGCCGGCCGGAGGAGCCGGTAGGAGTGTCCCTCATATTTGAGGGACGTTATCAATTCTTAACAGGAAGGATCTCGACAGGACACCCCATACCGGTGAACTCTTCCTCATGTGGCCGGATAGCTCAACGAAAGACGACGGTCATGCCTCAAAGTTGATGTACTTATCGTCCCTCTGACTGATGCTCGCCCGCGGCGAGCCCCCGAACCCGTTCCGGAATGGATTCCTGACCCGTGAGCGACCCCGCCGACCCGATCTCCCCGCACCTGTCTCACCAGGAGCTGCTGCTTCTCGACATCGTCGCCGAGTCGGCCGACCCCGTCGGCGCGCGCATCGCCACGCGCCGGCTCGGAGACAGCGGCATCGCGCTGAGCGAGGCCAGCACCTCCCGGCTGCTGGCCCGGCTGGACGAGCTCGGGCTGACCGTCTCCTCGGGCCGCAAGGGCCGTACGGTCACCGACGCCGGACGCCGCCTGGCCAGCTTCACCCGGCGTACACGGCGGCAGGCGAAGGGGCTGCACCAGGCCCTGGACATCCAGGACGCCCGCCAGCTCCTCGACCTGCTGTACGCCCGGCGCGGCGTGGAGCGCGAGGCGGCGCGCTGGGCCGCCATACGGGCCACGGCCGAGGACATCGAGCGGCTGGAGGAGCTGGTGAACGGGCACCGCGAGGCTCTCGACGTCGGCGGCGACGCCCGCCTGTGCGGCATGCGCTTCCACCGGGAGATCTTCCGCATCTCGCGCAACCGCCTGCTCCAGGCCATCGGCGACGTCGTGCTCGACGAGTCGCTGGAGCCCCTGGAACTGGTCCTGGACGTCATCACCGGCGGCCACGGCACCTTCGCCCAGTCCGCGCCCGAGCACACCGACGTCCTGGCGGCCATCCGCGCCGGAGACCCGGACGCGGCGGAGCGGACGATGCTCGCGCACGTCGATCGGCTCATCGAGGAGGCCGAGCGCGCCGCGACCGACCGCGGCGCCGACGTCGTGAAACGCCTGATCGAGCTCACGCTCTGAGCGCACCTGCCCCCCGGCGGCCACTGATCGCACGAAGAAGAAGGTGATAGGAGATGGGATGGTCGACGTCCTCCGCTCCGGTCGTCCATCTCGGCTCCCCGGCCGAGATCCCGCCTGAGGACCGCCTGCATCCGCGGCCCCACCCCCTCAGATGGGTGACCGGCGCGGTCGTCCTGGCCGTCCTGGGGTTCCTCGTGCTGTCGTTCGCCCGCGGCCGGATCGACTGGGCCGTGGTGCGTGAGTTCCTCACCGCCGAGAAGATCCTGGCGGGCCTGGGGCAGACGATCCTGATCTCGGTGCTCGCCATGCTGATCGGCATCGCGCTCGGGACCTGCTTCGCGGTGATGAGGCTCTCGGCCAACCCGGTGCTGTCCACCGTCGCCTGGCTGTACGTGTGGCTGTTCCGGGGGACGCCGGTCCTGCTGCAGCTCATGATGTGGTTCAACCTCGGCCTGATCTTCCCCACCCTGGGCGTGCCGGGCCTGTTCGAGGAACCCACCATCAACGTCATCACGCCGTTCGCGGCGGCCCTGCTCGGCCTGGGCATCAACGAGGGCGCCTACCTCACCGAAGTGATCCGGGGCGGCATCCTCTCGGTCGACTCCGGCCAGGCGGAGGCCGCCTCGGCGTTGGGCCTGTCCCGCCGGACCGCGCTGGCCAAGGTGGTGCTCCCGCAGGCGATGCCGGCGATCATCCCGCCGATCGGCAACGAGGCGATCGGCATGCTCAAGACGTCCTCCCTGGCCGCCGCCATCTCCTACACCGAGATCCTGACCAACGCCCAGCAGATCTACTACGTCAACGGCAAGGTCATGGAATTGCTGATCGTGGCCGCCGTGTGGTACCTCGCCGCCACCTCCGTCACCAGCGTCGGGCAGTACTACCTGGAACGGCGCTTCCAGCGCTCGGCCGTACGCAGGCGCAGCGTCGCCGACCGGATCATCACAGCCGCCGTGGCCCGGCTGAGGAGGGGAGCGCGATGAACGCCGCGAACGCCGCGGACGCCGCGAGCACCACGAACACCGCGAACGGCGCGGACGTCATGGTGCGCATCGAGAACGTGCACAAGTCCTTCGGCGGCCTGCCGGTGCTGCGCGGCGTCAGCGCCTCCTGCGCCCGCTCGGAGGTGGTCTGCCTGATCGGGCGCAGCGGATCCGGCAAGAGCACGCTGCTGCGCTGCGTCAACCACCTGGAGAAGCCCGACGCCGGGCGGATCACGGTGGACGGCGAGCTGATCGGCTACGAGGACCGCGGCGGGCGGCTCGTCGAGCGCCGCGAGCGCGACGTCGAACGCCAGCGCCGCGACGTCGGCATGGTGTTCCAGCGGTTCAACCTCTTCCCCCACCTCACCGCGGCCGAGAACATCGCGCTCGCCCCGAGGAAGCTGCGCGGGCTGTCCCGGGCCGAGGCCCGGGAGCTGGCGGTCGCCTCGCTGGAACGCGTGGGCCTGGCCGACCGGCGCGACGCGTACGCCCGCCACCTGTCGGGCGGCCAGCAGCAGCGCGTGGCCATCGCCAGGGCCCTGGCCATGGAGCCGAAGGTGCTGCTGTTCGACGAGCCGACCTCGGCGCTGGACCCCGAGCTGGTGGGTGAAGTGCTCGGCGTCATGCGCGCGGTGGCCGAGCAGGGCATGACCATGATCGTCGTCACGCACGAGCTGCATTTCGCCCGCGAGGTCGCCGGCCAGGTGCTCTTCATGGAGGACGGCGTGATCGTCGAGGCCGGCCCGCCCGAGGACGTGCTCGTACGGCCCCGGCACGAGCGCACCCGCGCTTTCGTCTCCCGGACCCTGCGATGACCCCAGCCAGAGCCCAGCCAGAGATGGAGTTCCCGACATGAGCGACAAGACGGCCCGCGGCCTTCTCGCGGCGGCGCTGCTCGCCCTCACCGCCGCCTGCGGAGGGCAGGCGGAGGCCCCCACCGCGGCGACGGCGCCCACGCAGAGCGTGCCCGTCCCCAGCGTGAACCCCGAGATCCACGCGATGCTGCCCAAGGAGATCCGGGACCGCGGCTATCTCGCCAACCTCGTTCAGTCGCCGAACGCCCCGATGGAGTACACCGAGGCGTCGGGCGGCCCGCTGATCGGCGTGGACATCGACCTCGTCCAGGCCCTCGGCGCGGTGCTGGGCGTGGAGATCAGGACCAGTGTGGTCAACGACTTCACCCAGCTCATCCCCTCGGTGCAGACCAAGCGCACGGACATCGTGATGTCGGCGGTGAAGGACCTGAAGGAGCGACAGGCGTCGGTCGGCTTCGTCGACTACTTCGTCACCGGCGACCAGTTCATCACCACGGCCGCGCAGGCGCCGTCGTTCAAGAGCGTCGCCGACCTGTGCGGCAAGACCGTCGTCGCGGCCAACGGCACCAGCTACTTCAGCGTCATCGAGAAGCTGTCCGCCGAGAACTGCGCCGGCAGGCAGCCCATCGAGACCCTCGGCGCGGTGTCCGCCGCCGAGCAGCTCATGCAGGTCAGGCAGGGCCGGGCCGTGGCCAACCTGACCGGCCTGGAGCCGCAGGCGTACCAGATGAAGGTGGAGCCGGGCGTCTGGGCGCCCACCGCGGGCGAGCCGATGAACCGCGCGCTGTACGGCGTGGTGTTCGCCAAGGACGACGAGCAGCTCGGCAAGGCCGTCCAGGCCGGGCTCAACGAGCTGATCAAGACCGGCGTCTACCAGAAGATCCTGGCGAAGTGGAACCTGTCCGCCGCCGCGGTGGACGAGGCGACGATCAACGGCGGGAAGTAGGAGCGGTCCCATGACGATCACGCACGACTTCAGCGGTGCGACCGTGGTGATCACCGGCGCGGCCGGCGGGATCGGCGCCGCGAGCGCCTCGGCCTTCGCGGCCGCGGGCGCCTCCGTCTGGGTGCTCGACGTCGACTCCGGCCGCGGCGAGGCGGTGGCGGCGGACATCGCCGCCGCGGGCGGCCGGGCCCGGTTCCAGCGCTGCGACGTTACGGACGACGCGGAGGTGGAACGTGCCATCGGCGCGGTCCTGGCCGGGGACGGCCGCATCGACGTGGCCTACTGCAACGCCGGCGTCGGCTGGACCAAACCGGTGTCCACCACCGAGCCGGACGAGTGGCGCAAGGTGCTCGACATCGACCTCACCGGCGCGTTCCTCACCTCCCGCAGGGCCTTCCTCGCCATGCGGGACGCCCGGTCCGGCGTGATCCTGTTCACCGGCTCGCCGCACGGATACCGCACGATGGCCGAGACCAGCGCGTACGCCGCCGCCAAGGCCGGCGTCGGCGGCTTGATGCGGGCGCTCGCGCTGGAGGCCGCGCCGTACGGGATCAGGGTCAACTCGCTGCTCCCCGGGGCGATCGACACGCCCGCGCTGCGCGCCGAGGCCGAGCTGTCCGGCGACCCCGAGGACGCCATCCGCCGCTGGGGCGCCGTGCGGCCCCTCGGCAGGATCGGCCGGGCCGAGGAGGTGGCCGATCTCGCCCTGTTCCTCGCCTCGCCGGCGGCGTCGTTCATCACCGGGGCCGAGCTGCTCGTGGACGGGGGCGCGATGGCCGCGCAGCCCGCCGGCCTCGCCACCGTCGCGCCCAAGTGATCCACACCCACCTCAGGGAGACAAGGATGCCCCTTCCGCAGGACAAGCAGTTCGCCCTCGCCGTCACCGTCGACTTCGACGCCCACGCGGCCTGGCTCGCCAAGGGCAGGAACGACCCCGCCATCCTGGCGCGCGGGGAGTTCGGGGCCGAGGTGGGCGTGCCGCGGCTGCTCGACATCTTCGACCGCTACCGGATCCCGACCACCTGGGGCATCCCCGGCCACTCCATCATGACCTGGCCCGACGCGTGCAAGGACGTGCTCGCCCGGGGCCACGAGGTCTGCGCCCACGGCGTCTACCACGAGAACCTCACCGACATGCCAGAGCCGATCGAGCGCAAGCTCATGGCACACCAGATCCAGCAGCACCTCGACGTCCTCGGCACCCGCCCGCGGGGCTACCGGGCGCCCTCGGGGAGCCTGAGTTACAACACCTTCGAGATCCTGGAGGAGTTCGGCCTCGACTGGCACAGCAGCCTGTCCGGCCGGGACTTCGAGCCGTACCACCCCCGGGAGATCGTGGAGGTCAACCCGCACGGCGCCACCGTCTACGGGCGGGAGTACCGGGTGCTGGAGTTCCCGACCTCGTGGTTCCTGGAGGACTGGGTGGCCTTCGAGTACGTCGGCGGCTACTCCATGGGCCTGTCGTCCACCGACGTGGTGCTGCGGCGCTGGACCGACTCCCTCGACTACGGCATGAAGTACGTCACGCCGGGCGTGATGACCCTCGTGCTGCACCCGCAGTCGATCGGGCGCCCGCACCACATGATGATGCTCGACCGCTTCCTTGAGTACGTGACCTCGCTGCCGGGCCTGTGGATCGCCACGCTCAGCGACATCTACGACGCCTGGACCACCCCGGCCGAGTGAGGGGAGGGTCATCATGGCGATCCTGCGCATCGACGCCCGCTACGTGGTGGCGTACCAGGACGGTGAGCACCGGCTGCTGGAGAACGGCACCGTCGTCGTGGACGGCGACCGCGTCGTCTTCGCCGGCCGCGGCTACCAGGGGCCGGCCGACGAGCGCGTGGACGCCGGGGAGACCCTGGTCACGCCGGGCTTCATCAACACGCACGCGCACCTGGAGACCGCCCCGCTCGACAAGTCCTTCCAGGAGGATGTCGGGGCGCGGCAGTTCTTCTACACCGGCCTGGTCGAGACCCTTCTGCTCCAGGAGGCGTCCATCGACGAGGAGGGCGTCGAGACCTGCATCGAGTTCTCGATGTCCGAGCTCATCCGGACCGGCACCACGACGGTGATGCACCAGGGGGTGCGGGGCAGGCGGGTGGCCGAGGCGTGCGAGCGGGCGGGCCTGCGCGCGTACGTCGCCGACGGGTACAAGTCCGGCCGCTGGTACACGCCGGACGGCAACCGGGTGGCGTACGAGTGGGACGAGGACGGCGGGCTGGCCGGTCTGGAGCGGGCCGTGCGGCTGGTGGAGGAGCTGCGCGGCCGCGGGTCGGGCCGCGTGCAGGGGTTCCTGTCGCCGTGGCAGGCCAACACGTGCACGCCCGAGCTGCTCAAGGAGTCGCGGCGCCTGTCCGACGAGCTGGACGTGCCGCTGACGATCCACGCCGCCCAGGCCGTGTTCGAGGTGATGGACATCATGGCGGCGCACGGCATGACGCCCATCGAGTACCTGGAGTCGGCCGGGTTCCTCGGTCCCCGGGCCGTGCTCGGGCACGTGATCTTCACGACCGGCACGTCCTGGCTCAACCTGCCCGGAGACGACCTGCGGCGCATCGCCGACTCCGGCGCCTCGATCTCGTACAACGCCTGGACGTTCGCCCGGCGCGGCATCGTGGCCGAGTCCCTGCCCCGCTATCGGGAGGCCGGGGTCAACATCACCCTGGGCACGGACACCACGCCGCAGTCCATGATCGAGTCCATCCGCTGGTCGGCGATCCTGGGCAAGGTGGCCGACCGGCGCGCCGACTCCTGGGTCGCCCGCGACCTGCTCGACGCCGCCACCGTCAACGCGGCCCGGCTGCTCGGCCGCGAGGATCTGGGCCGCATCGCGCCGGGCGCGAAGGCCGACCTGCTGCTGTGGCGGCTCGACGGCCCGGCCATGTCACCCGTGCGCGACCCGATCAGGAACCTCGTCTACTACGCCACCCGCGAGGACCTGGCGTCGGTGATCGTGGACGGCCAGTGGGTCATGCGTGACGGAGCCGTACTGACCGTGGACGAGGAGGGGCTCACCGAGCGCCTCCAGCGGGCGGGCGAGCGGTCCTGGGCCCGCGTGCCCGCCGGCGACCGGCTCGGCCGGACGCTGGAGGAGGTCGCCCCCGCCTCCCTGCGCCCCTTCCGCACCACCGACACAAAGGAGTTCCCGTGAGCGTTGTCGAGACCAGGCTGGCCTCCATGGGCATCGAGCTGCCCAGGAGGATCCGGCCGGGCGGCGGCCTCGTACCGGTCGTCGAACACGGCGACCTGCTGTTCGTATCCGGTCACGGCCCCGAGGACAACGAGGGCAACCTGCTGTACCGCGGCCAGGTGGGCGGCGAGGTGAGCCTGGAGGACGCGATCCTGGCGGCGCGCGCCACCGGGATCCAGCTCCTGCGCACGCTGCGCGACCACCTCGGCGACCTCGACCGGATCGACCGGATCGTCAAGGCCCTGGGCTTCGTCAACAGCGCCCCCGGCTTCCACGACCAGCCCAGGGTCATGCACGGCTTCTCCGACCTCATGACCGAGATCTTCGGAGCCAGGGGACAGCACGCCCGCTCCGCCATCGGCACCTCCAGCCTGCCGTCCGGCCAGCCGGTGGAGATCGAGCTGATAGTCGCCGTCCGTCCCTGACCCTGCCGCGGGCCCGCGCGACCGGCACGGGCCCGCCCGGCACGCGTCTGACGCGACCAGCGCGCTCTCCCTGGCGCCGTTCCGGACACGCGCGAACGCCAAGGCGCCCGCCACCGGCCCTCTCGCAGTGGCCGGTGGCGGGCGCCCTGACAGGTGTCAGATGCCGCGGTGTTCGCCGCCGCTGACGTTCATCACCGTGCCGCTCACCCAGTCGCCCGAGGGGTGCACGAGGTAGCGGACGGCGGCCGCGATCGGCTCGGGGCCGCCGTATCCGAGCGGGAACCGGCGCTGGTACTCCGCGCGCTCCTCCTCCGTGGGCGGGGTGCCGGTGCTCCCGGTGGGGCCGGAGGAGATGGCGTTGACCCGGATGCCGAACTGCTCCAGTTGCGAGGAGAGCGCGACGACCAGGCCGGACAGGGCGGCCTTGGCCGCGGAGTAGGCGGGGGAGTGGCCGATGCCGAAGCCGCCCAGGCGGGCGGCGTTGGAGCCGATGAAGACGATCCGGCCGCCGCCCCTGGGGATCATGTGGGGGAGGGCGGCGCTGGTGCACCACCAGGCGCCGTTGAGGTTGACGTCGATCACCCGGGACCACTCCTCGGGCTGCTGGTTCCAGGTGTCCTGCCGGGCGATGTCCATGCCGGCGTTGTTCACGAGGATGTCGATCCCGCCGAACTCCGCGGCCGTCGCGCGTACGGACTCGGCGATCTCCTCGCGCGCCGCGACGTCCGCGCGGTGGACGCGGGCGATTCCGTCGTCGCCCACGCCGACGCCCTCCGTGTTCCTGTCCGCCACGACGACCGTGGCGCCGTCGGCCGCGAGCGTCGCGGCGATGCGACGGCCGATGCCGCGGGCGCCTCCGGTCACGAAGGCGACCCGTCCCTCCAGTTCCGGCATGCCGCTCCACTCGCTTTCTCTCGGTTCACTCGATTCACGGCCACAGGCGGGTGTCTATCCGCTGCGGGACGAAGCGCCCGGTGGCGCCGTCGCCGGTGAAGCGGCCGTCGCTCGCCACCACGCGGCCGCGGGAGATCGTCAGCTCGGGCAGGCCGGTCCCCGTCATGCCCTCGTACGGCTCGTAGTCGCTGCCCCAGCCGGAGGGGAAGGCCGGCCAGGTCCACTCGCGCCCCGGGTTCCACAACACCAGGTCGGCGTCCGCGCCCACCCGGATGACGCCCTTGCGGGGATACAGGCCGAACGTCCGCGCCGGGCCCGTGGCCGAGACCTCCGTGAACCGGCGCAGGCCGAGCCGTCCTTCGGTGACGCCGTGGTGCCACAGGAAGGGGATGCGCGCGTCGAGGCCGGGGGCTCCCGGCGGCAGCGCGGTGAAGTCGGCGGCGCCGGGGAGCTTGTGCTCCAGACCGTACGCGCAGTGGTCGGAGGCGACGCTGCCCAGCACCCCGGCGCGGAGCGCGTCCCAGAGCCGGTCGCGGGCGGCGGCGTCGCGGATGGGAGGGGTGATGACGTACTTCCACCCGTCCTCGCGGGCGTACACGCCGTCGTCGAGGACCAGGTAGTGGGTGCACGTCTCCGCCTGCACCAGCACGCCCGTCTCACGGGCCGTCTCGATCGCGGACAGCGCTTCGCCCCCCGAGACGTGATAGACGAACACCGGCGCGCCGAGTTCCCGGGCGAAGTGCGTCACGAGCCCGATCGCGGCGCTCTCCGCGCTGCCGGGCCGGCTGCCGGGGAACCCGCCGATGACCGCGCCCGACTCGGCCAGGACCGCGGACTTGGCCCGTTCCAGGATGGAGTGGTTCTCCGCGTGGAACCCGGCCAGGCCGCCGGCCTCGGCGACGGCGCCCATGACGGCCCTGATCTCGGCGTCGTCGAGCCGGTCGTCGTAGGTGGTGTAGATCTTGAACGAGGACATCCCGGCGTCCACCAGGGCGGGGATCTCGCCGAGCCGCCGCGGGGTGATCCGGGCGATCACCGGGTGGAAGGTGTAGTCGACCACAGAGGACTCCGCCTCGGCCAGGCGGGCCTCCGCGGCGGCCGTCAGCGACCCGTCGGCGGCCGGCACGAAGTCGATCACGGTCGTCGTGCCGCTGACGGCGGCGGCCCTGCTCGCGGAGGCGAAGTCGTCGAGGCTGCGCACACCGTCCGCGATCGGCCACGCGATGTGGGTGTGGGTGTCGATCCCGCCCGGCACCAGCACCGAGCCCGGACGCGCCTCGATGGTCCGCCTCCCTCGCAGGGTGCCGGGCGCGGCGAGGGCCGCGATCTTCTCACCCGCGATGCCGAGGTCGGCGGCCTCGATGTCGTGCTCCGCCACGACGACGGCGCCGCTCACGACGAGGTCAAAGTCATCACGCACCAGGCAGCTCCCGCGCACATATCTATCAATTCATCATGATGTCTATCGCAATGGCCGCTTTCATGTCTAGATCTATCAAGAATGAGGAATCTGTGGTTACGATGAGGAGCGTAAGGCAACGATGACCGTCTCCGCCGTGAAAGGTGATGTCGCATGACCGCTGTGCAGATCCATGGCCTGGGCAACCAGGCTCTGCTCGACCAGTACCTGGCGGCCGGGTTCGCCGGGCGCGTCGGGTGGGGGGAGCGCGCGGCCCTCCTGGTCATCGACATGGCCGGGGCCTGGACGCGGCCCGAGGAGATGATCGGCTCGGACCTCGGCGCGGTGCTGGGCAATATCAGGCGCCTTCTGGACGTCGTGCGTCAGCGAGACGACGTCCCGGTGGTGTTCACCACGATGGCCTACGACGCGAGCTACTCCGACCTGCCCGTCGTCACCCGGCTGAAGACCCCGCACAGCGAGCGGATGATCCGCGGCTCCGAGCGCGTCCGGCTCGTCCCCGAGCTGGAGCGCCGCCCGCACGAGGCGCTCATCGAGAAGCCGCGGGCCAGCGCGTTCTTCAACACCAACCTTCTCGGCATTCTCATCGCCCAGGGGATCGACACGGTGGTCGTCACCGGGTGCAGCACCAGCGGATGCATCCGCTCCACCTGCGAGAGCGCCCTCGACTACGGCTTCCGCGCGATCGTGCCGGCAGAGGCCGTCGGCGACCGCTCGGCCTCGGCCCACGAGGCCGGCCTCTTCGACATCAACGCCCGCTACGCCGACGTGCTCCCCATCGAGGAGGTCATCGCCCACCTGCGGCGCTGACCGCCCGCGGTCCTCAGGACCGCCCGCCCGCCGCCCTCAGGACTGCCGGGTGAACATGAGCAACCGGTCGAAGATGCGCACCTGGTCGCTGCGCGCGAAGTCGTTCACCTCGTCGATGAGCCGGGTGAGGTGCCGCGCCATCGCCTCCTCCGCCGCCGCCGGGTCGCGGCGGCGGATCGCGGCGACGATCTCCACGTGCTCCGGAACCGAGCGCCCCACGGTGTCGTGGCCTCCGGTGATCACGTCGAGCACCTTCTCCAGCGGGATCAGCGACTCGTTGAGCACCGCGTTGGCCAGCGCGCCCAGCAGGTCGCTGCCCGCGATGCGGGCGATCACGCGGTGGAAGTCCATGCCGACCTGGCGGGCGTCCTCGTCGGCGGCGAGCCGCCGCTCGTGACTGCGCAGCAGCTCCTCCAGCCGCGCCACGTCCTCGTCGCTCGCCCTGCTCGCCGCCCGCGCGGCCAGCTCCCGCTCGACGCCGCGCCTGGCGTGCAGGAGGTCGAGAAGCTGCTCCACGGTCCGGATGTCGAACGCCCGCGCGAACTCCTCCTCGTGGCGCTGGCGCGCGGACAACGCCTCGGCGCACCGCCGCCCGTGCTCGGTCAGCGTGCGGCCCTTGCGGCCCGCCGGGACGGTGAGCCCGAAGTCGTCCAGGCGCTTGAAGATCCGCGACACGGTGGCCTCGCTGATGTCCAGCCCGGCCTCGCGCAACTGCCGGCCCGCGAGGCGCGCCCCCACGGGGCCGTCGGAGCGCAGCACGATGGCGAGCAGCCGCTCCTCCTCGGGGTTCAGCTCCGGAACGGTGCCGTTCACCGGGACGTCCGAGGCCGACGGTCGCGCTCGCCTGCTCACCGTGCGAGCCTCCCCATCGTCAAGGACCCAAACCGAGGCGCCCATAATATCGTTCTGGCCGGTCCCGCCGTCCCGTCACGGACGCCGATTCCACCCGGGACCGCGACCTGATCGGCTTCTGCGGGCCGATCACCCCGCCGGCGGGTCCCCGCTACCATCGATCTTTCTTTGCCGAAGTCGAAAAGACGGGTTCGTCGTGCGCCGATACCTACTGGGCCGGGTGGCGGTCGCGGTCACCGCGCTGTACCTGCTGTACGTGGCCGTGTCCGCCGTCGTCACCGTGCTCACGCGGGACGTAGGGCATGCCTGGCTCGCCGTGACGGGGACGTCGTTGCGGTACGGCGCCGAGGCGGAGATCAACGCGGACTGGTTCCACGGTGAAGGCGGCGGGGAGCTCAGAGCGTTGATGTACCCGCCGGCTCACGGCGCCGACGCGGCCCTGATCGTCCCCGGGCTGGTGCTGGTCTGCTGGCTGATGGCGTGGTCCACATGGCAGATCCTGCGCGGGCCCGCCGCGCCGGCCGGGCCGGCGGCCCCGCAGCCGCGGCGGGTGGTGTGGTGGCGGCGGCTCGTCTACTTCCACATCGCCTTCGCCCTGGTCCTGCCGGCGTTCGAGGACGACTTCGCGTACCTGCTGGGGTACCTGCTGAGCAACACGCCGCTGATGGTTCTGTTCTGCCTCGTCATGGCCTGGCGCGGCAGGTGGCTGCGGGCGCTCGCGCTGACGTTCGCCGTCCTCGACGCCGCCGACACGGTCCTGCTCGCGGCCGGGGAGGTGGCCGGGGACTTCTGGCCGGCGTACGACCTGGTGAGCGAGCTGCTGAGTGACCTGGGCCTGCCCGCGCTCGCCTGGCAGGCGGCGATCCTGCTCGGCCAGCGGCACGACCCCCGCTGGAGCGCCACGACCGTGCGCATCGGCTGGTGGTCGCTGGGGAGCACGCTCGCGCTCACCGTCGCGAGGACGCTGGTGGGCGTGCTCGCCGGAGGCCAGATCGTCGCGCTCGCGCTGCTCGACGGGCTGTGGGTGCTGTACCTGGTGTGGCTGGCGCGCTCGGCGTACGAGACGATCCGGCCCTACGAGGAGGCGGGACGGGCCGTGCGGCGCGGGCCGTCGCCGCTCGCGCGCACCGCCGCCGCGACGTGCGCGCTGGTGCCGCTGTTCGGCCTGGTCCAACCGGAGGAGACCCCGCGTCTCACCTTCGACCGCTGGCGGGACGAGTGCCTGGAGGAGCGCCGCTTCGCCGACACGCCGCCGCGGCACAGGGAGCGCGTGTTCCTGTGCGGCACGATCGACGTCTGGCGTACCGGGGTGGACGGGTTCCCCGACCACCTGCCCGACCAGTACCTTCTCGGCTACGGCAGGGAGCTGTGCGCCACACCCGACCGGGCCGGGCAGGACGCGCTGCTGCGCCGGGTGGGCGCCACGACCTCCATGGACAGGCTGTACGACGATCTCGTCTTCCTCTGCCCCGAGGTGGTCGGCCGCGTCCACCCCGAACTGCTGCGCTCGGAGGCCGAGGAACGCCGGTCCGTCACCGACTACTACACAAAGGTCGGTTCCCAGTGCTCCGATCCGTGGCCGGCACTGCGGGGCGTGCGGCAGCGCACGGTGGCGTACTGGCTGTCCGAGGGCGGGGGCTACGCGATCTACGACCCCGACACCGAGGACGAGGAGTCGCCCGATCCCGGACGCGGGTTCGTCGGCGCCGCCGGTGACACCGTTTTCGTCCACACCTACGGCGAGAACGAGCCCATCTGCCTGACGGCCAAGGCGCTGCGCTTCACTCCGCCGCTCCGGCTCAAGGGCTGGGAGCAGGTGGAGGAGGTCGGCGTCGGCAGCCGCGGCGGCAAGCTGGAGCTGCCGGTCTACTACGAGGGCAGCGAGTACGACGACCTCCAGCCGACCCTGCCCGACCTCGCCGCGGCGGGCCCCGGCCGCTACCGCGTACGGGTCTACATCCGGGTGCGCGATGCCGAGGGCCTGGCCGAGGACGCGCCGTGGGAGGAGCACCTGGTCCTGGTCTTCCCCGGCCGCTCGGCCGAGAAGGTCGTCCACGCCCACTCCGAGGAGTACGGATGAGACGCGCTCAGTGCCCCGCGGCGCGGCGCGTCAGGCGGGGCCGGGCGGCAGATGGACGGTCATGATCAGGTCGCAGGTCTCGGCGCCCGAGCCGCGGTAGGTATGCGGGACGTCGCCGTCGAACGTGGCGGTCTGCCCGGCTTCGATGACGTGCTCGATGCCGTCCACGAGCAGGGTCATCCGGCCGGAGGTGACGCTGATCGTCTCCACGACTCCGGCCTGGTGCGGGTGGCTGGGGTACTCCTCGCCCGGTTCCAGCCGCCAGCGCCACACCTCGACCGGGGCCGGGCCTGAGGTCGTCAGCATGAGCCGGGCCTCGCCGCCCCGTTCACCTGTCCACAGTGGCGCCACGGCGTCGGCGGCCACGACCCGGACGCGGCCTTCGGGCGGCCCCTGCATCAGGGCGGACACCGAAATGCCGAGGGTGTCGGCCAGCCGGACCAGGGTCGCCAGGTTGGGGTTGCCCTGGGCCTTCTCCAACGCCACCAGGGCGCCCTTGCTGACCTGGGCACGCCGGCCGAGTTCCTCCATGGACAGGCCCGCGCGGATACGGGCCGCCCGGACGTTGTGCGCGACCGTCCGCAGGGCTGCGGCAGTCTCGGTCATCTGATCACCATCCTCGCCGCCGGGACAGTTCAATGCACCGTCCGGTCGTTCGATTAGCCATTGCCGGTCGATCCGTTGTACGGTTTGGTCGTTGTATTGAATAGTAAGGGATATGTCGTGATCGCTCTGCTGCTGGCCCTCGGCAGCTCACTCGCCTACGGATGCGCCGATTTTCTCGGTGGCCTGGGCGCCCGCAAGGCGCATGTGCTGCGTACCGTGATGATCGCAGCCCCGGCCAGTCTCGCGGTCGAGCTGGTGCTGTGGCCGTTGCTCGGCGCCTCGTTCAGCACCGCGGCCCTCGGCTGGGGCGCCGCGTCAGGGGTCGCCTCGGCCGCCGCGTTCGCCCTCCTCTACCGCACCCTGGCGATCGGCCCGATGAACGTGCTCTCGCCCGTGACCGCGCTGGTGTCCGCCGCGCTGCCCGTCGGTGTGGGCCTGCTGCAGGGCGAGCACCTGTCCGTCGCCGGGCTGGTGGGCCTGCCGCTCGCGCTGGTGGCGGTGGTGCTGGTCAGCACCGGCCCCGGCACGGGCTCGGCGCGCCTCTCCCGTGCCGCCCTGCTGCTGGCGTTCGGCGCCGGCGCCGCCATCGCCCTGCAACTGATCTTCTTGCACCAGGCGCCGTCCGACAGCGGGGTGGCTCCGCTGATCGTGGGGCGGGCGGTCTCCTCGGCCATCACCCTGGCCGCGGCGGGGCTGATGCGCCGCAAGCTCGGCCCCGAGCGGCCCGCGTACGCGATCTCGGCCGCCGCGGGTGCGCTGGACTCGGTGGCGAACCTGCTGTTCCTGCTCGCCGCCCGCAGCGGGGATCTCGCCGTCGTCGCCGTGATCGTCGCCCTCTATCCGGCGGGCACGGTCCTGCTCGCCCGCGGCGTGCTCGCCGAACGCATCCACCGCGGCCAGCTCGTCGGCCTGGGCACCGCCGCCGTCGCCGTCAGCCTCCTCGCCCTGACCTGAGCGAGCCCGCCTCCACCACACCACCGCCTCGCAAGGAGAACCGCATGTTCATCCAGCCCTGGGACACCGGCCTGGACGACGCCGAATGGCACACCTGGATCGCCGAAGGCCACGACTTCGGGCTGTTGAGCGTCAACGGCCTGCCCGGCCACCCGCCCGTCGCCGTCCCCACCCACTTCACCTGCGACGACCACCACCTCCTGGTCCACCTCGCCCGGCCCAACCCGGTCTGGAAGGCGATCGAGCACGACCCGCACGTCCTGTTCACCGTTTTCGGCGACTACGCCTTCATCCCCGGCCCCTGGCGGGCCAAGGCCGGCACCCCGCCCACCGACGGAGTCCCCACCAGCTACTACACGGCCGTCCAGTTCATCTGCCGGGCTCACATCATCGACGATCCCGAGGCCAAGGCCGAGCTGCTGCGCCGCCAGCTCGCCCATTTCCAGCCCGATGGCGACCACGCCCCCGTCGCCGTCGGCCGGCCCCCCTACGGCCGGATGCTGCCCGGCATCCGCGGGCTGCGCCTGGAGGTGACCGAGGTGCGGGCCAAGTTCAAGTACGACGACCACAAGCCCGTCGAGCACCGCGCCGCCGTGGCCGGCCGCCTCACCGAACGCGGCCAGGGCCTCGACGTGGCCACCGCACGCCAGCAGCGCCGCCGCCTGGATCGCATCGGCCCCTGGAAGCCCTGACCTCACTGACCACCCACTGACCGCCCCAGTGACCGCCCCGTGCAGGCATCGGGCGTCGCGGGCCGCCTGTCCTGGGGTACTCGCCGCCCACCGTGGAAAAATGTCGTCATTCGGTATGTCATGCGGGTGGCCGATCGCCTTCGGCCGATGGGCGCGGCCTGGAGGCGCGGGATGAGCGGTGCGGCGCGGCAGGGCGACCCTGCGCCGGGGCCCGCCTGGATGTTCGCCGTGGCCTTCCTGTGCCTGGTGCTGCCCGCCAGGTCGGCGATAGCGGCGTACGGGGCCGGGCCGGCCGGGATGGCGGTGGTCCTGGCCCTGTTCGTGCTGCCGTTGCTGTACGCCGTGCCGCCCGGCCGGGCGGTGTGGGCCCGTCACCGCGTCCCCCTGCTCGTCGTGCAGGCCGTGCTGACGTACGTGCCGTTCCTCGTGTTCGGTCAGGACTGGGTCGTGGGGTTGTCGGGGCTCCTCGGCGGTCTGCTGCTTCTCACGGTGAAAGCGCCGGCCTCGTGGGTCCTGTTCGGCGCCGTTCTCCTGCTCGAAGGAGCGCTGCGAGTCGGCGACTCGTTGCCGTTGACCGCTTGGGCCCTCACGGCCCCGGTGAACCTGGCCCTGGCGTTGTTCGGCCTGGCCCGGCTGGCCGACCTGGTCGCCGACCTGCACTCGACCCAGGCCGAACTCGTGGCCGTGACCGTCGCCCGGCAACGTCTTCGTGCGGCCGGCCTCCTGCGTGAGGCCATCGGCGACCGGCTCGAAGCCGTCACCGCACACGCCAAGGCCGCCCTGCCGATGCTCACCGACAACCCCGGCCGGGCGCGCGACCGGCTCACCGAGGCGGCCGGCATCGCGCGACAGGCGCTCGACCAGGTCCGGGTGGCGGTCGCCGCCCACGCCCACGGCCCTTCAGAAGCCGGACGGGCGGGCGGCAGCGAGGGGGACACCGCGGGCGGCGGCACAGGGGACACAGTGGCGCCGCGGGTGGCCCGGCTCGTGCTGGCGGTGGTGCTGTGCGCCTTCTCGACACAGGTGCTGGTCAACATAGTGGGATCAGGGGCGGCCGCGCCGGTCGAGATCGGCGCGGCCTGCGTCATCGTCGCGATCGTGGCGCTGCAGCTCCGGCACACCCCGGCACGCCGTGACGGCGGCCGCCCCCGGGGCTGGGCCTGGACTCTCACCGCTCAGACGCTGCTGAGCGTCGTGCCGGTCTGGGTCTTCGACGAGGTGGACCTGCTCGGCATGGCGGGGTTCGCGGCGGGTTCGGCGCTGCTGCTGCTTCCGGGCCGGTGGGCGTGGGCGGCGTTCGCGGCCATTCTGCTCGGCGCCGGGACGATGATGGCCGCCTACAGCACCTACGGCATGTACGACGCGGTGTACGCCGCGACGGGGACGGCGGCGTACGGCCTGGTGGTGTACGGGCTGTCGCGCCTGACCGACCTGGCGCGCCGGGTGGAGGCCGCCCGCCGGGAGCTGGCCCGGATCGCCGCGGCGCGGGAGCGTACCCGCGTCGCCAGGGACACCCACGATCTCCTGGGCCTGGGCCTGTCGGCCGTCGCGCTCAAGTGCGACCTGGTCATACGGCTGATCGGCCGCGACGACGCCAGAGCCGGAGACGAGTTGCGGCGACTCCTGGAGATCGCCGCCAGGGCCCGTGACGAAGTGCTGTCGGTGACCGGCGAGGGGCGTGAGCGCCTGTCCCTTCGCCAGGAGCTCGCCGCGGCCCGCGACGCCCTGACCGCCGCCGGCGTCGTGGTGCACGCCGACCCGCCTGCCGGGCCGGTCCCGCCTCCGGTCGATGAGGTGCTGGCCACCGTGCTGCGCGAAGCCGTCACCAACGTCCTGCGCCACGCGGCGGCCGAGCGCTGCACCATCCGCATGTCCACCGCGGACGGGGCCGTCCGGCTGCACGTCGCCAATGACGGCGCCCGCTCGTCCGGCCCGGCCGGCACCGGCCTCGCGAGCCTCCGCGCACGAGTCGACGCCCTCGGCGGGCGCCTCACCGCCGGCGGCGACGGGGCGGGCGGGTTCGAGCTGGCCGTGGAGATCCCGCTCCCTCCGTGACCAGGTGCGCCGGTGACGGCGGGTGCTACGTTGATGGACGGCCGGCGGCGGGGGACGGTGATGGTGGCGCCGGCACCGGTCGCCAGGTGCCGCCGCAGGTCGCCGAGGGTCGCCTGGGTCACTGCGGTCGATGCGGGGAGGAAGAGATGATTCGGGTCCTGATCGCCGAGGACATGCGCATCCTGCGCGACACCCTGGTCGCCCTGCTGGAACTGGAGGACGACCTTGAGGTCGTCGCCGAGCTGGGCTCCGGCCAGGACATCGTGCCCGCCGCGCTTGAGCACCGCCCCGACGTGGCCCTGATCGACATCGACCTGCCCGGCACCGATGGCCTCACCGCCGCCGCCGACCTGCGCCGGCGGCTGCCGGAGTGCCGCACCTTGATCCTCACCGGCCTGGGCAGGCCGGGGACTCTCCGCCGCGCGCTCGCCGCGCAGGTGTCCGGGTTCCTCAAGAAGGACGCGCCGGCGCAGGAGTTGCTCGACGCGGTACGCCGGGTGGCCGCGGGCGAGCGAGTGATCGACACGAAGCTGGCGCTGGCCGCGCTGGAGACGGCCGACAACCCGCTGTCCCCCCGGGAGGCCGAGGTTCTCAGGCGCCACGCGACCGGGGCCTCGGCGGCCGAGATCGCCGCCGAGATGCATCTGACGTACGGGACCGTGCGGAACTACCTGGCCGCGGCCGTCACCAAGCTGGGCGCGCGCAACCGGGTGGACGCCGCGCGCATCGCCGACGAGGCCGGCTGGCTGTAGCCGGCCCCGTCGGCCCCGTCGTTCACGTCGTCCCCGGGTCAGGTGGACGGCGCCGCGTTCTCCACCGGCCGGCGAGTGCGGGCCCGCCGGATCAGCCAGGTGGCGCCCAGGGCGACGGCCAGTCCTGCCAGGCCCAGGAGGAGCGGGCGCAGGGCCAGCGTCCACGGCCACCCGGGGCCGGACAGCCCGAGCCCGTCGGCCGGGTACTCCAGAACCTTGGCGGCCCATCGCGCCGTCGGGACGTCCATGGTGCGGGCCACATCCCGCAGCGCCGCGTCGAAGGCGAAGCCCGGCCGGGATCGAAGGAACTCCACCGGCACGCCGTCGCGGCGGGCGGCGTCGATGGCCGGGTGCGGGCTCGCGGCGGCGCCGGGCACCAGCAGCCGGTCGAAGCGGTCCGAGGCGTTCGCCAGGGTGTCCCGCGGGACGAACGTCAGTCCGTGGCGGGAGCGGACGGCGGCGCCGTCGGGTGTGACCGCGACGGTCCGGGCGGCCATCGAGTGCTCGGCGTACGGATCGAACGCGGCGGCCAGTTCGAGCTCGCCGACGCCGTCGGTGAGCACCACGCCCACGGTGGGGGCGTCCCAGCGGAAGCCGATGTTGAGCGTGTAGAGAACGGCGTCGCCGAGGGTCAGCTCCGACTGGGGGAGCGTCGCGGCCCTTCCGGGCGTGTAGTACCGCCAGCCGACGGCCTGGGCGGCGGCCCGTGCGGCGTCGGCGCCGACGAGCCGCTCGACCACGCGCAGTGTTCCGTCCACGGCCGACAACAGCCCTCCGGTGCTGATCACGTCGCCGTCGTCGATGTAGCGGATCCCGCGCCGCCAGTTCACCTCGGGATGGTCGTGTTCGAACCCGGAGATCCGATACCAGTGCGAGGTCGCGTCGCGCCCGTCGAGCAGCCCGGCCTCGGCGGCCAGTTGCGCGCCGGCGCACACGCTCAGCAGCAGCCCCTCGCTCGCGGTGTCCCGGATCCACGAGGTCACCATGGCGCGGTCGGACGCGTCGGAGTCGGGCATGGCGGGCACGACGGTCACGTCCGGGTCCGAACCGCTCAGCCGCTGCTCCAGTTGCGCGAAGCTGAGGTCGGGCACCAGGTCCAGCCCGCCGAGCAGGGGCAGCGGGCGGCGTTCCGGCGCGACGGTGTAGACGTTGAACGCTCCGGTGACGGCCAGGACCTCGTACGAGACGAGCGCGTCGGCGATGTTGGCGCCGCTGTTGCCGACGACGACCACGGCGGTGGGCTTGCCCGGATCGTGCACCGGCGGTGTGGCGGTGGCCGTGGTGATCTCGGGCGGGCTGTACTGGTTCCTCGCGTAGGCCGCGGAACCCGCGGCGTACACGGCGCCGGGAACGAGGAGGAAGACGAGCAGGACGGCCAGGCCGCGGCCGAGCGCCCGCGCGGCCGGCCGGACCGGGCCGTGGGCCCTGGTGTACTCCTCGCGGCGGCGGAGCATGACGATCAGCATGGCCGGCAGCATCAGGACGTGCAGCAGGGCCATCGTCGTCGCGCCGGAGACCGCCCCCGCCCACAGCAGCGGCACCAGCACCACGAGCGGGGCGAACATGGCCGCCACCATCTCCAGGATGCTCACCCGGCTGTGGCGGCGGTAGCGCATCCACGCGGCCATGCCCAGCGACATGGCGAGCACCATCTCCAGCGAGCCGAGCACCGGATGCTCGGCGTGCGAATAGTCCCACCCGACGGCGCCGAGGACCGCGCTCAGCGCCGCCCCAAGGACCAGCATCCCGGCCAGCATCGCCACGACCATCTCCAGGAAGTGCCAGGCGAAGCGCCACCAGCTCCCGCGGCCGGCGGTGTCCGCCTCTCCGGCGGCCGGCACACGGCTGTCCAACGTGTCATGGCCGAATTTCGTGTGAGTCAACGTGCAGCTCCTCTACCGGGAAGAAGTCGCTTCTTTCCCCGGATTGTGGGCTGACCTGGCTGAACCCGGCCAGTGCCGAGCGCAGGACCTGAGTATGAGATCCGCAGCGGCGGGGGGCTGCAAAATGCACCCCCTGCGAACCGGCCTCCGTCAGCCGGAAGAGGCGCGACCCCGGCGAATCGGACGCCTGCCGCTCAGGTGAGGCGGAACGTGAAGTAGGTGACCGTCCAGCCGTCCCTGACCAGAGCCCGCTGGGCGAGGACCTCCGCCCGGAAGCCTTCCGCGTCGATCAGGTGCCTCAGGTACGGCAGATCTCCGGAATCACCGAAGAAGACCAGCATCCTGCCTCCGGGGCTGAGGTGCCGCCGGGCCTGGCGGAAGAAGGTGGTCATGGCCCGATAGTTCTCGTCCGTGGTGGCGGCCTCAAGCAGGTCGCGCGGGGCGAACCAGCGGAACGGCGGGTCGAAGACGATCAGGTCGAACCGCCCCTCCACGTTGGCGAACACGTCACTCTGACGCACTTCGACGCGGTCGGCGACCCCGTTGCGCCGGGCGTTGCCGCGGGCGGCCTCGACCGCGACCGGATTGATGTCGACCGCCAGGACCCGCTCCGCCACCGAGGCGGCCAGGATCGCGTTGACGCCGCTGCCGGTGCCCATGTCCAGGACCCGGTCCCCGGCCCGCACCTCGGCCAGGACGGCATTGCCGAGCAGGTGCGACATCCCGGTGATCGGCTGCACCTGAGGCGGGACGACCAGGGTCAGCCCCAGGTAGGAGAACGTCTGCTCCGACACGGCGCCGGCCTTGGCGGCCTGGTAGGCGCGCTCGTGCCACTGACGGATGCGCTCGGCGTGCTCAGGAGCGACCATCGGGACGTGGCCGCCGGAACCGGCGCCCACCCCGTCGGCGAACTGCTCCATGCCCGGCAGATTACTACCGTTCGCACCGCCCGGGGTCGCGGGTTCTACGGGGTCCGGTCCTGGGCGGCCGCCTGGTACGCGGCGGCGGCAAGGGCCCTGATCTCGTCGGTGTCCGCCTCCAGCAGGAAGCCTTTCGATCAGGCCGTCGCCGGGGCTGATCCCGGTCAGTACGGCGGTCGGCGCGTCCATCCAGGGGTGCGGATGCCGCCGAGCGCGTTCCCCGGCTCGGAGAGGCGCTGGGGGTGTCGCGCCAGGCCGCGTGGGACCGGTTCGCGGCCGACGTCGCCGACGGCGACGGGGCCGGCTGACGCGCCGGCCCTGTCGGGGCGGAGGCGCATCGCGAGCCTGATGGCCGGGCTCGGCGTCCGCGAGCCGGCCGAGATCGCGAGGTGGGCCTACGCGGCCACGCGCGCCCGCGTCCGGCCCCTGCGGGCGGCGCGCACGATCCGCTCCGCGACGGCCAGGTTGATCGTCCAGGCCGCGGCGTGCAACAGGGCCAGGGCGGTCTCGCCCGGAGCGCCGAGGCCGGCGGGGGCCGTGACCAGGTACCACAGTGCGATGACCAGGGCCTGTGTGCCCGCGCCGAGCCCGATCGCGTAGCCGCGGATCATCCAGGCGCGGTGCCGGGCGACGTCCCGCCGCAGGATCGCGGCCAGGCCGAGCAGCAGCGACAGGGCCATGATGGAGCCGAACCCGAGCCGGAACGCGGCGAGCAAGGGGCCGTCATGCGCACCTCCGGCGGAGAACAGGGCCAGCCATATCCCGGACAGCGCCGCGAGGAGCCCGCACGGCACGAGCAGCCGCCCGGCGGCGCGGTGCCGGCCGGGCCTGCGCCGGCGGAGCCCGGGCGCGAACTGGAACGCTCCGAGCAGCGTGTACGCCATGACGCTGACGATGTGCAGCACGAGGGGCAGGGCCGCGGTGTGGACGCGCGGGTTGTCCGGCATGACCTGCGCCCCGAGGGTCAGCTCGGTCAGGCGGAGTGCGCCGGCCACCATGGGCACGGCGCCGAGGGCGATCAGCAGGACGGGGACGTGCCATCCGGCGCGGGCGGAGCCGCCTTCATCGGTCATGCCCCGATGGTCGCGGGCGGGCCCGCAGTGGCACATCGCCCGGCGGGCCCGGCCCGAGGGGGCCGATCGGCCGGTGAAGCCGTCGTACTTTCGGCCCCCGCGCCGGACTAACGGAAGACGCCGGGCGTATCACTGATACCCGGTTGGGTGTACCAGTGCCAATATCGGTGATAGCGTTGTGCTGTTTCCAGTGGAACAAGAACTGGTGCGGGCCGGCCTGCACGGACGGCCGGTACAAGGACCGAGGGAGTGACCAATGTCGGAGAAGATCCGCATCGTGGGGCTTGAGGAACACGTCGCGCTGCCCGTGATGCTCGACGCCTGGGCGCGGGCGGGGGTGCCGCAGACCCCGCAGCTCGGCTACGGCGACGATCCGGTCGCGCGGCGACTGCGCGACGTCGGTGAGCTGCGCCTGGCGGACATGGACGATCAGGGTGTGGACGTCGCGGTGCTGTCCCTGAACACGCCGGGGGTGCAGAACCTCGCGCCGGCGGACGCCGTGTCCCTCGCGCGCGAGGCCAACGACGCGCTCGCCGAGATCGTCGCGGGCAACCCGCGGCGGTTCCAGGCGCTCGCGGCCATCCCGACCCCGGCGCCGCAGGACGCGGCGGCAGAGCTGGAGCGCGCGGTCACCCGGCTCGGCTTCCGCGGCGCGATGCTGTACGGACGCACGGGGGACGTGCTGCCCGACGCCCGGGAGTTCGACGACCTCTACGCCACCGCCGCGCGACTCAGGGCGCCCCTGCATTTCCACCCGCAGATCCCCGCGCGGCCGGTCCTCGACGCGTACTACTCGGGGCTGGGCGAGGTCGGCATGTTCCTGGCAGGGCCGGGGCTGGGCTGGTACTACGACCTGGGCGTGCAGTACCTGCGGATGATCCTCTCCGGCGTCTTCGACCGTCACCCCGAGCTGCAGGTGATCGCCGGCCACTGGGGCGAGGTCGTCCTGTTCTACCTGGACCACGCCGGGATCATGGCACCCGCCGCCAAGCTGGAGCGGCCGCTCATCGACTACTTCCGCCAGAACTTCTGGGTGGCGGGCAGCGGCACGGTCAGCGAGCGCTACCTGCGGTGGACGGCGGAGGTCGTCGGCACCGATCGCATGCTGTACTCCACGGACTATCCCTACACCTATGGCACCCGGACCGGCGGCTTCCCGTTCCTCGACACCAGCGGCGGAGTCGCGCGTACGTTCCTGGAAAAGGCGCCGTTCACCGAGCAGGAGAAGATCGCCATCGGCTCCGGCAACTGGGACCGCCTGACCGGCCACCTGGCGGTGAGCCACGCCGGCCGGTAGGGGCCGCCGCGGCTCGGTTCACGAACCGGCAGAGGCCGCGGCCGGTCACCGATCGGCGGCGGAACCGGGCCGGTGACTCTGGTGCCGCGAATCGGTGCCCGGACCGGAAGCAGTCCAGCTCGCGAGCAGGTTCATGGCCCGCCGCGAGGGCGATCCGGCCTCGGTGGTGTAGATGAACAGGGTGGTGTCAGGGTCACCGGGCAGGGTGAGGGTCTCGTACTCGACGGTCAGCTCCCCCACGAGCGGGTGGCGCAGCCGCTTCGAGCCGTGCGTGCGCTGGTGGACCCGGTGCTGCTCCCACCACTGGTCGAACTCGCGGCTCTGTTCGCGCAGCTCGGCGACGAGGTCGGCCGTGGCCCGGTCATCGGGGTCGCGGCCGGCCTCGAACCGCAGGTTCTCGACCGCGGCGCGGGCCTGGTCCTGCCAGTCCACGAACAGCGACCGGGCCTCCTCGTCGAGGAACATCCAGCGGGCGTAGTTGCGCCGTGCTGGAGGCAGCGCGTCGAAGTCGGCGAACAGCGCCTTGGCCATCCGGTTGGCGGCCAGGACGTCGGTGCGGCGTCCGAGGATGAGCGCGGGCTCGCCGTCGAGCGCGTCCAGAAGCTGGTAGAGCCCAGGACGTACGCGCTGGACGTCACGGGCCCGCCGGCGAGCCGGCGCCGTGGTCAGTCCGACGAGGTCCTCAAGATGGGCGCGTCCGGCGGCGTCGAGCCCGAGAGCACGGCCGATCGCCGCGATCACGGCCGGGGAGGGGGTGATGCGCCGGCCCTGCTCAAGACGGGCGTAGTAGTCGGTGGACACTCCGGCCAACCGCGCGACCTCCTCACGGCGCAGGCCGGGCACGCGACGCACGCGCCCGTCAGGCGGCAGGCCCGCCCGTGACGGGTCGATCTGGCTCCGGGCCCGCCGCAGGAAATCGGCGAGTTCGCGATTGGTCTCAGCCATGGCACCCATTGTCCCCGATGCGGTCCCGTTCGTACCTGGACCTGTGCGTCCTAGGTTGCCGAGGCCGAGGTCGCGCAGGGCGCGAGATGAGCCCCCGAAGCGGGGTCTCGGTGAGCGACGCTGGAGTCGCGCCACCACAGGACATGCCCCGGCGGCGCACTCCGTGACCTACGAGTAAGGGGACGACCATGAGTCTTCCGTCGGATCGGCCTTCGACCTGGTTCGTGACCGGCACCTCCCGCGGCCTGGGCCTGGAACTGGTCAGGCAGCTCCTCCAGCGCGGTGACAACGTCGCCGCGACGACGCGGTCCACCGAGCGGCTGCTGTCCGCGCTCGGTGACGGCGTGGACACGTCCCGGCTGCTCCCGCTCGCCGTCGATCTGCGCGACGACGAGGCCGTCCAGCGGGCCGTCCGCCAGACCACCGAGCGGTTCGGAGGACTCGACGTCGTCGTCAACAACGCCGGATACGGTTTCCTGGCCGCGGTGGAGGAGACCAGCGACCGCGAGGTCCGTGACATGCTCGACGTCCAGGTCGCCGGCGTGTGGAACGTGTTGCGCGCCACGCTGCCGATCCTCCGCGAGCAGAAGAGCGGCCACATCGTCAACGTGTCGTCGATCCTCGGGCTGACCGCCGTCCCGGGCTGGGCGCTCTACTGCGCGGGCAAGTTCGCGCTGGAAGGGCTCAGCGAAGCCCTCGCCGCCGAGGTCGCCGGCTTCGGCGTCAAGGTCACCATCGTCGAGCCCGGCTACTTCCGCACCGACTTCCTGACCAGGGACTCGCTCGCGCTGCCCGCCGACACCACCGAGCACTACCCGGCCATCCGCGAGATGACCGCCAACCACCTGAACCTCCAGGGCGGCCAGCTCGGCGACCCGGTCAAGGGGGCCGGCGCGATCATCGACCAGGTCGTCCGCGGTGATGGCCCGCTGCGCCTGCTGCTCGGTTCGGACGCGCACTCCTACGCCACCGCGAAGGTAGACGCCCTGCGCGCCAACGTCGAGGCCGCGGCGCAGACCGCGGGCGCCACCGACTTCCCCGCGGCCTGAGATCCCGGGGAAGCGATCGCGAGCAAGATCCTGATCGCCATATCCGGCGGGCGCCCGCCGGATGCGGTGAGCGCGCGGAGGATCGCGCGCGGCCGATCGCCGCGGCCTCGCGTGCCGGCCACCCGGCCCATGATGAGCACGCCCAGCGGGCGCGCTCGCGGTGCCGGTCATCGGCGGCCGGCACGAGGGAGCCGCCCGCCGAAGCCGGTCGATGAGGCCCGCCGATGAAGCCCGTCGCTAAGCCGGCCGATGAAGTCTGTCGCTAAGCCGGTCGATGAGGCCGTCGTCACGCCGGAGATCGGCGTGCCCGCGCGGTTACGATGCTCTCGTCGAAGGCGATGCGCGGCGGGCGGTCGGCTTCCGGCGCGGCGGACCTCGCTTCACCCGCTGTTCTCCTTCGGGTGCGAAGGTGGCGCCGTGCACGGCGCCGCGCACGGCTTCGGCATCGGCGAGGAAGGTGATCGCGTGTCCCAGCCCGGTACGGCCCTGGCCCCGGCGCGGACTCCCGCGTGGCGCTACGCCATCGGGATGCTGGGCACCTCCATCCCGATCAACATGATCAAGGGATCGATGATCCTCTTCTACGTCGACATCCTCGGGCTCGACGTACGCGCGTACGGCGTGGTCATGGTGATCTACGCCGTCATCGACGCGATCGACAACCCGCTGCTCGGCCACCTCTCCGATCGCACCCGGACCCGATACGGCAGGCGGCGGCCGTGGCTGCTCGTCGGCGCGCCGATGCTCGCGGCCTGCATGATCGCGTTCTTCTCCGCGCCGGCCTCCTTGGAGGGCATCGGCCTCGTGCTCTGGTTCGCGGTGTTCGCGATCCTGTGCGAGGCCTTCGACTCGATGCTGAACGCGAACTACGGCGCGCTGCTCCCCGAGCTGTACCCGCGCGAGCGCGACCGCGCCGTGGCCAACGGCCTGCGCCAGGGCTTCCAGCTCGTGGCGCTCGTGATCTCGCTGGCGGTCACCCCGCTGCTCACGACGAGCGTGTTCGGCACCGAGGACTCCACCCAGGGCTTCCGGACCACCGCGATCATCTACGGCGCGGTCGCGCTCGTCGTGATCGTGTTCATGGCGCTCGGCGCGCGCGAGAGCCCCCGCTACTCCACACGCGAGCGGCCGCGGCTGCTGCCGAGCGTATGGTCGATCGTGCGCAACCCCATGTTCTGGACGGTCGGGCTCACCGGCGCCTGCTACGGGATCGCCATGGCGCTCGTGCTCTCGGGCATCCAGCTCTACGTGCGCTACTCGCTCGGCCTCCCGGTCGAGAACGCGCTCTACCTCCAGGGCATCGTCATCCTCGTCTCGGCGGGCGGCCTCGTGGTCTGGACGCGCGTCGTCGCACGCCGCGGCGCCCTGTGGGCCTGGCGGCTCGCCTTCGCGGTCCTCGCGGCCGGCTTCGCGGCCCTGTTCTTCGCCGCCGGCCTCGTCACCGCCGTCGCCGCCGGGCTGCTCGTCGGCGCCGGATGGTCGGGGATGCTGGCGACGAACGACCTCATCGTCGCGCGCGTGCTGGACGCCGACGCCGCGCGCAACGGAGAGCACCGCGAAGGGCTCTTCCTGTCCGCGTTCGGGTTCTTCGGCCGGCTCAACGGGATCGCGACCGGACTCGCGCTCACGTCGCTGGGCGTGTTCTTCGGCTACAACTCGGGCGACGACCCCGGCGCCGACCCCGGGCTCGCGTTCCGGATGTACCTGTGCGTGTACCCGTTCGTGCTGACGGCGATCGGCGCGGTCGCCGCGCGGGTCATCTCGGTCCCGATCGAGACGCCGCCCGAGGCGGCCGAGCCGGACGAGCCGGGCGAGCCGCCTCCCCCCGGCCCCGTGGACGAGCCCGGCGTGGAGCACCGCCCGTGACCCGCCGTGTCGTGATCACGGCCGACGATCTCGGCAGGGAACCCGGGACGACGGAGGTCATCGCCGAGCTGCTCGCCGAGGGACATGTCAGCGCGACGACGCTCATCTGCGTCTCGCCGGTCGCGGAGCAGGCCGCGAAGCGGGTCTGGGAGCTGGGCGTCGTGCCACGGCTGCACGTGACGCTCACGAGCGAACGCGGGCTGCCGCGCTGGCGGCCGCTCAACGGCGCGGCGAGTCTCGTCGATCCGGACGGTACGCTCAGCGACGATCCGTGGACGCTCGGCGCCCGGGGCGAGGCCCCGGATGTCATAGGGGAGGCGGACGCGCAGTTGCACTGGATGCGCGACCGGGGCCCCGCGCCCGAGGCGGCCGACTCCCACGCCGGCACCCTCTACGGCCTGCACGGCAGATCGTGGCTCGCCGAGGCGCTTGAGTGGTGCGCGCGCCACCGCCTGGCCTTCCGGCTGCCCCGTGACCCGGAGCCGTACTTCGGCGGGCCGCTCCCGCCGCCCCTCACGGCGGCGCACGAGCGCGCCGTCGCCCTCGCCGACGCCCTCGGCGTGCCCATCCCGGCGACGATCGCGACCAACCGGCGCACGGCCCGCGAGCTCGGTTCCTACGAGCGGCTGCGCGACGACTACCTCCGCCGGCTCGCGGCCCTCCCCGAGGGCACGAGCGAGCTGTTCCTGCACCCGTCCCGCGAGGACTCCGTCACGGGACCGGACGGCATCGTACGCACCTGGGAGACGCGGCTGCTCCGTGACCCGGCGTGGCACAACGCCCTGGAGAGCGAGGGCATCGAGGTCGTCGGAGGCTGGTGGCCATCCTGAAGCCGCTGCTATGCCACAGGCCGAGGGATGATGAAATGTGATATGATCATTTTGTCATGAATAGTCATGACATGTCGCGGCCTCGCATGGTCCTCTCCGGCGATCCCGCCACCCCCGCCGCCCGTTTCGTCGCGGCCATGAACACCGGCGATTCCACCGCCCTCGACCACCTCTACGAGGACGACGCCATCCTCGTCCCCGTGCCCGGCCACCCCGTCACCGGATCGGCCCGCCTCGCCGCCAACCGCCATCTGCAGAGCTTCGGCCTGCCCATCGAGGCCCGCCCGCGCCACGCGTACGTCGCGGGCGACATCGCCCTGCTCATCGTGGACTGGGCGATGCGCGGCACGGCCCGCGACGGCAGCGAGATCGACATGAGCGGCACCGCCACCGACGTCGTCCGGCGCGGGCCCGACGGCCGATGGCGGTACGTCATCGACAACCCCCACGGCACGGCCTGACGAGCTCGGCACGGCAAGGCGCCCACGGCCGCACGCCCCACCCGGCGCGGACCGCCGTGGTCGCCCCCTCGCGGTCAACCCGGCCGGCGCCAGGGGACGACGGCGCCGGCCGGGCCGGAGGCGCTCAAGAGGGAGGGAATGGCGCTCCGGCGGCGCCAGTTGAACACACTGGCGAAAATGATTTGCGATTAATGGGGTGACATGTCATGGTTGCCCGGAGGCAACAAATGTGAGGTGTCATGGACGCGGTGGAGGCGATTCGGGGTGAGCTGAGCACGCTCTTCGACCTCTGGCGCCGTGACATGCGGGTGGTGGCGGCGCACATCGATCCCTGCCTGGAACTCAACGGCCTGATGATCCTGGCCTGGCTGACCGACACGGGCCCGGCGCGGCTCACCGATATCGCCTGCCACTACGGTGTCGGCAAGGGGACCATGAGCCGCCAGCTCAAGGCCCTGGAGGAGCTCGGGCTCGTCGAACGCCGTACGGCTCCGGACGACGCGCGCGCCGTCCTGTTCGGTCCCACGGAAAGGGCACGCAAGACCCTCACCGAGGTCTGGAACGCCGAATGGGAGTGGCGCCGCGCGCATTTCGCCTCCTGGGATCCTGAGGAGGTCAACGCCCTGGGAAGGCTGCTGCGACGGTTCAACGCGATGTCGTCCCCCCTGACCGCGCCGCTCGGGTGAGCCTCCTGCCGTCTCCGGGCATCCGCTGACGGCGAAGAGATCCCCCTGACCTCTGTTCTGTCTCGACTGTTCTGCGCCGCCACGGACGGCTCTCGCCGTGCCCCGTCGGCGGCCCCTTCTGCTTGCGAGGTGCACTATTTCCGCGTCTGTCCAATCGACCACCGACCCTGTGACCGAGGAGTCCAAGGGCAGCGGTGACGAGGTGGCTCCCCGGGGAGCCACGATGATGATCGCCGTGCTGGTCGTATCGGCCTTCGTGATGATCCTCAACGAGACGGTGCTGAGCGTCGCGCTGCGCGACCTCGGTGTCGACCTCGGCGTTTCCACCACCACCGTGCAGTGGCTGACCAGTGGCTTTCTGCTGACCATGGCGGTGGTCATCCCCACCACCGGTTTCCTGCTGGAACGTTTCACCCCCCGGCAGATCTTCCTGGTCTCGATGACGCTGTTCAGCGCGGGCACCCTGCTCAGCGCGCTCGCCCCCGGGTTCGCCGTGCTGCTGGCCGGGCGCGTCGTGCAGGCCTGCGGTACCGCGGTCATGCTGCCGATGCTGATGACCACGGTGATGCGCCTGGTCCCCGCGTCCAGGCGCGGCGCGACCATGGGCACGATCACCATCGTCATCGCGGTGGCTCCCGCCGTCGGCCCGACGATCGGCGGTGCGGTGCTGTCCTCCTTGGGCTGGCGCTGGATGTTCTGGTTCGTCCTGCCGCTGTCCCTGCTGGCACTGGCCTTCGGCGCCGCCCGGATGCGGCTGGGCGGCGAGACGCGCATGGTGCCGCTGGACGTGTTCTCCGTGCTGCTGTCGGCCGTCGGTTTCGGTGGCATCCTCTACGGCCTGTCCACTGTGGGTGAGTCGGGTGGCGGCGGCCACCTGGTGGCGCCCTGGATCCCCATCGCGGTCGGCGCCGTCGCCCTCGCCGGCTTCGTGGCACGCCAGCTCCGCCTGCAGCGTCAGGACCGGGCGCTGCTCGACCTGCGCCCGCTGACCCACAGCACCTTCGTCGTCGCGCTGGCCCTGACCGCCCTGATGTTCATGTGCCTGCTGGCGGTCGCGGCGATCCTGCTGCCGCTGTACCTCCAGACGGTGTTGCGCACGAGCACGTTCGTCAGCGGGCTGGCCGTGCTCCCCGGCGGCCTGGTCCTCGGCCTGCTGGGACGGCCGGTGGGGCGGCTGTTCGACCGCTTCGGCGCCCGCCCCCTGGTGATCCCCGGCGCGCTGGCCACGGCGGTGTCGCTGTGGCTGTTCACCGCCCTCGGTCCGGACTCGCCGCTGGCCCTGGTGATCGGCATCCACGTGCTGCTCATGACCGGGCTCGGGACGATGATGACCCCCCTGATGACCGAGTCGCTCGCCGCGCTGCCCGGCCACCTCTACTCGCACGGCAGCGCCATCATGGCCACGCTCCAGCAGGTCGCGGGCGCGTTCGGCACCGCCGTGTTCGTCACGGTGGCGTCCCTGGGCACCACCCAGGCGTCCGGCGCCCCCGACGCCGCGGGCCTGCACACCGCTTTCATCGTCGCGGGCGTGCTCGGCGTGCTCGTGTTCGTCATGGCGCTGTTCGTACGCCGCCCCAAGGCCGCGCCGCAAGCCGTCACGGAAGGCGGCGCCGCCTGAAGACGCCTGCTGGATCGCAGGCCAGGAGATGAAGGGCCCGGGGCCGTTCCGGCCCCGGGCGATGAACGCCGCCTCAGCGGCCGTCGCCGCTGGTGAAGGCGGGAGAGGGGTCGTCCAGTGAGGTGTAGCGCAGGTGGGGGCGGCCGTCAGGTGACAGGGTGACCGTCGCCCGGACGCGGTAGACGCGTTCCAGCCACTGCTCGGTCAGCACCTCGGCCGGAGGGCCGGAGGCGACCAGGCGGCCGGCCTCCATCAGGAGCAGATGGTCGCAGTACTGGGCCGCCAGGTTGAGGTCGTGCAGCGAGGCGACGACGGTGGTGGGGGCGTCGGCCAGCATTCGCAGCAGATCGAGCTGGTGGTGGATGTCGAGGTGGTTGGTCGGCTCGTCCAGGAGGAGCTCGGTGGGCCGCTGGGCCAGGGCGCGGGCGATGTTGACACGCTGGCGCTCCCCGCCGGACAGCGTGGACCACCTGCGGTCCCCCCATCCTTCCAGGCCGCACCGGGCCAGGGCCTTCTCGGCCTCCAGGACGTCGCGAGGGCCGTCGCCGCTCACCCTGGCGAGTCCCGTTCTGTGCGGGATGCGCCCCAGCATCACGACGTCGGTGACGGTCATGTCGATGTCGGTGGACGTCTCCTGGGCCACCACGGCCAGGCGGCGGGCGACCTCGCGCCGCGGCAGCTCACCGAGCCGGCGCCCGTCCAGCAGGACCGTTCCAGCCCGGGGGCGGAGCAGCCCGGCCAGCAGCCGCAGCAGGGTCGACTTCCCGCTTCCGTTGGGTCCCAGCAGCCCGGTGAGACGGCCCTGGGGGAGCGAGACCGTGATCCCGTCGATGATGGGCGCGCCGTTGGCGCTCCAGGTGATGTCGTGGGCGTCCAGGCTCATCTCGCGGTGCTCCTCCGGCGCATGACGGCCGCGAAGGCGGGCACGCCGATCAGGGCGGTGAGCACGCCGACGGGTATCTCCCGCGGGGCGAACAGCGCCCGCGCGGCGGTGTCGGCCCACAGCAGGAAGATCGCTCCGTACAGGGCGCAGGCCGGCAGCAGCACCCGGTGGCGGGAGCCGGCCAGGAAGCGGACGGCGTGCGGCACGATCAGGCCCACGAACCCGATGGCTCCGCTCGCGGCCACCAGAGCCGACGTGCTCAGTGCGGTGACGATCAGCAGTGTGAGCTGCGTCCTCACCGGGGAGACGCCCATGGACTCGGCGGCTTCGCGCCCGAAGGCGAAGGCGTCCAGGGCGGGGGCCGCGGCCCAGCAGACGGCCAGGGCGATCCCGGCGGCGGCAGCGCACAGGGCGGCGCCGCTCCAGGTCGCCGAGGCGAGTGAGCCCAGCAGCCAGAACGTCACGCTGCGCGTGCTGTGCGCGTCACCGGCCCAGATGACGATCAGGCTGGTCACCGCGCCGAACAATTGCGACACCGCGACCCCGGCCAGGACGACGCGGACGGGACTCGCCATCCCCGCGCCGGCCAGCGCGAGAACGCAGCAGAAGGCGGCGACGCTGCCGGCGAAGGCCCCCACGGTCAGGGTGGCGGCGGACCCGAGGCCGAGGATCAGGATCGCGACGGCCCCGGTGGAGGCGCCGGAGGAGATGCCGAGCAGGTAGGGGTCGGCCAGCGGGTTGCGCGTCAGCGCCTGGAGAACCGCCCCGCACACGGCGAGGCCGCCGCCGACCAGCGCCGCGAGCAGCACGCGCGGCAGGCGCAGCTCCCAGACGATCGCGTCCTGCAGCGGGGGGAGCGCCGCCACCGGCAGGCCCAGGTGCGCCGCGACGCTCCGGAACATATCCCCGATCGACAGGTCCGCGGCGCCGACGGTCACGGCGAGCGCCACCGACAGCGGGAGCGCCACCAGGCCGGCGCCGCTAAGCGAGAGCGCGCCCGGCCACCGCCTGCCACGCCCGGCGGTACCGGGCACCGCCGGGCGTGCGGTGCCCGTGGTTCGCGAGGGTGCGTGGGAGGTCATCGCCTGGCGAAGACGACGTAGTCATCCAAGTACTGCCAGACGGTACCCACCTCCGTGAAACCGGCGGTCCGCAGGGCCGTGAGGTGGAACTCCAGCGGCGCGAGCGGCTGCGGCGGGCGGTCGGCGAAGCGCCGCTCGCGCTCGGGCAGCAGAGGGGCGAGCTCGGGGTGGCGGGCGGCCAGCCCCCACCACTGCTCCCAGGTCACGGCACCGCCGGTGAACGCCTCCCGCTGGACGGCGGTGTCGTGCTCGGCCGACAACCGCCGCAGGACCGGCCGGTCCTCGCCGAAGCGGAGGTGGTCGGCGTTGAACAGCACGGCCCCCGGCGGCAGCAACCGGGCCAGCTCGGTGTAGACGGCCAGCAGTTGCCCGGGAGACAGCCAGTGCAGCGCCGTGGAGCTGAGCACGGCGTCGAAGGTCCACGCCGACAGGGCCGATGACCAGTCGGCGCTCACCAGGTCGGCTTCGACCACGGTGGCGCGGTCGCCGTGGCGGGCGAGCACGGACCGGGCGATCCGGGTCAGGACCGGATCGTAGTCGGCGGCCACCGCACGCGCGTCCGGGAAGCGGCGCAGCACCCGGTCGGCGATCGACCCGGGGCCGCAGGCCAGGTCGAGCACCGTGAGATCGGCGGGGCAATGGAGGCCGAGCACGTCGAGCATCACCTGGAAGCGGTTCTCCCGGTGGGCCACGTAGGCGGCCTGCTGCCGCTCCCATTCGGACAGCAGCTCGTCGAAGGTCGGTGGGGTGAGGGAAACGGTCATCGGGGTCTCCTGAGAAGGCGAGGGGAGGGCGGGCCGCAAGTCGCGCGGGTCCGGCCCCGGGCGTGGTCAACCGAGCCGGAGATCAGCCGTAGAGGTCCTGCAGTCCCTTGCCGACCTGCTCCACGGCGCTGACGCTTCTGATCGAGGGGTCCATGGCCGAGCCGGGCACGACGATGAAGCGGTCGTTCTTGACGGCGGTGAGCTTGGAGGCGACGGGATCGGAGCGCAGGAACGCCTTCTTGGCCTCGGCGCTGTCGCCGTCGCCGCCCCGGGTGAGGTCGGCCAGTACGATCACGTCGGGGTCGCGCTGGGCGATCGTCTCCCAGTCGCCCTCCGCCCATTGCTGGGCGATGTCGGAGAACGCGTTGCCGGCGCCCAGGAGCGTGGTGATGGTGCCGGGGAGCCCGCCGCGACCGGCGATGGCCGGGGCCTTGGTGCCGGAGTAGTACCACATCAGGTCCACCTTGGTCCCGATGCGAGCGGTGGCCTTGGCGGTTTCGAGACGCCGGCGCAGGTCGGCCACCACACTCCGGCCGCGGTCCTCGACACCGAAGATCTTCGCGATGTCCCCGATCTCGGCGAAGATGGCGTCGAACGACACCGAGGCGGGGATCAGCGCGCGGTCCTCGCAGTCGTTGAAGGACAGGTACGCCGGCACTCCGAGCTTGGCCAGGTCCTGCCGCGTGCCGCCGGCGTCGGGGGCGTACGCGGAGGCGCGCATCGAGTAGACGAAGTCGGGGTTGGCGGCCAGCAGGGCCTCGCGGCCGGGGTACTGGTCGGCCAGGACGGGGACCTTGGCGTAGTCGCTCTTGAGCTCGTCGAGCACCGGGTCCGTCCGGTAGGCCGTGCCGGCCATCCGGTCCGCGAGGCCCAGCGTCAGCATGATCTCCGTCGCGTTCTGCTCCATGGAGACCGCCCGGCGTGGCGGTGAGGTGACGCGAAGAGGCAGGCCGCAGCTCGTCAGCACCGCGGCGGCGCGCGGTGAGGCGCCGGTGGTACCGCTGGAGGACGCGCCACCGGGGCTCCCGCAGGCGGCAAGAGCCAGGAGCAGGCATCCGACCACCCCGATGGGAATGATTTTCATAGTCGAGAACTGTACAGGAAGGGAAGGATGGTACGAAAGCGACGAAAGCTCTAGTTGATGCCCACCCGTCCGGAGTGAGGACCGTGGACAAGGGGCGGACCGAGGAGGCCGGGTGTCAGGGCTCGACGCGGGTGAGGCCGAGCCGGGCCGGCCGATCGGGGTCCGGCAGGATGTCGATCGGGGCGATCCTGCCGTCGGAGATGGTGCAGCTCACGACGGAGAACACCTGGCCGTCGATGGCGTTGACCAGGCCGGCGACCCCGCTGATCAGGGCGGGACGCGTGGTGGCGGCGGTGGCCGTGCCCCGGAAGGTGGCGAGCCGCCCGGTGACTTTCAGCCGCCGGTGAGCATCCCGCCGTCGGCGCGCGGCATCACGTCGGGGTCGAGGATGGGCACCAGGGCGGCGAAGTCGCCGCCGCGCGGCGGCCAGGAACGCGTCCACCACCCGGCGCTGATCGGGCAGGTCGGGATCGGCGGGCGCGGCCGGCGAGCTTCTTGATGGTCGCCGGGGGTGCGGTCCACGATGGGCGCGATCTGCTCGAACGGCATGCCGAACATGTCGTGCGACACGAACGCCGGCCGTTCCGCCGGGGACGGCGACTCCGGCACCACCGGCAGCGCCGGCCCCACCGAGTCGGCCGGCAGCACTTCCGGCTTCGGATCGGCGACGTCCTCACGGCCGCACGCCGGGCCTCGCGGGCGGGGAGCATGTCCAGGCGGACCCGGCCGACCACGGTGGTCAGCCAGCCGCCCAGATCGCCGATCTCGCCGCCGCCCGAGCACGCTTCGCCTGGTCCTACCCCGAACACGACCGCCGCGCCGCCGCCGGCCCCGCCGCCGCCTGAGGGAGGCGGGCGGCGGGTGGCCGGGGCGACCGCCGCCATGGGGGGGCGGCGGTCGCGGTCGCGGCTTATGCCGCCGGTTCGATCCAGATGTTGCGGTAGCGGACCTTGTTGCCGTGGTCCTGGAGGCGGATGGCGCCGGTCGATGCTCCTTCGGGGGCGCCGCCGCCGGTCGGCCCGTCGATGGCGACGTCGTCGTGGACGACGCGGCCGTTCCAGGTCACGGTGACGCGGGCGTTCTCCGTCTTGTTCCCCGCGCTGTCGAAGCGGGCGGCGCGGAAGGTGATCTCGTACGTCTGCCAGGTCCCCGGCGGGGTGGCCGCGTTGTGGTCGGCGGCCTTCTTGGCGTAGATCGCGGCCGCCTCGTTGTCGGCGAGCTTCGCCACACCGTAGGAGTCCAGGATCTGGATCTCGTAGCGGTCCTGGAGGTAGACCCCGCTGTTGGCGCGGTCCTGGCCGGTCACGTCCGGGGGCAGCGACGGCAGGTTGAACTCGACGTGCAGCTTGAAGTCGCGGAAGCCCTGCTTGGTGCGGATGTCACCGCAACAGACCTCCATCGCCCCGTCGGAGAGGGGCCACTGCACGGGACGTCCGTCCGTGTGCTGCCACAGCGCCGTGTCCTTGCCGTCGAACAGCGTGATGCGCTCGCCGGTGGGATGGACGGTGATCAGATCCAGGTTGACGTGGCCTGAATCGTCGTCATCGACCCGGTAGGTGATGGTGTTCACGCCGCGGCGCAGGGGCAGCGACTGCGTTTCCGTGGCCCAGGTCTCCCAGTTGCCGGTGCTGGGCAGGGCGACCTGCTTGATCTTCTCGCCGTTCAGGTAGAGGCTCACCGTCTTGACGCCGGTGAAGGGGTTGGGCCCGTTGGAGTATCGCAGGCCCACGTCGTAGGTGCCCTTCGAGCCGACCTCGACCTCGAAGCGGGCCGCGGCGCCCTTCGTGCCGAACGCGTCCACGAAGCCGCCGCCCGAGTAGCCCGTGTGATCGGTGTTGAAGCCCGCGCCGCCGGTCAGCGTCGCCTCCTCCGCCTCGTACAGGGAGGCCGGCGGTTCCTTGCCCGGCAGTTCGTTGAGGGTGTACCACGCCTCGGTGCTCCACAGCGTCTCACCGTCCTGGGCGCTGAACGGACGGGGTGAGCGCACGTGCACGACCCGGTTGGACTTCAGGCCGTCGATGGCCAGGGTCACCTTCTTGCCGTCGCGGGACACGGTGGCCGAGCGCACCTTCAGCGTCTCCTCGGCGATCTTGGGGCCGCCGTAGCGGGGGGTGGCGGCGTAGTGCCACTGCTTGACCTGGTAACGGCCGGCCAGCTCCGTCGCCGTCTCCTGCGACAGCGGCTTGGTGTACTCCAGCTCGAATCCCCCCGGCTTGGCGCGCATCGCCAGGATGTCGAAGGTCCTGGTCCCGTTGGGGGTCAGCTTCTGCAGGCCGTACGTCAGCTTGCCCTCCTGGCCCCAGTTGCCGCCCGCGCCCAGGCCGCCCGCGTAGAGCGCGCCATCCGGGCCCACGCTGATCCGGTTGACACCGGCCTCAAGCCCCTGCGTCAGGCGGAAGACCGCGCCCTGGTACTGGCCCTTCACCTTCTCCAGATAGGCGCGCTGGACGCCGCCGTACGTCACGTCGCCGAACAGCATCTGCCCCGCGTACGGCCCCTTGTCCAGCAGGAGCGGAGTGCTGGGGGAGTTCGCGATCTCGTTCTGGGGCAGCCACAGCACCGGCTTGGTGACCGGGTTGGAGTCGAACGGCCCCGGCGGGGTCGTGTAGTGGTTGAAGAAGCGGTCCTGCTTGATCTGGACGAGCTTCGAGGCCGGCAGCCAGCCGCCCTGGTTGTCGGTCACGAAGATGTCGCCCGCGGGCCCCCAGCCGATGCCGTTGGGCGTGCGCAGTCCGCCGGCGATGTAGGAGACCTTCCCGGTCCTCTTGCTGACCTTGATCGTGACGCCGCGGTCCTTGGCGGGCTGCGGAACGGTGGTCGCGCCGCCCTGGTCGATGGCGACCGACAGATTGAGGTAGAAGTGGCCGTCCCGGTAGAGCAGGCCGAAGGCGAACTCGTGGAAGTTTCCGCCGAAGGGCCAGGTCGCGACCGTCCTGCGGGTCTCCATGACGCCGTCCCTGTCGCGGTCCCGCAGCTCGGTCAGCTCGTGTTTCTGGGAGACGTACAGGTTGCCGTCGACGTACTTGATGCCCATCGGCTCTTTCAGGCCCTCGGCCACCTTCTTCACCGTGACCTTGTCCGGGCCGGTGGCCCCGGTGACGCCGCTCAGGATGTAGACCTCGCCGGCCGTGTTGTCGCTGCCGCCCCAGGTGGCCACGGCCAGGCGCCCGCCGGGCAGCCAGTCCATCGCGCTGACTTGCGGCTCGAAGCCGGCCGGCCTGAGGTCGGTGAGCGTGTAGCCGGGGTGCACGGCGTTCAGGGGCAGGCCGTCGCCGGGGGAGTCGTTGACGCCTTCGCACTCCTTGCGGCCGGGCGCGGTCACGCGTACGACGCCGGCGTCGGTGCTGAGCACGGAGTTCGGCACGACGGCGAAGCCGGAGGCGCCCGGCGGCTGCCAGGCGAGGGTGATCTGCTGGCCGCCGTCGCGCTCGAAGTGCTCGATGCGCAGGGAGTGGTGGCCCTCGGTCAGGGTGACGGTGCCGTCCTTGGCGTCGGGCCCGTGCAGACCGTCGTGATCGATGACCAGTTCGCCGTCGATCAGCAGGCGCGAGCCGTCGTCGCTGGTCAGGCGGAAGGTGTGGGCGCCGGCCTGCTGGATGTCGATGTTGCCGATGACCTCGCTCACGAAGTGGTCGTCGTGGCCGCCGAAGTCCTCGGGGGAGGACCAGTCGATGGTGGGCATGAGCTTGTCGGCGTTCGGGGTCTGCCCCGGCTTGAGGGTGCAGATCTTCTCCAGCGGCACCTGCACGTCGTAGACCCGTAAGGTGACGCCGGGCTCCTGCGGCGGCAGGTCGACGGCGGCCAGGTCCTCCGCCTCGGCGGGGGTCATGAAAAGGCCGCCGGCGAGGGCCGAGGCGGCGAGCAGAGCGATCAGGCGTTTACGCGGTAAGCGGTGCGATCTTCCAACCATGGACCCTCCTGGTACCTCGCGCACCGGGAGGCGCCCTGACGCCGGGCATGGCTCGACCACGGCGTACGGGCTCGACCCGGCTACGGATGTCCGGCATGCGACAGGACCCGGGCGTCATGCGTGCTGCGGAGTGCATTGAGCGCTCGGGGCGCCTCGGCCTTTCGAAAGACAACCCTTTCTGTCCGGTACTGACCGACCTTGATCGAGACGATAAGCACTCTCGCGCGAAACGTCCATAGATTGACATCAACGGTCAGCGGGCCTATAGGTCTCGGCCACGTCTGAGCGCCGAATGCCGGCGCGGTGGCCGGGTGGCCACCGCGCCGGGCATCAGCGAGCGCCGGGTGAGGGCGCCGCCGACGCTGTCAATCCTGGTTGACGGCCTCCCTGATGAAGACGATGCCGTCGATCATGCCGAGGTGGGCCGGGTCCAGCGGGAAGTAGGCGTAGTCCTGCGAGATGCGCGGGCTCGGCCGGGTGACCGCTTCGGCCAGGCGGCGGGCGTCGATGAGGGAACGGTCCCAGGGGAGCGCGGACAGGACGCCCTCCACGGTGTCAGGGGGCGGGACGTCGGCGCCGACCGTGCCGAGGGCCGAGGCCAGGAAGGCGTACCGGTCGCCCAGGTACGCCGCGGTGATCGCGCCCGCGCTCCACCACTCCAGCCGGTGATCCCCGAACGACATGGAGCTGCTGTTCCGCTGCAGGTGGAGGTTGTGGGCGAAGACCAGGGCCGGGCCCTGCTCGGCGATGGCACGCAGGTTGGCGGCCATCATCGCGTCCCGCAGGGCCGACAGCCGGGTCCACCGCGACGGGGACGTGTCGGCCATCCAGTAGTGGTAGCGGAGCAGGCCGGTCGCGGTCCGCCCGTACAGCGCCGCCCGCTCCCTGTCCGCCGCGCTCAGCCCTGGCGCCTGCGTGTCGAGCAGCGCCACCAGGTCGTCGGCGATCAGCCGCAGCCGCTGGGCCTCGGGGGACCGGCCGATCGACTGGGACGGATCCATGGCCGTGGCCTCGTTCGACCACGGCTCGTCCGGGCCGAGCAGCGTGTCGAGGGTTTCCCGGGTGCAGGGGAGCGGGCCGTCGAGGAGGGCGTGGAGGGCGGTGAGCGCCTGGCGCGGGCTCGCGGCCCAATACTCCAGAGGTCCGTCGAACCCGAAGAACCGCAGCTTTTCGTCATGCTCCTCGTTGTACGCCCGCATCCAGCGCACGAGCTCGCGGTTGCCCGGCGAGGCGCCGAAGCCGTGGCTGAAGCCGCGTTCCATGACGTCGTCGAGCGTGCCCGCGCCCGTCGTGATGTAGTCGTCCACCACGAGACCCATGAGGCAGTCGCTCTCGATGGCGAACGACCGGTAGCCCTCGTGCTCGACCAGGTGCCGGAAGATCTCGTTGCGCAACTCGCCCAGCTCCCCCACGAAGTGCCTGGCCTCGCCCAGGCCGAGCAGCAGGGGCCGGGCGGGCAGCGACCGGAGGAACGCCGAGACGCCCGCGCCGTCGAGGGGACGGGCTGTGTCCTTGATGTCCATGCCTTCGACGGTATCGTTGAACTTTCGCTGTAAACTTTTCCGGCGAAACGCCCGCTCCTGCCCTGGTGAACCTTCAATCGTGGATGAGACCGGCGGGCCCCGGGCCCGTCAGAAGGCGGTGGGCGCGGGGCCGATGTCGCGCCACACGACGCCGCGGCGCTCGTGGGCGAACAGCTCCTCGACGGCCTGCGCCACCCGCGGCCCGATCTCCCGTTCCAGCAGGTAGAGGCCCACATCGAGGCCGGAGGTGACGCCGGCGCCGGTGACGAGGTCGCCGTCGTCCACGATCCGGGCGCGAACCGCGTGGACCCCGGTGGCGGCGAGCAGCTCGACGCCCAGGTGGTGCGTGGTGGCGTACCGGCCCTCCAGCAGGCCGGCCATGGCGAGGACGAGCGAGCCGCCGCACACCGTCGCGACGGTCACCTCCGGGCGCTCCATCGCCGACTTCAGCAGGGCGGGCAGCCCGGTGTTCAGGGTGCGGGCCAGGAGCACGGAGATGTACTCGTCCTGCTGCCCCGGCCGCGTCTCGCCGCCCGGCGCCTCGCCGGGCTCGCCGGCCCGGCCCGAGGCGCCGGGCACCACCACCAGGTCGGCCCGTTCCGGGTCCAGCGCGGCGGTGGCGCGCAGCGGCATGCCACCGGTGCCGCTCACCACCTCACGCGGCCCCTCGGCGCTCACCAGCTCCACGGTCAGCGCCCCGCCGGCGGCCATGCCTCCGGCATAGAGCACTTCGTACGGGGCGATGGCGTCGAGCGGATCGAAACCATCGAAGAGGACGACCTGGGCGTGCATGAAACGTCCTTCATGTAGGGAGTCGGCCGGTTGCGGCCCCTACCGTACGGGCGCTCCGCAGCGGCTCCCAGTGGCATGAGTGACAGGTTCCATCGGAAAGTCGCCAAACCCGCGAGGGGTCTTCCGGCGGCGAGTCGTCGCGCTTCCCGGCCGGGCGGGCGTAGGCGCCGGGTGCCTACTTGCTGTGCACGATCTGGATCAGGTTGCCGCAGGTGTCGTCCAGGACGGCCGTGGTGACCTGGCCCATCTCCAGCGGCTCCTGGGTGAAGCGGACCCCGAGCCCGCGCAGCCGGTCGAACTCCGCGCGCACGTCCTCCACGGCGAAGGAGGCGGCCGGGATGCCGTCCTGGACCAGTGCCTCCTTGTACGGCCTCACGGCGGGGTGGCGGTCGGGCTCCAGCAGCAGTTCGGTCCCGTCGGGGTCTTCCGGTGAGACCACGGTGAGCCAACGGTCCTCGCCCACAGGGACCTCGGTCTTCTTCACGAAACCGAGCACGTCGGTGTAGAAGCGCAGGGCCTTGTCCTGGTCATCGACGAAGACGCTGGTCAGGTGGATCCTCATGGGGTGCCTCCGGCGTATCGGGCTTGAGCCACCGTGTGATGATGAGCTCAAGGGGTTCGGTGTTCAGATCGTGGAACTTGTAGCGGCCCTCGCGCCGCGAACGGACCAGACCTGCGGATTCCAGTACCGCCAGGTGCTGGCTGATCGCCTGGCGGGACAGTCCGAGACCGTGCTTGGTCACCAGCCGCGTGCAAATCTCGAACAAGGTCTGGCCGTCCCGTTCCACCAGCTCATCGAGGATGCGCCGGCGGGTGGGGTCGGCCAGTGCCTTGAAGACATCCTCCGCCATGACCCTCACCATAGGCAAGTCCCCACTTGCCTATCAACCCGGAAGGCGGGAGGCTCAGGTGGTGGCGCGGCGGGCCCTGCGTGCGTCCCGGTTGACCCGCCACACATCCGCCACGGGACCCACGTGCCGGAGCTTGTCCGGATTGACCACCGTCCGGATCGTCTGGATGCGACCGTCGTAGACGTCGAGGGACAACGCGTTGATGACCTTCCCGTCCCGGTCCCGGAAGATGGCCCCGGGCTGTCCGTTCACCTCGCGAGCCTCGATCGTGCCGCCGATGGCGAGGAGCGCGGGAACCATGGCGCTGAACAGCCGGGCGACGTTGTCCACGCCGGCGATGACGCGCCCGAAGACCGGGGCCTTGCCGCCGCCGTCACCGACCGCCTGTACGTCGGCCGCCAGCACTTCGCGCAGCGCGGCGACGTCACCTTCTCGTATCGCGTCGAAGAAGCGCCCGGCGAGTTCCTCACGCTCCCGCCGGTCCGCCTCGAACCGGGGACGGCCCTCGTTCATGTGACGTCGAGCGCGCACCGCGAGCTGGCGGCACGCCGCCTCCGATCGTCCCACGGCGGCGGCGATCTCCGCGAACTCGAAGGCGAACACGTCGCGGAGCACGAACACCGCTCTTTCGAGCGGGCTCAGCCGCTCCAGCATCAACAGCGCCGTCATGGAGACCGAGTCGGCCAGTTCCGCCGACCGTTCCGGGTCATCGTAGGGGTCGTCGAGCAGCGGTTCAGGGAACCACTCCCCGATGTACGCCTCCCGCCGCACCCGTGCCGAGCGAAGCACGTCGATCGCGACCCGGGTCACGACCCGCGACAGATACGCCTGGACCGAGACCGGCTCCGTCTCGGAGTTCGCGTAACGCAGCCAGGTCTCCTGGACCGCGTCCTCGGCATCCTCCACGCTCCCGAGGATCCGGTACGCGATCGAGAACAGCAGCGGACGCACCTGCTCGAACTCGTGAGCCCGGGTCATGGCGCCGGCGTCCTTCCAACGCCGAGGGGGCCGGGCTGAGCCGCCGGCGTGACGTGATGGCCGTCGCGGACTCGGGCGGCGCGGCTGTCGTCCTTGAGCCAGGTGTACCCTCCGGGCCTGCGCGCCTCGGTCGTGAGATGGCGGAAACCGGCCTTGCAGGCGATCTCCTTCAGCGTCGCCCCCAGCCGGCCGCTGACGTAGTAGCTCGTCGCGATGTCGTCCCGGCGGGCGAACTGGAAAACGCCGGCCCGCCGCCCCAGGCTCAGGCACTGGCCGGCGAACCCGGAGTCGATGGGCTTCGGGACACTCCCGGCGATCCGGCTGAGCACCGTGTCGGCGGCCTGCGCGCCCAGGGAGAACGCGACCTGGCCGCTCATCCGCAGGGGCCGGCCGGAGGGCGACACCGCGTCACCGGCGCCCACGACACGGTCGTCATCGACGCTCGTGAGCGTCTCGTCGGTCAGCAGCCGCCCCGCCGCGTCCGTGGTCAGCCCGCTGTCGCGGGCCAGTCCGGGGACGGCGAAACCGGCCGTCCAGATGGTCACCTCGCTGGGCGACCGGCGGCCGTCGGCGAGTTCGACGGCATCGGCGGTCACGGCCACCACCTTGGACTCCGCGCCCTCCAGCACCGTGATGCCCAGCTTGGCCAGCCGCTTGGCGACCGCGCGCCGAGCCTTCGGGTGAAGGTATGGGCCGAGGACCCCGCCGCAGACCAGGGTCACGTTCCGTCCCCCCTCGGCGAGCTCGGCGGCCGTCTCGATGCCGGTCGGGCCACCACCGACCACGGCGATCGGCGCCGAGGCCGGAACGGCGTCGAGCACCGACCGCAGTCGCCGCGCCTCCTCCAGGCCCGCGATGGGGTGAGCGAACTCGGCGGCCCCGGGCACCACCGGCTCGGCGCCGGCACTGCCCACCGCGTAGATCAGGTAGTCGTAGCCGATGGTGCTCCCGGAGGACAGGAGCACGCTGCGGCCGGCGGCGTCGATCCGGACCACCGTGTCGACGACGAGGCGTACGCCCTCGCCCAGAACGTCGCCGTAGTCGGCGACCGCGTCGTGCGAACCGCCCACGAGCTGGTGCAGCCGGACGCGATCGACGAATACGGGACGTGAGTTGATCAATGTCACCACCACGTCCTCGCGCTGCCTGAGACGGTTCGCCGCCATGACGCCGGCGTATCCTCCGCCGATCACCACTACATCGGTCCGCATCGTCACCCTTTCGGTTCTGAAAGCCCGGCGGCGTTCTCCGCGCCGCCGTCTCCACAGAAGACGAGACATGCTGCCCGGCCGTGACATGCGGGCGGGAGCAGGCCGATCCGGCGTCGCGGACCGCGGCCCGGACGACCGCGCAGGGGCGGGCCCGGCCACTCCGGCCCCCGGCGAAGGACCCGGCGGCAGTGACGTGAATCACCGTCGGCGGCGCCTCATCGCTGTCACACCCCGCGGCCCGATTCCGTCTTGTGAGTAGGCAAGGTTAGGGGGCCTCACATGCGTTCGTTGTCGGCCAGGCGCCGCTCGTTTCAGTTCTCCCACTGGTCGTTCATGTTCGCGGAAATCGCCGTCTGGTCGTTCGCCGTTCTGGTGGTGACCGGGGCGGTGCTGATGCTGTTCTACGACCCCGGCATGTCGCAGGTGGTCTATGACGGCTCGTACGGCCCGCTGCGCGGACTCCTCGTCAGCAGGGCCTTCGACTCGACCATGCACCTGAGCCTGGAGGTGCGCGGCGGCCTGCTCATCCGCCAGGCCCACCACTGGGCGGCGCTCGTCTTCGTGGCGGCCGTCGTGCTGCAGTTGCTGCGGATGTTCCTCACCGGCGCGTTCCGCCGCCCGCGCACCGGGCAGTGGCTGATCTGGGTGACGCTGCTGGCGCTGGGCATGGCCGCGGGCGAGACCGGCAACGCCCTGCCCGACGACAGCCTGTCGGGCGGGAGCCTGTGGCTGATCATGTCGGTGGTGCAGTCCATCCCCGTGGTGGGAACCTGGGCGATGTCGCTGCTGTTCGGCCCGGACTTCCCCGGTGATCGGGTCATCCCGGTCATGTACGGCGGGCACCTGCTGATCGCGGCAGTCATGGCCGCGCTGCTCATCGCCCGTGAAATGCTGGTGCGGCGGCACGGCCACTCCCGGTTCATCGCCTCGCTGCCGGCGCGGCGGAGCGCACGCCCGATGATGGCGCTCGCGACGATCGGCATGCTGATCGTCCTCGGGTTCGGGTTCCAGATCGCCCCCATCTGGCTGTACGGCCCCGCCAAGCCGACGCAGATCTCGGCGGGCTCGGTTCCCGACTGGTACATGGGCTTCCTCGACGGCGCGCTCCGCATCATGCCCGGGTGGGAGCTCACCATCGCGGACTACACGCTCAGCCTCGCGGTCCTCGTCCCCACACTGGTGGTGCCCGGGGTCTTCTTCGCCGCCCTGGCCGCCTATCCGATGGCCGAACGCCTCCTCCTGGCGCGGCGTGACCGCCGCGACGCGCTGGGCCGGCCCAAGAGCACGAGCCGAATGACCCGCGAAACGCGCGCGCATGACGTGCTCGACCGGCCACGGGACACGCCGGTGAAGACGGCCATCGCGGTCGCCGGCATCACGTTCTACGGCCTGCTGTGGGCGGCCGCGGCCAACGACCAGATCGCCCACCACTTCCACCTCACCGTCGAGGCCGTGACGATCTTCTTCAGGTTCGCCGTGGTCATCGGCCCTGTCATCGCCTTCGTCCTCACCCGGCGGATCTGCCTCGCACTTCAGCAGGCCGATCGCCACGTCGCCGAGCACGGGGTCGAGACCGGGATCATCACCCGGTCCCCGGACGGCGGATTCCACGAACGGCTGGCGCCGGCGCGGCAGGAGCGCCGGGAGCCGGCGATCCCCTCAGGCAGATGACCGTGTGACAGGCCACGGGCCGGACCCCGTCCCCACGATCGCGTGGGGCTTCGGGTCCGTCCCTCCTGCGGTTCGGATCGGGGAGTTCCTCTGGCGAGGGCGAGCGAGCGCGGGGCGTGGGCGATCTCCCGCGGCAGGTTCGCTCACCTCGCCGGCTCGACCTCGGTGCCCCGCTCCCGGGCGGCGGCCACGAAGCCGGGCGGTGCGTCGGCGTCGGTGACCAGGAGGTTCACCTCGGACAGCGCACAGATCGGCGCCAGCCCGGTCCGGCCCAGTTTGGTGGACTCGGCCAGGACGATCCGGCGCCGCGAGGCGCCGATCATGCGCCGTTTGACCTCGGCCTCCAGCAGGTTCGCGCCGGTGACGCCGGACTCCAGATGCACACCGTGGCAGTCGAGGAACACCGTGTCGGCGTGGATGCGCTCCAGCATGGGCGCGCCCAGCGGGTCCACCAGCGAGTGCGTGCCCGGCCGGAGCGTTCCGCCGGTGACCAGCACGGAGAACCGGGGAATGGCCGGCTCCAGCTCGACCGCGACGCGCAGGCTGTTGGTGAAGATCACGACATCGGACAGGTCGCCGCGGGCCACCAGGGCGCGGGCCAGGAACGTGGTGGTGGCGCCGGTGTCGATGATGATGCTCTCGCCGTCGGTCACCAGCGCGGCGGCGTGCCGGGCCAGCCGGGTGTTCTCGATGGCGGAGTCGCCCGGCGCGACCTCGTACGACGGCGCCGCCGGCGGCGCGGCCTTGGCGTGGATCGCGCCGCCGCGGACCCGGCGGACCGCCCCCTGACGGTCGAGCAGTTCCAGGTCGCCGCGGATGGTCACGCTGGACACGCCGAAGATCTCGGCCAGGTCGGTGACCCGGACGAACTCGTGCTCCAGCACCAGCTCCACGATGCGGTCGCGGCGTACCGCGGCCGCGGCGTCGGGGGCGGGAGGCGGCGCCGGGGGCACCCGGTCCGTCATCGGCCCGCCTCGCCGCGTGTGATGCCGGCCGGCAGGTACGCCGCGTGAGCCCGCAGGAGGTCGTCGCACACCGCCTCGATGGCCGCCAGCGGGAGGGTCGCCGAGGTGTTGGGGTCGAGCATGGCCGCCTGGTACACCGCCGATCGTCGCTCCTCCAGGACCGCTGCCATGGTCAGCTCCACCACGTTCAGGAACGTCCGGTTCAGCGCCGCGAGCTGCACGGGCAGTGCGCCGACCGGCACCGGGTGGATGCCCGTGCCGTCCACCAGGGCCGGGACCTCCACACAGGCGCCGGCCGGCAGGTTGGCGATCAGCCCGTCGTTGGGCAGGGTGAGCTGAACCTCGCGCGGTGTGCCGGTGAGCATCGAATGGATCACCTCGGACGCCATCTCGAAGTGCTTCCACCGGGCCAGCACCGGCTCCCCGGCGGCCAGCGCGCCGCGCAGCCGCTCGTAGGCGTCGAGCTTGCGGGCCCGGCGCCGCAGGCCCTCGTTGAGCGGCGGGTCGAGCCGGAGCACCTCCTTCTCGTGCGGCAGGAACCAGGGCACGTACTCGGCGGCGTGCTCGCTGGACTCGGTGGGGAAGTAGCCGAACCGCCGGTAGATCTCGGCGCGGGCGTGCCCGCGCAGTTCCGGGTCGTCCGCCATCACCAGGTCGAGGTCTCCGTACAGTGACCGGCCGCCGCTTTCGAACCGGAGCACGAACGCCTGGTGGTTCAGCCCGGCGGTGAGGAAGTCGATGTCGCGGAGCTCCCGCCCGATCAGGTCGGCGAGCAGCGCGTGGGTGTCGCGGACCGAGTGGCACAGGCCGGCCACCCGGCGCAGCGGCGTGCCCGCGACCACGGCCGCGCACAGGGTGGCCATCGGGTCGGTGTAGTTCAGCAGCCAGGCCTGCGGGCACAGCCGCACCATGTCGCGGGCCAGGCCGAGCAGCACCGGGATGGCGCGCAGCCCGCGGAAGATGCCGCCGAGGCCGAGCGTGTCGCCGACGGTCTGCCGCACACCGTAGCGGCGGGGGATCTCGAAGTCGGCCAGCGACGCCTCGTAGCCGCCCACGTCGATCTGGCAGATCACGAAGTCGGCGCCGGCCAGCGCCGCCTCGCGGTCGGCGCCGGCCTCGACGACCGCGCCCGCGCCCGTCTCGGAGTCAAGGCGGCGGGCCAGCGTCTCGGCGGTGGCGAGGCGGCCCGGGTCGATGTCGTGCAGTGCCACCCGCAGGCTGCCGACGAGCTCGGGACTGGACATCAGGTCGGAGAGGATCTTACGGGTCAGTTCGACGTTCCCCGCTCCTACGAAGGCCACCTTTGCCATTCGAACCTCCTGGAAGCAGGAGCTTACCGCTTCGAAAGCCTCCATTCACCGGCATCCGCCGTCCTTCGCGCCGGGCCGGGCCGGGGCGGCCCGCCCCGGCCGGCCCGGGGGGCACAAGAGGCGGGCCGCCGCCCACATTCGAAGCGGGGCACCGCGCGTGCGAAGGTGGGGTCGCCCCCCAGCCACAACCCC